>CAWCSS010000001.1:0-1699716 GCA_963798325.1 uncultured Solirubrobacteraceae bacterium
CCGCGGTGGTGACCGATGCCGCTGGAAATGTGTTCGTGGCCGGATCCACAGGCGGTTCGTTTCCGGCCACCGCAAAAGCGGCGAACGCCACCGGCCCAAATTCTCACGCGTTTGTGGCGAAACTGAGCCCGGACGGCAGCCGCGTGCTGTATGCGACCTATCTGCCTGACACGGCCCAGACTGTATCGGCTATCGCCCTCGACAGCCAAGGTGATGCGTTCGTTACGGGCATCTCGGGAACCGGGCACGCGTATGTCGTCAAAGTCAGCGCCGACGGCACCGCGTTTCTCTACACCGTTGTGCTGGCGGGGACGAACCAGGAATCTGCGCTCGCCGATTCGGGCACTGCGGTAGTTGCCGGACAAACAAATTCGTCGGATTTCCCGGTTTCCAACGGTGCGCTTCAGGTCCGCCTTGCAGGCGAGCAGGACGTCTTTGTGACGAAACTCGATCCAGCCGGCAAGGTGATGTTCTCGACCTACCTCGGGGGCAGCGGGACAGACGCTCCGGCTGCGGTGCAACTCGACTCAGCCGGAAACGTCTACGTCGCCGGACGAACCACTTCGTTCGATTTCCCCACCACTGCGGGAAGTTTGCAGCCATCTCCGTCCGTTCCGATGTGGAACAATGCCGCGCCCGCCGGATTCGTCGCCAAACTCAGTTCAACCGGCAACGCGCTCCATTGGGGCACGTACGTCATGAGCGCAAATACGGCGGTTCCCAACACAGGTGTTACGCAGTTCGCGGTGAATGCGCTGCAAGTCGGCGTCACGGGCTTGTCGCTCACGCCTTCCGGAGACACCTACATCACGGGACTGACGGGCGCGGGCTTCCCGGTCACTCCCACCGCTCCGCAAGTTTGTTTTCAGGGCGCCAACAAGGACGTTTTTCAGCCGCACCCCAACGCGTTTGTGGCCCGGTTGGATTCTCACGGCGCACTGCTCGACGCGACATACGCCGGCAAGAATGTCGGATTCACGTCAGCGCTCTCGTTGACCGATGGCGGCACTGTGCTTCTTGCCGCGGACAGCGCCATTCACCAGATCCGGTTCGGCGGCCGGGGCGTCGTTGCGCAGGCCTGTTTGTCTACAGGCATTCTGGATGCGGCAACTCTTTCGGGTGGGTCCGCCGTCGTACCGGGGGAACTCATTTCACTCACCGGTTTCGGTATTGGACCCGAGACCGGCGTGGCATCCCAACCGGATGCCCAGGGGCGAATCCCGAACCAGATAGCGGGTGTTCAGGTGCTCTTCGACGGTCAGCCTGCGCCAGTGTTGTACGCGCAGGCGCGACAGATCAACGCTGTTGCGCCGGTGGAACTGAACGGGCACAGTCAGACGGAAATCAGCGTCGTCTATAACGGTGCGACGATCGGGCCCGTTCCGGCGACGGTCATGCCCAATGCGATCCAGGGGATCTTCCGGCTTCACCCGGGCCAGTCGTCACAAGCGGCGGCGGTGAATGAAGACGGAACGGCGAACGGCCCCTCGAATCCGGCGGCCAAAGGCTCAGTGGTTTCCGTGTGGGGCACGGGGTTCGGATTGATCGAGCTGCGTGCGTCACAGGCGACCCAATCCCGCGAACCCGGTGAATCTCGCACCCGGGTTGGGAGTGCTGATCGCAGACGCCCCGGTACCAGGCCGTCCCGCCCAGTTTGCGCCGGCACTCTATGCGGGCAGCGCTCCCGGCATGGCGTGCGGAATTGTCCAGATCAATTTCCGAGTTCCGGAGCAGGCGGGGGTCGGCGCTTACGAATTTGTTCCGTGGGCAACGACGGAGAGGCGGGGAACGGGCAAACGTTTGCCCCGGCCACAATCGGCGCGACCATATTGGTGAAGTAAACGAACGCGAGGGACGGATCGTTGCGAGCCGTCCCTCGCTTCCAGAACAGCTTGCGGGCGCGCTTGATTCGCTCCGGCACGTCGACGCCGTTCGGGCAACCGACTGTACATCCGGGGCATTCAGCGCACCGGCGATTCGCTTCGCTGCTTTCGAACGTCGCGAGGCCGAGGCCGAACTCACCGTAACCTTCGGCATACATAATCGAGCGCACGACATCCGACACCGGAGTACCGTTCGGACAGCGTCCATCCAGGCGCCGCACATCCTGCATAGCACCGGCCGAATCGCATCGTTGTAGGACGCCAATAAGTGCGCATCCGACTCCGAGATTTGTCCGACATGCACCGCAGGTTCTCGTCGAGTTGGTCGATGTCGGTCATCCGGACGCTCGTGGTTTGAACGCGATCGTCGCGGAGCGCCCACCGGATCGCCGCGATGCGGGCACCCGGACGCGAGTGAATGTCGCGGTTCTTTTCGTTGACCTTGATCTCCGGTAGCCTCCCGCCATCACTTTCATCGCGACTACCCCGATCCCTGCCGCTTTGAGCGGTCGAGCGTGGGTTCGAGGCCCACAGTCGTCATATTGAAAGGATCGCGAGTCGTGCCGACAGCGAAACTAGGGACTGGGCGACGTCGATCTTCTGCTCGATGATCAGGTCCGCGACGGCGGCGATACGGTGGCTGCTCACGGCGCGGAAGCGAATCTTTCCGGCCTTCTGCGCTCCCGCTGAGCCTCGAGCAACTCGGTCGAGATTTGGGCCGGTGAGTCCTTCTGGCTCAGATACCAGATATCGACGTGGTCCGTCCCCAGCGCCTTGAGACTAGCATTGAGGTCGAGTCTGATCTGACGGCATCGCCGGTGTACGCACCGGGAACTGAGGATCACGCGGTTGCGTTTACCGCGAAGTGCGGCGCCGGAGCAAGTTCGGCGTTGCCGCCCTGATAACTGTGGGCGGTATCGAAGAAGTTGATCCCGGCGTCAGTGCTCGTTCAACACCGTAACATCCGATACCGCTTCGGAGCCAAACCCGAGTTCGCTGACTTTCAATCCGGTGGTGCCAAGCGTGCGGTAACGGCGCGTTTGAGCAGGCGGAGCTGACTTTTGTTGTTGTTGTGCGCAGACCGGCGAAGCCGCGCCGGCAAGCAGGAACGTGCGGCGGGAAGAGACGGCGCTCATGATGACCCGATGATAAGTCAACTGAGCGTCGCCGGATCAGCCAATTTCGTACTTTCGGAGAATTTGCTCCCAATAGCCTTGCGCTTTGAGCAGCAGTTCGACCACTTCGCGAACGGCGCCATGTCCACCCGGGGCTTCGGTAACGTACTGTGCGCACGCCTTCACCTCCGGGCGCGCATTTGCTGTCGCGATGGGAAAACCGACGCGCCGCATACAGACTACGTCGGTGAAATCGTCGCCGATGTAGGCTACGTCCTCTTTCGCGAGGCCGGAGTGCGCGAGGATCTCTTCGAGGACCGGAATCTTTTCGAGATGCCCCTGGTACACGTAGGCGAACTTGGTCTGGCGCGCGCGTTCGACCGTGGCGGGCGAGTCCCGTCCGCTGATCAGGCCGGTTCGGATGCCTTTCATCGCCAGCCACTGCAGTCCGATCCCATCCTGGGAGTCGAAGGCTTTTGTTTCGAAGATTTTCCCATCGGGAGCGGGGACGTTGTACAGCTTTCCGTCGGTTAGCACTTCATCGACGTCCATCAACAGCAGTTTGACTCGGGCGGCCAACTGCCGGGTCACGTGCGGGTCTATTCCCATAATTTCGCGAAGAGCGCTTCCTGATCGCCGAGCATCCGGTCGTACACGGCCTCGTGGCTCGCCACTGGCTGATAGCTTTCGGCCATGCGGGCCGGCCTTTCGCGCAGGTTTGCGATAGCACCGATGCGTTCGAGTGCCAACAGCGCGGCGCCGCGGCTGGATGCTTCCTGCTCGCAACAGGCTATGAGATTACGTCCCAGCGAATCCGCCATCATCTGGGTCCACGCGCGCGACTTCAGCATCGCCGCGCCGGACGCGATCATCCTCCGCGGGTTCACCGCACCGCGAAGCGCCCGGTGTAGACGAGATGCAGCGAGTCGGCCGGGTCGCCGTGATGGAAGACCACCTCGCGGCGATCGAAGGTCCGCCGGCGGGCGATCGACAGCACCCGCCTCGCGTCCTCCTCAGGCACCCCCGCCAGGATCGGCCACTGCATCACCTCAACCTAAAGGGTCCGACCCTTTAGCGGGCATTTACCTAAAGGGGCCTGGCCCCTTTAGGTTCGTCGAGCCGGTCCTGGAGGAGCTCGAGCTCGTGCAGCTCGGTGGCGAGGTCGCCGCGGACGGGCTCGCCCGCGGCGAGCTGGCCACGAAGGACGGAGATGCGCGCCACCTGCTCCTGGAGGAGGGCGACGAGGTTGGCTCGATCGATGCGCTGGCGGGGGGTGAGCGCGGGGTCCAGGGTGGCGGTCGTCACGGTCTAGAAAGACTCCTCCTCCCAACCCCGCGCGTCGTGCTCAGCGGTTACACGAGAACTGTCAAGCGCGCGACAGTGCGGGCGCCTCGAGTTCGGTATGGGGGACGATCCGGTCCAGCCAGCGCGGCATCCACCAGTTGCGGTCGCCGAGCAGTTGCATGACCGCCGGGACGAGCACGAGCCGGACGATCGTGGCGTCCACGAGCACTGCGGTGGCCAGGCCCAGGCCGATCAGCTTGAGGAAGACCTCCGGGCTCAGCGCGAGCGCGCCGAAGACCGCGATCATGATCGCCGCGGCGGCGCTGATCACGCCCGCCGTGCGCGTCAGGCCCTCGGTCACCGCACTGGACGTCGAACGGCCGCCCAGCCACGCCTCGCGGACGCGCGAGAGCAGGAAGACCTCGTAGTCCATCGAGAGCCCGAACAACGTCGCGAACATGATCACGGGGATGAACGGCGGGACCGGCGTCGGGGTGTCGATGCCGATCAGCTGGCCGGCCCAGCCGCCCTGGGCGAGCAGCGAGACGACGCCGTAGGCCGCGGCGACGCTGAACAGGTTCAGGATCGCCGCCTTGATCGCCACGGTGACCGAGCGGAAGGCGACCAGCAGCAGGATCAGCGAGAGCGCGACGACGCCGCCGATGAACAGCGGCAGCCGGGCGGCGGTGGCCTGGGCCTGGTCGACCGCCTGGGCGGTGCGCCCGCCGATCAGCGCGTCCGGGCCGAGCCGGCCGTCGCGCAGCCGGCTGAGCAAGTCCTCGGTGGCGGTGTCCTGCGGGGTGGTGGTCGGGGAGGCGAGGATCAGCGCCGTGTCGCCGGCGGGGTTGAGCTGGGGAGCGGTGACGTTCGCGATGCCCGCGTCCGACTTCAGCGTGGCCGCGACGTCCGCGGCGCTCGCGGCCGGGACGACGACGACGAACGGGCCGTTGGCGCCGGCGCCGAAGTGCTGGGTCACGAGGTCGTAGGCGGCGCGGGTGGTGGTCGAAGCGCGGTCGTTGCCGGCGTCCGGGAAGCCCAGCCGCAGCCCGGTGACCGGGGAGGCGAGCACGAGCAGCACGACGACGCCGGCGATCGCGGCGGTCCACGGGCGGCGCTGCACGGCGCGGCTCCAGCGGGCGGCGAAGTGGCGGTTCGCGCGCGGGAGCGGCACACGCAGACGCTCGATCCGATCGCCGGCGAAGCCCAGCAGCGCGGGCAACAGCGTGATCGCACCCGCCATCACGACGAGCACGGCGATGATCGCCGCCAGGGCGACGCCGTAGAGGTACGTCAGGCCCATGGCGAACAGGCCGAGCAACGAGATCACGACGGTCAGGCCGGCGATCAGGACCGAGCGCCCGGCGGTGCCGACGGCCTCCTGGATCGCCTCGCGCCCACCGCCCGCCGCGCGATAGCGGGTGAGGATCAGCAGCGCGTAGTCGATGCCGACGCCGATCCCGAGCATCGCCGCCACGGTCGAGGCCCAGTCGGGCGTGGGGAGGACCGCGGCCAGCAGCGTGATCAGCGCCGACGCGATCCCGAGCCCGAACAGTGCCAGCAGCAGCGGCAGGCCCGCGGCGACGACGGTCCCGAGCGCGACCAACAGCACGATGGCCGCGATCGTCAGACCGACCGCCTCCGAGGAGATCGGCCCCTGCTCGGCCTGCTGGATGACGCCGCCGCCGAGCTCGACGTGCGCGGCGCTGCCCAGCGCCAGCAGCCGTTTGCCGGTCTCGCGGGGCACGTCATCGGGCAGCGTGGTCAGCGGCAGCCGGGCGACGGCCACCGCGCCGTCCGGGGAGACCTGCGGCTTCCCGGCGGGCGCCAGGCCGGGCAGCGTGCCCGCCTCGCGCAGGAACGCCGCCGGCGTCCCCTGCGAGGTTCTCCACACGACGTCGATCGTGTCCGGCGAGGTCGCCGGGAAGCGCTCCGAGAGTGCATCCGCCGCCCGCTTGGACTCCGAGCCGGGCGTGTTGTAGTCCGCGCTGAACGCACCGCCGAAGGCGGCCGAGAGCGCGATCGCGGCGACCAGCGCGCCGACCCAGGCGCCGAGGACCAGGCGGCGGCGACGGAACGAGAAATCACCAAGACGAGCAAGACGTGACCGGGGCACAATTTCCTCCACAAGCGTTGACACAGCAACCGTTGTACAGGAAAGCGCGCCAGAGTTGACTTGTCAACTGTTGCCTCTACACTTCTCCCTCATGGGCAAGGACGACCCCCGATGGCTCGCCTTCTACGGCCTGCTCCAGGTCAACGCACGCCTCGTCGAGCGCGTCGGCTCGCGCATGGAACGCGAGACCGGCCTCACACCCGCCTGGTTCGAAGTGCTCGCGTGCATCCATGACTGCCCGAAGCGCATGAGCGAACTGGCCGACCAGCTGACGCTCAGCCGCGGCGGCGTCACCCGCCTGGTGGCGCGGATGGAGGACGCCGGGCTGGTCGAGCGCGAGATCCCCAAGGAGGATCGGCGCGCCACCTACGCCCGCATCACCGCCAAGGGCACCGAGGCGATGGAGCGCGCCAACCCCGCGCACCTGCAGGCCGTCCAGGAGTACTGGAGCAACCACATCGACGACGAGCAGGCCGCGCAGCTGATCGCCGCGTTCACCGCGGTGCTCAACGGCAACGGCTTCAAGCTGGCGGAGTTCTCAGAGACCGAGTAGTCGCGCCTTCGCGGACGGACGCCTACAGGCGCAGGAGGTCCACCTCTGCACCCGCCGGCAGCGCACCGGAGCCGTGGGGGGCGATGACGAAGCCGTCGCTCTCGCCCAGCGCGCCCGTCATGTGCGAGCCCTGGCGTTCCGTCGGCCAGGCGACGAGCACGCCGTCGGCGTCCGGGACGAGCTTGGAGATCAGGAACGTCGTGCGGTTGTCCGACGGGCCGGCGGGCTCGCCCAGCCGTCCGCGCTCGAAGCGCGGCCCGGGGATCGCCTCGCCGCGCAGGCGCCGCAGCGCGGGAAGGACGAAGATCGACGTGCCGACGATCGCGCTCAATGGGTTCCCGGGCAGCCCGAAGACCAGCGTGCGGCCGCGGCGCCCGAACCACAGCGGCTTGCCGGGCTTGATGCGCACCCGCCAGAAGACCTCGTCCACGCCGCAGGCCTCGAAGGCGGGCTTCACGTGGTCGTGCGGGCCGACCGAGACGCCGCCGGAGACGATCAGGATGTCGGCGTCCAGGCCCCACTCGATCGCTTTGCGCGTCGCCTCGAAGTCATCCGGGACCGGCGGGTGCTGCTCGACCACGCCGCCCGCCGCGGTCACCAGCGAGGTGACCACGAGCGAGTTGGACTCATAGATCTTGCCCGGCTCGGGCGGCGCGCCCGGCGCCAGCAGCTCGTTGCCGGTGACCAGCAGCGAGACCCGCGGCACCCGGGGCACGTCGACGGACGCGATCCCGGCGCTGGCCAGCGCGGACAGCCGCGGCACGGTCAGCACGTCGCCGGGGCGGGCGAGCACGTCGCCGGCGTGCACGTCCTCGCCGCGGCGGCGGATGTGCAGCCCGGGGCGCACCGACGCGCGCGCGGTCACGGAGTCGCCCGAGACCTCCGCGTCCTCGACGCGCAGGACCGAATCCGCGCCTTCGGGGATCGCCGCGCCGGTCGAGATCCGTGCGGCCGTGCCCGGGGAGACCGTCAACGTGGAGCCCCCCGCCGCGAGATCGCCGATGACCTGCAGCACCGCGCCGTCGTGCACGTCCTGCGAGCGCACCGCGAACCCGTCCATCGCCGTGCGGTCGAACGGCGGCAGGTCGATCACGGCGTGCGCCTCGGCGGCGATCACGCGCCGCTGGGCGTCGGGAAGCGCGACGGTCTCACGCTCGAGCGGCTCGATGCCCTCGAGGATGAGCGCGAGCGCCTCCTCGAAGTCCTTCATCCGCCGATCTGCGACATCGACCGGGCGGGCGGCACGAAGCCCTCGTCGTTGACGTGGTGCTTGAGCTCCTTCTCCCAGACGGCGTCGCGGATGAGCTGCTCGAGCTCGGCGTCGGACGCGCCGGAGCGCAGCGGCGCGCGCAGGTCGGTCTCGGTCATCGAGAACAGGCAGGTGCGCAGCTTGCCCTCGGCGGTCACGCGGATGCGGTTGCAGTCGCCGCAGAACGGCTCGGTGACCGGCGAGATGAAGCCGATCGAGCCCTCGCCGTCGGCGAACTCCCAGCGCCGCGAGGTGCCGTGGCGCTCGCGCCCCATGTCCTTGAGCGGATACGCGGCGTGGATGAGCCGGCGCACCTCCTCGTTGGGCAGCACGCGGTCGCGCGACCACGAGCGGTCGCCGTCCAGCGGCATGAACTCGATGAAGCGCACCTCGTAGGGGTGCTTGCGCGCGAACTCCGCGAAGCGCACCACCTCGTCCTCGGTGAAGTCCTTGAGCGCGACGACGTTGACCTTGATCGGGCGCAGCTCGGGATGGCGCTCGGCGGCGGCCAGCCCGGCGAGCACCTGCTTGAGCGAGTTGCGGCGCGTGAGCTGGAAGAAGCGGTCCGGCGCCAGCGCGTCCAGCGAGACGTTGATCCGCTTCAGCCCGGCCGCGACCAGCTTCTCGACCTGGCGCTCCAGCAGATAGCCGTTGGTCGTCAGCGAGAGGTCGTGGATGTCCGGGTTCGGGGAGAGCATCTCCACCAGCCGCCAGAGCTCGCGCCGCGCGAGCGGCTCGCCGCCGGTGAGCCGCACGTCGTGCACGCCCATCGAGGCCAGCAGCGACACGACCCGCTCGATCTCCTCGTAGGTGAGGATCTCGTCGCGCTGCAGCCACGGCAGGCCCTCGGCGGGCATGCAGTACTGGCAGCGGAAGTTGCAGCGGTCGGTGACCGAGATGCGGACGTCGCCGATCGCGCGCCCATGTCCGTCGACGAGCTGGGGCGGGGTGGGGCGGAGGGGATCGCCTGCCTTCATCGGTGGAAATCTGACTTTCCGCCGGTCTTGTCGAGCAGCTCGATGCGCTCGATCACGACCCCCGGCTCGATGCCCTTGACCATGTCATAGACCGCCAGCGCGCCGATGCTGCAGGCCATCATGGCCTCCATCTCGACGCCGGTGCGGGCGGCCACGCGGGCCTCGCACACGAGCGTCACGGTGCCGCCCTCGGCATCGACGGTCACGGTCGGCTCGACGTGCGTGAGCGGCAGCGAGTGTGCCAGCGGGATCAGCTCGTCGGTGCGCTTGGCCGCCTGGATGGCGGCGATCCGGGCCACGGTGGCGACATCGCCCTTGGGCGCGTCACCGGCCGCCACGCGGGCCGCGGCCTCGGGCGACATGCGCACGACGGCACGCGCCCGAGCCCAGCGCGAGGTCTCGCTCTTCTCCGAGACGTCGACCATGCGCGCGTTCCCGGCGGCATCGAGGTGTGTCAGCGTTCCATCCAAGGCGTTCATGGTATTGGAGAGCGCTGCCGACACCCGAAGGGTGGCAAATCGGATGATCGCGGCGGTCGCACAACTGGGCACCCTCGCGTTCGCCCGCACGCCGCTGCCCGAGCTGACCGAGATCGCCCGCACCTCCGCCGCCGAGGTGCTGGACGCCCACGTGCACGTCGACGACGACCTGCGCCTGTCCGCCGAGCGCGAGCTCACGGACGCCGAGACCGACTTCCTCAGCGCGCTCGGCCACGTCCTCGGCAGCGCCCAGCTCGGCCTGCACCGTGATCCGCTGACCGGTCTCCCGAACCGCGTCCTGTTCGAGGACCGCACGGCCGGCGCCCTCGCCCGCCTGCATCGCGGCGCCTGGCGCGTCGCGCTGCTGTGCGTCGACCTCGACCGCCTCAAGGTGCTCAACGAGGCGCTCGGCCATCAGACCGGCGACGCGATCCTGCGCGCCGCCGGCCCGCGCCTGGAAGACGTGCTGCGCCCGGGGGACACGGTGGCCCGCTACGGCGGCGGCTTCGCGATCCTCTGTGAAGGGATCGCCGACGAGGCCCACGCGGCCCGGATCGCCGCTCGCGTGCTCGGCGCCTTCCTGGCGCCGTTCGAGCTCGACGGGGTGCGCCGGCGGGTGAGCGCGAGCGTCGGCGTGGCCGTCGGCGGCGCCGGCACGCAGGCCAGCACGTTGATCGCCGACGCCGAGGCCGCGATGTACCGCGCCAAGGAGCGCGGCCGTGGCCGGCTGGAGCTGCACGACCCCAAGCTCCGCGCCCGGGTCGCCGCACGGGCGCGGATGGAGGACGACCTGCGCCGTGCGCTGGAGGAGGAGCAGCTGTGGGTGGCCTATCAGCCGATCCACCGGGCGATCGGCGGCATCGCCGGTGTGGAGGCGCTGGTGCGCTGGGACCATCCCGAGCTCGGGCCGATCCCGCCGTCGGAGTTCATCCCGATCGCCGAGGAGTGCGGGCTGATCGTCGAGCTCGGCGCCTGGATCCTGCGCACCGCCTGCCGCACCGTCGCCCGCTGGCGCACGTTCGCTCCGGCGCTGAGCCTGAGCGTGAACCTCTCCGCGCGCCAGGTGACCGAGCCCGGGATCGCCAAGACGGTCGCCCAGACGCTGGTCGAGACCGCACTGCCCGCCGAGGCCCTGTGGCTGGAGCTGACCGAGGGCCTGCTGCTCGAGGACTCCTCGATCGACACCCTGCGCGCGCTGCGGGCCGAGGGCGCCCGGCTCGTGCTCGACGACTTCGGGACCGGCTATTCGTCGCTCTCCTACCTGCGCCGCTACCCGATCGACGTGCTCAAGATCGACCGCTCGTTCATCGCCGACGAGCCGATCCTGGCCGCGATCGCCGGCATGGCGCACGCGCTCGGCCTCGACACGGTGGCCGAGGGCGTCGAGACCGAGGAGCAGCTGGAGGGCGTGACCGCGCTCTCGTGTGACTACGTGCAGGGCTACCACCTGTCGCGGCCGCTGCCGGCCGAGCAGTTGGAGGCGCTCCTGCTCGTAGGATCTCCCGTGTGAAGATCTCTGTTCGGCTGTTCGCCGGCCTGCGCGAGCGCCAGGGTGCCGACCGCGTGGAGCTCGAGGTGCCCGATGACGCGCGCGCGGTGGACGTGCTGCGGGCGATGGGCCTGGAGCCCGGGCAGTGCATCGTCGCGCTCGACCGCGAGTACGCGGCCGCCGACGCGCGCGTGCTGCCCACCCATGAGATCGCGCTGATCCCGCCGGTGAGCGGCGGGGCGGGGATCGTGGTCGCCGAGCCGCTCGACGCCGGTGTGGTGCTTGCGGCGGTCCGCGACCCGCGCGCCGGCGCGGTCGTGCTCTTCGAGGGCGTGACCCGCGACGTCGAGGCGCTCGACTACGAGGCCTACGCCGAGATGGCCGAACCGAAGATCCAGGCGATCATCGACGAGGAGACCGCGCGCCACGGGCTCTGCAGGGCGGCGGTGCTGCACCGCGTCGGCCGCGTGCCGCTGAGCGAGCCGTCGGTGCTGGTGGCGGCGTCCGCGCCGCACCGCGGCGAGGCGTTCGCCGGCGCCCGCGCGCTGATCGACCGCGTCAAGGCCGAGGCGCCGATCTGGAAGGTCGAGCTCGACGGCGAGGACCGCCGCCGGGTGGAGGGATTGCTCCCGACATGGCCGACCTGACCCTCGGCGAGGCGGCCAAGGCCCTCGGCGTGTCGACCGACACGCTGCGCCGCTGGGATCGCGCCGGCAAGCTGCGGACCACCCGCGACGCGCGCAACCGGCGGCTCGTGCCCGCCGACGAGATCGAGCGGCTCTCGGCGCAGCCCAAGCGGCACACCACCGGCACCTCGCTCAGCGCCCGCAACCGCTTCGCGGGGATCGTGCGCTCGGTCGAGGTCGACGGCGTGATGGCGCTGGTGGAGATCGAGGCGGGGCCGTTCCTGGTCGTCGCCGCGGTCACCCGCGACTCGGTCGAGGAGCTCGGGCTGGCGCCCGGCGTGCCCGCCACGGCGGCGGTCAAGGCGACCTCCGTGATGGTCCAGCGCACCCTGTCCTGAGCGTCGAACGGGTCCGCGACCGGCTCTCCTGCCCCGAAGCGTTGCACGCGATCGACTGATCTCCGCCCGCACGAACATATGTCGGTGATCCCTTCCCACGGACCAGGACTTCTGGAATCGTGCCGAGAGATCTCTTTCGAGGGAGGCCGGAGTTCGTTGCAGGCGATGGAACGCAAACAGGATCGGTCACCGGACGTCGAGCAGGCCGCGGCGCGGCTCGCGCGTCCGCATGCCCGGGTTGCGTTGCTCGGCAAGCGCCTGCTGGACATCGTGCTCGCGCTGGCGATGTTGGTCGCGCTGGCGCCGCTGTTCCTGCTCGTCCTGCTGCTGTTGCTGTTCGAGGGCGAGAGCTGGATCGAGCAGCGGGTGCGCCTCGGCCGCCACGGCAAGCCGGTCGTGCTCTCGCGCTTCCCTGAGCTGCCCGGCGGGGCCTTCGGCCGCGGGCTGGAGCGGATCGGCGCGCGCGAGATCCCGCTGCTGTTCGCGATCGTGCGCGGGCGGCTGAGCTTCGTCGGGCCGCGGCTGCTGCCGCCGGGGACGGGCTTCGGCCACACCGGTCCGCGGCGGCTGATGGCGCCCGGGCTCACCGGTCCGGCGCAGCTGGGGTGCCCGTTCGAGGGCGCCGGCAACGCGCTCGACGACGCGTACGTCGAGCGCTGGACGCTGCGCGGCGACACGCTGATGCTCTTCCGGCGCTGCCCGAAGCCCTACCAGAGCGTGTCGAAGACCACTTCGTAGACCACGGCCTGGACGGCCAGCAGCGCCGCCAGCCCCGTGGGGCGCCTGACCAGGGGCGCCGCCGCGATGCACACGAAGGGCACGAGGAAGAGCCAGATGCGCTCGGTCTCGGCCTTGGTGAAGCCGGCGATGGCGGCCACGGCGAGCACGGCGAAGATCGCGGTCGCCTCGGGGTGCGGGAGGCGCTTGGCCGCCAGCCAGGCGATCGGGGCGCCGAGGATCAGCAGGAACGCGGTCGGCGAGCCGAACAGCCAGAAGCTGTACGGGCGCCGGGAGGCGATGCCGAGCTCGTAGACCTTGCTGCGTCGCGTGCAGCGTGCCGATCGGGTCCCAGCCGGTGGCCAGCGCGAGGGCGCCCTGAACGGCGACCGTCGCGACCGCGCACGCGATCGAGAGCTTCAGCGCGGGCCTGAAGCCGTCGCGCAGCAGGACGAGGATCGCCGCCCACGCGGCGACCGCGAGCAGCGACCAGGCGAACAGCGTGACGAGGGCGAGGATCACGGCGCCCAGCCACGGCTTGCGCAGCAGCCCGATCGCCGCCAGAAGGCCGAGCGTGAGGTAGATGGCATCGGCGCTGGTGGCGCCGAAGTGCAGCATCGCGGGCGAGAGCGCGGCGAGCACGCCCGCGATCCGCGCCACGCGCTCGTCGTGCACGCTGCGCGCCAGCACGTAGGTCAAGCGGCGCCGAGAGCGCGCCGACCAGGATGCAGAACCACGCCAGCCGATTCGCGGTGTCGATGTGCGCGTAGTGCATCACCAGCAGCAGCCCCGGCGGGTGCCCGGCGGAGTGCACCGGCAGCGCGGGGACCAGCTCCGCGAAGCGATCGAGGAAGAACCGCCCGCCGTAGTCGAACGCGGCCAGGCTCGGCAGGTACTCGTTCTTGCCCTCACCGCGCGGGAGGACGTCGAACATGTCGTGCCACCCGAACGTGCCCTGGCGCACGGCGCCGAGCAGCACCCGCAGGATCAGCGTGCCGACGAACAGCGAGAGCGCCAGGCGCACGCCGCGCAGACGCAGCACGGGCTTGACCAGGGCCACCGCGCCGATGAACGCCGGGATCGTCGGAATCAGCCACCATGTCGCGCGCGGCCCATAGGCGCCGATGAACGGCGGGTGGGGGACGCCGAGCTGCGTGCCGTGGCCGTCGCGCCACAATCCGACGGCGACGGTGGCGCGACGGCCACCATAATGAGCAGCGGTGCGGCGACTTCTCCTACTCCTGCTCGTGCTCGCGGCTGGGTGTGCGGTCGGAGTCACCGGCCGATCTCCCCGCGCCGGCCGGCCCGCCCGCCTCGCCGGCGCTGACCGTCAAGCCCGCCGGGGAGCGGGGCGACCCGCCGACCGTCGGCCTCGAATCGACGCCGACGCTCGACCGCGTGCACGACCGGATCTCCTTCCACGGGCGCTCGGCGACGACGTGCCGCGAGCCGGTCGACGTCGCCGTGCTCAGCCGCGGCGCGCGCTTCGCCGTGCTCTGCGGGCGCGCGCGGGTGGTCGACGTCTATGACGCGAAGACGCTCATGCGCCTGGGGCGTGTGCCGGCGGGGATCGGGCCGACCCAGCTCGCGAGCGACGACGTGGACGTCTTCTACGTCGTCGACGCGCTCGGTGAGTCGCTGCTCGTCTTCCACCAGACGCCGCTCGAGTTGCTCCGTCGCGTTCATCTGGGCGGCGGACCGTACGCGATCGCGTACGACAAGGAGCGCTGGGGCCTGTGGATCACGCTCAACGGGAGAAACCAGCTGGTCAACTACGCGGCCGGGATCCGGCCGGTGCTGCGCGACACGTTCCCGTCGATCCGCAACGCGCGGCGCGTGACCGTGGACGAGGACTCGGTGTGGGTGCTGGGAGCGACCGACGCTCAGGTCCTGCGCCTCCGCAGCAGATAGAGCACGCCCGAGACCGCGAACAGCGCGGCCGTGGCCAGCATCCAGCGCAGCGCGTAGCCGTCCCACTCCAGCCCGCTGACGCGGTTGAACGTGCCCGCGCCCTTGCCGCGGATCGTCGACCAGAACACCAGCAGCATCAGCAGCGAGAGCCCGGCGGGGACGCGGACGTAGTTGATCGCGCCGCGGAACGCGCCGCGCGCCACGTAGTCGATGCCCGAATACAGCGGCAGCAGGACCAGGTCGTGCAGGATCACGGCCGCGATCAGCCACAGCACGACGTTCGAGGCGGCGCGGAAGTCGAGCACGGTGAGGATCGCCCAGGCCGCGATCGGCAGGAAGATCAGGTGCGCGAGCAGGTGCGCGGGGGAGGCTCCGTAGCGTTTGATCATGCCGTGAAGGTCATCTGACCGACCCATTTGGTGTTGTGGACGCCGGGGAGCGCGGGAACGATGATGCGGGCGGGATAGCCGTGGTCGAGCGGGAGGTCCTTGCCGTTGACCTGCAGCGCGAGCAGCGAGTCGCCGGCGGCGATCTGATCCTTCGACAACGCGGCGCGGCGCAGCACCCCGGCCTCCTGCAGCGACTCGACGAGCACTTCGGAGGCGCCCGGCGCACCCGCCCGCCGAGCGAGCTCCGCGAGCGGCACTCCCGTCCACTCCTGGGTCGTCGTCCAGCCCTCCACGCAGGCGATCGGCAGACGGGCCGTGTGCTGCGGCAGCGCCAACAGGTCCTCACGCGAGAACGAGGTCACCTTGTCGCCGGCGCGCAGCACGAGTTGATAGCCCGAATCGACCATCTCGGGTGTGATCCCGGCCGACTTCGCGGTCTTGTTGACCGGGAAGTCCCCGATCCGGCGCGGCGCCAGGAACGCGAGCGAGCGAAACGGCCCGCCGATCGACTGCCCGGCGTTGGCCGCCAGCAAGGTCACCGCGCCCGCCCCGGCGAACGCGATCAGCCCGCGGCGCGAGATCGTCGCCTCGGCCGGGTTGGTGGAGACGAGCTCGCCGTCCTGCGGCTCCGGCTCGGTGTGCGCGAGGTCGTCGCGCAGCGGCTTCAGCCAGCCGCGCTCGCGATAGGCGCGCAGGATGATCGGCGTCTTGGCGATCACGTGGATCGCCAGCGCGCTCACGAAGATGATCGCGCCGTAGTAGTGGGCGACCACGAAGTTGAACTTGAACGGGTACCAGTACTGCGCGTTGGCCACGCCCGTGGCGAGCTGGAAGACGCTCGAGGCGACGAGCAGCGCGATCGAGAGCCGCTCGATCCCCTGCGCCGGGCTGGTGACCGGCGGCCATGCGAACAGCCGCGGGATCACCGACCACAGCTTGGCCAGCAGGAACGGGATCACGACCAGCCCGACGTTGGTGTGCAGCGACTGGTTGAGCGCGTAGAGCCAGCTCGGCTTCGTCGGCCAGTCGAACGTGAACGGGAAGTCGCGGTTCTTGGGGACGATCGCGTTGTGGCCGAGGTCCGGCATGTACGCGATGTGCGAGAGAAAGCCGGTGACGGCGACGACCGCGACCAGGATGAGCAGGATCGAGCCCAGCGCGGCCGTCAGCCACGGGCCACGGATCGGCGAGCGGAAGAACCCAGGCTGGAACGGGCCGGGCGGAGGCCGGCGGGGGAAGAGTCTGACCACGGGAGTCCTGTCTTCAGCGGCGTCTGAGCGTTACAAAGGTGCGGCCGGACAGCTGCCGCATGGCGGCCACGACGAAGCCGGCGCGCTTGGCGATGGCGGCCGCGTCATCGGCCCCGACGCGCGCCCAGCGGAACCACTCCGAGACCATCCCCGGCGCCTCGATGCGCACCCGCACGCGCTTGGTGCGAGCACCCGGCGGGTCGGTCTCGACCACGATCTCGCCCGCGGGGTCCAGCAGCTCCCCGGCGCGCTTGAGCAGCGTCACCGGCGCCCCGCCGATGCCGATGTTGCCGTCCAGCAGCAGGATCGTCCGCCAGGTCCCGGCGCCGGGCACGTCCTCCCACAGCGAGCCGTTGATGACCAGCGCGCCGCGGTCGCGGGCCAGCGCCACCGCGGTCTCGGAGAGGTCGACGCCGAGGCCTTCCTTGCCGAGCTTGCGCAGCGCGGCCAGATGGCGTCCCGGCCCGCAGCCGAGGTCCAGCACCGGCCCCTTGACGTCGGTGAGGATCGCCGTGTCAACCGCGTCGGCGGGGGCGAGCCAGCGGTCGACCGGGAACGGCTCCAGGCGCCCGTCGGAGAGCCGGATGCGCCCGCCCGGCGCCGGGCCGGTGCCGGCCAGGTGCTGGGCGGCGGAGGCCAGCAGGCGCCCGTAGAGCGCGTCGGCGGGCAGCGGCGCTCGCCGCTCGACCGGGACGGTCTGCACGGTGAAGCGACGTTCGAGGGCGGTCACGCGGCCACCGCCTGCAGCGCCGCGACGGCGGCGGCGAAGCGCGTCGAGGGCGCCTCGGCGGCGACCTGGAGCGCGTCGTGGAAGGTATCGACGTCGGTCAAGGGTGGGAGGATCGCGGGGTTCAGCCCGAGCTCGGTCAGGCGGGCGAGCTGGAACGCACCGGTGTGGTCGGTGCTCATCGGGACGTGCTCGAACACGCGCGGGTCGGGATCGCGCAGGCCGATGCCCCAGTAGCCGCCGTCGGGCGTGGTGCCGATGGCCGAGTCGTGGTCCGTCAACGCGGCGAGACCGGCGTCGAGCTGTGCGGGCGTGACCTGCGGCGTGTCCATGCCGACCAGGAACGCGGGCTCGCCGACGTCGGCGAACGCCGCACCGAGCCGCTCGGCGAGGCCGTCGCCGTGCTGGGGGATGACCTCGAGGCCTTCCGGCAGCCACGGGCCGGGCCTGCCCTCGAGCACCACCACACGCCGCCCGGCGCCCGTCGCGGCCAGCGCGGCGGCGAGCGTGTCGCGCAGGGCGGCGCGCGCGAGCTCCGCTGCCTGCTGCGGCGTGCACGGCGGGCACAGCCGGGTCTTGACCCTTCCGGGGACCGGCGCTTTGGCAATCACGAGCAGGGCGGGGCGCACAGTGGATGTAGCGTGCCCCACGCCGTTACGGATCACTCCGATCCCGCCTTCACCGTAAGACTCCTGTCATGTCCCGCACCGCGCGAACGGTGCCCTTCAGCGTCCCGGTGACCTTCGAGCGGCCTTCGCGCGGGTGGTAGGAGACCGGCGTCTCCCCGATCCTCCAGCCCGCGTCGGCGGCGCGCAGGACCATCTCCAGCGGCCAGCCGAAGCGGCGGTCGAGGATCCCCAGGGCGAGCAGCGCCTCGCGCCGCGCGGCGCGCATCGGCCCGAGATCGCGCAGCGGGACCTTCGTCCGGCGCCGCAGCTCGAACGCCAGCACCGCGTTCGCCGCGCGGGCATGGGCGGGCCAGGCACCGCGGGTGACCGGGATGCGCGCGCCGAGCATCAGGTCCACGGCGGCGCCGGCCACCGGGTCGGCGACCTTCGGCAGCTCGCCCGGATCGAACGACGCGTCGCAGTCCATGAAGCATACGACTTCGCTGCTCGCCGCGGTCAGCCCGGCGAAGCAGGCGGCGCCGAACCCAGGCGTCGCCTCGCGCACGACCCGCGCGCCGAGCTCGCGCGCGACGTCGCCGGACCCGTCGGTGGAGCCGTTGTCGACGACCAGCGCCCCGTAGCCCGCGGGCATCCGCTCGAGCACCCACGGGAGCGCCTCGCGCTCGTTGAGCACCGGCAGGACGACGTCGATCACGGCTGGGTAGTGTGGCGGCTCGATGATTCTTGTGACCGGCGGTGCCGGGTTCATCGGCTCGCACATCGTCGACGCACTGCTTCAGGCGGGCGAAGCGGTGCGCGTGCTCGACGTGCTGCTGCCCGCCGCGCACCGTGAGCGGCCGGACTACCTGGACCCGCGCGCGGAGTTCATCGAGCGCGACGTGCGCGACGACGACGCGGTGGCCCGAGCGGTCAACGGCGTCAGCGCGGTCTGCCACCAGGCGGCGATGGTCGGGCTCGGCGTCGACCTCGACGACATCACCGAGTACGCCGCGATCAACGACCTCGGGACGGCGGTGCTGCTGCGGGCGCTGGCGCGCAAGCCGGTCCCGGTGGTGCTGGCGTCGAGCATGGTCGTCTACGGCGAGGGCCGCTATCGCTGTGCCGAGCACGGGATCGTGCGGCCCGGGCCGCGCGCCCCGGACGCGCTCGACGCCGGCCGGTTCGAGCCGCCCTGCCCGCGGTGCGGGCGCGCGCTGGAGGCCGAGGCGGTCCCGGAGGACGCGCCGCTTGACCCGCGCAACGTCTACGCGGCGACGAAGGTCGCGCAGGAGCACCTGTGCGCCGCCTACGCGCGCGAGACCGGCGCACCGGTGACCGCGCTGCGCTACCACAACGTCTACGGGCCGCGGATGCCGCGCGACACGCCCTACGCCGGCGTGGCGTCGATCTTCCGCTCGGCGCTGGAGGCCGGCCGGGTGCCGCGGGTGTTCGAGGACGGCAACCAGACGCGCGACTTCGTGCACGTCCGTGACGTCGCCCGCGCGAACGTCACCGCGTTGCGTGCGGGCACCCCAGGAGCGTTCAACGTCGCCTCCGGCACGCCGCGCAGCGTGGGCGAGATGGCCCGCACGCTCGCGCAGGGCGAGGTCGAGGTCACGGGCGAGTGGCGAGCGGGCGACGTGCGGCACGTGTTCGCGTCCCCGGACCGGGCTCGCGCCGAGCTCGGCTTCGGCGCCGTCGAGGACTTCGCGGCCGGCATGCGCGAGTTCCGCCAGGCGAAGCTGCGCTCCTGACGCTCAGCAGGTGATCTCGTCGAAGGCTTCGATCGGCTCGAAGCCCGCGGCCGCCAGCCACGCGTCGATCTCGTCGGCGACGGCCTCGCGCACGATCGTGTCCATGGCGCCCTTGAAGCGGGCGTCGACGCGCAGGTAGTCGAGCCGGACGCGCCGGAGCGTCTGCTCGCGGCCGTCGCCGCGCTTGAGCGCGCGGGAGGCGCGCAGGACGAGCCGGCGCATGGCCGCGTCGCCGCGCTTGGCGAGGTGGTAGTGACGGGCGACGCGCTTCGGCCACGGGCGGCGCTTCCCGCGTGTCTCCGTGACGTGCTCCGGGCCGGTGACGTAGGCGAGCCTTGCCCCGGCCGGCGACCAGATGGCCGCGGACGCCCCGCGCGTGTCGGGCTCGATCAGCGTCCGTGGCGGTTGGCCGGGCGCCGCGACGGCGAGGCCCGGGGCGGCCATCGAGCAGTCCTGCGCCGGCATGGGGAAGTAGCGCAGCGTCGTCCCGTCGGCGCTCCACAGCGCGTCGGTGGTGGCGGTGACCGGGATCGACGGCTGGCCCATGACGCCGATCGACCGGTCGAGCCGCAGCGCGATCCGGCCGTCCGGGCTCCAGGCCGCGTCGGGGTACCAGTCCTTGGACGCGTACAGCGTGGTCAGCGCGCCGGTCGTGAGGTTCAGCCGCACGACGCGCGCGTTCGCGGTGGCGACGATCTCGGTGCCGTCGGGCGAGAACGCCTGCTCGGTGAACAGAAGATCGAAATCGCGCTTGATCAGCGGCGTGCCGGTGGCCGTGTCGTAGACCGTGAACCAGCCGCGATCTCGCCTTGAGGCGTGTTTCTCGCGACGTTCGTCGAGGCTCGCGCGGGAACGGGCTAGCGGTGGGGCGTGCGCGTGGGGCGCGCGGGCGTGCGATGGGGCGTTCCGCGGCGCGTCGTCAGCGGCGCGCCACGACGATCGCCGTGCCCGTCGCGGCGGCGCGCCGACCACGGCTGGGACTCCGGCAGCGGCAGGCGCAGACCGCCCGGGCCGCAGGGCTCCTCGGGCTCGCGCCCGTCGTCCTTGCCACGGCGGAAATCGTCGCCGTCATCGTCGTCGTCGTCACGCAGGCGGAAGAACCACACCAGCCACACGACGAGGGCTCCGACGTCGAAGACTCGGAGACCAACCATGAAGATCCAGCCCTCCAGCGACACGCAGGCAAAGACTAGGCCAGATCGCTCGCTCTGTCATCCCCCGAGCCAGTTCTCGATCAGACGACGGGCGATCGCCAGCCGGGGCGGGAGCGCGAGCGCGCCGCCCGGGTCGCCGGGAACCCCCCAGTTGTCGCTTTCTGGGAGCGCCGCGGCGGCGGCCAACTCGGCGCGCGTGAACCAGCGCACGTCCTGCAGCTCCTGGTCGCGGATGGTCGGCTCGCCCGACACGTAGACCGCGTTGAAGCCCAGCATCAGGCTCATCGGGAACGGCCAGGGCTGCGAGGAGATGTAGTCGATGCGCCCGACGGTCACGCCGGACTCCTCGAGCACCTCGCGAGCGACCGCGGACTCCAGCGCCTCGCCCGGCTCGACGAAGCCCGCGAGCGCCGAGTAGCGGCCCGTCGGCCACGCCGCCTGGCGGCCGAGCATCACCCGGTCGCCGTCGGTCACGAGCATGATCACCACCGGGTCGGTGCGCGGGTGATGCTCGCTCTTGCAGTTCGGGCACAGACGCGTCAGGCCGCCCTCGACGAGGTCGCTCGGGTGCCCGCAGGCGCTGCAGTAGCGATGCCGGCGGTGCCAGTTCAGCAGCGCGCTGGCGTAGGCGGCGAGCCCGCCCTCCGCCTGATCGAGGCGGCTGACGGCCTGCCGGAGCCCGACGCGCCCCTGGCGCTCGGGGGGCGGCTCGCCGCGGACGCCGCCGGCACCGACCATCGGCGCGCGCCCGTCGCGCGGCGGGTCCTCGTCGACGGCGTAGAGCGGGCCGTGGGGGTCGAGGCCGAGCAGGATCGGCTCGTGGCCGTTGAGCTCGGCCAGCGGCACACGCTCCAGCGCGTCGCCGTCCAGGCGCAGCCCGTGGTCGCCCGCCACGACCGCGCGAGCGCTCGGGCTCGCCTGCTGCTCACGCAACCAGGCGTCGTCGCGGCGGCGCGAGTCTCCGACGCGGTCGAGCGTCGCTCCCGAAAAGGCGTTCTCCACGGTGCTGGACACTAGTCGGCCCACGCGCGCGAGCGTCTACGCGCCACATACGCTTGAACCTCACGTAACGTGAGGGCCTAGCGTGACGCTCAGGATGACCGTCGGAGAACTCGCCTCGGCCTCGGGCCTGACCGTGCGCACCCTGCACCACTGGGACGAGATCGGGCTGCTGCGGCCCGCCGAGCGCTCCGGCGCCGGCCACCGGCGCTACTCGTCCGCGGACGTCGCACGGCTCTACCGGATCGTCGCGCTGCGGCGGCTCGGGATGTCGCTCGACGACGTGGGCGCGGCCCTGGAGGCGGAGGGTCCGGACCTCCGCGCCGCGGTCGCCGCGCACCGGCTGCGGGTCAAGCTCCAGCTCGCGCGGCTACGGCGGCTCGACGGCATCCTCGACGCGCTCGTCGATCTCGACGAGCCGTCGACCGACCTGATCATCGACGCCATCGAGGTGATGACGATGTCCGAGCAGTACTACACCCCCGAGCAGCTCGAGCAGCTCGAAACGCGCCGCAACGAACTGGGCGAGGAGGGGATGGCCAAGGCCCAGCGCGACTGGGCCGACCTGATCGCCGAGATGGACGCGGAGCGCGCGGCGGGGACGGACGTGCGCGATCCGCGCGTGCAGGCGCTGGCCGAGCGCTGGCAGGCGCTGATCCAGGCGTTCACCGGCGGCGACGCGGGGATCACCGCGTCGCTGAAGCGCATGTACGACCAGGAGGGAGCGCCGAAGGCCTCGCGCGGCGCGATGTCGCCGGAGCTCTCCGAGTACGTCCAGCGGGTGATGGCGGCGCGCTAATCCTCCAGGCGGAAGCCGATCTTGAGCGTGACCTGGGTGTAGGTCTTGCCCTCGGCGAACCCGCCGCGGATGCCCACCACCTCGAACCAGTCGATGTTGCGCAGCGTCTTGCCGGCCTTGGCCAGGGCGTTGTCGATCGACTGCTGGACCCCGGACTCCGAAGACCCGGTGATCTCGACGGACTTGTACACGTGATCGCTCATGGCGGGCGGTGATACCACCGCCCGCCGCCGCGTGCGTTCTGGACGCGGTCAGCGAGCTTCTTCGTCGGGCAGTTCGTCCAGGACGCCGAGCAGCTCGCCCACGCGGCACACCAGCAGGCGCTCCTCGTCGACCTCGACCCAGGCGCCCGCGCTGGCGGGGAAGACCACGTGGTCGCCGCGCTTGACCGGCATGCCGATCCCCGCGCTCTCCCACCAGTCCAGGCCCGGGCCGACGGCGAGGATGATCCCGTGCTGCGGCGGCGGCTCATGCGTGCCCGCGGGCACGAGCAGGCCGGACTGCCGGATGCGATCGGGCTCGAGCTCCTTGACGACAACGCGGTCAAAGAGCGGGCGGAGGAAGTGGCGCACCGCTATGAGCCTACGAGCGCGGCGGCGGCATCGTCAGATCCAGCTCGTCACCGGCGATGGCGAGGTGGGTGCCGGCCAGCTCCAGGTGCGCGAACGGGCTGTCGTACGGGATCTCGAGCTTGACCAGCGCGGGCGCGGCCTTGATGCGCGCGATGCCCAGCGTGTCGCCCATCGAGCTCGTGATCGGCGTCGGCAGCGGGACGCGGATCATCCCGCGGCGGCGGCGGATCTTCGCGTGCAGCAGGGTGACCTCGCCCTGGCGGGCGGTGAAGCGGTCGCGCTCGTACTCGAACGTCGCCAGCTCCTTCGGCAGGCCCCAGATGTGGATGCCGCCCCGCATCGAGCGCTCGTCATCGACGTAGATGTGGCTGATCACCATCCCGTGCGACGTCGCGTGGCTGAAGACGATCAGCTCGCGGTAGGCGAGCGTGCCGCCGGTGTAGTTGGCCAGCATCACCCCGCCGATCTGGCGGCCGGGGGTGCGGGCGGGGACGACGATCAGTTCGCCTTGGAGGCGCCAGGGCGCTTCGGGATAAGCCATAGGAGCGCGGTGGCGACCGCGATCGGCACCGTGGCCGGGAGCGTATTGAAGTGCAGGAACAGCAGGTCCCAGAGGATGCTGAGGATCAGCACCAGCGCGGCCGCGGGAAGCTGCCTCTGGCGTTCGGCGGCAAGGACGCCGCCGAGCACGCCGGCGACGAAGACGTCGCCGTAGCCCATGCTCGCGTAGTGCAGGTCGAGGTACTGCAGCTGTGGCGCGCCCTGGACGGGGACGGCGGCGTTGAGCGTCGCGTTGGGGCCTTGGAGCTTCTCGGTGAAGACCAGGTAGGCGTCGATGCCCGCCATCGTGATGATCCCGAGCCGCAGCCACAGGCCGGGCACCAGGCCGGCCAGCAGGCGGCCGACGGTGGCGGCGCTGAGCGCGGTCAGCGCAGCCGCGGCGGCGTCGCCCGCGAGCGTGCCGGTCTCCGTCCAGGCGAGGACGAAGAGCGCCGCGCCGATCAGCGCGTACGGCGGCTTGGCGCCGCGGATCGCCCACCCGAGGGCGAGCATCGCGCCGATCGGGACGAGGATCAGCGCGATCCACGTGATCCCGTCGGCGACCTGCGGGATCGCGGCGATCGCGGCGACGACGATCGCGATGCTCAGCGGCAGGATCAGCGCCCAGCCGGGCCCCTTGAGGCGGTCCAGGAACCGCGGCATCCCCGCTCCCGTGCAGGCGACGAGGCCCGCCTGGGCGAGGAGCAGGAAACTGTTGGCGATGATGAATTCCCGGCTCACGGCGGTTCAAGGATGAGCTACGCCATCTGCGTTACGTGCGGAGTGCAGTTCGGCGAGGCCGAAGTGGCGCACTGCCCGGTGTGTTCGGACCCGCGCCAGTACGTGCCGGTGGACGGCCAGCGGTGGACGACGTTGGAGGCGCTGCGGTCGACGCGGCTGAACGTGTTGCGCCGTGAGGGCGAGTTCACGGGGATCGCCACCGAGCCGAGGTTCGGCATCGGGCAGCGGGCGCTGCTGGCCGGCGGGCTGCTGTGGGACTGCATCTCGCTGCTCGACGACGTGACGATCGAGGCGGTCGGGTCGCTGGACGCGATCGCGATCTCGCACCCGCACTACTACTCGTCGATGGTCGAGTGGGCGGAGGAGTTCGACTGCCCGATCCTGCTGCACGCCGACGACCGCGAGTGGGTGATGCGCCCCTCTTCTCGGATCGAGTTCTGGTCAGGTGAGACGTTGGCCGTGGGCTCCTCCACCCTGATCCGCTGCGGGGGGCACTTCGCCGGCGGCACGGTGCTCCTGCACGGCGACTCGCTGCTCAGCGGCGACATCGTGCAGGTCATCCCCGATCGCGAGTGGGTGGCGTTCATGTACTCGTTCCCGAACTACATCCCGCTTCCGGCAGAATCGGTGCAGGCGATTGCCGACGCTTTGGCTCCGTACGCCTTTTCGCGCATTTACGGTGCGTGGTGGGGAACGGTCATCAACGCCGACGGAGCGGCAATCGTGCAACGATCCGCGCAGCGCTACATCGACGCGTTGAACGGGAAACTGCCATGAAGTCGTGCACGAAGGGGTAACGGAAAAGACATGGCTGTTCTGGAGCTTGTGAGTTCACGCCCCGATTGGCTGGGCGCCCTGACCGTCGCGCTGACCCGCCCCGCCGGGGTTCCCGAGCGCCGCTCGGGCGACGATCCGTGGGCCTCCGTCGGCCGCGCCGAGCGTCCTCGCCGCATCTCCGACGACCTCGCGTGGCTGCGCCAGGCGTTCGACGAGCCCGACGAGCACGGGCTCAAGAGCCTGGAGGACACGGCGGCGGTGATGGCGTGGGAGACCGACCACGACGCGGAGGACCGACTCGCGCGGTTGCGCGACCGGCGCGTGCTGGACGCGGCCGGCTTCCTGCTGCACGAGGAAGAGCGGATCGCGGTCTGAATACCCCTCGGGGGTAGTGGTACGCTGGGCGCATGGCCGAACGCGGCTATACCGCCAGCAAGGATCAGCTCAACAAGCGCCTGGCCCGCATCGAGGGCCAGGTCCGCGGCGTCTCGCGCATGGTCGAGGAAGACCGCTACTGCATCGACGTCCTGACGCAGATCAGCGCGATCCAGGCCGCGCTGGACAAGGTCGCGCTGGGGTTGTTGGACGGCCACACGCGCCACTGCCTCGTGGGCGAGGGGTCCGACGAGGCCTCGGCCGACGAGCTGATGAGCGCGGTCGGCCGGCTCATGCGCCGCGGCTGAGAAGCGGGCTTCTAGCGCGCGGTGGCGGCGCCGGCGTCGATCAGGCCGTTGCCGAACCGCGTGTCGTAGCCGGGCGCGCCGAGGTCGCGCGCGGTCGCCTTCAGGCGCGCCTCGATCTGGGCCGGCGTCGGGTGCTTGCCGAGCACCCCGGAGGCGATGATCAGCGCGGCCGTCGCCGAGACGTGCGGTGCGGCCATCGACGTGCCGTAGTAGTCGGTCGGATAGCCGAAGGTCCGCCGGTTGCCGGCGAAGGTGAGCTGAAAGACGGGGCGGCCCGCGGCGCCCTGGCAGGGCGTGCCCGGAAGCGTCGCGTCGGCGCCGCCGCCGGGCGCGACGAGATCGAGGCCCGGGCCGGTGGTCGAGTAGGCGGCGAGGCAGCCGTGCTCGGTGATCGCGCCGACGCTGACCACTCCCGGCAGCGCCGCGGGGTAGGCGACACGGTCATACGCCGTGTTCCCGGCGGCGGCGACGATCAGCGCCCCTTTCTTGCGCGCGTACTTGACCGCGGAGGCGATCAGCGGGATCTGGTCCGCGGAGTTCGTCGAGGTGCCGAACTCGAAGCTCAGGTTGATGATCTGGGCGCGTTGCCTGGCGGCGTAGCGGATGCCCTTGGCGATCGAGTCCTCGTCGCCGTCGCCGTATCGGTTGAGGACCTTGACCGGGATGATCGTCGCGCCGTACGCCAGCCCGGTCAGGCCGACGCCGTTGTTGGGCGTCTCGACGATCGTGCTGGCAACGTGCGTGCCGTGGCCGTAGTCGTCGTCGGGGTGGCTGTCGGTGCCCTGGCACGCGTCGACGTCGTCGCCCGCCCGGGCGCAGAAGTCATAGCCCTTGGCGAAGCGGATGCCCTTCAGGTCGGGGCTCTTCTTGTAGGACCCACGGGTCTCGTAGGCGACCCCGCTGTCGAGGACCGCGATCCTGACGCCCTTGGCGCCCGGCCTGCCCGCCGCGAAGAGGTTGTCCCACGCGCGCGGGGCGTCGACGCCCGTCCCGGGGTTGAAGTTCCACTGGTCCGTCTGCCAACCCGTCCCGCTGAGGCCGGGGTCGTTGGGGATCCACGCCTCCGCCGTCGCGGCGACGGTAAGAGCGAAAGCAATGGTGAGCAGGGCGATGGCGCGCATGGTCGTGGGCACGAGGGTAGTCAGAGTGGTGACGGGGGTAATCGGCCCGATACGCCTAGTGATCGCCTAGTCTCCGGGTTTCTGTTGCGCCGTCGTCAAGTCGCCCTTGCCTGAACGCGTCGAAGACCGGGCTCCCACCGCCCTGCAAGAGCCCGTGCCCGCGGAGGCGGCGCCGGTCGCGGTCCCGACCCTCGCGCCGCCCACGGCGGGCAATCTCACGGCCGCCCAGCTCATCGCGATGCAGCAGGGGGCGGGCAACGCGGCCGTTTCGAGCTACCTGAACGGCCGCCGCGGCGAGTCGTCCACGTTCACCGCGCCGCCCGCGAACGGCGCGGGCGCGGATCTCGCGTGGCCGCCGCCGGGGCTCGTCGGCCGTCCGGCCGCCGGAGCGGCCACCGCCGGACCCGCCGCCGCAGACGCCGATGCGGCGCAAGCCGCCCCCGCGCCCGGCGCCGCCGGTCCCGTGGCCGCTGCCGGTCCTGCCGCCGCGGGTCCTGCCGCCGCCCCTGCTGCTGCTGCCGCCCCTGCTGCTGCTGCCGCCGCCCCTGCTGCTGCTGCCGCCGCCCCTGCCGCTGCCGACGGGGGCGCCGCCGCGCCCGCTGCCGCGGGTCCTGCCGCCGCCGGTCCTGCCGCCGCGCCGCCGGAAGGCGCCGCCGCCGAGGGTGGCCCGGAGGCCGAGGTCGCTGCCGATCAGCAGGCCGCGACCGCCGCGAGTGAGGGCAAGGGCGCGGGTGCCGATCAGGCCGCCGACACGCCGAACGCGGGCGCCTCGGAGGCCGAGGGCGCCGACCCGCAGTCCGAGGCCGACGCCGCGTACAACCAGGCCACCGGCGGCGAGACGACCGAGGACACCGAAGGGCTCGAAGACGCCGGGGACGAGCAGATCGAGGCGCCTGAGGGCACTCCCGCTCCCGCCGCGGAGTCGGCTCCGCCCGTCGAGGAGCACGCGCAGCCCGGTGGCGTCACGCCCGAGCCCGCGGAGGCCGGTCCGTCCGCCGGTCAAGCCGCTCCCGCCGAGACGGCCGCGCCCGCCGCCGCCGCAGGACCCGCGGCGGCCGCGGGTCCCGCCGCTGCCGGACCGGCCGCGGCCGCCGCCGCTGGGCCCGCATCGCCCGAAGCCGCCGCCGCGCCGGAGGCCGCGCAGGCCGATCCCGCCGCCGCCCAGGCCGAGACCGCCGCCGCGCCGGAGCCGCCCGCCGCCGCTCAGGCCGAGACCGCCGCCGCGCCGGAGCCGCCCGCCGCCGCTCAGGCCGAGACCGCCGCCGCGCCCGAGCCGCCCGCCGCCGCCCAGGCCGAGACCGCCGCCGCGCCCGAACCGCCCGCCGCCGTCCAGGCCGAGACCGCCGCCTCCCCGGAGCCGCCCGCCGCCGGCCAAGCCGAGACCGCCGCGCCCGCCGCCGAGCCCGAGGCCGCTCCCGCCGCCGACGCGGCCGGCCCCGAGGCCGCTCCCGCCGCCGAGGCGGCCGGCCCGCATGCCGCTCCGGCCGCCGAAGGTGCGGGCGCCGCCGGCCCGGCCGCCGAGACCGAGGGCGGCGCCGCCGAGTCCGCGGGCGCCGCCGGCCCGGCCGCCGAGGGCGGCGAGGCCGCCACGGTAGAGGGCGGCGAAGTCGCAGGGCCGCAGGCCGAAGGTGCCGAAGCCGCCGAGGGCGGCGAATCCGAGGGCGCCGAGACCGAAGGCGCCGAGACCGAGGACGCCGAACTCGAGACGGACGAGCTCGACGAAGAGGAAGACGTCGAAGCCGAGGCCGCGCCCGCCGAGGCGGCGGCTGCCGGTCCGGCCGCCGAGGCCGCACCCGCCGAGGCGGTTCCCGCCGGCGCGGCGCCTGTCTCCGACGCCGAGTTCGAGGCCTCGCTCCCGCCCGTTCCCGAGACGCAGGCCGAGGAGGACGAGCTCCCCGACCAGGACCAGACGGCCGATCAGCAGGCCGCCGGGCCCGCCGGCGCGGCCGCGGGCGCCGGAGCGGCGGCCGCGAGCGCCGGCCCGGACCGCGCCGCGCTCCGCGAGGCGCGCCGCAAGGCCCGCGAGGAGCGCAGGCGCAGCATCCGCGAGGGCCGGAAGATCGTCGTCGCCGCGATCGGCCAGGCACTCGAAGGCGAGCGCGCACGCCTCAAGCAGGCGACCGCGCGCACCCAGCAGGTCATCCAAGCGGCGACGAGCAAGCAGGAACGCGCGGTCTCGAGCGCGGGCAGCGCGCAGTCCGGCGCCGTGCGGTCGGCGATCGCCGGCGCGCAGTCGCGTGTCGCGGGTGCGGTCGCGGCGGCCAAGGGCCGCGTCACGTCGGCCGGGTCGACCGCGAGCAGCGCGGTCACCAGCGGCGAGACGGCCGCGAAGGGCAAGGCGCGGACCGCGGTCAACACCTCCGCCCAGCAGGCCACGCAGGCCGGGACGCAGTATTCGAGCCAGGGCAAGGCCGCCGTCTCCGCGACCACGAGCAAGGTCCAGGGGGACATAAGCAGCGCCGCCGGCGCCACGTCGAGCCAGCAGGGCTCGGGTGGGGGAGTCAACGACGCCGCGGCCGACGGCAACGCCAAGGTCGCCTCGCGCGTCTCGGGCGAGACCGCGAGCAAGGTCACCTCACAGGGCGGCCAGGCCGTCTCCGGCGTCCAGGCCGAAGGCAACAAGGTCGGCACGGCGTTCACGCAGAAGGGCCAGGAGGCCGCGCAGGGCATCAAGGCCGTGCTGCCGGACGCGATCAGCGGCATCAGCCAGGTCGGCTCGCAGGCCAAGCAGGGCGTCAAGGCCGCGGTCAGCGGCGGCACGAGCGGCCTCGCGAAGCTCCTCGCCGGCGCCAAGAGCGCGATCTCCGGCCAGGGCGCGGCGGCGCTGAAGAACATCCAGGCCGGCGTCGCGGCGGCCAAGCAGGGCATCGCGCAGGCGGGCAAGGCCGCTCAGGCCGGCATGCGCCGGCTCAACAGCTCGGCCGGCAGCGGCCTGGCCAAGACCGCCGCGCAGCTGCGCAAGATGGTCAAGAAGGCCAAGATCCTCAAGGACCAGGCGCAGGAGGCCGCGGGCGAGGTCCGCACCGAGCTCAAGAAGGGCGCCTCGAAGGCGATCGTCGCCGGCGGCCAGGCGACCAAGAAGGCCGTCTCGGGCGCCGCCAGCGCCGCCAAGGCCGCGGGCAAGACGCTCGCCTCGACCGCCAAGGCGGCCGCGTCGGGCGCATCGTCGGCCGCCTCGGGCGCGGCACATAACGCCGCGAGCACGGCGTCGAAGATCGCCAGCAAGCTCTCGAGCGCCTCGCGCAGCGCGGTCAAGGCGATGACGAGCTCAGTCACGAAGCTCTCCGGCAAGCTCAAGGGCGCCGTGGCCAAGGTCAAGGCCAAGTTCCAGTCCGGCCTCGCGGACACCAAGGGCAAGATGGACGAGCACGCCGGCAAGATCCGCGGCGAGGCGCAGAAGGCGCCCGCGGCGACCGGCGGCAAGATCTCCCAGGGCCAGGCCAAGGTCAACGCGGCGGCACAGAAGGAGCCGGAGAAGCCCAAGGGCCTGTGGGGGCACATCGTCAGCGCGGCCAAGTGGGTGGCGGAGAAGCTCAAGGCCGCGTTCGAGTTCGTCTCCAAGCTGGTCACCGATCCGGGCTTCTGGGTCAGCCTCGTGGTCGGCATCGCGATCGCCGCGTTCGTCGTCGCGACGTTCGGCGGCGGCCTCGCCGTGCTCGCCATCGCGGGCGTCGTCGCGGGCGCGATCGCCGGCGCGGCGGGTCAGATCGTCTCCAACGTCGCGGCCGGCCGATCGTGGAACGAGGGCGTCCTGCAGGCTGCCGCGTTCGGCGCCGCCGGCGGTCTCATCTTCGGCCCGCTCGGCGGCCGCGTCGCCGGCGCCGTCGGGTCGCGGATCGCTTCGTCGGCCGCCGGTCGCGTCGCCTCGACGGCCGCCGGCCGGATCGCCTCCAGCGCCGTCGGCCGGACGGTCAGCGCCGCCGCGCGGAGCCTCTCGCGCGGCGTCACCCGCCTGGGTTCCACCAAGCTCGGCACGATGCTGCGCTCCGGCGCGAGCAAGGCCGGCACCAAGATCTCCCAGGGCGTGCGCGCGATCGAGGAGGTCGGCGCGAAGGCCGGCACGGCCACGCGCTACGGCGTGCGCAAGGCCGCGGACGGCGTGCGCAACCGGCTCGGCGCCGGTGCCCGGCCGAGCGCCGGCGCGGTCGACGACGCGATGCGCGCCCGCCCGATCCGCACGCTGCGCCAGGACAACAACTTCAAGAACCAGCTCAACGAGAAGAACCGCCCGAAGTCCTACCTCGACGACGACGGCAACCTCGTCCCGTGCGACCCGAACGGCAAGACCACGCCGCTGGAGCACATCCTCGCCGACAAGGAAGCCAAGGCCGTCAGCCCGTACACGTCCTTCGCCTCGCGCGACTCCGTGACCAAGCCGAAGTACTACGGGTCCAACGAGATCACCGTCGACGCCGAGCGCCTGGCGCGCGACATCGCCTCCGGCAAGGTCCAGGGCGCGACGGTGCTCACGCCGGAGGAGATCCAGCAGGGCTTCCGCCAGACGATCCAGAAGTACGCGCCCGACCTCGACATCGACGCCGCGATCAAGACGCCCGAGGCGCTCGAGGACATCGTCAACGGCCTCGGCCTGAGCCGCAAGGCGACCAGCCGCGTGATCCGCAACCTCCGCGCGCTGTACTTCAACACGCGCGACGGCGAGTGGCTCTTCGGCGGCGTGATCCCGAAGGACTACATCATCCATCAAGGCCATACGCTTCCGGGCGCAGTCGGTGCCGGCGCCACCTCTGGTGCCGGTCGCGACGACGATGACCGGTGAGCGACGACCTCTTCTACATCGACTCCGAGGGTGAGCCGGCGTCGCTCGTCGACGTGATCGACGACGGGCTCGAGGGCGAGCTCGACGACCGCATCCCGGAGCTGCGCCGGCTGCTCTCCGAAGGTGACGCCGAGCAGCGGTTGACCGCCGCGCGGATGCTCGTCGCCTGGGCCGATCCGGTCGGCATCGAGGCGCTGCTGTACTGGGCCGAGCACCCGGACGAGTCCCCGGGCGCCGCGGTCAATCGCTTCACCGGCGGCGACGCGACGTTCGCCCGCCTCGCCGACGCGCTCAGGACCAGCCAGTACAGCGTCCGCGCGGACGAGCACGTGGCCCAGCGCATCGAGGCCGCCCGCGCGCTGCTGACCCTCGCCGACGAGCACGATTTCGAGCGCGACCTCGGCGGCGCGCTGATGAACGCGACCCTGCGAACGCCGCTCGTGCGCGAGATCCAGGCGGCCGCGGACCGGGCGGTCAGCGCGGTCGAGGCCGGGGCGGAGCCGGGCTTCGACCTCGGCACCCAGGCCGCGAACCTGCTGATGCCGCTGGCCAAGGAGGACGACGACGCCGCCGCGCAGCTCGCCGAGCGACTGATCGACGTCGCGCCGAAGGACTCGCGAATGCTGCGCGAGATCATCGACGGCATGGCGGCCGGGTCGGGCGCGGAGACGATCGACGTGCTCGAGCGCCTGCGCACGTCCCGCGACCCTGCGGTCCGCGAGGACGCTGAGGCCGCCTTGGCCCGCCGCCGCGCTTGACTCCCTTGTCAGATGTCGCCGAACGGCGGTAGACTCATGTCATGGCTGTCAAGGACCTCAACGATGCGCTCGAGCGTTCGGAGGCCGCGCTGCGCGAGGTTCGCGAGGCGCTCAACGGCGGCGGCGAACTGACGGTCCGTGACCTGGCCGCTCGCTACAACCTGGATTCGGACGCGCTCGTGGCGTTCGCCGAAGCCGCCGGTGAGCTGCTCGGGGAGCGCCCGCTGAGCACCGCATCGGCGCGCCGCGCGGGCATGCTGGCCGCAGCGGGCGAGGTCTGGGAGAACGAGCTCGGCCCGCTGCTCTCCAGCGCGCAGGTGCGGACGCTGCTCGGCGGCGTCTCGCGCCAGCGCGTCGATGAGTTGCTCCGCGCCCGCCGCCTGATCGGGCTGCGCGATCAGGGCGGCCGCCGGCGCTTCCCGGCCGTGCAGTTCGCCGACGGACGTCCGCAGGAACCACTGGTCGACGCGTTCTGGACGCTGGCCGACGGCGCCGCGAGCCCGTGGACGGCCGCGTCGTGGCTGGTCGCGCACGACGACGCGCTCGACGGCCGCTCGCCCGTGGAATGGGTCCGCGAGCGCCGCGACCCGGAGCGGCTCGCGCTGATCGCGCGCCGCGACGCCGCACGCCTGGCGCAGTGAACCTGGACGGGTTCCCGAAGCGCACGCTGCGCGCAGACCAGTCGCTGCACCGCATCCACCGCGCCGGGCGCGATCCGTGGTGGTTCTCCAGCGACGGCAGCGGCCGCTTCGACCCGATCGGCACCGGCCACGGCGCGTGCTACTTCGCCGGCCGGCCGATCGGGGCGTTCGTCGAGGTCTTCCGCAAGCGCATGCTGCTGCCCGAGGACGAACTGACCGCCCGCGCACTGCACACGGTCGAGCTCGGCCGCGACCTCCGGCTCGCCGACGTGACCTCGCGACGCGCACTCGGCTTCGGCGTGACCGCCTCGATCGGCGCCGACGAGACCTACGACGCCGGCCAGCGATTCGCCGCGGCCGCGCTCGCCGCCGGCTTCGGCGGCGTCCGGTACTGGGTCCGCCACGATCCGGCCCAGAAGCTCTACGGCTACGCGCTCTTCGGAGCCGCCGGCGATCACTGGCCACCCGGCTCCGACCAACCGATCCCGGCCGATCTGATCGAGGAAGCGACCCGGATCTTCGGCTATCGGGTCCTTCCGACGCCCTGATCTCGTTCCAGGTTCACATAACGTTGATTAGCGAGCATTGCACGCGAGCTGGAACGGATTGAGGCGCCGATTAGCGCACGGGCGTATACCGTCTCCCCATGACCGCCACGCCTCCGTCCCGCGACCGACAGGACTACCGCGGGCTGATCTTCGTCGCCGCCTTCGCCGCCGTGATGTGGGCGGTGGAGATCGTCGACGTGTTCGCCGGCGATCTGGACTCCGCCGGGATTCGCCCGCGCCAGGTCGACGGGCTCACCGGCATCGCGCTCGCGCCCGTGCTGCACGGAGGCTTCGGGCACCTGGCCGGCAACACCGTGCCGTTTCTCGTGCTCGGCGCGGCGATCGCGATGAGCGGGCTCATGAGGATTCTGACTGTGACCGGGATCGTGATCGTCGTCGGCGGCCTCGGCGTGTGGTTGACCGCCCCGGCCAACACCGTCGTCATCGGCGCCAGCGGGGTCGTGTTCGGGTACGCCGCCTACCTGGTGGCGCGCGGCATCTTCACCCGCCGGATGCTGCACATCGTGATGGGCGTCGCCGTGATCCTGATCTACGGCGGCACCTTGATGTTCGGGCTCGTCCCGCACCCCGGAGTGTCCTGGCAGGGCCACTTCTTCGGCGGCGTCGGCGGTGTCCTCGCCGCGTGGCTGCTGGATCGCTCGCCGCGCGGCGGCCGAGAGCCCCGAGGTAACGAGGTTTTCGGTTAGCGGAAACATCGTTACGCGTACCCCCCGGGCGGATCAGGCGCCCACCTCGTCGGCCGTGTCGATCAGGATCTCCGGCCGGCCGTCGCGGCACTCGGCACCTGGCCGAGCTTGGCGACGTCGATCTCTCCACCACAGGCGGCTAGATGAGCAACCGGCGCTAGCGACGGCCGAGGAACCTACCCTGCGCGCAGGTAGGTCAGGACCGCGAGCACGCGCCGGTGGTCCTCGTCGGTGGTCGGCAGATCGAGCTTGCTGAAGATGTTCGAGATGTGCTTCTCGACGGCGCCGGGCGTGACCACCAGCGCCCGCGCGATCGCGGTGTTCGTCCGGCCCTCGGCCATCTGCCCGAGCACCTCGCGCTCACGCGGTGTCAGCGCCGCGAGGGCGCCGTTGTGGTCGTTGCCCGCGCGCTGGTGCATGAGCTCGGAGACGACCTCGCGGTCCAGCGCGGTGCCGCCCTTGGCGACGTTCTCGACGGCGGCGATGAACGCCTTCACGTCCCCCACCCGCTCCTTGAGCAGGTAGCCGATCCCGCCGTCGCCGCCGGAATCCAGCAGCTCCGCGGTGTAGACCGGCTCGACGTACGCGGAGAGGATCAACACGCCGAGGCCCGGGTATTTGGCCCGGGCCTCCAAGGCGGCACGAATGCCTTCATCGGTGAATGTCGGTGGGAGCCGGACGTCGACGATCGCGAGGTCGGGCTTGTGCCCGGCCAGAACGCGCAGCAGGCCGGGGCCGTCCTCGGCCTGCGCGACGACGTCGACGCCCTTCTCGCGCAGCAGCGCGACGATGCCTTCTCTGAGTAGCGCTTGGTCCTCGGCGATGACTACTCGCACGGAAGCTCCGCGTGCACGGTGGTCCCCTCCCCTGGATTACTGCGGACGACAAGGATGCCATCGAGGGCCTCGACGCGATTGCGCAGGCCCGCCAGGCCGCTTCCGGAGGGGTTCGCGCCGCCCGGGCCTTCATCGTCGACCTCGACGACCAGGCGCCCGCTCTCCTCGAACAGCGTGACCTTCGCCGAGGCGCCCGGCGCGTGCTTGGCGGCGTTGGTCAGGGACTCGGCGACGACGAAGTACGCGGCGGACTCGACGATCGGCGAGAGCCGGCGTGTGAGCCGCGCGTCGACCTTCACCGGCAGCGCGGAGCGCTCACCGAGGGACTCCACCGCGGCCGGCAGGCCACGGTCGGTCAACACCGGCGGGGCGATCCCGCGGGCGAGGTCGCGCAGCTCCTTGATCGCGTTGGACGCCTCCACGCGGGCGCTGCGGACCAGCTCGGCGGCCTCGGGGTGATCCTCGAGCCGGTCCTCGGCGCGCCCGAGCTGCATGCTCAGCGCGACCAGGCGGGCCTGCGCGCCGTCGTGCAGGTCACGTTCGATCCGGCGCAGCTCCGCGGCCTGCGCGTCCAGCGCGCCGCGGCGGGTGCGGGTGAGCACGTCCACGCGGTCGGTCAGTTCCTTCTCACGGTGCGGGTGCAGCGCACGCCACCACGACGTCACCAACAGGTTCAGGATCAACGCCGCCGCGAGGCCGAACAGCGGCCAGAAGAGCCAGAAGCCGAAGCCCGTCAGCGCCCAGATGAACGTCAGGATCACGCCCGCGACGCACGACAGTGCCGCGTGGATCGAGAGCCCGCGCCATTGCCTCGGGCCGTCGACCGCTCGCCGGATCGCGTATTGAACGCCGATCGGGATCGACAGGCCGAACCACACCCAGATCGGCCAGAAATAGCCGAACCCGGACGCGGCCCAGATGACCACCATCAGAAAGACGACGAAGGCCGACATGCCGAGCTGGACGGTCTGAACGGCCCGCCAGTCGATCTCGCTCTTCGGCTCGTCCATGAGTGCATTCTCCATGAGACCAAAGATCGCGCCAGGGCGGGGTGTTCTCGCTGGGACGCGCTGGCGTCCGATACTGGGGCTGTCCCCACCCCCTTCTAGGATCGCCTGCCGATGCGCAAGGACAGCCCAGTTGAGACCCGCCCCGACGAAGCCGTGATCTGGACCGACGGCGCCTGCTCCGGCAACCCCGGCCCAGGCGGCTGGGCGGCGATCGTGACCCCGTTCGAGGGCGCTGAGCCCGTCGAGCTCTCCGGCGGCGAGAAGCACACGACCAACAACCGGATGGAGCTGATGGCGGCGCTGGAAGGCCTGCGCTCGCTCCCCGACGGCTCGAAGGTCGTGATCGTCACGGACTCGCAGCTGATGCTCAACTCGATGACGAAGTGGCTGCCAGGCTGGAAGCGCAAGGGCTGGAAGACCGCCGCGGGCCAGCCGGTGAAGAACCAGGACCTGCTGACCGCGCTCGATGCCGAGGTCAACCGCCACGCCGCCGTGCGCTGGCACTGGGTGCGCGGGCACGAGACGGGCGCGAGCTTCGAGTACAAGCAGCTCAACGACCGCGCGGACCAACTCGCGGTCGCCGCCGCGCAGGCGGCCCGCTAGTCGCCCATCAGGCGGCGGGGCGCAGATCGGCCAGGATCTCCGGCGAGAGCTCCGGCGCGGACGCCGCGCGGGCGGCCAGCGAGCGGTCCTTGAGGATCGCGTCAGAGACGAGCGCGACCGTGACGCCGTGGTCGGGACGGTGGCACACGTCCAGCTCGTCGCCGGCGCCGAGCTCGCCCTCCGCGATGATCCTCAGATAGGCGCCCGGCCGGCTGGCCTGGGCGAAGCGCTTGACCATCTTCGGGTCACCGAACCGGATCCCGAGCTTCGAGCACGGGATTCGCGGCTGGCAGACCTCGAGCTCGACGGCCCCGATCCGCCAGCGCTCGCCGATCACCGCGCCGCTGACGTCGACCCCGGCGACGGTCAGGTTCTCGCCGAACATCCCGTCGGCGATGTCGACGCCGAGGACGTCCCCCCACCAGTCGGCATCCTCGCGCGCGTAGGCGTAGACCGCCTTCTCCGGCCCGCCGTGGTAGCGCCGGTCGGCCTGCTGATCGCCCGCGACGTTGATCCCGCCGACCCGGACGCGCCCCTCGACGGGCTCCTTGAAGATCGAGCTCATCATCGGCCGACCGCGCTGCACGGAGATCTGCCGGGGTCTCCCCACGTTCACGGAGACGATGCGCGCCATCCCCCCGGAGACTACTGCGCGGCCAGGCGGGTCACCGGGAGGTTGACGATCACGGCCGCGCTGAGCACGGCGATCGCCCCGAGCACCTGCACGACGCCGAGCGCCTCGCCGAAGGTGAGGAAGACGAGCGCGACCGTCACCGGCGGCTCGAGCGTCGAGAGGATCGCCGCCGTGGACGGTCCCACGCGGCTCATGCCGGAGAAGAACAACACGACCGCGGCGACGGTGGAGACCAGCGCCGCGACGGCCAGCCACAGCCAGCCGATCGTGTCGAACCCGAAGTGCAGCGAGCCCGTGCCGGCGGCCACGACGCCGAGCGTGACCATCGCGCCGGTGCTCACCAGCGCGGCCAGCGGCAGCGGCTCGAGGCTCTTGGTCACGCCGTCGGAGACCAGGATGTAGCTGGTGTAGGTGAGCGCCGCGCCGGCGCCCAGCGCACAGCCCGCCAGGTCCAGGCTGCCCACGCCCGCGCCCGCGAGGACGAGCACGAGCCCGCCGGACGCGGTGACGAGGGCGACGAGACGGCGCCGGCTGGCCGACTCACGCCTGAGGAGGATCGCCGCCCCCGTCACCAGTGCGGGATAGCTGTAGAGGATCAGGGACAGCACGGAGGCGTCCATGCGCTGGAGCGCGAGGAAGTACAGGCCGGCCTGCATCGAGTAGCCGAACGCGCCCAGCGCCAGCGCCCGCAGGACCGGACCGCGGCTGCGCGGCAGGCTCCCGCGCATCGCCGCCAGCGCCCACAGGACCGGCGTGGCGATCGCGAAGCGCACGAACAGCAACGTCCCGACGCCCACGCCGGCCTCGAAGCTGAGCTTCCCGAAGATCGGCATGACGCCAAAGGCGACCGCCGACGCGAGGACGAGGAGGGCTCCGGTTCGCTGCTGCATGGCCGGTGACAGTAGGTGCACGAACCATTCGCATCCACTGGAAGTTCTGACGGATATCATCCCGATTTACTTCACGATGCTCGATCTCAAACGCCTCCGCCTGCTGCGCGAGCTCGCCCACCGCGGGACGATCGGCGCGGTCGCCTCGTCGCTCTCCTACAGCCCGTCCGCGGTCTCCCAGCAGCTCGCGCTGCTCGAGAAGGAGGCGGGCGTGCCGCTGCTGGAGCGCGTCGGGCGCAACGTGCGGCTCACGGCCGCGGCGCAGGCGCTGGTCGGGCATGCCGACGCGCTGCTGGAGCGGATGGAGGAGGCCGAGGCCGAGTTGGAGGCGACCGCGGAGCTGATCACCGGGACGGTGCGGGTGGCGGCGATCCAGTCCGCCGGCCTGTACCTGCTCGCGCCCGCGCTGGCGCGGTTGTCGGCCCAGCACCCGGCGCTGCGGGTGGAGGTCACCGACGCCGAGCCCGAGACGTCGATGCCGGCGCTCGCGTTGGGCTCGCTGGACCTCGTGCTCGGCGACCAGTACCCGTTCCTGCCGCTGCCGCCGGACCCGCGACTGGAGCTGCAACCGCTGCTGCAGGAGCGGTTCCGCGTGATGCTGCACGTGGATCATCCCCTCGCCGCGCCCGGCACGGCGGTGGCGTTGAGCGCGTTGCGCGACGAGCCGTGGGCGATCGGCAAGCCCGACAGCCACTTCGGCGAGCTGATCCTGCGCGCCTGCCGGGCGCTCGGCGGCTACGAGCCGGACGTCCGGCATCGCTCCAACGACCTGCTGATGCTGCTCGCGCTGGTGGCCAACGGTCAGGCGGTGACGCTCCTCCCGGACCTCGTACGGCCCGACCGCGAGCCATCGGCGGTCGCGCGCGACATCGCCGAGGTGCCCCTGGTGCGGACCGTCTTCGGCGCGATCCGCCACGGCAGCGCGCGCCGGCCGTCGGTCAACGCGCTGCTGTCGGCGCTGCGGGAGACGGCGGCTGGCCTTCGGTCGGAAGCCACGCCCGCACCCTGAACACCCCGTCGGCGGTGCGCTTGGCGTTCAGGCCACCGCCGATCGCCGCGGCCAGGTTCTCGAGCTCCTCGAGGTCGCGCGCACAGCGGCAGTCGTCCTCGATCTGGACGACCAGCGCGCCGGGCATGAACTCGATCGCGACCGAGGTCTCGGTCGCGCACACCGCCGCGTCGAGCGCGCCACGCACCACCCGGTAGGCCGCGCGATCGACGATCGCCGGCACCGTTCGCGGCTCACCCGCGATCGTGTCGATCAGTGTCTCGATGTGTCTCAACCCGGTCACCGTTCGCTGCTTCTACGCCCCATCCTTGAGAGATCTCTGATGGGCGAGAAATGTGTCGCACCTTGTCATCCTCGAGTTTCATGGCCGACCTTCTGCTCGTCGACGACGACCCGCCGATCCGCCGCATGCTCCAGCGGACGCTTCTCGCCGAGGGATATTCCGTCGAGGCCGCGGCCGACGGCGGAGCGGCCCTGGCCGCGGTCGAGCGAAGCGTTCCCGACGCGATCGTCCTGGACGTGACGATGCCGGGCATCGACGGCCTGGCCGTGACCCGCCGGCTGCGCGCGAAGGGCCTGCGCGTGCCGATCCTGCTGCTGACCGCCCGCGACGCCGTCCACGAGCGCGTCGCCGGGCTGGACGCGGGCGCCGACGACTACCTGGTCAAGCCGTTCGACACCGACGAGCTGTCCGCGCGGGTGCGTGCGCTGCTGCGCCGCAACGAGCCGGTCTCGGACGAGGTGTACGCGTTCGCCGACCTCGTGTTGCAGGACGGCATCGCCCGCCGCGGCGGCGTCGACCTCGAGCTCACGCCGCGCGAGGCCGAGCTGCTGCGGCTCTTCCTGCGCAACCCGCGTGGCGTGATCACCCGCGAGCTCGCGCTGGAAGAGGTCTGGGACGAGGAGGCGACACCCAACGCGGTCGACCGCTACGTCGCCTACCTGCGCCGCAAGCTCGGCGACCCGCCGCTGATCCACACCGTCCGCGGCGTCGGCTTCCGGCTCGACCGAGAGTGACGATCCGGGCCCGCGTCGCCGCCGCGGCGGCCGCGGCCATCGTGCTCGCGGTCGCGCTGCTCGTGATCACCGTGCCGAAGCTGCTCGCCGGCGAGCTGCGCGGGGAGCTCGACGACACGCTCCGGCGCCGCGCGGCCGATGTCGCCCGGCTGAACGCGACCGCGCCAAGCCAGATCACGTCGGCGGGCGCGCTCGAGCCCGGGCTCGTCCAGGTCGTCGATCGCTCGGGGCGGATCGTCGCCCGTTCCAGCGCGCTCGGCGGCCGCGTCCTGCCCGTCGACGCCGCGGTCCAGGGCGACCGTCAGCCGCGCTTCACCGACGATCGGCTCGGGTCCGACCAGGTGCGCGTCTACACGGCGCCACTGGGCGAGCTCGGCCAGGGCGCGGCGGCCGGCGGCGTGGTCGTCGTCGCGTCCGACCTCGCCGGGATCGAGCACACGCTCGCCCGCACCCGCTCGCTCGTCGCCCTCTGCGCGCTCGTGGCCGCGGCCCTCGCGGCCGCCCTGGCCACGGTGCTCACCCGCCGCGCGCTCAGGCCGCTCTCCCGCCTGTCGGCCGGCGCGCGCGAGATCGGCCGCGCCGGCGACGCGTCCCAGCGCCTGCCGGAGCCCGAGGTCCACGACGAGGTCGGCGAGCTCGCGGGCACGCTCAACGCGATGCTCGCCTCGCTCGAGCGGGCCCGCGAGGCCGAGCACCGGTTCGTCGGCGATGCCTCGCACGAGCTGCGCACCCCGCTCACCGCGCTGAGAGGCAACGCCGCCTACCTGGCCCGCCACGGCGCCGACGACGCCGTGATCGCCGACATCGAGGCCGACGCCGCGCGCCTCTCGACCCTGCTCGACGACCTCCTCGCGCTCGCCCGCCAGGACGCCGCCGCGCCGCTCCAGCGCGAGCCCGTCCGCCTCGCCGACCTCGCCGAGCACCCGACGGTGGAGCGCGACGTGTGGGTCGAGGGCGAGCGCGAGGCGCTCGCGCGCGCCGTCGGCAACCTCGTCCGCAACGCACACCTGCACGGCACGGGCGCGGTCACCGTGACCGTCGGCGGCAGCGACGGCGAGGCCTTCATCGCCGTGGAGGATGAGGGTCCAGGCCCCCAGGACCCCGACCGCATCTTCGAGCGCTTCTGGAGCGGCCCCGGTGGCGGTTCCGGCCTCGGCCTGGCGATCGTGAAGGCGATCGCCGAGCGCCACGGCGGCCGCGTGGACGTCGACGGCGCGCGCTTCACGCTCGTGGTCAAAGAGCGCCCGAGCGATCGGGCCGATCGATAAGGGGCGATCGTGGTCGACCGTGGTGGGGACGAATCGAGCGGCCGCAAGCGGAAATCCCAAATCGTTCTGCTCTGCAGAATCAGGATTCTGCATGTGTGCGCAGATGCGGAATCCGGATTCTGCTGTGCAGAAGGATTTGCCATTTTTGTTTTCGGAGGGCCGTTTCTTGCGGGCTGTCAAAGAACTCTCAAGGTCTGTCCGTAGAACTGCTCCACGATGAGACGACTCCGCACCGCATCCACTCGCCGCCTGCTGACGATCGTCGCCGTGCTGGTCGCCACCGTGGCGGCCGCCGGGATCGCCCAGGCGGCGCTGACTACGACCTCCAAGCCCGACCCCAAGCCGCTGGACCGCGCGATCCTCGACGTGGCCAACGCAAAGCCCGTGGAAGGCGTGACCGCCCGGGTCAAGTTCACCAACAACCTGCTGCCGTCCGGCTCGCTGCCGCAGAACGCGGCCTCGCCGGTGCTGACCGGCGCCGACGGGCGGCTGTGGCTGAGCGATGACGGGCGGGTGCGGCTGGAGCTGCAGTCAGAGACCGGCGACGCGCAGCTGGTGCTCGACGGCGACCGCTTCATGCTCTACGACGCGACCACCAAGTCCGCGTACGTGGGCCGGCTTCCGAACGCCGACAAGCGCGAGAAGGTCGAGAAGGCGGAGCGCAAGCCGACACTGAGCGCAATCCAGCGCTCGCTGGCCAAGCTCGGTGAGGCCTGGACGCTGTCCGGCGCGCAGCCGACCACCACCGCCGGTCAGCCGACGTACACCGTGCGGATCGCCCCGAAGGACGACGGCGGCCTGCTGGGCGCGGCCGAACTGGCGTGGGACGCGGTGCGCGGCGTGCCGCTGCGGGCGGCGATCTACGCCCAGGGCAACGACAAGCCGGTGCTGGAGGTCGAGGCGACCGACGTCTCCTACGGCAAGATCCCGGCGTCGAAGATCTCGACGACCCCGCCCGCGGGCGCGAAGGTGACCGAGATCGACCCGCCGGCCGGCGTCGACGCTCGCGGCAGGCAGACGCACGTCGAGGGCGTCGAGAACGTCCAGAAGCACCTGCCGTTCACGCTCTCCGCGCCGGACACGCTGGCCGGGCTCCCCCGCAAGAACGTGGTGCTCGTGAACTTCGGCACCGAGAAGGGCGCCCTGGCCCGCTACGGCAGCGGCTTCGGGCAGATCCTCGTGTTCCAGCGCCAGGGCGCCGCGCCCGGGCAGCCGAAGAACGCGATGACCCTCCCCCAGGTCAACATCGACGGCGCGACCGGCCAGGAGCTGGCCACGGCGCTCGGCACCTTCCTGACGTTCAACCGCGACGGCGTGCAGTACGTGGTCGCCGGCTCGGTCCCGCCGGTCGCAGCGGAGAACGCGGCGCGGGACCTGCGATGAGCCAGGCGATCGAGGCGCGCGGCCTGGTCAAGCGCTACGGCGAGATCACGGCCGTCGATCACGTCGACCTGACCGTCCGCACGGGCGACGTCTACGGCTACCTCGGTCCCAACGGCGCGGGCAAGACGACCTCGCTGCGGATGCTGCTGGGGCTGATCCGGCCGGACGGCGGCCGCGCCGAGCTGTTCGGGCGCGACCCGGTGCTCGAAGGCGCGCGGGCGCTGGACGGCGTGGCCGGGTTCGTCGAGGCGCCGCGGTTCTATCCGTACCTGAGCGCGCGCCGGAACCTCGAGCTGGTCGCCGCCCTCGACGGCGGCGACGCGGCCGAGCGGATCGACGACGCGCTCCACACCGTCGACCTCCACGCGCGCGCCAAGGACAAGATCCGCGGCTATTCGCACGGCATGAAGCAGCGCCTCGGCATCGCCGGGGCGCTGTTGCGCGACCCGAAGCTGCTGCTGCTCGACGAGCCGACGACCGGGCTCGACCCCGCGGGCATGCGTGACATGCGCGCGCTCGTGCACCGGCTCGCCGAGGACGGCCTGACCGTGTTGCTCTCCAGCCACCTGATGGACGAGGTCGAGGATCTCTGCGACCGCGTGGCGATCGTCACCCGCGGGCGCGTGGTCTACGAGGGCTCGCTGGAAGAGCTGATCGCCTCCACCGCCGGCCGCTACGAGCTGCGCACCACCGACGACGGTCCGGCCGCGGTGATCGCCCGGCGCGCGCCTGGGATCACCGGCGTCGACGTGACCACACGGGCGATCTCCTTCGCCGGCGACGAGCGAGCGGTGGCGGCGCTGACGCTCGAGCTCGCCCAGGCGGGCATCGGCCTGCGGGCTCTGGTCCCGCGCTCGGCCACGCTCGAGGAGCTGTTCTTCCGGATGACCGAAGGGGCGCCAGACGCCGCCCCGGAGCTGGCGGAGGTGCCGGCATGACCGCGATCGCAGTCCCCGCGCGCCGCCGCCCCGGCGTCCGCGTGGTCTACGTGTGGGAGCTGCGCAAGCTCGCCGCGCAGAAGCGCACCTACATCGGGCTCGGCTGCGCACTGCTCGTCCCGCTGATCTTCATCACCGCGCTGCTGGCCAACGACAACGGCCCTGACGGCATCCCGTTCGCCGATTACGTGCGCGAGTCCGGGCTCGCGATCCCGCTCGTCGGGCTCTACTTCGCGGCGTTCTGGTTCTTCCCGCTGATCACCGCGCTCGTGGCGGGCGACATCGTGGCGGCCGAGGACAACAACGGGACGCTCAAGACGATCCTCACCCGCTCCGTCGACCGCTGGCAGATCTTCGTCGCCAAGGTGCTCGCGGCGTACACCTACGCGTTCGCCGCGCTCGTGCTCTACATCAGCGTCGGGCTGTTCTTCGGCGGGATCTTCTGGGGCTTCGACCCGCTGGTGTCGCTCTCGGGCAACCTGATCGAGGTCGACCGGGCGCTGCTGCTGCTCGCCGGCACGGGGCTCGTGTACTTCCTCCCCACGATCGCGATCGCCTCGCTGGCGATCCTGCTCTCCACGGTCACGCGCAACTCGGCCGCGGCGGTCGTGGCCACGCTGATGCTCTCGCTGATCATGCAGCTGTTCGGGATCATCACCGCGCTGGACTTCCTGCGCCCGTACCTGCTGCCCGCGCAGTTCAACGCCTGGCAGGGGCTGTTGCGCGACCCGATCGACTGGGCGCCGATCGTCCGCGCGGCCTGGGTGTCGGCGCTCTACGCCGCTCCCTGCCTCACCTTCGCGTTCACCTATTTTCTGCGCCGCGATGTTTCAGGCGGCTGATTGCGCAGTCATCACCGTCTTCCGGAGCCTCCTCAACATTCGTCGCGATTAGACTCGCGCTCCATGGAGGAGCGCGAAGCAGCTTGCAACTGCCGCCAGCTACGGGTCACCGTCACCGGTGACCCGCTGGTCGTCACGGTCTGTCACTGCCTGGCCTGTCAGCGCCGGACCGGCAGCGCGTTCGGCCTCAACGCGCGGTTCGCCAAGGAGAACGTCCGCGTCGAGGGCGAGTTCAAGCAGTACACGCGGATCTCGGACGACGGCGAGGAGCGCCTCTACCGCTTCTGCCCCGAGTGCGGCGCGACCGTGTTCTACGGGTTCGACGAGCAGGTCCTGGCCGTGCCGGTCGGGGCGTTCGCGGACCCGAGCTTCCCGGCACCCAACCGGGAGATCTACGAGCACCGCAAACACCCCTGGCTGACTACATCGGTGACGCCGTCACGATGATGTTGTCGCGGTAGTGGCCGATCTTGGCGTTGAACGGCCCGCCGCAGGTGACCAGCACGAGCTTCGGTGAGCCGGTGCGGGTGTAGATGCTGTTGGGCAGCGCCGCCTTGAGCACCCGCTTGACCGACGTGACGCGATAGCGCCGGTTGTCGACCTTCACGATGTCCCCGGAGCGCGCGGACTTCAGGGCGTAGAAGGCTCCCGCGCCCTTCTTGGCGGAGTCCACATGGCCGCCGATCAGGACCGTGCCCGTCGCATCGCCGGGCGCGGCGCCGTCGGTCCACCAGCCGACCTTCTTGATGTCCGAGGGGATGCCCAGCGCACCTGCCTTGAGGTCGATGCCGACGGCGTTGACCGCCGCGTTGATCCCCAGCCGGGCGAGCGTGACGCGCTTGGGCGAGCCGGCCTGTGACGCGCGCACCTCGACCACGCTGTCCCCGCGCCCGCCGAGGATCAGCGGCGCGGCGAGCGAGGTCTCGGCCTCGACGGCGCACTCGCCCTGCGCGGCGGTGACGAGCTCGGACGCGTCGATGCGCTCACGGAAGACGTAGAAGCCGACGCGGCGGATCGTGGCCTTGGGCGACTGGTAGGTCCCGTCGCCCGGGACGTCGACCTTGCCCGTCCAGTAGGGCGTGCCGTCGCAGTCGATGTCCTCGCGCGAGGCGAACGGCCCGAACAGGTCGACGGTGACGGTGACCGGCGTCTTGCCCAGGCCCGTGACCTTCAGCGTGTCCGACAGCTGCGCGTCGGGCTTGATCACCGCGTCCGAGACGACCGTCGTGACCGCCGGGGCGGCCTTCGCGATCGTGGTCTCCGCCGCCTCGCCGCACTCCGTCGAGGTGCCCGCGGTGGACTCGCTCTCGGCGATCCCCTCGCGGTAGGTGTAGTAGCCGGCCGCCGGGAGCGTCACGGGCGCCGTGGTGTAGGTCCCGTCGCCGGGCACCGGGAGCGTCCCCGTCCACACCGGCGTGCCCTGGCAGGTGATGTCGGCGGGTGACGCGTATGGGCCCCAGAGCTCGACGGCGATCGTCGCGCCGACCTTGCCCAGGCCGCTGACGATCACGGTGTCGGTGATCTGGGCGCCGGGCGCGGTCTGCGACGCGCTGATCTGCGTCACCACCTGTGGCGTGGCGCGGACGATCGTCGTCTCGGCGACGTCGGCGCACGCGGTCTGGACGCCCGCGATCGTCTCGGACTCGGCGATCGACTCGCGATAGGTGTAGTAGCCCGGGGTCGTGAGCGTCACCGGCTCGGTCACGTAGTCGCCGTCACCCGTCGCCGTCAGCGTCCCCGTCCAGACCGGCGCGTCGGCGCAGGTGATCGCTTCGCGCGTCGGGTACGGGCCGTAGAGCGCGGCCTGGATCGTCGCCGTCAGCCCGCCGAGGCCGGTGACCTTCACCGTGTCGGTGATCGCGTCGCCGGGCGCGGAGGTCTGCGAACTGATCTGCGTCGCCAGCTCTGGTTGTGCCTGCGCCGCGGCCTTCGCCGACGCCCGGGGCGTCGCGCTCAGCGCGCTGACGAGCCGCTGTCCGTTGACCGCCGCGGCGCCCTTGGTCGGCGCGTACAGCGCCGGACGATCGGCCGGGAGGCTCACGGCGGCAGCGTCGACGGTCACGGTCCCCGCGCCGGCGGCGGTCACGGCGACCTTCGCGGTGCCGTCGCCGGTGTTGACCTTCGACGGTGCCTCGGCGCCCTCGACGGTCAACGACAGGTCGACGTCCGGCACCTTGCGCCCGCTGGAGGTGAGCACCTCGACGGTCGCCTCGGCCTCCTTGCCCGCGGTCAGCTTCTCCGGCAGCTTGACCGAGACCTTGTACGGCCCCGCCCAGCGCTCGGCGTCGGACACGACGCTCGCGTAGACGCGCCGGCCGGCGCTCGAGAGCGCGCTCGGATCGACCTCGCCGGGTGCGCCGTCGCCCATCAGCCGGTGCACGTAGAGCATCACGGCGGCCTGCTGGTTCGCGTTGTTGGAGCGCCCGTAGCGCCACAGCGCCCGGTTCATCCGCCGCAGCGAGGTCGCCGAGACCGCCTTGCCGTCCTTGTTCTTGAGGCCGGCGGCCGACTTGGGCTCGTACTCGAACTTCTCCCCCGGATACCAGAACCGCAGGTCGATGCAGAACGTCGCGCCGGACACGTCGGGCACGGCGCCGCGGTAGTCGCCGAACCAGCGGACCCCGTAGCGGTAGGTGCGATAGGAGCCCTTGCCCGTCGTGCCGCAGGAGTCGCGGCCGTTACGGGAGCACGGATCGTTCTGATTCGGCGGCTCGGCAGCGGCGGCCACGCCGCTGCCGGTGGTGAACAGCGTCAACAACGTGACCAGCAGGAAGCGGCGGACCATTCCCGCGGCATCCAATCACGTTTGCCGGACGCTCAGCGGGTTATCGACAACCTCTTAACCACGACCGCGGGCGCGCTGGACGTGGCCTCGGCCGTGACGTCGACGGCGGCCGTCAGCCCGCGTTTGCCCTTCAGCGCCCTGGCCAGCGAGCGCACCCCCGCGACGCTCAGCCGCGGCCGGACCGTGACCGTCCTGCCCGCGGGCAGCGAGGTCGGCGAGAACGCGAGCTTCACCGCCGGCTTGGACTTCCCGCGCGGCATCAAGGTCACGACGACCGTCAACCGCACGGGCGTATCGGACTTGACCTTCAACGGGAACTGGCGAATCCCGAGGATGCCGGTCGTGCGCGAGGCCCTGACGCTGAGCTGCGGCGGGACCGGATCGGGCTGCGTGGCCAGGATCGGGTTCGGCGGCGCCGTGATCGCCGGCAACGCGGCGCAGGGCGTCAGCGGCCCGAACTGAAACTGCTGGACGCGGTTGTTGTCGGCCTCGGCGACCGTCACCAGCCCGTGGCAGTCGACGCTGATCCCGGTGGGCTCGTCGAACTGCCCGGCGCCGATCCCGCCCTCGCCGAACGCCGTCAGCAGCGACCCGTCGGCGCGGTAGGCGACCACGCGGTCGTGGCCGCGGTCGGCGACCCACACCTGGCCGGCGCCGTCGACCGCGAGTTGCGCGGGCGAGCGCAGGTCCCCCACGCCGATCTCGGCCAGATCGCCGCCCGAGGGGGTCATGACCGTGATCCGGTTGGTGCCCGCGTCGGATGCGTAGACGACCGAGCCGTCGGGCGAGAGGGCGACGCCGCGAATCGTGCGGAAGCGCCCGATCGAGCCGATGTGCGTACCGCTGCTGTAGAAGCGCACGATCCGGCGGTTGCCGGTGTCGGCCACGTACACGACGCCGGTCGAGGACACCGCGATCGCCGACGGGTTCAGCAGCTTCCCCGGACCGGTGCCGCGGCTGCCGATCGTGCGGATGATCTTGCCGCCGCGGTCGAAGACGAGGACCCGCGAGCGCTCCTGATCGAGCACGTACAGCAGACCGTTGGCGTCAAACGCGACGGCCACGGGGTCAGGAAGCAGTGTCGGGCCTGGCGCGGGCGCGCCGAACGCCGCGACGACACTCCCGTCGGGGTTCAACAGCTGCACGCGCCCGTTGACCGAATCCGCCACCGCGCGCATCCCGCTCGCGTCGGCGGCGACGCCGAGCGGCCGGATGAACTGGCCGGGCACGCGCCCCGAGGACCCGAACGAACGCAACGGCCTGCCGCCGACGTCGAAGACGTCGATCCGGTTGCCGCCCGGATCGGCCACGTAGGTCCGCCCGGCGGCGTCCACCGAGAGCCCGCGCGGGTACTGCAACTGGCCGGCGGCGGAGCCGTAGGAGCCCCAGCGCGCGCGGTACGGGTACTTCGGCGCCGCGCCGTAACGGACGACGCGATGATTGGAGTTGTCGGCCACGAACACGCGCCCCCGCGGGTCGATCGCGACGTCATAGGGGTTGCGCAGCTGGCCGCCGTTCGGTCCCGGGCCGGAGCCGACCGCGGTCACGAAGTCGCCGTCGAGCCCGAAGATCGCCAGCCGGTGCTTGAGGTCGTCGGCGACGATCAACCGCCCGCCGGAGACCGCCAGGCCCTGTGGGCGCACGACCTCCCCCTTGGGCACGACGACCTTCGCGCCCGTCCCGTCCATGGCGAAGCGCTGGATCCGGTCGTTGCGGGTGTCGGCCACCCACAGCGAGCCCGCGCCGATCGCCAGCCCCGCCCCTGCGCCGGAGTCGTTGCCGCCGCCGGTGCCGAAGTGGAACTGCCCCACGCCGTCGCCGCTCGAGCCCCACGAATTCAGCCGGGAACCGTCCGGCGCGTAGCGGTCGATGCGATCGGACCCGTCGGCGACGTACACCACGCCGTCGGGAGCGACGGCGACCGCGCCGACCGAGGTCAGGTCGAGCCCGAGCTCGCGCTCAAAGCGCCCGTCGGGCGTGAACACCTGGATCGCGTGGGTGTACTGATCGGCGACGTAGATCGAGCCGTCCGGCCCGACGGCCGACGCCTGCGGGAAGCGCAGGACGCCGCCGGCACGCGCGCCGATGGCGCTGGAGGCCGAGTACGGGCAGGGGTCGGCGGAGCCCGGACAGGGCGCGGCGGACGCGACCCCGGGCAGCAGGAGCAGGCACAGGCAAGTGGCGATGACAAAACGCATCAAAGGCAGCCAACCACCGAGCCGCGAAGAAGTCGCGGCCTGCACCTAGGAGTTCAGTCGCCTGAGTGACGCTGCCATCGCCAGCATGCGGGCGTTGGACACCTTGCGGCCGATGGTGTTCGAGATCCAGTACGCCGCGCGCGGCGTCTTCCAGGCGACGCGGACGAGCTTGGACCCGTCGTAATAGAGCAGCAGCGTGCGGCCGTTCTTGAGCTTGCGGACCCGATCCGGGCTGGCCAGGATCGGTGGGTCGCGCCACGTCAGGCCCTGGACGCCCCAGTACTCGCCCGGCTCCCCGACCGCGGCCGTGATCCGGTACGCGTTGTGGCGCTTGCCGTTCTCGTCCTCGATCTTGTAGACCCGCGGGGTCCCGGAGACGTACTGCGAGCGGCTGGTGATCGTGTCCGGGAAGTAGAACGGCATCTTCATCTTCTTGGCGGTCAGGACCGCCATGTCCTCGCCCGCACGGCGCCCGCTGACCATCCCGGAGAGCTTGGCCGTCGCCTTCGCCTCGGACTTCTTCTGCGTGGTCGCGATGTCGCTGCGGTCCGGGTTGGTGGACCGCGTCCCGGTCATGAAGTCGTTGTAGACCTTGTCCAGGTTCTCGGGCGAGATGAACAGCCGCGTGTCCACCGTCGGATCGTCGGAGTCGACCACGCCGCGGAACTGGATCTGGTTGACCACCGTGTGGTTCATGGCGAAGTTGACCGCCGTCTTGAGCATGCCGGCGAGGTTGCGGCGGCTCGTGAAGTTCTTGTCGAAGCTGAAGTACTGCTGCAGGATCCCGAACAGCTTCTTGGCGTCGCCGATGGTCGTCAGCTCGCGCACGCTGCGCTGGCCGGTCGCCTGGCGCATGAAGTCCTGCTGGCGGGCGTTACGGTAAAGATCGCTGTCGCCATGCCGGTAACGCACGTACTCGAGCGCATCCGAGCCGACGAGCCGCTGGTAGCCGGCCTCGATGTCGATCGCGGCGTACCCCGTGCCCTCGGGGTTGTAGTACTTGCGGTCGACGTCCACGTAGACGCCCTTGACGTAGTTGACCGCTTCCTGAAAGCCCTTGAAGTTGACGTCGACGACGCCGTTGACCTTGAAGTCGCCCCCCGCGGCGGGCGCGAACAGGTTCTTGACCGTCTTGAGCGTCAGCGCGGCGCCGCCCTCGTCGTAGGCCTGGTTGATCTTCACCCCGTCGGCGTGCCCGGGGATCGTCACCGCGAGGTCACGCGGGAGCGAGAGGACCGCGATCCGGTGGCGCTTCGGGTCCAGCCGCACGAGCACGATCGTGTCCGAGTGCGGCTCCATGCCCATCAGCCCGTCGCGCGAGTTCTTGGCGCGGCGATCGGAGCCGAGCACGAGCAGCGTCCGCGGGCCGCCCGGCGGCACCGGAGCGATCGGCTGCGACTCCCCCGGGCCCTCCGTCGGGATCGGGATCGGCGTCGGCGTCGGCTGGCCGCCGATGGTCGGCGGAGCGATCATCAACCACCCCGCCGCCGCGACCCCGGCGCCCGTGGAGAGGAAGACCACAAAGACGCCCACCAGGGCCTTCGCCAGCATCGCCGCGCCCACGTGCGGCGGGCGCTCCTGACGATTACGACCCCGGCGCATAAGCGCACAAGGGTACCCGCAGCACCGGAACTTCCCGCGCCAACGCGAGTTGACTGCCCATGGTGAAGGTACTTCGGCTACTCCCCATCGGGCTCCTGCTGCTGGTGCTCGCATCGCCTGCCCAGGCGCGCAAACGGCCGCCGCAACTGACGCGGATCCGCTGCGTGCCCGCGACCAGCGTGACCTGCAAGGGCGCGATCAAGGTGACGATCGGCAGGCAGTTGCAGTTCTCCGGCAGGCGTATCTACAAGGGGATGCGCGTGTCGTTCCGCTGGCCGCGCGGCGCGCTCGCGACCAAGCTGGACCGCTCGCGGGTCGGCTACGTCGCCCGCGTCCCCGCCGGCACCGCGGCCGGAGCGGTCAGCGTGACGGTCTCCGACAAGGCGGGCCGGCGCTCGAACGCGATCAAGGTGACCGTGACCGCGCCTCCGCGGATCGGCGGGCCGGCGCCCGCGCCCGGGACCCTGCCGGAGGCGTTCAAGGGCAACGGGATGTGGATCTGGGAGCTGCCCAAGGCCGATGGCGGCAACATCGCCGCGATCGCCGCTCGCGCCCACGCCGCCGGGATGACGACGGTGTTCGTGAAGAGCTCTGACGGCGCGTCGAGCCGCTGGGCGCAGTTCAACCCGGATCTCGTCGCCCAGTTGCACGCCAACGGCCTGCGCGCGTGCGCGTGGCAGTTCGTCTACGGCGACGACCCGCTGGGCGAGGCCGCGCTCGGCGCGGACGCGGTGGCGGCGGGCGCCGACTGCCTGGTGATCGACGCCGAGACGCGCTACGAGGGCAAGTACGCGCAGGCGCAGCAGTACCTGGGCGCCCTGCGGGCGGCGATCGGCCCCACCTACCCGCTCGGCCTGACGAGCTTCCCGTACGTCGACTACCACCCGAAGCTGCCCTACTCGGTGTTCCTCGGCCCCGGCGGCGCGCAGGCGAATCTCCCGCAGGTGTACTGGCGCGACATCGGCGCGACCGTCGACGCGGCCAGCGGCCACACGCTCGCCCACAACCGGATCTACGGCGTCGCGATCGCCCCGCTGGGCCAGACCTACCAGAACCCGCCGGCCGATCAGCTCGCCCGCTTCCGCTCGATCTGGGCCGCCTACGGCGCCGCCGGGCTGAGCTGGTGGTCGTGGCAGCACACGACGGAGGCCTCGTGGCTGACGCTGACGCAGCCCGTCGCCCCGCTGCCCGAGCCCCCGGCCGATCCGGGCTGGCCGCCGCTCGCCAAGAACTCCAAGAGCGACCAGGTCGTGTGGATGCAGCAGCACCTCGCCTCCGCGGACCCGACCGTGGCCGTCACCGGCACGTTCGACGCCACGACCGACACCGCGCTGCGCACGTTCCAGGCCGCCCACGGCATCCCGGTCAGCGGCACCACGGATGCGCTCACCTGGCAGGCGCTCCTCGCCCTGCCGGTGAAGCCCGTGGTCTGGTAGGGCTTACATGAACATCTTCCCCGACAGGGTGCGGAGCATCAGCCTCCGCATCCCCGGCACGCGGGTCGCCGGTCCCATGAGATGGTCACGCGGCCAGGCGGCCGGCTCGAAGGAGTTCTGGAAGACGAGGTTCAGCGCCCGGGCGCCGAAGCCGTAGAAGCGTGCCTGCGCGCGGCGCGCCGCCTCGAACGCCTCGAGTGACGAGGCGTCGGCGAGCGCCGCCGGCGTCCATCAGCGCGAGGTTCGCGCCCTGCCCGAGCTGCGGCGAGAGCGCGTGCGCGGCATCCCCCATCAGCACGAGCTGGGCGTCGTGCCAGCGCGCGAGCGACACCTGCCGATAGGACGCCGGCAGCAGCTGGTCCATCGAGTGCAGGGCCAGGAACGAGGCCTGCGGGACGAGCGAGAACAGATCGTCGCGGAACGCCTCCACGCCGGCGGCGCGGGCGGCCGCGATCCGGTCGAGCCGTATCGACCAGAACAGCGAGACCCCGCCCGTGCCCGTCGGCAGGAACCCGGCCATCCGCCCGGCGCCGTCGAAGTACTGGTCGAGGTAGGTGAAGACGCCGCCGGGGTCAGGGAAGATTCCCCACAGCGCGCCCCAGCGGTGCTCGTGGATGCGTGCGGTGGTCCCGAGGTGGCGCCGCATCGTCGAGCGCGCCCCGTCCGCCCCGACCACGAGGTCGTACGGCCCGTAGCGCGCGCCGCCGGCGTCGATCAGCACGCCGCCGTTGCGCCCGACGACCTCCGCCCCGGGCATCAGCACCGCTCCCGCCCGCTCGGCCGCCCCGCGCAGCGCCGCGAACAGCGCCCCGCGGTGCACGCCGAGGCCGAACGTCTCGCCCGGATAGCGCAGGTCCATGAAGCGCTTGCCGGCGATCGTCGTCCCGACCACCTGCTCGACCCGTGCCGCTCCCGCGAGGATCTCGTCGAGCACACCGAGCCGTGCCAGGACGGCCTGGCCGGTCGGCTGCAACAGCAGGCCCGCGCCCACCGGGCCGGGCGAGGGCGCGCGCTCGAGGATCTCGACGCGGTCGCCCGCGCGCGCGAGCAGCGCGGCCGTGGCCAGCCCCGCCGTACCCGCACCCACGATGCCGACTCGTCGCATATCCGACCTCAAAGCTCTCAAACCGCGCGGGAAACCTCTCACGGTCTACAAATCAGGCCGTCACGTGCCGAACCGAACGGCATGACCTCGATCCGTAACCTCCCGCTCGCCGTGCGCCTTGGTGGTGCATTCGGCGTGCTCTGTCTGGCGATGGCCATAGTCGCCTTCACTGGCGTCCACGCCATGAGCGGGCTGCGCGTCAAGACCGACGAACTTGGGGAGCGCCATCTCGCGGCCGCGCAGTTGCTCGGCGACATCCAGACAGCGGGCCAAGGACAACGTCAGCCTGATCGCGCAGCACCTCTACGTGCGCGACGGCGATCTCGCCGCGGAGGACGGGATCATGAAGAACATCGAGGCCAACTGGGCCAAGAACAAGGCCGACAGCGCCAGGCTCGACACGCTGTTCGCCGGCACGAGCGCGGCCGACGCGTACGCCGCCTTCGTCGTCGGAGCGCGCCGACATGGTCAAGCTCCAGCAGCAGGTCCTCAGCGACTCGCGCGCCGAAACCGTGCGCCACGACGAGGACCGCGCCGAGTCGCGCACCGCCTTCGAGGGGCAGCTGCTCGAGGCCGACGACAAGCTCGAGGCCGCGGGTGACGCGCTGTCCGCCGCCACCCGCAGGTTCGCCGATCAGGGCGTGCGCGACGCGCACGACGCCGACGTCGGCGGCAAGCGCCTGATCGTCGGCCTGTCGCTGGCCGCGATCCTGGCCGCGATCGCGCTCGCCATCTGGGTCACGCGCTCGGTCGTGAAGCCCGGTCAAGGCGCTCGGCACCCGCCTCACGAGCCTCGACGAGCATTGCCTGACGGGTCTCGGCGCCGGCCTCGATGCCGTCGCCGACGGCGACCTGAGCCACAGCGTCGAGCCCAGGACGACCCCGGTCGAGGTCACCAGCACCGACGAGCTCGGCCAGCTGTCGCTCACCTTCAACAGCATGCTCGCCAGGGCCAGGGCGGTCGATCGAGGCCTACAACGCCATGCGCGCGAACCTGAGCGCGATGATCACCGAGGTCGCCGAGGGCGCCGGCACCGTCGTCCTCCGCCTCCAAGCAGATGGCGTCGACCTCCGAGGAGGCCGGCCGCGCCGTCGGCGAGATCGCGTCCGCCGTCACCGACGTCGCCCAGGGCGCCGAGCGCCAGGTCCGCATGGTCGAGTCCACCCGCGAGGCCGTCCAGGAGGCCGCCCGCGCCGCCGCCGACAGCGCCGAGACCGCCACCGCCACCGCCGAGGCCGCCAACGAGGCGCGCGGCGTCGCCGAGGAAGGCGTCCGCGCCGCCGCGCCAGGCCACCGACGCGATCCGCCAGGTCGCCGAGTCCTCGCGCCAACGTCGGGACCGCGATGGAGGACCTGGCCGCCAAGTCCGCCCGCATCGGCGGCATCGTCGACCACGATCACCGGCATCGCCGAGCAGACCAACCTGCTCGCGCTCAACGCCGCGATCGAGGCCGCCCGCGCCGGCGAGCAGGGCAAGCGGCTTCACCGTCGTCGCCGAGGAAGTCCGCAAGCTGGCCGAGGAGTCCCAGGCCGCGGCCGGCGAGATCTCCGCGCTGATCGCCGAGATCCAGGCCGAGACCGAGAACGTCGTCGGCGTCGTCGCCGAGGGCGGCCGCCGCACGGCCGATGGCGTCGCCACCGTCGAGCAGACCCGCGAGGCCTTCGAGGCCATCGGCGCCGCCGTCGAGGACGTCACCGAGCCGCGTCGGCGAGATCGCCACCGCCGTGCATCAGATCAGCGCCGAGGCCCGCCGCGCCGAGTCCGACATCACCGAGGTCGCCGCGGTCGCCGAGCAGTCCAGCGCCTCCGCCGAGCAGGTCTCCGCCTCCACCCAGCAGACCAGCGCCTCCACGCAGGAGATCGCCTCCAACGCCCAGGAGCTGGCCGCGATCGCCGCCCAGCTGGACAGCATCGTCGGCCGCTTCACGCTCGCCCACTGAACCTAAAGGGGCCAGGCCCCTGTCACGTTGGTTGACGGGGCCTGGCCCCTTTAGGTAACGTGATGTGCATGGAGCCGTTCGCCACCTACCTGTCGCGCGGCTCCGTGCGCTTCATCATCGTCATTCGCTAGGCCCGCGGAACTCCACCGCGGGCCTCTGTCGTCCTTAGGGACGTCGGCGGATGCTTCTGCGCGCGCACCCTGGGGACGAGAAAGGTCTGTTCCCCATGCTCCTGCTTCCCCCCGGCGTCGCCCCGTCCTCCGTCACACGGCTGTCGCTCGACGTCGCCGACCGCCCCGGTGTCCTGTTGCGCGTGCTTGGGATCTGCCAGCGCCGCGGCGCGCAGGTCCTCGCGATGACCTATCTCGACCACCGGATCGAACTGGCCGTCAGCGCCGACGAGCGCCACCTGATGCTGCTGCGCGGACGGCTCGAGAACGCCATTGATGTGCTCGATGTCTCCTATGGGCCGTCGTAACCGTTGAGAGGTCTCCGCGCTCGGTTGCTTGGCGCACGGTCCCCGAGGAGTTAGGAATTGACGGTCAGTAGCTCTTGAGGAGGGTCAAGTGCTGGTCGCGGAGGGTTCGAAGGCGCGACCGCTGCTTCCCAGCGCCGCACCGACGCGGCGACTGCGGGTGTTGGTGGTCGAAGATCACGATGTGCTGTCCAGCGGCCTGCGCTGGTTGCTGACGCGCGTCCCGTGGGTCGAGCGGGTCAGCACGGCCCGCACGCTCGACGAGGCGCTCGAGGCCGGGCCGTTCGACATCGCGCTCGTCGACGTCGGCCTCGGCCTGGGTGTGTGCGAGCGCCTGAGCGCCGCCGGCGCGCCGACCGCCCTGCTGGTCTCGCGCTGGGATGAGGTCTCGCTGCGGGTCGCCCGCGCGGCCGGCGCCCGCGGCGCGATCGCCAAGGAGCTGCCCGCACGCGAGCTGCTGGCCGCGGTCCGCGAGCTCGCGGCCGGCGGCGCGTGCGAGCCGGAGCCCGCGCCCCCCGGTGAGGTGCGCTTCGCACCGCGCGAGCGCGACATCCTGCGGCTCGTCGGCGCCGGGCTCACCAACGCCGAGATCGGTGCGGCGCTCTACCTCGCGCCCGGCACGATCAAGCACCACATGCTCGGGCTCTACGACAAGCTCGGCGCGCCCAACCGTGCCGCCGCGGTGCACACCGCGCGCCGGCTGGGCATCCTGGCCGACGGCCGCGAGCCGTTCCGCCCGCCGGCCGCCCCGGTCCGGGTGCTCGTGGCCGACCCGGTGGACGTCCGCCGCGCCGGTGTCCTGCTCGCTCTGCAGGGTCGCGCGTGGGTGGCGGCGAGCGCCGGCGCCCGCACGCTGCGGGACGCACTCGAGGTCGCCGCCCGGCTCCAGCCGCAGCTCGTGCTGGCCGGCGACGAGCGGCTGGCCGACGCGTTCCCCGGCGCACTGCTGTTGCGCGACGACGGGACGGTCGAGCAGCCGGCCGACACACCGCCGGCTGGCGCCGTCTCCGCGCGTGAACGCGACGTGCTGACGGCGTTCGCGGCGGGTGCCACCAATCCGGCGATCGCCCTCGCGCTGGGGCTCTCCCCCAACACCGTCAAGCAGCACGCCTCGTCGATCTTCCGCAAGCTCGGCGTGCGCAATCGCGCCGAGGCCGTGCGGCGGGCCGACGAGCTCGGGCTGCTGGCCGCGTAAAGCCGCCAGCAGCCCCAGTCGCTAGTTGTCGGTGCGGATCGGCATCTCGACCGCGTCCTGACCGACGCCGGCGAACGAGAGGATGCTGTGCGCCAGCACGTCGGTGAACTCGTCCAGGCCGTACTGGCTCAGGTTGAACACCGTGTCGCACCACTCGTGGTAGCACGGGTCGGCCTGGATGCCGGCCTGGCCGCCGGTCCCCGCCGTGGAGGCCGCGTTGTCCGCCACCTGCTGGGCGGTCTTGATGCCCTCGGCGCCGGTGTAGAAGCCGGTTGCGGGCACGCCGCGGGTCGCCGACGGGCGGCGCCACTGGGCGTAGTCGGAGCGGTTGTCGAACGGGTAGTCGACCTGCTTGACGTTGAGCTTGCCGTTGAGGTAGTCGATGTGCGTCTTGCTCAGCGTCGCCTCGGCGTCCTTCTGGGCCTGCGGGAGCGTCGGCTCCGTCGTGTTGTTCGGGACGTACATGAACGGGATCCAGTTCGTCGACGCGATCATGTCGTAGTCGAGCATGGCCAGCGTCTGCGTCGTCTGCAGCGAGTTGAGCTGGTTGACGAAGAACGTCGAGCCGTACAGGCCCTGCTCCTCGCCCGAGAACCAGCCGAAGCGGATCTTGTACTTGAGGTTGATGCCCAGCTTCATGATCTGGTGGGCGATCGTGAGGTTCATGGCCGTGCCGGAACCGTCGTCGTTGATGCCCGGGCCCGCCGCGACGCCGTCGATGTGGGCGCCGACCTGCAGTACGCGCGTGGGATCGCCGGTCGGCGTCTCGGCGCTGATGTCGTAGTCGAGGCGCAGGTTCAGGTTGTTGTCGGACTTGAAGCGCAGCGTCACGGGACCGGTCTGCGCGGCCTCGTAGAGCTGCTGGCCGAGCGCGTAGGTCACGCCCAGGCCGACGGTGCCCGGGTAGGTCTGCGAGACGTAGCGGGTCGTGTTCGCGGTCCGGCCGGTCTGGCCCTCGTTCATGATGATCAGGCCCTTGGCGCCGTTGGCGCGGGCGTTGATCGCCTTCACGAGCTCGGTGCAGCCGCCGCGCTGGACGAGCACGAGGTTGTCCTTCACCGTCGCCGGGAAGTCGCTCATCGAGCAGCCGCTGCGGACCGTGTCCGCGGTCGCGGGCGGCGGGATCTGGATCCGGGCGGCCGGGATCACCTGCGCGGTGATGTCGGCGCTCTGGCTCCACTGCATCTGCGCGAAGTCACTCGCGGAGGTGAGCCCGTTGACGAACGTCTTGCCGTCGGGCAGCGTCGTCTGGTTGGGCGAGGTGACGACCTCGAGGGTCGAGGGCGTCCGCTCCGACCACGAGTTCGGGGACGCCGTGTTCGCGTAGGGCACCAGGGTCGGGTTGTAGCCGATCCGTCGCAGCTCGCTGACCACGTAGTTCAGGGACTCGTAGTTGCCCTGCGACGCGGTCAGGCGATTGTTCTCATTCGACAGGCCGATGGTGTTCAGGCGCTGTTCGTAACGCAGGACTTCTGCCCGCGTCACGGCGTTTCTCAACGCGGTGGTGTCAGGGTCGGCCGCTCGTGCCACTGCTGGGATTGATCCTCCCAGCATGGCGACGGCGAGCACCGCAACGGTCTTCCGCACGTTCTCTGTTCCTCATCCGATGTGAAATGGATGCGAGCCAGTCGGGACGGGCGGAGCTCACAGACGACGCACCGTAGTAGGTCCTCGCCCTGCCCGCCTACGCGTGCTGACCATTCGGGTTCCCCCGTTCGGCCAGTTCCTACGACATGTAGTTGATGAGCGGGCCATGATGGCCGTGGGGACGGGCCGTTTGCCAGTTGATCGGCCCAAGAGAGGGATTTCGGAGTGTTGAATACGAGACGACGGCGTGCGCTTGCCTGCGCCGGCGCTGTGACCGCGCTGAGCGCGGCGATGGCGCCAGCGGCCATGGCGGGCCCGCTGAACGCGGGTGGTCCGGTGGACCTGCTCACTGACGCGAACGTCAAGATCGGCAACCTGGCCGCCGCGGCCAAGGTTGGAGACAAGATGGTCAGCGCCGGGGACTTCAACGGCGACGGCTACAAGGACGTCGCGCTCGGCATGTGGATGCTCAGCGCCGACGGCCCGACCCGCTCCCAGGCGGGCGCCATCTACGTGGTCTACGGCAAGCCCAGTCAGGGTCCGTCGGTCGACCTGGCGGCGCTCGGCACCAACGGCGTGCGCATCGAGGGCGCGGTCGCGAGCGATCACGCCGGGTGGTCGCTGGCCTCGGCCGGCGACGTCAACGGCGACGGCAAGGACGATCTGCTGATCGGCACCCCGTGGGCCGACCCGGGCACGCCCGCCAAGACCAACGCCGGTGGCGCGCGCATCGTCTACGGCCGCAGCGCGAGCACCGAGATCGACCTCGCGACGGACACGCAGGGCATCCGCATCGACGGCGCGGGCCAAGGCGACCGCGCGGGCTACTCCGTCGCCACGGGCGACATCAACGGCGACGGCATCCGCGACTACGTGCTCGGCGCGATCGGCACCGCCTGCCGCACCGGCGTCCTGCCGCTGACGTGCGAGGGTGACGCGGGCGCGGCCTACGTCGTGTTCGGCAAGGCCACCCCGGCCAACGCCGACCTCGCCGACCTCGGCACCGACGGCTTCAAGATGAACGGCGAGTCCGGCAACGCCAAGACCGGCTGGCAGGTCGCCGCGGGCGACTTCACCGGCGACGGCAAGGACGACGTGGCGGTGTCCGCGGTCTTCGCCAAGGACTACGCCGGCTCGACCTACATCGTCAAGGGCAAGACGTCCAACGGCGCGGTCGCGCTCGCCGCGCTCGGCTCCGACGGCTTCCGCATCGACGGCGATGCCGACGATCAGTCCGGCTACTCGCTCGCCGCGGGTGATGTCGACGGCGACAAGAAGCCCGAGCTCATCATCGGCGTGCCGTTCCACGGCCCCAACAACGCGCTCATGGCCGGCTCGGCCTACGTCCTCAAGGGCGGCGCGATGAGCGGCGACATGACGCTCGCCAACCTGCGTCCCGGCGACTACCGCATCGACGGCGCCAAGGATCAGGACGGCCTCGGCTGGTCGGTGGCGGTCTCGCCCGACCTCAACAACGACGGCCTCAACGACGTCCTCGCGGGTGCCCCGGGCATGGATCGCGCGTCCGGCCCAACGCAGGCGCCCGCCCCGAACAGCGTGGGCCCGCAAGAGTCGATCGGCGGCGCGTACGTCGTCTACGGCTCCAGGACCCCGGCCAACGTCGCCACGGCCAGCCTCGCCGGCAAGGGCCAGCTGCTCCAGGGCGGCGGCGGCTTCCGCTGGGGCGACCAGGCCGGCTGGAACGTCGCCGGTCTCGGTGACCTCGCCGCCAACGGCGTCAACGTCGCCGCCGTCGGCATCCCCGGCTGGGACTCCAACCCCCAGTCCCAGGTGACCACCGGCCGCGACCGCGGGCAGGCCATCCTGCTCAACGGCGTCACCGACTCGATCGCCCCGACGATCGACATCACCTCGCCGGTCGACGGCGCGATGATCCCGATCGGCACGCCGGTCGCGCTGGCGTTCAGCTGCGGCGACGCGAACACCGTGGCGTCCTGCACGGCGACCGACAACGGCTTGGCGATCGCCAACGGCGCGAACCTCGCGACCGCCGGCACCGACGTCGGCCCCCACACCGTGACCGTCACGGCCAAGGACAACGCCGGCAACACGACGACCAAGACCGTCACCTACAACGTCGTGGCCACGGCCGGCGGCGGCGCCACTGGGACTGTCCCGGCGACGCTCGCCCTCTCGCTGGGCACGCCCGCCGCGTTCGCCCCGTTCACCCCGGGCGTCGCCCGGGTCTACACGGCCACGACGATGGCGAACGTGATCTCGACCGCGGGTGACGCGACGCTGAGCGTCGCCGACCCGTCCTCGACGGCCACCGGCCGACTGATGAACGGCACGTTCGCGCTCGTCAGCCCGGTTCAGGCTCGCGCCACCAGCGCCGCCGGCACCGGCTCGGCCCTCGCCGACGTGGGTGGCTCGTCCGTCCCGACCACGCTGCTCAGCTACGCCGGTCCGGTCTCCAACGACAGCGTCACGGTGACGTTCTCGCAGTCGATCGGCGTCAACGAGCCGCTGCGCACGGGCGCCTACAGCAAGTCGCTCACGTTCACCCTGTCGACCACGACCCCGTAAAGCGGGTTCACGTCAGATAGACGATCCAACTGATCACGATCGCCGCGAGGCCCAAGGCCATCGCGGCGGTCGCGATCTGTTCGCCGGAGCGGCCGTGCGTGCGCGTGTCATGCCACGCACTGCCGCCCAGCACCACCGCGCTCGCCCCGACGGCGACGACCAGCAGCGGCCCGAGGAAGATCGCGAACACGATCGCCACGACCGCCGCGATGAACGCGGGGATCGCCAGCGCCGCGCGCGGCTCGTCGGGCACGTCGTCGATTACATCACCACCAACCCGACGAACGTCAGGTTCACGGCCACCACGCCGAGGCGTGCGAGCGGCCCGCCACGGTCGAGCTCACGCTTCTCCATCGTCCTCCTCGGACGCTTCGGGCTCGTTCTCCTCGGGCGGTTCGGGCACGTCCTCGTCGCGTTTGCTCAGCGCGTCGCGCACCCGGTCCAGGTCTGGGTGTGGTCTCTCGGGCATACCTTGGCCCCTACCCCGTGCAGGCGGCGCCGAGACGGGCCGCGCCGTCGCGCAGCTCCGCCGGGGTCGCCGTGGCGAAGGACACGCGCAGGGTGCGTGGGTCCTCCTCGCCCGCGTAGAAGTACTTGCCCGGCACGAAGGCCACGCCACGCTCGAGCGCGCGCGGGAGGATCTCCGCCGCGTCGTAGCCCTCCGGCAGCCGCACCCAGATGAACAGGCCGCCCTCGGGTTCCGTGCAGCGCGACCCCGCGGGCAGGAACTCCTGCAGGCCGGCCAGCAGCGCGTCGCGCCGCGGGCGGTAGTGCGCGGCCAGCCCGGCGATGTGCTCGCCGAGGTCGTGCGCGGCCAGCCAGCGCTCCGCGGCCATCTGCGCGACCGTCGAGGTGTGCAGGTCGGCGGCCTGCTTGGCCACCGCGAGCGGCCCGCGCAGCGCCGCCGGCGCCCGCAGGTAGCCGATCCGCAGCCCCGGCGAGAGCACCTTGGAGAGCGTCTGGACGACGATCGTGCGGTCGGGCGCGCTGGCCGCCAGCAGATCGACGTCCTCCCCTTCCAGGCGCAGCGCGGAATACGGGTCGTCCTCGACCAGCCACAGCCCCGCCTCGGCGGCGGCCGCGGCGACGGCGGCGCGGCGCTCGGCCGGCATCGTGCGGCCGGTCGGGTTCTGGAAGGTCGGGATCAGGTAGGCGACCTTGGCGCCGGTCTCGCGCGCGATCTCCAGCAGCGCCACGGGGTCGGGACCGAAGTCGTCGGTGGGCACCGCCACGGCCTGCACGTCGGCGAGCTGGAAGGCCTGCAGCGCCGCCAGGTAGGTCGGGTTCTCGACCAGCACGACGTCGCCCTGGTCCAGCAGCGCGGTCGCCACCAGCCCGAGCGCCTGCTGGGAGCCGGTGGTGATCAGCAGCTCGTCGGCGCTGACCGCCAGCCCGCGCGTGGACATGAACGCCGCCAGGTGCCGGCGAAGCCCGGGGTCGCCCTCGGTCGTCGAGTACTGCAGCGCATGGGTGGCGTCCGGGCCGTTGAGCACCTCGGCAAAGGCCGCGGCCAGGCCGGGCACGTCGAACGTGTCCGCCGCCGGAAGCCCGCCCGCCAGCGAGATTACCTCCGGGCGCATCGCGATCTGCAGCAACTCGCGCACGGGCGAGGACTGCGTATCGGCGAGGCGACGGGAGAGCGGTGGGGCGAACGAGATGGCCATTGCCATCGATCGTACGGCCTCCGTCAATCGGAGTCCCGCCTATTTAGGGAGGCGTTAGCGGAAGGCCCCAGTAGGGGAACAGCGCGGCATCCAGGTAACAGAACATGTCCGTGATCTCCCCCGCCCGGTTGAGCGTCAGGACATGGATCGCGTTGGGCAGCCACTCCCCGTCGATCAGCTTGTACGTGCCGAACGTGAGCTGCCCGTTGGCGCTGGGCGCGGGCACGAAGATCCGCCGGATGCTCATCGGCCCGAGCGGGAAGAACTTGCGGATCGCGGCGCGTCCCCGGAACCAGCGGAAGTCCGGCGGCATCGAGAACGTCGCCTCCTCGGCGAGCATCGACACGACCGCATCGAGGTCGCCGCGGTTCCAGGCGTCGACGTAGCGCTCGACCAGCTCGCGGATCTCGTCGTCGCCGAGCGCGCGCAGCGTCTCCTGTTGAGACTGCGCCGGCGTGCGCTCGTCCACCGACGCGCGGGCCCGTTGCATGGCGGAGTTGACGCTCGCCGGCGTCGTGTCGAGCATCTCCGCCGTCTCCTTGGCGCTGAAGCCGAGGACCTCGCGCAGGATCAGCACCGCGCGCTGGTTGGCCGGCAGGTGCTGCAACGCGGCGATGAAGGCGAGCTCGACGCTCTCGCGCGCCTCGTAGGCGGCGTCGGGATCGTCCGGGTAGGGCTGAAGCCAGACCGTCTCGGCCAGCGGCGGCTCGTCGCCGTCGCGGTCGATCGGCAGCTCGCGCCGGGCCGGGCGCTTGGCGAGCGCGTCCAGGCAGGTGTTGGTCGCGATCCGGTACAGCCACGACCGCGGTGACGACCGGCCCTCGAAGCGATCCAGCGCCTTCCATGCCCGCACCAGCGACTCCTGCAGCGCATCCTCCGCGTCCTGGATCGAGCCCAGCATGCGGTAACAGTGCGCGTGCAGTTCGCGCCGGTGCGGTTCGACGATCCGCGCATACGCGGACTCGTCGGCGAAGGCGGTGCTCACACAGCGAGTGTAAACCGGCCCACGAGCGCGTTGAGGTGCTCGGCCGTCCCGGCCAGGCTCTGCGCGGACGCGGCGATCTCCTGCGCGGAGGCGCTGGACTGCTGGCTGGAGGCCGAGACCTGCTCGGCCGAGGCGGAGCTCTGCTCGGCGACGGCGGCCACGCCGACCACATCGTCCGAAGCGCGCTGCGCCTCGTGGGAGATCGTGCTGACCGCCTGGGCGATCAGCGTCACCCGCAACCCGACGTCCTCCACGGCGGCGCCGATCGCCTCGAAGGCGTCACGCGCGCGGGCGACGGTGGCGACGCCCTCCTCGGTGCGGCTCGTGCTCCCGGCGACGACGCTGACGACGCGGCCGGTCTCGCCCTGCATCTCCTCGATCAGGCTGGAGATCTGGCCGGCGGCCTCACGCGATTCCTCGGCGAGCGTGCGGACCTCCTCGGCGACCACGGCGAAGCCGCGACCCTGCTCACCGGCACGGGCGGCCTCGATCGCGGCGTTCAGCGCGAGCAGGTTGGTCTGCTCGGCGAGCGCGGTGATCGTGTCGACGATCCCGCCGATCTTCTCCGAGCGGGCCGACAGTGCGCCGATCGCGGTCTGGACCTCGGCGCTGGTGCGCGCGATCTCCTCGATCGCGGCCGTCGCGTGCTGGGCGGCCGCCACGCCGTCGGTGGCGACGGCGCGCGCCTGCTCGGCGGCGACGGCGGTCTCGCCGGCGTTGGCGGCGCTCTCGTCAGCGGTGCGGGCGGCGGCGTCGACCGCCTCGCGAGTGGACTCGATCATCCGCAACTGGCGCTCGGAGCCGTCGGCGACGTCGGTGATCGCGGCGGCGATCTCGCCCACGGCGCGCCCGCCCTCGTCGGAGGTCGCGGCGACCTCCTGGGCGGTGGCGGCGACCAGCCCGGCCGACTGGGAGACGTCGGACAGCAGGCCGTTGAGGGCGCCGCGCATGTCCTCGTAGGCGTCCAGCGAGGCGTCGGTGGCCTCGGCCAGTTCGTTGAAGCGCGCGCCCAGCCGGCCGATCTCGTCGCCGGACGGGTTCTCGATCCGTGGCGCGGGAGCGTGGATCTCCTGGGTCAGGTCGCCCTTGGCCAGCGCCTGCATCCCGCGGCGCAGCTCGGCCGTGGAGGTCGAGACGATCTCGCCCACGTGGCCGAGCAGGACGCGCACGCCGCTCGTGACGCTGCGGGTGATCCAGGTGGCGACGAGCAGCGCGATGATCAGTGCCAGGGTGGCGACGATCACCATCTCGCGCTCCTCCTGTGCGGCCTTGGCCTTGTCGGCCTCGACGCCGGCGAGGTCGGAGCCGTCGACCGCGCTGCGACCCTGGGCGGCGATCGTCCGCAACTCGGCGGCGAGCGGGACGACCCGCTCGCGGTAGAGCGTGCGCGAGCCGTTGCGGTCGTCCTCGGACGTCAGGCCCTTCGCGGTCTCGCGGCGCGACGCCTCGAGCGCGCCGTAGTAGGCCTTGTCGAACTCGGCTTCCTTGGCGGTGAAGGCCTTGGCGTCATCGGCGCCCGCGGTGCCGGCCAGCAGCTGCTCGAGCTCGGCGGCCTTCGCGTTGGTCTCCTTGTCGATCGCCTTGACCTGGGCGCTGAGCGCCTCGGCCTTGGCCGGATCGACCTCGTAGACGTAGAGCGCCTGCGCGGTCAGATGCGAGACGCGCTCGGCGTTGACCTCGAGCTCGGCGGCGATGACGGCGCCGCGCAGGTCGCGCTCCTGGAGCTCGTCGAGATCGCCGCGCAGCGTCTGCACGGAGGTGAGGCCGAGGCCGCCGAGGGCGAGGATGGCGAGGGTCAGCGTCCCGAAGCCGAGGCCAAGCCGAACTGCCAGTTTGAGGTTTCGAAGCCGCATGTCCCGTTGATCGACCGACCCGACAACCGCTTGAAGGAACGTTGAGCGGTCCGATGGACCCGCTAGAACTGACGCCGGTGGCCCGCCGACGTCGACGCCGTTCTGGATCCCTCGGGTACGCCCCGAAGGCCGGCACGTTGTTTCTCTCCTCGCCCCGGTATTCGCGTACGCGTCGCCGGCGGGGCCCGTCGCTGAGCGCGGTCATCGTCGTGCTGGTGATCCTCGGCGGACTCGCGGGCGGCGCGTACGCGCTCGTGCACCGGCAACTGGACTCCGACCAGCGCGTGCCGGCGGTGACGAAGTTCGTGGAGGCGTGGACGTCCGGCAAGTACAACGAGATGTACGCGCTGGTCGACGCGCCGTCGCAGAAGGCCAACCCGAAGATCTCGTTCCTGGCCGACTACCGGCGGGCGAACCGTTCCGCGGGCGTCACGCGGGTGCGCGCGGGGAAGATCGGGGCGCTGCGCTCGGACGGGACGGTGCACGTGCCGGTCACGGTCGAGACCAAGGACTTCGGGTCGCTGAAGGGGACGATCGTCTTCACGCCGAGCGAGAACGCGGCGGGCGAGGGCCGCGTCGCCTGGTCGCCGGAATCGCGCCTGCCCGGGCTGGAGAAGGGCGAGGAGGTGCGCAAGAAGTCCGGTGAGGCGCCGTCGCGCGGGAAGATCTATGACGCGGGCGGGCGACTGCTCAACAGCGACCCCACGGGCGCGTCGATCGCAGGCACCGCGGGCGACGAGCCGACCGGCCTGGAGCGCATCTACGACGACCGCCTGGGCGGTCGCCGAACCGTCACCCTGCGCTACGGCGATCGTGTGATCAAGAAGATCCCCGGCCGGCGTGGGAAGTCGATCCACACGACGATCCGGCTCGGGCTGCAGAAGCAGGCCAACGCCGCGCTGGGCAAGGCGCTGGGCGGCGTGGCGGTGATCAAGCCGTCGGACGGCTCGGTGCTCGCGCTCGCCGGCCTCGCCGTCTCCGCGCCCCAGCCACCGGGCTCCTCGTTCAAGATCGTCACCGCGGCCTCGGCGCTGCAGAACAAGGTCGCCAAGCTGTCGAGCACGTATCCGGCGCGGACCTACGCGACGCTTTCGGGCGTCAAGCTGCGCAACGCGTCCGACGAGACCTGCGGCGGGACGCTGATCAACTCCTTCGCGCACTCCTGCAACAGCGTCTTCGGCCCGGTCGGCGCGAAGGTCGGGGCCAAGCGCCTGCTGGCGACGGCGGAGAAGTTCGGCTTCAACGAGCAGCCCGACATCCCGGCGGCCAAGGTCAGCACCGTCCCCAAGCAGATGAAGGACGCGATCGCCGTCGGGTCGGCCGCGATCGGCCAGAACACCGACAACGCGACGCCGCTGCAGATGGCCTCGGTGGCGGCGACGATCGCCAACCACGGCGTGCGCATCAAACCCCACCTGGCGGGCACCAAGCGGGTCAAGACCCGCGTCGTCAGCTCCAAGGTCGCCGGCCAGGTGCGCCAGATGATGATCGCCGTCGTCCAGTACGGCACCGGCCGCGCGGCCGCGATCCCCGGCGTGCAGGTCGCGGGCAAGACCGGCACCGCCGAGCTCGTCTCGACCGCCGACATCGCCCAGGACCCGAACAACACGACCGCCTGGTTCGTCTGCTTCGCCCCGGCCTCCAACCCCAAGGTCGCGGTCGCGGTCATGCTCCCCAACGCGGGCCAGGGCGGCGCGTCCGCCGCTCCGATCGCGAAAAAGGTCCTCCAGGCCGCGCTCTGAACCTACAGGGGTCGGACCCCGTTACCGCCCCCGCCTAGACGCGCTGTCGAACCCGCTTTGGACGTGGGTCCATGTCGCACGGTGGAGGAATCCCGCACACTGCATCTCATGCGGGAACCTCTCATCACGGCGGCGCTGCTCTCGATCTACGTGAGCACGCGCAGCACGGCCAAGGCACTCGGCGCGATTCAGCGCCTCTACTGAACAAGCCCTACGCGGTGGGCAACCGCCGCGGCCTCCGTGCGGGAGCGCACGTCGAGCTTGGAGAGAATGCGAGAGACGTGGACGGACGCCGTCTTCTCGGCCATGTACAAGGCGGCGCCGATCTCTCGGTTCGTGCTCCCGTTCGCCAGGAGCGCGAGGACCTGACGTTCGCGCGGTGTGAGCCCGAACGGGTCTTCACCGGCATCCGTGGCAGTTGGCGCGGGCGCCGGTGAAGACTCGTCGGGCTCCAACCGCAGCCGTGCGCGCAGCGCGAAGCCCTCGATCTCCGACGCCAGCCAGCGCGCGCCGATGTGCTGCGCGGCGGCCAGTGCCTCCGCGGCGGCCTCGGCGGCCGCCTCGCGTTCGCCGCTCGCCAGCAGCGCCTCGGCCTTGCGGCGGGTCGCCTGCGCCGCACGGTACGGCCGGCCCAGTGCCGACCAGCCCGCCTCGGCGGCGACCCACGACGCGGGGTCATCGTGATCCTGCGCGCGGGCCAACTCCGCCCGCGCGGTGGCCAGGAACGCCGCCTCCACCGGGCGGTCGCCCTCGGCGCACGCCTCGACGCGGGCGAGCAGCCCTTCGGCGGTGGCGATCGCGAACGCCGGGTCCTCCCCCAGGTCGCGCGCGCGGACCGCGGCGTCGGCCTCGATGCGCACGCCGGTCGCGGCCACGCGGGCCATCCGCGCGACGTCCTGGGAGCAGAAGTCGAGCCGGTCGAGCGCGTCGTCGATCGCGCAGCGCGCGGCTTCGAGGTCGCCCGTGCGGCGCTCGAGCTCGGCCTTCAACGAGCCCAACGGGCCGATCCACTGTGGCTCGCGGCTGTCGGCGGCGACGTCGCAGGCCTGGTTGAGCAGCGTCCGCGCGGCCTCGTGGTCGCCGCGGCCGAGCGCGAGCTCGATCCGGCGCAGCGCGTCGTTGACGAACGTGGTCCCCTGTGCGGGCCGGCCGGGAGACGGCAACGCGGCCTCCGAAGCGGCCCAGTCGCCGGCTTCGAAGGCGAGCTCGGCGCGGATCAGCATCAGCCAGCGGCGCGGCAGGCCCTTGGCGGCGGCGAGCTCGTCACCCTCGTCGGCGATCTCGCGCGCGTCGGCCAGACGACCCGCGGAGGCGAGCGCGTCGGCGTAGTTCACGTGCGAGCTCGTGTACTGCATCAGGCCCTCGTCGCGAGCCCGCGTGTAGGCCTCACGGAGGAACTTCTCGCCGTCCTCGTAGCGGCCGAGCCCGAACAGCGACACCCCGGTGGCGTCCAGCGCCCGCAGCTCGGAGACGGTGTCGTGCATCGCGCGGGCGACTTCCAGGGCCTGCTCGGCGGCCTCGATCGCGTCGTCGTGACGCGACTCCAGCATCAGCTCCTTCGCCAGGCCGGCGAGCAGTGTCGAGCGGGTGCAGCTCGGGGCGTCGGGCAGCATCTCCAGCGCGCGGCGGCGGGTCTCGGCGGCGTCGGCCGAGCGGCCCTGGTTGAACTGCTCGCGCGCGACCAGCTCGAGCAGGTCGGCGGCGCGCTCGGGGTCGCGGTCGCCGAGCTCGGCCAGCGCCGCGCGCAGATAGGTCTCCGCGCGGGCGGGCTCGTGCTCGCGGCCGGTGGTCCACGCGGCGGCGCGCAGCAACTCGACATGATCGCGGCCGATCAGCGTCTCGGCGTCCGTGACGCGATCCCACAGCTTCAGCGCGCGCGAGTAGAGCGCGGCGGCCTCGCCGTTGGCGTGCACGACCTCGGCGGCCTCGGCCGCCCGGACGCTCGCCACCAGCGCCTTCGGCTGGTCACCGGACTCGAGGTAGTGGTGGGCGATGCCGGCGGCGAGATGCGCGCCCGGCTCGCCCTCGGCCTTGCGTTCCAGCGCCTGCGCGAGCGCCAGGTGCATGGCGGCGCGTTCGCCGGGAAGCAGGTCGTCGACGACCACCTCGCGCAGCAGCGCGTGCCGGAAGGCGTACCGGGCCTCGTCGTCGATGACCACCAGCTGCGCCGCGACGGCCTCGCGGATCGCCACCCGCGGGTCGATGCCGGAGGCGTCGGCGAGGATCTCGTGGTCCAGCCGCTGGCCCGCCGCGAGCAGGCGCAGCAGCTCCTGCGCATCCGGCGAGAGCCGCTCGATCCGCAGCATCAGCGCGTCGCGCAGCGTCGGCGGAAGCGAGCCGCGGCCGTCCGTCCCCGCGGCCAGCAGTTCCTCGGCGAACAGCGGGTTGCCCTCGCTGCGAGCGAACAGGCGGTCCAGCAGCATGCCGTCGGGCGCCGTGCCGAGGATGTCGGTCAGCTGCGCGGCGAGCTCCTCGCGGGTCAGCGGCTTGAGCTCCACCCGCAGCGCGCGGGCGTCGCGCTCGAGCTCGGCCAGCAGCGGGCGCAGCGGGTGGCGGCGGTGCAGCTCGTCCGGCCGGTAGGTGGTGACGACCAGCACCCGCTCGCGGCAGAGGCTGCTCGCCAGGTAGACGAGAAACGCGCGCGTCGAGCGATCGGCCCAGTGCAGGTCCTCGACCGTCAGCAGCAGCCCCTCCTCCCCCGCGAGCAGCTCCAGCAGCTCGAGGAGCGCGTCGAACAGGCGGGCCTGAGCGGTGGCCTCGTCGTCGACGCGCTCCTCGCCTCGGCCGAGCCCGGGGAGGATCTGAGCCAGCGCGCTGCGAGCCGGCGGGGAGAGCGCGGCGAACGCGGGGTCGTTCGCGCGGGCCAGCGGGCGCAGGGCGCTGACGAGCGGCGCGTACGGCAGCTCGCCCTCCCCCAGCTCGACGCAATCGCCGCCGATCACGCCGACGCCCTGGGCGCGGGCGGCGCGCTCGAGCTCGGCGAGCAGGCGGGTCTTGCCGACCCCCGACTCACCGGCGACGAACGCCAGTGCGGGGCGGCCGGCGACGGCTTCGTTGAGCGAGGCCCGCAGCTCATCGAGCTCGGCGGCGCGGCCGACGAAGGTGGTGCTGGTCACGCGCGACGACATGGGAGCAGTATCGCGCCGAGTGAGGGAAGCGGGCACATCAACCATCGTGGACCGCCACGCGCGCGACCACATCGGACGGATGGAGCGGACATCTGGTACTCCGTTGCCTACACGTGACCGATCAACCCCTTAGCGCCCCGTACGGCGCGTGGCCGTCGCCGATCGCCGGCGACGTGATCGCGCGCGACGCGGGCTGGACGCAATCGCTCGTCATGGTCGACGGCGACGCCGTGTACTGGTCAGAGGCGCGGCCGTTGGAGGACGGGCGCGACGTGATCGTGCGCTGGCGCGATGGCACGGTCGAGGACGTCATCCCGGACGGTTGGAGCGCGCGGACGCGGGTGCACGAATACGGCGGCGGCGCCTACGCCGTGCGCGACGGCGTCGTGTACTTCTGCCGCGACGCCGATCAGCGGGTGTACGTGGGTTCGAACCCGGTCTCGCCCGAGGGCGCACGCTACGCGGATCTGCAGATCGACGGTGATCGCATCGTCTGCGTGCGCGAGCGTGAGACCTCGCCCGAGCACACCAACGATCTCGTCGAGATCGTCGGCGGCGAGGTACGGGTGCTGGCTTCCGGCCGCGACTTCTATTCCTCGCCGCGGGTGGATGGCTCGCGGATCGCGTTTCTCGCCTGGGATCACCCGCGGATGCCGTGGGAGGGCTGTGAGCTCTTCGTGCTCGAGGACGGCGAGCTGACACTGATCGCGGGTGGTGTCGACGAGGCGATCGTCCAGCCGGCGTGGAGCCCTTCCGGCGAGCTCTACTACTGCTCGGACCGCAATGACTGGTGGAATCTCTACTGCGGCGAGCGGGCGATCACCTCGCTGGAGGCCGAGGTCGGCGGCCCGCTGTGGGAGTTCGGCGAGTCCTACTACGCGTTCCTCGACGACGGGCGGATCGCGATCGTCTACTCCTCCGAGGGCACCGACCATCTCGCCCTGATCGAGGACGGCGCGGTCCGCGACGTGCCGCTCGAGCTCACGCGGATCGTTGATTTGAAGTCCGACGGCACGCGGCTGGTGTTCGTGGGCGCCAAGCCGACGCAGACCTCGCGGGTGCTGCGGCTGGACCCGTCGACCGGGTCGCTGGAGACCCTGTCCAGCGTCTCCGCGTCGCTGATCCCCGAGGCCTACGTGTCGGTGCCGCGGGCGGTGTCGTTCCCCACCACCGGCGGCAGGACGGCCCACGCCGTGTTCTATCCGCCGTTCAATCCGGACGTGGTCGCTCCGTCGGGGGAGCTCCCGCCGCTGGTCGTCCGCGTGCACGGCGGGCCGACGGCGCACGTCGGCTCCACCCTGCGGCCGTCGATCCAGTTCCTCACCAGCCGCGGGTTCGCGGTGGTCGACGTCAACTACGGCGGCTCCACCGGCTACGGGCGCGAGTACCGCGAGCGCCTGCGCGGCACATGGGGCGTAGTCGACGTCGACGACTGCGTCGAACTGCGCGCGCTTCCTGGCCGAGACGGGCGAGGTCGACGGGGAGCGGATGGCGATCACCGGCGGGTCCGCGGGCGGCTGGACGGTGCTCGCCGCGCTGTGCTTTCACCCCGGCGTCTTCGCGTGCGGCGCCGACTACTTCGGCGTCGCCGAGCTGGCGGGAATGGCGGCCGACACCCACAAGTTCGAGTCGCGTTACCTGGACTACCTGATCCCGCGGGAGCTGTGGGACGAGCGCTCGCCCTTGAACCACGCGGACAAGATCCGCGCGCCCGTGATCGTGTTGCAGGGCTCCGAGGACGCGGTGGTGCCGCCGTCGCAGTCCGAGCAGATCGTCGCCGCGCTGCGCGAGAACGGGATCCGCTGCGAGTACCTGCTCTTCGAGGGCGAGCAGCACGGCTTCCGCAAGGCCGAGAACATCACGCGGGCGGCCGAGGCCGAGCTCGAGTTCTACCGCTCGATCTTCGACCGATGAGTTCGCCGGCACGTGTCGTCTCAAGGGGCATGACCAAGATCACCACTGGCGCCAGCGTCTCCCTCGACGGCTTCATCTCCGGGCCGGACGAGACCGGCTTCGAGCACCTCTTCGCCTGGTACGGCGGCGGGGACGTGGTCATCGAGACCACCAGCCCGAACCTCACGTTCCGCCTCACCGAAGAGGACGCCGCGCAGGTGCGGGCGATCATCGACGAGATCGGCTGCTTCGTCGTCGGCCGCCACCTGTTCGACATCACCAACGGCTGGGGCGGGCAGCACACGCTCGGCATCCACTGCGTCGTGCTCACCCACTCGGTGCCCGAGGGCTGGCACGACGACGAGCACTACACGTTCGTGACCGACGGTGGCATCGAGCGGGCGATCGAGGTCGCGCGCTCGAAGGCCGGCGACAAGGACGTGGGGCTCAACGGCGGCACGATCGCCTCGCAGGCGCTGGACGCCGGCCTGGTGGACGAGATCGGGGTCGATCTCGTCCCGGTGGTGCTGGGCGGCGGGCGGCCGTTCTTCGGCGCGCTGCGCAACGGGCCGTTCGTGCTCGAAGGCCCGATCTCAAGCGTGCAGGGCCACCGCGTCACCCACCTGCGCTATCGCGTAGCGCGCTCCTGACGACGTCCTCGTCCTGCTGGCCGGTGCCGCCGGAGGCGCCCATCGCGCCGATCACCGTGTCTCCGTCGGTGATCGGCAGGCCGCCGATCTGGGGCGTGAAGCGGCCGTGGGTGGCGGCCGAGATCGACGCGCTGAACGCGTGCAGCTCCTTCATCTTCTCGCCCTGGGCGGCGCTCGGCGCCCCGTAGGCGGCCGCCGTCCACGCCTTGCCGATCGCCACTTCGGGGGCGATCCACGGCGCGCCGTCCATGCGGTGCAGCGCGACCAGGTGGCCGGCGGCGTCGACGACGGCGAAGGCGAGCTTCAGGCCCTGGCCGGCGGCCTCTGTCTCGCCGTTGGCGATGTAGGCGGTGGCTTGCTCGAGCGTGATCATGCGGCCGGAACCTCGACGGTCGTGGTGAACAGCACTGCCTCGCGCGCGGCCTTTCGGTTCTCCTCGGCGAAGTCCGGCGCGGAGCACAGGAGCAGGGTCTTTCCGTCCTCGCCGCCGAGCATGCACGCGAACGCGCCCATGCCGTCCGGAAGCTGGATCTCGTCGACGGTCTCACCACCGGGCGCGATCCGCCGCGTGGGGCCGCCGAGGCCGTCCGCGGCCCACACGTGCCCCTCGGCGTCGAGCGTCATCCCGTCCGGGGCGAAGCCCAGCCGCGGGAGCATCTCCTCCAGCGAGGCGGGCGCCACCTGCGGCGCGATCTGCCCCCACACGCGGTGGTCGGACAGGCTGCCGTCGGCGGCGACGGTGAACGCGCTCACGCGCCCGCCGAAGGTCTCGGCGACCAGCAGCGTGTCCCCGGCGAGGGCCATCCCGTTGGGGAACCAGAGCCCGTCGGCGGCCTGGTGCACGCTGCCGTCGGGGTCGACGCGCACGAGGGTCGTGCTCGTCGGGTCGGCGCCGTGCATCAGGTCGAAGCCGAAGTTGCCGGCGTAGGCGCGGCCGTGGGCGTCGACGAGCATGTCGTTGAGCGGACCGCCGCAGTGCTCGCTCACGTCGGCGTGGGTGGTGACCGTGCCGTCCGCGGCACGGCGCAGGATCCGGTGGTCCTTCATCGAGACGACCAGCAGCGAGTCGTCGGGCAGGAACCCGAGGCCGGACGGCTGGTTCTCGACCTCGCAGACGGCGGTCTCGGTTCCGTCGGGGTCGATCGTGAAGACGGTGTGGCGGTAGAAATCGGACGCCCACCACCGGCCGCCGTGCCAGCGCGGCCCCTCGAAGAAGGTCCCGCCCTCGACGAGCGGGCGCAGCTGTCGCTCTCCCATCAGGGGGACCCTATCCTGGACAGATGCGACTCAGTGTGCTGGACCAGTCGCCGATCTCTGAAGGGTCGTCGGGCGCGCAGGCGCTGCACAACACGATCGACCTCGCGCAGCTGGCGGATTCGCTCGGCTACACGCGCTACTGGGTCGCCGAGCATCACGGCGGGCCGATGCTCGCCGGCCCCTCGCCGGAAGCCCTGATCGGGCCGATCGCGTCGGCCACGTCGTCGATCCGCGTCGGCAGCGGCGGCGTGATGCTCCCGCACTACAGCCCGTTCAAGGTCGCGGAGACCTTCTCGGTCCTGTCCGGCCTCTATCCCGGGCGGATCGACCTCGGGCTGGGCCGCGCGGCCGGCACGGACCCGATGACGACGCACGCGCTCCAGCGCGACCGCTCGAAGGCGATGCCCGACGACTTCCCGCAGCAACTGGCCGAGCTGCTCGGCTACTACGACGGGACGATCCCGCTGTCGAACCCGCTCGCGCGGCTGCAGAAGATCCTCCCGGGGCGCCCGGAGATCCCCGAGGTGTGGCTGCTCGGCTCCTCGCCACAGAGCGCGGTCTGGGCCGCCGAGCTCGGCCTCCCCTACTCCTTCGCGGATTTCATCAACCCGGCGGGGGCGGAGATCGCCGCGCTCTACCGGCGCGAGTTCCAGGCGGGTGCGCGGCTCGAGGACCCGGTCCAGACGGTGGCCGTGTGGGCGATCGCGGCCGACTCCACCGAGGAGGCGGAACGGCTCGCGTCGAGCTCGCGGATGTCGTTCGCCATGCTGCGCAAGGGCCGCCTGATCGAGGTCCCGCATCCCGACACGGCGACCGCGTTCCTGGAGCGCCAGGGCGGCGGCGAGCCGCGCCGGCGCGCGATCCTCGGGACGGCCGAGGAGGTGCGGGCGGGCATCGAGGCGGTGGCGTCCGACTACGGCGCCGAAGAGGTGATCGTCGTGACCATCACCTGGGACCACGAGGCCCGCCGTCGCTCCTACGAGCTCATCGCCGCCGAGTTCGGGCTGTCCGCGAGCGCGCCGATCGCCCGCGCGACGAGCGGCTGACGCCCGGCGCGGCCGACGGCCTGGCGCCTCACCTCCCGGATGCCGGCGTGCGACCCACGCCATGGCACCGCACGCCCCGACCGGTGTCGGGTTGAGAAGATCAGTGCGGTGGCTGGCTACTTCACAGACTCGAAGGGTGGGGCGCGCGTTCAATGGCCGAAAGGGAGCTGACCGAACACCCGCTGGGGCTGACCTGGCAGGGCGGCGACATGCTGCAGCGCTCCGCCCACGCGCTGGTGGACGACGGCCGCGTCTGGCTCGTCGACCCGTTCGACGACGAGGAGGCGCTGTCGCGTGCGCAGTCGCTCGGGGAGATCGTCGGTGTCCTGCAGCTGTTCGTCGCCCACGAGCGCGACGGCGAGGCGATCGCCGAGCGCGTCGGCGCGCCGTTCTTGAAGCTCCCGGACGTGATCGGAGACTCGCCCTTCTCCGTGCTGAACCTGGACAAGCTGGTCTGGAAGGAGCGTGCGCTCTGGTGGCCGGAGCGCAAGGGGCTGATCGTCGCCGAGTCGATCGGCAGCGGGCAGTTCTACGCGATCGGCAAGGGCCCGACCGGCGTGCACATGATGCGCCGCGCACTGCCGCCTCAGGACCTGCGCTCGTTCCTGCCCGAGCACCTGCTGATGGGCCACGGCCCGCCGATCCACGGCGGCGAGGCAGCGGCCGCCCTGATCGACGCGCTCGACCGCTCCCGGCGCGACATCCCGGCCTTCGTCCTGAAGGCTCCCGGGCTTATGCGCAACATGCGACGGCGATCCTAGGTAGCGTCCCGCTCATGTTCACCCTCGACCACGACCCCGTCGACGGCAGCCACCTGATCGTCGCTGGGGGCGAACTCGACCTCGCCGCCACCTCCGAGATGAGTGCCATCTTCGCCATGGCGGCCGCCGGCCCGCAGGACGCCGTGGTCCTCGACCTCACGGGGGTCGACTTCATCGACTCCAGCGCCCTCGGGCACGATCCTCCGCGCCGCACAATCGCTGGAGGCCTCCGGCAAGCGCCTGCACGTCGTCACGCCCGAAGGCCCGGTCAAGCGACTGCTCGAGATCACGGGCACGGCGTCGCGCTTCACACTGCACGCCACCCGCGACGACGCGTTCGCCGCCGCATAGCGCCGGAGCCATCGCGGCCAGTTCCTCGTTCGTGGTCTACTTCCCGAGGATCTCCAGGCCGCGCCGGCCCTCATCCGCGCGGCCGGCCTCGATCGCCGCGCGGTAGGCGGTCGCGGCGTCCTCGCGGGCGACGTCGGTCAGCAGCGCGCCGAGCAACAGTGACGCGTCGGCGTTGCCGACGAACGCCGCGGCCCGCAGCGCCTCCTCGGCCTGGCGTTTGTCGCCGCTGAGGCCGGACAGCAGCGCGACGCCGATCAGCGCGTCGAGCGCACCCGCGTGCGCCGCCTCGCGGAACGCGTCGGCGGCCTCCGCCCCGCGTCCCTGAGCGGCCAGGCGCGCGGCGAGCTCGGCGAGCGCCGCGACGTCACCGCCGGCGGCGCGCGCCTCGAGCTCCGGCTCCACGTCGCCCGCGGGCACGAGGTCCTGCTCGGCGTTCCCCGGCGGCGCGAGCTCCGGCCCCTCGGCGAGGTGGTCGCTGAGCAGCCCTACGAGGATCAGCCACGCCCGCTGGTTGCCGGCCGCGACCGCCTCGCGGTAGGTCGCGAGCGCCATCTCGTCGTCGAGGGTGAGCGCGAGGCGGACCTGTGCGAGCTCGTCGCCGTTTGCCGCCGCCGCGCGCAGCGCCTCGGTCGCCTCGGCCGCGCGGCGCTGCACCAGCAGGATCGACGCGTGGTCCGGGAGCGCGCCGATGTCGCCATGCTCGATCGCCGTGCGGAAGGCGCGCTCGGCCTCGTCGATGCGGCCTTGGCGCTCGAGCATCACGCCCAGCCCGCGCCACGCGCCCTGATCGCCGGCGACGATCGCGGCCCGGTACGCGGCCTCGGCGTCGGCGATGCGTTCCGGCACGCGGGCGAGTGCGTTGGCCAGGCTGCGAGCGGCGTCCGGGTCGCCCGACTCGATCGCGGTGGCGAACACGACCTCCGCCTCCTCGAACCGGCCCGGCTGGGCGGCCAACAGCCGCGCCAGCGGCCGCAGCGCCCAGGGGTCGGCGATCGCCGCCTCGCGCAGGATCGTCTCCGCCTCCAGCGCGCGCCCGGGGTCGCGGGCCACGAGCTGGCCGAGCCCGCGCAGCATGCCCTCGGCCGACATCGCCTGCTCGAAGACCGCCTCGGCTTCAGCGTCGCGGCCCGGCTGACTGTAGAGCAGCCAGGCGAGCCCGGGGAGCGCCCGCTGCTGGCCTCGCTCCGCAAGCACCCGCCACAGCGGCTCGGCCTCGTCGGGATCGGCGATCGTCGCCAGCCAGTAGCTGGCTTCGCCGTCCTCGTCGCCTGCCGCGATCAGCTCGCGGTAGGCGGCCTTCGCCTCTTCGAGGCGGCCCTCGTTGTGCAGCGCGAACGCGTCATCCAACGACATCCGCGGTCACCGCGTCGAGGTTCGAGAACACCACGTCGGCGAGCGCGAGGGCCTCGTCGGACGGCGGGAAGTGCGGATTCGGGATCGCGATCACCTTCAGGCCGGCGGCGTGCGCGGAGCGCAGGCCGGCGTCGGAGTCCTCGATCGCGGTCGCGGTGTCCGCACCCAGACGCCGGAGCGCCTCCTGATAGACGTCCGGCGCGGGCTTGCCACGCGCGACCTCTTCCGATGAGACCGTCGCCGTGAACAGCTGCGCGACACCCATCTCGGCGAGCACCAGGTCGATCACGGGGCGGTTCGACGAAGACGCCAGACCGAGCGCGTGCGTGCTCGCCAGCCGCTCCACGGCCTCGCGCGCCCCTGGCAGCAGCGGCAGGTGCTCGCGGTACTCGCGCAGCATCGCGGCCACCACCGCCTCGTTGATCTCCTCGACGCTGAGCGGCACGCCGAGTTGCTCGATCAGATAGACCGGCCACTCCCTCGAGCTCATCCCGAGCATGTCGGTGGTGGCGCTGTCCTTCCAGGTGCCGCCGTGCTCGTCCACGACGTCGCGGCGCGACTGGTCCCACACCTGCTCGGAGTCGACCAGCACCCCGTCCAGGTCGAAGATGACACTCGCCTGACGGCTCGCGTCATCGGGGGTGCTCGCCGGCACTCCCGCCTGCTCGGAATTCGAAGTCATGCCGCCTGCACGATGGCAGGACGAGCGACGTCCGCGACGGCATCCAGCACGGCTCGGACCGCCGGGTTGGAGTCGGCACCCGCCCGGGAGGCGCTGAACACGTGACGCCGCGGCGCGGAGCCCGTCAGCGGGATGATCGTCACGCCGGGTGGCGGGGCGGTGTGAGCCAGGCGCGGCACGAGCGAGATGCCCAAGCCGGCGGCGACGAGCCCCATGACGGCCTGCCAGTCGCCGGAACGGTGCGCGATCCGCGGGCTGAAGCCGGCCGAGCGGCAGCCGGCGATGAACACCTCGTCGCACGACCAGCCCACCGGTGGCGCCACCCAGGACGCGTCGCCCAACTCCTCGAGATCCAACCGCGCACGTGCCGCGAGGGCGTGGTCGATCGGGAGCACGGCGTCGAGGATGTCCCCGAGCAGCTCCTCGCGATGGAAGCGCGGGTCGTCGCGGCGCGGGGCGGCGCGGCACTCCATGCCGAGGATCACGTCGACGTCGCGGTTGACCAGCAGCGCCATCGCGTCGTCGGTCTCGGCCTCGGTGATCCGCAGCTCGACTTTGGGCGCGGACACCCGCAAGGGCCGCGCGGCCGGCGCGAGCAGCCCGGCGAGTGCGGTCGGGAAGCCCGCGATCCGCACCTCTCCCGTCGGCGTGGCGTCCTGCGCGGCGAGGTCGCCCTCCATCCGCTCGAGTTGGGCGAAGAGCGCGTCCGCGTGGCTGAGCAGCACGCGCGCGGCGGGCGTGAGACGGACCGAGCGCCCGGCGGGCTCGAGCACGCCGTGCCCGACCTCGCGCTCGAGCGCCGCCAGCTGCTGCGAGACGGCGCTGGGCGTCAGGTGCAGCGCGTCGGCGGCCGCGGCCAGCGTGCCGTGATCGGCCACCGCCCGCAGCGTCCGCAGCCTTCGAAGATCAACCATGGAACTCGTTCCGTCCGACACTCATACGAACATACGTTCCCATGCCCACCGGACGGAACATCGTGACGACGACCATGAAGACGATCTTACGGGTGTTGTCCAGAAAGTCCACTCGCTCTTGCGGGTCTGGGCGGTCACCGTTGGTTCATGCCCCGCCGCCACGTCCTCCTCGCCACGCTCGTCGCCGTCATCTGGGGCGTCAACTTCGTCGTCATCCACGTCGGGCTGGGCTCCTTCCCTCCCCTGCTGTTCGCCGCCTTGCGGTTCTGTTTGGTCGCGCTCGCGCTCCCCTTCGTGCCGCGGCCCGGTGTGCCCACGCGCTACGTGCTGGCCGTCGGCGTCTTCCTCTCCGCCGGCCAGTTCGGGCTGCTCTTCCTCGGTATCGACAAGGGGATGCCGGCCGGGCTGGCGTCGCTCGTGCTGCAGCTGCAGGCCGCGTTCACGGTCGGGCTCGCGGTGCTGTTGCTCGGCGAGCGGCCGCGGCCGGCGCAGCTCGCGGGCGGCGCACTGGCGCTGGCCGGCATCGCGATCATCGCCGCCGGCCGCGCCTCGGCCGTCCCGCTCGGCGCGCTGGCGCTGTGCGTGGGTGCGGCCGCATGCTGGGGCGTCGGCAACGTCGCCACACGCAAGGCGCGGGCGGTCAGCCCGCTCGGCCTGCTCGTCTACAGCAGCCTCGTCCCGCCGCTCCCGCTGCTCACGCTCTCGCTGCTGACGGAGCGCGGTCAAGCCGTCTCGATCGACGCCTCCGGCATCCTCGCGCTGCTCTACGTCGTCGTGCTCTCCACGCTGGTCGGCTTCGGCATCTGGGCGTGGCTGCTCGGCCGTCATGCCGCCTCGACGGTCGCGCCGTTCACGCTGCTGGTGCCGGTCTTCGGGATCGCCTCGGCGTGGCTGCTGCTCGGCGAGGTCCCATCGCTCACCGAGCTGGCGGGCGGGCTGGTGGTGCTTGGCGGGATCGCGCTCACGGTTTTGACGGGCGCTCATCCGCGGAGGGCGGCTCGCCCGGCACGCGCTCACGTCGCGTCGGCCTCGCCCGTTTCGCCGGCAGGCAGACGATCCGGATCCGATTCGAGGCGGCCGACGCCGCGACGGCCCCGCTGGCGGAGGCGGGCGTCGACGACGTGAAGGTCGACAGGCTTCTACGCGACAGCGCGCAGGCGGCGCAGCGGCTTGCCGCGCAGGGCCTTCACGACCGACTGAACGACGGCCTCGGACTCATCGCTGCGGCCGTCGGTCACCGCGCCGATGATGCCGCGCTTGCGCGCGAGCACCTCGGCCATGTTCTCGTCGATCGTCTCGGCGGCGAGCAGGTACCAGGCGGTCACGGCGTCGCGCTGGCCGATGCGGTGCGTCCGGTCCTCGGCCTGGTCGTGCATCGCCGGGCTCCACTCGAGATCCAGGAACGCGACGTTCGACGCGCGCGTGAGCGTGATGCCCTGCCCGGCGACGCGCGTCGAGCAGACGATCAGCTGCGGCCCGTCGGGATCCTGGAACGCGTGGACGGCCGCGTCGCGCTGCTGCGCGGTGTCGGCGCCGACCACGTGCGCCGCGTCCGGGAACCGCGCCAGGACCTTCTCCTGCACCTCGCGGTGCGACGCGAAGACCACCAGCGGCTCCTCGGAGGCCAGGAAGTCGTCGATCCACGCCATCGCCGACCCGAGCTTGCCGCGCGCGGCGAGGGCGCGCAGCGTGTTCAGCTGCGCGAGGCGCTCGGCGCGCAGCGTCGCCGCGACCTTCGCCTCGAGTTCGGACAGCTCGATGGGCTGCTCCTGCAGCCACGCGACGACGTCTCGCTCGGCGAGCCGGTACTCCTTCTCGTTCTCCAGAGCCACCGGGACGACCACCTGACGCTTCTCGGGCAGTTGCGGCAGCACGTCCTTCTTCAGGCGCCGGACGAAGCAGGTGCGGCGCAGGTGCCAGTGGATGCGCTCCTCCGCGCCGGCGCCCTGGAAGCGGCGCTTGAAGCGCGCGCCCGAGCCGAACTCCTCGAGCCGGCCGATGATGCGCAGCTGCGAGATCAGCTCGTCCGGGTGATTCATCACCGGCGTGCCGGTCAGGCAGATCTTCAGCGCCTCGGGTTGCAGCGCCTCGGCCAGCCGCCGCACCGCGCGCGTCCGCTTGGCCGCCGGGTTCTTGACGTAGTGGGACTCGTCGAGGATCAGGGCCTTCGGCCGCGCGATCGCCAGCCGTTCCCGGTGCGCGTGGACGATCTCGTAGTTGAGGACGGTGATGTCGGCCTTCGGGATCGCCTTGCCGGTGCCGACGACCACATGCAGCGTGCGGTGCGGGAGCCAGTGCTCGGTCTCGCGCTGCCAGTTGAGCTTCAGGCTCGCCGGGCAGACGACGACGGCCGGGTACGCGTCGTCCTCCTCGAGCACCGCGAGCGCCTCGACCGTCTTGCCCAGGCCCTGCTCGTCGGCGATGAACAGCCGCCGCGACTCGAGCGCGTACTTCACCCCCGCGCGCTGGAACGGCCGCAGCTCGCCGCCGAGCCGGTCTTCACACGACAGCGCGTCCCCATCCGCCGCGCGGCTGCGGCGCACGCTGTCGATCGCCGCGTCGTGCTCGACGCGCAGCCGCGCGAGCACCTCGCGGGCGTTGGAGCCGACATCGATGCCGTGCAGGCGGATGAAATGCTCGAGCGGCTCGAGCAGGTAGGGATCGATCGGCAGCGTGCGGCCGTGCGCCTCGGCCGCCGGCAGCTCCACGAACGCCGCCACCGTGTCCGGATCCCAGTTGACCTCGAGCTTGAAGCGCGACTCGCCGTAGCTCTCGACCAGCATCAGCGTGGCCGGCGCCGGCTCCAGGCCGACCTGCAGCTTGGTCGCGCAGCGCAGCGCGCGCTGGTCCATCCGCGCGCCGGCGAGGTCGAGCAACTGTTCCGCGACCTCCTGCGTGAACGGCAGCCACTGGCGGTCGCCGCGTTCCTCGGCGAACGGCAGCAGCTCCTCAGGGAGCTCTCCGGCGATCGCGTCGAGGACGAACCAGCCGGCGCCCGCACGGCGAGCGGCGGTGACGCGCCCGACCCAGCCCTTGACCGCGCGTGAGAGCCACTCGCTGACGTCCGGCGCGACCTCGAGCTCCGGGAAGCGCTCCAGCACGCCCTGCACGAACGGGGCGGTCGCCTCGGCGCGCGGCGCCCACCACTCCTTGGCCTGCCAGTCGAAGCGCCGGCCGGGAATCGAGCGGACGGCGTCGACGATGTCGGCCCGGTAGGGGAACGAGAAGACCACGCCGTCCTGCCCGTGGGCGTTCTGGCGCAGTTCGACGTGGTTCACGGGGTCCGCTTCGCGCACCCTCCCACGGTACCTAGACGCGCGGGCGGTCCAAGACGTGGCGCTCGATCGTTGCCGCTGTATGCGGCCGCAGTTCGTGGAAGACGTGCTTTCGGCCCCCGAGCGCCCGCACGGTCAGCGTCGCGTGCTTGCGCTTGACGCGGTGCTCGATGGCCTCCACGCTGCGGAACGCGAGCGAGTGCACACGCGAGACGGGCACGTCGTCGAGCAGCCAGAGCAGCCGCCGGTCGGTCACGGCCAGGATCGCGCGCGGCGAGGCCCAGGTGGACGCCGGCGTGACCAGCCGCACGTCCTCGCCGCGGTTGAGCATCAGCAGCAACTCCGGCCCGAGCGCGAGCCGAAGCGGTGCGATCAGCCAATCCCCGCGCCCACCGGCGCCGGAGGGCGCCGCGGCCGACGGCGCCGGCCCGCCGGTGACCTCATGCTGCGCCGCCGCGCGCACCAGGTCGTAGGCGGCGTTGATCTCCGCCATCCGCTCCTCGCTGTCGGTCCCCGCCTTGTCCGGATGCCACCGCTTGGCGGCCTCGCGGTACGCGGCGGCGAGTTCCTGGTCCGGCGCCCCAGGGCGGACACCGAGCACGGCGTAGGGATCCATCAGCTCATTGAAGCGGGTAGGTTCCTTCGATGCGGGTCCTGGCACTGGCGGACCGGCCGTTTCACGCCGACGTCGCGAAGCTCGCGGCCAACTACGACGTGGACGCCATCCTCACCCTCGGCGACCTCCAGCCCAGCTGGCTGGAGTCCCTGGACAAGTGCTGCCAGCCCAAGCTGGGCGTGTACGGCAACCACGACGACGAGCCGTACATGACCTACTTCGGGATCGACAACCTGCACCTCAACCAGATCGACCTCGGCGCGGGCCTGTCGTTCGCGGGCTTCGAGGGCTGCGTCTCCTACCGGCGCTCCGGGATCGGCCGCGTCGGCCCGTCCTACACCCAGAAGCAGGCCAAGAAGCTCATCCGCAAGCTGCCCGCCGCCGACGTCCTGCTCTGTCACTGCCCACCCCGAGGCGTCAACGACGACCCCGAGGACCCCGCCCACATCGGCTGGGAGGCTCTGCGCGACTGGGTGCTCAAGCACCAGCCGAAGTGGCTCCTGCACGGCCACGTCCACCCCCGCCCCGGGTCCCTCCTGGAACGCATCGGCGACACCCGCGTCGTCTACGTCAACGGCGCCAAGGTCCTAAACCTCACCTAAAGGGGACTGTCCCCTTTAGCCTGCGTTTACCCTTCGGCCGTTGACGGAAGCGCTTTAGCGAGCGAGAGCGCCGACCACCTCCCGCCACCAGGCGCGCTCGCCTGGGCTGGCGGCGGTGGAGAGCCGCCGGCGGGCGAACGCCTGCAGCTCGCCGGACGGTCCGATCGCTAACAGCGGCCCGCTGACGCCGTACCGGCCGTCCTCGAGCGCGACCAGCGCGCCCGGCTCGTCGCGGCGGGTTCGGAGCTGTTCGACGACCGTCTGGCCGACGAGCGTCGTCGGGCGCTCCGGGTTGCCGTCGTCCGGTCCCCACGGGCGGATCGAGGTCACCGAAGGACGGCTGCGCGGCTGCCGGCGCGGGCGCTCGGGGGGGCCGACGGGGCCGGTACGCCAGCGCCGCATCAACTCGCGGAACTCGAGCGCCGTCTCCTGGCGGACGAGCACGTGCAACTGGTCGCCCTCCTGGATGACGGTCGAGCCTCGGGGCGGGATCGCCCGCTCGCCGCGGACGATCACGTTCAGCAGCGCCTCGCGCGGGAGCCCCAGCTCGCGCACCGGGTGACCCTCGACGGCGTCGCCCGCGCGGACCGGGAACTGCATCGTCTCCGCGCCCAGGCGGTTGAGGATCACCGGCTCGACCAGCGGGACGGGGATCGCCGCCTCGTCGGAGGTGACACCCAGCCAGCGCGCGATCGGTTCGATCGTCAGCCCCTGCAGGACGGTCGAGAGGAGCACGACGAAGAAGGCGACCTGGAAGATCGTGTGGCCGTGGGCGATGCCCTCGGTGACGGGGAAGGTCGCGAACACGATCGGGGTCGCGCCGCGCAGCCCCGCCCAGCCGAGGATCAGGCGCTCGGGCAGGGTGAACCCGTACGCGACGATCAGCGCCGCCAGCGGCCGGGCGATCAGCGCGGTGACGACGGCGATCGCCGCGCCCTCGGGGATGATGTCGATCAGCTCGCGCGGGTTCACGAGCAGGCCCAGCAACAGGAACAGCGCGAGCTGTGCGACCCATGCGAGGCCCTCGTGGAAGGTGATGATCGTCCGCCGCGCGGGCGAGGAGGCGCTTCCGATCACCAGGCCGGCGAGGAAGACGGCGAGAAAGCCGGAGCCGTGGATCGTCGCCGCGCCGCCGTAGGCGATGGCCGCGAGCGCGACCGACGCCACCGGATACAGACCGGCCGACGGCAGCGTCACCTGTCGCAGCACGATCATCCCGAGCCAGCCCACGGCGAGCCCGATGGCCGCGCCGATCGCGAGCTCTTCGACGGCCAGCAGCAGCGCGTCGGTGATCCCGTAGTCGGCGTGCTGGATCGCGTGGATGCAGCCGAGCACGAGCAGCACGGCGACCGGATCGTTGACGCCCGACTCGCCCTCCAGCGTCCGCGCGATCCGGCGCCGCAGCGTCGATCCGCGCAGGACGGCGAACACGGCCGCGGCGTCGGTGGCGGCCACGGTCGAGCCGAGCATCAGGGCCTCGAGCGCGCTCAGGTCGGTGAACAGGAACAGCGCCGCGATCCCCGTCAGACCGGCGGTGATCATCGTGCCGACGGTCGCCAGCAGCACCGAGACGCGGATCACCGGCTTGATCTCCGCCCAGCCGCTGGAGAGGCCGCCCTCGTAGAGGATCAGCGCCAGGGCCATGATCGCGGCGGCCTGCGCGGCGTCGTAGTCGTCGACCTCGTTGCCGAAGTTGATCAGCGACAGACCGTCGGAGCCGATGACCATGCCGAGCACGAGCACGAGCACCAGGCCCGGGAGCCGGAGCCGCCCGGCGAGCAGCGAGGCGGCGATGCCCGCGGCCAGCAGCGCTCCTACGCCGAGCGAGACGAGTGCGACGTCCACTCCGGGACCTTTTCAGAAGAGCGTGTCTGAGGGCGGAGTGAGAGGTACCTGGGGAGCCACCAGCAACTCCGGACCTTCGACCCCCGCCCTATTGACCGCCGGATTGGCGGGTGCTACGGACACCCGCTCGCTCGGGAACGGCAGCAGCAGGCCCTCGGCCTCCGGGACGTCGACGTCGCGCGAGAGCCACATCGCCTCGGCCTCAGGCCCGTCGAGCACCACCGGCATCCGGTCGTGCACCGGCGCGCACACCTCGTTGGCCTCGGTGGTCATGATCGCGACGCCCGTCCCGTCGTAGAGCCCGGCGAACGCGAACGGCTCGCCGCCGTCGACCGTGTAGCGGAACGGCAGCTTCAGCTGGCCCTTCTGCTCCGCTTTGAGCCACTCGTACCAGCCGTCGGCGAGCACCAGGCAGCGCTTGCCGTCCATCAGCCACTTAAAGCGCTTCGCCGCCGTCTCGGAGCGGACGTTGATGGGCGCGAACGACCCGTTCTTGAACGGCCGCAATCCCCACCGGACCGCAGCGACCTGCGCAGGCGAGACCACCACCGCGACGTCCTCGGTCGGGCAGACGTTGAAGCGCCCCAGCGTCTCCTCATCGGGCGGCGTGATCAGCCCGAACCGCTGCGCGATCTCCGGGCCGTCAACCGTCGACAGCGTGTAGCGGCCGCACACGCTAGGCCGTCTCGACTTCCGCCAGGCCGAGCTCCCCGATCGCCTGCTCGCGCAGCTTGAACTTCTGGACCTTGCCGGTCACGGTCATCGGGAACTCGTTCACCACCTGAACGTAGCGAGGGACCTTGTAGTGGGCGATCCTGCCCTTGCAGAACTCGGCCACGGCCTCGCGATCGAGGTCGGCCCCGCCGCGGGTGACCACCCAGGCCATCAGCTCCTCGCCGTACTTGGGATCCGGCACGCCCACGACCTGCACGTCCTGGATGTCCGGGTGCGACATCAGGAACTCCTCGATCTCACGCGGGTAGACGTTCTCGCCGCCGCGGATGACCATGTCCTTGATGCGCCCGACGATCTTCAGGTAGCCCTCGTCGTCCATCTGGGCGAGGTCGCCGGTGTGCATCCAGCGCGCGCGGTCGATCGCGTCGGCGGTCTTGGACGGCTCGTCCCAGTAGCCGAGCATCACGCTGTAGGCGCGCGTGCACAGCTCACCCGGGGCGCCGCGCTCGACGATCGCGCCGCTCTCGGGATCGACGATCTTGACCTCGACGTGCGGATGCACCCGCCCGACGGTGCCGACGCGCTTCTCCAGCGGATCGTCGGCACCCGTCTGGGTGGAGACGGGCGACGTCTCGGTCATGCCGTAACAGATCGTGACCTCCTCCATGTGCATCTCGTCGACGCAGCGCTTCATCGTCTCGATCGGGCACGGCGAGCCGGCCATGATCCCGGTGCGCAGCGATGTCAGATCGAACTCGCCGAACCGCGGGTGCTCGAGCTCGGCGATGAACATCGTCGGCACGCCGTACAGCGACGTGCACTTCTCGTCCTGCACCGCCTGAAGCGTTGCCACCGGGTCGAAGGCCGGGGCGGGAATGACCATGCAGGCGCCGTGCGAGGTGCAGGCCAGGTTGCCCATGACCATGCCGAAGCAGTGGTAATAGGGCACCGGGATGCACACGCGATCATGCTCGGAGTAGCGGCAACCGCGGCCGACGAAGTAGCCGTTGTTGAGGATGTTGTGGTGGCTGAGCGTCGCGCCCTTGGGGAAGCCCGTGGTGCCGCTCGTGTACTGGATGTTGATCGGGTCGTCGAACTGGGTCGCTTCCTGGCGCGCACGCAGCTCGTCCGCCGACACCCGCTCGCCGCCGGCGATGAACTCCTCCCAGTCGCGCCCGATGAACACCACCTGCTCGAGCGCCGCGCAGTCACCGCGGACGTCGTCGACCATCTCGACGTAGTTGGACGTCTTGAAGTCCGTCGCCGCCACCAGCAGCTTGATGGCGGACTGGTTGAGCACGTAGGCGAGCTCTGACGTCCGGTAGGCCGGGTTGATGTTGACCAGGATGATCCCGGCCTTGGCGGTGGCGTACTGGACGAGCGCCCACTCGGCACAGTTCGGGCTCCAGATCCCCACGCGCTCGCCCGGTTCGATCCCGGCGGCGATCAGCGCCCGCCCGCAGCGCTCGACCGCCTCACCGAACTGCGCGTAGCTGTAGCGCAGGTCCTGATGGACGGATACGAGCGCCTCGCGGTCTCCGAATCGCGCGATCGTCCGGTCGAGATTATCGCCGATCGTGTCGCCCAGCAAAGGCGTCGTCGACGTCCCGGATGCGTACGACAGCTCCATGGCAGCGCTCCTCCTCTGGTCTGAGGGCGAAGGCTAGTAGGTCTTACGGGGGCCTCGCCCGAGTACGGGAGAACGCGTCGGAGCGTCCCGCCCTCGGACACCCCTAGCCGGTGCTGCGCTTGAAGCGCTGCTCTTGCGTCGGAACCGTGTCCAGGATCGCCAGCGCGCCGTCCTGGAGCTTGAAGCGCACCCGCTTCTTCGACGACGGCGAGCCGGCCTGATCACCGGGGCCGTAGACGCCGTAGCTCAGCGTGATGGTCGACTTGGTCCTCTTGACGACGGCGAGCTTGGTGCTCGGGCTCTGCGCGTCGCGGCCGACCAGGCCGTCCTTGGTGAAGAAGAACGCGGTGTGGCCGCCGCCCGCGTCGCCGACCGGGCGCGCGATCAGCACCCGCAAGGTCGCCTTCGGGTCGTAGTCGCTCTGCTTGAGCGTCGTGAAGCCCTGATCGCGCACCGTGGCGATCGCGTCCGCGCGCGCCGCCTTCTGCGCCTTGGTCAGCCCCTTGGGCTTGGTCGCCTTCTTCTTGGTCGACTTCTTGGACTTCTTCGCCTTCGGCGTGGCCGTCGGCGTCGGCGTGGAAGAGACCACCGCGGCGCCACCGTCGGGCGCGATCATGTCGTAGGAGTAGACGCCCACGGCGATGAACGCCCCGGTCGCCACGACACCGATGACGCGCCGTGTCCAACGCGACGCCGCTCCCCGTTTCGGCAACCGATTGCGGTCCCGCTCGGCCTTCACCTTCCGCGCACTCGAGTCCATCCGCGCGGATAGTCGCCGAACCGGTGGGCTCTCGTCAATGGGTGAACGGCCCTATCCGAAAAACGTCTGATAGAGCAGGAAGCCGTTGAGGCAGATGATCATCCCGGCGACGACCCCCGCGAGCGCGGTCGTCTGCCGGCGATTGACGAGCGCGCCCATGATGTCGCGGCGGCGGGTGAGCAGCACCATCGGCACGAGCGCGAACGGGATGCCGAAACTGAGCACGACCTGCGAGATGACGAGCGTCAACGAGGGGTTCACGCCGATCGCGAGGATGATCAGCGACGGCGCCATCGTGATCGCGCGGCGGGCGAAGAGCGGGATGCGCCGGTTGATGAAGCCCTGCATGACGACCTGGCCGGCGAACGTGCCGACGCTCGAACTGCTCAGCCCGGACGCCAGCAGCGCGACCGCGAAGGCGAGCGCGGCGCCGCCGCCGAGCATCGTGGCGAAGCCGGCGTGGGCGCCCTCGATGCTGTCCACGCCGGTGTGCCCGGAGTCGTGGAAGAGCTGGGCGGCGATCACGAGCATGGTCAGATTGATGAACCCCGCCACGCCCATCGCCAGCGCGACATCGAGCCGCTCGAACTTCAGGAGCTCGCGCTTCTCGGCCGTCGACTGCGGCGCGATCCGCGAGCTCGTGAGCGCCGAGTGCAGGTAGACGACGTGCGGCATCACGGTCGCGCCGAGGATGCCGACGGCGAGCAGCACGCTGTCGGTGCCGTCGAAGTGCGGGATCAACCCGGCGGCGAAGTCGCTGGTGTCGACGCCGACCTGCAGCAGGTCGTAGAGGAAGCCGAGGAAGACGATCGCGAGAAAGCCGGTGATCGCGAGCTCGAACTTGCGGTGCCCGCGGGTCTGCAGCTCGAGGATGGCGAAGGCCACGACCGCGGTCATCAGGCCGGCGATGAACGGCGGGACGCCGAAGAGCAGGTTCAGCGCGATCGCGGCACCGACGAACTCGGCGAGGTCGGTGGCGATGGCGATCAGCTCGGCCTGCACCCACAGCCCGAAGGTGACGGGCTTGGAGAAGTGCTCGCGGCAGAGCTCGGGCAGGTTCTTGCCGGTGGCGATGCCGGTCTTGGCGGCCAGGTACTGGACGAGCATCGCCATCAGGTTCGCGGCGACGATCACCCACACGAGCATGTAGCCGTACTTGGCGCCGCCCGCGATGTTGGTGGCGAAGTTGCCCGGGTCGATGTAGGCGACGGCGGCGACGAAGGCCGGGCCGAGCATGGCCACGACGCCCTTCACGCGGCCGCGACCGCGGATCTCGCGCAGCTGGCTCGGCGGCAGCGGCGCGCCCGTCGTCGCCTGGGCGGCCTCGACCAAGCTCGTGGGTGGATTCACGCCGCGCGCACCCGCATCGAGGCGGCCAGGCGGCCGCCGAAGGCGTGCGTCTCGTCGCCGACGTTGACGAACAGCGGGCCGCCGAAGGGCTGCTTGTCGACGACGAGCAGCTCCGCGCCGGGCGCGATCCCGCGCTCGGACAGGTAGCGCAGCATCTCGGGCTCGGCGTCGCTGACGCGGGCGAGCGTGGCCGTCTCCCCCGGCTCGAGCGCGGCGAGCGCCTGGGTGTCGTCGGCGGCGAGCGTGAGGTCGGCGCTGGGGATCGGGTCCCCGTGCGGGTCGTGCGTGGGGTCGCCGAGCTTGGCCGCGATCCGCGCCTCGAGCTCCTCCGAGAGGTGATGCTCGAGCACCTCGGCCTCGGCGTGCACGCGGTCCCACGGCATCCCGAGTGACTCGGCCAGGTAGGTCTCCAGCAGCCGGTGGTGGCGGACGATCTCCAGCGCCAGCCTCGTGCCGCGATCGGTCAGCTTGACGCCGCGGTAGGGCTCGTGGGTGACCAGGCCGAGCTCGCTGAGCTTGCGCACCATGCCCGAGGCCGACGCCGGCGTGACGGTCATGCGCGTGGCCAGGGCGGTGGTGGTGACCGTGCCGTCGCGCTCCGCGAGCGCGTGGATCGCCTTCGCGTAGTCCTCGACGGCGGTCGAGAATTCGGATTGCCTGGTCGCCACAGATCAGATTATGGCATGCCTAACTTTGGGTTTCAAGAGGCCGACGACCGACATCGCGATGGCGCAAAGTGCGATTGAGGCGCCGGTGGCGATCTCGAGCTCGTACGAGACGACCAGGCCCGCGATCCCGGCCAGCACCGCGAGCGCGGCGGCGAGCGCGAGCACGTACGGGAGGCGGGACGCCAGGTTCAGGGCGGCGGCGGCGGGCGCGAGGATCAGCGCGACCAGCAGCAGGTTGCCGAGCCCCTGGACGGCGGCGACGGTGGTCACGCCGAGGATCGCCAGCAGCAGCAGGTCCGCGCGCCCGCCGCGATGCTCGAAGCCCGCCAGCGAGAGCGGCCGGTAGGCGAACGCGAGCGCGAGCAGGACGCCGGCGCACAGGAGCGCGGCGGTGACGAGGTCGGCGGCGGTGATCCCCAGCAGGTCGCCGAAGAGCAACTCGGACAGCCGCGGCGGCGTGTCCGGGCCGAGCGCGAGGATGCCGCCGAGCCCGAACAGGCCGGAGACGACGACGGCGACGCCGATGTCCCCGCCGACCAGCGCGATCCCGACCGCGGCGACGAGCACGCCGGCGGTCGCGCCGAAGAGCAGCGGGATCCCCGCCAGCGAGGCGAGCACCAGCCCGGGCAGCATGGCGTGGCTGAGCGACTCCGCCGCGTAGCTGCGCCGCAGCAGCAGGACCCAGACGCCGAGCGGGCCGCACGCCAGGCCGAGCACGATCACCTCGGCGAACGCGCGCTGCATGATGCCGCTGGAGAGCATCAGCGGCGCGCCGCCCCGCGGGGGGCTTCGCCCCCGGCCCGCTCGCGCGGCGTGACCTCGCGTGAGCGCATCAATGGTGGTGATGGTGGGAGACGGTGACGGCCCGGCCGGAGTCGTCGAGGATCACCAGCTCGTCGCCGTAGGTCTCGCTCAGCACCTCGGGCGTGAGCACCTGCTCGGGCGAGCCGTAGGCGATCAGGCCGTGGTTGAGGCACAGCACCTTCGGCCACGCCCGCGCCTGCCCGACGTCGTGGGTGGCCACCAGCAGCGCGCGGCCCTCGGCCTGCAGCTCGGTGAACACCCGCTCGATCTGCGCCGCGCTCGGGCGGTCCACGCCCGACAGCGGCTCATCGAGCAACAGCACGCGCGCGTCCTGCACGAGCGCGCGAGCGATGAGGACGCGCTGGCGCTGACCGCCCGAGAGGGTCCCGAAACGCTCGTGGGCGCGGTCGGAGAGGCCGACGCGCTCGAGCGCCGCGTCGGCCTTCTCGCGGTCCTGCCGGGAGACGCGGCGGAACCACGCCGTGCGTCCGTACGCCCCCATCAGCGCGACGTCGTGCGCCGAGACGGGAAAGTCGAGCCGCGCGTGCTCGGTCTGCGGCACGTACGCGGGCCGCCCTTCGAGCGCGATCTCGCCGCTGCGATACGGCAGCTCGCCGAGCAGCGCGCGGAACAACGTCGTCTTGCCGCCGCCGTTCGGGCCGAGCACGGCGACGATCTCGCCGGGCGCGACGGCAAAGCACGCCCCGCCGAGCAGGTCGGTGCCGCGGTCATACCCGCCGCGGAGATCGTGGACGTTGACGAGCGAGGTCACGTCGCCAACCTAAAGGGGCCAGGCCCCTTTATCTTCGCGACCGCCGCGGCGGCGCCGTAGACCAGTGCGCCGAGCACCGCGAGCGTCGGGCCGGGGCCGACGTTGAGCGCGTCGGCGATCACGATCGCGACCAGGCCCTGGACCGCGGTCACGGCGAAGGTCGCGAGTTGCTGGGTGCGCAACGCCGGCTCGAACAGGCGGACGGTCGCGGCGGGCACGGTCAGCACGACGGTCACGAGCAGAGCGCCCACCGCGTCCAGGGCGACGACGACGGCCACGGCGATCGCGATCAGCAGCGCGCGGTCGGCCAGCGCGGTGCGAACGCCGACGGCGCGGGCCCCGGTCGCGTCGAAGCCGGTCGCCAGCCAGGCGCGGCGCAGCGCCCAGTCACAGGCCAGCGCGGCGACCGCCGCCGCCGCGGTGAGCCAGAGATCGAACGGGGTCAGCGCGATCAGCGAGCCGAACAGCAGCCGGTCGACGCTCGCATCGGAGTGGTAGACGTCGCTGGCGAGCACGACGCCGATCGCCAGCGCGGCGACCAGCAGCAGGCCGATCGCGGCGTCCGGGTCGATCCGGCGGGTGCGCTGCAGTCGCTCCAGCGCGCCGCCGAAGCCGACCGCGCACGCCAGCGCCGTGAGCTGCGCGGGCACGCCCCACGGCCCCGCCACGACCAGCCCCGGGAAGGTCGCGGTGCCGAGCGCGTGGGTGAAGAACGGCAGCCGCCGCAGCACGACCCACGTCCCGAGCACGCCGGCGATCACGGCGAGCAGCAGCATCTCGACGATCCCGCGCTGGATGTAGGGCGCCGAGAGGTCAGGCATCGAAGCCGCACTCCGCCGGGCGTCCCGTGAAGCCTTCGACCAGGGCGCGGGTGTTGGCCTCGATCGAGCTGATGTAGGTCGCGCCGTCCGAGCCGGCGGGGCCGAGCGAGTCGGCCCAGAGCTCGCGGCCGACCTTCGCCCCCGCTTCCTCCGCGATCGCCTTTTCCACCTTCGGATTCACCGCGGACTCGGCGAAGATCGCCTTCACCCTCAAGGCCCGGATCGTCGCCACGAGCTTGGCGACCTCGCCAGCGCTCGGCTGGCCCGCGGTCGTGCGCGCCGGGATCACCGTGCCGACGACGTCGATGCCGTAGCGGCGGGCGAAGTACCCGAGCGCGTCGTGGCTGGTGACCATCTTGCGCTCCGCGACCGGCACGGCGTCGATGCAGCTCCGCACCTCACGGTCGAGTGTGTGCAGCCGCAGCACGTACGGGCCGGGATCGGAGCCCGGGATCGCGCGGCCGATCGCGGTCGCGGCGCGCATCGCGCGCAGCGGGTCCTGCCACCAGTGCGGATCGTCGCCTTCGCGCCCGGCGGCGGCACCCACGTCGACCACATCGCGCTCGTCCACCCCCGCCGCATCCAACGCACTGTCAAGCCACTCGTCCGGCTCGCCCCCCGACCGCAGCACGATGTCGGCCTTGGCCAGCGCCTTCACATCACGCGGCCGCACCTCGTACTCGTGCGGGTCGGTGTTCGGCTTCAGGATCGCGGTTACCTGCGCGTCGGGCGCCACGTTGCGCGCGATGTCCGCCAGCTGCGTGGTCGTCGCGACCACCCGCGGCCCGCTGCCCACGGGCGCGCCCTCGCCGCAGCCGGCGGCGAGAACAAGCAGCGACAAGAGAGCCAAGCGGCGCATCGCCGCGCAGCATCATATCGAGACTCATTCCCATTTTCGAACCTAAAGGGGCCAGGCCCCGTCAACCTGCGTGACAGGGGCCTGGCCCCTTTATGTGCGCAGGATCGCGTTCATGGGCCCGAGACGCTCCGATCACGGCCATGCTGTGTTGCTCTCTGAGATGGACGTCACCCGCCGCCAAGTTCTGGGACTCGGCGTAGTCGCGCTCGGCGCGCTGCGGCTCCCCTCCACCGCGCAGGCCGCGAGCCACGGGCCTGCGCTGTTCGAGCTTCCCCTTCCCCACGCTCCCGCCACCAAGGCGTGGCGCGTCACGCCGGTCTACGCCGCACCGCAGCGCTTCGACCTGGTCGGCCTGCGCTGGGCGCGCGGGCACGCCCACGCGCAGGTCCGGGCGCGCACGCACGGCGGCCGCTGGACGCGCTGGACCGCGCTCCCGCACCCGCACGGCCCCAACGTCAAGGGCACCGATCCCGCCTTCACCGGCGCCGCGGACGAGCTGCAGTTCCGGCTGCGGGGCAACGCGCAGCAGCTGAAGGCGCGCTTCGTCCGCGCCCTCCCCCACGCGCCGCACACCGTGCGGGCCCACGCCGCCCAGGCCGGCGTCCCCCCGATCGTCCCGAGGGCGAACTGGGGCGCCGATCAGGTCCCGCCGCGCAGCACGCCGAGCTACGGCCAGGTGCAGATGGCGTTCGTCCATCACACCGCGGGCACGATCGACTACGCGCCCGAGGACTCGCCCGGGATCGTGCTCGGCATCGCCCGTTATCACCGCGACTCCAACCGCTGGAACGACATCGGTTACAACTTCCTCGTCGACCGCTACGGCGTGATCTTCGAGGGCCGCGCGGGCGGCATCGAGGCGGCGGTCGTCGGTGCCCAGGCACAGGGCTTCAACAGCTTCAGCACCGGGATCGCGACGCTCGGGACGTTCACCGCGCTCCCGCTCGATAACGGCGCGATGGAGTCGGTGGCGAAGCTGATCGGCTGGAAGCTGAGCCTGCACGGGATCCCGGTCAACGGCACGGTGACGCTCACCTCCGGCGGCGGCGAGACCAACCGCTACCCGAGCGGCACGCCGGTCGTCTTCGAGCGCATCAGCGGCCACCGCGACGCCGATCAGACGACCTGCCCCGGAGACGCGCTCTACGCCCAGCTCCCTGACCTGAGGACGAGGGCCGCCCGCTACGCCGTCCCGGTCTCGGCGATCACCGTCAAGACCTCCTCCTCGAGCCAGCGGGGCGTCAAGCCGACCACCGTCTCGGGCCACCTGCGCTTCTCCGACGGCTCCTCGCCGATGGGCGCGCCGCTGGCGATCGAGTACGCGCCGGCCGGCGGGATCTTCGCCCAGATCACCGCGACCAGCGTCGGGTACGACGGCGCCTGGACGACCAGCGTCGTGCTCCCGCGGAGCGGCAAGGTCAGGGCCGTGTTCGCCGGCGACGGCACCCGCCCCCGCCTGGAGTCCGCACCGATCTCGGTGAAGGTCGTGCCGACCCTGGCGATCACCACGGACAAGCGGCGCGCGAAGGCGGGCACGGCGTTCGCGCTCACCGGCGTCCTCTCCCCCACACAGGTGAGGGTGGTCTGCCTGCTCGAGCGCCAGGTTCGCGGGCGCTGGGTGACGGTCCAGCGCAAGCGGATCTCCGTGCGCCAGACCCGGATCGCCACGAAGGTCCGGCCGAGGACCCCCGGCCTGTACCGCGTCTCGATCCTCGCCGACGGCGTGACCCGCCGGCGGACGATTCGCGCGCTGCACTGAAGAAAACGGCCGATCGTCCGACCACCCGGACGGAATGATCCGGTTGTTCTCATGGATGCCGCGCGGGCGCGCACTGCCGCCCGAGGTCTGGGCTGCCCGCCACCGCGGGCTCCTGCTCGTGCTCATGGCGCACCTGATCCTCCTGCCCGCGTTCGCCATCACCCAGGGCTGGTCGTTCGGCGCGGCGTGGGCGTTCGACGTGCTGCCGGCGATCTTCGGCGCGCTGGCGTGCGTCTCGGGCTTCAGCCGCGCCGCGCGCTCGTCGCTGTGCGCGATGGCGCTGCTGACCTGCAGCGCCGTGCTCGTGGTCGCCTGGCACGGGACGATCGAGGCGCACTTCCACTACTTCGTGACCGTCGGCGCGCTGGCGCTCTACGAGGAGGCGTGGGCGTACCTGCTGGCGATCGTGTTCGTCGTCTTCCAGCACGGCGTGATGGGCGCCATCCGCGCCGAGACGGTCTTCCAGCACATGCACGACCCGTGGCGCTGGGCCGGCATCCACGGTCTGTTCGTCGCCGCCCTGGCCGTCGCCAACGTCGTCTCCTGGCGTGAGAACGAGCACGTCCGCGCCGCCACCGCCGCCGCCGAGGTCCGCTTCCGCCGCGCCTTCGACGACGCGCCCGTGCCGATGGCGCTGCTCGCCCCCGACGGCCGCGTCCTGCAGGGCAACACCGCGCTGCGCGAGCGCACCGGCTTCCACACGGTCGAGGGCCTGTGGTTCTGGGACTTCGTGCCCGCCGGCGATCGGCTCCAGATGCGCGGCGACTGGCCGCAGGCCGCCGACGCCGAACGCCGCTTCGTGCGCGCCGACGGCAGCATCGGCTGGATCCACTGGCGCCACTCGCTCGTCCTGACTCCCGACGGGCAGCCCGACCACTACGTCTCCCAGGGCGTCGACATCACCGAGCGCAAGCTCAACGCCGAGCGCCTCGACCACCAGGCCCACCACGACGCGCTGACCGGCCTGCCCAACCGCGCCCGCTTCGACCGCGTGCTGGCCGACGCGCTCGCGCGCGGCACGGGCCAGATCGCGGTGGTCTTCGCCGACATCGACGACTTCAAGGTCATCAACGACTCGCTTGGGCACCGCACCGGCGACGAACTGCTCAAGGCCGTCGCCAACCGCCTGAGCGCGGAACTGCGCCCCGACGACGTGCTCGCCCGCTTCGGCGGCGACGAGTTCGTGATCCTGCTCGACAGCGTCGACGACCACGACGCGGTGCGCACGGTCGCCGACCGCCTGCAGGCGTCGCTGAGCAAGCCGTTCGCGCTCGCCGGCCGCCGGCGCTTCGTCTCCGCCAGCTTCGGCATCGCCCTCCCCGGCGAGCACGCGCAGGCCGAGAGCCTGATCCGCGACGCCGACGCCGCCATGTACCAGGCCAAGAGCCAGGGCAAGGCGCGCCTGGAGGTCTTCGACGAGTCGCTGCGCGACCGCGCGCTGGAGCGGCTCGAGCTCGAGGCGGGCCTGCGCGACGCGCTCGCCGAGGGCCAGCTCGAGCTTCACTACCAGCCTGAGTACTCGCTCAGGGACGGCTCGCTGTACGGGATGGAGGCGCTGCTGCGCTGGACGCATCCGGTGCACGGGATGATCTCGCCCGCACGGTTCGTGCCGATCGCCGAGCAGAGCGGCCTGATCGTGCCGATCGGCGAATGGGTGCTGGCCAAGGCGTGCATCCAGGCCGCCGAGTGGCGCGCCGCCGGCCACACGGACTTCGTGATGGCCGTCAACCTCTCGCCGCGCCAGCTCTCCTCACCCAACCTGGCTCAGGTCGTCGCCGAGACCCTCGCCACCACGGGCCTGCCGCCGTCGGCGCTGTGCCTCGAGATCACCGAGAGCGCGATCATGGAGGACCCGGAGTCCGGGAACGCCATCCTGCAGTCGTTGAAGGCGCTCGGCATCAAGCTGGCGATCGACGACTTCGGCGTCGGCTACTCGTCGCTCTCGCACCTCAAGTACCTGCTGCCGGTCGACGTGATCAAGATCGACAAGACCTTCATCGACGGCATCGTCGAGGGCGGCGACGATCGCGCGATCATCGCCGCCGTCATCTCGCTGGCCCACGAGCTCGGCGTGCAGGCCGTCGCCGAGGGCGTCGAGGACTCAGCGCAGGTTCAGGCCCTGCGCGCGCTCGACTGCCACATCGCGCAGGGCTATCACTTCTCCAAGCCGGTGCCGCCGGCCTACTTGGACCTGAGCCACTCCGAGAGCTTGTCGGCGGCGTCGGAGGCCTTGTCGCCGGCCTTGCCGACGCCGTCACCGGCCTCCTTGAAGATCGTCTTGAACTTCTCGGAGTAGTGGTCGGTCGCGTCCGCGGCCTCATCGCGAGCGTCGGCCTGGCTCCCGCGCTTGCGGAACTCGCCGGCCATGATCCGGTCATAGTCGCCGGAGCGCACCCACTTCATCAGCTCCGAGATGCGCAGCACCGGGTACGGGTGCGTCATCGTCAGCTCGCGGGTGAAGCGCATGAGCTTGTCCCAGCCCGGCTCCCACTCGACGTACTCGTTGGCCTGCTTGACGAACGCGTCCAGGCTGAGCTTGCGCGAGGCGGCGCCGCCGGCCATCACCATCATCGTCTGGCAGGTCGTCATCGGGCTGCGGTTGACCAGCGTCGCCGCGCGGTCGCAGGAGAGCTCCGCGGCGCGGAACCACTCCAGCAGCGCGAGCTGGATCGCCAGCAGCGGCAGGCCGGCGAAGAACGGCAGCCGCATCAGGGGCCTGACGCCGATCTGCAGCAGGATCAGCAGCGCCGTCCGGTAGAGCAGGTGGTCGGAGAGGATGTGCCCCGCCTCGTGGCCCAGCACCGTGCGGATCTCATGCTCGTCCAGCAGCGAGACGGTGCCGCTGTTGAGCACCACCATCGGGTTCTTGGAGCCGATCGCCATCGCGTTGGTGAACGGCATCTGCCACATGTACAGATCGGGCACGAAGTCGATGTCCAGCCGCGTCAGCGCGGCCTTGTGCGATGCCCACACGTCGGGCAGCTGATCCGGCCCGAGCCGCACCGCGCCCGCGAGCAGCTGCTGGCGGACCGATCCCTCGCCGAACTCGATCAGCTTGCGCACGACCGTGTCCATCATCGGGATCTGCTGCAGCGCCGCCGTCGCCGCCCGATCGGCGGGATGCTCGTACGCCTTGGGCGAGATCTGGATGAGGCGCTGATCTTCAGGGAGCTCGTCGGCCATGGACTCAAGGTAGCCGGTCCTTTAGGCGGATCACCAACCGTAAGGCGCTCCAGGTCTCGTCGATGGCCGCCACCTTGTTGTCCACGAGCCGGTTCGCGAAGGCGATCTCGCGCACGACGTCCTCGGTGATGTCGGTGGGCATCTTCGACGCCTTCTTCGGCCACGCGATCCACAGCCCGGCGTTCTGCTCCATCCGCTCGCGCAGGACAGGCATGCGCCTGGCGAGATCGCGGCGCTCGGTGTGGAAGGTGAGGATCACGTCCGCGAACCCGCTCGCGCGCGTGACCGGAGCGACGCCCTCGAGCACGAAGCGTTCCGGCGCGTTGAGCAGCATCACGCGGTGCCCGGGCTTGATCCCCAGCTTCTTCTCCAGTGGCGTCCCGCTGTAGCCGGCGCTCACGCGCCGAACACTACTTTTTCGCGACCACGACGCTGACCTTCTCGCCCGCGTCGACGGCGACCCGGATCTTGACCGGCCGGCTGCCGAGCCTGACCGGCTTCGTGCAGGTCGTGTCGGCGGTCGGGCAGGCCCAGGCCCTGTAGCCCTTCTTGACCGGCGTGACGGTGACCGTGGCGGTGCCGCCGGCGGCCGGCGTCTTGGCCGCGACCTTCGCCAGCACGGTGCCGGTGGAGCCCTTGATCGAGACCGGCGCGGCGGCGGCGACGATGGCGCCCACGGTGGCCGACTTGACCGGGCCGAGGATCGCCGTGGCGTAGATCGTCGTGGTGCCGCCCGGGCCGACACCGGTGACCGACGCGCGGATCTTGTAGCCCGCGTCGGCGGGGGTCAGCGTGATGGTGCGGTCGGTGCCGGTCTGGATCGCCGTGCAGGTGGTCGTGCAACGCCAGAAGGTGGTGGTGACGTTCGCGGCGACGCCGGTCCAGGTGCCGGTGGTCGCGCTGATGACCTTGCCCACCTGCGCGACGCCGCTGAGCGCCGGCATCGGGTAGGCGGCGGGCGGGGCGGCCTTGATCTTGGCCGTCTGCACCGACGTGGCGGTCGTGACGCCGTCCGGGTTGGCGGCGGTGGCGATGACGCGGATGGTCGCGCCGATGTCGTCGGCGACCAGCTTGTAGGTCGTCATCGTCGCGCCCGCGATCGGCGCGCAGGACGTGCCATCGGCGGCGCAGCGCTGCCAGGCGAAGGTGTAGGAGGTGTCGGTGGTCGCCGTCCAGGAGCCGCGCGCGGAGCTCAGCGTCTGGCCGGTGACGACGTTGCCGCTGATCGTCGGCGGCGCGACGGAGACCGGCACGACGGCGGCGACCACGGCGGTCGGCGCCGAGAGGGTCTCGCCCGTGCCCGTCGTATTGGTCGCGGTCAGCCGGACGCGCACCGTGAAGTCCTCGTCGGCCTTGGTCAACACGTACGCGTTGCCCCTGGCGTTGGCGATCACGGCGCAGTTGGTGCCGTCGACGTCGCAGCGCTGCCACTCGTAGCCGTAGGTCGTCGGGTAGCCGTCCCACGACGGCATCGTCGTGCGCAGCGTCTGCGTGCGGGCCGGCGTCCCGTTGATGACCACGGCGACGTCGGTCGACGGGATCGGCAGCGGCTCGACCTCGGCGGTCGGCGCGCTCTCGGCCGTCTCGGTCCAGCTCGGGGACGCGGCGTAGACCTTGACCACGAGGATCTTGCCGGTGTCGGCGACGCTCGCGACGTAGGTGCTGGCGGTCGCGTTCGGGATGTCGGTGCAGGTCAGGCCGTCGGTCGTGCAGCGGCGCCACTGGTAGGAGACGCGCGTCAGCGGCACACTCCACTCGCCCGCGGTCGCGGTGAGCTTCTCGCGCACGGCGGCGGTCCCGCGGATCGCGGGCAGGATCGTGTTGGTCAGGTCACGCCCGACGATCACGCCGGTCAGCGCCGACGCGACGACGGTGTTGACGTTGAGCGTGTTGGTGGCGGTGACGCGCACGGCGAGCTTGGAGCCGATGTCGGCGGTGACGCTGGTGTAGGTCGAGTTGGACGCGCCGGTGATCGTGTTGCAGGCCAGCGCGCTGGTCGCGCTCTGCGGGCAGCGGACCCACTGGAACCGGTAGGTGTGGCTGAAGCCGCCCGCCGACTCCCAGGTCCCGGGGGTCGCGGTGAAGGTCGCGGCGTCGGTGAGCGTGCCCGTGACCGCCGGGGCGACGGTGTTGACCGGGCTGGCCAGCACCGGGCCGAGCGCGTTGGAGTAGGTGACGGTCGAGCCGTCCGCGTTGGTCGCGGTGACCTGGGCGCGGACCTTCAGCCCGGCCTCGTCGTCGGTCAGCGTGTAGTTGGGCGACGTGGCGCCGGCGATGTCCTGGAAGCCGTTGCCGTCGTCGACCTGCCACTGGTAGGCGAAGGTCGCGCCGGCCGGCATCCAGGAGCCCGCGGAGGTGGTGATCACGAGGCCGGTGCGCGCAGTGCCGGTGACCACCGGCGACGCCGCCTGGATCGGCGCGGCGAGCGCGACCGCTGCCGTGTCGAGCGAGTACGCCGAGACCGCCGCGTCCGGGTTGGTCGCGGTGACCTTGATCCGCAGCTTGGCGCCGACGTCGGCCTGGGTGAGGACGTAGAGGTTCGCGGTCGCGCCGGCGATGTCGGCGAAGCCCGAGCCGCTGTCGCGCTGCCACTGGTAGGTGTAGACGTTGCCGGGGCCGGTCCACGTGCCCTGGGAGCCGCTGACCGCCTTGGTCCGCTGCAGGGTGCCGGTCACCAGCGGGATGCCGGTGTTGACCGGCGGCATGGCCGCGATCGTGTCGGTGGGATCGGACGTGACCGAGACGACGCCGTCGACGTTGGTGGCGGTGACCTTCACGCGCAACTCGGACGCCTCGTCGGTCTTCTGCGCGACGTAGGTCGACTTCGTGGCGCCGGCGATGTCGACCCAGCCGGTGCCGGGGTCCTTCTGCCATTGGTAGCTGTAGAGGTTGCCGGCGCCGCTCCAGGTGCCGGTGGTCGTGGTCAGCGTCGAGGCGCGGGCGGGCGTGCCGCTGGCGACCGGGGGCGCGCTGTTGACGGGCGCCGCGGAGACGACCGGGCCGACCGCATCCGAGAGGCCGGAGGCGGTGCCGTCGACGTTGGTGGCGGTGACCTGCACGCGGATGCTCGCGCCGGTGTCAGCCGGCTGCAGCACGTAGCTGATGGCGGTGGCGCCGGCGATGTTGCTGTAGCCGCTGCCGAGATCGCGCTGCCACTGGTACTTGAAGGTGTTGCCCACGCCGTCCCACGTGCCCTGGCGGGCGGTGAGCGCGGAACCGCGCGACGGCGTGCCGGTCGGGGCCGGGACCGACGTCAGCACGGGCGGCGCGCCGACCACGGTGTCCGTCGGGTCAGACGCGACCGTGACCGTCCCGTCGTAGTTGGACGCGGTGACCAGGACGCGCAGCTTGAAGCCCTCGTCGCCCGCGGGAACGGTGTAGCCCGCCAGCGTCGCGCTGGCGATGGTGGTCCAGGTCGAGTTGGCGTAGTGCTGCCACTGGAAGCTGTAGCTGTTCCCGGCGCCGCCCCAGGTTCCGGCGGCGGCGACAAGTGCGCTGCCGCGGGCGGCGGTGCCGCTGATCTGCGGGACCCCGGAGTTCACCGGCGGGGCGCCGGCGACCGGGCCGACCGCGTTCGACGTGGCGGGCGAGGTGCTCGGGCCGCTGGCGTTGCGGGCCGTGACCAGGACGCGGATCGACGCGGTGAGATCGCTCACGACCAGCGTGTAGGAGACCGTCGTCGCGCCGCTGATGTTCACGAAGCCGGTGCCCTTGTCGCGCTGCCACTGGTAGGTGTAGCTCGTCGGGTTCTCGGTCCAGGTCCCGCTGGTGGCGGTGAGGGTCGAGCCGCGCTTGGGGGTGCCCGACGCGACGGGCGCCTGCGTGGAGGTCGGCAGCTGCGGCAGGATCAGACCGACGCTGGCCGAGGTTCCGACCGCGGAGCCGTCGGCGTTGGACGCGGTGACGAGGACCCGGATCCGGTGCGAGACGTCATCGCTCGTCGTGACGTAGGTCTGGCTGGTCGCGCCGAAGATGTCGGCACCGTCGCGCTGCCACTGGTAGCTGTAGCCGGTGGGCGAGTTCGTGTAGGCGCCGGTGGTCGTGGTCAGCGTGGCGCCGCGCACGAGCGAGCCGGAGACCACCGGGGCGGAGATCAGCTTCGGTGACGGATCGGCCGCCACCATCGGCAGCACCGCGCGGGCCTCGATCACGTACTGGTTCACGAACGACCACGACAGCGTCGCCCAGCCGCGCGTCGCCCCAGTAGGTGCCCCACTGGTTCTCGATCCGCAGGCCGCTGGCGTCATAGCCGAGCGCGGTGACGGCGTGGTAGCCCTGCAGGGTGCCGGAAACGGTGCTGTAGAGCCCGTGGTTGGCCGTCGTGACGTTGTAGAAGTTCTGGTAGACGGGGATCGCGACGACGACCGGCCTGCCGTCCGCGAGCGCGGTCTTGATCGAGTCCTGCGTGACCGTCGACGTGGTGCTCGGATTCACCGCCAGCGCGTTGGAGCCGCTGAGCTTCCAGTTCGCCGCGTTCGCCTTCTGGGCGGTGCTCGGCTGCTGGGTGTAGTTGTAGTTGCCCTGCGCGTAGTCGGACTGCGCGTCGACGCCCTGCGTCTGGGCCATCTGCATGTGCGAGACGAGCGTCGTGCCGACGTTCTGGCCGCCGGTGACCTGCGCGTAGGTGTACATCGGAGCGAGGGCGCCGCCGGCGATCCCCTGCTTGTTCATGTAGTAACCCATCGCGCTGTAGTCCGTCGCCCAGGCGGCGCAGGCGTTGACCTGGCCCTGATCGCCGGGCGGGACCGCGTCGGCGGTCATGTCGACACTGGCGGGAAGGCCGGCGCTGACGCTCTGGACGCCGAACGGGCGCGGGCTGTCGTCGGGGACGAGGCCGAGGCCGTGCGGCTGGGTGGCGTCGACGGCGGGCGTGACGGGGGCCAGCGGCGAGTCCCAGGCCTGGGCGCTCGCGGGCAGCGCGAGGGCGACCAGCAGCGTGAGGGCTGCGGCGCGGGCCTTGATGGAGATTCGCCGTCCGTGGCGTGACATTTCAGTCCCTGTAGTCGGCCGCGGAGGCGTTGTCCGTCAACCGGCCTAGACACGTGTTCGATCTTTCCAGTTCAATGCGCGGCGTGAGCGGTGTCCTGGCGCCGGAGGTCACCGCCGTCTTTCAGCCGGTGGTCGAGTTGCGCGGGCTCGGGGTGGTGGGCTATGAGGCGTTGGCCCGACCGACCGACGGCTCCTCGCCGGAGGAGCTGTTCGCCGCCGCCCGCGAAGCCGGGCAGCTCGGCGAGGTCGACCGCGCCTGCCGGACCGCGGCGCTGGACGCCGCCGCCGCGGCCGGGCTCGGTGCGCCGTTCGCGCTGTTCTTGAACGCCGACGCCGACGCGCTCGAGTTCGAGACGCCGGAGCTCCCGCACGGGAGCGCGACGCTGATCCTCGAGGTGACCGAGAGCGCGCTGACCGCGCACCCGGAGACGGTCCTGCGCACGCTCACGCGCCTGCGCACGCGCGGGTGGGGCGTCTCGCTGGATGACGTCGGCGCCGATTCGCGCTCGCTGGCGACGATGCCGTTGGTCTATCCCGACGTGATCAAGCTCGACCTGCGGCTGCTCGGCGAGCGTGACCCGGGCGATCTGGCGCGGGTGGTGACCGCGGTCGGCGCGGAGGCCGAGCGCCGGCACGCGACCGTGCTCGCCGAGGGCATCGACACCGAGGCGATGCTGGAGCTCGCGCGCGCCGTCGGGGCGTCCCTGGGTCAGGGGTATCTGCTGGGCGAGCCGGCGCCGTTGCCGTCGACGCTGCCGGTCGTGGCTCGGCCGCTGCGGCTGGCGGGGGCGGGTGCGGACTTCGACGGGCCGTTGCCGTTCCAGCGCGTGACGAACTGGAAGCGGCCGGTACGCGCGTCCCTGGCACTGGCGGAGCGGGCGGCGTCGCTGTTGACCGAACAGGCCGCCGCGTTGGGGCGGACCGGGATGCTGCTGGCCGCGCCGGATGTCAGCCACGCGTCGGTGCGCTTCGATCAGCTGCGCGGCGCGCTCGGGTTCGTAGGCGTGCTGGAGCCAGGGATACTGGAGGACACCTGGACCGAGGTCGCGCTCGGCCCGGGGTTCGGGGCCTGCTTCGTGGCGCGCCGCGACGGGGACGACTGGCTGTTCGCGACCTCCTACGACCGCGAGCTGGTCGTCGAGTGCGCGCTGCTGCTCATGGCGCGCCTGCAGCCGCCTCCGCGATGATCTTCGACACCTGCGCGCCCTGCCAGGCGAGCGGCGAGTCGCCCTCCTGCTCGGAGACGAGCTTGGCGTTCGGGATCGCCTCCGCGTAGCGCTCGCCGACTTCGTACGGGTGCTCGGGGTCGACCTCATCGCGGCTGGCGACGATGATCGTCGGCGCTTCGATGGCTTGCAGGTCGTTCCAGTCCTCGAACGGCCTTGAGCGCGGAACCGCCTTCAGCGCCTCTACCAGCGCCTCCGGGTGAGCGTGGGCGGACAGCCGCTGATGCAGGACCCGGTCGATCGTCTCGAGCCACTTCTCCGGGACGTTCGGGGTGCCGTAGGCGTGCACGAAGCCTTCCACGCCGCCGTCCTTGAGGCCGTTGGCGAGGCGGTCCCAGCGCTCCAGGCCGGGGTCGCGGTCGGGGGCGAAGGCGGGGGTCATGATCACCAGGCTGTTGACCCGGTCGGGGTGGTCGAGCGCGAACCTGATGATCGTGTGCGCGCCCATCGAGGCGCCGGCCAGCGTCGCCTTGGCGATGCCGCGGTCGTCGAGCACGGCCAGCAGGTCCTTGGCGAGGCGCTCGTAGCTGTAGTCGCTGCCCGCGTCGGACTGCCCGTGGGCGCGCGCGTCGTACATCACCACGCGGTGCTCGGAGCGCTCCAGCGCCCTCGATCCCATGACCACGTAACGCCGGGTGGCGGTCAATCCGTGCAGCAGTGCGACCGGTGCGCCGGTCCCACCTTCGTCGCCCGAGAGCATGACGCCGTCCGCGTCGGTCCGGAATTCCATGCGGACTATCCTCGCAAGCGTGCCCACCGACGCTACTGACGCCACTTTCGAGCAAGACGTCATCCGCCGCTCGCACGAGCATCCGGTTGTCGTCGATTTCTGGGCCGAGTGGTGCGGCCCCTGCCGCCAGCTGACCCCCGTGCTGGAGAAGGCCGTCGCCAAGCGCGGCGACCAGATGGAGCTCGTGAAGATCGACACGGACGCCAACCCGATGGTCTCCCAGGCCTTCAAGATCCAGTCGATCCCCGCCGTGAAGGTCTTCAAGGACGGCCAGATCGTCGACGAGTTCATGGGCGCCATCCCGCCCGCCCAGGTCGAGAAGTTCCTCGACGGGCTGCTGCCCTCGGAGGCTGACGGGCTGGTCGCGGCCGGCGGCGAGGCGAACCTGCGCCGCGCGCTCGAGCTCGAGCCGGGCCGCGCCGACGCGACCCTGGCCCTGGCCCGCCTGGTCGACCGCGACGAGGCGCTCAAGCTGCTGGCGAACGTCGCCGGCTCGTTCGCCGCCGACGGCCTGGCCGCACGGCTGCGGCTGGAGGACGAGGCCGAACTGCGCTCGGCGTTCGCCGCGATCGACGAGGGCGAGTACGAACGCGGCCTCGACGTGCTGATCGCCGCGATCCCCGCGAGCGAGGGCGAGCGCCGCGAGGACCTCCGCCGAGCGGTCGTCGGCGTCCTGGACGAGCTCGGCGTCGAGCATCCGGTCTCGCGCGAGTCGCGCCGCAAGCTCGCTTCCGCGCTGTTTTAGAGCGATGCGCCCGGTCGTCGAGACCTCGGCGCCGGGAGAGTTCGAGGTCGCCGTGCTGCGCGACGAGCACGGGCTCTGGCTGGGTTCGCGGTCGCCGGGCGCCGCCCGCTTCGGCGCCACGTTGATCGAGGACCGGCTCGTCGTCACGGGCGGGCCGGGCTGGACCGCCTGCGGCGGCGCGCTCGCCGCCGGGGTGGTGCGGGCGGTCGTGCGCGGGCCGGTGAGCGAGACCGACGCCACCCTCGGCGGCCGGAGCGTGGGTGGCGGTAGTCCCCGCCGAGGGCTGGGAGCCCGCGGTGCGGTTCCTGGACGCGGACGGCGCTCTCGTGCGCGAGCCGCCCTCCGGCGAACCGATCACGGACGCCACCGACCCGTGCCCGGCCTGCGACGCATTCGACTGGGAACTGGCCACGCGCGTGCGCTGCCGCGCCTGCGGAACACAGCTGGCGCTCAGCGGCACGTGGGAGCCCGCAGCGGCAGCGCGAGCGCGGGTCCCTCGCGCCGGGCCGGCCGGCAACGCGAGCGCGCCCGTCGCGCCGCCGAGCGACTCGCCGCCACCAGCCGACTCGCGGGCTCGTGGCGGCCCGCGGGGGCGGCACACTTCCATGTGGTTCGCGGAGCTCACCGAGAACGCGTTGCGCGACGCTCCCGGACCGGTCTATGCCGTCGCGGGCGAGACGGCTCGGGTGGGTGGGGTCGGTGGGCTCCCCGGCGAGGTGCGGCGCGTGACGCTGGTCACGGGCGAGATCGCGGTCGAGACGAGCTTCGAATCCTTCGGCGGGCGGGCTCGGTCGAAGCTCGCGGACTCCGGGCCGCTGCCGCCGATGCCGCGCCGGTTATCGCCCGCCGCGCGGGGGATCTGGCTCGACGCGCGGCGGCGTGAGCGACTGGCCGCCGCGGCGCTCGCGAGCGAGAGCACGATCGAGATCGCCGTGGACGGCCGGCCGCGGACGTTCACCCTGCTGACGGCGGGCGAGGAGTGGGTCGCTGCAGGTGACGGCATCACCGTGCGCGGGCGCGGCCCCGTGCCGGCGGAGCTACAGCGGCAGCACTAACTGCCCGACGGGCGCGACCGGCGCGGGTGGGCGGTCGGGCTCGACGTCGTCGAAGCCGGCCAGGCGCACGCCGAGCAGGCGCACGGGCTGGGGCGGCGCGTAGGCGCGCAGCAGGGCCAGTGCCGTGTCGGTGACCAGCGTCGTGTCGTTGGTCGAGCCGTCCAGCGTCTTGGCGCGCGTGACCGTCGTCCAGTCCGACAGGCGGACCTTGATCGCCACCGTTCGGCCCTTGCGGCCCTTCTTCTCCAGCCCTTCGCAGAGCTCCTTCGACAACGTTCTCGAGGATCGTCTCGAGCTCGTCGTGCCCTTCGATGTCGGTGTCGAAGGTGCGCTCGGTCGAGACGGACTTGGCCGCGCCGCTCTCGGTCTCGACCGGCGAGTCGTCGTGAAAGGTCGCGCGGGCCTTCAGGTAGCGCGCCCAGCGATCCCCGAAGCGCGCGGCGAGCTGCGCCTCATCGGCCTCCTGAAGCTGGCCGACGGTCGCGTAGCCGAGCTCGGCGAGCCGCTCCGCGGTCTTCGGCCCGATCCCAGGGATGCGGCGTGTCGGCGCCGGCGCGAAGCGGATGCACGCCTCCTCGCGGCCCATGGCCACGAACCCGGCGGGCTTGCCCAGGTCCGAGCAGCATTTCGCGACCAGCCGCGACGGCCCGACCCCCACGCTGATCTGGATGCCGGTCTCCGTCTTGACCTGCTCGATCACCTCACGCAGCACGCGCAGCGGCTTCTCGACCCCGGTCAGGTCGGCGTAGGCCTCGTCGAGCCCCATCGACTGCATCGCCTCCAGCCGCGACCGCACGACCGTCCACACGTCCCGCGACTTCTCGCGGTAGGCAACGAAGTCCGGCGGGATGACGATCGCCGTCGGGCACAGCCGGCGCGCCTGCGAGGCGGGCATCGCCGACCCCACCCCGAACTTGCGCGCCTCATACGAGGCCGTCGTGACCACCGACCGCGGACCGGACCCGGCGACGATCACCGGCTTGCCCTTGAGCTCCGGGCGCCGGATCAGCTCGACCGTCGCGTAGAAGGCGTCGCAATCCAGATGGGCGATCACGCGCTTCGGGGCCACCCCTTCAAGTTAGGGATGGCCCCGGACGAACAACCGTTCGCCGCGAACCTAAAGGCAAGTGAAAGGGGACAGTCCCCTTTTGGTCAACGGCGGTTGCTAACGGGTGGCTTGGATCGCGCCGTGGCCGCTGAAGCCGAGCTTGCGGGCCGTGGCGGCGGTGAGGTCGTACTCACGGCCGCCCACGTAGGGGCCGCGGTCGATCACAGGGACGCGCACGACGCGGCCGTTGTGGCGGAACGTCACCTTGGTGCCGCAGGGCAGGGACTTGTTGGCCACGCCCAGCGATCCGGGCGAGAGGCGCCCGCCGCAGCCGAGCCGGTTGCCGAACAGGCCGGGGCCGTACCACGACGCGAGCGCGTGGCGGTAGACGTTCAAACGACCCAATCGGCGGGTCGCGCCGGTGGACGTTCGGACTCGAGCGCGTGCGCTCGTCGCAGTACGCACGCGGCCGCGCAGGACGAAGCGGTTGCGCGTGCCGGTGCGGTCTCGGTCGATCGTCACCCAGTGGCCACGCCGCTGGATCTGCAGTTTCACGCTGCCGGGAGCGGTGAGACGACCCTTGACGGTCGCCCGGCTTCCGGCCTGGATGTTCAAACGCTTCGCGGTGACGCTCACTCCGGCAGCATCAGCGCCCGCGGGTGAGATCGCGGTGGCCGTGAGGCAGAGTGCACCCGCGCCAAGCGCGCAGCGCATCATGGATCGCGACATCGGATCCTCCTGTGGGACTCTCGTCGGCCAGGTCTGCCTGCAGGGTGTGTCGGTGACCCCCGCGCGCCCTCTCCCGTGGCGCTTGTCCTTCTAGGGGTCCCCCACCCGCGAGCACTCCGTGCGCTCGCGGCTCGGCTCGACCGAACGAGCGTTCGAGGTTAGCCCGGCGCTGAAGCGGTTCAAGGGCGAACCCGACGAACGGCGGGGTCTCGGAGGAGTGTCACACAGCGACGGGGTACTCATCGCGCAGGCGTGCCAGACCGAGCCGGATGCGGCTCTTGGCGGTGCCGAGCGGGACGTGCACACGCTGCGCGATCTGGTCCGCGGTGAGCCCGCCCCAGTAGGCGAGCACGAGCGCCTCGCGCTGTGTCTCGGGCAGTTTGCGAAGGGCCGCGCGGACGTCCTCGCCGAGCTCGTCGCGTTCGAAGATCGTCGCCGGCTGCTCCTCCACGCGCGGTTCCGGCGCGCCGGAGACGAGCTTCAACCGGTCCGCCGCGCGGCCGCGCACCTGGCTCTCGCGCCAGAGGTCGAGCGCTCGCGAGCGAGCCATCAGCCGCAGGTAGGTGCCGAGGTCGCCGCGAGCAGGGTCGAACCGGTCCGGGCGCTTCCACACCCGCAGGAACACGTCCTGCACGACGTCCTGGGCGAGCGCGGCGTCGCCGAGCACGCTGAACGCCGCGGCGTAGACCTTGCGATGGTGTTCCTCGAACGCCGACCGGAAGTCATTTGAGTCGGTGAGTCCGCTTGTCATACCAACGTTATACACGTTGTTGAAGGTTTCTATTCACGGGCCATGCGAGAATCGAGCATTCGATGGCCAACGCCGACCGGCTGACCGGACTCGACGCCTCCTTCCTCGCGCTGGAGAAGGACGGTGCCTACATGCACGTCGGCTCCGTGCTCATCTTCGAAGGCCCGGCGCCGGATTACGACGCGTTCGTGGCGCGCATCGAGCGCGGACTGCACCTGGTCCCGCGCTACCGCCAGAAGCTCGCCTTCCCGCCGCTGGGCCTCGCACGCCCGCTGTGGGTCGACGATCCGCACTTCAACGCCCGCTACCACGTGCGCCACACGGCGCTCCCGGACCCGGCGGGTGACGAACAGCTGCGCTCGCTGGCGGGACGCGTGTTCGCCCAGCAACTCGACCGCGACAAGCCGCTGTGGGAGATCTGGCTCGTCGACACGATGGCCGACGGCCGCTTCGCGATGATCGCCAAGACCCACCACGCGCTGGTGGACGGGATCAGCGGCGTGGACATCATGACCGTCCTCTTCGACCTCTCGCCGGACCCGCCGGAGCCCGAGCCCGGGCCGGTGTGGGCGCCGCGGCCGCCGCCGAGCGGGGCGGAGATGCTCGCCGACGCGCTCGCCGAGCGCCTGACCGGGCCGCTCGAGCTCGCACGCGAAGCGCTGCGCAGCCCGGACAAGGCGGGTGCGCACGCGGGCCGCAACGCCGCCGGGCTGGCGGCGATGGCCGCGGCGGCGATCCAGGGCGCGCCGCCGAGTCCTTTGAACGTGCGGATCGGACCGCACCGGCGCTTCGCGTGGGTGCAGGCCGAGCTGTCGACCTTCAAGGCGACCAAGGACGCCCTGGGCGGGACGATCAACGACGCCGTGCTGACCGTCGTGACCGGCGCCCTGCGCGCCCATCTGATCCGCCACGGGCGTGACCCCGAAGGCACGGAGCTGAAGGCCATGGTCCCGATCAGCGTTCGCGCCGACGCCGACCGCGGCGCGCTCGGCAACCAGGTGTCGGCGATGTACGCGCCGCTGCCCGTCGGGCTTCCGGACCCCGTGGAGCGCTTCCGCTTCGTCCACGCCGCGATGTCTGGACTGAAGGAATCCGGCCAGGCGGTGGGCGCGACGGCGATCACACGGCTCGCGGACGCGGCGGCGCCGACGATCCTCGATCAGGCCGCCCGCCTGCAGTCGCGCCAGCGCTTCTTCAACCTGACCGTGACCAACGTGCCCGGGCCTCAGATCCCGCTCTACATGATGGGTCGCAAGCTCGACCTGTTCTTCCCGCTCGTGCCGCTCGTGCTCAACACGGCACTGGGGATCGCGATCATGTCCTACGACGGGCGGCTGTGCTTCGGGCTGCTGGGCGACTACGACGCGCTGGCGGACATCGACGCGCTGGCCGCCGACCTCGACGCGAGCGTGCGCGAGCTGGCCAGCGCGGCGGGCGTGAAGCCCAAGCCGAAGGCGAAGAAGCGTCGCGCGGCCAAGCGCCGTGCGCCGGCCGGCACGTGAAGGCGCTCTGGGCGCTGGCGATCGCCGGCGTGGCGGCGACCGCGTGCGTGGTGCTGATCAGCATCCTGGCCTCGCGGGACTCCGGGTCGGTGGGCGGAGCGTCCGGGCCAGGCGTGACCGAGGCCGACCGCGGCTCGCAGCGTCTTGGCGAGGGCGCGCCGCCGACGCCCGCCTCCCCTCCGACGCTGCCGCCGACCAGCGGCAACCACCGCGCCGAGGCGATCGAGAAGGACAACACCGGAGCTGACCGATGACCAGCTGCTGGAGGCGCTGCAGCTCGGCAACGTCGTGATCGCCTACGACGGCGAGGCGCCGACCGGGTTGCAGGCCGACGCGTTCACCCCCGACCTCGCGGCCGCGGGACAGGCGGTGATCCTCGACAAGCGGCCGGGCGTGGGCGCGATCCAGGCGCTCGCCTGGCGCCACCGCCTGAAGGCGACCGGGCCGGATGACCCGCGCCTGCAGGAGTTCATCGACGCGTATCTGGGCCAGGGACCTCGATAGTCGTGCGCACCAGCGCGCACAGCCGTTCGGCGTCGTCGGTCAGGTAGGTCTCCCAGACGGCCGTCGTGCGGCCCTGGTGGCGGCGATGGGCGGCGGCATGGATCGTGCCGCCCGTGACCGGGCGCAGGAAGCTCGTCTGGTTGGTGATCGCGCGGCCGGCGCCCGCGGTGAGCGTGTCGGCGATGAGCGCGTAGAGGCCGCCGTGCACCAGCCCGAGCGGCTGTTTGCACGCGTCGGTGACCGGCACTCGCGCCCGCACCTCATCGTCGGTGGAGGACACGATTTCCAGGTCAAACAGCGCGGACATCTTGCGCGAGCTTAATGATCGGTCGTCTAGGCTTGGCGCGACCATGCCGACGATGGCGCCAGACCAGCGCGCGGCGCTGGAGCTCGTGCTCCGCCAGGGCCGCTCCTACGGCGAATTGTCCGACCTGCTGGGCATGCCCGAGGAGACCATCCGCGGTCGCGCTCGCGGCGGCGCGTCGGCGCTCGCCCCGGACCTGCCCGTCCCGGCGCGCTCGGGCGAGATCGTCGACTGGCTGCTCGGCCAGCAGTCCGAGGCGCATTCCGCGCGGACCCGCGCGTTGCTGCTGGAGGACCCTTCGGCTCACAACTGGGCGGCGATGGTCGCGAGCGGGCTGCGCATGTTCGCGGGCGGCGAGCGCGTGCCGACGCTCCCGACGGGCCCCGAGGTGGAGCCGCAGCACATGAACGGGACCGCGGCCGGCACGAGCGGCGCGGCCGGCACGAGCGGCGCGGCCGGCACGGCCGGCACGAGCGGCGCGGCCGACGCGCCCGCGACCTCCGGCGACGGCGCGGCCGCGCCTCCCGCGGACGACGTGGCGGCGAGCGACGAGCCCGGCGGCCGCTCTTCGCGGCTCGGTGGCGCGGTGCTGATCGGCGCGGCCGTGGTGCTCGTGCTCGGCGTGCTGGCGTTCGTGCTGCTGCGCGACAAGGGCGGCGAGGATCCGGTGGCCTCGAACGACACGCCCGCCGCGACGGCGACCGCGACCGCGACGCCGGTCTCGCTGGGCTATCTCGAGCTCAAAGGCCCCGCCGGGTCGGCGTCGGTGGGTGCCATGCAGTTGCTGCGCTTCACCGACGGCACGGTGCGATTCGCGCTGGCCGCGCAGGGCGTGGAGCCGAACAAGTCCGGCGAGGTCTATTCGATCTGGCTGACCAAGAACAACGGCGACGCGCAGATCCTCGGCGACGTGCAGCAGCCGGTGACCGACTCCGGCGAACTGGGCTCGGCCGGCCCGAGCAACGCGGACGTCGACAAGTTCGAGCAGTGGCTGCAGGACTACGACGCGATCGTCGTCACGCTCGACGAGAAGGACGCGAAGGAACCCGGCAAGGTCATCCTCAAGGGCGACCTGCCGAAGTCGACCGGCGGCTGAAAACGGGGGTTGGGTTCCTATCTCGGGAGGAGCTTCCCGGGGTTCATGATGCCCGCGGGGTCGCAGCGGGTCTTCAGCGTCTGCAGGAGCTCGACGCCGAGGTCGCCGACCTCATCGCCGAGGAACGGCGCGTGGTCGCGGCCGACCGCGTGGTGGTGGGTGATCGTCCCGCCGTGCGCGACGATCGCCCGCGATGCCGCCTCCTTGGCCGCCTGCCACTGCGCGACCGGATCGGCTGACTGACGGCCGAGCACGGTGAAGTACAGCGACGCGCCGGTGGGATAGAGGTGCGAGATGTGACAGCCGACGTGAAAGCCCGGCAACGCCGCGCGAACCGCGCCGTAGAGGCGCTCCAAATTGCTCCACGACGTCGCCGTCTCGATCGTCTCGACGACCACGCCGCGGTCCATCAGATCGTCGCGCAGGTGCGGGCCGGCGAAGCGCGACTTGGCCCACGCATGCCCCGGCGAGGGACCCAGCGGCAACGCGCCGCCACGGACGAGCTTGCGCGCCGCCGCCGCGCGGCCGTGCGCGCCCTGCCAGCCGCAGACGAGCAGGCACCGCCCATCGAGCAGGCGCCGGCCCAACGCGCCGGTCGCGGCCAGCGCCAGGCTCAGCCGCGTCTCCTCCTCGTCCGACAGGCGCGCGATGTCCGGCGCCAGCCCGTCCTGTTCCAGCGAACGGAGCAGCTCGGCGCCCTCCAGGAACGACCCCACCGACCAGCCGTCGTAAGTCGCCTCGACCCGCCGCCGGACCCTCACGGCGACCCGCGTGATCACGCCCAGCGTCCCCTCGGACCCGAGCACCAACTCGCGCAGCAACGGGCCGGCGGCAGTGCCTGGCGCGTCCACCGTGGCCAGCGAGCCCGCGGGCGTGACGCACTCGAGCGCCACGACCTGCTTGTCGAAGCGCCCGTGGCCGGTCGAGGTCTGACCGGCGGAACGGGTCGCCGCGCACCCGCCGATCGTCGCCCACTCGTAGGACTGCGGCACGTGTCCCACCTCGAGCCCCTGGGCCCGCAGGGCCGCGTTCGCCTCGGGCAGCCGGATGCCCGGCTCGAAGACCGCCAGTTGCGAGCGCGGGTCGACGTCGATCACCCGGTCGAGCCGCCCGAGGTCCAACGAGATCAGCGCCTCCAGCGGCCCGCGCTCACCCGCCAGCCCGCCGACGACGCTCGTCCCGCCGCCGAACGGCACCACGGCCACACCCGCCTCGGCGCACGCCCGCAGCACCCCGGCCACGCCCGCGGCGTCCCCCGGGGACACGACCGCGTCCGGCGCCGAGGAGCAGTCCCCGGCCCGCTGCGCCAGCAGGTCCAGGTATGACTTCCCGCGACAGCGCAGGATGCGCGTCAGCCGGTCGTCGCGCACCTCCGCATACGCTTCGAGCACCGCTCGCAGCCCGGATGGCAGCGACGGCGCCGGCAGCACGACGTCCTCCAAGGACACCGGAGAGGCGACCACGCCACCCGCGATGCCCAGCTCCTCGCGCAGCAGCGCGTCGGCATGGTCCGGGAGCGAGGGTCCGGCCCCGGGCTCGCCCCAGCCCCAGAAGACCTGCTCGCGTCTCACTCCGAGTCGTACGCGATCAGGGTCTGGACGTCGTAGCCCTCGAGCTTCGAGCGCCCATCCAGGAAGCTGAGCTCGACCAGGAACGACACGCCCGCCACGCTCGCCCCACGGCCCTCGACCAGCGAGCAGAGCGCGGCGGCGGTCCCGCCCGTGGCCAGCAGGTCGTCGTGCAGCAGCACGCGCGCCCCGTCGGCCAGCGCGTCGGCGTGCATCTCCAGCGCGTCGACGCCGTACTCGAGGATGTACTCCGCCGAGACCGTCTCCCCCGGCAGCTTGCCGGGCTTGCGGGCGGGCACGAACCCGGCGCCGATCTCACGGGCCAGCGCGGCGCCGAGGATGAACCCCCGGGCTTCAGCCGCCACCACGAAGTCGATCGAACGCGGCGACGCCCACTGCGCCAACGCGACCACCGCGGCATCCAGCGCCGCGGGGTCCAGCAGCAGCGGCGTGATGTCCTTGAAGACGATCCCCGGCTTCGGGAAGTCCGGGATGTCGCGGATGTAGTCGGCCAGGTTCACTGCGCGATCCGCCGCAGATCGCGCACCAGGAGCAGATGCTTGAGGTGCGACGCGACGGCGGCGAGGTTCTCCAGCGCCTCCATCGCCTCACGCCGGCGCTCCGGATTGCGCGAGCGCAGGGCGGGCGCGAGGATCTGGTTCAGCAGCTGTGCCTCGCGCTCGGCGGAGGACTTGAACACGCGCAGGTTGCGCCCGGCCACGCCGTAGGGCGCGAGCTCCTTGACGGCGCGGACGATCTCACGGTCGGTCTCGTCGTAGAAGCGCTTGCCCTCGCGGACCTCGCCGCGCACGATCCCGAAGTCCTCGAGCTCCTGCACCAGCCGGATCTCGGCGCCCGTCGCCTCGACCAGCTCGTCGAGCGAGTAGACCGCGCCGCCTGGGCGCACGGACACGGTGATCCGCCGCGGCGACGGCGCGCGGCCGTCGGTCTTGGGCGTCGCCGACGACGACGCCGGCTGCTCGTCGGACGAGGTCCGGCCCGCCGCGAGCTCCTGGCGGATCACGGCCAGCGGCATGTACTCGTCGCGCTGCAGGCGCAGGATCGTGCGCAGCCGCGTGACGTCGTCGGCCGAGTAGAGCCGGTAGCCGCCCGGGGTGCGCCGCGGCGTCAGCAGCTTCTGATCCTCGAGGTAGCGGATCTTCGAGATCGAGATGTCCGGGAACTCCTGCTGGAGCGCCCTTGCAGACGGCGCCGATCGTCAGCGACTTGGCCTGTCTCGGCGGTTCCTTCGGCGGTTCGCTCGCCCCGATGGCGGCGTCGTCGGTCATCGCCACTTCAGCGCGCGAGATAGGTGAGCTTGTACTTGCCGACCTGCAGCTCGTCGCCGTCGTCGAGCTTGTGCGACTCGATCCGGCGCCGGTTCACGTAGGTCCCGTTCAATGAGCCGGAATCATCCAGGAACCATTCACCGGAACGCCGTACGAGTACGGCGTGGTCACGGGAGACGGTCACATCGTCGAGGAAGATCTCGGCTTCGGGGGAGCGGCCGATCGTCAACCGCTCGCCCTCGAGCGGGAACGACTGACCGACGCGGCCGCCGCCGGAACGGATGACGAGCGCGCCAGTCGCCGCGGCGACGTCGCCGACGTCCACCGGCTTGAGCTCACCGGTGTTCTCGTCGACCATGTACGTCGCGGTCGTCGCGTCGTCGCGCGTCTCTTCACGCGTCCCGACGTACGCGCCGCAGCGCTGGCAGTAGTTCGCCCCCTCCGTGACGACGAACCCGCACTCGGGGCAGTGACGGGCCAAGGGCCGGACCCTACGCTTCGCTAGATGGTGTCGTCGCCGCCGCCGGAAGCGCGACCGGCGAGAATGTCGGTCAAGCGCTGGACGTCGGCACCGGAGATGACTTCTTCGCCGCCTTCGTGCTTCTTGCGCAGGCGGTTGACCAGCTCGGCGCGCAGGATGTCGATCTTGCCGTGGAGAATCCGCCGACGGTAGGAGACCTCCTGCTCTTCGTCAGTGAGCTGCTGGATGAGGTCCTTGAGCTCCTGGTCGGAGAGCGAACCGAGATCGGGGAAGGTGTCCATCTGTGAGCGAGTCCTCTCCTCAAGGGCGACGAGACGGGACGGCAAGCATAGCGTTCGTAAAGCTCAGGTAGAGCCTTGGGCCCGCGCCTGCCTCAGACCGTCACGAACGTACTGCACCGTGGCTCCGATCACCAGAGCCAGGCCGACATAAAGGCAGATCATCGCCAACCAGTGGACGCCGCACAGCGCGAAGAACAGCGCGCTGAACACGGGCCACACGCCCCAGCGCCCGAGCCAGTTGATCTTCAGGTCGACGTTCTTGGCCAGCGCGTAGCGGGCCAGGAAGAGCATGAACAGCTCGCGGGCGGCCAGGATCGCGAGCGCCCAGCGCGGCAGCAGCTCGAACTTCCAGCACACGATCACGCCCGCGATGACCAGCATGCGGTCCACCAGCGGGTCCAGCAGCGCCCCCATGCGCGAGTACTGGCCGGTCACGCGGGCGGCGATCCCGTCCAGGTAGTCGCTCCAGCCGATCACCGCGAACAGCACGGCGGGCAGGGCGTCGGTCCCGGACTCCGACTGCAGGGCCAGGACCAGGAACACCGGGATCAGCGCCAGCCGGACGTAGCCGATGGCGTTCGGGATCGTCCACGGGCGCAGCGGCGCGCCCGGAGACCGTCTCCGGGGGCGGTGGACCGGAGCGGTCGAGCCCCGACAGCCGCCTGAACGTCAGCCTCCGCTTTACGGGAGCGTCGCCCAAAGGTCCCTGGCCGCCTGCGCGGCCCCCTCGAGCGGGACGGATCGCATCTCGCGCCCACGGCGCACCTGGGCCTCGATCTCGCCCGCCTCGATCGTCCGCTTTCCGACCGTCAGCCGCAGCGGCACGCCGAGCAGCTCGGCGTCGGCGAACTTGCCGCCGGGACCGAGGTCGCGGTCGTCGTAGATGACGTCCAGGCCGAGCTGCACGAGCTCCTCGTAGAGGCGTCTCGGCCAGCGCGCGCTCGTCCGTTCCGGGCTTGCCCAGACCGACGAGGTGGACGTCGAACGGCGCCAGCGAGCGCGGCCACGAGATCCCCTTCTCGTCGGCGAACTGCTCGACCGCGGCGGCCGAGATGCGCGCCGGGCCGATGCCGTAGGAGCCCATCCAGATCGGACTGGGACTTGCCGTCCTGGTCGAGGTAGGTCGCGCCCAGCGGCACCGAGTAGCGGGTGCCGAGCTTGAAGATGTTGCCGATCTCGATCGCCGGCTCGATGCGGATCTCGTGGCCGTCGACGGTGTCGCCGGCCTCGACGTTGCGCACGTCCACGTGGGCGAACGCGAAGTCGCGGCCCGGCTTGACGCCGCGCAGGTGCGCGTCGGCCGTATTGGCGCCGGTGATGTAGGAATCGCCGTCCAGCGCGGCATCCATCAGGATCGGGACGTCGATCCCGACCGGGCCGATGTACCCCGCCGGGCCGATCTTCTCCGCGAACTCGCTCTCCTGCGCCGGCCGGAAGGCGACACCGAGCGCGTTGGCGAGCTTGATGTCGTTGACGCGGTGGTCGCCGCGGACCAGCACGAGCCGCAGCTCGTCGTCGCCGACGATGATCGGGATAGGCCTTGATCAGCGCGCCGGCGCGGGCACGCCGAGCGCCTCGGCGACCTGGGCGACCGTCGTCAGGCCCGGCGTGGACTCCTCGACCGGCGCGTCGAGCGCCTCCGGCAGCGCCACCGGCTTCGGCGTCGCGGTGGCGACCTCGACGTTGGCGGCGTAGCCCTCGGCCAGCGCCACGTCGTTCTCGCCCGCCGGACAGGGCGCCATGTACTCGTGGGCGCCGGTGCCGCCCATCATCCCGACGTCGGAATCGACCCGGTACCACTCCAGCCCGCAGCGGTCGAAGATCTTGTCGTAGGCCTCGCGGTGCTTCTCGTAGCCGACGTCCAGGCCCGCGGCGTCGCGGTCGAACGTGTAGGAGTCCTTCATGATGAACTCGCGGGTCCGGAGCACGCCGGCGCGCGGGCGCGCCTCGTCGCGGCCCTTGGTCTGGAAGTGGTAGAGGATCAGCGGCAGGTCGCGGTAGGACCGCACGACCTGGGCGACGTGGGTGGTGACGATCTCCTCGTGGGTCAGCGCCAGCACCATGTCGGCGCCCTTGCGGTCGGAGAGCTTGAACAGCTCGTCGATGTCGTAGCGACCGGTCTTGCGCCAGATCTCGGCCGGGTTGAGCACCGGCATCAGCATCTCGTGGGCGCCGATCGCGTTCAGCTCCTCGCGGATGATCTGGACGGCCTTCTCGTGCACGCGCCAGCCCGCCGGCAGCCATGACCACAGGCCGGCGCCGACCTGGCGGATCATGCCCGCGCGGACGAGCAACTTGTGCGAGAGCGCCTCCGCATCGGCGGGCGGCTGCTTCTCGGTCGGGAGGAAGTACTGGCTCAGACGGGTCATGGCGAGGCGCGAAGCCTAGTCGGTGCGCTAGAACGCATGGGGCCGACGCAGAGTTCGAATCCAGCCGGGAGGCTTCCCATGGCTTTTGAAGTTCCGCCCCTTCCCTATGACTACGCCGCGCTCGAGCCGCATATCGACGAGGCGACGATGAAGGTGCATCACGACAAGCACCACCAGGCGTACGTGGACAAGGCCAACGCCGCCCTCGAGGGCACCGAGTTCGCCGACAAGTCCATCGAGGAGATCCTCAAGAACCTCGACGCGCTGCCCGCCGACAAGCAGAAGGCCGTGCGCAACAACGGCGGCGGTCACTACAACCACTCGCTGTTCTGGGAGATGCTCTCGCCTGACGGCGGCGGCGCGCCCGACGGCGAGCTCGGCGAGGCGATCGCCGCGGCGTTCGGCTCGTTCGACGACTTCAAGGCGAAGTTCAAGGACGCCGGCGTCAACCAGTTCGGCTCCGGCTGGGCGTGGCTCGTCCACGACGGGTCGGGCCTCGCGGTCACCTCGACCCCGAACCAGGACTCCCCGCTGTCCGCCGGCCAGGCCCCGCTGCTGGGCGCCGACGTGTGGGAGCACGCGTACTACCTGAAGTACCAGAACAAGCGCCCTGACTACCTGGACGCGTTCTGGAACGTCGTCAACTGGAGCAAGGTCGCCGAGCTCTACGCAGCAGCCAAGTGATCAAGGCGGGACATCCCGTCCGCCCCACCCCGATCATCCGACCTTAAACCACCCAGACCGAAACTCCTGTCCGGACGTGGCGTTGGAATGTCTCTGATGACTGAGACTCGACGACGCCGCGTCCGGCGGCTGTTCGCCGTGGCCGCGCTGGCCTGTGCCGTGCTGCCCACCGCACCCGCGCTTGCCGCACCCGACCAGCAGTCCCTGATCGAAGACGAGAAACTGATGCTCGAGTCGGGCCCGGCCGTCCAGGCGTCCTCGCTCGACGAGGCGAAGGCGCTGGGCGCGGACGTGATCCGGGCCAACGTGATCTGGTCGCGTTATGCGCCGTCGCCCACGTCGACGAAGAAACCCAAGCGCTTCGACGCCAAGAACTCGGCGGCGTATCCAGCCGGCGTGTTCGGGATGCTCGACTCCTTCGTCGCCGGTGCCCAGGCACGTGGAATGAGCGTGGTGCTGACGCCGACCGGGCCGATCCCGGCGTGGGCGTCGGGCTGCAAGGGGTCGGTCAAGACGCGCAGCACCTGCAAGCCTGATCCGAAGGCCTTCGGCCTGTTCGTGCGTGCTCTGGGTTCGCGCTATCCGACCGTGAAGATGTGGTCGGTCTGGAACGAGCCGAACCTGCGGTCGTGGCTGACGCCGCAGTACGAGGTCTCGCACGGCAAGGCGATCCAGCGCTCGGCGTACATGTACCGCCGGCTCGCCACCGCGGCGATCGCGGGCCTGCGCGCCACCCATCACACGACCAAGACCGATCAGATCTGGATCGGCGAGACCGCGCCCCTGGGCGACGACCCGTCGGGCTGCAGCGCCCAGCGCAAGCTGCGCGCGCCGTCGAAGTGCGCGAAGTCGATCACCAAGACCTCGCCGTCGACGTTCCTGCGCGGCGTGTTCTGCCTCTCCACCTCCGGCGGCTCGTTGCGCGGCACCGAGGGCAAGGATCAGCACTGCTCGGGCTACAAGAAGCTCGCGGTCAACGGCTACGCGCATCATCCGTACACGCGTGGCGGCTCCCAGCCGCCGCTGGCGCGCACGAACGCGGGTGAGATCACGATCAGCGTCGCGTCACGGCTGACGAAGCTGCTCGACCAGGCGGCCAGGCGCAAGCGGATCCCGTCCAAGCTGCCGATCAACTACACCGAGCACGGCTGGCAGACCAACCCGCCCGGCGTCCACGACGCGTTCGCGGTCACCGACGCCCAGCAGGCGGAGTACATCAACCAGTCCGACTGGATCGCCTATCAGAATGCTCGTGTGCACACCGTGGCGCAGTACAAGATCGTCGACGACGAGAGCATCGGCGGGGGCTTCCAGATGGGCCTGCGGCTGTTCTCCGGAGGCGCTCGCAAGCCGTCCTATGACGCCTACAAGTTGCCGATCTGGGTCGCTCTGAAGGGCTCGAACGTGACCGTCTACGGGCAGGCCCGTCCGGCCGACCCAGGCGCGGCGGGCAACGTCGAGGTCCAGAACGCGACGTCGGCCGGCGGCGCGTTCAAGACGGTCGTCACCGTCCCAGTCACCTCGCTCAACGGCACCTTCACCACCGAGTTGCCGAACTCCGGCGGCGTCTGGCGGTTGCGCTGGAACGGCCTGACCTCGCGACAGGCGGAGGCCAAGTGAGAAAGCTTCTCGTAGCGGCCGCGGCGGCCTGTGCGTTCTTCGCCGCCGCGCCCTCCGCGCACGCGGCGAAGTTCGAGTTCGGCATGGAGGACGAGGGCCTGATCCTCTCCAACCAGCTGCTCGCCCTGCAGGCCGTCGATGACTGGCACGCCCTGGGCGTCGACGTCGTGCGCATCCACGCGCGCTGGTGGGAGATCGCGCCGGAGGGCACCAAGAAACCGGCCGGGTTCAACGCCGCCAACCCGAACGACCCGCACTACAAGTTCGCCAACCTCGACAACGCGGTCGCGATCGTCCGCAACGCCGGCATCAACGTGATGCTGACGATCACCGGCCCAGGGCCGGTGTGGACGTCGACCCAGCCGTCGAAGAACGAGGGCCGCTGGAAGCCCTCGCCGACCGAGTACGCGTCCTTCGCGCGCGCCGTGGCCACCCGCTACAAGGCGCAGGTCAGCCGGTATCTGCTGTGGAACGAGCCCAACCAGAAGGGCTGGCTGCAGCCACAGTGGGAGAAGCACGGCAGGACCTGGACCCCGGTCTCCCCGCACATCTACCGCGGGCTCGTCAACGCGGCCGTCCCGGCCGTGAAGGCCGCCGATCCAGGCTCGGAGATCGTCATCGGCGAGCTCGCGCCGATCGGCAACCGCGCGATCAGCGCGCTGACGCCGATGGAGCCGCTGCCGTTCCTGCGCTCCTTCGGCTGCGTCGACGACAAGTACAAGCCCGTCAAGACCGGGCTCTGCAGGCGCTTCAAGGCACCGACGGCCACGTCGCTCGGCTACCACCCGCATCCGCAGCGGCGCGCTCCGGACGCGGTCAACAAGGACCTCGACCAGGCGCAGTTCGGTGACCTGCCGCGGCTGTTCACGGCCGTCGACAAGCTGCGCGCCCACAAGCGCGTGAAGGTCGGCAAGAACATCCACCTGACCGAGTTCGGCTACGAGACCTCGCCACCGGACCGGGCGAGCGGCATCTCGCTGGCGCTGCAGACCCGCTACGTCCAGCAGGCGGCGTACATCGCGTGGGCGACCAAGCGCGTGCTCGGCCTCTCGCAGTACCAGTGGGACGACGAGCCGGTCGCCAACCTCGGCGGCGGCACCAAGCGCTACTCCAACTGGCAGACCGGCCTGCGATTCAACGACTCGAAGCCCAAGCCGGTGCTCTCGGTGATGCCCTCGCCGTTCGTCATCGACCAGGCGCCGGGCGCGAAGTCCGGCCTGCTCTGGGGCCAGGTCCGCCCGGACTACCAGGGCCAGGTCGTCGTCGAGCGCCGCAAGAAGGGCGCGAGCGAGTTCACCGAGATCGCCCGCATCTCCCCCGCCTCCGACGGCGTGTGGTCGAAGAAGGTCACGCTGACCACCGGCGCGGCCTACCGCTACCGCTGGACGCCGAAGGCGTCGCTCGCCGAGCCGCTCCCGGTCGCGCGCACCTCGGGCATCGTCGACCTCAACAAGCGGGAAAAGTCGCGCTACAAGGCCGGGCTCGCGCCCACGCCGTAGACGAGGCGGATCAGCCGACCGTTCAAAACCCCGCCGCGCCGACCGGCGCGGCGGATCAGGCGCGGGTGAAGCGGCGGCCCGCGGTGGGCGAGAGCGCCTCATCCATCGCGTCGGCGTCAGCGCGCTGGGACTCGGCTTCGAGCTTCGCGAGGCGCTCGGGGGTGAGCTCGCCCGCGTTCTCCTCCTCGATGCGCTGGAGCCATTCGGCGCCGGCGGCCTGTTCGGCGGCGTCGACGTCGATGCGCTTGGTGGAGACGTACTTGTCGATCTCCTTGAAGAGCTCGTCGACGAGCTGGTCCTGCGGGACCTTCTTCAGCGCCTTGCCGCGGGAGAAGATCAGGCCTTCGTTCTTGGCGCCGGTGATGCCGAAGTCGGCGTGACTCGCCTCGCCGATGCCGTTGACCGCGCAGCCCAGCACCGCGACCTCGATCGGGTCCGGGTAGGCCTCCAGGCGGCGCTCGATGTCCGCGACGACGCGGTCCATGTCGAACTGGAGGCGGCCGCAGGTCGGGCAGGCGATCAGGACCGGGCCGCGCTCGCGCAGCTTCAGCGCCTTGAGGATCTCCCAGGCGACCTTGACCTCCTCCTCCGCGTGGAAGGTGCTCAGCGAGATCCGGATGGTGTCGCCGATGCCGTCGGCCAACAGCGTCCCGAGGCCGACCGCGCTCTTCAGCGAGCCGGACCACTTGGTGCCCGCCTCGGTGATGCCGAGGTGCAGCGGGTACGGGATCTTCTCGCTGAGCAGGCGATTCGCCGCGATCGTGTTGGGCACGTTCGTGGACTTGATCGAGACCTTGAAGTCGGTGAAGTTCAGGCGCTCCATCAGCTCGACGAACTCGACGCCGGCGGTCACCAGGGCCTCGACGGAGTTCTCGCGCTCGAGCTCGTGCAGGTGCTTGGGCAGCGACCCGGAGTTGACGCCGATGCGCATCGGCGTGCCGGCGGCGCGGGCGCGGTCGGCGACCTCGGCCACCTTGTCGGGCCCGCCGATGTTGCCCGGGTTCAGGCGGATGCAGTGGGCGCCGGCGTCGATCGCCTTCAACGCGAGCGTGTGGTTGAAGTGGATGTCGGCGATGATCGGGATCGGGGACTCGACGACGATCGTCTTGAGCGCCTCGATGTCCTTGTCGCGCGGCACGGCCACGCGCACGATGTCCGCGCCCGCCTCCGCCACGCGCCGGATCTGATCCATCGTCGCCTGCAGGTTGGCGGTTTCCGTCTTGGTCATCGTCTGCACGACGACGGGCGCCCCGCCGCCGATCTGGACGCCACCGACGTTCACTGAGCGCTGGGAAGCCATTGGACACCAAGTCTAGAGATCGCCAGCGTGAGTCGGGTCACAATCGCTTGAATCCAAAACATTTGGTATCTAATCTTTTGGATACTAACTATGAACTTGGAACCTCATGTCAAGCGGATCGCGATCGCCGTCGTCCTCGGCGCGATCATGTCGGTCCTGTCCACCACGATCGTCAACGTCGCCCTGCAGACGCTGGCGGTCGAGCTGCATTCCCCGCTGGACAGCGTCCAGTGGGTGGTGACCGGCTACATGCTCTCCCTGGCCGCGGTCATCCCCGTCTCCGGCTGGGCCGCCGCCCGCTTCGGCGCCCGCCGCCTCTACATCATCGCCCTCGTCCTGTTCACCGCCGGCTCCGCGCTGTGCGGGTTCGCGTGGTCGCTGGAGTCCCTGGTCGTCGCGCGCGTCCTGCAGGGCCTCGCCGGTGGACTGCTGGTCCCGATCGGCCAGATCGCGCTCGTCAAGGCCGCCGGCCCGCGCAACATGGCGCGGGTCATGAGCGCCATCGGCGTGCCGATCATCCTCGCCCCCGTCTTCGGCCCGACGCTCGGCGGCCTGCTCGTCGAGCACATCAGCTGGCAGGCGATCTTCTTCGTCAACGTCCCCGTCGGCATCGTCGCCGTGATCGCCGCGCTGCGCCTGCTCCCGCACGACGAGCTCGTCCCCGGCGTCGCCGGCCGCCTCGACGCCACCGGCCTCGCGCTCGTCGCCACCGGCCTCGTCGGCCTCACCTACGGCCTCGCCGAAAGCGGCACCGCCGGCTCGCTGGCCGCCTCCCAGGTCCTCGTCCCCGCCCTCACCGGCCTCGCGCTGATCGCGACCTTCGTCGTCCGCGCGCTGCGGATCGAGAACCCGCTGCTCGACGTTCGGCTCTACGCCAATAAGGCGTTCGCGGCCGCGTCGGTGACCACCTTCGGCCTCGGCGCCGCGCTGTTCGGCGGCATGGTCCTGATGCCGCTGTACTTCCAGCTGGTGCGCGGCGAGGACGCCATCGTGACCGGCCTGCTGCTGATCCCGCAGGGCATCGGCGCGGCGCTGGCGATGGGACTGTCGGGCCGCGTCACCGAGCGCCTCGGCGGCGGCCTCACCTCGCTCATGGGCGGAACGGTGATGATCATCGCCACGCTCCCCTTCGTCCTGATCGACGCGTCGACGTCCTTCTGGGTCCTCGGCGCCGCCATGGTCGTGCGCGGCTTCGGCATCGGCATGTCGATGATGCCGGCCATGACCGCCGCCTACGCGACGCTGCGCCCCGAGCAGGTCAACGACGCCGCGCCGCAGCTGAACGTGCTCCAGCGCGTCGGCGGATCGATCGGCACCGCCATCCTTACCGTCGTGCTGCAGACCGGCATCACCGCCAATACCCCGGACGCGATCGCCGCCTCCTTCGCCCACACGTACTGGTGGGTGGTCGCGATCAGCGTCGTGGCACTGCTGCCGACGATCATGCTCGCGCTGATCGAGCGCCAACGCCAGTCGTCGCCCGCTCTCGTCCTGGAAGGCGCCGCCGCATGAGCGACGAGGCGCTGAGCGAGCTGCGCAACGCCTTCGGCGAGCTGCTCGGCGCCGAGCGCCGCCTGCGCGGGCGCAACCCCGCGCGCAAGGGCGAGCTCTCCAACGCGCAGGTGCGCGCGCTCTTCCAGCTCAAGCACGGCGAGGAGTGCACGTCCGGCGAGCTGGCCAAGCGCGCCGACCTCTCCCCCGCCTCGGTGACCGTGATGCTCGATCAGCTCGAGAACGACGGGATCGTCGCGCGCCGCCGCAGCGAGCAGGACCGGCGCCAGGTGATCGTCTCGCTGACCGACGCCGGCCACACCGCGCTCGACGCCAAGCGCGCCCAATGGGAGCGGCGCTGGCTCGACGAGCTCGGCGCGCACACCGCCGACGAGGTCGAGACCGCCACCCGCGTCCTGCGCTCGATCGCGCGCATGCTCGACGGGGTGGGGGCAGCCCCCGTCGAAGATGGGGGTTCGCACCCAGCGCAATCGGCCTGACACTCGTCAGGCTGTAAGTCTCCGGCCGGCCGCGGCGAGATTGCGCGGCCGGCCGCCGAACTTAAAGGGGCCTGGCCCCGTCAGCCAGGGTTGACGGGGCCTGGCCCCTTTAGGTGAGCCGGAAGGTCGCGACGAGCTGCTCGAGCTCGGCGGCGTTGGCGGCCAGCTGCTGGGCGGACGCGGCGATCTCCTGGGTGGAGGCGCTGGTCTGCTCGGTCGAGGCGGACACCTGCTCGCTCGACGCGCTGGCCGACTCGGCGACGGTGGCGACGCCGACGACCTCATCGGCGATCTGGTCGGCGTCGGCCGAGAGGGCCTCGACGGCGGTGGCGATGTCCGCGGCGCGGCCGGTGACCTCATCGACCGCGGCACCGATGGCCTCGAAGGCCGCGCGGGCGCGCTCGACGGTCACGGTGCCGCCCTCGGTGCGCTCGGCCGTGTCGGCGACCATCGCGACGACCTCGCCGGTCTCGTGCTGGATCTGGGCGATCAGCCCGGCGATCTCGCCCGCGGCCGACTGCGACTCCTCGGCCAGCTTGCGGACCTCCTCGGCGACGACCGCGAAGCCACGGCCCTGCTCACCCGCGCGGGCGGCCTCGATCGCCGCGTTGAGCGCGAGCAGGTTGGTCTGCTCGGCCAGGCCGGTGATCGTGGTGACGATGCCGCCGATGCGCTCGGACTTCGCGGCGAGGGTCTCGATCGCACCCGTCACGCCCGAGGCCGACTCGGCCAGGCCGCGCATGGCGGCCGACGCCTCTCCGGCGGCGACGAGGCCGTCGCTGGCCATCGCCTTCGCCTGCTCGGCGGTGTGGGCGGCCTCGCCGGCGCGCTCGGCGCTCTCGCGCGCGGTGTGCGCCGCACGGTTGGCGGCCTCGCGGACGGACTCGACCTTCTGGACCTGGATGTTGGTGCCCTCGGCGACCTCGCCGATGGCGACGGCGATCTCCCCGATCGCGCGGCCGGCCTCGTCGGAGGTGTCGGCCATGTGGCGGGAGGCCTCGCTGACACCGCCGGCCGTCGTCGTGACCTGGCCGACGATCGCGCGCAGGTCGGTGACGAGGTGGTTGAACGCCACACCGAGGACGTCCTTCTCCGAACGCGGCTCGACGGTCACCGTCAGATCACCGCCGGCCACCTTCTCGGCCGCGTCGGCCTTCTCGCGCAGGTACTCGATCGTCTCCTCGAAGGCGACGGCCAGACGGCCGACCTCATCCTCGGAATGCACGTCGATGGCCACGTCGACCTCGCCGCGGCTGAGCCGCTCAGCGGCCTCGGTGACGGTGCGGATCGGCTTGGTCAGCTTGTTGGCGACGACGACGATCAGCAGCGCGAGCAGGACCAGCGCGATCACGCCGACGAGGAACAGAGTGCTCTGCAGGCTCTTGGTCGACGCCAGCACCTCGTCCACCGGCACGGCGGTGACGAAGCTCCAGCCGGCCCCGTCGATCTTCGACCACGTAAGGACGATGTGCTTGCCCGTCCACGGGTCGACGGTCTCGAGCTGGCCGCTCTTGCCGGCGGCGACCGACGTGGCCACCTGGCCGAACTCCGGCGACGTCTCGGCGAGCTTGGCGAGGCTGAGCTTGCCGACGTTCTTGTGGTCGGGGGTGGAGAGCAGGACGCCCTTGCCCGAGACCGCGAACCCGTAACCCGAGTCGTAGAGCTTGATCTTGGAGATGCGGGCGTCGACGCCGGCCAGCGTGGCGGCGGTGCCGGCGAAGCCGATGATCTTGCCGTCGCGATGGACGGGCACCTGGTAGGTGACGTAGACGGTGCCCTGGTAGGCGGCCGGCTCCTGGGCGCCGGTCAGCGGGTGCTTGATGAAGGCGTCCACGCTCGCGTTGCCCTCGGGCGCGGCCGTGCCCCGCACGATGCCCTTCTCGCTCAGCGCGGCGCTGGGCGAGAACTGCTCGGCGTTGCCGTCGAAGCCCTTGGGCACGATGCCGGAGAAGACCGCCGTGACCGTGGTCGAGTGCGCCTTCAGCAGTGCCTCCATGCCGTCGAGCACGTCGGCGCGGCGGTGGCTGGTCTCCAGCAGCAATCCGGCACCCTGGGCGGCGCCGAGCGCCTCCGCGACGGTCGCGCTGACCGCGCCGGCCTCGACGTCGGTGCGCTGGGTCAGCTCGGCGTAGGCGGCGTCCTGCTGCGCCGAGGAGGCGCGCGAGATCGCGAGCAGGGTCGTCGCCGCGAGGGCGACGATCACCGGGACGAGAATCAGCACGAGCATCTTGGCTCGCAACGAACGAAGCTTCGGCATGGTCACGTTTCCTTCCGTGGACAAGGGTGCTCACGGAGGAATCGGACGCTGCCGTCCGATCTTGATTCTCAGCCGTACATCTGGGTGATCTCCGCCGCGTACTTCTCATGGATCGGCCGGCGCTTGAGCTTCATCGTCGGTGTGAGCTCGTCGCCGCCGGGCATCCAGTCCTCCTCCAGCAGCGTCCAGCGCTTGATCTGCTCCGGCCGCGAGAGGTTGGCGTTGGCCCGCTCGACGGCCTCCTGGACGGCCGCCTCGATGTCCCCGCCGGTGCGCTGTCTCCACGCGGGGGCGTAGTCGGGGTCGAGGACCAGCAGCGCCGTGTTGTAGGCGCGGCCGTCACCGATCACGCACGCCTGGCCGATCAGCGGCGAGGAGCCCTTCAGCTCGGCCTCGATGTTCGCCGGCGACATGTTCTTGCCGGCGGCGCTGATGATCAACTCCTTCTTGCGGTCCACGATCGTCACGTAGCCGTCCTCGTCGATCGTGGCCACGTCGCCGGTGGCGAACCAGCCGTCGTCGTCGACGGCCGGCGGCAGGTTGCGGTAGCCGTGCATCACCACCGCCGAGCGCACCAGCAGCTCGCCATCCTCGCCGAGCTTGACCTCGACCCCGGGCGACGGCAACCCGACGGTGCCGATCTTGATCCTCTCGGCCGGGTTCGACGCGCCCGCGCCGCAGGTCTCCGACATGCCCCAGATCTCGGCCAGCGGGACGCCGATGGCGTGGAAGAAGACGAACACCTCACGCGGCGTGGGTGCCGCGCCGACGTTGACGAGCTTGGCCTCGTCGAGGCCGATCGCCTGGCGCAGCGGCCGGTAGAGCTTCTCCTCGCCGACGGCCAGGACCTGGGCGAGCTCGTCGGGGATCGGGCGGCCGGCCTGCTCGAGCTCGACCTTCTGCCTGCCCGCGGCCAGCAGCTTCTCGGCGCCCGCGTCGCCGCCGAGCTTGGCCTCCACCCCCGCCTTGAGCTTCTCCCACACGCGCGGGACGGCGAAGAACCACGTCGGGTTCACGGCCGGCAGGTACTCGCCGATCCGGCGCGGATCGGGGCAGGTCGTGATCGTCATCCCGTAGACGATCGGCAGGTAGTGATGGGCGGTGCGCTCGGCCACGTGGGCGCTCGGCAACCACGAGATCACCCGCGAGCCGTCCGGGAAGCCGACCCGCTTCTCCACCGCGTCGACGGCCGCCATCTCGTTGCGGTGGGCGAGCTGGACGCCCTTCGGCGGGCCGGTCGTGCCGCTGGTGTAGATCAGCGTGAGGATGTCGTCGGGCTCGACGGCGCGCCAGTCGGGCGCGAAGCCGTCCACGAAGTGCTCGTCCCACTCCTCGACGACGATCGTGTGCTCCACGAGCGGGCGCATGAGCTCGGCGAACGGCGCGTCGACGACCGCGATCCGCGCGCCCGCATCGCGCACGACATAGGCGACCTGGTCCGGCGAGGACGTCAGGTAGATCGAGAACGGCGTCGCGCCCAGCATCATCGCGGCGAGGTCGGCGACCATGAACTCCGGGCGGTTGGAGACCATCAGCGCCAGCGTGTCCCCGCGGCGCAGGCCGAGCGCGTGCAGGCCGCCGGCGAAGGCATCCACCTTCGCGGCGAGCTCCGTCCACGTCCAGGCGATCTCGTCGTCCTTGGTGCGGACCGCGATCTGGTCCGGGTTGTCCTCCACCGTGAGGCGGAACGCCTCAGCGATCGTCGCTGCGCCGACTGCGCGTCTCCCCATGCGGAGACGCTATCGCAGACCGAAGCCGCCGTTCTGCAGGCGATCGATGTCGTTCGTCAGGCCGACGAGGAAGAGCATGATCACGAGCGCGAAGCCCACGAAGCCGGCCCGCTCCATCACGCTGAACGGGATCGCCTTGCCGCGCACCTTCTCGGCCAGCGCCCAGAAGATGTGCCCGCCGTCGAGCGGCAGGAACGGGAACAGGTTGATGATGCCCAGCGACAGCGAGATGAAGGCGAGCACGATCAGCGCGGTGCTGGTCTTGAACTCGATCGCCGCGCGCGTGGTCTCGAACCCGCCGACGACGCTGCCGATCTCCTTGCGCTTCTCGGGCACGAAGATCTGGGCGATGTGGCTCACGGTGTCGGTCGTGATGTTCCACATGCCGGTGGCCGCGAGGTCGGCCGACTTGATCGGGCCGGTCGCCTGCTTGGTGCCGTCCGGGTCGTAGGCGAAGCCGAAGCGGTAGCGCTTGTTGGCGGGGTCGTAGAACGTCTTCGCCGTGATCGTCTTCTCCTGGCCGTCACGCATGACGGTCAGCGAGACGGGCGTGCCCTTGTGCGCGGCGATCGCCTTGCCGACCTCGCTCACCTGCTCGTCGAGCGTCGTCCCGGTCGGCTTCTTGCCGTCGACTGCGATCACCTGGTCGCCGGTACGCAAGCCCTGCTGGGCGGCCGGTTTGCCGGCCTCGACGGTGCCGACGACCGGCGGCGCGCCGGGTGTGCCGATGGCCAGGAAGACGCCCCACAGGATCACGAACGCGAGCACGATGTTGACCGCGGGGCCCGCGCCGATGACGACGATCCGCTTCCACACCGGCTGGCGGTAGTAGGCGCGGTGGGCGTGCTCCGGCGGGATCTCCTCCGCCGGGTTCATCCCGGTGATCTTCACGTAGCCGCCGAGCGGGATCATGCCGACGGCGTACTCGGTCTCACCGCGCTTGATGCGCCCGATCAGCGGCGGGAAGAACAGGCTGAAGCGCTCGACGCGCATGCCGACGGCCTTCGCGGCGAAGAAGTGGCCGGCCTCGTGCAGGATCACGAGCGCGGCGAAGCCGAGGAAGGCGAGGACCCAGCTCACGACGCGGGCACCCCTTCGATCAGCTCGCCGGCCAGGGCGCGGGCCTCGGAGTCGGTGACGTAGAGCGCCTCGAAGTCGTGGACGCGGTGCGAGCCGAGCTCCTCGAGCACGCCGTCGATCACCTTCGGGATGCCGGTGAACGGCAGCCGGCGGGTGAGGAACGCGTGCACGGCGACCTCGTTGGCCGCGTTGAGCGCGCACGGTGCGGTGCCGCCCGCGACCGCCGCCTCGCGCGCCAGGCGCAGGCACGGGAACGCGTCGAGGTCGGGCGCCTCGAAGTCCAGGCGGCCGAGTGCGATCAGGTCCAGCGGCTCGATCGGCAGGTCGGCGCGGTCCGGGTGGTGCAGCGCGTAGCCGATCGCGACCCGCATGTCGGGATAGCCCATGTGCGCCTTGGTCGAGCCGTCGCACAGCTGCACGAGCGCGTGGATGATCGACTGCGGGTGCACCACGACGTCGATCTTCTCGTAGGGCGTCCCGAACAGATGGTGTGCCTCCATCACTTCCAGACCCTTGTTCATCAGCGTCGCCGAGTCGATCGTGATCTTGCCGCCCATGGACCACGTGGGGTGGTTGAGCGCCTGCTCGACGGTCACGCGGTCGAGGTCCTTGCGGCCGCGGAACGGGCCGCCGGAGGCGGTGATGATGAGCTTCTCGACGACCCCGGGGGGCTCGCCGGTGAGCAGGTGGTGGATCGCCGTGTGCTCGGAGTCGATCGGGATCAGCCGCGAGCCGGTGGCCTCCGCGAGCGCGGTGACGAGCTCGCCGCCGACGACCAGCGACTCCTTGTTGGCCAGGGCGACGTCCATCCCCTCGGTGAGGGCGACGATCGTCGGGCCGAGGCCGGCGGAGCCGACGATGCTGTTGAGCACCAGGTCGGCGCCGGACTCGGCGACGAGCCGGATCAGCCCCTCGGGGCCCGCGAGCACCTCGCCGCCCGTCCACGCCTCCGTGGCGTTGACCGCGGCGTTGGCGTCGGTCAGCGCGATCCGCGTGACACCGTGCTCGATCGCCTGCTGGATCAGCGGCAGGTGCTGGCGAGAGGCGGAGAGCCCGACGACCTCGAACGCGTCCTTCGCGCGAGACACCACGTCGAGCGCCTGGGTGCCGATCGAGCCCGTAGAGCCCAGGATGAGGAGGCGCTTCACGGGTGATCATTGTGGCAGCGCCGCTCTCAGCGCTTTATAAGGTCTGTCGATGAACTCGCCTGTCGTCTTCCTCCATGGGCTGCTCGTGGACGGAACCCTGTGGGATGACGTCGTTGCGCTACTCGGCGATCGTCGCTGCGTCGTCCTCGAGCTGCCGCTGGGCGCACACCGCACGCCGGCGGCGGATCGCTCCGCGGTCACACCGATCGGCGTCGCCGACTTCGTCGCGGCCGAACTCGAGCGCCTGGACCTGCGCGACGTGACCCTCGTGGGCAACGACACCGGCGGCGGGATCGCGCAGCTGCTGGTCACGCGCCATCCAGAGCGGATCGCCAAGCTCGTGCTGACCCCGTGCGATGCGCTGGAGGTATTCCCGCCCGCGATCTTCAAGCCGCTGTTTCTCGCGGGGAAGTCTCAGATCGCCTTGACCGCCTTCCTGCAGCCGCTGCGCTTCGCCCCCGCCCGCCGGCTGCCGATCGCCTTCGGCTGGCTGACCAAGCACGCGCGCGACGAGACGCTCGCGGGCTGGGCGAACGCGCTGCTGGCCGGCGGCGAGCCGCTGGCCGACGCGGTCCACTTCTTCCGCCACGTCGACCCGGGCCTGCTGCTCGACGCCGCGCCGAAGCTGCGCTCCTTCGAGGGCGAGGTCGTGATCGCCTGGCCGCCCGGGGACCGATGCTTCCCGGTCGCCCTCGGCCGGCGCTTGGCCGCGCAGTTCCGCGACGCGACCTTCGTGGAGATCGACGACTCCTACTCGTTCGTGCCGCTCGATCAGCCCGCCGCACTCGCCGCCCTCATTTAGTCAACCCGAGTTCACTTAAAGGGGACAGTCCCCTTTAAGTGAGCTTTAGGTTCCATTCGAGCTCTTCGGCGGATGCGTCGGCGGCGTCGGCGCCGAGGGCCTGCTCGACGAGGTGCAGGGCCATGTCGATCCCGGAGGTGATGCCCGCGGCGGTGATGACGTCGCCCTCGTCGACGAAGCGGGCGTGCTCGTCGACGTCGGCGCCGTAGGTCTGGAGGTCCTGGTGGGAGGTGTGGTGGGTGGTCGCGCGGCGGCCCTTGAGGATGCCCGCCTCGGCCAGGAGCATCGCGCCGGTGCAGATCGAGCCGACGCGGCGGCCGGCCGCGTGGCGGTCGCGCAGCAGGGTCGGGATGACGCCGCGGCGGGCCTCGTGAGCGGCGCCGGGGCCGCCCTTGTCGTTCCAGCCGCCGCCCGGGACGAGCACGAGGTCCGGATCGCCGACGACGCCGTGCGGGATGATCCGCGCGCCGCCGGCGGAGGTGACGTACTCGACCGGCTCGGCGGTCACGAAGGTGGTGTCCAGCCGGGCGCCCGCCAGCACCTCGAAGGGGCCGAACGCGTCGAGGTCGTCGAACCCGTCGAACAGGAGGATCTCGATCTTCATGCCGAGATCCTCGCGCCGGGCGGCCGCGACCGCGAGTGGCAGGAAAGACAATGTTCGTTACGATCCTGCCAAGTGCCTCACGAGATCGCCGTCCTCGCCCTCGATGCGGTCGTCCCGCTCGACCTCGCGATCCCCACGCAGGTGTTCGGGACCTACGACGAGGCGCCCTACCGCGTCACGGTGTGCGCGGCCACGCCGATCGTCCCGACCACCGCCGGCTTCACGATCGGCGCGCAGGCAGGACTGGAAGCGCTGCACAGGGCCGACACGGTGATCGTGCCGGGCTTCGTCGACCACCTGCAACCGCCGCCCGACGAGGTGCTCGACGCGCTGCGCGCCACGCACGCACGGATGGTCTCGATCTGCACCGGCGCGTTCGCCCTGGCCGCGGCGGGCGTGCTCGACGGCCGCCGCGCGACCACCCACTGGCGCGACGCGCAGGACCTCGCGACGCGCTTCCCCCGCGTCCGGGTGGAGCCCGACGTGCTCTACGTGGACGAGGGCGACGTGCTCACCTCGGCCGGAGTCGCGTCGGGCATGGACCTGTGCCTGCACATCCTGCGCACCGACCACGGCGCCGCGCTGGCGAGCCGGATCGCGCGCAGGATCGTCGTCCCGCCGCACCGCGACGGCGGCCAGGCGCAGTTCGTGGAGCGCCCGCTCCCCGAGGGCGGCTCGCTCGCCCCCACCCGCGCCTGGGCGCTCGAGCGCCTGCACGAGCCGCTGACGGTGCGAATGCTCGCCGCGCACGCCCACGTCTCCGAGCGCACGTTCGCCCGCCGCTTCGCCGCCGAGACCGGCCTGCCGGTGCTGCGCTGGCTGCTCGCCCAGCGCGTCGACGCCGCCCGCCAGGCCCTGGAAGCGGGCGAGGCGAGCATCGACGAGATCGCCGACCGCTGCGGCTTCGGCACCGCCGCCAACCTGCGCAAGCACTTCCGCCGCCTGCTGGCGACGACGCCGACCGCCTACCGGCGGGCGTTCAGCCCCGCGTGAGCGGGCGCAGGAACCACAGGCCGAGGATCAGCACGCGGCGGCCGCCGGCGCGATCCATCAGGCCAGGGCGAGCCAGACGTAGTAGGCGGCCACGAGGGCGAACAGCGCAGCGTCCACGCGGTCCAGCGCGCCGCCGTGAGCCCCGAACAGGGTCCCGGTGTCCTTGGTGCCCATGTCGCGCTTGATCAGCGACTCGAACAGGTCACCGACCGGTGCGGCGATCGTCACCGCCAGGCCGAGCAGCAGGCCGTCGAGCCCGTCGAACCAGTGCTCGTCGCGGTAGGAGAGCCCGAGATACCAGACGACGAGCGTCCCGAGCACGATCCCGCACAGCAGGCCCTCGACCGTCTTGTTGGGCGAGATCCGCGGCGCGAGCTTGCGCCGGCCGAGGAAGCGCCCGCCGAAGTAGGCGCCGGTGTCGCCCACGAACGTGCCCAGCAGGACGAGGAAGACCAGCGCGCCGCCGTGGTCGAGCCCGCGCAACAGCGCGGCGTGCGCGACGCCGAGCCCGATCCAGACGAGGATCAGCGTCGTCACCGAGATCGAGGCCGTGATCCGCTCGCGGTGCGGCGAGGCCACCGCCAGGGCGAACGTCAACGGCACCGTGGCCATGAAGACCATCATGACCTGGGTCTCGTCGCCCAGCGTCCCCGCCACCACCAGGCCGAGCACGCCGATCATCGCCGCCAGCCGCACGGGCCGCGCCCGCACGAACATCACGGTCAGCTCGTGCACGCAGACGACCGCCAGCGCGGCGACGCCGGCGGCGAACACCCAGCCGCCGTAGTAGATGATCGCGACCGCGAAGACGATCGCCGGGATCGCGACGAGGATGCGCGGGATCAGGTCCGATCCGCCGGTCTTGCGCGGCTCGCGCTTCGCCCGCCTCGCCGCGCCCATCTCAGCGCACCCCGAAGCGGCGCACGCGCGCCTCGTAGTTGGCCAGGGCCTCCTCGAAGTCCGCGCGCGAGAAGTCGGGCCACAGGACGTCGGTGAAGTGCAGCTCGGAGTACGCCGCCTGCCAGAGCAGGTAGTTGGAGATGCGCTGCTCCCCGGAGGTGCGGATCAGCAGGTCCGGGTCGTGCATCTCGGGCGCGTAGAGCAGCTTGCGGAACTCGTCCTCGCCGCCGCCGGTGTATTGCTCGGCGGCGTCGAGGATCTCCGAGCGCCCGCCGTAGTTGAACGCGATGAACAGCGTCAGCCGCGTGTTCTCCGCGGTCGTGTCCTCCGCCCAGCGCATCTGCTCCAGCAGCTCCGGGAGCACGCCCTCGCGGCGGCCGACGAAGCGCATCTTGACGCCCTCCTCGTGCAGCTCGGGCGTCTCGTCGATGATGCGCGCGCTGAACAGCGCCATCAGCGCGTCGACCTCGTCCTGCGGGCGGTTCCAGTTCTCGGTCGAGAACGAGTACAGCGTCAGCTCGCGGACGCCGAGGTCGACGGCATCGCGCAGCCGGGCCTTGACCGTGTTGGCGCCTGCCTTATGACCTTCGGAGATCGGGACGCCGTGCTGGTGGGCCCACCGCCCGTTGCCATCCATGATGATGGCGACGTAGGTGGCGCTCACACCTCGGTGATCTCGGCTTCCTTGTTCTTGAGCAGGCCGTCGAGCTCGCTCACCTTGTCATTGGTGAGCTTCTGCAGCGCCTCCTCGGCGCGGTGCTCGTCGTCCGCCCCGGCTTCGCCGGCGTCACGCAGTTCCTTGAGGTCATGCATGACGTCGCGCCGGATGTTGCGAAGCGCGATCTTCCCGTCCTCGGTCAGCCCGCGCACGACCTTCACGAGCTGCTTGCGCCGCTCCTCGGTCAGCTCGGGGATCTGCAGGCGGATGATCGTGCCGTCGTTGTTCGGCGTCAGGCCGAGGTCGGACTCCAGGATCGCCCGCTCGATCGCCTTCAGCGAGCTCTTGTCGTACGGCTGCACGGTGATCAGGCGCGCCTCGGGCGCGTTGATCGTCGCCATCTGCCGCAGCGGCGTCATCGTGCCGTAGTAGTCCACGTTGATGCGGTCGAGCAGGTTCGGGCTCGCCCGCCCGGCACGCACGGAGGTGAATTTCTGGCGCGTCGCCTCCACGGACTTGTCCATGTGCTCGCGCGCATCTGCAAGGAGTTCATCGATCACGTCGTCACCAGCGTTCCCACACGGTCGCCGGAGATTATCCGGTTCATGTTGGAGTCGTCGGCCATGTTGAAGACCCGGATGTTCAGGTTGTTCTCCATGCACAGCGCGAACGCCGTCTGATCCATCACGCGCAGGTCGCGCTGGAGCGCCTCGCGGGCGGTGATCTCCTCGATGAACTCGGCGTTCGGGTCCTTGCGCGGGTCGGCGGTGTAGATGCCGTCGACGCCGTGCTTGGCCATCAGCAGGATCTCCGCGTGCATCTCGATCGCGCGCAGCGCGGCCGCGGTGTCGGAGGTCATGAACGGGTTGCCCGTGCCCGCCGCGAAGATCACGACGCGCTTCTTCTCCAGGTGGCGCATCGCGCGCCGGCGGATGTAGGGCTCGGCGACCTCGGAGATCGTGATCGCCGACTGCACGCGCGTGTGCACGTCGCGCTTCTCCAGCGCGTCCTGCAGCGTCAGCGCGTTGAGCACGATCGCGAGCATCCCCATGTAGTCCGCCGTGGCACGGTCCATGCCCTCGGCGGCGCTGGAGAGCCCGCGATAGATGTTGCCCGCGCCGAGCACGATGCCGATCTCCACGCCACGGTCGTGGATGACCTTCAGCTGGTCGGCGATCGCGCCGACCGTGGCAGGGTCCGTCCCGTAGTCGAGCGGGCCCATGAGGGCCTCGCCCGACAGCTTGATCAGGACCCGGCTGAACACGGGTTCACCCGAATTGAGGTCGGATGATCGGGGTGGGGTGGAGGGGCTGCCCGCCGTCAACTTTTACGCGCCGACCGCGAAGCGGGCGAAGCGCCGGATGACGACGTTCTCGCCAGTCGTGCCGGAGAGGTTCGAGCGCATCTGCTCGATCGTCTGTCCGCCGTACTTGTCGGCGTTGACGTGCGGCTGGTTGAGCAGCACGACGTCGTTCATCCACGCCTTGAGCTTGCCCTCGGCGATCTTCGGGCGGATGTGCTCGGGCTTGTCGGCGGCCTGCTGCTCGAAGACCTTCAGCTCGGCGTCCTTGGCGTCCTGCGGGATCTCGTCCTCGGAGACGTAGAGGACGCCCGGCGACGCGGCGACGTGCATCGCGACCTCGCGGGCGAAGGACTGGAAGTCCTCGTTGCGGGCCACGAAGTCGGTGTTGCAGTCGACCTCGACCAGCACGCCGACCTTGCCGTTGGAGTGGATGTAGGAGGCGACCGTGCCCTCGGTGGCCTCGCGGCCGCCCATCTTGAGGGCCTTGTCGCCGAGGCGCACACGCAGGTACTCGACGCTGGCGTCGATGTCGCCGTTGTTCTCCTCGAGCGCCTTCTTGCACTCCATCATGCCCGCGCCCGTCTTGTCGCGGAGCTCCTTCACCTGCTTGGCGGAAATGGCCACGGTGCTCAATTCTCTTCCTTCGTCTCGGCGTTCTCAGCGGCAGCGGCGGCCTCTTCGGCGACGGCGCTCGGGCCCGGCTCCGGAGCGGCCGCCTCGGGCTCGGCCTTGACCTCGGCCGCCTTCTCGCGCGCGCCCTCGGCGTCCGACGGCTCCTCAGCGGGAGACGCGGGGCCCTTCTCGTGCTCGACCTTGTCCGGCGCCTCGACCTGCTCGGCGCTGCTCGGACCGGGGGTACCCGCGGCGGGAGCGGCGGATTCGGTCGCGGCCTGGCCGGCGGCCTCGGCCTCGGCGCTGCCCGTGCCCTCGACCGTGCGGCCGGCGGTCTCGACGGCCTCGGCCACCTGGGCCTCGGCGACGTCGCGCGGCTCGCCCTCGCCCGCCTGCGTCAGCGCGGCCTCGGCGGCGGCGCGCTCGGCGGCGGCCGCGGCGGCCTTCTCCTCCTCCTCGCGGCGCTGGCGCTCCTCGGCCTCACGCTGCTGCTGGGCGGCGGCCTCGGCGCGGGCCTGCTCCTCCTCGGAGCGGAAGCGCGCGCGGCCCTGCTGGACCACGTCGCCGATGGCCTGGGTGATGATGTTGCAGGCGCGGATCGCGTCGTCGTTGCCCGGGATCACGTAGTCGATGCCGTCCGGGTCGGCGTTGGTGTCGACCAGGCCGATGATCGGGATCCGCAGGCGCTGGGCCTCGCGGACGGCGATCGCCTCGGTCTTGAGGTCGATCACGAACATCGCGTCGGGGACGCGGGTCATGTTCTTGACGCCGCCCAGGTTGGCCTGAAGCTTGAGCAGGTCGGCCTCGGCGGACAGGCGCTCACGCGTCGGCAGCAGCGACAGCTGGCCGTCGGCCTGGTAGCGCTCGAGGTCGTGCAGGCGCTTGATGCGCGCGGACATCGTCTGGTAGTTCGTCAGCAGGCCACCGAGCCAGCGGTGGTTGACGTAGGGCATGTTCGCCGCGGTGGCGATGTCGCGGATGCCGTCGCGCGCCTGCTTCTTGGTACCGACGAACAGGACCGTGCCGCCGCGGTGGGCGATCTCGGTCGCGAACTGCTGCGCCTGGTTGAGCAGCGCCTGCGTCTTGAGCAGGTCGATCAGGTAGATGCCGCCGTTCTCGCCGTGGATGAAACGGCGCATCTTCGGGTTCCAGCGGCGTGTCTGATGGCCGAAGTGGACTCCGGCTTCCAGCAGTTCCCTGAGGCCAATTTCGGCCATGGTGGGACTCCTTGTAAACGTGATGTGCAGTCCCGGGCACGAGGGTTGCGCGAACCCGGCGCGTCTGTACGCCGGGCAGGAATCGCGGTCCTCGGGTGAGCCGTAAGGAAGCTCTCGCCCGGGGTAGGAAACTTGTCGGGGAGACAGTCTAGGAAGTCTGGAGAAAAACCTGCGTGGGCCTCAGGCCGGCGAAGACGGGTCGGTTCTCGAAAGTTTTTGCGGACGCCTGCGTTTCGAGCTGTGACGGTCGGTCCAGGTTCCCCTACACCACATGGTCCGTCCGTTCCCCTGACGCCTGCCGGAGGGCCCTCACCAGGTCCTCCGGCAGTGGCGCCCGCAGGTCCACTGCTGCCCCGGTTCTCGGATGCTCGAACGCGAGTCGCCGAGCATGCAGGAACTGCCGGCTCAGACCGTGCCGGTGCGCGTGCCCGTAGTCGGGATCGCCCGCCACCGGGTGCCCGATCGCCAGCAGATGGGCGCGGATCTGGTGCGTGCGCCCCGTCTCGAGCGTCACGCGCAGCAGCGTGTCGTCCGGGAACGCCTGCTCGGTCTCGAAGTGGGTGACCGCATGGTGCGGGTCGTCGGTATCGGTGGAGATCTTCGTTCGCGAGCGGCGGTCGCGGCCCAGCGGCGCGTCGATCGTGCCGCGCCGCGCGGGCGGGCGGCCCTCGACCAGGGCGACGTACTCGCGGGTGATCTCGCGCGCTCGCAGCGCCTGCTGGAGCGCGGCGTGGGTCTCCTCGTCGCGAGCCAGCACGAGCAGGCCGCTGGTGTCGCGATCGAGCCGGTGCACGACCCCGGGGCGCTCCGGCTCAGGTCCGCCCGCCACGCGGCCGGCCAGCGCCTGCACGAGCGTTCCCCGCTGGTTGCCCTGGCCGGGATGGACGACCACGCCCGCGGGCTTGTCGACGACGATCAGGTGCTCGTCCTCGTAGGCGATCTCGAACCGCGCCGGCGGGACGTCCTCGCGGTGGCGCTCCGGCGGCGTCTCGACGTCGATCGTCTCGCCCCCGCCGAGCACGTGGCGCTTGGGCTTGGGCACGCCGTCGACGCGCACGAACCCGCCGTCGATCAGCTTCTGCGCCTTCGCGCGGGTGCCGGCGTGCTCGGCCAGGAAGACGTCCAGCCGCTCGCCCGCGGCCTCGGGCGGGACCTTCATTGCTTCTTCTCCAGGACCCACAGCAGCGCGACGACGCCGACCGTGACCGCGATGTCGGCGACGTTGAACGCCGGCCAGTGCGGCAGCTTGACGAAGTCGGTGACCGAGCCGAGGCGGATGCGGTCGATCAGGTTCCCGGCCGCGCCGCCGACCAGCAGGCCGGTCGGCAGCCACACGAGGGGCCGGTTGAGGTGGGTGGCGAAGAACGCGATCAGCGCGGCGAGCGCGATCAGCGCCACGATCACCACCAGCGGGCCGCCGCCGGAGAGCATCGAGAACGCGACGCCGGTGTTCTTGGCGTGGACCAGGTCGACGCCCGGAACCACGTCCACGACCTCTCCGGGCTTGATCTCGCTGCGGACGATCGCCTTCGTGATCTGGTCAGCGGCAACGACGATCCCCGCCACCAGCGCGGCTTTCGCCACCGTGCGTCCGGCGGACACTAGCCGGGCCGGATCAGCTCGACGAGAACCTGCCCGCCGATGATCTGCAGCGCGAGGATGGCCACGATCGGGCTGAAGTCGATCGGGCCGAACTGCAGACCGAGGCGGCGGAAGAGGCGTAGATACGGGTTCGTCACGTCGCGCAGGAAGTCCAGGACCGCGTTGAGCGGGCGCGAGTACGGCACGCGCACGCCGAACGAGAAGATCCAGGACACGATGATCGAGGCGAAGATGATCAGCGTGTAGACGTTGACCAGCGCCGCGAGGAAGTCGGCGATTTCAGTGCGGGCTTGCATTTGCGCCACTCAGTGTGACGCGTCTGAGCGTGAACCAGCCGGGCCCGCGCCTAGGACTGGTTGAAAAAGCCCTTTTCGATCAGCTCGGCGCGCTGCTCGGCCGAGACCTCGACGTTGCGGGGCGTGAGCAGGAACACCTTCTCGGCGATCCGCTGCATGCCGCCGTCGAGCGCGTAGGTCAGGCCCGACACGAAGTCCACGAAGCGCACGGACAGGTTGGAGTCCGTCGCCTGCAGGTTGACGATCACCGGGATCGCCTCCTTGAACTTGTCGGCGACGTCCTGGGCGTCGTTGAACGACTTCGGAACGACGAGATGCACGCGGACCTCCCCACGGCCATTGGCGGGTCGTGAAGCGGTTCCTCCCACCGTGCGCAGCTGGGTGGTGCGGCGCTCGGAGGTGGGCTCGTCGCCGAAGATGTCATCGATCTCGTCGCGCCGGCGGCGCGAGCTGAGGCGGCGAACGTTCGGGCGCTCCTGATACCGGCTCTCGAGATCGCGCTCGGGCTCCTGGATCTCAGGCTCGTCGTCGTCGTAATAGTCGCGGTCTTCGGCGAGGCCGAAGTACACGAGGACTCTGCGGAAGGAGTTGCTCACGGCTGGGGTTCGGTTCGGGGCAAGGGTCGAGTTCCCTGCACAACTCTACGTATAGAGCGTTGTACCGATCCGCACAATCGTTGCACCTTCCGCTGCAGCGATGGCGAAATCCTGGCTCGTGCCCATCGAGAGCTCCTTGAGCCCGTGCTCGTCGGCGAGCGCCTTCAGCGCAGCGAAGTGACGCCGGCTGTCCTCGGCGCGATCGGTGAACGGTGGCATCGTCATCAGGCCGAGGACCTCGACCGGGCTCTCCTCGAGGTAGCGCGGGAGCTCGTCCGGGGCGATCCCGGCCTTGCCCGCCTCCCCCGCGACGTTGACCTCGATCAGGATCTTCGTCTCCGGCCGGGCGTGGGTCGCGAGCTGCTTGAGCGCCGACTCGGACGCGACGCTGTGGATCAGCGTCGCGTGCGGGACGATCTGCTTGACCTTGCGCGACTGCAGCTGGCCGATGAAGTGCCAGGTGAAGCCGGGGTGCGCGCCGGCCTTCTCCTCGAGATCCTGCGCGCGGTTCTCGCCGAGGATGGTGAGGCCGGCCTCGCGCAGCGTGCCGATCTCCTCCAGCGGCACGTACTTGACCGCGGCGAGGATCTGGATCTCCTCGCCGATCTGCTCGCGGATGCGCTCGAGGTTGCTCGCGATCCTCGCCGCCTCCAGGCCGGTGATCAGACGCGGCATATGACCCCGGACTGGCGACCGGTCTCGCCTTCGCGCCGGTAGGAGAAGAAGCGGTCGTCGCAGATCGTGCACAGGCCGGTGTCGAGGACGTCGACGCCGTCGCCCAGTTGTGCGATCGCGATCTCCGCGAGATCGAGGTGGTTGCCGTGGCGGCCGGTGGTGAACAGCGCGTGGACCTCCGGGCCGACCTCGTAGCAGCAGCCGCGCGCGCCCGGGCCGATCAGCGCCGTGATCGGCCCGGTCGCGCCGAGTGCCCTCAGGGCGTGGATGCCGTTGGCGACGATCCCGCCCGCCAGCGGCCGGTACCCGCAGTGCAGCGCCGCGACGGCGCCGTCGGCGGCGAGCAGGACCGGCACGCAGTCGGCGCCGAAGACGACGGCGGGCTCGTTGGGGTCCGCCGTCGCCCGGCCGTCGCCGTCGCGATGGTCGTTGACGGTGACGACGTTGGTCCCGTGCACCTGCTTGCCGAAGTGGAAGCGCTCCCACGGGTGGCCGACGAGATCGGCGACGCGGCGCCGGTTCTCGGCGACGTTCTCGGGCTCGTCCGCCGTCAGCAGGCCGAGGTTGAGCGATTCGAAGCGGCCCGCGGACACGCCGCCGCGCCGTGTGGTGAACACGGCGCGGGCGTGCGGCAGGTCGTAGACGAGGTGCTCGTCCATCGCCCCCAGGTTATGGGGTGGTCGTGCTCAGGGTGAACGTGAGCGTCTTGCTGTAGGTGCCGGCACGGCTCGGCTGCGCGAAATCGGCGCGCTGCGCGTTCGCGTTCGCGGTGACCAACCCGAACAGCACTGCTCCAAGCGCAAGTTTGCGCACTTGAATCTCTCCTCGCTCGAATACTGAACGAGAAGATATGGTCGTTTTAGATCACTGTCAACCGCTTATCGCGCTAATTCGACCATTGTCGAGCGGCCTCCATCTGCGTGTCGCGATCGGGCGCGCGGCCTTCGAGCATCGCCTGGGTGGCTGCGGCCAGCCCTTCCCCCACCTGCGCGCCCGTCAGGCCCCCCGCGATCAGATCGGCGCCGGTGATCTCCAACCGGCGATGGCGCACCTCGTCCAGCCAGCGCCGCGCGCCGTCGTTGTGCGCGGCCGCCAGCAGCTCGACCGTCTCGATCCGCTCGCGGTGCAAAAGCCGCCACAACTCGGCGTCCGGGACGTCGAGCTTGGTGTGCAGGGCTCCGAAACGCGAGGCGGCGGCGACGATCACATGGCGCTCGCTGGCGCGGAAGCCGAGCTGATCGATCCGCTGCGTGAGCCGCTCGCGCGGGACCTTCGTGCAGCAGGCGGCGAGGGCCAGCGGGCCTTGCAGGCCGTAGTCGACGGCCTCGAACTCGCCGGCTGATCAGGTGCGCGCCGAGACCGGTGCGCTCCAGCAGCGCCAAGGCGGTGGGCGGTTCATAGAGCGCGAGCCGCAGTTCGTTGCCGAGCCGGTCACCGGTCACGGCGTCCATCAGGCGAGGGTCGATCAGCGCGCGCGTTCTCTCGTCGGCGTTGAACGCGAGCCGGGCGGCGTAGCGGACGAGCCGCAGCATCCGCGTGGGGTCGTCGATGAAGCTGCGCTCGTGCAGGACCTTCAGCGTGCTCTGGTCGAGGTCCCGCCTGGCGCCCGGCCACTCGATCGCGCGGTCGCGGGCGATGTCGAGCGCGATCGCGTTGACCGTGAAGTCCCGGCGGGCGAGGTCCTCGGCGATCGTCGCGCCCAGTTCGACGTCCGGCAGGGCGCCCGGGCGCGAGTAGGTCTCCCTGCGGGCGCCGGCGATGTCGAACGAGAACCCGTCGGCGCTGACGGTGGCGGTGTTGAACCGTTCGTGGACCACCAGGCTGCCGTTGATCCTGCCCGCCGCCCGCCTGGCGACGTCGATCGCGTCCCCCTCGACCACCAGGTCGAGCTCCTTGGGGATGCGCCCGAGCAGCGCGTCACGGACGGCGCCGCCGACGACGTACACACGTTCTTCGCCGGCAACCGCCTCGAAGACGATCTCTGCCCCAGGGGCCTCGCGCAGCAGGTCCATCGCCTGAATCTTCCATTAAGGGGGCTGGCTACCCTGCTTCGCCGATGACGCCGAGGAAGAAGTGGCTCCTAGGCGCCGCCGCGCTGGTGCTCACGTTGCTCGTCGCCGGGGGAGCCGTGTTTGCCCTCACGCGGCCGCCCGAAGACGTCTCCAACCCCGATGTCGCCTTCGACCAGGAGCCGACGGTGACGCCGATCCCGACGGAGATCCCGGAGGAGCCGACCCCTGGGTCAAAGACGGCCGACCCGCTGCGCAACTTCATCTGGGGCGAGTACGGCTACACCAAGGACCGCCGTCGCTACCTGCCCGCCTCGAAGCTGCTGCGGCCGCCGTTCGGGCGGGTCTGGAGCTACACGGGGTCGATCCTGTTGGAGTTCCCGCCGGTGATGGCCGAGGGCAAGTTGTTCCTGCTCAAGAACAACGGGGCGCTGCACGCGATCGACAAGCACAACGGCAAGAAGCTGTGGGCGCGCAAGCTCGGCGTGCTCGCCGCGGCCTCGCCCTCCTACGGGAACGGGCGGGTGTTCGTGACGCTGCTGCTCGCGGGGGAACACCAAGGCGGGCGCGGTGATGGCGTTGGACGCGAAGACGGGCAAGATCCTGTGGAAGCGGCTGCTGCCGTCGCGGTCGGAGTCCTCGCCGCTGTTCGACGGTGATCGCGTGTACTTCGGGTCCGAGAACGGCACCGTCTACAACGTGCGCGCCGGCGACGGCGCGGTGCGCTGGACGTTCAAGGCGTCCGGTGCCGTCAAGGGCGGGCTCGCCCTGGCCAACGGCAAGCTCTACTTCGGCGACTACAGCGGCCGCGTGTACGCGATCGCCCAGGCCGACGGGCGCCAGTTGTGGGCCACGGGCACCAAGGGCGCGCGCTTCGGCCTGACCTCCGGTCAGTTCTACTCGACTCCCGCGGTGGCCTACGGGCGCGTCTACATCGGCAATACCGACGGCCGCATGTACTCGTTCTCGTCGTCCAACGGCAAGCTCGCCTGGACCAAGGGAACGGGCTCGTACGTGTACGCCTCGCCCGCCGTGGCACAGGTCCCGGGCAGCAGGCCGATGGTCTACTTCGGCGCCTACAACGGCGTCTTCTACGCGCTCGACGCCCAGTCCGGGAAGGTCCGCTGGTCGCACCGCGACGGCGGCAAGATCTCCGGCGGAGCGACCGTCGTCGGCGACATCGTCTACTTCTCGAACCTCGGCAAGAAGGACACGACCGGCCTGGGCGCGCGCACCGGCCGCGAGGTCTTCCACATGGGCCGCGGGTCGTTCAACCCGGTGATCTCGGACGGCCGGACGATCTTCCTGACCGGCTACTCGTCCCTGTACGCGCTCAGGCCGCCGAAGAAGAAATAGGGCGGGTCGCGAAGCCCGCCTGTCTGAGGGCGTCTTTGACCTCGGGGATCTTGTAGGTGCCGTAGTGGAAGATCGACGCGGCCAGCACGGCGTCCGCGCCGGCCTTGAGCCCGTCGATCAGGTGCTGCGGGGCGCCGACGCCGCCTGAGGCGATCACGGGCACGTCGACGGCCTGGGCGATCCTCCTGGTCAGCTCGAGCTCGTAGCCGTCCTGGGTGCCGTCACGGTCCATGCTCGTCAGCAGGATCTCGCCGGCGCCACGCTCGACGCCCTCTCGGGCCCACTGGATCGCGTCCTTGCCGGTCGGCGTCCTCCCGCCGGCGACATAGGCCTCGTACGTGCCGTCGGGGCGCTTCTTCGCGTCGATCGCGAGCACCACGCACTGCGCGCCGAAGACCTTGGCCAGCTCGTCGATCAGGTCCGGCCGCTGGATCGCGGCGGAGTTGATGCTCACCTTGTCGGCGCCCGCGTCGAGCACGGCGTGCGCGTCTTGGACCTCCCTCACGCCGCCGCCGATCGTGAACGGCACGAACACGTCGTCCGCGGCCCGTCGCGCGAGTTCCACCACGGTCGCGCGCTTGTCGCTCGTCGCCGTGATGTCGAGGAAGATCAGCTCGTCCGCGCCTTGGGAGTCGTAGTGCGCGGCCAGCTCCACGGGGTCCCCCGCATCGCGGATGTCGATGAACTTCGTGCCCTTGACGACCCGGCCGTTGTCGACGTCCATGCAGGGGATGACGCGCTTGTAGTGCACAGCGCAGAGACGGTAGCGGCCCGAACGCAGCGCGGATGGTGCCGACTGGCCGCTGGCCGGGAACGGCGCCGGCCGGCTCGCCGGCGGCGGAATTCGCTGGCTACGCCCCGTCGAGGGCCGCCTGGCCCTCGGCGACGGTGAACCGCTTCTCGTAGAGGGACTTGCCGGCGATCACACCGGCGAGGTTGACCATCCGCAGCTTCGCCAGTGATCGCAGGTCCTCCAGCGTCCCGATCCCGCCCGAGTACAGGAACCGGCCACGCACGGCCTCCCCGACCGCGCCGACCGCCTCGAGATCGACTCCGGTGAGCTTGCCGTCACGCGAGACGTCGGTGTAGACGAACGACCGCACGCCGCGCCCGGTGAGCCGGTTGATCGCGTCCACCGCCGGCAGGGAGGTCGTCTGCGTCCAGCCCTCGGTGGCGATCATGCCGTCCTTGACGTCGACGGCGACGACGATCCGCGACCCGAACTGGGCCACGATGTCGTCGAGGAAGTCGATGTCACGGAACGCCGCCGTCCCGACGATGGCGCGCTCGGCACCCGCGCCCAGCGCGTCGCGCACGGCGTCGACGCTGCGCAGGCCACCGCCGTACTGGACCGGGATTCCCGTCTCCGCGACGATCTTTCGCAGGTGCTCCAGCGACTTCGGCGTGCCGGAGCGGGCGCCGTCGAGGTCGACGATGTGCAGGAACCGCGCACCCGCCTCGACCCAGGAGCGCGCGGCCTCCAGCGGATCGTCGTGGTAGGTCGTGGAGTCCTCGAACTTGCCCTCGACGAGCCGCACCGCCTGCCCGTCCATGATGTCGATCGCCGGGTAGAGGATCATCCGACTGGTACCGCCGCGAGCTCGGCGAAGTTGCGCAGCATGCGCAGGCCGTCCATCGAGGACTTCTCGGGGTGGAACTGGGTCGCCATCACGTTGTCGCGCTCGACCATCGAGACGAAGCGCTCGCCGTAGGAGGACTCGCCCACCACGTCGGCCTCGTCCGACGGCCGGCAGGCGAAGGAATGCACGTGGTAGAAGGCCGCGGACTCGCCCAGGCCTTCGGTCAGGGCGGACGAGCGTGTGAAGGACACGAGGTTCCAGCCGATGTGCGGCAGCCGCGGCGACTGCAGCCGGGTGACCGTCCCGGGCAGGATGCCGAGGCCGGGGGCGCCCTCGTGCTCGGACGAGGACTCGAACAGCAGCTGCATCCCCAGGCAGATGCCGAGCAGCGGCACGCCCGCGGCGGCGCGCTCGATCAACTGCTCCCCCAGGCCGGTGCGCTCCAGATGACGCATCGCCTCCGGGAACGCGCCGACGCCGGGCAGGATGATCGCCGACGCGTCACGCACGTCGTCGGTGACCACCGACGCCGCGCCCACGTGGGCCAGCGCCTTCTCGACGCTGCGGCGGTTGCCCATTCCGTAGTCGGCGATCGCGATCACGTCAGCGTTCCCTTGGTCGACGGCACGCCGGTCTCCTCCGGGTCGATCGAGACGGCGACGCGCAGCGCCCGCGCGAACGCCTTGAAGCACGCCTCGATCATGTGATGCGCGTTCGTGCCGGCCTGGAGGTCCAGATGCAGGGTCAGCCGCGCCGCGCTTGACACGGCACGGAAGAACTCCTCGGCAAGGTCGTGGTCGAAGCCGTTGATCGCTCCCGCCGGGAGCCTCTCGAACCCGCCCAGCAGCAGGAACGGCCGGCCGGAGAGGTCCAGCGCGCAGGTCGCGCGGGCCTCGTCCATCGGGACGACGGCGTGGCCGTAGCGGACGATCCCGCGGCGGTCGCCGAGCGCCTGGTCGAGCGCCTGCCCGAGCACGATCCCGGTGTCCTCGACGGTGTGATGCGCGCCCGTCTGCAGGTCTCCGGTGGCGTCGACCGTGAGGTCCAACCGCCCGTGGCGGGCGAGCAGGTCGAGCATGTGGTCGAAGAACCCGACGCCCGTCTGGCGCGTGCCGGCGCCGGTTCCGGAGAGCCCGAGTTTGAGCGAGACCTTCGTCTCCCCCGTCTGGCGATTGATCTCTGCCGAGCGAGTCACGGGCGAGGATTCTGACGCAGCGCCATGCTGGCGGCGTGGGCAGGGAAGCCTTCGGCGTCCGCGATCGGCAGTGCGGCGCGGGCCAGAGCGGCTCCCGCCTCGCCCACGCGGACCTCCGCCATGCGGCGACGGAAGTGGCGGACGTTGAGGCCCGACGCGAAGCGCGCGGCGCCTTCGGTGGGCAGCGTGTGGTTGGAGCCGGCCACGTAGTCGCCGAACGCCGTGCCAGACGTGTTGCCGACGAACAGGCAGCCCGCGGAGCGCACGCGCGGAGCCAGCGCCTCGGCCGCGGCGCCCGCCAGTTGCAGGTGCTCCGGGGCCAGCGCTTCGACGAAGGCCAGGGCGGCCTCCATGTCGTCGACGAGGACGTGCGCCGCGGCGGTCAGCCCGTCGAGCAGCTCCTGTGTGTCGCTCACCGCGACCGTCAGCGACCCTTCGCCGTGCTCGGCCTGCGCCAGCAGGTCGAGGTCGAGCGCCTCGACGTCCGCGCCCGCGGTGGCGATCACGGTGAGATCGGACGGCCCCGCGAACCCGTCGATCCCGACCACGTGCGAGACCTGCCGCTTGGCCTCCTGCACCCACAACGAGCCCGGCCCGGCGATCACGTCCACCCGCGGGACCGACTCCGTGCCGTAGGCCAAGGCGGCCACCGCCTGGGCGCCCGTGATGGCCAGGAACGCGTCCGCGCCACACAGTTCCGCCGCCGCGACCATCACCGGATGCGGCGCGCCGACGACGTAGACCTCGTCGACCCCGGCGGCGCGTGCGGTGACGGCGCCCATGATCACCGAGGACGGATAGGGGTTGCGGCCGCCGGGCGCGTAGACCGCCGCGCGGCGCACCGGCACGTCGCGCAGCTTGACCGTCTGCCCCTCGCGCAGGGTGACGAGCCGGTCCTCGTCCAGCCCCGCCTCGGCGACGGCGCGGACGTTGCGGATCGCGACCTCGAGGCCCTCCAGAACGGCGGGAGCGAGCAACCCGCCGGAGAGCCTGAACGGCGCCTTCGCCCGCCCGCCGAACCGCGCCTCGTAGTCCTCCAGCGCGGCGTCCCCGCGCTCGCGGACGTCGGCGATGATCTCCGCCACCTGCGGCGCGACCGACGCTCCCGGCGGCACCAGCGCACGGATCTCCGCCGCCCGAGACGCGGCGTCCTCAGCCCGCACGCAGGCGCTCCACCACGGCGTCGATCTCGGCCGCCTTCACGCGATAGGAGACCGGGTTGGCGATCAGCCGGGCGGTCGAGGCGGTGATCTCCTCGCGGATCACGAGCCCGTTCTCGCGCAGCGTCGTGCCGGTCGCGGTGAGATCGACGATGCCGTGGACCATGCCGGTCAACGGCGCCAATTCGACGCTTCCCTTGACCTCGACGATCTCGACCTGCCGCCCGGTGCGCTCGAAGTAGTCGTGCGCGATCCGCGGGTACTTGGTCGCGATCCGCATGTGGCCCAGCCGCCGCAGCGCCTCGGCCGCGGGATCGTCGCCCGCGACCGTCGCGAACACCATCACGCACCCGCCGAAGCCCAGGTCCAGCAGCTCGTAGACGTTGCGCTCGGACTGCTCGGCGAGCACGTCCTTGCCGGTGATCCCGATGTCCGCCGCGCCCGCCTCCACGTAGGTGGGGACGTCGGAGGGGCGCATCGTGATCAGCCCGGGCTCCTCGAAGAGCAGCTTGCGGTCGTTGGAGCGCACCTCGGCGGTGTCGATCCCGAGCCCGTCGAGCAGGTCGAGCGTCTGGGTGAACATCGCCCCGCGGGGCACGGCGATCCTCACGATCCCTCCTCCAGCCGCGCGGCGTGCACGCGCTCGACGTCCAGCGCCCAGCCACACGCCGGCAGCGAGCGCCCGAAGCGCCCGAGCAGGTCGTCGTAGCGCCCGCCTCCGCCCAGCGGCGAGCCGAAGGCCGCGTCGTAGACCTCGAACACCGGCCCCGTGTAGTAGCCGAGGGTGCGCACCAGCCCGAGGTCGAAGATCACGCGCTCGGCGACGTCGGGCGACAGCAGCGCGAAGACCTCGCGCAGCGGCTCGCCCTCCGGCACGACGTCGACTCCCCCGCGGGCGCGGGCGACGTCCAGCAACTCCTGCGCGCCGACCGCCTCCAGCTCGCGCTCGAGCCCGACGAGGTCGCGCGAGGCGAGCTCGCGCAGGATCGGGTCCGGGTTCTTGACGCCCGCCTGCCGCAACACGCGCGGGAACAGCGACGCGTCGCCGAGACCCACGCGGTAGCCGGTGAGGCCGCCCGCGTCCAGCGTCGCGCAGAGCATCGAGACGGCCTCGGCCGTGCCCTCGGGCCCGGGGGCGCCGACGAGCTCGATGCCCGCCTGCAGGATCTCCCGCGGGTGGCCGCGGTGCTGCTTGACCGCCCGGTAGGCGTGGGCGACGTAGGAGAAGCGCAGCGGCGTCGGCGCGCTCGCGTAGCGGGTCGCCACCACGCGCGCGATCGGGATCGTCATGTCCGACCGCAGCACGAGCACGTTGCCGTGCTCGTCGAAGAGCCGGTAGGCGGGATCCGCGGCGGTGCTGTCACCGCGGGTGAGCACCGCTTCGTACTCGAGCGCCGGGGTGGCGACCTCGCCGTAGCCGTGCGCCGCGAACACGTCGCGCATCGCGTCGGTGATCGCGCGCAGCTCGCGCTGCTCGTCCGGGAGGACGTCGCGCGTGCCCGAAGGAATCGGGTGGATCACGTGACCGGGACGCGTTCGATCCGCGCGCCGAGCGCGAGCAACCGTTCGTCGATGCGCTCGTAGCCGCGGTCGATGTCGCGGACGTTGTGGATCTCGCTCGTGCCCTGCGCGCACACGGCGGCGATCAGCATCGCCATGCCCGCGCGGATGTCCGGGCTCGACACGCGCGCGCCGTGCAGCTTGCGCGGGCCGATGACGATCGCGCGGTGCGGGTCGCAGATCGTGATCTCGGCGCCCATCGAGATCAGCTTGTCCACGAAGAACAGGCGGTTCTCGAACATCTTCTCGAAGATCAGCACGCTGCCCTCGGACTGCGTGGCGAGGGCGACGGCGATCGAGGTGAGATCGGCCGGGAACGCGGGCCACGGGCCGTCCTCGACCTTGGACTGGTAGTCGCCGGCGTCGCGCTGCACGCGCAGCGTCTGGCCGCCCGGGACGTGGCAGGTGCCGTCGTCGTGCATCCACGAGTCCAGCCCGAGGCGGCGGAAGACCATCCGGATCATCCGCATGTCCTCGCGCACGCAGCCGGTGATGTTCAGCTCGCCGCCGGTGACGCCCGCCAGCGCCATGAAGGACGCGATCTCGATGTGGTCAGGACTCACGGTGTACTCACAACCGCCGAGCTTCGACACACCGTGGACCTGCATCACGTTGGAGCCGATGCCCTCGATCGCGGCGCCCATCTTGTTGAGCATCCGCGCGACGTCCTGCACGTGCGGCTCGCAGGCGGCGTTGCGGATGATCGTCGTCCCTTCGACGGCGGCGGCGGCCATCAGCGCGTTCTCGGTGCCCATCACGGACGGCTCGTCCATGAAGAAGTCGACCGGCCGCAGGCCGGCGTCGGGCGCCTTGATCTCGATGTCCTTGCCGTGCTCGACGGTCGCGCCGAGCGCCTTGAAGGCGTCGAGGTGCGGGTCCAACCGCCGGCGGCCGATCACGTCACCGCCCGGCGGCGGCATCGTGGCGCTCCCGAACCGCGCGAGCAGCGGGCCGGCGGCCAGGAAGGAGGCGCGGATACGCTCGGCGAGCGCGGCGTCCACGTGCGTCTTGTGCACGTTGGCGGCGTTGAGCTTGACGATGTTGGGGCCCTGGTGCTCGACGGACACGCCCAGATCCACGAGGAGCTCGATCAGCGCCTCCGTGTCTCGGATGTGCGGGACGTTGTGCAGGACGACGTCCTGGTCCGTGAGCAGGGCACAGGTCAACAGCGGCAATGCGGCGTTCTTGTTGCCGGCGGGCACGACCGTGCCCGACAGCGGCGCGCCGCCTTCGATGACGAACTTCTCCATGGGGGCGGCGGCTAGGCTACCGAGTCCATGAGCCTGCCCATGACGCGTGACGAAGCCTGGACGCTGTTCTGCGAGTGGACCGCCTCTGAATCGTTGCGCCGTCACGTGTTGGCCGTCGAGGCCTGCATGCGCGCCTACGCGGAGCGCTTCGACTCCGATCCGGAGCGCTGGGGCATGGTCGGGATGCTCCACGACCTCGACTACGAGCGCTATCCGGACCTCCACACGGGGCATCCCCGCTACGCGCTCGCGGAGCTCGAACGGCTCGGGTTCCCCGAGGACATGGTGCGCGCCGTCGCCTCGCACGCGGACTACCTCGAGGTCTCGCGCGACACGTTGATGGAGAAGTCGCTGTTCGCCGTCGACGAGCTGAGCGGGTTCGTCATGGCCTGCGCCTACGTCCGGCCCACCGGGATCGACGGTCTGACGCCGAAGTCCGTCAAGAAGAAGATGAAGACGCCGGCGTTCGCGGCCGCCGTCGATCGCGAGGCGATGCGCGAGGGCGCGGAGCTGCTCGGGATCGACTTCGACGAGCACCTCGCGTTCGTGATCGCCGCGCTCGAGCCGCACGCCGAAGCCCTCGGGCTCTCTGGCACGCCCGCGCAGAGCTAACCTGCGGGGTGTGCTGAAGATCATCGTCCTCGAGGGCGACGAGACCGGTCAGGAGCTGCTCGAGCAGTCGGTGCGCGTCCTGGACCCGGAGCTGCTCGGGATCGAGCTGGAGCTGGTCAACTACGACCTGTCGCTGGCCAAGCGGCGGGAGACGCGGAACGAGATCGTTCACGAGGCGGCCCGGGCCATGCGCGAGGCCGGCTTCGGGCTCAAGGCGGCGACGATCACGCCCGAGGGCAAGGATGACGTCGGCTCGCCGAACCGCATCCTGCGCGAGGAGGTCGACGGCAAGGTGATCGTGCGCACGGGGCGCCGGATCCCGGGCGTCGTCGGGCCGGTGTCCGGCGTCTATCACCCGATCTCCGTCGTGCGCATGGCCGTCGACGACGCCTACGGCGCCAAGCAGTGGCGCGAGGGCGAGGGCGACGAGGAGATCGCCTACCTGACCCAGAAGATCTCGCGCGGAACGTGCCGGGCGGTCGCCGAGTACGCGTTCATGTTCGCCGAGCGGATCGGCGCCAAGGTCTACGGCGGGCCGAAGTGGACCGTCTCGCCGGTCTATGAGGGGATGCTCAAGGAGGAGATGGACGCCGCGGCGTCCAAGCATCCGTCGGTCGTCTACCAGCCGGTCCTGATCGACGCCCTCTACGCGGGGCTGATCTCGGGCGCTGCCGACTCACCGCTGGTGATTCCCGCATTGAATCGAGACGGGGACTGCCTGTCCGATCTCGTGATGCCGATGTTCGGCTCGATCGCGGGCGCCGAATCGGTCCTGTTGTCCTTCGACGCGGACTACAACGTCGAGGTCGCGATGGCCGAGGCGCCGCACGGGACGGCGCCCTCGTTGTACGGCAAGAACCTGGCCAACCCGATGGCGATGCTGCTGGCCTGCGGGTCGGTCTTGTCCTACGCGGGCGCGAAGGGGTTCGCGGGCGCCGATCGCGCGTCGCGTGCGGTCTACGAGAGCGTGCTGGAGGCGACGGCCTCCGGGACCAAGACCGTCGATCTCGGCGGGCACTCGACCACGTCCGAGTTCACGGACGACGTGATCAAGCGGATCGCCACCAAGATCGAGGTCTGGTCGACGCTGGGGTCGCGCTAGGCCTGGGCCCTGGCGCGGCCTGCGCGGGCGCGCCGAGGCCGTCGCCGGCGGTGGTGGAGTCGCTCGAGCTCGCGTCGCACCCGGCCGCGGCGAGCGGCGGGGCGAGGATGCGCGGGCGCGTGATCGCGATTCTCATGATGCGGGGGTGGCCGTCGGTATTCCGCTTGCGGCATGATTACGGCGGGTGGACGTCGACGCGAGCATCGAACAGGTCACAGGGATCCTGGTTCGTGAGGGCCTGCGCTACGCCATGTCCGCGGACGGGCGCACGCATCGCCTGCTGTTCGGGTCGGCGGCGGTCTTCGTCGATTTCAACGACTGGCAGGACGACAGCGTGGTCATCACCGTCCACTCGCCGATCCTGCAGGACATCGATCCCTCCAGCGCCGGCGCGGCGCACGCGCTGAACCTGCTCAACGACCTCAATCGCAGCCACTTCTTCGTCAAGTTCACGTTCCGCGACGGCATCCTGATCGCCCGCTACGACCTGCTCGGAGAGTCGCTGCAGGCGGGCGAGCTGGTCAACGCGCTGTACGAGATCGCGGGCGCCGCGGACCGCCTCGACGACGAGCTCGCCGACGCCTTGGGCGGCAAGCCCTACGAGTCCAAGCTCAACGAGTGGACGTCGCCGAACGGCGACTGAGACCCGCCCGCGGCACCTCTGCAAGATCAGTTGCAGCCTCGACGGGTCCCTTCGGCTCTACGCCGCGGAATCCGGAAATTGCGCCGTGCGGATCCCGCTCGTTGGGTTGTTTTCCGTCCGACCCGAACCGTAGCCTTGCGAACACATGTTCCCTTCGATGATCGAACGTCGCCCGAACAAGCGCTCGCTCCGAGAGCTGGTGCGCGGGGCCATGGATACGGCCCTGGAGCTCGTCACGCTGGGTGAGGCACACCTGCCGGCAAGAACCGCGCCGGCCGCCCCCACCGCCGTGCACCCGCACCGCCGACAGCTCGATCATCGTCGCCGCCGGCGCCGCCAAGGAATGGTTCCGCCCCGGCCACAGGTGTGCACGTCACCGGTACATCGCCCGGTGTCCGTGTCGGAGTCCCGCACCTGATATCCGCGCCCGCCGGCGATCTGGTCTGGGAGGACTGATCGTTCCGGCCGGGCCGCGGAAGGAACGGCGGTCCGCGCTGCAACGCGGGCCGCACGAGAAGCTCAACGGTCCGGCCGGCGGGAACATCGCACCCGCCGGCCCGGTCCACCCCCGTGGCGCTCCGGCCTCGGGGCAGTTGATTGAAATCGTTACCCGACCCTGCGGCGCACACTCGCGCGAGCGGCGACCCGCTCGCGCGGCCGCGCCCGCAGCCCGCGCGGCGCCCCGGAGGTCACGGAGGGCGCCGCGCGACCCCCCTCAGAGTCGCGCGGCGCCCTTGCACCGCTCCTTCCCCCTCCGCTCCGGGCTCGCGAGCCCGGAGAAGTCGTTGCCGCCCGCGCGGGCTGGTCTGACCCGGCGGCGGCGCCCCGCGAGGGAGCCGCCGCCGGGTCTCCCTTACGGTGTCGTGGTCGACAGCGTGTAGGTCAGGGTCTTGGCGTAGCTGCCGGTGCGCAGGGCGTCGGTCGCGGCGATCGGCTGCTTGAACTCGAGCGTCACCGCGTCGTTGCTCACTGGTGCGGCATACGTCAATAGTGTCAGCGGGGAGCCGCTGACGGTGCCGAACATCGAACCGGTGTTGGCCGTGTTCAACGCGCGGGCCTGCAGTGCGGCCGGCAGGACGAAGGTCCCGTTGACCAGATGACCGGGCGCGGTGGCGCTCGGGTCGGTCACGCTCAGGGCCGCGTCGCCCGCGGTCGACAGCACGGTGGCGGTCGAGGAGGCGATGTAGTCCTTGGCGAAGCCGGGCGTGAAGGCGCCGAACGCGGCGGGCGCGCCGAGTGAGAGCGCAAGCGTCGCGGGGACGCTGCCGCCGACGGTGCCGGGCGTGCTGGTGGTGATCGCCGGCACGTCGAGCTCGGTGGAGACGACGCTGGTCTGCCCGGAGGAGTCGGTGATCGTCGCGGCCAGGACCACATGGTCGCCGATGTGCTCGTAGGCGGGCGTGTAGACGAACTCGTACGGCGTGTGGCCGACGGTCTGGACCGGCAGGCCGTTCGCGGTCAGCGCGACCGACTTGACGCCGAAGTCGTCAGCGGCGACGACGACCGGGTAGATCGTCTCGCCCCAGGCGACGGTGGTCGGGCCGAACGGGTCGACGATCGCGCCGGTCGGGGCGGCGTCGACGGTCGCGGCCGGGACGCTCAGCGGCGCGGGGGCCTCCGCCAGCGGCGTGCCCGTCTCGACCGGGCCGGTCGTGATGCCGGTGCCCCAGAAGTTGCCGGAGACCAGAGCGGCCCCGGCGCCGGTGTTGGTCAGCCCGCCGAGCAGGCTCGAGCCGGTCGCGCTGAACGCGCGGACGGCGGGATTGGCCGGGTCGGGCCCGGTCTCGGCGTCGGTCAGGGTCACCAGGCCCGTGATCTCGCTGCCGCTGATCGATCCGCGCTGGCCGTAGGTGTACGTGACCGGACCGTCGATGCGCGAGCCGGTGATCGTGCCGTAGGCCTTGATGCCCGAGCGGACGGTGGTCGAGGTGGCGCCGTCGATCCCGCGGGCGTCGTCGAAGAGGACGCCGCCCGTGATCAGGCTCTTCTCGAGCGTGACCTCGCGGCGGATGCCGGCCTCGGCGCCCTGCAGCGAGTTGGTCATGACGACCCCGTAGCTGTACGGGCCGGTGCCGCCGATCGTCCCGATCTTCGAGCTCGTGAGCTTGCCCGAGGCGTTGAAGAAGGCCAGCGCGGACTCCGCGTAGGCGTTCGGGGACTCGATCGTCACGCCGGAGATGTCGACGAACATCTCGTTGTCGTCGGACGAGCCGCCCGATTGGCGCGAGACGGTGACCACGTTGCCGCCACCGTCGCGCAGGTACGGCGCGGTGCCGGCCAGCGAGGCGCCGAGCGCCGCCGCGGGCCTGATCGTCACCTTGCTCGCCCCGGCACCCTTGATCGTCAGCGGCTTCGTGATCGTGAGGCCGTTGCGCGAGCCGCTCTGGCTGGGGCTGTTGTTGCCCGAGCTCGGGATCGACTGCTCGAGGTAGAGGCCCGGGCACACGGCGACGGTGTCCCACGGCGCTGCCTGATCGACCGCCGCCTGGATCGAGGTGAAGCGGGCGTTCGGGCAGTCGGCCTTGTCGTCGTCGACCGTCCAGGTCGACGCGAAGGCGCTTGACGGGGCGAGCGCCGCGAGCACTGCGGCGGCCACCACGGCGTGGACTCGGTTCATGTGAGCGAAAGGACCTTTATCGGGAAATAGAGCTGCGCAGCCGTCAGTGGCGCGCAGCGGAGCGGCCGCAATGTACGTCGGACCCGCGGTCCGGTGTTATGTGGATCCGGTCGGTCGTTGCCCAGTCACCTTTCTACCGTCGGTCCACACATGGGGTCATAGGCCCCGACGTACGATCTCGCCGCCTCGCCGCGCACGGTTCGTCGCCGTGCGAGCACGGACGCACACAGGAATCGATCGCACGGAGAACTGGTGACCTTCAAGGCCCTTGCCCTTGCCCTCATAGCGTTGGTAATCGCGCCGGCGGCCGCCGTCGCGGCACCACCGGACCCGTTGGCCCGAGGGCCATACACGCCCACGACGCTCGATCCGTTCCGCGCGGGAACGTATGACCTGCAGGAGCCCAACGCCGCCGGCGGCGCCGTCACCGGCCAGGCGGGGGCGGCGACGCTGCAGATCCGCGGCTCGCTCTACTACCCGGCCAACCGGTCCAGCGCCTCGCCGATCATCATCCTCGTGCACGGCAACCACGGCAGCTGCGACTCCGGCTCGGCGCCGAACTGCACCGCCTTCAAGCGCAACGACCGCGGCTACGCGTACCTGGGTGAGAACCTCGCCACCTGGGGCTACACGGTCATGTCGCTCGACCAGGATCAGCTGATCTACTACCAGGACGGCCTCGCGCGCGGCATGCACCAGCGCCGGCTGCTGATCGCGGCCGCGCTCGATTCGCTCTACGCGGCCAACCAGGCCCCGCTGCCCGAGGGCGACAACTTCAACATCGGCGGCGCGCTGGTCGGCAAGCTCGATTTCAACCGCATCGGCCTGATGGGCCACTCCCGCGGCGGCGACGGCGTCACCGACTTCATCGATTACAACCGGACGCGGCCCGCGCCCGGGCGCAAGTACAACCTGCGCGGCGTGATCGCGCTCGCCCCGACCGACTACGAGCGCCGCGCGCCCTACGGCGTGCCGTTCATGACGATGTTCGGCTACTGCGAGGGCGACGTCACCAACCTGATGGGCGCCCGTCAGTACGAGCGCAGCCAGTACATCGAGCCCGGCGATCCGTTCCCGCGGATCCAGGTCGCGCTGCTCGGCGCCAACCACAACTGGTTCAACAGCGTCTGGTTCGCCGACGGCGACGACGCCACCGGCAGCGACACCGCCTGCGGCACCAGCCAGCCGAACAACATCCGGTTGAGCGGCGGAACGTACAACCTGACGACCCGCGGCTCGGGCGACCCGGCGCTCATGGGCGACCAGGAGAAGGCCGGCCTCGCGGTCATGTCCTCCTTCTTCCGCCGCTACGTCGGCGGCGACGTCGCCTTCGACCCGTACATGACGGGCGAGGTCAGCGAGGACGGCGTGACGCCGCAACTGCCCGCGTCCGCCTGTCCCACCTCGGCCTCCGGCATCCGCATCCCCTGCTTCGACCGCCTGATGACGAGCTACTTCGCCGAGCCGGCCGCGCGCCGCGACGTCCTGCGACCCGAGACCGACAACCCGCTCGAGGTCTCGGCGCTCGGCACCGCGATCACCGGCAGCGGCTTCTCGAATCCGTACTTGGTCGGCGGGGGCATCTCCCCCCTGCCGGCGACCACGCCGGGCGGGTTCGACTGGTGCAATCCCGAGCCGATCCACTTCACCCCGGGCAACCTCGGCGTGAGCGGCCTGCCGACGGCGACCAAGGGCTGCCCGCTTCCCGCGGCCAGCGCGCTCGGCGGACAGAGCGGGACGCGCGAGAGCGCGCCGGTCAACCACTCCTACGGCCTGCAGCTCGCGCTCGCGTGGGACCAGCCCGCCACGATCGGCACCCGCATCCCCGCCGCATCGGGTGACGTCCGCGGCTTCAAGGCCCTCTCGATGGGCGCCGCGGTGAACTTCTTCGACCCGCGCAACCCGGCCCGCACCGGCGACGCGATCTGGAACCCGGGTCTCACCACCCAGGACTTCTCGATCGTCCTCACCGACAAGGCCGGCAAGGAGGGCATCGTCTCGGCCGCCTCGCCGCGCTTCGGCACCGCACTGCACCAGACGACCGGCTCGACCACCGCCCGCACCCACATCGTCCTCAACCAGATCCGCGTCCCGCTGAGCGACTTCGCCGCCCAGGGCGTCGACCTGGCCAATCTCCGCAAGTTCGAACTGCGCTTCGGCGGCGCCGGCAAGCCGGCCACCGGCTCGATCGAGCTCTCCGACGTGCGCTTCCAGGAGGCCGCCGGCGGCTCCGCGGTCTACGCCGACAAGTACGCCGACATCCCACCGACCGCGCCGCCCGCCGAGGCGGGAGCGCCGGCCGCCGCCGAGGCGGGAGCGCCCGCGGCCGCCAAGGCCCTGGCGGAGGCCGCCGCCCCGGCCACCGAAGCCGGGACTGACGCCGCCCCGACGGTCGAGGCGGCACCGCTCGCCGCGCCGAAGCCCGCGCCCGCGGCGACGGCGACCTGCACGGCGGCCACAGCGACGATCGCCAGCGCGAAGGTCCGCGGCCGCAAGATCACCCTGGCGGGGTCGAGCGTCTGCACCTCCGCGGTCCGGGTCACCATCAGCCGCGTGGGCAGCGCCCGCGGGAGCAAGGCCGTCCGCGCGACCATGGCCGCCAGCCGCTGGTCCGCGCGCGCCGCGCTCACCAAGGGCCGCTACCGCGTGACCGTCGTCGCCTTGGCCAAGACCGGCGCAAAGGCCGCACCGTCCGCAACCAAGACCGTGACCATCAAGTAGCCCTTGGGCGCCCCCGCGCCCAGGCCGGCTCCGTCTTGCCGAGGAGAGCCGGCGCGCCCCGCGCGCGCCGGCGCGAGACAGGCCGGCGCCATGCGCGCTCAGTGCCTCCGCGCGCGCCCAGAGCGAAGGCTCCTCGCGTCCGGAATCCCCGCCCGGTCGGAGCCTCATGGGGTGTTGACAGTTCTCTGATCTGTCTTTGAATGGACTTCTCCAGCAACGGGACCCGCGCCAAGGTGGCAGTCCGGGAGCCGCGCGCGTACCAGGGTCCCGCGCCGAAACGCCGATTCCTCACGCAGAGCAGAATCCGGATTCTGCACTGCAGCAGGATCCGGGACTCTCCGGGCCCGGGGGTGTTGCGCGAGCGGGCGCGAGCGACCTGGCCGGCGCGAGTGACCCGCCCGCGGCGACCGGCGCGCGGCGCGCGTGTGACGAGGCCACGGCGTCGCCGTGCGGCGCGGGCAACAGCGGCGCGGTGCGGCGCGGTCAGAACGGCGCGCGCTCGCGGCGCGCGGCGCGGTGCGGCGCGGCCAGAACGGCGCGCGCTCGCGGCGCGCGGCGCGGTGCGGCGCGGCCTGAACGGTGCGTGTGGCGGGGACAGAGCGGCGCGTGCCGCCGCCGGCGCGGGTCGGCGCCGTCTGCGCGTCGCGGGGTTCGCGTACAGAACCACGCCCCTCGCGAGCGGCGCGACGCACAAGTCCGGCGCGGGACCGCCGATCCTCACGCACAGCCGAATCCGGATTCTGCACAGCAGAAGGATCCGGCGGAAAGCGGGGCACGGAGTGCGAACGCGGCGACACAGTCGACGCGCCAGAGGGCGCGGACTGCCCCGGCGCGCACGGCCTGCGCGGCGAAACGGCGCAGCGGAGCCGGCGCAGCTCGCGCGTGGTCTGCTCGCCCTAACGGCTAGGAGGTGCCGGGCTCGATCGCAAAGATCAGGAGCGAACCTGGCCGCTGCGGATGCTCGGTGCGCTCGGCCAGGGTCATGCCGAGCCGCTCGGCGACGGCGATCGACGCAAGATTGCCGGGATCGATACACGCGATAACGCGCTCGAGCTCCAGGGAGTCGAAGGCCGCGGCGACCGCGGCGCGTCCGGCGTCGGTGGCGTAGCCGTTGCCCCAGGCCGAAGGGTGTAGACGCCAGCCGACCTCGACCTCGTGCGCGTAGGCCGGGAACCACTGCGGGTGGCAGGCGCCGGCGAAGCCGACGATGCCGGCCGGCGTCTCGAGCGCCCAGAGGCCGAAGCCGTGGGTGTCCCAGTGGGCGGCGAAGCGTTCTGACTGGGCGCGTGACTGGTCCGGCGTGTACGGAACGCCGTCGTTGAGGTAGGTGACGGCCTGCGGCTGCGCGTTGATCGCGGCCAGGGCTGACGTGTGACGTTTCGTGTCCCACCGGTGCAGGGACAGACGCTCGATCGTCAGGTGCTCAGGGAAACCGGGCATAGAAACACGAAGAGCCGCCTCAAAGGGCGGCTCTTGGCACTACGAAAGGACCGGCGGCGACCTACTCTCCCAGGCCCTTGCAGGCCAAGTACCATCGGCGCTACGGGGCTTGACTGCTCTGTTCGGAATGGGAAGAGGTATTTCCCCCGTGCAATAGCCACCGGAAATTTGTCAAGACCTCGCCTCACGCGGGCCTTCAAAACTACACAACCCGCCAACGAACGGGTACCACGAAATCAAAAATTATCCGTCAAGCCCTCGACCCATTAGTACCGGTCTCCTACGGGTGTTACCACCCTTCCAGATCCGGCCTATCAACCTGGTGGTCTACCAGGGGTCTTACCCTCTCAAGGAGGTGGGAGAGTTCATCTCGAGGTCAGCTTCCCGCTTAGATGCCTTCAGCGGTTATCTGGTCCGCACGTAGCTAACCTGCGGTGCCCTTGGCAGGACAACAGATACACCAGAGGTGCGTTCATCCCGGTCCTCTCGTACTAGGGACGAATCCTCTCAACTCTCCAACGCCCATGGCAGATAGGGACCGAACTGTCTCACGACGTTCTGAACCCAGCTCGCGTACCGCTTTAATGGGCGAACAGCCCAACCCTTGGGACCTACTACAGCCCCAGGATGCGACGAGCCGACATCGAGGTGCCAAACCGAGTCGTCGATGTGGACTCTTGGACTCGATAAGCCTGTTATCCCCGGAGTACCTTTTATCCGTTGAGCGACAGCACTTCCACTTGCTACTGCCGGATCACTAAAGCCTGCTTTCGCACCTGCTCGACCTGTCGGTCTCACAGTCAAGCTCCCTTACTGCTTTTGCACTCTACGCACGATTTCCAACCGTGCTGAGGGAACCTTTGCGCGCCTCCGTTACATTTTGGGAGGCGACCGCCCCAGTCAAACTACCCGCCTGGCACTGTTCACTGCCCGGATTACGGCGCAGTGTTAGAAGCACAATACATCAAGGGAGGTATCTCAAGGTTGGCTCCACGCCAGCCGCAGCCGGCGCTTCAAAGCCTCCCTCCTATCCTGAGCGAGATGCACCGCACTCCAATACCAGGTTGTAGTAAAGGTTCACGGGGTCTTTCCGTCTAGCCACGGGTACTCGGCATCTTCACCGAGACTGCAATTTCACCGAGCCCATCGTTGAGACAGCGTTCAACTCGTTACGCCATTCGTGCAGGTCGGAACTTACCCGACAAGGAATTTCGCTACCTTAGGACGGTTATAGTTACCGCCGCCGTTTACCGGGGCTTAGTTTCAGTGCTTCGGCTTGCGCCTAACACCTCCACGTAACCTTCCGGCACCGGGCAGGCGTCAGCCCCTATACGTCGTCTTGCGACTTAGCAGAGACCTGTGTTTTTGGTAAACAGTCGGTTGAACCTATTCACTGCGGCCCTCTCAGGCTCCACGGGTAAACCGTTTCACCCTACTGGGGCGCTCCTTATCCCGAAGTTACGGAGCGATTTTGCCGAGTTCCTTAACGATGGTTATCTCGATCACCTTAGTATTCTCTACTTGCCCACCTGTGTCGGTTTTGGTACGGGCACGCGCTCTCTCCCTAGAGGCTTTTCTAGGAGGCATGGCGTCCGGGACTCGCTGGCTTTAAGCCGGCTGTCATCGCGCCTCAGGTTATGCGGCTCCGCATTTATCATGAGCCACCCCTACACGCTTGACCCAGGTTCCCCGAAGGTACCATCGCCTGGGTTCCCATAGCCTTCCTCGTCCCCCCATCGGTCAAATGAGTGCGACGTGGTACAGGAATATCAACCTGTTGTCCATCGACTACGCCTTTCGGCCTCGCCTTAGGTCCCGACTAACCCTGAGCAGACGAACTTTACTCAGGAATCCTTGGGCAATCGGCGGAGGGGATTCTCACCCCTCTTTCGTTACTCATGCCGGCATTCTCACTTCCCAGGGCTCCACGGCTGGGTTCCCCCGCCGCTTCACTGCCATGGGAACGCTCTCCTACCGCTCGACTTACGTCGAACCCGAAGCTTCGGTGTCTAGCTTGAGCCCCGTTACATTATCCGCGCCCGAACACTTGACCAGTGAGCTGTTACGCACTCTTTCAAGGATGGCTGCCTCTAAGCCAACCTCCTGGTTGTCTATGCACTCGGACATCGTTTGCCACTTAGCTAGAACTTAGGGACCTTAGCTGTCGGTCTGGGCTGTTTCCCTCTTGACGCTGAAGTTTATCCCCCAGCAACTGACTCCCGGAGTAGCCGTGACGGTCTTCGGAGTTTGCCTGATTTCGGTAACCTGGTAGGGCCCCTAGACCAAACAGTGCTCTACGGCCGCCACGGAATTGATCCGAGGCTATACCTAAATATATTTCGGAGAGAACCAGATATCTCTGAGCTTGATTAGCCTTTCACTCCGACCCACAGGTCATCCGCCCAGTTTTCAACCTAGGTCGGTTCGGTCCTCCACGGGGTCTTACCCCCGCTTCAACCTGCCCATGGGTAGCTCGCTCAGTTTCGGGTCTACCGCCTACGACTAAATCGCCCTATTCGGACTCGCTTTCGCTTCGGCTCCGCTCATCGCTTAACCTTGCCGCAGACGAGTAACTCGCCGGCTCGTTATGCAAAAAGCACGCCGTCACAGAACAAGTCTGCTCCGACCGCTTGTAGGCACGCGGTTTCAGGTACTATTTCACTCCCCTTCCGGGGTACTTTTCACCTTTCCCTCACGGTACTTGTCCGCTATCGGTCACCAGGGAGTACTTAGCCTTGGAGGGTGGTCCCCCCAGATTCAGTCCGCGTTTCACGGGAGCGGACCTACTCAGGTACCTCATCGGGAGATCAGGTAGATTTCGCTTACGGGACGATTGCCCTCTGTGGTGCGCGGTTCCACGCGCTTCAGCTATCTACTGATTTGGTAACTCCCGCCGAGAGACACACCTCTCGGACAAAGGCCCTACAACCCCGAACCAGCAACGCGTGTGCGCTTACACTGGCCCGGTTTGGGCTAGATCCCCTTTCGCTCGCCACTACTCGGGGAGTCTCGGTTGATTTCCTTTCCTCCGGGTACTGAGATGTTTCAGTTCCCCGGCTTGCCCCCTACCCGCCTATATATTCAGCGGGAGGTAACGCCGTATTAACAGCGCTGGGTTTCCCCATTCGGGAATCCGCGGGTCACTGGCTATTCAGCGCCTCACCGCGGCTTATCGCAGCCGTTCACGCCCTTCATCGACTCCTGGTGCCAAGGCATCCACCGTGTGCCCTTCCTATCTTGACGGTGATCAAACTCAACCCTTACAGGGTTGAGCTCGGTGATACCCGTTCACACCGCCCTCTTTGCGAAGGGCGGTGCTTCGTTGGCATGATTGTGCAGTTTTCAAGGTCCGCGTAGAGGCGTTGCCCGGACTGGGCAAACGGTCTCTCAAAACTCAACAGCATGCGCCGGCTACGAGAGCTGGCGCCAGGTCCGGTCGACATTAGGTACCGGGTCCAGCTCGAGGCAGACGGTATGCCTGCCTGGCCTTCGCCGGCGCTCCAAGTCCTGGAGCTTCCCTAGAAAGGAGGTGATCCAGCCGCACCTTCCGGTACGGCTACCTTGTTACGACTTCACCCCAGTCACGAGCCCCACCTTCGACGGCTCCCTCCCACAAGGGGTTAGGCCACCGGCTTCGGGTGTTGCTTGCTTCCATGGTGTGACGGGCGGTGTGTACAAGGCCCGGGAACGTATTCACCGCGGCAATGCTGATCCGCGATTACTAGCAACTCCGCCTTCATGCAGGCGGGTTTCAGCCTGCAATCCGAACCGAGACGCGCTTTAAGGGATTCGCTCCACCTCGCGGTATCGCAGCCCTCTGTACGCGCCAATGTAGCACGTGTGTAGCCCTGGACATAAGGGGCATGATGACTTGACGTCATCCCCACCTTCCTCCGGTTTGTCACCGGCAGTCTCGCATGAGTCCCCAACTAAATGCTGGCAACATGCGACGGGGGTTGCGCTCGTTGCGGGACTTAACCCAACATCTCACGACACGAGCTGACGACAGCCATGCACCACCTGTGATCCTGCCCCGAAGGGAAGCCCTGTTTCCAGGACGGTCAGGAACATGTCAAGCCCAGGTAAGGTTCTTCGCGTTGCGTCGAATTAAACCACATGCTCCGCTGCTTGTGCGGGCCCCCGTCAATTCCTTTGAGTTTTAGCCTTGCGGCCGTACTCCCCAGGCGGGGCACTTAATGCGTTAGCTTCGGCACGGAGGGAGTCGACACCCCCCACACCTAGTGCCCATCGTTTACAGCGTGGACTACCAGGGTATCTAATCCTGTTTGCTCCCCACGCTTTCGCGTCTCAGCGTCAGTAACGTCCCAGCGAGCTGCCTTCGCAATTGGTGTTCCTCCTGATATCTGCGCATTTCACCGCTACACCAGGAATTCCACTCGCCTCTTCCGTACTCAAGCCCGACAGTATTCACCGGCATCCGAGGGTTAAGCCCCCGACTTTCACAGCGAACTTACCGGACCGCCTACACGCGCTTTACGCCCAATGATTCCGGACAACGCTCGCCCCCTACGTATTACCGCGGCTGCTGGCACGTAGTTAGCCGGGGCTTCTTGTGAAGGTACCGTCACTCCAGCCGGCTATTAACCGACGAAGCTTCGTCCCAACTGAAAGGGGTTTACAACCCGAAGGCCTTCTTCCCCCACGCGGCGTTGCTGCGTCACGCTTTCGCGCATTGCGCAAGATTCCCCACTGCTGCCTCCCGTAGGAGTCTGGGCCGTGTCTCAGTCCCAGTGTGGCTGATCGTCCTCTCAGACCAGCTACCCATCGCAGCCTTGGTAGGCCGTTACCCCACCAACAAGCTAATGGGCCGCGGGCCCGTCCCGATGCGAAGGCCGAAGCTATCTTTGCTCGATTCCCTTAGAGGAAGCGAGAACATCCGGTATTAGCCCGAGTTTCCTCGGGTTGTCCCGGTCATCGGGGTAGGTTACCCACGTGTTACTCACCCGTTCGCGGCTCTGCCCCAGGGCAAGCCCTGGTTCGTCGCTCCACTTGCATGTGTTAAGCACGCCGCCAGCGTTCGTCCTGAGCCAGGATCAAACTCTCCGTGAAGAACTTCACTGAGAGCGTCTTACATCACTCGAGGGCTCGTCGGTACACAAGTAACGAGCCGGATGCTTGACAGGGTATTGCTCAGTACTACTGGCACTACTTTTGCACCGCCGGACAAGTCCGGCAGCACTTGATTCCTTAAGCCGTCCACCGGCTAGTAGCCGGCGTCGGCATATCGAAACCTGGACACTTTCCGATGGCAAGGAAGCCATCAGAAGTGCATGCTGTTGAGTTTTCAAAGACCGCTGCGCCTCTTGGCTGGGAGGGGTCTCCTCCGAGTCCGACGCTGCCCGGAACCTTGGTTCCGAGCGGGCAGTGGAGTCTAGCGCACCCGGCTGCAGGAGTCGAACTCCCTGGCCGGCGGCGCTGCTCTCGGTGCCGCGGCGCGAAAGAGTAGCAGGGGTCTCCCCGCCCTCAAGGCCTTTGCCTCAAAAAATTCTGATCCGCCGGAATTGGCGCTTGCCGAGCTGCATCACGCGGCCGTCCAGCGAGGCCGCCGGCACGTCCAGCGGATCGGCCGACATTGGCTCTCCGTCGAGCTTGACGCCGCCCTGCTGGAGCTTGCGCCGCGCCTCAGACCGGGACCCGCCGAAGAGCTCGACGATCACCTGCGGCAGATGCAGCGTCCCCCCGTTGGCGGCGATCGACGCCTCCTGGATCTCCGTCGGCATCGCCCGTTCGACGAACACGCGATCGAATCCGGCCTCCGCCTCCCCCGCCGCGGCCGCGCCGTGGAACCGCTCGACCAGCGCTCGCGCGAGCGCGCGCTTCGCGTCGCGCGGGCCCACGTCCGCGGGCGCCTCGCTCCCCAGCAGCAGCGTGTACCACTGCCCGAGCAGCTCGTCGGGGATCGACAGCGTCCTCGCGTACATCAGCTCCGGTGGATCGGTGATCCCGATCTGGTTGCCGAAGGACTTCGACATCTTGCGCGTCCCGTCGAGCCCGTTCAGCAGCGGCAGTGTCAGCACCACCTGCGGCGGCTGGCCGAAGGACGTCTGCAGCGCGCGGCCCATGAACAGGTTGAAGGTCTGGTCGGTCCCGCCGAGCTCGACGTCGGCACGGATCGCCACCGAGTCATAGCCCTGGAGCACCGGGTACAGGAGCTCCAGCAAGGACACGGGCTCCGCCGCGGCCATGCGCTTGGCGAAGTCGTCGCGCTCGAGCAACTGGGCCACCGTGACCGTGCGCACCAGGCGAAACAGGTCCTCCATCGGCATGTCCAGCCATTCGGAGTTGCGCCGGACCTCGAGCCGCTCGTCGGCGGCCAGGACCTTGGTCGCCTGGTCCAGATAGGTCTGCGCGTGCTCGTCGATCTCCTCGCTGGAGAGCACCGGCCGCGTCGCCGAGCGGCCGGACGGGTCCCCCACGCGCGCGGTGTAGTCGCCGATGATCAGGACCACCGTGTGACCGAGATCCTGGAACTCGCGCAGCTTCTGCAACACCACGGTGTGGCCGAAGTGGAGGTCCTTGGCGGTCGGGTCCAGGCCGAGCTTGACCCGGAGTGGGCGGCCCTCCGCGAGGCGCTTCTCGAGCGCCCCGTCGGGCTTGACGGTGGCGTTTCGAGCCAGGAAGTTCGCGGGAGTCTCCATCCGGGCCAATGCTAGAGTCCGAAGGGCAAACCGGGCCTGGTCCGCACGGTTTGGAGCCTCGGATCGTTACCGTGGCAGAGTCCCGCATCTCTCGGGGACCGAGCAGCTGTCATGAGCGATAACGATCGAACCACGACGATTCCCCCAGCGTCTTCCGACGAAGACGACGGCACCGTGGTCGATTTCCCGCGCGAGCGCACCCGCGCGCGGGGACGGTTGCGGCTCTGGCGCCACCGGCGCAAGCGCAAGCGGTTCAAGATCCGCAAGCTGCGCGTGCTCCTGCTGCTGGTCGGCTTCGGGCTGCTCGCCGGCGTCTCGACCGCGTTCGGGATGTTCATGGCCCTCGCGTCGGACCTGCCGCGACTGGAGGACGGCGCGAACCGCCCGTCGATGCTGCTGGACCGCAACGGCGACGAGATCGGCACGCTGACCGGCAACGACCGCCGGATCTATCTGTCCGAGAAGGACATCGCCTCGGTGATGAAGCAGGCGATCGTCTCGATCGAGGACCGCCGCTTCTACACCTCCAGCGGCGTCGACCTGCGCGGCATCGCGCGCGCCGCCGTGCAGGACGTCACCGAGAAGCGCGCCGTGCAGGGCGCGTCGACGATCCCCCAGCAGTTCGTGAAGATCTCCCTCGCCGCGGAGAACGAGCGCACCGTCTTTCAGAAGCTGCGCGAGGCGGCGCTGGCCTACCAGCTCACGCGCGCCTGGTCGAAGGACCGGATCCTGCGCAACTACCTCAACACGATCTACTTCGGCAACGGCGCCTACGGGATCGAGTCGGCCGCGCGGACCTATTTCCAGTACAACCACGACAAGTGCGGCGAGGACTCCAACCCGAAGTGCGCCTCCGTGCTGCAGCCCGCCGAGGCCGCGCTGCTCGCCGGGGTCGTCGCCTCCCCCAGTGCCTATGACCCGGTCCAGCACCCGGTCGCGGCCCGCAAGCGGCGCGACCTCGTCCTGCTGCGCATGTACGAGCAGGGCTATCTGACGCGGTCGCTGTACGACGAGGCCAAGGCGCAGGACATCCCGAACCCGCAGGACCTGGCGGTGCCCAAGGAGGACACGAAGTACCCGTACTTCACGTCCTGGATCAAGCAGCAGATCGTCGACCGGCTCGGCGGCGGCCAGCAGGGCGCCCAGCGCGCGTTCGAGGGCGGCCTGCAGGTCAAGACCACGATCGACTCCAAGCTCCAGACGGCCGCGCAGAGCGCGATCGAGCAGTGGCTCGGCAAGGGCCCGGGCGGCCCGCGCGCCTCGCTGGTCGCGATCTCCAACAAGGACGGCATGGTCCGGGCGATGTACGGCGGTGACAACTACCCGACCGCCCCGTTCAACCTCGCCACGCAGGGACAGCGCCAGCCCGGATCGTCGTTCAAGCCGTTCGTGCTCGCCGAAGCGCTGCGCCAGCACATCTCGCCGCAATCGACGTGGGCCTCGAAGAAGCTGACCTACACCCTCAAGGGCGGCGAGAAGTTCACGGTCAACAACTACGACGACGCGTACGCCGGGGTGCGCACGCTCGCCCAGGCGACGACGTACTCCGACAACGCGGTCTACGTGCAGGTCGGCAAGCAGGTCGGCACCAAGAAGGTCGCGGCACTGGTCAAGCGGATGGGCATCCGCACGCCGGTCTCCACCAACCTCGCGCTCGCGCTCGGCGCCCCGCGCCACGGCGTGACGCCGCTGGACATGGCCCACGCGTACGAGACCTTCGCCACCGGCGGCAAGCTGATCACCGGCTCGCTCTCACCCGGGCAGAGCGACAAGCGGCTGCCCGTGCCGGGGCCGGTCGGGATCGAGCGGATCGACCAGCTCAAGAAGGGCAAGTACCACGCGGTCGAGCTCGATGACGGCACCAAGCTGATCAACCGGACGCGCGAGAAGCGGGTGCTCAAGCCCGAGATCGCCTCGACCGTGACCGGGATCCTCCAGACCGTGATCAAGGAGGGCTCGGCGACGCGCGCCCAGATCCCCGGCGTGATGATCGCCGGCAAGACCGGCACGACCGAGTCCTACGGCGACGCGTGGTTCGTCGCCTACACCAAGGAGTACACGGTCGCGGTGTGGGTCGGCTACCCGGACAAGTTCAAGCCGATGGAGACCGAGTTCCAGGGCGGGCCGGTCGCCGGCGGCACCTTCCCGGCGGCGATCTGGAAGGCCTTCATGCTCAAGCTGCTGAAGGTGCACCCGCTGCCCAAGAGCGACGGTGGCGACGGCACCGCGACCCCGACCCCGACGCCCGGCGTCGGCACCGGCGTGGGCGGAGTGGCGACCGTCGCGCCGACGGCCGCGCCGCCGGCGACCACGGGCGGGACCGGCGCGACCACGGCCCCGCCGGCCGAGGTGCCTCCGACCACCAACCAGACGCCCCCGACCGACACGCCGCCGGCGAACGAGCCGCCCGCCGAGCCACCCGCGGGCGCGGAGCCCGGCGGCACCACCGAGGGCACGGGCGGGGCGACGACCGGCGACGGCACGACCGGCTGACGAAGTACCGCGTCATCCGCGGGTTTCGTCAGTGGTTCACGCGGCGAGCGAGGCGCGTAGGCCCGGTGGCCACGGGCGCGAGACGTCCCGTGAGCCGAGCGCGCAGAAGCGCCACGGCAATTCGGCCGCCTTGGTGATGCCGATCCGCGGACCGGTGACGTAGGGCAACGGGTCGCCGCGCGAGATCAGCACGGGACCGTCGATCAGCGACGTGTTGTTCTCGCTCAACTCGATGCCGAGCGCCTGGGTGAGCTTGCCGGGGCCGTTGGTGAGCTCGGCGCCGCCGCGGCGCAGGCGCATCGCCTCGACGCCGTGCAGCGGCTCCAGCGCGCGGATCAGCACCGCCGCGCCGACGCCCGGGGGCTCGCAGACCGCGTTGAGCAACGCATGGATCCCGTAGGAGCGGTAGACGTACGCGGTTCCCGGCGACCCGTACAGGACCGCGGTGCGCGGCGTGATCCCGACGTACGCATGGCACGCGGCCTCGGTGAAGTGGTAGGCCTCGGTCTCGACGATGATCCCCGAGCAGCCGTTGAAGGAGACGACGCACCCGAGCAGCTCGGGTGCGACCTCCAGCACGGGCCGGGCGTAGAACGCGGCGTCTAGGACGTCGAGTCCAGCGCCGCCTTCGCGTGCGCCAGCTGTTCGCGGATGCGCGCCAGCGAGGTCCCGCCCTCGCTCTCCTTGGACTCGAGCCATGACCCTTGGGATAGCACCGCGTAGAAGTCCTCGTCGAGGACCTCGGAGTGCTCGCGCAGTTCCTCGAGCGTCAACTGCGACAGGACGCGGTCCGACTCGACCGCGGTCCGCACGAGCGAAGCCACGATCCCGTGCGACTGGCGGAACGGCACACCCTTCTTGACGAGCATGTCGGCGACGTCGACCGCGGCCAGCATCTCGTCGGTGGCCGCGTCGGCCAGCCGTTCGCGCTTGAACTCGATCCCTTCGAGCATGCCCTTCGCGGCGGCGATCGAGAGCTCGAGCGTGTCAACGGCGTCGAAGAGGTGCTCCTTGTCCTCCTGCATGTCCTTGTTGTAGGTCAGCGGCAGGCCGTGCATCACGCCGTGCAGGCCGGCCAGGTGGGCGACCACGCGCGGGGCCTTCGCCCGCAGCAGCTCGGCCGCGTCCGGGTTCTTCTTCTGCGGCATGATCGAGGACGAGGACGCCCAGGCGTCGCTCACCTCCGCGAAGCCGAACTCCTCCGAAGACCACAGCACGATCTCCGCCCCCAGGCGCGAAAGGTGCGTCGAGCACGTCGCCGCGGCGCTCAGGAAGTCCAGGACGAAGTCGCGATTGGAGACCGCGTCGATCGAGTTCGGGACGACGCCCGCGAAACCGAGCTCGGAGGCCACCAGGCGGCGGTCGGTGGGGAAGTTCGCCCCCGCCAGCGCGCCCGCGCCCAGCGGCAGCTCGGAGATCGACCCCAGCACCCACTCGAAGCGCGACGCGTCCCGCTGGAACATCCAGAAGTAGGCCAGCAGATGGTGCGAGAGGTACACCGGCTGCGCCCGCTGCAGGTGCGTGTAGCCCGGCATCGCCCAGTCGAGGTGCGCCTCGGCGACGCGGACGACGACCGTCTGCAGGTCCCGCAGCGCCTCGAACGCACGCAGCGCGTGGGCGCGGGTGAACATCGCCATGTCCGTCGCGACCTGATCGTTGCGCGAGCGCGCGGTGTGCAGCTTGCCGCCGACCGCGCCGACGATCTCCGTCAGCCGACGCTCGACGGCCATGTGGATGTCCTCGTCGGAGTCCAGGAACGGAAACTCGTTGGCGTCGAGCTCCTCCTGGACGCGGTCGAGCCCGTTGAGGAGCTCGTCGCGGTCGGCCTCCGTGATGATCCCCACCGAGGCGAGCATCGTCGCGTGGGCGCGGGACTGCTCGATGTCGTAGGGGTAGAGGCGCCAATCGAACCCGATCGACGCGTTCATCCGCACGAAAACGGGGTCCGGCGGCAGTGAGAAGCGACTCATCGCCCGCCATCATGACCAAAGATGGATCTTGTCGTCCGCCCCGCGCTCCCGCACGATCCGTGCGTGCCGCTGCTCTTCGAGTCCGCGAAGCCGTACTACACGGCCTACGCGGGCAGTGAGCGGCGGGCGCTGAAGCTGCTGCAGACGGTGTTCGCGCGACCGGGCCACGCCGCCAGCTACGAGTTCTGCCGTGTCGCTCTGCTCAACAACCGGATCGTCGGCGTGGTCGCCGGCTTCCCGGTCCGCCAGGCCGACAGTCTGAGCCGGCGATTCGTCTCGATGACGCTGCGCCGGCTCCCGCCGTGGGCGCTGCCGGGCACGTTCCAGCACCTGCGGGCGGCCGGGAACGTCTCCCCGCACCCGCCGCTGGACGCCTTCTACGTCGACGCGCTCGCCGTCGACCCGGCATTCCGGCGCCAGGGCGTGGCGAAGACGCTGCTGCGCGTTGCCGAGCAGGACGCCGCCCGCGCCGGCTGCGCGCGGATCGCGCTCGACACCGGCCTGCACAACCGCGAGGCCCGCGCGCTCTATGACGCCTACGGCTTCTGGGAGCGCGAGATCCGCCGCGCCCCCGACGACCGCACCGCTCGCGCGCTAGGCGGCCCCGGCTTTGTGGGCTACCTGAAGGACGTCGACTAGCGCCTCGCATACCTCGGCCACCTGGGACTCGGTGATCTCGGGGAAGAAGGGCAGCGCCACCGAGCGCGCGGCGACGTCCTCGCAGACCGGGAACTCGCCCTCGCGGTGGCCGAACGTCTCGCGGTAGTAGGTCATCAGGTGAATCGCCGGCAGGTAGGGCTTGGACTGCACGCCGCGCTCCAGCAGACCGCGGATCGTCTCGTCGCGATCGACCCCGCGCGGGAGCTGGACGACGAACACGAACCAGCCGCGGACGTCTCCCCCGAAGTCCTCGCACGGGAGCTCCAGACCCTCGAAACCCGCCAGCGCGGAGCGATACCACGACGCCGCCCGCGCCCGGTCGGCGAGCATCCCGTCGAGCCGCTGCAACTGCACCAACCCCAGCGCGCACGCCAGATCCGTGAGCCGGTAGTTGAACCCGAGCCGGTCGTGGTCGAGCCAGCCCATGTCCGGCGCGCGGCCCTGGTTGCGCTCGGAGTCGACCATCTCCTTGACCGCCGCGGAGCCCATCGTGAGCATCCCGCCCTCACCGGTGGTGAGCTGCTTGTTGGCGTAGAAGCCGAAGGCGGAGGGATGGCCGCGGCCGCCCACGCGCACCCCGTCGGCGTGGACGGCGCCGAGCGCCTCGCAGGCGTCCTCGACGATCGGCAGCCCGTGGCGCTCCAGCGCGGGTGTGTCGGCCGGGTAGCCGAAGATGTGGACGGGCAGCAGCGCGCTCGTCCGTGACGTGATCGCCGCCGCGGCGGCGTCGACGTCGAGGTTCAGCGTCACCGGGTCGATGTCGACGAACACCGGCCGCGCGCGCTCGTAGACGATCGAGTTCGCGCTGGCCACGAAGGAGAACGGCGAGGTGATGACCTCCGTGCCCTCGCTCACGCCCACCGCGCGCATCGCCAGATGCAGCGCGGCCGTGCCGGAGGAGACCGCGGAGGCGTGAGGAGCGCCGACGCGCGAGGCGAACGCGGCCTCGAACGCCGGCACGCGCGGGCCGAGCGAGAGGTGCCGCGAGCGCAGCACCTCGATCACCGCCGCCTCCTCCTCCACCCCGAGCACCGGGCGGGCGAGCGGGATCACGAGCGCAGGGACGCCCGCGAACGGAGCATGCCGGCCTCGAGCGAGTCGACCAGCGCGTCCCAGGAGGCCTCGATGACGTTCTCGTGGACGCCGATCGCGCCCCACGTCGACTCGCCGTCGGAGGCATCGAGCAACACGCGGGTGGTCGCGCCGGTGGCCTTCCACTCGTCGAGGATGCGGACCTTGAAGTTCACCAGCTTGATGTCGCGCAGCTCGGGGTGACGCTCGCCGATCGCGGCGCGCAGCGCGCGGTCGAGCGCGTGCACGGGGCCGTTGCCCTCGGCCGTGCGGACGAACCGCTGCGAACCGACCCAGATCTTGATCGTCGCCTCGGTCTCCACCCGCCCGTCGGCGCGCTTCTCGGCGATCACGCGCCAGGACTCGAGCTTGAACAGCGGCTGGTACTCACCGGTCTCGCGCTTGATCAGCAGCTCGAAGGAGCCGTCGGCGGCCTCGAACTGGAAGCCCCGGTGCTCGAGCTCCTTGACGCGCTCGACCACCCGCGCCGCGGTCTCGTCGTCCAGCGCGCCGCCGGCGTGGGCGATCACGGTGCCCTTGCCGGAGAGCTCGGACACGAGCACCTCGCGGGCGTTTCCGACCTCGGCCGGGTCGATGTGCTCGAACGTCAACGGGTCGGCGTTGACGCCCGCGACGTGCATCCCGCCCTTGTGCGCGAAGGCGTTCTTGCCCACGTATGCCTGGTTGGGATCGGGCTGCAGATTGAGCATCTCCGCGACCAGGTGCGACGCCTCGGTCAGCCCTTCCAGCGAGGGCAGGGCCGTGTAGCCCATCTTCAGCTGCAGGTTGGGGATGATCGAGATCAGGTTCGCGTTGCCGCAGCGCTCGCCGTAGCCGTTCATGGTCCCCTGGACCATCACCGCGCCCTCGGCCACCGCCGCCAGCGTGTTGGCGACCGCGCACTCGGCGTCGTTGTGGGTGTGGATGCCGAGCGTGGCGCCGGGGAGCGCCTCCCGCACCGTGCGCACCGCCGAAGCCACCTGATGCGGCAGCGTGGCCCCGTTGGTGTCGCACATCGTCAGGGTCTCGGCGCCGGCCTCCAGCGCCGCGGTGAGGCAGGCGACGGCGTACGCCTGATCGTCGAAGAATCCGTCGAAGAAGTGCTCGGCGTCGTAGACGACCCGCTTGCCGGAGGCGACGAGGAAGGCGACCGACTCGGCGATCATCCGCAGGTTCTCGTCGCGATCGACGCGCACGACCTTCTCCAGGTGCAGGCCCCAGGTCTTGCCGACGATCGTCGAGACCGGGGTCCAGGACTCCGCCAGGACCCGCAGCGCGGCGTCCTCTTCGGCGGCGACTCCGCGGCGGCGCGTCATCCCGAACGCACAAATATCCGCTCGCAGCCCGGCCTCGTGGAGTCGCTCGAAGAGCTCGAGCTCCTTCGGGTTCGAGGTCGGGAAGCCCGCCTCGATCATCGGCACGCCGAGCTCGTCGAGGATCCGCGCGACGCGGACCTTCTCCTCGACCGAGAGCGACATGCCCTCCCCCTGCATGCCATCGCGCAGGGTGGTGTCGTAGACGACGATCTGGCTCATGAGACGGCCGCGGGAACCTTGTCCAGCCAGTCCGCGTAGCGCTCCGAGCGCCCGTGCAGGGCATCCTCGAAGATCGCCTGGATCTCCGTGGTGATCGGGCCGCGGGTGCCGTCGCCGACGGCGTGGTCGTCGACCTCGCGGATCGGCGTCAGCTCCGCCGCGGTGCCGGTCATGAAGATCTCGTCGGCGCGGTAGAGCTCGCCGCGCGCGACGTCGCGCTCGACGACCTCGTAGCCCTGGTCGCGCAGGATCTCGATCACCGCGAGGCGGTTGACGCCCTCCAGGATGTCGTTGGCGAAGCCCGGCGTGAACACGCGCCCGCCCTTGACCAGGAACAGGTTCTCGCCCGTGCCCTCGCACACGTAGCCGCGCGCGTCGAGCAGGATCGCCTCTTCGTAGCCGGCCTTGTCGGCCTCGATCTTGGCGAGAATGCTGTTCAGATACTGGCCGCCGGCCTTGGCCGTCGGGATCAGGGAATCGCTGGAGATCCGCCGCCACGAGGACACCGCGGCGCGCACGCCGTTGAGCTTGCCCTCGTCACCGAGGTACGCGCCCCACTCCCACACCGCGATCATCACGTCGACCGGGCAGTCCAGCGGGTAGAGCCCCATCGGGCCGGCGCCGCGGAAGACCAGCGGGCGGATGTAACAGGACTTCAGACCGGATGCGGTGATCGTGTCGAAGGTCGCCTGGCGGATCTCCTCCTTGGAGAAGCCGACGTCCATGTGGTAGAGCCCCGCCGACCGGAACAGCCGGTCGATGTGGTCCTGATGGCGGAAGACGGCCGAGCCGCCGTCCGGCATCTCGTAGGCGCGTACGCCCTCGAACACGCTCGTCCCGTAGTGCAGCGCGTGCGTGAGCACGTGGACCTTGGCGTCCTCGTACGGGACGAGCTCACCGTTCATCCAGATCTGTCCGCTCACGTCACAGCTCCTCCAGCACCGCCTTGGTCACCTCGGCGGTGGTCGCAGTCCCGCCCAGGTCGCCCGTGCGGATGCCCTTGACCAGGGCGTTGTCGACCGCCGATTCTACGGCAGCGGCTTCGGCCTCCCGGCCCAGTCCGTGGCGCAGCATGAGCGCGGCGGACAGGATCATCCCGATCGGGTTGGCGATCCCCCGGCCCGCGATGTCCGGCGCCGTGCCGTGCACGGGCTCGAACACGCTCGGGCCGTCCCCGCCCAGCGAAGCGGTCGGCAGCATGCCGAGCGAGCCGGTGAGCATCGACGCCTCATCGCTGAGGATGTCGCCGAAGGTGTTCTCGGTGACGATCACCTCGAAGTGACGCGGCGCGGAGATCAGCCGCATCGCGGCGGCGTCGACGAGCAGGTGCTCGAGCTCGATGTGCGGGAACTCCTCGGCGTGGATGCGGGTGGCGACCGAGCGCCACAGGCGCGAGGTGTCGAGCACGTTGGCCTTGTCGACGCTGGTCAGCCGCGACTTGGCCGCCTCGAAGGCCGCGCGGACGATCCGCTCGATCTCGGGCACGGTGTAGACCATCGTGTCGAAGGCCCGGCCGTCGACGGTGCCGCGGTCGCCGTAGTAGAGGCCGCCGGTGAGCTCGCGGACGATCAGCATGTCGACGCCCTCGATCAGCTCGCGCTTCAAAGGCGACGCGTCATAGAGCGCCGTCAGCGGCTTGATCGGGCGCAGGTTGGCGTAGAGGCCGAGGTCCGCGCGCAGGCGGAACAGGGCGTCCTCGGCCCGGACCACGCCGGTCTCGTTGGTGTCCCACTTGGGACCGCCGACGGCGCCGAGCAGGACCGCGTCGGCCGCCTTGCAGGCGGTCATGGTCTCCTCGGTCATGGCGACGCCGTACTCGTCGATGCCGGCACCCCCGACCTTGTGCTCCTCGTAGTTGAGGTCGGAGACGACGGCGTTGAGGATCTCGACGGCGGCGGCGGCCACTTCGGGGCCGATCCCGTCGCCGGGCAGGAGTGCGATGTTGGGCATAAGTTGGGGGACCCTACAGATTCAGCGTGACCGGGCCCGGACGCTCCCGCGAGGCCTCGTAGGTAGAGATCTCGTCGGACTTCTGGAGCGTGAGATCGATGTCATCGAGCCCGTTGAGCAGGCGGTGGCGGCGTTCCTCGTCGAGCTCGAACGGCACGGCACGGCCCGCGAAGCGGACTTCGAGCTGCTCGAGGTCGACCTCGGCCTCGCCCGCCTCCATCAGCGCGCGCACCTCTTCCTCGGGCAGCACGACCGGCAGCAGGCCGACCTTGGTGCAGTTGGAGAAGAAGATGTCGGCGAAGGAGGAGGCGACGATCGCCTGGAAGCCGTAGTCCTGCAGCGCCCACGGGGCGTGCTCGCGGCTGGAGCCGCAGCCGAAGTTCGCGCCCGTCGCCAGGATCGGGTTCTTCGGCAGCGACCAGCCCGGCTCCTGCGCCCAGTCGTAGAACAGGAACTCGCCGAAGCCGGTGCGCTCGATCCGCTTGAGGAACTGCTTGGGGATGATCTGGTCGGTGTCGACGTCGGCACGCTTGAGCGTCGTGACCGGGCCGGAGATGACCTTCAGGGCGTCCATTTTCAGTTCCACTCCCGGATGTCGACGAAGCGGCCCTCGATGGCGGCGGCCGCGGCCATCGCCGGGGACACCAGGTGGGTGCGCCCGCCGCGGCCCTGGCGGCCCTCGAAGTTGCGGTTCGACGTCGACGCGCAGCGCTCGCCCGGCTCCAGGATGTCCGGGTTCATGCCCAGGCACATCGAGCAGCCGGCGGTGCGCCAGTCGAAGCCGGCCTCGCGGAAGATCTCGTCCAGGCCCTCGGACTCGGCCTGCCGCGCGACCTGCACGGAGCCGGGAACGACCATGGCGGAGACGGTGGACGCGACCTTGCGGCCCTTGATCATCTCCGCCGCCGCGCGCAGGTCGCCGATGCGGCCGTTCGTGCACGAGCCGATGAACACCCGGTCGAGCTTGAGCTCGGTGATCGGCGTGCCCGCCTCCAGGCCCATGTAGACCAGCGAGCGCTCGTCGGTCTCCCCGTTGGGCGCGGGAACGGCGCCCGCGACGCCGACGACCTGCCCGGGCGTGGTGCCCCAGGTGACGCACGGCGAGATCTGCGAGGCGTCGACGGTGATCTCACGGTCGAAGGTCGCGCCCTCGTCGGTCTTCAAGGTCCGCCAGTACGTCAGCGCCTCCTCGAAGTCCTCCGGCGCGCCCGGGCGTCCGCGCACCCACTCGAAGGTCGTCTCGTCGGGCGCGATCATCCCCGCGCGGCCGCCGCCCTCGATCGTCATGTTGCAGATCGTCATCCGCTGCTCCATCGAGAGCTGCCCGATCAGGTCGCCCGCGAACTCGACGACGTGGCCGGCGGCGCCGTTGGTGCCCATCTGGCCGATCGTGCCGAGGATCAGGTCCTTGGCGGTGACGCCGTGGCCGAGCTCGCCGACGTAGTTGATCCGCATCGACTTCGGCTTGGGCTGCTGCAGCGTCTGCGTGGCCAGCACGTGCTCGACCTCGCTCGTGCCGATCCCGAAGGCCAGCGCGCCGAACGCGCCGTGGGTCGCCGTATGCGAGTCCCCGCAGACGATCGTCATGCCCGGCTGGGTGACGCCGAGCTCGGGGCCGATGATGTGCACGATTCCCTGGCGCTCGGAGCCGAGCGAGTAGACCGGGATGCCGAACTCGTCGCAGTTGGCCTCCAGCGCCTCGACCTGGCGGCGCGAGAGCGCGTCGCGGATCTGCGCGGAGACCGGCGTGCCGTCGGTCGGGACGTTGTGGTCGGCGGTGGCCAGCGTGCGGTCCGGACGGCGGACCTCGCGGCCCGCGAGCCGCAGCCCTTCGAAGGCCTGCGGCGACGTGACCTCATGGACGAGGTGGAGGTCGATGAAGATGAGGCCCTGCGAGATCTCGTGCGCGGACCAGATCTTCTCGAACAGCGTGGTGGGGGTCATGAGCGGCGCAGCCCGGCCGACACGATGGCCAGCAGCACTGCCTCCTCCTTCCCGGGATTGGCGAAGTGATGGGACAGATCGGCGTCGAAGGTCACGCAGTCACCGGCGTGCAGCTGATGCTCGGCGTTGTCGACGTGGAGAACGATGGAGCCGCGCTCGACGAGCGTCGTCTCGCGGGCGCCGGGCTCGTGGCGCGGCGGGTCGCCGGGACCGCCGGTGACCGCACCGGGAGCGAGCGTGTGGCGGGTGACCTCGGCGCGCAGGCCGGGCAGCGGCGGGGTCAGCAGCTCGTAGGCGTGCCCGCCCGCTCCCCCGCGGCGGCCTTCGCCGGCGCGGACGATCGAGACGGTGCCCTCCTCGTCGAGGCGCAGGAGCTGCGACAGGCGCAGCTCCAGCCCCGACGCGATGCGGCTGGCGATCTGCAGCGTGGGGCTCGTCTCGCCGCGCTCGACCTGGCTGAGCATCGGCGCCGAGACGCCTGAGCGTTCCGCGAGATCGCGCAGCGAGAGGTCCATCGCCTCCCGCAGCGCCTTCACGCGCGGCCCGACGGCCGCAACGGTGGGATCGGTGGCCGCCGCCATTACGTGCGTACGTTATCACGTACACAAGCGTCGTCATTAGCCTTGCCCACGTGCATGCACTCCCGGACGCACTCGTGCTCGGCGCGGGCGGAACGCTCGGCGAGGCGTGGCTGCGCGGCGTCCTGAACGGGCTCGAAGCGGGCTCCGGCGCCGATTTCCGGCGCTGTGAGTACTTCCTCGGGACGAGCGCGGGGTCGATCGTCGCCGCCACCCTCGCCGCGGGCCGCAGCCCCGAGGCGGGCGACCGCGTCGCCGCCGAGTGGGCGCGCAACGTGCCGGAGACGATCGACGTCGAGGAGGAGGAGGCGTTCTTCGCGCCGCTGGGGCGCGCGGCGAAGGCCGTGGCCACACCGTTCGCGTCGGCGGCGCTGAACGTCACCGCGCCCGCGGGCCGGCTCGCGCGCGCCGCCGTGCTGCGGCGAGCGCCGCGGCCGGAGCGGACGCTGGGCGATCTCGGCCGGCACCTGGAGGCACTGGGCGCGCGCTTCGACGGACGGCTGCGGATCGCCGCCGTGGACCGCCGCAGTGGCAAGCGGGTGATCTTCGGCGAGCCGGACGCACCCAGGGCGACCGTGCCCCAGGCGGTGCTCGCCTCCTGCGCGGTGCCGTGGATCTTCGCGCCGGTCGAGATCGGCGAGCGCGAGTACGTCGACGGCGGCGTCTGGAGCCCGACCAACCTCGACGCGATCCCCGCCGGGCGCGGCACGCGGGTGCTCGCGCTGATCCCGACGGCCGGCGCCGCGCTGACCTCACTGCGGACCGCCACGACGGCCGCGACCGCGTACGAGTCGGCGGCCCTGCGCGCCCGCGGCGCGGACGTCGACACGATCGTCCCCGACGAGGCGAGCCTGAAGGCCATCGGCGGGAACCTGATGGACGCGAGCCGGCGGGACCCCGTGGCCGCCGCCGGCTATGCCCAAGGACGCCGGTTGGCTACGGCGTCGGCGTGAGGACCGGCTCCTCCGCCGAGTCCGCGGCGAGCTGGACCTTGCGTTCGACGTTTGAGAGCGCGCGCACGTAGGCGAGCGCGGCGGCCTCGATGATGTCGGTGCTCACGCCCTGGCCGGAGGCGTTCTGGCCCGCGAGCTCGAGGATCACGCTGGCCTCGCCGAGGGCGTCCTGGCCGCCGGTGATGGCGTCGATCCGGAACTCCCGCAGGCGCGCCTCGCGGTTGGTCGCGGCGTTGATGGCGCGGAAGATCGCGTCGATCGGGCCGTCGCCGGTGAAGTCGCCGCGCACGGTGTCCCCGGCCGGCGTGACGATCGAGACGGTGGCGTGCGGCGGGCGGCGCGTGGAGGCCTCGACGTCGAACCACTCGAGCGTGTAGGCGCCGGCGTCGGCACGCAGCTCGTCGGTGACCAGCGCCTCGAGGTCCAGCGCGGTGACCTGCTTCTTCTTGTCCGCGAGCTCCTTGAAGCGCTTGAACGCCTGGTTGAGCGTCTGACCGGTGACCTCGTAGCCCAGGTCCATCAGCGCCGACTGCAGCGCGTGGCGGCCGGAGTGCTTGCCGAGCACGATCGAGTTGGCCTCGTCGTAGCCGACGGACTCGGCGGACATGATCTCGTAGGTCGAGCGCTCCTTCAGGACGCCGTCCTGGTGGATGCCGGACTCGTGCTGGAAGGCGTTGCGGCCGACGATCGCCTTGTTGGGCTGCACGGCGTAGCCGGTCAGGCGCGAGATCAGCCTTGACGTGCGGGCGATCTCGCGGGTGGCGATGCCGGTGGTGAAGCCGACGTCCGCCTCGCGCGTCTTGAGCAGCATCACGATCTCTTCCAGCGACGCGTTGCCCGCGCGCTCGCCGAGGCCGTTGATCGCGCACTCGACCTGCCGCGCGCCCGCCTGCAGACCGGAGAAGGAGTTGGCCACGGCCAGGCCGAGGTCGTCGTGGCAGTGCACGCTCAAGACCACGTTGCGCAGGTCGGGGACGAACTCGTAGAGCCTGGTCAGGAAGGCGGCGTACTCGATCGGCATCGCGTAGCCGACGGTGTCCGGGACGTTGATCGTCGTCGCGCCCTCGTCGATCGCCGCCTGGATGACCTCCGCCGTGAACTCGACGTCGGCGCGGGTGGCGTCCATCGGGCTGAACTCGACGTCCTCGCACAGGCTGCGCGCGTGCGCCACGGCGGCGCGCGCCTGGCCCAGCACGTCCCCGCGCGTGGACTGCAGCTGGTGCTGGATGTGGATGTCGCTGGTGGAGATGAACGTGTGCACGCGAGGTCGGTCCGCATCGCGCACCGCCTCCGCGGCGCGTTCGATGTCGGCGGCGTGCGCTCGAGCCAGGCCGGCGATCACCGGCCCATGCACTTCGCGGGCGATCGCCTGTACAGCCTGGAAATCACCCGGGGAGGCGATCGGGAATCCAGCCTCGATCACGTCCACGCCGAGGCGCGCGAGCTGGTGCGCGATCTCGAGCTTCTCGTTGGTGTTGAGGCTGATCCCCGGCGACTGCTCGCCATCGCGCAGGGTGGTGTCGAAGATGATGACCCGGTTGGGGTCCATGACGTTCGGCTCCTTAGGCCCGTAAGGCCGGATGATCGGGATTGGGCGGAGGGGATGTCCCTGCCTTCCTTTTACTTCTCCGGTGTGAGTTCGCGGCTTCGCGGCCGCCACGCATTAATCCCCCTTGCGGGGGAGGAGAAGAAGAAGGGAAAGGCCGCGCAACGTCATCGCTGCTTTTGAGAGTACCTCACGCGTTCCAAGCGTGCCACTGGTCGATCTCGATCCAGGCGCTCGTGCGTGGGCTGGTGCGGTTGGGATAGGGCTGGCCGCGGTAGTGGGTGCTGATCCGGTCGATGTCTTCGAGTCGCTCGTCCGGCGAGAGCTCGACCACGCGGCCGTGGAGGCTCACGTGGCGATACCAGTCCTGATCGAGGACCGTGAGCGAGACGCGCGGGTCCTTGCGCAGGTGGTCCAGGCGCTTGCGCGAGTCGTCCATGTTCACCAGCACGCGGCCGTTCTCGAACAGGTACCACGTGGCCACCGACAGCGGCGATCCGTCGGGCTTGAGCGTGGCGATGACGGCGGGGTGCGGCTCTTTGAGCAGGGCCTGCAGTTCGTCCGGGAGCGGCGGCTTGGGCATGGTGCGCCGTTCTAGCGCACGTGGCCGGTGGTGTCGTCGGTCGCCCAGGACTGTGACTGAAAGCGCAGCAGGATCGCGACCCAGGCTCCGCGGTCCTCCACCAGCAGCCCGCCGTCCTGCCAGACCCCGTCGTCGTTGTCGTAGTCGGCGATGTTGCCCTGGTTCTGGTGGACGTCGTGGACGCCCCGGTCGGGCGCGTGGTAGGGCTCACCGAAGGCGTAGACGGTGGCGGTGACAGGGAGATGGCGGTCGAAGAGCTCGTTGAGGTCGTTGTTCGCGCCGGGCCTGGAGATCGGCAGCGCCTTGAACTGCTCGGGCCGGCACAGCCCGCCGCGGAGGTAGTCGAGGCCCTCGTGCGGTCGCAGTCCTCGCCAGCCCGGTTTGAGGGCGTTGAGCCTGGTCGCGAGCGGATGGTCCGTGGCCTTGAAGGCCGCGAACTCGACGTCGGACGGCGGCACATCGCTGTGCGCGTTGATCGAGACCTCCCAGCCGCCGCTGCAGCTCAGGACGTAGTGGTCGCTGCGCGTGGTGGCGCGACGGCGGCGTTCGATCGTCGCCTTGAGGACCCCGTAGGAGCGCAGTGGCATGCGGCGAGGAATCTATCCGTGGTGCTGCTCCGAGATCCGGTCGGGGAGTGGGCTGCGCGGCGAGCGCGCCCCACGGGGCCGGGCGCTCGGAGGCGCGGGTGCGCCTCATCGGCCGACGTGGATGCCGAGGGCTCGTGGCGCGGCGGTGATCGCCCGCGTCAGCGGATCGACGCGCCTGGCCTCCTCCTCGAGACGCTCCTTACGTAAAAACGCACGTCTTACGAGCGATCCGCCCGCGAACGCGAACGGCTCGGGCGGGACCGTCTTGGGCTCCGGATCGATCGCTGCGAGGGGCGAACGGTCGCCGGTGGCCAGGGCGGCGAGGGCCCGGCCGGCGAGGTGCGACGGGCCGACACCGTTGCCGGTGAAGCCGAACGCGTAGTGGACGTTGGGCTCGAGGCTCCCGATCTGGGGCAGGTGGCTCGGGGAGACGTCGATCGGGCCGCCCCAGGCGTGGGTGATCCGGCGGCCGCGCAGGCGCGGGAACATCGCCACCAGGTGCTCGTGGGTCTCGGCGGCGACCTCGGCGTCGACCTCGATCCTGCCGTTGAGGCGCGCGCCCGGGGCCAGCCGACCGCCTCCCCACCCGAAGGCGATCCGGCCGTCGCGGGTGGTGCGGAAGTAGTGCACGAACGTGCGGGCGTCGGTGATGCATTCGCCGCCGGTCCAGTTGAGCTCGTCGAGGATGTCGTGGACGGGTTCGGTGAGGACGATGTGCGAGGACGTGACCGACAGGCGGTTGCGCAGCGGCTTGACGCCACGGGTCGCGGCGTTGATGGCCAGCACGGCGGCCCCGGCGCGGACCCGGCCGCCGTGCGTTTGCGCCACGACGCCGCCGCCCACGTGCAGGGCAGTGACCCGCGAATGCTCGTAGATGACGTCGCGCAGCCCGTCTCTGAGGCCGAGCGCCAGCCGGGCGGGCTGGACGGTCGCGTCGTCGGCGACGAACAGGCCGCGGCGGAAGCGCGGCGAGTCGCAGCGGGCTCGTGTCTCCTGCTCGGAGAGCGGCTGCACGCGGTCCGGTGGCGCCGCGGCGAGGATCTCGTCCAGCGCGTGGTCGTGCGCCGGCGCGGTCGACGCCATCACGTAGCCGTTGCGCTTGAACCAGGCGTCGACGCCGTTGTCTGCGCACCAGGCGCCGATCTGCTCGACGCTCTCGGCGCTCGCCTCACAGAGCTCGATCGCCTTCGCGTGCCCGTAGCGCTCCATGAGCGACGGCAGGTGCGTCCACAGCGTCTCGCAGAAGCCGCCGTTGCGGCCGCTCGGCCCGTGCCCGCACTCCTCCGCCTCCAGCACGACGACCTTGGCCCCGCGCTCGCGCAGCTGCCAGGCCGTCCACATGCCCGTATAACCGCCGCCGATGACGACGACGTCGGCGGTGACGTCGCCGTCCAACGGGGGACGTGGCTCGACGGGCCCCGCTTCGGCCAGCCAGTAGCCGTGGGCGGTGTGGATCACCCCTCGAAGAACCGCGCGGACGCGTCGGCCAGCACGGCCTCGGTCTTCGCCGCCATCTCCTCGAGCTCTTCGCGGGTGGCGACCAGGGGCGGGGCGAGGTGCAGCACGGCGTCGCCGCGGTCGTCCGGGCGGGCGATCAGGCCCTCCTCGAGCAGCCGCCCGGAGAGGAAGCCGCGCAGCAGCTTCTCGCGCTCGTCGGCGGAGAACCGCGACTCGTTGGCGTCGCGCACGAGCTCCAGCGCCCAGAAGAACCCGGCGCCGCGGACGTCGCCGACCATCGGCACGCGCGACTTGATGCCCTCCAGCAGCTCGCCCATGTAGGGCTCGAGCTCCCGGACGTTCTCGAGCACGCCCTCGCGCTCGAAGATCTCGATGTTGCGGTGCGCGATCGCCGCCGCCACCGGGTGCCCGGCGAACGTGATCCCGTGCATCAGCATCCGGCCGTCCTCGTAGAGCGGCTCGGCGATCTTGTCGGAGACCAGCACGGCGCCCATCGGCGCGTAGGCGGAGGTGATGCCCTTCGCGCAGGTGATCAGGTCCGGCGCGACGCCGTAGCGGCTCGACGCGAACCATTCGCCGATGCGGCCGAAGCCGGTGATCACCTCGTCGGCCACCAGCGCGATGCCGTACTTGTCGCACAGCGCGCGCAGGCCGGGCCAGTAGCCATCAGGCGGGACGAGGCAGCCGCCCGCGTTCTGGACGGGCTCGGCGATCAGCATCGCCACCGTCTCCGGGTCGGCCTCGACGATCGTGCGCTCGGCGTCGGCCAGCAGGCGCGCGCAGAAGGCGGCCTCGTCCTGCGCCTCGGCGTCGCGGTAGCGGTTGGTGTTGGCGATCCGCGTGACCGGGATCGGCGCGGCGCCGAACGGCTCCTTCATCGGCCGCACACCGGTGAAGCTCAGGGCGCCGAGCGTGACCCCGTGGTAGGCGATCTCGCGCGCGATCGCCTTCACGCGCTGCGGCTCGCCCTTGGCCAGGTAGTGCTGGCGGACGATCTTCCACGCCGCCTCGACCGACTCGCTGCCGCCGTTGGTGAAGAACACCCGGTTGAGATCGCCGGGGGCGCGCTCGGCCAGCGCCGCCGCGAGCTTGATCGCGGGCGGGTGCGCAGTGGCCCAGTTGGTGTTGAACGCCAGCGTCGACATCTGCGCCGACGCGACCGACGCCATCTCCTCGCCGTAGCTGTAGCCGATCTGGCAGCAGAACAGGCTCGACAGCCCGTCGAAGTAGCGCTTGCCCTCGGTGTCGAAGACGTATGACCCTTCACCGCGCTCGAGCACCAGCAGCGGCTTGCCGTCCGGCCCGAACGCCCCGTTGCGGGTGAAATGCATCAGCAGGTGCCGGTGCGCCTGCTCCTGGAGCGAGTCGAGTCCCACGGTGTCGGGCACAGTCATACGAGCCATGCTGGCTCGGGGGTCGCATATGCCGCAATGGGCGGAACGTCGCGTTCGGTGTGACCGCGCCCGACGGTCCGTCAACCCTGGACGGACAGTCGAGTTGCGCAGGACTTACTCACCGCGACCATGGACCGCCGATGAAGTGGGCGATCGCATGCTGGCTCGTGTGCGCGGCCGTGTTCGGCACTGCCGCGCTGGGCTGGAACGCGCGCGTTGAGACCGCCCACGGGTTGGTGTATCCGCACGACTGCGACGAGAGGTCGCGGGAAGGGTGTCCTCGCGATCAGTGGGATTTCATCCAGGGCCAGTGCGTGTCCTGGGTGGCGTTTCGCCTGCACCGACTGGGCTTCGACAACCGCTACGCGGGGGTGCGCTGGGGTTCCGCCTGACACTGGGCCGTGGCCGCCAGGGCGGCGGGCATTCCGGTGACCGACCGGCTGGCCATCGGCTCGGTCGCGTGGTGGGCGGGCAACCATGTGGCCTACGTGGAGGCCGTCCGGTCCCAGGATGAGATCCAGATCAGCGAGATGCACTACGACGACCACAACGGCTGGCGACGCGTCTGGATCCGGCGCGGCGTGCGCTGGCCGGACGGGTTCATCTACATGGGCCGGCGGGTGTACACGGCGAGCGGGTCGCCTCATGGCCGTCAAGGGGCACCGGTTCGCGGCTCGCTTCGCTCGGCCTTCGGGCTGCCGATCGACTGCCGCGACTCGACTGCTCTTGGGCCGGTCATGGCTGGCTCCGCCAGGGTGGCCTCCGCGGGAGGCCCACTGGAACACAAACGACCGTGGGACGGCCGTTCTCAATCACTTTCGGACTGGTCGAGTTGGCGCGTTGGTGGGGTCCCGTCAGAAACTCGGCGGATAACGCGAATTTCTGACGGGACCCCCGGCGTCACGACCGTCGGCGGAACCGCCTCGCGCGCAGTGCGAGGTGCAGGCCCAGAACGACGTCCTCGTCGTCCAGGGAGACGCCGAGCAGCGCTTCGATCCGGTGCAGGCGCAGGTACAAGGACTGGCGCTCCAGATGCAGCGCGCGGGCCGCCTCGGCCTTGCGGCCGCCCGCCGCGAGGTACGCCTCCAGCGTTTCCAGCAGCACGCGCGACCGCGGCGAGGCTTCGGCCAGCAGCGGCCCGAGTTGCTCGTCGACGAACAGTTGAAGCTCCGGCGTGTCGCGGAGGTCGTGCAACAGATCGGCGACGCCCGGGCGGCGTGCGTCGTGCCAGCGGGCGACCGGGAGCGAGGTCGCGGCTCCCGCCGAGCGGCGCACTCGGCGCAGGCCCTGCCCGGCCGCCGCCCAGGTGTCGGCGGGTGCGCCGATCGCCAGGGCTGCGTCCGCCGGGCCGAGGCCGTGACGGTCGAGCGCTCCGTGGAACGACGTCGCGATGTGCTCGGCCAGTGCGGCGTCGTAGCCGCGGGCGCCTAACGAGAAGAGCATCAGCAGGTCGACGTCGCGCGGCCCGAGCAGGACGGCGAGGCCGGTCGAGGTCAGGGCCGAGCGCAGGTCGCCGGTGAGGCGCGTCCAGGTGATGCCGTCGGCGACCGCCGGCTCGGCGGACTCGGCGCGACGCCCGCGCGCATAGGTGGGTGCACGCCAGGCGGCGACGATCGGCAGCAGCGCGCCACGGCCGGTGCCCGGGAACCCCAGCGCCTCGGCGCGGCGTCGCGCGTCCGCCTCCTCGACGCGGCCGTCGGCAAGCTCGGACAGAAACGCGCCGCGCGAGCGGGCGCGCAACTGCTCGTCGTGCTGCTGGCCGAGCAGGTCGATGGCCACCGCCAGCGCCGCGCGCTCGACGGCCACGCGGTCGAAGTCGTCGAGCGGGTTCTCCAGCGCGAGTGCCATCACCCGCCCCCACGCGGAGTCCAGCAGCCGGACGTCGACGGCGAACAGGCCCTCGGCGGTCTCCCCTCGGTCCTCGGCGCGGTGCACGTCCGACCAGGCCGACAACGCCAGATCGTCGCCCGGCGGGCCGGCGACGTAGTAGACGAGCGACCCGCCCGCGTCCTCGAGCACGACGGGATTGCCCACCGCGGCGCAGAGCTCGGCGAGGATCTCCGGCACGCCGCGCCCGCCGAGGATCAGCTCGGTGAAGCGCCGGTGGATCTCCTCCCCGCGCGCCAGCAGGGCGAACTGCGCGTTGACCACGGCGCCGTGCACGGCCTCGGTGATCTCGATGAAGCGCACCGGGCGGTGGAAGGCGATGACGGGAACCCCCGCCCGGGCGCAGCCGGCCACGACGGCGTTCGGGACATCGCGCCATGAGGAGCCGAGCTCGATCGCCAGTGCGGCCATGCCCTGATCGAGCAGCGAGGTGGTCCAGCGGGCCGGCGCGTCACTCGCCCCCAGGCCGGTCGTAAGAACCAATTCGCCGCCCTTGAGCAGATCATCAGGATCCGGCATTTCAATCACGTGCGCCCAGCGGATCTCCCGGTCGAGCGAGCCGTCTCCGACGACGACCTCCGGCAGGGCCCGGCGCACCACGGGCAACTCGAGCACGTCGTTGAGGCTCAGCATGACGTTCTGTCGTGCATCATGGCGGAAGATCCGACCCACTGTCCATTGCCGCGTTCTCACGTTCGCGAAAGGGTGGGCAATGGTCAGACGGAAGGAGCGAGGGTGGCAGCAGCAACCCAGGGCGAGACGGACATCCATCTCGAGGGAGTGAGCAAGCGCTTCGGCGAAATGACGGCGGTCGACGACCTGACGCTGTCGATCCCGCGCGGCAACTTCTTCGCGATGCTCGGTCCGTCGGGCTGCGGCAAGACGACGACGCTGCGGATGATCGGCGGGTTCGAGGACCCGACCGAAGGCCGCGTCTTCCTCGGCGGCAGCGACGTCACCCAGCACCCGCCGTACCGGCGCGACGTCAACACCGTCTTTCAGTCCTACGCGCTCTTCCCCCATCTGACCGTCGAGAAGAACGTCGCGTTCGGGCTGGAGCGCAAGAAGATCGGCAAGGCCGAGGTCACCAAGCGCGTCGGCGATGCGCTCGATCTCGTCCAGCTCGGCCATCTCGCCAAGCGCAAGCCGGGCCAGCTCTCCGGCGGCCAGGCGCAGCGCGTGGCGCTCGCCCGCGCGCTGGTCAACCGCCCCCGCGCACTGTTGCTCGACGAGCCGCTCGGCGCGCTCGACCTGCGCCTGCGCAAGCAGCTGCAGATCGAGCTCAAGCGCATCCAGCAGGACATCGGCATCACGTTCGTGCACGTGACCCACGATCAGGAGGAGGCCATGAGCATGGCCGACACGATCGCGGTCATGAACGGCGGCAGGATCGAGCAGTCGGGCTCGGCCACCGACCTCTACGAGCGCCCGCGGACGGCGTTCGTGGCCAACTTCCTCGGCGTCAGCAACCTGATCGACGCCACGGTCACGGGCGATCAGCGCCTCGCCACCCACGACGGCGCGCAACTGCACGCGCCCGCGTGCGCGGGGATGACCGGTGAGGTCCGCGTCGGCGTGCGGCCGGAGAAGATCACGCTGATCGCGGCGGGCGAGCCCGTCCCGGACGGTTCGAACGTGATCACGGGCAAGGTCGTCGTCGCCGCGTTCCTCGGGGTCTCGATCCAGTACGTGATCAAGGCCGCCGGCGGTGAGGAGCTCAACGTGTTCGCGCAGAACACGGACGGTTCGGAGCCGGACGCGTTCGCCGTCGGCAAGGACGTCCAACTGGTCTGGAAGCCCGAGCACACGTTCGTGGTGGAGCGTGGCTGAGACCCGCAGGCAGTTCGTCGGAGGCGCAGGCTCTCTGGCGCTCGCCTACGCGCTCGCGGGCTGCGGCATCGAGGGCACCCAGCAGCGGGCGGCCAAACAGGCCACCCCGATCCCCGAGATCACGCACCCGAAGGTCGCGATCGGCAATTGGACGTTCTCCAACTGGCCGCTGTACATCGACAAGAAGGTCGTGAAGGCGTTCGACGCCAAATACGGCGGGCACTGCAAGTACGTCGAGGAGATCAACGACAACGACGAGTTCTACGGCAAGGTGCGCCAGCAGCTGCAGGCCAACCAGTCGATCAACCGCGACATCGTGACGCTGACCGACTACATGGCCGTCAAGTGGGTGCGCAACCGCTACGTCGAGCCGCTCGACAAGAAGAACATGCCGAACGTCGTCAAGAACCTCGTCGACAACCTCAAGTCGGTTCCGTACGACAAGAAGCGCGACTACACGGTCCCGTATCAGTCCGGCGCGATCGGGCTCGGCTACAACCCGAAGAAGACCGGCCGCGAGCTGAAGTCGGTCGACGACCTCTTCGACCCGGCCTTCAAGGGCCGGGTGTCGATGTTCTCGGAGCCCTATGACTCCGCGGGCACGGTGCTGCTGGGCATGGGGATCGACCCCACGACGGCCAAGATCGACCAGATCCTGCAGGCGATCGAGAAGATCTCGCAGGCCTCGGACGCCGGCCAGTTCCGTCGCTTCACCGGCAACGACTACTCGACCGACCTGACCAAGGGCAACCTCTGGGTGGCGCTGAGCTACAGCGGCGACCTCGTGCAGTTGCAGGCCGACAACCCGGATCTGAAGTTCGTCTACCCCGAAGAGGGCGCGATGACCTTCACCGACAACATGATGATCCCGGCCAAGGCCGAGCACGCCTACGCGGCCGAGACGATGATGGACTACCTCTACGAGCCGGAGGTGGCGGCCAAGCTGGCGATCTACGTCAACTACCTCTCGCCGGTGAAGGGCGTCAAGGAGATCGTCGAGAAGACCGATCCCGACATCGCCAACAACCCGCTGATCTTCCCGCCTGACGAGATCCGGGCGAAGCTGCATTCCTATCCCGCGCTGTCGGACAACGACGAGCGCACGATGAAGGAGGCCATGGCGAAGGTGACGGGCGCCTGATGAGGACCCTGGCCAGCGTTGATACCGAGACCGACCGCGCGCCTAGGGGCGGTGTTGTGACATGAGCCTCACCATGCGACGCCGGCTGCTGCCGTGGCTGTTCATCGGCCCGGGCCTGCTGTGGCTGCTGCTGTTCTTCCTCTATCCGCTGCTCAACCAGGCGAGCGTGTCGCTGATGAGCGGCAACCCCGAGCAGGGGTACACGCTCACGTGGGCGTTTCACACCTATTGGGACGCGATCTCCGACTACAAGGAGCAGTTCGGCCGCTCGATCGTCTACGCCGGGATCGCGACGCTGCTGTGCCTGATCATCGGGTTCCCGCTCGCGTACTTCGCCGCGTTCCACGCCGGGCGGTTCAAGAACCTGATCCTGCTGCTGATCATCCTGCCGTTCTTCATGTCCTACGTGCTGCGCACGGTCGCCTGGCAGTTGATCCTCTCCGACGACGGCGGCGTGGTCAGCTTCATGCGCTGGATCGGACTGCTGTCCGAGAACGGGCGATTGCTCGCCTCGCGCACGGCGGTGATCGCCGGCATCACGTACAACTTCCTGCCGTTCATGGCGCTGCCGCTATACGTGGCGCTGGAGAAGATCGACCGACGCCTGTTGGAGGCCGCGACCGATCTCTACGCCTCGCGCACGACCGCGTTTCGCAAGGTGACGCTGCCGCTGGCGCTGCCGGGCATCTTCGCCGGCTCACTGTTGACGTTCATCCCCGCGTGCGGTGACTTCATCAACGCCGCGCTGCTGGGCACGCCGAAGCAGTACATGATCGGCAACGTCATCCAGTCGAAGTTCCTCAACATCCTCGACTATCCGACCGCCGCCGCCCTGAGCTTCACCCTGATGCTCTTCATCCTCGTCGGCATCTTCCTCTACGCCCGCGTGCTGGGCGCCCAGAACCTGACCGAGGCAGCGATCTGATGGCCGTCGTCGACGCGCCCGCTCCGTCGCAGACCGAGGCGCCCCCGTCGGGCGGTGGGAGTGCCGCGCGCGACCGCCTGCGTCACTGGGCGCTGGGCATCTGGTCGGCGCTGGCGCTGCTGTACCTGTTCATCCCGGTCTTCATCGTCGTCCTGTTCTCGTTCAACGACAACCAGGGCCGGTTCAACTTCACTTGGCAGGGCTTCACGCTGCGCCACTGGGCGCATCCGTTCGCGGACCCCGACCTGACCAAGGCGCTCACCAACAGCGTCGAGATCGCGCTGATCGCCACGGTCATCGCCACCGCGCTGGGCACGTTCATGGCGATGGCGCTGGTGCGTTACCGCTTCCGTGGCCGCGGCACCGTCGACTTCTTCGTCTTCATGCCGCTGTCCTCACCCGAGGTCGTGCTCGGCGCCGCGCTGCTGGGGATGTTCCTCACGGTCAACATCAACACTGGCTTCGTGACGATCGTGATCGCGCACGTGATGTTCACCATGAGCTACGTGGTGGTGACGGTGAAGGCCCGCCTGGAGGGCATGGACCGCCACATCGAGGAGGCGGGGATGGACCTCGGGGCGACGGAGTGGACGACGTTCCGGAAGATCACGCTGCCGATGATCGCCCCGGGCGTGGCCGCGGCGGCGATGCTGGCGGCCGCGATCTCCTTCGACGACTACGTGATCACGTCGTTCAACGCCGGCCAGACGCAGACGTTCCCGCTGTTCATCTTCGGCGCGACCCGCCAGGGCGTGCCCGCCGAGGTCAACGTGCTGGCGACGATGCTGCTGCTCGCCGTCCTCGCCCTGATGGGCATCAACCTGCTGATCCAGCGGGCGCTGGCACGGAGGGACTCGCGGCGCGCTGACTGAGCGCCTCGCCGGTCTCGACGTCGAAGTGGTGTAGGCGGTCCGGGTCGATCGTGAGCTCGATCCGGTCGCCGACCGCGACCGGCGCCCGCGCGTCCAGCACCACCGTCAGCGACGCGCGGTCGTCCTCGGCCAGCAGGACGTCGTCGTCGGCGGCGCTGGCGTCAACCGCGTCGGCGAGCGCTGGGGCGCGCAGGCGCGGGGCGTCGATGCCCGCCACCACGTTGGTCTCCGTGCCGAGCCGCTCCACGACCTGGACGACGGCGGGAATGCCCGGGCCGAGCTTCAAATCGTGCGGGCGCATGCCGAGGATGCAGTGACCGTCCACCGGCGAGGCCACCTGGCAGCTGCCGAAGCGCCCGCCCTCGGCCGCCACGAGGTTCATCGCCGGTGAGCCGATGAACGCCGCCACGAACAGGTTCGCCGGGTGGTCGAACAGCCGCTCCGGCGTGTCGCACTGCTGCAGGACACCGCCCCGCATGACTGCGACGCGCTGGCCGAGCGTCATCGCCTCGACCTGATCGTGGGTCACGTAGACGGTCGTCACGCCGAGGCGCTCGTGCAGGCGCGAGAGCTGCGCCCGCATGGAGACGCGCAACTTGGCGTCAAGGTTGCTCAACGGCTCGTCCATCAGGAACGCCTGCGGCTCGCGGACGATCGCGCGGCCCATGGCGACGCGCTGGCGCTGGCCGCCGGAGAGCTCGCCCGGCTTGCGGTCCATCAGCTCCTCGAGCCCGAGGATCCGCGCCACCTCGTCCACCCGCTGCGCGGTCTCGGCCTTCGACGTCTTGCGCAGCTTCAGCCCGAAGCCCAGGTTGCCCCGGACCGAGAGGTGCGGGTAGAGCGCGTAGGACTGGAAGACCATCGCGATGTCGCGCTTTCGCGGGTCGAGGTCGGTGACGTCGCGGTCGCCGATGAAGATCCGGCCGCCGGAGACCTCCTCGATGCCGGCGATCAGTTTCAGCAGCGTCGACTTGCCGCAGCCGGACGGTCCCACGAGCACCATGAACTCGCCGTCGTGGACCTCGAGCGTGACCTCGTTGACCGCGTGCGCTCCGCCGCCTTTGTACGCCTTCGACACCGCGTCGATGCGGATGCTCAACTTCTTCCTCCTACGCGCTCACGCCCGTCCACCAGAACTTGCCGTATCTCGAGCCGGTCGTCCAGTACCACCACGTCGGCCGGCGCGCCCGGGACGAGCCGGCCGAGGTCCTCACGACGCGCCAGCCGCGCGGGGATCGTGCTCGCCGCCCGCAGCGCGTCGGCCAGCGGCACGCCGAGGCCGTGCAGGTTGCGCACGGCGTCGATCATCGTCAGCGCGCTCCCGGCCAGCTGACCCTCGGGCCCGCGCACCACGCCGTCCTCGGCCTCGATCCGCCGCCCGCCGAGCACGAACTCCCCGTCGCCCATGCCGGCCGCGGCCGCTGCGTCGGTGACCAGCACGAAACGCCCAGCCGCGGCGTTCCAGGCCATCATCACCGTGTCGGGGGCGACGTGGTGCAGGTCGACGATCATCTGCACCACCACGTCCCTGCGGGCCAACGCGGCCAGCGCGATGCTCGGATCGCGCGGCGTCGAGGGCCGCATGGCGTTGAACAGGTGGGTGACGGTCGAGACGCCGCGGTCGAAGGCCAGGTGCGCCTCGGCCGCGGTCGCGTCGGTGTGTCCCGCGGAAACGGTCACGCCGCGCGCGACCAGCTCGTCGACGAGCTCGAACGAGCCGCGCAGTTCAGGCGCCAGGGTCACCTGCGAGACCGGCGCGGTGTCCAGCAATCGCCGCAGCAGAGCCGGATCCGGGGGCGACATCTGCGAGACGTCGTGCACCCCCGCGCGGCGCGGCGACAGGAACGGCCCCTCGAGGTGCGCGCCGAGGACGCGTGCGCCGATGCCGTCGGCGGGCATCGCGCGCAACGCGTCCATCAGCACGCTCTCCGGTGCGGTCACGAACGTCGGCTGAAACGCCGTCGTCCCTGTCGCCAGCAGCGCCTCCCCGACGCGCGCGTACCCCTCGAAGTCGCTGACCATCAGGTCCACGCCGGCGAAGCCGTTGACCTGCAGGTCGACGAAGCCCGGCGCGGCGATCCCCGTCCCCGCCCCGGAGAGTCCCACGCCGACGATCGACCCGCCGTCGATCTCGACGTCGCCCGGGACGATCTCCCGCCCGACCAGCGCTCCTGCGACGCCCAGCCTCATCGGCCCCGCCCCCACCGGGAGAATCGCCCACTGCGCGATTCTCTCCGCTGATGCGAGCGCGACGCGCGAGTCATCAGCCCTTCACCGCCCCGGCCGTGCGGGCCGTCATCAGGTGCTTGCGGGCGAGCACGAACACGAGCGCCACCGGCAGCGTGTAGAGCACCGACGTGGCCATCACGGCGCCCCAGTCGGTGTCGCCGCGGCCGACGAACGTCTGCAGCACCAGCGGCACCGTCTTGCGCGAGTCCTCGTTCATGAACGTCAGCGCGAGCAGGAACTCCTTCCAGCCTTCCAGGAAGCTCAGCACCGCCGTGACCGCCAGCCCCGGCGCGGCCAGCGGCAACACGACCCGCCACATCGCGCCGATCCGCGTCGCTCCGTCGATGCGGGCGGCGTGCTCGAGCTCCTCCGGGATCGAGATGATGAATCCGCGCATGACCCAGATCGCCAGCGGCACGCTGAAGGCCAGGTAGGTGAGGATCAGGCTCCAGTAGGTGCCGAGCAGGCCGCTCTTGCGCATGATCACGAACAGCGGGATCACGAGCACGACGAGCGGGAACATCTGGGTCATCAGCACGAGGATCAGCAGGATCCGGGTGACACGGACGCGGTAGCGCGCGAGCACGTACGCCGCCGACGCCGACACGAGCAGGCACAGGATCATCGTCCCGCTCGCGACGATCAGCGAGTTCAGCAGCGCCCGCCCCACATGCCCCTCGCCCAGGACGCGGGGGTACTGCGACCACTGCGGATCCGACGGCCACAGGTCGGGCGTGCGCGTGTAGATCTCCGACCGCGGCTTCAGCGACGTGATCACGACCCAGTAGACCGGGAACAGCGCGAACGTCGACACCGCGATCATCGCCACGTACATCCAGCCGCGCTTGACCAGCCACTTCATGCCAGCTCCCCCTCGCGGCCGATCATGCGCACGTAGAGCAGCGAGAACAGCAGCAGGATGAGGAACAGCACGACGGCGACGGCGCTGCCCAACCCGTAGTGGCTGAGTGCGAAGCCTTCCCGGTAGGCGGCGACCGCGGCGGTGTCGGCCGAGCGGTCCGGCACCCCCGCCGCCATCACGTAGATCTGGTCGAAGATCTTGAAGTCCCAGATCGTCGAGAAGATCACCAGCACCGCGACGATCGGCCGCAGCAGCGGCAGCGTCACCAGCCGGAAGCGCTGGATCGCGTTCGCGCCGTCGACCTGCGCGGCCTGCAGGGTCTCGCGCGGGATCGTCTGCAGCCCCGCGAGCAGCGCCAGCGCCACGAACGGGAACGACTGCCAGACGACGGTCACGAAGATCGCGATCGACGCGCTGAAGCGCCCGGCGAACCAGGCGTAGTCCGCGAAGGAGTCGAAGCCGACGTTGACCAGCGCCCAGTTGACGAAGCCGTAGCGCGAGTCGAACAGCCACTTCCAGATCGAGCTCGCCGCCAGCGACGGCACCGCCCACGGCAGCAGCACGAACAGCGCGAACGCCCAGTTCCCGCGCAGCCGCTGGTTCAGCAGCAGTGCGACCGCGAACCCGAGCGTCATCGTCCCGAGCACGCACGCCGTGCCGAACAGCACCGTGTTCACCAGCGACGCGCGCAGGTGCTCGTCCGCGAAGACCTCCTTGTAGTTCTCCAACCCGACCCAGGTGCTCGTCCCGTAGATCAGGTCACCCAGGCCGGTGTCGGTGAACGACAGATAGATCGTCCGCGCGAGCGGATAGGCCACCAGCGCGACGATGATCGTCAGCGCCGGCAGCAGCAGGAGCACCGGCAGCGTGAGCCGCGCGACCACGCGCCGCAGCGTCCGCTGCCGCGGCGCGTGAAGCCGGACGGCTGCCGGTGCGGTGCTCACCCGGCGAACTCCTCGTCCATCTTCTTGGAGAGCTCCTCCAGCGCCTGCTGCGACGTCGCCTGGCCCTTCATCACCTTCTGGATCTCACCGTCGAAGATGTTCGCGCCCTCCAGGCCGCCCCACTTCGGCGACGGCGGATACACGGCGCTGTGCTCGAGCAGCTGCTCGGCGAAGGGCTTGCGCTGCGGGTCCTCGAGGTAGCCCGAGGCCTTGATGCCCGCCGTCGTTCCCGGCAGGAAGCCGATCTCGCCGGTGAACTTGTTCAGCTGCTCCGGCTCGAGCATGAAGTCGATGAACGCGGCGCCCAGCGCCTTGTTCTTGGACTCCTGGAACTGCACCAGGTGGCTGCCGCCGGCGAACGCCGTGCCCTTGCCGGACGGGCCGGCCGGGGTCAGCTCGGTGCCGATGTCCTTCTCGAGCTTGGGCTTGGTGTCGATGATCGAGTTGTAGGTCCAGCCGCCGGCGATCAGCATCGCCACGTCGCCGTTGACGAACGCGGTCTGCGCGTCCGGCTCCTCCCAGCCGACGGCGGCCTTCGGGTCCAGCCCGTCCTTGTAGAAGGACGCGTAGTAGTCCAGCGCCTTCGCGGCCTCCGGCGAGTTCAGGGCCGACTTCCACGTGTCGCCGTCCTGGGTGGCGATCTGCCCGCCCGCCTGCCAGATCGTCGGCAGGTACATGTGCTCGCTCAGGCCGGTGAAGGAGACCGGGTACATGCCCGGGACCTTCTCCTTGATCGCCTTCGCGGCGGCCATCATCTCGTCCCAGTTCGTCGGCGGCTTCACGCCCGCCTTCTCCAGGACGTCCTTGCGGTAGATCAGCGAACGAGCGCCCGCGTACCACGGCTTGCCGTAGACCTTGCCGTCCAGCGTCGCCGCGTCGACCAGGCTCGAGAACATAGTCGGCCTTGGCGATCTTCGGCTGCTCGGTGAGCGCGCCCTGGTCGGCGAACTCCGGCGTCCACGTCGTGCCCATCTCGGCCACGTCCGGGACCTTGCCGCCGGCGATCGCGGTGACGAACTTGTCGTGCGCCTGTGCCCACGGCACGAACTGGATGTCGATCTTGGTGCCCGGATGGGCGGCCTCGAAGTCGGTCCCGTACTGCTTGACGACATCCTGGATCTTCGGTGAGCCCGGATCCATGATCCAGACGCTGATCGACCCTTCGAGCTTCCCCGTGCTCGTCGCCTGCGCGGACGGCGATGAGTCATCGCTCGAGCCACAGGCCGCCACGACGGCCGCGCACACGAGCGCTGCGGCCGCCACGCTGAACTTCAACATCTGACCCTCCTCTCCACCCCGCGGGTGGAATGATTGACGCGGCGCCCGTTCCCGCGGACGCCACCACGATGCATCTCGCGCCCGGTGCTGCGTCACCGCAGTGCCGGGCGTAGCTCCGTCACCAACCGATACCGGTCCCCGCGGTACACGGACCGGACGAACTCCACCACCTCCCCTCCGTCACTCTGGGTGGTTCGCTCGAACAGGAAGGCGGGCGAGTGCACGGGCACGCCGAGCAGCTCCGCCTCCTCCGGCGAGGTCACGGTCGGTTCGATCGTCTGGACGCCCGAGGCGATGGTGATGCCGCGGCGCGTCTTGAGCAGTTCGTAGTAGGAATGGTCGGCGAGCTCCTCGCGGCGCAGGTCGCCGAGCAGGGCGCGCGGCGCGTGCAGCCACTCGATCGCCATCGTCTCGTCGTCGGCGAGGCGCAGGCGGGTGATCACCCACACCTCGTCCATCGGCGAGATCCGCAGGCGCTGGCCGAGCTTGGCGCCCGCGGCCATGCAGTCGAAGGCCACGACGCGGCTGCCGGGGCGCATCCCGCGGCGGGTCATGTCCTCGCTGAAGGAGGTCATGGTCAGCGGCAGCGCGATCTTCGGCTCGGCCACGTAGGTGCCGGAGCCGTGGCGGCGCAGCAGCAGCCCTTCGCGGACCAGCTCGTCGATCACGGCCCGCAGCGTCGGCCGCGAGACGCCGAGATCGGTGGCCAGGCGGCGCTCGGACGGCAGCGCGTCGCCGACCTGCAGCTCATCGAGCATGCCCAGGATCTCGTCGCGCACGAGCGCCTGCTTGCCGCGGCCGTTGGTGTGCGCGAGCCCCGTCATCTCCCCGGCGCGGGACAGTAGCAACTGGTCAACTAGTGGTCAAGACCACTTTGGGTTTGGTCAAGATCCGTTCACGCCCGGCGATGACCCGGGCTATGACCCGGTCACGGCTCGTTCTTGCCAGCACTCTGTTCGCCGCGCTCGTGCCCGTGGCCATCGTCGCCGTGTACGGGACGCGCGTGTACATGCTGCCGGCCCCGCTGCACTTCGGCCTGGTGAGCGCCGCCGCCTCGATCACGAGCCTCTCCTCGCTCGCGTTGAGCATCGCCGGCGCCCGCGCCCGCGACGGCCGCAGCGTGCTGATGGGCATGGCCTTCTCGACGATGACGGCGCTGTTCGCCGTCCACGCCCTGGCCACGCCCGGGTTCATCGTCGGGCCCAACGGCGTCATCGCGCTCGCCGGCGGCCTCTCGGTGCCGATCGGCGCGGGTCTGCTGGCGCTGACCGCGCTGCCGTCACTGCGCCGCCCCGGCTGCATCCAGGGTCTCGTCATCGCCCAGGGCCTCGTCTTCTTCGCCGTGCTGATGCTGGGCCTGATCGGCCTCTCGATGCCGGACGCCGTGCCCGGTGTGCCGCAGCCGAAGTCCCCGCCGGCGATCGGCCTGCTCGTCGCCGGCTCGCTGTTCCTCGGCCTGCTGATCGTCCGCGCCGTCCGCACCTACCTCTTGACCCGCCGCAGCGCGGACCTCACCGTCGCGCTCGGCTGCGCCTGGCTCGCGGTCACCCTGTACGCCAACCTCGCGCTCGGCGCGGGCACGCTCGGCTTCATGTTCGGCCACCTGGTCGAGATCTGCGCCGTGATGCTCGTCAGCGTCCCGGCCGCGCTGGACATCAAGCGCGCCGGCGCCTCCCGTCCCCTGGTCGGTGACCTCACCGCGACCGAGTTGGTCGCGTCCGAGGAGGCCTACCTCGGGCCGCGCGTGCGCGCCCTGATGGTCCGCCTCGAGCGCCGTGACGTCTCCACCGAGGAGCACACCCGCCGCGTCGCGCTGCTCGCCACCCGCGTCGGCGAGGAGCTCAAGCTCTCCGCGACCGCCCGCCGCCACCTCGCCGTCGGCGGCCTGCTGCACGACATCGGCAAGCTCTCCGTGCCGCTGGAGGTGCTCAACAAGCCGGGCAAGCTGACCGACGAGGAGTTCGCCACGATCAAGCGCCACCCGGGCGACGGTCGCAGGCTGCTCGAGGAGCTCGGCGGCTTCCCGGGGCCCGTCCGCGGGCTGGTCTCCGACCACCACGAGCGCCTCGACGGTTCCGGCTACCCGCGTGGCCTCGACGCCGGGCAGATGAACGTCGAGACGCGCATCCTCGCCGTCTGCGACGTCTACGACGCCCTCGTCTCCGATCGCGTCTACCGCGCCGCCTGGAGCCCCGAGCGTGCGTTCGGCCTGCTCGAGGAGGAGGCGCACGCGTACGACCAGACGGTCGTCGCCGCGCTCAAGCGCGTGGTCGGCTCGGCCCCGGACTTCGTGGCCGGGTTCGCCCCCACTCGCGACCGGTCCAAAGACCAGTTGCTTCACCGAGTGAAGTAGTCATAAGATCGCCTCCTCTCACGGAGGAGGGGTCAGGGTGTTGCGCGGAGTGCTGTTCGGGTTGGTGTTGCTGGCCGTGCCGGGTCTGCTCGGCGCGTCGCTGCTGCACAGCCGGCCGGCGGCTCCGACGTGGCCGGAGTCCCCCGCTCCCGGCGGGCTGACGATCGAGACGCCGCCGCGCTGGGATGAGCCCGCGCGCCAGTCGCTGGCGATGCTGCGCAAGGTCACGCGGGAGTCATCGCGCTCGGCGCGCGCGGAGCTCGCGGCGTGCGAACGGCGTGCGGCGCGCGTCGCTCGCGCAGGCCGGGTGCGTGCGTTCCGCCACTGCGCGACCCGGCCGCTGGCGCGCATGAACGGATTCGGGACGGCGAATTCGCGGATGCTCTCCAACCTCGCCGGCACCGCCGGGCCGACCGAGGCCTGCCGCCGTCGCGTGCTCAGCCTGAGCGGGCTCAACGGCGCGCTCGGCCAGTCGGCCAACACCGCGCTGCGCACCTGGGTGGCGACGTGGAAGGAGACGCTGGCCACGTCGCGCGCGATCCGTGAGATCGCGCGCGAGGTCGCCGCCTTCTCGCGCGCCAAGGGCTGGGGCTCCACGTGCCGGGCGAGACCGCCCGCGCCCGCGGAGCCGCCGCCTACAGCGTGATGCTCCGCCCGGAGACGAAGCCGTCGGACTGCGCGATCTGCGCGACCACCTCGTCCGGCACGGGGCCGTCGGTGGTCACGGCCATCACCGCGAGGTCCGAGGACCCCTCGCGGCCCACGGCCGCGGCGTTGATGTTGAGCCCGTGCTCGCCGAAGCAGGTGCCGACGCGCCCGACCATGCCGGGGACGTCGGAGTACTGGAACAGCGTCAGGTAGGGATCGTCGATCTGGAGGTTGAAGCGCTGGCCCCAGGCCTCCAGCAGGTGCGGCCGGTGCAGGTGGCCGATCGTCGTCCCGACGACCTTGACGTCGCCCAGCGTGACGCGGACGAGGTCGCTGTAGTCGCGGGCACTCGTCTGGCGCGTGTCGGAGACCGTGATCCCCCGCTCCTCCGCCAGGGCGGGCGCGTTGACGAGGTTGACCTGCTCCTCCGTGCGACCGTCGAAGACGCCGGTCAGGACGGCGAGCGTGAGCAGGCGGGTGTCGCGCTCGGCGATCTTGCCCAGGTACTCGACCTCGATCCTGTCCACGCTCGTCGCCAGCGCGGCGGCGATCTTGCCGAGCCGCTGGGCGAGCGGGATGAACGGGCCGAGCGCCTCCATGTCCTCCGCGTTGACCGCGGGGATGTTCACGGCGGTGGAGACGACACCGCCGGTGAGGGCGGCCACGACCTGCTCGGCGGTCTGGACGCCGGCGCGATCCTGCGCCTCGGCCGTCGACGCGCCCAGGTGCGGCGTGACCACGACGTTGGCGTAGCCGAACAGCGGGTGATCGGTGATCGGCTCGGTGGTGAAGACGTCCAGCGCGGCGCCGGCCACGTGGCCGCTGTCGATCGCCGCCTTGAGGTCCTCGTCGACGATCAGCGGGCCGCGGGCGACGTTGATGATGCGCACGCCGGGCTTGGTCTTGGCGAGCGTCTCGGTGTTGATGAAGCCCTGCGTCTCCGGGGTCTTCGGCAGATGCAGCGTCAGGAAGTCCGCGGTGGCCAGGACGTCTTGCGGCGTCTCGGCCTGCTCCGCGCCGAGCTCCTTGAAGCGCTCGCTGGAGACGAACGGGTCGTAGGCCACCACGCGCATGCCGAAGGCCTTCGCGCGGATCGCGACGAGCTGGCCGATGCGGCCGAAGCCGAGCACGCCGAGTGTCTTGCCGTCGACCTCGGTGCCGCCGAACTTGCTGCGCTCCCACTTGCCGGACGTGAGGCTGGCGTGCGCCTGCGGGATGTTGCGGGCGAGCGCCAGCATCAGCGCGACCGTGTGCTCGGCGGCGGCGACCGTGTTGGCCTCCGGCGCGTTGGCGACGATGATGCCCTTCTTGGACGCCGCCGTGACGTCAACGTTGTCCACGCCCACGCCGGCGCGGCCGACGACCTTGAGGTTGTCGGCGCGGTCGATGACCTCGGCGTCGAGCTTGGTCGCGGACCGGATCAGGATCCCGTGGTAGCTGCTGATGCGGTCCAGCAGCTGCTCGCGCGTCCAGTCGGTGCCGAGATCGACGTCGAAGCGGTCGCGCAGCATCTGCACGCCCGTGTCGGCGATCTTCTCCGCGACGAGGACCTTGTACGGCTCGGTCAACGTGCTCATCAGCCTTCCTCGAACTCCGTGTCGATCCAGGCCATCATCGAGCGCAACTGCTTGCCCTCCTGCTCGATCTGGTGGCCCTGGCCCTCGGCGCGCAGGCGCTGGAAGTTCTCCTGGCCGGCGCGGTTCTCCGCGATCCACTCGCGGGCGAAGGTGCCGTCCTGGATCTCGGTGAGGACGTCCTTCATGTTCTGGCGCGTCTGGTCGGTGATGATCCGCTTGCCGCGGGTCAGGTCGCCGTACTCCGCCGTGTTGGAGATCGAGTGGCGCATCCCGGTGATGCCCTTCTCGTACATCAGGTCCACGATCAGCTTGAGCTCGTGGAGGCACTCGAAGTAGGCCATCTCGGGCGCGTAGCCGGCGTCGACCAGCGTCTCGTAGCCCGCGGTGACGAGCTCGGACACGCCGCCGCAGAGCACGGCCTGCTCACCGAAGAGGTCGGTCTCGGTCTCGTCCTTGAACGTCGTCTCGATCACGCCGCCGCGCGTGCCGCCGATGCCCTTGGCGTAGGCCAGGGCGAGCTGCTGGGCGTTGCCCGTCGCGTTCTTGTCGATCGCGATCAGGCAGGGCACGCCCGAGCCCTCGGTGTACTGGCGGCGGACGAGGTGGCCCGGGCCCTTCGGAGCCACGAGCGCGACGTCGACCTCCGGGGGCGGCTCGACCTCGTTGTAGTGGATCGAGAAGCCGTGGCCGAACATGAGGAGGTTGCCGGGAGCGATCCCGTCCTTGATCGACTCCTCATAGACGTCATGGTGCTTCTCGTCGGGCAGCAGGACCATCACGATGTCGCCGCGGCTGGCGGCGTCCTCGATGCTGGTGACCTCGAGGCCGGCGGCCTTGGCGTGCTCGACCGACTTGCTGTCCTCGCGAAGGCCTACAACGACGTCTACGCCCGAGTCCTTGAGGTTGCGGGCGTGCGCGTGGCCCTGGGAGCCGTATCCCAGGATGGCCACGGTCTTGCCCTTCAGCAGGTCCAGATCCGCGTCGTCGTCGTAGAACATGGGCGGCGATGTTAGGCGGTCGCCGTCGCGATCCAGGTTCTTGCGGGGATTTCCAGACGGTCGTCGGGTTGCGTGAACGGCTCCGCTTGCTTTTCCAGCTCGGCCAGGACGTCGCTGCGCGTGGCGAAGTCCATTTTCGCGTCCGCCTCTCCGACGCTGCCGCTGGTCAGCTTCAGATGCGCCCACCAGTCGTCGAAGTCCTCGAAGCGCATCGTGAAGTCGACAACGTCGATGTCGGGCTCGATGAACCCGGCGGCGGCCATCGTCTCCGCGATCAGGTTCGGGTCCGCCCACGCGAACTGCCCCGGGCCCTGCGGCGCCGCGACGAGCCCGCGCTTGAGCAGCGCCCGCGTCGGCGCGGCGCTCCACAGGTTGTCGTCGGGGCCGGTCCAGGCGGCGAGGACGACCTTGCCGTCCTGCTTGAGGATCCGGCGCGTTTCCCGCAGCGCCGACTCGGGGTCGTCGAGCAGCATGTAGCCCCAGCGGCAGAGGACGCCGTCGATGCTCGCGGCGGGCTGGTCGATGGGCGAGCTCAGGTCAATCTGCCGGAAGCGCACGTTGCTGCCCTTCGCGCGCCGCTGCGCCGCGGTGAGCATGTCGGGCGAGAAGTCGCTCGTGATCAGCTCGCCGCCGGGCTGGATGAGCTCGGCGGCGAGATACCCGGTGTCCCCGAGGCCCGCCGCCAGATCGAGGATCGTCTGGCCGGGCTGGGGCTGGAGCAGCTCGACCATCGCCGCCGACACGGGCAGCGTGTCCCGCGCGAACTGGTCGGCGCGGGCCTCCCAGCCGGCGGCGGCCTTGATCCAGCGCTCGCGGGACTCGAGCGTCATCTAGAGCTTCTCGACGACGTAGTCGATGCAGGCCGTGAGCGCCTCGATGTCGGCGGTGTCGATCGCCGGGAACATCGCCACCCGCAGCTGGTTGCGACCGAGCTTGCGGTAGGGCTCGGTGTCGACGATCCCGTTGGCGCGCAGCACCTTGGCCACCGCGGCGGCGTCGACCGCGTCGTCGAAGTCGATCGTGCCGACGACGAGCGAGCGCTTGGCCGGGTCCTTGACGAACGGCGTCGTGTAGCCGGTGGCCTCCGCCCAGTCGTAGAGGTGGGTGGAGGAGGCCGTCGTGCGCTCGACGCAGCCCTTCAGGCCGCCCAGGCCGAGCATCCACTCGAGCTGGTCGGCGAGCAGCACGAGCGTCGCGATCGCCGGCGTGTTGTAGGTCTGGTCCTTCAGCGAGTTGTCCAGCGCGGTGTTCAGCGACAGGAACTCCGGGATCCAGCGGCCGGAGCCGTGCGATCTCGGCGATCCGCTCCTGCGCCGCGGGGCTCGTCGAGCGCCAGCCACAGGCCACCGTCGGCGGCGAAGCACTTCTGCGGCGCGAAGTAGTAGACGTCGGCGTCCTTGGCGTCGACGGGCAGGCCGCCCGCGCCGGAGGTCGCGTCGATCAGCACGAGCCCGTCGCCGACGCGCTCGACCGGGACCATCACGCCGGTGGAGGTCTCGTTGTGCGCCCACGCGGTCACGTCGGCGGACGGATCGGAGGTCGGGCGCGGGCGCGTCGCCCGCGTCGGCCTTGACGATGATCGAGTCCTGCAGGAACGGCGCGGCGTTGGTCGACTTGGCGAACTTCGAGGAGAACTCGCCGTAGGTCAGGTGCAGCGCCTTCTCCTTGACCAGCCCGAAGGTGGCGGCGTCCCAGAACGCGGTCGTGCCGCCGTTGCCGAGCATGACCTCGTAGCCCTCGGGCACCTGGAAGAGGTCCTTCAGCCCGGAGCGGACCTGGCCGACGAGGCTCTTGACCGGCTTCTGGCGGTGCGAGGTGCCCATCAGCGCGGCGGCGTCGCCCTCGGCGAGACGTGCGAGCTGCGCGGGACGAACCTTCGACGGGCCGCAGCCGAAGCGGCCGTCGGCGGGCTTGAGGTCCTCGGGGATGGTCAGGGCGGTGTCAGACACGGACACGGTGAACTCCTCGTTGATCGCGATGAAAGGTTGCCCAGGCGCGCGACCGTACGACGCCCGCCGCTCCCCGGTGGTGCTCCACCTAAGCGCCAGTTGCGACAGCCGATCCCAATGTAGCGGGGGCGAGTTTCCGCGCCCGGGGCCCTAGACGTAACGACATTTCCGGAAACGCGAAAATCTCGTTACGTCTTCGCGCGCCAGCACGGCGTCGCCCTCGGTGAACACCTCGGCATGTCGCCGGCGGCGTCTCCGCGCGCCGTCCAGGGCGGACGATTGTTCGGCACGATACCTGCGGCGTGTACTCGCTCCTCCCCGAGCTCACGCCCGAGGGCGAGTGGCTCGCGGCGGTGTACGCCGCGGGTGACGGCGCCGCGCTCACCGCGCTCAACGGCGCGAGCTTCTACGTCGACACGCGGTTCAAGCCCGTCGGCATCACGGTTGCCGTCCCGAGAAGACGAAGGTCGCAGGGGTTCAAGCTGATCGTCGGACTGGACCCGCGGGACATCCGCATCCGCGACGGCGATCCCGGTGGCGAGCTTCGAGCGCGTGCTCGTCGACGTGCCGTTGAACCCCGAACAGTGCGCCCACCTGATCTACAAGGGCGCGTACAAGCGCGTGTTCTCGGCGGCCGCGACCCGGCGCCTGATCGCGCGAACGCCCGGCCGCCACGGCAGGCTCAAGCGCGCGCTCGAGCTGCACGAGGCCGGAAGTGCCGGCACGCGCTCCGGCCTCGAGGACCAGTTCGTGGCGCTGGTGCGCGGCGCGCGGTTGCCCGAGCCGATCATCAACACCCACATCCGAGGCATCGAGGTGGACTTCCGCTGGGGCGACTACTGCGTCGAGATCGACGGGCCGGGGCATCAGCTGGCCGCGGTGCGGGCCGCCGATGCGGCCAAGCAGGCGCGGCTCGAGGCGCACGGCTTCACCGTCGTGCGGTTCACCGAGGCAGCGATCGAGCGCGCGCCGCGCGAGGTCCTACGGAGAGCTCGCGGCGCAGAAGCTTGCCCGCCGGGTTGCGCGGTAGTGAGGTCCACGACCTCGATCGTCTTCGGGACCTTGAAGCGGGCGAGCCGCGCCGCGGCGTGCTCGCGCAGTTCGGCCGGCGTCGACCTCGCCGACGACGAAGCGCGGTCACCGCCTCCCCCCACTCCGGGTCCGGGCGGCCGAACACGCCCGCCTCGCGCACGGCGGGGTGCGACAGCAGCGCCGCCTCGACCTCCTGGGGCATGACGTTCTCGCCGCCGCTGACGATCGTGTCGACCTTGCGGCCGAGGACGACGAGCCGGTCGCCGAGCCACGTGCCGAGGTCGCCCGTCGCGTGCTCGCCGCCCACGACGGACGGGCCGGCGACGATGATCTCGCCGTCGCCGCGCGAGCGTGATGTCATGCCGGGCAGCGGGCGGCCGCTGGTCTCGGTGTCCCCCACGTCCGCCAGCGCGACCGCGCTGCACGCCTGGGTGAGCCCGTACGACGGGCGCACGGGCCAGCCCGCGTCGCGGGCGCGCCCGAGGAGCGTCGGGTCGGCGGGCGCGCCGCCGAGCATCACGCACTCCAGAGACGCGGGCGGCGGCCGGTGGATGAGCCGGTTCAGCTGCGTCGGGACCAGCGACGCCACCGTGACGTCCTCGGTGCCGGCCGGGCCGAGCACCGCTGTCGTGCGCGAGTGCCATGCGCGCAGGAGCACCATCAGCCCGCCGATGTGCGAGAGCGGGAGCGGGCACAGCCAGCGCCCCGGCTCGATCACCGACAGGACGGCGTCCGCGTTCGCCTCGATGTTCGCGAGCGAGAGCGCGACCGGCGCGGGTACGCCGGTCGTCCCGCTGGTGTGCATGAGCAGGCCGAACCCGTCGCCGCTGATCTGCTCGCCCGGCTCGAGCGCCTCGATCACCTGACCGGCCCCGGCGGTCCGCCACTGCGGCTCGCGCAGGTCGACCGGCACGGCCTCGACGCCCGCCTGGATGCACGCGTGCAGGGCGACCACGAAGTCCAGCCCCGCGGGCAGCGCGAGCGCGACGCGCGGCGCAGTGATCCGGACGGCCGCCGCTCGTTCGGCCAGTTCGTCGTAGGTCAGCGACCCCTGCGGTGTCTCGAGAGCCAGCACGAGCAGCGAGACTAGCTATGGTCATCCGCCGTGCACTGGACCTCCGCCGGCGATTATCAGGACATCCGCTACGAGCTGTCCGGCGACGGAATCGCCAAGATCACCATCAATCGACCGGAAGTCCGCAACGCGTTCCGCCCGGAAACGATCATGGAGATCTCCGACGCGCTCGACGAGGCGCGCGAGGACAGCTCCGTCGGCGTCATCATCCTCACCGGCGAAGGACCGCTGGCGTTCTGCTCCGGCGGCGACCAGAACGTTCGCGGGGACACGGGCTACGTGGCCGGCGGGCATGCGGTCGGACGCTTCCATGTCACCGACCTGCACGTGCAGATGCGACGGCTCCCGAAGCCGATCGTCGCGATGGTCGCGGGCTACGCGATCGGCGGCGGCCACATCCTGCATCTCGTCTGCGACCTCACGATCGCCGCCGACAACGCGCGCTTCGGGCAGACCGGCCCGCGCGTCGGCTCCTTCGACGGCGGCTACGGCGCCGCGCTGCTCTCGCGGCTCGTCGGCCCCAAGAAGGCCAAGGAGTTCTGGATGCTGTGCCGGCAGTACGACGCGCAGCAGGCGCTCGACATGGGCCTCGTGAACACGGTCGTGCCGTTGGAGGAGTTGGAGGCCGAGACCGTGAAATGGTGTCACGAGATGCTCGCCCTCTCCCCCTTCGCCCTCCGCCTCGTAAAGCTCAGTTTTCACGCTGAGGAAGACGGTATGGCGGGGATCCAGCAGCTCGCGCACGATGCCAACCTTCTGTTCTACGCCAGCGACGAGGCGAAGGAGGGCCGCGAGGCCTACAAGGCCAAGCGCCAGCCCGACTTCGCGCAGTTCCCCAAGCGGCCTTGAGTCCACTGCACATCTGGCTGATGGCCGCGCGGCCCCGGACGCTCCCGGCGGCGGCGGCGCCCGTGCTGGTCGGTACGGCCTACGCGTCGACGCTCGGCACCTTCAAGGTGCTGACGTTCATCGCGACGCTCCTCGGCGCCCTGCTGATCCAGATCGGCACGAACCTCTCCAACGACTACTCCGACGCGCGGCGCGGCGCGGACACCGAGGACCGGCTCGGCCCGGTGCGGGTGACCGCGGGCGGGCTCGTCCCGCCCAAGCAGGTGCTGATCGCCACCTACGTCGCCTTCGGGCTGGCGGTGCTCGTCGGCGTCTATCTGATCGTCACCTCCGGCTGGCAGCTGCTGCTGGTCGGGATCGCCTCGATCCTCGCCGGCGTCCTGTACACGGGCGGCCCGCGGCCCTACGGGTATGAGGGCCTCGGCGAGGTCTTCGTGTTCCTGTTCTTCGGCCTCGTCGCCGTGACCGGGACCTTCTTCGCCCAGATGGAGGCGCTGAACTGGGAGTCGTTCGTGCTCGCGGTGCCGGTCGGCCTGCTGGCGACGGCGATCCTGATGGTCAACAACGTGCGCGACCTCGAGACCGACCGGCGGGCGGGCAAGAAGACGCTGGCGGTGCGGCTCGGGAGACCGCGGGCGCGTCTCGGCTACGCGCTGCTGATCTATCTCGCGTTCCTCACCGCGCCGCTGGCGTGGCTGCTGGGCGGTGAGCACCTCACGCCGTGGCTGCTGCTCCCGTGGCTCGCGCTGCCGATCGCCGCACCGATCGTCCGGACCGTCCGCAACCGCGTCGACGGTCCCGCACTGAACGGCGCGCTGGCCAGGACCGGCATGCTCCAGCTCGCGTTCTGTGTGCTCCTGTCGGCGGGGCTGCTGCTGTCGAAGTGATCACGCTCAGCGTCCGCACCGAGCGCTTCACCTTGCGCGCGCCGCTGCGGGCGTCGTGGGGAGAGCTGCACGAACGCGAGGTGCTGATCGTGCGCCTCGGGCTCCCGGACGGGCTCTGGGGCGAGGGCGAGGCGGCGCCGCTGGAACCGTACGACGGGGTGTCCCTGGCGTCGGTGCGGGCCGCGCTGGACGCCTACGCGCAGGTGCTCGCGTCGATCGATCCCACCGAGGATCTGCTCGCCGCCTGTGCCGCCGAGCGCGACCTGCCACAGGCGCTGGCGGCGATCGATCTCGCCCTGTGGGATCACGCCTCGCGCCGGACGGGGACACCGCTGGCGCGGCTGATCGACCCGCGCGCGGTCGGTTCGGTGCCGGTCAACGCGACGATCGGGGCCGAGGATCGCTCCGGCGCCGCGTCTGCCGCTTCGGCGGCGGCGCGGGAGGGGTTCCGCTGCGTGAAGGTCAAGGTCGGCATCGGCGACGACGCGGGGCGGCTGGCGGCGGTCCGGGCGGCGGTCGGGCCGGAGGTCGGCATCCGGGTCGACGCGAACGGCTCCTGGGGCTCTCCCGCCGAGGCGCTGGCGAACCTGCGGGTGTTGGAGCCCGTCGGCCTGGAGCTGTGCGAGGAGCCGGTCCACGGCGTCGAGGCGCTGCGGGAGGTCCAGGCGGGCACGTCGATCCCGATCGCGATGGACGAGACTCACGCGCCGGCCGCCGGCGCCACGCGGGCGGTCTGCCTGAAGATCACGCGTGGCGGGATCACCGGCGTGCTGGCCGACGCTCGTGCCGCCCGCGCGTCGGGCGCCGACGTCTACCTGGCCTCGACCTTCGACGGTCCGCGAGGCATCGCGGCCGGAGTCCACGTCGCCGCCGCGCTGCGCATCACGCGCTCCTGCGGGCTCGCGACCGGTGCCATGACCGCTCACGACGGCGTCATCGACGTGCCGATGACCGTCGGGCTTGCTTAACGCGCCGGGGTCCCCGGTAGTGTTCGCCCATGGCACGAGACTGGCCTGAGACGCCGGACGACCCGGTCGATCCCGCGCTCGCACCACTCCTAGAAGCCGGCGAGGGCGAAAGCGAAGGCTTTGAGCTCGCAGAGGCTGACCTCGATCGAGCACGCCGAGCACGGCGACTCGCACAGCACGGACCCGATCCTGCGTGACAGCGCCGGATTCGACGAGCTCCTCGAAGACGATTTCGACCACGACGACTATGCGGAGGCCGACGAAGAAGGCGATCCGGACTGGTAGGCGCTTTACGTGCGCGACCGGCTTGGCCGGTGCGTGCCCGTTTCGGCGCGTAGATCTACTGGATCGCCTGCGCGACGGCTTGCGGGTTCTCGAGCTGGGCCGCGTGTCCGGCGTTCGGGATCACGACGTGGGTCGCGTTCGGTAGACGTTCTTGCATCGCTTCGGCGAGCGCGCGGAACTTCTCGTCGCGCTCGCCGGTGATCAACGTCACGGGGATGGTGAGGGTTGGCAGCCGGTCCCAGAGTGACGGCATGACGCCGGTCCCGAGGCCCGGAGCGCGTTGGCGAGGCCGAGCGGGGTGTTGCGCAGGCGGTCGGCGTAGGCGCCGTCCTTGACTCGCTCCGGCTGGTCGGCGAACAGCGGCTGCTCGGCCCACTCCCTCGCGAAGGCCTCGATGCCCAGCTGTCTCGATGCGGTCGGCGAGGTCGTCGTCTTGGCGTTTGCGCCGGGCGCGCTCTTGCTCGTCTTCGATCCCGGGGCTCGCCCCGAGGAGCACCAGGCGCTCGATGCCGGGGGTGTGCAGCGCGGTGTAGAGCGCGATGCGCCCGCCCATGCTGTAGCCGACGAGGGTGGGCGCCTCGAGTGCGCGGATGTAGGCGGCGCAGGCGTCGAAACTGGCCGTCTTGAACGCCGATTGGCCATGGCCGGGAAGGTCCGGCGTGATCGCGCGATAGCGTCCCCGGAGTTCATTCGCCGTCCGCCGCCAACTCTGGCGGGTCTGCGTGAAGCCATGCAGCAGGATGAGCGGCGGCGGAAGCACTTCTGGAGATCATGCCTGGTACCGACACGTATCTCTGCCTGCGGGCGTTCGTCGACGAGTTGGCGCGCTGCGGCGTGCGCGAGGCGGTGACCTCTCCGGGCTCGCGTTCGACGCCGTTGGTGCTGTCGCTGGCGCGCGATCCGGCGTTGCGGGCGACGTCGCACATCGACGAGCGCTCGGCCGCATTCTTCGCGCTCGGTGTGGCCAAGGCGTCGGGCGTTCCCGCCGTCTTGGCCTGCACGTCGGGGACGGCGGCGGCGAACTACCTGCCGGCGGTGATCGAGGCGCATGAGGCGCGCGTGCCCATGCTGGTGCTGACCGCCGATCGGCCGGTCGAGCTGCGCGACATCGGTGCCGGGCAGACGATCGATCAGATCAAGCTCTACGGGGGCGCGGCCAAGTGGTTCGTCGAGGTCGACGATCACCCGGCGTCGCCGATGCGGGTGCGCTGGTTGCGCCAGCTCGCGTGCCGCGCGTTCTGGACCGCGGTCGACGGCCGGCCGGGGCCGGTGCATCTGAACTTCGCGTTCCGGGAGCCGCTGGTGCCGGACGGGCCTTCGGGGGTGCCTTCTCTGGAGGTCGCGTCGGGGCGGGACGGCGGGCGGCCGTGGGTGACGCGGCCCGCGTCTTCTGCGAGACGCGTCGCCGGCGTTGCTCGACGGGCTCTCCGAGCAGATCGCCGCGCGGCCGCGGGCGGTGATCGTCGCGGGGCGGGTCGAACGCGATCCGCGTCTCGGCGCCTCGCTGGCCGCGTTCGCCGAGCGGGGCGGGTTCCCGTTGCTGGCCGATCCGCTGTCGGGCGCGCGGCGCGGGCCGGCGGCGATCGCGCACTACGACGCGTTGCTGCGCTCTCCGGCGGCCGGCATTTGCGCCTGACCTCGTGCTGCGGGTCGGCGATCTTCCGACCTCCAAGCCGTTGCGCGCGTGGTTGGCGGCATCGGATGCGCTGCAGGTCATGTTCGACGCCGAGGCCGCGTGGCAGGACCCGGCGGGGAGCGTCGGCACGATCGTCGGCGCCGATCCGCGGTCGACGTTCGACGCGTTGCTCGGAGCGGCTGCCGCGCAAGCGCAAGGACACGTCGTGGCTCGATGGGTGGCACGCGGCGGATCGGGCGGCGGCGGGCGCGATCGCCTCGGCCTGGGGGCCGAGTCTCAGCGAGCCGCGGGTGGCGGCCGAGGTCGGGTCGGTGCTGCCGCAACGACGCGGTGCTGGTCGTCGCGTCCTCGATGCCGATCCGCGACGCCGAGACGTTCTTCCCGGCGCGACCGGCGGCGTTCCGCGTCTTGTCGAACCGAGGCGCGAACGGGATCGACGGAACGGTCTCCACCGCGTTCGGCGTGGCCGCGGTCGTCCAGCGGGCCGGTCGTGCTGCTGATCGGCGACGTCGCCCTGGCGCACGACGTCGGCGGGCTGCTGGCGGCCTCGCGGCTGGGCCTGAAGCTCGTCATCGTGCTGATCGACAACGACGGCGGCGGGATCTTCCACTTCCTCCCGGCGTCGTCGGAGGGCGACGACTTCGTCGAGCACATCGCGACGCCCCACGGCCTGGACTTCGCCCACGCCGCCGCGCTGTACGGGCTCGACTGGAAGCGCGCCGCCGACGTCCAATCGTTCCGCGACGCGTTGTCCGACGCTCTCGCCGCCTCGGGCAGCACGATCATCTGCGTCCGCACCAACCGCGCGGAGAACGTCGACGCTCCACGCCCGCGTGTGGGAGTCCGTCCGCACCGCCACATAACGTGCCCGCGACATGGCGGACCTCCAGACCACCCTGCTCGAGGTCGACCCGTCCGCCCCCTCGACGCGCCGCACCACCTCCAAGGGCATCGGCGCCGGCGACATCGTCGAGATCGACAAACGCGGCCGCCGCTTCCACGCCCTCGTCATGGAACTCCAGCAACTCGACTCCGGCCGCTTCGAGCTGAAGCTCCGCCCCCTCGACTCGCGCATCTCCTGGCACACCGCCTCCGTCCGCGAGGTCGTCGAGGTCTGGCGCAAGGTCCGCCACTAATCTTCCCGGCACCCTGAGCACCGACGACGACACCCAGATCGGCTACCAGGCCCTCCCCCGAGGCGTCCCGGTCATCACCTCCGACGGCATCCGCATCGGCGAAGTCGCCCGCGTCCTCGACAACGCCCGCGAGCACATCTTCGACGGCATCGTCGTCAAGACCGACTCACGCCAGGTGTTCGTCGACGCGCCCGAAGTCGCCCGCATCTCCCTGCGCCAGGTCACCCTGACCATCGACGCCGCCGCGGCAGCCGCCCTGCCCGAGGAGCAGGACACCCGACGCGTCGTGCAGAGCGGCCTCAGGGGCACGCTCCGGCGCTGGTTCGGCCGCTAGCTGCAGACCACGATCAGGTGGAACCCGGAATTCGTCGGCGTCGTCCCGTTGTACGTGCGCACCTGCACGCCCGAACCGGTCGACCCGACCAGTCGCTCTCGTAGCGAGCGGCTCCTGGTTCAAACCCTGCGCGATTCTCGCCAGCGTCGCGGAATACACGCAGCCGGCGACGGTCTGAGGGAACGTGACGAGATAGTCGCCGCCGCCTTGGACCACCGCGCGCACACCACGGGTTCCGGCCACGACCGTCCCATCTTCTTCGACCGCAGCGCGCATCGTTACGGCGTTCGCACCGGGCGCGCCTGCGGGCCAGCGGGCCCCCGCCGCTCCTTGCGGGCCCTGCGCTGCCTCTCGCCTGGCCCTTGCGGGCCAGTCTTCCCCGAGAGCTGGGTACGAGCAGAAGCGGAGAAATCCCGAGAGCTCAGAGAACCGTCGCGAACGGTCGCGCTCGTCACGGCGCCACGTCGCAATTCGGCGGCACCGACCGAGCCGGAGCGCAACTCACGCTGACCCAACACTGTCACGTGGAAGGTTGTAGGCCGCGTACCCGGTGCCACCAAGTGCGATGAACAGCGCCAGCGACGCGCAGACGTTCGCGTAGGTCAGATGCGCGAGTAGCCAGCGCTTCATCTCAGCCACCGAGAACGAGCACGTGGACGACCTTAGAGGTTCCGTCGGCATACGGATAGCTTGATTCTTCAGGAACCACGACGCGAAAGGAATATCGCATCGTGACCGGCGTCGATGTAAATCGATAAGGACGCTGTGAATTTGCCGTCCTCGAGTTTGACCCGTGGCGTCGAGAATGTGCGCCAGCCGCGCGACGTCTTCGCCTGCAGCGCCAGCAACTTGCCCGCCTCCGGTATCGGGCCGCCGAGCAGCCGCCCGCGGAACACTGACTCGCTGCCCGTTATGGAGTCGCTTGCGGTCTGGCTGAACATGGATTCCGGCTTGGACACGGAATTCGACGTCCTCGACTCCGCGGTTGGGTCGTCTTCGTGCCTGCGTAGATGAAGCGCAGATGTCGCGCTGGGCCCGGAGGGCGCACGAAACGTGAGAGTCCCCGACGCTGACGTCCGGACGGTTGCGATCTCGCTCCATTCGCGGCCGGGCAACTCGACCCGTTCGAACACGGCACCATCGGAACCTGCGAGTGGATTGCCGCTCGCGTCCGCGAGTTTCCCTTCGATGCTGAACGGACTGGCCAAAGGCCGCGCTGGGACTTGGCCACAAGGACACGCCTGTAGGTCGGCTCCTTGGCCTTCGACCCCTTCACGCGAACCCGCTCCGGGCTCCCCACGGCGAGAACGCTCGCGCGACGGATGGGCAGACGTGCCTCCAGCCGAGTCGCCGTCGGCGAGCGTCGTCGTACTCCGCTCGTTTCCGGCGTGATCCGATGACGCGGGCGCGCAACTCGTACACGCCGGCAGTCAACTCGTCGTCGGGGAGGACAGCGGAAAAAGTGCCCAGTCGATGCATCAACCGGCAGCGAATGCCACACCGACTCCGCCTTTGATGCGCGCGTCGACCTCGACTGCCGCGACCCCGGATGTGACATCGGCGGCTTGCACGCGGACGCGCGCCGGATCGAGTGGGTCGAACGGCAGGAACGAGATCTCCGGAACATCCGGATCGAAGCGCAGCGGCTCGACCAGACCGCTCCCGTCCGGGTCGACGTTGCCCGCAGCGTCACGGAGGGAGACGCGCAACCTCCACTCGCCCCCCGCGGGGACCGCCAAGTCGCCAATGCCCGCGAGATCCGGCTCCGTCCTGTGACCCGTCACGCAATCAGACTCGTCCCACGGCTGGTTTGGAACGGACACAACTGGTAGTCGGCCCCGACGATCGGCGCCAGCCCATCGGACGGTGGGTTCACCCACGTGACGGCGTAATCGGTTGGTCGCGCGCCACGCGCCGCCCCCAGTCAGATTCATGGCCCGTGGCGCCGCGGGCGGGCTTCGGTCCAGGCCGGAACGTCAGCTGGCGCGCGGTTGAATTGAAGGCTGGATCGCTCGCCGTGGCCTCGATGGTGTGCTCACCGTCCGACATGGCATAGAGCGCGAGGGGCACGTGCAGCGTCCGGCTGCCGATGCCGCAAGGCCACGGCGACGGGTTGCTGGCCCCGGTCGTACAACGAACCGTTCGCCGTTGCGAGTTGCGTATCGGCATCAAGGATCAGCTTGAGCTGGCTAATCCCTACGTTGCCGCCACGCGGAAACCTTCAGCGAAGCTGTCGGATCGCGCAGCCACCCGGGGCCAGGCGCCTCCTCCACGTTGATCGTCGGCGGCGACGTCACGCGATGCTCGAGTTCGATCTGCCCCAGAAGCAGCAGAACTCTCGTACCTCTCTGGTGCGGTCGGCCAATCCCACTATTCCGATGAAGCCAGACGGGCCGGGCATCGCAACCCCATCCTCAGTCGTCTTGACCGCGAGGTTGTCGAAGCTCCCTGCGGCGGGCTGGCCCGTTCGGCGGATCACCGAAGGACCAATGCGTCGCAAATTGGTCGTCGATCCCAGACCCAGGTGCTCCAAGATGTGGCCAACGCGGCGGGATAGTGCGTCTGCGGGGGTCGTGGCTCACCGATCGCCCTGAAAGCAGGTGACATTCGTCTGGGCGGGGCGTCGAACACCCAGCCCTACGTCGCGAGCCTGCGGCAGCGTGCTGTTGGTCGACCGGCCATCGCGGGATCCCTGCCCATGGAATGTCGCCCGCGGGGCAGAAGTTCAACACTCGCGGCCCCGTGGAGTACGCATCGCTGAGACCCACCATCGACCGGCGGCCCAGCCGTCCGTCGTGCGACGACCCAGAGCACGCTTTCACGGTGTAGGTCCCCGCGTCGGGCCGGACTGGCGGAGCCAGCAGACACCCGGTCGCCAGCGCGCCGCAGAAGAGAACTCGCGTCCACGATCACGAGCCGGAACTTTTTCAGGTGCGTCGCTGGTCGTGGGGCCCTCTTCATGCCATCAGTAGGCAGAGCGGGAAATTGTTCGCCCCCGACTTCCGGCAATTTGGTTCGATGTCTGACAGCAACCGCTGGCATGGTCGCGCACCATTTGAGCGCCCGAAAAGCGCTCGGGCACTGCTCGAACGTTCAGAGTGCGGAAGCTAGCCGGAGAGGACCGGCAGGAGCGCGCCGAGCTTGATCTCGGTCTCGGCCAGTTCGGAGGCGGGGTCGGAGTCGCGGACGACTCCCACTCCCGCGTAGAGGCGGGCTTCGTTGCCGCGGAGCAGTGCGCAGCGGAGGGCGACGCAGAACTCGCCGTCGTCGTTGGCGTCGGTCCAGCCGATCGCTCCGGCGTACCAGCCTCGGTCGAGGCCCTCGAGCGCGGGGATCAGGGGGACGGCGGATGCGTGGGGCTCGCCGCCGACGGCTGGGGTCGGATGGAGCAGGCCGGCGAGTTCGATGGCGCCGATCGGGTGGGCGAGTTGGGCCCGGATCGGGGTGGCGAGGTGCTGGATGTTCGCGACCTTGATCAGGGCGGGCTCGTCGGGGGCGGCGACCCAGACCGCGTGGGGGCGCAGGGCGCGGGCGATTCGGCGGACGACGATGGCCTGTTCTTCTCGGTCCTTGTCCGACCGCAAGAGGCGTTCGCCGAGGTGGTCGTCGACGGCGGGGTCGGCGGAGCGGCGGGTGGAGCCGGCCAACGCCACCGTTTGGGCTCGGTGGCCTTCGCGGCGGATCAGGAGCTCCGGCGAGGCGGCCACGAACGCCGCATCGCCTCGGCCGGCGCAGAACACGTAACAGGACTCAAAGCCCGCTCGGAGCACGCCGAAGACGGCCGCGGCGTCGTGTGCGGTCGGTGCCTGGACGGTGACCTCCCGGGCCAAGACGATCTTCTCGAACGCTCCCGCTCGGATGCGCTCGACGGCCCGGGCGACGGCCGCTTCGTAGTGCTCGGGCGGCGCCACCGAGTCGATGCGGAACCGTCCTGCCGGGAACGGATCGAGCAGCGGCAGCGGCGAGAGCCGCAACGCCGCCGCACGAGCGGTCAGGCGGGCGCTCACCTCTTCTGGCGTGTCGTCCGGCGCGGCCATGGCCGCCAACGTCAGACGGACGTCGCCGCCTCGACGGGCCAGAGATACCTCGGGGACGATGAGATCGGCCGCGTTGAACCCCGACCAGTGCGGCGCGTGGCCTCCGTCCGGGCTGAAGGCAAAGCCGCCCAGAGCGACAAGGCCCGCGCCCGGCGGCCCGTCCGGCGCGTCCGCGATCGCGTCGGCGGACAGCCGCCTCCAGTCCGCGGCTACGCGCTTGAAGCGGCCGGGGCCGGACGCCGTCAGCCGGGCGACGACGCCCAGCGCGGCGATCGCGGCTCCGTCCCGGTCGGGCTGCTCGAAGCAGAACCAGTCCTCGCCGCCCACGCGCGACGCGAAGACGACCGCGCTCGGGTCGACGTCGGCGCCGACACGGACGGTGTGGCCGAGCAGGATCGGACGACCGGCCTTGCGGGCACGCTTGATGGCGCGCTTGGCGCCGGCGAGGAGGGCGGGTGCGTCGACAGCGAGCCCGCCCCCTGGCGTGAGTTGGCCGACCGTCACGAGTGTGGATTTTATGAGGTGGGCCGCCCGACACGCTGGACCGCGTGTCGGACGCCCCGCGAACGTCAGGTTTCGCCGCGCCCGCGCGAGATGGCGATCTCGCCGGTGCGGGCCATCTCGATCAGGCCGAACGGCCGGACCATGCGCTCGAACGCCTCGATCTTCTCCCAGGAGCCGGTGACCTCGACGATCACGGACCGCTTGGCCACGTCGATGATCTTGCCGCGGAAGATCTCGACCATCTGCATGACCTCGGCGCGCGAGGAGCCGTCGGCGGAGATCTTGAACAGCGCGAGCTCCCGGGCGACCGTCTCGGTCGGCTCCAGATCCCGGATCTTGATCACGTTGACCAGCTTGTGGAGCTGCTTGGTCACCTGATCGATCGGGTGCATCGCGCCGTCCAGCGTCAGCGTGATGCGCGACAGCGTGGGGTCGTCGGTCGGCCCCACGGCGAGCGTGTCGATGTTGAACCCGCGCCGTGCGAAGAGCCCCGCGATCCGGGTCAGTACGCCGGGCTTGTTCTCGACGAGGATCGAGAGGATGTGCTTGCGGCCGGTCCGCACGCCGGCGGACGCCTCAAGCTCCTCCAGGGAGAGGATCTCCTTGGTTGCCGGTTCGCCCATCTAGCCCACCATCTCCCGTGCGGCCGCGCCCGGCGCGATCATCGGATACGTGTTCTCCTCACGCGTGACCTTCACGTCGACGACGACGGGGCCCGGCGTGGCCAAGGCGGTCCGCAGGTCGTCGACCAGCGTGGTCTTGTCGGTCAGCAGCACGCCCGTCGCCCCGTAGGCGTCGGCGAGCTTGACCCAGTCCGGCGAGCCGCTCGCGCCCATGTCGACGTTCGAGTAGCGGCGATCCCAGAACAGCTCCTGCCACTGGCGGACCATGCCCAGGTAGCCGTTGTCCATGATCACGCACTTGACCGGTACGTCGTACTGCCGGGCGGTGCCGAGCTCCTGGATGTTCATCTGGAACGAGCCGTCGCCGGTCAGCAGCACGGACGGGATGTCCGGGCAGGCGAAGGCGGCGCCGATCGCGGCCGGCAGGCCGAAGCCCATCGTCCCGAGCCCGCCGGAGTTGATCCAGCGCCGCGGCTCGGAGAAGTGGAAGTACTGCGCCGCCCACATCTGGTGCTGGCCGACGTCGGAGCTCAAGATGCAGTTGCCGTTGTCGGTCGCCGTCCACAGCGACTCGACCAGGAACTGCGGCTTGATCTCCGTGTCACCGGAATCGTCGTAGCGAAGCGGGTGCGACGCGCGCCAGTGATCGATGCGCTCCCACCAGCCGGTCAGCCGCGCCGGATCCGCGTCCAGCGCCCGGTACTCGTCCACGAGCCGCGAGACGATGCGCTTGGCGTCGCCGACGATCGGGATGTGCGCCGGCACGTTCTTGGAGATCTCCGCCGGATCGATGTCGATGTGCACGAACTTCGCCCGCGGAGCGAACTCCGAGAGCTTGCCCGTGATCCGGTCGTCGAAGCGCGCGCCGATGGCGACGATCAGGTCCGCCTCGTCCATGGCGTAGTTGGCCGCACGCGTGCCGTGCATGCCGAGCATGCCGATCCACTGCTCGTGCGGCGCCGGGAACGCGCCCAGCCCCATCAGCGTGCAGGTGACGGGGAACTTCCCGCTCGCGGCCAGGTCGCGCACCTCCGGAGAGGCCCCGGCGTTGATCACGCCACCGCCGACGTACAACACGGGCCGGCGCGCGTTGGCCAGCGCCTTCGCGGCGAGCCGGATCTGCTTGGAGTTGCCGTCCACGGTCGGCTGGTAGCCGGGCAGATGGACGTCCTGGACGGGCTGGTAGTCGATCTCGGCCCGCGAGAGATCCTGCGGGATGTCGATCAGGACCGGGCCCGGCCGGCCGGTGCGGGCGATGTGGAACGCCTCGTGCACGACCCGCGGGATCTCCGCCGGATGCTGGATGACGAATGAGTGCTTGACGATCGGCATCGTGATGCCGAACGTGTCCGCCTCCTGGAACCCGTCGGTCCCGAGCAGCTCGGTCCGCACCTGACCGGTGAAGGCCACCAGCGGCACGGAGTCCATCATCGCGTCCGTCAGCGGGGTGACGATGTTCGTGGCGCCCGGGCCGGAGGTCGCGAAGACCACGCCCACGCGGCCTGAGGCCTTGGCGTAACCCTCGGCGGCATGTCCGCCGCCGGCCTCGTGCCGGACCAGGACGTGCTTGATCCCCGCGTCCACGAACGCGTCGTACGTGGGCAGGTTGGCCCCGCCCGGATAGCCGAATACGACATCGACGCCTTCGGCCTTGAGGCACTCCATGATGGCGTCGACAGCACGCATCATCGGCTCTGTCAGCTCCTTCCAAACAACTCGCGAGGGGTACGGCGACAGACGAGTTTATCGGCGCGCAGCAGCGGATTCGGGCTCGATCGCGAACTCGGGGAATTCGAGATCGGTCCCGCAGCGCATACACATCGCGTCGTGGAGCTTGACGACCTTGCCGCAGGTGGGGCACTGACGGCGCAGTTCATCGCTCTCGCTGCGGTACGCGAGCGCCACGAACAGCCCGATCACCGGCACGACGGCGCCGATGATGAACCAGATGAAGAACGATGAGCCGCGGACGCGCCCGACCAGGCCGGTCGCGAGACCGAACCAGAGGCAGAGCGCGAGATAGATCACAGCAGCTTGCGGAGGGCCCAGACCACGAAGAACCCGACCACGAGCAGCAGCGCGATGCCGAAGAAGAACGACAGGATCCCCGCGACGGCGCTCAGGATCAGCTTGAAGACGAAGATCGCGACGAACGCCACGATCAGAAGGCCGAGCGCCTTGGTGATCAACGAGCCGTTTCTATTGCCCATGGGCGCAATCTACCGCGCCCCGGTCAAGATGACCTAATCGTGGGAGCGCTTGAGGTGCGAGAAGCGCTCGGCGCGAGCGACCTCGCGGTCCTCGAGGCGCAGGCGGGCGAGCCGGTACCGGCGCACGGCGGCGTCGCTGCGACCGGACGTCGGGATGAGGGCGAGACGACGCACGGGAAGCCCAGCGGAGGCGGTCGGGACGCTGTTCATGCCACGAATAGTGCACCGACGCCGGGGCACATCACATGGCCCGGACGCTGAATCTTCACGGGGCCGGACTATCCCGCCGGTCGAGTTGCGCCGCCGCGGCCAAAGCCGGCCGTTGCGCACGCGGCAGTCGGCGGCGCACCCGCCAGCGCGCGCCGCAGAACGCGTGGTTGGCCACGGTGGCGAAGCCCTGCTCGTCCTCGCGCAGCGCCAGCAGCAGGTGCGCGATCCGATCTGAGGACGGCAGCGACGGCTCCGGGACGCGCACGCACCAGCAGTGCACGCGGTGCGGGCGGACGAGCAACGCCCCCGCCTCCCCCACGAGCCACACGCCGAGCGCGCCCCGTTCCATCACCAGTCCCGTCCGCGCGTGCAACGCGCGCGCGTCATGGCCGATCAGATCGCCGAGGAAGCCCAGCGCGGTCGCCTCCGCGGTGTCGTCCATGCGCTTGCGCGGCTTGACCACCTTCGCGCCGCGGTTGGCGTAGAGCTCCGGGATCGCCCACGCGTGCGCCATCAGGATCACGCCGACGACCGCCGTGACCGGGTGGATGAACAGCAGCAGCACCCCGGTCGCGGTCATCGGGAACACCTGGAAGATCGTCGTGATCGTCCACGAGCGGCCGTACATGCGCAACCGCGCAGGCGTCATCGGCGCGCGCCAGGAGACGGACGCGCGCTCCGGGAGTGAGGCGGCGCTCACCCGCCGGCGATCGGGCGCCGGAGAATCACGAGCGAGGCGTCCAGCGGCAGCGAGGTCACCTGCTCCGCGTGTCCCTCACCGGTGGAGACGACCGCGTAATAGCCCTTGTCGAGCTCCGCCCGCAACTCGGCGGCGGCGGCGTCGATCGACGCCTGGTCGGCGGGCGTCCATTCCGCCAGCGTCGTGTGGCCTGTCTGATCCATGCGTACGAGCCGTGCCATGCCGGCAATCGTACCCCTGTCCACTCAAGTGGTTCTCCATTTAGCCGATGAACGCAAAGATGGACGAGCCCAACGGTCGCCGCCTTCCGTTTCCCACCCGCGAGGTCTTCGTCTGGGTCTACGTCGTCGCCTTGGCCGTGGTGGCGGCGGGAACGTGGGCGCTGTTCACGCACGGCGCGGCCGCGCACGCGACGCCCAACCTGCCCTGGTGGGCGGTCGCCCTGGGGTTCGCCGGCGCGGAGATCTGCGTCGTGCACGTGCGCTTCCGCCGCAGCGCGCACTCGTTCAGCCTCGCCGACCTGCCGTTCGTCTTCGGCCTCGTCTTCGCCGCCGGCGATGACTTCGTCCTCGGCGCGATCATCGGCACCGCGCTCGTCCACGGCCTGATCCGCCGCCTGGAGATCGTCAAGCTCCTGTTCAACCTGGCCCAGCTCGCCCTCGCCGCGACGCTCGCCGCGGCGACCCTGCAGCTGGTCTCCGGAGGCGCCGACGCGCTGCAGCCCGCGACCTGGGTCGGCCTGTACGCCGCGACGCTCGCCAGCGGCGCGCTCACGATCCTGCTGCTCGGCGGCGCGATCGCCATCGCCGAGGGCGACGTCGGCCCGCGGATGCTGATCCAGATGTTCGCCACCGACGCGCTGGTCACGCTGATCAACGCGAGCATCGCGATCGCCGCCGCGCTGGTCGTCGCCACCGACCCGCGTGCCGTGCCGGTGCTGCTCGTCCCGGCCCTGACCGTGTTCGCCGTCTACCGCGCCTACATCTCCGAGCGCGCTCGCCACGAGCGACTGGAGTTCCTCTACGACGCGAACCGGACGCTGAGCCGCTCCCCTGAGGTCGCCGAGGCCCTGGAGGCGCTGCTCGCCCGCTCGCTGGAGGCGTTCAACGCCGACGTCGCCGAGGTCCTGCTCTTCACCGGCGACGGCGACCCGCTGCGCACCACCCACGGCCCGGGCGACCACCGCGTGACGATGGAGCCGGCCGACAAGGCGATCGCGGAGGAGCTCTCGGGCCTCGTCGACGCCGAGAACCCCGTCGTCAGCCTCACCCCGCCCTTCGGCTCCCCGCACCTGCGCGCCTCGCTGCAGGCCCGCGGCATCCGTCACGCGATGATCGCCATGCTCCCGGGCGAGGAGCGCACGATCGGCACGATCATGCTCGCCAACCGCGTCGGCCTGGAGCGCTCCTTCGGCGCCGACGACCTGCGCCTGCTGGAGGCGCTCGCCAACAACGCGGCCGTCGCGCTGCAGTACGACCGGCTCGAGCAGGCCGTCAACAAGCTGCAGTCGCTGCAGGACCAGCTGCATCATCAGGCCTACCACGACCCGCTCACGGACCTCCCGAACCGCACGCTGTTCATGGAGCGCGTGCGCGAGGAGCTCGCCGACGACGGCGCGGCCGCGGTCCTGTTCGTCGACGTCGACGACTTCAAGACGATCAACGACTCGCTCGGCCACCACATCGGTGACGCGCTGCTGGTGTCGGTCGCCGAGCGCATGCGTGGGTGCGTGCGCCCCGAGGACACGATCGCCCGCCTCGGCGGCGACGAGTTCGCGGTGATGATCCCGGGCGTCGGCGATCCGCTGGCCGACGGCCGCGCGGTCGCCCGCCGCATCCTGAAGGCGTTCGAGCTGCCGGTCGAGGCCGGGACCGAGCTCGTGTCCGTGCACCTGAGCGTCGGCCTCGCGTCGAGCCACCAGTCCGGCGGCGACGGCGACGAGCTGATCCGCAACGCCGACGTGGCCATGTACCAGGCCAAGTCCAAGGGCAAGGCGCGCTTCGAGCTCTTCGAGCCGCAGATGGCCGCCGCGATCCTGCGCCGTCATGACATGAAGGAAGAGCTGGCCAAGGCGATCGAGCGCCAGCAGATGGTCGTCCAATACCAGCCGATCGTCGCGCTGGAGTCCGGCCGGATCGTCGCCGCCGAGGCGCTGGTCCGCTGGGAGCACCCCGTCCGCGGTCTGGTGCCGCCGGCCGAGTTCGTGCCGCTCGCCGAGGAGACCGGCCTGATCGTGCCGCTGGGGCGCTTCGTCCTGCGCGAGGCCTGCCAGCAGGCCCGCCGCTGGCAGGACGCGGAGACCGAGACCAACGTCGAGCCGCTGCGGATGCACGTCAACCTCTCCGTCGCCGAGCTCCGCGACCCCGATCTGGTCAAGAACGTCGTCGCCTCGATCGAGGAGTCCGGCATCGAGCCGTCCCAGCTGGTGATCGAGATCACCGAGTCCCAGCTGCTCGCCGCCGCGAGCGTGGAGCGCTTCCACGAGCTGCGCGCGCTCGGCGTGAAGATCGCCCTCGACGACTTCGGCACCGGCTACTCGTCGCTGTCCTACCTGCACTCGCTGCCGCTGGACACCCTGAAGATCGCCAAGCCGTTCATCGACGCCCTGACCAGTGGGCGTCGCGAAAGCTCGTTCGTCGGCATGATCGTCGACCTCGCGCGCACGCTCGATCTCGAAGTCATCGCCGAGGGCATCGAGACCGCGGAGCAGCTCGCCGCGCTGCGCGAGCTCAATTCCGTGCTCGGCCAGGGCTACTTCCTGGGCCGGCCTTCAGCGGCCCCGCCGCGCCTGGCGCGGACGACCTCCTAGAGGTGCTTGTACGCCACCCGGGTCAAGGCCCAGGTGACGGCGAGGCCGGCGATGCACGCGACGCACGAGAAGACGTGCGAGGTGGTCGCGAAGCCAAAGGCGAAGATCGCCAGCGACGGGCCGATGATGAAGAAGCCCAGCAGGAACGTCAGGGCGCACAGGCCCGTGATCAGCGCGTGGCGACGGTCGTCGGTGAGGACGCCCTTGTGGCTGCGCTTGTCGGGGAATGCGATGAGCTGACCCATGACCCGAATGATGCTAGTGCGAACACAGCACCTGAATAGGACGAGCGTCCAGTTCTGACGGGATGGGGTCAAGACCCCACCCGCACCTAAAGGGGCCAGGCCCCATCAACCCACGTTGACGGGGCCTGGCCCCTTTAGGTGTTGGCGTCAGTAGCCGCCTCTAGGCCGCGCGGATCTCGCCGCGGCTGATGCGGAAGAGGCCGATCGCCAGCGGCAGCGCCAGCCAGAGCAGCTGGGACGTGCCGAACTGCAGCCACTCGTGGGCGCTGATCGCCCGCTCGGTCATCGCGTCGCCCGTGCGCGTCGTGTCCAGCCAGTCGGCGGCGTCGTTGAGGAACTTGATCGAGCCGAGCGCCGCCCACGCGGTCGGGAGCGCGAAGTAGAGGACGATCGCCGGGGCGGAGCTCAGGAAGGCCGAGCCGAAGGCGACGCCGGTCAGCAGCGAGATGACCGCCAGCAGGACGATCTGCGCGAACACGGCGAGGCTCATCGTCCACTCGCCGCTGACCGCCACCATGGCGACCACGGCGATGACGAGCGCGATCGCCGCGGCGATCAGCCCGAGCACGATGCCGGCGGCGAGCTTGGCGCTCATCACCCGCATCCGCCTGGGGACGAGCGTGAACGTGATCAGCGCGGTCCGCTGCGTCCACTCGGAGGTCACGAGCAGGATGCCGACGATCGGCAGCAGCAGGCTCGCGGGGAACACCGCGAGGGCGAACATGTCGCGGAAGATCAGCTCGTCGGTCTCGCCGAAGACGCAGAACAGGGTCACGACGAGCAGCGTCAGCCCGGCGACGATCAGCTGCAGCCAGAAGCCGGCTCGCGTGTCGACCATCTTGCGCAGCTCGACGAACGTCAGGCGTGGGAAGGTCGGGTTCATGCCGGGGTCTCCGTGAGGTCGAAGAAGAGCTGTTCGAGGCCGGCGCTCTCCGAGGGGCCGAGGTGGGTGAGGACGACCTGGCCGTCGAGAGCGGCGCGGCCGATCTCCTCGGGCTTGGCGTCGACGAGGAAGCCGCCCTCGATGCGCTGAAAGCTGAAGCCGTCGAGCGCGTTCTCGAGCGCCTCGTCGTCGGTCGCGCGAACGAGCACGCCGGTGCCGGCGAGCAGCTCGTCGCTGGAGCCGGCGGCGACGATCTCGCCGTTGCCGATGATCAGCAGGCGGTCGGCGACGGCTTCGACCTCGAGCAGCAGGTGACTGCTCAGCAGCACGGTCCCGCCGCGGTCGGCGAAATCGCGCAGCAGCCCGCGCATCCAGCGGATGCCCTCGGGGTCCAGTCCGTTGGCGGGCTCGTCGAGGATCAGCACCTGCGGGTCGCCGAGCAGCGCGTGCGCCAGCCCGAGCCGCTGGCGCATACCCAGCGAGTACTGGCGCACACGCTTGCGGGCGGCGCCGCGGTCGAGGCCGACGAGCGTCAGCAACTCATCCACCCGTGAGTCCTCCACGCCCATCATCTGCGCGGAGACGGCCAGCGCCTCACGGCCGCGGCGGCCCGGGTGCTGGGCGCTCGCGTCAAGCAGCACGCCGACCCGCCGGCCCGGATTGACGAGCGTGCCGTACGGCTGCTCGAAGATCGACGAGGAGCCGGCGTCGGGCGCCGAGAGCCCGACCAGCATCCGCATCGTGGTGGTCTTGCCCGCGCCGTTGGGTCCGAGGAACCCGGTCACCGTTCCGGGCTCGCAGCGGAACGACACGTCATTGACCACGTTGCGCCCGCCGAGGCGCTTGGTCAGTCCTGTCGCTTCGATCATGGCGCCAGCATCGACGGTCGCGCGCTCAGAAAACACGGCCGGTCGTCGATGCCGGGATCGACTTCGGTAGGGGGTGCGCGGCGCGTGGCGGGCGTACGCTGCGCGCTGGATGGAACACTCGCGGATGCTCCCGGGCGGGCTCCTGCAGGCGCCCGGTCCCACCAAGCGCACGCCGCGCGACTGGATCGTCGACGCGACGATGGTGCTCTGCGCGCTGGCGATCGGCGGGGTCGCGTTCTTCGGCACGGCCGATCAGCACTCCGAGACGATGCAGTTCTGGGACCTCGTGATCGGGGTGCTGTGCTTCATCCCGCTGTGGTGGCGACGTCGCCATCCGCTGGCGGTCGCGCTGCTCACCGGCATCCCGAGCATGATCTCGGCGCTGGCCGCGGGCCCGGCGCTGATCGCCCTGTTCAACGTCGCGCTGCGGGGCACCCGGCGCGCGATCGTCCTGTGCACCGTCCTCAGCGTGGCCGGTGGGATGGTCTTCGCCCTGGCCTACCCGGACCCGGACGGCGAGCTGTGGCTCGATGTCGCGCTGTCGTTCGGGATCCCGGCGCTGGTCGTTCCGTGGGGCCTGTTCGCGCGCACGCAGCGCAACCTGTTGCAGTCCTCGCACGACCGCGCGCTGCGCCTGGAGCGCGAGCAGCGGGCGCGTGAAGAGGCGGCGCGCGAGGGCGAACGGCGGCGGATCGCGTCCGAGATGCACGACGTGCTCGCCCACCGTCTCTCGCTGCTGTCGGTGCACGCGGGGGCGCTGGAGTTCCATCCCGACGCGCCGCCGGAGGAGATCGCCGAGGCGGCGGGCGTGATCCGCGCGACCGCCCACGACGCGCTGCGCGACCTGCGCGAGGTGATCGGCGTGCTGCGCGCGGGCGACGGCGGCGCCGACCCGCCGCAGCCGACGCTGGCCGAGATCCCGTCGTTGATCGAGGAGTCCCGCGCGGCGGGGATGAAGGTCCACGCCGACCTGCACCTCAACGGCGCGCCGGTCCTGACCGGGCGGACCGCGTACCGGATCGTTCAGGAGGGCCTGACCAACGCCCGCAAGCACGCGCCCGCCGCGGCCGTTGAGGTCAGCGTCGCGTCCGGCGAGGAGCTGATCGTGACCGTGGTGAGCCGCAGATCGGCGGTCGCGCACGAGGTGCCCGGCACGGGAACGGGTCTGGTCGGGCTGGCCGAGCGCGTCGAGCTCGCGGGCGGTCAGCTGTTCCACGGGCCGAACGCCCGCGGCGATTTCGTCCTGCGAGCCACCCTGCCGCTGTGATCCGCGTCCTGCTGGTCGACGACGACGCGCTGGTCCGCTCCGGATTGCGGATGATGCTCGCCGGCGCGCCCGAGATCGAGGTCGTGGGCGAGGCCGAGGACGGCCGCGGCGTGCTCGGCGCGGTCGACCTGCACCGCCCCGACGTCCTGCTGATGGACATCCGCATGCCGCACGTCGACGGGATCGAGGCGACACGGCTCGTGCTCGCCCAGCCCTCGCCCCCGGCGGTGCTGGTGTTGACCACCTTCGACGCCGACGAATTGGTGCTGCGGGCGCTGCGGGCGGGTGCCGCCGGGTTCCTGCTCAAGGACACCCCGCCCGCGGAGATCGTGCGCGCGATCGAGCACGTCCACGCGGGTGACGGCACGTTGTCGCCGGGCGTCGCGCGGCGGCTGATCGCGCTGGTGGCCGACGACGGCGGCCGGCGCGAGGCGGCGCAGGCGAAGCTCGAGTCGCTCTCAGCGCGCGAGCGCGAGGTGGCGTGCGCCGTCGGACGCGGAAGCGCGAACGCGGAGATCGCGGCCGAACTGCACATGAGCGTCGCGACCGTGAAGGCCCACGTGTCGCGACTGCTCGTGAAGCTGGAGGTCGAGAACCGCGTCCAGGTCGCGCTGCTCGTCCAGACGGCGGCTTAGACGCCGAGCTGCTCGCGCAGGAGCCGGTTGACCTCGCCGCCGTCGGCGCGGCCCTTGGTCTCGCGCATGATCGGGCCGACCAGCGCGCCCATCGCCTTGGCGTTGCCGCCGCGGATGCGCTCGACGACGTCCTGGTTCTCGGAGATGACCTTGGCCACGATCTGGGAGAGCTCGCCCGAGTCCTCCATGACCGTGAGGCCCTCGGCCTCGGCGATCGCGGCCGGGTCTCCCCCGGTCTCGACCATCTTGTCCAACACGGTGCGCGCGGAGCCGGCCGTGACCTTGCGGTCCGCCGCCAGGTCCACCAGCTTGGCGAGCGAGCCGGGAACGACCGGCGAGTCGGCCGGGTCGAGATCGATGCGGGTGCGCAGCTCCTTGACCCAGTTCGCCGCCGGGTGCGACGTCTCGGCCGCGACGCGCTCGAAGTACTGGCCCCAGGCCGGCTCGAAGGCGAACAGGTGGGCGTCGTCGTCGCTGAGGGAGAACTCGCTCGCGTAGCGGGCCATCCGCTCGCGCGGGCAGCTCGGGGATCGCCGCGCGGGCGATCTCGAGCATCTCCGGCGTCGGGACGATCGGCACGAGGTCGGGCTCCGGGAAGTAGCGGTAGTCGTGCGCCTCCTCCTTGGAGCGCAGCGAGCTGATGCGGCCGCTGACCGGGTCGAAGTGCAGGGTCTCCTGCTCGATCTCGTCGCCCGCCTGCAGGATCGCCGTCTGGCGGGCGATCTCGGCGTTGATGCCCTGCATCACGAAGCGGAACGAGTTCATGTTCTTGAGCTCGGTCTTCGTGCCCAGGCCGGTCGAGCCGACCGGGCGGATGGAGACGTTGGCGTCGCAGCGCAGCGAGCCCTCCTCCATGTTGACGTCCGAGACGCCCAACTGGCGCAGGGTCTCGCGCAGCAGCTGCAGCCAGTCGCGCGCCTGCTCGGCCGAGTGGATGTCCGGCTCGGTGACGATCTCCGCCAGCGGCGTGCCGCCGCGGTTGTAGTCGACCACCGAGGCGTCGGAGCCGTGGATGCGCCCCGACTCGCCGATGTGCACGAGCTTGGCCGCGTCCTCCTCGAGGTGGATGCGGTGGATGCGCACGTCGCCCAGGTTCCCGCCGAGGCACAGCGGGATGTCGTACTGGGAGATCTGGTAGCCCTTGGAGAGGTCCGGATAGAAGTAGTTCTTGCGGTGGAAGATCGAGCGCGGCGCGATCTCGCAGCCGAGCGCCATCCCCATCATCATGCCGAAGATCACGGCCTGGAAGTTGGTGACGGGCAGCGTGCCGGGCAGGCCGAGGCAGACCGGGCAGGTGCGGGTGTTGGGCTCCTCGCCGAAGCTCAGCTCACAGCCGCAGAACATCTTCGTGCGCGTCTTGAGCTGGACGTGGATCTCGAGGCCGATCACGGGTTCGTATTCGGTGCTCATGCGAAGGCCTTCCTCCCGTCGAAGCCGATCGCCTTCTCCAGCGCGAACGCGGCGTTGAGGATGCGGTTCTCGCTGAAGGCCGGGCCGGCGATCTGGAAGCCGACCGGCAGGCCCTCCGAGAGGCCGTTGGGGATGCTGATCGCCGGGATGCCGGCCAGCGACATCGGCACGGTGCAGAAGTCGTTGAGGTACATCGCCAGCGGGTCGGCGGTCTTGGAGCCCAGCTCGAAGGCGACGCCCGGCGCGGTCGGCGTCACGACGAAGTCGACGTTGGCGAAGGCGGACTTGAAGTCGTCGGAGATCAGCGTCCGGACCTTCTGCGCCTTGCCGTAGTAGGCGTCGTAGTAGCCGGAGGAGAGCGCGTAGGTGCCGATCAGGATGCGGCGCTTGACCTCGGGGCCGAAGCCCGACTCGCGCGTCCCCGTGTACATCGACAGCAGGTCCTTGGCCGGCTTGCGGAAGCCGAAGCGCACACCGTCGTAGCGGGCGAGGTTCGACGAGCACTCGGCCGGCGCGATCAGGTAGTAGGCGGCGAGCGCCTCCGGCGAGTGCTTCAGGTGCATCGTCTCGACCGTCGCTCCGAGCGACTTGGCCAGCTCCAGCGTCTCGTTGAACGCCTGCAGCACGCCGGGCTCGATGCCCTCGCCGCTGAGCTCCTCCGGAACGCCGAGGCGGATGCCCTTGAGGTCGGTCGCGGTCGGTGTCGTGATCGGCTCGGGCAGGCCGATGCTGGTGCTGTCGCACGGGTCGGCGCCGACCATCGCCCCGAGCAGCAGCGCGCAGTCGGTGACGTCACGCGTGAACGGGCCGGCCTGATCGAGCGACGACGCGAACGCGATCATCCCGTAGCGGGAGATCGCGCCGTAGGTCGGCTTGAAGCCGACGATCCCGCACAGCGCGGCGGGCTGGCGGATCGAGCCGCCGGTGTCGGTGCCGATGCTCCACGGCGCCGTGCCACCGGCCACGGAGGCGGCGGCGCCGCCGCTGGAGCCACCGGGGACGCGGCTCGTGTCCCACGGGTTCAGCGTCGGGCCGTAGGCGCTGTTCTCCGTCGAGGAGCCCATCGCGAACTCGTCCTGGTTGGTCTTGCCCAGCAGCGTGCCGCCCGCGGCGTAGAGGTTGCGGACGCTCGTCGCCGTGTAGGGCGGGCGGTAGCCCTCGAGGATCTTCGAGCCGGCCTGGCTCGGGATGCCCTCGGTGCAGAAGAGGTCCTTGATCGCGATCGGGACGCCCGCCAGGTCGCCACCGTTGAACGTCGGTGCTTCCGAGGCGACCCACGTGTAGGAGTTGAACGCGTCGCTCTCGGCCCGCCGGCGGTAGAACTCGAAGTACTCGGCGGCGTCGAGGTCGCCCTCTTTGATGCGCAGGCTCGCCTCGGCGGCGGTCAGGTCGAGCATCAGGAGGCACCCGGGCTCGGGACGCGGAAGCCGCCCATCGCGGCGTCCGGAGCCGACGCGAGCGCCGTCTCGACGGGCAGCGACGGGCGTGGCTCGTCGGCGCGCAGGGCGTTCTCGACGTCGATCACGTGGGAGGTCGGCGCGACGTCTTCGAGGTCGCCGAGCTCGGCGATGGTCTCGATGTAGTCGAGCACCTTGGAGAGCTCGCCGCCGAAGCGCTCGACCTCCTCGGGGGTCAGCTCGAGGCGGGCGAGGCGGGCGACGTGGAGGACCTGGTCGCTGGAGAGCATTGGTCGGTGATCTTAGGGCGAGAGCTCATGAGGCCACCTCCCCAGGCAAGAATCGAACCCGCGAGCGCGAGCCACGCGCCTCGGCCGGTGAGCTCGTGCGGCTCGATCAGCCAGAAGACGACGACGCCGATCGCGAGCCAGGCGTACTGCGGGCGGGCCAGGGCGAGCAACGCACAGGCGGTGAGGACGATCGCCAGCGCCACGGTGGGTCCGTTGCCGTCCAGCGCCGACAGCGTTTCCGTGGGGCTCGCGCCGCGGGTGATGATCAAGAAGCTGGTGTCGTACCAGTTGAGCAGCAACGATCCGAGGATCGCCACCGCACCCAGGCGGGCGACGAGGTGCGGCTTGTCGAGCGCGACGGTGAGCGCCCCGAGCAGGGCGAGCCAGGGCGCGGCGTCCCGGTGGATGTCATCCGCCGGCGCGAAGACGATGCCCGCCGCGACGACCACCGCGACCACCACGCCGGCCGCGCGGTAGCGCAGCGCGAATAGGGCCAGGACGGTGAGCACAACGGCGAACGGACGTTGCGCTCCCACGCCGTCTCGATACTGAAGTCGTGGAAGCTCCCGCTGGGCGCCAGCGTGTACCACGTCAGAAAACAGCGAGGCGAACAGGATCGCCGCGCCGCCGGCCTTCATGGCGCCGGGCGGCGCGGAACGTCCGGTGGCTCGGCGCCCGGTGTGGATTCGTCGCGCATCGAGAGCCAACTGCCCACCCAGGCGAGGATCGAACCCACCAGCGCGACGTAGGCGCCGTAGTCGAGCTCGACGCCGGGCTGCGGGTCGTCGATCAGCCTGAACACCACGAGCAGCACCGCGATCCAGCCGAGCGCGCTGGCGATCACCGCGGCGCCGATCGACGTCGCCGGGCCGTCCGTGAGCAGCGTCGCCAGCGGGACCGCGATGGCCAGCAGCGCCAGGAGCGCGAGCAGGATGTCGATCACGCTCAGCACCTCCCAGCCCGTGCCGCCGGCGCCGCCGGGGTGCGCGAAACCGTTCAGCAATTGGACGCCAGGCCCGTACCAGGGCAGGAAAAGCGAGACGAGCAGGACGATCCCGCCGAGCCCCGCGACGGGTTCGAAGCGTCGCATCAGCGTGCGGGGAGCCGTTCGAGGACAGGCAGCGTGGCGCCGGGGGTCGACTCGTCGCGCATCGACAGCCAACTGCCGACCCAGGCGAGGCTCGCGGCCGCGAGAGCGACGAAGCCGCCGACGTCGGTGGCGATCCGCACGCCGTCGAGGTCGTCGAAGGGCAGGAACACCAGCCGGTAGGCGACGAGGACGATCGCGATCCAGCCGAACGCGCTCGCGAGGACGGCCGTGCCGATCGGCTTCCCCGGGCCGCGTGCCAGCAGCGAGACGAGTGGGACGGCGAGGGCCAGCGCGGCGAACAGGGCGAGCGCGATGTCGATCACCGCGAAGGAGGTCCAGGCGTTCTCGGGCGCGTCGGAGCGAACGTACGCGAGCAGCACCGGCTGGAACCCAGGTTTGTTCGACAGGTCCGGGACGACCGGCGTCGCCGAATACCAGTTCAGGAACAGCGACGCGAACAGGGCGAGGCCGCCGAGGCCGGCAAGCGGCTCGGCCCTGCGCATCAGGCGGCCTTGGCGGCTTCGAGCGTGTTGCGCATCAGCATCGCGATCGTCATCGGGCCGACGCCTCCGGGAACGGGCGTGATCAGAGCGGCGCGCTCACGCGCCGCCTCGAACTCTACGTCGCCGGTGAGCTTGCCGTCGAGGCGGTTCATGCCGACGTCGATGACCGCCGCGCCCGCCTTGACCCAGTCGCCCTTGATCAGGTGCGCGACGCCGACGGCGGCGATCAGCACGTCGGCGCGGCGGCACACCTCGGCGAGGTCGCGCGTGCGCGAGTGCGCGATGGTGACGGTGGCGTTGGCCTGCAGCAGCAGCGCGGAGATCGGCTTGCCGACGAGGTCGCTTCGCCCGACGACGACCGCCTCGGCACCCTCCAGGTTCACCTCGTGGCGCCGCAGCAGCTCCATGCAGCCCAGCGGCGTGCACGGACGCAGGCCGGGCAGGTTCTTGGCCAGCAGGCCGGTGGAGATCGGCGTCAGGCCGTCGACGTCCTTTCCCGGGGCGATCTCGGTGGTCAGCCGCGGGCCGTCGATCGGCTTCGGCGTGGGCAGCTGGAGCAGGATCCCGCTGACCGCGGGATCGGCGTTCAGGGCGTGCAGCAGCTCGCGCACCTCCTGCTCGGACGCGTCCGCGCCGAGCCGGTGGTCGAACCCGCGGATGCCGACCTCGGCACACGCCTTCTGCTTGCCGCCGACGTAGACCGCCGAGGCGGCATCGTCGCCGACCAGGACCGTCGCCAGGCCCGGTGGCTCGTGGCCGGCCGCCACCCAGGCGGCGACCTCGTCGCGGATCTCGTTGCGCACGTCCTGCGCGATCGCCTTGCCGTCGATCAACGTCGTCATCCGGCGCGGCAGGCTAGTACACGCGTCCGTAAGTACGGCGCATAACCCGGCGAATGCACCGGTCGTCGCTGCCCGCGGCGGCCGCCGCTCGCATACTGGTGGTACGTGTGCGGCGGCCGCCGCCCGGCAGCGGCGGGCGGGGCCCGCCGGAATGCGTCGTACGCCCGGATGCGTGTACTAGCGTTTCGTGCGGATGGCCTTCACCACGCGCCCTGAACTCAGCGGAACCTTCGGCATGGTCGCCTCGACGCACTGGCTCGCGTCGGCGGCGGGAATGGCGGTCCTGGAGCGCGGCGGGAACGCGTTCGACGCCGCGGTGGCGGCGGGGTTCGCGCTGCAGGTCGTCGAGCCGCACCTCAACGGGCCGGGCGGGGATCTGCCGCTGCTGTTCTCGGACGGGTCGTCGGTGCGGGTCGTCTGCGGGCAGGGCCCGTCTCCCGCCTCGGCCTCGATCGAGGGCTATCGGGCGCTGGGGATGGAGCTGATACCGGGCACGGGGCCGTACGCGGCGTGCGTGCCGGGGGCGTTCGACGCCTGGCTGCTGCTCCTGCGCGACCATGGGACGTGGGAGCTCGCCGACGTGCTGTCCTACGCGATCGGCTACGCGCGGGACGGGTTTCCCGCGCTGCCGGGGATCGTCAACGCGATCTCGCGCATCGACCCCTCATGGACGGAGTCGCTGGCGCTGTGGGGGCCGGTGCCGGAGGTCGGTGACCGACTGTCGAACCCCGTGCTGGCCGAGACCTACTCGCGACTGTCGACGGTGACGGGCGAGTCACGCGAGGCGCGGATCGACGCGGCGCGCGACGCGTGGTATCGCGGGTGGGTGGCGGAGGCCATGACCCCGGCCGGGTTCCTCAGCGGCGAGGATCTCGCGCGGTTCTCGGCGTCGATCGAGGAGCCGGCCTCGCTGCGCTTCCGCGACTGGACGGTGTTCAAGACCGGGCCGTGGGGGCAGGGGCCGGTGTTCCTGCAGCAGCTGTCGATGATCGAGGAGCTCGGCCCGTTCCTCGGCGTCGACCACGTCCACGCGGTGACCGAGGGCGCGAAGCTCGCGTTCGCGGACCGCGAGGCGTGGTACGGGGACTCGGCGCCGGTGCCGCTGGAGCGCCTGCTCTCCCCCGAGTACGCGGCGTCTCGCCGCGCGTTGATCGGTGGGCAGGCGTCGCTCGAACTGCGGCCAGGGTTGGATGGGCGGCTGCCGTCGCTGGAGGTCTCGGGCGTCGTCGACGCGGGAGCGGGCGAGCCGACGCGTGGCGACACGTGCCATCTCGACGTCGCCGATCGCTTCGGGAACCTCGTGTCGGCGACGCCGTCCGGTGGCTGGCTGCAGAGCTCGCCGGCGATTCCCGGGCTCGGCTTCTGCCTCGGCACGCGGGCGCAGATGTTCTGGCTCGAAGACGGGTTGCCGGCGTCCCTGAAGGGCGGCGTGCGGCCACGGACGACGCTCTCGCCGTCGATGGCTCGGCGCGACGACGGCACCGTGCTGGCCTTCGGCACCCCCGGCGGCGACCAGCAGGACCAGTGGTCGTTCGAGTTCTTCCTCGCCCACGCGGTCTTCGGCATGGGGCTGCAGGAGGCGATCGACGCGCCGATGTTCCACTCCACACACTTCCCGAGCTCGTTCTATCCCCGTGAGTCCTATCCGGGGCGGATGGAGATCGAGGCGCGCGCGCCGGCCGCGCTGGTCGCCGCGTTGCGCGAGCGGGGACACGACGTCGTGGTCACCGGCGACTGGTCGCTCGGACGGCTCTCCGCGATCTCGCGCGGGCCGGACGGCGTGTTGCGCGCGGGAGCGAACCCGCGCGGGATGCAGGGCTACGCCGTCGGGCGCTGACCGTCGCGGCGGATCGTCACCGCGCTGACGTTGTCCTCGGCGTCGGCCTGGGCGATGAGCGTGCACGGGCCGGCGTTGAACAGCAGCTTCCGTGGCCGGTCCCAGTCGAGTTGCGGCGCCTCGGTGTAGTCGCCGAACGCCCCGGTGAGCACGTCGATCGAGGCTGAGAGGGTGAGATCGACGTGGGTGACCTCACCATGATCGTGGACGACGTAGGCGTCGCTGAAATGCTCGTCGCTCGGCCGCACGCGCAGTGCGCTCGTCTGCTCCTCCACGACGTCGCCGAGCGTGCCCGCCACGCTCGTCGCCGGCTCGGACAGCAGGCCGCAGACCGCTTCGAGGGCGCCAGGCAGTCCGCTGCTCACGGTTTCAACACTCCGGCTTCCACGGTCCCGCCGACGTTGAAGGCGTCCGCCTCCTCGGGCAGCGCGCGGTACTTCGCGTAGTTCTCGTCGTAGGCCTTCTGCGCCTCGTCCTGCTTGGCCTTCGCGGCGTCCTTCTCGGCCTGGGAGGCGGTCGCGGGCAGCGCCGCGGTGGCGGCTTTGGCGTCCGCCAGGGCCTTGCCGAGGACCGGCAGGGCCTTGAGGACCTTGCCGCGGTCGGCGCCCTTGCTGCCGTAGACGCTCTCGTACCAGGCCTCGGCCTCCTTGCCCTCGGGCGTGTCGGCCTTCAGCGGGTTCTTCGCCGCCTCGTCGGCGATCTTCTGCGGAATGTGCAGCTTGGCGGCGATCGCCGCGGCCGTCTTGCCGCGGCCGGCCTCGAGCCGCGCCATCCGGAACCACTGCTCGCAGTGCCGCGACTCGTGGGCGATCGTGCGCGCGACACCCGCCATCACCGCGGCGGAGGGCTTCGCGGTCTCGAACCGCCCCTTGGCGAGGTCCATGCTCCAGGTCGTGAAGTCGAACTGGCCGTTGGCGCTCCCCAGGTCCTTCATGACCACGGTGTAGGCGGGCACGCCGGCGGCTTTGAGCTCGGCCAGCGGCGCCTCGGCGAACTTCTGGGCGCGCGCGTCCGCCGTCTTGAGCGCGTCCCAGTCGGCCTGCACCTGCTTGGCCGCGGCGGTCATCCGGCCGGTCGCCGCGCTGTCGGCGATGCCGGTCTCCTCCGGCGCCGCCGGCGCCTGCGCGTCGTCGGTCTCGGTCTTCTCGCGCGCGAGCATCCGCGCCACCGCGCGGTTGCCGCTCGTGCGCTGCATGCCGTGGATGACATCCGCGCGCCAGGTGTCCGAGCCGCCGGCGAGCGCCGCGACCAGGGTCGCGGAGTCGCCCAGCGGCGGGACACCGAGCGCGACCGGAGTCGCGCTCGCGGGCGCCGGCGGCTCTACGGTCCTGGTGTCGGTGGATTGGTGGCTGGCTTCGGGCGTGGCCGCGCAACCGTCGCGTACGCGGAGGCCCGCGTCAACTACGACACGGTCGCCGCGGGCCGGCGCAGCGAGCTGGCGCGCAGGATCACGAACGACGCCACGCACAGCGCCGACAGCAGGAGGTAGGCGACCTCGTCGCCCGCCGCTTCGCCGAGCCGGGCGCCGCCGATGTCCCCGATCGATTGGCCGGTGGCCCACGTCAGGTTCATCAGGCCGAAGGCGAGGCCCTGTTCGAGACCGACGTGCTCGGCGCCGTCGGACAGCATGGCCATCGAGGGCGCCCACAGCAGGCCGATCACCGGCGAGCCGAGCACGATCACGAGCGCGAGCGTCAGCGCCGTGCCCGGCCAGGGCAGGATCGCGAACGTGATCGCGCCGCCGACCAGGCCGGCCAGCAGCGGCGCGAGCGGCCCGCGCCTGTCGGAGAACTTGCCCGCGAGCGGGCTGACGATCGCCTCCAGCCCCGCGGCCAGCAGCCACGTCGCGCCGATCGCGGCCGCCGACGCGCCCAGCTCGTCGAGCTTGAGCGGGCCGAGCACCGACATCGTGCCGAACAGCAGTCCGGGAACGGTCACCAACGCCAGGCCGGTGCGGACCTCGCGGTTGCCCAGCGAGCCGAGCAGGCCCTTCAGCGAGCCGTTGCCGACCGGCTTGGCCGCCGGCATGCGCAGCGTCCACATGATCAGCAGCACGCCGATCGCGCCGACCGTGCAGAAGACGATCTCGAAGCCGGCGATGTCCGCCGTGACGCCGATCACCGGCCCGAACAGGGCTCCGGCGATCGCCGCGCCCATGACCGAGCCGATCATCTGCCCGCGCTTCTCGCGCGGCGCGGCGCCGGCCACCCAGGCCATCACGGCCGCCCAGCCCGCGGCGCTGCCGAAACCCTGCACGAAGCGCGCGATGTCCAGGACGACGATGCTGCCCGCGAACGCGATGATCACGCTCGTCAGCGACATCAGGGCGAGCCCGAAGATCACGGTCGGCTTGACGCCGATGCGCGCCGCCATCCAGCCGCCGGGCAGGCCACCGGCGAACGTCCCGAGCGGGTACGCCGCGGCCAGCAGGCCGGCGCCCGTCTTCGAGAGGCCGAACTGCTCCGTCAGGTCGGGCAGCAGCGGCGTGATCGCCGCGTAGAACGACGTGTCGACGAGGACGATGATCGAGGCGAGGAGGAGAAGCTTGCGCATGGTGGCCTGGGCGATGCTAGGCCCCACGCGCCGCTCACACGAGGCGGCTAGCTCCACCCCGTGGGTTCGAATCTGCGCCTGGAGGGTTGCACCGCCTCAGGCGGTCAACGCGCCACGAGCGAGCGTCAGCGCTTCTTGATCGGCGCGTAGTCCGCCATCAGCTTGCGGTCCGCCGGTTCGCCCGCGAAGCGCACGACGACGATCCCGCCGGGCTCGACGCCCGTGACCACGCCCTCGCCGAGCTTGGCGTGCACGACGTCCTCGCCGACGCGGAAGATCGTGCTGCCGCCGGTGTCCTGCTCGGCGCTCGCGGCCGCGGCGCCCGCCCAGCTCGCGATCCGGCCCGGGGCCGGGAGGCCGCGCGAGATCCGCGCCGGCTGGTCGGTCAGCTCGCGCGGCACCTCGTCCAGGAAGCGCGACTTCTGCGCGGGCAGCCCGCCGCCCCCGTAGGACGCGCGGCGGCGCGCGAAGGTCAGCGTCAGGTCGCGCATCGCGCGCGTGAGGCCGACGTACGCGAGCCGGCGCTCCTCCTCGATGCTGTTCTCCTCGATCGAGCGCTGGTGGGGGAAGATGCCCTCCTCCATCCCGATCATGAACACGATCGGGAACTCGAGGCCCTTGGCGTTGTGCATCGTCATCAGCGTCACCAGGCCCTCGTCGTCGCGGATCCCGTCCGCGTCGGCGAGCAGGGCGATCTGCTGCAGGAACTCCCCGAGGCTTGCGCCCTCGGCGGCGTTGACGTCGTACTCGCGCGCCACCCGCACGAGCTCCTCGAGGTTCTCCAGCCGGCCCTGGGCCTCGATCGTGCGCTCGGCCTCCAGCGCGTCGCGATACCCGGTGTCGTTGAGCAGGTCGTTGAGGATCTGCGCGACCGGCGCGTCCGCCTCCGCGCTCTCGCGCAGGCGCTCCATCGTGTCCATGAAGCGATCCAGCGACCGGCGCGCCGCCTTCGCCAGCCCCGGCACCTCACCGCGCGCCGCGTCCCACACCGTCAGCCCGGTGTCGTTCGCGTAGGCCAGCACGCGGCTCAGCGACGTCTGGCCGATCCCGCGCCGCGGCGAGTTCGCGATCCGCGTGAACGCCGTCCCGTCCTGCGGGTTGACCAGGAACTGCAGGTACTGCACCGCGTCCTTGATCTCCGCCCGCTCGTAGAACTTCGTGCCGCCGATGATCTGGTAGCCGACCTGCGCCCGCACGAGCATGTCCTCCAGCACCCGCGACTGCGCGTTGGTCCGGTAGAACACCGCGATCTCGGAGCGGCTGACGCCCTCGTCCACCAGCCGCTCGATCTCCGACGTCACCCACCGCGCCTCGGCGTGCTCATCGGCCATCTCGCGGACCCGGACCTTGTCGCCCTCCCCCAGGTCCGTCCACAGGTGCTTGACCATCTGGCCGCGGTTGTTCGCGATCACCGAGTTGGCGGCGTCGAGGATCGTCTGCGTGGAGCGGTAGTTCTGCTCCAGCTTCACGACATGGGCGTCGGGATAATCGTCCTCGAAGTTCAGGATGTTCTTGATGTCGGCTCCCCGGAAGCCGTAGATCGAGTTGTGGGTGACGAGGCCACCGGCGACGAAGTTGTGCGTGTCCTCGATGTTGAGGTCATGGACCGGGCGTTCCAGCGGGACACGAGTGACGGAGGCAACGACGTCGAAGTCGCCGTCCTCGGTGAACATCACCATGCCCGGAAGCACCGACGCGGCGGGAAGGAAGGGAAGCGACTTCGCCCCCAACCGTGCGACCGGACGGAGCGTTGCCGGAATCGCGGTGCGGATCCGCTCGACCGCTTCCACAGCGCGGCCGAAGTCGGCGAAGCAGGACTCATAGCGCCAACTGCTCGACCCGAGCTTGGCCGGGCGCACGTTGAGGCCGGCGGAGGTCAGACGTTCTCGCGCCTCGGCGTCACGCCCGCCGATCGCGACGACGTGCATCGGCCGGCGGCCGCGGCGGTCTCCGCACAGCGTCAAGGTGACGTTCCGCCGACGTCCCTCGAACGACAGCGGCACATGGTGCGGGGCTTCGAAGTCCAGATTCGATTCGCGCAGCAGGCGCATGCCGTGGGCGCACGTGTCAATGCCCTCGAACACGCTGTCGATCGCGGCCTGGTCGTGGACGAGGCCATTGACGCTCCCGCCGGGGCGGGCGACGAACGGCAGCATCGGGAGGCCGTAGCGAAGCGAGTACAGCTGCTCGGCAGTGCGGGCCTGGGCCTCGGTCTCGTGGATCGAGAGCACCCAGGCCGCGTCGGCATGTTCTTGCGCGGAGCGGATCTGCAGGCCGTGCGCTTGCGGGTGTTGGCCATTCGGGCGGGTACGCGTGGTGCCGACGCGGAAGCCCTTGCCGCGCCGGTACATGAGGTAGGTGAGGTGCTGCTGCGGTGTGTAGTCGCCGTGGTAGCCCGCGAAGTGGGTGTGCTCCGGGGTGCTGACGATGCGGCGCCCGCCGGTCGTCCGGATCTCCACACCCATCGGGCGCAGTGACTCGAACGTCTCCGTCACCTTCGCCGGGCGGAAGTCCCCGCTGCCATAACACGAGAGGACCTCGTCACCCGCCGTGATGTCCTCGATCGGCTTGGTCGTCCGGTCGCCCATCGTGATCGGCGTGCCCGCGACGAGGCACTGCGCGTCGTCGCCGACGACGGCCAGGTTGCGGTGCTCGGAGGTCAGCAGCTGGAGCCAGCGGTACTGGACGTGGTTGGTGTCCTGGTACTCGTCGACCATGACCCAGCGGAAGGAGGCCGCGTAGTGGTCGTGGACCTCCTGGTAGCGCTCGAGCAGGCGGACGGCGTTGACCAACAGGTCGTCGAAGTCCATCGCGTTGGCGCGGTGCAGCTCGCGCTCGTAGGCCTGATAGACGTCGGCGACGGTCTGCTCGAACGGGTTGCCGATCAGGTTCGAGAGGTCCTCGGGGGTGCGCAGGCGGTTCTTGGCGTCGCTGATCTGGGACTGCATCGCGCGCGGGGTGAAGCGCTTGGTGTCGTAGCCCAGGTCGTCGAGGCAGCGCTTGATCATGCGGCGCTGGTCGGCGGCGTCGTAGATCGTGAACTGGCGGGTGTAGCCGAGCTTGTCGGCGTCGGCGCGGAGCATCCGGGCGCACGCCGCGTGGAAGGTCATCACCCACATCGCGCGGGTGACGCGGCCGACGAGCAACTCGACGCGCTCGCGCATCTCCGCGGCGGCCTTGTTGGTGAACGTGATCGCGAGGATCTCGCTCGGGCGGGCCTGGCCGGTCCGCAGCAGGTAGGCGATCCGGTGGGTGAGCACGCGCGTCTTGCCCGAGCCGGCGCCGGCGAGGATGAGCAACGGGCCGGCCCCGTGCTCAACGGCGTCGCGCTGCGGTGGGTTGAGCCCCTCGAGGAGGTCGTCGATGGCGGCGTTGGGGGGCATACGCGTGCCCGTAGGACGCTAGCGCCCGTCCAGGACGGGTCCGAGATCGGCGCGGGAGCGGCTCGCGGGCACGCGCGGCGAGCGGGTAGGGTCGGCGCTCCGATGCGATCGGCGGACAACGAGAAGCTCATCCTCGCGATGTGGGCGGACTACGAGCGCGAAGGTCTGCCCGGGATCCTGCGCTGGGCGGCCGACGACGCGCGCTGGCGCCCGCATTCGGCCGGCGGGCGGGTGTTTCGCGGCACCGCGACCTACCGCGAGGAGATGGAACGCGCGTGGGCGGCCGGGATCCGGGTCGAGAGCGTGAAGCTCGGAATGTGGTCGCACGCGGACGCGGTGGTCGTCCGCGGGCGCATCCGGACGCGGCGTGGGAGCGTCCTCGACGACACGCGCATGTACTGGCTGCACCGGGTCCGCAACCGCAAGGTGATCTGGACGTCGTCCTCGCCCGACCTCGCGGGCCTGCTCGAGGAAGCCGGCCTCGATCGCGGGCTGGCGCCGGAGGCGTTCATGGCCCTGCAGCGGGAGACCGCGTGAGCCTGACCGACGAGATCCGCGCCGCGGCCGCGAGGGTCGCGGGTCAGGCGCAGGCGGTGCGCATCGACCACCGGGCGATCGACGAGTACGCGCGCACGCTCCCGAGCGAAGGCCCGCCCGCGCCGGACCTCGACGACGCCGACGACGAGACGCGCGCCGCCTTCAGCCTGCAGCTCAACGCGATCAACTTCGGGTCCGGCTGGTTCCCGACGCTCAACAAGCCGGACGGCCTGTCGGGGTTCCGGACGATGGAGGCCGGCCTCAGACGCCGCGGCCCGTGGACCTCGCACGAGTTGCAGCACCTGACGCGACACGAGATCGCCGAGACGTTCCGGCAGGACCCCGAGCACGAGCTGATGGGCCTCTTCGAGCACCACCTCAACGAACTGGGCGACGAGATCGACGGCTCGTTTCTCGCGTTCGCCCGCGGCGGGACCGTGACGGAGATCGCGAGCGAGCTCGCGCGCTGGCCCAGCTTCGGCGACCGCTCGCCCTACCACGGCGACGAGATCCCGTTCTTCAAGCGGGCCCAGATCGCGGCCGCGGACCTCGCGCTGCAGGGGCTGACGGACCCGAGCGGCCTCGAACGACTCACGCTGTTCGCCGACAACCTCGTCCCCCACGTGCTGCGGATCGACGGCGTGCTCGAGTTCGACCCCGAACTGGTCCAGCGCATCGACCGCGAGGAGCTGATCGAGCACGACTCCCCGGAGGAGGTCGAGATCCGCGCCTGCGCGCTGCACGCCGTCGAGCTGCTCGTCCACGCCCATGCGGGCACGACCGCGACCGCGGTCGACAACGTGCTCTGGCACCGCGGCGGCGCCCCGCGCTACAAGGCGCACCCGCGCCATCGCGCCCGATGCACCGCGTACTAGCGATCCGCGGCGGGTAACTCCCGGCTAACGCCAGGGAGGAGAAGGACGCATGTACAAGCAGGTGCTGGACCCGGTCGGCGATTCGCTGTTCCTGAGCGCGCTCGTAGCGCTGCTCCCGCTGATAACGCTGTTCGTGCTCCTTGGTGGACTGAAGATGAAGTCGCACTGGGCGGGGCTGATCTCGCTCGGCGTCGCGATCCTGGTGGCGATCTTCTTCTGGTCGATGCCGGCCGGGCAGGCGATCGACGCCGGCATCGAGGGCGCCGCGTTCGGGCTGTTCCCGATCATGTGGATCGTCTTCAACGCCATCTGGATCTTCCAGATGACGGAGGCCAGCGGGCATTTCGCGGTGCTCAGGCGATCCTTCGCGCGGATCTCCGACGACCAGCGCATCCAGGCCGTGATCATCGCCTTCTCGTTCGGCGCCCTGCTGGAGGCCCTGGCGGGCTTCGGCACACCGGTGGCGATCACCGCCACGATGCTGGTGGCGTTCGGCTTCAAGCCGATGAAGGCCGCGACCGTCGCGCTGGTGGCCAACACCGCGCCGGTGGCCTTCGGCGCGATCGCGATCCCGATCGTCACGCTCGCCGGCCTGACCGAGATCCCCAAGGAGGACCTCGGGGCGATGGTCGGCCGCCAGACGCCGCTGCTCGCGGTGTTCGTGCCGATCATCCTCGTCGGCATGGTCAACGGCGTCCGCGGCATCCGGGCCGTCTGGCCCGCCGCGATGGTCGGCGGCCTGTCGTTCGCCATCGGCCAGTTCGTCTGCTCGAACTACATCTCCGTCGAGTTGACGGACATCGTCGCCTCGCTGCTGTCGGTCGTCGCGATGGTCGCCTTCCTGCGCGTCTGGCAACCGGGTGACCCGCTCATCGCGCAGACCGGCGAGGGGCGACCGGCGATCGCCGGCGCGGCCACGGCGGACACCGCGCACGAGGAGGCGGTGCGACGACGGGACGGCACCGGCACGGACTCGCGCAAGGACATCATCGGCGCCTACGCGCCCTACGTGATCATCATCATCGTCTTCGGCCTCGCCCAACTCGGCCCGATCAAGGACCTGCTGGCCAAGGGCGAATACGACTTCTCCTGGCCCGGCCTGGACATCCTCACCGCCAAGGGCGAGGCACCCACGGCGCAGACGTTCAAGCTCAACTACCTGGGCGCGGCGGGCACGCTGCTGCTGGTCTGCGGCGTGCTGACGATGGCCTTCCTGCGGATCTCGGTGTCCGACGCGGCCCGCGCCTACGGGCGCATGCTCAACCAGCTCAAGTGGGCGACGCTGACCGTCGCCGCCGTGCTCGGGCTGGCCTACGTGATGAACCTCAGCGCGCAAACGCTGGCGATCGGCAACTGGATCGCGGGCGCGGGCGGCGTGCTGGCCTTCCTCTCCCCCATCATCGGCTGGCTCGGCACCGCGGTCACGGGCTCGGACACGAGCTCCAACAGCCTCTTCGGCGTGCTCCAGGTGTCCGCGGCGAAGGAGGCGGGGCTCGACCCGACGCTGCTGGCGTCGGCCAACTCCTCCGGCGGCGTGCTCGGGAAGATGGTCTCGCCGCAGAACCTCGCGATCGGGGCCGCCGCCGTCGGCCTCGGCGGGCGGGAAGGCGAGGTGTTCCGCAAGGTCATAGGCTGGAGCCTGTTGCTCCTGCTGATCATGTGCGTGCTGGTGTATCTCCAATCGACGGCGGTGTTGTCATGGATGGTCGTGTAATCGCCGAACTGACGAGCATCGTCGGCGCCGAGTGGGTCTACACGGCCGACCATCAGCTGCGCACCTACGAGTCCGACGGGCTGCTCCAGTACGCGGGCACGCCGGCGGCGGCCGTGTTGCCGAACACGACGGAGCAGGTCCAGGCGATCGTGCAGACGTGCGGGCGCGAGAGCATCCCGTGGGTCGCGCGCGGGGCGGGCAGCGGGTTGAGCGGCGGCGCGCTGCCGGTCAAGGACGGCGTGCTGATCGTCCTCACGCGCATGAAGCGGATCCTCGAGATCGATCTCGACAACGGCCGCGTGTGCGTCGAGCCGGGCGTGACCAACGCGAACGTGTCCGCCGCCGTCGGTCCCGCCTTCTTCTATCCACCCGATCCGAGCTCGCAGATCGTCTGCTCGATCGGCGGCAACGTCGCCGAGAACTCCGGCGGCGCGCACTGCTTCAAGTACGGCTTCACGACCAACTACGTCACCGGCCTGGAGCTCGTGCTGGGCGACGGTGAGCTGGTGCAGATCGGCGGCTACGAGCTCGATTCGCCGGGCTATGACCTGCTCGGCGCGTTTGTGGGTAGCGAAGGGACCTTGGGCGTCGCGACCAAGATCTGGCTGCGTGTGGTGCCGTCCCCCGAGACGGTCAAGACGCTCGTCGCCTTCTTCGACTCGACGCTCCAGGCGGGCGAGGCCGTCAGCGAGATCGTCCAGGGCGGCGTCGTCCCGGGCGCGATCGAGATGATGGACGCGCGCGCGATCGAGGCGTCCGAGCAGATGGCCCACGCGGGATACCCCGTCGGTCGTGCCGCCTGTCTGCTGGTGGAGCTCGACGGTTCCCAGCACGAGTGCGACGCGCGCTTCGACGAGGTGGTCTCGATCTGCGAGCGCAACGGCTCCGACGACGTGCGCGTGGCCCGCGACGAGGCCGAGCGCCAGCTGTTCTGGAAGACCCGCAAGGCGGCGTTCCCGGCGATGGGCCGGATCTCGCCCAACTACTTCGTCCAGGACGGCGTGATCCCGCGCACCAAGCTTCCGGAGGTGCTCGCGCGGATCGAGGAGCTCGGCGAGGAGTACGGGCTGATCGTCGCCAACGTCTTCCACGCGGGCGACGGCAACCTGCACCCGCTCGTCTGTTACGACGGGCGCGTCGAGGGCGAGGCCGAGAAGGCCGAGGAGCTCAGCGGCCTGATCATCGACGCGTGCCTGGACGCCGGCGGCTCGATCACCGGCGAGCACGGCGTCGGCGTCGACAAGAAGAAGCACATGCCGAAGATGTTCGCCGAGGAGGACCTCGACGCGTTCCAGCGCCTGCGCTGCGCGTTCGATCCCGCCGGGCTGGCCAACCCCGGCAAGCTGATGCCCACCCCGCGGCTGTGTGGCGAGGTGCCGGGCCCGTACCGGGTCCACCCGCTCGAGGCCGCCGGCCTGGCGGACCGATTTTGAGGCCGGACACGGTGCAGGAGGCCGCGGCGCTCCTCAAAGAGCGCACGGCGCCGCTGCGACCGATCGGCGGCGGCACCAAGCCGTGGATCGCCTCGCGCGACGAGGAGGTGCTCGAGACGACGGGCCTGGACCGGATCCTCGAGCACAACGTCGGCGACTTCACCGCGGTGCTGGAGGCGGGCGTGCCGTTCGCGGACGCGCAGGCCGCGTTCGCCGAGCACGGCCAGCGATTGAGCTGGGACCCGCCGGACCCCGGCGGAGCGACGATCGGCGGGATCGTCGCCAGCGCCGACTCCGGCCCGCTGCGCCACCGCTACGGCGGCGTACGCGATCTCGTCGTCGGCATCAACGTGGTGCTGTCGGACGGCACGATCGCCAAGGCCGGCGGCAAGGTGATCAAGAACGTCGCGGGCTATGACCTCTCGAAGCTGTTCGCGGGATCGATGGGCACCCTCGGGCTGATCGCCGGCGTCTCCGTGCGCCTGCACCCGCTCCCGAAGCGCACGGCCACCGTGACCGCGCGCACCGGCGACCCGGACGAGCTCCTGCGCCTGGTGCTGGAGCTCGCGCGCCGGCCGCTGGAGGCCGACTGCTTCGACGCGCGCTGGGAGGATGGACAGGGCGGGGTGGCGCTGCGCTTCAGCGGCGCCTCGGCCGCCGAGCAGGCGCGGCGGGCGAGCGAGCTCGTGCGCGCCGACGACGTGACCGTCGAGGACGACGGTGACGACGAAGGCGTCTGGGACGCGGCGCGGGCGCTGCAGCGCGGCAAGGTCGTGGTCAAGGTGTCCGGCCGCCCGACGGACCTCCCGAACGTGATCCGCGCGGCGGGTGACGCGACCGTCGTCTCCCGCGCCGCGCTTGGCCTGTCGTGGATCGCGCTGCCGGACGCCTCGCGCCTCGACGACATCCGCCAGGCGCTCTCGCCCCGCCACTGCGCCGTCCTCGACGGCGCGGAGGATGTCCCCGAAGCCGTGCCGGGGCAAGTCGTGATGGAGCGCCTGAAGGCGCGCTTCGATCCCGCGCGGATCTTCCGCCCGGGGGTCTTCGTAGGAGGAATATGAGCGCTGCCTGGGATCTCGAGAAGCAGCCGCCGGAGGTGGACCTCATCCGGGACTGCGTGCACTGCGGCTTCTGCCTGACGACGTGCCCCTCCTACGCCGTGTTCGAGGACGAGATGGACTCGCCGCGCGGGCGCATCCTGCTGATGCGCATCGGCCACGAGGAGGGCGAGACGATCTCGCCCGAGATGGTCACCCACTTCGACCGCTGCCTGGGCTGCATGGCGTGCGTCACCGCCTGCCCGAGCGGGGTGCAGTACGACAAGCTGATCGAGCGGGTGCGCCCGCAGATCGAGCATTCCGAGGCGCGCTCGTGGCAGGAACGCGCGTACCGGAAGGCGATCTTCTCCGTGTTCACCCACCCGGCGCGGCTGCGGGCGCTGGCCCCGGGCGCCAAGCTCGGGCCGAAGCTCGCGCCGTTGATCCCGATCGAGCGCGTGCAGTCGATGCTCAGCCTCGCCCCGGCCAAGGCCACCTATCGCCCGCTGCGCAGGCACACGACCTCGAAGGCGCCGGAGAAGCGCGGCACCGTCGCCTTCATGCAGGGCTGCATCCAGCGGGTGTTCTTCGGCGACGTCAACGCCGCCACGGTGCGGGTGCTCTCCGCGGAGGGCTGGGAGGTGCACGCGCCGCGCTCGCCTCGCTGCTGCGGCGCGCTGCAGATGCACGCGGGCGTCGACGAGGAGGCGATCCCGCTGGCCGAGGCGACGATCGCCGCCTACGAGGGCTTCGACAAGATCGTCACCAACGTCGCCGGCTGCGGCTCGGTGATGAAGGACTACGGCCACATCCTCGACACCGACCGCGCGCGGGAGTTCTCGGCCAAGGTCGTCGACGTGCACGAGCTGCTGGCCACCGAGGAGCAGCAGGCCGTGCGCAAGCCGATCGAGCTGCGCGCCGCCTACCACGACGCGTGCCATCTCGCGCATGCGCAGGGTGTCCGCGCCCAGCCGCGCGCGCTGCTGAACGGCATCCCCGGCCTGGAGCTGCTGGAGCCGCGCGAGTGGGAGCTCTGCTGCGGCAGCGCCGGCATCTACAACCTGCTACAGCCCGAGGCCGCCGCGAAACTCGGGGCGCGCAAGGCCGAGAACCTCCGCGAGACCGGCGCCGAGGCGATCGCCGCCGCCAACCCTGGCTGCGCGCTGCAGATCGCCAAGCACCTCGATCTCCCCATCTATCACCCGATGACCCTTCTGGACATGTCCTTGCGAGGAGCGAAACCGTGAGCAGACTGCAGGCCGCCGCACCCCCGACCGACGCCACCGCGGACATCCTCTCCGACGAGGCGCTGGCCTTCGTCGGCGAGCTCCAGGAACGGTTCGGCCCGCGCCGTGCGGAGCTGCTGCAGGCGCGCAAGCAACGCGGCAAGCCGGACGGGTTCCTGTCCGACACGGCCGAGATCCGCGACGGCGACTGGCAGGTCCCGCCGCCCCGGCCCGACTACGAGGATCGCCGCGCCGAGATCACCGGCCCGACCGACCGCAAGCTCGTCATCAACGCGCTCAACAGCGGCGCCAAGGGCTTCATGGCCGACTTCGAGGACGCGAACTCGCCGACCTGGGAGAACCAGGTCGAAGGCCATATCAACCTGATCGACGCGATCGAGGGCACGATCACCTACGACGGCGCCGACGGCCGTCACTACGAGCTGATCGAGCACCCGGCGACGCTGCTCGTGCGCCCGCGCGGGTGGCATCTGCCGGAGAAGCACCTGACGCTGGACGGCGAGCCGATCGCCGGCGCGTTCATGGACTTCGGGCTCTACGCGTTCCACTGCGGCAGGCGGCTCGCCGAGCGCGATCGCGGGCTCTACCTCTACCTGCCGAAGATGGAGCACCACACCGAAGCGGCGTTGTGGAACGACGTCTTCACCTTCACCCGCGAGGCCCTCGGCCTGCCGGCGGGCCAGATCCGCGCCACGGTGCTGATCGAGACGCTCCCCGCGGCGTTCCAGATGGCGGAGATCATCCACGCCCTGGGCGAGCACTCCTACGGTCTGAACGCCGGCCGCTGGGACTACATCTTCTCGATGATCAAGGTCTTCCGCGACGACCCGGACTTCGTGCTCCCGGACCGCAACGACGTGAAGATGACCGTGCCCTTCATGCGCGCCTACACCGAGCTGCTGGTCAAGACCTGCCACGCCCACGGCGCGTTCGCGATGGGCGGCATGGCGGCGCTGATCCCCTCGCGCAAGGACGAGGAGGCCAACCAGCGCGCGATCAACGCGGTCAAGGCCGACAAGGAGCGCGAGGCCAAGGCGGGCTTCGACGGGACCTGGGTCGCGCACCCGGACGTCGTGGAGACCGCGCTCGCGGCCTTCGACGAGGTGCTCGGCAACCGCCCGAACCAGATCGACAAGCAGCGCTACGACGTCGATGTCTCGCCGGAGCAGCTGCTCGACGCGTCGAGCACCCCCGGCGAGATCACCGAGGAGGGCCTGCGCTCCGACGTCAACGTCGGCTTCCAGTACATCTCGTTCTGGCTCGGCGGCCGCGGCGCGGCGGGCATCAACAACCTCATGGAGGACGCCGCCACCGCGGAGATCTCCCGCTCGCAGATCTGGCAGTGGGTCAAGCACGGCAAGTTCGAGCGCGACCACGTGCGCAAGATCCTCGACGAGGAGATGGAGAAGATCCGCGCCGAGGTCGGCGACGAGACCTGGGAGAAGGGCCGCCCCGACGAGACCCGCAGGATCTTCGAGCAGGTCGCCCTCTCGGACGAGTTCCCGGACTTCCTGACGCTGCCCGCGTACGAGTACATCGACTAGGTCCGACCCGGCTCAGCGGCCGCTACGCTCGCGCTCATGTCGCGGATCGGTCGCTGGGTCGTCGTCGCTGTGGGCTGCCTGCTGGCCGCCGTGCCGGCGGCCCGCGCCGGCGTTCCCACACCGACCGTCAAGGTCTACGAGCGCTCGTCCCCCGCCGGCCCGCTGGGCGGCGAGACCCGCAACCTCCTCACCGGCGAGGTCTTCATCGGTGACCCTGGGCCGGAGCGGGGACCGCGGCTGATCACGTTCGCCGCCGAGGAGCTCACGGTCACACTGGACGCGCCGGCGGACTCGCTCGAGGCGTGGCTCGGCGACGTCAGCGCTCCCGTGACCCAGACGGGCGAGCGCGCCTACACGGTCCGTGCGCCCGCCGGGCTGACGCTGCCGGCGTTCCTACGCCTGGCGATCACCTCCACCGACGGCGACTGGAGGACACGCGCCGGCTGGGGGCTGGAGTTGGCCAAGTCGCCCTCTCCGACCTTCGCCACCGCGTTGACGCCCGCCGTCCGCCCCGCGCTGCTGTCCGCGACGGAAGGGTCCCGCAACGGCGGACCCACCTTGATCGCCGACGGCTTCGGCCTGAACTCGCCCACGCTCCGGGTCTCGCCCGGGGGGACGGTCACCGTGGCCTTGACCGGCTGGGTGAACACCCTGACGGCCCGCGTTGGCGGGGTGCCGCTGACCGCGGTGAAGGTCGACGACGCGACCTACACCGTCGCCCTGCCGGCGAACCCGACGCTCCCGGCCAAGTTCAGCGTCGGCATCGACTACTCGAGCGAGACGTTCCTCGGCAGCGCCGGCTTCACCGCCGATCTCGCCGCACCCACCGTTCTGGAGCCCTCCCAGCCCACACCCGTCGACGGCCGGGCGACCCTCTCGGCGCTGCGGCTGAGCGGCCGCAAGGTCAGCGTGACCGTGGCGTGCTCCGGAACCTGCCCGGGGATCGTCACGCTGCGCACCAGCAGCATCCGCATCGCGCGCCTGAGCTTCGCCGGCCCTGGCCGCTACACGGCGACGATCAGCCGCCCGGCGCAGCGCCACCTCCAGCGCCACCGGACCAAACGGCTGCGCGCCGTCCTCACCACCCGCGGGTTCGCGCCGCGGGCGCTCACGCTCCGGGTGCGGTGAGGCTCGGTGCTCTCCTGCTGTGTGTTGCGCTGCTCGCCGGGTGCGGTGGCATGAGCGCTGACGTCAACGCCCGCGGCGCGCACGACCGCACCGCGGTGACCGCGGCCGCGATGCGCGAGGACGTCGCCGAGGTGCGACGGCTGATCGACGCGGGCGCCGACGTCGACCTCCAGGACGACGACCGCAACAACCCGCTGCTGCTGTGCGGCGAGAACGGCAACGTCGCGCTGCTGCGCGAGGTGCTGCGCGGCCACCCGGACCTCGGCGCGACCAACCGCTACGGCGGTGTCGCGCTGATCCCGGCCAGCGACCGCGGCCACGTCGAGATGGTCCGCGCGCTGCTGGAGACCGACATCGACGTCGACCACGTGAACAACCTCGGCTGGACGGCGCTGCTGGAGACCGTGCTGCTCGGCGACGGCGACGAGGCGCACGTCGAGATCCTGGGGATGCTGCTGGACGCCGGCGCGGATCGCTCGATCCCCGACAAGGACGGCGTGACCGCGCTCGAGCACGCCCGCCAGCGGGGCTACCACGAAATGGTGCGTTTGCTCTCTGCGTAGCTACGGGCTACCCTCCGCGCCCGTGAAGTCCATTGGTCTCGCTGTCTTGATCGGACTCTTTGGCGCGGTGCCGGCCGCCCACGCCTCGCCGCGCCAGGCGACGGTCACCACCTCGCACGGCCATGTGGAGGCCATGTTCACCGAGTACTGCGAGTCGTCTGGACGCGACACCGAGTGTGGCGGCACGGCCAGCAGCGGCGGGCTGCCGGAGGTCGTCACGACCGCGGACGACTCGGTCAAGATCGCGCTCGACGACGACGCCCAGAAGCTGTCGGGCCGGCTTGTCGGCGCGCTGGGCATCACGCCCCTTCGGCTCGATGCGCGCACCTACTCGTTCCCCTACCCGCCCGGGGTGTTGCTGCCGCGGACGCTGAGGTTCACGGCTCGCTACCGATCGGGGTACGCCAAGTGGGCCGTCATGCTCGTCCCGCCCGACATGCCACGGCTCTCTGAGCTGCGCCTGCACGGCCGCCAGCTCTCGATCCGGCTCAAGTGTCCGAGCGGGTGCACCGGGACGCTCGCGCTGAGCTTCGACGGACCTGTCCTCGCGCGGTTGAAGTTCGCCGGCCTGACGAACCGGACCCTCAAGCACCGGGTGAACCGCGCCACCCAACGTCTCCTCAACGGCTACGCAGAGCTGAACGCGCGCCTGGCGACCGAGGGTCGCGCGCCGTTCAGCACCGACGTCGAGTTCCGGCCCTAGCGACCGGCGATGCGCTCGCGGGCGGTGGCGATCGCCGCGAGGCCCTCGTCGAGCGCGCGGTTGGCGCCCGCCTCGTCGCCGTGGCGCGAGCGGTCGTTGGCGCGGTCGTACGCGGCGACCGCGCGGTCGTAGTCGGCGCGGCCTGACTCGCCGAGCGTGACGTCGAGCTCGAGCGCGCGGATCTGGTCGCCGAGGCGCACGAAGTCGTCGGTCTGGTCGATCTGGCCGACGGTCGAGCGGCCGTCGCCCTTGCGGGTGCGGCGCCGGCCCGCGACAAGCAGCACGCCGCCCACGAGGAGCGCGAGCAGGAACAGCGCGCCCACGACCGCGCCGACCGCGGCACCGCCGCCGCCGTTGTTGCGCTCGACAGCGGCGCGGCCGACGTAGGCCTCCAGCGTCGCCTGCAGGTCGTCCGGGTGCTGCGCCTTCAGCGTGTCCCCCACCTGCGCGGCGTTGTCGAACTCGTCCGAGAGCGTCCGGAACTCGTCGCCCGCGACCAGGGCGTAGGAGCCGGAGACGCCGACGGCCTGGCGCAGGGCGATCAGCGTGCGCCCCGCGCTGCCCTCGATGGCGCTCGGCGGGAGCACGGCGATGAACGTCGGATCGGACCCGATCTTCGCCTTCAGCGCGTCCGCGTCGACGCTCCCGTCCTCGACGACCACATGGTCGGTCTTGAGCTTGGCGGCGACCTCGTCCAGCGACTGCGCGCGAGCGGGCGCCGCGAGCACGGCGAACAACGCCAGCGCGAGGAGAAGTCGCACTACGCCCCCAGCACCCCGCGCAGGGTCTCGAGGTCGCTCTTGAGCTTGCCCTCCAGCCGCCCCTGGACGATCGGGATCAGCATCTTGGCCGTGAACCCGCTGGCCTTGGCGTCGAGCGTCTGCGTCAACCGCGTCCCGGACCCGCTCGGCTCCAGCACGTAGGCGCTTGCGACCTTCACACCGTTGGTCTCGAAGAACGTCTCGGCCCCGGAGGGCGGGTCGAAGGCGGTGATCTCCATGTCAAGCACGATCCCGCCGGCGACGCTGAGCTTCTGCGTCACGCGGGTGCCGACACCGAGCGGGCCGTCGACGTCATAACGCTCGAGGTCGGAGGTCCACTGGGGCACCTTGTCCTGCTCGAGCAGCCACGGGAAGACTTCGGAGGGCGGTTTCGGGAGCTCGACCGAATGAGAGAAGGAAGGCACGAGGCCCAGGCTACCCGCCGGCGGGGCTCGGACCGCGCGAGGTCCGCAGCGGCACGACCTCGGCGATCTTGCCCGGGTCCTCGCCGCGCAGGGTCGCGACCTCGCGCTCGAGGTCGGCGATGCGGCGGGCCATCTGCTTGAGCGCGTCGGCGATCGGGTCGGGCAGGTGCACCCAGTCGGCGTCCGGGCCCTCGGGTCTGCGGCCCTCGACGCGCACCGGATGGCCGGGGTTGCCGACCACGGTCGAGTTCGGCGGCACGTCGTGGATGACGACCGTGTTGGCGCCGATCTTGGCGCCGTGGCCGATCGTGATCGGCCCGAGCAGCTTCGCGCCGGAGCCGATCGTCACGTTGTCCTGCACCGTCGGGTGGCGCTTGCCGGTCTCGAAGCCGGTGCCGCCCAGGGTCACGCCCTGATACATCGTCACGTTGGCGCCGAGCTCGGCGGTCTCGCCGATGACGACGCCGATGCCGTGATCGATGAACAGCCCGTCCCCGACGTGCGCCGCCGGGTGGATCTCGATCCCGGTCACCGCGCGTGACACGTAGGCGATGGCCCGCGGCGCGATCGGCACGCCCGCGTCGCTGAGCGCATGCCCGACCCGGTGGGCGAGCAGCGCGTGCAGGCCGGGCCAGCCGGCGAGGATCTCGAGCGTGCCGACGTCGCGCGCCGCGGGGTCGCGGTCGCGGACGGCCTGGACGTCGCGGCGCAGCTCCCCGGAGACCCGGCGGATCGTGGTCAGCCCCAGCATCACTCAGGGCAGTCCGGGCATTCGCGGCGGGGCATCACGTTCACGCGCAGCAGCTCGAGCGTCGCCAGGTCGATCTGGAGGAACTCGTTGCGCAGCGGCGCCGAGGCGCCGCTCATCAGCTTCAGCGCCTCCAGCGCCATCAGCGAGCCGACGAAGCCCGCGGCCGGCCCGAGCACGCCCGCCGACGAGCACGTCGGCGCGTCGACCGGCTCGACCGGGAACGCGCAGCGATAGCAGGAGGTCTGGCCCGGGCGGATCGTCATGACCATGCCCGTCCAGCCGACGACGCCGCCCTCGATCAGGTTCACGCCCGCCTCGCAGCAGGCGGCGTTGACCGCGTAGCGGGTCTCGAAGCTGTCGCTGCAGTCGATCACCAGGTCCTGCCCCTCGACCAGGCCCGCGCCGTTGTCGGCGTCGAACCACACCTGGTAGGGCTCGACCATCACCTCGGGGTTGAGGAACTGCAGCTTCGACGCCGCCGAGTCCACCTTCGGCACGCCGGTATCGGGCGTGAAGTGGATCGGCTGGCGGTGCAGGTTCGAGAGCTCCACGACGTCGGAGTCGACGATCCCGATCCGGCCCACGCCCGCCCCCGCCAGATACAGCGCGACCGGCGAGCCGAGAGCGCCCGCGCCGACGATCAGCACGCTGGCGTCACGCAGCGAGACCTGGGACAGCTCGCTCCACCCCGGCAGCGCGAGCTGGCGCGAGTAGCGGTCGATGTCCTCCTCGCTGAGCAGCGGCGTCGACACGGCGGGCATCGGCGCCGGCTCGTCCTTGATGACCTCCGGAATGTGCTTCGCCGCCGCCTTGGCGATGTCGCGCAGGAACCCGCGCCGGGAGCTGGCCTGCTCGCTCACGCCCGCACGATCCTGATCGTCGTCCCGTGCACGATCACATCATGACCGGCCTCGCGCGCGGACCGGGGGACGTTCTCGACCGCTTCACCCGGTGGGAGCGTCACTTCCAGCGTCTCCCCGGGCTGCAGCCGATCGAGCTCCACCTTGGTCCGCACCCACGTCATCGGGCAGCGCAGCGCGCTCACATCCAGGGTCCGAGCCACGTTCGGGTACGGTAGCCGACGGCATGAGCCGTCCCTCATATTTGATCCTGCACGGGTATCAGGGCTCCGGTCCGGGGCATTGGCAGTCCTGGCTCGCCGGGCGCCTGCAGAGTTCGGATGCGCTGGTGCGCTTCCCCGATCTGCCCGACGCCGACGCGCCGCGGCTGGAGACCTGGCTCGACGCGGTGGCGCGCGAGCTCGACGATGACGCCGTGGTGCTGTGCCACTCGCTGGCGTGCGTGCTGTGGCTGCATCACATCGCCGGCGGCGGCCGGCCCGCTGCCCGCGTGCTGCTCGTCGCGCCGCCGTCGCTGAGCGGAGCACCCGAGATCCTGCACGGCTTCTTCCCCGCCCCGGCGGTCGAGTTGACCAACGCGCGGCTCGTCTGCTCCGACAACGACCCGTACTGCCCCGAGGGCGCGGCCGATGTCTACCCGGGGCTGCCGACCGACCTGTTGGCGGGTGCGGGCCACATCAACCCGGACGCGGGCTACGGGCCGTGGACGTCCGTCGAGGAGTGGGCGAAGACCGGCGCCGCGCCGGTCAGTCCGACAGCGCCGTGACCAGTTCCCGGATCGCTCCGGGATAGCGGTAGGTCAACCGCGCGTGGGTCCCGTCGAAGAGCTCGACGGTGTGCGCCACGCCGAGCTTGTCCAGCTCGCGGCCGAACGCCTGGGCGCCGAGGTCGAGGTAGTACTCGTCGCCGCGGCCCGCGTCGAGGTAGATCCGTTTCATCGAGCGCAGCTCGTCGGCGTGGTGCGGCGCCATTCGCACCGGGTCGACGCTCAGCCACTGCGCCCAGACGTCCTCGTCGAGGCGCCCGTGGGCGTCGAAGGGGATCAGCGCGCGGCCGGGCTGCGTGGGATCAGGCGAGTACGCGGCGGCGTAGCCGTAGGTCTCGAGCAGGTGGATCCACTCCCACTTTGGCGGGTCCAGCGCTCGCGCCTTGGCGAAGAACGTCTCCCAGCTCGAGTCGAACTCGTCGCGCAGCAGGCGTGCCGTCTTCGGGAACTCGGGCAGGTAGCACGCTTCGAAGAGCGCGTCACCGGCGTGTGAGGCGAGCGCGCTGAAGACGTCCGCGCGCAGCATCGGGACGACCATCGCGCCGTAGCCGCCGGACGACTTGCCGGTCAGCCCGCGGTGCTCGCGGTCCGGCTGCGTCGGGTAGGTCTCGTCCACGAACGCGACCACCTCGTCGCATAGGTAGTCGAGGTAGCGGCCGGTGCCGCTGGAGTTCAAGAACTGCGAGCCGCCGAAGGAGGTCCAGGCGTCGACGAAGACGACGATCGCGTCGGGGCAGTCGCCGGCGGCGAACATCGCGTCCAGGCGCTCGATCATCGTCGGCTCGAACGGCTGGCGGCCGAACCACATGTCGAGCTGGCCGGTGTAGCCCTGGATCACGTAGACGCTGGGCAGCGCCTTCGGGTGGTCGAGCTCGACGCCCGGCGGCCGGTAGACGTACAGCGGGCGGACGGACGGATCGCCGAGTGGGTTCGAGGCCAGCGCGTCGGACTCGACGCTCAAGCGATCCAGCGTGCCGTGCAGCGGGCGCTCCCACGGCGCCCCGACCGGGCCGTCGACGCGCTTGATCATGTCGCCGGTTCCGCCTCGGGGGCGAAGAACGGGAGGCTCACGTAGCGCTCGCCGCTGTCGGGCAGCACGACCGCGATCCGCTTGCCCTTGGCCTCCGGGCGCTCGGCGATCTGCAGCGCCGCGTAGAGCGCCGCGCCGCACGAGATGCCGCACAGCACGCCCTCCTTGTGGGCGGCGTCGCGGGCCGTCTGCAGCGCGTGCTCGTCGTCGACGGGGATGATCTCGTCGAGGACGTCGCGGTCGAGCACCGGCGGGACGAAACCCGCGCCGATGCCCTGGATCTTGTGCGCCCCGGGCCGTCCGCCGGAGAGGACCGCCGATGTCGCGGGCTCGACGGCGATCACCTGGATGTCCTGGTTGCGTTCCTTCAAGAACGAGCCCGCGCCGGTGATCGTGCCGCCGGTTCCGACGCCCGCGACGAGGTAGTCGACCTTGCCCTCCATCGCCTCCCACAGCTCCGGCCCGGTGGTGCGCCGGTGCGCCTCCGGGTTGGCGAGGTTCGAGAACTGGTCGGGCAGGAAGAAGTCCGGGTTGGCGGCCATGGCGCGGGCGGCGGCGACCGCCTCGTTCATCCCGCCCATCGATTCCGTGATCTGCACCTGCGCGCCGTAGAGGCGCAGCAGGCCCTCGCGCTCGCGGCTCATGCCCTGCGGCAGGGTGAGGATCAGGTCATAGCCCTTGGCCGCGCAGACGAACGCCAGCGCGATGCCGGTGTTGCCGCTGGTGGCCTCGACGATCGTCGAGCGGCCCGGCTCGATCCGGCCTTCCCGCTCGGCCGCCTCGATCATGGCCACGCCGATCCGGTCCTTGACCGACCCGCCGGGGTTGAACATCTCGAGCTTGCCGTAGACCTCGCCCCCGCCCTCGGGCGAGAGGCGGCGCAGCTGCACCATCGGCGTGCGGCCAACGTGATCGGCGATGTTGCTCGGGATCATTGGGCGCTTAGTCTGGCAGCGACTTTTGGTAGTCGTCGATCCGCCAGCGCTGGGTCATGCCGACACGCTCGTAGAGACCGACGGCGTTGGGGTTGTCGGAGGCGACGTTGAGGACGGTCTGCCTGAGGCCCGCGGCCTTCGTGGCCGCGAACACGCCCCGCAGGAGCTTGGTGCCGACGCCTTGCCCGGCGTGGTCGGGGTGCACCGCGAGCAACTCGACGATGGCGACCCCATCCGGCCAGCGGCGGGTGAGCGCGAAGCCCCGGCCCTCGGCGACGCGGCTGAGCCCGCGGTCGAGCGCGTGGTGGCCGAACTGGCGCTTGATCCAGGCGTCCTCAGGGCGCGGCGTGTAGTCGGGTCTGGAGCTGAACGCGGCTTCGTAGATCTCGAAGAGGTCGTGCGCGTCTTCGTCGGTGAGCGCTCTGAGCCCGGGCGGCTCGTCGTCGGTGAGCCTTACGTCGCGCTCGAGCCGGTGGTAGCTGCGGATGACGCTGAAGCCGTGCCGTTCGAGCAGGTCGCGCGCGCTCGTCGCGTTCGCCCCGATGCCCTGGCGGAGCTTGTCCTCGCCGCGTTCTCTGGCCCGTACGTAGGCCCACTCGAGGATCGCGGTGCCGGCGCCCTCGCCTTCGTGGTGGGCGTCGACGACCGCCATCAGGTCGCCGGAGCGGAAGTGGGCGTAGGCGATGACCGTGCCGTTCTCGTCCTCGACGACGAGTGAGTCCTTGGCCAGGTCGAAGTCATGCTCGCCCCACTCGTCGTGGAGGTCCTCGAGCGTGTAGTCGGGCTCCCCCATCGCCGCGATGTCGTCGGCGATGACCAGGTTGGCCGCGGTCTCGGCGTCCTCCGGCGTGGCGGGACGGGTCCTCACGCGGTGACGTCCCGCCGTTGCGTGAGCAGGAAGCCGAGCACGATGAAGATCGCGGCGTAGAGCACGAGCAGCGCGCCGCCGGCGGCCTGGCTGAGCAGGGTCGTGCTGTCGTCGACGTTGACGTCGGCGAGGGCGTTGGAGACTGCGCCCAGGCTGTACTTGGGCATGATGTCGTCGACCGCGTCCCAGAGCGAGAGCACGCCGCCGAGGATCGGCTCGAGCACGAAGATGTAGACCAGCGCGCCGACCACCGCGCCCACCTGGTTGCGGACCAGGGCGCCGATCCCCACGCCGAGCGCGGCGTACAGCGCCGTCGTCAGCGAGCCGCCGATGAACATCGAGAGCTTGTCGCCGGGGTTGGCGAAGTCGCGCGTGGAGGCGAAGAAGCCGACGATGGCGATGATCAGGCCGGTGGCGACGATGCCCATGACGAGGCCGACGATCAGCGCGGCGGCGAGCTTGGCGCTCATCAGCCTCAGGCGGTTCGGGACGACGAGCAGGCTCGGCGTGATCGTGCCGTGCCGGAACTCGTTGGTCACGGCGAGCACGCCGATCAGCAGCGCGAACGTCTGCACCAGCCCGCCGAGGAAGAACAGCAGCACCTCCACCGGCGAGTCCGAGCCGGTGAACTTCACGAACGCGGCGACGGGGATCGTCGGCAGCAGCACCAGCGCCAGGCTCGTGCCCATCAGCGCGTAGAACGTGCGCGTCGTGCGCAGCTTGAACAGCTCCGAAGCGATCAGGTTGGTCATGACGGACCTCCCGTCCCCGTCGCGCCGGTCAACTCGAAGTAGATGTCCTCGAGGCTGCTCTCGATCGGCGAGAGCTCGGAGATCACGATCTGGTGCTTGGCGATCAGGCGGCCGATCTCCTCGCCCGTCTTGCCCTGCACCGTGATCTGCTCCGGCGTGCCGCTGACGGTCACGCCCTGCCCGTAGAGGATGTCCCCCAGCTTGCGCACGTCCGGGCCCTTGACCTGGACGCCGCCGCGGCCGGAGCTCGCGGCCATGATCTCGGCCAGCGGCGCCTGGCGCACGCTGCGGCCCTTGCTGATGACCACCACGTCGTCGACGGTCTGGGAGACCTCGGCCAGCACGTGGCTGGAGACGAGGATCGCCCGGCCTTCGCTCGCGAGGCGCTTGAGGAAGTCCCTGAGCCAGCGGATCCCCTGCGGATCCAGGCCGTTGGCGGGCTCGTCGAGCACCAGCACCTTTGGGTCGCCGAGCAGCGCCGCCGCGAGGCCGAGCCGCTGGCGCATGCCGAGCGAATAGCCGCCCGCTCGCCGGTTGGCCGCCTCCTTGAGCGCGACCAGTTCGAGCAGTTCGTCGACGCGCGCCGTGGGCACGCCGCTGGCCTGCGCCAGCGCTCGCAGGTGATTGCGCCCGGAGCGGCCGGGGTGCAGCATCCCGCCGTCGAGCACGGCACCCACCGTGTGCACGGGGTCCGGCAGCGTCGTGAACGGCTGCCCGTGAATCGTCGCGGCGCCGCTGGTCGGGTTCACGAGCCCGAGCAGCATCCGCAGCGTGGTCGTCTTTCCCGCCCCGTTCGGGCCCAGAAAGCCGACCACGCGGCCTTCGTCGGCGGTGAACGACAGGTCGTCCACCGCCAGGATCTGGCCAAAGCGCTTGCTCAGCCCGGCCACCTCGATCGCGTGTGCCATCGGTCAGAGAACCTAGCGTGATCAGCGCGGTTCCCTCGCCGATGGGCTTCGTCTCTATGCCGCGAGCGCCGCCTTCGCCGTACGGCTGATCTCGTCGGCGAGCACCTCCGTCTCGTCGTTGCGCAGCGCCTCGAGCGTCGCCTCGACCACCTGGCTGGTCGGGATCTTGTTCTCCGCCGGGACCGCGGCCGCGAGGTCGGTGTCGATGAAGCCGGCGTGGACGCCGACCACGAGGGTCTCGGTGAGCTCCTCCCTCAGCGATTGCGTCAGCGACCAGGCGGCGGCCTTGCTCGCCGCGTAGGTCGAGAGGGTGGTCAGCGGCCGGAAGCTCGCGACGCTCAGGACGTTCACGAGCGCCTCCGCGCGTGCTCCGAACGCCTGCGCGATCCGCAGCGTCCCGAGGACGTTGACCTCGTACTCGCTGCGCGCGTTGTCGATGTCCGCCTGCATCGGTGTGCCGGGATGCGCGATGCCGGCGTTGTTGATCACCAGCGTGACGTCTTTGAGGTCGCGTGCCGCTTCGTCGACCTGTGCCTGATCGGTGACGTCGAGCCGAACCGCCGTCAGCCGCGGGTCGGTGATGGTCCGCGGGTCGCGCGCGCCGGCGTAGACCTTGCGTGCCCCGGCGTCCAGCAGTGCCTCGGCGTACGCCTTGCCCAGCCCGCGATTCGCGCCCGTGACGAGCGCAACTGTGCCTTCGAGTTCCATAGTGGGTTGCATCATACAACCCACCGGCTTGCGACCTTCGCCGTCGCCGCCGGTGCTCGCGTAGGGTGTGGGGTGGTGTTTCAGACGCGCCCTAGACGTGCGCTCGCCGTCGCGGTGGCGCTGCTCGCGGTCGCGGGGCTGGCCGTGCTGTTGTCGATGCGCGGAGGCGGCGACCCATAGGCGCCTCCCGCACCCCCGCGCGCGCCGAACGCCATCGAGCCGCTGGCGTTCATGCCCGCGGGCGCGACCGCGGTGCTGGACTTCGACACCGCCCGGACGACGGCCGCACTGGCCGCGGTCGCGTTGGTGCCGCAGCTCGCCGGCGCGTCGCTGACCGCCGATCAGGTCGAACAGCTGACGGGCGGACGGATGACGGTGGCCTTCGGCGGCGGGCGAGTGTGGCTTGCGGCAGCGACGAGCTCCGCTCCACCGCGCCCGGCCGGGGGCGCGGCCGCGGCGGCGCGCGGCGGGACGGTGGTGGTGGCGCCGAGCGCGTCGGACCTGCGGGCGTCCCTGGCCGGGGCGGGCGCGAAGGCGCCGACCGCGCGTGCGGCGTTCGACCGTCGTTTTGCCGGGTTGCCGGCCTCGAGCACACGGGTGGCGTTCAATCCGCGCACGCTGTTGACGGCGGTGTCGCCCGCGATCGCGAAGACCACCTGGGGCCGCTCCCTGCGGGCCGGCGCTGCCGTGCTCGTCGCCCGCGCCGACCGTCTGGTGCTGGTGTTCGACATCAGCGCCGATCCACGCGGCCTGTCGCCGGCCTCACTGCCGATCGTCACCGGCGCGGGCGCGCCGCGCGCCGCCGGCCGCGGGCCCGCCGTGGCCGCGGTCCGCTCTCCGGCGCAGACGCTCTCGTTTCTGCGCTCCGCCGGCCTGCTGCCGGCGCTCGACGTTCTTGTCCGCGCACCCGGCTTCCTGCGGCCTGATCTCTCAAACCTCGGTCCGCAGGCCACGATCATCGCCGCCGACGAACGCACGCTGACCCTACGGATGACGCCGCCCGACCCCGGCGACTGGGCGACCAAGCTCGCGCGTCTGGACGCGCTCTCGGGGCTGATCCGCTTCGCCGGGCTCGCCGACGTACGCATCGACCGTGAGCCCAACGGCGCCTACTCGATCGAGAACGACGGCGCGCTGGTCGGCCGGGTCGGTGTCTACCAACGCGTGGTGGTGTTCTCCACCGATCCGCACGCGGACCTGAGCGCGGTGGCGCGCGCACCGTTGACCCCACCGGTGCCGGGAGCGGCCGGCGCCTTGACCCTGCGTCTCGCTCCCTCGCTGTTCAGCTCGTTCCTCCCCGCCCTGGCCCGCGGCATCGTTGCCGACGTCACGGGCTGGGCACGCGCCGAACCCGACTCGCTGCGCGGCGAACTCGCCGCGCGCGTCCGCTGACACGCTAGCTGCCGTCGGCCGGCGGCGAGCCGCCGGCGGCGGCGTCGAAGCGCGCGTCGGCCTCCTCACGCCAGCGCTTGTCCCGCGCTCGGGAGCTCAGAGACGGGTCGGAGCGATCGAGTTTGACCTTGCGGCTCTTGCGGTGAAACTTGATCGCGACCACGGCGCCTTTGACCGGCGAGATGAGCTCGCCGTTGAGATGCGGATCGTCGAAGGTCGCTCGAAACGCCGGCTCGCCGCTGTCGAGTCGCACGTCGCCGACGTACGACCAGCGCGTCGTGATGCCGTGCGGCCCCGCTGAGAGCGGCTTGCGCTCGACGATCGTCGCCCGACCATGCTCCCATGCTCTCCCGAACATGTGGTCACGTTACCGGGCGGCGCGGACCGGGTGCACGCGTGCAGAACTCGCTTCTGGACGGCAGAGCGATTGCGCTCCACCGGTGGGCTGTCGGCGACCGCTGCGTCAGGAACCGTACGGAGTGGACAGATGTGCGGCGGTGCGAACCCGCCGCAGGGCGTAACGTCGCGCCATGAAACAGAGCGTCGCCGCCCTCATCGTGCTGTTGCTGTTGGCAGCGCCTGCTCGCGCTGAGGTGCCCAACAGCCCGGACGTGTTCAACTCGGCGGCGCTCACCGAAGCGCCGGTGACGGCGTCGCAGCAGTTCACGCGCAGCTACGACTCCTCGGCCTACACGTTCGATCCGTCGTTCACCACCCAGGAACGCGATCGCATGGGTTGTGGCGCGAGCGACGGCTTCCGTTTCGGGGCGCGCACGGCGTGGCATCGGTTCACGGCGGGTGGGCCGGGGGCGTTGACCTTCTCCGCGTCGACCAGCTACGACGCGATGCTCTTCGCGTTTCGGACGACGCTCCCGCCCGGGGCCAAGGGGTTTGGCGCCGACGTGCTCGTCTCGCTCGAGTGCCAGGACGAGCGCCGCGGCGTCGGCAATGAGTTGCCGCTGGCCCCGATGCGGGTCGCGGCGGGCGAGACGATCCTGGTGGGCACGGCAAGCTTCTGCGGCACCTCGTCGGCGGCGTGCAACGCGACCGCGGCCGGCGGGGCGACCACGATCAGCGTGACCTTCACCGCGGACGACCGCGACGGCGACGGCGTGGCGGACGGCACCGACGGTTGCCCCGACGTGCCGGCGCCGACGGGCTGCCCGGTGACCGACCCGGTGCCGAACCCGGACGCCGACGGGGACGGCGTGCTCAATGACCGCGACCGCTGTCCGACGATCACGGGCACGACCGACGACGGCTGCCTCGACCGCGACAACGACGGGATCTCCGACGCGGTTGACCGCTGCGTCGCCGTGCCCGGCAACGGCCGCGATGGGTGCCCGCAGCCGCTGAAGGCGACGTTCTCGAACCTGTGGACGAACTACGCCCGCGGGTCGCGGGTCGAGCGGCTGCAGGTCAAGGCGCCGCGCGGAGCGCGTGTGCAGTGGCGCTGCAAGGGCCGCGGCTGCAAGCGACGCAGCGGCAGCTTCCTCCAGAGGCGTTCGGCCGAGAGCCTGCTCAAGTACCTCCAACGCAATCGCGTGCTGGCTCGCGGAGCGGTGATCGAGGTGCGTGTGTCGGTGCCGCTGAGCCTCGGGACCTATGTGCGCTTCGAGATCCGCGGCCACCGCCAGAACCCGCGCCGGACGGATCGGTGCATCACCGCCGCTGGGAAGCTCACCCGCTGTTAGAGATCAGGCGCGGCCCGATGAGGAACGGCGACTGGCCTGCAGTCGCGCGTACGCCTCCTCGGGCCAGAGCGTTTCGGTGTCGTAGTAGACCGCGAACGAGGACGCGCCGTCCGGGAGGGTCAACCAGTCGACCTTCGAGCGCGTGAAGATGTGCACGTCCGGGACGATGTCGCGTGGATCGTCGAGGGTCCCGGCACGCACGTAGCGCAGCTCCGGGCTCGTGTACTCGCTGTAGATCGCCACCTGGCAGTCAGGGCAGCGATAGATGCGCTGCGTGCTGCCATCGTCGCGTGGTGCGCGCGTGATCGCGGGTTCGCCTGCCAGTGGCTCGACGCGATCGGCCTCAAGGATCAGATTGACGACGAAGGCACTGCCGGTCTGTGTCTGGCAGTTCAGGCAGTGACAGCAGTGGATGAACATCGGCTCTGACGCGAGGCGGTATCGCAGTTTCCCGCACGCGCAGCCGCCCTCGCGTTGGCCGCTCACAGCGCGGCATGCTACGCGATCGTCCAAGCCGCATTCGAGCGCTGTTCGTCGACGGTTCGGCCGGCCAACGGCGGAGAGGGGCCGCCGCGGGCGGCCCCTCCCCTCCTCACGCTCGGCGTCAGCTGCCGAGCAGATGCGTCAGCACGCGGCCCATGACCGCGTTGCGCTCGGCCTGCGAGCGGATGCCCTCGAAGCCGAAGCCGGCCAGCAACGAGTGCGGGGTGGTGATCGTCGCGCCGACGGGGAATCCGGCGGCGTCGGTGATCGTCCAGTTGTTCGCGTTCGGCGCGCTGCCGGGCGGCGGTCCGGTGACCGTCCAGCCGCCGTCGCCGTTCTCGAACGACGTCGTGCTGCCGTCGGGCAGCGTCAGGTCGTCGACGAAGACGCCGAGGCCCTGGGTGCCCCAGTCGCTGATGTAGGCGATCGAGACCTCGACGGTCTGGCCGGCGTACTGCGACAGGTCGACCGACCAGTTCTCCCAGCCGCCCGAGTTGCCCTGGCGGCGTTCCACGCCCCGCCGTTGGTGCCGTCGCCGTGCACGTGCCGTCGGCGTTGAGCGTCTGGTAGGCGTCGAGTTGCGGGTGCAGATCGCTCCACCCGGCCGGGCAGCTCTCGCCCGTGCCCTGCGAGGTGTGCCCGTTGGCGTCGGGCAGCGTCGTCCAGGTGCCGTCGGGACGCTTGACCTCGACCGCCAGGTAGTCCCATCCGGACTCGGTGTCGTACGACGTCCAGAACGACAGGTGGCCGCCGCCCGCCGGCACGGTCACCGAGTGCGTCAGTCGCTTGTAGGAGACGTCGGCGATCTGCGAGTACGCGTAGTGGTCGCCAGTGTGCGGGTCGAACGGGCCGCCCGGCTTGTCGTAGCGGCTCGAGGCCTCGCTGAGGAACTGCGGGAACTCGCTGGGCGGGAGGATCGCCACTGGTCGCGATGAACGACGACGTGGCGTCCTGGTTGTCGGCGCTGTCGCCGCCGTTGAGGTTCCAGCTCAGGCCCGCGAACGGATCGGCGATGCCCTTGACCGAGAACGCGTTGCCGTCGTCGTCGACGCCGTCCCCGGCCACGGCCAGGTAGCCGCCGAACCAGTACTGCAGCACGTCGTTGGTGCCGTCGCCCGAGCCGCGGAGCAACAGGCAGCGGCGCGCGTCCCAGCCCGCCGGGAGCGGGCTGCACGGGCCGGAGCCCTGCGGGTCGTAGTACTGGTTGCCGACGTTGCCCGTGTACTGCTCGCCGGCCCAGTTGCCGGTGTAGAACACCTTGCCGCCCTCGTCCATGTAGGAGCGGAAGTTGAGCATCTCGTCGAGCGCGAGCCGGTCGGCGTTGCCGCCCGCCCAGCCCGCCTTGCGGGTGACGATGTCGTCGCCGGTGTACCAGATCACGCCGTCGTAGTGGCTGAGCACGCCGAGGTCGTCCGGCGCGACGCGGCCCATCGCGTCGACGTCATAGACGTCGGGCGTGATGCCGTTGGCCTTCAGCGCGTTGACGTAGTAGTCCGTGTACGCCGGGCCGCTGAGACCGGCGGGCGAGGCGCCCGTGTAGTCCTCGGCCGCGACCACGAGCACGCGGCTGTGGCTCTCGGAGACCGTGCGATAGCTGAAGGAGTCGCTCTTCTGCCCGCCGCCCTCGAACCACACCTCGACCGTCTGCCCGGGGTCGGTGCCGGTGACCTGGCCGCGCAGCTGGTGGTAGTAGACCGCCGCCGGCTTATAGCGCTCGGCGCCCGTCCATTCGCTCGTCGGAGCGCTCTTGATCGCGCCGCCGTTGATGCGGTACTTGAGCGTGACCTTGCCCAGGCTGCGCTTGGCCAGCACCTGCACCGGCTGCGGGTCGCCGTAGGAGTACTTGAACGTGAAGTTCGCGCCCGGGATGCCGTCCTTGTAGGCGTCGTCGCTCTTGACGTAGAACGGCTTGGTCTTGATCCCGAGTGAGGACTTCGGGTTCGCCGGGTCGGGCGCGGACTCCGCGACCGAGCGCGCGAACGGCAGGTTGCGCTCGAACTCCTCCTGAACGAGCGCATCGTCGTCGGGGAAGACGAAGCCGCAGCGTCGGGCAGCCGGGCGAGAGCTCCGGCGTCCACGTCAGCGCGCCGCCCTCCGCGTGTCCGAAGTCGTTCTCCTCACCGTTGGTGACGTAGAGGACGTCCGAGCTCAGGCCGGGGTGGAAGCCCTCGATCGCCGGCTTGTCGAGGTTGCCCGAGAGCGCGTAGTAGATCGGGTCGTCCATCGTCGGTGAGCCGATCTGCCAGCCCTCCGGATACAGCAGCCAGCGCCCGTTGGAGTGGTAGTTGACCTGGAACTTCGCGTTCGTGATGTCCAGCAGCTTCATCATCGCCTGCGTCTCGGGCTCGGACGCGGGCGCGGGGCCGCGGTAGGTCTCGCTCGAGGTGACCGAGGACGAGCCCTCGTTGTCATAGCCCCAGTGGGCGGGGTAGTTGCGGTTCGGGTCCACGCCGTCGCCGACCGCGGTTTCCCCGTCGCCGTTGTTGTCGCGCAGGTTCTTGCGCCACAGCCGCTCGTGGTCGAAGGTGTACTGGTAGCCGTCCGGGTTCATCACCGGGAAGAACCACAGCTCGGTGTCCTTGAGCAGCCGCTTGACGTCCTTGTCGTTGTCGCGCCAGCGGTCCACGTACCAGTACATGAGCCGGCGGTCGACCTCGCTCGCGATCCACTCGCGAGCGTGCTGCGTGGCGCTGTAGATCACGGCCGGGCGGCTGCCGTCGGCCTGGCCGCGCGCGCCCTGCGTGAGCTTGAGCGCGAGCAGCTCGCGCCCCTGGTAGGTCGTGCCGAGCTTGACCACCTTGGCGATCTGCGGGTTCTCGCGCGCCACCTGGTAGAGCTGGTCGCGGAAGCCTCCCGGCTCATCCCATGAGCGCCACACCTGATACCCGTCCTCGGCCTGCGCGGCGGCGAACTCGCGGACGGTCTTGCCGCCCTTGACGCGTGTGAGTTTGGGCTTGACGCCCACCGCCTCCGCCTTGGCGCGCTGCGCCGCGTCGAGGACGAAATTGACGTCGAAGCCGTTGCCCTTGGGCGTGGCGTCCGCCACGTCGATCCCAGCGGCCTTCAGCTGTTCGAGCTGGGCCGCGTCCACTTTCGCGTGGTAGGCGTCGAGCGGTGTCCCACCGCTCGCTTGGGCGCCGGCGGTCGCGGGCAGCACGAACAGAGCCGCGACCGTCGCGGCCGTGCTCAACCATCTGTGCATCTGTGCTCCTCCCCAACGGAGAATTTCGCCGGATCGTATGCACGCCCCGGGGCTCGAAGGAACCGGTTCCCGGCATTGCGGGCACCCCTGGAGGGCGCGGCCGCCGCCGTGTCCGGCGAGTCCCCGGGCACCCGAGAATGGCGGCCCGTCGTCGCTTTGGGCCGGTCGCTCAGATCAAGCACCCCACCTGCTCACGCGCGGCTCACACGTTCGACGACGAACCGCAACCCTTGTCAACGGCGCGAGTCAGCCCGCCGCTTCGGCGCGTTCCTCGCCCTCGAAGCGATACGGACGGACACTCGGACCGGGGCTCACGCTTTCCGCCGTGCTCGCGCCGACGGTCACGGCGCCTGGGACCGTGGCCGGCGGCGTGGGGTGCGTAGGCCCTTGGCGGGCCTACGCACCCGGGCGTCAGCGCACGACCAGGGTCAGGCGGCGCTTGGCGTGCATGGCCGGGTGGCTGGAGTCGGTCACGCGCGCGGTGAACTTGAACCGCCCGTGCTCGGCGGGCCGGCCGCTGAGGCGCCCATCGCGCCGCAACCGCAGGCCGCGTGGGAGCGACCTGGCACTGATCCGCCAGTCATAGGGCGTGGTGCCGAGGTTGGCCTGCAACTGGACGCTGTAGCGGCGGTCGGCGTGCGCGTGCGGCAGTGTGGCGGTGCGCACCGACAGCGGGGGAGCGACTGCCAGGCGGCCCGGGGCGGAGAGCCCGGTGGCCGGGCCGGCGATCGTCGCCAGCGGCGTGCGGTTGCCATTGGCCGGGAAGAGGAACGTCTCGACGCCGCCGAACTGGTTGGACACGTAGAGATTGCCGGTCGCGTCGACATCGACGCCGACGGGGAACGAGAGCCCGGTCGCGGAGCCGGCGATGCGGCGGATCGGCAGGACGTTGCCGTTGGCGGTCGGCTGGTACTCGGTGATCGAGTTGTCGTAGGTGTCGGCGACGACCAGGTTGCCGGTCGAGTCCAGCGCGAGTCCCTGCGGGCCGTTCAAGCGGGTGGCGAACCCGGCGATGGTGGCGAGCGGGGCGACGTCCCCGTCGGCGGCCGCCGAGTACTCGGTGAGGCTGTTGGCGGACTGGTTGGCCGCCCACAGGTTCCCCTTGCCGTCGATCGTCAGCGCCGACGGGTTCGCCAACCCGGTGTGCGCGCCGCGCAGCGTGGCGATCGGTCGGGCGTCGCCGCTCGCGCCCGGGGCGTAGACGGTGATGCTGTTGCCGGCGGCGTTGGCGACGTACAGCCGCCCCTGCTCGTCGAGGACGAGGGCCTGCGGTGACGCGAGGCCCGTGTCCGCGCCCGCGAGTACGGCGGTGGGCGTCATGTTCCCGGTCGCGCCGTATGTGAACTCGCGAATCGACGAGTTGTTGGCGCTGGCCACATACACGCGGCCGTCGGGCGCGATCGTGACGGCGCTGGTGCCGTTGAGGCCGGTGGCGGTGCCGGCGAGCGTGGTCAGCGGCGACGCGTTGCCCGACGCGCCGAGTCCGTAGGAATGCACGGCACTGTTGGCGCCGTTGACGACGTAGACCGCCGCCTCGACCGCCGGACGAACCGTGATGGCCAGTGGCGCGATGGCGGTCATGGTCGCGTCCTTGGCCTGGATCTTGAACGCGCTCGTCCCGGCGGTGGTGGGCGTGCCGGCGATCGTGCCGGTGCTCGGATCGAGGGTCAGGCCTGCCGGCAGGGTTCCCGCGGCGATCGACCAGTGATAGGGCGAGTTCCCGCCGTCGGCGGCAAGGGTCGCGGAGTAGCGCATCCCTGCCTGCCCGGCCGGCAGGCTCGACGTCTTCACGAACAGTGGTGCCTTGACGATCTCCGCGAGTTGCGCCGAGGTCGAAGGGACGAAGTTGCTGTCGCCGGAATAGAACGCGTAGACGTGATCGGTGCCGCCGGGCAGCGTCGTCGTCACCGAAGCGGTGTACGGGCTGCCGGCACCCAACGCGACGGGCAGGCCGATCGGCAGGCCGGTGTCGAAGTTCACGAACGTGACCGAACCGGTCGGGATGTATTCGGCCGGCACGGAGGCGGTGGTGACCGTCGCCGTCAGCGTCACGGCGGCGCCGGACTCGACCGGGTTCTCGCTCGCGCTGACCGCGGTCTGCGTCGCCGCCCGCGCGACCCACGAGATGCTCGCCCCGCCGCCACCGCCGAGCGAGTTGCTGACCATGACGGCCTGCGCCGCGCTCGTCCAACTGGATCCGCCGGCGGCCCCGCCGCCGCCGGACCCGGCACAGAACGCCCCGGTGCACTGCAGGCCGGCGCCGCCGCCCGTGGCGCCGCCGCCACCACCCCCGCCCGTGCCGCGCACGTTGCCCGCCGTGCTGTCGGACGCGGACTGGCCGTCCGGTCCCGCGGCCGAGGCAAAGAGCCCGCCGGCGCCGTTGGCGTATCCGGGGGTGGAACCGCCCGAGCCGAAGTAGCCCGCGCCATCGGAGGGATTGCCCGTGGCGACGGGGCTGCCGGCGTTCCCGCCCAGCCCGCCGTTGTCGCCGAACCCGGCGGCGCTGTCACCGCCGCCGCCACCGCCGCCGCCGGCCTCCAGCAGGACCGTCGAACTGGTCTGATCGTAGATCTGGGTGCCGCCGCCCCCGCCGCCGCCGGTGCCGCCGGCGTAGTAGGACCCGTTCGCGACCGTGACGGCACCGCCGCGTCCGCCCGGCAGCCCCGCGGCGCTCGGCCCTCCGCCGCCGCCCGAGATTGCGGTCATGACGTCGTTGGCGTTGTGGAAGTTGCCGTTGGCGCCCGCGCCGCCGGCGGTGACGAGCAGCGTGTCGCCGGGCTTGACGGGCACCAGCGCCGTGATCGCGGCGCCGTAGCCGCCACGGGGCGCGATCAGGCCGTCGGCCGTGCCTCCGCCCAAGCCACCGGACCCTCCTCGGCCCGTGACCGTCAACTGCGTCACGTCGTCAGGCACGGTGAACGTCTGCGACGCGCAGCAGCCGGCGAAATCCAGCGTGTGGGCGATCCCGCCGGTCAGGCTCGGCGTCCACGAGATCACGACACCGCCGTTGCCGGGGATGCCGTGCGTCACCACCACGTTGGACGTGACCGCCGCCCAGAACGACGTGCCGGCGGCACCGCCGCCACCGCCGCCGCCGCTGGCGCCACCGGATGCGCCACCGCCGCCGCCACGGTAGCCGCCACCGCCACCGCCGCCGCTGCCGGCTCCGTCACCCGCGTTGCCGGCGCCACTTGCGCCGACGGCGAACATCTGCGCCGGGGAGCACGACCCGCCCGCGCCCCCGGTGAGCCCGGAGCCGAACACACCCGGCCCATGGTCCGGATCACACGCGGATCTGGTCGCGCTCCCGGCGTCGCCGCCCTGACCGCCGTTGTAGCCGGCGACCAGGCCGCCGCCACCGCCACCGCCGCCACCGCCGGCGATCAGCAGCGGAGTGCCGGGGTCCGCGGCATCGACGACGCTCGTGCCGCCGCCGCCACCGCCCCCGGCAGTTCCGCGAGTGCTCCCGTTCCCAGCGAGATTCCCACCCGGGCCGCCGTCCTCCGTGGTCCCGCTCGAGTGACCGCCCACGCCCACGCTGCGCCCGGCCGCGTTGCCGCCCTGAGCGCCGACCTGCACGAACAGCACGTCGCCGGGATTGACCGCGGCGTCGAGGTCGATGTTGGCACCGAGGCCACCGGGCGCCGCGTACGCGCCCGACTCATACCCGCCGCTCCCGCCGCCACCGCCCCACGCGCGCAGATGCACCTGATGCACGCCGGCCGGGACGGTGAAGTCCTGCCTGGAGTCCACGAACGCGAAACGCTGGCTGCTCGGCGGCGTGACGCTCGCCGCGTCCGCCGGCGCAGCGACGACGAGGGCCGTCACCGCGGCGGCGAGAAGGGAGATCAGGCGGATCATGCCTGTGCCCCGCTGACCGGCTTGCGCCCCCAGCTCGAGACCAGCAGCGGCGCGAAGCACACGCTCTCGCCGTCGTGCCAGAGCTCGTGAAAGCGCTCGAGGTCAGCCTCGTCCACCGACCCCTGAGCCAGCAGGCCCGGAGCGAGCTGATCCACCAGCAACTCCCATTGCGGCACGCCGCGCTCGCGGTCCGCACGCACCTGGACCGACTCGGCGTGGGTCCCGACCTCCACCAGACCGGCGTCCGCCAGGCGACGCGGCAGGCGACGCCCGTAGCGGGGGTCGTAGCCGCGCGCGGAGAACAGGGCCATGCAGGCGGCCGCGACACGCTCGTGCACCGCGCTCGGCGGGTCGACGACCATCGCCGTCGACCAGTCGAAGTCCTCGATCAACAGCCAGCCGCCCGGGCGGACCGCGGCGGCCAGCATGCGCAGCACGCGGTCGCGCTCCGGCAGGTGCTCGAGCACCAGGCGAGCGTGTACGAGGTCGAACCCACCGGCGGGGAGGCTCCCATCCGTCAGGTCGGACTCGACGACGATCAGGCGCTCGGACGCGAGCGGCGCGAGAAAGCGCGTATCGGAGTCCAGCGCGGTGACGCTGCCCAGCGGGGCGACGCGCCCGGCCAGCGCGACGGCGAGGCTGCCGGTGCCCGCGCCCGCGTCGAGGCAGTGCCAGCCGGCAGCGAGTCCGAGCCGCTGGCAGAGCCACAGCGTGCGCGCGTCGTAGAGGGAGGTGAGACTGTCGAGCCGGTCGCGCTCCGCGTGCCACGCGGGGTCGAGGGCGTATCCGGCGGGGAGGATCGTTGAGGCCATACCCCCTGAGTGCCGACTGGCGGTGCGGCGTTACGGGCGGCGAGGAAACTTCGCGAACGCCGCCTCCAGCTCGACGACCGCGTGCTCGGGCAGCGCGTCCCCGGGCAGGCGCCCCAGCGTGCGCACCGTCTCGCGCACCTGCTCGACGTACACCCGGCACGCCGGGCACACCGCCAGGTGTTCCTCGACGCGCCGGCCTGTCTCCGGCGCAAGCTCGCCGTCGAGATAGTCACTGACCAGCTCGACGACCTCGACGCACAGCAGGCCCGGCTCGATCATCTGGCAATCGCCCCCACGCCCGGCCGATGGTAGTCCTCGAGCAGCTGCCGCAGTCGCGCACGACCGCGATGCAGGAGGACACGCTGATTGCCCGGGCTGAGCTCCAGCAACGCGCACACCTCCTCCGCCGTCAGGCCGTGCACATCGTGGAGCGCGACGACCGCTCGCTGGCGTGGCGGCAGCTCGGCCAGCCCGCGCGTCAGCAGCTCCATCGCCTCCCCCGCGAGCAGCCTCGCCTCGGGCTCCCACTCGCGGGGCGCCCCTTGCTCGGTCCACCCCCCCGCCCACTGCTCGCCCGCCGCGCGAAAGCGGTGCGGATCGACCGTCGGACCCGACTCCTCCTCAGCGGCCGTCCACGGCACGACGCGTCCGTCGCGCTCAGCCCGGCGTCGTGCGATGTTCACGACGATCCCGACCACCCAGGTACGCAACCGCGATCGACCCTCAAAGCCCTCGAGCCCTCGAATCACCACGAGCCACGCCTCCTGGACGCACTCCTCCGCCGACGCGTGCGTCGTGACGAACGAGCCCGCGACGCGCAACAGCAAAGGCGACCACTCCCGCACGATCTCCCCGAACGCGCGCTCATCACCCGCTCGCAACCGGCGCAGCAACTCCGCGTCGTCGCACACCATCGCCTGCACCCTAAGCGCCCGCAGCGCGCGCAACATGAAAACCGAGCACGGGGAAGGCCGAGGCCGCTCGAGCCGCCCGCGACGCGAAAGCGCAAGTCGCGCCGCTTCGTCGTGCTGTCTCGCGCGAACTGACTCCGGCGCCCGGCTGCGAGTCCGCTTGCGAACGCGTTGGCCGGCGGCGGGGACGATGTGCAAACGCACCCGCGGCGGGTGGTTTCCGCCGGCCGAAGGGTGCACCACGAGTGTGGGTGGAGATCGATCCAGTGGCCGCGAGCCGGTCGCGATCGGCGCACCGGCAGACGAGGCGTTGTCCGGATCACCTGAGAACTGGGTGATCCGGACTCCTCACGCCCCTGGAGCAACGGGTCCTGTCAGCCGATACGCAGCGACTGCGCGGCGGAGCCGGCGGACCAGTTTCCGGCCATGTCGGCGGCGCGTGCGGTGTAGGTGCGCATGCCCGGGGCGACGCCGGTGAAGGCCTTCGACCAGGTGCCGTTGCTCGCGGCGACCGTTCCGCGCGATGATCCGTTCTCGAACACTTCGATGGTTGTTCCGGGCTCGGCGGTGCCGGTGAGCGTGAAGCTCGTGGCAGCGCTCGTTGATGGTGATGTGACGACGGGTGCGGTCGGTGCGGTGGTGTCAACGAGGACGACGCGCATGCCGCTCTGGGGGGAGACGCCAGCTCCGTTGCGGGCCTTGGCGGTGAGTAGGTAGGCGCCGTCGGCGGGGACGGTGATAAGCCGCGACCAGCTGCCGGTGAGGGTGGCGGTCGTTGTGCCGAAGGACGTTGCGCCGTCGAAGATCTCGACGGTGGCGCCGGCCTGGGCGGTGCCCGAGACCGTGAAGGTCGCCAGGCGGCTCCAGCTGTACGAGTTCGGGGCCAGCAGTGCGGGTGCGGGCGGCGCGGCGACGGGAGCGGGCGTCGGCGTGGGCGTCGGTGTCGGTGTCCGAACGGGCGTCGGGCTCGGTGTCGCGGTCGGCGACGGCGACGGGCTCGGCGACGGACTCGGGCTCGGTGTCGCGGTCGGCGTCGGCGACGGGCTCGGGCTCGGGCTCGGTGTCGCGGTCGGCGACGGCGACGGGCTCGGCGACGGACTCGGGCTCGGGCTCGGTGTCGCGGTCGGCGTCGGCGATGGGCTCGGCGACGGACTCGGGCTCGGTGTCGCGGTCGGCGACGGCGATGGACTCGGGCTCGGTGTCGCGGTCGGCGTCGGCGTCGGGCTCGGGCTCGGCGACGGGGTCGGGCTGCCTGGGTCCGGGGTCGGCGTGGGAGCGGGCGAGTTCAGGTCGTTGGGCCCGTGCGCCGGCGGCGCCGGGGCGGGGCCGAAGTTGAACGTGCTCCGATCCGGGGCGATCTGGGTCGGGTCGTAAAGGACCTTGAACAGCGCGCCCTGCGGAGCGTAGTCCCACCACCCCAGCGAGTAGTTGTCGAGCGAGCCGGCGCCGCGGCCGAGCGTCGGCGACTCGACGATGCCCTTGAACGGCTGCAGCCCGTCGGCGGTCGCGCCGATCGAGATCGGGGTCACGCCGTCGCCGCTGTCGAGCGTGGTGGCGAACTGCTTGCTCGAGAACACGCGTCCCTCGATCGCGACGGTGACCTCGCCGGCGGGCGTGATCGTTCCCGAGACCAGCAGCGGCCGGGTCAACGTGGCCGGATCAAAGCTGCCCGGGAGGCTCGCTGCGGCGGCCGTGCGGCCCGTTGCGTCGACCACGTAGTAGATGACGCGCTTGAAGTCCGCGTCGTAGACGAGCTTGGACAGCGTGGCGCCGTCACCGCGTGCCGAGCGCTCCTTCCACAGACCCATGATCGTGCCCTGTCCGCGCGCGTCGACGTCCGGCCGCACCCATGCGTTCAGGCCGTGATCGCGCGGGATCGCGATCTGCGGCGCGAGCAGGCGGCTGCCGTCGAGGTGCATCCCGTGCGCCCAACGCCCGACGCCAGGGGTCGGCGGGTTATCGGCCACAGTGATCGGCAGCGCGTTACCCGAAAGGTCGATCAGCATCGGCTGCACGGCTGGAACCGGCATTCCGTCAGGGATCAGCACGAACCCGTGTCGCCGCGACGTCTTCCCCGGGCCGCAGAAGCTCGTGCACGTGGTGCCGACGATCACGCCGTCATCGTTGATCGCCTCGGCGGACTGCAACTGCACGGTCGGCGGCAGATTGGTGACCATGTCGTTGAGATCGCGCAACACGCCGTCCTTCCAGTACATGGCGTGGATCTCGTAGCTACCGCTGCCGTTGTCGTTGAAGGTCGAGTAGCCGACCACCTCGCCGCTGTCGTTGATGTCGTGCGCCTCGCTCGACCGCCCGCTGGGGAGCGCCCCGATGGCGCGGTGAACGCCGTCCTCCCAGATGAACGCCTGGGTCATCAACGACGGCATGTACGCACTCCCGACCACCTGGCCGACGTTGTTGAGCGCGAAGGCCTGGGTCGCCTCATTGTCAGAACCCATCACGCCGAGGTCGCGCATCTTCCCGTTCTCCCACAGGAACGGGTGCAGCGCGCGGTTCTTCCCCGGCTTGGAGCTGCCGACGATCTGGCCGGCCTCGTTGATGTCCTCCCCGGTGGTCAACGTGCCGTACGAGCCGACGTCGGCCTCCGTCGCACCGAGGGTGCCGAGATCGGTGTACTTCCCGTCGCGCCACACGAACCCACGGATCGGCGAGGCCGACCCCGCCCGGCGCGAGCCAACGATCTCACCCGCGTTGTTGATCTCCCGCGCGCCCGCCGAACTGCCGGTGCCGAACCCGGTGCCGAGCATCGTCAGCTTCCCGTCACGCAACAGGAACGGTTGCCCCGGCTCATACGCCGAGATGTCCGAGCCACCGACGATGTCGCCCACGTCGTTGAGCGCGCTCGCATGCGCACGCGCATCCGGATAATTCGCCCCGAGATTCGCGACCCGTCCCGCCTCCCAGAACAACGCGCGCGAAAACCCGGGCGAGTTCGTCTCCCCGACGCCGACCGCCTGCCCGGCCTCATTGACATCCTTCAGAGGGCTGCCGGGGGACTGATTGTTCCCAAACCCGCCGACCGGTACGTACGTGTACGTTCGCTCCTGCCCGTGGGCATCAGCGGCGCTGATCACGGCAAGACTCATCCCCAGCGCCAGAGCGCACCGGACAGGCCGCATCTCACCCTCCACTCCTCGGATTCTCAGGACCGACTGAGACCGCGAAACTACCCGTGCATCACCGAGTTCGTCTTACGATTTCCTTTCAGCCGTCAGGACGAATTGGATCGCCGCCCCGGCGCGCCGGCGCCTCAGCAGCGAGCACGAGCACTCCCCCGGGCCTCGATCACCATGCGCAGCCGAAAGACGAGCAGTTCCCACGCCATGATCGGCGCGATCGCGATGTCGGCGTCATCCGGGAGCACGGTTGGGTCGATCTGACGGCCGCGCTCAATCGCGATCAGCACGCCGGTGCCGACGAGCCAAAACTGGCGGTCACGTCCCGGGGCTTGACTTCGCTGGCGAGTCTCAGGGCGAAGCGTCGGAGGAACCGGTTCCACGAAGCGCCTATTTCGAGGCGTGTCGACCATCGCGCTCGCACAGGCGGCTTAGCGGTCAGAGGAGTTGCGGCTATGGAGCGCTCGCGAGTCTCTTGGGCTCGACCGTTGCCTGCGCGCGGGATCGAGTGGTCGATTGATGGTGTAGAGCACCGTCAATCAACCAGCGGGTCGCGGAGGGCCACGGAGTCCGAGGCCACGGCCGTGGGGGTGCGGAACGTTTCTCGCGTCGTACGGCCGCCGCCGGTTGATGCGTCGAACGCGATCGACCACGTTGCCGGGGAATACGCGTACGGTCGATCGTGAGCGATCTGCTCGCGGTCGACAGGTCGGCTGTCGGTGGTCGCTTTGGTACCGCTGGGGTACACAAGTGACCAGGCAACCTGCAGGTTGCGTCCCGAACGATCACGCCGCGACGCTTGCCCCGCCGAGTCAAGAGGAGCACTGCCGGCCGAGAACCCGCCGCCGTCGAAACGGACGAAACCAGCAGCCGGTGGAAGCGAGCGGGGTTCTGAGTTCACGCCGCGGAGGGACGTTGCGTTGCGTCACGCGACCATGTCGCTCATCGACAAATGGTCCTCGGTGCAGAACTCGAGTTCTGCACAGCAGAACGATCCGCGCGTGCACGATGTGAGATGTGCCGGTGCGCTCCGCGGAAGACATGCGGCCGCGAATGACGCACCGCTTATCGACGAGAGCAGCATCTTCGGTGGCTTCCAGCAGGCCCGTCTGCGGCGCCGCGCCGGCCTAGTGGGTGAGCTCTAGGGCCTGAGATGACCGTGTTCGTCGTCTCGGAGAATGCTGGGCTTGGGAGGCTGTCAGCCTCGCTCACCATGTTGTGCATCGGTGGCGACGTTCGAGGTAGCCGGCGGCCCAACTGGCGCGAGGGTGATCAATGCCGACCAGTCGCTGCAGCCGGGGGATCGCGTCGGCGTCGCCGCAGCTGTCGAGCGCGAAGAGAACGAGCACCTCGACGGACGGATCGAGCTCGGTGCGCAGCGCCGCTTGCAGGACGGGCAGGGCTCGGGGATCGCCGATCATCCGTAGGCGTGTGGCTGCGAATTGCTGCTCGTCGGGGGTCGAAGGTTCTCTGAAGGCGCTACACGCGATCTCGACGGCGAGCGGGTCGCCGGCGTCGGCGAGGTCGCTGAGACACTGGCGCGGATTGCGATACCGGTCGGCGGCGAGCCGTACCGTGCGCGCATTGATCTGTTCGGTGGCCGTGCGCGTCTTGGCCTGCAGGAACGCGGCAAAGGATCGGTGGGCGATGACCTCGGTGTGCGCGAATTCCCACACCTGCCAGTGTCCGGGCTTCTCGACCAGCGCGACGATGTTGTCCTGCTCGGGCACGGTGATGTTGAGCGCATGCCCGTGGCTGGAGAAGTCCACGACGTCGACGGGCTCCTCGTCGGTGGGTAGCGTCTGCTTGTCGGCGAGCCCCGCCATCCCTTCGCGCCAGATGTCCATCAATCGGGGTACTTGTTGCTCGAAGTGATCGACTTCGGCGGCGGGCAGGAGACCGCAGCGCGGGAGCTCCCAGACGCGGTGCACGGTGTCGGCGCCCAGCGGCCCGGCGTCCGCGCCGTTCGAGATCCGCAAGAACGACCGATACGGCTCGGGGAGCTTGATCCCCAGCCTCGTTTCGGCGATTACGAGTTCGGACTCAGACGCGCCCGGACGTAGCACCGAGCCGCGGGTCTCGGCTTCGGGGACCAGCCGGGCGAACGCGGGCACGGCCGCGCGCACGGCGGTATCCCATTCCGCGGCGATGTCGCGGATGTCCGGCATAGGCATCGAAGTCAACCACGCGCGAGCGGCGACGCCGGCGAACGCGAATGGTGATCAGGAACGATTCCGGCTTCGTTGACGAGGACACCAGCGCGTGGCTGGAGATCCTCGACCGCTCAGGCGAGGCTCGGCCCGCGCTATGCGTGCGCGGTGTGCGCCACCGTCCACGCTCGGCGCGCGCCAATGATCCCGGCGAGCGTTGTCTCGCGCTTCCACGCCGGATCTGACGGGCGGCCGAAGAGCCCGTCGGCGACGGGCGGATCGATTCGACGAATGCTCCCTTGATCTGAGGTCGTTGGCATGGGGCCAGCGGGAGGCCCTGCCTGCGCTCAGGCCCGGAGGCGTTCGACCGACTGGCCGGTGGCCTCGGCGATCAAGTCAAAGTCCTTGTCGTCGTGCAGGACCACCAAGCCGGAACCTTCTGCGATCGCGGCGATCATTAGGTCGGGAATCGATGGAGCGCGGTGACGGCCACGTTCAGCGAGGATGTCGAGCACCTGGACAGCCCGATCTTCAGACACCGGGGTGGCATATTCCACCGGCATCGCCGCGATCGGGGGCTCGGTGTAGCCGGCCCGCAGTTCGGCGGCGTCGCGAGCCGAGTAGCCGACCTCGAGCAAGGTCACGGATGCGATCCGTATCAGCCCTCGCTCGATCCGGTTGGCCCATACCTCGGCATCCGGCCCAGCGCCCAGACGGACCAGCGCCGACTTGTCGATCAGCCAGCCGGGTCGGTTGCCGGCGGCGGTCACGACCAGGCGTCGCGCATGATCTGCTGATCGCCGAGATCCGCGAAGCGCGATGAGAATCGCCGCAGATCCGCGACGGTCACCGGGCCTACCGGCCGCGCGGCGTCCTGGCGCAGCCGGCGACGGAGATACTCCGTCCGCGACAAGCCCTGTCGCGCGGCGTGGGCATCGATCCGGGCCAGATCCTCGGCCGGGACATCACGGATCAGCACGTCGGGCACAACGGAAATGATATCGCTGGATATCGTTTGTGGACAGGTCCGAAGCGAAGGCGCGCTTGTCGACGAAATGGACATCTTCGCCCGCGTCCCAGTGGCGGTGGGGTCCGGCCCGCTCCGGAGCCGTGAGCGGACGACGCGAGTGATAACACGCCGAGGCTTGGGCGCTGGTTCTGCATAGGCAGCACTCGCGACATGCGCGGCACGACTACTCCTTCGCGCGCGATAAGCGCTAGTGGCGGGAGATCACGCGGTGGCTAACGGCGGGGAGATCGTCGAATGCCAGGGCGTCGGTCGTGATCAGGAACCGGCTCGTTGCGCGCGCCGTCGCTGCGATCTGGAGATCGTGCGCGCCGCGCGGGCGGCCCGTTCGACGTACGTGGGCCAGGAGGGCGGCGTGGTGGCGGGCGACGTCGACGTCGAAGGCGATGACGTCGAAGGTGGCGAGGATCGCGCCCACCGTCGCCGTCCGAGCTGCACGGCGCTGCGCGTCGGCGAGCTCGATGCCGACGAGCAATTCCGAGGCCGTGATCGCCGCGATCGCGATGTCGGCGTCATCCGGGAGCACAGTTGTGTCGATCTGGCGGCCGCGCTCGATCGCGATCAGCACGCCGGTGTCGACGATCAGTCGTTCCACGGGTCGGGGGTCGGGGCCTCGCCGACGAAGCGGCGCAGGTCCTCGAGGTCATCGGCCCAGCGGTCGTCGGGCGGATGATCGGTGAGGATGCGGCGGAGGTCTGCGCCGGTGCCGCGGCGGGCCGGCGCGATCGTGGCGACGATACGCCCGCGGCGCACAACCGTGAAGGTCTCTCCGCGGTGCTCGACCGCGTCCAGCAGGTCGGCGAAGCGCTTCGATGCTTCAGTTGCGCTGATCTCGCTCACGATCTGATTATCGGATTCGAGACGTCGAAGTTCAAGGGTCAGGCCAGAAGGGCGCGGTCGAGGAACGCGTCAAGGAGCGCGGCGGCGTCGGACTCGTTGCCCGGGAAGCGGTGGGCGTAGAGGTCGAACGTCACGGCGTTCGAGCTGTGGCCCATGTAGCGGCAGAGCGCGTGTGCGTTGACGCCCGCGGCGATGCTCATCGAGGCGTAAAGGTGGCGGCGAGCGTCCCGTCCACCACCACCGTTCCTCGGGTGGGTGATGAAGACCACACACACCCCTAATCCAGCCTCTGCCCCTCCCCACGGTGGGTGTGTGTGGACTGGATCCCCCACCCGCGCGATCCCAGGCGTAGAGCCGTTCAGCGGGCGGCGCCGGGAAGCCCCGTCGAACGGGTCAAAGAACCCCATGGTCGAACGCCAAACGCGCCACTCCACGGGACGCTGGTGGGAAACTACCCAGCGGATTCGGCCGGACCCAGACGGACGGCAACCGCACTGTAGAGCCAAACTCGACTCAGGGCGGAACGGGAAACTAGATGTAGTACATCGTCGCGCCGGCGGCGCGGTTCTCGTTCTCGACGACGTCGTTGATCGTCGTCTTGGCGAGGACGGCGCGGGCGGCCGCGGCGGCTTCGGCGAAGATGCCCTCGGCCTCGGCGCCGAGACGGCCGTCGAGCAGCTCGACGACTTCGAGGACGGTGACCTCGGCGGGCTCGCGCGCGAACGCGTAGCCGCCCTTCACGCCGCGCTGGGAGCGCAGGATGCCCGCGCGCCGCAGGACGGCGAAGAGTTGCTCGAGGAACTGGACCGGCACGTCGCGCCGGCGGGCGAGCTCACCGATCGGCACCGGGCCGGCGCCGCCGCAGCGGGCGAGCTCGGCCAGCGCGCGAATCGCGTAGGGCGACTTCGTCGTGATCGAGAGCACGCGCTCATGCTGACACGCGCGCGACGAATTAAGGTCGCGGCCTACCGCGACTTTAGAGCCAGCCGCGCTCGGTGGCGTGCAGAACGGCCTGGGCGCGGTCGACGGCGCCGAGCTTGCCGTAGATGTTGTGCAGGTGGGTGCGGACCGTGCTGGTGCTCAGGGAGAGCTCGAGCGCGATCTGCTTGTAGACCATGCCCTGGGCGAGGCGCTTGAGGACGTCCAGCTCGCGCGAGGAGAGCGGGCAGGGCTCGACCGCGCGGGGGCGGTCCTGCGACGGGTAGGGCAGGTCGTAGAGCACGGAGCGCAGCTCGCTCGGGCCGAAGCCGACGGTGCGGGCGGCGCGCAGGAGCTCGGTCGAGGAGACCGGCGAGCCCTGCGAGTAGTGCGCGAGCATGTCGGCGAGGCGCACGAAGGCGGCGTCGCCCTGGGCGTCGTCGGAGTGGTGGCGCTCGATCGCGGAGGCGACGGCGTTGGGCAGGTTCCAGCGGCGGGCGAGGACGCCGCCGACCAGGGCGTGGTCGACGCCGAGCTCGCGGCGCTCGTAGTGCAGGCGCTCCTCGGGCGTGCGGGCGGGTCCGTGGACCTGCTTGGGGTAGCCCGGGTAGGCGTGCATGAGCACGAGCTTGCCGACGTCGTGGAGCAGGGCGGTGACCAGCAGGCGGTCGCGGTGCGCGTAGCCGGCGGCCGCGGCAAGGCGGTCGGCGGCGCGCTGTACCGCTACGGCGTGCAGACGGAAGCGCTCAGGAGCGGCGTCCCAGGTCTTGCCGCGCTCGAAGAACTCGAAGGTCTCGGCGTTGGCCGCGAGGCGCTGGACGGCCTCCGGGGAGAGCACCTCGACGGCGCTGACGACCGACTCGACCTGGCCGCGCTTGGGCGAGTCCATCCCGTTGGCGAGGCGCATCACGGAGATGACCAGGGCGACGTCGGACTCGATGGCGCGCACCACGTCACCGGTGGAGGGGCGCTCCTCGGCGATCAGGGTGAGCAGGCGGTTCCGCGATTCGGCCAGCGCCGGGAAGACCTCGAGGGCCTCGAAGGCAGCCGTAAGTCGCTTGCCGTGCCCCTCGTTACGAGGCCGGCCGACGACGGCGTACGGCGCGTCGCCGCGGGGGCGGGTGGGCCGTACGACGGCCGGTGCGGTGGCGGTGCTCATGAGTGAGTCATCGGCCGAAGGCAGGCGTTCTGGAGTATGTCCCGGCGTCACGGTCATGTCACCTTGACCCTCTATCGGCAAATCCCGACCGATGATTGAGACTCCCGCCACCGTTCCTCCTATCCCGCCAGCTACGCCTCGAGCGCATGTCCCAGCCTCGCGAGGGTTTCCGCGCGCCCCAGAAGCGCGACCGTCTCGAAGATACCGGGTGAAACGGTCGTACCGGTCAAAGCGACCCGCAATGGCTGGAAGATCTGCTTGGCTTTCCTACCCGTTCGCTCCACGACTGAGCGCAGGCATTCCTCGACGTTGGCCGTAGTCCACGGCTCGGCGAGCTCGGTCAGCGCCGCGCGGACGTCCTCGAGCGCCTCCCGGGATTCGGCCGGAACCAGGAACTTCTCGCGCGCCGCCGGGTCATCCGCCGGACCGTCGAAGAACGATCCGGCCAACGGCCAGAAGCCGTCGAGCGTGGAGATCTTGTCCTGCGTGATCTCCACCGCGCCCTTCAGGCCGGTCCGCCCCGTGAATTCCTCGAGCCGCTGGGTCAGATCGTCGACCGGCAGCTCCCGCAGGTAGCGGCCGTTCATCCAATGCAGCTTCTGCTCGTCGAAGACCGCCGGGTTCTTGGACACCCGCTCCAGTGAGAACAGCTTCTGCAGCTCGTCAATGGTGAAGAACGTGGTGGATTCGTCGTAGCCCCAACCCAGCAAGGCGAGGTAGTTGATCACTGCTTCTCGTAGATACCCCGTTTTCCGGAGATCTGACACGGAGGCCGCCCCATGGCGCTTGCTCAGCTTCTTCCCGTCGGGGCCGTGCAGCAGGGGCAGATGCGCGTAGGTGGGTGGCTGCGCGCCCAATGCTTCGTAGATTCGAACGTGTTTTGGCGTATTCGAATAATGGTCGGCGCCTCGGACGACGTGTGTGATCTCGGCGTCGCGGTCGTCGACGACGACCGCCAGGTGGTAGACCGGCGTGCCGTCGGCGCGGGCGATCACGAGGTCGTCGAGGAGGTCGTTCTCGAAGGCCGTCTCGCCGCGGATGATGTCGTTGACGACCGTGGCGCCCTCGTCGGGCATCCGCAGGCGCACGGCGCCCTCACCCTCCTCGGCGCCGCGGAAGCCACGGTTGTCGTTGGCCTCCTTGTAGGCCTTGACCTGTTCCGGGCCGGCGGTGGTGCGATACGCCTGACCGGAATCGAGCAGTTGCTGGACGACCGCGGCGTGCCGCGGGGCGTTGTCGGACTGGTAGATCGGGCCTTCGTCCCAGTCGATCCCGAGCCACTCCAGGCTCTCGAAGATCAGCTGGACGTTCTCAGGCGTGGAGCGCTCGCGATCCGTGTCCTCGATGCGCAGCACAAGCTGGCCGCCCGAGCCACGGGCCAAAAGCCAGTTGTAGAGTGCCGTCCTCGCGTTGCCGATATGCAGCGCGCCGGTCGGCGATGGGGGAAAGCGAACGCGCATGATTCACATCATCCTATGTTGATCGGCGCCCACGTTTCTCCCGCCGGTGGTCCGGCGAACGCCGTAAAGCGCGGGGAAGAGCGGGGTTGCCGGTCGATCCAGATCTTCAATCAGAGCCCGCGGGCCTGGAAAGCGCGCGTCTACAGCGACGAAGAGGTCGCTGCGTTCCATGACGCGATGGACGGCTCGCAGGTCCAGGCGCTGGTCATCCATGCCGTCTACCTGCTCAATTGCGCCTCCGAGGATCCGGAGCTGCGCGAGAAGTCGCTGACGGCGCTGACCGTCGCACTGAACTCGGGCGCGAAGCTCGGCGCCGTGGGTGTCGTCCTGCATCCGGGGTCGGCGCTGAAGGGCGACGTCGGCGAGGCGGTCACGCGCGCGGCCGCGGTCATCAAGGAGGCGCTCGCGGAGTCCGAGACGTGCCCGCTGCTGCTCGAAGACACCGCCGGCGCGGGCGGAACCCTCGGGCGCTCGTTCGAGGAGCTCGCGTCGCTGCTCGAGCAGGCCGGCGGCCAGAAGCGCCTCGGCGTCTGCCTGGACTCCTGTCACCTGTTCGCGTCCGGCTATGACGTCCGCACCCGCGAGAAGCTCGCGAAGGTCATCGACGAGTTCGACTCCATCGTCGGCTGCGACCGCCTGCAGGCGCTGCACGTCAACGACTCGATGACCGAGCTCGGTTCGAATCGCGACCGTCACGTCAACCTGGGCGACGGTGAGATCGGGCTCGAGGGCATGATCGCGTTCCTCTCCGAGCCGCGCTTCGAGGGTCTGCCGGTGATCTTCGAAGGTCCCGGCCGGTCAGGCAAGGACATCGAGCCGGTCGATATGGCGTGGGCGCATGACCTGCGTTCGCGCGGGCTGGCGGAGAGGCTCAGCGCACTCTGAGCCTTCGCGGCCACGGTGAGCTCATGCGTCGCGAGCACGACCGGCGCGTGGACCACGACCTGCGTCGTAGGCCAGGACATCACCGCCGAAGCGCCGACGAGGGAGACACGCTGACGCTGAACGTGGGCGCCTAGGCCGCTGCGGTGGCGGTCTGGCCGAGCAGCGCGTCGAGCTCGGCGCGCAGGCCCGCGTCGCGCGCCTGGACGCGGTAGCCGGCGCCGAACTTCAGGCGCCGCAGGCCGGTCCGGGTGTGCATCTCGAGCACGAACTCGGTCTCGCCCGGGTAGCGCTCGAACAGGTCTCGCAGGTCGTCGATCACCGACGCCGGCAGCTGGGCGGCGTCCACGCGGCGCTTGAGGGCCTTCGGGACCGTCGCCGCGACCGCCGCGACCTGGGCCTTGGCCTTCTCGATCTCGGCCTCGGTCGGGTCGAACTTCGTGACCTCCTGGACGATCACGCAGACCTTGCCGGCCTCCTTGTGATCGACCCGGCCGCGGACGAGGACGATCGCGTCGTCGGCGATCACCTCCTGAGCGGCCGCCAGCGCCTTCTCGAAGACGACGATCTCGACCGAGCCGTCGAGGTCGTCGAGCGTCGCGAACATCATCGTCGAGCCCGATCGGGTCTTGATCTTCTTGGACTCCGTGATCATCCCGCCGACCTTGACCCACTCGCCGTCGCGCTGGTTGATCACCTCGGAGGTCACGCAGTCGGTCTTGACCTTCAGCGCCTCGCGGACCCGCTTGAGCGGGTGCTCGGTGATGAAGATGCCGATCGATTCCTTCTCCATCGCCAGCAGTTCGGTGCGCTCGTACTCGTGCGTGGGCACGGGTGGGTGCGCGGGCGCCATCGGCGTGTTGGCCGGTCCGGCGTCGAAGAGGTCGAAGATCGACCCCTGCCCCATCTGCGCGTCCTGCTGGGTGCGCTGGCCCGCCGACTGGGCGGCGTCGAGCACGTCCAGCATCCCGCGGCGCGTGGCGCCGGTGGACTCGAACGCGCCGCACTTGATCAGCGCTTCGATCGAGCGCTTGTTGACCGCGCGACCGTCGACGCGCTCGCAGAACTCCCACAGCGACGTGAAGTCGCCTTCCTCGCGGGCGTTCTTGATCGCCTCCACCGCCGCGTAGCCGACGCCCTTCACCGCGTCCAGGCCGAAGCGGATGTTGCCCTCCACGACCATGAACTCGTGGTCGGAGAGGTTCACGTCCGGCGGCAGGATCTCGATCCCCATCGACTCCGCCTGGTTGACGAAGAACGGGACCTTGTCCTTGGTGTCCATGACCGAGCTGATCAGCGCGGCCATGTACTCGGCGGGATAGTTGGCCTTCAGCCACGCCGTCCGGTAGGAGATCAGCGCGTAGCAGGCGGCGTGGGACTTGTTGAACGAGTAGTCCGCGGACTTCTCGTTGGTCGCCCACAGCGACTCGATGACGTCCGGCGTCACGCCGTTGGCCCGGCAGCCCTCGACGAACATCGGCTGCAGCTTGGCCATCGCGGCGCGGTTCTTCTTGCCGATCGCCTTGCGCAGATCGTCCGCCTGCGGGCCCGTGAACCCGGCCAGGGACTTGGCGATCTGCATCGCCTGCTCCTGGTAGAGGATCACGCCCTTGGTCGACTCGGTGATCGGCCGGAGACGGTCGTCGATGTACTGGATCGATTCCGGGTTGCGCTTGCCGCGCGCGTACGCGGGGATCTGATCCATGGCGCCTGGGCGGTAGAGCGCCACGAGCGCCACCAGGTCCTCGAACTCGGTCGGGTTGACCTTGCGCAGCGCCTCGCGCATGCCCTCGGATTCAAACTGGAACACGCCGATCGAGTCGCCGCGGGCCATCATCTCGTACGTCGGCGCGTGGTCGAGCGGGAGCGTCGCCATGTCCGGCCGCGTGCCCGTCGAGCGACCGATGATGTCCAGCGCGTCCTCGATCACGTCGAGGTTGCGCAGGCCCAGGAAGTCCATCTTCAGCAGGCCGATCTCCTCGATCGGCTTCATGCTGAACTGGGTCACCGTCCGGTAGACCTTGTTGCCGTCCTCGCCGGTGCCGGCGTCGGCCAGCTGCAGCGGCACGATGTCGGTCAGCGAGCGGTCTGAGATGACCACCGCGGCGGCGTGGATGGACGCGTTGCGGACGATGCCCTCCAGGCCCTGGGCGACCTCGACGATCTGCGCCGCGACCGGATCGCGCCCAACCTCGGCCGCCAGCTCGGCGCCCGGCTGCAGGCACTCCTCGAAGCTCGGCGGGCGGCCCATGATCGGGTCCGGGATGAGCTTGGCGAGCTTGTCCCCCACGCCGTAGTCGTGCCCGAGCACGCGGGCGGCGTCGCGCGTCGCGGCGCGCGGGAACATCTTGCCGAAGGTGATGATCTGCGCCACGCGGTCGGTGCCGTACTTGTCGGTCACGTAGCGGATCACGCGCTCTCGGCCGCGCACGGAGAAGTCGATGTCGATATCCGGCATCGACACGCGCTCGGCGTTGAGGAAGCGCTCGAACAGCAGGTCGTAGGCGAGCGGGTCGACGTCGGTGATCTTCAGCGAGTAGGCGATGATCGAGCCCGCCGCCGAGCCACGGCCCGGGCCGACCGCGATCCCGTTGGACTTCGACCAGTTCACGAAGTCCCAGACGATCAGGAAGTAGGCGTTGAAGCCCATCTTGTCGATGACGCCGAGCTCCATCTCCATGCGCTCGACGGCCTGCGCGGGCAGCGGCGTGCCGTAGCGCTCGTGCATCCCGGCCTCGACCAGGCCGCGCAGGTACGCCTTCTCCGTCAGCCCGTCCGGGCAGTCGAACGTCGGGATCAGCTGGCCGCCGAGGGCGATCTCGACGTCGCAGCGCTCGGCGATCTCGAGCGTCGACTCGAGAGCGCCCGGGAACTCCGCGAAGGACTCCGCCATCTCGTCCGAGCTCTTCAGATAGAACTCGTTGGTCGAGAAGGACATCTTCGGCGCCGCGAGCGTGGACTTCGTCTGCACGCACAGCAGCGCGGCGTGGTTGCGGAAGTCCTCCTTGCGCAGATAGTGCACGTCGGCCGTGCCGACGAACGGGCGCCCGGTGTCCTGCTGGAACTTGCGGATCGCCTCGTTGACCTGCTCCTGCTCGGTCAGGCCGTTCTTCTGCACCTCGAGGTAGACGTCCTCGGGGCCGAAGACCTGGATCAGCTGATCGAGGTGCTCGCGCGCCTGGTCGTACTTGCCGTCCATGATCCGCTGGCTCGTGCGCGAAGCCAGGCAGCCCGTAAGGCAGATGACGCCCTCGGCGTGCTGGGAGAGCAGCTCGAGATCGACGCCCGGCTTGCCCCGGTGCAGGCCTTCGAGGAAGCCCTTCGAGCTCAGCGTCGTGAGGTTCTTGAAGCCCTCGTTGCTCTGTGCGAGCAGCGTGAGGTGGTTGCGCTCGACCTTGCGGTCGCGCACGGTGCGGTCGTCGACGAAGTACGCCTCGAGACCCAGCAGCGGCTTGACACCGTGTTTCTTGGCCGCCTTGTAGAGCTCCACCGCGCCGTTCATGACGCCGTGGTCGGTCAGGCCGATCGCCGGCTGGCCGAACTCCGCCGCCCGTTCGGCGAGCTTGTCGATGTTGCACGCGCCGTCCAGCAGCGAGTACTCGGAGTGGACATGCAGGTGCGCGACCGTCGGGGAGCTCATCGGGGTGGAAACGATAGGTGTCGCTTCGGACCGAATCGACGCGTCCCCCGGAAGATGCGGGATAACAATGGTCTCGATGCCGATCTACTCGTCGCTGGGCGTGCGCCGCGTCGTCAACGCGTGCGGGATCTACACCGACCTCGGCGGGTCGGTGCTCAGCGCCGGCGTGCTGGAGGCGGTGCGTGAGGCGTCCTCGACGTGGGCGTCGATGGACGAGTTGCTGGACGCCTCGGGGGAGCGGATCGCCTCGCTGTGCGGGTGTCCGGCGGCGCGGGTGGTGCCGGGCGCGTCGGCGGGGATCGCGCTGGCGCTGGGGGCGTGCGTGTCGCGGGGGTCCGGCGCGGTGATCGAGGCGCTGCCGCTGGTCGACTCGGTGGTGCTGATGCAGCGCGGGCACGAGTACAAGTACGCGCGCTGCGCGGCCTTGGCGGGGGCGCGGGTGGAGTGGGTGGACGACATCGCGTCCGCGCTCTCGTCACAGCCCGCCGCGCTGCTGCATCCGGCGCACCTGGATGCGGTGGCCGTGCCGCTGGACGTCGTTGCGCCGCTCGCGCGGGCGGCCGGCGTGCCGGTCGTGGTCGACGCGGCCTATCAGAGCTTCCCGCTGTCGGAGCTCGCGCGCTGGTCTGGCGCGGGTGACGTCGCGTGCTTCTCGGCCAAGTACTTCTTCGGGCCCAACGCGGGAGGGTTCGTGGCGGGCTCGTCCTCGCTGGTCGCTGACGTCGCCGCGCTGGATTTCGTCGGGTATGAGTCCGGGCCGTGGCGGACGTTCGGGCGGGCGTTCAAGCTCGACCGGTCCGCGGTCGTGGCCACCGTCGTCGCGCTGGAGGAGTGGCTGGCGGCGGATCACGAGGCGCGCCGGCGCGGGTACGAGGCGCTGGCGCGGGAGCTCGCGGCGCTCTGCGCCGCGCTTCCCGGGGCGGAGATCTCGGTGTCGCACTTCACGCTCGAGGAGGCGCTGGTCGACGACGGACCGGTCAACGCGGTGGTCGTGCGCGGCGGCGGGGACCTCACGGGCGCGCTCGCGGCGGGCGAGGTCAGCGTGCGTGCGATGTTTCAGGATGGGGCAATGGTGTTCTGTACCGAGACCTTGACGGAGGGCGAAGTGCGTGAAATCGGCGCGGCGTTGTCCGCGGTCTGGCCAAACTGAACCTTTGGACACCTCGGACTCGTCGGACGTTGGTCCATTGACACTGTGTTACTTGACAGTTCCGCGCGATCCTCAGAGCATCGTGCCAATGCAGGAAACCGTCGTCGCTGTGGCGCTCTGTGTCGCTAAAGGTCTGACACTGAGCCCATCCCCGCGGGAGCCGTTCGCGAGCCAGGCGAAGGTCCGTGCTCGGACCTCGGGTGGGGGGTCGGTGTCCGCGCAACAACTCACCGGTTCTTGGAGCGGCTCATGAGCCTGCTTCCGCTCGAGCGGGCGACCCCCGCCGACGACGTTGCCGAGGCCGTTCGCGACGAGATCCTCGGCGGCTTCTTCCCTCCCGGCTCGGGCATTTCCGACGAGGAGATCAGCAGCCGGATGGGCGTCACCCGCTCCGACGCGCGGGCCGCGCTGGGCCGGCTCGAGCGCGAAGGCCTGCTCGTGCACTCGCTCCACCGCGGGCTCGAAGTCGTCCGGATCTCCGTGGACGACGTGCGCGACCTCTTCGCCACGCGCCGCACGCTGGAACTCGCCGGCCTGGACGCGCTGGTCCGCAACCGCCCTGCCGACGACGTGTGGCTGCAGGCGGCCGTGACCTCGATGACCGACGCCGCCAAGGCGGGCGACGGCCGCGCCGCGGTCGCCGCTGACGCGGCCTTCCACCTGGCGATCGTCGCGTCGACCTCCTCCCGCCGGCTGCGTACCGCGGCCGAGGCCGCGCTGCGCGAGCTGCGGATCGTGCTCGCCGTGGCCAACCGCGTCTCGTCGGACCTCGACGACCTGGCCGCCGACCACATGGGCCTGATGGACACGCTGATCAACGCGCCTCCCCCCTCGGCCCGCGCCGCGCTGCTCGACCACCTGCGGCGCGCCGAATCCCGCGCGCTCGCGGTCACGCACGGCGCCTGAGCGCGCGCCGCGCCGTCCTTCGCGGCTCGCGGCCCGGGCTCACGCGCCGGCGGCGAGCTCCGTCCAGTGCTTGAGCGCCGCGACCGCGTCGCGGTTGCCGCGCACGACCGGCAGGTCGTCGGCGGCGGGGCGCTCGGCTTTGAGCAGCCGGTCGAACGCGGCGCGGCTCATCGTCACGGTCGCGTCCGCCGCGCAGCCGGCGGTGTGCTCGACCACGCTGAGCGCCACGCCATCGCGTGCGGTGACGTACCAGGCCCGTGGCGCGAGCTCGACGATCTCCTGCGCGACGGTGAACACGTGCCCGCGCGTCCATGCGGGCGCGACCGCGAACGGCAGCGCGCGGTAGACCAGCGCCGGCTCGAGCCGCGCCCCCGCACGCGCCAGCTCGGCCAGCGTGATGTCGGCGTCTCGCAGCTCGGCGAGTGCCTGGGCGCGCCTGCGGCGCCGGTTGACCTTCACGCCGTCGCGGCCGAAGCGCTTGATCCGGTGACGCTCGCCCGCGAGCAGCTCGGCGAGCATCAGCGGGTCGCCCGCGAGATGGAAGGCGGCCTCGCGGCGCGATCGTCGCCGCGCGATCCGGCGGACACTCGCGGTTCCGTCGCGCACGGTCACCGCGAACGTCCCGAAGCCGCGGATCGTCAGGTCATAGGTGATGTCCGCGCCCACGACGGCGCCCTGCGCGGACAGCAGCCCGGCGAGCAGTCCGCCGGCGGCCACGGTGTCCTCGCGGGCGAGCGCCATCAACGCGTTGAGCAACCCGGGCCGCGCGACGTCCGGTGGCACCGACGTCGTGGCACGGTTCGAGCCGAGCCGCCACGGCGAGGGCTCGACCCTGAGCGGCGCGAGCGCCGTCGCCCGCGCGAGCGGGGCGGCCGGCGTAGGCGTCGCAGCCGGCGTGGGCGTCGCGGCCGGCGTGAGCGGGGCGCCCGGCGTAGGCGTCGCAGCCGGCGTGAGCGTCGCGCTCAGCGCGGGCGTCGCGGCCGGCATCAGCGGGGCGCTCAGCGCGGGCGTCGCGGCCGGCGTCAGCGGGGCGCTCAGCGCGGGCGTCGCGGCCCGCGTCAGCGGGGCGCCCGGCGCGGGCGTCGCGGCCGGCGCGAGCGGGGCGCTCGGCGCGGGCGTCGCGGCCGGCGCGAGCGGGGTGCTCGGCGCGGAGCGCGGCGGCAAGCCTTCCCGGGGCGCGACGGGCTCGCTCGGCCGCTCGTCGCGGGCCGGGACGGTCGCGCGCAGCGTGTTGGCCGCCGCGTCGAGGGCGGCGATCAGGCTCGTCGAGTCCGCCGGCGCGCGGCGCGGCGCGGCGGCCGCGACCTGGGCCTGGGCGCTCGCGTGGCGTTTGAGGTCTTGGTGGCCCGTCAGCGCCTTGCCGAGGGCGGTTTCCGCACGGGCGCGGGCGGTGCGCTCGGCCTCCAACTGCGCGCGGAGCGCTTCGACCTCGAGGCGAGCGGCCGCCGCGTCGTGACACGCCTGCTCGAGCTGGACGCGCAGAGCGTCCGTCGCGCGACCACCGCTCGTCGCCTGGCGGGTCGCGGCGTGGGCGCTGCGCTCGGCCTCGAGCTGGCCCGTGAGCGTGGCCAGCAGCGCCGCGTCCGCGGCGCGGGCCGCGCGGACGGCCTGCAGGTCGGCGTGCGCGCCCGCAAGCACCGACAACACGGCCTCGCCGGTCTCGCGTTCGCTCTCGCGCGCCTGCAGCACGGCCTCGGCGGCGAGGACGAGATCGGACTCGAGGACCGCGCGGCGTTCGCGCCAGCCGGTCGCCGCGCTGTCCGCGTCAGACGTCCGCGGCACACGCGGCGCCGCCGTCGGGACGGGCGTGGCGGGTGCGGACTTTCCGAGTGCGCCCGGCGTGGGACGCGCCGACGCCGCCGTGGCGCCGTTGTTGGGCCTTGGCGGCGTTGCCGTTCCGCCCGGAGGCGGAGCCGTCCAGTGCAGCGCGGCCGGCTCTGGCTCGGGCTGAGAGCGGCGGGTCGGGAGCGCGATGACCTCGCCGCGGGCGTCCGGCGGGTTCGGGAGCAGCGCCCGGGTGCCGTCCGGCCAGACAAGGGACGCGATCGACCAATGCAGGCCGGCCGGGACCAGGTAGTCGGCGATGCGGCTGAAGCGCGCCTGTGGGCCTGGTTCGATGCGGTGCTCGGCGCCGGTGTTGGACTGCAGGATCAGCGCCGGGGGGTCGCCGCGGCCGAGTTCGGCGCGCAGCAGATGGGCACCGCCGAGGGCGGGCAGCCAGACGATGCCGCCGGGTAGGGCGGGGGAAAGTGACTCGGCCACGACCCACGATCCTTCCAGGTGGACCGGCGGCAAAAATGGAGCGCCGCGGGGGCGCTCGGCTTCACTCGTCGGAGGAGCGGCCGGCGCGCAGGAAGGCGATGGTCACGGTGACGGCGATCGCGACGGTGGCGCCCGCGGCCAGGCCCTTGGGCACGTAGCGCGGGCCGTACTTGTTGCGCAGGAAGAGCTTGAGCCCGTACCACACCATCCGGCCCAGCAGCGAATAGAACATGTCAGGGACCCTACCCAGTGGGCGCCGTGCTCAGAACCGATGCCGGGGCTGGCGCGCGATCGCTCGCTCGTAGCGGAAGCCCTCGCCGTCGTCGGCCTCTTCGTATCCGACGTCCTCGGGTGAGTCATCGGCGTCGCGGACGTCGCGCAGCCAGTGGGCGCCGGACAGGTCCGTGCGGCCCGCTGCCTCGTCGAACAGGCGCACGTTGTCGAGGCCGAGGATCTCGGCGCTGCGGCGGTGCAGAGCGGGGACGGCCAGCGCCTCACGCGGGTCGCCCTCCTGGGCCAGGGAGGCGGCGATCAGGCCCATCGCGATCGGCTGGGCGCTCTCCATGCGCACGGCCAGGGCGGCCATGCGCTCGCTGAAGACGAGCAGCAACCCCGCGCGAACGCCGTCGACGGCCTCGCGGAACACGGCCTGACGGCCGGGCGATGACTCGCTGAACGCGCGGACGACACGCGCCACGCGCTCGTCCTCCGGGCAGGGAATGCGGCTCCGGTAGTAGCTCTCGCCGGGTGGCATGTCGAGCATCCCGAGCAACTCTCGAAGATCCATCGCCCGGTCAGTCAAGCATGTGGGGCGGCGCGACGGTAGTCACAACCTGTGCGGAACAATCCACACGTGCCCGTAAGCGTGTGCGATGTGGGGCCCCGCGACGGCCTCCAGAACGACAAGGTGACCCTTGCGCCGGCCGTCCGTGCCGAGCTCTGCCGGCGGCTGGCGCAGACCGGCGTCCCGCGGATCGAGGCCGCCAGTTTCGTCCACCCGAAGCTCGTCCCGCAGATGGCGGGCGCCGAGGAGGTGTTCGCCGGCCTCGAGCCGGACGCGACGACGACCTTCGCGAGCCTCGTGCTCAACCGCAAGGGCCTCGAGCGGGCGCTGCGGACGTCCACCGACGAGATCCACTACGCCTACCCGGTGACGGACACGTTCGCGGCCAAGAACCAGAACACGACCGTCGAGGCCGCCGCGGAGACCGCCAAAGAGCTCATCGCGGCCACCGAGTTGAAGGTCACCGTGACGCTCTCGGTCGCCTTCGGCTGCCCGTTCGAGGGCCGCGTCGACCCTGCCCTGGTGATCGACCACGCCCAGCGGATGGCCGAGGCCGGCGCGGACGAGATCATCCTCGCCGACACGATCGGGGTCGGCGTCCCGAAGCAGGTCGCCCAGCTCGTCCCGGCGGCGCTGAAGACGGGCAAGCCGGTCGGCGTGCACTTCCACAACACGCGCAACACCGGCTACGCCAACGCGTACGCGGCGCTCGAGCACGGCGCGACGATCTTCGACGCCTCCGTCGGCGGCCTCGGCGGGTGCCCGTTCGCGCCCCGGGCGACCGGCAACATCGCCACCGAGGACCTGATCTACCTGCTGGAGAACGAAGGCGTCGAGACCGGGATCGACCTCGACGCCCTGATCGGGGTCGCCGAATGGCTGAGCGAGACGATGGGCAGGGACCTACCCGGGCTGCTCCAGCGCGCCGGTAACTTCCCCTAGCGCGACCACGTCGCCGTAGCGGCCGGAGATGTCGTCGAGCGCCTGCTCGTGGGCGCGCGGAGAGCGATCTCCGACGCACTCGCGGGGGACGATCGGAGCGAGCCCGTGCTGCATCGCGTCGACGACCGTCGCGCGGACGCAGCCGGACGTCGACGCGCCGCAGACGATCAGCGTGTCGCGCCCCGCGAGCATCGCCGCGAACGGCACGCCGAAGAACGCCGACGCTCCCGACTTGGCGATCACCGGCTCGGACGCGAGGCGGCCCAGCCGCGCGTCGATCTCCACCCAGCGCGAGCCCGGCCGGAGGATCCGCAGCGCCGGGACCTTGCGCAGGAAGACCGCCGCGGCGGCCTCCCCCACCTCGTCGTAGCTGACCGTCGTGAAGTACACGGGCACGCCGGACCCGCGCGCCACGTCGAGCAGCGAGCGGGTCGCGACGAGCACGTCGTCGAGGTCGCACACGAGCGGTGACTCGGGGTCGGTGAAGCCGAGGCTGAGGTCGACGACCACCACCGCCGGCCGCTCACCGACCCCGAGCGTCCCCCCGAAGTCACTCACCGCGTGCCCTGGCCAGCGCCGACTCGCGGTCCTCCAGCGGCGACCAGCGCAGCGGCTTGGCCGGCGACGGCGCGGGAAGCCCGGTCTCCGCCTCGCAGGACGCGAGCGCATCCGCGACCGACGGCCCGAAATCGAACGCCGCGGCCTCGCCTCGCTCCTCGCGCTGCCTCGCCCGCTCGGCCTGCGTCGCGGCCGGGTCGCCCACGACCACGCCGTACCCTGACAACGCGCCCTCGACCGACACCAGCCCGAAGGCGACGTCGCGCTCGACGGCCTCGACCGGCCGGTCGAGCCGGTCCTTCCACCCGCCGCCGCCCGCGGTGCGATAGATCAGCATGTCGCCCGGCGAGACCTCGATCTCGTCGCACTTGGCCGGGAGCACCTGCTCGGTCCCGTCGGCGCGGCGCAGGATCTTCTCCGAGCGCCCGCCCGGGAGCCCGCCGAGCACGCCCCACGGCCGCGTGAGCCAGCGGTCGTCGTGGATCGAGACGTGACCCGGCTCGAGGTACACGTAGCGCTTCTCGACCCCGTTGCCGCCGCGGTGCAGGCCCGGCCCCCCGCTGTCGGTCACCGTCGTGTACCCGTCCACGCGCAGGGGGTAATAGGCCTCCAGGTACTCCGTCGGAATGTTCTCGAACAGCGGCCACCACGAGTGCCCGTCCATGCCGTCACCGATCGGGCGGCCGGGAATCCCGCCGTAGAGGATCTCCATCGCGTAGAAGAACTCGCCGCTCTCCTTCCAGCCGGAATAGAGCATGTACGGGGACGTCCCGTAGCCCGCGGCGGTGTTCAGTTCCGGCGCCTGCTTGGTCAGCGCGCCGCCGAGCACGTCGAACAACCGCGCCAGCCCGTGCGTGCGGCACCCCAGAGCCGCGGGATAGCGCGGGTTCAGGAGACACCCCTCGGGCATCACGACGTTCAGCAGCGGATAGAAGCCGTCGTTGAACAGGATGTCCGGGTCGTTGACCATGATCAGGTAGACCCCGATGAACATCTTGAACATGCCTTCGGAGAGGTAGAAGTTGATCGGCCCGAGCGCCTGCGGGTCGGTGCCGGACCAGTCGAACCAGGCCTCCTCCCCCTCGCGCCAGATCGTCAGCTTCATCTTGTACGGGCCGTTGCCGAGCCCGTCGTCGTCGATGTAGTCCTCGAAGGTCTGCGGCTCCTCAGGGATCGCGAGTCCGATCAGCTTGCGCATCGCCTCGTGGGTGCGGTCCAGCAGCGCCTGCAGCGTCGCCAGGTAGACGTCCTTGCCGAACCGCTCGCAGAGCTCCATCACGCGCCGCTCGCCGGCATGGCAGGCGGCGATGATCGCGAACAGGTCCGCCCGGTTCATCTCCGGCAGGCGGACGTTGTTGAGGATCAGCCGCAACACGTCCTCGGCCACCTCGCCGCGCTCGATGATCTTCAGCGGCGGGATGATCAGGCCCTCCTCGAAGATCGTCGTCGCGCCGGTGGGCAGCGAGCCCGGCAGGCGGCCGCCGGCGTCCATCTGGTGGCCGAACTGCGAGGACCAGCCGACCAGTTCGTCCTCGAAGAAGATCGGGACGAGCACGAGCCAGTCGTTGGTGTGTGAGATCGACGCGGAGCACTTGTACGGGTCCGACGTGAGGATCACGTCGCCCGGGTAGATGCCGCGGTCCCAATCGGCCATCATCTCGTTGATGTAGGCGCCGAACTGCCCGACGACCATCCGGCCCTGCGGGTCGGTGAGCATCGGGAACTCGTCGTGCTGCTCGCGGATCACCGGCGACATGGCGGACCGGAACAGGACCGCATCCATCTCGAAGCGAGCGTGGCGCAGCGCGTTCTCGATGATGTCGACGGTGACGGGATCGACCTCGAGGTCGGGGATCTCGGCGATCTTCATCGCTCACGCCTTCCGGATCAGCAGGTTGAAGAAGCGGTCGACCTCGGCGACGTAGCCGTCGAGGATCACGGTCGTGGAGTCGAACTCGGTGACGATCGACGGGCCGGGGATGATCGCGCCCGGATGCAGCTCGGCGCGGGCGTGCGTGCCCGCGGACAGCATCGCCTCGACCGGCTCCTCCTCCGGCAGCTCGGGCTGTGGGCGATCGCCGGTGCCGACGGCGCGCAGGTTGACGATCTCCGACGCCGTGTTGGGCATCCGGAACCCGTAGAGCTGCTCGTGCAGCGCGTTGAAGCGCTCCTCGAGATCATCGCCCCAGGGCACCGGGATCTCGTAGCCCTGGCCGCGGTAGCGCATGTCGGCGAGGATCTCGACGTGCTGGTCGGAGGCGGGAATGCCCTGCGCGTCCATCCATTCGCGCGCCCGCGTCTCCAGGTCGCCGCGGATCTCGGACGCGTCACCGACGTCGGCGGTGAGCTGGATCAGCGTCTGCGCGAACTCGTTGCGGAAGCCCGCGACGAGATCGCCCAGCGCGCACAGCAACCCCGGCGAGGGCGGGACGATCACCGGGAACGAGCCCATCAGCTCCGCCACCGCGTTGGCGTGCAGCGGGCCGGCGCCGCCGAAGGCGACGAGCGCGAACTCGCGCGGGTCGTGGCCTCTCTGCACCGAGATCACGCGCAGCGCGCCGGCCATGTTCTCGTTGACGATCCGCAGGATGCCGTCGGCGGCCTCCTCCAGCGACAGCCCCATCGCGTCGGCGACCGTCTGCACCGCGGTCCGTGCCGCCTCGACGTCGAGCGTCATCTCGCCGCCGATCAGGTCCGCCGGGAGATGCCCCAGCACCACGTTCGCGTCGGTGACGGTCGGTTCTGAGCCGCCCTGGCCGTACGCCGCCGGGCCGGGCTCGGCGCCCGCGGACTGCGGCCCGACGCGCAACGCGCGCGTGAGCTCCGGGACGTGCGCGATCGAGCCACCGCCCGCGCCCACGGTGTGCACGTCGACGGACGGCACCTTGATCCGGAACTGCCCGATCGTCGTCTCGCGGCCGATCGTCGGCTCGCCCTGGCACAAGGACACGTCGGTCGACGTGCCGCCCATGTCGAAGGTCAACACGTTCGGATAGCCCGCTCGCGCCGCGACGTAGAGCGCGCCGGCGACGCCGCCGGACGGGCCGGAGAGCACGCCGTAGACCGGGTTCCTCGACGCCTCCCGCGGGGTCATCACGCCCGCGTCGGAGCGCAGGATGTCGACCTCGGTCTTCACGCCGAGCTCGTTCAGCGACGTTTGCAGCCGGTCGACGTAGGACGCCACCTGCGGGCGCACGTAGGAGTTCATGCAGGCGGTCAACGTGCGCTCGTACTCGCGGAACTCGGGCAACACGGCGCTGGAGATCGTCACCGGGAAGCCGGGGCTGATCTCCTCCACGAGGTCGGCGATCTCCTGCTCGTGCGCGCCGTTGACGTAGGAGTTGATGAGGCTGATGGTCAGCGACTCGACGCCGCTGTCGATGAGGTCGTTGATCGTCGCCCGGACCTGGTCGTGGTCGACCGCGACGAGGGTGTTCCCGCGCGCGTCCATCCGCTCGACGGCCTCGCGGGTGTCGGCCAGCGAGGCCGGCGGATCAGGCTTGAGCATGATGATCCAGCCCGCCAGCGGGCCCGGCGTCTGCGAGCGCGCGAGATGCAGGATCTGCTTGAAGCCCTGCGTAGTGATCAGGCCGACGCGCGCGCCTTTGGACTCCAGCACGGCGTTGGTGGCGACGGTGGTGCCGTGAACGACGTTGCCGAGATCGGCGGGCGCGATCCCCGCCGCGTCGCAGATGCGCGACACGCCCGTGAGCACGCCCTGCGAGGGATCCGACGGCGTCGAAGGCGTCTTCACCCGCCACTGGCGGTGGTCTGAGTCGTCCACGAGGAACAGGTCGGTGAACGTCCCTCCGACGTCCACGCCGAGCCGATACGCCAATGCGGTTCCTTTCCTAGATGACGCCTTCGTCCGCGAGGCGCTTGCGCTCCTGCGCGTCCACTCCGAGTTCCTCCAGCACTGCGTCCGTGTCGGCGCCCACGGTCCAGCGGGCGGCCTGGCGGATCGAGCCGGGCGTCCGGCTCAACTTGGGGACCACCCCCGGCACGGTGATCTCCCCGTGGACCTCATCCGTGAGTGCCACCAGCAGCTCGCGCTCGCGGAAATGCGGGTCCTCGTAGACGTCCTGGGCGGTGTAGACCGGCGAGCAGACGACGCCGCCCTCGTTGACGATCTCGTCGAGTTCCTCGGCGGTGTGCCGCGCCGCGAAGGCGCCGATGATCTCGTCCAGCAGGTCCTCGTGCTCGCCGCGCGCGTGGTGGGTGGCGAAGCGCTCGTCCTCCCCCAGCTCGGGCCGGCCCATGAGCGTCGCCAGACGGCGCCAGAGCGTGTCGTGGTTGGCGGCGATCACGACCCACTTCCTGTCGCGCGAGAGGTAGACGTTCGACGGCGCGATGCGCGGGAGCCGCGGGCCGGTCGGCTGGCGAACCGTGCCGGTCTGCTCGAACTCGAGCGTGGAGGACTCGCTCATCGCGAAGCAGGCGTCGACGATCGATGCGTCCACGACCTGGCCTTCGGCGCCGTTCTGTCTCGCGATCAGGGCGAGCAGGATGCCCTGGAACGCGGACTGCGCGGCGAGCGTGTCCCCGAGGCTGATGCCCGAGCGCGGCGGCGCCTGGTCCGGGTAGCCGTTGATGTAGCGCAGGCCGGAGATGGCTTCGCCGGCGGAGGCGAACCCGGGCCGGTGCGCGTAGCGGCCCGTCTGCCCGTAGCCGGACACGCGCGCGTAGATGCAGCCCGGGTTGCGGGCGTGGACGTCCTCGGGGCCCAGGCCCCATTTCTCCATCGTGCCGGGGCGGAAGTTCTCGAGCACGATGTCCGCGGTGGCGGCCAGCTCGCCGGCGATCCTCTGCCCCTCCGGCTCGCGTAGGTTGAGCGCGACGGAACGCTTGTTGCGGGCGAGGATCGACCACCACATCGAGTGGTCGTTGTGGCGCAGCCGGCCCCAGTCGCGCATCGCGTCGCCACCGCCCGGCGCCTCGATCTTGATGACGTCGGCGCCGAAGTCCCCGAGCAGCGTGCCGGTGAACGGGCCGGCGAGCAGTTGCCCGAACTCGATCGCGCGCAGACCTTTCAGCGGCTCGGCCATGTCTCCTCCAGAAAGGCGATCGCGCCGAGGATGTGCATCCGCATCGTGGCCTCGGCGAGGTCGGCGTCGTTGGCTTTGAAGGCGCTCACCAGGCGGCGGTGGCACATCAGCGACTCGGCCTTCTGGCGCTCGTCGTGCCAGAAGATCGTGCGGAACGCCCGCGGGATGCCGGTCGCGGCGCGCATCGCGACGACCAGCCGCGGGCTCCGCGCCGCCTCCAGGATGATCCGGTGGAACTCCTCGTTGGCGATCAGTCTGGTCCTCGTGTTCGCACAGGTCCTCGAGCCGGTCGACGTCGGCCTGCGTGACCCGCGTCGCCGCAAGCGCGGCGGCGTGCGGCTCGATCAGCGCGCGGACTTCGTAGAGGTCGCGAAGATCGTCGCGATCGAAGGTCTTGACGACCGCGCCGCGGTTGGGCTCGACCTCGACCAGGCCGTGCGCCTCGAGTTGCAGCAGCGCCTCGCGGATCGGCGTCCGGCTCGTGCCGAACCGCTGCGCGAGCGCCTCCGCCCGCAGCCGCTCACCGGGCTTGAGCTCGCCTTCGAGGATGGCCTCCTCCAACAGATCGCGCACCCGCGGCTGCGCCATCTTGCATACGAAACCACGTTGGATCGGCTCGCGCAACCCGGTTCGAGGCCGGATTGCATGCAATCAGCGGCGAGTGTGGCTCCGCGGTGGCGACCAGGGCTCGTGCTCCTCGGCGGCCGGCGGGGCCTCCTCGGGCTCGAGGTCCGGCGGCGGGTCGTTCCAGCCCGGGCCGGTCATCGTCGACTGGTGCCACGGAACCCAATTGCGCTTCGGTTCGGGCGCGACCGGTGTCGGTGCCCCCGCCGGCGGCTGCTCCTCCGCCCCGAAGTGGACGCGGGTCGGCGCCGGGTCGTGGCGACGGCGATCGCGCAGGGCGGCGACGAGCGGGAGCCCACCGTGCGCGGCGCGACGCGAGAGCAGGACGGCCGCGCCCACCAGTGCCAGGAGCAGGAGCAGGATGAGGAGGCTCATGCCCCCGCCGGACCCGGAGCCCGGGAGGTTGGTCTGGGTGACGCCCGCGACGCCGCCACGGTTCTTGCCGGGGGCCGAGTCGACGCCGCCGGCCGGGGCGTCGTCGCCTTTGCCGCCGGAGCCGGAGCCGCCACCGCTGCCGCTGCTGCCACCGGAGCGGCCGTGGGCGCCGCTGCCGGAGCCGCCGCTGCCACCGTTGGCGCCGCCGCCCGCGCTGCCGATCATCGCCGCGGCCGTCGTCGGCGCCGTCGCGCCGGACACGACGGTGTCCGAGGTCGCGGGCGGCGCGCAGCCACCGTTCCCGGCGAGCGAGCGCAGTTTCTTCAGGCCGGTCCGCTCGAGCCGGACGACGCGCTTGACGCTGATGTCGAAGCGCCGCGCGACCGCGGTGCGCGACCGCGGCGGCGCCGGCCCGAGGCCCGCGCGCGCGGACAGGACCCTGCGCTGCGCGCTGGAGAGATCGTCGAGGCATCCGCTCGCGTTGGTCACGGTCTCGCGCAGCTTGCGCTCGCGTTCCTTGGCCGCGTCGGCCGCCTTGGTCTTGGAGCGCGACGTCGAACCCGAGCCGGCCGCCTTGCGCTTCGCGGCCGGGGCGCTCGGCTTCCTCTCCGCGGCCGTGCCCGGCTTCGCCGCCGGGCTGCTCGACGAATTCGATGACGACGACGAAGACGAAGTTGACGACCCGCCGCCGCCACCACTGCTCGCCGCCGCCGCCGCTGGGCGTGGAACCCGCACCGGTCGGTGCGCTCCCGCCGCCACCGCCGCCGGAGGGAGCGGACGTCGCCGCCGGCGGAGCGGTCGGTGCCGGCGCCTGCGGCACGGCGGGCGTCGGCACGGGGACCTGCACGGTCGGGATCGGCACGCGCACGGTCGGCACCGGGACGACCACCGTGGGCACCGGCACCTGCACCGTGGGCACAGGCACCGGAAGCTTCGGCGTCGGCACGGGCAACTGCGCGAACGCCGGGGCCGCGACCCCGACGGTCAGCACACTCGCCACGATCACGCCCCGAAGCTTCAACTCAAGGACGCTGTTACCGCTCCGCGATGCTCCCCAAACCAGAGCACCGAACCGTAGGCCTGGCCCCTTTAGGAAAGGGCCGCGGCGAGGCGGGTGAGGGCCTCGTCGATCTCGGCGTCGGTGACGATCAGCGGCGGCAGGAAGCGCAGCGTGGTCGCCCCCGTGGCGTTGATGATCAGCTTGTGGTCGAGCAGGGCGCGCTTGGCGACGTCCGGCGCCTCGGCGTCGACCTCGGCGGCGACCATCAGCCCGCGGCCGCGGGCGGAGACGACGCTGGGGATCTCTCTGAGCTGCTCGATCAGGCGCTCGCCGGCGTCGCGGACGCGGGTGAGGAAGGCCTCGTCGTCGATCACGTCCAGCGCCGCGTGCGCGGCGACCGACACGACCGGCCCGCCCGCGAAGGTCGAGCCGTGATCGCCCGGGACGAGCACGCCGGCGAGCTTCTCGCCCATGACCAGGGCGCCGATCGGCAGTCCGCCGCCCAGGCCCTTGGCCAGCGTCATCGCGTCCGGGACGACGCCGAGCTGCTCGTAGGCCCACAGGGAGCCGGTGCGGCCCATCCCGGTCTGCACCTCGTCGAAGACCAGCGCCGCGCCCACCGCGTCGCAGGCCGCGCGGATCGACGCCAGCAGCTCCGGCGAGAAGACGTTGACGCCCGACTCGCCCTGGATCGGTTCGATCAGGACCGCGGCGGTGTGCTCGTCCAGCGACGCGGGGATCTCGGACGCCTCGATCGCCCGGAAGCCTGGGACCAGCGGCGCGAACGGCGCCTGCTTGGACTCCTGCGGCGTCGCCGACAGCGCGCCATAGGTCCGGCCGTGGAACGCGTTCAAGGCGACCACGATGTCGCCGCGCGGCTTGAACTTGCGGACGAGCTTGATCGCGGCCTCGTTGGCCTCCGCGCCGGAGTTGCAGAAGAACACGCTCCCGCCCAGCGATCGCGACGCCAGGCGTACGGCCAGCGACCGGTTCGCGTCGGTGTAGAAGAGGTTGGAGACGTGCATGAGCTTGCCGACCTGCGCCTGCACGGCGCTGACCACGGCCGGGTGGCAGTGGCCGAGGTTGTTGACCGCGATCCCGCTGAGGAAGTCGAGGTAGTTGTCGCCGCGCGCGTCCCGTAGCCAGCAGCCCGAGCCGGAGACGAACTCGATGGGGTATCGCGCGTACGTATTCGCCAGGCTCAAGACGCCGGCCTCACTTTCGTTCCGATGCCGGCATCCGTGAAGAGCTCGAGCAGCAGCGAGTGCGCCAGCCGCCCGTCGATGATGTGGGCGAAGGTGACGCCGCCGTGGATCGCGTCGACGCAGGCCTGGAGCTTCGGGCGCATGCCGCCCTGCATCGTCGCCAGCGCCTCCTCAACCTCGTCCGTCCCGGCCTCGGAGATCACGCTGTCCGGGTCCGAGGCGTCGCGCAGCCAGCCCGCGACGTCGGTCAGGAAGATCACCTTGTAGGCGCCCAGCGCGCGGGCGATGGCGCTGGCGGCCTCGTCGGCGTTGATGTTGTGCGAGCGCCCGATCCGATCGGCGCCGACGGAGGCGATGACCGGGATGTAGTCCTCGGCGATATGGGTGATCACGCCGACGTCGACGCGCTCGATCTTGCCCACGAAGCCGATGTCCTCGCCGCCCGGGCCGAGCATCGTGCTCACCCGGAACAACTGGCCGTCGTCGCCGGACAAGCCCACCGCGGGCTGTCCGTGCCGGTTGATCCGGGACACGATGTCCTTGTTGACCTTGCCGACGAGCACCATCTTGGCGATCTCGACCGTGTCGGCGTCGCTCACGCGCAACCCGCCGACGAACTCGACCGGCATGTCCAGGCGCTTCATGTAGGCGGTGATGTCCGGCCCGCCGCCGTGGACGATGATCGGGTTCAGGCCGACGTACTTGAGCAGCACCACGTCGCGCGCGAACTCCTCGCGCAACGCCGGGTCGTTCATGGCGGCGCCGCCGTACTTGATGACCACCGTGCGGCCGTGGAACTCCCGGATGTACGGGAGCGCCTCCAGCAGGGTGTTGACATCTCTCACGTCGTGTAGTCCGCGTTGATGGTCACGTACTCGTGCGAGAGGTCGGAGAAGAAGACCTCGGTCTCGGCGCCGTCGCCGGGGAGCACGATGTCGTATTCGACCTCCTCGCCGGCCACCGCGGCCGCGAGCGCGTCCTTGTCGTGCGGGACCGCCTGCCCGGCGCGGCACACCTGGACGCTCTCGATGAAGATGTCGAACAGCAGCGGCGAGGTGTTCGGCATCGCCATGCCCACCGACTGCGCGATCCGGCCCCAGTTCGGGTCGCCGCCGTGCAGCGCGGCCTTCACCAGCGGCGAGTTCGCCACCGCGCGAGCGACGGTCTCGACGACCCCGTCCGAGCCGCCGCGGACGACCACGCGGCCGATCCGCTTGGATCCTTCGCCGTCGCGCACGATGTCCAGCGCGAGCTTGCGCAGCGCCCAGTCCAGCGCCTCGCCGAAGCGCACGCCGTCCTCGCTGTCCGGCTCGATCCGCACGCCGGAGGCGCCGGACGCCTGCAGGATCACCGTGTCGTTGGTGGAGAGCTGGCCGTCGACGGAGATGCGGTCGAACGAGCGCTCGACGCACAGGCCCAGCAGCAGGTCCGCGAACGCCGGGTCCAGCACGGCATCCGTCTGCACGAAGCACAGCATCGTCGCGAACGCCGGCGAGATCATCCCCGCGCCCTTGGCCTGCGCGGTCAGCCGCACGGTGCCGGAGGGCAGCTCGACGTCGACCTCGACCTCCTTGGCGAACTTGTCCGTGGTCTGGATCGCCTCGGAGAAGTCGCCGTGGCCGTACTCGCGCAGGTCCCCGCGCGCGCGGGCGAGGCCGCGGATGACGTCGCCCGCGTCCAGCAGCACGCCGATCACGCCCGTGGAGGCGACCGCGACCTGATCCTCGTGCGCGCCGCCGACCATCGCGGCCGCGCCCTGGCAGCGCGCGGCCTCCTCGAAGCCGCGGTTGCCGGTGGCCGCGTTGGCGTTGCCGGAGTTGACGACCAGGACGCGGATCGCGTCCAGGCGGGTGCGTTCCTTGGTCAGCTGCACCGGGGCCGCGAGCACGCCCGACTTCGTGAACCGGGCGGCGGACACGCAGTCCGGCGACGAGCAGACCATCAGGCCGACGTCGAGCCCGCCGCTCGGCTTGATGCCCGCGGACACCGCCGCGGCCTTGAAGCCCGCGGGCAGGTCACCCGGGTTGTCGGTCACGTGCGATGGCTGTTCGAGCCAGCGTGAGCTCATCTCAGACCCTCCGTCTCAGGCCGTCCGAACATCAGGTTGAGGTTCTGCACCGCCTGCGACGCCGCGCCCTTCCACAGGTTGTCGATCGCGGCGAAGACGATCACGCGGCCGTTGCGGGGGTCGACGTGCCACGAGATGCGGCAGTAGTTGGTGTCGCGGACATCGATCACGCCCACCGGGCCTTCGCGCAGCTCGATGAAGGGCTCGCGAGGCGTAGGCGTCGTCGAAGAGCTCGGCGACCTCCTCTTCGGTCACCTCGCGGCTCGGCGTCACGTAGGAGGTCACGAGCTCACCCTGGGCCAACGGCAGCAGGTACGGAGTGAACGTGATCGTCACGTCGTTGCCCAGCGCGGAGAGCTCCTGCTCGATCTCCGGCGTGTGGCGGTGGCCCTTGATCTTGTAGGGCGAGACGTTCTCGTCGGCGGAGATGAAGTGCGTCGTCGCGTTCGCGCCGCGGCCGGCGCCCGAGACCCCCGACTTGCCGTCGATCACGACGTCGCCGATCAGGCCCGCCCGGGCGAGCGGCGCCAGGCCGAGCAGCGCCGCCGTCGGATAGCAGCCCGGGTTGGCCACGAGGTCGGCGTCCGCGACGTCCGCGCGAGTGAGTTCGGGCAGCCCGTAGACGCCCTGCCCGAAGTACCGCGGCGCCCCGTGCTCGCCGTACCAGTCCTCGTAGAGCCCCTGGTCGCGCAGCCGGAAGTCCGCTGAGAGATCCACGACGCGCACGCCGCGGTCGCGCAGCTCGGCCACGACCGGCGCCGCCGCCCCGTGCGGGTAAGCGACGACCGCCGCGTCGGCGGTCTGCGCCTCGTAGACCTCGAGCTCCAGCGGCACCCGCGTGCGCGGGTGCACGTCGTCGAGCCGCTGTCCCGCCTCGCCCCGCGCGGTCACGGCCGAGAGCTCGAAGAACGGATGCCTGTAGAGCAGTTGCGCGGCGATCGCACCGGCGTAGCCGGCGGCGCCCAATACGGCCACGCTAGCCACGCAGCTCCCCTTCCAGCTTCTCGCCCACCGCCTTGACGATCTTGGATCGCTGCGGCGCGATCTCCTCGTCGGTCAGCGTGCGGTCGGTCGCCCGGAACTCCAGCCGCACGGCCACGGACGTCTGCCCCTCGCGCGCGTAGACGTCGAACACGCGCACGTCGCGCAGCAGCTTCCCGCCCGCGCCGCGGACCACCTCGACGAGCTCGGCGGCGGTCCGGTCGGCCGGGATCCAGAACGCCAGGTCCTGGCGAATGACCGGGAACGACGTCAGGTCCTCATACATCGGCGAGACGTCCGCGTGCGGGAGCACCGCGCCGAGGTCGAGCTCGAAGCCCGCCACGCGCCCGAGGTCCCACTCGCCCGCGACGCCCGGGTGCAGCTCGCCGAGCCAGCCGGCGTCCTCGCCCGCGACCAGCACGCGCGCCGCGCGGCCCGGATGCAGGAACGGATCGGCCCCGCGGACGACGGAGAACTCGACCCGCAGCGCGCCCAGCAGCGTCTCCAGCACGCCCTTGGCGGCGAAGAAGTCGGCCAGCGGCGGCGACGCCTCGCCCCACGACGGCGGCCGCAGGCGGCCGGTCATCAGCGCGGCGAGGTGCATCCGCTCGTCGGGCAGCATCGTCGAGCGCTGCTCGGCGGCGGTCAGCTCGCGGCGGTGCGGGCGGTCGAAGTAGACCGAGCCCTCCTCGAAGAGCCGCACGTCCTCGGTCCCGCGCGCGGTGTTGTGGCGCACGCTGTCCAGCAGCGAGCCGAGCAGCGTCGTGCGCATCGTGCTCAGGTCCTCGGAGAGCGGGTTGCGCAGGACCACCGCGGGCGTGTCGATCCGCAGCCGGCGCGCCAGCTCGGGCGCCTGGAAGCTCCAGCCGATCGCCTCGCTGAAGCCCGTGCCGACGAGCGCGTCCTGCGCGCGGCGGCGGAGCTTCTGCTCGCGCGTGAGCCCGGCGCGCATGCCGTGGCCGGGGATCGTCGCCGGGAGCTTGTCCAGCCCCCACAGGCGCGCGACCTCCTCGATCAGGTCGACCTCGCGCGTGACGTCGTTGCGGCGGAACGCGGGAACGGTGACCGCCAGGCCGTCGCCGGTGTCGACGACGCCGAACTCCAGCCGCTCCAGCAGCTCGGCCTGATCGCCCAGCGGCACCTGCGTGCCGAGCAGGCGCGTGACCTTCTCGTCGCGCAGTTCGAGCGTCTTCGCCATCGGCCCCGGGCCGCCGATGTCGACCGTGCCCTCGACCAGCCGCGCGCCGCAGAGCTCGATCATCAGCCGCGCGGCCATCGCCTGGCCGTCCATCGCCTGCTCGGGCGCGAGCTGCTTCTCGAAGCGCCCGCTGGCCTCGGTGCGCAGGCCGAGCCGCTGCGAGGTCTTCTGCAGGTTCGGCCCGTTCCAGTTGGCCGCCTCCATCAACACGCGCGTGGTCGTCGGCTGTACCTCGGAGCGCTGGCCGCCCATGATCCCGGCGATCGAGGTCGGGCCCTCGTCGTCGCAGATCAGCAGGACCTCAGGGTCCAGCGTGCGCTCGACGTCATCGAGCGTGAACATCTTCTCGTCGACGCCCGCGCGGCGGACGACGAGCCGGCCGCCGGCCACGAGGTCCCAGTCGAACGCGTGCAGCGGCTGCCCGGTGAGCAGCATCACGTAGTTGGTGATGTCGACGACGTTGTTGATCGGGCGCTGGCCGGAGGCGGACAGGCGGGCCTTCAGCCACGCGGGCGAGGGGCCGATCTTGACGTCCTCGAACAGCCGCGCGGTGAAGCGCGGGCACAGGTCCGGCGCCTCGACCTCGATCGTCACGCCCGCGACGTCGCCGGGCGTGCCCGGGTCGTCGAGCCACGGCGGCGGCGCCAGCGGCGCGCCGGTGGCGGCGTGGACCTCGCGCGCCATGCCGTAGATCGACAGGCAGTCGGGCCGGTTGGAGGTGATCTCGAGCTCGAGCACGTCGGTCGAGATGGGCAGCACGTCGGCCAGCGGCGTGCCCGGGAGCAGGTCGTCGTCGAGCACCATGATCCCGTTGTGGTCGACGCCGATCGCGACCTCGTCCTCGGCCAGGATCATGCCGTTGGACGGCACGCCGCGGAGCTTGGCCTTCTTGAGGCGGGTGCCGTCGGGCATCACCGCGCCCGGGAGCGCGACGCCGACCGTCTGGCCGGCGGCGACGTTCGGCGCGCCGCAGACGATCGTGCGACACGTCACCCTCGCCGATCGCCACCTGGCAGACGCTCAGGCGGTCGGCGTCCGGGTGCTGCTCGCGCTCGAGCACGCGGCCGACGACGAAGTTGTCCAGCGCCGTGACGCCATGCGTGTGGATGCGCTCGACCGCCGTCCCCGTCATGTCGAGGCGGTCGGCCAGCTTGAAGGGCTCCAGGCCCGGGTCCACGTAGTCCGTGAGCCAGAACAGGGGCAGCCTCATCCGAATTGCTCCAGCAGTCGCAGGTCGTTTTCGAAGAACATCCGCAGGTCGGGCACGCGGTGCTTGAGGAAGGCGATGCGCTCGATCCCCATCCCCCACGCGAAGCCCTGGTGCTTGTCGGGGTCATAGCCGGACTCGCGCACGTAGCCGTAGAGGTTCGGGTCCACCATCCCCGCGCCGAGGATCTCGATCCACGAGCTGCCCTTGCACAGCGGGCAGCGCGAGCCGTCCTTGAGGAAGCCCTGCCGGCAGTTGAAGCACGAGACGTCGAGCTCGACCGACGGCTCGGTGAACGGGAAGAAGTGCGGGCGCAGGCGGACCTGGCGGTCGTCGCCGAAGATCGCCTGCGCGAACGCCAGCAGCGTGCCCTGCAGGTCCCCGAGCGTCAGGCCCTCGTCGACCGCCAGGCCCTCGACCTGGTGGAACTGGGGCGTGTGCGTGGCGTCGTTGTCGGGGCGATAGACGCGACCCGGGAACGATGATGTACAGCGGCGGCGGTGTGGTCTCCATCGCGCGCACCTGCATCGGCGAGGTCTGCGTGCGCAGCACCACGTCGTCGGCGACGTAGAACGTGTCCGCCTCCGAGCGCGCCGGGTGCGACGCGTCGTGGTTGAGCGCGTCGAAGTTGTAGTAGCTGAGGTCGATCTCGGGGCCTTCGAGAACGCTGAAGCCGAGCCCGATGAACACGTCCTCGATCTCGCGCCGGGTGGCGGTGAGGATGTGGTGATGGCCCGCCGGGAAGACCGGCGTGCCGGGCAGCGTGACGTCGACGATGTCGGCCGCCAGCTTGGATTCGAGCTCGAGCGCCTCGAGCTCCGCCTGGCGCGCGTCGACCGCGCCCTGCAGGGCCACGCGCGCCTGGTTGGCGCCCTTGCCCACGGGTCCTCGCTCCTCCGGCGGGAGCTTGCCGACATCACGCAGCAGGTTCGGGAGCTCCGCTTTACGGCCGAGGAAGCGGACGCGGATCTCTTCGAGGTCGGCGGTCGAGGCGGCAGCGGCGACCGCGGCCTCCCCTTCGGCTCGCAGGGCGGCGATCCGGTCGGCGGTGGCTGTGCTCATGGGCGGCTGATCCTATGCATCTCGTAGATGGCGACAGTGGCTGCCATTGCGGCGTTGAGGGAGTCGGCGTGGGCGATCGGAATGTGGGCGACGGCGTCGCAGGCGGCGAGCACGTCCTTGGGGAGGCCTTCCCGTTCGGCGCCGACGAGGAGCGTGACGTCACCGGGTTCGATCTCGTGCAGTGGTTGGCCTTCGCGGGCGACCAGCGCGATCGTTCGGCCGGGCAGCTCGGAGACGTTGCGTACGCGCGCGACGGGCACGGAGAACAGCGCGCCCATCGAGGCGCGGACGGCCTTGTGCGAGAACGGGTCGGCGCTGCCGGGGCCGAGCGCGACCGAGGACGCGCCGAACGCGAGCGCGGAGCGGATGACGGTGCCGACGTTGCCCGGGTCCCCCACGCCCCACAGCGCGACGCACAGCGGACCTTTCGGGGTGCCCCAGCGCTGCGGGTAGACGCCGATCGCGCGCGTGCCGCTGCCCAGCTGGGAGACGGCGGCCATCACGTGCGGCGCGACCGGGACGCCTTCCAGGCCGGAGTCCGACGCGACGTACTTGACGTTCGCGTGCCAGCCGGCGGCGTCGGCGGCCTCCAGCAGGTCCTCACCCTCGGCCACGAACGCGCCGAGCTTCTCGCGCCACTTCCTTCCGGCGAGTTTGCGGACCTCTTTGAGGGCTTCGTTGTGGGCGGAGGTGATTTCTGACATGGGAAACAAAAAAGGGCGCCGCTCCGGGATGGAGGGGCGCCCTAGGAAGGCTCGGCGGTCGTGAAAGGTTGGCTAGGCCGCCGAGGCCTCGCGGGCGCTTTCGACGAATCGGCGGAAGGTCTCGGGGTCGCGCACGGCGATATCGGCCAGCACCTTGCGGTCCAGCTCGATACCGGCCAGCGACAGGCCGTGGATGAACGTGCCGTACGACATGCCTTCGGCACGCGCGGCGGCGTTGATCCGGGTGATCCAGAGACGACGGAAGTCGCGCTTGCGGTTACGACGATCGCGGTACGCGTACGCGTCCGCCTTGAACATCGCTTCCTTGGCGCGCTTGTACGAGGAGTTGGCCTCCCCGCGGAAGCCCTTCGTCCGCTCGAGGACCTCGCGGCGCTTCTTGCGCGCGTGGACGGACCGCTTGACGCGCGTCATCGTCCGTTTCCGTTCAAGAGCTTGATGGCCCGGCGCGCGTCGCCCTGGACAAGCTCGATGTCGAGCTTGAAGTGACGCTTGCGCTTGGGCGACTTCTTCTCGAGGATGTGGCTCGAGAAGGAATGGCGGGCCTGCACCTTGCCGGTGCCGGTGACCTTAAAGCGCTTCTTTGCGCCGGAGTGCGACTTCATCTTGGGCATGACCGGCGCAGCAGTATAGCGGCGTGCCCCGAGCGGCCCGGCTCGTCGCGCCCGTGGCCGGCGAGCAGCCGGGAGCGCGTGGGCATGCGAACGGCGCGACCTTTCCAGGCCGCGCCAATGCATGCAATCGGTGCTAGGTGGCCTTCGCCTCGGCCTTGGGCTTTGCCTCGGCCTTGGGCTTCGCGTCGGCCTTGGGCTTTGCCTTGGCCTTGGCCTTCGGCTTGGCCGCAGGCTCCGGCTTGGCCACCGGGGCCGCCTCGACCTCGGGCTCGGGCGTCGCCTCGGGCTCGGCCTGCGCCTTGACCTCGGGCTCAGCCGCAGCCTCGACCTCGGGCTCGGCCTGCGCCTTGACCTCGGGCTCAGCCGCAGCCTTGACCTCGGGCTCGGCCTCGACCTTGGCCTCGGGCTCCGCCGCGGGCGTCGCCTCCGGCTTGGCCTCCGGCGTGGTTTCGCGCTTGGCTTCGGGCTTGGCCTCCGCCTTGGCGTCCTTGGCCTCCAAGGCCGCCTTGGACGGTCCGAGCATCATCGTCATGTTGCGGCCATCCTGCTGGGGCCGCTGCTCGACGACGGCGAGCTCGATGAGATCCTCCGCGAGGCGATTGAGGATCATCTCGCCGCGTTCCGGATGGGCCATCTCGCGACCGCGGAACATGATCGTCACCTTGACCTTGTCGCGCGCCTTGAGAAAGCGTTCGACGTGGCCCTTCTTGGTGTCGTAGTCATGCTGCGCGATCTTCGGCCGGAACTTGATCTCACGGACGTTGATCTGCTGCTGATGCTTCCGAGCGGACTTCTGCTTCTGCGCCTGCTCGTACTTGTACTTCGAGTAGTCCAGGATTCGGACGACGGGGGGCTTGGCCTCCGCCGCGACCTCGACGAGGTTGAGATCCTTCTCCTGTGCCCGCCGCAGGGCGTCTTGTGTGCGCATGATGCCCACCTGCTGACCGGTGTCGTCGATGAGACGGACCTCGGGAACGCGAATGCGCTCATTGACGCGGGTGGTATCGCGCTCCGGCGGCTGCCGGTCGAATCTTCTCGGGACCGGCACTTAGCTGGTGTGTGCGCTTGGCGTCAAGAACGCAGCGCGGTATGGGAACGCGTAATCAACGCTGCGGAGTATAGACGCGATCGGGCACTCGGCTCAAGGTCCGCGGCGCGCGTCCGAATACCGGGTGGCAACCGGAGACACGGACGTCGACGGTGAAGCGGTAACCCGAGGGGCACGGATGCCCACGGGTTTCCTCTACTGAGGCGTCGCCAACTGCGTCCGCAGCGCGTCCAGCGAGAGCGCGCCCTGATCGCCTTCCTTGTGCCGGCGCACCGACGTCGTCCGCTCCTCGACCTCGCGGTCGCCCACGATCAGCATGTACGGGATCTTGCGCAGCTCCGCCTCGCGGATCTTGCGGCCGATCGACTCCGTGCGCTCGTCGACCTCGACGCGGAACTCGCCCAGCTGCGCCTTCACCGACTGCGCGTATTCGACGTGGCGGTCGGCCACGGGCAGCACGATCGCCTGCACCGGCGCCAGCCAGACCGGGAACTCGCCCGCGTAGTGCTCGACGAGCATGCCGATGAAGCGCTCGAAGGAGCCCATCAGCGCGCGGTGGATCATCACCGGCCGGTGGTCGGCGTTGTCGGCGCCCGTGTAGGTGAGATCGAAGCGCTCGGGCATCACGTAGTCGAGCTGGACGGTGCCCAGCTGCCACGAGCGGCCGATCGCGTCGGTCATGTGGAGGTCGATCTTGGGCCCGTAGAAGGCGCCGTCGCCCTCGTTGATCTCGTACTCCAGGCCGCGGTTGTCGAGCGCCTTCTGCAGCGCCGCCTCGGCGCGGTCCCACATGTCCTCGGTGCCGATGCGCTTCTCCGGGCGGGTCGAGAGCTCAAGCCGCGGCTCGAAGCCGAAGCGGTCATAGATCGCGAACCCGAACTCGAGGCAGCGGACGACCTCCTCCTCGATCTGCTCCTCGGTGCAGAAGATGTGGGCGTCGTCCTGGGTGATGTGCCGCACGCGCAGCAGCCCGTGCAGCGTGCCGGACGGCTCGTGGCGGTGCACGAGGCCCTGCTCGGAGTAGCGGATCGGCAGGTCGCGGTAGGAGCGGCGCTGGGAGTCGTAGAGCTGGGTGTGCGCCGGGCAGTTCATCGGCTTCAGGCCCTGCTGGTCGCCCTCGACGTCCGTGAAGTACATGTTCTCGCCGTAGACGTGCCAGTGCCCGGAGCGCTTGAACAGCTCGGAGCTGTAGAGGATCGGCGTCTTCACCTCGCGGTAGCCGCGCTCGCCGTTCTCGGTGCGCCACAGCTTGGTCAGCTCGTTCCAGATCGCCATGCCGTTGGGCAGCCAGAACGGCGAGCCGGGCGAGACCGGGTTGAACAGGTAGAGCTCGAGCTCCTGCCCGAGCTTGCGGTGGTCGCGCCTGCGCGCCTCCTCGAGGCGCAGCATGTGCTCGGCGAGCTCGTCCTTGGTGGCGAACGCGGTGCCGTAGATGCGGGTGAGCATCTGGCGGTTGGCGTCGCCGCGCCAGTACGCGCCGGCGACCGACGTCAGCTTGAACGCCTTCGCGCGGCCGGTGTCGGGCGCGTGCGGGCCGCGGCAGAGGTCGCGGAACTCGCCGTTGGTGTAGATGCCGACGGTCTCGACGCCCTGGTTCTTGACCAGGTCCTCGATCAGCTCGACCTTGTAGGGCTGGTCCTCGCGCAGATAGGCGTCGATCGCCTCGGCGGTCGTCGCCTCGGTGCGCACGAAGGGCTCGGCGGCCTTCACGTGCTTTTTCATCTGCGCTTCGATCTTCGGGAAGTCGTTCTCGTTGATCGAGACGCCGTCCGGGAACTCGAAGTCGTAGTAGAAGCCGTCGGCGATCGGCGGGCCGATCGACACCTTGGTCCCCGGATAGAGCTCGAGCACCGCCTCGGCCAGCACGTGCGCGATGTCGTGGCGGAGCAGCTTCAGCGCGTCGCCGTCACCCGCCTTGGCGGTGACGATCTCGATCGGCTGCCCGTCGGTCAGCGGCTCGGCGAGGTCGACGATGCGGCCGTCGTCATAGGCCGTCCCGTCTCGCTTCTCCGGCTTGCCGTCGAGGACGCGGATGGCCAGCGCCGCGCGGGCGAGGCCGGGGCCGATGTCGGCGGCGAGGTCGGCTCCGGTGGAGCCGTCGGGAAGCTCACGGACGGAGCCGTCAGGAAGGGGGACGCGCATCGCGCGTTGATGCTAGTGCGGGCCACAGTCGCGGCCGCGCCTCCCCGAGTTCGAGTCCGCTCGCGGGGAGCTCCTGTGCACCGCCGTCAGGCGAGATCGCTACCGTGCTCTCGCTCGCCACAAGCGAACGAAGGGAAGTCCCATGCGAACGACCACGACCGTCCTGGCCGTGGGCGCCGCCGCCCTGGCCACTGCTTCCAGCCCGGCCGAGGCCCAAGTGCAGTCCGATTTTCAGGCCCCGCTCGCCGGCCACCTCACCGTCGCCTCGCAGATGCGAGCGCAGCACACCGAGCTCGCGCAGCAACGGCTGACGCGCAAGGCGTGGCGGCTGGCCCGCAAGCTCGCCCACGAGCGCGATGAGGGCTTCTCGCCGCGGGCCTACCGCGCGCGCGTGTCCGACGATCCTCCGGCGAGGATCGCGACCCGGATCCGGCGACTGCGCACGAGCATCCGCCGCGAGCAGCGAGAACCGCGGGCGCAGCCCGTCGGCGCCTCCCCCGCGCTGGAGGCGATCGCGGCCTGCGAGTCGGGGGGCAATCCCGCGACGGACACCGGCAACGGCTTCTACGGGAAGTATCAGTTCGATCTCGGCACGTGGGCGAGCGTCGGCGGCACCGGCAACCCCGCGGCGGCCAGCGAGTCCGAGCAGAACCGCCGCGCGGCGCTGCTCTACGCGCGCGCAGGCGCCTCCCCCTGGCCAGTCTGCGGCCGGTAGTAGGGTCAGCGGCCGCTATGGCCTTCCGTGACGAATTCCCGGTACTCGAGAACATCGCCTACCTCAACGCGGGCACCGATGGCCCGCTCCCGCGTGCCGCCATCGAGCAGGCCCACGTCGAGCTCGACGCGCAGCTCAAGCAGGGCCGCGTGTACGAGCACTTCATGCGCCGGCACGAGCTGCAGGACAAGCTGCGCGAGGGGTATGCGCGGCTGCTGCACTGCGAGAGCGACGACGTGGCCGTCACCAGCGGGACGAGCTTCGGGCTCGGGGCGATCCTCGCCGGGCTGGACCTCGGCCCGGGCGACGAGATCCTGACCACCGACTCCGAGCACCCCGGGCTGCTGGGGCCGCTGATCGCCGCGCGCCATCGCGGCGCGAGCGTCCGCGCCGTGCCGATCGCCAAGCTCGCCGAGGCCGTGAGCGCCAAGACGACGCTGATCGCCGCCTCGCACGTGTCATGGATCACGGGCGAGATCACGCCGCCGGAGCTGGCCGAGGTCGGCGTGCCGGTGATCCTCGACGGCGCCCAGGGCGCGGGCGCGGTGCCGGTCGACGTGCACGAGCTCGGCTGCGTCGCCTACGCCGCCGCCGGCCAGAAGTGGCTGTGCGGCGCCGACGGGAGCGGGATGCTCTACCTGCAGCCCGAGTTCGGCGAGCGGGTGCGGACGATCGCGCCCACCTACTTCTCCTTCGAGGACGCCTCAGAGGGCCTGGACTCCAGCCTGCGAGCCGGTGCGCGGCGCTTCGACAACCCGATCGCGCGCGAGGTGCTGGCCATCTCCGCCGCCGCGCTGGACGTGCTCGAGGCCGAGGGCCTGGACACCATCATCGCCCGCGCCACCGACCTGGCGGAGACGTTCGCGGCGAAGCTGCAGGACGCGGGACGGACCGTCGCCCAGCGCGATCACTCGACGCTCGTCGCCTTCGAGGACCCCGATCCCGAGGCCGCCCGCGCGAAGCTGCTGGAGCAGGGCGTCGGCGTGCGCAACCTGCCCGGCTACCCGTACCTGCGCGCGTCAGTCGGGGCGTGGAACGACGAGTCCGACCTCGAGCGGCTGCTGAAGGCGCTCGCGGCGTGAAATCCGTCTGCGTGTACTGCGGGTCGAGCTTCGGCTCGGACCCGGCGTACCTCGCGCAGGCGCGTGCATTGGCCGCGGGCCTGGCGGCCAGCGGGCTGACGATCGTCTACGGCGGCGCGCAGGTCGGTCTGATGGGCGCCGTGGCCGACACGGCGCTGGCGTCCGGCGGCCGCGTGATCGGCGTCATCCCGCAGACGCTCGTCGAGCGCGAGATCGCCCACCAGGGCCTGACCGAGCTCCATGTCGTCGCGAGCATGCACGAGCGCAAGGCCCTGATGGCGGAGCTCTCGGACGCGTTCGTCGCGCTCCCCGGCGGGATCGGCACGCTCGAGGAGCTGATCGAGGTCTTCACGTGGCTGCAGCTCGGTCTGCACAGCAAGCCGCTGGCCGTCGTGAACACGCTCGGCTTCTACGACGGGCTCGCGGCGTTCCTCGATCACGCGCTCGATCAGGGCTTTCTTCCGGCCTCCAGCCGTGCCGCGCTGACGGTCGCCGCCGACACCGAAACGCTGCTCGCCGCCTGGAACGTCCGAGCGCGGACCTGAGGCGTCAAAACCCCGTGACGGCGGCGTTTGCGCGCCGGCGCCGACTGGGCAGAGCGTGTCTGCCGAGCCCGTCGCCACGCCCGTGTTCCGAGTGGCGATCGACCCGACAGGGCTGAGCAACTCTCGCCCGCCCCTCATCGATCTCCGACGGGCGGGCGGGATCAGCCGTTATGTTCGGAGGATGCGAGCCGTTCTGCTGTGCCTGTCGATCGCCGTGCTCGCCGCGCCCGCCTCGGCGTCCGCGGCCACGCTGGTCAAGTCGTCGTCGGTCCTCACCTACACCGCCGCCGCGGGCAGGACGAACCAGGTGACGTTCAACGTCGACAATCCGGCACAGCAGCAGACGATCCAGGTCTCGCGCGGCGCGGATGACAACGACCCGATCACGCCGACCGGCTGCGCGCCCGCGAGCGGCGGCTACTCGTGCACCGGGATCACCCGGGTGGTCATCGACACCGGCGACGGCGACAACATCGTCAGCGCCGCGGGCATCTCGGCGGTCGCCCAGATCACCGGCGGCGCGGGCAACGACACGCTGCGCGCCGGCGCCGGGGCGGACACGATCAGCGGCGGCGACGGCGACGACTCGCTCGACGGCGGCGCCGGCAACGACGTACTCGACGCGGGTGCGGGCGATGACGACCTCAACGGCGGCACGGGCACCGACAAGCTGATCGGCGGCACGGGCATCGACGAGGGCTTCTACGGCGCGGAGGCGGCGACGCCCGCGCCGTCGGTCACGCTCAACGGCGTCGCCAACGACGGCATCCCGGGCGAGAACGACGACTTCGGGACCGACATCGAGGACGTCAGCCTGCTCGGCGTCGGCGCCGTCGTCCCCACCACCTCGACGCTGGTCGGCAGTGCCGGCGCGAACGTCCTGACCACCGGCGACGGCAACGACGCGATCACCGGCGGCGCGGGCAACGACACGATCGTGGCCGCCGGCGGCGACGACTCGATCGACGCCCGCGACGGGTACGCCGACCGCGTGGACTGCGGCCCCGGCACCGACGTCGTGAGCGCCGACGCGCTCGACGTCATCAGCGCCTCCTGCGAGACGGTCAACGTGCTCGACGTCGGCAACGCGGCCGACGACCGCCCGCCCTCGGTCGCGTGGGTGACGCCGAAATCGGGTGCCAGGCTGGGCAACCGGACCACGCTGACGGTCAACGCGTCCGACGATCGCGGCGTCGCCATGGTGCGGTTCCTCGACGACGAGCGCGTCGTGTGCGAGGACACCGCCGCACCGTTCACCTGCGACTACCTCCCGCGCGGCGAGGACGTGGGTCGCAACACGCTGACCGCGATCGCGATCGACGGCACCGGGCAGACGGCCAGCGCCCAGCGCGCCGTGACCGTCAGCCGCCTCAAGCCGACGGTCGTGCTGAGCGTGCGCCCCCGCGGGAGCACCTACACCGCGGGTGGGCGGATCGATCTGCCCGACAACGTGACGCGCAAGTCCGCCTGCTCGGGCACGGTGACGGTGCGGGTGAAGGCCGGCGGCAAGACCGTCACCAGCCGTAAGGGCAAGCTCACCAGCCGCTGCACGTTCTCGATCCGCAACCTGCGCCCGAAGCCGACCAAGCTGAAGTTCGTCGCCGCGTTCGCGGGCAATGACGTCCTCCAGGCGCGCTCGAGCAAGACGGTCAGCGTGACAAGGCGCTGATGAGGAGCGCCTCGGCGCGGGCGATCTTCTCGACCTCGTCGAGGTCGACCGACTCTCCGACGGCGTGGATGCGCGCCAGATCCGAGTCCTGGGCGCCCCAGAGGATGATCGCGGCGTCCGGGTAGCTCTCACGCAGCGCGGCGACCAGCGGGATCGAGCCGCCGCTGCCCATGACGGCCACGGGCTTGCCGTAGGCCTCCTCCAGCGCGCGTTCGGCGGCGTCGTCGACCGGGAGCGAGTTGGGGGTCGAGGCGGGCTCGAGCTCGAGGCTCAGCTTTGCGCCCCAGGGGGTGTGCTGTTCGAGATGCGCGGCCACGGCCTTCATCGACGCGTCCGGGTCCGCTCCCGGCGGGACGCGGACCGCGACCTTCGCGCGGGCGGCCGGGATCACGATGTTCCCGGCGCCCTCGACGGCCGGCGCGTCGAGGCCCAGGACGGAGATCGCGTGGCGCGCCCACAGGCGGTCGGCCACCGTCCCCGCGCCAACCAGGTCCACGCCCTCGAGCACGCCCGCCTGGCGGCGGAAGTCCGCCTCGGGGAGATCGGTGCCGTCCCAGGCGAAATCCTCGAGCCCTTCGACGGCGACGTTCCCGGCGTCGTCGTGCAGGCTCGCCAGCAGCCGCGTCATCGCCAGCAGCGCGTCCGGTGCGGCACCGCCGAACTGCCCGCTGTGCAGCGCGTTCTCCAGCGTGCTGAGCGTCACGGTGAGCTTGCCGTGGCCGCGCAGCGTGGTGCACAGCGTCGGCTCCCCCAGCTTCCAGTTGCCGCCGTCGGCGATCACCATCACGTCCGCGCGCAGCAGGTCCGGCCGGCGCCTCACGACGTCGAGGATCTTCTGGCGCCCGTTCTCCTCGGAGCCCTCGATGATCACCTTCACGCGCACGGGCGGGTCGAAATCGAGCTGCTGGAGCGCGCCGAGGTGGGCGACGATGCCGGACTTGTCGTCGGCGGCGCCGCGGCCGTAGAGGCGCCCGTCGCGCAGGGTCGGCGCGAACGCGTCGTCCCACCCGGGCGCGGGCTGGACGTCGTAGTGGGCGTAGAGCAGGACGGTCGGCCCGTCGGCGGGCCCGTACTCGGCGTAGATGCTCGGCGCCTCGTCGGGCACCTCGATCTCGCGCGCCCCGGGGAACAGCGACTGCACGAGCGCCGCGGCCTCGTCCAGCGGTTCCCGCGGGAAGCCGTCAAACGCGATCGACGGGATCTTCACCAGTTGCGCGAGGGCATCACCGAGGTCCATTACGCAGACCTTACGACCACGTTCGTCACAATCGTATGTTGTGACCGATGTGCTCGAGGGCGCTCATATCGCAGGGTGCCGGATCGAGTCGGTCGCGGGTCGCGGCGGCATGGGCATCGTCTACCGGGCGACGCAGCTGTCGCTCGGGCGGCCCGTCGCGCTGAAGCTGATCGCGCCCGAGCACGCCGCCGACGCCAACTTCCGGGAGCGTTTCCAGCGCGAGTCGCGGATGGCGGCGGCGATCGATCACCCGAACGTCATCCCGGTCTACGAGGCCGGTGAGGAGGACGGGCGGCTGTACCTGGTGATGCGCTGGGTGGCCGGCACCGATCTGCACCGCGAGCTGCGCGCCGGCGGGCGGCTGCAACCGGAGCGGGCGGCGCTGATCGTCAACCAGGTCGCGGGCGCGCTGGACGCCGCCCACACCGCCGGGCTGATCCACCGCGACGTCAAGCCCGGCAACGTCCTGCTCAGCGGCGAGCACGCCTACCTGGCGGACTTCGGGCTCACGCGCTTCGCCGGCAGCGACACGCAGATGACGACCGGCGGGCACTTCCTGGGCACGGTCGACTACATGGCGCCCGAGCAGTTCCACCCCGGCCCCAACGACGGGCGCGTCGACGTCTACGCGCTCGGCTGCGTGCTCTTCGCGACGCTGACCGGCGCTCCCCCGTTCCTGCGCGAGACCGTGCCGGCGACGATGCTCGCCCACCTGCACGACCCGCCGCCGCGCGCGTCGGACACGCCGGGCGTGTCACGGGATTTCGATCGTGTCCTCGCACGGGCGCTGGCCAAGGCGCCGGAGGATCGCTACCCGTCGGCGGGCGACTTCGGGCGTGCGGTGATGGCCGCGGCCGAGGGGCGCTCCGTGACCGCGGAGGAGCGCTCGGTGGCGCGCGGCGCCGCCGCTCCGCCGACGCGACGGCGCGAATGGGCCTCGCCGCCTCCCGAGCCGGCGGTGGAGGCCGAGCCGCAGACCGCGCCGGTGAAGACCTACCGCGGTCGCGGGCGGCCGCGCTGGCTGTTCCTGGGCTCGGCGAGCGTGCTCGCCGCCGGCGCTCTGGCGCTCGCCGTCGTCCCCGGCGGCGCGGACGTCCCGCCGCCCGGCGCGCCCGTCACCGACGCCGAGGTGGAACGGCTGGCGAACTCCTTCGCCGACGCCTACGCGGACGAGGACGCGGCGCGGATCGCACGGCTCTTGACGTCCGACGCGAAGCGCGTCAGCCCGACCGACCGCCAGGAGGGCAAGACGGCGGTGCTGGCCGCCTACCGCGCGCAGTTCGCCGCCAGCCGGATCTCGAACTTCGATCTCTCCGACCTGAAGGCCTCGGGTGGCCCGGCGGGTCGCGCCACCGCCCACTACAAGACGGGCGCCACGACCGGCACGATGACCTGGAACGTGATCCGCGACCACGGCAAGCCGCGGATCTCGCAGATCGCGTTGGTTCCCGATTAGGGCGATCTCAGCGAGCGGGTTCTCAGCAGTCGGGGCCGGTGGCGAGCGTGACCGTCGTGTTCGGCTGGACGAGCGAGCCCGCGACGGGGCTGGACTCGCAGACCGCGAACTGGGAGCCGAGCACGCGATCGAGCCAGCTGCCCCCGCGCTGCTCGACGGCCTGGAGGCCCAGCTTGGTCAGCGCTGCGGCCGCCGTGTCGTAGTCCTGGCCGGCCAGCGAGGGGACCTGGACGCGCGTGTCGCGCCTGATCCGCACCGCGTCCGTGGCCGGGCGACGACCCGGTGAGGTCGCGGTGATGTCGATCACGTTCCCGTCCGGGGCGAGCGTGACCCGGGCCACGAACTCGCCGCCGTCGACCTGCGCGTTCTTGCCCGCGACCTGCACGGCGGCGTCGGCGGGCGTGACCGTGCCGCGGACCTCCACGATGTCGGCGCGGACCATCGCGCCGTCGTCGGGCAGCTCGAGCTTGAGCTTCACCCGAGGCTCGGGGCCGGTGGCCGGCGCCTCGCCACAGGCGGACAGGGCGAGACCCGCGGCAACAAGGACAACCAGACGGCGCACACCTTTGAATCTAGCCACGCAAGCGCACATTGAATGTGCGGTGCTGCACCCCGACGGCGACGATGACGCTCAGCTTGAGACTGTGGCGGCGCTGGAGCTGCCTGCGCGTCCGCGCGTCGAGGCCGACGGCGAAGGGGCGTGATCCGGCCGCGGCGGCGGCCTTCAGGTAGTGGCCGACGCGCCTGTGGTTCAGCTTGACCGTGACCTCGAGCCGGCTCGCGGCCTGGGCGATCGTGACCGTTCCGCGCACACTCGTCCCCTTCTGGGCGGCGGCGACTGCGGCGCTCAGCGGTGTGGCGGCGGGCCTGATCGGCTGCGGCGTGGCCTGCGGGGCGACCGGGGCGTCGCCGCCGGCGGGCGCGGCGGCAGGTGTCGGCGTGGCCGTCTCCACCGCCGTCGCCTCGGGCGCGACGATCACGACCGTGCCCTTCATCAGCGGGGTGTGGACCTTGCACTCGAAGCGGTAGGTGCCGGGGGTGTCGAAGCTGCATGTGCCCTTCCAGCCGCGCCGTCCGTACGTGCCAAGCCCCGGGATGTTGCCGTCGCACGGCGGCGGCGTGCCCTCCCAGACGACGTTGTGGCCGTTGGTCCCGGAGCCCGGCGGATACTCGAAGGTGACGGTTCCCGGCGCCGTGATCGTCAGGGTGTTCGCGCCGGTCCCGTTCGCCGACCAGGCAAATGGATCGGTGGCCGTGAAGGTGGCGGTCGACTGGCCGTGCGCGCGCGCCGGCGTCAGCACGGCGCACACCAGCGCGGCCGCCAGAAGCGACTTCGGTCCCATGTGACCCTCCGTGTCGGTGAACCCCGAAGGGATACGCCCGCGGTCGCGCGGTGGTTCGAACGAAGCCCTGCTCGAGGAGGCCGGCCTTCGGGTCGCCCAGCGATGGGACGCCGAGTTCGCCGAGGACGACCCGCCGGGTCGCCGCGTGAGCGGCATCCGCCGAGTGAGTGACGATGTGGAACCCTTCCCCGGGTGAAACGCGGAATCTTCATCGCGCCGTTCGGGGAGTTGTCCGAGCCGCGCCTGGTCGCCGAACTGGCGGCGGAGGCCGAGGCGGAGGGCTGGGACGGGTTCTTCGTCTGGGATCACGTCGCCTACACGCCGCCGGTGCGCGAGCTGGCCGACCCGTGGGTCACGCTCGCCGCGGTGGCCATGACCACCTCGCGGGTGATCGTCGGACCGCTGGTGACGCCACTGCCGCGGCGCCGGACGCACCAACTCGCGCGCGAGACGGTCACGCTCGACCGGCTCTGCGGTGGGCGGCTGGTGCTCGGCGTGGGCGCCGGCAGCGCCGACACGGGCGAGTTCGCCGAAGGGTTCCTGGGCGAGGAGCCGTCGATACGCGAGCGCGGGCGTCTTCTGGATGAGGGGCTGGAGCGATTGGACGCGTACTGGCGCGGCGAGTTCGAGCCGTTGCCGGTGCAGCGGCCGCGGATTCCCGTCTGGGTGGCGTCGAAGGGGCTCGCGCCGAAGCCGATGCGGCGCGCCGCGCGCTGGGACGGCTGGTTTCCGATCAACCTGCCCTCGCCCGACGATCTGGCGCGCGGGCTCGAGTCGATCGGGCGCTCGGACGCGGGATTCGAGGTGATCGTCACCAACGAGGTCGGCGTCGACCCCACGCCGTGGGCGGCCGCGGGCGCGACCTGGTGTCTGACCGGCTTCGGCAAGGAGCCGACCGCGGCGGCCGTCCGAGCGCAGATCGAGGCCGGCCCGCGGACCGTTTGAGCCGCCGGAGCGGCGTGTAGCCTCGCCGGCCATGACTGAAGTCCTTGACCGAGTGAAAAAGGAGATGCAGGCGCGGCTGGCCGAGGTCGAGGCCGAGCTCGCGGCTGTCGAGCCATTGATCGCCGAGCGCGCCGAGTTGCAGCGCGTGCTCGCGACCCCACCCTTCGACGACACGGAGTAGCGCTGCCGCGCAAGCCGCGACGCAAGGGCGGCACGCTCAGGGACGGCGAGCGCCGTCAGCTCGCGCGTACCTCCCGTCACGCCGGCGTGCCCGAGATCCCGCGCCCGGGCGACCGGCCGCTGGTGCTGTGCGACGGCGGTTCGCGCGGGAACCCGGGAACGGCCGCCGCGGCGGCGGTGCTCGTCGGCCTCGACGGGTCGATCGTCGCGTCGCGCGCCGAGCTGATCGGGCATGCGAGCGCGGCCGAGGCCGAGTACCGGGCGATCCTGCTCGGCCTCGTCCTGGCGGAGGGTTGCGACGCGGTCGAGGTGCGCTGCGACTCGCAGCTCGCGGTCGCGGCGCTGCGCGCCTCGACGCCCGTCGCCGAAGACCTCGCGGACGTGGTCGAGGCGGTGCGCGCGGCCGTCCGCGGTTTCGCTTCGGTGCGCTTCGTGTGGCATCCGCGCGGCGAGAACGAGCTCGCGGACGCGCTCGTTCGTGAGCTGCTCTGGCCGTAGCCTTGCGCCGCCGCGATCTCGTCGACTACGCGGCCCTCGCGTTGCTGTGGGGGTTCTCGTTCGCGGTCGTGCTCGAGGTGGTCGACGCGTTCGGGTGGGCGGGGGCGACGTCGTTTCGGGCGTTGGTCGCCGGTCTGACCCTGCTGGCGGGCGCGGCGGCGTTGCGCCGGCGGCTGGACTTCAGCTGCGGCTGGCGGCCGCTGGCCGTGATCGGGGCGACGACGGTCGCCGCGCAGCAGATCGGGCTCACGCTCGCCGCGCCGCGCATCGGCACGTCGATGGCGGCGATCCTCGTGGCCACGATCCCGCTGTTCTCGATGGTCATCAGCCACGTGTGGGGGCTCGAGCGGATCGATCTCACCGGGTTGCTGGGCGTCGCGCTCGGTGCGCTGGGGATCGTCCTGCTGGTCGGCTTTCCCGCCGAGCCGATCACCGGGCGGTTCCTGTTCGGCTGCGGCGCGTCGTTGACCGGGTGCCTGGCGGCGGCCTTCGGCAGCAACTACGCGCGGGTGCGGCTGCAGGGCGTCGGCTCGTGGGAGGTGACCACGGGAGCGTTCCTGCTCGGCGGCGTGATGACGCTGCCGCTGCTGCTCTTCGTCCCCGTTCCGGCGATACCGACGCTCGGCGACGTCGGCTGGCTGCTGCTGCTCGGCGCGAGCATGAGCGCGCTGACCTACGTGCTGTTCTTCCGGCTCGTCGCCGACCTCGGGCCGACCAAGGCGATCAGCTCGGAGTTCGCGGTCACGCTCGTCGCCGTGATCGCCGGCGCCGTCCTGCTCGACGAGCGGCTGTCGGTCGTCCAGTTCGTCGGGGGCGCGGTGATCATCGTCGGCTGCGCGCTGATCCTCGGCCTGATCGGGCGGCGTGCGTGAATGCACGTTTCGGTGCCCGTTGGACCCTCCCGTTTCCGGCGCGTTCGCGTACCCTCGCACTCATCTGGTCGGTTGAGTCGGTGAACCGGGAGAGCCTTCATGCCTGTGCGTGAGCGCACGGACGATCTCGCCGCGCCCGCGCGCGAGGCCACCCCGGCACCCGCGGCGCCGGACTTCACCGCCGCCGCCCCGACATCAGGCCTGTCCGGCGGCAACCTTGGCGTCGACCAGCTCCTGGGCCTGCAGCAGAGCGTCGGCAACGCCGCCGTCGCGTCGTACCTCGGCAGCGCTGCCCCAGGTGCCCCGGCCGCACCGGGAGCGCCCGGCGCGCCCTCCCCCACTGACGCGGCGATCATGAACGGCCTCCGCGCCGCCGTGGGAGGCCGCACCGGCGGCAACGGCGGGTCCCCGATCGACGCGGCCGCCGCTGCCGGAGCGGCCGCCACGCCGCCGGCCGGCCGCCGCGCTGGGCCTGCCGCCACCGCCGCCGGACCGGCCACCGCCGCTGGGCCTGCCGCCACCCCTCGGACCGGCCGCCGCCGCTGGGCCTGCCTCCGCCGCCGGACCGGCCGCCGCCGCTGGACCGGCCGCCGCCGCCGGACCTGACGCCGCCGCCGGACCTGACGCCACCACCGAACCGGCCGCCACCGCCGGACCAGCCGCCATCGCCGGACCGGCCGCCACCGCCGGGCCTGCCGCCGCGAGCGACGCCGCCGCCGGGCCGGCCTCGGCGATCCAGAGCGCCGTCGCCGCGGATGCCGCCGGCGCCGGGCCCGCCGCCGCTGCTGACCGATCGGCGCCGAGCCGGCCGCCGTGGCGCCGCCCGTGCTCAAGATGCCGGCGCCGGCGGCGCCGATCAGCGTGGCCCCGCCGGCCCCACCGGCGGTCGAGACGGCCCCGAAGCCGGTTGTGCCGCCGGGCGCGGCCGACGCGGACACGGAACCGGTGCCCGCGGCGCCGGAAACCAAGGCCGAAGCGCCTCCGGTCGAGGAGGCCGCCGAGGGTGCGGGCGGTGCCGAGCCGAAGCCGGCCGCGGCCGGCCCGGGAGGCGAAGCCGCCGATCCGCGGTCCGAGGCCGACGCGGTCTACCAGCAGGCGATCGCCGGCGAGACGGTCGATGAGCCCGACGACGACGCGGGTGGCGGATTCGATCCGGCGGCCGAGGCCGAGGCGCTCAAGGAGCCTGAGCCCGAACCCGCGCCGGAGCCCAAGAAGGGCGCCGCGGCCGCCGGGCCCGCGGGCGGCCAGGGCGACGCATCCTCCGACGTCGGCGGCCCTGCGGCGCCCGCCGCGGCGCAAGCGCCCGCCGCGGCCGGTCCCGACCCAGCGAACGCTGCCGCCGCGGCGGCAGCTGCCTGCGCCTGCGCCGGCGCCGGCTGCGGGCCCAGCGGCTCCCGCGAACATCCCGGCGACCGCGCTCGTCGACCCGGCCCAGGCGGCCGCGGTCGCCGCCGCCGCGCCGGCCCAGGCCGCGGCGGCGGGCATTCCCGGCGCAGCCGCTCAGGCGGCCACCGCGGCGGGCCTCCCCGCGTCGGCGGGACCCGCGGTCGCGGCGGCGGCAGGCCTACCCGGAGGTGCGACTGCGGGCGCCGGAGCGATCGGACCGGCCACGGCCACGGGCGGTGGAACAGCCGGACCGGCGCTGGACGCGGCCACGAGCGGCGCAGCCGCGAGTGCGGCACCGGGCGCGGCCACGGCCAGCGGGACAGCCGGACCGGCACTGGACGCGGCCACGACCGGCGCAGCCGCGAGTGCGGCACCGGGCGCGGCCGCGAGTGCGGCGGGACCGGCGCCGGACGCGGCCGGCGCGGCGCGGCGGCACCAGTGCGGACGCGAACTCGGCGGCCGGACCGGAGCCGATGCCGTCTCAGGACGCCGGCGCGGCGGCGGACCAGGCGCCGGACGCGAACCGGCGCGCCGGACCGGAGCCGGATGCCGCTCAGGCGCCGGCGCGGCGGCACCAGGCCCGGAGGCGAACTCGGCGGCCGGACCGGCGCCGGATGCCGCCTCGGCCGCGAGCGCTCAGTCGACGGCACCCGCGACCGCGGAAGGCGCTGACGTCGCCGCGGCCGGTGATGGCGGAGCGGCAGCCGCGGCCCCCGACTCCGCGGAGCCGCAGGCCGCCGCGGGCCCAGAGGCCGCCGGACCGGACGCCGATGGGGCCGCCGGGCCTGGCGGTGCGTCCGAAGCGGCGGGCGGCGAGGCGGCAGGTCCCGATGCGGCGGGTCCCGAGACGGCGCCGGCGACCGAGGGTGGCGACGCGGCCGCTGACGGTCCGGCGGCCGAGGGTGGCGAGGCCGACGGTCCCGAGGCGGAAGAGACCGCCCCGGAGCAGGACGAGTCCGAGGGCGGCGACCTGCTGCGGGAGGATCCCGACGAGTCTCCCGAAGCGGAGGCCGAGTTCGCGGCCGCCGAGGCACCCGCCGGGGCGGCGGGTGCGGGCGCAGCCGCCGCGGCTCCGACGGCGACGGCCATGCCCGAGCTTCCGCCGCCGCCCGGGACCGAGTTGATCGATCCGAGCCGGATCACCTTCGCGGGCACCTCGGGCGAGGCGACCGCGAGCGAGGACACGGAGACGCTGCCCGACACCGCCGGCGCGAGCGCCGCGGGCGCCGAGACGGCCGCCCCGGAGGCCGATCCCGCGGCGCAGGCCGCCGCGGCGGCGGAGGCGCGCGCCGAGCGTCAGCGTGTCCGCGAGGAGCGCAAGCGCCTGCGGCAGAGCCTCAGAGAAGGTCGCAAGCACGTGGTGGCCGCGCTCGCGGAGGCCACGCAGGCCGAAGGCGGCCGGATGAAGGCCGCGGCCGCGCGCACGACGGCGGCGATCAGCCAGGCGGTCGGCAAGCAGACGAAGGAGGTCAGCGCCGCCGGGACGCAGCAGATGGGCGTCGTCAAGGGCGCGTTCGCTCGCGCTCACGGGCAGGTGACCAGCGCGATCAGCGGCGCGAAGGGCAAGGTCACGGCGGCGGGGTCGGCCGCCACCGGCCAGGTCAACACGTGGCACGGCGCCGCCAAGGGCAAGACGCAGACCGCGGCCAACGAGGGCGCCTCCGACGCCACGCAGGCCGGCGCGCAGTCGGCGCAGCAGGGCACGGCGGCGGTCAACGCGACCTCGGGCAAGGTCCAGGGCACGATCAGCTCCACCGCGGGCGCCGTGCAGGGCCAGTCCGGCGGAGGCGGCGGCGTCAACGAGGCCGCCCAGGAGGGCAACGCGAAGGTCGCCTCCAAGGTCTCGGGCGAGACGGCGGGCAAGGTCAACGAGCAGGGCGCGCAGGTCGTGTCCGGCGTCAAGAGCCAGGGCGCGAAGATCGGCTCGACCTTCCAGGCCAAGGGCCGCGAGGCGGCACAGGGCATCAAGTCGACGCTGCCCGGCGCGCTGTCCGCGATCAACGCCGTCAAGACGTCGGCCACCTCGGCGGTCAAGAAGGGCGTGTCGAGCGGACACTCGTCCCTCGCGCAGGTCCAGGGTCAGACGACGAAGGCGCTGGCCGGCCAGCAGGCGGGCGCGCAGCAGGGCATCGCCGCGACCGTCGCCTCGACCAAGCAGGGCATCGCCCAGATCGGCAAGGGCGCGACCGGAGCGGTCAAGGCGCAGCACGCCGCCGCGGGCAAGGCCCTGAAGGGCAACGCCGCGGCCATGCGCAAGATGGTCAAGAAGGCCTACATCTTCAAGGAGGACGCGGCCGAGGTCGCCGCGGAGCTCAAGGGCGGCCTCAAACAGGTTTCGGGCAAGGGCATCATCGCCGCGGGCAAGACGGCCAAGGACGCGGCCGGCGCCGCCTCCGGTGCGGGCAAGGGCGCGAAGTCCGGCATCGGGACAGCAGGCCCATTCGGCGTCCGGCCAGGCAGCCTCGACCGCGGGCGGCGCGGCGAAGGGCGCGTCCGGCGTCGCCGGGAGCGTCTCAAGCCAGGTCAAGAGCACCGCGGCGGCGGCCAAGACGACCGGCGACCACACCGTCACCTCCTACACGGGCAAGGTCAAGACCGCGGTCGGCAAGGTCAAGCAGAAGTTCACCTCCGGCCTGAGCACGACCAAGGGCGAGATGGACGCCCACGCGGCCAAGGTCCAGGGCGGCACGCAGAAGATCCCCGGCGAGAACCAGGGCAAGGTCTCGCAGGGCCAGGCCAAGGTCAACGCCGAGGCGACGAAGGAACCGGAGAAGCCGGGCGGCCTGTGGGGGGCGATCGTCAGCGCCGCGAAGTGGGTCGCGGAGAAGCTCAAGGCGGCCTTCAAGTTCGTCACCCAGTTGCTCACCGACCCGGGCTTCTGGGTCAGCCTGATCGTCGCCATCGCGCTCACGGCGTTCGTGATCGCGACCTTCGGCTCCGGCCTCGCCGTGCTGATCGTCGCCGGCGCGGTGATCGGCGCCATCAGCGCGGGCGCCGGCCAGATCACGACCAACCTCGCGTCCGGGCAAGAAGTGGAACGAGGGGCTGGGCACCGCGATGCTCATCGGCGGCGCCTTCGGCGCGATCCCGGGCGTCGGCACGGCACTCGGCAAGGGCGCGAGCGCGATCGCCCGCAAGATCGCGCCGACGCTGGCCGGTCAGTTCATGAAGAACGCGGGCAAGCGGGTGGCGGCGAGCGCGTTCGGCCGCGGCGCGTCGGCGATCCTCAACGGCGCCAAGGGACTCACGAGCCGCGTCGGCGGCGCCGGCCGGCGGCTGCTCGCCTCGGGGCCGGGCAAGGTGCTCACCGCGCCGTTCCGCGCGGCCGCCAACCTCGGCACGCGCGCCGGCAACGCCGCCAGCCGCGGGATCGCCAGTGTGCGCGATCGCCTCGTGCGCACCGAGCCGCTGAGTGCGCTGAAGTACAGCCAGAAGAACATCGACTCGCTCGTCAACAACAAGACGATGACCCTCGACGACCTCACGCAGAGCATGAAGGACCGCGGCTTCCGCGGGAAGATCGACGTGATCGACAACGGCCCGGACGGCCTGCTGAGCTTCGACAACCGCCGCCCGTACGCCGCCAATCAGGCCGGCATCGACCGCGTGCCCGTCAAGGTGCACCGGTCCGACGAGAAGCTGGCGGGCACGATGCCCCCGGCCCGCATCGACGAGCTCGCGCTGGACCGCAACATCTACCTCAAGCCCGACGGCACCTACGCCGTGGGCAACGAGGGCAAAGGGCTGCCGATCGCCTTCAAGGCGGGGCACGGAGCCGAAGACGTGGGGCCAGGCCGGGCTCTTCCGCACGGCCAACCAGCGCAGCGGGTTCCCGCTCGGCGGGAAGTACAACACGCCGGCGATCCGCAACCCGGGCGCGACCCCGACGAACACCGACTGGGGCCAGGTCGGCGTCGAAGGGCACGCCCGTCGGTCGTCGGCGTCGGCGAAGCGATCGACGCGCGACCGCGACTGACGCGTGTCGCTCACGAACACGTTCACGGCGTACCTGCGCGGGCGCGCCGGCCGCGACGACATGGCCGACGCGCTCAGAGCGCACGATCACCCGCTGGAGGCCGAGCTGCTCGAGACCGGAGCCTGGGCGGCCCCGACGCTCCCCACCGCGGCGGAGCCCGGCGACGTGTGGCTGGACACCGTCGAGTTGATGCCGATGGTGCTCTTCGCCCAGGGCGGCAAGCCCGTTCGGCTGGCTGGCGCAGCGGCCCGTCGAGCGCTGGCAGCTCGGCGCGTTCCTGAGCGTCGCGCCGTGGAGCGGGAGCACGCGGCGGATCGGCGACATCAAGCCGATGGACCCGAAGCGCCTGCTCGCCGGCGACGAGAACGCGCCCGTCACCAACATCCTGCGCGATGAGGCGTCGCTGTACGCGCAGTGGCTCGGCAAGGCGATCCCGCACCGGGTCGATTGGCAGATCGCGGCCGAGTCGCTGGACACGAGCCGCCTGTGGGGACCGGTCCGCGAGTGGGCCGACTCCGAGTACGACGGCGCCTACCGGGTCGTCGACGCCGAGCTGATCGACTTCGACCCGGATGACGAGGACCCGCCGGCGCTCGTCCTGCACTGGACGGACGCCCCGCCAGACGTCGGCTTCCGCACCTTCGTCCGCGCGTCGTCCGGGTTGTACACGACGTCCTTCGAGACCCCGGCGCTCGGGCTGAAGATCCGCAAGCTCGCGCCCCGTGGTCGCTGAGTTCGCCCGCTTCCTGCGCGACCGCGCCGCCAAGGACGAGCTCGTCGCCGCGCTCGGGGATCGCGTCGAGGCGCACCTGCTCGCGCGCTGGGACGGCGGGCGGCTGGAGACCGAGTGGGAGGGCCGGCGCGCGTGGGTCGGGACGACCGTGCCGCCGCTCGCCCGACGCGGCGATCTCTGGCTCGACGCCACCGAGGTCACGCCGCACGTGCTGATCACCCGCATCGAGAACGACGAGCCGATCGTCTGGATGGCGACGCGGCCGGTCGAGCGCTGGCAGTTCGGGGCGTTCCTCGATGTGGCGAGGCCCGAGGCTCGTCTGCGCTACGGCCGCCACTGGGTGTTCGACCGCGAGCGGCTCCTGGGCGGCGACGAGCTCGCACCGGTCACGAACGTCATGCGCGAGGAGGCGTGGCTCTACGCCGGGTGGTTCGGCAAGTGGCTCTTCACGCGTGTCGGGTGGCAACTCGCCGCGGAGATCTTCCCGCCGGAGCGGATCGCGGCACTGTGGGGACCGGTCCGCGAGTGGGACAACGAGGTCTACGAGGGGGCCTTCAGCGACGTCGCGCCCAACACCGTCGACGACGTGCCGATCGAGGACGACGACTACCCCTGGATCTACGACGAGGGCGCGGCGTCGACGGCCGTCGGCTTTCGCACCGAGGTGCACCTGCAGCACGGCCTGATGACGCGCGCCTTCGAGTACCCGGAGATCAAGGGCAAGCTCCGCGACCTTGCGCCGCGCGACGTCGAGCCCGTCGTGCCGACGCCCCTGACCGACGCGCTGGTGGCGTTCCTGCGCACCGGTGCGACGCCCGAGCTCGGCGACCGGCTCGAGGCGCGCCTGCTCGCCGAGGGTCGCACGGCAGCCACCAACGGTGTCTGGCTCGACCTGAGCGACCTCACGCCGATGCGCGGCCGGCTGGCGCTGCGCCCGGTCGAGCGGTGGCAGTTCGGCGCGTTCCTGCGGATCACCAAGCTTCCCGCCACGGCGACCCGCGGGGGCACGAACCTGCTCGACCGCACCCGCCTGCTGGCCCGTCCGGAGACCGAGGCGCTGACCGATGTCCTGCGCGAGGAGGCGAGCCTCTACGCGCACTGGGCGGGCAAGCGCGTCGCGGGCCGCGCCGACTGGCGCCGCGTGCCCCGCGAGCAGCGCGAATGGAGCACGATCCGCGAATGGGCCGAGGACGTCGTCCCCGGCATCGTCTCGGTCGTGGACGCGGACAGCGTGGACGTCAACCCGGTCGCGCCGGAAGGCTTCAACTGGCGGTATGACCCGCGGCGCCTCACCTACCTGGACTGGGAGACCTCCGGCGCCGTCGGCTTCAGAACGAGCCGGGGACCGTCGTGAGCCTGGTGTCTGAGCACGCTGAACGCGTACACCTGGCCGATCGAGAGATGGCCGGCGAGCGCGGCCGGCGGACCACGGGGGCGCTCACACCCGAGCGGGCCTGACCCTACGTGCCAAGGCCGAACGCGCCGGCATAGGCGACCATGCCGGCGGGCGCCGCGCGCTCGGGATCGAGCACGAGCACCATCCACGCCTCGTCGGGCACGTCGAGCGGCGCGCTGATGCCCAGCGTCGACCCGCGCACGAACCCGAACCGCGGGTAGTAGGCGGCGTGCCCGAGCACGACCACCAGCGGCTCCCCGGCCGCGCGCGCGGCGTCGAGCGCGGCGGCGATCGTGGCCGTTCCCACGCCCTGGCGCTGCCGGTCGGGATGGACCGCGCACGGCGCCAGGGCCAGCGCCGGCACGCCGCCGATGTGGCAGCGGCTGAGGATCGCGTAGGCGACCAGTGAGCCGTCCTCGGCCTCGGCGACCTGCGAGAGGCCGTCGACCCACGCGTCGCCGGCGATCAGCTCATCGACGAGGTCGGCCTCGGCGTCGTTCGGGAAGGTCGCGACGCTCAACGCGCGCAGTTTCGGCCTGTCCTCCCGCGTCGCGGGCCGGACTTCGCTCTTCTTCGCGGAGGTCTCGCCCATGCTCGGGACCCTACTTCAGACGCGCGATGTGCCCGCGAGAGTGCAGTTGGTCAACCAGTGGTTGACCAAGTCGACGCTCGCGTCGGCGCCTCTAGGCGGTGACGGTCGCCGCGAGCGAGTGGCCGGCGACGCGGACCGCGTCGCGGCCGGCGTGCTTGGCGGCGTAGAGCGCGGCGTCCGCGCGCTCGAACTGCTCGGTCCAGACGAACGGCTGCCGTGCCGCCGAGGCCGCGACGCCGAACGAGGCGGTGATCGCGCGGTCCTCGAACGGCTCGGCCGCGATCGCCGCGCGCAGTTGCTCGGCGCGCGTGGCGGCGTCGTCGACGTCGGCGCCCAGGAGGACGATCGCGAACTCCTCGCCGCCGAGGCGGTAGGCGAGGTCGTACGCGCGCAACTCGCGGCGCAGGACATAGGCGACGTGGCGCAGCACGGCGTCGCCGACGGCGTGGCCGTGGGTGTCGTTGATCGCCTTGAAGTGGTCGAGGTCGGCGATGATCAGGCCGACCGGCTGGCCGGTGAGCTTGGACTGCTCCTCGATCTCGGTCACGCGCCCGTTGAGCGCGCTGCGGTTGAGCATCCCGGTGAGCGGGTCCAGGACGGCCGCGCCGCGGTGCTCGATGTCGGACTCGCGCAGGGCCATGGCGACGGTGCAGACGCAGATCAGCGCGGCGAGCGGCAGCGTCAGCGAGAGCGGGTCGGCGATGGTGATGTCGCCGTCGAAGAGCAGTGAGCAGGCGGTCATGACGATCACCGCCCAGCCGGTGCCGATCAGGACCGGCAGCGCCCGGAAGCGCCCGCAGACGCCCGTGGCCGGCCAGCACAGCATCACCAGCGCGCCGCTGTGCTGGAGGTCCGCCATCACGACCGCGGAGCCGATCGCCGCCTCGGTGCCCAGCAGCGCGTAGAAGACCCACAGCTCCGGGCGGGCGAAGTTGGCGGCGCGGCGCTGGAAGATCCCGAAGACGACGATCGCGAGCCCGGACGGGATCAACGCGGATTTCGCCTCGTAGGCGCCGGCGAACGGCAGGACCATCGCCACGATCAGGACGAGCAGCCGCAGGTTGATGGGCAACAGGCGCCGATGCATGTCCAGGAACCGCTGCCGCTCGAAATCGGTGCGGCAGATCCAGGACGTCCGCGAGTGCTCGTGGGTGACCATCTCACCCGGGTGATCGGCAGCTGCGCGCGGATCGTGACTGGGCTGGAGCTAGGCGCAGGCCTGGGGCGTCTTCGCGCCGGGCGCCAGGCAGCGGGTGGTGAGCTTGGGGCGCTTGCCCTTGCGGATCGCGAGCGTCAGCACGGCGCCGGTCTTGCCCGCCTGGGTGACGGTGACCTTGATCGTGCTGCCGGCCTTGACCGGCTTCTTGATCAGCGCCTTCAGCGAGACGGTGCCCTTGGCGTGCTTCTTGACGAAGCGCTTCTTCGCGCAGCCCTTGGCGCAGGTCGCGGTCACGGTCGCGCCGGCCGAGACGGCGGTGAGGGTGAGCTTGGTCAGGCGAGTCGAGCGTCGGCTGAAGCTCGCGAAGTCCCAGGTCAGCAGCGCGGTCACGCGTTGGCGCGCGACCCGCGGGCCGGGGACCACGGCGGCGGCGACGCCGCGGCCGCTGAGCGTGACGGCGTGGATCCCGCTCGCGGTGTTGGCCGAGAACGTCAGCGTGGCGCTGCGCTGGCCGGGCGCGGCGGGTGCGAAGGCCACGTCCAGCACGCAGGTCGTCCCGGGTGCGATCGGCCCGCGGCAGCGATCGCCGTTGACGGCGAACTCGGCCGGCTGCGCACCGCCCAGCGCGAAGCCCTCGAGCAGCAGCGGCTGATCGCCCGTGTTCGTCACCTGGACCGCGCCACCGCCGGCGGTCGCGACCGTCTGGTCGACGAACGCGACCGCGGGGTCCGCCGCCAGCGACGTGGTGGGAGTCCACAGGTCCGCGGTGGCCAGTTGCGCTCCGCCGTAGCCGCCGGTCGTGAGCACGCGGCCGTCCTGCAGCAGCGTCGCGGTCTGTGCGTAGCGCGGGCTGCTGAGGCTTCCGGCCGGGCTCCAGGCGCCGGTCACCGGGTCGTAGCTCTCGGTGGAGGCAAGCGGGGCCGAGCCCGCGCCGCCGGTGACCAGGAGCCGGCCGTTCGTGAGCGTCGTCGCCGTGTGCCACCAGCGAGCGGTCGCCAGTGGGAGGGCCGGCGACCACGTGTTGGTCACGGGATCGAAGAGCTGCGTGCTCGTGGTCGGCGTGTTCGAGTTGATCGCGCCGCCGACGGACAGGACCTTGCCGTCGGCGAGGGTCGAGAGCGTCAGAAACGAGCGCGGCGAGGCCAGCGACCCCGCGCCGGACCAGGAACCGGTCTTCGGGTTGTAGACCTCGGCCCCGGCCTGGAAGTCCGCGGTCGAGCTGAACCCGCCCGCCACGAGCACACGCCCGTCGCGCAGCAGCGTGGCGCCGACGTCGAAGCGGCCGACCGACAACGATGCCGTCTGCTTCCAGGCTCGCGTGACCGGGTTGTAGATCTCGGCGGTGGCGACGTTGGGGTCGCCGCCCGCGATCAGCACGCTTCCGTCCTGCAGGCGGACCATGGCGCCGCGCGCGTGCGGGGACGCCATCGAGCCGACCGCGGCCCAGGCGTTGGTCGCCGGGTCGTAGACCTCCGCCGTGTTCGTCGCGCTCCCCGTCGCGGGGCCGTAGCCGCCGGCGACGAGGACCTTCCCGTCGCTCAGGAGCGTTGCCTGTGCCGCGTTGCGCGCCGTGACCATTCGTCCGCCGGGTGACCAGGTCCCGGTCGCCGGGTCGTAGAGCTCGCTGGTGTCGAGCGTGGCGCCGTTGCGGTCCCCGCCCGCGATCAGGACCCTGCCGTCGGGCAGCAGCGTTGCCGTCGCCCAGCTGTGGGCGGCGGGCATCGGCGCGGTGGGCGCCCAGCCGGGCTTGACCGACGCGGACGCGGAGCAGGCGAGGATCAGCGCACACACGAGAGCGAGGCAACCGAGAAGTCGAGGCACAGCCGCGCGACCGTACCGGAGCACGCCGCTCGCGACCAGGCCAGGATCCCGCAACCACCGTGCGGCGGGAGCCGGCGAACGTGGCCCGCCGATCTCAGGCGGCGAACGTCTCGCGCATCGATTCGGCCAGCAGGTCGGTGCGTTCGCGCAGGCCGCGGACCTGCTCGGAGAGCTCGCGCTGCGCGGCTTCCTCCTCGGACGCGCTCATCTCCGCCACGCGGGTGCGCAGCAGCGACAACGACGAGCAGATGCGCTCCATTCCGATCTGGAAGCGCTGGAGCTTGTCCTGCAGGCGCACGAGCGACTCGCGCTGCGCCTTCAGGTCGGAGACCAGCGCCTGCACGTCCGGCGAGGGGTCCTTCGAGCGGTCCGCGATCTGGCGATCCAGCGCTCGCACGTCCTGCCCCTCCAGCGTCGACCAGATCAGCTGGGCGCGCTGCGCCGAGGTCTCCATCGCCACCAGCAGCGCGTCGACGTCGCCGACGACGTCATCCAGCGGCGCGTCGGCCTCGACCACGGTGCGGCGGATCGCGGCGGCGGTGGCGCGCGCCTCCTCCAGCGGCCGGGCGATCGCGGGTGACAGCGTGCGGGCGTCCAACGGCACCCGCTCAGGCCGCGAGCCGTACGCGGACTTGCCGACCTTCTCCGCCTCCCCGCCGTCGAAGAACGTCTGCAAGAAGAGCACGATGTAGGCGACGACCGCGATCGGCAGCGCCACCACCAGCACCCCCAGCAGCAGGCCGACGACGATCACCGCGGCGGGCGCGATCACGTTCACCGGCTTGGTCGCGGCGTTGATCGCGAGCCGGCGCTTGAGCGTGTCGCGGGTGACGGGCGGCTTGCTCAAAAGAACGAGGAGATCGAGCGGTAGACGGACTCGATGTCGTCGGTGGAGGCCTTGAAGCCCTTGCCGCCCGAGGCCAGCGCGAATTCGTTGAGCTCGTCCTCGTGGGCGTCGCGGCCGTAGGCGATGGTGAAGACGCGCACGCCGCCGGATTCTGACTCGCCCTCCTGCTTGAGGCGCGCCAGCGCGCTGCGGCGGGTGTTGGAGGAGTGCGTGTCCTCGCCGTCGGTGAGCACCACGACGGCGTTGATGTGCTCTGCGTCGGCGCGCTGCTTCACGGTGTCGACGCCGTAGACCAGCGCGTCGTAGATCGAGGTGTCGTCCTCGGGGATGATGTCCGCGACGCCGTGTCAAGCTCGGCCTTGTTGTGGCGATAGGGCGCGGGTGCGACCAGCGAGCGTGACGCTTCGCGGAGAACTTCGCCAGGCCGATCTCATCCTGCGGCGCGACCTGCTTGAAGAACGCCACGAGCCCGTCCTTGGCGTGTTGGAGCTTGTCCTCGTCGGCCATCGAGCCCGAGTTGTCGAGCACGAGCTCGACGTTGGCGGGCTTGCGATCGCGCCGCCAGGTCTCGAGCACGCTGTTGAGGACCTGCGGCGTCGGGAGCGACAGGACCCGCCGCGGCTGGGCGGGATCGGCGCCGTTGGCCGCCGTCACCAGGCCCGACGGCGTGGTCTCCTCCTCGCCCGGCCGGAAGCCGTACTTGCCGGCCACCTCAGGCGTGACCTGCTCGGCCAGGAACTTCTGGAACGCCGCCGCGGCGGTCTTCTTCTCCGGCGTCACCCAGTCGGCGTTGAGCACGAAGTACGGGCGAGTCCGAGACGAACGAGCCCTCGGTGGGGTACATCGAGACGAGCTTGTCGGAGCGGCATTTGCGGCGGTTGAAGTCGATCACCGTCGTCTCCTCCATCGCCGCCGCGCTCGCGTAGGCCAGCCCGCCCTTGCACAGCTGGTCCTCGATGAACAGCGTCGAGTCGCCGTAGTGGACGATCGCGCGCTCGAGCTGCTTGACCTTGGGCGCGGCCTTGGCCACGTCGGCCTCGGTCAGCCCCTCCTTCTTGTTCACGAACGCGTAGTAGGAGCCGGTCACCGCGGACGCGCCCGAGGTGGACGAGTCCGGGTTGGTGTGGACGTACTTGAACCTGCCGAACTGCGGCTTGCCCGCGCTCGCCCAGCCGTCCGAGCGCGGTCGCGAGCTTGACGATCTGATCGAACGAGATCTGCTTCTTCGGCCACCCCAGCACCTTCGCCATCGGCTCCCAGACGGCGATCACGAGCGGGGTGCGCACGATCGACGGGTTCTCGTCGGCGACGTAGGGCTTGTCGGCCTGCAGGTTCAGCAGCCGGCCCCAGAACGCGCTCGCCGGCGACCAGACGTCGGGCTGCGCGTTCCCGCGGGCGATCGCCGCCTCGGTGTCGCCGGAGTTCTGGGCGACGCAGCATCACGAAGGCCGGCTTGGCGTCGGTCTGGGCGGCGTTGAACTTCTTCACCAGCGGCTTGAGCAGCTCCTCCTTCTCCGGCGAGACGACCATCGTCAGCGTGACGCGTTCTTGGCCGGCGCCGTCGTCGTGGTCGTCGACGGCTTGTCCTCGTCGTTCTTGGAGCTCTTGACGTAGAGCCCCGCCGCGAGGACGGCCGCGATAGCAACCACGATGGTGAGAATGCGCGCCATTCAGCGCACGGTACCGGCGTGCGAGGTCGCCGTGACGCCGTTGGTCACGCCATCACCGCGGTGCAGTGCCAGTCGAGCACCTCGGCGGACTCGCCGTCGCGGTGCGCGGTGACGACGCTGCGCAGCGCCACGAGCGCGCCGTCGACGGCCTCGATGTCGATCACGCTCGTGAGCGTGTCGCCCTCGAAGACCGGGCCGAGGTGGTCGCAGCTCGTCCAGGCGCAGATCGCCGCAAGCGCCGGGAGCGCCCGGTGCGCCTGGTGGCCGGCCACCGCGATCGTGTGACCGCCGTAGACGAGCCGCTCGCCGGTCGGGCTCCAGCGCCGGTCGTGGTGCACCGCGGCCAGGTTCAGCGTCAGACGGGCGAGTTCGGGCGCGCCCGACACGACGTCGCCGTCATCGACGATCACGCGGTCACCCACGGCCACGTCGGCGGCGTAGGGCCCGCCCACGGCGGCCCGCAGCGCGGCGAGATCCCACGTCGAGGCGAGCGAAGCGACCGCGGCCGGATCGATCGCGGGGCCCACCGCGTCGAGATCGTCCGCGTGGCCCGTCGGCCCGGCGCCCTCGCTCAGCGGCAGCATCGCGCAGCGGACGAAGTCGAGCACCGTGCGGGCGTCCTGGTCCTCGGTGCGCACCCGCAGCGCCGCCAGGCCGGTCGGCGCGCGGCCCTCGCGGCGGCGGTTCTCCTTCAACGCCGCGATCTCGGTGGTCGTGCGCAGCGTGTCGCCCAGCACGGGCAGCCGGTGCAGCTGGAGCCCGCGATAGAAGAGGTTGGCCTTCACGCGCCGGGTCACCACCGTGGTCTGCCCGATCGCCGTGTCGAGCACGAACGCGACCGCCGCGGGCGTCGAGGCGGTCCCGAGCACCGCCCGGCCGAGCCCCGCATCGACCGCCAGCACCGCGCGATCGCCGGTGATCGCCTGATGCACGGCCGCGCGGCCCTCGGTCAACGTGTACGCCGGAGCCGTGAACACCTGCCCGCGCGTGAGCTCGTCGAAGTACGGCCCGCCGGTGCGCAGCAGCATCAGTACGAGCGCGGCATGCCGAGGACGTTCTGGCCGACGAAGGCCATCACCATGTTGTTCGAGATCGGCGCGACCTGGTAGAGCCGCGTCTCGCGAAACTTGCGCTCGATGTCGTACTCCTGCGCGAAGCCGAGCCCGCCGTGGGTGTCGATGCACGCGTTGGCCGCCATCCACGACGCCTCGGCCGCGAGGTACTTGGCCATGTTGGCCTCCGCCCCGCACGGCTCGCCGGCCTCGTAGAGCTCGATCGCCCGCCAGCGCATCAGGTCGGCGGCCTCGATCGCCATGTGCGCCTTGGCGATCGGGAACTGGATGCCCTGGTTGGCGCCGATCGGGCGGCCGAACACCTCCCGCTCGGAGGCATAGGCGCTGGCCTTGGCCACGAACCAGCGCCCGTCGCCGATGCACTCGCCGGCGATCAGCGCCCGCTCGGCGTTCATCCCGTCGAGGATGTAGCGAAAGCCCTTGCCCTCCTCGCCGATCAGCGCGTCGGCCGGCACCCGCAGCCCGTCGAGGAAGACCTCGGTGGTGGCGTGATTGATCATCGTCGCGATCGGGTTGATCGTCAGCTCGTCGCCGCGATCGCGCATGTCGACGAGGAAGACCGACAGCCCGGCGCTGCGCTTCTGGCCCTCCTCCACGTCCGCGGTCCGCGCCAGCAGCACCATCAGGTCCGAGTGCTGGGCGCGCGAGGTCCAGATCTTCTGCCCGTCGATCACCCACTCGTCGCCGTCTCGGCGAGCGCGCGTGCGAATCCGGGTCGTGTCGGACCCCGCGTCGGGCTCAGTCACGGCGAACGCCTGCAGGCGCAGCCGCCCCGACGCGACCTCCGGCAGCCAGCGCGCCTTCATCGGTTCCGAGCCGTGGCGCAGCACGGTGCCCATCACGTACATCTGGGCGTGGCACGCCGCGGCGTTGCCACCCGAGGCGCTGATCTCCTCCAGGATCACGCTCGCCGCCGACAGCGGCAGCCCGGAACCGCCGTACTCCTCGGGGATCAGCGCGGCGAGCCAGCCCGCCTCCGTCAGCGCCGCGACGAACGCCGTCGGGTAGCCGTCGGGTTCGAGTCCGCGCCAGTAGGCGCCGTCGAAGTCACCGCACAGCCGCCGGATGCCGTCGCGGATCTCACGCAGGTCCTCTGACGATGTACCGAGCTCGGGCATGGCCGCGAATCGTATGGACCCAGGGACCGTCTGGCCTCCGGATTCGACACCGGCGGGTCTAAGCCGCGGGTGCGTTTCGGTCCGACCGATGACCGCGCGTGCCGAGCGGGCGCCGGTGCTGGGCAGGACGCGTCGGGCAGGCTGACGAGCGAACCGGAAGGGACACAACGAGATGGCACGTGGCATCGAACTGGCACAAGCTGGACTGCAGGGCTGGAGACGGAAGGTCGCCCATGCCGTGGCGGGGCCGGTGTCGGCCCGCACACCGGTCGGCGAGGAGCACGTGCGCGCGCTCATCGGCGTGTCCTTCTTCGTGCTCAGCCTGATCTACGTCGTCAAGACGGCGCGCGACATGGTCGCGCAGGTCAACGCCGACCGCTAGCGCCGGCGGTCCCTGTACGACGAACCTTCGGTCCTTCCTCCAGTTCGTCGTACGGTCCCGCGTCGAACGTCGTGCGGACGTCTACCGGGCCTCGGGTGGCGGTGGCCGAAGGCGACGAAGACCCACACGAGTTCGCCTTCGGGCGCCCGGGCCAAACGGAGGGCGAACGCGTACTGCCGCTCGGACGGCGGGCCGTCGCAGGGTGGGAGATAGAGCTTCGCGCAGCCGGCGAGCCGCGTCCCGTCCCGTCCGTCCCGACGAACCGTGTCGTCGACGCTCTGTGGCCCCACTGGCACCTTGTGGACCCGGCCGAGGTGGAGCAGCGTTCTCGACGGCGTTGGCCACGGACGACGCCGCTGGAAACGGATCCGTTCGTCGAAGACCGATACCGTTGCGTCATAGGACTCGTTAACCGGCTGCGGCCCTGCGACGAGACGCCGCCGACAGTCGGGGGCGTGTGCTCAAGCATCACGCGTCACGGCGTTCCGCGCGCTTGCGTGGTTGTGTCTCGAAACGCCGACGCATCACCGCATCGTTCGAGCCACCGACGCCAAGGGATCTCCGCGGTTCGTCAGCGGATCTTGACCGAGAAGCTCTTGGTCGAGCTGACGGACGTGCCGGCGGAATTCGTGAATGAGGCCTTCTGGCTCAGCTTCAGCCTGCGCGCGCGTCCGTGCTTGGCGGCTCGCTTGAACGTCTTGCGGCCGGCCGCGGTGAGCTTGATCTTGACCTTGGCCCGGCCCGCGGTGGCGAACTGCCGGCGGCCGCTGGCGATCAGGACCGCCTTCGACCGGCGCGTGCCCGCCGGGACCTGATACCAGCGGATCGTGACGGTCCCGGCGTCGGGGGCGCTGAACGCGAGCGTCGCGCCGCCCGCCCTCAGCAGCGCGGACACCGCCGCGGCGCGCCCGGCCACAACCGGCTGGGCCTTGACCGCCGCCGCAAGTTGCTCGGCGGACGTGCCGGTCCCGTTCGAGTCGCCGAAGACATCGCGGTCACCCGGCGGCGTCGGTGGGGGCGTGGGCGTCGGTGGGGGCGTGGGCGTCGGTGGGGGCGTGTGCACGGGTGTCGGTGTGGCGGTGGGCGCCGGTGCGGGTGCGATGGTCTCGCTTGCCGCCGACGTTGCGGGCGAGCTCGAGCCCCCGGCGTTGCCCGCCACGACCTGGACCCGGATCGTCGAGCCGACGTCGGCGGCGCTCAACACCAAGCTCGTCGCCGTCGCGCCCGGGATCGCGGTGCACGCCGCGCCGGCGCAGCGCTCCCACTGGTAGAGGTATCCGCTGGGCTCGTTGCTCCAGATGCCCGGTGCCGCGGTCAAACTCTGCCCGCCCGTGGCCGCGCCGGACACCGTCGGCGCGCCGGTGTTGACGGGCGCGGGCGCGAGACCGCTGCCTCGCCCCACGACCACCCGCTCACCCCCGTCGATCGCCACGCACAGCGCGGGCGACGCGCACGAGACGGCGTCGGCACCGACCGGGATGGCGCTCGATCCGGCCAGGATCGTGCTGGTCCATTGCGTGTCCGGCGACCATGGGGCGGTCGCGAACACCCCCAGGCCGGGGTCGACGAGGCTCGTGCCTCCAGGCCCGCTCGGTGCGAAGCCGATCCCCGCGCTGAGCGCGCAGAACCCTGCCGTCGGGCAGGAGACCCCTGTCGCCTCCCAGGCGGCGTGGGCGCGCTCGGTGTGCCAGGTCGGGGTCGCGCTCGCGGGGTTCGTGCTGACGTACGCCGTGCCGCCCTCCGTGGCGTGCTGGCCGACCGCGACGCAGAGCGACGCCGAGGCGCACGAGACGCCATAGAGCGGGACGCCGGCGACGCGGACCTCGGTCCAGTGCGGGCTCGGGGCGGCGGGGTCGGTGGTGATGAACGCCGTGCCCGCGAAATTGACACCGACGCACAGGTTCACGGTCGGGCACGAGACGCCGCCTGACATGTCAGGGAGCGGCTGGACAGCCCAGCTCGGCGTCGCGGCAGTGGGGGCGGTCGTCACCAGCGCTCCCCGGAGGCCGTAGCGGGCCGCGACGCACAGCGTCGTCGACGGGCAGGAGACCGACGAGATGGAGCTGATATCGATCTGGTTCGGGCTCCAGTCCGGCTCCGCGGCGAGCGGGTTCGTGGCGGTGAACGCACGCCCAACGTCGTCCACCGCCACGCAGAAGCTGCTCGAGACGCAGGAGATACCGTTGATCGCGGCCCGCGGCGCAAGGTTGGTCTGAGTCCAGGACGGCTCCGCATCGCCGGGGTTCGCCGAGGTCAGCACGTTGCCGTAGTCGTCCGCGGCCGCACAGAAGGAGGCCGACGGGCAGGAGATCTGCGTCACCCGATTGGACTGGGCGACGGCCGAGAACGACCACGAGGGCCTGGCGCCGTGGGGATCGGCCGGCGAGCCGAGGGCCGCGCCCAGCGAGTCGACGAGCACGCACGCCATCGCCGAGACGCACGACACGTCCGCGAGCTGGCCACCCGGGTCGACGTCGGCGTGCTGCCACGTCGGCGCCGCGGCGCCCGGATCGTCGAGAACCATGGTGGTACCGCTACCAACGCCCAAAATGACGCAGGACGAGGTCGTTCCGCACAACACGGTCTTGGGTCCGAACAGGCCGATGTCGAAGCGCCGCCAGAGCGGCGTGGGGGCGCTGGGGTTCGTCGTGACCATGAGGAAGTGATCGGTGTCAACGACGACGCACAGCGATGTCGAGGGGCACGACACGCCCGACAGCCAGTGCGCCACCCCTTCGAGGGTCGGCTCGATGTCCTGCCCTTGCCACGTGGGGCTCGCGGCGGTCGGGTTGGTCGTGGTCCAGACGCCTTCACGGCCCACCACCTGACACAACGACGTGGACGGGCAGGCGACTCCGGCGAGCCGGCTCTGAGACAGTCGCGTGCGCTTCCAGGTGGGCGACGCGGCCGCCGGGTCGGTGCTGACCAGCACTTGCCCAACCTCGTCGACCGCGACGCACAGGGATGGCCCTGCGCAGGACACGTCATTGAGGAAGAACGAGGCGTCGTTGATCTGCGTATTGGCCCAGGTCGGGTTGGTGGCCGCCGGGTTCGTCGTCACCCACGCGTCGCTGTTGTTCACCGACACGCACAGCGACGTCGTCGGGCAGGACACCGCGACGCCCAGACCGCCGATCGCGCTCCAGGACGGGCTCGCGGCCAGCGGATCGGACGAGCGGAAGCCGCCCCGCGAACTGACCGCCACGCACCACGTGGGCGACGGACACGACACGCCGCCCAGCCCGACGGCGTCGGTCCCATCGATCGCGGTTCGCGTCCAGGGCTGAGCGGTGCCCCCGGCGTCGCGCACGGCGGCGATGTAGCCCCAGGCGTCGGCGCCGACGCACGCGTCGCCGCCCGGGACGCAGGCCACCGCGGTCCAGCCCGCCTTGCCGGCCGGGTGATGGGTCCAGGCCGGGCCGGTGGCACTCGGGTTGGTCGAGACGTCGATGCCGGGCAGCGCGTCCACGACCATGCACAGCGACGGCGACGCGCACGACAACCCCGTAAACGACGCGCCGGCGCGCGTCGACGTCCACACCGGGGACGCGTCGCCCGGGGTGTTCGACGCGTACGCGAAGCCGGCCGCGTCGATCGCCACGCAGAACCCGTCCGACGGGCACGAGACGCCGACGAGCATCGGATTGGTGCTCGCCGGATCGCCGATGAGCAGCTTGCGCCAGTCGCGGCCCGTCGTGGCCAGATTCGTCATCTTCACCAGGCCGCCGGTGTCGTCGCCGGCAACGCACAGCGCCGCCGTCGGACAGGCCACCACGGTCAGGCGGTGAGACGGGTCGACGAGGTAACTGGCCCAGGTCGGGCCAACCGCGGTCGGGTTGGTCGACACCAGCGCGCGCCCACCGTCGTCGATCACCACACAGAACGCGCTGGACGTGCACGCGATCCCGGTGAGCGACGCATCGGTCCCGGGCACCAGCGCGGTCCACGTCGGGCTGGTCGCACCGGGATTCGACGACACGAGCACCTCGTCGGCGTGGACGACCGCACAGAACGACGGCGACGGACACGAGATCCCGCGCGGCGTGCGGAACCCGTCGCCCGACACCCGCGTGACCCACACCGGACTGGCCGCGGTCGGATTCTTCGACGTGACCGTATTGCCGAGACCGTCCACGGCGACGCACAGCGACGCCGACGGGCACGCCAGCGCGCTCACCCCCACGTTGTGCGCGAACGGCGGCTGCCCGATCGAGTTCGTCGGCGGCGACCATGCGAACGTAAACGCGCCCTGCGCCGGCACCGCAGCCAGCAGGCCCACGGCCGCGCACGCGGCCATGACGGCCCACCGAAGGCGGCGCATCCGCGATCCTGCCGACAGGCCGCCGCGGATCACGTTCGCCCGCCTCAGGCCGTCCGCTCCAGTGCCGAGACGGCAACGTCAGCCGTACCAATGAGGCGATCCAACCGAGGAGGCAAGCCTGCGCGGTAGACGGTCATAAAACCGACACTACGTCAAACGCGCCGCATTGTCGAGTGGTGCGCCGCGCACCTCGTCCCGATCCTGAACGAGCGACGTCTAACCGTGGAAGCCCTACCGATTCGCTCGTCGACCTCGGACTGGTTCCTGGACGTTGCGGTACCGCAGAACCTGTAGCGCAGGGTGCGCTGAGCTACGCGCCGCGCCGCGTCCGCTCAGCGGCACCTGACCCGCAAAGACAGGTGGCGTCCTAAGGAGGGTGACTCGGGATCGGCCCTGCTCGCCATACGCTGACGGACCGGGGGCGTTCGTGCCCCATGCGTCGCCGCCGGCGAACGCGCACGCATTGGCCGGGTGTCTCGTCTGTGGCGCCGAAGCTGATTGTGATCGAGCTTCAACGCTGTCGACACCGTGTCGGGAGCTTCCACGTCACGTGCGTGGGGAGCGTCGGTGACGTTGGGCGACGATGAGAGTCTTCGCCGCGGTGGTCGCTTCCGTCGCCGTGTCTGTGGTGCCCTCGGCGGCGCACGCGGATGGGCCGCCGTGTGCGCCGTCGTGAACGGTGCCGTCGGCTACCAGGCCGCGGTGGTCCCGTTGCTGTCGGTCGCGCAGCCGTCATCGCCGGGAACGGCGGCGCCGCTTGTCCCGGTGGCAGAGCCCGCGGCCCGGCAGGCGCTCGGCGACCAGTTCACGATGTTCTGGCTCAGCACGGTCGATCAGGGCTGGGACGTCGCTCTCGCGCCCGGCACCCTCGACGTCGAGGCAGCCCGCGCCGCGATCATCACCCAGCTCACACCGCACTACACGCCGGATCAGCTCGCGCTGCTGACCAGTTCCCTGCACGTCGTCGCGCAGCCCTACAGCGAGGCGCAATTGCTCGCCACGCGCGACGCGGTCAACCCGGCCCTGCGCGCGGCCGGCTTCAACGGCGGCGGAGCCATCGGCCTGTGCCGGCTCTCGGACGCGATCCGCGTCGAAGTGACGATCTTCTCCGACACGGCACTCACACCCGAGCAGACCGCGCTCGTCGAGTCGATTCTCGCCCCGTACGGCGTCCGGGGCGGCGGGGCAAGCGTCGCGGCGTGATCGTTCGGGACGCAACCTGCAGGTTGCCTGGTCACTTGAGTACCCCAGCGGTACCAAACCGACCACCGACAGCCGACCTGTCGACCGCGAGCAGATCGCTCACGATCGACCGTACGCGCATTCCCCGGCAACGTGGTCGATCGCGTTCGACGCATCAACCGGCGGCGGCCCTAAGACGCGAGAAACGTCCCGCACCCCCACGGCCGTGACCTCGGACTCCGTGGCCCTCCGCGACCCGCTGGTCGATTGACGGTGCTCTACACCATCAATCGACCACTCGATCCCGCGCGCAGGCAACGGCCGAGCCCAAGAGACTCGCGAGCGCTCCATGGCCGCAACTCCTCTGACCGCTAAGCCGCCTGCGCGAGCGCAATGCCGAAAGTCCGAAGACGCGCGTCTCGGACTGCGAGCCGATCTCGTTCGTGCCGCGAAATGGCTATCTTGGCCGACCCCAGAAACGACGAAAGCCCCGGTGTCGGGGCTTTCGTGAGTGGGCGATACTGGGCTCGAACCAGTGACCCCCGCCTTGTCGAGGCGGTGCTCTCCCAGCTGAGCTAATCGCCCTGGGATTGGGGCTAATGTAGCAGCGAGTAAGATCAGTCGCCGCAAAGGCGCCGTGGTCGAGTGGCTAGGCAGCGGCCTGCAAAGCCGTCTACACCGGTTCGATTCCGGTCGGCGCCTCTGTACGGGCCCGCGCTCCCTGCACCGGGAGCGCGGGTCCGGACCGTCAGGCCCTCGGGCAGCGGATGAGCTTCTTCGCTCCCGGCTGCTGGCACTGGTCCGTGCGCAGCGGCGCCTTGCCCTTGCGGATCTGGATCGTCGTGACCTTCGAGATGTAGCCCGGCTTGGAGATCGTGATCGTCAGCTTCACGCCGGCCGACAGGGTGGTCTCGAACTTCTCGAGATGGACGACCTTGGTGGCCTTGGCCATCCGCCTGGCCGGGCAGCCGCCGCCGGAGCACTTCAGGGTGATCCGGGCGCCCTTGGGCGCGACCACGGTGAGCCGTGAGAGGTGCGCGCCGCCGGTGGTCAGCACGCCGCTCACGCGGACCATCGGGAACGGCTTGATCATCCTCGCGCTGCGCTCGACCGCGCCGAGCACGCCGCCGCGGGTGGCGATCGGCGTCGGGACGGGCTGGGCGACCGGATCGACGACCGTCGCCGGCACCTCCGGGGTGGGCTGACCGCCGACCGTGCCGGTGACACCGCCGACCGCGGTGGCGGCCGGGGTCGGCGTGGCGGTGGGCGTCTTGCCGGCCGCGGGCGTCGGGCTCGGCGTCTTGGTGGGCGTCGGCGTCGGCGTCTTCGTGGGCGTCGGCGTCGGCGTCTTCGTGGGCGTCGGCGTCGGCGTCTTGGTGGGCGTCGGCGTCGGGGTCGGCGTCTTGGTCGGCGTCGGCGTCGGGGTCGGCGTCTTCGTGGGCGTCGGCGTCGGCGTCGGAGCGGCGATCGCGGCGGTGGCCACCGACGTCTTCCAGGTCAGATCCCACGGGTAATAGCGATAGGCGTACAACGAAACGCGGATGCGCTTACCGACGTCGCTGCTGGTGAGCTTGTAGGTCGTGGTGGTGGCGCCGTCGATGAAGTCGCAGTTGTCTTCGTTGGTCGGGCTCGTGCAGCGCAGCCACTGGCGACCGACGGTCGCCCCGGATCCGCCCGCGGAGCCGCCGTTGGCGGTCAACGTCGAGCCGACGATCGGGGACCCGCTGATCGTCGGCGCCGAGGTGACGTATGGATCAGTTTCGGCCGAAGCGGGCGACGCCACGGCGAGCACGCCGATCGTCCCTACCAGTGCCGCCCGCTTGAAAATGTTCGTTGCTCCTGACAAGTCGCCGCCTCCATGCGGTCCCACCATGAGCCTTCATGGTGGGCTGTAGTCGGCTTGCAGGCAACTCGACCGATCGTCCAGGCGCTACGTAGACAACAGGCCAGCCACCGCCGCCGCCACGTAGAGGACCGTGAACGTTACGGCGAACACTACAAAACGCGCAAAGACCCGTCGGGCAAACATCTAGAACAGCTCCCCGACCTGGGTGATCACATACCAACCGGCGAAGAAGCCGTAGAACAGCACGCAGAAGCAGAGCACGCCGAGCCGCATGCCGGAGACACGCAGCGCCGTCGGCAGGCCGCCGCGGTTGAGCTTGATCAGCAGGATCGAGTAGATGAACATCACGATGCCGTTCAGGCACGCGCTCAGCACCAGCAGCACCAGCGGCTGATCGAAGCCCGAGGCCAGCACACCGATCCCGAGCAGGCACATGCACCAGACGATCGACGAGTAGATCTTGGATTCGCTCCAACTCTGGTTCTCACGCAGGTGCAGCGTCTTCAGGACGTCGGCACAGAGCCGCGACACGTAGTCGACGACGCCGAGCGCGACGAGCACGAGCGAGATCGTCCCGAAGATCCAGAAGAACGTCCCGAACCACGGCCCGACGACGTCCTTGAGGACGTTGCCTTCGGCCTGGATGAAGGTGAAGTCGGCCTCGTCGGAGATGTTCTTGCCGTAGACCGTCGAGTACGCGAGGACGCTGAAGACGACGATCGACGCGATGCAGATGCCCCAGAAGGACACGAGCTGCTCGCGGTTGGCGACCTTGAACCAGCCCTTGAAGCGGCGGATGTTCTCCTCGTCCTGCTTGCACATCGAGCCCGTCGTGGGCTCCGGCTCGGGCTCGCCGGTCAGCGGCGACTCGATCTTCGGGATGTACTGGCCCATCCCGAAGCCCTTCTCGCGGATCCAGTTGGACTGCACGAGGTTGTTGGCGCCACCCGCACCCGCGAAGACGAGGCCGGCGAGCAGCGTCGAGATCGCGACGTCATCGGTTGGCAGCGTGCCCAGGTTGCCGAAGTTGTCGCCCAGCGACGACCAGGCGCTCGCCTTGATGGCGGCGAGGATCGCGATGGCCAGGAACACGATCGTCAGGCCGACCTTGAAGAACTCGGCGCCTTCCAGCGCTTTGTAGACGACGGGCGACGTCGTGAGCGCCACCGCGATCGCGACCAGCACGATCATCGCGATCACCGTCGGGTTCCCACCGACGAGGTAGGTGAAGATCGTCGCTCCCGCGGTGCCCCAGCCGGGCCAGATGTTCGGGATCACGGCGAAGAAGCAGAAGAGGATTCCCCACGGCTTCCAGGAGCGGGCGAAGCCGGCGATCGCGGTCTCCCCCGTGGCGAGCGTGTAGCGCTCGATCTCCATGTTGAGGAAGTACTGCAGCGTCACGCCGACCACTGCCAGATAGAGGAATCCGATGCCTGCGTTGGCGCTGATGTAGGGCCATAGGATGTACTCCCCGGACCCCACGCCGACGCCGGCCAGGATCACTGAAGGCCCAAGCACCTTGCGCAGCGGCAACGGCTCCGGCATGTCGCGGTACTCCATGGGCGGCAGGTGGTCGCTGCGGACCTCGGGCGCGTAGCGGGTCTCTCCACCCTCGCCGCGATCGAAGCGCCTACCGGTCTTGGTCGTGCCCGTGTCGACGCTGTGCGCCAACGCTCTCACCTCCTCCGTGCCGGCGCTGAGCCGGCCACGGCCTGTGTTACGGGACTGACCTAGGTGTTGCCGAACCGCCGAAACGTCAAACGTTCAGGAGACGATCAGCTTGCCTTTCATCCCACCCGCTTCGTGTCCGGGGACCGGGCAATAGAAGGTGTAGGTGCCCCGTTTGAGCGTGACCGTGTAGGTCGAGGTGCCGCCCTTGGTGACCGTCTTGCCCTTGCCCCTGCCCTTGATCGCGACCGCGTGCGGCGAGCTCGAGGGGTTGGACATGCTCAGCGTGACCGACCCCGCCCGGGCGCGGATCGTGGACACGTTGAACTTCAGGCCGGTCTTGGCGGCCGAGAGCTTGTACGTGGCGGCCGGGCGCGCGTCGGCGCCCGTCGTGGTGGCGACTCCCAGGGCGGCGACCAGCGCACCCGTGACGATCAATGACTTCCTCCGCATGCGGTGGCTTACGCAGGCGGAGGGCGGTGCGTTCACAGGACGCGGCGCGCCCAGGTGAAACGGTCGCGCCGCCACGCATCGTCGAGCGAGGAGACGTACACGCCCTGGGCGCTGGAGTGGATCATCCAGTGCGGGCTCAGGGCGATCCCGACGTGCACCGTGTTGGCCTCGGTCGCCTTGGCGCCGAAGCGGGCGTCGCCGAAGAAGATCAGGTCGCCCGGCTGGAGCTCGTCGAGCGCGATCCGCCGCGACTTGGGGATCTCCCCCGCCATCTGCGCGGCGGTCCGGCCGGCGATGTTCGACACGAGGTTGGTGAGCTTGAACACCCGCCAGACGAAGCCGGAGCAGTCATAGCCGCCGTGCGCCTGGTAGCCGTAGACGGAGGACCGCGCGTCGGTCTCGCCGCCCCAGATGTAGGGCATGCCGATCTTGCTCACGGCGGTGGTCAGCGCCGTCTTCGTCCTTCCGGCGTAGGCGGGTAGCTCGAAGCCGCTCAGCTGCCGGCGCGCCCACTCGGTGTCGCCTCCGAGCACGGCGAAGGAGTGGGCGGCCTCGGCGCGGGTGATCGGGTCGCTCGGGAAGAGCTCGAGCGCGTCGTCGGCCGCGGGGTGGTTGGTACGCAGGCCGATGAAGCGGGCGACGACCTCGGTGCCGAAGTAGCGCGGCGGGTGGAGCGGGCGCGCCGCGTCCTGGACGTGCTGGGCGACGTCGCCGAGGCCGAGATGCTCGACCAGGCGGGCATCGAAGGCGGTGACGCTGACGGTCGCGGTCGACGCGGCGGCCGACTCGCCGAGCGCGGCGCTGAACTGCGCGGCGGTGAGGTTGCGCTCACCGTGGAAGTGCCCGTCGGCGAGGCGCGGCAACACGCCCGCTTCGGCCACGGCCTCCTGCTCAGGCGCGTTCCAGGTCTTGGCCTGGGCGCTGGGAACGACGATCAGGGAGACGGCGGCAATCGCGAGCAGACGGCGCATTGGTCATGGAATCGGCTTCCCTCCCGCTCCGGTTGAGGGTTGCGTCCTGTCCCTGACCAGGGCACCATTTGGGCCATGGCGATCGTGATCGCTGTCACGTTGTACTTCTCGTTCTTCGCCTTCCTGCTCCTCCCCCACCTCGGAGCGCCGGCGGTCTTCCCGCGCATGGCCATCGGCCTCTGCGCCTCGGAGTTCATCGCCGCGGTCGGGTGGGGCATGACCCACGAGCGCTGCGGCTCCTACTGGGCCGGCGACCGCTTCGTCCAGACCGACTGCGGGGGGCTCGCGGACACCTTCGAGAGCGCCGCCATCATCCAGATCCCCGTGTTGGCGGGCGCGACGCTCGTGATCGCCACCGCCTACGGGCTGTTCGTGGCGCGGAGGTGGTAGTCAGTGCCGCATGCAGATCCTGGTCACCGGTGCCCACGGCAAGGTGGGCGCGGCGACGGTCAATGAGCTGATCGAGGCCGGCCACACCGTCACCGGGTGCGACATCGTCGCCCCCGTCTACGAAGGCGGCGACGCCGGGGCGAAGTACATCCAGGCCGACCTCACGGACGCCGGCGACGCGTTCTCGGTCGTCCGCGGCCAGGACGTCGTGATCCACTGCGCCGCGCTCCCCGAACCGACCCGCAACCCGCCCTCGACCGTGTTCCGCAACAACCTGATGGCCACGTTCAACGTGGTCGAGGCGTGTGTGCGCAACGGCGCCGACCGGCTGGTGAACGTCTCCAGCGAGACCGTGACCGGGATGGGCTTCGCCGAACGCGCCTTCCACGCGCCCTACGCGCAGATCGATGAGGAGCTCGTCGGCCACCCGCAGGACCCCTACGCGCTGGCGAAGACGTTTGGCGAGCAGTTGATGGACGCGATGGTGGCGCGCTCGGACGTCCAGGCCGTCTCGATCCGGCCGTCGTGGGTGCAGTGGGAGGGCAACTACGAGCGCTCGCTCGGGCCGTGGCTGCGCGATCCGCTCAGCGCCGAGCCGAGCGTCTCGTTCTGGTCCTACGTCGACGTCTACGACCTCGCGCACGCGCTGCGGCTGGCGTGCGAGTGCGAGCTGCACGACTGGCACGAGGCGGTCTACGTCGTCGCCGCCGACAACGGCGCGGGACGGCCGTTGCGCACGCTGATCGCGCACCACTACGGCGAGGACGTCGAGCTGCGGGCACTGCCGCGCGAGGACGCGGGCGGAATCTCCTACGCCGCGGCGGAGGCGCTGCTCGGGTATGCGCCCTCGCGCTCCTGGCGCGACTATCTAACCGAGGACGGCGTGCTCGTGATGTCCTCGCGGACGCTGCTGGAGAAGGGCGAGACGGGCGTCCAGCGGGGCCGCGCGGCGCTCGGTTAGAGTCGCCGGTATGCCACGGCCGATCGCGTTCATGATCATGCCGTTCGGCATCAAGCCGACCGGCCGCAGCGACGAAGGCGTGCCGTCGCAGATCGACTTCGACGAGCTGTGGGCGAAGGTCTTCGAGCCCGTCCTGAGCGTCAACTATCAGGCCGTGCGGGCCGATCGCGACATTGGCGCGATGATCATCCGCGAGATGATCCAGCGGCTGGCGATCGCCGATCTGGTCGTCGCCGACATCACCCTCGCCAACGCCAACGTCTATTACGAGATCGGCGTCCGCCATGCCGCCAGGCGCGACGGCTGCGTGCTCGTCGCCGCGGACTGGGCACGACCCGTGTTCGATCTCGACCAGATCCGCCAGTTGCGCTTCCCGCTGACCGACGGCAAGGTCGGCGACGAGGCCGCGGCGCGTGCCGTCGCCGCCTTGCGGGACGGGGTCGAAGCGCTCAAGGAGGGCGTGTCGCCGGTCTTCGACGCGGTGCCCGGCTTCCCGGATTCCCCGGAGCTCGAGCGGTTGTCGGCGTTCACGTCCGCGATGGCCGAGCTCTCCGATTTCAACGCCGACGTGCGCGCGGTCCGGCTCACGCCCGCTGGTGAGGAACGACGCGCGGCGGTGCGCGCGCTGCTGGAACACCACGGCAGCAGCCGGGTGGTGCGCGAGTCGGTCCTCCTGGAGCTGTTGCGGCTCGTCCGCGACAACCTCGACTGGCCGGACGTCCTGGCCTACATCGCCACGCTGCCGCCCAAGCTCGCGCGCCACCCGCTCGTGCTCGAGCAGCAGGCGTTCGCGATCGGCAAGTCCGGCGACGTGGAGGAGGCGGCGGGGCGCCTCGAGGAGCTGATCGTGTCGTTGGGCGAGACGCCTGAGCGGCTCGGCCTCCTCGGCGGGCGCTACAAGGAGCTCTACCGCGGCGCGGCCCGGCCGCGCGACCGGCGCGCCTATCGCGACAAGGCGATCGACGCCTACCGCCGCGGGATGGAACTCGACCTCAACGCCTACTACCCGGCGAACAACCTGCCGCGGCTGTACCGCGAGCGCGGCGAGCCGGGCGACGCCCAGCTGGCCGACGAGGCGGAGGCGGCCGTCGCGCTGGCGTGCAAGACGCGGATCGCCCGCGGCACCGCCGACGAGTGGGCGCGCGCCACGCTGCTCGGGCTGGCCTTCGATCGCGGCGACGTGCCCGAGGCGATCCGCCTGCGCCGCGAGGTCGAACGCCAGGGACCGGCCACGTGGGGGCTCAGGAGCACGATCGCCGACCTGAAGGCGAGCGTCGACGAGACCGCCGACGAGGACGTCCGGGCGGGGCTGCAGGCCGTGCTCGACCAGCTCGCGGAACTGCTGGAGGACTAGGACAGGAGATCTGGGACCCGCTCGGCGGCTCGCCGCGCCTGCTGCCCCGCGCCGGGATCGTCGCCCTCCATCGCCCGTGCGAGCGCTTCGGCCGCGGCGTAGGGCTCGCCGCCGCTGGCGGCCAGGAGCGTCTGCGCGCGCCGGGCGTGGGCGGGCTCGCCGAGAACCCGCGCGAGGTTGAAGGCGGCGAACCCCTCGAGCCGTCCGCTGCCGGTCTCGGCGCCGATCTCGCTCGCGCGTTCGAGCGCGGCGTGGGCGCTGTCGCGGTCGCCGCTGCGAAAGAGCGCCATCCCGAGGACGTTCTGCGTGTAGCCGGCGCCCTCCACGATCCCGACGCTGCCGTAGAGCTCGATCGCCTCCTCGGCCCGGGTGATCGCCTCTTCGAAGCGGCCCTGCTGGAAGCCGGCGAGCGCGAGCGAGTCCAGGGCCGCGGCGCGCGCGGCGTCGTCATCCGCGCGCTCCAGCGCCGTACGCGCCGCGAGCTCCGCCCCTTCCGCGTCCCCGGCGTACAGGCACGCGAGCGCGTATTCGGGCAGCCATTCGGTCTCCGCCTTGACGTCGCGCGCGGCGCGATGGCGTTCGAGCGCGCCGGCCAGCACCGCCACCGCGGTGTCGTACTGACCCGCGTGGCGGTAGGCGGTCCCCAGCCAGGACAGGCCCGTGCGCGCGAAGGACTCGTCGCCGAGCTGCTCGGCGAAGTCGATCGCCACGCGGAACTCGCCGATCGACCAATCCAGCGGGCCGAGCACGAGATGGACCTGGGCCAGCCCGTACTCGTGGCGCATGCGCCGGCGCGGGTCGGTCAGGCGGCCCTGCAGGCGGGTGCGCAGGCCGGCGACCAGGCGGGCGTCCCAGCCCATGATCCGGTACTCGTTCTCGAGGTCGGAGACGACGTCCGCCGCCGCGTCGGGATCGTCCGCGAGCAGCAATTGGCCGAACTCCTCGACGTGGGGCTCGAGGTCCGGGAGCGCCAGCCGCCGCTCGCGCGGCACGCGCAGCCGCCGCCACCAGTCGGCCGCGCGGCGATGCAGCGCGCTGCGCTCGTGCACGGGGAGCCGCCGGAGGACGACTTCGCGGTCGACCGGATGCAACAGGATCGTGCCCTGGGCGGGCTCGCGCGCGATCTGGCCGGAGCGTGCGAGGTCGCTGATCAGCGCCTGGGCGTCGACGCCCGGCAGCTCGGCGGCGAGCATGAACGCCAGCGCCCCCGCCGGGACGGGCCGGCCGAGGACGGCGAGCGCCTCGACGGCGCGCAGGCGGTCGGCGTCCAACGCCTCGATCGCCGACGACGCCAGTTCGCGAACAACGTCGTCGCGCTCGTAGAAGCCGTCGAGGGTCACGCCGCGGCGCCGCAGCGACGCGATCAGCTCCAGCGCCCGCGGGATCCGGTGGCCGATCGCGGCGGCGCGCGCGACCTCCTCGTCCGGCGCGTCGCGCAGCTGGGCGCCGCCGTCGGAGTCCAGCCGGCGGAGCATCTCGACCGCCATCGACTCGGGGAGCTCGCTCTCGAACGTCACGCGGCTGGTGCGCAGCAGCGCGCCGGGCGGGACCGCTGGATCCTCGCGCGACGTGACCACGACCGTGAGCCCGGAGCCGACGGTCACCGCCTGGGCGACGAACAGCCGCAGCGCGGGGTCGGTGAGCTCGCCGTCGGCGTCAAGCGCGTCCTCGAGGTTGTCGAGCAGGACGATCCACACGCCGTCCTGGAGCTGCTCGAGCAGTTCGGGGACCCGCTCCTCGGCGGGGTCGGTGGCGCGAGAGAGCAGTTGCCGGCGGGCGTCGCCGCCCAGCAGCGTGGCGAGGTCGCTGTAGAGGCGCTCGAAGCTCAGCCCGCGCGTGCGGGCGCTCAGGTAGGCGATGCCGTCGACCGGCGACTCCTCGTCCTCGAGCCTGGCGAGCACCCACGAGGCCAGTGCCGTCTTGCCGATGCCCGGCGGGCCGATGACGAGCACGAGGCCGGCGTCGGGAGCGGTGATGGCCGCTTGCAGGGCCGCGCGCGCAGACTCGCGATCGAAGAACACGGCGTCGCGGCCGCGCAGACGGAGGCCGACCATCCTTCGGGCGTCGCCTTCCTGGCGGCGCCGGTGTTCGCTGACGAGGACCTCGCGCTCGGTCCGCACGGCCTCGTCGGCTCGTTGCTCGGAGGCCGCCGGCGGGAAGGTCACCGGGTCCGGCGGTGGTCGCTGTTGCGCTGATCCGCCGGCGACGACCGCCCTCAGCGCCTCGACCAGCCGGGTGCGGGCGGTCTCCTCGTCGAGGCCGAACAGGTCCACGTAGGCGATCGAGGCGAACAGCCCGGGTGGATCGACCTCGCGGACGCGCACCGGCACCAGCCGCGCGCCGGTTGTCGTCGGGTCCTGGGCGAGGGCCGTCGCCCACTCGATCGCGGTGTACTTCGAGGCGAAGAACGCGGGCGAGACCACGGCCAGCGTGTGCCGCGCGCGGATCGTCGCCTCGTGCATGCGCAGGATGAAGCTCTGGCCGGGCAGGAAGTCCCACAGCTGCAGGACGACGGTGAACCCGGCCTCCTTGGCCTGCCAGGCGATCCAGGACGCCCACGACTCGTCCGCGCTCGTGTAGCTGACGAAGAAGTCCGTCTGCTCGTCCATCGCGGGCGGCATCGTCTCAGAAGTCCTGGCGCAGCTCCCGCAACAATTGCGTGCCGGAGATCTCGGGCACGATGATCCGGCGCAGCGACCACAGCGGGTGGCGGCGGTCGAGCGGCTCCGCGAGCTGGAACGCGGCCCGCAGGCCGGCTTCGAAGAGATGCGGGATCGCCTGGTTGTCGCGCAGGCCGAACGGATACGCGAACAGCCGGATGCGGTGGCCGACGAGTCGTTCCAGCTCGTGCGTGGGTGCGGTGACCTCGGTCTTCCAGTCCGCGCCGGTGTACTCCGGGACCGCCTTGTGGTCCCACGTGTGCGAGCCGATCGTCATCCCGGCCCGGTCGAGCGTGCGCACCTGCCCGCGCGTGAGCCAGCCCGGCTTGCCCAGCACCACGGTCATGATGAAGAAGGTGGCTTTGAAGTGCTCCTTGCGCAGGGCGGGGAACGCCTGCGTGTACTGGCCCGCGGAGGCGTCGTCGAAGGTCAGCAGGATCGGCTTGTGCGGGAGCGGCGTGCCCTTGGCCACGTGGTCGACCAGCTGGTCGCCGGTGACCGTCGTGTATCCGGCCTTCGCGAGCGCGTGCAATTGCGCTTTGAGCACCGACGGCCGGACGATATAGGTGCGATCGTTGGCGCTGTCGGCCGGCGTCGGAGTGCGGATCTGGTGCCAGCACAGCACGGGAATGTGGGCGCGCGCGGCGACCGACGCGACGTCGGTGCGCGGGGTGGCGGTCGGGGACGCCGTGGGTCTGGCGGGCGTCGGCGCGGGCGGGTGCGAGCCCCCGCACCCGGCGAGCCCGAGCGCGGCCGCCACTGCGCAGACCCATCGCGAGGCGCTCATACGAACTGCGCCGCCGCGTGGCCCGACGCCCACGCCCACTGGAAGTTGAACCCGCCCAGGTGGCCGGTGACGTCGAGCACCTCGCCGATGAAGTACAGGCCCGGGCTCTTCAGCGATTCGAAGGTCTTCGGCGACACCTCGCGGGTGTCGACGCCGCCCAGGGTGACCTCGGCGGTGCGGTAGCCCTCGGTGCCGGCGGGCACCAGACGCCACGCGCCGAGCTTCTCGGCGATCTCGCGCAGCCCAGCCGGGGTGTACTGCTTCATCGGCTTGGACGCGAACCACCGCTCGGCCAGCAGCGCCGCCATCTTCTTGGTGAAGACCTCGCCCAGAAGGGTCTTCAGTTCGCTGTTCGGGCGCGCGGCCTGCTGGCCCTGCAGCCAGTCCAGGGCATCGCGGTCCGGAAGCAGGTTGATCTCCACGACATCGCCAGGGTGCCAGAACGAGGAGATCTGGAGGATCGCCGGGCCACTGAGGCCGCGGTGGGTGAACAGCAGGTTCTCGCGGAAGCTCTCGCCGTTGCAGCGGGCCACGCAGTCCACCGAGGTGCCGGACAGCTCGGTGCACAGGTCCTTGAGCTCGCCGGAGAGGGTGAACGGCACGAGGCCGGCGCGCGTGGGCAGGACGCTGTGGCCGAACTGGCGAGCGATCTCGTAGCCGAAACCGGTCGCGCCCATCGTCGGAATCGACAGACCGCCGGTGGCGATCACCAGCGACCGCGCGGCGACGTCCCCCAGATCGGTGCTGGACCGGTATCCGGCCTCGGTCTTCTCGATCCGGTGCACCGACGTGTCCAGGTGCAGCTCGACCCCCGCTTGGCGGCACTCGTCCAAGAGCATGTTGAGGATGTCCTTGGACTTGTTGTCGCAGAACAACTGCCCGAGCTTCTTCTCGTGGTAGGGCACGCCGTGCTCGCTGACCATGGCGATGAAGTCCCACGGCGTGTAGCGGGCCAGGGCCGACTTGCAGAAGTGCGGGTTCGCCGAGGCGAAGTTCGCCGGCTCCGCGTACATGTTGGTGAAGTTGCAGCGACCTCCGCCGGACATGAGGATCTTCTTGCCCGCTTTGTTGGCGTGCTCGATCAGGAGCACCTGCCGGCCGCGCTCGGCGGCGGTCAGGGCACACATCATCCCGGCGGCGCCCGCGCCGATGATCACAACGTCGCTCGAGCGCATCAGGGCCTGCGAGCCGGCTTCGGTTGGGTGCGGGAGGCGGTGGTCAGTGCGCTGAGGATGGTCTGGATAGCGGCGGTGCCGCTGAGTGCAGTCCGCGTGACGGCGTAGACGTCGCGGGTCGCTTCGTTGTCACGGCGAAGCGGCCGTGCGATGACATCGTTGCGGATGACGCCGAGGGCGAGCGCCGGGATCAGCGCCAGGCCGATGTGGGCGGCGACGAAGCCCTGCGCGGGCCAGAACTCGTCGGCTTCGGCGAGGTAGTCGGGGGTGAAGCCCGCGCGGGCGAAGGCGGCGTCCTTGGCGTGACGGCAGCACCCGACCTGGTTGCGCAGGTTGATCCAGGCTTCGTCGCGGGCGTCGGCGAGCGAGACGGTGCGGTGCTTGGCCAATCGGTGCCCGCGCGGGAGGACGAGGCGGAACGGGTCGGTGAGCAGATGGCGGTAGCTGAGCCCGTCGTCGGACGTGGGCGGCTCGTGGGTCTCGATGACGGCGACGTCGACCAGGCCGCGACGCAGCAGCGCGAGCGCGTCCTCGGGGACGGCGGAGCGAAGGTGGACCTGCAGGTTCGGGAGCTCCGCGCGGACCTGCGCGAGCGCGGGCGGGACGAGTTCGGCGCCCGCGCTGGGGAAGGACGCCAGCCGCAGCGTGCCGAGCTCGCCGGCGGTGAGGGCGGTCAGTTCGGACTCGGCCTGGGCGAGCTGGTCGAAGATCGTGGTCGCGTGCCTGGTCAGGAGCTCGCCGGCGGCGGTCGGTCTGACGCCGCGCCCGGCCGGCTCGAGCAGGACGGCGCCGGTTTCGCGCTCGAGCGCGGTGATCTGCTGGCTCACCGCCGAGGATGAATACCCGAGCGCGACCGCCGCTTCCTTGACCGACCCGGTCGTGGCGACCGCATGCAGGGCCTGGAGGCGTTTCGGGTCGAGCACCGCCGCTTCACAGTACACGAAGGCTTAACGAGTCATCCACGAATCATTGCTTGAGCTTCACGCTCGCCCCGTCCAGCATGGGTTGCGGATGGCGACCGACACGAATAGCGCATCGGTGCTGCGGCGGGTGTACCTGGCGCAGGGCGTGGGCTCGACGATCGACGGGATCGGCCTGTCGACCGCCGTCCTGTTCTTCAGCGGGCACGTCGGCCTGTCCGCGGAGGCGATCGGCGCCGTGCTGACCGTCGCGACCACGGTGGCCCTGCTGCTGGTGTTGCCGATCGGGCTCCTCGCCGACGCGGTCGGGCTCAAGCGCGCGGCCGTCGGTCTGGGCACGCTCGTCGCCGCCGCGTTCGTCCTCTATGCGCTGGCCCGGAACCTGTGGCTCTACGCCGTCGGGGCGACGTTGTTCATGGTCACCCAGGCCGGGCTCGGCGTGGTGCGCCAGGCGATCGTGGCCGACAGCGTCGACGCCGCCGCCCACGTCCGCGCGCGCGCCGTCATGCAGACGCTGATCAACGCGGGAATGGGCCTCGGCACCGTCGTCGGCGCGCTGGCGGCGTTGTCGGCCGGCGACCTCGCGTTCGAGGTCGCGTTCGGGCTCGCGGCGGCGATGGCGGTGGCCTGCACCGTCCTGCTGGCCCGTCTGCCTTCCCGTTCGCGGGGCGGTCACGCGCCGCCCCGGCGGCCAGGCCTGATCGCGCTGCGCGATCGGCGCTTCAGCGCGATCTGCGCACTGGCCGTCGTCGTGCTGCTGACGATGCCGATCGTCTCCGTGCTGCTGCCGTTGTGGATCGCCCAGCGCGTCCACGCGCCGAGCTGGCTGGCGCCGATCACCCTGGCGCTCAACACGGGGCTCGTGATCTGCGCCCAGACGCGCTGGACCGCCCGCATCTCCAGCGACACGCGCGCGGCGCGGTCGCTCGCGCTCGGCGCACCGCTGCTGCTCATCGGCTGCGCGCTGATCGGTGCCGCCGAGCTCGCACCCACTCAGGCGGTCGCGACCCTGCTCGCCGGCACGGCGGTGCTGACCGCCGGCGAGATCACCGCCGGCGCCGGCATGTGGCAGCTCGCCTTCAGCCGCATGCCCGCCACCGCGCCCGGCCAGTACCAAGCCGTCTACGGCATGTCCAGTTCGGCCGCGCGAGTCCTCGGCCCGCTCGCCGCGCTGCCGCTCGTCCTCGCCGCGGGAGCCGCCGGATGGGTCGTCCTCGGCCTGCTGATCGCGACCGCCGCCGCCGCGCTCTGCGTGCTTGCGCTGCGCACGCGTGCCGGCGAAGCCGCCTTGCCTGCCCGCGCGGCCGCCTGACGCGGTTGAGCGCAGACGCTCGCGCGCCGCAACGCCGCGCGACCCCGGCCGGCCCGCGAACATCTCCGCCATGAGCCGTCCATCGCTCCTTCTCGCCTCCGGCCTCACCGAGCTCGCCGCGGGCGCCCTGACCGGCTGGGTCTACACGTTCGCCCGCACCCGGCCCGAGCACGCCCGGGCGGTCGGGATCGCGAACACCGCGCGCATCCGCCAATGGCACCTCGACCTCGCGATGCTGGGCACCGCCACCGTCGCCTGCGCGACCGCCGTCCCGGACGCCCCGCGGCCCGTCGCCGCCGCGCTCGGCGTCGGCGCCTGGACGAACGCCATGCTCTTCCTGCCGCTCGCGTTCAACCCCGGCGCCGACACCACCCGCTCCTTCCGCGTCGCCGCCGTCGCGTCCTTCGCGGCCACCTCGATCGGCTTCACCGGCATGGCCGCGACCGCCTGGGCCCGGCGGACCCATGGTCGCCTCACCCGCCCGGGCTAGGTTCGCGGTGGTTCGGACTGGGAGTGTTTCGCCATGGCCAACATCGGCCCGCTTGAATTGATCATCGTTCTCGTCATCGCCCTGATCGTGCTCGGGCCCAAGCGCCTCCCCGACGCGGGAAAGGCGCTCGGCACCGGGTTGCGGGAGTTCAAGGACGCGATCTCAGGCGAGAGCGACCCGCTGCCGCGGCCTGGCCCCGAGCGCGACGCGCCCGCGGACGACTGACACCAAGCCGCCGGCGCGACGGCGGCCGAACCCCGCAGCAACGACGAACGCCCGACAATCCGGGGCTTTCGACCTCTGCATCGCGAGCAGACGATCAGCCGCTGATTGGCTTCGGTAGGCCAAATCTGCGACGGCTGAACTCGGCTTAGACGGTCGTTTCAGGACACGTTGCGCTGCGTGGTCCGCTCCCCAACATGGTCCGCTGGCCGTTGGGAGCGGAGCATCGTGCCCCGCGGACCAAGCGCGAGCTGGAGACCGCTCGGATGGCCCAGGCGGCTGCCGACCGTCGAGCGCTCGACACCCAACGCGACACGGACTCTCGCGCGGCGTCCCCGAGCTGCTCGACGTCCCGTCTCGACCGTCCTCGACTGGGGACGGCGCGGGGTCCTTCCGCGCGTCAAACTCGGCCGCCATGTCGGGTTCGTCCGCGCCGAAGTCGAGACGGCGATTCTCGGCGCGAAGGACTGATGCGGATGCGCCAGCGAGGAGCGCCTCAACGGGCGCTCATAGATCAGGATGAACGAGCTGAAGCGGGAATTCAGCGGCGATCGTCCCGAAGTCAGCCAGATTGCCCGTGACGATCGGCGGAGGAGTCGGTTGGGCGAGCGCGCAGGCTGCAGTCCACATGTCGTTCACGCCTCCGCCTTTGAGCTGACCGCGTAGCCGAGCGTAGATCTCGCCGAACCGCATGGTCACTGGATCGGTGGCCGTGAGGATCGCGTAGTGGCGCCCGATCCGGTCTTCAAGCCGCCGCCACCTGTTCCGGCCCCACCCCGCGATCAACGCGCCGGCTCGCAACTCCCCGACCGTGGCGAATGAGAGAGCTAACAGGTGGCCCTGCAGCAGCGGCTCGAACTCGGAGCCTCGCGCCCGCTCCCAGGTGACCCAGGAGAAGACGTCCGTGTCGACGAGCAGTGGGCCCTTGGGCACCTCGTCGCGCTTCACATGCCCTCGAGAGCCGCCATAAGCCTGTCGATCTCGTCGTCGGTCGCGCCATCGTCGCGAAGCGAGGTGGTGTCAGCCACAGCGTTCACCCCTGAGAGCGCCGCCAGTTCGGCGAGCGCCTGGTGTTGCCAGAAGTCCCCCGGCTCGAGCCCGATGGTCAACTGATCGCCCATCTCGATTTCGCTCAACTCGATCGACCGTGCCTCTGAGGTCTTGGGGTCGTAGCGCACCTCACCTCGCAGCCTTGCCGATGCCCGAAGGGCTTCGTAAATGCCATCAGCGAGTTCGGGCGAGAAGCTCACGCTCGTCTTCACGCCAGCGTGTCCCCGCAGTCGCGCCGTCAGGTTCTCGAAATCAGCCTCGACGAGCACCCCGACCAAGCTGTCGGCCCGTGCGGCAGGGGGCTTCTGGGCCACTGCCCGTAGCGTTTCTCGGTGGGCGGGGTCGATACGAACCGCCGTGACTTGGTCCCCGCGTTGACGTTCGAAAGTGATCGCTTCGAACCGGCGGCCGAGGCCGATCTCGTCCGCCATGCGGACCAGCGCGTCGGCGACGTCAGAATGCGCGTCTGGACCGCCAGCCGCGGTCCGCAACGCGGTTTCCACGGCGAGCTCGCCAAGGGCAGGGTCCGTCAGATCGAGCGAATCCGGGTCGGCAGCGCGCTTCGGCGAGTCAAGGACGGCAACGATGCTCCCTCGCTCGATGGCCACGAGTCTCAACCTCGTGCTGTCTTCGATGACCTTGCCTGGACGGCCGGTCTCGCGGTTCTGACGTCCGATCACGTGCCCAGCCGCGCGCTGCACCGCACTTTGCGTTCCCAGAAGCAGCCGGGCGAAGTCAGAAGCGGCGACCTCACCCAGCTCTGCCGATTGACCCTCAAGGCGGACGCGGAGCCGACCGTTCACGCCGAAAGCGTATTCGACGGCGGGGCGAACTGCGGATGCTCGCGTCCAGCGTGGGCGAGTTGGTCCGCTGAGTTGGTCCGCTTCCTCAGCCCTAGGTTGAATCTCGGGCCCAGATACGACGAAAGCCCCGGGTTTCCAGGGCTTTCGGAGGAGCGGATGAAGGGACTCGAACCCTCGACCTTCTGCATGGCAAGCAGACGCTCTAGCCAACTGAGCTACATCCGCGAGGACGGCGAGTATAGCCATCCTTGAGGGAGCACAAAAGGCGAGGCAGCTAGAGTCGACTCATGGCGGACTCCCCTACCGAGCGACGGCCGCGCACTCCACTTCCTCCGCGGCAGGATGCAAAGCCCCCCGCGGGGCGGAACGGTGGACAGCCCGCGTCGCGCGTGCCTCGGCTCCCTGGCGGTCGTTCGTTCTGGATGATCGTGCTGGGCCTGCTGGTCCTGAACTACGTGATCATGGCCCTGTTCGCGCCTGGGCGTGAGCCGAGCGTGACGATCCCCTACAGCAGTCAGGGGAGCGCGCCGGGGTTCGTGCAGTTCGTCGACCAGGGCAAGGTCGCGCGGGTGAAGATGGAGGGCTCGGCGGTCACCGGCGAGTTCAAGAGCGAGGTCAAGTACCCCGACGAGCAAGGCCAAGCCGGCCAAGAACTTCGACACCGAGCTGCCGACGCCGATCATTTATGACGGCTCCGGGTTGCTGGCGCAGTTGGACAAGCAGAAGGTCGACATCACGGCGACGCCGATCAATGACGGCCGTGGGTTCTTCGCCAGCCTGATCCTCGGGTTCGGGCCGGTGATCCTGCTCGTGTTCCTGTTCGTGTGGCTCTCGCGGCGCGCGGCGGGCGGCCAGATGGGTGCGCTGGGCGCGTTCGGGCGCAGCAAGGCGCGTCGAGTCGAGGGCGACCAGACGAAGGTCACGTTCTCCGATGTGGCGGGCATCGACGAGGCCAAGGGCGAGCTGACCGAGGTCGTCGACTTCCTCAAGAACCCGGAGAAGTACCAGCGGCTCGGCGGGCGGATCCCGCGCGGCGTGCTGCTGGCGGGGCGTCCGGGGACGGGCAAGACCCTGCTCGCTCGCGCCGTGGCGGGTGAGGCGGGCGTGCCGTTCTTCTCGATCAGCGCGTCGGAGTTCGTCGAGGCGATCGTGGGTATCGGCGCCTCGCGCGTGCGTGACCTGTTCAAGAACGCCAAGGAGTCCGCGCCCGCGATCATCTTCATCGACGAGATGGACGCGATCGGCCGCAGCCGCTCGTCGGGCACCGGCCCGTTCTCCGGCGGCAACGACGAGCGCGAGCAGACGCTCAACCAGATCCTCACCGAGATGGACGGGTTCGAGCAGGGCGACACGGTGATCGTGCTGGCCGCGACCAACCGCGCCGAGATCCTCGACGCGGCGCTGCTGCGTCCCGGCCGGTTCGACCGGCGGGTCACGGTTCCCGCGCCGGACAAGGACGGGCGCCGCAAGATCCTGCAGGTCCACTCGCGCTCGCTGCCGCTCGACCCGCGCGTCGATCTCGACGACATCGCCGCGATCACGCCCGGCATGGTCGGCGCCGATATCGCCAACCTCTGCAACGAGGCGGCGCTGCTCGCGGCCCGGCGGGGCCACGACAAGGTCGAGCCGCTGGACTTCACCGACTCACTGGAGAAGATCGTGCTCGGCGCGCCGCGCGGGCTCGTGCTCTCCGAGGAGGAGAAGCGCCGGACCGCCTACCACGAGTCCGGGCACGCGATCGTCGGCATGCTCACGCCGGGCGCCGATCCCGTGCGCAAGGTCTCGATCATCCCGCGCACGATGTCGCTGGGCGTGACGATCTCCAGCCCGGACAACGAGCGCACCAACTACGACGTCGACTACCTCACCGGGCGGATCAAGGTCGCGCTCGGCGGGCGCATCGCCGAGGAGCAGGTGTACGGCTCGATCTCCGCCGGCGCCGAGTCCGACATCCAGCAGCTCACCGGCATCGCCCGCCAGATGGTCGGCCGCTGGGGCATGAGCGAAGCGGTCGGGCCGATCGCGGTCATCCCCTCCGACGCTCAGGGCCCGCTGCTGCCGGGCGCCTCCGAGGTCTCCCAGGCGACCCAGGAACTGATCGACAGCGAGGTCAAGAAGATCGTCGACGAGGCCTACGAGGCCGTGACGAACCTGCTCAGCGAGAACCGCGACAAGCTCGACAGCCTCACCGAGCGCCTGCTCGAGGAGGAGACGCTCGACATGGACGACGCCTACGCGGCCGCCGGCCTCGTCGCCCCGCGCTCACAGGTCGAGACCGAAGACGCGCCGTACGTCGCGTAGAAGCCGTCGAGGCTCGCACCGTCCCGGAGCCGCAGGACGGTGTAGCCGGCGGCGGTGAGTTTGGCGTCGCGGCGGGCGTCGTCGCGGCGGGTGGGCATGCGGTCGTGACGCGGGCCGTCGACCTCGACGATCAGGCGCCGATCGGGCCAGAAGCAGTCGACCTCCTCGTTGAGCAGGTGGGTGCACACGAGCGGCTCCTGGACGCGTCCTTCGATGCGGCGCAGGAAGGTGTCCTCGCGCTTGCTCTTGGTGCCGGCGGAGCCGCTGAGGTGCAGCTCGATCGCGCGCTCCAGGCGCTTGAGGTGGTGGCGACCGTTCGCCCGAGCCATCGCCTCACGCGTGGCGGTGACGCTGAAGAGACCGCGAAAGGCCGCCTCATGGATCACGTTGGCGAGCTGGAACGGGGTCAGAAGGTCGGAGAGATCGACGAGCATGCGCGCCACGCTCGTGACGGGGATTCGCTGGTGGATCGTGACGTCGCGGCGGTCCAGGCCCGGGCATTCGTGCGCACGGATCGGCCCGCTGACCCGGCAGCGGCGCGGGACGACCACATCGATGTACGTCGGGCAGGCAAAGCGCGAGACGTTCCACACCGAGGCGACGTGGAGATGGGCCAGAGCCGCGCCATCGCCGCAGGCGAAGACCGCGGCGAGCCGCTGCCCCTTGTCCGAGAGACCCGGGTGACCGACGGCGTAGACCCCTCGGTAGAGGCGGTGCAGCCGCTTGGCTCTTACGCGGCGGGAGATCGCACTGCGGTCCAGGCCGGCCCAGAGCAGCTGGGCGAGCCGGATCACGCCGTGCTGGCGGGCCGCGATCCTGGCGATCCACTCGTCAGGGGTCCCGGCAGAAACTCTCGGTATTCGATCACTTTGTGACGGCACCCCCACAGCATCGGGCCGACCCCTGTAACGGATCTAGACGCGTTTGCCACGAAACCGTGCCAAGACTGTGTCAAATCACGCAGGCGGCCCGATCGCGGCGGCGTCCGAGATACGTTCCCCGAGCACTTCGGGAGCCGGGTCGCGACAGCGGTCGGTCCCGAAGCGGTTGGATCTCGGCGCGCCGCGGCTCGTCGAGGCGGGCGATGGAGTCCTCTGGGGTCGGCAGATTGGGCATTGTGCAATGGATGGACGAGTGGGAGTTCCCCAAGAACGGGCGAAGCTTCAGCGAGCGGCGGCTCGTGGGGCCGGGCGAGACGACGGTCGACGGGCGGGCGCGGCTGGACGCGATCGTCAACTGGCTGCAGGCGGTCGCGTACGCCGACGTGATCGACGCGGGGCTGCAGGACGTGGTGCTGTGGGTGGTGCGGCGGGTGAAACTGCGCGTGGAGCGCTTCCCGCGACTGGGCGAGTACATCGAGGTCAAGACGGCGTGCAGTGCGCTCGCGTCGCGCTGGGCCGAGCGGCGGACGAGCATGCCGGGTGTGGAGGCGGTCGCGCTGTGGGTGGCGCTGGACCCGGAGACCCTGCGCCCGGCCAGGATCGACGCGCTGGCCGACGTCTACGGCGAGTCGGCAGGGGATCGCCGGGTCAAGACCGGCCGCACGCATCCCGAGCCGCCGGAGAGCGCCGCGCGGCGCCCGTGGCCGATCCGGAGAGCCGATCTCGACCTCGCCGGCCATGTGAACAACGCCGCGTACTGGCAGGCGATCGAGGAGGAACCCCTGCACCCACCCCTGGAGATCGAGGTCGAGCACCGCGCCGCCTGCGCGCTGGAGCCGGCGACGCTCGTGGCGCACGCGGGGAACCGCTGGATCGTCAGGGCCGACGGGACCGTCTGCGCGTCGTTTCAGAAGCGGTGAGCGGGAACCGTGCAGGCGTGGTTTCATCCTCGGCATGGCAGTCGACTTGGTGATCGACGTCGAGAACACGCCCGGCTCACTGGCAAGGATCGCGGCCGCGATCAGTGACGCCGGCGTGAACATCGCTGCGGCAACGTGCGTTGGACCGGCCGATCGGGCCGAGCTTCACATCCTGGTCAAGCACGCGGAGGCGGCCAGGCACTCGCTGGCGCTGTCGCACGACGTCGAGGTCTCGCGCGAGCGTGAGGTCGTCGTGGTCGACGTCGAAGACCGGCCCGGGGTGCTCGCCGACCTGACGCGCAGGATCGCGAAGGCCGAGGTGAACATCGATCTCGTCTACGTCGCGACGGGCAACCGGGTGGTATTCGGCGCGGAGGACATGGACGCCTTACGCGCCGCGCTGGACGGCGACGGGCACTAGCAATTGCGAGCGACCTCGGCCCGCAACGGTCCGGGGTCGCGTGCCGCCGCCTGCGCGGCGAGCGTGGTCCACCACTCGCGGCCGTCACCGCGATCGAACCGCAACGCGGGCCACGACGGGACATCGGCGAGCACGGCCGTCGCCGCCGCCAGCGCCCCCGCGTTGCCCGCGTCGTACATCGCCACCCAGAACCGGAGCCAGAGACAACTCGCGCGGTACTGGACCAGCGTCTCGACGTCGATCCGGAAGTTGATGCTCGACATGTCGGTCGGGTCATCCGGCGTGGCCGCCCAGTCGAAGCGATCGACCATGCCCGGCGGATACGGGACGAGGCGCTCGAGCGAGCCCGCGACCGCGGCCAGCGACGCGTGCGGGACACGCGCGTCGACCACCCGCGGCGCCAGGGTCAGCGCGTGCGAGAGCGCCAACGTGCGCTCTGGCACGCGAACCGCCGGCGGCTCCCCCACGGCCGCCACCGGCGACTCCGGCGCGGGCGTCAGCGCCAGCACGAGCACGACCGCGGCCGCCGCCAGCGCCACCGCCGCGTAGACGAGCGGCGGAACCCGCGGCCGCCCGCGCCCGTAGTGGCGGTGCGCGGCGGCGTCGAGCGCCGCCTCGAGCTCGCCGAACGTGCTCATAGCAACTCTCGCAACGTCATCAGCCCACGGCTCACGCGCTTGCGCACGACCGCCTCGGACGTCCGCAGCCCGGCCGCGATCTCGCGGTAGGAGCGCTCCTCCAGCACCCGCGAGCGGACCGCCTCGGCCTGCTCGGCCGGCAGCTGCTCGAGCAGCTCGAGCGCACGCTCCTCGGCGCCGAGCCGCTCGATCCGCTCGGCGAGGTCGTCGTCGACCTCCAGGCGCGGCATCGCCAGCCGCCGCCGTGCGCGGTCCTCGACGCGGCCGTGCTCGAGCGAGCGCAGCAGGCGATGGCGCGCGATCCCGTACAGCCAGGACAGCCCGTCCCCGCGCTCGGGCCGGAACTTCGCCACCCCGAGCAGCGCCGCCGCGAACGTCTCCGCCGCCAGGTCCGCCGCGAGCTCGGCGTGGCCGGTGCGACGCATGAAGTAGCCGAGCACGGCGCCCTCGTGGCGCCGGTAGAAGACGGCGAACGCCGACGGCACGCGCGGGGTCTCGCACAGCAGCCGCTCGTCGGGCCAGTCGTCCATTGCTCTCTAATACACGGACCGGACCCGCTCTGTGACGACGAACTCAGCGACGGCGCACGCGCAGGGTGCGCGTGCTCGACTTCGAGCGCCCGTCCATACCGGTGACCGTCACTTTGAGCTTGTAGGTCCCGGAGCGCAGCGTCTTCTTCGACGTGACGGTGAACTTGACCGTCCCCGTCGGGGTCTTTCGCGTCGTGGACGCGACCGTCTTGCCCGAGCGGGTGAGGACAGCCTTTACGGCGGCGACGTCGCCGGACACGCGCACGCTCAACTTGCAGCGCCTGCCGGAGCAGCGCGCCGAACGCACGCTCAGCCCGGCGGGGATGTACTTCGGCGCGGCCGGCGGCGCGGGCGCGGCCGGAAGCCCGGCGACCGGTCCGACCGCGGCCGAGGCCAACTCGCCCATCCCCGCGTCGTTGGCCGCCCGCAGGGTGGCGATGACCGTGGCGCCGACATCGCTCGCGGTCAGCGAGTAGCTGGCCGCATCGCCGACGACGGCACACGCCCCCGCCACGCACCGCGACCACACCCACGCGCGCGTGCTGTCGGTCCCCGTGACCTGGCCGCTGAAGGCCACGGTCAACAGGCCTCCCTCGGAGGCGGGGCCGGCGACCGTGACGTCGCCGACCACCAGCGGGGCGATCACCTCGCAGTCCGTCGTCGCGGGATCGCTCAGGTCGCCGATCAGCCGGTCGGCGCCGCCACCGCAGCTCAGCGAGGCGTCGGTCGCCGAATCGCGCGCGTCGAGGTAGTCGGCGTCATTGCCGCCGTTGAGCGTGTCGGCGCCGGGGCCGCCGCTGAGCAGGTCGGCGCCGTTGTTGCCGTCCAGGCGGTCGTTCCCGGCGCCCCCGATCAGCGTGTCCGCGTTGGAGCCGCCGAGCACGTTGGTGAAGTCGGCAACGCTGTCCGCCTCCCCCGCGACCCCGCCGGTCCCGGCGGCGAGGTTGACCACCACCGGGGCGCTGCGCGAGGCGTAGGTGAGCGTGTCGCCCTGCTGTCCGCCTCCGAACATCGTGTCCGCGCCGTTGCCGCCGTCGACGGTGTCGACGCCCATCTCGCCCAGGATCAGGTCGTCGCCCTCGCCACCGTTGATCGAGTCGTTGCCGGCACCCCCGCGCAGGACGTCCGTGCCCGCCTCACCGAAGAGCGCGTCGTTGCCGGCGCCCCCGCTGAGCTCGTCGGCCCCGTTGTTCCCGTGCGCCTCGATCGCCGCCGTGATGTCCGGCGAGACGGAGAAGTCGTCGTTGCCCGAGGAGCCGTTGAAGACGATGCGCGAGATGCCCGTCCCGCAGTTGAGCGCGTTGGTGGCGTTGGCGCAGCCGCTCGGCGTGGCGGGGTTGAAGCTGTCGCCGGCCGAGCCGCCCTCGACGTAGAACTCGCTCCCCACGCGCGAGACCGTCACGCGGGTCCCCGCGTTGGGCGTGATCGTCAGGGTGCGCGACGGCGACGAGCCGGAAGTGGACACGGCAAGCACGGCGGCACGGGCGACCGCGGGCGGCAGCAGCGCGAGCGCCACGGCGAGAACGAGCACGACAGCGAACTTCATCCTGGGAAGGGCGAGGCTGGCAGGACCACGCCCCGCCGTCAAGCTGGAAAAATGTATAGACGTGCTATATAGTGTGCCTATCGAAGATCTGGCGACCCAACTGGAGCGCCGCATCGCGCTCATCACGCACGTCCTCCGTGCCCAGGCCCATCGCGGCCGGAGCGTGGGCGCTTTGCTGACCTTGCGCCGGCTCGACGAGCACGGCCCGATGCGGATCACCGACCTGGCCACGGCCGAGCTGGTGACGCAGCCGACGATGACCGCGCTCGTGGCCCGGCTCGCGCAGGAAGGCCTGGTGAGCAAGACCCGCGACGCGGCTGACGCCCGCGCCGTGCTGGTGGAGCTCACCGAGGCCGGCCACGCGCAGCTGCGGGCGGTGCGCGCCGACCGCGCCGCCGCGCTCCAGAGCCGCCTCGATCGCCTCGACGACGACGCCCGCGCCGCCCTGGAGGCCGCCCTACCCGCCCTCGACCAACTCCTCGCCACATGACTTCTCGCCTGCTCGACCAACCTCGTTCCGTCTACGCCGTCGCCTTCGCCTGTGTCGTCGCCTTCATGGGCATCGGCCTCGTGGACCCGATCCTCCCCGTCCTCGCCGAGGATCTGAAGGCGACGCCGAGCCAGGTCTCGTTGCTGTTCACCAGCTACTTCGCGATGACCGGTATCTCGATGCTCATCACCGGCTGGGCCGCCTCACGCATCGGGCCACGCAAGACGCTGCTCACCGGGCTCGCGCTCGTCGTGGTGTTCAGCGCGCTCGCCGGGCTCTCGAGCACGGTGTTCCAGATCGCCGGCTTCCGGATCGGCTGGGGCGTCGGCAACGCGCTCTTCATCGCCACCGCGTTGAGCGTGATCGTCGGTTCGGCCACCGGCGGCCTGACCAGCGCGATCATCCTCTACGAGGCCGCGCTCGGCCTCGGCATCGCCTCCGGCCCGCTGCTCGGCGGTCTGCTCGGCAACGTCTCCTGGCGCGGTCCGTTCTTCGGCACCGCCGTGCTGATGGCGATCGGCTTCGTGCTCATCTCCGTGCTGCTCGGGCCGGTCGAGAAGCCGGCCAAGAAGGTCTCGATCGCCGACCCGCTGCGCGCGCTCAGGCACCCCGGCCTGCGTTCGATGGCGATCGTCGCCGTCTTCTACAACTTCGGCTTCTTCACGATCCTCGCCTACACGCCGCTGCTGCTCGGGATGAGCGCGCTGCAGCTCGGGTTCATCTACTTCGGCTGGGGCCTGCTGGTCGCGCTGACCTCGGTGTTCGGCGCGCAGCGGCTGGAGCGGCGCTTCGGCCTCGTGACCGTGCTCGGCGTGACGCTCGCGCTGGTCGCCGCCGACCTGTTCGCCGGCGGCGTGCTGCACGCCTCCCAGGGCGGGCTGATCGCCGTCGTGGTGATCTCCGGCGCGCTGCTCGGCATCGTCAACACCGTCCTCACCGAAGCGGTGATGGCCGCCGCCGTGGTCGAGCGCCCGATCGCCTCGGCCGCGTACAGCTTCGTGCGCTTCACCGGCGGCGCGATCGCGCCGTTCCTGGCCGGCAAGCTCGCCGAGCACGTCTCTGCCGCCTCGCCGATGTACGTCGGCGCCGGCATGGTCGTGCTCGCGGTGGTCACGCTGGTGTTCTCGCGCCACCACCTGCGCCACACGACCGAGGCCCACGCCCCGCTGACCGACCTCGGCGCGGTGCTGGTCGCGATCGACGGCGGCCCGGACACCGGCGTCGTGGTCGACACCGCCGGCCGCGTCGCCCGCTCGCGCGGCACCTCCGTCCACGTCGTCCACGTGCGCGAGACGCGGGTGTTCGGCGGCGAGGTGGCCGAGCTCGAGGACGCCGAGCGAGCGGAGCTCGTGGTCGGCGCGGCGATGGAGCGCCTGGACGGGATCTCGGCCACGGCCGAGGTGATCGATGTCGTCGGCCATCACGCCGACGCCGCCGAGGCGGTGCTCGAGCTCGCCGACCGGCTCTCTTCCACGGCGATCGTCGCCGGCCGCCCGCAACAGCCGGTGCACAGCCTGACGACCGTCCTGACCGAGCAGGCGCACTGCGACGTGGTGGTCGTCGCCGGCGCGCGTCAGGCCGTGCCCGCGCTCACGTAGCGCGCGGCGAGGGCGACGCGCGAGCGCACGCCGAGCTTGGCGAACACGTTCGTCAGGTGGCCCTCGACGGTCTTCTCCGAGAGGAACAGCGCGGCGCCGATCTCGCGGTTGCTGCACCCCTGCGCGACCAGCTCGGCGATCTCGCGCTCGCGGCCTGAGAGCTCCCCGCGGGCGACCCGCCGCTGCCGGCCCGGGGCGGCGCGACCGAGGCGGCGCAGCTCGCGCGCGGCCTCGTCGTGCAGGCGCACGGCACCCGCCACGGCCTGGGCCGCGGTCAGATCGCACGCGTCGCCGAGCGCGCGGCCGCGGATCAGGTGGGCCTCGGCGGCGTGCAGCGGGAACGGCGAGTCGACGGCGGCCAGCTCCGCGGCCTGCGCGGCGTCGCCGGCCTCCAGCGCGAGCCGCGCCCGCGCGTTGCGCACCAGCCCGCGCGCGAACCGCAGCGGCGAGCGCTCGACCAGCGCGTGCGCCTGGGCCAGCAGCTCGATCGCGGCGACCATCCGGCCGAGCATCAGCTCGGCTGAGGCCTGCACGACCAGCAGCGACGCGTGCCGGCCGGCGTCGAGGCCCTGCGCGCGGCGCGCCTGTTCGAGGCAGCGCTCCGGCTGGCCGGCCTCGAGGAAGATCGCCGCCGCCAGCGCGTGGGCGGCGATGGTGAAGAAGCTCGAGTCCAGGCCGGCGGCGAGCGTCGCGGCCTCCTCGGCGGCGGTGATGGCCCGCTCGCGCTCGCCCATCACGACCGCGATGTAGCCGACGGCGCCCAGCGCCCAGGAGCGCATCTGATCGTTCTCGCGAGCGAGCGTGACCGCCCGCTCGCCCGCCTCACGCGCCTCGAACAACCGCCCGCGGCGCTCGTGGGCGTGTGTGAGCCCGACGAGCACCGGCAGCCGGTACGGGCCGGGGACGGGGCGGCGCCAGTGGCGGATCGCGTCCTCGTCGCGCTCGCACACGTACTCCGCGAAGCCGAGGTAGTAGCCGGCGTCGCCGAGCCGCTCGTCGGGCGTGGCGTCGACCAGCGCGGCCGCCTCCGCGAGCGCATCCTCGGCGGTGGTGAGCTCGCCGTGCATGCCGTGCGCGAGCGCCAGCAGCGCCCACGCCGAGGCGTTCTCGGGCTCGATCGCCGCCGCTCGCTTGGCGCGCGACTTCAACGCGACGTAGTCGGGCTCGTAGAACGGCGTCCACGAGCAGCGCGAGGTCGTGTTCGGGCAGAACGCGCACGCGCGCATGGGCGGCGGCGTAACGGCCGAGCAGCTGCTCGCAGGTCGCGGCGGCGGCGATCAGGCGGCGGTCGCCGGGCTTGGTCTCCAGCGCCTCGCGCAGCGCGGCCAGCGCCTGCTCGAGCTGCCCGGTGGCGGCCAGCGCGTGGGCGAGCGGGACGAGCAGCGCGCGGTCGCTCCGGAGCCGGTGCGCGGCGGCGTACCACCGCGCCGCGTCCTGCGGCGAGGCGATCTCGGCGGCCTCGACGAGCACCGCGACGGCCTCGGCGTCGCCGGCCTGCGCGCAGCGTTCGAGATGGTGCGCGCGCTGGGCGGGTGAGCCATGCGTGGCGGCGCGGGCGTGGGCGGCGAGGCGCCAGCCGGGACCGGTCGCCTCATAGACGGCGCGGGCGACGATCGGATGGCGGAAGCGACCGTGCGCGATCAGGCCGACCAGCTCGTCGAGTGCGACCAGCGCGTCGGCGAAGTCCATGCCCGCGGCGAGCGCGGCCAGGCCGAGCTCGAACGGCTCACCGGCGACGGCGGCGCCGAAGGCGAGTGTGCGGGCGTTGTCGCCGAGCGCCGCGAGTTCCTGCCCGATCGCCGCCGCCACCGCGCGCGGCACGCTGCTTCCCGGCTCTCGCGCGAGTTCGAGCAGATAGAACGGATTGCCGCCGCTGAGCCGGTACAGCTCTCCCGCCGGGCGACCGAGCAGCGCGTCGGCCTCGGCCTCGCTGAGCGGCTCCAGCGCGATCTCCTTCAGGCGCCCGCGCCGGGCCGCGGCCTCGATCGCACCGAGTTGCGCCGGCGGCAGGCTGCGATAGGTGAACGCGACAACGTTGTCGGGTGCCCGCCGCAGCACCTCGTCGAGCCGGTCGGGCTCGATGTCGTCGATCTTCTCGACGTGCCGGTCGAGCTGCTCGAGCAGCCACGTCTTGCCGACGCCCGGCTCGCCGTGAATGGCGATGTAGGCGCAGCGCGTCTCGGCGATGATCTTTCGTTCTGAAGCGCGGATGAGCCGGACGGTAACCCGTCGACCTTGGAGAAAGTCGGGGATCGCCGGTTAGGATCGCGGCGTGATCGGGCGTGAGCGCGAGCTGAGCCGGCTGTGTGACGCGCTCGACGCGCCGCCCGCGGTGATCGCGATCTGCGGCGAGCCCGGGATCGGCAAGTCGCGGCTGCTGGCCGCGTTGCGCGACGAGGCCCGCTCGCGCGGCGCGCTCGTGCTGTCCGGGCGCGCGGCCGAGTTCGAGCGCGAGCTCCCCTACGGCGTGCTCGTCGACGCGCTCGACTCGCACCTGCGCACCGCACAGCTGCGCGGGCTCGACACGGCGCTGCTGGGCGGGATCTTCCCGGCGCTGGCCGAGCCCGCGGAGCCGCTGCTGGCGGTCGAGCGCTTCCGGGCGCACCGGGCGGTGATCGACCTGCTGGGGCGGCTCGCGGCGGGGCGAGAGCTGGTGCTCACGCTCGACGATCTGCACGCCGCCGACCCGGCCTCGATCGAGCTGCTGCAGGCGCTGCTGCGGCGCCCGCCGCCGGGGCGGGTGGTGGTGGCGATCGCCACCCGCCGCCTGCCCGCCGGGCTGGCCGGCGAGGCGTTCATCCGGATCGATCTCGGCCCGCTGGACCCCGACGAGGCGCTCGCGCTGATCGGCAGCGCCCTGCCCGCGGCCAGGCGCGACGCGGTGCTGCGCGAGAGCGGCGGCAACCCGTTCTACCTGGAGCAGCTCGTCCGCGCCGGGGGCGAGCTGCCGGGCAGCGTGGCCGAGGCCATCGCGGAAGAACTGCGCGTGCTGGCGCCCGACGCACGTCGGCTGCTGGAGGGCGCGGCGGTGGCGGGCGATCCGTTCGAGCCGTCGCTGGCGGCCGCGGCGGCGGGGCTCGACGACGGGCTCGAACTGCTCGACGGCCTGCTGGCCGCCGGGCTGGTGCGCGAGACGTCGGTGGCGCGCGCGTTCGCCTTCCGCCATCCGCTGGTGCGCCGCGCGGTCTACGAGGGCGCGGGCGGCGGCTGGCGGCTGGCCGCGCACGGACGCGTGGCGGCGGTGCTCGCCGCGCAGGGCCGGCCGGCCGCGGTGCTCGCGCCGCACGTCGAGTTCTCCGCCGTGCCCGGGGACGCCGGCGCCGCGGCCGTGCTGCGCGCCGCGGGCGACGCCGTGCTGGCGCAGACGCCGGCCACCGCCGCCCGCTGGTACTCGACGGCGCTGCGGCTGCTCGGCAGCGACCGCTCGCTGCTGGAGGCACTGGCGCGGGCGGAGTCCGCCGCGGGGCGGCTGGAAGAGAGCCGGCGGGCGCTGCTGGAGGCGCTGCGGCTGGCCGAGGGCGCCGACTATGTGCGGCTCGTGGTCGAATGCGCGGCGGTCGAGCACTGGCTCGGGCGCCACGACGACGCGCGCCGGCGCCTGCATTCCGCGCTCGCCGACCACGGCTACTCGCAGGCGCTGCGGCTGGCGCTGGCGTTCGACGCGCTCTACGGGCTCGACCTCGAGACGAGCGCGAAGGAGGCCGCGGCGGCGCTCGACGGGCCCGACTGGGGCGCGACGGCCGCGGCGGCGGCGCTGCTCGCGCTCGTCCGGGCGGCGAACGGCGAGGACGCCCCGCTCGAGGTCGCCTCCGCGCTGGCCGACGAGCCCGGCGTGCCGCTGGAGGCGCTCTGGTACCTGGCGTGGGCGGAGACGTTCCTCGATCGCTACGACGCCGCCTTGGAGCACGCGCGGCGAGGGCTGGAGCTCTCGCGCGCGACGGGCCGGGAATCGCTGGTGGTGCCGCTGACGCTGGCGTCGATGTTCGTGCTCGAGATGACCGGGCGCGTGCGCGAGGCGGTCGAGACCGGCGCTTCGGCCGTCGATGCCGCACGCCTGTCCGGCAATCACCACTTCCTCGCGTGGGCGCTGTGGGAGTACGGGCTCGCGCTCTGGTACAGCGGCGACGTGCCCGCCGCGCGGGCGGCGCTGGAGGAGGGCCACGCGCTGGCCGACGAGACCGGGCGCAACCTGATGTGGGAGTCCGAGCCCGGGTGGGCGTTCAGCACGATCCTGGCCGAGGAGGGCGATGCCGTCGCCAGCCTCGCGATCACGATGCGCTGGTGCGGGCCGGCCCTGGAGCGGGTGATTCCGGCCGAGCGCTGCATCGGCTGGGACATCCTCGTCGACACCTCGATCGACCTCGACGACCTCGACGAGGCCGCGCGCTACGTCGCGCGGTTGGAGGCCGACACGACCGGGCGGCCCCTGGCGAGGGTGCTGACCGCGCGCTCGCAGGCGGCGCTGGCGCTGGCCCGGGGCGACCGTTCGGAGGCGGTTGACCGCGCGCGGGAGGCGATCGCCGTCGGCACCGGGCATCGGCTCGAGCAGCTGCGCGCGCAGCTGCTGCTCGGCCGTGCGCTCGAGGACCGTGCGGAGGCGGTGCGGGTGCTGCGCGACGCCGAGCTCGCGCTCGACGTGGGCGGCGCGCACCTGCTGCGCGACCAGGCCCGGCGCGAGCTGCGCCGGCTCGGTCACCGGGTGGAATCCGCCCGGCGGCGGCCCGAGGGCGGCGCCGCCGGGCTCCCCGGGCTCAGCGCACGCGAGCGCGAGGTCGTCGCACTCGTGGCGGCCGGCCGGACCAACCCGGCGATCGCGGCCGAGCTCTTCCTGTCGGTCAAGACGGTCGAGACCCACCTGCGCAACGTGTTCGGCAAGCTCGGCGTGTCGTCGCGGGCCGAGGTCGCCGCGGCGTTCGCCAGTGGTGCGTCTTGACCTTCGCGCGGACGTGGTTGTCTTCGGCGCGTGGTCACGTGGTCGCCGCCAGCCCCATGAGGGAGAGCAGGACCAGCGCCAGCAGCGTGGAGGGTCTCAGTCGGTGCATGCCGCACACGATCCGTCCTGGCGGCGGGTGCGACCATCGGGCACCCACCTGATCGCACCCTGAACCTGGCGCTCAGGGTGCGGCCACCCCGTCCTTGAAGACCTTGGCGATCAGGGGCACGCCGGGGCGGTAGGCGAGGTGGATGTGGCTCGGCGCCTCGAGGACGATCGCGTCGGCTCGTGCGCCGGGCGCGAGGTGGCCGATGTCGTGGCGTCTCAGCGCCTTCGCTCCGCCGAGCGTGGCCGCTTCGACCGCCTCGTCGGGGGTCATGTGCATGTCACGGACGGCGATCGCGATGCAGAACGGGATGTTCGTGGTGTAGCTGGAGCCGGGGTTGCAGTCGGCGGCGAGCGCGACGGTGACGCCCGCGTCGAGGAACCGCCTGGCGTCCGGGTACCGCGCGCGGGTGGAGAACTCGGCGCCGGGGAGCAGCGTGGCGACGGTGGTGGAGTTCGCGAGCGCGTCGAGGTCGTCGTCGGTCGCGTGCGTGCAGTGGTCGGCCGAGGCGGCCTGCAGCTCCACCGCGATCTGGATCCCCGGGCCGTGCCTGAGCTGGTTGGCGTGGACTCTCGGCGTGAGGCCCTTGTTCTTGCCCGCTTGGAGGATCGCCCGGGTCTGCTCGCCGTCGAACGCGCCGTCCTCGCAGAAGACGTCGATCCAGTTCGCGTGGGGTGCGCACGCGTCGAGCATCTCGGTCATGACCAGGTGGGTGTACGCGTCCGCCGTGGTCTCGGGCGGGACGACGTGGGCGCCGAGGAAGGTGCGCTCGTGGCCGTGGGCGAGCTCGCAGCGAGCGCCGCTCGTCCTTGACCGTGAGCCCGTAGCCGGACTTCGTTTCGATGGTCGTCGTACCGGAGCGCAGGGCCTCGCCGACGAGGCGGTCGAGGTTGGCCTTCAGGTCCTCGTCGCTTGCCGCGCGTGTCGCCGCGACCGTCGTCTTGATGCCCCCGGCCGTGTACGGGCGCCCCTCCATGCGCGCCGCGAACTCGTGCGCGCGGTCGCCCGCGAACACGAGGTGCCCGTGGCTGTCGACGAAGCCGGGGATCACGGCGCGGCCGGCGGCATCGAAGCGCTCGGTGCCGGCGGCCTGCGGCGGCTTCGTGCCCACCCACGCGACCTTGCCGTCGTCGAAGACGATCGCGGCGTCGTGCAGCGTCCCGAGCTCCGGGTCGTTGGTGACGAGCGTGCCGATGTTGGTGATCAACATACGTCTGCGGCGGTCGCGGCGAACACGATCGACTCCAGCATCGTGGCGGGCTCCGCGGTCTCGAGCCGGGGACTGGTCAGGTCGAGCGTGACGAACTCGGCGCGGTAGCCGGGCGCGATCCGGCCCGCGTCCTCCCAGCCCAGGCTTCGGTGGTTCGTCGCCGCTTCGAGCAGTGCTCGTGCCGTGAAGTGGCCGCGCTTCTCCGTCTTGAGCCGGAGGTTGAGCTCGACTGCGCGGGCCTCCTCGAAGAGGTCGATGACCGCGTGGCTGTCGCTGCCGAGGGACAGTCGCGGGCCGGCGTCGCCGATGCCGTCGGCGAGGTCGCGCTCGGTCGTCGGGCACATGCAGATCGTGGTGTCCAGCAGATCGTCGCTCTCGGCCAGGTGCGTGGCGTGGACGGCGGTGGAGTTCGGGCCGAGGGCGCCGAGCTCGTGCAGCAGTTGGACCGGCGTCATGCCGTGGGTCTGCAGGCAGGCCTCGTTTTCCGCGCGCTGCTCGGACACATGGAAGTGCAGCGGCTTGCCCTGGCGCGAACTCGATGACGGTGGGCATCTGGTCTTTCGGCACGGCGCGGACGGAGTGGATCGCGGCACCGACCTTCGCGCCTTTGATCTGGCTCACGCGCTCGGCCCAGCGGGCCGCGTCGCCGTCGCTGAAGCGCGCCTGCGCGGGGTTCGGCGGCGTGTCGAACCCGCCCGCGAGGTAGCACGCGTCGAGCAGCGTGATCCGGATGCCCACCTCGTCGGCCGCGGCGATCAGCGCCTCGCTGTGGTGGACGTAGTCGAACTCGCCGACGCACGTGATCCCCGCCTTGCGCATCTCGGCGTAGGTGCCTTTGGCGAGCTCGTAGGTGCGGTCCGGGGTGAGCGTGGACGCGAGCGCGTACATGTCCTCGCGCCACGTCCAGAACGAGCCACCGCCGCGCTGCGTGCGCCCGCGCAGCGCGCGCTGGAACGCGTGCGAGTGCGCGTTGGCGAGTCCCGGGATGGTGACGCCCTTGAGGTGGGTGCCGGCCCGCTCGGAGCCGGGTGTGACCGCGACGATGCGGTCGGCGGCGACGTCGATGCGCACGTCCGCGACGACCCGATCGCCGCCGAGCCACGCGAAATCGGCGAAATAGGTGGTCCCGGCCGCGCCGCTCGCCGCGGCCGCGCTCACTCGCCCTCCGCCATCGGCACGCGGATGCCCTTCTCCTCGGCAACCGCCTCCGCGCTCTCGTAGCCGGCGTCGACGTGCCGGATGACGCCCGTGGCGGGGTCGTTGCTCAGCACGCGTTCGAGCTTCTGGGCGGCCAGAGGCGTGCCGTCGGCGACGGTCACCTGCCCCGCGTGGATCGAGCGGCCGATGCCGACGCCGCCGCCGTGGTGGATCGACACCCAGGAGGCGCCGGAGGCGACGTTGACCATCGCGTTCAGCAGCGGCCAGTCGGCGATCGCGTCGCTGCCGTCGAGCATCGACTCGGTCTCGCGGTAGGGCGACGCGACCGAGCCGCAGTCGAGGTGGTCGCGGCCGATCACGATCGGGGCGTGCACGCCGCCGTTGGCCACGAGGTCGTTGAAGGCCAGGCCGGCGAGGTGGCGCTCGCCCGCGCCGAGCCAGCAGATCCGCGCCGGCAGACCCTGGAACTGGACCTTCTCCTGGGCCAGCCGGATCCAGCGCGACAGCGACTCGTTCTCGGGGAAGAGGTCGAGCACGGCCTGGTCGGTGGCGGCGATGTCGCTCGCCTCGCCGGACAGCGCGGCCCAGCGGAACGGGCCCTTGCCCTCGCAGAACAGCGGGCGGATGTAGGCGGGAACGAACCCCGGGAAGTCGAAGGCGCGCGCGTAGCCGCCCAGCAGCGCCTCGGCGCGGATCGAATTGCCGTAGTCGAAGACCTCGGCGCCGGCGTCCATGAAGCCGACCATCGCCTCGACGTGCCGGGCCATCGACTCGCGCGCCTTGTCGATGAAGCCCGGCTGCGTGCGCGCCTCGGCCCAGTTCTCGAAGGCGACGCCCGACGGCAGGTAGGCCAGCGGATCGTGGGCGCTCGTCTGGTCGGTCACGATGTCGATCGGCGCCCCGCGGCGCAGCAACTCGGGGAACACGTCGGCGCAGTTGCCCAGCAGACCGATCGACAGCGGCCCTGTCGCCTTCGTCGCCAGCTCCAGCGCGTGATCGAGGCTGTGCGCCTCGACGTCGAGGTAGCCGCTGTCGACGCGCCGCGCGATGCGCGACCGGTCGACCTCGACGCAGATCGCCACGCCGCCGTTCATCGTCACCGCGAGCGGCTGCGCGCCGCCCATCCCGCCGAGCCCGCCGGTCAGGGTGATCGTCCCTTCCAGCGACCCGCCGAAGCGCTTGCCGGCGACCGCCGAGAACGTCTCGTAGGTGCCCTGCAGGATGCCCTGGGTGCCGATGTAGATCCACGAGCCGGCCGTCATCTGGCCGTACATCGTCAGCCCGAGCGCGTCCAGGCGCCGGAACTCGTCCCACGTCGCCCAGTCGCCGACGAGGTTGGAGTTCGCCAGCAGCACGCGCGGCGCCCACTCGTGGGTCTGCAGCACGCCGACGGGCTTGCCGGATTGGACCAGCAGCGTCTCGTCGTCCTTCAACGTCTTCAGCGTGCGCTCGATCGCGTGCAGCGACGCGTGGTCACGCGCCGCCTTGCCCGTCCCGCCGTAGACGATCAGCTCCTCGGGATGCTCGGCGACGTCCGGGTGCAGGTTGTTGCGCAGCATCCGCAGCGCGGCTTCCTGCGTCCAGCCGCGGCATTCGAGCGCGAGGGTCTTGGTCATGCCAGCTCTCCAGTCACTGATTCAACGGCGCGGCGGGCGCCGCCGCTCTTCACGAACGCGGTCGCCGCCGCGATCTCGGGGGCGAGGAAACGATCGGGGCCAGGCCCCGGGAGGTGCTCGATGACCGCGGCGGTCGCCGCGGCCGGCTCGAGCGGCGCGCGCAGTTGGATGCCTCGCGCGGCGGTCAACAGCTCGATCGCCAGCACCTGCGACAACCCGTCGATCGCCCGTCGCAGCTTGCGCCCGGCGGACCAGCCCATCGACACGTGGTCCTCCTGCATCGCCGAGCTCGGGATGCTGTCCACGCTGGCCGGCGCCGCCAGGCGCTTGAGCTCGCTCACGAGTCCCGCCTGCGTGTACTGGGCGATCATCAGCCCCGAGTCCACGCCCGGATCGTCGGCCAGGAACGGCGGCAGTCCGTGGCTGCGCGAGGTGTCCAGGAAACGGTCGGTCCGTCGCTCGGCCATGCTCGCGAGGTCGGCGGTGGCGATCGCCAGGAAGTCGAGCACGTAGCCGACGGGCGCGCCGTGGAAGTTGCCGTTGGACTCGATCCGGCCGTCGAGCGTGACCACCGGGTTGTCGATCGCGGCGGCGAGCTCGCGCTTGGCGACCTCCGACGCGTGGGCCAGCGTGTCGCGCGCGGCGCCTGCGACCTGCGGCGCGCAGCGCAGCGAGTACGCGTCCTGCACGCGCGTGTCCTCCGGGCCGCGGTGCGACGCGACGATCGGGCTTCCCTCGAGGATCCGGCGCATGTTCTCCGCCGCCCACTGCTGCCCGGATTGCGGGCGCAGCGCGTGCAGGTCGGCGGCGAACACGCGGTCGGTCCCGAGCAGCCCCTCGACGCTCATCGCCGCCGTGATGTCGGCGGTCGTGAGGAGCATCCGCAGATCGGCGATGGCGAGGACGAGCATGCCGAGCATGCCGTCGGTGCCGTTGATCAGCGCGAGGCCTTCCTTCTCGTGCAGGGTGATCGGCTCGACGACCTCGGCCGCGTCGCGCAGGGTGCCGTTCGCATCGCGCACCGGCCCCTCCCCCATCAGCGCCAGCGCGCAGTGCGCGAGCGGCGCGAGATCGCCGGAGCAGCCCAGCGACCCGTACTCGTGGACGACCGGCGTGACGCCGTCGTTGAGCAGCCGCGCGTACGCCTCCGCGGTCTCGACCCGCACGCCGGTGCGACCCGTGGCGAGCGTCGAGAGCCGCAGCAGCATCAGCGCGCGGACGGTCTCGCGCTCGACCTCATCCCCGGACCCCGCGGCGTGGCTGCGGATCAGGCTGCGTTGCAGGTCGACGCGCTTGAGGCGCGGGATGTGCAGCGTGGCCAGCGCGCCGAAGCCGGTCGAGATGCCGTAGTGCGGGTGGACATCGTCCGCGAGCGCGTCGACCAGACCACGCGTCTCGGCGATGCCGGCGAGCGCGTCCACGGTCAGCTCGACCGGTGCGAGGTGGCGCGCGACGTTGACGATCTCCTCGAAGGACGGCGCGCCGACGCCGATCTGGACCGCGGGTGGCTTGAACACGCTGCCGAGTCCACCACCGCGGGGGCCGCCGCGCACGCGATCGAGCCCGGTACCGTCTCAGATACGAGACGATGCCCAACGCCCCGGCCGCCACCCACGCGCTGAAGGTCCTGCGGCTGCTCGCGCGCCACGCCGCACCGCTGCCGGCGTCGGCGATCGCCCGTGAGCTCGGGCTCCCGCGCAGCAGCACCTACCACCTGCTCGGCGTGCTCAAGGAGGAGGGCTTCGTGGTGCACCTGCCCGAGCAGCGCCGATACGGGCTGGGCGTGGCCGCGTTCGAGCTCGGCAGCGCCTACGAGCGCCAGGAGTCGCTGCGCTGGATCGCCCAGACGGTGCTCACACGGCTGGTCAGCGCGACGACCCACAACGCGCACCTCGCCGTCCTTCACGGTCGCGACGTGCTCTACGTGATCGAGGAACGAGCGCCGGACCGGCCGGAACTGGTCACCGACGTCGGCGTCCGCCTCCCCGCGCACCTGACCGCGAGCGGCCTGGCGATGCTGTCCGCGCTCCCGGCGCGCCAGCTCACCGCGCTGTTCCCGAACCGCCGGCTCCTCAGCCGGCGCTATGACGCCGGCCCGGAGTCCTTGAAGCAGCTCCGGGCGCTGCTGGTCACAGCCAGCGAGCGCGGTTACGCCGAGGAGGAGGGCTTCGTGACGCCGGGCCTGGCTTCGGTGGCGTGCCCGGTGCTCGATCACACGCGCCATCCGGTCGCGGCGGTCGCGCTGACCTTCCCGGATCAGACCACCGATCGCGACGAGCTCGCGACCCACGTCCGCCGCGCCGCGAGCCGCGTCTCAGAGCGCATTCACGGCGTCAGTCCGTGAGGCTCCAGAAGCCGTCGGCGCCCACGTGGGCCTCGACCGCGACGCGGCCGAGCGCCTGGCGCGCCTCCCGGTCGCTGGTCTGGCAGACCTCGGCCACCTCGCGCGTGGCCAACGGCGTGCCGGCCCAACGCAGCACCTCGGACACATCGCTCGGCGGCTCACGCTGCTCCAGCCCGGGTGCGACGTTGGCCAGCGCGACCTCGTAGGCCGCCCACGGCTGGAACCCGGGCACCGACGCGCGCTCGATCTCGTAGCTCGGGCACGTGTAGCGCATGCCGCCGGACCACGCGCGAGCTTGTGCGACTGCGCCAGCTCGGCGGGTGTCGATCCCGGCGTCCACCGCCGCGTCGGCGATCATGCCGGGATCGTCGAGCAGCTGCGCGGAGAAATGGCGCACGCGCAGGCGCCGCAGCAGCGTCCATTCTGCTTCCGGCGCGAACAGGCGAGCGGCCACGACCGCCCGGCAGGCGGGCGCCCTGGCGGCCATCCGTGGCCGCCACTCGAGCTGATCCCCGTAGAGCCATCGCAACCGGCGCCGGAACGGCTCGGCCGAGTAGGCGAATGGACAACCAGGATCGGTGTATTCAGTGATTTCGACCGCCGCCATGGGCGGTGATCCGGGAACTGCCGCCTTCCGTGGCGGCGGGTTCGCCTCCGTGCGCTGAACCGTCTACGGACGGCGCTCCGAGGCGGCGCCGAGGGTGATGGCGGAGACGACGACGGCGGAGAAGGCGAGCAGCTGAGCGGTCCGGGTCAGGTTCATGTCGCACAGACTGGCGAGGCGTCATTGCCCCGGCCTTGCCGCAACCTTGCCACCACACGCGGCCGTTCGTCCGGGTGCGTGTACTAGCGTGTCTGCTCCGTGCCGACCGTCCACGGCCTCGAGTTCGCCTACAGCCTGTACGTGCTGCCTCCCGGGCGCTTCCCGTTCAAGCGCTGGCGCTGGGAGCTGTGGCATGGCGCGAACCTGGTCGCCGCCGGCTGGCGACTCTCCCGCGCCGATGCGGGTCGCGCGCTGCGCGTGCACGCCGCCGACTACGCCCACCGGCTGTTCGGTCTGCCCGCGCCGAAACGGCGATTCCCCGGCGGCGAACGGCGACCTCACCCCGGGCACGACCGAGCGCGTGGCCATCGGGTCGATCACCGCGCTGCTGGTCCCGCGGGCGCTGGAGCGGCCGGTCGTCAGTGCCCTGAGTGCTTGAGCGCCTTGCGCTCGGCGCGACTGAGCCGGCGGCCGCGCTTGACACTCGAACCGCCCATGATCGACACCATCCGGATGTGGATCGTCGGCCCGCCCGGGTCCGGCCGCTCGACGTCGCCGAGCTGGACGTCGTTGCCGCCCATGAAGGCGAACTCGGAGACCTCGACGTTGACGCCCTCGGGCACGCGGATCTCGGACCCGCCCATGATCGCCACGACCGTGATCTCGACGGTGTTGGACGCGAGCTCGGCGTCGTTGAGGTCCAGGTTCGAACCGCCCATGATGTCGACGACCTTCAGATGCTCGCCGACGCGCCAGCGGCCCTTGCGGTCGCGGCCGCTCATGATCGAGACCAGCCAGCCCGCCCCGCCGGCGTCGCGGTTGACGGGCATGCGGCTGTGCGCGGTCGGGCGCGCGTGATCCCGCGGAACCACGACGTCGGCGGTGAGCTTCGCGAGCTCGCGGTGGGTCCTCGTCTCGTAGGTGAGGTTGAGCCGTTCCTCCAGCTCGTCGAGCGTCAATCGCCCCTCCGCGGCGGCGTCGCGGAGGATGTCGGCGGTCTGCTCGCGATCGGCGTCGGAGGCGCGGAGCTCGGGGAGCGCGTCGTCGGTCACTGCCCTCAGCGTACGGTGTCGGGCGTGGGACACACCGTTCATAGCCAGGAGCCTGACCTTGCCCGGGCGCGCCAGGTGGCGCTCGACGGGCTCATTCTGCGCACGACCGTCGGGTCGGTCGTCCACGGGCTCTCCAACCCCGGGACCGATGACCGCGACGAGCTCGGGGTGACCGTCGAGCCGCCCGAATACCTGCTCGGCTTCCAGCGCTTCGAGCACTTCGTCTACCGCACACAGCCGGAGGGTCACCCCAGTGGACCGGGCGATCTCGATCTGACCATCTACGGGCTGCGCAAGTTCTGTGCGCTGGCCCTGAAGGGGTCGCCGACGACGTTGCTGCCGTTGTTCGTGGACGGCGAGCATCAGCTCGTCTGCACCGAGGTGGGGTCGCGCCTGCGGGAACTGGCGCCGGCGTTCGTCGCACGCTCCACCGGCCGCGCCTTTCTCGGCTACCTGACCGGGCAGCGGCGCGGGCTGACCGGCGAGCGCCACGCGACGCGGACCCGTGAGCTCTCCCGGCTGCACGGGTACGACACCAAGTACGCGATGCACGCGCTGCGGATCGCCTATCAGGGGATCGAGCTGTTGTCCTCGGGCGCCATTTCGCTGCCCGTCCCCGAGCCGGAGCGCTCTCAGTTGCGGCAGGTGCGCGCCGGCGAGGTGCCGCTGGAGGACGTGCTCGTGGTGTTGGACGGCGTGACGGCACAGCTCGAGGAGCTCACGATGGACTCCTCGCTGCCGGCGCGGACCGACGTCGCCGCGGTCGACGCGTTCCTCGTGGAGACCTACCGGGAGGCATGGGCGTGATCACGCTGCACAAGGGCGACATCACCGGTGACGTGGAGGCGGACGCGATCGTCAACGCCGCGAACTCGTCGCTGCTGGGCGGCGGCGGCGTCGACGGCGCGATCCACCGGGCGGCGGGGCCGGAGCTCGTCGACGCCTGCCGGCTGCTGGGCGGGTGCGAGACGGGTGACGCGAAGCTCACCGACGCGTTCCGGCTGCCGATGCGGCACGTGATCCACACGGTCGGCCCGGTCTGGCGCGGAGGCTCCGCAGATGAGGCTGCGCTGCTGGCGTCGTGCCACCGGCGATCGATCGAGCTGGCCGCGGCGGCGGGTGACGCGCGAGTGGCGTTCCCCGCGATCTCGACCGGCATCTATTCCTACCCCCTCGAGGAGGCCGCCGCGGTGGCGATCCAGGCGACACGCTCGGCGCTCTCAGCGCATCCCTCGGTCCAGGAGGCACGCTTCTGGTTGTTCGACGACCGCGCGTTCGCGGCCTTTGAGGCGGCACTGTGAACGGCGCCGAGAGCGTGCTGCGCACGCTGGCCGCGGCGGGCGTGCGGGTGTGTTTCGCCAACCCGGGCACGTCGGAGATGCACCTCGTGGCGGCGCTGGATCGCGTGCCCGAGGTCCGAGGCGTCCTGACCTTGTTCGAGGGCGTGGCGTCCGCCGCGGCCGACGGGTACGCGCGGATGACCGGGGTTCCCGCCGCGACGCTGCTGCACCTCGGGCCGGGCTTCGGCAACGCCTTCGCCAACGTCCACAACGCCTACAAGGCGCGGACGCCGATGATCAACCTGGTCGGCGAGCACGCGGTCGAGCACAAGCCGCTGGGCGCGCCGCTCACCAGCAACATCGAGGCGATCGCGGGACCGGCCTCGCACTGGCTCGGCACCGTCCGAGACGCGCGCTCGGCGGCGACGCAGGCGGCCGAGGCGATGGAGGCCGCGCGGCGAGGCGTGGCGACGCTGGTGATCCCCGCCGATGCGGGCTGGGACCCGGCGCTGGGCGCCGCCGCGCAGGCGCTCGGCGCGAGTGACGCGCCCGGCACGATCACCGCCCCGGCCGGCGTCGCGAGCTACGGCGGGCCTCGCCACGAGCGACTCGGCGCGCCCGGCGAGGCGGTCGAGGCCGCCGCCCGCGCGCTTCGCTCCGGCTCGGCCGCGCTGCTCCTCGGCGGGCCGGCCACCCGCGAGCCCGGCCTGCGCGCCGCCGCGCGGATCGCCGCCGGCACCGGCGCCGTGGTCTTCCACGACACGTTCGCGCCGCGGCTGGCGCGCGGCGGGTCCCGCCCCCGCGCGCGAGCGTTGCCGTACCTGACCGAGATGGCGGTCGAGGCGCTGAAGGACTTCGAGCAGCTGATCGTCGTCGGCACGCGCCCGCCGGTCGGGTTCTTCGCCTATCCGGGCAAGCCGAGCAAGCTGTGGTCGCCGTCGACCGAGATCACCGTCCTGGCCACGCCGGACGAGGACTCCGTGGCCGCGATCCAGGCGCTCGCGGACCTCGTGGGCGCGGAGCCGCCGCCCGTCGAGCGGCTGCCGCGGCCCGAGTTGCCGTCCGACGGCGCGCTGAACCTCGACAACCTGACCGCGGTCGTCGGCGCGATGCTGCCCGCGGGCGCGGTCGTGGTCGACGAGGCCGTCACCGCCTCCGCGTTCTTTCAGGAGCGCACCGCGGGCGCCGACGAGCACGACTACCTGTTCCTGACCGGCGGCGCGATCGGCTGGGGCCTGCCCGCCGCCACCGGCGCGGCGATCGGCGCGGCCGGGCGGCCGGTCATCTCGATCGAGGCCGACGGCTCGGCCATGTACACCATCCAGGCGCTCTGGACCCAGGCCCGCGAGCAACTCGACGTGACCACGATCATCATCGCCAACCGCTCCTACGCGATCCTCGAGTTCGAGTTCTCGCGTGTGGGCGCCGAAGGGGACGGCACCGCCGCGCATGCGCTCATGAACCTCACCCAACCTGTCCTGGACTTCGCGGGGCTCGCCCGCTCCCAAGGCGTTCCCGGCCGTCGCGTCGAGGACGTGGCGGCGCTGATCTCCGCCCTGCGAGAGGCGCTGTCCGAGCCCGGGCCGCACCTGATCGAGGCGGTGGTCTGACCGTGCGCGCGATCGTCACCGGCGGCGCGTCGGGGATCGGCGCGGCCACGGCCGCGCTGCTCGTCGAGCGCGGCTTCGAGGTCATCACGCTCGACCGCGTGGGTGGTGACATCGAGGTCGACGTCACCGACGCGGACGGGATCGCGTCGGCCGTCATGGACGCCGCCGCGCGGCTGGGCGGACTGGACACCGTGATCAACAACGCCGGCGTCGGCGCGCAGGGCACGGTCGAGGACAACGACGACGACGAGTGGCGCCGTGTCTATGACGTCAACGTGCTCGGGATGGTCCGCGTCGCGCGGGCCGCGCTGCCGCACCTGCGCGAGGCGGGCGGCGGCGCGATCGTCAACACGTGCTCGGTGGCCGCGACCGCCGGGCTGCCCAACCGGGCGTTGTACAGCGCGTCGAAGGGTGCGGTGATGTCGCTGACGCTGGCGATGGCCGCCGACCACGTGAGCGAGGGGATTCGCGTGAACTGCGTCGCGCCGGGGACGGCGGACACGCCGTGGGTCGGCCGGCTGCTCGACGCCGCCGACGACCCGGACGCCGAGCGCGCGGCGTTGAACGCGCGCCAGCCGATGGGCCGGCTGGTGTCAGCCGCCGAGGTCGCCGAGGCGATCGTTCACCTGGCGACCTCGACCGCCACGACGGGCACGATCCTCTACGTCGACGGCGGGATGCAGGGGCTGCGTCTGAGGCGCTAGAGCAAGCCGCGAGCCTGCAGCTCGTTGAGGACCTTGCGGCGCGAGAAGAAGCCGGCGTTGGCGAGCTTGTCGAGTGCGTGGCGGCGCTCGCGCCCTTCGGCCTTGGCCTGGGCGAGCTCGGCGCGCAGCTCGGCGGCGTCGCCCCGCGCGGCGTCGAGCGCGGCGCGAAGCTCGATCGCGTCGGCGCGGGCGGAGTCGATCGACCGGCGGTGATGGTCGAGCTCGCTGCGCAGCGTGGTCTCGTCGGCGCGGGCGGATTCGAGCGCGGTGCGCAGCGCGCCGATCTCGCCCTCCGCCTGCTCCGAATGCTCGGATACGAGCACCGGGTTGCGGCGGGTCCCCTCGCGCGGGGCCAGGGCGGCGCGCAGCTCCTCCGTGGAGACGTGCGGCTCGGTGCGGTGATCCGTCTCGCTCATGGGGGTCGTGTTCGCGGCGTGGCGATCGCTTCCTTCAGGCGAATGCCAGGACGCTTGCGGCAATCACCGCAAGCAGCGAGAAGGCCACCGTCGGGGAGCCGTTCACGAGCTGCACGAGGACGGCCACGACGATCCCGCCCGTGTTCCCGGCGAGCCAGATGATCGCGGCGCCGGAGGCCGCATCGGTGCGCCGCTCGGTCAGTTCCAGCAGCACCGGCAGAGCGCCGAGCAACGCCATCCCGAGCGGGATCACGGCGATGATCGCCGCGTGCGGCGCGACCGCGAGCAGCAGGCAGCCCGCTGACGCCAGGACCGCGGCGGCCCGCAGAAACGTCCGCTCCTGGCCGCGGCGGGCGAGCACCGGGGGAAAGATCGCCGAGCTCACCACCCCGGCCACGACCATCGCGCCAAGCAGCCAGCCCGCAGTCGTGTCCGAGATCCCGGCGGGCTCGAGCAGCGCCTGCAGCCAGGTCGTGATGGCGACGAAGACGCCGAAGCCGAGGAACGCAACGGCGGCGAGCCGTCTGATCCTGGGCCACGCCGTGCGCAGCTCCGCCGTGCCCTCGCGGGGCGCGGTCACGCCGCGCATCGCGACGGTCAGCGCGAACGCGGCCACGGTGGCGACGATCAGGTCGATCACGAGCAACGTCTCGAGCGACACGCTCGGGGCGAGCGGAAGCGCCAGCGCCGTGCCCGCGAAGATGCCGGCGCTGCCCAGCGCGATCCCGTCCGGGCGCCTGTGCTCCGGCAGCGCGGCGGTCGCCACCTTCGTGACCGCGTTGAGGATGAACGGCTGCGCGATCGCGATCAGGATCTGCCCGGCCAGCGCCGCCGTGAACGTGTCGCTGCTGAGCCGCACCGCGCCGCCGATCGCGGTCAGCCATGCGCCGGTGAGCAGCGCCGGCCTGAACGCCCGGTCCAGCGCCAGCCCCGCCGGAATGGCGAGGATCACGTAGATGAGCGGGAAGACCTGCGAGAGCCAGCCGACAGCGCCCTCGGAGACGCCGAAGTGCTCGGCGACATCCGTCGTGATCGGCGCGTACGTCAGCCACAGCAGCTGGTTGGCCCCGGCCACCGCGGCGTAGGCGGCGACGGTTCCCCAGCGCGCGAGCACGCGGCGGGACGATACAAAGGGACACGTGCCCTCGCCCGCCGGAGTCACGGGCGTCCACGGCGCGCCGGTCCACGTCGGCGACCCGGCGCTGCTGGGCATCACGTCGCTGGGCGCGCCCCAATCCGGCGATCCGGTCGAGATCCGCGACGGCGAGGTCCCGGTGTTCTGGGCCTGCGGCGTCACCCCGCAGGCCGTCGCCGCCGCCAGCCGACCGGAGCTGATGATCACCCACGCGCCGGGCCACATGTTCGTCACCGACGTGCCCGACGAGAGCCTCGCTATCGGTTAGCCACACGTCGCACCTCGTATCCGGCGGCCTCCAGCGCCGCGTCGCGGAGCTCGTCGTCGGCCTGGGTTCTCGGGCGGCCGTGGTGGCCGGGGTCGATTTCCACGATCCGGTTCTCGCTCGGCCAGTACAAGTCGACTTCGAAGCCTTCGACCTGGACGTTCGGCAACGGGCTCTCGCCCTGTTCTCGCAGCCGAGCCAGCGCGGCGCGCTCGGCTTTGCTCTTCGTGCCGGCGCTGCCCTGTTTGCGCAGCTCGAGCGCGCGCTCGAGGACGTCGAGGTTGTGGCGGCCGAACGCGCGGTCTTTGGCCTCGTGGACCTTGGCCTCGTCGAACCACCCGCGAAAGTCGGCCTCATGGATGACGTTGGCCAGCTCGTCGTCGGTCGTCGTGTCGGTGAGATCCACGAGCAGGCGCGGGATCGTCGTGACGGGAATGCCCTTGTAGGTGGTGACGTCGCGCGGGTCGAGATTGCGTGTCTGGTGAAAGCGGGTGCCGGGCGGGGCCACGCGCCTGCGCGGGACGACAACATCGATCACGTCGGCTCGTCCGCGGCGCACCCGGTACAGCTCCGCGAGCGCGTCGTGGCTGAGCACCGAGCCCAGGCCGCCGGCGTACACGACCGCGAGGAACTCGCCCTCACGCGAGAGCGCGTCGTGCCCGAGCGTGTAGACGGTGCGGTATTTGCGGTGCAGCTTGCCGTCCTTCACCCACCGCGAGATCGCCGCGCTGTCCATACCCGCGGCGAGCAGCTGGTCGGTCCGAATCAGACCTCGTTGGCCGCCGGCGATCCGGGCGAGAACCAGGGGTGAAGCCGCAAAGGTTCGCTCTCGACAGGTTTCCGGCTGCACCCCCCAAGCGTGGCTGAATAGATGTCACGGAACAACACCGATTTGCAACAAGACTGTGTCAACTCTGTGCCGAAGGACGCAGCCCGAGCTGGGAGGTCGGGCCGAGGTGGGAGAGTTTGTCCGGGTTGACGAGCGAGTGGATGGTGGTGATCTGGCCTTCGTAGACATCGAACGAGACGACATTGATGAGCAGGCCTTCGGGGTCGAAGGCGCGGAAGCCCGGCTGGCCGTTGACCGTGACCGCTTCGAGGGTGACGGCGAGGCGGTCGATCTGGCCGTAGAAGGAGGCGACGGCTCGGGCGACGGCGGCGCGCCGACCATCGGGCGCGGGATGGCGCGGGCTCGGCCTCCGCCGTCGCCGATCAGGACGGCTTCCGGGGCCAGGAGGGCGACGAGGCCGTCGAGGTCGCCGTCGCGGGCGGCGGCGAGGAAGCGGGCGGCGAGCGTTCGGCGCTCGGCCGGGTCGGCGTCGAAGCGCGGGCGGTCGTCGGCGACGCGGCGGCGGGCGCGGGTGAGGATCTGCCGGCAGTTGTCCTCGGAGCGCTCGACGATCGAGGCGATCTCGTCGAAGGCGAAGTCGAAGGACTCGCGCAGGACGAAGACGGCGCGCTCGACCGGCGACAGCCGCTCGAGCAGGACCAGTATGGCGAGGGAGATCGACTCGTCGGTCTCGACGCGCGCCGGCGCCTCGGGTTCGACGAGCGGCTCCGGGAGCCATTCGCCGACGTAGGTCTCGCGGCGCACGCGGGCGGAGCGCAGGACGTCGATCGCCAGCCGGGTCGTGATGGTCGTCATGAACGCGCGCTCGTTCTCGACCGTGACGTCCGAGGCGGCGGCGCGGCGGACGAAGGCCTCCTGCACGACGTCCTCGGCCTCGGCGACGGAGCCGAGCATCCGGTAGGCGATCGAGAAGAGCAACTCGCGCACGGCTGTCACAGGCTGTCAGGTCGTCTCGTCCAACCTCCATGAACATCCTCATCGCAGGCGCCACCGGGGCCGCCGGTCAGCGCGCTCATCCCCCTACCTGAAGCCCAGGGCCACACCGTCACCGGCACCACCCGCGGACCCGCCAGGACAACCTGATCAGATGGACGGGCTCGACCCGCAGTCGGTCAAGCGCGACCGTCGAACGCGTTCAGCCCGACGTGATCGTCCACCAGATGACCGCGCTGAAGGGCGTCAAGATGGGCAAGCTCGACAAGACGTTCCGATGACCAACCGGCTCCGGACCGAGGGCACCAAGAACATGATCGACGCGGCCCCCGGCGCGGCGCTGATCTCGCAGTCCTTCGCCGGCTGGCCGTACGAGCGCAGCGGCGGCCCGGTCAAGACCGAGGCCGACCCGCTGGACCCGGACCCGCCGAAGGGCGTGCGCGAGACCCACGCCGCGATCCGCAAGCTCGAACGCCTGACGATCGAGGCCGACGGCATCGTCCTGCGCTACGGCGGCTTCTACGGCCCGGCGAGCGACGCGCTGCGACATCGATCCGCAAGCGCCAGTTCCCGCTCGTCGGCAACGGCGAGCGGCGTCTGGTCGTTCCTGCACACCGACGACATCGCCACCGCGACGCTGGCCGCGATCGAGCACGGCCGGCGGGGCGAGATCTACAACATCGTCGACGACGAGCCCGCGCCCGTCGAAGGAGTGGCTGCCGTTCCTCGCGCGCAGCGCTGGGCGCGCCGCCGCCGCGCCAGATCCCCGCCTGGCTGGCGCGGCTGCGTCGCCGGCCCCGCGGCGGTGGCGATGATGACCGAGTCCCGCGGCGCGTCGAACGCGAAGGCCAAGCGCGGAGCTGCGCTGGACCCGACGCACCCGAGCTGGCGGGCGAGCTTCGACGAGCGCGGCAGGCGAGCGGGGACGGCGAGCGCCGGCGGCGAGCGCGGGCGCTCGCCTAGACGAGCGCGATCGGGCGCACCGGCGAGCCCGTTCCGCCGCGCAGCTTCAGCGGCAGGCAGATGAAGCCGAACTCGCGCACGCCGTCGGCCGCCAGTTCCTCCAGGAACAGCGACTCGATGATGTGGATGCCCGCCTGGACGATCAGGATCGTGTGACCCGGCAGTCGAGCCGAGCTCCGGATCGTGATCGTCCGACGACGTCCCACGCCATGTTGTCGGCGCCGACCGCGAACGGGCGGCGCGCCGCCAGCCAGCGCGAGCCGTCGGCGGTCACGCCGCCGGCGGCCAGGTAGGCCGGCGCGGTCCGCCCACAGCGCGCCCGAGCCGAGCCGCACCAGCACGACGTCGCCTGGGCGCAGACTCCACGCCGGCAGGCCGCCCGCTCCAGGTCGACGGCCCGACCGGCCGAGCACGCCGGCGCCGACGTCGAGCAGCACGCCGCGGCGCACGATCGGCGCGACGGTGTCGATCCCCAGCGCCGTGAAGCCGACCGACGTCTGCACCCGCGGCGTCACCTCCAGACCACCGTGCAACCGGCCGTCGTAGGCCTGGTGGCACAGCGCGTCGATGTGCGTGCCCGAGTGCTCGGTCATCACCAGCAGCGCGGAGGCGCTCGGTGCGCGACTCCGCCGCTCCGCGCTCGTGCCGGCGGTGCAGCGTGGAGCGAGCAGCCCGGCTCGTGCGCCGGGAAGACCGGCGCCCCGCGTAGCGCGGCTGCTCGAGGTCGTAGACGCGCGCGCCGAGAGCAGCTCAGAGATCACTCGGCGCCCGGATCTCCCGCCCGAGTCTCGGGCAGGAACGCCAGCGCGAAGATCGCGAGAACGTAGCCGAAGACGCCGAACGCGACCGCGCCGCCGAGCCCGATGGCCGTCGCGAGGAAGCCGATGATGCCCGGGAACAGCGCCCCGATGCCGCGGCCGACGTTGTAACAGAAGCCCTCGCCGGTCGCCGCGCGCCCGCGTCGGGAAGAGCTCGGCGAGATACGCGCCGAACCCGCTGAAGCAGCCCGAGGCGAAGAAGCCCAGCGGGAAGCCCGACGACCAGCAGCGTCGTGTTCGAGCCGCTGCGGCACCGCGAAGTACAGCGACCAGCGAGGCGCCGGCCAGCGCCGAGAACAGCGCGAACGCTCGCTTGCGGCCCGATCCGGTCGTGCACGCAGCCCGCGCAGCAGGTAGCCGAGCGAACGCGCCCGCGATGACCACGAACAGGTAGCCCGCTGGTGCCGACGACGGTGAGGTCGCGCTCCTTCTTCAGGAACGTCGGGATCCAGGTGAACATCGCGTAGTAGCCGCCCTGGATGCCCGTGGCCAGCAGCGAGGCGGCGATCGTCGTCCGCAGCAGCTCGCCGCGAGAAGATCTGCTTCAGCGGCACCGTCGCCGTCGCTGCTTGGCCTCCCGGAACACCTCCGGGTCCTCGACCCGCGAGCGCACGTACAGGATCAGCAGCGCCGGCAGGATGCCGAGGCACATCAGCACCCGCCATGCGACCGTCTCGTCGAAGAGCTCGAACGCGATCAGGTAGGCGACGACGGCCAGCGCCCAGCCGACGGCCCACGCGCTCTGGATGACGCCCGAGCGCGCGGCCGCGCGACTCCGGACGCACGAGCTCGGCCACCAGCACCGCGCCGACGCCCCACTCGGCGCCGAACCCGATCCCCTGGAAGACGCGGAAGGTCATCAGCATCGCGTAGCTGGTCGCCAGGCCGCTCAGAAAGCGTGAAGAGCGAGTAGACGCCGACGCTGAGCATCAGCGTGCGCGCCCGGCCGATCCGGTCGGCGAGCACCCCGCCGAGGATGCCGCCGATCGCCGAGGCCGACAGCGTGACGGTCGACAGCGCGCCCGTGGCGCCCGTCCCGACGCCGAACGTGGTGCCGATCGCCGCCAGCGACAGCGTCAGGACGATGAGATCGAAGGCGTCCAGCATGTAGCCCGCGAACGCGGCGCGGAAGGCGCGGCGTCCCTGGACGCCCAGCGCGGCGAACCAGCTCGTCGCCTTCCCGAGCGCGCGCCGCGGCCCTGCCCGCGGTGATGCTGCTCATGTCCGTACCCGTACCCGGCGGTCAAGTCCCGCACGCGCAAGCCGATCTACACCGAGATGAAGCGCCTTGGCCTCGTGCTGCTCGTCACGGTCGCCCTCAGCGGCTGCGGAGGGACCGAACCTCCCGTCTCCAAAGCGGTCAAAGCGCGCGGCGCTCACGTTCGCCGCGGACGTCGCACCGCATGACCAGCAGTGGGTCCTCGCCGCGCTCGAGGAGGCCCGCCCGGAGGCTGCGTCAGCTGATCGACGACGTCGACGGCATGGTCACGATCACGACCGGCCGCTTCCCCGGGGCGCCCTGGGTCGGGCTCACGCAGCAGTCCGCCCCCGGCGCGTTTACACGATCAGGTTCAACCTCGCCTACCTCAACGGCGAGCGCAAGCAGGACCGCAACGTGACCGTCCTGCACGAGTTCGGCCACGTCATCGACTTCGCCGTCACGCCGCCCGAGCTGCGCGAACGAGCTCGCCGCCTCGCTGCCGCCGGTCGGCTCCTGCGTGGAGGCCTCACGCGGCGACTGCACCGCCCCCGAGGAGCGGTTCGCCGACACGTTCGCCAAGTGGGCGCTGCGCGGCGCGGTCTCCCTGGCCGGCGCCGGCTACAGCGTGGCCTCCCCCGCCTCGCTCGAGGACTGGGGCGCGCCGCTCGCCAGGCTGGCGATCGACATCGACGTCGATATGGCTAGCGAGTGATTCGCAGCTTCTTCGTCGCGCTGACGCGCAGCTTGCCCTGCTTGAGCGTCGCCGATCGCGTTGTAGCGGCCCGGCTGCAGGCGCTTCGCCGACATCAGCGCGATCGAGACTTGCTTGCCCGGCAGCAGGCGCATCGCCTTCACCGACGCCTGGCGCGTGCCGAGCGGGCCCTTCAGGCGCACCGTGCCGCTGACCGGCTCGGCGGTGTTCCCGGAGTTCTTGACGCTCAACGTGACCATCTTGGACTTGACCTTGGCGGCGCCGACCTTGAGCGCGTACGTGGGCGTCGCCGGCTTGTAGCGCAGCGCGCCGACGAGCCGGTACCCGGTGACGATGCCCTTGCGCTTGGCGAGATTCGTGGGCAGGCCGATGATCTCCAGCGCGCCGTACTGATAACCGCGCGGCGCGCTCTTGAGCGTCACCGTGACGTCACGGCTGTCGCCCGGGGCGAGCGTGAAGGCGCTCTCGCTGATGCCGACGTTGGACAGGGTCGAGCGGCGGTTCGGGCTCGCCTGCCCCGAGGAGCTCTGCGTCCACGGGCGTGCGTTGACCGCCACCGCGAGTGCCTTGGTGGAGTTGTTCGTGACCTTCAACGTGTTGGCCGCACCGGGCACGGCCTGGCGCTCGACCGACCCATTCGCCACGGCCAGACCGCCGGGGAGCGCCGCGACGCCCGCCTTCGTACCGTCAGCCTGCGCCATCACCGCGCCGGCAGTCACTACGGCAGCGGCCGCAGCCGCGCCTCCACACACCATCATCCGCACTTCTTCAGACCCTCGCTCGCTCGCTTAGGAGTTCAGACCTACCACGCGAGTGCCCGATGACGACGCGATTTCAGTCTGAGTTCGCGTCAGCGTAGGCCGGGATTCTCAAGATCTCATGTGCGCGGAGGCTGCGCGAACGCCGTCACGGCCAGGACCAGGGGCCCTTCGAGCCGGGCGGCGGACGAAGCCCGCCACCGTTGATCGGCGGCAGCGACCAGGGTGAGTGCGTGCCGGGCGGCTCCGTCATGTCCTTGCCGGCGACGCCGCCCTTCTCGACCGCTTCCTGGTTCACCTCGTCCACCAACTGCAGGAGCGCGCGGATCAGGCTCATGCAGTGAATCCTAACCGCTCAACCGGAAAGTGGTGACTCGATGGCTCGCTCCTACGCGTCGGTCGTCGTGTCGACGCGCTCGATGCGCTCGGCGGCCGGCTTCTCGTCATGGCCCGAGATGCCGTTCTTGAACTCGCGGATGCCCTTTCCGAGGCTCTTGCCCGCGTCCGGCAGACGCTTGGGACCGAGCACGATCAAGGCGATCACGCAGACGATGATGATCTCCATCGGGCCGATGTTGGGCATATGGACTCTCCTAATCAGTGTTGACCGGCATGGCGGCCGGGGCGACCAGACGTAATTGCGAGGCTATCTGCTCGGGAGCAGCATCGTTGATAAATGCTCCCACCGCCGCCTCTGATCCAGCTAGGTACTCGATCTTCGTGGGAGATCGCTGAATTGAAAGCACTTCGAGATGAGACCTCGACGGATGTTGACCGGTGCCTGGTGCCACGCGACGTACGGGAGCCTGCTGATCGTCTCTCGCGTTGCAACGACACGTCATCGGAGGCCCGACGCTCGGCGCGACGACGGGCTGATACGTTCGCGCCGTGGACACCGCGTCTCATCCGCTGCCGGCAGGCGCCCGCCGGGAGGCGATGCTCGTGGCGATCCGCGCGCACGAGTTCCTGCGGGTGACCGAGCTCGGTGAGCGCTTCGGCGTCTCCGAGGTGACGGTGCGGGCCGATCTGGACTCGCTCGCCGCGCTCGGCGAGGTCCGGCGCGTGCACGGCGGGGCGATGCTGATCTCCAACCCACGCGCGGAGCGTTCCTTCGAGGACCAGCGCAGCGCGCACGTCGAGGAGAAGGCGGCGATCGCCCGCGCGGCCGCGGCGCTGGTCTCCAACGGCGACGTGGTGGCGCTGGACGTCGGGACGACGACGACGGCGCTGGCGACCGCGCTGGGCGCGCGCGAGGACCTCGAGGCCGCGACGGTCGTGACCAACGGGCTGAACATCGCGTTGGAGCTCGAGCGCGCCGCGCCGCGGATCACCGTCGTCGTCACCGGCGGGACGCTGCGCCCGCTGCAGCACTCGCTCGTGAACCCGCTGGCGACGATGGTGCTGTCGACGATCAACCCGGACATCGCGTTCGTCGGCTGCAACGGCGTCGATCCGGTGCGCGGCGTGACGAACATCAACCTGCCGGAGGCCGAGGTGAAGCGCCAGATGCTGTCCGCCGCGCGGCGGCGGGTGATCGTCGCCGACGGCTCCAAACTCGGCCAGATCGCCGCCGTGCACCTGTGCCCGGTGACGGAGGTCGAGCTCGTGGTCACCGGCGTCTCGGCGCTGTCGGCCGTCGTCGCCGAGCTCGAGGCCTTGCGCGTGGAAGTGGCGGTGGCCGAGTGACCGCGCGCCGCGAGATCCACTCCTGGCTGATGGACATGGACGGCGTACTCGTCCACGAGGAGCAGATGATCCCCGGGGCCGACCGGTTCCTGGCCTCGCTGCGCGAGCGCGGGGCGCCGTTCCTGGTGCTGACCAACAACTCGATCTACACCCGGCGCGACCTTGCCGCGCGGCTGCGGACGAGCGGGCTCGACGTGCCGGAGGAGTCGATCTGGACCTCCGCGCTGGCCACCGCGTCGTTCCTGCAGGATCAGCGGCCCGGCGGATCGGCGTTCGTGATCGGCGAGGCGGGGCTGACGACCGCGCTGCACGAGGCCGGCTACACCCTGACCGAGCGCGAGCCGGACTACGTGATCCTGGGCGAGACGCGTACCTACTCGTTCGAGCGGATCACGGCTGCGATCCGGCTGGTGGTCAACGGCGCGCGGTTCATCGCCACCAACCCCGACGCCACGGGCCCGTCGCCGGACGGCCCGTTGCCCGCAACCGGGTCCGTGGCCGCCCTGATCTCACGCGCGACCGGCGTCGAGCCGTACTACGTCGGCAAGCCGAACCCGCTGATGATGCGCAGCGCCCTCAATGCGATCGACGCCCATTCGGAGACGACGGCGATGATCGGCGACCGGATGGACACCGACGTCGTGTCCGGCCTGGAGGCGGGGCTGGAGACGATCCTCGTCCTGACCGGGATCTCCACCCGCGAGTCGGCGGAGCGCTATCCGTACCGGCCGTCGCGGATCGTGGAATCGGTGGCCGACCTGGTAGCCGCACCCTCGGGGTAGAGGCTTCCCTGGTGTCCGCCGCGCGCCTCGGCGCGGAGACTTCGAGGCGTGCTCCCGGACATCGAAGGCTTCTTGATCGACCTGTCCGACACGCTCGGGGCGTGGACGTATCTGCTGGTCGCCGGGCTGGCCTTCCTGGAGACCGGAGCCTTCGTGGGCCTGATCGCGCCCGGCGAGACCGCGATCGTGCTGGGCGGCGTCGTCGCGTCGTCCGGCCGCGTGTCGCTGCCGGTCGTGATCGCCGTCGCGTGGGTGTTCGCGTTCCTCGGCGATCTCGCCTCGTTCTGGCTCGGACGGCGGCTCGGCCGGAAGTTCGTCTACTCACGCTCGTGGCTGCCGGTGACGCGCGTCCAGCGAGTCGAGGGCTTCTATCTCCGGCACGGCGCGAAGGCCATCTTCGTCGGCCGCTTCATCGGCCTGGTGCGCGCGGTGTCGCCGTTTCTGGCGGGTGCCTCAGGGCTCTCGCTGCGCGCGTTCGCGCCGTGGAGCCTGCTGGGCTGCCTGGTGTGGGTGACCGCGTTCACGCTGCTCGGCTACGTCGTCGGTGTGTCCGTGACGCACGTCGCGACCTACGCGCTGTTGGCGCTGGCGCTGCTGGCGGCGGGCGCGCTGCTGTGGCACGCCCGCCGTCGTTCGCGCCTAGTTCACGCCGATTAGATCCACGACGAAGACGAGCGTCTCGTTCGGGCCGATCACGCCGCCCGCACCGCGCGCGCCGTAGCCGAGGTCCGGCGGGATCGTGATCCGGCGGCGCCCGCCGACCTTCATCCCGGCCACGCCCTGGTCCCAACCACGGATCACCTGACCCTTGCCGAGGCCGAACTTGAACGTGTCCAAGCGGTCCCAGGACGCGTCGAACTGCTTGCCGGTCTTCCAGGCCACGCCGACGTAGTGGACCTCGACGACCTTGCCGGAGACGGCTTCCTCGCCGTCGCCGACGACGATGTCCTCGAGCTCGAGTTGATACGACGGCGGGCCGTCGGGAATTTCGACTTCGGGTTTGGGCATGCCCTGGACGCTACAGGCGCGCCGTCCAGTTCACGGTCCCGCTGCGACACGTCGCGTACGCCTTCCCGCGGTCGTAGAACTTGACCGTCGCGCTCAGCGTGCCCACCGCCCCGTCGGCCACGAAGCGGCCACTGAAGTTCACGTGGAACTTGCGCGTGGGCGAGTCGCTGTAGCGGATCGTGTAGTTCTCGGTACGTGAGAAGTAGCCGCTCTTGTTGACCGTCGTCGCCGGCGTGACGTTGAGCACCGGGAACTTGAAGTTGCGCTGGCAGGTCGAGATCGCGTCCCAGATCGCGTACACGCGGCCGTTCTTGGCCACCCGCAGCGACACCGGCAGCGGCGCGCCGCCCGCGTGCTGGGTGCTGAACCCTTAGAACAGCGACGCCCGCGGCGGCAGCGACGGCCCGCCGACCGGCGCGCTCGGGGTGCGCAGCGCGAACGAGCGGGTGAACTTCACGCAGCGCTTGAGCCGGGCGGTCATGCGGCCGGCGCCGGCGGCGCCGTCGAGGGTCCCTCTCAGCGACAGCCGGAGGCGACCGGGCCGCGTCCCGCTGGAGCCGGAGGCGGTGAAGGCCGCGCCGTTGGAGCTGCCCTTCACGCGGAGATCGGTTGCCGATCGCGTAGCCCTTGCAGTGGTAGGCAACGTTGATGCGGCCCGTCACCTGCCCGTTGTCATGGCGGGTGAGCGAGATCGAGCCGTTGCCGAGCGACGTCTTGTAGAGCACGGACCCGCCGTATGGGACGTCGGCGCGCGCGTCGCTGGCGCACACCGCGAAGGTGACCATCACTGCTACTAGAAACTTGCCTTTCACGGCGAGGTGAGTACCCCGGGTTGCCTCGCGTCACGCGTCGCGTACCCTTGGCTTTCGATGGGGTCCAAGACACAACCGACGAAGCGTGCCGGTTGGGGTCCGCGGGTGGGCGCCGCACTGCTGGACGGCCTGATCATCTGGGGTCTCGTCCTGGTCGTGATGTTCGTCGCGGCGATGGCGTCGCTGATGACGGGCATGTCGCTGCACCGCCCCGTCACGCTGCTGCTCACGCTCGCCACCGCGTGCGCGTACTTCATCGGGACGATGACGCGGGTCGGCGAGAACAACGGCCAGACGCTCGGCAAGCAGGCGGCGGGCCTGCGGGTCGTGCGCGACGACGGCAAGCCGCTCACCGCGGGCGCCGTCGCGACGCGCGAGGTGCTCCTGAAGGGCCTGCTCGGCTATGGCACGTTCGGCATCGGGTTCGTGATCGACTCGCTGTGGCCGATCGGCGATCGCTCCAAGCGCGCCCTGCACGACTACCCGGTGCGCACCCACGTGATCGAGCTGCTGCCGCCCGCTCCTCCGCGCCCGCCGCTGCCGTGGCCCACGCCGCGCCACCAGCTGCAGATGGCGCCACGGCTCGCGCGTCACGTGCACGCCGCGCGCAGCGTCGAGTTTCGCGTCGCGCAGCTCGGCCATCCCGAGATCCAGCACGAGGTCAGCGCGCTGGTGGCGTCGCTGCAGGCCTCCGCCCAACGGGCGCAGCTCCTCTACGAAGCGCTGTCGGAGACCCCGGTGGAGAGCATCGAGCGCCGGCTCGCCGAGCTCGACGGCAGCGGCAAGACCGACCTCATCCACGCGCTGCAGGAGCAGCTCGCGGTCCAGCGCCGGATGCAACTGCAGCTGGAGCGCTACGACGACGAGCTCGAGCGCGTGGTCGTCGAGCTGGACACGATCCGCGGCAGCCTGCTGACGGTCTCCGCGTCCACCGACATGGGCAACCAGGAGTTGCTCGCCGACCGGGTGCGCGCGCTGCGCGACGAGGTCGCGGCGGTCGCCGAGGGTGTCGGCGAGGCATACGGCTAGACCCTCCCGGGTAGCCGCCCCGGGTGGACGAGGTCATCGCGTGGCGGCGCCACCTGCACCGCCACCCTGAGGTCAGCTTCGAAGAACACGAGACCTCCGCGTGGATCGCGGAACGGCTCGGCGAGTTCGGCCTGAGCGTCGAACGACCGACGGAGACGAGCGTGCTGGCGCGGCTCGGGAGCGGATCGCCCGTGGTCGCGCTGCGGGCCGACATCGACGCGCTCCCGATCCATGAGCAGAGCGGCGTCGAGTTCGCGTCTTTGCGGCCGGGGGCGATGCACGCCTGTGGCCACGACGGGCATACCGCGATGCTGCTCGGGGCGGCGTCGGAGCTGGCTGGGCTCGACCTGCCCGGTGAGGTGCGGTTCATCTTCCAGCACGCCGAGGAGCTCGCTCCCGGCGGTGCCCGCGAGCTGGTCGCCGCGGGTGTGATGGAGGACGTCAACTTCGTCTACGGCTGCCACCTGTGGACGCCGCTGGCGTTCGGCAAGGTCGCGGCGGTGTCCGGCGACTGGATGGCCGCGGCCGACTTCTTCAAGGTGACGATCACGGGTCGGGGCGGGCACGCCGGGCTCCCCCACACCGCGGTCGACACGATCGCCGCGGCGGCCGCGTTCGTCGGCCAGCTGCAGCACATCGTCTCGCGGCGGATCGACCCGCTGGAGCCGGCGGTGGTGACGATCGGCAGCCTGCACGCGGGCGATGCGCCCAACGTCATCCCGGGCGAGGCGGTGCTGGAGGGCACCTCGCGCTCGTTCTCGCCGGAGGTGCGCGAGCTGATCCCGACGCTGATCGAGGAGATCGGCGCCGGCGTCTGCGCGGCGCACGGCGCGTCGTTCGAGCTCGACTACGTCTGGGGTTACAAGCCGGTGGTCAACGACGCGCGGGCGACCGAGTTGGTCCGCTCGGTCGTGCGTGACGAGCTCGTCGAGCTCGATCCGATCATGGGCGGGGACGACTTCTCCGCCTACCTGGCCGAGGCGCCCGGCTGTTACGCGTTCATCGGCGCCGGAGGGGATTTCCCGCATCACCACCCGCGGTTCGTCATCGACGAGCGGGCGCTGGCCATCGGCACGCGCCTGCACGTCGACGTCGCGCGGAGCGTCCTCCAAGGGGGTCTTTCGTGAAGCTCATCCATGGTCTGTCGGCCCTGCCCTTCATCGGGGTGCTGGCCGGCATCTTCTTCGCCAACCGGGTCGAGCCGTACGTGCTCGGGCTGCCGTTCGCGCTGTTCTGGGTCACCTTGTGGGTGCTCCTGACGGCGCTGATCATGGGCGTCGTCTACCGGCTCGACCGATGAACGCCGCACTGGCGGTGATCTGCCTGTTCGTCGTTGTGGCGATCGGGCTCGGACTGCGTGCCCGCCGCGGGCACGACATGGACCTCGAAGGCTGGTCGGTCGGCGGCCGCGGGTTCGGGAGCATCTTCATCTTCCTGCTGATGGCGGGGGAGATCTATTCGACCTTCACGTTCCTCGGCGGGGCCGGGTTCGTCTATGGCTCGGGCGGCGCGGCGTACTACATCCTCGGCTACGGGACGCTCGCCTACGTGCTGTCCTACTACCTGCTGCCCGCGGTGTGGCGCTACGCGACACCGCGCAAGCTGGTCTCGCAGGCTGACGTCTTCACCTCCGCGTACGGGTCGCGGGCGCTCGGCGTCCTGGTCTCGGTGGTCGCCGTCGCGGCGATGATCCCCTACCTCGCGCTGCAGCTGAAAGGGCTCGGGATCATCGTCGAGCAGACGTCCTACGGGTCGATCGGGTCGACGCCGGCCATCTGGATGGGCGCGTTCGCGCTTTCGGTCTACGTCGCCGCATCCGGCATCCGCGGGTCGGCGTGGACGGCGGCGATCAAGGACGTGTTGACGCTCTCGATCGTCGTCTTCATCGGCCTGTATCTGCCGATCCACTACTTCGGCGGGATCGGTGAGATGTTCCGGCAGGTGGAGGCGGCCAAGCCGGGGTTCTCGGCGCTGTCCGGCGATCAGCTGACGCCCGTGTGGTTCTCCTCGACGGTGCTGTTGACGGCGCTCGGGTTCTACATGTGGCCGCACACGTTCGGCTCGGCCCTCTCGGCCCGTGACGAGAACGTGTTCAAGCGCAACGCGGCGGTGTTGCCGATCTACCAGTTGCTGATCGCCTTCGTCTTCTTCGTCGGGTTCGCCGCCGTGCTGCGTGTGCCGGACCTGCCGGCCGACGGGTCCGATCTGGCGCTGCTGGCGGTGTCCAAGGACGCGTTCCCGCAGTGGTTCGTCGGGCTGATCGGCTCGGCGGGCGTGCTCTGCGCGCTGGTGCCGGGGTCGATGCTGCTGATCGCGTCGGCGACGACGGTGGCCAAGAACATCGTGCGCGGCCTGAACCCCGCTCTTTCGGACGGGACGACCGCTCGCCTGTCGAAGCTGTTGGTGCCGGTGATCGCCCTGGCGGGCGTGGCGTTCGTGTTTGCCGGCGGGCAGACGCTGGTGACGTTGCTGCTGTTGGGCTACGCGCTGGTCACGCAGCTGTTCCCGTCGCTGCTGATGGCGCTGGCGCGGCCGGGGCTTGTGACCAAGCAGGGCGCGATGGCCGGCATCGTCGCCGGCGTCGGGATGGTCGCGGCGATGTCCTTCGCCGGCGCGACACCTGAGACCTCATCCACCGTCGACTCGCTGATCGGCGGCCTGCCGTCGTTCCTCGCGCAGTTGAACCTGGGTATCGTCGCGCTCGTCGTCAACCTGATCGTGATGACGGCCGTGAGCGCGATGACGCGCGGATCCGCGGTGAGGCCGTCGTCGCGCCGATTCGACCGAACGGAGCAGATCGAGTGGAGCGCTTCTCGCTGAACGTCGACCAGGCGGTGCTGGACGATCTCCATCGCCGCCTGGACGCCACCCGCTGGCCCGACAACGGGCCGGGCGGCCTCGCGCTGTCGGACGCGCGCGAGCTCGCCGCCCGCTGGCGCGACGGCTACGACTGGCGGGCGGCGGAAGCGACGCTCAACGGGTTCGAGCAGTTCACCGTGGACGGGCTGCACTGCATCGTCGAGGGCGACGGCCCGCCGCTGCTGCTCATGCACGGCTGGCCGTCGAGCGTCTGGGAGTTCAACCGGCTGATCCCGCTGCTGCGCGAGTCCGCGCGCGTGGTCGTTCCGTCGCTGCCGGGCTACGGGTTCTCCGGCGGCCGGCGCGCCTCGGTCGAGGACATGGCCGACGCGCTCCATGGCCTGATGGGATCACTCGGGCACTCCCACTACCTCGTGGCCGGTGGCGACTGGGGCGCCCACGTCGGCGGGCGCCTGGCGGCCGCGTATCCGGACGCCGTCGAGGCGCTGCACCTGTACATGATGCCGCTGCGCCGGCCGCAGGCGTGGCCGGAGACCGAGCTGGTGGCGCGCGCCGCGCTCGATGCGTGGACCCAGGAAGAGGGCGCGTACGCGCACATCCAGGGCACGCGGCCGCAGACGCTCGCCTACGGCCTCGCCGACTCGCCGGTCGGGCTGATGAGCTGGATCGCCGAGAAGTTCGACGTCTGGACCGACACGCACGGCGTCCCGGCCGACGACATCCTCACGACGGTGATGATCTACTGGATCACCGGCACGATCGGCACCTCGTTCTGGCCGTACTACGCGCGCATGCACGGTGGCTGGCTACTCGATGACGAACTGGTCAGCCGCGGGCCGCTTACGGCCCCGCTCACGTTCCTCGATTTCCCCAAGGAGATCGTGCGCGTCCCACGCTCGCTCGCCGAGCACGTCTTCGAGGTCGAGCGCTGGGAGACGCCTGACTACGGCGGGCACTTCCCAGCCCTCGAGGCGACCGAGGTGCTCGCCGACTCGCTGCGGAGGTTCGTCGCGCGCTAGCCGATCGCGACGATCGTCAGCTCGCGCACGCCGCGGGGCGTCTCGAGCTTGACCGTGTGCCCCACGCGCGAACCGACCAGCGCCTTGGCCACCGGCGAGTCGAACGAGATCTTGCCCTCGCCCGGGGCGGCGTCCGGTGGCGAGACCAACGTGTAGACCGTCTGCTTGCCGGTCTTTGAGTCGCTGACCTCGACACGGCTGCCGAAGCCCACGATCTCCGTCTGGGACTCGACCTCGCGCACCTCCGCGTTGAGCAATTGCTCGCGGATGCGGAGGATCTTCGTCTCCAGATGCGCCTGATCGTTCTTGGCATCGTGGTACTCGGAGTTCTCTTTGAGGTCGCCCCACTCGCGCGCTGTCTTGATCCGCTCGGCGATCTCGCGGCGGGCGACGGTCTCCAGCTGTTCCAGCTCGGCCTGCAGCGCAGCCTGCGCCTCGGCGGTCATGAGAACTCGGTCTCGCTCGGTCAAGCGCATGAGTTTAGTCCTCGGGGGCGAAACAGCGACGCCACTCGCCGTGATCGCAGACGGTCATCAGCGCATCCGCGACCCGCGCACGGAGCATGAAGTCCCCCGTGTCGCACACGAACGTGATCCTGTTCGCCTCCCGCGTCATCGTGATCGGGGGGCTGCCGCTCTCGACCAAGACGGTCTCGAGGCGCTGCCAGATGGTCGGTGGTTGCGGGGCGATGACCGTGATCCGGTGGACGGCGGGTTCCATGCCGCGGAGCATACACGAACATACGTTCGCCCATAGGTCTGTTCGCGCCCTAAACCGCACCTAAAGGGGACTGTCCCCTTTAGGCCGGGTTTAGGTAAAGGGGACAGTCCCCTTAACGTTCCTTTTAGGCCACGAGGGCCGGTGCTCCCGCAGTGATGGGCGTGTGGGACTCGGTGACCGCGTGCCAGGCGAGGGCGAGGCGCTCGGCGGCGTCTTCGAGGACGGGCTCCGGGAGGCTGAAGGGCAGGCGGATGTAGCGCTCGAAGGCGCCGTCGACGCCGAAGCGCGGACCCGCGGCGAGCCGGAGGCCGTAGCGGTCGGCGATCGCGGTCAGCGCCGTGCTGCGGGGCGCGTCGAGCTCGGCCCAGAGGCAGAGCCCGCCGGGTGGGAGTGCGAACTGCCAGGGCAGGCGGGCGCGCAGGGCGGCGGCGAACGTGTCGCGACGGGACCGAGCGGCCGCGCGCTGGGCCGCGAGGATCGGCTCGGCGTTCGCCAGCAGCTCGACCGCCATCAACTGCTCGAGCACCGGGCTGGAGATGTCGAGCACGGCGCGGGCGGCGGCAAGACGGGCGATCAGCGCCGGGTTCGCGCGCACCCACCCGATCCGCAGGCCGGCCCAGAAGGTCTTGCTCATCGAGCCGATGGTGATGACGGTCTCGCCGTCGGGATCGAGGCTCGCGGTCGACGGCTGCGGCGCGCCGTCGAGGTGGAGGCCGACGATCGCCTCGTCGATCACGAGCGGCGTCCGCGTCGCGCGCGCCAGCCCGACCAGGCGCTCCCGATCGGCGGCGTCCATCGAGAGCCCGGTCGGGTTCTGGTGGTCGACGATCAGGTACGCGAGCGCGGGCGCGGCCTGCCGCAGGGTCGAAGCCAGCATCTCCATGTCCCAGCCGTCAGAGAGCAGCGGCACGGGCACGGGCCGAGCGCCGCCCGCACGCACCGCGTCCAGCGCGGCGGCGTACGTCGGGTGCTCGACCAGCACCCGCTCCCCCGGGCCGGCCAGCACCCGCAGCAGCAGCGTGAGCCCGTGCAGCGCACCCGCCGAGACGAGGATCTGATCGGACGTCGTCGGCGCGCCCTGCTTCGTGAGCTGCGCGGCGATCGCCTCGCGCAGGACGGGCAGCCCGGCCGCGTCGTAGCCCGGGCCGGGCAGGTGGCGCGGAAGCTCGGCGGTGGCCGCGGCCAGCGCCGCGTGCAACGCGCCGTCGGCCGCCGCGCTGGCGGCGCAGCTGAGATCGATCACGTCGTGGCCGGAGGCGGCGGGCATCGGGGTCGTGCCCGGGTCGGCCGGCAGGCGCGTCCAGGAGCCGGAGCCACGCCGGCTCGCGAGAAACCCGTCGTCGCGCAGCGCCGCGTAGGCGGCCGTCGCGGTCGTGCGGCTCACGCCCAGCGCCTCCGCGAGCTCGCGCTCGCCCGGGAGCCGTGTACGCAGCGGCAGCCGGCCGTCCAGTACGAGCAGGCGCAATGCCCGCGCCAGCGCGGCGTACGCCGGACCACTTGAACGCCACTCGCCGAGCAGCCGAGCCAGATGGGGACCTGAGAGGCCACGGTCTGCGTCCATGCAGTCCACTTCATCAAGATTGGCTATGGAATTCAAGGCCACTAGTGGCGATAGTGAGGCCAATGACCCGTCGACTCGCGCAGCTCTACGCCGGACTCGTCCTGTACGGCCTCAGCATGGCGCTGCAGGTCCGCGCGACGCTCGGCCTCGGCCCCTGGGACGTGTTCCACGACGGCGTCGCGCGGATCACGGGCCTGTCGTTCGGCACGGTCGTGATCATCACCAGCGTCGCGGTCCTGCTCGCCTGGGTCCCGCTGCGCGAGAGGCCGGGGATCGGCACGATCAGCAACGTGCTCGTCGTCGGCCTCGCCGCGGACGCCGGGCTGGCGCTGATCCCCGAAGGCGGTCCGATGCCCGTCCGTCTGGCGATGCTGGCCGCGGGCGTGGGCCTCAACGCCGTCGCGGGCGCGGCCTACCTCGGCGCGCGACTCGGCCCGGGCGCGCGTGACGGCCTGATGACCGGCTTCGTCCGCATCACGGGCATCTCCGTCGGCAAGGTCCGCACGACGCTCGAGCTGAGCGTGCTCGCCCTTGGCCTCGCGCTCGGCGGCTCGGCGGGCCTGGGCACGGTCGTCTACGCGCTCTCGATCGGCCCGTTGCTGCAGTGGATGCTGCCGGCGTTCACGACACGCCCGGCGACCCCGGCTCCGGCGCTGGCGTAGCGACCGCCAGGAACGTCCGCAGCAGCGGCGATTCGTCGTCCTCGCGCCAGACGAGCTCGACCGGCAGCCGCTGCTCGGGTTCCAGCAGTGCCGAGCGCAGCGAGACGTTGCGCGCGACCCGCTCCGTGGCCAGCGTGACCACGTCCTCGCCCGCGGGCCACTCGCCCTCGTCCCAGATGAACGCGGCGGTGACGGTCCGCGGCTCGAAGCCATGCTCGCGGCACAGGACCCGCAGGCGCCGGTTGAACCCCGCGTTGAGCTCCTCCCCGGGGATCACGAACCGCCGCTCGCGCAGTTCGCCCAGCGAGACCACCGGCGGGAGCGAGCGCCCGACCACGCGCACCGGCTCCCACGCGAGCGTTCGCCGCGCGAGCCCGGGCACCGGGTCGGTGCAGAACCCGATCGCGACGTCGAGCCGGTGGCTGAGCAGCTCGCGGCAGAGGTTGCCCGTCGTCGCCTCGCTCGCGTCGACCTCGATGCCCGGATGCAGCTCGCGCAGCCGGGCGAGGAGCGCCGGGCGGAGCTCGTAGCGCGCCGCGGGCGAGCTCCCGAGCCGCAGCGTGCCGAGCACCCCTCGCCCGGCGCGCGCGGCGTTGGCGAACGCCTCGTCGACCGCGGCCAGCGCGACGGCGCCGTCGGCGACGAGCCGGCGGCCCGCGTCGGTGAGCGCGACGCGACGGGTGGTGCGCGTGAACAACTCGACGCCGAGGTCGGTCTCGAGCCGGCGGATCGCCTGGCTCAGCGGCGAGGGCGCCATGTGCAGCCGGTCGGCGGCGCGCGCGAAGTTGAGCTCCTCGGCGACGACGAGGAAGTAGCGCAGGTGGCGCAACTCGGGCGGCACGCCTCGATCATGACGCGGCGCGTCGCAATCCGCTCGCGATCCGTCTTTCTCACCCACCATCGCGGCCGTACTGTCGTGCCCGTGGACGTCCTCATACTCAACCGCGCCGAGGTCGAGGCCCTGCTGGACCCGCACGCGCTGATGCACGCGTTGCGCGACGGCTTCATCGCGCTCAGCCGCGGCGAGGTCAACGCGCCGCACCGCAACGAGCTCCCGATGCCCGACGGGGCGTTCCTGCTCGGGATGCCGGGCCGCCTGCGCGAGGGCCACATGACGGTGAAGGTCGTGACCGTCTATGAGCGCAACCGCGACCTGCCGACCCACCTGGCCACGATCGGCCTCTACGACCCCGCCACCGGCGCCTGCCTGGCCTTCATGGACGGCACCTACATCACCGCGATCCGCACGAGCGCCGCCGCCGCGGTGGCCGCCGGCACGCTCGCCCGCGCGGACGCCCGCACGCTGGCGATCATCGGCGCCGGCGTCCAGGGCGAGCACCACCTCAAGACGTTCCCGCTCGTGCGCGACTTCGACGAGATCCGGATCAGCTCGCTGATCCGCGAGGACGCGCACCGGCTCGCCGCCCTGCATCCGCAGGCGCACGCCGTCGAGGACCCGGAAGCCGCGGTGCGCGGCGCGGACGTCGTCGCCCTCGCGACCCACGCCGCACAGCCGGTGATCGAGCCGGACTGGATCGCTCCCGGCACCCACGTGAGCTCCGTCGGCTACCACCCGCCCGACGGCGAGCTCCCCCGCGCCCTGCTCGACCGCGCAACGCTGTTCGTCGAGACACGCGAGGCCTTCGAGCCGCCGCCCGTCGGATGCGCCGAGCTCCAGGGCCGCTCGGACGCCTACGAGCTCGGGAGTGGCCACGGGCGCACCAGCGACGCAGAGATCACCGTCTACAAGGCCATGGGCCACGTGATGGAGGACATCGTGGCCGCGGAGCTCGTCTACGCGGCGGCGATCGCGAGCGGCCGCGGGCGTGAAGGTAAACGCTCACCTAAAGGGGACAGTCCCCTTTAGGGTGGGTTTAGGTAAAGGGGACAGTCCCTTTTAGGTGGGGTTTATCTGTACCGGTAAAGTCTTTACCGGTACAGATGAGCGACCGACCGACACTCGCCACGATTGCCGCCGAGCTGGGTGTGAGCCGGATGACGGTGAGCAACGCGTTCAATCGGCCTGATCAGCTCTCCGAGGAGATGCGTGAGCGGGTGCTGGCGACGGCGCGGGCGCTTGGGTACGGCGGGCCGGACCCCGGTGCGCGGGCGCTCAGCCGCGGCAAGACGGGGTCGGTGGGCGTGATCCTGGACGCGCCGCTGACGCTGGCGTTCTCCGATCCCGCGGCGGTGCAGCTGCTGCACGGCGTGGCGATGGTGTGCGAGGAGCGCGAGCTCGGCATGACGCTCGTTCCGCGCATTACCGGTAAAGACGCCGACCTGGTGCGCAGCGCGCTGGTCGATGGCTTCGTGGTGTCGTGCTCAGGCGAGAACGATCCGCGGTTGGACGCGATCGTGGAGCGGCGACTGCCGTTCGCGCTGATCGATCACCACCCGGACTCCGCGCGGCTGACGGTCAACATCGACGACCGCGCGCGCCGCGCGGGCGACCGCCGAGCACCTGACGCGGCTCGGCCATCGGCGCTTCGGCGTGGTCCTCGGCTGGGACATCCCGTACCCGACGGCCGACGAGGCGCTTCAGGCGATGCACTACCACGTCGATCGCGAGCGCCTCAACGGCTGGCGCGAGGGTGTCGAGCAGGCGGGTGTTCGCTGGGCCGACGTCGCGCTCGCCTCCGCCCCGGGGTTCAGCACCGAGACCGGCCGGCTCGCGGGCGGCAAGCTGCTCGACCGCGCCGACCGGCCGACAGCGATCGTCTGCACCTCCGACGTGATGGCGCTCGGCGTCATCCAGGCCGCCAAAGAGCGCGGCGTCGCCGTTCCCCAGCAGCTTTCCGTCGCCGGCTTCGACGACACGCCCGACGCCGGCCGCGCCGGGCTCACCACCGTTCGCCAGCCCCATCAGGAGAAGGGCGCCGCCGCGCTCCGGCTCCTGCTCGGCGACTCCCAGCAAGCCTCGGTCCTCCTCCCCACCGAGTTCCTCCCCCGTTCCTCTACCGGACCCACTCCCTGAATGCTCTCCACCGGAAACACCGTCATGGACGCGCAGCGCGCGTTCGATAAGGCCTCCCGCGCCGCCCGCCGTCACACGCTCGCCACCCGGGTGCGCCGCCGCTGCATCGAGTGCTCCCGGCTGGCCGTCTACGACAGCCGGACGAGAAGGCCGGCCCGTGAGACGGGCATCCGAGAGATCCCGCTCGACCAGATCAGCGCGACCGTCGAACCGAGCCGCGCGGCCCAGTTCGACCGCTGGTTCCGCCCCAACGCCAAGAAGACCCGCGGGCGCTGGGAGCGGCTGTGGATCGCGGAGCAGCGCGGCGAGATGATCCCGCCGATCAACGTGATCGAGATCGGCGGCGGGTACGCGGTGCTCGACGGCCACCACCGCGTGTCGGTCGCCCGCGCCCGCGGCGCCGTCACGATCGACGCGGTGATCAGCGCCGGGTAGGGTCCGCCCCGTGCCGACCGTGCCTGATCGCCGACGACGATCCGGTGATGCGGATGCTGCTCACCGCGATCGTCGGCGCCGACGCGGAGCTCACGCTGGTCGGCGCGGCCGCGGACACCGACGAGGCGATCGCGCTCGCGGCACGAGCACGCACCCGACGTCGTGCTGCTCGACGTCGAGATGCCCGGCGGCGGCGGGCTCAGGGCCGCGCGCGAGATCAAGCGGGCGCGACCCCACCATCCGCGTGCTCGCGCTGAGCGCCCACGACACGGACGAGACCCGCCGAGCGATGCACGACGCGGGCGCCGACGGCTACGTCGTCAAGGGCGCCGCGCCCCACGCGCTAGCCAAAGCACTGCGCGGCGAAAGCTAAATCCCAGCTAAAGGGGACAGTCCCGTTTAGGTGGGGTTTAGGTGGCGAGGAGGGCGCGGGCGCGGCCGGCGTGCTTGGCGCTGTAAAGCGCGGCGTCGGCGCGGGCGAGGAGCGCTTCGCCGGTCTCGGTGCCGTCCCAGATGGCGATGCCCGCCGAGCAGGTCTGGTCGAACGGGACCGCTTCCAGCAGGCGCTCGACGACCTTGATCGCGCCCTCCTGGTCGGAGTGCGGGAGCAGGACGGCGAACTCCTCGCCGCCGAAGCGGGCGATCGTGTCCGTGCTGCGCAGCTCCGGGCGCCAGGCGCGGGCGGCGGCGGAGAGCAGCTCGTCGCCGGCCTGGTGGCCGTGCTGGTCGTTGTAGGCCTTGAACTTGTCGAGGTCGAGCATCGCCAGGCACAGCGGGCCGCCGTGGCGCGCGGGCGCGGGCGAGCTCGCGCTAGAGGTCCTCGTCCCAGACGCGGCGGTTCGGGAGACCGGTCAACGGGTCGGTGCGGGCGGTCGACTGCAGGCGAGCGAGCAGGTCGGTGCGGTGGATGGTGATCGCGGCCTCGGCGGCGAGCAGGCGCAGGAGCTCCTCGTCGCGCGATCGCGAGGTCCGGGCGATGCTCGGCCCAGCCGACGGCGAGCACGCCGACGGCGTGGTTGTCGCGCACGACCGGGACCCAGGCGGCGGAGACCGAGCCGGCGATGGCCTGGCAGCGCGAGGCGCGCGGGTCGCTGGCGACGTCGGCGACGAAGATCAGCTCACGGCTGAGGTAGGCCTCGGCGGTGATCGAGCGCGGGTCAAGCTCGACGTCGAGCCCGCGGACCGCGGCGCCGATCGCCGCGGAGACCGCGAGCGCGTCACGGCCGGACGGCTCGTGCAGGGCGACCATCGCCGACGAGGTGACGTCGCGGACGGCGCGGCAGAGCGTGTTGCGCGCGGCGAACAGGTCGTCCTCGCCCGCCAGCTGGTGCGCGACCTCGGACAAGCGGCGCAGGTCGGCGGCCTGGGCGGCGAGCGCTGGCCCTCGGCCTCGCGGCGCTGCAGGAACTGGGTGACCTGCCCGCCGATCGCCTCCAGCAGGCGCGTCAGACCGGCCTCGGGCTCACGCGGGGTGCGCGAGACGAGCACGACCACGGCGATCGGCTCGGCCGTCGGCGCGGATCGGCAGCGCGACGGTCGAGCGGATGCCGTCGGCGATGCCCTCCTCCAGGCGCACGGAGCAGTCGCCTCGCCCGTGACGTCGGCCTTCCACAGCGGCTCGCGCGACATCCAGGCCATGCCCGGGAAGCCGTCGCCGACCTCGTAGGCGAGGCGCTCGCCGCGGCTGATGAAGCGATCGAGGTTCAGGCCCGGCGCGGTCCAGGAGGCGAACCGGCGCATGCGCTCGTCGCCCGCCATGCGCCACAGCTCGGCGCCGTCCCAGCCGAGCTCGCGGCCGAGGATCTCGAGTAGCCCGTCCCCGGCGTCGTCGAGCCCGCTCATGCCGGTCAGGTAGCGCATCACGGCCTGCTCGGCGGCGGTGTGCTGGCTGCGCGCGGCGCTCGTCGGTGACGTCGCGCATCACGCCCACGAAGCCGGTCGGGAGCCCGTCCCAGCCGCTGATCGCGCGCACCTGGACCTCGCCCCAGCGCTCGGCGCCCGCGGCGGTGATGAAGCGGTGCGCGTGGCGCAGCGCGACGCGCTCGCCGCCCATCAGCGGAGCGAAGGCGCGGGCGTGCTCGGCACGGTCCTCGGGATGCACGAACTCCAGCACGAGCCGCGACCGAGCGACTCCTCGACGGAGTAGCCGGTGGCGGCGCTCCACGCGTCGCTGAGGTAGCGTCCAGTGGCCGCTGGCGTCGCTCTCGAAGACGCAGTCGCTGACGCTCTCCACGACGCGGCGGTGGCGCTCCTCGCTGCGGCGCAGGCGGCCCTCGGCGTTGCGGTAGTCGGTCAGGTCGGCGTTGACGACGACCGCGCCGAGCTGCTCGCCGTCGGGCCCGTGGACCGGCCCGCCGCTCTCCAGCAGCACACGCTCGCCAACACGGATCTCGACACCGGCGACCTGCTCACCCGCGCAACGCGCGCAGCAGCGGCGTCTCGTGCGGGCCGAGCGGGCGCCCGTCGGGGTGCGCGAGGCCGAAGCGCTCCGCCCACTCGAGTGGGTGCAGCTCGCCGTCCGGCGCCGGAGCCGTCGAAGGCCAGCAGGCGCCCGTCGGCGTCGGAGACGCGCACGCGATCGCCGAGCTGCGCGAGCACGGCGGACAGGAACCGGCGCTGGGATTCGACCGAGCGCTGCAGCTCGAGCTCTGACCCGACGTCGCGCAGGGTCAGCGCGGCGTGGGTGATCACGTCGTTCTCGACGAAGGGGGCGTAGTGGACCCGGTACACGGTCTGCGTCGCGGGGCCGAAGATGTCGAACGCACCGCTCTCCCCCGCGAGCGCGCGGTCGACGTGGGCGATCAGCGGCTCACGGCGCTCGTCGGTGATCACCTCGGCGATGGTCCTGCCGAGCACGCTCTCCAGCGGCACGCCGCTGCGCTCGAAGGGCATGCCCTCGATCATCACGTAGCGGTGGTCGGCGTCGATCAGCAGCATCGCGAGCTCCGGCGCCTGCAGCGCGATCGTGCGCAGCCGGCGCTCGGATGCCGTCGCGGTCTCCGCCGCCCGGCGGGCGCGCACCTCGCGCGATGAGCACGGCGAACGCGACGAGCGTGATGGCCAGCAGCGCGAAGGTCACCCCGCCGTCCCCTGCAGCGCGGCGCGGAGCGCGTCACACGTGTCGAAGAACACGCGGTCGAGGCCGTCGAGCTGATCGCCCGTGGCGGCGGCGGCGAGTTCGATGTCGTGCGCGAGCTTGGCCATCGAAGCCGGCGCCGACGTTCTGCGCAGGAGCCCTTGAGCTTGTGCGCGCTGCGGCGGATCGCTTCCTCGTCAGCGGCCGCCACGCCCTCGCGCAACTCGGCCAGCAGCGGCGGCGTGCTCTCCACGAAGAGGTCGATCAGCTGGTCGACGATCTCCGGGTAGTCGACTGGAAGACGCGCATGCGGGCGTCGTCGACGAGGGACTGAGACGGATCGGCGGCTGCCGCCGCCGTCGTCGCCACGAAGGCCACGGGGGCGCTACCGAGCACGCGCTCGAGCAGCACATCGAGCGCTTCCGGGCGCAGCGGCTTGGAGAGGTAGTCGTCCATGCCGGCGGCCAGGCAGCGCTCGCGGTCGCCCTTCATCGCGTGCGCGGTCATCGCCACGATCGGCAGGCGCCTGATCCCGCTCTCGCGGCTGCGGATCGCCGCGGTCGCGGCGTACCCGTCCATCTCCGGCATCTGGCAATCCATGAAGACGAGCTGCGTAGCTGTGCACGGCCAGCATCGAGAGCGCCTCGCGGCCGTTGCCCGCGCACTGCACGGTGTATCCGCGTTTGGCCAGCATGGCCTGGATCACGCGTCTGGTTGACCGCGTTGTCCTCGACGACGAGGATCGAGTCGCCGCCGGACGAAGCGGCGGCGGGGGCAGCGGTGGCGGGCTGCGACAGGGTGGATCGCCGTCGCCGCGGCGCCCATGGCCTCGGCGATCGTCTCCAGCGCCCGGGCGCGGCGCACCGGCTTCTGCAGGTAGTGGTCGATGCCGGCCTGGCGCGCGGCGGCGCGACGGTCGGGCGTGGAGGTGAGCATCACCAGGCGTGACCCGCGCAGCGAGGGCGCCATGCCGATCGCCTGCGCGACCTCGATCCCGTCCATGCCCGGCATCTGGCCGTCGAGGACGACGAGCTCGAACGGCTCACCGGCCCGCGCCGCGGCGTGCATCGCGCTCAGCGCGGACGGGCCGTCGGCCGCGCTCTCGCAGACGATGCCCGGCACGTCGAGGTAGGCCTCCATGATCTCGCGGTTGGTCGCGTTGTCGTCGACCAGGAGGACCTTCAGGCTCGCCGGGCAGCTCGCGGGCGCGGCTCGCGGGATACGGCATCAGCGGCTCGCTCAGGCGAACCGTGAAGGAGAACGTGCTGCCCTCGCCCGGCGCGGAGTCGACGGCGATCTCGCCGCCCATCAGCTCGACGAGCTGGCGCGAGATCGCCAGGCCGAGGCCGGTGCCGCCGTAGCGGCGCGTGGTCGAGGTGTCGGCCTGGGCGAAGGAGTCGAAGAGCTTGGCGGCGGCCTTGCGCGAGATGCCGATGCCGGTGTCGGTGACGTCGAAGCGCACGCGCGTGCCTTCGCTTCGCACCCGCACCTTGACCTCGCCCGCCTCGGTGAACTTGACCGCGTTGGAGAGCAGGTTGGTGAGCACCTGGCGCAGCCGGCCGCGGTCGCCGGAGACCATCATCGGGACGTCGGCGTCGATCCAGGCCATCAGCTCCAGGCCCTTGCCGTGCGCCTGCGGCGCGAGCATCTCGCACGTGTCCTCGACCGCCTCGCGCAGGTCGAAGTCGTGCAGGTCGAGCTCGAGCTTGCCGGCCTCGATCTTGGAGAAGTCGAGGATGTCGTTGATGACGCCGAGCAGCACCTCGCTCGAGTTGGCGGCGGTCTCCGCGTACTCGCGCTGCTGCGGGCTGAGCTCGGTGGTCGAGAGCAGCAGCTCGGTCATCCCGATCACGCCGTTGAGCGGCGTGCGGATCTCGTGGCTCATGTTGGCCAGGAACTCCGACTTCGAGCGCGAGGCGTCGACCGCCTCGGCGAGCGCGCGGCGGCGCTCGGTCACGTCGGTGCCCATCGTGCCGGTGGCGTAGACGGCGCCGTCGGCGCCCTTGAGCGGGAACTTCACGAGCTGGAACGCCCGGCCGTCGACGCCGGGACGCTCGAACTCCGCGTCCTCGCCGCTGCGCAGGATGTCGAGATCGGTGACGCGGATGCCGGCGGCGACGTCGGGCGGGAAGAGCTCGTCGTCGGTGCGGCCGACGACGTCGACGCCGACCTGGCCCATCGCGCGGCGCCACTCGTCGTTGACCAGCAGGTAGCGGCCCTCGCGGTCCTTGACCGAGATGGTCATCGTCGTGTGGTCGAGGATGCCCCGCAGGCGGTCGTTCTGTACGCGCAGGTCCTCCTTGCGCGCCACCAACACGTCCGCCATGGCGTTGAAGGCGCCGGCCGAGCTGGCCGATCTCGCCCGGCCCGGTCGCCGGCACGCGGGTGTTGGAGTGCCCGTCGGCGAGGCGCTCGGCGGCGCGCTCGACGCGCCGGACCGGCACCAGCAGAAAGCGGTTGATGGAGAACCCGAGCAGGATCAGCAACGCGGCGGAGATCAGCGCGCCCGCGGCGGCGGTGTCGACCATCCGGCGGCGCAGCGCCTGCGAGGTCGCGCGGCGCTCGATCGTCTCCTCCTGCTGGGTCGTACTGAGGGCCGCGAACTCGCCGCGCAGCGCGTCGAGGCGCTGCTTGCCCTCGGTGGTCGCGCTCAGCACCGACTGACGACGGGTGCCGTTGATCAGCGGCTCGGTGTAGTCGGCGACGTAGCGCCGCAGGTCGCCGGTGATCGTGTTCACGCGGCCGCGCAGAGACGGCGGGCTGAGCCGGGCGAGCTCGTCGGTGAGCACCGTGATGCGCTCGCGACCGCGGTCGTAGGGCTCCAGGAAGCGCGAGTCGCTGGTCAGCATGTAGCCGCGCACGCCGGTCTCGAGATCCACCACGGTGCGCTCGAGCTCGAGCGCGGACTGCGTCATCTCGCTGTTGCGGCGCTGCGCGTGGGTCGTGGCGTCCAGCGAGTGGACGGTCACCACCAGCGTCGCGAACATGCCCGCGACGACCGTCGCGATCAGGGCAAGGGCGGCGAACACGGGCCCGCGAAGGCTGCGCGGACGGACGCGGAGAAGAGACCGGAGGGACATCTCAGTACCATCCATCGGCCGAAAGCCGCCAATACCGGAGGCGGAGCGCGGGTCGCCTGGTCAGCGACCGGACTAGAGGGCCCTGTTCCAGTGAAGATCCTGATCGTCGACGACGAGCCTGGCACCCGCCTGTTGGTCTCGACGGCGTTGCAACGGCTGGGCCACAGCGTGCTGCAGGCATCCGACGGCACCGAGGGCTGGCAGGCGTTTGCCCTGCACCGGCCGGAGGTGGTGATCACCGACTGGGCGATGCCCGGCATGGATGGCACCGAGCTGACGGCGCGGATCCGGGCGATCGAAGGGGCCTACACCTACATCATGGTCCTGAGCGCGCGGGCCGACGAGCACGCCTCGCGCGAGGCGGTGCAGGCGGGCGCCGATGACGTGCTGACCAAGCCGCCCGACCCGAACGAGCTCGAGCGCGGGCTGATCGCCGCCCAGCGGCTCACCGCGCTCCACCGCAGGCTCTCCAGCGACGCGCGCCAGGACGCCTTGACCGGCGCCGGCTCGCGGCTGCGCCTCGACGAGGACCTCGCCGCGGTGTGCGCGCGGGTCAAGCGCTACGGGCACGCGTACTGCCTGGCGATGATCGGGCTGGAGCCGGGCGACGAGGACAACGTCCGCCGTGCCGGGGTCGCGCTCGGGCAGGAGATCCGCTCGGGTGACGTGCTGTATCGCTCCGGCAAGGCGCAGTTCGTGGTGCTGCTGCCCGAGCAGGGGCTGGAGACGGCCAACCTCGCCGCCAACCGGCTCCAGACCGCGGCCGAGCACGCCGCCCAGGGCGCGCAGGTCAGCGTCGGGATGGTCACCACCGGCACCGAGCCGGAGCCCGAGGCGCTGCTGCTGTCGGCCGAGGCGGCGTTGCAGCGCGCGGCCGAGTCCGGCGGGATCGTCGGCCAGGGCGCCGAGTTGACCGACGCGCTGCGGCTGCTGGTCGCCGACGACGATCCCGTGTCGCGGCTGATGCTGGCCGCGATCCTCAAGCGCGAGCCGGGCTTCGAGGTCGTCGGCGAGGCCGAGGACGCGACGTCGGCGGTGGAGCTCGCGCTGCGGCGCCGGCCGGACGTGGTGCTGCTGGACGTCAACATGCCTGGCGGGGGCGGCGCGCGGGCCGCGGTGCAGATCCGCGAGAGCCATGCCCGACGTGCGGATCGTGGCGATCAGCGCCGACGATTCCCAGGGCTCTCAGTACGACATGATGCGCGCGGGCGCGGTGGGCTTCATCACGAAGGGCTCGTCGGACGACGAGATCCTGCGCGTGATCAGAAGTTCAGCCCGCTGGTGACCCTGCGGTCGGACGACCGGGGTCGGGCGGAAGGGAAGCGCTTATTCGACGTTCGCCGGGAACGGAGCGAAGTCGCCCGTGATGCGGGCTCTCCGGCGGTCCCGGACTTCACGCTGGCCGCCGCCGGTGGAACCCGGCAGTCGGCGCTCACTCTTCCGGCGGTCGACGATCACCGTCACGTTGGGATCGTCCTCGTAGTAGCCCTCGAGCTTGGGATAGAGCTCGTCCGCAAGGGCTTCTGGTACGACGCAGTAGATCACGTAAGCGATCCTAGTCCGTTGGCCGAAAGAAAGAACTCGGTCATGTGTTGACCCCTCCGAGGTGCAGCGCGCCGCGCTCGTCGGCGGCGGCGTTGACCACCTGCTCCTCGGGGATCAGCTCCGACAACTCGTCGCCCTGCGCGTCGCGGCGCACGCCGCCGGCCTCGTCGGAGAGGTCGACCTCGAAGCGATACCAGGACAGCTCCCACATCACCGTGATGGAGACTACGGCGGGACGGTCCGGACGGGGGCGCACGCACACGCCGGGTGCGCCCAGCGACCGCGCCACGCCGCCGACGGTACGCGTGTGATCTGACGCATTGAAGACATCCAGCGCGCGCTGCATCTTCAGCTCGGCGTTGGTCGGGACGGCGCGGATGTGACGCTGCTCGCGACGCGGCTCGGGCGGGGCGGCCTCGCGTTCGCGCTCGCGCTCGCGTTCACGCTGCTCGCGCTGTTCACGGCGCGGGATCGGCGGCGGCGCGGGCTCCTCGCCTCCGAGCTCGTCGTCGCTGACCTCGGCGCGCTGACGGCGGCCGGAACGCAGGCGCTCCATGAACCCGCGGCCCTCGCTGCGCGGGTGGCGCAGTTCGAGGTCGTCGGCGCCGGACTCGCGGATCCAGCCCTCGTGCTGAGCGCGCGAGATGCACAGATCGCACACCCGGCGGCGCTCGCCACCGGCGAGGTAGTGCTCGGCATGCTCGCCGCGCAGCAGGGTGCGCCCGCAGACGTCGCAGGCGACGTCGAGCTGGTTGGTGCGAATGTCCCTGGTACGAGCCACGACGGGGGGCGAGGTTAGCAACGCCGACCTCGCCCCTCCGCAGGGTTTCGCCCCAACCTAAAGGGGCCAGGCCCCTTTAGGTTTACGCGACGGCTTCCGCCTCTTCGCGCGCCTTCTCGGCGACCTTCTGCGCCAGGTGCGCGGGGATCTCCTCGTAGCGCAGGAACTCGAGCGTGTACTCGCCCTGGCCGCCGGTGACGGCGCGCAGGTCGGGCGCGTAGGTGAGCACCTCGCTCATCGGGACCTCGGCCTTGACCTCGGTCATGCCGCCGGTGCCCTCAGTGCCCAGCGGGCGCCCGCGGCGGGAGCTCAGGTCGCCCATCACGTCGCCCACGGACTCGTCCGGGACCGAGCAGGTGATGAGCATGATCGGCTCCAGCAGCACCGGCGTGCACTGCGACATCGCCTCCTTCATGGCGATGCTGCCGGCGAGCTTGAACGCCATCTCGGAGGAGTCCACCGTGTGGAAGGAGCCGTCGAAGAGCGTGACCTTGACGCCCTTGACCGGGTAGCCGGCCACGGCGCCGGACTGCATCGCGTCCAGGACGCCCTTCTCGACCGCCGGGATGAAGCCCGTCGGGATCGCGCCGCCCTTGATCGCGTTGACGAACTCGAAGTCGCCGTCGGGGAGCGGCTCGACGGTGATGTGGCAGTCGCCGAACTGGCCGCGCCCGCCGGTCTGCTTCTTGTGGCGGCCGTGGGCCTTGGCCGTGCCGCGGATCGTCTCCTGATAGGGCACGCGCGGCGGCTTGAGCGTCACCTCGGCCCCGAAGCGGGACCGCATCCGGTCGACGATCACCTCGACGTGGATCTGCGACAGGCCGGCGACGATCTGCTCGCCCGTCTGCTCGTCGCGGTGCAGGTCGATCGTCGGGTCCTCCTCCTGCAGGCGCCGCAGGGCGGTGTGGACCTTGTCCTCGTCGCCCTTGTTCTTGGGCTCCATGGCGAAGGCCATGACCGGCGCCGGGAGCTTGATCCGGGGCATGTGGATCGGCTGGTCGCGGGCCGCCAGCCAGTCGCCGGCGTGCGTCTCCTTGAGCTTGGCCACCGCGCCGATGTCGCCCGGGCCGAACTCGTCGGCGTGGGAGACCTCCTTCCCGCGCGGGACGAGCAACTGGCCGACGCGCTCCTTGTGATGGGTGCGCGTGTTCATGACCTGCGTGTCGTGGGTCATCGTGCCCTGGTAGACACGGAAGAGGTTGATCCGGCCCGCGAACGGGTCGGCGCGGGTCTTGAACACGTAGGCGAACATCTCGCCCTCGGGGTCCGGCTCGAGGTGGAAGCCCTCCTCGACCTGCACGCGCTCGTGCTGGGCGGGCGACGGGAGGTCGTCGACCACGGCGTCCAGCAGGCGGTTCGCGCCCAGGCGGCTGGTCGCGACACCGCAGGTGACCGGGAAGATGTGGCCGGAGTCGGTGCCCTCCTCGAGCGCGTGGACGATCTCGTCGTGGGAGATGTCCTCGCCCTCCAGGTAGCGCTCCATCAGCGCCTCGGAGTTCTCCGCGACCTCATCCATCAGCTTCTCGCGGTACTCCTGCGCCTGATCGGCGAGGTCGTCCGGGATCGGGATCTCCGTGCACTCGCCGTCGGCGGCGTACTGGTAGGCCTTCATGTCGACGAGGTCGATCAGGCCGCTGATGTCGTGCTCGGAGCCGATCGGGATCTCGGTGGCGACGACGTGCGGGCCGAACGCCTCCTTCAGCGAGTCCAGGGCGCGGAAGAAGTCCGCCCGCTCGCGGTCGAGCATGTTCACGAAGACCAGCCGCGCGACGTGCAGCTCCTGCGCGCGCTCCCACAGACGGCGAGTCGAGACCTCGACGCCCATCACCGCGTTCACGACGAACACGGCGGATTCGCACACCCGCAGCGCGCCGAGCGCGTCGGCGATGAACGACGGCTCCCCAGGGGTGTCGATGAGGTTGACCTTGACGTCGCGCCACTCGAATGAGGCCAGCGACGCCGAGATGGACATGCCGCGGGACTTCTCGTCCTCGTCGGCGTCTGAGACCGTCGTACCGTCAGCCACCGAGCCGAGCCGGTTCGTCGCGCCGGCCTCGAACATCAAGGCCTCGTGCAGCGACGTCTTCCCGCTCCCTCGGTGGCCCACTAGGGCCACGTTGCGAATCCTGTCTGCGGCGTACGGCATGCCTGCGCTCCTCTCTCCCTCGAAATGCGAGCGAGAGACAAGCTACCGCTATTGCACGCCTCAGTTGCGCAGGTCGTCGTTCTGGAGGCGCGACTTCAAGCGCAGCACGGCCTTCGTGTGCAGCTGGGAGATGCGCGACTCGGTGACGCCGAGGACCTCGCCGATCTCTCGGAGCGTCAGATTCTCGTAGTAATAGAGGGCGATCACGAGCTTCTCGCGCTCCGGGAGCGCGGCGATCGCGTCCGCCAGGCGGTCCTTGAGCTCGGACTGCGCGAGCAGCGCCTCGGGGTCCGGAGCGTTCTCGTCGTGGATCGTGTCCAGCAGGCTCACGGCGTCGCCGGAGGAGTCGCTGACGGCCCACAGCTCGTCCAGCGCGACGACCGTCGACGTCGAGATCTTGACCAGCGCCTCCTGGAACTCCTCGACGGTGATCTTCAGCTCCTTGGCCATCTCCTCGTCGGTCGGGGTCCGGTGGAGCTGGTGCTCGAGCTTGGCGTGCGCCTTCTCGATGTCACGGGCGCGGGCGCGGACGCTGCGTGGCACCCAGTCCAGGGCGCGCAGCTCGTCGATGATCGCGCCCTTGATGCGCGTGATCGCGTAGGTCTCGAACTTGATCTCGCGGGTGATGTCGAAGCGCTCGATGGCGTTGATCAGCCCGAGCAGGCCGTACGAGATGAGGTCGGCCTCTTCGACGTGCGCGGGCAGGCCCGAGGACATGCGGCCGGCGACGTATTTGACCAGTGGCGAGTACGCCACGACGAGTTGTTCGCGTGCGCGATCGGAACCGTCGGCCTTGTAGGAAGACCACAGCTCTTTCAGTTCGATCGCTTTGACGTTGGTAGCCAGGGAGTTCCCTTACGCCCGTGGGTGGCTTTTCGCATACGCCGCCCGGAGCCGGGCGGACTCTACCCGAGTGTAGACCTGGGTCGTCGAGATACTGGCGTGACCGAGCATCGCCTGGATCGCTCTCAGGTCCGCCCCGCCGTCCAGCAGGTGGGTCGCGAACGAATGGCGCAGGGCGTGCGGGTGCACGCCCGTGTGGGCGCTCGCATGCCGCGCCCAGACCCGCAGTCGTCTCCGCACGTCGCTCGTGGAGAGCCGCCGACCGGATTTGCTGAGAAACAGCGCCGGGTCCGGTTCTGCCGATTGCAGCGCGGGTCGCGCACGCTCCAGATAGGTGGCAATCGAGCGCAGGGCCTGCTCGCCCACGGGCACGAAGCGGGTCTTGGCGCCCTTTCCCTCGACACGGACCTGCTCTTGGTCGAAATCGATCGATGACGTGTCGAGATCGACCAGTTCCTCGGCTCTGAGACCGCTGGAGTAGGCGAGCTCGAAAAGGGCGCGATCTCGCTGTTCGAGGGGCGTGCTGGCAGGAATCTTGTCGAGCAGGGTCGCGATGTCCTGCGCTTTGAGCACCTTGGGGAGGGTGTGCGGAAGCTTCGGGGCCGGCATCAGGTCCGCCGGGTTGGCGCTGATGTGGCCGTGTTCGAGCAGTGACCGAAACAGCGAGCGCGTGCTCGCGAGCTTGCGGGCCATCGTGCGTGGCGCCGCGCCCTTCTGCGAGAGCCGTGCCGCCCATCGTCTGAGGGCCTTGTAGTCGACCTCGGTGGGGTCGAGCTGGTTCGCGGTGGCCCAGGCGGCGAGCTCGGCGGCGTCGGTGCCGTAGGCCTTGCGTGTGCGGTCGGCGGCGCCCCGGCGCTGCAGGTCCTGGTCGAAGGTCCTCAGGGCCTGTTTCCAGGCGTCACTCACCGCCGCCGTACCCTGGGATGCCGTGAGCGCGTTCTTCATCGACACCACGACCGGTCAGGTCGCCACGCTGGCGCGGCTGGTCGAGAGCGGCGTGACGGCGCCGGAGGACCTGCCGCCGCGGCCGTGGCACGCCGTGCGCGGGGACCGCGACGCGAGCACGCTGTGGTACGCGGTGATGCGCAAGCGGACGCGGGGAGTCTTCATCGGCACCCTCTGCATTCGCCACAGCGACCACCATGCCTCCCTCTTGTCGTCCGGCTGGGTCGATGTGGCGCCCGAGGAGATCGACGGCGTCGACGGGGCCGGGGTCTCCCCCAGCCCCTGGACCGCCTAGCGACGCTCGGCCGCCGCGTCGATGTTCGGCGCGTCGAGCTTGGCCAGGTTCTCCGGCGTGGCCGGAAGCTGCTCGTAGCGGTCGACGGTCGTCGTGATCGTCAACTCGCCCAAGGCCACCGTGCTCCCGAGCGGGTAGGCGGTCCGCGGGTCGACGTAGTAGGTGGTCGGGCCGACGATGCGCTCCTTGACGTTCGGCGCGACGAGATAGGCGTGGGCGACCGTGCCGTTGAACGTCCTCTCCCCCAGGTCCTTCGCGTTCGCGATCTGCTGCCGGAAGCGGTCGATGAGCGTCGTGACACCGACCTTGAAGCCCTCCGCGAGCTCCTCCGGATCCCAGCCGGGGTCCGTCCTGCGGGTGACCTGGAAGTCCTTGCCGCCCTTGCTGTTGTGCATCAGCGTGCGGAACGTGCCGCCGTTCTGGTCATGCTCGTAGACCCACGTGCCGCGTGGCTGGCGCGTGTCCATGACGTTGTGCATCCGGTCCTGGTATTGCCACTGGCGCAGCCGGTCGTAGCTCTCGAGCTTCGGCGGGCCGGTCTGGATGGTGGTCGTCTCGGTGTAGGTGATGAAGTCCGGCTTCGGGACGGTGGCCGCGTAGGCGCGCTCGGCGAGGCTGACGCGGATCGAGGTCGGCGCGCGGTTGGTGCCCGTGTCGGGCAGCGCGGCGATCGCGACCACCGCGGCGGCGGCGAGCGCGGCGCCGGCGAGGACGATCCGGGGCGCCCGGCGGTGATAGGCCGGGCGTTCGGGCTCGGTCGCGAGGATCGAGCGCAGCACGTCCTCGGGCGGCGTCGGCGTCTGCGCGCGGGCTGCGGGATCGGCCTCGCGCAGACGGGTGAGGGCATCAGGCATCGAAGGGCTCCGGGGAGGTCGTGGCGGGGCGGCGCGGCGAGTGCGCGCGGGGAGCGGCGTCGCGGCACGCCGCGGCGGCGGCGGCGTGGCGCGGTGGCGCGAGGTCGGCGACGGCGAAGTCGTGGTCGGCGTCCTGGTCGCGCAGGTGCGCGGCGAGGCGCTTGCGGGCGCGGTGGACGCGCATCGCGAACGCGGGGCGCGACACGCCCGCCGCGCGGGCCGCGTCGGCGAGGCTCAGGCGCTCCCAGGCGACGAGGCGCAAGGCCTCCCGGTCAGCCTCGGTGAGGGCCGCGAAGGCGCGCAGGGCGGCGTCGCGCTCGGCGAGGCGCTCGGCGGGGTCGCGGGCATGCGCGGGCGGCTCCGCGGCGATCGCTCCGGCGCGGCGGGCGTGGCGCCGCGCGTCTCGGCGGCGGTTGGACAGGACGTTGCCGGCCGCGGCGTACAGCCAGGGCAGGGGCTCGTCCGGCACGGCTTCAAGCCGCCGCCACGCGAGCAGGAACGTCTCGTTGACGACCTCCTCGGCAAGCGGGGGCTGGGCGCGCCGCAGCGCGTAACGATGGACGTCGCCGTAGTGGGCGGCGAAGATCGCCTCGAAGCGCTCTTGGCGAGTGGGGTTCACACCTCTATGTGTCCGGCCACCCGCCGCAATTCACCCCACCGCGAGTGTGCGGAGGGGATGCCCGCCCGTTACGCGATGTAGATCGGGGCGCCCACGGGCACTTCGTCGTACAGCTCTTCGACGTCCGGCACGTGCATGCGGATGCAGCCGTGCGACGCGTTGGAGCCGATCGACGCGTCGTCGGAGGTGCCGTGCACGCCGACGCCGTCGTAGATGCCCATCCAGCGGGCCTTGATCGGGTTCGATGGGTCATCGCCCGGGATGACCTTGCCCGCGAGGTCGCCCGCCCAGGCCGAGTTCGGCACGTGCCAGGCTGGGTTCTCGGCCTTGTTCTGGATGTTGTAGAGCCCGGCGGGCGTCTCCAGCCCGACCTGGCCGACGGCGATGCCGTAGGTCTTCTTGAGCTTGAGGTTCTTCCACAGCTGGAGCTTGTGGGTGCCGCGGTTGACGATCAGCACCGCCGGATACTTCTCGGCGAGCTGCTTGGTCGAGACCTTGGGCTGCACGATCGTCGTGTGGACCTTCACCGGGTCCGTCGCGTTCGGCGTCAGCAGCGTCGTCTCGACGTCCTTGGCCAGCGTGTTGTACTTCACGCGGACGCCGGTCTGGGACGTCGTCGGCTTCACCTGGCCCTTGCTCAGATCAAGCGTCGCGTCCTTGGCCTTGCGCTCCAGGGACTTGCGCACCCGCGTGACCAGCTTGTCGATCGCCGGCTTGTTGTACGTGACGTCCGCGGCGAGCTCGGTGTTGATCTGCTCGTTGCGCACGTTGCGCCACGCGCGAGAGAACATCGAGCCCTCCTGCGAGGTCCGCCACGCCTTCTCCACCGACCCCTTGATGTTGATGCCGACCGCGGCCGCCTTCTGGGTCAGCGTGTAGGTGTGGTCCTCGTAGCGCACCTTGATCGGGCGGTCGAGAGGCTTCAACAGGGAGGCGGAGAGCTTCTCCTCCGCCTGGGCACGAGTCATCCCGCCGATGGGGATGTTGTTGACCTTCACGCCTTCAGCGATCAGATCCTTCTTGCCCTGGTCATAGAAATAGGTCCCTGCGACGACGCCGACGCCGACGAGGACCAGGAACACAGCGACGACAATCAGACGAGTACGCATGTGGCCGGCACATGGTAAAAGGCTGAGCGGCGTTTACAGAAGCCCTGCAACCAACCTGGCGGGTCAGGCGGATGACTCATCACGCCGCACACTCGGCGACCAGCGCAGGAATTCCTCCACTTCGCGCTCGTAGCGATATGGCGCTTCGGCGCTCTCGCGAAGCGGTTTGAGCCGCAGTGCGGCGCCAAACGCCTGCACCGTCTCGCGTGTCGTGAGGCTGAACCGGTACCCGGACTGCTTGAGCTTGCGGTTGTCGACGCCGCGGCCGTATCGCAGCTGTTGGCGCACTTCCACCGGGACGTTAAGACCGACTACGCCGCTCAGGCGGGTGGCGAGCGAGGTCCCCCACGGCGGCAGAAGCGGGACGAACGGCCGATTGAGCAGTGCGGCGATCTCCGACAGGACGAGCACTCCGTCCGGGGCGGCGTTGTGGATCCCCGGAAGCTCGTTGGTCGCCGCGTGCTGCAGGACGCCGACGATGTCGTCCTCGTGAATGAACTGGTAGCGGGGATCGAAGCCGAGGATGCCCGGCACCGCCGGCAGGCCCAGCAACGCGCTGTGCGATGTCTTGAGGTCCGGCCCGAGCCCGTTGCAGAAGCGCAGCGTGGTGACCGTGACGTGCGGGTTGCGCGCGGCGAAGCCCTGGACGGCGTCGTCGGCCTCCACGATGTCCGCTTCGAGGCGGGTGTGCGGCTCGTGCGGGCGCTGCATCTCCTCGGTGAAGAAGCTCGGGTCGTCGCGCTCGCAGCCGTAATAGTGGGCGCTGGACTTGAACACCACCTTGCGCACCGGTGAATCCGGCCCGCCGCAGGCCGCGAGGATGTTCATCGTGCCGATCACGTTCTGCTCGTGGGCGACGCGCGGCGAGGCGGTGATGCTGTCCACGATCAGGCGCGTGTCGATCACCGTGTCGATCTCGGCGGCGTGCACGATCCGCCGCAGCAGCGCGTGCTGGGTGCCCATGCGCACGAACTCGGTGCGCTCCAGCGCGAGCGTCGGATCGTCGGTGGCCACGCCGACGATCACCTCGACGCTCGGGTCGCGCTCCAGTTCCTGCGCGAGCCGGCCGCCCCAGTAGCTGGAGAGGCCCGTGATCAGGACGCGGCTCATCCCAGCCAGACCGACTTGCGGTCGGCGAGCATCTCGTAGAGCTCCTCCTGGATGCGGCCGCGGACCTCTTCGGCGACCGTCTGCACGAGGCCCTTGTCGTCGACGTCGTAGCCGTCGGTCGGGATCGGCTCCAGGAAGCGGATCTTGAACTTCGCCGGCAGATACCCGACCCCGCCGAGCAGACCGAGCAGCGGGAACGTCGGCGTGATCGGGAAATAGATCAGCCCGGTGAGCTTCTTGAACAGGTTCACCTGCGCGAAGACGGGCATCGCCTCCTCGGCGCCGACGACCGCGATCGGGACGATCGGCGCCTTGGCCTTGATCGCCGACTCGACGAAGCCGCCACGGCCGAACCGGCGCAGGCGATAGCGGTCCTTGTAGAGCTTCTCGGTGCCCTTCGCGCCCTCCGGGAAGACGAGCACGAGCTGTTCCTCGTCGTAGAGCAGGCGGTGGACGTTCGCGGGATGCGCGGGGACGCCGCCGAGCTTGGGGATGAGCATGCTCAGGCCCGGATAGCCCTTGAAGAAGTTCTCGACGGTCAGGTGCAGCGGCCGCGGGTTGGCGTGCTCGGTCTTGATCGCTTTGGCGATCATCGCCGCGTCCGGCGGGAGCGCGCCGGCGTGGTTGGAGACCAGCAGGGCGGGCCCGGTGGACGGGATGTTCTCGATCCCCTCGACCTCGACCCGGAACCAGTAGTGGTAGAGGAACTCGTAGAGCGTCTTGTCGAAGGCGCCCTCGACGCGCTCCGAGCGGCCCCAGTCGGTGACCTGGCGCTCCGGCTCGATCGCGGGCAGGTGCGCGCGGTGCGCCGCCGGGGGTTCGAGCTCTTTGGTCATCGCAGGTGTGGCTCCAGCCGTTGCTCGAGCGTCGGCCAGTCCGGCGCGCTGATGATGTTCGGGACGTCCTTGTTCCACGGATGCTCGAGCGTGGCCGCGGTGATCCCCGCCTCGACGGCCTTGCGCAGGTTCTCGGGCGAGTCGTCGATCAGGACGTCGATCTCGAGCTCGACGCAGCGGGTGATCTTGTCGTCGGAGCAGTAGAGCTCGTCGTGCGGCAGGCCGATCGCGTCCAGCCACTCCGCCGTGTGGGCGTGGGCGTCGGTCGCGCGGTGCGACGTGATGTGGATGAAGTGGCCCTCGTCGTGCCAGCGCCGGATCGTCTCCACCGCGCCCGGGTACGGCTCGGCGCGCAGCACGTGCTCGGGGCTGTGGGTCTCGGCGACGATCGTCCTGAGCTGCTCGCGGTCGAGCTGGTCGATCTCCCACGTGAACTGCCGCGTCGTAGGGAAGCGCGACGCCGAAGCGCCGCTGGGCGATCTCGGCGAGCTGGTCCCAGTACGGGTGAAGCGTCGAGTCGATGTCGATCGCGAGGCGCACGGCCGCTGGTACGGTAGCGGCGTGCCGGGGTTCATCTCGCAGGTACGCGCGCTCCCGACCAACGCGCTGGTCCGCGCGGCGCCGGACCCCGACTACGCCGACGGCGACGACTCATCCTGGATGTCGGTCGACTGGCCGTCACTGACGAAGACGGAGATGGTGCTGGGCCGCCGCGTGAACCTGATCGACACCGGCGGGGACGGCCCGCCGCTGCTGTTCCTGCACGGCCTCGGCGGGCTGTGGCAGAACTGGCTGCTGAACATCCCGGCGTTCATGGATCGCTTCCGCGTGATCGCGCCCGACCTTCCCGGCTTCGGCGGCTCGGAGATGCCGTCGGGGCGGATCTCGATCCAGGGCTTCGCGCGCGTGATCGATTCGCTGTGCTCGGTGCTGGAGGTCGAGTCGCCGGTGGTCGTGGGCAACTCGATGGGCGGGTTCATCGGCGCCGAGCTGGCATTGGCGTTCCCGACGCGCGTGCGCAAGCTCGTGCTCGTCTCCGCGGCGGGGATCTCGGCCGAGAACATGTGGCGCGAGCCGATCATGGCCGTCGGGCGGCTGATGGCCGTCAGCGCGGCGCGGACCGGTGTCAAGCAGCTGCCCGTCGTCAACCGGCCGCGACTGCGGCGCGCGGCGCTGCAGCTCGTCGTCCGCTACCCGGAGCGGCTGTCGGTGCCGCTGGCGTCGGAGCTCGTCGTCGGCGCCGGGACCAAGGGCTTCGTCGGCGGGCTCGACGCGGTGCTCGGCTACTCGTTCCGTGATCGGCTTCCGGAGATCGAGGTGCCGACGCTGATCGTCTGGGGGCGCAACGACGTGCTGATCCCGGTCGAGGACGCGTGGGAGTACGAGCGCCTGATCGGGTCCAATGCCCGTGCCGTCGTGTTCGACGACACGGGCCACTTGGCTCAGGTGGAGCGGCCCTCGCGCTTCAACGCGCTCCTGGACGACTTCATCGCGGGACGCGAACCGGTTGACCCGGGTGCGTCATAGCGCCCTCTGAGGCGCTCGAGACGAGCCTGGCGTACTTGCCGAGCACGCCGCGCTGCTCGAGCTCCGGCGGCTCGTAGTCGCTGAGGCGCTGTTCGATCTCGGCCTCGGGGATGTCGAGGTCGATGCGCCGGCTGTCGACGTCGATGATGATCGTGTCGCCTTCCCGGACGGCCGCGATCGGCCCCCGGTGCACCGCCTCCGGGGCGATGTGGCCGGCCATGAAGCCTCGTGTGGCGCCGGAGAAGCGGCCGTCGGTGAGCAGGGCCACGGAGTCGCCGAGCCCCTCCCCCACGATCGCCGCCGTGACGGAGAGCATCTCGCGCATTCCCGGGCCGCCGGCGGGGCCCTCGTTGCGGATGACCACGACGTCACCTTCGTTGATCTCGCCGCTGGTGACCGCGTGCATGGCGGCCTCTTCGCCTTCGAAGACGCGCGCCGGGCCGCGGTGATGGCGTCTCTCGTGGCCGGAGAGCTTCACGACGGAGCCCTCGGGCGCGAGGTTGCCTCGCAGGATGGCGATGCCGCCGGTCTTCTTGATCGGGTCGCTGATCGGCCGGATCACCTCCTGGCCGGGCGCCTCCTTGGCGTCGTCCGCCTCCTGGCCGATCGTCTTGCCGGTCACGGTCGGGGCGTCCTCGTGCAGGAGCCCGAGCTCCTTCAGGCGCCTGGCCAGGACGGCGGTGCCGCCCGCGGCGTGCAGGTCGGTGGCGACGAAGCGCCCGCCGGGCTTGAGGTCGCAGAGGCTCGGGGTGGACTCCGCGACGCGGTCGAAGTCGTCGATGTCGAGGGCGACGCCGGCTTCCCTGGCCACGGCGAGCAGGTGCAGGACGCCGTTGGTGCTGCCTCCGGAGGCCGCGACGGCGAGGATGGCGTTCTCGAGCGACTCCTTGGTGATCAGATCGCTTGGTCGTTGTCCTCGCCGGAGAACGTCCATCACCAGCTCGCCGGCCGCGTAGGCGTGGTCGGACTTGGTGGCGTCCTGGGCGGGTGCGAGGGACGGGCCGATCGGGCTGATGCCCATCATCTCGAAGGCCATCGCCATCGTGTTGGCCGTGTACTGGCCGCCGCAGGCGCCCGCTCCGGGGCTGGCGGCGGCTTCGATGTCCGCCAGGTCCTGGTCGGTGATCTTGCCCGCCGCGTTGGCGCCGACGGCCTCGAAGACATCCATGATCGTGATGTCCTTGCCCTTGTAGTGCCCGGGCGGGATCGAGCCGCCGTAGAGCATCACGCCCGGGACGTCGAGGCGCGCGAGGGCCATGACCGTGCCGGGGATCGTCTTGTCACACGCGCACAGGCAGATCACGGCGTCGAAGAAATGGCCGAGGGTGACCAGCTCGATGCTGTCGGCGACGACCTCCCTGGACACCAGGCTCGTCTTCATGCCGGACGTGCCCATCGTGATGCCGTCGGAGATCGCGACCGTGTTGAACTCCATCGGCGTGCCGCCGGCGGCTTTGATGCCGTCCTTGACGTGCTTGGCGAGCGCGCGCAGGTGGAAGTTGCACGGCATCGTCTCGATCCACGTGTTGGCGACCCCGATGATGGGCTTCGACAGTGCCTCGTCGTCGTAGCCGATGCCCTTCAGGTAGGCGCGTGCGGCCGCGCGGTCTCGCCCCTCGGTGAGCGCGCGGGACCGATGCTTCAGATCCATGGCGGCGAGTCTACGCCGCGCCGGAACTCGCGCGCCGGTGGCGCTCCAGGCGCTCCCGCTCCCAGCGCCCGAGGCGCCAGATGTCGCGCTGCACCTGGCGTGGATCGACCTGGCGGCCGGGCAGGTGCATGTTGGCGCTGGAGATCAGGCGGCGCTCGTCGCCCTTCAGCGCCATCCATTTGGCGAGCACGTCGTCGGAGTCCGGGAGCCGTGAGCTGCCGTAGGGCTTGGACTCGTCCGGGAACTCGACGCAGTACTCGTTGAGCAGGCGGCCGGTCTGCGGCAGGTAGGCGACGATCGGCTTGTGCGGGTAGATCAGGTACGCGTACGGGACGCCCTTGAGCTCCTTGTCCAGGTTCTCGGCGCCCCAGACCCGGATCAGGCCCAGGTCGCGGTACATCTCCCACTCCTCGTCGTTCACGCACGATTTCAAGAGCTCGCGCGCGCGCTGCTCGGCGCGGCGCTCACGACCGGGGTCGTACGCGTGGACGTCCCCGTGCGCGCGGGCCTCGCGACGTGCGCGCCGACGCTCCGAGCGCTTCTCGAAGTACGGGACCGTCACCTCCCACAGCAGGGCGACGATGACGATCGCGGTGGCGCAGAGGGCGACAGTCACCGGCTTGCTAGCGCGCCCCGCCCGCTGCGCGGGGGAAGAAGATGACCCGGCCGGCGTCGCGCGGGATGTCCTCGAACGCGCGCACCATCTCCGCTTCCCTGCGGCCGCTCTCGGTCTGCACCGGAATCGCGGCCCACATCCCCTGCTCGAGCTGCTGCCGGAACTCCGCGACCAGCCGCGCTTCGTCCTCTTGGAGCTCGATGTCTCCCTCGGCGATCAACTGCTCGCCGTACCCAGGACGCATGCGCAGGAACTTCATGGGCGCATTATGTCACGTGCGCTGGAGCGGCCAGACGGGTCCGTCGCGCCAATACGACGGTCCGTCAGCGGAGTTACGGCCCCGCCTAACACATTGACGGGACCGGCGCCCCGGCCGATCTCGCGCAGCCCGTCCCGGACGGCCTCGGAGGCGATGCGTTTCGCCTGCTGTGCGGCCTCCAGCGGCGTGTACCCGAGCGCGAGGTGGGCGGCGAGCGTGGACGAGTGGGTGCAGCCGCTGCCGTGCGCGGCGCCGTCGGCGTAGCGCTCGCCGGGGATCTCGTGGAAGCTCGTGCCGTCGAAGAAGACGTCGGTGATGACGTCGCGGTGGCCGCCGGTTATGACGACGTGCTTGGGGCCGAAGGCGTGGAGCGCTCGGGCGAGTTGCTCGATGTCGTTCGCGTCGTGCGCGAGGGTTCGCGCCTCGGGGAGATTCGGGGTGATCACCGTGGCCAGCGGGAACAGCTCCGTCACGATCGCTTGACGCGCCTCGTCGTCGAGCAGGACGGCGCCGGACTCGGCGACCATCACCGGGTCGATGACGATCGGCACGCCGTCCAGCGGTGCGATGGCCTGTCGGACGGCGCGCACGGTCTCCGCGGTGCCGAGCATGCCGATCTTCACGGCGTCGACGCCGATGTCCTCGGCGACCACCCGCACCTGCTCGATGATGAATTCCGGCGGCACCGGGTGGATCGCGGTCACGCCGGTGGTGCTCTGGGCCGTCAGCGCCGTGATCGCGGTCATCCCGTGCACGCCGCAGCGGGCGAACGCCTTGAGATCCGCCTGGATGCCGGCGCCGCCGCCGGAGTCCGAACCGGCGATCGAAAGCACTGCGGGAGGGGCCATAAGACCGAGCAGGTTAGGCGGTCCACGGTGACTGGCCCGTTTGTAGAACGTCGATCTGCGCGGGTTCTGTCAGGCTGTTGCGCCTGATGACCTCGACGGGTGCGGAGGACCTCCTGACCGACTATCCGGTCAGCGAGGGGATCTACGACGAGGGGTTCGATTCGAGCGGCCTCCCCCGCGCGGCGGCGCGTCCCGCGCTCGAGGCCATCGCCCGCGCTTCGGCGGAGCGGCTTCCCGCGATGGTCAGTCGCTCGCTGCAGCGCGCCGGCGTGCGCTTCTCCTCGCTCGAGGGCGACCTCCAGTTCTATGTCGACCCCGTCCCGCGCGTGATCACCGCTGAGGAGTGGGAGCCGGTCAAGCGCGGCCTCGCCCAGCGGGTGCGCGCGCTGAACGCGTTCGTCGCCGACGTCTACGGCGACCAGCGGATCGTCGCCGAGGGCGTCGTCCCACCCGAGGTCGTGCGCTCGGCGGACTACTTCGAGCCGGGGATGCGCGGGTTGGCCCCGCCCGGCGGGGTCTGGATCGGCGTCGCGGGCCTGGACCTCGTGCGCGACGAGACCGGCGAGTGGCTCGTACTCGAAGACAACGTGCGCACCCCGTCCGGCTTCGCCTACCTGCACGCCACCCGGCGCGCGCTCTTGGAGCACATCGACGTGCCGCCCGACGCCACCCCACGGCCCTTGGACGGCGAGATCGACCTTCTGGCGGACGCGCTGCGGGCCGTCGCCCCGGCCGCCGCTCGCGGTCGGCGTGCGCCGGTCGCGGCGGTGCTGACCGACGGCGAGCACAACTCCGCCTACTGGGAGCACGCCTGGCTCTCGCGCCAACTCGGCATCCCGTTGTGCCAGCCGTCCGAGCTCTTCGTGCGCGACGGCTTCCTCTGGCTGTCCGAGCGCGGCCTGCGCGAGGAGCGCAAGATCGACGTCATCTACCGGCGCACCAACGCCGACCGGCTCGATTCCGACATCGGCCGCCTGCTGATCGAGCCGGTCCGCGCCGGAGTGCTGGGCCTGGTCAACCAGTACGGCACGGGTGTCGCCGACGACAAGCTCACCCACGCCTACGTCGAGGACATGATCCGCTTCTACGTCGGCGAGGAACCCGTCCTGCGATCGGTCCCGACCTACGACCTCGCCCAGCCCGGACAGCTCGAAGAAGCGCTGGACGTCTTCGACACGTTGGTCCTGAAGCCACGCGCGGGTCACGGCGGCGTCGGCGTGCTCATCGCCCCGCGCGCCTCGCGCGAGGAGATCGAAGCCACCCGCAACGCGGTGATCGCCGACCCCGGCGCCTGGATCGCCCAGCGCATGGTCATGCTCTCCACCCACCCCACCGTCGTCGAGGGCGGCCGGCTCGCACCGCGCCACATCGACCTCCGCCCCTTCGTCTTCCTGGGCGAGGGGTGCAACCCGCGCGTGCTGCCAGGCGGGTTGACCCGCGTGGCGCGCTCCGAGGGCGCGTTGGTCGTGAACTCGTCGCAGAACGGCGGGGCGAAGGACACCTGGGTCATGCGCTGACGCGGCGTGGCGTGGCGCCTCGTGTCACGGCGCCCCGGCGCGGCCGGCGCGGCGCGGCGGCGCGGCGTGGCGGCGCGGCCGGCACGGCACGGCCGGCACGGCGCGGCGGCGCGGCCGGCACGGCGCGGCGCGGCGCGGCGCGGCGCAGCCCGGCGCGGCGCGGCCGGCACGGCGCAGCCGGCACGGCGCGGTCGGCACAGCGCGGTCGGCACAGCGCGGTCGGCACAGCGCGGTCGGCACAGCGCGGTCGGCACAGCGCGGTCGGCACAGCGCGGTCGGCACAGCGCGGTCGGCACGGCACGGCACGGCGCAGCCCGCACGGCGCAGCCCGCACGGCGCAGCCCGCACGGCGCAGCCCGCACGGCGCAGCCGGCGCGGCGCGGCGGCGGCCAGCGCGGCCCGGCGCGGCCCAGCGCGGCCCAGCGCGGCGCGGCGCGGCGCGGCGCGGCGCGGCGCGGTGCGGCCCAGCGCGGCGCGGCGCAGCCGGCACGACGCAGCCGGCACAGCGCACCCGGCGCGGCGCGGCCGGCGCGGCGCGGCCGGCGCGGTGCAGCCGGCACGGCGCCGGCAGCCGGCGTTGACGACGAGCGGGTCGCCTCGCGGCCGTCAAGGCGGCTGCTTCGCGCCGGGTGTCACGCGAGTGTCGAGTTTTCGTCCCATACGTTGTGAAACTCGACACTCGCGTGGTTGGGTGGCGCGTTGCCGCTCGCTGCTCGTTTCGTCCGCCGAGCCGGGGCAAACACGCAGGCATGCCGGCGCCGGCCGGTCCTCACTGCCCACCAGCACGGGGGCGCGCCGGGCGGGTCAGGCGCGGCCGCCGGCGAATGAGCCGACCATCCGCCCGGGGCGCGCTTGAGACGACCGGCGCGCTCTGCTCGCCGTTCACGCGGCACGTTCCCACCGCCCACCAAAGCCCCGGCGGACGAGGCCGAGGCGCTCCAGCTCCCCAAGGCCGGCGAGCGCCGTTCGGGCCTGGTCGGGCGTGGTGGCGAGTTCGCCGAGCGTGCCGGCGCCGTCCTCGACCGCCTCGAGCAGGCGGTTGAGCGGTGGCGCGAGGTGCGGGCGCTCGGGCTCGGGTGTGGTGAAGACGCGGCCGGTCGCGCCGGCCAGCAAGTCCAGGGCGTCGGTCGTGTCGCGGATCAGCGGCGCGCCGGTCTGGATCAGCGTGTGGGTGCCGCCGGAGAGGCGGCTGGTGACCGGGCCGGGCACGGCGCCGACCGCGCGGCCGACCTCGTTGGCGAAGTCGGCCGTGGTCAGCGAGCCGGACTTCTCCGTGGCCTGGACGACGACGGTCGCCGCGGCCAGGGCGGCGATGATCCGGTTGCGCGCGACGAAGCACCAGCGGTACGCGCTGGCGCCCGGCGGCATCTCCGAGACGACGGCGCCGCGGGCGGCGACGGCCGCGTGCAGCCGGTGCCCGCGTGCCGGATACGCGACGTGGGCGCTCGCGGCGAGCACGCCGATCGTCCGGCCGGGCGCTTCGAGCGCGCCGGCGTGGGCGGCCGAGTCGATCCCGAGCGCAAGGCCGGACACCACGGTCACGCGCGCGGCCGACAGCCCGCGGCCGATGCCGCGGGCCACGTCGAGCCCGTACGACGACGCCCGGCGGGCACCCACGACGGCCACGCCGTCCTGATCTTCCAGAGCGCCGGGATCTCCCAGCACGTGGAGCACGGCAGGCGGGTCCGCGAGGTCGCGCAGGCGCTCCGGGTATTCGTCGCGGCAGCGGCAGACGGTCGCCAGCCGGGCCGCCGACGCCCGCTCACGCGCGGCGGGCGCGTTGAAGCGCGCGTAGCGCTCAGCCACCGCGTGCGAGGCGCCGATCTCGAGGAGCACCTCGTCGGGCAGCGCAAGCACGCGGCCGGGCGCGGTCCGCTTCTTGAACTCGATCTCGAGCCGCCCCGCGACGGCGCCGATCAGATCCGCCCGGCGCAGGCAGTCGTCGCAGGCGGTCATGCGGCCTGGGCGACCGGAGCGCCCTCGTCGAGACGGAGGCTTGCGGCCGTGTCGATGTGCTCGGCGCGGACATCATCGGAGTCCCAGATATCGGCGACGGTGCGCGCGACGCGCAGAATGCGAGTGTGGCCCCGCGCCGAGAGGGCGTGGCGGTCGTAGAGGTCTCCGAGCAGGCGCAGCGCGTCCTGCGTGATGCGGCCGACCTCGCGGATCTGGCGGGAGGTGAGCTGGGCGTTGCAGGTCTCCGGATAGGCGGCCAGGCGGATGGACTGGCGCTCGCGAGCGACCATGACGCGTTCGCGGGTGACCGCCGACGAGGGGGCGATCTGGCCGCGGAGGGCTCCCGAGCTGGGGCGTTCGACGCGCATCATGATGTCGATGCGGTCCAGCAGCGGGCCGGAGAGGCGACGACGGTGGCGGGCGAGGTCGGTCGGCGAGCAGCTGCAGAGCGTGTCGCCGTGCCCGCACGGGCACGGGTTCGAGGCGGCGACGAGCATGAACCGGGTCGGGAAGATCATCACCTGCTGGCCGCGGACGATCGTCACGTGGCCGTCCTCGAGCGGCTGGCGCAGGGCTTCGAGGCTGGGGCGCGCGAACTCCGAGAGCTCGTCGAGAAAGAGCACCCCGCGGTGGGCGAGCGTCGCCTCCCCCGGCTGTGGCGGGCTGGCGCCGCCGACCAACCCCGCGGCCGAGACTGTGTGGTGCGGCGCGCGGAACGGCCGCTGGGTCACGAGCCCACGCGCGCCGCGCAGGCCGGCGATCGACTGGATGCGCGTGACCTCGATCGCCTCGTCCGGGTCCAGCGGCGGCAGGATCGACGGCAGGCGGCGGGCGATCATCGTCTTGCCCGTGCCCGGCGGACCCTGCAGGAAGAGGTTGTGCCCGCCGGCAGCGGCGACCTCGAGGCCGGGCACGAGCGCGTTGTGCCCGCGGACGTCCGCGAGATCGGCCTCCTCCTCCTCCACGTCGGCAAGCGCGGGCGGGATACCGAGCGGGATGGCGTCGCCGCGCATGGTCGCGACGAGATCGACCAGCGACTCGATGCCGACGATCTCGACGTCAGGGATCAGCGACGCCTCGCGCGCTCGGGAAAGCGGAAGGATCAGCCGGCGCAGACCATGTGCGCGGACGGCCTCGGCGACCGCGAGCGCCCCGCGTACGGGCCGGGTCTCGCCGGTCAGGGAGAGCTCGCCGACGATCGCGCACGACTCGATCGACTCCGGATCGAGCTGTCCGGAGGCGACGAGCAGCGCGACCGCGAGCGGCAGGTCGAACGCTGGACCGACCTTGCGCAGATACGCGGGTGCGAGGTTGACGGTGATGCGCCGCAGCGGAAAGTCGAAGCCGGAGTTCTGCAGCGCGGAGCGGACGCGCTCGCGCGCCTCGCGGACCGCCTTGTCGGCGAGGCCGACGACGGTGAACGCGGGCAGGCCGACGCGGATGTCCGCCTCGACCCAGACGCGCTGTGCCTTGACGCCTTCGACGGCGAAGGTGCAAACGCGGGCCAGCATCAGAACGCGGCCTCCAGGTGGTCGAGGCGGATGAGTTGACCGTGCGGGTCGAGCAGGATCGCCACGCCGTCGAAGCGCAGGTTGCGGCTGAACGGGCGCTCGGAGGACTCGTGCAGCCAGGACAACGCCATCCGGCGGACCTTGGACTGCTTGGCGCAGTGGAGGCTCTCCCAGGGTTCGCGCGCGTCGGAGCGGCGGGTCTTGACCTCGACGAAGACGAGTGTCCGGCCGTCGTCGACGACGAGATCGAGCTCCCCGTAGCGCGTCCGGTGGTTGCGGGCGAGCACGTCGAACCCGAGGCGTTCGAAGTGCTGGGCGGCGAGATCCTCGCCTTGCTGGCCCGCGATATGCCGGCGGTCGGTCATGGGGCGTGACGCTATGTGGGATCGGTGAACGGATCACCACCTATTTGCAACTTAAGTGCAAAAAGACTGTGTCGTCTTTGCGCGGCGAGTTCGCGCGGCGGCGCCGCGAGAGCATGCGGGCGTGCGCGGCGAGAGCATGCGGGCGTGCGCGGCGAGAGCACACGGGTGTGCGCGGCGGCGCGGCGAGAGCACGCGGGCGTGCGCGGCGAGAGCACGCGGGCCGTGCGCGGCGAGAGCACGCGGGCGCGCGCGGCGGCGCGGCGAGAGCACGCGACGTGCGCGGCAGCGCGGCGAGAGCACGCGGGTGTGCGCGGCGGAACACGCGGGCGCGCGCGGCGGCGCGGCGAGAGCACGCGACGTGCGCGGCGGAGCACGCGGGCGCGCGCGGCGGCGCGGCGAGAGCACGCGGGCGGGCGCGGGCGGGCGCGGCGGCGCGGCGAGAGCACGCGGGTGTGCGCGGCGGAGCACGCGGGCGCGCGGCGGCGCGGCGAGAGCACGCGGGCGCGTTCGGCGGCGCGCCGAGAGCACGAGGGTGCGCGCGGCGGCGCGCCGAGAGCACGAGGGCGCGCGCGGCGGCGCGCCGAGAGCACGAGGGTGCGCGCGGCGGCGCGCCGAGAACACGCGGGCGCGCGCGGCGGCCCGGCGGGCGCACGAGGGCGCGCGCAGCGGCGCGGCGAGAGCACTCGGCGCACGCGCGGGCTCAGGTCGCGAGCGCGGCGGCGAGGTCCAGCGGGTGCGTGATCATCGCGTCGTGGGGTGCGTCGAAGTCGAGGACGTCCCACCCCGCGGTGTCGCGGAGGCGCACGGCGAAGCCGGAGAAACTCGGGGTCAAGGGTCCCTGGGTGCAGCGGAGGTATTGCCGCGGCAACGGTGGCTGTGACGGCAAGGACAACGGCTGCTTCCAGGTCTGGACGGGCTGGCCGGTCAAGCGGTCCGAGAGCCACGCGGCACGATCGCCGACGACGCCGAAGACCTCGGGCGCGGGTGGCTCGATCAGGCCGCCGTGGGTCGAGTCGTCGTAGACCGTGCGGCGCTCCGGGCGCAGGAGGTCGTACATCGACTGGCCGTCATCCGCGATGAAGGCGTCCAGGAACACCATGCGGGCGAGACGCGGGGCGACGCGCGCGGCGGCGCCGGAGATGACGAGCCCGCCGTAGGAGTGGCCGACCAGGACGACCTCGCGGAGGTCGTTGAAGGAGAGCAGGCCGGCGAGCTCCTCGACGTGCGCGGCGAGATCGGCGTGTGGAGCCAGACGCGCGCGCTCCGCGACGCCGGACGAGGTGGGTGTGTGCACCTCATGACCGGCGGCCGCGAGTTCGCGCGCGACGTCGACCCAGCACCACCCGCCGTGCCACGCGCCGTGAACCAACACGAAGGTCGCCATGGACCCTAGGAAACACGAAAACCGCCTCGGGGGCGGTCTAGTCCGTGGTATCGGCAGAACGTCGCCGCGACTTGAGAGGGTCGCGGCGAGTTGGCGCGTTGGCGCTATCGAGGAGCCGAGAGGGTGAGTTGCTGGTAGGCCATCGACTGAAACGAGAGCCGGTGCAGCGGCGAGACGCCGAGCTTTTCGATCGCGGCGCGGTGCTCCGGGGTCGAGTAGCCGACGTGGGCGCCGAACTCCCAGCCTGGGTAGCGCTCCTCCATCCGCTGCATGAAGCGGTCGCGCGTGACCTTGGCGATCACGGACGCGGCGGCGATCGCGGCCGAGGTGGCGTCTCCGCCCACGACGTGGCGCTGGTCGAAGCCCGTGGCCGGGACGGCGAAACCGTCCGACAGACAGATCCCGCCCGAGACGCCGACGCGCTTCAACGTGTCCGACAGCGCCGCGAGGTTCGTCTTGTGCAGGCCGCGGGAGTCGATTCCGCGCACGCAGCGCGAGGTGACCGAGACGCGGACCGCGGCCCGCAGCACGCGTGGGTAGAGCAGTTCGCGCATCTCCATCGAGTGCTGCTTGGAGTCGTTGAGCGCGCTCAACGAGCGCCGGTCCGCCAGCGAGAGCGTCTCGTAGTCGAACAGGACGGCGGCGGCCACCAGCGGCCCCGCGAGACAGCCGCGCCCGGCCTCGTCGGCCCCGGCGACGAACCGGTACCCGAGGGCACGGTCGAAGCGGAACAGGCGGGAACCCGAGGAACGCGCGGGGCCCCGCTTCTTGAGGCCGGATGAACGGGGCGGGGCGGCGGGGATGTCCGCCGTCTTAGAGGAGGCCGATGCGCTTCGGCGGCCAGTAGGTCGCGAAGGCTTGGCCGATGATCCATTTCTCGGGGACTGGTCCCCAGAAGCGACTGTCGTCAGAGGAGCCACGGTTGTCGCCCATCATGAAGTAGTGGTCGGCCGGAACGGTGATCTCGTTCGGGAACTCGCAGCCCTCGCCGCCCCCGCACGGTTCGGCGAAGGGCTCCTTCTGGAGCTTGCCGTTGAGCTCGACCTTGCCGTCCAGGATTCGCAGGTGATCGCCTGGGCCGGCGACGACGCGCTTGATGAAGTTGACGTCGGCGCGCCCGTCGGTCGGCTTGTCGCAGGCGGTGCCGGGGGTCGGCTGGCCGGAGCCGCAGGTGTTCTCCTCCGCGCCGGCGGGCGGGTGGAAGACCACGACGTCGCCGATGTCGGGCTTGGTGAAGCGCGCGCCGATGCGGTTGACCAGCACGCGCTGCCCGATCTGCAGGGTCGGAACCATCGATTCCGACGGGATCCGGTACGGCTTGACCAGGAAGGCCTGGATCGCCAGCGCCAACCCGAGGGCGACCGCGACGATGAGGATCAGCTCGACGAGTGATCCTCCGGTCGATGACGACCCTTTCTTGGTCGTCTTCGCCACGTCGCGGTACTCCCGTTTAGCCGGCCTGCTCGTCACCGGCGGTCGCCGCGGACTCGGCGTCGGCGGACGCCTGGGTCTCGACGGCTTCCGCCTCGGCGAGCGCCTGCTCGTCCACGGCGTCGCCCGGCACCTCTGCGTCGACCGCCGCGGCGGCTTCGGCCGCCGGGTCGTACAGGATGCCGCGCTCGACCACTTCCTCCGGACCGGTGTAGCGGCGCTCGCGAACGCGGGCGCGCTTGCCGACACGGCCGCGCAGGTAGTACAGCTTGGCGCGCCGGACGTCGCCGCGGGCAGCCACTTCGATCTTCTCGATCTTGGGCGAGTGCAGCGGGAACGTACGCTCCACGCCGACGCCGAAGGACTGCTTGCGCACGGTGAAGGTCTCGCGCACCCCTTCGCCCTGGCGTTTGATCACCACGCCCTCGAAGACCTGCGTACGACGCCGCGTGCCCTCGATGACCTGGAAGTGGACCTTGACGCGATCCCCGGGCTGAAAGCGGGGAACACGGCGCAACTGATTGCGCTCGAGAGAGTCGATAAGAGTGCTCATAGCGGAAGGAAGGCCTCGGCGGATCGGGCTCGCGGGCGGTCGATCATGGTAGCGGACCTGTGCCACGCAGCTTGGATTGCGCTCGGCGCCACTCATTAACGCGAGCGTGATGCCCCGACAATAGAACGTCGGGAACCGCCCAACCACGCCACTGCGCGGGCCGGGTGTAATGCGGGTACTCCGGTGCGCCCTCCAGAGCCTCGGAGAACGATTCCTCGATCGCGGACGCGTCGTCGCCGAGCACGCCCGGCAGCTTGCGCAGCACGGTGTCGAGCACGACCATCGCGGCGAGCTCGCCGCCGGCCAGCACGTAGCGGCCGATCGACACCTGATCGGACACGAAGTGGTCGAGGATCCGCTCGTCGAAGCCCTCGTAGCGACCGCACAGCAGCGTGATCTCGGGTTCGGAGGCGAGCTCGGAGGCCAGCGCGTCGTCCAACAGGCGACCGCCGGGCGTGAGCGCGATCACGCGGCGCGACGAGCGAAGCGAGACCGGGTCCTCCCCGTAGCGCTCGCGCAGCGCCGCCTCCATGACGTCGACGCGCAGGACCATGCCCGCACCGCCGCCGAAGGGCGCGTCGTCGACCTGCCCCCAGCTCAACGGCGTCGACGCGCGGAAATCGACCGCTTCGAGCGAATGCCCGAGCGCCAGCGCGTTCTCGACGTGCCGCTGGGTCCGAAACCACTCGAACCACTGCGGGAACAGCGTGAAGACGTCAGCGTTCACCGAGGAACCCGAGGTCGATGTCGACCCGGCGCCCCGCGAGATCGATCGAGCGGACGCAGTCGCCGACCATCGGCACGAGCAGCTCGGACCCGTCGGGGCGGTCCACCTCGAGGACCTCGACGGACGGCAGCGCGCTCATGCGCCGGACGAAGCCCACGGCGACGTCGCCGTCGAAGACGGCGAGCCCCTCGAGGTCAGACGCCCAGAATTCGTCGGGTTCGAGCATGGAATCGGAGCGGGGAATGGTCAAGGCGGTGCCGCGCAGGGCGAGCGCGTCATCACGCGACGTCGAGCCCTCCAGGCGCAGGATCGGCTTCTCGGCGGTCCCGGCACGACGGACGATCCGGCGCCCCGAGACGAGTCCGCCCGACGCCGGAAGCTCCGGCGCGACGTCGATCACATAGAAGGAGCCGTCGAGTCCGTGCGGCCGGCCGACACGTCCGACGACGATCAACTCAGCGTCGGATGATCGGGGCGGGGCGGACGGGCCGCCTGCCTTGGGCTCACTCGACGATGTCGACGAGGACGCGTCGATTGTCCTTGACCGCGGCGGCCTTGACGACCGTCCGGAGGGCCTGGGCAGTGCGTCCGCCGCGTCCGATGACCTGTCCGTAGTCATCATCATCCACCGAGAGCTCGAGGACGAGCGTGCCGTCGTCCTCCTCGTACTCGTCGACCTGCACCTTTTCAGGGTGGTCGACCAGCAACCGCGCGAGATACTCGAGCAACTCGCGCACGGTCGAGTTAGGAGATGCCCTGGGTCTTCATGAGCTTCTGGACTGGCTCAGAGGGCTGCGCGCCCTTGCTGATCCAGTACCGGATCCGCTCTTCGTTCAACACGATGGTGGACGGCTCGGTCTGCGGGTTGTACCGGCCGAGCGTCTCGATGAACCGACCGTCCCGCGGGGAGCGGCGGTCGGCGACGACCACGCGCCACTGGGGGTCTTTTTTCCCGCCAACGCGGGTGAGTCGCATGCTGACTGCCATATCGGCGCAGGAGGATAGCGACTCGGAGGCCGACTTCGAGGTCGGATGATCGGGTCGGCTGCCCCGTTTGCGATCAGCGCTGACGCATGAGCTGGCCGAGGTCGGGCATCTTGCCCGACTGGATGCCGCGCATCATCTTGCGCATCTGGTCGAACTGCTTGATCAGTTGATTGACCTGCTGCGCCGTGGTCCCGGAGCCCTTGGCGATGCGCTGCCGGCGCGAGCCCTTGATGGACTCCGGGTGGCGCCGTTCCCACGGGGTCATCGACAGCACGATCGCCTCCACGCGGTCGAGTTCCTTCTCGTCGACCTGCATCTTGGAGAGCTGGTGGCCGGCCAGGCCCGGGATCATCCCGAGCAGGGACGTCAGCGGTCCCATGCGGCGGATCTTCTTGAGCTGGTCGAGGAAGTCCTCGAGCGTGAACTGGTTCTTGCGGAGCTTGCGCTCGAGCTCCTTGGCCTCGTCCTCGTCGACCTGCTGCTCGGCGCGCTCGATGAACGACAGGACGTCGCCCATGCCCAGGATCCGCTGCGACATGCGGTCCGGGTGGAACTTCTCGAAGTCGCCCAGCTTCTCGCCGGTGGAGGCGAACAGGATCGGCTTGCCGGTGACCGCCTTGACGCTCAGAGCGGCGCCGCCGCGGGCATCGCCATCAAGCTTGGAGAGGATCACGCCGTCGAACTGCGCGACCTCGGCGAACTGCTCGGCCACGTTGACCGCGTCCTGGCCGGTCATCGCGTCGACGACCAGCAGCACGACGTGCGGCTTGACGCGCTTCTTGATGTTCGCCAGCTCGGCCATCAGCGCCTGATCGACGTGCAGGCGACCGCTGGTATCGACGATCAGGACGTCCTTGCCGTCGCGCTTGGCCTGATCCAGCGCCCACCCGGCGATGTCGACCGGGTCCTTGTCGATGCCCTGCTCATAGACCGTGGCGCCCGCCTGGGCGCCGACCTTGATCAGCTGCTCGACGGCGGCCGGGCGATAGACGTCGCAGGCCGCGACGGCCACGGAGGAGTTGTTCTGCTCCTTCAGGAGCTTCGCCAGCTTGGCGGTGGCGGTCGTCTTGCCGGAGCCCTGCAGGCCGGCCATCAGGATCACCGTCGGCGGGCGCGGCGAGAACGTGATCCCCGCCGACTGGCCGCCCATCAGGGCGGTCAGCTCCTCGTTGACGATCTTGACCACCTGCTGGCCCGGATTGAGCTGCTTGGTGATCTCGATCCCGAGCGCGCGTTCCTTGACCGCGCTCGTGAACTGCTTGACGACCTTGAAGTTGACGTCGGCCTCGAGCAGCGCGAGACGGATCTCGCGCATCGCCTTGTTGATGTCGTCCTCGGTCAGCGCACCGCGCTGCCTGACGCCGGCGAGCGTGCCCTGAAGCTTCTCCGAGAGCGAATCGAACATGGGCTGAAGACTCTACCCAGGGTCCATGCGCGGAGGCCCCCACTTCAGGGAGACTCCCGGCCGTGGAGCTCGATCTTCTCGTCATCGGCTCGGGTCCCGGCGGCCAGCGCGCCGCCATCCAAGCAGCCAAGCTCGGCAAACGCGTCGCCGTTGCCGAGCGCCGTAACCGCCTCGGCGGCGTCTCGATCCATACCGGGACGATCCCTTCGAAAACCCTGCGCCAGGCCACCCTGGAGCAACTCGCCACGCGCCCACTCGACGTCCTGGATCCGACCGGGGTCGAGGAGACCGAGCGCGAGGCGGTCGAGCAGCTGCTCGACCGCGCCGGCGCCGTCGTGGCCGCGGAGACCGCGATCACGCGCGAGCAGTTCCGCCGCAACCGCGTCGGGCTGCTCAACGGCGGCGCGACCTTCGAGGACGATCACACCGTCCGCATCGACGGGTCCGACGAGCCGGTTCGCGCGCAGCGGATCGTGATCGCCGCCGGAACGCGGCCGGCGCGCCCGGACACGGTCGAGTTCGACGACCGCACGATCATCGACTCCGACGGGCTGCTCAAGCTCGACAAGCGCGTCCCGCGCACGATGACCGTCGTCGGGGCGGGCGTGATCGGCGTCGAGTACGCGTCGATGTTCGGCGCGCTCGGGGCGAAGGTCACCGTGGTCGACCAGCGCGACCGCGTGCTGTCGTTCCTCGACGGCGAGATCGGCGAGGCGTTCCAGTACCTGCTGCGCCGGCGCAACGTGACCTTCCGCCTGCGCGAGAAGGTCGAGTCGGTGGCGGCCCTGCCGGGCCGCGGGGCGCGGCTGACGCTCGCCTCGGGCAAGGAGATCGTCTCCGAGACGGTGCTCTACGCCACGGGCCGCCAGGGCGACACCGAACAGCTCGGGCTCGACAAGACGGGCCTGGAGACCGACAAGCGCGGGCGCATCAAGGTCGACGAGAACTACCGCACGGCGGTCCCGCACATCTTCGCCGTGGGCGACTGCGCCGGCGGCGCGGGGCTGGCGGCAACGGCGATGGAGCAGGGCCGGATCGCGGTCCTGCACGCGTTCGATCAGCCCGTCGCGCAGCTGCCGCTGCTGATCCCGTCCGGCGTGTACGCGATCCCCGAACTGGCCATGGTCGGCGCCACCGAGGAGGAGCTGACCGACAAGGCGATCCCCTACGTGCCCGGGATCGCGCGGTTCTCGGAGCTCGCGCGCGGCGTCATCAGCGGCGACCGCGACGGGCTGCTGAAACTGCTCGTCTCCCCCGAGGACAAGTCGATCCTCGGGGTCCACGTGCTCGGCACCAGCGCCACCGACCTGGTCCACATCGGCCAGGCGGTGATGGCGTCCGGCGCGGGCGGGTTGGACTTCCTCGTGACGGCGGTGTTCAACTACCCGACGTTCGCGGAGTCCTACAAGGTGGCCGCGCTGGACGCCGACAACCGGATCAAGGCGATGAAGGCCTTCGGCGACTAGGGAGTCGGTGGCGGGGGTGGGATCTGGCCGTGGCTCGGCTGGGTCGCCACCTCGGCCTGGCGCTCGGCGGCCGCGGCGGCGCGGGCGGCATCCTCGGCGTCCGCCTTCGCGCGGGCGTCGATCTCGTCCATGTTCGCCGGCCGCGGGGGCTTGGGAGCGTTCTCGTCGGGCGCGAACTTGCTCGCCACGTTGGCCAGCGCCTGCGAGAACTCCGACGGGATGACCCAGACCTTGTTCGCGCTGCCCTGGGCGATCTGCGGAAGCATCTGCAGGTACTGGTAGCTCAAGAGCGCCTGGTCGGGCGCGCCGGCGTGGATCGCGCCGAAGACGGTCTCGATCGCCTTCGCCTCACCCTCGGCCTTGAGGATCGCCGCGGTCCGGGCGCCCTCGGCGCGCAGCACGGCGGACTGCTTCTCGCCCTCGGCGGTGAGGATCTGGGACTGCTTGACGCCCTCGGCGGTGAGGATCGTCGCGCGGCGGTCGCGCTCGGCGCGCATCTGCTTCTCCATCGCCTCCTGGACGGTCCGGGGCGGTTCGACCGACTTCAGCTCGACGCGGTTGACGCGGATGCCCCAGCGGCCCGTGGCTTCGTCGAGCACCGCGCGCAGTTGGTTGTTGATGTTGTCGCGGGAGGTCAGCGTGTCCTCGAGGGTCATGCCGCCGATCACGTTTCGCAGCGTGGTGACGGTGAGCTGCTCGATCGCCTGCAGCGGGTTCGCGACCTCGTAGGTGGCGGCACGCGGGTCGGTGACCGTGAAGTAGATGACGGTGTTGATGCCGACCACCAGGTTGTCCTCGGTGATCACCGGCTGCGGCGGGAACGAGACCACCTGCTCGCGCAGGTCGATCAGCGGCTTGACGCGGTCGATGAACGGGACGATCAGGGTCAGCCCCGGATCGAGCGTGCGCGAATAGCGGCCGAGCCGCTCGACGATCCCTGCTCGCGCCTGAGGCACGATACGCACGCCTGACGCCGCCACGATGAACAAAAAGATCGCCAGCACGACGAGTGCGATCAAGCCTGCGGTCATACGTCCCCCTCTACTCGCTCACGAGCGCTGTGGCGCCCCGGATCTCGAGCACGTGCACACGGGTGCCCGGCTCGATCACATCGTCGTCGTCGAACGCCCGCGCCGTCCAGATCTCACCGTCGAGCTTCACGCAGCCGACACCCTCGGCGTTCGCGATGCGCTCGACGACGGTCGCGGTCTGGCCGACCAGCGCCGCGGTCCCCATCTTCAGCCCCCTGCCGCGCTGATGGGCGCGCGCGACGGGCCGCAGGGCGGCCAGCAGGACGATCGAGACCACCAGGAACGCAGCCATCTCGATGGTCGTGCCCGCGTCGAAGGCCGCGAGCAGCGCGGCGACGGCGGCACCGCCGGCGAAGGGCGCCAGAAAGAAACCCATCGTGGCGATCTCGCCGACGGCGAGGACCACGGCGAGAATCAGCCAGAACACCCAGGGATCCACTCATCCGATCGTATCCGGACTATGACCGGCGCGGTGCCGTCCCCGCTTACGTCGTGAGGAGCGCTTTCGCGAAGTCGTCCGCGTCGAACGGCCGCAGGTCCTCGAGCTGCTCGCCGATGCCGATCAATTTGACCGGGATCCCGAGCTCGTTGGCGATCGCCAGGGCGATCCCACCCTTGGCCGTCCCGTCGAGCTTGGTGAGGATGATGCCGGTGACGCCGACGGCCTCGCCGAAGAGCTTCGCCTGGCGGACGCCGTTCTGGCCGGTGGTGGCGTCGACGGTCATCAGCGTCTCGTGCGGGGCGTCCGGCATCTGCTTGGTGATCACGCGGCGGACCTTGGCCAGTTCCTCCATCAGGTTCGTCTGCGTGTGCAGGCGCCCGGCGGTGTCGATGATGATCACGTCGGCGCCCTTCTCCCGGCCGCGGGCGATCGCGTCGAAGGCCACCGCGCCGGGATCGGAGCCCTCGGGGCCCTTCACGACGTCCACGCCCGCTCGCTCGCCCCAGCGCTCGAGCTGCTCCACGGCGGCGGCGCGGAAGGTGTCCGCCGCGCCGACGACGACCGTGCGGTTGAGCGTGTTCTTGAGGTGCCAGGCGAGCTTGCCGATCGTGGTCGTCTTGCCGGTGCCGTTGACGCCCACGACCAGGATCACCGTGGGGTCGGGTCTGAGGTCGATCTTGTCGTCGCCGGTGCGAGCGAGCTGGGCGAGGAGCTCCGCGAGGCGGTTGCTCAGTGCCTCGCCTCCGACGAGGTTGCCCTCATCCGCTTCTCGTTCGAGCTCCTCGACGACCTGAGCCGTCGTTGCGGCGCCCACGTCGGCGTAGATCAGCGCCTCCTCCAGGCGCTCCCACGTGTCCTCGTCGAGATCGCCCTCGAACAGCGTGGCCTGGACCTCCGCGGCCAGCGCCTCGCGCGTCTTGCGCATGTTCTCGCGCAGGCGTCGGAAGAAGCCGCGGCGTCCTTCTTCGCGCTCGGGCTCGTCCGGGGTGGGCGGAGGCGGCCCATGATCGAGGACGAAGAGGTCGTACCAGTCTCTGGCCATTGCGGTCGGGCAGCATAGAGGCACCGGTATTCTTGAAGGGGCCATGTCCGCTCTTCCCGAAGCCCGCGAATCACTCTCGTACTGGGAATCACGGCTGCACACGCTGCCGCGGCGCGCGGTGCGTCAGCGGCGCGAGGCGCGCGAGATGGCCGCACGCTGGCGCGACCGCGTGATGCAGGCGGAGCTGGCCGAGTACGGGCCAGGGATCATCGGGACGATCTTCATGCTCCTCGCCGAGCGGCGTTTGCCGTCGCGGGTGCAGCACTCGTCGCGTCAGGCGGTGAAGATCGGCGTCGGGGTCGCGTTGACGGTCGCGGCGTCTTTGATGGTGCTGGCGATCGCGCTGATCGCGCTGCTGGCCGTGTTGATCTTCTAGGGCCGGAAGATCGGGCGGTGGGGATGTCTCGCCTTCAAATGTGCTGCGCGACGTTGATGACGGTTCCGTCCGGTGAGCGGACGAAGAACCGTCGGATGCCCCACGGCTCGTTCGTGAGCGGGTAGACGATCTCGCGTCCCTGCTCGACGGCCTTCGCGTGCAGCGCGTCGACGTCCTCGACCTCGACGGAGATCTGCGCGTCTTTGACGCCGCGGTCGAGGCCGGGGGTGTTCGCGTCGGCGACCGTGATCTGGGCGGTGCGGTTGCTCGGGGAGGCGAACATCGTGAACCCCGGCTCGTCCATCGCGATGTCGAAGCCGAGCAGGCCGCTGTAGAACGCGTGGGCGGCGCCGATGTCGTCGACGAGCAGGTTCGGGATCGCGCGGCGAATGGTCATGCGGTCTTCCCGATCTTCCCGACCGCCCCTTTGAGCCCGACGCACCCGATGCAGCCCACGCAGCCGGAGCAGTTCACGCAGCCGATGCACCCGACGCAGCCCGCGCAGCCGACGTTGCCGAGGCCGCCGACGATGCCCGCGGAGCCGATGATCCCGGCACTGAGCAGGATGCCCGCGCTGCCGACGACGGTCGTGCTGCCCGCCACGCCGGCGCTCGAGACGATGCCCGACGCGCCCGCGACGCCCGCGGAGCAGATCACGCCCGCGGAGCCGGTCACGCCGATCGAGCAGGCGACCGCCGTCGAGCCGCTGACGGCGGCCGAAAGGAAGATGCTCTGGTCCGCTGCCTCGATCGAATCCGTGTTCATGCCGCCTCTTCTTCCACCGCCTGCGGGAGTCGCCGCGAGATTACCTTCGAGACGCCGTTGCCGGCCATCGAGACCCCGTACAGCGAGTCCGCGGCCTCCATCGTGCGCTTCTGGTGGGTGACGACGATGAACTGCGCGCGGCCTGAGAAGCTTCGGAGGACCTTCAGGAAGCGGTCGATGTTGAGGTCGTCGAGCGCGGCCTCGACCTCGTCGAGGATGTAGAACGGGCACGGGCGGGCGAGGAAGACCGCGAACAGGAACGCCAGCGCGGTCATCGACTTCTCGCCACCGGAGAGCAGCGTCAGGCGCTTGGTGGCCTTGCCCGCGGGCGTGATCTCGATCTCGACGCCCATGTCGTCCTCGGGACGGTCGTCCTGCTCGTCGTCGGGCTCCTCCTGCGAGGTCTCCGCGTCGCCGCCGCCGAGGACGGGACGTGGGCCGGAGTCGTCGCGCACGAGCCGCAATGCGCCGCGGCCGCCCGGGAAGAGGTGCTCGACGACCTCCTCGAAGTTCTTGGCCGCGGCGGCGAAGGTCTCCTCGAAGGCCTCCTTGATGCGGCGGTCGGTGTCCCGGATCAGCCCCTGGAGCTCGCGCATGGCGGTCTCCATGTCCTCGCGCTGGGCTTCGAGCTCCTGGACGTGCTCGAGCGCCTCCTTGTACTCGGCCTGCGCGAGCGGGTTGACGGGGCCGAGTTGCTCGCGGCGGCGCTGCAGGCGCTCGAGTTGCGTGTTCAGCCGGGCCTTCTCGTCGTCGGCGAGCGGGTCCTCGGACGGCTCGGGGTCCAGCCCGAGCCTGGTCGCGAGCGTGGTGAGGGCGGTTTCGGCGTCCTCGGCGTGGTCGCGGGCGCGCTGCGCCTGCACCTCGCCGCGGGTGACGGCCTCGCCGCGGTCCTTCAGCCGCGCGTGGACGCGTGACTCCTCGCCGGCGCAGTTGCGTAGCTCGGCAGCGAGCTGTTCGCCCGCGGCCTTGTCGGCGTTGAGCTCGGCCTCCAGCGCCTCCACATGCGTGGCGAGGATCCGCTGGAGCTCCGTGAGCGCGGCGGCGAACCGTTCGGCGGTCGGCTTGAGCTGCTGGTCGCGCTGCAGGCGACGGCGTTCGAGCTCGGTCCGGCGGGCGCGCTCGTCGCGTTCGCGCTTGGCCCGTTCGGCGAGCCGGCGCTCGGTGGCGATCGCGGCCTCCACCTGGGCCTTGCGGTCAGCGCTCGGGCCCTCGTCCGGCGCGGCCTTGCGCTGCTGGATGACCCAGCGGGCGTGGCGCTCGGCCTCCGCGGCCTCGTCTCGGGCACGAGCGGCGGCCCGGGCGTCGCGGTCGACGGCATCGCGCTGTGCGTCGGCCTCGGCGACCTTCTGCTGGGCCTCGTCGACCTGCCCGAGGGCCTTGCGCTCGGCCTTCGCCGCTTCGTCGACCTGCTTGACCAGCGCGTCGCGGCGGTTGCGCTCCTTGAGCACCCGGTCGTCGCCGCCGGGCGCGACCTGCCGCAGCTCGCGCGTCTTCGGCGACCACACGCGGCCGTCCTTCGTGACCGCGATCCCGTCGAACGCGGGATCGAGGTTCGTGACGTCCTCGACGACCCAGACATCGTGCAGCAGCGCCGCCGCAAGCCGCCGCGAGCCGTCGTCGCCGCCGGTCTTGACGTGCTTCGAGAGCGCCTCCGCGGTGGCGGGCGTTCGCGCGGGGCGCGGGCGCGGCGGCGACGGGCTCATCGACGCGGAACGAGGTCGACCCGGGGAACGCGCGGTGCCGCGGGAGCGGCATCGCGGCCTCGACCGCCGACGGGCCGCGCAGCGCGTCATCGTCGGGTTCGACCACCGCTGATGGTGTGGAGGCGAGCGGCCCCGTGCGCGGAACGATCAGCGCCGCGGCTCCGTCCTTGCCCGCCTTGGCCAGCAGCGCGGCGCCGGCCGACAGGTCGGCCGCGACCGCGGCGCGAAGGCGAGGGCCGAGGGCGGCCGAGAGCGCGAGCTCGTAGCCCGGCGCGGCCGTGAGGGCGTCGGCCAACGAGGCGGCTCCGCCCGGCGCTCCGGCGTTGCCGCGCAGGAACTGGTTGACCTTGGCCAGCTCGGCGCCGACTCGGGCCGACTCGCGGCGCGCTCGTTCGGCGGCGGCGTCGAGCTCGCGGCGGGCCTTGCGCGCCGTCTCCGCCGCGGCCTCGGCGTCCTTGCGACGCGAAGCGGCGGTCGCCGCTTCAGCGGTCCTCTGGGCGAGCACCGCGGTGGCGGCCTCGCGGCCGGTCTCGAGTTCGGCGAGCTCGCGTTCGAGCCGCACGCGGTGGTCCTGCGCGAGCTCGGACAGCTCCTGGCCGAGGGCGGCGATGCGCTCCTCGGTGCCGTCGTCGCCCGTGTCCTCGGCGGCTTCGGCCTCCAGCGCCGTGATCGCGATCGAGCGGCGGGAGATGCGGGCTTCGATGTCCGCCACCGCGCGGCCCGCGGCGTCGAGCCGCATCGACACGCGCTCGGACGACGACCGCGCCGAGTAGAAGCGGCCGGACAGCCGTTCGCGGTCGGCGGAGCGGGCGGAGAGCGCCTCCTCGGCGGCCTCGCGGCGCTTGCGGACGGCGGCGAACTCGGCTTCGGCCTCGGCGGTCGCCGCGCGGGCGGCGGCGACGGCCGTCTCGGCCTGCGCCAACGTCGCGCGGGCGACTCGGGCGCCGTCGCGGGCCAGCGTCCAGCGCGCCTCGTCCATCTGGCGCTCGAGGCGCTCGTGGAGCTCGGCGGCCTCGGCCTGGCGCTTGAGCGGCTTCAGCCGGGTGCGGGCCTCGCGTTCGACGTCCAGCGCGCGGTCCAGGTTGTCCTGCGTGCGTTCGAGCTTGAGCTGGGCACGGCGGCGGCGCTTGCGGTGCTTGCCGAGGCCCGCGGCCTCCTCGATCAGCATCCGCCGGTCCTTGGGCTTGGAGGTGACGATCTCCCCCACGCGCCCCTGCGAGACGACGGAGTGCATCTCCTTGCCCAGGCCGGTGTCCGAGAGGATCTCGATCACGTCCGTCAGCCGGCACTTGGCGCCGTTGATCCGGTATTCGCCGTCGCCGTTGCGGTTCAGGCGCCGGAGGATCGCCACCTCGCCCACCGGCAGGTCCAGCCCGCCGGAGGAGTTGTCGAGCACGACCTCGACCTCGGCCTCCGAGCGCGCCTGGAAGCCGTGGCCGCCGGCGAAGATCACGTCCTGCATCGACTGGCCGCGGACGGCCACCGGCGACTGCTCGCCGAGCGCCCACAGCACCGCGTCGGTGATGTTGGACTTGCCGCTGCCGTTGGGCCCGACGATCACCGAGACGCCCGGCGAGAACGTCAGCCGGGTGCGGTCGGGGAAGGACTTGAAGCCCTTCAGGGTGATCGAGCTCAGGTGCATCTACGGCCGGCTGATCGGGGTGGGGCGGAGGGGATGTCCGGACTTCAATTTCAGGTCCCGAGGGATTCCAACGCGGCCTCGGCGGCCGCCTGCTCGGCGTCCTTCTTGGAGCGACCGGTCCCGCGCGCGAGCGCCTCGCCCTCGACCATCGCGACGATCTCGAAGGTCCGCTCGTGCGGCGGGCCCTCCTCCGCGGCGATCTCGTAGGTCACGACCGTGCCGCGGCGCGCCAACCGCTCCTGCAGCGCCGATTTGAAGTCCGCCGGATGCGCGAGCGCCTTCTCTATCTCCGGCTGGAAGGCCTCGACCACGGCATCCGCCACCGGCTCGTAGCCGAATTCCAGGTAGCACGCCCCGATCACGGCCTCGATGACCGACGCGAGGACCCGTTCGGTGCGCGCGAGTTGCTCCGTGGCCGGCCCGGCGAACTCCGCCGGCGCGGCGTTGCGCAACTGCTCGGGGATCCCGAGGCGCTCCGCCACGTCGCGGCACGAACGGCCGGAGACCGCCTGCGCGCGGACCTTCGTCAGCCGGCCGGCCCCGTAGTCGTCCGGCTGCAGCCGCGGATAGAGGTGCGTGGTGATCGCGAGGCCGAGCACCGAGTCGCCCAGGAACGCGAGGCGCTCGTAGGAATCCGACCGCTTCTCGGTCCACGAGGAGTGCGTGACCGCCTGCCGGGCGAGCACGTCCGGCAGTCGCTCGAGCATGTCGTGGAGCTTGCGCAGCGCTCAGGGTCCCGAAGGGTCGTTGGCCAGGACGTACTCCACGGCTTGACCGACGGTGTGGATGCGCGCCGCATCCTCGTCGGACATCCTCAGGCCGTAGGTGTCCTCCAGCTCCTGCACGAGCGAGTAGAGGTCCAGCGAGTCCGCGGACAGGTCCTCCCGGAAGTGGGTGGTCTCCGTGATCGCGGCCGGATCGGCGGACAGCTCGTCCGCCAGGTGGTCGCGAATGAGGGTGAGGACTTCGTCGCGGGTCATGACTCGTCGGGGACGCTAGCGACAGCCTCGGACGCTGTTCGCATCGCGCCCGCGGCGACGAGCCGTTCGTGGGTGCGCCCGGCGACGTCCTCGCGCACGCCGCGGGCGGCCACCTCGATCGCCCGGGCGAACCCGCGCGCCCCGAACGAGCCGTGCGGGACGACGCCCAGATGCCGCAGCCCGAGCAGCACCGCGCCGCCCTGCTCCTCGGGGTCGAGCTCGTCGCGCAGGCCGCGCAGGGCGGGTCGCAGCAGCATCCCGCCCAGCTTTGACCGCCAATTCGAGAGCGCCGCCGCTCGCACCGCACCCAGCAGTGCCGCCGACGAGCCCTCCATCGTCTTCAGAGCGATGTTGCCGGTGAAGCCGTCGGCGACGATCACGTCGGCCTCCCCCGTCCCGATCGCGAAGCCCTCGACGTTGCCGACGAAGTTCAGGCCCTCCGAGGCGCGGAGCAACGCGTGAGCGGCGACGACGATCTCGGTGCCCTTGGTCGCCTCGGTGCCGTTGGCCAGCAGCCCCACGCGCGGCGAGGACACGCCGTGGACGGCCTCCATGAAGGCCGCGCCCATGTGCGCGAACTGGACGAGCATCTCGGGGCGGACCTCGGCGTTGGCGCCCGCGTCGAGCAGCAGGAACGGCTTGCCGGGGACCGGGATGATGATCGCCAGCGCCGGACGATGGACGCCGCGGGCGCGCTTGAAGCCGAACGTCGAGGCGGCCAGCGCGGCGCCGGTGGACCCGCCGGAGACGAGCGCGTCGGCCTCGCCGGCGACGACCGCGGCGACGGCCTGGACGATCGAGGCGTCCTTCTCGCGCCGGACGGCGCGCGCGGGATCGGGGTCCTTGGCGATCGACAGCGGCGCGTCGACCACGCGGACGTGCTCGGGCACCGGCCCGATCTCTCCGGCCGGCCCGAACAGGACCACATCGATGCCACGAACCTGGGCAGCACCGCGCGCGACCTCAGCGGGACCGAGATCGGCCCCGTTGACGTCAACCGCGACGGTTACTGATGACCTAGTGCTCGTGATCGTGATCGTGGTCGTGCACGTGCACGACCTCGCGACCGCCGTAGTACCCGCAGTTCGGGCACACGTGGTGCGGACGGCGCGGCCGGCGGCACTGTGGGCAGCCGTTGGTCGCGGGCGCGGTGATCTTGTGTTGCGCTCGCCGCTGCGCGGTGCGCGCGTGCGACTGCTTTTGCTTAGGGACGGCCATGGCGGCGAAGAAGGATAGCGAGCCGTTATTCGAACTTGAGCTCGGACAATTTCGACCAGCGCACGTCGGGTTCCGGCTCGTGCTGGTGATCGGGCTCGTCGTTGAGGTTCGCGCCGCACTTCGGGCACAGGCCGGCGCAGTCCGGGCGGCAGGTGAGCTGGGCCGGGAGCGCCAGCGCCAGCGCGTCACGCGCCCACGCCTCCAGATCGAGCTCCTCGCCCATGTACGGCGAGAGCAGGTCCGCGTCCCCCGCGCCGGGCTGGTGGACCTCGTAGGAGTCCACGCTGTAGGTGGGGTTCGCGGGGTCCAGGCAGCGCATGCACGGGCCTTCGATGGTCGCGTCGAAGCGCAGCCGCATCGCCCAGCCGTTGCCGGTGGTGCGGGAGATGTCGAGGCGCACGGGCACCAGCTCCGGATCGACGGCGTACGTGGAGCCGCCGTATTCGAACGGGTCGACGTGGACGTGGAGGTCCATGCGGCGACCCTCGCCCGAGGTGAGCCCGAGGCGCCCGATATCGAAGAGGTCAGTGCGCTGCGGCATGCCTCTTACTCTAGGAGTCCTGGAGCTCCCGCTTGAGCACCTTGCCGGTTGACGTCCGCGGCAGCTCGTCCATGAACACGACGTCGCGTGGCGCCTTGTAGCCCGCGAGGTTCTTCTTGACGTAGTCCTTGACGTCCTTCTCGCTCAAGGAGCCCTTCTTGACGATCACGGCCTTCAGGCGCTGGCCGAACTTCTCGTCCTCGACGCCGAAGACGGCCACGTCGGCCACGTTCTCGTGCCCCATCAGGAGGTCCTCGACCTCGGCCGGGAAGACGTTCTCGCCGCCGGAGACGATCATGTCGTCGTCGCGGCCGTCGATGAACAGCCGGCCCTGCTCGTCGAAGTGGCCGACGTCGCCGGAGCTCAGCAGGCCGTCGAGCTCGTCCTTGTTGCCGCCGCCCGTGTAGCCCTCGAACTGGACGTCGTTGCCGACGAAGATCCGCCCGGACTCGCCCGTCGGCACCGGCTTGCCGTCGTCGTCGTAGAGCTTGACGACGCTGCCGCGCGGGGGCCGGCCGACGGTGCCCGGCGCCTCGCGCAGATCGCGCGGCGTGGCGATCGTCGCCCACGCGACCTCGGTCGAGCCGTAGAGGTTGTAGAGGTTCTCGCCGAAGTGGTCCATCCAGCGATCCGAGATCGAGCCCGGCAGCGCCGAGCCGCTCACGGGAACGGCCTTCACCCGGCTCAGGTCATACCGATCGAGCACCTCGTCCTCGAGCTCGAGGATGCGCTGGATCATCACCGGCACGACGACCAGCGCGTGGCAGCCGTGCTGCGCGGTGAGCGACAGCGTGGCCTCCTCGTCGAACTTGCGCTTGAGCACGACGGTGGTCGCGAGGCTGATCCCGAGCGCCCACTGGGCGAAGCCCCAGGCGTGAAACAGCGGCGCCGCGACCATCGTCTTCTCGCGCGCCTTGAGCGGGATCACGCTCAGCAGCGAGGCGATCGGGTCGATCGACTTCGGCATCGAGCGCGACGCGCCCTTCGGCGTGCCGGTCGTGCCGCTGGTGAGGATGATCGCGCGGCCCTGCTCCTCGGGCGCGGTGACCGGCGCGATGTCCCCGCGCTCGATCAGCTCCTCCAGCCGCGGGTCCTTGGCCTTGCCGTCATCGGGGTCGTGCCAGGCGATGTAGCGCTTGCGCCTCGCGCCGGCGTCCTTGAGGACCTCCGCGAACTCGTGGTCGTAGATCAGCGCCTTCGGCTTCTCGCGCTTGGCGACGTCGGTCAGCTGCGGGCCGGAGAAGGCGGTGTTGAGGAACAGCGCGTGCGCGCCGAGCTTGCTGCACGCGACCACGGCGTCGATCCAGCCGCGGTGGTTGCGGCACATGATCGCCACGCCGTCGCCCTCGCCCACCCCGTCGTTGCGCAGCGCGTGCGCGAGCGCGTTGGTGCGCTGGTCGACCTCCTTGAAGCTCAGCGTGCCGAGCTCGTCGATGATCGCCGGCTCGTCCGGGAAGTTCCGCGCGGCGGCGGTGTAGCCCGCGGCGGGCGTGGTGCCGTACTTGAGCAGGGCCCGCGCGGTGTTCCACAGACGGTCCGGGCGCTCGGGGTGGACGATCCCCGCGCGGGTCAGCGTCACCAGCGTCTGAAGCTTGGTCTGCGCCTGCGTGGCGAGCTGGCTCGGCCTGGGAATCGTCGGTGGCATGGCGGCATCCTCCTATTTGGACGGCAGCGTCATACCCGGTGGGAGATCTCCCGTCTCGATCAGCCTGCGGATCTCTGCCGCCTTGCGTGGATTGAGGTAGACGTGGCGCTGGCCGACGGAGGGCTTCTCGGCCAACAGGCCGGCCTCCAACAGCGCCTCCCCCACCTCCTGCGCGAGCGCGCGGTCGTTGCCGGCGAAGCCTCGCGCGAGATGGGCGAACTCCGTGTGATATCCGCCCCACTTGCCCATCCCGTCGAGCCGCTGGAGGATCCGGCGCGCGGCGCGCTTGGCCTTGTCGGGGTCCTCGTGGGGGCGGGTGTTCTCGCCGCCGGGGCCGAGGACGGCGAGGACGGCCTCCTCGTAGTCGTCGTGCGCGCCGGCGGGGCGGCCGCCGAGGCGCGCGACGGCCTCGGCGATCTTCAGCGGGTGGCGGGCGCCGATCGGCTCCTTCAGCGGCACGTCGTCGATCACGTGCGGCGGCAGCGCGAGCGCGTTGGCGCGCAGGCGGTCGATCGTGTGGGCGTGCTCGTCGAAGGCCAGGGTGAGCAGCTCGGCGTCGAGCTCGCCGTCGGGGTAGGCGAGGACGAGAAAGCCGCCGGGGAGTTCGCCCGCCGTCAGCTTGAGGTCCTCGGGGCGGGCGGGCGTGCTGCCGCCGCCGAGCTCGACGAGCGTGCCGACGACGGCCGCGACGAGCAGCCACTCGCGCTCGGGAACCGCCCGCGGGTCGGCTCTCAGCGTCGCGGCCGCGGGCGTGGCCGCGACCAGGACGCCGTGCTGCGACGGCGATCGCCACCTCGACGGGCGCCTCGAGCCCGGACCGCGGCTTGGCGAGCTCCGCCCGGCCGGTGCGCAGCGATTCCGCCAGCACCTCTTTCAGGCGCGCGGCGGCGGACGGGGGCGCGTCGGCCCCGCCACAGGCGTCGAGTTCGCCCTCGAGGGCGGTCATTTGTCTACGGTACCTCCGTGGCCGACGCGCGAAGCCGAGTTGTCGCTCATGGACAGGTGCAGGGAGTCTTCTTCCGCGACTCGACCCGCCGCGAGGCGGAGCGGCTGGGTGTGGCCGGGTGGGCGTCCAACGAGGCCGACGGCACGGTGCTGATGGTCTTCGAGGGACCGTCGGACGCGGTGGAGGCGATGATCACGTTCGTTCGTGACTCGCCGGGGCACTCCTCCGTGTCCTCCGTGGACGTGTCGGGCGAGGAGCCCGAGGGGCTCACGGGCTTCTCGACCCGCTGACGTCCGATCCGGCACGTAGCGTGGGTCGGGCCCGTGGAAGCCGCTACGCCACTCCGCCATCCCCGCGTCCACGTCCTGATGGGGCGTGTGATCGTCGAGAACGTCGTCGTCGACGATCCGGCGACGGCCTCCTACGTCGACCGGCGGATCGCCGCGGGTGAGAACGCCGTGTCGGTGGTGACCGACGCGCTGGAGGTCGGCGCACGCGTGCTGGAGCGGGAGATGGCCGCCGTCGACGCGGAGTTCGTGCGCAACGAGTTCGAGAAGGTCTCGCGCGAGGTCGAGGCCTCGTTCGGCGAGCGGGCGAAGGTCGTCGCCGAGTTCTTCGGGACCAAGGTCGACGAGGTCTTCGGGGCCGAGACCGGCGTGTTGTCGCGCGAGCTGGCGCGGCTGTTCGGCGAGGGCTCCTCCGTGGCGGTGCAACATCAGTTGCGGGAGGTGATGCGCGAGACCTCCGCGAAACTGCGCGAGGACCTGCTGCGCCAGTTCTCCTCGGCCGACGGCTCCAATCCGCTGGCGGACTTCAAGGCCGCGCACCTGCGGGCCGCGCGTGAGGCCTCCGTGCGCCAGGAGGCATCGCTGGAGGCGATGCGCGAGCAGATGGTGGCGTTGAAGCTCGAACTGGCGGGGCTGCGCTCGGAGCGCGAGAAGCTGGCGGCGGTCGACGCCGAGGCCGCGCGCGGGACGGCGAAGGGCCGGCCCTACGAGGAGGCCGTGGCCGAGGCGGTGGAGGCGATCGCGGTCGGCATGGGCGACGACTGCGACGCCGTGGGCGACTTCCGCGGCGGCGGCGGGCGCAAGGGTGACGTGCTGGTCGACATCGACGGCTGTGGCGGCGCGTCGCGCGGGCGGATCGTCTTCGAGGCCAAGAACTCGCGTCGCTCGCGCAAGGAGGCGCTGGAGGATCTGGACGCGGCAATGGCCCAGCGGGCCGCGGATTACGGCGTCTGGGTGGTGCCGTCAGAAGGGTTGTTGCCAGCCCGCGCCGTCGGCCTGCGCGAGGTCGGCGGCGACAAGCTCTTCGTCGTCTACGACCCCGAGGACGGGTCGCGGCTGGCCCTGGAGGTCGCGTACTCGCTGGCGCGGGCGAGGGTGCTCATGGCGAAGGGCAGCGTCGACGGGCTCGACGCACCGGCGCTGCGGGCCGAGGTCGAGCGCGCGCTGGGGGCGATGGACGACGTGCGGCGGATCAAGCTGCACCTGACCAACGCGGCGGGCGGCATCGAGCAGGCGCGCACGGTGCTCGACGGCATGGCCGAGCGGGTGCGCGCGCACCTGAGCGCGATCGACGCGCTGGTGGACTCCGCCGAAGCCGAGTAGGGGCGGCGCGCGAGCAGCACGGCGCGGCGGCGCGGCGCGGCGCGGTGCGGACGGCACGGCGCGGCGCGAACGGCACGGCACGGCGCGGACGGCACGGCGGCGCGGACGGCGCGGCGCGGACGGCACGGACGGCGCGGCGCGGCGCGGCACGGACGGCGCGGCTCGGACGGCGCGGCTCGGACGGCGCGGCTCGGACGGCGCGGCTCGGACGGCGCGGCGCGGACGGCGCGGCTCGGACGGCGCGGCTCGGACGGCGGGCGCGGCGCGGACGTGCGGCGCGCGGCGCGGACGGCGCGGCGCGGACGGCGCGGCGCGGCACGGCGCGGCGCGGACGGCGCGGCGCGGCGCGGCGCGGCGCGGGCGGCTCGGCGCGGCGGCGCGGCGCGGCTCGGCGCGGCTCGGCGCGGCGCGGCTCGGCACGGCGCGGCTCGGCGCGGCTCGGCGCGGCGGCTCGGCGCGGCTCGGCGCGGACGCGCGGCGCGGCACGGCACGGCACGGCGCGCGGCGCGGCGGCTCGGCGCGGACGCGCGACGCGGCGCGCGGTTGCCAGCCGCGCGGGCACTGCCGGTGGCGCGCGAGTGTCGACTTTCACAACCGGTGGTTGACTAAGTCGACACTCGCGGGGTGCTAGGCGGCTTCGCGGGCCAGGAACGCTTCGTGCTGGGCGGATGCCTGCGTCCACAGGCGGTCCAACCGCTCGCCGGCGACGTCGATGCCGAACTCCGACGCGAGCGTCGACGCGAACTCGTCTCGGTCGGCGACCACGTGCTTGGTGTCGACGGACGGGCCGATCGCGGAGAGCGTGCGGGAGCGCAGTGTCGTGATCCGGTCGGACTGAGGCTTCTGGACGACGAAGGTCTTCACGAACGAGGAGTCCGGGGAGGTCGCCAGGCGGCGGTGGTGCTCTTCGAAGTCGGCCACCACGGACGACTCCGGCTGCATGCGGAAGCCGCTGAACGAGCTCCACTCGTGCTGGGTCATCCACCAGGTCCCGCCCGCCTCCTGCGTCAGGCCGTACGAAAACGGACCGATCTCGTGGACACCCTCGCGCAGCGGCAGAGGGTCCAGAAAGCCTTCGCCCAGGCCGGCGTCGGCGATCCAGGTCTCGCCGTCGATCGGCACCAGGAGGACCATGTGGTTGGTCGGACCTTCGCCGCCGACGACCGCCTGGTGGTGGGTGACCTCGAAGCCGCACGCGCGCAGCAGCCCCGCGAGCACGGTGTTGAGCTCGAAGCAGTAGCCGCCGCGGCCCGACGACACCCGTGACGCCAGCAGCGGGAAGTCCAGCGGTCCCGTCTCCCCCAGTTGCACCGCGAGGTCCTCGTAGGGCACGGTCTCCAGGTAGGCGCGGTGCAGCGTGAACAGGCCGTCGATGTCGGCGGCGGGCATCGAGGGCAGCCCGATGCGGGAGAGCAGCGTGTCGATCACGGCCGCCGATCGTACGGGGCCGGCCCTCGCTCGACTGTGGGGCTAGCTCGAGGAGTGCCGCGCGAGGCGCAGTGCCTCGCTGAGCTTCACTGCCGACCCGGTGCGCAGCACCACGGCGGCGTAGATGCGCCCGGCCACGGGGATCAAGGCCACGGTGGCCGCGATCGTGACGACGATCGAGGCGACGATCTCCCACGCGGGCGCCGCGCCGAGGATGATCCGCGCGGGCATGATGATCGGCGCGGTCGTCGGGATGAACGCGCAGATGTGCGCGAGCGTGCTGTCGGGGTTGCTCTGCACGGCGAAGCCGAGGAACAGCGAGATCAGGATCAGCAACGTCAGCGGCGTGGTCGTGCTCTGGAGCTCCTCCTGGCGCGGCACCATCGCCCCCGCGACGGCGAACGCCGCGGCGTAGAAGCCGTAGCCGAGCAGGAACCAGAAGACCGAGAGGGCGACCCCCACCACGAGGTCGGAATCGACGTCGACCCGGCCCGTGACGGCCGCCACGACGAGTCCGATGGCACCGACCAGCATCAGTTGCGCGAACCCGAGCAGCCCGAGCCCGATGACCTTGCCCGCGAGCAGATCACGGGGCCGGATCGTGGCCAGCAGGATCTCGATCACCCGCGAGGACTTCTCCTCGACCACGCCGGACGCGACCCAGAAGCCGTAGGTCAGCAACTGGCCGTAGAGGATCAGGATCGTGAAGAAGGCGATGCCGGCCTTGGCGTCGCGGTCGGGGTCGATCGGCTCGGCCGTGACCACCTTCAGCTCCGGCCGCTGCTGTGTCTGCAGCGACTCGTTGGCCACCTGCAAGAGATCGACCAGCTTGCCGTCGGGCTCCTTCTCGGAGCGGATCTCGCCGGCGCGCAGCGTGACGTCGGGGTCAGCACCGCCCACCTTGAGCTTGACGTCGAAGCGGTCCTGCAACTGCACCGCGCGCTCGGCGATCGGCCGGCTCGCGGCGTCGGTGGCGATCGTGAACTTCGATGCGCCGCCGAACCCGAGCAGCGTCGGCAGCACCACGGCCAGCACGATGATCACCAGCGTGAGCCCGGAGGAGACCTGGAACGAACGTTCCCGGACGCGCTCGGTGAGCTCGCGCCGCGCGACCAGCCGGATCACTGGATCGCCTCGCGGAAGCGCTCGGCCAGCGTCGGGCGCTCGACGACCTCGCGCACGACCGTGCGCCCCGGCCCGCGCAGCTCGTCGACCGTTCCGGAGGCGACCAGGCGGCCGCCGGAGATGATCGCCACCGCCTGGCAGAGCCGCTCGACGAGCTCGAGCTGGTGCGAGGAGAAGATCACCGGCACTCCGGTCGCGGCGTAGTCGCTCAACACGCCGCTCAGGACGTCGACCCCGGTCGGGTCGAGCCCGCTGAACGGCTCGTCCAGCACGAGCAGCTCGGGCTCATGGACCAGCGCCGCCGCGAGCTGGACCCGCTGCTGGTTGCCCAGCGACAGCTCCTCGACGCGATCCTCGGCGCGCTCGGTCAGCCCCAGGCGCTCGATCCACGTGTCCGCGGCGCGCTCCGGCTTGCCGTGCAGCGCGGCGAAGTAGGCGAGCTGGCGCCGCACGCGCATCTTCGGGTAGAGCCCGCGCTCCTCCGGCATGTAGCCGAAGCGCGAGCGCACCGGCGGCGCGCCGTTGAAGCGCACTTCGCCCGAGTCGGGCGCGAGCACGCCCATGACGATCCGCATGGTCGTGGTCTTGCCGGCCCCGTTGGGGCCGACGAACCCGAACATCTGGCCCGGAGCGACGGAGAAGCTCACCCCGTCGATCGCCACCCGGTCGCCGAAGCGCCGGGTCAGCCCAGCTAACTCGAGGCCGTCTATCCGACTTCGGCCGGCTCGTCGCGGCCTTGCAGCCGCTCCCGGCCACGCTGGACGGCGGCGATGAACTTCGAAAGGTTGACCTCGAGCGTGTTCAGGATCTCGTCGGCGTAGTCCTCGGCGCCCAGGCGGATCTCGCGCTCACGGGCGCGGGCGTCCTCGATGATGTCCTCCGCGGCGCGCTCGGCCTGGCGGGTGACCTCCTGCTGGGAGACGAGCTGCTCCTGGCGCTCGCGCGCCTCCTTGACGATGCGCTCGGCCTCGCGCTTGGCCTCCGCGAGCATCTCCTGGCGCTCCTTGACGATCCAGCGCGCCTGCTTGATCTCCTCAGGGATCGTGGCGCGCATCTGGTCGAGGATGTCGTAGATCTCCTCCTTGTCCACGCGCACGGTGTCCGTCAGCGGGACCGCTTTGGCGTTGTGGACGAGGTCGTCCAGCTTGTCGATCAGTACCAGGACGTCCATTTAGATCCCCGTTTCGCTACCGCCCCAGCGCTTCCTGCAAGCGGCGGGCGACCTCCTCCGGAACGAGTCCCGAGACGTCGCCTCCGAATGTGGCGATTTCCTTTACTCCGCTAGATGACAGGAAACTGTACTGCGGTGACGCCATCAGATAGAGCGACTCCACATCTGAGGCCAACGAGCGGTTGAGCTGGTTCATCTCCAACTCGTACTCGAAGTCGCTGATCGCGCGCAGGCCTTTGACGATCGCCTGCGCTCCCTGCTCGCGTGCGAAATCGACCACGAGCTTGTCGAACGGGACCACGCGAACGTTGCCGAGATGGGCCGTGGCGTGCTCGATGAAGCCGATCCGCTCCTGGGCGGCAAAGAGCGACTTGCTCTTGCGCACCGACGCGTTGACGACCGCGATGATCAGCTCGTCGAACATCGTCGAGGCGCGGGAGATGATGTCGATATGGCCGTTCGTGACCGGATCGTAGGAGCCGGGGCAGACGGCGATGCGCGGGTCAGGGGCCATAGATGCGAATGAGTGTGTCGCCGTATCGGCGTTCGTCGTGGAGGGGCAGGTCGAGCGCGAGTGGCGCCCGTCTGTCGCTCTCTGCCACGGCCACCGCCCCGGGCGCCAGCACGGCGGGGAGGGCCTCCGACAGGGCCGGAGCGAGACGCTCTGCCTGACGGTACGGGGGGTCGAGGAAGACAAGATCGTATTGGGCCGCGCCGTGTGATGCGTGCGCGAGGAACCGCAGGGCGTCCTGCCTGCGCACTTGAGCCTCCGCCGAGAGCGCCTGCAAGTTGGCCCGAATCGCCTTGATCGCGGGCTGGGCCTCGTCAACGAAGGTGACGCTCCGCGCTCCCCGCGAGAGCGCTTCGAGGCCGAGCGCGCCGCTGCCGGCGAACAGGTCGAGGACGCGCGCGTCGGGCAGCCGGGCGCTCAGGATCGAGAACAGGGCCTCGCGAACACGGTCGGAGGTGGGGCGGGTGGAGTCCCCCGGCGGAGCCTTGAGGGTCCGGCCGCCGTAGGTGCCGGCGATGACGCGCACTAGGGTTGCAGCGTATGGAGGCTCTCGTCCGTCTGCCCGTCAGCACCCTGTGCGACGTCGACAAGTCGCTGCCGGTCGTCGATCCGGCGCTGCGCCCGCTGACCTACACGACCCGGATCGTCGGTCCCGCGTACACCGTGGTGGCCGCGGGCGAGTTCCTGTCCGTGCTGCACGCGATCGGCGAGGCGTCGCGCGGCGACGTGCTCGTCATCCAGGCCGGCGGCGCGCCGCTGGCCGCGCTGGGCGAGCTGCTGGCGACCGAGGCGTGGCGTCGCGGGCTGGGCGGGATCGTCGTCGACGGCTACGTGCGCGATCGCGCCGGGCTGCCGCCGGACCTGCCGCTGTGGGCGCGCGGGACGGTCCCGATGGCGGGCCGGTCCGACGTCGCCCCGCGCGTCGGCGGAGCGGTCAACTGCGGCGGCGTGCGCGTGAACCCGGGCGACATCGTGTGTGCCGACGACGACGGCATCGTGATCGCCCCGCTCGAGCGGCTTCAGGCGTGCGTCGAGCGCGCCGAGCAGATCGAGCGGACCGAGGCCAAGGTCCTCGGCGAGGTGCGTGTGGGCGCCTCGCTGATCGACATGACGAACCTCGCCGAGCACGTGGCGGCGCTGCGCCGGGGCGAGCCGAGCTCGCTGTCGATCACGCCGCCGAGCTGAACTCGAACTCGACGTCGCCGAGCGCGAACGACTCGGCGTCGCCTTCGAAGGTGATCCGGCGCACGCCCGCCGGGCCGTCGGTGTGCAGCAGCAGCGGGCCGGGCTCGACCGGGAGCCTGGACCAGTCGTTCCCACCCGTGCCGACCTCGACCGAGTAGACGTCCGGGCCGTCGCCCGCGGCGGCGCGCCAGGCCTCCTGGTCGAAGCGGTACTCGGTGACGGCGATCATCGACGCGCCGGCGTTGCGCGTCGCGGCCTTGGCGATCGCGGGGACCTTCGTGAGCATGCCGCCGACCGATTCCGCGAGGCGGTCTCCCAGGCCCGGCGTTCGCGTCTTGAACGGCAGCCTGAACGGATCCGGAAGCAGGCCCTTGACCTGGATCGCGGCCCACGAGCGCCCGTTCGCGGTCGCCCCGGCAGGCGCCGAGGTCGGATACCCGAGCTTGCGCAGCGCGGCCGAGGCCTCGCGCAGCGGCACGTCGGGAAGGAAGCCGAGCCCGTAGCCCTGCAGCCGCGCCGGCGGCGTCGCGCCGAGCGCCAGCACCTCGATGTCCAGCGCACCCGCCCGGAGCAGTCCGCTCTTGAACGGGCCCGCGTCGCTGACCGGCACGAGCACCGGCGCCGCGAGCCTCTCTGCGAGCTCCGCCAGCGCCGCCGCCGGGTCGGCGGCGCGCAGGATGACGTGATCGAGCGTCAGCTGCACGCCGCGGGAGTCTAAGGGGCCAGCTGCGCCGGGATCGTGCTCAGGCGGTTCGGTTGAGCTGACCACGACGTCCGGAGGGCGCGTCACGCTGGTGCGACCATGGTCTCGGTTTGGGTCAGGCCAGCGTGAGCCGGTACGCCCGCGTTCGCGACGGCTCCGAGCAGCACGCGACGCCGCTGGAGCTGTTCTACGACCTCGTGTTCGTGTTCGCCATCACGCAGGTCTCGCACCTGCTGCTCGAGCATCTGACGTGGGAGGGCGCGGGCCAGTCCGCCCTCGTGCTGCTCGTCGTCTGGTGGTCGTGGAACTACACGACCTGGGTCACGAACGAGCTCGATCCGGACGCGATCGCGGTGCGGCTGCTGCTGATCGGGCTGATGCTGGCGTCGTTCCTGATGGCGGTGGCGATCCCGGACGCGTTCGGGGACCGCGGGCTGCTGTTCGCGGGCGCCTACGTGGTCATCCAGCTCGGCCGCCACTCGTTTCTGACCTTCGTCGCCTCCGGGCCGGGAACGGTCGAGCGCACGCGGGCGGGACGGATCCTGGTCTGGTTCGTGGCCGCGGGCGTGCTGTGGATCGCGGGCGGGATCGCCGACGGGCCGGCGCGCACGGCGTTATGGCTGCTGGCGCTGGCGATCGACTACGCGGGTCCCCTGTTCACCTTCTACGTGCCGGGGCTGCCGCGGGTCCCGCCGTCGGCGTGGGAGCTCGAGGTCTCGCACTTCGCCGAGCGCTTCCAGCTGTTCGTGATCCTCGCGCTGGGCGAGTCGATCGTCGTCACGGGCGCGACCGCCTCCAACGAGGAGCTCGACGCCGCGCGCCTGGGGGCGTTCGCCGTCGCCTTCCTGGCGACGGCGGCGTTCTGGTGGGTGTACTTCAACGCCGCGTCGGCGGTCGCGCAACGGCGGCTGGAGCTGGCGTCGAACCGCACGCTGATGGCCCGCGACGCCTACACCTACCTGCACGTGGTGATGGTCGCGGGGATCATCGTCTCCGCGGTCGGCGATGAGCTCGTGATCGCGCATCCCACCGAGGTCCTGCACGGGGCCGAGATCGTCGCCGTCGTCGCCGGGCCGGCGATCTTCCTGCTGGCCATGGTGCTCTTCCGGCTGCGGATGGCGGGGACGCTGAGCGGCAAGCGGCTGGCGGGCGCGATCGCCTGCGTGCTGGCGGGCCTGCTCGGAACGGTGATCTCCGCCCTGGCGCTGGCGGTGGTGCTCGTGCTGATCTTCGTGGCCGTGATCGGCAGCGAGATCGTCACCGGGGCGCGGCGCCGCGCCCGTGGCGAGCCGTCGCCGCTGGAGGCGCTGAACTAGGCGGGGATGGGTTCGAGGGCGTCCGGGCCGTAGGCGCGGAGGATCGCCTCCTCGATGAGCGCGTGCTCGGGCCGGAGCAGGTTGGGGTCGGCGTCGAGGATCTCGCGGGCGTGGCGGCGGGCACGCTCCAGCAGCTCGACGTCCTCGGGCAGGCGGGCGAACTTGAGCGCCTGCATGCCGGACTGGCGGACGCCCAGCATCTCCCCCTCGCCACGCAGTTCGAGATCGATCTCGGCCAGCCGGAAGCCGTCCGTGTGGTCGTGCATGGCGCGCAGGCGGCGCGAGTCCTTGGGGCCGAAGAGCAGGCAGACCGACTCGTGCCGGCCGCGGCCGATGCGCCCGCGCAACTGGTGGAGCTGGCTGAGGCCGTAGCGCTCGGAGTCCTCGACGAGCATCACGGTCGCGTTCGGGACGTCGATGCCGACCTCGATCACGGTCGTCGCCACGAGCACGTCCGCTCCGCCCGCGGCGAAGGCGGCCATCGCCTCCTGCTTCTCCCGTGGCCGCATCTGCCCGTGCATCAGCACGACCCGGTAGTCCTTGAGCTCGCCCCCGCGGAGGCGCTCGAACTCGGCGGTCGCCGCGCGCGCCTGCAGCGCCTCGGACTCCTCGACCAGCGGGCAGACGACGAACGCCTGGCGGCCCTTGTCGAGCTCCTCGCGGATGCGCTCGTAGGCGCGGGCGCGCTCGGCGTCGGTGGACGCGACGTGGGTGACGATCGGGCGGCGGCCGGCGGGGAGCTCGTGCAGGCTGGTCACGTCGAGGTCGCCGTAGGCGGTCAGCGCCAGGGTGCGCGGGATCGGCGTGGCCGTCATGTGCAGGATGTGCGGCGCCAGGCCGGGCGGCGCCTTGCGGTCCAGCGCGCGGCGCTGGTTGACGCCGAAGCGGTGCTGCTCGTCGACGACGGCGACCGCGAGCCGTTCGAACTCGACCGGCTCCTCGATGATCGCGTGGGTGCCGACCAGCAGCTTGAGCTCGCCGCTGCTCAGCTTGCCCAGCAGATCGGCCCGGCGGCCCTGGGGCGTCGAGCCGGTGAGCAGGGCGGCCTGGACGAGCTCGCCCGGCATCAGCTTCTGGAGCGTCGCGAAGTGCTGCTCGGCGAGCGTCTCGGTCGGCGCCATCAGCGCCGCCTGGCCGCCGGACTCGACCGCGCGCAGCATGGCGTAGAGCGCGACCACGGTCTTGCCCGAGCCGACCTCGCCCATCAGCAGGCGCTGCATCGGACGGTCCTGGCCGATGTCCTCGTCGACCGTCGCCATGGCGTGCTTCTGGTCGCCGGTGGGGGTGAACGGGAGCGAATGCGCGAGCCAGCGTGCGGTCAGGTCACCTGACGGCTGCAGGGCCTCGGCGCGGGCGCCCTCGCGGCGGAGCGCCCGCCTGCGCAGCAGCGCGATCTGCAGCAGCAGGAACTCGTCGAAGGCCAGCCTTCTCCGGCCGCCCTCCTGGTCGCCGAAGTGGGCGGCGGCGAGCGCCGCGGGCCGATCCGGGAGGCGTTCGAGCGTGCGGATGTGTGCGGGCAGCGGCTCGATGACGTCGCGCAGGGCGTTGCGGTGCTCGTGGACGAGCGCGGCGAGCTGCACGCTCGTCAGGCCCTCGCTGGCCGGGTAGGTCGCCATGTCCTCGCCGGTCGCCACCTGCTCGCCGGTCTCCGCGTGATCGGAGACGTTGAAGCCGCGACGCGGCGGCGGCGCCAGCTTTCCGGTGAGCAGCAGGCGGGTGCCGGGGCGGTAACGGCGCTCGAGCCAGGGCTGGTTGAAGAAGACGACGCTGAGCGTTCCCGTCTCGTCCGCCACGCGCGCCTCGACCATCGGCTTCATGCCGCGGCGGCGCACCTGGCGGCTCTTGATCGACACCACCTCGACGACGACGGTGGCGACCTCGCCGGGCACGAGATCACGCAGCGTGCGGGCCGCGCGGCGGTCGCGAGGGATGTGCTCGAGCAGGTCTCCGACGTCGTGCAGCTGCATGCGCTGCGCCGCCTTCTCCGCCTTCTCGTGCCCGAACGCCAGCGGCTCGGCCAGCTTCGACGGCCGCGGGTAGCGCGGCTCGCCGGTGTCGGGCAGCGGATCGCGGCTGGCGAATTCGGTCGGTCGCACGCCGACTGATGATGAACGCCGCGGCAGACGGTGGCGCGTGGCGGCCGGTTCTTCGTTTAAGGTCCGTTTACAACACCATCAGGGGAAGGGTGCTTATGGGGTCTGCTCGCAGGGGATCGACGGGGCCGTGGGCCGTCAAGGACCACCAGCAGTTGGTCAGGGACACCGAGACGGGTGCTGAGGAAGGCGGGCTCAAGCGCGCGGTGGGTGCGCTGGACCTGACCGCGCTCGGCATCGGCGCCGTCATTGGCACCGGCATCTTCGTGGTCATCGGCGAGGGCATCGGTGAGGCCGGCCCCGCCGTCATCTTCTCGTTCCTGCTGGCCGCGCTGACGTGCTTCTTCTCGGCGCTCTGCTACGCCGAGCTGGCCTCGTCCATCCCGGTCTCCGGCAGCGCCTATACGTACGCGTACGCCACGCTCGGCGAGCTCGTGGCGTGGATCATCGGCTGGGACCTGATCCTCGAGTACGGCGTCTCGGTGGCCGCCGTCGCCGTCGGTTGGGGCGGCAACCTCAACGAGTTCCTCGACAACGCGTTCGGCTACGCGCTGCCGGAATCGATCTCGACCGCGCGCGAGGACGGTGGCATCCTCAACCTACCGGCGGTGGCGATCGTGATCGCGGTGATGTTCCTGCTCTCGCGCGGTGTGCGCGAGACGGCGCGCGCGAACCTGGTCATGGTCTTCGTGAAGCTGCTGATCCTCGCCTTCTTCATCATCGTCGCCTTCAGCGCGGCGTTCTCGGCCGACAACCTGACGCCGTTCGTACCGCAGGGCGCCGACGGCGTGGTCAGCGCGGCGGCGATCATCTTCTTCGCCTACATCGGGTTCGATGCGGTGTCGACGGGAGCCGAGGAAGCGAAGAACCCCAAGCGCGATCTGCCGCTGGCGATCGTCGGCTCGCTGGTGATCTGCACGATCATCTACATCCTCACCGCGATCGCGGCGGTCGGCTCGCTGCCCGCGAAGGAGCTCGCGAACTCCGACGCGCCACTGGCGGCGGTGCTCGACGACGGGGCCGGGATCAGCTGGGCCGCCTCGCTGCTCGCGTTCGGCGCGCTGATCGCCATCACCAGCGTCCTCGTGACGATCTTCTACGGCCAGACGCGCATCTTCTTCGCGATGGCGCGCGACGGCCTGCTGCCGCGTGGGATCGCGAAGGTCAACCCGCGCACCGGCACGCCGGTGAAGCTCACGATCGGCATGGGCATCGCGATCGCGACGCTCGCCGCGGTGGCCCCCTTGAGCCAGATCGTCAAGCTCGTCAACATCGGCACGCTGTCCGCCTTCTTCCTGGTGAACCTCGGCGTGATCATCCTGCGCCGCACGTCGCCGGACATGGAGCGCCCGTTCCGCGTCCCGTTCGTGCCCGTGTTCCCGATCATCGGGTGTTGCCTGATCATCTACCTGGTGATCACGCTTCCCGGCGAGACGTGGATCCGCTTCGTCGTCTGGCTGGCCATCGGCCTCGCCATCTACTACTTCTACGGTCGCTCGCATTCGCGACTGCAGATCGCCAACCAGCGCGGCGGTGAGGACACATGACGATCGTCGTCGGGCACGACGGGTCCGACTCGGGCGACGACGCCGCCGTCCTGGGAGCGCAACTGGCGGCGTCGGCGGGCGAGGAGCTCGTCGTGGTCAGCGTCTACCCGGAGGAGAACCCGATCGGGGCGGGCCGGGTCGACGCCGAGTGGGTGGCCTACATGCGCGAGCAGGCCGAGGAGCACTCCGCGGAGGCGCAGCGCTTCCTGTCGGGCATCACGGCGACGTTCCGCGTGGTCGGCTCGCACTCGGCCGCGCACGGACTCGACGACGTGGCCGAGGCGACGGGCGCCTCGATGATCGTGGTCGGCTCCTCCCCCCGCGGCGCGCGCCGGCGGGTGCTGGCCGGATCGACCGGGGAGCGGCTGCTGCACGGCGCGGCGTGCCCGGTCGCGGTCGCGCCGCGCGGGATGCGCGAACGGGACGCCGGCGGCCGCGTCACGCGGATCGGCGTCGCCTACGTGGACTCCCCTGACGCGCGGGTGGCTCTGGAGGTCGCGTCCGGGTTGGCGAAGAGGACCGATGCCTCCCTGACCGTCTACACGGTGGTCGCGCCGCGGGCGGAGTTCTCGCCGATCGCGGGCCGCGCGTCCGAGGAGTCGCTGATGGTCGCGGTCCGCGAGAGCGTCCGCGAGGCCGTCGACCGCGCACTCGCCTCGCTGGACATCGAGGCCGCCGAGGAGCTGCTCGAGGGCAACGTGGTCGACGAGCTCGCCGCGTTGGACGAGCGCGAGTGCGACTTGCTGGTCTGCGGGTCGCGCGGCTACGGGCCGGTGCGGCGGGTGCTGCTCGGCGGCGTGTCGCGGAAGTTGATGCACCGGGCGGCGTGCCCGGTGGTCGTCGTGCCGCGCGGATCGGGATAGACGGGTGGTGGCCGCAAACTCGGCCTAGCCCGAGTTTGCGATCACTCGGCGGAGACCAGCCACCACCAGGACGGCTGGCCACCACGTTCGAGCTCGACCTCGGTGGAGTCCGGCGCGAGGGCGGCCACGGCGTCGCTCGCGAGCGGGGCGCCGTCGCCCTCGATGACGGTCAGCAGTTCGGCTTCGCGGCCGAGCTCGCCGAGGACGACCTCAAGGGTTTCGCCCGGTTCCCCCCAGGCGACGAGCTCCTCGTCGATGAAGCCGACGGAGTCGCCGCGGCGGAAGCGGCCGCGGGTGTCGTCGCGGGCGGCCTCGGTGACGCCGCCGGTGCGGACGTGGCGCAGGGTCTCCTCCATCGCGCCCGCGTTGTGGCGGCTGTCGGCGGAGGGATCGAGCGCGACGGCGGCGGCGAGGCCGGCGGTCATCGAGCGGGTCGGGACGACGCGAACGACCTTCTCGGAGAGCTCCGCGGCGCGCTCGGCGGCCATGCGGACGTTCGGCGAGTTCGGGAGCACGATGACCTCCTCGGCCGGGATCTCGTGGATGCCGGCCAGGAGCTCGTAGGTGCTCGGGTTCAGCGTGGCCCCGCCGTCGAGCACGTGGGCGCCGAGGCCTTCGAAGAGCTCGCGCATGCCGTCGCCGTTGACGACGGCGAGCACACCGCTCATGTCGAGCGCTTCGCGGACGCGCTGCGATCGCTGCTCGACCTGCTCGTGCATGTCGGCGACGTCGAGCCGGGAGACTTCACCCGCGCCGTCGAAGAGCGACGTCGCGCGTTCCGGCTCGTCGGTATGCAGATGAACCTTGAGCGTGGTCTGATCTCCGACAACGAGAACGCTGTCGCCCATCCGTTCGAGCCGCGCGATCCACGGCGAGGGCTCCAGACCCTGGCCGGTGACGGCGAAGTTCGTGCAGTAGCGGTAGGTCGACGACGCGTGATGGGGCTGGGTGACGCGGGCCGGAGCGTGGTGCTCCAGCGGCGGCGGGTCGGCGCCGCGCAGGGCGGCGATGACGCCGGCGAAGATCACCGTCAGGCCGTAGCCGCCGGCGTCCACGACGCCGGCCTCGCGCAGGATCGGCAGCAGTTCGGGGCCGCGCTTGACGGAGCTCTGGCCCGCCTCGAGCGCGTGCTCGAGGACGTAGGCGAGCATCTCGTTCTGCGTCGCGTCGTCGACGCGGTGCTGCAGGCGCGGCTCGGTCATGTGCGCGATCTCACTGGACGCGCGGGCGGCCATCTCGCGGACGACCGTGAGGATCGTGCCCTCGGCGGGATCGCGCACGGAGCCGTAGGCGCGGTCGGCGGCGCGGGCCATCGCTGCCGCCAGCAGCACCGGGTCGATCAGCTCGCCAGGCCGGGAGATGAGCTCCTCGGCGGCGCCGCGGATCAACTGGCTGAGGATGACGCCGCTGTTGCCGCGGGCGCCGAGCAGCGCGGCGCGGGCCACGGAGTCGACGATCTCCTCGCGGCCGATCTCGTCGATCTCGCCCTGGGCGGACAGGCGATCGAGCTCCGCCAGGACGGCACGGAGCGTGAGCGCCATGTTGTCCCCCGTGTCGCCGTCGGCGACCGGGAAGACGTTCAGGTCGTTGACCTCTTCGCGACGTGACTCCAGCTGTGCCAGAGCAGCCTCGAGAACGAGGCGGAAGCGGAGGAGGCTCGGATCGGCCACGATCGGTGACCGGCCCGCGCTAAGCCTTGGTTACTTTGCCCGCTTTGAGGCAGCGCGTGCAGACATAGACGCGCTTGGGAGCACCGCTCTCAACGATCCGGACCTTCTGGACGTTGATATCGAAGCGACGCTTGGTGGCGACCATGGAGTGCGAGCGGCTTTGACCAAAAGCCGGGCGCTTGCCGCAGGAGTGACAGATTCGAGCCATCGGAGCGGAGAGTATAGGAGCCGGGGCGGCGGGTACCGTGTGTGCGATGCCCGCGGCCACCCCGCCACGCGTTTCCCTACCCGATCGCTACCGCGTGATCCGCCACCTGGCCAACGGCGGGATGGCCAGTGTGTGGGAGGCGCACGACGAGCTTTTGGACCGCGATGTCGCGGTGAAGGTGCTCGCTTCCCACCTCGGCGAGGACGAGCGCGCACGGCGCCGCTTTCAGCGCGAGGCGCGGGCCGCGGCGGGTCTTTCCAGCCACCAGAACGTCGTCACGATCTACGACGTCGGCGAATGGCGCGACCGCGTGTTCATGGTCATGGAGCTCATGCGCGGGGGCACCGTCGGGGACCGCGTGAAGTCCGGCCGCCCGCCGGGCCATGAAGAGGTGTTGCGGTGGCTGCGCGAGGCCGCCGGAGCGCTCGACACCGCCCACGACGCCGGCGTCGTGCATCGCGACATCAAGCCCGGCAACCTCCTGCTCGACGATCACTCGCGGCTCGCCGTCGCGGACTTCGGGATCGCCCGGCTCGCCTGGGAGGACCAGCTGACCGCCACCGGGCAGGTGCTCGGGACGGCCGCCTACCTCTCACCCGAGCAGGCCCTCGGCGAGGCCGCGACGCCCGCCTCGGACCGCTACGCGCTGGCCGTCGTGGCCTACGAGCTGCTGGTCGGCGAGCGACCGTTCGACGCCGAGCATTTCGCCGCGCAGGCGCGTGCGCACGTCGAGGACCCGGTCCCGCCCGCGTCATCGCGCGCTGACGGTCTGTCAAAGGCGGTTGACGCGGTGTTGGAACGCGGACTGGCGAAGGACGCGGCCGACCGCTGGGATTCCGCGGCCGCGTTCGTCGAGGCGCTCGACCGCACGCTCGGCCCGAACGCGGCCGCGGAAGCGACGCGTCCGACGAGGCGCCTGTTCGGCGGCGGTAAGCGCGCGGCCGCGGGCGCTGCGGGCGCGGCCGGCGCGGCGGGCGCGGCCGGCGCCGCCGGCGCTGCGCGTGCCGATGACACCGCGGAGCAGGACGCATGGGCGGACGGCGGTCGCAGCGCGGCGCGTGGCGGCGCGGGCGGACGCGGCGCGGCGAGCGGCGGCGCGGGGAGCGGCGGCGCGGCGGACGGCGGGCGCGGCGCGGCGAGCGGCGACTCCGCGGGCGGGCGCGGCGCGGCGGAGAGCGGGCGCGGCGCGGCGAGCGGCGGCCCGGCAGGCGGGCGCGGCGCGGCGAGCGGCGGCTCCGCGGGCGGGCGCGGCGCGGCGGACGGCGGGCGCGGCGCGGCAAGCGGCGCCCCCGCGGGCGGACGCGGCGCGGCGGACGGCGGGCGCGGCGCAGCGAGCGGCGGCCCCGCGGTCGGACGCGGCGCGGCGAGCGGCGGCTCGGCGGGCGGGCGGCCCCCGGCCCGTAACGGCAACGGGCGTGCGACCACTCCGCAGCCCTCTCGGGGGCGCAGCGCGGCTCCGTTGATCGCCGGGCTTGGCGCCCTGCTGTTGCTCGCGGTCGTCGGGGCGATTCTGCTGGCGGGGCGTGGGAACGGCGGCGGCGACGAGGATCAGGCACGCAACACGCCGACGGCAGAGGCCACGAAGACGGCGAAGGCCGAGAAGACGGCCGAGCCGACGGACACGCCGACCGCTGAGCCGACCGACACGCCCACGGCGGAGCCGACCGACACGCCGACCGCTGAGCCGACCGACACGCCCACACCGGAGGCGACGCCCGCGACGCCCAGCGGAGAGCCGGACCTGAAGGCGGCCACCGCGGCGCAGCTGGCCGGATACAACGCACGAACGGCCGGCGACTATCAGACCGCGCTGACCAAGGCCCGTGAAGCGCAGCAGCTGTGTGCCGGCGCGCACGAGCTGAGCCCGTGCGGCTATGCGCTCTTCGAGGAGGGCGCGGCGCTGAACGCCCTCGGGGATCCCGACGCGGCGATCCCGGTCCTGCAGCGTCGCCTCGACGAGTACGGCGACAACGAGAGCGGTGAGGTCCGCAAGGAGCTCAAGAAGGCCCAGAAGGCCCAGAAGGACGCAAAAAAAAACTGACTACAAGGACGTCTTCAGGCGGGCCAGGGCCAGGACCGCCTCAGCGGCGTGGGCGCCCTGATCACGCTTGCCGCCACCGGTCCGGGCCAGGGCCTGGTCCATGTTCTCGACGGTGAGCACGCCGAAGGAGCAGGGCACGCCGGTGGAGAGCTGGACGTCCATGATCCCGCGAGCGGCCTCGTTGCACACGTAGTCGTAGTGGGAGGTCTCGCCGCGGATGACCGCACCGAGGCAGGCCACGCCGGCGTAGCGGCCCGTATCGGCCAGCACCCGCGCCGCGAACGGCAGCTCGTACGCGCCCGGGACCTCGAAGACGTCGGCTTCGCCCTCGAAGACGCCCTGGGCGCCCGCGACGAGGCGCTCGGCGAGGTCCGCGTAGAAGCGGCCGACGACGATCGCGAACTTCACGGCTGCCTCGAGCGGTCGTGAACGGCTTCCTCGTGAACCATCTCCTCGTCCAGCGCGAGGCCCTGGTGGTGCAGCGTGTGGCCCATGCGGTCGCGCTTGGCGCGCAGGTAGGCCTCGTTGTGCGGGTTGGGCGCGTGCTCGATCGGCACCTGCGCGGCCACGCTCAGCCCGTAGCCCTCCAAGCCGCGGATCTTCTTCGGATTGTTGGTGAGGATGCGGATCGACGACAGCCCCAGGTCGACCAGGATCTGCGCGCCGATGCCGTAGTCGCGCAGGTCGACGGGCAGGCCGAGCTCGAGGTTCGCGTCAACCGTGTCCATCCCCTGGTCCTGCAGGTTGTAGGCGCGCAGCTTGTTCAGCAGCCCGATGCCGCGTCCCTCCTGCGCGAGGTAGAGCAGGACGCCGGAGCCCTCGCGCTCGATCATCGCCAGCGCGGACTCCAGCTGCTCGCCGCAGTCGCAGCGCAAGGAGTGGAAGACGTCGCCGGTGAGGCACTCCGAATGCACGCGCACGAGCACGTCCGAGGCCCCGGCGACGTCACCCTTGACCAGCGCCACATGGTGCTTGCCGTCCACCAGCGAGCGGTAGCCGACCGCTGAGAACTCGCCGAACCCGGTCGGCAGGCGCGTCTCCACGACCCGCTCGACCAGCTGATCGTGCTTGCGCCGGTAGGCGATCAGGTCGGCGACGGTGATCATCTTGAGGTCGTGCTTGGCGCAGTAGCGCTGGAGGTCGTCGACCCGGGCCATCGTGCCGTCGTCGTTCATGACCTCGCAGATCACGCCCGCGGGGTTCAGGCCCGCCAGGCGCGCGAGATCGACGGCGGCCTCGGTCTGCCCCGTGCGCTCCAGCACGCCGCCGGGCTTGGCCTTCAGCGGGAACACGTGTCCCGGCTGGACCAGATCCCGCGGGGCGCTCTCCGGGTCGATCGCCACCTGGATCGTGCGCGCCCGGTCGGCGGCGCTGATCCCGGTCGTGATCCCGTCGCGCGCCTCGATCGAGACCGTGAACGCGGTCTCGAACGGCGACTCGTTCTTGGCCGCCATCAGGTCCAGCCCGAGCTCCTCGCAGCGCTGGGGCGTCAGCGCGAGGCAGATCGAGCCCGCGCCCCTCCTTGGCCATGAAGTTGATCGCCTCGGGCGTCGCGAACTGGGCGGCCATCGTCAGGTCGCCCTCGTTCTCGCGGTCCTCGTCGTCGCAGACGACGACCATGTGCCCGGCGCGGATCTCCTCCAGGGCCTCCTCGACGGTCGCGAATGGCCTCATGCGGTCAGCTTCTCCACGTACTTGGCGAGCACATCAACCTCCAGGTTGACCGGCCGTCCGGGCCCGGCCGTTCCGAGCGTCGTGCGCTCGAGCGTCTCAGGGATCAGGGAAACGGAGAACGAGTCGTCGTCGACGGCGGATACGGTCAGCGACACGCCGTCCACCGCGATCGAGCCCTTTTCGACGACATAGCGCAGCAGTCCGGCGGGCGCGGCGAACGTTACGACGCGGGCGAACCCGTCCTCGCGCGTCTCGCGCACCGTGGCCACGCCGTCGACGTGGCCCTGCACGAAGTGGCCGCCCATCCTGTCGGCCGCGCGCAGCGGGAGCTCCAGGTTGACCGTGCCGCCCGCGCTGACCTCGGCCAACGAGGACCGCCGCAGCGACTCGTTCATGACGTCGGCGGTGAACACGCCGCCGGCGACGGTGGTGGCCGTCAGGCAGACGCCGTTGACCGCCACGCTGTCGCCGAGGCCGATCTCGCCCGCGAGCGACGTGCTGATGGAGAGGCGCACGCCGTCCGCCGTGGCGTCCACCGCCTCGACCGTTCCGAGATCCGCGACCAGCCCGGTGAACACGCCTACCACTCCCGCATGCGGGCGGTGATCAGCACGTCGTCGGCGACCCGGGAGCATTCCAGCGACAGCGCGCGGACGGCGGAGGCGATGCGCTCGGCGCCCTCACCCTCCATCGGGTCACGCGCGCTCGAGCCGCCGAGCAGGACGGGGGCCACGAACAGGCGGATCTCGTCGACCTCACCGGCGTCCAGGAACGCGCCCGCGAGGCGCGGGCCGCCCTCGAGCAGGATCGCGGTGATGCCCTGCGCGCCGAGCTGGACGAGCGAGTTGCGCACGCGGTCGGGCTCGTTGGCGCCGGTGGCGACGAGGATCTCGGCGCCGGCGATCTCCAGCGCGTCGACCGCGGCGCGATGCGCGGCGCGGGTGACGACGACCGTCAGCGGGACCTCGGCGGCGCCGCGGACGAGCTGGGAGTCCAGCGGCAGGCGGGCCTCGGAGTCGAAGACGATCCGCCGCGGCTGGCGGTGCACGCCGTCGATCCGGGCGGTCAGCTGCGGATCGTCGGTCAAGGCGGTGCCGATCCCGACCGCCACCGCGTCGACCTCAGCGCGCCAGTGGTGCGAGAGGCGCCGCGAGTCCTCGCCGGAGATCCACTTCGAGTCCCCGGTGCGGGTCGCGACCTTGCCGTCCAGCGTCATCGCCGACTTGAACAGCACCCACGGGCGTCCCGTGCGCGCGTGCTTGCGGAACGGCTGATTGAGCCGCCGCGCGGCCACCGCCGCCTCGCCGTCGGCGATCACGACGTCGATCCCCTCGTCGCGCAGGATGCCCGGTCCGCGGCCGGCGGCCTTCTCGGTCGGGTCGTCGCTGGCGATCACGACGCGGGCGATCCCGGCCTCGACGATCGCGTCCGTGCACGGCGGCGTGCGGCCGGTGTGGCAGCACGGCTCCAACGACACGTACATGGTCGCGCCGCGCGCGTCGGCGGGGTTGCAGCTCATCAGGGCCGCGCGCTCGGCGTGCGGGCCCCCGAGCTCGGCGTGGAAGCCCTCCCCCACGACGCGGCCGTCCTTGACGATCACGGCGCCGACCAGCGGATTGGGGCTCGTGGCGCCGCGGCCCTTGGCGGCGAGCTCGATCGCCCGGTCGAGATGCTCGTGGTCGGTGGACTGAAGAGTGCTCACAACGTCTCAGTAACGATATTGACTCGCGAGTCAATCATCCCGCAGACGTCCGGCCGTCGCCAGTGATCGGCAGCTCAGGCCCCAGGAAATGGGGGTCCGCACCGGTGACGACGTCCGCCAGGGTCTTCACCCGCGCCGCCGCCTCACGCACCTGCAGCCGCCGCATCACCCGCCCGTAGTCGCGCCGGTCGGCCACGTAGCCGGTGGCCTTCAGGCCGGCGTGGCGGGCGTCATAGAGCGCACGCGCCATGTGGAACCTCTGGGTCACGACGATGGCGGAGCGCACGTCGAAGACCCGCTTCGCCCGCTGCGCCGAGTCCCACGTGTCAAAGCCCGCGTGGTCGGTGAAGATGTCCTCGGCCGGGATGCCCCGGGCCAGCAGGATGCGCTTCATCGTGCCGACCTCGTCGTAGTTGACGCGGCCGTGATCGCCCGAGAGCAGCAGCTTGTCGACCTTGCCCGCCTCGTAGAGCTCGGCGGCGGCGTCGATGCGGTCCGAGAGCATCGAGGAGGGCGCGCCGTTGGGCATCACCTGCGCGCCGAGCACCAGCGCGGCCTGGGCGTGCGGGACCTCGCGCGTGTCCGTCGTGCTCCCGCGGCCACCGAGGAAGACGAGCAGGTTGGGGGCCGCCAGGGCCACGATCAAGAAGCCGGCGGCTATCGCGACGACGCGCTTCACTGCGCTCCAGTGTCGCATGCGGGCAACCTGTAGATCGAGATCTCCGGCCCCGGGTGGTCGTATTCGAGCGGGTAGTAGTTGAACGAGTAGTCGAAGGAGAACCCGGGCTTGGCGTCGCCGTACGGGGACACGTGGAAGACCTCGTCGCCCCGCCGCTTCAACTCGGCGTAGTAGTCGATGGCGTCGGGGACCTTGCCGGGCGCGGCGAACGCGCGGCCGTACTGGGTCGAGCCCGTCACGACCCAGCAGAAGCCGCCCTTCTCGTAGGACTCGATCAGCGCGGGCCGGATCGTGCGCTCGTAGTCCTCGAGCTTGACCACCGGGCACTCCTCGCCGCCCGTGTCGCGCAGCTTGCCGTCCAAGAAGCACGAGCGCGACGTCGCGTACTTGTTCCAGCGGTTGCCCGAGCCGGTGCCCACCGGCGGGTCGCCGAACAGCGGATGGCCGGCGTCGGCCGCCCACTGGTCGGGCGCGATCGGCTCGACGACGATCTTGGTGCCGATCGGGATGTTCTTGACCATCCACTCGCGGGCGAGCATGCGTGTGTCGGCCTTGGCCAGCACGAGGTCGTTGTGGACGCTGAACACGAGACCCTGCGCAAGCGCCAGCGAGGCGAGCGCGGGAAGCGCGAACCGCCAGCGCACGCGGGTCGCGAGCGCGACGATCCCGTAGGCCGCGAGCAGGCACAGGATCGGGTAGATCGGCAGCATCCAGCGGGCGAAGAAGCGCGACTGGTTGCCGAGGTAGAGCAACAGCAGGATCGGCGCCGGCGCCAGCAGCAGGGCGAGCCTGCGCTGACGTGAGACCAGCGTCGCGAACCCGCCCAGCGCCGCGATCGACGGCAGCCACCCGAAGCCCCAGGTGAACGTCGTCAGGTAGTACGACCAGCCGCTGGTGTCGGCCAGGCCGAGCTTGCCGCCCTCGTCACCGGCGGCCTCGGTCTGCTTGCGGATGCCGTCGGTCCAGAAGGAGTGGCGGTCCAGCAGCGCGTACGGGTTGAACGCCAGGAAGGCGAGCGCGAGCACCCCGAGGGCGAGCGCCAGGTTGCGCACGCGCGCGTGCACGACGGGCGAGGCGAACGCGGCGGCGACGATCGTCACCAGCACGATCCCGGCCGTGTATTTGGTCGCGATCGCGATGCCGAGGCCCGCGGCCGCGAGCACGTACTCGCGCGTGCGGCCGGTGCGGTAGATCCCGGCCACGCCGATCAGGCACAGCGCCAGCGGCGCGAGCGTCGGCGCGTCGTTCAACGCGAAGTGCGAGTAGTGCACCGGCAGGAAGGCCACCGCGAGCAGCGCGCCCGCGACGAACCCGGTCCGCCGGTCCTCGAACAGCCGCGCGCCCGCGATCGCCGTCAGCGGCACCGCGGCCGCGCCGAGGAACGCCGACGCGGCGCGGGCGATCGTGAACGCGCCGGTGGGGTCGGCCGCGTAGGCGCCGCCGATCGACGCCGGATCGAGCCCGTAGCGCAGCACGTAGAGGAAGTGCACGACGTACGTGAAGGCGGGCGGGTTGACGAAGTAGTGCGGGTTGAACCCGTGCCCGAACATCCCCACCGCGCGCGGCACGAAGTGGCTGTTCTCGTCGGCGTTGTAGACGTAGGGCAGGCCGGTGCGCAGGCCGATCAGCCGCAGCACGAAGGCCGCGGCGAAGAGGCCGAGCAGCGCGGCGGGCCAGGCGAGCCTCGCCGCGCTCAGGCGCGGCGCCCGGCGCTCAAGGGCAACGGACATAGGCGGTGTAGAACCGGCTCGTCTTGACGCGCTTGAACCCGTCGGGCGGGAGGTTGATGCGCGGGTCGTCGGAGGTGTCCGACCAGGCGTGCTTGAAGATCGCGAAGCGGCTGGTGACGACGATCGCGACGCCGCCCTCGTGCGAGAGCTTCGCCTTGGCGAGGTCGTCGGGATCGGGGTGCTGGATCTCGGTGCCGTCGCGCTTGTGCTTGTGGGCGGTGGCGTCGGCCTCCTGCTGCTCGATCCGCCCCACCCACTCGCGCGCGAGCACCTGCCCGTCGCCGAGACCGGCGATCCAGCGAGAGTCCGGGACGATCTTGTGGTTGGGGCCGGTCAGCGGACCACAGCGCAGCCCGGCCTTCACCCGCGGATCGCTGAGGACCTCGCTCAGGTCGTCGTGGGCCTGCCCGCGGAAGCGCAGCTCATTGTCGAAGCGCGACAGGTTCAGATGCGTCGCGGTGAACACGACGCCGAAGATCACGATGCCCAGGGCGGCGATCGCCCAGAGGTTGCGCACCCAGCCTGGGACGAGCATCGTCCAGCCCGCGATCGTCACCGCCGCGAGCACCATCAGGGCCAGCGCGGGCACCGCGAGATAGCGCTCGATCACCGACGCGCCCGCGACGCCGATGGCGATGAACGTCCCCAGCCCGGCGAACAGCAGGACGATCGGCATCAGCATCCGCCGGGGAGAAATCACAACTCCTAACAGCAGCCCGGCGCCCGCCGCCACCAGCACGGGCAGCTTGACCAGGTTCTGGAAGAACCCGGGGATCGCCGCCGGCAGCTCGCTCAGCGGCCGCTGGCGACCGAGATCCTCGGCGCTGGAGGAGGTGTACTGCTGGGAGAACAGCGGGTTGCCGGTGACGAGGAAATCGACCGTCGCCCAGGTCAGCGGACCGAGCGCCGCCAGCGCGGCGAAGATGAACCGGTCGCGCCACGACGCGCGCCACGAGACCCAGACGAAATACATCGCGGCGAGGAACCAGGCCTCGGGCCGCAGCATGCCCGCGAAGGCGAGCAGCAAGAGCACCGGGATCCCGCGCCGCGGGTGCCTGGCCTCGAGCGTCGCCGCCCACACGACGAGCGCCATGTAGGGGATGTCGATGTAGCCGCGTGCCGCCAGGAACGGGTAGTCGAAGCGGGTCATCAACAGCGCCGCCGCGACCGCGCCCACCAGCGGCGTCGCGGCGAGGCGGCCGAGCCGGTAGACGCCCGCGATCAGCGACCAGGAACGACGCCAGGATCAGCGCCACCCAGAGGCGGTCCGCCCAGCCGCCGAAGAGCTGCAGGATCGCGCCGGCGGCGATCGCCAGCGGGTGCTCGGTCGGGTAGCGGAAGCCCTCGAAGACCAGCGGGTTCCCGTGCAGCAGATCGCGGCCCCACAGCAGCGAGTAGTAGGAGTCGTAGACCGGATAGGTCGGGAAGACGAAGAAGCCGATCGCGAAGCCCACGCACAGCAGCGCGAACGCCACCTTCGCGAGCGTGTCGCCGCGGTCCCAGATGCTCGTCTGCGGCCGCGGGGGATCGGTGCCCGGCGCCGGCCGGGTGAGCGTGGAGCCCTCCATGCGAGTCGATAAGTCTGACGTGCGCGGTACCGTCTTTCCCCGTCGCAATGAAGCTGATCATCCAGATCCCCTGCCTCAACGAGGAAGAGACACTTCCCGAAACGCTGGCCGACCTCCCCCGCGAGGTGCCCGGCTTCGAGACCGTGGAGTGGCTCGTCATCGACGATGGCTCGACCGATCGCACGGTCGAGGTCGCCCGCGAACGCGGGGTCGACCACATCGTCCGGCTGACCAACAACAAGGGCTTGGCGAACGGCTTCCAGGCCGGTCTCGACGCCGCTCTGAAGCTCGGCGCCGACGTGATCGTCAACACCGATGCCGACAACCAGTACTACGGGCCGGACATCCTCAAGCTCGTGGAGCCGATCGTCGCCGGTACCGCCGACATGGTCGTCGGTGACCGTCAGGTCATGACCATCGACCACTTCTCGCCGCTGAAGAAGTCGCTGCAGCGGCTCGGCTCGTGGGTCGTGCGCCAGGCGTCGGAGACGACGGTGCCCGACACCACGTCAGGCTTCCGCGCCTACAACCGCGAGGCCGCGCTCCAGCTGCAGGTCGTGTCCAAGTACACGTACACGCTGGAGACGATCATCCAGGCGGGCAAGATGACCGTCGCGGTCGACCACGTGCCGATCCGGACGAACGCCAAGACGCGCGAGTCGCGGCTGTTCTCCTCGATGGGCCAGTACGTGCGGCGCAACACGGTCTCGATCTTCCGCATCTACTCGATGTACGAGCCGCTGAAGGTGTTCATGACGCTGGCGCTGCTCGTCGGCGTCGTCGCGGTCGCGGTCTGGACGCGCTTCTTCGTGGCGTGGGTCCAGGGCGACGGCGCGGGCCACGTGCAGTCGCTGATCCTCGGCGCGGTGCTGTTCAACGCCTCCGTCGTGCTCGGCGCGCTGGGCGTGATCGGGGACCTCCTGAGCGGCCAGCGGATCATGCTGCAGCGGACCTTCGAGCGGGTGCGCCGGCTCGAGCTGCACAACGGGATCCCCCCGTCGCACTACGAGCCAGGCGGCACGCCGAAGAGCAAGCCGGCGACCACCGGCGCCAACGCGAGCGGCGACAGTCACACCGAGGAGCGAGAGGCGGTCCAGCTTTGAGCACGATCACCCGTGACGCCGAGGGCACTGTCACCGGCAACACCTACGACAAGTACGGGTCCTCGAACCCGGTCGTCAAGAAGCTCATGGCCGGCTTCGAGCGCACGCTCGACGAGCTGTGGGCGAAGGCGTCACCGCGCACCGTGCTCGACGTCGGCTGCGGCGAGGGCGTGCTCACGCACAAGTGGGCACAGCGCCTGCGCGACGGCCGCATCGTCGGCATCGACCTCGAGGACCCGACGATCCAGGCCGAGTGGGCCAAGCGCCAGGCGCCGAACCTCGAGTACAAGATCATGAAGGCCGAGACGTTCCCGTTCGAGGCGGGCGAGTTCGAGCTCGCGTCGGCGATCGAGGTGCTCGAGCACGTGCCCGATCCGGAGCACACCGTGTCCGAGATGGCGCGCGTCGCCCGCGGCGGGCATCTGCTCGTCAGCGTGCCCCGCGAGCCGCTGTGGCGCGGCCTGAACATGGCCCGCGGCTCCTACATCAAGGAGCTCGGGAACACGCCGGGCCACCTGAACCACTGGTCGCGCAAGTCGTTCGTCGAGCTGCTGAATCGCCACGGGAAGGTCGAGGAGATCCGCTCGCCCTTCCCGTGGACCATGTTGTTGGTGAAGGCGTGACATCCCCTCCGCCCCACCCCGTGATGAAGGCGGAACATCCCCTCCGCCCCACCCCGTCATGAAGGCGGAACATCCCCTCCGCCCCACCCCGATCATCCGACCTTCCTTCTAGCTCGTGAGTGCCGCCGGCACCGGGCGGCGCTCAGAGTACGGGGCGGGCGCGAAGATCCTGTCGGTCGGGATCGCGTCGACGGGCGTCGTCACCTTCGCGTACTTCAGCGTCGCCTCGCATGCGCTGAACAACGACGAGCAGTACAAGGCGATCGCGCTGCTGTGGTCGGTGCTGTTCGTGATCGTCTCGGTGATCTACCGGCCGATCGAGCAGTTGCTCTCGCGCACGATCGCCGACCGGCGGGCGCGCGGGTTCGACGCCGATCACCCGCTGCGCACGCCGATGCTCATCCAGGCCGGCTTCGCGCTCACGTTCCTGGTCATCGCGCTCGCGCTGCGCGGCCCGATCCAGGACGGCCTGTTCGACGGCAGCGCGGCGCTGTACTGGGTGCTGGTGATCGCCGTGCTGGCCTACGCGGCGAGCTACTTCGCGCGCGGCTGGCTGGCGGGGCACCAGTGGTTCGCGCTCTACGGCGGGCTGGTGTTCATCGAGGCGACGGCGCGGCTGCTGTTCGCGGTCGCGGTGCTCGTCGGGATCGGGGTGGCCAACGGGCAGACCGTGGTGGCGATGGGCATGGCCGCGGCGCCGTTCGTCTCACTGATCGTCGTCCCGCTCGCGTTCTCCCGCCGTCCGCGCGAGGGCACGCGCAAGAACCAGGACGAAGAGGCGCTCGGGCTGGCTCGCGGCGGGCGCTTCGCGGTCGCGGTGCTCTGCATCATGCTCGCCGAGCAGACCCTGCTCAACGGCGGCGTGATCACCGCCGACCTGACCGGCGACGACGCCAAGGTGGCCGGCTACGTCTTCAACGCCCTGCTGATCGCCCGCGCGCCGTTGCAGCTCTTCCAGGCGGTCCAGGGGTCGCTGCTCCCGCATCTCGCCGGGCTGGAGGCCACCCAAGGGCGCGCCGAGTTCACCCGCGCGATCCGCGTCACGCTGCTGGCCATCGCCGGCTTCGCGGGCGCCGTCGCCGTCGGGCTGCTGATCCTCGGCCCGTTCGCGATGAGCATCCTCTTCGACGAGGACACGACCTACGGGCGCTTCGGGCTCGCCGCGGTCGCCATCGGGATGGGCGCCCACCTCGCCGCGGGAACGCTCAATCAGGCCGCCCTCGCCCGCGATCGCGCCGGCGCGGCGGCCACCGCGTGGCTGATCACCGCCGTCGTCTTCGTCGGCTGGATGCTGTCGGGCATCGTCGACGACGAGCTGGTCCGGGCCGAGGTCGGGTATCTCGGCGCCGCGGGCCTGCTGCTCGCGCTGCTCGCCGTCGTGTATTCCCGGAGTGCGCCATCCCGCGACGGCCGCCGAAGCGACCGTCGCGAGCAGGTGCTCAGTTGAGCACCAGGCCTGAAACATTGACCATGCCCGGCATGACGCACCGGCTATGAGCCGGTCTGCCTGTCGCTTGTGACAGAGCGTGAGGTTTCAGGTGCTGGATGTGAGACCTTGGCCCGTCGAGGACCGCCTCTTGCGCGGGTAGGCTTCAGCTCGGTCTGACCGTGCGCCTCTCGCTGGCTGTTCCTCCCTCCTGCCTGCTCGTCCAGTCGAGAGAAGACCCGGATGCCTTCGCGGACTTCTACGACGCCTACGCCGAGCGCGTCCTGGTGTTCTTCACGCGCCGCGTCCTGGACGTGGAGATGGCGTTCGACCTGCTGTCGGAGACGTTCGCCATCGCACTGGAGCGCCGCATGCAGTTCCGCGGGGAGACGCCCGAGCAGGAGCAGGGCTGGCTGTTCTCGATCGCGCGCTCCGAGCTCTCGCACTACTGGCGCGACGGCAACGTCGAGCGTTCGGCGCTGGCGCGCATGGGCGTGCCCGTGCCGGGGCTGACGGACCCGCAGATCGAGCGCATCGAGGACATGGCGGGGCTGAGCGAGGTCGCCGCGCCGCTGGCCGAGGCGATGGCGGCGCTGCCCTCCGACCAGCGCCGAGCGGTCGAGTTGCGCGTGATCGAGGAGCACGGCTACGCCGAGGTGGCGCTGGCGCTCGGGATCACCGAGCAGAACGCCCGCGCACGTGTCTCGCGGGCGCTGCGCGCGCTGGCGTCGGCGCTGCAGATCCCCGACGCCGTGTTGGAAGACGCCGCATGAGCGCTCTCGACCAGCTGCGGGAGAGCCTCCGCGAGGCCGCCCAGCGCGACATCGACGCGCGGCGGGTGCGCCGGCGCCGTCAACGGCGCGGGACAGCGCTGGTCGCGGCGTTGCTGCTCGGCGGCGCGGCCGCGGCGGGCGCGGCGGACCTGATCTCGATCGGCGAGCCCGTCGCCGACCTGCGCGTCCAGACCGGCGACTACAAGCCGCCGCGCGACTCGTTGCCGCTGAAGATCGTCGCACGGGCGGACTCCGGCGGGCTGCGGCTCCCGTACGGGGTCGGCGAGTACGTGGCCAACAACCGCGACGAGTGCCTGGTGGTCGGTTCGTTGCTCGGTTACACGCTCGGGCGCATCGAAGACGACGAGTTCAAGCCCTACGCGAAGGACACCACCGGTTCCTGCAACGCACCCGGGAAACCGCTGTTCGACACGGCCGTCGACCACGGCCGCACGCTGGTGATCGGCCGCGCTCCGCCCGACCGGCGGAACGTCACGGTCACGATCGACGGCAAGCCCACCCCGGCTCGCCTGGCGACGCACCGCACCTTCCTGCTCGTCTTCGACGGCGAGTACAGGCGCCCGAGCGTGCGTGTCACCTTCACGCGTTGACGCTGTCTGTGCGTACGAACCGCCGAGCCCGCTACAGCAGCGCCGCCGCCAGGGCCCGGTAGTCATCGCTCGGATGGCTGCCGTGGCCCAGCGGCTGGAGGCACACATGGTCCGCGCCCGCTTCGAGGTGGGCACGGATCCCCTCCGCGATCTGCTCAGCGCTGCCGTTGGGGATCACCGCGTCGATCAGGCGGTCTGAGCCGCCGCCCGCGATGTCGTCCTCCGTGTAGCCGAACTTGAGCAGGTTGTTCGTGTAGTTCTGCAGCCCGAGGTAGAGCTTCGCGTACTCGCGGGCGAGCTTGCGGGCGGTCTCCTTGTCCTCTTCGACCACGACCGCGACCTCGGGGGCGACGAGCGCGCCGGGGCCGAGCCGCTCGCGGGCGAACTTCGTGTGCTGGGGATCGATGAAGTACGGGTGCGTGCCGAGGCTGCGCTCACCCGCGAGGTCGAGCATCTTCGGGCCCAGCGCGGCGACGACGAGCTCGTCCTTGGGCAGGTCGAGGCCGTCGATGAACTCGCGCATGGCCTTCAGCGGGCGCGTGTAGTCCGACGTCGCCTCCGGGTGGCCGACGCCGATGCCGAGCGTGAAGCGCCCGCCCGAGTCCTCGCGCAGCCGGGTCGCCTCACGCGCGACGTCACGCGGGTCGTGCTCCCAGATGTTCAGGATGCCGGGGATGACCGGCAACGTGGTGGTCGCCTCCACGTAGGCCCTCGTCTCCTCGACGCTCGGGCTGCCGCCGAGCCAGAACGCGCCGTACCCGAGGGACTCGATCTCGTCTAGACCGCTGGTGCCGTGGCGCTTGGAGCGCCAGACGCCGATGGTTCCGATTTCCATGCAGGCATCGTGGCAGTCTCGGCTTCGGAGGCTCTGCGCCTCGGGAACGCAAGGAACCAGCCCGCGACGCCGGCGGCGATCAGCGTCGGCATCAGCGGCACGTTGTAACGGGCCTGCGAGACGACGATGGTGTGGATCAGCGTTCCGTAGGCGAGCGCGACCAGCACGCACGCCAGCAGCGGGTCGCGGCGGCGGATCAGCCCGGCGAGGATGCCGAGGCCGCCCGCGACGACCAGGAAGACCTGCCAGATCCGCATCGGCGTGCTGATGTAGTGCACGCCGCCGCCGCGGTAGTAGAAGAACCACATCCGCTTGGCCTTCGCCCACTGCATCTGCGCGAACTGCAGCGGCTGCGTGGTCGAGTAGTGGATCAGGTTCTTCTTGGCCTCTTTGGAGATCGCCTGGTCGCGCGTGAGCTCGGGATGCTTCGCCGCGAACAGCGCGAGCGCGTCGGCCGCCGGGATCTTGTACGTCTTCATCCCGCCGTACTCGGGGTGCTTCGCCCGCAGTTGCTTCTCGAGGTGCTCCTTCATGCCGATCGTCGTGCCCCCACCGGGCAGGTAGGTGCCGACGAACAGCGCCGCCGCGCTGCCCTTGGTGACCGGGATGAACCGGCCCTCCTCGCGGGAGGCGTAGATCGTCCACGGTGCGAGTACCGCGACCGTCGTCGCTCCCAGCGCGATCCACGGCAGCGCCCGCCGCGGACGGCGCTGGACGAGCGCGATCAGCGTCGCCGCACCCGCGATCAGGAACGGCACCGGCAGCAGGTCGGTCCGGGTGAGGATCGCTAACCCGAACATCGCGCCGGTGAGCACGAAGTACTTCCACGCGCGCCGTTTGAGCGCCAGCGCGAGCGCGACGAACGCCCCCATCAGCAGGAACGCGCCGAGCGGCTCGGAGAGCTGGTCGCCGGTCGCGCCGATCAGCGGCGGGTAGGTCCCCACGATCAGGCCGGCGAGCAGCCCCGCCCAGGGCCCGACCACGATCCACGCGAGGGCGATGGCCAGCGCGGTGGTGCCGGTCGTGATCAGCGCCTGTTCCCAGTAGACGGCGCGGATGTCGTAGGTCTCCTTGTCGTGCGCCGAGCCGAAGAGCTTGTAGCCGACGGCGAACAGCACCGGCGCGCCCGGCGGCCAGTGCAGCGGCTCGCGCATGTTCGTGCTCGCCCCGCCGTAGCGCTGGTTGTCGGCGATGTCGACCGCGAGCTTGCCGTAGGAGCGCTCGTCGGCGGACTGGTAGGCGGAGCGCGGGTTCGCGGCCATGCGCGCGTTGAGCCCGAACGACAGTGCGAGCACGGCTGCGAGCAGGATGAACGGGAGACGGCGCCGCACGTGGCTGTCGAGGCTAGCGGCTGACCTCCAGGGCGCGGCCGAGGAAGAAGATCCCGGGCCTGGTCTCGAAGCCGTCGCTGGGGTTCTCGCGGAGCGTCGAGGAGCGGATCGCGAGCACGCCGGTCCGGTCGTTGGAGACGAAGAACACCGCCCCGCCGCCCTCGCGCGCGTGGTTCTCGCTCATGCGCGCGCCCGCGAGCAGCACCCGGAAGCGGTTGCCGTCGAAGTACAGCGCGCCGCCTGAGCCGCCGCCGGGCGTGCCCGCGCGGGCGGGGTTGGCGCCGCGCCCGATCGCCCGGTTGTGGGTGAAGGTGCTGTTGTAGATCGACCACGAGACGCCGATGCTGCTCAGCGCCGCGCCGTTGCTGCAGACGCCCTGGGTGAACGTGCTCCCGGCGACCGTGACCGGCCGGCCGCGGTATTGCGAGAGCGCGCGCACGGCGCCGCCGCCGAGGTCCGGGCCGGTGGCATCGCAGCGGTTGCCGGTGAACGACGACGCGACGATCTTCAGCCGCCCGCCGCGGACGAAGATCGCGCCGCCTCCCCCGCCCTCGTCGGTCTCCCCCGTCGAGTTGCCGCGCGCGAACGTGAGGTTCTGCACCACCAGCCGCGGCGTGGCCTGATCGTCACAGTGCAACGTGGTCCAGGTCTGGCGCCGGTCGCAGGTGTTCTGGTAGAGGATCCGGCGCTTCCCGCCGCCGCTGAGCGTGACCAGCCCGCGCCCGTCGAGCACCACCTGGCGGCTCGTGTTGACCACCCTGGCGGTCTGGCGCAACTCGATCCGCACCGGCTTTGGCCCGCAGCGGAAGCGGATGATCCCGCCCTTGGCGACGGCCCGCACCACCGCCTGGGAGGTACAGCTGCGGGCGGTGCCGGCGCCGACCCACCGATCCGGGTGCGACGTGTCGACCGCGCGCGCGTCACGCGGCACCACGACGTCCGCGCCGGCCGGAACGGCGCCGAGCGCGAGCAGGAGGATCACGCTCAGGGCGACACGGGCCATGGAGCGGCAGCGTAGTGGCACTCCGTGCGCATGGTGAGCACGCATTCCGGCGGCGCGAGCGCCCGCATTTCGGTGAGCAGCGCGTCGCGGTCCGGCGCGGTGGCGGCGAAGGCCATCGAGGCCAGGTAGTCGACGAACGCGTCCCGGGTGAGCGTGACCTCGTGGCCGAACGCACGGTATTGCAGCGCGGGCAGCGCCTGCTTCCACACGCCGCGGCTGACCCGGCGGCGCGGCGGCAGCGTGCGGGCGTTGCGCGCGTCGGTCAGCGCGGCCAGCTCGGGCGCCTCCGGCTCGGTGCGCACGCCGGTGTTCCAGATCACGGCGAGCCCTCCCCCGGGCCGCAGCACGCGGCGCAGCTCCGCCACCGCCGCCGGCCCGTCGAACCAGTGGAACGCGTTGCCGACGACCACCGCGTCGACCGAGGCGTCCGGCAACGGGATCGCCTCCGCGGTGCCGTCGAGCGCCTCCACGCCGATCAGCGCGCGCATCGCCGCCGACGGCTCGACCGCCACCACCGACCCGACCAGCGGGGCGAAGGCACGGGCGAGCTGCCCGGTACCGGCGGCGAGATCGAGCAGGCGGCTGCCGCGGTCGAGTCCCAGCGCCTGCACGATGAACGGCGCCAGCTCGGGCGCGTAGCCGGGGCGTCCCCGCTCGTAGAGCGCGGCGGCCTCGGGGGAAGCCCCGAAGCCGCGTTCCGCCAGCGGGTCGCGTGCCATCTTCGGAGTGTCGCGCGAAAGACGATCAAGGACTACATCGACGACGGGCCACGGCGGCGCCGGCGCGGTCCGGAGAACCGTCGTCCGGTTGCCGGGCGTGGCACCGCGAGTGTCGAGTTGGTCAACCAGTGGTTGACCAAGTCGACACTCGCGGCTCGCCAGCGGGTGCTACTCGGTGGTCACCGCCCGCAACACATCGACCTTCGACGCCCGGCGCGCGGGCGGGATCGCCGCGACGACGCCCGCCACCCCAGCCAGCACGAAGAACGTGATCAGCGTGGGGATCGGGAGGATGAACACGAAGCCCTGCGACGCCAGCGGCCGCGACACGACGAGGGCGAACACGATGCCCAGGACGATGCCGAGGATCGCGCCGATGCCGGCGGTGATCACCGACTCGGCGCGGACCATGCGGCGGACCTGCTTGCGCGACATCCCGACCGCGCGGAGCATGCCGAGCTCGCGGGTGCGCTCGTGCACGGACAGCGCGAGCGTGTTCACGATGCCCAGCAGGGCGACGATGATCGACAGCAGCAGCAGGCCGTAGACGAGGCCCAGCAGCTGGTTGATCTGCTTGCGCAGCTCGTCCGTGAACTGCGTGGTGGTCAGGGCGTCCGCCGACGGGAACGCCTTCAGGGACTTGTTCGCGGCGGTGGCGATCTGGTCGGGGTCAGCGCCGTCCTTGCCGGAAGCGAGGATCTGCGCGAGGCCCTTGAGGTCGAAGTTGTCCGCGATCGACTGGTTGGTCACGACGAAGCCGGAGGTGAGCCCGGCCTGCGGCGTGAACGTGCCGGCGATCTTGTAGGTCACCTGCTTGCCGGCGTCGGTCTTCAGCAGCACGCTGTCCCCCACGCCGAGGTCGTGGCTCTCCGCCCAGGCCGCGTCGACGACCGCCTGGTCGTCGGTGAGCGAGCTCAGCAGTGCGTCGTCGCCCTCGTCCCACTTCAGCCGCAGCACGCTGCCGACGGTCTCGGGGTCGATGCCGTTGACCCACGTGGCGCTCTCGTCCTTGTAGACGCCGAAGGCCGCCGTGCGCGGCGAGACCTGGTCGACGCCGGGGACGGTCTTGACGGTGTCCGCGACCTTCGCCGGGATCGGGCTGAAGCCGTCCTGGTTCTGGACGATCAGCGCCGCGGGCATGTACTTCTCGACCGCCTTGTCGGTCGAGCCGCTCAACCCCGCCGCGAGCACCGCGACGAGGACCACCAGCGCCAGGCCGACCATCAGCGCCGCGGCGGTGACCGCGGTGCGCTGCGGCTGGCGGATCGCGTTCTCGCGCGCGAGGCGCCCGGTCAGGCCGCGCCACTTCGCCAGCGGCCAGCCGAGGAAGCGGGCCAGCGGCTGCACCAGCAGCGGGGCCAGGAACGCGAAGCCGAACATCATCAGCACCGCGCCGACGCCGATGAACGCGGCGGCCGTGCCGCCCGAGGACGAACCGAAGAGGCCGAGGAACATCACGATCAGGCCGAGCACCATGAGCAGGGCCGAGCCGATGATGCGGCGCGTCCGCAGATGGCCGAGGCCGGGCGTCACGGCGTCGCGCATCGCCGTCACCGGCTCCACCCGCGTGGCGCGGCGCGCGGGAATGAACCCGCTGATCATCGTCGCGATCAGGCCGATCAGCAGGCCGACGACGATCGTGTAGGGCTTGATCACGATCCCGGTCGTGCCGAGGTCGATGCCCGCGGCCGACATCAGCGCCGCCAGCAGCGGCGCGACGACCAGGCCGAGCAGGACGCCGATGATCGACGCGATCAACCCGACGGCGAACGTCTCGATCAGCACCGAGCGCAGGATCTGCGCCCGAGACGCGCCCAGCACCCGCAGCAGCGCGAATTCCTTGGTCCGCTGCGCCACGGTCACCGTGAACGTGTTGAAGATCAGGAAGCCGCCCACCAGCAGCGCGACGCCCGCGAACACCAGCAGCGCGATCCGGATGAAGCCCAGCGAATCCGACAGATCGGAGGCTTGGGAGGCCGCGGCCTCCTCGCCCGTCTGGACGACGAAATCCTTGCCCAGCACCTTCTGGATGTCGGCTTTGACCTGATCCTGGTTCTTGCCCCCGGTGGACACCGAGATCGAGTCCCAGCCGTCGTAGCCGGCCACCGTGTGCGCCGCCTCGGGCGTGAGGATGATCAGGTGCGCGCCGCCGAAGCTGTCGGCGTCACCGAGCGTCGCGATGCCCGAGAGCTTGAACGGCTTGGCGGGCGCCTCGCCGCCGATGGTCACCATGTCGCCGACCTTGAAGCCGTACTTGTTCGCGGTGCCACGGTCGAGCGCGACCTCGTCCGCCGACTGCGGTCTGCCGCCCTCGACGTAATCGAGGACCTGGAAGATCTTCTCGTTGCTCTCCGAGAGCACCAGGTTCGGCGGGCCGTTGGAGACGATCGGCTTGCCGTCCTTGTCCAGGATCGTGCCGAAGTTGTAGGAGACGCTGCCCTCGGCGATCTGGACGCCCGGCACCGCCTTGACCTTGTCCAGCGTCTCCGCGGGCATCGTCGGCGGGATGCCGAACTGGACCTTGATCGGCTGCGCCGCCTGGATCGAGACGTCGACCCCCTTCTGGGTGCGCTCGAACAGGTTCGTGAAGGACTCGTTGATGGTGTCCGTGAAGACGAGCGTCCCGACCACGAAGGCCACGCCGACGACGACGGCGAAACCCGTCAGGACCGACCGCAGCTTGCGCGAGAGCAGGCCGCGGAGCGCGACCTTGGTCATACCGGGACCCCTTCGGGGTTCCGCGCATGGTCGGTCATGCGACGGCCTTCATCAGGTCGAGCACGCCCTCGGCGTCGGTGCCGGCGCCGTCGTGGACGACCGACCCGTCGCGCAGGATCACGATCCGGTCGGCGATCGCCGCCGACTGCGCGTCGTGGGTGACCATGATCACCGTCTGCTGGAACTCGTCGACGGCCTGGCGCAGGAGGTTCAGGACCTCCTCGGAGCTGTGCGTGTCCAGGTTGCCCGTGGGCTCGTCGGCGAACAGCACCGCCGGGCGATGGATCAGCGCGCGCGCGACGGCGACGCGCTGCTGCTGGCCGCCCGAGAGCTCCGACGGGCGGTGTGTCAGGCGGTCGCGCAGGCCTACGGTGTCGATCAGCTGGTCGAACCAGGCTTGATCGACGTCGCGGCCGGCCAGGGCCAGCGGCAGCGTGATGTTCTCCTCGGCGGACAGCACCGGCACGAGGTTGAAGGCCTGAAAGACGAAGCCGAGGCGGTCGCGCCGCAACTCCGTCAGTCCCTTGTCGCCGAGGCCCGCGAGCTGCTGGCCGTCGACCACGACCGAGCCCCCGCTCGGCGAGTCCAGCCCGGCGAGCAGGTGCATCAGCGTCGACTTGCCGGAGCCCGAAGGGCCCATGATCGCCGTGAACTGCCCGGCGGGAAAGGACAACGTCACGCCGGCGAGCGCGTGCACGGCGGTCTCACCCTCGCCGTAGGTCCGGCGCAGGTCCGCCGTCTCAACGATGTTCATAGGTCCCCGTTCCTGGGACCCTGGGGCAGGTGGTTGGGCCCTCGGCGGCCGCTTCCAGGGTCGGTCATAGGGGGAGCATGGTGACTGAACCGACCCCCCCGAGTGCGGCTGGCTCGTTGAGGGGGGTGGGGCTAACCCGAGCGTAGATACGCCAACACGGCGAGGACGCGGCGGTGGTCCTCGACCGTCGGCGTCAGGTCCAACTTCGAGAAGATCGACGTCACGTGCTTCTCCACGGCGCGCTCGGTGACCACCAGCGCTTCGGCGATCGCCGCGTTGGAGCGGCCCTCGGCCATCAGCCCGAGCACCTCGCGCTCGCGCGCGGTCAGCCCCTCCAGCGGGTCTTCACGGCGACGTCGCCCGAGCAGCAGCGCGACGACCTCCGGGTCCAGCGCGCTGCCGCCGCCGGCGACGCGGCGCACGGCGTCGGTGAACGTGTCCACGTCCGCCACGCGGTCCTTGAGCAGGTAGCCGGTGGACTCCGTGGACTCCGACAGCAGGTCGAGCGCGTACGCCTCTTCGACGTACTGGCTCAGCACCAGCACGCCCGTGCCGGGGTGGTCGGCGCGGATCTTGCGCGCGGCGCGCAGGCCTTCGTCGGTGTGCGAGGGCGGCATCCGGACGTCGATCACCGCGACGTCGGGCTTGTGGGCGCCGACCTTGCGCAGCAGGTCCTCGCCGTCACCGGCCTGGCCGGCGACGTCGAAACCGGAATCCTCGAGCAGCCGCACGAGACCCTCGCGCAACAGCACGGAATCCTCGGCGACGACAACTTTCAGTCGGACTTCTTCAGGGCTCATACGGGGATCTCCGCTCGGAGAGTAGTGCCCGACCCGGGGGGAGAGTCGAGTGCCAACGTTCCATCCAGCGCACCAACCCGGTCGACCAGGCCGCGAATGCCGGTACCACGCCCGGGATCCGCGCCGCCAACACCGTCGTCGCGCACTTCGACTTCAGCATGACCGTTGCAGCGGCGGACCGCCACCGTCGCGTTGGACGCATTCGCGTATTTGGCCACATTCGTGAGCGCTTCGGCGATCACGAAGTAGGCGGCGGCCTCGACCGGCTCGGGCAGGCGCTCGCCCGGGACCTCGACGAGCTTGACCGGCAGCGGGGAACGCACCGCGAGCGCCTCGACGGCCGCCTGCAGGCCGCGGTCGCTCAGGACGGCGGGGTGGATGCCGCGGGCCAGCTCGCGCAGTTCCTCGAGCGCGCGCGTGAGTTCCTCCTGGGCCTCCCCCACCATCTTGGCCGCCTTCTCGGGCGATTTGGCGATCTGGTTCTGGGCGATCCGCAGCGTCAGGCTGAGCGCGACGAGCCGCTGCTGGGCGCCGTCGTGCAGGTTGCGCTCGAGCCGCCGGCGTTCCTTGAGGCCGGCGTCGACGATCCGCGCTCGCGAGCGGCGCAGCGCCGCCTCGAGGCGCTCGCCGCGCATCGCCAGCGACGCCGCGGCGGCCACCGACGCCAGCAGCTCGGGCTCCAGGCTCGGATCGTGGGCGATCGCGCCGATGCGCTGCCCGTCGAGCTCGACCGGCGTCCACGAGGCGGGGAGCACGGCCGGCTTGCCCTCTCGCGTGACCCAGGAGCCGTCCACCCAGTAGAAGAGCTGCAGCGACTCGTCGTCGAGCGCGTCGGCCAGCAGGCAGCGCAGCCCGTCGGTGCCGGACGCCTCGCCGAGCTTGACCAGCAGTTCGCTGACCGCGCCCGCGTGCGCCATCCGGCCGTGCAGCAGGCCGATCAGGAAGGCGAACGGGACGCTGGCGAAGACGATCTGGCCGATCCCGGAGAGCACGCCCGGGACCTGATCGCCCGAGACGGTCTGGGCGCCGAGCGTGCCCGCCACGAGCACGAGCAACACGATCCCCGACCACAGCAGCGGCGCGAGCCTGCGGCGCTGCGGCGCGCTGGCCGCGCGCCAGCGGCGGGACGAGGATCACGATCAGGGCGGCGGAGAAGCCGACCGCGGCGGCGCTGGTCAGGACATCGCCGATCAGCCCGATCGTCGTCCCGTCGGAGAGCTTGATGACGCTCTCCGGGCAGCCGTCGCAGGCGGGCTCGCCGGAGATCAGGATCGGGAGCGGGCCGATCAGCGCCAGCGCGTAGACGGCGACGACCAGCCGCGGGTGGGTCGCCCGGCCGCTCGGATAGGCGAGCAGCAGGTGGACGAAGGCCGCCAGGTAGAGGTTGCAGACGAGCACCGCGGCGGTGAACGGCGCGGGGTCGTTGAGGGCCACGAAGCCCGTCAGCAGCCAGGCGAAGCCCGTCCAGGTCATCAGCGCGCCCGTGCGGTTGCCGGGACGGCGCGCGGCGGCGTAGAGGCCGGTCGCGATCCACGCGGCGGCCATGCCTTCGATCACGACGATCGACAGCGCCGGGTGATCGACGTGATCGGACCCCGCGATGGCGAACGCGGCAGCGACCCCCACCAGGAGGGCGAGCAGCGCCGGCAGAGCCGGCGCGCGGGTGCGCGAGCTCAATCCAGGAGCTCCTGGACGCGCTCGCCCGAGAGCTCGGCCTTCGGGACGAAGCCGCGCGCCCCCGAGCGCGAGACGAGCGGACCGAAGTCCGACGAGTCGCGGCTGGAGACGAGGATGACCGCCGGGGAGTCCGGGTGGCCGGTGATGCGCGCGGCGACGTCGAAGCCGTCGATATCCGGGAGCTGCACGTCGAGAAGCACGAGCATCGGCTTCAGCCGACAGGTCTCGGTGACCGCGCTCGCGCCGTCCACCGCCTCCCCGATCACGTTGAACCCTTCCGACTCGAGCAGCACGCGGGCGCTCGCCCGGAAGCTCGGGTGGTCGTCAACGATCAGGACGGTGCAGTCCACTGGCTCGATTGTCGTCACCGTGCGGACCCGTTCACATACGGCTGGCCGTACAACACGTTGGTCTAGGCCGACACCGCGGCGGAGATGTCCCGCACCGCAGCCACCGGATCATCGGCCCCGAAGACCGCCGTCCCGGCCACGAACACGGTCGCGCCCGCCTGGGCGCAACGGCGTGCCGTCTCGGCCGTGATTCCGCCGTCCACCTCGATTTCGGTGTCCGGGCCGACGAGCGCGCGGATGCGCTGGAGCTTGTCGATCGAGGTCTCCAGGAAGGCCTGGCCGCCCCAGCCGGGATTGACCGTCATGCACAGGATCATGTCGGCTTCGATCTCGGCGATGGCGTCGGCCGGTGTGCCCGGATTGAGCGCGACGGCCGTCTTGCAGCCCGCATTGGCGATCGCCTGCAACGCGTAATGCAGATGTGGGCGTGGCCTCGACGTGCGCGGTGAGCGAATCCGCGCCGGCCTTGGCGAACGCCTCGACGTGCTGCTCGGGGCGCTCGATCATCAGGTGGACGTCGATCTCGGCGCCGGCCGCGTGGACCTGGTCGGCGATCGCCTCGACGACGAGCGGGCCCATCGTGATCGGCGGGACGAAATGCCCGTCCATCACGTCGACGTGGATGACCCTCGCGCCGGCCTCGAGGACCATCTCGATCTGGTCGTTGAGGCGACCGAAGTCGGCCGCAAGGATGCTTGGTGCGATGCCTCTCATATGCGGTCGGATGATCGGGTTCGGGCGGAGGGGATGTCCGGCCTCATATAGGCGCCAGCATCGACGACTGGCAGTGCCCACAGATATACAGGGCCGTGTTCGACATGCGCACGATCGTCGAATGCTCCCCACAATTCGGGCATACGGAACGCAGCTCGAAGCGGTGCAGGCAGTTCACGCAGCGGTAGCGTCCGGGCAGATTGGTCGGGCGCAGCCACGGCTCATGGCAGGACGGACAGATCGATCCGACTTCGACATCGCTCATGCCCGCACCAGCTTCGCGATGAAGAAACCGTCGGTGCGGTCGCGGTGCGGGAGCGTCTGCAGGAACTGCGGCATGGTCGGATGCTTCCAGACGGGACGGTCGCTGCCCAGGTCAACGGCCCGGAATTCCGGGTGAGCCTCGAGAAAGCGGCGTATTACCTGCTCGTTCTCGATGGGCGAGATCGTGCAGGTCGAGTACACGAGGGTACCGCCGGGCCTTAAGGCGCTCCGCGCCCGCGAGCAGGATCTCGGCCTGGATCTGCGCCAGCGCCTCGGGCCGCCCGGCCTTGCGCCAGCGGGCGTCAGGCCGCGAGGCGAGCGTGCCGAGGTCGCTGCACGGCGGGTCGACGAGGACGCGATCGAACCGTTCGTCGGTCCGTGGGTGCGTGGCGTCAGCGGTCTGGACGGTGACGATCGTCGCGCCCATGCGCTCGGCCGTCTGCTCGAGCGCCTTGCGCGCGCCCCGGGTGCTTCTCGACCGCGACGACGCTTCCCTGGTTGCCCATCAGCGCGGCCAGGTGGGTGGTCTTGCCGCCGGGCGCGGCGCACAGGTCGAGCACGCGCTCACCGGGCCGCGGGTCCAGCAACTCGGCCACCGCCATCGCCGCCCGCGACTGCGGCATCAGCTTGCCCTGCGACCACTCGGGCGTGCTGAAGGTGTCCAGCGGCGCGTCGAGGATCAGCGCGTCGCCCTCGCGGCGGCCCTGGATGTCCAGCTCGGTGGTCTTGAGCGTGTTGATGCGGACGCTGTTCTCGGCCGGCTCGTTGTCGGCCGCCATGAGCGCTCGTGCGGTCTCGGGCCCGAAGGTCGTCGAACCAGAGCTCGGCGATCCACTCGGGATGGCTGTGGGCGAGCGCCGCCTGGGCAGGGGTGGTGTCCGGGAGCGCGGCGACGAGCGGCCGGGCCTCCTTGGCCGCCCGGCGTAGGACGGCGTTGACGAGGCCGGCGCCGCGCGGCGCGTCGCGTTTGGCCAACTCGACGCTCTCGCCCACGGCCGCGTGCGCGGGCACGCGATCGAGAAAGGTCAGCTGAAAGACCCCGAGGCGCAGCGCGGCCAGCACGGGTTTGTCGAGCTTCGCGGGTGCGCGACGCGCGAGCGCGCCGATGACGTGGTCCAGGGTGGCCACGCGCTGGACCGTGCCGTAGGCCAGTTGCGTGGCCAGGGCGAGATCACGCGCATCCAGCCGGGAGCGGCGCGCCTCGCCGTGCAGGGCGCGGTCCGCCCACGCGCCTTCTTCGAAGACGCGACGAACCACGACGTACGCGCACGCGCGCGCGGGCGCCACGCTGGGTATGAGATCTGGCATCAATGGTTCGTCCGTTTGAGGGGGAGAGGCTTTACGCGCGCGGCCGCATCTGATTGGCTGCGCACGGGCCTCCAAAAGAGGTCCAGTTTCCGGTCTTTTCCGCTAGCTGGGAAGCGTCAGTTTTCCAGCGTTTCTCGTGATGCTCGAACGTTTGTCCAAATCGCCTCCAACACGCTCAATTTGTCCCGATAGGGCTAATGGATCGCGTACAACATGCCGACACTCCCCACGGAAGGGGATGCCTGAGAATGTTGGACACTGACACCACGTACGGAATGACGCGGCCCTCCGCGTTCGGGGACCTGCGCTTTGCAGGCACGATCGCGACCGGCCTCGTCGCTGGAACCCTCGGCCTGGGCGCGCTTGCCGCACCGCTGGTGGGTTGGAAGGATTGGCCCTCGGCGCTCGGCAAGGACAGCTCGTCCACGCCGGCGCTGAAGATGGCGCCGGTCAACGTCGCGAGCACGCCCGCGAAGCCGCGTAACGCGTCACCGAACGGTGGCGGCGGCCAGGCGCCGAACAGCGCCACGACGACGCCGATTCCGCTCCCGGGTGGCCTGGGCGGCGCCGCGGGTGGCGCGGGCGTCAGCCTGAACACGCTGCTCGGCAACCAGCCCGGCGGTGCCTCGGAGACGTCGGACATCGCCAAGTCGAAGCGCTTCACGTCGACGGAGCGCGAGCCCGAGACCGACGTCCCAGACCGACTACGGGCACGACGCCGGATCAGGGCGCCGGCGGCTTCGCGTCCGAAGGCGACGCCGATGGGGACGGCCTGTACAACTCGTACGAGACCGCGAACCAGCTCAACCCCACGAACCCGGCGGACGCGACGACGACGAACACGACGGGCATCACGCCGTCGTCCGTGTTCAAGATCAAGAGCGCCGGCCTGGAGAACCCGGATACCAACGGCAACGGCATCATCGACGGCGATGACGACTCCGATGGCGATGGCGTGTCCAACGCCGCCGAGGAGCGCAACGGCAGCGATCCGATCCTGGTCGACAGCGACGGCGACGGCGTTCCCGACGGGATGGACGATCGCGACGGCGACGGCTACCCGGACGGCCTGCCCGCTCCGACGGTGACGCCGCCGGTGGTCGAGACGCCGGTCGACGACGCGCCCGTCGAGGTCACGCCGCCGGTGGAGACGCCGCCGGTCGACGGTGAGACGACGCCGCCGCCGGTCGACGCGCCGCCGCAGACGTCAGACCCGGCTCCGGGTGCTCCGCCGATGGAGGCTCCCGCCCCGCCGGCCGAGGCACCCGCCCCGCCGGCCGAGGCTCCCGCCCCGGCGCCGGCCGAGACGCCTGAAGCCACGCCCGCTCCCGACGCGGCTCCGCCCGCGGAAGAGCCGGCGAAGGCCGAGGCCGTCGCCGAGGTCAAGGCCGAGCCGAAGGCTGAAGAGCCCCGAAGGCCGAGACGAAGCGCCCAAGACGGAAGCGCCCAAGGCCGAAGCGCCCAAGACAGAAGGCCCAAGGCCGAAACGCCCAAGGCCGAAGCGCCCAAGGCGGCCGATCCCGCCCCGGCCGCGCCGGTTGAGGCCCCGGCCCCCGCCCGGCTCCGGTCGAGGCGCCCGCGCCTGCTCCGGCTCCGGTCGAGGCCGCTCCGGCACCGGCCGCGCCTGAGCCGGCCCCGGCCGCTCCGGCGCCCGCTCCCGCCGCCCGGCCCCGGTCGCCGAGGCCCCCGCGGACCCGGCCGCCACGCCGGCCTTCTAAGCACCGACTTCACCTGCTGTACCTGGGGCGCTCGCAAGGGCGCCCCGAATCGTTAACCGCCGGCACGCCGGCCGATGCGTGGATGCCTCGCTGCCGCGAGAAGTAGGTGGGTCGGCGGACTCGTCGAGGTGCTCGGCCGTCTCGGCCAGCAGGTGCCGACGCCAGATCCCGGAGTCCCCCGGGTCCTGGGCGATCAGCTCGCGCGCAGCCTCTTCGGCGCGCTCGTCGTGGCGGAGCGCGAGACCGTGGACGGCCTCCAGGCGCGTGTCCTCGTCCGGGTCCTCCAGCCGCGCGGCGAGCGCTTCGCGCAGCGCCGGTCGCTGTCGCGATCCGCGAGCGTGCCGAGCGCGAACGTCGCCCAGTCGCGGACGGGCGCGCGGAGTCGTCGGCGGAGAGGCCGATCAGGGCGTCGACGGCATCGTCGGTCTTGCGGCCGCCGAGCGCGAACGCGACCGCCTCGCGGATCTCGGGGCTCTCGTGGTCGCGCAGGCTCAGCACCCAGGCGTGCCCGTGCGGCTCGCCGAGGTGGCCGAAGGCGTAGGCGATCGCGGCGATCACCCGCGGGTCGCGCTCGCGCTGGGCCATGTCCAGCAGCGCCTGCGCCTGCTCCTCGGGGAACGCGCTCACCGCCAGGTGCCGAGCTGGCCGAGCGACGAAGGCGGCGAGCTCGCGCGTGGTCGGGTCGTCGTCGGCGCCGAGCGTCTGCATCGCCTCGAGCACGTCGCGGCTCGCGCGGGCGGTCAGCGCGGCACACGTGCGGCTGCCACTCGTCGTCGGTCCGCCATTCCGCGTCGGCCTTCTCGAGCACCTCCTCGAGCGGGCGCTCGGGCAGCGCGGGGTCATAGCGGAAGTCGGTCAGAGCCCTCGTCGGGGTGGCCGCGCAGCCAGTCGGCGGCGGGCATCGCGCGCCCGCCGGGCGGCTTGACCTCGGTCAGCTCGAGCGCGCCGCCGTTGCAGTCGAGCAGCAGCGTCTCGCCGTCGGTGCGCACGCGGCCGCCGGCGGGCGCGATCGTCGGACCGTCGACGCGCGCCGCGAGCACGCCGAGAAAGCTCCCGTCGGGGAGCGGCAGCCGCGAGCCGATGTGCGGGCGCAGGGCGCGGATCGTGCGCTCGACCTCCGCCGGCGTCTGCGTCGGGTCGAGCGCCCGCTCGCGCGGTCCGATCTTGTGCGCGTAGGTGACCTTGCGACTCGTCCTGCTCGGTCGGCGTGGGGCGCTCGTCGAGTGCCTTGACCAGCAGTCGCGCGCCGAGGTCGGCCAGCCGCGGCGCGAGCGACCCGTAGTCGTCATCGTCTTCGATCGGCTCGGTGCCGAGCGCGTAGACGGCGCCGGAGTCCCAGCCCGCGGTCACGCGCATGATCGCCACGCCGGTCTCCGCGTCGCCGGCCATGATCGCCCGCTCGATCGGCGCCGCTCCGCGCCAGCGGGGCAGCAGCGACGGGTGGACGTTGATCATCTCGTAGTCGCTGAGCAGCGGTTCCTTGATCAGCACGCCGAACGCGCACGTCGTCAGGACGTCGGGCTCCATGCGACGCGATCAGCTCCAGGACATCGGCGCGTGCAGGTCCGGCGGCTGGATGCATTCGATCCCGAGCTCGTCGGCCAGCAGCTTCACCGGCGGCGGCGCGAGCTTCTGGCCGCGCCCCTGCCTGGCGTCCGGCCGCGTGATGACCAGCTGCGGGCGGTGCGCGGAGTCGGCGAGAGCGCGGAGGATGACCGCCGCGAAGTCCGTCGTGCCGAGGTAGACGTTCCTCAAGCCGCGGCGGTGGGCTCGAGCTGCTCGCGGAGCGTGCGCATCGCCTGCTTGCGCTGGTCGCGCGAGCAACGGTCCAGGATCAGCACGCCGTCCAGGTGGTCCATCTCGTGCTGGATGACGCGGGCCTCGAGTCCCGACGCCTCGACCAGGATCGGCTTGCCGTACTCGTCCAGCGCGCTGACGCGGACGTGGATCGGCCGCTCGACGTCGACACCGACGCCGGGCAGGCTCAGGCAGCCCTCCTCGGAGCTCTCCTTGTCCTTGCTCGCCCACTCGAGCTCCGGGTTCACCAGCGCGGCGACCGCGCCCTCGAGCTCGGTGCGGTAGACGAGCAGGCGGTGCATGACGCCGACCTGGGTGGCGGCGAGACCGATCCCGTACGCGTCGTGCATCAGGCGCCCCATGCGGCGTACCTCGTCGACGCAGGGACTCGTCGAAGCGGTCGATCTCCAGCGCGCGGCTGCGCAGCACGGGGTCGCCGTACTTGCGCACGTGGCGCAGGGCCGCGGCGCGGCGCGCACGGGTCTCAGGGTCGAGTTTCTCCTGGGGCTCCGCGACTTCGCCGTGAATCTCTTCCGACACGGCAGACATTCTATTTCGCCCTCCGCCCGTCGAAGCTGCACCCCGTCCTGCACGCCTTTCCGGCGGGTCGCTTCGCCGGTCTGCGGGCGACGTTACACCGGATCGACGTCGACGCTGAAGTTGACGTCCTTGAAGGTCTTCTCGCGGGCGGCGCTTTCGACCGCCTCGCCGACGGCGTGGATCGCCTCGGCGCGGGCGCGGGTCTTGAGCACGATCTGGAAGCGCTCGCGGTCGCGCAGGCGAAACAGCGGCGCCGGGCCGAGGAGCTCGGTGTCGGGCACCTCGACGGCCTCGGCGATCCGGTCGGCGGCGGCGCGTGCCGGGCCCGGCTCGTGGTGGGTGGTGATGATCCGGATCAGGTCGGCGAACGGCGGGTAGCCGAGCGCCTTGCGGCGGGCCAGCTCCGCCTTGAGGAAGCCGTCGGTGTCGTGGTTGGCGGCGGCGAGGATCGAGGGCGCCTCGGGGGTTCTCGTCTGCACCAGCACGCGCCCGCCCTTCGGCCCGCGGCCGGCGCGCCCGGCGAGCTGGGCGATCAGCGCGAACGTACGCTCCTCGGCCCGGAAGTCCGGGAAGTTCAGGGTGCTGTCCGCGTCGAGCACGACGCCCAGCGTGACGTCCGGGAAGTCGTGGCCCTTGGCCACCATCTGCGTCCCGAGCAGCAGCCCGGTCGGGCTGGCGTGGAAGCGCGAGAGCAGCTCGGGCACGGCGTCCTTGTTCTGCGCGGTGTCGGCGTCCAGCCGGAAGACCGGGACGTCGAGCGAGGTGCGCAGCTCGTGCTCGACGCGCTCGGTGCCCGCGCCGTGGCGGGCGACGTTCATCGAGCCGCACGCGTCGCAGCGGTTCGGGACGCGCTCCTTGTGGCCGCAGTGATGGCAGGAGATCTCGTGCTGGGCGCGGTGCAGGACGAGCGCGACGTCGCAGCGCGGGCACTCCCAGACCTTCCCGCAGGCCTTGCAGGAGAGGAAGTTCGACCAGCCGCGGCGGTTGAGCAGGACGATCGACTTGCGCGACGCGGTCAGCGCGCGGCGCGTCTCCGGGTGCAGCGCGTGCTGGGCACTGCGCATGTCGAGGATGCGGACGGGCGGGAGGCCGTCCTGCGAGCGGACCTGCATGACCGGGGCGCTCGGCGCCGCGCCGACGATCACACCGGGCGCGGCGGGCTCGTCGGCGAACACCAGCGGCCTGTGCGCGGGCGCGGTCACGCGCGCGGGCAGGCGCAGGCGGGCCATCGTGTGGACGGTCTCCGGGCGCGGCGTGGCGGAGCCCAGCAGGAGGCGGGCGTCGTGCTGGTAGGCGCGGTAGGCGGCGACGTGGCGCGCGTCGTAGCGCGGGTCGCCGTCCTGTTTGTAGGAGGCGTCGTGCTCCTCGTCGACCACGATCAGCCCGAGGTTCTCCAGCGGGGCGAAGACGGCGGAGCGCGGGCCGACGGCGATCCGCGCCTCGCCGGTGCGCAGCCGCCGCCACTCGTCGTAGCGCTCGCCGTCGGAGAGCGCGGAGTGCAGCAGCGCCACGGTGTCCCCGAAGCGCGCGGCGAAGCGGGCGACGGTCTGCGGCGTCAGCGCGATCTCGGGCACGAGCACGATCACGCCCTCGCCGCGGTCCAGGGCGGCTCGCGCGGCTCTGAGGTAGACCTCGGTCTTGCCCGAGCCGGTCACGCCCTGGAGCAGGTGCGCGTGTCCGGGCGCATCCTCGATCGCGGCGAGCGCGTCCTGCTGGGCCTGCGTGAGCTCGACCTGCTTGTCCGCGGTCGGGTTGGTGCGGGGCGCGCGGCGCTCGGAGCGCTCCGTGATCGCGACCAGGCCGCGCTTCTCGAGCCGTCGCAGTGCCGGGAGGTCCTCGCCCGTCGGCCCCGGCAGCCGGGCCATCAGCTCGGCCTGCTTGTCGGTCAGCCTGCCGGTGTCGCCGGTCGGCTCGGCCCAGAAGGACGTCTTCGCCTTCCCGGGCGGCGGGGTGACCAGCGCGAGCGCGCGGGCGATCGTGGAGCAGTACTCCTCCCCCAGCCAGCGCGCGAGCTCCACCAGGTCGCGCGGGAGCGTGTCCGCGCGGATGCCCTTGGGCGCGACGAGCTTTGCGTCGGGCACGTCGGTGCGCTCGGTCAGCTCGACCACGACGCCCTCGAGCGTCTGATGGCCGAACGGGATCTCGAGGATCGAGCCGACGTCGACGCCGTCCTCGACCCGGTAGTCGAACGGGCCGTTCAGGCGACGGGTGGTGGTCAGCGGCTCGACGCGAGCGATCATCCGAGCGCCTACCTTGGCACGCCGCTCGGACCGGTACGCTCGGGCGATGCCCGCGCCGTCCACGCTCGCGCTGTTCGCCCTGGCGGCGCTCGCGCTGATCGCGATTCCCGGGCCGAACATGGTCTACATCGCGACGCGCAGCATGAGCGAGGGGCGTTCGGCGGGGATCTCGTCGGCGCTCGGCCTGCTCACCGGCACGGCGATCAACGTCGTGGCCGCCGCGGCGGGGCTCTCGGCGCTGATCGCGTCCTCGGACGTCGCCTACAACGTGCTGCGCTACGCCGGCGCGGCGTACCTGATCTTCCTCGGCATCAAGGCGCTGACGCGCCGCGAGACGGCCGTGGAGGCGCTGCCGCGCGGGCGCGCGTACCGGCAGGCGATCGTCGTCCAGCTGCTCAATCCGAAGGTCGCGCTGTTCTTCTTGGCCTTCCTGCCCCAGTTCGTCGACCCCGCCCGCGGCCCGGTGGCGACGCAGGTGCTCGTGCTCGGCGCGATCCTCGGGACGCTCGGCTTCGCCATGGACTGCGGCTATGCGTTCGCGGCCAGCTCGGCGGCGGTCCGGCTCAAGCGCGTGCGGCACGGCCAGCGGGTGACCGGCGTCGTCTATCTCGCCCTGGGCGCAGCCGCGGCGTTGACGGGCGGCCGTCGCTGATCCTCGAGGGCGACAACCTCGCGCACCTGCGCGATCTGCCGGACGGATTCGCACAGATGGTCTATGCGGATCCACCGTTCAACACCGGGCGGACTCAGGTGAGACGCAACCTTGTCACCACCGGCGCCGCCGATGGCGACCGGACCGGGTTCGGCGGGCGCCGCTACGCCACCAAACTGCTCTCGGAGTCCTCCTACAAGGACGAGTTCGACGATTACCTCGGTTTCCTCGCGCCGCGACTCCAGGAAATATGGAGAGTGCTGAATATTACTGGCACTCTCTATCTCCATGTCGACTACCGCGAGGCTCATTACGTAAAGATCTTCCTTGACGAGCTGTTCGGACGGCCCTGTTTCCTCAACGAGCTGATCTGGGCCTACGACTACGGGGCCAAGCCGAAGGGCCGCTGGCCCCAGAAGCACGACACGATCCTCGTGTACGTCAAAGACCCGCGCGCGTATTACTTCGACTCCGAAGCGGTGGACCGCGAGCCGTACATGGCCCCCGGTCTGGTGACGCCCGAGAAGGTGGCCAAGGGCAAGCGGCCGGTGTCGGTGATCTGGCACACGATCGTCTCCCCCACCGGCAAGGAGAAGACGGGCTATCCCACGCAGAAACCCGAGGGGTTGCTGCGGCGCTTCGTCCAGGCGTCCTCGGCCCCCGGGGATCTCTGCCTCGATCCGTTCGCCGGCTCGGGCACGCTGGGCGCGGTCGCGAGCAAGCTCGGGCGCCGCTATCTGCTCATCGACGAAAGCCCGGAAGCCGTCCGCGTGATGCGAGAGCGCCTTGGTTAGGGCGCTTCGGACCGGGCCGCGTCAACCTGATCGGCGAGCACACCGACTACAACGACGGGCTCGCGATGCCGTTCGCGATCGAGCGCGGCGTGACCGTGACCGCGGAGCCCGCGGCGCGCTTCGAGGTCGAGGCGCTGGACCTGGGCGAGTCGGATGCCTTCGAGGACCCGTCGCCGGTTCCCGGCTGGAAGGCGTTCGCGCGCGGGATGGTGGCCGAGCTGCGCGGCGCGGGCTTCGAGGTCGCGCCGAGGCGCCTGACGATCACCGGCGACGTCCCGCAGGGCAGCGGGCTGTCCTCATCCGCCGCGCTGGAGGCCGCGCTCGCGCTGGCCCTGCTGGGCGAGGCACCGGAGGATCTCAAGGCGCTGGCGAAGCTGTGCTCGCGCGTCGAGAACGAGTGGGTGGGCGCGGAGACCGGCCTGCTGGACCAGTTCGCCTCGCTGCTCTCCGCGCCCGAGCACGTGCTGCGGATCGACTTCCGCTCACTCGACGTCGAGCCGTTTCCGCTGCAACTGGGCGACTGGCAGCTGGTCACCGTCGAGTCCGGCGCGACCCACACCCACGCCGGCTCGGGCTACAACCAGCGCCGCGCCGAGTGCCGCGCGGCCTGCGAGGCGCTCGGGATCAGCTCGCTGCGCGACGCCACGCTGGAGGGGCTCGACGGCGTGCTGCTCAAGCGCACCCGCCACGTGCTCAGCGAGAACGCGCGCGTCGAACGCCACCGCCGAGGCGCTCGCCGCCGGTGACCTGGAGGAGGTCGGCCGGCTGCTGGACGCCTCGCACGCCTCCCTGCGCGACGACTACGAGGCGTCGGTGCCCGAGGTCGAGGCGACTGTCGAGCGACTGAAGGCCGCCGGGGCCGCCGGGGCCCGGATGGTCGGCGGCGGCTTCGGCGGGTCGGTGCTCGCGTTGCTGGGGCCCGGGGTCGAGCCGCCCGAGGGCGCGCTCGTCGTCACCCCGGGCGCCCCGGCACGCCTACTCCTCCTTTAGCTCCTGACCGAGCGGGTGGGTGAACGCCCACAGCAGGAAGATGATCGCCACGATGAGCATGCCCAGCCCGGCGTAGAGGTTGATGTTGATGCCGGCGGCCTTTTCGATCTCGGCGTCACTTTCGGTGATGCCGAGAATGGTGAGCAGGATGCCCCACATGAGGAACACACCGCCGATGATGCGACGCAGGTCAAACAGGTTGGCGGCGCGTTCAACGCGGTCGGTGGATGGTTCTGACATCTCAGTTTCCCCTTACCAGAAGACCACGGTCAGGACGGTGGCGCCGACGAGCACGAAGGCGCCGAGGAACTTGGGCGCGTTGCTCACCTTCAGCGATTCGTCGGTGTTCGCCATGCCGTAGACGAGGCCTTGCAACTCCTCGATCGGCTTGGGTTTGGTCCTCAGTGTCACCGCCACGCTGACGATCGCGTCGACGACGAACGCGGCACTCGCTCCCACCATCGACTCCGCGAGGTCGGACCCGAAGTGGATCACCTTGGCCTTGTAGAGCACGAAGATCAGGGCCGCGGTGAACGTGCCGGAGATCAACCCCCAGAAACCGGCCGCGGGCGTCATCCGCTTCCAGAACATGCCGATGATGAACGTCGCGAACAGCGGCGCGTTGAAGATCGAGAACAGCGCCTGCAGGTAGTTCATCAGGTTGTCGTAGGTGGACGCGATCAGCGCCGTGAAGATGCTGATGGCGATGCCGCCGATGGTCGCGATGCGTCCGAAGCGGACGTACCACTCATCCGGCTGATTGGGTTTGAAGTACGGTTCCACCAGGTCGGTGGTGACCACGGTGTTGAACGCTGACACGTTGGCGGCCACACCGGCCATGAACGACGCCATCAAACCGGTGATGGCAATTCCGAGCATGCCGTTGGGCAGGAACTCGTTCATCAACAGCGGGATCGAGTTGTTGAACTGCAACTCATCGGTGGTGCCGAGCTTGGGGAAGGTCACCAGGGCGATCATGCCCGGCAGGATCATCACGAACGGCAGAAACAGCTTCGGGATCGCGCCGATCAGCGGCGTGCGCTCGGCGGCGTTGAGGTCCTTGGCCGACAGCGCGCGCTGCACCTCGGCGAAGTTCGTCGTCCAGTACCCGAAGGACAGGACGAACCCGAGGCCGAAGACGATCCCGATCCAGGACACGCCGATCGGGTTGGTCACCTCACCGACCCCCGTGCCCTGGAGCGCGTGCAGCCCGGCCTCGCCGATCTTGGTCTCCTTGAACTTGTCCTGCAGCCCGCTCCAGCCGCCGACGGAGTGCAGGCCGACGACGACGATCGGGATCAGCGCCGCGAGGATCACGAAGAACTGCAGCACTTCGTTGTAGATGGCGGAGGACAGGCCGCCGAGGGTGATGTAGACGGCGACGATGACCGCGGCGACGACGATGCCGACGAGGATCGGCCAGCCGAGGAGGAACTTCAGGACGAGCGCGAGCGCGTACAGGTTCACGCCGGCGATCAGGATCGTGCCGAGCGCGAACGTCCAGGAGTTGAACTTGTGCGAGCTCGTGTTGAAGCGTTGGAGCAGGTACTCCGGCACCGAGCGGACCTTCGAGCCGTAGTAGAACGGCATCATCACCAGGCCGAGGAACACCATGGCCGGGATCGCGCCGATCCAGTAGTAGTTGACCGTTGCGATGCCGTACTGGGCGCCGTTGGCGGCCATGCCCAGCACCTCGGTCGCGCCCAGGTTGGCGGAGATGAACGCCAGGCCGGTGATCCAGGCGGGCAGCGAGCGTCCCGACAGGAAGTAGTCGAGGCTGGTCTTGATGTAGCGCTTCGCCGCGAAGCCGACGCCGAGGACGACGGCGAAGTACGTCGCGACGATCGCGTAGTCGATGAAGTTCGTATCGAGACGAACGGAGTTCATGGGGCCTCCCTCATAGGAGGCCCCCTACCCGATCCGCGCGTTATGCGACAGCGTCCGCGGCAGCGAGGCCGGCGGCCTCACGCAACGCGGCCGCCTTATCCGTCTTCTCCCACGTGAAGTCGTCGTCCTCGCGGCCGAAATGGCCGTAGGCAGCGGTCTTCTGGTAGATCGGACGGTGCAGCTTGAGGTACTCGCGGAAGGCGCCGGGGCGCAGGTCGAAGAACTCGTCCACCAGCGCGACGATGCGCGAGCGGGCGATCTTCTCGGTGCCGAAGGTCTCGACCATCACCGACACCGGGTGCGCGACCCCGATGGCGTACGCGACCTGGACCTCGGCACGGTCGGCGAGGCCGGCGGCGACGAGGTTCTTGGCGACGTAGCGCGCGGCGTACGCGGCGCTGCGGTCGACCTTCGACGGGTCCTTGCCGGAGAACGCGCCGCCGCCGTGGCGGGCCATGCCGCCGTAGGTGTCGACGATGATCTTGCGGCCGGTCAGGCCCGCGTCACCCACCGGGCCGCCGATGACGAAGCGCCCGGTCGGGTTGACCAGGAAGTTCTTGCGCAGCTTCTCGGCGTCGTAGAGATCCTCGGGCAGGATCGGCAGGACGACGTGGTTCCAGAGGTCGTTCGGGATGAGCTCCTCGGCACCCTCGCGGTGCTGCGTGGAGATCAGGACCTTCTCGATCTCGACCGGCTTGCCGTCGACGTAGCGGACGGTGACCTGGGTCTTGCCGTCGGGACGCAGGTAGTCCAGCGTGCCGTCCTTGCGGACCGCGGCCAGGCGCTCGGCGAGCCGGTGCGCGAGCGAGATCGGGAGCGGCATCAGCTCGTCCGTCTCGTTGCACGCGTAGCCGAACATCATGCCCTGGTCGCCGGCGCCGGCGACATCCATCTCATCGTCGTCGGACGCGTCGGTGCGGGCCTCGTAGGCCTGATCGACGCCCTGCGCGATGTCGGGCGACTGTTTGTCGATGGCGTTCAGGACGGCGCACGAATCAGCGCTGAAGCCGAGGTCGGCGTCGACGTAGCCGATCTTGCGGATCGTCTCGCGGGCGATCTCCTGGATGTCCACGTAGATGGACGTCGAGATCTCGCCGGAGACCACGACGAGGCCCGTGTTCACGAGCGTCTCGCACGCCACACGGCCGTAGGGATCGTCCTTGAGCACGGCGTCCAGGACGCCGTCGGAGATCTGATCGGCGATCTTGTCCGGGTGGCCCTCGGTGACGGACTCGGACGTAAACAGGTACTCGTTCTCTTCCATTGGCCGGAAAACTCTAGCGGCTTTACGCCTTTATTCGACTAGCGTGTGTTAGTCGCGCGAACGGCTCTTGCGTTCGACGAAGTCGATGATCACCGGCACGCCTTCGAGCGCGTAGCGCTCACGCAGCCGGTTTTCGATGAAGTAGGCGTAGTCGCGGGTGACGCGCTGGCGCGAGTTGACCTGGATCGCGAAGCGCGGCGGAGCCTCGCCGACCTGGGCGATGTAGAGCATCTTCAGCCGATGGCCCTGCTTGGCCGGCGGCTGGCGCAGCTGCACGATGTCGGCGAGGAAGCGGTTGAGCTCGGGCGTCGCGATCCGGGACCTGGAGCGCTCGGCGATGCTCAGCGCCTCGGTCAGCAGCCGCTGGATGTTGCGCCCGGTCGTCGCCGAGGCGGTCAGCACCCGCGGGCGCTGGCGAAGCTTCTGGTTGACGCGAGCGCGCTCGGCGTCGAGCTCGGCCGCGCCGATGCCGCCGCCCGGGCCGAGCGGATCGCCCGCGCCGCCGGTCACGTCCCACTTGTTGAGGACGATCGCGGTCGCGCAGTTGGACTTCATCGCCAGCTCGGCCACGCGCATGTCCTGTGACGTCACGCCGTCCTGCGCGTCGCAGACGACCAGCGCGACGTCGGCGCGTGAGGCCGCCTGCTGCGAGCGCAGCGCCGTGTAGTACTCGACCGATTCCTTGACCTTGGCCGCGCGGCGGATGCCGGCGGTGTCGATCAGGATCAGCTTGCGGCCGTCGACCTCGATCGGCGTGTCGATCGCGTCGCGGGTGGTGCCCGCGACTCGGACACGATCACGCGCTCGCGGCCGAGGAAGGCGTTCACCAGGCTCGACTTGCCGACGTTCGGGCGGCCGATCAGGGCCAGCCGGACGGGCTCCTCCTCGTCCTCGTCCGCGGGCTCCTCGTCGGGCAGCAGCTCGACCAGCCGGTCGAGCAGGTCGCCCGTGCCGAGGCCCTGCGAGGCGGAGACCGCGAGCGGCTCGCCGAGGCCAAGGCCGTGGAAGTCGTGCGCGAGCGGCAGGTCGTTCGGGTTGTCGATCTTGTTCGCGGCGACGACGATCGGCAGGTTCCCGCGGCGCAGGATGTCCGCGATCTCCTGGTCGCCGGGGCGCATGCCGGCGCGGGCGTCGACGACGAACAGCGCGACCTCCGCGTCCGCCAGCGCCGCGCGGGCCTGGTCCTGGATCGAGACGGCCAGCGGATCCTCGTCGTCGAGGTCGACGCCGCCCGTGTCGATCAGCGTGAACGTCCGGCCGTTCCAGTCGGTCTGAGAGCTCCTTGCGGTCGCGCGTGATGCCCGGCGCGCTCGTGCACGACCGCCTCCCGCGACTGCGTGAGGCGGTTGACGAGGCTGGACTTGCCCACGTTCGGATAACCGACGACGGCGACTTTCATGGCTCTAGGCCCGTGCCTTCGTGCGCGAGCGCGACGATCTTGTCGATCACGTCCTCGAGGGTGAGTTCGGTGGTGTCGAGCTCGATCGAGCCCTCGTGCGGGCTCGAGCGTCGTGCGGCCGGCGCTGGAGTCGCGCGTGTCGCGGGTGCTGCTGGCGGTTGAGGACTTCCTGGACGTCGAGGCCGATCTGGCTCGCCCGGCGGCGCGCGCGCTCCTCGGCGTGGGCGTGCAGGAAGACCTTCACGGCGGCGTCCGGCGCGACGACGCAGCCGATGTCGCGGCCTTCGGCGACCCAGTCGCCGGTGGTTGATGATCTGCTGCTGCTTGGTGACGAGGGCCTCACTCACCTCTGGGTCGGCGGCGGCGCGGAAGCCGCCTCGGAGACGCCCGGCTCGCGGATGGTTGCGGTGACGTCCTCGCCGTCGAGCAGGACCTGGTCGCCGAGCTGGATCTCGATGTCCGCGCCAACTCGGCGGCGGGCTTGCGCTGCGCGGGCGGCCAGCCCCACGCAGCGGTACATCGCCCCGGTATCGAGGTAGGTGAAGCCGAGCCGCTCGGCGACGCCGCGCGCGACTGTGGACTTACCGGCCCCCGCGGGACCGTCGATGGCGATGACCATGACGGGAGAGGTTATTAGGCCGTCAGCGCCCTTACGTGATCCGGCAGGTCGATTCCGTCGCTTCAGCAGCGGGTCAGGCGCGGGCGTTCCGGCCGTCTGACGGAGCGGGACGACCCCCGCCCACGTGTCCAGCGCGTAGTCCTCGTCGTCGTCGACGGGCGCGCCGGTGCGGATCTTCGCCGCTGCCCTCGGTGATCGGCAGCCGAGCACGGCGGTCGCCTTGAGCTCCTTGCGGTTGGGCCAGCGCACGTGCTCCCAGCGGCCGGGCACGAGCTTCTCGTGAAGATCTCCAGCGCGCGCGCCACGTCCGGGCCGGCTCCAGCGTGCCGTAGAGGATCGCCGAGCGGTAGTTCATCGAGTGATGGAACGCGCTGCGCGCGAGCACGAGCCCGTCCACGTGCGTGACCTCCACGCACGCCTCGATTCCGGCCCTCAGCGCTCGCAGCGTCCGGTCTGGCGCTCGAACCGTGGATCAGGAGGTCGTCGCCGTCGCGGGCGATCAGCGTGGGGATCACCGCCGGCTTGCCGTCCGGCGTGACCCACGCCACGTGGCCGATCAGCGCCTCGTCGAGGATCGCGCGGATGGTTGCGTGGTCATGGCTGCCGCGCTGCGGCACCCGGCTCAGTTTGGTTCTCGGTGTTCTCATCTGTTACAGTACAGTTAGTTGTCTGTGCCAGAACAGTATTCCATGCTCGTGGGGTCTTCCGCAACCGAGATCGCGTCGAGCATCGAGGGCGCGGTTGCCTCGGGCGCGTTGGCGCCGGGTGCGCGCCTGCCGGCGGTGCGCGCGCTGGCCGGGTCGCTCGGCGTGTCCCCCACGACGGTCGCGGCCGCGCTGGCCGAGCTCCGCCGCCGAGGCGTGGTCGTCTCCCGCCCGCGCAGCGGCACCCGCATCTCCGAGCGCCCACCGGTGCGGCCGGCCGCGGGGCGCGTCGGTGGCGGCGGGCACCGCGACCTCGCGCTCGGCAACCCCGACCCGGCGCTGCTGCCCGATCTCGCTGGCCGCCGTGCGCCCACCCGAGCAGCGGCTCTACGGCGAGCCTCCGGTCGACCCCGGGCTGGCCGCGGTCGCCGGCGCCGCGCTCGCCGCCGACGGGATCCCCGCCGAGCGGCTGACGGTCGTCAGCGGTGCGTTGGACGGGATCGAGCGCGTGCTCGCCGCGCATCTCTCCCCGGGCGATCTCGTCGCGGTCGAGGACCCGGGCTGGCCGGGGGTGCTCGACCTCGTGCGCGCGCTCGGGCTGCGGCTCGCCCCGGTCGCGGTCGACGAGCGCGGCATGCGGCCCGGAGGCGCTGGGCCGGCACTGCGCGCTCGGGGCGCGGGCGGCCGTGCGTCACGCCGCGCGGGCACAACCCGCTCGGCGCGGCGTTCGACGCGGAGCGCGCCGCCGAACTGCGCGAGCTGCTGCGCGACGTGCTCGTCGTCGAGGACGACCACCTCGGCCCGGTCGCGGGCGTGCCGTGGCACTCCGTCGCCGGGCGCGAGCGGGCGCTGGGCGACGGTGCGCTCGGTCTCGAAGTGGCTCGGCCCGGACCTGCGCTGCGCGGTCCTGGCGGGCGACGAGCTCACGCTCGCCCGGGTCGAGGGGCGGATGTCGCTCGGGTCCGGGCTGGGTGAGCGGCATCCTGCAGCGCCTCACCGCGCAGCTCTGGGCCGACCCGGACGTGGCCGGCGCTGGTCTCCCAGGCGAGCGCGGCCTACGCGCGCGGCGCGCGGCGATGGTCGCCGCGCTGGCCGCGCACGGCCTGCGCCGCGCTTCGCGCCGAGCGGGCTGAACGTCTGGGTGCCGGTGCCCGACGAGGACGCCGCGGTCCGCGCGCTGCTCGCCCAGGGCGTCTCGATCGCGGCGGGTGCGCCGTTCCGGCTGCAGACCCCCCGGCGATGCGGATCACGATTGCGACGCTGAGCGTGGACGAGGCGCCGGCGATCGCGGCCGCGCTGGCGGCGGCGGTCCACCCGCCACGCCGGACCCGCGGGCCGCGTGGCGCGGCGCGGCACGACACGTCGCAGTCGACGTGACGCGGACTCGCCGTGTCCCCCGCGGCATGAACGCACACCTCAAGTCCCTCACCGGCGGCCTCGGACTCGCGCTCCTGCTCGCCGGCAGCGCCCAGGCCGGCACGCGCGGATCGCAACCACGACGGCGCTCCCCGATCGCTGGGAGCGCGCGCACCATCTCGCGCTGCACGTCAAGCAGGCGCGGCGCGACCAGGACCACGACGGCCTCAACAACCGCGGCGAGTACCGCGCGGGGCTGAACCCGCACAAGCGCGACACCGACGATGACGGCATCCCGGACGGTCGCGAGAACGCCGGCTGCATCACCTCGTTCGCCGACTGGCGTGCTGACGATAACGCTCGCCGAAGGGCGGGAGTTGATCGCGAAGGCACCGACGACCTGACGCGGTTCCGAGCGGCAACGCGCCACCGACGCCGCGACTGAGTGACGAAACCGTCCCTCTGGGACGGAAACGTAACGCGGGCGGCCGTTCGTGCCGGGTGGCCCTCGGTCGGAGGGCACCCCTGGCGGAGCCTCCTTGACCAGCCGATAGCGGATCGAGTCGCGGCGGTCAACGCGAGTCCGCCAGGCCGGGCGAAGCCCGCCGCGAAGCGGTCGCCTTGACGGCCGCGAGGCGATCCGCTCGCCGGTGGGTTCGCGGCGTTCGCCGGACCGGCGAGCGCCTCGAGCACCGACCACCACGGGATGGGCTGCCGGACCGCTGGCAAAAGTCGCATCGTCTGTCGCTGCGGCTACGACCATGACGGGCTCGATCCGCATGACCGCGACAGCGATACGACGGGATCGCCGCTGGACATGAGACCGCGGGCAGGGTGTCGTCGTTCGCGAACGGCGTGTTGACGATCACGCTCGCGAGGGGCGGAAACGTGACCGAGGCCACCCGGCTGGAGCGCACCTCCGCACGCGCGGCCGGCGATGACCACGGCGACCACACGACGCCGGCGCCCACGACCCCTGCCACGGTCACACCCGCTGCCGGCCCGACCACGCCCGCGACAACCTGCGCGCTCACCGTCGGGCGCAAGGTCCGCGAGGCCGAGCTCAAGACGCGCGCCGGCGAGGCGGTCCGGAAGCCGGTCACGCTCTAGGATCGGCCGGATGAGTGGGATTCCGGACGCTGTGGCACCCCGAGACCGTCTATCTGAACACGGCGAGCTTCGGGCTTCCGCCGGACCCCGCCTTCGAGGCGCTCACGCGGCGCAGGAGGACTGGCGGCACGGGCGGGTGAGCTGGGAGCACTGGACGGCGGTGACCGATCGGGCGCGGGCCGAGTTCGCGACGCTGGTGCGGGTCGGCCGGAGCAGGTCGCGGTCGGGGCGAACGTGTCCGGGCTGATCGCGCAGGTCGCGGCTGGCGATCCCGGACGGGTCGAACGTGCTCGCGCCCGAGCCCGAGTTCACGTCGCTGCTGTTCCCGTTCCTGGCGCAGGCCGAGCGGGGCGTCGAGGTCACCGACGTGCCGCTGGCCGAGCTCGCCGACCGGATCGACGACAGCATCGACGTCGTCGCCGTCAGCGCCGTGCAGTCGACCACCGGCGAGCTCGCCGACTTCGACGCGATCGAGCAGGCGGCGAAGCGCCCACGACGCGCTGACGGTGATCGACGCGACCCACGCGATCGGCTGGCTGCCGCTGGACGCGTCCCGCTTCGACGCGTGGCGTGCGCCGCCTACAAGTGGTTGATGAGCCCGCGCGGCACGGCGTTCATGGTCGTCAAGGACGAGCTCGCCGCGAGCGATGAACCCCGATCAGGCCGGGCTGGTACGCGGCGGCGAACCCGCTGACCGACCAGTTCGGGCCGCCGCTGCGGCTCGCGCCCACCGCGCGCCGGTTCGACACCTGCCCCGCCTGGTTCAGCTGGGTCGGCACCGAGCCCGCGCTCAGCTGATCAACGAGATCGGCGTCGAGACGATCCACGAGCACGACCTCAAGCTCGCGAACCGCTTCCGGGCAGGCCTCGGGCACTCGACCCGGGGACTCCGCGATCGTCACGAGCGAGATCGAGGACGCCACCGAGAAGCTGGCCAAGGCGGGGATCATGGCCGCCGTCCGCGCCGGGCGGCTGCGGGCGTCGTTTCACGTCTACAACACCGAACACGACGTGGACGAGGCCCTGAGCGCGCTCAGCTCGTAGCGAACCCGTCGCGTCGCCGCGCCGTCGGTCAAACGTGCAACCGGGGAGGCCTCCCGAATCGGGACGCTCCTCCTGATCGACGACGATGAAATCGCGTTCGCATTCCCGAAATGTGCGTCAACGAAGTCACGCTTGCCGAGCACGGGCGGGGTCGAGCGGCGGGGCGAAGCCGCCGGCGGTCAGGACCGCGGGCGGGCCCCGGGCGCCGGATCGGCCTTGACCCCGCGAAACCTAAAGGGGCCAGGCCCCGTCAACGCAGGGTGACGGGGCCAGGCCCCTTTAGGTGAGCAGTGAGGCCAGGTCGGACTCGAAGCCCGGGTAGGAGACCGCGGCCGCGTCCATGCCGTCGACGGCGACGCCCTCGCGGGAGGCGAGGCCGGCGACCGCGCCGAGCATGGCCAGGCGGTGGTCGCCGTGGGAGGCGATCGTGCCGCCGCGCAGGCCGCCGGTGCCGCGGACGACGAAGCCATCGTCGGTGGCCTCGATGTCGGCGCCGAGGCCGCGCAGGCCGTTGACCACGGTGGCGATCCGGTCGGACTCCTTGACCTTGAGCTCGGCGGCGCCGGTGACGACGGTCTCGCCCTCGGCGAAGCAGCCGAGCAGGGCGACGAGGGGCAGCTCGTCGATCGCCAGCGGGACCTCGTGCGGCTCGACGGTCGTGCCGACCAGCGGCCCGGAGGCGACGTCGAGCTCGGTCACCGGCTCGTCGTGCGGGATCTCGCCGGGGCGCGGCGGTTCGAGGTCGCCGAGGACGATGCCGCCCATGCGCTCGACGATCCGGACGAAGCCGGTGCGGGTCCAGTTCGCGCTCATGTCGCTGACCACGATCCGCGAGCCCTTCACGAGCACGGCGGCGGCGATGTGGAAGGCCGCGCTGGAGCGGGTCGCCGGGGACGTGGATGCGGTCGAGCTCGAGCTCGTCGTGCTGGGTGAGCTCGATCCGGTCGCCGTCGCGCCAGATGTGGCAGCCCGCGCGGGCGAGGAAGCGCTCGGTGTGGTCGCGGCTCGGCTCGGGCTCGACGATCGTCGTCGTGCCGGAGGCGAGCAGCCCGGCGATCAGCACGCACGACTTGATCTGCGCGGACGCCACCGGCAGCTGTACTCGATGCCCTGCAGCGGCTGGCCGTGACACCGTGAACGGCGGCAGCCGATCGTCGGTCGCGTCGATCCGCGCGCCCATCTCGCGCAGCGGCGTGGCGATGCGATCGACAGGACGGCTGCGTATCGAGTCGTCGCCGTCGAAGGTCCACTCGCCCTCCGGGCTGACCGGCCAGCCAGCCCGGCAGCAGGCGCATCAAGGTGCCCGCGTTGCCGACGTCGATGTGGGCCTCCTGCGCGGCGCGCAGGCCCGGGACCGCGGATCGTCAGGGTCCCCGGCGAACCCTCCTTCGACCAGCGCGCCGAGCGCGTGCACCGCGCCAGGTCGAGCGGGTGTCGGCGGCGTCGAGATAGCCGGTGACGTGCACCGGGTCCGCGCACATCGCCCCGAACAGCGCCGCGCGGTGCGACAGCGACTTGTCGCCCGGGGCGCGGACGGTTCCCCGCAGCGGGCCGGACGGGTGGAACGTGCTCATCGTCGTGCCTCCGATAGGCGGGAGATCCCCTGGGCGATCTCCCGACGCCGCGGGCGCGGAGCGCGAGTCGTGGTCATGCGCGGGCCACCTCGAGGCCGAGGTCGCGAACCAGGCGTTCGGCCTGCTCCGCGACGACACCGCCGCGGATCCACAGCGCGACCGTGCCGTGGGAGCCGGAGGAGGGATACAGGCCCATGTCCACGATGTCGATCGTCGCGCGGCCGAGGGCCAGCGCGATCTCGGCGACGATCCCCGGGCGGTTGGGGACGAGCACGCGCAGCTCGTAGCACCTCGCCGCCGGCGAGGTCGGACTCCAGCAGGCGCCGGCGATCGTCGCGGGCGGCGTCGTTCCACTCCACGATCCCGTCCTCGTCCCCCGCCGCGAGCTGGTCGCGCACGGAGGTCAAGCGGGTGACCGTGTCGTCGATCGCCGCGACCAGCGCGTCGGAGTTGGCGCGGTAGATGCCGCCCCAGATCGACGTGTTCGCGCCCGCGACGCGGGTGACGTCGCGGAAGGACGGGCCGGTGGCCGGGAGCCGCTCGCCCTCGGCGCTAAGCACCCGCGCCGCCTGCGCGACGAGCACGTTCGCCAGCACGTGCGGGAGGTGCGAGACGGTGCCCATCACGACGTCGTGGGTCTCGGGCTCGACGGCCGTCGGCCAGGCGCCGATCCGCGTGAGGAGCCGGTGCAGCCGCTCGTAGGAGGCGCCCTCGGTGTTCGGCGTCGGCGTCAGGTACCACGTGGCGTCCGGCGAACAGGTCCGCGCGGGCGTGCTCGACGCCCGCGGTCTCCGCGCCCGCCAGCGGGTGACCGCCGATGAAGCGCGGGTCGTCGATCTCGGCCACGACCCGCTTGACCGAGCCGACGTCGGTGACCACGCACGCCCGCGGGGCGACCGCGCACACCTCCTGCACGACCGCCGCCAGAACCTGGACGGGCGCGGCCACGAACGCGAAGTCGGCGTTCGCGACCGCCTGCTCGATGCTGCGCGCGGACTCGATGATCGCGCCCCGCGCGATCGCGACCTCCAGCGCTCGCCGCCGACGGGTCATAGCCGCTGACACGGTGCGCGCCGAGGCGCTGGCGTGCGGCCAGACCGAGCGAGCCCCCGATCAGCCCGACACCGACGACGGCGACCTTCACGCGGCCGCGCTCAGCACCTTGCCGGCAACCGCCGCAGCACGTTCCACCTGCTCAAGGTAGGCCGCGAACTGGTCGGCGAAGATCTGCTGCGGGCCATCGCAGATGGCCTCGTCGGGGTTCGGGTGCACCTCGACGATGATGCCGTCCGCCCCGGCCGCGGCGGCGGCCAGCGACAGCGGGAGGACCATGTCGCGGCGCCCCGGCGCGTGCGAGGGGTCGACGATGACGGGCAGGTGCGAGAGCTCCTTGAGCATCGGTACCGCCATGATGTCGAGCGTGAAGCGGTAGGCGGTTTCGAACGTGCGAATGCCGCGCTCGCACAGCATCACGTTCGGGTTGCCCTCCTTGAGCACGTACTCGGCGGCCATCAGCAGCTCTTCGAGGGTGCTGCTCAAACCGCGCTTGATCAGAACCGGCTTTCCCGTGCGGCCGACCTCGGCCAGCAGCGGGTAGTTCTGCATGTTGCGGGCGCCGATCTGGATCACGTCCGCGACCTCGACGATCGGCTCCACGTCGCGCGCGTCGAGCAACTCGGTGACGATCGGCAGGCCGGTCTGGGCCTTGGCCTCCGCCAGCAGCTTCAAGCCCTCAACCCCCAGGCCCTGGAAGCTGTAGGGCGAGGAGCGCGGCTTGTACGCGCCGCCGCGGAACATCGACGCGCCCGCGGCGGCGACGGTGTGCGCGGCCGAGAGCACCTGATCGCGCGACTCGACCGTGCACGGGCCGGCGATCATCGAGAAGTTCTCCCCTCCGATCCTTCGCCCGTCGACCTCGATGACGGTCCGCTCTCCATGACGAAACTGGTTCGAGGAGAGCTTGTACGGGCGCAGGATGGGCACGACCTGGGCGACGCCCGCGTGGCCCTCCAGCCCGAGCCGCTGGACGTGCTCGCGGTCACCGATCGCGCCGATCACGGTGACCTCGTCGCCGCGCGACGGGTGCGCGCGGGCGCCGCAGGACTCGATCCGGTCGATCACGGCCTCGATGTCCTGCTCGGTGGCCCCCGGCTTCATGACGATCATCATCTGCGTACTCCTGGAGAAAAGGCTGACAGCAACGGTACGGCGAGTGTGTTCTCCGGCGCTCGGCCCTTGGGCCCTTTCGGTGCGGACGGAGACGTTCTGTCGCCGGCCGAGCGCCTAGCTAAATCGCCAGCCGGAATACGCGTAGGAGCAGGACGCCTGCGGGGTGTGGTGCGTGGCGGGCGTCATTTCCGCGGCGGAGCCTACAGCAGAGTGGCCAAGGCTTCCAGGAAGCGCTCGTTCTCGGGCTGCGTGCCGACCGTGACCCGCAGTGCCCCGGGGCGGCCCAGCGCGCCGCCGGCGCGCACCAGGATGCTGGCCGCCGAGAGGCCCTTCATGACCTCGGCCTCGTCCTCCTCGGCGACGTCGACCCAGACGAAGTTCGCCTGCGACCGCGCCGGCTCGAGGCCGAGCTCACGCAACCCATCCTCGAGGCCCATCCGCTCGGCGAGGTTGCGCTCGACGCGCCGGGTCACCTCGTCCTGGTGGGCGAGCGCCTCGATCGCGGCGGCCTGCGCCGCGGCGTTGCAGAAGAACGGCTGGCGCACCTGGTCGACCGCGGTCTTGAACGCCTCCGAGCCGCACAGCGCGTAGCCGACCCGCAGCCCGCACAGCCCGTAGACCTTGCTGAACGTCCGCAGCAGCACCAGGTTGGGGTGCTTCTCGAGCAGTTGCACCGAGTCGTCGGGGTCCTGCAGGACGTTGAACTCGACGTAGGCCTCGTCGAGGATCACCGCGATGTGGTGCGGGACCGCCTGCACGAACTCCGCGATCTGCTCCAGCGGCAGTGCGGTCGAGGTCGGGTTGTTCGGGTTGCAGACGAGCACCAGCCGCGTGGCGGCGGTGATCTCCTCGCGCATCTTGTCGAGCTGGTGAAAGTGGTTCTCGTCGACCGGGACCTCGATCGCCCGCGCGCCCGAGGCGGCGGCGAGGTGCGGGTAGACGGAGAAGCTCGGCCACGCGTAGACCAGCTCCGCGCCCGGCTCCAGCAGCGCGTCGCCGGCGGCGAGCAGGATGTCGCAGGACCCGTTGCCGATCGCGATCCGGTTGGCGGGGACGCCGTGGACGTCGGACAGCTTGCGCCGCAGCGCCGCGTTGGTCGGGTCCGGGTAGCGATTGCTGCCGCTCAGGACCTTCGTGACCGCCTCGACGACCGCGGGAATCGGCGGGTACGGGGACTCGTTGGACGCGAGCATCGCGACCGGGCCCTCCATCGCGTAGCCGTCCGCGGCCGGGTAGACGGGGATGCGCCGGACCTTTTCGCCGAACTCGATCGCCATGGGAATCAGCTTATCCGGGCCTCGAAGCCGTCCAGGAGCCAGGCCAGGCCGCGCTCGAAGTCGGGCGCCGGCGCCTCGAGCCCGCCGTAGATGAACTGCTCGAGCAGCGGGAACTCGCCGGACTCGATCAGGTAGCGGACGTTCGGGTCGGCGAAGCGGGCGTGGAACCGGCGCTCGCGCTCCTCGAGGCCTCCGGAGGAGAGCTCGCGCACGGTGAAGCCCACGGTGTAGTCGTCGAGCGCCGTGACGATCCCGTTGAGCAGCGCCGGATCGACGCCGCGCTGGGCGAGCGGGACGACACACCGCGCCGATTGCTCGATGTGGCGCAGCAGGTTGGGCGTCACCGACGGGACGCCCTGCAACGCATCCAGCAGCCACGCGTGACGGATGAACGTGGCCCGCGAGGCGCGTGCCACGGCCTCCAGCGCCGGGCGCCACTCGGCGGGCAGTTCCGGCACGAGCATCTCCCCCGCGACGCTGTCGCCCATCAGCTCGAGCAGCTCGTCGCGGTTGTCGAAGTAGTGGTAGATCGACATCGCGCCGCTGCGCAGCTCGCGCGCGAGGCGACGGATCGACACCGCCTCAAGCCCTTCGAGGTCGGCGATCGAGACCGCCACCTTGACGATCTGCTCACGCGACAGGAGCCGCTGCTGGCCTCGGCCGCGTGGCTCGGGGCGCGCCCAGATCGGAGGCTTGTCGGACTCGCTTGACATTTCGTACAGCGTACTACTACCGTACGCCGTACCATGTCGTACGCTGTACGAACAGAAGGCCTGGGGCGCTCCTTCGGCTCCACCGAGGCCCTGAGCGGCCTGGATCTGACCGTGGAACCCGGCACCGTGCTCGGCCTGCTCGGCCACAACGGCGCCGGCAAGACGACCGCGGTCCGGATCCTCACCACGCTGCTCACCCCCACCGCCGGCCACGCGCTCGTGGCCGGCCGCGACGTCGCCCGGGAGCCGGGCGCCGTGCGCGAGCGGATCGCCGTCGCCGGGCAGGACGCATCGCTGGACGAGCGGCTCACCGGCCGCGAGAACCTGATCCTCGTCGGGCGCCTGCAGCGGCTCTCGAAGAAGCACGCGCGGCAGCGCACGGATGAGATGCTCGACCGCTTCGGGATCGCCTACGCGGCGGACCGGCAGGTCGGCACCTACAGCGGCGGCATGCGGCGGCGGCTGGACCTCGCCGCATGCCTGATGCTCGTGCGCCCGGTCGTCTTCCTCGACGAGCCGACGACCGGGCTCGACCCGGGCAGCCGCGCGGAGATGTGGGAGGCGATCGCCGGCCTCGTCGAGGGCGGCGCGGCGCTGATCCTGACGACGCAGTACCTCGAGGAGGCGGACCGGTTGGCCGACAGGATCGTCGTCCTGCGCGACGGGGTGACCGTCGCCGAGGGCACGCCGATGGAGCTCAAGCGCCTGGTCGGCGACCGGCGGGTGCACGTCACCGTCGTCGAGTACGAGGAGGCGGCACGTCGCCTGGAGCGGCTCGATCCCGAACTCGATCCGCGCGCGAAGACCGTCTCGGTCGCCGCTCCGGATGGTCCGGACGACCTGCGCGCGGTACTCGACGAGCTCGATGACCTCGACGTCGAGGAGGCAAGCCTCAGCCAGCCCACCCTCGACGACGCGTTCTTCGCGCTGGCCGGGGAGAAGGTGCGATGACGGCCGCGGTCAACGAGGTCCGGCTGCTGGCCGGCCGCTCGCTGCGCCACATCCCGCGAATCCCCGAGAAGGCGGTCGGGGCGGTGCTGATGCCGCTGGTGTTCGTGCTGCTCTTCGCCTACGTCTTCGGCTCGGCGATCAGGGTCCCAGGCGGCGGCTCCTACCACGAGTACCTCGTGTCCGGGATCTTCGCCCAGGCGATGATCGCGACCGTCCCGGGGATCGCGGTGGGCGTCGCGTCGGACATCCGCAGCGGCCTGATGGACCGCCTCCGGGCGCTGCCGATCGCGCGCGGCTCGGTGATCGCGGGGCGGACGGTGGCGGAACTCGTGGAACTCTCGGCGGGAATGGTGGTGATCGCGGTGTGCGGTCTGATCGTCGGCTGGGCTCCGCACGGCTCGATCGCCGACACGCTGGGCGCCTTCGGGCTGCTGCTGCTGATGGCCTTCGCGGTGACCTGGGCAGGGGTGTGGATCGGCCTGATGGTGCGCGATCCGGACGGCGCGGACGGCATCGCGATGACCGTGATCTTCCCGATGATGTTCCTCAGCGGGATCTTCGTGCCGGTCGCGGGCCTGCCGGACGGGCTGCGCCAGATCGCCGAGCTGAACCCGCTGACGACGCTGGCCACGGCGACGCGCCAGCTCTTCGGCTCCCCCACCGGCCCGATCCCCGACGTCTGGCCGCTCCAGCACCCCGTCCTGGCGTCGATCGGCTGGGCGGCGGTCCTGATGGCGGTGTTCGTCCCGTTGTCGGTGCGGAGGTACAAGCGGATGGGCCGGTAATCTCCGGCCCGATGGCAGGAGGCTGGCGCGCAGGACTTGCCGCGCTCGCGCTGCTGGGGGCGCTCGCCGCCCCCGCGCAGGCGACGGTGCGCAAGGGAACCGGAAGTGATCCGAGCGGCGACGCTCGAGGCGGGATGGCAGGCAACGACGTGCTCGCGGCGGTGGCGCAATCCGACGACGAGCTCGGGCGTGTGCTGGTCGCGGTCGGGACCGCGGGAGCGCCCACGTCGTATTCGATCGTGATCGTGGGCACGCTCAACGGCACCGACTGCGGGGCGCCGTTCGTGCTCTTCGCGGGCCGTGGGTCGACCGCGATCTACGGCCGCGACACGGCGACGACGAGCGCGGACTTCAAGCCGGCGACGATCTCGACCGACGGCAACACGGTCGCGATGGGCGCCGACGACGCGGCACAGCTGAACCTGCCGTTCGACTGCGCCATCGCGGGCACCTCGCCCGACGGCTCGACGACCAACCCGTTCGACGAAACGGCGTCGTTCGCGCTCGTCGCCCCCGCGCCGCCCGCCGCGACGGCCACACCCACGCCGGTGGCGACCGCCGCCCCGACCGCCGCCCCCGTGCCACCGACCACGACGTCGAACACACCGCCGGTCGCCGTGCCGAAGGTGGCGAAGCTGACCGCCGCGCTGGGCACGCCGCCGTCGGTCATCAAGCGCAACCGGACGATCACCTTGAAGCTCGTCCTCAACAACGACGGTGCGAAGTCCACGAGCGACGCAACCGTGACGATCGCCTCCGCGCGGGGATTGTCGGTCGCCAAGCGCAAGCTGAAGGTGCGCAGGCTCAAGCCGGCGACGCACCGCACCCTGAAGCTCAAGGTCAAGCTGACGCGGGCCAAGGCCACACTGAAGGTGTCGGCCAGGGCGGGCAAGCTGAAGGCCACCACCTCGCTGCAGCTCAGGGTCGGCAAGGCGTCGAAGCGGCTGCCCGCGCCGGCGACCAAGAAGAGCCCGATCGTCGGCACCTACTGGTGGCGCACCGTCTCCCACGTCGACTACGCGTGGGACAACCGCGCGCTGTACTTCGTCGACGACAAGACCGTCTACAGCGGCTTCCCGAAGGGCGGCCTGCCCGCCACGTGCGCGACGCCGCCGGGCGAGCCGCAGGAGGAGGTCGACACCCGCGAGGGCTGCCTCCCCTACACCTACGACGAGAAGACCGGCGCGCTCACGGTCGCGGGTGTCGTCGGTACGTACAAGCCGGGCACCCGCCTGGTGCTCGACGGCAACACCTACTCGGCGCTGAGCGTCCCGGCCCCCGGCGCGACGTTCACCGTCAACGAGATCCGGCACTTCTCGTTCTGGGGCTTCTGCGGGCTGATCAGCGGCTGCTCGACGACCAAGCAGTACCTGACGCTCACCCCCACCGGCGAGTTCGTCCTGAGCCGCTCGACGCTGACGACGATCGGCGATCCCGGCTTCGGGCCCTACACGGCGGCGGGCAGCTACCCGCCGGACCAACACGGCACCTACGCCGTCGGCGCGGGGACGATCCACCTCGCGTTCGCCGACGGCAGCGTGCGCGACGAGCCGTTCGCGATCCTCACCAACGACGCGGACCTGCAGCCCAACCTGCTCGGCGAAGGCGTGATGCTGGGCGAGGACAACTTCTACCCCGACCCGGCGTGATCACTGCGCGCCGGTGAGATCCAGCCGGAGCTTGGCCGCGTCGCCGAGATAGACGTGCTCCGCGGCCTTGTCCATGTAGGCATGGATCAGGACGCGGATCACCTGCGGCAGCGCGCCCGGGACCGGGATCTCACGCGCGCACAGCAGCGGGACGCTCGACAGTCCCATCTCGCGCGCCGCGACCGCCGGGAACTCGGCGTCGAGGTCCGGCGTGAGCGTGAAGATGCAGCTCACCAGCTGCTCGGACTCGAGCGTGTTGCGCGCCAGGATCTCGCGCATCAGCTTGTCCGTGGCCTCGAGAATCGCCGCGGAGGTGTTCTCGGTGACAGTATTGGCGCCTCGGAGCGCGACCAGCTTCATCTGGTGCTGCATTCAACCAAGTGAACGCAGGCGTTCGATCTCTGCCGGGGTCAGCTCGCGGTGGTTGCCCTCCTCCAGGCTGCCGAGCCGGAGCGGGCCGTAGGCGACCCGTGAGAGCGCGAGCACCGGATGGCCGACCGCCTCGAACATCCGCTTGACCTGGTGCTTGCGCCCCTCGTGGATGGTCAGCTCGATGTGGTTGGAGCTGACCCGGCGGACCTTGGCCGGGGCGGTCAGGCCGTCCTCGAGCTCGACGCCCTCGGTGAGCTGGCGCATCGCGGGCTCGTTGATCGGGGCGTTGGCGATCACGGCGCGGTAGGTGCGCGGGACCTCGAAGCTCGGGTGGGTGAGACGGTGCGCGAGGTCGCCGTCGTTGGTCAGCAGGATCAGCCCGGTGGTGTCGTAGTCGAGCCGGCCGACGGGGTACAGGCGCTCGCGGCTGGGCACGAGGGCGAGGACGGTCCGGCGGTCCTGCGGGTCCTTTGCCGTCGACACGTAGCCGGCAGGCTTGTGGACGATGTAGACGACGCGGCGCTGGGTCGTCTTGACCCGCTTGCCGTCGACCTTGACGGCGTTGGAATCGTCGACGTCACGCGCCGGGTCGGTGATCCGGTGGCCATCGACGGTCACCCGCCCGTCGGCGATGATCACTTCGGAGGCGCGGCGGGAGGCCACGCCGGCGTGGGCAAGGTATTTGGCGAGTCGCACGACGCTGCCACCATAGGAGATCGTGAATCTGGAGTTGCTCGATCGTGTGCTCGACGGTGAGCCGGCCTTCCGTGCCCGGCAGGTCTGGCGCTGGACGTCGCAGGGCGCCGCGTCCTTCGACGAGATGACCGATCTGCCGGCGGCGCTGCGCGCCAGGCTCACCGCCGAGGTCCCGTTCTCGACGCTGGAGCTGGTGCGCGAGGCCCACGCGTCCGACGGCACGGTCAAGGCGCTGTTCCATACGCATGACGGCCGCGCGGTCGAAGCCGTGCTGATGCGCTACCGCGACGGCCGCCGCTCGGTCTGCGTGTCCTCGCAGTCCGGCTGTCCCTTGACGTGCACGTTCTGCGCGACCGGCAAGATGAAGTTCGGCCGCAACCTCACAGCGTCCGAGATCCTCGACCAGGTGCTGCACTTCCGCCGCATCGAGGCGCTCGACCACCTCGTGTTCATGGGGATGGGCGAGCCGATGATGAACCTCGATCACGTGCTCGGCGCGGCCCGGCGGCTGCCCGACATCGGGATCACGCACCGCCGCACGGGCATCTCCACCGTCGGCTGGGTGCCGGGGATCGACAAGCTCACCGAGTCGGACATGCCGATCCGGCTCGCGTTGTCGCTGCACGCGCCCGAGGACGCCCTGCGCTCGCAGATCATGCCGGTCAACGAGCGCTACCCGCTGGCCGAGGTGCTCGCCGCCTGCGAGCGCTTCTACGAGCGCAGGCGCCGCCAGGTGTTCATCGAGTACGTGATGCTCGCGGGTGTCAACGACGGCTACACGCAGGCCGTCCAGCTCGCCGAGATCCTCGACCCGAAGATCTACAAGCTCAACCTGATCCCGTACAACCCGACCGATTCGGTCTACGACGGGTCATCGCGCAACGCCATCGATGCCTTCAAGGCCGGGCTCGAAGAGCACGGCCTGCGCGCCACCGTGCGGTTGACGCGCGGCCGTGACATCGACGCGGCGTGCGGCCAGCTGGCCGCTAAGGCGCAGCCGGCGCTGTAGCGATCGCGCTCTGCGACAGGGCGCCGGACAGCGTGTCGCGATCGAGTTCGCCGCTGAGCGCGAGCAGGTGCGCGGTGGCGACCAACGTGAAGGCGAGCGCGTCCACGTCGGTCTCCAGCGGGAGCCGGCCGAGCCCGCGCTCGGCGGTGAGGTAGCCGGCGAGCATCCGAATCGTCTCGGCCAGCACCGGCACGCCGCGAGGCGTGAGTTGCCGGAGCGCCGGGCGGGCGCTCACGAGGCCCGTGATGCCCTGCGCGAGCGGGCCGAAGGCTTCGAGGAGCGCGTCGCCGACGTTCGAGGCGACCGAGCCCGTGCCGGCCGCTGCGCGCAGCTGCGCGCTCTGGCGCTCGATCCGCTCGGTGCGGTCGATCACAAGCGCGACCAGGAACGCGTCGACGTCGGTGAAGTGCAGGTGCAGCAGGCCCTTGGCGACGCCCGCCTCACTCGTCACCGCGCGGCTCGTCAGCGCTCCCGCCCCGTCGCGCAGGAGCACCCGCTCCGCGGCGTCGAACAGCCGCTCGCGCGCGTCGTGCATGGCCACGCCGGTCGGCATCAGGGCGAGTACGATGCCATAATGGGCAGATGCCCATTATCGAGCCGCACGAGGCCCGGAGCGTCGCGGAAGGCTTCGGGGATGACGTCGAGCGCTACGACCGCGCCCGGCCGGGCTACCCGGCCGCGCTGGTCGAGCGGATCGTCGCGCTCGCGCCCGGCGAGCGGTTCCTGGACGTCGGCTGCGGCACCGGCATCGCCACCCGCCTGTTCCGCGCGGCAGGATGCGACGTGCTCGGCCTCGACGTCGATCCCCGCATGCCGGCCGCCGACGTGACCGCCCGCTTCGAGGACTGGGACCCGGCGGGCAGGCGCTTCGACGCGGTCATCGCGGCGCAGTCGTGGCACTGGGTGGACCCGGTCAAGGGCGCGGCGAAGGCGTTCGACGTGCTCACGCCGGGCGGTGTGCTCGCGCCCTTCTGGAACGTGCCCCGCCCGGAGCCGGCGCTCGCTCGCGCCTGGGCGTCGGCCTACGCCGACGCGTCCCTGCCGTTCGAGCCGTGGACGGGTGACCCGGTCGCCGCCTACGAGGCGATCATGGACCGGACCGGCCTCCCCGACGCCGCCCGCGAGCGCTTCGACTGGGAACGCACCTACACCCGCGACGAGTGGCTCGACCTGGTGCCGACGTTCGGCGGTCACTCCAGGCTCCCGGGCCTCGATGTGATCCTCCGCCGCCTCGCCCGGGTGACCCCGGACCAGTTCACGCTGCCCTACGCGACCGTCGCCCTCATCGCCCGGGCCTCCGCGACACGCGGAGGCCCGGTGTGAGCGGGACTACCCGGCGGCCGGCTTGACCGCGGCGCTGGTGACGAGGACCTTGCCGGCCGCGTCGAGCGCACGGACGGCGACGAAGGGCTGGGCGCCCGTGGCCGTCAGCGCGGTCTCGAAGCCCCCCGTGGACTTCGTCGCCAGCGGCGCGAGCGCCGTCGCGGACGCGCCGCCCAGCAACTGCCACTGCGCGACCTCGGTGGCGCCGTTCCAGGACACGCGGGCGGTGGTGTTGCCGTCACGGGTGGCCGCGACGACCTTCGGCGGCGTCGCCGGCGTCCCGACCCAGGGGAAGCGGAACGCGCGGTAGTTGTCGTTGCCCTTGGCGAGGTGGCCGTCGAAGATCACCTTGCCGCGAGGATCGAACTCGGTGAAGTAGCGCTGCGAGCCCCAGCCGACGAACGTGTCGCCGTTGGGCAGCGACTCGACGTTGCCCTGGCTGGAGGACAGCAGGCCGCGCGGGTGCTTGAGGGCGCGCACGAGCGTCGCCGTCATGGCCGTCTCGTCAAGCTTGAGCGTGAGCACGCGCGAGTTCTTGCGCTTCGGCGGGGCGGCCGAGTTGTCGTAGAGGCGCAGCGTCCCGTCAGGCTGCCAGCGGGCGCTGTGCTGCCAGTCGAAGCGCACGCCCGAGCCGAGCTTGAAGTCGGACTTCTTGCCGCCCAGGCGCCAGATGATCTTGCCCGTCGCGCGGCTGACCTTGTAGATCGTCGACGTGTTGCGGGCGGAGATCAGGAAGTTGCCGTCGGGCAGGACCTCGGCCGAGTTGACGTGGGCGTACTCCCACTCGTAGCCGTTCCCGGTGGGCGGCGGGACGTTGGACTCGCCGGGATCGACGTTGCCGACGGTGTGGAACTCGAACAGCACGGCGCCGGTCCTGAGGTCGATCTCCTGAACCGTGTTGTCGACCAGGCGCGCGTCCTTCGGGCCCTTCCACTTGCGGAGATCCTGCCTGTAGCGCTCATAGGAGATGACGATCGCCGTGTTCTGCGGGGTGAGCGAGAACTCGTGCAGGTCGAACGAGTAGCCGTTGCCGGCCCTGACGGTCGCGATCCGCTTGTAGTTGGTGTCATAGACCTGGCCCACGCCGTCGCCGTCGCCGACGAACAGGCGGCCCTCCCACCAGGTCAGCACCGGCTTGCCGAAGTAGCTCTGGACGCGGAAGTCGGCCGGGATCTTGCCCGGGGTCGACTTGAACCAGACGAGCTGGCCCCTGTCGTTGATGATCATCGGGCCGTCCTGGCCGCGTCCACCCTTGGGGGCGAGGAACACGAGGCCGGGCGCGCGGCCCGGCAGCGCCGTGCTGATCGCCACCGCCGGCGGCGTGAGGTCCGGCCGGGTCTCGTACTCCTGGATGGTGCCGCGGCCGACATCGGGCAATTCGACGGGGCGTGACTTGCGCGTGGTCCCATCACCGATGGTGAACTTGAAGTCCCCGTCGGTGGCGCCGACGACGGTGTTGTCCGTGTCGACCTCGACGGTCTCCTTGGCCACGAAGGGTTTCGAGGGCATGAAGCTCACGCCCTTGCCGTCTGAATGGGCGAGCAGCTTCCCGGTGTGGGTTCCGCTCTTGGAGCCCTTGACGGTGATCGTGCCCAGCGCCGCCGCATCGCCGCCGCGGAACGAGATCGTGGTCTTGACCCCCGCGGTCGGCGTCCCCGGAATCGGGTAGACGGAGAAGGTCGTCGGGTCTTGTTGCGCGCTCGCCTGCGTCAGGACAAGAGTGGTGCCGCCGGCGAGGGCGATGGTCGCGCCGAGCGCGAGAGTCAGTTTCCGCACGCTTGCCCGCAACTCGCGAGCGGCCATGAAGTTGCGCATCAGGGCGCTCATTTCGCCAACATGTGGCGCTCTCCTCGCGGCGAGCCTCACTTCTGCCTCACTCGCCGGCGGGGCCGCGTTGATCGGCCGATGCTCGATGGCCACCGCGCAGCGTCATGCCCAGCAGCGCGAGCACCCGGGAAAGGTCCCTCGGATCGCTCTCAGCCGGCCCGGGATCGGGTCAGGCAGCGGCACCGCGGGCCTCGCCGGCGCGAAGGAGCCGGTCCCGGAGGGCCGTCGCCTCCTCGGGGCTCGGGTCCCACTGGGCGATGTCCGGCAGGTCCTCGGCGGTGTCGAGGCCGAAGAGCTTGAGGAAGAGCGGCGTGGTGCGGTAGAGGACGGCGCCGAACTGCGAGCGGCCCGCCTCCTCGATCAGCCCGCGGTCGTTGAGCGCGCTCGTCGCGGACTCGCTGGCCACGCCGCGGATGCGGGCCACCTCGGGGCGCGATACGGGCTGCAGGTAGGCGACGATCGCCAGCGTCTCCGCCTGGGCCGGGGTCAGCGCGGGCGTGCGTGGGCGGGTGAGCAGTCGCCGGGCGGCCTCCTCGGCGTCCGGGTGCGAGGCCAGCGACAGGCCGCCGGCGACCCGCAGCAGCACGAGCCCGCGGCCTTCGAGGTCGGCCTCGAGCTCCTTGGACGCCTGGGTGACGGCCTCCTCGGAGGTCTGCAGGGCGTCGGCGAGCTCCTCGACCGACACGGGGTCGGGCGCGAGGAACAGCAGCGCCTCGAGGCGGGAGGAGAGGGTCATGCGACCGCTCGCTCCGCTTGGCCGTGGACGGTGATCTCGCCGAAGGGCTCGTCCTGCTCCCAGGCGGCCTCGCCGCGCTTGTAGAGCTCCAGGAGCGCGAACACGGTCACGCAGACGGTCACGCGGTCGGCGTCCTTGACCGCCTCGTCGAAGGAGAAGGTCCCGCGCCGCAGCAGGGTTCGCAGGACCTGCAGCCGCTCGCTGACCGTCACCCGCGGCATCGCCATGTGCGAGAGATCGATCGGCTTCGGCGTCCGCAGCAGGCCGCCCAGAGCGGCCCCGAGCACGTCCGGGTGATACGCGCCGGCGGGCACATCGGGCTTGGCGAGCCTGATCGGCGCCGAGCGGAAGAGCATCGAGCGGCCGTGCGCGTGGCGCTCGGCGAGATGGAGGCCCGCGCCGCGGAAGCGGGCGTACAGCAGCATCCGCTCGATCAGCTCCTCGGCCGCCTCCGCCGGGGCGAGCTCGTCGAGCTCCTCGACCTCTTCGCCCGGGAGCATCAGCCGCGACTTGAGCTCCAGCAGCGCCGCGATCAGCACCAGGAACTCGGTGGCGGACTCGAGATCGAGCTGCTCCGTGGACTCGAGATGGTCCAGGTAGGAGATGACGATCTCCGCCAGGTCGACCTCGAGCAGGTCCAGCTCCTCGCGCAGGATCAGCGAGAGCAGCAGGTCGAAGGGACCGGCGAAGACGTCGAGGTCGAGCTCGAGTTCGGCGAGGCGCACGGCCCGGAAGGCTATGCGGGGGTGCGGACGGGCCCGACGCCCATCGCCTCGCGCACGTCGGCCACGACCGGCCCGGCGATCGCGCGGGCCTTCTCCGCGCCGAGGCGCAGGAACTCCTCGATGTACGCCGCGTCGTCCTTGATTTCCAGGTACTTCTCGCGGGTGGGCGTCAGCCACGCGGCCACTTCGTTGCCGACCGCGGTCTTGAAGTCGCCGTAGCCGGAGCCCGCGAAGTCCTGTTCGATCTCGGCGGGCGTGACGTCGCGGACGACCGCGAGGATCTCGATCAGGTTCGAGATGCCCGGCTTGTCGTCGCGGACGACGATCTCGTTGCCGCTGTCGGCCAGCGCCCCGCGGAACTTCTTGACGATCGACTCGGGCTCCTCGTCGACGTAGACGGTGCCCTTGGGCGTCCCGCCGGTGGTCGACATCTTGCGCTCGGGCTCCTTGAGGTCGCGCACGCGGGCGCCGACCGTCGGGATGTTGCCCTCGGGGACCACGAGCTGCTCGCCGAAGCGCTTGTTGAACGCCTCCGCGACGTCGCGCATGAGCTCGATGTGCTCGCGCTGGTCCTCGCCCACCGGCACCTCGTGGGCGCGGTAGACGAGCACGTCGGCGGCCATCAGCACCGGGTAATACAGCAGCCCGGCGGACGCCCGCTCGCGCGCCGCGCCCGCCTTGTCGCGGAACTGGTGCATGCGGTTGAGCTGCCCGACCGAGGTGACGCTCGACAGCAGCCAGGTGAGCTCGGTGTGCTCGGGGACGTCGCCCTGGCGGAAGAGGATGCAGCGCTCGGGGTCGAGCCCGGCGGCGACCAGCAGGGCCGCGGTCTCGCGCGTGCGCCGGCGCAGCTCCTCCGGGTCGTAGGCGACCGTCGTGCCGTGCAGGTCGACGATGCAGTAGATCGCCGGGTCGGCCTTGTCCTGACCCTTGACGTAGTTGAGGATCGCCCCGATGTAGTTGCCGAGGTGCTTGCGCCCGGTGGGCTGGATGCCGGAGAAGATGACCACTGAAACGTCAGGTTAGCCGCGAGGCGAAGCTCACCTCGGAGCGGTCGGACCCGGTTCGAATCCGCACCGTCACGAAGACCATGGTGCGCCGAGAGCGACGGCCCGCGGCGGTCGGCTTCAGCCGGACGGCGAGCGGACCGGCCGCGGCGAGCGCGAACGTGCCCCGCGCGAGCGTGTGCCTGCCGTCGGAGACGCTCACCTTGCCGGTCCCCGGGCCGGTCAGGGCGCCGGTGAAGCGCGAGCGCGAGAGCGTTCCGGGCGTCACGCCGGCGGCGCAGCCCTCGCCCACGCGGTCCTCGCTGCGCAGCTGAGCGTTGTCGGCGCCGGCCCCGCAGGCGACGTCGACGCCCGGCCCGTCGACCTGGACGACGAACTCGTCGTCCCCGGCCCCACCCGAGAGCGCGATGCCGGGCCCGCCCGCGCCGGTGCCGCCGAAGTCCGCCTTGTCCTCACCCGGGCCGCCGCGATAGACGAGCTCGGTGCCCTCGCGGGCGATCGTGGCGGGTCGCCCGGCGAGCAGCCGCGAGTCGAAGCGCACCTCGTGGCGGTCGCCGCCGCTGCGCGTGCGCAGGAAGACGTAGAGCTTCTGGTCGCCTCGCAGCCACCGGCGACCGGCCTTGGTGGTCTTCAGCCGCAGCTTCAGCGGCCCGGCGGGGCTGTGCGTGCTGCCGCGCGCGAGCACCTCGGCCGGGCGGCGGCCGCCTCCTGGGCGACGCCGGAAGACGACCTCGACCGTGGCCGGAGCCGTCAGCGTCGCGGTGAACGCGCGCGAGACACGCGCCGGGTGCAGGCCGGTGAGCGTGGGCGCGCACCCCTCCCCCAGCCGGTCGGCGAGCCGCACCCGCGTTCGATCATGGCCTGGCCCGCACGCGATGTCCATCCCCGTCGTGCTCTCGTAGATCTGCGTCTCGATGTCGTCGTCGCCCGCGCCGCCGGAGAGCGAGATGCCGGGCTCGGCATGCCCCCAGACCCTGAGGGGGTCGTTCCCGTCGCCGCCCGCGACGCTCAACGGGCCGGTGAACACGGACGCGATGGCGACGATGCCGGTGTCCTCGCCCGGGCCGAGGTCAATCGTTCCGCCGCCCACCTCGGCGTCGATGTGGTCCTTTCCCGCGCCGCCGGTGATGGCCAGCACCAGCGCGCGCCCACCGTAGTCGTCGTCGCCCTCGCCGAGATCGACGAGCACGGGGAGCCTGAGCAGGACCCGCACCTTGTCGTTGCCGTCGCCCGCTAGCACGCGGAACGCGGTGATCCCGTCGGTCGAGCACTCGGGGTACTCGACCCGCTTGACGCAGCCCGCGCCGAGCGTGAGCTGCTTGCCGTACTCCGTAGAAGAACACCTTGCCCGGGACATCGTCGCTGTCCTGGACAACGAAGTCGTCCTTCTCGCCGGGGGCGCTGCGATAGACGAGCTCTGTCCCCTCGCGGGCGATCGTCGCCGCCTGCGCGGACGCCGGCAGCGCCAGCACGACCAGGAGCGCCACGAGCAGCCTCACGAACGCCTCGATTCGAAGGCGGACGCCGCTCGAGTACGGGTGATGGCGGTGATGCTCAGTTCGTTTCCCCGGTCCGCGGCCGACGTCGACCGGGTCCCCGGCCCCGCGGCTGCATCAGCGGACCTTCGAGTAGAAGGTCGTCTCGCCGCGATCGGTGGCGGTCCGGGTCACGATGGTCACGAACACCCGCAGGCGCGGGCGGAACCGGCCGCGGGTCTTCAGCGTGAGGCGCAGCGGCCCGGGGGCGGTGGAGAACGTGGCGCGGGCGACCGTCTCCTTCCCGAACCCGGACTTCCCCTCGCGGCGCTTGAGCGTGACCGAGCCGGCGGCGCGCGCGGTCAGGGCGCCTTCGCGGAACCGGCGCGAGACGGTCTTGGTGGTGATGCCGGCGAGGTGCGCCGCGCAGCCGTCGCCGGGCGTGTCACGCGGGTAGGCCGCCCAGCGGTCGGCGCCCGGTCCGCACTCGATCGCCACCGGCGCCGGGCCCGTGGCCGTGGCGTAGAGGCGATCGTCGCCCTCACCGCCGGACAGCTTCATGCCGGGGCCGCGGTGCTGGAGCGAGATCTCGTCGTCGCCGTCGCCGCCGTCGACCGTGTACGGGCCGGGCGCGCGGTCGTACCCCTCCAGCTCGACGCCGTCGTCACCGTCGCCGAGCAGGATGTTCGCCGCGTCGGCGGCGACCACGCCGGAGTCGTCTCCCGCCCCGGCGTCGAGCGTGGCGCGAGGGGCGTTGGAGAGGTCGAAGGTGTCGTTGCCGTCGCCCAGATAGACGGTCAGCGGGAGCGCGGCGAACGCCTGCACCTTGTCCGCTCGGTCGCCGGTGAGGATCGTCAGCCCGGTCACGCCGGCCGTCGGGCACACGTTGTCGAGGTCGATCTCCTTGCAGCCCGGACCGAGGCGGAGCGTGCCGCTGAGGGCTCTGACGGTGACGCCCTGTCGCTCTGGGTGATCAACAGGTCGTCGACCTCGCCGGGGTCGGAGCGGTAGACGAGCTCGGCCCCTTCAAGGCCGATCGTCCCGGCGTGGGCGGTGGCGGGCAGCGCGAGCGCCGCGAGAACGAGGACCATGGGGAGACGCATCGCTGCGTCTCCCCATACCCCGTTTCTCAGGTTCGCGGACTGAGAGCGAGCAGCGCGTTGAGGATCTGCGCGAGCTGGCCGAGCGGCGTGTTGGCCAGCGCGGTCGGGTCAAGGATGCCGGTGATCCCGCACAGCAGGTTGCCGAGCAGGTTCCCCGCGCCCGGAACCGCGTCGATGCGCAGGTTGATCTGGTTGGTGCGCACGGACAGGCCGAGCAGGTTGAGGTTGATCGGGCCGAGCACGAGGTTCAGCACCTGGCAGGCGCCGGCGATCGGCGGCAGCTGCGAGCGCCGACGCACCGCTCGGTCAGCGTCGGCCGGCATCTTGCACGTTGTGCTTGGTGACCTTCTTGGCCCCCTTCGCCTTGCCGGTGAGCGTGCCGACGGAATAGAGCTTGCCGCCCTTGGACACGAACTTCTCGATCGTGTACGTGCCCCTTGAAGCCCTTGGTGCCGGTGACGGCGACCTTCTGGGCCAGCGGCGCCGCGGTTTGAGCGCTCGCCTTATCGGCGGTCATGAGACCGCAGACGATCATCGCCGCGACCGGCGGCGAAACGAATCCTGGACATAGAGTCCTCCCCTACGAGGATTGGTTGACGAGCAGGGGATTTCCCGGTGCGTCGGGGTCCTGAAAACGGTCGCGACCGTTTCAGAACCCCGACGTCACGAGCTGTTGACGCTGTTGACGGTCGGATGATCGGGGTGGGGCGGAAGCGATGTCCGCCCTCACCTACAGCGGCTGACGGATGACCGGGCGCTTGGCGGCGCCCGCCTCGTCCAGCCGGCGGACCGGCGTGCCGTACGGCGCGTTGCGGGCGATCTCCGGATCCTCGGCGCCCTCGCGCAGGATGTCCGCCATCGCCTCCGCGAACAGATCCAGCGTCTCCTTGGTCTCGGTCTCGGTCGGCTCGATCAGCAGCGCCTCGTCGACCAGCAGCGGGAAATAGACCGTCGGCGGGTGGAAGCCGTGGTCGAGCAGGCGCTTGGCCAGGTCGAGCGTCCGCAGGCCGAGCTCGCGCTTCATCGGCGCGCCGGAGAGCACGAACTCGTGCATGCACAGGCGGTCATACGCGGGCGGGAGGTGCTCGGTCACGCCGAGCGTCGCGGAGCTTGGCCAGCAGGTAGTTGGCGTTCAGGACCGCGGTCTCGGACGCCTCCTGCAGGCCGTCGCTCCCGAGGACAGGATGTAGGCGTAGGAGCGCACGAAGACGCCGTAGTTGCCCTGGAAGCCGCGCAGGCGGCCGATCGACTTCGGCCGGTCGTAGTCGAGGTCGAACGTGCCGTCCTCGCGCTTGACGACCTGCGGCTTGGTGATGTAGGGCTCGATGCGGTCGCTGACACCGCGATCGGGCCGGCGCCCGGGCCGCCGCCGCCGTGCGGCTGGGTGAACGTCTTGTGCAGGTTGAAGTGCACGATGTCGAAGCCCATGTCGCCCGGGCGGGTGCGGCCCATGACCGCGTTGAGGTTCGCGCCGTCGTAGTACAGCGTCGCGCCGACGCCGTGGACGATCCTGGCGATCTCCTCGATGTTGCGGTCGAACACGCCGAGCGTGTTCGGGTTGGTCAGCATCAGGCAGGCGACCTGCTCGTCGGCCTTGGCCCGCAGATCCTCGACGTCGACGCCGCCGTGCTCGTCGGTGCCGACCTTGACGACCTCGTAGCCGCCCATCGTCACCGTCGCCGGGTTGGTGCCGTGCGCGGTGTCCGGGGTGAGGATCTTCGTGCGCTGATCGCCGCGGTCCTCGTGGTAGGCGCGGGTCAGCAGCACGCCGGCCAGCTCGCCGTGCGAGCCGGCGGACGGCTGCAGCGAGACGTGCGGCAGGCCCGCGACCTCGGCGAGCGCGCCCTGCAGCTCGTGCATCAGCTGCAGCGCGCCCTGTGCGCGCTTGGGGTTCTGCAGCGGGTGCAGCCGGGCGTTGCCCGGCAGCGCCGCGACGCGCTCGTGCAGCTTCGGGTTGTGCTTCATCGTGCACGAGCCGAGCGGGTAGAAGCCCGTGTCGAGGTCGAAGTTGCGCTTGGAGAGCCGGTTGTAGTGGCGGACGATCTCCGGCTCGGCGATCTCCGGCAGCTTCGGCGGCTCGGCGCGCCGGAAGCGCTCCGGCAGCTCGTGCCTGGGCACGTCGAGCTCGGGGCCGACGAACGCGCGGCGGCCGGTCTTGGACTTCTCGTAGATCGTCTTCGCGCGGTCGCGCTGCATGTCGGTCTCGACCAGCGCGGAGCGCGTCGGATGCGAGTGCACCTCGATGCTCGGATCGGCGTGCAGGCGGTTCTCGGCGATCGTCACAGCGAAGCCTCCAGCACCTCGGCGAGGCGGTCGATGTCGGCCTTGGAGCGCTGCTCGGTGATCGCCACGAGCAGCACGTCGTCGCCGACGGGATAGCCCGGGTTGACGCCCTGCTCGGCGCAGCGCTCGACCACGGCGTGGACGTCGGGGACGCGCAGCGCGAACTCGCGCACGACGGGCTGGTCGTGCACGAGCTCGACGCCGTCGATCGCCGCGAGGGTCTCGCGGGCGTAGTGCGTGCGCGAGACGAGCAGCTCGCCGAGCTCCACGATCCCTCGCGGCCCAGCCAGCTCAGGTAGATCATGCCGGCGAGCGCGTTGAGCGCCTGCGCGGTGCAGATGTTGTGCGTGGCCTTCTCGCGGCGGATGTGCTGCTCGCGCGTCTGCAGCGTCAGCACGAAGCCGCGGCGGCCGTCGACGTCGGTCGTCTCGCCCGCGATCCGGCCGGGCATCCGGCGCAGGTAGGCGTTCTGGGCGGCGAAGAAGCCGAAGCACGGGCCGCCGAAGTCGAGCCGGTTGCCGAGCGTCTGGCCCTCGCCGACGCAGATGTCGACGTCGAAGTCGCCGGGCGGGCGCAGGACGCCGAGCGTCAGCGGGTCGGCCTGGACGATCAGCAGCGCGTCGCCCTTGAGCGTCGCGAGCGCCTCGAGGTCCTCGATCGCGCCGTAGAAGTTCGGCTGGCCGACGAAGATCGCCGCGACGTCGTCGCCGACGTCCCGCAGCTCCGTGAGCCCGTTGTCGAGCCGACACGTACTCGATCGTCGTGCCCCAGCCGGCGGACGGTCGTCTCGAGCGTCTCGCGGCTGTGCGGGTGCAGGCCCTCGGAGACCAGGAAGCGGGTCTTGCTTGCGTGTGCGTGTGCGCGAGCCAGCCGGCCGCGGCGACCGCGCTCGGGCCCTCGTAGACGCGAGGCGTTGGAGACCGGCAGCCCGGTCAGCTCGGAGATCGCCGTCTGGTACTCGAACATCACCTGCAGCCCGCCCTGGCTGATCTCGGGCTGGTAGGGCGTGTACGGCGTCAGGAACTCCGAGCGCTGGAGGATCGAGTCGATCAGCGCGGGGACGTAGTGGTCGTACATCCCGGCGCCGAGGAAGTTCAGTCTCATCCTCGGCGGAGGTGTTCTTGGCGGCGAGGTCACGCAGGTAGGCGTAGACCTCTTGCTCGGGCTTGCCCTGCGGGCAGATCGAGCGCCCGCCCCAGGCGGACGCCCTCCGGGACGTCGGCGAAGAGGTCGTCGATGGACTCGACGCCGATGGCGCGAGCATCTCCTGCCGGTCGGTTTCAGTCGCAGACGTGTAGCGGCTCATGTGAGCCGCTCAGCTTATGACAGGACTTGGCGGTAGCTCTCGGCGTCCATCAGGCTGTCGGCCTCCGACGGATCGGACAGCTTGATCTTCACCAGCCAGCCTTCGCCGTAGGAGTCCTCGTTGATCTGCTCCGGGGCGTCCTTGAGCGCCTCGTTGACCTCGACGATCTCGCCGGACAGCGGCGCGATCACGTCACTGACCGCCTTGACCGACTCGACCTCGGCGTACGGGGAGTCCTTGCGATCGTCGTGCCCACCGCCGGCGGGTCGAAGAAGACGACCTCGCCGAGCTGGTCCTGGGCGTACCAGGTGATGCCCGAGCGTCGCGGTATCGCCGTCGATCCGCGCCCAGTCGTGCTCGGCGTGGTACTTGAGGTCGTCGGGGTAGCTGGCCTCGGCCACTGATCTACGTTCTCCTTCTTGTAAAGGGGCTTTTCGCGGACCTCGGCGGTGCGCGTGCGGCCGCGGACGTCGATCTCGAGCTTCGTGCCCGGCTCGGACCTTGTCGACCGGCACGTAGCGCCATGCCGATGCCCGACGCCGAGCGACGGGCTCAGCGTGCCGGACGTGACCTCGCCGCCGCCGTGGATGGCGTTGCCCTGACGGGCGATGCCCTGCTCGGTGACGAACGGGACGAGCAGCTCGGACGGGCCGCGGTCGCGCGCGACCCTGATCGCCTCGCGCCGATGAAGCCCGTGTCCTCCTTCACGCACCAGCCCAGGCCGGCCTCGATCGGGCCGCGCGTCTCCATCAGGTCGTTGCCGTAGAGGTGGTAACAGACCTCCAGGCGCAGCGTGTCGCGCGCGCCGAGGCCGGCGGGCGTCACGCCGGCGTCGAGCAGCGCGTCCCAGATCGTGGTCGCGCAGTCGCGCCTGACCAGCAGCTCGACGCCGTCCTCGCCGGTGTAGCCGGTGCCGCAGACGAGGACGTCGGCGACTCCGGCGACGGTCAGCGTCGGCGGTGCGGAAGCGCTTGGGCAGCTCCCCGTCGGTGAGCTTGGCGACGATGCCGCGCGCCTCGGGGCCCTGGACCGCGAGCATCGCGTAGTCGTGCAGCGCGTCATGGAGCGTGACGTCGAACGCCTCCGCCTGCTTGGTGAACCACGCGAGGTCCTTCTCGTGGTTGGCCGCGTTGGTGACCGTGAGGTAGCGGTCGCTCGCCGAGCTTGTAGGTGAAGAGGTCGTCGAGGACACCGCCGTCCTCCTTGCACAGCACGCTGTACTGCGCGCCGCGCTCGGCGATCTTCGACACGTCGTTGGACAGGATGCGCTGCAGGAACGCCTCGCGCGTCCGGGCCGGTGGTCTCGATCTCGCCCATGTGGCTGACGTCGAAGATCCCGGCGTGGCTGCGCACCGCCAGGTGCTCCTCCTTGATGCCGTCGTACTGCACGGGCATCTCCCAGCCGGCGAACGGGCACGAGCTTGGCCCCGCCGCGACATGGCGGTCATAGAGCGGAGTGCGCTTCAGCGTCTCGGTGGCCATGCGGCCCCGGACCCTAGCGCCTCGTTGTCGGGCACGGCGAGCAGAGCGCGGCGGTCGCGTCGAGCGCAGGCGTTGCCGCATGGGGTGACGTCTGCCCATTCGGCGCGAGCGTCGACTTCGTCAACCAGTGGTTGACAAAGTCGACGCTCGCGTGCGCAGGCGCTGACCGGGCAGCCCGAAGGGCCGAGTGCCCTTGACCGCGGCGCGGCGATCCGCTCGCCGTCAGACGGCGAGCGGAGGCGTGCGGACCTTGCCCGTCGCGAGCAGCGCCTCGACCACCGCCGGGTCGAAGCGGGTGCCGGCGCCGTCGCGGAGCGCGTCGGCGCCCTCGGCGGCGCAGGTGCCCGAGGCGGCGACGATCCGCGCGCCGAGCGGGATCGCTTCGCCGGCGAGGCCCTCCGGGAGCCGCTGCCGTCCCAGTGCTCGTGGCTCGCGCGCACGAGGGCGGCGGCCGGGGCCAGGGCGGGTGCGGCGGCGAGGATGCGCTCGCCGGCGAGGGTGGCGGCGGACGAAGTCCACGCTCGTCAGCGGCCCTTGGCGAGGATCTCGGGGATCGCGACGCCGACGTCGCGCAGCTCGGCGGCGTAGCGGATCGTCTCGCGCTCGTCGCGGTCCAGGCCGAGCCGGCGGGCGGCGGCCTCGGCCAGGTCGGCGACGGCGCTCGATCCGGCCGATCAGGTCGGGGTCGCGCTCCAGCAGCGCGGTGAGCAGGCGTCCTTGGACTGGCGCGCGGCCGACATGCGCCCGGCGTTCTTCTGGGCGTACATGCGCTGGTCGGCGATGCGCAGGGCCTCGTCGGACTCGGACGCCTCCGTCGGGAGCGTGATCGAGCCGTAGGAGCAGCCGATCCAGAAGCCGTCGCCGTGCTCGGAGAGCGCCAGCGCGGCGCCCTCGATCGATGCCGCGCGGCGTCCTCGCCGCGCGGCTCGAACAGCGCGCAGAACTCGTCGCCGCCCATCCGGAAGGCGCGGCCGCGGCCGTCGAGGAAGGCCTGGAGGTTGCCGCCCAGGCGGGCGAGCAGGACGTCGCCCGCGGGATGGCCGAAGGTGTCGTTGTAGTGCTTGAAGCCGTCGAGGTCGAACAGCGCGAGCACGTAGCGGCGACTCGGGCTGGGCGTCCGGGAGCAGCGTCGTCGAGCTCGCGGGTGAGCGCGCGGCGGTTGCCCAGGCCGGTCAGCGCGTCGGTCAGCGCCTCGTCGCGCGAGGCGCGCAGCATCCCGACGTTCTGGCGGAAGGTCAGCGTCAGGCGGATCATCACGAAGACCAGCGCGGCGGCGGACAAGCCCGACGGCGAGCGGGTTGAGGCGCCGCGTCGAGGCGTAGAGCAGCAGCTCGAGGCCGACCGCGCCGGAGACGAGCGGGCGCGGCGATCAGGCGCAGCGCTATCGTCGGCGCAGCGGCGGCGGCGCGCGCGGCGGGCGCTGCCAGGCGGCGAGCGCGATCAACAGCAGGCCGCCCCACCAGCCGAAGTCGAACCAGCCGCCCGCCTCATAGGTGCCCTCGGCGGTGCGTACGAGGTACATCGAGTCGGCGAACCAGAACGCCAGGATGCCGGCGGCGAGCAGCGCCCAGGTGCGGTCCAGCCGCCAGCCGGTGCCGGCCAGGGCGCCGACGCCGACGGCGAGCAGGACAGGTCGGTGAGCGGGTAGGCGAGGCACGTGGCGACGGCGAGCGAGGTCGCCGTCGACGTGCTCGAGCACGGTCTGGAAGACGATCGCGGCGCTCAGCGCGGACACGGCCAGCGCGGCGGCGATGCCGTCGACGAGCGAGCGTCGGCGCTCAGCTGCGCGCGCGGCTCTCAGCAGCGCGAGCATGCCCGCGAACATCAGCAGCGGGAAGAGCAGGTAGCCGGCGTCGGCGGGCGTCGGGATCGGCGGGGAGCTGTCGTCCCAGAGGACGGCCGTGTAGTAGAGCTCGCCCAGCGTCCAGGCCAGCACGCCGGTGCCGATCAGCAGCCAGGCGATGCGCTCGCGCTTGACCAGGACGCCGCGGGCGAGGCACACGAGCGCGCTGACAGCAGCACGACGTCATGCGCGAAGCGCGAGCTCAGGGGCCGAGATCGACGCCTCCGAAGCGCCGTGACCCGCAGCTCGTGCAGCACGAGCCATGCCGCGCAGGCGAGCAGCGGCACCATGAGCAGGGGTCGGCGCGGTGACCATCTCCCCCGCGTTATCGGCGCGATCAGGGATCAGCCGATAGCGCGAGTGGTCAGCGAAGGAACGGCGGGATGTCGAGATCGTCGTCGCGGATGACGAGCGAGTCGCGCTGACCGGTCGTCGATCCGCGGGTTGCGGTCACGCGGACCGCGTGTGCGCTCCTCGCGGGCCGCCCGCACGCCGCCGTGATCGAAGCCGGTGGCGATCACCGTCACGCGGATCTCGTCGCCCATCGCCTCGTCGATCACGGCGCCGAAGATGATGTTGCGAGTTCGCGTCGGCGGCGGAGTGGATCAGCTCGGCGGCCTCGTTGACCTCGAACAGGCCGAGGTCGCGGCCGCCGGTGATGTTGAGCAGGATGCCGGTGGCGCCCTCGACGGACTCCTCCAGCAGCGGGCTCGCAGATGGCGATCTTGGCCGCCTCGCTGGCCCGCGACTCCCCGGAGGCGGTGCCGATGCCCATCAGCGCGGATGCCGGCGTTCTCCATGATCGCGCGGACGTCGGCGAAGTCGAGGTTGATCAGGCCCGGGATCGTGATCAGGTCGGTGATGCCCTGGACGCCCTGGCGCAGGACGTTGTCGGCCTCGCGGAAGGCGTCGAGGATGCTCGTGCGCCGCTCGACGATGCCAGCAGCTTCTCGTTGGGGATCACGATCAGCGTGTCGACCATCTCGCGCAGGCGGTCGATGCCCTCCTGCGCCTGGCGCGCTGCGCTGCGAGCCCTCGAAGGCGAACGGCCGCGTGACCACGCCGACGGTCAGCGCGCCGATCTCGTTCTTGGCGATCTCCGCGATCACGGGCGCGGCGCCCGTGCCGGTGCCGCCGCCCTCCCCCGCGGTGACGAACACCATGTCCGCGCCCTTGAGCGCTTCCTTGATGTCGTCGCGCGACTCGGCCGCGGCGCCCTGCCCGATCTGCGGGTTGGCGCCGGCGCCGAGACCCTTGGTGAGGGTCGCGCCGATGTGGAGCTTCAGATCCGACGTCCGTCATCTGGAGCGCTTGCGCGTCCGTGTTGGCCGCGATGAATTCAACGCCCGATAGACCGGCGTCGATCATCCGGTTTACGGCATTGGTTCCACCGCCGCCGACTCCGACGACTTTGATGACTGCGAGATAACCGCTGGCTTCCATGGCTGATTTCCGTCCGGACCTCTAGTTAGGGTCGAGCGTTTTAGCAGGCTCTTCTGCGGCGCGGATTACCGCAAGGTACGGGGAATTCGTTCCCGATGTCAACGGGAGCGAACTCGCGCAAGGATCGTTGCAAGCTGCCTAAGTCTCGACTACGGATTGAGAGTTGGGCTATTCTCAGCCTCAGGTTGAGCGTTTGGGTCGGGCGTCGGCGTAGCGACCGGCGCGAGCCCTCCTGCGGCCACCCGCCCGGGAATCCGGAGATCCAGGTAGGTCGCTCCTTGGGCCGAGATCTCGGCCAGGACGCGCGCCGCCGCGGCCCACTTCTGGCTCGCGTGCGCGCCGGTACCGAACACCAGTTCGGGCCCGTTATGTATCGCTGCGATCACGCCGCGGTCGTCGACCGCGAGCTCGTCGGTCTTGCGAAGAAGAAGTTCTGGCGCCTCGCCCGCCACTTTGAGGGCGTTGAGGATCTTCTGGTCGGTGATCCGCTCACCGGCCGGCTGGACGTTGAGGAACACGCTCGGGAGGTCGCGGTCGGCGCTGACGCCCTTCAGGACGATGCCACCGCCGGTCACCGGCACGCGCTTGGTCGGCGCGTTGTCGGTGGCCAGCGCGGCGACCGCGCGCCGCTCGATCACCCGGATGCGGAGCGTGTGCGGGAAGTCGGTCGTGACCGCGACGTCCCCCACCGAGCTATAGGGCTTCACGACGTCGCGCAGGGTCTGCTTGCGCACGTGCAGCGTCGTCATTCCCGCGGCGGCGTCGTTGAGCGCCTGGGTCACCTGGTCGCCGTCGGAGGCCGTGACGCCCGTGATCTGGACGTCGGTGACGGCGACGAGGCTGGAGTCGCGCAACCACAGCGCGCCGCCCGCCGTAAGGGCGATGACGGCGACGACGACGGCTCCGGCCTTGAGGCGACGGGTCATTGCCGGGAGGGTTCTGCGTCAGCGACGAGTCCCTGCCCGATCGTGTTGACGTCTCCGGCGCCGAGGGTGAGCAACAGGTCGCCCGGCCCGAGCTCGTCCTGCAGCAGTCTGCGTGCGTTTTCGTGGGTGCGCGCCCAGATGACGCGCTTGCCGCCGGCGGCGTCGGCGGTGGCCTCGGCGACCAGCAGACCGCTGACGCCGGGGTAGTCGCTCTGTTTCTCGCGCGCGGGATAGATGTCGAGGATCACCGCGAGGTCGGCCTCGGCGAGGGCCCGGCCGAAGGCGCGCGCCTCGCGCTGGGTGCGCGAGTAGAGATGCGGCTGGAAGAGCGCGACGACGCGGCGGCCCTGGTCTCGCGCCGCCTCCAGCGTCGCGCGGACCTCGGTCGGATGGTGGGCGTAGTCGTCGACGACGAGTGCGCCGGCACGGGTGGACCCGATCTGCTCGAAGCGCCGGCCGGCGCCCTGGAAGTCCGCCAGCGTCCCGGGTTGCAGGCCGGCCAGCTCGATCGCCGCGATCGCCGCGGCCGCGTTGCGCCGGTTGTGCGCGCCGGGGACGCTCGAGCTCGCCCTCGTACTCGCCGAAGGTCGTCGCGCCCGGGGCGAGCCGCAGGAGCTCGGGAGCGACGACCCGGAACTCCGCCAGCGCCAGGAACCGCTCGAACGTCTCGTCAACGTCGCGCGACGAGGCGTAGGTCGTGTGGTGGTCGAGCTCGGCGTTGGTGACCACCGCGACCGTCGGCTGGAGCTTCAAGAGCGAGCGGTCGGACTCGTCGGCCTCGACCACCAGCCACTCGCTGTCGGTCCAGTCGGCGTTGGTGCCGGTGCTGCGGACGTCGCCGCCCACCAGGTAACTCGGGTTCTCCAGCGCGTGGACGATCATCGAGGTCGTCGTCGTCTTGCCGTGGGTGCCGGAGACGGCGATCGTGGGCTTCAGCCGCGTGAGCTCGCCGAGCAGGTCGGCGCGGTGCAGCTCCGGTGCGCCGGTGGTGCGCTCGGGGTTGTCGTCCGCGATCGCTGACGAGTACACGACGGTCGCGCCCTCGGGGACGTTCTCGGCGGCGTGCCCGCTGAGCGAACGATCGGAGCCGGTGACGTCGGCGCCGAGGATGCGCGCGACCTTCGCGAGCCCGCTCATCCCGACCCCGCCGATCCCGACGAAGTGCAGTTTTCTTCCTGACCAGGGGGCGTCCACGCCTGTCAGGGTATGGAGCCTGCCTGACGAACCGAGGATCGAGCGGGTCGCGCGGGAGGCGTTCGGCTACTCGGGGCTGCGCCCCGGACAGCTGGAGGCCATCTCCGCGGCGTTGGACGGCCGCGACGTGCTCGTCGTGATGTCGACCGGTGCCGGCAAGTCGGCGATCTACCAGATCGCCGGGCTGCTGACGCCGGGCTCGACCGTCGTCGTCTCGCCGTTGATCGCGCTGCAGCGCGATCAGGTCGACGGGCTCAACGAGGTCTCGGCGGGCGGCGCGGCGCAGCTGAACTCGTCGCTGCCGCGCAGGGAGCGCGAGGAGGCGCTGCACGAGCTGGCCGAGGACGCGCTGGAGTTCCTGTTCCTGGCGCCGGAGCAGCTGGCCAAGCCGGAGGTGCTCGACGAGCTCTCGGTGGCCGACATCTCGCTCTTCGTCGTCGACGAGGCGCACTGCGTCTCCGAGTGGGGACACGACTTCCGGCCCGAGTACCTGCGTCTCGGCGCGGCCATCGAGGCCCTCGGCCGCCCGCCGGTGCTCGCCCTGACGGCCACGGCCGCGCCGCCGGTGCGTGACGAGATCATCGCCCGGCTCGGCCTGCGCGACGCCGTCGTGCTGATCCGCGGGTTCGATCGCCCGAACCTGCGCTTCTCGGTCGAGCGCTTCCACGGCGAGCAGGGCGCCGAGCGCAAGCGGCGCGCGCTGCGCGACCGGATCGCCGCCTCTCCCCCGCCCGGGATCGTGTACGTCTCCACGCGCCGTGAGGCTGAGGAGCTCGCCGACGAGCTGTGCTCGGGCTCGCTGCGCGCGGCCTCCTATCACGCCGGGATGCGGCCGCACGAGCGCGACGACGTGCAGGAGCGCTTCATGGACGGCGACCTCGACGTGGTCGTCGCCACCACCGCGTTCGGCATGGGGATCGACAAGGCCGACGTCCGCTGGGTCTTTCACGCCGAGGTCGCGGAGTCGCTCGACGCCTACTACCAGGAGGCGGGCCGGGCGGGCCGCGACGGCGATCGCGCCGAGATCGTGCTCTTCTACCGCTCAGAGGACGTCGGTCTGCGGCGGTTCTTCGCCGGGGGGCACGTCGAGGTCGACGAGATCGCCCAGGTGCTCGACGCGGTCCGGCGCGGCGTGCCGGTCGCCGAGGTCGAGTTGTCCTCGACCAAGCTCGCGTCGGCGTTGTCGCGCCTGGAGGACGCCGGCGCCGTCCGCGTGGCCATGGACGGCTCGGTCGCGTCGGTGTCGGACGCGCCGTCAGCGGAGGCGGTCCTCGCCGCGGCCGAGGCCGAGGAGCGGCGGCGCTCGTTCGATCGCTCGCGCGTGGACATGATGCGCGCCTACGCCGAGACCGACGACTGCCGGCGGGCGTTCCTGCTGTCGTACTTCGGCGAGCCGTTCGAGCCACCGTGCGGGTTCTGCGACAACTGCGAGTCCGGTCGCGTGTCCGCGCCGCCGGCCGACGTGCCGTTCCCCGTCGGTGCGCGGGTGGCGCACGGCACCTGGGGCGAGGGCGTCGTCCAGCGCTACGACGACGACGCGATGGTCGTGCTCTTCGACGAGATGGGCTACAAGACGCTCGCGCTCGCGGTGATCCGCGAGCGCGCGTTGCTCACCGCCCTGTAGTCAGTTGCTGCCGGCGGCGTCGAGCTGCGCCTGGGCCTCTTCGAGCTGCTTCTTGACGTCATCCGGGAGGTTGGCGTCCTTGGCGGCGTCGATCGTGTCGTCGGCCAGCTGGTTGGCGTCCTTCTGCAGGTCCTTGGCGGCGTCCTCGGGGTCGACCTTGCCCGAGCGGACGTCATCGGCCGTCTGCTGGGCCTTGCGCTGCAGCTGCTGGCTCTGCTGCTGGAGCTGGTCGGCCTCCTTCTGGGAGATGCCGTTGTCGCTGCGCATGACGAAGAAGCCGACGGCGACCGCGATGATGAGGCCCAGCAGGCTGAAGCGGATGATCATGGGGGAGTTCCTTGGAGCTTGGGGAGGGGGTTGCTGCACGCGGAACTCTCCCAAGTGGGTGGTCGATACACCGTCACTCGGAGGGATGAACCTTCTCATTCGTCGCTCGTTGGACGTCCATTGGACGGCGTGCGAAGAGAGTGGCGCTCATGAGGTCGCTCGCTGTCATCTTCGCCCTGGTGCTGCTCGCCCCCGCGGGGGCGCAGGCCGCGACGACCGTCGCGATCTCCGGCACCCGCCTGGTCGTCACCGGGCAGCCGGGGACCCATCACAACATCACCGTGGGTACCGGGGGCGCCAACCTGCTCGTCGCCGACGCGGAGACGAGCGTCGCGGCCGGCGCCGGCTGCTCGATGGACGCGGCGACCGCCGTGTGCCCGGCGGCCGGGCTGACGCGGATCGCGATCACGACCGACTCCGGTGTCGACACGGTGGTGATCGCGTCATCGGTTGCGGTGGGCGCGGACATCTCGGGCGGAGCGGGTGACGACAAGCTCACGGGCGGCGCGGGCAATGATGTGATCCACGGCGACGGCGGCAACGACACGCTGCGTGGTGGCGGCGGTGCCGACCAGTTGTGGGGCGACGCGGACGCCGACACCACCGTCTACGACGAGCGGGTCGCTCCGGTGACGGTGACGCTCGGCGCGGGCGCGGACGACGGCTCCGCCGGCGAGGGCGACGACGTGCGGACCGAGAGCGTCGTCGGCGGCGCCGGCGACGACGTGCTGACGGGCTCCTCCGGCGACGATGGCCTGTACGGGGTCGGAGGCGACGACGTGCTCCGCGGCGGCGACGGCAACGACCAACTCGACGGCGGCTTCGACACCACCGGCGACGACGAGCTCTACGGCGAGGGCGGCGACGACACGCTCAAGGGCTGGGCCGGGAACGACCGCCTCGAGGGCGGCGACGGCAACGACTGGATCGAGGGCCGTGAGGGCAACGACGTCCTGCTCGGCGGTCCCGGGAACGACCAGCTGCGCGGCCACGAGGACACCGATGAGGTCCGCGGCGGCGATGGCGACGACTTCGTCGACCCGGGCAGTGGGCCGATGGGCATCGTCGACGGCGGCCCCGGCTACGACAACTCGGACTTTCAGGAGCAGAGCAACGGGTTCGGCGGCGTCGAGATCTCGGTGGATGGCGTCGCCAACGACGCCGGCTCCTACGGCGGCGGGAACGTCACCGCGATCGAGCGGTTCGGTCTGACCTACCAGCGCGACATCTTCTTCGGCGGCGACGCGGACGAGACGGTCCTCGGCGTCGGCGGCGACGACGACCTGCACGGGGGCGGCGGGAACGACTGGCTGGTCGGCGGCGGCAACCAGGACGTGCTCGACGGCGGGCCGGGGATCGACACCGCGGACTTCTGGGACGCGCCGGCCGGCTGCACGGTGACGCTCGACGGGATCGCCAACGACGGCAACGGCGCCGACAACGCGCTGACCGAGAACGTCGCCTCGTGCCTGCGCGGCACGATCACCGGCGACGACGGGCCGAACGTCCTGATCGGCTCCGACTTCGACGACACCCTCAACGGCGCCGGCGGCGACGACGTGCTCTTCGGCGGACAGGACGACGACAAGCTCTTCGGCGGAGCCGGGCGCGACGAGTTGTCCGGCGATGCGGGCAACGACGTGCTGCACGGCGGTGACGGCGACGACCGCCTGGTCGGTGGCGCCGGTGCCGATGGGCTGTGGGGCGATGCCGGGGTCGATCTCTCCGACTATTCGTCTTCGACGGTCGGCGTGACGGTGACCCTCGGCGGCGGCGCGGCCGACGCCGACGGCGACGACGCGCGGACCGAGAACGTGCGCGGGTCTACGAAGGCCGACGTGCTCATCGGCGACGGCGACGCCAATCTGTTGCTGGGCGGCAGCGGGGCGGACACGCTGCGCGGCGGCGAGGGCGACGACGTGCTCGACGGCGGCCTGGGCGCGGATCTGCTGGACGGCCAGGGCGGCCTCGATCGCGCCGACTACTCGCGCGAGGTCGCGCCGGTGCGGGTGACGCTGGGCGCCGGCGCCGACGACGGCATCGCCGGCGAGGGCGACGACGTGCGCACGGAGGGCGTGTCCGGCGGGCTCGGCGCCGACGTGCTGACCGGCGACGCGGGCGCGAACTTCATCGACGGCGGCGACGGCGACGACGTGCTCGACGGCGGTCCCGGGGACGACCTGTTGACCGGCGGTCCGGGGCGGGATTCGATCGCCACGGGGCCTGGCTCCGACGACGTGCGCGCCCGGGACGGCGAGGCCGACACGTTGTCCTGCGACGCGCCGGCCGGGAAGCTGATCGCCGTCGACGCGCTCGACACGTCCTCGACGTGCGACATGTCCGGGGCGCCGTCGGCGCTGCCGGTGGTGCGGGTCGTGCCGGTGCTGGATCCCCCCGCCTTGGACCTCGGTCCGCCGCCGGTGCTGGTCGTGCGCGCGCGCGACGCCGCGGCGCTGGCGGCGGCGGTCGACGATCTCCCGCGCGGGACGGTCCGAGTTCGCGGCGCCAAGCGCCTGCGGCTGGGCGAGCTCGCCTGCCGGCCGGGGCTTCGGTGCTCGGCCTCGATGACGGTCAAGCGTGGGCGATCAGGTGCTGGCGCGGGGCTCGGTGCGCGTGGACGAGGACGTGACGATGCTGAGCGCGGCCTGGACGTCCGCGGGGCGCAAGGCGCTGCGGCGCGGCAAGAAGCTGCCGGTGGTCGTGACGCTCGTGGTGTCGGAGGGCGCGACCCGCGCCACGCTCAGAATCTCGCTGAACCTGAAGGGCGGTGCGCGATGAGGCTCGTGCTCGTGATCGTCGCGCTGCTGCTGTTGCCCGCGAGCGCCGCCGCCGCGCCGCCGGACCTCGGCGACACGCCGTGGAAGTGCGGCCACGGCGTCTTCGCCGGTGGCGTGTCCGGCTGCTACGGCCGCGACACCGGCGACCCGCTGGCGATGGACGACGCGGCGGTGGGTGACGTGGTCGTCTCCCCCAAGGTCGCGCAGCTCGGGGACATCGTGACCGTGTCCGCCGCCCACCTTCCGGGCTGGAACCCGACGGGCTGGCCGGCGTCCGCGGGTGGCCTGTCGCGGCGCGGGACGTGCGACGCGGCGGCGACGACCTGCACGTATCTCGCGGTCGGCGTGACCAACGCGTGGGCGCGGTTCGGGATGACGTTCGCCAGCTTCGCCACCGCCGTCGAGCAGGACTACTACGCGATCGTCAGCGAAGGCCGCGCGATCACCGGCCGGGTGCAGCGCCGCGACCCGCGTGACGCGACCAAGACGATCGACGCCGCGGGGGTGAAGGTCAGCGCCGCCGGGCCGACGCCGAAGTCCGCGACGACCTCTCCGGCGGGCGAGTACGCGATGCTCGTCAGTGACGGATCGTACGCCGTCACCACGGACGGCGGATACTGCCTTCGCTCGGCGCTGCCGGCGTGTCGCACGACGACGGAGGTGACGCCGGCCGCGACCGCCGACTGGTCGCAGCCGGACCCCGTGAAGATCGAGGGCACGGTCACCGATGAGGACGGGAAGGTGGTACGCGGGGTCACGGTGCGCGCCGATGGCGTCGGCGGGCGATTGGACTCCGAGGTCAGCAACGCGAGCGGGCGGTATTCGCTGACGGTGCCCGCGGGCGCGGTGCGCGTCAAGACCGACGACGAGAACGTGTGCGTCAAGGACACGACCGCCTCGTGTGAACGCTTCAAGGACCTGCAGGTCGACCGCGACAGCATCTTGAACTGGCAGCTCAAGGGCTGTGTCCGGGAGGTCTCGTTCGGCTCGATGCAGGCGGTCAACGGCTGCTTCAAGAAGGTCAGCGATGAGGTGTGGCAGACCGATGGTCCGTTCCTGATGAACGGCATCGACATCACGCCCGACTCCACCGTCACGCTCGACGGGCATGAGCGCCGGGTCACGTTCGGCGGCGTCGACTTCGCCATCGGCGGCGAGGCGATCGGCAACTACCAGGGCCTGTCGCTGAACTTCAACGCGCCGACGCAGACGATCGGCGGCTCGACCAAGGGCTTCACCTTCAAGCGGATCCCGGTGCCGGGCGTGTCGATCGAGGTGTTGTCCGAGCCGGGCAAGAGCACCCTCTCGATCCAGCTCGAAGGGTCGCGCAACCTGCGGGCGCTGTTCTCCAGGACCGCGGACAACAAGACGTGCCCCGGCACGGCGAAGCTCCTGCTGACGATCCAGACGACCAACGCGACGGGGCTCGGGAAGGTCGGGCTGAAGGCCGACGACCCGGCAGCGCTGTTCTGCGCGCCGCAGGACGCCGGCAAGCCGGACAATCCCACGAGGTCCACCGCGATCAAGCTCAAGAACCTCAGCGGCGAACTCGACTTCGCCTCGGGCTACTGGACGCTCGGCGCCAAGGTCACCGGGATCCCGCTCTTCAGCGCCACCAACGAGGACGGCCTGAGCCTGACCGCGAAGGTCACCTTCGCCGGCGACGGGTTCTGGCCGCGCGGCATCGCCGCGACGCTCGACGGCTTCAACAAACCGATCGGCACCGGTCCCTTCTTCTTCCAGCGGGGCGGCTTCGAGGCTGGGTTCTCGAGCGCGAACGGCCCGTTCACGCTCAAGCTCAAGGCCGGCTTCTCACTCGGCCCGAAGAACCCGTGGAAGGACAGGCCGCTCCCGTTCGGGTTCAAGGCCCCGGACGAACTGGTCTCGATCGACCCGACGCTGTCCTACACCGACCGAGACCTCGACCCGTTCACGATCGACGACACCGACCTCGCCGGCGAGGGCACGATCAAGCTGATCGACCGCGACGTCTTCAGCGGCTCGATCCACTACCTGCCCGGCCCCGCCGCGTTCACGCTCGACGGGCGCGTCGGGTTCAACGATCCGACCGGGCAGATCTTCAAGGCCAACGGCGAGGTCAAGGGCTTCATCGACGGCACGCGCGGCATCCTCTTCGTCCGCGGGCGGGTCTACGTCTCGCTCCCGGCGATGGCGCCCGTGGTGGCCGACGCCGCGCTGAACACCGAGAAGTCGGCGTGGTCGGCGTGCTTCTCCGAGGACGACAACAGCCACTTCGGCGCCGTCTACCACTACGACACCGGCGCCTTCGTGATCGGCGGCTGTGACATGGCCACCTACACGCCCAAGAACCCGGTGGCGTCGTCGGCGGCCGTCGGAGGCGTCAAGTCCTTCACCGTCGAGCGCGGAACCGAGTTGCTCGGCGTGGAGATCACCGGCGCTTCGGCCGCTCCGCGCGTCGACGTCCGCGGTCCCGGTCTGTCGTTGAAGCGCAACCGCTCCAAGAAGCGGGCCCGGATCATCGTCTCGGAGGCGTCGAAGACGACCTACCTCCTGCTGACCGCGCCGCGAGCCGGTCGCTACACCCTGTCGGGTTCGGGGATCAGGCGACTGCGCTTCGCCGGCAAGGCGCCCGACGCCAAGGTCTCCGGCTCCTTGAGCGGCGACGCGTGCGCTCCGAGCCTGCGCTGGAAGCTGACGCCCCGCGCCGGCCAGGAGGTCCGCATCGTCGACACGGGCGCGGACGGCTCGGGCCGGGTGCTGGTGCCGGCCGCCGGCCGCTCCGGAACGCTCAAGCTCCCCGGCGTCGTCGGCGACGCCCGGCGCACGGTCGCGGCGCAGGTCTTCCAGGGCGGCGCGCTGCGCACGACGATCGGTCTTGGCTCCTACGCCGCCTCGCCCTCGCGCCCGTCCGCGCCGACCCACCTGCGCGTGGCCGCGTCGGGCAGGGCGTTGCTCGTCTCGTGGGCGCGTGCCTGCGGCGCGGCGCGGTACGCGGTTCGCGTCGGATCGGTGACGAAGACCGTCACCGGGACGTCGTTGTCGGTGGCGGTGCCGCGCCGCAAGGCGATGACGGTCCGCGTGACCGCGGTGGGCGCCTCGGGCGTCTCGGGCGGGTCCGCCACGGCGCCGTTGGAGGCGTCCACCGGCTGAACGGCGAGCAGAGCGCGGCGGTCGCGTCAAGCGCGCCCGCTTGCGTGTGGTGTGCGGGTGGGCGCGCTGGACCCGCCTGGCCGCGCCCTGCTTACGAGGCAGCGATGACCGGCTGGCGCCGGTGTGCCCGCCACTCCTGTTCGGTTCGGCGGACGAAACGACCTCGGGCCGGGGGGTGAAGCCGGAAAGGTTCGCTCTCGACAGGTTTCCGGCTGCACCCCCAACGACGCGCCAACTCGAACAGTCCGAACGTGATCGAAACGCTCGATCCCGCGGTCGTTTGTGTCAGGTGGGCCTCCACAGAGGCCACCCCGGCGGAGCCGGGCCATGACCAGCCCATAAGCGGATCGAGTCGCGGCAAGTCACGCCATCACGGCCGGCGGAGACCGCGCAGGCCGACCGTGACTTGACCGCCGGGAGGCGATCCGCTCGCCGTTACTCGCGCCCGAGCTGCGCTTCGAGGTCCTCGATCTGCTCGTCCGCTCCAGGCGGGAGATCGGCGTCCTTCGCCGCGTCGAGGGTCTCGTCGGTGAGGTCGTTCATGTCGTCCTGGACCTCGCGGGCGGCCTCTTCGGCGTCCTTGGTGCCGGCGCGGACCTCGTCCGCGGCGCGCTGGGCGTCGCGCTGGATCTCGGCCGCGTGGTCACGGATCTGGTCCGCGTCCTTGCGGTCGATGCCGCTGCCGCCGCACGCGACGACGGTCAGTGACGCGGCCACCGCGAGGGCCGTGAGGAGCTTGCGCATCGGGGAGTTCCTTTCGCTTGGGGAGGAGGCGCCAGTCTCCCCAGCAGGCGGCGAGGGCACATCGGGGTGCACCCGCAACCGCACCCTGAACCGGCCGTCAGGCGCGGGCGGCGGCCAGGACCTCCGCGGCGATCTCCTTGGCGGCGTCGGGTCTGGCGATCGCCGCCGCGGCGGCGGACATCGCCTCGCGGCGGGCCAGGAGCGCGTCGGTCTCGGTGCGCAGGCGCTCCGGGGTCAGCTCGGCGTCCGGGAGGATCAGCGCGGCGCCGCGGTCGGCCATCCACCTGGCATTCGTGGTCTGGTGGTCGGCTGAGGCGTGTGGGTACGGGATCAGGACCGCGGGCAGCTCGTACTGGGCCATCTCGAACACCGAGCCGCCGGAGCGCGCGACGGTCGCGTCGGCGGCGGCGAGCGCGATCCCGAACGGCGTGAGGTACTCGAGCAGGACGTAGTGCGCCCCGGGCGACTCCAGCTGTGCGAAATCGCGGGCGCCGGCGATGTGGACGATCCGGTACGGAGCGTCGGCGAAGGCCTTCGGGGCGGCGGTGTTGATCGACTTCGCCCCGAGCGACCCGCCGAAGACGAGCACGCACGTCTCGTCCGGGCCGATGCCGAGCTGGGCCCGCGCGTGGGCGCGGTCGGTCAGCCGTGGCGGAACCGCGCGTCCGGTGACGCGGTAGCGATCGTCGTCGCGGCCCTCGAGTGGGAAGGCGAGGCAGACGCGGCGCGCGCGCGAGGCGAGCGCCCGGTTGGTCAGCCCGAGATGCGAGTCGGCCTCGGAGAGCACGAGTGGCACCTTGGCCAGCGTCGCCGCGACGCCGACCGGACCGGCGACGTATCCCCCGCCGCCGAGGACGGCGTCGGCCTCGCGCCGTTTGAGGATCTTGCGCGCCGCGGTGACGGCGGCGCCGGCCTTGCCCACCGCGCGGGCGGCCTTCAGCGGGTTGGTGCGGCTGATGCCCTCGACGTTGATCGTGTCGAGCTCGTAGCCGGCCTTGGGGACGAGCTCGGCCTCGGCGCGCTGGCCGCCGACGAAGCTGACTTCGGCGCCCTCAGCTCGCAGCGCGTCGGCGATGGCTATCGCCGGTACGACGTGGCCCGCCGTTCCCCCCGCGGCGATGACGATCCTGAGCGGCTCGGTCACGTTCGTCCTTGGAGCGTCGTGGGACAGCATTGAGCGAGTGGGCGTGGCCGCCCGAAGCGACGTTGAGCAAGAGCCCCATCGCCCCCAGCAGCACGATCAGCGACGTCGAGCCGCTCGAGATGAACGGCAGCGGGACGCCGGTCAGCGGCGCGAGGCCGAGCACGGCGTAGACGTTGAGCAGGGCTTGGCACAGGATCAGAGAGGTGAGTCCGCAGGCGAGCAGCTTGGCGTAGACGCCGGTCGCCTTCTTGGCGGTCTGCAGTCCGGCGTACCCGATGATGCCGTACAGACACAGCAGCCCCAGGATGCCCGCCAGCCCGAGCTCCTCCCCGATCACCGCGAGGATGAAGTCCGTGTGGGCCTCGGGGACGTAGAAGATCTTCTGGATCGAGGCGCCGAGCCCATGGCCGAACAGCCCGCCCGAGCCGATCGCGATCTGTCCCTGCACCGCCTGGAACCCCGCCCCGGAGGCGTGATCCCACGGGTCCATGAACGCCGTCAGGCGCGCGCGCCGGTAGGGCTCGAAGAGTGCGAACAGCGACACCAGCACCGCGCCGACGCCGACCACCAGGCCGAGCTGGCGCATCGGCAGCCCCGCCGCGATCAGCATCATCGCGAGCGTGAAGCAGATCACCAGGTCGGTCCCGAGGTCCGGCTGCGCCGCGATCAACAGGATCGCCGCCGCGCCGACGCCGATCACGGGCCCGACCAGCGTCCGCAGGTTGCGCGCGATCTTCGGCCGCGCCGAGATCACCGCCGCCGTGTGCAGGACGAGCGCGAGCTTCATGATCTCGCTCGGCTGGAACTGCAGCGGCCCGGCCCCGAGCCACCGGCGTGCGCCGTTGACGCGCACACCGATACCCGGGACCTTCACCAGAATCAGCATCACGAACGCCGCCCCGAGCAGGATCGACGTGTAGCGGCGGATGAGGTTGAGGTCCAGCCGCGAGATGATGTGCATCCCGACCAGGCCCACGCCGCCGTAGGCGAGGTACTTGATCAGGTACATCGTCCCGTCGCCCTGCCCCTGCAGCAGCGTGCGCGCCGAAGAGGCCGAGTAGACCATCACCGCCCCGCCCGCGAGCAGGCAGAAGGTGGCGGTGAGCAGCAGTCGATGCTCCAGCGGCTGCTGCGGTCTTCCCATCGCACCGCCATTCGACACGATGGGCCGGACGCCTTCCGATCATCTCGGCTATCTCCGGGCCGCCGCTGAGGTCCCGGTGAGCAGCGGCCAACTCGCATCCGTGCGGACCAGTGCGCGGACGCGGCGCACGCGCCTGCTCGGCCGATGGCTGAATCGTCCCGCGGAGAGGCGCGTCGTGGCGAACGTGCGCCAGGCGTGCCCGCTCGGCCGCTGCAACTCGACGACCTTGCGCGAGCCTGAGGGTGCCCCGCCGACGCGGCCGTCGAGGCCTCCGGCGGCGGTGAACCGCAGCGTCACGCGCGGGGTCACGCCGATGCTCACGGTCGCCGAGCGGCCCTGGTAGGCGAAGGCGAGCGTGCGCGACACGCCGACGCTCGGCAGATACGTGAACCGCCCGGAGCCGTCGGTCGTGACGTGGCCGAGCGACACCGGGACCGCATCGAGCGTCCGCACGCGGCTCGTGACCGCGAGTCGCTCGCCGGCGAGCGGGCGCCCGTCCGCACGCAGCAACGTCCCCGTGATCTTGCGCCTCTCGCCCCAGCGCAGCGTGATCGCCGGGCGCCCCGTCGACGCGAACGCGGCCGACACGGTGGCGGGGGACTCCGGGTCGGTCGTCGCGGCCGGGGCGTTCACCACCAGCGGGGGCGCGGCCGGCGTCGCGAGCGGGGTCGAGGCCGGCGTCGGCGTCGCCGCCGGGTCCGGCGCGGGCACGGCGGTGGTGGCCGCCGAGAAGGCGTCGGTCGTGCCTTCGGCATTGCTCGCTCGAACCCGGAAGCGCAGCCGGTGCCCGACGTCCTCGGCCGCCGGCGCGTACCCGGCACCCTCCGCGCCCGCGATGTCCTCCCACGCGCCCTCCTCGTGCCGCTGCCAGCGGCGCGTCAGGGTCAGCCCGGCACCGGTCCAGGTTCCGTCGTCGGCGTAGAGCGTCGTTCCCCGCGCGGCGGTGCCGTAGATCCGCGGTGCGATCGTCGCCGCGGGAGCCGGGATGTTGTCCACGCTGATCCGGATCGGGCCGTACGTGGTGCGGTTCGTCAGCGTCGCGTCCCACAGCGAGAGCTCGACGTCGTGCTCGCCGTCCGCGAGCCGCGTGGTGTCGAGTTGCAGCGTGCCCGAGGCGTTCAGCGGGCAGGGCACGGTGAGCGCGAACGTGCACTCCAGCGCGCGGTCGGACTGCGGAACGCCGTCGACCGCGAACAGCTCGCGGCGCAGGCCGCCGCCCTGATCGCCGGCCGCGTACGACAGCGAGCGAGTGCCCTTGACGGTGCCCTGTGTCGCCAGTGACCCGGACACGCTGCCGATCGTGGGCGAGGAGTCGTCGCGCAGGTCGATCGACGCGCCGTACACGGCGATGAAGGCGGACCCGGTGCACTCGGCACCGCCGCCACAGTCGACCTTGGCGGTCAGGCTCGTCTGCCCGCGCAGCCCTGACGCGGCTCGCTGCTCCGGGCCGGCGGCGGCCGCGCCGCCGAAGTTGGGGAAGCTGTCGAAGTACCCCTGCCCGGGACCCTCCGTCCGCAGCGTCACGACGCCCGTGCCGTACGGGCGGTTGGCCGGCAGCGAGTAGCTGCGCGTGAGCCGGAACCCGGCGATGTCGGTACCCGCCGGAGCGGTGAACGTCCACCCCGCCGAGCTCCCGGGCACGATCCAGGTCGAAGCGGCCAGGCCGCTCCCGAGCGTGCCGCACCCGTTCGACCACGTTGACCAGTCGCCGAAGTTGAAGTGCGACCATCCGGACAGCGAGCCGTTCGAGCACGTCTCGACCGTGTACGTCCCCGCCCCCGCCGGCGGCGCCGCCGCGAGCAGCACCGCGACCGCGGCCACGAGCACCGCGGCGGTCCGCCACGGGGGAAGGCGTCTGGCGAGCCGCACGGTCACGCCGCGGCCGACGAGGACGACGCGCCCTTGGCCGCCTTGCCGCCACGGCGCCACCGCGAGGTCTTGGCCGGCGGCGAGTCCGTGGAGGGCGCGTGCTCGGCGTCGCGGGGCGGCGACGCGGCGGAGAGCGGAGACGCGGCGGCGGCCGGCGAGCGCGGCGGAGAGCGGAGGCGCGGCGGAGAGCGGAGGCGCGGCGGCCGACGGCGACGCGGCGGAGACCGCAGGCGCGGCGGCCGACGGCGACGCAGCGGACGACCGGCGGGCGACGAGGCGGACCGACGGCGACGCGGCGCAGACCGGCGCGGCGCGGTCTTCCTGCGGACCCGAGGGGGTCGCCGGCGCGGCTGCCTGCGGAACCGAGGGCGACGCGGGGGCGGACGACGACGCGGTGGGGTCCTCGGGCGGGGAGGGCGGGGCGGCCGGCGGGCGCAGGCGGCGGTTGCGGTCGGCCCGGCCGCCGTCGAACTCGAGGCCCTCGGCTTCGAGCTGGCGGCGGACGTGGGCGGGGTCGCCGAGGGCGGTGGCGCCGATCGTGCCGTCGGACTTCAGGACGCGGTGGGCGCCCGGGAGGTCCTCGCGGATGAAGCGCTGGTTGAGGGTGCGGGCGTGAACGTCGCTGCCGCCGGCCGCGGCGGCGATGTCGCCGTAGCTCATCCAGGCGCCGGGCGGGATTGAGGCGACGATGTGGCGAACGCGGTCGAGGTCCATCGGGGCTCCTTTCGGGTGGGTGTCCGTATGGAGCCATTGGTCGGGGGCGTTTGCCCGGGATGTCACACAATCGGCACAGATTCGGCACGCTTGTGTGACATTCCGAATCGAACTCGGTGCAATGGGGTTGACTGCCTGAACCGGCGCAGTTACCGTCCGCGCCGCTGGACAATCGGGAGGGCGTGGGTTTGCAGGGGTTGATCGGACACGGATGTCGCGCGGCTGTCGCGGCGACCCTTGTCGCACTGCTGATGTTCACGTCCGACGCCGGCGCCGACCCCTGGCGGCCCGTGGCGCAGTCCTGCGTGAGCCTGTCCGGGAGCGGTGGCGCGTGCGCCGTCGGCCGCGCGTCCGACGGCCTCTGGAAGATCGCTGTCGCCCCCAACGGCGTCCACGCCTACGGGATCGCGTACGACTCGATGGCGATCATGATCTTCGACCGCAACCCCGTCACCGGTCAGCTCACCCAGCGCGGCGCGGGTGGATGCCTGAGCGAGAGCGGTTCCGGCTGTGCCGTGGGCCGCGCGCTCTCAACCGTCAACGGGATCGTGATCAGCCCCGACGGCGCGTCGGTCTACGTCTCCTCCGGCGCCTCGATCACGGCGTTCGATCGCAACGGCACGACCGGTGATCTGACGCAGAAGGCCGGCGTGCGCGGTTGCTTCACCGCCGATGGCAGCTACGGAGGCACCGGCGGAGTGTGTACCGCCGTTCCCGGGCTGCTGCCGTCGACGCTGTTGATCAGCCCCGACGGCCGCCAGGTCTACGCCGGCCCGTCCGGCGTCACCGTGTTCGCCCGCGATACCGCCACCGGCGACCTGTCACTGGCCTCGTGCGTCAACGCCGGTGGCACCGGCGGCTGCACCGCCGGCCGTGGCCTCGGCTCCGGCCGCCAGATGTCCCTGTCCCCGGACGGCCAATCGCTCTACATCACCTCGAGCGGCGCGAACACCGTCGGCGTGTACGACCGCAACCCGAACACCGGCGCCCTGCGTCAGAAGGACGGCGCCGCCGGTTGCCTCGGTGCGACCGCCGCCTGTACGCCGGACCCGCGGATCAGCAACCCGCTCGCGGTGCTCGTCAGCCCGGACGGCCGGCACGCGTACGTGTCGGTGATCGACGGCATGCTCACCTACGCCCGCGCGGCCGACGGCAGCCTGGCGCTACAGAGCTGCATCAACGACTCCGGCAGCAACGGCTGCAGCACCGGCCGCAACCTCAACACCGTGTCCTACAGCGCGATCAGCCCCGACGGGCAGACGATCGTCGCCGGCCTGGAGCCGATCGGCGTGCCGGGGATCGTGGTGCTCGATCGCGACGCGAACGGGAACCTCAGCCAGCCGGCCGGGGCCGACGGCTGCGTGACGATCGACGGCAGCGCGATCATCCACGATGCGGCCGTGCCCGGGCAGTGCGGGGTGCAGCCGGGCCTCGGCGGCGACGGGCAGATGACGTTCGTCGACGACGCGAACTTCATCGCGGGCGGGTACTTCACCGACAGCGCCGTCAACTTCAAGCGCGATCTCTATCCGCAGTGCCAGAGCCAGGCGTTCGGGATCACGCAGAACGTTGCCGCGCCGCTGCCGTTCAGCTGCTCGGACCGCAACGGCGACCCGCTGACCTACGCGATCAGTGGCGCCCCGCTGGCCGGAGCCCTCGGCGCGATCGACCAAGCTGGCGCGCGCGTGTTCTACAACCCGTTCGCCGACTACCTGGGTGCCGACACCGTGCGCTATCGGGCGACCTCGACGGGGCTGACCTCCAACGAGGCGACGATGAGCCTGGCGATCGTGCCGCGCGCGGTCCCGCCGGCCAAGCCGCGCACCGTGACCTCACGGATCCCGTTCACGTGGTCGTTCAAGCGCTCGAAGTTCAGGATCGCGCAGATGCTCGTCCGCAGCCTGCCCGCCGGCGGGACGGTCACGATCACCTGCTCAGGCAAGAAATGCCCGTTCAAGCGCCGCACCGCCAAGCGCGGCAAGTCCAGCACCCTGAACGTCGTGAAGGCCAAGACCTTCAAGGGCCGGCTGCACTTCCGCGCCCGGCAGACGGTCGAGATCCGCGTCGCCGCCCCCGGCATGAACGCCAAGGTCCTGCGCTTCAAGCTGAAGTCCGGCAAGACCCCGAGGTACACGACCTACTGCATCCCGCTCGGGAAGAAGAAGGTCCAGCGAACCTGCTAGGTGATCGACTGCTGATACAGCGTGAAGCCGATCGCGCTGCAGACCGAGGCGACGATCCAGAAGCGCAGGATGATCTTGGTCTCCGACCAGCCCTGCAGCTCGAAGTGATGGTGGATCGGCGCCATCAGGAAGACGCGCTTGCGGAAGGTCTGGAAGGCGAAGACCTGGATCATCACCGAGAGCGCCTCGATGACGAAGATGCCGCCGAGGATGATCAGCAGCACCTCGGTCTTGGTCATCACGGCCATGCCGGCGATCGCGCCGCCCAGGCCCAATGAGCCGGTGTCGCCCATGAAGATCGAGGCCGGGAACGAGTTGAACCACAAAAAGCCGACGCATGCGCCGACGAGGCAGCCGGCGACCAGTGACAGGCCGAGCTGGCCGGTCGCGAACGTGATCGCGATGTAGGCCAGCAGCACGATGGCCGCGCAGCCCGCGGCCAGGCCGTCGAGGCCGTCGGTGAGGTTGACGGCGTTGGTGGTGCCGGCGACCACGAGGTAGATGAACAGCGGGTAGAAGTAGCCGAGGTTGACCGTGGCGTCGACGATGCGCAGGTTCAGCGTGTCGGGCAGGTCCGCGCCGCGCGTGGCGACGAGCCACAGGCCGATCGAGATCAGCATCATGATCACGAGCTTGGTCCGGCCTCGCAGCCCGAGCGAACGCTTCTTGATGAGCTTCGTGTAGTCGTCGGCGAAGCCCAGCAGCGCGCACGCGACGGCGGCGCCGAAGACGCCGATGGCTCCCCAGTCGAGGTCGGTCAAGCAGCAGGAACGGCACCGCGATCGCGGTGAAGATGATGATCCCGCCCATGGTCGGCGTGCCCGCCTTGGCGTGATGGCCCTCGGGGCCCTCCTCGCGGATGTTCTGGCCGAACTCGCGTTCGCGCAGGAACGAGATGAACTTCGGCGAGAGGAAGATGCAGATCAGCAGCGAGGCGGTGCCCGCGATCAGGACTTCACCCACGGGCCAGTGCCTCCGCGACGGTTTCCAGGCCGATGCCGCGCGACGCCTTCACCAGCACGACGTCGCCGGAACGCGCGACGCCGGCCACGAGCGAAGCCGCGGCGGCGGCGTCGCCGGCGCGCAGCACCTCGCCGTCGAACGCGTCTGCCATGGCGGCGGAGAGCGGACCGACGGCGACCAGCAGTTCCACACCGGACCGAGCGGCATACGCGCCGATCTCGCGGTGCGCCTCCGTCTCCCCCGCCCCGAGCTCGAGCATGTCTCCGAGCACGGCGACGCGTCGCCCCGTGGGCGCCTGCGTGGCGAGATCGTCGAGCGCGGCGCGCATGGACAGCGGGTTGGCGTTGTAGCAGTCGTTGATGACGACGACGCCGCTCGCGAGCTCCAGCCGCTCCCCGCGCATGGCCCCGAAGGACACGTCGACGAACCCATTTGGCTCTACGCCGACGGCCTGGGCGGCGGCGACGGCCGCCAGCAGGTTCACCAGTTGGTGACGCGACGTGAACGGGACGTCAAGCTGGACCGACAGCTCGCGCGCGCGGATCGAGACGTGCGGCGGATCGAAGTCCTCGAGCATGACGTCGGTGCCGAAGCGCACGACGTCGAGACCCTCGTGCAGGTAGGGCTCGAGTTCCGGGACGTCGGCGGGGACGATCGCGATCGGCACGTGGTCGAGGAGTTCGGCCTTGGCCTTCGCGACCCCTGCGAGTGAACCGACAAGTTCAACGTGAACCGGCCCGATGTTGGTGATCACGCCGACGTCGGGCTCGGCGATCCGCGCCAGCTCGTCGATCTGACCGAACCCGCGCATGCCCATCTCGAGCACGAGCACCTCGGTGCCCTCGGGCGCGTCGAGCACGGCCAGCGGCAGGCCGATCTCGGTGTTGAAGTTCGCGCGGTTGGCGGCGACGCGCCGGTGCGGCCGGATCAGCGCGGCGATCAGCTCCTTGGTCGAGGTCTTCCCGACCGAGCCGGTGACGCCGATCACGGCGGCGTCGAGCTCGCGCCGCCACGCGGTCGCGAGGCGCTGCAGAGCCAGAAGCGGGTCGTCGGCGACCAGCACGGCACCACCGGACGGCGCGTGCGAGGGGCCGACGAGGACGCCCCACGCGCCGGCGTCGAGCGCGGCCTGCGCGAAGCGCCCGCCGTCGACGTGCTCACCGACGAGGCCGACGAACAGATCGCCGGGCTCGACCTTGCGGTTGTCGATGACCGCCCGTACGGGCCCGCCGTTGCCGTCGGCCACGAGCGTCGCGCCCGCGGCCTGCGCGATGCGAGCGGCGTCCCAGGAGATCACGACGCGATCGCCTCGCGCGCCACGGCCGCGTCGTCGAACGGTTCCTTGCGGCCGCCCTCGAACTCCTGCCCCTGCTCGTGGCCCTTGCCGGCGATGACCACGACGTCGCCGGGCCGGGCCAGCGAGATCGCGCGGAAGATCGTCGCGCGGCGGTCCGCGTCGCGCTCGACGGCGGCGTGCGGATCGGCCGGGATGCCGGTCATGATCTCGTCGATGATCGCCTCGGGCGGCTCGCTGCGCGGGTTGTCGGAGGTGATCAGCGCGACGTCCGCGAGCCGCGCCGCGATCTCGCCCATGATCGGGCGCTTGCCGCGATCGCGATCCCCGCCCGCGCCGACGACCACGATCAGCCTGCCGGCGGCCAGATCGCGCGCCGCGAGCAGCACCTGCTCCAGCGCGTCCGGCTTGTGCGCGTAGTCGACGATCACGTCGAACGGCTGGCCCGCCTCAACCGGCTGGAAACGGCCGGGCGCCGTCGCGGCGACGGCCAACGATGCGGCGAGACCGTCGGCGGGCGCCCCCAGGGCGCGCGCTGCGGCCCAGGCCGCCAAGGCGTTCAAGACGTTGAACCGCCCCGGCAGCGGCACCCGTGCCGGGAATGAACCATCCGGCGTGACCGCCGTGAAGTCGCAGCCCGTGCCGTCCGTGCGCACGTCGACCGCGCGGTAGTCGGCCTCCGAGGTGATCCCGAACGTCAGGCAGTCGAACTCCTCGATCAACCGCCGGCCGTAGGCGTCGTCGGCGTTGGCGATCCGCACCTCGGTCAAATCCGAAGCGAACAGCAGCCGTTTGGCCTGGAAGTAGTCCTCCATCGTCGGATGGAAGTCGAGGTGATCCTGCGTGAGGTTGGTGAACACCGCCGCGGCGACGTGGATCGCGTCCGCGCGGCGCAGTTCGAGCGCGTGCGAGGAGATCTCCATCGCACACGCGACGTCGCCGCCGTCGAGCATCGCCCGGAACGTGCGCTGGAGGTCGATCGCCTCGGGCGTCGTGCGCACGACCGCGTGCTCGACGCCGCCGATGACGGACTTCACGGTGCCCAGCAGGCCAGTCGAGAGCCCTGCGCCCTCGAGCAGCGCCCGCGTGAGGAAGGCGGTGGTCGTCTTGCCGTTGGTTCCGGTGATCCCGGCAACCTTCAGCGAAGCCGTCGGGTCCCCGTAGAAGCGCGCGGCGATCGACGCCATCGCGGCGCGCACGTCCTCGACGACGAACTCGGGCACGCCGAGCCCGAGCGGGCGCTGGACGATCAGGGCGACGGCCCCGCGGGCAACCGCGTCAGGGGCGAAGTCGTGGCCGTCGCGCGTGAACCCGGGCACGCAGAAGAACAGGGTGCCGGGATCGACGAGCCGGTTGTCGAAGGTCAGGCTCGTGACGACCACGTCGGGTCCGTCCCCGAGCAGCTCGCGGAGCGTCATGCGTCCGGCAGTCTACGAGTCGGTGCGGCGCGAACTGATCGGCGGGGACGCGTTGATCGCTCGGCACGAGCATGTGGAGCGGGGTGGAAACCGGTCCGGCGCGCGACCTGTTCGGCGCGTTCGGAGCCGGCTAGGCGCCCGGGCACGTCGATCTCGCGCCCCGCGAGGACGTCGAAGCCGAGCTCACCGAGATGCCGGGCGTTCTCGATGCGGACGCCGGCGCGTCGGTACTCAGTCGATCTCTAGAGCGCGGGCGACGATCGCCGCGCCGTCGACCCCGCTGGGCAGGGTGCCGTACACGCGCCCTCCGCCCCCGAGCCGGGCCTCGCAGAACGCGTCGGCCACGAACTCGGGCGCATGGCGCACCAGCAACGACGCCTCGAACGCGATCGCCAGCTCCTCGACCGCGCGGCGCGCGGTCCAGGGGTCGATCTTCGCCGGCAACGCGGACAGGTGCGCGTCGAGCAGGGCGTTCCCGCCGAGCGCCAGCGAGCACTCGGCGATGAAGGCCTCAAGCCCATCCGGCTCGCGTGACAGCGCGCGCAGGACGTCAAGCGCGATCACGTTCCCGGAGCCCTCCCAGATGCCGTTCAGCGGCGCGTCGCGCAGCAGCCGCGGCATCGGGGACTCCTCGACGTAGCCGTTGCCACCCAGGCACTCCAGGGCCTCGACGGCGTGCGGCGTGGCCCGCTTGCAGATCCAGTACTTGGCGATCGCGGTGCCGAAGCGCCGGAACGCGGTGTCGCCCTCGTCATACGCGCGCGCGAGGCGCATCGCCGTGGCGGTCGCGGCCTCGGACTCCAACGCGAGATCGGCGAGCACGTTGACCATCGCCGGCTGGTCGATCAGGCGGGCGCCGAAGGCGGAGCGGTGACGCGCGTGCCAGACGGCCTCGGCCACCCCGCGGCGCATGCCGGACGCGCTGCCGATCACACAGTCCAGCCGTGTGTGGGTGACCATCTCGATGATCGTCGCCACGCCGCGGCCTTCCTCGCCCAGCAGGCGCGCGGCGGCGCCGTGGAACTCGACCTCGCTCGACGGCAGCGAGCGCGTGCCGAGCTTGTCCTTCAGGCGCTGGAACTCCATCCCCACGCCGCGCTCGACCAGAAAGCAGGAGAGCCCGGCGGGCGCCTGCGCGAGCACGAGGAAGATGTCGCACGGCGGATACGAGCAGAACCACTTGTGACCCTCGAGCTCCCACCAGCCACCGCCGACCGATTCCGCGCGGGTGCTGTTGGCGCGCACGTCCGAGCCGCCCTGCTTCTCGGTCATCGCCATCCCGCAGAGGGCACCGTCGATCAGCCGCGGCTCCCATTCGGCGGCGAGCGACGGGTCCACGCGCAGCGCGGGGACCGCCGAGTAGGTCATCGAGACCGGGCACATCACGCCCGCGTTGGCGTGCGTCCACATCGACTCCAGCGCCGCCCGGGCGACGTGCGCGCCCGGCCGGCCGTCCGCCCACGGCAGGGCGTGGATCTGCCGCGCGATCGCGCCTCGCAGGAGCCAGTGCCAGGACGGGTCGAGCTCGACCTGGTCGACGCGGTGGCCGAAGCGATCGTGGGTGATCAGCTTCGGCTCGTTGCGCTCGGCGCGGCGGCCGTGCGCCTGGCCCTCGGCGGACGCGGCGACGAGGCCCGCCTCGCGCACCCGGTCGACCGCCCACCCGGCGCCCTCGCGCTCCAGCGCCTCGCGCAGGGCGGGATCGAGCGCGAGCAGGTCGATGTCCTCGAACGGAACGGACTGGTTCTCGACGGCAACTGACACGCCGTCAAGTCTAGTTCTAGTTCGGCGAGATCTTCAGGTAGCCGAGCGCGAAGTTCACGATGTTGCGCCAGGCGGGAGCGGCGACCTGGCCGCCGTAGATCTCGCCCTTGGGCTCGTCGACGATCACCGCGGCCAGCAGCTTCGGGTCCTTGGCGGGCGCGAAGCCCACGAACGACGCGACGTACTTGTCCTTGGAGTACTCGCCGTTGATCGCCTTCTCGGCCGTGCCGGTCTTGCCCGCGGTGTCATAGCCCTCGATCGCCGCGCCGGACGCCGTGCCCTTGGACTGCAACACGCCCTCGAGCATGGTCCGCACCGATGCCGCCGTGGCCTCGGAGATCACGCGCTTGCCGGTCGGCTTCTTGGTCGCCTTCCCGCCGACGGAGGCGACGATGTGCGGCGCCCGCAGGATGCCGCCGTTGGCGATCGCCGAGTAGGCGGCCACCATCTGCATCGGCGTGACGCTGATGCCCTGGCCGATCGGCAGGTTGCCCATCGTCGAGCCGGAGTAGTTCTTGAGCGCCAGCACCTGGCCCTGCTGCTCGCCCGGGAGGTCGATCCCCGTCGGCTTGCCGAAGCCGAACCGGTGGATCCAGGAGTCGAACGGCCGCGCGCCGCCGAGCTTCTGCGCGATCAGCACCGCGCCGATGTTCGACGAGTACTTGAGGATCTCGCTGGTGCTGTAGTTCTCGTAGCCGTGCGCTTCGGCGTCCTTGATCGTGCGATCCGAGAACGGAAGCTCCGGCGGGATGTTGAACATCGTGTTCGGCGTGACCTTGCCGTCCTCCAGCGCCGCCGCGACGGTGAAGGCTTTGAAGGTCGAGCCCGGCTCGTAGTTGATGCCGACGGCGCGGTTCATGCGCGCGGTCTCGGGCGAGCCTTCGACGGCGTTGGCGTTCACCCGCGGCCAGTTGGCCAGCGCGAGGATCGCACCGCTGTTGGGGTCCATGACGATCGCCGTCGCGCCCACCGGGCGCCACTTCTTGCCGACCTCGCCGAGCACTTCCTCGGTCTGGTCCTGGAGGTTCGCGTCGAGCGTGAGCTTGACCGTGTGGCCGGGCTTGACCGGCTGCGTGTCGCGCATCTCGATCGGCTCGCCCATCGCGTCCTTGACCAGCCGGCGCTCGCCGTCGGCGCCCTTGAGCTTGGTGTTGAAGGTGTACTCGAGCCCGCCCAGGCCGTCGCCGTCGGTGCCGACGGCGCCCAGCAGCTGCGAGGCCATCCACGAGCGCGGGTAGGTGCGGCTGAAGCGCGGGATGAACTCCAGGCCGGGGATGTTGAGCTTCTTCGCCTTCTCGGCCTTGTCGGCGGGAATGGCGCGGCCGAGGTAGACGAAGCCCGTGTCGCGGCGCGCGAAGGAGCGCAGCAGGGTGTTCTCATCCCGGCCGATGACCGGGGCGAGCTGGGCCGCGGCCTTGGTCGCGTCGGTCACCAGACGCGGCGTGGCGGCGATGTCCATCGCCGGCTGGGAGACGGCGAGGTCGATGCCGTTGGCGTCGGTGATCGACCCGCGACGGGCGGGGATCGTGATGTCCGCCTCCTGCTGGCCGACGGCGGCGCGCTGGAGGACGTTGGCCTTGACCACGCCCAGCCAGGCGGCCTTGCCCGCGCCGATCGCGAGCAGAACGAGAAAGACGGTGAAGAGGAGCCCGGTGCGCCGCTCGATGAGCTGCACCCGCCTACCCCTGCGGCGCGACGGCCGGGTCGACGGCCACCGTCGGGATCGGCGTGGGGATCGGCGGCGTGGCCACCGGGGTGGGAACGGGGGTCGTGACGGGTGCGGCCGGGGTCGGGACCGGCGTCGCCGTTCCCGTCACCCCGCCCAGCGCGGCGGCGGTCACCGCGCCCGCGGTGCCGGGCGCGGAGAGCGCACCGGGGAGGAAGCCGTCGTTCTCCATGATCGCGATGGCGCGGGCGCTCGGCGGCTTGGCGCGCCGGGCGGCGTAGGCGACGTCGCGCTCGCGCGAGGTGAGGAAGCGCGTGTTGCCCGCGGGCGGGTCGATCATGTGGTCCTTCAGCGCCGCTGCGCGGATGCGGTCGCCGGAGCTGAGCTCGGCGATCTGCGCCTGCAGCATCGAGTTCTGGCGCTCGTACGTGCTCTGCGCCGCGACGGCCCGTGAGATGCCCGAGTTCATCCGCAGCAGCGAGACCTGCATGAAGACGATCCCGCCGAGCATGATCCCGATCACGCAGATGCACAGCCGGCTGCGCAGGAGGCGGTCGACGATGCGGTGATCGGGGATCCGCGCGAGCTTCTCGAACGGGCCCGTGTGGCCGCGGACGGGCGCGCCGACCGGGACCGGCCTGCGCGTCGGGCCGGAGACCCGGCGCGGCGCGAGCGGCGCTGTGCGGGGACGTGTCGCGGTGGCGTTATTGGGCATTGCGCACCTCGGAGAGCTTCCGTGCGGCCCTGAGGCGAGCCGACTTCGAACGGGGATTGGCCGCGACCTCGCCCGGCGTGGCGACGATCGAGCGGCGGTGGACGAGCTCCGCCTCGGGCGTGTTGCCACACACGCAGATGGGGAGCTCGGGCGGGCAGATGCACCCGCGCGCGCGGTCGGCGAGGAAGCGCTTCACGCGCCGGTCCTCGAGCGAATGGAACGACAGCGCGGCGAAGCGACCGCCGATCTTCAGGGCGCTCCACGCGAGCGGGAGCGCTTCGTCGAGCTGCTGCAGCTCGCCGTTGACGGCGATCCGGATCGCCTGGAAGGTGCGCTTGGCCGGGTGGCCGCCGGCGAACCGGGCGGGCGCGGGGATGGCGGCGGTGATCGCCTCGTTGAGATCGAACGTCGTGGCGAGCTCGGCGCGCGAACGGCGGCGGACGATCTCGCCCGCGATCCGGTCGGCGAAGCGCTCCTCGCCGTAGTCGCGCAGCGCGCGGGCGATCCGGCGGCGCTCCCAGGTGTTGACGACCTCGAACGCGGTGAGCTCCTGATCGGGGTCCATCCGCATGTCCAACGGCGCGTCGTAGGCGTACGCGAATCCGCGCTCGCGGTTGTCGACCTGCATCGAGCTCATGCCGAGGTCCATGTAGATGAGGTCCACGCGGACGCCTTCGGCGACGAGCTGCTCGAGACCGGTCACGAAGTCGGCGCGGATGAAGCGCGTCTCGCACGCGACCTCCGCCGCGAGCCGGTTGAAGACCTGCTCGGCGTTGGGGTCGCGGTCGATCGCGATCAGCGTGCCGGTCGCCCCGAGGCGCTCGGCGACCAGGCGCGCGTGTCCGCCGGCGCCGAGCGTGCAGTCGACGGCGATCTGGCCCGGGCGCGGGTCCAGCGCTTCGATCAGCTCGCCGGCGAGAACCGGGACGTGCGTTTGTGGCATGTCAAGAAGTGTGGCCAAGGGACTCGGTCAGGTCAGGCGCTCGCTGCGTGAGGCCGGTGTCGTAGTCCGCCCAGGCGGAGCGGTCCCAGATCTCGAGGCAGTCGCCGACGCCGGTGATCACGACCTCGCGGCCGATCCCGGCGTGCTCCAAGAAGCGTTGCGTGAGCATCACGCGGTTCGCGGAGTCCAGCTCCGTCTCGAAGGCCGTTCCGTAGATCAGCCGCCGTGTCTCGCGCGCCTGCGCGGAGAGCGGATTCGTGAAGTGGGCAAGGGCTTGGTCGGCCATCGCCGTATACGTCTCTGCGGGGTAGACCGAGATCACGTTCTCGATCGCTCGCGACAGGTACACGCCCTTGCCCAATTCCGCCCTGAACTTCGACGGCATGGTCAGCCGGTTCTTGGCGTCGAGGGTGTGTTCGTAGGTGCCGGTGAAGGCCAAGGCGCATGTCTTCGTCGCGAAGCACGAGGGAGCTGGTCAGTCGATCCCGGGTGGCGAAGTGGGAGGAGCCTCGCCACCCGGGAGCGGCTTCGCATTGAGAAAGTACCCCACTTCGTCCCACTCTGCAACACAGAACCCGCAAGACGTCCCACTTTGGCGCACATCGACCGCAAAGCGGCCGTTTTGCAGGGGTTTCTCTGGGAGCTGAAATTGCAGGGTCGAGTGCAGTTCTGGCGGCTGCACGCGCGATTGCGATTTGGAGGCCGATTTGGGCCCTCGGTGGGCCGGAGTGGGAGGATTCCGTCCGGCGGTGGCGATAGCGGTGGGTCAGCCCGCCGCCAGAGCCGGAATCAGCGCCGCGGCCATCAGCAGCAGGACCGCGGGGACGAGCAGCAGGGCGACGACGAGCTGGATCTTCGGCGCCGCTTTGGCCGCCTGCTCGGAGCGATGCGCGGCGCGGCGCGAGCGTGCCTGGAGCGCCTGGGCGGCGAGCGTGGGAGCGAGTGGGGCGCCGTGGCGTTCGGCCCTTCTCAATGCCGCCACGAGCTGCGGGATGCCCGCGGCGGGGCAGCGTGTCTCGAAGTGGGACAACGTCTCCTGGACCGGTTCACCGAGCGCGGCCCGGACCGCCGCGCGCTCGAGCTCGCGGGCGAGCACGCCGGGATGCCGGCGCCCCACCTCGGTCAGCGCCCGGCGCGGCGAGAGCCCGGCGCCGATCGCGACCCTGAGGAGGTCGAGCACGTCGGGAAGCTCGGCGTCGATCGCCTTCGCCCGCGCTCTGATCCTTCTCCTGAGGCCGTACTCGGGCGCGAGGTAGCCGGCCAGCGGGGCGCCGAGCGCGAGCACGACGCCGAGCCGGCCGGGCGCACTCGTCAGCAACGGGAGAGCGAGGAGCGCGCCGAGCAGAGCGAGCCCTCCTTGCAGCGCCACGAGCTCGGCGACCGGCCGGTCGAGCCCCGCCGCGGCGACCCGCTGCGCGAGCCCGTGCGACGCACGCACGTTGATCGCCGCGCCCGCGCGCGCGAGGAGCCGTGTCGCTGCTCCGCGACGGTGCGGGCGCTGGCGGCGGCGCGCCGTGAGGAGTTCCGCAACGCCCGCGCCGGCCGAGACGCCGGCGGCCGTGGCGAGCAGCGTCGCGAGCGTCACGCCGAGCCGTCCCGCGCGGCGCGGCCGCCGGCGAGCGGCGCCGGCGGCGCGCCTGAGCGGCGCGGCCGGCGGCGGCGCCGGCGACGAGCGGCACTGCCGGCCGGCGCCGTCTCGCGCGACGCGGCCGGCCGCGACGAAGCGGCGGCCGGCGACTCGCCAGCGGCGTCGGCGACGCCGCCGCCGCCCCGCGCGCGGGCTGCTCGCTCACCGGATCACGCCTCGCGTGATCTGGGCGACGGCGCCGAGGGCGATGATCTGGAAGGTCAGGGCCATGCAGGTCAGGACGGCGGAGACCGGGTTGGTCAGCAGGCCGGCGAGCAGGCCCGGCCGGGCGAGCTCGGCCAGCAGCGCGGCGCCGATCGGCAGGACGAGCACGAGCCGCGCCGTGAACCGGGCCTGCGCGATCGCGGCGATCGCGTCGCGGTCCTGGCGCGCCGCCGCCTCGAGCGCCTGCGCGAGGTCGCGCAGGAGGCCCGGCAGGTCGCCGCCCGCGTCGCGCTGGAGCAGGATGCCGGCGACCATCGCGTCCCACGCCGGCGAGGCCGCGCGGGTGCGCAGGCGCTCGAGGACGACCTCGGTCCGCGCGCCGAACTCGAGCGCGGTCCCGGCCCGCTTGAGCTCCTGCCCGGCCGCCCCGGGCACACCGGCGGCGACCAACGTGAGCGCGCTGCGCACCGAGTGCCCGGCCGACAGCCCGTCGGCGAGCGCCCGCGCCACGGCCGGCGCCGACGCGGTGAGCGCCACACGGAACCGATGCCGCCGCGCCTTCACGATCGCGGTGGCGAGCAGCGGCCCGGTGACGCCGGCGAGAACGGCGACCGTCACGCCCCCGAGCAGCCACCCCGCCGCGGCGAGCACCCCGGCGGCAAGCACGCCGAGCCGCCGCCGCTCCGCGCTCGTCGGCGCATCGCCCCGCGTCCCGGCGCGCACGACCGGCGCGACGGCGCGCACGAGCAACGCGGCCACGCGAGTCCGCTCGACGGCGGCGAGCAACTCCCACACACCGGCCACGGCGACCGCCGCCGCGGCGAAGGCCAGCGCGACCGCCATCACGCGCCCCGCGAGTGACGAGAGGACGAGCGGCGCCGCGGCGCCGCGAGCGCGGGGCCTGGCGGCGCGAGCGCGGGGCCTGGCGGCGCGAGCGCGGGCCGTGGCGGCGCGAGCGCGGGGCCTGGCGGCGCGAGCGCGGGCCGCGGCGGCGCGAGCGCGGGGCCTGGCGGCGCGAGCGCGGCCCCACGCGGCGCGAGACGCGCGTCGGCGTCGCGAGTGTCGAGTTTCACAACGTATCGTTGTGAAACTCGACGCTCGCGGGTCATGCCGCTTCCAATCGGGCGGCGAGGTCGTCGCCGAGGGCGGCTCGCCAGCGCGGGGCTCCGTCCCGCCAGGCGTAGAGCTCGCGGGCGGCCGGGCCGGCGGCGACGCGGGTGACTTCGGCGACGGAGATGACCCGGCGTATGCCGTCCGCCCCGCGGGCCTGGCAGACGACGAGGTCGAAGGCGTCGGCGATCTGTTCGCGGATGGCGGCGTGTGGGAGGCCGACGTCGGACATCAGCGCCAGCACCTCCACTCGGCGCAGGGCTTCGGTCGGCGAGCCGGCGTGGACGGTGCACAGCGAGCCGTCGTGGCCGGTGGACAACGCGGTCAGCATGTCCAAGGCTTCAGGGCCCCGGACCTCGCCGACGATGATGCGGTCCGGGCGCATGCGCAACGCGTTGCGGACGAGCCGCCGGATCGTGACCTCGCCGAAGCCCTCGAGGTTCGGCGGGCGGGCTTCGAGACGCACGACGTGGGGCTGGCGCAACCGCAGCTCGGCGGCGTCCTCGATGGTGACGATGCGCTCGCCCTCCCCCACGAAGCTCGACAACGCGTTCAACGTGGTGGTCTTGCCGGAGCCGGTGCCACCGCACACCAGGACCGTTGCCCGCGCCCGCACCGCGCGCGCGAGGAACTCGAGCAACGGCCGGGTCAGCGTCCCGTTGCCCACCAGATCCTCGGGCGCGAACCCGCGCCGGCGAAAGCGCCGGATCGTCAGGGCCGGCCCGTCCAGCGCCAGCGGCGGCAGGACCACGTTGACGCGGGAGCCGTCCGGGAGCCGGGCGTCACACAACGGCGACGCCTCGTCGGCGCGCCGGCCCAACGGCGCGAGGATGCGCTCGATCGCGTCGCGCAGATCCGATTCCCGCTCGAAGCGCACCCCGGTCACCTCCACACGGCCGCCCCGCTCGACCCAGACGGGCCGGCACCCCGAGACCATGATCTCGTCGACCGCCTCGTCGGCCAGCAGCGCCTCCAACGGCCCGAGGCCGAAGGCGCGCTGGGCGATCCGCGCCGCCAACTCCTCGCGGCGGTCCTCGGAGAGCACGCCCGCCTCAGCGTCCACCAACGCGCGGATGCGGCCGGGAAGGTCGGTGCCCGCCGACTCCCCCGCCCCGGCCAGCAGTCGCTCGCGCAGGTCGCCGGCGAGCAGGTCGAGAGGGTCCATGCCCTAGATAGGCATGGACCGCGAAAACTCTCCCCCTACCTGACGGTCAACTTCGCGAGGTTTCGATCGCGAGCCGAGAACAGCGCTTCACGGAACCCCGCACGGATGACCGCGCGTGAGCGGATCTCATACCGCCCCTTCGGCAGCGACCGCGCCAGCGACAGCCGCCAGGACGTGGAACCCGAGGCGCGCAGCCAGACCGACGACGAGCACGAGCCGCGCGAGACACGCCCCGACACGGACCGCAGCCACGCGCAGACCGGCTTCTTCTTCGTGCCGCCCACCCGCTTGACCGACACCTCGACCCGGGTCACGCGCCGCAAGGACGCCTTCTGCGGCCCACGGGCGCCCGAGGCCGACCCGACCACCGACCGCGAGGACCGAGAACGGATCGCGCTGTCCCCCACCCCCACCACCAGCGGTCGCAGCGTCACGCCGTCGTTGTCGCGCGCGGCCTCGTCCGAAGAGCGCGCCCCCACGACGAGCTTCGCCTTCTTCCCGACGCGGGCGTTGGCCTTGAGCTCCAGCACCGCCTCGTCGCTCACCGAGCGCGCCGGCGCGATCGTGTACCTGTCGCCGCCGTCCACCCGCGAGCCGCCGGAGACGGCCGCGATGCGCGACTGGCGGCACGGCATCGTCCCGCTGTTGCGCACCGAGAACTCGATCCGCATCCCACCCTCGGCGGGCATGATCGACGGCGCCTTGATCGCCTTCAGCCGCACGTCGCAGTAGTTGAAGACGACGTGGATCAGCTTCGAGTTGTTCGACGTGTCGCTGTCGCCCGCCACGTCGAGCTTGAACGGGACGATGTCGTCGAACTTCCGCGCGCCGGTGTAGAGCACGCTCGCATCCAGCGTCACCGTCTCGGCCGGCCCGACGATCCCCGTGTCCACGTTCCCGGTCAGCGCGTAGTTCGCCGGCGCAACGATCCGGCCCCGGCACAGCCGCCGCCCCTTGTTCTCGACCGTGAACCGCATCGGCGCGGCATTGCCGCCGTTCAACACCAGCTCCAGAGGCCGCGCGATCGTCAACGACAGATCGCACTCCTTGTCGGCGTCGACCAGCAGCCGCGTCGAGCCGAACGACAGCTCGGCGCTCGGCGAGGTCGTCAACAACGAGCCCGTCGCGCCCAGGTAGCCGTTGCCCGCCGCGACGCCGACCGCCGCGCCCTGGCCGCCGTCGAACGGGATCGTCACGTCGCCGAAGCCGAACGACGCCACATCACCGTCGAGGCCGTTGAACGCCGCGGCCGCCCACTCGGTGGAACCCGCGAGGTTGGTCGAGGAGCCGACGACCACCAGGGTCGGGACCACGCCGTCGAGCACGTCGAGGTCGATGCCCTGCGAGGTGGTCGGATCGGTCGCGGTCGACGACTTGCCGTGCATGTCGAACATCCGCGTCTGCACGCCCGAGGCGTCCGGCTCCATCCGCGCGATGTACGCCTGCGTGTCGCCGTTGTCCTTGGTCGAGCCGGTCACCCACAGCTTCCCGCCCCACGACAACAGACCGGCGGGCGTCGTCGGCACCTGCCCGACGCTCAGCTCGGGCGATCCGCCGGCAAAGCTCGGATCAAGCCGTCCGTCGTCGGTGAATCCGACCAGCACCGAGTGCCAGTTGACCGGGGTCGCCGCGTCGGTGGTGAGCTTGTCCAGCACGGCGAGGCCGCCGCCCGGGCGCCAGGCCACGTCGACCGCCTGGTCGGCGAACCCCGGGCTCTGATCGAAGAGGACCGCCCCGCCGACGCCGAACGCCGCGGGCGACCCGTCGGCGTTGCGCACCGCGACCCACGAGTCGTTGGTGGCGTTGGTGTTGCCGACGATCGCGATCCGCCCGGTCGCCGGGTCATAGGCGGCGCGGGTCGGCATGTCGTCGCCGGAGGCGCTGATCCCGAAGATCTGCGTGAAGCTCGGATCGACGTCACCCGCGGCCGAGACCTTGACCAGCGCGACGTCGATGTTGGTCGTGCCCGACGCCGGATCGGAGTCCGTGCCGGCGACGATCAGCAGGCTGTGGTCGGGCAGGACGACGACCGCCGTGCCGAGGTCGCGCGACGGGTCGGCGGCGATCGGGAACGTCAGCTTGCCGTCTCCGGAGAAGCCCGTGTCGTAGCCGCCGGACGCGTTCTGGGCGAGCACCGCGACGTTGCCGTCGGCCTCACCCACCGAGTAGATGCGCGCGCCGTCGACGGCGACCCCGCTGGGCGTGTCCGAGGCGAACCCGGACGCGAAGTCGGTCCTCGCGATCCCGGCGCCGGACACGGCGTAGCGCGGGTCGACCGAGACCGTCGGCGCGGGCACCGCGGCCGCGGCCACCGGGGCACCGGCACACAGCGCGACCAGCGCGAGCAGCAACGGGCGAAGCATCACGTGGAGAACCTCCGGCGCAGCCGGATCTCTTCCCGGCGGATCTGGGTGTACGCGGTGCTCAGACCCGCGTACCGGGTGGAGTAGCGGTCGATCGCGGCCGCGGCGAGCTTGGTCCGCCCGCGCGCCGACGCCGACGCGCGGAAGCGCTTGAGCAGCACCGCCACGCGGTGCGAGTCGCGCGCCTTCAACGCGGTCCGCAACTGCACCGCCAGCGAACGCGTGTGATCGAGCCGCTTGATCTGATCGCCGTGGGTCACACGCAACACGGCGGGGACGTCGAGCGCGCGCAACGCCACCAGCACGGCCGCCAGCGTCGACGAGAAGCGCGACAGCGCGGCCTCCTGTGGCCCCGGCGTCCTCGCCCGCCGCAGGTCGCGCCGCAGCCGCGTGTTGGCGGCGGCGAGCGGCTTGACCGCGCGGTCGGAGCCCTGCAGGTAGCTCGCCAGCAGGGCGTTCTCGTGCGCGAAGGCGACGTTCTCGTCCATGTAGGCGATGTAACGGCGGTGCAGCTCGCGCGCGTCGGCGGGCGGCGTCAGCGCCGCGGTCTTGTCGCGCGCGCCGCGGATCTCGATCTCGGCCTTCGACAGCGCGGCCATCGCCGCCGGCCCTTCGAGCTCGGAGCGCGAGTACGCGATGTAGGCCTTGTTGGCCGCCTTGAAGTCGTTGGCGTAGCCGCGCTGGATGGCGTTCACCGACAGCACGTAGCGCTCCAGCGGCGCGCGCTCGGCGTCGGTGTCGGTCCCACCGCAGCCCGCCACCACGACCACGCCGAGCAGACAGGCAGCCTTACTTGACGCGCTCGACCGTGGAGACACTGCCGTCCTTGTGCTTGAAGACGAGCTTGACGAGCCCCTTCCCCGGCGCGAAGTAGCTCGTGCGCGTGCCCGACCCGAACGGGAACCCGCTCTGGGTCAGCGTCGACTTGACCGGCACCGCGGTGAACGTCCCGGCGCGCACCTTGACCTTGACCGGCCTGCCGATCGTCGACTTGCCCGTGACCCCGAAGATCTTCCAGTCGCGGCTGTCGCGCGATGAGCGCCAGGTGTAGCCGGCGGCGGCGTAGACGGGGACGACCGGTCCGAAGCCGTAGGTCATGAAGTCATAGGGCGTGAAGAAGCGCCGCCGGTCCGCGGGCGCCGCGCTGCGCGGCCCCAGAGCGGGGAACTTCGCCCGCGTCGCCGCCTGCGTCGAGGCGCTCAGCTGCGTGACGCCGGACAGCCGCGTGGAGAGCGTGTAGGCGCCCGCGACGTTGATCGGCCCGGAGACGCGCTTGACGTCCACCTGCGCGGACGCGTTGACCACCGCCGAGACGGTGAGGTCCTGCGTCGACCACGCGGTCATGTGCTTGGTGTTGCGCCAGCGGAAGCGCGCGACGTCGCCGCGGTTCAACGGCAGGAGGTTGTCGTCGGGCGGCAGCGCCAGCGGCTTCAACGTCGTCGACTGCAGCTCGGCGGTGGAGAGCTCGCCACCCGCGTGGCGCATGGTGATCTTCACCGGCCCCACGCCGCGCACCCACCACACCGTGCGCACGCCGGACCCGAACGGATCCCCGACCGCACCCGCCTGCGTGACCTGGGCCTCGACCTTGGCCGCGTCGACACCCTTGGGGAACGCCGGCACCGGTGACCTTGTCGTGGCCGGCGTACCGCGAGGCCGAAGCGACGTCGTTGCCCGCCCCGCCCAGGGAGTTCCAGCGCGTGCCGGACAGCAACGGCTCGGCCAGCGTCGGCGAGCGCGTCCCCCAGATCAGCAGGTACATCGCCCCCGCGACGCTGTTCCCGCACGACGTCGCCGAGGCGCACAGGATCGGGAAGTTCGCCGGCGGCTGCGTCGACTGGTAGTTGAGGTTGACGAGACCGGCGTCCGTGTAGCGGAAGTCGATCGTGCCCGAGGACGGGGTGTCGTACGGGCCGGGCTTCTGCTCGGCCCAGGCCAGCCGGAACGCCGTCCCGTTACGGCTCTGGACCGTGTACTTCTCGGTGCGCGGCGCCGGCTGATAGTCGCTGTTGGACCAGGCGTAGACCCACTCCGCCCCATCGGACGAGGGGAACCACTGGTTGGCCGGGTCGTTGAGGTCCGCACGGGCCGGGGCGGCCACCAGGAGCACGATCACGGCCGCGAGCAACAGAGGAATCGCGCGACGCATTGCCGCGAACGTAACGCGTCAAAACCCGTTGCGGGCCCCCCTGGACGATTAGCCGATGTTCGTCAGCGGACCCGGAACTTCACCTGGTTGTGGTCGCGGGAGCCGAACTTGCCCTCGGGCACCCCATTCGCCAGCACAGCGCGCGAGAAAAGGGTGTAGCGGCCCTTGGGCAGCTTCTTGCGCAACTCGATGCGCCAGTGCCTGGTCCCGCGCACGCGCACCCAGACCTTCTCGTCGCACTTGCCCGCCCGCGCCCGCGTCGACGGTGCGCAGGTCGCCGGCCACCGAGGAGAGCCACACGCAGTCCTTGCCGGTCTTCTGGATGGCGATCTCCACCCGCTTGAGCGCCAGGGACTTCCTGCTGACGCCCTTCGCCGCGCCTGCGGTGGCCGTGCCCCGGAAGACGCGCCCGGCGCGCGACGGCTTGCGGATGTTCGTGTCGCCCGGCCGGACGATGACCGGCGCCGACGACACGCTGTTGTTGGCCATCGAGACGTCCTCGGGGCTCTGCGCCTGGAACGCCAGCACCGGCTTGGTGCCGGACTTGGTGCCCTTCACGACGCCGACGTCGATCTCATCGGTGATCTGGCGGCCGGCACCGATCGACACCGGCGTCGAGACGCCCGAGCGCACGCCCGGCAGCGACGTCGCGACCGAGGAGGCCGGGCACGCCGCCGTGCCGAGGTTGCGCAGCGTGAACGAGAACCGGCGCGCGCCTTCGGTGCCGAGCGCCAGCGGCTGCTCGGCGAGCGTCAACTGCAGGTCGCAGAACGAGAACGTCACCCGCAGGAGCGCAACGTTGTCGCCGAGCGCGACGTCGTCCGGGGCGGCCAGCGAGAGCGAGAGCTGATCGTCGGGCGGGAACGCCGCGCCGTAGGCGATCTCGACGCTGCGGGTGAACGACTGGCCGGGGCTGAGCATGCCGGCGTTGCCGTCCCACGCCATCAGGTACGGCGCGGGCAGCGAGACGACACCCGCGCAGCGGCGCGTCCCGTTGTTGGTCACGCGCACCGTGGCCACGCCGGTGCGGGTGCCGCGCAGCACCAGCTCCACCGGGGAGAGGACCGCCAGCGACAGGTCGCAGCGCTTCTCGGCGTCGACCAGCACGCGCGCCTGGCCGATGCTCAGGCCGTTGGTGCCGCCGCGCTCAGGGCTGAAGTCGGTCAGCGTCCCCGCGGCGCTGACGACGCCGCCGGCCGCGCCGAGCGACGCGCCGGCCACCGCCTGCGCCGCGCCCTGGCCCGCGATCGGGATCACGAGCTCGGACATCTGCAGATCGGCCGGGGCGCGGTCGAGCTCATTGAAGGCGGCGAACGACCATTCCTGGCCGCGGTCGGTCGACGTCGAGCCACCCACGACCAGCGTGTCCGGCGTGCCGGGCACGGCGGTGATGCTCATGGCCTCGGTGCTGACCGGCTGGGTGGCGGCGAAGACCGTGCCGCGGATGTCGAAGCGCCGCGTCTGGGCCGCGCCGTTGCCCACGCGGGCGAGCCACGCGTCGCTGTCGCCGCTGGCGGTGACCGTGCCGGCGGCCCAGTACGCGCCGTCGAAGCTGACGAGCGCGTGCGCGACGACGCCGGAGGCGCCGTCGAAGGCGATCTCGGTGTCGCCCGCGTCCACCAGCCCGGCGCCGCTGACCTGATGCAGCGCGGTCGCGGACCCGAGCGGGCGATCGATCCCGATCAGCACGCCCAACTGGTCGCCCTGGGCGGGATTCCAGGCGATTGCGACGCCGCGATCGGCGACGGTCGCGCCGCCGCGATCGAGGACGCGCAGGCTGTGCGCGGCGCCGGTCGCCGAACGCACGGCCACGAACGTGTCCTCGCTCGTCGCGCCCGTCGTCGAGCCGGTGATCGCGAGCGAACCGGTGTCGGGATCGACCGCGAGCGCGGCCGGGGCGTCCGCGGCCGAGCCGGCGTCGAAGATCACGCGGCCGCCGGTCCCGAACGCGGTGTCGGGCGTGCCGTCGGGCAGCAGGCCCGCCAGCACGACGTTGTCGTTGCCGGCCCCGACGTCGGTGGCGCCGAGCACCCGCAGGTGGTGATCCGGGAGCACGGCGATGGCGACGCCGTAGTCGTCGTTGGACGCGGTGATCGGGAGCTCGAGCGTGCCGTCGCCGGCGAACGTCGGGTCCAGCGCGCCGTCGGTGCGCCGGGCGACGACGGCGATGTCGGTGTCGCCCGAGAGGTTCTGGGTGCGCCCGACCGAGTAGGAGCGCCCGTACGTCGTGTCGGTGGCGGCGCCGCGCGCGTCGTCGACGGCGATCACGGAGCGGTAGTCGAAGTCGCTCACGCCGGTGAGCGCGAACGCGGTGTCCACCGTCAGGCTCGGCGGGAGATCCTGGGCGGAAGCCGAGCCCGGCGCGACCAGTCCGGCGACGAGGGCGGCAAGCAGAAAGCGGCGCATGGTCATCGAGTCCGTTCGACGGTGGAGGTGCTGCCGTCGTCGTGGCGGAAGGTGAGCTTCACGAGCCCGACGTCCGGCGCGAAGTAGCTGGTGCGGCTGCCGCTGCCGAAGCGGTGCCCGTTCTGGCGCAACTGCGAGCGCACCGCGATCGCCTTGAAGCGGCCGGCGGGCACGCGCACGATGCGCTGTCCGAGCACGGTCGAGACGCCGGTGACGCCGTTGACCTGGAAGTCGCGCGACCCGGCCGCGCTGCGCCAGGTCTGGCCCTTGAAGGCGTACGCCGGCAGCACCGGGTTGTAGCCGTAGGTCATCAGGTCGAACGGGGTGATGAAGCGCCGCCGGCCCTCGGGGCCGTTCGACGGGCCCAGGCGCGGCATGTCGACGCTCGCCCCGGCGATCGCGCGGCGGAAGACGGCCGAGATGGCGGTCGTGCCCGCCAGGCGCGACGTGAAGGCGTAGCTGCCGATCACGTCCAGCGGTCCGGAGACGTCGCGAACGTTGACGCGCGCGGTGTTGTTGACCAGGCCGGAGACCTCGAAGCGCTGCTCGGACCAGCGCTTCATGTGCTTGTCGTTGCGCCAGCGGTAGCGGCTCACCGCGCCGACCTTCAGCGGCAGCAGGTTGGCGTCGCTGGGCAGCGCCTTCGGCGTCAGCGTCGTCGCCGACAGCGAGGCGAAGCTCGTCTCGCCGCCGGTGTGCTGGAAGGCGATCTTCACGGGACCGACGCCGTAGACCCACCAGACCGTGCGCACACCCGACCCGAACGGGTCGCCGAGGGCGCCGGCCTGCGTGACCACGGACTCGACCTTGGCCGCGTCGATCCCGCCCGGGAACGCCGGTGTGGTGACACGCTCATGGCCGATGTAACGGTTCTGCGCGACGACATCGTTCTGCGCGCCGCCCGTGGAGGTCCACGTCGTGCCCTTGACCAACGGCTCGGCCAGGACCGGCGAGCGCGTGCCCCAGATCGTCAGGAACAGCGAGCCGGCGATCGTGTTGCCGCAGGCGATCGCGCTCGAGCACAGGATCGGGAAGTTGCGCGGCGCGGGCGTCGAGGAGTAGTTGAGGTTGACCAGGCCGACGTCGGTGGTGAAGAAGTCCATCGAGCCCGCGGCCGGGTCCTGATCGGGCCGCAGCCCGACCTCGTTGAAGTTCAGGCGGAACCAGCGCCCCGAGCGCACGCTCAGCGCGTAGTTCTCCGTACGCGGCACCGACGCGAACGCGCTGTTGGACCACTGGTAGGTCCACGTCGCGCCGTCCGAGCGCGGCAGCCACTGCGTCCCGGGATCGTCGAGATCCACTGCCTTCGCCGCCGCCGGGAGGACCGCGAGCGCTGCCAGCGCCATGGCGAACGACCGGCGGATCGTCCGACCTCCCCCGTGTCGTCCCCGAATCACTTCTTCTTCCCCTTCGTGGTCTTCTTTTTCTTGGCGGCCGCCTTCCTCTTGGCCGCGGCCTTCTTCTTGGCCGCGGCCTTCTTCTTGGCCGCCGCCTTCTTCTTCGCCGCGGCCTTCTTCTTGGCGGCCGCCCTCTTCTTGGCGGCGGCCTTCTGCTTGGCCGTCAGCTTCTTCTTCTTGGTGACCGTCTTCTTCTTGGTCGCCGGGTTGAGCTTCTGCGCGGGCTTGTCGAGCGCCGGGTTGATCGAGATGCTCGGGCTCGGGCCGACCGGCGTCGCCGTGGCCGGGCCGGGCTCGCTGACGATCACCTGCGGCGAGCCACCGAGCACGTTGGGCTCGGCGCTGTCCTCGCCGCCGGCGCCGTTGACGCGATCACCCGCGTTGTTGGTCAGGAACACGTCGCGCCCGGCGCCGCCGTTGAGCACGTCGGCGTAGCTGGCGTCCGGATCGTTCTCGAGGTTCAGGCCGGCGTTGGTCGACAGATCGTCATCGCCGTTGAGCACGTCGTCGCCGTCGCCGCCTTCGAGCGTGTCGCGGCCGGTGCCGCCGACCAGCCAGTCGTTGCCGGCGCCGCCGGCCAGGCGGTCGTCGCCGTCGGAGGCGACCACCGGCAGCTTCGGCCCGCGCGTCGGGTCGTTGTTGAGGAAGAACTCGCTGCCCAGCACGAAGATCTTGCTGTGCGCCCGCGCGGGGTCGAACATCGCGAAGGTCGCGAACGTCGCCGTGGCGCTGTGGAAGCCGAAGTGCAGCAGGTCACCCGGGTTGAACGGGCGGTCGAAGTCCGAGCGCACGATCGAGAGCGTCGAGCTGTCGAAGCGGTCGGCGGCGTAGCCGACGGCCAGCGCCTCGGCGCCGGAGAGCGCGTCGTCGCCCGCGCCGCCCTCGATCACGTCGTTGCCCAGGCCGCCGAAGATCACGTCGTTGCCGCCGAGCGTCTGCGAGTCGAGCACGCCGACCTTGGTCACCTGGCCGAGGCCCGGCGTGCCGGTGAGCACGTTGTAGAGCGGCTCGGTGAGGCCGAGGCGGTAGGTGCGCACGCGGCCCTCGTCGCCCAGCAGGCCGTCCTCGCCGGTGCCGCCGGAGATCCAGTCGTTGCCCAGGCCGCCGATCACGTCGTCGTTCTCGGCGTCGCCGAAGAGGCGGTCGTCGCCGCTGCCGCCGTAGATCGTGTCCTCGCCGGACTCGCCGTGGATCTCGTCGTTGCCGGCGCCGTCGAGCAGCGTGACCGTGCGGACGACCAGCGTCGGGTTGTAGTTCAAGCGCGCGCCGACGATGTGGACGATGTTGCCGTTGTCGCCGATGATCGTGTCCGCGTCGCGGGAGGCGGCATCGAGCAGGTCGCCGGTCACGGCGTCCAGCGTCGAGCGCCGGCCGGACCCGCCGAAGATGTAGTCGTTGCCGTCGGGACGCTGCTCCGCGCTCACCAGCGAGAACAGCGACGAGCTGCCGCCGATCAGGTCGTCCTGGCCGAGGCCGCCGAAGATCACGTCGTCGCCGCCGTTGCCTTCGATGTAGTCGTTGCCGTCGGTGGAGCGCTCGACCGCCGGGGCCAGGATCAGCGCGCCCAGCGGGTCGTTCGGGCCGGCCAGGCGGCGCGCCTCGACCAGCGGATCCTCGAGCGCGCCGTCGCCCACCAGCGTGTCGTTGCCGAGCTGGCCGAAGAGCATGTCGTCGCCGGCGCCGCCGGTGATGTAGTCGTCGCCGTAGCTCTGGACCGTGGCCGCCGGGACGAGCTCGGAGGCGATGTCGGCCGAGTGCCGCAGGTCGAGGACCGTGAACAGCGCCCACTCCGGGGTCACGGCGTCGCTGTCGGCGTAGGCGCGGGCGATGCCGTCGAGCTGCGCGAGCTGGCCGCCGTCGAGCCCGTAGAGCAGCGAGCCGAGCAGCATCTGGAAGCGCAGCGACGTCGTGTCGCCGACGCGACGCTCGAGGCTCACCTGATCGCCGAAGAGCAGGTCGTCGCCCTCGTCGCCGTCGATCAGGTCGCTCGCCGAGCCGCCGATCAGCAGGTCGTCGCCGGCGTTGCCCTCGATCCGGTCACGGCCGCCGTCGTTGTAGTCGCTGGTGCGCACGAACTGCAGGCGGTCGGCCAGGGCGCGGGTATCGCTGTAGGCCAGCGAGCCGTTGTCGCCGAGCGCGATGTCGTTGCCGCCGCCGAGCACGATCGTGTCCTCGCCGGCGCCGCCGAGCGCGATGTCGCGGCCGCTGCCGGTGGTGATCCGGTCGTTGCCGCCGAGCGTCGGCGCCAGCGTGTTGACAAGGCCGAGGATCTGCGGGAGCGGCGCGAGCGCCAGCCCGTACGCCGCGCGGTCGCCCGCGGAAACCTGGCCGTTATCGCCGAACACGACGTTGGAACCCTCGCGGGCATCGATCGTATCGGTGCCGACGCCGCCGATGAGCACGTCGTCGCCGCCACCGCCGGTGATCGTGTCGTTGCCGCCCAGTGACGTGTCGACGCTGAGCGCCAGGGCGATGCCGCGCGCGACGCCGTCGGTGCGGTCGCCGGAGCCGGCGTGGCCGAAGACGCTGGAGGCAGCGGCCTCCAGGGCGGCGAGGGCGATGTCGTCGAGCACCGGGCCGATGGCCGGCAGCGGCTTGGTGGGATCGAAGTACAGGACGCGGCCGCGGTCGCCGAAGATCACGTCGCCGCCCTGGCCGCCGGTGATCGTGTCGTTGCCGACGCCGCCGAAGATGATCAGCGGCAGCGTCGAGGTCTCGGCGTGCACGGTGTCGTTGTCGGTCGTCGGCGCCAGCGGCAGCGTGAACAGCTGCGTCTCGGTGCGCACGGTCGTGACGATGGCCAGTCCGCCCTCGGTGGAGCTCGGCAGCACCAGCTGGTCGGTCGCGCGGCTGAAGGCCACCTGCTGGCCGTTGACGGTGACGGTCGTGACCGAGCCCGCGGCCGGAGCTCCCGCGCCCGGGAAGGTGATGATGCCACCCACGCCGACCGTGAAGGCCTGGGCGGAGGTGCGGGTGACCTCGACGCGCACCGGCGCGGACAGGCGGCCGGTGGCGAGCAGGCGCACGCGGCCGTCGGGCCCGACGGCGACGGGGACCTCGACGTTGCCGATCCAGGCGCGCACGACGTCGGCCGGGGTCTGCGTGCCGGCGGAGGAGATGCCGCCGCCGACGGTCATCACGTGCTCGTACGCGCCCTGCGTGTCGAGCACGAAGAAGCCGTCGCGGCCGGCCTGCAGGTCGACCCACACCTCGTCGTCGCCGAGGCCGGTGTTCAGCGACGTGACCGTGCGCACGCCGGCGCGCTCGTGCGTCGCGTCGACGTGGATGCGATCGGCGCCCGAGCCGCTCCAGATGGTCACGCCATCGGCGAACGTGCCGTTGGCGGCGGCCTTGAAGGTGATCGGCGCCGGCGCGAGGCCACTCACCAGCACCTCGGAGCCCGGCGCGTCGGTGATCCGCACGTCGCTGTCGCCCACCAGCGAGGCTTCGTCACTGATCATCAGCTGATGCCGGCCGGAGCCGGCGTCGATGTTCAGTGCGCCGCGGATCTGATCGAGATCGCCGTAGAGGTAGTCCGGCCGGTCGCCCTGGCCGTAGACCGCGCCCGAGCTCACGTAGACGCGCTCGTCGCCGGCGCCCAGCGAGAGGTTCGTGGTCGCCGTCGTGCCCTGGACGTTGAACACGTCGTTGCCCGAGCCGAGGTTGAGGTTCAGCGTCTCGACGCCGTAGTAGTTGATGCCGTTCAGGCGCGTGGCCAGCGTCAGCGCGCCGGTCAGCGCCGACGTGTCGACCCAACCGATGGTCATCGCGGCGTCCTCGCCGCGGAACTGCAGCTGGTACACGGAGCCGTAGCGGCGCACGGCCACGTTGTCGGTGTGCGGCAGCGCGAGGTTCGTGTTGTTCGGGTTCAGGATCGCCGAGACGGCGGCCAGGACCTCGTCCTCGGTCGCGTCGAACGCGATCGGCGCGGTCACGTGATCGAGCAGCAGGCCGCTCACCGGGTCGCGGCGCACGAAGTGCAGGCGGTAGGTGCCGCCGGTGGCCGCCAGCGTCAGCGTCTGCACGACGCCGCGGGCGACCGCGCGCGGCAGCACGGCGGTGTTGACGCTGACGGTGTGGTCGGCGGCGGCGACGAGCTGGGAGATGTCGGTGAAGGCCAGCGACGGGAAGCTCAGGCCGGCCGCCTCACGCGTGAAGGTCACGGTGTAGGTGACGCTGCCGTCCGGGCGGTCGACGGCGACCTTGAGGTCCGGCGTGCCGAACAGCGCCCGCAGCGCGCCCGCGACCTGATCGGCGGTCGCGTTGAACTGCAGGTCGACGAACGAGTGCGTGTCGGTGCGCTCGAGGCGGTAGCGGCCGCCGACGGCCTGGATGAAGATGACCTGCATCAGCGGCGAGGTCGGCATGTCCAGCCCGGTCAGCGTGGAACCGGTCAGGGTGCCGGTGTTGTCGTTCGTGTCGGCGGCGTCGTCGACGGTCACGACGTCGTTGCCCGTGCCCGTGTCGATCGTCAGCAGTCCGGCGATCTGGTCGACGGTGCCCTCGTCGTTGCGGACCGTGACCGTGTCATCGCCCTCGTCGGTCTCGAGCGTCGTGTGGCCGGAGACCGTCTTGACCAGGAAGGTGTCGTCGCCGCGGCCGCCGGTGACCGTCGTCGAGCCCGTGTGCGTGGACTCGATGGTGAAGGTGTCATTGCCGGTGCCAAGGTGGATGTTGAGCGCCTCGACGTTGGCGTAGGTGATGCCACCGGCGAACGTCTGGCCGCCGATCACCGTGTCGCCGCCCATGCCCAGGCCGCCGAGGTGCGTCGAGGTCAGCACACCGGTGTCATCGGCCGGGCTGTCGCCGTTGTAGACGTTGATGGTGTCGACCTGGACGTTCTCGTCGACGCGCGTGTTGAGGTTCACGGGCGTGACCGAGTAGGCGTCGCCGGTGAGCGGGCGGGTGCTGAACGGGGCCTTCAGGACGACGGTCGAGCCGGAGACCTCGGGCGCGAAGTCGCCGCCGGCCTGCGCGATCAGCTGCGCGAAGCGCGCCGTCAGCGCCGCGATGTCCCCGCCGTCGACCTCGATCGCGGCGCCGCCGGCCAGCGTCAGACGCCACTTCTTGCCCGCCACACCGGCGTCCAGGAAGCGCACCGAGGCCATCGTCCAGGTCATGCCGGCGAGGCTCGCGGGTACGCCGCTGATGATCGAGGAGCCGGCCACGCCGGGACCGGTGATCGTCACCGACGACTTGAACGCGGGCTTGCCCGGGCGCTCGATGATCATCGTGCTGTCGCCCAGCAGGCCGATGCGGACGTCGACGGTGTAGTCCGTGTAGGTCGGGCCGGTGGCCACGCAGCCGGCGACGACGTTGCCGCGCAGGCAGTCGGCGAGGCGCTGGGCGACGCGCGAGGGCACCTCGTCACCCGGCTGGACCGTGTACTCGAGCGTGTTGTCGTCGAGCGCCAGCGTCCACTTCTCGCCCACGTGCGCGAGGCCGTTGAGCTGGATGGAGGCCTTGGTCCACAGCAGCGTGCCGAGCTGGGCCTGGTCGGGCGTGCCGTAGAACTCGGCCATCGTGCTCGGCACCGCGGCGCCGTCATAGGTCAGCCCGACCGTGAAGGCGCTGCCGCGGCCGACGGAGAGGATGTCGTGCGACGTGGAAGCGACGTCGGCGGGCGTCGGCAGGCCGAGGCCCGTCAGCAGCGTCAGCGCGTACGGGAAGTCGTTCATCCGCGGGTCGAAGCCGGGCCGGACGCCGTTGCCCGGGCTGACGTGCGTGGCGTTGACGTCGGTGAACGAGTCCGCGCCGACCGCGCCCAGCGTGCCGGTCGGGATCGGCAGGTTCTTCTCGCCCGGCAGCATCAGCGGGTTGGTGAGGAACTGCTCCTCGTCCAGGCGCGCGGCGCCGTCGATGATCAGCGGCCCGCGGACGCCGTTGACGCGCTCCTCGAAGGCCGGGAAGACCGTCGCGTCGCCGCCGTCGACGAACTCGTCGTCGACCGCCGCCACCGTGACCGTCTGCGCCGTATCCCAGTTGGAGGCGTTGAACACCAGCTCGGCCGTGACCGTCGCCGAGCCCTGGGTCTTCGCGTGCACGCCGTCGGGCAGGATCGTCAGCGCGGCGTCGGCGGCGAGGCCGTCGAAACGGGTGACCTGCACGGTGCGACCGGACACGATCACCAGGTACTGCGCGCCCTTGGCGTCCTTGAAGGCCTTGCCGAGCTTCGCCGCGACGCCCGCGAGGTCCTCACGGAACTCGACCACGGCGTCGACCGAGAAGCCGTCGACGGTCAGGCGCCAGCGTTCCTTCTCCGCGGCGAAGCCGCCGAGCTTGATCGACGTGATGCCGCCGGCGCTGGAGATCGAGGCCGTGCCCGCGGTGTCCGGCGAGATCGTGAAATCGGCGAAGAACGCGTCGGCGCGGGTCACAATGATGCCGCCGCGGATCGCGTCCAGCGTCGCCGTGTAGCCGGCGACGGCGTTGATCTTGGTGATCAGCTTCTGGGTGATCGTGGCCAGCGTGTCGCCCGCCACCACGTCGACGCTGACCAGCGACGGCGCGTACTGGGCGGCCAGGGTCTTCGTGTACTGATCGACGGTCTGCAGCGTCAGCGTCCACGTCTCGCCGACGGCCGGCGTGCCGCTGAGGACGACGTGCGCGCGGGTGGTGGCGGTGCGGACCTGGACCTCGTTGTTCTCGCCGCCGTTGGTGTCGGGGTTGAACGCCTGGCGCGAGTCGTAGGTGCGCGTCCGCGACGGGGCGACCTCGATGATGACCTCGGACGCCGGGCGGCTCGTGAGGACCATCTGGTAGCTGTCGGTGACCGGCGCGGCGTTGCTCGCCTGCGAGATCTCGAAGCGGCTCGTCGGGTCCGGCGTCCACGGGCGCGTGTCGTCCTCGAGCGTGTAGGTGCGGCTCTCGGGGTCGTAGGCCTTGATCGTCTTGGACTGGCCGCGGCCGGCGCCCTCGACGATCGTGATCGTCGCGCCGACGAGCGAGATCTGCGCGTCGCTCGGCGTCTGGCGCTGGAGCGAGATCAGCAGCTCGTAGCTCTGGCCCGCCATGACCTCCTGCACGCCGCTGGTGCGCAGCGTGTTCGGGATGCCCTGGTAGCGGGTCTGCGTCGCCCACTGCACGTAGGAGCCGACGCGGACCTTGTAGATGCCGACGGTGCTGAACGTGCACTCCAGGAACGGGTCGCCGGCCTGGGTGGAGCCCGGGTCGATGCCGTTGCGCGAGAAGCAGTTGGAGCCGGTCAGGTTGTGATCGGTCGCGTCGTAGACGTCCAGGTACGGGCGCGCCTCGAAGTCGAGCTGGTCCTGGGTGACGAGCAGGTCGCGCAGGAACGGGTAGGTCTGCGCGAGGAACTGGAAGGCCGGCGGGATGACCGGCACCGAGATGCTCCCGCGCACGACGGTGGCGTTGTCGATGTCGAAGATGGCGTGCACGACGCCACCGCCGCGGCTGATCTCGAGCGTGAACGGCGCGGTGCCGCTCGGGTCGGTGATCGTGATCGTGGCGCCGGTCGACGTCGCCCGGTACAGCGGCCCGGCGTTGATCGCCTGGGCGATGCGGGCGGCGATCGTGTCGAGCGTGCGCTGCGTCGGGTCGGTGACGTTCTGGACGGTGTAGTTGAACGGCTTGCCGTCGATCGTGACGACCCAGGTCTCGCCCGCGACGAAGGCGCCCTTGATCTCGACCACCGCGGTCTTGAAGACGCCGAGGTCGTGGTTGGAGTCGAAGGCGACCTGCTTGGCCGTCGGCTTGAAGATCGTCGTCGTCGTCGAGCCGGTCGCGTCCGGGCGGTACTGCTCGACCGGCGCGATCGTGGCCGCGTCGCCGCCGGCCAGCGTGATGTGCAGGTGGCCGCTGCCGTCGATCGTGACCGTGGAGCCGGAGATCGCGAGCCGCAGCGCGTCGGCGACCTCGGTGACGGTCTTGCCCGCGCCGGGCGTGACGGTGAACGGCGTGCCGTTGATGCGGATCGTCCAGGTCTCGCCCGCCTGCGTGAGCGAGCCGGCGACGGCCGGGTTCAGCGCGACCTCGGAGGCGTAGCGCGGCGCCAGCGTGCCGGAGATGACGGCGTTGGCGGCGGCGGCCGAGCGCGTGACCGTGATCGCCGGCGTGAACGCGGCGCTGCGCGTGAGCAGCAGCGTGCTGCCACTGACGAGCGCGCCCGTGGTCTGTGCCGCGAGCTTGGTCGCCAGGTCGGTGGCCGACGTCGCGGTGCTGACCGAGAACGTCCCCGTACCGTCGTTGACGGCCCAGGTGTCGCCGGTGTTGATCGGGCCGGTGAAGGTGATCGCGCGCGTCTCCGCCGGGGTCACCGAGGCGGTCGCGGCGGCCGGCGTGATCGAGCGCGTCGTCGTGACGGTGCCGCCGGCGACGTTGGTGACGAAGACCGCGTTGCCCTCGGCGACGGCGATCACGCTGGAGCCGAGGCCCGCCGCCAGCGCGGTGGCCTTGTCGCTCAGCGCGTCCGCGGTCGAGCCGGCTGAGGTCGCGCCGACGGTCAGGGTCCACGTGTCGCCCGTGTTCGGCGTGCCGCTGAGCGTGATCTTGGCCGCGTCCTGCGCGGCGCCGACCGTGCCCTGCGCCGCGGAGCCGAGCGTGACCGTGCCGGCGGGCGCGATCACCCACAGCGTGCCGGCGGTCGCGCCGAGCTTGGCGACGATCCCCGGTAGCGCGTTGGCGTTGGCCGTGAGCGCGGTCGCCATCAGCGTGGCGGTGGCGCCGGTGCCGGTGACCGCGGAGCCGTTGATCGTCAGCGTGTAGGCCGTGGTCGCGTCGGGCGGCGTGGTGAGCGTGATCAGGCGGGCCTCGAGCGCGGAGCTGGTCATCGACGCCACCGGGTCGACGGTCAGCGCGGCCGTGAACGCCGTCGCGGTGTCGCGGACGATCGTGATCGTGGAGCCGCTGCGGCCGACGGTGAAGCCCGCGCCGACCCCGGCCGCCAACGCCGTGGCGATCGCCGTCGTCGAGGTGCCCGAGGCGGTGATGTCGCGGTTCAGGCCGCCCCCGTCGGTCAGCGCGAGGTGCCAGACGTCGGTGCTCTGGAAGACCTGGCCCACCGTCACGACCTGGGTGGCGCGCGTGGCCACCGCGGAGGTGCCCGACGGAGTGACGTTGATGTCGATCGTGAACGGCGTGCCGGCGCGGCCGATCGTCAGCTCGGAGCCGGCGGCGGTGACCGTGTAGCCGGCGAACGCGCCGTCGAACGCCGCGGCCAGCGCGGTCGCGGTCGTGTTCACCGGACGGCTCACCGCGGCCAGGCCGGAGAGCGTGATCGCCCACGCCTCCCCCACGCGCACGCCGGCGGGCAGCGAGATCTTGGCCGCGCTGAAGTTGATGATCTCCGCCTGCGTGTCCAGCGGCGTGCCGGCGATGACCGCCGTGCCCGCCGGGTTCAGGCCGGCCATGCGGACCTCGACCGTGAACGGCGTCGCCGGGCGCGTGATCGTCAGCTTGGCCCCGGTGACGGTCGCGTCGGCACCGATCGCGGTCTTCAGGCGGCCGGCCAGCGTCGCGGCCGTGTCGCCCGCCAGGGCGGTGACCGAGAACGGCGCACCGTCGACCAGCACGGTCCAGATCTCGCCCGCGACGACGGTGCCGCCGAGCGTGACGTCGGAGCTGAGGAAGCGGACGGCCTGGCTGGTCGTGGTCAGCGCCGACTGCGAGCGGGTGATCGTGGCGGCGCCGGTGGCGCGCTGCGACAGGCTCGTGAGGTTGAAGCCGTAGTCGTCGTGGACGGTCAGCAGCGAGCCGGTCGTGCCGACGGTGTAGCGAGTGGTCTTGGACAGGATGTCCGCGCGCAGGCCCGCGGCGACGTCGGCCAGCGTGTCGCCCGCCTTGGCGATGTAGCTGTAGTCGACGTAGCGCAGGCCGAGCTTCCACTCGTCGCCCGCGGTCACGCGGCCGTTGAGGCCGAGCGAGACCGTGCTGTAGAAGGTCGACGTATCGAGCGCGCTGCCGGCGCCGGCCTGCGACGGCGCGGCCTCCGGGTTGAGCATCGCCTGCGTGACCTCGAAGGAGAAGAGGTCGTAGGTGCCGTTGCCCGAGCCCTGGATGCGCGCGTACGGCGTCAGCCAGTCGACCGAGCACAGCGTGCCGCAGCCCGCCCACGTGTTGCCGACGAGCTGGTCGTAGAAGGTGAAGAAGTCCTCCTGACCGATCGTCTGGCCGTTGGGCCCGTTCTGCTCGTCCTCGTTCTCCAGCACCGGCGACGGTGAGAAGACGAAGCCGCTGACGGCGTGATCGGACAGCGAGACCTGCAGCTCGTAGTCGACGCCGGTCGGCAGGCCGGTCGAGTACAGCCACGAGGTGACCTCGAGCGTGTACTCGCCCGCGGTGGCGAACGTGTACTCGAGGTAGTCGTCCAGCCAGGTCGTCGAGCCGCCGGCGCCCTTGGCCGGGTCGGAGTAGCCCGGGCCCTGCGCGATCAGCTTGCCGGTGGAGTCGTACAGGCGCAGCAGGCTGACCCAGAGGATCGGGTCGCCGCCCTCGTAGCCGTGGTCGATGTCGAAGGCGCCCTTGGTGCCGGCCTTGACCGTGAACTTGTAGAAGTCGCTGTAGCCGTTGCCCGCGCCGCGCACGGTCAGGTGCGGCTCCAGGGTGGCCGAGCCCTGCAGGTTGGCGATGTTCGGGTTGGCGTTGGTCGTCCACTTGGCCAGGTCGAGGTTGGTCGGGTTCGAGAGCGTGTTGTGGCCCTCGACCTCGTTGGTCACCGCGGTGCCGAAGTCGCCGATGAAGCGCAACTGGTCGAGCACCTGGGTGACGAAGCCGTCGCCGAGGACGATGAACCGGCTCGGCTCGGTGACGCTGGTGCCGCCGCCGGTCTCGAGCACGAGCACGCCCGGCGCGTCGTCGTCGATGACCTGCGCGTCGATCGGGCCCGGGTTCGCGCTCTCGCCGTGGTTGCCGGCGACGTAGACGAACTCCGTGCGGCGCGACGGGGTGCCGAGGTCGAGCGCGATCCGCCACTGGTCGCCCGGCGCGATCGTGCTCGCCGGCGACACGTCGACGACGAGCACGGCGAAGTGCGTGGCCGACCGCGTGCCGGCCAGCGTGCCGCCGGTCATGTCGGCGATGAACGGCGTCGGATCGGGCGAGCCGGCCGCCAGGTCGGTGCGCTTGATCGTGAAGGTGAAGGTGGTCGCCAGGGCGGTGAAGACCTGGCTGTCGTTGATCTTGGCCGCGAGCTTGGCGGCGATCGAGTCGCGGTCGTCGCCGGTCTCGGCCAGGACGACGAACTCGGCGCCCTCGAGCGTGACCGCGAAGCGGTCGCCGACGACGATCGCGCCGGTGCGCACGGTCGCGGTGATCGTGTTGAGGTAGGCGTAGGTGCTCGCGCTGTTGATCGTGAGGTTGGAGGTCAGGTCGGCGGTGAAGGCGGTGCGGCCGGTCAGCGTCACCTGGTCGCCGCTGCGGATCGCGCTGTAGCGGCCGACGACATCGCCCTTGACGGCATCCAGCAGCCCCTTGGCCACGTCGCCGGTGGTCAGGCCGAAGAACTGGGCGACGCTCGAGGTCACGACGTTCGTGATCCGCGAGAAGTGCAGGCCCTCGCGGGCCACGTCCTGGGCGGCGCGCAGGTAGACGGTCTGCGCCGACGCCCAGTCGCCGCTGCCGTCGAGGTTGCGGGTGAAGTGCAGCGTGACCTTCTGCGCCCAGCCGGTGGTCGCGTTCGGGTCCAGCGAGAGCTGCGTCTGGCCGTCGGCGGTGACCTCGATGTCGACGGTGGAGCCGAGCGCCGGGGCGTGGGTCAGCAGCAGCTGGTAGGCGTCCTTGTAGGGCAGCGAGCTGAGGCCGTTCGGGTTGGCGCCCTCGGCGACGCGCAGCAGGTCGTCGTAGGTCAGCGTCTTCGGGTCGATCGGCAGCACCGCGACGGTCGCCGAATCGTCGTCGTAGACGTCGACGCTCAGGCCCGGGGCGATCAGCGAGTCGTACGCGCCGCCGTCGTCGGGGCTGGCGCCCTGGATGATCCGGTGCTGGATCGGGATCGTCTGCGTGCCCTCGGCGAGGTCGTCGAGCGCGGCCGTGACCGTGACCTTCTGCGCGATCGACCAGTTGTTGCGGTCGAAGAGCAGCGTGACGCCGTCCTCGCGGCCGTTGAGCAGGATGCCCTTGCCGCCGGCGCGCAGGTCGCGCTCGCGGCCGGGGGTCGGCGCAGCGGTGATCCGCACGCTCTCCTCGGGGGCGCGGGTGAGCACGATCTCGTACTCGAAGACCAGGGTGCCGCCCTCGATCACGCGCGCCGGGCCGAGCGGGCGGATGACGACGCCCGCCTCGTCGTTGTCGGCGACCTTGACCGACAGGCCCTGCACGAAGATGCCGTCGTAGTCGGTGCCGGCGTTGGCGTAGGTGAAGTGGTCGATCAGGCCGCTGTGGCCCTGCAGCGAGTTGGCCACGACGTTGATCGGCATGCCGTTGTTGCCGCCGATGTTGAACACGTCCGAGCCGACGCCGCCGAGCACCTGCAGGACCACGTTCTCGTTGGTGGAGGCGATGTAGAAGCGGTCGTTGCCCTCGAGCGCGTCGATGATGACCTTCTCGATGCCGGCGTAGGTGATGAACAGGCCGGCGCCGAAGATGCCCTTGTCGGTGACCACGAAGTCGTCGCCGAACTCGGTGCCGGTGACCGTCAGCGTGTCGAGGCCGTCGCCGCCCTCGACGCGCACCGGCGCGTTGACCGTGTAGGTGATGAAGTCCGCGCCCTGGCCGCCGTTGATGTTGGTGAACGGCGCCTGCGGGTCGTCCGGGTTGACGCGGACGAAGGCGCGCACGCGGAACGAGTCGTCGTCCTCCTCGCCGAAGAGGAAGAGCTCGGCAGTGTTGCGGTAGATCGTGAAGCTGTCGTTGCCGGTGCCGCCGAACAGCGAGGTGTTCTGCGAGATGCCGTTGGACAGATAGCCCTTGGTCGTCAGCGTCGTCTGGAAGTAGTCGGCCGGGGTCAGGCCGTTGTTCGGGTTCGAGCCGTCGCGCGCGGACTGGAAGACCTGGCCGACCTGGAACGTGTCCTTGCCGGCGTCGCCGAAGATCGTCGTCGGCGCGATGTTGTCGTCCAGGACGAAGAAGTCGTCGCCGTCGCGGCCGAAGATCTGCAGGCCGCCGTTGATCTGGCCGTTGTAGTCGACGCGTTCGTTGAACCCGTTGGGGACCGGCTGGCCGTCGACGGTCTGGAAGGCCGAGACCGAGCCCCAGGTGTGCGACAGGTCGGCGCGCAGCAGGAAGTAGTCGCCGGCGTTGGTGCCGAAGATCCGCAGCTGGTTGACGCCGAGGTCGGGCGTGTTGTCCGGGCGCAGCGGGGCGGCGTCGTCGACGACGATGCGGGTCAGCGGGCCGGTCGGCGAGGCGGTGCCGGACAGGCCGATCATGTAGAGGTCGCTGTCGGCGCCGCCCTTGAGCGTGAGCAGGCCGCCGATGCCGTTCAGGAACGTCTGCGTGGCGCCGTCGGCGAGGTAGTTGACGCGGATGACGTCGTTGCCGCCCTCGCCCTCGATCGTCGTCGGGCCGGCGATCGTGCGGATGTTGATCTCGTCGTTGAACTCGTTCGCGCGCGGCGTCTCGTTGCCGCCGCGGACGAGGACGCTGGACCCGACCGGCGTCGAGTCGACGAAGAAGATGTCCTTGCCGGAGCCGAGGTGGACCTCGATCGCCTCGAAGGCGCTGTAGAGGATCGCCAGCGGCATGTCGAGGCCGGTCAGCGAGCTCGCGTCGAGCTTGCCGGTGTTGTCGGAGGTGTCGCCGCTGTCGAGCGCGCGCAACGTGTCCGTGCCGCCCTCGCCGTTGATCGTCAGGTTGCCGCCGAGCAGCTGATCGAGCGTGCTGGCGCGCGTCAGGACGGGATCGGCGTCGCGGGCGTGCGTGCCCACGTTCACGACATCGTTGCCCGCGCCCGCGAGGACGGTGGTCGGGCCGGCGATGGTCTCGATGTTGAGGCGGTCCGCGCCGGCGCCGCTCGAGACGTTGGTGGCGCCGCCGTGCGTGGAGGCGACCGTGAAGACGTTGCCCAGCGGCGCGTCGCCCAGCTTGATGTCCAGGCGCTCGAGGTTGGCGTAGTTGATGACGCCGGTCCCGAAGAAGCCGGAGATCTGGGTCGCGGTCAGCAGGCCGTTGTCGTTGGCGGCGTCGGCAGTGTCGTCGACGGTCAGGAAGTCCGACTCGGCGGCGCCATCGATGGTCAGCGTGGCGTTGATGCCGTTGGTGCCGCGAACGACGATCTTGTCGTCGCCGCTGCCGCCGAGCAGGCTGGTCGCGCCGGAGATCGCGACGAAGGTGATGTCGTCGCCGCCGCTGCCGCTCTCGATCGTCGTCAGGCCGGCGTGCGTGTCGTTGACCGTGATCTTGTCGGCGCCGCCGAGCGCGTAGAGGACCGCCTGCTCGACGCCGGTGTAGCTGATCGACGTCCCGCCCGACGCGATCGTCCCGGCACCCAGCGTGATCGTGTCCGGCTGGTTGGTGCCGTAGACGACGACCTTGTCGGCCCCGGTCGTGTCGTTGATCACGACCTGCGCGGTGTTGCCGAGCGGCATGAAGATCACGTAGTGCTCGGTGGTCGAGCTGTCGCCGTTGTCGAGCGTGACGCGGCCGTTCCATTGCGAGACGGTGCGCGCGACGCCGGCGATCGTGACGCTCGGGCCGAAGGCGTTGACGACGAACGTGTTGTTGCCCGCGCCGCCGGTCAGCTCGGCCTGCTCGAAGATGCCCTTGATGTTCTCGGTGATCGTGCCGGCGTTCCAGCGGTCGGCGGCGCCGCCCGAACGGAAGCTCGGGTCGTCCTCGCTGGCGCCGGCGCGACCGGTGGCCTGGGCGTAGGGCGTCACGCCGTCGTCGCCGAGCAGGACACCGGTGAGGAACGTGTCGCCGAACAGGCCCATGTCGAGGTTCTGCGTCTCGACCAGGACGTCGATGTCGCCGGAGTTCGCGAGCGAGCCGTCGCGGAAGGTGTCGGTGCCGAGGTTGCCGGTGATGCGGTCAGAGCCCTTGCCGCCGTCGATGATGTCGTCGAAGGCGCTGCCGATCAGGCGGTCGTTGTCGTCGCCGCCGAGCAGCGTCAGCGCGAGCGCCGAGCCCAGTGCCGAGGCGTCGATGGTGTCGTTGCCGCCGAGGCCGCTGACGATCAGCGCGTCGCCCTGGGCGCGGACCCCGCCGGTGATGTTGACCGTCTCGCCGCCGGTGCGCACGACAGTGGCGCCGGTGGCGGTGTAGGTGTCGGCGCCGCCGGTGCCCTGGATGACCACCGTGTCGGCCGAGCCGGTGCCGAGGTCGACGTTGACCGTCTTGCCGGCCAGCGGGCTGATCGTGATCCGGTCGGCGCCGAGGCCGAGCTGGAAGGTCAGCGTCTCGAAGTTCTGGGTGCGGTAGGCGCCGGCCTCGGTGAGGGCGCTCATGCGCGAGATGCGGGCGTCGTCGGAGCCGGCGGTCACCAGCAGGTCGTCGTTGTTGGCGCTGCCGACGATGATCAGCTCGTCGTTGTTGCCGCCGCCGTTGATCAGCGCCAGGCCGACGACGGTCGGGAGCAGCACGCGGATGCGGTCGTCGCCGGTGCCGCCGTCGACCGCGTCGTCGCCGCCGCCGGTCTCGATGTAGTCGGCGCCGTCGTCGCCGGTGATCGTGTCGTTGCCGGTGCCGCCGTAGATCAGGTCGTTGCCGCCGTCACCGTGGAGCACCGCGCCGCGCGCGCTGGTGTTGACGATGTAGTCGTTGCCGTTCTCGCCCCAGATCGTCAGTGCGCCTGTCTGGCCGGCCGCCTCGAAGTAGTCGTCGTCGTCGCCGCCGTGCAGCACGCCGTAGCCGCCGTTGATGATGAACACGTCCTCGCCGACGCCGCCGGAGAGGTCGAACTCCGACAGCAGGCCCTCGGCCATCAGGAACGTGTCGTTGCCGCTGCCGCCGTCGGCCACGATCTTCGTGACGCCGGTGAAGATCTGCTCGCGGCCGAACGCCTTGACCCGGACGGTCTCGTTGCCGGCGGTGCCCGCGACGTGCTCGACGATGTAGCTCTCGTTGGTGATGCCGTCGCCGACGCCACGGACACCCGCGCGGCTGCCGGTGTTCAGGACGAGCACGCCGCCGGTGAAGGACTTGGCGTCGAGGTCGGTGCTGCCCGGCTGACCCGCCAGGTGGATGACCTTCGGCAGCGTGATGGTGCCGATGTAGAAGTGCGCGTTCTTGTGGATCGTGAAGAACAGCAGCTCGATCTCGATGTCGAAGTCGGCCTCGAGGTCGACCTTGCCCGAGCCGGAGGCGGTGACGTCGAAGTGGATGCCGGCGCCCGCCAGCGTGATGCCGAAGGCCTTCACCCGCACCGTCGCGTCGACCTTGACGCGGAAGCTGAACTCCTGGGTCGCGGGGTTCTTGGTCAGCTTGACGCCGACGCCGAAGCCGCCGAACAGGCCGAAGCCGCCGCCGCCGAGTGACAGGTCGCCGTTGAGCGAGAGCGCGAACTGGCCGTCGGACGCCACCCAGCCGCTGGCCGACATCGAGGCCAGGCCGAAGAAGTCCATCGACGCGCTGACGGCGATGACCCACTCGCCCGGGTTGAGGTTCAGCGTCTGGGCGGTGAAGCCCGAGCCGACGCTCACCGGGCCGCCGCCGACGGCCATGGTGAAGGTTGCGTTGGCCTTGAAGACCTCGAGCAGGATCAGCTCGCCGGTGATCGTCACGCGGAAGGAGTTGCGGCCGATGATCACGCCGCCGGCGTCGCGGTCGAGGTCGGACGTGTTGATGCGCAGCTCGCCCGAGCCCTTGATGCGGATGATCTCGAGGATGTTGATGTCCAGCGAGACCGCCAGGCGCAGCACCAGGCCGCCGTGGTGGCCGCCGGAGTCCGGCGCGTAGACGCCCGCGAAGCCGGTCGCCTTCAGCGTGATCGGCCCGAGCGAGATGTTGACGTCGAAGTAGAGCTCGAAGAGGCCGTTGCGGATCGTGATCGAGACGGTGCCGCTGGCGCTGGCGAGGTCCACGCCGCCCGGCGCGAACGTCACGTTGCCCGAGATCGTGAACTTGAAGCCCGGCGCGAGGCTGTGCGAGACGTTGTTGAGGTCGACGAAGGTCACCGTCGTGTTCGACGTGTTGAGCTCCAGCGTCGCCCCCACGCCGAACTTCAGGCCGATGTCGCGGCCGAAGTTCGCGTCCAGCGTCGCGTTGGCGTAGATCGCCACGCCCTGGCTTGAGACCTGGAAGAAGCCGGTCACCGACGCCTTGCCGATCGGGCCGATCGTGATCTGCGCGAACACGTCGATGCGCAGGGTCGAGCTGTTGACCTGGAAGGAGAACTTGCCCTGGAACTCGATCGGGCCGACCTGCGCCAGGCCGGTGAGGATCACGCGGATGCCGCTGGCGATCGTGACCTGGCCCAGCCGCGGCAGGTTCTGGCTGTCCAGCGCGAGCGTGAACGCCGAGAACGCGTCCGGCGGCGCCGTGCCGTCGGCGGCGGCCGCGTCGGCGAGCGTCATGAACGTCGTCGTCGTGAAGTCGGTGCTCGAGGTGTTGAACTCCAGCAGCGCCTGCGCGGCGAAGCGGATGCCCGGGATCGAGCCGCCGGCCTGCAGCGACAGCGTGGCCCGGCCGATCGCCAGCGGGCCGCGGCCGTTGTAGTCACCGTAGAAGCCCATGTCGAGCGAGCCCGAGAGCGAGCCGAGGCCGGTGATCTGCATGGCCACGGCGCCCGCGATGCGGACCTTGGGCGCGCCGCTGTCGTCGACGCCGGCGGTGAAGGAGAAGAAGCCGGCCAGCGTGATCGTGTCGAAGAGCTTGATCGAGCCCGCGATCAGCGCCGACACGTAGAAGTCGCCGGTCGAGGACGGGTCCTCTTCGCTCAGCCCGTCGACGGCCGGCGTGGACTCGAAGATCTTGACCTGCGCCGGGTAGTTGTTCGGGAGGACGTTGCGGAAGCTCTCCGGGACCTCGAAGACCTGCTCCTCGAGCGTCGTGTTGAACATCACCTGGACGCGGCCGTGGAACTCGAACAGGCCGGTGATGTCGCTCAGGCCGCCGCTGCCGGTCGGGCCGCCGGCGGAGATCTCGAGCGCGAACAGGCCGGCGATGCCCGGGATCGCGTTGCCGTCGGCCGGGTTCTTCTTGGCCGTCTGGATGATGAACAGGCCGGTCAGGCGCCCGTGCAGGCCGAGCGGGTCGACGCTGGCGTCGGCGGTCACGAACAGCTCGAAGCGGTTGGCCGCGATCTTCATGTAGAAGCCGCCGGCCATCGTGAACCAGCTCTCCTGGTCGGCCTCGGGCTTGTTCACGTCGTTGGGGTTGATGATCCGCAGGCCGCCGACGATCTCGACCGTCAGCGACTGCGGCGCCAGCGTGTAGGTGCGGCGCTCGCCGCGGACCACGTACGCCTCGGTGCCGTTGAGCAGCGTGACCTTGGTGATGAAGAACTGGCGGCCGTCGTTGGTCTTGATGCGCCACTGCGTGCCGGCGCTGATGCCCTCGATCGTCGCGCCCTTGCCGGTCAGGTCGATCGGGCCGGTCGGCGGCTCCAGGTGCAGGATCTCGCCGCTGTTGAGCTGGATCGTCAGGTCGCTCGCGCCGCCGTCGGGCGTGCCGTCCAGGTTGCGGTCGGCCGGGATCGTCTTGAGCAGGTTGATCCAGCCCTGATCGAGCGCGCTGGAGGTGAACGTGCCGCTCGGCAGCGCGGGCGCTCCGCTGGCGGAGATGACGAAGATCGTGCCGCCCGGGATGCCCTCGAGCGAGAGGGTCTCCTTCTGCTCACGACTCGTCGTGTTGATCTGCAGCAGCGCGGACCCCTGCAGGAACACGCCGTACTGCTCGAGGAACGAGAAGTTGGTGGCGAAGGAGGCGACGCCCCAGAACTCGAGGTCCTCGAGGCCGTCGCCGGTCTCGAGCACGAAGCGCGCCGCGCCCGAGGCCAGGTTGCCGAGCTTGATGACCTTGATCGTGCCCGAGGCCTCGAGCTTCATCCGGAACTTGGTCGAGCCGTCCGACAGCGTGCGGTTGCCGAACTCCAGGCTGACCTTGCCGCGGATCTCGAGCACCGGCTCGTCGAACAGGTCGGCCAGGCGCAGCTCCATGCCGCCCGAGAGGTCGATGAAGAACACCTTGTCCGGCACCGGCTTCGACGACTCGTCCTTGAGCGCCTCGACGAGGCTGAAGCTCTGCGTGCTCGCGCTGCCCAGCTCGCCCGCCATGTCCTTCCAGCCGCCCTCGTTGAGCGCGACGGTGACGTTGCCCGCGGCGAACTGGCCGGTCAGGAAGAAGCGGACGGTGTGGCCGTCGTCGAGCAGCTTGGCGCCGGCGACGGTGACGCCCAGCGCGCCCGCGCCCGAGAGCGTCAGCGTGCTCGCGCCGAAGCTCGCCGGGTCCAGAGCGGTGGTGCCGATGCGGCTGAAGTCGATGTCCAGGAACGTCCCGCCGAGCTGCGTGACGCTCTGGTCGGCGGTGCTGACGCTGTCGGCGGTCCCGTACTTCCAGGTGCCGGTGAAGCTGACGTCCACGACGTCGCCGGCGGCGAGGTCGACCAGGCTGCCGTTGACCAGCTTCTTGCCCGTGATCTTGAAGCGCACGACGCCGCCGCTCTCGGAGACCTTGGTCAGCGTCGCGTTGGCCACCGACAGGTCGCTCGCGTCGATCGTCGTCGCGTCCAGCGAGCTCATCGTGCCGAACGGGAGGTCGATCACGAGGTCGGCGCCGCTGGTCTGCAGCGTCGCCTGGCGGGCGGCGATCAGCGGCGCGGTGTTCCCGGCGGCGTCGGTGAAGTTCAGGCTGCCGCCGATGAACTGCAGCGTCGGCGTGGCCGAGCTGGCGGCGGTGAAGAAGTAGCGGAAGCGGTACGTCGTCGCGGTCTGCGACATCAGGATCGGCGCGCGCGTGGCGTCCAGCGTGAGGCCGGTCGAGGAGAACTCCGGATCGAGGTCGGTGACGCTCGCGAGATCGATGCCGGTCGCGTACGACGGCAGCGTGTAGGTGACGTCGACCCAGCCGCGGCCGTTGAGGTCGGCCAGGCCCATGATCGCGTTGCCCTGCGGGTCGACCAGGCTGCCGGTCAGGCGCACGACGCTGAAGACCTGCGTGGCGCCCACGTTGGTGATGCCCGGCAGCGCCGGCGCCTCGGGCAGCGCGGCGAACGAGCCGTCGATCAGCTCGACCTGGACGTCCCCGGCGGCGAAGTCGCCGGCCAGGTAGAAGCGGTAGACCTGCGAGTTGGCCAGGCGCGTCGGGGCGGCGGCGCTCAGGAACGCGGCCGTGCCGGCGCCGGCGCCCGTGAGGTTGAGCTCCGGCGCGGCGTCGACGATCGTCGACTCGTCGAGCTGGGTGCCCGAGGTCGAGGCGAGCTGGACGTCGAGATAGCCGATGTTCGGGGTGGCGACGCCGCCGACGGTGAAGTCGGTGGGCGTGGTCTGCCCCGTCGAGGTCGTGCTGCCGCCGACCAGGAAGCCGTAGCTGCCGGCGATGAAGGTGACCGTCAGGGCGCCTGACGTGTAGGTGCCCTTCGTCCAGTAGCGGAAGAACATCGTCGAGCCGACCGTCCGCAGGTACAGCGGCGCCTGCGTGGCGTCCAGCGTGAGGCCGGTCGCGCCCGGACCGCCGAGCGTGAACTCGGGCGCGAGGTCGGTGACGGTGGACGGGTCGAGGATCTGGCCGGCCTCGTCGACGGTGATGCCGACGTCGATGTAGCCGCGCTGGTTGAGCGCGTTGGCGCCGGTCTGGGAGCCGCCGCCCGGCCCGATGATCGTGCCGGTCGGGCCGAGCACGGTGAACGTCTGGTCGGCCGCGAGGTTCTCGTAGGACGCCGCGCCCGTGGCCGCCGCGGTGCCCGGGAGGAACGTGATCGTGACCGCCCCGAAGCCCCACGCGCCGGTCAGCGTGTAGCGGTAGGTGACCTTGGCGCCGCCAAGCTCGGAGAGCTGCAGCACCGGCGTGCCGGTGAGCGTCATCCCCGCGGCCGCGCCGCCGAGCGTGAACTCCGGGTCGGCGTCGGTGATCGACGCGGTGTCGACCGTCCCGCCCAGCGCGGCGGTGAAGATGACGTCGACGTACTTGCGGGCGTTGAGCGTGTTGGAGGCGCTGAGGTCCTCGAGCGCGCCGACGACCGCGCCGGTGGCGCCCGTGGCCGTCACGCCGCCGGCCAGGAAGCTGATCCCCGGCTGGCCGGTGGCGACCGTGCCGGTGACGAAGTAGCGGTAGCGGCCGCCGCCGAGTGAGACCGGGGCCCCCGCCAGCCCGAGGCCGGAGAACGCGCCGCTGAGCGAGAACTCGGGCGCGGAGTCCAGGATCGAGGCCTCGTCGAGCGTCGCGCCCGCGGGTGCCAGGTAGGTGACGTCGAGGTAGGCGTGGTCGTTGGTCGCCGGGCTCGGCAGCGTCGTGGCGGCGCCGTTGTAGGTGACGGTCACGGCGCCGGTGGTGAACGTGCCCGCAAGCGTCAGGCGCACGATGTTCGCGGTCGCGTCGATGAGGATCGGCGTGGCCGCCGGGTCCAGCGTGATCGTGCCCAGGCCCGCGCCGCCGAGCACGAACTGGCTGTTGGCGAGCGTCGTGGCGGGCGCCGCGGCGAGCTTGACGTCGAGCCAGTTGCGCAGGTTCAGCGTCGTCGGGTCGAGTGAGCCGGTGGCCGCGACCAGCGAGCCCGACACGGTGGCCGTCGAGAAGCTGTTCGGGTTGAAGTGGATCGTGACCTGGCCGCGCGTGAAGTCGCCGGTCAGGAAGTAGCGGAAGGTGCGGCGGTAGCCGTCGAGCTCGGTCGCGACCTCCAGCGGCGGATCCGTCCCTGAGGTGACGTTGGCTCCGGCCCCCGCGAGCGAGAACTCCTGGTCGGCGTCCACGATCGACTGTGGATTGATGGTGCCGCCCGCGGTCGCCGTGTAGGTGACGTCGATGTAGGTGCGGTTGTTGGTCGCGCCGAGGCCGCTGACGGTCACCGGCGCGAGCGTGGCCGCAGGGGCGTTCGGGTCGCCGCCGCCGGTCGGCTTGTAGCCCCACGAGCCGGCCTTGAAGGTGACGGTCACGTCGCCCGCGCCGAAGACGCCGGTGACGAAGATCCGCACTTTGCCGAGAGCGGCGTCGGTGACCAGCGGGCGCTGGCCCGGGTCGAGCGTGACCGAGCCGAGGCCGGGGCCGCCGAGCGAGAACTCGTCGTCGGCGTCGGAGATCGTGCCGGGGTCGAGCGCCCAGCCGGTCGCCACCGGCAGCGTGACGTCGATCCAGTTGCGCTGGTTGAGCAGGTTGATGTCCAGCCCCGCTCCCGCGGCCGGGTTGCTCGCCAGGCCGGTCGGGCCGTTGACGGTGATGATGCTCGTCGCCGCCGGGCCGAAGGTGCCGCGCTCGTCGGACCACGCGTTGGGCAGGACGGTCACGGTGGCCGAGCCGATCTCCCAGTTGCGGCCCGCGGGCAGGCGGTAGCGGAAGCGGAAGATGCCGGCCGTGCGCATCGCGTCGATGTCGTCCTGGGTGAGCTCGTCGGCCTCGTCGATGGCGCCGTCGCCGTCGTCGTCGAGGCCGTTGGAGACCTTGGTCACGAAGATGCTGCCGCGCAGGACGCCGGTCGCCGGGTCGGGCTTGAGCTCGATCGGGATCGGCCGGCCGAGCGCGATCGCGGCGCCGCCGTTCATCGTGAGCGAGATCTCGGGATCGGTGTCGAAGATCGAGGCGTAGTCGAGCCCGGAGCCGATCGGGTTGAAGGTGACGTCGATGAAGTGCGGGAAGTCAGAGACCGTCCCGTCCTTGTCGCCGTTGATCGCGCCGACGTCGACGGTGCTCGGCACGCTGAGGTCCGCGCTCGGGCGCTGGACGGTGAAGCTGCCCGCGAACGCGGCGCTCTGGTTGCCCGCGCTGTCGGTCCACGCGCCCGCGTCCATCGCCAGCGCCACGACGCCGACGTCGAGGTCGTTGGGCAGGTAGAAGCGGAACACGTTGGAGCCCGGGATCCGCGTCGGCGTGATGTTCAGCGCGTCGACCCGCTGGCCGTTGGCGAGGATGAGCTTGAGGTCGGAACCGGCCACGGAGCCCTCGGTGACCTCCTTGCCCGCGGTCGGCGCGAGCAGGACGTCGACGTAGCGGGCCTCCAGCTGGGACTGGACGATCGCCAGCGTGCCGGCGTTGCCGACGACGACGCCGGTCTGCTCGTTGCTCGCGCCCCACGCGGCGTTGCCGGTGCTGCGTCGTGATCGGCGTGACGGTGACCGTGCCGGTCGGCGCCACGGGCGGACCGGCCAGCCAGAAGCGATACGTGTTGCCGCTGAGGCGAACGGGCGCCTGCGTCTTGTCCAGCGCGACCTTGGTGGCGCCGACCATCACGTCGAACTCCGGCTCGAGATCGACCACCGACGCGTTGTCGAGGACGAACCCGCTCGGGACGTTGAAGGTGACGTCGATGAACCCGCGGCCGTTGATCTCGTCGAAGCCGATCTTGTCGCCCGTGCGCGGGCCGGCGAGGCTCGCGGTCGGGATCAGCGGCGCGCTGTCGACGGCGACGAACTCGACCTCTTGGCCGGACGCGTCGCGGAAGCCCATCTTCAGGCGGCCGTAGAGCGTGAGGATGCGCACCTGGTCGGGGATGTCGGCCAGGAAGAGCACGGTCACGTTGCCGGTGGAGACCCTGGAGAGGTCCGCGTAGAGGCGGCCGCTGACGGAGATGTTGTCGGCCGCGAAGTTCAGCTTGCCGGCCACCATGAACTTCCCGTCGGTGGAGATCTTCACGATGATCTGGCCGTTGAAGACCTCCTTGGAGGTGAAGATCGAGTAGATCTTCGCCGAGCCGGTGATCGTCATCGGCGCCGTGAACGCGGCCGCGAACCCGCTCATGCCCGGGTTCTGGGAGAGCAGCAGCGCCTGCTGGGCGACCTGGGCCTTGATCGTCGTCAGCCACTCGTCGGCCGGGATCGACGCCTGGATCTGGAACGCCGGACCGCGCAGCGCGAACGGATCGTCGATCGACGGCAGCGTCTTGAAGAACTCGACGCCGGCCACGAAGTCGTTGATGACCAGGCCGATCTGCGGCACGAGCATGATGCCGGTCGGCAGGCTGGCGCTGATCTGGACGGTCAGCGGCCCGAGCTCGGACAGGCCGAGGCGGATCGAGAACCCGGCCATGCCGGCCATCTTGAAGCCGCCCTCGATCCCGAAGAACAGGATCCGGTGCGCGACCGGGGTGATCGTGTCGATGTCGGCGATCTGGCGGTAGCCGTCGTCGAGCTTGAGGATGCCGCCGAGCAGCGTGGCCGTGATCTCGCCGCCGAACAGGTTGCCGTGGATCGAGACCGAGAGCGAGTCCAGGCCGACGATCGGGAACTCGCCGTCGAGCAGCTTGCCGACGTCGATCTTGATGCCCTCGATGGCGCCGGAGAACTCCAGGCCGGCGGCGCCCTTGAGGCCGGTGACGCTGGCCGACAGCGTGAGCACGAAGTCCGACGGGTCGGCCTCGATGTCGCGCCACTGGATGCCGATGGCGTTGATCTTGATCGGGAGCCAGCTCGGCCACTTGAAGCTGTCGCCGGTCGCCGAGCCGACGCTCAGGAACACACCGAAGCCGGGCCGCGTCTTGAACGAGCCGTCGCCCAGGAAGGCGAAGTTGCGCGCCTCGCCGCCGAGCACCAGCGAGCCCACCTTGACCTCGGCGCCGAGCGAGGCGAAGGAGACCAGCTCCTCGGTCGCGCTCGCGCCGGTGTTGATGATGAAGTCGACGGCGGTGACGGTGACGATGCTGCCGAAGGTCAGCTTCATCGTGTCGGCCTTGAACTGCAACGCCTTCACCTGGCCGTGCTCGAACTCGAGGCCGACGCGGATCGCCTCGGTGTCCTTGATCGTGGAGGTCTCCCCCGGCTCGGCCGTCGCCCGGTCGGTGATCGTCGCCGAGACCGGCTTGCCGGGCAGGAACTTCACGCCGCCGGAGGCGAAGTAGATGGTGCCGCTGAAGTCGACGCTCGCGCCGAACTTGACCTCGAAGTCGGTCACGCCCACGCGCAGGTCGTCGAACTCGATGATGCCGCCGAAGGAGATCGTCGCCGGGGCCGCGGTCGGGGTGACTCCCGGGGCGGTGTTCGGCGTCCCGTCGGCGTTGGTCGGCGCCTGCCCGGGCTTGTAGCGCAGCTCGGCGCGGCCGAGGCGGAAGCCGTCGGTCCACACCTGCAGGCCCGGGCGCACGACGCCCTGCTCGTCGGTGTCCTGCGCGATCACGCCGGTGATCCCGAAGCGCGGGAACTCGATCAGCGCGTTCTGGACGCGCAGGATCTCCTGGCGGCCCTTGGTGTCGTCGAAGTTCGGGTCGTAGCCGACCTTGATGCCGTTGGCCGTGATCTTGAAGACGTTCGGCACCTCGGCCAGCAGGCTGGTGACCGAGATATCCCACTTGCCGGTGACGCCGAAGGCGTCCAGCAGCTGCGACGGGTTGCCGATCGCGCCCGCCACCTTGGCGATGTCCACGGACACGTCGAACGTGCCGAGCAGGCCCGTGAGCACGATGCTCACGCCGCTCGAGGTCTGGCCCGCGGTCGGAGCGGGCGTGCCGCCGGTCGGCTGGCGCGAGCCGCCGAACGCCAGCGAGGCGGTGTCGGCGCCGATGCCGATCGTCGCGATCAGCTTGCCGTCCTTGAACGTCGTGCCGACGAGGCCGATCGTGAACGCGTCGAGCGTGAGCGGCCCGAGTGACGTGGCGGTGCTGGTGGCGCCGGCGTCGACGGTGGCGCTGTCGACGGCGAAGTTGCCGAACGCGCGGCCGGGCAGGATCGTCTCGCCGGCGTTGGTCACGCACCAGCTGGCACGCGCCTGGGTTCCCGGGATCAGACAGGTGGTCGACCCGGTGGTGTTGGCGATCGCGGTGCGGAACTCGACCTTGATCTCGCCGTTGACGAACGTGGCCGCGGTCAGCTGGCCGGTCTTGGCCTTGAGCTTGTAGCGGTACACCCCGGGGCGCAGCTCGGTCGGCGCGCCGTCGATCTCGAGGTTCACGGCGCCGGGGCCGGAGAGCGCGATCTCGTCGCCGTCGATGCCGGTGAGCACGCCCGCGCCGCCGGTGTTGAAGTTGACGTCGATGTACGGCCGGCTGATCAGCGAGCGGACGCTCAGCGTGCTGCCGCTGAACGGGCTGAGCAGCTCGGCCGTCGGGATCTGTGTCGGCCCGTCGGCCGCGGCGTTCGGGCTGCCGGAGACCAGGTTGATGTAGAAGGCCTGGCTGGAGGCCTTGTTGGTCGCGCCCGCGATGTCCTTGAAGGCGCCGGCGATGAACTGGATCTCGATCGTGTTGCGCGGATCGAAGGTCGTGTCCGCCTTGAACAGCGGGAGCTGGTTGTCCTTCTTGGACAGCGCGAACCGGTAGACGTTGTTGCCGACCTTGACGCCCGCGCCGTCGACCTGGACGTTGGACGCGGCGCTGCCGACGAGCACGAACTCCGGCGTCGCGTCGGTGATCGAGTCCGCGTCCAGGCCGATGTGGTTGGTGTCGCGGAAGAGCACGTCGATGTAGTTGCCGGCACCCAGGACGCCGCCCTGGAAGTTCACGATCTGGCCGTTGAACGGCGCCGCGAGCTCGACCTCGAGCGGGCGCAGCGCGCTCGCCGGCGGCGTGGTCGCGCTGACGATCGTCTGGCCGGCGATCGAGATGCCGCTGACGCGCAGGTCCTGCAGCTGGAAGCCGAGCTGGCCACCGAAGGCGAAGCGCACGGTGCCGCTGAGCTTGATCGCCTCGGTCAGCTGGCCGCCGCCGGTCGGGATGTTGATCGCGACGCTGGCGTTGAAGCCGTCGACGGTCACGCGGCCGTTGGGGGCCTTGGTGAACGCCAGCGTGCCCTCGACCACGAAGACCTCGGCGAAGCTGATCCGCAGCTTGCTGTTGGGATCGTCCTGGCCGTTGGCGTCGACGCCGACCTCGAACACCTCGAGGTCGCTCGCCGGCAGGTTCACGAGGATCGAGGAGGCGGGCGTGCCCGGCAGGTTGATCTGCTTGGCGTAGGCGACGCCGGTCTGGTTGATGCGGACCCGCAGCGTGCCGACGACCGTCACGCCCGGGAAGCCGACCAGCTCGGCCTTGCCGTAGGCGTAGACGGCGTAGGTGTCGTCGAGGTCGCCGGCGCCGTTGAGCTTGCGGATCACGCCCACCGTCGCGCCCGTGATCTGGATGCCCACGCCGTCGGCGCCCATGAAGATCGTCACGTTCTTGGCGCCGTAGGCGATCTCGCCCGGCGTCGAGTCGTCGAACACGAAGTCGCCGGTGAGCTCGAAGAAGTCGCCGACCTTGATCGACAGGTTGCGCACGCCGACGCGGAAGAGCTTCGCGGTCAGGTTGATGCGCACGTTGCCGGTGTCGAACTTGACCGTCTCGTCGACGAGGACGTTGGTCGTGTTGATCTCCAGCACCGCCTGGCCCTGGATCTGCAGCGGGCCGCCGTTGGCGGTGAAGTCGCCGCTGACCGTGCCGGCCACGCCGCCGCCGCCGATGCCGGCCGGCAGGAACACGAAGCCGGCCTTGCCGTTGCGCAGGCTGACCGAGCCGTAGGTCGGGTCGCCGAAGTCGGCGGAGACGTTGAGCGCGGCGACGCGCGTGACCTTCTGCCCGTTGGCCTTCGTGGTCGAGTCGAACACGAAGTCGCCCTTGACGCTGTGGCCGAGGATCGTGACCGTGATCTGGGAGCCCGCGAGGCGGATGTACGGGCCCTTGGGCAGCGTCAGCGTCTTGGTCGTGCCGTCGCCGACGTTGAAGATCTCGTCGACGGCGGCGTTGGTGTTGTTGATGCCGAGGCTGAGCGTGCCGGAGAAGGCGAAGGCGTCGCCGCCGAAGGCCATGCTGACCGGGACGCTGAACTCGGCGGCCATGCCGAGGTTGGTGACGAAGATCAGGCCGTCGCCGCCCTCGAGCTTGAAGCCGCCGTCGGCCTCGTTGCCGAGCACGAGCTTCAGCCCGAAGATGCCGATCTTCATGACCTTGGTGCCGTTGGTGCGCGTGGTCTGCTCGAACACCAGGCGGCCGCCGATCGAGGCGTCGCCGATCGCCAGCGTGGCGTCGCCCTGGACGCGCAGGACGGTGGTGGCGAAGTCCAGCGTCATGCTCGTCGTGTCGCTGGTCGGCACGCTCACGGCGCGGGCGCCGGAGAGGTCGAGCGCCTGCGCGGTCGGCTGGCCGGGGACGCTGGCGCTGTTGATCTCGACGGTCAGGTCGGTCGCGGCGATCGTGACGTCCGGGATGCCGACGAGCGCGACGGACTTGGCCGTGGCCTTCAGCGCGAAGTAGGAGCTGCGGCTGCCGGGGGTCGTCGGCTTGAACAGCGCGATGCCGAAGTCGACCTGGCTGAGCTGGAGGCCCTGGCCGTTGACGCCGGCGAAGAGGTTGACGTTCGAGGCGCCGATCTTGAGGACGGTGAAGGTCTGATCGGTGCCGGCGCCGATGACGCGGCCGGTGTAGTCCCCGCCCTTCTCGAAGGCCAGGTTGCCCGAGAACCTGACGAAATCGCCGATGTTCAGGGTCGCAAAGCCCGAGGCGCGGAACACGGTGCCCGCGAAGTCGAGGTGAACGATGTCGCCGGCGGCCGGGCCGGCGCGGATCGGCAGCTCGGAGTCGGGCGAGAGCAGCTTGAAGTTGACCGCGCGGGCGACGCCGCCGGCGACCGCGGGCGTGCCCTGGTTGATCTCCAGCGTGGCGTTGAGGATCGAGGCGTCGAAGCCGTCGATGCCGACCAGCGCGACGTTGCCGGTCGCCTTCAGCGCGAAGAAGCTCTTCATCGGCGACAGCGTGCCGGTGGCGCTGACCGGGCGCATCAGGGCGATGCCGACCATTACGTCGCCGAGCGCGAGGCCCATCGCGCTGCTGTTGGCCTGGCTGTCGCCGGCGTCGACCTTGCCGTCGTTGTTGGAGTCCCAGTAGGGCCCGTTGACGCCGAAGAAGGCGTAGCCGTGCGAGATGCCGATCGTCATCAGCGTCACGTCGCCGGTCAGCGCGGTGGCCGCGCCGGACGGGTCCTCGGTGGTGACGGTGAGCGTGCGGCCCTGCTCGAAGGCGAAGTCGCCGGTGATGAAGGCGAAGCCGTCCAGCGCGAGCGTGACGCTGCCGGCGGCGCGCAGGATCCGGCCGGAGAAGTCGAGGTCGATCGTCGGCGCGTTCTCGTCCGGGCCGGCCTTGATCGCCAGCTTGCCACCCGCGAGCTTGGTGAAGTTGACCGCCTTGGCGACCTGGCCGGCGGCGATCGTCGTGTCGGTGGCGGTGTTGACCTCGATCGTCAGCGAGCCCTTGAGGATGATCCCGTCGACGCCGACCAGCTGCGCGCTGCCGCTGGCCTTCAGCGCGGTGAAGGACTTGGTGGGCGTCGGCTTGGCCTCCTTCATCAGGACCATGCCGAGGCTGACGCCGGTGATGGCGACGCCGACGGCGCTGGACTGGCTCAGGTTGTCGGCGCCGTCGAAGACGCCGTCGCCGTTGGTGTCGGGCGAGCCTGCGCCGGCGAACACGTAGGCGTTGGAGATGCCCAGGCGCAGCGCGGTCACCTCGGTCGTGGTCGTCTCGCCCTCGCGGGTGACGAACAGGTTGTCGCTCTTCTCCATCGCGAACTGCCCGGAGACGTACACGAAGTCGGCGATCTTCAACGTCAGGTCGCCGGAGATCACGAGCGCCTGCGACTTCTGGCTCATCGTGATCGTGCCCACCGTGAGCGCGTCGCCGAAGGCGCCGGTGTCGGCGAAGCGCAGCGCCTTCGTCCAGTCCAGGGCCTTCGGCGGGACGGTGCCGCCCTTGCCCTGGTTGACGTCCAGGCTCAGCCTGCGCGCCTGGAGGTCGAGGACGTCCTCGAGGCCCTTCAGGCCCGCGCCGCCGATCGTCGCCGAGACGGTGGTCCAGCTGCGCGGATCGGCGGGCGCGCCGGGGGTCGTCGGCTTCGCGGGCTTGATGGAAGCGATCGCCAGGCTGCCGGTCGCGACCTCGAAGTAGATGTCGGGCGTGCCGATGTGGATCGGCGAGTTGATGCCGAGGAAGATCGTCGTCAGCTGCGCGTTGTCGAGGTCGCGGGTGCCGTTGCCGTCGATGTCGACGTCCGCGGTCTTGAGCGCGAACTCGAAACTGACGCTGCCGGACACGAAGTCGAAGAGGTTGATCGTCGCGGTGCCCGAGACCTGCAGCAGGTCGCCCGAGAGCGTGATCGGGGTGCTCGTGCCGTCCTGGTGGAGGACGCTGACCGGGCCGCCCTGGATCGCCGTCGCCCAGTTCAGCGGCGTCGCGCCGGTGCCGCGGTTGATCTTCAGGTCGCCCGCGGTCATGCCCAGGGTCACGCCGTCGATGCCTTCGAGCTGCGCGCTCGTCAGCGTCGCGTTCAGCGCCAGCCAGCTGCGGCCGTCCGCGACCGCCGGCTTGATCATCGCGACGGCGAGCTTGCCGCCCGTGACGCGGAAGCCGGGGCCGTCGGGCACGCCGACGAACAGCTCGTTCACGGTCAGGCTGATGCGCGTCAGCGAGGCCCCGGTGAGCGCGGGCGCCGTGAGGTTGACCTTGCTCGTCTCGAAGCGGAAGCCGACGTCGCCGGAGACGAAGCCGAAGATGTTGACCAGGAAGCGGCCGGAGGCGGCGAACTGCTCCTCGGTGTAGCTGATCGGGTCCTGGCCGGGGATGACCACGGGCGTGGCCAGCGCGGTCGTCCAGTTCAGCGCCGCGGTGCCGGCGCTCGCCTTGTTGATCTCGACGCCGAGGCTGAGGACCGTCGCTTGGAAGTCGTCGCCGAGGCCTTGGAAGGAGCCGTTGGTGATCTTCGCGGTGACCGCGGTCCAGCTGCGGGTGTCACCGGCGCCGGCGGGCTTGATCATGGCGATCCCGAGCGAGCCGGATTCGAGCTTGAAGCCCACGCCGTCCGGGACGCCGATGAACAGGCCCTTCTCGACGCCGTTGGTCGCGTCGCCGTCGTCGGCCAGGACCTGCAGGCCGAACGTCGTCAGCGTGGCGCCCGTGCCGTTGGGGACGCCGATGAGGTTGACGGTCGTCTGCTCGAAGGAGAACGCGACGGTGCCGGCGACCAGATCGAAGACGTTGATGTCCAGGCGGCCGGAGGCGCGCAGGAGCTTGCCCGCGAGGTCGACGGTGACGCCGGCGGCGGTGACCTTGTCGGCCTCCTCCCCGGTCGTGCCGTTGCCGTTGAGGTCGACCTGCGTGGTCCAGTCGATCGGCGTGGCCGGCAGCGACGCGTTGTTGATGTCGATCGCCAGGTTGCGCAGCGTGAAGTCGAGGCCGGTCGGCAGCCCTTGCAGTTGCGCGGTCGTGATGGCGCCGCGGATCGCCGTCCACGAGCGGGTGTCGCCTACGGTCAGGCTCTTGGCCGCGGCCAGCACGAGCGAGCCGCCGGTGATCGTGAAGCGGACGCCCTGCGGGTCACCGAGGCTGAGGTTCAGGTCGGTGATGCCGAAGGTCAGAAGGCTGCTGGCGACGCCGGCGACGGTCGCGCTGCGCTTGGTGACCTCGAACTTCGCGCTGCCCGTGACGAAGCTGAAGATGTTGAGGTTGGTCAGCGTGCCGGAGACGCCGAGCTTCTCGCCGGTCTCCCGGATGGTCAGGTCGATCGGGACCGGCAGGACGTTGCCGGGGTTGACCGGGGTCGCGAACGCCGTCGTCCAGTTCAGTGCCGTCGCGCCGCCCGAACCCCGGTTGATCGCGACCGCGCCGTCAGTCACGCCGGCCGTGATGTCGCTGCCGAGCCCAAGCGTGATGGCGATGTTGCTCGCGCTCACCGCCAGCCAACGGCGGGTGTCGGCGCCGGGCGCCGCGAGGGCCGCGATGCCGAGGTTGCCGGATTCGATCTTCAGGCCGAAGTCGGCGCTGCCGACCGCCAGCTGGAGGTCGCTCAGCGCGAAGGTCAGCAGGCTCGCGCCGGTGAGCGTCGTCGCGCCGAGGTTCACGTCGATCAGCTGGCGCGAGACGGCGAAGTTCGCGCCGCCGGAGATGACGCCGAACAGGTCGAGCTCGGACAGCGTGCCGGAGACGGCGAGCAGCTGGCCCTTGTGCTTGATCGTCAGGTCGACGGGGGTCGGCAGGTCGGCGCCGGGGTTGATCACGCCCGCCGCGGTGAAGCCGCCCGCCGGGTCGGTGTCGATCGCGTGCTCCCAGTCGATCGCGCTCGCCAGGGTCGTGCCCTTGGCGCCGCTGGCCTGGTTGATCAGCAGCGCGCCGTTGGTGACCTTGGCCGTGACGCCCGGCAGGACGAGCTCGATCGCGATGTCCTTGGCCGAGACGGCGACCCAGCTGCGGTTGTCGGTGCCGGTCGTGGGCACCGGGGCGCTCAGGGCGCCGATCCCGAGCGCGCCGCCGCGGACGGCGAAGCCGAAGCTCGCGGCGCCGGCCTGCAGGTTCGCGAGCGAGAACGTCAGGAGCTTGGCGTTGTCGAGCTGCTCCCCGGTGGCCGCGCTGCCGTCGCCGTCGAGGTCGACGTCGACCTCGGTCTGGGAGGCCGCGAAGTCCGCGGAGCCCTGGATCAGGCCGAACACGTCGAGGCCTTGCAGGCTGCCCTTGACGGCGAGGATCGAGCCCGTGAGTTTGATGTCGATGCCGCCGGCGGTGACCGTGCCCGCGGTGCCGAAGCCGCCGGCGCTGTCGAGGTCGATCGCGGTCGTCCAGTCCAGCGGCGTGGCGTTGGTTCCGCTCGCGCGGTTGATCTCGAGGCCGCCCTGGGTGACGGAGCCGGTGATGCCGGGGATCGTCAGGCTGATCGCCAGGTCCTTGCCGACGACCGCCATCCAGCTCCGGGCGCCCGGCGTGGCCTCGCTCAGGGAGGCGATGGCGATGCTGCCGCCGGGGCCGATCTTCAGGCCGACGTCGGCGGTGCCGAGGCGGAGGTCGATCTTGCTCAGCGTGAACAGCGTCAACCCGGCGTCGTCGAGCTGCGTGGCGCCGAGGTCGACGTCGACGATCTTCGTGTCGTAGGAGAAGTCGGCGCCGCCGGTGAGGACGCCCGCGATGTCGAGCTGCGTGAGGCTGCCCTTGATCGAGACGCCGCTGCCGGTGAGCTTGATCGTCAGGTCGGCGGGCGGTGTCAGGCCGGCGCCGGGGTTCACCAGGCTCGCGGTGCCGAAGACACCGGCGGGGTCGAGGTCGACCGACGCGCCGGTGGTGCCATCCGCGGACGCCCACTTCAGCGCGGTGCTGTTGGTGGCGTTGTTGATCGCGAGGTCGATGCTCGCGCTCGCCTTGATCACGCCGCCCAGGTCCAGGTTCCCCGCGAGGCCCTTGCCGATGATCGCGACCCAGCTCCTGGTGCCCGGGGTCGCCTCGGCGATGCTCGCCACGCCGAGCGAGCCGCCCGTGACCGCGATGCCCGCCGCGCCGCCGGCGGAGAGCGTCAGCGTCAACTGGTCGAGCGCGAACATGTTCAGCGTCGCGTCGTCGATGCGGTCGCCGGCGGTGCTGGCGAGGCCGTCGATGTCGACGTCGACCTTCTGCTGGGTCAGCGCGAAGTGCGCGCCGCCGGAGAGGTAGCCGAAGACGTCCACGGTGGCGGCGCCGGCGGCGGTCAGCAGCTCGTGCGTGAACGTGATGGCCGGGTCGACGACCTCGTTGAACGCGCCGGTGTGGCCGGTGCGGACGGAGTTCGTCCAGTTCAGCGCCGGGTTGGCGGTGCCGCCCCGGTTGAGGCTGATCGAGAGCGTGTTCGCGTCGAGCTTGAACCCGTCGATGCCCTCGAGCTTCGCCGTGCTGAGGCTGCCGGTGAGGGCGGTGTAGGCCTGCGTGCCGGGCGTCGCGGCCTTGATCGTGGCCAGCGTCAGGCTGCCGCCCTGGACGCTGAAGCCGACGCCGCCCGGATCGCCGACGCGCGCGGTCGTGAGCGTCAGCGTGATCAGGCTCAGGCTCGCGTCGGTCAGGTCGGCTGTCTGATCGCCGTTCGTGTCGACGTCGACGAGGCGCTTGTCGTAGGAGAAGCCGCCGCTGCCGCTCACGAAGTCGAACGCGTTGATCGTGGCCGCGGTCGCCGCGGCGTGGAAGAGGCTGCCGGTGTAGGCGATCGTCGACTCGCCGGCCTTGACCGTCGCGCCGAACGCGCCGGTGTGGCCGAAGCGCACCTGGGTCGTCCAGTTCAGCGGCGTCGTGCCGGCCGGCGCGGTGTTCAGGCCGACGTCCATCGTGGCGTGGAGCGTCAGGCCGTCGATGCCCTCGAGCTTCGCGCCGGTCAGGTTCGCGGTGATCGCGGTGAACGTGCGCGGGTCGCCGGTCTTCTTGATGCTCGCCGTGACCAGGCTGCCGCCGGTGGCCGTGAAGCGCACGCCGGCGGCGTCGCCGATCGTGATCGCCGTGAAGGTCAGGCTCAGCGTGGAGAGGTCGGCGTCGGTGAGCTCGGCGGTGGCGGCGTTGGCGTCGAGGTTGACGTCCACGAGGTCGCTGGCGAGCTCGAACGTGACCGTGCCGCTGATCAGGTCGAAGAGGTTCGTGACCGTGACCGTGCCCGAGACGCTGCGGCGGGCGTTGGTGAGCGTGATCGGCGCGCCGTCGACGTTGACCGGGGTCGCGGTGAACGTGGCGTCGGTCGCGTCGGTGTCGACCTGCGTCGTCCAGTTCAGGACGGGGGTCGTCGTCGCGTTGGTCGCGTTGTAGTTGAGGCCGACGTTCGTGATCGCGAGGGCGCCGAAGAACGGGATGTCGGCGCTCAGGCCACTGGCCTGGATCGCGCGCCAGGCGCGGGCGTCGGCGGTGTCGGCGGGCGTCAGGATCGCCATCCGCAGGCTGCCGTCGTTGATCGTCACGACGTCGCCCATCTTCAAGAAGAACGTCTCGGGGTCGGCGGCGTTGGCCTCGTCGAGAGACAGGCCGAGGGTCAGCAGCGTCGCGTCGTCGAGCCCGATCGTCGTGCCGTCGAAGCTGACGTCGACCTTCTTGGTCTCCAGCGCCAGGTGAATGCCGCCGGTGAAGACGTCGAACAGGTTGACGTTGACGATGTTGACGGTGACCGCGAGCTTGGCGACGGTCTGATCGATCGTGCCGCCACCGATCTCCACCGGCGTCGGCGTGAAGGTCGCGTCGCCGGAGTTGACGTCGATCGCCTTCGTCCAGTCGATCGCGCTGACCGGGACGCCGGTGTTCGCGACCGCCTGATTGAACGCCACGCCCGCGTTGGTGATCGTTCCGGTCACGCCCGGGATCGTCATCGTCGCGCTCAGGCCCGTGGCCTGGATCGCGCGCCAGCGGCGCGAGTCCGTCGTGCTGTCGGCCGGGGCCAGCAGCGCCAGGCGCAGGCTGCCGTCGGTGATCCTGACCCCGGCGGTGCTCGTCCCGAACTGCAGGAAGTAGTCCTCGGTCGCGACGCCCGCGTCCTCGTCCAGGGACAGGCTGAGCGTCAGCAGCTTCGCGTTGTCGAGGTCGATCGTGTTGTTGCCGTCGAGGTCGACATCCACGTCCTGGACCGCGACCGCGAACTTGATCGCGCCCGTGAACACGTCGAAGAGGTTCAGGTTCGTCAGGTCACCGCTCACCCCGACGATCGCGGTCTTCAACGTCAGGCCGGAGCCGGTCACCGTCGTCCAGTCGATCGCGCTCGCCCCGGCGGAAGCGATGTTGACCTTCACGCCGCCGTTGCTCACCGTGGCCGTGATGCCGGGGAGGTTCGCGCTGATCGTCAGCCCGTTGGCCTCCAGGCCGGTGAACGTCTGCGCGGTCGCGTTCTTCAGGACCGCGAAGCCGACGTTGCTGCCGGTGACCTTGGCCCCGAGGTCGGCGGTGCCGGCCGTGAGCTCGAAGTTGCTCAGCGTGCCGGACAGCAGGTCGCCCTGGGCGACCGTCGTCTTCTGAATCGCGAAATCAGCCTGGCCGGTGAGGACACCGGCGACCGTGAGGTTCCGCATCTCGCCCGACACACCGATGATCCCGGCGGTCAACGTCATGCCGGAGCCAGTCACCGTCGTCCAGTCGATCGGCGTCGCACCAGCCGACGCGCTGTTGACCTTCACCCCACCGTTCTGGAACGTCGCGCTAAACCCAGGCAACGTCGCCGAAATGCCAAGCCCACTCGCCTCAATGCCCGTGAACGTCTGCGCGCTCGCGTTCTTCAAGCACGGCGAACTTCACGCTCGCGCCGGTGACCGTCACGCCAAAGCTCGGGTCGCCGGCCGAGAGCTGAACACCGCTCAACGTGCCGCTCAGCAGATCGCCCTGAGCAACCGTCGTCTTCTGAATCGCGAAATCAGCCTGGCCCAGTCAGCACGCCGGCGACGGTCAGGTTCCGCATCTCGCCGGACACACCGATGATCCCGGCGGTCAACGTGATGCCGGAGCCAGTCACCGTCGTCCAGTCGATCGGCGTCGCACCAGCCGAAGCGCTGTTGACCTTCACGCCACCGTTCTGGAACGTCGCGCTGAACCCAGGCAACGTGGCCGAGATGCCGAGCCCGCTCGCCTCGATGCCCGTGAACGTCTGCGCGCTCGCGTTCTTCAGCACGGCGAACTTCACGCTCGCACCAGTCACCGTCACACCGAAGCTCGGGTCGCCGGCCGACGAGCTGAACGCCACTCAACGTGCCGCTCAGCAGATCGCCCTGAGCAACCGTCGTCTTCTGAATCGCAAAGTCAGCCTGGCCCGTCAACACGCCGGCGACGGTCAGATTCCGCATCTCGCCCGACACACCGATGATCCCGGCGGTCAACGTGATCCCCGAGCCAGTCACCGTCGTCCAGTCGATCGGCGTCGCACCAGCCGACGCGCTGTTGACCTTCACGCCACCGTTCTGGAACGTCGCGCTGAACCCAGGCAACGTCGCCGAGATGCCAAGCCCACTCGCCTCGATCCCAGTGAACGTCTGCGCGACTGGCGTTCTTCAGCACGGCGAACTTCACGCTCGCACCAGTCACCGTCACACCGAAGCTCGGATCGCCGGCCGAGAGCTGAACACCGCTCAACGTGCCGCTCAGCAGATCGCCCTGAGCGACGGTCGTCTTCTGAATCGCGAAATCAGCCTGGCCCGTCAACACGCCGGCGACCGTCAGATTCCGCATCTCGCCGGACACACCGATGATCCCGGCGGTCAACGTCAGGCCGGAGCCGGTCACCGTCGTCCAGTCGATCGGCGTCGCACCAGCCGACGCGCTGTTGACCTTCACCCCACCGTTCTGGAACGTCGCGCTAAACCCAGGCAGCGTGGCCGAGATACCAAGCCCACTGGCCTCGATGCCGGTGAACGTCTGCGCGCTCGCGTTCTTCAAGCACGGCGAACTTCACGCTCGTGCCAGTGACCGTCACGCCGAAGCTCGGATCGCCGGCCGAGAGCTGAACACCACTCAACGTGCCGCTCAGCAGATCGCCCTGAGCAACGGTCGTCTTCTGAATCGCAAAGTCAGCCTGGCCGGTCAGGACCCCGGCGACCGTCAGGTTCCGCATCTCGCCCGACACACCGATGATCGCGGCGGTCAACGTGATCCCCGAGCCGGTCACGGTCGTCCAGTCGATCGGCGTCGCACCAGCCGACGCGCTGTTGACCTTCACCCCACCGTTCTGGAACGTCGCCGCGAAGCCCGGCAACGTCGCGCTGATCCCAAGACCACTCGCCTCGATGCCAGTGAACGTCTGCGCGGACGCGTTCTTCAGCACGGCGAACTTCACGCTCGCGCCAGTGACCGTCACGCCAAAGCTCGCGTCGCCGGCCGAAAGCTGAACACCACTCAACGTGCCGCTCAGCAGATCGCCCTGCGCGACGGTCGTCTTCTGAATCGCGAAATTAGCCTGCCCAGTGAGCACGCCGGCGACCGTCAGATTCCGCATCTCCCCGGACACACCGATGATCCCGGCGGTCAACGTCAGGCCGGAGCCGGTCACCGTCGTCCAGTCGATCGGCGTCGCACCAGCCGACGCGCTGTTGACCTTCACCCCACCGTTCTGGAACGTCGCGCTAAACCCAGGCAACATCGCCGAGATACCGAGCCCACTCGCCTCGATCCCAGTGAACGTCTGAGCCGACGCGTTCTTCAACACGGCGAACTTCACGCTCGCACCAGTCACCGTCACACCGAAGCTCGGATCACCGGCCGAGAGCTGAACACCGCTCAGCGTGCCGCTGAGCAGATCGCCCTGTGCGACGGTCGTCTTCTGGATCGCGAAATCCGCCTGGCCCGTGAGCACGCCGGCGACCGTCAGGTTCCGCATCTCGCCCGACACACCGATGATCTGGCCGGTGAGGGTCAGCCCGGAGCCCGCCACCGCCGTCCAATCAAACGCCGACGTGTTCACCTTCACGCCACCGTTCTGGAACGTCGCCGCAAAGCCCGGCAGCGTCGCTGAGATGCCCAGCCCCGAAGCCTCGATGCCGGTGAACGTCTGCGCGGACGCATTCTTGAGCACCGCGAACGCGACGTTGCCGCCGCTCACCGTCACACCGAAGCTCGCATCGCCGGCCGCCAGCGACACGTTGGAAAGCGAACCCGAGAGCAGGGTGCCCTGCCCGACCGTCGTCTTCTGGATCGCGAAATCCGCCTGGCCCGTGAGCACGCCGGCGACGGTGAGGTTCCGCATCTCACCCGAGACGCCCACGATCTGGCCGGTCAGCGTCAGACCCGAACCCGCGACCGCGGTCCAATCGAACGCCGAGGTATTGACCTTCACGCCACCGTTCTGGAACGTCGCCGCGAATCCGGGCAGCGTCGCCGAGATCCCGAGACCCGAAGCCTCGATGCCCGTGAACGTCTGCGCGGACGCGTTCTTGAGCAGTGCGAAGGCGATGTTCGACCCGGTGACGGTCACGCCGAAGGTCGGGTCGCCCGCGGCGAGCGAGAGGTTCGTCAGAAGGCCCGTGAGCAGTTCGCCCTGGGCGACGGTGGACTTCGTGATCGTGAAGTCGGTCGTGCCGGTGAGGACGCCCGCGATCGTCAGCGCGCCGATGTGACCTGAGACGGACGTGATGCCGGCGGTCAGGGAGAGGCCGGACGCCGGGAGCGTGGTCCAGTCGAGCGGGGTCGCGCCGGCCGAGGCGGTGTTGACGAGGACGCCGCCGTTGGTGAAGGTGCCGGAGAAGCCCGGGAGGTTCGGGGTGATGATCGACAGGCCGGTCGCCTCGATGCCGGTCCAGCGGCGGTTGTCGCCGGGGGCGGTCGGGGCAAGCAGGGCGATCTTCACGCCGTCGCCCTGGACGGTGACGCCGAAGGTCGAGCTGCCGGCGGTCAGTTGGAGGTTCGAGAGCGTGCCGGTGAGCAGTTCGCCCTCTCCCCCGCCCGGAAGGGTCACGAGCGTCCGCGAGAGCGCGACGGTCGCGCTGCCGGTCAGGGCGCCCGCGATCGACAACGTGGCGATGTCGCCCGAGACGGAGACGATGCTCGTCGTCAGCGTGAGGCCGGAGCCGGTGACCGTCGTCCAGTCCACCGCGGCGCCGGCCGAGGCGCTGTTGACCTTCACGCCGCCGTTGGAGAACGTGCCGGTCATGCCCGGGAGCGACGCGGTGATGCCGAGTCCGCTCGCCTCGATGCCCGTGTAGCGCGCGGTCGGAGTCGAGAGGAACGCGACGTTGACGCTTGCGCCGGTGATCGAGGCGCCGAAGGTCGAACTGCCTGCCGCGAGCACCAGCCCGGTGAGCTTGCCGGTCAGCAGGTCGCCCTGAGCGACGGTCGTCTTGGTGATCGTGAAGTCGGTCGAGCCCGTCAGCGCGCCCGCGATCGAGAGGTTGTCGATGTGGCCCGAGACGCCGGTCACCGCGCTGGGGAGCGTCAGGCCGGACTCGGCGATCGTCGTCCAGTCGATCGGCGTCGCGCTACCGGACGCTGTGTTGACCCGCACGCCGCCGTTGCTGAACGTGCCCGTGAAGCCCGGGAGCGTCGCCGTGATCCCGAGGCCGCTCGCCTCGATACCGGTGAAGCGATCGGCGCCGGACGAGAGGACCGCGAACTTCACGTCGGTGCCGGTGATCGTCGCGCCGAAGGTCGACGAGCCCGCCGCCAGGACCAGGTTCGACAGCGTGCCGGTGAGCAGGTCGCCCGCGGCGACGGTCTGCTTGGCGAGTGTGAAGTCCGTCGAGCCGGTGAGGCCGCCGACGGCGAGGGTGGTGATCCTGCCCGAGACGCCGGTGACCGCCGTCTGCAACGTGATGCCGGAGCCGGCGATCGTCGTCCAGTCGATCGCCGCGGCGCCGATGCCACGGTTCACACGCACGCCGCCATTGGTGATCGCGCCCGTGAAGCCGGGGAGCGTGGCGGTGATGCCGAGGCCGCTCGCCTCGATCCCGAGGAAGCGGTTCGCGCCTTGGGAGAGCAGGGCGACCTTTACCGACGAGCCGGTGATCGACGCGCCGAACGAGCCCGAACCGGCGTTGAGGACCAGGTTCGAGAGCGTGCCCGTGATCAGGTCGGTCGAGGGCTTCGCGAACGCGAAGTCGGTGCTGCCGCTGAGGACGCCGCCGATGCTCAGCGACGCGATCCGGCCGGAGACACCGAGCGCCTCGGCGGTCATCGTCAGCGTGGAGGCGGCGATCGTCGTCCAGTCGATCGCGGTCGTGCCGGCGGTCGCGGTGTTGATCTGGACGCCGCCGTTGGTGATCGCGCCGTCGAGGCCCGGGAGCGTGCCGGCGATCGTCAGGCCGGTGGCCTCGATGCCGATCCAGCGACGGGCGTCGCCGCTGTCCTGCGGGAGCAGAAGCGCGATCTTGACCGCGGTGCCACTGATGTGGACGCCGAAGGACGAAGAGCCGGCGTCGAGCTGGAAGTTCGAGAGGGTGCCGACGAGCAGGTCACCCGAGCCGCCGCCCGGGAGGCTGACGGTCGACTTCGTGTACGCGAGGGTTCCGGAGCCCGAGACGGCGCCGGAGAACGACAGGTCGGCGCTGGTGCCGGTGTCGTTGAGCAGGCTCATCACGAGCGACAGGCCCGCGCTGGTGACGGTGTTCCAGTCGATCGGAAGCGGTGCAGCGGCAGCAGCCGGCTTCGCCTTGAGCGAGATGAGCAGCGTTCCGAGCTGGTACGTCTCCGGAGGACCGCGCGCCTCGTTCGTCTCGCCGGTGCGGTCGGAGATCGTCTCGTCGCCCTCGGTGCCGATCGTGCCGGGCGCGCCGACGCGATCCGCTGGGTCGCTGGACGGAGCCAGCGCCGCGGAGGGGTCGCTCGTGCCGGCGCTCACCGCGCCGAGCGCGGGGGCGCTGAGCGTCGCGGGATCGGGCGCGTTGGGTTCCACCACGTCGCTGATCGGGGCGCTGATCGTCGGCGCCACCGGCGTGGTGACGTCACCGACCGTGCCGGCCGGAGCGGGCGTGGAGGTGGTGCTCGTGGTGGTGGTCGTCGCCGTCGGCGTGTCGCCGGTGAAGACCTCTGCTGGGCTTGCGGGCGCCGCGGCCGCGCTGCGAGTGAGCGCGCCGACGGCAGGGGTGAGCCGCAGGGGCGTCTGACCGAGCGCAGGGACAGCGCTGATCGAAGCCGGCGACTGGGAGCTGATGGCGGTCTGGGAACCGGCGCTGAGGAGCGCCGGAGGCCCGCGCGCCGAGATCGTCGCGACGGACGCGCTGACGATCGAGCGGGCTCTGGAAGTGAGGATCGCGGGCGCCGTCGGCAGGCTCGCCAGGAAGCGCTCGACGGCGTTCATGCCGGTCTGCGGCGTGCCGGCCGGGGTGCGCTGGTCAGCGGTGCCGGCGGCCTGGTTCGGACCCTGCGCGGGCGAGGTGACGTTGGTGGCGTCGTCCGCGACGGCGAGCACCGGCGTGACCGCGTCGTCGAGGTCGGTCAGCGCGAGGTCCGCCGGCGCGACGACGAGATCGCGCGCGTCGGCGCTGATCAGGTCAGCGGTCTGCGGGCCGCTGGAGATCGTCGCGTCCTGCAGCGTGATCGCCGCGATCGTGACGAGCTCTTGGGAGACCGGCGGGGGCGGCGGCGGGGGCGGAGGCGGCGCGATGACGACGATGGGCGCGGGCGCGGCGACCACGACGGGGGGCGCGGGCGCCGGCGCGATGAGCGTCGGCTCCGCGGGCGGTTCGGACGAAATCCGCTTCGGCGCCTCGGCAGGCTGAACGGGCGCCTCGACCGGGCCAGTCGGCTCGGCGGGCGCGGACGTGGCGGCAACTGGTGCGGGCGTGGCGGCGACCGGCGCGGCCGGTGCGGGCTCGGCCGGGGCGACAGGCGCAGGCTCGGCCGGGTGCCGGCGCGGGCTGGGCCGGCGCGGGCTCGGCGGCGGCCGGCGCGGAGACGGCCTGTGCCGGAACTGGGGCGGCCTCGTTCGGCGCGGACGCGGCCGGAGCGGACTCGCCGGACGCGGATCCGCCGTCGCCCGACTCGCCGGACGCGGAACCGCTGCCGGCGGACTCGCCCGACGCGGATTCCGCCGTCGCCCGACTCGCCGGACGCGGACCCTCCGCCGGCGGCCTCGCCCGACGCGGGGTCTTCCGCCTTCGCGCGCTTCGCCTTCTGCGTCTTCGCGGCCGGCTCGCTCGCCGGGGCGGCGACCGCGGCGGTGGCGACGGCGGCGGTCGCGGCCGGGGCGGCGGTGGCGGCCGACGCGGTGGGCGTCTCGGCGGCCTGGTCGAGCGCGTCCAACTGGCTGTCCGACAGCGGGTCGGCGGTGCTGGTCGTGGTCGTCTGCGGAGCCGTCGGCGCCGTCGAGACCGAAAGTGGGTCGGGCGCCGCCTGCGCATGGCCCTGGGTGTCGGCGTCGGCGGCCATCGTCGGCGTCGGTCCCGTCGAGGACTCGATCACCGGCAGATCCTCGAACGGATCCTTCTTCTCCTTGGTGGCCGGCGCCGTGCCCCAGTCGTTCTTGACGACGTTGACCTTCTCCTGGGGCGCGGGCGCCTGCTGCTGCGCCGGCGCCTGTGCGGGCGCCTGCGAGGCGGGCTGCTGCTGTTCCTGCTGCGGCGCCGGCGCCGGCGTCGCCTCGGCGGCAGGCTTGTCCGCCTTGGGCTCCTCGGCGAGAGTGGTGTCGTCCTTCGGCGCGGGCTGCTCCTCCGGCGCCGCGTTCTCGTCGAACTGGACGTACGCGAAGGCCGGGATGTCGAGCGGCGGGAGCGACTTGGCCGGGCCCGGCTCGGACGCGGCGAACGCGATCGGCGCGGCGTAACCGGCCAGTAGGCCCGTCAGTCCAACCATGGCGAGCACGCGCATGGGAGCGCTCCTGCGTGCGAAGACGAGGGTGCGCTGTCGACGTCCTGTGCTGGGTGTGGCTGACAATGTTCGTCCGTGAAGCACCGGGTCGTACCGGTGGCGCAACCCTAGGTAGTGGACGCGCGGCTGTGGGAAAACATCTGTCCATGTCCGCGCACTGACCGGCGTTGCACGACGTTTACAGACGGCGAGCGGAGCGTCTTTCCCCTGCAGGACCGCGATATCGACGATGATGAGGGCGATTGCATTGGCGCTTTTGGTTCAGTCAAGGCTTGCAACGCGAAGCCTCGACGATCGGGTGGGTTCGCTGACGCCGAAAAGTGGACCGCGTGTCCAGGTGTCCCCTCCCGCGTCTCCCGTTCGTCTCAGCCGCGACAAACGCAATGGAGGTCCACCCCATGCAGTACGCACTCCTCATCTACCTCGATCCCGACACCGGCAGCGACCTCAGCGAGGACGAGCGCCAAGCGGTCACGGCCGAGTACCTGGCGATCCGCGAAGACCCGCGGGTGATCGCCGGCGCGCATCTGCGGCCGGTCGAGACGGCGACCACGCTGCGCCTCGCCGACCAGCAGCCGCTGATCACCGACGGGCCGTTCGCCGACACCAAGGAGATCTTCGGCGGCTACTACCTGGTCGAGGCGGATGACCTCGACTCGGCGCTGGAGATCGCCAACCGCGTCCCGGCCGTGCGAACCGGCGGGGCGGTCGAGATCCGACCGATCGCGATGATGTGATCGACGACGTCTTCCGCAGCGAGTGGGGCCGCGTCGTGGCGTCGCTCATCGGCTTCCTCGGCGACTTCGAACTCGCCGAGGAAGCCGCGCAGGAGGCGTTCGCGATCGCCGCCGAGCGCTGGCCGCGCGACGGCGTGCCCGAGCACCCGGCCGCGTGGCTGATCACCACCGCCAAGCGCCGCGCGATCGACCGCATCCGGCGTGAGCGGACACTCGCGGAGAAGACCAAGCAGCTGGAGCTGAGCGAGCCCATGGAAGACCCCGTGATCCCCGACGAGCGGCTCGAGCTGCTGTTCACCTGCTGTCACCCGGCGCTCAACCGCGAGGCGCAGGTCGCGCTCACCCTGCGCGCCGTCGGCGGCCTGACGACCGAGGAGATCGCGAGCGCGTTCCTGGTGAGCCCCGAGACGATGAAGCGCCGGCTCTCGCGCGCGAAGGTCAAGATCCGCGACGCCGGCATCCCGTTCGCGGTGCCGCCCGACCACGCGTTGCCCGAGCGGCTCGCCGCGGTGACCGCGATCGTCTACCTGATCTTCAACGAGGGCTACGGCGGGCGCGGCGAGCTGGCCGACGAGGCGCTCTCGCTCGGCGGCGTGCTCGCGGCGCTGATGCCCGACGAGCCCGAGGTCTTCGGCCTGCTGGCGCTGATGCTCCTGCAGGACGCCCGGCGGGCGGCGCGCTTCACGCCCGAGGGGGAGCTCGTCCTGCTCGCCGATCAGGACCGTTCGCTGTGGGACGCCGACCGGATCGAACGCGGACGGGCGCTGCTCGATCGCGCGCTGTCGCTGCGCGGCCGCGGGCCGTACGTGCTGCAGGCGGCGATCGCGTCGCTGCAGAGCGAGCCGGAGATCGACTGGCCGCAGATCGCGCTGCTCTACCGCGAGCTGGCGGAGCTCACGCGCTCGCCGGTGGTCGAGCTCAACCGCGCGGTCGCGATCGCCGAGGCGGGCGACCCCGTGGCCGCGCTGGCGCTCGTCGACAGCCTCGACCTCGACGGGTACCGCTACTTCCACTCGACCCGGGCCGAGCTGCTGCGCCGCCTCGGGCGGGACCCGTCGGAGGCGTATCGCCGGGCGCTGGCGCTCGACCCGCCCGACGCCGAGCGGCGGTTTCTCGAGGCTCGCCAGAATGCATCGCTGTGATCGACCCGCAAGCGCTTCTCCAGCAGGTGTACGGACTCGACGGCGAGCTCTCGCCGCTGCCCGGCGAGCACGACCTGAACTTCGCGGTTCGGGCGAACGGGTCGCGGTTCGTGCTCAAGATCCACCGGCCGGGGGCGGACCTGGGGCTGGAGGACGCGGTGCTGGAGCATCTGCGCGACGAGCCGGCCGTGCCGCGGCTGGCCGGGTCCGACGACCGACCCGCGACGGGCGCGTCGTTCGCCTGCTCACCTGGCTGGACGGCCGGCCGTGGGCGGACGCGCCCGGTGACCTCGCCGAACTCGGCCGCACGGTCGCGCGCGTGGACAAGGCGCTCGCGAGCTTCAACCACCCGGCCATGCACCGCGACCACCCGTGGAAGGCGACGGGCGTCGCACCCGGACTCCCGCACCAGCTGATCCACAACGACGCCAACGAGCACAACGTCCTCGTCGGCGAGGACGGCTCGATCCAGCTGATCGACTTCGGCGACGTCGTGTACTCCGCGCGCGTGGCCGGGCTCGCGGTCGCCTGCGCGTACGCGATGCAGGGTCAGCCGGATCCCGCGCGGGCGGTCGTCCCGATCGTGCGCGGCTATCACGAGATCGCGCCGCTGCGGCCCGACGAGCTGGAGGCGCTGTTCGGGCTGATCGTCGGCCGGCTGGAGCTGAGCGTGGCGATGGCGGCCCGCCAGAGCGCGGCCGCGCCGGAGAACGAGTACCTGCTGATCAGCCAGGCCGGCATCACGGCGGTGCTCGCCCGGCTGCGCGAGCGAGGACGCGCAGCTCGCCCACTTCCGCTTCCGCGACGCGTGCGGCTACGAGGCGAGCCCGAACGCCCGCCGCATCCGGCAGTTGCTCGCGTTGGGCACGCCGCACCCCGTCATGGACGGCGATCTCGCGGGCGCGCCGGTCCTGGATCTCGGCGCCGGCATGCCCCCGATCGACGGGCTCGCGATCGGCCGCTACGACGAGCAGCGCTCGATCTACACCGCGCCCGAGTTCGAGACGCCGGACGGGCGCTGGCGCACGCGCCACATGGCGGTCGACGTCTTCGCCCCGGCGGGGACGCCGGTCTACGCGCCGCTCGACGGGGTCGTGGAACGGCGCGAGAACCGCGACCGGCCGGGCGACTACGGCGGCGTGCTCGTGCTCCGTCACGAGGGGCCCTTCTGGACGCTTCACGGCCATCTCGACCCTGACTCTATGGCTGAGGGTTATGTGCGAGCAGGGCGAGCAGATCGCCACGCTCGGCGCGCCGGAGGTCAACGGCGGCTGGGAGCCGCACATCCACTTCCAGCTGTTCACCGATCTCGTCGGCGATCTCGAGGGCGTCGCGCTGCCCGAGGAGGCCGACCTCTACCGCAGCGTCTGTCCCGACCCGAACCTGCTGCTCGGGCTCCCGGGTGGCGTCTCGGCCCGCAACGCGCGGCCGGAGATCGCGCCGGTGCGGCCGGACCGTCCTGAGCCGCGCGCTCTCGCTCGCCTACGAGCGAGCCGCTGCAGATCGTCCGCGGCGAGGGCGCCTACCTCTTCGACGACCAGGGACCGCGCCTTCCTCGATCTGGTCAACAACGTCGCCCACGTCGGCCACTGCCATCCGCGGGTGGTCGCCGCCGGCGCGCGCGCAGATGGCGGTGTTGAACACGAACACGCGCTACCTGCACGGCTCGGTGATCGACTACGCGCGCCGGCTCGCGGCCACGTTGCCGGACCCGCTGCACGTGTGCTTCTTCGTCAACAGCGGCTCCGAGGCCAACGATCTGGCGCTGCGGCTCGCGACGCCGCACACCGGCCGGCGCGACGTGATCGTGCTCGACCACGCCTACCACGGGCACCTGAGCTCGACGATCGCGTTGCGCCCGTACAAGTTCAAGGCGGACAAGCCGGCGGGGACGCGCGTCGCGCCGCTGCCGACCGAGCCGGGAGCGCTGGAGGCGCTGATGGGCGCTCGATCGACGCGCCCGCCGCGTTCTTCGCCGAGTCGCTGCAGGGCTGCGGCGGCCAGATCGTCTACCCGCCGGGCTATCTGACCGAGGCCTTCGCGGCGGTGCGACGCCGGCGGGCGGGCTGTGCGTCGCGGACGAGGTCCAGACCGGCTTCGGCCGCATCGGCGAGCACTTCTGGGGCTTCGAGCTCGACGGCGTCGTGCCGGACATCGTCACGCTCGGCAAGCCGATCGGCAACGGGCATCCGCTCGGCGGCGGTCGTGACCACGCCGGAGATGGCCGCGTCGTTCCTCACCGGCATGGAGTACTTCAACACCTTCGGCGGGAACCCGGTGTCGGCCGAGATCGGGCTCGCCGTGCTCGACGTGATCGCCGACGAGCGCCTGCAGGCGCACGCGCTGGCGATGGGCACGAAGCTGATGGACGGGGTGCGCGGCCTCGACGTCGTCGACGTGCGTGGGCGCGGGCTGTTCATCGGCGTCGAGCTCGACTCCCGCGCGACGTGCGCACGACGTCAAGGAGGCGTTGAAGGCGGCGCGGCGTGCTGATCTCCACCGACGGGCCCAACGACGACGTGCTGAAGATCAAGCCGCCCCTGGTCATCTCGGCGCGAGGACTGCGACCACTTCCTGGAGGCGCTGTGCGACGTGCTCTGGTCACCGGCGCCGGCAGCGCCGACGGGATCGGGTTCGCGGCCGCGCGGCTGCTCGCCAGCCGCGGGCACGACGTGACGATCACCGCCACCACCGAGCGCGTCCACGAGCGGGCGGAGGAGATCGGCGCCCGCGGCCTGGTCGCCGACCTCACGCTCGTGGGAGGAGGCGGAGCGGGTCGCGGCGAACGGTCCGTTCGACGTCCTGGTCAACAACGCCGGCATGGTCCAGACCGGCGTCGACGCTCCCGATCGGCTGTTCACCGAGATGAGCGAGGCCGAGTGGCTCGCGTGGCATCGATCTCAACCTGCACCTGACGTTCAGGTTATGTCGACTGGTCGCCCCGCGGATGACGGCGGGGAGCCGAATCGTCAACGTCTCCTCCGTCACCGGGCCGTATGTCGCCCTGCTCTACTCGGCCGCGTACGGCGCGGGCAAGGCGGGCGTCGACGGGCTCACGCGGGCACTGGCGCTCGAACTCGCGCCGCAAGGGCGATCACGGTCAACAGCGTCGCGCCGGGCTGGATCGCGACGGCCTCCTCGACCGAGGAGGAGCTGCGCGCGGGAGCGAACACGCCCACCGGCCGGCCGGGCACGCCGGACGAGGTGGCCGAGCTGATCGCGTTCCTCGCCTCGCCGGGCGCGTCCTACATCACCGGCCAGTCGATCGTCGTCGACGGCGGCAACATCCTTCAGGAGCTCAAGCTAAGTCTGACCAGCACGTCGGCGCTCGGCGCGGTCTTCGCGACGAGCGCCGCGTTGTGCTCGTCGCTGCGCAGCACCCACGCCCGCGCGTACTCGGGCGTCTTGCCGAACTGGATGTGACGCTGGATGAGCCGCTGCACGCGCAGCTCCTCGTCGGTCTCCACGTACCAGGCCTCGTCGAGCAACGACTTGATCTCCGGCCACAGCAGCAGGTAGTTGCCTTCGGTGACGACGAGCGGAACCTCGCGCGGGACGGCGATCGCGCCGGCGATCGGCTCCTCGATCTCGCGCCGGAACTCGGGCGCGTAGACGACCGGCTCCTCGCCTTTGAGCCGCCGCAGCAGCGCCGCGTAGCCGGCGGCGTCGAACGTGTCCGGCGCGCCCATCCGCTCGCGCCGCCCGAGCCGCACCAGCTCCGGCTGCGCGAGGTGGAACCCGTCCATCGGCACCAGCCGGGCGACGGCGGGGCCGAGCTCGGCGACCACCGCCCGGGCCACCGTCGACTTGCCGCCGCCGGGCGGCCCGGCGATGCCGAGGATCCGCCGCCCGCCGTTCGCGATCAGCTCCCGTGCCCGCGCGAACAGCTCGGCGTCGGTCGCGATGACCATGCAACGTGACCTTAGAGCCCTTCCCCGACGGTGAGCTGCTCGGCCGTGCGCGTGTCGCCGGGCGCGCGGGCGAGCAGGCGGACGTCGCGGGCGAACGACTGGGCGGCGACGAGGAACACGGCGTCGCTCGCGGAGACGCGCAGGGTCGCGGTCACCCGCGGGCCGGAGTCCTCCTTCGCCGGCGCCGGATGGGCCGCGAGGACCTCGACGTTCTGCAGCGCGAGCTGAGTGCGCTTGTCGGTGGTGACCACGACGTCCACCCGCGCGCCCGCCTCCACCGCGCCGCTGGCGAGCACGTCCACCGCCCGTTCGCCGCGCTTGACCAGCGACGCCGGGGTCTGCGGCTCGCGCTCGAGCAGGTCGGCGGTGACGGCGCCGCCGGCCGGAACGGGCACCGCGAGCCTGTGGCCGGCCAGCGCGGTGGCGAACGCGGGCTCCCCGGGCGGTGCGTAGCGGGCGGGCAGCTTGCGCACGCCGAGGTCCTCGAGCTCGAGCGTCGCACCCGCCTTCAGGTCCGAGCGCGCGACGACGACCTCCGTCAGCGGGCCGAGCTGCGCGCGCAGGGCCGCCTCGCGACGCGACATGTGCGTGGCCGACAGCAGCCCCAGCGCCGCGGCCAGCGCCAGCAGCACCGTCGCGCGCCGCCGCCGCGTCATCGCGCCAACCTAAAGGGGCCTGGCCCCTTTAGGTTCGGCAGCTCGAGGACGAGCCGCGCGCCGCGGGGCGACGGCGCTGCCGCGAGCCGCCCGCCGTGCTGCTCGGCGATCGCCGCCGCGATCGCCAGGCCGTGCCCGCGGGGGCCGCGGCGCGCGCGGGCGGCGGCGGTCAGCACGGCCACCGACGCGGGCAGCCCAGGCCCGTCGTCGGCGACCTCGAGGCGCACCTGCTCGCCGCTCACCCGCACGTCGAGGCGGATCAGCCCGCCGCCGTGCTCCGCCGCGTTGCCGACGAGGTTCGAGCAGGCCTGGGCGATCCGCAGCGGGTCCGCGACCACGACCGCCGCTTCGGCCTCCACCCGCAGTTGCGCCCCGAACGCACCCGCGAGCGCGCGCCACGCGGGCTCGTGCTCGGCCGTCAGCCGCGCGAGGTCGACCGGCCGGGCAGCGGCGTCGGCGCGGCGGCCGGACGGCGCCGCGGCGAGGTCCTCCAGGGCACGGCCGGCACGCTGGAGCTCCAGCTCGATCGCGGCCACCCGCGCGGGCTCGCCGGTCAGGGCCGCGATCCCGAGTTGGACGGCGCACAGCGGGCCGCGCAGCTCATGGCTGGCCCGCGCGACCAGCACGAGCCGCCAGTGCGACCGCACGAACAGCACGGCGAACGCCACGGTGAGAAACCAGCTCGCGAGCATCAGCATGCCTCTAAGAGGCACGCCGGCGAAAACTTCGCCCCCCTAGTGAATGACGACGACCGACTTGCCGGTCAGCGCCGGCGGCTGCTTCTGCATGTCCTCTTCGACCGTGCGCACGAGCCCGATCTTCTGCGGGCCGTTGGCGGCGTCCGGCGGGAGCTGGTCGAGGTGGACGCACTCGAGCGGGCGCGCGCCGGGGATGCCGCGGTCATAGACGCTCGGCGTGAACCCGACCGAGAACAGCTTCTCGCCGAACTTCATCGAGTCGCAGTCGCCGGTGACGACGTCGACGTCGCTGGCGAACACGCGGCGCAGGCGGGCGTTCATCCGCTCGCTGGCCCGCAGCAGCGCGAGGTTGTAGACGTTGCGGTCCGGGCCGCGGGCCTCCCAGGGCGTGTCGTAGAAGCGCTCACCGCCGAGCGTCATCGTGTGCCACAGCGAGCGCGAGACCGGATCGGTCGGCGACCACGCGCCGAGCGCGGCGGTGACGATCAGCGCGGCCAGCACCCACGGGCGCCCGCGCTTAGGCCACAGCGGCAGGCCGATCAGGATGATCAGCAGGACCAGCAGCGTCAGCGGCGTCGCGTAGCGCGGCACGCTGAAGGTCGGGAAGGTCAGCGTCGTCCAGGTGAACATCGCCGCCAGGCCGCCGATCAGCCCGACCGAGCGCCGGATCGCCGGCGTCCCGCGACGCCACACGAACACGACGGTCACGATCGCCAGCAGCGCGGGAACCCACAGCCAGTTGACGATCAGCGCGTTGGCGAGGTTCTGGCGCAGGTTCAGGCTGCGCTCCATCCCGAACATCGCGCGCAGGGCGACCACGAACGGGCCCTCGTCCGCGCGGTCGGAGGTGATCCAGGTGTGCCACGCGTCGCCGCCCGACGCCTTCAACACGATCCGCCAGACGATCGACACCGCCAGCGGCAGCGAGACCACGATCAGCCCGCGGCGGATGCGATCGGGGAGGTCCTTCGCGCCGACGAAGAACGCATAGATCGCGAACGGCCCGACCAGGACCAGGCACGCGTCCTTGGTCAGCGGGAACAACGCCAGGATGCAGCTGAGGATCACCAGCCGGCGGTGCGTCGAGCTCGACCGGCGCGAGCGTGTACGCCAGCGAGACCGTCAGCAGCACGAGCACCAGGCCTTCACGCGACACCGTGAAGAGCACGATCGCCAGCGAAGGCGTCATCGCGACCGCCAGCGCCGCCAGCACGCGGTAGGTCGAGCTCAGATACGGCGCCAGCAGGCGCTCCACGGCCACGGCCAGCACCGCGAACAGGATCACGCCGATCAACTGCTGCGAGCGCGGGTCCTCGCCGAAGACGGCGAAGAAGATCGACGTCAGCGTGTCCATCAGCGGCGGGTGCACGCCGGTGCCGACGCGATCGGCGATCAGGCCCTTCAGGCCGTCGCGGTGGAACACGATCGACTCGCGCAGCGAGATCATCGCGTCGAAGTCCGGCGCCTCGCCCACGAACTGCGCGAGCTGCACCGCAAACCACGCCAGCACCGCCCCGATGGCGGCGAACGACGTCCCCGTCAGCAGCGGGTACGAGGGCGCGGGCGCCTCCGTTCGCAGGCGCGCGGGTTCCTCGACGGGCGGAGCCGCGGTCGTAGCCACCTCGCGATATTAGCCACGCCCGCGTACACCGAAGGGCTAGGACGCGCGGGAATCCGTCAACGGCCCGTCGACCAGCCGGTACCCGACACCCCAGACGTTGACGATGAACTCGTCGCCGTCGGTGCGCAGCTTCTGCCGCAAGCGGCACGCGTGCGAGTCCAGCGTGCGCGTCGCGCCCGTGGCCCGGAAGCCCCAGACGTCCCGCAACAATTCCTCTTTGGTGAATACCCGTGTGGGCGCGCTGGCGAGCGTGCGCAGGAGCGCGAACTCCTTCGCCGCCAGTTCGACCCGGCGTCCGCGCACGGACGCCGCCCGCGCCGCGGGGTCGATCTCGAGCGTCCCGACACGCATCGGGCCTCGGACCTCCCGCAGCCGCGCCCGCCGCAGAACCGCTGCGATCCGCAGCCGCAATTCCCCGTACGCAAAGGGTTTGGTGACGTAGTCGTCTGCCCCTTTCTCGAACCCACGCACCCGGTCGAGCTCACCGGCGCTGGCCGAGAGCACGATCACGGGCAGCGTCGGATCGACCCGCGAAGCGATCCCGTCGGCCGCCCGCAGGCGCTTGATCAGCTCCAGCCCGGACCCATCCGGCAACTTGAGATCGACCACCGCCAGATCCGGCGGGTCCTGCTCCAGCGCCCTGAGCCCGTCCCGCATCGTGCCGGCGACCGAGAGCTCATACCCGTCGGCGATCAGGTTGTCGGCGAGGAACGTCCGGACGACGGCATCGTCCTCGATGATCAGGATGCGTGCGGCGGGTGGGGTCATGCCCTCCTATAGGGCGCCGCCGGCGAACTTCGCCCCCTCCAGGGGTCATTCTCGTTCCGGCCGCGCCGCGCGGCGGCGCCTCCTAGGCCGCTGCGGGTGCGTAGTGGTGCACGACCACGCCCGTGGGGAAGGCCTCGGTGTGGACGAGCGAGAGCGGGTGCTTGACGGACGATTCCCCGAACACGCGCAGGCCCGAGCCCAGCAGGACCGGGAAGATCATCAGCCGCAGCTCGTCGACGAGGCCCTGGGCGATCAGCGCGTGGACGAGGGTGCCGCTGCCCGCGACGAGAATCGGGCCGCCATCACGCGCCTTCAGCCCGGCGACGTCCTCCAACGCGATGACCGTCGTGTTCTCCCAGGACGGGTTGGTCAGGGAGGACGAGACGACGTACTTCGGCATCGCGTTCATCTTGTCCGCGAACTCGCCGTCGCGCCCCGGCCACGCGGCGCTGAAGCCGTCGTAGGTCGCCCGGCCGAGCAGGAGCGACTCGGCGTCGAGCGTCTCCTGGAGCTTGTAGCGCTGCTGCTCCTCGGACATGTAGTCGAACACCCACCCGCTGTGGGGGTGTCCCACCTCGCCGCCCGGCGCTTCCATCACGCCGTCGAGGGTCACGAACTCGGTCACGATCAGCTGGCTCATAGCCAACAAGACTGACCGAGCGGCCGGAAGTAATCGACGATCAGCCGCCGCGGATCGCGAGCCGCACGGCGGCGGGGTCGGCGATCTTGCACCGGGTGACGGTCTTGCCGTCGATCCGGACCTCGGCGGTGCCGGTGACGACGGCCTTCACGACGTCGCGCTGGACGAAGCGCCCGACGAGCTTCCACCGAAAGACGCCGGTGCGGCCGTCGACGCCGCCGAGGTTGCGGATCGTGCCGGTGAGGTTCGCGGAGATGCGGCCGTCGCGGGCGCGTACGCCGGGCGCGGCGCGGACGTTGCCCGCCCACAACTCGCCGAGGCCGCCGCCCTTGCAGCGACCGTCGAAACCCATGCCGATGGTCAGTTTTGTGCCGTCGGCGGCGCCGGTCTGGATCGTCATGCGCTGCGCGCGCGGGAACTGGATCTGGCCGCTGAGCAGGACGCCGGCACGAGGCTCGACGGGCTCTGCGGCATACGCGGGGGCGGCTCCGAGCCCAACGAGCGCAGCGAGTACGGCGACGAGACGTGAGGCCATGTATCGAACCTATCCAGAAAGCGCAACCAGAACACGGTGCATTGCCGCCACCCTGGCAACTCGTATAGGGACCTGGCGGGAGTAGACTCGGCTCCATGGGCCGGATCGCCCGCCGCACAGAGGCCTCCGAGTGCCGCCAGTGCCTGACCTACTGCGATCGGGTGATCGCCCCCGCCACGTGCGTCGCGGCGGAGTGCCCGAGCCTGTACGTCTACGACGACCCGCTCAGCGGCATCCGCTACATGGGCTGCGCGCAGAAGGTGTTCGCCACCGAGATCGACACGAAGCTGTTCGACGAGGCCGAGCGCGGTAAGGGCTACGGCGTGCTGAAGCTCGCCCGCGAGCCGCTCGCGTGCTGCGCGTTCAGCGTCGAGAAGGCGCACGAACGTCCCGCGGGCGAGGCGTGGGTGTGCCGGAACCGCCGGTTCGCGGACTTCCCGGACGCGAGCCCGCACGCGATCGGCGCGTTCGATCTCCGACACGGACTGGATGCGGCGTGAAAGATCCAGTTCACGCGCAGACTCCGAGCAGGATCCGCGCATAAGATGCAGACGCCCCGGCGGGTCCGGGCTCTTCTCTCATGGATCAGATTCGCCGCGGCAACTACGACTCCGGCCAGGACTACGTCCTGGAGTATGGGGACCTTCGCTTCACGTTCAACGAGCGTGATTTTTCCGAGCGGGTCGAGCAGGCCGCCCGCAAGCTCGGCTTCGTCGGCCGTCCGCTCGAGGACACCGAGCTCGAAGACCTGGTGAACCTCACGGTCAACGGTGAGGTGGTGGACCCCGCCTCCGGCCTCGGCGAGCACGTCAACGATTGCTGGCCGGACCTCGTGGGTCCCGCCGACCGGTCGCTGGTGCACTGGTTGCGCCGGCTCGTGTTCCGCAGCGCGTGGCTGGATCAGCGCGTGAAGGAGGGCGAGCTGGACGTCGTGTTCGACGACGCCACGCACACCTTCGGCTACGTGCAGCCCGAGCGCGATCGCGAGCCGATCGAGCTCTCCCCCGAGCCGTCCTGGCGCCGGGTCGCCTACGGCCCGCGGAGCCGATAGAACCCCTATCCCTGGACGCCGATCGTCGCCCGCGGCGCCACGGAGAGCCCGCCGGCGCCCCGGCCCGCGACCAGGCACGTCAGCGTCGCGCCGCGGTCGGCGCGCTTGACGCGGTAGGCCCGGGTGCGCGCGACGACGCGGCCCTCCCGTAGCCAGATGGCCTGCGTGCGCTCGGCGGGCGGATCGAACGCCGGCGGCGTGCAGGTGAGCTTGTTGGTGCCGGTGATCGTCGGCGGCTCGCTCGCCATCGGCGCCCACCCCGGCGCGGGAGCGAGGATGAAGGCCTTGTACCGAGAGATCTGCGTGAACACCGACGGGAGCCGGTCCGCGCCGCAGCGGGAGCCGCCGAAGCTGACGATCCCGACCAGCACCGGCGCGACGTGGTTGCCCGTGTAGAGCGGTCCGCCGCTGTCGCCGACGCAGGCCGAGGAGAGCGGCCGGCGCCCGTTGACGTCGATCGAGCAGACCATCCGCGCTCCGCTGAAGCGCTCGCCGCCGTTGCCGCGGGCGCGCCGGTAGATCTTCGCGCAGGCCGTGTCGTTGACCGTCCGCAGCTTCGCCTCGCGCAAGCCGTTGAACCCGGTCTGGTTCGCGCGCTGGGCGCCGCGGCCGAGCACGACCGCGCGGGCGGGCGCCGCGTCGCCGAGCGGGACGGGAGCGACGCCGGTCACCGGCCGGTCGAGCTGGATGATCGCGACGTCATCGAGCACGTTGTCGCCGTTGGTGTCCTCCCAGTCGGGGTGCATCGCGAAGTGGATGCCGGTGCGCACGACGCCGCCGACGCGGATCGACTTGAGCGCTTCCGGCGAGATCGCGAACACGCAATGACCGGCGGTGACGACCCGGTCTGGGGCGATGAGCGTGCCGCCGCACCCACTGAGCGTGGCGAACCACGGCACGGCGGTCGCCGAGACCGGCTTGCCGCCGACGACCGCGTGGGCGGGCGCGGCGGCGGCGAGGAACAGGAGGACCAGGACCACGCCGCCGCGCCTGAACATGACCTAGTTCGCCGCGGGCTTCCTCGCGGCCGGCTTGCGCTTGGCGGCCGCGGGCTTCTTGGCGACCGCCTTCGCCGCGCGGGCTTCTTCGCCGCGGCCGGCTTCTTGGCCGCCGCCGCGGGCTTCTTCGCGGGCGCCGGCTTCTTGGCGACGGGCTTCGCCGCAGCGGGCTTCGCGGCGGCGGGCTTCTTCGCGGTGGGCTTCGGGGCCGCGGACTTGGCGGCGGCGGGCTTCTTGGCCGCGGCGGGCTTCTTGGCCGCGGCCGGCTTCTTGGCCGCAACGGGCTTGCCGCACGGCTTGCAGCCGCGGGCTTCGCAGCGGCGGGCTTCGAAGCCGCGTCCGGCGTGGCCTTCGCCCCGCCCCTGCGCGAGCGCGAGCGCTTCGGCGCCGCGACGGCCTCGGACACGAGCTCCGGCACCGAGAGCGGCGACTCCGGGCCGGCAACGGCGTCAGGCTCGACGAGCGGCTCGGGAGCGGCGACCGGCTCCGGCGCCGCGACCGGCGCGGGCGGCTCCGGCAACTCGCCTCCGGCGGCCGCGGCACGCAGCGCCGCCGCACCCGCGTCGCCGACCAGCAGCTCCGGGCGCAGCGTCCCGGACTCGGCCAGCGCCAGCGCCGGGAACGTCCCTGCGGCGGCCGCGGCACGGTCCAGCGCCACGACCGTCGTCTCGCCGCCGATCGCGACCGGCGACGTGGCGATGACGGTCAGCGAGCCGCCGCCCTTGAGGTTGCGGCCCGCGGCCAGCGCACGCCGGGCGGCACCCGCGGGCAGGTACTCGAAGCCGTCGATCAACAGCACGGCATCGCCACCGCGGGCGGCGACGCGACGGCCGGTCTCGACCGCCTGCTCGACCGCCTGGGCCTGCGCGTCGCTGGAGGCGGCGAAGGTCAGGGTGGCGCTCGGGGCGACCGGGAACTCGGCGATCTCCTCCGGGCGCACGCCGGTCAGGACCGCGCTCACCTCGAGGCCGGAGACGGAGGCCAGCGCGCCCGCGAGCCGCCGCAGCGCCTCGCTCTTGCCGGAGCGAGACTCGCCCGTGATGACCACGCGCGAGCCCTTGCCGAACGGCGTCAGCCACTCGATCGAGCGGACCGTCAGGTCCTCGGAGCCCAGCGCGATGCGCTCCTGCGGCCACGCGACCGGCAGGTCCTCAAAGCGCGTGCCCTCGGCGACCTCCTCGGCCGGACGGCCGTTGATGGTCTCGACGCGGATCAGCGACGGGAAGCGCTCCGATCGGCGCGCCGGGCGCACCGGGCCGCTGATCTTGTCGCCGGCGACGAGCTCGCAGCGCTTGACCTGGGCGGCGGAGATGTAGACGTCATCGTCGGTCGGCTCGGCCGCGAGGCGCAGGAACCCGGAGCCGTTGGCGAGCAGCTCGACCGAGCCGGAGACCGACCGCTCCTCGCGATCGCGACCGTGGTCGTCCGACGAAGCGGCGGCGACGGGCTGCGGCTGCTCCTCACGCTCGACGGGCGCGCCGTCGTCCTCGTCGCGGCGGCGGCCACGCCCGCCACGGCGCCCGCGGCGGGAGCGCTTGGGCTGATCGTCGCCGTCGCTCTCGGAGGCCGCGGGAGCCTCGACGACCTCGGGCTCCTCGGCGGGCTCATCCACCTCGGAGGAACCGGTCTGGCGCTCGAGGATCGCGTCCACGAGCTCGGGCTTGCGCAGACGGCGGAAGCCGTCCACACCGAGCTCGTTGGCGAGCAGGTGCAGGTCGGCCAGCGGGCTTTGCTCCAAAGCGGAGCGATCCAGGACGGAAGGCATTACGGACTCCTCGAACAATCGGTGGGCGTCCGGCCGCGTTGATCGTCAGCGGCCGGCGATTTCACCACTCAGCCTAGCGAGAGATGCCCGGGACCCCGTCGGGATAGCGCTCCGGCGACAACCCCTCGAGCGCGCCCAGCTCGCGCTCACCCCGCATCACCGCCCGCACGGCGAGGTAATCGCGCGCGGCGGCGACGTCGTGCAGGCGGATGATGTCCGCGCCCGCGTCGATCCCCTCGGCCATCGCCGCGAGCGTCCCCGCGCCGCGCTCGCGCGGCGGCCGGCCGGTGATCGCGCCCACGTAGTCCTTGCGCGAGCAGGCCAGCAGGACGGGCCAGCCGAGCTCCTTCAGACGCGGCAGCGCGCGCAGCACCGCGACCGTCTGCGCCGGCGTCTTGGCGAAGTCCGGCCCGGGGTCGACGATGATCGACGACACGCCGGCCGCACGCGCCAGCGCGATCCGCTCGACCAGGAACGCCAGCACCTCCTCCACGACGTCCTCGTAGGTCGCCGGGTCCAACCGCGTGCCCTTCGGCTCGATCGCGGTGTGCATGATCACCAGCGCCGCGCCGCTCGCCGCGCAGATCGACGCCAGCCGCTCGTCGCGCAGCCCGCTGACGTCGTTGACGATCGACGCCCCCGCCGCGACCGCCGCCTCCGCGACCTCCGGCTTGTAGGTGTCGACCGAGATCGTCGCCTCTGAAGCCAGCGCCGCGATCACCGGCTCCACCCGCGCGATCTCCTCCTCGACCGTCACCGCGGGCCGGTCGCCACGCGCCGATTCGCCGCCGACATCGAGGATGTCCGCTCCCGCGGCCAGCAGCGCCCGCCCGCGGGCGACGCACTGCTCGACCGTCTCGTGGCGCCCATCGCTGAAGGAATCCGGGGAGGCGTTGAGGATCCCCATCAGCCGCGGTGGGGTCACGACTTCTTGATCCGCAGCGCCTTCTTGACGCGGGTGACGTTGCCCGCCTTGTCGACCGCCGCCACCTTCAAGGTGAACTTCCCGCGCTTGTAGGTGTGGCGGGTCGTCCTCGATCTCGACGTCGGCGAGTGATCGCCGTAATCGACGGTGATGTGGTCGAGCTTGGAGCCCCCGGTGTCCCTCGCCGTCGCGGTGATCTTCAGCCGCTTGCCGGCCACCCGCCTGCCGCTGATCGAGACCTTCAGCGTCGGCGCGATCGAGTCGATCTTCAACGTCCGCGCGCGGCTGCGGTTGATCTGGCCCGCGCGGTCCACGGCCTCGATCTGCCACGTGTGCGTACCGGCGGTGAGCGGCACCTTGGGGACCAGCGTGTCGTTGGTCGTCTCGCCGATCACCGCGCCGTCCATGATCACCCGGAAGCGCTGGACGCCCCACAGGTCCAGGCCCGCCCGCCAGCGCAGCTCCGGCCGCGTCTTGCGCTTGTACGTCTGCGAGGACTCGATGAACGGCGTTCCGGGCGGGCGGTCGTACGTCGCGGCGGTCAGCGCCATCGCGCCCGGTGTGCCCTGGACCATCGCCACCACGAAGTCGCCAACGCGGTCGCCGCTGACGTACACGCCCGGGTCGGCCACCGGCCCCAGCTCGGGCCGCGAGACCGTGAACTCCGGTCCGAGCGGGAACTCCGAGTCCTTGAAGCGGGCACGCGCGACGGCCGCGCCGGGCGCCCCGGTGCGCCACGCGATCGCCTGATCGCCGCGGTCGGCGGCCGCGATCTCCGGCTTGGTGGCGACGACGCTGTCGCCGGAGTCGATCCGCCCGCCCTGCTGGAAGTGGTCGTGGTCGAGCCACTGGCCGGTGACGAACACGCCGGCGCCGCCCTGCGCGACCGCGTACCCGACGCCGCCGCCGCTCATCTCGATCCGCGGCTCGTCGGAGGCCACACCCGCGTCGATCGGCTCGAACGCCTCGAAGGCCGAGCCGATCAACCGCCGCCCGACCGTCCGCGACACGCCGAGGTCCTGCCGGAAGACGACCCAGGCGAACGAGCCATCGTCCTCGATGTCGATGTCCGGGGAGTCCGCGTTGCCGCCGCCGTTGATCGTCAGCTCCTGCGGGGCGACGCTGAGGTTCAGGCCCGTGATCCGGCGCGCCCACACGCGCGTGAGGCCGTACGGCGTCCGGTCGCCCCACGTGACGACCGCGTAGCCCTCGGCCGAGACCGCGACCCGCGGCCGCAGCGCGCCCGTCCCGGCCTCGAGCGTCGGGTCGACGTCGAGCGGCTGCGCGACCGCGGTCCAGGTGGTGTCCTGCAGGCGCGCGGCGCGCACGTCGCCCTGCTGCTCCCAGACCGCGTAGGCGGCGCCGTTGACGCCGAGGTCGATGTCGACGTTGTGCGCGTCCGGGCCGCCGATCTGGATCGGCGGGGTGAACGGCCCCGGACCGGTCCCCCCACCCTGGGAGACGCTCGAGTAGACGTTGCCGTCCGCGATCCACACGGCCGCGACCCGGAACTGATCGCCGACGGCGAGCTTGACCTCGGTCGCCTCGCCGGTCGGGTAGTCCAGCCGCTCCGGCGGGCGCCAGTCGCCGCCGGCCATCCGCGCGACGAACGCGTGCGGGACTCCGCCGTCGCGGCGCAGGTAGGCGATCGCGCCGTGCCCATCGCGCGCCATGTCGACGTTGCCGACCGCGACCACGTCGGCGTTGGGGCCGTCGATCGCGGCCGCGGGGAACCAGTCCGCCCGCGCGGCGGCGGGGAACGACAGCAGGACCAACAGGGCGGCGAACAGGCGTAGCAAGACGACTCCAGATCGAGGGGCTCCGCGGGCTCCAACCGGCGGCACCGCGAAAAGTTACGGCGCGGCCAGGATGCCTTCCTCGCGCGCCTCGTCGCGCCAGGCGTCGATCTCGCGTGCGCGGCGGGCGTCGTCCCAGCCCAGCTCGGCCCCGAGGACGCCCGCCACACGGTCGATCGCGGCCGCGTCGAGCTGCCGTGCGGCGGTCAGCCCGAGGCGGGTGCGGCGCAGCAGGACGTCCCCGATGGTGCGTGCCTGCTCACGGCGCGCGGCGTAGGCGATCTCGGCCAGCAGGTCGGGGCGCGACGGCACGATCGGCTCGAGCAGGTCCTGGCGCGAGAGGACGTCGTGGGCGATGTGCCCGTAGCGCCCGGCGAGCTGCTCGCGCGCGAACTCCGGGGCGGTGACGAGATCCGACGGCGCGACCGCCATCCCGAGCGGGATCTCGTGGGTGACGCAGCGGGTGTCGTTGCCGTCGCGCTCGACGAGCCGGTCGACGGTCTGCTTGGCCATCCGCCGCCAGGTCGTCAGCTTGCCGCCGGTGATCGTGATCATGCCGCTCGAGGTCTCGTACAGCTCGGCCTTGCGCGAGATGTCGACCGAGCTGCCGCGGTCCCCGGTCGAGATCAGCGGGCGCACGCCCGCGTACGCGCCCGCGAGGTCGGCGGGCGTCAGGGCCGTCTCGAAGAACGCGTTGACGGCGTCGAGCAGATAGGAGATGTCGCTGTCGGTCGGGGCGACGTGGTCGACCGGCCCGTCGTGGTCGACGTCGGTGGTGCCGATCAGCGTCTGGCCGAGCCACGGCAGCACGAAGATCGTCCGCCCCTCCCCCGCCGGCACGATCGCGCCCGCGGTCATCGGCAGCAGGTGCGATTCGACCACGAGGTGGGTGCCGCGGCTGGGCCGGATGACTGGGACCTCGGCCTCGTCATGGAGCTCTGCCGGGCGCAGCCGGTCGGCCCACACGCCGGTGGCGTTGATGACGTTGGTGGCGCGGATCTCGAGCTCGTCGCCGGACTCCGCGTCCCGCACGCGCGCGCCGGCGGCACGGCCGCCGTCCTCGATCAGCTCGATCGCCTCGAGCCGGTTGGCGGCCACCACGCCGAAGCGCTCCGCCTCGGCCAGCACGGTCAGCACGAGCCGCGAGTCGTCGGTCTGGCAGTCGTAGAACAGGTACCCGGAGGTGGGTGAGCGCCCGGCGAGCGCCGGGATCAGCTCGCTGACCTCGGCGCCGGGGATGACCCGGTGGCGCGCCGGGCTCCAGTCGTCCTCGGGGCGCCGCCGGCGGCGGCGGATGCGGTCGACGGACATCACGTCGTAGGCGTTCAACCCCAGGCCGACGACGCGATCGAGCCGCGTCCCGTCGAACGCGGGCACGACCAGCCGCAGCGGCTTGACCAGGTGGGGCGCCAGGTTGACGTTGATCTGGCGCTCCAGCAGCGCCTCGCGGACGAGCCCGAGATCGAAGTTCTGCAGGTAGCGCAGGCCGCCGTGCACGAGCTTGGACGAGCGCGACGAGGTGCCGCTGGCGAAGTCGTTGCGCTCCACCAGCGCGACGCTGTACCCGCGCGTGGCGGCGTCGAGCGCGACGCCCGCCCCGGTGATCCCGCCGCCGATCACGAGGACGTCGAACGGTTCCCCCGTCAGCGTCGCGAGTGCATCGGCACGAGGCAGCACGCGTGTTGAGGCTACCGTGACGAGCGCGATGTCCGCTGGGTTCGTGCAGGCCGTCTGGCGCTTTCCGGTCGTGGGAATGGCGGGTGAGCTGCTGCGCTCGTCCCAGATCGACCCGCGCGGGGTGGCCGGCGACCGCCAGCACTACGCCCGCGGGCCGCATGGCCCGCTGACCTTGCAGGACGTGCCCGAGCTCGGGCGCTGGAAGGCGACGTTCCCGTTCAACCCGGACGGCGCCGTCCATCCCGACAAGCCGCCGCCGCTGCCGCTGCTGATCGCACCCGACGGCGCGAGGTCGTGGCGCTGGGGCGATCCGCGGCTCGGCTACGCGCTCGAGCGGACGCTCGGGCAGCCGGTCGAGCTCGTTCGCGACCTCGAGCTCACCCGCGGCGTGATCGTCTCCACCGTCGCGCCGCCGATCGCGCGCGAGATCGCCGGGATCAATATCCAGCTGGCGCTGCGGCTTCCGGGCGACGGCGGCTGGGCCGGCCGCGAGCTGATCTTCCGTGACGGCCTGCGCCTGCGGATGGTCGCCTCGCGCCGCGACGGGCCGGGAATCGAGGCGCGCGTGGTCGAGGCGGGGCGGGTAGTGCTCGGCGAGCCCGTCACGCTCGGTTAGGCTGTCGTCTCGACTTCGACTGGAGGGTGTTCCGCCGTGCTGCGCATCGATGAGACTTCTGGGACGCTCGTGGCGCCGCAGGCGGCGGGCCTGGTGGAGAGCCCTCCCGACCGGGAGGAGCTGCTCGGGCTCGTCACCGCGTCGTGGGAGGCCTTCGCCGGTGAGCTCGGCCTGAAGGGCGTGCGGCTGCTCTCGCGCGAGCCCGTCCCGTACGTGGACCTGCTCGGCCTCGACGAGGAGCGCAACCGCGTCGTCGTGATCCTGGTCACCGGGGACACCGTCGAGTGGCAGCTCGGCCGCGCGCTGGGCGCCGCCGCCGATGTCGCGTCCTGGGATCGCGAGCGCCTGCTGTCGGTGGACACCGAGCTCGAGGCGATCGACGGCGCCGAGTCCCCCGCGCTCGTGCTCGTCGCGGGCGGGTACGACCCGCGCGCGCTGGCCACGATCGACTGGCTGGCCTCGCGCCACGACGTGCCGGTCTACGCCTACACGGTCTCGATGGTGCGCTTCGGCGGCGAGCGGCTGCTGAGCGTCCGTCGCGAGCCCGCCGAGGCCAACGATCCGGCCAACGAGGTCGACTTCCTGCTCAAGCACTCCTCGACGACGCGGACCGAGCAGGAGTACACCGAGGCGCCACCGGCGACCTGAAGTCCGCTGAAGAATGGTCGGTCCGACCGCGGCGATGCAGCCGTGGATGACTCGGGCCGCACGCGATAGTGATGCGTGGCTCTGCCACGTGAGCATCGTGGGTGGCGCGAGGCGCCGCGGATGCCCGCCGCGGGCGTATCGGAATTCTTCAGTGGGCTTTCAGCCGAAGAACAGGCTGAAGACGCCCCACACCTCGGTGGGGCGCCAGTCCACGGCCGCGCCGAGGCGCATCCGCACCACGCCCTGGCGCTCGGTGCCCAGCTCGTCCAGCACCGCGACCGCGCGCTCGTTGGCCGCCGGCGCGGCGAGCCGCAGGCCGGGCTCGACCAGTTCGCGCAGCAGGACCTCGGCGTCGTCGGGCGCGCCGACGATCGGCAGCGCTCGCCACGGCGGGCGCATCGCCACCGCGTCACCGAACGCCACGTAGCGGCAGAGGTCGACCGCCGCTTCGCGGCTCTCACCCGTGGCGCGCCGGTCCAGTTCGAGCGCCGACGCGCGTGCGGAGGTGCTGAGCCCGGCCTGCTCGCCCTGCGCGTCGCTCATGAACACGCGGTAGTCGCCGTCGGCCCGGAACCCCAGGCGCTCGTAGATCGGGCGGCCGAGCGGGCTCGCCAGCAGCAGGATCGTCTCGCGGGGGCCGAGCGCCTCGATCGCCGCGCGGGTCAGCTCGCCGCCGAGCCCGCGGCCGCGCGCGGACGGCGCGACGGCGATGCCCCCGAGCCATCCCGTGGCGCCGAAACCGGTCGCGGCGGCCGTGCCGACGATCGCGTCGTCCTCGATGGCGACCAGCAGCGGATCGGCCAGCTCGGTGTGCACCGACGGGGCCTGGATGTCGAGTCCGAAGCCCTCGCTCATGACCTTCAGCGCGGGCTCGATGTCACCCGGGCGGGCAGGTCGGATGCGCACCGATTGACCGTAGCGTGGCCGTGGCGGGTAGGCACCGTGGCTAGTGCCCCAGATCTTCATTCACTGCTCACACGAGCAGATCCCTCCCAGCCGCCTGCTGCACGCCGCGCAGCGTGCCGAGCAGGCCGGCTTCGACGGCGGCATGTCGAGCGATCACTTCGCGCCGTGGAGCGAGCGCCAGGGCGAGTCCGGGTTCGCCTGGTCGTTCCTCGGCGCGGCGCTCGCCTCGACCTCGCTCCCGTTCGGCGTCGTCAACGCGCCGGGACAGCGCTACCACCCGGCGATCATCGCCCAGGCCGCGGCCTCGCTGTGCGAGATGTTCCCCCAGCGGCTGTGGATCGCGCTCGGGACGGGCGAGGCGTCCAACGAGCACATCACCGGCGGCGGCTGGCCGGCCAAGCCGGTCCGCGCCGCGCGACTGCGAGAGTGCGTGGACATCATGCGCGCACTGTTCGCGGGCGAGGAGGTCTCCCACGACGGGCACGTGGTCGTCGACCGCGCCCGGCTGTGGACGCTGCCCGAGACGCCACCGCCGCTGCTGTGCGCCGCGGTCAGCGAGACCACCGCGCGCCTGGGCGGCGAGTGGGCCGACGGGCTGGCGACCGTCAACGCGCCGGTCGATCGGCTGCGACGGCTGCTGGACGCGTTCGGCAAGGAGGGCCGCCGCGTCCTGCAGGTGCACCTGTCCTGGGCGCCGACGGACGAGGAGGCGCTCGCCATCGCGCACGACCAGTGGCGCACCAACATCTTCGATCCGCCCGTCTGCTGGGACCTCGACACGCCCGAGGCGTTCGACGTCGCGGCGCGGTTCGTCACCCCGGACGACGTGCGCTCGAAGGTGCTCGTGTCCTCCGATCTGGCACAGCACGTCGCGTGGCTGCAGGAGTACGCCGCGCTCGGGTTCGACTCGATCGCGCTGCACCACGTCGGGCAGGACCTCGACGCGTTCATCGACGCGTTCGGCGAGCACGTCCTGCCGGAGCTGCGATGACGGTCAAGGCCACCAGCGACCTGTGGTGGAAGGACGCGATCTTCTACTGCCTCGACGTCGAGACGTTCTACGACGCCGACGGCGACGGCTGCGGTGATCTCGTCGGGCTGACCGAGCGGATCGACTACCTGGCCGGGCTGGGCGTCAGCTGCGTGTGGCTGATGCCGTTCTATCCCTCGCCCAACCGCGACGACGGCTACGACATCACGGACTTCTTCGCCGTCGACCCGGCGCTGGGGACGCTCGGCGACTTCTCCGAGCTCGTCCGCACCTGCCGTGACCGTGGGATCCGCGTGATCGCGGACTTCGTCATGAACCACACGTCCGACCAGCATCCGTGGTTCCAGGCCGCACGCTCGTCGCCGGACTCGCCCTACCGGGACTTCTACGTCTGGCGCGACGAGCGACCGCCGGAGAAGCCGGGGAGCGTCGTGTTCCCGGACGTCGAGACGTCCACCTGGCACTACGACCGCAAGGCGCGGCAGTACTACCAGCACTCGTTCTACTCCCATCAGCCCGACCTGAACCTCAACAACCCGGAGGTCCGCGACGAGCTCGCGCAGGTGATGGCGTTCTGGTTGCGGCAGGGGCTGTCCGGGTTCCGCGTGGACGCGGTGCCGTTCCTGATCGAGGGCGCGCTGGAGGATCCGCACAAGATCGTCCGCGACCTGCGCGCGTTCTTGAACCGGCGGGTGGGTGATGCGGTGCTGCTCGGCGAGGTCAACCTGAAGCCGCCGCAGGTGCGCGAGTTCCTCGGCGACGAGGACGGCGACGAACTGCACATGGTGCTCGACTTCATCGGCAACCAGGCGTTCTACCTGTCGTTGGCGCGCGGGTCGGCGGAGCCGTTGACGCGGGCGCTGGAGTCGTTCCCTTCGCTCCCGCACGCGGCGTCTCTGGGGCGCTTCGTCCGCAACCACGACGAGCTCACGCTCGACAAGCTCTCGGACTCCGAACGCGAAGAGGTCTTCGCCCGGTTCGGCCCGGAGAAGTCGCTGCAGCTCTACGGGCGCGGGCTGCGGCGCCGGCTGCCGTCGATGCTCGACGGCGACGAACGCGCGCTGCGGATGACGTACTCGCTGATGTTCTCGCTGGCGGGCACGCCGGTGCTGTTCTACGGCGAGGAGATCGGGATGGCCGAGAACCTCGAGATCGAGGGTCGCTACGCCGTGCGTTCTCCGATGCAGTGGTCGCCCGACGGCGGGTTCACGCTGTCCTCTTCACCGCGGCGGCCGATGGTCTCCGGGCCGTTCGGGCCGCAGCGCGTCAACGTCGCCACCCAGCGCCGCGACCCGGACTCGCTGCTGAACTGGTTCGAGCGGCTGATCCGCCGCCGGCGCGAGTGTCCGGAGATCGGCTTCGGGACGATGACGATCCTGGACGTCGGCGTCGACTCGGTGTTCGCGCACCGCTGCGACTGGGAGGGCGCGACGGTCGTCGCCGTCCACCAGCTCGCGGGTGAGCCGGTGTCGGTCACGCTGCCGGTGTCGGACGGGCTCGAGCTCGTGGATCTCTTCGGGCATGGCGAGCACGCGCTCCCGGCGACGCTCGACCTCGACCCGTACGACGCGCGCTGGTACCGGGTGCGCCGCGAGGGCGTCCGGCTACCGCCGTGAGCGGCCCTTGACCCGGTCGAGGTCGCGGCGCTCCTTCTTGGTCGGGCGGGCGTTGCGGTCCACGCCCTGCGGGCGCGTCATCCGCATCTCGGCCAACCGTTGCTCGCGCTGCTCGCGCGAGTCCTCGGTCTCGTCGTAGAGCAGCTGCGCGTCGGCGGCGGGCAGGCGCCGCTCGGCCGTGCCCGTTGAGCGTGACCGTCATCCGGATCGCGCCCTGCGTGAACTCCAGCTCGTCGCCGGGCTTGACGTCCTTGCTCGGTTTCGCGGGCGCGCCGTTGACCTTGACGCGCCCGCCGCGGATCGCGTCGACGGCGAGCGCGCGCGTCTTCACCAGGCGCGCGGCCCACAGCCACTTGTCGATGCGAACGGGATCGGTGTCCATCGTCGTTGACATATTGAACCCGACCCTCGCGCCGTTCTCACGTTGGCGCTGCATGAAGAGATTGATCGCGCCGCTGGCCCTGGCGGCCGTGGCCTTGTCCCCGGGCGTCGCCCTCGCCCATTCCAAGACGAAGGTCTACAAGGCGTCCTTCCGGTACGTGGCCGCCGACGGCGACTACGTCTCCGGGGTCGTTCGGCAGGGCCCAGCTCGTGGACGGCAAGCGCAACGACAAGCTGTCCGTGCATGTGCGCCGGCTCGCGCGCAGGACGACCTACGTCTACCGGCTCGAGTCCGCGCCGAAGGCCTGCGCCGCCGACGCCCCGGCCGGCACCCCCGTGCCGGGCTGGCGGTACAGGCGGCTGAGGACCAACAGGGCGGGCGTGGCCAACGCCAAGGCCACCTCGCGGAGCTTCACGGTCTCGAAGTCCGTCGAGTACTTCGTCGCCGTCTATCGCACGACGGCCACGGGCGCCATCGGCGAGCTCGCCCTCTGCGCGAAGCTCACCAGCAGGCACCAGCCGAAGCCGAAGCACGACAAGCCGAAGCACGACAAGCCCAAGCACCACAAGCCCAAGCACGAGGCGCATCCGCCGAAGCCGCACGGACCTAAAGGGGTCTGACCCCTTCAGGTTGCCGCCAACCTGAAGGGTCAGACCCTTCAGGTTGTCGTCGGGTTCAGTCGTCGAGCCAGCGCTTGAGCGCGGCGCGACCGACGAGGGTGACCTCGCCGTCGGTGTCCAGCCAGTCGCGCACGCGCAGCTCGCGCACGAGGCCGAGCGCGTCACGCGGGCCCGGGCCGTCGCCGTGGCTGGTGAGCATGCTCGTTCCGGGCTCGACCGACCAGCGGCCGGAGTCCAGCGCGGCCAGGGCGCGGCCCTGATCGTCGGTCGGCAGGTCCATCGGGTCCGGGCCGGCGTCGCTCAGCGAATCGTCCCAGCGCGGGGTCGATGACGCGGCGTCGCCTTCAGGCGTGGGCGCCGCCTGCGGGAACGACATGTCCCCCAGGTTCTCCGTCTGCGCGCGCAGCCAGTCCCCGGCGCTGTCGAAGAACCGCTTCGCGCGCTCGGAGTCCACGCCGTAGGTACGGGCCATGTCCTCGAGGTCGTCCGTCTTGAAGTTCTGAAGGCCGCGCGTCACTTCGTCGGCGATCGCGCGCAGCGCCTCTTCGAAGCTCTTGGGCCGGTCGTCTGCTTCGTCGCTCATGCCCTGGATCTTGCCAGCGAAAGATGCAGGCAAGATCAAGGGCGGCGATCTTGGGGGGTTAGCCCCAGCTGGAGCGGACCTGACCCGGGCCGTCATCCGTCGGGCCGGGCCGCATGACACCGACCGCGGGCGTCGCAAAGGCGACAGCGGCCAGCACGACAACGAGCTTGCGAAACACAGGGGCACCTCCGTGTGCCTTGAACGATGAGTTCACTGGCGGCCGAGCCATCTCGGTGGATCGAGACCTCTGGCTTTGCGTCCCCGCCTCGCGACGGGTTTGCCCTGTGCAGTTGTTCTGTTTTTCGGCGTGCAATGCACCAACTTGACGGTCTCTTGACCATTTCTGGACGAACGTCCAATCTGCGTTGGCGATGAAACGCTGGCTCATCGTCTGTGCGCTGCTCGCCGCGGGGTGCGGCGGGTCGTCGCCCTCGGCCTCGTCGGCCTGCGGAGCGATCGACCGCGGCGAGCTCCCCTCCTGGGCGACCACCGGCTTCTCGGACCCGCACCCCTCGATGCCCCACGTGGTCGGGAACGGCGGTTCGATCACCGCCATCCTGTTCGGCGACCCGCTCGTCGCACCGCCGGCGAAGGACCGCTCCAACAAGATCCTCTGGGTGGCCAAGCGCCCGATCAACACGCCGGGCGCCCTGAAGATCCGTGCCCGAGACGGCGACCGCGTCGTCGATCGCACCGTCGAGAGCGGCGTCGGCCCGTCGATCGTGGACCTCCCGGCGGGCTGTTGGACACTCGACCTGAGTTGGTCAGGCGGCGGCCACGACACCCTCGCGCTGCGCTACGCCCAGGGCAGGCCCTCGTAGCTCGGCGGCGGGCCGGGCACGAACGGCGGGAACGGCGCGTACGCCTCCTTGGAGTCCTTCGTGTCCCGCTCAGGGCCGGCCCCGTACTTGAGCGCGGTCTCATCGCGCAGGTACTGGCCGCCTTTGTGGCTGCGCGCACCCGCCATGAAGATCACGCACGGCCCCTCCCCCGCCCCGACGAAGATGTGCGCCGTCCCGGGCGGGCAATGCAGGAAGTCGAACGCCTTCATCGGCCGCTCCTCGCCCTCCACGATCGCGATGCACTCGCCCTGGAGCACCAGAAAATCCTCCTGATCGGCCTCCTCGCGGTGATACATCGCGCTCGGCTCACCGGGCTTGAGGACCGCCAGCGTGTACCCGATCTGCCCGAACGGCACCTTCTCCCCCTCGAAGATGCACGCGTCCCCGAGCTTCTCGTTGGTCACCCACGCCGCGTCGCGCACATTGACCATGAACCAGCCCTCGGTCGCCGCCGTGGTCCCGTATTCGGTCCGCTCCATCCGCGCCTCGTCCATGTCCGCGAGCCTACCCGCCGCGACGAAAGACCAGGTCGTACCGCAACTGCGGGCGTTCCGGCGCGTCAGTATGGGGTGATGACGGGACGGCGCCTGGGGCTTGCAACTTTGATCGTCACGCTGCTAGCGGCGGGATCGGCGTGGGCGGCCTTCGAGCCCGAAGGCTCGCCGTATCCGACGGGCAGTGAGCCATACGCTGTGTATTCGGCTGACTTCAATGCCGACGGGCGGGCCGACGTCGTCGTTCTGAACGGCTCGTCGAGCACGATCAACGTGTACCTGCGTCAGGCGGCGGGCGGCTTCGCTGAAGAAGCCGGCTCGCCCGTTCCCGTCACCTTCGGCCCCAGCTTTGCGGTGGTCGGGAACTTCAACGGTGACGCGCTGCCGGATCTCGCCGTCGCGGGCTATTCCGGCAACGGTGTGTCGATCTTGCTCCGCCAAGCCGGCGGCGGCTTCGCCGTCCAGACGTTCGGGACCGGGTTCTACGCGAGCGCAATCGGCGCAGGCGACTTCAACGGCGACGGCGTGACTGACCTGGCCGTCGCGAACTGGTTCGGGAACCAGGTCACGATCTACCAAGGCAATGGCAGCGGCGGGTTTGCACAGGGCGCGGCGTACGCGACCGGAACGAACCCGCGCCAGATCGAAGTAGCCGACTTCAACGGCGATCAGTTGCAAGATCTCGCGATCACCAACGCGGGCTCGAACACGGTCACGGTCCTGCTTCGTTCCGCCGCCGGGGGGTTCGTGCCCGAGGGCGCGCCGGTGACGGTCGGCACCGCACCACAGGATCTCGCGGCAGCCGACTTCAACGGCGACGGGCGGGTCGATCTCGCCGTCGCCAACGTGAATTCGAACAGCGTGTCTGTTCTGCTGCGCAACGCGACGAACAACGGGTTCACCGACGAGGGCGGGTCACCCATAGCCGTCGGCACCGGCCCCAACGGCATCGTCGCCGCTGATTTTGACCGTGACGGCCGTGCCGACCTAGCCGTCGCGGGGACGCCGGTCACCGTCCTGCGGCGCAACGCCGGCGGCGGCTTCACGACGGATGCTTCGCTCACGGTCGCCGGCAGTGCGTACGGCATCGCGGCTGGCGACTTCGACGGCGACTCGCGTCCGGACCTCGCGGTGTCATCGCTCGGTACGAACACGCTGAGCATCCTTCGCAACCCGGCTCCCGCACAGCCGCCGGTCGTAACCCCGACCCCGACCCCGACCGCGACGACCACGCCGGTTCCCGCGCCCGTGGCCGGCAAGAGCGTCAACGCGACACCCGTGGACGGCAAGGTGAAGGTCAAGCTTCCCGGCGCGAAGAAGTTCATCGACCTGCCGGAGGCCGCGAGCCTGCCGGTCGGAACGACCGTGGACACGCGCGACGGGCGCGTGACGCTGCTCGCGGCCGGAACGGGCGGGAAGGCGGACTTCTACGACGGGCTGTTCAAGATCAGCCAGACGAAGGGGAAGGCGCCGGTGACGACGCTCACGCTGACCGAGGTGCTGAGCTGCCCCAAGGCCAAGAAGTCGGCGATCGCCTCCGCGGCCAAGAAGAAGACCCGGAAGCTGTGGGGGAGCGGGAAGGGCAAGTTCCGGACCGAGGGCAAGTACGCCGCGGCCACGGTGCGCGGCACCCGCTGGCTCGTCCAGGACTACTGCGACCGGACGACCACGAAAGTCAGGGAAGGCGTCGTCAGCGTGCGCGACAAGGTCAAGCACCGCAGCGTCACGCTGCGCAAGGGCAAGACGTACACGGCGCGCAAGAAGCGCTGACACGACGGCCTCCGCTGGGTAGCCTGACCGGCGGCAGGCGTGCAGACGGACCTTCAGGCATTACTCGACGCGACGATGGATGTCGTCTGCGTCTTCGACTCGGACCGCCGCTTCGTGTTGGTCAACGAAGCGGCCTGCGAGTTCTACAAGCGATCCCGCGGCGAGTTGATCGGGGCGCGGCTGGATGACTTCATCGGCGCCGAGCGGGCGGCGGCCGACTGGGACGGGTTCCTGACGCCGGAGCGAATCGCTCAGGGCATGCTCGAGAACGTCTGGGACGGCGAGCAGGACGGGCGGCGGCTGGTTATGGAGGTCCGGGCCACACCGGAGTTCACCCCGGACCGGCACCTGTTCGTGCTGCGCGACATCACCGAGCGGCGAGTGCTCGAGGATCAGCTGCGCCAGGCGCAGAAGATGGAGGCGGTCGGCCAGCTCGCGGGTGGGATCGCGCACGACTTCAACAACCTGCTGACGGTCATCAGCGGCTACGGGGAGATCGCCAGGCACCGGATCGGCGCGGGGCCGGGGTCGGGGGAGCTGAAGGAGATCCAGCGCGCCGCCGAGCGGGCGGCGCAGCTCACCCGCCAGCTCCTGGCGTTCGCCCGCCGGCAGGTGCTCGCGCCGGTCCTGCTCGATCTCAACGAGGTCGCGGGCGGGCTGGTGCCGATGCTCGGCCGCCTGATCGGCACCGACATCGAGATCGCGATGCTGGCCGCGCCCGATCTCCCGCCGGTGCTCGCCGACCGCGCGCAGCTCGAGCAGGTCGTGATCAACCTCGCGATCAACGCCCGCGACGCGATGCCCGACGGCGGGACGCTGGCCATCGAGACCCGCCACAGCGAAGGTCTCGTCCAGCTCGCCGTCTCCGATACCGGCTCGGGCATCGCGCCCCACGTCCTGGAGCGCATCTTCGAGCCCTTCTACACGACCAAGGACATCGGCTTCGGCACGGGGCTTGGCCTCGCGACCGTGCTCGGGATCGTCGAGCAGTCGGGCGGGCGCGTCGACGTCAGCTCGCGGCCGGAGCTCGGCTCGACGTTCACCGTCGTCCTCCCCGCCGTGCCGGGCGAGCGCGACCCCGACGCGATCGAGCACCGCGACCAGCCGTCGCTCGGCGGCACCGAGACGCTGCTCCTGTGCGAGGACGAGGCGGCCGTCCGCCAGCTCGTCGAGCTGATCCTGAGCGGCGCCGGTTACACCGTCCTGGCCGCGGCGACGCCCGCCGACGCGCTCGTCCTCGCCGCCCGTCAGGGCGAGACGATCGACGCGCTGGTGACCGACATCGTGATGCCTGGCATGTCCGGCCTCGAGCTCGCCGAGCGGCTCCAACCGCTGCGCGCCCTGTTCATCTCCGGCTACTCCGCCGAGGCCGCGGTCGGCCTGCCGGCGGGCAGCGCGTTCCTGGAGAAGCCGTTCGACCACGGCGCGCTGCTGGCCGAGGTCCGTGCGCTGCTCGACGCCCCCATACGATCCAGCACATGATCGACGAGAGCAGCGAGTTCGGCGCCCTGGTCGCGCGCCACCTGCGCGAGGACCGGGTCGTCTGGCTCACCACCATCACCCCCAGCGGCAAGCCGCTGCCCGCCCCGGTGTGGTTCTGGTGGGACGGCGAGGAGACCGTGCGCGTCTTCAGCCTCCCGGACACCGGCCGCGTCCGCAACGTCCAGAACAACCCGAACGTCTCCCTGAACTTCGCCGGCAACGGCCAGGGCGGCGACATCGTGATCCTCTCCGGCGAGGTCACGATCGGCGACGACCGCGCCGACCAGCACGACGCCTACGCGGAGAAGTACGCCTCGGGCTTCGAGCGCATCGGCCTCACCGCCGCGCAGTTCGCCGACAAGTACTCCACCCCGCTGCACATCCGCATCACCAAGGTCCGCGGCCACAAGTGATCCGCCTCGCCACCCCGGAGGACGCCGAGCAGGTCGCCGACCTGCTGATCGCCTTCCGCGACTGGTGGGGCTCCTCCACCCCACCCGACGACGTGTTCCGCGACACGGTCGCCAAGCTCGTCCATGACCCCAACACCGAGTACCTGCTGGCCGACGAGGACAAGGGCGTCGCCCAGCTGCGCTACCGCCTCTCCGCCTGGACCGGCGTCGAGGACTGCTGGCTCGAGGACGTCTACGTCACCGACGCGGCCCGCGGGACCGGCCTCGGCAAGGCGCTCACCCAGGCCGCGATCGACCGCGCCCGCGAGCGCGGCTGCCAGCGCATCGAGCTCGACGTCAACGAGCAGAACACCCGCGCGCACGACCTCTACGTCGCCCTCGGCTTCCGCGCCGAGCCCAAGCCCCCGGGCCGCACGCTCTTTCTCGGCATGAAGCTGTAGGACGATCTACCGGATACGAGAGTCATCGCCATGACATCTCGTATCGCTTGAGGGGGCGAAGTTTTCCCGCTCCGACCTACTCACGTGTGTACCGGCCTTGCGAAACGCGAGCAGGCGCCGAGACACTACGAGCGAGAAACGGGGAGGGTGCTTCGTGCGGCGGTGGATCAGTGGGTGCCTTACGACGGCGCTGGTGGCGGTGATGTGCGCTCCCGCCTCAGCGTCGGCCAAGACCTATGCGGTGCATCACTGCGTTGCCGACCACTCGGAAGAGGACGCATGGCGATCCTCCCCGTGGGTCGGGTCGGTGCCACCGCTTCTCCTGAATTCGCGCGTTTGCGCGCTGGGCATGGATTCACTACTTGTCTACACGTGGGGCAGGCCGGAGCCGATGGACGTCTGGCGGGGCGCGCAGGTATCGATCGACTTCTCCGCCCCACCAACAACCAGTGTCACCGCAATCGACCTTCGGTCGAAATTCATGCACCCGTCGCCCGGGTTCACCGTGGCGGTGTGGGACTCTCAGACCGGGAATGCCATCTTCTCGCCGCCTGTGACACCGGGTCCGGCAGGACCGGATCACCTCACCTACGCGATACCTGCCACACGCGCAATCTCCATCGGGGTTCGTTGCGAGGCAGCGACGTGTCGAATCACCATGCCGGAGCCTCATCCGCTCCCATCGAACGACTGGTACATGACCGGCGTGGTCGTGGCACTCGCGGACGACCTGCTGCCGGGGCTGAACTTTGTCGCCGCGCCCGCTGACGGTTGGTATTCGCATGGAGTCTTGCCATTCGCCCTGACCGCCCTCGACAACGTCGGCGTGAAGGAACTCAGCGCGACCATCGATACCGACACCAACACGCTGGGATCCACGGCGACCCCGTGTTATTCGGAGGCAACGAACGTGAGCCGCCTGCCCTGCAACGGGCTCAACCAGCGGCTGGACGGGAATATCGCGATCGATGCCCTGACTGAAGGAATCCATCGGCTTCGCGCCCGCGCCACGGATCCCGCCGGGAACGAGACGACCGAGGAGCGGGTCATCCGTGTTGACCGCACGGCGCCGCTCGCGCCCCGACGGCTCGCCGTCGCCGGTGGGACGGACTGGCAGAACGCCAACGAGTTCGGAGTCAACTGGACCGCGCCGCCCGAGGTCGGGACGGCGCCGATCGTTGGTGCCGATTACAGCTTCTGTCCCGCGAGCAACGGGCCCTACGACAACGCTGGGTGCGTCCAGCAGGACGCGACGCTGGACGGCGGCGAGTCGACGCACGCCGTCGCGGTTCCGGGCGAGGGTGCGTGGACGCTTCGCGTTGCTCTTCGTGACGCTGCGGGCAACGTCGACGCGGACAACATCGGGAGCGTCGAGGGGCTTCGGTTCGATGCGACCAATCCGGTCGGGCAGTTCGAGGCGATGGACCCGCGCGATCCGACGCGGATTCGACTCACCGCGTCGGACGCGCAGTCGGGCGTCGATCGGGTCGAGGTCGAGGTGCGACGGGTCGGCGCCGGCGACGGCTGGCGCCCGCTGACTGTTGTGGGGGACGGGCGCAGCTATTCCGCGACCGTCGACGACTCGAGCCTGGCGGCAGGGGTGTACGAGGTGCGTGCGCGGATTGTCGATCGTGCGCAGAACGAACGGACGATCACGGGCGCCGGCGGCAGCGCGAGTCCGCTCCGGCTGACGTTGCCGGTGCGTGTGGCCAACGTGCTGACCGTGGGCAAGCCGGGACGGGTGCGGATCCACCCCGCGAAGCGCGGCAAGCCGAAGTACAAGCAGGTGCTGATACCCGCTCCTGTCGCCGACTTCGGTGACACGGTGGGGCTCGCGGGCAAATTGCTGGACGTTGCCGGCAATCCGCGCCCGGACGCACTGATCGAGGTCTTCGAGCTCATTGGTCCTTCGACCGACTGGCGCTACGTCGGGAACTCCAGGACGAACAGCTCCGGAAGCTTCGGGTTCAGGGTTCCCGCTGGGCCTTCGCGCCGCCTGCGGTTCTCGTATGCGGGCACGTCGACGAACCAGCCGTCCGTTAAGGAGATGACGTTGACGGTCAGAGCCAGGGTGAGCATCAAGCCCGATAGGCACCGCTTGCGGAACGGAAATGACGTCGTCTTCCGCGGCGCCCTGCAGTCGGGACCGGTGCCGGACCGCGGGAAGCTGCTCGCGCTCCAGGCGCTGACGACACGTGGATGGCGGACCTTCGCCAACCCACGAGCGCGCGCGGTCGATGGCAAGTGGAGCTTCCGCTACCGCTTCACGAGCACCTCGGTCCGCACGCGGTACTCGTTCCGGGTCGTGGCTCCGGCCGAAGCGGGCTACCCATACGCGCGCAACGTCTCGCCGACCACGCGCGTGCTGGTGACGCCGTGATCGGTTCTCGCGCAACCAGTGGGTTGCCTGGTCAGTTGTGTGCCTATAGGGACAACAAGTGACCACTCTTCGGTGCCGAAACAATTCGCGCCGTGTGGCCGTGATCGTTTGCGCGCGAATCCATCAGCGAAGTGATCGCCCGCGATTGGGCGCAGATCCGCTTGCCGAGCGAGCCTGTTTGATCGTTGCCGATCCGCCTCCCGCGGCACGTCCGCGGCGCCTCGCCCCACCCGCGATGTTCACGCGGCAAAGCGCATCACGTACCGCGAACGGCCCGAGGCAATCACCGCCGCACCACGTCAGGCGCACCGACCGAGCATCAACAGACTCCTAGAGGATCGGGCAGCCGATCGGGATCAGCTTCGTGTGGCCGTTGAGCTTGGCGCGGGTGTAGATGAAGCCGTTCAGCGACGAGCACTCGCGCGGGTGGGAGAGCACGACCCGCCGTCCGCCGCCGCGGCCGATCGCGCGGTTGCCGTTCCAGCCCGTCCACTTCAGATCCCGCAGGCGGACCCGGGCGCCCCCGCAACGCAGCAGCAGCGACGAAGGCTCGATCGCCCGCCGCCGGCAGCCGGCGACGGCGTAGATGCGCCGCTTGATCGGCAAGGACACCGACAACACCCGCGTACAGGTGCCTGCGCCGAGGCGCTCGGAGTAGGAGCCGGTGACCGTGTACGGGCCGTTGAGGCCCACGCTGAACGCCTGCCTGGACGCCAGGACGCCGTAGTGCGCGTCCCAGCCCACGCCGGAGGGGTCGTGGACGCCGAGGGTGGAGCCGTTCTTCGCCACCGCGGTGTCCGGCCCGGCGGGGACGAGGGCGACTTCGTAGCTCATGCCCGTGATCGCCACCGAGGGCACGCCGGCCAAGGCCATCGCGGGTGTCGTGTCGGCGGTGCACGGCGAGTCGCCGGCGGCCTGGGCGGCGATGGCGAACGCGGCGAAGACGGCGGCGATCATTCGCCGATGTCCTCGTTCCAGATCTCGGGGTGCGAGGTGATGAAGCTGCCGAGCAGCGAGACGCACTCGTCGGAGTCGAGATCGCGGACCTCGACGCCGCAATCGACCAGCCAGGAGGCGCCGCCCGCGAACGTCCGCGACTCGCCGATCACCACCGCACCGATCCCGAACTGCCGGATCAGCCCGCTGCAGTACCAGCAGGGCGACAAGGTGGTGACCATCACCGTGTCCGCGTAGGAGCGCCGACGGCCGGCGGCACGAAAGGCATCGGTCTCGCCGTGGGCGGAGGGATCGCCGTGCTGGACGCGACGGTTGTGGCCGCGTCCGAGCAGCTCGCCGGAGCGCGTGAAGAGCGCCGCGCCGATCGGGATTCCGCCCTCGGCCAGCCCCGCTCGAGCCTCTTCGAGGGCCACCGCCAACATCGCTCCATCATCCATCCGACCAAGTGTGAAGAATTATCCGTTGGTCGGGTAGCGCAAGGGCCTTCGAATCGTCACACTTCCGCGCGCCATGAGGAGAGCGCAGACGGTTGTGGTCGTTCCGTCCAGGACGATCGAGAAGTTCCATGAGCCCGCGGCGGAGACGCAGGCCTACGAAGAACGGCTGCTCTGCCTGCTCCTGAGGCTGCGGGAACCTGGGGTCCACGTCGTCTACGTGACGTCGAACCCGGTGCCCGAGGCGATCGTCGAGTACTACCTGAACCTGCTCCCCGCCGGCATCCGCGACGGACGCGCGCCAGAGGCTGACGATGCTCAGCGCCGAGGACCCCTCGATCCGGCCGCTGAGCGCCAAGCTGCTCGAGCGCCCGACGCTGCTCACCCGGATCCGCTGGGCGATCCCGGACCACGAGGACGCCTCCCTGGTCCCGTACGTCTGCACGGAGCTGGAGTACGCGCTCGGCAAGGAGCTCGGCCTGCCGGTCCACGGCGCCGACCCCGCGCTCGCCCACCTCGGCACCAAGAGCGGCGGGCGGGAGCTGTTCGCGCGCGCCGGCGTCGCCCACCCGCTCGGGATCGAGAACGTCCACACGCGCGCCGACGTGATCGCCGCGATCATCCGGCTGCGGGCCGTGCGCCCGCGGATCGGCCAGGTGGTGGTCAAGCTCGACGACGGTGTGTCGGGCGAGGGCAACGCGATCGTCGAGCTGCGCGGGCTCCCCCGCTCCGGCAGCAGGCTCGAGCCGGCCGGGGTCGCCGAGCGCGTCGACGCGATGCGCCTGCAGGCGCCCGGGGTCGGCGCTGGGCGAGTACCTGGATCGCCTCCAGCGCGGCGGCGTCGTGGAGGAGCGGATCGTCGCCCGCGAGCTGCGCAGCCCGAGCGTCCAGCTGGAGCTCGGCCCGCGCGAGGCCAGGGTCGTCTCCACCCACGACCAGATCCTCACCGACGACATGTGCGTCGGCTGCCGCTTCCCGGCCGAGGCCGCGTATGCGGGGCTGATCACCGAGGCGGCCGAGCGGATCGGCCGGCACCTGGTCGACGCGGGCGCGCACGGTCGCGCGGCGATCGACTTCATCGTCGCCCGCAACCGCTCGGGCACGTGGAGCGCGTACGCGATCGAGATCAACCTGCGCAAGGGGGCCACGACGCACCCGCTGACGGCTCTGGAGCTGCTCTCCGGCGGCGCGTACGACCCGACCCACGGCACGTTCGCGCTCGGCCTCGAGGAACGCCATTACGTCGCGACCGACCACCTGGAGTCCCCCCGGCTGACGGCCCTCGGCAAGGGCGCGCTGTTCGAGCTGGAGGCGCTCCCGGGCCTCGACCACGACGGCTGCGGCGTCGTCTTCCACATGATCAGCGCGCTCGACGAGCTCGGGCGGATGGGGATGACGGTGATCGGCCGCTCGGCCACCGACGCCCAGCTGCGCTACGACACGATCACCGCCCAGCTGCTGGCCGCGGCGGACGAGCTGGACGCCGAGTTCGCCGTCGCGTGACGGTTCACGCCACGCGGACGGAATAGACGGGCGGCAGCCTGACGGCCGCCGGGAACCAGGACCCGCCCGCGTCCGGCGAGCCGAACACGTCCCCGGACGTGGCGCCGAAGTACAGCTCGAGCCCTTCGCCCTCGCCCGTGCAATCGAACGCCTGGCGAAGGACGGTCAGGTAGGCGTGCTCGGCCGGCAGCCCGTTCCCGCGCGGCTCCCATGAGGCACCCGCGTCGCGTGTCTCGTAGACGCGCACGTGGCCCTCGGGCGTCACGCGGTCCATGTCGGCCTTCAGGGGGATGACGTAGGCGCTGTCGGGGTCGGCGGGGTCGATCACCAGCGGGAAGCCGAAGTCCGATGGCAGGCCGTCGCCGATGTAGGTCCAGCTCTCGGCACCGTCGTCAGAGCGATACACGCCGCCGTGGAACTGCATGAACAACCGGTCGGGCTGCCTGGGCGCCCGCTTGAGGTTGTGGATGCAGAGGGTGATCGTGTCCGCGGGGGCGTCGTCGGGCAGGTAGCGCGGGCGGATGCCCTGATTGCCGTGCCGCCACGTCTCGCCGGCGTCGTCGGTCAGCCAGATGCCGACGGCCGAGATCCCGAGTGCGAGCCGGCCCGGCGCGCCGGGCGTGGGGACGATCGAGTGCAGGCACAAGCCACCGCCGCCCGGCTTCCACTCCGGCCGCGTCGGGTGCTCCCACAGGGCCTGGTTGAGCGTCCACGATTCGCCGCCGTCGCGGCTGCTGAAGAGCACACCCGGGTCGCCGCCCGCGTAGAGCGTGCCGTCGCTGTCGGCCACGAGGGTCCAGATTCGCTCCAGTGCCGCGTCGCCGCCCTCCGGCAGCGTGACCCCCGCCGCCTGGTGCCACTCACCCGCCGGATCGTCGGCGAAGAACAGCTTCGGCCCGTAGAAGGGCGAGATCATCGCCGCGAAGTAGCGCCCGCTGTGCGGGTCGCGCATCGCGTACTCGACCGGCTCGCCCGCGAACTGGCGCGTGCTGACGGCGAACTGGTCGCCCTCGCCCTCGAGCACGAACAGGCCCTTCTTGGTGCCGACCAGCAGCTCGGTCATGCGCTTCCTCCTGAGATCGCGGGGAGCACGTCGATGCGGTCGCCGTCGGCGATCGGCGTGTCCTCGTCCCCGCGCTCGCCGTTGACGAACACATTGATGTGGCGGCGGATCCGATCGCGCTCGTCGAGGATCCAGCCGTCCAGCGACGGCTGGGCCCGCTCGAGCGCCTGCAGGAGCTCCTTCACGGTGGCCCCCGCGATCTCGTGCTCGCCGCCGCCGGCGAGCTGCTTGAGCGGGCCACGCAGACGCACGAGCGCTCCGGTCATGGAGCTATAGACCGGAGCGGGAGCGAAATCTCATCGGGAGGCGAGAAGTGTCTGCAGATCGTCGCGCAATGCGCGCAGCCCTTCGAGGTCGAGCGTTGGATTGGTGGTCTCGTTCAGACCGCGCTGCACCTCGTCCGGGATCAGCATCGTGCCGACGCCCATCGTCTCCATCACCTGCTCCATGAGGACGTTGATCTCCTCGTGGAGTTTGGCGCTCTCCTCATCCATGACGCGGAAGTCTATGGCGCAGCTCGATGCCGCGCAGGTCGTGCTCATCGTCGACGATCTCGCGCGGATCCTCGTACTCCAGCGCGGAGATGAAGGGATCGAGATCACCCGCCTGGGCGCCGCCGACTTCCAGGACCACGACACCGCCCGGCTTGAGCCAGTCGCGCGCGTCGTGCAGCGCCCGGATCAGGATGTCCAGCCCTTCCTCGCCGCCGTCGTAGGCGAGCGCGGTCTCGAAGCGGAACGTGTCGCGCTGCAGGAGCGGGAGCGCACGGCGCGGGACGTAGGGCACGACGCCGACCACGAGGTCGGCCGACAGGCCGGCCGGCACGGGCGCGAACAGGTCGCCCTCGTACGCCTCGACGCCGTTGGCGCGCGCGTTGGCCACCGCGTTGGGGTCGAGGTCGGTGCCGATCACGCGGGCGCCCGGACGGCGCGCCTGAAGCGTCGCCGCGACAGCGCCGCAGCCGGTGCACAGATCGATCGCCACCCCGTCGTCCGGCAGCAGCTCGGCCGCGCGCTCGGCGATCAGCTCGGTGTGCCAGCGCGGGACGTAGACGTCCCGATGGACGAGGATCGTCAGCCCGCAGAACAGCACGTTGCCGGTGATCCACGCGAGCGGTTCGCCGTCCTCGCGGCGCACCACCATCGCCTCGAGCTTCTCGGCGTCCCCGTCGGCGGCCGCGATCAGCTCCTCGGCCTCCTCGTCGGCGGCGACGAAGCCACCGGCCATCAGCCGCTGCGTCAGTTCGTCAAGCGTCAGAGCGCCTGGACCTCGGAGAGGATGTCGGCCACGGAGGTCTTGGCGTCACCGAAGAGCATCGCGGTCTTGGGGTCATAGAAGAGCGGGTTGTCGATGCCGGCGAAGCCGGAGGACATCGAGCGCTTCAAGACGATCACCGAGGAGGACTTGTCGACGTCGAGGATCGGCATGCCGAAGATCGGCGAGTCCGCGACCGTGCGCGCGGCCGGGTTGGTCACGTCGTTGGCGCCGATCACCAGCGAGACGTCCGTGCGGGCGAACTCGGCGTTGATGTCGTCCATCTCCTTCAGGCGGTCGTACGGGACGTCGGCCTCGGCCAGCAGCACGTTCATGTGGCCCGGCATGCGGCCCGCGACCGGGTGGATGCCGTACAGCACCTCGACCCCGCGCTTCTCCAGCTCGGTGGCCAGATCGGCGACCGCGCGCTGGGCCTGGGCGACGGCCATGCCGTAGCCGGGCACGACGACCACCAACCGCGCGTAGGAGAGCTGGATGGCGACGTCGGCGGCGGACGTCGACCGTGCGGTCCCGCCCCCGCCCGGCGCGACCAGCGCGCCGCCACCGCCGGTGCCGACGCCGGCGAAGAAGACGTTGCCGATCGAGCGGTTCATCGCCTTGGCCATCTGGTTGGTGAGGATCGAGCCGGAGGCGCCGACGAGCATGCCGGCGACGATCAGCGCGGTGTTGTCCAGCGCGATGCCCGCGGCGGCCGCAGACAACCCCGTGAAGGCGTTCAGCGTGGAGATGACGACCGGCATGTCGGCGCCGCCGATCGGAATCACGGCGAGCACGCCCAAGGCACCGGCGGAGAGCAGGATCAGCCAGAACAGCAGCTCGGAGTCCGAGCCGGCGGCGATCACCACGGCCAGCCCGACGGCGATCACCAGCAGCGCGGCGTTGACGGCCTTGGGCGTCTTGAACCCGCCCTTCATCAGCTCCTGGAGCTTGAGGAACGCGATGTTCGAGCCCCAGAAGGAGATCGAGCCGATGATCGCGCCGAACAGCAGCGGGATCAGCGCCTCGAGCGGGAGGCGTGACCGGTACGGAACTCGACCAGCGCGATCAGCGCCACCGCGCCGCCGCCGACGCCGTTGAACAGCGCGACCATCTGCGGCATCGCGGTCATCTTCACGCTGCGCGCCGCGGGGACGCCGATCGCCGCGCCGATCGCCACGCCGAGGACGATCAGCACCCAGTCCCCGACGCCCTGCTGGGCAGCGTCGCGAACACGGCGATCGCCATGCCGACCGCCGCGACCTGGTTGCCGCGCACCGCCGTGCGCGGCCCGCGCAGCATCCGCAGCCCCAGGATGAACATCGAGAAGGCCACGATGTAGAGCAGGTTGATGACGTCCGCGCGACTCACGGAACGTCGGGTGATCGGGGTGGGGCGGACGGGATCTCCGCCTTCTTCTTGCCTTTGAACATCCCGAGCATCCGGTCGGTGACCAGGAAGCCGCCGATGACGTTGATCGTCCCGAAGGTGATCGCGACCACGAGCAGGACCTGGTTGAGCAACCGGTACGTAGTCCTGGCCGATCAGTAGCAGGCCGCCGAGCACGACGATGCCGTGGATCGCGTTGGTGCCGCTCATCAGCGGCGTGTGCAGCGTGTTCGGCACCTTCGAGATGACCTCGAAGCCGACGAACGCCGCCAGGACGAGAATCGCCAGCTCGGTCAGCAGGTCCATCAGACCACCTTCCCCTCACGCACGACGCACGCGCCCGCCACGACCTCGTCGTCGAAGTCGAAGCCCAGCTCGATCAGCGACAGGATGTTGCGCGCGTACAGCGAGGACGCGTGCTCGGCCATGTCCGACGGCAGGTTCAACCGCCCCACGATCCTCACCCCGCCGTCGGTCTTAAAGGTCTCGCCCGGCCGCGTGAGCTCGCAGTTGCCGCCCGCCTCGGCCGCGAGATCGACGATCACCGAGCCGGCCTTCATCAGCGCCACCGCGGACGCGGGGATCAGCTTCGGCGCCGGGCGCCCCGGGACCAGGGCGGTCGTGACGATCACGTCCGACTTGCCCATCTGCACCCTCAACGCGTCGCGCTGGATCTGCTGCTCCTCGGGCGTGAGCTCACGCGCGTAGCCGCCCGCGGCCTCGGCGTCGCCGAGCCCGGCGACCTCGAAGAACTTCGCCCCCAGCGACTGGATCTGCTCCTTCACCGCCGACCGGATGTCGAACGCCGTGACCACCGCGCCCAGCCGCCGCGCGGTCGCGATCGCCTGCAGCCCGGCCACGCCCGCGCCCAGGACGAGCACCTGCGCCGGCGGCACCGTGCCCGCCGCGGTCATGAACATCGGGAAGAACCGCGGCAGCTCGAGCGCCGCGATCAGCACCGCGCGATAGCCGGACACCGTCGCCTGCGAGGACAGCGCGTCCATCGACTGGGCGCGCGAGATCCGCGGGATCTTCTCCATCGCCAGCGCCGTCGCGCCCGTGGCCGCGATCGCCTCCAGCCCCGCGGGATCGCCCAGCGGGTTCAGGAAGCCGACCAGGATCGTCCCCGGCCCCAGCCGCGCGACCTCCGCCGCGGACGGCGGCGCGACCTTGGCCACGACCTCGGCGCCCCATGGGTCGCCGAGAGAAGCACCCATCGCCACGTACGCCGCGTCGTCCGCACCCGCCGTCAGCCCCGCGCCCGGCTCGACGACGACCGAGTGCTCGGCGGCCACCAGCCGCCGCACGACGTCCGGCACGACGGCCACTCGCCGTTCGCGCTCCGCCGTCTCTTTGGGGACTCCGATCTGCACCGGGGCGCAACCCTAACTCACATCACGGCGTCTGCAGTGGCAACGCCACGCCGCGGCCGCCTTCGATGGCCACGCGCGAAACGGTTGGCGAGCATGTCCTCGCTGATCGCCGCGGCCGCCGCGGCCACGCCCACGTCGTCGGTCCCGGTGATGATCCAGGTGGGGCGCTCGTCCTTGTAGCGGGTCGCCGCGACCAGCCCGGAGCCCGGGCCGAGCGTCCTGCCGACGTCCCCCGCGGCGTCCAGCAGCGTCGAACCTCGTGCCGGCCGCGTCGGGCTTGGCGAACACGCCGGAGGCGGCCGGCCCCGCCTCGAGCGTGCGCGCCGCGATGTCCTTGCGCACCTCGCTCCACTTGCCGACGAGGATGCGCAGCACCTGACCCGGTGAGGACTCGAGGTTCGAGCGCGCGAGACCGTTGACGCCCGCCGCCTTCAGCCGCGCCTCGACCTCGTCGCAGGAGCGATCCTCGGAATCGCCCATGCAGACGAGGCGGATCGGAAGCTTCTTGCCGTCCAGGCCGGAGCGGAAGGGCTCCGGGAACATCCCCACGACCGCCGGGACCCGGACGCGTGCGTGGCGGTCCCACCAGATCCGGTCGCCCGGGTAGAGCTTGCGCACGCCGGCGCCCTCATCGGTGGCCACCCCGTTGACGAAGTAGTACCAGGCGACGGGTCGGCCGGCGTCCTCGCCGCCCGAGACGCCGCCGATCTGCTGCACGACGGACCCGCTCGACGTGACCTCGAAGGACCGATCCAGCAGCGCCATCACGGTCTCCTGCTTGCGCGCGGTCTCGCGCTTGGTGGGCGCCAGCCGCGAGGCGCCGAAGTCCTGCGTGACGGTCACGGAGACCGGTCCGCCGGTCGGCACGTCGGCCTTGCCGCACCCGGCGGCAACGACGACGAGGAGGATCAGGAGAGCGCGTTTCACGGAGAGTGGTATACGACAAGCGAGCGCATGACGGTAAACCTGACACGTATCTACACCCGCCTCGGCGACGGCGGAGAGACCCATCTGGGCGACATGAGCCGGGTCCCGAAGACCCACCCGCGGATCGAGGCCTACGGCACCGTGGACGAGCTCAACGCGCACCTCGGCGTGGCGCTGGCGGGCGAGCTCCCGCGCCGCTACCGCGAGTGGCTGGAGCGGATCCAGAACGACCTCTTCGACGTCGGTGCCGACATCAGCGTCCCCGAGGGCGGCGAGCGCCGGCGCCTGCGCGTCCTGCCCGAGCAGACCGCCTGGCTCGAGCAGGCCTGCGACGAGGCCAACGCCGAGCTCCCGCCGCTGAAGTCCTTCGTCCTGCCCGGCGGCACGCTCGCCGCCGCGCACCTGCACGTCTGCCGCACGGTCTGCCGGCGCGCCGAGCGCGCGACGATCAGCTGCGGCGCCGAGGTCAACGCGGAGACGGTCCGCTACCTCAACCGCCTCAGCGACCTGCTGTTCATCCTCTCGCGTGGCGTGAACCAAGCGGCCGGCGCGGCGGAGCCGCTGTGGGAGCCAGGACGCTTCCGCTGAGCACGAGGACGGCGAAGGCGATCGTCAGCGCGCCGAAGACGAACGTGGTGTTGTCGATGGCGTAGGTCGCCGCCGCCTCCGGCCGCGTGAGCACCGCCGCGAGCGCGGCAGTGGCCAGCACGCTGCCCGCGAGCACCGGCGCGCGCAGGCTCACCCGTTCCCACGAGCGCAGCGGGAGCACCGCCAGCGACGCCCAGAAGGTCGACACCAGCAGTCCGCCGAGCACGTCGGACGGGAAGTGCCAGCCGTTGATCAGGATCCCGTAGGCCGTGGCGACCGTGAGCAGGCCGCCGACGGTCGCCGCCAGCCAGCGCCGGTTCGAGGGCGCGATCAGCACGAGCGCGAGCGCGAAGCTCATCGCCCCCGTCGTGTGGCCGCTCGGCCAGGTGTGCTGGCCGAGCCACTGCGTGGAGTTGTGGTCGGTGGTCAGGAAGTGCTTGAGGACCTGGCTCGTGGCGCTGGCGCAGAGCATCGAGCCCGCCGCCAGCAGGCCGATCCTGGTGCGTTCCATGAGCGCCGCCGTGAAGACGATGCCGAGCACGAGCACCGTGTACGGCGCGGCGTTGAACAGGCCGACCACCCGGTGCGACTCGCTCACCCACTCGAACGGCCACAGGCCCATGAAGCCCACCAGCGTGCGCTCGTCGGCCGCCTGGACTGCCGGCACGTCGTTGACGAGCGTGTGCAGCAGCACGCCGAGCACGACGCAGACGAGGGCGATGAACAACGGGCGGCGCACTGACACGAACGCTACCGACCTCGCTTAAGCCGCAGACGAACGTCGCTCAGCGGCGGTGGCGCGACCATCCGCTGCCAGCCGCGCGGCGAGAGCACGAACTCGCCCCCGTCCTCGCGCAGGACGATCCGGCCCTTCTCGGTGACCGCCAGCGTCGCCTCCGACAGCGGCCAGTCGCCGTAGGACGCCCAACTGCGAGATCGCCCGCCGGATCATCATGCGCGACGCCCCGCGATCCAGCAGCGCCTTGACCATCGCCGCCTCGGTGACGTCCTCGACGCTGTAGACGTGCGGATCGCCCGCCGATTGCGACGCGCGGATGTAGCCCCAGCGCGCCCACTGGCCGATCGTGTTGCCGGAGACGCCGGCCAGCTCACCCACCGCTCCGGCGAGGAACTCACCATGAAGCCTTGGCATCTGAGGCGACGGTGGAATGTCCGCCTTCTACTGCCGATCCAACAGCCTCACTGCCGCGTCGCGGTCGGGCACGCGGAGCTTGCGCAGGATGGCGGCCACGTGCGAGCGCACGGTCGCGGGCGAGACGACCAAGCGTCCTCGCGATCTGCGCCGTGGTCATCTTGCGTCGCATCAGCTCGAGCACCTCCCACTCGCGCGAGGTCAGCCGTGGCTCGCCCTCGCGAGACGGCATCAGCGCCCGCCGCCGCGGCGCGCGGTCGCGGAACTCCTCCACGAGCCGCGTGACCAACGTCACCGGCAACGCGGCCTCGCCGGCCATCACGTCGCGCAGGGCGTCCGGCAGTCGCTCGGTCTCGGTGTCCTTGAGCAGGTAGCCCGCCGCGCCCGCGCGCAGGGCCGCGAACACGTGCCAGTCGTCGCGCGAGATCGTCAGCATGACGACGCGCGTGGCCGGCAGCCGCGCGGTGATCTCCCACGCCGCCGCGAGCCCGCTGCCGGGCATGTTCACGTCCAGCAGCGCGAGGTCGGGCTGCTCGCGCAGCGCCGCATCCACCGCTCCGGGGGCGTCCTCCGCCTGGGCGATGATGTCGAAGCCACCGTCCTGTCCGAGCGCGCTCGCAATGTCCTCGCGCGTCGGCGCGTGGTCATCGGCGAGCAGAACGCGTACCCGGTCTATGGCAGCACCACCTGCACGAGAGTACCGGCGCCGCGGACGGACTCGTAGCTGAACTGGCCGCCCACCTGCTCGGCACGCTCGCGCATGGCGATCAATCCGTAGCCGGCGACGCCCAGGCCGCTGTTGGCGCCGTTGCGGAAGCCGTGGCCGTCGTCGTGCACGCGCACGCTCAGCGGAGCGCCCGCGAGGTCGATCCACACGTGGCGGGCGCCGCCGTGGCGGGCGGCGTTGCGGACGGCCTCGGCGATGATCCGGATCAGCTCGGCACGTACCTCAGGGGTGATGTCGAGCTGCTCGCGGACGTTGACCTGGACCTCGAGGTCGCATTCGTTGGCCAGCCGCGCGCCGAGGCGCTCCAGCGCGACGTCCAGGGGCTCGTGGGCGGGCGGGACGAGCGCCTCGATCGCGCGCCGCGAATCCTCCAGCGCGCGGTCGGCGGCGTCGAGGATGTCGGTGCCGTCGGCGGTCATCGACAGGCGGCCGGCGCGACGGCGGATGAAGGCCAGTTCCTGGGCCACGCCGTCGTGCAACTCGCGCGCCAGGCGGCGGCGCTCGTCGTCGACGGCGGCTTCGGCGCGGACCTGCATGCGGGCGCGCATCTCGTCGAGCACTCCGGCGAACAGGGCGAGCCAGCCCGCGATCCGCAGGACGTCACCGAGGTGGACGCTGTCCGCGCCGATCGGCGGGAAGAGCGCGTAGTCGAGCTTGGCGAACCCGCCGAGCACGACCGCGATCGCGACCCAGCGCAGCAGCGGCTCGTGGCGATCGCTGGCGCGGCGGGCGAGCCCGACGGCCGCGATCACGAGCGTGACGGCGATCGCGCACTGGACGATGAGCCGCCCCAGCTCGGGACGGAAGGACGGCCAGCCGTTGATCACCAGACCCTGTGCCGGGCCGGCGCCCGCGAGGTAGGCCGCGGCGCTGAAGACGATCGCGCCGATGGCGCCCGCGGCGAGCATGACGGTCCTGCGCCGTACTCGTAAGGGTCTTGCCGGCGCGTGGGCAGCAACCGCGAGCATCAGCATGCCCGCCAGGTTGGCGGCCATCGAGTAGCGCGCCTCGCGGGGCGACCAGACCCCGGCGATGATCGACGCGGCCACGCCCGAGGCCGTCGCGGCGAGCACGATCAACCCCATCATCAGCCACAGATGGTCCGCGCGCGACCGCAGGCCGCATTTGCGCACGAGAAGCCCGACGGTCGTGACCGCCACCAATGCTCCACCGGTCTCGAGTGCGACGCGTAGTGACGGCGCCTCGAAGGACATCCGCAGCCAAGGGACGGCGACAACCGTCAGCGAGACCGCCCCGGCGCCAACCGCGGCAAGCGACACTGCTGGAAGCGCCGGCCTCCGAGCCGGTCCTTGCTCCATCTAATCCACCCTCCGAAACCTCCGAACCCGGCCGGTGTTCTACCTGAAGCGGCAAACCCAGCGCAAGGGCACGGAAGCGATCAGGCGCGCTCAGCATTCTCAATGCGGGCGATCTTTCGATCTACCGCATATCGGTTTTTCGCGCCCTGCGGATGAATCGGGCCGTTGATTTGCCGATCGGCGGAAACCTGGGCCAATCATCAGTACATACGTCCAGTCTTGCCGCAAACCCCTGGACGACCTGACCAGAAGGGAAGCTCCTAAGGGGTTTGGTTCGTCAAGTGGCGGCGTACGCCTGATGTACGGGGCGGGCCTCAGCGCGAGCCTGTCTCCCATGTTCAAGACAGGCTCGGCGATGATCGATGCGGAGTACGCCTTCACCCGTGCCCGCCGCGCCGCCCGACTGCGCCGGCTGACGCGCACCCGCGGCGACCTCCCCGTCTACCAGCGCCCACTGGCCGGCAGCGGCCGCGGCGGCATCCGCGAGATCCCGCTCGAAGCGATCAGCGGCACCCTCGAACCGAGTCGCGCCCGGCAGTTCGACCAAGGGTTCCGGCCGGTCCGCCGCTCCGCGCGGCGACGCTGGGAGAGCATCTGGATCGCCGAGGAGAAGGGCGTGTCGCTGCCGCCGATCTCCGTCGTGCCGGTCGGCGAGCTCTACGCCGTACGCGACGGCCACCATCGCGTCTCGGTCGCTCGGGCGCGGGGTGCGTTCGCGATCGATGCCGTGGTGGCGTGAGACCACGCGCAGACCGCGGCGGATGGTCGGCTCACGCGGCGTCCGGCGACGCGAGCGTCGAGTTTCACAACGTATACGCGTGAAACTCGACGCTCGCGTGTCTTGCCGTGTCTGGTCGCACCGCGGATCACCAACGCCGTGCCGTGCACCCCGCTCGCCGACCCAGGCACGCCGCCGTCGCCATGGCGACTGGGTGGCGCAGCCGCTGCGCGTCGACGCCACCCGCTCCCCCGCGATCTTCTCCGCGGATCGACAGGCTTCCTGACGCTCACGGTCTCCAGCGGCGCGTCCTCACTCGCCGCGCCGTTGCGTGTCGGGGCAAACGGCAACGCGCCAGCCCCGCTGTCCGCGACGCTGCTCACCTACACCCGCCCCGCGGCCGACATGCGGTCGCGATCGCCTTCGCAGCGGCGATCTGGGCCACGGAACCGCTGCGTACGGGCGCCGCGTGGACCAACGCGGTCTTCACGTTGCTCGACACGACTCCCGTGAAGAGTGATCCGGCAGGCGGCCTGGTGCGAAGGAAGGGGGACAACGGGATGCGCGCCGATGAATGCGCACCCCGAGTCCGTTCACCTCAGGGAGGTCCCTTGCCCACTGGGCAACGCTCATCCACGCCCGACGTCCACCGGGAAATCTGGCACGCCGCGAAGGCTCATATCGAGAGCCATCTCGGCGAGTACCTGACCGTCACCGACATCGCCCGTGCGGCGCTGACCTCAGAACGTCAGCTCCAGCGCGTGTGTGCCGCTGAAGGTACTTCGGTGCGCCAGTACATCGCGGTGGCCAGGATGCGTTACGCCGCGGAGCTCGTGGTGGCAACCGACGCGTCTGTGGCGGAGATTGCGGGGCTCGTCGGTTACGGCCATTCGTCCGCGTTCATCAAGGCATTTCGAACGCGTCACGGGGTCACCCCGACCGAGCTGCGCCGTCGGCATCGGCTGATGTAGCGATCCCGCCTACTTGTGCGGGCCCCGACTACTCCGGGTTCCGCATGGGGATGGTCGAGGGAGCACTTCCCCCAAACTCCTCGGAGGGCTGTCAATGCCCCATCATGTGACGCTTGACGTCGCGGACCCGGACGAGGTCATCCGCGGCGCGATGCAGCGTGGTCATACACGCGCAGATTTCTTCCGCCGCGGCGCGATCGCCGGCGGCACACTGATCGCCGGTGGCGTCGCCATCGGTGGCCTCCCGAGCATCGCGCTCGGAAAGCCGTCGGCGTCGCAAGACGTCGAGATCCTCAACTTCGCGCTCCTGCTCGAGTACCTCGAGAGCGAGTTCTACGTCCAGGCGGTCGCGAACAACGCGCTGCAGCCGCGGGTGCTCGAGTTCGCGCGGACCGTCCGCGATCATGAGCTCGCGCACGTCGAGTACCTCGCCAAGGCGCTGGGCTCGAAGGCGATCGGCAAGCCGACGTTCGACTTCGGCGACACCGTCAAGGACAACTGGAAGTTCCTGGCCACGGCCACGGTGCTCGAAGACACCGGCGTCACCGCCTACAACGGCCAGGGGACGCGGCTGACCAAGAAGACGCTCGCCGCCGCGGCGACGATCGTCTCGGTCGAAGCGCGCCACGCCGCCTGGGTGCGGCAGATCATGTACGGCGCCGCCGGCTACGGCAACGCCCCGTACGAATACCCGGCGCCGAGCTCGCTGCAGCCGTACAAGACCATGGAACAGGTGACTGAGGCAGTCACCGCGACCGGCTTCATCAAGGGGTGATGCGCGTGTTCGATCTCGACATCGTTGATGCTGACGGCGCGATCCGTGAGACCCAGGACGCGGCCATGACCCGCTCTGACGCCGTGCGTCGGGCGGTCACCTTCGGGGGCGCGTTCCTCGGTGGCGGAGCACTGCTCGGCCTGATGGCGCCGGGCGCCAAGGCGGCGTCGCTGAGCAAGGGCGACATCGCGATCCTCAACTACGCGCTCACGCTCGAGTACCTCGAGACGGCGTTCTACACCGAGGCGCAGGGCGGTGCGGGCCTGACCGGCGAGTTGCTGACCTTCGCCCGCGTCGTGCGGGCGCACGAGTCGGCGCACGTGGTCGCGCTGCGGACGGCGCTCGGTCGCAAGGCCATCAAGAAGCCGAAGTTCGACTTCCAGGGCACGACCAAGGATCCCGCGAAGTTCGCCGCCACCGCGCAGCTGCTCGAGGACACCGGCGTCGCCGCCTACAAGGGCCAGGCCGGGAAGGTCAAGAACCACAGGATCCTCGTCGCCGCGCTCTCGATCCACGCGATCGAGGCTCGCCATGCGGGCTGGATTCGCGCCATCAACGGCGCCCCGCCCGCCCCGGACGCGTTCGACAAGCCGCTGTCGATGAAGCAGGTCCTCGCCGCCGTGGCGAAGACCAAGTTCATCACGAGCTAGTCGACCGACGACGACCGGCGCGGCGACGCGCCGAGCCGATCCAGTAGATCGCGTGCCGCCTGCTCCGGGTAGGCGGCACGCAGCAGGCCTGATCGCGCGCCCGCGCGACCGCGGCAAAGCTCACGCCGCTCCGCCCGCGGGCCCGTCAGCGTGAGCGCCGCGCGGCGGCGGCGCGCGCCGCCTTGGCCGCCAGCACGCCCAGCCGCTGCGCCTCAGGGCGCGAGAGGTTGCCCGGCTTGCCGCGTGACTTCGTGACCAGCTTGCGCGCTTCGGAGCGCTCAGCCTCGCTGAGCGCCGTCCAGCCCGCCTGCAGCATCAGGAAGGCCTCCGTCGCGTGACGACGGAACTCCGACCACGGGACGTTGCGGATCTGCTGCGGGAGGCGCCGCTTCGGCTCGGCCATCAAGCCGAGGGTACCCGAGGTGGCTCCCCGCGCTCGCGAGGAGCCTCACCCCGGTTTCAGGAGGTACGGGCCAACAGGGACCGGTAACGCTCCCGGCGGTGCGCGTGATCCCAGCCCTGGCCGTCGCCGCCCTTCTCCTTCGGGCGGGCGAGATGCCAGATGCGCTTGCGCTGGGCGCGCATCATGTCTCGCAGCGCGCGGCGGCGCTCGAGGTTCTCGTCCTTGCGCCGCAACTGGTCGTACTCACGGATCCAGGCCTTCTCGTTGTCCGTGTAGCCCTCCAGCGGGTCGCCGCGGCCGGCCGCGTCAGCGTGGTCCGCGGCCAGAAACAGGGCGCGCTCGGCCTGGCGACGGCGGACGAGGCCCGGGACGACCTGGTTGCCGGCCTTGTTCCACGCCAGCAGCGCGTCGGCGGCGGCGTCGTACTGGCGGGCGCGCAACGAGCGCCCGACCCGCGTGTCGCCGATCGCGCCGGGACCGCAGTTGTAGACGAACGACACCAGCGCGTCGAACTGGTTCTGCTCCAGATCGACGCCCAAATGGGCGACGTGCGGCGCGTACTTGTCGTTGAGGTCCTCCATCAGCAGGTCACTCGCCTGCTGGATGGTCAGCCGCGGTGAGCGCGGGCCGACGCCTTCGGTATGGCCGTAGCCGATCGTCCACACCCGCACCATGTCCTGGTACGGGCGCCCACCGAAGGGGAAGCCCTCGAACTCCTTGATCAGCGCCACACCGGCTTCGCTGGTCTTCATCATTCGTCGGCGGGCGGATCGGGCGTCAGACGCGAATCGGGCTCGGGCTGCTCGTCCTCGAACTCCTCATCGTCCGGCACCAGTTCGTCGTCGGCCAGCGCCGGATCTGCGGGTGCCGTCTCGGCACTCATGATCGTTCCTCCCTTGCGACAGGAGACGGTTAGGTGTGAGCCGATTCTGCGCAGATTTGCGGGTCTAACGCAAGCCGAAAAACTTTCCCCACTCATCTTTGCGCTCGGTGTACGGTCGCCGCGAATCACGACGAATCGGAGGCGAACTTCGTCTATGACCGACACCAACGGGCACCTGCCGCCGAACGAGCTCATGCCCATCCCCGGGGGCAAGCTCCGCAAGGACGCGGCGCTCTCCTGGCTGGCGATGCGCAAGGAGATCGGCACCACCTCGCAGGTCTGGCTGTGCCCCACCTCGGACCGCACGGCGTACCGCACCTTCGAGCAGCAGCAGTACTTCTGGCAGCTCTACCAGTCGGGCAGGGGCGCGCTGGCGGCGCGCCCGGGCACGTCGAACCACGGGTGGGGCATCGCCGTCGACGTCGGCCACCCGGCGATGCAGGCGATGGTGCGCCAGCACGGCCACAAGTACGGGTGGGGCATCAAGGGCGGCCAGTTGGCCTCGGATGCGCCGAGCGAGGCCTGGCACTGCACCTTTCACCCGGACGTCTACGACGCTCCGGAGGTGCACGAGGAGCACGTTCACCCCTACCGGCTGATGAACGACAAGGAGCGCGCGGCGCGCGACATCCTGATCAAGCAGCGCCGGATCGCCAAGCGCCACGGCGGCTGGGGCGAGGTGGACCCGAGCCACCTGCGCGACGCCGTCCAGGCCAAGAAGCTGCTCAGGCGCTACGCGCGCAACATCGCCGTCGCGGCGCGCAAGACCGGCTGGGAGAAGAACAACCGCAAGGCGCGCTTCGACTACATCAACAAGCTGACTGGAGCCGCACATGGCTGAAACCGCCGAGACCGAGACGGCCGAGTTCCCGGCCCCGGACTTCGGCTTCGAGATCGCCGACGAGCCCGATCCGGCCTTCGGCGAGACCGATGACGACGAGTTCGAATCGCCGGATGCGGAGGAGCCCGAGCCCGATGACGATGACGACGACGGCCACCGACGAGGAGGACGACGACGTGTGAGTCAGTCCGGGTCGATGCGCAGCGCAGGCACCCCGCGCTGCTCGGCGGCATCGATCAGGTCCTGAACCATCGCGCCGGTGCCCTCGGCGGCCACGGCGAGCACGAGGACCTGTCCGGCCAGCTCGCCCGCTCGATCAAGGAAGGCGCGGTTGCCGGCCCGATAGGCGTCGGCGCCGTCCTCGAGCCCGAGTGAGGTGACACTGCCGCGCCGGCGTGCCGCCTCCAGCGCGGCGTCGAAGCGCGCCCGCCAGTCCTCCCGCACCGACGCCTCGCGGAACACGGCCTCGGGCGTGGGCAGGATCACGTGGACCTGCGTGCCGTCCAGCGCGAGCGCGGCCTCGACGATCAGCAGGTCGGCGCCGTCGGCCGCCGCCCCGATCACCGCAGTGGGCGCGAGCTCGGTCAAGACGGCCTGCAGGCGCTGGGCGAGGGCGCCGAGGTCGCCCTCGATCGAGCCTGCCCGGCGTCCGGCGAACGCGACGATCATGCCCGCATCTTGCCTGACCCTGGCCATGCCTCCGCCTGCGCTCGAACGCCGCGTGCGCCCGGGCCGCCACAGGGCTCACGCTGACGGGCGGGCAACCAGACCACGATCGTGCGCACGCTGCACGTCAGCTGACCCTGACGCAGTCGAGCGTGTCGAGGTCGCACGCCAGCACCCACTCACGCTTGTTGCGCGCGTGGTCGTCGAAGTCGTCGAGCTCGTCCGGCGGGCGTCCCGTCGACCCGTCGACGACCGCGCGGCCCGCCAGCGGTCGCGCCAGCGCGACCTCGACACAGCGGATACGGCCGATGGCGACGACCTCGATCGGGTCCCCGCCCTCGGCGAACGCGGGCGGGTAGCGCTCGCGCAGCGTGATCGTCACCCGCTCCGGCGTCTCGTCGACGTCGGCGCGCTCGAGCTCGCAGGGGCCGGTCCACCAGAGGACCTTCACGCCCAGCGCCGACGGCTCGAACCGCTGCCAGGACTTCGTGACCAGCTTCGACCGGTAGTCCTCGGGACGGCGCGGAAGCCGGTGATAGTCCTCGCGGTAGGCGGGCGTGACGTCCAGACGCCGGCGCCCACGCGCTCCGCCCATCAGGCGATCGACCAGCGAGCCGGCCAGCGCGCGGGCCTCGGCCGCGTCGGCCGCCCACAGCCGCAGCTGCGTGCGGTAGAGCTCGGTCTCGTCGGGCAGCTCGTTGACGCCGTAGCCACGGACCCGCTCCAGCCGCGGGTGCGCGAGGTCGGACGCGTGCTCCCAGCGCCCCCACAGCGCGGGGTCGTCGGAGATCACCCGCACCGAGACCGCCCACAGCGGAAGGCCGTCGCGGATCGGTGTCGGCTCGATCGGGAAGTACGCCCCGGGCGCCAGCGGCTCCCTCATCCCCTCCAGCGCGACCAGCTCACCGAGCGTGCCGCGATCCGGCGGAGGACGATCGGCGAGCCCGTAGGTGCGCATGTAGAGCCCGTCGTCGCAGCGCGGGACGAACGGGTCGGGGAAACCGAGCTCCCGCTGCGCTCGGGTGAACGCCTGCGCCTCCTCCCCGTCCGGCGGCAGCGCCTCGATGAAGTCCGCCCACGCGTGCAGGTTCGGGTTCCCGCCGGCGTGGTGACGGATGTAGGCCGCCATCCGCTTCAGCGTCGGGTTCACCCGCGGGAGACTATGCTCGTCCTAGCGCTCGGGCACTTCCCTTCCACCGTTGCGCCCCGAGGAGCACGCGATGCCCAGTACAGAGTCGCCGCCGGTTGATCCGATCCAGGCGACGGTCAAGCGCCTCGCCCGCCCGCACCGCTCGGGAGGCACGGTGATCGAACGCGCGGCGATCCTCGCCGAGGGCCGTGACAGCGAGGCGATCCTGCGCTGGATCACCGACCACGCCGGCCTCCCCGAGGAGGAGGTCACGAGCGCCAAGGCGCCCGAGCGCGGCCTCTACGGCTCACGCTTCGGCGGCGTCGCGGCGCGCGGGCCCTCCCGGTACGTGCTCCCGCCCGACGCGCTGCAGTAGTCCGTCGTCATCAGGCGGCCGCGGGACGCTGGTGACCGAGTACGACCGGACGTTCTGGGAAGAGCGGTGGGCGCAGGCGCTGGCCAGGCACGGCGGCACACTGCGCCCCGCGAACGCGGGTCTGGTCGCCGAGCTCGAGTCCCTCTCCCCCGGCCGCGCGCTCGACGCCGGCTGCGGCCACGGGTCCGAGACCTTCTGGCTGGCCGCGCGCGGCTGGCACGTGACCGCGGTCGACTTCTCCGCCACGGTCCTCGCTCATGCCCGCTCGACGGCCGAGGCCGCCGGACCCGACGTGGCGCGGCGCATCGAGTGGGTCGAGGGCGACCTGACGACGTGGGCGCCCGAGCCCGGCGGCTATGACCTCGTGGTCTCCCTCTACGTCCACATCGCGGGGTCGGTCGAGGAGACGGTGCGGCGGTTGGCGAGCGGCGTCGCCCCCGGCGGGACCCTGTTCCTCGTCGGCCACCGCCCGATCGACCCGGCGACCGGGGCCCGGACGCCCGCGGCGGGTCAGGTTCAGGTGTCCGTCGACGAGGTGGTGGCCGCGCTCGGCGCGGACCACTGGGAGCTGATCATCGCCGAGGACCGCGCCAGGGCCACGGCCGGCTCGGGCGTCGACGCCGTGGTCCGCGCGCGACGCCGCGCCTGAGCGCCGGGCGGGCGCTCGCCGAGCTTGACCACGACGACGCCCGCGATGATCAGCGCGCCGCCGATCAACTGGATGGCGCCCGGGAGCTGGTCGAGCAGCAGCCACGCGAACGTCACACCGGCGACGACCTCGAGCAGGGCGACGAACGACGACAGGCGCGAGCCGAGCCGCCGGCTGGCCTCGATCCCGGTGCAGTAGGCGATCCCCGCCGTGACGACGCCGAGCCCGACCAGCGGCACCCACCACGCCAGGGCGTTCTCGGCGTAGACCGGCGAAGCGGTACTGGCGTGCATCGGCAGCACACCGACGACGCCGAGGACGGACAGGACCAGCGCGCCGGTCGTCAGGCCGGCGCCGGCCAGCGCGACCGGCGGCAAGCCCTCGCGCGGCTTGGCGGCGAGCACGAAGTAGGAGGCGGCGCAGACCATCGCGATCAGCGCCCAGAGCACGCCGGCGGGCGCCAGGTCGGCGCCCGAGATGAGGTCGAGGACGAGGACGAGACCGAGTGCGGCGAGCCCGGCGCCGGCGAGCGTCAACGGCCCGGGGCGCTCGCCCTCGCGCAGCCACAGCCAGACGACCACGGCGGCGGGCGCGGTGTACTCGATCAACAACGCCGGGCCGACGTCCATCCGCTGCACGGCCGAGAAGTAGGCGAACTGCGCGCCCGCGACCGGGACGGCGCCGAACACGAGCAAGAACCACGCGTTCGCCCGCAGCGCGCCCCAGCGGCCGCGCAGCGCGCGGACGGCGAGCGGAGCGACGACCAGGGCGCCGATGCCCAGGCGGGCGAGGACGACGGCGCCCGCGCTCCAGCCCGAGTCCAACAGGCCGCGCGCCAGCGCTCCGGAGAGCCCGAACGACGCCGCCGAGGCGAGCGCGAACGCGAACCCGACGGCGGCCTTGTTGTCATTGGCCATGGACGGCATGGCCAATGACGGTAACATGTCAAGGAGTTGTTTGCCTATGACACCGCATCTTCGCTGCGGGCGGCCGTCGCGCTCGTCAACAGTGCCGAGGTGCACGACACCTTCACCGAGATCGCCCACGTCGACGCGTGGTTCGTCGAGCACGAGTTCAGCGGCCGCCACGACGGCGACGAGGCCGAGCTGCAGGCGCTGCGGGCCCTGCGCCCCGTGCTGCGCGAGCTGCTGACGGCCGAGCGCGACGAGGCGGCGGAACTGGTCAACGGGCTGCTCGCCGAGGCGCGGGCGCTGCCCCAGCTGCGACGCCACGACGGCCTCGACTGGCACATCCACGCCGTCCCGAGCGATGCGCCGCTGGATCGCCGGGTGGCGGTCGAGACGGCGATGGCGATGATCGACCTGATCCGCGCCGACGAGCTCTCGCGCCTGTCGATCTGCGCGGACGCGCGCTGCGAGGACCTCGTGCTCGACCTCTCGCGCAACCGCTCGCGCCGCTTCTGCAGCACCACGTGCGCCAACCGCAACGCGGTCGCCGCCTACCGCGCCCGCCGCACCACCTGAGTTCGCCGGGCAGGCGCGCGCCGGATGCCGACGCGGCTCCCGCTCCGCTCGCTTGCTCGCTGGGCACACCCCGCAACCGCCGTGACGGAGAGCGTCGGGGCCGCGCTCGCGTTGCGGCTCTAATTCGCCGCCGCGGCGAACTCCGTGGCGAGTTGCCGCACCTGCGCCCCGACGGCCCCGTAGGGGGTGATGCGGCTGGTCCCGACGGCCAGCACGCGCGGCTCGTGCAGGTAGGCGGCGACCTCCGGCACCTCGAGCGCGCCGGTGGGGATGAACTGCAACGTGCGAAACAGCTTCGAGTACGTGCGCAGCTCATCGGGACCGTCGGCGCCGGCCGCGAGGGCGACCTTGACCGTCCGGGCGCCCGCGCGCGTCGCGGCGACGGCTTCGGCATGGCTCGCCACGCCGGGGAGCATCGGCACCCCCCGCTCACGGGCACGGCGGATCACGTCGTGGTCGACGACGGGTGAGGCCACGAAGTGGGCGCCCGCCGCCACCGCCGCCTCGACCTGCTGCGGGCGCATGACCGTCCCCGCGCCGACGAGCATGTCGGGGACGGCCTGCGTCACGGCTTCGATGGCCTCGATCGCCCCTTCGGTGCGCAGCGTGATCTCCATGCAGGCGAGCCCGCCGGAGGCCAGCGCGTGCGCGACCGCGACGCCGCTGGTCGGATGGTCCAGGACGACGACCGGTAACACCCGCAGCGCCTGGATCTGCGCCGCGAACCATTCCTCCCGGATCACCGGCGAACGCTCACGTCAAATAGTTGTATGCCCATCCGAACAGGCGATTGTAGGCCACGGCGGCGTCTTCGCCGCCGCTTCTGGATTCGTTCAGCGAATGGCTATATCGGAACTGGCCGGGGCTCGCGCCCCGGCCGGCTCGTGCTACGGGGTCGTCGTGGACAGCGTGAAGGTGATCGTCTTGGAGTAGCTGCCGGCGCGCAGCGCGTCGCCGGCGTCGACGTGCTGCTGGAAGCCGATGGTCACCGGGTCACCGCTGACCGGGGCGCCGTAGGTGACCAGCGTCGCGGGGTTCGCGAAGCCGGCGACCTCGCTGAGCGCCCCACTGCTCGCACCCGCCGGGCTGGAGGCCTTGACCTGCAGCGCCGACGGCAGCGTGAAGCTGCCGTTGACGAGGTGGCCGGTCGCCGTCGCGCTCGCGTCGAACGCCGACAACGCCGCGTTGCCGGCGGTCGAGGTGACGGTGGCCGACATCGTGGCCGTGTAGTCGCGGGCCACCGCCGGGGTCAGCGCACCGAAGCTCCCGGCGCTCCCGAGCGTCAGCGCGAGCATCGACGGCACCGTGGCGCTCGGGCTGGTGGTGGAGTTCACCCCGAACGCGTTGACCGCCCCCGGCGTGGGCAGCGGAGTGGAGCGGAAGTCGGTGCAGTTGCTGTCGGTGTCGGCGCCGTTGGCCCAGCGGATCAGGCTGTTGCCGTTGCCGGCGGCGGCGGTCGGCCGGATGGCGATGCACCCGCCTTGGGACGTGCCCCCCTCCAGCCGTGCGAGCCAGGGACTGGCGATCGTGCCGTTGCCGCTGGAGCTGCTCTGCTGGGTTCCATAGACGAGGCCGTCGGCGACCACGCCGGCGCCGTCCTGCAGCGCGAACGAGCCGCCGGTCGCGTTCAACGTCGCGGAGTAGCTGGCGTTCGGGGTGCCGGTGAACCCCGGGCCGCCGAGCACGTAGAAGGCGCCGCGCGCGAGCGTGGTGCCCGCCGGGATGGTCGCCAGCGTCACCGTGTCGGCGCCGGTCGGCGTGTAGGCCACGGTCCAGCCGGAGATGTCGACCGGTGTGTTGCTGGTGGAGGCGTTGTAGAGCTCGACGAACGAGTTGGTCGTCGCGCCGGTGACACTCAGCCGGACCTCGTTGAGCTTGATCGGGAAGACGTTGCGCACCCACTCCTGCGTCGTCTCGGATCGGGCGCTGCCGTCGGCGTCGGTCCAGGTGGCCGTGGCCTTCAGATACCCGGCGGCCGTGGTCGTCCCCGAGCGCGGGCGCAGGTTGGCGGTGATGCTCTGCCCGGGCGCCAGGGAGCTCGCCGTCGCCGTGCCGGTGACGGTGAAGCCGGCGGGGACGGTCGACGCGAGGCTGACGTTGGTGATCGTCTGCCCCGTGTAGTTGGTGAACGTCGAGGCGAGCGTCTGCGTCGTGCTCGCCGTGAACGTCTTCGGCGTCGCCAGCGTCACCTGCGCCGGGTTGTACCTGGCCGCCACGATGCTCGACTGGACCGCGTCCGTGGTCGCGTCGGACGGATAGCCCGAGGTCATCACGCCCTCGTAGAAGGTTCCCGCGGACCCGTTGCCGTTGTCGCCGCCGGTGCCGAGCAGGATCGCGCCCTTCTTGTGCATCGGCGAGTATCCGGCCGGGCGGGCGCCGTCGTGGAAGGTGTCCAGGCCGCCGCTCTGCGCGTTGCCCTTGCGGATCGAGAAGTGGTTGCCGGAGTCGCCGCCGACGAACCCGCTCACGAAGCGGTCGGTGATCGTCGGGCTGTTCGGGCTCGACGTGCCGTTGGGCAGGTTGCTGGCGTACAGGCCGGCCTCGAGATCGCTCATCAGCCACGGGCCGGGTCCGGTCCCCCGGGCCCAGGCCGTCGCGGTGCCGAAGTAGACCGTCTCCATCGTGCCGACGCCCTCGGCCGTGCTGGAGCGCTGGGCGTTGCCGTAGTCGAAGCAGCAGCCGCTGTCGTAGTGGGTGCCGTCGAAGACCATGTAGATGCCCTCGGCCTCGTCGTCGACGGCGATCCCCGTGGCCTGGTTGTTGCGGTAGCCCATGCCGGGGATGATGTAGGCGCCGTAGGCGCGGTGACCGTTGATCGTGGTCGGTGCCATGTCGGCGATCGGCAACTCGTTGTACTGGCCGGGCGCCGGGCCCTTGAACGTGCCGGGAGGCGCCTGCTTGAGGTCGTTGCCCTTCGGCGACTGGTCGTAGATGACCGAGATCACGCAGCGCGTGTCGGCGCAGAACGACTCCTGCGCGGCGGCGTCGGCGTAGCCGCCCGGCGACAGCACGCCGACGTTGGTGGTGGTGTTGTCCGAGCTGCGCTTGAGCTGGTAGAGCGGGCCGTCATAGGCCGCGTAGAGCGCGCGGGTGGTGCTGTGCGCGGCGACGCAGGGCGTGCCGCCGGCGCCGTAGAGATCACACGGCGCCTGCGCGTGGGCCGCGGCGGCCGGCACGAGCGCGAAGCCGGCGAGGCAGAGCGCGACGGCAAGCGGCCGCCCGCCCCGCGAGGCGGGGAATCTGGACATGGATGGGCAACCCTCCTAGGGGATGGTGATGGACAGCGTGAACGTCAGTGGTTGCGCGTGCGCCTGCGTGCACGGCGCGTCGGGCGCCCGCGGGACACCTGTCCAGCGTGCGGCAGCGCCCTCCGCCGGCCGCGGCCGTGGCGCCGCGAATTCGCCGTTGCCGCGCGCCATCGGGGGCGATCGCCCCGGCGCCGCGGCGGCAGCGCCGCCAGTCGCCGGCCGCCGGTCGGTGGTCGCTCGATCGGTCGCGGCATTGCTGCGAGTGTCGACTTGGTCGACCCCTGGTTGACCAACACGACGCTCGCGCCGCCGGCGGGGCGCGAGCACGCCAGCGCGCGCGCCGCACGACCGCCGCGCCTTCCTCGGCCGAGACCAGGCCCTCGAAGGCCAAGACCGTCGCATCGACTGACCGACTCCCTCTCCTGGTGGTTGGACGCTCAACGACCGGACCGCCGGTGGCACGGTGAGATACCCCGGCGCGTGTGGCCGCAGGCGTAGCCGCAAGCCTCTCCCTCCCGATCGCTCCCGCTCGTGCAGGCTTCCCCGAGCCGGGCATATGTTAGCGATAACAGCGCGTCCCTGTCAACGCAATCCGAAGACTCGAAGATCCGTTGAGAGAGCGGGCACCAGGGCGACGTGTGAGCGTTAACTCCAAAGGTTCGCGGAATGACGAGCCGAGCGACGCCCGCCGTGCGCGCACCAGGCGCGCACGGCGGACGGACGCGGCTACGGGGTCGTCGTGGACAGCGTGAACGTGACGTTCGCGCTGTAGGTGCCGGTGCGCAGCGGCTCGGTGGCGCCGATCGACTGCTTGAAGGCGACCGTCACCACGTCATTGCTCGCCGGCCCGCTCCAGGACGTCTTGGCGGGCGTGATCACGACCGGCTGGGCGAGGCTGAACGCCCCGTTGGTCAGGCGAGCTGTCGATGTGCTGAGCGTCGCGTCGCCGGCCGTCGAGGTGACGGTCGCGGTGGTCGACGCGGTGTAGTCCTGCGCGACGCCCGGGGTGAAGGCGCCGAAGGCCACCGGCGCGCCCAGCGTCAGCGAGAGCGTCGCGGGGACGCTGCCGCCGACCGTGCCGTCGACCGGGGTGTTGGTCTGCAGGACGGTGGCCTGCTCGGCCTCTTGCGAGGCGGTGAGGAAGTCGAAGCCGAGGTACTCGGCCTTGACCGATTCGACGCCACCGCGCAGCGTGCCGGGCAGCGTCACCGAGGCGACGCCGTGGTCGAGGTAGACGGTCTGCTCCCAGCCCTGGGCCGAGAACCGCACGCGCCCACCCGTCTGGTAGCCGTCGGCGGCGCTGACGGTCGCCTTCAGCGTGTCGCCCTCCTTGATCGCCGGCCCGGGCAGGACGAGATCGGTGGTGGTCGCCACGTCCGGGTTGGCGATGCCCTGGATGCGGTTCCACTCGCGCAGCGCGAGCGGGGTGACCGTGCCGTGGCGCACCGTGCCGGTGTTGGTGAAGCGCGGCGTCTTGGCCTCCCACTTGGTCGCCTCGATGTCGGGGCTGCAGGACAGCTGGTAGCCGCCGCCGTTGGTGTAGCGGTCCGCCCAGAAGTAGAACGACTGCGGGCAAGCCGTGTCGCCCGGGTTGGCCTTGAACACGACCGGGCCCTCATACCCCTGGTTGGCCACCCAGGTGGAGCGCCCGATGCCCATGTTGTTGGTCGACGACAACGGCGTCGTCGGCGCGACCGGGGTCCAGCCGGCGATGTTGCTGTCGCGCAGGTTGCGGTTCTTCTCGGAGAACACGTCCGAGCCCGAGTTGCCCGCCTCGTACTTGGTGAAGCGGTAGTACCAGTCGTTGACCTTGATCACCGTGGTGTCGATGCGCGACGCGGGCGCCGGGTTCTGCCACACCGCGGGCGGCGAGAAGGTACGGAAGTCGCGCGTGGTCGTGTACCACATCTGCTGGTTGCCGGCCCCGGTGCGGTTGATCGGGTCGTTCCACATCGCCTGCGCCCAGAAGACCACGTAGGCGCCGATCGAATCGTCCCAGTACGCCTCCGGAGCGAACGCGTTGCCGGCGTTGTCGGGCGCGACCTTGACGTGGCGCTGCGGGGACCAGTTGACGAGATCGTGGGACTCGAAGACCTCGATGTACTGGGTGTCGTTGATCTGGTAGTCGCGGTTGCGGTTGAACCAGTTCAGATCGGTGGCGATCATGTAGAAGGTGTCGCCGTCGTGCGAGCGGATGATGAACGGGTCGCGCAGGCCCTGATCACCCAGTTGGGACACCAGCGACGGCTTGCCGCCGCCCAGGCCCACCCAGTCCAGGGCGCTGTTGCCCGTGGAGAGCCCGAAGCGCAGCTGCTCGCCGTCGGCCAGGCCCTCGCCGGTGAAGTAGCCGAGGAAGTAGCGCTCGGGATCCTGCGCGCGCGGCATCGCCTTGATCGTCGCCGCGAACGTCTTGGTCTTCGTCGTGGCGCCCTTGGTCATCGTCGCCGTCAGCGTGGTCGCGACGTCAGGCCGCCCGTACGCGGGACGGGTCACCTCGCCGGTCGGCGTGACGATCGGCGAGCTCGAGGCCCAGGTGATCGCCGAGCCGAACTCGCCCACGGCCGGCAGCGTGATGTTGCCGCGGATGTCGTCGAGGGCGGCGAGGGCCAGGTCGTCGGTGTCGCGGGCGACCGACTGGGCGTCGTCGAACTGCGCCGGCACCGTGATCGTGATGTCGCGCGTGGCCACCTCGAGACCCTTGGTCAGGTGGGCTGTCAGTGTCGCCGTCGCGGCCGGGCCGGAGGCCGGGCGGGTGATCACGCCGCTCGCCGTGACCACGGCCGGGTCGGAGGTCGTCCACGTGATCTGCGAGCCGGCCTTGGTCCCGAACTTGGGCAGGACGATGTTGTCCACGATCGCGCTCGTGAGGCCGAGGTCGATCGCCGCCGCATCGTCGCGCACGCCGGCCACGCCGTCAGGCTCGGCCAGGGCGATCGCCTCGTCCTCGGACAGCGGGCGGTCATAGACGCGGAAGTTGCGCAGCGTGCCGCGGAGGGCGTAGAAGCTCGGCGTCTGCGCGCGGCCGAGGAAGTTGCAGTTCGTGCCCGCCGCGTTGACGGTGGGCGCGACGCTGAGGTTGGTCGTCCGGCCGATCTCCACGCCGTCCTCGTAGAGGATGCCGGTCCAGGTGGTGCCGGTGCTGTTGCGCTGCTGGGTGTAGGTCAGGTGCTTCCACACGCCCTCGCGCAGCGCGTAGGTCATCGAGCGCTGGACGCTCGCGCCGGAGGTCGGTGTGGTGGCGCTCAGGCCCGTGCGGATCCGCATTGTGTTGGAGCCGAAGATCGAGCCCTGGAAGTCGCTGTTGGCGGTGCCGTCGCAGGTGGTCTTGCGGCCGAAGCTCCAGAGATGCTGGTCGCCGACGTTGGCGGGATCGATCTTGATGTCGTAGTCGACGCTGAGCTCGGTCATGCCTGCCGTGATGTTGTCCGGCAGGTCGACGTAGGCGCCCGCGACCGAATCCGCGTACGCGTCCGGGTTCAGGAACACGCCGGCGCCCGTGAGCGCCGCCTTGGCCGGGTTGACCAGCGTCGCGTCACCGGCGGTGCCGGCCGAGCCCGAGTCGGCCAGCGTGGTGCCGCTGGTCTCGTTGAGCTTGTAGTAGTGCACCAGGCCGGACGCCAGCTGCGCCTGCGGGATCACCGCGCGCTGCCTGACCGTGATCGGGAAGGTCTTGGTGTCCGTCAGGCCGCGGTGGGTGAAGGTGGCGGTCAACGTCGCCTGGGCATCGCCCGCGCCGGCGACCGGGCGCGTGACGACGCCCTGCGCCGTCACCACCGCCGGGTTGCTGGTGCTCCACGTCATCCCGGTCACCGCCGGCAGCGTGAGGTTCTTCGTCACGGCGCTCGTGTCGCCGAGGTCGACCGCGGCCTTCAGCTCGGCGAGGTCGCCGGGGGCCTGCTCGTCCGAGAGCGCGAGCACCTGGCTCGCCGTCAGCTCCTTGGAGTAGATCCGGAAGTCCTTGATGCGCCCGCGGAACTGCTGGCCACTGGCGCTGTTGGAGCGGCCGATGAAGCTGGCCGCCGAGGCGACGTCGGACGGCTTGAGGGTCAGCGCGGTGTTGGACGCGACGAGGACGCCGTCCTCGTAGAGGAGCAGCTGCCCCGGCGTGGTCGCGTCTCCGCCCTTGATCGTCACCGCGACGTGCTTGAACGTGGTCGCGTTCAATGCCGCGGGCGCCGTGGCGCTCTGGGCCACGGGGCTCGCACCCGGGCCGGCGATCGATGCCGAGTGGCGCGTCGTGCCGGCGCCCGGCGTGGCCGTCAGGTACCCGGCATTGTCAGCCGTCCTGCCGAACGCGAACACCGGGCCCTGCGTGGTGGCGCTGGAGAGGCGGACGTCGAAGGCGATCGTCGCGTTGCTCAGGCCGGCCAGGAGCGACCCCGGCAACTGCACGGCGGGTGAGGTCCCGCCGTTGCCGCCCGGCAGGTTCAGACCACGCCCGTTGCTCCAGGTGGTCGTCGCGTTGGCGTTGACGACCGCGGCGTCGCGGCCGTTGCCGGACTGATCCTTGACCACGGTGCCGGCGGTCTCGTCGAAGGGGTAGAAGGCCACGAGGTCCTGTGTGAGCTCGGGCGGCAGGTCGGCGGCGGCCGGCAGGCCGAACGAGAACGAGGCGCTGGACGGCGCCGCGCTCAGGCCGACGACGAGGGCGGTGATCGCCCCCACCAGCCGTTTCCGGCCGGTCCAGCGGTGTACGGGCAGACGGTTCATCGCGCGTCCTCTCCTGATGCGCTCGCGGTCTCAGCGCGCGAATTGATAGCGCTAACACGGAGCTCTCGTCAAGCTGAACCGGGCGAAAGTGTGCCGCACCAACGAATCGTCCGATGAAGGCAGGTCCGCATGCTGACGCTGGAAACCCAGCGATTTGGCGAATCTTACCGGGTTTTCGTTGTTTGCATCCGCAAACCTCTCATGCGCCGGTAATCCGTTAGCGTTCACGAAGCCGGTCCCATCAAAACCGCTGGGAGGAGAGGGCATGTATCGCAGGCACTGGACCCGCATTGCGGGTGGGGTGACGGTCGCCGTATTGGCGGGCGCCGCGTTGGCGGCGCCGGCGGGGGCGCAATCGAGCTTCCCGATCTACGGGAAGGACAAGTGGCTCGGGAGCGTCAACGAGCTCACCCGCCCGCTGTTCACGCAGTACTTCAACGAGATCACCCCGGAGAACGCGGGCAAGTGGGGCAGCGCGGCGGGGACGACGAGGACCGCGCCGATGCGCTGGATGGCGCTCGACGACGCGTACAAGCTGGCCAAGGCCAACGGCATGAAGTTCAACTTCCACATCCTCGTGTGGGGCAATCAGCAGCCGACGTGGATGGCGGCGCTGCCGGCCGACGAGCAGCTGATCGAGATCAAGAAGTGGTTCTCGGCGGTCGCCGCGCGCTACCCCGACATCGACTACCTGCAGGTCGTCAACGAGCCGCTGCACGATCCGCCCGACTGCACGCACTCGGCCAACCAGGGCAACAACTGCAACTCCAGCGGCAACTACGCGCGCGCACTGGGCGGCGCCAACGGCACCGACGGGACGGGCTGGGACTGGGTCCTGAACGCCTTCCGGCTGGCGAAGCAGTATTTCCCCACCACGAAGCTGATGCTCAACGACTACAGCATCACCAACTCCAATACGGCGACCACGCAGTACCTCCAGATCATCGACATCCTCAAGCGCGAGAACCTGCTCGACATCATCGGCGAGCAGGGCCACGCGTTCTCCACCACCGGCGACATGGCCGTGCACAAGGCCAACCTGGATCGCCTCGCCGCCACCGGCCTGCCGCTGCAGATCACCGAGCTCGACATCGACGGGCAGGCCTCCGGCGGCGTCCCCGGTGACGAGGTGCAGCTGCGCAATTATCGCCGGATCGTCCCGGTCTTCTGGGAGCACCCGGCCGTTCAGGGTGTGACGGTGTGGGGCTGGCGCCAGCCCAACCACTGGCGCAACGCGCAGAACGCGCCGATCGTGCTCTCCAACGACACGCCCAAGCCCGCGGCGCTCTGGCTCTACGACTACGTGCGCGGGATCGCACCCGTCATCCGCGCCGACCAGCGCTTCGCCATCGACGATGTCAATGCCGCGGTCGGAACGGTCGCCGCGGACGACTGGGCGTCGCAGATCAACCGGCCCGCCCTGCGGACCTTCACCTGGCGACTGACCGGCAGCGATGGACCGTTCTCGATCGTGCCGAGCACCGGCGAGCTGCGCATCACCGACCAGCGCCTGCTCGACGAGGACACCACCTACACGGTGAAGGTCCGCGTCAGCGACGGCTTCCACGAGAGCGAGGAGCGCGAGGTGGCGCTGGTCACCGGTGACCTCGCGAACGTCGCCGACGGCGGCGCCGGCGCCACGGTTCCGGCCACCCTGTCGCTGGCGCTCGGGACGAGCGGCGCGTTCGGCGCGTTCACTCCGGGCCTCGCGAAGGACTACGACACCTCGACGACCGCCACGATCATCAGCACGGCGGGCGACGCGGCGCTGTCCGTCGCCGACCCGGTGAGCGCCACGGCCGGCAGGCTGGTCAACGGCGCGTTCTCGCTGGCACAGCCGGTTCAGGCGGCGGTGACGGGCGCGCTGGCCCCGGTGGGCGGCACGCCGCTGACGCTGCACAGCTACACCGGGCCGACGAGCAACGACGGGCTGACGATCCGCTTCAGGCAGTCCATCGGCGCGAACGAGCCGCTGCGCACCGGCCCCTACGCGAAGACGTTCGTCTTCACGCTCTCGACGACCACGCCGTAGGCGGGACGGAACCGCGGCGGCCGGCCGAAGCCGGCCGCCGCGGTCCGCGGATCACGGTGTCGTGGTCGACAGCGTGAACGTGAGGGTCTTGCCGTAGGCGCCCGTACGGAGGGCGTCGTTGGCACCGATCGCCTGCGAGAACGCGACGGTCACGGCGTCGTTGGACACCGGGGCCGCGTACGTGAGCACGGTGGTCGGGCTGGCCGAGCCGCCGACGTCGGTGAACGCGCCGCCCGCGCCGGCCGCGCTGGAGGCCTTCACCTGCAGCGCCGACGGGAGCGAGAACGTGCCGTTGACGAGGTGACCCGTGGCGGTGGCGCTCGGATCGGCGACGCTCAGCGTCGCGTCACCGGCGGTCGAGATGACGTTGGCCGTCGTGGAGGCGTCATACGTCCTCGCCACACCCGGCGTGAACGGCTGGAAGGCCGCCGGCGTGCCGAGTGTGAGGGCCAGCGTCGCGGGCACGGTGCCGCCCGCGTCGCCGGTGGTGCTCGTCGACTGGACGGTGACGCCGTTGCCGCCGAACTCGGCCCAGTTGAGGTTGAACAGGTTGCCGCCCGTCGATCCGCCCGTGAGCGTGCGGAACGTCAGGAACAGCTCGTGGGCACCGGCGGCCGCGTTGGAGATCGGCACGGTCATCGTCGACCAGGTGCCGGTCCCGCCCGTGGACGTGAGGTTCGCCGACGCGACGATCGGCCCGGTGATCGAGTCCTGGCGCAGATCGATCCCCGCCAGCGGGCTGCCCGCCGTGCGGTTGGCGGCCGCGTCCGCGTAGCGGAACGCGATCGAGTTGGCCTGGAACAGGTCGATCGGCCCGTTGAGCTGGAGCCAGTCGGTCGCCCCGATGCCGGAACGGTGCACCGCGCCGTTGAACCCGGTCGTGTCGGTGTTGGTCGCGGTCGACGTGCCGGACTGGTTGACGACGAACTCGACCTCCTGGCGCTTCTGGCGGACGATGTTCTGCGCGAAGCCGGTCAGCGACGGGGCCTGACCGCTCGATCCGCCCTTGTCGGTGTACTGCGCGCTGACGACGCCGAACACGTTGCCGCCGTGCGTGACGTCGGAGGCGATCGTCTGCAGGAAGCCGGTGCAGCCGTTGCCGGTCTGCTCGGCGTGGCCGTGCGAATCGTGGCCGAGCACGAACGTCACCTGCACGTCGTTGCAGTTGATGCTCGATTCCTCCGGGTCGGTGACGACGATCTTGTACTGGAGCGTGTCGCCGAAGGCGAACAGGCCACCGGCCAGCGGCGCGATCACCTGGACCGTCGGCGTCGTGTTGCCGGCGGTGATGGTCGTGCTCGTCGCGGTCTTCTGCCCCGACGAGTCGAACACGGTCAGCACGGCGTTGTAGCGGCCGGCCTTGGTGTAGGTGTGGGTCGGGTCGGCCTCCGTGGAGATCGCCGAGCCGTCACCGAAGTCCCACTCGTAGCGGATCGAGTCGCCCGGGTCGGCGTCGCTCGAAGCCGACCCCGTGAACTGGATCGTCAGCGGCAGCGCACCGTCGGTCTTGTCGGTGGTCAGCACGGCCTTCGGCGCGCGCTGGCCCTTGACGTAATCGAAGCGGTACAGGCCCGCATCGGGGTTGGCGGCGTAGTAGGAGTCGCCGTAGGTCATCAGATACAGCGAGCCGTCGGCGCCGAACTGAATGTCCATCGGGTTGTCGCACTCCATGTCGAACACGGGGTTGGCGATGTTCGCCTGGCCGCAGTCGAGGAGGCTGTTGATCTTCAGGATGCGGTTCTGCGAGTCGAGCTTGATCTCGCGCAGCGTGTCCTGCGTGTACTCGCCCATGAAGATCGAGTTGTCGTAGTAGGCCGGGAACTTGTGGCTGGCCGGGTTGGCGGCGTCGAAGTGGTACTTGACCGCGCCGTGCGGGCCCACGCCGCCGGTGTAGAGCTCCGGGAACAGCCGCGGGCACTCGGTCGTCGACCCCGGCGCGATCGGCCCCGGCGTCGTCGCGTAGTAGCCGAAGCACGGCGTGCCGAGCGGCTGCGACGTGTTGTTGTCGCGGTAGGAGTACCAGATCTCCGGGTCGCTCTCGGGCGGGGTCAGCGAGTGTTGAAGTCGCCGGCCGTGACCGTGTCCTTGACGTGGATGCGCAGCAGCTTGCCGCGCAGGTCGTTCGTGTTCAGCGTCGAGCGGCGGTCGTCACCGGTGGGGCGCTGGAACCAGCCGCCCGCCTGGGCGGTGGTCGTCGCCACCGTGGCGCCCGTGCCCGTCAGCGTGCCCGTGGCGGTGATCTGCGGCTGATCGGACTGCTGCAGCGTGCGGCGGAAGTACACGTTCGAGAGCGCCTCGAGCGCGGTGTCGACCTGGGCCGCGGTGGCGTTCCACGGCAGCGCGTTCGCGAATGCCACCGCGATCGCCCGGTCAGGATCGTGTGATGCACGATCGGTGCCGCAGGCCTCTCGCGGATGATCAGCGAACGCGGGGGGTGCGGATGCGCGTCGCGCGTTCGTGCTCGGTGGCGTCGAGCAGATCGGTGGGGCTGAGCACGAACACCTCGCAGATCATGTCCGGGTCCTGCTGGTTGCCGCTCATGAAGCCGATCACGGGCCGGCCGGTGGCGTGCTCCACGACCGCCTCGAAGCGTTCGCGCATGACCTCTTGGAATTCCATTCGCTGCGCGATGACCGCTTGACCGCGGCCGCCGTCGAGCAGCGTCTGCTCCACGCGGGTGAACCCACCCCTCAGCACGCAGACCACGAGATCGTCGTGGTAGTACGTCTTGGCCTGCGTCGGGCCGCGGCCGTAGTACTCCTTCAGCAGCGCCACCATGCCTTCGGAAACGGCGGTCAGAACATCACCGCGTACGCCGTGCAGGCTGTGAGCATCTTCAGGCACGGGTCGAGCCTACCTGCCCACGACACTAGACTGCGGGGTTCGATCGCTCGTCGGGTCCCGCCCTTCGCCCCGCGCGCGCGTCTCTTCGGGAGAGCGAGAAAGGACGTCGCCGTATGGCGACTCCAGATCCCCCGCTCGTAGGCGCGCCGCTGCTGACCGCGATCACCCAGGCGATGGTCGAGCTCCATCAGCGCTACTACCAGCGAGCGCCCGGGTCGGCCAAGAGCCAGATGATGGGCGACGACCTGCTCGCCTGCGTGCTCGGCAACATGTACACCGACGTCGAGAAGACGCTCATCGAACTGCAGCGCGCGCCGAGCGTCACCGGCAACCGCAGCGCCTTCCAACTGGCCATGGAGGACCGTTTCATCGCCGCCGTGGAGACGCTCACAGGACGACGGGTCACCCAGTTCATCTCCAGCCACCATGTCGGCCCCGACCTGGAGATCGAGTTGTTCTTCCTCGCCGACTGACGGCGTGGCTCACAACTGGGTGCCGGCGGCGTCCTGCAGACGTTCGTTAGAGCGGCGGATCACGCATCTGCGAGAGCCCGGCCAGCGGCGAGCGACGGGCATGAACCGCTCCACCGGCGTCTACGTCAACTGCGCACGCACCACCAGTGCGATCCCGGAGAGATCGACCTCCGCGCCCTTCGCCGTGAGGATCTCGATCAGGGTCCCGGCCGCCGCCCCGGCCGCCCGAATGGCCTCTGCCGGCGAGGCAGCCCTAACCGTGAACGTGACCGTGAGCTTGTCGGTCCCCACCGACCGAGCCTCGTGCCGGTCATAGCTCGAGCCGAGCTCCGACCGCAGCCGGTCATCGATGATCGAGCGCAACTCCTGCACGGCGTGCAGGACGGGCCCCGGCGCATGGCCACGCTGACACGTCAGCGCGACGCGCGCGCTGTATCTCGGCCCTGAAGGCTCGGACGGTGACTGGTTCGGACGTGAGTGGACGATGCGGACGAGCCTACGCGGCGCCGGGACATGGCGCGCTGCCGCGAGTAGGCAGCAGCCAGAACAGGTAGAGCGAGTGGATGATCGCTCTGCTGCTCACCGCCGCGCTCGCGCCGGCGCCCGCCCCCGCGCAGCGCGTCGAGGCCGAGACGCTCCGGCACGGGCGGGTCGTGCGCGATCATGGCGCGAGCGGCGATCGCGCACTCGCTCTCCCCGCCCATGACACGGTGCGGGCGGGCGTGCGGGCACTCGCCCCGACGCGCCTGCGCATCATTGTCCGCGCACCGCGCTGCGACGCGAGGCTTCGTGTGAACGGGCGCCAACACCACGTCGCGCGGGGCGGTTGGCGGATCGTCACCGTGCCGCTCCCCGGCGGCCGGCGCACGGTCACCCTGCGCCGCGGCGGGTCGTGCACCCTCCTCGTGGATCGGCTCGATGTGGCCTGGACACCGGCGCCCGACACGACCTGGCAGTGGCAATTGACCGGCGCGCCTGATTTGAGCGTCCCGGCGGCGCTCTACGACGTCGACCTCTTCGATACGCCCGCCGCGACCGTCGCGCGCATCCACGCGCGAGGGGCGCGGGCCGTCTGCTATTTCAGCGCCGGAACGCTCGAACGCGGACGTCCCGACCCGTTCGGAGCCGACGTCGCCGGGAAGACCCTGGACGGCTGGCCCGACGAGCGCTGGCTCGACGTCCGCGCGCTCGACGAGCTCGGGCCGGTGCTCAAGCGCCGGCTCGACCTGTGCGCCCACAAGGGCTTCGATGGGGTCGAGGCCGACAACGTCGACGCGTACACCAACGACTCGGGGTTCCCGCTGCGCGCCGCCGACCAGTTGCGCTTCAACCGCTTCCTGGCACGCGAGGCGCACGCTCGCGGCCTGTCGATCGCGCTCAAGAACGATCTCGACCAGGTGCGGGAACTGGCAGGTGCATTCGACTGGGCGCTCGTCGAACAGTGCTTCCAGTACGACGAATGCGACCGCCTGCGCCCGTTCAGCGCCGCCGGCAAGGCCGTCTTCGCCGTCGAGTACGAACGCACGACCGACGCGTTCTGCCCGCAGGCCCGGACCGCGGGCTTCATGGCGATGCGCAAGCGTCTCGCGCTCGGGCCCGAACGCGAGCCCTGCTGGTGATGCGCTCAGCGGATCGTCAGTGACGATCCGACCGGCAGCATCCGGGCGAGGCGGAGCATGTCGGGGTTGCGCAGGCGGATGCAGCCGTGGGAGACGGCGCCGGGGATGAGATCGGGTTCGTTGGTCCCGTGGATGCCGATGTATCCGCCGCCGGGCCAGTCGGTGAGGGTCGCCGAGCGAGCGCTCGTGCCGAGGGCGACCGGGCCATAGAACGCGCTCTTGAAGCGGGTGAGGCGGTTTCGGATGAGGAACTCACCCCGCGGCGTGGGTGCGTCCGGAGCGCCGATCCCGACCGGCACGCGCAGGACGGGCCGACCGTCGCGCAGGACTGTCGCGCGGCGCTGCGCGAGATCGATCACCAGCCGCGTGCGCGCGGTGCCGTAGGCCCCGAGGGCGCCGCGCGGGACCCAGCCGGTCGTCCCGTTGGGCAGCGCGGGAAGCCGGACGCGCACCCACAAGTCGCCGCGGCCGCCGCGGTGGCGGGCGAGCACGGGCACGATGTTCGTCGTGGCCTCAGGCGTCTGCGCGCGCAGGACGGCGGCGGTCGGCGCCGACGGCGAGGGCTCACGGCGGGCGACGACATCACGACGGACGGCAGCCCAGGTCGTCTCTCGCGCGTATCGCGGGCGAGTGACCGGCGGACCGATCGCGATCGCGCTCTTCGGCACGCCGGGCAGCCGCGCCGACTGCTCACCAGCGTCCACCGGCGCCGCACGCGGTGACGCGGCGCCACACCCGGCAAGCACCAGCAACAAGACGAGGCTGCCGCCACGCTTCATCCCGTGAACTTCGGTTTGCGGCGGCTGCGCGTGCGCACGACGAAGCGCGTGTCGGCGACGAGCGCGAGCGTGCTGCGCATCGAGCGCGGCTCATCGAACGCCACGGCCGCGGGACTGATCCCGGCCAGGCGCCGGATCCACGCGGCGTGCCGCGCCTCCACGGAGTGGATGGCGAGCGCGGGCACGAGATACGCGCGGTCCTCGATCAAGGGCGCCTGCCCCTTGTAGGCGGCGACCGCAAGGTCCTCGAAGGCCACGGCGGTCTTGCGGAAGCGCTCGGCGTCCTCGGTCGCACCGCCGAAGTCGAAGCGCGGGCGCTTGACCGCGCGCGAGCCCAGCGCGCCGCGCAGGGCCTTCACATGCGCACGCTCGTGCGCGCCGACGACCCGCGCCTGCTCCGCGAGCGGGCCCGACAGCGCGCCGATCCGGTCGACCTCGGTGTAGAACGCGTCCTGCAGGTACTCCAGCGTCAGCGCGTAGTTGATGATCACGACGTCACGACGCCCGACGGCCGCCGACGCAGGCGTCGCCGAGGCCGTGAGCAGCGCCGCGCCACCGAGCGCGGCGCGCCGCAGGAACGTGGCACGGGTCGTGCCGTGCAATGCCTCCAGTGCCTGGCCGAGGGCCCCGTCGCGATCCAGCTCGTCGAGTCTCATTTCACGTACCCGCTGCCCTTGAGGGTGTCGATCACACGCTGCGCCTCGATCGACGGCTCGGCCGCGTCGGGTGCCGGGCTCATGCCGCGCAGATCACGGATCCACGCGCTGTGCCGGGCTTCCACGGACACGATCCGCGCCGCCGCCGTAAGCGCCGCGCTGGTCAGGTTCGGTGCCTGCGCGGCGTACGCGGCGACCCCCAGATCCTCGAGCTTCAACGCCGCCAGGCTGAAGCGATCGGCATCCGCCGTGTCATCGCCGAAATCGAGCTTCGGCGCCGCTCGCGCCGCTGAGCCGAGCGCGGCCTTCAACGCCGCGACATGGTCGACCTCGTGCGCCGCCGCGGTCTGCGCGAACGTCTGCAACTCGCCGGTCAGCTTGGCTCGCCGCAGTCCCTCGGCATGGAAGCCGGACTGAATGAACTCCAGCAGCAGCGCGAAGTTCAGGATCTCCGCGTCCTGCTTGGCCGAGGGGCGCGACAGCGCCGGGTCGGCGTGCTCACCGAGCACGACACCGGCCACGGTCGTCCCCGCGAGCGCCAACATGGCGCCACGAGTCATCGAGGTCATTGCGTCCATTCACTTTCGGCTGAGGCGGCAGGTACGGAAGGCGCAGGCGGGGCGGGTCGCGCCGGCGGCGGGTATTCGCGCCAGTCGAACCGACGTGGCGCGGGCTCGGGGGGCGCCTCGGGCTCGGGCGCCGCGAGCGCCGGTCGTTCGGTCGCCGCGACCACGGCAGGGCGGGCTCGCCGGAGCCGGCGCAGGCCGAAGCCGATGCCCAGAGCCACCAGCAGCGCCCCGGCGGCGATCGGCACCACGGCCGGCAACCCTCCGCCTTCCGCCACCGGCCGGGACGTAGCGACGGCGGTCGCCGTCGCGGTCGCGGTCGGCGCCTGCCCGGCATCCAGGGGATACGCGTCCCACAGCTCTCGCGCCGACGGCGTGGGTGTCTGCGCCGACGCCGCCGGGACGAGCAACGCCAGCAGCAGCAAGGTCATGATCGACGTCCTCAAGCGTTCACCTCCGAGCAGCTCGCCGCGACGCTGTGCGCGAGCGTGGCCGCGAGCCCGTCGGCCAGCGGCGTGCGCGCCTGCCAGCCCAGCAGCTCGGCCGCGAGTCCCGGCGCGAGGCATGAGCGCCGGACCTCCCCGAGCCGTGCGGGAGCGAAGCGCGGCCGCAGCGAGAGTGCCTGCGCGAGGTCCAGGATGGTCGTCTCGCGCCCGGTCGCCACGTTGCAGAAGCCCGTGATCAGCCGCTCCCCCGCGGCGCGGAAGGCGTCGAACGACGTCACCGACGTAGACGAAATCACGCGTCTGCAGCCCGTCGCCGAACACCGTGGGGCTCTGCCCGGCGACGGCGGCGGCGCAGAACATCGAGATCACTCCGGCCTCGCCGCGCGGGTCCTGGCGTGGGCCGTAGACGTTCGCCAGTCGCAACACGAACGCGCACAGCCCGCGATCGCGCGCGTAGTACTCGACATAGCCCTCCGCGGCCGCCTTGGACACGGCGTAGGGCGAGAGCGGGAGCGCGGGCGCTCCCTCGGGCGTCGGGACCACCGCGGCGTCACCATAGATCGCGCCGCCCGTCGAGGCCATCACGAAGCGCTTGACGCCGGAGCGGATCGACTGCTCGAGGACCGTCGCGGTCCCGAGGACGTTGATCCGAGCGTCATGGCCCGGGTCCGCGACCGCGCGCCGCACGTCGATCTGGGCCGCCAGGTGGTAGACGACCGTCGGCTGCACCGCCTCGAAGATCGCCGTGACGGCGCCGGCGTCGGTGACGTCCGCGGTGTGCAGCGTCGCCCCCGCCTGGATCGCCCCCTCGATGTTCGTCAGGTTGCCTGTCGACAGGTCGTCGAGGACGGCCACCGAATGCCCGCGGCCGATCAGGTCGTCGACGAGGTTGGAGCCGATGAAGCCCGCCCCGCCGGTCACCAGAGCGCGCGTCATGCGTACGTGCAGTAGAGGGTGCCCGCACCGGCCGCCGCGGCGCCCGTCGTGCCGGCGTTGACGTACTGCCACTGGTAATCCGGACGGCCGCCGACCCAGTAGACGATCTCGTAGACACCGATCGTCCTGATGCCCTTCCCGCTCGGCACCGAGACCGGGCCCCAGGTGAAGGGGATCGGCGTCGTCGCACCGTCGGGATGGAACTGCGCGATGCCGCCGAGCGTGGCTGTCCAGGTGTCCCAGCGACCGACGTTCTCGCCGCCGGAGCCCAGCCAGTGCCACCCACCTGCCGCCGTGTACCACGCGATCCACCCGCGCGTGGAGATCGGGGTCGCGGTCCGGGTGGTGAAGTCGGGTTGGGTCAGATACGCCGGAGGTGCGCCGGAGCCGTCCTGGGAGCATTGGAGGTGGCCGTCGGTCCAGAAGCCCTTGGCCTTTGCCGGCGGTAGCCCCGCGGTGAGCGAGAAGGCCACGCGCTGGGAGCGCGCGCCCTGGCGGATCGTGGCCGTCGCCGCCACCGTCCGGCGCTTGGCGACCTTCGCCGCGACCGTCTTGGACAGCCTCAGGCGGGCCGTGGCGCGGCCGGACGCGCAGCGAAAGCTCGCGCGTGCGAGCGTGCCCGCCGCTGCGCGCTTGGCGGTCACGCTGACGGTGCCGCTGCCCTGGCAGGCGAACGGCACCGAGAACGTGCGCTTCGCCCGGTTGAGCGCGATCGCGCCGCCGCCGAGCAGCCCAGGAGCCGGTGCGCCGGCGGGAATGGCCGCGGCGGTGCCCGGGGCGACGAACGCGGGCGCGGTCCCGGGCGGTGCCGGGAGGTCGGTGCCGTTGCCCGGCGGCGGGCCGGGCGGGGTCTGGGCCGACGCTGGCGCCGGCACGATGGCCAGCGCCAGCACGGCCATCAAGAGGGTGCGGGGCAATTGGAGCTCCTTGCTGCCTGTTCTTCGCGCAAATAGGGAGGCGGCGCGCCCCAGGGGTCGGGGAGCACGCCAGAGGTGACGTAGAGCGAGCCGCTGCGGGCCGGACCCGCGAACAGCGAGACGGCCTGTGGGCGCGAGGCGGCGTAGACGAGGTGGGCGATCTTGGCCGGCGGGATCTCGCGCAGCCAGCCGGGCTCCTTTGCGAGCGTCGCCGCGTACGCCGAGAACGGCCCCTCGAAGGTGACGACCATGTCGGCGAGCGCGAAGTATTCGCGCGCCGGGACGGTTCCGGGGTTCAGCACGAGCAGTCCGTCGATGGACCGGCTCAGTGCCCGGTAGTAAGCCAGGCTGTCGGTATCGCCGGCGACCTCGTCGAGGAAGATTCCGTCGATGCCGTACCAGTCGCGATAACGCCCGGCGTCGGCCTCGATATCGGCCGCCGGGCGAGCGCCGAACGTGGTGGCGACGTATCCCAGCACGCGCGTGCCGCCCGCCTGCGCACGCTCGACCGCGCGGCGGTACGCACCGCTGGCACTCTGGCCCGGCCCGCTGTGCGGATTGAGGATCAGCAGCAGCGGACCGTGCGCGCCGTCGGTCAGCGCCTGGATCCCGTCCGCTTGGAGATAGGCCGGCGTGAGCGTTCCGAGACAGCCCGCCGTCTGCTCCGGCGTGCGGTTCCACACCACGCCGGTGAGGGCGAGCGTGGCCACCGACAGCAGTGCCCAACAGGGGGTGTTCACGTGATCCACAGCGCCGTCGCCAGCGTTCGTGCGGGCCGCGCCAGCAGCGCGAGCACGGGTCCAAGCGCCACGGTCGCCGTGACCGCGGCGCCGATCGTCAGCGGGGCTCCCGGGAACGGCGGCGCGCCCAGGCGCGCCAACCGTTCCGCGGCCACGCCCGCCAGCACCGCGGCAACCGCCCAGTGCGCGCGCCCCAGGCCTTCCAACAGGCTCGCCAGCAGCGTGGCGAGCGCGAGCAGCCCGAAGCCGACCAGCAGGCTCGGCGACGAATGCAGCCACGGCGTGAGCAGCAGCGCCGCGGACAGGGCCGCCGTGAGGCAGACGAGCCGCCCGACGGCCCCGGCCAGCCCGCGCAGCGGGCCGCGCCCGCGTGAGACCCGCTCGCCGACCGCGACGCCGGTGACCGCCCGCGGGATCAGTTGCTCGAGCCGCCACAGACGGTGGCCGGCCCACAGGCTGGCGATCGTCGACGGCAGCAGCGCGAGCGCGGGGACGGTGCCCGCGGTCCACGTCACGCTGGGATCGGAGACGAGCAGCAGCCCGAGGCCCGCACCGATCGCGGCACTGGCGCCCGCACGCGTCCAGCGGCCGGGCGAGGCGGCATCGCCGGACGCGCCGGGGCGAAGGGCCACCGCCACGGCGGCGGCGGTCAGTACGGTGGTCGCCACGAGCACGGCCAGCGGAGACCAGACGATCATGGCCGGCGTCGCGCCGGCGACGATCAGGCCGTAGACGGCGTACCAGCGTCGGCGGATCAGCACTGCGCCGCCCGTCCACGTGAGCGTCAGCAGCCCTGCGAGGGCCCCGCTTTCGCCGAGCGCGAGCGTCGGCACGACGACGATCGCGCCCGCGCCCACCGCGATCGCCGCCCGATGGCGAGCGAACTCGAGCAGGCCCTTCGGCCGGCCGAGGTAGCGGCTGCGGACGCCCCACTGCAGCGCCAGCGTCAGCGGCAACGCGACCTGGAGCGCGAGCGTCACTACTCCGGCGCCGAGCTCCGCGGTCAGCGGAGTCGCCCACAGGGCGATGGCGAGCACCGTAGCCACGAACGCCGCGCCTTCCACCACGACGCCCGAGCGGGGTGGTGACGGCTGGTGCTTGGACACGCTCGCACGCGCCGCGAGCGGCTCGACCGGCATCAGCGCGCGAGCGGTCTCGAGCGCCCGTTGCGCCGGGACCCCCGCCCACGCCTCGAGCACCACGGCCGCTTCCAGCATGTCCTGCGGCTCGCGGCCCAGCCGCGCTTCGAGCAGGCGGCGCGACCGCTGGATCTCCAGCGCGCTCATACGACCATCTCCTGCAGCAGCGTGCGGTAGCCGTCGACACACGCCGCCTTGTTGAAGATGCGCCCGAGGCGGGAGTGGCCGCGCCGTCCTAGCCGTGACGCCAGCTCCGGGTTGCGCAGGAGCATCACGACCGCCATCGCGAGCCCGTGATCGTCACCCGGGGCCGTGACCACGCCGCAGCCGGTGACCACATCCGGCACGCCGCCGACACCCGTCGAGACCACTGGGCGACCCTGCCCCATCGCCTCCAGGATCGACATCGGCAGGCCTTCGGAGATGCTCGTCATCAGCACCACGTCGGCGTCGCGGACGGCGCCGTTGGGATCGGTGGTGCGGCCCATGAACCGGAAGCGGTCGCCGAGCCCGAGCCGTTTGTGCAGCGACTCGCACGAGCGCCCGTAGGCCTCCTCGCCGGGGCTCACGTTCCCGAAGTGCTGGAAGCGCGCGTCCGGGATCAGCTTCAGCGTTCCGGCGGCGACGCGCAGCAGCGTGTGGATGTCCTTGAGCGGATCGATGCGCCCGACGGAGACCACCGTCCGCGTGCCGGGCGACGGGGTCGGCTCGTCCGGCTGATCGAGCCCGTTGTAGAGCACGCGGATCTTCTCCGGATCGATGCCGAGGCCCATCTCCCAGTAGGCATTGGCGTCGGTCACCGGGCAGATGACGTCGGCGCCGGCGTAGGCCGAGCGCGTCAGGCCGCGCGCCAGGCGGGTGTTGGCAAACCGGGTGCCCGCGGTGTCGCCGCCGCGGACGCTGGCGAGGTAGGACTCGCGCAGGTAGACGCCGTGCTCGGTGAGCACGATCGGCGTCCCGTGCAGGGCCTTGTGCACGACCGCGGGAACGGCCGCCCAGCCCGCCGCGGTGACGTGCAGCAGGTCACACGCGGGCGTCGGCTCGGCCGCCGTGCGCGCCACCCAGTAGAGCGTCTGATAGAGCGCCGCGGCCTCGACCAGGTCCAGCCGCGGGGGTGTCCCGGCCTCCGGGATCCGCTCGTCCAGCACGTCGGCCAGCGCACGCAGATACGCGCTCCAGCCCTGCGCCGACCGGAATGCGCGGCGCACGTCCGCGGGGTGGCGGCGACAGGCGATGAACGTGTCCAGCAACGTCGCCATGTCGCCCTCCCAGCCGATCAGGTGGCGGACCAGGAGCGCGGGGAGCTCCATCGGCGCCCCCCGGCGGAGCCCGCCGCGAGGCACGCCCTCCGACCACACCTCGATGCGACCCACCTCGCGTGCCTGCGGCGGGAGTGCGTAAAGCTGCTCACGCTTGCCCGGGGCGACGATCGGCAACACCAGCCAGTCGAACTCGTCGAGCCCGTTGACCAGCAGGTCGCACCACGAGCTGACGCCGCCCATGACGTAGGGGTAGGTGCCCTCGGTGGTCAGCAGGATGCGCGGCCGGGAGCCCGCCACCACCGGGCCGCGCTTGACGCGCGGCCGGTCGAGGACGGGCGCGAGGTCAAGCTGCGCGAGGGCCATCGCCGTCACGCTCCTGGGTCCGGCCGGTGGCCGGCGGCTCGGCCCAGTGGCCGATGTGGACGACCGCCGGAGGCTCCGGCTCGGGCTCTGCGCCGAGGGCGCGCAGGCGCTTCTCGAAGAGCACCATGACGCGCTCGATCTGCGAGCAGATCTCCAGCAGCGACTCACGGATCGCCAGGCCTTCGACGAGCACGCCGGTCGCCTCGTCCTCCTCGGTCTCCCGGTGGTCGAGCGTGGCCTCCGCGAGCCGGCCCGCGCGGGCCAGCAGGCCTTCGATGTCCGGTCCGGCGTGCTCGGCGGCCTTCAGGCGGGCGTTCTCCTCGCGCAGCAGCACGAGCTCGGCGTGCAGTTCGGCCAGGGAGTCGTTCTCGCCCTCGTGCTCCGTGCGCCGCGCGAAGCGCCGGCGTTCGACGTCGTTGGTCGCCATGTCAGCCCTTCAGCACCCGGAAGCTGATCCGCTTCGCGGTCGTCCGCGGCTGCCCGGAGCGGGCAGCCGTGGCCACGAGGCGATACGCGCGCGGGCTGAGCAGGCGCTTGCCGTAGCGCCCGGTCAGGAGGATCTCGCCGCTGCCGGCCTTGACCGAGCGGGTGATCGTGCCCGCCGAGACCCAGCGCGGGTGGCGTCCCTTCGTCTTGCGCTGGACGATCAGGCGCACCTTCGCCGTGGCGTTGACCGTGAAGGTGACGCGCGAGCCGTCGAGCCGCCTGCCCTTCGACGGGCGCCTGTGCGAGACGGCGAAGCGCCGCGGAGCCATCTTGACCTTGGTCAGCTTGAGCACGAGCTTCTTCGTGCCGCCGCCGGTCTTGGGTGGCGCAGTCGAGCCCGGGCCTGTGCCCGTGCCCGTTCCGGGGGGCGTGGGCGTCTCGGCCGGCTCGCTCGGTGGCGTCGCGCTCTTCGGCACCGGACGCACCGTGCCCGACACCGCCGACGCGGCCTGGCTGACCGAGGAGACGAAGTTGCCGGCGAGCACGATCACGCGCAGCGTCGAGCCCTCGTCCGCGGCCACGAGCGTGTAGCGCGACCCACGCTCGCCCGCCAGCGTCGCGCAGGCGCTGCCGTCGGCGCGGCAACGCTGCCAGCGGTAGCTGTAGGTGATCGGCGCCGTGCCCGTCCAGCTGCCGGTCGTCGCGCTGAGCGTCTCGCCGACGCGCTCGGTGCCGTTCACCGCCGGGACCGCGGTGGCCGCCGGGTCGTTCGGGGCGAGGACCTGCTCGGCGCCGGGCGCGAGCGTGATCTGACCCGAGCGCTGGCCGGCGTAGGACTCGCCCGCGGTCGTGCCGGTGAGCGGTACCTCGACCGCCGTCGTGCCGGTGTTGGCGACGTGCACGCGACCGTCGATCAACCACGCTGTGACGCTGCGGTTCGCCGCCCACGCGTTCTGACGCGCGAGCGTCTGGCCGATCTGCGCGTGGCTGAGCTGCACCAGCGGCGCGCTTGACCGATCGAAGCCCGTCTCATAGCGGGCGAGCAGGCTGCCGAACACCGGGTAGGCGATGCCGCCCTGCGCCGGGTTCGTCTCGGGCAGCGCCGGGTTGTAGTCCGCGAGGTTGCTCTGGTGGATGTAGTGCGGCCGCGGGTCGTTGTCCACCACGTGGCGGAACATGACGCGGTTCTCGCTCGTCACGTACTCGGCCCACGTCGCGGGCGTCGTGCGGCAGGTCGTGACGCCCTCGATCGGCACGCACCCGCCGGCCGGCGGGCTGACGTAGATCCAGTTGTACTCGTCGAGCTGCTGCGCCTGGCGGGAGGCGTTGTAGTAGACGTTGCTGGGGTAGCGCGGCACCGCCTGCACCCCGCCGTCGACGAACGTCGCGCCCGCCGGCACGGGCGGGCTGGAGAGCACGGTCGGGATCGACGGGTAGGCCTTGGACGCGTCGCTGGCGTCGCTGGTGATCCCCGCCGCCGTCACGCCGGACAGGAAGTTCGGGTTCTGGGCGTAGGGCGCCAGCGCGGCCGCGTTGGCCGTGGGCGGCGCGCCGGCCGTCCCGGTCGCGACGGCATCGGTGAGCGTGAGCTCGATCGGGTCGCTGCCGTCGTCGGTCGGGTCGTTCGCGCCGCGGGTGCGGCTGGCCACGAGCGTCCACGCATTGGTTCCCGCGGGGCTGCGATAGAGGTTGTACGCCACCGCGTGGCAGACGGCGCTGAAGCTTGCGCTGACACGGTTGGCGGTCGAACCCGCCGTGCCGACGACCACGCCGCCGACAATCGAGCCGGTCGTCTCGCCGGCCGCCGAGCGGGCCGTGAGCGCGTAGTCGTAGGTGCCGGCAGGGATGGCGCCGCCGGTCGCGACGGGCTCGAGGTCGTCGAGCGACGGCGGGTCGATCGTGCCGGGGTTACCGGGGCGCGTGTTGGCCAGGCCGGAGTGCTCGCCCGTGACCAGCTCGCCGGGGTTGGTGACGCTGATCCCGTGCGCGCGCGCCCACGTGAGGTTGCCCGTGACCTGCTTCGTGATGTACCCCGCCGTGGAGCAGTCGAGATTCGGGTGCTCGTAGGTGTGGTTGATGAAGCCGAACGCGGCGTTGACGGCGGGCTGGCTGAACTTCGTGGCCAGTGGGTCGCTCGAGCTTCCGGTCTGGTCCTTGTAGAGCTCGCTGCCGCCGCCGTTGAACGCGAAGTCCAGGCGCACGCCGTGCGCCTGGCTCCAGGCGATCGCCTGGTCGACGTCGGCCGGCGTCATGCGGCTCGCCGCGGCCGGGTCGTAGTTGGTGGTGTGGGTCGCCGGGTCCCAGGCGTCGTCACCCAGGAACAGGTCATCGACCTGCACCTCGAGATAGTTGCGCTGGTAGCCGAGGAAGACGCCGCGGGTGACCCAGTTGAGCATCCCGTGGCGCAGCAGCTGGGTCTGGCTCTGGAACTGGTTGCCGGCCACCGTCATGACCAGCTCTTCGCGCCCGTCGTCCGGGTGTGTGTAGAGGCCGAGGAACGCGGTGCCGTTCGGCCCGGCCATCAGCGTCTGCCAGTCCTGCCCGTTCACAGGCGTCGCCGGATAGCCGAAGGTTTCCGCGACCGCGGGATCGTCGTCGGCGATCGCCACGGGACCCTTGAGGTACGGGAAGACGGCCTTGCCGGTGGCGGTGAGCGTGCCGACGACGCCGTCCTGGGAGGCGCCGACCGCAGGGTTGAGGCCGTGCGCTGGGCTCGGCGCGGTGTAGTCGCTCAGCTGCCGGATCCCGAACGTGCGCTCGAACGTGGCCAGCGTCGCCCACTCCGCGTCGGTGAACGCCGAGAGGTAGCTCGTCGTGCCGTCCGGGTTGCGGACGTTGTGGCCGAGATCGCCGGAGGCGAGGATCACCGCCTGATAGCGCGCGTGGTTGGCCGCGTAGTCGGCGAGCCGGTCGGCCGTCAGGGTCGCTGTCTTTGTCTGCCCGGTATAGGCGACGAGCGTGTCGTACGGCGTCCCCTCACGCGCGAGCTCGGCCTTCCACGCCCCGAAGCCGGACTCGCTTCCGTCGGCCGAGATCAGGAGCACCTTGAGCTCCGTCCGTTGCCCGGGTTCCACCTGCACGGTGGGCGTCGCGCCCAGCGCGACCGGCACCGCGAGTGCGGCGGCCGCGAGGGCGGCGACGCCGGCCCGCAGCATGTTCATCCTTGATCCCCGCATGGGGTTCCCTTCGGTCCGGCAATGAGTCGGCGAGGTACCGCGCAGCCCGCCGCGGTCTCCACCCTTGAGCATTCTTGGACTGCGTTCGACCGCGTTTCAAGGCGCCCGGCAAGTCCACTTCCAAGCGCTGCGTACGTCCCCGCTCGTACGCAGAGACCGGTTGCGTTTACGCGCTTCTGCGGCGCTGCTCCGGCAACCCGATGCCGTGGGGAGGCGCGGCGGGCCGGCGATAGCCGGCGGCGCGCTGCACGCTCGACGGGCGCCACTTCGCGCCGCCGCGCACCGTCGCGACACCCTCCTCGTTGAGGACATCGGCGATCGCCTGCAGCGTCATGCCGTCGTTGCGCATACGCGCGATCCGCTCCGACAGCGCCGGCACATCGGACACCGATGCCCTCCCGCTGGCGCGGGCCGCCTCGAGCCCGCGACGCGTCCGCGCGGACATCCGCTCGCGTTCGCTGCTGCCCACTCCTGCCACCGCGTCGATCGCGAGTTGCCCTTCGGGCGTGGTGGTGTCGATCTTGAGGTCGATCGCCACCAGGTCGCGCCCGGGGTCCATGAACCAGCGCAGCAACGGCGACAGTGACGAGACGCTCGGGGACAGGTCGGCCAGCCGCGTCACGACGAGTGTGTCGACGTCGTGAGCCGCGATCCGCGCCAGCGCCCACTGCAACGACGGGCGTGCGCGCTGCTCGCCGACCGCCTCCGTGTCGTGGACGACGTGGGCCAGTTCCACGGCGTGGGCGGCGCACCAGCTCCGGAGCTCCTGCGTGCGCCAGGCGATCTGGTCATCGCCGGGTTCGAGCACCAGGTACCCGATCGCGCGCCGGGACTCGTCGGCGACAAGCGTGGACGAGGGGTTCGCGGAGGCCCGCGGCAACCGCAACTCGCGCGGTGGTCGACGACGACGCCAGCCGATGCGTACAAGAGCCCAACGGGGTTGTGGTGACCGCGGAGCGCCAGCTTGGGGCCTGGGCGCGGCATGCCCTCGATCTTGGTTCACGAGCGGCTTTCGCAGGAACCGCCGCCGCGGACACTCGGGCGTACGCAACTGGTCAGTATGCGGACATACGCACTCGGCTCAGAGGCCCTCGCGTAGGCGTCTGAGGCCAAGCCGCATGCGGCCTTTGACCGTGCTCAGCGGGAGGCCGAGATGGGCCGCGATCTCGACGTGGGTGAGCTCGCCGTAGAACGCCAGGGCGATCACCTCACGCTGCGTCGCGGGCAGCCGCCCGAGTGACTCGCGCAGCTGGTGGGCTTCGTCGGACGCCTCGAGGTCGACCGCGAGATCTCCAGGCGCCGCGAGCCCGTTCAGCGTCTCGTCGTCGTCGTACCGGCGATCCCACATATGCCCGCGACGCACCGCGTCGACGGCGCGGAAGCGGACGATGGTCATCACCCACGCACCGACCTCTGAGCCGGTCGATCGATACGTCGAGCGGCTGCGCCAGACGGAGATGAACGCCTCCTGGACAACCTCCTCGGCGACGTCGGCCCGGTGGCATACCGCGCGCGCCAGGCCATGCGCCCTCCGCGCGTAGCGGTCGTAGAGCTCGCCGAGCGCCGCCGTCTCGTCGTTCTGGATGCGCCGCATCAGCTCGGCGTCGGTCGGCGCCGGGAGCACGCGGCGCCGGTGGACGTCGGTCAAGCAACGCCTCGCTCGTCGGTGCCCACAGCGTCGCGGCAAGCGAGCGCAGGAGCAAGATGGGATCCGGCGTTGGGGGACATGCACTCCGAGTTGTGGGAACCCAGAAGTCACGCTCCACTGCCCGATCAGCGCGGACCCCGAAGCCGATGCCCTCCGTGGCTCGACCATACCGGACAACGCTCTGCCTTCGGTCGACGGCGGGTCCAAAGCCTGACCGGTTGGCGCGCCGCCGTCCGCGGGCGGGGCGACGACGACCGGCAGTCACTATGTATGGCATCCGCAGACTCCCCTTGATCGCCGCCGCGCTCGTCGCGGGCTGCGGAGGCACAGCCGGCGCCCCGCGCCCGAGCGCGACCGCGCCGCCGGCCGAGAGCGCGCAGCGCCTCGTCGTGGTCGGCGACTCGCTGGCTGCGGGGCGCTTCGCCGACGCACAGGCGGAGGCGTTCCCCCAGCAGGTGGCCGCGGCCACGCACGCCTCGCTCGAACTGATCGGCCTGCCCGGAGCGACGACCGCCGACCTGGCCGCGCAGGCGGTTCCCGGCCAGGGAGACGTCGTTGTCGTCGAGGCGGGCACCAACGACGTCCTGTCCCAGACGCCGCTGCGCCGGTTCGCCGACGACTACCGCGCGCTGCTGGCGAAGGTCACGGCCGCGTCACCGGGCGCGGAGCTCGTCTGCCTGACGACCTGGATCTCCAAGGACGACCCTCCCCCGGCCAAGATCGCGCCTGCGGCGTACAACGCGGCGATCCGGCGAGCGTGCGGCGATGGGGTCGTGGCCGACATCTCGCCGATCTTCGACGCGCAACCGGCGACCCGTGGACCCGCGGGCCGGCCGACGTTCCTCGGTCCCGGCGACGAGTTCCACCCGAACTCCACCGGCCACGCCGCGATCGCGCGGGCGATCGAGGCGAAACTCGGCTAGCTCACGCGTTGCAACGGTCGTCGATCCGCTTCGCGGAGGTCTGGATCTTGCGCAGCGCGTCTTCATCGACGGTCTGCTCGGACGCCTTCTGCACATCGCCCTTGGCGGCCGAGGCCTTTGAGCGCCCGAAATCGGCGGCGAACATCCGCAGGCCCTTCATCAGCTGGCGGTGCGAGTCGGCGAGCGGCTCCGGCGGCGTGACGATCGCGAGCAGCTTCGCCGAGTCGACCAGGCTCCGCTGCGCGGTCCCCATCTTCTCCGCGAGGTCCTTCGGGTGCAGGGCCTGGGTGATGCCCTCGGTGGTGTGGCTGATCAGCTCCGAGATCGCCGCGATCGCCTGCTCGAGCTGCGCGCAGGCGGCGATGTCGTTCGGCGCGGTGAAGGTCGGCGCCGGCGAGGGCGTTGCCGTCGCGGCCGCCACGGTCGCCTTGGCGGGCCGCGGCGAGTCCGAGCCGCCGCCACAGCCGGCGACGAGCGAGGCGAAGGCGAGAACACACCACAAAGACAAGAGCCGCATACGTCATGAAGCCTTTCGAGAAACGGGGTCCCCGGGCCCGGGGGCGCTCGCGCGCCCCCGGGCGGTGGAGACCCGCCTTACGGGGTCGTCGTCGACAGCGTGAACGTCACTGTCGCCGAGTAGCTGCCGGTTCGCAGCGGGTCGGTGGCGGCGATCGGCTGGTGGAACCCGATCGTCACCGCGTCATGCGACACCGGTGCGGTCCAGCTCGACTTCGAGAAGTCGACCGAGAACGGCTGCGGCATCGTGAACGCGCCGTTGGTCAGGTGTGTCGGACCCGACCAGCTGAGCGCTGCGTCGCCCGCCGTGGAGAGCACGTCGGCCGTGGTGGTGGTGTCGTAGGTCTTCGCCACGCCCGGTGCGAACGGGCCGAAGCTGGCGGGACCGCCGAGGGACAGAGCCAGCGTCGCGGGGACGCTGCCGCCCACCGGGGCGTCCTGGGCCGGCGCACCCTGCACCGGGCCGTTGGACGTCGCGACGAAGCTGCTCAACTCGTCCGAGCTCAACTGCCCGCACGGGTCCGCGGCGGCACCGGTGGTGGGCGGCAGAGGCTCGCTCGCGGGCGGCGTCGCCGGGTAGTACGTCGGGTAGAAGTTGATCGGCTCCACCTGTCGGTAGTTACCGACATTCGCCGTCGTCTTCGTCCCGTCGCCCTTCGAGACCAGCAGCTTCACGTCATACCAGCCGGCCTGCGCCGGGAAGGTGTGCGTGACGCGCGGGTTGTTGGTCTTCTGCACGGCGCTGCCGTCGCCGAAGCTCCAGTAGTACATGAGACCGTCCGCCGACCCGTTCTCGTCCCGGCTGAAGCCGGCGTCGTAGGTCGCCGTGCGGGTCGCCGTGGCCTTCTTCGGATACTGCTCGAAGTAGGCGACCGGGTGGGTGGGCTTGGTGACCTTGCCTCCGAGCGCGTCAGACGCGACCGCGTAGGAGAAGTAGGTCGCCACGAACTCGACACCCCGCAGCAGGCCTTCGGACGGCTTGTCATAGCCACCCGGCCCGTGCACCTCGCCTCCGGCATAGAAGTTGAGGTTGGGGAAGTTGTCGCTCATGGTGTCCTGCCCGTACAGGAACGAGATCCCGGGCTTTGAGGGATAGCTCGCCGGATACGGGTTCTCCGAGCCGCCAACCGCCTGGTTGGTGCTGGAGTCGTACACGCCGATGTTGCCCAGCGACGGGATGCCCCGGTTGCCGAACGACACCTGGTCGGTACGACCGGTGCGGTCGTCGTTGACCGGCGTGTACTTTGCCTGATCCTCAGGCAGATACGACGGAATCGAACCCGGATGCGGGTTGTCCGGCGTCGAGCCCGTGTTCTTGAACATCAGCGGGTTCTCGACCGGGATCGAGTAGTTGTACTTCTCCCCCAGGTCGTGAATCGCCCGCGTGACCGCGCTCTCGACGTTCGTCCGGAACGCCGTGACGTTGGCCAGGTTCGCCTGCAGCCGGGCGAAGCCGGCCGTCGAGTAGATCGAGCCGGTGTTGGTGACCGGCGTGGCGTTGATGTTGTTGAACCAGGGGCCGACGCCCCCGTTGACGAGATCGTTGAGGTAGTGATCGGTACCCCAGTGCAGCGCGGGGTAGTTGATGCCGTTCTGGTCGTTGTTCAGAACGCCGACGATCTGCCCCTGCGGGCCGTCGGAGATCAGGCCCGTGGTCGGGCCGTTGATCGACGCGCCGAAGGCGTGGTCGCTCTGGACCGGCGCCGCGAGGGTGATGCCGCTTCCGAGATCCTGAGCGGCGACGCCACTGGCGTGGGCGGCCTTCAGGGGAGCGGTGAGGGTGATGCCGGTGCCCGTGGCGCCGGCCGTGCCGACGGTCTGGACAGTGGCGAACTCCTGAGCGGAGTTGCCGGACGCCTCGAGGCGAATGGGCTCGCCCGCGACGATGTTGGTCACGCTTGCGACTTTGATGTTGGAGTCGTCGGCGGAAGCCGCCGAGGCCAGCGTGGTGGCCGTTCTAGCCGCCGTGCCAATCGCTTGGACGACGTTGTTCTCGGTGTTGCTGTTGTCGAGGGCCACTGGCTGGCCGACGGCGAAAATGCCTCCTGTACCTGATGCGTTGAGGGCCGAAACGGATGCTACGTACAGCTTGGAACTGCCTGAGCTCACCGGCGCCGTAAGGTTCGTAGCCCCTCCACCTGTGGAGGAGTAGAACCCGGAGCCGATGAGCCCCTGTAACTCTGCGTCGTACACAGCGGACTTGATCGTCCGCTTGGGGTACGTCCCATTCGCTGCATGCCAACGCAGTACTGAACCGATTTCCTCCAGGTTCATGAGCGCGCCCATGTTGGAGTCGTACGGAGAACCCGTGCCCCAGTCGCCGGAGTACATGGCGCTGTAGGGGGTGGCGGACGTGCCGGGGTTCGGGGCGGAGACGTTCTGCGAGTCGGGGTGGAAGGCGAGCATGACCTGCTGCCCGGGGCAGGCGGCGCCTGGGATCGTCAGTTCCTGGGTGTTGATCTGCCAGGTGGACTGCGCGTAGAGGTGGTCTCGCTTGGACATGAACTTACCGAGCGGCCCGTTGGGCAGCGCGGTGCTCGTGGTCCCGAGGTCGGCCCACCACTTGTTGAACTCCTGTGTGCCGTTGTAGTTCTGCGGCAGGTTGTTGGCGTCGCCAGGGCTGCCGAACGCGCACGACGCCGCACCGGGAAGGCATCCGTCCGAGCCGGCCCGCTTGTAGATGAAGTGCGTCGCGTTGTACCAGTCGCTCGCGTAGATCCAATTCGCGTCGACGACCGGGTGAGCCGGGTTCGAGGCGGGCGGATCGTCGGCCGCGGCGCGGCCGCTGGAGACGACGACGGACGTTGCCGCCGCCGCGGTCACCAGAGCAAGCAACAGCCACTGCGGACGGGCGGCCTTGCGCGCAGCCCTTCTCATGGTTGAGAGCGCTTGCACTATTGCCTCCTCTCCGCGGGCGAGGAGCCGTTGATGCCGGCTGCCTTGGCGTCGGTGATGAGCGCGGTGCGCTCCGCCGCGGAGAACGTCCCGCAGGCGGGGGTCGACGGTGCCGAGCCCGATGGGCTGTTGACCGCGAGCGCCTGGCGGTAGCTGCCCCAGGTGGAGTCGTCGGAGCCCTTGGCCACGACGAGCTTGACGTCGGCCCACTGAGCGGCCGTGTAGGTGTGGGACACGGTCATGCCGGTCGCGTGCGTACCGTCGCCGAAGTCCCAGTAGTAGGACAACCCGTTGGTCGTGCCGTCGGCGCCCCGCGCGAAGCTTGCGTCGAAGCTGACGGTCTTGGTCGTCTCCGGGTTGACAGGGCTCGTCTCGAAGTACGCGACGGTCCCCTTCGGAGCGGCATCCGCCCCGAGGTACTTCGGGCTGCTCGCGAGCAGCGCCGTGTAGGTCGCCGGCAGTTCGAGCGCACGGATGAGTTCGTCCGTGGGCTGCGTCTCGCCGTCGACGCCATGCGGAGCGCCGGACGCCCACATGTTCAGATGCTCGATCGAGTCGCCGGTCATACCGACGGGCTGACCCTCGTTGACCCGGAACGGCACGCCGCTCGCATGCGCGAACTTCAGCGGTGCCGTCAGCGTCACGCCGGTGCCGGTCGCGCCGGCGGTGCCGACGCTCTCGATCTGCCCGACCTCGAGGCTCTGGCCGGTGTCGACCATGAACGGCTGCCCGGCGACGAGGTTGGTGACCGCGGCCACCTTGACGTTCGTCGCACCGGCATCCGACGCCGCGGAGGCCGTCGTCATCCCGCCGGTGAGGCTGCTCTCGTTGCCGATCTGCAGCGACGTGCCACCCATGTGCTGGATGACCGGGGTCGCCTTGATCGCGTCACTCGTGGTGCTCGGGTAGGGATTCTCGACGGAGTTCGTGTCCTGCACGCCCCCGACGCTGAAGCCCGGGATGCCCGCGGCGAAGAACGCTGCCGCCGGATCCTCGGTGGACAGGATCTGCGCCTCAGGCGCCGTGCCCGCCGGGTTCACCGGGGAGTACGTGGCCTGATCGGACGCCGTGTAGGCCGGAACGGTCGGCGTCTGCGGCAACTGAGGGCCGCCGTTGCCGGTCGAGAGGCCACCCGGAGCGGAGCCCGTGCCGTTGTAGCGGAGCGGGTTCTCCTGCTTGACCGAGCCGCTGTACTTGCCGCTCTGCTGCGAGAAGCCCGCCGTCACGGCGGCCTTCAGGTCGGCGTCGAAGGCCGAGATCGCCGCGCTGTTGGCCGCGATGCCGCCACCCGTGTCCGGGTAGAGCGCGTTCGGGGTCGACGGCGTGTCGGTGATGAACGTGTGCCACGGGCCGACACCGCCGGTCGCGACGTTGTTCCAGTAGTACTGCGTGCCGAAGTGGTACGCGGGGTAGCTGGCGCCGTTCGCGTTCATCGCGGCGAACATCGCGTACTGCCCCTGCGGGCCCTTCGGGATGAGGTTCTGCGCGTAGTACTGCGAGCCCTCACGCATATAGGTCCCGTCCTTGGCCCGGCCGGCGTCTGCGTCGAGCAGGGTCACCTTGAAGGTCTTGGCGGGGTATGTGCCGTTCGCGGCGTACCAGCGCAGCAGGGCCTGGTACTCGGCCATCGTCATCGCGACGCCCGACGTGTCGTCGTACGCGCCGCCGTTGCTCAGGTTGCTCAGCGTGATGTGACGCCGTGCCGCATTGAAGCCGTTGACCGCGCTGGTCGAGGACGTCGGGTTGTTGATCTCGCCGACGATCGTCGGACTGACCGGGGTCAGGTCGCCGTGCGCGGCGATCAGGACGCGCACGCCCGGGCAGCTCGCCCCGGGGATCGTGACCTCGGCGTCGTCGGAGTCGAAGCGGTAGTTGGGATCGAACGCGTAGTTCGGATTCGTCCGCTGCTCGGGCGCGCGCCGGAAGTAGTGATCCGATGCCGTCGCGAACTTCGCGACGTCGCCCATCGCCGACGTGTCGGTCAGCTGGGTCTTGAACTGCTTCCAGAACTCCTGCCAGCCGTTGATCGTGGACGGGAGGTTGTACGGGTCCGCGAAGTTGCGCGGATCCCCGTCAGCCCCCGAGACCCGGTACACGTCGTCGTAGCCCAGGCTGAACAGCTGGGCGTACATGTAGTCCGGGTCGATCACCGGGGCGGCCTGCCCGGCGGCGGAGTTGGCCGGTGGCGCCACCCCGCTGGCGACTATGACCGCCGCCGCCACCGCTGCCGTCAGGCAAGCGGTCGCGGGCAACCATCTAGATCGCCTCTGTTTGCCAAGCACCTGCATCTACTGGACCCTCCTTCTTCTCGAAGGACCAACGAATGTGTGGCTCACGCCGGAAGTGCTCGTGGGCCGAGAAGCGTGATGACAGGCGTGATCGGAACGGACGAAGCGCCCGTTCTTACCCTCCTCTTCACCGCGGTCGATTCTGCACAGACCTACGGCATAGAGCAACAAATATGAGTGTCTCGCGGTGTGTGGATTCCTCCACACTCGGCGCTGCTCACATCATGCACTCATCAACGACACGGCGTAGTAGTAACAACGACGCCGTGTAGTAAGTAACAACGACGCCGTGTAGTAGTAACTCCCGGCGAACGCGCTCAGCGATCGACGGTGGCGCGAGCGTTCAGTTGCGGCTGCTTGGAGCCGAAGGGATCGAGCGCCCAGAACAAGCCGTTCCCACCGGCGGGAGCGTTCTTGGGCACACGGATCTCCATCGCGAAGGCCTCACTGCCGCCGGGCGGGATCGGCTTCGCGCCGGCGCAGTTGAGGGCGTGCACCTCGACCTGGCCCATCGGCACCAGCTGCTGGACGTAGGCCGGGCAGCGATCGAAGCCGACGGTCTCGCGCGACGTGTTCTTGAGGACGACGATGAAGTGCGCCACCTGGCCGCGCTTGGCGTGGACCGGCTGGTTCGGGACCGACGCCTTGATCGCCGCGCTCGTCCAGGGCGGCGTTGGCTTCACCTTGGCCGTCTCGAACGGCGACACGCCGATCTGCGACGGGCTCTTGGGGTCCTTGCACGGCGGCACCGCGTTGTAGTCGGCGTCGAGATACCCACTGCCGTTGGGCAGCGTGATCCGGACCGCTTTCGGCGGTGTGCGCTGCTTTCCGGGGATCTCCGGGTCGCACCAGTTCTCCCACGTGATCGTCAGGCCGGCGTACTCGCCCGGCCGCACGGCGAGCAGCGACGAGATCGGGTACGCGGTGTCCGGGAAGATCAGCGGCGGGCGCTCGATCTTCGTGTTCACCTGCGGCGGCCCGTCGCTCTTGACCAGCTTCACACGGGCGGTGCCCTCGAGCCGGCACTCCTGGCCGCCCTTGTTCTGGAGGGCGATCACGGCGATCCCGCCGCCGTTGCCGTAGGGCGCGAATTCGACGTCGCCGTGCACGGCCAGGTCGGCCGCCTGACACTGGGTGGAGGCCGGACTGCGCTCGGCGAGCTCAGACGGCTGGCTCGCAATCCACGGGACGACCGGGCCATCGGATTTCACTTGCGCGTCTTTGGAGCCACATCCGACCATCAGGACGAGCGAAGCCACCAGCGCGATCGCAACCGTTGAGCGCATCGGCGGCCATTATGACCGCGTCAGGCCCGCTCATGACTCAACTTTTGGTCGGTCGGGTGTCCTCTCATCTTGCTGTCGCTGGATTTCTCTCACCATCCACTCACCTGTGGTGTCTGATCCTTTGGTCGGTGGCGGTGTGAACTTTTTCGGGTTAGTCTCCCGGCGGGACATGGGTGTCATCGAGGACAAGGACGTCGGCTGGGCCGCGCAGGCCCGGCGACTGCAGAAGGAGGGGATCCATGAGGCGGATTGGGGTCCGGCTCGTGGCCAGGGCGTTCGTCGCGCTCTGTATCGCCGCGTGCGTAACTGGCGGTGCGTCAGCCTCGGCCGCCGAAGGTGGCCGGACGATCGCCGGCGCCCCGAGCCTCAAGGTCAACACGCCGATCCACGGCCGGTTGCACGACGGCGCCTTCTACTCGGGCTTCTCGGTCGGCTACTGGACGGCAGACTTCACCAAGGGCGATCGAATCGCGATCCGCACGACGGCCTCCCGCGGCGTGACACCCCCCTGTCAGATGCTCTTCATGCCGGGCACCGACGACGTCAACGTCGGGGCCACGACACCGATCCTCGACCCCGTGCCCGAGTCTCAGACACGCGACGGGTCACGCGACTTCCAGCGCTGGGTGACCGCGACCGAAACCGGCACCTACGTTCTCGCGATGACCAACGCGGATGTCTACTTAACCGGGCCGCACCAGTGCTTATCCGCCCCCGCGACGCAGCCGTTCACCTTCAAGGTGACGGTTGCGCGCGGGAGCGGGAAGCGGTCGGCCCCCACTGGCGGCGGGGGAGACCGAGCGGCATCCAAGAGCAGCACTCGCCACACGCAGGTCGTAGCGCAGGGTCAGAGCCTTTGGACGATCGCCCAGGGCTTGGTTCGTGAGCCAGGCAGCATCGCCGAGGTCGCATTCAAGGTCGAGCGGCTCTGGCAACTGAACGCGGAGCGGATCGGCACGGGCAACCCCAACCTGATCTACCCCGGGCAGTCGCTACGTTTGAACTGAAGTCACTCTCGCGCGTCCGTAGCTTAACCGGTCACGGTGATGAGAGTCGATTACTGAGGGGAACCAGTGTGCAAGTCATTCGAGCCGTCGCCGCCGTCTACCGGCGCGTGCCGGCGACTTGGTTGCCGAGATTTGGTCGCACCGGCGGACCCCAGGATCAAAATCGTCATCAAAAGCAGCGGCCTTAAAAGCCGTCAAATGCGGGTTCGAGTCCCGTCGGGCGCATCATCGGTTGGAGTCATGCCTTGACACAGATCATCGACAGTGAAACGCAAACCGCTGCCGCCTCGGGCTATGACCCGGCGGTGATCGAGCCGCGCTGGCAGCAGGCCTGGAGGGACGCCAACGCGTTCCAGACGCCGCCGGAGCCGGTGGAGGGCGCCCGCGACGTCCACGTCCTCAACAGCCACCCGTTCACCTCCGGCGCCGCGCACATGGGCCACGTTCGCAGCTACTCGATCGGCGACGCCCACGCCCGCTTCTGTCGTGCCCGTGGCGACTCGGTGCTCTACTCGCTCGGCTTCGACGCCTTCGGCCTGCCGGCCGAGCTCGGGGCGATCGAGCACTCGATGGCGCCGCGCGAGTGGGTCGACACGTGCGCCGCGCGCATGCGCGAGCAGTTCGACGGGCTCGGCTTCTCCTTCGACTGGTCGCGCACCTTCATGAGCTGCGACGAGGACATCTACCGCTGGTCGCAGTGGCTGTTCCTGGTGCTGCTGGAGGGCGGCTTCATCTACGAGCGCCAGGGCTCGATCGACTGGTGCGAGAGCTGCAACACCGTGCTCGCCCGCGTGCAGGCCGAGGGCGGCCAGTGCTGGCGCTGCCACGGGCCGGTGCGGCTCGTCCGGCGCTCGCAGTGGTACGTGCGCGGCAGCGCCTACGCCGAGGAGAACGACCGCCGCCTCGCCGACCTGACCGCCTGGAACAAGGGGGCGATCGGTGCGCAGCGCTCGGTGCTCGGCCGCGTCGACGGCATCGAGCTCGACGCCAAGACGGTCGACGGGCTCGCGCTGACCCTGTTCACGCCCCACGCCGCCTCCGCCGAGGAGGCCGAGTTCGCCCTGCTCTCCCCCAACCACCCGGATATCGAGCGCTGGACGGCGGCGCCGGGCGTGCGCTCCAAGCTCGAGGGCCTGCGCGACGCCGGCTGGCAGCGAGACGACCGCAAGCTGCAGGAGGTCACGGTCGTGGAGACCAGCCTCTCGGTCTTCGCCCCCGGCATCTCGCGTCCGCTGCCCGTGCTGATCTCCTCCTCGGTCGACGCCCGCTTCGGGCCGACCGCCGCGCTCGGGATCCCGTCCGTGGACCGCACGGACAAGGCGATCCTCGAGCAGCTCGCGAGCGCCGCCGCCACGCCGCACGATGACCGCGGCACGCTGCGCCACGCCAGCGTCTGGCGCGGCCCCAAGGCGACGCTGGCCACGCGGCCCGCGCAGCGCTTCCGCACAGGCGACTTCCCGATCTCACGCCAGCGCGCGTGGGGCACGCCGATCCCGATCGTGCACTGCGACGCCTGCGGGACGGTCCCGGTGCCGCTGGATCAGCTTCCCGTCAGGCTCCCTGACGATCTCGTCGTCAGCGCCGAGGGCAACGCGCTGCTGGAGCGGCCCGACTTCCTGGAGTGCGAGTGCCCGTCGTGCGGGGGGCCGGCCCGCCGCGAGACGGACACGCTGGACTGCCACTTCGACGCGTGCTCACAGCAGTACCCGCTCCCGGCTCCGACCGCCGACCGCGCCGACGCGCTGCTCACCCACCCCGAGCTCCAGCGCTGGGTGCCGGTCGAGTGCTACATCAACGGCGCCGACACCGGCAACTTCGTGCTCGACCAGCGCACGACGTCGAAGATGCTGCGCGACCTCGGCCATTTCACGTGGCTGCCGGACGGCGAGTGCTACCGGACGACCTTCACCCACGAGATGGTCCAGCTCGACGGGCGCAAGATGAGCAAGCACCTCGGCAACACCGTGACGCCGTACGAGATCGTCGAGCGCTACGGGGCCGACGCGCTGCGGCTGGCGACGCTGCATGCGGCCGCGCCCGCGAAGGCGTTCACGTGGGACGACAGCCTGCTCACCTATTCGACCTCGTTCCTGCGACGGCTGTGGGCGTACGCGGAGCCGCGGCTGAGCGCGGGTTCCGGCCCGGCCGAGCTCGATCTCTCCGACGGCCTGCGCCGGAAGCTGGCGGGCTGGTGCGACACCGCGGTCACGAAGGTCACCGAGAACTACGCCCGGCTGGACATGCACCGCGCCACCCGCAACGTCATCTCGCTGCTGGAGCGCATCGAGGACTTCGAGGCGCGCGTCGTCGCCCGGCGCGAGCCGACGGCCTCCGACCGCGAGGCGATCGTGTACGCGCTGCGCGTGCTGCTGCAGCTGCTCACGCCGGTGGCGCCGCACATCGCCCAGGAGCTGTGGGCGCGGTCCGGGAGCGAAGGCTTTGTCGCCGATGCCGGCTGGCCGGTACCTGTCGCCGCATGAGCACGCCGCAGCGAAAAACCCACCTGCGGGCCGTCGGGATCACCGAGGCGGCGTACTCGAGCAAGTTCTCCAGCTGGCACGCGCGCGCGAGCGTGCGCGCGAAGCCGCGGCGGCAGCTCGACGAGGAGGTGCCCACCGATCACCTCTACTTCCCGCCCGAGCTCGTGCCGGTCGCCCAGCACGCGATCGTGCGGGACCTCGGCCCCGAGACGGTCGAGCGTGTACTGATTCAGCAGCTGCACACCTACCTCGAGTTCACGTCCGAGCTCGAGCAGGGCGCGGTCAACCCGGTGGACGGCGCTGATCAGCCGGCGGCGGTCGGGCTTCGATCTCCCGGAGACGATGATCGAGGACGCGTACAAGATCTACACCGACGAGGCGTGGCACGCGCAGTTCTCCGACGACCTCGGGCGCCAGGTGGCGTCCAAGACCGGCGTCGGGCCGAGCGTGTTCGAGGAGCCGAACTTCTTCCGCAAGCTCAACGGCTTCAAGCAGGACCTCACGTCCGACGAGCAGCGGCTGGTGATGATCTTCTTCACGATCGTCTCCGAGACGCTGATCTCGGCGATCCTCTCCGGGATCCCGAACGACGCCCGGGTGGTCAGCGCCGTGCGCGAGGTCGTCGCCGATCACGCGCAGGACGAGGGCCGCCACCACGCGTACTTCAGCCGCCTGCTCGAGTACACCTGGCCGCGGCTGAACAAGGCGCAGCGGGAGCTCATCGGCCCGCTGCTGCCGGAGATGATCCTGGCCTTCCTGGAGCCGGACTTCGTGGCCGTCGCCGGGAACCTGCGCGCCTGCGGGCTGACCGCCGAGCAGATCGACCAGGTGATGACCGAGTCCTACCCACCCGCGATGATCAGCGCCGGCATCCGGTCGGACTCGCGGGCGACGATCAAGCACTTCGAACGCGTCGGGATCATCGAGGATCCGCGCACCGCTGAGGCATTGGAGGCAAGCAACCTATGGCCGTGAACGCCGAGCGCGTCTGGACGATCCGCCACGCGACCGCCGACGACGGGCGCCCGGTCAGGCGCTTCGTCTTCGACATCCTCAACGAGTACCACGTCGCCGCCGACCCGGACGACTCCGACCAGGACGTGATGGCCTTCGGGGCTCCCGCCGAGGGCGTGGTGCAACTGGTCGCGGAGGTCGAGGGCGAGCCGATCGGCTCCGCGATCCTGACCCCCTACAGCGACACCGAGATCAAGCTCTCCAAGCTCTTCCTGAAGCCGGAGTTCCGCTCGCGCGGACTCGGGCGGGAGATGCTGGAACGGTCGGTCGACGAGGCGCGCGCGCTCGGCTACGCGCGGATCAGCCTCGGCACGCGCGCCCTCTACGTCGAGGCGGTGCGGCTCTACGAGCGCTCCGGCTGGCAGCGCGGCCCGGACCTCCCCCCGCCCGGCCCGGACCGCTACTACTACCTCGATCTCTAAAGGGGCCAGGCCCCGTCAACCCCGGGTGACGGGGCCTGGCCCCTTTATGCGGTGACGGTGCGCCGGCGCCTGAGCGCGCCGACCTGCATCTCGCGCGCGACGAAGTAGGAGCCGAGGACGATCAGCAGCGCGCCGAGCTGCGCGCCGATGCCCTCCCACGTCGGGTACAGGCCGAGCCAGCTGTTGCACCAGACCGGCACGTCGAACGGCGCGGCGCTCGCGGGCACCCAGCCGAGGCCCTGCATCACGTGCACGGTCGAGCCGGTCATGACCGCGAGCACGAACGCGATCATCACGCCCGTGGCGATCAGCATCTTCTTGTAGGGGAGCTTGCGCTGCGCGGCGAAGGTGAGCCCGCCGACGGCGAGCGTCCCCGCCAGCCCGATCGCCGAGCCGAGCAGGCACGCCGCCGTGCCCGCGCTCACCTGCAGGTTCTGCACGAAGAGCACGGTCTCGAAGCCTTCGCGATAGACGCTCGTCAGCCCCAGCGCCATCAGGCCGAAGAAGCCCGTGAGCACCTTGCGACGGCGGTTGAAGCGCGAGATCCACTGGCTCCAGTAGACCTTGTGGAAGAACCAGTTGGTCACCACCAGCAGGACGACGATCGCGACGATCCCGGTGATCGCCTCCAGGCGCAGGCCGCCGGTGCCGAGCTCGGAGATCAGCAGCTGCACGAGCGCCCAGGTGACGATCGTCGCGCCGATCCCCGCGACCCCGCCGAGCAGCACCGGCCGGCGCATCCAGGCCCGGGCGCCGGTCAGGGACGCCGTGATCGCGGCGAGGATCAGCACCGCCTCCAGCCCTTCGCGAAAGACGACGATGGCCGCGTCGGTGACGACCGTCCCCCGGCTGATCTTGACCTCGCCAAGCCGCTGCTGGGCGATCCCGAACTCGGTCCGCGCCTGGTTGACCGCCGGCTTCACGGGCCGGTTCTGCTCCAGCGCGCCGAGCAGCACCCACATCGCCGCGTCGAGCTCCGGCGCCGCCTGGCGCTCGCGCGCCGAGCGCGTGTACGCCTCCAGCGCCGCCTCCGCGGCCGCCGCCCGGTCGCTCGCCAGCGCACCGCCGAGCGCCTCGCGCACGCCGGCGAACCTAAAGGGGCCAGGCCCCTTTATGTTTGCCGCCTGGTCCGCGACGTCCGAGGCGAGCGGCCAGGGGCGCAGTTGGTTGCGGGTGTCCTCGAGCGTCTCCGCGAGCTTGTCGACCGCCGGCGAGGGCTGGGCCAGCTTCAGGACCTGCACCTCGGTGCGCAGGTGCGCGGCGAGCGTCGCGTCGTGCGCGCGGACGGCCTGCGTGTAGGTGCTCGCGAGGTCGTCCGGCAGCGTCGCCGCACGCGCGGACGCGGGCGCGAGCAGCGCCACCACAACGGCCAGCGCGGTCGCGCGGATCATCCGCCGAGCGCGTCCGAGAGCTGCGCGAGCGGCTTCGCCAGGCGCGGCCACAAGGTCGGCGAGCCGCTGGCGCTCGGCGTCGTCGACCGTGTCGTAGCTCGGGTAGGCGTCGCCCTGCTTGAGCGTCGCCAGCTCCTTCTGCACCGCGTCGAAGCGGGCCTTGATGCTGTCGGCGAGCGCCGCGTCGTTGGCCCGCAGCGCCGGCGCGAGCAGGCCGAACGTCGTCTGCGAGCCGTTGACGTTGGCCTCGAAGTCGCTCAGGTCGGTGTGCGAGTAGCGATCCTCCTCGCCGCTGATCTTCGAGGAGGCGACCTCGTCCAGCAGCCCGTTGGCGCCGTTGGCCAGCTCGTCGGGCTTGTAGCTCAACGTCTCGGTCTTGGCCTGCAGCGTCTTGACGTCGGCGAGGAGCTTGTCCGCGATCGGGCCGAGTCCCTCGGTGGAGCCCTTCTCCCACAGCGCCTGCTCGATGCGGTGGAAGCCCGTCCAGCTCTGCCCCTTCTCGACGTCGTTGACGCGCGCGTCGATGTCGGGATCGAGGGTGCCGAAGCTCTCCGCGACCGGCTCGATCGTCTCGTAGGGCGCGCGCGCCGCCGCGAACTGCTCCTTGGCGTGCTCCACGTCACCCGCCTTGACCGCGGCGACGAACGCCTCCACCCGCTTGACGAGCTCCTTCGCCTGCGTCGCGACGTAGCGCTGGTAGCCGCTCACCGCGCCCGCCAGGAGCGGGTCGCCGGCGCTGGACGCCGCCGTGCCGCCGACGGTGACGACGCCCGTGGCGTTGGTCGTCCCGCCCGGGCAGGACAGCGAGTACTCGCCCGGCTGGAGGTCCAGCGTGAACGAGCCGGACAGCCCCGCGACGAGGTTCTCCTTCTCGCCGAGGATGCGCGCGCCGCTCAGCACCTCGGCCTCGCTCACGCGCCCGGTGCCGGCGTTGGTGATCTTGAACGTGGTGCGGCCGGCGTCGAGCTTGATGGTGGCCGGATCGCACCCCGCGTCGGTGAGCTTGATCTCGACCGTTCCCGGGCCGCCTGTGCTCGCCGGCTTGCCTGACGACGCGGCGGGCGGGGCGCCGTCACCGCTGCCGCCGCAGCCCGCGAGCACGACGCAACACAGCAGCAGCACGCAGGTGACGCTCGCCACCTGCGGCCGGCGCAGGAACCCCGGCGCGAGCACGTAGAGCGAGGCCGGGATCAGGAACGCGAGGTAGCCGATCAGCTCCGCCTCGGTCGGTTGCGGCTGCCAGCCGAGCATCCCCGTCAGCAGCGCCGACGTCCAGGTGCCGGGCACGACCAGCCAGGTGAGGTCGAGCGCCTGGTTCTGCCCCGCGTTGAGCCAGCCCGCCTCGTGCGCCGTGTGCAGCGAGTTCGCCACCAGCCCCGCGGCGACGAGCACCAGCACGAGCCCGGTGACCTTGAAGAAGCGCTGCAGGTTCAGCTTGATGCCGCCGCGATAGATCAAGGTGCCGATCGCCGCCGCCACCAGCAGGCCGAGGAACGCGCCCAGGGCGGCCGTCGCCGGGTTGTCCGCGCCCTGCAGGACGGCGATCAGGAACACGACGGTCTCCAGGCCCTCGCGGATGACCGCGAAGAACGCCATCGCCACCAGCGCCGACACCGACCCGGCCGCCAGCGCCGCGCCCGCCCGTCCACGCAACTCGCTCGACAGGCCGCGAGCGTTGCGCTTCATCCAGACGATCATGAAGGTGACGATCCCGATCGCGGCCGCGCCGACGATCGTCTCCAGGCCCTCCTGCTGGCGCTGCGGCAGCGCCTCGTCGAGCAGCTCCAGACCGACGCCGACGGCCACGCAGATCGCGATCGCCAGCAGCACCCCCGTCCACATCGGGCGCAGCGCGTCACGCCGCCCTTCCTGTCGCAGGAAGCCGGCAACGATGCCCACGATCAACGCCGCTTCGACGCCTTCGCGCAGACCTATGACAAACGTGGGCAGCACTGACCTGACTCCCGTCATTAGGGTGGCCTAAGACGCTACCGGATGGAGATGAGAAGTCGCATGAAAGCCACCTGAGTGCGCGGCTTCTCGTCTCCCTCTCGCCTGGCGTTCATGAGTTGCCCACCTGCCGTTCCCGGGCTAGGTTCCCGCGGCCGGAAGCTGTGACTCGGAGGGGAGTCCACTCATGCCTCAGGAAGAGGGTCAAGGATGAAGAAGTTGCTGGTCGCCGTCGCCACGGGCGTGGCGATAGGTGCCTGTCTGCCCGCGGTCGCCGCCGCGGACCCGACCGTGGACGCCGCCGTCGCGGCGTTCGGAGACCTGAACCTCGCGCCGCTGACGGCGATGCCGGACAACCGTCAGGTCTATCGCTCCTACGACGACTACAACACCGACATGCAGGCGCTCGCGACGGCCAACCCGTCGCTGGTCGCCTACAAGCTGGCGCCGAACAAGACGATCGAGGGCCGTGACGTCCACTACGTGGAGATCACCAACAACGTCAACGTCGCCGACGGCAAGCCCGTCTTCTACGTCCAGGGCGCGATCCACGGCAACGAGTCCGCGGCCGCCGAGGACAGCATGGAGTTCGCGATCGACATCGTGAACCAGTCCAAGGCCAACCCCAAGGTCAGCGCGCTGCTCGACCACGTGCGGGTGGTCGTCCTGCCGCTGGTGAACCCGGACGGCTACGCGCACCTGCCTTCACCGCGGCGCGCGAACTGCGACTCCGCGACCCCGCTCACGCCGCCCCTGACCTGCCCGACGTCGACCCGCGACGGCGTCGACATGAACCGCAACTATCCGCTGGGCTGGGGCTCGAACATCGGCGTCTCGTTCGCCCAGCGTGGCGCCGGCCCGGGCTCGGAGCCCGAGGTCAAGAACACGATGAGCATCATCTCCACCCACCAGGTGGTCGCGCTCATCACCGCGCACACGAACGAGCGCGCGATCTTCTACCCGCCGTTCGATCTCAACGCGGGTGACACGCCGGAGCTCAACACGGGCTACAAGGCGCTCGCGCAGGCGATGCTGGCGGCGACCAAGAACGGCTACACGAACACGCGCGACTCCGCGCACGACTACGAGACCAGCGGCGAGACGAACGACTGGTCCTACTACGCCACGCGCGGCTTCGGCTTCACGCAGGAGCTCATCGGCCCGGTCTCCGGCTGCCCGCAGGCGCTCCCGAACTACCTCAACTGCACCACCGCCGACTTCACCGGCCACGCCGGCCCGACGTCGACCACGGCGCAGACGAACACGTTCGAGGGCCACCCCGTCCGTGACGCCTGGTGGACGGTGCTCGCGTACGCCTCGCTTCCCGCCGCGCACTCGGTCATCACCGGCAGCGCCACGCCGGGCGCGACGCTGAAGATCACCAAGGACTTCACGCTCTACACCGCGCCGGTCAAGCAGAACACGACGCCGGCCACCTCGACGGCGCCGATCGCGGTGCCGACGCACCTGGAGTCCTCGATGACCGTCCCGGCGTCCGGCAAGTTCACGTGGGACGTCAACCCGTCGATCCGCCCGCAGTCGGCCTACTACGCCGACGGCGAGCACACCGGCCCGAACGGCTTCGTCAACGAGAGCTACACGGTCACGTGCACCGGCGCCGACGGCACGCTGCTGGAGACCAACCACATCACGGTCGACAAGGGCCAGACGGTCAACATGTCGCTGTGCTCGCAGGGCGGCGTCGGCGGCTCGGTGCCGGCCACGCTGGCCCTGACGATGGGCACGCCGGCGTCGTTCGGCGCGTTCACCCCGGGCGTCGCGAACGACTACACCGCGTCCACCACCGCCACCGTCATCTCGACCGCGGGCGACGCGGCCCTGACCGTCGCCGACCCGTCCTCGACGGCCACCGGGCACCTCGTCAACGGGACGTTCTCGCTGCCGAGCGCGCTGCAGGCCCAGGCCGGCGGCCCGCTGGCCGACGTCGGCGGCTCCGCCGCGCCGACGCTCCTGAAGACGTGGGCGAGCCCGGTCTCCAACGACCCGGTGACCGTCACGTTCGGTCAGCACGTCAGCGCCAACGACGCGCTTCGCACCGGCACCTACGCGAAGACGCTGACGTTCACGCTGTCGACCACGACGCCGTAGACGGCTTGCCTGGCGCCGGCCTTCACGGCCGGCGCCCGGCGCGCCGACGCCGCCCGTGGATCACAGTGGTGGAGGGAATGAGGAACGAAAACTCCTCTCTGCGGGGCATTTCGTTACCCGATCGCCCGCCGCGAGCCTACGAGGATGTCGGCCAGGCCGAACGCTCCCGGGAGACGGGCCGGCAGCGTCGGGGTCCATTGCGGATCGAGCGAGCGGAAGGACTCGGGATCGGCGTCGATGATGCCGACGAGCACCTCGCCGACGATCCGGCCGCCGACCGGGCCGAGCTGATCGCCGTCGTGGAGGACGTCGGCCTCCTTGAGGATGTAGAGCCAGAGCGGCGTCTCGGCCTCCCAGCCGTGCTCGGCCAGGCCCAGCTGGTCCGCGGTCAGCACGGGCACGCCGAGGTGGCGCGCGACGGCCTCACCGGAGGCGAGGCCGACGGCCTGGCCGCGCTGGAGGTCGCGGGTGGCCAGCGACGCGTAGTCCGTGCCGGGCGCTGATCCGGAGACCTGCGTCGGCAGGGCGATCAGCGACGCCGGCAGCCGTGCGTCGATGCGCTTGGCGCGCTGCGCGGGCGGGCACCCCGGAACGTCGATCTGCAGCGTCCAGTCGACGGCGCGCTCGGGCGGCACGGCTCCGAAGCCCATCAGGTCGGGGAACACCGCCACCGGGCCGAAGTGCGCGTTGACCTGATAGCGCGAACGGATCTGGGCGTGCCCGTAGCGATAGGCCGCGTCGGCGAACTCGAACGGGATGTACGGGTCGTCGTCGATCCGGTACAGCCGCGGCCCGTCCTCGAGCAGTGAGGCGGTGAGCTGCGCACCGATCAGCCCCGGCAGGAACTCGCGCAGGATCACGTGCTGGTAGTGCCACGTGGCCGCGCGGCGTGCCTCGTCGAAGAGGGCCGACTCGTCGACCCCGCCCTCGCGCAGGCGATCGACCAACCGGTTGTGGAACTCGATGAACGCCACCAGCAGCTGGTTGGTGAACAGCTGGACGTCGTTGCGGGGATCGCCGATCAGCGCGATGCCCTCGTGGTTGCGTGGCACGTCACCGCCGCCCGGCGCCAGCAGCAGCTTCGCGGGATCGTCCCGGCGGTACAGGAACGGGGCGCCGATCGGCCCGGCGCCGTAGACGCCCTCGAGGTTCGCGCGCGGGGTGCGGAAGTTGCGAACCGTCGGCCCGGCCCGATGGACCAGTGGCGATCGATCGGCGGTGATGTCGTGCGCGAGGAACTGCCCGAAGAACGGCCACACCGCGGCCACGCGCGAGTCGACGGCGCCGGCCGCCTCGCCGAGGTCGCACGGGCCGCCGGGCCGTCCGAGGCAGTGCAACGCCGCCTCGTCGGCGACGAGCGGCTCGAGGTCCGGGAACATCGAGCGGTAGCGCCCGGCGTGCAGCGGCGCGTCGACACGGCCGGGCGCGAGGCAGTGATCGCTCGCGAGCGCTGCGGCGGGTGTGCTCATCGCGCGGCCTCGTCGAGGCTCACCCGCCCGGCGCCCGCGAGCACCAGGGCGACGCACGCGCCGCCGAGCAGCAGCTCCAACTCGAATCCGCCGTCGGCGGCGAAGAACCCGTGCCCGAGGCGGACGGTGAGGTAGGCGACGAGCATGTCGATCGCGAGCGCCGCGGCCGCCAGCATCGTCAGCAGACCGAAGATCAGCAGAAGCCCGCCGACGGTCTCGGTGACGGCCACGAACGGCGCCATCACCGCCGGCGCCGGGATTCCGACCGAGGCGAAGAACCGCTCGGTGCCGTCCAGGTCGGCGAGCTTGTCCAGCCCGTGCAACAGGAACGTGATGCCGACGACCGTGCGCAGGACGAGCAGGGCGCTCGCCTCCGAGATGGCCGTCTCGCGTGTGAATGACTGGGTGCTGATCATGCGGCGAGTGTCTTCCCCGCCCCCCGCGCGCTCGTCAGGGCGAGTCCCCTGTCAGGTCCCCAGTCCCGCGACCGGGGAGCGCCCGTGTCACGGAACCGCGCGCCGCCCGGTCAGTAGCGGTCATGCAACCCACCATCGTGCTCGTCCATGGCGCGTTCGCCGAGAACGCCAGCTGGAACGGTGTCATCGACGCCCTGACCGCCACCGGGTACCGCACGCTCGCGGCGTCGAATCCGCTGCGGAGCCTCGCCACCGACGCCGCGGCGGTCAGCGACGTCGTCCGCGCCGTCGAAGGGCCCGTCGTGCTCGTCGGCCACTCTTACGCCGGCGCCGTGATCACCAACGTCGACGCCGAGAACCTCGTCTCGCTGGTCTACGTCAACGCGTTCGCGCCGGAGCCGGGCGAGAGCTGCTTCGAGCTGTCGTCGCTGTATCCCGGCAGCACGCTCGCCGACACGCTGGAGCCGACGCCGCGAGGCGACGGGACGACCGAGCTCACGATCGCGCGCGAGCGCTTCCGCGCGCAGTTCTGCGCCGATGTGCCCGCGGCCGAGGCGGCGCTGATGGCGGCGACCCAGCGACCGATCACCCGCGAGGCGCTGGTGGAGCCCTCGGGCGATCGCCCGCGCTGGAAGGAGCTGCCGTCGTGGTTCGTGATCGGCGAGCTCGACTGCAACATCCCGCCCGCGGCCCAGCACTTCATGGCCGAGCGCGCCGGGTCGCAGCGGACGATCGAGCTCCAGGGCGCCTCGCACGCCGTCGCCGTCTCGCGCCCGCACGGGGTCACCGACCTGATCCTCGAGGCCGCGTCCGCCGGGGCGGTGGCCTGATGTCCGCGCCCACGCTCGCCCGGCCGATCCTCGAGCCCGCCGCGCAGGCGTTCGCGACGGCGACCGCCAACCCGCCGTACCTCTACGAGCTCACCCCTGAGCAGGCGCGTGCCGTGCTCGACGACGTCCAGGCCGCGCCGATCGACAAGCTGCCTGTCCAAGAGAGCTCGTACACGGTCTCGTGCTCCTTCGGGGACGTGGGCGTGCGGATGCTCCGCCCGCCGAACGCGACCGGGCCGCTCCCGGTGATCCTCTACATGCACGGCGGCGGCTGGGTGCTCGGCAACGCCGGCACCCACGACCGGCTCGTGCGCGAGCTCGTCAACGGCACCGGCGCCGCGCTCGCGTTCGTCGAGTACGACCGCTCTCCCGAGGCGCGCTTCCCGGTGGCGATCGAGCAGGGCTACGCGGTCGCGCGGCACATCATGCGCAACGGCGACGCGCACGGCCTCGATCCGTCGCGGATGGCCGTCGCCGGCGATTCGGTCGGCGGCTGCATGACCGCCGCCCTGACGCTCATGGCGGAGGGGCGCGGCGACGTGCGCTTCGTGCACCAGTCCATGTACTACCCCGTGACCGACGCCGCGATGGACACGGCCTCCTACGAGCAGTTCGCCGAGGGCTACTACCTCTCGGCGAAGGCGATGGCGTGGTTCTGGGACCAGTACGCGCCCGACCCCGAGACGCGCCGCGAGTCCTACGCGTCGCCGCTGCGGGCCTCCGACCAGCAGCTCGCGGGCCTGCCGCCGGCGCTCGTGATCGTCGACGAGTGCGACGTGCTGCGCGACGAGGGCGAGGCCTACGCGGCGCGCCTGCGCGCGAACCGGGTGGACGTCACGACCGTCCGCTACGACGGCGCGATCCATGACTTCATGATGCTCAACCCGCTGAGCGAGACGCGCGCGACGCGCGCCGCCATCGCCCAGGCGATCGCGACGCTTCGCGAGGCACTGCGATGAACGCGATTGAGGTCATCGTCACCGGCCCTGAGGAGGCCTACGACGACGTGGCCGAGCTGTGGTGCGCGAACGAGCTGCTCGGGATGACGGTCCTGCACGCCGGACGGCTGCACCTGCGGATCGACCCGCGCCCCGACGGCGCGCCGTGGCTGGCGGATGTCGTCGGTCTCGCGCGCGCCCTGACCGAGGCCCAGGAGCGGCTTGCCGCATACTGAACCATGAGCGCTCTCTTCAGCGAGTTCCAGGTGCGGCGGATCGAGACGCCGCGCGGTCCCGTCCTCGCCCGCACGGGCGGCGACGGGCCGCCGCTGCTGCTGCTGCACGGCTATCCCGAGACCCACCTGATGTGGCACCCGGTCGCCGCGATGCTGGCGGAGCGCTTCACGGTCGTCGCGGCTGACCTGCCCGGCTACGGCGGCTCGTTCCGCCCGCCGGTGACCGACGACCACGCCGGGCACGCCAAGCGCGCGCTGGCCGCGGACCTGGTGGCGACGATGGCCGCCCTCGGCCACGACACCTTCGCGGTCGCCGGCCACGACCGCGGCGGGCGCGTGGCCTACCGGATGGCACTCGACCATCCGGGCGCGGTCACGCGTCTGGCCGTGCTCGACATCGTCCCGACCGCCGACGTGTGGCGTCACGCCGACGCGGCGTTCGCGCTCGGCTACTGGCACTGGGCGTTCCTCGCCCAACCGGCGCCACTGCCGGAGCGGCTGATCTCCGGCGACCCCGACGGCTTCTGGATCGCCGCCGAGCGCATGGGCCTCAAGCCGGGAGATCCCCGCTACCCCGACACGGTCCTCGCCGCCTATCGGGCGCAACTGGACGACCCGGCGTTCGTCACCGCGATGTGCGAGGACTACCGCGCGGGCGCGGGGATCGATCGCGAGTACGACGAGGCCGACCGCGGGCGGCGCACGATCGCCTGCCCGGTGCGCTCGCTGTGGGGCGCCGACGGCTCGCTGCCGCGGTTCTACTCCGATCCGCTGGAGCCGTGGCGGGCCTACGCGCCGCGGCTCTCCGGCCGCGCCATCGAGGGCGCCTCGCACTTTCTCGTCGAGGACGCGCCGGAGGACGTCGGCGCGGACCTCGCCGCCTTCCTGCACCAGGACTCCCCGTGAACACCTGCATCGCCCCGCCACGTGAGGTCTTCCCGGCGTGGGAGCAGGCACAGCGCGAGGCCGCCTACCTCGCCCGCGAACCCCTCCCCGCGCCGTGGGAACTGCGAACGACAGGCCTCCTGTCTTCCGCGCGCGCCCAGGCCGTGAGCGACTGGTTCACGGGTGAGCCGACACCGATCACCGCCGCTGTGCACGCGTCCTACCGCGCGCTGGCGCACGACACGGAGCGGCTGTGGCAGGTCGTTCGCCGCGCGCTCGGCGTGCGCGTGCAGTACACCCACGGCCCCGATGATCCGTATCTCACCGCGGCCGAGCTGTGCACGGACCTGCGCCGCCACGGCACGATCAAGCTCAGGACGATCGCCTGCGACGACCCGCACCCGCTGCTCGGAGGCGAGCAGGGCGGGATCGTCGACCGGCTGCGCGCCGTCCACGACGTCTTCGGCCACGCGGCGCTCGGGCTCGGCTTCGACCTGCAGGCCGAGTACGCGACCTGGCTGCAATGCCGGAGCCTGTTCTCGCCCCCGGCGCGTCCGGCCGCGTTCTGCGAGCTCGTCGGCGCGGTCACGGCCTACGTGATGACAGGCCAGAAGCCCGCGCTGCGCGCCGCCCTGCCGCCGCCGGAGCTTCAGTCCAGCGCGGCGGTCCTCAGCTCCCCGCGCGAGGTGATCCCCAGCTTGATGAACACCTTGCGCAGGTGATACTCGGCGGTGCGCGCGCTGATGAACAGGCGCGCGCCGATCTCGCGATTGGTCAGTCCTTCGCGCGCCAGGCGGGCGATGTTGAGCTCCTGCGGGGTCAGGTCATCGAGCGTGTCGGGCGAGCGCACGCGCATGGTCTCGCCCGTGGCGGAGAGCTCGCGGGCGGCGCGGTCGGCGAACGCGTTCATGCCGCAGGCGCTGAGCACGGCGTGCGCGGCCCGGAGCTGCTCGCGGGCCTCGATGCGCCGATGCCGGCGGCGCAAGGTCTCCCCCAGCAGCAGGCGACCGCGGGCGGCGAAGATCGGCACCTGCTCGCGTTCGAAGCGCTCGATCGCCTCCTCGTAGCGGCGGGTGGCCTCGTCGCCGTCGCCGATCAGCGCTTCGGCGAGGGCGAGGATCGCCCGCGCCCAGTTGGTCCCCGCCGGTCGGGTGACGCCCGCGAGGTGCTCGACCGCCTCCTCGGCCAACGCGCGCTCGCCGCTGCGCGAGGCCGCCTCCACGAGCTCGAGCAGGCAGCGCGCCGCGTAGGCGAGCTCGTGCGTGTAGGGCAGCTCCTCGCGCGCCGCGGCCACCGCCTCCGCGTAGCGCCCCGCGCCGTTGTAGGCGATCGCCTCGGCGAAGTTGGCGATGCTCAGCCCGTAGCCCTCGCCGCGCTGGAGCGCGTCGGCCCGGATCTGCCGGGTTCGCTGCTCGACCTCCTCGAGCCGGCCGCGGTAGGCCGCGAGGAACAACCGGCCGTACTGGGGCAGCGGGCTGCCGGTGACCGCCTGCACGACGTCGATCTCGTCGCACGCGGCCTCGGCGAGATCGAGGCGACCGTCGAACGTCCGCTTGATCATCGCCATGCTCAGGGCGATCGGCAGCACCGTCAGCGCTCCCGCCGCGCGGGCGAGGTCCACCTGCCGATCCGCGAGCGCCCGCAGCGCCTCGCTGTCCCAGAGGTCGATCGCGGTGCGCGAGGCAAACCACAGCCAGAGCATCGCCGGCGCGTCCGGCGGCGTCGCGACGAAGGCGCCCAGCGCCCGGCTCAGCGTCGGGAACGCCGCCTCGTGGCCGTCGGCGGCGAGCAGCGCCTGTCCGCGCAGGAGCAGGTCGAGCGGATGCTCGGACGCCTGGCCGATCGGGGACTCGAGGATCGCCCGGGCCACCGCCGCCACCAACTCGGGATCGCCGAGCCGGCCGCCGTGCAGCGACGCCGCGAGGGCCTCGATGTAGGTGTCGCGCGCGAGTTCGGGCGCGAGTCCGTCGAGGCCCTGGGCGGCGGCGAGCAGCAACCGGATCGCATCGCGATCGCGCTGCAGGGCGTACGCCGCGCGGGCGCGCACACGAGCGATCAGCGCCTGCTGCAGGGCCGTCAACGGCTGGTCGCGCACGCTGTCGAGCGGCCCGGACGGCCGCGGCGGATGCGCCCGCCTCGTGCATCGCCTCGGCCGCCGCGATCAGCCGCCGCACGCGCTGCGCCGACGCGGGCGTCAACTCCGCCGCCCGTGCCAGGAACGCGCCCGCGGCCGCCGCGCCGCCGCGCCGGCGTGCGCGGTCCGCGGAACGTTCGAGGTCGGCGGCGATCGCCTCGTCCGCCACGAGCGTCGCGCACGAGGCATGCCAGGCGCGCCGGTCCGGATCGCGCTCGGCCGGTGTCGCGTCGGCGAGCGCGGCGTGGACGCGCCGGCGCTCCTCCGCCGGCGCGGCGTGATAGACCGCCGAGCGCACCAGCGGATGACGGAAGCCGACGCGTGTCGCGACCGAGAGCGCGTCCCCCGCGGCGTCGAGGTCGTTCGGCGTCAATCCCAGGGCCGCGCAGGCGGTCCAGAGCAGCTCCGGATCGCCCGTCGGGTCGGCCGCGGCCACCAGCAGCAGCCGGCGAGTCGGCGCCGGGAGTGGCTCGAGCTGCGCGACCAGGCTCCGCTCGATGCGGGCCTGGAGCGGGAGCGAGCCGACGAGCGCGAACCCGCCGCCGATCTCGGCCGGGCTGAGCCCGCGCGGCAGCTCCCGCAGGGCGAAGGGATTGCCACGCGCCTCGGCGATCAGCTGGTCCCGGACACGCGGATCGAGCGCGCCCGGGAACACGCGCCGCAGCACCTCGCGGGCGTCCTCGTCGCCCAGCCCCTCGACCGCGAGCCGCGGCAGATCGGCGAACTCCGCGCCGACGGTGCGCATCGCCAGCAGGATCGTGATCCCCTCGGCGTCGAGCCGGCGGGCGACGAACGCGAGCGCCTGCGCGGAGACCGCGTCCAGCCACTGCGCGTCGTCGACGATGCAGAGCAGGCCGCGATCCTCGGCGACCTCGGTCAGCAGCCCGAGCACGGCCAGGCCGACCAGGAACGGGTTCGAGCGCCCCGGCGGCGCGCAGCCCGAACGCGGCCTCGAGCGCCTCGCGCTGCGGCGCGGGCAGCGCCCCGGCCGCCTCCATCAGCGGGACGCAGAGCAGCTGCAGGCCGGCGTAGGGCAGCTCCGCCTCGTACTCGGAGGCGACCATCCGCCGGACCGGGACACGGGCGTGCGCGGCGGTGTGATCGAGCAGCGCGCTCTTGCCGATCCCCGCCTCGCCGAAGATGACCAGCGCGCTGCTGCGGCCCGACCGCCCGAGGCTCACCCGCGCCGAGAGCTCCGCCAGCTCGCGATCACGCCCCGCGAGCGCGCTCACCGCGCGGTCTCGACCAACGCCTCGCGCAGCTCGGAGCGGGTGCTGAGGTCGAGCTTGCGGAACACCTTGTGCAGGTGATACTCGACGGTGCGCGGGCTGATGAACAGTTGCGCGCCGATCTCCGGGTTGGTGTGGCCGTCGCGGGCCAGCCGAGCGACCTGCGCCTCCTGCGGGGTGAGCGCCTCGTGCGCCGTGACGTCGGGGCGGCGTGCCGTCTCGCCCGTGGCCTTCAGGGCACGGCGCGCACGCTCGGCAAAGGCCTCGGCGCCGATCCGGGCGAACGCCTCGTGCGCGAGGCGCAACTGCTCTCGCGCCTGCGCGCGCCGGTGCTCGCGGCTCAGCCACTCGCCGTAGAGCAGCCGGCTGCGGGCGAGATGGATCGTGCCCCGTGTGCCCGCCAGCCGCCGGATCGCTTCAAGGTAGGCAGCTTCGTCGTCGTGCACCAGCGCGCGAGCGCCGGCCTCGACCCCGAGCGCCCAGGCCGTGCCGCTCGCCTGCGTGCGCTCGCGCAGCGTGTCGTACGCGGCGGCGGCCTCATCCGCCTGGCCTTCGCGTACCGCGGCCTCGACGAGCTCGACGAGCGCCCATGAGAACATCCCCACATCGTCGTACTCGCACGCCCGGCGGGCGCCGGCGAGTGCCTCGGCGTGCCGGCCCAGGGCGTTGTGGAGCAACGCCAGCATCCACTCGAGGATGGCCAGCGCCATGCCCTCACCGCGCCCCGTCACCTCGCTGCGCACGTGCTCGAACTGCTCGAGCGCGAACGGGAGATCGCCGCGCCAGGCGATCAGGACGGCCTCGGCGTAGCGCAGCGGCGCGGTGCCGGCCACGCGGGTGATCGCCACGGACTCGTCGATCTGCGCCTCCGCCGCGGCGAGCTCCCCCGTGTGCACCGACAGCGCCGCGCGGTAGGTCTCCGCCAGCGCGAGCAGGCGCAGCACGCCGCTGTCGCGCCCGACGCGGACCCCGCGCAGCGCCAGCGCGTGCCAGAGGTCATCGTCCCAGAGGTCCTGCGCGAGCCGGCAGGCGAGCCACAGCCAGCGGCCGTCGTCGGTCTCCAGGCACGCGCGCAACGCCGTCGCCAGTGCTGGCGCGGCGGCGACGTAGCCCTCCGTGAACCGCAGCGCGAGCGCGTCGAGCAGCAGGTCGGCGGCGCGTGGCGGCTCCGGGGCCGCCGGCGCCGCCCGAGCCAGCTCGGCTGCCTCCCGCGGGCTTGGCCCGACCGAGAGCCGGCCGGCGAACATCGCCGCCGCGAGCGCCTCGAGGTAGGTGTCGCGGGCGGCCACCGGATCGAGCGCCGCCAGCCTGGCCGCGGCCTCCAGCAGCAGCGGCGGCGCCTCGTGGCCACGCCGGCGCGCGAACACCACCTGGGCCTTCAGACGCTCGAGGCGGGCGCGCTGGAGCACGTCCAGCGGCGCATGCTCGGCGGCGGCGAGAAGCTCGGAGGCCGTGGCCGCATCGGCGACGTCGAGCTTCGCCTGCGCGGCCGCGAGCGCACGCTCCCCGCGCAGGGCGGGATCGGGCGTGAGCTCGGTCGCCCGCTGCAGGAACGCGGCCGCCGCCGCCAGGCCTCCCCGCCGCCGCGCCCGGCCGGCGGAGCTCACCATCTCCGCGGCGACCGCCTCGTCCGGCCCCGCCGCGGCCTGTGCGCGATGCCACGCGCGGCGGTCAGGATCGAGCTCGGGATCGGTCACCGCGGCCAGCGCCCGGTGCACCTCCCGCCGGTCGCTCGCCGTCGCTCCCCGGTAGACCGCGGACCGGACCAGCGGGTGCAGGAACTCGATCCGCGGGCCGAGCTCCAACAGGCCCGCCGCCTCGGCCGGCCAGGCGGCGGCGGCCTCGATGCCGAGCAGCGGTGCCGCGCGCCAGAGCAGGCTCGCGTCGCCGACCGGATCCGCCGCCGCGGTCAGGAGCAGGCGCTGCGTGTCGTCGGGAAGCGCGAGGACGCGCTCGAGGAAGCTCTGCTCGATCCGGCTCGAGAGCGGCCGCGCGTCCGGCAGCCCGAACCCACCGGCGACCTGCGCGGCGCTCAGCCGGCGCGGCAACTGCAGCAGCGCAAGCGGGTTGCCGCGCGCCTCGGCGACGATCCGGTCGCGCACCCGGTCGTCCAGCTGCCTGGAGGCGGCGGCCGCCAGCAGCGCCCGCGCGTCCGCGTCGCTCAGCCCGGAGAGCGCCAGCTCGGCAGCCCGGCGAGCTCATCGGCGGCGGCCGGCTCACGAACGGCGAAGACCATCGCGATCGGCTCCGCCAGCAGGCGACGGGCGACGAACGCCAGCGCCTGCGCCGAGGCGCGATCGAGCCACTGCGCGTCGTCGATCAGGCACACCAAGGGACGCTCCTCGGCCGCCTCGGCCAGCAGACCCAGGCTCGCGACCGCGACCAGGAAGCGATTCGGTGGCTCACCGCTCTGCAGCCCGAGGGCCACCCGCAACGCCTCCCGCTGCGGGACCGGGAGCGCCGTGAGCCGGTCACTGAGCGGCGCGCAGAGGTGGTGCAGGCCGGCGAACGCGAGCTCCATCTCCGACTGGACACCGGCCGCGCGGGCGAGCCGGCAGCCGCTCGCGCGCTGGGCGACGTGGTCCAGCAGCGCCGTCTTGCCGATCCCCGCCTCGCCACGGATGACCAGCACCGCGCTCGCACCCGCCCGTGCGCGTTCGAGCAGCCGGTCGAGCCGCTCACATTCGCTGCCGCGGCCGCGCAACCCCCGCATACCGGCAACCCTACCGGGCACGACTAGGCACCTGACCGGGGTGACTGGGGACATGACGCGGGACCTCCCCGGACGAGAGCCGGGCGGCCGAAGAGCAAGCTCGCAGCCATGAACCTCGTGCCCCCCGCGCCATCGAACGCCGTCTCCGAGGCCGACGCCGTGTCGTTCGTGCGAGCGCGCCCGCGGCTGCTCGGAATCGCCCGCCGTGTCCTGGTCAACCCCGTCGACGCCAACGACGTTCCTCCAGGACGTCTGGGTGCGCTGGCAGCAGACCGACCGCAGCGTCGTCCGCGATCCCGCCGCGTTTCTCACCACGGCCACCATGCGGCTGGCGCTCAACCTCGGCCAGTCGGCGCGCGTGCGCCACGAGTCCTCCGTCGGGACGTGGACGGCCGAAGCGGCCGACCCCACGGGCGACCTCGCGCGCGGCGCGGAGCGCGGCGAGGCGGTCGAGCAGGCGCTGTGGACGGTCCTCGCGTGCCTGTCCCCCACCGAGCGCGCCGTCTACATCCTGCGCGAGGCGTTCGAATACCCCCACCGCCGGATCGCGCACCTGCTGCGGCTCAACGAGGCCAACGTGCGCCAGATCGTCACCCGCGCCCGGCGGCGGATCGCCGATGACGGCCGCCTGCCCGTCGATCCCGGCGAGCACGCGCAGCTGTCACGGGTCTTCCTCGCCGCCGCACGGACCGGTGCCCTGGACGAGCTCGAGGCGCTGCTGTCAGGACAGGGCGCCGGACAGCTCGCGGCGTGAGCTGATGTCGAGCTTGCCGAACACCTTGCGCAGGTGATACTCGACGGTGCGCGGGCTGATGAACAGCTGCGCGCCGATCTCCGGGTTGGTGCGACCCTCGGCGGCCAGCCGCGCGATCTGCGCCTCCTGCGGGGTGAGCAGGTCGCGCGTCGCCACCGTGCGCCGGCGCACCGATCTCGCCGGTGGCCTCGAGCTCGCGGCGGGCGCGCTCGGCGAACGCCCCCGCGCCCATCGTCGCTGAGCACGCTCGTACGCGGCGCGCAGCTGCTCGCGCGCGTCGACGCGCCGGCCTTCCCGGCGCAGCCACTCGCCGTAGGTCAGATGCGCCCGCGCGAGCTCGGTACGCGATCCGGCGTCGCGCGCGAGCCGCTCGATCGCCTCGCGGTAGAGCGCCTCGGCTCGCCCGCTGACCAGCGCCTGCGAGCGGGCGAGCACGCCGAGCGCCCAGTCCGTGCCCGCGGCGTGCGCGCGCTCCTCGAAGCCGGCGCAGTGGCGTCCACCGCCTGTTCGGGCCGCCCGCAGCGGACCTGCGCCTCGACCAGCTCGATCGAGCGACGAACGCCGCATAGCCCTGGTCGTCGTCCTCGCACCCGCGCCGGGCGCTGTCGATCGCCGCCTCGTAGCGGCCGAGCCCGTTGTTGAGCAGGGCGCCGACGTAGCCGGTGAGCGCCAGCACCCGCCCTTCGCCGCGGGCGGTCGCGCTGCGCACCGCGGCGTCGATGAGCTCCTGGACGTCGGCCTCGATGCCCTGCCAGCCGGCGAACACCAGCGCGCCGTAGACGAGGCTCGCGTTGCCGGTGGCGGCGGTGATCGTCTCGGCCTCGCCGATCATCGCCTCCGCCGCCTCGAACTCGCCGGCGAACAGATGCACGCCCGACAGATACACGAGGCCGACGCCGAGCATCGTCAGCGCCCCGACTCGCGCGCCAGCGCCACCGCGCGCGTGGCGATCGCCGCGAACGCGTCGTCGTCCCAGCAGCTCGAAGACGTTCATCGAGCCGATCACCGGCGCCAGCAAGAGCCAGCGCATGGTGGCCTCGTGGTCGGAGAGCACCTCGTCGCGGAACGCCTCGACCGCGGCCCGCAACCGGGGTACGCCCGCGGCGTGCCCCGCCGTGAAGCGCGCCGCCATGCCGTCGAGCAGCAGGTCGAGCGAACGCGGCGCTGCCGCGGCGCCGGCGGCGCGGCGCGGGATCGGCCGCGGCGACCGAGCGCACGCCGGCCTCGTCGTGCAGGCGGCCGGCGTAGATCGCCGCGCCGAACGCCTCCAGGTAGGTCTGCGCGGGCGAGCGCGGGGTCGAGCGCCTCGAGCTCGCCGGGCGGCGGCGAGCAGCAGCGGCGGCGCGTCGCGCCCGCGCCGTGACCGCGAACGCGATCTCGGCCCGCAGACGAGCCACCCGTGCCCGCTGCAGCTCGTCGAGCGGACCGATCTCGGCGTACCGCCAGCAGCTCGCAGCGCGGCCTCCGGCGCCGCCGACTCGAACATCGCCTGCGCCGCGGCCAGCGCGCGCTGCGGACCGGCGCGCCGGGTCGGGGGTGAGCGCCGTCGCCGTTCTGCAGGAACGCCGCGGCGGCGGCGACGCCGCCGCGGGCCTGCGCGCGTCCGGCGGAGCGCTCGAGCTCGTCGGCGACCGCCTCGTCGGGGCCGACGGCAGCGTGCGCCCGATGCCAGGCGCGGCGGTCCGGATCGAGCTGCGGGTCGGTCGCGTCGGCCAGCGCGCGGTGCGCCTCGCGGCGCTCGGCGAGCGCTCGCGTCGCGGTAGGCGGCGGAGCGCACGAGCGGATGGCGGAAGCGCACGGCGGTTCCGATCTCGATCAGCCCGGCGCTCTGGGCCGGCTCCTGCGCATCGGGCGCGACCTCCGAGCCGCTCGGCGGCGCGCCGCAGCAGCATCGACGTCGCCGACCGGCTCCGCCGCCGCCAGCAGCAGCAACCGCCGGGTGTCGCGCGGCAGCGCCGCGAGCCGGCGGGCGAAGCCCTGCTCCATCCGGCTGGTCAGCGGCATCGTGCCCGGCAGCCCGAACCCGCCGGCGACCGCCGCCGGCGTCAGCCCGCGCGGCAGCTCCAGCAGCGCGAGCGGGTTGCCGCCGGCCTCGGCGAGGATCGGGCCGCGGACCGGCTCGTCGAGCGGCCCGGGAAGCGCCGTGTCCAGCAGCGTGTCGCGCGTCCGCGGGCGTCCAGGCCGGCGATCGCGAGCTCCGGGAGTCCGCCGAAGGGGTGCTCGCCGGCGGTGTCGCGGCGCGCGAACACCAGCGCGACGTGCTCGGCCAGCAGCCGGCGGGCGACGAACGCGAGGGTCTGCGCGGAGACGCTGTCCAGCCATTGCGCGTCGTCGACGAGGCACAGCAACGGGCGCTCCTCGGCCGCGTCGGCGAGCAGGCAGAGCACCGCCAGCCCGACCAGGAAGCGGTCGGGCGGCGGGCCCGCGGCTCAACCCGAACGCCGTGCTCAGGGCGTCGCGCTGGGGCGTCGGGCAGCCGCCGGAGATGACCGAGCAGCGGCGCGCACAGCCCATGCAGCCCGGCGAACGGGAGCTCCATCTCGGACTCGACGCCGGCCGCCCGCGCGATCCGGAAGTCCTCGGCGCCGGCCGCAAGGTGGTCGAGCAGCGCGGTCTTGCCGACGCCCGCCTCGCCGCGCAGCACGAGCACGCGGCTCTGGCCGCCGCGCACGTGCGCGAGCAGCCGGTCGAGTTCCTCGCACTCGACGGTGCGGCCGAGCAGTCGGGGCGTGTCGGTCATCGGCGCGGGGACCATTATCCCGCGCCGGAGTGCCGGCTCACGTGTCGATCAGCAGCCGATCACGAGCGCACGATGCGCCCAGCGCGGCAGCCGGTGGCCCGGCATCCGGGCCGCCGCCGACAGGGCGTCGACCCGGTCGCGCCGGGACGGCGGGGCGTGCCCGGTACTGAGGAGGTACAGCAGGCGATTGCTCATGGGTGTCTCCTTGATCGATGCGGGTCAGGGCTCCGCGAGCCGGCGCTCCGCGTCGTCGAGGGCGAGCGTGAGGCTCGTCGTCTCGATCAGCCACGGCTCGCCGTCGGCGCGGGCGTCGATGCGCAGGTACCACCGGCCGTCGTAGCGGACGGTCACGGCCATCCGCTCCGCGCCGAGCCAGAGCTCGGCGCCGGCCTCCCCGGCCGCGTCGGCGTCGGGTACGACGACCACCCGGACCGGGACCATCGCGGGCCTACGCGGCCGCGAGCCGGCGCTCGAGCCAGTCCTGGAAGCGCACGTCGCCGAGGACCGCGCCGTCGCCGGGGACGAGCGTGCTGTCGTCGACCTCGTAGTCGCCGAAGTAGCGCGCCCCCGGGTCGGTGATCACGGTCCGGGGATCGTTGCCGGCCGCCAGCGCCTGCCGGATCAGCTCGTCCATGCGGAACCGCTCGGGGCCGGCGACCTCGACGATCGCGTTCAGCGGCGCGCCGGTCGCGGTCCGCGCGACGCACTTGGCGACGTCCTCGGACGCGATCGGCTGGAACAGCACCGGCGGGAGGCGCACCGTGTCGCCCTCGGTCGCGAGCGCGGCGATGCTGTTGAGGAACTCGTAGAACTGCGTCGCATGGACGATCGAGTACGGGATCGAGGAGCCGCGGATGATCGTCTCCTGCACGCTCTTGGCCTTGAAGTAGCCCTTGTCGGCCATGCGCTCGGTGCCGACCACCGACAGCGCGACGTGGTGCTTGACGCCCGCCGAGGCCTCGGCCGCGAGCAGGTTGCCGGTGGAGCGCTCGAAGAACTCCAGCACCGCCTGATCCTCGAACGAGGGCGAGTTCGAGACGTCGACGACCACGTCGGCGCCGGCCAGCACCTCGGGGAGGCCCTCGCCGGTGAGGGTGTTGACGCCGGTGTTCGGAGCGGCGGCGATCGCCTCGTGCCCGTGCTCCCCCAGCTTGCTCACGACCTGTGAGCCGATGAGCCCGGTGCCGCCGATGACCACGATCTTCATGCCTTGCCTTTCGCTTGATGGCTGTCACCCCGCTTGACCGGACACCCGCCGCGTCTGTGACGCTGTCACACGCGCCGCGGCTGTCCGGTCTCACGTGCTGTTCCCGACAGGAAGGCAGCTCATGAACACCGTGGCCGACACACGCACGCTCACCGAACGCTCCGAGGAGGAGCTCTCCTGGGCCGGGCTGGCCCTCGCCGAGACGTTCCGCGCGGCTGAGTTCGCGCTGATCGCGTTGATCGCCCTGCTCGTCTGCCCACCGCTGCTGATCCTCGCCGTCGTGGTCATCGTCCCGGCGGTCATCGTGGCGGCGGTGATCGGGCTGATCGCGCTGCCGGTGCTGGCGTTGCGCCACCTCTTCCGCCACCGCGCGGACGTCGCGCACGCGCGTGTGCACCGGCTAGCGCAGTGGGGGCGCGACGAGCCGTCCAAGGCCGTCGCGTGGCTGCGGCGCGCGCTCTACGTCGATCACTAGCGAGCGCGCGGCCCAGCGCCGATGCAGCATCACGACCGGCGCCGCCAGCAACGCGACGGCGCCGGCGACCACTGCCGCCGCCGCGAGCAGGGCGGCGACGAGCGTCAGCACCAGCGCGAACGGCCCCATCAGCATCAGCGCGAGCAACAGCCACGGGACGACGAAGAAGACGACGGGCGGGCCGTAGAAGAACACGCAGCAGAGCAGGCTCGTCGTCTCGGCGAGCATGTCACGAGAGGTCTGGGAGGTGGTGGTGGTCATGCTCGCTTGACCGGACAGGCGGGCGCCTTGTGACTCCCGCGTCGGCGTCGCGGCGAACGATCTCCACCGCTGCCATGAGGGCGCGGCGCGTCCGAGGCGCAACGATGCGCAGGCGGGAGCCCGCGCCGGGGATAATGCGCAGCGTCAATGCTCGACGCCCACGGGCCAACGGGGTTGGTGGACCGATTCAGCGAACGCGAAGCGCTGGACCAGCTCGTCGTCGGCGTTCGCATGGGCAACAGCCAGGCGCTGGTGGTCCGGGGCGAGGCGGGCGTCGGCAAGACCGCCCTCCTGCGGCACCTGTCGGAGACCGCCGAGGGCTGCCGGATCGCCCATGTCGCCGGCGTGGAGTCCGAGATGGAGCTCCCGTTCGCCGGCCTGCACGCGCTGTGCGCGCACATGCTCGAGCGCGCCCCTCGCCTCCCGACCCCGCAGCGCGACGCGCTGAGCACGGCGTTCGGCCTGCGCCCCGGCCCGCCGCCGGATCGGTTCCTCGTCGCCCTGGCGGTCCTGACGCTGCTGGCCGATGCCGCCGAGGAGCGCCCACTGGTGTGCATCGTCGACGACGCACAATGGCTCGATCAGGTGTCGGCGCAGACGCTCGCGTTCGTGGCCCGGCGGTTGCTGGCCGAGCGGCTCGGGTTGGTGTTCGCGCTGCGCGAATCCGGCCGGCCACACGCGCTCGACGGGCTGCCCGAGCTCGTGATCGACGGGCTGGCCGCGGATGACGCCGAGACGCTGCTGGACGCGACGATCCCGGGACCGATCGACGAACGCGTCCGGGCGCAGATCCTCGCCGAGACGCGCGGCAACCCGCTCGCCTTGATCGAGCTGCCGCGCGGGCTGACGCCCGCGGAGCTCGCGGGCGGGTTCGGGTTCCCGCAGGCGCGTCGCCTCGGCCGCCGGATCGAGCACACCTTCCTCAAGCGCGTCCAGGCACTCCCACCCGACGCGCAGCTGCTGCTCCTGGCCGCGGCGGCCGAGCCACAGGGCGATCTGGACCTGCTCCAGCGAGCCGGCCAGCGCCTCGGCATCGACGGCGACGCGGGGCGAGCGGCCGTGGCCACCGGGCTGGTCGAGCTCGAACTGCGGGTTCGCTTCTCCCATCCACTGGTGCGGTCGGCGGTCTACCGCGCCGCCGACCCGGGCGACCGCCGCAGCGTGCACCAGGCGCTCGCGGATGCCACCGACCCGGTGCTCGATCCCGACCGTCGTGCATGGCATCGCGCACAGGCGACGGCGACCCCCGACGAGGCCGTCGCCGCGGAGTTGGCGCGCTCCGCCGATCGCGCGCAACGCCGCGGCGGCCTGGCGGCGGCGGCCGCGTTCCTGCAGCGCGCGGGAGAGCTGACGCCCGACCCGGCGCTGCGCGTCGGGCGCCTCCTCGACGCGGCCGAGGCGAAGCTCGACGTGGCCGATGCCGCCGCCGCGTCCGAGTTGCTCTCGGCGGTGCGGTTGGGGCCGCTCGACGCGCTCGCCGGCGCGCGTGTGGAGCGGCTGGGCGCGCAGATCGTGTTCGCGCGTGACCGCGGCCGCGAGGCGCCTCCGCTGCTGCTGGCGGCGGCGCGGCGGCTTGACGGGGTGGACCCGGCGATGGCCCGCGAGACCTACCTCGAGGCGTTCGCCGCCGCGATGTTCGCGGGGCGGCTGAGCATCGGCGCCGACCCGCATGAGGTGGCCGAGGCGGCGCTCGGCGCGCGGCCGGCCACTCCCGCGGGTGGAGCCGAGTTGCTCCTGGACGCGCTGGTCACGCGCTTCACCGCCGGCTACGCCGCGGCGGTCACACCGCTGCGGCGCGCGCTGCGCGTGTTCGCCGAGCCCGACGGCGGCGGCACGGACCGGCGCTGGCTGTGGCTGGCCTGCCGGCTCTCGCAGGACCTGTGGGACGACGAGCTCTGGCACGCGCTCGCGCTTCGCGGCGTGAGCCTCGCCCGCGAGACCGGCGCGCTGCACCTGCTTCCGCACGCGCTCAACTACCTCGCGTCCTACAACGTCCACGCCGGTGCCCTGGGCGACGCCGCGGCCCAGGTCGCCGAGGTCGATGCGCTCGCGCAGGCCACCGGGCTCCCGCCGCTGAAGCTCGCGACGGGGGTGCTGGCCGCGGCGCGCGGCGATCAGCCGACGATGCGGACGCTCGCCGGCGTGCTGGTGCCGGGTGCGATCGCGCGCGGCGAGGGCTCGGCGGTCGCCGGGAGCGCGCTGTTCAACGCGCGGCTGCTCAACGGCCACGGCCACTACGGCGAGGCGCTCGCGAGCGCGCGGGAGTCCACCGAGCACGAGCACGTCGTGATCTACGGCTGGGCCCTGCCCGAGCTGATCGAGGCCGCCGTCCGCAGCGGGGAGCCGGACGAAGCCGCGGCCGCGCTCGAGCGCCTGGGCGAACGGACGCGCGCCAGCGGCACCGAATGGGCGCTCGGGGTTCAGGCGCGCTGTCACGCGCTGGTGCGCGAGGACGAGGCGTCCTTCCGCGAGGCGATCGCGCGGCTGGACCGCAGCCCGGCCGCGATCGAGCTCGCGCGCAGCCGGCTCGTCTACGGCGAATGGCTGCGGCGCGCGAACCGGCGCACGGACGCCCGCGAGCAGCTGCACGCCGCCCACGAGCGGTTCCGCGCGATGGGCACCGAGGCGTTCGCCGAACGTGCCCGCCGGGAGCTGCGGGCGACCGGCGAGACCGTGCGCCAGCTCACCGCGGATACCCGCGATGCGCTCACCCCGCAGGAGCTGCAGGTCGCGCGCCTGGCGCGCGACGGGCACACCAACCCCGAGATCGCCGCCCAGCTCTACATCAGCCCGCGCACGGTCGAATACCACCTGCGCAAGGTGTTCCGCAAGCTCGACGTCGGCACACGACGCGAACTGCGCGACGCGCCCGCGGTAGCTGTCACAGAACGCGGAGCTACCCGGTCCTGAGGGTGCACCCTGACCGAAAGGACCGCCTCATGAAGCCCACTGTCGTGCTCGTTCACGGCGCGTTCGCCGAGTCCGCGAGCTGGGACGCCGTCATCGACCTTCTGCACGAGGCGGAGCTGCCCGTGCTCGCCGCGGCCAACCCGTTGCGCGGGCTCGCGTCCGACGCCGCCGCCGTCAGCGACCTCGTGCGCTCGATCGACGGCCCCGTCGTGCTCGTCGCGCACTCCTACGGCGGCGCCGTGATCACCAACGTCGACGCCGGCGCCGGCGACATCGCCGGGCTGGTCTACGTCGACGGCTTCGCTCCCGACGCCGGCGAGAGCTGCTTCACGCTCGCGGACCGCTTCCCGGGCAGCGAGCTCGCCGACGCGCTCACCCCCATCGCGCGCGCCGACGGCATGACCGACCTCCTGATCGCGCAGGAGCGTTTCCCCGGGCTGTTCGCCCCCGACGTGCCCGCGTCCGTGGCCAGGCGGATGGCCGCCACCCAGCGGCCCGCCACGCAGGAGGCGCTGTTGGAAGCCTCCGGCCCGCACCCGCTGTGGAACGCGGTGCCGTCGTGGTTCGTGATCGGCGAGCAGGACCGCGTCATCCCGCCCGCCGTCCAGCAGTACATGGCCGCACGGGCGGGCGCCCGGCGCACCGTCGAGATCGCCGGCGCCTCCCACGCCGTCGCCGTCTCGCACCCGCGCGCCGTCGCGGACCTCGTCCTCGAGGCCGTGGCGCTGCCCGCGGTCGCCTGACCCCACCCGACCAAAGGACCCTCCCCCATGCTCCGCCTTGCCCTCGCGGCCGTCGCCGCCGCGCTCCTGCTCCCTGCCGCCGGCGCCTCGGCCCGCACGCGGCCCAAACCGACGATCGTCTTCGTCCACGGCGCCTTCGCCGACGCGTCCGGCTTCGGCGCGGTGACCGATCGCCTCCACGATCGCGGGTACACGGTCGTCTCGCCCGCCAACCCGCTCCGGGGCCCGGCGAGCGACGCGGCCTACGTCGCCAGCGCCATGAAGGTCATCGACGGGCCGATCGTGCTCGTCGCCCATTCCTACGGCGGCGCCGTGGCCTCCGAAGCCGCGACCCAACTCGCCAACGTGCGAGCCCTCGTGTACCTCAACGCGCTGGCGCTCGATCAGGGCGAGAGCAACCTCGGGATCACCGAGCGCTTCCCCAACGAGTTCGGCAAGGCGCTGCGGCCGCGACCGTTCCCGCAGGGCGACGGGACCGAGGGCACGGACCTCTACGTCGACCCGAGCGCCTTCCGTTCGCTGTTCGCCGCCGACGTCCCGGCCCGGATCACCGCGCGGATGGCCGGCGCCCAGCGGCCGGTGAGCGTGGCGGCCATCTCGGAGCCCTCCACCGCGCCCGCCTGGAAGACGATTCCCTCGTGGTATCTGATCGGCCGCCAGGACGAGGTCATCAGCCCGGCGGCGCAGCGGTTCATGGCCAAGCGGGCCAAGGCGCACACGGTCGAGATCAACTCCTCGCACGCGTCGTACATCTCGCATCCCGCGGAGGTCACCGAGCTGATCCTGCGCGCCGCGCGGTCGGTCACCCCTTCCAGGGCGTGAGCCGAGGGCACCAGCCCCTGACCGCTCGGCGGTAGGCGGTGTACTGCTCGCCGAACTGGGCGGCCAGCGTCGGCTCCTCGTAGGCGCGGACGAACGTCGCCACCGTGACCCAGACGATCGCGGCGTAGACGAGCAGCCCGGCGCGACCGAGCAGCGCCGCCTGTCCGAGGATGCTCGCGATCACCGCGAGGTACATCGGGTTGCGCACGTAGCGGTAGAGGCCGCCGACGACGAGCTTCTCGGTGGGCGCGGCGGGGAACGGCGTGCCCAGGCCTTCGCGCGCGAAGCGGAACACGGTGGTCGCGAGGACGCCGACGCCGGCGGCGAGCAGCACCGCGCCGACGACCTGCAGCGCCAGTGGCGGGCTCGCGCCGTCCCAGCCGTCGGTGAGCCAGTACGGGATGAGGAAGCCGATGACGCCGGGCTGCCCGACGGCGAAGACCAGGCTTCCGATCGCCGCTCCGCGCCGGCTCATGACGCGGGCGCCTCACGGACGCCGGCGTCGCCGTCCTGCGCCGCCTTACTCACCGTCTGCCTGGGCCAGGAGCTTCGCATGAGAGCCGTCACGCGTATAAGAGCATGAACCGGCGGCAACGGGTTCACACACGCGCCGTCTCGACCTGAGCGGGCTCTCACGAAGCAGATCCATTGCTCGACTATATTGTTCAGGAACTAGTTGTCTGCGAAAGGAGTTCTGTGAGCGCAAGGTCGACGACCCACGACGTCCAGTCGCCCTCGAGCTCTCGTCCGCCGGTCGTGGCGGACACGGTTCGCCACACACTCGCGGGCATCGCCGGCGGCCGCTTCGAGCACCTGCCCGTGACCCTGCGCTTCTGGGACGGGAGCCTGCTCCCCTCCGCGCGCGCGGACGCCCCGGTGATCGAGGTCCGGGACACGAGCGCGATCGCCCACCTCCTGCACGCCCCGAACCAGATCGGCCTGGCGCGGGCGTGGGTGAGCGGCGGGCTCGCGGTGGACACCGACGACGACCTCGAGGCCGTGCTGCGGCTGCGGGGCGAGTTCGGCGCGCTCCGGCTCACGCCGTGGGAGCGCGCGCGGCTGGTCACGGCCGCGGTCCGGATCGCCGGCAGCGCGGTGCTGCGGCGCCCGCCCGTGCCCGAGATCGAGGCGTTGCCCGTCGGTCGCCTGCATTCCCTTGTGCGCGACCGGACCGCGATCCAGCATCACTACGACGTCTCCAACGACTTCTACCGGCTGCTGCTGGGGCCGAGCATGGTCTACTCGTGCGCCTACTTCGACCATCCGGACGAGTCGCTCGAGGCCGCCCAGGAGCGCAAGCTCGAGCTGATCTGCCGCAAGCTGCGCCTGGCACCGGGCGAGCGGCTGCTCGACATCGGCTGTGGCTGGGGGTCGCTGCTGATTCACGCCGCGCGCCACCACGGCGTGCACGGTGTCGGCGTCACGCTCTCGCCGGCGCAGGCCGATCTCGCCCGCGAGCGGATCGAGGCCGCGGGGCTGTCGGACCGGATCGAGATCCGCGTCAGCGACTACCGCGAGATCACCGACGGCCCGTTCGACAAGATCGCCAGCGTCGGCATGTACGAGCACGTCGGGCGCGCCGAGCTCGGAGGCTACGCGCGGACCCTGCACGACCTGCTGGCACCGGGCGGCCTGTTTCTCAACCACGGCATCGCGCGGCTGCACTCCGACCCGCCGCCGGCCGACACGTTCCTGACCCGCTACGTGTTCCCCGACGGCGAGCTGCACCCCGTGACCGACGTGATGGGCGCGCTGCAGGACGCCGGGCTGGAGGTCCGCGACGTCGAGTCGCTGCGCGAGCACTACGTGCACACGCTGCGCGGCTGGCTGGCCAACCTTCACGCGCGGCGCACGCAGGCGCAGGCCGAGATCGGCGCCGATCGCGAGGCCGTCTGGCGGATGTACATGCTCGGCTCCGCGCTCGGCTTCGAGGCCGGGGACATCACCGTCTACCAGGTGCTCGGGACCCGGCCCGACGCCCCGCACGGCCTGCCCCTGCGGCGCTCCCAGCTGCTGCGCGAGCCCGGCTGCACGCCCGGCCGCACCCGCCACGCGCGCGAGGGGCACGCGGTCGCTCGAACGGGGTGACGTGCGCGACAGGGGAGCGGCCGGCGGCGGCCGCTCCCCGTGCACCCGTCAGCGGACGCGGAACGCGATCCGCGTGTGGTCGGCGCGCGTGAAGCGCGCCTCGGCCACGCCGTTGGCCAGCACGGCGCGCGAGAACAGCGTGTAGCGCCCCTTGGGGAGCTTGTGGCGGAGCGCCAGCACCCACCGCTTGGTGCCGGTCGCCTTGATCCACACCGGCGCGTCGCAGCGCCGCTTGGGACCCGCGTCGACGACCCGCAGGTCGCCCCGTGGCGAGGACAGCCAGCGGCAGCCCGTGCCGCTGCGCAGCACCGCGATCTCCACGCTCTTGACCTTGAGCGTGCGCTTGCGCACGCCGCGCCCGCTGCCGGGCCGCGACGAGCCGCGGAACACGCGCCCGCCGGAGGGCTTGCGCGCGTTGGTGTCGCCCGGGCGGACGATCATCGGTGCGGTGCCGGCGCCGTTGTTGTCATCGCGCACGTCCTCGAGGTCGCGCACGCTGAACTGCAGGGGCGCGCGCCGGCCGCTCTTCGTGCCGCGGACCACGCCGACGTCGAAGACGTCGGTGACGCGGCGCCCGGGCGCGATCGGATAGGTCGCGAACACCCCGAGCCGGCGGCCGGGGACGGCCGCGAACATCGTCGCGGCGCTGCAGGGCGCGGTGCCGATGTTGCGCAGCGCGAACCGGTGCCGGCGCCCGCCTTCGGTCCCGAGCACCGTCGGCGCCGTGGCCACCTTGAGCTCGAGGTCGCAGAACGAGAACGTCACCCGCATCCGGGCGGTGTTGTCGGCCTTCTGCGCATCGTCGGGCGCGTCGAGCGTGACCACGAGCGTGTCGGTCGGCGGGCGCAGCCCCTGGTAGGCGATGTTGACGGTCCGCGTGATCGACTGGCCCGCACCCAGGCGCCCGGTCGCCGCCAGATTCTCGACCATCGAGTACGGCGCGGGCAGCCGGACCGTGCCGGAGCAGGCGCGCTGGCCCGTGTTGGTGATGCGGTAGGTGAGCGGCGCGGGCGCCGTGCCGCGCAGCACCAGCTCCAGCGGGTGCACCAGCTCGAGCGCGAGGTCGCAGCGCTTCTCGGCGTCCACGAGCACGCGCCCCATCCCGATCGTGAGGTCGCCCGTACCGCCGAGCGCCGGATCGAAGTCGGTGATCGTGCCCGCGGCGCTGATGGCGCCGGGCCCCGCGGCCAGGCTCTCGGCTCCGCCCATGCCTTCGACCGGGACCACGAGCTGGCTCGTGCGCAGCGCGCTGACGGGCCCGTCGAGCGCGTTGAACGCGGCGAAGGACCAGTCCTCGCCGCGGTCGGTGGCCGTCGAGCCGCCGACGACCAGCGTGTCGGGGTCACCGGGCACCAGCGTCAGGCTGAGCGCCGTCGTGTTGACGGGCTGGCTGGCGGCGAACGCGGTCCCGCGGATGTCGAAGCGACGGGCTTCGAGCACGGTCCCGTCCGGCGCCAGCCGCGCCAGCCAGGCGTCGCTGTCGTTGTTGGTCACCACCGAGCCGGTGGCCCAGATGGTGCCGTTGCGCACGAGCAGCGCGCGCGGCCGCACGGACCCACCGAGCCCGAGGTCCTGGCCATCCCCACCGACCGAGCTGGGACCCACCGAGGGATCGCGCTCGTTGATCGAGACCACGTTGGCCGTGCCGCCCCGCGGCGCGTCGATCGCGACCAGCGCGACCGGGCCGTCCGGCCCCCAGGCCACGGACACGCCGCGGCGGTCCGCCGCGCCCGGAGCGCCGAAGTCCACCGACTGCGGACCGAGGCCGACCGGCCCGCCGTCCGCGGCGCGCACGCTGATGAACGCGCTTTCGCCGGCGGGGCCGACGGTGCTGCCGGTGATCGCCAGCCGGCCGTCGGGGCCGACGGCGAAGGCGGCCGGCGCGTCGTCGCGGCCGACCGAGAAGCGGTCGATGCCGGCGACGCCGAAGTCGGGATCCGGCTTGCCGTCCGCGAGCAGGCCGACGAGCGCCACGTCGTGCGTGGCCGCGATCGACACGTCGGTGCCGCCGAGGACGCGCAGCCGGTGATCGGGCAGCACGGCGAGCGAGACGCCGTAGTCGTCGCGCCCCAGCGTGACCGGGACCGACAGCCGGCCGCCGTCACCGAAGGACGGGTCCAGCGAGCCGTCGGGCCGGCGGGCGACGATCGCGATGTCGGTGTCGCCGCCGAGCGTCTCGGTGCGACCGACGGCGTAGGAGCGGCCGAGCTCCGGGTCGAACGCCGCGCCGTGCGCGTCGTCGATGGCGGGGCCGGCGCGGAAGTCGAGCGTGTTGATCCCCGGCAGCGAGAACACGGTGTCGACGGCGAGGCTGGGCGGCGGGTCCTGCGCGGCGGCCGCCGCCGGCAGGATCAGCGCGAGCGCGAGGGCGAGAGCAACGGAGCGCATGCCGTACCTACCGGGTCCGTTCGACGGTCGAGGTGCTGCCATCGGCGTGCCGGAAGATCAGCTTGACGAGCCCGACGCCCGCGGCGAAGTAGCTCGTGCGGCTGCCGCTCCCGAACCGGTGGCCGTTCTGGTTGAGCGTGGACCGGACCGCGACCGCGCGGTAGCGCCCGGCGGGCACCTTCACCCGGTAGGTGCCGAGCACGCGCGAGGTGCCGGTGACGCCGTTGACGTCGAAGTCACGCGTGCCCAGGGCCGGCTGCCAGGTCTGCCCGCGGGCCGCGTAGGCGGGCACCACCGGGTTGAAGCCGTAGCTCATGAGATCGAAGGCGGTGATGAAGCGCCGCCGGCCCTCCGGCCCGTTGCGCGGGCCCAGGGTCGGCAGGCGGTTGCGGGTCGTGGCGCGCCGGTAGACGGTCGAGACGCTCCGCAGCCCGCTGAGCCGGTTGGTGAACACGTAGCTCGCCTGGACCTTGATCGGGCCCGAGAGGTTGCGGACGTCGACTCGCGCGGTGTTGTTGACCACGCCGCGGACATCGAAGCGCTGCGTCGACCACGACTTCATGCGCTTGTCGTTGCGCCAGCGGAAGCGGCCGGTCGACGCCGGGCTTGAGCGGCATCAGGTCGAGATCGCTCGGGAGCGGCTTCGAGCCTCAGCGTGGTGGCGGTGAGCTGGGAGGTGGAGGTCTCGCCGCCGTTGTGCTCGAACTGGATCTGCACGGGCCCGACGCCGTAGGCCCACCAGACCGTGCGCACGCCGCTGCCGAACGGGTCGCCGAGCGCGCCCGTCTGGGTCACGACCGAGCGGATCTTGGCCGTGTTGATCGGCACCCCGAACGCGGGCACCGTGATCTTCTCGCGGCCGATGTAGGTGTTGGCGGCGACGACGTCGTTGCCCGCGCCGCCGATCGAGTTCCAGGTCGCGCCCTGCACCAGCGGCTCGGCGATCACGGGCGACCGCGCCCCCCAGATCGCGAGGAAGAGGCTGCCCGAGAGGCTGTTGCCACACAGGACCACGGTCGGGCACAGCAGCGGGAAGCGCTGTGGCGCGGGCGTGGACTGGTAGTTGACGTTGAGCAGGCCGGCGTCGCTGGCACGGAAGTCCAGCCAGCCCGCGATCGGCTCCTGGTCGGCGGGCACGCCGACCTCGTTCCAGCCGAGGCGGAAGTCGCGGTCGTCACGCTGCGCAAGGACGTAGCGCTCCGTGCGCGCGACCGGCGCGTACGCGCTGTCGGACCAGGTGTACGTCCACTCCGCGCCATCGGTCCGGGGCAGCCATTGCGCCGCCGGATCGTCGAGGTCGACCGCGCTCGCGAGCGCCGGGAACACGGCCATCACGACGAACCCCGCAAGCGACCCTCCAACGAGTCGTCGCAATCTCATCCCTTCGTCCTTCCTCTCGACGCCTTGCGCTTGGCCGCCGCCCGCTTCTTGGCGGCCGCCTGCTTCTTCTTGGCCGCCGCGCGCTTCTTCGCGGCCGCCTGCTTCTTCTTCTTCTTCTTGGCCGCCGCGCGCTTCTTCGCGGCCGCCTTCTTCTTCGCGGCCGCGCGCTGCTTGGCCGTCAGAGTCTTCTTCTTCGCCTTGGCCTTCTTCTTGGCCTTGGCCTTCTGGGCGGCGGCGTTCAGCGGCGTCGCCGGCCGGTCGAAGGCGGGATTGAGGCTCGCGCCCAGGACCACCGGCGGGACCCGCGAGTCGACCAGCCCGATCGGGCCCTGGACCTCGCGCGGCACGCCGGCCTGGAAGCCGGGCCGCGTGCTGTCCTGCGTGGTCGCGCCGTTGACGCGATCGCCCGCGTTGTTGGTGATGAACACGTCGCGACCGCCGCCGCCGATCAGCACGTCGGCGTAGCTCGGGTCGGGATCGTCGACGCGGTTGAGCCCGCCGTCGGTGTTGACGTCGTCGTCGGCGTTGATCACGTCGTCACCCGTGCCGCCGGACAGGTAGTCCATCCCGGTCCCGCCGACGAGCCAGTCGTTGCCCGCGCCGCCCTCGATCCAGTCGTTGCCGTCGCTGGCCGCGAGCTCGGAGACCTTCGGGCCGCGCGATGGATCGTTGGTCAACAGGAACGGCAGCCCGCCGACGAGCACCCGCTCGTAGCGGTGCGCCTCGTCGAAGAGCGCGAAGTGCGCCTGGGTCTCACCCGCGGCGTGGAAGTCGTAGTGGAGCAGGCCGCCCGGGTTGTACGGGCGCGTGAAGTCCGAGCGGACGATCGCCACCAGCTCGCCGTTGCGCAGATCCGCCGCGTAGCCGAGCAGCGTGGCCTCCGCGCCCGACAGCGCGTCGTCGCCCGCCCCGCCGTCGATGACGTCGCTGCCCAGGCCGCCGAAGATGATGTCGTCGCCGCCGGCGTCCGGCGTGCTCACGACGGCGAACTTGAAGATCGTGCCCGCCGCCGCGGTGAGGCCCACGCCGTTGAGCGGCTCGGCCAGGCCGGTGCGGTAGGTGCGGATGCGGCCGTCGTCGCCGAGCAGCCCGTCGTCGCCGGTGCCGCCGGAGATCCAGTCGTGCCCGCCGCCGCCGATGATGTCGTCGTTCTCGGCGTCGCCGAACAGCCGGTCCTGCCCGGCGCCGCCGTAGATCGCGTCCTCGCCGGACTCGCCGTGCACCTCGTCGTCGCCGCTGCCGTCGAGCAGGGCGACCGCACGCACGACCAGCGTCGGGTTGTAGTTGAAGCGGGCGAGGCCGGTGCCCGACAGCACGCGCACGATGTTCCCGTTGTCGCCGATGATCACGTCCGCGTCGGTCGAGCGCGCATCGAGAAGGTCGCCGGTCACGATGTCCAGGGCGATCCGGCGTCCCGAGCCGCCGAAGATGATGTCGTCGCCGTCCGGGCGCAGCTCGGCGCTGGTCAGGCTGAACAGCGACGAGCTGCCGCCGATCAGGTCGTCCTGGCCGAGGCCGCCGAAGATCACGTCGGCGCCGCCGCCGCCCTCGATGTAGTCGTCGCCGTCGGTGGAGCGCTCGACGGCCGGGGAGACCGTGAGCTCGCCGAGCGGATCGTCGAGCGTCGGGTGCCGCGCGGCGCCGACCTTCGCGTCCTCGAGCGCGCCGTCGCCGATCAGGGTGTCGTTGCCGAGCTGGCCGAAGAGCATGTCGTCGCCCGCGCCGCCCGTGATGTAGTCGTCGCCCCAGCCCGTGGGCACGCCGCCGACCACCGCGGCGCCCTCCAGCGTGGCCGAGTGGCGCAGGTCGAGCACCGCGAAGACCGCCCAGCTCGGCACGTGCCCGGCGCGGCCGGTGTAGTGGCCGGCGATCCCGTCCAGCAGCGGCGCCTGCGCACCGTCGAGCGCGTACAGCGCGCCGCTCGGGCGCGGTCTGGAAGCGCAGCGAGAGCGCGCCGTCGAGCTGGCGCTGGAGGCTCACCTGATCGCCGAAGAGCAGGTCGTCGCCGGCGTCGCCGTCGATCGCGTCGCCGCCGGTCCCGCCGATCAGCAGGTCGTCGCCGTCCTCGCCCTCGAGCCGGTCGAGCCCGCCGTCCAGATAGTCGCTGGTGTAGATCTGCCACAGCCGGGCGCCCGCCGGCAACGTGTCGCTGTAGACCAGGGCGCCGTGATCGCCGAGCCCGATGTCGTCGCCCTCGCCGAGCACGAGCCGGTCCGCGCCGTTGCCGCCGAGCGCGACGTCGTTGCCGCTGCCCGTCCAGAGCTGGTCGTCGCCGCCGGTCTTCGGGGCGATCGTCGTCACCAGAGCGAGCCGCAGCGGCAGCGGCGTGAGCGGCGCGCCGTCGGCGCCGACGACGCGCCCGGAGTCGCCGAGCACGACGTCGTCGCCCGCCCCGGTGCGGAGCACGTCGCGACCGGCGCCGCCGATGACGACGTCGTGGCCGCCGAGCGTCGTGATCGTGTCGTTGCCGCCGATGGCGAAGTCGGCGCTGATGGCCAGCGCGAGGGCGCGGGCGATGCCGTCGGTGCGGTCGCCGGACCCGCCGTGGCCGAACACGCTCACCGCGGCGGCCTCCCACTCGGCCAGCCGCGCCATGTCGGGCGCCGGGTCGCCGAGCGCGGGCAGCGGCCGCGCCGGGTCGAAGTACAGGACGCGGCCACGGTCGCCGAAGATCACGTCGCCGCCGGAGCCGCCGTCGATCACGTCGTCGCCCTGGCCGCCGAAGATGATCAGCGGCAGCGTGCTCGTCTGCGCGTGCACGATGTCGTCGTCGGAGCTGGTCGGCGCTCGGCAGCGTGAACGCCTGGCGCTCGACCTTCACGACGGTGACGATCACCAGCGCCCCGTCGGTCGCGCCCACCAGCGTGAGCTGTCGAGCCGTTGCGGGTGAAGGCCCCGCCGTGCCGTTGACCAGCACCGAGATCGGTGTCGCCGGCGGCGAGCGCCGCGCCCGTGAAGGTGACCGTCCGGACGCCCGCGCCGAGGACGAACGCCTGCTTGTAGGTGCGGGTGATCTCGACCGAGACGGCCGCGTCCGGGCGGGCGCTGCCCAGCAGCCGCACGAGCCCGTCGGGCTGGTAGGCGACGGCCACGGGCGCGCCGTCGATCCAGGCGCGCACGCTGTCGGCCGGGACCTGATGATCGCCCGCGCGCAGGCCGCCGGCGACGCGCGTAGACGTGGTCGTAGGCGCCCTGGGTGTCGAGCACGAAGAAGCCGTCCTGGCCGGCCTGCAGGTCGACCCACACCTCGTCGTCGCCGAGGCCCGTGTTCAGCGACGTGACCGTGCGCACGCCGGCGCGCTCGTGCGTGGCGTCGATGTGGATGCGGTCGGCGCCCGAGCCCGCTCCAGATCGTCACGCCGTCGGCGAACGTGCCATCGGCGGCGGCCTTGTAGGTGATCGGCGCCGGCGCGAGGCCACTGACCAGGATCTCGGAGCCGGGCGCGTCGGTGATGCGCACGTCGCTGTCGCCGACCAGCGCGGCCTCGTCGCTGATCATCAGCTGGTGACGGCCGGTGCCGGCGTCGATGTTGAGCGCGCCGAGGACCTGGTCGAGGTTGCCGTAGAGGTAGTCGGGGTGGTCCGGCTGGCCGTAGTGGGCGCCCGAGGACACGTAGACGCGCTCGTCGCCGTCGGCCAGTGAGAGGTTGGTCGTGGCCGTCGTGCCCTGGACGTTGAAGACGTCGTTGCCGGAGCCGAGGTCGATGTCGAGCGTCTCGACGCCGTAGTAGTTGATGCCGTCCATGCGCGTGGCGAGCGCGAGCGTGCCGGTGAGCGCGCTCGCGTCGACCCAGCCGATCGTCGTCGTCTCGTCCTCGCCGCGGAACAGGAACCGGTAGACGCTGCCGTAGCGGCGGACGGTGACGTTGCTGGTGTGCGGCAGCAGCGGGTTCCCGTTGTTCGGGTCCATGATCGCCGAGACGGCGGCGAGCACGTCGGCCTCGCTCGCGTCGTAGGCGATCGGCGCGGTGATGTAGTCGCGCAGGATGCCCGTGACCGGGTCGCGGCGGACGAAGTGCAGCCGGTAGGTGCCGCCGGTCGCGGCCAGCGTGAGCGTCTGGACGATGCCGACTGCGGGACCGCGCGCGGGACCAGCACCGCGTTGACCGACACGCTGTGGGCGACCGCGGCCACCAGCTGCGAGACGTCCCGGAACGCCAGCGCCGCGAAGTCCTGGCTCGCCGCCTCGCGGATGAACGTCACGGTGTAGGTGACGCTGCCGTCGATGCGATCCATCGTGACCTTCAGGTCCGGCGTGTCGAACAGTGCCCGCAGCGCCGTCGCGACCTGATCGGCGGTGGCGTCGAACGCCAGCTCGACGAACGAGTGCGTGTCGGTGCGCTCCAGGCGGTAGCGGCCGCCGGCGGCCTGGATGGAGATGACCTGCGTCAGCGGCGGGGTCGGCATGTCCAGCCCGGTCAGCGTCGAGCCGGTCAGCGTGCCCGTGTTGTCGTTGGTGTCGGCGGCGTCGTCGACGATCACGAGGTCGGCGCCCGCGCCGGTGTGCAGCGTCAGCAGGGCGGCGATCTGGTCGACGATGCCCTCGTCGTTGCGCACCGTGATCTTGTCGTCGCCGAGGCCACTCTCGATCGTCGTGTGACCCGAGATGGTCTTGACCAGGAACGTGTCGTTGCCGGCGGCGCCGAAGACGTTGGTCGAGCCGACGTGGGTGGACTCGATCGTGAACGTGTCGTGGCCGCTGCCGAGGTGGATGTTGAGCTCTTCGATGTTGGCGTAGGTGATGCCGGCCGCGAACCGCACGGGCTCGCCGAACGGGGCCCCGTCGCCGAGGTTGAGCGCGCCCGGCAGGCCGAGGCCGGTCAGGCTGGTCGACGTCAGCGTGCCCGTGGTGTCGGACTGGCTGGAGTCGTTGAAGACGTTCACGACGTCGATGCGGTTGCTCTCGGGCGGCTGGGAGCCGATGCCGCAGCAGCGCCGTGTCGCGCTCGCCCGGCAGCTTGACGCCGTTGCGCAGTGACCGGTCGGCGGTGCCGGGGCCGCCGTCGATCTCCAGCGGGCCGAGCAGCTTGGTCAGCAGGTGCGTGGCGGCCGGGAACGTGACGACGTTCTCGCGGCCGGGCGGCAGCGAGTACGCGCTGTCCGCCCCGTACTCGATGCGCTGCTGCTTGTACCAGGCGTTCGCGGCGTTCGGGTCGCCGCTGAAGACGGCCACGGCGGCCAGGCGGGTGACGACGACGCTCGTGCCCGCGGCGAACGGGAACGCGCCTTCGCTGGTGAACTCGAGCTTCTCGTCCTGGGTGGCGTTGTCGCCGCGGATGACGCCGATCTTGAAGTCCGCGCAGGTCGCGCCGTCGGTGGTGCACACCCGCACGCGCTGGCCTTCGAGGAAGCCGTCGGCGAGCCAGCTCGAGCCGTCGGCGCGGACGAGGCGGCGATTGGCGGTGTCGAAGGTGGCGTTGCCCGTCCACAGGCCCTGGCGGGCGAGCTGGCTGACGACCGCGGCGGTGAAGGTGCCGCTGGCGCCGGTCGCGTCGGTCAGCGTGATCGTCCTGGCGGTGACCGAGAGGATCGTGCGGTCGCCGTTGGCGGCGCCCAGGCCGCCGAGGCGGATGAGCTGCCCGGCCGCGAAGCCGTCGTCCAGGAAGGAGCCGACGTCGGTGCGCGTGATCGTCGTGCGGCCGCCGGCGGCGCCGGCCGTGACCGTGCCGCCGAACACCAGCGCCGTCGGCGCGTAGCCGCCGATCGGCGCGTACGTCGACCGGCACGCCGTTGATCGAGCGCACGTCGGTCAGCCCGTCGGTGACGATCGCGACGCGGACATCGGCGGTCGGCTGCATGGTCAGGCGCAGGAACGAGTCGTCGGTCGCGCCGCCCTGGACGACCAGCGTGCTGTTGCCGCTCTCGAGCGCGACGACGCCGGCGGTCTCGTCGTCGATGACGTCGACCGCGACCCGGGTGGGCGGCGCGTACGGGCTCGGGACGAGGTAGGCGGCGTCGTCGGCGCTCAGCAGCGCGAACTCGATCACGGCGGTCCGCGGGTCCTGGCGCAGCGTGTTGTCGCGCGGCGTGATGACCAGCCGCACCGGGGCGTTCCAGTCGGCGGTGGTGAACTTCAGCGTCCGGGTCGCGGCGTCGTAGCGGGCGTCGGCGGAGGAGATCGTGAACGCCTGCTCGCCCACGGCGTCGAGCAGCGAGGCGCACGGAGACGGTGCCGAACGCGGGCGCCGCGGTCAGCCGGACGAGCAGCTCGTCGAGCAGCGCCGTGGTCGAGTTGCCCTCGATGACCACGGTGCGGTCGTCCTCGACGGTCGTGCCGGGCTGGATCTCCTGGACGAGCACACCGGGCGTGTCGTCGTCGCGCACGATGACCTCGACGTTGCGCACGAGCGTGCCGTCGAAGCGCGCGTCGGTCGAGATGACGCTGTGGTTGACGGCGACGACGCGCGTGCCCTCCGAGCGCGGATCGTCGATCGCCAGCACGTAGACGCGCTGGTCGGCGTTCCAGTTGGCGCCGCTGAACGTCAGCACCAGGGAGCGCTGCGCGACCCCGGTCAGCGTGTCGCTGTTGTCGTAGACGTAGCGCTGGAACTCCGACGGGTCGTCGCAGTCGGCGTCGGTGGCGCCGGTGCACAGCCAGATCGTGTCGCCGCCCGTCTCCTGCTGCGGCGAGCGGCCGGCCGAGACGGTGACGTACACCGGGCCGGTCGGCGTGGTCGCCAGCCGGATGTCGTAGCGGTCGATGCGCAGGCCGTTGTCGCCCTCGCGCACGGTCGTGAAGCCGCCGGTCTCGGTGATGATCACGTTGCCGCTGGTCGGCGTCGCGACGTTGACGTTGATCCCCTCGACGAGCCACCCCGTCGTAGAGCGGGTCGCCCGAGGTGACGATGTGGTCGATCGAGCCGTGCAGGCCCTCGAGGTCCTTCACGAAGATGTCCGCGGTGACGTCGCCGGTGACGTTGATCGTGTCGCTGCCGAGGCCGCCGATGACGCGGTAGGCGACGCCGAACGCCGTCGACTGCACGAAGAACTCGTCGTCGCCCTCGAGCCCGTCGACCTCGACGATCTCCATGCTCGCGTAGCGGACGTTGACGCCCGCGCCGAGGACGCCCGCGGCGGTGATGACGATGTGGTCGGCGAACTCGGTGCCGAGCACGACGACCTTGTTGAAGCCGGTGCCGCCGTCGAGTGAGACCGGGGCGTTGACGTTGTAGGTGACCTGGTCGTCGCCGGCGCCGGCGCGGATGTCGAGCGGCCGCGCGGTCGAGAGCCCGATCGCGGGACTGCGCGATGCCGTTGGCGTCGAGCACGATGGCGCCGCTCGAGCACCTCGGCGAGCGCGAAGGCGCGCACGACGAAGCTGTCGTTGCCGTCGTCGCCCTCCAGGCGCAGCTCGGCCTGGTTGGAGTAGACGATGAACTCGTCGTCGCCCGTGCCGCCCTGCGCGATCAGCGGGGCGTGCGTGCCGGGGCTCAGCCAGCCGCGGGTGGTGGCGATCAGGGTCGGGAAGACGTCGGACGCCGCGAGGCCGCCTTCGGCGACGTCGCGCTTGGAGCCGAAGATCTGCCCGATCTGGAAGCTGTCGTCGTCGGCGCCGCCGTCGAGGGTGACGATCGCCGTCGTGTCGTCGGCGAAGAACGCGTCGTTGCCGCCGCGGCCGTAGACGGTCAGGCGGCCGTTGAGGGCGCTGTCGTAGTTGATCCGCTGGACGAAGGTGCTCGGCTCGTTGCCGGTGATCGTGTCGCGGTAGCAGTCGAGGTCGTTGCCGCCGGCGCAGCTCGAGCGCGCTGCTCACGGGCGCGCCGCCGCTGCCGGCCAGCAGTGCCACGTAGCCCGGGCGGTCGGTCAGCTCGCCCGGGATCGACTGCGCGGCGCGCAGCAGGAAGATGTCGTCGGCCTCGTACTTGGTCCCCGCCGGCGCCGGCGCGCCGTAGATCGTGTCGCGGCCGTAGATCGCGGCTTCGTCGACGCCGTCGCCGGGGGCGCCGGTGTCGAGCAGGTTGACGACGTAGTTGCGCTGCGAGCCCTGGCTGCCGGTGGTGTAGATCGCGTAGCGGTCCGCTGCCGGCCTGGCCGTCGAGCGTCAGCGTGTGGCCGGCGGCGACGTTCATCGTCTGCAGGTAGTAGACGGTGAACAGGTCCTCGCCGGCGTCGCCGAAGACGCGCGTGGAGCCGCCGAGCAGGATGTAGCCGGCCGAGTCGAGCGTGGTCGCGCCCGCCACGCCGGTCGGCGTCGCCGAACTGGAAGCGTGTCGACGTCGGTCTGGCCCCAGATGCGGGTGAGCGAAGCCCGCGCCGGGCGTGATCGTGCCGCGCAGGACCATCGTCGTCCCGAAGTGCGGGTCGCCGTTGCCCCAGTCGCCGTAGATGTCGATGCCGCGCCCGGCGGCGATCTCGCTGTTCGCGGTCGTGGTGACGTCGTCGCCGACCGCAGCAGCACGGAGCCGCTCGCCGCGATCCGGCCGCGCGGGACCGTGCGCAGCACGTTCTCGACGAAGCGCACGGCGCCGTCGTGCACCAGGTCGAGGTCCTCGTCGAGCGTGCCGAGGCCCGGCGAGCGTCACGCCCGTGCGCACGTCGCCCGTGACCGCGAGCGTCGCCGACAACGTGATCGTCGTGGCGGTCACGGAGGCGATCGTGTAGTCGCCGTCGTACGGGGTTCCGCCCGCGATCCGCAGCGTCGTGCCGGCGAGGAACCCGTCGGTCGCGAAGCTGCGCTCGCGGTCAACGTGGCGCCGTCGAAGGTGACCGGCCGGTGAACGTCGCGGCCGCGGCGGGCGCGGCGGAGTGCGGTCGCGGTCTCGCGGACCGTGATCCGCACGTCGCCGCCGAGCGCCTCGGCGAGCACGAGGTGCAGCGTGCCGCGCGTCTCGGTCACGTAGATGTTCGCGGCGGCCTCCAGGCCGACGTCGCCGGCGGCGGCGTGCGAGGACTCGATCTCGAGGTCGTTGGCGCCGCCGGGTCGCCGATGCTCGCTCCGGCGCCGTTGGCGTCGAGGTCGATGCTGGTGGCGAAGACGTTGGCCTCGGCGTCGCCGGCGCCGCCGTTGCGGGCGTCGACGGATCGAGCCGGCGACCGTGGTCAGCGTGACGTCGCCGCGCGTCCAGACGGTGTCGAGCTCGAGTCGGCCGACGCGTCTCGGTCAGGAAGATGCCGGAGGTCGCGGCGGCGAGCCGGTCGAACGCGTTCAGCACGCCGGTGCCGTTGAGCCGTCGGCGTTGATCTCGAGGAAGTTGCCCGGCGTCCCGATGCCGCCGGTGATCAGGCCGGTGCCGGCGGTCAGCGTGATGTTCACGCCGGTGACGTCGGTCGGCGTCGGGTCGCTGCCGAGCAGGCCGTCGCCGCGCTCGGCGTCGAGGATCCGCTCGGGCGAGGTGAGCGTCACGTCGGAGGCGGTCGAGGTGATGGCGCCGGCGCGCAGGTCGCCGCTGCGCTCGGTGACGGTGACGAAGCCGTTCGTCGTCATGTCGAGCTTGCCGTTGCCGTCGGCGGTCGAGAGCGCGGCCCCGGTCCCGAGGTCGGTCAGCGTGGCGTCGACGTCGGTGGTCGCCGTGAAGGTGATCGTCGTGGCGGTGCTGGGTGCTGGATCGAGATGTCGCGGCCGGCGCGCGCGTCGGCGAACGTGTAGGCGCTGTTGACCGGCGTCGCCGGGGCCGCCGAACGGCCCCGATGTTCGTGGTGAAGGCGACGCCGGTGCCGGCCGGAAGTGCCCGTGGTAGATCGCGCAGCCGGCGCAGGTGTCGGTCGGCGTCAGCGCCGGGTTCAGGAAGCAGCCGCGGCGTGCTGTAGCTGCCCGCGGGTCCGAACACGCCGATGAGCACGCCCGGCAGCGTCGTCGCGGCGCCTGCTGCTGGTTGGAGTCGTTGATCACCAGGTCGAGGTCGTTACCCGCCCGCAGCGAGGCGATGGTGACCGCGAACGGCGTCGCGCTGATCGTCTCGCGGCGGACCGCGCGCAGGTCGAGCACGGCGTCGGTGGTCGCCTCGACCGTGACGCGTGATCGGCCGGAGCGTGTTGGTCGCGTCGACGAACTGGATCAGCTCGACGGGGATCGGCGCGCGTGCGGTGATGACGCCGCCGGTGCTGCGCGTGTGCGTGCCGATCGAGCCGCCGTCGGCGTTGAGCGTGAGCACGTTGGTGCGCAGCAGCAGGAACGGCCTCGCCGCGGCCGAGCCGACGACGATGCTGCCGCGCTGGTTCTCGATGATCGTCGTGCCGATCGGGTTGTCGATCGTGACGTCGGTCGCCTCGCCGGGCTGCGGCAGCTGAGCCGGCCCCGAGCACGATGTCGCGAGCTCGCGGTGGCGCCGGTCTGGAGTGTTGCGGATCTCGACGCGCGTCGCCGGGAAGCTGTGCGTGAGGTCGAACTCGAACGTCGCGCCGGGCGCGTTCGTCTCGTTGAGCGACACGTTGTTGGCCGGGTTGTCCGTCGGGCCCGGGACGTTCTCGGCGTTGATCGTGATGATCGGCGTCTGGGTGCCGTTGACGACGTCGATCAGGTGGATGACGAGCGTGCGGCTCGACGCGTTGGTGATCCGGACGTAGTCCCAGGTCTCCTGGTAGTCGAAGAGCCCGGCGTTGCCCCAGATCTGGCTCGTCGGGCGCGTCCGCGAGGTCGTTGGCGCGGAAGCGCAGCGATCCCGGCGCGGTCGTTGCGCAGGTCCCCGACCCAGATCTGGCGGCCTGTCGGGATCGTGCTGCCGAGCCCGTAGGCGGTTGCCGAGCTCGTCGGTGACGATGACGTTGACGAGCTTGACGATCGTGCCCGTCTCGTCGACGATGAGCTCGGGGTTCGCCTCGCCGAGCATCGTCACGTCGCCTCCCAGAAGATGTTCCGGTAGGCGTTGAAGGCGCCCGGCTTGTCGCCGTAGTGGCCGACGAAGGCGCCGCCGTGCGCGTCGTCGTCGCGCTCCCAGCGGTTGCGGAACTGGTTGGCGTCGACCGTCAGGTCGGCGGTCTCGATGAAGGACTCGTTGCGCGCCGTGACCTTGGCCGTGGTCGCGACGTCGGTCTTGGCCGTGGCGTAGGCCTCGCCGAAGGCGCACGCGCACTCGGAGTCGGCGCGGGTGGAGAGGTCGACGCCTCGGTAGACGGCCTGGATCCAGAGCGCCTGGTTGCCGATCAGCTGGTAGCCCGCGGCGCCGCTGCGGGTCTCGATCAGCACCTCGGTCAGCCCGCCCGCGTTGACGGTCGCGTCCGCGTCGGAGCGCGCGCCGAAGGCCTCCGCCTTGGACCGGGCGTAGCTGCGCGCGTACAGCGCGTCGACGATCGCCGAGACCTCGATGCGTTCGCCGGTGAGCCGCGCCGTGCCGCGGATGTACGTCCGCGTGAGGGGAGCTCGAGTCCACAGTGACGGTCGCCGTCGCGTCGGCGTCGACGCCGAGGCCGCCGCCCTGCGCGGTCGCCGAGGCGTTCCCGTTGACCGCGGTGTGCGAGCGGGCCGTCAGGTCCGCGCCCGCGGTCAGCGTGCCGGCGATGTCGGCGGTGGTGCTGTAGCGCAGCGTGAGCGACGCGTTGGCGTGGACGCCGCTGCCGAGGCCGGCGCTGTTCGTGCCCGCCGTCGCGTTGCCCGCCGCCGCCGCCCCCGCGTCGATCGCGAGGTTGCGGGTCGCGGTGAGCGTGGCCCCCGCGGCGACCGTCAGCGTCGTCGTGGCCGCCAGCGACGCGGACGTGTCCGCGCTGCCGATCGAGACGAAGCCGCCGCCGCCGTTGGTCGAGATCGAGGCGACGTTGCCGCGGTTGTCGGTGCGGATGACCACGTCGAGGCCGGAGAGCTGCGCACCGGCGCTGATCGTGTTGGTCAGCCGCGTGTCGACCGATGCGGTCGAGCTGGAGGACTTGACGTCGACGAAGCCGCCGCCCGAGCCCGATCCGGAGGCGGTGACGACGAGATCGCCGGACGGCGCGCCCGCGAGCGTGTCGCCCGCGCCGATGCCGTCGAGGCGCTGCGCCCCGTTGCCGGCCGAGGTGAGGTCGAGCACCAGCTTCTGCTCGCCGCTGCCGGCCGAGGTGAGGTTCACGCCCTCGATGGCGAACACGTGCGGACCGCCCGTCAGGCCGCCGTTGCGGATGCCGAGCACCGGGCCGCCGGGTGTCAGGGCGAGCTGGAAGCTGCCCGCGTTCGCGTTGCGCACGAAGTACACCTGGCCGTCGACCAGCGGGGTCAGCGACGGGCCGACGACCAGCGCGCCGTCGTTGGCGCGCACGATCGAATGCGTGACGCGCAGGCCGCTCGCCGACCGGTCCGGGTTCAGCGTCAGCGCCTGCTGCGCGATCGCCGTCAGCGGGCCGTTGCCGTCGGGATCGGCACAGCCCGTCGCGTGGCAGAGGCTGTCGGCCAGCTTGATCCGGAACTGGTCGATGCGGATGACGTAGAGCGTCCGCGGACCCGTGTAGGCGGTCCCGAAGACCGTGTTGCCGCCGCTGGCGGTGTAGGTGATCTGGTCGCCGGTCGCGTAGCCGTGGCCGGTCTGGAAGTTCCCGCTGGCGTCGAGGTCGGAGCCGAGGAAGATCGTGTCGTCGTTGGCGTAGATCGGCGTGTTGTCGCTGTTGCGCAGCGGCTGGCCGTTGCCGCCCACCGCGAGCTCGACCGCGCCGCTGCCGAACGAGCGGACCGGCGGCGCGTGGTAGGTCACGGCGTCGCCCTCGGCGAACGTGTTGGCCGCGTTGATCGTGCCGATGTTGGTCGCCGCGTCGTAGCTGACCTGGCTCGCCGGCAGGCTGACGGCCTTCTCGACCGTGCCCGGCGCCAGCAGCTTGAGCGTGTAGGAATCGACGACGTTGACGATGTAGCGCTGGCCCGAGACCAGGCCGCCGACCGCGGTCCCGCCGGCGGGCGCGAAGTAGTACACGGAGTCGCCGTCGAGCAGGTTGTGGGCGCCGGCGACGAACGTCGTCGTGCCGTCCGCGTCGGTCACGTAGGCCCCGAAGCGGACCGTGTCGCGGGTCGTGTCGACCTGCGCGCTGGTGAACACCGCGCCGAACTGCAACGCGGTCGGGCTGGCACGATGACCGCGTACTGACGGCCGTTGGTCAGGCCGCCGATGGCGGTGTTGCCGCGCCAGGTTCAGCTGCGCGTCGTAGGTCACGACGTCGCCGCTGGCCAGGCCGTGCGGGAGCGCGAAGGTGATCTTGTTGCCCGTCGATGCCGTTGGACGTGTCGACGGCGCCCGGGGCGGTGAAGGTGCCGTCGGACTGCGGCGGCGGCGACTCGTTGTGGACGGCGGCGATCGTGATCGTCGCCGCCCGAGCCCAGGCGGGCGTCGGCGCTGACGTTGACCGCGACGGTGGGCTGCGTGCTGGCGTTGGCCGCGAAGGACTGGACGTTGACGAAGCCGCCGGTGGCGGTCTGCGCCGAGCTGTCGGCGTCGGTGATCCCCGCCGCCTTGACGTCAGGTCGCCGAGGGTGCGGATCGACGGCGCCGCTTGGCGCCGATCGTCGTCGCGCACCGTCGGCGTGGACACGGCGCGCGCCGTGCTGGACGCCGTCACCTGGATGAAGCCGCCGGCCTTGGTGTCCAGGTTGCTGGTGGCGATGCTCTCGCCCTCCGACGAGCACCGAGAGCTCCGGGCGCCGGCGCCGCCGTCGGGCTGACGACGTTGCCGAGCATGCTCACGGTCGTGCAGCCGCCGGTGTTGCGCACGTCTGCGAGGGCTGGCTCGGGTCCGGGCCGGTCGCCGTCGCGGTCGGGTTGATGATGTTGACGTTGATCGCGCCGCCCGACCGGCTCTTGATGCGGGCGTCGGCGATGTTGGCCGAGCGCGAGACGATCTCGATCGTCCCGTCCGGGGCGAGCGCCGAGCGCCCGCAGCGTCGCGGTCGCGGCGACCGTCGTGTCCACGTTGGCGTTCGCGATGGCGTTGACGTCGGTGTTGCCGACCGAGATCGTGCCGCCGCCCTCGACGTTGGCGCTCGCGTGCGCGCCGCGGGTGGGGTCGGTCACGCTGGTCGGATACGGGAAGTTGTGCAGCGCGCCGATCGAGATCGAGCCGCCGCTGAGTCACGGTCGAGCCCGCGGGGACGGTCGTGCTCAGCGTCGGGCTGTCGGTGGCGGTGACGTCCACGCTGGCGATCGACCACGATAGCGAGACGCTGAACACGCTGCCGATCGCGTTGGCGGCGGTCTTGACGTCGGACTTGGCCACGATCGCGCCGCTCGCGGTCACGGTGCCGCCGAGGCGCGCGTGTTGACCGTCGGGTTCGTCGTCGCGTGGACCGTGGGCTTGGTGAAGGTGCCGAGGATCGCGCCGCCGACCGCGCGGCCGGTCGCGTCCGAGCGCGCGCGTGATCGTCCCGAGCACGGTCAGGCTCGCCGCGGTGCTCAGCGTGCCGTCGAACGCCGTGGTCACGCTGCCGGCCGCCGTCGCGAGCGTGACGACCGTCCCGATCCCGACGCCGACCGCCGACGCCGAGCGAGCGGCCGTCGGCCTCGGCGAAGGCGAAGCTGTTGGTCTTGACGGAGACGTCGCGCGGTCGCGGTGAACGGTGGTCGACGCGCCGACGGTGGCCTCGAGCGTCGGCGAGTTGGTCACCGTCACGATGCGCCCCGGCCGCGCCCGCGAGCAGTCCGCCGCTGCCGAGCGTCACCGTGGCGTAGGCCGGGCCGTGGGCGCCGTCGACGGTCTGCTGGATGGGTTGCCGCTGGCGTCGACGTTGAGCGTCGGCGGTCAGCTTCACGTCGCGGCCGCTGAGCGAGCCGGTGCGCTCGGTGAACGCCCGGACGGTCGGGTTCAGCGTCGCCGTGGCCTCGGCGCCGCTGGCGGCGACGCCGCCCGTGCCGCTGATGCCCGTGCCCTTGGCCGCGAAGCCTGCAGGAGCGCGGTCGCGGCGAACGTCGATGTCGCCCGTCGCCGCGATCGCGCCGCGGTCGCCCGCGTAGGACGCGCACCGTCGGCGTGGACTCGGCGGTGGTCCGCGTCTTGCTTGTCGAGACGCCGAGCGAGATCGACAGCACGTCGGTGGTGGCGCGCACGGGCGAGGTGAGCGTCGCCTTCACGCTCAGCGACTGCCCGGCGCCGGTGAGCGTGACCGTGGCGTCGCGGCCGGCCGTGCTCGCGCTGCCGGTGGTCTGGCCGACGTGCGCGTCGACGGTGCTGGTGTCGGTGGCGACGGGCCTGGACGTCGCCGCTCGGAGACCAGGCCGATGGCGCTGCTGGTGACGGGCGCCGTCGCGGCGTCGGTGGCGGTCGCGGCGAGGTCGGCGTCGCGCGCATGGATGCGCGAGCCGTCGCCCACCCACGCCGCGGTCGTGCGGTTGATCGCCGACCTGGCCGGTGATCGCTGGCCAGCGCGAAGCCGATCGAGCCGCTGCTGCCGTCGACGGTCGCGGTCGCGGTCGCGTTCGAGGTCGCGGTGGCGCGTGACCCGGCCCGCGTCGGCGACGGCCTCGGCGAGGCGGCCGAGGTAGGCCTGCGTGTGGCCGTTGACGAACACCTTGGCGTCGCTGACCGCCGGCCAGGCGCCGAAGCGCGACGTCACCGCGATGGCCAGCGTGTCGGCCGTGACGGTCGCCGTCGAGGTGGCGAGCAGCGCGATGTTGCCCGCGGTCGTCGTCACCTTCGCGCCGTCGATGAAGGCGTCGACGTCACTGCCGATCGTGTTCGTGGTCAGCGACACGGCGCCCGGCGGCGCCGATCAGGCCGAACGCGGCGGCGACGACGGGCAGCCTGGCGCTGATCGTCGAGTGATCGTCGGCGCTGAGCGCGACGCCCGTGGGCGGCCTCGACGAGCGTCGAGCTCGGTGATCGCCGCCTTCGTCCTGGTCGTCGTCGTGTTGGTCGCCTGGGCGCCGCCGCCGCTGAAGGAGCCGATCGTCGAGACGCCGAGCGCGCCCGCGGCGGTGAAGCGCGGTGATCGTGGCCGTCTCGTAGGCGTCGAGCGTGATCGTGCCCGTGGTCGCCTTGACGCTTCGTGTCGGCGTTGGCGATCGACGCCTCGATGGCGTTGTCGATCGTGTTCGTGGCCGGCGCGACGGCGATCGAGATCGCGGCGCCGACCGGCGCGATCGACGCGGCGACGCGCGACCGAGGCCGTGTTCGCGGTGATCGGCGAGCGGTCGCGCGCCGAGAGGCCGATGGCAGTGGCCTGGATCCCGGTCGGCCCCGTCGCCGTCGATCGTCGCCTTGACGTCGGCGGCGATCCGGTTCTCGGTCGTCGCGCCGGCGCCTGCGGCCGAGAAGCCGTAGAGCCGCCCGCGACGGCGACCGAGCCGGCGACGACCAGCGCGTCGATCGTCTGGTTCGAGAGCGGCGTCGAGGGTGAGCGCGCCGCCGGCGGTGACCGAGGAGCGCTCGATCCGTCGCCTGGACCTCGGCCCGCGACACGTCGCCGGACGCGTGTGGAGCCGATCAGGTTGCGGGCGACGAGACGCCGATCGAGGCGCCGACGCCGGCGAAGCCGACGCCGACGCCCGCCGCGGCCGTCAGGATCTTCGCGCGTGATGGTCGCCGTGCCGGTCGCGTCGAGGTCGACGCCGGCCGCGCTGTCGATCGCGCTGTCGGTGATCGCGGCGTTGGTCTTGCTGAGGATCGCGTTCGTGGCCACCGCGCCCGCGCCGGCGATGCCCGCGCCGAGGACGCCGATGCCGACCGCGATCGACGCGGCGGCGGCGATCGCGTCGATCGCGTCGGCGCCGTGACCTAGGGCCGAGCCGTCGAAGCGGATCAGGTACATCGCGCCGGCGCTCGTCGTCAGCTGCCAGGCCGTGCCCGGGTCGAGCGTGGTCAGCGTGAGCGTGCCCGAGAGCGGCTCGCCGTTGGCCGCGAAGATCGCGCCGAGGCTCGCCGTGGTCCCGCGTCGAGGGTCGCGGCCGTGACCCCGGTCAGGTCGAAGAGGCGCCGGCCCTGCGATGTCGCGGCGAGCTTGACGGCGCCGACCGTGGTCGTGGCCGTCGCGTTGGCGATCGACGCGCGCACGTCGGTGGCGATCTCGTTGTAGGCGACGGTGATCGCGATCGCTGATGCTGACGCCCACCGCGCCCAGCGCGAGGGCGATCGCCGCCGCGCCGGCCGTCGAGACGATGCTCGAGGCGTCGTCGGCGGTCAGCGTGAGGCGCGCCGCCCTGACCACCGTGCCGGCGCCGTCGACGAAGGCCTGGACGCTGCCGGCGATCTTGTTGACGACGCCGACGCCGGCGCCGCTGATCGCGACACCCACGCCGCCGGCGCCGAGCGCGACCGAGCCGGCGAGCACCGTCGCGTCGATCGTCGCCGTGCTGAGCGCCGTGAGCGTCGACGTCGCCGGAGGCGGTGACGGTCGAGCCGAGGATGTAAGGCCTGGACGTCCGCGCCGCGGGCGACGAGGTTGACCTGCTTCCACTGCGAGGCGTCGCTGTACTGCTCGCGCCGCAGGTCGATCGAGCCCGAGCGCGCCGCGCCGACGAACTCGTAGACGTCGCCCGGCGCCCGGCCCGGCGACGATCCGGACGCGCTGCCCGGCGCTGAGGCCGCCGACCACCTGGCCGGAGGTCAGGTCCGCGGCCACGCCCGTCGTCGGGTCCCAGCCGACGAGGTTGCGCGCGAGCGACGACGCCGATCGACGCGCCGACGCCGCCCGCGCCGACGCCCACGCCGGCCGCCGCGGTGGCGATCAGCGCGTGGATCGCCGCGGTGTCGGTGGCGCTGAGCGTGACGGCCCCCGCGGTGACCGTGCCGCCGTCGACGTGGGCGCGTGCGCGCGTGAGGATGATGTTGGTCGCGTCGGCGCCGGCGCCGCTGATCCCGGCGGCGAACCCTCCGGCCGCGACGGCCAGCGCCGCCGCGCCCGCCGTGGCGTTGATCGTGGCGGACTCGGTCGCGGTCGCGCTCAGCGCGCCGGAGCCGAGTCGTGATGGTCGCGCCGCGAGACGTAGGCGCCGACGTCGTTGGCGATCCGGTTGCGCGCCAGCGCGACGGCGACGGCGACCGCGACGGCGACGAGGGCGAAGCTGGCGGCGATGCCGACCGCGGCCGTGAGCGTGGTGATCGTCGAGATGTCGGCGGCCGACAGCGTGAGCGACGCCGCGGTCACGCTGCCGCCGTCGACGTACGCGGCGACGAGCGCGGCGATCTCGTTGATCGTGCTGGCGCCGGCGCCGCCGAGCCCGATGCCGACGACGCCCGCGGACACGACCGCCGTGCCGGCGAGCGTGAGCGCCTCGATCGTCTGGCCGGCCGTCGCGCGTCGCGGTCATCGCGCCGGCCGCGACGACCGTCGAGTCGCGGCTGAAGGCCTGCGCGCCGCTCGCGCGGCCGACGAGCGTCCACTGCGTCGCGTCGGCGTAGTTCTGCGTGCTAGCGCGACCGTGCCGCTCAGGCCGGTGCCGATGTAGCGGTAGACGTCGCCCTGATCGGGGCCGGACGCGATCCGCACCGTCTTGCCGTTCGCCAGCCCGCCGGTGAGCGTCTGAGCGGACGAGTAGTCCGCGGCCAGCGGCGCGTGCCGATCGTGTTGGTGGCCAGCGCCGCGCCGATCCCGACGCCGACGCCCGCGACGCCGATGCCGACGCTGACCGAGACCGCGGCGACGATCGCCCGGATCGTCGAGGTGTCGGCCGCGGCTCAGCGCCACGGTCGTCGCGGCGTTCACCTTGGAGGCGTCGAGGTAGGCGTTGACCTTCGTGTAGATCGCGTTGCTCGCCTCGGCGCCGGCGCCGGCGATCGCGATGCCGGCGTAGAAGCCCGCGCCGACGGCGATCGCGGCGGCGGCGGAGATCGCGCGGATGCCCGCCGTCTCGCGCGCGTCGAGGCGTGACGCCGCCGATGGTCGTCGCGGACCTGGTGCGCGGCGTTGCGGATCGCGGCCTGGACCTGGTTGGCGACCTCGTTGTGCGCGAGCGCGACGCCGATGGCCAGCGAGACGCCGACGTCGCCGGCGAAGGCGAAGGACAGCGCCACGGCCGCGGTGATGACGCCGATCGAGGAGTCGTCGGTGGCCGACAGCCGGACGGCGCCGGCGAGATGCCCGTCGCCCCGTCGCCGTCGATGAAGGCGCCGATCTTCGCGGCGATGCGGTTCTCGGTCCAGGTGCCCGACCCGGCGGCGGCGATGCCGACGCTGCCGGCGGCCCCGACCGCGGCGGTCCCGGCGAGCACGATCGCGCTGATCGTCTGGCGCGACGTGGCGGTGGCCGTCAGGTCGCCCCGGGCGCGTCGATGCTCGAGCGCAGCACGTAGGCCTGCGTCTCGGCCGGCGTCCCGCCGCCGTCGGGCGTCGAGCCGATCAGGTTGCGGGCGACGGACACGCCGATCGCCACGCCGATGCCGGCGCGTGCCGCTCGGCCCCGATCGCCGCCGCGAGCGAGACGACGGTGGCGGTGATGCCGGCGTCGTTGGTCGCCGTCAGCGCGACGCCGGCCGCGCTCGTGACGCGTGCTGTCGTCGATGTGGGCGTTGGCGGTCGAGAGCACGCTGTTCATCGCCACCGCGCCGGCGCCGCTGATCGCCAGGCCGAGGCTGCCGCTGAAGCGCCGCCGAGAAGGCGGCGCCGATCGAGGCGACCTCGATCGTGGGCGCGCTGACCTGGAAGCGGTTGTTGGCCGCGTCCCACGTGATCAGGTACGCGCGCTGCCAGACCGGCGTCGTCGCCCACTGCGCGGGCGGGATCGTGTCGGAGACCTTCCACACCAGGCCGGGCCGGATCACGTCGAGCTTCCAGCCGCTGTGCAGCGCGTACGGCGCCGGTGAACTGGGTCGCGAGCTGGGCGAGGATCGGCGCGTCGCCGGCCGCGTCGATCGGTGCCCTCGTTGATCGCCGGTGGTCGTCGTGTCGTCGAGGTCGGCGACGGCGGCGTCGTCGAGGCCGGCGGCGGTGACGAGGCCGCCGGGCGTGAAGGTGAACAGCGGGCGGCCGAGCGCCTCGGCGAGCGCGCTGACGCCGCCGGTCGTGGTGGTGATGCCCTGGTCGGCGCCGGTCGACGGCGGCCTCGACGTGGTTGGAGACCTCGTTGAACGCGATCGAGAGCGCCAGCGCGACCGAGATGGCGTTGCTCGGCGCCAGCGAGACGGCGATCGAGGCGGCGCCCGCGAGCGCCTGGATGCCGGAGCGCGTCGGTCGCGCGCAGGGCGACGGACGCGGCGCGTGATGCCCGTCGGCGCCGTCGCCGGTGATCAGCGGCGCGGGTGTCGGCCGCGATCCGGTTCTCGGCGTAGACGCCGGCGCCGGAGACGGCGACGCCGGTGCTGCCGCCGCCCGCGATGCCGACGGCGCCGGCGAGCACGGTGGCGAGGATCTGACTGGGACCCGCGTCGCGGTCAGGGTCAGCGCCCCGTTGGAGGTCACCGAGGTGCCCGTCAGCGAGGCGCGCACCTCGTCGGCGTCGCGGCCGAGGCCGAGCTGCTTCCACAGCGTGCGGTCCGAGTAGTCCTGCGCGGTCAGGTCCACGCTGCCGCTCAGCGGCGCGCCGAGGTACTGGTAGATCTCGCCCGCGCGTGCGCCGGACACGCGTGCTGCTGGAGCGCTCGCCGGCGAGCTTGACGCGCGCGCCGGTGGCCAGCCCGTTGACCGTCTGACGCGGAGCTCGCAGCCCGACGGTGGACTCGCTCGCCGTGCCCCAGCCGATGAAGTTGCGCGCCACGCCGACGCCGAGCGCGACCGCGACGCCGGTCGAGGAGCCGAAGGCGATGCTGCCGGCGACGCCGACGACGGTCGCGGTGATCGCCGCCGTGCTCGACGCGCTGACCGTCACGGCCCCGACCGGGCTGGCGGCGGTGCCGAGCGCGCCGCCGCTGATGTCGGCGATCGCCGAGCCGAGGACCACGTTCGTCGACTCCGACCCGCCGCCGGCGATCGCCACGCCGCGTCCCGCCGCCCGCGACCGCCGACGGAGACCGCGACGGCGAGCGACGTGACGTCGATGCGCATCGTGTCGGAGGCGGTCACGCTCAGCGGCGTCGCCGCCGGTGGTGACGAGCGCGACGTTGCCGAAGCCGGCGTAGACGTTGTTGTCGACCGTGTTGTGCGCGAGCGAGAGGCCGACGGCGATCGAGGTCGCGCCCGCCGCGGCCAGGCTGGCCGAGACCGCGCCCGCCTTGGCGTCGGCGAGGATGATCGAGGAGGCGCTCGCGGCGACGGTGATGCCGCCCGCGGTGGTCGTGACCGCGGAGGCGCCGGTCACGGAGGCCTCGACGCTCGGTGGCGATCGTGTTGTCGGTCCACAGCCCGCCGACCGCCGCGCTGAGCGCGCTGTCGGCGGAGGCCGCGACGGCGACCGCCGCCGCGAGGACGCGGGCCGTGATCGCCGAGCTGTCGGCGGCGCGGATCTCGACGCCGGTGCCCGCGGAGATCGAGCCGCCGGTGACCGTCGCCTTCGCCTGCGACGCGCCGGTCGTCAGGTCGTAGTAGGTGCGCCCGATGACGTTGCGGGCCACCGAGACGCCGATCGCGATCGTCGTCGCGCCGTTGCCGCCGGCCGCCAGCGAGACGGCGACGGCCTCGACCGTGGAGTCGATCGGCGACGTCAGCGATGCTCGTCACCGACACCTTGCCGGCCGGCGGTCAGCGCGCTGGCGTCGAGCCCAGTCGCGTTCGCCTTGCCGTTGATCTGGTTGAGCGCGGTCGCGCCGCCGCCGGAGAACCCGAAGGCGCTCTTGGAGGCGCTCAGCGCGACGGTGATCGCCGTGGCCTTCGAGGTCGCCTCGATCGACGTGGCGTCGGTGACGGCCACGGTCAGCGAGCCGCCGGTCGCCGCGCCTGCGTGACGTGGTCGATGAACGCCTGGACGTCGTTGTGGTTGTCGTTGCGCGAGAGGCTCAGCCCGACCGCGACGGAGGTCGCGCTGCCGAAGCCCGCGCCGATCGCGATCGCCGGCGCCACCACGTGCGAGGTGACTCGGCGGTCGAGTCGGCGCGTGACGAGCAGTCGCCCGACCGCGCGAGCACCTGCGGCGAGCCGGCGATCGACGCCTGGACCTGCGCCGAGAGGCGGTTGATGCGCGATGACGGCGGCGATCGCGATGTTCTTGGAGTCGTTGATCGTGGCCGGCGTGAAGGACGTCGCGGCGGACTCGACCTCCGCCTCGATCGCCGCGTCGGAGGTGGCCCGCACGCGTCACCGCGCCGCGCGGCGTCGATCGTCGTCCCGGAGACGCTCGCGACCGTCTTGGCCGGCAGCTCGGTGCTGAGGATCGTCCGCGCCGGAGATCGCCGTCGAGCGTGTTGAAGAGGATGTTGTTCGGCGCCCAGCCGATCGAGTTGAAGGCGAGCGTGACGCCGATCGCGAGGCCCGGCGAGCTTGGCCTCGGTCGGTAGTGCGCCGTCGATCGTCGACGTGTTCTCGGCGGTGACGGCGATGTCGCGGCCCCGCCGGTCGTCCGGAGCGCGCTCGCGCCGACGGTCGCCACGGCGCCGCTGAGCACGACGTTGGTCGCGATCTGGAAGGCGATGCCGTTGGACTTGCCCTCGGCGAACGGGCTGCCGCCGCTGGCCTCGGCGACGACGTCGCCGGTCGCGCGGATCGTCGCGGTCTCGAGCGCGCCGACGGCCAGCGGGCCGCCGGCGGTGGCGGTCATGCCGGTGATCGAACGCGTTCGCGCCGCCGCGGACGTCGTTGCGGGCGGCGGCGCCCGGCGGCGGCGGTCGCCGTTGGAGGCGCTGACGTTCGGGAGGTGATGGCCGTCAGGGCGGCGAGCGTGTCGCCGACGATGACCTTCTTGAACGCCGCGTTCGCGGGGGCGGTCGCCGAGGTTCACGCACGGTGCCGCTCGGCGCCGGTGAAGCGATAGACCGAGCCGGTGGTCGGGATCGAGCACGAGCTCGCCCTGCTGGATCGCCCGCGTGCCGGAGGACGTCGTGTACTGGTAGTCGGTGAGCGCGCGGGTGAGGTAGTCGGCGATCAGGTCGAGGCCGCCGGTGCTCTTGGAGATCGCGGTCGAGACGACCTCGACGCTGGCGAGGATCTGCGAGCTGTCCTCGGCGCTCACGCTCAGCGCGCCGCCCGCGGTGACCTCGGAGACGAGGCGGAAGCCCGGGTCGGTGGCGTACGTCGCGGCGCCGGCCGGAGGCGCGCGCGGCGAGGCGCCGATGTACTCGTAGACCTTGCCGGGGGCGACGGACGACGCGGTCGCCGGTGTTCAGCAGCGCCGGGAGCGTCGCCAGCGTGTACTCGGTCGTGACGGCGTAGTCGATGCCGGCGTTGGCCTGCGCGTTGACCATGTTCGACGCGAACACGACGCCGACCGCGAGGCTCTCGGAGCCGGTGATGGCGACGACGTTGGCCGTCGACTGGTTCGACACCTCGGCGTTGATCAGCGCGTCGTCGAGCGCGTGCACGTCGACCGCGCCGCCGGCGTGGACGGTCGAGTCGTGGATGTACGCGTTGGCCTGGGCGGCCTGCTGGGCGCCGAAGGCGTTGGCGATCAGCGGGTCGCCGAGCAGCGTGTCGATCGCGTTGAAGAGGAAGTTCTGCGCGTTCCAGCCGATCGAGTTGAAGGCGAGCGTGACGCCGATCGCCTGGCCGGCGCTGAGCGAGGTGGCGAGCGTCGTGGCGTCGATCTGCGCGATGTTCTCGGCCGCCACGCGCACGTCGCCGGTCGTCGTCACGTCGCTGTCGGCGATCTCGGCCAGCGCGGTCGCGAGCACGACGTTGGTGGCGATCAGCGCGTTGACGGCCAGCGAATCGCCCTGGCCGTCGATCGAGCTGCCGCCGGAGGAGTTCACCGTGGCGTCGGAGGTGGCGCGCAGCAGCGCGGTCTCGGCGGCGTGCACGGTCAAGGCGGCCGCGACGACGGCGCTCTCGCGGACGTAGGCCTGGGTGCTGGCGCGGACGTCGTTGTAGACGACGAGCCCGCCGATCGCGTTGGAGTCCGAGGTGGTGACGTTGATGCCCCGTGGGCACGATGCCGGTGAGCGGGAACCTGCTTCCAGAAGCGCAGGTCGAGGTAGTCGATGCGTCGCCAGGTCCTGCGGCGCGGTCATGTCGGTGCCCATGTACTGGTAGGCCGCGCCCTCGACGCCGCCGAGCAGCTTCCACCTCGTCGTGTCGGCGTAGTCCTGCGCGGAGAGGTTCAGCGTGCCCGCGGCGCCCAGGTACTGGTAGACCGCGCCCGCGTCGCCGCCGAGCTTCGCCCAGCGCGCCGGGTCGGCGAAGTTCTCGGCCCCGAGGTCGACGCGCTGCGGGCCGCCGAGGAAGCGGTACACGTCGTCGCCGTCCTGCACGTTGTCGCCCGTGATCAGCAGGCGCCGGCCGGACTCCGACGTCAGGCGGAAGGCGCCGTAGTCGTCGGCCAGGCGGACCTTCTGGCCGATGGCGACGGCAACCGACCCGGCGTCGGAGCCGAAGTCCTCGGCCAGGTAGCCGGAGGCGATCCGCACGCGCTCGCCGAACTTGACCGCGCGCAGCCCTTCGTCGGTCTGGTAGTCGGCCGGGCGTGAGCTTGTTGATCGTGCTCTGGAGGACCGCGGCGCCGCCGTCGTTGCCGGTGACCGACGAGGAGACGAGCTTGGCGTTGGCGAAGATGCCCGCCGCGTCCTCGGCGCCGACGTCGACGGCGCCCACGGCGGTCACCGTCGATGCGGCGACGCCGGCCTCGGCCGAGCTCGCGACCTTGTTGGACACCAGCACGCCGCCGATCGACTTGCCCGCGGCGCCGTAGAGCGCCGAGGCGGCGGAGTCGGCGACGTTGGACACCGTCGCGTTGATCTGGGCGGCGTTGCGCGCGCCGACGCCGACGGCGCCCGCCGCTGGTCACGGTCGAGTTCTCGATCAGCGCGCGGCTGCTCGCCGGCTGCACGCCGTTGAAGGCCTGCGAGATCGAGCGGATCGCCGATCAGCGCGTCGATGAAGTTGAACAGCACGTTGGAGGGCTTCCAGCCGACGGTGTTGAACGCGATCGCGAAGCCGAAGCCCGTGTCGCCGGTGGAGAGCGCGCTGTGCAGGCGCGCGTCGATCGCGGAGGTGTTGTCGGCCGACACGGCGACCGCGCCGGTGATCGCGCTGTCGCTGATCCGGGCCGTCGCCGAGCTCAGGACGAGGTTGGTGGTGACCTGGGCGTTGACCGCGAGCACGGTGCCCGGACCCCCACGCCGACCCGCCCGACGCGGTGACGTTGGTCTCGACGCTCGCCTCGATCGTCGCCGACTCGGTGGCGGAGATCTGCAGCGTGGCCGCAGTGGCGCTCGCGTGCTCGAGGACGGCGCCGAGACGCTGGAGCGGGCGTCGTTGACGACGACCAGGCCGCCGACCGCGCGTGCGTCGGAGTCCGACAGGTTGCCGAGGTTCGGCCACAGGTCGGCGAGGTCGCCGTCGCTGCCGACGAGCTTGACCCACGGGCCGGCGGCGTAGTTGGTGGCGCCGAGGTCAGCGTCGCCGCACCGCCCGTGTAGCGGTAGACGCTGCCGGTGTCGCCGCCGCCCGCGTAGGTCGCGCCGAGCCGCACGCGCGTCCCGGTGGTCAGGGCTGACGCGACCCCGAGGCGGTCGTGAACTGGTAGTCGTCGGGGAAGAGCGTGCGCAGGACGCTCTTGACCGCGTCGAGGTTGTTCGTGCTCACGGCGGTCGAGACGACGCTCGAGTCGGCGGTGATCGTCGCCGTGTCGGCGGCGGCGACCGTGAGCGCGCCGGTGACGGCGACGGCGCCGCGCGCGGCGCCGGTGAAGCGCACGGACGCGTCGGCGAGGCCGTTGACCTTGTTGGACGCCAGCGCGGCGCCCGCGGCCAGGCCCTTGGCGCCCCACTGGGCCTTGATCACGAACTCGTTGGTGGCGGTCGAGACCTGCTCGGCGCCGAGCGTCGCCGTGATCTGCGGCGGCGTTCGTCGCCCGGACGGTCAGGTCGCCCCCGGCGGTCAGCGGCGTGTCGAGCGCGTACGCGCGGGCCGCCGCCGGGTTGGCCGTCGGTGAGATAGCTGGACCCGAGGAGCGCGTCGATCAGCTGGAAGAGCACGTTGGTCGCGCGCCAGCCGACGGTGTTGAGCGTGACGCGCACCTGGACGGTGTCCGTCTTGGAGTCGGTCTTGCCGGTCGAGGTGGCCTCGATCGAGGCCGCGTTGGTGGCCTCGATCGTGAGGTCGCGACCCGCGGTGGCGACGCTGTCGCGCAGGAACGCGTCGGCCGTGCCCTGGACCTGGTTGCCGGCGAACGCGCCGCCGGCCGCATCCGACTGCGCCACGGTCGTCGAGTTGTCGAGCGCGACCAGCTTTGCCGTCTCGAGCGCGCGGACCGTGATGTCGCGCCCGCTGACGCGGGCGCCGGTGACCGACGCCTCCGCGGCGCCGCGGACGTCGTTGCGCGCGACGACGCCGTAGTAGCTCTTCGAGCCGCCGTTGTCGAGACCGAGCGCCTTCACGGCGGCCGTCGCGACCGACTGCGGAACGATCGTCGTGTCGTTGAGCTGCTTCCAGAGCTCGAAGTCGGTGTAGTCCTGCGCGCCGAGATCGCGCGCCTGGGTCGTGCCCATGTACTCGTAGAGCGCGCCCGGTGCGCCGGCGCCGGCGTAGCCCTCCGCGACGCGCACGCGGTCGCCGAAGGTCAGCGTCCGCGACCCGGAGCCGGTCGTGAACTGGTACTCCCCGCGGAGCTTGCCGATCACCGTCGTCAGCAGCCCGAGGCCGAGGTCGTTGACCCGCTTGGCCGCCGTGCCGACGTAGGTCGTGGCGTCGATCGACGGGGCGTCGGTGGCCGTGACCGAGAGATCGCCCGGCGTCGCTGGCGCTCTGGTTGACCACCGTGGCGCGGGTCAGCGTGCTCACCTTGTTGGAGGCCAGCACGCCGGAGGCGCTGAGCGTCGAAGCCCCGAAGAAGGCCGTGGCCATCGAGGTCGCGTCGTTGCCGACCGAGGCGGTCAGCGTCGCGGTCGTCTGGGCGTCGACCGTGATCGCGCCGGTGGCCGTGAGGGTCGAGTCCTGCACGGTCGCGAACGCGTGAGCGGCCTGCTCGGTGCCGAACGCCGTGTCCCCGAGCCCGAGGAGCGCGTCGAGCGTGCCGAACAGCAGGTTGGTCTCGCGGTAGCCGACGGTGTTGAACGCCAGCACGACGCCGACCGACTTCGCGCCCGAGCTCACGGCGCTGCGCGTCACGCGCGTCAAGCGACGAGTCGTTGCCAGCGCTGACCGCCAGGGCGCCGGCCGTCGCGGTCACCGGCGAGCTGGTGATGACGGCATCGGCGGCGCTGAGCACGACGTTGACGGCGATCACCGCGTTGACCGCCAGCGACTCGCCCTTGGCGTTCCACGCCGACCCACCCGAGGAGCTCGCCGTCGCGTCGGCCGTGGCGACCATCGCCGCGCGCTCGAGGGCCGAGACCGCGACCGACCCGGCGCTCACGGTCGAGCCGGTGATCGTCGCGGCGACGGCGCTGCGCAGGTCGTTGAAGACCACCAGCCCGCCGATCGCCATCGAGTCCGACGTGGTCACGTTCTGGCCCTGCGGGATCAGCGTCGCGCCGAGCACCGGCTTCCACAGCGCGAGGTCGGCGTACTGCGCCTCGTCGGAGAGGTCGACGTCGCCGTCAACGCCCATGTACTCGTAGACCTTGCCGTCGGCGGCCTTCACCCGCTGGCGCAGCTTGATCGTGCGCACGCCCTCCGAGGAGCGGTAGTCGGCGCCGGTGAGCGCGTTGATCTCCTGCTGGAGCACCGCGGCGCCACCGTCGTTGCTGGTGATCGACGAGCTGACGATCAGCACGTTGGCGAAGACGCCCGCGTCGTCGGCGGCCGCGATGGTCACCGCGCCGGTCAGCGGGCTCGCGGTCGAGTTCTCCAGGCGCGCGGTCGCGGCGCTGGAGACCTTGTTGGACGCCAGCAGCCCGCCGATCGCCTTGCCGGTCGCCTTCCACAGCGCGGACGCGGCCGATTCCGCGGCGTTGGAGATCGTGGCGTTCAGCTGCGCGGCGTTGTCGGCGGTGATCGCCAGGCTCGTGCCCCGCACCGTCGAGTTGCGCACGATCGCCGTCGCCTCGGCCGGTTGCTCGCCGTTGAAGGCGCCGGCGATCAGCGGGTCGCCGAGCAGCGCGTCGACGGCGTTGAAGATGAAGTTCTGCGACTTCCAGCCGAGCGTGTTGAAGGCCAGCACGACGCTGACGCCGGTGTCGCCGGTCGCTGTCGCCGCCTGGACGGTGGCGTCGATCGCGGCGCGGTTGGCCGCGGTGACCGAGACCGCGCCGTCGAGCACGCTGTGGTCGGCGGTCGCCGCCGCCTTCGAGAGCACCACGTTGGTCGCCAGGATGCCGTTGGCGGCCAGCACCGTGCCCGTCCCGTAGAACGAGCCGCCCGAGGCCTCGACGGTGCTCGTGACCTCGGCCAGCAGCTGTGCGGCCTCGCTCGCGCCGATCGCGATCGTGCCGGCCTGCAGATCGGTGTGATCGACCCACGCCTCGGCCGAGGCGCGGACGTCGTTGAGCACGACGAGGACGCCGATCGCCCGCGCGTCGGACTTGGTCAGGTTGCCGATGCCCGGGTAGAGCTCCTCGGCGGTGGTGCCCGTGCCCAGCTTCTTCCAGTTGACCGTGTCGGTCTTGTAGCTGAGCGTGCCGAGGTCCAGCGTCGCGCCCGTGCCCAGGTAGCGGTAGAGGCTGCCGACGTCGCCCTTGGTGGTGTCGTAGCCCGTGCCCACTCGCACCTGGTCGCCCGTGCGCAGCGTGCGCGAGCCGGAGCGGGTGGTGTAGTCGTAGTCGAGCGGGAGGATCTGGTCGATGTAGGCGGCGATGCCCTGCGCGGTGTTGGAGACGATCGCCTGCTGGACGACCGTCGAGCGCGACTCGATCGACGCGGCGTCCTGGGCGTCGACGGTGATGCTCGCCGCGCGGACGACCTCGGTCGCGCTGGTGTGGTCGATCCACGCCTGCGCTCGCGTGTCGACCTTGTTGGAGGCGATCGCGCCGCCGCCGGAGATGCCGTCGGTGGCCGAGCCCTTGGTCAGCACGCCGTCCAGCTGGGCGGCGGCGACGCCCTCGTTGCCGACCTCGGACTCAAGCGTGGCCGCCTGGGCCGCGGTGACGGACACCGCGCCGGTCGCGGTGATCGCGGCGTCTCGGATCCAGGCGAGCGCCTCGGAGGGCTGCTCACCGTTGAACGCGCTGGAGATCAGCGGGTCGCCGAGGATCGCGTCGACCGCGTTGAAGAGGATGTTCGACGGCTTCCAGCCGATCGTGTTGAAGGCCAGCACGGCGCCGAAGGTCTTGTCGAAGCCCTCGATCTGCGATTTCGCCAGCGCGGTGAGCGTCGCGGTGTTCCTCGCGCTGACGGCCACGCCGGCGGCGGCCACCGGCGCGCCGGCGATCCAGGCCTTGGCGCCGGCGAGCACGACGTTGGTCACGATGACCGCGCCGTAGCCCTCCCAGGTCGAGACGAGGCTGGTGTCGGACGCGGTGATCGCGGCGGACTCGGTGGCGCCGACCAGGACGTCCCCGCCGGCGGTGACCGCCGAGGCGTCGATCGACGCGGTGACGGCGCTGCGCGACGTCGTTGTGATCGATCAGCCCGAAGTAGACCTTGGCCGAGCCGAGCGCGTCGCGCTCGAGCGCCGTGCCGAGGGCGCTGAGCGCGGCGTAGGTCACGGCGTCGTTGAGCAGGTTGGGCTCGGTCAGCGTCTTCCACAGCCCGAAGTCGGTGAAGTCCTGCGCCGCCAGGTCCAGCGAGGCGTCGGTGCCCATGTACTGGTGCACGCCGCCGTCGTCGGCGCGCACGCGCTCGCCGAAGCGCACCAGCCGCGTCCCCGAGTGCGTCGTGAACTGGTACTCGTTGAGGATCTGGCCGACGAAGCGGTTCAGGATGCCCGCCGCCAGGTCGTTGGTGGGCGTCACCTCGGCCGTCAGCGAGGTGTCGGACGCGATCGCGGCGTCGTCGGCGGCGGTGACCGTCACGCCCGCGGTGGCCGTCACCGGCGTGCGGGCGATCGTCGCCCCGGCCGTGGCGTTGACCATTGAGCGAGGCGATGACGATCGCGGCCGCCATGCCGCCGGCGCCCATGATCGCGGCGGGCGCCGAGGTGGCGGCGTTGGAGACGGTGGCCGCGATCTTCGCCGTCGAGGTCGCGTCGACCAGCACCGCCGCCGCGGCCACGGTCGAGTCGGTGATCGAGGCGCTGGTGGCCGCCGGCGAAGCGCCGCCGAACGCGGTCGAGATCAGCGGGTCGCCCAGGAGGGCGTCGACCGCGGCGAAGAGGACGTTGGACGGCTTCCAGCCGATCGTGTTGAAGGCGAGCACGATGCCGACCGCCTCGCGAGCCCGTCGACAGGGCGCTCAGCGTCTGCGCCGTGATCGTCGAGGCGTTGGCGGCGCGCGACGGCGAGGTCGCCGGCGACGACGAGCGTCGCGTGATCGGCGAGCGCCGAGGCGCCGCTGAGGATGCGGTTGGTGGCGATCGCGCCGCCGCCCGCGTCCGAGGTGCCCTCGCCGGTGAACGTGGAGCCGCCCGAGGAGGAGCCCGTGACGTCGGTGATCGCGTCGACCGTCGCCGCCTCGGTGGCGCTGACGGTCAGCGCGCCCGCGCGGACGCTGAGGTTCTTCAGCGTCGCGCTGACGTCGCCGCGGACGTCGTTGAGCACCACCGCGCCGCCGATCCCGATCGACGGCGACTGCGTGAAGTTGATCCCCTGCGGCACCAGTTGGGTTCCGAGCACCGGCTTCCACAGGCCGAGGTCGGTGAAGTCGGCCGCCGCCGAGGTCGACCGATCCGTCGACGCCCATCCACGCGTAGACCTTGCCGTCCGGCGCGCGCACGGTCTGGCCGAGGCGGACATCCTGGAGCGCCGTCGGTGGTCAGGAAGTCCGCGGCGCCCTTGAAGTTGTTGATCTCCTGCTGCAGGACCGCCGTGCCACCGTTGTTGGTGGTGATCGAGGACGCGACGACCTTGATGTTCGCGTGGATGCTCGCCTCGTCGCTCGCGGTGACCGCGACCGCCGCCGCCTGGGTGATCGCGCCGCCGTCGAGCGTCGCGCGGGCGCCGCTGGAGACCTTGTTGGACGCCACGATCGCGCCGACCGCCGAGCCCTTGGCCCCGAAGAGCGCTCCGGCCGTGGAGTCCGCGGCGTTGCTGACCGTGGCGTTGAGCGCGGCGCGGTTGGTCGCGGCGACGATGATGGCGCCGGTCGCGCTGAGCGTCGTGCCGGTGACGGTGGCCAGCGCGAGCGCCGGGTCCTCGCCCTTGAACGCCGTCGAGATCAGCGGGTCGCCGAGGATCGCGTCGATCAGGTTGAACAGCGCGTTGGAGGGCTTGTAGCCAAGCGTGTTGAACGCCAGCGAGACCGACACGGCCTCGTCACCGCTGTTGAGCGTGGTCAGCAGGGTCGCGTCGATGCCGGCCGCGTTGTCGGCGGTGACGGCGATGTCGCCCGCGGTCGCCGTCACCGTGCTCGCGTCCAGCGCGGCGGTGGTGTGGGTGACGACGCGGTTGGTCACCATCTGGCCGCTGACCGCGAGGACCGTGCCCGAGCCGTAGAACGAGCCGCCCGAGGCGGTGATCGCGTTGGTCGCCTCGGCCAGGATCTGCGCCGACTCGACGGCGCCGACCGCAACCGACGCCGCGGTGACGGTGGCGCGGGTGACGGTCGCGGTGGCCGTCGCGCGGACGTCGTTGAGGACGATCAGGACGCCGATCGCGTTCGCGCTGGACTTGGTCAGGTTGCCGAGGCCCGGGTAGAACGCCGACGGGTTCGACCGACGTGTCGACGCGCGTCCAGCGCGACCGTGTCGAGGTAGTTCTCGGCGCCCAGGACGACCGATCCCGGCGCGCCGTTGAACACGTACACGGCGCCCTTGATCCCGGCGCCGCCGTAGGCCGGCCCGACGCGCACGTGGTCCCCGGTGGCCAGCGTGCGGGTGCCGGACGCGGTCGTGTAGTCGTAGTCGAGCGGGACGAGCCGATCGAGGTAGGCGGCCAGGCCCGCGGCGGTGTTGGAGACGTTGGCCGTCTCGGTGAGCGTGCTGTGGGACTCGACGCCGGCGCTGTCGGTGGCGGTCACGGCGACCGCGCCGCCGGCCTGCACCGTGCCGGCGCCGGTGAACGAGAGCGACGCCTCGGCCGCGGTGTTGACCTTGTTGGAGGCGAGCAGGCCGCCGCCGGCGAGGCCGTTGGTCTGCCAGGCGGTCATCAGCACCGCGTCCAGGGCCGCGTCGGCCAGGCCCTCGTTGCCCGCCGTCGCGGTCAACTGCGCGGCCTGCGTGGCGGTGACGCTCAGCGCGCCGGTCGCGGTCACGGTCGTGTCGCGGATGAAGGCGCGCGCGGCCGACGGGGTGGCGTCGCCGTTGAACGCCGCCGACGTGAGCGGGTCGCCGAGGATCGTGTCGACGAGGTTGAACAGCAGGTTCGACGGCTTCCAGCCGATCGTGTTGAAGACCGCCACGAACCCGAGCGACTTGTCGAAGGCCTCGATCTTCGTCGTCGACGTGGCGTCGATCGTCGCCGTCGTGCTCGCGCTCACGACGATCGCCGCGCCGGCGAGCGTGCCGTCGGTGACGCTCGCGGTGGCGTCGGCGACGACGACGTTGGTGACCAGCAACCCGCCCTTGCCGATCCAGGTCGCGACGTAGCTGTCGTCGGACGCGCTGATCGAGGCCGCCTCGGTCGCGCTGACCGTGACGTCGCCGCCGGCGGCGAGCGCGACGTGGCTGATCGAGGCGCTGACGACCGACTTGACGTAGTTGGTGTCGACGAGGCCGAAGTAGGCGTCGGCAGTGCCGGCGAGGTCGTCCACGCCGAGCGCGGTGCCGATCGCGTTCAGCGCGGCGTAGGCAACGGCGTCGGTGATCAGGTTGGCCGGTTCGAGCGCCTTCCAGCGGCCGTAGTCGGCGTAGTCCTGCGCGCCGAGGTCGAGCGTGGCGTCGACGCCCATGTAGCGGTAGACGGTGCCGTCGTCGGCGCGCACGAGCTGGCCGAACTTGACCGCCTGCGTGCCGGACTGCTGGGTGAACGCGTAGTCGCGGGTGATCGCGTCGGCGTACCGGTTCAGGATCCCGGCGCCCGCGTCGTTGGTCGGCGAGACCTCGGCGTACTGGGCGGTGCTCGCGGTGATCGCGGCCGTGTCGGCGGCGGTGACGCTGACGGCGCCGGTCGCCGCGACCGTCCCGGCGCCCGCGGCGAACGTCACCGACGCCTGGGCGCCGCTGGAGAGCATGTTCGACGCGACGATCATCGCCGCCGCCATGCCGCCGGCGCCCATGATCGCGCCCGGCGCCGAGGTGGCGTCGTTGGTCTGGGCGGCGGTGATCGCGGCCGCGTCCTCGGCGCTGACAACGAGGTCGCCGCCCACGGTGAGCGTGGTTCCGGTGATCGTGGCGCTCGCCAACGCCGGCTGCTCGCCGTTGTAGGCCAGGCTCGCCACGACCGGCCCGCCGAGGATCGCGTCGACCGCCTGGCTCCAGAACTCCTTGCCGGGCTTCCAGCCGATCGTGTTGAACGCCAGGATCAGGCCGACCGACTGGGCGCCCGAGGTCATCGCGCTGGCGTTGCTCGCGTCCACCGAGGCGGTCAGCGCGGCCGCGACGGTCAGGTCGCCGGCCGTCGTGGTGACGCTGCCGGCCGCGATCGCGGCGGTCGCGCCGGCGAGGACGCGGTTGACGGCCAGGACGCCGCCCGCCGCCAGCGACGCGCCCATGCCGGTCAAGGTGCTGCCGCCGGCCGAGCTGGCGCTGATGTCGGCGCCCGCGGCGATCGTCGCGGCCTCGGTGGCGCGGACGACGACGCTGCCGGCGTTCACGGTCGCGCCGTCGATGCGCGCGGTGGCGGCGCCGTTGACGTCGTTGAGGATGATCGCTCCGGCGATCGCGCGCGAGTCCGACGTGTCGAAGTTGACGTTGATCGGCACGATCTGGGTGGCCTGCTCGGGCTTCCAGAAGCGCAGGTCGGTGTAGTCGGTGGCGCCCAGGTCGACCGTGACCGGCGTGCCGCCCATGTAGCGGTAGGTGACGTCGTCGCTGCCGGCCACGAGCACCCACGCCGCCGCGTCGGAGTAGTCCTGCGTGGACGGCTTCAGCGACGCGTCCGGGCCCAGGTAGCGGTAGACGCCGGGGTCGCCGCCGCCCGCGTAGCCGTCGCGGACGCGGATCCGGTCGCCGGTCTTGAGCGCCACGGTGGTCGCGTCGTCGGTGGTGAAGCGCGGCGTCGCGTAGCCGTGGATGACGCGCACGGTGGTCCCGAAGGCGACCGTCCGGCTGCCCGAGGCGGTCGTGTAGGTCGCCGGCACGGAGCCGTCGACCAGCTTGCCGAGGAAGTGCAGGCCGCTGTCGGTCGTGGTGATCGAGTTCGAGACGACCTTGACGTTGGAGGCGATCGTGGCCGCGTCGCTCGCGGTCACCGCCAGCGCGCCGCCGGCCGTCGCCGACTGATCGCTGATCGACGCCGCCGTGCGCGTGGAGACCTTGTTCGTGGCCAGCACCGCGCCGGCGGCGGCCGAGCTCGCGCCGAAGAGCGCGTGCTGCTCGGTCGTGGACGCGTTGGAGACGGTCGCGTTGATCGTCGCGCTGGTCGCCGCGTCGACCGTCAGGTCGCGGGTCACGGTGACGGTCGAGCCGGCGATCGTCGCCGTCGTGGTCAGCGGCCGCTCGGTCTGCCCGAAGCCCGTGCCCAGCACGGCGTCGACCGCGGTGAGCGCGAGGTTGCCGATCTCCCAGCCGATCACGTTGACGGCGATCGCGGCGCCGGCGGCGAGGTTGCGGTTGGCGATGATCAGCTTGAACGAGACCGCGTCGGTGTCGGTGGTGGCGATCGCCGAGATCGCGCCCGTGGCGTCGATGAACGCCGCGTTGCTCGCGGTGACGGCAACGTCGCGGGCGCCGGTGATCGCCGAGGAGGTCACGGAGGCGCTGACCGAGCCGAGGATGACGTTGGCGGCGAGCGTCGCGGCCAGGCCGATCGCGCTGCTCGTCGGCAGCAGGCCGGTCTTGGTCTTGATCGCGACCGCCTCCGTCCAGGCCAGGACGTGACCGTCGCTGAGCGCCCGGACGAACGCGTCGTGCCCGCCGGCGACCGTCGCCGTCGTGCTCGTCAGCGCGGCGCACGACGGTGCGGTCGCTGGTGTTGCGCGCCTCGGTGCTGGCCAGCGTCACCAGCGGCGTGGACGGCTCGTAGAGCGCGTTGCCGGCCAACGCGGTCAGCACCGTCGCGTCGTGCGCGGAGACGGTCAGGTCCCCTGCTGTGGTCGTCAGCGTCGCGGAGGTCGCGGTCGCCGCCGTGCGGCCCGTGATCGTGTTGCGCGCCGATCTTGCCCGCGGCGGTCAGCGCGGTGGAGGTCATGGCCGTGATCGTCAGGCTGCCTGCCCGGACCTGCGCGCCGCCGGTGACCGAGGCGATCGCATCGTCCTGGGTGACGGTGTTGGTGACCTTGCCCACCAGCGTCGAGTCGATCGCGGTGTCGACGGCGCCGGCGTTGACGGCGGCGACGTCCACGGCTCCGGTCACCGTCAGCGAGCCGCTGACCGTCGCCTGGGTATCGCGGCCGATCGCCGTCGTGACCAGCAGGCGGCCGAACTCGACGAAGAGCGCCAGCACCGTGCCCGTGGGCTTGTCGTAGACCGTGGTGTCGGTGAGGTCGACGTCGACGTCGAGCGTGTCCGTCGCCGTGATCGTGGCCGACGCGGCCGTGACGCTGCCGCCGACGGTGGCGCGGGTGGTATCGGTCACCGTGACGCGGACGGCGCCGTTCTCCCCGTCCACGTTGGTCGGGACGGTCGTGCTGTAGGTGACGCCGTTCGCGGTGCCCTGCCAGGTGAAGGTGACGTTCGTCGCCGCCGCGAGCGTGACCGCGCCCGCGGTCAGCGCGCCGCTGCCCAGGAGCTCGGCGACGGCGCTGGCGCCGACCGCGAAGCTCGTGTCGGCCGTGAGCGTCTGGCCGGCGAGGCTCCAGGTGTCGGTCGCGGTCGCGGTGAGCGTCACGGCGCCGGTGGCGGTGATCGTGCCGGCGACGGTCACGCGGGCCGCGGGCAGCGCCCCGTTCCCGTTCGTCCTCGTCGCCTGCGCCGTCAAGGCGACCGCGGCCGCGGTGATGGTCGTGCCGGCGGAGACGGTGATCGTCTCGGCGTCGACGGTCAGCGTCGCCCCGCCGAGGTTCAGCGCGGTGGTGAAGGTCACCGAGTCGGTGCCGCCGTTGCCGCGGATCACGAGCGAGCTCGTCGGGCCGGCGAAGATGTGCGATTCGATCGTGCCGGTCGTCGTCGAGACCGTGATCGTCGATCCGTTCTGGCTGACGACGATCGCGTCGTCGCCGGCCGAGCCGTCGATGACGACGTCGGTCGCGGTGCCGCCCAGGATGATCGGTTCCAGCCCGGCGTAGGTCACGGCCAGACCGTCGAGCAGGATCGTGCCTGACGTGCCGTCGATCGCGGTCGCGCGGACGGAGCCGTGGACGCCCTCGATGGTCAGCAGGTCGAACCCGCCACGGCCGTCGTAGAAGATCGGCACGGGCGCCGCGATGACGACGAGGCTGTCGTCGCGGTCGCCGCCGATGACGGTCAGGTGCTCGAGCCCGGCCAGCGGCCGGCTCATCGCGTTACCGTCGACGGTGACGACGAGCTGCTCATCAGACGTCGTGATCGAGGCGAGATGGTCGATGCCGTCCGTGAGGACGATCGTCCATTCGCCAGACAGCGGGGGCCCGCGGGCGTTGGCCGTCTCGTCGTCGCCGGCCGGCGTCGCGTCGTCCGCGACCGCCGGGGCGGCGACCGCGGTGGACGGGTCGGCACTCGTGAAGCTCGGTTCGCCGGTGGCGGCGGCGGTGTCGGGCGCGGCGGGCGCGCTCGCCGGCGACGGCAGCGTGGCCTCGGGCCCGGTCAGCGCGCCGAGCACGGCCGGCTCGGCCTGGCCGTCGGCCTCGGCGACCGTGGCGCTTTCGGAGCCGATGGTCGTCGCCGCGGCCAGCAGCGTGTCCGCACCGAGGGCGCTCAACGACAGCTCCGGAACGCTCACGGCGACGTCGGTGACCGTCGAGGTCGCGGCGGCCAGCGTCGCGCTGCTGTCGGCCAGCAGCGCGCTGCTCACCGGCGGCGGGGCGACCGGCTGGAACTCCGGGGCGCTCAGGTCCTGTGGCGCGACGCTGACGGTCGCCGGCGGCGCCGGAGCGGCCACGACGGGCAGCGCCTGCGCCGAGGCCACCGTCGGCGTCCCGGCGCTGGCGATCGGACGCGCGGGTGCGGGCTCGCCGGCCGAGACGGCGCTCGTCGGGGCCTGGGCGGCCGGAGCGTCGGAGTGCACGGCCGGCGCGTCGGGGACGGCCTGCGGCGTCGCGGCGGGCGCCTCGGCGGCCGTGGGCGCGGCAACCTCGGCGGCGGGTGCCGGCGCCGCGGACTCCGCCGGCGTCGCGTCCGTGGCGCTGGACGCCGACGCGACCGGCGCCGCGGGCTCTGGCTCCGGAAGGGTCTGGGCCTGCGCGCGCACCCCCGGGTCGGTCGACTCGACGGGCGCGGCGCCGATCGTCGACTCGTACTCCGGCGCCCCCGCGTTCGGGTCCTTCTTCGCCGGCCGAGACGTCATGTCGTAGTGGTTCTCGACGATCTGGGGTGCGGCTGGCGCGGGGGGCGCCACCGCGGGCGCCGCGGCCACCTGCGGCGTCAGGGGCGTGACCGGCGGCGAGACTGCGGCCGCCGCGGCCTTGCGCGCTGCAGCGGCCCTGCGGGTCGCGGCCGCCGCGCGTGCCGCCGCGCGCCGCGCCGCCAGGCGGGCGGCATGCGAGCGCTGCGAACGCCGGCGGTCGGCCTTGGCCGGCGCCGGCGTCTGCATCGCGGGGAACACCAGCACCGGCATCGGCAGCGACGGCAGCGGGTCGCCCGCGGGCCTCTGGGAGGCCATCCCGGCGACCGGCGAGACGTAGTTCGCGAGCAGGAACACGAGCCCGATGACGGCCGTCGCGCGCATCCGTCCACGCCGCCGCTGGAAGACGAGGTCATGGCCGCCACCGCGTGGGCGACCGCGTCCTACCTCCGTCCTTGGGTTCTGTGAGCGCACTTTCCGGTGTGTTGCGACGCTACTCGAAGCGGCCGTCTCGGCCGCTGCGGCAAGGCTATGGACGCAGGCGTCCGCTGTGGGAATTCTTTTTCGCCCGACCCGCCGAAAACCGCTCCTGTGCAGCGTTTTTCTCTGCATCTACGAAGGCGGGAAGCGACGGTTGAGCGAGACCTCGGCGCTGCGCACGTCCTGTACGGCGCGAAGGACCTGCCCGGAGCGATGGTTGTAGGCCGCGACCGATTCGCGCGCGAGCGCGCGGCGGTCCGGCGGGGTGCGCTCGAGCTGGTCGAGCAGGCGCGCGGCACGCACGGCGTCGCCGTCGCGCAGCGCGTTGCGCAGGCGCCCTGACAAAGCGGCCGTGCGCGCCAGGGCGTGGATCCGATCCCCATGGCCGACGCGCAGCACGGGCGGCGGCCTGAGGCTGCGCAGATCACCCACGGTCCGGTCGAGCGCGACCTGGAACGCACCCAGGGCACGGGCCTGCGCGGCCGGATCGCGGCTGGCCGCCGCGAGCCGCTGGCGCAGCCGGCGGTTGGCCGCCGGCAGGCGCGCCAGCACCGCGCTCTCGGCGGGGACGTAGGCCGCCAGTTGCGCGGTCTCGGTCGCGAGCGCGAGCTCGAGGTCGAAGACCCGCAGCATCTTCATGTGCAGCGCGCGAGCCTCTCCGGGTGGCCTGAGCGCCGCGAGCGCGCCGCGCAGTGCCTGGACGTCGTCGCGCGTCCTGGCCATCCGTTTCGCGGCCGCCTCGCCCTCCAGCCGCCCGGCGGCGAAGTCGGCGTACGCACGGTTCGCCTGTCGAACGTGCGCGACCAGCGCATCTGCACGCCGGCCGCGTCGTCGAGATAGGCACTGACGCGCTCGCGCGCGCTCGGGGACCCGCCACAGCCCGGCGCCGCGAGCGCGGCGACGGCGAGCGTCACGGCCGTTGCGCGCCGAGCGCTCACCGCACGCGCACCCGGCGCTGGTTGCCGTCGCTGTGGCTGAACCGCGCTTCGGAGAACCCGGCCGCGATCGTCGCCCGCGACTGGACGACGTAGCGCCCCGCGGGCAGGGCGCGCCGGCAGCGTCAGCGACCAGCGCCCCGTCCCGCGCGCCCGGATCCAGACCGGATGCGCGGCGCACGTCTTCGCGGAGGCGCTGCGCGAGCGGACCTTGCCGGACGCCGCCAGCCAGCGGCAGCCGCGAGCCCAGCCGGCGGATGGCGACGTGCACCGCCTTGACGCGCCGGCCGGCCTTCGACGCCGCGCCGGCGCCGCCGGTCGCCGAACCGGACACGCTGCGAGCGCCGGCCCGGCGGATCGCCGAGTCGCCGACCACGACCACCGGCGCCGTGATCGCGAGGTCGTCGCTCGTGTCGGCGTCGTCGACGGCCAGCGCGCGCAGGCGCAGGGTCGCCGACTTGGCGCCGCGCTTCACCGGCGTGACCTCGATCGTCGCGTCGGCGTCCACCTGGTGCCCGGCGTCGAGCGTCGCGCGCGGCGGTACGGCCACGGCACGCCCACCGCGCGGCCACGGCGACGCCCGCGCGCAGGCAGGGTGCGGTTCCGGCGTTGCTCAGCAGCAGCGGCACGCGCAGGCGGCCCTCGCTCGGGATCGCGCGCACGGCGGCGGCGCGCGTGAGCCGCGCGTCGCAGTAGCGGAAGCTTCACGCGCAGGTTGGCCGCGTCGTTGTCGGTGACCGTGTCGCCGTCGGCGCGGACGGCGAGCGAGAGCACGTCGCTGCGGCGGCGCGGCCCGGTGTAGGCGACATCGACCGCGGGCAGGACGGCCGTCGTCGCCGGGCGCGACCGTCCCGGTCGTGATCGGCGCGGGCAGCCCCGAGCCGCGCAGCCGGTAGTCGCCGCCGGCCGTCACGACCCCGGCGCAGGGCCGGGTGCCCGCGTTGGCGACGCGCAGCGTGAGCGGCGCCGGGCCCGGCCGGGACGCCGTTGAAGATCACTTCCAGCGGCGTGGCGACGCTGAGCCCGAGGTCACACGTCTTGTCGGCGTCAACCAGCAGCCGCGCGGTCGCGAAGTTCGTGTCCGAGGTCGTCTCCTCGGTCGTTCCGGCGACCGCCAGCCAGTCGGCCGCGGCCGCGGCCACGGCGGCGATGCCGGTGCCGGTGGCGCCGACCGTCAGATCGCCGGTCTGTGCCGCCGCCAGCTCGCCGTCGAACGTGTTGAAGGCCGCCGCTCCCCAGGCGCTGCCGGTGTCGCCGACGACCTTGCCGGTCACCACGATCGTGGGCACCGGCCCCGGCAGGAGCGCCAGGTCGCGGCCCGTGCTGGTCAGCCCCTGCGCGGCGCTGAAGGCCCGGCCGTGGAAGTCGAAGCGCCGCGACTGCAGGCCGGAGCCGTCCATGCCGACCCGCGCCAGGAAGGCGTCGGTGTCGTTGCCGGTCCGCGTCGAACCGGCGATCCAGAGCCGCCCGCCCGCGGCGAGCAGGCCGCCGGCGGTGGTGTCGGGGTCCCCCACGGCGAGCTCGACGACGCCCGTCCCGCCGAACGCGGGGTCCAGCGCCCCGGTCGCCGACAGCCCGTAGAGCGTGCTGTGCAGGACGTTCGGCGCCGACTCGGCCTCGACCAGCGCGACGACGCCGCCGTCGGGGCGCCACGCGACGTCGACGGCGCGGTCGCGCAGCGCGGCGCCGGTGAAGTCGCCCGTGACCACGCCGTCGGTGCCGAAGCCCGCGACCGGGCTGCCGTCGGGCTCGCGCAGCGAGATGAAGGTGTCGTCGCGGCCGCCCGTCAGGCCGGCGCCTCCCGTCCCGCCGGCGATCGCGATCCGCCCGCTGGCGGGGTCGACGGCCATGCGCGCCGGGACATCCGCGTTGACGCTGACGGCGAAGACCACCGCCCCCGTCCCGTCGCCGAAGGTCGTATCGAGCGACCCGTCCGCGTTCAGGCGCAGGAGCGCGACCTCGATGTCAGCGGTAGCCAGAGGGTTGGCCGCCGTCGCCGCGAGGACGAGGATGCGATGGTCGGGCAGTACGGCGACGTCGTCGGCGCTGTCCTCGCGGCTGCCGAGCGCGGGGCGCAGCGCGAGCAGCACCCGCCCGTCCTCGGAGAAGCCGGGGTCGAACGTGCCGTCGGAGCGGCGCGCGGTGATCGCGATGTCGCGGTTGCCGCCGTTCAGGCTCTCCCCCACCGTGTAGATGCGGTCGCCGTCGACCGCGACGCCGAGCGCCCGGTCGGTCGCGATCCCGGACGCGAAGTCGTACTCCACGATCCCCGTCGGCGGGGCGAAGCGCGTGTCGACCTGCACGCTGGGACTCAACGGCGCGGCCGCGACCGGCGTCGCCGCGACCAGCGTCGCCACCACCGCGGCGGCGGCAGCGCGGCCCCGTGCGCGCTTCACTTCGTGCGCTCCACCGTCGAGACGGAGCCGTCCCGGTGCTTGAACACGAGCTTGACCAGGCCCTTGCCGGGCGCGAAGTACATCGTCGCGCGTGCCGCTGCCGAAGCGGAAGCCGGACTGGGTGAGCGTGGACCGGATGACCACGGCGTCGAAGCGGCCGGCCGGCACCTTGACCTTGCGCGTGCCGCAGGATCGTCGAGCGGCCCGTGACCCCGAACGTGCGCCAGTCGTCGCTCGCTGCGCGAGCTCACCCAGCTGTAGCCGGTGGGCTCGCCGATCGGGACGACGGGGCCGAACCCGTAGATCATCAGGTCCAGCGGCGTCAGGAACCGGCGACGCTCATCCGCCGGTTTCGCGCGCGGGCCCAGCGCGGGGAACTCGCGCGCGGGTCGCCGCCTTGACCGAGGCGGCGAGGTTGCGCACGCCGTCCAGCCGCGTCGAGAACGCGTAGCTGCCCGCGACCGTGATCGGGCCCGAGACCTGCTTGACGTCCACGCGCGACGTGTTGTTGACCACGTCGGCGACGGTCAGGCGCTGCGTGGACCACTGCTTGAGGTGGCGGTCGTTGCGCCAGCGAAGCGTCATGCGTGTCGCCGAGGTTGAGCGGCAGCAGGTTCGTGTCGGGCGGCGGCGGCTTCGGCGCCAGCGTCGTCGAGCGCAGCACGGCCTCGCTGACCTGGCCGCCCGGAGTGCCGGAAGACGATCCGCACCGGGCCGACGCCGCGGACCCACCAGACGGTGCGGCTGCCGGACCCGAAGGGGTCGCCGAGCGCCCCGGTCTGCGTGACGCTGGACTCGACGACCGCGGCTTCGAGCGGGCTGCGGGAACGCGGGCACGGTGACCTTCGCGCGGCCCACGTAGCGGTTGCGGCTCGCGACGTCGTTGTCCGCACCGCCGACGGTGTTCCAGCGCGTCCCGATCAGCAGCGGCTCGGCCAGCAGCGGCGAGCGGGTGCCCCAGATCAGCAGATACCACGCGCCCGCCAGGCTGTTGCCGCAGTCCCCCGCCGCGGCGCACAGGATCGGGAACTGCGGCGGCGGCGCCGTGCTCTGGTAGTTGACGTTGACCAGCCCGGCGTCGGTCTGACTTGAAGTCCATGACCCGCTGGACGCGACGTCGAACTCCCCGAGCTCGAGCTCTGACCACTGGACCCGGAACGCCGTCGCGTTGCGGCCGGTGACCGTATAGCGCTCCACCCGCGGCACGGGCGAGAACACGCTGTTGGTCCACTGCGTAGGTCCACTGCGCGCCGTCGGATCGCGGCAGCCACTGATCGCTCACGTCGTCGACCGACGACGCCGCGGCCGTCGGAGCCAGGACGAGAACAAGTACGAGCGCGAGCCCGTAGACGACGCGCAGCGAGGCAGACATCGATCCATCCAACGCGAACGGACCGCGGATGCAAGCCGCCGCCGGTTTACTCGGCGCTTCGCGGGTCTGGCCACTTGCGGCGCTACGTCAGAACGAAAACACCCTGTTCAGTGCATCGACACGGCTCCGGATTCGGCGAGCTCCGGCGTCGCTCGCCTCGGTTGCAGTTTTGTGTTAGCTTCTAACATGTGTTAGTAACTAACGCTTCCGCGCATCGCTGGTGGTCGCTGGCGGCGGTGTCGATCGGGTTGCTGGTCGTCGGACTCGATACGACGATCCTCAACGTCGCGCTCCCGACGATCGCGGCCTCGCTGGGTGCCGGGACCGCGCAACTGCAGTGGATCGTCGACGCGTATGTGCTCGCGTTCGCCGGCGGGATGCTGCCGGCCGGTCTGCTCGGCGATCGCCACGGAAGGCGGCGCGTGCTGCTGCTCGGGCTCGCCCTGTTCGGCGTGGCCTCGGCGGGGTGCGCGCTGGCCGGGTCGTCCGGGCAGCTGATCGTCGCGCGGATCGTGCTCGGCACCGCGGCGGCGATGATCATGCCGCTCAGCATCGCCACCGTGCCGGTGCTCTTCGGCCCGCGGGAGCGTCCGCGGGCGATCGCCGCGATCACGTTGGCGATCGGCCTCGGGCTGCCACTCGGACCGGTCGTCGGCGGGCTGCTGCTGGATCACTTCGCGTGGAATGCGGTCTTCTGGGTCAACGTTCCGATCATCGCGCTCGTCCTGCCCGCCGCGGCCCTGCTGGTGCCGGAGAGCACGAGCCCGGAGGCGCCGCCGGTGGACGCGCTCGGCGTCGGCCTCGCCGTCGGAGCGGTCGTCGCGCTGGTGTTCGCGCTGGTGGAGGCGCCGGCCGCGGGCTGGGGCTCCCGTCAGACCCTGGTCGTGCTCGCCGTCGCCGTGCTGTCGGCCGCCGCGTTCATGGCGCGCGAACGCCACGTCACGCGACCGCTCGTCGATCCCGCCCTGTTCGCCGATCGGCGTTTCACGTGGGGCACCGTGGCCGGCGTCGTCACCATGTACGCCCTGTTCGGGATCCTGTTCACCGTTCCGCAGTTCCTCCAGGCCGTGCTCGGCCACGACGCGCTGGCCACCGGCCTGCGCGTGGTTGCGCTGATGGCCGGACTGGCCGCCGCGGCGCCGCTGGCGGGCGTGATCGACCGGCGGTGCGGGACGAAGCTGGCCACCGCGGCCGGCCTGCTGTTGCTGGCCTCGTCACTGCTCGCGCTCTCGCGCCTGACGGTCCGCACGGACGAGCTCGCGCTGGCGGGGATCCTGGCCGTCAGCGGCTTCGGGACCGGCTTGGCGATGATCCCCGCGATGGACGCGGTCATCAGCGCGGTGCCCGGCGGCGAGCTCGGCGCGGGCGCGGCGGTCAACACGACGCTGCGCCAACTCGGCGGAGCGCTCGGCGTCGCGTCTCTCGGCAGCCTGCTGGCCAGCGTCTACGGCGACCGGCTCGAGCCCGCGCTGGAGCCACTGCCAACCGCGGCGGCGGACGCCGCGCGCGGCTCGGTCATCGGCGCCGAGGCGATCGCCGGCGGCCTCGGCTCCTCCGGCGACGCGCTGCGGATCGCCGCACACGACGCCTTCACCGCCGGGCTGACCGCGGTCGGGCGGGGCGGCGCCGCGGTCACCCTGGCGGGTGCGGTGCTCGTATTGCTGTTCCTCCCGTCCCGTCCCGCGGCGTGAGCGGCCTGCGCGAACGCAAGAAGGCGCAGACGCGCGACGCGATCCGTGCTCACGCGCTGCGCCTGATCGAACGGCAGGGCTTCGACGCGACCACGGTGCAGGAGATCGCCGACGCCGCCGGCGTCTCGCACATGACGTTCTTCCGCCACTTCCCGACCAAGGAGGCGGTCGTGGCGACCGACGACTACGACCCGATGCTCGCCGAGCTGATCGCGGCCCGCCCGGCCGGCGAACCGGTGATCGAGACCGTCCGCCACGCCGTCGCCGCGGGTCTGCTGCGCGTCTATGGCACCGATCGTGACCTGCTGCTCGCCCGCTCGAAGTTGATGCTCTCCGCGCCGAGCCTGCGCGCCGCGACGATGGAGAACCAGATCGCCACCCAGGAGCTCATCCTCGGCGCGTTGGAGCACCGCGACGGCATCGCGCGCGACCTCCGCACGCGCGTTCTGGTCGGCGCGAGCCTCGGCGCCCTGACCACCGCGATCATGGCGTGGGTCGAGGGCGACGGCGAAGCCGAGCTCCCCGCGCTGATCGACGAGGCGCTCGCCGCGCTGGAGTCCCAGTGACGGCGGCGCGATCGAGGAACGCCGGTCAGACGCTGAGCTGCGTCTGCGCTTCGGAGGACTCGTCCTCGACGAGACGCACACCGCCGGTGAAGACCTCCGGGTCGAGGAACGCGCGCATGAGCTTCTCGTGCGCGCGATGGCGCAGCGACTGCGCCTCGTGGCGCAGCGCGTGCGCGTACTCGACCGGATCGCCGCGCAACTCACCGGCTCAGGCGGCGAGCGACGATCTGCTCGGCCGCCCACTGATAGACCGCGTTGGCGGCGGCCTCGACCTCGAGCATCCGATACGGCAGATACTCGCGCACACGGGCCGGCTCGAGCCCGGAGCGCCGGGCCGCACGTTCGAGCGCCTTGAACTCCGGGCGTCCCTCGAAGACCGTGACGACACCGCTCTCAGGATCGAAGTGCGCCTCGATCAGCGCGTCCTCATCCTTGCGCGCGATCTCCGACACCCATCCGCTCGACCGGTGGCGCACGAGCACCACCTCCAGCTCGGCCACGTGACCCGCCGCCTCGGCGGTGACCGTCAACCGCGCGCCCGGATCGACGGACACGCGAGCGCGCAGCGTCCCGGTCATCCGCGACCATCCTCCGCGATGCGGCTCCGGCACCACCGGCTCGCCCCAGAACTTCAGCCGCAGACCGGCGTCCGCGGTCACCGTGACCGGCGTCCCGGGGGCGATCTGCGCCGGATCGACCAGGAGCGACACCCCGCGGTCCTCGCCCGGGTGCAGACGGACCGGCGACTGCTTGAACCGCAGCGGCGAGGCCAGCACGACGTCGGCCGCGCCCGCGCGCGGCTCGGCCTGCGGCGAGTCGGCCGATTCGCTCCGCTCGGGCTTCTCCGGCTCGCCGGGCGCCGTGTCCGACGGGGTTCCCCCACGCTCGAACCCGGCGCCGCCGGGCGCGTCGAACGCGCCTTTGAGCACGTCGTTGAGCGCCCGCAGCCCGACCTGGTCGCGCGCCTGCACAGCCCGTCCGGGGCGGACCAGGTGCGCGCCCGCCCGGCGTTCCTCGGCCGCGACGATCGGCCGCAGCACGCGCTCGATCCCGGCGTAGAGCTTCTGCACGGTCGGATGATGCTCGTTGAGCCCGGAGCGATCGACCTTCACCACGACGTTCGGCCGCGGCGACTCCAGCGCCGCGCGCTGCAAACCCTCCAACGCCTCACAGATCACCTCGCCGTACAGATGGCGGGCTCCCGGCTCCCCCTCGTGACCGGCCAGCGTCGTCTCGTGCGCCGCGCGCCCCGACCGGATCACCAGACCGCCCAGCCGTGTGGCGCGCGAGGGACTGAGCGGGATCGGCTCGGCCGCGCGGCGGACGATGACCCGCGCGCGCACCCCGGCCGCGACCTCGATCTCCTCGTCCGCCAGCACCGGACGCTCCGGGTCCGGCTCCGGCGCCGGCAACGTCACCAACTGCGCCGCATCCCCTGGCAGCTCGAGCCACAGCTGACGCGCCGGATCCTCCAAGACCGGCCGCAGCTGCACCAGTTGGCCCACCAGCCGCCGCAACCGCGCATTCGCCGGTGGGCGCCCCGACGCCAGCGGCACCGTGATGCACGTCCCCGACGGATCGCCGGTCACCTCATCGCGCACGTGCACATACGCGTACGGCTCATCCCCACCGGACGGGAAGAACCACGACTCCACGCGCCGCCCGCCGCGGACGGACTCGATCCGCCCGCCACCCTGCGCGAGCCACACATCCCGCAGCCCACGCCCGAACAGCCCGCGCTGCCCCGCGCCGTCCGGCAACGCGCCGAGCGCGCCGAGACGCCGGTCGACCGACTCCGCGTCCATCCCCACGCCGTCGTCGGTGCAGCGGAGCTCGTGCCGCCAGCCCAGCAGCGCCGGAGCGCGCAACCGCCGCATCGCCCGCGTCCACTCCGCCGCGAACACCGGATCCGGTGACCCGAACCGCAGCACGATCGTGCCCGACCCGCGCCCGCCCAGTGCGATCGCCGAATCCGCGTTCGTCACCAACTCGGGGATGACCTGGACCAGGTCGATCCCACCCTGGGCGAAGTTCTCGCGGAAATAGCGCCCGTTCACGCGACCGTGACGAACGGCGGACACGTCGAGCTGCACAGCCACCATGCCGGACCCTATCCGGCTGGCCGGTCGACACCATCACGCACCGCCGCCGGCCGGCCGCCGAGCCGGGTCGGGGCGTCAGACGCCGGCGAACTCCAGCGGTCCGCAGCGGACCCCGTAACGCTCGCGCGTGGTGTCGAGCGCCGCACGCAGCCGCGGGCGCTCGCGGGTGTGCCGAGCGGCGAAGGCGACGTTCGCCGCGATCCGGTGCGGCAGCGGCATCCAGCGATCGAAGTCCAGTCCGCAGTCGAGGAACGCCCGCAGCGGCAGCGCGTCGGACATGAGGCTCAGGTTGTACTGCGCCAACGTCGCCATGACGAAGGGCGAGACGTGCTTGGCGACCTTCGCCAGCTCGCTGAAATCGACCTGGTACAGGGGGGTCGTCACGAGCTTGTCGCGGTACATCAGGTGCGTCAGGAAATAGCCCATGAACGACGAGAACATCACCGTCGCCGAGCGCAGGCTGAGCGTGAGGACGTTGCCGCTCGGCGAGCTGTAGGGCTCATAGGGCCTGGCGACCGGTGTGATCAGGCCGGTGCAGGCGACGATCCAGCTGCCGGCCGGGACCTCGCGGGTCGCGCCCGACCGGAACACGAGCTCGCTGCCGCCGTTGCGATCACGCACGTCGGCGAGGTAGTCGCGGACGGTGGAGGTCAGACCGCGCGCGATGGTCTCGTTCTCGGCCTCGGAGAGGATGCCGAAGAAGTAGTTGTCCGCGTCCGCGACGAGGCCGATCCCGTACGCGTCGCGCAGCCACCGCCGGACCTCCGCCTCATTCGTGCCGTCGAAACGGCGCGCGAGCTGCGCCGCGAGCCCGTTCGGCGTGGACTGCACGCGCCACCGGTGGCGCGGCCCGTCAGGGAAGAGCCGGTCGCGGTTGCTGAAGAACGTTCCGGCGCCGACGATCATGTGCACCTCACGGCCCGGCGCCTCGGTGACCAGCAGGTGAGCGGTGTCCATCGCGGTCTTGCCGCCACCGACGATCCAGATCGGCTCGCGCCCGGCGTACACCTCGTCGCGGTCCTCGAAGAGCGTCGTCGGCGCGATCGAGCGCACGCGGTCGCTCGTGAACTGGAGCGCGACGTCCGGGCGGACTTCGGTGCCGAAGGCCTTGATCAGCTTCGCGGCGTCGACCTCGAGTTGCTCGCCGTCGGCGTTCTGCGCCCGGACCCGGACGCGGCCGTCGTGCTCTTCGTGCTCGGTGAACTCCCACCCGTAGCGTTCCTCGAGCGTCACCCGCGCGCGCACGGTGTCGAGGATGTGGGCGAAGTGGCCGAGGATCTCCTCCCGAGTCGCGAGGTACGCGCGAGGGTGACCCCCCTGCCACGGGATCGACCCGGCGGTGAACAGCGCATGCGGCTGGTGGAGACGGACGAACGGGTAGGCCTCGTTCCACATCCCGCCGTAGCGCGGGCGCCGTTCGATCAGGACGACCTTGGCGCCCGGATCGAGGTAGCCGCTGGCGACCACGAGCGCGTTCATCGCCGCAATGCCCGATCCGACAACGCAGAGATCGGCGCGGACCGTGGCCACCGTGTCGTGCATCGTTTCCTTCCGTGTAGGCAAATCCGTCGCTACCACCTCGACGCTACACGGCGTTCCAGGCCTCCCCCAACCCCGACGGGCAGTGGACGAACCGGCGAGCGGTTGCGGGTGGACGCAGCGGCGGCGCCAACGACGGCCGGCACTTCGCCATGCCTCGTGCTGCGGTCGGGGACCAACGCCCCGCGTACACCCGGGCGGGCCGGGGTCGCGCGCGTCATGACCCCCTTCCCGCCCGGCGCCGGCTGCCCGGTCCGTTCGCCGACGGACAGCGCGCCGCGCGGCTCCCCGCCGGCGGGGAAGGCCTCCGGGATGGGAACGCACACCGCCGAGGGCCCGGCTTCCGGCCGCCACCGCACCATCGCCGCGGCGCGAGCCGGCGCTGCTGTGCTCGTCCTCGCGCTCGCGGGCTGTGGGACGGACGCGGGTGCGGGCACGCAGCCCCGGCTGACCGTGAGCGTCCGTGCGCAGGGCGCCGACGGTCCGGCACGCGCCCACGAGGTGCGGTGCGAGCGAGACGCGACGGACCGCTGCGAGCGACTGACGGGGTTGCACCCGCACGACCTCGCACCGGTCGCGGCCGACCGCGCCTGCACGATGATCTATGGCGGACCCGCGACGGCGACCGTGGCCGGCCGACTGGACGGCGAGACCGTCGCTGCGGAGTTCTCGCTGCGCAACGGTTGCGAGATCGCGCGCTGGCAGCGGCTCTCATGGCTCCTCGGCGCACCCCCGAACGGCTGAGCGCCGGGTGCCGACCGCTCGCGGCCGACGGCGATCGGCCGTGCGGCGGTTCGCCGGCGAACGTCCTCAGCGCACGCGGCGCGCGACGTAGCGGTCCCCCGCGCGCAACAGGATCGTCCGCTTTCGCTTGAAGTCGCGTACCGCGACGACACCGCGGACGACCCGCGTGGTGGTGCTCCGGCAACTGTCCTGAACCAGCCACTTCGTGCCCCGCACGGTCGCGGCGCTGTACTTGCCCGAGGTCCGGAACTTGCCCTTGCCGCTGCCCCACAACCGGCGCGTGCGCCGCTTGTGCTTCTTCTTCTTCGCCTTGTCGGCCTTGCTGGCGGTCGCTGCGCTCGCGCCGCAGGACGGCTTGGGCCCGCGCAGCTGCAGTTCGATCACGCGCCCCCGCTGGACGACCCGGAAGACGCCGCCGTAGAACGATGCGGCCTGCGTACGGCCGCGTGGCGTCCCGGACCGCGTAAAGCCGCACCCGCCCCTTGCGCACATCGATGCTCGCACCCAGCGGCACGCTGTCGATCGTGCTGAGGTCGACGTAGCGGCGCGTGCCCGGGAGGCGCACCTTGACCGTGCCCTTGGTCGGCTTGACCACCACGCTGCGACGGTACGTCGGCGTCGGTATCGGCGTGACCGCCGGCGGCGGAGTCGGGGTCACTTGCGCGCCCGTGGCGGGCGGCGCCGGCTGGACGACCGGCGGCGGCGCCGCGATCGAGAACGAGCGGCTGGCCTGCGCGCTCGTACGCGAGGCACGCACGACGAACACGTAGTCGCCGGGCGCCAGCGCCGAGTACGCCTTCGGCGACGCACAGGGCGCGAACCCCCCCACGCCGGTCGGCCCATCGAGCCGGCACTCGAACGAGGTCCCCGGCACGTCCGACGTGAAGGCGAACGTGGCCGCGGCACCGTCGACCCGACCCGTCGCGATGGCCGGCGCCGCGAACTCGAACGCGCCCGCGTCACAGGCCGCACCCTGCGGGCGAGCGAGGTCGCGCTGGTCGGTGCCGGTGCACGCGCCCGCGCGGTCGATTGCGGGGCTGGACGGCGGGAGCGTCAGCAGGGACGTCTCGCCGAGCCCGCTCACCAGGCCCGGGCTCAGCTGCGGATCGCCGGTCGGGAGCCCGCAGTCGGGTGTGTCCGCGAGGTTGCCGCCCCCGTCGACCGGAGGCGCCTGCGGCTCGCAGTTGGACGGCGTGTCCGCGGCCGCGCGCCGCTTGGCCTGTTCGACGATGATGTTCTCGGCCAGCACCGACCCGCTGACCTGTGCGCGAGCTCGCGGGTCGAGGTAGAGCCCGCCGGCGTCCGAGGCTGCCCGGTTGCGCGCAAGGGTGACCCGGTCCAGGCGCGCGCCGAGCGGGCGCTCCTCGGTCTGGCTCACGTCGAAGACCGCGATGCCGCCGCCCTGGGCCGCCGCCGTGTTGCCGGTCACCGTCGAGTCCCCGATCACGAGCGCGTCGGCGGCATCGCCGTAGCTGATCACCCCGCCGCCCGAGCCCGCCAGCTCACACCCGGAGGCGGTGTTGTCCGCGATCAGGCTGTGGTCGATCGCCAGCGTCCCGTCGTTCGCGATGCCGCCGCCCGATTCCGCCTCGCCGCCCGTCACCGCGACGTGGTGCAGATGCAGCGCGCCCAAGTTGTAGATGTTGCCGCCGGGCCCACACGAGCGAGCTCCGCCCGTGGCGGTGAGATGCGCGATCTCGACGGTCGGCGCGGGCGTCGAGAAGTCGCCGATCTGCATCACCCGCGCGCCCTGCTCGCGGTCGCCCACGAGCGTCGTGCGGTCCGCGCCGGCGCCGATGACGGTCACGCTCACGTCCACGGACAGTTGCCCGAGCGTCAGCTGGTAGGTCCCTGCCGGGATCCGGATCGTGTCGCCGTCGCCAGCGACCGCCAGCGCGCCGCGCACGCTGCACGACGTGGCGTCGCAGGTGCGCGTGTCCTGGGCGGTGGTGACGGTGTGCGTCGTGTCGGCCGCCGCGGCCGCCGGCGGAACGAGCGCCAGAGCGGCCGCGACGACCAGCCAGCCTCCTGCGGCAAATGGGCGTCCGTGCATCAACTGTCTCGCCGACGCTAACCCCGCCACGGGCCGCCGGGTGAGCGGTCGGTTCGAGGGCGAACCGGGCCGGTCGCTGCCGTCGTCCGGTGACTGACCGGGCCGCATAACCGCGAGATCGCACCTCGGCGTGAACGCCGAGCGGCCGGATCGTGCGTTGCAACGCCTCGCCTGGCGACGCCCCGCTCGCCGTGGAACGCGCTAGCGAGCGATCCGCGCGACGTCGCCGGCGTCGAAGCGTGTGACCCAAACGTCGCGGGCGTCGGCGGCGACCGAGAGGGGCCCGCCTCCGACCGTCTCGCGGTTGACGACGTCCCGGGCGTCGGGATCGACCTCGACGACGCGTCCGCCCTCGCGGTCGGTCACGAAGAGGTGCTTGCCGTCGGTGGTGATGTCCCGCGGCTGGCCGCCGACGCGAACGCTGCCGGCCACGCGGTTGGAGTCGGCGTCGATGACCCAGACGCGTCCGTCGCCCGCCGTCGCCACCCACACCTGGCGACCGACGATCGCGACCGCGCGCGGGTTGGGCCCGATGCCGCTCACGGTGGTGACGAGCTTTCGGCCGCCGCCGTCGACGCGGGCGACGCTGCGCCCCTCGGCGTCGGCGACCCAGACCGCACCGGCGCCGATCGCGAGCCCCACCGGCTCGCCGGCGACGTTCTCGGCGGTGCGGACGTCACCGGTGGCCTCGACGATCTGCGAAAGCGTGCCGTCACCGGCGTTGGCGACCCAGATCGCCTGGCTGGACGCTGCGATTCCCTCGGGACGCGCGCCCACGTCGAAGGTGTCGATCACCGCGGGCTGCGGGTCGGTGCTGACGCGCACCACCTTGTTCTCGTCGGTCACCGAGACCCAGGCGGAGTCGAAGGCCACGACGACGCTGTCGGGGTTCTTCCCCACCTCGACGCTGGTGGTCTCTCCCGACTTCGGGTCGATGCGGGTCAGGACGCCGTCACGACCGCCCACCGCCCAGACCGCGCCGGCGCCGAGTGCGACCCCGTCCGGCCGTTCGCCGACCGGGAACGGCCCCGCGGGCGGCGTGGCCGCTGCGGTCGCGGTCGCCGTGGCCGTGGCGGTCCTGGTCGCCGTGGTCGTGGCGGTCGGGGTCGGGTCTCCACCGTCGCCGCCGTTCCCGAACACGAGGATGGCCGCGATCGCGGCCGCCGCGAGAAGGCCGACAGCGGCGATCGGGACGACCGGCGTTCGACGCCGAGGACGCTCCGACGCGACCGGCTGCGAGACCGGGGCAACGGTCGCGGCCGACGAGTCCACCGGCGGTGGGAGCGCATCGCTTCGCGGCACCGGGGCGGTCTCGCGCGGCGCGAGTGACGGTGTCTCCGCGGGCGGCACGGGCGTCTCCGGCTCGATCGCGGGCGGCGCCACGACGTCGGGCGGCGGGGGGATCGCCGGCTCTCGCCGCGGCGGCGTCGGAGGAGCCGGAGTGGGCGGCGTGCTCGCGGAAGGGCGACGGGCCGGCTCGGGGACGTAGTCCTGCCACGAAGAGAAGCGCGCGGGAGTCAGCGGCGTCGGGTGCTCGACGGTCGGCTCGTGCTCCCCGAGACGCGCCTCCCGGCGCCACAGCGGGCCCGCGGCCGCGACGATGATCTCCTCGAGCTCGTTCCACGCCGCCCGGGCGCCGCGCGGGCGGCCGGCGGGTTCCTTCGCCATCAGTCGCTGGACCCACGCCGCGAGCGCTGGATCGGTTCCGGGGGGCAGGTCCGGGACCGGGTCGGTCATGTGCTTCATCAGCACCGCGATCGGCGCGCCCTCGGCCCGGAACGGCACCGCACCGGTCAGGAGCTCGTAGGCGACGACGCCGGTCTGATAGAGGTCGGTCCACGGTCCGATCTCGCCGGCCATCGCTTGCTCGGGCGCCATGTAGGCCGGCGTCCCGACGGTCGCGCCGGCGGGGGTGAGCAGCTCCTCGGTCTGGACCTGCTGCACGGCCTTGGCGATGCCGAAGTCGGCGATCTTGATGCCACCGTCCCACGTCACCAGCAGGTTCTCCGGCTTCACGTCGCGGTGGACGATGCCCATGGCTTCGGCCTGCGAGAGGGCGGCCAGCAGGCCCTCGAGCACACCTGCGATCTGCTGCAGCGACATCCGGCCGACGAACGGCCGCAATGACCCCGCGCTCCAGGTACTCCATCGCGATGTACGGGACGCCGTCCTGCTCGAGGAAGTCGAAGACCGTGACGACGCTCGGATGGTTCAGCGAGCCCGCGACCCTCGCCTCGCGGATGAAACGCTGCGCGAGCGCCGGATCGCCGGCCAGGAACGGCGCCAGTTCCTTGAGCGCCACGCTGCGCCCGAGCACAGGCTGTCGGGCGAGGTACACGACGGCCATGCCGCCGCGCCCGATCTGCCTGACGATCCGATACGGACCAACCTGCTCGGGCGTCACAGCCAAACGCCTAGCTTCGTGCGGCGGGCGGGTTCCGCACCGTTGCACCGTCGGCCGACATGCTCGCCGACGCTACCACCGTCATGGGCACCCGCGACGCGACGCGGGGACGGACCTGGTGGTGGCGCACTACCGGACGTAGCGGCCGCCGGGGAGCGCCGGCCGGTGGCCGGCGCTCCCCGTGCAGCATCCGCTTCGTGGGTCCTACGGATTGGTGGTGGAGAGCGTGAACACGAGCGTCTTGGAGTACGAGCCCGTGCGCAGCGCTTCCGTCGCGCCGATCGATTGGCTGAAGGTGATCGACACGGCGTCGTTGCTGACGGGACCTGTGTAGGTCAACAGCGACCGGGGTGAGCCGTCCCCGCTCAGCGGCGCGAGCGCCCCGCCGGTCCCTCCGGCGCTGGTCGCCATGACGTCCAGCGGCTGCGTCAACGCGAATGACCCGTTGACGAGGCGGCCTGTCGCCGTCGAGCTCGGATCGGCGACCGACAACAGCGCGTCGCCGGCCGTCGAGATCACGTTCGCGGTCATGCCCGCGGTGTAGGGCCGTGCGACGCCTGGGATGAAGGCGCCGAAGGACGCCGGGGTGCCGAGGCTCAGCGACAGCGTGGCCGGCACGACGCCGCCTGCGCCGCCGTCGCGCTCGACGATGCCGCACGTGTCATCCGCGACGTAGCCCGACGCGATCTCGAGGCCGCCGAGGACGTGCTGCAGGAACTCCGGCTCGAGGTAGGACGCCTCGGTGTGACCGAGCCCCGTGTACCAGGCGCGCCCGCCGTCGAAGCGGTGGCACCAGGAGATCGGATGGTCGTCGTCGACGGTGTTGCCGTCGCTCTCGTTATAGGTCGACTCATCCATCTTCAGCAGCACGTGAATGCCGGTCGTGTTGCGCGTGCTGTAGTCCGTCCCGCCACCGTTGATGGACGGGTTGATCGGCGATTGGTAGTTGTACCACTCGTCCACGCGCGTCCAGCGCGCCGGCAGATGGGACGTGGAGTGGTGTGTTCCGTCCTCGACCTCGACCGTCGCGGTCGGCGTGCCGTTGGGGTGGTTGCGGAAGTAACCGCCGACCAACTGGCCGTACCACGGCCACGTGTACTCGGTGTCCGCGGCGGAGTGGATGCCGACGTAGCCGCCGCCGGCGTGGATGTAGCGCTCGAACGCGCCCTGCTGGTCTTCGTTGAGCACGTCGCCCGTGGTCGAGAGCCAGACAACCGCGTCATAGCGGGCGAGGAACGCGTCGGTGAACAGCGAGGTCTCTTCGATCGCGTCGACGCCGAAGTTGTTCTGCTCGCCGAGCAGCTTGATGGCGGTGATCCCCTCGTCGATCGAGGAGTGCCGGAAGCCCGCCGTCCTGGAGAAGATGAGGACGTTGAACTTCTTCGTCGGGTCGGTCGCCTCCGTGAGCACGGTGATCGGCAGCGTCCGGGTCGAGGCGCCGCCGAACGGATCGGTGACGCGGAGCACCGGTGAGTAGGTGCCCGGCTGGCTGTACGTCCGGGTCGGGTTCTGCTCGGTGGTCTCGAACACGCCGTCGCCGTCGAGATCCCAGCTGTAGCTGACGGTGTGGCCATCGAAGTCCGTGGCCGCGCCGGTGAACTGAACGACGAGCGGCGCCAGGCCGGCCGACGGAGAGGCCACGGTGGCGGACTGGATCGACGGGTTGCGGTTGCTCTGGATCGTGACGCTCATCGTCGCGCTGGCGCTGCCGCCCTTGCCGTCGGACACGCTGACGGTGACCGTCTTGGCGCCGGTCGTCAGGTAGAAGTGCGACGGGTTCTGCTGGGTCGACGTCTCACCGTCGCCGAAGTCCCACGCGTACGTGAGCGTGTCCGCGTCCGCGTCCTCGCCGACGGCGCTGAAGCTGATCGGAACCCCCACGCGCACGTTCCCCGACGGGCTCCGTGACGCGGTGACCGTCGGGTCGGTGTTGGGCGTCTGTGCCAGCGCCGTGCCGCTCCATACGAGCGCGACCATCAGCGCTACCGCGCATACGGCAAACCCGTGCCGATTCCCTCTCATAGCTTTCTCCTCGCTATTTGGACACCCAACCAACTATTGGTGGCGGCATCCTACAGATGCAGGGTCAAACGCACCCCTCGGTAGGTTCGTAGACGAACCGAATTTCCCATGAAACGCTCATTTAGTCCGGTCCCGCCCGGCCGGGGGAGTGGTTGAACACGGGCTCTCAGGCACGGCGTCCCTCGGCCAGGGCGGTTCCCGCTCTAGGGCCGATTACGAGCGTCCGGCGAGCGCTTCGCCGGAGCCCCATCCGCCGCTTCGGCGCGACCGGAGCAGCGAGCGATCGCTCCGCATCAGGCGGCTCACTTCGTGAGGCTGCTGCGAGTCGCGTGTGAGCGCGTATTTGTTGTGTCCTACCACAAATACGAGACAGTCCGGGCGTCAGGCCGGGGGTGGGAAGGCGCGGGCGAGCTCGACGACCTCGCGACGGACACGTTCGAGCGCCGCGCGGTCTTCGCGCCGGGCGGCCTGGACGCTCTCGTCGATCCAGCGCGCAAGGTCGGTCATATGGTCCGGTGTCAGGCCGCGGGTGGTGATCGCGGGTGTGCCGAGGCGAATCCCTGACGGGTCCAGCGGCGGCCGCGGATCGAACGGGACGGTGTTGTAGTTGCAGACGAGTCCCGCCTGCTCGAGCGCCTCGGCGGCGGCCCGGCCGCCGATGTCCTGCGCGGTGAGGTCGACGAGCAGCAGGTGGTTGTCCGTCCCGCCCGAGACGAGGTCGTGGCCGCGCTCGATCAGCGCGTGCGCGAGCGCCGCCGCGTTGGCCACGACCGCGCGGGCGTAGTCGGCGAACGCCGGCTGCGCGGCCTCGTGCAGCGCGACGGCGATCGCCGCCGTCGTGTGGTCGTGCGGACCCCCCTGCAGGCCGGGGAAGACGGCGCGGTCGACGGCACGTGCGTGCTGCTCACGCGACATGAGCATCGCGCCGCGCGGGCCGCGCAGCGTCTTGTGCGTCGTGGTCGAGATGACGTCGGCATGCGCGGCGGGAGACGGGTGCACGCCACCCGCGATGAGCCCCGCGATGTGCGCCACGTCGGCCGCCAGCACCGCGTCGACCTCCTCGGCGATCGCCGCGAAGCCCGCGAAGTCGATCGTGCGCGGGATCGCGGTGCCGCCGCACCAGATCAGTCTCGGCCGCTCGCGCAGGGCGAGCTCGCGCACTTCGTCGAGGTCGATGACGCCGGAATCGCGCCGCACGCCGTAGCGGACGCTGCGAAACCAACGGCCCGTGACCGACACGCCCCAGCCGTGCGTGAGGTGCCCGCCGCCCTCGAGCGACATACCGAGCACGGTGTCGCCGGGTTCCAGGAAGGCGGCGTACACGGCGAGGTTCGCGGGCGCGCCGGAGAGCGGCTGGACGTTGGCGTGCTCGACTCCGAACAGCGCTCGGGCGCGCTCCGTGGCCAGCGCCTCGACGCGGTCGATGACCGCGTTTCCCTGGTAGTAGCGCCGCGACGGATAGCCCTCTGAGTACTTGTTCGTGAGCACGGACCCGCTTGCCGCGAGCACGGCGGGCGAGACGTGATTCTCGGACGCGATCAGACACAGCGTGTCGTGCTGGCGCGCCCGCTCGGCGGCGACGAGTTCCGCGACGCGGGCGTCGACGGCTTCGAGGACGGTGGACATGGGCACCTCCGAACGGTCGGATTGAGTGCCCAGGCGCGCGGCGGTCAAAAGCGCGTCGCTTCCCGGTGGTCACTTCCACCCGAGGCGCCAGTCACAACGCGCCTGGCGAGCCTACTGGACGACCCGGCGTTCGTCGAGACGCGCAACTCCGAACCGGTGGCCCCCCGGAGACGTTCAGAGTCCGCTTCGAGGACGCCGGCTGCGGTCGTCGCGCATCAGCGGATGACGGGCGGCCTGCCGGCGCGGACGATGATCCGGCTCGTCTTGGTCCGCACGCCGGCGCCCGCGGTGGTGACCGAGACGGTCGTCCCCGCCTGCAGGCGCACGGAAGAGAACAGCGACGCCAGATTCACGCTGCCACCACGGCTCGTGCGCGTGACCGGGTGCGACAGGGCCGCCGGACACCGGCGATTGCAGGACACGGTCACAACCGCGCCCGTGGCCGCGTGCCGCACCCGCACGCCGAGCAGTTGGATGCCCGCGGCCGTGCGCCGGTAGGCGCGGGCGGTCAGGCGCGGCGTGGTGCGCTTGACGGCGGGGATGACGCGGTCCGAGCGGACGGCGCGCTTGGGCGTGGACTTCGCGGTCACCGTGATGGTGAAGGAGTCACGCGCCCGGTTGCCAGAGGAGTCGGTCGCGGTGCACGTGACCTTGGTCGTGCCCAGCGGGAACCGCGAGCCGGAGCGAGGCAGGCAACTGACCCGCGGGTGGGCGTCGGTGTCGTCGGAGATCCCCACCGTGTAGGTCATCCGCACCACCGAGCCCGCCGTCTTCTGCACGTAGTGCACGTCCGCCGGCACCGCCATCACCGGCGGGGCCGTATCCGCGGCCAGCGCAGCCGCCGGCGCCAGGGCGGCGACGGCCGACGACGCGATCAAGGACACCAGGAGAGGCTTGCTGTGGCGGATGCGCATGGCCGGCATCTTCGGCGCCCCAGCCCGGCCGATCCATGTCCTTTGACATGTTCCCGCAAGCACGGAACGACGACGAGCCACCCGATTCGACAGGTTGCCTCTCCACCTTGTCGCCCGCGGGCGGGGAAAGCCGCACGCGAGCGCGTTCAGCAACGATCCGGTGCGCTCTCCGCATGAACGTGACGCAGCGCAACGCCCGCGTTGGTTCTCGTCTCGCACTGAGACTCCTCGCGCGTGGTCGTATGCACAGGCGACCGTGGCGGTGACCGGCGTGTACGACGAACCTTCGGTCCCTGCTTACTTTCGTCATACGGCCTCGCGCCGGCGAGCAGCACATTGGAGTTGCAAGGCCTCGTCGCCGAGCGATGTCCGCCACCCCGACGGTCAGGTCTTCAGGATCTCCCAGTCGGTTCAGCGGTGAGGCTGACCGCGCCCCTCCGGACTGGTGTGCGGACGGCTTCCGCCGCTCCGAGGCATTGGCGATCGGCCGGAGCTCTCGTGAGAGGAGAGCGGACGTATCGAATCCGTCGTTTCGACAGCGGCGGGTCCTCGGCCGGCAGTGCTCCTCTTGACTCCGAGCGCCAGCGTCGCAGTCGCGGTCGTCGCATCGTGCGCGCTGTCGCCACGCGTCCAGGGCGGCGGGGCAAGCATCGCGTCGCGGCGTGATCGTTCGGGACGCAACCTGCAGGTTGCCTGGTCACTTGTGTACCCCAGCGGTACCAAACCGACCACAGACAGCCGACCTGTCGACCGCGAGCAGATCGCTCACGATCGACCGTAAGCGCATTCCCCGACAACGTGGTCGATCGCGTTCGACGCGTCAGCCGGCGGCGGCGACAGCCAGCCCCATCGGCGCTCGAGTGCATCCGCCTGGAGGCAGCAGCCACGCCTGAGGCGATGGCGTCGCGGAGCATCCAAACCGTCGAAAACCGACGCTCGCGGGCTGCGCCGGGTCGACTGGGACTTCGACCCCGAGTAGCGCCGTCGGAATGCCGCGATGGGACGATCAGCCGATCGTCGCCGAGCGACCGCGGCGCAGCGGTGCACGTCGGCAAGGCACTAGATGCCGCTGCCGTCAACCGCAGCTCAAGAGATACGCATCGTCGCTCGCGAGCTATCGGCTCACGCCAACCACGCGCTTGACAAGCGAGAGCGACTCCGGAACGTAACCAAGCGATTGGTAGAAGCTCAGGGCGGCTTGATTGGTCGCCCAGACATCGAGTACGACGAGATCCAAGCCACGATTGCACGCCCACGCCTCGGCAGCCTCCATCAGCGCCGCGCCGACACCCGCTCTCCGAGCGTCCCGCGTCACCGCCAGGTCCGCCACCTTTCCCCGCTCACCACCGCCAATGCTCTCGACCACCTTGAGCGAGATGAACCCGAGGGGTGTGCCGTCTGCTCCCTCCGCGACAAAGACCCCGGCACGGTCGTCGTGGCTCGCGATGGCCAGAGCCAGAACGTGGGTGTATCCCTGCGTGAGCGCTCCGGGGTCGCGCCAGACGGGCGAGCCGAACTCGAGCAGGCTGGGAACGAGGCCGACGATGAAATCTCGATCTTCGCCGCGCGCCGGCCGGATGATCACGTCGTCGGTCATGACCACCTTCTACCCATCGCGCCCATGACCGACGAGGTACAACTTCGTCGAATTTGGTCGCTCGATCATCTCGCGTCCATCGCCGTGCGAGTGCTGTTCAGCCGGCGATCGTGACGCGTGCGCCGAGGACGTCGTAGGTGGCTCTGGCGCGCGCATCGCGGGTGGCGAGTTCGGCGTCGTGCTCGATCGCTGCAAGTGCGACGAGAGCGTCGTAGACCGCGCCGCCGGCGATACCGAGCACGCTCAGGCGGTCAGGCAGTTGGGCGGCGGTGTCGTGGGTGAGGGTCAGCGGCGCGGCAAAGCGCTCATTGATGAGGCGGGCGGCGTCGTGCGGGGCCAGGCGCGCATCGGCGGGCAGTCGGGTCAGGACCGAGTAGGTCTCGACGAGTGCGTGACCGCTGAGGGCAATCTCGCGGTGGTCCCACCAGTCGACGATGGCGGCGTGGTCGCGATGCGTCGCGACGAGCAGCGGAATGGCCACGCTCGTGTCGAGCGCCAGCGGCGTCACCGGCGGCCGGCGTCGATGAGCGCGAACACGGTCGCGTCGTCGATGTCGGTGGCGCTCGTGGCGACCAGCGCGCCGGATTCGCTTGTCAATCTGGCCGTCCGGCCCGCGGGCAACAGTTGCAGTCCCGCCCCGTAGCGGCTGATGTCGACGGTGGTGCCCGGCGTGAGGCCGAGAGCGTCACGGAGCGGCTTAGGGACGACGATTCGTCCCAGGGAATCAATCGTGGCCTCCATTGGCAACAGGCTACCAGCGAATTGCCAGCCGCTGCGATGGCGACCGGTCAGATAGGAACTCGAGTGTGAGAACCGCGAGCCGTGCAGGGCGAATGAGAGTCTGAAGGCGGCATCGATTTTCTTCGCGTCAGTGCCAGAGTGAGCGTGTGCTCGACGGGTCGGGAGCTCGACCCGCAACCGCCAAAGCGATAGCTGTGTTCATCGACGAGCACCGCCGCGTGTGCGGGGTCGAGCCGATCTGCAAGCTGTTGCCGGTCGCCCCGTCGACGTCTTACGCGGTCAAGGCCCGCCAACAGGCACCGGCGGCCGGAACGCTGCGCGATCGCGAGCTGGCAGCGGAGATCCAGCGCGTCTATGACACCTCGTAGCGGCCTGCATGGCGCGCGCACGGTGTGGCGGCAGAGGTGTACGTCAGGCAACTGGCTGGTCGTCTGAACGCGAACAGCGTTTCCCGGGCCGCTCGTAGTCGGTCAGATCGGTGGCTTGGCGTTCCGGCGGCGCGACCGGGCCCGGCGGGTTCGCGACGCTGCACCTCATGGACGAGCGACAAGACCCCGCTGCCCCGGACCGCATCATGCTCACGGCCCAGGGCGCGACAGACGGTGCCTGCTGCGGCCTCGACACGTCTCAGGCGCCCAAGATCGTCGACGAAGCGATACGCCCGATCGTCACCAGCAGGGTCCTGCGCTTGAAGGGCTGACGGTCGAGGCGCTCGCCGCGCAGGCACGCTTGCGTGGCCCGGTGCGCGACTCTCAGAAGAGCCCGACGGTACGCCCGTCCGCGTCGATGTCGATGTTCAGCGCCGAGGGGTGGGCGCCGAGTCCGGGCATCTGCTGCACGTCGCCGCAGAGGGCGACCAGCCAGCCCGCGCCCGTGTAGGCGCGGACGTCGCGGACGGTGAGCGTGAAGCCCTCCGGCGCGCCCAGGCGCTGCGGGTCGCCCGACAGCGACAGCGGCGTCTTGGCGACGCAGACCGGCAGCCGTCCAAGACCCTGGGCCTCGAATTGCGCCAGCTTGCGCACCGCTTCGGGCTCCAGGTGAACGTCGGCGGCGCCGTAGACCTTCAGGGCGATCGTGCGCAGCTTGGAGAGCGGAGAGGCCTCCGGCTCGTAGAGCGGCGCGAAGCGAGTCGGCGCCTCGCAGGCGACCATGACCGCACGCGCCAGCTCGGTCGTCCCGGCGCCGCCATCCTGGAACGCGTCACTGACCTGCGCGTCGACCGCCCCTGCCTCCAGGCAGCGTTGCTGCAGCAGTGCAAGTTCCTCGTCGCTGTCACCGGGGCGGCGGTTGATCGCCACCACGCACGGCAGACCGAAGGCCCGGACGATGCCGAGGTGGCGGCGCACGTTCGCCATCCCGCGCTCGAGCACGGCGACCGCATCTTCACCCGTCGCCGTCGCGTCGCCGCCGTGATGCTTGACCGAGCCCGCGCTGACCACGAGCACAGCCGCGGTCGGGGTCAGCCCGCCCGCCGGACAGACGATGTCCAGGAGCTTCTCCATCCCCATGTCGGAGCCGAACCCTGAACTCGGTCACCACCACGTCGGCGAGCTTGAGCGCGACGCGGTCGGCGATCAGCGAGTTGTTGCCGTGAGCGATGTTGGCGAACGGCCCGCAGTGCATCAGGCACGGCTGGCCCTCCAGCGTCTGGACCAGGTTCGGCTTTACCGCTTCCTTGAGCAGCACGGTCATCGCGCCGGCGGCACCCAGCGCCTCGGCGGTCACCGGCTGCCCGTCGGTGTCGTAACCGACCGTGATGGCGCCCAGGCGAGCGCGCAGGTCGTGCAGGTCGCGGCTGACGGCCAGCAGGGCCATCACTTCGCTGGCGGCGGTGATGTCGAACCCGGTTTCCCGCTCGACGCCATCGACCGCCCGGCCCTGGCCGATCGTGACGTGGCGCAGCGCCCGGTCGTTCATGTCGATCGCCCGTCGCCACGTGATCTGGGCGAGGTCCAGCCGCAGCGGATTGCCGTGTTGCAGGGAGGCGTCGAGCATCGCCGCCAGCAGGTTGTTGGCCGCGCTGATGGCGTGCATGTCGCCCGTGAAGTGCAGGTTGATGTCCTCCATCGGGATCACCTGCGAGCGCCCGCCGCCGGCCGCGCCGCCCTTGATACCGAACACCGGCCCGATCGACGGCTCCCGCAGGCAGGCGAGCGCGTCGACGCCGATCTTCGCGAGGCCCTGTGCGAGGCCGATCAGGGTTGTCGTCTTTCCCTCCCCCACGCTCGTCGGCGTCATGCTGGTCACGCACACCAATTTGCCGTCGGGACGGTCGCGCAGACGATCGAGGACGCTCAGCGACACCTTCGCCTTGTAGCGCCCGTAAAGCTCGATCTCCTCGGGTGCCAATCCGGCTCGCAGCGCGATCTGCTCAATCGGCTCGGGCTGCGCCTCCTGGGCGATCTGGAGGCTGGCGGCGGTAGTCGACAGCGGGCGTACGGGATCGGGCTGCATGGTTTCACTATGGAAGGTGCGACCGCTGCCCTCGTGGAGCACCTCGCGGACCGCGGGCCCGACGAGAACCGCGATCACGTCGCGATGTCGAACACCAAGACGCGTTCCGCGAGTTGCCGCGCCAATGCGCTGACCGGTTCATGGTCCGGGTGCGGGAGGTACCGGTCGCGCGCGTGCTCGTCCGCGAAGGTGATCAAGAAGCCGTAGCCATAGCCCTGCTCAAGACCCTCAGGACTGCTACTGGCACCGAAGCGCACGGATTCGATCCCACCGATCCTCTCTGGCAGCGCAGCCAGCAGTTGCTCCAAGCGCACGAGCGCGGCGTCGGTGACATCTGCGCGAAGGGCAAGCAGCACGACGTGATCGATCATCGGGCAAACCGTACGCCGCCAAGTCACGCGCACGGCATCGATGCGCATCAGAGGGCGTGACGCGCGGCTTCCGCGGCGGCGCGCGACGCGTCCGCTTCGCCCTGCCGCTACAGCAGTCGTTGAGGATCGGCGAGGAACTGCGTCGCCATCGCCACGCCGCGCGGCGCCGGGTCGATGAAGTCGTCGAGATCGCCCGCGAGCAGGCCGGGCACGCCTCCAAGCTGGCCTTATGACGCGCTGGCGGACGTGGCACGGCACTGCCGCTTCTCGTCGCCCGTGCCCCGTCGCCCGGGGGTTACGCGACTGTCTTTGAGGTGATGAAGCGGTGGATGGCCTCGTTGGCGTGGTCCTGAAACGACGGGTTGGCCAGGTCGGGGAGGAAGTCTGCTTGGTTGACCATGGGACCTGTGAGCGTGTTGGCTGCGCTGGCGTAGAACACGCCGCTGGACAGGGTCGGGTCGGTGACGCCGTCGACCAGTCGCTTGGCGCCCACGTCGAGTTTGTGGGCGAGACCCAGGGCGGGCATGACGTATTTGGCCGCGATACGCATCGGCAGTGGGAGGCCACTGGCTGCTCCGGTGCCGGTGGTGTTGCCGGGACTCACGGTGATGAAGCGGCGGTCGGGGTGTTGGCGGGCCAGGTAGGCCATCCATAGGGCGCCGATGTACTTGGCCTGCGCGAAAGCGAGGTTGAAGTCAGGCTTTCTGCCGGCGAAGTAGCTGCCGTCGATGACGGTGGCGAGCTCGTCAGCTGAGGTCGAGACGAACGATGGTCCCTTCATCCGCAACTTGGGGACCCCCCTGACGGCTTCGCTTCCGGCGAAGACCGCAACCTCGCCCAGCCGATCCTCTGCCAGCAGCCCTTCGAGGAGGACGACGTGGCCAAGGACGTTGGTCGCGAACCCGGTGGTGACCCCGTCAGCGGTCAAGGCCATGGCCTGCGGGCCAATGACACCAGCGTTCATCACGAGCGCGTCGACGAATCCGTCGATGGCCGCAAGGCCGGCGCGCACCGAACTCAGATCGGCGACGTCGATGAGCACGACGTCGAAGATGCGCCGGCCGGTCGCGGCTTCGAGCTCGGCTTTCGCCGCTGTTCCCCGATCTCTGTTCCGGCATGCCAAGTAGATCCGCCCTATTTCGGGACGCAACGCCAGTTGCCGGGCCACCTCTTTGCCGATCCCGGCGTTGGCGCCCGTGATCAACACGGTCTTATCTCGGAGTGTGCTCATCGGGGAATCCCTCTCATCGTTTGTTGTTCAGTCAGGGTTCGCTGAATGACGCTGTCGCACCATCGGTCAGACCCGGCGCGTGAGCTCGCTCGGCCTGGCCCACGACAGCGACCCCTTGCTTACTCGGCGGATCAGCACGGACAGATACTGGATCGCACGATCCAATAATGTCAGGATGATTATGGAATTTCAAGGCCAATTTGACGGGTATACTGTTTCGCGATGTCCTCGAGGAGTTCGGATCGGCCGCGGTTGACGCGCAAGGGTGCCGAAACGCGTGCGCGAATCGTCGACGCCGCGGCCGGGCTGATCTTTGAGCAGGGCGTTACCGGCACGACGGTCGAGGAAGTGCGCGACGGTGCACAGGTGAGCAGCTCGCAGCTCTATCACTACTTCGAGGACAAGCCGGCGCTGGTCCGCGCCGTCATCGAGCGCCAGGCCGACAGGGCCATCGGCACGCAGGAGCAGTTCGACCTCAGCAGCCTCGACGGCCTGCGGGAGTGGCGCGATTTCGTGGTCGATCACGCCCGCCACACGGGCGGGCGCGGTGGTTGTCCGGTCGGCTCGCTCGGTTCCGCGCTCGCCGAGACCGAGCCCGAAGCCAGGGCGGTGGTTGCGGCGTCCTTCAAACGCTGGGAGGCCAGCATCATGGCCGGTCTTCTGCGGATGCACGCGCTTGGCCGGCTCGGACCGCAGGCCGATCCGCGCCAGCTCGCGCTGGCCTTGCTTGCCGCGCTCCAGGGCGGACTCTTGCTGGCTCAGGTCCAGCGCGACCCCGAACCGCTCGCGGCCGCGCTCGACGCGATGCTCGCGCACATCGCCACCCTCAGCAGCACCATGAGCACTTCGCTCAATCGCTGAGCCGACGGACCGACGTCAAGTCGGTGCGCCGTGCGCACCAGCACGCCCTCGAGGTAGATCAGCGAAGGCGGTCGCGCCGGCTGGACGCGGCCCCCAACCAACTCTTCAGAACATGACCCCGGGGCCGGCCGCCAGCCTCGCTGGCCGTAAACCCGAAGGCCAGCGAGGAGCCGGCGATCAGACCGTCGAGGCTGCTCTCTGGGAAGAAATGCAATATCGACAGACCGCCAGTATTGGATTACATAGGCCAGTTTTGTTACGGTTCGGCTCCTTATGAGTGGCTTGCTTGTACCACTATCAAAGGGACGTCGACCATGGATCTGAAAGATCAACGGGCGTTGATCACCGGGGGTAGCTCCTTCGCGACAGTCCCCCGCACGACGCCCGCCGCGCGCTGCGCGAACAGCTCGCGACGGGCGGACACCTGGAAGACTGGATGAACGCGCTCAACACCTTTCTGGCCGTCGACCCGCGCGATGGCGGCTGCGAGCGCACGCTCGAGCTCCTGCACGTGTTCGTCGAGGACGTGCTCGCCGGCCGTGAGCCCGACCCGGCGATCGTCGCGCACGTGCGGGCCTGCCCGGCGTGCGCCGGGGATTTCGGCGCGCTGCTGGACGTGTCGCGATGACCACCCGCGTGGGGCCACAACGTGCTGCTGGCCCGGACGAGCAACCTGTAGGCGTGAGTCACGGCCGCGTGAACCGGCCCGTCGCGGGCATGTCGACCAACCGCATCGCCGTCACCGGCCGCCTGTAGACGGTCGAGATCGTGCGTTCACAAGCCGTCGGCGAGCACGAGCGAGATCGTCTTGGGTGAAGGATCGCTTGACCCCCGCGCGTCGCCAGCTGCGACTCGTCGAGCCGCAGCACGCCTGACGTGGATCGGCGTGTTGTTGTTCAGGTGCTCGGACGCGAACGCGCGCCGGCAATCGTGCGGGCGCAGCACGAGCTCGCGTCGGACGTCACCGCTGCTGGTTGATCACCGCGAGCGCCTCGTTCGCCAGCGCGTCGCGATCAACAGCACCGTGCAATGGCCTCTGCACGACATCTGGCCAGAGCTGCGCCTGCCGGGAAGCTCGCTGTTCTACGGCAACTGGGGCCCGCGCATCGCGCGTCGTCTCGCACGAGCTGACGGGCACCTGTTCCCCGACAGTTCCGCGACGATCGCCGCCAAGCTCGACGCGCATCACGCGGATGGCAACACGACTGCGCGTCTTGATGATTCTTTTGATGAACACGCGCCCCTGAACGACGAAAACCCCGTTTCACCGGGGCATTCGTAAGTACCGCTACGGGGATTCGAACCCCGGTTTCCGCCGTGAGAGGGCGGCGTCCTAGTCCCCTAGACGATAGCGGCAGGGGAACGCTCGGCGTCCAATCTAGCAATGGACGGAGCGTATGCGGCTGAGAGGACTCGAACCTCCACGGGCGTAAAGCCCACAGGCACCTGAAGCCTGCGTGTATACCAATTTCACCACAGCCGCTTGCCGAGGCCCGGGAAGAATAGCGAGCGGCGCCTGAACCCACCAGCGGGGGTTCGAACCACACTGTTTTGGGGCATTAGCCGACGCGACAGATTAGAACTGTCTGAGCGATGAGGCCCCCGCTACTTCTTCCCTGCGCGATGCTCGTGCTCGCGCTGCTCCCCGCGCTCGCGGACGCGCGTGTGCGCCGCGCCGACCTGTCGGTCGAGCGGGTGAGCGTGGGTGCACCGCAGGCCAATGCGGCGAGCGTCTCGTTCACCGTTCGCAACCTCGGCTCCGCGCGATCGCGGCCGGCGAGCGTGCGGGTGACCGTCGGGCGCGCGATCGTGAGCGTCTCGCAACGACCCCTTCGCGCGGGCGGGCGGGCGCGCCACTCGGTGCGGGTACCGGGCCTGGCGCCCGGTCAGTGGCGCGCGAGCGTGTGCGCACGGCCACGCGCGGAGCGGGCACGAGGCAACGACTGCGCCCGAGCGCCGCGGGCGGTGACGGTCATCGCGCCGGTGTTCGCGCCGCCACCGGCCACGACGCCGGCGGAGCGACTCGCAGGCACGCCACCGGCCGGAGCGCCGCCGGCAGACGCGCCACCGAGCCCAGGCGCGACGCCGGACGGCAGTGCGACGGCCACGCCAGGCGCGAGCCCGACGCCCGCGCCGAGCGCGAGTGCCACGCCGACGTCCAGCCCGACCGCCACGCCTAGCGACGCCACGCCGACCCCGACGCCCACGCCAACCCCGACGCCCACGCCAACCCCGACGCCCAGCGCGACCGCCACGCCCACGCCGACCCCGACGCCCACGCCGTCCCCGACGCGCCACGCTCACGCCGACCCCGAGCGCCACCCCCACCCCCACCGCGGTCTCGACGCCCGACCCCGGCGACCCTTCCGACGTCGCCACGAGCTTCCAGCAGAACCCTGCCCACGACGGGCACGCCGTCTCCGGGCCGGCGCCGCCACTCGTCGAGGCGTGGCGGCGCCCGCTCGGTGCGCTGATGTCGTACCCGCTGATCGCGCAAGGACGGGTCTTCGCCGCGACGCAGGACGGGATCCTGTACGCGCTCGATCTGCGCAACGGCGCGACGCTGTGGTCGCGGTCGGCCGGCGTGCGCAGCGTGAACCTCGCCTATGACGAGGGCCGGATCATCGCGATGGACGACGAGGGCTTCGTCGCCGCCTACAGTCCGGCGACCGGCGCCACGGTGTGGGCGTCCTCGCTCACGAAGTACGTCACGCCGGTCGCGGCGGGCGGGCGGGTCTTCGGAGCGTGGGGCATCACGCTGGACGGCGCGACGGGCGCACGGCTGAACCTCGCGTCGCCGATCCGCAACGACGGCGACGTCACGCCGTCGCTGGACGGGACGCGTGCGTATCACGCGAGCGGGTGCGGGGGCGCGGCAGCGATCCGGCGCGCCGACCTGGGGCTCGCGTGGACGGGCCCGAACAACGGGTGCGCCACCGGCCCGTACCAGGGCCCGACCGCCGTCCACGGCGGCCGCCTCTACAACCCCGACCCAGCCTATGACGAGAACGGCCAGCCCGGGTACGTCCACGACGCCGCCACAGGCGCGATCGTCGGCCGCTACCCGGACAACGCCCCGCCCGCGTTCGCCGACGGGGTCGGGCTGTTCAACGCCGCCGGAACGCTCGAGGCACAGGACCTGAGCACCGGCGCCACGCTGTGGTCGTTCCCCCGGCGGATCACGCAGGCGCCGTTGATCGCGCAGGGCCGCGTCTATGTCGCCGACGGTGAGCAGCCGGCGCTGGACCGGGCAGCACGCGAGAACCGACACCCTGACCTCAAGCCTGCTGATCGTCGGCCGCACCGTGTACTTCACGACCAACGGCGGCTACGTCCGCGGACTCGACCTCGAGACGGGGCGCCTGGTGTGGACCGACTACCCCATCGACTACTTCAGGCCCTACAGTGAGACCCACGCCTCACCGGCCGTCGGGGATGGGGTCCTGGTGGTTCCGGGTAAGTGGGGCGATGGGCTGATCGCCTACGAGTCAGCATAAGCAAGATTTACCTTGTGCTTGCGTTGAGTGAAGACAATGACTGCGCAAGGCACTGACCACGCCCTGTCCTTGGAGGTTCGCCCCGTGGCCATCGCCGCCGATCGAACAGCACACCGAAGCACCAACGCAGGAAACCGGAACGCTGCCCCGGCTTCCGGAGCGAGAACGCAGGCGCGCGTCGTTCACGATGCCCCGGATCGCTCCGGGCCGGTACCTGGCGGTGGAGGACGGCGAGGATGTCGTCCTGCTACATGCTCACGGACCTGATGCACATCGGCCGCAGTCCGTCGGCGGACATCGTGCTCGACGATGCTTCGGTGTCGCGCCGGCATGCGGTGGTGGCCAAGCGCGGCGAGAAGACCGTGATCCTCGACGACCGCAGCCTCAACGGCGTGCAGGTCAACGGGGTGCGCGTGTCCGAGAAGGAGCTCGTCGACGGCGACAGCGTCCTGATCGGCCACCACATCACGATGCGCTACATCGAGCGCATCTAGACGGCCCGAGATTCGAACCCCCCGCCGGTCGGGGGGTTTCGGACTGACCGGTCCACATCGCCTAGTACAGTCGATCCGCGTGGCGCAGCGCGAGGATCACACCCGGGTCGTCTTCATCTCTCTCCTGCTCGCGGGGATGGCGTTCGCGCTCTCGCAGACGGTCGTCTCCCCCGCGCTGCCGGAGATCCAGCACCAGTACAACGCGGACCCGGCGAGTGCGGCCTGGATCCTCACCGGCTATCTGCTCGCGGCCTCCGTCGCGACGCCGATCGTCGGCAAGCTCGGCGACCTGTTCGGCCGCGGGCGGGTCCTGACCCTGGTGCTGATCGTCTTCGCGGCCGGCAGCGCGGTCTGCGCGCTGGCGCCCTCGCTGGGCGTTCTGGTGCTCGGGCGGATCATCCAGGGCGTCGGCGGCGGGATCTTCCCGCTCGCGTTCGGGATCATCCGCGAGACCTTCCCGCCGGAGCGCGTGGCGACGGCGATCGGCGGGATCAGCGCCACGTTCGGCATCGGCGGCGGCGTCGGCCTGGTGATCGCGGGCATGATCGTCGAGGCGCTGGACGCCAGCTGGCTCTTCTGGCTCGGCCTGATGGCGCTGCCCGGCCGCGTTCGCGATCTGGCGCTACGTGCCCAAGGAGGAGACGCGTCCGGACGCCAAGATCGACTGGCTCGGGCGCGGGGCTGCTGAGCATCGCCCTCGCCTCGCTGCTGTTCGGCCTCTCCAAGGCCAACGCCTGGGGCTGGGGTGACCCCCGCGTGCGTCGGGCTGATCGCCGGCGGCCTCGCCGTCGCCGTGTTCTGGGTGTGGGTGGAGACGAAGGTCCACGAGCCGCTGGTGGACATGCGCGTGCTGCGCCGGCGCCCGGTGCTGATGACCAACATCACCGCGGTCCTGGTCGGCTTCAGCATGTTCGCCTCTTTCCTGCTGATCCCGCAGCTCGCGCAGACGCCGGAGCGCTACGGCTACGGCTTCAGCGCCTCGGTCACCGGCGCGGGCCTGCTGATGCTGCCGAGCACGCTGGTGATGCTCGTCGCCGGCCCGTTCGCCGGCCGGCTGGCCACGCGCGCGAACGCGCGGCTGCCGCTGGTGATCGGCACGGCGGTCGGCTCGCTCGCCTTCATCGTCTACGCCGCCGCGCACGGCTCGGAGTGGCAGATCGCCCTCGGCGGCGCGCTGCTCGGCGTCGGGATCGGCTTCAGCTTCGCCTCGATGGCCAACCTGGTCGTCGAGTCGGTCCCGCGCGACGAGGTGGGCGTGGCCACCGGCATCAACACGATCATGCGCTCGCTCGGCGGCGCGCTCGGCGCGCAGCTCGTGGCGAGCCTGCTGACCGGCAAGACGATCGCCGGTACGTCGGTTCCTACCGAGGCGGCCTACACGGACGCGTTCATCGTCGCGGCCATCGCGGCAGCGCTCGCCTGCGTCGCCGCGCTGTCGATTCCGGTCAAGCGCAGGCCGGACCCGCAGCCGGTCACCGCACCCGCGCCTGCCTAGGCACTGCCTATACTCGGCGCTATGCGCCGCATCGCCGTCCTGGCCGCCCTGTTCGCCCTCGCCGGCTGCGGCGGGAGCGAGGACACGCAGCTCACCGTGTCCGCCGCCGCGTCGCTGAAGACAGCGATCACCGAGTACGGCGACCATTCGAACCCGCGACCGTGCGCGCCTCGTTCGCGGGGTCGGACGAGCTCGCCGCGCAGATCCGCCAGGGCGTCAGGCCCGACGTGTTCGCGTCGGCCAACACGAAGCTCCCCGACGAGCTCTACAAGGAGGGCCTGGTCGAGAAGCCCACGGTCTTCGCGGCCAATCAACTGGTGCTCGCCGTGCCCGCGGACGGCACCGTGACCAGCCTCGAGGACCTCACCAAGCCCGGCACCACGATCGCGATGGGCTCCGAGTCGGTGCCGGTCGGCAGCTACACGCGCAAGGTGCTCGACCAGCTCCCGGCGGACGAGAAGCGCGAGATCCTCGGGAACGTGCGTTCCAATGAGCCGGATGTCGCGGGCGTCGTCGGCAAGGTGGCGACGGGCGCGGTCGACGCCGGCTTCGTCTACGTCACCGACGTGCAGGCGGCGGGCGGCAGGTTGAAGGCGATCGAACTGCCCGCGGAGCTCAAGCCGCAGGTGGCGTACGGTGTCGCGGTGGTCAAGGGCGCCAAGCATCCCGACGAGGCCCGCCAGTTCGTGGACGGGCTCGTGCGCGGGGCCGGGCGCGAGGCGCTCGACCGGGCGGGCTTCCTCCCGCCGCCTGGGACGTGACCTGGTTCTCGGCGCTGCTGGTCGCGGCGCTGACGGTGGTCCTGACGTTCCTCGTCCTGCCCGTGCTGGCGATCTTCGTCGACGTCGGGCCGGGCGAGTTGCTGGCGAGCCTGGATGACCCCGCGGCGATCGACGCGCTGGTGCTCTCGCTGCAGACGAGCGTCACCGCGGTGGCGATCATCCTCGTCGTCGGCACCCCCGCGGCGTGGTTTCTGGCCACGCGCCGGTTCCGCGGACGCGAGCTGGTCGTGACCCTGGTGGAGCTGCCGCTGGTGCTTCCACCGGCGGTGGCCGGGATCGGGCTGCTGGCCGCGGTCGGCCCGCGCGGCCTGCTCGCGCCGACGATCTCGTTCACGCTGTCCACCGCGGCCGTCGTCGTGGCGTTGACCTTCGTCGCGGCGCCCTTCTACCTGCGCCAGGCGCAGGCCGCCTTCGCCGCGCTGGACCCCAACACGCTCGCCGCCTCCGGACCCTCGGCGCCGGCGAGGCGCGCACGCTGTGGCGGATCGCGATCCCCGGAGCGCTGCCGGGCCTCAGCGCCGGCCTCGCGCTCGCCTGGGGCCGCGCGCTCGGCGAGTTCGGCGCGACCCTGATGTTCGCCGGTTCCTTCCGCGGCATCACGCAGACCGTGCCGCTGGCCATCTACGAGCGCTTCGCGACGGACTTCACGGGCGCGCTCGGGCTGTCGGCCGTGCTCGTGTGCGTGTCGGCGGCGCTGTTGCTGGCGGTCAAGTTCGCGTTCCGTGCTGCGGTTTGAGGCACAGGCCGAGCGGGCCGGCCTGGACGTCGTGTTCGACGTGCCGGGCGACGGCTGCCTCGCGCTGGCGGGACCGTCCGGCGCGGGCAAGACGACGATCCTGCAGATCGTCGCCGGGCTGCTCACCCCGCACACCGGCGTCGTCGAGTGCGGCGAGACGTGGCTCGACACCGCGCGCGGGATCGACCTCCGCCCCGAGCAGCGCCGCTGCGGGTACGTCTTCCAGGACTACGCGCTCTTCGCTCACCTGAGCGCCTGGCGCAACGTCGCCTACGCCATCGACGGCAAGGACCGCCGGGAGCGCGCGCACGAGCTGCTGGAGCGCTTCGGGATGACCGACCGCGCCGACGCCAGGCCCGCGCAGCTCAGTGGCGGCGAGCGCCAGCGCGTCGCCGTCGCGCGGGCGCTCGCGCGCGAGCCGGAGGTCCTGCTGCTCGACGAGCCGCTCTCGGCGCTCGATCCGCGCACCCGCGCCGCCGCCGCACGCGAGCTGATCGCGGTCCTGCGCGACACCGGCGTGCCCGCCCTGCTCGTCACCCACGACTTCACCGAGGCCGCGCTGCTGGGCGATCGCGTCGGCGTCCTCGACCACGGCAAGCTCGTGCAGCTCGGCGCGCCCGCGGAGCTCTCCGCCCACCCGGCGAGCGCGTTCGTGGCCGACTTCACCGGCGCCGTCGTCCTCACCGGCACCGCCACCCCCGGCGACCTGACGCGGATCGCCCTCGACGGCGGCGGCACGATCTTCTCCACCGACCCGGGCGAGGGCCCGGTGGCCGCCAGCCTGTACCCGTGGGAGATCGTGCTCGAGACCCGCAGCGCGCCGAGCTCCGCTCAGAACCACCTCGTGGCCGAAGTCGTCTCGATCAGCGAGATCGGCGGGCGTGCCCGCATCGGGCTGAAGGCCGGTCAGCCGCTGGTGGCCGAGGTCACCGTCACCGCCGTGCGGGAGCTCCGGCTGACACCGGGCACGACGGTCACCGCGACCTGGAAGGCCGCCGCCACCCGCCTCACCCCACGCTGAGCTCGACGGCGCGCTCGGCGTGCAGGCGGGTGGTGTCGTAGACGGGGACCGGCGAGTCCTCGGCGCCGACGAGCAGGTCGATCTCGGTGCAGCCGAGCAGGATGCCCTGCGCGCCGCGGTCGGCGAGTCGCGCCATGATCCGGCGGTACTCGTCGCGCGAGTCGTCGCGGACGATGCCGAGGCAGAGCTCGTCGTAGATGACGTCGTGGACGATCCGGCGGTCGGCGGCGTCCGGGACGAGCACGTCCAGGCCGTGGTCGCGCAGGCGGCCGACGTAGAAGTCCTGCTCCATCGTGTACGCCGTGGCGAGCAGCCCGACGCGGTCGAGGCCGTCGCCGAGCACCGCGGCGGCGGTCGTGTCGGCGATGTGGACGAACGGGATCGTGAGCGCGAGCTCGATCTCGGTCGCGAGCTTGTGCATCGTGTTGGTGCAGAGCACGAGCAGCTCGGCGCCGGCGCGCTCGAGCGCCTGCGCCTCGCGGGCGAGCAGCGTGCCCGCGTCGGCCCAGCGGGCCTCGCGCTGGAGCTCCTCGATCTCGGCGAAGTCGACCGAGCGCAGCAGCAGGTCGGCGGAGTGCAGGCCGCCGAGGCGCTCGGCGACCAGCTGGTTGACGAGCCGGTAGTACTCGATCGTCGACTCCCAGCTCATGCCGCCGAGCAGCCCGATGCGCTTCATCGCGCTCACCGCCGGGAAGACGGGCTGGACGGCGGGCGGCGCGACGCGCACGCGGGCGTCGACGACCGGCGCGCCGTCGCGGCCGACCATCACCGGGTTGAGGTCGAGCTCGGCGATCGACGGGTGCGCGTCGGCCAGCGCGCCGACGCGGACGGCGATGTCGGCGAGCGCGTCGATGTCCGCGCCGGCGCGCTGCAGCAGCGCCAGCGAGCGCAGGGAGCGAGATCATCGCCAGCGCGTCCTCGCGGGCGAGCGGCGCCAGGCGGACCGCGACGTCGCTCGAGCACCTCGGCGGTGCCGCCGCCGGCGCCGCAGGCGACGACCGGCCCGAAGCGCTCGTCGGCCAGCACGCCGACGAGCATCTCGACGCCCGGCGGCGCCATCCGCTGGACGAGGAAGTCGCCGCCGGCGTGCCCGCGGCGTCGAGCTTCGCGCGGCGATCTCGTTCGCCGCGCGCCGGACCGCGGTCGGGCCGGTCAGGCCGAGCTGCACGGCACCCGCCTGCGCCTTGTGCACGACGCCGAGCGCGACGCCCTTCAGCGCGACCGGCCCGCCGAGCTCGGCCGCCGCCTTCGCCGCCGCGGCGACGCGACGACACCCGCCGCTGCTCGACCAGCGAGATCCCGTAGGCGCCGAGCAGCGCCTCGACCTCGTCCGGGCGCAGCCAGCCGCCGCCGCGCGCCAGCGCACCCGCCAGCACCGCCGGCCGCCGCGTCGGCGTCGACGTCCAAACGCCGGCGCCGGCGACGGCGGCGCCGCCCGCCAGCGCGCGTACGCGGCCGCGCGGCCGAGCGCCGCGCCGCCCGCTCGGGCGCGCGGAAGGTCGGGATCTTGCGCCCCGTGCGAGTCACTGACGCGGCGGCCGCGCGGCGCGCAGCACGGTCGGGGAGCGGCCGGGGTCATGAACACCGCGAGCAGCGGCACGTCCGAGCGTCGAGCGCCGCAGCGCCTCGGCGCCCGCCTCGTCGGCGGCGGCCGCGATGTGCTCGACGAAGATCGCGATCACGGCGTCGACGCGGGTCGGCGGCGACGTCGCGATCGCCCGCGAAGCCGCGGCGCCGCCGGCAACCGCTCGCCGGCGACGACCGACCGGCGGGACCGCCTGCAGCGCCTGGGTCTCGGCGCAGGTCACCACGTCCAGCCCCGCGTCCGCGCACGCGTCGGCGCAGACGACGCAACGGCCCGCGCGCGTTGCACACGATCGCCACGCCGCTGCCGCGCCGGGAGCGGCTGCTCGGCGAACACGGCGGCCGCGTCGAGCAGGTCGTCGAGGCCGTCGCAGCGGATCACGCCCGCGCGCGGCGAACAGCGCGTCGACGGTCGAGTCGTCGGCGGCGATCAGCGCGCCGGTGTGCGAGGAGGCGGCGCGCGCGCCGGCGGAGGTGCGCCCCGCCTTGACCGCCAGCACCGGCTTCGCCCGCGCCAGCGCGCCGCGCCACGCGGCCGAACTTGCGCGGGTTGCCGAACGACTCCAGGTACAGCGCGACGACCTGGGTCGCCGGGTCCTGCTCCCAGTACTGCAGGAGGTCGTTGCTGGAGACAGGTCGGCCTTGTCGCCCAGCGACACGAACGCGCTCAGGCCCAGGCCCCGCCGCGAGGCGCCGTCGATCGCCGCCGCGCCGAACGCGCCGGACTGGGAGACGAAGCCGATCGTCCCCGCGGGGACGTCCGCGCGGGCGAAGGTCGCGGTCATCGAGACGTCGCGGCGCGGTGTTGACCACGCCCATGCAGTTCGGCCCCACGAGCCGCATCCCGGACGCGCGGCAGACCTCGAGCAGCTCGGCCAGCCGCGCCGCGCCCTCCGCGCCCGCCTCGGCGAAGCCCGCGCGTGATCACCACCAGCGCCGCCACGCCCGCCGTCGGCACACTCGCGCGGCCACCGCCGGGCACCGCGGCCGCGGGCACGGCGACGATCGCCAGATCCACCTGCGGCACCGTGCTCAGCGCGCGGCGGCGAGCCGACGAAGTCGGCGTTCGGGTTGACCGGGTAGAGCTCGCCGCGGAAGTCGGTGGCGAGCAGGTGGCGGAAGGTCGCGCCGCCGAACGAGTCCGGCCGCCGCGACGCGCCGATCGACCGCCACCGAGCGCGGCCGCAGCACCCGCTCGACCGCCGCCACGGCCGCCACGCGGTCGCGGATCCTCGAACTTGCGGCCGCGCCTCCTCCCCCAGCTCGGTCGGGAACTCGAGCTCGATCCCGTCGAGCGACGCGTGCACCTCGACCGGGAAGCCCGACTCGCGGAAGACGCTGATCATCCGCCGGTTCTCCGGCAGCACGGTCGCGGTGAAGGTCGTGACCCCGCGCGCGGAGGCGACCTGCGCGAGGTGGGCGATCAGCACCGTCGCGAGCCCGCGGCCCTGCATCTCGTCGGCCACCGCGAAGGCGACCTCGGCGCGGTCGGCCCGCTCGAGCTCGAACACCGCGTGCGCGACGACCCGCTCCTCGGCGCCGGTGGTGACGATCAGCCCGTAGCCCTCCGGGCGGTCGCCGGCGCGCGCCGAGCGCGCGCCGCCTTGTCGAGGTTGACGCCGAGCGAGAAGAACCGCAGCCAGCGCGAGTTCTCGCTCAGCTTGCCCAGGAACGTCCGCAGCGCCGGCTCGTCGGACGGCACGACGGGCCGCACGTGCGCGGTCGAGCCGTCGCGCAGCGCGATGTGGACATCGGCGGCGACCGGCCCGCTCATAGGACCGGCGTCTGAGCGAGGCCCTCGCCGCCGAAGCGGACCGGATCGCGTCGACGCGGCAGGCCCGGTCTCCGCCGCCACCTGTCTCGATCTCCCGCGCCGCGCGGCGTCGTCGTCGGCGAGTCCGCGCGTGTTGACCGCGATCGCCGCGCACCCGCGCCGGGCGGACCCACCCCGCGGCGGCCTCGTAGATCGTGATCAGCTCGGGCAGACGGCGGGATCGGGTATGCCCGGATAGTCGTCGATCGCCGTCGACCCCGCGCGATGGCAGAGCACGAGCACGTCGGGCTTGCAGCCGTGCAGCAGGCCCAGCGTCACGCCGGAGTAGGCGGGATGGCCGAGCGCGCCCTGACCTTCGACGAACAGCAGCGGCGCCCGTCGCGCGCCCGTCCTGCACGAGCTTCGACGCCGCGCCGGAGATGAAGTCGGAGATCACGTGGTCGACGGCGATCCCCCAGCCGGTGATCGCGATCCCGGTCTGGCCGGTGGCCACGAACGCCGACTCCAGGCCCCGCGCCCGAGCGGCCGCGTCGAGCTCCAGCGTCACCGACATCTTGCCGATCGCGCAGTCCGAGCCGACGGTGTGGACGACGTGCGCGTCCGGGCGCTCGTCCGGCGGGACGCTCGAGACCCGGGCGGCGCGGCGCGGAGGTCGCGCAGCTCGACGCCGGCGCTCGCAGCCGCCGCGCTGATCTCCGGGTCCTCGGCCAGGACCGTGTGCAGCCCGGCCTCGACGTGCATCCCGGCGTCGATCGCCTCCAGCAGCGCGACCCGCCACTCGTCGGTCAGCGCGCCCCCGAACGGCGCCACGCCGATCGACGAGGACGTTCGCGCCCAGCGCCGCCGCCTCGGCGACGGTGGCGACGATCGGCACGTCGCGGCGCGCGTACGGCACGACCTCCGCGGAGCGCTTGCCCGGCTCGACGCGTCGTCGACCACCGCGACCACCTCACGCGGCCCGTAGCGCAGGATGCCGTGCGCGGTCTTGGCGTGCGAGATCGGCGTACTGGCCGCCGGTGAACAGCGCGAGACGATCAGGCATCAACTGGCTCCACTCCCAGTCCGGGACCTTCAGCAGAGCACGAGCCGGCCGTTCTCGAGCCCGAGCCCGCGCGAACGGCCGCGAGGAGATCAGCAGGTGCCCGTCGAGGTCGATGTGATCGGCCAGCGAGCCCAGCTGCGCGGCAGCCGAGATCCCCAGCTCGGACTCGATCATGCAGCCGAGCATGACCCCCAGGTCCAGCGCGCGCGCCGCGTGGATCATCCGCAGCGCCTCGCGGATGCCGCCGCACTTGGAGAGCTTGATCACGATCCCGTCCGCGTACGCGGCGATGCCCGCCACCGAGCTCAGGTCCTTGCAGCCCTCGTCGATGTAGACCGGCAGGCGGGTGTCGAGCGCGCGGTAGGCGTGGAAGGAGTCGAGATCGTCCGCCGCAAACGGCTGCTCGACGAACTCGACGCCGAACTCGATCAGCTCCGGCGTGAGCTCGCGGGCGGTGTCCAGCGTCCAGCCCTCGTTGCCGTCGATCCGCAGCCGCGCGCTCGTCTCCGCCCGCACGGCGCGCAGGCGTTCGAGGTCTGACGCGCCGCCGACCTTGATCTTGAGCACCTCGTAGCCGGTCGCGCGGCGGGTGCGGTCGGCGGTGCCCTCAACGGTGTCGATCCCGATCGTGTACGAGGTCGGAGGGGTGACGCGCGAGGTCCCCAGCAGCCGCCACGTGGGCTGCCCGACGCGGCGCCCGATCCAGTCGTGCAGCGCCCCGTCGAGCGCCATCTTCGCGCCCTGCGGGCCATCCCAGCCCTTCACCCGCTCAAGCGCCGCGAACGGATCGTCGCCGATCACGCCGCCGGCCTCGGCCTCCAGCGCGGCGACCATCCCGTCGGGCGTCTCGCCCCAGTAGTCGACCGGCGCGCCCTCGCCCCGGCCGACGATCCCGTCGCGTTCGATCTCGAGCGCCACGACCGTTTCCTCGTCCGCCGCCCCGCGGGCGATCTGGAACGTCTCGCGCAGCGCGAGCACGTGGGTCGCGGCGCGAATGCCCTTGCTATCCGCGGCCATGCGCGTATGCTCGCACTTGAGCTATCGACAGGAGTACTGCCCCATGGTGGGCACCACCACGCTGGAACTGCCCCGGGGGGCGGGTTCGGCCAGTATCGCTCGGCTGATCATCACCGCGCACGGATCGGCACTCCCGTCCGAACGGTTGAAGTCGGCGAACCTGATCGTCTCCGAGCTCGTGAACAACGCCTGCCTGCACGGCGTCGGCCGCATCGAGTTGTCGGTGCAATCCGATGACGACGGCGTGCGCGCCTCCGTGCTCGACGAGGGCGTCGGGCGCACGATCGCCTCCCCGGACCCGCGTCCGGAGCGCGGCGGCTGGGGCCTGATGTTCGTCGACCGGCTGTCCGACAGCTGGGGCATCGAGGACCAGGCCTCCAAGGTCTGGTTCACGGTCTCCTGACGCGCAGCTTCTTCAGCAGTCGCTCGCGCTGCGTGGCGTTGCCGCCCGAGACGACCAGCCACCCGGTGCCGACACGGCGGACCGCGAGCGCGGCGGTCGAGGGCAGGGGCGGGGCGAGCGCCTGGAGGTCGCGCGCGTTGAGCAGCAGCGCGGCCCGGAACGTCCGGCCGGACATCCGGTAGGTCGTCTGTGAGCAGCTGAGATAGCTCGGGCGGACGAGATCGAGCGGCCGCGGGGTGACCACCAGTCGTGCGGAGGAGGCTCGTGGGCCGCTGCGCGCGGTGATCGCGCACGGCGCCTTCGGGGGCTTGCGGGCGTTCACGCGCCGGGTTCGCAGGGGCCCCGGCGGGCCGGTGGCGGCGGTAGCCGAGACGTCGCGGCCGGCGGCGTCGCGCAGCGAGAAGCTCTGCGGCGTGGCCCCCGCGGGGGTGTCCGCGTCCCAGGTCGCGATCCGCCAGTTCGCGGGGAGCGAGCGGTCGCGCCGCGGCTCGATCCGGCGGCCGCCGCTGAGGCGCACCTGCCGCACGAGCCGGTCGACGACCACGTACATCATCCCCGGCGTGCCGAACACGCCCCCGGAGGCGATCAGGTTGGTGCCGGGCGGTCCGGCCGGGGTGCAGTCGCGCCCGCCGGTCACGACCTGCTGGGTGCGGATCGTGACGCTCACGCACCAGCCCGCGACGCCCGCGGAGAGGTCGGGCTGGAAGTCGATGTCGTACTCGGGCGTGGGCGTCGGCGCGGGTGGGATCGCGGGGCTGTTGTTGGGCGGGCGGGTGCTCGGCGGGCGCCGGTTGGGCGCCGCGGTGCCAGTGGGCTGCGGCGTGACGAGCGGGGGCAGCGACGGCGTGGGCGTGAGTGCCGGTGTAGGGGTCGGCGTGGCGGGTGCGACGGGCTTCTTCTCCTCATCGCGGGTGAGCGCGAAGGCCGCGACCGCGCCACCGGTGAGCAGCAGCGCGAGCGCCGCGAGCACGACCGCCCCGGTGCGGGTGCTCTTCGGACGCCCGCCGGCGGCGAGGATCAGTCGCTCGCGCAGCTCGTCGAACGGGTCCTGGTTCACCGCCGCAGCCCCGCGAACCTGCGTTGCGGCGGCGGCGGCGTGAGCTGGTCCGAGCAGCGCACGTGCGGGCCGATCGGCGGGTACTCGAGCTCCCCCATCACGCGCCGCGCGATCGTCATCTTCTGCGACTCCGGCAGGTGCCGCAGGGACTCGATGAAATCGGTCCGGCTGCGCTCGCGCACCCGCTCGAGCGCTTCGTCGTCCAGCCCGAACGGCTCCATCCCGATCCGCCGTCGCGCCTCGGCGGGGACCTGCCCGCGGCGCTCGGACTCGGTCATCAGATGGCGGGCGATGCCGAACAGCCAGGTCGTCGCCGGTCCCTTGCGCGGGTCGTGGTTGCGGCGCAGCTCGAGCGCGCGGGCGAACGTCTCACCGACGAGATCGAAGATCAGGTCTGGCCTGTGCGTCCGCCGCGCCACGTAGACGGTCACCGCCGTCACATGGCGCTCGTAGAACTCTCCGAACGCCTCGGGGGCGAAGCTGGAGAGCAGGCTGACGTCGCTGTCAGGTCGCTGCGGCACTCCGTATGACGGTACGCGAGATCGGCACGCACAGCGGCGTTGAGGTGACGGGATCGGGGATCACGCGCGATTCGAGCCCGAAGACACGGGCGATCAGCGCCTCGTCGATGATCTCGCTCGGCGCGCCGGCCGCCACGATCTCGCCCCGCTTGAGCGCGACGAGGTGGTGCGCGTAGCGGGCGGCGTGGTTGATGTCGTGCAGCACCAGGCAGGAGTTCTGGGTCGTGAGCGTGCCCGCGTCGGCGGTCGCCACGATGGCGGCGCGAGTGCCGCGGGCGCGAAGCAGATCAGGATCGTCAAGTGACCCTGATAAGCCATGGCAAGTCCAATGGCACGAGTTTGCGAGCATTATCATCGATGGCGATGAGCAGGCCGCATGGACACTCGATCGATGACTACCTCGAGGCCATTCACATCCTCGTCTCCCCGATCGGCGTCCACGAACCCGCCAAGGCACCTGCCGCGATCGCCGCGCGAGTCGCGGAGGCGCTCGGAGTCTCTCGTACCGCGGTCGGCGAGATGCTCAAACGCCTGACCGCCGAGGGCCTGCTGGAGAGCGGTGGCGGACGTGAGCTCGTCCTCACCGCCGCCGGCACCGAGCGGGCGGAGAAGGTCGTCCGGCGCAACCGCATCGTCGAGCGCTTCCTGACCGACTTGCTCGAATACGACACGGCCCAGGCGCACGAGCACGCCGGCCGCGTCGGCGCCGCGTTCACCGACGACATGATCGAGCGCCTGCACGCGAAGCTCGGCTACCCGGACCGCTGCCCGCACGGGTGGCCCGTGGCGCCGCAGCAGGACCGCGAGGAGAGCCGCGAGCTCGTCTCGCTGGCCGACCTGCACGAGGGCGACGCGGGCGAGATCGTCCGCCTCACCGAGCAGGACGGCGGGCTGTTGTCGTGGTTCGCGGCCGAGGGCCTGACGCCGGGCGCGCAGGTCGAGGTGCGAGACATCCAGCCCGCGGCGGGGCATCGCAAGATCGGGATCGGCGACGGCGAGCGGTTCATCGCCGATCGCGCGGCGCGCGGCCTCTACGTGCGCCGCATGCCTTCGGGCGAGCTGTAGCGTCAAGGCGCATCTCCTGGGATCGGCCGGGTTGCTTGCCCACCTCGTCTCGATGCCGCTTCGACGGCGGCAGCCACGCCCCTGGTCAACCGTGCACGTTCCCGCGCGCCGGGCGCCCGCGATGCCAGGCTACCTTCCCCTCACTGTCAACCATCCTTGCCAACCAATGGCCGTAGTCTAATACACGCTTGAGCATCGAGGTGTGGCAGGTGGGTCTGACCCAGCCACCGGACGTCATCCGGTGCCTGGAGGCGTTCCTGAACGCCGGCGAACGCGAGCGCGCCGCGCGGCTGAAGCGGCCGGGCGCGAGCGAGCGCTGGACGGTCGCCCGCGGTGCGCTGCGGGTGCTGCTGGGCGCGCGGCTGGCGGTGCTGCCCGAGGAGGTGGTGATCGAGGTCGGGCCACACGGCAAGCCGGAGCTGAGCGGCACGCTGACCTGCTTCAACCTCACCCACTCGGGCGAACTGGCTCTGATCGCCCTCGCCGAGGACCGCGACGTCGGCATCGACGTCGAGCGCCCCGGGCGCAACACGGCCGCGGTGACCCGCACCCTCTCGGAGGGCGAGCGCGCGAGCGGGGACGATCTGCTGCAGCTCTGGTGCCGCAAGGAGGCGCTGGCGAAGGCGATCGGCGGCGGGCTGCAGTGGGCACCGCAGGACTTCGACACGACCAACCCCGGCGGCTACACGATCGCCGACCTGCCACTCGGGGACGGCTACGTGGGCGCGTTGGCCGCCGCGGGCGAGTCCGTGGTGTTCACGCTGCACCGGCTCGCGCTGTAGGGATCCAGACGCTCATCGGCGTCACACCGTCGTTGAACGCGTAGGGCACGAGCCGCTCGCCCTCCAGGCAGTAGACCAGCGGGCCGCGCGCGAACGCCACCCGGCCGCGCGTGGCGGCGACGCGCGGGTCGGGCTCGATCACCCGCCAGGGCATGTCGAGCTCGAGCACGCCCTCGCCCCGGACCCACCCCGAGGCCACGGGCTCACCGTTCAACCGCGCGCTCGCGCACCACGCGGGTACGCGCAGCTCGCACTCGCCGTCGACCTCGATCCGCCCGTCCCACGGGTAGTCGGTGCGCACCCGCACGTCGCCGTAGGTGCCGGTGGCGTACTGATGGATGCGATCCCCGCTGACCAGGTAGCGCTCGAGGCTCGCGAGCGTGCGCATGATGTTGGGCGGACAGCACGCGCACTCGAACCACGGGTGGCGGCGCTCGCCCGCATCCGCCTCGAGCGGGTTCTCGTAGGCGTAGAGCGGCTCAGCCTGCGCCACGCCGACCAGCACGGCGTTGTAGAGCGCCCGTTCGAGCTCGTCGGCGAAGCGCACCTCGCCGGTGGCGCGCAACATCCGCTGGTTCCACATCACCGACGCGATCGCCGCGCACGTCTCGGCGTAGGCGGTGTCGTTCGGGAGCTCGAACGGCTCACCGAACGCCTCCTGCGCGGCCACCGACCCGACGCCGCCGGTCACGTAGACCTTGCCCTCGACCATGTCCTCCCACTGCGTGACCATCGCGTCCAGCAGCGCGGTCTCCCCCGTCTCCAGGTAGACGTCGGTGACACCGCAGTTGAGGTAGAGCTGGCGCACGGCGTGGCCTTCGACCTGGGTCTGCTCGCGCACCGGCACGCGGTCCACCAGATACGCCGAGCCGCCGTGCCCGCGGCGGTCGATCATCTGCTCGGCGAGTCGCAGGTACGCGCGCTCGCCGGTCTCGCGGTAGAGGGCGACGAGCGCCAGTTCGGCCTCCGGATGGCCGCAGTAGCCCGGGTCCTCGCGCACGAGCATGTCCGCCACGCGCCGAGCCACGCCGAGCAGCGGCGGGTGCGCGATGCCGGCCTCGATCAGGTGCCCCATGCAGTAGATCTCGTGCTCGTCGGCGAGATTGCGCCAGCGCCGCAGACCCTGAACCTGAAACGGCGTGTCGATGTAGCCGTCGTCGGCCTGGGCGGCCTCGATCAGCGCGACGGTCTCGTCGGCCATCCGCTGCAGCACGGGCGACGGCGCCCGCCGCAGCTCCCACCCGACCGCCTCCAGCCACTTGTAGAGATCGGAGTCCTGGTAGATCCGCCCGCGGTAGCGTCCGCGGCCGGTCGCCGCCGCGCGCAGGTTGTCGAAGTTGCCGGCGGCCTGCAGCTTGCGGTACCCGTCGGGGATCAGCACCTCGCGGTTGAAGCGCTGCCGCTCCGCCCAGAAGCTCATCGGCGGCCCGGGAGCGAGAGGCCGACGAGGCGTGAGACCACGACGGCGATGTAGGCGACGCCCGCGACCTGCTCGAGCATGCACAGGCTGCGCGCGAACGCCTGGATCGGCACGACGTCGCTCAGGCCGGTGCTGGAGAGCGTCGTGAAGCTCAGGAACAGCAGCTCCATCCACGACCGCTGGGCGTCGGGGTGCTGCGCGGCGATGAAGCTGCCGGGCTCGATCGCCTGCCAGACGGTGTAGACGTAGGCGAAGCCCCACGCGACGAGCGTGAACGTCGCCCCGACGGCGAACAGCTCGTCGCGCGTGATCTCGTGGTCGGCGAGCATGTAGCGGATCAGCGCGTAGGCGGCGTAGAAGTACAGGACGGCCTCGAGCGCGCTCGAGTACGGGTTCAGCGCCGAGCTGTCGGTGACCGCCTGGATCAGCAGCAGCACCGCCGCCGGAACGCCGAGCAGCAGGCTCACCCACGTGAGCGCGGGCGACGCCCGCACGGCGAGCACGACCAGCGCCAGGACGAGGATCCCGACGAGGCTGAACAGCGCCCGGCCCCCGCCGTTGCCCTCGAGGAACGGGTACAGCAGCAGCGCCCCGAGTTGGACGCCGAGCAGGATCGCGGACGGCTCGCGCCTGAGCACTGGGAGCACCCGCGCAACCTATCGCTAAGGTCAGCGGCCGGATGCCAGAGGGTCTGGAGATCAAAGAGGGGCCGTACGGGCGCGGGGTGTTCACCACGCGCGCCTACGACGAGGGCGAGGCCGTCGAGCACTGCCCGACGCTCGAGCTGCCCGAGGACGAGGTCGCCGGCCAGCTCGGGGACTACGTGTTCGGCTCCAACGAGGGCGAGCACGAGGTGCTGCTGCTGCTCGGCTACGGCATGCTCTACAACCACTCCGCGGAGCCGAACTGCGAGTACATCCAGGACGACCCGCGGATCATCACCTTCGTCACGATCCGGCCGGTCGAGGCCGGCGAGGAGCTCTACATCGACTACGGCGAAGAATGGTGGTCGACCCGCAGCCGGAGGCCTGACTGATGAGCGACGCCGAAGTCCGCGAAGAGCTGCTGGACGCCATCTCGCAGTCGATCGACGCCCTTGGCGGCGCGCTCGCCGCGCTCGGCGTGGCCTACGAGCTGCTCGACGACAACAGCGCCGACCGGCTCGAGGACCAGCTCTTCGGCCCCGTCCAGAAGGCCTACGGCCGCGCCAAGCGCACCTACTCGGAGTTCGCCGCGCGCCATCGGCTCTCGCCGGCCACGTTCGAGCAGCCGGGCTCCCCGTCGGGCTCGCGCGACATCCGCCGCTTCCTGGACCGCGCCGCCGAGGGCGTCGACGAGGCCGAGGCGATCCTGGTCGAGCTGCAGGACTCGGGCCGCCTGATCGACTACGGCGACCCGGAGCTGCGCGCCGGCGTGGCCGGGGTGCGCGAGCTGCTCGGCAACGTGCAGGCGAGCGCGCGCCAGTTCCAGCGCACCCTCGGCCGCTAACTCGGGCTCAGCCCGAGTTTGCCGCCACTCACCGCGCCGCTCGCCGAGATCCGCAGGCCGCCACCGCGGAAGTCCGAGCGGGTCAGCGACGCCATCAACCGTGCGGCCGTCCCGCCCAGGCGCGGCGTGCCGGACGCGTCGAGCGTCACGCCGTCGATCTGCGCGCCCATGAAGCGCCCGCGCCGATCGACGGACACCGTGAGGACGGCGCTCACCCCGCTGGCCCCCGCCGTGGAGAAGTTCCGATACCCGGCGAGGTTGCCGAGCGAGTACGCGATCAGGCGGCCGCGGTAGCGCTCGAGCCCGCGCAGGACGTGCGGTCCGGAGCCGAGCACGAGGTCCGCGCCCGCGTCGATCGCGACGTGGGCGAAGTGGCGGCTGTCGCCGCGGTACTCGCCGTAGGCCAGTTCCGGGCCGGTCGGGACGTGGGTGCGGTCGCTGCCCTCGGCGCCGGCGTGGAAGAACAGGACCACGACGTCGGCGCGGGCCGACGCGCGGCGGACGAGGCGCTGGACCTCGGCGTCGTCGGCCATCGGCTCGCTCCACGGGTAGGTGGAGAAGCCGACGAACGCGATCGTCGCCCCCTCGCGGCGCAGCACGACCAGCTCACCGCGCCCGCCGGTCACCCGCACGCGCGCCTTCGACAGCGCCGCCCGGCTCGCCCGCCAGCCCGCGAGCCCGTAGTCGAACGCGTGGTTGTTGGCGTGGTTGACGAGGTCGATGCCGGCCCGCCGCAGTGAGCCCGCGTTGGCCGGCGGCGCCTGGAACGCGTAGCAGTCCCCGCGGGCGGCAAGACCGCACTTCGACGCTCCGCCGACCCCCAGCGTTCCCTCGTAGTTGACCGCGGCGACATCGGCGGCGCGGAGCGTCGACGCCAGGGGCGCCAGCAACGGCCAGCCGGCACCGGGCGGCAACCCGTAGGCCGAGCCGAGCGTGACGTCCCCGCCCCACGCGATGGTCAACTCCCGCGGCGCGGAGCGCGCGGCCGGCCGTGCGACCGCCGCCTGCGCCTCGCCTCCATCGGAGCCGCCCCCGCGCAGCGCCGCCACCGCGAGAATGATCACCAGGGCGACGCTGTAGACGGCGATCAGGCCGATGATGCGCGGGTCTCGCATGCCGTCCTGGGGTTCGACGAGCGAGCGCCGGGACCCTGCAATCCCGGCTACGGCGCGGTGGTCGACAAAGGCTTCGCGTAGCAGCGCCACGGCCCAGCGGCGCCTATAGCGCGCCGCTGGGCCTGGAGCGATCCCGAAGGCCAGTTCGCCTTACGGGTTGGTCGTGCTGAGCGTGAACGTCAGCGTCTTGGCGTACGAGCCGGTGCGCAGCGCGTCGTTGTCACCGATGGTCTGCTTGAAGCTGACCGCGACCGGGTCGTTGGAGACCGGGCCGCCCCACGTCTTCAGCGTGGTCGGAGCGGACGAGCCGCCGACCGCCGCGTAGGTGCCGTCGGTCGAGCCGGCGGCCATCAGCGGCGACGGGAGCGAGAACGCGCCGTTGACCAGGTGGCCGGTGGCCGTCGAGGACGGATCGGCGACCGAGAGGGTCGCGTCACCGGCGGTCGAGATCACGCTGGCCGCCGTGGAGGCGTAGTAGTCCTTGCCCAGGCCCGGGGTGAACGGGCCGAACGAGGCCGGCGCGCCCATGGTGAGGGCGAGCGTGGCATCGACCGTGCCGCCGACGCCCGAGTCGGACAGGGTGCAGACGGCTGAGGCCGTCTTGCTCGGGTCGCTCTCGGAGACCGCGTTGAGCGTCACGGTGCCCGAGCCGGTGCCGCGCTCGATGTAGACCGGGACCGAGACCGACTCGCCGAACTTGGCCTTGGTCAGCGCGCTCTTGAGGTGCGCGGCGTAGCCGGTGCCCGTGGCCGAGGCCGACAGGCGGTAGACGTCGCTGGAGAGGTAGCTCGACGCGTCCTGCGGGTGCACGTCCGGGATCGCCGCGGCCGCGCCCGTGTTGGTCAGGTTGAACGTGCAGGTGCTGTAGCCCTCGGCGTTGCCGAGCTGCGGTGAGGCCAGCGAGACGCCGCGCGTCTGCGGGCCCTCGCCGTCGAGCGAGCGGACCGCGACCGTGTAGTGCAGGATGCCCTGCGCGTCGGTGCGCTTGTCGATGATGTAGAAGTGCAGGCGGTTGTCGGTGTCCTCGTACTCGTAGGAGGTGCCGGAGTTCAGGCCGGCGTTGAACGAGGCGTCGTTCTTCTGGCGCTCGTCACCGATCGTGGCGATCTTCGGCGTGCCGTCGGGCAGCACGAAGTCGACGCGGTTGATGTCCTCCGGGTGGGCGTCGATGACCCACACGAAGCAGTTCGAGGAGCCGCAGGACGACGAGCGGTCCTTGGTCTTGGAGATCAGGACGCCGTGGCCCGGGCTGAAGGAGTCCGAGCCGATCTGCTGCACGACCTCCATCGTGTAGTGGTTGTACTTGCCGGTCACGCCGGACCCGCTCACGCGCACGCCGTCGCAGGTCGGGTCGACCTGGTAGTTGCACGGGGTCTCGAGGTCGCCCGCGCCGTCGAGATCGATGTTGACGCCGGAGATCTCGCCGTCGGTCGGCGCGATCTCACGCGCGGTCACGTCCGCCACCGCGATGCCCGACTGCGCGAGCCCGTCGCGGTTGAGGCGCAGCAGGTCGTTGTCGGTCAGGAAGTTCAGGAAGCGCTTGTTGCGCATGTTGTGCTGGGAGCCCAGCGCGCCGCCCAGGGTCGGCGGGATCATCCAGCGCGTGTGCTGGCCGCCCGGCCCGTTGAACGAGCCGCGGCTCATCATGTCCCACATGCCGGTGGCGGCCCGCTGCTGGTTGGTGCCGAACGGGTTGCCGTAGTTGTCCGGGATCGAGAGGTTGTGGCTGAGCTCGTGGGCGAAGGTCGCCATGCCCGAGCTCTCGGCCTCGATCGACGTGTTGCCCGACGCGTTGGGCCAGATCGTCGACGCCGACGCCCACGACGACCACGGGACGTAGCGCGTGATCGCCCAGTTGGTCTGGGTCGGGTCGCCGTATTGCTTGGGACCGAACGGGTCCGTCACGTCGTCCTGCGAGAGGAACTTCATCTCGCCGAACTCCTGCCAGGTCGAGGACTCGTCCTCACCCGCGGAGACGTAGAAGACGTTGTCGTAGGCGTCGACGACCTCCTGGCCGACGTCGCCCAGCCACGCCGCGCGCGCGTCCGTGCGGAAGTTCTTGTTGCACGGGTAGTTCTCCTTGTCCGGGCAGTGCTCCTCGCGCTGGGCGGAGCCGCCGAAGTCAGCCATGAAGTACTGATAGGAGCGACCCGGCATCTGGTACGGACCGAACGAGTCCAGCTGCACGCCGTACTTGCCGAAGGAGTCCTCCATCCAGTACCGGTTCATGGTCTGGTAGTGATTGAGCGCCTGCGGCTTGTTGAGGAAGTCGCGGTAGAACGCCGGGACGTCCGCGCGCGGGATGCTGTGCGCCTCCAGCGTCGGCGTGCCGAACACCGTGCCGCCCGCGGGCTGGGAGATGGTGAAGCCCTTGTCCGGGAAGTCGGTCAGGACCAGCGCGACCTTCCACTTCTTCACCGACGGCTGAATGGTCGGATCGGAGTAGTCGGTTCCTGGCAGCGGCTTGTAGTCGTTCCAGGTCAGGTTGTCCTGGAAGGACCAGTTCTGCGGATCGACCGCGGCCGGCGGGCCGGCGGATGCGACCGCCGGCGTCATGAGCGCAAGGACCGCCGCCGTCCCGGCGACGTGGAGAACCTTCATAGGCACAACCCTCCTGCTTGAGAGACCCAGTGCGGCCCTCCTGCCGCACCGCGGGCATCCTCCCGCCGGCGCGCCCGTCTGGGCACAGCGAGGGTTCGTTGACGAACCGTGCCCGCTCGCGGTTCCGTCAAGCGTCAAGACCTTGCTCGGCCTCTTCCGACATCCGCGGACGCCGGCCGCCCCACGAGGCGACCGGCTGCTTGAAGCTGATGGCGACCGGATCGTCGGAGACCGGGCCGGTGTCGGTCTTCAGCGTCGTCGTCGGGGCGCCGGCGCCACCGGCGTTCGCGGAGTGGTCCGCGCCCGGGCCCGCCGTGAACGCGCCGAAGCTCGCGAGTCTGGACCCTCGCGGCAGCGCTTGCCGCGCGTCGTCGAGGGCGTCAATGAACCAGCCGGCGATACAACTCCGACGTCTGCTGGGCGATCGCGGGCCACGCGAAGGCGCTCACGGCCCGCTCGCGCCCCGCTCTGCCCATGGTCTTGGCCCGCTCGGGGTCGGCGATCAGCGTGTTGACCCGTTCAGCGAAATCAGCGGCGAACCTCTCCGGGTCGCGCGGGGCGCCGGTGCCGTCGTCGCCCGGCTCGATCGGGACGAGGAAGCCCGTCTCGCCGTCGACGACGACCTCGACGATGCCTCCGGTGGCCGTGGCGACCACGGCCGCCTCGCAGGCCATCGCCTCGAGGTTGACGATCCCGAGCGGCTCGTAGATCGACGGGCAGGCGAAGACCGTCGCGTGGCTGAGGAGCTGGATCACCTCCGGCTTGGGGATCATCTCCTCGATCCAGAACACGCCCTCGCGGGTGGCCTGCGAGGTCCTTGACCTTGGCCTCGATCTCGGCGCCGAGCTCGGGGGTGTCGGGCGAGCCGGCGCAGAGCACGAGCTGGGCCTCCGGCGCGAACTCGCGCGCGGCGTCGCAGAGGTACGTGACGCCCTTCTGGCGCGTGATGCGGCCGACGAACACGACGCTGGGCTTGTCCGGGTCGATGCCGTACTTCTCGAGCACGCCGGTCCCGGGGTCCGGCGCGTACTCGTCGGCGTCGATCCCGTTGTAGATCACGTGGATACGGTCCGGATCGATCGCCGGATAGCAGCGCATGATGTCCCCACGCGTGCCGTTGGAGACCGCGATCACCGCGTCGGCGTTCTCCAGCGCGGTCTTCTCGCAAGGAGCTGAGGCCGGTAGCCGCCGCCGAGCTGCTCCTCCTTCCACGGCCGCAGCGGCTCCAGCGAGTGGACGGTGGCGACGTGCGGGATGCCGTAGACGAGCTTGGTCAGGTGCCCGCCGAACTGCGCGTACCAGGTGTGGGTGTGCACGACCTCGGAGCCGCCGCGCCGATGCGGCCATCGTCAGGTCGATCGAGAGGGCGCGCAGCGCGGCGAGCTCGGGCGCGTCGCCCTTCAGGGCGTCCCAGGCCGCGTGCGGCACGTCGCCCGTCCCCCAGGCGTGCACGGTGACGTCATCGAACGCGCGCAGCTCGCGCGCGAGGTACTCGACGTGCACGCCCGCGCCGCCGTAGACCTCGGGCGGGTACTCGCGGGTGAACAGCGCAACCCTCACAGGGTCTCCTCTCCGCGCGAGAACGCGCCGCCGGGCGAGTTCTCGCCGCAGCATGCGAGCGCGCGGCGCGAGTCATGCGACAGCCTCATGCCGTCACCCGCATGCCCTTCGGGATCACGACGATCCCGCCGTCGCTGATGTCGAAGCGCTCGGCGGCCTTGACCGGATCGACACCGATCTCGACGCCCTCGCCGATGTAGACGTTCTTGTCCACGATCGCGCGGCGGACGACGGCGCTGCGGGCGACCTCGACGCCGTGCATGAGGATCGAGTCCTCGACCTCGGCGTGCGAATGCAGGTGCGCGAGCGGCGAGAGGATCGAGCGGCGCACGGTCGCCCCCGAGACGACCACGCCCGCGCAGACGAGCGAGTCCAGCGCGTGCCCGCGGCGGCCGTCCTCGTCGAAGATGAACTTCGCCGGCTGCGTGATCCCCGGCCACGTGTGGATCGGCCACTCGTGGTTGTACATGTTGAAGATCGGGTGGACCGAGATCAGGTCCATGTGCGCCTCGTAGTAGGCGTCCAGCGTCCCGACGTCGCGCCAGTAGCCACGGTCGCGCGGCGTCGCGCCCGGCACCTCGTTGGACGCGAAGTCGTAGACCTGCGCGTCGTTCTGCGCGACCAGCGCGGGGATGATGTTGCCGCCGAGATCGTGCTTGGAGGTCTCGTCGTTGGCGTCCGCGCTCACCGTGTTCACGAGCGCCTCGGTCGAGAACACGTAGTTGCCCATCGAGGCGTAGATCTGGTCGGGCGCGTCCGGGAGGCCCTTCGCGTCCGTCGGCTTCTCGCGGAAGGCCGAGATGTCGCGGCCGTTGTCCGCGGTCTCGATCACGCCGAACTGGTCGGCCTGCTCGATCGGCGTGCGCAGCGCGGCGACGGTCACGCCCTTGCCCGAGGCGATGTGCTGCTCGACCATCTGGCGCGGATCCATGCGGTAGATGTGGTCGGCGCCGAAGACGATGATGTGCTCCGGCCGCTCGTCGGCGATCAGGTTGTAGTTCTGGAAGATCGCGTCGGCGCTGCCCACGAACCAGCGCGGGCCGAGGCGCATCTGCGCCGGCACCGGCGTGACGTAGTTGCCCAGCAGCGGCGACAGGCGCCACGTGGTCGTCACGTGCTTGTCCAGCGAGTGCGACTTGTACTGCGTCAGCACGACGATCTGGTGATAGTTCGCGTTGACCAGGTTCGAGAGCGCGAAGTCGATCAGCCGGTAGTTGCCGCCGAAGGGCACGGCGGGCTTGGCGCGGTCGGCCGTCAAGGGCGCGAGGCGCTTGCCCTCGCCGCCGGCCAGCACCATCGTCAGCACCTTGCTCATCCGAGGATCCTCCGCGCGTCGTCGATGATCTGCTCCAGGTGATCCTCGCCCCTGAGGGACTCGGCGTAGAGCTTGTAGATGTCCTCGGTGCCCGACGGGCGGGCGGCGAACCAGCCGCCGTCGGAGACGACCTTCACACCGCCGATCGCGGCGTCGTTGCCCGGCGCCTTGGTCATGACCGCCGTGATCGGCTCGCCCGCGAGCTCGGTCGCGCTGATGTCGGACGGCTCGAGCTTGAGGAGCTTCTCCTTCTGCGCGGCTTCGACCGGCGAGTCGACGCGCTTGTAGACGGGCGTGCCGTGCTTGGCCGTCAGCTCCGCATAGTGCTCGCCCGGGTCCTTGCCGGTCACCGCGGTGATCTCCGCCGCCAGCAGCGCCAGCAGGATGCCGTCCTTGTCGGTCGACCACGGCGACCCGTCGAAGCGCAGGAACGAGGCCCCCGCGCTTTCCTCGCCGCCGAAGCCGAGCGACCCGTCCACCAGCCCGTCGACGAACCATTTGAAGCCGACCGGCACCTCGACGAGCCTGCGGCCGAGGTCCTTCGCCACGAAGTCGATCATCGTGCTCGACACCAGCGTCTTGCCGATCCCCGCGTCCCCCCACTCGCGGTGCGCGAACAGGTAGTCGATCGCCACCGCCAGGTAGTGGTTGGGGTTCAGCAGCCCCGCGGATCGGCGTGACGATCCCGTGGCGGTCGGCGTCCGGGTCGCAGGCGACGGCGACGTCGAAGCGATCGCGGTAGTCGATCAGCCCGCTCATCACGTACGGCGAGGAGCAGTCCATGCGGATCTTGCCGTCGTGGTCGAGCGGGACGAACCGGAAGGTCGGGTCGACCTCCTCGTTGACCACTTCGAGATTGAGCCCGTAGCGCTCGGCGATCGCCTTGAAGTACGCCACCGACGCACCGCCCAGCGGGTCGGCGCCGATGTGGACGCCGGCCTGCCGGATCGCCTCGATGTCGATCACGTTGACGAGATCGCCGACGTAGGCACTCACATAGTCGTGCGGGGTCGTCCGCGCCTGCGCGGTGGCGATCTCCTGCTCGAGCAGCTCGTTGGCCATCCCCTCGACGACCTTGGTGATGTCCGTCCCCGCCGGCCCGCCGCTCGGCGGGTTGTACTTGTAGCCGCCGTCCTCGGGCGGGTTGTGCGACGGCGTGAGCACGATCCCGTCGCTGCCGGGGTGGGTGAGGATCGCGTGGCTGAGCGCCGGCGTCGGCGTGTAGCCGCCGTCGGCGTCGGTGCGTACGTCGAGCCCGTGCGCGCTGAACACCGATACCGCGGTGTGGAACGCCGGCTCCGACAACGCGTGCGTGTCGCGGGCGACAAACAGCGGTCCGTCGATTCCCTGCGTCTTGCGGTGGCGACAGATGGCCTCGCTGATGGCCAGGACATGGGCTTCGGTGAACGTGCCCTTCAGCGATGTTCCGCGATGCCCGGAGGTCCCGAAGGACACGGGTCCGGCGGGTGGACGGCGGTACGCGGCGTGCAGTTCGTCGAGGTCGACGAGCTGTGCCGCGTCTGGACGGGTTCCGGCAGAGGGGCTCACGCGGCGAACGATGTCAGTTAAGGTGGCGACATGCGGCAGCTGACAAGCCTCGATGCGCAGTTCCTCGCCCTGGAGAACAGCCGGCAGACGGGCCACGTGGGCAGCCTCGCGATGCTGGACCCGTCCACCACGCCCGACGGCGCCTTCGGCTGCCCCCAGGTGACGCGGCTGATCGCCGAGCGCGGGGCCCAGCTCCCGCCGCTGCGCTGGCGCCTGCAGGAGGTGCCGTTCGGCCTCGATCACCCGTACTGGGTGGAGGAAGCGGAGATCGACCTCGGCTACCACGTCCGCGAGATGGCGCTCGCCTCGCCGGGCACCGACCAGCAGCTCGCCGACCAGGTCGCGCGGATCATGGCCCGCCCGCTGGACCGGGCGCGGCCGCTGTGGGAGATCTACGTGATCGAAGGGCACGAGTCCGGGCTCGTCGCGGTTCTGACCAAGATCCATCACGCGGTGATCGACGGGCTGTCCGGCGCGGAGATCATGGCGCTGCTGCTGGATCTCTCGCCGGAGGGCCGCGAGATCGACGTGACCGACGACGACGCTCGCCGACCCGTCGCCGTCGACCATGCAGATGCTCGGCCTCGGGCTGCTGGGCGTGCCGCGCTACCCGTTCCGGATGCTGCGCGCGCTGCCGAAGGCGATCCCCAACCTCGAGGACACGCCGTTCGGGATCTTCCCCGGCGCCGGCACGGTCTCGCGCGTGGCGGGCATGCTGCGCCGCGACGGCTATGAGCGGCCCGGCCTGAGCGCGCCCGAAGACGCTGTTCAGCGGGCGCATCTCGCCGCACCGGCGGTTCGTCTTCGGGCAGCTCTCGCTGGACGAGTTCAAGGCGGTCAAGAACAAGCACGGCTCGACGGTCAACGACGTCGTGGTGCTCGGTCTGCGCGGGCGCGGTGCGGCGCTGGCTGATCGAGCACGACGACCTGCCCGACGTGCCGCTGGTCGCGCAGGTGCCGGTGTCCGTGCGCACCGGCGACCAGTTCGGCACCTACGGCAACCGCATCCTGCTGATGGCCGCGCCGCTGCACACCGAGATCGAGGACCCGGTGCAGCGCCTCGCGATGACCCACGCGGCGCTGTCGGACATGAAGGAGCGCCGCGGCGCGCTCCCCGCCGAGCTGCTGCAGGACGCCAACAACTTCATCCCGCCCGCCGTCTTCGCCCGCGCCGCGCGGCTGACCTTCGGCTTCTCGACCTCGCGCGGCGGCCGGCCGACGTGGAACCTCGTGATCTCCAACGTCCCCGGTCCGCAGTTCCCGCTGTACATGGCGGGTGCGCGGCTGGAGGCGAACTACCCCGTGTCGGTGATCACCGACGGCATGGGGCTCAACATCACCGTGATGAGCTACATGGGCCACATGGACTTCGGGATCATCGCCGACCGCGACCAGATGCCCGACGTCGACGTGCTCCTGCAGTACCTGCGCGAGGAGCTGGAGGCGCTCAAGTGACCGCTTCGGAGAACCTCCGCCGCGTCGAGGACGGGGTCACCCGCGACCTGCGCGACCGCCGGACCTACGCGGGTTACCTGGACCTCGAGAAGCTGCTCTCCGCCCAGCACCCGCTGAGCAGCCCCGAGCACCACGACGAGCTGCTGTTCATCATCCAGCACCAGACGAGCGAGCTCTGGATGCGCCTGATCATCCACGAGCTCGACGCCGTGCTCGCCTGCCTGGCGATCGACGACCTCGGCCCCGCCCAGAAGGGGCTGGCGCGCGTGAAGCAGATCCAGCGCCAGCTGTTCGAGCAGTGGGGCGTGCTGGCCACGCTGACGCCCTCGGAGTACGTCAAGTTCCGCGACGTCCTCGGCCCCGCGTCGGGGTTCCAGTCGCTGCAGTACCGGATCATCGAGTTCCAGCTCGGCAACAAGAACCGCGAGATGCTCGAGGTCTTCTCGTATTCGCCCGCCGACCGCGATCGGCTGGAGCGGGTGCTCGAGGCGCCGTCGCTCTACGACGAGTTCCTGCGTCATCTCGCGCGCCGCGACTACCCCGTCCCGGAGGCGTGCCTGAACCGCGACTTCTCCGAGCCCCACCAGCGCCGCGCCGACCTCTTGCCGGTCTTCAAGGCGATCTACGACGCGCCCAAGCGCGACTGGGAGGCCTACGAGATGTGCGAGGAGCTGGTCGACGTCGAGGAGTCCTTCCAGCTCTGGCGCTTCCGCCACATGAAGACCGTCCAGCGGATCATCGGCTACAAGCGCGGCACCGGCGGCTCCTCCGGCGTCGGCTTCCTGCGCGCCGCGCTGGACCTGACGTTCTTCCCGGAGCTGCTCGACGTGCGGACCGAGATCGGCACGTGAGGCTGTTCGGCCGCAGGCCCGCGGACGAGCTGCCCCCGCTCCCGCGCGCGTCGCGGCCCGGCGAGTTGCCGGCGGACGGCCCGGCGGCGGTCGGCGGCGTCGAGCTCCCGCCCGGCCGGCGCGACGGCCCGCTGTGGCGCACCGGCGCCGAGGCGCGCGAGCAGTTCGTCCCGCTCGCCCGCGCGTTCGGCGAGACCGGCCTGTGGCCGGTCCTGCTGTGCACGGAGCTCCCCGCGTTCTGCCCGGTCGACCCGGAATGGCCGCTGGCGGTCGACGTCGATCTGCCCGCGCAGCTGCCGCAGCGCTGGTTCGAGCTCGGCGCCTACGACGCCGCGCGGCGAGAGCGTCTGGGCCCGTTCCCCGGGGTCGCCGACGGCGGGCCGCGCCAGCTGGAAGGGCTCGAATACGCCCTCTCGCACGTCGAGGAGGTGATCGCCCTCGCGCTCGTGCCGGTCACGCGCCCCGCCGACGTCCCGGCCGCGATCGGCTGGGGCGGCGCCGGTCCCGTGCCCGCCGCGGTCGACGCCGTGCCGTTCCTGCGCTCCTGGGAGGAGCGCTTCGACGCCGTGTTGATCTCGGTCGCTCCCGACACGCTCGAGCTCGCGGCCCGCCGGCCGCCGCTACGCGGTGCGCCCGTCCGCACGTTCGCCGCGGAGGCCTACCTGTTCTGTCCCGACGGCGACGAGCCCGACCCGCTGATGTTCGACGACCGGCACTGGTTCTTCTGCTGGGAGTCCGACGACGAGGACTAATCGAACGCGGCGCTCATGCCCGACGCGACGGATGCCATCTCGTCGCGCAGCGCGGTGACCTGTGACGCGAGCTGATCCTGCACGCCCTGGTCGGTCGACGCGGAGACGTTGACCAGGCTCGACCGGATCGTCTCGAGCTCGATCACGATGCGCTCCATCTCGTCGTGGAAGTTGCCGAGCTGGGTCTCGAGGCGCTTCTGGACCTCGAGCTGCTCACCGAGCGCGTTGACGAGCTCGACCTTGCCGGTGCCCACGAGCTCTTCCATCCGCGCCTGGACGACCGCGACCGGCTTCTCGGCCAGCGCCTCGTGCAGCATCTGGGCGCGGTCGGCCGAGCGGCCCATCACCGACAGCAGCGAATCGACCTCGCTGGAGACCTGCGCGTAGGGGAGCTGGGCGCGCTGGATCGCCTCACGGATGCGGCTCGCGGCGGCGTAGGCGGCGTTGAGGTGCTGCTGGATGCCCGGCGCGAGCTGCCGGCGCGGCGACGGCGGGCGCGGTGGCGGTGGCGCGGGCGCCTGCGCGCGCGTGGTGACCACGTGGGTGCTCGCGGGGAAATCGTGCAGCGCGCGGTTCTCGCGTTCCCCGAGCGGCCACAGGCCGTCGATCAGCCAGCCGATCCCGGTGATCGCACCCAGCAGGAACTTCACGAACACCTCGCGCACGAGCGCGGTCTTGACCCCGACCGGCCGGCCGTCGTCACGCACGACGCGGATGCCCACCACCTGTTTGCCCCAGGACTGCCCGTTGTGGGCGCCCGAGCGGCGCATCGTGAGCACGTAGTACACGCTGTTGACGATCAGCGCGAGCAGCAGCCAGACCAGGCCGAGCCAGTCGTCATCCTCAGAGTTCGGGTCGCCGGTCACCGCGAACGGGATCACCAGCAGAAACGCGATCGCCCAGCACATGCCCGTGTCCAGCAGCCACGCGCCGAAGCGCGAGCCCCAACTGGCCAGGGCCGGCCGAGCTACGGCCGGAAGTCGATCCAGGCCGCTTCGATCTTGGAGTCCAGGTCCACGCCATCCGTCGCCCACACCTGCAACCTATACCGCGCGCGCCGGTTCTGGAGACGCTTCGGCAGGTTGATCGAGACCGTGTCCTTGCCGGCGTTGACCTCCACGCGCCTGGTGGCGACGATCTTCCTGCCGTGCTTGAGCCGCAGCGTGACGGTCACGAGCTCCTCGACCTCGATCTTGGCCTTGGCGCCGGTGTCGGTCGCCGTCGCCTTGAGCAGCTCGAGCGTGGGTGGGGTGTTGTCGCCCTCTTCGAAGACCGTCGGCGCGAGCGTGTCGTTGGGCAGCGCGTTCGGGTCCGGCGGCTCCTCGCCCGTGACCCACGGCTGGCCGGGATCGACCGGCGGGCCGGGATTGGTCGTCGTCACGGTGATCGTGCCGTTCATCCCGCCGGGGCTGAGGCCGCCGTGGATCGAGCAGTAGAACTGGTAGGTGCCGGCTTGGCTGACGGCCGCCTGCGCGGTCGGGCCCAGATAGGACGCGCCGAGCTGGGTCGCGGTCCCGCCGGGCGGGACGAGCCACACGTCGTGCGTCGAGGCGTTGGGGTTGCCCGGCTGGGTGAAGCGCCACTGCACCGTGTCCCCCACCTGCGCCGGGAGCGTGTTCGGCCACCAGACCGTGCGGAACGAGGGCGTGTCGTAGGCCTGGACGGCGCGGGTGGCGGCGTGCGCGGGTGCGGCGACCGTCAGCGCGGTCAGGAAGGCGATCGCGAAGCGCTTCATGCGACCACATCCATCTGGCCCATCATCGACATGTCGCCGTGCTCGGCGGCATGGCAGTGGAAGACGTAGACGCCGGTGAAGTAGTCGAAGTACGGGCGCACGACCACCGTCTGGTTGGCGTAGACGGCCATCGTGTCCTTCCACCCCCGGTCGCCCGGATGCGGCGGCTCCCCGTCGACGCTGACCACCCGGAAGTGGTAGCCGTGCAGGTGCATCGGGTGGGTGCGCTGGGAGAGGTTCTTCCACGTCCACAGCTCGGTCGTGCCCTGCCGTGGCCGGCAGTCGATCCGCGTCTCACTGAAGCCGCCGCCGGCGATCTGCCACATCGAGGCGCCGCCCGCGAGTCCCTGGAAGGTCAGCGGCCACGAGCGCTCGGCGTTGACCTCGGGCAACTCGTCGACCTCCGCCATCACCTTGGGGATGCGCGCCTCCTCGATCCCGCCCCGGACCACATCGAAGCGCATCACCGCGCTCGTCGACGCCTCACCGACCGTGTTGTGCAGGATCACCTTCGAGCCGACGCCGAACTGGCGGAAGTCGACGATCACGTCCACCCGCTCGGCGGGTTCCAGCGGGATCACGTTGCGCTTCACCGGCCCGGGCAGCAGCCCGCCGTCGGAGCCGATCTGGACCATGTCGCGGTCGTGCCGAGCACGAGCGCGTAGGCCCGGGCGTTGGAGGCATTGAGGAAGCGCAGCCGGTAGAGCCTCCGCTCGACCGTCATCCGCGGCGCGACCGCGCCGTTGACCAGAATCGTGTCTCCGCGGAAGCCGCGATCGAGGTCGACCTTGTAGCGGAAGGAGCCGTCCTGGTTGAACGAGCGGTCGACGATCATCAACGGCACGTCGTACTTGCCCTGGGGCAGGTCGAGGTGCTTGTCGTCGGGGTCCTCGAGCAGGTAGAAGGCCGAGAGCCCGGCGAACAGCGTCTTGGACGTCTCGCCGTGGGCGTGGTCGTGGTACCACAGCGTCGCCGAGCGGGCGACGTTCGGGTACTTGTAGAGCTTCTCGTCGCCGTTGGCGATCGAGTCGTGCGGGTGGCCGTCGAACTGCGGCTGGGTGACGCCGCCGTGCAGGTGCACGTTGAGGTCGCGGCCGCTCTGGTTGCGCTGCAGGACATTGACCGGGCGGCCGCGGCGCGCCTTGATCGTCGGGCCGGGGAAGCGCCCGTCATAGCCCAGGATCGGCGTCTGCAGTCCCGGCAGGATCTCCGCCGTGCCCGGCTGCATGGTCAGCACGTACTCCTCGAGCTTCTTCGACGCGCTGACCGGCCGTGCGACGGGCGGGATCGGCAGGTCGGCCTTGAACGGCTCGAACGGACCGGAAGCGCTCGCCCGGGTGAACGCGCTCGTCTTCCCGCGGCCGGCCCGCCGGTCGAAGTCGAACGAGCAGACCAGAGCCAGCGAGCCGACGCCATAGGTCAGCGCCGAGCGCCGCGTGATGGGATCCTGTTCCCAGTTCATCGCCTGGACCCCTTCAATGTGATCTTGCGTGTCGCCGTCGTCTGGCCGATCGGACCGACCAGCTCGAGCGTCGCGGTCGTGGTCACGGCTCGTCGATAGTCCTCGAGCGCGTCGCGCGCCTTCTTGGTCGGCTTGACCTTGACGATGAAACGGCCGTTGCCGTCACAGGTGCCGTCGGCCGTCCCCAGCGTGGTGCCCTTCAGGCCGATCCGGTCGGCGACCGCCCTGGTCGCCGACAGCGTGAGCGTCCCGCTGCCGGCGGACACGCAGCGCGCGGTGAGCTTGAGCTTGTTGGCCAGGAAGCGCGTCACGGTCTCGACCGCAAAACCTCAAGCCAACCTAAAGGGGACTGTCCCCTTTAGGTTGGCGCTCCGGATCGAAGTTGACGAGGTCGGCGTAGACGCGGAACGGGCTGCCACCGCCCGCTCCGAGATAGGCGAACAGGGCGGTGGTGTCGAGCCAGTACGGGGTTCGGCGTCTGACGATGGCCGCGTAACTGCTCCAGGGCCAGGCTTCTGCGCGCGAGCACAGACCAGCCTCGACCGGGTTGCGCGCGATGTACCGAGCGACGGTCACGAACTGGCCGTCGCCTGTGACCGGAACGGCTTTGAAACGGTCCTCGACGAGGTGGCCCGAGAAGCCGTGCCGGCGGTTGAAGTACTGCGCGTAGGCGCCATTGAGCCGATGCATCCCACAGCTGAGATTGGGCGTTCGCGTCTCGATGAAGAGATGCACGTGATTGCCCATCAGGCAGAACCCGAGGCAGCTCCAGTTCATGCGCAGGGTGACGCGTCCCAGCATCGCGAGGTAGCGCTTGCGATCGGCGTCGTCTAGGTAGATCGGCTGGCGGCGATTGCCGCGGGAGAACACGTGGTGGACGCCGGGTTCGAACTCGTGACGAGGTAGTCGAGGCATACCTGTCCTAGGCACCCACGGACCATTCCTCGCCCCTCCCAACCTAAACGCAGGGTTAAGGGGACTGTCCCCTTTAGGTTGGGCGGACGGCTGTGGCTTCGATCTCGACGCGTGCGGCGGCCTCGACGAGGGCGGTGACTTCGACGACGGCCATGGCGGGGTAGTGGCGGCCCATGACGTCGCGATAGGCGGCGCCGATGGCTTTGAGGTTGTCGAGGTACTCGGTGCGGGAGGTGACGTACCAGGTGAGGCGGGCGATGTGCTCGGGGCCGGCGTCCGCTTCGGCGAGGACGGTGAGGATGTTGCGCAGGGCCTGGCCGACCTGGCCGGCGAGGTCGTCAAACGGGAAGGCTCCGGTTTCGTCCCAGCCGATCTGGCCGCCGACGAAGATCAGCTCGCCGGTGGCGGCGATGCCGTTAGCGTAGCCGCGGGGCTCGGGCCAGCCGGGTGGTTGGAGGCGTCTCATGACGCGGACTCGCGGAGGACGTTGCGCTGGACCTTGCCGGTGGGTGTGCGCGGGAGGGCGTCGACGAACTCGACGATGCGGGGGTACTTGTAGGGCGCGATCGAGGCCTTCACGTGGTCCTGCAGGTCGCGGGCGTCGACGGGCGACGGAGACGACGACGTAGGCCTTCACGACGTGGCCGCGTTCTTCGTCGGGCGCCGCGACGACCGCGCACTCGGTGACCAGCGGGTGCTCGAGCAGCGCCGCCTCGACCTCGAAGCCCGAGATGTTGTAGCCCGAGGAGATGATCATGTCGTCGGTGCGGGCCTGGAACCAGAAGTAGCCGTCGGCGTCCATCGAGAAGGCGTCGCCGGTGAGGTTCCAGCCGTCGCGGACGTAGGTCGACTGGCGTGGGTCGTCGAGGTAGCGACAGCCGGTCGGGCCGCGGACGGCGAGGCGCCCGACCGACCCCGGTGGGAGTGTCTGCATGTCGTCGCCGACGATCCGCGCCTCGTAGCCGGGGACCGGCCGCCCGCACGAGCCGGGGCGTGATTCGGAGGCCGGAGCGGCGATGAAGATGTGCAGCATCTCGGTGGAGCCGATCCCGTCGATGATGTGGATGCCGGTCTTCTCGAACCAGGCCTCGGCGACACCCGCCGGCAGCGGCTCGCCCGCGGACACGCAGGTGTGCAGCGTCGGCGGGAGCGCTTCGTGCAGGAGTGACCGGTAGGCGGTGGGCGCGGTGAAGAGCGTGGTCACGTCACGGGTGCGGAGCGTGTCGAGCAGCGCGGAGGGCGCGGTCGGCGCCATCGCCGCCCCGAAGCGCATCGGGAACAGCACCTGCGCCCCGAGCCCGAACGTGAACGCCAGCGGCGGCGTGCCGGAGAAGACGTCAGACGCCGAAGGCTGGAGGATCGAAGCGGCGAACGTGTCGCAGCACGCGAGCAGGTCACGGTGGAAGTGGACGCAGCCCTTCGGCGTTCCCGTCGTGCCAGAGGTGAACGCGATGATCGCCACGTCGTCGGCGGCCGTGTCGACCGCCTCGAACGCGCCGCGCGTGGGGAGATCTTCGAGGACGAGCACGCGGAGCGGCGCCGGCGCGAGCTCCCCCGCGCGGGTCACTTCGGCGGCGAGTTCTCGGGTGGTCAGGGCGGCTGTCGGTCTGGCCTTCGCGATGACCTTGGCGATCTCACCCGCCCGCAGGAGCGGCATCGTCGCCACGACGATCCCGCCGGCGAGCAGGACGCCGAGCCACGCGGCGATCGCCTCCGCGGTATTGGGCGAGTGCAGCAGCACGCGCGCACCTGGCTCGATCGCCAGAGCCCCGGCGATCGCCAGAGCGCGCTCGGCGAGCTCCGCGTAGGACCACCCGCCCGCGAACGCGACGCCGTCGTGCATCAGCAGCTCGACCGCCGCGTTGAGCCGCGGCGGGTAGTCGAGCAGGAGCAGGTCGGGCCACGCGTCAGAGGGCGGCAGACGGTCGCGGGCGAACGTGTCCATCAGCGCAGCACCTCCCGCGCGATCACCAGCTGCTGCACCTCCGAGGCGCCCTCGTAGATCCGCAGTGCACGGATCTCGCGATAGAGCCGCTCGACGACGACGCCCGACGTCACGCCCAGCCCGCCGAAGAGCTGGACGGCGTCGTCGATGACCTGCTGCGCGGTCTCCGTCGCGTGGAGCTTGGCCATCGCCGCCTCGCGGGTCACGCGCGCCGCGCCGTTGTCCTTGGTCCAGGCGGCGCGATAGACGAGCAGCGCGCTCGCGTCGACGCCCAGAGCCATGGTCGCGAGCTTCGCCTGGACGAGCGGGAGCTCGGCCATCGGCGCGCCGAACAGTGACCGCTCCCGGACACGGCCCAGTGCTTCGTCCAGGGCCCGCCGGGCGAATCCGAGCGCGGCCGCGCCGACCGTCGAGCGAAACACGTCCAGCGTGCCCAGCGCGACGCGCAGCCCTTTGCCCGGCTGGCCGATCAGGCGAGCGGGAGCGTCGTCGAAGCGCAGCGTGGCGAGCGGATGCGGCGCGATGACGTCGATGCGCTCGACGACCTCGACCTCGGACGCGTCGACGACGTATGCCGTGACGCCCTCGGGCGCCCGCGCGAAGACGGTGTAGAAGTCCGCGATCCCGCCGTTGGAGATCCAGGTCTTCACGCCGGTGATCCGATCGCCGTCGGCGACGGTGGTCATCGCCGCGACGTCCGAGCCGGCGTCGGGCTCCGACAGCGCGAAGGCGGCGATCTTCTCGCCCGCGGCGACCGCCGGGAGATAGTCGGCGCGCAGCGCATCGTCGCCGAACAGCGTGATCGGGCCGGCGCCGAGGCCCTGCATGGCGAACGCGAAGTCCGCGAGCGCGTCGTGGTAGGCGAGGGTCTCGCGGGCGAGGCAGAGCGTGCGCACGTCGAGCGGCGAGCGCACGGAGTGCTCGAGCCAGCCGTCGGCGGCGAGCGCGCGGACGAGCGCGCGGCAGCGGTCGTCGAGGTCGGTCGGCTCGACGGACGGGAGATGCGCGAGCGCGAAGTCGGCGAACGCGCGGTGCGCGTCGTCGAGGAAGGGCCACGCGAGGGCGGGCGGCGAGGACGCGGCGGACGACGCGGGCGCGGCGGACGACGCAGGCGCGGGCGACGAAGGCGCGGGCGCGGCGGACGACGCAGGCGCGGGCGACGTAGGCGCGGGCGCGGCGGACGACGCGGGCGCGGGCGACGAAGGCGCGGGCGACGGCAGGCGCGGCGAGGCGGCGGACGGCGAAGGCGTGGGCGCGGGTGGCGCAGGCGGTGGGTCGGGGTCGGGCATTTCAGTTGCCCTCGAAGACCGGGCGCTCCTTGGCCGTGAAGGCGTTGTAGGCGCGGGTGAAGTCCTGGGTCTGCATGCAGATCGCCTGGGCCTGGGCTTCGGACTCGATGGCGGCGCTGACGGACATGTCCCACTCCTGCTCGAGCATCGTCTTGGTCATCGAGTGGGCGAAGGTGGGGCCGGACGCCAATGCGGTCGCCAGTGACGAGGCCTCGGCAACGACGTCGTCGGCCAGGCGGTTGAAGAAGCCCCAGCGCTCGGCCTCGGCCGCGTCCATCGAGCGGCCGGTGTACAGCAACTCGGCGGCTCGGCCCTGGCCGACGATGCGGGGGAGCATCGCGCAGGCGCCCATGTCGCAGCCCGCCAGGCCGACTCGCGTGAAGAGGAACGCGACCCGCGCGGACGGGGAGCCGAGCCGGAGGTCGGACGCGCAGGCGATCATCGCGCCCGCCCCGACGCAGACGCCGTCGACCGCCGAGATGACGACCTGCCGGCATGCGCGGATCGCCTTCACGAGATCGCCGGTCATGCGCGTGAACGCCAGCAGCTCGGGCATGGTCATCTTCGTGAGCGGGCCGATGATGTCGTGGACGTCACCGCCGGAGCAGAAGTTGCCCTCCTCGCCCGCGATGACGATCGCGTGCACCTCGGTCGAATACTCCAACGCGCGGAAGTGGTCGCGCAGCGCCGCGTAGGACTCGAAGGTCAGCGGGTTCTTGCGCTCCGCGCCGGTCAACGTCACGAAGCCCACGCCGTCGCGGACCTCCCAGCCGAAGGTCATTGCTGCACCCCTCCCCCGTCCATGATCAGACTCTGGCCGTTGATCGCCCCCGCCTCCGCGGAGGCGAAGAACCGCACCGCGAACGCCACCTCGGACGGTTCGATCAGCCGCCCGAGCGCGGCCATCGACGCCAGGGCGGACTCGCCGTCCTTGCCGGTGCGGGACTCGATGTTCGCGATCGTCGCGTCGGTCATGTCGGAGCGGACGTAGGCCGGGCAGACGGCGTTGCAGGTGATGCCGGTGCCCGCGACCTCGGCCGCGACCGCCCGCGTCAACCCCAGGACCGCGTGCTTGGACGCGGTGTAGCCCGACGTGTAGCGCGAGCCGACGTGCGAGGCGAGCGAGGCGACGGTGACGATCCGCCCGCGGTCGCGCGCGCGCATCCCGGGCAGCACGGCGCGTGCGCACAGGAACGCGCCCGTGGCGTTCACGCGGATCTGGCGCTCCCACTCCTCCAGCGACGTGCGATGCAGCGGCGCGCTCGACGCCACGCCCGCGTTGTTGACCAGCACGTCGACGTCCAACGAGCCCAGCACGTCAGCGACCGCCGCCTCGTCGGTGACGTCGAGGTCGGACGACGACAGCGGGATCACGTGGTCGTCGGAGAACGCCGCGCAGATCGCCACGCCGATGCCCCGCTTGCCACCCGTGACCACGACCGTGCGACTCATGAGACGACCTCCGCGTCGAAGCGCCGGAGCGGCATCCGCCGCACGTCCTTGCCCGTCTGCGGCTCACGCGCACCGGATCGATACTGCGGCGGCCACGGCACGGAGACACCCTGGTCGACGGCCGCATGCAACGTCCAGTACGGATCCCACAGGTGCGGGCGGGCCAGCGCGCAGAGGTCCGCGCGCCCGGCGCGGATGATCGTGTTGACGTCGTCGTAGGACGAGATGGCGCCGACGGCGATCACCGGGATGCCCGCCTCGTGGCGGATCCGGTCCGCGTAGGGCGTCTGGAACGAGCGCCCGTACGCCGGTTCCTGCAGCGGCGAGACCTGCCCGGTGGAGACGTCGACGATGTCGCAGCCGGCCGACACGAGCCGGCGCGCGAACGCCACCGCATCGTCGCCGTCGAACCCGCCGGCGACCCAATCGGTCGCGGAGATCCGCGCCGACATCGGCTTCGAAGCGGGCCACACCTCCCGGCACGCCGCGAAGACCTCCAACGGGAACAACGCCCGATCACGCCCGTACTCGTCGGACCGCACGTTGGTCAGCGGCGACAGGAAGGACGACAGCAGGTACCCGTGCGCCATGTGGATCTCGAGCAGGTCGAAGCCCGCGCGCATCGGCGCGCCGAGCGGCGGCGACGAACTCGGCGACCACCGCGTCCATGTCCGCCCGCGTCATCTCCCGCGGCACCTGGTTGACGCCCTCGACCCAGGGCAGCGGCGACGGCGCGATCAGCGGCCAGTTGCCGTCGTCCAACGGCACGTCCTCGCCCTCCCACAACAGCTTGGTCGACCCCTTGCGCCCCGCGTGCCCGAGCTGGCAGCCGATCGCCGTGTAGCCGTGCACGAAGTCGACGATCCGCGCCCACGCCGGCGACGTGCTCATCGAGATAGAGCCCGCCGCAGCCCGGCGTGATCCGCCCGTCGGCCGATGTGCAGATCATCTCGGTCATCACGAGCCCGGCCCCGCCGATCGCCCGCGCGCCCAGGTGCACCAGGTGGAAGTCCCCCGGCGTCCCGTCGACGGACGAGTACATGTCCATCGGCGAGACGACGACGCGGTTGGAGAGCTCCAGGCCACGCAACCGCAACGGCGCGAACATCGGCGGCGTGTCACCCAGCGACGCCACGAAGTCCGGGTCGCGCATCCGCAACTCGCCGTGCGTGATCCGCCGCGATCGTGTCAGCAGGTTGAACGCGAACGTCGGCGCGTCCTGATGCATGTAGCGCCCGATCCCCTCGAACCACTCCAGCGAGCCCTGCGCCGCCCGCTGCGTGGACTCGACGATCGGCCGTCGCTCGGCCTCGTAGGCGTCGATGTCCCCGCCGCGCACCGCCCAGGCCAGCGAGATCGCGTCCTCCATCGCCAGCTTCGTCCCGCTCCCGATCGAGAAGTGCGCGGTGTGCGCGGCGTCGCCCAGCAGCACCACGTTCCCGCGCCGCCAGAACGGGTTGCGAACGGTCACGAAGTTGATCCAGCGCGTGCGGTTCTCGATCAGCGGATAGCCGAAGAGCTCCTCACAGGCCGCCCGGTCGAGCTCCACACCGGCGGACTCGACGATGAACGTCGAGCGCGAGGCCGAGAACGGATAGGCGTGCACCTGCACGACGCCCTGCCGGCGTCTCCGCGATCAGGAACGTGAAGGACTCGAAGACGTGCTCGGTCCCGAACCACGCGTAGGTCGCGCGCCGGCGGTCGAGCACCGGCTCGAAGCCGTACGCCGAGCGCAGGGTCGAGTTCACGCCGTCGGCGGCGACGACGAGGTCGCCGTCCAGCGACGTGACCTCCGAGTGGAACCGCAGGTCGACGCCGAGCGACGGCGCGCGGCGCTGCAGGATGCCCAGCAGCTCCTTGCGCCCCATCGCCGAGAAGCCGTGCCCACCGCGACGTGATCACCTGCCCGTGTACGTGCACGTCGATCTCGCTCCAGCGCACGAACTGCCGCGTGATCTCCGCATAGGACTCCGGGTCCGCCGCCTCGAACGCCGCCAGCGTCTCGTCGGAGAACACCACGCCGAACCCGAACGTGTCGTCCGGCGCGTTGCGTTCATGGACCACCACCTCGAAGGCCGGGTCCAGCCGCTTCAAGAGGATCGAGAGGTACAGCCCACCCGGGCCGCCGCCCGCGATCGCGATCCGCATCACTGCACCATATCCTCCGCGCCCCTATGGCAAGACCAGTCACGCTCTTCACCGGCCAGTGGGCCGACCTCCCTATCACCGAACTCGCCGAGAAGGTCGGCCGGCTGGGGCTTCGACGGCCTCGAGCTCGCCTGCTGGGGCGACCACTTCGACGTCGACGCCGCGCTCAGCGACCCCGGCTACCTCAAGACGCTGAAGCGAACTGCTCGACCGCCACAACCTGCAGCGTGTGGGCGATCGGCAACCACCTCGTCGGCCAGGCCGTGTGCGACCGCATCGACGGCCGCCACCAGGGCACGCTCCCGCCCGGCGTGTGGGGCGACGGCGACCCCGAGGGCGTGCGCCGGCGCGCCGCCGACAAGCTCAAGGACACGGCCCGGGCCGCCGCCGCGCTCGGCGTCCAGACGGTCACCGGCTTCACGGGAAGCCCGATCTGGCACATGCTCTACAGCTTCCCGCCGAACGATTTCGCGGAGATCGAACGCGGCTACGAGGAGTTCGCCGAGCGCTTCGCCCCGATCATCGACGTCTTCGACGCCGAGGGCGTGAAGTTCGCGCTCGAGGTCCACCCGACCGAGATCGCCTACGACTTCCCGACCACGCGCAAGACGCTGCAGGCGATCGACCACCGCGAGGGCTTCGGGATCAACTTCGATCCGTGCCACTTCGCGCACCAGTTCCTGGACTCCAGCGCCTTCGTCACCGAGTTCGCCGACCGCATCTACCACGTCCACGTCAAGGACTCGATCAAGCGCCTCGACGGCCGCCGCTCGATCCTCGGCGGCCACCTGAACTTCGGCGAGGACGACCGCGGCTGGGACTTCGTCTCCCCCGGCCACGGCGACGTCGACTTCGAGGCGCTGTTCCGGACGCTGAACCGGATCGGCTACGAGGGCCCGCTGAGCATCGAGTGGGAGGACTCCGGGATGGACCGCGACTGGGGCGCGCCGGACGCGCTGGCGTTCGTCCGCGCGACCGACTTCGCGCCCAGCACCGTCGCGTTCGACGCGGCGTTCGAGCGCAAGTAAGAGTCGCCATCGCAGGCGGGGCGGGCGGCGTGGGATCGTCACTCGCCTACAGCCTGCTGAGGGCGAACGACCCGTTCGAGGTCCTGATGTTCGACCGGCGGCCGAAGACGGTCGCCGGCCACGCGCGATGGACCTCGGAACCGATCGCCGGCGACTGGGCCGACGTGCTCGTCAGGCTTCGTGGATGTCGCGCAGGTAGGTGATGTGCGCGCGCATCGCCTTCTCCGCCGCCGCCGACTGACGGCGCTTGACGGCGCGCTGGATGTCGGCGTGCTGGCGCAGGATCTCGGCGCCGTCGACGCGCTCGGAGATGTCCGCGATCAGCTGCGGCTGGAGGACTTCGAGGATCCAGTCCGTGAACGCCAGCAGCAGCTCGTTGCCGGCGGCGCGGGCGAGGATCTGGTGGAAGCGCTTGTCGGCGGCGTTGAACGGCGGCGTGCCGGGCTCGTGGCCGGTCGCCTCGTCGATCGCCGCCTGCAGCTCGTCCGCGGTCGTCGTCCCCGCGTTGGTCGCCGCCAGCCCCGCCAGCGGCACCTCCAGGAACATGCCGCGCGTCCAGCAGCTGGGCGAGCGAGATGCTCTCCGTGGCCAGCATCATCGAGATCGACTCGCTGACGTTGCGGCTCATGCCCTCGCCCGGGCGTGCGGGCGACGAAGATCCCGCCCGCGCGGCCGCGCCCGACGCGGATCAGGTGGGAGGACGCGAGCAGCCGCAGGCCCTCGCGCAGCGTGGGCCGCGAGACGCCGAACTCGGTCGCGAGCTCCTGCTCGGTGCCGATCCGATCGCCCGGCTGCAGGCCCTCGCGCTCGAGGTAGCGCCGGATCTCGAGCGCGATCTGATGGCGACGCGTCGACCCTCGCCGGGGCGAAACCGGGGCGTCGGGGAGCTCGGACGGCGAGGTCATCGGCGACAAGATCCTACGCGAGCGCAAACAGCAAATCATTTCTCCAACGCGGCGACGCCCGCGCGGAGGAAGTCGAGCGTCAGCGCGAGCGATCTCCAGCGCCGCGCCGCCGCCCCGGGCGGCGTGCGCGTTGAGCTCGAGCAGCGCGGCCGCGGTGGCCGCGCCGGCGACCCGCGCGGCGAGTGAGTCCGGGGTCACGCCGAGCTCACCGGCCACCGCCTCGGCGATGACTCGCTCGAGCGCGCGCGTCTCGCGGCGCTGGAGCGCCCAGAGGTCCGGATCGCGCTCGATCGCGTGCTCGCGCAGCCGCGCGAAGTCGACATCGGTCGGCGCCGCGGTCGCCGCACCAGGATCCGCTCGGCGTCCGGCTGCGTGGACTCCTCGACCGACCAGCCAGGCGCGCAGCGCGTCGACCACCGTCTCCCCCGGTCGACGCGGCGGCGAGCCGGGCTCCGAGCCGGTCGATACTCGGCTCGGTACTCGGCGAAGACGATGCTCTCCTTGCCGGCGAAATACGTGAACACCGTCCGCGGCGACACGTCGGCCGCGGCGGCGATGTCGCTGACCGTCGTCGCCGCGAAGCCGTCGCGCGCGAACAACTCGAGCGCCACGCGGGTAATCGTCGCACGGGTGCGCTCTTTCTTGCGTTCCCTCAGGCCCTGAGGACACGCGATGAGCCGTACCCCACTGAGTGCATTTCAACGCAAATTTGCGACGAAATGCATTTTTGCGGCGTGGCTGCAGCGTTATGCTGCCCCGCTCCTGAACCGATGACCGTGTTGACTTACCTCACTTACCGCGCAACCATCCCTGATCGCAACCATCCGCGAGGAGTAGCGTGAAGGGTGAAGCTCTCCGGAGCCTGGCCATCACCGGCGCATCTGCAGCGCATGAGCGGCTACAGCGCGCTGGTGGCGGAGCGATTGGGTCTCGACGCCGGATCGGCTGCGGGTCGCCAGCCGCCTGCACGACGTCGGCATGGCCGGCGTGCCGGACTCGATCATCTTCAAGGCGGGCCCGCTCACCCGCGCCGAGCGGCGCGAGCTGCAGGAGCACACCGAGCTCGGCCACGCGATGCTGTCCGGCTCCGGCGTCGAGTTGCTGGACACCGCGGCGGACATCGCCCTCACCCACCATGAGCGCTGGGACGGCGCCGGCTACCCGCGCGGGCCTGGCGGGCGAGGCGATCCCGCTCGTGGGCCGGATCGTCGCCGTCGTGGACACGTGGGACGCGCTCACGACCGAGCGCCCGTACCGCGCGACGGGCAGCGTCGAGGAAGCGCTGGCGGCGCTGCGCGCCGAGCGCGGCAGCAGTTCGACCCGCGGGTGCTCGACGCGTTCCTGGGCACGACCGACGAGGCGCTGGAGATCCGCGAGCGCTTCCCGGTTCCGGCCGGCGACCAGGCGCCGGCCGTCCCGGGGACGCGCAGATGACGCTGCAGGCCGCCGCGGCGACGCTCTCGATCTCGCCGTCGCGTCTGCGCCGCTGGGCCGACGAGGGCCGCATCCCGGCGATCCGCACCGCCGGCGGGCACCGCCGGCTTCCCGCTGGACGCCGTGCGCCGGCTCGCCGCCGAGCGCGGCGTGCGCCCGCATGTTCGCGCGGTCGAGCCGCCGACGACGCCGCTGCCGCTGCTCGGCCAGCACCTGCGCCAGCACGGGCGCCAGATGGCCGCCGCGGCCGCCGCCGCCGTCTACCGCGAGGGCCCGCCGGGCTGGTTCGCCTCCGACGGCGCGCAGGAGGACGTCCGAGCTGGCTCGACGAGCTCGGCCGCGTGCTGCGCCTCGGGCGTCTACAGCGGCGCGTCCCAGGCGTCGGAGGCGCTGATGCGACGCGCGCACCTGCACGCCGCATCGCTGCTCGAGCGCCACGCGTTCCTCGAGCGCTTCGGCCAGGTGGCCGTCCGCGCGCTCGTGCGCGCGGGCGCCAACCGGACCGAGATCGCGTCCACCCGGCGGCTGTTCACCTCGCTCCAGCAGGCGCTGCTGGAGACCCGCGACTAGTTGACCTCCGAACACGGGCGCGCGCAGCCGGTGAACGAGCCGTGGCCGCGCAGGGTGCGGCGACCACCCGCGGTCGATGTACGCGTGGTCAACCCGCGGCTCGGACCGCGATCGTCACCCGGGTGACGGCCACCAGCCGCTCCTCGCCGTCGATGTGGTCGACCTCCCACACCCACGTCGTCCGCCCGCGATGGATCGCCCGCGCGGCGCGGTGATCGCGTCGCCCGCGCGCCGCCTTGCAGGAAGCTCGTGTCGTTGGACGTCCCCATCGCCGCGAACCCGTCCGGCGTGCACGCTTCGCGACGGTCGCCTCGGTCGCGATCATCTCCGCCAGCGCCGCGTAGGCGCCGCCGTGCACGAGCCCGAAGCGCTGGCGCACGCGGTCGGTGATGGCAAAGCGCGCGACCGCCTCGCCGTCGCCGATCGAGACGACCTCGAACCCGAGCACGCCGTCGAGGCAGTCCGCCTCGGCGACGACCTCGTCGGCCCGTGGGCGGCATCCCTACCGGCACAGGATCACCTCCTCGCCCGGGTGATCGGCGAACAGCGCGTCGACGTACGCGGCGCGGCGCTGCAGCGCGGCGCGCTGGTTGACGTAGCCCTTGTCGGTGATCTCGTTGGCGTCCAGCGAGGGCGGCTCGGCCAGCAGGATCACGCGCTCCACGCGCGTCGAGGACGCCGGGTTGCGCGCGGTTGTGCGCGGCGAGGCGCTCGCGCACGAACTCGGCCAGCGCCGGCGAGCGCACCAGCTCCGGCAGCTCGGCCTCCGGCGCGCCCGGCGATCTCGCGCGCCGCGCCCGAGCTGCGGCCACGCCAGCAGCCCGACGTAGTCGCGGTCGTGCCCGCAGACCACCGCGTCCATCAGCAGCGGCGAAGCGGCCGCGAGCGCCGCGATCCGCAGGTTGCCGACGGACACGAACGTGCCCGTCAGCAGCTTGAAGTCCTCGACCACGCGCCCGTCGAACACGAGGCCCTTGTTCGGGATCGTCCTGGTCCTCGAGCCGGCCCGCGTCGCCCGGTGCGGTACCAGCCGTCCTCGTCGAAGGCCGCCGCGCGTCGTGTCGGGCTGGCCGAGGTAGCCGGGCGTGACGTTCGGGCCCTTGACGCGCATCTCGAGCTTGTCGTCGACCGGCGTGAGCTTGATCTCGCACGCCCGGGATCGGGCACGCCGATCACGCCCGCGCGGTCGATCGGGAAGTGCGCGGCGGTGGCCAGCGGCGACGTCTCGGTCAGCCCCCACGAGGACGTCATCATCACCGGCTCGCCGCGCGCCTCGCGCGCGACGTCTCCAGCCGCGTCCAGAGGTCCTGCGGCAGCGCGGCGGCGGCGTAGAAGATCAGGTCCAGGCGCTCGAAGAAGCGCGCGCGCAGCGTCGGCGTCGCGCTCGAGGAACGGCAGCAGCGCGCCGTAGCCCGCGGGCACGTTGAAGTAGATCGTCGGCGCGATCTCGCGTCAGGTTGCGCACCGTGATCGGGATCAGCGGCGGCGCCGGGCGGCCGGCGTCGATGTAGAGCGTCCCGCCGCGCTTGAGGATCAGGTTGAAGTTGTGGTTGCCGCCGAACGTGTGGTTCCACGGCAGCCAGTCGACGAGCACCGGCGGCGTCTCGGCCGTGAACGGCCAGATCTGCGCGAGCGACTGCTGGTTGGCGCACAGCATCCCGTGCGTGTTGATCACGCCCTTGGGCATCGCCGTCGAGCCCGAGGTGAACAGGATCTTGGCCACGCTGTCGGGCGCCGACGCGCCGCCAGCGCGTCGTCGACGTCCATCGATCGGCGCGGTCGCCGCCAGCTCGCGCGAAGCGCGTCGCGCCCGGCCCGCTGGAGAGCACGAGCTCCGCGCCGCCGAAGTCGACCGCCGACAGCACGCCGCCGAACGGCCCGGCGTCGGCCGCGTACACCAGCCCCGGCTTGATCAGCGCGGCGATGTGCTTGACCTTGCCGTAGTCCTGGCTCATCAGCGAGTAGGCGGGAGAGACCGGCACCACCGGCACGCCGGCCAGGAAGCCACCGAGCGTCAGCACCGCCTGGTCGATGCTGTTGCCGGAGAGGATCATCAGCGGGCGCTTGGCGTCCAGCCCGCGATCGAGCAGCGCCTGGGCGACCGACGTCGGCGCGCCGGTCCGCCTCGCCCCAGGTCAGCTCGACCCATTCGTCGTCGCCGCCGCGCTCGGCGAGGAACACGCGGTCGGGCGCCTCGCGCGCCCAGCGCCGCAGCAGCAGGCCGAGGCTGGCCTCGTAGGGCTCGAGCTGCCATCTCCGAACTGCAGGATCCGGCTGCCGTCCGGGCGCGTCCTCGAGCGACGATCCGCGGCGGCGCCAAGGCTGGCTGGACGACCGTCATCTCATCTCTCCTCTCTTGGATCGAGCCGACCTTACCTGTGCGAACTCCACAAAGGCATCGATCGCGACTGGGAACGGCGAGCGCGCCACGGCTGGCGACCGCGTCGGCGGGCGCCCCGCGCAGGATCCGCTTGACCGGCGCTTCGAGCTTCTTTCCGGTCAGCGTGCGCGGGATCGCGGGCACGGCGGCGATCGTGTCCGGCACGTGGCGCGGCGACAGCTGCGAGCGCAGCGCGTCGGCGATCCTCGCCGCGCAGCGCCGTCGTCGAGCGTCGGCGACGACGAACAGGACCAGCTCCCCGCGACCGCCGTCGTCGTCCTCGAGATGCACGACGAGGCTGTCCTCGACCTCCGGCAGCTCCTCGACCACCGCGTAGAGCTCGCTCGTCCCCATGCGCACGCCGCCGCGGTTGAGCGTCGCGTCCGAGCGGCCGGTGATCGATGCACGTGCCCGCCTCGCGAGAAGCGCACCCAGTCGCCCTGGCGCCACACGCCCGGGTACATGTCGAAGTAGGACGCGCGGTAGCGCTCGCCGTCCGCGTCGCCCCAGAAGCGCACCGGCATCGACGGCATCGGCTGGCGGATCACGAGCTCGCCCAGCTCGCCGACGACCTCGTTGCCGTCGAGGTCGAACGCGGCGGTGTCGACGCCGAGGCAGCGCCCCGCGATCTCGCCGCGGACGACCGGCAGCATCGGGCAGCCGGAGACGATCGCGCTGCAGACGTCGGTCCCGCCGCTGCCGTTGATCAGGCAGGACGTCCGGGCCGAGCTGCTCGTAGACGTAGTCGTAGCCCTCGGGCGGGAGCGGCGAGCCGGCGGTGGCGACGCGCCTCGATGCCGCCCGCGCGGGATCTGCACGCCCGCCTTGCGGCAGGCCATCAGGTACGCCGGGCTGCGACGCCGATGATCGTCGCCTCGGTCTCCTCCGCCACCTCCCACAGGCGGCCGAGCTCCGGCCACGCGGCGTCGCCGTCGAAGAGCACGATCGACGCGCGCAGCATCAGCGCGCTGACCAGCGCGTTCCACATCATCCAGGCGGTCGTCGTCGGCTGCAGCAGCCGGTCGCCGGGCTGGATGTCCCACGTCGAGCCCGAGGTTCTTGTGGTGCTCGAGCAGGATGCCGCCGTGGCCGTGCACGATCGGCTTCGGCAGGCCGGTCGTGCCGCTGCTGAACAGCACGTAGAGCGGGTGGTCGAACGGGCACCGGCTCGAACTCGAGCTGCGTCGCCCGCGGGCCAGTCCGGCGCGATCACGTGCTCGACCGTCGGCAGCGCCGCGCGGATCGCGGCGACCTCGGCGCGGCGGTCGATCGTCTTGCCGCGGTGCTCGTAGCCGTCGACCGCGAGCAGGACCTTCGGCTCGATCTGCGCGAAGCGGTCGATCACGCTGCGCGGGCCGAACTCGGGCGAGACGCTCGCCCAGATCGCGCCCAGGCGACGCGCACGCCAGGAAGCGCGACCAGCGTCTCCGGGACGGTTCGGCAGGTAGGCGACGACGCGGTCGCCCTTGCCCACGCCGAGCCGCTGCAGCTCGGCGCGGGCGCCCGCGACCCGCTCGCGCAGCTCGTTGAACGTGTACTCGAACGCTCAGCGGGCGCTGGAGGCGATCACGCGACGTCGTCGCTCTCGGGCAGCATGTGCACGCGTAGTTGAGCCTCGCCTCCGGGAACCACAGCGCGCCCGGCATCTCGCGGCGTGGCCAGCACCGGGCCGGCGCGAGCGGCAGCGCGTAGAAGTCCGCCACCGCGCGCCAGAAGCCGTCGAGGTCGGTCGACCGACCAGCGCTGCAGCGCCTCGTAGTCGTCGAAGCCGTGGCGCTCCGCGAAGCGCCGCATCTCCGAGGGCCTCCCCTCGGGGCTCCACAGGATCATGCGCGCTTGACTACCACGCTCTTGAGGTCGGTGTAGTAGTCGAGCGCTTCGGAGCCGTGCTCCTTGCCGTAGCCGGACGCCTTCAGGCCGCCGAAGGGCAGCTCGTCGTAGACCTTCGTGCGCGAGTTGATCCACGTGTAGCCGCAGTCGAGCTCGGCGGCGGCGCGCTCGGCGCGGTTCAGGTCGCTGGTCCACACGGACGACCCCAGCCCGAACGGCGAGCGGTTCGCCAGCTCCAGCGCCTCGTCCATGTCCGCCACCCGCCAGATCGGCAGCGCCGGCCCGAACACCTCTTCCAGCGCCATCGGCGAGTCCTTGCCCGGCTCGACGACGACCGTCGGCTCGTGGAACCAGCCGTTCTCCAACCCGTCCGGGCGCCCGCCGCCGGCGACGATCTCGCCGCCGGAGTCGGCGATCTGGCGCTCCATGATCGCGCGCTGCTTCTCGGTGTGCATCGGGCCCATCTGGGCGTTCGGGTCATCCCCCACGCCCAGCCGCAGCCGCTTCGCCTTGGCCGCGACGGCCTCGATGATCTCGTCGGCGACGCTCTCGAAGACGTACACGCGCTTGATCGCCAGGCACGCCTGGCCGCAGTTGTAGAAGCGGCCCATGGCGGCCGCGGACGCCGCCGCCTTCAGGTCGGCGTCGTCGCAGATGATCATCGGGTCCGAGCCACCGAGCTCCAGCGTCACGCGCTTGGAGCCGGCGGCCGCCAGCGCGGACACGTGCTCGCCCACCGGCGTCGAGCCGGTGAACGCCACCTTGCGCACCAGCGGGTGCAGCACGAGCGCCTCGCCGGCGACGGCGCCGGTGCCCGGGACGACGGTGAACACGCCCTCGGGCACGCCCGCCTCGGCGAAGATCTCGCCCAGTCGCAGGGTCGTCAGCGGCGTCGTGTCGGCCGGCTTGGCCACCACGGTGTTGCCGCACAGCAGCGCCGGGCCGACCTTGTTGCACAGCAGTGTCGTCGGGAAGTTCCACGGCACGATCGCCGCCACCACGCCCAGCGGGCGCCGCAACACGCGCCCGTCGACGCCCGTGTCGATGTTGTGGATCGACGCCGCCGCGCACCTGGCGTGACAGGCCCGCGTAGTGCTCGAGCGTGTCCGCGGCCTTGTGCAGCTCGATCCTGGCCTCGCGGATCGTCTTGCCCTGCTCGGCGACGAGGATCGGCACGAGCTCGTCGACGTGGGCGGAGAACGCCTCGGCCATCGCGTGCAGGACCTTGCCGCGGGCCTCGTAGGAGCGCCGGCCCCAGTCCTTCTGGGCGGCGTGCGCCGCCCGCACCGCGCGGTCCACGTCCTCAGGCGTGGCGCCGGGCACGGACGCGACCAGCTCTCCCGTCCCAGGGTTTGAGATCTCGAGGGTCGAGAGGGTCTCGGTGCTCACAGTGTCTCCTCCGCGCGCGTCTTGACGATGGGAAAGTTAGACGATACGCTCCCGTTCGTCAACATGATGTCTCACGTTGGAGGAGAGCGATGACGGCGGTCGAGGACCTCGCGCCCCGCACCGAAGATGAGGTGCGCGCGCATCTCGCTGCCGGAAAGCTGGTCGAGGGGCTCCAGCACATGTCCCCGGAATACCTCAAGGGCATCCGCCGGATCCTGACGGTGTCAGCGGACACCGAGCTCGTGTCCGCGCCCGCGTACCTGCGCGCCGCCAATCACGCGCCCGCGCTGAACAACTTCGGCTCCGCGGTCTCGATCATCCAGGACGAGCTCGCGCACGCCCACATCGGCTACCGCCTGCTGGGCGACCTCGGCGTCGACATGCCGGCGCTGATCTACGAGCGCGAGGCGAGTGCCTTCAAGTACCCGTACGCCTTCGACGTGCCGCTGGACTCGTGGTACGAGCTCGTGCTGGCCAACGCGCTGTACGACCAGGCGGGCTTCGTGCTCTTGAGCGACGTCCATCAGTCCTCCACCTTCGGCCCCTGGAAGCGCGCGCTGGCGAAGGTCGACAAGGAGGAGACCTTCCACCTGCGCCACGGTCGCACGTGGGTGAAGAAGTTCGCCGCCGATCCCGATCATCGCGCCAAGCTCCAGGCCTCGCTGGACTGGATGTTCATCCTGACGCTGGAGTGGTTCGGGCTGCCGGACGCGCGCAAGCAGCACGGCATCCAGCTCGAGTACGGCTTCAAGGGCAAGACCAACGACGAGCTGCGCCAGGACTGGATGGGCCACGTCGTGCCGTTCATGGACGAGGTGGGGCTCTCCGTTCCCGCGCACTTCGACGAGGAGTCGCAGCGCTACGTCATCGACTGCCCGTTCCCACAGGCCTTCGACTCCGAGAAGAAGCAGTGGGGCGGGACCGAGGTGTCGTGGGAAGAGGTCATCGTCCGGTGGAAGGGCCGCGGGCCGATGAACGAGACCTACGTCGCGAAGCTCCAGAAGGGCTACCGCGGATGATTCGCGACACTCGCCTGAACGTCGAACGACGTCTGTGGGAGGCGCTGACCGAGGTCGAGGACCCCGAGATCCCGATCTCCGTCGTCCACATGGGGCTGATCGTCGCGATCGAGTTCGTCGACGGCGTCGTCGATCTCAAGCTCACCTTCACCGCGATGGGCTGCCCGGCGATGGACTTCATCCAGGACGACATCCGTGAGCGGCTGCTGGCCGAGCCCGAGGTCGACGAGGTGCGGATCGAGATCGTCTGGGACCCGGTGTGGACCCGCAAGATGATCCGCGAGGAGGCGCGCGAGACGATGCGCGGCCTGGGGATCGTCGCATGACGGCGACGCTCGCCTGGCGGCTCGCGTCGCTGTCGAGTCCTCGCCCTGAGGGCTCGTACTCGCGGGAGCTGCAGGGACTCGCCAGGCGGCTCGCGTCGCTGTACTCGCGGGAGGTGCAGGGATGACCGTCTGGGAAGTGTTCGCCCGCAAGGCCTACGAGGACCCGCTGCACCACGTCGGGACCGTCACCGAGGACGACGAGGATCTCGCGTTGGTGTCGGCCCGCTCGATCTACGACGAGCAGCCGTGGATTCACATGATCATCGTGCCGCGCTCGTCGATCCGGGAGGCGATCAAGCCATGAAGACGCTCGTCGCCTCATTGGCGGACAACAAGTCGGCGCTCGGCCGTCGCTACGCCGAGTGGGCCGTGTCCGCGCCGACGCTGGAGTCCGCCGTGGCCGCGGCCGCGATGGCGCAGGACGAGCTCGGGCACGCCCGTTCGACCTATCCCGTCCTCAAGCAGCTCGGCGTCGACGCCAACGAGGACGGGTTCGGCGGCGACAAGCGGCTCGCGCTGCTCGATGACGAGCTGCCGGACTGGAACGCGTTCATCGCCGCCAACCTGCTGGTCGACGGCGTGCTGACGACGTTCGTCGCGTCCTGCGTGGACAGCTCGTTGACCCCGATGGCCCAGCGCGCGAAGAAGATCCTCCAGGAGGAGGGCTCGCACCGCGCGCACGGCGAGGCGTGGGCGCGGCGCCTGTTGCGCAGCGAGGCGGACCGCGACGCGTTCGTCGCACGCCTGCTCGAGACCTGGGAGCACGCCGGCCGCTGGTTCGGCCCCGACGACGACCCCGAGTACCTCGCCGCCCTCGAGGCCGGCGCGGTCCACCACGACCCCGCGCACCAGCGCGAGGTGATGCGCGCCTGGCTCACCGGGCTGCTCGCGCGCGAGGAGGTCGAGATCGAGCTCCCCGAGCTCACCTGGGAGGACTGGGACCCCGAACGCCGCCGGTGGAACGGATGAGGTGCCCGTTCTGCGACTCGGCCGACGTCGAGCGCGTGGCCCAGTGGGGCGGGCAGATCATCACCGCGCAATGGCGCTGCCAGGCCTGCAACTCCTACTTCGAAGCCGTCCGCGAGGATTTCGACGATGCGACCACTGACGGTGGTGACCGGTGGGGGACGCGGGATCGGCGCCGCGATCTGCCGGCGCCTGGCCGCTGACGGCCACGACATCGCGTTCTCCTATCGCGCCGACGAACAGCGGGCGCGAGAGACCGTCGAGGCCGCGGTCGCGCACGGCGCGCGCTGCGTCGCGGTGCAGAGTGACGTCGCCGTCGAAGCGGACGTCGACGCGCTCTTCGACGCCGCCGCTTCGCTGGGCGAGGTCACGGGCCTGGTCAACAACGCGGGCATCGTCGGCCCGACCGGGCGCCTGGTCGACGTCGACCCGGCCGAGTTCGAGCGTGTCTACGCGGTCAACGTGATCGGCACGCTGCTGTGCTGCCGGCGCTTCGCCGCCCGGATCGGCCGCGGCGCGATCGTCAACGTCTCCTCCGTCGCGGCGACGCGCGGCTCGGCGGGCGAGTACGTCTGGTACGCGGGTGCGAAGGCGGCGGTGGAGACGATCACCGTCGGGCTCTCCAAGGAGCTCGCGCCCGAGATCCGCGTCAACTGCGTCGCGCCCGGGATCATCTGGACCGAGCTCCACGCCGACCCGCAGCGGCCGGCTCGTCTGGCGTCACAGATCCCGCTTGGCCGAGCGGGCGAGCCGGACGAGATCGCCGGCGCCGTCGCGTGGCTGCTGAGCGCCGACGCGTCCTACGCGACCGGCACGGTGCTGCGGGTGACCGGCGGGCTGTAAACCCCTCAGGCGGCGAGCAGCTCGTCGACCACGCCGACGAGCTCGTTGCCGAAGAACGGCTTGGAGCGGAACGCGTCGCGGCCTGGGCGCAGGCGCTCGAGCTGCTCCGGCTGCGGCTTGGTGCCGCTGAACATCAGGACGGGGACGTCGCTGAGGTCGCGCAGACGCTCGAGTGTCTGCCAGCCGTCGAGCTCGGGCATCAGCACGTCGAGCACCACCAGGTCCGGGCGCTCCTCGAAGAACGTGCGCAGGCCGCGGCGCCCGTTGTCGGCCGTGATGACGTCGTGGCCGGCGCGCTGCAGCAGCATCTGCAGGGTGACCGCCAGGTCCGGCCGGTCGTCGATCACGAGGATGTGCGCCATTGGTTGCATGATGCGCCTATTGCCGGCGTAACGGGCTCGCCGATGGTCTAGCCCGGGGAATCGACCCTTCGTCCACGCTCGGCGCGCGATATGGTCGACAGCGAGCAGCGATGGGCGAATCGCGCGCCAGATTCGACCAGATCGGCCGTGCGTACGCGGCGGCGTTGCTGACCGGTGACGAGGTCGCGGCGGAGCTTGCCATCCGCTCCGCGCTGGACGCCCGGCTGACCATGGCCGAGATCGACGAGGAAGTCATCGCCCCGGCCCTGTGGCTGATCGGCGACCTCTGGCAGCGGGGCGAGATCTCGATCGCGCAGGAGCATCTGGCCACCGAGATCTCGACGCGGATGCTGACGCTGCTGCGGGAGGCGCGGCGGGTCGCGCGGGCGCGGGCCGGCTACCGCGTGATGCTGGCCACCCCGACGGGCGAGCACCACGTGCTGGCGCTGCGGATGGTCGGCGACCTGCTGCGCGAGGTTGGCTGCCAGGTCGTGATGCTCGGCCCGGACATGCCCGCCGAGTCGCTCGCCTCCGCCGCGGTGCGCCATGCTCCGCACGTGATCTGCCTCAGCTCGACCGTCCCCGGCGGCGCGGACTCGACGCTGATCACGATCCACGAGATCCAGAACCACTTCCCGGACGCCGGTTTCGTGATCGGCGGGCGCGCGATCAGCTCGCGCCTGCGCTCGCGCCCCGGGATCAGCGTGTGCGAGAACGTCTCGGACGCCGTCGAGGCGGTCGACGCGGTCGCCAAGCGGGCGGAGTTCAACTGATGTCCGGCCGTCGCGTCGCCCCTCCGAGCGGCATGGCGGCGCCCGCCCACGCCCGCCTGGGCAGCGAGCGGGTCGCGCTCGGCCCGCTCACCGAGCTGATCGCCGACCGTTACTTCGCCGAGTTCCCCGAGGATCTCGTCACCTACGGCGACGCGGCGCGCCCGTGGGAGCTCTACGACACCGCGCACTGCCTGCAGTGGGCGTTCCTGGACCAGGAGGGCCTGTGCGACCTCGAGAAGGAGGTCACCTGGCTGGCGGACGTCCTCCGCACCCGCGGCTTCCCGGTCCCTCGGCTCGCCCGCAACCTCGAGCTGTGCGCGGACGTGCTCGCCAACCGTCTCGGCGAGCCCGCGGCGTCCGTGGCCGGGCGTCTGCGCACCGCCGCTGCGCTGGCGCGGTAGCCCCTCAACTAACCGAATCCCAACACGGTGACGACAGGTCCGGTCGATCAGGGACAGAGAACCGTTCCTACTCCGGAGATCCATTCACGCTCATGCACCTGTCCGTTCGCACCAAGCTTCTCGCCGGCTTCGCCGTCGTCCTGTCGATGCTCGGCGTCTCGGTGGCGGTCGCGATCAGCTCGATGGCCAGCATGAACGCCAAGACGATGGTCATCGCCGCGGGCGACGTTCCGTCGCTGAAGACGATCGGCGCCATCAGCGCCTCCAGCGCCGACTACCGCGGTCGCCTGTTCAAGCAGATCGCGCAGACCGACCGCGCGGACATGACGCAGACGAGCAAGGACCTGCAGGCGCTCGACGTCGAGACGAGCCAGGCGTTCGCGAACTACCAGAAGCTGGTCAGCGACGGCGAGGATCGCAGGCTCTGGCAGCAGGCGCGCAGCCTGTGGGCGACCTACAAGGCCAAGACGAGCGACGTCACCGCCCTCACGCTGGCCGGCGATGACGAGGGAGCGCTGAAGATCATGGTCGACCAGAAGCCGCTGTTCGAGCGCTTCAGCGCGACACGGACCCAGTGGGCGACGCTGAACGAGAAGGCCGCCGCGACCGACGCCGCCGCTGCCTCCCAGGCCGCGTCGCGAGCGCGCACGCTCACGCTCATCCTCGCCGCTCTGGCCGTGCTCATCGGCAGCGCCGTCGCGCTCCTGCTGGCCCGCGCGATCACGCGCGGCGTCAACCAGATCCGCGATGCCGCGCAGGGAATCGCTCAGGGTGACGTCGAGCAGAACGTCGACATCCGCAGCCGCGATGAACTCGGCGAGACGGGTGCGGCCTTCGCCGAGATGGTCGACTACCTCAAGGAGATGGCGGCGACCGCCGACCGGGTGGCCGCGGGCGACCTCACCGTCACCGTCACCCCGCGCTCGGACCGCGACCTGCTCGGCACCGCCTTCCACCGCCTGCTCGGCGACCTCAACGCGGTCATCAACGAACTCACCACCCAGGCCGAGACGGTGTCCTCCGCCTCACAGCAGATGGCGTCGACCTCCGAGGAGGCCGGCCGCGCCGTCGGCGAGATCACGTCCGCCGTGACCGATGTCGCCCAGGGCGCCGAGCGCCAGGTGCGGATGGTCGAGTCCGCCCGCGAGGCGGTCGCCGAAGCCGGCCACGCCGCGGACTCCAGCGCCTCGCTGGCGCAGCAGACCGGTGTCGCGGCCGAGCAGGCTTCCCACGCGTCGCGCGAGGGCGTGGCCGCCGCCGATGAGGCGACCAGCGCGATCCGGGCGCTTGCCCAGGCGTCCACCGAGGTCGGCAACGCGATCCAGTCGCTGGCCACCAAGTCCGAGCGCATCAGCGGCATCGTCGACGCCATCACCGGCCTGGCCGAGCAGACCAACCTGCTCGCGCTCAACGCCGCGATCGAAGCGGCCCGCGCGGGCGAGCAGGGCCGCGGCTTCGCCGTCGTGGCCGAGGAGGTGCGCAAGCTCGCCGAGGAGTCCCAGAGCGCCGCGGGCGAGATCGCCACGCTCGTCACCGAGATTCAGTCCGAGACCAAGAACGTCGTCGCCGTCGTCCGCGACAGCGCCCAGCGAACCGAAGCCGGCGTCGCGACCGTCGAGCACACGCGCGAGGCGTTCGAACTGATCGGCGCGGCGGTCGAGACGATGAACGCCCGTGTGGCCGAGATCACCGTCGCGGTCGGCGAGATCGCGTCCGAGACCCAGCGCGCGGGGGCGGACATCACCGAGGTGGCAGCCGTCGCCGAAGAGTCCTCCGCCTCCGCCGAAGAGGTGTCCGCCTCCGCCGAGCAGACCAGCGCGTCCAGCCAGGAGATCGCCGCCTCCGCGCAGGAGCTGGCGGGCACCGCTCAGCAGCTCTCGGAGCTGGTCCGGCGCTTCCAGTTGGCCTGAGGCGGGTACCTCGCGCCCTCGTGAGCATCGACGACTTCTGGTCGTGGTGGACGGGGGCGCGGGCCGCGGTCGCGGCGGCGCTCGACGAGGGTCGCCACGACGCGCCGGTCATCGCGGAGGTGCACGAGCGGATCATGGCGCTCGGGCTCGTGGGTGAGCTCGGGCCCGGCCTGGGCGCCCGGCACGCCGTCTGCGTCTCCAGCCAGGGCGACCCGGACCGGCGCAAGGCCGCCTACCGCTGGCTCGATGCCGCCCCGCCGGCCGACACCGAGTTCGAGTACCACCCGGGGCGCCTCGCACCGCCCAACGCCGCCGACTTCGTGCTCGAGGTCGACGAGCGGCGGTTCGCCTTCGCGGACCTGCGCTTCGCCATCGAGCTCGACGAGCAACGCGCTGAGCTCAACCTGGTCGTCGAACATCCCGGGTTCGGGTCGCTCGACGAGGACACGCGCACGCAGGTCGGCTACCTGGCGCTGGACTCCGTGCTCGGCGAGGAGGAGGTCGAGCGCTGGATCGGCTCGATCCGCTGGAGCGCCGAGGCACCGACCGCGAGCGCGGACGTCGGCCTGCTGCGCGCCGTCATCGACGAGCTGCGCACGCGGGCGCCGTCCGAGCAGACGTGGGCGGTGCTGCGCGGGCGCGACGCCCTGGTCGTCGCCGCCCGGCCGCTGCGGCCCGTCGACCATCCCTACTTCGATCATGTGTGCGAGCTCGTCGCGTCGCTCGAGGACGTCGAGCTGTCCACGCTGCAGGACAACGAGCAGGCGCTGCAGGCGGGGTTCGCGGGCCGCGCGTTCCACGCCGCGAGCCTCACCGCGGGCGGCGAGCGCACCGCGTATGTCTACGTCGACGGCGACGCGGCGACGTCGGTGGAGCTCGCCACCTGGGCCGCCGACCGCGGCTACGCGTTCGAGTGCCACCGCGACCCGGGCTGGGAAGCGGTGCGGCCCTTCCGCTAGTCAGCTGTGGTAATCCCGCAGGCCGTCCCAGTACTGGTGGGAGAACCAGCGGTCGATCCGCCAGACGCCAAGCGCCACCGTCAGCAGGATCAGCACGTAGCCGGCGAGGTTGCCCAGCGCGTGGTCGGCGACCGGCACCAGCGCGAACATCCCGCTGATCACCGCCACCCACAGTGCGACCCGCGAAATGAGCCCCCAGGGGATGTGCCAGGACCGGCGTGGGCTCGGCTCCGGCGCGTCGTCCCACGGTCGCCAATCACGTCCAGGATCTTTCACCAAGCCGAGGAACATCGCTTACGGATCGTACACCGGCTGGACGATTCCCGACAGATCTGAACGCTGTCCAACGGCAGATTGGCGCGCTCGATCAAGCTTACGTGGCAAACCGTACGCACTGGACAAGTTGTGCAGATTCAACCCGTGTGAGCCTGGACGATAATGAGCAGAAAGGCCAAATTTGGCACAATGTTCGTCCAGCGCGATACCTTCGCTACGACATGACGGATCTGCTGCATCAGGACACGGGCGTTCACATCGATCTCGATGGTGGATCGCTCACGATCGCTGACGCCGTGCGGCTCGCTCGCCACGGCGGTCGCGCCACGCTCTCGACCGCGGCCGTGCGCCGGGTCGAGGCTGCGCGTGCGCTCAAGACGGACCTGATCGAACGCGAGATTCCGATCTACGGCGTCACGACAGGGTTCGGAGACAGCGCGCACCGCCAGATCGCGCCCGAGAAGGCCGCCCAGCTGCAGCAGAACATGCTGCGCTTCCTGGGTGCGGGGACGGGGCAGATCGCCTCCCCTGAAGTGACGCGGCTGACGATGCTCTTCCGCGCCAACTGCCTGGCCAAGGGCAATTCGGGCGTGCGGATGGAGCTGATCGAGCGGCTGCTGACGCTGCTCAACCACGACATCCTGCCGCTGATCCCCGAGCGCGGCTCGTGCGGCGCATCGGGCGACCTGGTGCCGTTGTCCTACGTCGGCCGCGCGCTGGTCGGTGAGACCGAGGTGCTCTACGAGGGCGCGGTCCGCGAGGCGCTCGACGTGATCGGCGAGCTCGGATTGGAGCCGCTGGTGCTCGAGGCCAAGGAAGGGCTCGCGCTGACCAACGGCACGTCGTTCATGAGCGGCTTCGCGACGCTCGCCGTCCACGACGCCCGCGAGCTCGCCTTCGTGGTCGACCTGTGCACGGCGATGGCCTCCCAAGCGCTGATGGGCAACCACGGCCACTTCAACGAGTTCCTCTTCCAGGCCAAGCCGCACCCGGGCATCCTCGAGAGCGCGGCGAACATCCGGATGCTGCTCGAAGGCTCCGAGCTCACCCACGACGCCGAGGACATCGTGCCCTTGGACGGGGCCGGCTTCCGCGAGCTCACCCGCTCGGTGCAGGACAAGTACTCGATTCGCTGCGCGCCGCACATCACCGGCGCGCTGCGCGACACCCTGGCGTGGCTGGACCAGTGGGTCGAGATCGAGATCAACTCCTCCGACGACAACCCGCTGTTCGACGTCGGCGCCGGCCGCGTCCAGAGCGGCGGCAACTTCTACGGCTCGCACATGGCCCAGGGCATGGACTCCGTGAAGATCGCGCTCGCGAACCTGTGCGACCTGATGGACCGTCAGCTCGAGCTGATCGTCGACGAGAAGTTCAACGCCGGCCTGACGCCGAACCTGATTCCGTACTTCGCGCCCACCGATCACGAAGCCGGTCTGCACCACGGCTTCAAGGGCATGCAGTTGTCGTGCTCGGCCCTGACGGCTGAGGCGCTCAAAATGTGCAATCCGGCGAGTATCCACTCGCGCTCAACGGAGGCCCACAACCAGGACAAGGTCTCCATGGGAACGATCGCCGCGCGCGACGCGCGCACGATCGTGGAGATCGCCCAGAACATCGCCGCGATCCATCTGATCGCGCTCGCGCAGGCTCTCGAGCTGCGCGGGATCGAGCACGCGAGCCCGAAGGTTCGCGAGGCGCACGCACTGGTCCGCGCGCGCGTCGCGTTCCTCGATGCCGATCGGCGCATGGACCGCGACATCGCCGCGGTCGTCGAGCTCATCCGCTCGGGCGAGTTTTCCGGGGTCCTGGAGTAGGAGGGGTCGCGCGGGACGGTCCTCGACTCGGAGGGCCGTCCCCCGCGCAATGCGTGCATGGGCGCCGCGCGCGATGACGGCGCGTCCGGCGCCCACACGGCACGCCCGCGCCCACGGCACGCCCCGCGCCCCACGGCACGCCCCGCGCCCACGGCACGCCGCCCGCCCACACGGCACACCCCGCGCCCACACGGCACGCCCCGGACCGGATGGCTCGCCCCAGGCAGGACGGCACGCCCCGCCCGGACGGCACGTCCCGCGCCCACACGGCACGCCCCCGCCCGCACGGCACGCCCGCGCCCACACGGCACGCCCCGGACCGGATTGCTCGCCCCAGGCAGGACGGCACGCCCCGGCCGGACGGCACGCCCCGCGCCCACACGGCACGCCCCCCGCACGCACGGCACGCCCGGCGCCCGCAAGGCACGCTCCGGACCGGATTGCTCGCCCGGCAGCCGCTCCGGCCGGACGGCACGTCCCGGCCGGACGGCACGTCCCGCGCCGCACGGCCCGCCCGGCGCGACGCCGCTCCGGACCGGATTGCTCGCCACAGGCGGGACGGCACGCTCCGGCCGGACGACACGCCCCGCGCCCACACGGCACGCCCCCCGCACGCACGGCACGCCCGGCGCCCGCACGGCACGCTCCGGACCGGATTGCTCGCCACAGGCGGGACGGCACGCTCCGGCCGGACGACACGCCCCGCGCCCACACGGCACGCCCCCCGCCCGCACGGCACGCCCCGTGCCCGCACGGCACGCCCCCCGCACGGCGCGCCCCGCGCCCGGACGTGTCGTTCGCGCCGGCACGGCACGCGCCGGGCCGAACGGCTCGTACGCGCCCGGAGGACGACCCTCTCCCCCCGCCGTGCGTGTTTTGGCACACATTCGGCACAGTTTCGTGGCGTTTGCGTCTAGATCCGTTGCAGGCACCGGCCCGACACTCCGGGGGTGCCGTCTCAAATTCCCCACCAGACGCGAATTTCGTCCGTCACCCCCGAAGAACTGATCGCCCGCTTCGCCACTCGCCAGCACGGAATCGTGCGCCTCGCACAACTGTTGTGGGCCGGCCTCAACCACGACACGATCACGCGCTGGGTGAAGTCGAAGCGTCTGCACCGGCTCTACCCGGGCGTGTACGCGCTCGGGCACACCGGTCTATCGGAGAAGGGCCGCATGCTCGCGGCGGTGTTCGCGTGCGGCGATGGCGCGGCCTTGAGCCACCTCCCCGCTGCCTGGCTGTGCAAAGTCTCGCGGTTCGGGCTCCCGGCCCACATCGACGTCGTCGCTCCCCTTCGGCGCAGACCGCGCCCGCCGGCCCGCGCCCACGAGTGCCGCAACCTCGACCGCCGAGACATCACGATCTACCAAGGCATCCCGGTCACCCGCATGGCACGGATCTTGGTCGATCTCTCCGACATACTCACGCCGTACCAACTCGCGTTCGTGATTCACGAGGCGGCGTTCCGCGGCCTCTTCAACCTCGCCGCCACGCGCGATGCCATGGCCCGCGCCAACGGCCGCCACCACCTCAAGCGCCTCGAACGCGCGATCGAGCTGCACCTCAGCGGCTCCGCCGGCACCCGCAGCAACCGCGAGGACGCGTTCCTTCGCCACATCGAAGGCCGGGTCGAGGAGCCGCTCGTCGGCACCCACCTCCTCGACGAGGAGGTCGACTTCCACTGGCCCGACCGAAACCTCGTCGTCGAGATCGACGGCAGGCCGCACGGACGGCCGCCCACTCGCCGCGACGACGCGCGCCGCGACGCCAAACTCACCGCCGCCGGCTTTACGGTCCTGCGCTTCCCCGACGGCGCGAGCTTCGAACCGTTCTACGACACATACTCCGCGATGACGGCGGCTTGAACTGAACAAGACCCGACCAGCGACCCGGCGCGACCCGACCAGGCGCGGCGCGGCGCGACCTGCGCGGCGCGACCCGACGAGGCGGGTCGCGGCGCGGCGTGACCCGACCAGGCGCGACCCGACGAGGCGAGTCGCGGCGCGGCGCGACCCGACCAGGCGCGGCGCGACCCGACGCACCCCGACCCGACCCCCACCCGACCCGATCCTCCGCGACCCGACCCGCCGCGACCCGACCCGGCGCGAACCGGCCTAGCGCGCCATCTCAATCATTGGGGAGCAGCGGCATGGCGATCCCCGGGTCGCGGCCGACGAGCACGCCGCGGGTGATCACCGCGCTGCCGAAGCGGTCGCGCACCCCGTCCACGGCCGCGTCGACCCGGGTCGTCTTGGTTTCGTGCAGTGGCAGAGAGAGCTGGGCCTCGTCGGCGTCCACCAGGTTCGTCAGGCTCAGCCCGATCAGCGTGATGCCCTCGGCCTCGATGATCGGCATCGCGGTCGCCAGCAACTCGCGCGCGCAGGCGAGCAATGGTCGCGTGTCGCATGTCGGCTCCGCGAGGGTCTGCGAACGCGTCGCGCGCGAGAAGTCGTCGAAGCGCAGCCGCAGGATCACCGTGCGACACACGCGCTGGGCCGCGCGCAGCCGGCGGCCGATCCGGTCGATCAGTGCGACCAGCGTCGCGTCCAGCGCCTCGGGGGTCTTTGGTCCGCGCCGCCCCATCGCGCGCTGGCCGCCGATCGACCGCCGGCGTACGCCCGTGTTGACCCGCCGTGGGTCGCGATTGTGCGCGAGCGCGTGCAGATGCCGCCCCGAGGCCTTGCCGACGAGCCCGATCAGCATCGTCTCCGGCAACTCGGCCACCTGCCCCACCGTCAGGAGCCCGCGCGCGTGGAGCTTGCCCGCGGTGACCTTGCCCACACCCCACAGCGCCTCGACCGGCAGCGGGTGCAGGAACTCCAGCTCGCCGTCCGGCGGCACGATCAGCAGCCCGTCCGGCTTGGCCTGCGCCGAGGCGACCTTGGCCAGGAACTTGGTGCGCGCGACGCCGACCGTGATCGGCAGCCCGACCTCTTCCCGGACGCGGGCGCGCAGCCGCGCGGCGATGTCCGCGGGCGTCCCCGCGATCCGCTCCATCCCGCGCACGTCCAGGAACGCCTCGTCGATCGACAGGCCTTCGACGACCGGCGACATGTCGTTGAAGATCGCGAACACGTCCTTGCTCGCCTGCGAGTAGGCCTCGAAGCGCGGGCGCACCTCGATCGCCTGTGGGCAGAGCTTGCGCGCCGCCCACCCGCCCATCGCCGTCTTGACGCCGAACGCCTTCGCCTCGTAGGACGCGGCGAGCACCACCCCGCCGCCCACGATCACGGGCTTGCCGAGCAGGCTTGGCTCGTCGCGCTGCTCGACCGACGCGAAGAACGAGTCAAGGTCCGCGTGAAGAATCGTTCCGTCCGCACCGGCCACGAACATATGTTCGCATCATGGGCAGACGGAACGGACAGCATCTACACGTGTGCCATTGCCAGGCGCGGCGCCGCCGGACGGGTGCGATACGCCTCGAAGGCGACCACGAGCGCGAGGCCGGCGATCACCGAGCCGAAGATCTCGAAGGTCGACTGCAGGCCGAGCGAGTTCACCAGCGTGCCGGCCAGGATCGCCGGGACCGAGATCGCCAGGTAGGCGACGATGTAGAACGCGGACATGACCGCCGCGCGGTGCTCGGGCGGGATCGCCACGGACAGCGCGCGCAGCGCGCCGAGGAAGGCGACGCCGAATCCGCCGCCGCCGATCACCGCACCCGCCCAGTACAGGGCAGTGGAGTCAGACGCCGCGGAGAGCACGATCAGCACCATCCCAAGCGCCAGCGCGAGCGACCCGTAGGCCGCGCCCGCCCATGGCGCCGAGCGGCCGAACAGGAGCTGCGCGACGGCGCCCGAGCCGGCGAGGGCGAAGACGCCAAGGCCGGCCACGAGGTGGTTGGAGGTCTCGAACAGCGTCGCCGAGAGCGACGGCCCGAGCGACAGGAAGAGCCCACCGACGGACCACGAGGAGATCACGGCCAGCGCGGCGAGCAGGAACGGCCGCCGCACCACCGCGGGGATCGAAGGCCGCTGCGGCGTCAGCCGCGGACGCGAGCGCTCGGCGACCGGCTCGGGCATCAGCAGCGCACCCACGAAGGCGATCGCGAACAGCACGAGCAGCGCGACATACGGCAGCACCCGCGGCGCGGGTGCGAACTGGACGAGCAGCGAGGAGACGAGCACGCCGAGCCCCAGCCCACCCGCGCTGACCACGCCGTTGGCGAGGCCGACACCGGCCGGGTCGCGGCGCGGGTGCAGATCCAGCATCGCGGCCGAGGCGGCGCCGAGCGCGAGGCCTGTGGCGATGCCCTGGATGCCGCGCGCGACGAACAGCCACGCGACCGACGACGCCAGCATGAACAGGACCGTCGTCACCAGCAGCGTGCCGAGGGATACCAGCAGGACCGGCCGCCGGCCCCATTGATCGCTGATGCGGCCCGCCAGCACGAGCGAGGCGAGCACCCCGAAGGCGTACGTCGCATAGACAAGCGTCAGGACGAACGACGAGAAGCCCCACAGCTCCCGGTAGGTGGAGTACAGCGGCGATGGCGTGCCCGACGCGAAGAGGGCAAGCCCGATCACGACCGCCACCAGCCCGTAGGCCAGCCGCGGCGAAAGCGTGCGAGACGACATGGGACGAACCTCTTTCGGTATTTCCAAAGTCATGGAACTATCAAAGTTGTACCATACGCGTCATGCCGACCTCGACCCGCGAGCGCATCGTCCACCCGGACGTGGCCGCCTTCGACCTCGCGACGATCATGCGAACGGTCGGCGACCCGGTGCGCCTGGAGATCGTCCGCCTGCTCGGAGACGGCGGCGAGCACCTGTGCGGCGAGCTCAGCACGGCCCTCGAGATCCCCGCCTCCACGGGCAGCTACCACCTCAAGCTCCTGCGCGAGGCGGGCGTCACCCGCAGCCGCGCCGAGGGCACCCAGCGCCTCATCTCCCTGCGCGCCACCGACCTCGAGTCCCGCTTCCCGGGCCTGGTCGCGCGTGCTCACGGCTGGCTGAGTCCGGGCCGCGGCGCGGCGCGAGCCGGCGCGTCGAGCGTTGCGGGCACGGCACGCCACGACGCAGCATGGCGCGGCCCGCGCCGCGCGCCCGGCCGGCCGCGGCGCGGCGCGGCGCGGCACGCGCGGCACGGCCGCGCCCGGCCGGCGCGGCGCGGCGCGGCCGGCACGCGCGGCACGGCCCGGCGCGGCGCGCGCGCGCGGCCCGCGCCGGCACGCGCGGCACGGCCCGCGCGGCGCGGCACGGCGGGGCCGAGCGGCGTTGCGCCTCGACCCACACTCGCCTGGAAGACTGTCTGTCCCGATCCGTCGACGGGAGGAGAACGCAGTGAGTGCCATCACAGGGACACGCGTGGACGAGGTCCTGCGGGAGGCGGTGGAGTCCGGCGCGGTCCCGAATGTCGTCGCCACGGCGGCGAACCGGGAGGGCCCGATCTACGAGGGAGCGTTTGGCCCGAAGGCCGTCGGCAAGCCCGATCCGGTCACCACGGACACGCTGTACCGGATCGCGTCGATGACGAAGATGGTCACGACGGTCGCGGCGCTGCAGCTCGTCGAGCGCGGGGATCTCGACCTCGACGAGCCGGTCGCCAAGTACCGGCCCGAGTTCCAGGAGCTGAAGGTCCTGGACGGCTGGAACGGGGACGAGCCCGTCCTGCGCGAGCCTGCCTCGAACGCCACCGTCCGCCAGCTCGCCAATCACACGTCGGGCCTGGGGTACTGGTTCTGGAACGCCGATCTGGTCAAGTGGGAGTCGGTGACGGGCACCGGCAACGCGCTGGCCGGCACGCAGGACGCGTTCAGCGCCCCGCTGGTCGCCGACCCCGGGACGAAGATCGAGTACGGGATCAACACGGACTGGCTCGGCCGGGTCGTCGAGGCCGCGTCCGGTCAGTCGCTGGACGAGTACTTCGACGAGCACATCCTGCAGCCGCTCGGCATGGAGCAGACGACCTTCCATCCCACCGACCAGCAGCGGGAGAACCTCGTCGCCGTGCACCTGCACGACGAGAACACGGGCGCGTGGAACGCGACCGAGCTCGACTGGAACGCCGCGCCGGACTGGTGGGCGGGTGGCCATGGCCTCTACTCCCCGCCGAGCGAGTACCTGCGCTTTCAGCGCATGCTGCTGGGCCGCGGCACGCTCGAGGGCGCGCAGATCCTGCAGGAGCACACCGTCGAGGACGCGTTCCGCAATCAGGTCGGCGACCTCGAGTGGCCGGCGGAGATCAAGACCGCGGAGCCGCCGACGACGGCCGACTTCAACGCCGGCCCGGGCTACAAGTTCGGGCTCGGGCTGCTGCTGAACACGCAACAGCAGCCGAGCATGCGCGGGATCGGCAGCGGCGCCTGGGCGGGGATCTTCAACACCCACTTCTGGGTCGATCCCCACACCGGCATCACGGGCGCGATCTTCACGCAGACGCTCCCGTTCGTCGAGCCCGCCGTCTTCCAGGTCTACATCGACTTCGAAACCGCGCTGTACAGCAGCCTCTAGACGTGCATGAGGACCGGCGCCGCTTCGCCGGCGCCGCCTCCCTCCTCCTCCTCCTCGAACGGCTCGGGCTTCACGCGCGGGAGCAGAAGGGCGCACAGGATCGCGGGCACGATCAGTGCCAGCGCCGACCAGTAGGTCGCGCCGTAGGCGTCGGCCATCCGGTCGGCGATGGGCAGCGGGAGCTCCTGCCCCGCCACGCCGCCCGCTGCCGCCGGCCCGCTGACCGAAGCGGTCCTGCAGCTGCGCGGTCAGGATCACGGAGAGGATCGCGACGCCGATCGAGGCGCCGACCTGCTGGATGATGTTCAGCGTCGTCGAGGCACGCGCGACCGCGGCCTTGCGCAGCGTCTGCATCGCGCCCGACATCAGCGGCATCATCGAGAAGCCCATGCCGACGCCCATCACGAACAGGATCGCGCTGAGCGCCCAGTAGGAGGTGTCGCCCGACAGCTGCGTCAGAGCCGAGCGTCGTCAGGAACAGCAGACGCGAGGCCCGGGAGCGACGATCCTGCCGACGCCGGTCTGGTCGGTGAGGCTGTCCGGCGATCGGCATGACGAGCATCGCGCCGATGCCCTGCGGAGCGAGCAGCAGGCCGGACGTGCAGCGCCGACTCTCCGCGCACCGTCTGCAGGTAGAGCGGGAGCAGGAGCATCGCGCCGAAGACCGAGATGATCATCAGGATCAGCGTGCCCGAGGCGGCGCTGAAGGTGCGGTTCTTGAACAGGCGCAGGTCGATCAGCGCGTGCGAGGTACGCAGCCCGTGCCACACGAACGCGACCGAGCAGGCAACGCGCCGAGCAGCGACGTGGCCCACACCTCGGGAGCAGCGAAGCCGCCCGCCGAGAGCCGACTTGGCGAGGCCGTAGATCAACAGCGCGAGCCCCGGGGAGAGCAGGAAGAGCCCGAGCACGTGTCGAAGCGCTCGGTCGGCTGCGGCTGGTCGTTCGCAGGACGCGGAGCGACGCGATGAACAGCGCGACGATGCCGATCGGGAGGTTGATGAAGAAGATCCAGCGCCAGGAGACGTCGTCGACGAGCCAGCCGCCGAGGATCGGGCCGAGGATCGGGCCGAGGAGCATCGGCACGCCGATGATCGCCATCACGCGACCGACGCGCTGCGGCCCGGCCGCGCGCGTCAGGATCGTCATGCCGCACGGCATCAGCATGCCGCCGCCGAGGCCCTGGAGCACGCGGAAGGCGATCAGCGATCCCGCCGACCAGGCCGAGCCGCTCAAGGCGGAGCCGGCGAGGAACAGGCCGATCGAGAGCATGTAGAGCCGCTTGGTGCCGAAGCGGTCGGCGGCCCAGCCGGTGACGGGGATGACGGTCGCCAGCGCCAGCGTGTAGCCGGTGACGATCCACTGGATCGTCGGAAGGTCGGTCTCGAAGTCACGCGCGAGCGTGTTGATCGGCGACGTTGACGACGGTCGTGTCGAGGATCGACATGATCGCGCCGAGCACGACGACGCTCGCGATCAGTGAGCAGCCGGCGGTCGAGCTCGCCGTCGGGCTTCGGCTGGCCATTAGGGAAGTCATTCGGGTCCTTGGGGAGGTGGGTTCGACGATGGGGAGGAGCACGTGATCGACGAGCTCTTCGAGGAACGCTGTGATCGAGCGGCTCACCCGCGATCAGCGAGCGCGTGAAGATGATCGAACCGGCGATGTCGGCGAACAGCGGCGTGACGGGCCGCGGCGATCTCTCCGCGCGTCCGTGCACGGTTGAGCAGCACGTCGTAGCGGCGGCGCTCATCGGCGACGACTTCGTCGCGGAAGAGCGCGGTGAGCTCGGCGCTGGAGCGCAGCTGGCTGAGGAGGCCCGCCGGCGAGGTGCTGTGCGCCTCGAGCGAGTCGAGCGACCGGCCATCGAGGAAGGCCAGCAGATCGCCACGCAGGCTGCCGGTGTCCGGGAGATCATCGGCGTCGGCGCGCTTGGCGCGGATCGCTTCGACGACGATCTCGTGCTTTCCACCCGGCCAGCGGCGGTAGATCGTCGGCTTGCTGACGCCCGCGCGCGGCGGCGAGCGCGTCGACGGTCATGCGGTCATAGCCCACCTCGGCGACGAGCGCGAGCGCCGCCGCGAGGATCGCCTCGCGTCGCCGCGGATCGCGCGGACGACCGCGGGCAGGAGTGGTGACCGGCACACCCATGTTTACGACACAGTATCGTAACTCTTGAGAGGGTATGGTCCGCGCTGGTGACGACCCTCACGCTCGGCTACAAGGCGTCCAACGAGCAGTTCGGCCCCACGGAACTGCTCGCCCTGACCCAGCACGCGGAGTCGCGCGGCTTCGAGGTCGCGGGCGTCTCCGACCACCTCCAGCCGTGGCGCCACAACGGCGGCCACGCGCCCGCCGTCCTGCCGTGGCTCGGCGCGGCGGCGGCGACCACGAGCACGATCACGCTCGGCACCAGCGTCCTGACGCCGACGATGCGCTACCACCCGGCGATCGTCGCGCAGGCGTTCGCGACCCTCGGCTGCCTCGCCCCCGGCCGCATCTTCCTCGGCGTCGGCACCGGCGAGGCGATGAACGAGACGCCGATCACCGGCGGCGAGTTCCCCGGCCGCAAGGAGCGGCGGCTGAAGATGGCCGAGGCGATCAAGGTCATGAAGCTGCTCTGGGCCGAGGAGCGCGTGGACTTCGAGGGCGAGTACTACAAGCTCCGGCGCGCCACGATCTATGACCGGCCGGAGACGCCGGTGCCGATCTACGTCGCGGCGTCAGCGGCCCGCTGGCGGCCAAGCTCGCCGGCCGCGTCGGCGAGGGCTTCATCTGCACCTCCGGCAAAGGACCCGCAGCTCTACGTCGACCTGCTCGGCCAACGTCAAGGAAGGCGCCGAGAAGGCCGGGCGCGACTACGAGGCGATCAACCGCATGATCGAGGTCAAGGTCTCCTATGACCGCGACATCGAGGTCGCGATGAAGGCCTGCCACTGGTGGGCCGCGCTCGCGCTCACGCCCGAGGAGAAGGAGGGCGTCGAGGACCCGGTGGAGATGGAGCGCCTCGCCGACAACGCGCTCGACCGCGCCCACACCCGCTTCATCGTCTCCGACGACCCGCAGGAGATCGCGGACAAGATCCAGCCCTACATCGACCTCGGCTTCCACGAGCTCGTCTTCCACTTCCCCGGCAACGACCAGCGCCGCTACATCGACGAGTTCGCCGCCGACGTCATGCCGCTGCTGCGAATGAGCTTCGAGGTCCTCGACGAGCGGTTCAAGCCGCTGGTGAAGACCACGGCGCGGCTCGACCACCTCTACGACGACTGCCGTTGGGCGGAGGGTCCCGCGTACTTCCCCGCCCACCGCGCGCTCGTGTGGTCGGACATCCCCAACCACCGGATCCTGCGCTACGACGAGCCGAGCGGGAACGTGACCGAGTTCCGCAACCCGAGCGGCTACTCCAACGGGCACACCGTCGACGCGCAGGGCCGGCTGGTGAGCTGCGAGCACGGCAACCGCCGCGTCGACCCGCACCGAGCACGACGGCACGATCACGGTCATCGCCGACGCGTTCGAGGGCAAGCGCCTCGAATTCGCCCAACGACGTCGTGGTGCGAAGCGACGGGACGATCTTCTTCACCGACCCGTCCTACGGCATCGACGGCTGGTACGAGGGCTTCGCCGCCGAGCCCGAGCTCGACCGCTGCTACGTCTTCAGCGTCGATCCGCAGGGCAGGATCGGAGATCGTCGCCGACGACTTCGACAAGCCCAACGGGCTCGCGTTCAGCCTCGACGAGCAACTGCTCTACATCAGCGACACGGGCACCAAGAACATGCGCGTGCTGGATCTCGCGGAAGGCACCGACCGCGAGTTCGCGCAGTGCACCAACGGCGGCTTCGACGGCTTCCGGCTCGACATGGACGGCCGCATCTGGACCAGCGCCGGCGACGGCGTGCACGTCTATGACCCCGACGGCACGCTGATCGGCAAGGTGCTCGTTCCCGAGACCGTCGCCAACGTCGCCTGGGGCGGCTACAAGCACAACCGTCTGTACATCTGCGCGACGACTTCGCTGTACGCGATCTTGCTTCCGGTACGCGGAGCGAAGACGATGTAGCCATGGTCGACCTCCACGTCCACTACCCCATGCACCTGCTGGGCGGCGTGGAGGACCCGCGCGACGTGTCCGCGCGGCATGTTCAAGGTCTTCGGGCGCGAGCAGGGCAAGCTGCGCGCGGCGGTGCTGGCGCTCGCCGCGCGGCTGCTGAACTTCCGCCACTGGGACGGCGGCGTGGCGGGCGACGCTGCCGCTGCTCGAGCAGGGCGAGGTGACCGTCGCCTGCACGCGTCCTCTACCGGCCGTTCAGCGAACTGGACCTCGACGAGCCCTACGGCGCGCCGCCGGAATCCGCCTACTTCGGCAAGCTGCTCGAACTGCTCGAGGCGAGCGAGCGCGAGATCGAGGCAGGCCGGGCACACCGTGGTCCGCTCGGCCGAAGACCTGCACGCGAAGGGCATCAGATCGCTTCGTGCACTGCGTCGAGGGCGGCTTCCACCTCGGCGCCACGCCGGCGGAGGTCGACGCGCAACGTCGCGCGAACTGGCGCGGCGCGGCGTCCTCTACATCACGCTCGCGCATCTGTTCTACCGCCGCGTCGCGACCAACGCGCCCGCCCTCCCGTTCCTCCCGGACCCGCTCTACAACGTGCTCTTCCCGCAACACGGCGGCGCTGACCGCGCTCGGCGAAGCGGCGGTGAGGGCGATGGACGCACACGGGGATCATCGTCGACATCAGCCACATGAGCGAGACAGTCGATCGACGCCACCTTCGCGCTGCTCGACGACGACGCGCCGGTGATCGCCTCCCACGCCGGCTACCGCTTCGGCAGCCAGAAGTACAACCTCACCGACGGCACGATCGCGCGCATCGCCGCCCGCGGCGGGGTGGTCGGACTGATCTTCGCCCAGCACCAGATCAACGACGGCGTGCGGCGGACGGACACCAAGACGCTGGCAGCAGTCGCTCGACGTGCTCGACCGGCACATCGACGCGATCGGCCCCGACCACGTGGCGATCGGGTCCGACCTGGACGGGTTCATCAAGCCGACGATCGGCGGCGTCGAGACCGCGGCCGACCTGAAGCCCTTCGCCGAGGCGCTGCGGGCGCGGCACCCGGAGTCGGCGGAGCCGCATTCTCGCGCAGAACGCGCTGCGGGTGATCAACCGGCGTTTCGCCAGCGCAACGCCGTGACGCCGCGCATCTCCAGGCACGTCGTCCCGCCCGCGACGCACCACCCGCATCAGCACGGAATCGCACGCCGGGCAGCGCAGGACCGTGCCGACGCTCTCGTAGACCATCACCGCCGCCACCGGCGCCCGTCTGGCCGCAGCCGGCGCAGGTGGCGATGGCCGTGGTCAGGTCACGGCTGAAGAGGTCCTCCGGGGCGGCGTTACCGTCGACGTGGGTCATCCGAAGCGCTCCGTGCGGATCGTCGCAGGATCGTGGCCGAGCGCAACCAGATCGTTGGCCACCGACTCGACGAACGGCGTCGGCCCGCAGACGTACACGCGCGCGCCGGGCACGTCGACCTCGCGCAGCATCCGGCGGTCGACGCGGCGCGCGTAGCCTGTCCAGCCACGCGGTGCCCAGCGCGTGTAGGTGTAGACGACATCCGGATGGCGGGCGAGCTCCTCCGCGTAGAGCACGTCGTCGGGGTCGCGGGCGGAGACGAGCACGCGCGCCTGCGCGCCGGCCCGCAGCATCGACATCAGCGGCACCATGCCCGGAGCCGCCGCCGATGAAGAACAGGGGTCCTGTCGACGCCCGGGTCCCACACGAACCAGCCGCCGAACGGCCCGCGGACCTCGAACGTGTCCTCCTCGCGAGCGACGCTGACCATCCACGGCGAGACCTCGCCGTCGGCGACCTCCACGACGGTGATGTCCAGCGCGCCGGGCGCGGACGCGATCGAGTAGCGGCGCTGGGCCTGGTAGCCGTCCTCGGCGGTCAGGCGGACGTCGACGTGCTGGCCGGCGCGATGGCCGTCCCAGCCCGGGACTTCGAGCGTCAGCGTCGCCGCGCGCGGGGTCTCCGGCGCGATCCGCCCGACCGTCGCGACGCGCCAGTCAGTCGCCTTGATAACGCTGCTCAAGCCAGGGGTCTCCACGGTCGTGGTAGCCGAGCGCCTCCCAGAAGCCCGGCTCGTCGTCTTCGGCGAAGATCAGCTGCCGCACCCACTTCGCGCTCTTCCACAGGTACAGGTGCGGGACCAGCAGCCGGGCGGGACCGCCGTGCGCCGGCTCGAGCGGGAAGCCGTCGTAGCCGAAGGCCACCCACGCCTTGCCGCCGGTGATGTCCTCGACCGGGAGGTTGGTGGTGTAGCCGCCGTCGCAGTACGCGGTGACGTAGCCGCCCTCGAGCTCGAGCCCGTCCAGCAGCGTGTCCACGGAGACGCCGGTCCAGTGGGTGTCGAGCTTGCTCCACGTGGTGACGCAGTGGATGTCGACGGTGAAGTCCTCGCGCGGAAGCGCCTGGAGCTCGTCCCAGGTCCACACGCGGGGCTCGGAGATCGCGCCGATCAGCTCGAACGTCCACTGCTCCAACGGCGTGTGCGGGGTCGGGCCGGCGCTCAGCACCGGGAAGCCGCGCTCGAGGTACTGCCCCGGCGGGAGCCGGTCGTCGCGCGAGCGCTTGCGTTCGAAGCCACGGGTGAAGGTCATTGTGGTGTGTGGCAGACGGCCTCGGCGTTGTTGCCGTCTGGGTCGAGGACGAAGGCGCCGTAGTAGTGCGGGTGATACTGCGGGCGCATGCCGGGGAAGCCGTTGTCGCTCCCCCCGGCCTGCAGCGCGGCGGCGTGGAACGCGTCCACGCCGCTGCGGTCGGCGGCCTGGAACGCGATGTGCAGGCCCGACTGAACCGGCTCACGCCGGCCGATGAAGAAGATCGGGCGCGCCGCGGGTCCGAACGCGACCCGACCTTCCCACTCCATGACCACCCCGAACCCGAGCGGCTCCAAGGCCGCCTCGTAGAAGGCTCTTGAGGCGGCCATGTCGCTCACGTTGAGCGAGAGGTGGTCGATCATGTCCGGGACGCTACACGGTCAGCCTGTAGAGCCCCTCGTAGCCGTCCACCGCGGTGCCGTGCGACTGCACCCAGCTCGACACGTCGCTGCCGGCGCCGCGGCCGCCGAGCAGGACGTACTTGAGCTCGCCGTCGGACACCATCGTCTGCAGCTGGGAGACGGTCGGAGCGTTGTCGGAGCCGCTGAAGCCGCCCATCGTCACCACCGCCTCGCCGGTCTGGATGATGATCGGCGCGCTCGCCTGGGAGCCGCTGACGGCGACGAGGTACTTCGCGGTGCCCTGGTGCTTCTGCAGGTAGGCGAGCATGTCGGAGGAGACCTGGCTGCCGCCGCCGAAGCCGCCGCCGGACGGAGCCGCGCCGCCGGACGGAGCCGCGCCGCCGGCCCCAGCCGCGCCGCCCGCCGGAGCCGCGCCGCCCGCCGCAGCCGCGCCGCCGGCCCCAGCCGCGCCGCCCGCCCGAGCCGCGCCGCCCGCCGCAGCCGCGCCGCCCGCCGGAGCGGGCCGCCCGTTCGGAGCCGCGCCGCCCGCCGGAGCCGTTCCGCCGCTCGGCGGGCCGCCGGCGCCGCGGAAGCCGCCCGGGCCGCCGCCGAACCCGCCCTGCCCGCTCGTCGGGCCGGCCAGCACGTTGTTGCCGTTGAGCGCGTGACCGAGGTTGTCCACCGTGTAGGCCGCCGGCCCGGCGCCGATCGCGATCGCCGCCGCGGCGGCGCCCACCGCGAGCGTCGTGCGGCCCGGCAACAGCAGCGCCACGACCGCGACCGCCGCGGCGAGCGGGATCACCGTGCCCAGCCACGGCGCGAAGTCCGGCGTGCGGCCGAGCAACTCGACGGCGAGCACGGCGGTGCCGGCCACGCTCAACGCGGCCAGCCACCGCGGCCCGCGCCACATGCCGACCAGCGCGGCCACCGCCGGCGCCAGCGCGCTCACGTAGTACGGGTGGAAGATGCCCTGCTGGCTGCTGAAGACGGCGACGTGGACGAGCGCCCAGGTGCCGAACAGGATCAGGCCGGCGCGGCGCAGATCGGTCCGCGGCGCGCGACGGGTCAGCCACAGGCCGGAGACGAGCGAGACGGCGGCGAGCGGGAGCAACCAGGCGATCTGGCCGCCGACCTGCGCGTTGAACATCCGCCACAGGCCCGCGGCGCCGCCGAACGTCGGGCCACCGCCCATGCCGCCGCCCTCACCGAAGATCCGGCCGAAGCCGTTGTAGCCGAGGATGAGGTTCCAGACGCCACCGTCATCCGAGCCGCCGATGTAGGGCTTCGCGCCCGGCCACAGCGTCACCGCGAGCGGCCACGCGCAACTCACCGCGACCATCACCGCGAACGCGACGACCAGCTGACGGATGCGCACGAGCAGCCGCGGCGGCGCGGCCACGAGGTAGGCGAGCCCGAGCGCGGGCACGACCATCCACCCCTGCAGCATCTTGGTCATGAAGGCCAGGCCGACGACCGCACCCGCCCAGTAGAGCCATTTGCCGCGGCCGGACTCGATCGCCCGCACGGTCAGGTAGGCCGAGAGCACGAGCAGCAGGACCGAGCAGCGCGTCCGGGTTGTTGACGCGGGCGATCGCGATCGTGATCGGCGTCAGCGCCATCGCGGCGGCCGCGACGAGCGCCGGGACCGGTCCGGCCAGCCGTCGGACGGTGGCGAACAACACGCCCACGGCGGCGACGGTGCACAGCGCCTGCGGGAGCAGGATGGCGAAGCTCGAGAAGCCGAACACCCGCGCCGAGAGGCCCATCAGCCACAGCGAGAGCGGCGGCTTGTCGACGGTGATGAAGCTGCCGGGGTCGATCGCCCCGAAGAACCACGCCTTCCAGCTCTCCGCGCCGGCGCGGGCGGCGGCGGCGTAGTACTCGTTGGAGTAGCCGCTGATCGTCAGATCCCACAGGCAGAGCACGGCGGCGAGCGCGAGCACGCCGAACAGCGCGCCCTGCTCCCAACCGAGGCGGCGCACACGCGCCGCCGGGAGTGCGATCGCGCTCATCGGTCAAGCACCGGCACGGCGCGGACAGGGCGGGGGCGGTGGGTGAACACCCAGGTCCGCATCGCCACGTAGCGGGTGATCGTCGCGGTCAGCGACGCGGCCACCAGCACGCCCAGCTCCAGCCAGCGCGCCGGGTCGGCGTCGACCCCGTGCAGGACGAGCAGTGCACCGTTGGTCAGCGCGAGCGTGAGCACGAACACCAGCGCTCCGCGGATGTGATGACGCAGGAGCTCGTCAGGGCCCTGCACCCCGAAGGTGAAGCGACGGTTCGCGGCCGTGTTGGCGACCGCCGTCACCGTCAGCGCGACGGCGTTGGCCGCCAACGCCCCCAGGAAAGGGTCCAGCAGCAGGTAGATCAGCGCGAAGGCCAGCGTGCTCAGCACGCCGACGCCCATGAAGCGCGCCACCGGGCCGGAGGCCGCCAGGCGCGCGACACCCTTGAGGTCGGTGAGCGCGGTCGAGACGATCTGCACCCGCGAGTCCGGGTCGTCCACCCAGTCGACCGGCACCTCGTGGATGCGCAGGCCGCGACGCTGGGCGAGCACCAGCAGCTCGGTGTCGAAGAACCAGCCGTTGTCCACCACGTCGTCCAACAAGCCGTCGAGCACGTCGCGGCGCACGGCCTTGAAGCCACACTGCGCGTCGCTGAACCTCGCCCGCAGGACGGTGTGCAGGATGCCGTTGTAGGCGCGCGAGATGAACTCGCGCTTGGGGCCGCGAACCACCCGCGAGCCGTGCGCGAGGCGTGTGCCGATCGCGAGGTCGCGAATGGCCGGACAGCAGCGGCGCGACCAGCGGCAGCAGACCGCGCAGGTCGGTCGAGAGGTCGACGTCCATGTAGGCGACGACGCGGGCGGGTGAGCGCGACCAGGCGGCGCGCAGCGCGCGGCCGCGGCCCTTCTCGGCCAGGCGCAGGTACGACACCGCCGGCAAGCTCGCGCGAGAGCCGCTCGGCGATCGCCGGCGTCGCGTCGACCGAGGCGTTGTCGGCGATCACGATCCGCCAGCTGAACGGGAACCCGTCCGACAGGAAGCGATGGAGGCGGCGGATGCTGCGATCGAGTCCGGTCTCTTCGTTGTAGACCGGAACGACGACCTCGACGTCGGGGCCCTCGGGCGCCGCGACGCCGTGGCGACCGGGAGTCGGCATGTGGACGAGATCAAGCATGGGACGAGCATCGGTTCGAGCCCGTCAGAGCCCGCTGGGACGACCCTGGGAGGACGCTGAGTATCGTGCGCCCATGAGCCGCCGCCGCAAGCGCAAGAAGGGCCGCTGGTACGACGACGCCGACTGCTGCTGCGCGGTCACCGAGGTCTTCGACGGCCCCTGCTTCGTCGCCACCGCCGCCCACGACGGCGACGCGACCGCCGAGCCCGTCCGGGTGCTGCGCGCCTACCGCGACCGGCGTCTTGCCCGCCACGCGCCGGGGCGGGCGTTCACCTACGTCTACTACCGCTACGGCCGCTACGGGGCGCGGGTGCTGCGGCGGTTCCCGGTGTTGAAGCCGCTCGTGCGGTTCGCGTTGCGGCCGGTGGTCGCGTACGCGCGGTGGACGCAGCGGTAGCGGCGAGCGGACCGCACCCCTCGCGGGCGGCACGTTCGCGCTCTCGGGCCGGGGGGTGAAGCCGCAAAGGTTCGTCCACGACAGGTTTCCGGCTGCACCCCCCGTCCCGCGGGCGGCGGCGATCCGCGACGTGGTGCGTGCCGACCAGACCAGTGCGGCCTCGCCGCCGTCGCCCGGAAGCAGCCAGGCGAACTCCTCGCCGCCGATGCGGCCCACGACGTCGACGGCGGGCGGCGAGGCGGCCGCGGCCAGCACGCGGTCGCCGACCGGGTGGCCGTGCTCATCGGCCCGCCCCGCTCGACCTCGCGGGCCAGGCGCTCGCGGATCAGCAGGCCGGTCAGCCCGTCGTGCGCGGCGCGGTGGGCAAGCACGCCGGCGGCGCGGACGGTGACGACCGAACCGAGCTCGCACGGCGCGGCGGTGACGTGGACCGGACGGCCGTCGACCTCGACTTCGCCCCGTCCGGCATCGGGCACGGGGCGGCGCGGCCCACCGGGCACGGAACAAACATAAAGGGGCCTGGCCCCTTTATGTTCAGCGGGCGGGAAGCCGGACTTCGAACGCCGCGCCGCCGTCGGGCGCGTTCGCGGCGGAGACGGACCCGCCGTGGGCGTCGACGATCCCGGCGACGATGGCCAGCCCCAGGCCCGCACCCGCCTTGCCCTTCTGACGCCCGCCCTCGGCGCGCCAGAAGCGCTCGAACAGCGCGCTCGGGTCCTCGCCCGGCAGCCCCTGCCCGTGATCGCGCACCTCCACGGCGACGGTGCCGTTGGTCTGCTCGACGGTGACGTCGATCGGCGTGCCCGCGGGCGTGTGCACGAGCGCGTTGCGCAAGAGGTTGGCGAGCACCTGCCGCAACTGGTCGGCGTCGCCGGTCACGCGCGCCGGCGACGCCTCCAAGCGAGATCGCACGGTCAGGGGCGGTCGCGCGCGCGTCGCCGACGGCGTCGCCGGCCAGCAGGGCGAGATCGACCGGCCCGTGCGGGGCGGCGCGGACCTCGTCCAGCCGCGCCAGCGTCAGCAGGTCCTCGACGAGCACGCCCATGCGCGCGGCCTCGTCCTCGATCCGGCGCATCGCCTTCTCGACGTCATCCTGCTCGCGGGCGACGCCCATGCGGTAGAGCTCGGCGTAGCCGCGGATGCTGACCAGCGGCGTGCGCAGCTCGTGCGACGCGTCGGCGATGAACCGCCGCAGCCGCTCCTGCGTGGCCTCGCGGTCGGCGAACGCCCCCTCGAGCCGGTCGAGCATGCGGTTCAGCGCGAGCCCGAGCCGGCCGACCTCGGTGCGCGGGTCGGTGGTCTCGACGCGGTGGGAGAGATCGCCGCCGGCGATCGCCGCCGCGGTGTGGCCCATGCGGTCCAGCGGGAGCAGGCCGACGCGCACGACGACCAGCGCGAAGCCGCCGACCAACGCGAGCACGCCGACGATCACGATCCCCTCGACGAGCAGCAACTGCTCGAGCGTCTTGTTGGTGTCCGAGAGCGGGATCGCGACGACCATCGTGCCGGCGCTCGTGTCCTGGGCCAGCACGCGGTAGGAGCCCTGCGGCGTTTCGACGGTCTCGGGGGTGCCGACCGTCAGCTCCGCCGGCAGCTCAGGCTTGGCGGCGCCGTCGTCCGGGCCGAGGAAGGCGCTTGTCGTCGACGCCGGCGGTGCGCAGCTCCCCGTAGGTGTCGGTCGGCGCGCCGCCGCCGGGGCGCGGGCCACCGCCGGGCCGGTGGAAGGCGCCGCCGTCGGGGTCGGTGATCTCGTGTTGGAGCGGCGCGACCGCGCTCGCGAGCTGCGTGTCGACGCGGCTGAGCAGGAAGGAGCGCTGCGAGGCGTAGGTCACGCCGCCGACGAGCAGCATGCCCGCCGCGGCCAGCGCGAGCACGCCGGCGACCAGTCGTCCACGCAGCGAGGCGATCATGCCCGCGGCGCTCGCAGCGTGTAGCCGACGCCGCGCACGGTGTGGATCAGCGACGGGCCGTGCAGGTCGAGCTTCTTGCGCAGGTAGGAGATGTAGGTCTCGAGCACGCGGGCGTCGCCGCCGAAGTCGTAGTCCCAGACATGATCGAGCAGCTGGGCGCGGGTGAGCACGCGGCGCGGGTTGAGCATCAGGTAGCGCAGCAGGCGGTACTCGGTGGCGGTGAGGTCGACGGGCTCCCCCGCGCGGCTGACCTCGCGGGTGTCCTCGTCGAGCTCGAGATCCTCGAAGGACAGCCGCGAGGACTCGGCCTCGGCGGCGCCGGTGCGGCGCAGGACGTTGCGCACGCGCGCCAGCAGCTCCTCGAGGCTGAAGGGCTTGGTGACGTAGTCGTCGCCGCCCATCGTGAGCCCGCGGAGCTTGTCCTCGGGCGCGTCACGGGCGGTGAGGAAGATGATCGGGGTACCGGCACGCTCGGCGCCGAGGCGCTTGGCGACCTCGAAGCCCTCCATGTCGGGGAGCATGACGTCGAGCACGATCAGGTCGGGGCGGAAGGCCGCGACCTGGCTCAGCGCCTCGGTGCCCGTTCCGGCGGACTCCACCGTGAAGCCCTGGAAGCGCAGGGCCATCGAGATGACATCGACGATGTTCGGCTCGTCATCGACGACGAGCACACGGCTGGAATCACTCATCGCGGCCAGTATCGGCCGCGAGGCTGTGAGTTTCCTGGGAGCCGTCTGAGCGGTTACTTGGTGAAATCGGGACGATCGAGCACGCGCAGCCAGGTCCCGTCGCTCTGACGGCGGACGACCTGGGCGCGCACGCCGGCCTCGTCCTGGGCGGGCGTGGCGGTCAACGCGAGATCCCCGCTGATCAGCGTGGTCAGCGGCTGCTCGTACTCGAAGTGCGGCCGGGCGGCCAGCATCCCGGTGTAGAGCTCGCGGATCGCGTCGTGGCCGACGGTCATCTCGCCGGGCGGGAACGCGATCACGGCGTCCGGCTCGTAGAGGGCGACGAGGGCTTCGACGTCCGCCGCGTTGACGGCGTCGACGAACCTGCGGGTGAGGTCTTCGGGTTCCATGTCCTTCAGGGTTGCCGCCGATGTCCATACGTACAACAGCTAGTTGATATGGCAGCTAGCATCCTCGCGTATGGAACTGCGGCAGCTGGAGTACTTCGTCGCCGTCGTCGAGGAGGAGAGCTTCACGCGCGCCGCCGCGCGGGTGCTGGTGGCCCAGTCGGGCGTGTCCGCGCAGGTCCGCCGATTGGAGCGCGAACTCGGCGTCGAACTGCTCGAGCGCGGGGCGCGGCGCGCGACGCTGACCGAGGCCGGCGCGGCCGTCCTGCCGTTCGCCCGCGACGCCCTGGCGGCGGTGAAGAGCGTGCGCTCGGCGGTCGAAGAGCTCACGGGCCTGCTGCGCGGGCAGGTGCGGATCGGGATGATCACCGCCGGCCCGGCCGTGCTCGTCGCCGAGCTGCTGGCGGGTTTTCACGCACAGCACCCGGACGTCGAGATCACGCTCACCGAGGCGGGTTCGGACACGCTGCTGGCGCAGGTGCGCGCGGGCGAGCTGGACCTCGCGTGCGCGTCGCTCGCCGGAGAGCCGGAGGGCATCGAGACGCGGGTGATCCTCGACGCGGCGATCGTGGCCGCGGTCGCGCCCGGGCACCCGCTGGCGACGCGGGACACGCTGGCGCTCGAAGAACTGGCCGCGTACCCGCTGATCTGCCTCCCGCGCGGGACGGGCGTGCGAGCGATCCTCGACGCCGCCGGCGTGCGCGCCCGGATCGCCTTCGAGGCCTCCGACACCGGGGTGCTGTCGCAGCTGGCGCTGCGCGGGCTCGGCGTGGCGATCCTGCCCGAGCCCGCCGCCGGCGGACTCCACACGCTGGAGCTCGGCCTGCGCGGTCGCATCGCGCTGTGTTGGCGCGCGGGAGGTCCATCCTCACCCGCCGCGCGAGCGCTCGTCGCTAGCGTGTGACCCACGATGCGCGCACCGTTTGAGCTGGACCTGCACGTCCCGAATTTCAACTATCCGGACGTCGCTCCGGACGCCCTCTTCGAGCGAATCTCCGAGATCGCACTGGCCGCTGAGGAGTCGGGCTTCAGCTCGCTCTCCTTCATGGACCATCTGCACCAGATCGGCCCGGTCGGCCCGCCGGAGAACTACATGCTCGAGGGCTACTCGATGCTCGCCGCGACCGCCGCGCGGACCTCGACGATCAACCTCGGCCTGCTCGTCGGCGGGGTGACCTACCGCAACCCGGCCCTGGTGGCCAAGCTCGCGACGACGCTGGACATCATCTCGTCCGGTCGCGCCGTGCTCGGCATCGGCGCCGCCTGGTTCGAGGAGGAGCACGTCGCCTACGGCTTCGACTTCCCGTCGCTGAAGGAGCGCTTCGAGCGCCTCGAGGAGGCGCTGCAGATCTTCCGGTTGATGTTCACGGAGGACGTCGCGACCTTCGAGGGCAAGCACTTCCGCGTCGACGGGGCGTTCAACAACCCGAAGCCGATCCGCGGCGACATCCCGATCCTGATCGGCGGCTCCGGCGAGCGCAAGACGCTGCGCTTCGTGGCCAAGTATGGGGACGGCTGCAACCTGTTCGGCGACGTCGAGCGCGTCAAGCACCTGCTCGGCGTGCTCGAGGGCCATTGCGAGGACGTCGGCCGCGACTCCTCCGAGATCACCAAGACGCGGATGGCGCAGGTCTACATCGCCCCCAACGGCGACGACGCGGTGGCGAAGTTCGAGCGGGCGATGGGCAAGGCCGCCGACCCGGACCGCGCTCGCGCGTCGGCCTTCGTCGGCGACCCGGACACCGTGGCCGCGCAGGCGCAGGAGTATCTCGACGCCGGCCTCGACGGCATCACGATCACGATGCCCGACTCCACGACGTCGAGATGGTCAAGCTCGCGGGCGAGACGCTCAGCGCGGTGATGGGACTCGCACCGCGTAACCCCCGAGGAGGTGCTGCGGATCGCCGGATCCGCAGCCCCGTCCTGCGCAACCTGGAGATCACCTACGCCTACTCGCTGCTGGCGGCGAGATGCCACGCCCGAGGCGAACTGGTGCACGTTCGCCACCTGGGCGTCGCGCCAGGCGGGCGCACGATCCGCGGCGAGGACGCGATCGGGTTCATCGAGGAATGGCTCGGGCGGAGCGATCGCTGCTGCACCCGCTGGAGTCGTTCGGGCGCTGGCTGCTGCGGCGCGGGCTGTTCGACCCGACGTCGAAGCTCGGGCGGGTCATGCAGCGCTGCACACGCCGTTCGACGCGGTCGAGCTGGCGACCGACGCCGTCGCGCGGGGCAACCTGAAGGTCTTCGAGGAGATCGGCCCCGTGTTCGCGGGTGCGCCCCCGTCCGCGCCGCTGCTCGTCGAGGCGTTCGCCGCCTACGAACAGGGCCGGCTGCTGCTACGCGAACCTCTGCATCGGCCTGCACGAGCAGACCCGCCTGCAGCCGGAGATCGCCGAGGCGCTCGACGCGCCCTACGTGACCGCCGAACAGCTCGGCGAGATGCTCTGCGGGACCTCGCGACCGCGGCTGGCGAAGGTCGTCGGGACGCTCGCGCAGCCGATCCAGCGCCCGCTCGCCGAACTCGCCCGCGAGGCGATCACCCACTCGCTGATGATCCTGGCGCTGCCGGAGCGCCGCCTGTTCCTCGGCGCGCACCTGCCGGACCCGGCCCCGATTCCCGCCGACGCGAAGGAGCTCGTCGCTCGCTTCGAGCCGGCGGGCGAGGACGACTGCGGCGCGCGCGACTGGTCCTCGCTGGACGAGCGCATGCACTACATCTCGCACCTCTTCCGCGCGTTCGCCGCGGACGCCAGGCTCGCGGGGCCGCCGTTCACCCCGGAGCAGGTCAAGTCCTTCCAGGCGGGCGTGATCCCCGAGGGCGAAATCTAAAGGGGCCTGGCCCCTTTAGGGTTCGATCACGACCTTGAGCGAGCCCGGGGCGACCAGTGCCTCGAGCGCGTCGGGCACGTGCTCGAGGTCGAAGCGGCGGGTGATCAGCGGCTCGGCCTTGACCTGGCCTTCGGCGATCAGCGCGATCGCGCCCTCCCAGTAGCCGACCGAGCCGAGCACGCCGACGAGATCGATGTCGCGCACGACGAGGCCGTCGAAGTCGAACGGGATCGTCTCCCTGCCCGAGAGGCCGAGCGCGACGACGGTCCCGCCGGGGCGCACGGCATCGAAGGCGAACGCGATCGCCCCGGGGCCGCCGGCGCAGAGGACGGCGACGTCGATCCGGTCGTCCTCGAAGGACTCGGCGCGCGGGATGCCCAGTGCGGCGGCGATCTCGAGCCGGTCCTCGCGACGGTCGGTGATCACGACGCCCGCCGCTCCCTCGGCCCGCGCGCACTGCCCGACCAACAGGCCGATCGGCCCCGCGCCGACGACCAGCACGTGCTTGCCGGCGACATCCCCGCGCCGCACCGCGTGCAACGCCACGCTCGTCGGCTCGACCAGCGCGGCGCCGTCGAAGTCGACCCGGTGCGTGTAGGCCGCGGGGAACACCAGCCGCGACGCCATCGCGCCGTCCATGTGGACGATCCCGGTCTCCGTGCGCCGCGCGCACAGGTGCATCCGGCCCGCCCGGCAGCGCACACACACGCCGCAGCCGATCGCCACCTCCCCCACCACTCGGTCGCCGGGCGAGAAGCCGGTGACGCCGCGCCCGACGTCCACCACCTCCCCGGTCCACTCGTGCCCGGGCACGATCGGATACTGGGCGATGCCCATCCGGAAGTAGGCCAGCGAGCCCTCGAAGATCTCGACGTCGGTGCCGCAGATCCCCACCGCGGTGGGGGCGATCAGCAGCTCGCCGTCGCCGGGGGTGGGGTCCGGTCGCTCGACCAGCTCGAGCCGTTCGCCGCCGTGGAACTCGATCGCTCGCATTCGGACATTGAACAACCGTCGAGTCAACTCCGGACGGGTGACCATGGCGACGGGGCGTTCGAGGCCATAGCGTCGCGGCGCGATGACGACCGCGCCCACGTCCGCACCCGCCGCTGCAGGCCCGGCGCCGCGTGTCCGTGGGCTGGGCCGGCGGATCGAAGCTGCACAGGCCACGGCAGGCCGCAGTCGCACCCGCGCGCTCGAGGATCGCGGGACGGAACGGCCGGCGCGCGACCCGGCCTTGCGCGCCGCGCGGTTCCGTCTCGTCGATGTCGCGCCCGCGTGTGCGGGAAGGCGTGATCCGGCCGCTCACCTCGTCTCTCTCCTCGGCGAGGTGCAGCGGCCCATCGCGCCTGTACGGCTCGAGCGGCGGGCGGCGCTGACGAGCCAGAGCGCCGTCCGTGCGCCGCATGACCACGACACGCCGTGGCGCGAGCGAACGCCGCATCCGTTCGTCGAGCCGCGCGTGGTGACCGAGGACACGATGCGCCACGGGCTGGTGGTCTGACACGTCGCTGCAGGAGATCGTCGACGCGCTGGGCATCCAGCTCGGCCGGCCCGTCCTCGTCGATGACGTGGAGCTGCACCCGATCGCCTACAGCTCGCAGGTGGGAGCGCTGGACTCCGTGCGCACCGCGAGCATCCTTGGCCGCGCGGCGCCCGACGCGGCCCGCGACGCGCTCTTCGGGCACGGCATCCGCTCCGCCGGCGCGCCCGTCCGTATTCCCGCCCACCCCGCGATCGGCATGGAGGCGCGGGTCTGCATCCCGATCGCGCGCGGCAATCGCCGGCTCGGCTACCTGTGGCTGATCGAGGACGCGCCGCTCGGTGACGAGGACCTGCGGCTCGCGCGCGAGGCCGCGTCCGACGCCGCGACCGTCCTGCAGTCCGAGGCCGACTTCCAACTGGACCGCCGGCGCCGCGAGCAGGAGCTGGTCACCGCGCTGTTGACGGCCGACGCGGGTGCCGCGGCGGCCGCCCTGGAGGCCGATCGCTACCTGCCGCAGCGCCCCGTGCTCGTCTGCGTCGGCGCGCCCGAGGGCGCCCCGTCGGACGCCCTGGATCGCCTCCGCGCACGCGCCCCCGCCAAGCACGCGCTGTGCGGGGAGGTCGGTGGGCGCGCGACGGTCGTCGTCGCCGCCAACGGCACCGTGCGCGGGCACCAGCTCGTGGAGGCGTTGCGCAGCGTGCTCACGCCGGAGGCCGCGGTCTTCGTCGGCGAGGGCGAGGCGGTGGATGACCTGCGTGACGCCCCGCGCTCACATCGACACGCCCTGGCCGCGTTGAAGGTGGCCCAGGGGGACGTCACGCGCTGGGACGACCTCCGCGCCCAGCGCTTGCTGACCGCGCTTCCGCCGACGGCTCTCGACGATCTCCCCGAGGGCATCCGCCACCTGATCGAGGGCGGGCACGATCAGCTCGTCCTGACCCTGGAGACCTACCTCGACCACGCCGGCGACGTCAAGCAGACGGCCGCCGAGCTGTGGCTGCATCGCACGTCGCTGTACTACCGCCTCCGTCGGATCGAGGAGATCGCGGAGGTGGACCTCACTCGTGGCGAGGACCGGCTGCTGTGTCACGTCGCGCTGCGGCTGAGCCGGCTATCTCAGCACGCTTGACGCGATCTCGATCATCTCGCCGGTGCGCACGAGCTTGACCCGCGGGCGGCCCTGCGGCTCGCCCAGGCCGGTCTCGTGGGAGTCGATCGCGCGCCAGCCCTCCCACGTGACGAGCTCCGGGCACTGCTGCGCGAGGAACTTCTCGGCGCTCTCCGGATCGGCGTCCTTGGGGGTGTTGAGCCTGCCCGCGTCGCGATCCTCGACGATCCGCGCGACGGTGTCGGTCGCGTCCTTCTTGTTGGTGCCGATGACACCCGACGGGCCGCGCTTGACCCAGCCGACGACGTATTCGCCGACCTCGTGCTCGCCCTCGTGGCTGAGCACGCGCCCGCCAAGGTTGGAGATCAGCCCGCGGCGCTCGTCGAACGGGATGCCGGCCAGCGGGGCGCCGCGATAGCCGATCGAGCGGATGACCATCCCGCAGGAGATGATCTCCTCCTCGTCGGTGGCGACCGCGCGGCCGTCCTCGATCTTGTTCTTGACGACCCGCACGCCGGTCACGGGGCCGTCCTCGCCCTCGCCGAGGATCTCGACGGGCGAGCGCAGGAACCGCAGCTCGACGCGGCGCTCGTGGCCGTGCGGCTCGCGGGCGCTGTAGTCGCGCATCAGCTCGACGTTGCGCTTGTTCGTCGGGTCGCCCTCTTCCTCCAGCCACGTCTGGCTGTAGGCGTCGAGGTTCATGTCCTCGGGGTCGACGATGATGTCGGCGCGCGTCAGCTCGCCCAGCTCTCGCAGCTCGGGCGTCGTGAACGCCGCCTGCGCCGGGCCGCGGCGGCCGAGCACGATCACCTCGTGCACGGAGGCGGAGCCGAGCGGCGCGATCGCGTGATCGGCGGTGTCGGTGAGCGCCATCTCGTCCGGGTCGAGCACGAGCATGCGCGCGACGTCGACCGCGACGTTGCCGTTGCCGATGACCACCGCGCGCGTGGCGGAGAGGTCGAACTCGTGGTCGGCGTAGTCGGGGTGGCCGTTGTACCAGGCGACGAACTCGAGGGCGCCGTAGGAGCCGGGACGGTCCTCGCCCGGGATGCCGAGCTTGTTGTCGGACGCCGTGCCGACCGCGTAGAGGACCACGTGGTAGCGGTCCAGCAGGTCCTGGCGCGAGACGTGCCCGCCCAGCTCGACGCTGCCGTAGAAGCGGAAGCCCGGGTGCTTCGCGGTCTTCTCGTAGACGCGGGTGACGCTCTTGATCTTGGGATGATCGGGCGCCACGCCCGCCCGCACCAGACCGAACGGGGTCGGGAGGATCTCCAGGAGATCCACCTCGAAGCCGGCCTTCAACAGCTGGTCCGTGGCGTAGAAGCCGGACGGACCCGCTCCGACGACCGCCGCGCGCAGGGCGTTCTCGCTCATAGCGCCCTTGATCGTAGAAGGAGCGCGATCGAGGGCACGAGGAAGATCCGGATCAGGAACGTGTCCACGAGCAGGCCGAGGGCCACGGTGAAGCCGACCTGAAACAGGCTCGTCAGCTCCGTGGCCAGCAGCGTGCAGAACGTCCCGGCGAGGATCAGGCCCGCGCTGGTGATGACGCCACCGGTCTTCTCCAGGCCCTCGATGACGGCGTCCTCATGCGACAGACGCTGTTTTGCCTCTTTGATGCGCGTGAGCAGGAAGACGTTGTAATCGACACCCAGCGCGACCAGGAACAGGAACGTGAACAGCGGCTCGGCGGGGTCGGACTTCTCGAAGATCAGGCTCGAGACGCCGAGCGCGAACGCGTAGCTGAGGATCACGGTGACGATCACGTAGATCGGGGCGACCACGCTGCGCAGCAGGACGGCGACGATCAGGAAGACGAGGACGAGCGCGAGCGGGACGATCAACCGCGCGTCGCGGTGCAGGGCGGTCTGGGCGTCGAGCACCTCCGCCGTCGGGCCGCCGACCATCGCGGTCGGGCTGATCGATCTCGCGTTCTCCCGCAGCCGCTTGATCGCGTCGGTGGCCAGTTCCGTGAACGGGTCCTGGCCGAGGGTGACGCGGACGAGCGCGGTCTTGTTGTCCTTGGAGTAGCCGACGAGATCGACGCTGTAGGCGACATCGGCGCCCAGTTGCGGCAGTGAGGTCGAGAGCACGCTCTGGTCGATCACGATGTCCACCGGGCCGGCCTGGCCGGGCGGGAACTTCTCCTGCAGCCGGTGCAGGCCGGTGACCGACTCCGGCGTCGAGCGGAACTGCTCGGCGAAGTCGAGGGTCTCGCGGTGTTTGAGGTTGCCGAGCGCGCCGGCGATCAGCACCGCCAGGACGGCGGCCGTCAGCGCGACGGGCCGCGACCGGACAACGTGCCCGATCCTCGGCCACAGGGTCGAGGTCTTGCTCGCCCGGAAGGCGTTCGTCGGCAGCGCGGCGAGGATCGCGGGCAGCAGCGTGATGCCTGCCAGGACCGAGACCGTGATGCCGATGGCGAGCACCGGGCCCATCCAGCGGGTCGCGTTGTAGTCGGCGACCGACAGCACGAGCATCACCACGACCACGATCCCGCCGGCGGAGACGATCGCCGGGGCGGTGCGCTTGAGCGCGGTCCCCATCGGGTCCTCGGTCTCGTTGGCGAGCTCCTCCCGGTAGCGCGAGAGCACCAGCAGGCAGTAGTCGGTGCCGGCGCCGAACATCAGGACGATCAGGATCGCCGTCGCCTGCCCGGTCGCCTGGTAGAGGCCGGCCTTCGCCCCCGCGTAGGCGATCCCGGCGGCGATCACGTAGGCGATCCCGACGACCACGAGCGGGACGATCGCGATCAGCGGGCTGCGGTAGATCACCAGCAGCAGCACGAGGACGAGGACGAGCGTGACCGCCAGCAGCGTCTGGTCGATGCCCTCCAGCGCCTTGCTCTGGTCGGCGGCGAACCCGGCCTCGCCGGTCACGTACGCCTTCACGCCGGGCGCTGGGCGGATCGTGTCGCGCATCGCCTGGACGTCCCGGACGACGACCTCGGTGGCGTCGTTGGCCGTGTAGACCGTCGAGAGCTGGGTCGTCCCGTCTTCGGAGTAGGGCTTGATCGAGCTCGACGGCTGGTAGGTGATCGTCGGGAGCTCTCCGCACGCCAGGGCCTGGCGGGTGATCACGCGAACGACGTCCGGGATCGTCGACTTCTTGCAGAGGGCGATCGCGTCCTTGGTGATCCGCTCGAACTCCGGCTCCGTGAGCGGCGAGTCCTTCGTGTAGAGGACGACCGCGGTGGTCTCGCCACCGCCGGCGAAGCTGTGCTTGATGAAGTCGCTGACCTGGACCGATTCGGCGTTGTCGTCCTGGAACGCGTCGCTCTCGTCAGACGCCAGCGCCTGCAGCTTCGACTGGAACGGCACCGCGATCACGGCGGCGATCAGCCACAGCGCGATGACCACCCATTTTGTCCGGCTCCCTCCCAAAGTTCGACCAGTATTGCTCAGAGGCGGCGACGTGCAAGGCGCCAGGGCTTCGCGGGCGTGATCGGCGCGAGCGTCCTGTGCGTCAGGCACCCGCGCCAGACGCCGTATCCGAACGCGAGGTCGTCGGCGAGCTTCAGCGGGTTCGCGCGCGAACTGGCCACGAAGGCGAGCGCGATCGGCAGCCGCGCCTTGGGGGCGGCGACGGCGAGGAGGAGGCTCGCCGGCCACCACGCGCGCGCGATCGCATCGGCGACCACCCAGCCGGATCTCAGCGTCCCGGCGGCGGCCAGGTCGAGCGCGAGCTTCGGCGGGAGCTCTCGGCTCAGCAGCGCCGTCGCGGTCGCGGTGATCGCGAGGGCGGTCCTCGGTCTGCGGGCGGCGGCGGCGGCCCACGCCGCGGTCGTCCACAGCGAGACCGGCAGCGGGCGCGCGTGCCGCGGGTGGCGCTTGGCCAGCGGCGCCGCCGTCCTGCCGTAGTAGACCCGCCGCCGCAGCCACTTGCCGGGGTCGACCCGATGATCGTGCGCGACCAGCCCCGCCGGCTCGTAGCGGACGTAGTTCGCCCGCCGGATCAGGTCGACGTCCTCCCCACCCTGGTCGAACGCGGGATCGAACCGCAGATGCCGCCGCACCACCAGCGTCGCCCCGGGCACGAACGGCACCCGCCCGCCGGGCACGACCCGAGCGGGGTCCGGCCCGCGATCGAGCGGAGAGCGCCCCGCCTCGTAGCGTGCGACCGCGCGGGCCGGGCGCGAGCGGCCGCTCGCGCCCGGCTCCAGCGGGACGATCCTCGGCGCTACGACGTCGACGTCCGGGTCGGCGAAGTGCGCCAGTACCGGTTCGAGCCACCCTGGACGGGGCACGCAGTCTGAGTCGATGAGCGCGACGAGGTCGTGCTGCGCCACGGCGAGCCCCTCGTTTCTCGCCGCCCCTGCGCCGCCGCGGACCTCGCGGCGTATGTAGTGCGCCCGCGCATTCTCCGCTTCGCGGCGGACGGAATCGCCGTCGACCGAGGCGTCGTCGACCACGATCACGTCGTCGAAGCCTTCGAGCGCCGCGAGCAGGCGCGCGACGGAACGATCACGGACCGGGATCACCGCGCTGACCGGCACCGACCGCGCGGGTGGCGACGGTTGCGCCAGGTTCGCCATCACCAGCGCGCGCGCCAGCGCACCGCCGTCGCCGACCGGCGCACCCGCCGTCCACGCGTGGATGCGGGCGAGTGACTCCTCCTGAAGGCGCACGAGCTGGAACGGCTCGCCGCCGATCAACATGTCCGCTTCCAACCTCGCCGTGAGCATGAGGCGGAAGTCGGGAGGCAGGGTCGTGTTAGCTTCCGGCACTCAAGCACCCGTCGTCGAAGGGGGAACCATGCCTGATCCGATCGTCGAACCCGAGGTCGAAGAGGTCACAGAACCCGAAGAGCTCGTCGAAGAGGACCTGCTTGTAGAGGACGTCTCGATCGACGGGATGTGCGGCGTCTATTAGCGCGGTGGACCTCGAGCAGCTCCGCCGCGCCGCCGGCCTGGGCGATGAAACGGCGCTCCGGCCCGAGCGCTTCGGCGCCCTGGCGTACGACTTCGACACCCGCCGCCTGAGCTTCGTCCGGCGGCGGTCGCAGGCCGCTCCGGCACTCAACGACGAGTTCGCGAGCGGCCTCGACGCGCCGATCTGCCTGACGTGGGAGCTCACGTACGCGTGCAACCTCGCGTGTGTCCACTGCCTGTCGAGCAGCGGGCGCCGCGACCCGCGCGAGCTCAGCACCGACGAGTGCAAGGCGGTGATCGACGAGCTCGAGCGCATGCAGGTCTTCTACGTGAACATCGGCGGCGGCGAGCCGACGGTCCGCAAGGACTTCTGGGAGCTGGTCGAGTACGCGACCGCCCATCGGGTGGGTGTGAAGTTCTCCACCAACGGCTCGCGGATCGACGCCGAGCGGGCGGACTGGATCCGCGGCTCCGATTACGTCGACGTGCAGATCTCGCTCGACGGCGCGACGGCGGAGGTCAACGATCGCGTGCGCGGCGCCGGTTCCTACGCGACGGCGATCCGCGCGATGGAGCATCTGACCGGAACGGGCTTCAAGCTCTCCGTGGTCGTCACGCGCGAGAACGCGTCGCAGCTCGACGCGTTCAAGGCCATCGCCGATCGCTACGGCGCGACGCTGCGGCTCACGCGGTTGCGTCCCTCGGGCCGCGGCGCCGACGTGTGGGACGAGCTCCACCCCACGCAGGAGCAGCAACGCGCGGTCTACGAGTGGCTGCTCGCGCACGGCGAGGACGTCCTCACGGGCGACTCGTTCTTCCACCTTGCCGCCTACGGCCAGACCCTCCCGGGCCTGAACCTGTGCGGCGCCGGCCGCGTCGTCTGCCTGATCGACCCGGTCGGCGACGTCTACGCCTGCCCGTTCGCCATCCACGACACGTTCCTCGCGGGCAACATCCGCGACGACGGGTTCGCGCACGTGTGGCGCGAGTCGAAGCTCTTCAAGGATCTCCGCGAGCCCCAGGCGACCGGCGCCTGCGGGAGCTGCAGCATGTACGACGCCTGCCGCGGCGGGTGCATGGCGGCGAAGTTCTTCACCGGCCTGCCGCTCGCCGGCCCCGACCCGGAGTGCGTGTTCGGCCACGGCGAGCGCGCGATCAAGGCCCAGCGTCCCAAGCCCTCGCAGAACCACTCGAAGATCAAGATCACGCGCCGCGGCTGCGACGAGTCGCCGGTCTGATGAGCTGGTTCGAGTCTGTCGCCGAGGCGCAGCGGCGGGCTCGCCGGGTCCTTCCGAGATCCGTCTACAAGGCGATCCTCGCCGGGGCGGAGCGCGGGCAGACCTACGAGGACAACATGGCGGCGTTCACGGAGCTCGGCTTCGCGCCCCACGTGGCGGGAGCGGCCGCCGAGCGCTCGCAGGCGACGACGATCATGGGCGTGGACGTCGCGCTGCCGGTGCTGCTCTCCCCCACCGGCGTGCAGGCCGTCCACCCGGAGGGCGAGCTCGCGGTGGCCCGCGCCGCCGAGACCCGCGACGCCGCGATGGGCCTCAGCGGCTTCGCCTCCAAGTCGATCGAGGAGGTCGTGCAGGCCAACCCGAAGACGTTCGCGCAGCTCTATTGGGCGGGCTCGCGCGAGGCGATCGAGGCGCGGGTCGAGCGGGTGCGCGGCGCCGGAGCGAAGGGCATCATCGTCACCCTGGACTGGACCTTCAGCCACTCGCGCGACTGGGGCTCGCCGACGATCCCGAGCGCGCTCGACTTCAAGACGATGGTGCAGTTCGCGCCCGAGGTGGCCGTGCGGCCGGTGTGGCTGACGCGGTGGCTGAAGGCCGGGCATCTGCCGCAGCTCGAGGTCCCGAACGTCGAGGGCGCGCCCGGGTTCTTCGCCGCCTACGGCGAGTGGATGGGCACGCCGCCGCCGTCGTGGGAGGACCTCGCGTGGCTGCGCTCGCTGTGGCCGTCGGCCCCGTTCATGCTCAAGGGGATCATGCGCGTGGACGATGCGCGGCGGGCACGGGACGACGTGGGCGCAACGGCGATCTCGGTGTCCAACCATGGCGGCAACAACCTCGACGGGACGCCGGGTGCGGTCCGCGCTCTGGCCGCGGTGGTCGAGGCCGTGCCGGAGCTCGAGGTCGTGATGGACGGCGGGATCCGCCGCGGCAGCGACGTGGTGAAGGCACTCGCGCTCGGGGCGCGCGCGGTGATGATCGGCCGGCCCTACCTGTGGGGGCTCGCGGCCGAGGGCCAGGCGGGCGTCGAGAACGTCCTCGACCTGATGCGGATGGGCATCGACTCCGCCCTGCTCGGGCTCGGCCGAGCCTCGATCGACGACCTCGACGCTTCTGACCTTCTGATCCCGGACGGCTTCCATCGGCGCCTCGGCTGACCTGCTCGTGGTCGGCCTCGGCGCGACCGAGCAGCACGGCCCGCACCTGCCGCTCGACACCGACACCGTGATCGCCGACGCGCTCTGTGCCGGGCTCGCCGCGCGGCGACGCGTTCGCGTCGCACCCGTCCTGCCGTACGGCTCGAGCGGCGAGCACGCGGATTTCGCAGGGACCCTGTCGATCGGACAGGAGGCGTTGGCGCTGGTGCTCGTCGAGCTCGCTCGCTCGTCCGGCGGGCCGGTCCTGTTCGTCTGCGCGCACGGCGGGAACGCGGAGCCGGTCGCGGCGGCGTTGCGACGGGTCGAGAACGCCCGCGCCTGGTTCCCGCGCTGGGGCGGGGACGCCCACGCGGGCCGCACCGAGACCTCCTTGATGCTCGCGTTGGCGCCCTCACGTGTCGGCCCGGAACGTCCGGCCGGCAACGTCGAGCCGCTGTCGTCGCTGCTGCCGCGCCTGCGCGCCGCGGGCGTCCGCGCGGTGTCGGAGAACGGCGTGCTCGGCGACGCGACGGGCGCGAGCGCCGCCGAAGGCCACGCGCTGCTGGCCGCGGCGGTCGACGATCTCGTCGCCTTCGTCGACGCGTGGAGGGGCAAGCCGCGTGGGGCGGCTCGATCTACCACGGAGAGCGCGGCGTGACCCGCCCGCGCGTATCCGGGCCCCGCACCCGGCTCAAGCGACGTCCGGCGCGGCGGCCCGAGGGCGGCGGCGCGAAGAAGGTCGCGCTCGTCACCGGTGCCGCGCGCGGGATCGGCGCGGCGACGGTCAAGCGACTCGCGCTCGACGGGTTCCACGTCGTCGCTTTGGATCGGGCCGAGGACGATCCGCGGCTCCCCTACGCGCTCGCCACCGCCGAGGAGCTGCAGGCGCTGCGCAGCGAGCGCGTGCATCCCGTCGCCGCGGACGTCAGTGAGCTCGCCGAGGTCGTCAAGGACACCGAGCGCCGTTGGGGTGGGCTCGACGTGATCGTCGCCGCCGCGGGCGTGATCGCCGGTGGGGTCGACGCGTGGGAGCTCGAGCCCGAGCAGGAGCAGGCGGTGCTCGACGTCAACCTCGGCGGCGTGATGACCGCCGCGCGGGCCGGCATTCCCGCGCTGTTACGACGCCCCGAGCCGCGCGACGGCCGTTTCATCGCGGTCGCCTCCGCGGCCGCGACCCGCGGCCTGCCGAAGCTCGCCGCCTACTGCGCGGCCAAGGCGGCCGTCGTCGGTTACGTGCGCGCGCTGGCGGTCGAGCTCGGCGGCACGGGCGTTACCGCCAACGCGGTCAGCCCCGGCTCGACGAACACGAGGATCCTCGAGGAGACCGCGCGCCTGTACCGGATGGACCCGGAGGGCTTCGCCTCCCAGCAGCCGCTCGGCCGCCTCCTCGAGCCCGATGAGGTCGCAGCGCTGATCGGCTGGCTGGCCTCGCCCCAGAGCCGCGCCGCGACCGGCGGCAACTACCCCATCGACGGCGGCCTCGCCCTGTGAGGCTGATCCTCGACCGCGACGTCCGCCTCTTCCACGGCGGACGGACGCTGGTCGCGCACGGCCGCATCATCCGGCTGAGCGCAGGCGGCCCCGCCGCGTTGCGCGCGCTGCTCGCCGACACGGCCACCCCGGCCCAGCAGCGGCTCGGCGAGCGCCTGCTCGACGCCGGGTTCGCGCACCCCCGGCCCAGGCCGCGGGCGATCGACGCGACGATCGTGATCCCGGTGAAGGACGACCCGGCCGCGCTCGCGCGGTGCCTCGCGGCGATCCGCGGCGAAGGCGCGCCGCACGCCGCCGCCGCCGCGCCGCACGCCGCCGCCGCCGCGCCGCACGCCGCCGCCGCCGCGCCGCAGGCCGCCGCCGCGCCGCAGGCCGCCGCCGCCACGCCGCACGCCGCCGCGAACGCGCTACACGCCTCGGCGCCGCGGGTCGTGGTCGTCGATGACGGATCGTCCGAGCCGTCGGTGGTCGCGGCGGCGGCCGGCGACGCGCGACTCGTCCGGCGCGACCGCAACGGCGGGCCGGCCGCCGCGCGCAACACCGGCGTCGCACACGTGGACTCGCCGTTCGTCGCGTTCCTCGACGCGGACACGCGGCCGCCGGCGGACTGGATCGAGCGGCTCGGCGGGCACTTCGACGACCCGCGCGTCGCCGCGGTGGCGCCGCGCATCGCCGAGCGGCTGCTCGACATGGGCCCGCGCCGCACCGTGCCCTACGTGCCGTCCGCCGCGCTGATCGTTCGCGCCGAGCTCGCGCACTTCGACGAGGCGCTGCGCTACGGCGAGGACGTCGACCTGGTGTGGCGGTTGCGCGACGCGGGCTGGCGCGTGGTCTATGAGCCGGACGTGATCGTCGGCCACGACGCGCACCACACGTTCACCCGCCGCTTTCGCTACGGCACGAGCGCGGAGCCGCTCAGGCGGCGCCATCCGACGCGGCTGCGGCACGTGTCGTTCCCGCGCACGCGCACCCGCGCGGTCGCACGTGAGCTCGCCGCGCGTGGCCTGCCGCGCCGGCTCGCGCTCGCCTGGACCGCCCGTGTATGGCTCGAAACCGCCCGTGGGGTGGCGAAACTCGCCAGCCCCTATGGAATCGGCGTACTCTGGGGTAGAATACGAGGACTTCCAACTATCTCAGGTCCGAGTATTCCATGAGCGCCATCAAGCAGCAGACGGAGAAAGCGGAGCGCACGACGCTCTCCGGCGAGCCGATCAAGGCGGTCTATGGCCCTGAGGACGTTCGCGAGCACGACGCGAACATCGGCGCTCCGGGCGAGTTCCCGTTCACCCGCGGCGTGTACCCGTCGATGTACCGCGGGCGGCTGTGGACGATGCGGCAGTTCGCCGGCTTCGGCACCGCCGAGGAGACCAACGAGCGCTTCCACTACCTGCTCGATCACGGGCAGACTGGGCTCTCGACCGCGTTCGACATGCCGTCGCTGATGGGGCATGACTCCGACTCGCCCCGCTCGCTCGGCGAGGTCGGCCGCGAGGGTGTGGCGATCGACACGCTCGACGACATGGAGACGCTCTTCCAGGGCATCGACCTCGGTGAGGTCACCGTCTCGATGACCATCAACGCGCCCGCGGCGATGATGCTCGCCTTCTACGTCGTCGCGGCCGAGGAGAACGGCGTCCCGGCGGACAAGCTCGGCGGGACGATCCAGGCGGACATCCTCAAGGAGTACATCGCCCAGAAGGAGTGGTGCTTCCCGGTCGATCCGGCGATGCGCCTGCTTGGCGACATGATGGAGTGGTCGACCAAGAACATGCCGCGCTGGCATCCGGTGTCGATCTCCGGCTACCACATCCGCGAGGCGGGAGCGACGGCCGCGCAGGAGCTCGCGTTCACGCTCAAGGACGGGTTCACCTACGTCGAGGAGCAGATGGCGCGCGGGCTCGACGTCGACGCCTTCGCGCCGCGTCTGAGCTTCTTCTTCAACGCGCAGATCGACTTCTTCGAGGAGATCGCCAAGTACCGCGCCGCCCGCCGCATCTGGGCGCGCGAGCTGCGCGACACCTACGGCGCCAAGAACCCGCGCTCGTGGCTGATGCGCTTCCACACGCAGACGGCGGGCGTCTCGCTGACCGCCCAGCAGCCGCTGAACAACATCGTCCGCACGGCGATCGAGGCGTTGGCCGGCGTGCTCGGCGGTACCCAGTCGCTGCACACCAACTCCTACGACGAGGCGCTCGCGCTGCCGACCGAGGACGCGGTGCGGATCGCCCTGCGCACCCAGCAGATCGTCGCCCACGAGACCGGCGTGACGAACACGGTGGACCCACTCGGCGGCTCCTACTTCGTCGAGGCGCTGACGGACGAGATCGAAGCGAAGGCCTACGAGTACTTCGCGAAGATCGACGAGCTGGGCGGCATGGTCGAAGCGGTCAAGCGCAACTACCCGCAGCGCGAGATCGCCGACGCGGCGTTCGAGCTGCAGGAGAAGATCGACAACCACGACCAGATCGTCGTCGGCGTCAACAAGTACACCGAGGGCGACGACGGCGAGACGCCGATCCTGCGCATCGACCCCGCGCTCGAGCGCAAGCAGATCGGCCGCGTCCAGGCCGTCCGCGCGCGCCGCGACGGCGCCGAGGTCGAACGCGCGCTGGCGAAGCTGCGCGAGCTCGCGGCGGGCGAGTCGAACCTGATGCCCCAGCTCGTCGAATGCGCCCGCGCCCACGCCACCGAGGGCGAGATGGTCGACGCGCTCCAGCACGTCTGGGGCGCCTACACCGAATCACCAGTGTTCTAAGCGGCCCGGGCGGGCACGTCCGCGTGATCTGCCACGCTAACGCGCTCCGATGCCGCTCCCGTTCGATCCAGTCGATGAGGCCAGGCGCAACTGGGCCCAGCACTGGGGCGATGACCCCGTGCCGAGCATGGCGGCGGTCACCAGCATCATGCGCGTCCAGCAGATCCTGCTCGCTCGGCTCAACGACACGCTCAAGCCGCTCGACCTGACCTTCCCGCGCTACGAGGCGCTGATGCTCCTGTACTACAGCCGCAACGGCGCGCTGCCGCTGGGAAAGATGGGCGACCGCCTGCAGGTCCACCGCACCTCGGTGACCAACATCATCGACGGCCTGGAGAAGTCGAACTTCGTCACTCGCGAACCACACGAGCGAGACAGACGGACGACGCTGGCGAAGATCACGCCCGACGGACGCAAGACGGCCGCCGAGGCGACCGAGATCCTCAACCACATGCACTTCGGCACCGAGCCGCTGCAACAGCCGGAACTCGACGCGATCACCCGCACGCTAGAGCGTCTGCGGGCCGACGCGGACGGATTCCCGCCGGAGCGTGGAGAGTCGCTCCGGCGGGTCCCATGAGTGATCGAAGGCGGGGCAACCCCTCCGCCCCACCCCGATCATCCGGCCTTCTGTACTAGAAGCCCAGGCTCTCGAACTGGTCGACGTTGTCCTTGGTCACCGTGGTGGCCGAGAGGATGATCTTGGAGGGGATGTCCGGAGCCGCGAAGCCCGGGAGACCCTTGCCCTCGCCCAGCAGGGAGGCGAGGTACACCGCGTCGGCCGACATCGCCGGGTTGTAGAGGAACGTCGCCTTCCACAGGCCGCCCTCCTTGATCTTCCCCATGACGGCCTTTGACCCGCCGGCGCCCGTCATCCACATCTCGTCCTGACGGCCGGCGTTCTCGATGGCCGCCGCAACGCCCTCGCCCATGTCGTCGTCGTGCGTGTAGACGGCCTGGATGTCCTTGTTCTTCTGGAGGATGTTCTCCATCACCGTCAGGCCCTTGTCGGGCGCGAAGTCGGCGGGCTGCTGAGCGACGATCTTGATGCCACCGTTGCAGCGCTTCTTGATCTGATCGGCGAAGCCCTGCGAGCGCTGCTCGGTCACGGAGATCCCGGCGATGCCCTGGATCTCGACGACGTTGCCCTTGCAGTTCAGGTTGTCGGCAAAGAAGTTGCCGGCCTGGACGCCGATGCCGTAGTTGTCGCCGGCGATCAGCGTGTGGTACGCCGAAGCGGTCGAGAACTCACGGTCGATGTTGATGACCTGGATGCCCTGGTCCATCGCCTTCTGAGCGACGGGGGTGAGCGGCTCGCCCTCGTTCGGAAGCACGACGAGCACGTCGGGCTTGTCCTGGATCAGGGTCTCGATCTGATCGGCCTGCTCGGCGGACGTCGTCGCCGAGTCGTTGACCGACATGTCGATGCCGAGTTCCTTGGCCTTGGCCTTGGCGTTGTCCGACAGGGCCTTGAGCCAGCCGTGGTCGGCCGCCGGGGCGCTGAAGGCGACCTTGACGTCCGACGCCTGCGTGGCGTTGGCCTCGGTGGCAGCCGCGGACGCCGTGGCGGCCGGCGTGCCGGCGGCGGGCTTATCGTCCCCGCCACAGGCGACCACGCCCAGACCGAGGGCGGCACCGGCGACCATCACCGGGACGACCTTCTTGAATTCCATGTTGGCACTCCTCCTCATTGGACTACCGTTTTCAGTGTGAATCCGTTCAGCTGCTGCGGCGCTGCAGCAGTACGGCGGCGAGGATGATCCCGCCCTTGGTGATCGATTGGATCTCGACGGCCAGGTTCATCAGCGTGAGCAGGTTGAACACCAGCGCGAACGTGATCACGCCCAGCACGGTTCCGACGATCGTCGCGCGACCGCCGGCAAGACTCGTTCCGCCGATCACCACTGCGGCGATCGCGTCGAGCTCGTACAGCTGGCCGGAGACGGGCGACGCGCTCGCCAGCCGGCCACACAACAGAACCGCGGCGATGCCGGCGCAGATCCCGCTCAGCGCATACACGCTGTACAGAATCCGGTTGGCCTTCACGCCGGCGATCCGGGCGGCTTCAGGATTGCCGCCCACCGCTACGACGTAGCGGCCATACGGGGTGCGATTGAGCAGCACCCACCCGATCGCCGCAACGCCCAAGAAGACGATGAGCGACGACGGGATGGTCAGGATCTCCCCAGTTCCAAACCAACGCAGAGACTTCAGGTCAAAGAGTGAGATCGGCGTCTTGTCGCTGATCCAGAGCGCGAGACCGCGCGCGATCAGCAACATGGCCAGGGTGGCGATGAACGGCACGACCTTGCCGTAGGAGACGGCGAGGCCGTTGATGGAGCCCAGCAGGAAGCCGAACGCCACCGAGCCGAGCACGAACCACAGCGTCGGGTTGGAGTCCAGCAGGCCGATGTGCTCCATCAGCCAGCCGCCGGCGATCGCCGTGGCGGCGACCATCGAGCCGACCGAGAGGTCGATGCCCGCGGTGGCGATGACGAACGTCATGCCGATCGCCAGCACGCCGACGACGCTGCCTTGGCGCAGCACGTTGAAGATGTTGTCCTTCGACATGAAGGACTCGCCCTCGAGGATCCAGCCCACGAGCAGCAGGAGCACGACCACGCCGACGAGCGCGTACTCCTGGTAATCGAACTTCACGCCGGACGAGGCCGGCAGCTTCCGCTTGGCGGGCGGGGCCGCCGGTGCAGTGGTCATCGTGTCTCCTCCAAGACAGCGTCGGTATCCGTCGGCGCGACGGCGTGGCTGAGCAGCTCAACCTCGGTCGCGCGTTCCCCGTCGACCTCGGCCACGAGCTCGCCGTCGCGCATGATCAAGATGCGGCTGGACAGCCCCATCAGCTCCTCCATCTCGGAAGAGACCACGACGATGGCGATGCCCGACGCCGAGAGTTCGGCGATCAACTTGTAGATCTCGGCCTTCGCCCCCACGTCCACGCCGCGCGTGGGCTCATCCAGGAGCAGAACCCGGCACTCACGCAACAGCCACCGGGCGAGAACGACCTTCTGCTGGTTGCCGCCCGAGAGCTCCCGGGTGATCCGGTCGGGATTGTCCGGAACGGTGTTGAGCTCGCGCAGCTTGTCGCCGGCCTGCCTGCGCTCCTCGCCCAGGCTGATCCAGCCCGCGGTCGTGAAGCGGCCGAGGTCGGCGAGGCTGACGTTCTTGGCCAGGCTCCAGCCGAGCAGCAGGCCCTGTGACTTGCGGTCCTCGGGCGCCAGGCCCATCCCGCGGGCGATCGCGACGTCCGGGCGGCCGCTCGGCAGCTTCTTGGCGTCGACGAAGACCTCGCCGCTGTCCGGGCGCTCCATGCCGTAGATCAGCCGCAGCAGCTCCGAGCGTCCCGCGCCCACGAGCCCGCCGATGCCGACGACCTCGCCCGCGTGGACCTGGAAGCTGCACGTCTTCACGCGCGGCGCCCCCGAGACCCCGCGGACTTCGAGCACGACCTCCTCGGAGAGGGCCTTGGCGCGCTTGGGGAAGAGCTGATCGACCTTGCGGCCCACCATCTTCTCCACCAGCTCGCCGCGGGGCGTGTCGGCCGGCAGGCCGGTGGCCACCGTCGCGCCGTCGGAGAGGACCGTCACGCGATCGCCGATGCGCGGGATCTCGTCGAGGCGATGCGAGATGTAGATCACGCCCACGCCGTCGGCCGCGAGCCGGCGGACGACGCCGAACAGGACCTCGACCTCGCCGTCGTCGAGGATCGAGGACGGCTCGTCCATGATCAGCAGCTTCACGTTGCGCGAGAGCGCGCGGGCGATCGAGACGACCTGCTGACCGGCGGGGCGCAGCGTGCGGACGAACATGTCGGGCTTGATGTCGCCGTGACCCAGGCGTTCGAGCAGCGCTGTCGTCTCGGAGCGCATCCGCGCACGGTCGAGCAGACCGAGCCGGCGCGGCTCGTGGCCGAGGAAGATGCTCTCGGCCACACGCAGGTCCTCGACCAGGTCGAGCTCCTGATAGATCGTCCCGACCCCAAAGGCCATGGACTCCGACGGCTCGCCGACGGGCAGCAACTCGCCGTTGACGCGGATCTCTCCCTCAGTCGGGGCGACCACGCCCGACACGCACTTGATCAGCGTCGACTTGCCGGCCCCGTTGGGACCGAGCAGGCAGTGCACTTCCCCGGCGCGCACGTCGAAGTCCACGCCCTTCAGGGCGAGCACTCCTGGGTACTGCTTCTTGATCCCCCGAACCTGGAGCAGTGGCGCGCTCTCGCTCATCCCGCGACCCCCGCGGCTTCGATCGACACGTCGACCCAACGCTCCTCGCGAGCGGAGCGCAGAACGGCATCGGTAAGACGGGCGGCACGCAGGCCGTCCGCGAACTGCGGCATCCCGTCAGCGGGCGTGCCGGTCTCGATCGCCTCGTAGACCTCGGCGACGAAGGCGTCGAAGGAGTCGGCGTAACCCTGCGGGTGACCCGGCGGGAGCACCGCGTAGCGCTGGGCGGCCGCGGACAGGTGCTCCGGGTCGCGCTTGATCAGCGTGACCGACTCGCGCCGGCCGACCCACAGCTCCTCCGGCTCCTCCTGGCAGAAGGTGAGCGCCTCGAAGGCGCCGTCGACCTCCAGCCACAGGCGGTTCTTGCGGCCGGCCGAGATCTGGCTGATGACGGTCGACCCGACCGCACCCTGGTCGGTCTCGAACTGGACGATCGCGGCGTCCTCGGTGCCGACCGCGCGGGTCTCGCCGTCGCCGTTGACCGACTGGAAGGCGGCGTGGGCCTCGGACTTGATGCGCTCGGTGACCGCCGTCTTCGTGCGCGCGCACAGGCGGGTGATCCGGTGGCCGGTGACGAACTCGGCCAGGTCGCACCAGTGCGAGCCGATGTCGGCGAACGCGCGTGACGCGCCGCCGAGGTCGGCCTCGACGCGCCAGTTGTCGTCCTCCGGGCGCAGCAGCCAGTCCTGCAGGTAGGTGCCGTGGATCAGTCGGATCGGCCCGGTCTGCCCCGTGCGGACGCGCTCGCGCGCCTCGCGGACGGTGGGGTAGTACCGGTAGACGAACGGGACGGCGGCGATCTTGCCCGCGTCGACCGCCGCGTCGGTGATCGACTGGGCGCTCTCGGCGTCCATCGCGATCGGCTTCTCCAGGATCACGTGCTTGCCGGCGGCCAGGGCGGCCTCCGCCAGCGGCACGTGCAGGTGGTTGGGCGTGCAGATGTGGACGACATCGACGTCGGCGGCGACCAGCTCCTCGGCGCTGTCGAACGCTCGCTCGGCGCCCAGCGCCGCGGCGGCGCGGCGCGCCGACTCGGGGGAGGAAGCCGCGACTCCTACGAGGGATGCCCCCGCAAGCCGGGCGGAGCGCGCATGTACGGCACCGATGAACCCGGTCCCTGCGATGGCAACACGAACACCTCGTGACATGCGGACCAACCTAGACAGACTTCCACCGACTGTCAAGCAAAAGGTCGGCTCGAATTAGGCGTCTTGAACCACCAATGGAGGTGGTACCGCAGACACTTCAGTCGATTTGAGCCGCGAAGTCTGGTTAACTCGCTCCCATGCTGACCGCGGGAGATGGCCCGGACCCAACCTCGCCGACCGGTGCGGGCCGTGTGCTGTCGCTCATTCGCGACGGTGAGGCGGTCACACGGGCGGACCTTGCGCGCCGCACCGGGCTGGCGCGCTCAACCGTCGCACAGCGCGTCGAGGCGCTGCTCGCACATCGACTGGTCTACGAGGCGGGTGGGTCGGCCTCCACCGGTGGTCGCCCGCCGACCGTGCTGGCCTTCAACCGCAGCGCCGGCGTGGTCCTGGTCGCCGATCTGGGCGCCACCCACTCGCGCCTCGCGGTGTCCGATCTTGGCGGGACGCCCCTCGCCGAGCGCGCGTTCGACACCGATGTCGCGCGCGAACCGGAGATCGTGCTCGCGTGGTTGCACGAGCGCTTCCTCGAGCTGCTGGCCGTCGTCGAGCGCGACCGCGAGGACGTGCGCGGCATCGGGCTGGGCGTGCCGGCGCCGGTCGCGTTCTCGCGCGGTGAGCCGGTGGCGCCGCCGATGATGCCCGGCTGGGACGGGTTCTCGATCCCCGCGTGGTTCCAGCAGCACTACGACGCGCCGGTGCTCGTCGACAACGACGTGAACATCATGGCGCTGGGCGAGCACTGGACGCACTGGCGCGACTGCGACCACCTGCTGTTCGTGAAGATCGGCACCGGCATCGGCTGCGGGATCGTCACCGACAAGCGCATCCACCGCGGCGCGCAGGGTGCCGCCGGGGACATCGGGCATGTGCGCCTGGGCGGACACACCGACGTCGTTTGCCGCTGCGGCAACGTCGGCTGCCTGGAGGCGGTCGCGGGTGGGCGGGCGCTGGCCGCGCAGCTCACCCGGGCGGGCCTGGACGCGACCTCCTCGCGCGATGTCGTGCGCCTCGTGCGCGCGGGTGAGCCGCAGGCGATCGCCGCGGTGCGCGACGCCGGCCGCTATCTCGGCGAGGTCCTGGCCGAATGCATCAACTTCTTCAACCCGGGCGCGATCGTGATCGGCGGGGACATCTCCGAGGCGCACCAGCAGTTGCTCGCGGGCGTGCGCGAGGTGGCCTTCGGGCGCTCGCTGCCGATGGCCACACGCGACCTGCGGATGGGCTGCTCGCAGCTGGGCGACCGGGCGGGCGTGATCGGCGCCGCGATCATGGTCGTCGAGCACGTGCTGGCGCCGGAGACGGTTGATCGCGTCATCCACGGGTATATGACGCCTGCGGCGCGCAAGCGCCAAACTACCGCGTAGTTCCCATCGTTCCTTCGCAATCCGGGTAAAGGCTGGCCCGATTGTCGGGTCCCTGGCGGAACTTTCGGCCAGAGCGCACACCAAACCCGCCGCCTGCTCTGCTTTACTTTCGTCGATGGCGGACTGTCCGACAACCAAAACCTCATGACCGGCGCGGGATCCTTGCTCCGCCTGATCCGCAACGGCGAGGCCGTGACGCGCGCTGATCTCGTGCGCCGCACCGGTTTGGCGCGCTCCACCGTGGCCCAGCGGTTGGATGCACTGCTGGCACACCAACTGGTGTACGAAGCCGGCGGAAGCGCCTCCACGGGCGGTCGCCCACCGACCGTCCTGGCCTTCAACCAGGGCGCCGGCGTCGTCCTCGTCGCCGACCTCGGCGCCACCCATTCCCGGCTCGTCGTGTCCGATCTCGCGGGTGCGCCACTCGCGGAAACGACATTCGACATGGATATCGCCGACGGTCCGGAGATCGTCCTCGAGCGCGTGAACGAGGAGTTCGAAGGCCTGCTCACCGAGATCAACCGCGCGGGCGTGGACGTCCGCGGCGTCGGCGTCGGCGTCCCCGGTCCGGTCGCCTTCTCCCGCGGCGAGCCCGTCGCGCCGCCGATCATGCCCGGCTGGGACGGCTTCTCGATCCCGGGCTGGTTCGCCAAGCATTACGACGCGCCCGTTCTGGTCGACAACGACGTGAACATCATGGCGCTCGGTGAGCACTGGACCCATTGGCGCGACATCGAGCACCTGCTCTACGTCAAGATCGGCACGGGCATCGGCTGCGGCATCGTCGCCGGCCGCCGCATCCACCGCGGCGCCCAGGGCGCGGCGGGAGACATCGGCCACGTCCGCCTCTCCGGCCACGACGACATCATCTGCCGCTGCGGCAACATCGGCTGCCTCGAAGCGGTCGCCGGCGGCCGCGCGCTGGCCTCGAACCTGACCGCCGCCGGCCTGCCCGCCGAGTCCTCACGCGATGTCGTCGGCCTCGTCCGCGCCGGCGAGCCCCAGGCGATCCAGGCCGTCCGCGACGCGGGCCGCTACCTCGGCGAGGTGCTCGCGGGCTGCGTGAACTTCTTCAACCCCGGCGCGATCGTCATCGGCGGCGATATCTCCGAGGCGCACCAGCAATTGCTGGCGGGTGTGCGCGAGGTCATCTTCCAGCGCTCCCTGCCGCTGGCGACGGGCGATCTGCGGATCGTGCCCTCGCGCCTGGGCGACCGGGCGGGCGCGATCGGCGCCGCGATCATGGTCATCGAGCACGTGCTCGCGCCCGAGGCCGTCGACCGCGCGATCCAGGCGGGGCTGGCGGCCTAACCGCGAGAAGCGCGGCTGCCGTACGGCCGCGCGGCCGCGGCCTGCTTATGCGGCAGTGAGCACCGCTGTGGCCCTCCGCGGGGAGGGCCATGACGGACCCGGCGTGCTCGAACGCGGCCCGCGTCGTGTGGGTTGCGTGATGCCACGTAACGAGATTTCCGGTATCCGAAAGTTGCGTTACCCGGAAGAATTTGTACGTCAGCCAGAAACCGACCGGCAGCGCTCGTCCCGCACCAGCAGGCCGCCGCCAGACGGGTCACGCGCGCCCACGCGCGGGGAGAGCCCGCGCGGCGGACGCGCGCTGGACGCGGCCGCCGCGGTCTTTTCGCCGTAACCGCTACGCGCGGGCGGACTCGCGCACGCCGGCGAGGTCCAGCAACAGGTCACGCACATCCGTCGCCGCCACTCGGTCACGCGCGAACGCGCCCTCCGAGGACATGAACACCGGGGCGTCCATGTCGTTGTCGGGCAGGAGTCCGTGGGTGCCCTTGACGTACTTCGACGCGTCCAGGCCGACCACGGACAGGACGTAGCGCATGCCGATGGTCTTGCGGGCCAGCGCCAGGCCGCCGCGCAGCTTCGCGCCCTTCTCGTCGTCCGGGTCCCAGAAGAGCTCGGCGGGGTCGTAGCCCGGCTTGCGGTGGATCTCGACCTGCTGGCCGAAGTCCGGGGCGTGGGCGTTGTCGAGCCAGTAGTGGTAGGTGAACCACGCGTCTCGCTCGGCGAGGGCGACGAGTTCGCCGGACCGTTCGTGGTTCAGCCCCGCCGCGGCCAGGGACTCGCCCTCCAGCACCTCGCCGACGCCGTCCAGCTCGGCGATCGCCTCGCGCGCGCGCGGGATATCGACCGGGTCGGCGACGTAGACGTGGGCGATCTGGTGGTCGGCGACCGCGAACGCGCGGGAGGTCCAGGGGTCCAGGTACTCCATGCCGGCCTGGGTGTAGACGTTCAGCAGTCCGGCGCGGCGCAGCGCACGGTTGATCTCCACTGGACGCTTGGCGTCGGTGATGCCGTACTCGCTGAGCACGACCACCTGGTCGCCGCGGCCCCGCGCGTGGTCGATCAGGTCGCCGAGCACGCCGTCGAGCTCGGCCGCGGCCTTGACCGACTCGGGCGCGTCAGGCCCGAAGCGCTGGTGGTCGTAGTCGAGATGCGGCAGGTAGACGAGGAGCATGTCCAACTGATCCTTATCGAGCACGATCTTTGCCGCGTTCGCGATCCACGCAGTGGATTTGATGTTGGCCGTCGGGCCCCAGTACTGGAACAGCGGGAACTCGCCCAGCGGCCCGGTCAGGTTGTCGTGCAGCTGCGGCGGGTACGTGTAGCAGTCGGGCGACTTGCGGCCGTCGGCGTGGTAGATCGGCCGCGGCGTCACGGTCAGGTCGGTGGAGGCGCCCATCGCGTACCACCAGCAGAGGTTCGCGGTGCGGAAGCCGGGCTTGGCGCGGCGCGCGGTCTCCCAGACCTTCTCGCCCTGGACGAGCTTGTTGTGCTGGCGCCACAGGAACACTTCGCCGAGGTCGCGGAAGTACCAGCCGTTGCCCACGATGCCGTGGTCGGCGGGCGTGCCGCCGGTGACGAACGTCGCCTGCACGGAGCAGGTGACGGCCGGGACGATCGGGTCCAGCCGGGCCTGGAAGCCATCGGCCCCCAAGCGTGAAACGCGCGGCATGTGCTTCAGCGCACGAGGCGTGAGCCCCACCGCATCGACGACGACCAATGTCATGCCAGAACCTCCGCCCCCAACGCCACCAGCCGGTCGCGCGTCCATTCCAGCTCGCTCGCCAGACCGGCGACGAGCCCTTCGTCATCCCCCGGCGCGTCGGCCATGACGCTCCAGGTGTAGGTCTCCACCTCGTAGTGGTGGGTGAGCGGCTCGTCGCCACCCGCCAGCGCGGTCAAGGTGTCCCGCAACTCGTCCTGCGTCGTGTGCTCGGCGACGTGGACGGGCACGTGGAAGTGCACACGCCACTGGTCCTCGCCCGGAAGCCCGCCGGCCAACGCCTCGGGCAGGTCGTCGACCCCGTGCACGTGCGAGGAGACGACCTCGCGCGTCTGATGCAGAAAGCGCGGCTCGTCGAAGCGCGCCAGCAGCTCCCGGCCCTCCTCCGAGGAGGGATCGTCGACCCGCAACGCGGACGACACCTGGGTCTTGACCACCGGCACACCCGCCGCCGCCAGCGACGACACGGCCCCGGCCGGCGACTCGAACTGCACCGCCAGATGGCACGCGTCCAGACAGACGCCGATCCACTCGGGCGCCAGACCGGAGAGCGCGTCGCACGCCTGGGTGATCGTCTCGACCGTGCACCCCGGCTCCGGCTCCAAGGCCAGGCGGATGCGCTTGCCCGTCGTGCGCTCCAGCGTTTGCAGCTCGGATGCGACATCGGCCAGCGCGCGCAACGCCGCCGCCTGCTCGGCGTCGCCCCAGCCCTCGCGCCAGCCCAGCGGCAGCGTCGAGATCGACCCGTGCGCGACGTCCTCGGGCAGCAGCCGCGTCAACAGCCGCGCCAGCCCGAGCGTGTACTCACGCCGGGCGTCCTGCGCCCAGTGCGGCCGGTAGACGTCGAGCTTGACGACCGGCGCGTGGAACGCCTGGTACGGGAAGCCGTTGAGCGTCACCACTTCCAGGCGCAGGCGCCGGAGCTCGTCGACGAGGCGGTCGGCCGCGCCGGAATCGGCCAGGGCCGGCGCCGCGACCCACAGCCCGACGCCCAGCGACGAGACGTCGAGCTTCTCCCGCACCCGCGCCGTGTAGCGCGAGAGCTGCGCCGCGACCCCGTCGAGGTCGTCGGCCGGGTGGACGTTGGAGCAGTAGGCGAGATGCAGAAGGCTGCCGTCAGGGTGCCGCAGCCTCACGCCCTCTCACCGCGCAGCACGCCGGAACCTTCGAACGTCGCCGTCAAATCCGGTTCGGAGATGTCGTCGAGGATCAGCCGGCCACTCTGCGCGAAGAACTCGACCGGGTTGCGCCAGACGATGCGGTCGATCTCGTCGTCGTCGAACCCGGCGGCGGCCATCGCATCGGCCGTCTTGCGGACCTTCAGCGGATCGGACACGCCCCAGTCGCACGCGGAGTTGACGATGATCCGCTCCGGGCCGACGTCCTGCAGCACGCGGACCATGCGCTGCTCGTCCATCTTCGTGCCCGGGTAGATCGAGAAGCCCGCCCAGCAGCCCGACGCCAGCACGTCGTGCACGGTGAGCTCGTTGTTGTGGTCGATCAGCATCATGTTCGGCGCCAGGCCGGACTTCTCCACGAGCTCGATCGTCTTCAGCGTGCCCGCGGCCTTGTCGCGGTGCGGCGTGTGCACGAGCGCCGGCAGCTCGTGCTCGACCGCGAGCTTGAGCTGCTCCAGCAGCGCCTCCTCCTCGGCCGGGGTCATCGCGTCGAAGCCGATCTCCCCCACCGCGACCACGCCGTCCTTGGCCAAGAAGCGCGGGAGGATGTCGATCACCTCGCGGCGCAGGAGGTCATCGTTGGCCTCCTTCGGGTTCAGGCCGATCGTGCAGTGATGGCGGATGCCGAACTGGCCGGAGCGGAAGCGCTCCCAGCCGAGCAGCGAGTTGAAGTAGTCCACGAACGAGCCGACCGACGTCCGCGGCTGACCGAGCCAGAAGGCGGGCTCGACCAGGGCGCGAACGCCCGATTCGTACATCGCCTCGTAGTCATCGGTGGTGCGCGACGTCATGTGCGCGTGCGGATCGAAGATTCTCATGATGCTTGCGCTCCTCGGTAACTGAGAGCGCGCTCGGCCGCCGCGCGGCGGTCGTCGAATTCGCTCTGCAACTCACTCTCGATCGCCGCGATCTCTTCCTCCGGCGGGAAGCGATCGACGACCGTCCAGACCTCCGCGGGCACGTCGCGCCCCGCGGCCACCCGCTCGTGCACGAACGCTCCGAGCATGCGCGCGCCGTCCGGCGTCACGCGTGAGGGAATGCCGTCGAGCCCGGTGATCGGCACGCCGACGAACACGCATTTCAGCACGGCCTGGTCGTACGACGCGTCGGGCAGGTGCTCGGTCGCGTACGGGCCCAGCGCGGCGGCGATCAGCCGCAGGTCGTTCGTGCGGATGGCATCCTCCACCAACCCGAGGCCCCGATCGCCGAGATCCAGGTAGGGAAGCGCGCGCAACACCCCGCGCCGCTCGGCCGCGTCGCCGTAGCGATAGAGCTCCGCGAGCTCACCCTCGGCCGCGGAACCGGCCGCGAGCAGCAGCAGCGTGCGCGCGGCGTCGTCGATCGTCCACGCGTGGACGTCGGCGGGGTCATCGCCCTCCAGCAACGGCTCGCGACCCACTTTTCGCCCGACCATCGGAAACCGCGAGCGGATCGCGGTCGCGTCGGCGGCCACGGCGGCACTCGCCTCCCGCAGCCAGTCCAGTCCTTCGGGACGCGCCCGAGCTTCGAGCGCGGCGGTCAAATCCTTCATGAACCCACCACCTCCCGTTCGGCCGCGCGCAGCGCCGCCTTCGCCGCCGGCACCATCTCGTGCGCGGCGTGCGAATGGCGGGAAAGCTCCACGGCGACCAAGCCGTCGTATTCAATCTCCGTGAGCACTCTCAACGTCTCGTCGAGATCCAGCTCACCTTCCCCGAACATCAGGTGCTCGTGGACGCCACGGCGCATGTCCTCGATGTGGACGTGCGCGAGCGTCGGCGCGCCGCGGCGGACGCACTCGGTGACCGACATCGGCTCGAGGCAGACGATGTGGCCGATGTCCAGCGTGAGCCCGAGCGCGGGCGGGTGCCCGAGCCGCTCACGCAGCTCCTCGTAGTCGGCCAGGCACTCGACGAGCATTCCCGGCTCCGGTTCGAAGGCCAGCGTGACGCCGCTGTCCTCGGCATGCTCGATCACCCGCGCGCAGCCGTCGACCAGCAGGTCCCAGGCACGCTCGCGGTCCTCGTCGGGCGCGACCGACCCCGACCACATGGAGACGACCGGCGCATCGAGCTCGAAGGCGACGTCGACCGCGGTCCGCAGCAGGTCGACGCGCTTCTGGCGCCCGCCGCTGACCAGGGTCGGGAAGTGCTTGTGGCGCGGGTCCAGGATGAACCGTGCACCTGTCTCCACTACGCAGGAAAGGCCCAGCTCTTCCAGTTCCACGCGCAGGCGCGACGCGCGCGCGCGAAGGCGCGGGGCGAACGGGTCGAAATGGATGTGGTCGAGCGTGAGCGCGACGCCGGCGTAGCCGTTCTCGGACAGCAGCATCAGCGCGTGCTCGAGCCGATGGTCGGAGAGCCCGTTGGACACGTAGCCGAAGCGGAGGCTCACGTGACCGCCCTGCGCTTGGAGGCACGGCGGGCCAACGGCCACAGCGCGGCGACGCCCGCGGCGGGCGCGAACGAGCCCGCGCCGGCGAGCAGCCCCGCCTCCAGCGGGATCAGGCCCATGATCCCCGTGCCGACCGCCTTCTGCAGACGCGCCGGCGTGGGCTCGCGGATCGCGTCGATGTGCGCGCGGCCGACGGTCGCGGCGTAGGCGCCGATCAGGCCGAGCGCGACGCCGCGGCGCTTGCTGACCAGGGCCGCGCTCGCGGCGACGGCGACGGTCGCGGCCAGGGCGCGCTGCGCCACCGACGCGTCGCCGCCCGTCATCTCCTGCCGGGAGACGGTCGTGACGACGCCGATGTGGGCGGTGACGACGGCGGCGGCGGGCAGCGCGCGGGCCGCGCCGGCGGTGCCGGAGCCCATCATCACGTCCAGGCCGCGGCAGGCGGCCATCGCCGCCACGCCTGCCGGGCCGGACTTCAACACGAGGTCGTAGCCCCACACCGCGGCGGCGAGCGGGGCGAGGACGGCCAACGAGCGGCGCCCGTCGGCGGCCACCGCCAACCCGGCGCCGGCCGCGGTCAGCGCGCCGGCGAACGCCAGCGCGAACCCCGGCGACACCCGCCCCGAGGGGATCGGCCGGCCTGGCCGCTCGACCGCGTTGACGTCACGGTCGGCGTAGTCGTTGAGCGCCATGCCCGCGAGATACAGGCACGAGGAGGACGCGACGAGCCCGGTGGTGCGACCCACGTTGCCCACCTGGCCGGACGCGGCCGCACCCACCAGCACGTCGCCCGGGACCGACAGCACGGCCGGCAGACGGACCAGTTCCGCCAGGTCCGCCGCCGTCGGCAGATTCATGCGGGGACTCCCGGCACGCACGAGTGCGGGCCCCCGGGGCGAGTGCTCGGGGCGTCGCCGATCAAGCCGTGACCTTCTGCGCCACCCAGCGCTCGAGCATCTCGTACTGGCGATGCAGGCTGTGCTCGGTGCACCCGGCCGGGTCCTTGAAGAAGAACGCGAGGTTCGCCATCACGCCGCGCTCACGCCGCTCCAGGGCCAGCGCCATCAGGCGCATCAGGTCCAGGAGCAGCGGAGCGGCGAGCGCGCTGTCGCACCCCTCCCACGTGAACTGGAGCTTCATCCGCACGCCCAGGAAGCCTTCGAAGACGATGTGATCCCACGCCGTCTTCCACTCGCCCATGTCGCGGACGTCCTCGATGTGGATCGGTGCCTCCACCGGGTACCCGAGGATCTCCTCCAGCAGCTTGCCCTTCGAATCCAGCTTGGACTGCGCCCGATCCGGGTCGCGCAGCGCGGCGCCGTCACCGCCGCCGAGGATGTTCATCCCGGCCCACGAGCGCACCTTGAGGTTGCGCTGGCCGAGCGCCGGCGCGAGCACCGACTTCATGAACGTCTCGCCGGTCTTGCCGTCCGAGCCCGCCAGCGGCACCTCGTGCGCCTCCGCCAGTGCCTCGATGGCGGGCAGCCGCGCGCCCACCGAGGGCGTGAAGTCGACGAACCCGGCGCCGGTCTGCACCGCGGCCAGCGCGTACAGCGCGCTGGGCGGAAGGACGCCGAGGCCGCGGTCGAGCGCGTCCATCAGTGCCGACGGGTCCTCGTGGGCGGGGTGCGGGTCGACCGGCGCCTCCGTCGAGGAGACGTTGACCACGACGATCCGGCTGAGGTCGTGTCGCGTGCGGAAGGAGTCGAGGTCCGAGACGATCCGCGCCAGCGCGGGTCGTGGCTCCTGGCGCGCTTCGCGCCCGGTGATCCCGGGCCGCTGCTCGGACTCGGCCGCCTCGATCGCGCCGCCCAGCGTCTGGGGCAGACCGACCGGGAGCACCCCCTCGTCGACCAGGCGCGCCGCGCGGATCGCCAGCGGCGTCTCCACCACGTCATGTCCGCCGAAGATCAGGTCGCCCAAGCCCGGCAAGCCGGGCTGATCAAAGTTCGTGGTGACGAGACCGGTGGGCTCCGCCAGTTCCGCGGCGACCGCCGCGGCACCGGTCAGCGCGGTGGTCGCAACCGACCCGCGCCCGCCAACCAGCCAGACGCCGACCCTGGAATCGCCGCTCATGGCTTCTGACCCTCCAACACTGCACGAGCGTAGCGCCGTGCATCTCCTCGCTTCACCGCTCCAACATTAGGCTGTTTGTCAAGATCAAGTCTGTTAGTTGTCACTCAAAACAAATCTTTCGTCTAGTAATAAAGCCATGCGCCGGATCTCAGTAATGGCCGTCGCTCTGCTCTCGCTCGCCGCGTGCGGCGCCGGGACGGCCACGACAGCGGCCCCGAAGCACTACCGCCTGCTCGTGTTCACCAAGACGACGGGCTTCCGGCACACCTCGATCGATGAGGGCGCCGGCGCGATCCGTGCGCTCGGCCATGACCATGGCTTCAGTGTGGATACGACCGCCGATGCGGCCAGGTTCACCCCTAGCAGGCTGGCCGGCTACGACGCCGTGGTCTTTTTGTCGACTACCGGAACGCCGATCGCCAAACCCGCCCAACGTCGAGCCTTCGAGCGCTACATCCGTAGCGGCGGAGGCTACGTCGGCATCCATGCCGCGTCGGACACCCGCGGGAAGTGGCCGTGGTATGAGCGGCTCGTCGGCGCACGCTTCAAACATCACCAGCCGGGGACGCCGAGCAGGACCGTCACCGTCGAGGACCGGACGTCCGCCGCGACGCGCTCGCTGCCCGCGAACTGGACGCGAACCGACGAGTGGTACGAGTTCCGCACCGATCCGCGGCCGCATGTGCACGTGCTGGCAAGCCTCGACGGACGTCCGCTCGCATGGTGTCAGCGCTACAACGGAGGCCGGTCCGTGTACACGGCAATGGGACATACGGAGGCCTCGTTCAGTGAGCCGCACTACCTCGCCCACCTGCTCGGCGCGATCGAGATGGCCGCTGGGCACGCGAGGTTCGACTGTGCGCCGTAGCGCGCTCGCGCTGCTGGCCGCGCTGGTTCTCGCCGGCTGCGGTTCCGCCGCGCAAGACCCGCCCGCCGAGACGGCGACCGAGGCCGAGACCGCCGCACCGCCGGCGACCACCGAGGCCCCGGCGACGGCGACCACCGATCCTGGAGGCACCCCGGAGCCGCCACCCGCCGATGGGCGACGGCTCGAGCCCGGCGATCAACTCGATCACCGTGGACCCCGGCGACGGCACGATCATGGTCGGCACCGGTCCCGCGCTCTACCGCGTCGATCCCGGCTCCAAGGAAGGCGAGCGGATCGCGGGCACGGTGACCACGCCGCAGGGCAACGGGACCGTCTCGGGCAACCTCGTCCTGCGCTTCACCGGCGCCGGCGACCTGCTCGCCTCCGGCCACCCGTACCAGGGCGAGCTGCCCGAGAACCTGCCGCTGATCCGCTCCTCCGACCACGGCGCGACCTGGAAGGCCGTGGACGGGACGGCCGAGGGCGACTATCACGAGCTCGAATCGGCCGGCGACATGATCCTCGCCGTCAGCGTCGAGGCGCCCGACGTGCTCGTCAGCCGCGACGGCGGCAAGACCTTCGAGAAGAAGACGCCTCCCGCCCTGCCGATCAACGTCGTCGTCGACCCCAGCGACCCGCAGCGCTGGGCCGTGTCCACCGAGCAGGGCACCTTCATCTCGTCAAACGGCGGCGATTCGTGGCGCCCGCGCGACACCGCGTTCGGTGCCCGCCTCGCCTGGCCCAAGAAGGACGCGCTCTACAGCGTCGATCGCAACGGCAAGGTCCGCGTCAGCAAGGACGCCGGGCAGCGCTGGGAGGACCGCGGCGACGTGGGCGGGATCCCGAGCGTGATCGCCGCTGGACAGAAAGATGAGTTGTACGTGGGAATCGTCGGCGGGAAGGTGCAAAAGTCCAGCGATGGCGGCCGCACGTGGGCCACCGCCGCCATCTTGCGCTGACCACGACGCCGATGGTTGGACGAGCCGACAAAATAGTCTGCACCGTTTTGCCACCCAAAGACGCAGAAGTAGGTTGACTTCAGCACCAAACCTTCGGTAAGTTCTCATCGGGTTGTCACAGCGGCCTCCGTTTCACTCGAGGCCGCGATCAGAGGAGGAGTTACATGAAGGGAATCTCCCGGCGCGCGCGTGCGTGTGCCGCTGTCGCGGCGACCGGCGCTGCCGTGCTCGTCACCGCAGGCGCCGCTCAGGCGCAGCGACCTGCATCCGCCGGCGACGGTGTTCCGACCGGCCAGGGCAGCGTCCAGATGTTCAACTTCGGCGGCTTCATCAACAACGGTGGCGGCGTCACCGGAGGCTCGACCGGCGGGACGAAGACGGCCGCTGAGCTCGGCATCAACATCGCCAACGCGGCCGCCGGCACGAGCTGCGCCACGTCGACCACGCCGGAATGCCGCAACAACCGCCTCGATGCGCTGTTCGCCTTCCTCGCCGCCGGGGGCTCACAGCGTCGAGATGTTCGGTTGGTCCGGGTTCCCGGCCAACAGCGACATCGCCGGCCTCACCACCCTTCGCGGGCTGCTGGACAAGAACAATCTTCGCTGCACCGGCTGGCACGGCAGCATGACCGAGGCGGACTGGCCCGCGCGCGTCAACGCCGCCAGGATCCTCGGCTGCGACTCGCTCGGCTCGGGCGGCTTCCCGAACCCGGGCGTCGGCACCTACGACAACACCCTGCGCACCGCCGAGACCGTCACGCGTCTGGGCAAGTACGCGATCGAGGCCGGCGTCGGCCCCGTCTACTGGCACAACCACCGCAGCGAGTTCCAGAACCGCTTCATGGACAACGGCGTCCGCAAGACGTCGTGGCAGATCCTCATGGAGCGCATCGACCCGCGCTACGGCTTCGCCGAGATCGACGCCGGCTGGGCCTCTGACGCCTACGACGATGTTACCGGCACCAAGGTCGCGGGCCTGATCAACCAGTTCCCGAACAGCGTCAAGCTCCTGCACATCAAGGACCTCGCCGCCAACATCATCCCGGCGAACCCGCCGGCCTCGGCGATCCGCTCGACGGCACCTCGTCCGGCTCTCCGGTCGCGTTCGGCACCGGCACGATCGACTACCGCCCGATCTTCGCGGCGGCCGTCAACCGGGTCGCGTACTACCACGGGGAGCAGGACGGCGGCTCGCTCAACGACATGGCCGTCTCGCTCGCCAACCTCAAGGGCATCAACGGGAACGTCAAGGGCGCCGTCTCGGTCATTCCGCCCGCGCCGTTCACGTCCGTCGCCGCCGGCACCGCCGCGGCCGACAACGTCTCAGGCGATCACCGTCAAGAACTCCGGTGACGCTCCGCTGACGATCTCGGCCGCCGCCCTGCAGACGGGCGGCAACGCCCGCGCCGACGAGGCGCCGGGCGACTTCGCCGTCGTCAGCAACACCTGCGTGGGCACCGGCGTCACCATCGCGCCGAACGCCACGTGCGTCGTGAACGTCGGCTTCAAGCCGACGGTCACCAACAAGACGTCGGTCGCCCGCGTGCGGCTGACCTCGACCGGCGATGACGCGGTGGAGTCCTTCTACGTGGTCGGCAAGAGCACCGGGTCGTCGCTCGGCGGCATCGGCGGCGCGGTCGACTCCGTGCTGGCCCTGACGCTGGGCAGCGCCCCGAGCTTCGGCTCGTTCGCGCCGGCCACCGCCCGCAACTACGACACGGCGATGAGCGCGTCGGTCGTCAGCACCGCCGGCAACGCGATCCTGTCGGTGACCGACCCGTCGTCGACCGGCACGGGCAAGCTCGTCAACGGCGAGTTCTCCCTCGCGCAGCCGCTCCAGGTCCGCGCCAACAACGCGGCCAACACGGGCACGGCGTTCATGCCGCTCAGCACGACGCCCGGCGGCGCGGTCGCGCTGCTGCTCTACACCACTCCGACGGCTGGCGCGGACGCGGTCACGATCGGCTTCCGTCAGGCGATCGGCGCCAACGACGTGCTGCGTTCGGGCAACTACTCGAAGACCCTGACCTTCACGGTCGCGACCACGGCTCCGTAGTCCTTCCGGAGTCCGAGTGACAACGAGAGCGCCGGCCTTCGGGTCGGCGCTCTCGTGCTATCTGGAGAAGTTCGAATGCACAAGGCCGTTTTCATCCTCGCCCTCGTCGCGCTGCTCGCCGGCTGCGGTGGCGGCGACAAGCCAGACCCGGCGCCGACGGCGACCGCGACCGCGACGGTGGCCGAAGCCGATCCGCTCGCGGGCTACTCCGACGGCGTACGCGATTACTACGCGGGCGCCAATCCCGCGGCGGTCGACGACCCGAACGCCGACGCCGAGGTGCGCTACTTCCAGCCGCCGCGGCCAGGCGAGGCCAAGCTCGGCGAGCAGATCATCCTCACCGGCGCCAACATCGGCGTCGAGACCGCCGTCACCGTCACCAAGGTCGACACCGTCAAGGTCGACGGCAAGGACTACGTCGCCGTCGAGCTCGAGCTGGACAACGGCGTCGGCGGGATCACCGTCCTCGACACCGACCTCAAGACGCGCCACGGTCAGCTTCCCCGCCGGCGAGCCGGTCCCCGTGGCCGAGCGCGGCGTGAAGGCCCCGTGCTCGAACTCGTTCGATGCGAGCGTGCGCCTCGACGTCGGCGAGAAGCAGAAGGGGTGCCTGCTCTTCCCCGGCGATCAGCAGCCGGAGCGCTTCCAGATGTCGCTCGAGACCGTTCCGGTCGACGCCGGCGGGATCTGGAACCTCAGCGCTCGCTGACGCGCACGCTCTCGATCACCACCGGCGCCTCGGGAGCGTCGGTGCGCGGGTCGGTGATGATCGCGCCGATCTTCTGCACGACGGGCTCCCCGTCGCTGACCTTGCCCAGCAGGGCGTAGTCGGCGGGGAGTTGCTCGCCGTCCGGGCCGGTGACGACGAAGAACTGTGAGCCGGAGGTCCCCGGCGCCTCGTCCTGGCCCTTGGCCATCGCCACCGCGCCCTGCTCGTAGGTGAGGTCCGACGGTGGCGGCTCGACGACGCTGTAGCCGGGGCCGCCGCTGCCGTTGAGCTGCGGGTCCCCGCCCTGGATCACGAAGCCGGGGATGATGCGGTGGATGTTGCTGCCGTCGTAGAACCGCTGGTCGGCGAGCGACTTGAAGGACGCGGCGGTCCTGGGCGCGCGCTTGACGTCGAGCGTGATCGCGAAGTCGCCGCAGTTGGTCTTGACCGTGGCCACGTAGGTCTTGGCGGGGTCGAGCTTGGCGGTCGGCTTCTCGAGCTCGGTGCGCTTGGCCTTCGGTGTCGCGGGTGCGCAGCCGTCGGGGTCGGCGGCGACCGTGGTCGCGGTGGCCGTGGGCGTCGGTGTGGGCGGCTCCGAGCCACCGCAGGCGGCGACCGCGAGCGTCAAGATGAGGATCCGGCGCACGCTGCGTGAGGTTACGGGGTAAGGGGGCCTCTGGATGGGAGCCAGGGCCATCATCGGGGCGGTGCTCGCGGTGGCCGCGCATCGCCGCGATCGCGGCGCCCGGCGAGTCGGGCGGCGACGACGCGTCGCAGCCGCTTTTGGAGAAGCGGATGGCGTTCGGCGAGGACGACTGATTCCCAGCTGATTCTCAGGGTCGTCTCGGCCGGCTCTTACGCGGGTGGCCGATGGTGACCGCATGTCCGTGACGACCCACGATGGCGTACGCGTGGCCTCGGCCGCGCGAGCGCGTTCGCTCTCGCTCCCGTATCCCGAACTGCTCGCGCTGCTCGCGCTGGCCGCGCTGCTGAACCTGTGGGGGCTCTCGATCAACGGGATGGCCAACGAGTACTACTCGGGCGCCGTGCGCTCGATGGCGTCCTCCTGGCATGCGTTCCTGTTCGGGTCGCTGGACGCGGGCGGCGTCATGACCGTCGACAAGCCGCCCATGGCCCTGTGGGTGCAGGCGCTCTCCGTGCGGGTGTTCGGGTTCGGTTCGCTGGCGATGCTCGTGCCGCAGGCGCTGATGGGCGTCGCGTCGGTCGGGCTCGTCTACGACCTCGTGCGGCGGCGCTTCGGGCGGGCCGGCGGGTTTGCGGGCGGCGCCGTGCTGGCGCTGACGCCGATCGCCGTGGCCGTCTCGCGCCACAACAACCCGGACGCGCTGCTCGTCCTGTGCGTCGTCGGCGCGCTGTGGGGCGTCGTGCGGGCGCTGGAGGACGGGCGCGTGCGCTGGCTCGTCGTGGCCGGCGCGTGCGTCGGGCTCGGGTTCGAGGTCAAGATGGGCGCCGCGCTGCTCGTCGTGCCCGCGTTGTTCGTCGCGTGGGTGTGGGCCGCACCGCGCAACCGTGTGCGCGGCGTGCTCGCGGGCGGCGCGGCGTTGCTCGTCGCGGGGCTCTTCTGGCCGGTGCTCGTGTGGCTGACGCCGGCGTCCTCGCGTCCCTGGATCTCGGGTACGTCGGACAACAGCATCTGGTCGCTGATCGTCAACTACAACGGCGTCGGCCGGCTCGACGGCCAGGCGGGCGGCCCCGGCGGGATGGGCAACGGCGGACCGTTCGGCGGCACGCCGGGCGCGCTCCGGCTCTTGAACGACGCGCTCGGCGGCCAGGCCGGCTGGTTGCTCGGCTTCGCCCTGGTGTCCGGCGTCGCGCTGGTGGTCTCGTCACGCCTGCGCCGCTCCGATCCCGTGACCGGGTGGATCCTGGCCGCGGGCGGCTCGGCCCTGACCGCCGCGATTGCCTTCTCGTTCGCCAAGGGCATCTTCCACCCGTACTACGTGAGCGAGCTGGCGCCCTTCATCGCCGCGCTGGTCGGCGCGGGCGTCGCTCGCTTCACGGCCGGCGACCGGATCGCTCGCATCGGCGGCCCGCTGGCGATCGCCGCGGGCGTGGTGACCGAGCTGATGGTCGCCGACATGTCCTGGGCCCCGCCACTGCTCGTCATCGGAGGCCTCGGCGCCGCCGCGGCGCTCGCCGTCGGCGGGAACGCGCGGGTGCGAAACCTCGCCATCGCGACCGGCTTCGCCACGCTCCTGATCGCCCCGGCGGCCTGGTCCGTCCAGACCCTCGGCCACGCCGCCTCCGGCACCTTCCCGGCGGGCGGCCCGGCGAACGCGGGCGGAGGCTTCGGCGGCGGCCCAGGCGGAGGCTTCCGCGGCGGCCCGCCCCAGGGCGGCGGAAACTTCGGCGGCCCACCCCCGGGCGCGCCGGGCGCGGGCGGCGGCACGGCCCCTGGCGCAGCGCGGCGGCGCGGGCACGGCGCCTGGCGCAGGCGGCGGCGCGGGCACGGCTCCTGGGGGGCGCCGGCGGCACCGCGGGCACGGCGCCTGGCGCGGGCACGGCCACCGGCGCCAACCGCGGCACGGGCACGGCGCCCGGCGCGGGCACGGCGCCCGGCGCGGGCACGGCCCCTGGCGCAGGGCGGCGCGGGCACGACCCCCGGCGCCGGCGGCACCGCGGGCACGGCTCCTGGCGCGGGCACGGCCACCGGCGCCAGCCGCGGCACGGGCCGGTTCGGCGGCGGTGGCTTCGGCGGGTTCGGCGGCAACTCCGCCGCGCTGACCGAGACGCTCGCGTTCATCAAGGCCAACGGCGGCGGCACGCTCGCCGTGTCCAGCCAGTCCACCGCGGCCGCGGCGATCATCTCCTCCAACGCCGACATCGCGGGCATCGGCGGGTTCTCCGGCCGCGAGTCCGAGGTCACCGTCTCCTGGCTCGCTCAGGAGATCCGCGACGGCAAGATCCGCTGGGTCCTGTCGGACGCCGCGGGCGGCGGTGGGCTGCGCAACGACGGGCGTGTCGGGTCGACGACGGCGATGGACGCGGTGGCGGCGAGTTGCAAGGCCACGACCGTCGACGGCCTCTACGACTGCGCCGGGATCTCGCTCGCCGCGGGCTCGTGACCGCGACCGGACCGCGGCGGTCGCGTCAAGTCGCGGATCGGCCCCGTTGCGCTCCACCCGCATGGCCACGGCCCCCTTGCGGGCAGCGATGACCGGCGGGCGCCGGGGTGCCCGGCTACGGGCGGGCCACTCCTGACCGGCGCGGCGAATGAAACGGCCGCGGGACCGAAGCGACTGGTCAGTTACGAACCCATGCGGTTCACAAGTGACCACTGTTCCCGCGCGCGAGCGGCAACGCGCCACCCACGCTACGAGGGAGTGACGAAACCGTCCCTCTGGGACGGAAACGTAACGCGGACAGCCGTTGGCGCCGGGTGGCCCGCCCTCGGAGGGCACAGCGGTGCACTTGACGGCCGCGCCGTCATCCCGGAAAGAACGCCAGCGTGAACCGCGCCGGCGCCGCTTGCAGCCGGTACGCCGGCAACACCCCCGGCCCGCAGGAGGCCGTGCCGAGACCGTTCAAGGCGAGGTCCGCGTTCACCCACAACCGGTTCGTGGGCACGAGGTCGGTGACGTGCCGCGCGGCGGTCAGCGCCTCCGGTGACCACGGCCGGACGGTGAGCTCGAAGTGCGGACGGCCTTCCAAGCGCAGGCCCGCGACCTCCGCCCAGCGGATCTCGGTGCGGCTGCCGTTCTCCTGCGGGCGCACGTACGGCGTCTGGAGCTCCGCCACCGTGCGTGAGAAACGCCCGACGCGGGCGGCGAGGCGCGAGTCCGGGTAGGCCTCGCCCGGGCCGCGGCCGAACCACTGGACCCGGTCCGAGATGAAGGGCACCGCGAAGCGCAGGCCCAGACGAGGGAGCGGGAAGTCCCAGTGGCGGTCCGGGGCGAACTCGACGGTCAACTCGAGCCCGTAGCCGACGACCGTCCAGTGGTACGTGGCCAGGAGCGCCTCGTCGGTCGCCGCCGCCGCGAGCCGCGTGCGCACGACGAGATCGCTCGCGTCCCCGCGCACCGAGAGGGTCCGCTGGGTGAGCCGGTCGAGGCCGTGCGCGCGCCAGGCCGCGGCGAACTCGGCCTCATCGTTGTCGGTCGGGGCGCGCCAGAGATCGACGCGCGGCGGCTCGTCGAAGACGACGCCGCCGAGCTGGCGCAGCGCTCCGGTGACCGGATCGAACACTCCCGGGACGGACGCTGCCCGAGGATGGGTGGCGCGGGCGGGGGCCGGCGCGATCGGGATCTGTCCCCAGGCGACCTCGTGGCCGGCCGCCGCCCACGGTTCGTCGGCCGCGAGCACCGCGCGAACCGTCAGCCACGTCTCGCCCGCCGTCTCCGGCAGCACCGGCAACTCGATGTCGGCGACGGCACCCGCCGGGAGCGAGCCCACGTGCAACTCGCCCGACGCGACTTCCAGCCCCTCGGCTTCCAGCGACCACGAGAACAAGAGGTGGCCGAGGTCATGGAACAGGAAGCCGTTCTCGACGCGCACGCCGCCGCTGGAACCGGCGCTGATCGACACCGGCTCGTAGACCTTCTTGAGCTCCAACAGGCCCGGCGACGGCGCGCGATCCGGGAACAGCAATCCGTCGGCGATGAAGTTGCCGTCGTGGACGAGCTCGCCGAAATCCCCGCCGTAGGCCCAGCCGACATCGGCACGCGCGTACGCCTGGTCGATCCACTCCCAGACGAACCCGCCCGCGCAGCGCGGGTGGCGCAGGAAGAGCTCCATGTACTCGGCCAGCCCGCCCGGGCCGTTGCCCATCGCGTGGGCGTACTCGCACACCAGGTACGGCGGCCCGTCGGAGGCACCGCCGATCGCGTCGACGGCCTCGTGGGTCGGGTACATCTGCGAGAGGACGTCGCTGACGACGGGGTCGCCCTCGTAGTGGATCGCGCGGGTGGGGTCATAGGCGCGCGCCCAGTCGGCCATCGCCGCGAGCCCGGACCCGGACCCGCTCTCGTTCCCCAGCGACCAGAGGATCACGGACGGGTGGTTCTTGTCGCGCTCGACCATCCGCTGCATGCGGTCGACGAGCGCCGGCTCCCAAGCCGGATCGCCGGCCGGGTTCCCGCGCCATCCGAGCGGCTCGAAGCCGTGCGTCTCGAGGTCGCACTCGTCGATCACGTAGAGCCCGTACTCGTCGCACAGCTCCAGGAACCATGGGTGCGGCGGATAGTGCGACGTCCGCACCGCGTTGACGTTGTGCGCCTTCATGAGCTCGATGTCGCGGCGCATCACGTCCTCGCCGAGGGCACGGCCGACCGCCGGATCGAACTCGTGCCGGTTGACCCCGCGCAGCAGCACGCGGTGCCCGTTGACGAGCAGCAACCCGTCCTCGATCGACACCCGCCGGAAGCCTATCGGCACCATCACGCGCTCGTTCGCGCCCGCCACGACCATGTCGTAGAGCCGCGGCAGCTCCGCGCTCCACGGCTCGACGCGCTCGAGCAGGAGCGTCTCGCCGGCCGCGACGTCCACGCCCAACTCCGGCACCAGCACGCGCGTGGCGCCGTCCCCGGCCACATCCACGCGGAGCCGCGCGGCGCCCGTCACGTGGTCGAAATCGGCATGGACGAACACGTCCTCGACGCCACCCGAGGCCGGACGCGCCAGCAACGTCACCGACCGGAAGATCCCGGACAGCCACCACATGTCCTGGTCCTCCAGATAGGACCCCGAGGACCACTGATGCACCCGCACGGCCAGCACGTTGGTCTCCCCCACGCGGACCTCGACCGCGAACTCCGACGGCAGCCGGCTCCCGCGCGCCGACCCGACCTCGACACCGTTCACCCACGCGGTGAAGGACGAGTCCACGCCCTCGAAGCGCAACACGCAACGCGCCGGCCACGACGAAGGGACCGCGAAGGACACGCGGTAGTCGCCCGTCGGGTTCTCGTCGGGCACGAACGGCGGATCGACCGGGAACGGGTAGCGCACGTTCGTGTAGGCGGGCGCCCCGTAGCCGTGCAGCTGCCAATGCGACGGGACCGGCAGCGTGTCCCACGACGTGTCGTCGAAGCCGGCGGCCACGAAGTCCAGCGGACCGTCCGCGCGCGGCGCGTACCGGAACGCCCACGGGCCGTCCAAGGGCAACGCCGGGGCATCGCTGCGCAGGAACGCCCGTGGCGCCAGCAACCCGTCTCCCGGGCTGCGAACTTCATGCGCTCTCACGCCGGGTAGCCTCCTACGCGATGGGCCTGCATACGATCCGGTACGCGCTCCCGGCCGCGCTCATCCTCGCCGGTTTCATCATCCTCGCGGTGACCGACGGCGACCTCAAATGGGACGGATGGGCGATGTGCGTGGGCTCCGGGCTCGCGCTGCTGCTGCTCAACGTCCTCTATCGCTACGGCGTCAAGGGCGACGAAGAGCGTCGCGACGAAGAGCGCGCCCGCGATTACTTCGCACAACACGGGCACTGGCCCGACGACGAGCGCTGAGGCGCGTTCAGCAGCATCGGAGCGCATCGTAGGCTGTCTGCCCGTGCCGCTCTCGGTTCAGGTCGGGCTCCTGTGCGCAGTGATGACGTCGCTGGGCGCGATCGTCGGGTTCTTTCTCAAGCACAAGGGCGCCGTGAACGCCCCACCGGTCCAGTGGCGGCGCCCGGTGCACAGCACGATCGAGCTCTTCAAGTCACCGATCTACACGATCGGCTGCGTCGTGGCCACGACCTCCTGGGGCTTCCACGTCGCCGCGCTCGCGCTGGCGCCGATCAGCGTCGTGCAGTCGGTGATCGCCGGCGGGCTCGTGTTCGTGACTGTCGTCGCTGACCGCTTCTTCGGCCAGTCCGTCTCACGGCGCGAGTGGATCGGCGTCGCCCTGACCGCCGCCGGCCTGGCGTTCCTGGCGGCCACGCTGGAAGGGACGACCGACAGCGCCCACGCCGACTACGACGGCGCCGCGCTGCTGACCGTGATGATCGTGACGACGCTCGGCGCGCTCGTCCTCGCCGCCCGCAACGGCGCCAGCGGCCCCGCGCTGGCGGTTTCCGCCGGCCTGCTGTGGGCGGGCTCGGACATCACCATCAAGGCGATCAGCAACCACTCGGACCTGGGGATCCTCGTGATCTTCCACCCGTTCGCCTACGTGATCCTGGTCTGGTCGCTGGTCGGCCTGCTCGTCTCCGCCAAGTCGCTCCAACTCGGCCCTGCGGTGGCCGTGATCGCCATCACCAGCGCGACGGCGAACATCATCACGATCGCCGCCGGCCCGGTCATCTTCCGCGAGCCGCTGCCGGAGGACACCGGCACGCTGCTCGTCCGCCTCGCCGCCTTCGGGCTCGTCATCGTCGCCGCGGCGATGACGCCGCCGCCGGGCGCCGAGCCCGAGCGGGCGGCCTGAGCTAGCCCGCGGCCAGGCTCGCGTTGACCGCGCCGAGCGCGTGATAGACGTCGGGCTTGCCGTCCCAGACGGTCGACGCGGGCCGGTTCTCGACGTCGAGCTCGTGCCACCAGGAACCACCGGAACGATCGATGAACACGCGCTCGGCGAGCTCCCACCACGCCCGCTCGAAGTCGGGCTCACCGAGCACCGCGGCGGCGGCGATCGCCTCGCACAGCACCCAGTGCAGGCGCGAGCGCACGACGGGCCGCCCGTCGAAGTCGACGGTGTAGACGAACCCGCTGCCGTCCCAGCCGTCGTGGATCGCGCCGCGGAACAGCCGCCGTGCCTCGTCCTCGAAGCCGAGCCCGAACGCGAGCCGCGCCCACTCGAACCCGTGCCCGGGCGTCGCGCCGAACGGCCGGAACCGATCGCGCGGCTGGTCGCGGTTGTAGTGCGGCTGCGGCCGCCAGATCGAGTCGTAGTGCTCGACCACGCGCACCCCGCCGACGAAGCGCTCGGTCATCCGCCGCGCTCGATCCACCCACGGTCTCAGGCCGGTCGCGAGCATCGCCTCGACCCCGTGCATGTTCGCGTTCGCGCCGCGGTAGGCCTCGCACGCGCTCCAGTCGCGGGTGAAGACGTCACGCAGCGCGCCGTACTCCTCGTCCCAGAAGTGCTCGTCGAGCACCTTCAGCGCCTCGCCCAGCAGCCCCGGATCGCGCGCGGTGGCCGCGGCCAGCACGACGAAGACGTGCTCGTAGGCGAGCTTCTCGCCCGGCACGCCCGCCTGGGAGAACCAGCCGCCGTGCTCGTCGTCGCGGAACGCCCCCTTCAGCGCCTCGAGCCCCCAGGCCGCGAGGTCATCGCGACCCGCCAGGGCGAATACGTACGTCATCCGCGTGTTGATCCACAGCTCCCGCGGCCGTGAGAGGTCCGGGGTTCCGTCCGCCCGCAGCCATGCGAACCCACCCTCGGGATGCCGGGATCCCTCGGCAAAGGCGAGCAGCCGCTCCCGCTCGGCGAGAAGGTCGATCATGTCAGCGATGAATTCTCTCGCGAACCCCAGTCATTACGCCCCATGATCTTCGCTGACCTCACCATCTCGCTCGAAGGCTTCGTCGCCGGCCCCGATCCGACGCTGGAGGCCCCGCTCGGCGTCGGCGGCGAAAAGCTGCACGAATGGGCGATCGCGTCCTTCCAGTGGCGCGCCGCGCACGGCCACGAGGGCGGTGAGCAGAACATCGACTCCGACCTGATCGGCGAGACGATCGCCCGGGCCGGAGCCGGCGTCATGGGCCGCAAGATGTTCTCCGGCGGCTCGGGCGCGTGGGACACGGATCCCAACCCGCGCGGCTGGTGGGGCGACGATCCGCCGTTTCACCATCAGGTGTTCGTCCTCACCCACCACCCGCGCGAGCCGCTGGAGATGCAAGGCGGCACGACCTTCCACTTCGTGACCGGCGGGATCGAGGAGGCGATCGAGCGCGCCAAGGCGGCGGCCGGCGAGAAGGACGTCCAGATCCACGGCGGCGGCACGGCCGTCCAGCAGGCGATCGCCGCCGGGCTGCTCGACGAGCTCAACACCCACATCGCCCCGCTGCTGCTCGGCAGCGGCTACCCGCTGCTCGGCGGCAGCGCCGGGCGCCTGGAGCGCACGAGGGTGATCGAGTCGCCCTCAGGCGTCACCCACATTCGCTACCGGCTACAACCTCATAGGTGAGTTCCAACGGTCACACCGAGGACGACACGCTGACCGGCCGCGCATTGGTGCCCGTTTTCGCGGCGCTGATGCTCGGCATGTTCCTCGCCGCGCTCGATCAGACGATCGTCTCGACGGCGCTGCCGACGATCGTCGGTGAGCTCGGCGGGCTCAACCACCTCTCGTGGGTGGTGACTTCCTACCTGCTCGCGAGCACCGCCTCGACACCGCTCTACGGCAAGCTCGGCGACATGCTCGGGCGCAAGCCCGTGTTCCTGTTCGCGGTGATCATCTTCCTGATCGGCTCGGTGCTCTCGGGCCTGTCGGAGTCGATGGGCGAGCTGATCGCCTTCCGCGCGATCCAGGGCCTCGGCGCGGGCGGGCTGATGGTGGGCGCCCAGGCGATCATCGCCAACGTCGTCCCGCCGCGCGATCGCGGCCGCTACATGGGCCTGATCGGCTCCGTGTTCGCCGTCGCCAGCGTCGCCGGCCCACTACTGGGCGGCTTCTTCGTCGAGGCCCTCTCGTGGCGCTGGGTGTTCTTCGTGAACCTGCCCGTGGGCGCGGTCGCGATCGTGATCATCGTCTTCCGCCTGCACCTGCACGTCCCTCATCATCGTCACGCGATCGACTACCTCGGCGCCGCGCTGCTGACCGCCGGCGTGTGCTGCCTGATCCTCGTCACCACCTGGGGCGGGAACGAGTACGCGTGGGGCTCCGGGACGATCGTCGGCCTGGCGATCGCGGGCCTGCTGCTGATCGCCGCGTTCATCGTCCAGGAGCGCCGCGCGGCCGAGCCGATCATCCCGCTGAACCTGTTCCGCTCGAGCGTGTTCAGCGTCGCCTCCTCGCTGGGCTTCGTGATCGGCCTCGCGATGTTCGGCGCGATCATCTTCATCCCGCTGTTCCTGCAGCTCGTCTACGGCGTCTCGCCCACGAGCTCGGGGCTGCGGATGCTGCCGTTGATGGGCGGCCTGCTCGGCGCCTCGATCCTCAGCGGGCGCGCGATCAGCCGGATCGGTCGCTACAAGCCGTTCCCGATCGCCGGCACCGCGATCACCACTGTCGGGCTGTTCCTGCTCTCGCGGCTGGAGGTCGACACGCCGCCGTGGCTGGCGTCGGTCTACATGCTGATCGTCGGCATCGGCATCGGCCTGGTGATGCAGGTGCTGGTGCTCGCCGTGCAGAACTGCGCGCCGCCGAAGGACATCGGCGTCGCCACCAGCACCGCGACGTTCTTCCGCTCGATGGGCGGCTCGCTCGGCGTCGCGCTGTTCGGCGCGATCTTCGCCTCGCGCCTGGCCGACGAGCTGTCGGGCCTGCCGCCGCAGGTCGCCGCGCGCATCGGCGGCGGCGGCGCCAACATCTCGCCCGCGCAGGTGCACGCACTGCCCGAAGCGATCCGCGACGATTTCCTGGGGGCGTTCGTCAACGCCCTCTCCCCCACGTTCCTGGTCGGCTCGGCCTTGACGCTGGTCGCCTTCGCGCTCTCGCTCGCGCTGAAGGAGATCCCGCTGCGGGGCAGCAACCGCCAGGCCGCCGAGGTCGCCGCCGAGGAGGCGGTGACGGGCGGGACCGGCGTCGAGGCGCTGATCGCCGACGAGCTCGAAGCGCCGCCCCGGCGTTAGCGCGAGTAGACCACCGCGGCGACCGCCGTGGCGAGGTTCAGGCTCGAGACGCCGGGCCGCATCGGCAGCGCCACGCGGGCGTCCGCCTGCGCGAGCAGTCCCTCCGTGAGCCCGTCGCGCTCGGTGCCGAAGGCCAGCACGGCGCGCGGCGGGATCAGCCCGGGGCGCAGCACCTCGCCCTCCGGGTCGAGCGCGATCAGCGGTCGCTCTCCGGTGCGGAGCACCCGCGACCGCGCGACCGGCAACGCGAAGTGCAACCCCGCCGACCCGCGCAGCGCGTCCGCGTGCCACGGGTCCTGCGTCCCGGTCGTGATCACACCCGCCACCCCCGCCGCCGCGGCGACGCGCACCACCGCGCCGAGGTTGCCGAGATGGCGCGGCGCCTCCAGCAGGATCACCGGCTCCGGGCCTTCGAGCGCGAGGATGCCGTCGGGGTCGGGCTGCCGCGGCCGCCGCGCCAGCGCCACCACCTGCGCCCGCGGGACCACCGCGGTGAGCGCCTCGACCTCCACCACCGTCGGCGAGAGCACCACGTCCGGCGCCAGCCGAGCGCTCAACGCGGCGAGCTCCTCGGGATCGGCCGTCCACACGCCGAGCAGCTCCGCCCCGAAGCGCACCGCGTGCTTGACGGCGTGAAAGCCCTCGAGCACCACGAGACCGGGGTCGCGGCGCGCGCGCTGGACATCGCCGAGATCCATGAGAGCAGACGCTACTAAGAGTCCGGATTTCGGAACCGAGCACAACAACCTCCACGATTGTGCGAATCGCGTGTAGCCTCAGTCACTGTGAGTGCAAATTCGTGGCTCGCCGTTGACTCCGGCACCACACCTCTCGTGAGGGCGCAGGAGCTGCGGTTTGCGTGGGAGCGCTGGATCGCCAACGAGGACGACGACGATCCCTCGATCCTGCGTGAGGCGATCAGCGATTCGTGGCGGCGTTCGTCCGCGGCCGGCGTGGATCCCACGGGCACGCGCAAGGCGCCGATCGTGGCCGACGAGCTCACGACGCACGAGCGCTACGCGGAGCACCCGCTCCACGCCCACCAAGGCCTCATCCACGAGTGCCTGTTCGCGATCGCCGACACGGCCGGCTATCTGATCGTCGTCTCCGACGCCGACGGGACGCTGCTGACGATCGAGGGCAGCACGCCGGTGCGCCTGCGCGCGGCGGAGAACATGAACTTCGCCGAGGGCACGCTGTGGAGCGAGGGCGGCGCCGGCACCAACGCCATCGGCACCGCGATCGCGCTCGACCACGCCGTCCAGGTCTTCGGACCGGAGCACTTCTCAGACCCCGTGCAGCGCTGGACCTGCAGCGCCTGTCCGATCCACGATCCGGACACCGGCGAGGTGATCGGCGTGATCGACCTGACGGGCGACCTCGCCTCGGTGCACCCGCACTCGCTCTCGGTCGCCACCGCCACCGCCCAGGCGGTGGAGGCGAGCCTCAGGCTCGTCCTGCAGGAGCGCGACGCACGCCTGCATGCCCGGTACGGGGCCCGTCTGTCCCCAGACCATTCCGCGCTGGTCACGCCGTCCGGCCGTGCCATCGGCGCCGTCCCGCCCGGTTGGAAGGTCCAGGGCCGGCTCGCGATCCCGCCCGGCGGCGGCGCGCTGACGCTCCCCAGCGGCGCACAGGCCGTGGCCGAGCCGGTCTCGCCCACGCTCGAGGCGTTCGTGGTGCACGCGGTGGAGTCCAAGCGGGTGACGTCGAACCCGCGCCCGCTGGTCAGGCTCACTTTCCTCGGCCGCGACCGCGCGCAGTTGCAGATCGAGGAGAGCGTGACCAACCTGCGCCCGCGCCTCGCCGAGATCCTCGTGCTGCTGTGCATGCACCCGGAGGGCATGAGCGCCGAGCAGTTGTGCGCCGACCTTCATGGCGACGGCGGCAGTGTGTCGTCGGTTCGCGTCGAGGTGTCACGGCTGCGCAAGCTCCTCGGTCCCTGGATCGACACCGACCGCTACCGCCTCACCTGCGACGTCGAGTGCGACATGCGCCGCGTCGAGGGCCTGCTCAACGCGAACTCGATCCGCGAGGCGGCCGAGGCCTACGCGGGCCCGCTGCTGCCCACGAGCGACGCGCCGGGCGTCGTGCGCATCCGCGAGCACCTCGAGAACTGGCTGCGCCAGGCGGTCATGACCGCCGAGGATCCCGAGGCCCTGTGGGCCTATCTGCGCAGCGCCGAGGACGACCTCGGCGCTTGGAAGCGACTGCTCACGCAGCTCGAATTCCGGGATCCGCGTAGATCGCTCGCCGCCGCCCGTGTGGGCGAGCTGCGGCGTGCAACGCTGATGTAACGCTCGGGTGGTCAACTCCTTCTCGGAGGAGAATGGAAGCGACCAGAGCACATCGTGGTCTGAGCACTGCCCGTGCCGCGTTGCGCGTCACGTGGCTGCTCGCACGCACACCGGAAGGCATTCGCGCCGACGAGGTTGCGTCGATGCTCGGCAAGAGCACGTCCACGGCCTACAACCTGCTCGCGAGCCTCTGCGACGAGGGCGTCGCCGAGCGTCACGCCGGCGGCGTCTACAAGCTCTCGGGTGAGTTCAAGGACACGGTGGCCGAGGAGTGCGACCGCCACGACCTCTCAGGCGTCGTCGATGACCTGTTGGCGCGCACCCACAAGCGCGCCTACCTCGCGGTCCTGCGCAACAACCAACTTCGCGTGGTCCTCGAGCGCGGGCTCCAGGGCATGCCAAAGCTCCCCGGGATGAACCCGGAGATCGCCGACAACGCCCACGCGCTCGCGCTGGGCAAGGTCGTGCTCGCGCTCGGGCCACGCGATGCCGTCGAGCAGTACGCGAGCTCCGGCCTCAAACGCTTCACGTCTTCGACCATCACCGACACCGACCAGCTGCACGAGGAACTCAAGCGCGTGCGGCTCAGCGGTGTCGCCTGCGAGCGGGAGGAGTTCGAGAAGGACTTCTGCTGCCTCGCCGCACCAGTGCTCGACCACGACCGCCGGTTCCTCGGCGCCGTGGGGATCTCGATGTCACGGCGCGCGTTCGACAGCGAGCGCGCGCACCTCGAGGAGACCCTCAAAGACGTCGTGGGATTCCAACCATCTGCCGAAGTCCGGGCTGATCTTGATCACGGTCCATCGGCCCACGCAACCTCACTCCGACGAAGCAATGTTTCGCCCTCCGTCCTCGCAAGCTCGGACCTCGGGCGACGCTACACAAGGAGGCGGCCTTGAGCCGAGCAAGCATCACGAAGGCCCATCAGAAGATCCAGGAGCTTTCCTGGGAGCCCACCTTCGTCGAGCCGGTCGATAAGTACCCGACCGACTACACGTTCGAGAAGGCACCCAAGAAGGACCCGCTCAAGCAGGTCCTGCGCTCCTACTTCCCGATGGAGGAGGAGAAGGACAACCGCGTCTTCGGCGCCATGGACGGCGCGATCCGCGGCAACATGTTCCGCCAGGTCCAGGAACGCTGGATGGAATGGCAGAAGCTGTTCCTCTCGATCATCCCGTTCCCGGAGATCAGCGCCGCGCGCGCCATGCCGCTCGCGATCAACGCGGTCCCGAACCCCGAGGTCCACAACGGGCTCGCGATCCAGATGATCGACGAGGTTCGCCACAGCACGATTCAGATGAACCTGAAGCGGCTGTACATGAACCACTACATCGACCCGGCCGGGTTCGACCTGACCGAGAAGGGCTTCGCCAACTGCTACGCCGGCACGATCGGCCGCCAGTTCGGCGAGGGCTTCATCACCGGTGACGCGATCACCGCCGCGAACGTCTACCTGACGATCGTCGCCGAGACCGCGTTCACGAACGTGCTGTTCGTCGCCATGCCCGGCGAGGCCGCGGCCAACGGCGACTACCTGCTGCCGACGGTGTTCCACTCCGTCCAGTCCGACGAGTCGCGGCACATCTCCAACGGCTACAGCATCATCCTCATGGCGCTCGCCGACGAGCGCAACCGCCAACTGCTCGAGCGCGACCTGCGCTACGCCTGGTGGAACAACCACGCCGTCGTGGACGCCGCCATCGGCACGTTCATCGAGTACGGCACCAAGGACCGCCGCAAGGACCGCGAGTCCTACGCGGAGGCGTGGCGTCGCTGGATCTATGACGACTACTACCGGTCCTACCTGGTCCCGCTGGAGAAGTACGGCCTGACGATCCCCCACGACCTCGTCGAGGAGTCCTGGAACCGGATCTGGAACAAGGGCTACATCCACGAGGTCGCCCAGTTCTTCGCCACCGGCTGGTTCGCCAACTACTGGCGGATCGACGGCATGGACGACAAGGACTTCGAGTGGTTCGAGTACAAGTACCCGGGCTGGTACGACAAGTACGGCAAGTGGTGGGAGAAGTACTCCGAGCTCTCCAAGAAGAACGGGCACAACCCGATCGCCTTCGAGGCCGAGGCCAACTACCAGTACCCGCACCGCTGCTGGACCTGCATGGTCCCGTGCCTGATCCGCGAGGACACGGTCATGGACGAGGTCGACGGCCAGGTGCGCACGTACTGCTCCGAGACCTGCCACTGGACCGACAAGGTCGCCTTCCGGTCGACCTACGAGGGCCGTGACACGCCGTCGATGGGCCGCCTCTCCGGCATGCGCGAGTGGGAGACCCTGCACCACGGCAAGGACCTTGCCGAGATCATGCAGGACTCGCTCGGCTACGTCCGCGACGACGGCCACACGCTGATCCCGCAGCCGCACCTGAACCTTGACCCCAAGGAGATGTGGACGCTGGACAACGTGAAGGGCATCACGCTCAACAGCCCCAACGTGCTGCTGAACGAGATGTCGCCGGAGGAGCGCGAAGCGCACATGTCCGACTACAAGAAGGGCGGGCCGGCCGGCCGCCCGTTCGCCGGGTAACCGGAGCCGCGCGACCGTGGGCAAGACGCATACCGTTCGTTTCGAACCCGTCGGCATCGAGATCGAGGTCGACGAGGACGAGACGATCCTCAACGCAGCCTTCAAGCAGGGCATCCAGCTCATGCACGGCTGCAAAGAGGGTCAGTGCTCGGCGTGCAAGTCGTTCATCCTGGACGGCGAGGTCGACCTCGACCGCTATTCCACGTTCGCGCTGCCCGATTTCGAGGAGGCCGAGGGGTGGACGCTGCTCTGCCGCGCCCACCCCTACTCGGACCTCGAGATCGAGCTCATCAACTACGACGAGGAGATCATCCACGGCGGCGTGCCGCCGCGGACGATCTCCACGACGGTCGACACGGTCGAGCGGCTCACGGGCGACATCTGGTTCCTGAAGCTGACGCCTGAGGAACCGTTCGAGTTCAAGCCCGGCCAGTACGTCGACATCACGATCCCGGGGACCGAGCACCACCGCTCGTTCTCGATGGCCAACACCACCAGCGACTCGCTGGAGTTCATGATCAAGGCCTACGAGGGTGGGAAGTTCTCCGGGCTGCTGTCGGACGGGAAGATCAACCCCGGCGACAAGCTCGACGTCAACGGCCCGTACGGCGTCTTCACGTTGCGCCCCAGCTCCCCGCGCCGGTTGCTGTTCATCGGCGGCGGCGCGGGCATGGCCCCGATCCTCTCGCTCCTGCGCGCGCTCAAAGAGAACGCGTCCGAGCGCGACAAGGTCTACTACTACGGCGCCCGCACGGAGGCCGACCTCTTCCAACTGGAGGAGCTCGGCGCTCTCGATTGCGGTTTCGTCCCCGCCCTCTCCGAGGACTCCAACGGCTGGAGCGGAGAGGCCGGGCTGATCACCGATGTCGTCGAGCGCCTGGAGGACGACATCACCGAGGTTGACGCCTACGTGTGCGGCCCGCCGCCCATGGTCGAGGCCACGATTGCGCTGTTGGAGCGCAAGGGCGTGCCCGAGGCGCACATCTATTACGACAAGTTCACGACCACCGCCGACGAGTGAGGAGGCCGGATGGCCACAGAGGTCAAGGAACGCAGCGTCCCGAAGCCGACGTTCACGGATGCAGAGGCCGGGGCAAAGGAATTCCCGTCCTGGCAGAGCCGCAGCTACAACTACTTCGAGCCGCGTAAGCGTCGCGCCACGGTCTATGAGGACGTCACGATCGACGTCCAGCCGGACCCGGAGCGCCATCTGTCACAGGGCTGGGTGTACGCGTTCGCCAACGGCGACAGCGGCTACCCGCAGGAATGGTCGGCGCTGAAGTCGACCAACTGGCACGCCTTCCTCGATCCCAACGAGGAGTGGGAGCAGACGATCTATCGCAACAACGCGAACGTCGTCCGCCAGATCGGCCAGAACATCGAGCACGGGCGCACGGCGCACGTGTTCCAGGCCATGAACCCGGCCTGGGTGAAGATCCTCGCCCACCACGTGTTCGCGTGGGCGCACGCCGAGCACGGCATCGGCATGCACGTCTACACGCCCGCGCAGCGTGACGCCCCGACGAACATGATCAACAACGCGATCTGCGTCGGCGCGGTCCACAAGCTGCGCTTCGCGCAGGACCTGATCCTCTACAACCTCGCCCTGAGCGAGGAGATCGAGGGCTTCGAGGGCTCCGCGCACAAGGCGACCTGGCAGGAGGACCCGATCTGGCAGCCGACGCGTGAGCTGGTCGAGGGCCTGACCGGGATCCGCGACTGGTCGGAGGCCGTCTTCGCGTTGACGGTGGTCTTCGAGCCGCTCGTCGGCGAGCTCTTCCGCTCGGGCTTCGTCATGCAGGTCGCCGCGCTCCAGGGCGATTTCGTGACACCGACGATCATGGGCGCCGGCGAGTCCGACGCGGCGCGCGAGCAGCGTGGCGCACGCGCCCTGTTCTCGATGCTCTCCGAGGACGCCGAGCACGGCGAGGCCAACAAGGAGATCATGCAGGGCTGGCTGGACACGTACACCCCGCAGGCCGCCAACGCCGCCCGCACCCTGCAGCCGATCTGGTCGCAGCTGTCCGAGAAGGTCATCAAGTTCGACGACGCCTTCGACCGCTCGCGCGGCCGCTTCGAGGAAGTCGTCGGCTTCCTCGGTCTCACGGCCCCCAAGGAGGTCGCGGCATGAGCGAGTTCACGTCCGATCGCACGTCCTCCAACAAGGCGGGCGTGACCCTGATGAACAATCAGGTCGGCTACGTCGTGGCGAACGTGATGCGCGACAAGGAGAACGTCGTCATCACCGAGCTCCCGTCGATGATCCGTGTCGACGGCGTCAACAAGATCGACTTCGACTACGAGGAGATCGCCGACGCCCTCGGCTGGGCGGACTTCGGGAACAACGACTTCGAAGAGATCATGAGCACCCACTACGGGCGTATGGTTGTCCTCGACGATCGCGTGTTGTTGTTCGCCAATCCGGAGGACGCTGCCGAGTACATCGACTTCGACCTCCAAGTCGTCGAGTAGGAGGAGCGGATGTACGAGTCCAACGGTAAGAAGTACTTCATCTTCGACAGCCACCTGCACTTCTGGGACGCCTCGCCGGCGAACTGGAAGCCCGGTGCCGAGGAGTACGCCAAGGGCTGGATCGAGTGTTTCCACGCCTACCAGGGCCTCGGCCCGGCGGAGACCCACTGGCCGCTGGAGAAGTTCCAGAAGTACTCGATCGAGGACTTCGAGAAGGACGTCTTCGTCGACGGCGGCGTCGACGCCGCCGTGTTCCAGTCGACGTACCTGAAGGAGTGGTACACGACCGGGTTCAACGACGCCGATCAGAACGGCGCCCTGCTCGAGCGCTTCCCGGACAAGAAGCTGATCATCAACGGCCGCTTCGACCCGCGTGAGGGCACGGCCGGGCTCGAGCAGCTCGAGGCCGACGCGGCGAAGTACGACATGCAGGGCGTCAAGCTCTACACCGCCGAGTGGTACAAGGGCTCGCGCGGCTGGAAGCTCAACGACGACGACGCCAAGCCGTTCTTCGACAAGTGCGTGGAACTGGGCATCAAGAACATCCACGTCCACAAGGGCCCGACGATCTGGCCGCTGGACAAGGACGCCTTCGACGTCTCCGACGTCGATCACGTGGCGACCGATTACAACGGCCAGCTCAACTTCATCGTCGAGCACGTCGGGTTGCCGCGGATCGAGGACTTCTGCTTCATGGCGACGCAGGAGCCCAACGTCTACGCCGGCCTGTCGGTCGTCGTCGGCGGCCTGATGCACGCCCGCCCCGCCTTCTTCGCGAAGGTCATGGGCGAGCTGCTGTTCTGGGTCGGCGAGGACAAGATGCTGTTCGGATCCGACTACGGGATCTGGGAGCCGAAGTGGCAGATCGAGGGCCTCCTGAACTGGGAGATGCCCGACCACTTCGCCTACGCGGACTTCCCGCGCCTGGACGAGAACGGCAAGCGCAAGATCCTCGGGCTCAACGGCGCCAAGCTCTACGGCGTCGAGGTCCCGGCGGAACTGCGCGGTGACGTGCCGGCCGAGGAGCCGGCCACCGAAGAAGCCGCGGTGGGCGTCTCCTAGATGCGGCGGTCCAACCCCTCCGCCCCGCCCCGATCATCCGACCTCGAATCGAGGGTCGGGGAAGCGCTGGGGACGGTCTATGACCCGGAGCTCGACGAGCCGATCACCGATCTCGGCTTCGTCGGCTCCTGTGTCGTGACCGACGCGGGCGACGTGTCGGTCCGCCTGCGGCTGCCTACGCCGCAGTGCGCGCCGAACTTCGCCTTCCTGATGGCGGCGGATGCGTCCGCCGCCGTCTGGGGCGTCACCGGGGTCCGCTCCGTGGACGTGGTCTTGGAAGACCACTACACGGGCGCCGAGATCAACGCCACGGTCAACGCCGGCGGCGCGTTCTCGGACGCGTTCCCGGGCGAGACGCGGGGCGAGCTGGACGCGCTGCGGGCGCTGTTCCAGCGCAAGGCCTTGCTCGCCCGCCAGTCGCGGCTGCTCTCGTGCGGGGCCACGCGCCTCGCCGATCTCTCAGGGCCGGACGCGGAGCGCGTGCGCGAGCTGCGTCTGGCACTGGGGATCGACGCGTCCGATGACGCCGCACCGTTCGTCACCGGGGACGGCTCGCCCGTCTCGCCGGAGGACGTGAAGTTTCGCCGGATGGCATCGTTGACCGCGCTGTCGCTGGAGACCAACGGCCACATGTGCCGCGATCTCCTGCGGGTTCGATACGGAGGAGAAGTAGCCGCATGATCGCCGCGCGTCTGCACAAGTACCACGAGGCTCTGAAGGTCGAGGAGATCGACGAGCCGAAGATCACGGGTCCGTTCGACGTGATCGTCAAGATCGGCGCCGCCGGTCTGTGCCGCACCGACCTGCACATCCAGGAAGGCCAGTGGGCCGAGAAGTCGGGCGTCGAGCTGCCGTACGTGCCGGGCCACGAGAACGCGGGCTGGGTGCATGAGGTGGGCAGCGGCGTCACCAACGTCGAGGTCGGCGACACCGTGATCGTGCACCCGTTCATCTCCTGCGGGCTCTGTCGCCCGTGCCGCAAGGGCGATGACATGCACTGCGTCAACGGCGAGTTCCCGGGCATCGGGCGAGACGGCGGGTTCGCGCAGTTCCTGCACACCTCCGCGCGCTCGGTGATCAAGCTCGACCCGTCGCTGCACCCCACCGACATCGCCGCGCTGGCCGATGCCGGGCTGACGGCGATCCACGCGGTCAAGAAGGCGATCCCGCTGTTGGGCGCGGGGACGAAGACGGTCGTGATCGGCGCCGGCGGGCTGGGCCACATCGGCATCCAGTGCCTGAAGGCCTATTCGCCGACCGAGATCATCGTCATCGATCCCTCCGAGAAGGCGCTGGAGCTGGCGCGCGAGACCGGGGCCGACCAGACGGTCAAGGTCGACGGCACGCAGCGCGAGATCGTGCGCGAGCTGACCGACGGGATGGGCGCCGACGTGATCATCGACTTCGTCGGTGAGAAGGGCGCGATCGAGGACGGCGTCGAGATGGTGATGGACGGCGGCTTCTACTACGTGATCGGCTACGGCGAGAACATCAACGTGCCGACGATCGACATCATCTCGCGCGAGATCTCCTTCATCGGCAACCTCGTCGGCACCTACGTCGATCTGCAGGACCTGATGACGCTGACCGCGCAGGGCAAGGTCAAGCTGCACACCTCGCAGTACCCGCTTGACGCCATCAACGACGCGATGGCGGATCTCGACAACGGACGTCTGCAGGGCCGAGGCATCCTCGTCCCCGCGTAATTGAGGCGGAACATCCCCTCCGCCCCACCACGATCATCCGACCTCAATTAGGGAGGCCCACAGATGGGCAAGCGCCTCTACTTCAATCACGAGGCTCGTCTCCTGCTGCAAGCAGGCGTCGACGCACTCGCCAACACGGTCAAGGTGACGTTGGGCCCCAAGGGCCGCAACGTGGTGTTGGAACGGCTCGCCGGAGCACCGACGATCACCAACGACGGCGTGACCATCGCGCGGGAGATCGAGCTCAGCGACCAGTACAAGAACATGGGCGCGCAGCTCGTGCGCGAGGTCGCCAACAAGACGTCCGATCAGACCGGTGACGGCACCACCACTGCGACGCTGCTCGCGCAGGCGATCGTTCGTGAGGGCATGATCGCGTTGGACGAGGGCGCCAACCCGATGCTGCTGCGCACGGGCATCGAAGCGGCCACGGAGGCGATCGTGGCCGAGCTCGAGCGGATGGCGCGACCGGTCGAAGGGCCGGATCTGGTCAAGGTCGCGACGATCGCGGCCAAGGAGGATCCGGGGATCGGCTCCGTCGTCGCGCAGGCGCTCGAGCACGTCGGCGCCGAGGGCGTGGTCACGATCGAGGAGACCGAGGAGCCCGGCATCTCGGTGCGCTTCGTGGAGGGCGTGGTCGTCGAGAACGGCTGGCTCTCGCCGTACATGGTCCGCGACCGTGAGCGGATGGAGACGGTCTTCGAGAACCCGCTGGTCTTCATGACCAACAAGCCGCTCAAGCACCCCAACGACCTGATGCCGATCCTCAACGCCGCCGGCAAGGACGGGGCGCGGCCGCTGGTGATCCTGTGCGAGACGGCCGAGGCGTCCGCGCTGGGCATGCTCGTGCACAACATGCAGGCGGGCGCTCTGCAGGCCATCGCCGTGCGCGCTCCCGGCTTCGGCCACCGGCGCATCCAGCACCTCGGCGACATGGCCGCGTTCTGCGGCGGCACCGTGATCGCCGAGGAGGCCGGCCTCTCCCTCGACATGGTGGAGTTCAAGCACTTCGGCACCGCCAAGCGCGTGATCTGCAACGCCGACGACACCACCTTCATCGAGGGTGGCGGCGAGGCCTCCGACGTCGCCGGGCGCCTGTCCGAGCTGCGGGCCGAGCTCGCGCGCGCGGTGCACGATCGCGACGTCGAGATCCTCCAGGAGCGCATCGCCCGCCTGTCGGCGAACCTGGCCGTCATCCGCGTGGGCGCGCCGACCGAGCCGGCCCTGAAGGAGCGCTTCCGGCGCACCGAGGGCTCGCTGGCCGCGACCCAGGCCGCGGTCTCCGAGGGCGTCGTCCCGGGCGGCGGCACGGCGCTGCTGCGCTCGGCGAGCGCGTTGGACGCGTTGGAGCTGACCGGCGACTACGCACGCGGCGCGGAGATCATCCGCAGCGTGCTGAGCGAGCCGCTGTACTGGATCGCCTCCAACGCCGGCTACGACGGCCAGGCCACGATCGATCAGGTCCTCGCCGCACCCCCCGGGCACGGCCTCAACGCCCTGACCGGCGAGTTCGGCGATCTCGTCGACAAGGGCGTGATCGACCCCGTGCGCGTGACGCGGATGTCGCTGGAGCACGCGGCCTCGGTCGCGGCGCTGCTGTTGACGACCGAGGCGCTGGTGGCCGAGGAGCTGATCGCGCAACCGGGCGCGATCATCGCCCCGGGCTTCGGCGACCTCGCCGAGGGCATGGCCCGCCCGTCCTCCCCGATCTAGTGTCCCGCGTCCGAATTTCGTTGACGCCTACCGGGCGTCTCGCCGCGCCTGACGGCCGGCGGCGATCCCGCACGTACGCCCCGGTATGCACCGGATCACCGCCGGGGGCCAGCCACGACGATCGGGCCCGCTATGCGTGAACGAACTTCCGGCGCGCGACACTAGCCGTGTCGGCGCGCCCGTGCGTCGGGCGCGCCGCTCGTCGCCGCGGCGCCTGAGCCGCCCGTCCGCACCGGCTCAGGCGCGTTCGAGCAGCGCCCACTCGACCGTCACGCCGGGGCCGAAGGCGAAGGTCCCGACGTGGTCGGCTTCCACCTGGGGCAGCAGCCGGGCGAGCACGAAGAGCATCGCGGCGGCGCCGAGGTTGCCGGTGTCATAGAGCGTCGCCATCGATGGGTCCATCGCGCCCTTCGGCCAGCCGCGAGCCTCGAACTCGGACGAGACCGATTCGAGGATCGCCGGGCCGCCGGGATGGACGGCGAGGGCGGGCGGTTCGCCGGTGAAGTCGAGCATCGAGTCGAGCAGCTCGCCGCCGCGTTCGTCGCGGAAGTACGTCGCCAGGCGCGAGCCGATCTCGCGGTGCAGGAACATGCGGTAGGTCGGGCGGTCGGACTCGAGGTCCGGGGACATCCGCAGCGCGTCCTGCGTGTCGGGGACCAGTGACATCCCGCTCGCGCGGTAGGCCCACGGCCCTTCGGGGGCGAGGATGAACGCGCCGGCGCCGTCGGCGAACAGGCTCGACGCGATCAGCGACGACATGTCCGTCGCGACCGGGTCGTACTGCACCGAAGCGGTCTCGACGGCCACGACGAGCACGGCCTTCGCGTCGCCGGCGCGCACGACGTCGCGGGCCAGGCGCAGGCACGTCGCGCCGCAGAAGCAGCCGTTGAAGTTCAGCTCCTGCTTCTGGGTGTCGAGCGAGAGGCCCAGCTCGTGGATCAGCGCGGCGGAGATGCCGGGCTCCGACCAGCCGCTGGTGCAGGTGGTGATCACGTGCGTGATCTCCGAGACCGAGCCGCCCCAGTTGGCGATCGCGTCCCGCGCGGCGCGGATCGCCAATGCCGGCGCCTGCTCCTTCCAGAAGCGCGCCCGCAGGTTGCCGGGCGGGTCGAAGCGGTGCGGCGTGAAGATGTCTTCGACCTCCGCGGGACGCTCACCCTCGGGCAGCCAGCACGGGGAGACGACGTGGCGCTTGCTCACCCGCGAGTTCAGGGCGATCTTGCGCATCAGGTCCGAGACGTGGTCGTCCTGCCCGAGCGCGCGCCGGGCCTGGCGGTCGACCTCGAGGAACCGCTCCGTCGTCATCGCGTAGGGAAGGGCACTTCCGTATCCGGCAATGTGAGCTTCGGGCATTGCCGGACCTTCTCAGCGCGCCCGCACGCCCACCATGTCGTTTGACGGGTTGCGCCCTACCGCGCCTTCAGCGTCACCTTCAGCTCGACCAGCTTCTTCGTCTTCCCCGAGCTCAGCTCCAGCCGCAGCACGAGCTTGACCTTCTTGCCCTTCTTCAACGACGGCTTGAGCTTGAGCGTCAGCGTGGTGCGCTTTCCCTTGGCCAGCGAGAGGTTGGTGACCGTGCCCGCGATCGTGACCGCGGCGTCGCCGAAGCCGGTGCCGTTGATCAGCGCGTTCGCGTCACCGGTCTCGAGCTTGCCGGTGCTCGAGAACGTGTCGCCGCCGCGCTGGACGTTCAGACCCTGATTGGCGCGGATCGTGCCCGTGCTGGTGATCGGGCCCCCGGTCAGGACCGGCCGGGTGTTGCTCGCGACGTTGCCGGTGTCCTCGACGGTGCCGTCGTTGGTCAGCGCGCCGTCATCGACGCGCGCGCCGCGGACTTCATCAACCACGGCACCGTCCGGCTCGAGCAGGGCGCCACGCTCTATGGCGGGGGCGGCTCTGCACCAGAGTCCAGTGCCGCCCAGGCGGCGCTGACCGCGGCGATCCGGTCGTTGACGCCGAGCTTGGCGTAGATGCGCTCGGCGTGCTTGTAGACCGTCTTGTTGGTCACCTTCAACTGCGTGGCGATCGCCGCCGTCGAACTGCCGCGCATCATCGCCTGCAGGACCTCGGCCTCGCGCGGGGAGAGCCCGAGCGAGGTCAGCAACGAGCGCGAGACGCCGCGCGAGCCGCGATCGAACATCATCACGGTCGCGCCGCCCTTGGGCGCGAGCTTGCGGATCATCAGCGGAGAGCCGCCGCTGATCGGCACGACGCTGTGCGTGGGCGCCGGGGTGTCGCGCAGGCGCTCGGGCAGGCGCTCGTGACCCGCTTCGTGGTCCACGAGCTCGAGCGCGGCGCGGCCGGCCTGCGTGGCGAACGCGATGCGGTCGTTGGCGTCGGTGACCACGATCGCCTCTCCGATGTCGTCCAGCCCGGCCTCGACCGCCTCCAGCACGTCGTGCAGGCGCTCTCGCAGCGTCGCGTTCGCGTGCGCCTGGATCAGGTGCGGGCGGGCGAGGTCGAGCAGCCGCTTCTGGGGATCTGAGAAGTCGTCGGCGTCGGCGAACACGAGCCCGATCAGCAACCGCGGCGGGGCCGGCAGGGTGACCGCCAACTGATGCTCGACCCCCATCGGGACGAACACCTCGTGGTAGAGCTCAAGCTCGCGGAACGCGGCCATCACCGTGACGTCCGACAGCCGATGCGCCCGCGGGTCGCGCGTCCGCAGGTGATGGTGGACGAGCGGGTTCTGATGCCCGTAGCGGCCCCAGTTGGCCATGATGCGCGCCGGGGCTTCGGGCGTGACCAGCGTCACCAACGGCGTCCCGTCCGCCGAGACCTCGTTGTAGGAGGTGTAGGCGGCCGGGATGATCCGCGGCAGGACGTCGAGCAGTGCCGTGCGGAAGCCGGCCACGTCCTCGGCGTGGTGGACCTCCCCGAGCAGTTCGAGCAGACCGTGTAGCTCTTTGGCGGGCAAACCGTCCGTGGCCACGATCTCGCACTGTATATGGGTCTGCGCCTGGGGGCCGCAGGCGCGACCGGACCGCTCGCGACCGTGAACGTCCGCCTCGGGCGCGGGTCCTCGGGCGGGAGCTCGTGTCTCGGCCTCGGCACCGGCTCATCGGTCAGGTTGCCTGTCCACTTCTCCGGACTCTGTCGCGGTGAAGCCGTCGGCGGCCGGGGTGGCGTGATCGACGACCCGGGTGCCGGCCGTGCGGCACTGCCCCGCCGCGCCGCGTTCGACGGCCTCGCGCGCGACACGACCCGCACCGTCTGACGGCTGGCCCGCGGTCAGGGTCAGAGCGGGAACGAGCGCGAAGGGGATTGCCGAGCGGCGCGCAGCCGGCCGCTGGGCCGTGGCAGCACGAAACCTCGCTCGCGGCGGCGGCGGCGAGCGAACGCGCGCTCGGCGGGTTCCTCCCGCCTCCGCTACGTTCGTCGTCGTGACGGCGCTCCCCGCAGGACCCTCGCAGTCGGCGGCGTGGCAGACGGCCCGCTGGCTTGCCCGGCCGATCCGCTTCCTCGAGGACAACCGACGGTCGTTCGGGGACGCGTTCAGCGTGATGTTCCAGGGGTTCAGGACGCCGCTGGTGATCGTCTCGCACCCCGACGTGATCCGCGCGCTCTACGGCGAGCGCGGCCACCACATGCCGCCCGGGCGCCAGGTGACGCTCAAGCCATTGGTCGGCGCGCGCTCGCTGCTCCTGCTCGAGGGCCGCGAGCACCTTGAGCGGCGCAAGGTGATGCTGCCCCCGTTCCGCGGCGACCGGATGCGCTCCTACGAGGCGGTCATGCGCGAGGCGGCCGAGCGGGAGCTCTCGAAATGGCCGCAGGGCAAGCCGTTCGCCGTGCACCCGAGCATGCAGACGATCACGCTCGACGTGATCCTGCGCGCGGTCTTCGGCGTCTCGGACCCGCAGCGCCGTGCCCGGCTGCACCAGCTGCTCGGCGGACTGCTGGCCACCACGACCTCCGCGTCGCTGCAGATCCAGGTGCTGTTCGGCCGCACGCAGCCGCTCGAGCGCCTGCAGGAGACGGCCCGCGACATCGACTCGCTCCTGCTCCAGGAGGTCGCCGAGCGCCGCCGCAATCCGGGCGAGGACATCTGCTCACTGCTCGTCCAGGCGCGCTTCGAGGACGGCACCGGGATGGAGGACGTCGAGATCCGCGACCAGCTGATGACGCTGCTGGTCGCCGGGCACGAGACGACGGCCACGGGCCTGGCGTGGACGTTGGACCTGCTCACCCGCCACCCGCAGGCGCTTGAGCGCGCGCGGACCGACGGCGAGACCTACCTGCGCGCGGTCGTCGCCGAGTCCCTGCGCCTGCGCCCGGTCGTCCCGCTGGCGGGCCGCCGGCTCGCCGTCGACCTCGAGGTCGACGGACTCACGCTCCCCGCCGGGACGGACGTCACGCCGTCGATGTGGCTCGCCCACACCCGCCCGGATGCGTATCCCGAGCCGTACGCGTTCAAGCCCGAGCGGTTCCTCGGCACTCCGCCGTCGACCTACACGTGGATCCCGTTCGGCGGCGGCGTGCGGCGCTGCATCGGCGCGCCGTTCGCGGAGCTCGAGATGCGGGTCGTGCTCGAAGAGGTGCTCGACCGCTACGCCATCCGCGCCGCCGGGCGCCGCCCCGAGGGGATCGCGCGACGCAACGTCACGTTCTCCCCTCGGCACGGCACGCGGATCGTCGCGACCGCCCGGCGACCGTGACCGGCCTCGTACCGGTGGCGAGGTCCGCGTTGACCACGCGGTAGGTGCCGCCCGCGCGGGCGATCGCCGACGGCCCGTGGCCTCACGGCGAGGGGACACGCGCCATGCCGCGTGCGCCTCGGAGGAATCGCGTGTCAGCGCGCGAACATTTCCGCCGTTGGTGCGCTCTTTCCTGCTGGCCCTCGCCGTCCTGTTGGCGGCCCCCGTCGCAGCCTCCGCGGCAAGCGCCCGAGTGGCCGCTTTGCAAGTCGCGCTGCGGTCTCACGCCGTGTACGCGGGGTCCGTCGACGGCCTCTCCGGCCCCGCCACGACGACTGCCATCCGCCGCTTCCAGGCGGCCAAGGGACTGACCGCGGACGGCCTGGTCGGACCGCGGACCCGTCGCGCACTTGGCGCACTCGGACGCCATCCGATCGGATCGCGGCCCTTGCGGCTCGGCCAGAGCGGCTGGGACGTCGCCGCACTGCAGTTCGCGCTGGAGACCCACGGCTTCCCGCTCGGCTCGGTCGACGGCGGCTTCGGCTCCCACACCAAGGCCGCCGTCATGCGTCTGCAGGCCTTCGCCGGCCTGCGCGCCGACGGCGTGGCCGGCCCGGCGACCATGCGCGCCCTGTCCGGCCCGCCCGTGACGGCGCCCGTGTTGCGCAGGCCGATCAACGCCCCGATCGGCGACCCCTACGGACCTCGCGGTAGCAGCTTCCACGCGGGCATCGACTTCCCCGCCGCCACCGGGACCCTGATCACCGCCGCCGCCCCCGGGCGCGTCACCTTCGCCGGCTACGACGACGGCTGGGGCCTGACGATCGTCCTCGACCACGGCGGCTACAGGACCCGCTACGCGCACCTCTCCCGAACGCTCATCGGCGTCGGCGCCACCGTCGGCGCCGGCGCCGCGATCGGCCGCGTCGGCGCCACCGGCCACGCCACCGGCCCGCACCTGCACTTCGAGGTCACCGTCCGCGGAGCCAACGCAGCCCCACGCTTCACCTAACGCCCACCTAAAGGGGACTGTCCCCTTTAGCTGAGCTTTAGGATGATTTGGCTCTGGGCCTCGGGTCGGCGCCAAACCTAAAGGGGCCTGGCCCCTTTATATTCGGAGGCGGGGATGAGGCGGGGTTCGGGGCGGGTGTCGGTGATGGCCTTGAAGCGCGTCTCGAGCACGGTGAGGTCGAGGACGATCAGGCGCTCGTAGCGGCGCTCGACGCCGGCGATCAGGATCGGGTAGGCGATCGCGCCGGCCAGGGCGAGCAGCAGGGACGGGACGAACATCAGGACGAGCAGGGCGCCGCCGATCGGGGCGGTGGCCCAGATGCCCGCGCGATCGCCGCGCCAGATGAACGGGACGCCGCGGTTGGCGTCCTCGAGCAGGCGCCAGCGGCCGTTGAAGGCGAACACCCACGGGACGCCCGCGATGGCGATGACGATGCCCGTGAAGAGCACTCGTTGGTCGGCGCCCGCGACCATGGCGAAGAACACCGCCGCGCCCAGGATTCCGTAGGCGAACGCCAGCAGGACGCGGCGTTCGACGGTCTGGCGGACGGGATTGAGCGTGCGGAGATTGAGCATGATCCGCTTGCGAGGTTCGTCACAAGCGGCGCCCGTCCTCCCCCTGCAAGTCGCGAGTCGGTCAGTCGGTGCCGCGCAGGTAGTCGACGACGAGGTCGCCGAGCATCCGGCGATAGCGCTCGCGCAGCCCGCCGGACATCAGGTCGCGGTCGAAGATCGTGCCGAACGTGTGCTGGTTGGCCACGCGGAAGACGCAGAAGGCGCTGATGACCATGTGCACGTCGACGGCGTCGACGTCGCGCGTGAAGGCGCCCTCGGCGCGGCCGCGGGCGAGGATCCGGCCGAGGATGTCCAGCGCGGGCGTGCGCATCTCCGCCAAGGCGCGCGACCCCGCGAGGTGCTCGGCGCGGTGGATGTTCTCGATCATCACCAGCCGGATGAAGTCCGGATCTCCCCGTAGGCGCGCTCCAGGACCGCCGTGTAGAGCCCCGCCTTGCTCTCGAAGTAGTAGTAGAGCATCCGCTTGGTGGTGCGGGTGCGCTCGGCGATGACGTCGACCCGCGCCCCCGAGTAGCCGTGTTCGGCGAACTCACTCGTGGCCACCGCGAGGATGTCCGCTTTGGTGCGCTCGGCGTCGCGCTGGCGTTCGGGGGCGGCGCTGATGTACCGGTTATACCCCCGCGATCAAGGCGGTGATGTCCGGCGTGCCGCGGCCGGTCGTGCCGTCCCACCCCGGCGCGGCCGGTGCGGGAGCGATGTCGTGGACGCGGCCGGCCCGTGCGTGGACGGCGACCCGGTCACGCGAAGTGCGCAAGGTCACGCGAGGAAGCGCTGAACGTTCGCGCGGAAGCCGTCGCTGCCGTAGGCGAGCCGGATCAGATCGTCGCCCTCGGGCACGACGCGGGCGCGGCGCAGCGCCTCCTTGGTCACCCACAGTGTCGTCGGCGAATGGTCGGCGAGCACCGCGCACAGCCGCAGCAGCGCGTCGTCGGCCTCGTCGGGCTCGACGATCGCGCTGGCGAACCCGATCGCTAGCGCCTCCTCGGCCTCGATCCGGCGCGCGGTGAAGATGATGTCCTTCAGCCGCGACGCGCCGAGCGCCTGCGAGAGCCGGACGTAGTTGGCCATCGAGAGGCAGTTGCCGACGGTCCGCGCGATCGGCATGCCGAACGTCGCGTTGGACGTGATGACGCGCAGGTCGCACGCGGCGGCGATCGCCAGCCCGGCGCCCATCGCGGCGCCTTCGACGAAGGCGACGGTCGGCTTGCGCACGGCCTCCAGGCGATCCAGCACCGCATCGACGCGACGCTCGTACTCGACACCGTCCTCCGGCGTGACGAAGCGGGTGAACTCGTTGATGTCCGTGCCGGCGATGAACGCCTTGCCGCCCGCGCCGGAGATCACCAGCGACTGGATCTGATCGTCGGCGTCGACACGCTCGAAGCCATGGACCAGCGCCTCGTACATCCCGAACGTCATCGCGTTGCGCGCCTCGGGGCGGTCGACCGTGATCCACGCCGTCGAGCCCTCGACTTCGAAGCGGACGCTCATAGCTCCGCCAGGATCTCGTCGGTGTGCTGGCCGAGCAGCGGCGCCGGGCGGCGGATCGAGCCGGGGGTGGCGCTGAGCTTGACCGGGATGCCGAGCCCGTAGACCGTGCCCGCTTCGGGATGCTCCATCTCGACCACCATCTCACGCGCCTTGGTGTGCGGGTCGGCGACGACCTGCGCGTAGTCGTGGATCGGGCCGGCGGGCACGCCCGCCTCGAGGAACGCCTCGACCCACTCGTCGGTCGTGCGCTCGGCGAGCGCCGCCTCGAGCGACGAGACCAGCTCGGGGCGCCGTGCCATCCGGTCGGCGTTGGTCGGGAACGCGTCGACCAGCTCGGGCCGGCCGATCACCGCGCACAGCCGCTCCCACAGCTTCGGGTTGTTGCCGCCGACGTTCACGTACCCGTCGCGCGTGCGCAGCGCCTGATACGGCGCGGTGAGCCGGTGCGCGGACCCGAGCGGCCGCGGCGCGTCGCCCGTCGACCACAGCTCGGCCGTCTCCCAGATCGACAGCGCCAGCGCACCCTCCCACAGGGAGGTGTCGATCCGCTGGCCCTCCCCCGTCCGGTCGCGGGCACGCAGCGCGCTGAGGATCCCGACGGCGCAGAACAGCCCGGCGGAGAGATCGCCGACGGGAACGCCGCACTTGACCGGGTTGCCGTCCGGCTCGCCGGTGACGCTCATGACGCCGGACGCGCCCTGCGCGATCAGGTCATAGCCCGGCCGCTGCGCGTACGGGCCCGTCTGCCCGAAGCCGGAGATCGACGCGTAGACCAGCCGCGGATTGAGCGCCCGCAGCTCCTCCCACCCCGCGCCGAGCCGGTCGGCGACACCCGGCCGGTAGTTCTCGGTCAGGACGTCCGCGGTCTCCACCAGCCGGTGCAGCACCGCCACGTCCTCCGGCGCCTTCAGGTTCAACGTGATCGAGCGCTTGTTGCGGTTGACCGCGCGGAACGCCGCCTCGCCCATCGAGCGCCGCGTCTGATCGCCCACCTCGGGCGGCTCGACCTTGATCACGTCGGCGCCCATGTCGGCCAGCACCTGACCGCAGAACGGCCCCGCCATCACCTGGCAGAGCTCGATCACGCGCAGGCCGTCGAGCGCGCTCACGTCTGCAGCAGCTCCAGCGCGGCCGCCACCCCGTCGCCGACGTCGTGCCCGGCCGCGTGCAGCCCCATCTGCACGCCGCACAGCGTGCCCGCGAGCATCAGGTCGTTGAAGTCGCCGAGGTGGCCGATCCGGAAGACACGATCGGCCAGCCGGCCGAGCCCCGCGCCGAGCGACATGTCGAAGCGCTCGAGGATCACCGTGCGCACCGCGTCGGAGCCGTCGAGCATGACCGCGGTCAGCGAGGACGAGTGGTCCTCGACGGCGAGTACCTCAAGGCCCCAGCCCGCGACCGCCGCGCGGGTCGCGGCGGCGTGCCGGTCATGGCGCGCGAAGACGTTCTCCAACCCCTCTTCGCGAAGCATCGCCAGCGCCTCGCGCAGCCCGTACAAGAGGTTGGTGGCGCTCGTGTAGGGCCAGAAGCCGGTCTCGTTGGCGGCGATGATCGGATCCCAGTCCCAGTAGGAGCGTGGGAGCGAGCCGCGCGTGGCCAGTGCCTTCTCCGAGACGGCGTTGAACGACAGTCCCGCCGGGAGCATCAGGCCCTTCTGCGAGCCGCCGACGGTCACGTCCACGCCCCACTCCTCGTGGCGGTAGTCGATCGAGCCGAGCGACGAGATCGTGTCGACGAGCAGCAACGCGGGATGGTCGCCGAGCGCCGCGCGCACGTCGGCGATCCGCGACGTCACGCCGGTCGAGGTCTCGTTGTGCACGACCATCACGGCGCGCACGTCGTCGGTCAGCGCATCGGCGATGCGTTCCGGCGAGGCGCCGTGGCGCCAGTCGTCCTGCAGCCACACGACATCGAGCCCGAGCTTCGTCGCCATCGCCCGCCACAGCGTCGCGAAGTGGCCGGTCTCGTAGGCGATCACCTTGTCGCCCGGCGAGAGCGTGTTGACCAGCGCCGCCTCCCACGCGCCGGTGCCGGAGGCCGGGTACACGACCACCGGCCCGCTCGTCTTGAAGACACCGCGCAGGCCCTCGAGCACTTCGAGCCCGAGGGCGGCGAAATCCGGCCCGCGATGGTCGATCGTCGGCGCGTCGATCGCCCGGAGAACGCGGTCCGGGACGTTGGTTGGTCCAGGTATCTGGAGAAAGTGGCGCCCGCTGCGATGCACCTCTAGGTTCCTAGCACGATGGCCATCACCGAATACGAGCTGTATGTCGCCGGAGGCAGCTTCCCGCCGGCCAACGGTCGCTTCTACGACACCGTCGATCCCTACACGGGCGAGCCGTGGGCACGCGTCCCGGATGCGGGCGAGGAGGACGTCGACCGCGCGGTCGGCGCCGCGCGCGCGGCGTTCGAGGGCGAGTGGGGCGCGCTGACGGGCTTCGAGCGCTCGCGCCTGATGCACCGCCTCGCCGACCTGCTCGAGCGCGACGCCGACCGCCTCGCCGAGCTCGAGTCGCGCGACAGCGGCAAGCTGCTGCGCGAGTTCTCCGGCCAGATGCGGCTGCTGCCGTCGTGGTATCGCTACTTCGCCGGCTGGGCCGACAAGCTCGCCGGCGAGAGCATCCCCTCCGACAAGCCGAACTTCGTCACCTTCACGCAGCGCGTCCCGGTCGGCGTGGTGGCCGCGGTGGTGCCGTGGAACTCGCCGCTGCTGCTGCTCACCTGGAAGCTCGCCCCCGCCCTGGCCACGGGCTGCACGATGGTCGTCAAGCCGTCCGACCACACGCCGGTGACCGCGCTGGAGCTGGCCAAGCTGGTCACCGAGGCGGGCATCCCGGACGGCGTGTTCAACGTCGTGACCGGCAACGGCCCGGCCATCGGGCGCGCGCTGGTGCGCCACCCCGGCGTCGACAAGGTCGCCTTCACCGGCTCGACGAAGACGGGCATCGACGTCGCCGAGGGCGCCACGTCGCACCTCGCGCGGGTGACGCTGGAGCTCGGCGGCAAGTCGGCGCAGATCGTCTTCGCAGATGCGGATCTCGAAGCCGCCGCCAACGGCGTGATCGCGGGCGTGTTCGCCGCCACCGGCCAGACCTGCATGGCCGGCTCGCGGCTGATCGTCCACGCGGACGTCCACGACGAACTGGTCGAGCGCGTGTCGGCGCGGGCGCGCGAGATCGTCCTCGGCAACCCGCTCGAAGAAGCCACCGAGATGGGTCCGCTGGCCAACGCGCAGCAGTTCGCCAAGGTCACCGACATCCTCGAGCGGGCGCTCGCCCAGGGCGCGACCGCGGCCTGCGGCGGTGGACCCTCGGACCTCGGCGGCTACTTCGTGGAGCCCACGCTGCTCACCAACGTCACCCGCGACTCCCCCGCCGTGCGCGAGGAGATCTTCGGCCCGGTCGTGGCCGCGATGACCTTCACCGACGAGGACGAAGCCGTGCGCCTGGCCAACGACACCGAGTACGGGCTCGCCGGGTCGGTGTGGACGATCGACATCCGCCGGGCGATGCGCGTCGCCCAGCGCCTGCGGGCCGGAACGGTGTGGATCAACGCCTACCGCGTCGTCGGCCCCAATGTGCCCTTCGGCGGCTTCGGCGCCAGCGGGATCGGGCGCGAGAACGGCTACGACGTCCTGCGCGAGTACACCGAGACACGCTCGATCTGGATCGAGACCTCCGGCGCGACGCGGGATCCGTTCACGCTCGGCTGAACCGCTTGCATGAGTACGTCGTGACCGTTTAGGGTCGCCTCACGTGAGTCGCCGCTCCGAGCTCCTCCGGATGCAGGATCTGGTGGCGGATGTGCGGGACGGCCGCAGTCGCTCGCTGGTGCTCGTCGGGCCGGCCGGGATCGGCAAGAGCTGGCTCTGCCGCCGGGTGTGCACGCTGGCCACGGAGTTCACCGTCGTGCAGACCCGAGGGCTCGAGAGCGAGGCACACCTCGGCTACTGCGGCCTGTTCGACGTGTTCTCGCCGCTGGTCGAGCCGTACCTGGACCGGTTGCCGTCAGCGCGCGCTGACGCGTTGCGTGGCGCGCTGCGACTGGCGCCGGCGTCGGTCGTGGACCCGTTCGCGGTGGCGGTCGCGAGCCTCGACCTGCTCGCGATGGCCGCCGAGGAGCGGCCGGTGCTTGTGCTCATCGACGACGCGCCGTGGGCCGACGCCTCCAGCCTCGATGCCCTGCGGTTCGCCGCCCGCCGCCTGCAGGCCGACCGAGTCGGTTTCGTCTTCGCCGCGCGCAGCGAGTTGGCGGCTCCGTTCGCCGGGATGGACACGCTCACCGTCGGCGGGCTCAACACCGCCGAGGCGATCGGCCTGGTCAACGAGTACGCCCGCGCACCGGTGGCCGACACCGTGGCCCGCTCGCTCGCCGCCACCGGCCGCGGACACCCGCTGTGGCTGCGCGAGGCCACCCGCGACCTCTCCCCTCAGCAGATCACCGGAGCGGCGCCGCTGACCGAACGCTTCCACGCCCCGGCCAGCGCGCAGGCGGGGTTCGCGCGCCTCGCCCGCGGCCTGGCCATGCAGGACCGCTACGCGTTGGTCATCCTCGGCGCCGACGAGCAGGCCCCGGCGCCGGTACTCGACCAGGCGCTGGCCGAACTCGGGATCGCGCCGGACGCACTGCAGGCGGGCATCGACTGCGGACTCGTGCACCCCGACGGCCGCTTCTCACACCCGCTCGCCCTCGCCGCCGCGCTGGAGGTCGCCGACCCGGCCCAGCGCCGCCTCGCCCACGAAGCGCTGGCCCGCGCCTGGGGCGATGCGGGCGAACCCGAACGCGCCGCCTGGCACTTCGCCGCCGCGGGGGACGGCCCCGACGCCCACGTCTCCGCGGCGTTGGCCGGTGTCGCCCGCGCCGCACGCGCCCGCGGGGCACCGGGTGCAGCCGCCGAGGCCTGGCGCCGCGCCGTCGAGACCGCCCCGGACGCGGCACTCCCTTTGCGCCTCGAGCGAGCTCGCGACCTCGCCCAGGCGGGCCGCGCGTCAGAGGCGCTGGTCGAGCTCGACGTGATCCTTGATCAAACCGCCGACGTGGACCTCCGCGCTGACGCGGATGGACTGCACGGCCAGATCCTCGTCTCGCGCGGCAAGCTCGCCCAAGGCGCGGATCGACTCAACGCTGCCGCTGCGCGCATCCGCGATCGCGATCCGGCACGCGCGGCGGTGATGCTGTGCGGTGCGGCCTTCGCCGCGTCGAGCCTTGGCGAGCTGGCGACCGCCATCGCCACCGCCGAGACCGCCGTCGAGCTCGCCGGGCCACTGGCCGGCTCGTCGACCGCGGCCGCAGAATCGGCGCTCGGCTGGATCCTAATCATCGCCGGCGAAGGGGCGCGTGGCTATCCGTTGCTGCTGCGCCACGCCGGCCGGGAACCGTCGATCCGCTCTACCGATGGTGAGCTGGCACCCGCTCGACTCGGCCTTTTCGCCTGCTGGATGGAGGATTACGACACGGCCAGGCGAGAGCTCGAGCGTGCGGTCGTGCTCGCGCGCGACCGCGGTCTGGCCAGCAACCTGCCGCTCGCACTCGGCGCGCTCGGCGAGCTCGAGTTCCGCCTCGGCAACTGGGTCGCCGCACGCGCCCACGCCGAGGCCGCTCTGCGGCTCGCTGAGGACGCCGACCAGTTCCTGCACTTCGGCCACACCGTGCTGCTGATGCTGGCTGCCACACGCGGCGACGTCGAAGCGACGCGCGGGTACGCCGAGGTCGTTGCGACGATCTCCGAGCACTCGCGGAGCCGCACGCTCGAGATGCACGCGCACGCCGGCCGGGGCCTGCTCGAGCTCGGGCTCGACCGTCCGGAGGCAGCAATCGACCACCTGTCACGTACCCGCGATCTCGCTGTGCGCAGCGGCGTCGGCGAGCCCAACTATGTGCAATGGGCAGGCGACCTGATCGAGAGCCAGATCCGTGCCGGGCTCGAGGACGATGCCCGTGTCACGCTCGCCGAGTTCGAGGCGCAGGCACGGCGGACCGGCCGCGGGTGGGCACTCGGCGCGGCGGCGCGCTGTCGGGGTCTGCTGTCTCCGATCGAGAACGCCGACGCGGTGTTCGCGCAGGCGCAGCACATGGTCTCGCCGTTCGAGCGGGCACGGACCGAGCTGTGCTGGGGCGAGCGGCTGCGGCGTGACGGGCGGCGGGTCGATGCGCGGGCGCACCTGCACGCGGCGCACCGGGCGTTCGACGCGCTGGGTGCGGTTCCGTGGGCCGAGAAGGCCGGGCGGGAGCTGCGGGCGAGTGGCGGGCGCGCGCAGCGGGGTCCGCGGGCGCGCAGCAGCGACTTGACCGCGCAGGAGGCGCAGATCGCCGCGATGGTCGCCGAAGGCAAGACGAACAAGACGATCGCGACGGCGCTGTTCCTGAGCCCGAAGACGATCGAGTTCCACCTCGGGCACATCTTTCGCAAGCTCGAGGTGAGCAACCGCACCCAGCTCACGCGCACGCTGCTTACGCACTAGGGATCCTCCCGGCGCGAGGACGCGATCGACGCCGAGAGAGTCGGCAGTCATGCGAACGGTTCCCACCCTGGCCGCCGTCGCGCTGCTCGCGCTCGGCTTCGCTGCCAGCGCCCGTGGCGATGAGCCGACCTTCACGGTCGAGGCCAACGTCAACGATCCGGACATCACGACCACGCGCGGGGCGCACCAGGTGTGGCTGCCGCCGGCGAATCGGCGCGTCGGGCGGTTGCTCGTGTTTCTGCCCAGCGGCGGCGCGACCAACCTGCCGACCGAATTCACCAAGGTCGGCACGGAGGGTGGCCGGCTCGGCTACCACACGATCGTGCTCGCCTACCGCAACGAGGTGGGCATCAACGCGGCGCCGCCGCTCGGGTGCGGGCCGGACATCGAGGCCCCCACGTCGCCGCCGGAGTGCGCGTACCGAGCGCGCCTGGAACTACTCGACGGGCAGGGCGAATCGACGGTCGTCGACATCAACCGCGCGAACAGCATCGAGAACCGGCTGAGCAAGGTGCTGCAGTACCTGGCGACGAGCCGACCCGCCGCGGAGGGCTGGTCGCAGTTCCTCTCGGGCACGGACCCGAAATGGTCGGAGGTGGTGATCGCCGGCCAGTCGCTCGGCTCCGGCGAGGCGTTCCTGATCGGGATGCGCTATCCGGTCGCCCGGGTCGCCTCCTTCGCCGGCTGGACCGACGCCAAGCACGGCTGGGTCGCGCCCGGCGTCACGCCCAAAGAGCGCTACTTCACGCTGATCCACGAGCGCGACAACTTCTACGGGCGCACCTGTTTCGCCTACCTGGCTATCGGTCTCGTGGCCGGCTGCCCGCTGGCCGACCCGCCGCCGCTGATCGACGACCGCCAGCCGCCGTTCGGCTCCCAGCAACTGGTCTTCAACCTCACCCCGAATCCGGCTGCGCCGACGATCGCCGATCCGTTTCACTCGAGCACCACTCGCGATGGCTGGGTCGCCAGGGCCGCGGACGGTGTCTCGACCGACCCGAGGTTGGTCAACGGCTGGCGCTCGATCCTCGGCGACAGCGACGGCGACGCCTACCTCGATCAGGTCGACAACTGCCCGCTGGTCGCCAATCCCGGCCAGGGCGCCCAGTGTCCCCAGGGCTCGGTCGGCGGCACGGTCCCCGCGACGCTGGCGCTGACGATGGGCGCTCCGGTCACGTTCGCCGCGTTCACCCCCGGGATCGACCGCACCTACGAGGCCGGCACCAACGCGACGATCACCTCCACCGCGGGTGACGCCACGCTCTCGGTTGCCGACCCGGCCGGCACCGGCCTCCTCGTCAACGGCGCGTTCTCGCTCTCGGAGCCGCTCACCCCGCTGGGCACGCTGGCGACCTACGCCGGGCCGATGAGCAACGCCGTGACAACGGTCACGTTCCGCCAGCACATCTCCGCCACGCAGGCGCTGCGCACCGGCACCTACGCCAAGACCCTGACCTTCACGCTCTCCACCACCACACCATGACCATCAAACTCGCGGCGGCGCTGGTCGCCCTGCTCATCTTCGCCCCCGCCGCGCGCGCGGCTGACCCCGCGACGTACGTGCTGGACGCGAACGTCAACGACCCCGGAATCGACACCGCCCGCGGGCAGAACCTCGTCTGGGCTCCGGCCGGCGGAGGCCATCGGGTCGACAAGCTGCTCGTGTTCCTCCCCTACGGTGGGCCGCTGAACCTCCCGACGGAGTTTGAGGAGATCGGCGCCGAGGGCGCGCGCCTGGGCTACCACACGATCGTCCTCGCGTACAACAACCAGGTGCCGATCGCCAACGCCTCCGGCTGCGGCAACACCCGTCAGCCGCCGCCTTCGCCACCGGACTGCGCGATCAACGGGCGCATGGAGATCTTCGACGGCGACGGGGAATCGCCGGTCATCACCGTCACTCCGGCGAACAGCATCAGCAACCGGCTGATCAAGGTCCTCCAATATCTGGCGGCGAACGGAGCCCCCGCGGAGAACTGGGGCCAGTTCCTCGACGGCGCCGCCCCGAAGTGGCCCGAGATCGTGATCTCCGGCGGGTCGCTCGGCGCCGGCCAGTCCGTCCTGATCGGGCAGCTGTTCCCGGTGCACCGCGTGGCCCTGTTCGCCGGCTGGACGGACGCCGATCATGGCTGGGTCAGCCTCGGCGCGACGCCGGCGGACCGCTACGCGGCGTTGATCCATGCGCGTGACGCGTTTCTCCCGCGTATGTGCGAGGCGTACCGGAGGATGGGCTTGACCCCGGCGTGTCCGCAGCCGGATTTCGCCGCGCCGCCCGACGCGCAGCTGGTCGAGAACCTCGAGCCGCCGTTCCCCAGCGGGCTGCTCGTGTTCAACCTCGAGTTCGGGGTCAACTTCCCGGTCGCTCCCGACCCCTACCACGCGAGCACTGTCCGCGACGGCTACATGCCGCAGACGAGCGACGGCAAGCCGGCGCCGAAGCTGGTCAACGCCTGGCGCTCGGTGCTGGGTGACAGCGACGCCGACACCTACCTCGACGAGGTCGACAACTGCCCACGGCTCGCCGGCGCCGACCAGAGCGACGCCGACGGCGACGGGCTCGGCACCCCCTGTGACCCGACGCCGCGCGGGACGGTCCCGCCGGTGATCACCGTCGCGCCGGTGACCGTCGACGCGACCGGTCCGGCCGGTGCGTCCGTCCCCTTCACGGTGACGGCCACGGACGACCTCGATCCCGCCCCGCCCGTCATCTGCGCACCCTCCTCGGGCAGCGTGTTCGCGATCGGCGCGACCACCGTCGCCTGCTCGGCGAGTGACCTCGGTGCGAACACCGCGAACGCGACCTTCGTGGTCACCGTCCGCGGTGCGGGCGAGCAGCTCGCCCGGCTCATTACGAAGGTCGGCGGCTCGCCGGCGCTGGCCGCCCTGGTCGGCGGTCTGGACCCGAGCCGGCCGCTCCAGCGGCTGGCGGCCTGCGTCACGCTGCGGGCGTTCGTCACCCTCGTCCCGTTCGTGGCCAGCGGCCCGCAGGCGACCGAGTGGATCGCCGACGCGAACCGCATCCGGGCGGTGCTCGTGTGTTGAGGTGATGATTTCCGGGGAACGGGAGGTGTATGGGGGAGCTGGCGGCTGCGCTGACGCGGGAGCTGGCGGGCGAGGTCCGCGAGGACGCGTACACGCGGCATCTGTTCGCGGCCGACGCCAGCCTCTATGCGCTCGAGCCGCTGGCGGTCGCGTTCCCGCGTGACGCGGATGACGTCGCGGCGGCGATGGGCGTGTGCGCGCGGTTGGGCGTGCCGATCGTCGCCCGCGGCGGCGGTACGAGCCTTGCCGGGCAGACCGCCGGCGGGCGCGGGCTCGTGCTCGATACCTCGCGCCACATGACCGCGATCGGCGCGATCGAGGGCCGCACGGCGCGGGTGCAGCCGGGGGTCGTGCAGGAGGACCTCAACCGCGCCGCCAAGCGCCATGGCCTCGGCTTCGGGCCCGACACCTCGACGTCGAACCGGGCGACGCTCGGCGGGATGATCGGCAATAACTCCAGCGGCTCGGAGTCGATCGTGTACGGGACGACGATCGACCATGTGCTGTCGCTCGAGGTCGTGCTCGCCGACGGCACGCGCGCCGCGTTCGCCGAAGGCACGACGCACCCGCTGGACGCGCCCGTCCGCGGCCTGCTCGCGGAGCACCGGCGCGCGATCGAGCACGACTACCCGAAGCACTGGCGCCAGTCGGGCGGGTACCGGCTGGACCGGCTCGACCCGTTCAACCTGGCGAAGCTGATCGTCGGCTCCGAGGGCACGCTCGCGCTCGTCACCGAAGCCACCGTCAAGCTCGTCGAGCTGCCGAAGGCGAAGATGTTCGCCGTCGGGCATTTCGAGTCGGTGGCGGACGCGATCGCCGCGACAGGGCCGGCGCTCGCGCTGGGCCCGAGCGCGGTCGAGATGATCGACCGCAGGATCCTCTCGCTGTCGCGCTCCAAGCTCGAGTACCGCCGGCTCGCGGACCGGCTGCAGGGCGATCCGGGCGCGCTGCTGTTCGTCAGCTTCGCCGGTGACTCCGACGACGAGGTGCGCGCGAAGCTCGACGCCCTGGAGTGGGACGCCTACCACACGATCCGCGCCGAGACCGCCGCCGACCAGGCCGACCTGACGAAGGTCCGCAAGGCCGGGCTCGGGCTGCTGATGGCGGCCAGCGAGGGCCGCCGGCGGCCGGCGGCCTTCGTCGAGGACACGGCGGTCGCGCCGGAGCGGCTCGGGGAGTACGTCGCGCGGTTCGCGGAGATCCTCGACCGCCACGGGCTCGACGCCGGCTTCTACGGGCACTGCTCGGTCGGCTGCCTGCACGTGCGGCCCTACCTCGACGTGTCGCAGGGCACGGACACGCTCGAAGCCGTGTCGAGCGAGATCGCGGAGCTCGTCGCCTCCTTCGACGGGGTGAACTCCTCCGAGCACGGCGACGGGCGGGTGCGTTCGCCCTACAGCCCGCGGGTGTTCGGCGCCGAGCTCTACGGCGCGATGCGCAAGGTCAAGGCGCTGTTCGACCCGGACAATCTGCTCAACCCGGGCGTGATGGTCGACCCCGAGCCGATGACCGCCCACCTGCGCGACGCCGAGCTCCCGCGGCCGAAGGTCCTGCAGACCCACTTCCGCTTCCCCGAGGGCAGCATGCATGCCGCCGCCGACCGCTGCCAGCGGATCGGGGCATGCCGCAAGAGCGGCTCCGGCGTGATGTGCCCGTCCTACATGGCCACGCGCGAGGAGGAGCACGCCACCCGTGGGCGGGCGAACGCGCTGGTGAAGGCGCTGAGCGAGCCCGATCCGGCCGCCGCGCTCGGCGACGAGCGCCTGCACGAGATCCTCGATCTCTGCCTGGAGTGCAAGGCGTGCAAGAGCGAGTGCCCGTTGAGCGTCGACATGGCGACGCTGAAGTCCGAGTTCCTCTCGCAGCACAACGCCATCCACGGCACACCCCTGCGGTCCCGGCTGTTCGGCTCGATCCGGACGATCAACCGCCTCGGCTCGGCCCTCGCCCCGCTCTCGAATCTGCCGGTGCCCGTCGGGCTGCTGGGCCTCGCGTCCAAGCGCCCGCGGCCGCGCTTCGAGCGCGAGACGCTGATCCGCTGGGACAAGCGGCGCGCCAAGCGCTCCGGCACGCCGGTGATCTTCCTCGCCGACTCGTTCACGACGTTCACCGAGCCGGGCGTCGGCCGCGCGTCGATCGAGCTGCTCGAGGCCGCGGGGTACGACGTGCGGCTGGAGTCCGCGGGCTGCTGCGGGCGGGCGGCGATCTCCAAGGGCCTGCTCGACGACGCCCGCGCGAAAGCGCAGGCGCTGACGGAGCGGCTGAAGGGCGACGCCCTGATCACCGGCTGCGAGCCCAGCTGTCTGCTGACCCTGCGCGAGGAGCACGTGCAGCTGCTCGGCGACACGGGTGTCGCGCCGCGCGTGCGGTTGGTCGAGGAGCTGCTGCTGGACGCCGACCTGCCACTGCGGGAGGGCCCGAAGCGCATCCTCTTCCACGGCCACTGCCACCAGAAGGCGCTCGCGGGCACGCAATCGACAGTCGCCCTGCTCAACCGCATCCCCGGCGCCGAGGTGGTCGAGCTGGACGCGGGCTGCTGCGGCATGGCCGGGTCCTTCGGTTTCGAGTCCGAGCACTACGACCTGTCCATGCGCATCGGCGGGATGCGTCTGTTCCCCGCGGTCCGGAGAGAGCCCGCGGACACCGTGATCGCCGCCACCGGCGTGTCATGTCGCCAGCAGATCGCGCACGGAACGGGCAGATCCGCGCGCCATCCCGTGCAGATCGTCCGAGAGGCACTGCAGTGACCCCGGGAGTTTGCCCTCCGATCAGCATCTTCGGCTCGATCGTCAACGGCGTGGTCGAGAAGAGCAACCTCGAGGGCAACCCGACGCTGCTGTGGCTCTCCTCGCTGGTGTTCAACACGCTGCTGAGCGTCGTCGTGTTCTTCATGTTCGGCGGGCGCGACCTGCTCAAGCGCCGCGTCGACACCGAGCCGGAGACCACGGAGCGCTTCAAGCGCGAGACCACGCCCTCCGGCCAACCCGTGATCGGCGGTGGCGCGATCGCGATGAGCGCCGAGGCGCCCGCGCTCAACCGTGACCGCATCCTCACGCTCTTCGGCATCGCCGCGCTGGTCGTGATCGCCCTGACGCTCGACTGGGACGTCGGGTTCGTCGCGGTGACGATCGCCGTCGTGCTGTCGCTGCTGATGCCGGACGCCACCAAGGACGCGGCGGCCAAGGTCGCGTGGCCGACCGTGCTGCTGATCTGCGGCATCGTCATGTACGTCGCGCTGCTGCAACAGATGGGCACGATCGACTGGCTCGGCGAGCAGGTGGCCGACATCGGCACGCCGCTGCTGGCCGCGCTGGTGATCTGCTTCATCGGCGGCGCCGTCTCGGCGTTCGCGTCGACGACGGGCATCCTCGGCGCGCTGATCCCGCTCGCCGTCCCGTTCCTCCAACAGGGCGAGATCGGCGCCGTCGGCGTGATCATCGCGCTCTGCATCGCGTCGTCGGTGGTGGACTCGAGCCCGTTCTCGACGAGCGGCGCCCTGGTGGTCGCGAACTCGCCCGAGGACCGGCGCGATTTCGTCTACCGCCGGCTGCTGCAGTGGGGCATGAGCATGATCATCATCGCGCCGGTGACGGCGTGGGCGATCTTCGTGCTGCCCGGCTGGTAGCTCAGCCGATGCGTCGCCGGTCGCTCGCCAGGACGTAACCGAGCACCATGTAGCCGATCGCGTGGAATGAGATCCCGAGGATCTCGACGCCCGCCGCCTCGAGCAGGACCGTGATCACCCCGAACGCGCCGCAGGTCAGCGGCGCGTGGCGACGCCAGGTCGTCCAGGTCCGCCGCGCGCTGAGCCCGAAGACGAGCATCCCGCCGGTGAACAGCACGCTCGCGAACGTGAACACGCCGTCGAGCACCTGACCGAAGGTCGTGCCGGCGGGAGCGTCGGCGACGCGGATCATCGTCAGCTCGCACAGCGCCAGCAGAGCGGTGCCGGCGATCGTGGCGTCGAGGCCGCGTGAGCGCTCGCCGCTGTTTCGCAGGCCGATCAGCCCGTAGACGAGCAGGAGGGTCACACCGGCCGCCAGCGTCGAGAAGTTCTCCCACTGCTCGCCCGACAGGATCCCGTAGGTGCTGGACACGGTGAACAGCGAGACGACGCCCATCACCAGCGCGCTGGCGAGTTCCAGCACGCCGCCGGCGAGCAGGAACCGCCCTGCCCGCCGGCGCAGTTCGCCGCGGTCGAGCGCGCGAGGCACGGTATCCGCGGCGATCATCGTGACTCCCGGCCGCGCCAGGCGATCGTCGCGGCCAGGGCGAGCACGATCATCGCGAACAGCGGGTGCAGTCCGCCCACCCACTCGTGCCCGCCGGCGAGCGTGATCTGCACCGTGCCGAGGACGGCGAGCGCGAGACACAGCAGACGGTCGCGCCTCGCGAACAGCGAGACCACGAGAATCAGCACCTCGACGCCGTGAGTGGCGAAGCCGACGCTCCGGTGCGCGTCCAGAGCGCCCGTCCCGGCGCCGAAGATGTACGCGCCGATCAGGTAGACCTGGGCGATCACGAGGGCCACGATCGTGACGGCGAGGGCGACCTGGACGCGAGTGGCGCCGCTCCGCGCGCGGGGCCGCGGGGCGAGTTCGATCGGTGCAGTCATGGCGGTCAAGCTACGGTCGGCCCGACCGCGCGTCATCGGGGACACCGCTGGATCGCGTCTACGTGCCAGCACTGATTCGGCGCGAGTGGCACCCCGGTTGTCGCGCCCCGGCCGCCGGTGGATACTCGCGCGATGAGCGCTTCCCGAGCCGCGATGCTGATGTGGGCGCTGAGCGTCTCGCTGGCGGTTGCGGCGATGGTGCTGCTCGCGATCGGGTCCGACGGGTTGCTCTCCGATCGCCCCGCAGACCTCTTCTCCGGCCTGGGCGGCACGTCGTTCGTGCTGCTGTCGCTGACCTACGCGACGGTCGGGATGACGATCGCGCGCCGCGTGCCGGACAATCCGATCGGCATCGTGTTCTGCGTCGCGGGTCTGGTCACCGCCGTGAACCTGGTCACCTGGCAGTACACGATCGTCGGCCTCTACACGACCCATCAGCTGCCCGGGACGACGTCCGCGATGGTGGTCAACGGCTTCGTCGGCGAGCAGAACGCGGGCTGGATGGCGCTCTCGCTGCTGCTGTTCCCGCACGGCCGGGTGAGCTCGCGGCGGGCGCGTGCCGCCCTCGCGGTCGCAATCGCGGGGCTGGCGCTGCTGGTGGTCGCGGGGGCCTTCACGCCCGGCGCGTACGACCCGCCGTTCTCCGCCTTGTCGAACCCGATCGGATTCGGTTCGCGTGGCCTGTTCGAGGCGATCAACATCGTCGCGTGGCTGCTGGTGCTGGCGGGTCTCGGCGCGGGCACGGCCGCCTTGGTCGTGCGGCGGCGCCGCGCGCGCGGGATCGAACGCCGCCAGCTCGAGCTCGTCCTGCTGGTCGGTTCGATCGCCGCGGGCGTGACCGCCGCTCTGATGTCGTCCTGGCTTTTCTGGCCGGAGGGTGCGCTGCCCGTGCGAATGGCCGTCCTCGGGTTCGTGTTCGCCGCCTTCCCGCTCGCCGTCGGCGCGGCGATCCTCCGTCGCGGCCTGTACGGCATCGAGGTCGCGATCAACCGCACGCTCGTCTACGGCTCGGTGACGTTGCTGCTGGCGGGGGCGTTCGCGGGCACGGCGCTCGTCCTCGGGACCGCTCTCGGCCGCGGCTCGCCGGTGGTGGCCGCGGTGGCGACGCTGGTCGCGGCGACCGCGTTCCGGCCGCTGCGGGCCCGCATGCAGGATCTCGTGGACCGGCGCTTCAACCGGGCCCGGTACGACGCCGTGCAGCGGATGGCGGCGTTCCTCGAGGCGCTGCGCTCCGGCCACGCCGCGCCCGAGGAGGTCGAGTCGTTGCTGCGCGAGCTCGCCGGCGACCCGACGCTCGAGCTGCGGTTCTTCGAGAGCGGCCTCTACGTCGATGCGCAGGGCGCGGCGCCGTCGTCCGTCTCCGGGCGGGTCAAGGTGCCGATCGAGCGCGACGGGCAGCCACTCGGGCAGGTCGTGCACGCCCCGCTGGGCGAGGAGCAGGCGGTGCTGTTGCGACGGCTCGTCGAAGCGGGTGGGCTCGCGATCGAGATCGTCCGGCTGCGGGTCGAGTTGCGCCGCCGGCTCGCCGAGGTCGAGGCCTCGCGCGCGCGGATCGTCGAGGCCGGGAACGCCGAACGGCGGCGGATCGAGCGCGACCTGCACGACGGCGCGCAGCAGCGGCTCGTCTCGATCGGGCTCGACCTGCGCCACGCCCAGCACAGGCTGGGACCGTCAGGCGAGATCCTCGACCGCGCCGTGGACGAGATCACCTACGCGATCGCCGAGCTGCGCGAGCTCGCCTCAGGCCTGCCGCCGTCGCAGCTCGACGCCGGGCTCGGGCCCGCCTTGCGCGAGCTCGCCGGCCGCGCGCCGCTGCCGGTCTCCGTCGAGGCCACCGGCGAGCGTTTCAGCACCGGCGTCGAGGCCGCCGCCTACTTCATCGCCTGTGAGGGTCTGACGAACGCCATCAAGCACGCGCGGGCGACGTCGGTGGTGATGAGCGCCTCGCGCACCAACGGCTCACTGGTCGTGCGCGTCTCCGACGACGGCGTGGGCGGCGCGCGCGAGCAGGCCGGCTCCGGGCTCAGCGGACTGCGCGACCGCGTCGCCGCCCACGGCGGCTCGTTCGAGGTGCGTTCCGGGGGACCGGGCACGACGCTGGTCGCGGAGCTGCCATGCGGATCGTGATCGCCGAGGATCAGGTGCTGCTGCGCGAAGGGCTCGCCCGGCTGTTCGACGACTCCGGCCACGAGGTCTGCGCGTCCTTCGGCGATGCGACCGGACTGCCCGAGGCGGTGACGTCGCTCGCCCCTGACCTCGTGGTCCTCGACATCCGCATGCCGCCGACGTTCACCGACGAGGGCGCCCGTGCGGCGCACGCGATCAAGCGCGAGCACCCGCGCGTCGGCGTGCTCGTCCTCTCCCAGCACATCGAGACCACCCACGCCGTCGAGCTGGTGTCACTGGGCGGCTTCGGCTACCTGCTCAAGGACCGCGTGCTCGCCGTCGAGGAGTTCCTCGAGGCCGCCGAGCGCGTGGCCCGCGGCGGCTCCGCGCTGGACCCCCAGGTCGTCGGCCGCCTCCTCGGCCACGGATCGTCAGGCTCCCTGACCGACCTCTCCGACCGCGAGCGCGAGGTGCTCTCGCTGATGGCCGAGGGCTTGACCAACGGCGGCATCGCCAAGCGCCTGTTCCTCTCCGAGCGCACCGTCGAGGCCCACGTCCGCCACGTCCTGCTCAAACTCGACATCCCGGAGACCGAGGACGGCCACCGCCGCGTCCTGGCCGTGCTCGCCCACGTCAGCGCGACCCGCTGAACCAATCGCGCCGCGGCGATGAATCGCCGGGGCGGTTGTCGTCTTAGCTCGGGTGACCACTCATCTGCTGATCCCCGGCGCGGGCGGCGCGGCCTGGTACTGGCACCGCGTCGCGCCGCTGCTGGAGCGCGCCATCGCCGTCGACCTTCCCGGCGACGACCCCTCGCAAGGACTTCCCGAGTACGTCGATCTCGTGGTCGAGGCGGCCGCGGGCGAGACCGGCCTCGTCGTCGTCGCGCAGTCGCTGGGGGCGTTCACCGCGCTGCCCGCGTGCGCGCGGCTCGACGTCCGCCACCTGTTCCTGCTCAACGCGATGATCCCCGCGCCGGGCGAGACGGCGGGCGAGTGGTGGGACAACACCGGCTCCGGCGAGGCGCGCGTGGCCGCGGCCCGCGCGGGCGGCTACGACGAGGCGTTCGACGTCGAGACGTACTTCCTGCACGACATCGACCCGGGGCTCCTCGCGTCCGGCGAGCCGCCGCGGCCCGAGGCCGACGCTGTGTTCGAGACGCCGTGCGACTGCACGGTGTGGCCGCCGACGACGGTGCTCGCGGGCGTCGACGACCGCTTCTTCCCGCTCGAGTTCCAGCGCCGGGTGGCGCTCGAGCGTCTCGGGCGCGATGTGGTCGAGGTCCCCGGCGGGCACCTGGCCGCGCTCAGCCAGCCCGAGGCCGTCGCGCGTGCCCTGGGTCGACACCCGTGAGCCCGGCGCTGGCCAGCTCGGCGTCGTCGCGCAGGTGCGGGTTCGGCGACGGGTCTCCGGGACCGGCGAGCACGGCCGAGACGACGGCCGCGGCCGCGCACACGCCCGCGCCCACCCACAGCGCGGCCACGTAACCCTGCTCGGTCGGCTCGAGCGCGCCCACGGGGATGTGGTCGGCGAGGATCGTCGCCGTCAGCGCGGAGCCGATCGAGAACCCGACGGCCCGGATCACCTGATAGAAGCCGAGCGCGCTGCCGACGTCCTCGTCGGGCACGGCGCGCGAGATCAGCCCGGGGATGGCCGCGAACGTCAGCCCGAACCCGACGCCGAGCACGCCCATGGCCGCGAACGCCTGCCACAGCGCGCTGTGCGCCAGCGCGAAGAACACGCCCGACGCGGTGATCACCAGCGAGCCGCCGACCAGCATCGCGGTCGTCCCCAGCAGGCGCAGGAGCGGAACCATCGCGCGGCTCGCGGTCAGGCTGAAGATCGAGAACGGCACCAGGCACAGGCCGGCGACCAGCGTGGAGGTCGAGAACCCGAAATCCGGCGCCTGCACGAACTCGGTGACGAGCGTGAGGAACATGTACAGCGCGACGCCGAGCATCACCGCCACCAGATCCGCGGTCAGCACCGCGCGATGGCGCAACTGGCGCAGGTCGACCAACGGTGAATCGCGCCTGAGCTGCAGCAGCGCCCACAGCGCGAGGATCACGACGGCGGCCGCGAACAGCCCGATGATCTCCGGCGAGGTCCAGCCCCAGCGCTCGCCCTGCGCGATCGCCAGCAGCAGCGAGACGAGGCCCGCGGCGAGCACCACCGCGCCGGTGACGTCGAGCGGGACGCGGCTCGACTGACGGCTCGACGGGATCACCACGAACGCCGCGGCGAGCGCGACCGCGCTCATGATCGCGCCGAACAGGAACGCGCCGCTGACCCCGAACGCCGCGGCGACGAACCCGCTGATCGGATACCCGGCCCCCACGCCCGCCGCGCCGGTCACGGAGAGCGTGCCGATCACCGCGGCCGCCCGCTCGGCCGGGAGGTGATCGCGCGCGGCGGCCATCGTGATCGGCGCCAGGCCGAGGCCCACGCCCTGCATCGCCCGCCCGGCGATGAGCACCGCCAGCGAGTCCGCCGCGCCGGCCACCACCCCGCCGGCGGTCACGACGGCGAGGCCGCCGAGGATCGCCTCGCGCCGGTACGGCCCGTCGCCCAGGCGCCCGAGGATCGGTGCCGCGACCGCCCCGGCGAGCAGCGCCGAGGTCAGCGACCAGTGCGCGCTGTCGAGCGAGACGCCCAGCGAGCGCGCCACCGACGGGATCAGCGGCGCGCCGAGGCTCGAGACGATCGACACCACCAGGGTGACGCCGATCAGGATCGGTACGAGGTGCTCTACGCGGCGGGAGTGAGCGAGCAGGCGGCCTCCGGGGTCGCGACGCGGAAGGAGAAGCTCTCCTCGAGGTAGAGCGAGACGGTGTCGGCGTCGTGGTCGGTGTAGCCGATCGAGAGGTCCTGGCCGGACTCGAACAGGAAGTCGCCGCCGCGCAGCGACACGACCACGCCGCCGCGCACGCCGGGCGCCCAGACGATCGGCCCGCCCTGGAGGATCTTCTTGAGATGGTCGAACAGGAGCACGCCGCCGTGCTCGGCGGTCTGGATCACGCCGGTGTACTCGTCCGGCCCGAGCGCGAGCGCGTACGGGCCCATGATGCCGTTGCGCAGCAGGGTCTCGACGGCCTCGGCGACGTAGCGGGTGTAGGCCTTGAAGTCCCCGTTGATCGAGATCGCCTCGTGCGCGCACGCCTCGGCGATGCCGCGGATGCCCGCCGCCTCCCAGCCGTGGAAGACCGCGGTGTTCTCGGCCACCGCCAGGCGGCGTGCGGCCTCTTCGAGCGGCGCGAGGTCGATGTCCTCGGCGCCGCGTTCGAGATCGGAGAGCTCATGGCGCGAGAGCGCGAACTCGACCCGCAGCTCGACCAGCGGCAGCACGATCCGGCGCGCGGCCTGAACGCCCTCGCCGCCGGTCAGCGTCTCGATCCGCCCGAGGTTGGTGGCGGAGTGGTCCCAGCCGAGCGGACCGGCGAAGTCGACGACCTTGCGCGCGGCGAGGCCGGGCTCGAGGCGCGTGCGCGCCTCGCCGTCCAGCTCCGCCCAGCCGGCCTCGGTGATCGGCGCGCGCTCGCGCAGCAGATGGTTCACAGCCCCGCCCCTTTCATGCTCCCGATACCCAGCGACCCTGGCTGCTCGCCGCCGGAGCCGCCGAGCCCGGCGCCCTCCTCGGCTTCCTCGCCCGCCTCAACGATGTCGCCCTCCTGAAAGAGGATGCCGCGGGCGATGTCATGCCAGACCGGCGTCCTGCGCAGCAGGAACTCGAGGTCCATCGCGAAGTGCTTGAACTCCTCGGTCTGCGCGTTGCGCATGACCGCGAGCGCTTCCTGATCCTGCTCGACGGCGATCCGCTGCTCGTACCAGCCGATCGCCTCGGCCTCCTCGGTCAGCGAGGCGCACAACCGAGCGAAGGTCCGTGTCCGCGCCGGCAGCTCCTCCGGCGGCTCGTGGTACTGGTCGAAGCCCATGGCCGGGACACTACCCAGGTCACCACGCGTCGATATTGAGGCGCTTCTTGGTGGCGCGGTCGCGCCAGTCGGCGCCGGTGGCGAGCGTGGCGATCCAGCGGTGGGAGTCATTGGGGTCGATCACGTCGTCGATCTCGCCGTAGGCGGCCATGTTCAGGCCCTGTCCGTGCTCGTAGGCGGCCTGGACTCTGGCTTGGTAGGCCCGTTCGCGCTCGTCCGGGTCCGCGATCGCTTCGAGCTCGCGGCGCATGCCGAGCTTGACCGCGCCCTCGAGGCCCATCCCGCCGAACTCCGAGGTCGGCCAGCCGACCGTGAACTGCGGCGCCTTGAAGCTGCCCGCGGCCATCGCCTGCGCGCCGAGGCCGTAGCCCTTGCGGAGGATGATCGTGCCGACCGGCACGCTGACGTTCGCGCCGGTGACGAACAGGCGGGCGAAGTGGCGCACGGTCGCGGTCTTCTCGGCCTCCGGGCCGACCATGAAGCCGGGCGTGTCGCACAGGAACAGGATCGGGAGCTCGAACGCGTCGCACAGCTGCAGGAAGCGCGCGGCCTTGTCGGCGGCGGGAGCGTCGATCGCGCCGCCGAGGTGGGCGGGGTTGTTGGCGACGATCCCGAGCGGGGTGCCCTGGACGCGGGCGAGCGCGGTGACGATGCCGGGCGCGAAGCCCTTGCGCAGCTCGAGGTGGTCGTCGCTGAGGGCGTCGATGACGGCGCGGATGTCGTAGATCCGCTTGCGGTCGTCGGGGATCAGGCCGCGGAGGTCCTTGGCGGGCCGCGGCGTCCGGGGGCCGTCGAAGTAGCTCAGGTAGCGCTTGGCGGCGCCGACCGCATCCGCCTCGTCGCGGACGCGGAGGTCGACGACTCCGTTGGCGTCCTGGACGTCGATCGGGCCGACGTCCTCGGGCCTGTGCACGGCCCAGCCCCCCGCCCTCGATCATCGCCGGGCCGCCCATGCCGATCGACGAGTCCTCGGTCGCGATCACGACGTCGCAGCAGCCGAGCAGCGCGGCGTTGCCGGCGAAGCAGAAGCCGGCCGCGATGCCGACCAGCGGCACGAGACCGGAGAGCCGGCCGAAGAGCTGAAACGCGCGGCAGTCGAGCCCGGCGACGATCGGCCAGTCAACGTCCCCGGGCCGCCCTCCTCCACCCTCGGCGAACAGCACCACGGGCAGGCGACGGCGCGCGGCAAGCTCGAACAGCCGGTCCTTCTTGAGGTGGTTGCGCATGCCCTGGGTGCCCGCCAGGACCGTGTAGTCGTAGGACGCGACGACGGCCGGCTGCCCGTCGATCTCGCCCAGGCCGCCGACGAGCCCGTCGGCGGGCGTGCGCGCGATCAGCTCCTGCTTCGGCCGGCGGCGCTCCTGCGCGGCGAAGATCAGCGGTCCGTACTCCACGAACGTGCCGTCGTCGAGGAGGTCGGCGATGTTCTCCCGTGCGGTCCGGCGTCCCTGCTCGCGGCGCTTGGCGACGGCCTCGGGCCGCGCGTCGTCGAGCCCGAGCGCGTGCCGCGCGAGCACCGCCTCGACGGCGGAGCCACGCGCGTCGGCGGCGGGCTCGCCGCCATCCGCCGCGCCACCGCGCGCCTCGCTCGAGGATGCGATCGTCGCGACCGCCTGCCCCTCCGCGACCGTCTCGCCGACCGCCACCGCCACGCGCGTCACCTCGCCCGCGGACTCGGCGACGACCTCGTACTCCATCTTCATCGACTCGATCACGACCACCGCGGCGCCCGCGGCCACGCGGCCACCGACGGCGGCGGCCGAGACGACGGTCCCGGCGACGGGCGCGGTCAACTCTCCCATGCGGCGCGAGCTTACGCGGTCGCTCGCGGCGATCCGGTGGCCTTCGCGCTCCCCTTGCGCCCGCAGCACTTAACCGCTAGGTTAATTAACCGATCCGTTAGATGCCGACCGACCAGCTCAGCCTCACGTTCGCCGCGCTCGCCGACCCGACCCGCCGGGCGATCCTCACCCGCCTCGCGGAGGGCGAGGCGTCGGTGAACGAGCTCGCCGAGCCGTTCCCGATGAGCCTGCCCGCGATCTCCCGTCACCTGAAGGTGCTCGAGGCGGCGGGGCTGATCACGCGCGGCCGCGAGGCGCAGTACCGGCCGAGCCGCATGCAGGCCGCGCCGCTGGAGGACGCCGTGACCTGGATGCAGGACCGCAAGCGCACCTGGGAGGCACGGATGGATCGCCTTGACGCCCACCTGAGGAGCAAGCCATGACGACCGCCACCGAGCTGGTCACGATCACCCGCGTGTTCGACGCGCCGCGCGAGGCGGTCTTCCGCGCGTGGACGGTCCCGGAGGAGATCGCCGCCTGGTACGGCCCGGAGGCGTTCGACACGCCGGCCGAGAAGATCCGCGTCGACCTGCGGGTCGGCGGCCGCTACGAGCTGACGATGGTCCGTCGTGACACCGGCGACGAGATGCCCGGCGGCTACGAGATCATCGAGCTGACCGAGCCCGAGCTGCTGGTGCTGCGCTCTGACCCGTACCCGGGCATCGGCGTCACCGAGACCCGGGTCGAGCTCTTCGACGACGGCGACGGCAAGACGCGCATGGTCCTGACCGACGGCCCCTACCCGGCCGGCTTCACCCACGCGGAGCACGGCTGGCGCCAGTCGTTCGAGAAGCTGGCGGTGTGGTTGGCCTCCTAGGGCCTATCGACGCGGTGTCCATAATGCCCGGATGAGGAGAATCGTCCTGCCGCTCGTTGCGGCATCGTTGTTCGTACCCACGACCGCGCACGCCGCGGACGTGACGGTGATGACCCGCAACGTGTTCCTGGGTGCGGATCTGGCGCCCGCGATCGGCGCGCCGGACATCGCCAAGGCCATCGACGGCGCGGGGACCGTGTTCAACCAGCTGCAGGCGACGAAGTTCGCCGAGCGCGCGGTCCCGCTCGCGAAGGAGATCAAGGCCTCCAAGGCCGATCTGGTCGGGCTGCAGGAGGTCGCGCTGTGGCGCACGCAGTCGCCGTCGGACGGCGGCGCGCCGCCGATCAGCCCGGTCGCCGGAGCGACCGCCGCGACGCAGGTCTACCAGGACTTCCTCAAGCTCCTGCAGGCGCAGCTCGGCGGCAGCTACAAGGTCGTCAAGGCCCAGGAGGAGTTCGACGCCGAGCTCCCGGTCGATCAGGACGCCAGCGACGCGACCGGCACCGGCCCGCTCGCCTCGCTGGGCGCCGACCTCGATGCGCGGCTGACGATGCGCGACGTGATCCTCATCCGCAAGGGCAGCAAGGTGAAGGTCAGCAAGGCCAAGGCCGGGCACTACAAGACGCGCTATGAGCCGAACGTCGGCGGCATCGTGATCCCGGTCGACCGCGGCTGGGTCTCGGTCGAGGCCAAGCTCGGCAAGAGCAGGTTCCGCTTCGTCACCACCCACCTGGAGGCCTTCGGCGACCCGAAGATCCGCGAGGCCCAGGCCAAGGAGCTGACCAAGGGCGCCCTGAAGACGAAGGAGCAGGTGATCCTCGTCGGTGACCTCAACTCCGGCGCGGCCGCCGACAACGAGCCCGAGAAGCCCGGCGACGAACTCGCCTTCAAGGCGCTCTCGAAGTTCGGGATGCACGAGAACGGCGCCCGCCAGAGCTGCTGCTACGAGAGCCTGACGGACGCCGGCGCGAAGCTCGATCACACGGTCGACCACGTGCTGAGCAAGCCCGCGCTCAAGACGGTCAAGGCGAGCGTCACCGGCAACAAGGCCGGCGAGCGCACGCCGTCCGGGCTGTGGCCGTCAGATCACGGTGGCGTGATCAGCCGCCTGCGGTTGCCGGCCACCAGGTAGACCGACGCGCCCGACGCGGCGGAGAGCAGCAGGTCGGGCTCTCCGTCGCGGTTGGTGTCGCCGAGCCCCACGGCGTCGAAGCCGAGGTTCTCGCCGGCCGTGGTCGAGGTGATCGTCCGCAGCACGCGGCCGGTCGCGCCGGAGAAGACGTTCACGCGGCCCGCCCCGGTCGCGCCCGCCGTGTAGTCGCCGACGGCGAGGTCGATGCGCCCGTCGTGGTCGACGTCGCCGGCCTCACGGCCCGGCCCGCGACCGTCACCCGGGCCACCCGGCCAGCCCCAGATCAGCGACCCGTCACGGCCCGAGTACACGCCCGCCCACCCGTTGCCGCCGGACGCGCCGTAGTCGCCGACGTAGAAGTCCGGGAACGGGTCGCGGTCGACCCGGCCGACGCCGGCGACGAAGAAGTCACCGAAGGACGCCGCGCCCTCCGGGGGTGCCAGCGTCAACCGCTGGAAGCTCGCGAACGGCGCATAGACCTTCGCCGGCAGCCCGTTGGCGCCGACGATCAGCTCGCGCGTCAGGATCCCGGGGCTCGTGTCCAGCGCGGACCCGAACCGATCGCCCTTCAGCCGCCGCAGCAGCCCGTAGGTGCGGCCGGAGTAGATGTCGACCACGCCGGCGCTGGTCGCGCCGATGGCCACGTCGTCGAAGCCGTCGAGGTTCATGTCCCCCGCGCTGGACACGGAGTAGCCGTAGCCCGCGCCGGTGAACGTGTGCAGCAGCTTCCCGGTTCGGCCCGAGAACAACAGCGCGCTCGTCTGGGTGCCGCTGATCACGTCGTGCACGCCGTCGCGGTCGGTGTCGCCGGCGTCGGCGATCGAGAAGCCCGCCGCGCCGTCGAAGCGATGCAGCGTGCGGCCGGTGCGCGCCGAGAACACCCACGTCGTGTTCGTCGACGGCTCACCCACGATCACGTCGGTCACACCGTCGCGGTCGATGTCCTCGAGCTCGGCCACCGCCCATCCGAAGTTCCCGCCCGGCGTCCCGTGCCACTCCTGCAGCACGCGCACGTCCTCCACGAATCCGTTCGCGCTCGCGACCGCCGGCGCGGCCAGCGCCAGGCCGAGCGCCGCCACCATCACCGCACGCATTCCCGCCCTCCTTCTTCGACTGCGGCGGTTCTATGCGGCGGCGGCGGTGCGCGCTTCCACGATCGTGCGCAGTTCGGTCCCGCGCAAGCGCGACGGCGGCGCCCCGAACGCCGCCCGGAAGCGATCGCTGAAGTGGCTCGGCGAGCAGTAGCCGAGCTCGAGCGCGAGCCGTGAGAGCTCCACGCCGGGGTCGTCGGCCAGCCGCTCGACCGCGCCGCGCAGCCGCAGCTCGTGCACGTAGTCGGTCAGCGAGAAGCCGGTGCGGGCACGGAACACGCGCGCGAGATGGAACGGCGAGACGTAGAGCGCACGCGCGACCTCGCCCAGCGAGAGCGGCTCGTGGGCCCGGGCGGCGAGCCACGCCTTGGCCGCCTCGACGAGCTCGGCGTGCTCACGCCGCGTGCGCGCCCGGCGGGCGAGCGACGACGGCGCGACGACCCCGGCGCGCAGCAGCGCGTACGCCGCCTCCTCGGCCAGCAGCCGGTCCGGCACCGGCTCGGTCACGAGATGCCGCGCCAGCGCGACGGCGAGCAGGAACGTAGGCGCGTCGCACGGTCCGGCCGGCTCGTCCGGCGCCCGCCACAGCGCGGGCGAGACCTCCAGCCACAGGCAGCGGTCGCCGCGCGGGTCGCGCAGCCCGCGCGAGTAGAGCTGGTGCGGCTTGTAGAAGACGACGTGGTTGGGCGTCACCAGCGACGGCCACGCGCCCTCCTGGGCGATCAGCACAGGTGTGCGCGGGAACACGACGTGCGGCCAGGCGCCCATGTTCGTGTTCACCTCGTCCCACAGCGGGTCCCCCGGCGCGCACTCGAACTGGCCGAGCGTCAGGTCACACGTACGAAGGAGGATGTGCGAGGGCACAAACCTCAGGGTCGCACCCCGATTGTGGCGCCGCAAACCCGGGCGTACCGTCGCACGCCATGCGAACGATGCTGATCCTGCTTTCCGTGGCCCTGATGCCCGCCACCGCCCACGCCTCGACCAAGACCTGCGGCCTGACCGCCCGCATCAACGGCGTCCGCTACGACGTGCGCGAGACCAAGGGCGCGGTGCCGTGCGCGACGGTCAAGCGGGCGGTGTCGACGTTCCTGCGCAGCGGGACGGCGCCGTCGCCGTGGACGTGCACGCGCGGCCACGGCTCCTCGGACTTCGCCGCGTCCTGCGCACAGGGCAAGCGGGTGCTCGTGCGCGTGTACGCCCCGAACTGAGGGCGTACACGCGCACCGCTTCACGGCGTCGTCGTCGACAGCGTGAACGTCAGCGTCTTCGAGTACGCCCCGGTGCGGAGCGGCTCGGTGGCGCCGATGTGCTGCGTGAACGCGATCGTCACCGCGTCGTTGGACACCGGCGCCGACCACACCGACTTCGAGAACGCGATCTGCAGCGGCTCGGCCAGCGTGAACGCGCCGTTGGAGAGCTTCCCGCCGTCAACCGTCAGCGCGGCGTCGCCCGCGGTGGAGATCACGTTGGCGGTGGTCGACGCGTCGTAGGTGCGGTCCGCGCCCGGCACGAACGCGCCGAACGACGCCGGAGCGCCGAGCGTCAGCGCGAGCGTCGCGGGAACGCTGCCACCCACGGTCCCACCGGTCGACGTCGCGAACGGCAGCTTCGGAGACAGCGAGGACTCGACGTGCCCGTTGGCCTTGGCCTCGAACGCGTAGGCCATGCCGAGCAGCTTGAGGTCGTCGAACTCCTTGCCCTGCAGCTGCAGGTTGATCGGCTGGCCGTGGTCGTTGACGCCGGCCGGGAAGATCACCGTCGGGACGCCCGCCGCCGAGGCCTGCGGGTCGCGCCGGCCGAACGACGGCTGGATCGAGTCGTTGAGGTGGATGTCGGACAGCTGGCCCGGGAAGACCACCGCGTCGACGCCCTGCGCGTCCATCCAGCCCGCGAGCGCGATCCGGTAGTTCGCCCGCGCGGTCTGGAACGCCGTCACCTGCGCGGGCGTCATCGCACCGGTGCCCGTGTAGGGGTTCGTGTTGCGGAACTGCGGGATCCGCAACGGCGAGCGCAGGATCTGCGCCGCGTCGGTGTACGGGTTGTCCGGGTGGGCCAGGATCCACTGGCGCCACCCCTCGAAGCCCTTGTCGCCGGTGGTCGAGGCCGGCCCGCTCGGCGGGTCGGTGATCGCCTTCACGGTCGCGCCCGCCTCGACGAAGTGCGCGAACTGCGCGCGCATCGCGTCGCTCGTGCCGGTCGTACCGAACGGGTCGTTGAACGCTGACGCGGGCACGCCGATGACCTTGCCCTGCAGCGCGTCGGTCTTCAGCGCGGGGGTCCAGTCGGCCGGGCGATGTCCGTTGGCGACGTCATCGAGCGGATCGTCCGGCGCGTCGATCGTCGTCGCGTTCAGCAGCAGCGCGAGGTCCGGCAGCGAGCGGCTGATGACGCCCGCGTAGTCCTGCACGTAGGTCAGCGGCATCACGCCGTCGGTCGACTGCATGCCGTCCGTGCCGCGCAGCGAGACGAGCGACGCGGCCGACGACGGGCCCCAGAGGCTGTCGCCGGTCTGCGTGCCCAGGGCGGCGGCGGCGAAGGACGAGGCCACGGCCACGGCTGAGCCACCGCTGGAGCCGATCGACGACTTCGACGCATCGAACGCGTTCCACACCTGTCCCGAGGCGGACGACGAGAAGTGCCCGTCGTTGGCGAACTCGGACAGGTTGGCCTTGCCCATGATGATCGCGCCCGCCTCACGCAGCTTGGCGACGATCCAGGCGTCCTTGGTCGGCTGGTAGTCCTTGAACACGAGCGAGCCGCCCGTGGTCTTCATGTCCTTGGTGTCGAAGATGTCCTTCGCCAGGATCGGGATGCCGAGCAGCGGCCGCGCGTCGCCCGCGGCCCGTGCCGTGTCGGCGGCGGCGGCCTGCGCCATCGCGTCCGGCGCGACCATGATCACCGAGTGCAGGCCGAGCGGCCCGCTGTCGTAGGCGGCGATCCGGTCCAGGTACGCGCGCATGATCTGCTGCGCGCTCGTCTTGCCGGAGGCCATGTCGGCCTTCAGGTCGGAGATCGACTTGCCCACGACGTCGTAGGGCGAGGACGTCGTGGCGCCCAGCGACGGGTCCTTGACGACCGGGCCGAGCGCGGGCGCGGCGGTCGCCCCGCAGGCGGGGACGGTGAAGTTCGCGATCCGGCAGGCCTCGGCCGCGTCGATGTCGCTCAGCGGCGGCGCGGCGGCCAGCGCGGCGGCCTTCGCCTGCACGGCGGCGACCTGCGTGCCCGCGGCCGGGACCGGCGTGCCGCGCGTCTCGCTCAACCCGGTGACGACGAAGTGCACGAGCGCCTTCGTCTCGCCCGCTCCGATCGTCAGCGCGTTCACGAAGCCGACGTGGTTGCTCTCGTCGCCGGTCGTCGGCAGCGCGACGGTGAACGGGTCGCGCAGGAAGTTGCCGGTCTTGTCGAACGTGCCGGTGACGGTCGCGCTCGTGCCGTTGACCGTGGCCGAGCCGGCGGCGCCGCTCGGCGAGTAGAACGACGCCCAGGAATCGGCGCTGGAGAGCGTCGTGTCGCCGGACGAGGTGGAGGCGATCGCGCCCTGGTTGGTGCCGGTGTTGTAGCCGAGCTGGCCGCCGAAGGCGACCTCGATCGTGACCGGGCTCGAGCTCGTGTTGGTGAACGTGTCCAGGAAGCGCGCGTACGCCTCGGCCGTGTTGAACGACAGCGTGCGCTTGACCGCCACGGTGCCGATCTGCACCGCCTGCTTGGACGTGAACAGCGTCGGCGAGTCCGGCGTCTGCCCGAACCCGCGCAGCAGGATGCCGTTCAGGCGCGCCGTGCCGGGCACCTTGACCCGGATGCCGCCGTACCCCTGCAGGGAGTTCGTCCCCGTGTTGTGGATGCTGCCCGAGTCCAGGCCGGGCACGAGCGCGTCATTGACGTTCCACGTGTCTCCGTTGGTGTTGGTCACCGTCGTCCAGCCGTAGGCCGTGGACGTCGAGGCAGCCAGAATCGCCGCGGCGGCCATGGCGAGCCGCCGCGAGGTACGCATACGCAAAAGAACCCTCCGAGTGTTGCCCTCCGCGGCGACGCTATCGCCGCTGGACCGGCGGTCCCTTAGACCGACGGTCGGAAGCGCTTCGCCCTACGGTCGCCTCGTAGTCTTGGAGCCATGGCTCTCGCGATACTCGCGGCGTTCTGGGTGATCGTCGCGCTCGTCCTGCTGCTCGCTCCCGACGACGTGTTCCGGTCGGCCAATCCGGCCACGCGGCGCTACGGCGCCATCGGCTCCCTGGTCTTCGCCGGGTTCTGCATCCTCGGGCTGCTCGCGATGTAGCTCAGGCCTGCAGGTCCTCGTAGAGCTCCGGCCGGCGGTCGGCGAGCACGTCGCTGTACTCGCTGAGCCTCTTGTCGCGCGCCCGCGTGAGGTCGACCTCGCCCTCGACCAGCCACCCGTCCGGGTCGATCAGGCATGTCCCGCCGACCCACTCCACGCCCCGCTCGACGCCCGCACGGTCGGCGATGGCCACGAACACCCGGTTCGTGCGCGCGATGGCCTGAACCGTGCCCTGCTCGGCCGGGCGCTCCCCCTCCGGCGGCGTGGTGCGGCGCGGCCAATTGACCGGCGCACAGATCAGATCCGCGCCTCTGAGCGCCAGGGCGCGCGGCATCTCCATGAACTCGAGGTCGTAACACACGAGCACGCCGAGCCGGCCGTGCTCGGTCTCGATGACCGGCGGGCGCGCGTCACCCGGCGCGAAGAGGTTGCGCTCGTTGTCCCACAGGTGCGTCTTGCGGTACACCGACACGACCCCGGACGCATCCGCGATCGCCGCGCTGTTGTAGACCTCGCCGTCCTCGCCGCGCTCGCAGAACCCGCCGACGACGATCGGCCCGAAGCGCCAGTCGAGCTCGTCCGCGCTCACCGCGGCGGCGAGCGCCTCCTCGCGCGACGCGAACACGTACCCGGAGGTGATGAGCTCGGGCAGCACCACGATGTCCGCGTCGGTCTCAGAGACCGCCTCCGCGATCAGCGCGCGGTTGTAGGCGAGATCGCCGAGCCTGGGCGCCAATTGCAGGCACGCGATCCGCGTCATGCCCGGGAGAGTAGTCACGACCAACGGCGGCGCGGGTGGCGCGTTGCCGCTCAGCGCCGCGGCGAGTGGTCGATTCATGGTGCTGTACACCGGCAAGTGACCACTGGCCCGAGCCCGCGGCCGTTTCGGGCCCAGACGCGCTTGACGCGACCGGCGCGGGCACCGATGGCGCTTGCTAGGCTGCTGGTTCAATGGTCCGGCCAATTGCCTTCGGCACGGTGACCCGGGACGCGCTGCCCGATCAGATCGCGCAGCGCCTGATCGCGCTGATCATCGAGAGGCACCTCAAGCCCGGCGATCGCCTGCCGCCCGAGCGGGAGCTGGCGGCGACGATGGGCGTGAGCCGGTCGTCGCTGCAGCGAAGCCCTGCGGGCGCTGGCGATGCTCGGCGTGGCCGAGATGCGCCAGGGCGACGGCACCTACCTGACCGAGCTGCAACCCCGAGACGCTGATGCGGCCGGTGGGGCTCGTGCTGGCGCTGAGCGACGCCGGGCTGGCCGAGCTCTTCGAGGCGCGCAAGCTGGTGGAGCCCGGGCTCGCGTACCTGGCGGCCGAGCGGATCGGCGACCGGGGCGGCCAGGAGCTGCTGCTGTGCGCGGAGGCGTCGGCCGACGCGCTCGCGGACGCCGAGGCGTTCATGTGGCACGACATCGAGCTGCACGCGCTGATCGCCGCGCGCGGCGGACAACGCGATCCTGTCGCGCCTGCTGGAATCGGTCGCGTCGATGGGCATCGCGAGCCGGCGGCTGCACCGGGCGCCGGGCGCAGGTCCGCCAGCAGGAGCGTGCGCGACCATCTCGCGATCGCCGCGGGCGATCGCGGCACACGAGCCGGAGGAGGCGAAGCGCGCGATGCTGCGTCACTTGGAGAACGTCGAACGAGCGGTGAACGGATGATCGAACGTCCAGGCAAGATCGTGGCCATCGGCCTCAACTACATGGATCACGTACGCGAGTCCGGCGCGCAGCCGCCGAAGACGCCGCTGGTGTTCGCGAAGTTCACGACGGCCGTGATCAACCGACGAGGAGCAGATCCGGATTCCGCGCTCGCTCACCGAGCGCGTGGACTGGGAGGTCGAGCTCGCGGTCGTCATCGGCGAGCGCGCGCGCCAGGTCTCCGCCGAGGAGGCGCTCGAGTACGTGCGCGGGCTACACGATCGGCAACGACGTCTCGGCCCGCGACCTGCAGTTCGCCGACGGCCAGTGGGTGCGCGCCAAGAGCCTGGACACGTTCTGCCCGCTCGGCCCGAAGGTCGTCGAGCTCGACGACCCGCAGAACCTGAAGCTGCAGACCCGCGTCAACGGCGAGGTGATGCAGGACTCCAACACGAACGAGATGATCTTCGGCGTCGCCGAGCTGATCAGCTTCTGCTCGCACAGCTTCACGCTGGAGCCCGGCGACGTCATGCTCACCGGCACGCCCTGGGGCTGCGGCGAGTTCATGGAGCCCAAGCGCTCGCTCAAGGACGGTGACGTCGTGGAATGCGAGATCGAAGGAATCGGGGTGCTGCGCAACCCGGTGGTCGAGGTATGAAGGTCCACCTCCCCGAGTCCGCGCAGGAGGCCGTCTCGCTGCTCGGGGAGGGCGTGGTCGTCGCGGGCGGCACCCACGATCGTTCCCGCGCCTGTCGCCGACCGACTCGATCATCAGCCTGCGCCGCGCCGGCCTGTCCGGCGTCTCCGAGGACGGCGACCGCGTGCACCGTCGGCGCGACCACGACGCTGACCGAACTGGCGCGCGAGGTCGAGTTCCTGCGCGAGGCGGTCAACTCGATCGCCTCCCCCACGATCCGCAACATGGGGACCGTCGGCGGCAACCTGTTCGTCCCCCAGCCGCACGGCGACCTCGCCGTCTGCCTGCTCGCGCTGGACGCGGAGATCGAGAAGGAGGGCGACCTGGTCACCGGCGTCTCCTTCACGGTCCCGGAGCGCTGGTTCTACCGCAAGGCGATGCGCCGCAAGCAGAACAGCGCGTCGATCGTGACCGTCGCCAGCGACGGCACGCGCATCGCCCTCGGCGGCGTGGCCTCAGAGCCCGTCCGTGCCACCAAGGCCGAGGAGGCGCTGGCCGCCGGCGACATCGACGCCGCCGCCGAGCTGTGCCTCGAGGTCGCCGAGCCCTTCGACGACGCGTACGCCAGCGCCTGGTACCGCCGTCGCGTCCTGCCCGTCCACGTCCGCCGAGCCTTCGCCCATGCCGTCTAGCGTCATCGAACTCGAACTCAACGGCGAGACCACCGAGTTCCTCGCCCAGCCCGGAACCACGCTGCTCAGCGCGCTGCGCGACAACCTCGGCCTGACCGCCGCCAAGCGCGGCTGCGGCGTCGGCACGTGCGGCACCTGCACCTGTCACGTCGACGGGCAGGCCGTGATGTGCGTGCCTGATCCCGGTCGAGACGATCAACGGCGCGACGCGTCACGACGCTCGAGGGCACGACGCCGGTCGAAGGGCTCTCGAAGCTCCAGCAGGCGTTCCTGGACGGCTTCGCCACCCAGTGCGGCTTCTGCACGAGCGGCATGATCATGGCCGCCGAGGCGCTGCTGGCCGAGAACCCGGACCCGACGCGCGAGGAGGTCGTGACCGCGATCTCCGGCAACGTCTGCCGCTGCACGGGCTACGAGAGCGATCATCAACGCGATCCTCGACGGCGGCGAAGGCATGAGCAACGGCTTCCACGTCGTCGGCCAGCCCGTCCAGCGCCTCGACGCGCTGGGCCACGTCACCGGCCGCACGCAGTACTTCGAGGACACGATCCCGAAGGGCCTGCTGCACCTGAAGATGCACCGCTCCGAGCGCCACCACGCGAAGCTGGTCGAGCGTCGACACGTCCGCCGCCGAGGCGGTCAAGGGCGTCGTGAAGGTGCTGACGCACAAGGACGTCCCGAACAACTGGTACACGATCCTGAAGCTGATCAACGTCGGCTACGACGAGGAGCCCGTGCTGCCGGAGGGCAAGGTGCTCTACCTACGGCGAGCCGATCGTCGCGGTCGTGGCCACGTCCGAGCGCGCCGCGCTGGAGGGCGCGGCGCGGTCAAGGTCACCTACGAGGACCTCGAGCCGGTGTTCGACGTCGAGGAGGCGATCAAGGACAGACGCGCCCGTGATCAAGCCGCACGGCACGAACTACTTCGTCTACGAGGACCATCACTGCCGGCGCGTGCGCTTCGGCGACATCGAGCAGGGCTTCGCCGAGGCCGACCACATCTTCGAGTTCGAACTACCAGTCGCGCCCGATCGAGCAGGCGCCGACGGAGACCACGGGCTGCATCGTCGAGCCCCAGCACGACGGCCGCCTGAAGATCACCTCCGACACCCAGGCGTGCTTCTTCACGCTCGACAACACGGCGCTGATCCTCGACGTGCCGTTCGGCAAGCTGCAGGTCGTCGGCGGGACCGTCGGCGGCGGCTTCGGCGGCAAGGTCGACGTGATCGTCGAGCCGATCGCCTGCATCGCCGCGATGGCGACCAACCGGCCGGTCAAGTTCGTCTACGACCGCTACGAGGAGATGCAGGTCTCCTCCCCGCGCGCGGCCGAGAGGATCTACATCAAGGACGGCGTGATGAACGACGGGCGGATCGTCGCCCGCAAGGTCACGCTCTACGCCGACGCCGGCGCCTACTCGCGCCACATCCCGTACGCGACGACCAAGGCCGCGGCGCACATGCCCGGCCCGTACAACGATCCCCAACGTCTGGATCGACTCCTGGTGCGTCTACACCAACCGCACGCCGTCGAGCGCCATGCGCGGCTTCGGCGTGACGATCGGGGACTTCGCGCTGGAGTCCCAGATGGACCGGATCGCGCGCGCGCTGGACCTGGACCCGCTGCAGTTCCGGCTCAAGAACGCCTACCGCGACGGGGACATGAAGGCGCATCACAAGGTGGCCGAGGGCACCGCGCTGATCGAGGTCATCCAGAAGGCGGCGGAGCTGATCGGCCACGAGCTGCCCGGCCGAGTACCGGGCCATGTCGAGCTTCGGGGAGGAGCGCTAGATGGCACTGCTGAAAGGGCGGGGCTACGCCGCGGTCAACTACCCGACCGGCATGAACCTCGGCGGCGACCCGACGCAGGCGCTCGTGCACTCCACGACGACCGGCAACTTCGTCGTCTCCCTGTCGAGCGTCGACCTCGGCCAGGGCTTGAAGACCGTGGCCGCGCAGGTGGCGGCGGAGACGCTCGGCCTGCCCTTCGAGAACATCATCGTCGACACCGCCGACACCGACACCGGCCCGCACTGCATGGGGACGTTCGCCAGTCGCGGCACCCACCGCGTCGGCAACGCCGTGATCATGGCCGCGCAGGAGGCGCGCGAGGCGATGCTCGAGGCCGCGGCCGAGGAGCTCGAGGTCGACGCCGAGGACCTCGAGACCGACGGCACGGGCTTCATCAAGCTCAAGGGCTCCGAGGAGAAGAAGATCCACATCGTCGACCTCGCGCTGGCCGCGCATTTCAAGCTCGGCCGGACGATCTCGGGGCGCGGGATGTTCCTCAAGGAGCGCTCCTACCCGGAGCCCGAGACCGGCAAGATGGACCCCGATTCCGCGCAGGCCCACGCCTGCACGGTGGCCGACGTCGAGGTCGACGACGAGACCGGCGAGGTCACGGTGCTCTCGATGCACAACGTCTACGAGGTCGGGCGGGCGATCAACCCCGCGATGGCCAAGCAGCAGATCGAGGGTGGCGCGTGGATGGGCGTCTCGCACGCGCTGTACGAGACGACCGAGCCGTATTACCCGGTGCGCGACCACGGCCCGAGGGACTTCGAGGAGTACCTGATGCCGGGCCCCGCGGACAACGCGGCGATGGTCTCGGAGATCATCGAGCGGCCGGCCGAGAACGGCCCCTACGGCGCCAAGGGCATCGGCGAGATGACCGCCAACGCGCCGATACCGGCGATCGCCAACGCGATCTTCGACGCCTGTGGGGTACGACTCACCGAGATGCCCTTCACCCCCGAACAGATCCTGCGCGGCCTGGACGAGCTGCGTGGCTGACGCGATTGCGGAACTCGGCGAGCGTCTCGCCGGCGAGCAGTACTTCGCCGACGAGGGGCTCGTCACCGCGGTCCACCTCGCGTTGACGCTCGGGCGCCCGCTCGCGCTCGAAGGCGAGCCGGGCGTGGGCAAGACGGAGATCGCGAAGGTGTTGGCGCACCTGCTCGGCCGCGAGCTGATCCGCCTGCAGTGCTACGAGGGGCTCGACGCCGCGCAGGCGCTCTACGAGTGGGATCACCCGAAGCAGCTGCTGGCGATCCGCGCGTGTGAGGCCGAGGGCCGGCCGGTCGGCGATCTCTACGACACGGCCTACCTGATGGAGCGCCCGCTGCTGCGTTCGCTGCGCGTGCCGAGCGTGCTGCTGATCGACGAGATCGACCGCGCCGACAGCGAGTTCGAGGCGTTCCTGCTCGAGTTCCTCAGCGACTTCCAGATCACGATCCCCGAGCTCGGCACGGTGACGGCGGCGGAGCGGCCGATCGTCGTCATGACGTCCAACCGCACGCGCGAGCTGCACGACGCGCTCAAGCGCCGCTGCCTGTACCACTGGATCGACTTCCCGAACGCCGAGCGCGAACGGCGGATCATCGAGGCCAAGGTGCCGGGGCTGGCCTCGGACGCGGCGGCGTCACTGGTCGAGGCGGTGACCGCGGTGCGCTCGCTGGACCTGATCAAGCCGCCCGGGATCGCGGAGACGATCGAGTGGGCGCAGGCGGCCAAGCAGCTGTCATCGGAAGGGACGGCGTGGCCGGTGGCGCTGCGGCGCTCGCTCGGCCTGCTGGTCAAGGAACGCGAGGACACCGAGGCCGTGCGGGAGCATCTCGCGGCGTGATCGTCGACGACTTCCTCGACGAGCTCTCCCCCGGTCTGGAGCGCCGCGTCGACTTCCTCACCGCGCTGCGCGACAACACCCCGCCGGACCTCACCCGGTTGTACTGGCTCGCGCGCGTGACGCTGGTCTCCCATCACGACGAGCTGCCGGAGTTCGACGCCGTGTTCGCCAAGCACTTCGCGGGCGTGGCCGTGCCCGCGCAGGCCGAGGAGGAGGGCGAGAGCGAGGCGCCCCAAGGCGGTGAGACCGGCGAGCTGGAGCCGTTGCTGCTGACCGAGGGCACGGGCCGCAGCGCCAGCGTCCACGACCTGCGCAACCGCCGCGGCTTCGATCGCACCACCGAGGATCTGCGCGAGCTGCGGCGGGCGCTGGAGCGGCACCTGCCGCGGATCCGCTCGCGCCGGCGCCGGCCGGACCGCCGCGGGCATCTCGACCTGCGGCGCACGCTGCGCCAGGCGACGCGCACGGGTGAGATCACGATGCTCGCACGGCGCGGCCGCCCGCACCGCGCGCGACCGCTCCTGCTGCTGATCGACGTGTCCGGCTCCCTGCGCGAGCACACGCCGGACTACCTGCGCTTCGCGTGGGTCGCGCAGGCCGAGACGTTCACCTTCGGCACGCGGTTGACGCGCGTGACGCGCGCGCTGCGCGAGCGCAACGTCGACGCCGCGCTGGACATGGTCGGGGGTGTGGTCGAGGACGCCGACGGCGGCACGCGCATCGGGCCGTCGCTGCACGAGTTCGTGACCACGCCGCGCTACGCCGACCGGGCGCGGGGCGCGCTGACGATCGTGCTCTCGGACGGGCTCGAACGCGGCGACCCGGCGCTGATGGCGCGATGCCGTGCACCGGCTGTCGCGCCTGTCGCATCGCCTGCTGTGGTGGTCGCCGCTCGCGCTCGATCCGGCGTACGCGCCGATCACGCGCGGGATGCGTGCGATCGCCGCCGACATCGAACTCGCGGGCGCCCGCGACATCCGGACGCTGACCGACCGCGTGAGGTCCCTATGAACTACGTCGACGCGCACCACCACATCTGGCGCGTGCAGGATCTGCCGTGGCTGAGCGGCCCGATGATCCCGCGCATCTTCGGTCCCTACGACTCGCTGCGCCATGACTACACGGGCGCCGACTACGCCGCCGACGTCAGGCCGCTCGGGATCACGCAGTCGGTCTACACGCAGGCGAACTGGCCGCTGGAGGACTCGGTGGCCGAGGTCGAATGGGTCCATTCCGAGTACGAGCGGACGGGGTTCCCGAACGCGATCGTCGGGTCCGCGGACCTCTTCGACGGGGCCGCCGGCGCGATGCTCGAAGCGCAGGCGAAGGCGTCGCCGCTGATGCGTGGGTGCCGGTTGCAGCTGCACTGGCACGAGATCGAGGCGTACCGGTTCGCGAAGTCGGCCGACGCGATGCTGGACGCGACCTTCAACGCCAACCTCGGACTGCTGGCCGAGCTCGGGTGGGTGTTCGAGCTGCAGGTCTTCCCCGGGCAGCTCGTGTTCGCGGAGCAGTTGCTCTCCGCCCATCCGGACCTGACGTTCGTGCTGGTCCATGCGGGGATGCCGATCGACGGCGAGCCGTGGCGCGAGGCCCTGGCCGCGCTGGCGAAGTACCCGAACCTCCACGTGAAGCTCTCCGGGCAGGGCACGTTCATCCATCGCGTCGACGCGGATTGGATCCGCACCGTGACGACCGGCGGTCGTCGACAGCTTCGGCTCCGAGCGGGCGATGTTCGGCTCCAACTTCCCCGTGGAAAGCATCTGGACCGACTTTCCTACACTTTTTGAAGCGTGGTCCGGCGTGCTCGCCGAGTTCCCGCTCGAGGTGCAGGAGGACATCCTCGGCCGGACCGCGCGTCGCGTGTACCGGCTTGCAGAAGAGGATCTCCGATGACCAGACCAGTCCAGCACACCGCCGCCGCCGTCGCGGGTTGGCTGCGCGAGGGAAAGCGCGTCGCGGCGGGGCTGCTGGTCGAGGTCGAGGGGTCCTCGCCGCTGGACGTCGGCGCGTCGATGTACATCTCCGAGGACGGCGGGATCGAAGGCTCGATCACCGGCGGCTGCGTCGAGGGCGCGGTGGCCGCGGTGGCGATGGAGATGCTCGAGCAGGCCGACCCCGCGCCGAAGCTCGAGACCTACGGGATCTCCGACGAGCTGGCGGGCACGGTCGGGCTGATGTGCGGCGGGATCGTCCACATCTTCATCCACGAGCTCAAGCCCGAATCGCACGACGCGGTGCTCGCCGACCTGCAGTCGACGATCGACCACACCCCCGCCGGGCTGGTCACCTTGATCGACGGCCCGATGGCGGGCGCGAAGCTCTTCACCGACGAGAGCCGCGTGATCGGCTCGCTCGGCGCCGGCGAGCTGCTGGACCGCAACGCCGCCCGCGAGGCCCGGGGCCTGCTCAACGAGGGACGCTCGGCGATGCGCGACTTCGGCACCGACGGCGCGTCCTTGGGCTCCGGGCTGCGCGTCTACAACTCGATCCAGGCCGAGCCGCCGCGGATGGTCGTCTTCGGCGCCATCGACTTCTCGAGCGCGCTCGCGCCGCTGGCCAAGGGTCTCGGCTACCGCGTGACGATCGCCGACCCGCGCTCCGCCTTCTTGAAGTCGCGCCGCTTCAGCGCCGCCGCCGAGACCGAGGTCGGCTGGCCCGACGCGGTCCTCGACGGTGTCGAGCTCGGGCCGCGCGACGCGGTGCTGATCTTCACCCACGATCCCAAGCTCGACGTCCCCGCCGTCGTCGCCGCGCTGAGGACCGGCGCCGGCTACATCGGCGCGCTGGGCTCGCGCAACACCACCGCCGACCGCAACCGGCGGCTGGCCGACGTCGGCGTGACCGACGACGAGATCGATCGCATCTTCGCGCCCTGCGGGCTGGATATCGGCGCCTCGACGGTCGAGGAGACCGCCGTCGCAGTGCTGGCCGAGATCATCGCCCACCGTGCCGGGCGCCACGGAATGCCGCTGCGGGAGGCCCGCGGGCCGATCCGTCACGCGGATGAGACCAACGAAAGGGAAGCATGGCCTACACCGTCGCGGTGACCTGGATCGCCAAGCCGGGCGAGGAAGAAGAAGTCGCGCGCTGCCTGTCAGAGCTCGTGGAGCCCTCGCTCGCGGAGGAGGGGACGCTGGTCTACATCCCCAACCGTGACCCCGAGGACCCGGCGAAGTTCTTCATCTACGAGCAGTACGTCGACGAGGCCGCCTACACGGCCCACACCGAGACCGAGCACTTCAAGCGCCTCGGCTTCGGTGACGCGGTCCCGCGTCTGCTCGAGCGCAAGCGCGAGTTCTACGCGCCGATGGTCGACTGAGACGCGCTTCGGGGAACGAAACCCCTCGTCATCCGGGCGTTTCGTTCCCCGAACGTCATCCGCCGCGGCGAGTCCACCGGCGACGGCTGAGCAGCGCCGCCGCCGCGTGGACGACGGCGGCGGGGCCCGCGGCCTTGGCGACGAAGCAGTCGGCGCCGGCCGCCAGCGCCTGTGCCTCGGCGTCGCTCGCGGAGAACACCACGATCGCGCAGTTCGGCAGCGCCGGGCGCACGCGGGCGGCGACGGCGAGACCGTCGAGGCCCGGCATCGAGATGTCCAGGACCACGACGTCGGGCGCGAGCACGTGGGCCAGGGCGAGCGCCTCGGTGCCATCCGCGGCCTCGCCGACCAGCTCCAGCGCCGCTTCGGCGTCGACCGCATGCCGCAGCAGGCGGCGGGTGAGCACGTCGTCGTCGGCGACCAGGACACGCGCGGGGGGCATCTTGATCACAGTGTCAACCCATGCGCGCTCTGGTAGACCTCCGCAAGATGATCGGCGACGGGCTCGAGCTGCGCTTCGACCTCGCGGGGGTGGCGGCCGTGCGCGTCGCCGGTGGGCCGGTCGCCGCGCGGCACGTCGAACCGGCGCCGCCGAGCGCGCCGTGGGTCGCGGAGGCCCGCTGCGGCACGGCGCGAGGCTGGCTGCTCGCCGCGGACATCCCACCTGACCCGCAGGCCGCGCGGGACCAGCTCGAGCGCGAAGTCGCCGAGCGCACCGCGCGTGAGCTGCAGGCCCTCGGCGCTCGCACCGCGGCGATCGGCATCGAGGCGGTGGGGCGTCTGGTCCACCGCTTGAGCACGGACGTGATGACCCTGCAGACCGTCGCCGAGGCGGCGCTGCGCGAGCTCTTCGACGCCGCCGACCGGGCGTCGCTGCCGGGCGAGCTCGAGCGCACCGGCCGCGAGGCCCAGCGGCGACTGACCGACATGCGGGCGATCCTGGGTGTGCTCGCACCGCTCACGCCGCGCCCACCGGAGGCGATCGTCGCGACCCTGAGCGACGAGCTCGAAGGGACGGGCAGGACCTCCACCGTGACCGCGCCGGACGGTGAGCTCGCGCTCACGCGCATCCCCGGGGTCGGCTGGGCGGGCGTCGCGCAGCGACTCGCGGAGGACGGCCGGCTCGGCAACTTCACTGTCACTCCGGACCCGGCGGGCTGGCGATTGTCCGCAGGCGCACCAACCGGCGAGACGGTCGACTGGTCGGAGCCAGAACTCGGTGCGTTGGCCCACGCCGGGCATCTCGTCGTCGCGGCGGGAGGTTCGGCGCTCGCGGTGAGAGATTCCGACGGCCAGCTGGGCGTTTCGCTCGTGTTGCCCGCCGCGCCGCCCCCATAGGATGTTTGGGGAGGCCCATCCGTGTCTGTCGCGCTTGCTGTACCCGTCGTATTGGTCGACGACCACAAGATGGTCGTCCTGGGCCTGCGCACGCTCTTCCACAACCGCCCCGAGGTCGACGTGGTCGGCTTCGCCCACGAGGCCGACGAGGCGATCGCGATCTGCCACGAGCGTTCCCCGCGCGTCGCCGTGCTGGACGTGGCGCTCGAGGGCTCCACGGTCGACGGCTTCGAGCTCTGCCGGCGGATCCGGTCCGAGCTGCCGTCGGTCGATGTCGTCTTCTACACCGGCATGGACGACCTGGGGGTGGCCGAGCGCGCGTTCGCGGTCGGCGCGCAGGGCGTCGTCTCCAAGGGCGACGCCGCCGCGGACCTGCTCAAGGCCGTCCTGCTCGCCTCGCGCGAGCGCTCCTACATCTCCCCTGTGTTCGCCGCGCACGCCGACCGGCGCGACTTCGAGGACCTCTCGCCCAAGCAGATCGCCGTCCTGCGCCTGCTCGCGCGCGGACTGGAGCGCAAGCAGATCGCCGAGCGGATGGGGATCGGCGAGGAGACCGTGAAGTCGCACCTGGCCGAGGTGCGGCGAAAGCTCGGCGCGCGCACATCCGCGCAGGCCGTTGCGATCGGCCTGATCAATTCGCTCTTCGACTACGCGAACGACGGCGCCGAACTGCCGCACTGAGCGAACGCAATCCGGCGGTGGCGCCGGTAGGAGTCAGCGATGACCTCCAGCGCGGCCGATTCGATGTCGTCGCCGGCCGCGCGCCACGCGCGCACCGAGCGGGTCATGTCGCGCAGCGCCTCGGCGACGATCCGGTTCATCAGCGTGCGCGCGGGCGGCGCGACGATGCCCTCCAGCGCGAACGGCACGTCGGGCAGCGCGAACGGCCCGCGGCCGCCGCAGGCGATCGTGCCGAACACGCGCTCGAGCCGGTGGCCGAGGTTCAGCGCCAGCGGCCCGGTCGTGCGGGCGAGCACGTCCTGATGGGTGTCGACGGCCTTCAGCACGGCGGCGCAGAAGAACAGGAAGCGCACGTGCTCGGCGTGCGTCGCGCCGGGGGCGAGCGGGTTCTCTCCGCGGTCGGTGACCAGCGACCACTCCGCACCGCTCACCAGCACGCGATCCGTGCCCTCATCCCCGAGCGCGCGCAACGCCCCGACCGACGCCGCCGAGAGCGTCGCGCGCGAGCCGCGGTGATCCGGCGAGCGGCGCTGGAAACGGGGGCGTTGGAGCAGGCGCGATTGAGACACGATGAATCTCCGGGCAGCGAGGGGCGGGGCTGCATTGGTATATGGGACCTGACCAACATCACGCCACCCCTGCTCCCCCGCACGTGGGAGGTGTCCCCCATCCCGGGGAGGGCGCGCTGGCGCGGCGGCCCAGAGCGCTCACACTGCCAGTCGTGAGCCGTTCCCAGGCGGCTCACGGTCACACGGTCCCTCCACCTTGGTCAGGTCATGTCGTTCCTCTCGCGAGTAGCGGCCGGCTGCGCGCTGGCTGCTGCGCTCTTGCTGTGCTCCTTCACCGCCGCCCCGGCGGCCCACGGCGCGACCTGCGCCGGGGCCGACGATCGTGACGGCACGCCGAGCGCGCGCACCGCCGCGCTGCGCTGCCTCACCGCCCGTGTCCGTCATGCCTCCGGACGCGCGCCGCTGAAACCCGCCTCGTCGCTCTCGACCGCGGCCGCCGCCAAGGCACGCGCGATCGAGCGCTGCGGCACCTTCGTCCACTCCCCGTGCGGGGCCGCCTCGCCGCTGCGCCGCGGCGGCTGCCTGAGCGTCGCCGAGAACCTCGAATGGGTCACGCTCAACGCGACCCCGCGCGAGGTCCTGCAGGGCTGGCTGAAGTCACCCGGCCACCGGGCCAACCTGCTCAGCGGGCGCTACCGCAACACGGGCATCGCCCGCCGAGTGGTCAGGCTGCCCGACGCCGGCCGCGTCGAGCTCTGGGTCCAGCAGTTCGGCTTCGGCTGTTAGGGCTTGACGTCCTCGAGGGTGTCGATCGGCTCCAGCTGATCGATCTCCGAGCGCCGGTCCTCCCAGTGCGGCGGGATGCACATGTGCGTGCCGAGCTCGTCCTCTGACTCGTCGATCGTGAAGCCCTGGGGGGTCGAGTAGGCGAGCTCGAACAGCGCGCCGCCGGGCGTGCGCAGGTAGACGCTGAAGAAGTAGCCGCGGTCTTTGACGTCGGACACGTCGGTGTAGCCGAGGCCGACGATGTAGTCCTTGACCTTCAACTGGTTCTCGGACGTGCCGACGTCGAAGGCGTGATGGTGGATCGTGCCCTCGCCGAAGTGCCACGTTCCCTGGGGCAGGTCGGGCTCCTCGACGAGCTCGAGGATCTGGCCGTGGCCGTCGCCCGTGAGCTTGTACTGGTGGTGCGCGCCGTCGGAGCCGAGCTTCTCGGCGTTGAACGCCTCGCGCAGGAAGTGGTCCATCGGCTCCGGCTCGCGGACGGACGTCGTCGTGCCGTAGGCGCCGCGGATCGCGTGCTCGGCGGGGACGTCGCCGCCGCCGTAGGGCTCGCGCGTGTCCTCACGCGTCTCCCCCACGATCTGGTACGGGATCCCGCACGGGTGCGCGAACTCCAGCCGCTCGGTGCCGAAGCGCTCGACGTGCTTGGTCGCCACGCCCGCCTTGTCCAGGCGATCCGACCAGTAGCCGATCGACTGCGCGGGGACGGCGACGTTGATCGACTTCGCCTGGTTGGTCCCGCGCTTGCCCATCCACCCCGCCTGACGGTACGGGAACGCCGTCAGGATCGTGCTCGCGTCCCCCACCCGGTTGGCGTAGTAGAGGTGGTAGATCGGGATCTCGCCGTCGAAGAGCACCGTCTTCTTGACGCTCTTGAGCCCGAGCGTCCGGACGTGGAAGTCGTAGTCCTCCTGCGCGCCGCCGACGCAGAACGTCAGGTGATGGGTTCCGCTGATGAAGCCTGGGTTGGACACCCGCGATCTCCTCCGCTGTCTGGCTGACCGTGTGCCCCGTAGTATCGCGTCATGTCCGCCCATCCCACCCTGTTCGCCGACATCGACTCGATGGACCCCGACGCGTTCGCCCAGCACCTGGCGGACGATGTGCGCTTCGTCTTCGGCAATTCCGAGCCCGTGATCGGGCGCGAGAACGTTCGCGAGACCTGGGCCGGGTTCTGCGACGCGATCGCCGGCGTGTCGCACGAGGTGATCGAGCAGTGGGTCAACGAGCCCGCGGTGGTCGTCGAGTCGATCGTGACCTACACCCGCAAGGACGGCTCCACGATCTCGTTGCCGGTGGTCACGATCTACCGCGCCGGGGACGAGTTGATCGACGACTACCGGATCTTCATGGACGTCGCGCCGCTGTTCAACGGATGATCTGTCGGAGGCGTTCCTCGCGGCGCGTGAGAACCTCACCGTTTCAGAACGTTTCCTCTCATCAGGACATCGTGGCAATTGACACAGTATGGTTATGAGCGACAGCTAAGCCGGAGAGGAGCCGTCGTGAAGGTCCGAGACGCGATGACCGAAGATGTGCTGACGTTCACGCCTGGACGCAGCCTGAGGGATGCCGCCAAGTTCATGGCGGATCACAACGTGGGCGCCGTGGTGGTCATGGATCCCGAGCAGCCCGGCCCGGGCATCATCACCGAGCGCGACCTCGTACGGTCGCTGGGCAAGGGCGAGGACCCGGACACCGAGCACGTGTCCGAGCACCTGACGTCCAACGCGGTGTTCGCGGACATCGAGTGGGACCTCGAAGAGGCCGCCGACACGATGGCCAAGGGCGGGTTCCGGCACCTCGTCGTCGTCCGCAGCGGCGAACTGTGCGGAATCATCTCGATGCGCGACATCATGAAGGTGTGGCGCCCGAGCGCCCGCCCGGTGTCAGCCGCTTGAACTGAAGACCGGCGGCGGCGGTCGACCGCAGGCGCGCGGACATCCGCGCTAGGACGGTCTGATCTCGCCGCTGCCGCGCTCGATCAGCGTGGTCGCGAGCACCGCGCGGCGGCCCGGTCCCTCGTGGCCGTCGATCCGTGAGAACAGCAGCTCCGCGGCGGTCCGTCCGAGGCCGAACGCGTCCTGTGCGACCACGGTCAGGCCGGGCGTGAGCGCCGCCGCGAGCTGGATGTCGTCGAAGCCGATGTGGGCCACGCGGTGCTGCAGCTCGCGCCGGTGCAGGAGCCGCAGCACGTCGACCGTGACCAGGTTCTGCGCGCTGAACACGGCGGTCGGGGGCGCGTCACCGTCGAACAGCGTCTCGTAGTCGTCGAAGCAGACGATCTCCTCGCCGATGCCCGCGCCGGCGAGCGCCGCCCGGTAGCCCTCGAAGCGCTCGGCCGCGGTGAAGAGCCCGTTCGGGGCGGGCCCGACGTAGGCGATCCGCCGGTGGCCGTGCGCGATCAGGTGCTCGACCGCCCGCCGCGCGCCCGCGCGGTTGTCGCTGAGCACGCAGTCGGCGTCGATCGTGCGTGGCGGGCGATCGATGAAGACGATGCTGATGCCCGCGGCCACGTCGCGCACGAGGTGGGTGTAGTCGTAGGCCGTGGGGACCAGGATCAGCCCGTCGACCCGGCGGGCGAGCACGCCCTCGGTGAGCTCGCGCTCGCGCTCGGGATCGCTGTCCGAGCTGCCCGCGAACGTGACCACGCCGCGCGTGCGCGCGATCTCCTCCACGCCGCGGTGGATGGCGGCGAAGAACGGGTTGCCGACGTCGTCGAAGATCAGCCCCAGCGAGTGCGAGCGCCCGCTCGCGCGCCGCAGCGTCCCGGCCGCATGGTTGTGGCGGTAGCCGAGCATCTGCACCGCCTGCTCGACCTTGCCGGCGAGCTCGGGCGCGACCGGCGGGCTGCCGTTGACCACGCGTGAGACCGTGCTCAGGCTGACCCCGGCGACCGCGGCGACGTCCTTCATCGTCGGGCGTTTGGCGGCCACTGGTCACGAACGTACCGGACCGTGGCGTCCACCGCGACTCAACGAAGGGCTGGAATTTCTCCCGAGCCGCGTTCGATCAACGTGGTCGGGACGACCACGCGGCGCGCCTCGGCCTCGCCCCCGAACAGCAGTTCACCCGCGTGCCGGCCGAGTGCGTACGGGTCCTGGGCGACGACCGTGATGCCGGGGTCGACGAGGTCGCCGAGCGTGATGTCGTCGAAGCCGACGAGCGCCACCTCGCGCTGCAGTCCGAGCGCGCGCAACGCCCGGATCGCGCCGATGGTGATCAGGTTCTGGCCGGTGAAGAGCGCCGTCGGCGGGTCCTCGCCCTGCAGGAGCTCGAGCGTGGCCTCGTAGGCGGGCAGGCTCGAGGAGAGCTCGGTGCGCTCGATCCGCGGCAGCCCCGCGAGCGCCTGGTGATACCCGGCCTGGCGCTCCTGGGCGGTGGACACGTCCAGCCGGTCGCCGAGGAACGCGATCCGCGTGTGGCCGGCGGCGCGCAGGTGCTCGACGGCGCCGCGCGCGCCGCCGAGGTTGTCCGAGAGCACCGCGTGGCCGGGGATGAACCGCGGCGGGCGGTCGACGAAGACCAGCGCGGTGCCGGCGTCGCGGTCGCGCATCAGGTAGCTCTGATCAGGCGCGCAGGGCACGATCACCAGCCCGTCCACCCCGCGCGCGCCGAACGTCTCGGCCAGCTCGCGCTCGCGCTCGGGCCGTTCGTCCGAGGAGCCGACGAAGGTCAGCACGCCGAGCGGGCGGGCGACGTCCTCGACGCCGCGGTGCACGGCCGAGAAGAACGGGTTCGAGACGTCCTCGATGATCAGCCCGATGCTCGCCGACTGGCGGTCGGCGCGGCGCAGCGTCGAGGCCGTCAGGTCGCGACGGTAGCCGAGCATGCGCACGGCCTCGTTGACGCGGGCGGCCAGATCCTCACGCACCTCGCCGGTCCCGTTGACCACCCGCGACACGGTGGCGAGGCTCACACCGGCGACCCGCGCCACCTCCTTCATCGTCGGGCGCCGCCCGGTAAACGTTTCCACGCGACGGCACGATACTCAGCGGCACGGCGGATGTCCATTGAGAATTCGTTTTCACGAATCGCTTGACACGATGCCACCGGCGGGATACAACATGTCCTGAAAACGTTGTCTCAGGGCGAGAGACCCTGAGCGAGGAGAGGTAGGGGAGTCCCAATGAGGTCATTCACCACCGGCCGCGGCGCGCTCGCGGTCGCATCAGCGTTCGCTCTGGCCGCGGGCGTTGCCGCCTGCGGAAGTGACAGCGGCGGCGGCGCCTCCGCCGGCGGGAGCGACAGCGGTGATGCGGTCAAGCTCGGCCTGATCACCAAGACCGACACGAACCCGTTCTTCGTGAAGATGAAGGAGGGCGCGAACTCCGCGGCCAAGACCGCTCGGCGCCTCCGTGCAGTCCTTCGCGGGCAAGAAGGACGGCGACAACGAGTCGCAGGTCGCGGCCGTCGAGAGCCTGATCTCGGCCGGCGCGAAGGGCCTGATGATCACGCCCAGCGACTCCAAGGCGATCGTGCCCTCGCTGGACAAGGCGCGCCAGGCCGGCCTGCTGGTGGTCGCGCTGGACACGCAGACCGAGCCGTCCGACGCGGCCGACATCACCTACGCGACCGACAACTACGCCGCCGGCCTGGCGATCGGCAAGTGGGCCAAGGGCACGTTCGATAAGAACGGCAAGCAGGCCAAGATCGCGATGCTCGACCTCAACCCGGACGGCGTGTCGGTCGACGTCCAGCGCGACCAGGGCTTCCTCGAGGGCTTCGGCGTCAACGTCGCCGACAAGACCAAGATCGGCGACGAGAAGGACCCGCGGATCGTCGGCCATGACGTGACCGACGGCGCCGAGGAGGGCGGGCGCACGGCGATGGAGAACCTGCTCCAGAAGGACCCGACGATCAACCTCGTCTACACGATCAACGAGCCCGCCGCGGCCGGCGCCTACCAGGCGCTCAAGGCCGCCGGCAAGGACAAGGACGTGACGATCGTCTCCGTCGACGGCGGCTGCCCGGGCGTGCAGAACGTCAAGAGCCGGCGTCATCGGCGCGACCTCGCAGCAGTACCCGCTCAAGATGGCCGAGGAGGGCGTGAAGGCGATCGTCGACTACGCCAAGGACGGCAAGAAGCCGACGCGCGCCGCCGGCCAGAGCTACATCAACACCGGCGTCACCCTGATCACCGACAAGCCGGTCGACGGCGTCGAGTCCAAGGACACGACGTTCGGCCTCGCGAACTGCTGGGGCTAGACGATGGCCAACGACACTGCAGCCGGCGCCCCAGGGCGCCGGCGAACCGCCGGGCACCGTCGGCCCGCAGCGCGACGCAGACGTTCGCCACCCGCGTCCACGACATCCTGCACTCCAACGCGACGCTCGGGCCGCTGTTCGTGCTGCTGCTCGCGGTCGTCTTCTTCAGCCATCACCGCCGACCGGTTCCTCGCGCCGGCGAACCTCTCGCTGATCGTCCAGCAGGTGATGGTCGTCGGCACGCTGGGCATCGCCCAGACGCTGGTCATCCTGACCGCCGGCATCGACCTCTCGGTCGGCGCGATCATGGTCCTGTCGTCGATCATGATGGCCAAGCTCTCGGCCGACGCCGGCGTGCCGGGCCTGCTCGCGCTGCTGCTCGGCTTCGCCATCGGCACGCCTGCGGCTTGATCAACGGCGCGCTCGTGACCCGCCTGAAGCTGCCGCCGTTCATCGTCACGCTCGGCACGTTGAACATGTTCTTCGCGCTGAACCTCTACATCTCGAAGTCCGAGACGATCCGCGGCACCGACATGTCCTCGCTGCTGCTGTGGACGGGAAAGACGATCAACTTCGGCGGCACCCAGCATCACCTACGGCTCGATCCTGATGCTGGTCCTGTTCGGCGTCTTCGCGTGGGTGCTCAAGAACACCGCGTGGGGCAAGCACGTCTACGCGGTCGGCGATGACGCCGAAGCCGCCCGCCTGGCGGGCGTGCGCAAGGACCGCGTGCTGCTGAGCGTCTACATCGTCGCCGGCCTGATCTGCGCCGTCGCCGGCTGGATGCTGATCGGCCGCATCGCCTCCGCCTCCCCGCAGGCGGGCACGACGGCCAACCTGGACTCGATCACCGCGGTCGTGATCGGCGGCACCTCGCTCTTCGGCGGCCGCGGCCGCGTCGTCGGGACGCTGTTCGGCGCGCTGATCGTCGGCGTGCTGCGCAACGGCCTGACGCTGAGCGGCGTCGACGTGCTCTGGCAGGACTTCGCCGTCGGCATCCTGATCATCGCGCGGTCGCCATCGACCAGTGGATCCGGAAGGTGAAGGCATGAGCGCCACCGCAACGCAGACGCCGCTCCTCGAGGCCCGCGGCCTGGTCAAGCGCTACGGCCACGTGACCGCGCTCGCCGGCTCGGACTTCGACCTGATGCCGGGCGAGATCCTCGCCGTCATCGGCGACAACGGCGCCGGCAAGTCCTCGCTGATCAAATGCCTCTCGGGCGCGGTCATGCCCGACGAGGGCGAGATCCTGCTCGACGGCCAGCCGATCCACGATGAAGACCCCGATCGACGCCCGCGCCCACGGGATCGAGACCGTCTACCAGACCCTGGCGGTCTCACCGTCGCTGGACATCGCCGACAACCTGTTCCTCGGCCGCGAGCCGCGCGCGCCGGGCTTCCTCGGCAGCGTCTTCCGCAAGCTCGACCGCGCCAAGATGCGAGGCCGAGGCCAAGAAGCAGATGACCGAGCTCGGGATCATGACGATCCAGGACATCAACCAGCAGGTCGAGTCGCTCTCCGGCGGTCAGCGCCAAGGCGTCGCCGTGGCGCGCGCGGCGGCGTTCGGCTCGAAGGTGATCATCCTCGACGAGCCGACCGCGGCGCTCGGCGTCAAAGAATCCGCGCACGTGCTGGAGCTGATCCTCAAGGTCCGCGACTCCGGCATCCCGGTGATCCTGATCAGCCACAACATGCCGCACGTCTTCGAGATCGCCGACCGCATCCACATCCACCGCCTCGGCCGCCGCATCGCGGTCATCAGCCCCAAGACGCACACCATGAACGAGGCCGTGGCGATCATGACCGGCGCCACCGAGCCCGGCGCGGCCGTGTCGGCCGACAAGTTCACGACCAACGCGTAGCTACAGCGGCTCTCGACCCGGGAAACCGGTGTCGAGGCCGTGCCAGAAGCCGATGTCGGCTTCCCCGTCGATCCAGCACAGGTAGATCTCCTGCCCGTCGCGGATCGCGGGGAAGTCGATCAGGCCGGTGTCCAGGTCGCGCAGGATGATCCCGTGGCGGTCGAAGTCGGAGATCCCGTGCTGGAACTCGACGAAGGCCTCCCCCACCTGCTTGCCCTTGTGGCCGCCGCCGTTGGTCGAGGAGCCGTCGACCAGGGCCTGGCGGGTCTCGAGATCGGTCAGCCGTTCGCGCGCGTCGCGAAGTGCGGCGAGCTTGCTCACGACCCACGGGAGCATCGCCCGCGCTTCCTCGAGCGTGTAATGGCGCTGGTGCCTCATCGCGCGAACCTTTGCAGAGCTTCGCGCTCGAGCACCGAGACGATGCGCCGGCCGGTCTCGATCCAGCCGCGCTCGCGCAGTGTCCTGAGCCTTTCGGTGACCGCCTCGCGCGAGGAGCCCGAGCTCCTCCTCGGTGACGGTCTCGGCGCGGCCCGCGGTCAGCACGAGGACCCTCGTCGCGGCTTCGTCCTCCCGCGGCACAGCAGCTCCGCGCCGGAAATTCCGACCGATGGCGCGTGACTGCGGGGCCTGCAGCGCCTCCGCGAGGACATCGTGGTCAGCCACCGCTCCGCGTCCCTACTCGCACTCTCATCATTGTGGTTGACTTCCGCTCACTGGGCCGCTGAGGGGCGGAACCCGGAGGGGCTAAAGGAGAGGGAGTTCGATGAGGCGCACCAGGGTGGTCGCGGCCGTTGCCGCGCTCGCGCTTGCCGTACCCGTGGCGGTGGCCGAGGGGCACCCCGCGGATTGGGCGTACAGGCCGGGAGTGGTGGCGAAGCAGATCGGCGGGCGGCTCCCAGGCGGCGCCGGCCTGTTCGTGCAACGCGAAGAGGCGCTCCCGGGCTCGTTCGAGCTCCTGGGCACCAACCCGCTGCGGACGCCGGACATGCCGATGGGCACCGAAGGCCGCGGGATGAACGCGGCGATCGCGGTCCACAAGCAGTACGTCTACATCGGCAGCCGCACCGACGGCAAGAGCAACAACTCCAACCACGCCGGCATCTTCATCATCGACGCCAAGAACCCGGCGAACCCGACCATCGCGGGCGAGATGAGCCTGCCCAACGAGGGCCTGCCCGGCGAGTCCTCGCGCGAGCTGCGGGTGTGGCGCTCGCACAACGTCCTGATCGTCATCCACACCAACTGCGGCGGCAACGGCGCCCATCAGTGCGGCGTCAGCAGCCGCAGCACGATGAAGTTCTACGACATCTCGGGCGACAAGGGGGCGAACCCGGAGCTGCTGTTCGCCAACACGCTCGACACGCACGAGTTCTACATCTGGGAGGACCCGAAGAACCCGAACCGCGCGCTGATGTTCGCGTCCAGTGCGGGTTCCAGGTTCCAGATCTACGACATCTCGCCGGTGCTCAACAGGCAGGCGCCGGTCCAGCTCTTCAACGGCAATCACGGCTTCGGCAATTCCAGCGGTTCCGGCATCCACTCGTTCACGGTCTCCAACGACGGCAAGCGGCTGTACCTGGCGCTGCTCACGCGCGGCTTCGGCGTGGGCGACGTATCGGACTTCACCGACGACGACCCGGCCACCAACACCTACCGGCTCGTCACCCCGCAGGCGAACCGCGTGCAGTGGGCGGGCCCGGGCGCGCACTCCGCGGTCAAGCTCTGGAACAAGGACTGGGCGTACGTCTCCGATGAGGTGTACGGCACGATCACCGCGGCCGGCCACGGCTGCCCGTGGGGCTGGGCGCGCTTCGTGGACATCGCCGACCCGACGCGGCCGGTGGTGCGCAGCGAGTTCCGGCTGCCGGAGAACCAACCGCTGTCGTGCGAGCTGTTCAATCCGCCGCGCACGTCCTACTCGGCGCACAACCCGACGCTGACCCCGAGCATCGCGTTCAGCACATGGCACTCGGGCGGCTTCCAGGCGATCGACATCACCAACCCGGCCGCGCCGACCCATCTCGCCGAGTTCAAGCCCGCGCCGCTGCAGACCGTCCAGCTCGAGGATCCGCGGCTCTCGTCGGACTGCGTCGACCCCGTTGCCGGACCGTTGTGCCGGCCGGACAACAAGGTCGTGATGTGGTCGTACCCGATCATCCAGGACGGCCTGATCTACACGGTCGACCTGCGCAACGGCCTCTACATCCTCAAGTACAAGGGCCCGTACCAGGCCGAGGTCGACAACATCAGCTTCCTGGAGGGCAACTCCAACCAGGGCGACGCGCTGTGCTTCGAGCCGGTCCCCGGCCAGCACGCCGTGGACTGCTCGACGTCCGCCGGTGGCGGCACGGGCGGCTCGGTTCCGGCGACGTTGGCGCTGACGGTCGGCAACACCGCGAGCTTCGGCGCGTTCTCCCCCGGCGTGGCCCAGGACTACACGGCGTCGACCACCGCGTCGGTGATCTCGACCGCCGGTGACGCGACGCTCTCGATCGCCGACGACGCGCCCGGCGTGCCCGGCCGGCTGGTCAACGGGACGTTCTCGCTGCCGACGGTCGTGCAGGCGCGGGCGATCAACGCGGCGACACCCACGAGCACGTTCGCGAATGTCGGGTCCGCCGCGGCCCCGACGCCGCTACTTTCGTGGTCTGGGCCCGTGTCCAACGACGCGGTGTCACTCGACTTCAAGCAGTCGATCGGCGCCGGTGACGCGTTGCGTACAGGCTCCTACAGCAAGGTCTTCACGCTCACGCTGTCCACGACGACGCCCTGACCCGACTCCGACACATCCTGGTTCTCGCGCTCGTTGCGGCGGGGTGCGGCTCGTCCCCTTCGTCTGGAGGGGACGACGCCGCCCCCACGCCTGATCCGAGCACCGAGGTCGGCTCGCTGGCCGTCGACCCGGCCGACGGCTCGTTGCTGATCGGTTCCTCCGCGGGCGCGTTCCGCGTTCCCGCGGGCGGGTCGCAGGCGGCGAGGATCAAGGCCGACCTGACCGCACCGGGCAAGGGCACCGGGCCGCTGACCGATCTGGTGCTGCGGTCGACCGGCCCGGGCGCGTTGCTGGCCTCCGGGCATTCGGAGGGCGGGTCGCTGCCGCTGAACGTCGGGCTGGTCTCCTCCGGCGACGGTGGCCGGAGCTGGCGGCCCGTCTCCGGCATCGGCGACGCCGACTACCACGACTTCGAGGTCAATGACCAACTCGTCGTCGCCCTGCGCATCGATGACCCGAACTCGGTGCAGGTCTCGGTCGACGGGGGCGCCAGGTTCGAGCCCCGCGCCGCCCCGGCCGCCGCGGCCGCGCTGGACATCACGGTCGACCCGTCCAACGCCAGGCAGTGGGCGGTCGGCACCGAGCAGGGCGTGTTCCTCTCGACCAACGAGGGCAAGTCCTGGCGCCAGCGCGACACCACGCCCAAGGCCCGCGTGGCCTGGGCGGCGGGCGACGCGTTGTACAGCGCGGGCCTGGACGGCAAGGTGCGCCTGAGCCCCGACGCCGGCAGGTCCTGGAACGAGGTGGGCACGATCGGTGCCGCCGCCAAGGACTTCGTGGCCGGCCCCACGGGCGACCTCTACGCGTACCTCGGCGGCGGCAGGGTCGTCGCCTCCAGCGACGGCGGCAAGTCCTGGTCGCCCGTCGTGACCGTTAGGTAGCCTCGATGGGTGCCCTTCGAGCGCTATTCCGACGGCGCGGAGCCGGTCCGCGGTGAGCGCATCGGTCGTCTGCACGAGGAGCACCAGCGCCGCACGCAGGTCATGGCCGTCGGGACGCTCGCGTGTCCACGCTGCGACGCGCCGGTCGCGCCCGGGCCGCGGCCGCTCTCGCCGGCCGAGCCGTTCATGTGCCCCTACTGCCTGCACGACGGGGTCCTGCGGGAGTTCGTGTCGCTGAGCACGCCGGGCCGGCCGGCGGTCATCGAGATCCGGATCAGGCCGGCGTCGCCAGCCCGTGGCGCCGGTTGAACTCGATCGCGGACTTGCGCGCGTCGATCGCGGCGAAGATGACCATCGGGATCCACGGGATGATCCCGATCAGGCACGCGAAGGTGAGAAACCACAGCAGGCCGTTGACGCAGGCGAAGACGATCGGCAGCGCGTCGGACCGCCCCGCGTAGAAGTGCCCGGCACCGAGCCACAGGACCGAGAGCACGATCGCCAGGATCGGTGACTTGGCGCTGCCGTGGTAGGCCGGCGCGCCGTAGGTCGGGATCGGCGCGGGCGGGCGGACGTGGTCGGTCCACTGGTTGCCGTCCCAGTAGCGCTGGCCGCCGGTGCCATTCGGGTCCGGATACCAGTCGGCCGCGGCCTGCGCCGGCGTGTCACCCCACGTTGGATCGCTCATCTGCGAGCCATCGTAGGGGCTGCCGGAGCGTGCGGGCGGTGGCGTCACGCGCGCGCGTCGCTCGCTCTCCGCGCCGCGCTTGGCCCGCCGCCGGCGGGCCGCTCCTGATCGGTTCGGCGGACGAGACGGCCGCGGGCTGAGGGGTGTCGTCGCTCATTCGCGCTGAGCACGAGTGAGCGACCACACCCCCATGGACGCGCCAACTCGAACAGCGCGAACGTGATCGAAACCGACCTGAGCGTGGTCGGTCGTGCGGAGCAAGCCGTGATCCGCCGCACCGCCGGCCCGAGCGTGACCCGCCCGGGCAGGCGAAGGCGAAGCCGACTACGGAGTTGTCGTGGACAACGTGAACGTCAGCGTCTTGGAGTAGGCGCCCGTCCGCAGCGGCTCGGTCGCGCCGATGTGCTGCGTGAACGCGATCGTCACCGCGTCGTTGGACACCGGCGCCGACCACACCGACTTCGAGAACGCGATCTGCAGGGGTTCGGCCAGCGTGAATGCGCCGTTGGCGAGCTTGCCGCCATCGACCGTCAGCGCCGCGTCGCCCGCGGTGGAGATCACGTTGGCGGTCGTCGACGCGTCATAGGTGCGGTCCGCGCCCGGAACGAACGCCCCGAAGGACGCCGGAGCGCCGAGCGTCAGCGCCAGCGTCGCGGGCACGCTGCCGCCGACGGTCCCGCCGGTCTCCGTGACGACCGGCAGCGCGGGAGCGGTCGTCGGAGCGACGTGCCCGTTGCCGTCCTGCGAGGCCAGCCGCTCGAACGCGTAGGCCATGCCGACGAGCTTGTCGTCGTCCCACGCGCGGCCGAGCAGCTGCAGGTTGATCGGCTGGCCGTGGTCGTTGACGCCCGCCGGGAAGACGACGGTCGGGATGCCCGGGCCGGCGCCGGGCGTGTCGCGGCGACCGAAGCTCGCCTTGCCGCCACCGCCGTCGTTGAGCGAGATGTCCGACAGCAGTCCCGGATAGACGACCGCATCGACGCCGAGGTGGTCGGCGCCCGCGCTGTCGAGCCAGGTCTTGGCGTTGGCCTTGTACTGCAGGCGGTAGTTGCGACGCGCGGTCAGCTCGTCCGCGGTCATCCGCGCGGCGGGTGCGACGGCGCACGCGGACGCGTCGGCCCGCACGTACCAGACCTTCTTCTGCGAGCACGAGACATCGACGGCGCTGCGGATCGCAAAGCCCTGCTCGGCCAGTTCCGGATGCGCGTCGATGTACTGCATCCAGCCTTCCTGCGACGTGTTGCCGGTCGGGTTGACCGCGGGCGCGGACGGGGTGTTGGCGCCGCCCACGGTCGAGCCCATCTCGACGATCGTCGCGCCCGCGTCGGTCAGGTACTTCAGGGCCGCCTTGGACGCGTTGGTGGTGCCGGTGGTGCCGAACGGATCGTCCCAGGTCGCCGGGATGTAGCCGATGCGCTTGCCGCGCAGCGCGTTCGGGTCGAGCGTCGAGCGCCAGTCCGCGGGCCGCTCGGCGTCGGCCGGAGCGGTCGCCGGGTCGGCGGGATCGGTGCCGGTGACGACGTTGAGCATGTCGGCCAGGTCGGGCACCGAGCGCGTCATCACGCCGCCGAAGTCGGTCAGCCAGGAGAGCGGCATGATCCCGGAGCCGGACTCCAGGCCGTCGGTGCCGCGCAGCGTCACCAGCGACGCGCCCGACGCCGGCCCGTACAGGGAGTCACCCGTCTGCGAGCCCATGCCGCCGGCCGCGAGCGACGCCGCCACCGCGGTCGCCGTGCCGCCGGAGGAGGCGATCGCCGACTTCGACGGGCTGAACGCGTTCCACACCTGCCCCCACGGATCGTTGGAGTAGTTGCCGCTGGTCGCGTACTCCTCCAGCGCCGCCTTGCCGATGATCACCGCGCCCGCCTCGCGCAGCTTGGCGATCTGGAAGGCGTCCTTCTTCGGGCGGAACCCCTCGAACGTCATCGACCCGTTGGTGGTCGCCATGTCGTAGGTGTCGTAGAGGTTCTTGACCGCGATCGGGACGCCGAGCACCGGCGACGTCTTGCCCGCCGCCCGCGCCACGTCGGCCTTGCGCGCCTGCTCCATCGCGTCGCTCGCGACGATCTCGTAGCTGTTGAAGCCGAACTGGCCCTGGTCGTAGACCTTGATCCGGTCCAGATAGGCCTTGGTGATCGCCTGTGAGGTCGTCAGCCCGGACTCCATGTCGGCGCGCATCTCGCCGATCGTCTTCTCGACGACGTTGTAGCCCGAGGTCGTCTCGGCCTTGGGCGCGGCGGGGACCGGGACGCGCGGGATCGTGCCGCCGCCGGTGCAGGTCAGGGCGAAGTTGTCGATCGAGCACACCTCGGCGGGCGTGAGGTCGGTCAGGTCCGGCGCGGTCACGAGCGCCGCCGCGGTCGTCTCGACCTTCAGGCGCTCGTCGGCGGACGTCGCGGCGGTGACCCGCTGACCGAGCACGATGTAGTGCAGCACCGACTTCGCCGCGCCCGCCGGGATCGTCAGCGTGTTCACGTAGGCCTGGAAGTTGCCCTCGTGGCCGGTGACGCTCAGCGGGTTGTTGAAGGTGTCGTAGAGCCAGTTGCCCGTGAACGTCATCGCCCCCGCGAACGGCGCCGGCGTGCCGATGACCGTCGCCTGCGGGCCGCCCACGAGCGTCGTGCCCGACAGCGGCGTCGCCACCTCCGACCAGGTGTCGGCGGCGCTCACGGCGGCGTCACCGCTCGACGTGTTCACCAGCGCACTCGAGTTCGCCCCGGAGGCGCTGTAGCCGGACTGGCCACCGAACGCGACCTTGATCGTCAGCGGCGCGCCCGTCGTGTTGACGAACGTGTCCAGCCAGCGCCCGTAGGACGCCGTGCCGACCGGGAGCTCCTTCTTGATGTAGACCGAGCGGGTCATCTCGACGCCGCCGAGCCTCACCGCCTGCGTCGTGGCGAAGCGGTCGGTGCCGTTGAACTGCAGCCCGAAGCCGCGCATCAGCTCGCCGTTGAGGCGCGGAGCGCCGGGCACCTGGACCTTGATGCCGCCGAAGCCGTTGATCGTGGTGCTGTAGGCCGGGTTCTGGCCTGGGCCGACCTGCGTCGCCCGGATCGAACCGGTGTCAACGCGCGGTGGCGCGACATCCTGGATGCCCCACCACGTCCCGGCGCTGTCGGAGACGTAGTTGAAGGCGTTGCCGGGGGCGGCGAGAACCAGCCCGGCGAGAGTGAACGTGAGCGCGAGCGCAGGCAACCGTGGCGACATAGGTGGCGATATCCAACCTGGCCCGGCGGTCCTCCGATACCGCCCTGCGGTCGATCTTCGCTCGCCCTTCGGTCGAAGTGTCAAGATGCCGCGCCACATGGTCCGGCATTGGTTCGTTCTCGGGCTGATCGTCGCTGCGGCGATCGGGCTCGCCGTCGTGTTCTCGCCCGAGGGCGACGAGTTCGTCGTTGCGACGGCGACGCCGACGCCTCAGCCCGATCAGCACTTCCACTCGCGCCCGGACCTGACGCCGGCGTCGCTGAAGGTCAGTGGCCGGGCCAGCGGGCCCGTGTTCCTCGCCCCGAAGCGCACACCCGGTCAGAACGGCCCGATGATCCTCAACGCCGACGGCGAGCTCGTGTGGTTCCACCCGCTCCCGAAGGGCCTCACGGCCGACGACTTCGGCGTGCAGACCTACGAGGGCAAGCCGGTCCTGGTGTGGTGGGAGGGCAAGTTCCAGAAGCAGGGCTTCGGCTACGGCGAGTGGGTGATCGCCGACCAGAGCTACAAGGAGATCACCCGCGTCCGCGCCGGCGACGGGATGCAGGGCGACCTGCACGAGATCCAGCTCACCAACCGCGGGACCGCGCTCGTCGCGATCTACCACCGGGTCAAGCGCGACCTCACCGACGTCGGCTCCGTCAAGGACGCCGACGTCCTGGATTCGCTGATCCAGGAGATCGACATCAAGACGGGCAAGGTGCTGTTCCAGTGGAGCGCGCTCGATCACGTCGGGATCGGCGAGACCTACACGAACATCCCGAAGAAGGCCGGGGTGGTCTCGGACTACTTCCACATCAACTCGATCGACGAGCTCCCCGACGGCAACCTGCTCGTCTCGGCGCGCAACACCTGGGCGCTGTACGAGATCGACAAGCGGACGGGCGACGTGATCTGGCGGCTCGGCGGCCGGCGCAGCGACTTCGCGATGGCCGAGGGCACCCGCTTCGCCTGGCAGCACGACGCGCGCCGGCAGGCCGACGGCACGATCACGCTCTTCGACAACGAGTCGATGCCCAAGATCGGCGACGTGACGCGCCTGCTGACCCTCGACGTGGACGAGACGACGCGCCAGGTGAAGCTGCGGCGCGCGCTCACCCACCCGCGCAAGATCCTCTCGGGCGCGGAGGGCAACGCGCAGTTGCTCGGCGACGGCGGCATGTTCTCCGGCTGGGGGCTCGGGCGCACGGTGACCGAGCAGGCCGCCGACGGCACGCTGCGCTTCGAGGCCAGGCTGCCCAACAACGCCGACACCTACCGCGGCTACACCTACGCCTGGAGCCCGCAGCCGACCGAGCCACCGGTCGCGGTGGCCGAGCGCGCCGGTTCGACGGTCACCGCCTACGCGAGCTGGAACGGCGCCGACGTCGAGCGCTGGGAACTGCTCGCGGGCGCGTCACCGGACTCGCTGCAGCCGATCGCCAGTGCCGAGCGCACGGGCTTTGAGACGAAGCTCAGCGGCGAGACCGACGCGCCCTACATCGCCGTGCGCGCCGCGGGCGGCCAGACGTCAGCCGCCATACAGGTCCACTGAGCCTCGTCGCGGGTTACGACTCGTCGTGCTAGGCCCCATTCTTGCTGCCACGCTGGCGGTCTTCCCCGTGCCGGGGACGGCCACCGCCACCACCGAGACGCAGATCAGCTTCCGCGGAACGGCCGACCCCGGCCCGGTCGTCGTGACCGGCAGCCGCTCCGGTCGCCACGCCGGCCGCCTGCGTGTGCACGCCGACTCCGACGGCGCGAGCTTCATCCCGAACCGGCCGTTCCTGCCGGGGGAGCGGGTGAGCGTGCGCTCGCGCGTGCGGACCTACTCGTTCAGTGTGGGGCGCCGGCCGCCGCTGCCCCAGACGCGTCCCGCCGAGCTCTCGGGCGAGGGCAACGGCGGCGTCCAGCGCTTCCAGACGCGTCCTGACCTGCTGCCTCCGTCCGTGCTCGTCTCCAGGCGCGAGCCCGGCCGCACGCCCGGGCTGATCTTCCTCGGCCCCAAGGGCGGGCACGGCCAGGACGGCCCGATGATCATCGACGACTATGGCCGGACCGTCTGGTTTCACCCGACGCCCAACCGCGAGGAGTCGACCGACTTCCGCGTGCAGACCTACCAGGGGCGCCCGGTGCTGACGTGGTGGCAGGGCCGGCTCACCGGCGGCGAAGGCCGCGGTGAGGGCGTCATCTACAGCGAGAACTACCGGCCGCTGACGCGCGTGCGGATGGGCAACGGGCTCGACGCCGACCTGCACGAGTTCGAGCTCACGCCGCAGGGCACGGCGCTGCTGCTCGCCTACGACACCGTCTACCGGCCCGAGGGCCGGGTCACCCAGGCGGTCGTCCAGGAGGTCGAGATCGAGAGCGGACTGGTGCGCTTCGAGTGGCACAGCGTCGGTCACGTCGCCACCTCCGAGAGCTTTCGCCCCAAGCCGAAGGGCAAGGGCCGCTGGGATTACATGCACGCCAACTCGGTCGCGCTCGACGCCGAGGGCAACCTCATCGTCTCCGCCCGCCAGACCCACGCGGTCTACCGGATCTCGCGCCGCACCGGCGACGTGCTCTGGCGCCTCGGCGGCAGGAACAGCGACTTCAAGCTCGGCCCGGGCGTGCAGTTCGGCCTCCAGCACGACGCCCGCCCGCAGCCGGACGGCTCCCTGACGATCTTCGACAACAGCGCCTCGCCGCCGCTGCGCAAGCACTCGCGGGCGATCACGGTGCGCCTGGTCGGGCGCACGGCGACGCTCGCGCGCGCGTTGACCCATCCCGACGGGCTGCTTTCGGCCACCCAGGGCAGCGTGCAGACGCTGGCCAACGGAAACACGTTCGTCGGCTGGGGGTCCAGGCGCTGGTTCTCCGAGTACGACGCCGGCGGCAACCTCGTCCTCGACGGCCGGCTGGCCGCGGGCAACGACACCTACCGCGCCTACCGCTTCGCCTGGGCCGGCATGCCCGACGTGGCGCCCAAGGTCGTGCGCAAGGGGCTGAAGGCGTACGTCAGCTGGAACGGCGCCACGGGTGTCGCCGCCTGGCAGGTCGTGGGGGGCGCGACGGTGCAGCGGACCGGCCTGGAGACGACGCTGCCGGTGAAGGGCAACCGGAAGGTCGTCGTCCGCGCGCTCGACGCCGCGGGCAAGGTGCTCGGCCAGTCGCCACCGACCTAGCAGGGGCCGCTCGCGGCGACGAGGATGACCGCGGCGGAGCACCCGCATCATCCGGACTGCACCGTCTCATAATCGAGGGTTCCCGGCTCGCGACACAGAGTCGTGGTCGGTGGTGCAGACTGGGTGTATGAGCGCCATCGAGTACGCAGTGACCAACCCCGCGACCGGGGAGAAGCTGAAGACGTTCGAGACGATCAGCGACGACGCGTTGCGCGCCGCGATCGGCCGGGCACACGAGGCCCGCCAGGGCTGGGCGCGTGACACCAGCGTCGCGGACCGCGCCAAGGTCATCGGCCGCGTCGCCGAGTTGCACACCGAGCGCCGCGACGAGCTGGCCGCGATCATCACCCGCGAGATGGGCAAGCCGGTCGAGCAGGCCCTCGGCGAGGTCGACTTCAGCGCCGCGATCTACCAGTACTACGCCGACCACGCGCCGAAGCTGCTCGAGGACGAGCCGATCGACCTGCTCGAGGGCGACGGTTCGGCCTTCATCCGCCGCAGCGCCGTCGGCCTGCTGCTCGGCATCATGCCGTGGAACTACCCCTACTACCAGGTGGCCCGTTTCGCCGGCCCGAACCTGGTGGTCGGCAACACGATCCTGCTCAAGCACGCGCCGCAGTGCCCCGAGTCGGCGGCGGCGATGGAGCAGATCTTCCACGACGCCGGCGTGCCCACGGACGCCTACATCAACATCTACGCGACCAACGAGCAGATCGAGTGGGTGATCGGCGATCCGCGCGTGCAGGGCGTGTCGCTGACCGGTTCCGGCCGCGCGGGCGCGGCGGTGGCCGAGATCGCCGGCCGGCACCTCAAGAAGGTCGTGCTCGAGCTCGGCGGCTCGGACCCGTTCATCGTGCTCGCGTCCGACGATCTCGACGCCGTGGTCGAGCAGGCCGTCGGCGGCCGCCTGGAGAACAGCGGCCAGGCCTGCAACGCGGCCAAGCGCTTCATCGTCGTCGACTCGCTCTACGACAGCTTCGTGGAGAAGTTCACCGCCGCGCTCACCGACGTCGAGCCGGGCGACCCGAACTCGTCGGACACGACGGTCGGCCCGCTGTCCTCGACCGCGGCGGCGGACCGGCTGGAGGCGCAGGTCAAGCAGGCGCTCGACGGCGGCGCGACGCTCGCCGCGGGCGGCGGGCGCGACGGCAACTTCTTCAAGACCGCCGTGATCACCGACATCAGCAAGGACAACCCGGCCTACTCGGAGGAGTTCTTCGGGCCGGTCGCGCAGGTCTACAAGGTCGGCTCGGAGGCCGAGGCGATCGAGCTGGCCAACGACACGCCCTACGGCCTGGGCTCCTACGTCTTCACCAGCGACCCCGACCAGGCGCTGCGCGTCGCCGACAAGATCGAGGCGGGCATGGTGTTCGTCAACGTCGTCGGCGCGGAGGGCGTCGAGCTGCCCTTCGGCGGCGTCAAGGCCTCCGGCTTCGGCCGCGAGCTCGGCCGCTTCGGCGTCGACGAGTTCGTCAACAAGAAGCTCATCCGCGTCGGCTGAGCGTGCGCGAGCACCCGCCGCCCCGGCGGGTGCTCGCACCGGATTCCTGGACGTTCTTGACGCGGCTGCAGCGAACCCGCAGGCTGGCGCGATGAACCAACCTACGACCCTGTCGGAGAGCCTCAAGGAGTACGCCGAGGCGGTGCCGGAGGGCGATCGTCCCGACGCGCTGCATCAGCTCTTCTACGGCTTCTACTCGCGGATCGCGATCCTGGACCGCAGCACCCACGAGCTCGCGGAGTGGGCGAAGAACGACATCACGTCGATCGACGGCGCCGGGCCGGTGCTCGCCGAGGCGCTGCGCGACAACGCGCTGCACGTCGGGCGGGATCTGTTCGCGTCGCGGATGCGGACGATGAGCGCGATGAAGCTCGTCTCCGAGCAGCTCGGCGCGCTGTGCAGCGCCGACGACCATCCGCCGTTCACGCTCAAGCGCGCCGTCGCGTTCGACGAGAGCAGCGGCGAGCTGCGCAGCTACGACCTCCAAGCGGCGGGCGAGCACCCGGATCTGCCCTACGATCCGTTCTCGTACGACCCGAACGCCGTCTGAACCGTCGCTGTCTCATCGCCGCCGTGCTGCTGTGCCTCGTGCCGGCCGCTCCGGCGCGCGCGCAGGAGCGCCTCTGCTCCCCGCGGGCGACCGCCGAGGAGGACACGGCGCGGGTCGCCGCCGCGCGCCGGGCGTACGGCTTCAACGCCGACCCCGCGTACATCCGCACGCTCACACAGACCTTCCAGTCCGACGCGTACGGCCCGCTGCCGGTGACCGCCGCCGAGGCGCGGTACCTGCGCGCCCGTGACCGGCTCGACCCGGGCAACGGCGGGCGGCGGTATCTGACCTCACTCGGCGACGTCTCCGCCGGGTGGGCGGTCAAGGACGCCTGGCCGCGGCCCGCGTACCTGCTCATGCACTTCACGCGCGACCCGCGCGGGCATCTCGCGGCACTCAAGCGCGTCGCCCGCTTCCCGCGGCGGCTGCGCGCCGATCGCGTCGCCCACACGCTGCGGTCGCTGCGGCGGCTGCAGGACCGGATCGACGATGACGACCGCGCGCTGGCGAAGACCGGGTTCACGCTGGAGGGCTCGTCCGTCGACGACGAGAGCAACCGCGTCGCGGTCGAGCTCGTCACCGCCCGCGACGATGCCGCCGCGTATTTCCGCAGGCACTACGGGCCGGTGAAGACCGAGGTGATCGCGCGCGAGCCGACGAAGCTCGAGTGCAACACCATCGGCGCCTACACGATCGCGCCGGACGGCATGAGCCTGACGATCGGCTGGGGCACCGGCGGCGGCGCGGTGACCGAGCGGATCGAGGTCACCGAGTTCGCCGACCGGGTCGAGATCGGGATCGTCGAGCGCGTCCCGGTCGGTGCGCGCACCATGGAGCTGGTGGGCGCGGACGGCGTGGCGGCCTTGTCGCAGCCGCTCGGCGCGCGCCCCGTGATCGACGCGGCGAGCGGCAGGCGCGCCCGGCAGCGCGGCCCGAGCCCGGGCGATCCGCCGTGCCCGGAGCGAGTCGCGCCGACCGAGCTCGAGCGGGTGATCAAGGAGCGCACCGGGTACGGCATGCGCGCCGACGCGCCCTACGTCCAGTCACTGCTCGCCGATGACCGCGAGTTCACCGAGCCCGAGCGCCGCTGGGTCAAGTCCGTCCAGCGGCTGGACTCGGACAACCGCATTCACGAGTACACGATCCACTACCGCAAGGAGTGGGGCGGGACCAGCGTCGTCGCCGACTACCCGGCGAAGCCCTACCTGCTCGTCCGGCTGACCAAGCGGGTGCGCCCTGCACACGCGTGCGCTGAAGAAGCTCGACCAGCGCATCCGCACGGTCAAGGCGGTCCATGCCGTCGACGAGTTCTACGTGACGGCCGACCGCATCAACGACGACGCGCGGGCCGGCGACGGCGTCATCGACGGGTTCTTCGTGTTGGGCGCCAACGGGCACGACCAGACGGCCAACGTCGAGGTCGAGGTCGTCACGACGCGCACGGACGCCGCTGCGTACTTCGCCGCGCGCTACGGCGAGTACGTCGAGGTCGAGGTCGTCGGCGACCGGCCCGAGTGCGTGTGATCAGCAGGGCGGCGGCGGGTCGGTGGGCGTCGTCGCCGGGACCGGGCCCGCGTACACGCACGTCCCGCTGACGAAGGCGACGCTGTGCCCGTCGAAGTCGATCTCGCTGCCGAGCGCCATCCGTGGTGAGATCGCGCGGCGCTTGCCGTTCGGACGCAGCACCACCAGCCGCCCGGTCGAGCGCGACAGGATCTCCTCGAAGACGATCCGCGTGCCGGCGACCGCCAGCGCGTACGGCGCGGCGTTGACGCGGGCGATCGTGTGCAGGTGTGGGTTCGCGGGGCTCGCGGTCTGGATGCGCTCGAACTCGCCGCCGAGCGTGACGATCCGCCCGTCGGCGCTCAAGGCGTACGCGGGGTTTCCCCTCGGGTGCACGCGGTAGACCTCGCGCTTGGTCCGCCAGTTGAGAACGATGATCCGGTCCCTGGCGTTCCACACCGAGACGTACGGCCCGGCGGCGCGGAGATAACGGAGAACGCGGCTGGGGCGCACGATCCGCCGGGCGGGGCCGCCGTTGACGTTGCGGGCGAAGATCGATTGCTTGGTGTAGCCCTCGAGCGAGAGCATCGTCGAGCCCGACAGGCCGACGCTCATGACATCCCTGTTCAGCGGTTTCAGCGGCCCATTGAGCGGCCCGTAGAGCACCCGGCCGGGCGGGCCGGAGGTGGTCAGCAACGCGAGCGCCCGCGGTGTCGTCTCGATCGCGTCCAGGTTCTGGGTCCGTGGCCTGGCCAGGAACCTGCGCGGCTCGCCGCCGTCGAGCGAGTAGGCGAAGACGCCGGTCGGCACGCCCGCGGGCGTGCGCACGAACACCGTCCGGCCCTGCACGGCGAGGTTCGGTTCCTGCGGGGCGGGGGCGATCGGCTGATAGGGGAACACGATCGACAGGGTCCCCATCCCGCCCGAGGAATACACGCGGCGTGGTCGCCGGTCTGGCGCCCCTCAGCCGCTGAGCTCGCTGACCCGGATCGAGCCGTCGGCGGCGACCCACGTCAGCACCGCGTGGGTGCCGTTGGCGGCGAGGTCGAAGGCGTGGTGGAAATCCTCGCCGAGGCCGGTGTCCGGGCCGGGACCCGCTCGCCGAAGGTCACTGGCTCGCCGGTGGGCGAAAGCGCGACCGTAGGAGGCTCATCTCGCGCCGAACGCACCGCCCCTGAAGTCAAGGGGTTTCCCCCGTGGTTTACCGGGGGTGAGGCTGGGACGGTAGGCAGCAATCTCCCCACCGTCTCGAAAGGACCTCAAGTGCCTCCCACTCTCCCCCGCATCCTCGCCGTGCTCGTCTCCGGCGCCGCCGTCGTCGCACCGGCCGTTCCGGCGTCCGCCGCGACGGCGATCCCCCAGCCAGGGCCGATCGTCGCACCCGCCCCCGACGGCCAGGGGCTCATCATGCGCGACGGCGGCATCTGCAACCCGCTCCGCATGGGCTGCTGACCCACGCGCACCCGATCGACATGCCCCCGCTGAGTCTCCGATCTGGGGCAGCATCAGCCGGCGGCGCGCAGCCCCGCGGCCCAACCCGGGGCACGGCCGCCGTCGGGCAGGTGCACGACGCTCGGGTCGATGCCGGCGCGGGCGATCAGCCACGCGATCACCGAGTTCGAGTTCCACTCGGTGCTCCACACCGGCCGTGGAACGCTGGGCGCCAGTTCGAGCACGGCGCGGGCGACGGCGGGATCGTCGCTCAGGCGCTGCGGGCTGTCCACCGCTTCGGCGACGTCGGGGATGTGTCCGCCGCGCCAGCAGCGGATCTCGTAGCGGAACAGCGTGAACCGACCGAGGTGGCTGTTTCCCACGGCGCCCTGCCCGACGACGCCCCGGTCACCCTGCTCGCTCCACGCGGGTGCCATCTCGATCACGTACCGCGCGGTCGCGTCGCGGACCTCGAGCGCAGAGTGATAGAGCGCGCGGCGCGGCCTCCGCTGTAGGCGCGCGGCGACGGCCTCGTACGCGAGGCCGTTGAGGCGCACGCTGTGCCCGCCGGCACCGAGCGGCAACCAGTAGAGGTCGACCATCCCTCGATTGTCGCGGAAGCGCCGGACCCGAGCCGAGCGTCGCAACGACGGGCGCGAGACGTGTGACCGCGGTCTGCGAGGATTCGTCCGTGAGCCGACGCGATCTGGTCCACCTGCGCGATGCGCTGTGGCAGCTCTCCAACGGCGCCGCCGGGGTCGCCGTGAAGGTCGAGGACCTCGACAAGGCGATCGGTCGCGGTCACCGCGACATGCGCACGCCGCTGAACCTGCAGTCGCTCAGCGACGAAGGCCACGCCGCGCAGGGACCGGACGGCACATGGTCGCTCACGTCCGAGGGCGTCGCGTGGATCAAAGAGGACCGCTGCGTACTGATGCCCAAGGAGTTCGACGCCCAACTGCACAAAGCCAACAACCCGGGCGCATGGACGTGCGTCGTGCTCGATGACGTGCAGGAGCTGTTCGGGACGCGCGGGCTGGTGAAGATCCGCGGCGTGATCGACGACGAGCCGTTCGAAGGCGCGCTGATGGCGCAGGGCGACGGCACGCACCGGCTGCCGGTCAAGGCGAAGCTGCGCGAGGCGATCGGCAAGCAGGCGGGCGACACGGTGCACGTGCGGATCGACGAGCGAATCGGGTAGCGACCGTCCGGCCTCTCGGATTGGACCGACGGGCTAGATGAGCGTGCGGTGACGGCAATTCGTCTCCCGCCCTCGCTCCAGGGGGGTCACGCAGGAGTTCACGCAAGCGTCCCCGGCCCGAGCAGCTGCCGCACCCGCGTGCGCGTCACGCGCAGCGGCAAGGCCCTGGCGACGCGGACGGTCACGATCAAGGCGGGACGGTCGGCGACCGTCCACCTGCGGCCGAACGCCGCGATGCGCCGCACGCTCGAGCGCGGCCGCTCGGTGAGCATCAAGGTCTCGCTGTCGGACATGGGCCTCAAGTCCGTGAAGGCCACGACCCTGAAGATCTCACCAGGCAGGTAACGGGCATACAGGGGGGTCATGGACGACCTCCTTCATGCCGCGGTCGAGGAGGCGCGCCGCGTCCGCGGCACGGTGATGCTGGTCGTCGAGGGCCAGGCTCAGCTCTGGTGCGCGGCATGCGGCGCCGTCGACGGCTCGGTCCAGCTGCGGATCGGAGAGCCTCGCCGCGGCTGGAAGCGGTGGCGCCGATCGGACGGCGAGGTCTGGCTCGAGGAGCACGGCTTCATCCACATCATCGACGCGTGGACGCTGCCCGTCTCAAGCGCGACGGGAGACTGGGCCTGCGCGGGCCTGCTCGCCGACGCGCTCAGCAACGCCCTCGGCGTGGGACGGGACGTGCAGCTTCAGCGCGAGCTCGTCCACCCGGGCGCGCTTGTGCACGAGCTGGCGCCGGACGGCGCGCCGCACGAGGAGCACATCGCGGCTGCGCTGCGGTCGCTCGTGATCGCCGGCGGCAACGCGCGAGCGAGCTTCGACGGCGGGCAAGACCTGTGGGCGTGGGCGTGGGTGATCGACGACCACCTGCTGATCGAATACGAGGCTCCGCGGGACGAGCGCGAGGAGGACACCTGGAAGGTCCCGCTCACTCGCGAGGACGCGGAATCCGCGGCTCACGAACTCGTCCGCCGCATCCAGGCCGAACGCCCGGACGCCGCCGATCAGCCGCTGCTGATCGGGCTGATGGGCTTTTAGTCCGGCTCGTCGGCGCCGATCAGGCGCTCGAGGCGGACGTTCGGGTTGCGCATCGCGAAGCGCTCCATGACGAAGCGGTTCGGGAAGACCGCGAGCCGGGTGCCATCGTCGCGGGTGAAGACGTCGGTGTGGCCGGTGTCGGCCAGGACCTTCTCGGCGCCCTCGTCGTCGGTGCGCCGCGCGGCCTTCCAGGGCAGCATCTCGATCCGGACCTCGGCGCCGAACTCGGTCTTCAGTCGCTCGACGGCGACCTCGAACTGCATCGGGCCGACACCCGCCAGCACGGGCACGGGATCCTGGGAGTGCGCGCGCCGCAGGACGTGGACGACGCCCTCCTGATCGAGCTGCTGCAGGCCGCGGCGGAACTGCTTGTGGCGGTTGACGTCGCGGTTGGAGACGGTCACGAACGATTCGGGCGTCAGCGTCGGAATCGGCGGGAACTGCACGTGCGCGCCGACGTAGAGCGTGTCCCCCACGCGCACGTCGCCGCCGATCACCACGCCCACGACGTCGCCCGGGAACGCCTCGTCGAGCACCGCGCGCTCCTGGCCGAAGACCTCGTGGGCGAAGTTCAGCGCCAACGTGCGGCCGGTGCGGGCATTGTTGACCCGCATCCCGCGCTCGAACTGGCCGGAGCAGATGCGGACGAACGCCACGCGGTCGCGGTGGCGCGGGTCCATGTTGGCCTGGACCTTGAACACGAGCGCGGCGAAGTCCGCATCGACGGGGCGCAGCGATCCGTCGTCGATCGCGCGTGGCAAGGCCGAGGGCGCGAGCTCGCGCAACGTGTTGAGCAACAGCCCGATGCCGAAGTTCCAGGCCGCCGAGCCGAACAGCAGCGGGATGCACTCGCCGCGCAGGAACGCGTCCTCGTCGAAGCCGCTGCCGAGCTCGTCGACGAGCTCGAGCTCCTCCTCGGCCACCGCCCACGCGGCGTCGTCCTCCGCGTCGGCCTGGCCGCGCGCGGTGACGACGTGCTCCAGCGCCCGGGCGCTGCCGCCGGTGACGCGGGTGAACTGGTGGAAGGTCTCGTCGCGCCGGTCGATCACGCCGCGGAACTCGCCCGGGATGCCAACCGGCCACGTCAGCGGCGCGAGCGGCAGACCGAGGTTCTCGGTCAGGTGGTCGACCATCCCGAGCGGCTCCATGCCGGGCCGGTCGTACTTGTTCACGAACGCGATCAGCGGGATGCCGCGCGCCCGGGCGACCTGGAAGAGCTGCTCGGTCTGGGGCTCGACGCCGCGCGCCGCGTCGATCAGGATCACGGCGGCGTCGACCGCGGCCAGCACCCGCAGGGTGTCCTCGGAGAAGTCCTTATGCCCGGGGGTGTCGAGCAGGTTGAAGACGATCCCCTCGTGCTCGAAGCGCAGCACGGTGGAGGTGACCGAGATGCCGCGGCGGCGCTCGAGGTCCATCCAGTCCGACGTCGCCGCCTTCTGCCCCCGGCGCGCGGTGACCGACCCCGCCTCGCCGACCGCGCCCGCGTACAGGAGCAGCTTCTCGGTGAGGGTGGTCTTGCCCGCGTCCGGGTGCGAGATGATGGCGAAGGTGCGCCGGCGCGCCGCCTCCTGCACCACGAGTCCGTTATCCACGACCCTCCAGGGTACGAGCGCTACGTGCGAGCGGCGGCGAACGTCGCCTTACAGCCCTCGCAGCAGAAGTGGAAGCGCTCGCCGTCGACGTCCAGATGCACCGTCTGCTCGCTCGCGAGGACCTGCATCCCGCACACCGGATCGACGGCGGTCCGGACCTCGGGGACGTGCGCCGTACGCGAGGCGATCAGCTGGGCGAGGATCGAGATCGCGATGTCGGCGGGCGTGCGCGCGCCGATGTCGAGCCCGGCGGGCGTGTGCACGCGCGAGCGCAGCGCCTCGTCGAGCGCGTTGAGCACCGCCGCGCCGCGCTTGGGCGACGCCACCAGCGCGATGTAGTCGACCCCCGCCTCCAGCGCGGCCGCGAGCGCCTGCTCCTCGCCTTCACCGTGGGAGGCGACGACCAGCGCGGCATCGCCGGCCTCCGAAGCGGCGCCGAGCTCGTAGCCGGCCGCCGCCGCGATCGCGGCCAGCGCCCGCGCGATCGGCGTCTCGCCGACGATGACCATCCGCGGCGCGACGGCCTGCGGGTCGAGGAAGATCTCCAAGGCGCCTCCGCTCAGGCAGGGGTTGTGGGAGACGATCACGCCGTCGAGCGGGTCGCGCTCGGTCATCGCCAACCCGGGCAGCAGGCGAAGCAGCGTCGCTTCGCCGGTCTCCAGCGCGCGCGCCGCGTACAGGCGCACGGACTCCTGCGCGCAGACGCCGCCGACGAAGCCCTCGATCGTGCCGTCGGAGAGGACGAGCGCGGAGTCGCCGGGGCGCACGCTGGTGGGCTTCGCCGCGCGCACGACGGTGGCGACGACGAACGGCTTGCGCGCCGCGACGAGCGCTTCGATGCGGTGTGCGGGGATCACTGCATGGCCTCCCAGACGCGGGACGGGGTGCACGGCATATCGATGTGCTGGACGCCGAGGGCGTCGCAGATGGCGTTGACGATCGCCGGCGGCGAGCCGACGGTGGCGGATTCCCCCACGCCCTTGGCCCCGAGCGGGTGGTGCGGGGAGGGCGTGACGGTGGAGCCGGTCTCCCAGTCGGGCACCTCGACCGCGGTCGGGATCAGGTAGTCCATCAGCGAGCCGGCCAGGCAGTTGCCCTCGTCGTCGAAGGCGATCGTCTCCATCAGCGCGATGCCCACGCCGTCGGTCAGCCCGCCGTGGATCTGGCCCTCGACGATCATCGGGTTGATCCGCACGCCGCAGTCGTCGACGGCGATGAAGCGCCGGACCTTGACCACCGCGGTGCCCGGATCGACGTCGACCACGCACACGTAGGCGCCGAACGGGAAGGTCAGGTTCGGCGGGTCGTAGACCGCCTCGGCGTCCAACCCCGACTCCACGCCCGGTGGGAGGTCGATCGCGCCCCGCGCGGCCCGCGCGAGCTCGGGGATCGACGCGCCGACCGACGGGTCGCCGGTGACCGACCAGCGCCCGTCGCGCCACACGAGGTCGTCGGGCGCGACCTCCAGCAGCGCGGCGGCGACGAGCCGCGCGCGATCGCGGACCTTGCGCGCGGCGATCGCGGTCGCGGCGCCGCTGACACGGGCGTCGAACGCGACCCGTAGGTGCCCAGCCCGTACGGCGTGTTGTCGGTGTCGCCGTGGATGACCTCGACGTCATCCGGCGACAGGCCGAGCTCGTGGGCGACGATCTGCGCGAACGTCGTCTCGTGCCCCTGTCCCTGGGTCTGGACGCTGATCGCCACCTGCGCCGTGCCGGTCGGGGACATGCGGATCGCCGCGCCGTCGTTCATGCCCAGCCCGAGCATGTCCATGTGCTTGCGCGGGCCGGCGCCGACGGCCTCGGTGAAGAACGAGACGCCGATGCCCATCAGCTCGCCCCGTGCGCGCTTCTCCGCCTGCTCGGCGCGCAGCGCGTCGTAACCCGCCAGCGCGAGCGCCTTGTCCAGCGCCGCCTCGTAGTCGCCGGAGTCGTAGACCCAGCCCGTCTTGCTCGCGTACGGGAACTGCTCCGGGCGGATGCAGGTTCTGGCGCCGAAGGTCGACAGGGTCTCTGTCCAGCTCGCGCGCGAGGCAGTCGACGAGCCGCTCGACGAGATAGACGGCCTCGGCGATCCGGAACGAGCACGAGTACGCCACGCCACCCGGCGCCTTGTTGGTGAACGCGCCGGTGACGCGGCAGTGCGCGGCGTCGACGTCGTAGGAGCCGGTGAAGACGGAGAAGAAGCCCGCGGGGTAGCGCGACGGCTGGGCGGCGGCGTTGAACGCGCCGTGGTCGGCGATCACGTCGACGTCGAGCGCCTGGATCCTGCCCTCGCGGGTGGCGGCGATCCGCCCGCGCATCGTGTAGTCGCGGGCGAAGCCGGTGGACATCAGGTTCTCGCTGCGGTCCTCGACCCACTTCACCGGCCGGCCGAGCGCCATCGCGCCGGCCAAGGCGCAGACGTAGCCGGGGTAGACCGGGACCTTGTTGCCGAAGCCGCCGCCGACATCGGGCGAGATCACGCGGATCTTGTGCTCGGCCAGGCCGGTGATCAGCGAGTACAGCGTGCGGTGGGCGTGCGGCGCCTGCGTCGTGCACCACAGCGTCGCCTTGCCGTCGATGCGGTCGAAGGCGGCCACGGCGCCGCAGGTCTCCATCGGCGCGGGATGCGAGCGCGGGAACACCATGTCCTGGGCGACCACGACCTCGGCGCGCCGCGAAGCACCCGCTCGGTCGCGGCGGCGTCGCCCGCCTCCCAGTCGAAGACGCGGTTGCCGTCGGGTCGCGACCGGCGTCGCGATCGGCATCCAGCGCGCGCCGCGCGTCGACCACGACCGGCAGCGGCTCGTAGGAGACGTCGATCAACCCCAGCGCGTCGCGCGCGGAGTAGCGGTCCTCGGCGATCACGAACGCGATCTCCTGGCCCTGGAAGCGCACGCGTGTCCGAGGCCAGCACGGCCTGCACGTCGTCGGAGAGGGTCGGCATCCACGCCATCTCCCCCAGCTCGGCGGCCGTCAGCACGGCGTGCACCTTCGGGTGCTGCAGCGCGGCCGAGACGTCGATCGAGAGGATGTCGGCGTGCGGCCAGCGGCGAGCGCAGGATCGCGCCGTGCAGCATCCCGGGCAGCTGCACGTCGTCGAGGAACCGGCCCTGCCCGCGGATGAACCGTGCGTCCTCCTTGCGCCGGATCGACCCGAACGCCACTACGTCTCACCCTTCGCGTCGTAGACCGCGACGTTGACCGTCTTGCAGCGGCCGCACTTGATGCGCACCCGCTTGGTCATCTGCTCGAGCCCCATCGAGGCGGCGAGCACGTTGCCGCACTCGACGCACACGTAGTCGTAGGGGCCGTTGGCGCGGAAGACCGGGCGGTCGGGGTCGTCCTGCAGCGCGGTGGCGCCGTCCGGCGGCACCTCGCCCTCGCGCACCGCCCGCATGATCATCCGCTCGGCCATGCCTAGATCGTCGCCAGCTTCTTCGTGAAGTCCTTGATCAGCGCGTCGAGCACGGTCTGGACGATGCCCTCGCCCATCGACGCCGCCTTGCCGGCGATCGTCGCCTTGGTGTTGATCTCGCCGCCGCTGTCGTCGAGCGTGAAGCGCACGTCGGCGTTGGCGTAGCCCTGGCCGCCGACGTCCTGGGAGCTGCACCGCGAACAGCGCGCCGTGGGCGTCGTCGTCGCGCTCGGTGACCTCCACGGTGCCGCGGAAGGTCATCGACATCGCGCCCATCTTGACCTTGATCTCGGCCTTGGCCTTATCGTCGGTCTCGCGCTCGAGCACCTTGCCGCCCTCGACGCACGGGATGATCCGGTCGAGGTCCAGGACCGCGTCCCAGTTGTAGCCGGTGTCCTTGCCGGTTTCGAAGCGGTGGTCGAGCTCAACCATTTGGTCCTCACTTTCACCTCGACGAGGTCGGCGACCTTGAGGGTCCCGAACAGCGCCGAGTAGGGCTTGATCTTGAAGTCGGTCTGCTTGAGCTCCGCGCGGCCTTCGCCGCCTTCGAAGCGGTAGTCGAGCGGGCGCGTGACGCCGTTGAGCGTGAGCTCGCCGTCGCGGTAGCTGATCGGCGTGCCCTTGAGGATCTCCTCGTTGATCGTCTGCTTGATCCCGGCCTTGTCGCCGTCGTCGAGCGCGAACGATGCCGCCGTGGCCCTCGAGCACCTCAGCGAGGACGAGGTCGGCCTCGAAGACGAGCCCGTCGTCGGTCAGCGTCGCGTTCCAGCGCTCGACGAGGATCGTCAGGTCGTGCCCGGCCTTGGCCGCCGCGCCGCCGCGCTTGGTGTGGACGGTCAGCATCGCGTTGTGCGGTCCGTAGTCCATCAGTCGGTGTAGACCGTCTGGGCGTCCAGGCCGCCCTCGACGCCGGGCGGGAGCGCACCGGTGCCGTGGGCGTAGAGCGCGATGTCGGCGATCGTGCGCGACTGGCCGCCGGCGGTGAACGCGCCGTCGTCCCACGTGGACTCGCTTCCGAGATCGACCTCGGCCGAGCAGCTTCGCCTTGGCCAGGATCTTCCCCGTCGCGCTGGTGATCGCCGCCGGGGTGCCGCCGGACGGGCTGGTGTTGAAGCCGTGCCCGGAGCCGAAGCGGTTCTCGTCGGCGGGCAGGACCTTGACGTCCAGCGCGGGCACGCCGAGCTCCTCGGCGACCAGCGCCGCGTACTCGGACTCCTTGCCGTCGGCCTCGGTGGTGAGGCTCAGCACCATCTTCCCTGTCGGGATGCACGCGCAGGAATACCGCGCGATACGCCTCGTCAGCCACCTTGCTCCTCCAATCGCTATGCGCTCCTGATGGGCGGTCAGGGCGTTGTGGTCTTCTCGGTCGCAGAACGCCGACGGCGGGCCGCCGGCCTCCGGCGGGGGCACGACCGGACGGTCGCACCCCGGGTAGATGCACGTCCTCAATGGAGAATCCATCCGGGACTCGTCCTTCCTCGGCTCGGGCTGTAGCCGCTCGGCATGGCGACGCTCGAGCCCGCCACCGGGGTCGCGCTCGCCCACTCCTCGTCTTCAGGCTCGGGCGCCGTCAGTTTCCGCGTCCGCTCGGACCCGATCTCGGCGATCACCTCGTGCATCGCCTCCAGCGAATGGCCGGAGATCAGCGCGTCGATGTACGGCAGCGCGGCGGCCATCCCGCCCACCTGCGGCGAGAAGCCGGCCGCGGCCGCGCGCGGGTTGACCCACACGATCCGGTACGCGAGCCGTGCAAGGCGCTCCATCTCCGCGCGACCAGGGCGGGATCGCCGCGCTCCCAGCCGTCGCTCAAGATGACGACGACCGCGCCGCGCGCCATCCCGCGGCGGCCGTGGCGGTCGTTGAAGCGCTTCAAGGCCTCGCCGATGCGGGTGCCCGACGACCAGTCGGGCGCGGCCGCCGCGGCTCTCTGCATCGCCCGGTCGGGCGAGCGCGAGGCGAGCTGCGCGCGTGACCCGCGTCAGCCGCGTGGCGAACACGAACGCCTCCGCGTCGTTGCCCGCGCAGGTCAGGAACTGCAGGAACGCGCGCGAGTACGGCTCCATCGAGCCGCTGATGTCGCACAGCAGCACGATCCGGCGTCGCTCGATCGCGCGGCGCCGGTGGCGCAGGTGGACAGGGTCACGCCGCCGGTTCGCAGCGAGCCCCGCAGCGTCCGCCGCAGATCGATCTGCTCGCCGTGGCGGTCGCGCTTGGCCCGCCGCGTACGCCGCACGGGCGCCGCGAGCTTGAACTCGGTCATCAGCCGGTACAACAGCGCCAGCTCGCCGGGCTCCAGCGCGTCGAAGTGCTTGCCGCGCAGGCGCTCCTCGTCGGCTGGCCATCACCGGCACGAGGACACCTCGTCGATCGGCGGACTCACCGTCGCCGGGCGCCGGCGAAGCGCCGCCGGGCGCACCGCCCTGGGCGCCGGTGCTCGCCGGGGCGATGGTCGGCCACGGAGAGCTCGTGCACGGCGTCCTCGGGCTTGTCGTAGCTGAACTTCACGCCGCCGAAGACGTCGAAGAACACGGCGTCGAACGCGCGCACCTGCGCCGGATCGGACACGAGCACGGCCCGCGCCGTCCAGTACAGGCGCGTGCGCGAGACGGGCTCGGTCAGCGACAGCGCGTCGGCGAACCGCGCGGAGCGCTCCGGCGTGACCGGCACGCCCGCCTCGTGCAGGCGCCGGCCGAACGCGGTGACGAGCTCCGCGATCACGACACGAGGCTCCCGAGGCCCGCGGCGCGGACGACGTCCTGGTCCTCGCTGTACTTCAGGACGCTGCCGAGCGTGCGGTCGATCGTCGCCTCGTCGAGCTCGCTGATGCCCAGCAACTCGAGCGCGCGCAGCCAGTCGATCGCCTCCGCGATCCCGGGCGGCTTCTGGACGTCGCTCTGGCGCATCACGGCGATCGCGGCCACCACGTTGCGCGCCAGCCCGTCGGAGGCGCCCTTCACCCGCCGCTTGACGATGTCCAGCTCGCGCCGCTGGTCGGGGTAGTCGATCCACTGGTACAGGCAGCGGCGCTTGACCGCGTCGTGCAGGTCACGCGTGCGGTTGGACGTCAGGACGATCACGGGCGGGTGCGTGGCGCGGATCGTGCCCAGCTCCGGGATCGTCACCGCGGCCTCGGCCAGCAGCTCGAGCAGGAACGCCTCGAAGTCGTCATCCGCCCTGTCGATCTCGTCGATCAGCAGCACCGCGGGCCGCGGCCCGGGGTGCTCCAGCGCCCGCAGCAGCGGGCGCGCGATCAGGTAGTCGCGGCTGAACAGCTGCTCCTCGGCGAGCTTGTCGCCGCTGGCCTCGGCGAGCCGGATGGACAGCAGCTGGCGCGGATAGTTCCACTCGTAGAGCGCCTCGGCGGCGTCGATGCCGTCGTAGCACTGCAGCCGCACCAGCGGCGTGTCCAGCACCTGGGCGAGCGCCTTCGCGGCCTCGGTCTTGCCGACCCCGGCCTCCCCCTCCAGCAGCAGCGGCTGCGGAAGGCGGAGGCTCAGGAACAGCGCTGTCGCCAGTCCCTCGTCGACCAGGTAGTCAGCGTCCGCGAGCCGCCGCGCCAGCGTCTCGACGTCACCCGCCAGGTGCCGCACCGCGCTCTCCGCCGTGTTCTCATCGCGGATCACTGGGGTGGCGCCGCGTTCCCCTGCATCGCCGCCCAGACGCGGGCGGGGGTGCACGGCATGTCGATGTGGTCGACGCCATGGGTCTCATGCAGCGCGTCGATCACCGCGTTGACGATCGCCGGCGGCGAGCCGACGTTCGGCGACTCGCCGACGCCCTTGGCGCCGATCGGATGGTGCGGGCACGGCGTGACCGTCTCGCCGAGCTCGAAGTCCGGGCACTCGAGCGCGGTCGGGATCAGGTAGTCCATGAACGACCCGTTGAGGCAGTTGCCCTCGTCGTCGAAGGTGATGACCTCCATCAGCGCGATGCCGACGCCCTCCGCGAGCCCGCCGTGGATCTGGCCCTCGACGATCATCGGGTTGATGCGCACGCCGCAGTCGTCGACGGCGATGAAGCGCCGGACCTTGACGTGGGCCGTCTCGGGGTCGATGTCGACGACGGCGATGTAGGCGCCGTAGGGGTAGGTGAGGTTCGGCGGGTCGTAGATGACCTGGGCGTCGAGGCCGCCCTCCATGCCCTCCGGCAGCGACTCGCCGGAGTAGGCGCGCTGGGTGATGTCGAAGATCGTCGCGCCGGCCGACGGGTCGCCCTTGACGTACCAGCGGCCCTTCTCCCAGGCCAGGTCCTCGGGGCGCGTCTCGAGCATCTGCGCGGCGATCGCGCGGGCCTTGTCGCGGACCTTCCGCGAGACCACCGCGACCGCGGCGCCGGACACGGGGGTGCTTCGGCTCCCGTAGGTGCCGAGGCCGTACGGCGACTTGTCGGTATCGCCGTGGCGGACCTCGACGTCCTCCGGCGGGATGCCGAGCTCCTCGGCCACGATCTGCGCGAACGTCGTCTCGTGGCCCTGGCCCTGGGTCTGGGCGGAGAGGCTTACCACCGCCTTGCCGGACGGGTGGACGCGCAGGTCCGCGCCGTCGTTCATCGCCAGGCCGAGGATGTCCATGTGCTTGCGCGGGCCGGCGCCGACACCCTCGGTGAAGAAGGACACGCCGATGCCCATCAGCTCGCCCTTCGCGCGCTTCTCGAGCTGCTCGGAGCGCAGGTCTTCGTAGCCCGCGATGTCCATCGCGACCTTCATCGTCTTGTGGTAATCGCCCGAGTCGTACGTCCAGCCCGTGGTCGTCTCGTACGGGAACTGGTCCTTGCCGATGAACGAGCGCATGCGCAGGTCGATCGGGTCGACCTTCATCTCCAGCGCCAGCGCCTCGACCATCCGCTCGACCAGATACACCGCCTCGGTGATCCGGAACGAGCAGCGGTACGCGACCCCGCCCGGCGCCTTGTTGGTGTAGACCGCCTTGACCTTCACGTGCGAGGCCTGCAGGTCATAGGAGCCGCAGACGATGTGGAAGAACCCGGCCGGGAACTTGGTCGGCTGGGCGGTCGAGTCGAACGCGCCGTGATCGGCGATCACGTCCACGCGCAGGCCGGTGATCTTCCCGTCCTTGGCGCAGATCTCGGACTTCATGATGTAGTCGCGGGCGAACCCGGTGGACATCAGGTTCTCGCTGCGGTCCTCGATCCACTTCACCGGCACGCCGGCGACGATCGAGCCGGCGATCGCGCACACGTAGCCCGGATAGACCGGCACCTTGTTGCCGAAGCCGCCGCCGATGTCGTTGCAGCGGATGCGGATCATGTGCTCCGCGAGGCCGGCCACGTGGGCGTAGACCGTGCGGTGCGCGTGCGGCGCCTGGTTGCCGTTGTAGAGGTCGAGCTGGCCGGTCTGCGGGTTGAAGTCGGCGATCATCCCGCACGTCTCCAGCGGGGCCGGATGGCAGCGCGGGTAGATGATGTCGCGCGCGACGATCGTGTCGGCCTCGGCGAACGCCTTGTCGGTCGCCGCCTCGTCGCCCGCCTCCCACGTCGGGCTGGCCAGGTTGTCGGTCTGGCCGTCCTTGTCGTCGCGGATCAGCGGCGCGTCGTCGTCGAGCGCCTTGCGCGCGTTGACCACCGCGCCCAGCGGCTCGTAGTCGACGTCGATCAGCTGCAGCGCGTCGCGGGCGATGTACTCGTCGGTCGCGATCACCGCCGCGACCTCCTGGCCCTGGAAGCGCACCTTGTCGCCCGCGAGCACGGCCTGCGTGTCGTAGGAGATCGTCGGCATCCACGCGAGGCCGAGCGTCTCGAGGTCCTTCGCCGTGATCACCGCCGCCACGCCCGGCAGCGCGAGCGCCGCGGACGTGTCGATCGAGTTGATCTTCGCGTGAGCGAACGGCGAGCGCAGGATCGCCATGTGGACCATGCCGGGCAGGCGGATGTCGTCCAGGTAGGTGCCCTTGCCGCGGATGAAGCGCGCGTCCTCCTTGCGCTTGAGCGGGCCGAAGCCCATGATCGCGGTCATCGCGCCACCTCGGTCGGGTTCTCCGCCGCCCAGCGGACCGCGGCGACGATGTTCTTGTAGCCCGTGCAGCGGCAGATCGAGCCGGAGATCGCCATCCGGATCTCCTCCTCGGTCGGGTCCGGGTTCTCGTCCAGCAGCGCCCGCGCGGTCATGAGCATGCCGGGCGTGCAGAAGCCGCAGTGCAGCGCGTGCTTCTCGTGAAAGCCCTGCTGGATCGGGTCCAGCACGCCGTCGACCTCGAGCGCCTCGACGGTCCGGACCTCGTGCCCCTGCGCCATCGCCGCCAGCGTCGTGCAGGACTTGACCGGCTGGCCGTCGATCTGGACGACGCAGGCGCCGCAGTTGGAGGTGTCACAGCCCCAGTGGGTGCCGGTCAGCCCCTCGGTCTCGCGGATGAAGTGCACGAGCAGCGTGCGCGGCTCGACGTCGCGCGTCACGGGCTCGCCGTTGATGTTGATCGAGATGTTCATGACAGGGCCCGTGTCGCTGCCTTCCGGAGTGCGCGTTTGGTCAGGACGCCAGCCAGGTGGCGCTTGTAGTCGACCGGTCCGCGGCCGTCGGGGATCGGCATGCAGTCCTCGGACGCGATCGCGCCGGCCTGCTCGAAGAGCTCGTCGGATGGCGTCTTGCCCTTCAGGAGCTCCTCGGCGCGCGTGAGGTCGATGGTCGTCAGGCCGACGGCGCTGAGCGCGATGCCGGCGTCGGCGATCGTGCCGCCGTCGAGCCACAGCGCGGCACTGGCCGCGGCGATCGCCCAGTCGCCCGCTCGGCGTTCGACCTTCTCGTGGGCGGAGCCCGCGCCGTCTCTCACCTTGAACCGGATCTCGGTCAGGATCTCGCCGTCGCCGACGGCGGTCATCCACGGGCCGAGATGGAACTCGTCCATGCCCACCGTGCGCGTGCCGTCGGCGCCGGTGAGCGTGATCGTGCCCTTCAGCGCGGCACACACGGCGGAGAGGTCCTCGGCCGCGTCCGCCTGGCACAGCGAGCCGCCGATCGTGCCGCGGTTGCGGACCACCGGGTCGGCGATCACCAGCTCGGCGTCCCGGAAGACCGGGAAGCGCTCGAACAGCAGGTCGGACTTCAGCAGGTCCACGTGGCGCGTGAGCGCGCCGATCGCGAGCTCGTCGCCCTCCTCGCGGATGTAGGCCAGGTCGGTCAGATCGTTGATGTCGATCAGCCGCGACGGGTTCGCGAGGCGCAGCTTCATCATCGGGATCAGGCTGTGCCCGCCGGCGACGATGCGCGAGTCCTCATGCTCCTTGAGCGAGGCGATCGCGCCCTGGAGGCTCGTCGCCCGCTCGTACTCAAACGGCGCTGGGGTCTGCATCTTCGACCTCGTACTGAACGGGAGAGTTGGTGCCGATGACCGGCGAGCGGCCGGGGCGCGCGGCCGGGTAGAGCCCGCGCGAGGCGGTGCTGCCGTAGCGCGCGTCACGGATCGCCGGCCCGTTCGGGCTGGCGGCGGCGATCGGCGCCTCGCGGCCGAGGCGGGCGAGCGTGAGCGTGCCGCGCGTATAGACCTCGCCGATGCGCGGGGACTTCACCGTCTTGGAGTCCGGGAAGTTCCTGAGCCCTTCGGCCTTCGCGCCGGGGTAGAGGCCTTCGAGCAGGCCCATCGCTTCGGGCAGGCCGGCCTTCTTGACCAGCAGGCCCTCGAGGGCGTCGACCGCCGCGTCGAGGTTGAGGTTGATGTCGGAGACGATCGGGTTGACCGGCTCGGACTTGGCGATGATCTCGACGACCCCGTCGATGGCGGTGTCGAGGCCTTCGGTGATCTTCTGCAACTCGAAGATCACCAGGCCGAGGTAGTAGACGAGCGCGAGCACGATCAGGACGACCGCGATCAGCAGGATGACTCCGGCGGCGTCCATCAGGCGTCGTCCACGATCACGTCGAGGGAGCCGCCGTACGCGGCGACGTTGGCCACGGTGTCGCGGACCTGCTGTTGCGTGGTCAGCAGCAGCGGCGCGGCGTCGAGGTCCTTGGAGCCGGCGTGCGCGGCGGCGGCGATCCGCTTGACCTGCGGCGTGATCGCCTTCGCCTCCTTGAGGACGTTGTGCAGGAGGTAGACCACGACCGGGAAGACGACGACCAGCATCACGAGGGCGACGACGATCATCGGGGCCTCCTCTCGGCGACGATGGCCGCCTTGGCGCCGATGCCCGGCAGGGCGGAGAGGATGGTGTCGAACTGCGCGTTGATGGCGCTGACGTGCTGTTCGAGCGGGCGCAGGTGCTCGGCCTCGACGCCTTCGAGGGCATCGGCGAGCGTGGCCAGGCCGGTGGCGCTGGCGTGCAGCGAGCGCCGCACTTCGAGCAGCGCCGCGGCCAGCACGACGATGACCACGACCGCGAGCAGGATGGACAGGGCAGCCATGGCTTATCGGCCTCCGAATCCGTCGGTGAGGGCGTTCATGTAGCCGTCCTGGACGATCGCCTCGTCGACGATCAGCGCCAGCACGGGCGCGGTGGCGGCGAGCGCCGGGATGTTCGAGGTGTTGGCGGCGACCTTGCCCGCCACGTCGAGCAGGCCGTTGACGCTGCCTTCGATCTCGCGGCAGGCCTTGATCAGCATCAGCAGCAGCACGGCGACGATCAGCGCCGCGGCGAGCCCGATGATCAGCGCGAGCGTCCACGCTCCGTCGTTGCTCATTGGCGAGCACCGCCTCTCGTGTGCAGGGCGCCCTTGCCGGTCGCTTTGACCATCGCTTCGCGGATGGTCATTTGCCCACCGCCACCTTCCGCAGTGCGCGGGCGGAGTGCAGGATGCGCACGCCGGAGTCGTTGATGCGGTTGACGCCCGGGAGGCCGTCGGTCTGCCGGCGCACCTTCTCGACGCCGTCGACGGCGCCGGCCGCCTGACCGGCGATCCGCTGCGCGAGCCTGACGATCGTGATCACGATCGCCGCGGCGATCAGGATGACCACGACCCCGAGGATCAGCCCGATGGTCCAGCCCGTGGACGCTGCTAACGGGGCTTGCATCTCACACTCCCTCCGCTCGTTGGCTCGCACGCCGGAGTACTCGTTCCGTGAGCACGCCGACGACGTGCCGCTTGTATGCCTTGGACCCACGCTGGTCCGTGACCGGTTCGCACGCCGCCGCCGCCAGTTGCGCGGCGCGCGCGAACGTCTCCTCGCTCGCCGGCTCCCCGACGAGCGCCTGCTCCGCGGTCGGGCAGGTGATGTCTCCGCCGACCGCCGCGAGCGCGATGCCCGCGGCCGTGATCGTGCCGTCCTCGTCGATGTCGAGCGCGGCGCCGGCGGCCGCGACCGCCCAGTCACCCACGCGCCGGTCGACCTTCAGGTAGGCGCTGCCGCCGCGCCTGGGCACGCGGATCTCGACCAGCATCTCGGCGGGGCCGACCGCGGTCTCGTACGGGCCCCGGTGGAACTCGTGCATGTCCACCACCCGCTCGCCGGTGCGCGAGCGGATGACGAGCTTCGCCTTGACCGCCGCGCACACGGCGGAGAGATCCTCGGCCGGGTCGGCCTGGCACAGCGCGCCGCCGATCGTCCCGCGGTTGCGGACCACCGGGTCGGCGATCACGCGCTCGGCGTCGCTGAAGATGCCGTCGGCCAGCAGCGGCGATTCGAGCAGGTCTCTGTGCCGCGTCATCGCGCCGATCCGGACGCCGCCGTCGTGCTCTTCGACGTAGCCCAGGCTCTGGGCAAGCGGATCGATGTCGACGAGATGGTCCGGCTGCGCCAGGCGCAGCTTCATCATCGGCAGCAGGCTGTGGCCGCCGGCCAGCAGGCGCGCCTGCGGACCGAGCTCCTCGAGCAGCGAGATCGCGTGCTCGACGCTCGTGGCGCGCTCATAGCCGAACGGTGCTGGAACCTGCAGGACTCTCTCCTCCGAACTGGACCCTGACAGGCAGAATGCCGGTGTTATGGTCGCTGTGTCAAACCTGACCTAAGCGATCACTTATGACCCTCGCTCAGCTGCAGTCCTTCGTGCTCGTCGCCCGCCACGGATCGGTCAAGGCGGCGGCCGCCGAGCTCGAGGTCACCGAGCCCGCGGTGTCGGTCGCGGTCGCGGCGCTGCGCAAGGAGCTCGGCGACGAATTGTTCGTCCGCAACGGCCGCGGGATCGCCCTGACACCGGGCGGCCGCCGGCTCGCCGCGTTGGCGTCGGAGATCCTGGGCTTGGCCGACCAGGCGCGTCGGTCGGTGGCCTCCGGCGCGGAGTCGCGGCGCCTCGTCGTCGCCGCCACCTCGCTGGTCGCCGAGCACATCGGGCCGCTGATCGAGCTGTTCACCGCCCGCGGCGAGCCCTTGGAGATCGCCGTGACCGAGCTCGCGGGCGCCGACTTCGCCGAGGCGCTGGAGCACCGCCGCGCGGACATCGCCCTCGGCCCGGCCCCGGGCACGGCCGCCACCATCGCCGCCGCCGCGTTCCTGCGCTGCCGCCTGATCATCGTCGCCGCGCCGTCGCACCCCCTCGCGGCCGCCACCTCACACCCGCCGATCTCGCCGAGGAGCACTGGCTCTCGTCGTCCGTCGATCCGTCCGAGGGAACCGGCGCGTTCCTGGCTCGCCACTCGCTGTCCCCGCGCGTATCCACGTTCTCGTCGGGCGCCGCCGCGATCGCCGCCGCGGCGGCGGGCGAAGGCATCGTCCTGACGCTGGCGCACTCGGTCGTGGACGAGGTCCGCCGCCGCGCGTTGGTCCGCCTGGACGTCCGCGGCACGCCGATCGTCGAGATGTGGCACGCCTCCACCCTGGGCCTCGGCCGAGCGTTGCCGGCGGCGCTGGCGCTCCAGCGCTTCGCCACGACGCCCGAGGCCACCCAGGCGATCTCCGCCGGCCGCGCCGGCGCGGTCTCCTCGAGCGTGCGCGCCAAGCCGCACGTGACGCTCTGGCAGTCCGTCGCACGCGGCGACTGAACGGATCGCCTCGCGAGCGCGGGTGGCGCGTCGCCGCTCACGAGCGGCGCCACTGGTCAGTTGTGAACCGATGCGGTTCACAAGCGACCACTCGCTGGGCCTCTACGACGGGTGGTCGGCGGCCCAGCGGATCGAGCGCACGATCGTCGCGTAGCCCGTGCAGCGGCAGATCTGGCCCGAGATGGCCACGCGGATCTCCTGGTCGGTCGGTGACGGGTTGGCGTCCAGCAACGCGCGGGCCGTGAGCATCATCCCCGGCGTGCAGAACCCGCACTGCAGGCCGTGCTGCTGGCGGAAGCCCTCCTGCACCGGGTCGAGCACGCCGTCGCGCTCCAGGCCCTCGACGGTCGTGATCTCGTAGCGCTCGGCGGTCGCGGCCAGCACCGTGCACGACTTCACCGGCTCACCGTCCATGAGCACGACGCACGTCCCGCAGTTCGACGTATCGCACCCCCAGTGGGTCCCGGTCAGCCCGAGCTCGTCGCGCAGCAGGTGGACCAGCAGCAGCCGCGGCTCCACCTCGCGCGCGTATTCCTCGCCGTTGACCGAGACCCGGATCTGCACCCACCCAACATAAAGGGGCCTGGCCCCATCAACCTGGGTTGACGGGGCCTGGCCCCTTTAGGTTGTGGTGAGCTGCTCGGCCAGGCGGGTCATCGAGCGCTCGTTGCCGCGGCGGATCATGCGCCGCATGAGCGGGACGAGGGGCTTCTCGCGCGCCGGGACCCGCTCGAAGGCGAAGGTGAACTCGATGTGGGTGCCGCCGGACGGGAGGTCGCTCAGGACGTAGGTGCCGGTCGCGACGCGCCTGCCCTTGGAGGCCCAGTTGCGCTCGCGGATCATCCGGCCCGGTTCGGCCTCGATGACCTCGAAGGTCGCCTCGTCGGACATGCCGCCGGACTTGACGGTGACGGCGGCCTTCGCGCCGACGCCCGTGGCCGGGCCCGAGACGCGCCAGTTGGTGAGCAGGTGGTCGGTGAAGGACTCGTGGTTGGCCATCACGTCGAGGAACGCGTACACGTCGTCGCGGGCCTGCGGAACGTCGATGGAGACCGTGACTGGGGAGGACATGTACCACATGGTACAGTTTTGCCATGGCCGGCGTCAACCCCCGCGAACGGCTCCTCAACGCCGCCATCGACCACATCGCCGAGCGCGGGATCAGCGACCTGTCGCTGCGGGAACTGGCGACCGCCATCGGCTCGAGCCACCGCATGCTGATCCACCACTTCGGCGGCCGCGAGGGCCTGCTGGTGGCCGTCGTCCAAGCCGTCGAGCAACGCCAGCGGGACCTGCTCGACTCGATCCTCCCCGATCCCACGGCCTCCCCCGGCGACGCCATGCGCGCGTGGTGGAAGCACATCTCCGACCCGTCGCTGTGGCCGAACGAGCGCCTGTTCTTCGAGATCTACGGCCAGGCGCTGCAGGGCCGCCCGGGCACCACCGAACTGCTCGACGGGATCATCGACGCCTGGCTCGAGCCGTCGGCGACGATCTTCGCCCAGCTCGGCTTCCCGGACGGGAACGCGGCCGCGCGCCTGGGCATCGCCGTCACCCGCGGCCTGCTGCTCGACCTGCTCGCCACCGGCGACCACGAAGCGGTCGACGCGGCGATGGAGGTCCACATCGCCGCGCTGGAAGCGACGATGCGCTCCTACCAGTCAGTTTCATCAGAGAACTGACCCTGCTACGGTCGACGCGTGACCGCGCTCGACGACCCGATCTGGCACGCGCTGACCACTGAGCACCGCGACCTGGCGATCTCCCATGGCGAGGCACACCGCTACCCGTCCGACATCGCCGCGTTCGTCGCGGCGCACTCGTTCGACGACCTGCGCCGGATCGTCGCCCCCGGCGAGCGGCTGGCGTCCTTCACCACCGACACGGTGAGGCTGCCGCCCGGCTGGACGCTGATGCACGAGCGCTGGATCGAGCAGATGGTCTACGAGGGCGAGCCGAAGCAGGCCCCGCGGGGGCTGCTGACACTCGGCGCCGCCGACGTCGACGAGATGCTCGCCCTGACGCGGCTCACCGAGCCCGGTCCGTTCTTCGCCCGCACCCACGTGATGGGCCGCTACGCGGGCTTTCGCGAGGACGGCCGGCTCGCCGCGATGGCGGGCGAGCGGCTGAAGATGACCGGCGCGACCGAGATCAGCGCCGTCTGCACCCACCCGGACTTTCAGGGCCGCGGGTACGGGCGCACGCTGATGGAGGCGATGGTCGCCCATGTGCAGGACGGCGGCGGACTGCCCTTCCTGCACGTCAAGAACGAGAACGGCGCGAAGCGCCTCTACGAAAAGCTCGGCTTCCGGGTGCGCCGCGAGATGCGGCTGACGGTGTTCAGCGCCCGGGCTGCGTAGGCCGGGTCTGCGCCTCACGGCGCTCGCGGAGGGCTTCGCTCTTGAGCTCCTCGGCGGTCTTGACGGCGCGGGCGCGGGCGCCGGCCTCGCAGGCGGCGGCGTTGCGCTTGGCGATCTCGGCGCGTTGCGCACGATAGGCGGCTTCACCGCGGAGCGGTTGTGCTTCTGGCTTCATATCGCGTCCTCCTGAGCTCTAAAGCATGGGACGCGTCAGGGAGAGACAGGGAGAACCTGGCGGCGACCGAGCCCGGTGGGCTCACACCCAGCGTACTCGGCCGCCACCGCTTTGACTACCTCACCACTTCTTGCAGACCTTCACCCCCACCTTGCCCTCGAGGCGCACGCCCGGCATCGGAAGGTCGTTCTGACCGCCTCCGTAGGACTTCGAACCGGTCGTGTCGGCGCCGATCGTCAGCGGCCCTGCCATCACCTTCGCGCCCGCCTTCGCCTGCATGCAGTCGAGGTCGAGCTCGGCGCCGATCGTGCCGCCCACCCAGAACGCCTTTCCGGTCACCTCGGCGAACACCGAGCGACCCGAGCTGGCCGAGCCCACGAGGTCGACGTCCACGCCGCCGCCGAGGCCGAGGCCGACCTCGCCGCAGACGCTCCAGTCGGCGGTCCAGTCCCAGGCGTTGTCGCGGCAGAACGAGAAGCCGCCGCCGACCGTCGCGTACATCGACCAGCCGATGCAGACGAGCCCGGTCGGGTCCTTCTGGGTGATCGGGTTGTTGCCGACGTAGCCGTAGAGGTTCTCCGGGCTGCCGCCGAAGAAGCTCGGGTCGCGGGCCACGAAGCGCCCGGAGGCCGGGTCGTAGTCGCGCAGGCCGAAGCGGACGAGGCCCGTGGTCGCATCGCGCAGCCCGCCCGCGTAGCCGATCGGGAGATCGAGCGTCGCCACGGCGACGGTCTCGACGCCGAACGAGTCGTAGGACACGCGACGCACGACCGCGCCGTCGGAGGCTCGCAGCACCACCCGCGGCGAGCCCATCGCGTCGGCGCCGACGTAGTAGCGCTCACCGCCCCGCTCGAACGCGAACAGCCGGTCCTCCGCGTCGTAGTAGTAGGACGTGACGACGCCGCCGACGACCGACGCCGTCACTTGGAACGGGTTCGCCGGGTTGCCGTAGAGGTACGTCTCGTTGCCCGCGCGAGACCCGCCGGCCGAGCGCGTCATAGGCGTACTGCACGCCCATCGCACTGAGCAGGTCGCCTGACCGCGAGTAGGTGAACGTGTCCGCGCCGCGGGACTTGAGGAACCCGTCCGCGTCCCACGTGTACGCGACGCCGCCACGCGACGTCAGGCGATCCTGGTCGTCATAGACCGCGCCGGCGTCGAGGCGGTTGCCCGCACCGTCGTAGGCGTGGTCCTCGAGGACCGTCGCGCCGCGCTTGACCGTCAGCAGCTGGCCGGAGCCGTCGTAGCCGTAGTCGAGCGTGTCCGCAGCGGAGCCGTCGACGCGCTCCTCACGCCTGCTCGCGCGGCCCGCGTTGTCGAACGTGAGCTTCTGGAAGAAGCGCTCGGTGCCGCCCACGCTCAGCGTGCGCGTCGCCGGGCGGCCGTTGGCGTCGTACGCGTAGCTCAGCGAGAGCTTGCCGTCGGTGATCTTCGAGACCGAGCCGGCGGGCCCGGAGCGCTCGAGCGTGAACGGCCCGCTCCTGGTCGCCAGCCGGTCGTCGTCGAACGCCACCGCGCGGGTGAGCTCGGTCGCGCCGACGGTGAGCTTCTCGGCCGTCGGCAGCAGCTTGTCCCCGAGCGTGTAGTCGTAGGTGCCCGCCGTCGCGGTGATCGACGCGGGCAGCGCTCCGTCGTAGGCGTAGGCGATCGACTGCCCACCGTTGGTGATCGTGCTGAAGCGATCCTGCTCGCCGTCGTAGCCGTACGTGCGTCCGTCCTCGGACGTCAGGCGCCCGGCCTCGTCGTAGCCCATGACGCGTTGCGCGCCGCTCGGGAGGGTCGTGCTCTGAACCCGGCGCTCGGCGTTGTAGGAGCGGACGTACCCACCCGTCGAGGCCGGCGGCGTGTACGACTTCGAGCGGTTGTCGTTGGTGACGGTGAACGTGTGGACCTTGCCGCGCGGCGTGGTCACCGTCGCCACGTTCCCGTTGGCGTCGTAGCTGTAGGAGTAGACGCGGTTGCCGGGCAGGCGCTTCTCGGTCACGCGGTCGGCGTCGTCGTAGGCGAAGCCGGTGACGTTGTTGCCCGCGTCGGTGTCGCTGATGATGCGGTGCTTGGCGTCGTAGGCGTAGGTCGTCTGCAGGGTGCCCTGCTTGATCGACTTCGGCCGCCCGACCGTGTCGTAGGTGTACTCCAGCGGCGCCACGCCGGTCCCGAGCGTCTGCTTGACCACGCGGCCGTAGACGTCGAGCGAGGTCACGGTCGTCCGGCCCTCGGCCGACTCCGCGGTCACGGTCCGCGCGGTGCCGTCGTAGATCCACGATCCGCCGTCGGAGAACGTCGTGGTGAGCGTGTTGATCGAGAACGGGTCCTGCGCGTTGCGGAGCACCGCGCTGTGCGTCTCGGTGGTCTTGACCGACTTGCCGGCGGGCGTCGTGATCACCTGCTCGGCGAGCACGGGCACGGCGGCGCCCCAGCGCGGATCGGGCTGGGTCTCGATCGTCGTCTTGGTGCCGTCGGCGGCGGTCAGCGTCGTCAGCCCGTCGACGGCGGTGACCGACTTCGAGGTCGAACCCGACGGCTGGCGCACGGTGCGCACGCGGTCGCCGTTGGCCATGACCTCCATCGAGTAGGTCGTCTTCTTGCCGGCGCCGGTCTCGATCGTCACGCGCGAGCCGCCGTCGATCTCCTCACGCTTGAGCGTACGCTCCTCGCCGTCGGCGCCGTGGTGGGCGATCAGGCGCCCTGTCGAATCGTAGTCGAAGCGCGTCGTCCCGCCCGCGGGCAGCTTGAAGCTCTTCAGCAGCCCGCCGTCGTAGGTGAAGCGATGCGTGTCCCCGGCGGGGTTGGCGACGCTCTCCAGCCAGTCGCCCGCGCCGATCGTCAGCGTCGTGCGCTGGCCACCCGGGGCGACGATCGCCAGCGCCTTGCCCGCGCCGTCACGCTCGATCCGCGTGCGGTTGCCGAACGCGTCGACCATGCCGCTCAGCCGCTTGGCGACGTCGTATTCGAACGTCTGCAGCACCTGCCCGGTGAATCCGTCGCGGGTGCGCAGGTGGCGGCCGAGGCGGTCGAACTCGTAGACCTCCAGGCCGTCGGCGGACGGCAGCGCGAGCCCGTCGGCCTCGAAGCCCGGCAGCGGCGGCGCGACCTTGCGGATCAGGTAACGGCCGTCGGCGAAGGTGACGCCGTTGTCGCCGTCGACGCCGATCGTGGTCGAGTGGTTCTGGATGCAGGCGCTGGTCGCGCCCTCGCCGTCGACGCCGCCGGCGCCGCAGGTGCCGCGCAGCCGCCCGGCGGCCTGCTGCAGGATGCCGTCCTCGCCGACGCGGAAGATCACCGAGCCGGAGGGGCTGATGTCGTTGCCGAGCGAGCGGATGTAGACGTTGCCGTCGGTGCCCGCGGCGACGCTCACGGGCGAGTCGATGTAGGAGTCGCCGGCGGGCCGGCCGGTCACGATCGCGCCGCGCTCGTCCTTGATGCCCTTGCCGGCGAAGCGGTACACGCGGCCGGACGGGTCGATGCGGATGACCTTGCGCTCGAACTGCAGCGCGAGGTAGATCGAGCCGTCGCTGCCCAGCGCGACACCCTTGGGGTCGGAGCCGATCGCGACGTCGTAGGCCGGGTTGCCGTCCTGTGCGGCGAGGTCGCCGTTGCCCGCGACGGTGGTCACGAGGCCGTCCGGCGCGAGCTTGCGCAGGCGGCCCTTCCAGTTGCCGATCTGGCTGTAGCGCTCGGTCCAGTAGATCGTGCCGTCGGGCGCGACGGTCATGTCGGCCACGGCGCCGATGTGCGCCTCCTTGGCCGGCTTGCCGTCGCCCAGCGGCGCCTGGCGGTTGGTCGTGCCCGCGATCGTCTCGATCTTCGAGCCGTCCGGCGCGACCCGGCGGAGCTGCTCGGTCGCCATGTCGTTGTCGTAGGAGGCGATCAGCAGCGCGCCGTCGGGCGCGGCGGCGAGCGCCTGCACGGTGCCCAGGCCGGCGTCCTTCGCCGGGCCGCCATCGCCGCTGAGCACGCGGGTCCCGTTGCCGGCGAACAGGTAGAGCTTGCCGTCCCGCGACATCCGGAAGATGTGGTTGCGGTTGAGCCCGTTGTAGAAGTAGAGGTTGCCGTCCGGCGAGCGCACGTAGTCGCCCAGATAGTCGATGTTCGCGCCGACGGCGGTCTCGCCCTCGGCCGGGAAGTTGCTGCCCGGCGCGGGGCCGGAGCCGACGCCTCGGGTGCGCGAGCCGGCGAGCGTCTTGACGATCGGCGGGAGCGCCTCGGCGCGCGTGGTGGCGCCGTCGCCGCGGTGCAGCGCGCGCTCCACCGGGTCGTAGGCGTGGTGGTCGGACAGCGTCCAGCCGCCCAGACCATCGGTGGGCCGAGCGTCCCAGGAGCCGATCGCCCGCGTGATCGTCTGGCCGACCGGGATGCCGCAGAAGAAGTGCGTGTCCATCGTGCCCGAGCGGTTGCCGCAGGCGTAGCGGCCGTCGAAGACCTCGGTGTCGGAGCCGAACTGGCTGAACGCCGCGCCGAAGTCCTCGCTCGCCCCGTAGTAGTTGAACTCGTAGACGTAGATGACCTTGATCGTCGCCGTCACGCGGCCCTGGATGGCGCGGTCGTAGGCGTCGAGGCCGTCCCAGTGGAAGCTGTAGTCGATGTTGGGCGTGATCGGTGGCAAGCCCTGGCAGGTCGTCTCGCCCGTGGTCGGGAACGACGGATCGCACCAGCGCTTCTCGATCTGCTCACCCGCGACGTCGATCGTCAGCTGGATGCCCTTCAGCCGCGGCGGGACCTGGCCGACGACCGGGATCTTCATCGTCTCGTCGACCTTCCAGCCGGGCGTGCGGTCGCTCGCGTAGTTGAGCGTCAGGTTCGTGCCGGTGACCGGGACGGACTCGCCCAGCGTCTGCGTCTCGCAGCCGATCTGGGAGCCCTGCTGCTGGCAGGGGTCGTTCGGCCGGCCCCACTCGAACTCCTTGAGCTTGGGCGGCTTGGCGCCGGGCGGCGGGCCGTAGGGCCAGTTGTGGTCCCAGGGCGTGAAGTGGGTGATCTCCACGCGCCACAGCTCCTGGCCGGGCTGGTAGAGCTGAGCGATCCGGGCGCGCTCGGCGTCGGTCATGCCGAGGCCGGTGTCGGCCTTGCCGTCGCCGTCGGTGTCGACGCCGCCCGCGAGCACCTTGATCACGCGGCCGTTCTTCGACGCCTTCCACTCGGCGCTCTCGCGGTCGTAGTACCCGGTCGGGACCGGCGAGCCGACGGGCGCGCCGATGAAGTTCTCGGTGTAGTTGATCAGCGGCTGGTCGAAGTTCACCTGGGTCGCGCCGGCCTTGAGCGCCTCGTCGACGCTGAACTCGGCGGCGTACGTGTAGCCGGAGTTGGCGGGCAGCGAGCCCGGCATGGCCTCGTCGCCCTGGCTGCCGTAGGTGAACTCGGTGACGCGGACCTTGAGCTCGTCGATCGGCTTGGTCTGGCCGTTGGGCAGCTCCATCGTGGCGTCCGTGCCCTTGGGGAACAGCAACGTCCCCTGGCGCTCGCCGTCCTTGTCGGTGGATTCGCTGCCGCGGACGACCTGGAAGGCCTCGTTGGAGCTCGGGTCGATCGTCTTGACGTTGGCGTCCAGCGGGACCATCACGACGTCCGCGAGCGTCTCGTAGTCCTGCCAGTTCGGGGCCAGCGTGCGCTGGACGGTCAGGTAGCCTGCCCGCTCGAACTGGAGCGTCACGCCGCCGCCGTTGACCGCGAGGTCGAAGGCGCCGTCGGCGCGGGTGTTGGTCCTGCCGAGCTCCTCGTGGTCGAGCACGGTGACCCGCGCGCCCTCGATCGGCGCCCCGTCGCGTGTCTGCACGGTGCCGCGCAGGACCGCGATCTGCTTGGCGTCGATCGCGCCCGGGGCGACGTCGCGCTGGATCGGGTTCGGGCCGCTGAAGAGGAACTTCGTGGAGTCATAGACCGAGGTCGCGGCGCCCGGGTCAAGCGGCGGCGCGGCGTCCTTCGGGTCGGCCGGGATCGGGTCCGGCGTGGGGCTCGGATTGCCGGCGCCGGGCGTGGCCGTCGGCGCGGGTGGCAGGTTCTCGTTGCCCGGAACGGGCGTCGCGGCGGGCGAGGCGGGCGCGGCGGGCGTGGCCGGCGTGGGCGCCGGTGCGCTCGGCGTGGCCGGCGGCGTCGCGCGGCGCGTGACCTTCACCGTCGCGCCCGTCACACACTTCGTGCCCGAGCACGCGATCAGCTTGTAGGCGCCCGCGGCGGTCGCCGCCGGGACGGTCAGGGACCCTGTCACCGTCGCCTTCCGGCGGGCCTTCAGCGCCTTGACCTTCAGCGCGCCGAGCTTGACCGCGGACAGCTTGATCGTGACCCGCCCGGCCTTGGCCTTCTTCTTGGACGGGTTGGTGACGACGACCTTGACGGCCAGCCGATCGCCCGCGGTCACGGACGCGGAGCCCGTGGGCTTCGCCACCTTCGTCGCCGCTTCGGCGCTCGTCGCCGCCACCAGCGCGGCCAGCACGCCCACGGCGACGCCGCGGATCGCATCCCTGCCTGTCATCGGTCTCCTTACCGTTCTTTGAGTGTCGCGGAAGGAGCTTCCCGGCCGGAGCGGGCAGGAACATCAGAGGAACCCCTAATGAGCGTGGGCGGCTACCCGAACACCGAGCGCGTGGCACCTCTCATTCGGCGACGACGAGCTGCAGCTTTCCCGACGCCGGGCGGGTGAGCGCGTCGCGGCGCTCGACCTCGACCGCCGGGTCGGCGACGCCGAGCTCGCGCAGGCGCGTCTCGACGCCGGTCCGCAGCCGCTCCTCGACCCCGTCGGCGCGGGCGACGACGAGCACGCGCAGGCGCGGCCCGGACTGCACGATCTGGAACTCCACGACGTCGCGGTCACGCGCGACGAGGCCGAACTGCAGCGGGTGCAGGCGCACGCCGCCAAGGACGATCACGTCATCGTTGCGGCCCGCGATGGCCCGCATCCGGCGCCCGGGGCGACCGCACGCGCACGGCTCGGCGGTCAGCGTGACGGCGTCAGCGACCTCGAGCCGGATCAGCGGCTGGGTGCGATTGAAGAGGCTGGTGACGAGCAGCTTCTCGCCCGGCTCGCCGTCGAGGACCGGGCGGCCGCCGGCGTCGACGTTCTCCACGCGCGTGAAGTCCTCGAACAGGTGGATGCCGGCGTGCTCGGCGCAGTCGGTCCCCCACAGCCCTTCGGTCGTGGCGTACAGGTTGTGCGGGCGCACGCCGAACGCGGCCTCGATGCTCGCCACCATCTCCGGGGTCTGCAGCTCGCTGCTGGTGGAGATCAGCTCCGGCGCGATCCGCAGGCGGCCTGCCTGTTGCTCGGAGGCCAGCAGCGCGGCGATCGACGGGTAGGCGTTCAGCGACTGCGGCTGGAAGGCGTTGAGGCGCTCGACCAGCGTCGCCAGGGGCGCGGTCACCGGCAGCGCCACGACGCGGTGGACGCCGAGCGAGGCCGTCTGCGCGACGCGCCGGCTCATGTGGGCGGCGTTCGGGCTGACGATCACCGCGATGCGCAGTCGCGGGACCCGTGGCTTGATGCCGGATAGCGCCGTGTAGCGCAGGAACTGGGCCATGATCGCCGCCCACTCGGCGCGGCCGTAGACGAACAGGCCCTTGCGGCCGGAAGAGCCGCTGGTCGTCATCGCGCGATAGCGCCCGAGGTAGAGCTCGTCCCCGCGCGCCTGCTCGACGTGCGCGAGCAGCGCGTCGCGGCGCAGGCGCGGCTCGGTCACGAGGTCGTCGTAGTGCTCCATCAGCGTCGCCTTCTCGAGCGTCGGCTGCGCCTGCAGCGGCGCGGCCGGGTCGAGCCGCTCGCGGTAGAAGCGCGAGTGCGTCGCGGCGTGGCGCAACAGCTCGCGCTCGTCGAACGCCGCACGGCGCTCGAGCCGGGCGCCCGCCACGAAGTCAGCCAGCTTGATCCGCTGATACACCGTCGACCTCCTCCAGGAAGATCCGTCCCATGCGCACGCCCAGTTGGTCGTCCACCAGGTCCGGCTGGGTCAGGCGCTCCAGCGAGAGCCCGAGTTGCATCGCGTAGACGGCGACCACGCGGCGGCGCAGGTCCTCGCCGGGCACGGCTCCGGCGCGCTCGAGCGCGGCGACGATCGGGGCGTGTGCGCGAGCGTGGATCTCCGCGAAGCGCTCGCGCAGCGCCGGCCGGCGGACGACGTGGGCCCAGAACTCGAAGAACGCCGCCAGCCAGCCGTCCTCGCCGGTGCCGCGCCGCCGCGCGGCGTTGTGGGCCAGCGCGTCGAGGCCCTCGCCCACATCGCCCGCCAGCACCCGCTCCATCTCGGCCGCACCGTGTTGCGCGCGGCGTTCGTAGACGGCGAAGAACACGTCCTCCTTGGACGCGAAGTTCGAGTACACGGCGCCCTTCGTGTAGCCGGCCGCGGCCGCGATGTCGCCGACCGAGCTCGCGTGGAACCCGCGCTCGACGAACAGCGCGTCGGCGGCGGCGATCACCGCCTCCCGCGTCTGTGACTGCATCTCGGCGCGGCTCATTCGCATACCGTCGGTATTCTAATACCGACGGTATCTGGAATGCAAGGGTGAGCTCGGCGGTCACCTTTGAGGGCCTTCGCGACTGCGCGGGTCGGGCGATGCTGGGCGGGTGGGCCCGACCCCGCGGGCTGCTCGCGGACGGTCCGGCGCTACACGCTCGCCACGCGCGCGCTGGCCACCGCGCGGTCGCCCTCGATGTACCTCACGGGCTTTGCTCAGGATGGGCCGGACGCCTACTTCGTGCGTGCGCCCGAGGACCACTGGGACGCGGACTACCGGCGCGTCTGCCCCTGCCGCCTCGAGGTCACGCGACCGCGCTACGTGCCGAAGGTTCGGCGGGTTTCTCGACGAAGATGAGAGCCTTCTCATTTGCCCTTCAGAGGTCGGATCAACCGGCCCGCTGTGCTTCATGGACGTTTCGGTCGTGCGTTTTCGCCGGTCGAACAACAAATGAGAACGGGGCTGATTGACACGCGGAATGGCGCGGGTTTACGCTCGGCTCAATCCGGAGGCTCGGAAGCGTCCGGAGCAACGCTCGTCGGGTCTACGAGGAGAGCAACGTCCATGAGGGATTCACACGGCTGGAAACGGCCGACGGCACTGCCGGCGATCGTCGCCGGGTGCGCACTGAGCCTGGCGGTCGCCGCACCGGCGATGGCAGCCGACACCGCGGCGCCGGTGATGACGCCGGCGGCATTCTCGGCGCCGCCGAACGGCAACGCCAACTGGCGCATCACAGCGCCCCAGACGCTGAACCTGTCGGCCACCGACGACGTGGCGGTGTCGAAGTTCCAGTACTCGCTCGATGGTGGTGCGACCTACATCGACGTCCCGGTCACGGAAGGCCCGGCGGCAACCGCCAGCGTCCCGCTGTCGCAGCAGGGCAACACGACGGTGCGCTACCGCGCGGTCGACAGCTCGGGGAACGTCTCCCGCGGCGCCACGGCGAACACGACCTTGAGCGCGGCGTCGGCCGCCGGCGCGACCGGCGTGCGCCTTGCGAGCACCGCCAATCGCGGCGTGGGCGACTCGCTGCTGATCGACACGGGCACCGGCCAGGAGACCGCGACGATCGCGACGATCGTCACACCGGCTCCCGGTGCCCCGGCGCCCAACGTGACGCTGACCGCCCCGCTCGCGAACGCGCACGCCTCGGGCGTCGCGGTGGCCGGCACACAGCTCTACAACACGATCGCCTCGCTGATCGACACCAACGGCCCCGTGGCCATCTGGGGACCGGCGGCGACGACGATCCAGCCGAACAACGCGACGACGGGCGCTCCGGCGGCCAAGGCCGGTGACACCGGCATCCGCCTCGCGAGCGTGACGGGCCGCGCCGCCGGCGACACGCTCCAGCTCGATCGCGGCGCCAACGCGGAGATCGTGAAGATCGCCGGCGTCGACACCTCCGCGCCCGCGGCTCCGGCGCCGAACGTCACGCTGACGGCCGCGCTGACGAAGAACCACATCAGCGGCTCCTCGGTGTACGTGCCGCAGGTCGTCGACGGCAAGATCCTTCAGTCGCAGACGCTCACCCCGTCCTTCGCCGACCCGCGCCTGCAGGACCCGACCGACACGGTGTCCAACGGCGCCGGCGGCTCGGCCCCGCGCATGATGACGCTCGACGGCACGCAGCTCACCGCGCGGACGATCGCGATGAACACCCTCACGGTGGGCAAGCACACGGAGACCATCTCGCTTCAGGACAGCGGCGCCAACGCGTCGAAGTACATCAACGTGTTCGCGGTCACGACCTCGTTCGCCGACCTCGCGACCGTGATCGACCAGCTCGCCAACAACGCGCGGTCGACCACCCTCAGCTCCGCGACGACGGTCGGCGCGTCCGGCCTGCGGTTGGCCGCCCCGTGGGGCCTTCGCCCCGGCCAGACGATCAACATCGACTCGGGCGCCAACCAGGAGACGGCGACGATCGCCAAGGCACTGAGCCCGCAGGCGACGCACGTGACCACGCTGACCAACGCGGCCAGCGCGGGTGCGACCCAGATCCGGCTCGCGAGCTACTCGGGCGAGTGCCCGGGGGCCACGACCGGCTGCGGGACCAACGCCACGAACCCGCCTTCGACCAACACGAACGCCCCGATCGCCGGCCAGCCGATCGTGCTCGACCCGGGCCCCAACCAGGAGGTCGTCTACGTCGCGAAGCACATCTCGCCGTGGCCCGCGACCGGGCCGAACGTGGTGCTGACCGCCCCGCTGGCCAAGGACCACCAGGCCGGCGTCTCGACGGCGGCCATGAGCATCACCCTCACCGCGCCGCTGACGAAGGCGCACGCCTCGGGCGTGGCGGTCTCCAACCCCCGGCCGCTCATCTCCGCCGCGAAGCAGACCGAGCTCCAGGGGCTGCTGGCGGACGCCACGGCCAAGGCCGGCGCGACCCCCGCCGACACGGCGGGCGCGATCGCCTCCCTGCAGCAGTTCGTGACCGCGGCCGCGGCCACGCCGGTGCTCTCGTCGGCCGGCTCGGCGCTGATCGACCAGCTCAACGGCAAGGCGGTCGACACGACCGGAACCGGCGTGACGGTCGGGACGCCTGAACCCGGCGTCCAGGCGATCCGGACGTTCCCCAACCCGATGGTGCCCGTCGCCATCCCGAACGCGAAGTTCAAGATCCTCGTCACCGGCCGTTCCGGCCCGAGCGGGGCCTACCGGCACGAGTCGATCGTCGACTTCGACTGGATGATCCAGCAGCTCGGCCAGCAGAACGGCTTCGACGTCGACATCTGGGATCCGAACATCAACGGCAGCCCGGGCCGCCAGGCTCCGGCCGGCGTCTCCCTGACCACCAGCCCGTTCCTGGATCTGAACACCCTCAAGCAGTACAAGACGATCGTCTTCAACTCGACGGTCGGCCGCGACAACACGTCGACCGTCAACGCGACGGAGTTCGCGAACCTCCAGGCCTACATCCGCGGTGGCGGCGGCTTCGTCGGCATCCACGGCGCGGCCGACTCGATGCAGGACGTGCCCTGGTACCAGGACCTCGTGGGTGCCGGGTTCACCGACCACGGCAGCAACTCCAACGGCGGCATCCTGGCCGACACCGGTGCCGGCGGCAGCTTCCAGCTGGACGCCGCCGACCCCGCTCACGCGTCCCTGGCGCAGGTGCCCCCGCACTTCATCACCGTCGACGAGGCCTACAACACGAACCGCAACCCGGTCGACATGGGCCTCGTGCACCCGCTGCAGTACGAGAACGAGGAGTCGGTCATCGGGCAGATCGGCTACAGCCCCGGCTTGATCATGAACAGTGACAACCACGCGATGACGTGGTGCCACAACTTCGACGGCGGCCGCGCCTACACCACGGTGCTCGGGCACAGCTGGGTGTACGCGACGGACAACTGGTTCCGCTCGATGATCCTCAACGCCATCCAGTGGACCGGCGGCCAGACGTACGACAACTGCGTCACGTTCAACGAGGTCAAGGACCTGCTGGCCGCAGCCGCGGCGAGCGGTGCCGTGACCTCCGCGGCCAACACGTCGATGAGCTCGGCGCTGGCCAGCGCCGACGCCGCGCACCGCGCCGGTGACGACGCGGCGGCCGCCGGGTTCGCGAAGCAGTTCGTCGCGCAGACCAAGCAGGTGTCCAACGTCGGCTCCGACGGTGGCTCCTCACTGCTGCAGCTCCAGTCCAAGGGCACCGAGCTCGTGGGCTGGATGACCGGCAACGAAGTCGCCCCGCCCGCCGCGGCGTTCACCAATGACCAGACGGGTGGCGTCGGCGGCAGCGTGCCGGCCACGCTCGCGCTGACGCTCGGCGTTCCGGCGGCGTTCGCGCCGTTCACGCCGGGTGTGGCCCAGGACTACCTGGCCGGCACCACGGCCACCGTGGTCTCGACCGCCGGTGACGCGACCCTGACGGTCGCCGACCCGAGCACCACCAACACCGGCAAGCTCGTCAACGGCGCGTTCGCCCTGCCGCAGACGCTGCAGGCCAACGCCGGCGGCGCGTTCGCCCCCGTCGGCGGGTCCGCCGCGCCGACGGTGCTGAAGACGTGGACCGCTCCGACGTCCAACGAGTCGGTCGCGATCACGTTCAAGCAGTCGATCGGCGCCAATGACGCGCTGCGTACCGGCAGCTACAGCAAGACCCTGACCTACACGCTGTCGACCACGACCCCGTGATCCGGTCGAGTCGCGCCGCTGCCTTCCGAGGAGGGCGGCGGCGCGGCTCGCGGGTTCAGCCCGGCTTGACCGCCAGCAGCGAGAGGCTGCTCACGCCGTAGCGGTCCGCCGCCTCCTGGGCGCGCGGCGAGAGGAAGCGGTAGCCGGTGTTCTCGCGCACGCGTTCGACCTGCAGGCCGGCGGCCTCGATCGCGGCGACGTACTCGCCCCGCGGGACCGCACCCGCGATGCACGCCGCCCACAGCGCGACGTTCGCCCGCGTGGCCGGCTTGAGCTCGCGCGTGCTGACGATGTCGGCCAGCGCCAGCCGCCCACCGGGCCGCAGCGCCGCGGCCGCGGCCCGGAAGACCTGCTCCTTGTCGGGCGCGAGGTTGATGACGCCGTTGGAGATCACGACGTCGAAGCAGTCATCGCCGACCGGCGGGTCCTCGATCATCCCTTCGACGAACGTGGCCTGCGGGATGTTCGCGCCGAAGTGACGCGCCTTGGCCAGTTGCGCATCGGTCATGTCGACGCCGATCACGCAGCCGTCGGGCCCGACCAGCTCGGCCGCGATGAAGCTGTCCGTGCCCGAGCCGGACCCGAGGTCGAGCACCGTCTCCCCCGCCTTGATCTCGGCGAGGTCGAGGAAGTGCCCGACGCCGGCGAACGACGCCAGCACGTCCGGCGGCACCACGGTCAGCCACGAGATCGGGTAGCCGAGCCGCGACGCCAGCGACGGCCCGGTCTCGAAGTGGAACTCGTTGTCGGGGTCGAACGCGACTTCGCGGTACATCGCCTGGACCTGATCGCGCAGCTCGAGGGTGTCAACCGTCGTGGGAAGGACGTGGGTCATGGCAGCGCAATGTGCCGAGCGCGACGGGTGCGCGCAACGGTAGGGTTTTGTCCCGCCGACCCGAGGAATTGGCCTCAGGGGGCGCGGTTAAGGGTGACCCTGACCACCGCCGACGAGCTGCTCGAACGCGACGCGCAACTGGCCGCGATCCGCAGCGCGCTGGGGTCCGGCGGGCTCGCCTTCGTCGACGGCGCGCCGGGAACGGGCAAGACCGCGCTGCTCGACGCGGCGGCCGTCGACGGCGGCCTGGTGCTGCGGGCGCGCGGCGCGGAGCTCGAACGCGCCTTCGGCTTCGGCGTCGTGCGGCAGCTCTTCGAGGGGGTCGAGGAGGCCGCCTTCTCCGGCGCGGCGCGGTTCGCGGCGCCGCTGCTCGGCATCGAGGGGGTGGAGCCGCCGGAGGACCCGTTCGCCGCCCGGCACGCCTTCTACTGGCTGGTGGCGAACCTCGCGGCGCGGCGGCCGGTGGCGCTGATCGTCGACGACGCGCAGTGGGCGGACGCCGCCTCGCTCGGCGTGCTGGCCCACATCGCCAACCGCCTGGACGGCCTCGCGGTGACCCTGGTGGTCGCCTCCCGGTCGGGCGAGACCGGGCTGGACGCGCTGCGTCAAGCGGCGACGGTGCACCTTGTGCTCGGGCCGCTCGGCCCGGACGCCGCGGCGGCTGTCGTCCGGCGCTCGCTCGGCGACGCCGACGATGCGCTGTGCCTGGCGTGCCATCGCGCCACCGGGGGCAACCCGTTCCTGCTGCGCGAGCTCGCGCGCGCCGTCGCCGACGGGAGCGTCGCCCGGTCCGCCGTCGCCGAGCGCAGCCCGCAACGGGTGACGCGGGAGATCGCCGGCCGGCTCGCGCGGCTGCCGGACGCGGCGGTCGCGCTGGCGCGCGCGGCGGCGGTGCTCGGGGAGGGCACGCCGCTGCACCAGGCGCAGGCGCTGGCCGAGGTGTCCTCACCCGCGGCCGTGGACGCGCTGATCGCGGGTGGCGTGCTCCGCTCCGCGCACCCGCTCGAGTTCCAGCACCCGCTGATCGGCGCCGCCGTCTACGCGGGGCTCGGCCCGGCGCAGCGCGCGCACGAGCACGCCCGCGCGGCGCGGCTGCTCACGACGCGGGCGCGACGCCGGATCGCGTCGCGGCGCAGCTCCTGCAGTGCCCGCCGGCGGGCGACCCCTGGGTGTTCGAGCGGCTGGTCGCGGCGGCGGAGCGCTCGCGTGGCGCCCCCGACGCGGCGGCCGCCTACCTGGCGCGCGCGCTCGAGGAGGACAGGCGGGCCGACGTGCTGCTCAAGCTCGGCATCGCCGAGTCGCACGTCGATCCCGTCCGAGCGATCGAGCATCTTCGCGAGGCGCTGGCGGGCGAGCTCGCGGTCGAGCAGCGCTTCGAGGCGACGATGCTCCTGTCGGGCGTGCTCGCCAACACCGGGTCCGTCGCCGAGGCGGCGGACGTCCTGGAAGCCCAGCTGGACGCGTTCCCGGACCCCGTGCGCCGTTCGGCCGAGGCGGCGCTGGCGAACATCACCCGGATCGACCCGGCGACGCGGCGGCGCGCCGACGCGGTGCTCGTGCGGATGCGCGCACGCGTCGACGACGGGCGCGAAGACGACCCCGCCGTGCTCGGCACGATCGCCGCCGAGATGGGCATGGCCGGCGAGCCCGTGGACGCGATGGCCGATCTCGCCGTCCGGGCCGCCGTCGGCCTGCGCGCGACGGTGACCACCGCCGCGGGCTGGTCCTGGTACAACGCCGTCCGCTCGCTGGTGCTCGGCGAGCGCTACGAGCTCGCTCGGCGCGCCCTCGACGACTCGCTCGAATGGGCGCGCGGCCGCGGCGCGGTGATCGACGTCGGCGGCGCGCTGACCTTCCGCGCCGAGCTGTTCCTGCACCTGGGCGATCTCGCCGGGGCGGAGGTCGACGCGCGCACGCTGCAGGAGATCGCCGTCGGCTACGGGTGGCCGCTGGGCACCGGCGCCGCGGCCTCCACGCTCGGCCAGGTGCTGATCGAACGCGGCGAGCTGGCCGAGGCCAACACGGTCCTGTTCGCCTTCGCTCCAGCGCCGGCCGAGGTGCCCGCCGTCTACACGAACCTGCTCGTGCTGCTCGCCCGCGGCCGTCTGCGGCTGGCCCAGGGCCGCGTTCACGAGGCGGTCGGGGAGCTGCGCGAGCTCGGCCGGCGCGCGGACGCGATCGACCACTACAACCCGGCGGTGGTGCCGTGGCGTTCGCAGCTCGCCCTGGCCCTCGACCAGCTCGGCCAGACCGCCGAGGCGCTGTGGCTGGCGCGCGACGAGGCCAAGCGCGCCCGGGCGTTCGGCGGGCGGCGCGCGCTCGGCGTCGCCCTGCGCGCCCTGGGGGTCGTGTCAGAGGACGTCGCGCCGCTGCGCGAGGCGGCGGAGGTGCTCGACGGCTCGGCGGCGCAGCTCGAGCGTGCCCGCGTGCACGCGTCGCTCGGCGCCGCGCTGCGCCGGGGCGGCTCCCTCGGCGAGGCCCGCAGCGCGCTGCGGGTGGCGGTCGACCTCGCGCACCGCTGCGGTGCCTGCGCCCTGGAGGAGCAGGCACTGGCCGAGCTGCGGGCCAGCGGCGCCAGGCCCCGGCGCCCGCTGAGCACGGGCGCCGGCTCACTGACTCCGAGCGAGCGCCGGATCGCCGACCTGGCGGCCGGCGGCCGGCCGAATCGCGAGATCGCCGAGACCTTGTTCGTGACCACCGCGACGGTCGAGTACCACCTGCGCAACGTCTACCGCAAGCTCGGCATCACGTCCCGGGCGCAGCTCGCCGAAGCGCTCGTGTAGCGATCAGCAGATCGCCATGCCGATCCCTTCGACCTCGCCCGTCCGCGTCGTGATGTAGACGTGGGCATCGGGCGGCAGCGTGCCGGCGTCGAGCGTGAACGTCACGCCGTCGGCGGTCTTCTCGACCGTGGTCGTGACCGCGCCACTGCGTTGCGGGCCGCGCGCGCCGCCGGTGTTGAACGTCGGAGCCTCGCCCTTGGCCGACGAGCCGCGCTCGCCGTGGCGGATCGTCGTCGGACCCTCGCCTCCGCGCGTCTCGCTCGGCGGGCCCGCGGGCGCGACGCCGGCGCCGCCGCAGGCGCTCGGCGCGCTCGCGCTGTAGGTGACGACGGCGGGGACGCCCGCGTCGCGCAGCGCGGACTGCAGCCCGGCGGCGTCGCTCAGATCGTGGATGCTCACCGTGACGCTGCCGTCGGCGCCCGGCTCGACGGCGTACGCGGCCGAGCCGCCGCCGAGCGCGACCGCCACCGCCGCGGCGATCGCCGCCCCCGCGGTCGCTGCGAGCGCGATCAGCTTGCCGCGCCGCGGTGTGGCGGGCGCCGGACGTGTGGCCACCACGTGGCGGAGCTCGGTCAGGAGCCGGTCCTCGAACGTCATCATGCCTCCAGCGGTTGCGTGATCGTCAGTTCGGCGCGCAGCGCGGCGCGGGCGCGATGCAGCCGCACCCGCGCGGTCACGGGGCGGATGCCCAGCGCGGCGGCGGCCTGGCGCGGCGTCAAGTCGTCCAGCGCGGTGAGCTCGAACACCGCCCGCTCGCCCTCGGGGAGCGAGTCCAGCGCCGCGTACAGATCCCGGGCACGGGCACCGGCGTCGATCCGCTCCTGCATCCGCGTCACGTCATCGGTGTCCAGCAGCCGCCGCCCGTCGATCCGCGCGTGCGCCCGCCGCTCCCGGTCGGCCCGCCGGAACTCCGACGCGACGACGTTGCGAGCGATGCCGAACAGCCACGCCCGCGGCTCCCCGCGCGACGCCCGGTACGACGCCGCCGCATCGATCACCGCCATGAACACCTCAGCGGTCAGGTCGGCGGCCAGATGCGGGTCCGAGACGCGCCGCGCCACGAACCGCTCCACCGCCTCGACGTGTTCTCGATAGAAGGCCTCGAAAGCGGCCGGGTCGTGGGCGATCTGCCTCATATCCACTCTTGGCTCGGGCTTCGCCAAGCGTTACAGCTCGACCGCGCCCGTCGGTGCCTGGCTGTCATGTCCGGCACGCGACTCCTCGCGGTGCGCGCGATCCTCGCGGGGGCGCCCACCTCCGCACCGTGCTCGCTTCAGAGCGGGCCCTAGACTCGCGCTCATGACCGCCGGCGACTGGAGGGACGGCGAGTTCAGGCAGCGCCGGCCCTCCGCGGAGACGCTCGCCTGGGCCGCGGCGTCGATGGGTCGGGGCAGTCGCATCGTCGGCCATCGCCGATTGACCGGCGGCGTCTGCTCGGCCGTGCATCGGCTGACGGTCGAGCGCGGGGCAACGCGAACGTCCGTGGTCCTGCGGCAGTACCCGGGCGGGCTCGGCCTGCAGGCGCAGCGTGGAGAAGGAGATCGCCAACCTGGGTGTGGTGGCGGGAAGCGGGCTTCCGGTGCCGAGCGTCCTGGCCGCTGATGTCGCCGGGGCTTCGACGGGGGGCGCGCCATCGTTGCTGATGACACGCTTGCGGGGGCGGGTCGACCTCGATCCGGCTCAGCCTCGGTCGTGGCTGACGAGGATCGCGGAGCTTGCCGTAGCGCTGCATTCCCTCGATCTCCCCGCCAAGTCGTTCAGCCCGTGGACGGATTCCTGGATCGCTCCTCGAGACGGATTTACAGTGCCGGTCGACGCACGCACGCCGGCGGTGTGGAAGGCGGCGTTCGCTGCGATGGCGGCGCCACCGCCACGGGACAGCGCCGTCTTTCTGCACGGCGATCTGTTGCCGGTCAACCTGCTGTGGTCGCGCGGGAGGATCACCGGGCTGACCGACTGGAACTCGATCCACCGGGGGGCGCGCGCGATCGACGTCGGGCACTGCCGGCGATACCTGGCGGCGCTGTATTCGCCCGAGTGGTCGGAGCTGCTTCGGTCGCTGTATGAGTCGATCGCCGGGGTGACGCTCGATCCGTGGTGGGACCTGTATGCCCTGCTGCACTACGACGACAGCGCGCCGAAGTGGATCCGGAGTCAGGTCGCTGGGCGCCGTCCCGTCGATGTGCCCGGCATGACCTCCCGGGTCGAGGTCGCCATCGAGACGGCGCTACGGCGCCTCGGATGAGCGCGAGCGGCTCGGTGCGATGTGCTCGTACGCGCGGGCCGCACGCAGCACGAGCGCGTCGGCGTAGCGGGCGCCGACGATCTGGAGCCCGATCGGGAGCCCCGCGGAGGTCAATCCGCACGGCACCGTCGCCGCCGGCTGCTGGGTCAGGTTGAACGGATAGGTGAACGGCGTCCAGCTCTGCCAGTGCTCGTCCGGCCAGCCCTCGGGGACGTTGCGGCCGGCGGTGAAGGCCGGGATCGGCAGGGTCGGTGTCACCAAGAGATCCCACTTACGGTGAAACAGGCTCATGTGCGTACCGAGCGCCGCGCGCTGCTGCTCGGCGGCCAGGTACTCCGCGAGCGTCACCGCTCTCCCGAGCGCGGCGGCGGCCGCGAACCCGGGATCGAGCAGCGCCTCGTCCGCCCCGGCGGCGAGCTTCGCGCAGACCGGCCACCAGAGCGTCTGTTGGCAGCGCCGCGGATCGGCGAAGCCGGGATCGACCTGTTCGACGTGCGCGCCGAGTGAGGCCAGGACCTCGACCGCGCGCGCGACCGCCGCGGCCACCTCGGGATCGACGCTGACGTACCCGAGGTCCGGGCTGAACGCCACGCGCACCCCTGCGATCCCGTCATCGAGGCCGTCGAGGAAGCTCCCCACCGGCGGGAGCGCGGTCCAGTCGCGCGGGTCCGGCTCGCACATCACGTCGAGCAACCGCGCCACGTCGGTCACCGTGCGCGCCATCGGCCCGCCGTGGGAGACCGCCCCGAACGCGCTCGCCGGCCACATCGGGACCCGCCCGAACGTCGGTTTGAGCCCGGGCAGCCCGGTGAAGGCACAGGGAATCCGGATCGAGCCGGCGCCGTCGCTCCCGAGCGCCAGCGGCACGAGCCCGGCGGCCAGCGCGGCCGCGCTCCCGCCGCTCGACCCACCCGGCGTCAGCGAGGGGTCCCACGGGTTGCGCGTGATCCCGAACAGCGGGCTGTCGGTCACGCCCTTCCAGCCGAACTCCGGCGAGGTCGTCTGCCCCGGCAGCACCGCCCCGTTACGGCGCAGCGCGGCGACCGACGAGCTGTCGACGTCCCACGGACCGGCCGGATCGATCGTGCGCGACCCGCGCCGGGTCGGCCAGCCGCGCGTCGGGTAGGCGTCCTTGATCGCCACCGGCACGCCGTCCAGCGCGCCCTGCGGCTCACCCGCCCCCCAACGCCGCTCGGACGCGCGAGCCGCCGCCCGCGCACCCTCGAGGTCAAGACCGCTGAAGGCGTTGAACTCGTCGGCCTCGATGCCGGGCAGCAGCCCTTCGAGGACCTCGACCGGCGACAGCCGCCGCTCGCGATAGGCGGCGAGCAGCTCGCTCGCGGTCAGGACGTCGCTCACGCCCGAAAGCAGATCACATCAGCGAGGAACCATCGTCGTCGTCCAGGACCCGCCGGGCGACGAACCGCGCGATCACGACGAACAGCGCCATCAACAGTGAAACGAAGGCCAGGCCGCCGAGGGAGTACAGGAGTGCCATCCGCCGAGTATCGGACGTAGTGGCTGACCGCGCCATCGGGAAAACCCACCTCCCCCCAACGGGGGAGGCATGCACAACCGGCCGGGCCCCAATGCCGAAGTCAGACGTGACCCCGCCTCCTCCAGCGGTCCGTCCGACCAAGGCCCGCGCCATGTCCTCCAAGCTGCGCAGCATCCTTACCGCCCTCTGCCGCCCGCTCCGCTGGCTGCGGATCCATCCCGGGCTCTTCGCCGGGGTTCTCGGATTGATCGCCCTGGTCACTGTGATCGCGATGCTGGTGCACCCCACCGCCGGCCCGGCGACGATCGCCACCGCCGCGACCCCCAAGCGCCCGGTGGTCGAGACCGAGCTCTCCTACTCCGGCCTGCGCGACGCGATGAGCGCGCACACGGTCAAGTCCGCGTGTCCTCAAGCCGGCGGAGTTCAAGGCTGAGGTCGTCCTCAAGGACGGCTCCAAGCGCACCGTCGGCTACTCGCCCAGCGACGACACGCTGGCCGAGCGCCTCGCCGCCTCCGGCGCCCAGGTCAAGGTCGACACCAGCTTCGCCCGCCGGGGCTTCCCGTGGAGCATCGTCTTCGCGATGTTCATGCTCGCGGCGATCATCGGCGTGATGGTCTACATGCAGCGCCAGCAGGCCAAGGCCGCCGGCGCGCAGCAGGACCGTCACACCAAGAAGGTGCGCAAGCAGGGCGAGATGCCCGACGTCCGCTTCCGCGACGTCGCCGGCTGCGACGAGGCGGTGCAGGAGGCGGCCGAGCTGGTCGAGTTCCTCAAGCGGCCCGAGGCCTACCAGCGCCTGGGCGCCAAGATGCCGTCCGGCCTGATGCTCTATGGCCCTCCCGGCACCGGCAAGACCCTGCTGGCCAAGGCCGTCGCGGGCGAGGCGGGCGCGTCGTTCTACGCCGTCTCGGGCTCCGAGTTCGTCGAGATGTACGTCGGCGTCGGCGCCGGCCGCGTGCGCGACCTGTTCGCCCAGGCGCGGGCCAGCGCCCCCGCCATCATCTTCATCGACGAGGTCGACGCGATCGGCGCCAAGCGCGGCGGCGGCCCCGAGGGCTCCAACCGCGAGGCCGACCAGACGCTCAACCAGCTGCTGGTCGAGATGGACGGCTTCACGGGCAACGAGCGGCTGCTCGTGATCGCGGCCACCAACCGCCTCGACACGCTCGATCCCGCGCTGCTGCGCCCCGGTCGCTTCTCGCGCCACATCCACGTCGGCGCGCCCACCGAGTCCGGCCGCCTGGAGATCCTCACCGTCCATTCCAAGGGCAAGCCGCTCGGCGAGGACGTCGATCTGCCGCTGCTGGCCAAGGTGACCGCCGGCTCAAGCGGCGCCGAGCTCGCCGAGATGCTCAACGAGGGCGCGATCATGGCCGCGCGCGCCGAGCACACCACGATCTCCCACGAGGATCTCTTCGAAGGCTTCCTGCGCGTCGTCGCCGGCCCGCGCAAGGCGTCGGCCATGCTGGCCGCAGGCGAGCGCGAGACGATCGCCTACCACGAGGCCGGCCACGTCCTCTGCGCCGAGCTGTGCCCGACGGTCGACAAGACCCTGCACGCGACGATCAACCCGCGCGGCCAGGCGGCCGGCTTCGCCGTCGTCGGCCGCTCCGACCGCGCGCTGCACAACGCGCAGCACATCCACGAGCAGCTGATCTACATCCTCGGCGGCCGCGCCGCCGAGCACGTCATCCACGGCACCGTCTCCTCCGGCGCCGCCAACGACCTCGAGAAGGCGAACGCGATCGCCCGCGCCGCCGTCGAGCAGTACGGCCTCTCCGCCGCCGTCGGACAGGTCGTCGCCACCCAGACCGGCCTCGCCGACTCGACCCGCGCGACCGTCGACAGCGAGGTCCGCCGGATCGTCGAGGACGCCTACCGCGACGCGATCCACATGGTCACCGAGCACCGCGAGCAGCTCGAGCGCCTCACCCAGGCCCTGCTGACCGCGGGCGACATCGATCACCTCGAGATCGCCGCGGCGATGGAGGGCTCCACGCCCGCCGCCCGCCGTCCGAACCTGCAGCCGCTCCCGTCGCCCGAGCCGGAGCCGGAGTTCGTGGCCGACATCGAGGAGCCGCGTCCTGGCCGCCTCTGGGTTCCCGGCCGCGAGCGCGCGGGCGAGGCGATCGCGGCGTTCCGCGCCGAACGGGCGTCGCTTTAGTATCGGCGGGGTTGCTCGGAGCCCTTCGCCATCGCGCCCTCTACGCGGCGTTCGACCGGTTCCCCTCGCGCAAGGGCAGCGCGGTCCACATCGATCGCTTCGCGCGGGCGTTGTTCGAGCAGTACTCGCCGGGCCTGCTGTACGTGCTCGGGGGCGACGACCTTCCCAGCTATCAACGTGAGCCTGAGGTTGAGATCGTGCGCTACATGCGCCCGGCGGAGCACGTGCTGGAGCGTGCCGAGGGGTTCGCCGAGCGGCTGAGCCGGCTGCTCGACGACCTGCCGGGCCTGGAGATCGCGCACTTCCGCGATCCCTGGAGCGGCGTGCCGATCGTCGAGCGCCCGGGCCGCCGCTACCGGACGGTCTACGAGGTCAACGGCCTGCCGTCGATCGAGCTGCCCTTCCACTATCCCGCGATCCCGCCCGAGTGGATCGAGCGGATCGCGGCGCTCGAGCGGCGCTGCCTCGAGCGGGCGGACCTGGTGATCACCCCGAGCGAGACCACCGCGCGGCTGCTGCCCAACGCCGTCGTGATCCCCAACGGCGCCGATCTGCCCGCGCCGGCGTCACGACCGGACGCACCTGAGGAGTACCTCCTGTACTTCGGCGCGCTGCAGCCGTGGCAGGGCGTCGACACGGCGCTGCGCGCGCTCGTGCGCCTGCCGGTCGACCTCGTGATCTGCGCCTCGGTCCACCCGCGCCGCGCCAAGCCGCTGCGCAAGCTCGCCGAGAACCTGGGGATCGCCGAGCGCGTGCACTGGCACTTCGCGCTGCCGGAGGCCGAGCTCGCCCGCTTCAAGCAGCACGCGCTGCTCTCGCTGGCGCCGCTGCGGGACTGCTCGCGCAACGTCGTCCAGGGCTGCGCGCCGCTGAAGATCCTGGAGTCGATGGCGGCCGGCGTGCCCGTCGTCGCGTCAGACCTCCCGCCCACGCGCGAGCTGATCGAGGACGGCGTCAACGGCCGCCTGGTCGCGGCCGATCGCCCGGGCGAGCTGGCGCGGGCGATCCGGGTCCTGCTGGACTTCCCGGAGCGCCGACGGGAGCTCGGGGAGAACGCGCGGCACCGGATCGAGAGCCGGTTCACGTGGGACGCGAGTGTCGACCGCCTCCAGAACCTTTACGCTGCGCTGCCATGGCCAACGCCGTGAAGGCCGCGTTCAACGCGCTGACACCCGAGCAGCGCCAGATCATCGCCTCCAAGAAGGTCGAGGGTCGAAGGCACCCGGACCAGTGGCTGGAGCTGCTCGGGCCGATCGCCGCCTACGACGAGGTCGCCGACAACGCGCGCGCGGGCGGCCAGGGCTTCTTCGCCAAACGCTTCGCCAAGCGCAACGACGTCCCGGACGGGCTGCGGACGTTCACGCTGCCGCTGATCCCGATCCTGCGCGAGGACCAGGACCCCGAGCAGCCGCTGGACCTGTTCGTGGACCTCACGGGGGCGACGGTCAACTCCAAGCAGGTCGGCGAGACGCCGCAGTACAAGAAGCCGCCCTACCACAAGATCGTCGACACGTTCTTCGAGGACCCGTGGTTTCAGGGCAACGCGCACTTCGTCGACGGCGCCCACCTGAACTTCGTGATCACCGACCACGTGCGCTCCTCGAAGAAGACCAAGCGCAACCCGCGCGGGAAGATCAAGACCAAGGTCAAGAACAAGAAGAAGACCGAGGTCGCGGTGACCCTCTCGGTGCCCAGGCGCAACTACGAGAAGGCGCCCGCCGGGGCGACCGCGCGCGGGGTGCCCAAGGAGACGATCAAGCCGGGCGAGAGCCGCCTCACGGTCAAGCTCAGCGGGACGATCGCGGCGCGCTCGCCGACCGAGATGCCCGGGATCGAGCTCCTGCTGGAGCTCGTCTCGGCCGCCTACGAACGCGTCGAGCCGGCGCGCCGGAAGAAGCTATGACCTTCGGCGGCCTCGACATGTGCTCGTGCAAGCGCGGGTTCTTCACCCTGCGCGACTGCACGAACATGGCCACCGCGACCTGCCGCAGTTGCTCGCGCCGGATCTGCTCCCAGCATCTCGCGCAGCCGGACTACTGCGTCGAGTGCTCCGCCCGCAACGACGAGGACCGGGCGCTCGACGAGCCGCTCGACCACGCCGGCAACCCGATCGCCTCCGCCAACCGCTACCGCACCCGCTGGTACCGCACGTCCGGCTACTCGCCCGTGTTCTGGGGCACGTCGGACGACTACTGGACCAACAACGACTACCGCTGGTACGACGAGGGCTCGAGCGGCGACTACGACAACGATGACGACGGCGGCGGTTTCGGCGACTCCTGACCACGTCCTGTGGTTGACGGAGACGTATCCGCCGTCGCGCGGCGGGATGGCGCAGTCGTGTGACCGGATCGTGCGCGGGCTCCGCCGGCGGGACGTGACCGTCGACGTGCTGCACTTCGTCGCCGCGGCGCGCGGCCGGCCGTGGGCGATCGAGCGCCAGGCGGGCGGGACCTATCTGGCGTGCCCGATCGAGGACGATCCCGCGCATGCGCTGAACCGTGCGTGGAGCGCGTTGGCCGCCGCGCGCCGGACGATCACGCACGTGGTCGCGTTCGGCGGGTCGCGGCCGCTGCTGGCCGGCCCGGTCTTCGCCGCGTGGCTCGGCGTCCCGCTGATCACGCTGCTGCGCGGCAACGACTTCGACGCCGCGGTCTTCTCGATCCGCCGCCGGCCGACGCTGGATGACGCGCTGTTGCGGAGCGCACTGGTGTGCGCGAACACGCAGGACAAGGTGGACAAGATCGCGGCGCTGCACCCGGGCGTGCGGACGCGGCGGATTCCCAACGGGATCGAAGCGGACTGGGCGTTCGCGCCCTCGGACCTGTCGCACGCGCGGGCGTGGAGGCCGGGGAAGCGGGTGATCGGGCTCTTCGGGCAGCTGAAGGCCAAGAAGGGCGGCGTGTTCCTGCTCGACGCGCTGCTGCGCAGCGGGGTCAAGGACCGGGTGCACCTGCTGCTCGCGGGCTGGCTGGCGCCGGAGATGGAGGCGTGGCTGGCGTCGCACGACGTGGACGTGACGCTGTTGCCGTTCCTCGATCGCTTCGAGCTGCTGCCCTGGTACGCGGCGTGTGACTGGATCGCGATCCCGAGCTTCTACGACGGGCTCCCGAACGTCCTGGCGGAGGCCGCCGCGCTCGGCATCCCGCTGGTCGCCTCGCGGGCCGGCGGGATGGCCGACGTGCTCGAGGACGGTCGCACGGCGCTGCTCTTCGACCCGGGCGACGAGGCGCGCTGCGCTCTGGCGTTGCGGCGGGCGGTCCTGCTCGAGGAGTCCGCGCGGGCGCAGATGGGCGAAGCGTGCCGGCGGATGGCGTCGCGCGAGCTCGACGCCGAGCTGGAGATCACGCGCTACGTGCAGGCGCTGGCGGACACGCGCCTCGCGCTGGCGGCGTGATCCTCTACTACGCGCTCGGCGGCGGGCTCGGGCATCTCACGCGAGCGCGCAAGGTGATCGCGGCGCTCGGGCTGCGCGATGTCGCCGTGCTGACGGCGTCGCGGTTCGCGAGCGATCCGCGAGTCACCGGTGGGCTGCCGCTGGTGTTGGTCCCGCCGTCGCTGGGACGTGATCGGCCGCGGTTCCTTCGCTGGCTTTCCGGCGTGCTGCCGGAGTTCGACGAGCTGATCGTCGACAGCTTCCCGGGCGGGATCCTCGGCGAGCTCTGCGAACTGTCGCTCCCGCCCGCGCGGCATGTGTCGCGGCGGCTGCGCTGGGAGGTCTACAGCGAGCGGCTCAGCGGGCCGTTGCCGGCGTTTTCCGCGGTGTACGCGGTGGAGCCCGGCGGCCTGCCCGGCGTGGCGCTGCCGTTGCCACGGGCGCCGGTCGGTCCGCCGCTGGTCGACGAGCCGCACTGGCTGGTCGCCCATTCCGGGCCGCGCCGAGAGCTCGACGTCCTGCTGGGGCACGCCGCGGGCGCCCCGCGGCTGGTGGTCGTCAGCGGCGCCGAGGTCTACCCGGTCGAAGCCCACCTCGCCCACGCCGAGCGCATCATCACCGGCGCGGGGTTCAACCTGATGCACGAAGCCGCTCCGTTCCGGGACCGCCACGTGTTCATCCCCTTCCCGCGCGTGCTCGACGACCAATTTGCACGCGCAGCCGCCGCGCGGTCATGATCTCGCCCTATGAGTGCACCCATGGGCCAGTCCTATGCCTCCCCTCCGCCGGCTCCCGGCAACCCGGCGGTCATCCGCAGCGTCGGCCGCTGCGTCCTGCTGCTGATCTTCAGCTTCGGGCTCTGGTCCTTCGCGTGGATGTACCACACGGCCAAGGAGGTCTCCTCACGCGTGCGCCAGCCGCCGCCCTCCCCGGGCGTCCGCGCCGCCCTCTACGTCATCCCGATCGTCAATTACGTGATGTGGTTCTTCTCCTGGCAGGAGATCGAGGATTACTGCAAGCGGACCCGCTCACAGGACTTCCCACTGGTGCTGTTCTTCGTGATCAGCCTGCTGATCCCGTTCGCCGCGTGCTTCACCCTGCCGATCGTGCAGTCGCGCATGAACGACGCACACCGAGCCGCCACCAACGGCGCGGCCACCGACGCTCCGATGGAGACGATCGACTGGGTGTTCCTGATCCTCGGGATCGCGTTCTTCGTGCTCTACATCCTGATCATCATCGTCGTGATCGCCGCCGCGGCGACCTCGAACTAGCTCGCCCCGGCACCAACGGCGGCGTGAGTGGCCGCTACGCGCGGGCGGCGCGCCGGCCGCCCGCCGGTAGCGGCGGGATTCGAACCGCGAACTTCAGTTTCACTGTGCACTCGACGGTGTACCTTGTTGTGCAGTACCGAGTAGGTGACTGAACCGATGACGCCCGTCCACGGACATACCCCGCTGCATCTCCCCCAGGCCCTGCCGCCGTCGTAGTCTCCTGCTCGCGCACAGAACGTCGTGACCAGGAGACCCGCCCACCGTGGCGGGTTTTTTCGTACTCACACACAGGCGGGGCGTAGCGCAGCCTGGGAGCGCGCTCGGTTCGGAGCCGAGAGGTCGCAGGTTCAAATCCTGCCGTCCCGACTTACTCAAATACACACATGGTGGTCGTGGTGTAGCGGTCAGCACCTCGGGTTGTGGGCCCGAGAGCACGGGTTCGAATCCCGTCGATCACCCCTGGCGGTTAGGCTCCGCGGCGATGCCTACCGCTCTGCTTCGACTCGTGGCCCTCGCCGTGCTGTGCTGCGCCCTGCTCGCGACCGGCGCCGATGCCGCGACGTGGAAGAAGGTCGGCAAGGTCAATCGGCCGAGTGGCGTGAACGCGTTGAGTTGTCCGGCGGCCAACCTGTGCGTGGCGGCCGGGTACTCCTCGGTCTCGGTGACCTCGAACCCCGCCGGGCCGGCCGGTTCGTGGAAGCGGCAGGTGATCGACACCACCAAGGACCCGAACGGCAACCCGAGCGGGATCGGGGCCGTCGGCTGCGTGAGCGCGACGGCGTGTGTCGCCGGCGATGACTCCCAGAACGGCTTCTTCTCCGCCTCGCCGCTGTCGGGCCCATGGAGCGGGTTCCGGTTCCCGTCGGACACCTACGTGACGATCAAGGCGATCGGATGCTCGCCGCAGGGCAACTGCACCGCGCTCGGTGTCGACGGTCACGCGCTCAGCACCTCGACGCTCACAGCCACCAGTGTCTGGAACTTCATCCAACTGCCGGGCACCACGTCCTCGAACTACAACACCGACCTGTCCAGCGTCAGCTGCCCGAGCACGACATGCGTGCTGGCCCAGTCCGGCTCGAGCGTCTACGTCACGACCGACGCCGGCGCCACCTGGAGCGCGGTCAAGATCCCGGGCGCGAGCCGCGTCGCCTCGCTCGACTGTGTGAGCGCGAGCTTCTGCATCGCCGGCGCCGGCGCGGGCGGCAAAGCGCACGTCTGGATCAGCCGCGACCCGGGCTCGAGCTCCTCCTGGAAGCCGGTCAAGACGTTCGGCAAGCGCTCCGACGTCACCGCCGTCGCGTGCGCGAGCACGCGCCGCTGCTTCGTCGCCGACGGCGGCAAGGTGTACTCGTCGAGCAAGCCGTCCACGGCCAGCTCCTGGAAGCTCGATAAGACCCGCAACGTGTGGAAGGGCGTGCTCTCGATGATCGACTGCCCGAGCGCGAAGGTGTGCGTCGGGTCCGACCAGTTCGGTGACATCGGCGTGGCGAGGCTGTAGATGCGGCTGCGGCGGGCCCTCGCGATCGTCAACCACGTCGTGTCCAACGCGCCCGGTCCCGTGGCCGTGTACGTCGCCGACACCCACGGTGAGTTGGTCGCCGCCGCGACGATGGACGGCGCCGCGCCGGACACGCGCCTGAACGCGCACCGCAAGGCCTACACGGCCGCTCGCAGCGACGCGAAGACCACCCGCGAACTGGCCGAGAAGGCCCGCGCCGACGCGGCCGAGCGGGCGAGCTTCGACCCGTTCTTCACCTTCTTCCTCGGCGGCGTGGCCGTCTTCGAGAACGGCGCACGCGTCGGGGCGGTGGGCGTCAGCGGCCTACCGGGTGACGTGGACGAGCGACTCGCCCTGACCGCGATCGAGCACTCCGCCGGGTGACTCAGCGGCGCGTGAGCGCGAGCACCGGGATCTCGCGGATGCCGGCGGTCTTGGCGGCGTACTCGGCAAACCCGGAGTAGCGATCGGCCTGCCGGTTGAAGATCTCGTCGCGCGCCTCGCCCTTGACTTCGGTGACGTGGACGTCGTAGGTCTCGTCGCCGAGCTCGACGCTCGTGCCGTCGGCGGCCATCAGGTTGTGGTACCAGGCGGGATGCGTCGGCGCGCCCGCCTTGGACGCGAAGATGTAGACCGTGTTGGGATCGGCTTCGTCGGCCATGTACATCAGCGGAGCGACGTGCTCGGTGCCGGACTTGCGACCACGATGGTGGACGAGAATCATCGGGGCGCCCTCGAACGGCCCACCGACCTTGCCGTGGTTGGCGCGGAATTCCTCGATGACGTTGGCGTTGAAGTCGGACATGCGGAAGCGCTCCTTGCCGGCGTGGGGATTGCAGCGTACTTCGGCGATCGCCGCGGCTTAGCATGCCGGACCTGACCCTCGGCGAGGCCGAGCGGCGCCTGCTCGCCGCGTGGGCCGCCGACTGTGCCGAGCGGGCGCTCCCGCGCTTCGCCGCCGCCGATCCCCGGCCGCGACAGGCGATCGACGGCGCCCGGGCGTTCGCGCGCGGTGAGCTGGACGTCGAGGCCTGTCATGCGCTGTCGCGTGCGGCGCACGCGGCCGCCCGGACCGTCGCCGACCCCGCCGCGATGGCGGCCGCCCGAGCGGCGGGACACGCCGCGGCCATCGCGCGCACCGGCTCGCACGCCCGCGGGGTGATCTACGCCGCCAAGGCCGCGCCGGACGCCGACGATGAACTGGACTGGCAGGCCGCGCACGCCTCAGCCGAGGTCCGCGAGATCCTGCACCGGCTCCCGTGGCCGGAGGGCGACTCGCTCGCCGGCCGCCTGCACGCGAAGCTCAGTTCGTAGCGAACCGCAGCGCGCCGTCCTCCAACCCGCCGTGGCGGATCGCGAGCACGTCGTTGGCGTAGCTCATCCCGAGCTTCCACGGCGCACGCGAGCCGCCCTTCGGGAACAGGTGCAGGGAGCGCTGGACGTAGCCGGCCTGGAAGTCCAGCAGCGGCACCCGCTCCACCCGCGGGTCGTCGTCGACGGGCTGCACGACCCGGTAGCCGTTCGCGTCCATGTGGGCCAGGACGCGGCACACGTACTCGGCCACGAGATCGGCCTTCAGCGTCCAGGAGGCGTTCGTGTAGCCGATCGTGAACGCGAAGTTCGGGACGCGGCTGAGCATCATGCCCTTGTAGGCCATCCGCTCCGGCAGCGAGACCGGCGCGCCGTCGACCACCAGTTCGATCCCGCCCAGCGCGAGCAGGTTCAGGCCGGTGGCGGTGACGATGATGTCCGCCGGCAGCTCCTTCCCCGAAGCCAATCGGACGCCCGACGCGGTGAAGCGCTCGATCGCGTCCGTGGCCACCGAGGCCCTGCCCGCGCTGATCGCCTTGAACAGGTCGCCGTCGGGCACCAGGCACAGCCGCTGATCCCATGGCCCGTAGCGCGGCTTGAAGTGCGTGTCGACGTCGTAGCCCTCCGGCAGCGCGCGCGCCACGCCGGCCCGCAGGACCTTCTTCATGAACGTCGGCCGGCGCTGGCTGAGCTGGTAGATCGCGGTCGCCACCAGGACGTTCTTCCAGCGGGTGACGGCGTACGCGCGCCGCGCGCCGAGCACCCGCCGCAACCAGTTGGCGATCGCGTCCGTCGAGGGGATCGACAGGATGTAGGTGGGCGAGCGCTGGAGCATGGTCACGTGCGCGGCCTTGTCGGTCAGCGCCGGAACGAGCGTCACCGCCGTCGCGCCGCTGCCGATGACCACGACGCGCTTGCCCGCGTAATCCAGGTCCGGCGGCCAGAACTGCGGGTGCACGAGCTGACCCTCGAAGGAGTCGACCCCGTCGAACGCCGGCCGGTAGCCCTCGTCGTAGCGGTAGTAGCCGCCGCACGCGTACAGGAAGTCGCACGTGATCGGCTCGAAGCCCTCGCCGGAGACCGTCCAGTGCCCATCCGCCCACGACGCCCGCCGGACGTGATGGCCGTAGCGCACCCGCTCGTCGATCCCCGCCTCGCGCGCGGTCTCGCGCACATAGGACAGGATCGACGGCCCGTCGGCGATCGCCTTCGCGCTGTTCCACGGCCGGAACCGGTACCCGAGCGTCTGCATGTCCGAGTCCGACCGCACGCCGGGATAGCGGAACAGGTCCCACGTCCCGCCGATCGCGTCGCGCGCCTCGAAGATCGCGAAGCTCTTGCCCGGCAGGCGGTCCTGCAGGTGATGCGCGGCGCCGATGCCCGACAGCCCGGCTCCCACGATCAGGACATCGACATGCTCCATGGCCCGTCATTCTCGCGCGAACGCCCGCGGGCGTCTGTGAGATACCGTCCCGCGGCGTGCGGGTCGTCGTCGAATGGGGTGCCGAGCATCAGGAGCTGATCGAGTCCGTCGAGGCGCTCGACCGGCTGCTCGACGCGATCGCGGCCGAAGGCGCGCCGCAGGTCGCGCAGATCACCCGCGAGCACGCGGGCACGCTCGGGATCGTGCTCGGCGCCGAGCGCAGCTTCCTGCACCACGTCCCCGTGCACCTCGAGCCGCCGTTCGCCGCGTCGAGCGGCGACGAGCAACGCGACGAGCCACTGAGCTTCTCGATCGACGGCGCCCAGCGCAGCGAGGCGCCGTGGAGCGCCACGATCCCTAACGACGTCGCCCGTGAGGCCACACGGCACTTCCTCCTCACGGGCGAACTGTCGCCGGACGTGCGCTGGATCGAAACCTGAACCCTCCCCCGTCGGGCATCTGACCGGCCCGCCGGAATGCGGCGCGGGCCTGATCCGCCGACCGGTGAGCGCCGCAGCGCCGGCGAACCGCCAAGTCGTAGAGTTCCCGGTGTGAAGGTGCGGCTGGCATACGGCGTCGAAGGGCTCGAGGTCGAGTTGCCCGAGGAGCGGACGACGGTGGTCGAGCCGACCTACCACGCGGGTGCGGCGGACGAGCGCGCGTGCTGCGGCGGGCGCTGCGCGCGCCCGTCGCCGGGCCGGCGCTGAAGGAGCTGGCCAGGCCCGGATGAAGGTCGCGATCTCGATGTGCGACGGGACCCGCGCCCAGCCGCGCGAGAAGATGGTGCCGGCGGTCCTCGACGAGCTCGGCTCCCCGACGAGGACATGGTGATCCTCGTCGCCACCGGCACGCATCGCGGGAACACGGCCGAGGAGATCAGGGCGATGCTCGGCGACGAGCTCGTGGACCGCATCGAGGTGGTCAACCACGACGCGCGCGACCCGTGGACACTCACCTACCTGGGGAACACGGCAACGGCGTCCCGGTCCACGTCTGCTCGCGTTGGGTCGAGGCCGATCTGCGCATCACAACCGGGTTCGTCGAGCCGCACTTCTTCGCCGGCTTCAGGGCGGGCCGAAGCTCGTCACGCCCGGGCTGGCCGGGCTGGAGACCGTGCTCGTGCTCCAGACGCCTGCCGGATCGGCGACCCAAGGCCACCTGGGGGATCACCCTGGCAACCCGGTCCACGACGACATCCGCGCGGCCGCGGGCGCGGCCGCGCCGCATTTCGCCTTCGACGTGATCCTCAACCGCGAGCAGCAGGTGATCGAGGCGTTCGCGGGTGAACTGGGGCCGATGCACGAGGCGGCCTGCGCCGCCGCGCAGCGCTTCGCCATGCGGCCCGTGCCGAAGCCCTTCGACGTCGTCGTCACGAGTAACTCCGGCTATCCGCTCGACCAGAACCTCTACCAGGCGGTCAAGGGCATGTCGGCCGCCGCCAAGGTGGTCAAGCCAGGCGGCCTGATCGTCTGCGCCGCCGAGTGCCGGGACGGCTTTCCCGGCCACGGGTCCTACCGCGAGCTGCTCGAGGCGGCTCCCCGCAGGAGTTCCTGCGCACGATCAGGCAGTCCGACCACGTCAGGCCCGACCAGTGGCAGGTCCAGATCCAGTACAACGTCCAGGATCACGCGCGGGTCGTCGTCCACACAGCCACCTGTCCGACGAAGAGTTGCGCGCGGTCCACCTCGAGCAGACCGAGACATCGCCAGACGGTCGCCGACGAGGGAGTGACGCCACCGTCTGCGTCCTGCCTGAAGGCCCGCAGACGATCGCCTACCTGAGTCAAGGGGCAGGCCCCTTCAAGTTCGGGTGGGCTCCTGATTGTCGCCGCGGCGGACCGTCGCGACAGTCGGGCGGATGCTCCGAACGCTCGCAGTCGCCTTGGTCCTCGCGGGAGTGGCCGCCCAGCCCGCGTCCGCGTCGTGGCTCGCGCCCGCGGAGGTGTCCGCGGGATCGGCGCCGTCGCTGGCGGTCGCGGCCGACGGGACCGCGTTCGCCGCCTTCGAGCACTTCGACGGCGCGAACACCCGTGTCGCGGTGGCGCAGCGGCTGCCCGGCGGCGACTTCGGGCCTGCGCGTGACCTCTCGCTGCCGGGGCGCGACGCCTTCAGCCCGGCGATCGCCGTCGACCGCCAGGGCGACGCCACGCTCGCGTGGATGCAGGGCCCGGCGTTCTCCCCGACGACGCGCTTCCGGCCCGCCGGTGGCGACTGGGCGAGGTTCGCCGCCGCTGGCGCCGGTGACGATCTCCGCCGGCCCCGCGCTCGCCGTCGGCGACAACGGCGCGGCGGTCGTCGCGTGGTCGCGCGACACGAAGGTCGAAGGCGCCACGCGGCGGACCGCGGCCGAGGCGTTCGCCGACCCGGTGCGGATCTCCGCGGGCGCGGGCACCGGCATCTGCCAGGCGCCGCGGGTCGCGATGGACGCGGCCGGCAACGCCGCCGCGATCTGGACGCGGCGCACCAGCGCGACGGGCGACTACCACGTCGAGTCCTCGCTGAAGGCCGCGGGCGCGGCCTCCTGGGGCGCCTTCGAGCCGCGCTCGCCGACGGCCGGCAACTCGGACTGCAACACCGACATCGCGATGACGCCCGACGGACGCACGACCGCCGTCTGGGACTTCACGGAGACCGGCAAGCCCTCGTTCGTGGCGCTCGAGGACCACGGCCCCGGTGGTTGGTCGGCGCGAAGAAGCTCTCGGCGCCGTCCACGCGCTCGATCCGCCCGGTGCTCGGCGGCGGCGACACCGTCGCGTGGATGGCGGGTGGTCAGGTCGTGGCCTCAGGACGCCCGTTCGCCACGTCGAAGCCGCTGTCCGGCGCGACCGAGCTGAGCGGGCTGGCGGTCGCGGGCGAGCAGACGGTGTTCGTCGGCACCTCGAACGGCTCGGATGCGCTGTTCGCGTCGACCCGGCTCGAGGACGTCGTGCCGGTGGCGCTGACGACGCCCGGCGTCGTGCTCGATTCGCCGGACGTGGCGCTCGACGACGAGGGCAACGCGTTCGCCGTCTGGGTGCGCCGCGCGGGCTCGGCATCCTCCGTGCAGGTGGCGGCCTTCGATGCCGTCGCGCCGGTCCTCACTGCGGTCGACGTCCCGGGCGCCGCGGTCGCCGGGCAGCCCGTGGCGATGTCGGCCAGCGCTCGGGACCGCACCTCCGTCCCCGCCCTGCACGTCGACTTCGGCGACGGCTCGGGCGCCGACGGCGCGACCGTCTCCCACGTCTATGGCGCCGCCGGCGCGTACACGGTGACGGTGAGCGCGGTCGACAGCGCGGGCAACCGCGTCAGTGCCGAGCGCACGCTCCAGGTCTCCCCCGCGCCCGTCGTCGTCGGCGGGCCGGGCGGCGGCGGCGGGCCCGGCGCGCCGGGCCGCGTCGTCGCGCAGGTCAGCGGCAGCTGGGATCGCCTGGACAACGGCCGCACGAAGATGCTCACGCTCGCGGTCAGCGAACTGGAGGGGCCCGAGACCGTCCGCCTCGCCTGCACCGGCAGGGGATGCCGGAAGAAGGCGTCGCGGACGGTCACGCGGCACGGCCGCAAGGTCGCCTTCACCAGGTACGTGCGCGGCATGGTCCTGCGCCCGAAGGCCAGGCTGACCGTGACCGCGACGCGCCCGGGCTTCGTCGCCCGCATCACCACGTACACGATGGTGCGAGGGCGCAACCCCAAGAAGACGGTGCGGTGCCTGTCTCCGGGAGCCAAGCGCGCCGCCGCCTGCTGACCTCCACTTGCACTGCTTCATGAAAGCGAGAAGAGTGCAACGGTATCGAGAACACTCACCGTTGTCGGTGCGCTTGCGCTGGCCGTGGCGGTCGCCGCGCCGGCTCACGCCGCGCCTGTCGGTCATCGTGTCGAGCGCCTGGTCGTGCTCGGGTCGGCTCAGAACGAGCCACGCAACGTCGACGTGCAGCTCTGGTATCCGGCCGACGCGGCGAGTGCCGCGTCGCGGCCGCTGACGACGTATAGCTCGGCGCTCAACGGGCGCCAGCTGATTCCCGGCAAGGCGCCGCTGACGTGGAGCATTCCCGCCGAGCTCGCCCGCGAGGGCGCGTCGGTGGCGCCCGGGCCGTTCCCGGTGATCGTGTTCTCGCACGGCAACAACAACGATCCGATCGACTACGCGTACACGCTCGAGCAGATCGCGAGCGCCGGGTTCGTGGTCGTGGCGCCCGGCCACACCGCCAACCAGCAGGAGGACGTCCGGATCGACTTCGCCAACGCGCAGGGCGCGACGCCGCCGGTGCCGTGCAACGACGGGCTCGCGCCGCCCTGCCAGCGGCTCTCGGTGCCGGTCAGCATGGTCGATCGCGTCCGCGATGTCTCAGCGGCCCTGTCCGCCGTCCCCGGCTGGTTCGGGAGCGCGGCGGACGTCACCCGCGCGGGGGTCTTCGGCCATTCGCGCGGGACGCTGACCGCGTTGACCACGACCGGCGGGAGCACGACGTGGGGCGTCACCCGCGACCCGCGCTTCCAGGCCGCGATGGGCATGGCGCTCGGGACGCAGGCCATCACCAGCGGCGTCGGGCTGGCGAACATCAAGGTCCCCGTCCTGCTCGTCGCGGGTGAGCTCGACGCAACCTCGTCGCCGACGGTGAGCGCCTTCGCCATCGACCAGATCACCAGCGCCGACAAGCGACTGCTGCTCGTGCCGAAGGCGTTTCACCGCGTGTTCGACTCGACCTACTGCAAGCAGCTCCAGTCCTCGGGGACGATCGTCGCCGCCAACCCGGACGCCGTGCTCGACAAGCAGACCTTCGACCAGATCGCCGTCCACCCGACGTCGGGGAACGCGGTCGACTACTGCCCGCCCTCGACGTTCACGACGCCGGTCGCGGGGTTGATCCTCTCCACCACCGGCTTCGCGGTGACGCCCACCAACGTCCCGCGCTCCGGACTCGACGTCGACACGGAGAAGCCGCTGATCGCGGCGCTGGCGACCGAGTTCTTCGGCGCGAAGCTCGCCCGCGCCGCGGGCGCGAACGTCAGCGGGACGGTGCCGGCGACGCTCACGCTCGCACTCGGCCCGCCGGCGACGTTCGGTGTCTTCACCCCGGGCGTGGCGCGCGAGTACACCGCGACGATGACCGCCAACGTGATCAGCAGCGCCGGCGACGCGGCGTTGACGACCTCCGACCCCGGCCATCTGATGAACGGCACGTTCGCGCTTGCCCAGCCACTGCGCGTCGAGCTCGTGCCGGCCTCGTGGTCGGCCCCGGTCTCCAACGCGGCGGTGGCGATCACGTTCCGGCAGGCGATCGGCGCCGGCGACGCGCTGCGCACCGGCACCTACAGCCGCACGCTCACGTTCACGCTGTCCACCACGACGCCGTAAGGGATGGCTGCCCGTCGTCCGCGACCCCGCCTGACCTGCGGCGCCCGCCTGGTCTGACGCCCGCTTGCCGGGGTGCGGCTGTCCGTACCCGCGGGTGTCGCTGACCCCACGGCCAGACGCCTGTTCGCACCCTCTTGCGAGCAGGCCTGGCGTGGGAATCTTCTTCTCGAGCCGCGACCCCCATACAGACTCCCTCTCTCTCCCCGTCGTCCGCGTACTGCCCAGCTCCCTCCCCGGACCGCAGCCGCCACAAGACGACACCGGCTCGAACTTCGAAGAGCCCCGCCTGACCAGCGGGGTTCTCTTCGGTTAAACGCTAGTTTGCGTCGGGTGAAGGCTGTGAACTCGGCGGCGCGCTTCGCGTCGCGCGTGTTGATGAAGGGCGCCCGCACCCTGCGCGGCGAGAACCTCGACGACCACCGCCTCAACGGCGAGCGGCGGCTCCTGCGGTGGCTCGACCTCCCCGCGGATGCGGTGATCTTCGACGTCGGCGGGAACGTCGGACACTGGTCCAAGGGCGCCTTGGCGCTGTTCCCGAGCGCGCGCATCCACGCCTTCGAGCCGCTTCCCGGCGCGTTCGCACAGCTGTCTCGCGTCCCGGGATCACCGCCCACCAACTCGCCCTGGGCGCCGAACCCGGCACCGCGACCCTGCACTTCGACCCCGACGCGACCGTCCTGAGCTCCCTGCACGACCGTGCGGGAATGGGCCTCGCCCAGACGGTCGACGTCGAGGTCCTCCCGCTCGACGCCTTCGCCGACACCCACGGCATCGACCACATCGACTTCCTCAAGATCGACGTCGAGGGCCACGAGAAGGACGTCATCGCGGGCGCCTCCCAGCGCCTCCACGACGGCCGGATCGGCGTCGTCCAGTTCGAGTACGGCGGCACCTACCTCGACGCGGGTGTGCGCCTGCGCGAGGTCGTCGAGCTCTTCCCGCCGGCCTACGCGATGTCGCGCATCGTTCCGTGGGGGCTGATGCCCGTCACCGAGAGAGACCTGGCCGACGAGAGCTTCGCGCTCTCGAACTACGTGGCGATCGGGCCGCGCTGAAGGCGATCCGATCGCGCGCGAGCACGCGAGCGTCGAGTTCTCCGGCGCAGAGCCGGAAAACACGACACTCGCGTTGCGTCAGCGCGGAGTTATGGCGTGGTCGTTGACAGGGTGAACGTCAGCGACTTGGTGTACGTGCCCGTGCGCAGCGCGTCGTTGGCGTTGACCAGCTGCGAGAACGCGACCGTCACCACGTCGTTGGAGATCGGCGCGGCGTAGGTCTTGACCGTGGCCGGCAGTGCCGACCCGGCGACCTGCAGCGGTTGCGGCAGCACGAAGGTGCCGTTGACCAGGTGGCCGGTGCCCACCGAGGACGGGTCGGCGACGCTGAGCGTCGCGTCACCCGCGGTCGAGATCACGGTGGCCGTGGTCGAGGCGGTGTAGGTGCTCGTGATGCCCGGAGTGAACGCGCCGAAGGACGCCGGGGGCGCCGAGCGTCAGCGCCAGCGTCGCCGGACGGAGCCGCCGACGCCGCCGTCGGTCGAGACCGGGCCGAGGCACGCGCCGGCCCCGCTCTGGCTGCCCTTGAACGTGTTCGGCGCGCCGAAGTCGGAGACCTCGGCGCTGTTCGCCGAGCACGTCAGGCCGTAGACCGTGCTGCCGGCCAGGATCGGGCCGTAGGCGCCCGCGAGCCGCGAGTAGCGGTCGTTGGCCGAGACCTGCGTGTTGCCGGCCAGAGCGAGCCCGCCGCGGAACGTCGAGCCCGCGATGGTCACGTCGCGCGTGCCGTCGCGCAGCGCGCCGCGCCGTTGACGGTCGTGCCGAACAGCTGCACGGCCTCGGCGCCCGTCGCGGTCAGCGCACCCGCGATCGTGCTCGCCTTGGCGACCAGCGAAGCGCCGGCGGCGACGGTCACGTTGCCGCTCACCGTCGCGTTGTTCAGGCACGTCACGCCCGACGCGACGGACACGTTCGCCTGCGCGCCCGTCACCGTCGCGGTGCACGCCGGCGAGGAGCCCGGCAGGACCGTGGCCTTGTACGCCTCGGGCACGCTGTAGTTGCCGGCGGGGTCGATCGCGCGGTGCTCGACGTAGTGCGTGCCGAAGCCCGGGATGAACCCGCCGCTCGGGTGGCTGTCGGGGAGGGTCTGCTCGAAGGCGGCGCGCGAGAGCCCGCCGGTGCCGAGGTTGCCGTAGGTGAGCGCCTTGATCTCGGTGCCCGAGTGGCGGAACTCGAAGGGCGAGACCGGCATCGGCTTCTCCGGGAAGCCGAAGTAGTTGAACCAGCCGTCCTTGTCGACGCGCAGCTGGCCGACGACGGCCGGGCTGCCCTCGTAGCCGGTGCGATCGTCCTTCGGGTTCAACAGCATGTCCCAGCCGTCGAAGTAGACCGGGTGCTCGAGCGTGTCGCTGAGCGTGGTCAGCGGGGCCGACAGCGTGCGCGGGATGGTCGGCTCGACGTTGTCGACCGTCCACTCCATCGTGTCCGAGAGCGCGCCGTCGGTGACCTTCGCCGTCAGCGTGTGCGTGCCCACCGGCAGGTTGAGCTTGCTGAGATCGAGGTTGCGGCTGTTGTTGGTGCCGGCACGACCGTGCCGTTCAGCGACCAGGTGACCGGGAGCACCCGATCCGCCGGGTGGTTGGTCTCGACGTAGACGACCTCATCGCCCGCCACCGGGTGCGTGTTCGCCGTGCCGGTGGTGATGTCGGCCTCGGCGGGCGACGCCGTGACCGTCGTGTCGCCGACCGTCCACGTGCGCGTCTGCACGAAGCGCGCCCCGTTGAAGCCGGAATCGGTCGCGGCGTTGTTCGCCGACGGGTTGCGTACCCAGTCGATGCCGGAAGGCCCGACGGGGTCACGCACCTCGGCCCACACCACGGTGCCGGGCGCCAGGTTCAACGGCTCGAGATCGAGGCTGCGGCTGTTCGCGGCGGCCGCGATCACCGGACCGGTCGGACCACCCGTTCGCCAGGTGACGAGCTCCTCGTGGAAGCGCGGATGCCCGGTCTCGACCCAGACGACCGCATCCTTGGCCACCGTGCCGACGGGCGTGTTCTGCACGTTCATCTGGCCCGAGTTGCGCATGCCGGTGACGCGGGCGACCATGTGCTCGAGCCCGATCTGGTCGAGGTCGAACCCGATCCAGCGCATCATCGAGTGCTCGGACGGTCGCTTCTGGCCGCACGGATAGGTGCCGCCGCCCTCGTGCGTGCCGATGATGCCGCCGGAGCGGCTCTCCTCGCCGATCCAGCGCCACCACTTGGTCTGCGCGGTGAGCATCTGGGAGGCGGACAGGATCGTGTGGTGGAAGCTGCTCGGCTCGCCGCCCGTGTAGCAGGGGCGGATCACGTCACGTGAGGAGTAGGGGTACTCGTCCGCGAGCGTGCCGAGCGAGTGCCCGACCTCGTGCAGCGAGATCAGCGGACCCTGCGGCGAGCCGCCGGACGTGGTCGCCTGGCTGCCGCCGATGCCGCCGTAGGTGAACGTGTTGAAGATCGCGAGCGTCTGCAGGTTCTGCGAGCTGCGCGGGATACCGAGCACCGGCGCGACGTAGGTGTCGATGATCCGGTTGTGCGCGGCGTTGCCCGTCTCGCACGGGTTCACGCCCGCCGGGTAGTAAGGCCGCATCGTTCGCGCAGCCGACCGGCGCGCTGCCGTACACGGTGCCGCGCGAGAGCGGGTCCGCGCAGCCGTTCTGGAAGATCATGCGCAGCGCGGTCTTCTTGCCGTCGAGCGGCCCTTCACGTACGCCGCTGTCGCGGACCGTCCCGTCGGCGGAGCGGATCCGCCCGTCCGGGTCGCAGCGCACGCCGTAGTCGATCGACGCGATCTCGACCGCGTAGACGTTGATGTAGTTGCGGTAGGTGCGAAACGGCTCCGTGGCCCACATGACCGAGAGGTTGCGGTCGACGTCGGCGCGGAAGATGCTCTGCTGATCGAACTGGTAGCCGTCGCCCATGATGATCAGGTTCAGCCGCTGCGACGGCGGGCCGGTGACCTGGATCGGGGTGACCTTCGGCGCGGGCAGCGGCAACGGCGGCGCCGGCCCCTGGGCGCGTGCCGTCGCCGGCAATACGGCGAGCAGGCCGAGCAGCAACGCGGCTGTAGCCCAGCTCTTGATCCCTTTTGACATCGAACCCTCCCTAGCGGACCTCGTGGGCAGATGCCCACCGAACCCTCATCGAGAGTTCACGCTAACCGGGTGACGGCATTCGCCGCATTGGACAACTGACGGAAAAACGAGGGCGCCGGTCACGCGCCGGCGCCCCCTGTCGCGTCACGGCGTCGTCGTCGACGCTAGTGAAGTCAGCGTCTGCGTACGCGCCGGTGCGCAGCGGCTCGGTCGCGCCGATGTGCTGGCTGAACGTGATCGTCACGGGATCGTTGGCGACCGGGAGCGGTTCCACGCGGACTTCGAGAACGACGATTCCCAGCGGCTCGAGCAGCGAGAACGCGCCGTTGCTCAGCGTGCCGCGCGTACGACGAGTGAGCGACGCGTCGCCCGCCGTGGAGATCACGTTGGCCGTCGTGGTCGCCGTGTAGGTGTGGTCGAGGCCGGGAGCGAACGGCCCGAAGGAGGCCGACGGCGCCGAGCGTCAGCGCGAGCGTCGCCGGCACCGTCCCGCCGGGCCGCTCGTCACACCCACCAGGTGCGAGACCTCGGAAAGACGCCGAAGCGCTGTACGCCCCCTCACCCAGGTAGCGAGCGGAGATCTGATGCGACCCGCCGCTCAACGCGCTCGTGGTGAGCTTGGCCACGCCGTCGACCAGTGCCACCGGCGCGCCCAGGGCCGAGCCCGCGTCGTAGAACTGCACCGACCCGCCGACCGTGCCGAGCTTGGTGAAGGCGTCGAAGTCCGCCTTGCGCAGCGCCTCGGCCATCAGGTCCGGCGGCAGCGGGGCACCGGTCAGCGCGGCGTCGACGCCGGACGACCGCCGCGGTGAACGTCGCCGGAGCGCCGGCCAGGGAGGCGCCGCCGTCCGTGACCGCGACCGTGGTCGGCTCACCGCCGCTCACGCCGGCGGCGAGCGCCGCCGGGCCGCCGCCGGAGATCGGCAGCGTGATCCGGCTGTTCTTGAGCGAGAACGTGATGTTCGCCGCCGTGTTCGAGGCCGTCGTGCCGTAGTCGCGGAATGAGCCGACGATCACGACGCCGATCCGGTGCGGGCTGGAACGTGTAGTGTAGGGCAGCAGCGGGAAGCTGAACGGGTAGCGCTGCGGCGACGATCGGGGTCGTCGTCAAGCGCGAGGTGCGGTGGCCGGCGTCCAGCACGCTTGGTGACGCGCACGCGGTCGCGGTGGTGTCGATCGCTCGCCGACGTCCTTGTAGCACGTTGTCGGACGCGCTCGCCTGGCCCCAGCACTCCGAGGTCGTCAGCGTCTGGATGCGTCGCTGGTGCGCGAGACGCGCGGGAACGCCGGGCCGTAGTCGACCAGCAGCGCGCCGAGGTGCGTCGAGGTCTTGTCCGCGGACGCGTGAGTTGCACGATCGGCGTGCCGAGAGCCGCACCGGCTTGGTCAGGACCGGCGAGACGAACACCGCCGGTTGGTCTGCGAGGCGTCGGCGACGGCGATCTGCGCGGACTCACGCGCGGACGCGGGAGTCCAGGAACGTCGTCGTCTGCTCCGCGCCGGCGGCCGGCGCGAGACCGAGCTCGCCGTTGGGCTTCAGGAAGAACTGCGTCTGCTCGGTGTCCGGCAGCGGGAACCCGGGGGTGTCGGTCAACACGCCCGGTGCGGTCTCGACCGTCACCTGCGGCTCCTGCATGACGCCGTTGGCGACGCCCTGCAGCCAGTAGTCGAACCAGTGGTGGACCGTATCCACCCACTTCGAACGCGAGAGATCGAACGGATCGACGTGGCCGACCTGCATCAGCCACGCCTTGCGCTGCACGCCGAGGTCACCGGAGCGCGTACCAGAAGCGGCTGAAGTGATCGATGCGGACGTTCTCGTCGCCCATGCCGTGCGTGAGGAAGACCGACGCCTTGACCTAGCGACGCCTCGTCGACGTAGTTGCGGTCCGACCAGAACGGCGTCGTGAAGTCCGCGGTGGCGTCGGCGTCGTTGGCGTCGATGGTGTCGCGCACCGGCTTGCAGTAGGCGCGCCGGTTCGCGTCCGTGACCGTGTTGGCCAGTGAGGAGACGTAGATGCCCGCCGCGCTGGATGACGCCGTTGGAGCGCGTGTAGTCGTAGTAGTCGTACGGTCCGAAGACTCGGCGACGATCGTCGTCAGGCCGTCGACGCCGGTGACCGCCGTCGCCGCGGCCAGCGCGCCGTCGTAGGACTTGCCGATCATCCCGGTCTTGCCGTTGAACCACACCGGCGGCGGGACGATGTTGCCGTCCTTGTCGCGACCGACGCGGCGGCCCTTGAACCAGTCGATGACCGTGGCCCCGGCGAGGTTGTCAGGTCGGCCCCTGCACCGTGGGGCAGCCGGTCGAGTGGTTGGTGCCGGTCATGTCCACCAGCGCGATCGCGTAGCCGCGCGGCACGAAGTAGTTGTCCAGGAACAACGGCCACTTGGCCAACAGGCCGTCCGGGTCGTCGACCTTCAGCTGCGACTCGTTGCCGCGCCCGAGCGTCGAGTAGTACGGGCTGTCGTCCATGATCAACGGGCGCCTTGAGGCCGGTCTCGGTGCCCTGCGGCCGCATGATGTCCACGGCGATCCTGTCCTTGACCCCGTTGCGCGTCGGAGTCGTAGTCCGCGTCGACCCACACCCGCTCGCGGATCGCGGCCGTGTAGTCGAACGCCTCCTGCGTCTCGCCGTCGGCGACGACGATCGCCGGCGGATCGGCCTTCGCCGTCGCCGCACCCGACCACGCCGTCGCGAGCACCGCCGCGGCAAGCACCAACTTGCGTCCCTGCATCTGACCCCCTCAGGTAGACCTCCGATCCGGAACCTACGCTGCGGCGGCGTGATTTCCCACCGACGCTGGCGGGAAATCGCCGGGCGCGGTTTCGACACTACATGAGGATCTGATCGAGCGTGCGCTGCGCGAGCGCGACGAAGACCGGGTTGGTCCGCGCGTAGTACGGGACGATCATCGCGGCCTGATGCAGGGCGATCCCGCGCCCGCGCGCCCACGTGCCGTCGTCGACGCCGCCCAGCGCGTCGCGGAAGACGGCGCGCCCCACGGGGCCGAACAGCGCCCACGCGGCGGTCAGGTCCGTCGCCGGGTCGCCGCCGCCGACCGCCCCGAAGTCGATCACCGCGGCCAACCGGCGATCGCGGACGAGGACGTTCGGGCGCAGCAGGTCGCAGTGGATCCAGGTCGGCTCGCCGTCCCACTCGGGCGCCTCCAGACACGCCTCCCAGGCGGCGAGCAGCGCCGGGTCGGAGAGCGCCTCGCGGGTGATCAGGTCGAGCTCGGCCAAGGGCGCACGGCCGGTGGCGGGCGCGCCGTCCGGGTCGAGCGCGCGCAGGGCGAGCACGAACGCGGCCAGCTCCCGCGCGGCACGCGGCTCGTCGACGCCGTCGTGGAACGGCTCGCCCTCGATCCACTCGTAGACGGCCCAGTGCATGGGGTAGCCGTGGGCGGGCTCGCCCAGGAACACGGGCGCCGGAACCCGCAGCGGGAGCCGCGCCGCGAGCCACGGCAGCCACTCCCACTCCTTGCGCAGGTCGCGATCGTCCACCCGCGGGAGCCGGACGTAGTGCTCGGAGCCGACGCGGTAGATCGCGTTGACGGTCCCGGTCGAATCGGCTTCACGGACCTCGCCGGGGATTCGGCCGCCGATCAGCGCTTCGACCAGGCGGGTATCGATGTCGACCTCGGCCGCGTGGAGCTTCACTGAACCCGTTGTACCCGCCGTCAGTACCTGGCGAGTCGTTTGCGCAAGATGTCGTTGGCGACGTCGGGCTTCCAGCGGAGGTGCTCGGCGAGGATCGGCCACAGCCGCCGGACCGAGGTGTTGGTGACCTCGAGTTCGAGGCTGGAACCGTCGCTGTCGGTCAGATGGAGCTGACGACCGCTGTTGCGCCCGAACGCCGAGAGCCGAGCGCTGCGCAGCCGGTCGAGCCGGATCGGCGTGCCCCAGTGGCGTACACCGCGGGAGTACAGGACGCTGCCGTCGACCCACACCCGCACCCGCAGCATCCGCGCGAACCCGAGCACGCACAGCAGCAGCAGGAGCGCGCCGAAGATGCCCACGCCGATGCCGCCGAGCGCGACGCAGGCGACGCCGATCAGGGCCATGTAGGGCCAGATGATCAGGGCGAGCAGGCTGGGACGGCTGACGACCCGGGCACCCGGCCCGGGTCGCCCTGAGGCGGGAGGCATCCCGCCATTGTGCGTTACGGAGTGGTCGTCGAGAGCGTGAACGTCAGCGTCTTCGCGTACGTGCCCGTGCGCAGCGGATCGGTCGCGCCGATGTGCTGCGTGAAGCCGATGGTGACGACGTCGTTGGACACCGGCGCGCTCCACGACGTCTTGCTGAAGGCGATCTGCACCGGCTGCGCGAGCGCGAACGCGCCGTTGCTCAAGGTTCCGCCGTCGACGCTCAGGGTCGCGCCGCCCGCCGTCGAGGTGACGGTCGCGGTCGTCGCGGCCGTGTAGTCCTTCGCCGCGCCCGCAGTGAACGGGGCGAACACCGCCGGGGCGCCGAGCACCAGCGACAGCTGCGCCGCGACGGTGCCGCCGACCGTGGCGGGCACCGCGTCCTCGATGCGCCTGGTCACGATCGTGCCGGGTCCGCCGGTCTCGCCGCCGACGGTCGTCGCGCCGTTGATCCCCGGCGCGCTGAGCTTGAGCCCGGCGACGTTGTCGAAGGTGACGAAGTCCGTCGACGCACCGAAGCTCACGCCCGTCACGCGTGCGCCGGTGGCGTCGAAGAGGTTCACGGCGTCGCCGCCGGTGCTGAGGCCGATACCGGCGCCGCTGTAGTACCCGACCGCCACGTTCGGGATCTCCCAGAAGGCCTTCAGCGCCGCGGCGGTGGCGGCCGTGCCCTCGGTGAAGACCACCGACTGGCCGGGCGCGATGCTCGGCACGCCGTTGAGGGCCAGGGCGGTCGCGATCGCGTTGGAGCTGTCGTCGACCTTGTAGCCGGTGAGGTCGACCGGTGCGCTGCCGGTGTTGGTGACCTCGAACCAGTCCGCCATGTAGGGGCTGTTGCCGCTGCTCCACGGCGAGATCTCGGTGACCGCCAGCGAGACGGGTGACGGCGCGGCGGTGATCGTCAGCACCAACGGCGCGCTGGTCGCGTTCGGCGTCGAGACGGTGACCGTGTAGGTCCTGCGCGTGAGGACCGTGCCCGCCTTCAGGTAGAGAACGTCGTTCGCGATCTCGAAGGACGCCGCGTCGGCGCCGCCGAGCGACAGCGCGCCGCCGCCGGCGACGGCGATGTCGGCGACCTTGATCCGCGTCGCCGTGCTCGTGTTCTCCGGCAGCGTGGAGACCGGGTTCTGGAAGGTGACCGAGGGAGCGGGGGTGCCGGCCTCATAGACCCACAGCTGTGGCCTGCCCGAGCCGCCGCCGGCCTCGTTGACCAGGAACAGGCGGCCGGTGTCGTCCATCGTCACGCCCTCTGTCCCCACCTCCTCGCCCAGGCTGAGCGAGTTCGAGACCACGCCGGAGCGGTCGGTGTTGACGAGCTTGGCCGACTCCTGGCTGAGCACCAGCAGGTGGCCGGCGTCGGTCCCGCTGACCGCCGCGGGCAGGTTCGACACCGAGAAGACGTCAGCGATGTCGTTGAGGCCGAGCAGCGCCGGATCGAACAGGTTGGCCGAGTTCTCCGTCGTCGGCGAGCCGTTGGAGGCGGTGCCGGCGGCGAAATCGATCGTCGTCTGAAAGATGCCCTGCGGCTGCGTCTCCTTGACGGCGACGAAGCCGCCCGAGAACGGATCGTTCGTGATCCCTTCGATGCCGATGTTGCCGACCGTCGTGCCCAGCTTGACGCTCTGGACCTGCGCCCGCGTGAGCGTCCCACCCGCGACGTAGGTGAACCGGTCGATCTGGCGCAGCCGCTCCTCGACGAGCGCGAACTGCCCGCCGCCGAGCGCGGCGATGCCCTCGGTGTCGTCGAACGCGCCTGCCGCCAGCCCCATCGAGCTCAGCAGCTGGCCGGTGCGGCTGACCTGCACGACCGCGGTGCCTTCGTCACCGACGACGAACAGCGAGTCCGTGGCGCGGTCGTAGGTGACCGACGAGGCCTCCGAGGCCAGCAGGTTGGGCGCGCTGCCGACCGGCAGGTCGAAGCGTCCGACCCGCACGTAGCTGGAGAGGTCGACGGCGGCGCCGGCGATCGGCGGTACGGCGAGCGCAGCGGCCAGCGTGGCCGCGGCGAGGGCGAGGATCCGTCCTGCGTTCATGGCGCGACCCTATGCGCGCCTGCGCGAGGACTTGTTACCGGCTTGCGATGATCTGCTGCAGCTCTTCGCGGAGCTTCGCCAGGCGCCGGGCGCTGAGCAACTCGATCAGCGCGGACTCCGTCTCGGCCTCCGAGGCGCCGACGATCGTGGCGACGTCGCGGCCCCAGTGCGTCGCGGTCACCACCTTCGCGCGCCGGTCGGCGGGATCGGTGACGCGCTCGACATAGCCGTTGTCCTCCAGGTGGCGGACGAGCTCGGCCATCGACTGCTTGGTGATCTTCGCCTGCTCGGCCAGTGCGGTGACCGTCATCCCATCGACGCCGAGCTCGGTCAGCACCGCGGCGTGGGCCAGTCGGACAGCGGTGTGGCCGTACTCGGCCAGCCGGGCGAGTGCGCGCTCGTTGAGCGCGTCGGAGGCCTCGCGCAGGAGGCTCGCGGTCGTCTCTTCAGACACGGGAAAGACAGGCTACCTGACCCGTCGCGATCATGCGTCCATTGGGGAAAACCCCACCCTGTGGACGCTGGCGCGCCCCAGCGCGAGCCGGGCGCTCGCATCACTCCGCGGGCGCGAGAGCGGGCCTAGCTTGCTGACCATGCGCCTGCTCCTGCTCCCCGCTCTCGCCATCGCGGTCCTCGTGGCCGGCTGCGGCCTCGAAGACGACGGCCCCCGAACGACCCAGACCCGAAGCCTCGACGCCTTCAGCCGCGTCGCCGACGCGGACGCGGTGGACATGCGCCTGCACGTCGGTGACGGCCCGCAGCGCGTGCGCGTCCACGCCGGCGAGAAGGTCATCGACGACGTGCGCACCGAGGTCGAGAACGGAACGCTGCAGGTGCACTTCGACCATCACGGCTGGGGCGGCAGCAACATCGAGGTCGAGGCGTGGGTCCCGGCACTGGCCGCCATCACCACCGGCGGCTCGGGCGACATCCACGCCGACGGCTCCACCGTCGACGCGCTGGAGGCCCGCTCGGACGGCTCCGGCGACCTGCGCCTCGCCGACCTCGACGCTCGCGTCGCGAAGGTCAAGGTCGGCGGGTCCGGCGATGTCGAGGTCCGCGCGAGCGAGCGGCTCGACGTCGACGTCGACGGCTCAGGCGACGTCCGCTACTACGGGGACCCGGCGCTCACCCAGCGCGTCGACGGGTCCGGCGACGTCAAGCACGCGGGCTGAGCGGAAGGGCATCCACCAGTTCGCCTCACCCATCAGGCGCATCAGCGCTGGCACGAGCAGGGCGCGGATGACGGTCGCGTCGATGATGATGCCCGCGGCGACGCCGATCGCCAGCGGCTTGATCTCGTAGCCCGGGCTGGTGGAGAGCACGAGGAACGCGAAGCCGAGGATCAGCGCGGCGCTGGTGACGAGCTTGCCGGTGCGGGCCAGGCCGAGCTCGATCGCCTGCTCGGTCGAGCCGGTCTCGTCGTAGGCCTCGCGCATGCGGCTGAGCATGAACACCTCGTAGTCCATCGAGAGGCCGAACAGGAAGGCGAAGATCATCAGCGCCACCCACGGCGTGATCGAGCCGGCGGCGGGCACGTCCCACAGCCCGGAGCCGTGGCCGAGCTGGAAGACGATCACGACGACGCCGAACGCCGCGGCCAGCGAGAGGAGGTTGAGGATGATGGCCTTCAGCGGCAGCACGATCGAGCGGAACGCGCGGACGAGCAGCAGGAACGTGAGCCCGATGACCAGCGCGAGCACCCACGGCAGGTTGGCCTTGAGCACGTGCACGAAATCGCGGTCGATCGCGGCGATCCCCGTGACGGTCACGCCGGCGGCCTTGGCGCGGTCGATCACCGGCTGGATCTGGGAGCCGTCGACGTCCGGGAACGCCTCCACGAAGCCGGGCCACGCGACCTTGGCGTCGGTGATGCCGTCGATCGCGCGCAGCTTCGCGGCGACGTCCTCGCCGCCGATCGCGTTGAGCGGCTTCATCACGCCGGGGGTGATGCCGGCGGCGGCCAACTGGTCGCGGCCCTCGATCGCGGTGCCGGTGCCGGGGAAGTTGCTCAGCGGCGCCTCGGTGGCCTTCAGCTGGGCACCGAAGAACGCGAGCGTGAGGACGATGGCCATGCCGGCCGCGGCGCTGGCGCGCGGGCGGCGCAGGACGAAGCGCGCCCAGCGGCCCCAGCCCTCGCCGTTGCCGAGCAGGCGGCGCGGCATCACGGGGATGGCGTTGATGCGCGTGCCGAGCGTGGCCAGCAGGGCGGGCAGCAGCGTCAGCGAGGCGAGCACCGAGACGGCGGGGATGAGCATGCCGCCGATCCCCAGCGAGCGGACCAGCGGGAGCGGCAGGGCGACCAGTGCCAGCAGGCCGATGGCGACGGTCGTGCCGGAGACGATCACCGAGCGCCCGGCGGTGGCCATCGTCCGCTGCAGCGCGGTGTCGGGATCGGTCGTCTTGAGCTCCTCGCGGAAGCGGACGATCAGCAGCAGCGCGTAGTCGATGGCGATCCCGAGGCCGACGAGCCCGATCAGGAACTGCACGATCACCGAGACGCTGATGAAGTGGCTGAGCGCCCACACGAGCGTGAACGTGTTCATGATCGAGGCCAGCGCGACCGCGAGCGGGATCATCACCGCGGGCAGCGTGCCGAAGACGAACAGCAGCACGAGCAGCGCGCCGACCGCGCCGATCAGCGCCTCCACCAGCACGCTGCCGCCGCTCTTGCCCTCCTTGGACGCCTCGTCGAGCGCGTCGCGGCCGGTCACGTTGACCGTCAGACCGGGGGCCGACGCGGCAGCGGCCATCTGCTGGGCCTGGCTGGTGTGATCCCAGCTCGCCTTGCCCGGCGGGTAGATCAGCGCGAAGGTCGTGCCGCCCTTCTCGTAGGTCCCGCCCACGCGTGCACCGGGCATCGTCGCGGCCGCGCGGTCGATCGCCGCGGCGATGTCGCCGTGGCCGCTGAAGACGAGGACGTTGGGTGAGCGCACGCCTGCACCGGACGCGGCGAGGACCTTCTGGCCGGCCTCGTAGGCGGGCTGGCCGGGGACGGAAGAGCTCTGGTTCCAGACGATCCTGCCGCTCAGGACGGCGCCGATCACGGTCAGCCCGATCCAGAACGCGATCACGGCTCTGCGGTGTGTGGAGATGAAGTGGGTGAGGCGGGTCATCGTTGGCTCCTTACGCTGTAAGCTTACGGCGTAAGGTAGACTTACTGCGTAAGGTTGTCAAGTGCCGCTGAGCCGCGAACGTGTCCTGCAAGCCGCCCTGGTCCTGGCCGATGAGGCCGGCGTCGAGGCGCTCTCCATGCGCAAGCTGGCCAAGACGCTCGGCGTCGAGGCGATGTCGCTCTACGGGCACGTCAAGAACAAGGAGGACCTGCTCGACGGGCTCGTCGACCTCGTGTGGGGGGAGATCGAATACCCCGAGGGCGACTGGCGCACGTCGATGCGCGAGCGCGCCTGGTCGACGCGCGCGGTGCTGCGCCGTCATCCCTGGGCGATCGGGCTGATGGAGGCGCGCTCGAACCCCGGCCCGAACAACATCCGCGAGCACGAGAAGATGCTCCGCTGCCTGCGCCAGGGCGGGTTCTCGGTCGCGCACACCGCGCGGGCGTCATCGATCCTGGACGCGTACGCGTACGGCTGGGCGCTCCAGGAGAAGGCGCTCCCGGAGGAGCTCAACGCCGAGGTCGCGGAGCGGATGCTGCGCTTCGAGGACCCGACGGTCCCGTACACCGGCCAGATGCTGCGCGAGCACATCGCCACCGGCGGCTACGACTTCGAGGCCGAGTTCACGTTCGGCCTCGAGCTGATCCTCAGCGGTATTTCTTCTCTGCCGCAAGCACCCGCTTGACGTACCACTCGGCGTGGTTGTAGGCGAAGATCGCCTTGTGATAGTTGCCCGGCGCGCCGCTCGCCCGCAGGTAGCGCGCGGTGGAGTAGATCGCGTCGACCGCGTTGTAGGGGTCGGCCTTGCCGTCGCCGCTCGCGTCCATCCCCCAGTCCTTCCAGGTGGCGGGCATGAACTGCGTCCAGCCGATCGCGCCCGCCGACGACGGCCCCATGTTGCAGCCCAGGCCGGACTCGACCTCGGTCAGGCCGGCGAGCAGCGTCCAGCGAATGCCGAAGGACTTGCCGGCCGCCCGCCAGATCGGCTTCAGCGGCTCGGCGCCGGGGCACTTGGCGGGCGAGCTGAGGCCGCTCTTGACGCTCGGCTTGCGGCCCAGGCGGTGGTTGCTGGCGCGCGCGAGTGAGGCGAGCGCGGTGACGTTGGCGATGCCCGGCGTCCTGAGCGCGAGATGCCACAGCGCCGCGACCGGCTTGCCGCGCCCGCGGCTCGGCGTGTGGCGCCAGCTGAGGTGCAGGTGGTTGCCGCGGCCGTGGTTGGCGTCGCCGTTGTAGCCGACCCAGCGGAAGGGCGCGCGAGGGTGATTCTGGCGCGGCTCGGCCCACCTGGCGAGCTTGTCGATGTCGTCCCACGAGCCGCCGGCGCCGGGCACGAGGTCGACGGCCAGGCCGAGCGGGTGCTCGCCGTTGGCCTCGTGGCCCTGCAGCGCGTAGCCGTCGGTCACGCGCACGTGGTACTTGGCGACCAGATAGGCGATGTCACCGAGCAGCCGGCGGTCGATCTTCTCGCCGGGGAAGCCGGGGATGCCGACGAAGCGGCCCTTGGTCGAGACCTTGGCGACGCCGGTGACCTTGGCCGTCCGCTTGACCGGCGTGATGTCCACGGGAGCGGCGCTGTCGCCCTCGCCCTTGAATCTGGCGGTGTGGGTCTTCTCGCAGTTGGCGGGCTTGTCGGCCTTGTCGGCGAAGGACTCGTCCTTGCCGGCGCCGCAGCTGAGCTTCTCGGCGACGCCGTCGCGGCCGTCGAGGCGATCGTTGCCGGCGCCGCCGTCGAAGGCGTCGACGCCGCGGTCGCCGTAGAGCTTGTCCTGGCCGTCGCCGCCGGAGAGCTGGTCGGCGCCGTCGCCGCCGTGCAGGGTGTCGTCGCCGCCCTCGCCGAACAGCTGCTCGCCGTTGGCCGCGCCCGTGAGCCTGTCGTTGCCCGAGCCGCCGATCACGACCTCGATCGAGGACGTCACGTTGTCGGCCTCCGCGGCCTCGCCGTCGTTGGGCTGGTCGTCGATCTCGATCGTCAGCGGCGCCGTCCGAGCGCTGTAGTCGGCGGTGTCATGGCCGCCGTCGCCCGCCAGGCGGTCGGCGCCCGCGCCGCCGGCGAGCACGTCGTCGTCGTTGCCGCCGCTGAGGGTGTCGTTGCCGGCGGCGCCGTCGAGGCGGTCCTGCCCGGCGTCGCCGTTGAGGGTGTCGTTGCCGTCGTTGCCGGTGAGCGCGTCGGCGCCGTCGCCGCCGGAGAGGCGGTCGTCGCCGGTGCCGCCGTCGAGGCGATCGTCGCCCTGGTCGGCCTGCAGGTAGTCGTTGCCGCCGGCGCCGGAGAGCGCGTCGTTGCCCGTGCCGCCGTAGAGCTGGTCGGGGCCGTCGCCGCCGTCGAGCGCGTCGTTGCCGTCGGCGCCGGAGAGCCGGTCCTGGCCCGGGCCGGAGCGTCAGCGAGTCGTCGCCGGCGCCGCCGTCGAGCTTGTTGTTGCCGGCGCCGTCGATCAGTGCGTCGGCGCCGTCGCCGCCGGAGAGCGTGTCGTTCCCGTCGCCGCCGTCGAGGCTGTCGTTGCCGTCGCCGCCGTTGAGGTTGTCGTTGCCCTCGCCGCCGCTGAGCGCGTCGTTTCCGTCCTCGCCGTAGGCCTTGTCGTTGCCGTCGCCGCCGTCGAGCGTGTCGTCGCCCGCGGCGCCCCACAGCTGGTCGTCGCCCGCGCCGCCGCTCACGAGGTCGGCGCCGTCGCCGCCCTTGACGGTGTCGTTGTCGCTCGCGCCGTCGAGGGCATCGTCGCCGGCCCCGCCGTCCAGCAGGTCGTCGCCGGTGCCGCCGGTGAGCGTGTCGTTGCCGTCCTCGCCGTAGGCCTTGTCGTTGCCGTCGCCCGCGTCGATCGCGTCGTCGCCGGCCGCGCCCCACAGCTGATCGTCCCCGGCGCCGCCGGTCAGCGCGTCGTTGCCGTCGTCGCCGTAGGCCTTGTCGTTGCCGTCGCCGCCGTCGATCACGTCGTCGCCGGCCGCGCCGATGAGCGTGTCGTCGCCCGAGCCGCCGGTGAGCGTGTCGGCGCCGGCCTTGCCGGTCAGGCGGTCGTTGCCGGCGCCGCCGCTCAGGGTCGTCGCGGTGTCGCCGGCGGTCAGCGTGTCGGCGGCCGTGCCGCCCAGCACGCGCTCGATCGTCGGGCGCACGTTGTCGTGCTCGTTGGCCGCGCCGTCGTCGGCGATCCCGTCGAGGTCGATCGTCAGGGCCTGGGAGCGGGCGCTGTAGTCGGCGGTGTCGGTGCCCGGGCCGCCCTCGAGCGTGTCGGCGCCCGTCTGGCCGTCGATCAGGTCGTCGCCGGGGCCGCCGTCGAGGCGGTTGGCGGCGGTCGAGCCCTCGAGGCGGTCGTTGCCGGAGCCGCCGGTCGCGTCCTCGACGGCGGTGAAGGTGTCGCCGTCGTCGCTGCCGTTGACCAGGTCGACGTTGACCGGCGTGGTGCGCGCGGAGAAGTCGATCCGGTCGGTGCCGGCGCCGCCGTTGTAGGCGTCCGCGCCCGCGCCCGCGAGGAACACGTCGTCGCCGGTGCCGCCGGTCACGCTGTCGCGTCCGGCGCCGTCGCTGATCGTCGACGGCATCGCGCCGCTGATCGTCAGCGTGTCGTCACCGTCGCCGAGGTCGGCGCTGACGCGGGTGGGCGCGGTGCACACGAGCCGCCCGGCGCCGCCCGCCGCGCAGCCGGCGCCGGCGACGAGCGGCGCGTTGGCGTCGAGCACCTCGCCGGTGCTCTTGACCGTCAGGCGGTTGATCTCGCCGGGCGCGGCGGTGACCGTCAGCGTGCCGTCAGCGACGCTGACGGTGGACGCATGGGCGCCCGCCGGCGCGAACAGCGCGACGGCGAACAGGGCGATGAGGGCGTGACGCAACGACATGGGAGGGCTCCCCCAGTCGTCGGCACCGCCCCGCTCGCCTTTGACGGGACGTCAACTTCGTGACGTCCGTGGTCTTCAGCCGCCCGCGTGCGCGGCGAGCGACCCCTTCTTGGTCTCGCCGCCGGGGACCGCCTCGAACACGGTGATGTCGCCGCTGTCGCCGAAGAGCTCCTCGGCGCGCTCGAGGATCGCCGCGATGTGCGGGGCGCCGAGGTGCGCATCGAGCGCCTCGCGCGACTCCCAGCGCTCGATGAACGCCAGGCGGCTCGGGTCATCGCTGCCCTGGTGCAGCGCGTACAGGATGCATCCCGCCTCGGCGTGCGTCGGCTCGACGATCGCCTTGAACGCCTCCAGCGCCTCCGCCTCTTTTCCGGGTACGGCCTTGAACGACCCGACAACCACGACTTCCGACATAAGATCCTCCCACGCGTTTCGGGACGCAGATCGTACGTCAGGAGAGCCGATGGGGCCGCGCATCAATCATGTCAGCGTCAATGCAGTCGACCTGCAGGAGTCCGTGGACTTCTACGTCGAGTTGCTGGGCGCCAAGCCGATCCAGACACCGAACTTCGGCCTGCCCGTGCAGTGGCTCGCCTTGGGCGGGACGCAACTGCACCTCTTCGAACGCGACCTCACCCCCACCAGCCACCACCACTTCGGCATCACCGTCGACGACCTCGAACCGGTCTACCGCGCGGCCGAGCGCCGCGACGCCTTCGACGACGTGGCCTTCCAGAACCGCCTCGTCGAACTCCCCGGCGACGTCGTCCAGCTCTATCTGCGCGACCCGGCCGGCAACCTGATCGAGATCGACGCCGACGGCGTTGACCGCCTCCCCGACGACATGCGCGCCGTCCTGAAGCAGCTCTGGGACTTCCATCCCCACACCGACGAGCAACTCACCGCGCGCCTGTTCGTCCCGTAATCCGGGCGAACCTGTCAAATGACATAGAGCGGGCGCGTCGCGTCGACGACGCTATGGGCATGACGACGAACTCCCTCCGCACCGGCCTGCTCGCCGCTGCCTTCGCCGTCGGGACCCTGGCCGCCATCAGCGTCCCGAGCTTCTTCGCCGCGCCGGCCGTCGCGAGCGAGGCGAGCTCGGGCGCGCCCAGCCTCGCGCTCCCGCTCGCCCTCGGCGCCCTGGCGCTCTCCCTGGCCTCCGCCTGCGTGCAGCTTCGCCCGCAGGCCGAGCGGTCGAGTTGGGGCAGCGCCGGCGCCCCATGGCGCCTCGCGGGAACGAAACGCCCGGTTCACGGGGCGTTTCGTTCCCCGTAACGCGCTCAGTCGGTGAGGTGCGCCGGCTCGCGGGCGGCGGAGACCGTGTTGCCGATGATCTCTTCGACGTCCGGGAGCAGCCGGGCCTCGGAGTACGCGGCCAGGCGGGCGCGGGAGTCCGCGATGTCCAGGTCGCGCATCGTGAGCTGGCCGATGCGGTCCGCGGGGCCGAACGCGGCATCCTCGGTGCGCTCCATCGAGAGGCGGTCGGGCTCGTAGGTGATCGCCGCGCCGCGGGTGGAGACGAGCGTGTAGTCCTCGCCGCGGCGGAGGCGGACGACGACCTCGCCGGTGACGGCCGACGCCACGAAGCGCTGGAGCGGGTCGCGCAGGGTGAGCGCCTGCGGGTCGAACCAGCGGCCCTCGTAGAGCAGCCGGCCGAGCTTGCGGCCCATCGTGCGGTAGTTGTCGATCGTCGCCTCGTTGTGGATGCCGGAGATCAGGCGCTCGTAGGCGATGTAGAGCAGCGCGAGGCCGGGGCCCTCGTAGATGCCGCGCGACTTGGCCTCGATGATGCGGTTCTCGATCTGATCGCTCATGCCGAGGCCATGGCGGCCGCCGATCTCGTTGGCCTTCATCACCAGCGCGACCTGGGAGTCGAACTCCTCGCCGTTGATCGCGATCGGCCAGCCGTCCTTGAAGGCGATCGAGATCTCCTCCTCGGGGATCTCGACGCCGCGCTTCCAGTGGGCGACGCCCATGATCGGCTCGACGATGTCCATGCTCGTGTCCAGCGACTCGAGCAGCTTCGCCTCGTGGGTGGCGCCCCAGATGTTGGCGTCGGTCGAGTAGGCCTTCTCGGTCGAGTCGCGATACGGGAGGTCGCGCTTCTTGAGCCACTCGCTCATCTCGAAGCGCCCGCCCAGCTCGCCCACGAAGTCGGCGTCGAGCCAGGGCTTGTAGATCCGCAGGTCCTTGTTGGCCAACAGCCCGTAGCGGTAGAAGCGCTCGATGTCGTTGCCCTTGTAGGTCGAGCCGTCGCCCCAGATGTTCACGTCGTCGGCGGCCATCGCGTGCACGAGCAGCGTGCCCGTCACCGCGCGCCCCAGCGGCGTCGTGTTGAAGTACGTTCGACCCGCGGTGGAGATGTGGAACGCGCCGCACTGCAGCGCGACCAGGCCCTCGTGCACGAGCAGGTCCTTGCAGTCCACCAGGCGCGCGACTTCGGCGCCGTACTCCTTCGCGCGGTCCGGGACGTCAGCGAGGTTCGGCTCGTCGTACTGGCCCAGATCCGCCGTATAGGCGCACGGAATGCCCCCGTGCTCCCTGATCCAGGCCACCGCGACCGACGTGTCCAGGCCGCCGGAGAACGCGAGGCCGATGCGCTCGCCCGTGGGCAAGCTGTGCAGGATGCGTGCCATGACTGACCTTTGTAGCCGATCTGGCCGCATGGGCAAGGCGCGCCTCGCTGTCCAGGTGCGCCCCGGGCGTCGCTCAGCGCCCCTTGGCGGCCCGCAGGATCAGCTTGGTGGTCTCCTTCGGATGCGAGATGAACACCACGTGCGACGCGCCCTTGACCTCGACCGTCCTGGCCTTGATGCGCTTGGCCATGATCCGCTCGTTGGCGGCGCCGATCGCGTTGTCCTTGCTCGCGACCATGTAGTAGGACGGAATGCTCGCCCAGGCCGGGGGCCCGGACGGCTCGCCGAGCGCGACCAGTGACGCCGGCCGCTGCGAGGCGGCCATGACCGCGGTCAGCCTCTTCGGCAGGTCGGCGGCGAACACCTCGCGGAACGCCGACGGCTTGATCGAGGCCTCCTGCCCGACGGTGCCGTCCGGGTTCGGGAAGTTGAAGATGTCCAGCGTGTCCGGGCCGAGCAGCGAACCCGGCGCCATCGCCGACAGGCTCTGCACGGTGTCGCCCTGGTCGGGCGCGAACGCGGCGATGTAGACCAGCGCCTTGACGTTGGCGTTGCCGGTCGCGGCGTTGGTGATGACCATGCCTCCGTAGGAGTGGCCCACGAGGACGATCGGGCCCTTGATCTGGCCGAGGAAGGACCGCATGTAGGCGGCGTCGGCGCTGACGCCACGCAGGGGGTTCGGCGGCGCGAGCACGGCGTAGCCATCGTCCTGCAACTGCCCCGTGACGGCATTCCAGCCGGACGCGTCCGCGAACGCACCATGGACGAGCACGATCGTCGGTTTGGTCGTCTTCGCGCTCGCCGGGGTGGCGATGAGCGCGAATGCGAGCGCGAACAGGAGCAGCAGCCTCATGTGCATCGGTCCTTTCTCAGAGCGAGAGTTGACATCGGCACGGTATGCCGCGCCCCCGCTGCGTCGCATCCGCCGGGTGACTGAGGTAGGTCAGTAGTTCGCGAGGCCCTGCTCGAGCAGCATGAAGGCGCGCTCGGCCTCGGCCTTCACGTCCGTTTGCAGGCGTTTCTGCGGTGTGCCGGCCAGGACCTGGCCGCGCGTGTAGGCGATCAGCGCGCGATGCACGCCGATCATCGCCGCCGCGGCGACCGACGCCTGGATGTCCCCGCCGAGCTCCTGCGCGAGCGCGGCGGTGTAGCCCTCGAGGATCTGCTGCTCGCGCGCCTGCAGTGACGGGCTGCCGGCGATCGTGCGCGTGAGGGCGACGAGCTGGTCGTAGGACTCCGGGTCGCTCTGGCCGAGCAGCCCGCGCTGGTCGAGCAGGAAGCGTTTGAAGGCGGCGAGGGCCGGTTCGCCGGCCGCGCGCTCTCTGACGCTCGCCAGCAGCTCGCCCTCGAACGCCCCCAGCCGCCAGTACACGAGGTCTTCCTTGGTCGGGAAGTAGTTGAAGACGGTCTGGGCGGACACGTCGGCCGCGCTCGCGATCTCGGCCACGGTCACGTCCTCGAATCCGCGCTCACCGAACAGCGCCCTCGCGGTCTCGGCGATGTGCCGGCGGGTCTGTTGCTTCTTGCGCTCACGCAGTCCGGCCATCGTGACTCGAAATGTAGCAGCACGAATTTTGGGTTGCATAGAAATTTTGTGTCGCTATAACTTTCTTCATGAGCACTTCTCCAAACATCCGGTTGCCGTTCGCGGCGATCGTGCTGGCGATGCTGCCGGCGGTCCTGGACCAGACGATCCTGGCCACCGCGCTGCCGACGATCGCCTCCGACCTGGGCAAGGTCACGCAGGTCTCCTGGCTGGTCACCGTGTACGTCGTCTGCGCCACGGCGGCCACGCCGTTGTGGGGCAAGCTCGCCGACCGGCGCGGGCGCAAGGGGCTGTTGCAGCTCTCGCTGGCGCTGTTCGTCGCCACCTCCGCCCTGTGCGGGGCGGCGCAGGACCTCACTCAGTTGCTGGTCGTCCGTGGCGTCCAGGGCGTCGCCGCCGGCGGGTTGATGACGCTGGCCATGACCGCCGTCGGCGATCTCGTCCAGCCGCGCGAGCGCGGCCGCTACCAGGGGTACATCTCGATGGCCTTCGCGGGCGCGACCGTGCTCGGGCCGCTGATCGGCGGCGTGCTGACCGAGGCCGTGTCCTGGCGCGTGCTGTTCTACGTCAACGTGCCGCTCGGCATCGGCGCCTTCGCCGCTCTGGCGGTGACGCTGCCGTCACCGGAGCCGGGAACGCCGCGTGCGCCGCTCGATCTCCTGGGCGCCGCGCTGCTCGTCGCCGCGACGTCGACGTTCATGCTCGGCTGCCTGCTGGGCGGGATCGCGTGGTTCGCGGTGGCGGTGGTGGCGACCGCTGGGCTGCTCGTCCGCATCCGCCGCGCCGCCGATCCGATCGTGCCGATGGCGATGCTGCGCACCCGGGCGATCGCCGTCGCGTCCGGCGGACTGTTCCTCGGCACCGCGTCGCTGTTCGCGGTCGTCGTGTTCGTGCCGGCGTTCCTGCAGGTGGTGACCGGCGCGAGCCCGACCGGCGCGGGCCTGCTGATGGTGCCGATGATGCTCGCGACGACGCTGTCGACGAACCTCGCCGGCCGCTACATCGCGCGCACCGGCCGCTACTCCATGCTCCCGCCGGCCGGGCTGGCGATCATGGCCGCTTCATTGCTGCTGCTGGCGCTGACGGCGCCGCAGGAGTCGCGCGTGCTGACCGAGCTCGCGCTGGTGCCGTTCGGCCTCGGCTTCGGGCTCACCAGCCAGGTGTTCATCGTCGCCGTCCAGGGCGCCGTCGAGCGTCGCGAGCTCGGCGTGGCGACGTCGTTGACCGGCTTCTTCCGGGCGCTGGGCGGGGCCGTCGGCGCGGCCGTGCTCGGCTCGCTGTTCGCCTCGCGCGCGGGCGCCGATCCGACCGGCGCGGTGCAGACCGTGTTCGCCGTCGGCGCGCTGGTCGCCTCCAGCGGCGCGGTGGTCGCTTCGCTGCTTCCCCGCGTCGAGCTCGGCTCCTCGAAGGCGGTGCCGGCATGAACGCCCGCGTGCTCCTGCGCGACGAGGCCCTCGGGGCGGTCGAGGTGACCGTCCCGGCGGGCTGGGCGGGCCCACCGCTGCACCGCCATGCGTTCGCCGAGGCCTTCTACGTATTGGCAGGCGACCTGACCTTCCAGCTCGGCGAGGAGCGCATGACCCGCGGCGCGGCGTCGTTCGTGCACGTCCCGGGTGGCGAGGTGCACACGCTCGCCAACCACAGCGACGCGCCGGCGCGCTACCTGCTGCTGTGCACCCCCGGAGGCTTCGAGCGCCGCTTCGACGCCGCGCCCGATGGGCCGATCCCGGAGACGACGGTCGTGGGCGGGCCGCTCGCGCGCTGACCGGCTCGCGTGGCGCGGGCTTCTGGACGGTCCGCCGGCCAGTACGCGCCCCCGCTGTCGGCGGGCATGCCGGCGCGGCTACAGGTCGGTGCCGTCCGTGGTCGCCGGAGCGGACGGCTGCGGCGCGGGGGTCGTCGACGAGCCCTGCTCGCCGGGGCCGCCATGACCGCGACCGCCGCCGCCCCTGCCCTCGTCCGGGCAGAGGTGGCCGTCGCCGTCGCGATCCTGCGCCTCGGGCGTGGCCGTCGACTGGATCGTCTGGTTGGGCGAAGCCGACTGCGGTGTGTCCGTCGCGGCGTCGCTCCGGGTGACCGTGAACGCGGCGAACATCGCGGCGACGAGCACGATCGCGACGACCAACGGCGCACGCAGGTCCCTCATGCGCTCTGACATAGCGCTACCTCCTGGTGGGGTTCCGATGCCCCAAAACCTGACGGCGGGCGTGTCTCGTGCCGGTAAGCCGAACCTGAGAATCCTCAGGGCGTGAACACGACGCGGCCGGCGTGGCGCTCGCTCCAGGCGGCCTCGACGTCGCTGAGCGGGAGCGGGACGGGATCGACGGTGAACGTGCCGCCGGCCAGCTCGGCGGCCAGTGCCGGGAGCTCCTCGACGATCGCTCGCGTGGCGACCGAGCCCTGGCCGGAGCCGACGATGCGCAGGCCGGTGGCGCGCAGCGCGGCGCTCGGGACCGCCGCTGAAGGGCCGGCGACGGAGCCGATCTGGATCGACTCGACCGGCCGGTCGCTGTGCGTGGCGAGCGCGATCATCGTCCGCTCGGCGGGCTCGCCCCACAGGTAGTCGAGCACGACGTCGGCCTCGAGGCCTTCCAGCGGCGTGCCGCGCACGACCTCGATCACCTCGCTCGCGCCGAGGTGCCTGGCCACCTGGACCGCCATCCGGCCGGCGTTGCCGCCCGCACCGAGGACGAGCACGCGCGCGCCGGGCCGGAAGTCGATCCGCCGGCGCAGCGCGATCCAGGCCGACATCGCCGGATTCATGCCCGCCGCCAGGACGGCCGGGTCCGCGTCGGCGGGCACGCGCACGCTGCGGCGGCGATCGACGAGCGTGTGCTCGGCCATCGCGCCCAGCCGCGTGTCCGGCAGGACGAAGTACACGAGCTCGCCGTCCGCGGTCCGCCCCACGCCGTCGATGCCGGGGATCAGCGGGAGCTCGTCGGTGCTCGTGTAGTGGCTGCCGTCGGCCGAGGAGCGCACGCGCGGGTGCAGGCCGGACGCGAGGACCTCGACCAGCAACTCGTGCTCGCCGCTCGGCTCCGGGGTGGGGACGGTCTCGTAGCGCGGCGGATGGGTGAAGGAGTGAACGACGGCGGCGTGCATAGGTGCGGTCTCCTAGTTCGTGTCACGAACTACATTAGTTCGTCCCACGAACCAGTACAAGTAGACTCCCGCGCATGTCCTCCGAGATCGACGCCGTCGTGCAGCTGTCCTTCGCCGTACAGGGCGTGCTCGGGCGCCTCGCGGCGGAGCACGACCTCTCGCTCACCTCGTTCCGGCTCATGGCGATCCTGCGTGACCGCGAGCCGGGCATGCTCGAACTGGCCGGCCGGCTCGGGGTGAGCAAGTCGACCGTCAGCGGGCTGATCGACCGCGCCGAGCGCCGCGGCCTCGTCGCGCGCTCAGCCGCGGAGACCGACGGCCGCGGCGTCCTCGTCTCGCTGACCACGGACGGGCGGGCGCTCGCCGCGGAGGTCGAGGCCGTCGCCTACGCGCAATTGGACGCGCTGCTCGCGCCGCTGTCGGCGAGCAGGCGCACACAGCTCGCACGGCTCGCCGAACAGGTCGTCGGCTGAGGGTCAGTGAGGCGCCCGACCCGCTCACTCTCGTGGCGGTCGATCGTCGAGCCGCGCGACCGTCGCGCGCGCCGTCTTGACGACGTACATGACCCTGCGCACGAAGCAGGACACGCCGATAGTGCGCGCACATGCGCTTCGCCCGTCGGTCTTGACCATCGCCTGGCTCTCCGCGGTCCGACACACCTGGCACCCACGGTCCGGCAGGCGCAACCTGGACGAGTTCGAACTAGATGATCGCGTCCAGAGCATCCTCCTCGCCGACGAGCGCGGCCTGGTCGAGCCAGAGCACGAAGCGCGCGCCCGGGCCGTCGGCGAGCACGAGATCGCCACCCATCCGGCGGGCGAGCTCGCGCGCGATCGCCAGGCCGAGGCCGAAGCCGCCCGCCGCGGCGTCGGCGGCGCGGGCGAAGCGCTCGAAGATGCGCTCGCGGTCGGCCTCGGAGACGCCGGGGCCGCTGTCGATCACCTCGACGCCCGCGCGGGTGTCGTCGCGCACGATCCCGACGCGGACGTTCGTGCCCGGCGGTGTGTGGCGCAGCGCGTTGTCGAGCAGGATGCGCAGCACGCCGGCGACATGGCCGGGATCGCCAAGCGCCCAGGCATCCTGAGCGGGCGGCAGCTCCAGGCCGCGATCCGCGAGGCGGACCTCGAATTCCGCGACCACCGACCGCAGCACCTCGCCGAGGTCGACCGGCTCTCGGCGCACGGGGACGCCCGCGTCGATCCGGCTGAGGTCCAGCAGCTCGCCGGCCAGTTGGGAGAGGCGGATCGCCTGCTCCTCGGAGCGGTGCGCCTGCAGGCGCGCGTCGTCGAGGTCGAGCGGCTCCTCCTCGAGGTCGGAGATCAGCAGATCGAGCATCAATTGCAGCGAGGTCACAGGCGTTCGGAGCTCGTGCGAGGCGGTGGCGACGAACGCCCGCCGCGCCTGTTCCTGCTCGCGCAGCCGCTCCTGCATGTAGGCGAAGGTCCGGCTGAGATCGCCGATCTCGTCGCGCCCGGCCTCGGGCTGGAACTCGGCGACGGGCCCGACGTGGGCGACCCGCTCGGCGGTGTCGCGCAGGCGCCGGATTCCGCCGGCCGGTGCGGCTCGCGATCAGGACTCCGGCGGCGACGGCGACGAGAAGTCCGGCGAGCGCGGCGAGCACGAACGCCCGGCGCACGACCCCGGTCGCGGCCTGCACGTCATCCAGCGGCCGGCGGGCGGCGACCACGTAGCGAGTGTTGCCGTTGCGGGCCGGAACGGCGGTATGGGCTTCGGCCCGCGCGCCTTCGCCGGTGACGGCGTTGACCGCCGCGCCGGTCCGAAGCGCCTCACGCACCGTCGCGTAGGGCTCGTTCGGGTCCGGGTCGGTGCTGACCAGTTCGCGGCCGTCAGCATCGAAGACGGCGACATCGGCGCCGGTCCGGCGCAGCGGGCGCGTCGCGGCCAGCAGAGCGGCATCACCGGGCGTGAAGGCGGACGCCGGCAGCGCCGCGAAGCCGGCGATCTCGCCGCGGACCGTATCCGTGAGCTCGGTGCGGGCGGCGTCGCGCAGGCGATGGTCGAGCGGCGAGAAGAGCGCGACGGCGGCCACCGCGAGCGTGAGCGCACTGACCAGCGCGAGGACGGCGACGACGCGCTCGCGGAGGCCGAGGCGCACGATCAGCCGATGCGGTAGCCGGCGCCGCGCACGGTCAGGATCAGCTCGGGCTGCTCCGGCCGCGTCTCGAGTTTCTCGCGCAGATGGCGGACGTGGACGTCGACCGAGCGCGGGTCGCGGTAGGCACTGTCGCCCCAGACGGCTCGCAGGAGCTCGTGGCGGGAGTGGACGCGGTGGCGCTGCGCCATCAGTGCGTGCAGGATCTCGAACTCCGAGAACGTCAGCTCGACCGCCTCGCCGTCGCGGGTGACGAGCCGGCGGCCGGGATCGAGCGAGACCTGGCCGGCGGTCAGCGCCAGCGATGCTCGACCTTCGCCGGCGCCGGTGCCCGTCCGCCGCAACACGGCGCGGATGCGGCTGCGCAGTTCCGCGGGCCGAAACGGCTTGACGACGTAGTCGTCAGCGCCCGCCTCCAGGCCGAGAACAGCGTCGGCCTCGCCGTCGAGCGCGGTGAGCATGATCACGGCCACGCCGTTGCGACGGTCGCGCAGCTCGCGGCAGACCTCGTAGCCGTCCGGGCTGCCCGGGCCGAGGGAGACGTCGAGCAGCACGACATCGAAGTGCTGCGTGCTCGCACGGTCGATCGCGGAGCGCCCGTCGGCGACGGCCAGCACGCGATGGCCGGCGCGCTCGAAGGACTGGCGCAGCGCTTCCCGCAGAGCGGAGTCGTCGTCGCAGACGAGGATCTCCAAGGTGTGGGCCGTCATGCCCGGGCAACCGTATCGCGCAGGCGCCGCAGCACCGCGCGCGGGCCACGGGCCCGCGCGGGATGGTCGGAGCGCACGGCGAAGTCCGCCAACTCGTCGAAGGCGAAGCCCGCGTGGGCGACGACCACCCATTCCATGTGCGCGGCGGCGACCCCGCTGCGTTCCGCACCGCGGTCGGACGCGTGGACGACGAGCCGCACGCACGGGTCACGGGCGGCGAGCGCACCGGCCAGCGCGATCGTCTCGTCGGCGCGGCCGTCATCGACGATCACGATCTCGTGTCGGTCGGCACAGCGGGTGGCGGCCCGGGTGGCGTCGCGGACCGCCTCGCGCAGGTGCTCGGCGTCGAGGCCGGGCAGCACGACCGTGAGGCTCGTCAGACGCACTCCGGCTCCCGGCGGCCCCACCGCGCCCGTGCGCCGGCGATCAAGCCGCCGACGGCGGCCGCGCCGAAGCTCACCACCATCCAGGTGGCGGCGCCCGCGACGCCGAACAGCGCGGCCAGTCCGCACACGCCGCTCGCCCACACGAGCGCGCCGGTGGCGTTGTAGAACAGGAACGTGCGCCACGGCATCGCCGCCGCGCCCGCGAGCACCGCGGCCACCACGCGCACGCCGGGCACCCACCGGCCGAGGAAGACGGTCTTGGCGCCGTGGCGGGCGAAGAAGACGTCGGCCTTGGCCACCGCGCGGCGCCGGTGGGAGGCGAAGCGTCCGTCGCGCAGCAGCACGGCGCGGCCGCCGCGGCGGCCGATCCAGTAGCCGAGGTTGTCGCCCAGGATCGCAGCGGCGGCGCCGACGGCGATGACGATGGGCAGCAGCAGATGGCCCGAACGCGTCAGCGCTCCGGCCGTGAGCAGGGCGGTCTCCCCTGGCACCGGAAGACCCGCGGACTCGGCGAGCACGAGGGCGAACAGCGCGCCGTAGCCGACCTGTGCGGGAAGCGGGAGCAACATGCCGATAGCGTCGGAGCTGACCCATTGCCCCGGTGTGGGCGACGTATTGGCATTGCATTGGGATCGCACCTAACACGATCCCAACGCGATGCGACCCGTCCGCACGCCGATCGCGCCCGACGATGGGCCCATGATCCGCGTCGAACGCCACGCGCTTGGCCCACGTTGCTTCGTCCTCGGACGACGCCTCCACGAGTGGCACGTCGGCGTCGTGCTGTTGGCCTGCAGTCTGCTGGCCACAGCGGCCGACGCCTTCGTGCGCGCCGGCGTGCTCGCCGTGGTCGGTGCGTGGTTGCTGGCCAAGGACTACAACGACCTGCTCCCGTCGCGCCGCAACACGACGGCCTGGAGTCTGGGCGTGCATCGCCGGCCTCTCGCCCTGCGTTCGCGGCACCGCTCCGCCGCGCTGCCGCGCCTGTTCGCCGCGTTGACGGCCGCCGTCGGCGCGATCAACGTCGCCTCCGCGCTGACCCCTGAGCTGCCGGGCCGGGTCGCTCTTCTGGCGCAGCTCGCGCCGAGCGAATTGGTCCTGGCCGCGCATGCCTTCATCGTGCCCGCCGGGATCGCCCTGCTCGTGCTCTCGTTCTACCTGGCCCGTCGCCGGCGCCGGGCACTGTGGTGCGCTGTCGGTCTGCTCGGCTTGATCGGCGGGCTCGAACTGCTCAAGGGACTCGACGTCGAGGAAGCATTGATCAGCTGGGGTCTCGCCGCCGTGCTGGTGCGAGTGCGGAGCGCCTTCATGGTTCGCCACGTCGCCGGGACGCTTGCCGCGTCCGTCCGGCGAGCACTCGGCACGCTGGCGCTGGCGATGCTGGCCTGTGCTGTCGCCGTGGCCGCCGGCGCGCTGTGGATCTCGCCCATCCCCTCGGTCGCGGTGATCTTGCGCGACACCGGCGCGCTCCTGACGCTCAGCCCGGGACCCTTGCCGTTCAGCGACGCCTTCGCGTGGCTGCCCCTGGGCGTCGGCGTGACGATGGCTGCGGCCCTCTGTGTCGCCGCGTGGGAGCTGTTTCGCCCACTGCGTGCCCGTCACGAGCCGCCGAACGACGTCGCCCGCCGCTTGGTGCGCGAGCACGGGTACGACACGCTGAGCGCGTTCAAGCTGCGCGGCGATCTGTCCACGCTCGTCGCCCAAGACCGGCGCGCGTTCGTCTCCTACCGCGTGCAGAGCGGCGTGCTGATGCTCTCCGGCGACCCGATCGGCCCCGATGACGCCCTTCCCGCGCTGGTCCGTGAGCTCTCGACCTTCGCCGCCGAGCGTGGCCTGCGCGTCGGGGCGATCGGGGCGAGCGCCGGATTCGCCGCGCTGGCCGCCGAGGCCGGACTGCGCGCGCTGTACCTCGGTGACGAGGCGATCGTGGCGACGTCGAGCTTCACCCTGGAGGGCAAGCCGATCAAGAAGGTCCGCCAAGCGGTCAACCGGCTGGTGCGCGAGGGCTTCACGTCGGAGGTGCGTGCGCTGGGCGAGCTGGACGCCGGCGAGCTGGACGAACTCGAGGCCGTCAGTGACCGCTGGCGTGACGGCGCCCCGGAGCGTGGATTCTCGATGGCGATGGAGGGCCTGCGTGGAGCCGATGTGGCCGATTCGATCGTCGTCGTCGCGCGCGATGCCGAGGGGCGGGCGCGCGGCTTCCTGCACTTCGTCCCCACCTACGGGCGCCCGGCGATGTCGCTCAGCGCGATGCGCCGCGACCGCGATACGCCCAACGGGCTGACCGACTTCCTCGTCGTTCGGGCGATCCAGGAGCTGGGGATGGCCGGCATCGAAGAGCTGTCCCTCAACTTCGCCGCGTTCGCGCGCTGGCTGCACAGTCCCCAGGGGCGCATCGAGCGAGTCCTGGCACGCGTCATCAGGTGGGGGAACCCGTACTTCCAGATCGAGAGCCTCTTCAGCTTCAACGCGAAGTTCTTCCCCTGCTGGGAGCCGCGCTACCTGCTTCACGACGGGTACACCGCGCTCCCGCGAACGGCGCTGGCCGCGCTGTGGATCGAAGGTCAGTTGCCGCGACCGCGGCTGCCGCTTCGGTGGGGCCGATCGTGAGCACCCGCCAGAAGGCCGGCGTCCGCAGGAACGTCAACGCGCTGGCGACGATCGCGGCGATCGCCATCGCGCTGCGGATCATCGTGTCCGCTGCCGTTCCGGGGTGGGGCGGCGGCGGACCGCTCGGTCTCGACGCCGGGCCGGTGACCACGCTGGAGCACGTGCTGGCCATCGGCACCGGCCTGGCGATACTGGTGGTGGCCCGCGGTCTGTGGCGTGGGACGCGTCGCGCGGCGCTCGTCGCGGCCTTCGCCCTCGGCACGTTCGCGACCGCCGGGCTCGGCAACGGCGAGGTCGTCGGGCCCTCGATCGAACTGCTCGCCGGCGGACTGCTGGTCGGGGCGCGCTGGCTGTTCCCGCGCGGCGCCTCACGGGCCGGCGTCAAGCGGCCCGTCGTCGTGGCGGCCACGACCTGGGCGGCGGCCGTAGGGATGCTCCTGGTCGCCGGCCGGACAGCCGGACTCGGCACCGCCATCCGCTGGCTGGTCGACGGGACCTGGTGGCTGAGCTCGGAAGCGGCTCCAGCCGTCGTCCTGGACCTGCTGGTGGTCGGCACGCTCGTCGCCGGAGGGCTGTTGCTGGCGCGGCTGCTGCGACCCCACACCGCCGGCGAAGGGCACTCCGCGCAGGAGCACGCCCGCGCGGTCGCCCTCGTCGCCGAGCACGGCGTCGATTCGCTGGACCCGTTCGCGCTGCGCCCGGACAAGTCGTTCTACTTCGGCGCGGGGGGCTTCCTGGCGTATCGCACCGTGCGCGGCACTGCGGTCATCTCCGGCGATCCGATCGGCCCCGAGGGCGCGGCTCCGGAGATCCTCGCCGGTTTCGTGACCGAGGCCGACCGGCGCGGATGGTCGGTGGCGATGACCGCCGCGAGTGGCCGCTACCTGACGGGTTACCGGGACCTCGGCTTCCAGACGCTGTGCATCGGTGAGGAGGCGGTGGTCGACCCGTCGGCCTTCTCGTTGGAGGGCGCCCGGATGAAGAGCGTGCGCAAGGCCGTCGGACGTCAGCAGCGACGCGGCTGGAGCATCGACGTGATCCCGGGCGGCGACCTCGACGAGGCAACCGTCGCGCAACTCGACGCCGTCGAACAGGAGTGGCGGGCGGCGCAGCCGCGGCTGACCGGGTTCGCGATGACGCTCGGCCGGCTATGGGGCGCGGCGGAGGACGCTCGCAGCCTGTACGCGACCGGACGTGACCCGGAAGGCGTGATCCGAGCGTTCGTGCGCTTCGGGGTCTACCGCGGGGGCCTGTCGCTGGACGTCATGCGCCGCGTCGGCGAATCGCCGAACGGCCTGACGGAATCGCTCGTGGTGGCCGTGATCGAGCGCGCGCGCGACGACGGCCTGCACGCGGTGAGCCTCAACTTCGCCGGGTTCGCGCACCTGATGGGTCCAGACCGGCCCTTGACCCGCCCGCAGCGGATGCTGCGCTGGGTGCTGGCGCGCTCCCACGACCGCTTCCAGCTCGAGCGTCTGGTCACGTTCAACAAGAAGTTCCTCCCGGCATGGCAGCCGCGCTACCTCGTGCATCAGAGCTCGCTCGACCTGCCCGTCGCAGGTCTTCGGGTGCTGCAGGCCGAGTCGTACGTCCGTGCGCCGCGGAGTCCGCGCCTCAGCGCCCGCTGGGAGCCCGCATCACTGCCCGTCTTCGCCACCACACCGCCTGCGAGCCCAGCACGATGAGCCCGACCGCGACGAGGGTCCCAGCCCGCCACAACTGCGGAACGACGTGCTCGGACAGCGGTCCGGAGATCGACGCGGCGTCCGAGACCGCGCCGATCACGACGAGCAGGACGAACGCGACCACGGCCAGCGCCAGCGGCCGCCAGCGGCCGGGCGGTCCGAGCACCCAGGCGGCAAGCGCCCCGACCGGCAGCCACGCCAGCAGCAGGCGCAGCAGCGGCTGGCGATCCTCCTGCGCCAACTGCTCGAGAGGCAACGCTCCGGGCACCAGGGGCCCGAAGTCCAGGACGCCGGCCCTGCGCAGCAGGTCCAGCCAGCCGATGCCGGTCAACACCAGCACGACGACGGCCGGCCACGCCACGACTCGGTACCGACGGTGACCCACCGTCGGTTTGTCGCGATCTTCGCGGCGCTGTGGCTGGCGGGCGGCAGCTTCGGGGTCTATGGCTATGGCTCCAACTACTACCAGTACCGAGGGTTCCCCGCCCCGCACGATCCCTCGTCGGTTCGCGCCGGCACACTGAGGACCGTCTCGTTTCGCTCCGCGGCGCTCGGCCAGATCCGGCGCTACGACATCTATCTCCCGCCCGGCTACCGCGCCGGCGGCGACCGGAGATACGGCGTCATGTACCTGCTCCACGGCGCCCCTGGCACCCCGCGGACGTTCATCACCGCGGGCGCGGCCGGCGTGGCGATGGACACGCTCGTCGCGCAGCGCGCGATCTCGCCGTTCTTGATCGTGATGCCGGACGGCCGTGACGGCAGCTTCGCCAGCGACACCGAGTGGGCCGACACCGCCCACGGACGCTACGAGAGCTTCGTGCTCGAACGTCGTCCGCGACGTCGACCGGCGCTTCCCGACCGTGGCCGACCGCCGCCGCCGGGTGATCGCCGGCAACTCCGAGGGCGCCTACGCCGCGGCCAACCTCGCCCTGCGCCATCTGGGCACGTTCGGAGCACTGGAGGCATGGTCGGGCTACTACCGGCAGACGCGCACCGGCGTCTTCGCGCACGCGACACCGGCCATGTTGCGCAGCAACAGCCCAGCCGACACGGTGCGCGGTCTGCACCGACAGATCGCCCGACAGCCGCTGCGGGCCTACCTCTACGCCGGCGCTCAGGACCCCGATGTCGTGCAGCTCGCCCCGTTCGCCGCGGAGCTGCGTGCGGCCGGCGCCCACGTCGAGGCCCGTGTCCTGCCAGGCCGCCACGACTGGCGGCTCTGGCGCTCCCAGACCCCAGCCATGCTCCGGTGGGCATCAGCCGCGATGGCGTCATGACGGCGCCGCTGCTCACCGGTATCGGCCTCGCGCTGCTGGCCTCGGTGGCCCTGAACGCCAGCTACCTGGTCCAGCACCTGGGCTCGCAGCACACCTTGGACATCAGCATCTTCCGGCCGATCGCCACGTTGCGCAGCCTGCTCGCCTCACGGCTGTGGCTGCTCGGCACCGTCGCCGGACTGACGGGCTGGGGTCTGCATGTCGGTGCGCTGTCGCAGGCCCCGCTCTCACTCGTGCAGGCGTTCTCCGCCGGCGGCCTGGCGCTGGCCGTGCCCCTCGGCGCCTGGATCACGCACACGCACCTCACGCGCCGCGAGCGCGTCGCGATCATCGTGATGGGTGGCTCGCTGGCGCTGCTCGGGATCGGCGCCGGCGGCGCCGGCCTCGCGAGCGTTCCCACGGTGACGCTCGTCGCGTTCCTCGCCGTCTGCATCGTCGCCTCGACCGCACTGTCCGCGCTGCCGGCCGGGCCGCGGCGCCCGCACCTGCTCGGCGTCGCCGCGGGGACGCTCTACGGCAGCGCCGACGTCGCCACCAAGGCCGCCACGACCGCCGCCGGCGCCGGCGGGCTCGCGCACGGCCTGTTCTCGCCCTGGGTGCTCGCCATCGCACTCGCCAGCGCCGGAGGGTTCTTCTGCCTGCAGCGAGGACTGCAGCTCGGATCGGTGCTGGCGGTGATCGCACTGATGACCGCGGTCACGAACGTGGTGGCGATTCTCGGCGGCCTGCTGGTCTTCAGCGAGCCCCTCGGCGCCGGCGCGATCACCGGCGCGCTGCACGCGTTCGCGCTGGTGCTCGTCATCGCGGCGGCATGGCGATTGTCCTTCGCTCAGGGACGGCTCGGCGCGGCCGAAGTCGAGCGCGAGGTCCGCAGGCCGACGACGACCCCAAGCACGAACGCCAGCCCGTGCTCAGCCCCGGTCAGGTCGTAGCTCATCGGGGCGACGAGCGCGAGGATCGCGATGGCGATCGCCGCGGCGACCAGCACCGGCCACGGCTTCCACGCACGCAGGGCCGCCCCGGTCAGCGCCCCGAGCGTGCCGGCCAGCACGCACGAGATTCCATAGTCGGGCTCGTCGACCACGTGGTCGACGTCTCCGCGCTCGACGAGCCAGAGCACGGCGACCCCCAGGTACGCGATGACCGTCGCCACGACGTGGCCGGCGAACGCCGCGCGCCAGAACAACCCCGGGCCGAAGAGCACCAGTACGGCGACGACGGCGGCCGTTGTCAGGGCGAGTTGCGCCACCGGTTCGCCGGCGACGATGAACGCACTCGTCAGCAGCCGCCACGCGTGACCGGCGAGCACGCCGGACGGGCTGGACGCCATGTCGGCCACCCGCGGGCCGCCCCCGGCGTCGCGCGCCACCTCGAAGACGGCCACGAGCCCGAGGTACCCGATCGCCCCGCCGATCCCGATCCAGCGCGCCAGACGCACGCCCTGCAGGATCGCGCACGCGGGTGTGTCCGCCGTAAGCGTGGCGGCCCGGACGTCGGGTGGTCGAGGCGCAGCGCAAGTGTCGGGCGCGCGGCGACCCGAGCTCGCCGCCGACCGGGGCGTCGTCGAGGAGCGGAGCGGGAGCGTTCCGCGCGTCACCCGCGAGGGTCGAGCTCTTCGCCGGTCGCGTCGTCGAAGAGCAGGATCGCTCCCGCGGGGCAGGCGCGCGCGGCCGCCCGCAGTTCGGCTTCGGTGCCCGGACCGCGGAGCTCGGCGACGTCGCCGGTGACGGCGAAGACGTGCGGTGCGACGTGCTCGCAGTCGCCGTGCGCGAGGCAGGCGGCCTCGTCGATCTGGACGGAGAGGGTCATACGGCCTCCTGGATGGGGGTGTCGATGGAGCGCCGGGCGTCGCGGAGCGCGCCCGGACGGTCGATGAGGACGACGGCGGCGACACGGCCGCGTCGCGAGTAGGTCAGGACCGAGGCGTCGGTGCCCGTCTGCGGGCGGACGGCGCGCGTGTCGCCGACGCGCTGGATCCGGACGCCATGCTGGTCGGACCAGACGAGCGGTGGGACGTCCGCGCGGGCGGGAAGCCCGAGCATCGCGCGCGCGGCGGCGGCGCCACCGCGCGCCGCGGCCTCCCAGTGGGCCTGGCCGCTCGCGTCGCCGGCGATGAAGACGTTCGGTGCCGTGTAGCCGCCGGTCCACGCGGTGTCAGGGCGTACGCCGATCGCCACGAGGAAGCAGTCGGCCTCGACGGTCGTGCCGTCATCGAGCCGCACCGCGTCCGCGCTCGCCGCCGTGAGCCGGCGGCCGAGGCGCAGGGTGACGCCCGCCGCCTCGTGCAGGCGACGCAGGTGGTGGCCGCCGCCGGGGCCCATGAGCCTGTCGAACGGGGCCTCATCGGCGTCGATCAGCGTCGCGGCGACGCCGCGGGCGCGAGCGGCCGAGGCGACCTCCTGGCCGATCAGACCGGCCCCGACGATCGCGATGTGCCGGCTGGTGGCCAGGGCGGCGTCGAGTGCCACGGCGTCGTCGAGCGTGCGCAGGGTATGGGCGTGCGAGAGGCCGGGGAGCTCGATGGCGCGGGCGCCGGTCGCGACCAGCAGGCGGTCATACGGCAGCCGGTCTCCCGTGTCGAGCTGAAGGTGCTCTCCGAGGCCCGTGGCGCGCACCCCGGTCCAGAGTTCGACGTCGTGCTCGGCGTGCCAGGCGCGCGGACGCAGGGAAAGGTCCGGGCGCTCGCCCGCCAGCAGCGCCTTCGAGAGCGGCGGGCGGTCGTAGGGCGCGTGCGGCTCGGCGCCGATCATCGTGATCGGGCCGTCGTGGCCGCTCGCGCGCAGGGTTTCGGCGCAGCGCTGGGACGCGAGCCCCGCGCCGACGAGGACGATCCTCATGCGATCGCTCCCACCGGGCGACGGGCGGGCTTCCTGCCCAGGCGCTTGACGAGCAGGCCGGTGGCGACGACCGCCGTGCCGAGCATGAACGCCCGCAGCCACAGCGAGCCGGCGTCCGTCCCCGCGCCGAGTGTGTGGATCAGCCCGAGCACGTAGACGACCGGGGTCGCGCGGTGCAGTTTGCGCCAGCGCTTGCCGCCGATGCGGCGGCGGGCGTAGAACGAGAGGCCGAGGAACGCCGCGAGGTAGCCGCCGACGATGCCGGCGGCGACGAACGCGGGTCGGTAGCCGATCGCGAACGGGACGGCGATCCCCGCCAGGCCCGGCTTGAGGAACGCGTCGCCGAGCAGGGTCGCGCCGTGGATGGCGATGGCGATCAGGCCGCCGAGCGCGGTGTGCTCGTGGAACGCGACGAGCGCGCGGCGCCGGGCCGGCGGGCCGGCGAGGCCGGCGGCGAGCGTGAGCCCGATCAGCACGGAGGCGGCGACGAGCACGAGCGCGACGATCCCGGCTGAGCGGCTCAGCAGCCACCAGATGTGGTCGCCGGGGTTCATGCCGTCACCGCGAGGCGGACGACGGTCCGCGGGCGCAGGGGTCCGAGCAGTTCGACCTCGCCGTCGTCGCGCACCACGAGCCCGCCGTGGCGGCGGAGCCAGCGCGCGGCGCCGGTCGGCCCGCTCAGCAGCGCGGCCTTGGCCAGGACCTCGGCCTCCAGAGCCGTCGGCGCGAGCGCCGTGGCGGAGATCAGGCCCGTCCACGCCGGGCGGCCGGTGCTCGGGTCCAGCAGGTGATGACGGGGGGTGCCGTCGGGTGCGAGCCACAGCCGCGTGTCGATTCCCGACGTGGCCACCGCGCCGTCGGAGACGCTGAGGACGTGCGCGGTCTCGCCCGTCAGGGGGTGACGGACGTCGATCGCGAACGCCTCACCGGCGCTGACGCGCAGGTCGCCGCCGCAATCGACGGCCCAGCGACCTTCGAGACCGGCGGCGAGGAGGTCGGCGGCGAGGCCCTTGCCCGTCCCGCCGGTGTCCAGGCGCAGGCCCGCCGGCCGGTGGACCGAGGTCGCACCCAGCCGGACCGTGCGCCAGGCCGCGCCGCCTTCCGGGCGCGCGGGCCGGCGCTGCGGCGCGTGCGCGAGCGCCGCGGCCAGCTCCAGTTCGGGTGCGCGACGGGTGCGGTCGTAGCCCGCCGCCTCCAGCGGCCCGACGAGTGTGGGATCGACGAGCCCGTCGGTCATCACGGCGGCCCGCAGGCCCGCGGCGACCGCCACGCGCAGCAGCGGGGAGACCGCCACCTCCGTCTCGGGTGAGGCGTTGAGCCGCGACAGCTCACTGTCCGGCCGGAACCGGCTCAGCGCGCGATCGAAGCGCTCGACGAAGTCGCGGCAGCGCGCGGCGGTGGCGTCGTCGGGCACGAGCAGGCGGACGTCGGTGCCCATGCAGTCGAAGACCAGGTCGGTCATGACGACTTGGTGGTCAGCGGTGCCGGGGCGGGAGCGCGGCGCGGAGCGGGAGCGGCCGGTGCCGGGGCTGGGGCCGGGCGGACGACGGGCGCACGCGCGGCTGGGGCGTATACCGGTGGCGCGGACACCGGGACCGCGGCGCGCTCGACGCGCGGGCGCTCCTCGATGACCTTGGTGATGATCACGCGCCGGATCAGGATCTTGCGAGGGGGCGGAGTCGCCCGCGGGCTGGTCGTGGTGGCGGCCAGCACCTGCGGCGCGGCCGCACCCAGGGCGGGATCGGCACCGGCGCGCATCTGGAAGGCGAGCAGGGTGGTCACCGCCAGAAACAGGGCGAGCGAGCAGGCGATGACGGCGAACGGGCCGGGCTTGCGGATCGGCTCCCGGCGCGGAACGCGGGGCGGCTTGGCCGTCGGTGCGCCCGGGTCCGGGCGGTGATCAGTCATCGTCGCCGCCGTGGTCGTCCTCGTGGCCGGAGTCGTCGCCGCCGTGGCCATGGCCAGAGTCCTCGCCATGGTCGTCGTCGCGGCGGTGTCCGGAGTCGTCGCGATAGGCCGCGCGCGTGGTGGTCACGGCCACGGGCGCCGGAGCGACCGGGGCGGGCGGGGCGGGCGCCGCGGCGGGCGCCGGCGCCGTGGACGACGACGGCCGCGCACCGGCGTCCGACTTGCGGTGACGAACGACGTGAATCGTGCGGTGGATCGTCTTGGTCCGCACCTCGATGGTCGGGGTGGCGACCGGTTGCGCGGCGGTGGAGGCGACGGGCGCCGCGACCGCGGCCGACGCGGGGCGCGGAGTCGACGAGGGCAGTGTGAGTGCGGCCACCGCGCCGCCTCCGAGAGCGGAGACGACGGCGACGGCGGGCATGCGCAGGTTCATGCCATCAGCATCGGCTCCGAGCGCCCAAGCCTCCCCTAGGCCTGGGGAAAGCTTTGGCAAAACCCTGGGGACGCGCGCGCCTACTCGGGACGAGCGGGTGGCGCGAAGCGGACGCGGATCTGGGCTCCGCCGCCGGGTGCGTTCGCCGCCTCGACGCTGCCGCCGTGCGCCTCTGCGGCCTGGCGGACGATCGCGAGCCCGAGGCCGGAGCCGGGCGTTCCGCGAGCGTGATCGGCGCGGTAGAAGCGCTCGAAGATGTGCTCGAGGTCGCCGGGCGCGAACCCGGGGCCGTGGTCGCGCACCGTCAGCGCGCCGTCGTGCAGCGCGAGGTCGATCACGCCGCCTTCGGGACTCCATTTGATCGCGTTGTCGAGCAGGTTCGAGACCGCGCGCTGCACGCGGTCGGGCTCGCCGCGGACGAGCGTGGGCTCGAGCTGCGCGCGGATCTCGACGTTCACGCCGCGGCGCCCGTCGGCTCGCCGCACCAGCGCGTCCACGATCCGATCGACGCGGACGTCGTCCAGGGCGCGTCCGGGCTTGCTCCCGCGGGCCAGCTCGACGACGTCGCCGACGAGCGCGGTGAGCTCGTCGAGCTCGGTCAGGATGTCGCTGCGCAGCGCGGCGCGCTCGTCCTCCGGGAGCCGATCGGCGTCTTCGAGCGTCTGGATGTTCGCGCGCAGGCTCGCGAGCGGGGTGCGCAGCTCGTGGCTGGCGTCGGCGACGAGGTGGCGTTGCGCCTCGACCGAGCGCTCGAGCGCGTCGAGCGTCGCGTTGAAGCTGCGCGCCAGCCGGGCGAGCTCGTCGTCGCCGGTCGCGGCGATGCGCTCCGAAGGTTCGGGGTTGCCCGCGATCTCCTCCGTGCGGCGGGTGAACCGCCGGACCGGCGCGAGCGCCGCGCGCGCCACGAGGGCGCCGATCCCGGCGGCGAGGGCGATCCCGGCGGCCGCAACGATCGCGAGGACGATCAGGATGTCACGCAGCGAGTGGTCGACCTCGGTGAGCGGCCGCGCGACCTGGACCGCGCCTCGCCCGGACCCGAGCGCGCGGGTGAGCACGCGGACGTGGATGCCCGCCACCCGCGTGCTGGAGAGCGTCTCGCCGGAGCCCGACCGCGCGATCGTCCGGGCCTCCCCGGAGACCGGCAGCGCGGTCGTGGCCCCGTCGGGTCGCACCACCGTGCCGTCGGCGCAGACGATCTGCGTGTAGCCCTCCGCCCCGCCGAAGCGTGCGTCGTCGCGATCGGCGGGCGCCGGGAACGCGCGGTCGTCGTTGTCGCATGGTCGCTCGTGGCCGCGTTCGATGAGCTCGTGGGCCCGCGCTCGGAGCGCGTCGTCGATCTGCTCGTGCAGCTGCGCCCTGACGGCGACGAAGATCGCCGCCGCGGCGATCAGCACCGTGACCAGGACGGCGAGCCCGGCGACGCCCGCGATCCGGTGGCGCAGGGTCACGGCTCGCGCAGGACGTAGCCGACGCCGTGGACCGTGCCGATCAGCGGTCGGGCGCCGAGCAACTCGAGCTTGCGTCGCAGGTAGCCGACGTACACCGTGGCGATCGGGATCGAGGCGCAACTCCCCGAAGGCGGGCACGTCGGTCGCGGCGTCGCCGGCGGTCGTGCGGCGCAGCCGGGCCTTGAGCTTGCCGTCTCGATGTCGTACCCCGCGAGCGAGAGCGCACGCCGCAGAGCATCACGCAGGGCGCGGTCCTCATCGATGATCAGCAGGCGCAAGGGACGTACAGTCTGTCTCCTAGCGATCGACCAGCCGCAGCGCGAGCGTGGGACACGCGGCAACGGCACGGCGCGCGTGGACGAGCAGCTCCTCGGGCACCGGACCCGGGTCGAGCATCGGGTAGCCCCAGTCGTCGAGCCGGATCCGCTCGGGGAACAGCTCGGCGCACGCGCCGTGGCCCGTGCACGCGATCGGGTCCACGGTGAGGCGCAGGCTCATGCCGCCGCGCTCCGTCGCAGGTCCGGCACGGCGAGCATCCGCGGCCGGGCGCACGCCGCGCAGGGCCCGTGGCGGCGGTGGTCGTCGAACGCGTCGGCGAACACGACCAGCGCGCTGCGCAGGAAGCGCACCACGCCGTCGGGGTGACGGCAGGCGCCGCGTCCCTGCACCTGCCCACCCCAGCGCTCCAGGCGCTTCAGTACGTCGCGCTCTGCGGTGCCGGCCTGCAGCGCCGCCAGCGCCGTGGCGATCGCGTCGAGGCCATGCACGCACGGCCCGCATTGCCCGGCGGTCTGGCCGGCCATCCAGCGCACCACGCTCGCGACCTCGGCGACCGGGCACGCCTCCTCGCCGAGCACGGAGAGCGCGCCGGCGCCCAGCGCAGCCCCCCAGCGGCGCAGCGACACGTCGTCGAGGCGGGCGGAGGAGACGGCTTCGGGGCTCAGCCAGCAGCCGTGGTAGCCGCCGACGAGCAGCGCGCCCCGCCGGCCGCCGGCCAGCTCCAGCACGGCCGTGACCGGCGTCCCGAGGGCGACCTCGTACACGCCGGGGCGGGCGACGGCGCCGCCGAGGGTGACCAGCGCCGACCCGGTGTGCGCCGCGGTGCCGACCTCGCGAAACCAGGCCGGCCCGTAGCGGGCGATCAGGGCCACGTGGGCGAGCGTCTCGACGTTGGAGACGAGCGTCGGCCGGCGGGCGAGCCCGCGCTCGTGCGGGCGCGGCGGAGCGAGCGCCGGTTTCGCGGGCCCGCCGTTGAGGCTGCGCAGGAGGGCTGTCTCCTCACCGGCGACGTAGGCGTCCGGCACCGTCTCCATGCGCACCCGCTGTCGGTCGCTGCGCTGCGCCAGCGCCCGGCCCAGCGACTTCTGCGCCGACCATGCCGAGCGCTTGAGCGCGACCACGACGTCGCGCGCCCCGACCGCTTCGGCGGCCAGCACCGCGCCGTCGAGCACGAGTTGTGGCGCGGCCTCCAGCAGCACGCGGTCCTTGGCGCTCATGGGCTCGCCCTCGGCCGCGTTGACCACCACCGCGCAGCGGCCCCGGGCGGCGGCCACGGCGCGCAGCTTGACCACGGTCGGGAACGCGGCGCCGCCGCGCCCGCACAGCCCGGCCGCCTCGACCGCGTCGATCAGCCGCGCGCCACGGTAGGCGAAGTCCGGGCACGGCCCGCGGCCGATCTCGGCGAACACGCGCTCGACGTCGCTCATCGTGTCCGCTCCGGACGACCGGTCACCGTGCCGCTGAAGCTGGTGTCGGTCAGCGTGAGCTCGATGTGCAGGCGCACGGCGGCGCCGGAGCCCGAGCCCACGAGTGCGTCCAGCGACGACCCCTCGAGCGCGTCGACGCGACCCACGAACTGGTCGGGAACCTCGCGCGACCCGAGGCTGACGGCGCTGCGGCGCATCAGGACGCCGCCGCCGCGCGCCGGTTGCCCGGCGATCCGCACCCGCAGCACGCCCTCGGCCCCGTCGGTGAGCCGCATGGGCAGGTCGATCACGGCCAGCCCGTCGGTGCCCATGCCCTCGCGCAGCGTGCCGTGCACGCGCGCCGCGAAGGGACGCTCGAACGCCGACCGCGAGCGCGCGGCGGCGGGGGCGGCCGAGGCCAGCAGTGCCGGCGGCGTCCCGGCGCGGCGCGACCAGCCGTCGGCGAGCGGGCCGCGCGGCAGCCACACCGCCACCCCCGCGATCAGCGCGAGCGCGACGCCCAGCGCGGCGCCACGTTCGCGACGGCGCGACGGCGCCCCGGCCGCCAGCCGCAGCGCGACCGCGCCCAGGACCATGGCCGCGCAGCCCAGCGTGAACGCGAGCGCCCACGTGCTGCGCGCGTCGGACCCGGTGCCCCAGCCGTGGATCAGCGCGATCGGCCAGCACGCGTAGGCCAGCCAGTGCACGGCGCGCCACGCGCGCAGGCCCAACCGCCGCCGCAGCAGGCTCGTGAGCGTGAGGGCGATCAGCAGGTCGAGGGCGAGCGCGCCGAGGCCGAGCCACACCGGCCGGTAGGCGCCCGCGAACGGCAGCACGGCGTCGAGCAGGCGGATCGGCGCGTAGCTGTCGAGCACGGCTGTGAGCACGTGCACGGCGAGCAGCGCCACGACCAGCAGTGAGATCGCGCGGTGCAGCATCACGACGGTGAAGCGCGGCGAGCCCTGCGGCGACCACCGCTGCACCTGGAGGATGCCGAGGACCACGCTGGCGGTGAGCAACAGCAGCGTGACGAGCCCGGTCCCGCGCGTCAGGTACCACAGCGGCGACGGCCCGGCGGCGATCACGCCATCACCTCGCCCTCACCCGGCCAGCCCGCCGTCGTCCGCACGGCGCCGGAGATCGTCACCAACCGCGCCGGCAGACCGGCGGTCTCGAGCCATGACGCCGCCGCCGCGCCGAGCACGATCGCCGCCGTGCTGGCGATGTTCGCGTCCACGCACGTCGACGCCGCCACGGACACCGTCCGCCAGTGCTCGGCGGCGGGCGCGCCGGTGCGCGGGTCGACGATGTGATGGCTCTCGCCGCCGAGCCGGCGCCAGCGCCGCACGGTGGTGCTCGACGTGGCCAGCGCGCCGGAAGCGAGCCGCAGGTCCTGCCCGGGGTCGCTCGCGGCGGCGCGGTGGCTGTCGGCCACACGCACCGCCCAACCGGTGCCGGGCGCGGCGCCCGCCGTCGCGATGTCACCGCCGAGGTTCACGAGCACGCCCGCCGCGCCGCTCGCCGCCACCGCACACCGCGCCGCGCGGTCCGCCGCGAGCGCCTTCGCGGTCGCGCCGAGATCGAGCCGCACCCCGCTCGGCACGCGCACCGTGCCCGCGTCCGGGTCGAGCTCGACGACCCGCCAGCCCGCCACCGGCACCGCACGCAGACGGCGGACCCGCGAGCCGCGCACGCGGGCGAAGTCGCGGTCATAGCCGGACAGGGCGAGGGCGTGCCCGACCGTCGGATCGACCCGGCCGTCGGTGAGCGCCGCCGCGCGCAGCGCCACCGCGACCGCCTCCGCCAGCAGCGGCGACACGCGTACCGGGCGTCCCTGCGCGGCGTTGACCGCGGCCAGCTCCGAGTCGTCGCGGAAGCGGCTGCACGCCGCGTCGATCGCCGCCAGCTCGATCTCCACCGCGCGCCGCGCGGCGGCGACCGCCCCGTCGCCGTGGACGACGACGCCGACCGACGTCCCGAGCGCCGACCAGCGGGAGCTGGTCGCGCTCATGACCCGCCGGAGACCTGTGGCTGCGGCGCCGACGGCTCCGGCACGGCGGCGGCGGGCGGCTGGGCCGGCGGCTCCAGCGGCGCGGGATCGCCGGCGATCGGCGCGACCTCCTGGGGGCCCGGAACCTGCGCCCCGGACACGGTGGCGGCGACGTTCGGCGAGGACCCCTTGAACGCGTGCGCGGCGACCGCGGCGAACGCGCCGGACAGCGCCACGGCGCCCGCGGCGACGCCCACGACGATGCCGCGCGTACGGCGGATCGCGGCGTCGCGTGCCTGCAACCGAGTTTCGCGGTGCGTGGTCATCACCCCGAGCGTGCCTCGACGGCCTAAGAAATGCGTAGGAACGCCCGATAGGCGAGAAATCTCGATCGCTACCGGAACGTCGCCGGACTGCCGACCCCGCGCCGACAAGCGTACGATTTCTGACCCTAGCGCGCGCGGGTCTCGCGAGGCGGGGCGACCGAACGGGAGAGGCAATGGCCGAGACGCGTACCTACACGCTCAACGTCAACGGGACGAACCACACCGTCACCGCGGACTCCGAGCTGCCGCTGCTGTGGGTGCTACGTGATCTGATCGGGCTGACGGGCACGAAGTACGGGTGCGCCATCGAGCGCTGCTACGCCTGCACCGTCCTCGTCAACGGGCAGGCCGAGCATTCGTGCGTCTTCGACGCCACCTCGGCGATCGGCAAGAAGGTGGTCACCGTGGAAGGACTGTCCTCGGACACCTCGCACCCGTTGCAGAAGGCCTGGATCGAGGAACAGGTGCCGCAGTGCGGGTACTGCCAGTCCGGGATGCTGATGGCCGCAGCCGGGCTGTTGCGTGAGCAGCCGAATCCGGACGACTCGGACATCGCCTCGATCGGGAACATCTGCGCCTGCGGCACCTACCAGCGTGTCGGCAAGGCGATCAAGCGCGCGGCGAGGGGCTAGGGGCAGAGATGATCGACACCGCGTCAAGCCTCGAGATGACCCGCGCACGGTTCCTGACCTTGGGCCTCGTCGGAGGTGCGCTGCTGCTGGGGCTCGACCTCGGAGTGACCGGCCGCGCCGCACGCGCGGCAACCGGCGACGGACGTCTCGGCGTCTACCTGCGGATCGGCGCCGACGAGACGATCACGATCATCGCGCCGAACTCCGAGATGGGGCAGGGCACGAGCACGGCGTTGCCGATGATCGTCGCGGAGGAGTTGAAGGTCGACTGGGCGCAGGTGCGGATGGAGTTGGCCGGCGCGAGCACCGCGTTCGCGAATCCGCTGTTCCGCACGCAGCTCACCGGCGGGAGCACCGCCGTTCGCGGGTATCACGACTCGCTGCGGCTCGTGGGCGCGTCGGCCCGTGAGATGCTCGTCGCCGCGGCGGCGCAGCGGTTCGGCGTCAGCGCCTCCGACTGCACCGCGGCGGCGGGCCGCGTGACCTGCGGCGCGGCAGTCCGCCAGCTTCGGCGAGCTGGCCGCGGCCGCGGCCATGATGCCGCCGCCGACGAACCCGCCGTTGACCGCGCGTGAGGACTTCACGCTGATCGGCACGCCGGTCAAGCGGCTGGACATCCCCGCGAAGGTGAACGGCTCGGCGGTGTTCGGCATCGATGTTCGGTTGCCCGGCATGCTCTACGCGAGCGTCAAGCAGGCGCCGAAGGTCGGGCAGACGGTGGCGTCCTACGGCGCGCCGCCGCGCGGCATGAGCGTCGTGCCGGTGCCGGGCGGCGTCGCGGTGGTGACGAGCACGACGACCTGGCAGGCGATCAAGGCGGCCCGCTCGCTGCCGGTCACCTGGGTCGACGCGCCCTACACCGCGGCGACCGACACCGCCGCGATGAAGTCGCGAGCGCAACAGCTGATGATCACGGGCTCGCCCGTGCGCGTCGCGCGCAGCGACGGCGACGCTCCGGCCGCCGTCGCAGGTTCTGCGAAGGTCGTCGACGCGACCTACTCCGTGCCGTACCTGCCGCACGCGACGCTCGAGCCGATGAACGCGACCGCGCTCGTCACCCCGACGTCATGCGAGATCTGGGCGCCGACGCAGAGCCAGGCCGGCTGCGTGTCGACGGCGGCGCGGGTCACGGGCCTCCCGCCTCGGCGATCACGGTGCACACCACATTCCTCGGCGGCGGACTGGGCCGAAAGGGCGAGCTCGACTTCATCGAGCAGGCAATCGTCGTCGCGAAGGCCAAGCAGGGTTCACCCGTCAAGCTCGTGTGGTCGCGCGAGGAGGACTTCACGCACGACTTCTACCGTCCGGCGGCTCTGTGCCGGCTCTCCGGCGGCCTCGACGCGCAGGGACAGGTGACCGGGATCGTGACCCGCACGGTGTCGCCGTCGATCGGCTACCAGAAGAACCCCGCGCCGTACGCGAGTCCGACGCGGGTCGACAGCAGCGCCGTCGAAGGCCTGACCACGCTGCTCTACGGACTCTCCAACCTGCGCGTCGAGTGGATCCTCGATGCCTCGGCGATGGTCCCGGTCAGCTACTGGCGTTCGGTGGGGAACTCGTACAACGTGTTCTTCGCCGAGTCGTTCATCGACGAGCTGGCGGCCGCGGCGGGGCGCGACCCCGTCGCCTTCCGGCGCGGCCTGCTGGCAGCCAATCCGCGGGCGCTCGCGGTGCTGGACCTGGCCGCGGCGAAGAGCGGATGGACGACCGCCCCACCGCGTGGACGGGCCCGCGGCGTGGCGATCGCGGAGTGCTTCGGCACGATCGTGGCCCAGGTCGCGGAGGTCTCCGGCTCGATCGCCGCCGGGATCAAGGTCAACCGCGTGACCGTCGTGGTCGACTGCGGAACCGCGATCAACCCCGACACGGTGAAGGCGCAGATGGAGAGCGCCGTCATGCAGGGCCTCGGGGCGGCGCTGTGGAGCGACATGCCGTTCACGTCCGGCCAGCCGATGCGACGCAACTTCAACACGTTCCGCATGCCGAAGTACAGAGACACGCCGCAGATCGACACCTACATCATCGAGAGCGGCGCGCCGCTCGGCGGGGTCGGCGAGCCTGGCCTGCCGCCGATCGCTCCCGCGATCGTCAACGCCGTGGCGAAGCTGACCGGGACCCGCGTCCGGACCCTGCCGATCAATCCGCAGGCGGTGCCGACCAGCTGAGCGTGCTCAACCGATGGCGGCGGTGACGATGTGTCCGATCGCGAAGCCGATCGCGGCGCTGGCTCCGCCGATGACGAGAACCTGCAGCCCGGCGCGCGCGCGGGCCTGGCGCGCGATCGTGCCCTTGGCCACCCCGAGCGCGAAGAGGGCGAGGAAGGTGCAGGCGAGGCTCGCAAGCAGCGCCGGCGTAAACAACGGGAGGACCATGTAGGGCCAGAGCGGGATGAACGCAGCGGCGAGATAGGTCAGGCCGACCACCAGCGCGTCGCCGCGGGCGTCGCCACCGGCATCGGGTGAGAGGCCGAGCTCCTTCTGGATCTTCGTGCGCAGGAAGACCTCGGGATGCTCGGCCAGCCCGGCAGCGACGCGCAGGGCGGCGTCGCTGGTGAGGCCTTCGTCTTCGAGGACGAGCGCGAGTTCCGCCAGCTCGCGTTGGGGATGATCAAGGATCTCCTGGCGCTCGTCGCGGATCTCGCCGGCGTACAGGGCCTCTTCGGCCTCGCTGGCGAGGTACGACCCACCTCCCATGGCGATCGCGCCGGCGACCGCTTCGGCGAGTCCGGCGACGAGGATCGTCGCGCGGGCGGGTTGGGCGGCCGCCATCCCGGTGACGACGCCGAGCGGGACGAGCAGGCCGTCCTGGGCTCCGAGCACGAACTCGCGGACCCGTGAGAGCCGGTCGATGCGGGCGGACTCGCCCCGTGCATGCTCTCTGATGTGCGCTTCGGCTTCGGTCCGCAGCTCAGGCGACAGCGGCGCCACAGGTGGCTTCATCCGTCGCCCTCCTCGCCGCCGGCTGGGCGGGTGCCGGTGGGGGTGTCCGACCAGGAGGCCTTGGCTCCGGCATGACCCGCGCGGATGTCCCAGACGGTGGCGCCGATCGCTGAAGCGCCGACGAGCACGGCGAGCATCGTCATGCCGATGGCGGGCAGCGCTCGCCCACGGCGTTGCACGCGGTCATAGCCGACGAAGCCGATCACGAGGGCGGTGAAGAGGAAGACGATGTTGCGCAGTTGCTCGCCGAGCTCAGCGTGGCGTTCGATGAGGTCGCTTTCGGCCAGGTGGCTCTCGAGCTTCTCGCCGCTGCCGGTCGCCAAGATGCACAGGACCGAGAGCACGATGCAGCCCAGCGCGAGTGGGATCCCGAACCGCCCCAGCCACACCGGCCTGAGCGCCAGCGCCAGTGCCAACCCGGCGACGAGCGGGATCAGCACCAGTGGTGCATGCACGATGAGCGGGTGCGCCGGCAAGCCGAAGAGGCGATCGATCTCCATGACGGTGACGGTACCCGCGACCTCGCGCGCATCCGCGGGGCGTCGCCGCATCGCCGTGGCGGCCTTCCCCGCTCACGATCGCGGGGAAATACGGATGACGTTGCGGGCCGCTGGCCACACGCTGCAAGCGCGTCGGCATCGGAGGCCAGGGCGGCTGTCGTCGAACCGGTCCTGGACCCACGCGGCAACGAGCAGCTGGCCCGCCGTCGCGAAGTGGCTGGGTGAGCGTCACGCGCAGATCATTTCGCCGGTGATCGTCAGCGCGATCGTCGCGGGCGGCGGGCTGCCTTTGGCGGGCTGCCGTCGCGCTGCTCGGCGGTCGATCCGCGCGGGGAACGCTCACTCCACCGCTGCGAGGTGCGCGCCGAACCAACGCTGGGTCGCGTGCGCGACCATCTCCGGCGCGCGCGCCTGCGGGAACCCGTGTGTGGCGCCGGGCACGACGACGGTGTGTGTCTCGCAGCGGCGCAGGAACGCGCGGGCATCGCGCACCCAACGCTGCTCGATCGGATCCTCGCCGGCCGCGATCAGCAGCGTCGGCGCGGTGATCGACGCCAGCACGTCGGGATCGGGCTCGTGATGCCCGCCGGCCACGACGAGCGCGTCGGCGTGCTCGCCGGCGGCCAGCACCGCATCGGCGCCCGGCCCGAAGCCGACGAACCCGACCGCCAGCCCGCGCGCTCCTCGACCCGCGCGGACACGCTCGGTCGCCGCCTCCAGGACGTCAACGTCCTCGAGCCGCAACGTCGCGAACCCCGCGCCCGCGAGCGACTCGGCCACCACCAGGTCCACCGGAGGGACGAGCACGGTCAAACCGCGCGCGGCCTCGGGAATCGACAGGACGCCATCCGTGTCCTGCGCCTGCGACCCACCGGGCAGCGGGACCGTCGCGTCGTCCTTGGAGGCCAACAGCGGTTGGTCGTACCACTGGAGCAGGCTGGCCGCCAGCGGCGCGCCGCGCACGCAAATGACCTCGTCGAGCAGCTCGCCGAGCCAGGCGATCGCGTCGGCGGTCGCCACCGGCGCGGCGGCCACGACGCGCGCCGCTCCGCGCCGCCTCGCGGCATACCCGGCCGCCGCGGCGGCACGCCCGGTCACGATCCCATCGCCCACCAGCACGACCGTCCGGCCGGCCAGCTCCGGGAGCGGCGTCCGGCGCCGCGCCGCGCGATCGGCCACCGCGTGTTCGGCCTCCTCGCGCGCCGTCGCACGCGCCACCGCGTCCAGTCGATAGCCGCGCGCGAGGCGGTGATCGATCATCGGCGGGCCACCCTCGGCGACAGCTCCCACACGCCGCCCGGGCTCGCCGATGCGCGCCACGGCGATCACCCCGAACTGCGCCCCCCGGCGGTACGGCGGTCCCGGAACGGATGCTCAGCCGGCACTGCGGCAGGATCGGGCACGACGACACGATCCTCCCCGCTGCCCAACCGTCGGTCGGCGCGTCCGATCCTTGTCCGCCAGAGGACAGAGTGGACGTAGGCGTCCACTTATCATGAGGAGGGATGACCGAGACCGCCCCCATGCCCCGCCGGCAGGTGCTCGAGGTCCTGTGGCGCTACGGCTTCTACGTGGGCGTCCCGATCGCCGTGCTCCAGCGCTCGCTGCGCCTTCCGCCCGGGCGCCGGCCAACTTCGTCAGGTGTCCTGACGATCCCGATGGTGCTCGGCGTGATGCTGTCCTCGATGCGGAAGGAAGGAGCCGTCGCATGACTCGCGCTACGTGCTCGCACGCTTCGCCCGTCAAACGAGGTGATACCGAATGATCTGCTGCCACAACGTCCTCGCGATCCTCGGCGCGGACGACCGCGAGACCGACGCCGTGCTCGCCGAAGCCACCGCGCTCGTCGAGGACGCCCACGGCACGGTGACGCTCGCCGCGCTGTCCGGCCAGTCGCGCTGGATGCGGATCCTGCACGCGCTGGCCCTCGGCGCCGGCGCGTTCGTCCCCAGCGAGGACCTCGCGACCTTCGCCGAGCGACGCGTGGCCCGTGCCGCGGAGTTCATCCCGACCGGCGTCAGCGTCACCACCGTCGTGGTCGCCGACGCCCGCGCGCTGGTGGAGAGCGGTCGCTACGACCTGCTCGTCATCGGCGCCAAGCAGGCTGCTCGCCGGGCGCTGGCGCGGGTCCCGATCCCCGCGCTGGTCGTCCCGGCCGCGGGCGGCGGCGGTCGCTTCGCGCGGCCGGCGCCGCCCGCTCCCCGCCCCACCGTGTCGCTCACAGATCGAGCGTGACCGCGTCGCGCGGCTGGGAGCAGCAGAGCAGCGTCGTTCCCGGGGTGGCGGGCTCGAGCGGGTCGGGGCGGAAGCCGACCTCGCCGTCGATCAATCCGGTCTCGCAGGTGCGGCAGACGCCGGTGCGGCATGACCACTGCACCGGGACGTCGCACGCCTCCGCGAACTCGAGCAGGTTCGGGAAGGACGGGTCCCAGGCGACCGTGAGGTTGCTGCGGCTGAAGGAGACGTCCGGGCCGGTGCCCGGCGTGCCGCTCGGCGGGTGCGGTGTGCGCGCGGATGCGGCGGCGATCCCGGGTGTGATCGCGGCCGCCGGCCCGAAGGCCTCGGCGCTGATCCGCTCGGGGGCGACGCCGAGCGTGTCCAGGGCGGCGGTGAGGTCGGCCATGAACGGCGCGGGGCCGCAGAGGTAGAAGTCGGCGTCGGCCGGTACGCCGGCGAGGGCGTCGGCGGTGAGCCGGCCGTCGGTCTCGCTGTAGCGGACGATCGCATGCGCGTCGGGGAGCAGGGCGAGCAGGTCCAGCACCTCCCGCTCGAAGCTGTGCTCGGCGTGGTTGCGGGCGCCGTGCAGCCACCAGACGGGCCGCGTCGGCTGCGCTTCGACGAGCGCGTGCAGCATCGCCAGCACCGGCGTCGCCCCCACCCCGGCGCTGATCAGCACGACCGGTCGCTCCCCTTCGCGCAGCACGAACGCGCCGCGCGGCGCGCCCGCCTCGAGCACGTCGCCCACGCGCAGCTTCGTGTGCAGGTACTCGCTCGCGGCGCCGTGCGGTTCGCGCTTGACGCTGATCCGGTAGCTCTCCGTGTTCGGGGTGTCCGAGAGCGAGTAGGTGCGCACGAGCGAGCCGATCTTCACCGTCAGGTATTGGCCGGGCCGCGCGGGGACGGCGTGGCCTTCGACGGGCACCAGGCGGATCGAGATGACGTTCGCGCTCTCGCGCTCGATCGCCGTCACCCGCATGTCCCGCATCCCCGCCCACGCGGGCTTGGGCGTCTCGCTCTGCTCGAGCAGCTCGCGGAACGAGCCCTGCCAGCCCGGGCTCAGCGCGGGGATGTTGAGCGCACGGGTGAGGTCGCGGGGCGCATGACCGGGGAGGTAGAGCAGGGCGTCGATGTCGGCGACGCTCATCTGCTCCGGCCCGCGCTCGACGCGTTCGATCGCGTCGCCGGCGCCGACCTCGCCCTCCTCCAGGACGCGCAGGTAGAAGCCGGGCCGGTGGTGCGCGACGACCAGCGAGGGCATCCGCGGCTCGCGCATCCGCAGGCCGAGGCGGTAGCAGGTGACCCGCGGCTGGCTGACCTCGAACAGCGCCGTGCCGATCCGGTAGCGATCGCCGATGCAGACGTCCGCGTCGGCGAGCCCGTCGACGGTGAAGTTCTCGCCGAACTGCCCGTAGGAGAAGTCGTCGCGGCCGAGCTCGTCCTCCCAGTAGCGGTAGGAATCGAGCTGGTAGACGAACACGGGGCGGTTGACGCCGCCGTGGCCGGCCGTGTCGCCCTGGCCGTCGCCGTCGATGTTCAGGCGGCGCACCGTCCGGCGTCCCTGAACCGGCTCCTTCCAGATGCCGGTGTGGACGATCCGTCCCTCCCACTCGACGTCCCGCGGCAGTCCGACGTTCAGCGACACGAGTTGCACGATCCGGAACACTACGCCTGTGGCTGAAGAGGGCTGGGGCGGGCCGCTGTGGGCGGCGGCCGATCTGATCACGCCGATGGCGGTGCGGGTCGCGGCGACGTTGCGGGTGGCGGATCTCATCGCCGCGGGGGCAACGACGGGGCGGGAGCTGGCCGAGCGCCTGGACGTGGCCGCCGACCCGCTGGTGCGCGTGCTCGAGCATCTCGTGACCGCCGGGTTCCTGCGCCGTGAGGCGGGCGGCTACGCCTTGACCGACGCGGGGCAGTGGCTGCGCGACGACCACCCCGAGGGCGTCCGGGCCGCGATCGATCTCACCGGCGCGCTCGGCCACGCCGACCTGTCGGTGGTCGAGCTCCTGCACACGGTCCGCACGGGCGAGCCGGCGTTCGACCGCTTCTACGGACGCGGCTTCTGGGAGGACCTCGCGGCCGATGCCGGCCGAGCCGCGTCGTTCGACGCGTCGATGGGCCGCCAGGCCGCGGTCGAGGCGCCGGCGGTCGCGGCCGCGTACGACTGGGCGTCGCTGGGCGAGGTCGTCGACGTGGGCGGCGGCGACGGGTCGCTGCTGATCGCGCTGCTGCGCGCCCATCCGACGCTGCGAGGGACGACGCTCGACCTCTCCTGCGAGACCGCGGCGCGCGCGTTGGCCGAGGCGGGACTGGCCGACCGTGGCCGCGCGCTGGCCGGCAGCTTCTTCGCGGCGCTCCCGCCCGGGGCGGGCGGCTACCTCCTCTCGCGCGTGATCCACGACTGGGACGACGACCACGCGTCCCGCATCCTCCGCCGCTGCGCGGACGCGGCGCGGCCGGCGGGCAAGGTCTTCGTGATCGAGGACACCGGGGACGCGGCGTCGACCGAGATGGACCTGCGGATGCTCACCTACGTCCGGGGCCGCGAGCGCAGCGTCGAAGCGCTCACGTCGCTCGCTCACGAAGCGGGGCTGATCGCCGTGAACGTCGGAGCGGTCCCGGGGCGCTCGATCGCTCGAGCTCGTGCCGGCCTAATCGAGCAGGCGGACGACGTGTTCCTGCGCGAGGACCAGCGCCGTCTGGCGCGGGATCTCCACGCGCTCGCCGGGCTGGAGCACCCGCTCGTTCTCAGGGTCGATGACCGGCTCCAGGACCTCCACCCGCGTCGGCCGCTGGTTGAGCGCGATCTCGCGAGCCAGCCGTGCCAGGCGCAGCGCGCCGGGCGAGGTCTCCGAGAAGGGCAGCTCAGACATCCGCCACCGTGATCGTGAACGACGCGTCGTAGCGCTCGCCCGGCTCGATCAGCGGGAGCCGCGGGCCACCCTCGACGAGGGCGTTGGTGGCCGCGGTCATCGGCTCGAAGGCGATCAGCGCGGCGCCGGGCGGAGCGAACACCTGCGAGTACGGAAACCCTTGGCCGAACGCGAGCTCGATCCGGCGGCCGCCGCCCTCGAGGGCGAACGGCCCGTCGGGCGCGCGGTAGCCGTCGTCGAACGTGCGCGTCCCCAGCGGTCCCGGCGCGATCTGTACCGGCACGCTCGCGCCGGTCGGCAGCATCTGGTCGTCGAGCACGAGGTGCTCGGTCACGGGAAGCTCGACGTGCCAGTCCTCGCGCGCGACCCCGGGAAGCGTCAGATACGGATGGAACCCGAACGCGATCGGCACCGGCGTGTCGCCCGTCGCGTTGACCGTCGTGGCGATGGTCAGCGTCCGCTCGGTGAGCGTCACGTCGAGCTGGAGCGTGTGCGCGAACGGGAAGCTCCGCAGCAACGCCTCGTGTGCGGCGAAGTCGAAGGCCGCGGTCAGCCGGCCGGGCTCGTGGTCCTCGACGCGCCACCCGCGCGCCGCGCTGAGCAGGCCGTGCATCGGCAGCCCGGTCCCGTCCAGGCGCAGCGGCGTGCGCTCCGGATCGATCTCCACCTCCCGCCCGAGCAGCGTGAACCGCCGCTGCGACAGGCGATTGGCCCACGGATGCAACAGCGGGATGCCCATCGTCTTGCGCTCGCGCACGTAGGCCTCGAGCCCGCCACGCTGCCCGAGCACCTCCTCGCCGCGGTGCCGCAGCGAGGCGCCGACCATCCCGGCCTCGGGCACGAACTCGGCCTCCAACTCGCCACACGAGAGCGTCACCGTGCGCATCGCCCACCAGTATCGCTGCTGCGGGGGGCGACCGTCAGCCGACGGTGATCGTCCGCGTGTCCTGCACCTCGACCGTCGCGCATGCGCCTCCCTTCGCGGTGGCGGGCAGGTCGCCGCTGTCCGCCGGCGGCGTTCCGGTCCGGTCCGGTCCGCAATGCGACTCACGTCCGGCGACGTTGGCCCGGAGCGTCCATGAGCCGCGTACTCGCAACATGAGCGATCACGACAAGAACCCCCACTCCGACACCAGCGACGACCCGAACGAGCCCGGCGCCGAGGGCGGCGAGTCCAACGCCACCCACCGGGCCCCGGGAGCGCCCGCGGACGACGACTCGCCGCTGGGCGACACCGATCAGCACTCGACCGCCGACGCCTGAGTCAGCGCGCGCCTCCAGCTCGCCGCGGCCGCGCTGATCGTGTGTTCGGCCAGGACCGTCGAGCGGGCGGCCTCGCCGATCTCGGCCCGCAGCGCGGCATCGTCGACCAGGCGCAGCAGCTGGTGCGCGAGCTCGTCGGCGTCGCGCGCGGGCACGGCGTTCGGGTAGGTCTCCGGATCGGCGACCAGCGGGATGCCGAGCGCACCCGCCTCCAGCCAGCGGAGCTGACTCCGTCCCTGGCGCGCGGGCGAGACCGCCGGCGGCTCGAACATCAGGTCGAACGCGGCCAGCGCGGCCGGATACTGCTCGACCAGGACCATCGGCAGCGCGCTGCAGCGATCCCCGCCGATCAGGTCGGCGACCGGCTGCCCGAGGCTCGCGAACCGCACCTCGGGCCGCGCGGTCATCACCTCGGCGATGGCCGCGACCGAGCCGGCGATGTCCTCGACGGTCATCGTCGTGCCGGCCCAGCCGATCGTCACGGTGTCCCGCTCCGGCCTGGCGAGCGCGTAGCCGCGCGGGTCGAGCCCGTTCGCGCAGACGCGCACGTTCGGGTTGTACGCGGCGTAGCGCTCGGCCAGGAACGGGGTCGCGCACAGCACGCCGTCGCAGGCGGCCATCAGCGACTCGATCCCGCGCAGCGTGGGCTCGTCGTCGACGTGGGCGTGCAGGTGCCAGTCGACCTCGTAGAACACGCGCGTCCCACGCCCGCGGAGCCGCTGGATCGTGTCGAGCCAGTCGGGTGTGGACGGCATCTGGACCACGACCATCTCGTAGTCCTCCAATGACGGCGCCGAGTCGGCGGTGCACCACGCGCAGCCGAGCGCGGTCGCGGGCAGCACGATCCGGTGATACAGGCTCGGCGGCGCGGCCTGGCCCACGAACAGCGCGCGCACGTCGCCGGCGGGGGCGCGCACATCGCCCGGCGTCGGGACGTCCGCGATGCGCTCGCCGAGCTGCGCGGGCGACCACTTGGCGCGGAAGCGCGCGTGGCTCCGCTTGTGCCAGACGTCGAGCTTGGGCGACGGCCGGCCGCGGAACATCGCCTCGGCGTGCAGCGCCCGCGCGCGACCTTGACAGGCGGACGTGAAGCCCGCGTCCGCCGCCCGCAGGCAGAAGTCGAGGTCCTCCGAGCCCATCCGGAACTCGGGGTCATAGACACCGATCGCGGCCAGCACGTCCGGCCGGATGTACTGGAAGGCGCCGCTGACCGGGCATGCCGCGACCTCCAGCGCCGCCGGCAGATCGGGCGCAGCGCCGGCGAACCGATGCTCCACGGTCCCCGTGACGCGCGAGAAGAAGAACCCCGCGTGCGCGATCCGTCCCTGGGGCGAGAGCAGCAGCGCGCCGACGATCCCGGCATCCGCGGCGCGGAAGGCCTCGAGCCAGCCGTCGGTCAGCGCAACGATGTCGGCGTTGACCAGCACGACCTCGCGACGCTCCTCGCGCGCCCGCGTGAGCCCGACGTTGACCGTCCGGGCGAAGCCCTCGTTGGCCGGCTGACGGACCAGCTCGACGTCATGACCGGCCTCGAACCGGTCCACGAGCCCTCGCGCAGGCGAGCCATCGTCCACGACCAGGATGTCGACCGTATCGCCGGCGGTGTGCCGCAAGGACTCCACGCACGCGCCGAGGACGTCGACGTCCGAGGGCAGCGTCAGGAAGCTCGGGATGACGACCAGCGGCTTTCGCACGGCCGAATCCTATGGGCGTCGCTGACCCGCCACCCGTAGCCACGACAGGTGCGCCGGCGCGCGCCCGCACCGGGGACGCGTGCCGCACGAGCAGGATGTCATCGAGACGCGTTCACACGCCGCGGTCGACGAGCGAGAGCGCGGCGGCGCGCACCCGGTCGTCGGAGACGAGATCAGGAGCGACCTGGGCCTGCATCGCGATCCCGCGCACGAGCCCGACCAGCGAGGCGGCGACGCCGGCCGGATCGATGTCGGCGCGGATCGTCCCGTCGGCCACGCCTTCGGCGATCGCGCCCTCGAAGTGCTCGCGGAAGAAGGCGTCGCGCTGCGTGAACGCTTCGCGCAGGCTGGGCTCCTCGTCGCCGATCGCCGCCGCCCACAGCCGGAGGAACACGCGCCCCTGGCGGGGGTTCGCGCGGGTGGCGGTGAGGTAGGCGTCGACCACCCCGAGCACGTGCGCGCGGCCGCGCAGCCCGCCGGGGTTCGGCGTGAAGCGGGACTGCGCCTCCTCGGCGAGCCGCAGCATCAACCCGTCGCGGCTGCCGAACTGATGGTTGACGATCCCGCGCGAGTAGCCCGCGAGCTCGCCGACCGCGGCGGTCGTGACGGCGCGCACACCGTGCTCGGCGACGATCTCGAACGCCGCGTCGAGCAGCCGCGAGTCCGTCGTCGCACGCCGCTGCGCCTGCGTGCGCGGGGATCCGCCGGCGTCCGTGGCCCTGGCCATGGCGCAAGACTAGTCGCTACACTTACTTGCTAAGCGTTCAGCAACTTGATGGGACACGACCATGACGCACGACACACCGCCGCCTCTCGTACTCGTCGCCGGCGCGGGCAGCCGCCTCGGGGCCGCCGTCGCCGCGCGGCTGCATGACGACGGCGCGCTGGTCCACACGGTGTGCGGGGACGAGGCCGCAATCGCCGCTGCGGAGCCGTTCGACGTGCTCGTGAACATCGCGTCGCTGGCGAGCTTCGAGCAGCTCCCGGGTTTCGGTTGGCGGCGTGACACCGGCCTCGACGCGCAAGCGATGGACGAGCTCTCACGCGCCGCGCTCGGCCCGCTCAGCGACACCGCGGGCACCATCATCAACGTCATCTCGACGAGCCCGTGGGAGTCGGAGGACGTGCGCGCGGCGGAAGCCACGCTGGCGCACGTGGCCGACGCGCTCGCGCGCGACGCCGGGGCCGAGGTTCGCGTCCACACGCTCCATTCCGGGCTCGTGGTCCCGGTCGAGCACGGCCGGCCGGGACCGTTCACCACCGCGGAGCGGGTCGCCGAGGCGGTGTCACACCTCGCGATGCCGGCACGCGCGATGATTCACGCCTGAGCCGTGGCCGAGCACATCGACATCCACGCGGCGTGGAAGGCGGTGGCGTTCACGGCGCAGAGCATCCGGCAGTCGCGGAGCTGCGCCGGTCTAACGGCGATAGCGCCTTGCCGCTCGTCGCCCCACCGAGGGGCCGGAAACTCGGCTTGAGCCCGAGTTTGCGGGCACTCACCCGATCCCGAGGCACGTCGTCACTCGTGGGATCGACCACCACGGATCACCGGCAGCGCCACGACCGTCTCGCCGGTCGGCACGGACCACTTGCACCCAGGCCCGTACTCGGCCACCGTCGCCGAGAGCTCGTGCCCGAACCCACCGCCTCGAGGGACCGAGCCAACCGGTCATACCCGGCTCGCGCCGCCATCGCCGCCCACTCGTCGAGGCCGTGACGCCCGTGCACGTCGGACCCGCAGATCCCACAGCGCGCCACCTGGAGCCGCACCTGCCCGGAGCCTGGCACAGGCTCCGGGCGGTCGAGGACCTCGAACTGCGCGTCCTGGCAGACCACGGCTCGCATCGCGGTTCACCGGCGGGAGATTTGGGCACCAGACGCCCGGTGAAGGCGTCGCACAGGGTGGCAGTCGTCTACGGCTTCGGCGTCCTGCTCCTCGCCGGGGAGTTCCTGTTCTGGCACAGCGGCGGCCGCGCCGAGCGCCTGTGCCTGCGCGCGCGGTTCGTGAGCTCCGGCTCGCTGTCGTGGTGGCCGCCGGGCACGCGCTGCGAGTTCGGCCTGCCCGTGATGTCCGACACGGTGTTGAACTTCTGGTTCGTCCCGACGGCGTTCATCACGGGCATACTCATCACGGTGCTCGTCAGTGTGGCCGATCGCCGTTGACGATCTTGAACGTCTGCACGTTGTCGGACTCCGACGACGTGTTGCCCGCGTAGACCTCGATCGTGCCGTTCTCGACCCGCAGGCGCTCGTGGTTGTCGTAGAAGCCGACGTCCTGGGGGCTGAGCTTCCAGCTGACCGTGGTCGACTGCTTGGGGTTCAACGTGACGCGCTGGAACCCGCGCAGGCGGCGCACGGGCTGGCTCTGGCTGGCCACCGGATCGTGGATGTAGAGCTGGACGACCTCATCGCCCGCGACCGCGCCCGTGTTGGTGACGTCGACCGTGGCCGTGATCGTGCCGCGGCGAGCATCCATCGCCGAGGACGACAGGCGCAGGTTGGAGACCTTGAAGGTCGTGTAGCTGAGCCCGTAGCCGAACTCGTACAGCGGCGAGCAGCTGACGATGTCGCGGTGGCGCGAGTTGTAGCGGGAGCCCGGATCGCACGGACGGCCCGTCGGCTCGTGGTTGTAGTAGATCGGGATCTGGCCGACGCTGCGCGGGAACGACACGGGCAGCTTGCCGCCCGGGTTGACCTTGCCGAACACGACGTCGGCGACGGCGTTGCCGGCCTCGATGCCGCCGAACCACGCCTCCAGGATCGCGGGTGAGTCGGGCTCGATGTCCGACAGCACCAGCGGCCGGCCGTTGAACAGCACGACCGCGAACGGCTTGCCGGTGGCCTTGACCGCCTTGATGATCTGCTCCTGCTCGCCCGGCAGCCCGAGGTCGCTGCGCGCCTCGGCCTCGCCGCTCATCTCGCGCGTCTCACCGACGACGACGACCACCTGATCGGCGGCGTTGGCAGCCGCGGTGACGGCCGCGACGTCGACCGTCGGGCACTCACCCGCCGGGTCGTAGAGCTCGTTGTGCGAGAGCGTGCAGCCGGCGGTGTAGGTGGCGCCCGGTGAGGCCGCGGTGAGGCCGGCGACCGGGGTGACGCCGTCCTCGTCACGGCCGACGCCCCACCATGGGCCGAGCACGTCGTGGCCGGGCGCGGTGACGTTGCCGTCGATGGTCGACTGGCCCAGTGGACCGATGATCGCCGTCTTCTTGGCCGCGCTGAAGGGCAGGATGCCGTTGTTCTTGAGCAGCACCATCGAGCGCTGCGCGGCGGTGCGCGCGGCGGCGCGGTTCGCGGCCGGGATCGGCGTCTGGCGGTTGTCGACGTGGTTGTACGTGACCTTGTCGAAGAGCCCGGCGCGGAACTTGATGCGCAGGATCCGGCGCACGGCGTCGTCCACGCGCTTGATCGAGACGCGCCCGCTCGACACAAGCGACTTCCCGAAGTCCCGGTAGTTGGTGGAGACCATCTCGGAGTCGGTCCCGGCGTTGAGCGCGATCTCCGCCGCGTCGGCCCCGTCCTCGGCCACGCCGTGCCCGCACGGGCCGCTGTCGGGGTTCTTCGGCGGGCAGGCGCGCAGCTCGGCGACCGCCGTGTAGTCGCTCTCGATGAAGCCGTCAAAGCCCCAGAGGTCCTTGAGCACGTGGTTCTCGAGATAGTCGTTCGCGCAGCCGGGATGGCCGTTGAGCGAGTTGAACGAGCACATCGCCGTGTCCGAGCCGGCGTCGATCGCGGCCTTGAACGGCGGCAGGTACGTGTTCCACAGCCGTGAGAGCGACATGTCGGTCGTGTTGTAGTCACGGCCGGATTCGGTCGCGCCGTAGGCGGCGTAGTGCTTGACGCTCGTGACCGTCTTGTCGGGCGCGCTGTAGTCGTTGCCCTGCGCGCCGCGCACCCGCGCCGCGGCCATCACGGAGTTCAGATACGGGTCCTCGCCGGCGGCCTCGGAGATCCGCCCCCAGCGCGGCTCGTGCGAGACGTCGACCATCGGCGAATAGATCTGCTTGAGCCCGACCGTCGCCGACTCGGCGGCGCCGATCGTGTGGTCGGCCTGCGCGACCGACGGATCGAACGAAGAACCCGTGGCCAACGGGATCGGGAAGATCGTGCGGAACCCGTGGATCGTGTCGAAGGCGAACAGGATCGGGATGTGCAGCCGTGACTGCTTGACCGCGATCTGCTGGTAGTGGTCGATCTTCGCCGGGTCGGTCAACGAGAACACCGCGCCGACCGGCTTGGCCGCCTCGGCGTCGTTGATCTGCCCGTCGGAGATCAGCGTCAGCTGGTTGAGCTTCTCCTCGAGCGTCATCCGGCGGATCAGATCGTCGATGCGTTTCTCGACGTTGCGGTCATGTCCGCGGTCGGCGCCTTTGAGCGCGATCCGATCCTTCGTCGGGCGGGCTCCGGCCTGGACACCGGCAGCACCGACCGCCGCGGCGGCGAGACAGCCGGCGGCGGCGACACACAAACGACCCTTCATGAGCTTCCTCCCCTGCGAATGTGGCGGCGCTTCAATCCCCAGACGCGGGTCGTCTCAAACCCGACGTTTTCGCGTGCCCAACAGCCGGGTAGCGAGGCGGCTGACCAAGGGAGGAACTCATGAGGCTTGGGTTCGCCGCCGTGCTGGCGGCTGTGCTGTTGCTCGTCCCCGCGACCGCGTCCGCACGAGGGGGAAATCACGACGGTGACCTGCGCGAATACGCGCGCGGCACGTGGGCGTCGTTCGTGGCCATGACCGACGAGAAGTCGGGGCTTCCGACCGACGCGTTGAAGGCCGACGGAACCAAGGACGTCAAGACGTCGACGACCAACATCGGCGCCTACATGTGGAGCGCCGTCGTCGCCCGCCGCCTGCACATCATCAGCGAGCGCGAGCTGACGCAGAGACTGTCTCGCACGCTTGACACGCTCTCGCACATGGAGCGCTCGCTCGGCGGTCAGTACTGGAACTGGTACGACCACCGCACGGGCGCCAAGCTCGAGCCCACGCCACAGCTGGACAACTGGCTCTCGAGCGTCGACAACGGCTGGCTCGCCGTCGGCCTGAAGGTCGTCGCCAACTCGACGCCCCGGCTCGCCCGTCAGGCCAACGCGCTCTATGACTCGATGGACTGGAGCGTCTACTACGTCCCGGAGCGCAACCTGGTGCGCTTCCACATCGACCCGTCCCAGCCGACCGACCCGGTTCGCTCGCCGTGCTGCTACGACACGACCGTCAGCGAGAGCCGCATCGTCGACTACCTCGGCATCGCCCGCGACCAGCTACCGCCGAAGGCGTATTTCCAGCGCTGGCGGACGTTCCCCGACGTGAGCTGCGACTGGGCCTGGCAGGAGAGCAAGCCGGTGGGGACGACCAAGACCTACTACGGCGTCAACGTGTTCGAAGGCGCCTATCCCTACCGCGGCTCGCTGGTCGTGCCGAGCTGGGGCGGCAGCATGTTCGAGGCGCTGATGCCCGACCTGTTCGTGCCCGAGGCGCAATGGGCGCCGCGCAGCTGGGGCATCAACCACCCGCTCACCGTCCGCGCGCAGATCCTCCACGGCCTCGTGGATGCGAACTACGGCCTCTGGGGCTTCTCCCCCGCCAACAAGCCCGAGGGCGGCTACGGGATCTACGGGGTCGACGCCATCGGCCTCAACCCGGACGGCAACGCGTCCAACGAGGACAACACGCTCGTCAACGCCGGGTACGCGGGTTGCCGCGACGGCACGCCAACGCCGCCGCCGTCGGCCTACACCAACGGCGTCGTCACCCCGCACGCCTCGGCGCTCGCCCTGCGCTACGACGAGCGCGCGGCCCGCGCGAACCTCGCCAAGCTCGCGCGGATCCCGGGCATGTACGGCCGCTGGGGCTTCCGCGACAGCGTCAACGTCGGAACCATGCACCCGAGCGAGTTCTACCTCTCGCTCGACCAGGGGATGCTGATGGGCGCGCTCGGCAACGCGCTCGGCGGCGACGTGCTGCGCAAGGCGTTCGCCGACCGGCCGCTCGAGCGCAAGCTGCGGCCGGTCATCGGGATCGAGGAGTTCGGGGCTAAGGCGCCGTCGTCGAGAGGGTGAACGTGAGCGTCTTGGTGTAGGCGCCCGTGCGCAGGGCCTCGTTCGCGCCGATCGTCTGGGAGAGGGCGATCGTCACGGGGTCGTGGGAGACGGGCGCCGGCCAGGACTTGACGGTCGCGGGCAGCGGCGAGCCCGCGACCTGCAGCGGCTGAGCCAGCGCGAACGCACCGTTGACGAGGCGGCCGGGGGCGTCGGCGCTCGGGTCACTGACCGTGAGCACGGCGTCGCCGGCGGTCGAGAGCACGTCGGCACTGAGCGACGCCGCGTACGTGCGGGCGACGCCGGGCGTGAAGGGCGGGAATTGCCCGCCGCCGCCGAGCGCGAGAACGAGCGTCGGCGCGACGGTCCCGCCGGCCCCGCCCGGCGCCGAGTCCGCGGGGTTCATCCGCCACACGCGGTTGGCGTACGTATCGGCAATGAACAGGCGCCCTGACGAATCGACGTCCATGCCCACCGGCCGCGTCCATCCCGCGCCCACCGTGCCGAGCGGCTGAAGCTGCGCGTCGTAGTGCAGGATGCGGTCACGCGAGGTCTCGGCGATGAGCACGCCGCCGTGGCCGTCGGAGCTGACGCCCTCGGGTTGGTCGAGGCCTTCGAGGAGCCCGACGCGCGACCCGTCGGGAGCGAGCAGGATCAAGCGGCCCTTGCCGGCGGCCGCGTCCGCCTCGGCGCCCAGCTCGACCACCGCGAGCCGGCCGTCCGTGAGCACCGCCACCGCGGTCGGACGGATGAACCCGCCGAGCACGGACCACGTGTTGGTCTGGCGGTCGAGCCGCTGGAGGCGGTCGTTGCGGGTGTCGGCCACCCACACCGTGCCGTCGGCGGCAACGGCGACGCCGAGTGGCTCCCTGAAGCGCCCGGGGGTCGAGGCCGCGGTGGTGCCGCCGTAGATCGTGACCTGGGTGGGATCACCGTCCTGGGGGATCCGCTGGACGCGGTGGCGCCCGCCCTCGACCACCCACACGTCGCCGTTGCGCGGGTCGATGGCCGCGGCGTTGGGATCGAGGAACTCGCGCGGCCCGGAACCGCTGGCGGGGGTGTTGATCGTGCTGTTGCGCGCCCACGACTCGATCCGCCCGTCCGCGCGCAACATCTGCACGCGATCGGCGCGGGTGTCGACGACCACGAGGTCGCCGTTGGCCTCCACGGCCACGTCGCGGGGCTGCATGAACGCGCCCGGGCCGCGGCCGTCACCGCCCCAGCCGCGCACGAACGCTCCGTCGACGCCGAACTCCGACACCTGGTTGAGCGACGTGTTGGTGGCGTAGACGCCGCCGCTCGCGTCGGCCGCCGGGTTGACGGCGACGCCGCGCACGTTGTTGAGCCGGCCAGGCTGGATGCCCGCACCGCCGAAGCCGAGCGTGAACACCTCCTGGTCGTAGCGCGCGATGCGCATGTGCTGGTTGTCGGCGACGAACAGGTGCCCGGCCTGATCGACGGCGGCGTCGTACGGGTTGAGGAGCCGATCGGCGCCGAACAGGGTGCCGAACACGCCGCCGGCGCTGAAGCGCTGGATGCGGTTGTTGCGGTCGTCGGCGACGAACACGTCGTGGTCGCGGCCGGGATCGACGGCCAGGCCCTGGATGAAGTTGAACTGCCCCGGGCCGCTGCCGGGCCCGCTGCCGAAGACCACCGGCGGCCGGTCCGGGCGCCCGTCCGCGCCGAGGTGGAAGCGCTGCACGCGGTGGTTGTCCTGGTCACCCACGTAGAGCTCGTCGCCGAGCAGCGCGAGCCCGCCGCCGATGCCCGGGTTCAGCTCGCCGGGGGCGGAGCCGAAGCTCCCGAACTGGAACTCGAACTCACCGTCGGCCGTGAAGCGCTCGATGCGCGAGTTGAACGAGTCGAGCACGTACACGTGGCCGCGCGCGTCGACCGCCACGCCGCCGATGCCGCCCACCGTCCCGGACGTGGCGCTGGCGCTGGAGGTCGTCGCGCCGAAGTGGCCGGCGTCCGAGCCGTAGCCGCCGAAGCGCAGGAGGAAGCGACCGTCGGCGGTGAACTTCTGCACCGTGAACGAGTGCTGGTCGGCGACGTACACGAACGGCCCCGAGGGGTCGTAGGCGAGCGCCTGCGGGAAGCGCAGCACGCCGTCCTGCGCCACGCCGATCGGGGCGGGGGAATGCCAGTCAGGCGAGGCGACCGCGACACCGGGCACGGCCGCCGCGGCGACGACCGCGACAAGGAGAGCCTTCATGGCACCCGACGCTAAGGACGGCGCCCGCGCGGCACATCGGGCGAACGCCCGATCCTGCGCGGCGAGCGCGCCCTATTCGGGCGCGAGCACGATGTCGTAGCGCAGCGACCAGTGCTCGCCGTCGCGCTCGAACGGCGCGATCAGGGGACTGCGGACGCCGAACACCGCGTCACTGGACAGGTACTCGTCGCCGTCCACGAACACGTGGGTGATCAGCTTCTGGAAGCCCTCGGCGGTGACCATGAAGTGCACGTGCGCGGGGCGCATCGGCCCCCGCGCGCCCGCCTCGAGCAGCTCGCCCACCGGGCCGTCGGCGGGGATCGGATAGGCCTCGGGCTTGACCGACCAGAAGTCGAAGCCCCCATCGTCGGCGGTGAACAGGTGTCCGCGGCCACGCGGCTCGTCGCCGTACTGCACGTCGTAGAAGCCGGCGTCGTCGGCCTGCCAGATCTCCACCCGCGCGCCGGCGACCGGCTCGCCGTCGACGCTCACCACGCGGCCGGACATGTGACACCGCTCACCGGAGAACCCCCGCGCGATGTCGTCGCCGTTCTCGAACGCCGGCGAGCCCTGGACGAAGAACGGCCCGAACACGGTCGACGGTGTGGCGGCCGGCGGCGTGCGGTGGTTCATCCCGATCACCAGCATCGAGAGCCCGAGCACGTCGCTGAGCAGCACGAACTCCTGGCGCTTGTCGTCGGTGATGTGACCGGTGCGGGTGAGGAAGTCGATGCCCGCGAACCATTCCTGCTCGGTCAGCTGCACCTCGGCGGCGAACGCGTGCAGGTGCCGGACGAGGCTCTGCGCGACGGTCTTGAACCGCTCGCTCGGCGCATCCGCGAAGGACGCCAGGACAGCTTGGGTGAGCTCCTCGTCGGCAAGGTTCATGCCCGAAAGCGTGGCACACGGTCACTTCATGATCGAGCATGGTCGCCATTGCGCAGGCTTGACATGTAACGATCAAAATGCTCCACTTAGCCGCAGAGCTACAGGAGGAGAGACGTGTTGCACCGATGGACCCGCGCGGCGCTTGCCGTGCCGCTTTCGCTCGCCCTCGCGGCGAGCGCGCAGGCCGCGACCGTCGACGTCGGCGGACTTCGCCTGGACAACCGCACCGATCAGCCGCTGGGGGTCGACGACACCGCCCCCGCGCTCAGCTGGACGCTCACCGGCTCCGGCGCCAACGCCCGCCAGACCGCCTACGAGATCGAGGCCACCGATGCGAGCGGCGCGCGGTTGTGGGACACCGGGAAGGTGGCGTCGAGCACCTCGCGGGCGACCTACGCGGGTGCAGCGCTGGCCTCGCGGGCGAAGGTCTCGTGGCGAGTACGGGTGTGGGACGGCAACGGCGACGTGAGCGCCTACAGCGCGCCGAGCAGCTTCGAGATGGGCCTGCTGCAGCCGTCGGACTGGGGCGCGGCGAAGTGGATCCATCTCCCGCCGCCGCCGCTGAACCGTCCGGTGGTCTACGACGTCGGCGAGCAGGACGGCCGCTACGTCCGCATCGACGTCACCAAGCTCGGCCTCGGCCTCTACGAGAGCTCCTACAACGGCGTCGTCTCGCGCATCCAGCTCGCCGAGCTGCAGGTGCTCGCGCCGGACGGGACGAACCTCGCGCTGACCAAGAGCGTCTCCGCCTTCGACCAGTTCTCCTCGCAGGGCTGGGGCACCAAGCAGCTCACCGACGGCCGGATCAGTGGGCCCGGCTACATGAGCCGCCAGCTCACCACGCAGGACGCGAACCCCTCCAAGTGGGTGCAGGTCGACCTCGGCTCGGTCCAGCACTTCAACAAGGTCGTCCTCTATCCACGCTCCGACGCGCGCACGCCGGACGGTCAGGTCCCGAACTTCCCGGTCGACTTCACGATCCGCACCGGCACGACGAGCACGCCCGCGACCGTGATCAAGACCGTCGTCGACCAGCCGAACCCGCCCGGCCCGGATCTCAACAACCCGCTGCCGATCTTCGCCAGGGCGTTCACCGCCGCGAAGACCGTGAGCCAGGCGCGCCTGTACGTCGCCGGCCTCGGCGCCTACGAGGCGACGGTCAACGGCGCCAAGGTCACCGACACGGTGCTCAACCCGGGCGTGACCAACCCGCTGAAGTCCGTCCAGTACGGCACCTACGACGTCACGCAGCTGGTGCGTCAAGGCGACAACACGCTCGGTGTCGCGCTCGGCAACGGCCAGACGAACGTCACCCAGCAGGCCAACGCCGCCGCCGGCCGCGGCGACGTCTACACCAAGTTCAACTCGATCGTCGGCCCCGACGGCGTGCTGCTCGCGCCGGTCGCGGCGGGCGCGACGACCGTGCAGCTCGACGCGGTGACCGGCTACACGGTCGGCGACACGATCAACGTCGACACGGGCGACGGCGGCGAGCGGCTGGAGTCGCGCACGGTCACCGCCGTGGGCACCAACACGGTCACCTTCGCCCCGGCGCTCGAGCAGGCACACACCACGGGCAGCTCGGTGCAGGGCTCGGGCATGCCGACCAAGCCGGAGATGGCGGTCACGCCGCGGCTGTTCGCGCGACTGGAGCTGACGTACGCCGACGGCACGACGGACGCGATCGTCACCGACCGCTCCTTCCGCGCCACGGACGGCCCGACGATCACCGACAACTGGTACTCGGGCACCGACTACGACGCGCGGGCCGTGCAGGCCGGCTGGGACAAGCCGGGCGCCGATCTGTCCACCTGGGAGTCCGCCTCGATCACCTCACCGCCGTCGCTGCAGACCAAGCTCGTGTGGCGCGAGGCGCCGCCGACGCGGGTGCAGAAGGTGTTCAAGGCCGTGCAGATCAAGAAGGTCTCGACCGGCTCGTGGTCGTTCGACCTCGGCCAGAACTTCGCCGGCATGCCGAAGCTGACGCTCAAGGGCGTGCCCGCGGGCACGACGATCCAGATGGTCCCGGGCGAGTCGTGGAGCGGGAACGGGGCCGTGAGCACGGTGACCGCCGGCCAGGGCACCGGCATCCTCGACACCTACACCACCAACGGCGACGCCGAGCAGACCTTCGCCGCGCAGTTCATGTACCACGGGTTCCAGTACGTGCAGGTCTCCGGCCTGCCCGCCGGCTACGTGCCCGACGAGAACACGCTGGTCGGCCTGCAGACGAACGCCGACGTCCCCACGGGCGGCACGGTGACGACGTCGAGCGATCTGATCAACCGGATCCACAGGATGTCGGAGTACTCGATCCGCTCGAACATGCAGTCGATCTTCACCGACTGCCCGCACCGCGAGAAGCTCGGCTGGCTCGCGGACATGATCCAGTCGATGGGGGCGATCCACTCCAACTTCGACGTCTCGGGCTTCCTGCGCAACATGCAGCGCGACATGCTCGAGTCCCAGCAGCCCGACGGGCTGATCCCGGGCACCGCCCCCGAGTTCCCGATCTTCGGCGGCGGGTACCGCGACGACATCAACTGGGGCGGCGCGTACATCATCACGCCCTACTTCCTCTGGCAGACCTACGGCGACACGCGCACGATGCGCGAGTACTGGTCCTCGATGCAGGCCTACATGACCTACGTCCGCAAGCAGATCGGCGCCAACGGGCTGCTCGTCAGCGGCCTCGGCGACTGGATCGCGGGTGACACGACGACGCCGAAGGAGGCGACCGGCACCTACGGGCTCTACGTCGTCGCCGACCAGATGGCGAAGATGGCGACCGCCCTGGGCAAGGACGCGGACGCGGCCGACTACCGAGCGCTCGCGCAGTCACTGGCGACCGCGTTCAACACCGCGTTCCTCGACCCGGCGACGAAGACCTACAAGACCGCGACGTCGAGCTCGCAGGCGCTCGACGCGCTGCCGCTGGCGATGGGGATCGTGCCCGCCGACGCGCACGACGCGGTCCTCGCCGATCTCATCGCTCGCATCGACGCGTACCACCCCGGTGGGTCCGGCCCGCACATCAGCGGCGGCGAGGTCTCGCTGCAGCCGATCTACCAGGTGCTGATGAACGAGGGCCGCGGCGACGTGCTCTGGAACGTCCTGCAGGAGCCGAGCGCGCCGTCGTACGCGAACTTCGTCGACCAGGGCCGCACGACGATCCCCGAGTCCTGGGACTTCGCCGGCTCGCAGAACCACATGATCCTGCTGCAGATCGACGAGTGGTTCAACGCGGGGTTGGCGGGCATTCGCCAGGCGCCGGGCTCGACGGCCTATGACCGCGTGATCATCAAGCCGCAGGCGGTGGGCTCGCTGAGCCACGTCGCCGGCACCTACACCTCGCCGCACGGGACGATCTCGAGCGAGTGGAGCAAGGGCGCCTACGGCGTCACGTCGATGAAGGTGTCCGTGCCCGCGGGCTCCACCGCGACCGTGTACGTGCCGGCGGCGGCGTCGCAGAGCTTCGTCGCGGTCAGCGGCGCGGCGACGCCGATCGGGCGCGAGGACGGCTACCAGCTGTTCGCGGTCGATCCGGGCGACGTGACGTTCCAGCAGGGAACGTCCGCCGGCGGCGGCGCCGGGGGGACGGTGCCCGCGACGCTCGCGCTGACGCTGGGCGCGCCGGCGACGTTCGGCGCGTTCGTCCCGGGCGCGGACCGGACCTACGCGGCGGAGACCACGGCCACCGTCACCTCGACCGCGGGCGACGCGTCGCTCACCGTCGACGGCGGCAAGCTGGCCAACGGCGCGTTTTCGCTGGCCGAGCCGCTGCGGATCGCGTTCAGCCGGTCCAGCTGGTCGGCACCGGTGTCCAACGATCCGGTGGCGATCTCGTTCACGCAGCACATCGGCGCGAACGAGCCGCTGCGCACCGGCACCTACGCCAGGACGCTGACGTTCACCCTGTCCACCACTAGCCCGTAATCCGCACGGGGGTACCGGGCAACTGCTTGACGCCGACACGCCGGACCAGCCCGGTGATGTCGGCGTTGCGCAGCCGGACGCACCCGTGGCTGGCGGCGCTGCCGACCGGGTCGTCGAGGCTCGCGCCGCCGCGGCCGTGCAGCGCCACGCGGCCGTCGCCGCCGTCGAAGGTCTTGAGCACGTCGCTGTGCGCGGTGAGCGGCAGGACCCACGCGCCGAGGAAGTCCGTCGGCGGGTTGCGCCACACCGAGGCAATCGCGAACAGGCCGGTCGGCGTCGGCGTCCCGGCCGTGCCGATCACGGCGGTGCGGCGAGCGACGGGCTTGCCGTTTCGCAGCAGCGTGACCGTCCGCCGGCTGCGATCGACGACGATCCGCCACGGCGTGGTTCGCAGCCGCACCCGGTCGGCGTCGATCCAGGTGCTGGCCGTGTTCGGGCGCGACGGCAGCCGTACCTTGATCCGGCAGCGCCCAGCCTGCTCGTGCGCGTCCAGGACGAGCACCGCGGGCGCCGTGTCCGGATTGAGCTTCGGGAGCGGGTGCGCGAGCGTCGCCCGCCACGCGAGCGCGGCCGTCGGCGGCCCGAGCGCCTGCTCGGACGCATGCGCCGCCCCGCACTGGAGCGCAGCGGCGGCCACCATCGTCGCGATCACGGGGGAATCATCGAGCGCGCGAGGATGAGGCACAATCACCCCGCGGGGGCGATTGCGACGGAGGCGGTATGGCACACGTAGGGCGGGTACCGGTGGAGCACCGGTTCTTCGGATTGGACCGGCGGACGCTGCCGTACGCGCTGGCGGCGGTCGCGGTCTGGGCACTGTGGACGATCGTGCTCCCGTGGATCGACAACCAGGTCGCGTTCGACGACCCGGTGCGCGCGGGCCAGCGCATCGCGCTCACCGACGACGTGAGCTTCGCTCCGGCCGTCGGCTGGGGCGTGCAGAGGGGCCTGCGCACGACGGACGTGACCAAGAGCGGCCAGAAGGCCACGCAGTCGGTCGTCCTGACCACCAACGGGGTCATCTTCCAGGCGCTGCGCGGCGCCTGGAAGGGCACGCCGCGCGCGCTGCTGGACCAGATCACCAAGATCACCAGCACCGAGGCGGGCCGTGACGGCTTCAGCCTCAGCACCCGCCCGACGTCGATCCAGACCAGTTCGGGCAGCGACGGCGTGCTCGCCGGCTTCCGGACCCCGCGGACCGAAGGCCTGATCGCCGCGTTCGTGTTCGGCGATCAGGGGTTGCAGATCCAGGTCGTCGGCTCCCCCGATCAACTCGAGCACCACTCCGAGGAGATCGGGCGGATGATCTCGAGCATCCGTCAGGAGCCGCAGTCATGACCGCCGTCGACGCGCTGGACCGGCGCGAGCGCGCCATCGAGGTCTCCGGCTGGGGCGCGCGCTTCCACTTCGTCCAACCGCACAACGCGTGCTTCTGGGTCTACCTCGCGCTGGTGGCGTCCGGGTTCTGGTACGTCGTGACGTCGGTCGAGTCCACGCGCGGCGCCTTCAACGAGGCCTACACGACGGCGATCGTCACCTCCGGGCTCTTCTGCGCCGCGTTCCTCGCGTTCCTGCACTGGAGCGACCGCTGGGAGCGGACGCCCCCGTCGCTCGCGTTCGCGGGGTTCGTCGGCGGCGGCGTGGCCGCGCCGTTCGCGATCGCGATCGTCGGCAACGGCGCGATCATGTCGCTCTACACGAAGACCTTCGGCCAGGCGTGGGCGACCGATTGGCAGGCGGGCCTCACCGCGCCGTTCGTCGAGGAGACGTCCAAGGCCGCGATCTTCATCCTGCTGATGGGCCTCGCGCCGGTCGTCATCCGGACGGCCTCGGACGGGCTGATCGTCGGCGCCTACATCGGGCTCGGGTTCCAGATCCTCGAGGACGTCCTCTACGCGCAGAACGCGGCCTTCGCGCAGTTCGGGGCCAACCAGTCCGATGCCGTGCTGCAGATCTTCGCCCTGCGCGCGATCTCCGGCATCCCGTCGCACGCGCTCTACACGGCGTTGTTCGGCTGCGGGCTGATCTACGTGCTCGGCACACCCGCCCAGCCACGGCGCGTCGGGCGTGGTCTCCTGCTGATCCTGGCCGCGGTCGTCAGCCACGGCGTCTGGGACTCGGCGACCGCGATCGGCGGTGCGACGTTCGCCGTCTTCGTGCTCTTCGGCGTGTTGATCTTCAGCCTCGTCGCGCTGCGGTTCGCGATCCGCTGGGCCTCAGGGCGCGAGCGGCACTTCATGGAGGACATCATGGCCCCCGAGGTCTCGGCCGGGACGATCACGCCGGCCGAGCTCGGCGCCTTGACCGGTCACGGCAAGGTGCGCGGTCGGCGCGAGCGCCACATCGGCCGCGCCGCGCGCGACCTGGCCACGGACATCGCGGCGGGTGACGAGGCGGCGGTCGCCCATTCCCGCGCCGAGATCGCCCGTCTGCGAGGCGCGTCCACCTGAAATTCGGTTTGCCGGAAGCTCACACGCGCAGTAGCGTGCTCTCATGTCTGACTGGACCGCAGCCGATATCCCCGCGCAGGACGGCCGCCTCGCGATCGTCACCGGCGCCAACAGCGGGCTCGGGTTCCACGTGGCGCTCGAGCTCGGCCGCGCGGGCGCGCATGTGATCCTGGCCTGCCGCGATCGCGGCCGCGGAACCGAGGCGCTGGAGCGGATGCGGACGGCGGTGCCCGACGGGTCCTACGAGCTTCGCGTGGTCGACGTGTCCAGCCTCGCATCCGTGCGCGAGTTCGCTGCCCAGGCGCCGGAGCGCATCGACCTGCTGATCAACAACGCGGGTGTGATGGCGCCGCCCTACCGCAAGACGGTCGACGGCTTCGAGCTGCAGTTCGGCACCAACTACCTCGGGCATTTCGCGCTGACCGGGCTGCTGCTGTCGCGTCTGGAGGCGACCGACGCGCCGCGCGTGGTGACCGCCGGCTCGAACATGCACAAGCTGGGCAAGTTCCGGTGGGACGACCTGCAGAGCGAGCGCAAGTACCGCAAGTGGACGGCCTACGGGACGTCGAAGCTCGCGACCCTGACCTTCGCCTTTGAACTCCAGCGGCGCGCCACGACGGCAGGCTCGACGCTGCTCTCGGCCGCGGCGCACCCCGGCTGGGCGGCGACCGACCTCTACCACAAGGGCGCGCGCGTCGGCAACGCGACGCTGCAGGAGAAGATCATGACGCTCCCGACCCGCCACCTCGCCCAGAGCAGCTTCGACGGTGCGCTGCCGACGATGTACGCGGCCACCGCCCCGGAGGTCCCGCCCGGCGCCTACATCGGGCCGAGCAGGCGGATGGAGACCGTCGGGCCGCCGGCGATCGTGCAGGGCAACGCCCGCTCACGCGACGAGGGCGACGCCCGGCGGCTGTGGGAAGTCTCGGAACAGCTGACCGATGTGCACTACGAATTCGGCGGTGTGCTGACGAGCTGAGGGTCGCCTACGGCGGTCTGGAGCTCGTGCCACGACAGGCAGCACTCGAGCAGCCCGAGCCCGACGCCCGTCACGGTCATGCGCGCCGGCGCGACCATCACCCCTCCAGAGCGGCCATGACCCGCGGCGCACCCGCGTGAACCTCGCGGTCGCTGCAGCGCAGGACGGTCCAGCCGGCTTCGCGGAGTTTGGCGTCCTTGCGTGCGTCGTCGCGCCTGGACGCCGGGCGGCCGTGCGACGGGCCGTCGACCTCGACGACCAGGCGGCGAGCCGGCCAATGGAAGTCAGGCTCCTCGCCGAGCAGCGGCGCGTTCACCAGCGGCTCCTCGACCCTGCCGTCAAGCACCCGCAGGAACGTGTCCTCGGCGGTGCTGCGGGTGCCGACCGAGCCGCTGAGGTGGAGTTCGATCGCCCGGTCGACCACGTTGAGCCGGCGGCCGTTGGACCGCTCGGCCACGTCTTGGAGCCGCGGGAGGAAGAACAGTCCGTGGAAGGCACACCGGTGGATGACGAACGCGAGTTGATGCGGCGTGAGCACGTCGGCGAAGTCGAGGAGCATCCGCTCGATGCGGGTGACGGGGATGCGCTTGTACGTCGTGACGTCGCGCGGGTCGAGCCCGTGGCGGTGGTGCACGCGTAGCCCGTCGATCGGGCGCCGTCTGGTCGGCACCACGATGTCGATCCGCGCCGGGCTCGGCCAACGGGACACGTCGTGCAAGGACGCGCAGTGCCAGAGACCGAGAGCCGCCGGGTCCCCGTACGCGAAGACCGCGGCGAGCCGCTTCCCGTTCTCCGACAGCTCCGTGAACCCAACCGCGTACACGCCGCGATAGAGCCGGTGCAGCCGGCCGTCGCGCACGCGGCGGGTGATCGCGTTGTGGTCGAGCCCCGCCCACAGCAACTGGGCGAGCCGGACCGTGCCGTACTGGCGCGAGGCGATCTCGGCGATCAGCGCGTCCGGCCCGCGGAACGAAGTTCCTCGTATTTGATGATGTTCGTTCCCCACCCCTGCAGCATGCGGCCAGGTGCTGTGACGGATCAACACGCGTTTGCCACAGATCTGTGCCAAATCTGTGCCGTATCCTCCATCGCCGCATGGATGCGTCGTACCGGCTGCTCGGCCCGCTCACCGCGCTGCGCGGCGACACGGCCATCGACCTCGGGCCACCGAAGCAGCGGGCGGCGCTGGCGCTGCTGCTGTTGCACCGCGGTCGGCTGGTGACGACCGACCGGATCGTCGACGCGCTGTGGGGCGACCAGCCGCCGCCGAGCGCGCAGGCCTCGATCCAGGCGTACATCTCGAACCTGCGGCGGGCGCTGCGGGACGCGGCGGGTGCGAGCTCGCCGATCGTTCGCCGGGCGCAGGGGTACGTGCTCGAGGTCGCGGCGGAGGCGGTCGACCTGTCGGCGTTCGGCGGCGCCGCCCGCGAGGCTCGAGCCGCGGCTGAACGGCACGAGTGGGATGTGGCGCTGCGCCACGCCGAACAGGCGCTGGCGCTGTGGCGCGGCGAGCTGCTCGAGGACCTGTCCGACCAGGCGTGGGTGCGCGCGGAGGCGCACACGATCGAGGAGCTCAAGACCGAGACCCGCGAGACGCAGATCAGCGCGCTGCTGGCCGCGCGGCGGGTCGCCCCGGCCCTGGCGGCGGCGCAGGAACTGCGCGCCGCGCACCCGCTGCGCGACCGCGCCTGCTGGCTGGAGATGATCGCGCTGCACCGCGCGGGCCGCTCACCGGAGGCGCTCGAGCGCTTCAGCGAGCACACCAAGCGCCTCGACGAGGAGCTCGGCATCCAGCCCGGAGCCGAAGTGCGGGAACTGCAGGTCGCGATCCTGCGCCATGAGCCCGCGCTCGCCGCCTGGCCGCGGCCCGCGAGCTGGACGGGCGCCGCGCAGCTGCACACGCCGGAGACCCACCCCGCTCCGGAGGAACCCGAGCCGCCCGTCTCGTCGCTCATCGGCCGGGCCAGAGAGACACGCGTACTGGACGAGGTCCTGGCGGCGGGCGGCGCGCGCTGGCTCGTGCTCACCGGCCCGGCGGGAATCGGCAAGACGCGCCTGGCCGAGGAGCTCGTCGCCCGGGGGCGCACCAAGGCGGTGTGGGCGCGCTGCTCGGAGGAGGACGGCGCGCCCGCATGGTGGCCGATCCGGCAGCTCGTGCGCTCGCTGGGCGACGACCCCGACACGCTGCTCGTCCCGCCCGCGAACGCCGACGCCGACGAGGCGCGCTTCGCCGCCTACGAGCGCGTCGCCGCGCTGCTTGAGGCCAACGCGCCGCTGACGATCGTGATCGACGACATCCAATGGGCCGACGCCACGTCGGCCCGCTGCCTCGCCCACCTCGTCGGCGCACTCAGAGATGCCCCGATCGTGGTCGCGCTGACCCTGCGCGACGGCGAGCAGACCCACGCGATCGCGCCGCTGCCGGCCGCGCTCGCCCGCAGCGACCGGCACCGGCAGCTCGCGGTCGGTCCGCTGGCGTCCGGCGACGTGCGCGAGCTCGCGGGGACGATCGCCGGCCAACCGCTGAGCGAGCGGGAGGCGAGTGACCTCGCGCGCCGCACCGGCGGCAACCCGCTGTTCGTCTGCGAGTACGCGCGGCTCCCGTCGGCGGCGCGGGAGATGCCGCTGGCCGTCCGCTCGGTGCTCGGGCGAAGGCTCGCGGGACTCGACCCCGAGATCCTCCAGGTGCTGCGCGCCGCGGCCGTGATCGGCGACGTGGTCGACCTCCCCACCCTGGCCGCGACGCTCGGGATGGAGGCCGACCTGATCGCGGACCTGCTCGACGAGGCCGCCGACGAGCACGTCCTGGTCCCGAGCCAGGACACTGCCGGCTACGCCTTCGCCCACGGCCTGCTGCGCGAGGAACTGCTCGCGAGCCTGCCGGCCATGCGCCGGCGGCGGCTCCACGCGCGCGTGGCCCAGTCGCTGACCGGCGACGACGGCGACCGGATCAGCCGCCGCGCCCAGCATCTCGTCGCCGCCCTCGGCGTGGTCGAACCGGCCGAGGTGGTCGAGGCCTGCCGCGCCGCCGCGCGGGTGGCCGAGGCGCGCTGGAGCTCCGAGGTCGCCGCGGCGTGGTGGGCGGAGGCGCTGCGCGCGTACGACGTCCAGCCGACCGAGCACGATCGCGACGAGCTGCTGGTCGCCCAGGTCGCCGCGCTCGCCCGCGCGGGCCGCGGCCAGACCGTGCTCGATGTGCTCGAGGCGGCCCTGCTCGACGCCGCCCGGGCCGGCCGGACGGGCACCGTCGGCCGCCTCGCCAGCTCGCTGCTGCGCAGCGCCGGCGCCTGGCCGTGGCCGACCTACGGCGACGACCCCGGCCCGCTGCTCGATCGCCTCCAAAGCCTTGAACCGCTCGTGCACGGCGACCCGGACGCCCACGTGAGCGTGCTCGCGGCGCTGGCCGTCGGCCGCTGCTACGACGAGGACCCCACCGTCCCGGACCGGCTCTCGAGCGAGGCGCTGCGGATCGCCGAGCAGCTCGACGAGAACGCGCAGGCGGACGCCCTGCTCGGCCGCCTGGTGACCTACTCCGGTGTCGCCTCGCACGCGCACGAGCTCGTCGCCCACACCGAGCGCCTCGCCGCGATGACCCACGGCGAGGCGCGGGTCGACGCCGCGATCGCCCGCGCCGTCGCCAGCATGGCTCACCTCTCGCTCGGCGACCTCGACGCCGCCACCGAGGACGTCCGCCTCGCCGTCGCCGAGGCCGACCTGCTCCAGCTCCCCGTGATCCGCGTCCAGCTGCGCTGGATGGAGGGCACGCTCGCGCTGTGGCGCGGGGACTTCCAGGCCGCGCACCGCCACCAGGCGATCGGCACCCGCGTGCACTCGCAGACCGAGCTCTATTACGCGGGGTCCCACGTCGTCGCGCGCCTGAGCCTGGAGCGCGAGGACGGCCTGCTCGCCGAGGCCGATTCCGACGGCGCCTTCGAGCCCGCGCCGTGGGACGCGGCGATCGCCGCCGCCCGCGGTGATGCCGTCACCACCGCCGACCGGCTGACGGCGTGGCTGGACACGGTCGGCCCGTGGGTGTGGGTGACGCTCGGCCACGTGACGCTCCTCGCCGAGGCCGCCGCCAACGCCGGCCTGGCCGAGCACGCGCCGCGCCTGCTCGCGCTGCTGGAGCCCTACGCGGGACGGGTCGCGGTGATCGGGCACATCGGCGTGGTCGGCAACGTCGACCTCGCGCGCGGGCGCCTGCTCGCGCTCCTGGGCGAGCACGAGCGCGCCCGTGTGCTCCTCCGACGCGCGCTCGAGCAGGCCCGCGCCAGCGGCGGCGAGCCCACCGCACGGCGCTGCCTCGCCGCGCTTGGAGGCTGACGACTGGCCGGCTCCAAGTCGGCTCCAAGTGCCCTCCCGCAAGCTGGCGGCATGTCGGTCATCTCCCCAACCGCACTTCGCCTCTCCGGTACGTTCGCTCTCCCCGGCGACCCCGGCTATGAACTCGCCACGCCCTGGAACGTGGCCGTCCCGGTCAAGCCGCGCGTCGTCGTGGCCGCCGCGGACGCCGAGGACGTCCTCGAGGTCGTCCGCTTCGCCGGCGCCAACGGCCTGCGGGTGCTCCCCCAGCGCACCGGCCACGGCGCCGTCCCGTTCGACGGCGACGACGTGATCCTCGTCCACACCGGGCGGCTCGACGAGCTCGAGATCGATCCGCGCACCCGCCGGGCCCGGATCGGCGCCGGCGTCGTCTGGCAGCAGGTCATCGACGCGGCCGCCGCACACGGGCTCGCGCCGCTCGCCGGCTCCGCCCCGGGGGTCGGCGTCGTCGGCTTCCTCACCGGCGGCGGCGTCGGGCCGCTGGTGCGCACCTTCGGGCTCTCCAGCGACACCGTGCGCGCGTTCGAGGTCGTCACCGGCGACGGGCGCAGGCTGCGCGTCACGCCCGACGAGCACGCCGACCTGTTCTGGGGCCTGCGCGGCGGCAAGGGCACGCTCGGGATCGTCACCGCGGTCGAGATCGAGCTGCTCGAGCTGCGCGAGATCTACGGCGGCACGCTGTTCTTCGACGGCACCGACGCGTCCGCCGTCCTGCACGCCTGGCGCGAGTGGATCCGCGATCTGCCCGAACACGCCAACACGTCACTGGCGCTGATGCAGCTGCCGGTCATGCCGGGCGTCCCGGACGTATTGGCAGGGCGCCTGACCATCGCCGTCCGCTTCGCCTCCACCGAGCACTGCCCGGCGCTGCTCGAACCGCTGCGGGCCGCGGCGGAGCCGATCATCGACGTCATGGGCCCGATGCCCTACGCCGCCATCGGCGCGATCCACGCCGACCCGGTCGACCCGATGCCCGTGCTCGAGACCTCCGGCCTGCTGACCGAGCTCACCGAGGAGGCCGTGGACGCGCTGCTGGCCGTCGCCGGCCCGGATTCCGGCTCTCCGCAGGTGATGGTCGAACTGCGGCTGCTCGGGGGCGCGCTGCGCCGCGAACCCGCCGCCAAGAGCGCGTTCTGCCACCGCGACGCCGGCCTGAGCCTGCTGATGATCGGCGTGCCGATGGACCCGCGCGTGGGCCCGCACAACGCCTCCGCCATGGCCGCGCTCCAGCCGTTCCTGACCGGCGGCGAACTGCCGAACTTCGGCGCCGCCACGGGCGAGGAGCGCAACGCCCGCGTCTATGACGAGGACACGCGCACGTGGCTGGCCGCGCTGGCCGAGCGCCACGACCCGCAGGGCGTGCTCAACGTCGGCCAGGTCGTGCGTCAGTCCTGAGAGCGGGCGCGGCTCGGCGCGACCCGCGGCGGCTCGTTGGGCATCTTCGGATACACCGGCGGCCACGGGGCGTCCATGAGGCCGTTGGCCGAGTCGCGCTCGTGCATCGCCAGCAGCGGCGCCAGCGACTGCGGCGTCATGTCCGCCCACGGGTCGCCGTCGCGCGCCAGCCGTTCCGGCACGGTGCGGACGGTGAGCTCGTCCGGGACGATCTCGTCGAGCTCCTCCCAGGCGACCGGCGTCGAGACCTGCGCGCCCTTGCGCGCCCGCACCGACCATGCGCCAAAGACGGTCTTGTGGGGCGCGTTCTGGTTGTAGTCGATGAAGATCCGCCTGCCCCGCTCCTCCTTCCACCACGCGGCGGTGAGGATGTCCGGGCGGCGGCGCTCGAGCTCGCGCGCGGCCGCCACCGCGCAGGACCGGACCTCGTAGGAGTCCCAGCGCGGCTCCAGCGCGATGTAGACGTGCAGGCCGCGGTTGCCGGTGGTCTTGGGATACGCCTGCAGGCCCAGCTCGTCGAGAAGCTCCTTCAACGCGCGGGCGGCCTCGATCACCATCGCGAAATCCGTCCCGGGCATGGGGTCCAGATCGAGCCGCAACTCGTCCGCGTGCTCGGGGTCGTCGGCCTTCAGCGGCCAGACGTGAAAGCCGAGGCAGGCGAGGTTGACCGCCCACGCGACGTGCGCGAGATCGCCGATCACCAGCGCCTGGGAGGGCGTGCCGTTGACCGTCTGGACCTCGGTCGATTCCAGCCACTCCGGCACCTTGTCCGGGATCCGCTTCTGGAAGAACCCCTTGCCCGCAGCGCCCTGCGGGAAGCGCTGCATCAGCACCGGGCGGCCGCCCATCGTGTTCAGCAGCGGTCCGCCGACGGCCTCGTAGTAGCGGACGAGATCGAGCTTCGTCTCGCCGTGCTCGGCGAACAGGACCTTGTCCGGGCTGGTGATGCGCACCTCACGCCCATCGAGCTCCAGGATCTGTTCGTCGGCCATCGGGTCACCGTACCCGAGGCTGTGTCCCGACGATCGTCGCGGGCGTGAACGCCACGCCCTCGACGCCGCGGGTGGAGAGGCTGAGCTTGAGCAGGCCGGTGTGGGCGGTCGGCCCCGAGCCGGCCGACCAGACGAAGTTGCCGAGGCTGTACGCGACGACCTTGTGCGGCGCGGGCCGGGAGATCGGCTGCAGGACGTGCGGGTGGGCGCCGATGATCGCGTCGGCGCCGGCGGCCAACGCCACCCGGGCGAAGTCCTTCTGGCGCTGTGAGGGGTGGGGGTCGCGCTCGACGCCCCAGTGGAAGGTCGCGACCACAACGTCACCGAGCCTGCGTGCCGCGCGCACGTCGGCGGTGATGTTCTCGTTGGAGGCCAGGCGGGTGCCGGGCGTGCCCGGGCCGGCGGCGAAGTCGTACGGGCCGATGTCCGAGAAGCCGACGAACACGACCTTCAGGCCAAGCCGCTCGACCACCCGCGGCTTGCGCGCGCCCGCGAGATCGAAGCCCGCGCCGACGCCGACCAGGCCGGCGTCGCGCACGTGGCGCACGGTGTCCGCCATGGCCTGCTTGCCGTAGTCGCCGGTGTGGTTGTTGGCGAGGTTGACGACGTCGAGATAGCGCCGGACGGTCTTCAGCCGGCTCGGCTTGCCCCGGAACACGAACTGCTTGACCTGCGCCGTGCCGCGGTCCGAGACCGAGCACTCGAGGTTGCCGAACGCGATGTCCGCCGCCCGCAGCCGTGAGGCCACACCGGCCCACGGATAGCGATCGCCGCGCGCGGCCATCACGTCGCCAGGGCCGTCGCCGAGGTTGACGTCGCCCACCGAGGTCAGCGTGATCGGGCGGATCGACACCCGGATCGCCGCGCTGCGCTGATCGGCCGCGCGCACCCGCAGCCGCCACCGGCGGGTCAGCGCCGGCGTGTGCAGCCGGACCGAAGCCCTTCCGGCGGCGTTCGAGTCGACCGCCTTCACGCCGATCCAGCCGGCGCTCGTCCGCCGCTCGACCGCCACCGGCGTGCGCGGCGGCGCGCCGGTGATCGTCAGCGGCAGCGAGACGCCCGACGCCCGCTCGCCAGGCGCCGTCACGCGCAACCGCGCGTCCGCGGTCGACGGGATGACCAACACGACGAGAACCAGCGGCAGGCGACGGAACACCGTGGCAACCTACGGCAGACCGCAGACGTCGCGCGTGATGGGCCAGCGGCGTCTGCCGATCCTGACGTCTTGCGCCCTTCGACGTCCCCCCGGCGCGCGGCTCTGCACGGTGTCGAACGGACTGGACGAAACGTTGAGTGGTGGCGGCCGATTGCCGGTCTACGGTTCTCCGCCGACTCCCCCTATGAAGAATCTCCGCGAACTTTTCACCCACGAGCGCGCCGCGCGCCCACTGCTCCTCGCCCACGTCCAGTCCTCGCTGGGCTCGGGCGCCGCGTACGTCGCGCTGCTGCTGATCGCCTACGAGCGCTTCCACTCCGCGCTCGCCGTGTCGGCGATCCTGCTGTGTGAGTTCGTCCCGATGCTGCTGCTGGGCGCGATCATGGGCGCAGCCGCCGACCGCTGGTCGCGGCGCACGATCCTGATCGGCGCCGACGTCCTGCGCGCCGGCGCGTTCATCGGCCTGGCGCTGGTCGACTCGTTCGCCGCCACCGTCGCCCTGGCCGCGCTGGCGGGCGCCGGGCAGGCCGCGTTCAACCCGACGGTGATGGCGTCGCTGCCGTCGCTGGTGTCCGAGAAGCGCCTGCCGGCCGCGATGGGCGTCTGGGGCGCGATCCAGGAGTTCGGCTTCACCTTCGGCCCGATGCTGGCCGCCGCGACGTTCGCGCTGATCGGCGCCGCGGGCGTGCTGTTCGCCAACGGCGTGACCTTCGCCGTCTCCGCGATGCTGCTGTGCACGCTCAGGCTCAACCGCGTGCCGAGCGTCGCCGCGGCCGGCGAGCCCGAGCGCAAGCCGTCGCTGCTGACCTCCGCCCGCGACGGCGCCCGCGCGCTGCGCCGCAACCGCGCGGCGTGGACGGTCGTGCTCAGCTCCACGTTCTTCGTCTGCTTCTTCGGCGCCATGAACGTCGCCGAGGTGCTGCTGGTGCGCTCGACGCTGGGCGGAGGCCCCGCCGCCTACGCGATCGTCACCACGGCGATGAGCGTCGGGATCTTCGCCGGCTCGCTGCTGGCCGCCCGCGGCGAGAGCCCGGAGCTCGGCCGGCGCCTGTATCTCGGCGGCATCGCCCTGTGCGCGGCCGGCATGGCGGCCTGCGCGCTCGCCCCGGTCCTGGCCGTCGCCGTCGTCGCGTTCGTGGTCATCGGCCTCGGCAACGGCCTCGCGCTCGTGTCCGAGGGCGTGCTCATCCAGCAGGTGATCCCGGACGAGATCAAGGGCCGCGTGTTCGGCCTGAAGTCGGCGATGATCTCCGGCGCCTTCCTCGTCGCCTACTTCGGCGGCGGCCTGCTCGTGGCCGCGATCGGCCCGCGCGGCACGTTCGCCCTGATCGCCGCCGGCTCGCTGCTCGTCTGCCTCGTCGCGCGGGTCGTGCTCTCCGCCGAGACCCGCACCGCGCTCGTCCCGGCCACCGCGTAGATGCTCGCGCTCCTGCTCGCGGCCGTCCTGCTGGCCGCCCCCACCCGCGACGACGTGCAGGCGCGGGCCAAGGCGCTCAAGCTCCCCCATCCCGCCAAGATCGCCAAGGACGCGCTCCCGGGCGCGCGGCTGGTGCCCGGTGGTCGGGCGACGCTCGGCGGCACCCGCCTGGGCGGCAACCCCGACCTCCCGGCCGGCATGGACTGGCCGCGCTGCGGCGGCCACAAGCTTGGCTTCATCGCGCAGCTGAGGGTGTCCGACCTCGCCGCGGTCGCGCCCGGCGCGATCGCCGCCAAGACCAGCACGCTTGCCGTCTTCGCCGACATCGCCGAGGACGACGACGGCTACGTGCCGATCGAAGGGGCAGCCGGGCCGGCCGGGCCGAAGACCTGCGTGATCGTGCGCGAGCTCAACCGCCCGCTCACCCACCGCGCGGTCCCCAAGGGAGTCGTGCGGCTGAAGTCGACCCGGGTGCAGCTGCAGCCGACGCTCACCGTCCCGGACGTCTACATCGCCCAGAAGCGCTACGGGCTCAAGGACGACCAGGACGACGCCTGGTTCCGGCTGACCGACGAGCTGCTCGTCGGCACGCCCGGCCACAAGCCCAAGGGCTACACGCCCAACCACCAGGTCCTCGGCTGGCCCTGGCCGATCCAGGACACGCCGCTTTACGCCTGCGGCAAGGCCGAGCACCGGCTGCTGCTGCAGATGGACTACGACGACGAGCTGGGCTTCGCGATCGGCGACGGCGGCGTCTTCTACCTCTCGGGCCGCCCCGCGGATCTCCGCGCCGGTCGCTTCGACCGGCTCTGCGCGGAGTTCCAGGAGGGTTAGGAACCCTCGCGAGACGGGCGACGACACACCCTGCTCTTCGCCCACGTGTGACGGCTCACGGCGGCGAGAGCACGTCGAACGCGCGACCCTCGGGCGAGAAGATGACCAGGAGCTCGGCGGCGGCGTCCGCCGCGCCGAGCCAATGCGGACGCCAGGTGTTGAACTCGCACGCCTGGCCTTCGTCGAGGACGAGGTCGTGATGTTCGAGCACCAGCCGCGCGCGCCCCTGGAGGACGTAGATCCACTGGTGCCCCTCATGGCTGTGCAACGCGGGCTCGCCGGGCGCCAACCCGACGCGGTAGACGCGCGCGCCGGTCGTCCGCTCGGGCCCGACTGGCTCCCAGAGCTTGCCGTCGCGGGCGGGTGCCGGGTCGCCTCGGGCGAACAGCGCGTCGACCGGGACGCCGAGCCCGCCGGCGAGCGCCACGAGGTGCTCGAGCGTCAGCCGCCGCGCGCCCGTCTCCAGGCGGCTGACCGTCGACGCCGCGAGCCCCGACGCGTCCGCCAGTGCGCGGACCGACAACCCGCGTTCGAAGCGCAGTTGACGCAGCCGAGCACGGATGCGATCTGTTGCCATTGCGGCAACAAGCTTGGCAGCCGCCCGCGGACCCACCACCCTCGTCCGAGACATGCAGCTTGCCGGACGAATTCACGCGGTGCAGCAGGGCGAAGGCCCGCTCGTGCTCCTCATCCACGGCTTCCCCGACGGCTGGTCGTCGTGGCGCCATCAGCTCCCCGCGGTGGCCGCGGCCGGCCACCGCGCGGTGGCGATCGACGTCCGCGGCTACGGCGGCTCGTTCGCCCCGCCCGCGGTCGAGGACTACCGGATGGTCCTCCACGTCGCCGATGCCGTGGCCGTCGTGCAGGCGCTCGGCGAGACGACCGCGACCGTGGTCGGCCACGACTGGGGATCGGGGATCGCCGCCGCCTGCGCGCTGATGCGACCGGACGTGTTCACCGCCGTCGGGCTGCTGGGCGTGCCGTACACGCCGCGCGGTGACGCGCCCCCGAGTTCCCTGTTCCCGCCGGACTTCTACGTCAGCCGCTTCCAACAGCGCGGAGTCGAAGCGGAGTACGAGGCCGACCTCGCCGCGTGGCTGCGCGGCTTCTACGCAAGCACCGACGGCCTGGAGCCTGACGCTCCGGTCCCCGCGTGGCGCGCCTTCGACGAGCGCGTCGCCGAGCTCGAGCGCCACGGCCTGCGCGGGCCGCTGAACCGCTACCGCAACATGGACCGCGACTGGGAGGACCTCGCCGCGTTCGACGGCGCGACGATCGCCCAGCCGTCGATCTACATCGCCGGTGCCCGCGATCCCTCCGTCGGCTGGCTCGCCGAGGCGATCGAGCACCAGGCCGAGTGGCTCCCCTGCCTGACCGGCACACACCTGATCGACGGCGCCGGGCACTGGGTCCACGAGGAGCGCCCGGACGAGGTGAACGCGCTCCTGCTCGACTGGCTCAGAGCGCCGCGAGGATCGCGTCCGTGACCTCGCCGGTGCTCGCCGTCCCGCCGAGGTCCGGCGTGAGGATGCCGGCCTTGATCGTTGCCGCGATCGCGTCCCGGACCGGCTCGCCGTCGAGCCCGAGGTGGTCGAGCATCAGCGCGGCGCTGCCGATCGCGCCCATCGGGTTCGCGATCCCCTCGCCCACGATGTCCGGCGCCGACCCGTGCACCGGCTCGAACATGCTCGGGAAGCGCCGCTCCGGGTTGAGGTTGGCGCTGGCCGCCAGGCCGAGGCTGCCCGCCAGCGCGCTGCCGAGGTCCGACAGGATGTCGCCGTGCAGGTTCGACGCGACAACCACGTCCAGCGTCTCGGGCTCGAGCACGAACCGCGCGGCCATCGCGTCGACCAGCCGGCGCTCGGTCTCGACGTCCTCGTAGTCGGCGGCGACGCGCTCGAACACCTCGTCCCACAGCACCATCCCGTACTGCTGGGCGTTGCTCTTGGTGACGCTGGTGACCTTGCGGCGCCGCGTCCGCGCGAGCTCGAACGCGAACCGCATGATCCGCTCGCAGCCCTTCTCGGTGAACAGCGACGCCTGCACCGCGACCTCGTTGCCCGGCCCGCGACCGGCGAGGTTGCGCCCACCGATCCCGGCGTACTCGCCCTCGCTGTTCTCGCGCACGCACACCCAGTCCAGCGGTGCCGCGAGCACGCTCGGCGCGCCCTCATAGACCCGCACCGGCCGGACGTTCGCCCACTGGTCGAACCCCTGGCAGATCGCCAGCCGCAGCCCCCACAACGTCACATGGTCGGGCACCTCCCGCGACCCGACCGCACCGAAGTAGATCGCGTCGAAGCCCGCCAGCCGCTCCAACCCGTCCTCGGCCAGCATCCGCCCGTGCTCCGCGTAGTACGCGGAGCCCCACGGGAACTCCGTGTACTCGAAGTCACCCATGGCGTCGAGCACACGCACCCCGGCAGCGAGCACCTCGCCGCCGATGCCATCCCCAGGAATCAGCGCAATCCGCACGGTCGGCGCTAACGCTACCCGGTCAACCCAAGTTTCCTAAAAGGGGACTGTCCCCTTTAGTAAACCTGGGTTGCGGACTGATCCTCTACTTGACGGTGAGGGGCAGCGTCGCTCGGACCGTCGTTCCCTCTCCGGGGGGTGAGCTCACGTGCAGGCGGCCGTCGAGCGCGGCAACGCGGTCGGTCAGGCCGCGCAACCCGGAGCCTTTGGCCGGGTCGGCGCCGCCGATGCCGTCGTCGACCACTTCCACCAGCAGATCGCCGTCGTCGCAGGAGAGGTCCACGCGTGCGTGCGAGGCGCTGGCGTAGCGGGCGACGTTGGTGATCGCCTCGGCGACGACGAAGTACGCCGCGGCCTCGACGCGGGCGGGCAGGCGCTCCTCGGGGACGTCGCCGATCTCGATCGGCAGCGGCATCCGTCCCGCCAGGGCCTCCAGGGCCGAGCCCAGGCCGCGGTCCGAGAGGACTGCCGGATGGATGCCGCGGGCGAGCTCGCGCAGCTCCCTGATCGCCTCGTCGAGGTTCTGCGAAGCCTCGGCGAGGACCTCCAGCGCCTCGTCCTCGTGGACCTTCGAGCGGGCGAGCCGGAGCGAGAGGGCCAGCGCGACGAGCCGCTGCTGGGCGCCGTCGTGCAGGTCGCGCTCGATCTGCCGGCGCGCGTTGTCGGCGCTCTCGACGATCCGCGCGCGGGAGGCGCGCAGCTCGCTGACGGTCGCCCGCAGGTCGGCGGTCAGGCGCTCGTTCTCCAGCGCCAGCGCGGCCGCACCGCCGACGGCGTGCACGAGCTCGGGCTCGTCGGCCAGCGACGGGTCGTGCAGGAGCATCGCGATCGGATGCCCGTCGTGCTCGACCGGAGTGCACCGGTCCGCCCCCGGCAAGGTCATCACCTCGCCGCGCGAATCGACCCACTCGTCGTGCTCCGGACGCGGGAACGCGACCTCCAGCGACGGGTCGCGCAGCGCGTCGGCGAGCGCCTGGCGCAGGTCTCCCCCGCCCGCGCCGAGCCGCGCCACGAGCTCGTTGACCGCGTTCGCGCCCACCACCCGCGCGCGCAGCAGGCCCGCCAGGAACGCGAACGGGACCGTCGCCAGCGCGATCACCCGCGCCCGCTCGAGCGTCTCCTGCGTGCCGGTGAGGACGTCGAGCGCACCGAACACCGCCCACACCGCGTAGAGCCCGAGCACGAGCCCGCCGCTGGCGTAGACGAGCGTCAGCGCGCGCCGCTGCGGGCGCGTGACCGTCAGCCAGCGGCGCACGAGGACCACGCCGAGGATCGCGATCAGCACGGCCACGATCGCCAGCCGCAACCGCGAGAGCGCGTCGAACAGGCCGGGTTCGGCGGAGATCAGCAGCGGGTTGGCCGGCAGGCCGAACGCGGCGGTGTCCTCGATCACCAGGCACGCCCACCAGCCGGCCGTGGCCATCAGGTAGGACGCGCCCGCGAGGGCCCGGTCGCCGCGCGTCCCCAGGCGGCCGGACGGGAACGCCAGCAGGATGTGAAAGAGGATCGCGTACGGCACCGCGATCACCAGCAGCCCGGCGATGAACGGCCACGGGTCGGTCGTCACGATCAGCCCGGACAGGCAGTAGGCGAAGCCCATCGCCACCAGCAGCGCGCCGAAGCGGTTGTCCGGGCGCCGCTGCCATGCCCGCAGCCCGGTGCCGATCGACGCGCCGCCGATGATCGGCCCGAAGACCGCGATCAGGTCGCGGTGGTGGCCGCCGACACTGTGGATCGCGACCGCGAGCGGCACGGCACACGCGACGACGCCGAGCGCGGCGAGGACGACCAACGCGCGCTGCAGACTTGGCGAGGCACCCGGCAAGGCGCGGCCCAGCGTAGTACCTAAAGGGGCCTGGCCCCTTTAGGTAAGCGCAACCTAAAGGGTCTGGCCTCAGGGGTTGGCCAGGATGAGGTCGGGCCAGCCGTCTTCGCGCGCTCGCGCCGCCAGTTGCACGGCCGCGTCGACACCCGCGTGGAGCCCGCCGAGCATCAGCCGGCCGCTGCGCACGCCGAGCTGGGCGGCGTGATCGGCCGCCCAGACGACCGCTGTCGCTCCGTCCTGGAAGGGCGCGACGAGCGAGACGACGCCGAGCGCGTTCGAGAGCCGGCGGGCGATGTGCTCGCCTTCCTCCAGCTCGCCGACGAGCAGGACGAGCATCCCGGTGGGTGCGTCCGCGGGCCACACCAGCCGCGCGTCGACCTCGCCGCCGCGCAGACGCAGACGCGCGCTAGTGCCCGGCGACGGCGTCGGCACGCCGCTCCAGCCGCGAGCGGATGAACGCCCCCGCCTGCTGCAGCGCGTCGGCGGCCTCGGGCAGGAAGGACCAGAACACGTGGAAGACGTGCGTGTCGGCCGGGTAGAGCTCCAGCCGCGCGTCGACGCCGTGCGCCTTCGCCCGCTCGACCAGCAGCCGCGACTCCTGGAGGACGAAGTCGCCGGTGGCCGACTGGACGAGCAGCGGCGGGAACCCGGTCAGGTCGGCGAGCAGCGGGCTGACGATCGGATCCTCGGACGGGTGCCCGTCGAGATAGGCCATCGCGGTCAGCTTCAGCGCCGCGGCCTGCTCGGCGTCCAACGCGGCGGCGGCCATCGAGTCCGCGGAGAGGTCGATGCCGGGGCACAGGAGCACCGCGCCCGCGGGCAGTGGCAGCTCGCGCGCCAGCAACGTCAGCATCAGCGAGCACGCCAGCCCGCCGCCCACGCTGTCTCCGGCCAGGACGATGTTCGCCGCCCCCCGCTGCTCGGCCAGCCACAGGTAGGCGCTGAGCGCATCCTCGACCGCGGCGGGGAACGGGTGCTCGGGCGCGAGCCGGTAGTCCGGCACCAGCGCGCCCACCCCGGCGGCGGTCACGAGCGCGCCGACCAGCGGCCGGTAGCCGTACGCGGAGCCGACGGCGTAGCCACCGCCGTGGAGATACAGGATCGACAGCTCCGTGCCGGCCGCGGGCCGCAGCGAGAGCGAGGGCACGCCGCCGGCGTTGACCGGGAACACGGTCACCCCCTCCGGCATGTCGGCCTCGGCCAGGAAGGTCTCGTAGGCGGTGCGCATCTCCTGGATGTCACGGTCGGCGGAGGCCAGCTCCAGCACCGGCGCCCACATCGTCGCCATCCGGTTCGCGAGCTCGCCCCCGACGGACTGCGTGGTGGCGATCGCCTCGTCGAGGTCGGCGAGCAGCCTGCGGGCGCGGTCGAGCAGCGCACTGCCGGCCACGGTCAGCTCCACGCTGTGCGTCGAGCGCCGCAGCAACTCGCACCCGAGCAGGCGCTCGAGCGCGCGGACCTGCCGGCTCAGCGCCGGCTGGGAGAGATACAGCCGCGCCGCGGCGCGACCGAAGTTCAGCTCCTCGGCGACGGCGACGAACGCGCGCAGGTGCCGGATCTCGACGCCGTCCGGCGCCTGGGGGAAGGCAAGGACCTCTCCGCTCATGTCTCCCAGTATCGCCCCGCGACGAGCACCTGGTGATGCCGATCACGCACGAACGTGATGCTCAATCGGCCTTTCCCTTTTTCCCGGTGGCGCGCGAGCATCGCCGTCGTGCTCACCGACGATCACGCCTTCACCGACGCCCTGGCTCACCAGCACGCCGGGCTGCAGCGGCACTGCGCCCGCCTGCTCGGCTCGCGGGCCGACGCCGAGGACGCGCTGCAGGAGACGCTGCTGCGGGCCTGGCGCGCACGTCGCTCGCAGACGTCGGTTTGCCCGCGGGCATGGCTGTACCGGATCGCTACCAACGTGTGCTTCGACACCCTCGCCCGCCGCGACGTCACGCTCGTCTCGCTCGATGATCCCGACCACGCGTCGTGCGAGGTGAGCGCACCGCCGGAGGAGCGCCCGGACGCGACCCTGATCGCCCGCGAGACGCTCGAGCTCGCGCTGGCCGCGGCACAGCAGCTCCCGCCGCTGCAGCGGTCGGCGTGGATCATGCGCGACCTGTTGAGCTGCTCGGCCAGGGAGACGGCGACCGCGCTGTCGACCAGCCTGCCCGCGACCAACAGCGCGCTGCAGCGGGCGCGTACGGGGCTGCGGACGCGGCTGGCGACGCCTGGTTGCGCGCCCTAGCCCGGGTTGTACTGCTCGTCGGCGACGGGCTCGCCCCAGGTCACCGGGCTCCCGCTCTCGTCGGCCTCCTGGATGGCCACGTGGGCCATGAAGCGCGTCGGCGAGGCGCCGTGCCAATGGTTCTCGCCGGGCTCGAAGTACACGCGGTCGCCGGGGCGGATCTCCTCGACCGGGCCGCCCTCGCGCTGGCAGCGGCCGACGCCCTCGGTGACGAAGATCGTCTGCCCGAACGGGTGCGTGTGCCAGTGGGTGCGGGCGCCGGGCGTGAAGTGCACGAGCGCCGACGCCGCGCGGGCGGGCGGCTCGGGCGCGGCGATCGTGTCGACGTAGACGTTGCCGGTGAACCAGTCGCCGGGGCCGAGGGTGGTATCGATCGAGCTGCGCGTGATCTTCATGGGCTCCACGTAAGCACGGCCAGTTCCGCCAGCGCCGCCGCGGCGTTACGGCGGTAGCGCTCGTCCGGGTAGGCCAGGTCCTCGATCGCCGTGCAGATGGCGTACAGCCGCGTGCGCGCGTCGCCGTCGCCGCCGAAGTCGCGCAGCAGCCGGCCGCGGTCGAGCGCGGGATCACCGATCACCGCGTCGCTCCAGTCGATGATCCCGGTGATGCGGCCGCCGGCGACGAATACGTGCTCGGCGCCGAGATCGCCGTGGATGAAGACGCGACGCTCCGCGGGCGGTGGTGCGCCCGCCAGTCGCGCCTCGACGTGCGCGTGCAGGCGCACCGGGACCGCCTCGCGCACGCCCGGCCACGTGGCCCGCGCCTCCTCGAGCCAGTCCTCCAGCGGCGTGCCGTCCTCCGTGACCTCGACGCCGGGAACGAGCGCGTGCACCGCGTCGGCGAACGCCCGCAGCTGCGGCGCGAACACCCGCCGAGCCGCGCGCGGCAGGTCCAGCAGCGGGCTGCCGGGGACGCGCGGGAACACGAGATGGTCGGCCGCGACGGCCACCGGCACCGGCACGGGCAACGGCAGTCGCGGCGCGATCGCCGCCAGCAGCATCGCCTCGCGCTCGGTGTCCTCGCCGTAGCGCGCGAGCAACCCGTCGCCGACGGCGACCACGCGGCGATCAGCGCTCATCGCCGGATGGTGACGTCAACGCCCGCGCTGCGCCAGCGCCAACACGTCACGCGGCCGCGGCCGCGGATGCGGTGGCGGTCGACCGCATCGACCGCCGTTTGTGCACGGGCGCGGGCCGGCAAGGACCGGGCCGGGCGCGGCGGCGAGCCGGGGTCGATCCGCGGATCAGGGTCCCTGAGCCACGGTTCAGGGGGTTTCCCTGATGTGCTCGGACGGGCGACAGCCGAGTATGCGGTCATGCCGTCGCATCCCAAGAGCCGCCGCGCCTCCGAGCCGCCGCCGATCGTCCGCCGGCGGCGCGCGTGTGCTGTGGTCGTCGTCGCCGGTAACCCATCGCGCGGACGCTCCACCCCGGCCCGGAAATCCCCGCGCCCGCGTCGGTCGCTGTTGACTCCGCGTTAATTGGTGTCGGTACCCACTTGGCGGTCTCGGCTCGCTCATGTAGCTTCCCGCGCCTCACAAGGAGGTTGTTGGGATGAGGGTGAAGGTCTGGGGCGTCGCGGCAGCGACGCTGCTGCTGGCATCGGCGATGGGGCCGCCGGCACACGCGGCGGGCAAGTTGGAGCCGCTGAACCAGTACGTCGTAAGTGGAGGGGATCAGTCGAAACTCGGGGAGCTCGGGTACGACGTGGCCGAAGGCGGGACGGCCAAGGGCCGGATCGTGATCGGCTCTCCGGCGGACGCTGAGGCGCTCCGCGCGAAGGGGTACACGGTCAAGGCGCCGTTCGGTGCGGCGACCAAGGCGCAGGCGGCGCCTCCGAATCCGCTGGCGGACCCGACGTACGGCTATGACGTCTTCCGTCCCTGGGGGCTGAAGCCGGCGCCCTGCCCGGGCACCTGCTCGGGCGCGGTCGACAGCGCCGGTCAGCCGATCAATCTGCAGACGTGGTACGAGGGGCAGCGCGCCGCGCACCCCAACATCGTCAAGAAGGTCGTCTACGGCAAGTCGCGCTTCGGCCAGGACCTGGTGGCGTACAAGGTCAGCCTGAACGCGCACACGATGGCCGACGGGGCCAAGCCCGTCGTCTGGTACGAGACGACCCAGCATGCGCGCGAGTGGATCGCGGGCGAGGTCGGCCGGCGCCTGTTCGGCTACGTGCTCGCGCACGCGACCGACTCGGCGACGGAGATCCCGGCGCTGATCCGCAACAACGAGCTGTGGTTCGTGCCGATCGTCAACGTCGACGGCTACGACTACACGTTCCAGCGCAAGAACACGCGCCTGTGGCGCAAGAACCTGGCCGACAACGACGGCAACGACATCATCGACGGCCACGACGGCGTCGACCCCAACCGCAACTGGGACTTCAAGTGGCGCTATGACCAGGAGGGCGCCTCGGACAACTTCGACAGCGAGACCTACCGCGGCAAGACGCGGCAGTCCGAGCCCGAGGTCAGCTCGCTCGACGCGCTGATCGGCAAGGTCAAGCCGAAGTTCCTGCTCGACTATCACTCGGCCGCGGGCCTGATCCTCTATCCCGAGGGCTGGCAGGTCGAGACCGAGAGCACCGACTCGCCGGCGACGAAGGCGCTCGCGGGCTTCGATGACGACCACCCGGCGATCGCGAACTTCGATCCCGACGTCTCCGGTGAGCTCTACACCACCAACGGCGACGTCACCGGCTCGGTCTACAACAAGTACGGCTCGCTGGCCTACACCGTCGAGCTCGAGAACGGCACCGGCCCGGGCGTCGGCGGCACGCGCGAGAACGACAACGCGTACGACCCGGGCGGGTTCGTCTTCCAGGACTCCGAGACCGCGGTCGAGGAGCAGTTCCAGCGCAACCTGCCGTTCGCGCTCGACCTCGCGAAGTCGGCCAAGAACCCCGGCCGCCCGGTCTCGCACATCGGCAACACGGCGGCCGACTTCGTGCCCGCCTCGTTCAAGGTCTCCTACGGCTCGCCGCAGCTCGTCGAGGTCAACGCGAACCGCGATCTCGGCCCGGTGGAGGTCCACTGGCGCGTCGGCAACGGCGCCGAGCAGAGCGCTCCGACGACCGAGTACAAGGGCGGCGAGCGCTACGACCCGCCGGGCGTCTACTACCACAAGATGCGCGCGAACGTCACCGGCTTCAGCGCCGGCGACAACGTGCAGGTGTGGTTCACGGCGGGCGCCAAGTCGTCGACGCCGTTCACCTTCACGGCCGAGAAGACCACAGCCAACAGCGTGCTCGTGATGGCCGCCGAGGACTACTCGGGCAACCTGAGCATCTTCGGGGAGGGCCCACGCCCCGGCCCCGAGTTCCTGAGCTACTACACGACGGCGCTGCAGGACGCGGGCCTCTCGTATGACGTCTACGACGTCGACGCCCACAACCGCACGGCGCCGGATCCGCTCGGCGTGCTGTCGCACTACAAGAGCATCATCTGGTACACGGGCAACGACCTGTACGTCCGTGAGCCCACGCAACCCGGCGGCACCGGCAACTCGAAGCTGATGGACGACGAGGTGATCGCGGTTCGCGACTACCTCAACGACGGCGGCGCGGCGCTCGTGACCGGCCAGCAGGCGCTGCAGGGCGCCTGGCTGCAACTGCTCTACAACCCGCTCGGCGCTCCGCCGAACCCGTTCTGCAAGTCCAACAACTCGACCGGGCAGAGCAACGCGGACGATCCGCCCGGCCAGACGACGAACTGCATCATCGTCTCCGACGACTTCATCCAGTACTACCTGGGTGCATGGATCAGCGTGATCGCGGCCGAGGACGACGACGTGGCGACGTTGCCGTTCAAGGGCGCCGGCGGGCCGTTCGGCACCGCGCAATTCACGCTCAACGGCGGCGACTCGGCCGACAACCAGGCGATCTCGCAGACGTTCGTCACGACGTCGAGCCTGTTGCCCGAGAGTGAGTTCCCGCAGTTCGCGTCGACCCGCGCGATCGGGTTCGACCGTCCGCCGGCGTACGACCCGCCGGAGGGCACCAAGTACGGGTACGCGGCCTCCAGCGACGAGGGCTATCAGCGCCTGAAGCGCACGGTCGACCTGACCGGTGCCACTACCGGAGCGCTGAAGTTCAAGATCTCCTACGACACCGAGCAGGACTACGACTATGTGATCGTCGAAGCCCACACGGTCGGTCAGGACGACTGGACGACGCTGCCGGACGTCAACGGGCACACGAGCGACGAAGTGGGCGCGTCCTGCGACATCGACTGGGACACCGTCCACCCGTTCCTCGAGCACTACCAGACCAACCCCACGGCGGCCGAGGACTGCACCAACACGGGCACCACCGGCAAGTGGAACGGAGCCACGGGCAACTCCAGCGGTTTCCAGGACTGGCAAGTCGACCTGTCCGCCTATAAGGGCAAGCAGGTCGAGGTCTCGATCACCTACCTGCAGGACTTCGCGGTCTCCGGCCTGGGCGTCTTCGTCGACGCCATCCAGGTCCTCAAGGACGGCGCGGTCACCGAGACGCAGGGCTTCGAGACCGGCCTCGCACCGTGGGTGGCCGGCCCGCAGCCGGCCGGCACGGAGAACGCGGCGGCCTGGATCGCCAGCCCCGCCGTCGGCTTCGAGGACGGTCCGGGCATCGCCACCGAGGACACGCTGCTGTGGAGCTTCGGCCTCGAGGGCGTCACGACTCGTGCCGAGCGCGCCACGGCGCTGAAGGACGCGATCACCTACCTGACGCGTTCGCGCCCGGCGCCGACGCCCGCTCCGGGCCCGCCACCGGCCACCTACGGAACGGGCACGGACGGCACCGTCGGCGGGTCCGTGCCCGCGACGTTGTCGCTCACGCTCGGCGCGCCGGCCACGTTCGGCGTGTTCACGCCGGGCGTCACGCAGACGTACTTCGGTTCCACGTCCGCGAACGTCATCTCGACGGCGGGTGACGCGCTGCTGAGCGTGTCCGACCCGTCCTCGTTCGGGACCGGCCATCTGGTCAACGGCACGTTCATCCTGCCCGAGCCGCTCCAGGCCCGGGCACGCAACGCCGCCAACACCGGAACGGCCTACAACAACGTGGGCTCCAGCGCCTCGCCGCTGAACCTGCTCACGTGGAGCGCGCCGGTCTCCAACGACGCCGTGACGTTGGAGTTCTCGCAGCTCGTGAAGTCCACCGACCCGCTGCGTACGGGCACGTACGCGAAGGCGTTGACCTTCACGCTCTCCACCACCACGCCGTAACGCTCGCTGTCCAGGGCCGCGTCGCCTCGGCGGCGCGGCCCTTCGGGCGTTCGGTTCAGCCCTTGCGTTGACGCAGGGCCACGCGCCGCGACTCCACGACGGTCAGCGTGCGGCGCAGGCCGGCGAGCGTGAGCAGCACGGCGGCCGCCGTTCCGCGAGGAGCGACCACGGCGACGCTGCGGTGCTCACGCCGCAGCCGCTCGTTGGTCTCGAGGATCACGCGCAGCCCGCTCGAATCCATGAACCCGACGTCGCTCAGGTCGACGATCAGCGTCTCGGTGGGCGGCTGGGACGCGTCATCGAGCACTTTGCGGAACTCGTCCACCGAGGCGATGTCGAGATCGCCGCTGGGCATGACGATGGTTGGTTCGAGCATCGGCGAACATCGGCCTACCCAGAGAAGCCGCGAATCAGGCGAACCCGCGTGTGCGCAGGTGCGCGTACGCCCGGCGGTTGTGCGCGTAGTACGCGGCCTCGGCCGCCTCGCGCTCCTCCGGTGTCGCGTACGCGAACGAGATCAGCGGCGCCGGCTCGAGAGGCTCGAGCGTGCCGTCCTCCCACACGCGGAAGTACGACTCGCCGCTCATCCGGCTGTTCTCGAGCACCTCCAGCGCGATCCGGCCGTCGATCTCGTCCAGGCGCCCATCGAATAGCAGCCCGAACGGCCCGCCACCGGCGAGTCGCTGGACCTCCCCGGCGGGCATCGCCGTCGGGATCGCCGCGACGGCCGGGGCGGGATCGGGCCACACGCCCTCGATCCGCCCCACCAGCCAGGCGCGGATCGCGTCTGGAAGCTCGATCATCGGCGCGAGAGTACCGTCCGCGAGGATGCTGTACGACCCGCGAGCCCATGAGGCGGTGATCGACGCGGAGTGGGACCCGGCGCGGATCGAGGCCGCGATCCGCGACATCGCGCGCGACGCGGAGGCTGCGCTGACCGAGCGCGACTGGTGGCCCGTGCACCCGCTCGACGCCGAGGATGGCGACCCCGAGGTCTGGCATGGGGTCTATCTGGGCGCCGCCGGGGTGCTGTGGGCGCTCGAGCAGCTCGCCCGGGCCGGCCTGCACGAGCCGCGCCTCGACCACGCCGCGCTCGCGCACAACGTGGTGGAGAGCTACCGTCGCCGGCCGGAGTTCGAGGGGCCGAGCGTGTGGATGGCCGAGGGCGGGATCGCGTTGGTCGCGTGGTTGCTCGCGCCCACGCCGGCGCTCGAATCTCGGCTCCACGACCTCGTGGCCGTGCCCGAGACCGACACGCTGGAACTGATGTGGGGCAGCCCCGGACTGCTCCTGATCGCCGACGAGCTCGACGACGCGGCCGCCTGGAACGCGCTCGCCGACCACCTGATGGGGCGCTGGGACCACGGCCTGTGGACCCAGGACCTCTACGGCGCCGAAGCCCAGTACCTCGGACCGGCCCACGGGATGACGGGCGTCGTCGCCGCGCTGGCCCGCCGCCTCGACCCGATCGATCCCCTCGCGGCCGGGACCACGCACGCGATCGCGAAGACGGCGGTGCAGGACGGACCACTCGCGAACTGGCCACCGGCGACCGACGACCCGCTGGTCCACCGTCGTGGCTTCATCCGCACGCAGTGGTGCCACGGCGCGCCCGGCGTGGTGACGTCGCTCGCCACCCTGCCGCACAACGACACCCTCGACCCGCTGCTTGAGGCGGGCGGCGAGCTCACGTGGCAGGCGGGGCCGCTGCGCAAGGGCGCGAACCTCTGCCACGGCACGGCCGGCAACGGGTTCGCCTTCCTGAAGCTCTTCCAGAGAACCCAGGACGAGCTCTGGCTCACGCGCGCGCGACGCTTCGCGGTCCACGCCGCCGCCCAGGTCGCAGCGGAGGACCGCGGCCGCTACACGCTCTGGACGGGCGATCTCGGCACCGCGCTCTACCTCCGGCACTGCCTCGCGGGCACCGCGGAGGTGCCCACGATCGACTACTGGTGACCCGCCGTCACCAGATCTCGATGCGCTCGCCCGGCGGGCGCATGATCGGCGCGTCGTCGGGCAGGCCGAACGCGTCGCGGAACGGCTCGAGGTTCGCGATCGGCCCGTTGACCCGCAGCTCGCGCGGGCTGTGCGGATCGATCCCCGCGAGCGTGCGCTGGAACTCCGGGCTGATGTTCGCCCGCCACAGCGTCGCGTTGGCCAGGAAGAACCGCTGCGCCGGCGTCAACCCGTCGATCTCCGGAGCGCCGTCGGCGACGCGCGCGTGCGCGCGCTGGGCCAGGGCGAGCCCGCCGAGGTCGGCGATGTTCTCGCCCAGCGTCAGGCGCCCGTTGATCGGGACGTCGCCGAGCACCGTGTAGGCGTCGAACTGCGCGACCAGCCGGTCGGCCAGCGCGGTGAAGTTCGCCGCGTCCTCCGGCGTCCACCATTCGCGCAGCGCGCCGTCGGCGTCGAAGCGCCGCCCCTGGTCGTCGAAGCCGTGGGTGATCTCGTGCGCGATGACCATGCCGATGCCGCCGAAGTTCACGGCGTCGTCGGCTTCGGCGTCGAACAGCGGCGGCTGGAGGATGCCCGCCGGGACGACGATCTCGTTCAGCGCCGGGTGGTAGTAGGCGTTGACGATGTGGGCGGGGACCTCCCACTCGCCGCGGTCGACCGGCTCGGTGATCTTCGCCAGCTGACGGTCCAGCTCGAAGCGGCTCGCGTTCAGCCGGTTCGCCGCATAGGACGAGCGATCGATCTCGAGCCCGTCCCACGAGCGCCAGTCGTCCGGGTAGCCGATCTTGACCCGGATCGCGTCGAGCTTGACCTCGGCCTTCGCCCGCGTATCCGCCCCCATCCACGGGCGCGTGCGGATCGACAGCCGCATCTCCTCGATGATCGCCGCCACCATGCTCGCGGCGCGCTGCTTGGCCTCGGGCGGGAAGTTGTCACCGACGTAGCGCTGCGCGAGCGCCTCCCCCATGTCCTCGGTGATCGCGTCGATCACCCGCTTGACGCGCTCGTGCTGCTCGGCCTGGCCCTTGATGCGCTTGCCGTAGAACGAGAAGTCCTCGTCGTCGATCGCCGACGGCAGCGCGTTGGCGACCGCGCGCACGACGTGGAACGCGAGATAGGCGCGCAGGACCGCCACCGGCGTGTCCGCGACGATCGCCGAAAGGCCCTCGAACAGCCGCGGGTTCTGGACATTGACGCTCTCGGCGGCACCCGCGCCGAGCGTCTCCAGGTACACGGACAGCTCGGGCGCCAGCGCCGCGCGGTCGACTCGGTTCAGCGTGCGCTCGACGTCGCGCCGCTCTTCGGCCTTCAGGTGCAGCTCCGCGAGGCGCGTCTCGAGCGCGAGCACCGCCGCCGCGTCGCCGGGGACGCCGACGTTGGCCAACTGCGCGGCGACGTGCGCGACGTAGGCCTCGCGCAGAGCGGCGGCGCTCTCGTCGAAGTACATCTCGCGATCCGGCAGCCCGAGGCCGCCCTGGACCAGCCACAGCAGATGCCGGCTGGAGTCGTCATGGTCGACGGTCACGCCCCACCCGAACAGCGGCATAATCCCCCAGCGGTGCAGCCGGGGAAGCAGGCCGAGCACATCGGAAGCGTCCGCGATGGCCTCCAGCATCGGCGCGATCGGCTCCAGCCCGGCGGCCTCGATCGCCTCCACGTCGAGGCCCGCGGCGAACGCGTCGCCGAGCAGATCCCCCGGCGACGCCGCCGCCTGCTCGAGCAGCTCGCGGAGCGCGACCTCGTTCTCCCGGCTGACCTCCTCGAACGCACCCCAGGCGGGATAGCCCGCGGGAATCGGGTTGGCGTCCAGCCAGCCGCCGTTGGCGTAGCGGTAGAAGTCGACACCGGGGTCCGCGGTCAGATCGCGGTCGCTAGCAGGCAGGCCCATGCCCAAGAGGGTATGTGGAGCGACCTCAACACCTAATCCCAGTAAATCCGATCGGGTTTATTGACATGAGCGGAGCCGCTCATGAAGATGAGAGTTGTGCACGTTACTCATGTCTTCACGCGAATCGCCGCCGCAGCGGCGGTCACCGCTGCCCTCGCCGCGCCCGTCGCGGCGTCGGCCGCCGATTTCGCCCCGCCGTTCAGCGCCGCCACCAAGCTCGCGGCGGCCACGGCGTATCCGCAGCAGAACGTTCTGCCCGTGTGGCCCGACAACCCCGCCGACGGCTCAGCCGCGATCGGTGACATCCCCTACGACGAGATCGCACCCCGGCTCAACGCGGCTCAAGCCGCGAGCAACCGTGTCTCGGCCCGAGTAGCCGGCAAGTCCTCCAGCGGCTACGACCTCTACGCCGTCACCGTGACCGCGCCGGAGACGGCGGAGCAGTCCGCACAGCAGGAGGCGTGGAAGCAGCTGATCGAGGACGATCCGGTCCGCGCCCGGCTGGACCCGCAACTGCTGGCGGGCTACAAGACGCCGCTGTTCGTCAACGGCAACATCCACGGCAACGAGAAGGAGGGAACGGACGCGATCATCCGGGTGATCGAGCAGTGGGCGACGAGCACCGACCCCGCCGTCGAGACCCTGCTGCAGCGCAACCGCATCGTCTTCAACGTCACCTCCAACCCGGACGGCCGCGTGGCCAACACACGCGCCAACGCCGCCGGCTATGACCTCAACCGCGACCTGACGATCGTCTCGCAGCCGGAGGCGAGGCTGATCCGCGACCTGATCGTGGAGACCAAGCCGATCATCACGCTCGACCTGCACGGCTACGTCAACCCGACGCTGCTGCACCCGAGCACGCCGCCGCACAACGTCAACAACGAGTACGACCTCTACATCAAGCACGGCCTGCCGAACGCGCTGAACATCGAGACGGGCATCGCCGCCCTCGGCTACCCCGAGGTCACGCGCGCGCGGATCCCGTTCCGCGACGACGCGCCGGGCGTGTGGGACGACTTCCCGCCGATCTACGTGCCGTCGTTCGCGATGCTCCAGAGCAGCATCCCGTACACGATCGAGGCGCCGCTGCAGCCGGGCTCGGGCAGCACCGCCACCCGCCGCGCGGACATCGACACCGACGTCCACGAGGTCGCGATCAAGACGTCGCTGAAGTACATCCAGGACCACCGCGACGAGGTCATCTTCGACCAGGCCGAGGGCTACCGCCGCGGCTGGGCGGGCGAGCCGCTGCGCGACATCCCGGTCGGCTACGTCCCGGGCTGGGGCGAGGAGGACAAGTACGGCACGACCTTCCCGCGCTCCTACGTGGTCCCAGCCGGTGCCGCGCAGCGCTCCGCCCCCGCGGCCAAGCGGGTCGTCGACCTGCTGCTGGCCAGCGGCGGCCGCGTGACGGTCGCCAAGGCGGCCTTCACCGCCGGCGGCAAGGCCTACGCCGCGGGCTCCTACATCCTCGACATGCACCAGCCCAAGCGCGGCCTGGTGAACTCGCTGCTGGAGCCGGGGATCGACGTGACCGATCGCGTCGACGACCTCTACGCCGGCCCGGGCGCATGGAGCCAGGCGCTGACCTGGGGCGCGACCGTCGACACCCTCTGGCAGGAACTGCCCGTCGTGCCCACGGAGCGCATCTACGCCGCCGCGACGACGCCGGTGATCCCGGCCGCCAACACCGACCTGGTGGTCGACCCCCGCGACGCTCAGGACGTGCTCGCCGTCAACGCGCTGCTCGCCCAGGGCGTGAAGGTCACCCGCCTGGCCGACGGTTCGGTGCTCGTTCCGGCGAGCGCCCGAGCCGCGCTGACCACCGAGGCCACCAACCGCGGCCTGACGCTCGCGCCGGCGCCCGCCTCCTGGAGTGGCTCGACGATCGCCGACAAGGTGGTCGTCGGCTACAACGGCGGCGCCGAGGTGCGGGACGTGCTGACCGCGCTCGGCTTCGAGATCAAGCCGATCACCGCCACCACGCTGAGCACGGCGCTGACGCCCGACGTCGACGTGCTCGTGATCGGCGCGACGCTCAACCCGGCCACGCTCAACGCGGCCAACCGCCCCGCCTACGACGCCTTCATCGCGCGCGGCGGCGGCATCGTCGGCCTCGGCACCGCGGGCTCGGCGTTCACCACCAACGGCGGCCTGCTGACCGCCACCGGCACCTCCGGCGCCAGCCTCGCCAGTGGCGTGGTCAGCGTCGTCAACAACGGCGGCCCGGTGACCAACGGGGCGCAGTCGACGGCGTGGGTGTTCCCGCCCGTCTGGTACTCGAACCTCGGCGCCAACGCCGTCGTCGAGCAGACCTACGGCACCGATCCGCTGGTCTCCGGCTGGTGGCCGAGGACCGGCAACAGCGGTCGTGTCAGCGCCGCCGGGAAGGCCAGCGTCGTCCGCGCGCGGAGCGCCGCGGGCAACGGCATCGTCCTGCTCGGCACCAGCACGGTCACGCGCCAGCACGCCAAGGGCCTGCAGGGCCAGTTCGGCCGGGCGATCTACTTCGCCGCCGCGCCCAAGACCACCGCCGCGTCGACGTCGACCGACGGCGGCGCGGGCGGCACCGTGCCCGCCACGCTGGCCCTGACGCTCGGCGCGCCGGCCACGTTCGGCACGTTCACCCCCGGGCTCGCGAAGGACTACACGGCGTCGACCACGGCGACCGTGATCTCGACCGCCGGTGACGCCGCGCTGAGCGCCTCCGATCCGGGCCACCTGACCAACGGCGCGTTCTCCCTGCCGCAGCCGCTGCAGGTGTCGCTGAGCCGGTCGGCCTGGACCGGACCGACGTCCAACGAGTCCGTGACGGTCAGCTTCAAGCAGCCGATCGCCGCCACCGACCCGCTGCGAACGGGCGCGTACAGCAAGACGCTGACGTTCACGCTCAGCACCACCACGCCGTAACCGCAGGGGCGGCGCCGCACCCGCGGCGCCGCCCTCCGGGCGAGCACGGTCAGCGTCTTATCCGTCACCGCGCCATTTCGCCCGCCGCGAATACGTCCTCTGACAGAGCGGGCTAGCGATGGTGCCGGTGCAGCCAGCGGGCGATCACGTCGGAGAGGGCCTGCAGGTGCTGCACGTCATCGGGGAACAACATGGCGGACCTCCTTCATGTACCCCGCGGCGCTGGCCGCGGCCTCGTCGTTGTCGCTTCCCGCCAGCCGGGCGGTCATGTAGGCCGCGTACCAGTCCCACCAGTCGTGCGGCGGCGTGCTCTCCTCGTAGGGACCGTGGCGCTCGGACGTCTCGCGCAGCAGGTCGGCCAGTGCCTGGACGTCCATCGCTCAGCGCCCCGGCAGCCGCGACTTGAGCTCCTGCAGGACCCAGGTGTTGCCGTCGGGGTCGCTGAAGGAGGCGAAGGTCGAGTAGGACTTGCGCTCGGGGTCGGGGCCCAGCTCGCGCGGCCGGAAGCGATCGAAGGCGCTCGAGTGGAACAGCTCGGAGACCTCGACCCCGCGGGCGATCAGGTCCGCGCGCGCCTCGTCGATGTCGTAGACGGCGAGCACGAGGCCCTCGTAGGAGCCGGGCGCAGCGGCGGTGAGGCCCGTGCCGAAGATGACCGAGGCGAGCGAGCCGGGCGGGGTCATCTGGATCACGCGGAAGTCGTCGCGGATCGGGAAGTCGGCATCCTCGCGCCAGCCGAGGTTCGTGTAGAAGGCCTTCGCGCGGTCGACGTCGGAGACCGGGATGACCATGACCTCGAGCTTGTAGTCGACGGTCGCGGTCTTCGGGGTGGTCTCGGTCGTGGCGGTGGTGGTGGCGGTCATGGTGTCCTCCGGTCGGTTGCGCTTGTTGAGAGGACCTTCTCGCGACCCGGGTGCCCGTCGCGCCCGGGGATGTCCCTGGTCTTCGGGACCCGGTAGGTTCCCGGGTGTTCATGTCTGCCTCGTTGCAGGGCCGATCTCACGAGCGGGCGGTACTCGAGGGTCTGCTCAAGAACGCGCGCGGGGGCCGGAGCGGCGTCCTCGTGCTGCGGGGCGACGCAGGCGTCGGCAAGACCGCGCTGACGCGCTACGCCGTCGAGCAGGCACACGACTTCCGCGTGGTCCAGGTGGCCGGCGTGGAGTCCGAGATGGAGCTGCCGTTCGCCGGGCTGCATCAGCTCTGCGTGCCGCTGCTGGATCGCCTCGACGCACTCCCGCCCCCGCAGCGCGACGCGTTGCGGGTCGCGCTGGGGCTCGCCTCCGGGGCGGCGCCCGACCGCTTCCTGGTCGGCCTGGCCACGCTCACGCTGCTGGCCGACGTCGCCGAGGCGCGGCCGCTGCTGTGCCTGGTCGACGATCACCAGTGGCTCGACGGGGCGTCCGGGCAGGTGCTCGGGTTCGTCGCGCGGCGGCTGCTCGCCGAGCCGGTGGCGATCGTGTTCACCGTGCGCGGGACGCGCGACACGCTGACCGGCTTGCCCGAGCAGCGGTTGGACGGGCTCGGCCACGACGACGCCCGCGCGCTGCTGGAGACGGTCGTCCCGGGCCGGCTGGACCCGCGTGTGGCCGAGCGGCTGATCGCCGAGACGCGCGGCAACCCGCTGGCGTTGCTGGAGCTGCCGCGCGGGATGACCGCCGCCGAGCTCGCGGGCGGCTTCGGCACGGGCGTCGCCGACGGGATCGAGGACGCGTTCCAGGTTCGGCGGCTGGCGCCGCTCCCGGAGGAGACACAGCGGCTGCTCCAGCTCGCCGCCGCCGACCCGATCGGCGACCCTCTGCGCCTGTGGCGCGCCGCCGCGCTCCTCGGGATCGAGCCGCGCGCGGCGGGACCGGCGGTCGACGCGGGGGTGCTCGCCATCAGCGCGCAGGTGCGCTTCGGCCATCCGCTGATGCGCTCGGCGGCCTACCGCTCGGCGTCGATGGAACAGCGCCACGCGGTCCACGCCGCGCTGGCGGAGGCCACCGACCCCCAGCTCGATCCTGACCGCCGCGCGTGGCACCGCGCCCAGGCGACGCCCTCGCCCGACGAGGCGGTCGCGTCCGAGCTCGACCACTCCGCGGGCCGGGCGCTGGCGCGCGGCGGGATCGCGGCCGCGGCGGCGTTCCTCGAGCGCGCGGCGACGCTCACCCCGGAACCCGGGAGGCGCACGCAGCGCCTGCTCGCCGCGGCGCGCGCCCAGCGCGACGCCGGTGCGCTGGACCCGGCACTCGACACTGCTGGACGCGGTGCAGAGCGGCCCGGTCGATGCTCTCCAGGCGGCGGAGATCGAGCAGCTGCGGGGCGAGATCGCGTTCGACCAGCGGCGCGTCGGGGAGGCCGCACGGCTCCTGGTCAGCGCCGCGCGCCGCTTCGACGCGCTCGACTCCACGCTCGCCCGTGTGGTCCACCTGAAGGCGCTCGGCGCGTCGATGTGGGCCGGCGAGGACCCCATGTTGGAAGCCGCCCAGGCGGCGCGCGGCGCGCGTCCCGCGCCGGCCGAGCCTTCGGCCGTGGACCTTCTGGTGGACGGGTTCGCGCTGCGCGTGACCGAGGGCTACGCGGCGGCCGCGCCGACGCTGCGCCGGGCGCTGGATGCCGTGATCGCGCTGGAGGTCTCGAGCGACATCGGCCGCTGGCTGTGGCTCACGGGCTCCCGGTCCGGGGCGATCGCCGCGATGGAGCTGTGGGACGCCGAGGCCTGGAACACGCTCGTCGAGCGCCACGTGCAGGTCGCGCGCGAGATGGGGGCGCTCGTCCTGTTGCAGTTCGGGCTCCAGTCGCTCGTGCGCACGCGGCTGCTGACCGGCGATCTGGCCGGCGCGACGCGGGCGATCGAGGAGGTGCGCGCGATCTCGGAGGCCACCGGGACCTCGCCGGTGGCCTACACCGATATGACGCTCGCCGCCTGGCGTGGCCATGAGGCGCTGACCACCGAGCTGATCGCCCGCCAGACGGGCGAGGCGGACGAGCGCGGGATCGGGCGCGTCAAGCACTTCGCCACCTACGCGGCCGCGGTCCTCTACAACGGCCTCGGCCGCTACGACGCCGCGCTGTCCGCCGCGGTCCTCGCCTTCGAGCACGACCACCTCGGCTACACGCCGTTCGTCGTGCACGAGCTGGCCGAGGCGGCCTCCCGGACCGGTGACCAGGCACTCGTCGCCGCCGCTTTGCAGCGGTTGACCGAGCGCCGGCCACCGACGCCGAGCGACTGGGCCCTGGGCCTGGAAGCGCGCGTCCGCGCGCTGGCCGGCGAGGGTGAAGCGGCCTTCCTGGAGTCGATCTCGTGTCTGGACCGCACACGCGCGCGGGTGGAGCTCGCCCGCTCGCGGCTGCTCTACGGCGAGTGGCTGCGCCGCGAAGGCCGGCGGGTGGACGCGCGCGAGCAGCTGCGGGTGGCGCGCGAGTCGCTGCTGGCGATGGGCGCCGAGGGCTTCGCCGACCGCGCCCGGCACGAGCTGCTGGCCACCGGCGAGAAGGTCCGCAAGCGCCGCGACGACACGCGCGAGGAGCTCACGCCGCAGGAGGAGCACATCGCGCGGCTCGCCCGTGACGGGCTGACCAACCCGGAGATCGGGGCGGAGCTGTTCCTCAGCCCGCGCACCGTCGAATGGCACCTCAAGAAGGTGTTCACCAAGCTCGGAATCACCTCGCGGCGGGCTCTGCGCGACGCGCTGCCGAGGGAACCCACGCCGGTCTAAGGAGACGACATGAGCAGTGACTACGACGTGATCGTCATCGGCGGCGGCTCGCCCGGCGAGCACACCGCGGGCGCGCTGGCCGAGGGCGGGCTGCGGGTCGCGCTGGTCGAGCGGGAGCTGGTCGGCGGCGAGTGCTCCTACTGGGCGTGCATCCCGTCCAAGACGCTGCTGCGGCCCGGCGAGGCGGTGCACGGCGCGCAGCGAGGCGGCGGGCAGGGCCGAGGTCGACGTCGAGGCCGTCGCTCGCGTAGCGCGACTTCATGGTCTCCGACTACTCCGATGCCGGGCAGGAGCGCTGGCTGGCGTCGAAGGGGATCGACCTGCTCCGCGGCAGCGGCCGGCTGGCGGGCGTGGGCGTGGTCGAGGTCGACGGCAAGGCCTACACGGCCGAGAACGTCGTGCTGGCCAACGGCGCCGAGCCGATCATCCCGCCGTTCCTGCGCGAGGTCGACGGCGTCTGGACCAACCGCGAGGCGACGGGTATGAAGGCCGTGCCGCGGCGCCTGCTGGTGCTCGGCGGCGGGCCGGTCGGGGTCGAGCTCGCGCAGGCGGTGCGGCGGCTCGGCGGCGAGGTCGTGCTGGTGGAACGGTCAGGGCGCCTGCTTTCCCGCGAGGCGGCGCCGCTGGGCGAGGCGCTCGGCGAGGTGTTGCGCCGCGACGGCGTCGAGCTCGTCTTCGGCGTCGGCGCGACCGCCGCGCGTCGCGACGGCGAGGACTACGTGCTCACGCTCGAGGACGGCCGCGAGCTGCGCGGCGACAAGCTGCTCGTCGCCACCGGCCGGCGGCCGCGCGTCGAAGGGATCGGCCTGGAGACGGTCGGCATCACGCCCGATCCGCACGGCGTCCCGGTCGACGCCCACCTGCGCGTCGGCGAGCGCCTGTGGGCGGTCGGCGACGTCACCGGCGTGTTCCCGCTCACGCACGTCGGCAAGTACCAGGGCGACGTGCTGGCGGCGAACCTCACGGGCACGCCGCGCGAGGCCAACTACGAGGCCGTCCGCGCGTGTGACCTACACCGACCCGCAGGCGGCGGCGGTGGGCGTCGAGCGAGGACGCCTTCAGCGCGACCGTGCGCGCTGAAGAACGTCGCCAAGACCGCGACCTACACGCACAAGTACGCCGAGTCCAACGGCTACCTGACACTGCTCAGCGACGGCGAGCGGCTGACCGGCGCGCACGCGCTCGGGCCGGAGGCGGGCGAGTGGCTGCAGCAGGCGACGCTCGCGATCCGCGCGCACATCGCCGCTCGACGTGGTCAGCGACGTCATCCAGCCGTTCCCGACCTTCTCGGAGATCTTCGTCGAGGCGCTCAAGGAGCTCAACCAGGCGGTCGCGTCATGAGCGCCTTGGCGGGTCAGACCGTCGTGGTCATCGGCGGCAGCACGGGCATCGGCTATGAGACCGCGCGACTGGCGCGTTCGGCGGGCGCCGACGTCGTGCTCACCGCCCGCAACCCGGACCGGCTGCGCGGCGTGGCCGAGGAGCTCGGCGCCGTTCGCCACGCCGCCTTCGACGCCGCCGACGGCCAGGCGCTGGAAGCGTTCTTCGACTCCTCCGCGGACCCCGGTCGACCACGTGCTCGTCAGCGCCGGCCGGCCCTACTACGCGCCGCTCCCGGAGTTCGACATCGAGCAGGCCAAGCGCGCGTTCGACGAGCACCTGTGGCTCGCGTTCCGCCTGGCCAAGCTCGCCCCGGGCCGCGTGCGCGGCTCGCTGGCGTTCATCAGCGGCACGGGCGCCCGGCGCCCGGCGATCGGCCTCTCGGCGATCGCGGCCGACACCGCGGCCATGCCCGCGGTCGTGGCCAACCTCGCGCTCGAGATCGCCCCGGTCCGCGTGAACCTGATCGCCCCGGGCTTCGTCGACACGCCGCTGTCGGCCTCGCTGCTGGGCGACGAGCTCGACGCCCGGCGCGAGGAGCTGCGGGCGACGCTGCCGATCGGCCGCGTCGTCGGCCCGCGGGACATCGCCGCGATGGCGATCCACCTGATGACCAACACCGCCCTGACCGGCGCGACGTTCGACGTCGACGGAGGCCAGCAGCTGGTGCGCTGAAACGCATCAATCTCATTTGATGTATCGTCTGGCGAGTGGCGACGCACCCGCCCGCCTTCCTGCAGCTCGCTGCCCATCCGCTGCGCTGGCGGCTGCTCGGTGAACTGGCCCGCAGCGACCGGCGCGTGGGCGAGCTCTGCGCGCGGCGGGCGAGCGCCAGAACCTCGTCTCCTACCACCTGCGGCTGCTGCGCGACGGTGGGCTGGTCACCTCCCGGCGCAGCGACGCGGACGGCCGCGACGTCTACTACGTGCTCGACCTCGAGCGCTGTCGCGAGCTGCTGGCGGGGGCGGGGGCGGCGCTGCATCCCGCGCTGGGCGGGCGACCGTCCCGCGCCACGGTGGGCGCGGACGTGCTGTTCCTGTGCACGGGCAACAGCGCGCGTTCGCAGATGGCCGAGGCGCTGGCGGTGCAGCTCTCCGACGGGGCGGTGCGGGCGATCAGCGCCGGCAGCCACCCAAAGCCGCTGCACCCGCTGGCGGTGGAGGTCATGCGCGAGCGCGGGATCGACATCGCCGGCCGGCGCTCGAAGTCGCTCGACGAGTTCATCGGGCACCGCTTCGACGCCGTGATCAGCCTGTGCGACCGCGTGCGCGAGGTCTGCCCCGAGTTCCCGGCGAGGACGGTCCACTGGAGCCTCGCGGACCCGAGCCGCGACGGGCACGCGGGCCGCGTTCGAGCGCACCGCCGACGGAGCTCACGACACGCATCCGCTTTCTGCTGGCGAGGAGGTCAACGCCCATGCCTGACGAGTTCGTCAACGTCCGCTACATCGTCGACGACGTGGAGGCGGCGATCGCCTTCTACACCACCCACTTCGGGTTCGACCTGCGCACGAGCGCCGCGCCCGCGTTCGCCGACGTCACGCGCGGGCGCCTGCGCCTGCTGCTGAGCGGCCCGTTGAGCTCGGCCGGCCGCCCGATGCCGGACGGGCGGGTGCCGGCGCCCGGCGGCTGGAACCGGATCCACCTGCTCGTCGACGACATCGCCGCCGAGGTCGAGCGCCTGCGCGCCGCGGGATTGACCTTCCGCAACGAGATCGTCACCGGCCCGGGCGGGCGGCAGATCGTGCTCGACGACCCCGCGGGCAACGCGATCGAGCTCTTCCAGCCCGCGGGCACCTAGCCGTGGGCGCCCGAGCCTCGGCGTCCTCGTCCGCGAGTGGGGCCGGATCGGGTGCATCGGGTTCGGCGGGCCGCCGGCGCACATCGCGCTGCTGCGGGAGTTGTGCGTGACCCGCCGCGGCGTGGCTTCGCGCGGACGAGTTCGAGGACGCGATCGCGGCCACCAACCTGCTGCCCGGTCCGGCCTCGACCCAGCTCGCGATCTACTGCGCGTGGCGGCTGCGCGGGGTCCCCGGCGCGCTGGTCGGCGGGCTGAGCTTCATCCTGCCGGGGCTGGTCGTGATCCTGGCGTTGAGCGCGCTGTTCCTGGCCGACCGCCGCCGGCGTGGGTGCTCGGGGCGGGTGCGGGCGCGGGGGCCGCCGTGGCCGCGGTCGCGGTGCACGCGCCGCCGGGCTCGCGCCGGCCAGCTGGCGCCGCGCGGCGGCGCGCGGTCGCTGGGTGGGCTATGCGCTGGCCGGAGCGTTCTCGGCGGCGACCGTCGGCGCGTGGCTCGTGCTCGTCCTGCTCGCCTGCGGCGCGATCGAGGTCTCGGTGCGCGCGCGCGTCGCGAGCGCGCACGCCTGGCCGCTGCTCGCGGCGGTCGCGGTCCCCAGCGGGCTCGTCGTGGGTCGCGCTGAAGGTCGGCGCGCTCTCCTACGGCGGCGGGTTCGTGATCATCCCGCTGATGCAGCACGACGCGGTCGACGCTACCACTGGATGACCGACGCGCAGTTCCTCAACGCGGTCGCGCTCGGGCAGGTCACGCCCGGCCCGGTGCTGCACACCGTGGCCGTCGTCGGCTACGCCGCGGCCGGGCTCGGCGGGGCGCTGCTGGCCGCCGCGGTGGCGTTCGCGCCGTCGTTCGCGTTCATCCTCATCGGCGCCGATCGCTTCGACCGGCTGCGGGCGAACCCGGCGGTCCAGAGCTTCCTCGGCGGCGCCGGCCCGGCGGCGATCGGCGCGATCGCCGGGTCCGCCGTGCCGCTGGCGCTCGCGCTCAGCGAGCCGTGGCAGTTCGTCGTGCTGGCGGCCGCCGCGCGTCGCGCTGTTCGTGCTGCGCCGCGGCCCGGTGCTGACGCTGGTCGCCGCGGGGGCGATCGGCGCGCTTCAGTCGTAGAAGCGCCGGACGCTGGAGCCCGTGCGGGAGACTTGCCGTAATGTGAGACGCGGTCTCCTCAGAGACTTGTGGACGCTATTCGCCCGGAAACCGTGCGGTTCTCCTCTCCCTGAGGTTGAGCTCTCTCAGAGCCCCCCTCCCTCCCTGACCCGCCCCCCCCATCCCCGCCCCCCCCGGGCACGCCCGTCACAGAATCGTTAGCTCGCGTCAAGTTGGGGGTGAATGAGGTCGTGGCACTCCACCGATGACGAGACGCTGCTCGCGAGCGCGGGGCGTGATCGCTCGGCGTTCGCGGTGTTCTATGAGCGCCACGAACGCGACGTGCTCGGGTTCTTCGGCGCGGTCACGCGGCGGCCGGAGCTCGCGGCGGACCTGACGGCGGAGACGTTCGCGGCGGCGCTCGAGGGAGTCGCCACGTTCGATCCCGAGCGCGGGAACGCGCGGATGTGGCTGTTCGGGATCGCTCGCAACCTGCTCGCGGGGAGCGCCCGGCGCGGGCGGGTGGAGTCGGCGGCACGGCGGCGGATCGGGCTGGACCCGCTGGTGCTGCGGGCGCATCACATCGAGCTGATCGAGCGCCTGGTGGCGGCTGAAGGCGACGCGATCGTCGCCGCGTGGCTGGAGGAGCTGCCCGCCGATGAGGCGCGGGCGCTGCGCGAGCGGGTGCTCGACGAGCGCGCCTACGCCGACATCGCCAGTGACCTGCGGTGCTCGGAGGCCGTCGTGCGCAAGCGCGTGAGCCGCGGGCTGGGACGGCTGCGGCGGCGGATGAGCGAGGGCGCCGGATGACGATCCTGCCTGAGCTGCGCGACGCGCTCGCCCGTTCGCCGGTGATCCTGCCCGAGCTGCGTGATGGGCTCGCCCGAACGCGGTCGCGCCGCACCCGCCGCCGGCCGGTCGTCGCCACCGGGGTCGCGCTCACCGGCCTGCTGGCCGCGGCGGGCGCGCTGGCCGCGACCGGCGTCCTGCAGATCGGCGAGCCGGTCACGCCCCGTCACGTCGAGCGCGACCCGGCCCGCGGCGTCGGCGTGCCTGTCGGGTCGACCGCGCGGCTGTTGGGGCTGCGCGTCGCCGATCCCGCGGGCGGCCCGCCGTGGGGCCTGCGGGTCGTCAAGACCTCTCGGGGCCTGGCCTGCCTGCAGGTGGGGCGCGTCGTCGGGAACGAGCTCGGCGTGCTCGGCCAGGACGGCGTGGCGGGCGACGACGGGCGCTTCCATCCGCTTCCCGTGGCTACCGCAAGCACGCCCACGACCCCATGCCTGCTGCCGGACGGCGCCGGCCGGCTGTTCGCCGGCACGGACCGACTCACCTACGCCAGCGGCGACAGCACCGAGCGTTCCTGCCGCGGGCGCGACCTGCGCGGCTCCGGCCGCACCCCCTGCCCCGCGGCCGACGAACGACGCGTCGCGTACGGGCTGCTGGGCCCGGAGGCCGCGAGCGTCACCTTCGTGGACGGCACGCGGATGGACCTCACGGCGCCCGACGGCGCGTACCTGTCCGTGCGCCCCGGCAAGGGCCAACCGTCGGAGATCATCATGGGCGGTCCGGCCGTCGGGGGGGCCGGCGCGGTGGAGCGGATCGAGTACCGCGACGGGACCCACTGTCCCGAGGCCGGCTCAAGACAGGCTGCCTGTCCACCCAAGGGGTACGTCAAGCGCTTCACCGCCACCCGCGACAAGCCCGCGGCACTGACGGTGACCATGGGCAGCCGGAAGATCGGCGACAAGCGCGTACCGGAGATCCGTGTGCGCTTCCGGGCACCCATGGCGATCACCGACGCCCAGCGCATGTACCTGTTCGAGGGCCGCTTCCCCCACAGCGCGGTCAAGCGCTGCCGGCGCGCGATCTTCTTCACGCCCACCAACCGCAACATCGCACGTGGCGAGACCGTCCGCCTGTTCGGGATCGTCCCGCCGGACTGCACGGGCACGCTGCGCGCCCACGTGCTCCTGACCGACATCAGCTACAGCAACGGCAAGCCGCGACCCGCCGTCGTCGGCCGCGTGTCACGCGAGTTCCGCTAGCACCTCGCCGAGGATGCGCGCACCCCGGTCGAGCTCGTCGACCTGCGCGGACGCGAACGTCAGCCGCAGGAACGGGCCGGGAGCCTCGGCCGGGAACCACGGCCGGCCGGCGCTGACGATCACGCCTTCGCGCTCCGCGGCGGCGGCGACGGCCACGTCGTCCACCCCGTCGGGCAGGCCGATCCACAGCGAGAACCCGCCGCGCGGCACGAGCTCCACCCGCGCCCGCGGCGCATGCCGGCGCAAAGCGGCGATCAGCACGTCGCGGCGCTCGGTCAACGCGGCCGCGGTCGTGCGCCGGTGGCGGCGCCAGGCGGGCGAGGACACGAGGTCCAGCGCCGCCTCCTGCAGCGGGCCGGCGACGATGAAGTCGTCGACCGTGCGCGCGGCGCGGATCCGCGCGCCCGCCGCCCCGCGCGCGGCGATCGCCCCGATCCGCAGGCCCGGCGCGGCCGCCTTGGTGAGCGAGCGCAGGTAGACGACGTGCCCGTCACGGTCCTCGGAGGCGAGCGGCGGCGGCGGGTCGTCGTCGAGCGACAGGTCACGCGCGTAGTCGTCCTCGACCAGGAACGCGCCCGCCTCGCGCACGATCCGCAGCACCTCGGCACGCCGCTCCGGCGCCAGCGACGCGCCGTGCGGGTTGGCGTAGAGCGGCTGGCAGACGAAGACCTTCGCTCCGGTGGCGCGGAACGCCGCCTCGAGCAGGTCGGTTCGCACGCCGCCGCGGTCGACCGGGACCGGCACCACGCGCCCGCCCGCCATCCGCGCCGCGGCGATCGTCCCGAGGAACGTCGGCGACTCGACCAGCACCGGGACGCCCGGCCCCGCGAACACGCGCATCACCGTCGAGAGCCCGGCCTGCGCGCCCGGCGTCACGACGACATCGTGCGCGCGGAACAGCCCGCCCGCCTCGGCCGCGAACCACGCCCGCAGTCGATCGATGCCCTCGGTCGGCACCCGCGCCCAGGCGCCCGGCCGCCGGGCGGCCCGGGCCAGCGCCGCCGCGAGCAGCCCGGTGGGCTGCAGCGACTCGTCCGGGTAGCCGCTGGAGAGCGCGATCGCGCCCGGGGGCGGCAGCCGCATCATGTCGTAGAGCGCCGACGCGTCAGCCGCGCCCTCGCCCAGTGCCAGCGCCTGCCAGCCCAGGTCAGGGGCGATCACCTCCGGCTCGGGGGCAGGCGACGTCACGAACGTTCCGCGGCCCGGGCGCGGATCGACGAGCCCCTCGTCAGCGAGGCGAGCGATCGCCCGCTGCACGGTCTGGGGGCCGGCCCGGTGACGAGCCATCAGCTCGCGCACCGACGGCAGCCGCGCGCCCGGCGGCAACGCCACCGCGGTGGCGCGCAGGTCTTCCGCCACCCGCTCAAAAGCGTTATCCTCAATCATGGATACGGCGAATAACGCTATCAGCGCGCGGCCGATAACGCGAGGCCTCGCGCTCGGGCTGGTCGGCGTTCTCGCCTTCTCGTTCTCGCTCCCCGCCACGCGCCTGGCGGTCGAGGACCTCAACCCGTGGTTCGTCTCCTTCGCCCGCGCGGCCGTCGCCGCGGCGCTGGCCGCGGGCTATCTGCTGGCCGTCCGCGCGCCGCGCCCCACACGCGAGCAGTGGGGCCGGCTGGCGCTCGTGGCCGGCGGCGCCGTCATCGGCTTCCCGCTGCTGACCGGTCTGGCGCTCGTGACGAGCGAGTCCCAGCACGGCGCGGTCGTCGTCGCTCTGCTCCCGGCGGCCACGGCGCTCGCCGCCGTCGCCCGGGCGGGCGAGCGGCCCGCCGCGCTGTTCTGGTTCGCGGCGACGACGGGTCTGCTGATCGTCGTGGGGTTCACCGTCGCCAACTCCGGCGGCGCGCTCACCGGCGCGGACGTCTTCCTGCTCGCCGCCATCGCGGTCTGCGCCGTCGCCTACGCCGAGGGCGGCGTCCTCAGCCGTGACCTCGGCGGCGCGCGGACGATCTGCTGGGCGCTCGTGCTCTCGGCGCCGATCACGGTGCCGGTGGCCGTGTTGACCGCGGCCACGACGAGCCTGCACGCCGGCCCGACCGCGTGGCTCGGGCTGGCCTACGTCTCGGTCATCTCGATGTTCCTCGGCTTCTTCGCCTGGTACGCCGGCCTGGCGCGCGGGGGCGTGGCGAAAGTCGGCCAGGTCCAGCTCCTGCAGCCGCTGCTGACCTTCCTCTGGGCCGGGCTCATCCTCGGCGAGCACATCGGCGCCGCAACGGTCCTGGCGGCCACCGCCGTCCTCGCCTCGGTGGTCGTGACACAACGCGCGCGGGTCGCGTCTACTATTCCCCTCAGCGGAATCGCGCGCGCGTAAGCCTGCCGCGCCCCCGTATCCCCTGCTTGCCCGAGAAGGAAGGACCCCCCAATGGCTGAGAAGCGTAAGCCCGCCAAGATGGCGAACCGCAACGTCGGCGCCGAGACGATCAAGGACGATGGCGACAAGTACGCCGTCGTGCGCGACGGACTCCGCGTCTACGGAGGCGGCGGTGTCGCCCTGGGCGAGGCCGTGCGCCTCGCGACCAGCCTCGCGGCCGGCGCGGGCGTCTCGCGGGTCGACGCCGGCGGCGCCCTGACCCCCGGCACGGTCGACGCCAACGGCGAGTTCATCGCCTACGAGCCCGCTGCCGCCTAGCCGCGAGCTCGCGTAACAGGAGCCGCGGCTCGAGGCCGATCGCGGCCTCCGTGAAGCGCACGACCGTCAGGCCGTGCGCTTCCAGCAGTGCCTGATCGGCCTTCGTCCTGCGTGAGCGCGGCGTCGTCGGCCATCGCCGCGAGCCGCTCGCCCGGACTGGACCGGGCGCGTGATCGCCACCGGCGACGCGGCGCGGGCGGCCGAACATGTAACGATGTTTTCGGTTACCGGAAACTCGTTACGTGTAGGCGCGCCGAACGCTCCCTACCTCGAACTGCTGCGTGACAAGGAGAAGCACCGTGACGACGCTGGACGTCATCGAGCCGGCCACCGAGCAGGTGCTGGCGAGCGTCCCACGCGCCACGGCGGCCGACGTCGACGCCGCCGTCGAGCGGGCCACGCGGGCGTTGCCGGCGTGGCGCGCGCTGGCGCCCGGCGACCGCGCGGCGCTGCTCTACCGGCTCGTCGAGGTGCTCGAGGACCACCACGACGAGCTCGCCCTGCTCGAGGCGCGCAACGCGGGCAAGCCGATCGGCTCGGCACGCGGCGAGATCGGCATGGCCATCGCGACCTTCCGGTACTACGCGGGCGCGCCCGAGCGCAACCTCGGCGAGACGATCCCGGTCGGCGGCGGCGTGGCCATGACCTTCCGCGAGCCGCTCGGCGTGGTCGGGCTGATCACGCCGTGGAACTTCCCGCTGGCGATCGCCTCATGGAAGCTCGCTCCCGCGCTCGCGGCCGGCAACTGCGTCGTGCTCAAGGTCGCCGAGCTCACGCCGCTGACCGGGCTCCGGTTCGCCGAGCTCGCGCTTGAGGCCGGCGTCCCGGAGGGGGTCGTGAACGTCATCGCCGGCCCCGGCGTCGAGTGCGGCGGGCGGCTCGTCGAGCACCCGGGCGTGGCCAAGATCGCCTTCACCGGCTCGACCGCCGTCGGGCGCTCGATCGCCGCGGCCGCCTCGCGGACGATCAAGCGCGTGACGCTCGAGCTGGGCGGCAAGTCGGCCAACATCGTCTTCGCCGACGCCGATCTCGAAGCCGCCGCCGCTTCCGCGCCCGGCGCGATGTTCGACAACGCCGGCCAGGACTGCTGCGCCCGCTCGCGCATCCTCGTCCAGCGCACCGCGATGGACGCCTTCCTCGGCCACCTCGAGACCGCGGTGACCAAGCTCCGCACCGGCGATCCGCTCGACGAGGCCACCGAGATGGGCCCGCTGATCTCGGCGGGGCAGAGAGACGCCGTGGCCTCGTTCCTGGACGAGGAGACCACGATCGCCTTCCAGGGCAGCGCGCCCGACGGCCCCGGCTTCTGGTTCCCGCCCACCGTCCTGTGCCCGGTCCCCTACGACCATCGCTCGGTCCACGACGAGATCTTCGGCCCGGTCGCCGTCGTCATCGCGTTCGACGACGAAGCGGACGCGATCCGGCTCGCCAACGACACGATCTACGGCCTGTCCGGGTCGATCTGGACGCGTGACGGCGCCAAGGCGATGCGCGTCGCCCGGGCCGTCGAAGCCGGCAACCTGTCGCTGAACTCGAACAGCTCGGTGCGCGTGACGACCCCGTTCGGCGGGTTCAAGCAGTCCGGCTACGGGCGCGAGCTCGGCCCGCACGCGCTCGAGCACTACACGGACGTCAAGACGGTCTTCGTCGCCACTTGACCCCGGTCGCCGCCAGGCGGCGGCGCGCGTATCGCGAGATGCTGGTCGCCGGCGTGCTCTGGGGCACGATCGGCCCAGCGGTCGTGATCGTCGCCGAGCACACGTCGCTGAGCCCGCTGCAGACCGCGTTCTGGCGGCTGATCATCGGCGCGGTCCCGCTCGGCGCGCTGGCGGTCCTGCGTGCGCACGTCAAGCCCACCCGGACGCTGCTGCTGTTCGGCCTCGCCGTCGGGGCGACGATGGCGATCTCCCAGCTCGCCTACTTCGCCGCGGTGGCGAACTCCGGGATCGCGATCCCGACCCTGATCGCCAACGGGCTCGGGCCGATCTTCACCGCCGCGGGCCAGACGCTGATCTTCCGCGAGCGCCCCGACGCCCGCACGCTGCTCTCGATGGTCGCGGCGCTCACTGGCCTCGCGCTGCTGGTGCTCGACGGCCCGGGCAACGTGACGGCGGCCGGCATCGCGCTCTCGATCGTCTCCGCGGCCGGCTACGCCGCCTCGACCCTGGCCGCCGGTCCCGCCAGCCGCCGCCTGGACACCACCACGCTCAACGCCGCCTCGGTCGCCGGCGGCGCGCTCGCGATGCTCCCGTTCGTCGTGGTCACCGGCGGCCCCGGCGTCGCGGGCTCGGCGGTCGGCTGGCTCGCGATCGTCTGGCTCGGCCTGGTCGTCTCCGGCCTCGCGTACTGGCTCTACTACAGCGCCGCGCGCGAGCTTCCGTCCACGCACCTGACGATCATCGCGCTGCTCGACCCGCTCGTCTCCGCGGTCATCGCCGTTGCGTTCTTCGACGAGACGCTGACGCTGGGGGTGATCGTCGGCGGCGTGCTGATGCTCGGCGCCGTGGCCGCGTTGCGCGCGCCGCCCGACCAGGAGCCGCACCCGCCGCCGACGTGATCAGTAATCGAGAAGCGAGAGCGCGGGGCCGCTCCTAGAGTGTCGGCCATGGCCACGACCGAAGCTGACAGTCATGACTTGATCCGGGTGCACGGCGCGCGCGTGAACAACCTCAAGGACATCAGCGTGGAGATCCCCAAGCGCCGTCTGACGGTGTTCACCGGGATCTCCGGATCGGGCAAGAGCTCGCTCGTGTTCGGGACGATCGCGGCCGAGTCGCAGCGGTTGATCAACGAGACCTACAGCGCGTTCGTGCAGGGGTTCATGCCGACGCTCGCGCGGCCCGACGTCGACGTGCTCGACGGGATCACGACGGCGATCAGCGTCGACCAGGAGCGCATGGGCTCCAACCCGCGCTCGACCGTGGGCACGGCGACCGACACGGACGCGATGCTGCGGATCCTCTTCAGCCGGCTGGCGAAGCCCCGCATCGGCGGGCCGGGCGCGTACAGCTTCAACGTCGCGTCCGCGCACGGCAGCGGCGGGATCACCGTTCAGCGCGGAGAGAAGACGATCACCAAGGCCGCGAGCTTCAGCCGCACCGGCGGCATGTGCCCGCGTTGCGAGGGCCGCGGCTCGGTCTCGGACTTCGACCTGACGGCCCTCTACGACGAGAACAAGTCGCTCAACGAGGGCGCGCTGACGATCCCGGGTTACAGCATGGACGGCTGGTACGGGCGGATCTACCGCGGCTGCGGCTTCTTCGATCCGGACAAGCCGATCAAGCAGTTCAACAAGAAGGAACTGCACGACCTGCTCTACAAGGAACCGACCAAGATCAAGGTCGAGAAGATCAACCTCACCTACGCCGGGCTGATCCCGCAGATCCAGAAGTCGTTCCTGTCCAAGGACGTCGAGGCGATGCAGCCGCACATCCGCGCGTTCGTGGAGAAGGCGGTGGTGTTCACGGTCTGCCCGGACTGCGACGGGACGCGGCTGAGCGAGCAGGCGCGGACGTCGAAGATCGGCAAGGTCAGCATCGCCGACGTCTCGGCGATGCAGATCACCGAGGTCGCGGAGTGGGTGCATTCGCTGGCCGAGCCGTCGGTCGCGCCGCTGCTGGACTCGCTGCGCGACACGCTGGACTCGTTCGTGGAGATCGGGCTCGGCTACCTGTCGCTGAACCGGCCGTCAGGGACCCTGTCCGGCGGCGAGGCGCAGCGGACGAAGATGATCCGCCACCTCGGCTCCTCGCTGACCGACGTCACCTACGTCTTCGACGAGCCGACGATCGGCCTGCACCCGCACGACATCGAGCGGATGAACAACCTGCTGCGCCGGCTGCGCGACAAGGGCAACACCGTGCTCGTGGTCGAGCACAAGCCGGAGACGATCGCGATCGCCGACCACGTGATCGACCTCGGCCCGCGGGCGGGCGCCGCGGGCGGCGAGGTGATGTTCGAGGGCACGGTCGAGGGGCTGCGCGAGAGCGACACCATCACCGGCCACCACCTCGACGACCGCGCGACGCTCAAAGAGACCTTCCGCGAGCCGACCGGGCAGCTCGAGGTCCGGGGCGCCGACCTCAACAACCTCAAGGACGTCGACGTCGACATCCCGCTCGGCGTGCTCGTCGTGCTGACCGGCGTGGCGGGCTCGGGCAAGAGCTCGCTGATCCGCGGCTCGGTCGAGGACCGCGAGGGCGTGGTGACCGTCGACCAGGGCTCGATCCGCGGATCGCGGCGCAGCAACCCCGCGACCTACACCGGGCTGCTGGACCCGATCCGCAAGGCGTTCGCCAAGGCCAACGGCGTCAAGCCCGCCCTGTTCAGCGCGAACTCCGAGGGCGCCTGCCCGAACTGCAACGGCGCGGGCGTGATCTACATGGACCTCGGGATCATGGCCGGCGCCGCGACGATCTGCGAGGAGTGCGAGGGCAAGCGCTTCGACGCCTCCGTGCTCGAGTACGGCTTCGGCGGCAAGGACATCAGCCAGGTCCTGACGATGTCGGTCGACGAGGCCGAGGCGTTCTTCGCCGCCGGCGACGCCAAGGTGCCGGCGGCGCACAAGATCCTCGCGCGGCTCTCCGCCGTCGGGCTCGGCTACCTCACGATCGGCCAGCCGCTCACGACGCTCTCCGGCGGTGAGCGCCAGCGCCTGAAGCTCGCCACCCACATGGGCGAGAAAGGCGGCATCTACGTCCTCGACGAGCCGACCACCGGCCTGCACCTGGCCGACGTCGAGCAACTGCTCGCGCTCCTGGACACGCTCGTGGACTCGGGCAAGTCGGTGATCGTGATCGAGCACCACCAGGCGGTGATGGCCCACGCCGACTGGATCATCGACCTCGGCCCGGGCGCGGGCTACGACGGCGGCGAGATCGTCTTCGAGGGCACGCCCGCCGACCTCGTGGCCGGCCGCTCGACGCTCACCGGCGAGCACCTCGCGGAGTACGTCGTCTAACGGCAGTGCTGGCTCGGACCTGCTGCGCGTGGCGACGCTGAGCCCGGCGCAGCAGGACGCGTGCGCCGCGGCACTGGGCTTCTTCGTGACCGCGGGCGGGCGCAAGATCGCCCTGACCGACGCGGAGGTGCTCTCGTTCGCCGACGTCCCGGCGGAGCTGCTGTCGCCCGCGCTGGACCAGTTGCAAGACGAGCGGATCTCCGGCGCGTCCGGGTCGTAGTCGCGAGCGGCGTCTTCCGTCGTCGCCGCGTACGCGGGCGCCGCGACGGAAATGGCACGCGCCGTCGCAAGGACCGGTAGCGGTCCTCGAACGATGAACTGCAAGGTTCCCTCCTTCCCTGCATTCCCGACGGTCCGCCCACCCCCGGGCGACCGTCGGCTACAGCAGCTCGTGAGCCTATGAGTAATCAGTGAAAGAAGCGAGAGTCCTGAATGATGAATGTCAGTGCACAGACCCGGCTGAGCGACGACGAGATCGCGGCCGAACGCCGCCACTACCCAGGCCTCGAGGGTCGGGTGTTCGTCAACCACGCCGCGGTCTCGCAGATCTCGCTCGGCGTCCAGCGGGCAATGGCCGAGCAGACGTCGCTGCACGTGCGCGACGCCCTGGCCGCGAGCCGTCAGTCCGAGGCGATCTACGACGAGGGCCGTCGGCGCGCGGGCGCGCTGGTTGGCGCGCCCGCCGACCGCGTCGCGTACATCCAGAACACCTCGCACGGGATCTCGCTGATCGCGCTCGGGCTGGACTGGCGCGCGGGCGAGAACGTCGTCGTTCCCGGGTTGGAGTTCCCGTCGAACCTGCTCGCGTGGAAGGCGCTCGAGCGGCGTGGGATCGACGTACGGCTCGTCGCGTCGCCGGACGCGCTGCGCGACGCGATCGACGAGCGCACGCGGGTCGTCGCTGTCAGCCACGTCCAGTTCTACAGCGGGTTGCGGGTCGATCTGGGCGCGCTCGGCGACGCCTGCCGAGCACGCGACACGCTGCTGGTCGTCGACGGCACCCAGTCGGTTGGCGCGCTCACGCTCGACATGGAGGGCGATGGCATCGACGCGGTGGTCGTCAGCGCGCACAAGTGGATGCTGGGGCCGCTCGGGGTCGGCTTCCTGGCGCTTTCAGAGCGAGCGTTCGAGCGCATCACCCCGCGGGTCGTGGGCTGGCTCTCGGTCAGTGAGCCGTTCGCCTTCCGGCGCGAGCTCGAACTGCTGCCGGACGCTCGGCGCTTCGAGCCGGGAACCGAGAACGCGACTGGCATCTACGGGCTCGTGGAGCGGCTGCGGCAGATCGATGCGCTCGGGATCGGGCGCATCGAGGCGACCGTCCTCGCCCGCACCCGTCACCTCGTCGAGCGCGCGGCCCAGGCCGGACTGGAGGTCGTCAGTCCCACCGCTCGCTCGGGCATCACGCTGCTGCGCCGGCCCGGTGTGGCGCCGGAGGTGCAGTTCGCCGCCCTCGAGGCAGCCGGCATCACCGCGAGCCTGCGCAACGGCGCGGTGCGGATCTCACCGCACTACTACAACACGGCCGAGGAGCTCGATCGGGTGATCGACGTCCTGTGAGCCGACTACCCTGCGCGGGGTGCCGCTGGCGCCGGGCGATGAGTTTCCCAACCTGAAGGTCGACAGCGTCGACGGGCGCGTCGAGTTGCGCGACCGCTGGCGGGAGGGGCCGGTGGTGGTCATGTTCATGCGCCACTTCGGATGCGCGTTCTGCCGCGAGCACCTGATCCACATGGGCCGTGCCCTGAAGGACTTCGAGGCCGCGGGCGCGCAGGTGGTCGCGATCTTCCAGTACAGCGCCGAGGCCTCGCGCGACTTCTGCGCCAGCCGCAAGGTGCCGTTCGAGTGCTTCGGCGACCCGCTGCGCGAGGCCTACGCCCAGGTCGAGGTCGGGCGCGGCGGCCGCGATCAGGTGCTCGGGCGCAAGATCGCCGGCAAGTACCTCAAGACGATCCTGCGCTCACGCGTGATCGGCTCGGTCAACGCACCGGCGGAGGAGATGCTGCAGCTGCCGGGGACGTTCGTGGTCGGGTCGGACGGGCGGGTGCGCTTCGCGCACTACGCGGTCAACTCGGCGGACAACCCGCTGGTGGCCGACGTCCTGGCCGCGGTCCGCAGCCACTCGGTCAGCGGCTCCACCGGCTGAGGCCGGCTCAGGTAGTACCCCTGGGCGAGGTTGCAGCCGAGCGCGACCAGCTGCTCCCAGGACGCCTCGTCCTCGACGCCCTCGGCGACGACCTTCAGCCCGAGGCTGCAGCCGAGCTGGACCGTCGAATGCACGATCTTCGCGTCGCCCTCGTCGGTCGCCATCCGCATCACGAACGACTTGTCGATCTTCAGCGTGGTCAGCGGCAGGTCGCGCAGCCAGCTCAGTGACGTGTAGCCGGTGCCGAAATCGTCGACCGCGAGGCTGATGCCCATCGCCGCCAGACGCGCGAGCACGGCCTTGGCCCGGGGCGGGTCGGCCATGATCGTCGTCTCGGTGATCTCCAGCTCGAGCTTGGACGCGGGGACGCTGTGGAGCTCCAGCAGCGTCTCGACCTCATCCGGGAGCGTGAGGTCGAGCAGGTTGCGGGTGGAGACGTTGACCGCCATCGTCAGGTCCAGCCCCTGTTGCATCCACACGCGCGTCTGGGCGAGCGCGCGGTCGAGCACGTGCAGCGTCAGCGGGCGGATCAGGCCGGTGTTCTCGGCCATCGGGATGAACGCGTCCGGGTACAGGAAGCCGCGCTCGGGATGGTCCCAGCGCACGAGCGCCTCGACCCCGACGACGCGGCCGGTGGCCAGGTCGGCCTTGGGCTGGAAGTGCAGGACGAGCTCCTCGTCGTCGATCCCGCGGCGCAGGTCGGCGATCAGCTCGAGGTTCGCCCGCGAGTAGCGGTCGACGCCGTCGTCGTAGAGCGCGTGGCCGGAGTGGGCGCGCTTGGCCGTGTACATCGCGACGTCGGCGTGCTGGAGCAGCGTCTCGGGGTCTTCACCGTGCTCGGGGTAGAGCGCGATGCCGACACTGGCCTCGACCTCGACGCCGATCCCTTCGAGCTCGAGCCGCTGCGCGATCGCGGCGCGCACCCGGGCGGTGGCCTCGACGGCGGCCTCGCGGTCGCGGACGTCGGTGATCAGCACGGCGAACTCGTCCCCGCCGAGCCGGGCGACGGAATCGCCGGCTCGCAGCGTCTCGGTCAGCCGCGCGCCGACCGTGCACAGCAGCAGGTCCCCGTTGTGGTGGCCGAGCGTGTCGTTGATCTCCTTGAAGCGGTCGAGGTCGATCATCAGCACGGCCAGCGTCGCGCCCTCACGGGCGGCGAGCTTGGTCGCCTGGTGCACGCGGTCGTGGAAGAGGACGCGATTGGGGAGCTCGGTGACGTGATCGTGCAGCGCGGCGTACTCGCTGGCGGCAGCGTGGACGCGGGTACGACGCGATGCCCGCACGGCCCAGCCGGCGAGCATGACGTACAGCAGGCTGAGCACGGCCGGCACGATCCACTCCATAGCCGGGGTAGTCGAGCCCCGGCGACCGAACTTGAGGCCGGTGGTCAGACCGCGGGTCGGCGACGGTGCTCTGACTAGTGATCGCTCGTGCGGTGCGAAGCGCCGCGCGAGTGCCCGGCGCTGCCGTGCGCGCCGCCCGACCCGCCCGACGCACGTCGGTGGACCGGCGGCGGCGTGCGCTTGATCAGCGCCCGCAGCGCGCGGTCACCCGCGCCCTCGGTCTCGCGCTCGCTCAGCGTGTCGGGGTGCACGGTGCGAAACCCGGCACCGCGCGCCGGGTCGACGATCGCGACCACGACCTTCTTGGCGCTCGGCGTGTCGAACACGATCCCGTCGACGCTGTGGCCGTTGGTCGTGACGTTGACGAGCTCGCCTATCGCGGTGGACCCCATGCCCCTGACCTTACCGGCCGAGGCGCGCGGCCTGCACGTGACGTCGCGCGAGCCACACACCCGCCAGTGCCGTCGCCGCGTACAGCGTGAGCGCGATCAGGCCGCGGCTGGACAGCGGAGCAGCCAGCGCGCCGCCGAGCGCGACGTAGGCGATCGTCTTGGGCACGGCGCCCAGGGCGACCGCGGCGGCGAACGCCCGCAGCGGCATCTTGGTCAGGCCCGCGGCGTAGTTGAGCACGCTCGCGGGGGTGCCCGGCAACAGCCGGGCGGTGAGCACGGCGCTGAAGCCGCGCGCGGCGATCCAGTCCCGCCAGTGCGTCGCGCGCGGTCCGAGCAGCCGGCTGAGTGAGGCTGCCCCGATGCCGCGGGCGAGCACGAAGGCGAGCACGGCACCGAGCGTCGTGGCGGCGAGCGTCAGCGCGACCCCGGACGCCACGCCGAACAGGACGCCCGCGGCGGTGGCGGTCACCTGGCCCGGGAACAGCACGCAGGCCGAGACGGCGCCGAGCAGCACGAACAGCACGGGCGCGGCCGGTCCCGCGGACCGGACCCACGTCGCCAACTGCTCCGGCGCGGGGACGCCGACCGTCAGCGCGAGCGCGACGAGAATCGCCGCGAACGCGAGCAGGCCCAGGCCGACTCGCACGAGCGCACGGCGGCGAGCCGGGTCGGTGGGCAGCCGTGGCATCCAGCAGAACGTAACCGGGTGGGCGCCGCGCGTTACGGCAACGGCGCCCATCCGGGGGAGCTACGCGGCGAAGCTCACGCGTTGCTGAGCTCGCGCTCGGTGGCCTGAAGCACGCCCGCGCGGTTCTTGTGGTCGCGCTCGTAGGTGCGGACCTGCTTGGCGCGATCGTCGTCGCCCTCGGAGAGCACGGCCTGGACCTCGGCAACGGTCAGCTCGTCGTAGCCGGCCCACGGCTCGTCGCCGCGCAGGGTGGCGATCCGACCGAGCACCGTGCTGCGGTTCTGGTGGCGGCGCTCGTAGGAGTCGACCTTGGCCAGGTCGATCTGCGAGAGGTCGCTCAGACGGCCGCTGATCTCCTCGGCGGTGAGCGAGTCATAGCGCGCGATCGCCAGGTCCGACTCGGACGCCGCGGCGCCCTTGACCTGGCCCTCGGCCTGCGCCACGCCCGGGACCTTGCGTGCCTGACGCGCGGTCCGCTTCGTCGCCGCGGACGCCTTGCGCGCCGTCTCCTTCGTCGCTTCGGCGGCGCCCGTCTTCGTGACGTCGTAGGCGGGGGCGCGCCCGACGACGGCATCGGTCAGCTTGGGGATCTCACGCAGAACGCGCGCGAGCATCCGCTCCTCGTCGGCGAGGATCGACGCGGCCAGCTTCGCGGTCTCGTCGTCGCCCGCGGCCTTGGCGAGCCGCTCGAGCGCCGTGTAGGTCGCGATCTCCAGCGCCTCGGTGGCGCAGGCGTCCTTCGCGTTCTTGAGCACCTTCTCCTCGCCGCCGGAGCCGCGCAGGAGGTCGAACGGCGTCTTGCCGAACGCCAGCGCCTGACCGACGACCGTCTCGACGACGCCCACGACCGAGGTCAGCGGATTCGAGCCGCCGGCGTTGAGCGCGCTGAGGCGCCGCTCGACGCGCTCCGCGTGCCTGCGGGTCTCGCCCAGGTGCGTCTCCAGCGCATCGCGGTAGGACCCGCGCGGGGTCATCGCGATCTGCGACTGCAATACGCGGACGAGCGCGTGCTCGGTGGCATGCGCTTCATTGAGGTATTGAACGATCTTCTGGTCGGTCCGGTTCATGGAAAGTCTCCTTCAGGGGTTGGTTAAGGACTAACCAGCCCGCCCGCCGGTCAACCGTCTGTGTGTCGCCCCACACAGACATGCTCGGACGCGCGCGCGAGGGGCGCGTCCCACTCGAACCCGTCCGGATCGGTGAACGGCCCGCCGCCGATGACGAGCCGGTGCGAGCCGCTGCCCGCCTCGTCGACGCCCGCGTCCTTGGCCAGGGCCTTGCGCCCGTAGAGCCCGAGCGTCACCGCGCCTCCGGCCGGCTCGAACTCGACGTACTTGCGGCCGAAGCTGCGCGCCACCTCCAGGCCCTGCCCCACGTAGAACGTCCTGCTCGCGGCCACGTCCGAGGCCCCGAGCAGCAGCACGAGCTTCTCGATCTCACGCGTGGCCGGGCCGGAGTCCTTCTTCTTGGAGGACGCGACCTTCCAGATCGTCCCGTCGGGCGCCTGCACGACCCCGCCGAAGCCCCACAGCGATTTCGCCGCCGGCTTGATCTGCGTGGCGCCGGCCTCGAGCGCGGCGTCGACCAGGGCGCGAACGTTGGCCGGTTGCGCGACCGTCAGCGAAAGCGTGAAGCCGCGGAAGCCGCTCGTCGGCGTTTCCGCGGCTCGCAACCGCAGCTCGGGGCCGAGGCCGAAGGTCGTCGAGTAGAACGCCTGGGCGGCCGTCGGGTCGCCGACTTCGAGGGTGATGGAGTCGATGCAAGCCATGCCGGCGACTCTAGGTCGGCTCGCCCGGCATGGCTTCTCGATTCCTGCTCAGCCGACGGGGTGCGTCAGCTCGGCGCCCTGCGTGACGGACCCGCCGTTCGCGCTGGTGCCGGGTTGCGTGCCGCTGGGCGGCGTCTGCGTCGATACCCAGACCGACCGCTCACTCGACAGCAGCGCCTCGACCCGTTCGGCGAACAGGCGCTTCGGGTGCTGTGTGTGCGAGTACGGGCCGGCGAGCGCTTCGAAGAGGTGCTGCTCGCCGTGCAGGGCTTCGGCCGTGTTGCGGTAGTTGATCCAGTTCTGCTGCCAGCCGAACAGGGCCTGGACGCCCTCGAGGATCAGGATCAGCGCACCGATCGAGGCCATCACGACCACTCCGGCGTCGGCCGCGGCGGCCACCGGGACGGCGGCGGCGGCGAGCAGCTGGCAGATCTTGATGACTCGGTAGCTCGCCTGGCTTCGCTTGGCGGTCCGGTCGTAGTACTTCAGTTGGTCTTTGACCCGGGCCAGAGTGGCATCGGACATCGTGGGCCGACGCTACATCAACGTCGAGTGGTGCGCCACCCCAACGGGTCGCCCGGCAGACCCGGGCGCCTGCGGTTGCGCGGCTAGTCGTCGATCTCCGCGCGGCGGACGCGGACGAGCTCCAGCAGCACGTCCTCGGGGATCGGCTGCGCGGCCGTGAAGCGGATCGTGCCCTTCGAGAGGCTGAAGCCGTCGAGCCGGCCGGAGACGGCATCGACGGCCGCGGGGCTGAACGGATAGACGCTCAGGTGTCCCTTCGCCGCCCGCACGCCGAGCAGCGGGCGGCCACGGTAGAGCAGCGCCGGCATGCCGTAGCTCACGCCCTCCTCGGCGTCGGGCACCGCACCGGTGACGGAGGCACGCACGCGCGCGAGCGCCTCGGATTGGTCCGCGGGAAGGTCTTCGAGGTAGCGGTCGAACTCAGTCATGGATCAAGCAGAGACGAATCATTCGCGCGAAACTCATCGCTGAACCTCTGGCGGCGGCGCGCGCACTCACGTGGCGGTTAGGGGACGCGCTCATGTGCGCGGGACGACGATCACAACCTGAACCGCCCCCCGGCCGGTCACTTCGGGTAACGAAATGCCCGGAATACGAGGTGTTTCGTTCCCCGATGGTCGCGCGGAGCCCCGCCGCGGCGACCTCGATCCCGAATACCTCGCGATCGTCGATCCGTCACCGAGCCGCTTCGGGTAGAACCCCGTACCCGGGAGACGAGGAGGCACCGTGGCGAACAAGGACCCCAAGCGCGTGAAGCGAGCCGTCTACGAGGCTCGCCTGGCCGAGCTGCAGCTCGAGCTGGTGCGCCTGCAGTACTGGGTCAAGCAGCAGGGGCTGAAGGTGGTGCTGATCTTCGAGGGCCGCGACGCGGCGGGCAAGGGCGGGACGATCAAGCGGATCACCGAGCCGTTGAATCCGCGCGGCGCGTCGGTCGTCGCGCTGCCGGCGCCGTCGGATCGCGAGCGCTCCGAGTGGTACTTCCAGCGCTACGTCGCCCACCTGCCGGCGGCGGGCGAGATCGTCATCCTCGATCGCTCCTGGTACAACCGCGGCGGCGTCGAGCGGGTGCTCGGGTTCTGCACGGCCGAGGAGCACGCGGAGTGGCTGCGCTCGTGCCCGGAGTTCGAGCGGATGCTCGTGCGCTCGGGCATCGTGCTGTTGAAGTACTGGTTCTCGGTCAGCGACGCCGAGCAGGAACGCCGCTTCCAGGAACGCGCGCAGGACCCGCTCAAGCGCTGGAAGCTCAGCCCGATGGACCTCAAGTCGCGCGAGCGGTGGGTGGAGTTCTCCAAGGCCAAGGACGAGATGTTCGCCGTGACCGACATCCCCGAGGCGCCGTGGCTGACGATCGAGTCAGACGACAAGCGCGCCGCGCGGCTGAACTGCATCACCCACGTGCTGACCCAGATCCCCTACGAGGACGCCTTGCCCGGGCCGATGGAGCTCCCTCCCCGGCCTAAGCAGGACGACTATCAGCGCCCGCCGAAGGAGGACCACCGCGTGATCGGCGCGCACTTCTGGGAGCAGCACACGCCCACCACGGAATAGGCGTCGCACCATCCGTCCACGCGTCGAACGCATCCGTCACGCCCCTCGGCTGCGATCAAGCGTCCGCACGGCACGGCAAGCATCAGGGCGAGGACGCCGGCGCTAGTACGTGATGAACTCGAGCAGCGTGCCGTCGGGGTCGCGTAGGTAGACGCTGGTGCCCGCGCCTCGCGCGCCATGCCGAGTAACGGGGCCGGAAATGATCTCGACGCCGTGGCGCTCGAGGTGCGCGATGGCCTCGTCGACCGTCCCGTCCCACACGAAGCAAAGATCGCTGTTGCCGGGTCGGACACGGTCCTTCGCCACCTCGACGACCTGCACGCCGGGCCCGTGGACGTTGAGTTGCTGATCGCCGAAGCGGTACGCGGTGCGCCCGCCGTCCTGGATGACCTCTGCACCCACGACGTCACGGTAGAACGCGTTGCTCGCCTCCCAGTCGGAGACCGCGATCACGCAATGGTCAAGCCGGATCACGCGCGAATGAGGTCGGGATCGACGCCTCAGACGGGCGCGGCCGTGTAGACGACACGGACGCGTTCGTTGAACTGCTGCGTGCCGGGCGAGACGCTCGTCGGGGTCGAGACGGCCTTGCTGGAGGCGGAGTCGCCGCTGCCCCCGGACGTCGGCGAGCTGTATCCGTCGTCGCTGCTGTCGGGCGCGAGCACGACCGAGCGCACGCCGGTGATCCGCAGGCCGGTGGCGGCGGCCGCGTCATCGGCGCGGCGGCGGGCGTCGGCCAGCGCGGCGCGGGTGGCGAGCAGGCGGCCCGCGGACGGGTCGGCGAAGCCGAAGTCGGGACCCTCAACCTGGTCGGCGCCGGCGTCGGTGGTCGCGTCCAGCAGCGGGCCGAGCTTGTTGAGGTCGCGGACGCGGATCTCCAGGTACTGGCGCGCGTTGTAGCGGGTGTACGCGGGCTTGTGCTTGGGCTTGACGCGCGTGCGCGAGACCGTAAGGCCCACCGTGCGGATGTCGTCGGCGACCACACCCGCCCCGTTGGCCACCTTCACGATGGCGGCCACCACCCGGTTGGCGGCGCCGCGCGCCGCCGAGGACGAGCGCGCACTCTCGCGCACCGCGACCGTGAAGTCGGCGATGTCCGGCTTGAGGGTCGCGGAGCCGATCCCGTCGGCGGCGACGGTCGGCGTGGTGTCCGTCTGCGTCTGGGCGGCGGCCACGGACGGTGCGGCGAGCAGCACCGTCGCACAGGCGGCGACGACGAGGAGGGGGCGCATGGCCGTGTCGATACCCCGCTTTAGTGCTCAGCACTCATTCGGGGAACCCCGATCGCCGTCTCGGCGGCGATCGCGGCGAACGCCCGCGCCGCCGGGCTCGTCCAGCGATCGGTGGGCGTGACGATCGAGATGACGAAGCGCGGCGTGTGGCGGCGGATCGGCACGAAGGCGATCGCGGCGTCGGGCGCCGCCATCAGCGGCGGCAGCAGCGCGACGGCGAGCCCGTGGCTGACGAACTCGACGAGCGTGGACACGTCGTTGATCTCATAGGCGAGCGTGCGCTCGACGCCGGCCGCGGCGAACGCCCGGTCGGCCGCGACCCGCACCCCCCACTCCGGCGGCAGATCGGCGAACGGCTCGTCCACGAGCGCCTCCAGCTCGACGCCCGCGCGGGCCGCGAGCCGGTGGCCGGGATGGCAGGCGAGCAGCATCTGCACGTCGGCGAGCCGCTGGACGTCCAGGCCCGGGAGGCGCTGGTCGGGCAGGCCGATGAACGCGAGGTCGAGCTCGCCGGCGCGCACCGCCTGCGCCTGGCGCGCGCTCCCGCCCTGGTGGACCTCGACGGCAACGCCGGGGAAGCGCGCCTTGAAGGCCGAGATCGCCGCCGCGACGCTGACCCCGCCGGGGCGCAGGGCGCTCTGCATGATCCCGACCCGCACCGTCCCCCGCAGGCCGCCGCGAGCGTCCTCGACCGCGCGCGCAACGGCCTCGGCGGCGGCGAGCGCGGCGCGCGCCTCGGGCAGCATCACCCGCCCGAGGTCGGTCAACTCGACGCGGTGGGTGGTGCGGTCGAAGAGCTGCGCCTGCCACTCCGCCTCCAGCCGCCGGATCGTGGCCGAGACCGCGGACTGCACGACGTGCAGGCGCGTGGCCGCGCGCGAGAAGCTGCGCGTCTCGGCCACCGCGACGAACGTTTCGAGCTGCCGCAGGTCCATGCCAGCGGTAATCATCACAGGTGATGACCGACAACACCGATCTTCGTCGAAGATGATTGCGTCGCGTACCACTATGGAGGCATGCTCTCCTCCCGTCATCGCTTCGGCTTCTGGGCGGTCGCCGCCGCCTATTTGGGCGTGATGGCCTTCTCCACGCTCCCCAGCCCGCTCTACGGCCTCTACCAGGTCCGCGACGGCTTCTCGACCTTCACCATCACGCTGATCTACGGCGCGTACGCGATCGGCGTCGTCGCCGCGCTCGTCCTCGGCGGGCACGTGTCCGACTGGTACGGCCGCCGTCGCGTCCTGCTCCCCGCGATCGCCACCTCGATCGTCAGCGCCGCGCTGTTCCTGCTCTGGAAGGACCTGCCCGGCCTGCTCGCCGGCCGGATCGTCAACGGCCTCTCGGTCGGCATCGTCGCCGCGACCGCGACGGCATGGCTGTCCGAGCTCCATGCGGTCGCGCAACCGGCCGCCGGGCCGCGCCGCTCCCAGCTCGTGGCCTCCGGCGTCAACCTGGGCGGGCTCGGCCTCGGCCCGCTGATCGCGGGTGCCCTGGCCACGTGGACCAGCGCCCCGCTGGTGCTCCCCTACGTGATCGTCGGGCTCGCCCTGGTCGTGGCGTTCGCCGTGATCCTGTTCGTCCCCGAGACGCGCGCACCGGCGGACCCGCGCCCGGCGTACCGCGTCCAGCGCATCGCCGTCCCGCGCGAGGGGCGCGCCGCCTTCTTCGCCGCGGCCGCGGGGGCGTTCGTCGCCTTCGGCGCGCTCGGCCTGTTCACCGGGCTCGCGGGCACCTTCCTGATCGGGACGCTGCACGAGCCGTCGCACCTGCTCGCAGGCGCCACCGTGTTCGCGATGTTCGCCTCCGGCGTGGTCGCGCAGGCCGCGACCGCAGGCTGGGAGCCCCGACCGGTGCTCGCCCTCGGCGGGGGGCTGATGCTCGCCGGGCTGACGGCCGTCGTGGCGGCGGCCTGGCTGCCCTCCCCCAGCCTCGCGCTGTTCATGTCCGGCGGCATGGCACTGGGCGCCGGCGCGGGCGCCGTGTTCAAGGGCGCGGTGGCGACCGTGATCTCCGTCGCGCCGGCCAGCGGCCGGGCGGAAGCGCTCGCCGGCCTGTTCCTGGCCGGCTACCTCGGCCTCTCGGTGCCCGTCGTCGGCGCCGGCGTGGCGCTCGTGCACGTCAGCCCGCGCGTCACCCTGCTGGGCTTCGCCATCCTGATCGCGGCGGGCGTGCTCGCCGCCGCCCCGCGCCTGCTCGGCCGCTCCGCCCACGGTGGCGGCGTGCCCGCGCTGGCCGCCCACTGATCGGATTGCTGCCGGACGGGGTCGCGCGCCGTCGGTTGCCTCGATAGGGTCCCGCGGCGGAAGGAACGGATTCCGGCACGTCAACGCGGTCAGGGAAGGACTATGAGCAGAGATCCGAACATCCTCCGGTACGAGGACGGCCCGGTTGCCGACACCGGCCTGCGCGGGGACCCTGCGCTCACGGCCGCCATCGAGGCGCACATCGCTGAGCACTACGGGCCGCAATCGGCGGTGTGGCGCCATCCGATGCCCGAACAGGAAGGCTCGCCCATCCACCTCCGGATCGTGCGGCCGACCGCGGAGCGGCCCGCGCTCGCGGTGATCACGGTGGGCATGAGCGAGCGTCCGATGCGGGCCGGAGACCGGGAGCTCTCGTCCGAGCTGGTCATCGTGCTCCCGCCCACATGGTCGTTCGACGAGCCGAGCGACACGTGGCCGCTCTTGGCGCTCGATCAGCTCGCCCACTTCCCGCACGAGTACGGCACGCTGCTCGGCCCGGGCCACACGATCCAGAACCCGTTCCCCTGGAGCCGGTCCGGTCTCATCGGCGCGCTCTTCGCCGAGCAGTGCCTCGCGCCCTCCGAAGCCGCCGAGTTGCTGGTGCACGAAGGGCGGGACATCCATTTCCACGCCGTGTACTTCCTCTATGAGGACGAGATGCAGCTCAAGCTCGAGCAGGGCGCGGAGCATCTGTGGGACCTGTTGGCCGAGGCCAACGTCACCGAAGCGGTGGACCCGGACCGGCCGAGCGTGGCCCCACGGCGCCGTCGCCGCGGGCTCTTCCGGCGCTCCTGAGTACCGTTTCACCTCTTGTGACGGAGATCGACCGCGACGACCTCGAGACGTGCCTGGCCGTGCTTGCCCGCGTCGAGCAACTCCCGGTCGAGCATCCCCAGGCGGTGGCCGTGCGGCGCGCGACCGCGAAGATCTTCAAGACGGTCAAGGAAGTGCGCCGCGCCGAGCGGCGCGCGGCGGTCGCCGCCGCCGACCGCGACGTCCTCGCCGCCACGGCCACGGCGGCGCCCGGGCGGATCGACGACGAGACGCGCGGCATCGAGCTCACGAGCCGGGCGGGCGCGACCGCCGGCACGCTGATCCGCGCGCGCCCGTGTTACCAGTGCAAACGCAAGTACACCGAGGTCGACGCCTTCTACCACCAGCTCTGCCCCGAGTGCGCGGCGCTCAACCGGCAGCGCCGTGAGGCCCGCGCCGACCTCACCGGGCGACGCGCGCTGCTCACCGGCGGGCGGGCGAAGATCGGCATGTACATCGCGCTGCGGCTGTTGCGCGACGGCGCGCACACGACCATCACCACCCGCTTCCCGAAGGACGCGGCGCGCCGCTTCGCGTCGATGCCCGACAGCGCCGACTGGATCGATCGGCTCAACATCGTCGGGATCGACCTGCGCCAGCCCGGCCAGGTGTTGGCGCTGGCCGACGCGGTGGCCGCCGAGGGCCCGCTCGACATCCTCATCAACAACGCCGCGCAGACCGTGCGCCGCTCGCCCGACGCCTACGCGTTGCTGATCGCCGGCGAGGCCGAAGCTCTGCCGGACGCTTCCCACGTGCTGGAACTCGGTGCCGCCCACGACCTGCACCCGGTGACCACGCTCGCCCTCACGGCCCGCTCGACGGCGGTCGACGCCGGCGGACTGGTGCCCGACGACGTCGACCACAACAGCTGGACCCAGCGCGTCGACGAGATCGACCCCGTCGAGATGCTCGAGGTCCAGCTCTGCAACATGACGGCGCCCTTCGTGTTGATCAGCCGGCTGCGCGCCTCGCTGGCCGCGTCCGAGGCGCGGCGCACCTACATCGTCAACGTGTCGGCGATGGAGGGCAGCTTCGGGCGCGGCTACAAGGGCCCCGGGCACCCGCACACGAACATGGCCAAGGCCGCGCTGAACATGCTCACGCGCACCAGCGCGCACGAGATGCTGGCCACCGACGGCATCCTCATGACCAGCGTCGACACCGGCTGGATCACAGACGAACGCCCCCAGACGACCAAGCTGCGGCTGGCCGACGAGGGGTTCCATGCGCCGCTCGACCTCGCCGACGGCGCTTCGCGCGTCTACGACCCGATCGTGCGCGGCGAGGCCGGCGAGGACCTGCACGGCGTCTTCCTCAAGGACTACGCCCCGACGCAGTGGTGACGATCGCATCCGGGCTCCGATGAATTTCCAGGGCTCGCCCCGTCATACCGGAGGCTGAGCCCTTGAACGAGGAGAGACGCGATGCCGAAAGTGATCTACGAGATGGGCGGGGTCTCCGCCGACGGCTACATCGTCGGGCCGGACGGCTCGTTCGATTGGTCGGCGCCCGACGAGGAACTGCACCGCTTCCACAACGACCAGGTGCGCGCGCTCGCCGGCCACCTGCTGGGGCGCCGCCTGTACGAGACGATGGTCTACTGGGAGACGGCCGAGAACGACCCGTCCGCGGTGATGCGCGACTTCGCGCTGATCTGGCAGGCGCTGCCCAAGGTGGTGTTCTCGCGGACGCTGGATTCGGTCGAGGGGGCGAACACGACGCTCGCGCGCGGTGACCTGCGCGCCGAGCTGAGCGCGCTGTCCGCGCGCGGAGACGTGGCGGTGGGAGGCGCCGGGCTCGCCGCAGAGGCGGTCCGTCTGGATCTGATCGACGAGTACCGGCTGTTCGTGCATCCGGTCGCCGTCGGCGGCGGCATCCCGTACTTCCCGCGAGACCACCGCGTCGACCTGGAGCTGATCGAGACGCGCACGTTCAGCTCGCGCGTCGTGTACCTGCGATACCGCGCGGCCGGCCGATGATCACCATCACGCCGGTCCTGGTGGCCGACCTGCTCGCCGAGAACGAGCGGATGCCGGTCTACGTGCACGTCATCGAGCATCCCGACGCGCGCGTGTTGGTCGACACCGGCATCACCGAGCTGCACCCGGCCGCTGCCGACCTCGATCCCCGCCTGCAGCCGCTGAGCGAGCAGGACTTCGATCTCGCCGCCGTCGACATCGTCGTCAACACCCACCTGCACTTCGACCACTGCGGCGGCAACCACCTCTTCGCCGGCAAGCCGATCTACGTCCAGCGCCGAGAGCTCGACGACGCGCGCACCGCGGAGGACTACACGATCCGCGAGTGGGTCGACCCGCCCGGTGTCGACTACGTGGTGGTCGACGGCGAGCACGAACTGCTTCCCGGGCTCCGGCTCGTCCCGGCAGCGGGCCACACACCCGGCATGCAGATCGTCGTCGTCGAGACCGGCGGGCGCCCGATCGTCGTCGGCGGTGACGTCGCGGTGTGGTTCGGCGAGCTCGACGAGCCCCACACCGAAGGCCAGCTGCGGGTGCGCGCGCTCGACCCCGAGCTGGTCTGGCTCACGCACGAGCACGAGCCCTGGCGACCGGGAACCGCCTGACTCGGCGGGCTCAGTCGTCGCGCTCGTACGCCTGCGACTGCTCGGCGCTCGTCGAGAGCACCATCTGGTGCCTCGGCGGGCCCGACAGCAGCGTCTCCCGGTCGACCTTGAGATCGGGGCCCACGTGGACCAACTCGCCGACGCCGACCTCCCGCCACCCGGGATCGGCGTCCATCGGCTCGCTGGCGATCAGCACCATCGCCTGGCCGTCGGGGCGCTCGGCCTGCACACGCAGCGTGCCGTGCGCGTCACGCTCGACGATCGCCTCGGAGCCCTCCGTCTCGAGGACCAGCAGCGGATTGTGCTCCGGGTACCGAAACGCCCACAGGTGCCCGACTTCGCCGAGCACGAAGTTGATGCTGTAGAGCTCGTAGCCCGCGGCCAGCTCGCGCACCGCAGCGGTGATGCCCGCCCGCACGTCTCCACCCGCCTCACGGATGCACAGCGTGATCAGCGCGAACAACCGCTCGGAATCGGTCTCGCCACTCACCATCGCCCGCTGCTCGCCGAGCCGCTGCTCGAGCCGTTCGAGATCGCCGACGACGCCGTTGTGCGCGAACACCCGCCCGTCCTGCAGGAACGGATGCGTGTTCGACAACGACGTCACACCCGTGTTGGCGTAGCGCAGGTGCACGAGGAACTGACACGCCTCGGCACCCCGCGCAACCCCGCGATACAGGCGATCGCCCGACGCCTGCACCGGGTTGCGAATCAACAGCAGCGCGTCATCCGCGCTCAGCGCCGCGATCCCGAACCCATCGGCATTGACCTCGCTCTGCACCGCCATCGACGTCGGCGCCTCCAGCAGCCAGAACTCGGCCCGGACGTCGCGTCGACCCGCGTGCAGAGCAAACAATCGGCACATGACCACGCATCCTACGCCGCGACGGGTCGCCGCAATCACGCGCGAACCGAGCCGGGTGACTCGCCGCTGATCGCGCGTGTGCGGCTACCTCGCCCGCACCGAGGTTCCGGCCGTCGCGGGGCGCAGCGTCACCGGCCGGCCGGCGCCGTTGCCGCCGTAACGAGCGGTCACCTTCAGCGTGGCCGAACGCCGCCCTTTGACCTTACGGCCGTTGACGCTGACCGTCGTCCGATAGGTGCAGTTGCTCGCGATGCGCGCCGACTTGCGCGCGACGGTCCGTTTCCCCTGCTTGACGGTGATCGCGACCGTGCCGCGGCATACCGAGCCGCTCTTCGTGAACGCCCCCGTCAGGCCGCCACGCAGGCGGTAGACGTACGGCGCCTTGCGGTCGCGTTTGGTCGTCGCCCTCAGGACGAGCCGCGGCTTCACCGAGACCGGCTGTCCAGGCGATGCCGGCAGCTCCGGACTCGCCGGCGCCACGGGAGCCGCCGGGTGGCCGGGCTGCGCCGGGCTCGGGCTCGGCGGGGAGCGAGTCGGGCGCCAGCAGCAGCGTCGTGCTGGCCGTCTTCGTGCCCCGCTCACCCGTGGCTTGCAGCTCCAGCTGCATCCGGGAGTGCTCGCGGTAGGCGGGATCCTGGAGCAACGCTTCGAGTCGGCTCACGGCGGCGGCGCCCCCGGCCAGTTCAAGCGCGACCACCGTCGACATCCCACCGGGCGTGTACGTCGTGGCCCGCTGGATGTCGAAGATCTCCTTGCCGGCGCCCTTGGGGCTCGACTGTGCCGTCACTTGGCCCGTGATCGCGCCGTCGCAGAACGCCGCCCCGCAGTCGACGCGGATGCGCAGGGCCGACGGTCGCTGACGGGCCTCACCGCTGAGACGCGGGGCCAGCTCGGGCGCTCCGAAGACGTCGCGCACCAAGACGTCGCTCGGGAAGACGACCGCCCCCGCGAAGTGACCGGGAGCCAGCGCGGCGGTGCTGCCGAAGCTCACGAAGCGTCCGTCCCCGCTGATGGCGACGCCGGCGAACAGCTTGCTGGGCGCCGCGATCGCATCGCGCCCGCTCGGCGCACTCACGATCCGCGTGATCCCGGTGCTCCGGTCGCGATGGTAGACCAGTTTCTGGTCGTCTTCCCCCGTGTACGCGGCCACGAAGCGCGCGTCGTCGGAGATCGCGAATTGGAAGCAGCAGAAACCCGGTAGCTCGGCGGCCAGGCCTTTGACCCAATGGCCCCAGACCGGTGAACGCCACTCCAGGTCGAGATGGCTCAGCCAGTTGGCGGCCTTCAGCAGCACCGGCCCACTGCCCGTGGTCGCCCACGCGATCCGGGTCCCGTCATCCGCGGTGCAGAAGCGGATCGACTGGCGCTCCGGATCCGCCCCTGCGCCAGGAACCCGCCCGGCGTCGTCGCGGGCATCCACGACGCCGACGAACTGGTAGCCGCGGCCGTGCACCGTGCGGATCAGCCGCTGCTCCTCCCCGCTGTCGCCGATCGCGGCCCGGACGGAGCGCAACGCCGTGGTCAACGCCGTCTCGGACACGAAACGGCTGCCCCAGAGTGCGTCCAGCAACTCGTCTTTGGGGACGACTCGCGCTCGGTTGCGGAGCAGATGTTGCAGCAGGTCGAACACGCGCGGGGCGACGTGAACCTCCTCCCCGTCGCGCGACAGCGTGTAGCGGGCGACGTCGAGCTCACACGACTCGAACCTGAACGTCGTGGCTCGCACCCGCTGAAGGCTAACCCAACGTGACCGGCTCACAGCGGTGTCGACTGGGCCGCTCATCGTTCGGACTCGCGCGTACGCAACCGGGTCTCGCCCTGGCGTCAAGACCACCCGCCGCCAGACGGTCGAGCACGCGCGCGTGGACGCGATGACGCGGTTGTAGGACGCTCGCGGCGGACCGGCTCTGTCGCCCGGGCGGGCGGGTGTCGATGTCCCATCTTCTGTCCTGTTTTTGGTCGAACCAGCGGGCGGTCTCTCAGGAATGTGCGGGGTGTCGTCGCGTCTTCCCCGCCGACAAGCACCTCACCACCGAAGGGAATTCACCATGAAGAACACGATCAACCGCAGCCGCCGCGGCCTCGCGCTGCTCACCGCCACCGGCATCGTCAGCGGGTCGCTGCTGATCGGGGCCGGCGCCGCCAACGCGGCCAGCCTGCAGAAGGTGGCGCTCGCGGACCGTGTCGAGTTCCTCGGCAACGAGAACAACGCCGACGTCGGCGGCCAGGTCAAGCTCACGGTCCGGCCCGACGGCTCCTACAACATCTTCTCCAACACGCGCAACGGCCGCCCCGCCTTCCGCAACGTCTCCTGGACCTGCCAGGTCCAGGTCGGCGCCGCCACCCAGATCACGACCAAGACGCAGACCGTCCGGATCAAGCGCAAGTCCAACCACCTCTTCGACGAGAGCGGCAGCGACGCCACCATCGCCGCCCTCTATGACTCGATCGTCGCCTCCGGCACGGCCGCCTGCGACGTCCACTTCGGCTGAGCCGCCTGCGCGTGAAGCCGCCCGGATGGGTCCGAATGGGCTCGTTGCTGGCGGGTTAGGCGGCTTCATCGAGCGCCCAGCGCAACCATTGAGCTAGAGCCGTGTGGAAAGGGCCTGGAGGACGGTCTTGCGCTGGGCCTCGGTACCACCGAAGAGCACGAGCCAGCCTTGCTGGACGCGCCGAGTGGTGGTCTGGAAGTTCGGGGGCAGGTCGGGTGCCGGAGCGGTGGGGTCGAGGGCGTTGACGAGCACGGCGGCTCGTAGGCGCGTGTGGCCGAGGTAGAGGACGGTGGTCGAGCACGCCAGGAAGGCCGGTTCTCGGACGTCGGTGGGTGGCGTGTCGGGGTAGGCCCGGAGCAGTTTCGCGGTGGTGGCGCGCAGGTTCGGGAGACGGGCGGCGCGGATCGCGCACGGCGCGTCGGGCGGGTCGGCGGCGTTGACCGTGCGCACGGGATAGCCGTGGCGCCCGGCGGCCCAACTGGTGGGCGGGTCCTGGTTGGGCAGTGCGTTGCCTTGCGCGTCCAGCGGTGTGACCGTCGAGGGCTCTGAGCCGGCGAACACGGCGACCTTCCAGCCCGGCGGGAGGCCGCGGTCGGCGCGGGTGGCGATCGAGCGGCGGCCGGTCTTGACGGTGGCGGTCCTGCCGTCGACGATCACCGCGGTGACGCCTCGGCGGCCGTCGGAGAATCCGATGCCCCCGATCACTGCGCGCTCGGTCGAGCCCGCCGGCCCGCAGCCGTTCCCGCCGCCGGAGCCTCGGGTGGTGACCGTGTAGCACCACCCGACGTTGCCGGCCGTCAGGTCAGGACGGACCGCGATCCGGTAGGAAAGCTCGCCGCTGCGCCCCGTCAGCGGCTTCGACGGCTCTTGGTCAAGGACGATCGCGGTGGCGGTGGCGGTCGCGGTCAACGCCACCACAGCGACCGCGGCGGTCAGCGGGACTCGCCTGCGGCGGCCGAGCTTGCGGCGCACCTGGCGCTCGAAGGTCTCAAACGGGTCAGCCATGGCGCTGCTCCAGTCCCATCCGAAGGCGTCCCAGCCCGCGGTGCACGCGCTGGCGCACCACTTGCTCTGAGCACTGCAACCGAGCGGCGATCTCCTCGTAGTCGAGTTCATCGACCACACGGGCCAGCAACGCCGCGCGAGTCGGCTCCGAAAGCGACTGCAACAGCCGCTCCAGCGCCGGCTCACCGGCCGCCGCGCGTTCTTCAACGCGCAACAGGGCCTCATCCTCGAAGACGATCGGCTCCAGCCCAAGGCTCTTGCGTGCGGCGTCCTCGACCCGGCCGCGGCGCAGACTCTCGCGCAACTTGTTGCGAGCGATCCCGAACAGCCACGCGGCCGGCGGCCCCGAACCGTCATAGCTCCCAGCCGCGGTCACCACCGCCGCGAACGTCTCAGCGGCAAGATCGAACGCCAGCTCAGGCTCCGGCACCCGACGACGCAGAAACGCCACCACGGCGTCCAAGTGCGCCCGGTAGAACGCCGCGAACGCACGCTCATCACCCCTCGCGATCCGTCGCAGAAGCTCACGATCATCAGCCACTACCAAGACTGTTGCGCGACCAAGACCGTCCGTGACACCGACCCGACGCTGATCACGCCGGCAGCGGCCGCGGCGGTGACGCTCTCACGCGTGCTCGAAACCGTCCACGGATGCGATCGCTGCGCGCGTGGCGAACCACGCATGCGTCTCCCTGCTGGCGTCAGGCCCTGAGGCCGCCAACGTCATCGCGGCGGTGCGCTCGCTGTGCGACGTACGTGGCGTCGTAGCGCAACCAGTCGGCGGGGAAGCGGCGGATCGCCAAAGCCGTGAAGCGCCGCCTGAGCCTGGATGGCGCCTCGGATGACCAGGCTCCGCACGACGTGGGTGACTTCGGGATCTGAACGCCGCCATCGGAGAACCCTGACGTAACAAGATTTCCGGTAACCGAAAATCTCGTTACGTTCGCGGCAGCAACGGAGCGTCGAAGCGATGCAAGCGATCTGGCGTGAGATCGATTCGCGCGGCGAAGATCGCGACGAAACCGATCTTCAGCGCGCGAGCGAGGAGGGGTCCGCGTGTCGAGCGCGTCCCGTGGGAAGGACGAACCTCGATGAAGATTCGAGAGATCGGCAATGACACCGTGGGCCGCGAGCGTGTGGGCGCGATCGGCCTGGGGCTGATGACCTTCGACCAGACCGGTGCGCAACCCCGCGAGCAGCTTGCCGCCACCGTCCGCGCGGCCGTCGATGCGGGCGTGCGCCTGCTCGACACCGCCGACGCCTACGGCCCCGGAAACGAGCTCGGCCCAAAGGCGCAGGGCGAGAACGAGCGGCTCATCGCCGGACTGCTCGACGAACTCGGGCTGCGCTCGGAGGTCCTGCTGGCCACGAAGGGCGGTCACACGCGGACCGACGGCGGCGGATGGGCTATCGACAGCTCCCCTGACCACCTCCGGGCGGCGGTCGACGCGTCGCTGCAGCGACTCGGCGTCGACCAGATCTCGCTCTGGCAGCATCACCGCCCCGACCCGAACCGCGACTACGCGGACATCGTCGGGACGCTCAAGGAGATCCACGACTCGGGCAAGGTCCGCATGGTGGGAATCTCGAACGCCGACGCCGACCAGATCCGGCTCGCGCACTCCGTCCTCGGCGACGCGCTCGTCAGCGTCCAGAACCAGTTCTCGCCCGCCTTCCGCTCCAGCCGGCCCGAGATCGACGTGTGTGAGGAGCTCGGTCTTGCGTTTCTGCCCTGGTCGCCGCTCGGCGGGCTCAACAGCGCGAAGGGACTGGCGGACAAACACCCCGCGTTCAAGGCGGTGTCCGAGCGCCACGGCGTCAGCGCCCAACAGGTCGCTCTGGCGTGGGAGCTCGCGCAGTCCGACGTGCGTCATCCCGATCCCGGGAGCCAAGCGCCCCGAGTCGATCACCGACTCGGCGGCCGCCGCCGACCTCGAGCTCGCGCCCGACGACATCGCGGCTCTGGACGCCGACTGACGAAGGCGGGGGCGAGCCGGCGCTGGTCGCGCCGAGTTCACGGTGTGTGGTCTCGCTCTGCGCGATGTCGAGTGGCGGGTCGGGAGACCGTCGCCGGAGCCGCCGCGTTGCGTGACGGGCGGGTTGTAGCGTTGCGCGGCATGTCCCCCGTCTCACGGCGCGCCGCGGCGATCCTGGCCGGCGCCGTCTCGCTGCTCGCGTTCTCCGGTTCCGCTGCCCATGCCGCCGGCACGGCTCACCTGACGTGGATCGACGGTCTGAAGGTGCCGGGCACCCCGGCGAAGTACAACCGGGTCGGTGTCCTGAAGATCGGTCCGCACAAGGCGCGCAACGTGCTCGTCCTGAGTCCGGGCACCTCGGCGAGCGCTGCGTACTTTGCGCCGTTGGCACGCGCGATCGTCGATCGAGCCCCGAACTGGCAGGTCTGGGCGGTCGAGCGGCGAGAGAACCTGCTCGAGGATCACAGCGTTCTGGATCGCGCCAAGGCCCGGACGGCCACGTCGCAGGACGTGTTCGATTACTACCTGGGCTGGCTCAAGGACCAGTCCATCGCGACTCACTTTCGGCTGATCCCAGACGCCGAGGTGTCCTACGCCAAGCGGTGGGGGATGAACACCGCGGTCGAGGACCTGCGCCGGGTGGTGCTGCGCGCCAAGCAGCTCGGTGGACGCGTCGTGGTCGGCGGGCACTCGCTGGGGGGAACGATCACCACCGCCTACGCGACCTGGGACTTCCACGGAACGACGGGCGCCGACGGGCTCGCAGGCCTGGTGTTCATCGACGGTGGCAGCGGCCCCGCCCCGGTCACGAGGGCGGCGGCGACCAACAGCCTCGCCGAGCTCAACGCCGGCTCACCGTGGCTCCAATTCGGCGGCATCGTGTCGCCGTTTGCGGGACTGTTCAACTCGACCGGAGCGCTCAGCGTGCTCATGGATCCCACCAGCCCGTCGCTGGCCCAGGCATCCGGCCTGCTTCCCGCCGGCCTGGCGCCGCCCGTGCCGGTGACCAACGCCGGTCAGTACGGATACGCGCTGGACAGCGAGACCTCGCCGAGCTCGCTGGCCGCGGCGCAGTCGCACCTCGGCCACCTCAGCGCATCGGGTGACCCGCGCGGCTGGGACGACGACGGCGAGCTGACGCCGCTGCGGCGGATGGCCGAGGCGTTCGGCGGGCGCGGCCTGCAGGGCCTGGACGGGACGGCCTGGTATCACCCGCTGCGCCTGACGATCGACGCGGGCGCCGTGGCCGCCGGGAACGCCAACCCGGCGCAGAAGGTCCTCGACGTCCACGCCACGCACGGCGACGACTTGCCGCACAGCCTCAAGATCTACGTCTTCGCCGCCGCGCTGGCCGGCACGCGCGGGCTCGACGCCGCCCGAACGCTGGCCAGGCAGTCGCGGATCCCGGCCCGCAACCTCACCCTGGTCGACCGCCACCGCAGCTACGCCCACAACGATCCCAACACCGCCGAGCCCTCCAAGAACGCATTCCTCAAAGGGCTGGTGCGGTTCTTGAAGCGGTTCAGCGACCGATGACGGCGGCCACCATCGGACGCGTCTGTCAAGGGATCGCGTCGAAGGCACGCGCGAAGCCAACGACGTCGCCGCGCGCCTGAAGCTCGAGCGCCTCGCCGTCCTTGAAGGTCAGCACCAGCGGCGCCCAGGACTTGGCGATGTCGGTGTGGACCGACGCGAGCCGGTCGAGTTCGACCGCGCCCAGGTGGTCGCCGACCGTGCTGAGCATCGGGTCCGCGGACCACACGTGCAGGTGCGTCTTGCCGAGTCCGAGGATCACGGCGGCGTCGAGCGGGACGTCGGTGCGTTCGGAGTCCTTGTGCGCAGCGGCCCTCGCGGCGGGACGGACGACCAGGTAGTTGCCCAGCGGCCCGAGCCAGCGCGCGCCGCCCAGGGGCGTGTCGCGCCGGGCGTACACCGCCGCGGTCAGCGGCTCTTCGTCGGTGGAGAGTGTGGTGACGAGATCCTTGTCCTGCACGTGCATCGGCGCGCCTCCTGGAGGTCGTGTGCCAGCCTTGTCGAGATAGTCCTTCCCGACGCAAAGCACTTTGCAACACAAAGCAAGCAAGACAGGGCGGGCCCGTAAACCACCGACGCCGGAGCTCGCCGCGCGCCACGGATCCGAGCGCGGGGACACCGGCCCGGACCCGATCGCGCTGGCGGCGAGGCGGCCGGGCGAGGCGCGTGCGGAGCTCGCCGAGATCGCTCGCGTGCGCGAGCGCGCTCGAGACGGAGCGGGCGCGGCATGGTTTCCGCCGCTCGCGTTCGGGTCGGCCGGGATCCTGGCGGCACTCGTGCTCGCCGTCGCGGGGCCCGCCGCCATCGGGCCGTACTGGCTGATCGCTGGGCTCGTGGCGCTGCTCGCGGTGCGCCGCCACTATCGCGGCCGGTCGCGCGCTCGCGGTGTCGCCGGGCGACGGCGCATGTGGTACCTGGCCGGCTCGCTCTGGGCGATCGGCCTCGCGGCCGGGGTGGTCGGGGCCGAGCTTGGCGGGCTCACGGCGGGCCTGCTGGCGCCGATCGGCGTGGTGGTCGTGGGCTACGCGATCCTCTCCTGGTGGGATGGGCGGCCGGAGTTGATCGCGGGCGTGGGAGCCGGCGCGCTGCTGGCGGGCGCGGTGGCGGCGGGCGGCGGCGCCGCATGGCTGATCGAACTCGCCTTCGGGCTCGCGCTGTGCGCGCTGGGGGCGTGGATGCGATGAGCCACCCCAGCCGCCGGCTCGACGATGCGGTCCACCAGCGCACGCGGCTCGGGATCCTCGCCGTGCTGTGCGAGGTCGGGCGCGCGGACTTCACCTTCCTCAAGCAGACCCTCGAGCTCACCGACGGCAACCTGGCCAGCAACCTCGCCAAGCTCGAGGACGCGGGCTACGTCGCCAGCGAGCGCATCCTCGAGGGCCGCCGCCCGCGCACCTGGGTCAGTGCCACGCCCGAGGGCCGCAGAGCGCTGGACGAGGAGATCGCGGCGCTGCAGGAGATCATCGCGGCCGTCGAGCGGGTCGCGCCCCGCACCGCCCCTCGGACCGCGTGACGACCCGCAAGCCGCGCCGCGGAGCGGTTCGCGAGTCGGAGCGACGCAATGGATACAGGCCTCACGGCCCGGCCGAACGCGCAGTCCACGACACTCACCATCGCCCGTGGCGTCGATCGCACCGGTCGAGACGTCCAACGTGAGCATCAGGCTCAAGCCAAAGGCCGCTGGTGGCGATAAGGGTGTATGAGCAAGAACGCCCGCACGCTCATCGCGCTCGCCGTCATCGTCACCCTCGCCGTCTTGACGCCTCTGGCGCTCCACGCCACACAGGCGTCGCAGCGCGATCTCGACCGATCACTGCAGAGCATCCAGCGGACGCGCTGAGTCGCGTCTTCGCCGGTGCGCGACGCGCTGCTCGGACCGCCGACGCGGCCACCAGAAGCGTTCACCACGCTGAACCGGCACGTCTGAGCTCCGACACGGCTGGGTAGCTCAAGGCCCACCAATCCAACAGGCGGAGTCCTTCGTGCTCACCATCTTGCTCATCATCGTCATTCTCCTGCTGCTCTTCGGCGGCGGATTCGGCTTCAGCCGCCGTCGCGGGCGCTGATTGACGGCCACGGCCACGGCTGACCGCCCGCAGGCACCCGCGGGGGTGGCTAGGCGGCCGCCGCGAGCGGCGCGACGCTGAGCTCCATCAGGAACGCCAGCGTGTCCGACGGCAGGAAGGAGCGCATCGTCGCGGCGACGTCGACGCCCGGCGTGCGCACCGCCCGCAGCATCGTCTCGATGTAGGCCTCCTGCCAGTCGAGCAGTTCGAGCCCGCCCGGCTCGCCGTGGCCAGGGTGCAAGGTGCTGCCGGGCGGAAGCTCGGCGCGCAGCCGGCGCAGGTTGGCGAGCCACTCGGCGGCGAACCCGTCGGCGAGGTAGCAGTGCGTGCGGTCATAGGCGAGGTCGGCCGAGAACACGCGCCACGGCTCGTCCGCGAGTGCCCAGAGCGAGTCGGCGGGCGACTCGGACGGCCCGAGGTCGGTCACGGTCAGCGCGATGCCGCCGAGCTCGACCGTGTCGCCGTCGGCCACCACCTCGGTCGGGAACGCGCGCTCTGGCGCCCACTCGTCGCCGAACATCGGACGCAGGATCTGCTCCTTGACCGGATCGTCGCGGCGGATCACCTCACCGACGCGCGCCGTCGCGAAGACCGGCAGCGGGCGGCCGTCCAGCAGCGCGACCAGTCCGCCGTAGTGGTCCGGATGCGCGTGCGTGAGGACGACGCCGAGCAGCGGCTTGCCGAGCGCCTCGGCCTGCGCGCGCAGCCCGCGTCCGCCGGACATCGTCAGCGTGGCGTCGACGGCCACGACGCCGTCGGCGCCCTCCACCAGGTAGGCGTTGACCGGCGTGTTCGCCACCGCGGAGCGGTGGCGATGGATGAGCAGGGGAGCCATGTCACGGACGCTACGCGGATAGGCACCAAGAGACAAGTAGGCACCTTTTGGTGCCTACCCGTAGGATTGACACGTGGACATGCAGCCGAACGTGCTCGACCAGAACTGCGAGTCGCGCCAGGCGCTCGACCGGATCGCCGACAAGTGGACGTGCCTGGTCGTCTACGCGCTCGTCGACGGCCCGCGCCGGCACGGCGAGCTGCGGCGCACCATCGAGGGCATCTCGCAGAAGATGCTCACGCAGACGCTGCGCAGCATGGAAGCCGATGGGCTCGTGCAACGAACGGTGTTCGAAGTCGTCCCGCCCGCGGTCGAGTATCGCCTGACACCGCTGGGCCAGACGCTCGAAGAGCCGCTCGTCGCCATCTGCCGGTGGGCGATGGAGCACGTGCCGGAGCTGCAGGCCGCCCGGGCGCGCACTCTCGACTGACCGCGCGTCCACGACGACGCCCTCGTGACTCGCGAGCGGGCACACGCCTGGGCCGATTTCCATGTCGCATTACCGGTTGACCGCCCTCCGCGTGGCTGGTTCAGTTCTTCCTGCAACCCCGGCAGGCGGCTTCGAATGAGCCCGGAGCGTGCAGCGCGCGCACACTCCCTCGATCGCTCACGACGCCCGAAGTACCCAGGTGATCGCCTGGCGAATGCTTGCCGGCATCGCTCCCCCGACCACACCCCTATGGAGGCCTGTCAAATGACAACCCCCGTGATGGATGCCCCCGCCGTCCGAACCCCGATCGGCATCGGCAGCGCTGCCCTCTATCAGTTCCCGAACGTCGGCTACACGTCCGACCAGAGCTGGCAGTCCGATCTCACCCAGCTCATGTCGCTGCTGCAGGGCGGCGCCGTTCAGCCGAACGCCCTGAACATCTGGACCAGCCTGGCACCCAGCGTGGCCGGGACGTCGTGGATCGAACCAGGTCCAGATGCAGGTCCAGGCCCGCGGCAAGGTCCACACCCTGAACCGCTACGGGCGCGGAGGGAACAGCACGACCCTGCAGTCGCTCAGCGCCGCCGAGCTCAGGAGCGTCACGAGCATCAACTTCGTCGGCGTCAAGAACAACAACGGCCACAACGTGCTCGGGCAGCTCACGTTCCACTTCGGCCAGGGCGTGCCGCCTCGGACGATCGGGAGCCTCGGCACGTCGAAGCCGACGACCAGCGGCACCATCACGCCGCCCAAGAACACCGCGCTGCTCGGCTTCACCGCCCGGACGGGCGCGGACGTGGACGGGCTCGCGCCGATCTTCGGCTAGATCCCCAGTGCGCGCCGCCACAGCGCGGCGCGCACGTTCCGCCGCGCGGGTCTACTCGCAGGCCAGGCCGTCACCGTCGCGGTCCAGGTGCGTGTTCTGCTCATAGATCCCGTCGCCGCGCTCGAGCGGGTCGAGGCCGGCGGCGCGAACCTCGTCGCAGTTCTCGAAGGAGGCCGCGTCGCCGTCCTCGGCCTCGGGCTCGAGGGTCGCACCGGACTGGGGCTCGCTCGCCTGCCCGCCGGTCGGCTCGCTCGACACTGCGGCGACGGGTTCCGGCGCTTCGGGGGTGGCTGTGACCGTCGGTTCGGCCGGCGGCGCGGTCGATCCGGTGGTCTGCAGCGCGCTCGGACTGCGGGTCCCGATCACGACGCCGATGCAGCCCGCGACGAGAAGCAGCGCGCATGACGCGACCAAGGTCAACTGCGTCGTTGGCTGCAAGCGTCGCAAAGTGGCGACCAGGCTCACCAGGGAGACACCGAGCGTCTTCGGCTTCACCCTGCGGAAGCTCAGCTCCGTCCGCAGTGTCCCTCGATCCTCGGAGACGAACTCCCAGCCCTGGTTCTGCCACTTCGCTCTCGCGCTGCCCTCTCTGCCGCGCAGCGCTTTCACCGACATGAACACGTACCGCACCTGGTCGTCGGCCGGTCGGCTTCCGTTGTGAGCGTTCGCGCTCTGGCGGTCGGGCGGAGCCGCCTGCGGCGCCGGTGGAGGAGGTGACGCCTGCGGCGTTTCGTACCCAGGCGGAGGGATTGACATGTGCGACGGAGCTCCTGAGGTTTCGCCCGCGCCGGAGCACGCGGGCTACAACATTTCTGCCAATCGAGACATCGGCCGGACGCAAGCATCCTTGAGCGCGAAACGGACGAAGGGCGAGTCTGCTCCGCCTGGAACCGCTGTCGCTGACGCGCGTCAGCGGTTCTCGCAGGCGACGCCGTCCTTGTCGCGGTCGAGCTGGGGGTTGGCGGCGTAGTCGGGGGTGCCGCGCTCGATGGGCGTCACGCCGGCGGCGCGCGCCGCGGCGCAGTTGGCGTAGACGTGCCGCGTGCCGGACGCCCGGCTGCCGCTGGTCTGGCCGGGGATGCTGGGCTGTGTGCGGCGTCACGGCTCCTCGGGAGGTGGGCGCCGAGCTTCGGGAGTTTCTGGCCGGGGCAGGTGGCGAGCACGCGGGCGATCGCGCTCTTCTCGGCGGCGGTGACCGAGAGGCTGGTACTTGCGCTTGACGGCGACCTGGCGAGCGACGTAGGCGCACCGGAACGGCTTGTTCGGTGGCAGCCAGGTGGCGGCGTCCCCGTCGCCCTTGGCGCGGTTGATGTGCGCGTCGACGGCGAGCAGGTTCAGCGGGTCGTTGGCGAACGCGACGCGCTTCGCGGCGGACCACCGCTGGGCGCCCTTCTGCCAGGCGTCCGAGAGCGCGACGAGATGGTCGATGTCGACCTCTGACGTGCCGCCGCGGATGAAGCGGATGCCGGCCGTGGTGTAGGGGTCGGCGAGTGTGCCGGAAAGGACGCGGCAGTCATCCAGATATGCCGTGGCGGTGAGGTCGCGGGTGAGGATCCGATCGCGGGTGTCGCAGCCGTCGGTGGTGGCCCAGCCGTCCCCGAACTGCTCGCGGCTGTAGCCGGTCTTCGGCGCACGGCCCTTGACGGGGAGCTTCGCCGCCGCGGCGGCGGCGGTGCCGGTCGCGGCGAGAGCGTCGTGCGCGTCGGTCTTCGCCGCGTCCCCCTTCGCACGATGCTCGACGGTCGAGGTGTCGCTGTGGAGGCCGGCGCCGGCGGTCTGACCGCACCCGGCGACGACGACCGTGAGGGCGAACACGGCGATGATCTGGGGACGGGTTCGCATACGCATGAAGACGGCACGGACAGCCCGCACAGGGCGCGAACGATCGCACGCGCCGCGCGGGTCCTATCGGCATCGCCGGCAGACGGCTTGATCCGGCGGTCGCGGCTCCGAGACGAGCCGTCCGCTTTCCAACCGTCGAGTTGTGAGGGGGCTCCGCGTCGAGTAGGACCCGAGACTCGGTTGCCGTTCGGGATGGGGACTATGGCTGAGTCGCACACCATTGCAGGGACTGCCAAGGGCGAACCGCTGCCCGTGGGGCGCGTCGGGGTGCGTCTGCGCATTCCGTTGTCGGGTGGTCCGAGCCGCCGCTGGTCGCGTGATCTCAGCGCACGGCTGACCGCGGAGTTCGCGGGCCATTCGAGCGTCGGCCATCTCCGCCTCGATGAGGTGGTCCAAGGTCACGAGATCGTGCTCGACGGTGTTGAGGCCGGCGAGGCGAACGTGCTCGCCGGCGCGGTGGAGCGTGCCGTCGATGCGACGAACCGAGCCTGCGCGGACGCTCCGGATGAGCTCGGTCCCGCTGAAGTCGCGAGACGAGGCCGAGGCCATCGCGCGCACGGTCGCGGACCGTCAGCGCCCCGGCGGCTGAACACCGGGACGCCACGCGGGATCAGCGACCGACGGCGGTCCGCACGAGCGCCCGCAGGATCGGCGTGTCGACAGCCTCGAGCACGTCGTCGTTCCAGGTCACGGCGACCGTGACGTTCTCACGGCGGAGGTGCCAGAGCTCGGTGTGCATACCGAGCCCGTCGCCGCTGTGGCCCCACATCTCGCGCGCATCCACCGAGTCGCGCGCGAGCCCGAGGCCATAGGCCTCCCAGAACCCGCCGCGGCGGAAGCGGGTCATCTCCGCCAGCGAGGCGGGCTTCAGGATGCTCCCGCCGAGCAGCTCGTGCGCCCAGCGCGCAACCGAAGGGACGTCCCCCGCGAGCGCCGACGCGGTGCTGCCCAACCCGGCGAAGGAACGGTTGGGGACGAAGGGGCCGCCGTCGCTCGCGTCAACCGGGTCGGCGACTCCGTGCGGGTACCAATAGGCGTGGGCGATCGGTGGACGGGGACGCTCGGCCGGCTGCAGCACGAGCCCGTCGCCGCCCGGATGATCGAACACGTCGCGGCGCATCAGCTCGGAGACCGGGGCACCCCCCGCACGGGCAAGCACGAGCCCCGCGATCACGAAGCCCGTGTCGGAGTACTCCGTCTCGGCGGTCCGCGCGCTCGGCCGCGGCGAGCCGCGAACCTCGTCCTCAGGACCCAGGCGCGCCCCGGGGCGGCGGAGCACGCGCATGAAGAACGCCCTCGGCGGGTCGCGGGCGCCCGAGGTGTGGGCGAGCAGATCACGGACCGTCGCCGCCGCGTCGCCCCGCCACGCCGGATACCAGCGCCGGATCGGATCGTCCAACGAGAGCCGGCCCTGCTCGACCAGCCGCAAGGCGAGCGTCGCCGTCGCCATCTTGGTCACGCTGTTGAAGGTCAACGATGTCTGCGTGGTCATCGGCTGTGGCGGGTCGATGACAGCGAGACCGTACGCGCCGGACCACTCGCGCCCGTCGGGGAACACCACCGCCGCCACCGCGCCGCCCGGGATGCCGGCCTGCGCGATCTGCTCGCGCAACTGCGCATCGAGCTTGCCGGCCACGGCGGCCGTCAGCCGCGGAACCGACCCATGCGCGGCCTGCGCCCGCGGTTTGGCGGCGCCGCCACCGCACCCTCCGACGGCCAGCACCGCCAGACAGGCGAGCGCACGGCGTCCCACGCTCGCGACGCTACTCCGATGGGCCGGGCCGAGCAACCATCCGTCGCCGCGGGGCGGCACGCGGCCGCGGTCACGCCATCGATGCGAGGTGCGCGCCGAACCAGCGCTGGGTCGCGTGCGCGACCATCTCCGGCGCGCGTGACTGCGGGAACCCGTGCGTCGCGCCGGGCACGACGACCGTGTGGGTCTCGCAGTGGCGCAGCAGTGCGCGAGCATCGCGCACCCAACGCTGTTCGATCGGATCCTCGCCGGCGGCGATCAGCAGCGTGGGCGAGGTGATCGACTGCAGCACGTCGGGGTCGGGCTCGTGGTGGCCGCCGGCCACGACGAGCGCGTCGGCGTGCTCGCCGGCGGCGAACACCGCGTCGGCGGCCCGCCCGAACCCGACGAATCCGACCGCCAGGCCGCGCGCCAGCTGACCCGCGCGGACGCGCTCGGTCGCCGCCTCCAGGACTTCGGCGTCTTCGAGCCGCAGCGTCGCGAACCCGGCGCCCGCGAGTGACTCGGCGACGGTCAGGTCCACCGGAGGGACGAGCACCGTCAGCCCTCGCGCGGCCTCTGGAATCGAGAGGACGCCGTCCGCGTCCTGCGCCTGTGCCCCGCCCGGCAACGGGACCGCCGCGTCGTCCTTGGAGGCCAGCAGCGGCTGGTCGTACCACTGCAGCAGGCTGGCGGCCAGCGGCGCGCAACGTACGCAGATGACCTCGTCGAGTTGTTCGCCGAGCCAGGCGATCGCGTCCGCGGTCGCCACCGGCGCCGCCGCCACGACCCGCGCCGCTCCGCGCCGCCGCGCGGCATACCCGGCCGCGGCGGCCGCACGCCCGGTCGCGATCCCATCGCCCACGAGCACGACCGTCCGGCCCGTCAGGTCCGGCAGCGGCGTCGTGCGCCGCGCCGCGCGGTCGGCCACCGCGCGCTCAGCCTCCTCACGCGCCGTCGCGAGCGCTATCGCGTCCAGCCGATAGCTGCGTGCGAGACGGTGATCGATCATCGGCGGGCCGCCCTCGGCAACGGCTCCCACGCGCCGGCCGGGCTCGCCGATGCGCGCCACGGCGATCACCCCGAACGGCGCGCCGAGCACCTCGGCCGCCACGGCGCCGACCGGCACGCCGCCGGGTTCGAGCGCCAGGATCACCGGATCGTCCTCACGCAGCCGCTCGAGCCGGGCGGCCAGGGCGAGACCAGCGGTACGACGATCCCGGAACGGGTGCTCAGCCGGCGCTTGAACAGGCTCGTCCACGTCAGCACGATCCTACGCCGTTGTCCGCCGCCGGGCGAAGGTCCGCACCGTGTCGAGCACCGCACCGATCGTGGCCGCCGCTGCCCGCGAATCTCGAGCTTTCGCCACGCGGTGTCCCCTCGTGGGCCTCCCGTTCGTCCCAAGCGCATCAGACCAAGGAGGCAGAGATGGGTCGCGTCATCGTCATCGAGTTCATGTCCCTGGATGGGGTCATGGAAGATCCGGACAGCCGTGGAGACTTCGATCGCGGGGGCTGGGCGTTTCGCTATGGCCCTGAGGCGGTGGCCGGCGACAAGTTCAAACTCGGCGAGTTGCTCGACACCGGCGCGCTGCTGTTCGGACGCCGGACCTGGCAGCACTTCGCCCGGCTGTGGCCGGCTCGCGACGACGCGTTCTCGGCGAAGATGAACGCGATTCCGAAGCTCGTCGCGTCGCGAACCCTCACGCACGTCGACCAATGGCAGCACTCGCAGCTGCTCCAGCGCGAGCTGACGGCGGAGGTCACCGCCCGCAAGACGTCCCAGGATCTGATCGTCGTCGGCAGCGCCAGCGTGGCCAAGACGTTGATCGCGCACCACCTGGTCGACGAGTTCCGGCTGCTGATCTTCCCGCTGGTCATCGGATCCGGCACGCGACTGTTCGATGACGACATGCCGATCGAACTCGAACTGGTCACCGCGGAGCCGGCCGGAGCGGCCGCACGGCTGGTCTACCAGCGTGTCCGGCAGACGCCAGGGCTCTCGACCACGCCGTGACGCGGCATCAGGGATCTCCCCCATGGTTCGCGCGCCGATGAGCCCGTACGGTCGCGTCGATCGAGCCCACCATTCACCGAAAGGCCATCCGCATGTTCACCGTTGTCTTGAGCACCATCTCGCACGGCACGCAGGTCGGGAGCGAGGGCATCATCGCGATCCTGATCGGGCTCCTGCACTGACGATCGTGGGGCCCATCCGGCCTCGAGCCACCGCGTGTCGCTTAGTCTGGGAGCCGGGATGCCCGACGTCGAGATACACCCGCGGTTCTGTGGCCCTCCGACCAGTGCCAACGGCGGGTACACGGCCGGATTGCTCGCTCGCCATATCGACGGCCCGGCCACCGTCACGCTGCGGCGGCCGCCGCCGCTGCAGCGACCGTTGCGCGTGGTCGAGGAGGGCGGCGGCGTGCGCCTGCTCGACGGCGAGCAGGTCGTCGCCGAGGCCATCGCGGCAGAGCTCGCGCTCGAACGGCCGTCCGTGCCCGGCATCGAGGCGGCCGCGACCGCCGGCGGCGATCCCGACTGGTACCCGGGCCACCCGTTCCGCGGCTGCTTCGTCTGCGGTCCCGATCGGACCGACGGGCTGCGGATCTTCCCCGGCCCGCTCGACGGGACCTATGCGACCGCCTGGACGCCGACGCCGGAGTTCGCGGACGAGCGCGGGCACGTCCCGGGGGAGATCGTGTGGTCGGCGCTGGACTGCCCGAGCTTCGCGCCGAGCCGAGGCCTCCCCGACCCGCCGGTCGCGATGGTGCTCGGGCGCCTGACCGCCGAACTGCTCGCGCCGGTGATCGCCGCGCACAGCTACGTCGTCGTCGCGTGGCTGATCGCGCGCGAGGGACGGAAGCTGGACACCGGCTCGGCGCTGGCGGACGCGGACGGGCGGGTCGTCGCGGTCGCGCGCGCTCGCTGGATCGAGATCCCCCACCCCACGCGCTCGTAGAGCGGACGCGGCCGCGACGCGCCGAAGGCCAGCCCACCGAGCACCGTGTCCTTGCCGCTCAGCAGCGCGTCGACGTGGACGCGATGCGCGCCCGCCGCCGTGAGGGCGACCCGCAACCGCGGTGCGGGCGCGACACCGCCCGGGGCGACGGCCTCAGTGTGAGCGCCGGCCGCGCAGGAAGTACGCGACCGGGACGACGCCGGCGGCGTTCACGAGCGTGATGGCGGCCGCCCACCCCGTCTTCGACCCGCGAACCTCACCCGGCGGACGTCGGGCGAGGTCGATCAACGCCGCGATCTTCAGTCCTGCCTCCACCGTTCCGGCGAGCACGATCGTCCGCCGCTGCCGTTGACTCAGGTCGCTCCAGCGCTGCTTGGCCATGAGCGTCAGATCTCGATCGCGTCGACGGTGCGCTCGCCGCCCGCGTCGCCCGTATTGACCGTCTCGCGCGGCTCGATCAGCAGCACGTGGGTTTCCTCGTCGGCCTTCGGGCAGTGCTCGACGCCACGCGGGACGACGAACAACTCGCCCGGCTCGAGCACGACGTCGCGGTCGCGGAACTGGATCGTCAACCGCCCGTTGACGACCAGAAACAGCTCGTCCGTCTCGTCGTGCTTGTGCCAGACGAATTCGTCCTCGATCTTGACGACCACGAGCTTGTAGTCGTTCATGTAGCCCACGATCGCGGGTTGGTAGGCGGCGGGCAGCTGGGCGAATTTCTCGGCGAGGTTGATCTTGTCGCGCATAGTGCCAGTCTCCCACGCCCGTGTGCGCGCTCTGCCGAGCCGGGACGGCGGGCGTGGTCTAGGGTGCACGCGATGTGGCCCGTCATCATCACCGTGGTTGTCATCGTGCCTCTGCTCGTGCTGGCCTGGATGCGCGTTCGCCGGCGCTGAGCATCCACCGGGCGACAGCTAGTGCGACGCTCGCCGCCAGGACCGCCGCTCGTCGACGGCCGCGACGATCCGAGTGGCCAAATACGTGCTCCACGGCATCGAGCCGACGGAAGGCTCGCCCCGCAGTCTGCGCCACGCCCACGGCGCGAGCGTCCCGAGCGCGAGAAACAATGAACCGCTGACGGTGGCTCGCCGCGGCAGCGACTCCGCGCTCAGGCCGAGCCGTATCGCGCTCCGTCGACGGGCCTGCAGCTCCAGGCGCTCCACCGCGTTCCACATCGGCTGCAGCGCGAACACGGCCGCCAGCGTGTCCGGCGTGCGCTCGGAGAGCGCGGCGAACACCGTCGCGATCGCGATCAGGACGGCCTCGTCGGTGAGCGCCGGCGGGGCCAGCACCCGATCCGGCCACCGCACGGGTTCGTAGAACGCCATCAGATCGCGCTGCGCCTGGAGACCTCCCAGCCACCGCTCGCGTTCGCCGGCGGACCAGTCGGCCGGCGTGTGTCCGGCGGCAAGATCCCGGCGCGCCAGCGCGCGCAACCCGACCGCGTTCGCGTCGTCAGAGGCCGCCGGCGGAACATATCGCCGCCCCGGCATGATCAGTCGCCACGAACCGCACACGACGAGGACGAACCTACCGCACCCGAGAACCGGTGCGGATCAGCCGAGCTGCTCGACAAGCCGACGACGATCGGATTCGTACATCCCGGCCCTCGCCACGGGACTCGATTCGTAACGACATTTTCGGAAGGCGGTAATGTCGTTACGTTGCGTCAAGCAACGGACTGCTGTCGGTGAGAGCCGCGGTGCGCTCGACGGCGCGTCTTCGATGACGGTGGCTGCGGCTCTCCACCGTCGTTCCTGGCAAGATCAGCCTCGTGGACGTGCCTTTCGACGCGCAGCGGCTCGATCGCCTGATGGACGCCGCCGGCGTGGACGCGGTGCTGGCGTGCTCGCCGCACAACGTGTCCTACCTGCTTGGCGGCTATCGCTTCTTCATGTTCGCCCACGGCACTGTGATCGGGGTGAGTCGCTATCTGCCGGTGCTCGGGTATGTGCGCGGCGCTCCCGAGCGTGCGTTCTTCGTCGGCAACCCGCTGGAGCGCGGCCAGCAGGAGAACGAGCCGCTGTGGGTCTCCGACGTCTGCAACGCCTCGTGGACGAGCCGTGAATCGGGCCGGCTGGCCGCGGAGGCGCTCGCCGCGCGTGGGCTGGCGCGGGGCCGCGTCGCGATCGAGCCGTCCTTTCTCCCCCATGACGCCCATCAGGAGCTCGCCGGCGCCGACCTCGTGGACGGCAGCGGGCTGCTGGACGAGCTGCGGGCCGTCAAGCGCCCCAACGAGCTGGTGCAGATCCGCGCCGCCGCGGACGCGATCATCGACTCGATGGAGGCCGTGTTCGCCGCCGCGCGCCCCGGTGTGACGCAGCAGGCGCTGGCGGAGCGCATGCACCTCGAGGAGGCGCGCCGCGGGCTTGACTTCGAGTACTGCCTGATCAACAGCGGCCGCAGCTTCAACCGCGCGCCCACCGCCGCCGTGACCTGGAACGAGGGCGAGCTGTGCTGTCTCGACTCCGGCGGGAGCCTCCACGGCTACGTCGGCGACATGGCACGCATGGGCTTCATGGGCGAGGTGCCGGAGCGAGCGCGCGACCTGCTCGAGCAGGTGGACGCGGTGCAGCAGGCCGCACGCACGGCGATCGCCCCGGGACGTCCCGGCGCCGGGATCTTCGCGGCCGCGGACGCGGCCCGGATGCAGTGCCCGGACGCGGGCAGGCTGGACTTCCTCGCGCACGGAATGGGCCTGATCAGCCATGAGGTGCCGCGGCTGACATCGACGGGCCCGGTGGCTTACGCCGCCGAGCACGCCGACCGCCCGCTGGAGGCGGGCATGGTCCTGTCGGTCGAGACCGATCTCCGCGACCCGGACGTCGGCTTCGTGAAGCTCGAGGACACGATCGTGGTCACCGAGGATGGCCATGAGCCACTCGGGGACCGCCTGCGCGGTTGGAACGCTCCGGGCGGCTGACCGCGACACGCCCGGGGTTGGTCAATAGACGCCCTTGACATCAGACAGCAGTGTCTGATTTCCTAATTCAGACACTGCTGTCTGAATTCGAGTCGAGGTTGAACATGCACCGCTCCCGCTGGTCACTGCTCCTCCTGCTGTGCGTCGCGCAGCTGATGGTCATCCTCGACATCAGCGCGGTGAACGTCGCGCTGCCCGACATGGCCGCGGAACTGGGCATCGCAAAGGCCGACCTCGGCTGGACGATCACCAGCTACTCGCTGATCTTCGGGAGCCTGCTGCTGCTCGGTGGGCGCGCCGCGGACCTGCTCGGCCGGCGCCGGGTCTTCCTCACGGGGCTGGGCATCTTCACCGCCGCCTCGCTGATGACCGCGCTCGCCGGTGACGCGGCGATGCTCTTCGCCGCTCGCGCCGGCCAGGGGCTCGGCGCCGCGCTGCTCTCCCCCGCCGCGCTGTCGATCATCACCGCCCGCTTCCACGGGCCGGAGCGCGCGAAGGCGCTCGGCGTGTGGGGCGCCGTCGGCGGCGCCGGGGCCGCCGTCGGAGTCCTGCTGGGCGGCGCGCTGACGGAGCTCGTCGACTGGCGTGCGATCTTCTTCATCAACCTCCCGATCGGTCTCGCCCTGGCCGCGGGTGCGCTGCGCACGGTGCCCGCCGATGCCGCCCGCCCGCAGTGGCGCGGCCTCGATCTGCGCGGCGCGCTGGTGGCCACCGCCGCGCTTGCGACGCTCGTCTACGCGTTGACGCAGTCGCAGGCCAACGGCTGGGCGACCACGCTCGGCCTGATCGCCGTCGCGCTCGCCGGGCTCGCCGCCTTCGCCGCGCTCGAGCTGCGCGCCGCCCAGCCGCTGCTGCGCGTGCAGCGCCTGCGCGACCGCGGCGTCGGCGGCGGCTTCGTGATGATGCTCGCCGCGTCGACCGTGCTCTTCGGCTCCTTCCTGCTGTGCTCGCTGTACCTGCAGACGGTGCTTGCCACCGGCGCTCTGGCCACCGGGCTCGCGTTCCTGCCGTTCGCCGTCGCGATCGGCGCCGGCGTGCACGCCGGCAGCCACGTCGTCACCCACGCCGGCGTCCGGCTGCCGCTCGCTGTCGGGTTCGCCGTCGCCGCCGTGGGGATGCTCCTGCTCTCCGGCGCCGACGCGCACGGCAGCTACGCCGCGGATGTCCTGCCGGGGATGCTCGTGGCCGGCCTTGGCCTCGGGGTGATCCTCGTCTCGGTCTCGGTCTCGATGCTCACCGGAGCCGCCGAGCACGAGGCGGGCATGCTCTCCGGGCTGACCACGACGGGGCATGAGATCGGCGGCTCCCTCGGCATCGCGGTCCTGACGTCGATCGCCGCGACGGGCACCTCCGACGCCTTCGTGGCCGCCGCGATCATCGCCGCCGTCGCGGCCGCCGCCGCGCTCGTCATCCTTCCCTCGGCCAAGCGCTTCCTCCCGAAGCTCGCCCTCGCCCCGCGCGTCGCCATCCACTGAGTGCCTCATCCCGCCCCCGACCAGCCGCGCCGGCGCGCCGACGCCGAACGCAGCATCGCGCGCATCCTCGACGCCGCGGTCGACGCGCTGGCCGGCGACCCGGAGGCCAGCATGAGCGCGATCGCGCGCCGGGCGGGCGTGGTACGGGCGACGATCTACGTGCACTTCCCCACGCGCGAGGCCTTGCTGGACGCGGTCACCCACCGGGCGATCGCCGAGGCCGCGGGCGCGATCGACGCCGCCGAGCCCGGCCAGGGCACGCCGGCGGAGGCGCTGGAGCGGGTGGTCCACGACTGCTGGCGGACGCTCGGTCGCTACCACGCGCTCGTCGCCGTCAACACCGCGGAGCACGGACAGGAAGCGCTCCGCGACCGCCACGCCCCGGTCCTCGACCGGCTCCGCCCGCTGATCGAGCGCGGCCAGGCCGACGGCAGTTTCCGCTCCGACGTCCCCGTCGCCTGGCATCTCTCGATGCTGCTGGCTCTGATGCACGCCGCCAGCGGCGAGCTCGGCGCCGCGCGCATCGACGATGCGAACGCGGGAGCGGCGCTCGTGGCCACGGTCCTCGGCGCGCTGCGCTGAACCACGCCGCGGCCCTCCGAGTGACGGGCACGCGTCGCCACCGGCGGGCGAGCCGTCACACGGCGGCCAGGATCTGCTCCGCTCCCTCGTCGACTCCCGACTCGCGTGGGCGCCTGCGCCGGTGGACGATCCCGTCCAGCGCGAGGGCGGCGGCGACGCTCAGCGGGCCGAGCGCGCTCAGCGCGTAGCGCGCGTCGTAGACCTGCGTGGCCACCGGGACGACCAGGAGCACGTACGCCGTCGCGGTGTAGACGAGCGCGGCGCGGCGGGCGGCGCCGCGGGCGAGCAGCGGCGCGGCCAGTGCGAGCCCGAGCAGCAGCGCCATCAGCGGCCCGCGGATCCAGGTCACGCTCATGTACGCGCTCGTGACCCCCGTGGCGACCCGATGCGTCTCAGGGATGTCCGGGTAGTAGCCGGACATCTCGTAGCGGACGAAGCCGGCGTCGCGCTCGAGCGTCGCCTGCGCGAAGTAGTGCGCCTGGGTCTCGCCCGAGCGCCGGCGGCGGTAGTGCTCGGGCCAGACGTAGCGGGCGAAGTCCTGGCCGACGGCCTTGACGTAGTCGCCCTTCTGGGCCTTGAGCGCCGCGTGCGCGAACTCGCCGACCTGCTCGTCGTTGGTGTTGGGCGGGCCGAACGCGAGCCGCGCGGGTGAGCCGCCCGACCAGAAGTAGAAGTCGGTGCTGGGGCGCTCGCTCGGCGGGCGCTTCTCGCACAGCTTCTCGGTGCCCGCGGGCGGCGTGAACTTCGTGCAGTCGGCGAACTGCCCGACGCGCGAGTACGAGCTCCAGCCGGAGGCGCGCGAGAAGCCGGTGGCGCCGACCTGGTGCTTCTGGACCTGCAGATAGCCGCCGAGGACGACGGCCACGGCGACCGCCGCGATCGCCGCGCGCTTGAGGCCCTCCCGCGGCTGCGGCCACGCCAGCGCGAGCACGAAGATCGGCACCAGGAACAGGCCGATCGTGCGCACCGTGCAGGCGGCGGCGATCAGGAGCCCGGGCGCCAGCGCGTAGGCGAGGCGGTGCTGCGGCGCCTGCACCACCGTCAGCAAGGCGGCGGCGACGAGGAAGATGAACAACGAGTCCGAGAGCACGGCGTGCTCGATCAGCACGACGAAGCCGTCGAGCAGGATCACCGCGGGCGCGATCAGCGCGACCCACGGGGCGCTCGTGAGCTTGCGGACCGCGACGTAGAAGATCAGCGCGGTGGCGATCCCGAGCAGGTGCTGCAGGAGCGTGACCGCGATCACGCGGTCGCTGAAGACGTGGACGATCCGCAGGAAGATCGGATAGCCCGCCGGCCGGAAGAGGTCCGTGAACACACCGTCGCGGGCGGCCCGCGCGTAGGCGGCGGCGTCGTAGTAGCCGACGAACGCGGGTTTCCACGTCAGCGTGATCCACACGCGCAGCACGATGCCCAGCGCCAGCATCCCAGCGAGCACGGCGACGTGTCCAGGCTTCAGCCGCTCGAGCACCCCGCGATTCTGCCAGGCGATCGAGCGACGCGTTCCAGCCGTTGGTCGACGACCCGCAGCCGCGGCTGAACGAGCCGCATGTGAGGTGGGCTCAGCCGACCGGCTGCAGCGACTCGCGCATGAAGCCGATGACCTGTTCCTGCTCGGGCGTGACGTGCGAGTCCGGCCCGGCGGCGACGATCTGGCCGCGCGACGCATTGCTCATCAGGCGCAGGTCGGGCCCGCCGTCCTCGGCGACCTTGGCCATCGCCCAGCGGCCGAAGACGCGGCTGTCGACGTCACCTTCCTCGAGGATCGTGATGCGGTCGTGGCGTGGATCGCGCTCGATGCGCTCGTAGAGATCGCGCACCGCCCGCTCCTCGCCCTCGAGCGCCTGCGCGAACGCGCTCTCGGTGATCAGCAGGGCGCCCGTGATCCCGAGGCCCTTGTTGTTGACGCGTGCGACGGTGAAGATCGCGCCGAGCTCGCCTCCGCTCTCCTCGGGCGCGACCAGGCTGTGGCTTCTGTAGATCAGGCGGAACACTGTTGATGGCTCGGACACGAGGCCTCGCAAAGGTCGCTCCGGCCGGATCGACGCCGGCCCTGACGGAAAACCTGGCTAGCAGCGGACGGGGCGCGTCGTCAAGAAAGCGGCGGCGATTACCAGATACGCGCATCAAGCTGGCGCGCCCGCGTCCAGGAACGCGTCAGGCCCGGAAGTCGGCCTCGGCGCGGCCGAGGTCGGTCGCCGGCGGCTCGCCGTGCAGGTACTCGGCGGCGATCGCGCCCCAGTCCCCGCTCACCCGCAGGCGGCTGAGGACGATGGCGACGAGCACGTGCATGCGGCGGATCAGGATCGTCTCGGCGGGGAGCGAGAACCGCCGCCCCTGCTCCTGGAACGCGGCCTGGCGCTCCTCGTCGATCTCGCCGAGCTCGCGCCGGCGCCGTTCGCGGCGCTCGTTGGATAGGCGCCGCTCACCTGGGACGGCGTACCAGCGGACGGCGCCGCGGGTCATCGTCAGCGCCAGCTCGGCGTCGAAGCCGTCGCGCTCGCGGACGTAGCCGCCGGCGTCCAGCGCCGCTTCGAGCGCCGCGGCGTCGTCCTCGCGCACGGCGAGCGCGATCGCGCGCTCGGCGTCGATCCGCGCGGCGTCGAAGTCACGGACGAGCCCGTAGTCGAGGAACGCCACGCGGCCATCCGGGCGCAGCAGGTAGTTGCCGGGATGCGGGTCGCCGAGCGCGATCCGGTGGCGGTAGAGCAGGCCGAAGAAGAAGCGGAAGACGATCTCGCCGTAGCGGTCGCGCTGGGCCTGGTCGAGCTCGCGGACGGCCTCGAAGCGCTCGCCCTCGACGTACTCGGAGACGAGCACGCGGCGGGTGCTGAGGTCGGTCCGGACCCGCGGCACCGAGATGAACGGATGGCCGCGGTAGAGGCGCTCGACGCGGCGCTGCTGCTGCGCCTCGAGCTCGTAGTCGAGCTCCTCGCCGATGCGCTCGCGCAGCTCGCCGAGCAGCGCCTTGGCGTCCAGGGTGGGCGCGATCCGCTTCAGCAGTGGGAGCAGCAGGGTCGCGCTGCGCAGGTCGCTGTCGACCGCCTCGGCCACGCCGGGGTACTGCACCTTGACCACCACGTCCTCGCCGTCGAGCGTGGTCGCGCGGTGCACCTGCCCGATCGAGGCGGCGGCCAGCGCCCGCTCGTCGAACTCCGAGAAGACGCTGCTGAGCGGGCCTCCGAGCTCGGAGCGCATCAGCTTCTCGAGCTTGGCGAACGGGACCGGCGGGACGTCATCGCGCAGCGTCGCGAGCTTGGACTCCAGCTCGGTCCGCTGCTCGTCCGGCAGCCCGTCGAACTCGACCATCGAGAGCAGCTGCCCGACCTTCATCGCCGCGCCGCGCATCCGGCCGAGCTGCTCGACGAGCTCGCCGACCAGGTTGGCGGTCCGCTCGTCGCGGGCGGCGGCGGCGCGCTCGGGCGAGCGCACGCGGTTGGCGGTGCGCATCCCCGCCCAGCGCAGGCCCTGGCCCGTGACCAGCCCGCCGACCCGCGCCGTGCGCGCGATCCGCCCGGTCGGGAGCCGCCCGGCCTCCTTGTCGTCGTCGCTCACAGCGGGCGACGATAGATGGTGCAGTTAAGGCACAGAAATGTGACGAATGCGTCTTGTTCCGTTGCACGACCAGGGCGCAAATGGTGAGGGTGCACGACAAACCTTCGGTCCTTGCTAACAAACGTCGTACGACGATCGCCGCGCGTCAGCACGGCGTGATCCGCGCGCGTCAACTCGGCCTCTCCGGGGCGGGCATCGCGTGGCGCGTCAAGAACGGGACGCTGCATCGCAAATACCGCGGCGTTTACGCGTACGGGCACGAGCGGCTCTCGCAGAAGGGCGAGTGGCTCGCCGCCGTCTACGCCGCGGGTCAGGGGGCCGCGCTCGCCTCCCTCAGCGCCGGCGTCCTGTTGCAGGTCTCACGCTTCAAGGAGACGGAGATCGAGGTGATCACGGCGGTCCAGAGACGGCCACAGGCCGGATTCCGGCTTCGTTCGAGCCGAAGCCTCACGCCGCGTGACGTGATCGTGTGGGACGGCATCCCGGTCACGACCGTCGCGCGCACGCTGGTCGACATGGCACGCGTGCTCGAGGCCGAGCAACTCGCGAACGTGATTCACGAGGCCGCGTTCCGCCGCCGCTTCAACCTGCGGGCGACGCGCGAGGCGATCGCTCGCGCGGGTGGGTGCAAGGCACTCGAACGGGCGATCGAGATGCACCTCTCCGGCAGCGCGGGCACGAAGAGCGACCTCGAGGACCGATTCCTGAAGCTCGTGCGTGCCGCGAGCCTCCCCGACCCGGTGATCAACACCCACCATCACACCGTCGAGGTCGATTGCCGCTGGGGCACGCTGTGCGTCGAGGTCGATGGCCCCAACCACGAGCGCGCGACGACTCGGGCCGCCGATCGCGCGAACACCGCGATCCTCGAGGCCAACGGCTGCACGGTCGTCCGCTTCACCTCCCGTGAGATCGATCATTCGCCCGAGCGCGTGATCGCGGCGCTCAGGGCGCTGCTCACACCCCGATCGGCGCGTGTGACGCGATCCTCGTGAAGCGCGTCCGTCAGCGCTGGGAGGCGCGGACGAGGCCCGTCTCGTAGGCGAAGATCACGGCCTGCACGCGGTCGCGGAGGCCGAGCTTGGAGAGGATGCGACCGACGTGGGTCTTGACCGTCGCCTCCGAGACGACGAGCCGCTGCGCGATCTCGCCGTTGGAGAGCCCGCTGGCCACGGCCAGCAGCACCTCGTGCTCGCGCTCGGTCAGCGGATCGACGCGCTCGCCGCGGGCGGCGGGGGTGTCGGGGAACTGGTGCGCGTAGGCGTCGAGCAGCCGGCGGGTGACACTCGGCGCCACCACCGCGTCCCCGCCCGCGACCGCGCGGATGCCCGCCAGCAGCTCCTGCGGCGGCGCGTCCTTGAGCAGGAACCCGCTGGCGCCCGCGCGCAGGCCCGAGAACGCGTACTCGTCGAGGTCGAAGGTGGTGAGGATCAGCACCCGCGCGGAGCTGCCCGAGGCGACGATCCGGCGCGTCGCCTCGATCCCGTCGGTGCGCGGCATGCGCACGTCCATCAGCACGACGTCGGGCTGCAGCGCCGCGGTGCGCTCCACCGCCTCCTCGCCGTCGGCGGCCTCGCCCACGACGTCCAGGTCGGGCTGGGCCTCGATGATCATGCTGAAGCCGGCGCGCAGCAGCGGCTGGTCGTCGGCGAGCAGGACCGAGATCACGCGGCGCTCCCGAGCCGCGTCCGCACGCGCCAGCCGCCGTCCGGCGCGGGGCCGGCCTCGAGCTCGCCGCCGTAGACGGACGCGCGCTCGCGCATCCCGTTCAGGCCGTGCCCGGACCCCTGCGGGCGGCCGTCGCCGTCGTCGATGACCTCGACCTCCACGCCGCTCGCGTCGTAGCGCAGGCGGACGGTCGCGTGGGCCTCCGCGCCCGCGTGCTTGAGCGCGTTGGTGAGCGCCTCCTGCACGAGCCGGTAGACGGTCAGCTCGGCCCCCGCCCCGAGCGCGACGGGCGCGCCCGAGGTCTCGAGCGTGGCGTGCAGGCCGGCGCCGCGGACCTGTTCGAGCAGCGGGTCGAGGTCCGCGAGGCCCGGCTGGGGAGCGAGCGCCGTGGCCTCGTCCTCGCGCAGCACACCGAGCAGGCGCCGCATCTCCCCCAGCGCCTGGCGGCCGGTCGCGGACACCTGCGCCATCGCGCCGGACGCCCGCTTCGGATCGCGCTCGGCCATGTAGCCGGCGCCGTCGGCGAGCGCGATCATCACCGACAGGTTGTGGGCGACGATGTCGTGCATCTCGCGCGCGATCCGCGCCCGCTCGTCCGCGGCGACGCGCTCCTCGAGGCTGTCCACGTAGGCGCGCCGCGTGCGCACGTTGAGCCCGAGCACGACCGCGGCCGTGGCCATGCCGGTGAGCAGGACGAAGCTCGGCACCAGCGAGGGCGAGGCCCAGCGGGCGACGGCGAGCACGACGCCGATCTCGAGCATCACGCACGCCGCGATCACCCGCCCGCGCGGCTCCTGCGCCGCGACCGTGTAGGCCGCGACCAGCAGCGCGAGGTCGGCCACCAGCTGGATGTCCGCCAGCCACTGCCCGAAGGCCACGACGGCGATCACGCTGAACACCGCGAACGGTTGCCGGCGGCGGAAGAGGAGCGGGAGGATCAGGGCCACCGTGATCAGCCGGCCGGTGCCGTGCGTGCCGGCGACGCCGAGGACCAGCAGGACCAGCACCAGCAGCAGGTCGGCGAGCGGCGGGTGACGGGGCAGGCGGTTCATGCGTCTCGGCGCATCAGCAGGACGGCGGCGAGGGCGATCGTAGCGGCGATGTAGCCGCACAACAGGCCGAAGCCGCCCCACGCGCTCAGCGGGCCGGTGCTCGACACGGACGTGATCGTCAGCCCCGCCGCGGACGGCAGGTACGGGCCGATCCTCTCCCCCTTGGGCAGCACGTCGACGATCACCGGCACGACGAAGAGCACCAGCGTGAGCGTCGTGATCGCGGCCGCGGTGTTGCGCAGCAGCGCGCCGAGCGCGAGCCCGAAGCCGCCCATCGCGGCCAGGAAGAGCCCGCAGCCGAGGACCGCGCGGGTGACGTGCGGGTCGCCGAACGACGCGTCGACGTGCTTGGTGGAGAAGATCGCCTGGCCGGCGGTGAACGCCAGCACGCTGGCGATCGTGCCCAGGACGAGGGTGACCGAGAGGAACACGCCGAACTTGCTCCACAGCACCGGGAGACGACGCGGGACGGCGGCGAACGTCGAGCGGATCGAGCCGGTGGCGTACTCGCCGGTGATGACCATCGCGCCGAGCACGCCGAACGCGATCTGCGCGAGATAGATGCCGCTGAGGCTGCGCTCGACCGCGTTGTAGCCCGCGGTCGGCGTCCCGTCGCGCCAGTCGCTGACGCTCAGCCACGGGACGAAGAGGCCGAGGCCGACCACGAGGCCGAGCGCCAGCAGCAGCGAGACGCGGCTGGAGCGCAGCGAGTGCAGCTTCGTGAACTCCGACGCGATCACGCGCGGGTAGGTGACGGCGGTCATGTGACGTACTCCAAGCTGTCGCGCGTGAGCTCCATGAACGCGTCCTCCAGTGACGCCTGGCGCGACGCGAGCTCGTGCAGCGTCAGGCCCGCGGCGGCGGCGCGCTCGCCGATCGCGTCGGTGGTGAGGCCGGCGACCTCGAGCACGCCCGGCTCGCCGGAGCCGATCGTCACGCCTTCGGCCTGCAGCAGCTCGCGCAGGCGGGTGGCGTGCGGGGAACGGACGCGCACGACCGCGGGCGAGGCCTGCGCGATGAAGTCCTCCGTCGAGCAGTCGGCGAGGATGCGGCCACGACCGACGACGATCAGGTGGTCGGCCGTCAAGCGCCATCTCGCTCATCAGGTGCGAGGAGACGAAGATCGTCCGCCCCTCGCCGGCGAGCGTGCGCAGGAGCGTGCGGAATCCAGTGGATGCCCTCGGGATCGAGGCCGTTGACCGGCTCGTCGAGGACGAGCGTGTCCGGGTCGCCGAGCAGCGCCGAGGCGATCCCGAGCCGCTGGCCCATGCCGAGCGAGAACGTCCCGGCGCGCTTGCGGGCGACGCCCTGGAGGCCGACCAGTTCGATCACCTCGTCGACGCGGGAGCGGGCGAGGCCGTGGGTCTGCGCGAGCGCGAGCAGGTGGTTGCGGGCCGAGCGACCCGGGTGGATCGAGCGCGCCTCCAGCAGCGCGCCGACGCGGCGCAGAGGGTCCGGCAGGTCGCGGTAGCGGGTGCCGTCGACGGTGACCTCGCCCGAGGTCGGCGCGTCGAGGCCGACGATCATCCGCATCGTCGTCGACTTGCCCGCGCCGTTGGGCCCCAGGAATCCGGTCACGACCCCCGGCCGGACGCTGAACGAGAGCCCATCCACGGCCGTTTTCGCGCCGTAGCGCTTCTTGAGTTCGATCGCTTCGATCATCTGGCCGCAAGCTAGGCGGGCGGCGCGGTCGCGCACAACCGCCGCAAGGCTGATCTTCGGAGGCCGTCCGCGTACGACTTGAGTCGTACTTCGACGCGATCGGCGGGTTTTTGGCAGTCTCGATGTCATGCGGGCAAAGGTGGGGGCAGTACTCGTCGTGGCCATGCTGGTCTTCGCGGCGACGGCGCAGGCGTACGACTTCGGCAAGGAATGGGGCTACGCGGTCATCGCGGACAACCCGTTCAACGACCCCGGCACGGGCGCGCTGCTGCCCGCGACCCAGGTCTATCCACGCGGGCGGATCAGGGACAAGGACCCCAAGGACTGCTGCTTCGTGAAGCTCACGATGACCATCCTCGGGACCTCGGGCCAGAAGCTGGCGTCGTACGCGATTCGCGAGGACGCCGGCAACTTCACCAACATCGATCGTCGCGTCGACACCAGCCCGAACGCGATCTCGGCCATCCAGTACGACTTCTGCCGCTCCGACGACAAGTGCGGCTCGCACACGATCACGCGCCCGCCGACGCCCGTGCCGCCGGGGACGACGCCCACGCCGGTCCCGACCACGGTGCCGACCCCGTCGCCGGACGTGGACGCCGACGGCGACGGCTACCCGACGACCACCGATTGCTCGGACGCCAACAACACCGTCCATCCGGGCGCGCCCGAGGTCCCCGGCAACGGCATCGACGACGACTGCGTGGGTGGCGATCAGCCCGGCAAGGTGGTCGCGCTGGTGCGCAGCAAGTTCTCGGTCGCGAGCCGGCGCTCGAGCCCGAAGGTCAACCTCCTGCAGGTCAAGGACGCCACGCCGGGCGCTCAGGTCGACGTGCTCTGCAGCGGCCGGCACTGCCCGTTCAAGCAGCGCACCCGCAGGGTCGGCAGCAGGGGCTCGGTGTCGCTGACCAAGCTCTTCCACAAGCGCCTGGCACCCGGGATCAGGCTCGACATCGTGGTCAGCCAGCCGAACACCATCGCCAAGGTCTCGCGCTTCTTGATCCGGCGCGGGAAGATCCCCGGGCAGCGCAGCATGTGCCTGCCCCTGGGCGCCACCAAGCCGCAGAAGACCTGCTAGCCACCCGACGTATCTAGAGGGGCCCGCTCCCCGTCCTTGGTGCAAAGACCAACGGAAGGACGGGGAATGGCAACACATGCTCCCGCCGGGATCGACGCCGACAACGGCGTCCCCCGCGACGAATCCAACGATCCGAGCGCGCACCGCGCCCTCGTGGTGGTCGATCCGCCCATGCGGGGCCGCGACGTCGCGAACCTGCAGCAGGCGACGCGCGACCGGCTCAAGGCGCGTGGGCTCGCCGACGACGTGCCGGTGCCGATGCACGGCAAGTTCACGCTGGCGACGGCGCTGGCCTGCCTGGAGGCGCAGTACTTCCTCGGGCTGAAGTCGGAGACCTACCTGCTCGAGGACTCGCACGGCCACCGGGTCGTGACCGTCGGCGCGCAGCGGATCATCCGCGAGCCCGAGAGCCGCACCGCGGAGCAGCTCAAGCGCGCCGAGGAGCGTCGCGGCCAGCTCGAGCGGGGCCCGCGCTACTACGAGGACCTCGCGAAGGAGCTCGGGCTCAGCGGCGGCAAGGGCGTCGCGGACGCGTTGAAGTTCGCCCTGGCCCAGGTCGGCGTCAAGGAGCAGCCGGCGGCCTCCAACTGGGGCCCGAAGATCCAGGACTGGATCAAGGCCGGCGGCTACAACGGCCCGGTGCCGTGGTGCGGCTGCTTCGTGAACGCCTGCATCATGGCCGGCGGCGTGCCGTCGGGCGCGGGCTGGATCGGCTACACGCCGTCGATCCTGTCGCGGGCCAAGGCGGGCACCGACGGCTGGTCGTTCCACGCGATCGGCGAGCCGGGCGACCTCGCGCTCTACGACAAGCCGGGCGGTGACCCGGTGGAGCACGTCGAGATCGTCCACAAGCGGCTGTCGGACACGCGCTACGAGTGCGTCGGCGGCAACACGTCGTCCTCCGACGGCGGCAGCCAGTCCAACGGCGGCATGGTGGCCCTGCGCAGCGACCGCTCGACGGTGGGCAACTGGCGAATCATCGGGTTCGCCCGTCCGCCCTGGAAGTAGCGTCCTCCAACAATTCGGCTACGGCCGTCAGCGCGCCGATCAGTGCCGGCACCGCGGCGCGCTGGCGGCGGTAGACCGCGACCAGCTCGGGGTCGGGGTCGATCCGCTCCGGCGCCTCGGTGTCGGCCAGCGCTTCGAGCGCGGCTTCGAGGCTCGGTGCCCGCTCCAGCGCGAACAGCCCCAGCGCGGCCGCGCCCAGCGCCGTGCCCTCGGCGTCGCCGACGACGTAGAGCGGGCGCTCCAGCGACGCGGCCATCACGTCGCGCCACAGCGCCGCCCGGAAGGTGCCGCCGGTCACGCGCACGGACTCGACCGGGTGCAGGCGGTCGAGCTCGTCGAGGACGATCTTCAGCTGCAGGGCGACGCCCTCGGCGGCGGCGCGGACGAGGTGGGCGCGGGTGTGCTCGCGGCGCAGCCCGAGGTAGGCGCCGGGCAGGTCCGGATCCCACAGGGGCGCGCGCTCGGCCAGCAGGTAGGGCAGCATCACTAGCCCGTCGCACCCGGCGGGCGCCGTCGCCGCGAGCTCGATCAGCGCCTCGTCGCCCTCGAGGTCGGGGGCCAGTGCCTCGCGGGCCCAGCGGGCGACGACGCCGCCGTTGCTGATGGCGCCGCCGACCACCCAGGCCGTGTCGGTGAGCGCGTAACAGAAGAGCGTGCCGTGCTCGTCGACCTGCGGCTCGGGGACGACCATCCGGATCGCGCCGCTGGTGCCGAGCGAGAGCCCCGCGACGCCCGGCAGCAACGCGCCGGTGCCGAGGTTGCCGAGCGGGCCGTCGGCCGCGCCGGTGACCACGGGAACGCCGCTGTCGGATTCGAGCGTGTCCGTGCAGGCGAGGATCGGTGGGAGCTGCGCCTCGTCGATGCCGGTGAGAGTCAGCGCCTCGGGACTCCACGTGCGGGTCGCCATGTCGAGCAGGCCGGTGGCGGACGCCGACGACAGCTCGGTCACCAGCCTGCCGGTGAGCCGGTAGAGCACGTAGTCCTTCAGGCCGACCCAGAAGCGCGCCGCGGCGAAGGTCTCGGGCTCGTGCTGCTTGAACCAGAGCAGCTTGACCAGCGGGGACATCGGGTGCACAGGCGTGCCGCTGCGCCGGTGCAGCTCGCTCGCCTGGCCGGAGCTGCGCAGCTCGGCCGCCTGCTCGCGCGCACGGGAGTCGGCCCACGTGATCAGCGGCGTCAGCGGTTGCTTGTCGCCGTCCAGCGCGATCAGGCCGTGCATCGCGGCGCTGAGCGAGATCGCCAGGGGCTCCAGGCCGGCGCTGCATTCGGCCAGGGCGTCCGTGACGGCCGCGACGATCGCCTCGGGGTCCTGCACCTCCTGGCCGGGCGCGGGATGCTGCAGCGGATACTCGCGGATGGCCACGCGCCGCCAGGACGAGCCGACGCCGAAGGCGACCGCCTTGACGCCGGTCGTGCCGACGTCGAGCCCGACGATGACCTCAGACGGCGCAGTCACGGATGCTCGCCACCAGCTCATCGTCCGCCGCCAGGGCGGGATCGAGGTCTTCGAGGATGCGCCGCTCGGGCTCGGGGCCCGTGGCCAGTGCGACCAGCTCGTCGGCGCGCGGGTCGTCGACCGGCGCGCCGGCGCCGCCCAGGTGGGCGATCCAGGCGGCGAGCACGCGGATCGCGCCCTGCGGCATCCGCCCGGCGGCCCGCTCGGCGCGCAGCACCGGCAGGATCCGGATCGGCAGCTTCTGCGAGCCGTCGGCGGCGATCTGCGCCAGCAGGTGCCGCATGCGCGGGTTCGTGAAGCGGTCGAGCAGCGCCTGGCGATACGCCTCGGCGGGCAGCGTCAGGTGCGTCGCGGCCTCCGTCCACCACGCCTCCAGCCACGCCCGGCAGGTGTCGTCGGCCACGGCGTCGGCGACCGTCTCGTGGCCGCGGGCCGACCCCGCGTACGCGAGCAGCGAGTGACCCCCGTTGAGCAGCCACAACTTGCGCTGCTCGAACGGCGCGATGTCGTCGGTGAAGGTCGCGCCGGCGGCCTCCCAGCGCGGGCGGCCGCCACCGAAGTCACCGCTGAGCACCCACTCGCTGAACGGCTCCGTGATCACCGGGCAGTAATCGTCAGGCAACCTGTCCTCCACGGTGGTGCGCGGCGTGATCCGGTCGACCATCGTCGTGACCGTGGTCACCGACGCCTCCAGCCACGCACGCAGGCCGGGATCGACCAGGTCCGCGAGGTCGGCCACGACCCGCGTGACCACCGCGCCGTTGTCGGGCAGGTTGTCGCAGGGGATCAGCGTGAACGGCCCCGCGTCCGCGCGGCGGCGGACCATCAGCCCGGCCAGCAGGCGCGCCGGCGCCGTGCGCACCAGCGCGGTCGGATCGACCCGCAGCGCCGCGATGTCGGCCTGGACGGCAACGTGCTCGCGATCGAGCCCGCCGCCGGCGGCGCGGAGGTAGCCGGCCTCTGTGACGGTGATCGTCGCCGCGCGCACGCTGGGCGAGGCGAACGCGGCCAGCCAGGCATCGTTGCGCCCGGCGGGGTAGGCGCGTGCGAGGCTCTCGATCACGTCGTGGCGGTCGCCGTCGCCGGCCCGCGTCACCAGCGTGTAGAGCCCGTCCTGGGCGGTCAAGGCCTCGGCGAGCTCGGCGCTGCGCCCCGAGAACGCGGCGATCCCCCAGCCGTCGCCGGCGCGGTGCGTGTACCACGCCTGGTGCGCGCGGAAGAAGTTGCCGAGCCCGAGGTGCACGAGCCGCACCGGCGGCGCGGCGCCGCTGCGCGAGATCACAGCTTGAACACCTCCGTCGGGCGGCCGGTGACCAGATCGGCCATCACCTCGAACGCCTCGTCGGCGTCGAGCTGGTGCTGGGCGACGAGCTCCGCGACCCAGCCCGCGTCGAGGCGGCGGGACATGTCGTGGCGGGCGGGGATCGAGCAGAACGCGCGCGTGTCGTCGATGAAGCCCGAGGTGCGCGAGAAGCCGGCGGTCTCGGTGGTCGCGCGGCGGTAGCGGCGGATCGCCTCGGGCGCGTCCAGGAACCACCACGGCGCACCCACGTAGAGCGCCGGGTAGAAGCCGGCCAGCGGCGCGAGCTCGCGCGACCACACGGTCTCGTCGAGGGTGAAGACCACGAGGTGGAAGCCGGGATGCGTCCCGTAGCGCTCCAGCAGCGGGCGCAGCGCGTCGGTGAACTCGACGCGGATCGGGATGTCCGCGCCGACGTCGGCCCCGAAGCGCGCGGCGGTCGGCCCGTGGTGGTCGCGGCGCACGGCGGGGTGCAGCGTCATCACCAGGCCGTCCTCGCAGGACATCCGCGCCATCTCGAGCAGCATGTGGCGGCGCAACGCGACGGCGCCCGCCGTCTCGCCGGCGAGCGCGGCGCGGTAGAGCCGGTCGGCCTCGGCGGGCGCGAGCGGGTCGGTGCGCACGTCCTCGTGGCTGTGGTCGGCCGACGTCGCGCCGTGGGCGATGAAGTGGCGCCGGCGTGCCTCCATCGCGGCCACGAAGCCCGGGTAGTCGCCGGTGTCCACGCCGGAGACCTCGGCCAGCCGGGTCATCAGCGCCGGCCAGTCCGGGCGCGCGGGCTCGAGGTAGCGATCGGGCCGGAAGGTCGGGATCACGCGGCCCGCCCACGTCGGATCGGCGTCCAGGGCGGCATGCGCCGCAAGGTCGTCGCACGGGTCGTCGGTCGTCGCCAGGACCGCGATCCGGAAGCGCTCGAACAGCGCCCGCGGGCGGAAGGCCGGCTCGGCGAGCCGCGCGCTGAGCTCGTCGTAAAGGACGTCGGCCGACGCCGCCGATGGCCGCAACGCGACGCCGAAGATCTCCACCAGCTCGTGCTCGAGCCAGTAGCGCACCGGGGTGCCGCGGAACACGTGCCAGTGCTCGCACATCCGCCGCCAGGCCTCGCGTGGCGGCGCCGGATCGAGCGGGACCCCCGAGGCGTGCAACAGCCGGGTCACGTAGTGATCGGGCGTCACCAGCAGCGACGCCGGGTCGCCGAACGGCGCGTCGTCGAGCAGCAGGCGCGGGTCGACGTGGCCGTGCGGCGAGATCACCGGCAGCTCGCGCACGGCGCCGTAGAGCTCGCGCGCGATCGCTCTCACGCCGGGCTCAGCGGGCAGCAGCCGATCGGGGTGGAGCGCGAGCGCCATGCGCTTATAGTGCAGCAGTGCGGATCGGCGGGCCTCGTTCGGTGCTCGACCCCGAGCAGATCCGCGGCTTCGTCCGCGATCGGCTCGCCGCCGTCGCGCTCGACGGGCGCTCCGTCTGCGTGATCGTCCCCGACGGCACCCGCAGCTGCCCGCTCCCGCTGCTGCTCTCCGCGATCCGCGACGCGCTCGACGCCCGCGTGACGCGGATGACGGTGCTCGTCGCCCTCGGCACCCACGCGGCGATGGACGAGCCGGCGCTGGCCGCGCACGTCGGCCCCGGCATCGCCGCTCGCAACCACGAATGGTGGGACCCGGACACGTTCGTCAGCGTGGGCGCCATCAGCGCCGAGCGGATGCGCGAGCTCTCGCGCGGGATGCTCGACCAGGGCGTCGAGGTCCGCATCAACCGTGCCGTCGTCGAGCACGACGTCACGCTGATCGTCGGCCCGGTCTTCCCGCACGAGGTCGTCGGGTTCTCGGGTGGCAACAAGTACCTGTTCCCCGGCGTCTCGGGCCAGGAGCTGATCGACGTCTCGCACTGGCTGGGCGCGTTGATCACCAGCGCCGAGATCATCGGCACGACGGGCATCACACCGGTGCGCGCGTTGATCGACGAGGCCGCCTCGCTGGTGCCCGGCGAGCGGCTCGCGTTCTGCCTCGTCGTCGCACCGGAGGGGCTGCACGCCGTCGCGTTCGGGGAGCCCCGCTCCGCCTGGGCGGAGGCCGCCGAGGTCGCGGCCGAGACCCACGTCCGCTACCTCGACGCGCCCGTCCAGCGCGTCCTCTCGCTGATCCCGGGCAAGTACCAGGACATGTGGACCGGGGCCAAGGGCTTCTACAAGGTCGAGCCGGTGGTCGCCGACGGCGGGCAGGTGGTGATCTACGCGCCGCACATCCGCGAGGTGAGCCTGATGCACCCGCACATCACCGAGATCGGCTACCACTGCCGCGACTACTTCCTCGGCCAGTGGGAGCGCTTCAAGTCCACGCCGTGGGGCGACCTCGCCCACTCCACGCACCTGCGCGGCGCGGGGACCTATGACCCGGTGCACGGTGAGCGCCTGCGCGTCACCGTCACCCTCGCCACGGGCATCCCGGAGGCGGTCGTCCGATCGATCGGCCTCGACTACCTCGACCCGGCCGACGTCGATGCCGGCGCGTGGGCGCTGGACCCCGGCACGCTCGTCGTGCCCCAGGCCGGCGAGGTGCTCTACCGGCTGCGGCCGTGACGTCCGCGGCTACGCCACGGCCAAGTGCCCCACAAGGTGCTCGACGAGCTCGCGCGCGTCGTCCTCGGCGCCGTGGATGAAGCTCGACTTGCGGCGGCGGAGGAAGTTCAGCCCCACCCGGTACAGACCCGGAGAGCGTGAGACCACGCCGCCGTCGTGGCGCAGCTCGCCTTTGCGATCGAGCACCGGAACGTCCAGCCAGCCGTAGTCGGCGCGGAAGCCGGTCGCCCAGAGCACGGTGTCGAAGCCGTCGGCCTCGAGGTCGATCAGCACCCGTGGGTGCTCGTCGACCCGGGTCGGCTCCGGCCGAGGTCCCGGGTCCAGGCCCGCGTATTGATCGATCGTGTTGAGCAGGCGCTTCAGCTTGAGGTCAGCGAGGTTGCAGACGTTGCGCAGCGAGCCGGAGAAGGACGCGGTGCCTCCGTTGACCGCGGCCAGGCGACCGACGAGCGACGCGCCGCGCGCGGTCAGGGCGTTGAGGTCGAGGTCCTCACGGTCGGGCGTGCCGACGAGCTGCGGTGACGGGACGTTGCGGGCGCGCACGAGGTCGTCAACCTCGTCGAAGCGCTCGTCGTGGCGGCCGAGCTGGTCGAGCCACCACATGATGTCTCGGCCCCGATAGGTCCGTGGCATGCGGACGTGCTCGCCCGTGGCGATGGTCACCTCGCGGCCGGAGCGCAGCAGCTCGTCGGCGAGTTGCAGGCCGGTGGCGGACGCGCCGACGACCAGCACGCGGCCGGGCCGCAGCTGGTCGGGACGCTTGTAGTCGAGCGGGGTGAGCTGGTCGAGCGTGGCCGGCAGCGACGCCGCCACCGCCGGGACCTTCGGAGCGTTGAACGCGCCGCTGGCCAGGATGACCGCGTGGGCCTCCCAGGTGTCCGTGTCGGTCTCGACCCGGTACTCACCGCCCTGCGCGCGGGAGACGGAGGTGACGGTGGTCCGCGTCCGCACGGGCGCGTCGACGTACTCGGCGTAGCCCTCGATGAACGCCACCAGCTCGGCGACGGTCATGAACCCGTCGGGGTCATCGCCTTCGTAGGCCAGGCCCGGCAGGCGCGTGAGCCAGTTGGGCGTGAGCAGGCGCAGCGAATCCCATCGCTCGGTCTTCCACGCGTTGGCGACCTCGCCGCGCTCCAGCACCACATGCTCGATCGATTGCTCCGACAACACCCGGCTCACCGCGAGGCCGGCGTGGCCGGCCCCGACGATGACGACGGGCAGGCGCTGCGCGGCCGTCAGCTGACCGTCACCGTGACGTTGGTGGGGTTGGTGAGCGCGTCGAAGACGGCGGAGCGCTTCTGCGACTGGGCGACGAGCGCGGCGATGTCGTCCGCGTCGGCGTCGGCGTCGATCTCGAAGTTGACGCGGATGTTGCTGTAGCCGTTGCGGACCTCGGGATCGCCGCCGAGGATGCCGAGGATGTTCATGTCGCCCTCGACCGTGGCCTTGACCGACTCCAGCTGGATGCCGCGGTTCTGCGCCACGGCCGCGACGCCCGCGGTCAGGCAGCTGGCCAGGCCGACGAGCAGGAACTCGACGGGCGTCGGCGCCAGATCCTCGGAGGCGAAGACCTCGGGATGGTCGGCCGTGTAGCTGAAGACCGACTTGTGCTCGTGGTCGGCGCCCAGGCCGCTGTACTGCTGGATCGTCGTCCGGCTATGCGTGCCGCGCAGCCACTCGTTCGTCGCCCGCCACGTGAAGTCGGCCGCCTCCGGCGCGTCCACCAGTGCATTGCGGGCGTCCAGCAGAGCGCCGACGTTGACGCCGTTGTCCGCTGCAGACTCGGTGGTGCTCATCTCAACTCCTGGTCGGGGGGAACCAAAGACTCCAAACACGATCAGGTTACTTCGCAAATCGGAGCGATTGCAAGGCTCGGCCACCCTGAACCGCGGCTCGCACCAAACTTCGGGGTGCCGCCCCTAGGGTGCCAGTCTGAGTTGCTCGGGCTCCGCCGCGGACGAGCCGGCATTGCGGGCGGCACGCGAGGCCGCGCTCCAGCGGCTGCGCGACGGGGTCGTCCGATGGAGCCCCGGCGAACCGGGGCTCCATCCGTACTCACACGCCGCGGGCTATCTGCCGCGCGAGAGGCTCACGGGGTCGTGGTCGACAGCGTGAACGTCAGCGTCTTGCCGTAGCTGCCGGTGCGCAGCGCGTCGCCGGCGCCGATGTGCTGCTTGAACGCGATCGTCACCGGGTCGTTGGACGTCGGCGCGCTGTAGGTCGCAGACGACAGCGGCGTGGCGCTGACGGCCGCAGAACGCGCTCGACCCGTGCCCGCCGGGCTCGACGCCTTGGCCTGCAGCGCTGACGGCAGCGAGAACGCAGCCGTTGACGAGGTGGCCCGGGGCGTTGGCCGACGGCGTCGGTGACGCTCAGCGTGCGCGTCGCCGGCCGTGGACGATGACACGTTCGCCGTGGTCGAGGCGCCGTAGTCGCTGCGCCACGCCCGGCGTGAACGCGCCGAACGAGCCCGGCGTGCCCGAGCGTCAGCGCGAGCGTGGCCGGCACCGAGCCGCCCGCCGGCCGCCCGCGCCGCCGCCGTCGGTGGCGTCGGTGGACAGGTTGAGCTTCCAGATCGAGCGCCCGAAGGTCGCCGCGAACAGGTACTTGCCGTCGGCCGAGACCTTGACGTCGAGCACCGGCACTTGCGGCAGCCCGACGCTGATCTTGTACCAGGCGCTGTCGCCGTCCTTGTGATCGAAGACGCCGACGTCGGTGGCCGCGAAGAGCACGTTGCCCTTCGCGTTGTACTCGAGCATCTCGACCGGCCCGTTGGGCAGGTTCTGCGAGACGTTGTGCCAGCTCGCGCCGCCGTCGGTGGTCTCCCAGACGTTCGCCGCATCGTCGCCCTCGCGGAAGCCCGAGAACCCGACGTACGCGTGATCGGCGTCGTCCGGGTCGGCGATGATCGAGTTGACCCAGCGCTCGGGCAGGCCCTGCATCTGCGTCCAGTGTCCCGCCGGCGTCGCTGGTCTTCCACACCTTGCCGGTGTCCGTGCCCGCCCAGATGACCTGCGCGTACGGGACCGGCGTGGCCGACTTGGCCGGCGCGATCGCCGTGCGTCGCGCCGTAGAGGTTGCCGTAGAGGCCCGTGTCGCGCTCGCTGCACGGGATCTTGCCGGGCAGGCTCGGGTCCGGGGCGTTCGGGTCGTCCGAGCAGTTCGGTCGGCGCCGGCGTCACCGGCGGGGAGATCGGCGTCATCGTCGGCCCGCGGTTGAGCGAGCGGCCGATCATCGCGCCGCCCATGTAGAGCGCGTTCGGCGGCTGCGTGCCGTCGGCGGCCTTCGGCGGGACGTTCGGGTCGATGACGATCGGCGCGTCCGTCGTGTAGCGGTTCTGGCCGCTGGCGCCGACCTGCGCGACCGTGATGTTCTGCGTCCCGGTCGCCGTGTCGTGCCGGCCCGAGCAGGAGTGCGTGCCGCCGCCCGAGGCCTGCGAGCACGTGTAGTAGTAGGTGTCGTCGGTCGGGTCGATCACGTTCCAGTGACCGTCACCGCCGCCCGAGGAGTTCCAGTTGGTGGTCGGACCGAGGGTCGGGTCGGTCGGGTGCGGCTGCGAGCAGATGTCGGCGCATGCAGGCGCCGCCGGCGTCCACGACTTCACGGAGCCGTTGTCCTGCAGGCCCGTGGTCTGGCGCAGCGGGTCCTGCATCGAGATCGCCAGGTGATAGCTCTGGTTCCACGGCTGGTTGGAGGCCTTCACCCAGGTGCCGTTGACGCCGCTCGAGTCGGAGCGGTACATGCCGCCGTCGTTGCCCAGGAAGACCTTGTTCGGGGTGGCCGGGTTGCCGTCGAGCGAGTCGCGGGTCCCAGTCCATGCCGTGCTGATCGGAGTGCGGCGCGTTGATCGCGGTCCAGGTCGTGCCGCCGTTGGTCGACGTGCGCAGGCTGACGTCGGCGTTGAAGAGGTGGTTCTGATCGTCCGGGTCGACCCAGACGCGCCCGAACCACCACTGGTAGCCGCCGGACGCCTGGTAGGCGCGGCCCATCAGCGTGAAGGTGTCGCCGCCGTCGTCGGAGCGGTAGGAGCCCTTGTCCGGCCCGGTGTTGTCGCCGAAGACGACGTACATGCGGTTCGGGTTCGACGGCGCGAGCGCGAAGCCGATGCGGCCGAGCGTCGGGTCCGACGTCAGGCCGGTCTGCGGCGTGTCGTAGGTCGCCAGCGGGCCGACGATGTTCTGCAGGCGCTCCCACGTGTCGCCGCCGTCCTTGGAGCGGAACAGGCCCGAGCCGACGCCGCCGTAGGAGCGCCGGCCGTTGTTGCGGGTGTGATCCCACAGCGACGCGTAGACGATCTGCGGGTTCTTCGGGTTGATCGCGACGTCGATCGCGCCGGTCGTCGCGTTCGGCGGGGCGAGCACGAGCTGCCACGTCTTGCCGCCGTCGATCGTGCGGTAGAGGCCGCGGTCGTGCACGGTGCGGGCGATGTGCCCGGAGGCCGCCACGAACAGCCGCTGCGAGTTGGACGGATCGACCGCGATGCGCCCGATCGCCGCGCTGTCGGCGAGCCCCATGTTGGTCCAGTGGCCGCCGTTGTCGGTCGACTTGTAGATGCCGTCGCCGAAGTAGGTCAGGCCGCCGCCGGGCGGGTTGGCCTCGCCCGTGCCGGCCCACAGGTCGCCGTTGGGCGCCTGCGCGAACGCGCCCATCGTCTGGGTGTTCGAGTCCGGCCACAGGTTGGTCCAGTTCGCGCCGCCGTCCGTGGTCTTCCAGATGCCGCCGCCGGAGACGGCCGCGAAGGCCGAGTTGGGCGTGTTGCGATCCGCGACCACGTCGGTGACGCGCCCGCCGACGTTGTACGGCCCCATCTGCTGACCAGGCGAGGCCGTTGGCGGGTGCCGCCGGCTCCACCGCCGCGGCCTGCGCCTTCTGGCGCGCGACCTGCGCGGACGAGACGAACGCGTTGGAGCTCTCCTTGAGGTCCTGGTACTCGTCCGGCGTCATCTGGTTCGGCGACGCGAGCTCATGCTCCGGGGCGACGGCGACCAAACCGAGATCGCGTCTTCGGCGTGACCGTCGTGGAGCGTGTCAGCGCGAACATGGCCAGCGCGGCCACGCCCACGGTGATCAGCGCGAAGCGGGCCTTGGGGCGTCTTCTTTTGCTCCCCCAGCCCGGCCCTCCAGGCCCGGGATCCTGCTCGACGCGTTCCAGGAGCGGTCGCGATCGGCGGAGGTGGCGGGTCCTCCGGCATCGGGTTCGCGGCTTGGAGGAGCTCGAAAGCGTCCTTGTTCACGGGGAGACCTCCATGGAGACGGCATGTGCACGGTCGGAGCCGTCCTCGACTTCGAGTGCAGCGGATAGACGACGGCGGGCGCGGTGGAAGCGCACCGCAAGCGTGTTGGGGCGAACGCCGAGCACCTCGGCGGCCTGTTGGAGCTCGAGCCCTTCCCAGGCCATCAGCGTCAGCAGCTCTCGGTCGCGGTCGCTCAGGCCGGCGAGCGCGGTCTGCAGGCGTCCGCTGACCTGGGGCGTCGCCGCCGCCGCGATCGGCTGCGAGGCGAGCCGATCCCATAGGCGCGACCGGCGACTCTGGCCACGCTCGTGGTTGGCGAGCACCCGCCGGGCGGTGCCCAGCAGCCACGGCAGCGGGTCCTCCGGCAGGTCCGCCCGGCGTCGCCAGGCGATCAGGAACACGTCGGCGACGACGTCATCGGCCGTCTCCGGATCGCACCGGCGCATGGCGTAGCCGCGCACCGCCCCCGCGTGCAGCGCATAGAGCGCCTCGAATTCCCCCTGTCCGACCCCCACGTCTAGAAGTGTCCGGCATCACGGGGCGATTACAAGCTTGGGTGTGGAGAACGCTCCACACACACGGGCCTGGACAAACCTACGCCTATTAGGTATTCTCCTACTTCCATTAGGAAAAGGAGCAGCCATGAAGACCCGAGACCTCACCCCCACCCTGATCCAGCTGACGCGCTTTCGCTTCGTCAACGCGTTCCTCGTGCGCGAGGACGACGGCTTCACGCTCGTCGACACCACGCTCGGCGGCGCGGCCGACGGCCTGATCGAGGCGGCGCGCACGGCGGGCGCCCCGATCGCGCGGATCGCGCTCACCCACGGGCACGGCGACCACAGCGGCTCGCTCGACGCGCTCAAGGCCAAGCTGCCGGACGCGCAGGTGCTGATCCCCGAGCTCGACGCGCGCATCCTCGACGGCGAACAGGTGGTCGAGGGCAAGCTGCCCGGCAGTTGGAAGGACATCGCCACCAAGCCAGACGTGCGGCTGCAGGCGGGCGACCGCGTCGGCAGTCTCGAGGTCGTCGCGACCCCGGGCCACTCCCCCGGCCACGTCGCGTTCCTCGACACCCGCGACCGCTCCGTGATCGGCGGCGACATCTTCACCTCCTACGGCGGCCTGCAGGTCTCCAACCACTTCAGCGTCCCGTTCCCGTTCGCGGCGATGGCGACCTGGGACAAGGCGAAGGACCTCGAGGCGGCCAAGACGCTGCGGGCGCTGGCGCCGAGCCTGCTCGCGGTCGGTCACGGGCCGGCGCGGCCGAACCCGGCGGACGCCATGGACGCGGCGATCGCGAAGGCGTAGTGCCGCGCTCAGGGCTGGACCCGGAGGCGGTGGTGTCGGCGGCGGCGGAGCTCGCCGACGCCGAGGGCCTGGAGGCGGTGACGCTGGCCAAGGTCGCGGCGCGCCTGAACGTGCGCGCGCCGTCGCTGTACGTGCACGTCGGCGGCGGCCTGGAGGACCTGCGCCGCCGGATCGCGGGGCGCGGCGCACGGGAGCTCGCCGCGCGCCTGCAGGCCGCGGCGGCCGGGCGGGCGGGCGAGGACGCGTTGCGCGCCGCCGCCGACGTCTACCGCGCCTACGCACGCGCCCATCCCGGCACCTACGCCGCCATCCAGCGGACCTCGCTGCTGCGCGACGACGAGACCCTCGCTGCCGCCGCCGCGATGGTCGACGTGCTGCTCGCGGTCATGCGCGGCTTCGGCCTGGAAGGCGACGACGCGGTGCACGCCGTCCGCGTCGTGCGCTCCGCACTGCACGGGTTCGTGCTGCTCGAGACCGGCGACGGCTTCGGGCTGCCGCTCGATCTCGACGAGACGTTCGCACGCCTCGTCGAGATCCTGCACCGCGGCGTCGTTCGGTAGCCGTCAGGACACGGCGATGCCCGTCAGGCCGGCGGCCGCCGGCGCGCTCGTGATCGGCTGCAGCGCGCCGTCGCGGGCGACGCGATAGCCGCTCACCTGGCCGCCCGGGCTGACGGCGTAGAGGTAGCGGCCGCTGCGATCGAACCCGAGATCGCGGGGCGTGAACGCGGCCGGCAGGACGGCGGTGGCGCCGTCGGCGTTCAGCGGCGTCAGCGCGCCGCTGCGGGAGATCGCGTAGCCACTGATGCTGCCGGCGGCGTTTCCCGTGTAGGCGAAGCGGCCGTCGGGCGAGACCGCGACCCAGCAGGCCGCGCCCTGGTTCACGGGCAGCGACGGCGAGATGACGCTGAGCCGGCCGAAGACGCCGCTGCGGTAGCTGGAGACGGTGCTGGCGCCGGCCTCGGAGACGACGAGGGTGCCGTTCGGGGCGAACGCGAACCCGAACGGCGTGGCGCCGTTGGAGGCGGTGACGACCGGGGCGCCGGGACGACCGAAGCGGTCGAGGTCCAGGCTCTCGATCCGGTTGGACACGCGCTCGGTGACGATCAGCCGCTCACCGTCGGGGGTGACGGAGACCTGGGCGGTGCCGTCCGCACCGGGCGCGAGGGCGCGGACGCCGATCGGGATCGGCAGCAGCCGGCCGGCCGGGCCGGCGAAGAACGTGGCAACGCTGGGCGTGCCGCGCGACGGGGTGTCGCCCGAGTTGAGCACGTAGACGCGGCCGTCGCGCTCGGCGACGCTGACGGGTGCGACGCCGCCGGAGCGCACCGTGCCGATCGGTGCGAGGCCGGCGCGGGTGCGGCGGAACGCGCTCACGGAGTCCGAGCCGGTGTTGACGGCGTAGACGGTGTCGCCGTCGCCGCTGAGGGTGACCGCGCCCTGGCGGCCGCCGGGGCTGGCCAGCCCGAGGCCGCCGGTGGCAAAGGTGCCGGCCGGGGTGAGGCGGCCATCGTCACCGCGGTTGAACTGCTGGACGGCGTTGCCGGTCGCCGCGTTGGTCTCGGTGAACACGGCGCCTGGCGAGGCGATCGCGGTACCTGCCGCGGTACCCGCGAGGACGAAGGTGGCTGCGAACGCCGCCGGGCGCCAGCGGGACAGGACGGTTGAGATCATGGTGGGGCTCCTTGCAATCGTTGGACGACTCGTTGGCGGCGAGCACGGCGGCGATCTTTCCCGGCTGCGCGGGCACGTCATGGATCGGTAAGGAGTGCGCCACTAGGATCGGCGTCATGGCAATCGCGGGCCTGGCGCTCGATCCCGATTCGGCCGAGTGGGTCCGGACGCTCGGAGCCACCGGCGCCGAGCGCGAGGCCGCGGCCGCGCGGCTGCACGCGCTGCTGCTGCCGATCGCGCGCTCGGCCGCGCTTCGCCGGGGCGGCGAAGCGCGCATCGGCGGCGCGGAGCTCGACGATCTCGTCCACCAGGCCGCGGCCGACGCGCAGGTGGCGATCATGGCCAAGCTCGATCAGTTCCGCGGCGAGAGCCGGTTCACGACCTGGGCCTACAAGTTCGTGATCTTCGAGGTGTCGGCCACGTTCGGGCGCCATTTCTGGAGCCGGCCCGGCGTCCTGCTCGACGCGCAGGAGTGGGACCGTCTCCCCGACCGCCTCGGCCTGGACCCCGTGCGCGAGTCCGAGTGGCATGCCCTCGTGCTCGCGTTGCGCCGAGCGGTCGACGAGGATCTGAGCGACCGCCAGCGCGCGATCTTCGTCGCCATCGTGCTCAACGGTGTCCCGCTCGACGCGCTCGTGGTCAAGCTCGGTTCCACCCGCAACGCGATCTACAAGTCTCTGTTCGACGCCCGCGTCAAGCTGCGGGAGCGGCTGGTCGCCGAGGGCTACCTCGACGCGGAGAGGACGACATGAACGAGCTCGACGAGTTCCTGCGCACCGACCCGCGAGACGCGGGCTGTGAGCGCACGATGGCACTCCTGCACGTGTACGTCGAGCTGGCGCTGGCCGATGCCGAGCCCGAGCGACGGATGGCCGATCTCGCCGCGCACCTGCGCAGCTGCGGTCCGTGCAGCGAGGATTTCGAGGCGCTGCTCGAGGCCGCCCGTGCGTGACCGCCGGCGCGCCAGCTTCTGCGCACGCGGGTAAGAAGTCGAGGCGAGGCGTCGCCTACCGGTATGACGAACCTGCTCGAACCCGGTGACGCGTTCCCGCCCCTGGTCGTCTCGCTCGTGGGCGAGGACACCCTCCAGCTGCCGGACGCGCTCGAAGGCCACTATGCCGTCGTCCTGTTCTTCCGCGGCGCGTGGTGCCCGTACTGCAACGCGCAGCTGCGCGCGTTCCAGCGCGCCCACGAGAAGCTCGCGGGCCTCGGCATCCGTGTCGTCGCCCTCTCGGTCGACAACGAGGACGACACGCGCGCCCTGATCGCGAACCACGGCCTCGCCTTCGCGGTCGGGCACAGCGCCGACGCCCGCGCCATCGCCGCGTCGACCGGCGCCTTCGTCAACCCTGACCCCGCGTTCCTGCAGTCGACCGGGTTCGTGCTCGACCCCGGCGGGCGTGTCCTCGTCAGCGTCTACTCCAGCGGCGCCATCGGCCGCCTCGTGCCCGACGACGTGATCGGCCTCGTGCGCTACGTCTCGGACGCCGCGGCGACGGCGTCGTGAAACGGCTGCGGGCTGTCGTCGGGGCCGGCCATCGCTCGCTGGGTGAGCAGCACCGCGACGGTGTCGCGGCTCGGGTCGACGGCCGCGGTGGTGCCCGTCCCGCCGGTCCAGCCCCATGCGCCGGTCGCCTCGATCACGCCCGTGCCAAGGCCCCAGCTCGACCCGGGCGCGAGGAACGCGGCCGGCGCCGCGGCGCGCTGTTGCGCCGTCAGCGCGTTCGACGTCATCGCGGCGCGCGAGGCGTCGCTCAGCAGCTCCCCGTCGGCGATCGCCGCGTAGAAGCGCAGGACGTCCGCGGCCGTTGAGACCAACCCGCCGCTGAGCTGCTCGAACCCGGGCGTCCGCGCGAACCTCCCGTCCGGCGGGTCGATCAGTTCCAGCCCGTCGCCGGTCGGACGGTACGCGGGCGCGAGGCGGGTCGCGTCGCCCGAGAACGCCGTGTCGGTCATCCCGAGCGGCCCCAGGATCCGCTCTTCGAGCATCTCGGCGAGCGAGCGCTCCAACGCCCGCTCCAGCACCAGCCCGAGCAGGTTCATGCCCGTCTCGTAGCGCCAGCCTTCGCCGGGCTGGAAGACCAACGGCAGTGACCCCACGCGCTCCAGGAACTCGTCCCCCGTGAGGTCATGCCCCATCGCGCTGGGGAACACGCCGCGCTCGGCCATCTCGGCGTGCAGCGGCGACTCCTCCAGGCCGACGCCCCAGCCGCAGGTGAGCGTCAGCAGATGCCGGATCGTCACCGCGCGCACGGCGGGCACGACCTCGTCCAGCGGCCCCGTCGGATCGATCAGCACCATGGGCGAGCCCAGTTCCGGCGCCCACCGCGCCACCTCGTCGTCGAGCCCGAGCAGGCCGTCCTCGACCAGGCTGAGCACGAGCGCCCCGCCCATCGGCTTGGTGATCGACGCGATCCGGAACTGCGTGTCGGGCGTCATCTCCGCGCTGTCGGGCTCGATCGCGGCCCGCCCGGCGGCGTGGATCTCGCGCTCGCCGCGCACCCGCACCGCAGCCACGTAGCCCGGGATGCGCCCCTGACTCACCGCTGCGTCGGGCACCCGCCAGATCTCGTCAAAGCTCATACGCCGTCATGACTGCCCGGCGCGCCGAAATTCATCGGCGTATCCGCACCGCCCGCGCGGCCCTCTCTGAACCGGAGTATCCCCGACAGTGCGAGGAGACAGCGTTGACGACCAACGATGACGGCCCGGTCCAGCGGCGACCCGGCGAGAAGGAGATGACGCGCGAGGGCAAGCTGACGCTCGGGCTGCTGCTGCTCGCCCTCGGCTTCGTCCTGCTGTACCTGATCGTGACGCTGTGGCCCGCGGTCGAAGCGGCCAACGCGGGCAAGGCCGGCCACGTCACCTGGTTCTGGCGCGAGTTCACGCTGACCGCGGACGCGACCCTGCTGATCCTCGTCGTGCTCGTCAGCGCGCTCGGCAGCTACATCCACATCAGCGTCTCCTTCAGCGACTTCGCCGGCAACCGCCAGCTCGTCGCCAGCTGGATGTGGTGGTACGTCCTGCGCGTGTTCGTCGGCAGTGCACTCGCGGTGCTGTTCTACTTCGCGATCCGCGGCGGGTTCTTCTCCGCCGCCTCCAACAGCAGCGAGATCAACGTCTACGGCATCGCCGCCCTCGCCGGATTGGTCGGGCTGTTCTCCAAGCAGGCCACGGACAAGCTGCGCGAGATCTTCGACACGGCGTTCCGGACCCAGCCCGGGCAGGGCGACGACGCGCGCGAGGACAGCGTGGACCCGGCGCCCGCGTAGCGCGGTTCACCCGGTCCGGAGGATGCGGGAACGCTCGCACCCCCGGACGCTGCGCGGATGGCCGCCACTCACGCCGAGCAACAGGCGCACGAGGTCGAGCTCCAGCAGCGCTACGGGCTCCTGCTCTTCGCGCTGGTGGTGCTGTTCCTCGTCCAGGGCATCTCCCCCAGCGGCCGGTGGGAGGAGGCCGCGATCACCGCGCTCAGCGCGAGCACGCTCGTGCTGGCCATGCGTGCGGGCGAGGTGCGCCGCTGGATCGTGCTGACCGCCGTCATCGCCGGTACGGCCCTCACCGCCACGGTCGCCGCACTCGCCGTGACCGGTACCGCGAACACCGCCGCGGCGCGGCTCGCGAGCGGCCTGCTGATCGCCTTCGCCCCGCCCGCGATCGCCGTCGGCGTGGTCCGCGGGCTGCGCGCCCGCGGGCAGACGACCATCCAGGCCGTGCTCGGCGTCCTCAGCTTCTACCTGATGATCGGCATGTTCTGCGCGTTCCTCTACGGCTCGATCGACAACCTGGGCGGCGCGCCGGTGTTCGCCAACGGCGTGTCGGCGACGACCTCCCACTGCCTGTACTTCAGCTTCGTCACGCTGACCACGGTCGGCTACGGCGACATCCTCACGCGCTCGGACCTCGGCCACACCGTGGCGATGACGGAGGCGCTCGTCGGGCAGATCTATCTCGTCACCGTCGTGGCGCTGCTGGTCGCCGATCTCGGGTCGCGGCGCAACCGCGATTACGATGGGAGGCGATGACCGAAGCGCCGCGCAGCGAGCCGCTCGCCTTCGCCGATATCGAGGACGTCGCCGCGCTGCTCCGCGGCGCCGGGAGCCGGCTCACGACGCCGCGCCGGCTCGTGCTGGAGGCCCTGTTCGCCGCCGATGAGCTGCTCTCCGCCGAGCAGATCTCGCTCGGCGCGATGACCGGCGTCAGCCTCGACCTGACGTCGGTCTACCGCAACCTCGAGGTGCTCGAGGAGCTCGGCATCGTCCGCCACGTGCACTTCGGCCACGGCCCGAGCGTCTATGGCCTGGTCGGCGACGGTGAGCGCGAGTACCTCGTCTGTGAGGGCTGCGGGAAGGTGCGGACCGTCGATCCGGCCCAGCTCGACGGGGCGCGCGACGCGATCCGCGAGGCGTTCGGCCACGAGGCCCGCTTCACGCACTTCCCGATCCACGGGCGCTGCGCCGACTGCGTCTGAGGCCTCAGCCGACCTCGGCCGACCACCGCTCCTCGACGCGTCCGAGGCGCCAGATGGCGACGGCGGCGACCCACGTCAGCACGAACAGCCCGCCGATCAGGTAGCCGACGTAGTTGAGGTCCAGGCCGGAGACGAAGTCCCACGGCTGGCCGGTGAGCGTGAGCTTCTCGGCCAGCACGGACATCAGCTCGATCGTGCCGATCACGAGGGCCACGACCACCGACAGCCACGTGATGGCCATGTTGTAGAAGAGCTTGCGCACCGGCTTGGCGAACGCCCAGCCGTAGGCGAAGTTCATGAACACGCCGTCGATCGCGTCGAGCAGCGACATGCCCGCGGCGAACAGGACCGGCAGGCAGAGGATCGCGTAGATCGGCAGGCCGCTCGCGGCCGCGGCGCCCGCCGTGGCCAGCAGCGCGATCTCGGTCGCGGTGTCGAACCCGAGCCCGAACAGCAACCCGATCGGGTACATCTGCCACGACTTGCGGACCGAGCCGGCCGCGCCCTTGTAGAAGCGGTTCATCAGGCCGCGATGGTCGAGGTGGTGCTCGAGCTCGGCCTCGCTGTACTCGCCGTGGCGCAGGCGGCGGAACACCCTGATGATGCTGATCAGCACCAGCAGGTTGAGGATCCCGAGGATCCACAGGAACATGCCCGAGACCGTCGGCCCGATCAAACCGGTGGCCGAATGCAGCCACGACGCGTCGTCGGTCACGGCGCCCGAGAGCCCGCGGATGCCCAGCGTGAAGGCGATCGCCAGCGCGAACACGACGGTCGAATGCCCGAGCGAGAAGAAGAAGCCCACGCTCAGCGGGCGCTGCCCGTCGCTCATCAGCTTGCGCGTGGTGTTGTCGATCGCGGCGATGTGATCGGCGTCGAACGCGTGCCGCAACCCGAGCGTGTACGCCGTGAGCCCGATCCCGACCCCGAAGATCTCGGAGTCGCCGAGGCTCAGGTGCTTCGGCGCGATCACCCCGAGCAGCAACCCGAAACCGATCACGTGCAGAGCGATCACGACCCCGGCCATCGCCGCGATCCTGGCCCACTCCGCGGGCGTCAAGGCAGCCCGGATCCGCTTCAGCGTGCCCACCGAACGCGACCTTATCGCTATTGCAAGTCGTTCGCGATTAGGCCGCCCGCGTTACGTTCCGGGGCCTCGCGAGACTGCACCCGCGTGGACAGCTCATTTCGCCCGGGCGCGCGCTTCCCGGACTGCACGCTCACCGATCACGCCGGCAACCGTCGCACGCTGGCCGATCTCGTCGCCGGCGACCCCGCCGTGGTGCAGTTCTACCGCGGCTGGTGGTGCCCCAAGGAGCAGGCGTTCTTCCGCCGCCTCGTCGCGCTCCAGGACGAGGTCGAGGTCGCGTACACGCGGATCATCTCTGTCAGCGTCGACCCGCCGGAGGTGTCGGCGGCCTTCCGCGCCGGGCTCGGGGCGCGCTGGACCTTCCTGTGCGACCCCGACCGCGCCGTGCAGGCGCAGCTCGGCCTGCGCGAGACGAGCGACACGGTCAACGACCCGTACGCTCCGACCGTCTTCACGCTGTTCCCCGATCTGACCGTGCACCGCGCCTATGACGGGTACTGGTTCTGGGGACGACCGACGATGGAGGAGCTGCGCGCCGACCTGCGCGCGATCACGCGCTCGATCCGCAGCGACTGGGAGGCGCCGACGGCATGAGCTGGTGCTGGCTGGACCTGCTCGCCGACCCGTCCGGCGACGCGACGGCGCAGGCGGCGATCTTCGAGCCCGACGGCCGCCCGGCGGGCTGGCTCGCGGCCTGGCGGCAACGAGCCCGGCCGACCCGCGCCGCGCGCCGGATCGACGAGCGCATCGTCGATCCCGCCGGCGAGCCCGCCTGGATCTCGCTCGTCCGCCCGCCCGAGGGCGTGCGCCTGGCGTTCGACGATCTCGCGGTGCAGCACGCCCGCCGGCGGGTGCTGGCCGAGCGCCCGCCCGACGCGATCTCGACCCTGCTCAGCGACGCCTCACACTTCGAAGGCGCGCTGACGGTCATCCGCGGCGACCCGGCGAGGCTCCGCGACGACCCGTTCGCCCGCGTGTTCGGCGCCCGCATCCTGCGCGTCGACGCTGGGCTGTTCGGACGCGTGCCGCCTCCCTGCGGGCCGACGATCGAACGCTACGGCAGCGCGCAGCCGTGGCCGTGGGATCGCTACGAAGCCGCCCACACGTAGCGTTCGCTCGAGCCTGACCGACCTGTCGCACCTGGGCCCCGCACCGATGAGTTTCACCGACCGTGCCGGTCTAGGAGGCATGAGCACTCCCACACACCCCGGCCGCATGCTGTTCGTCAACCTCCCCGTGGCCGACGTCGCGCGCAGCAAGGCGTTCTTCACGAAGCTCGGGTTCAGCTTCAACCCGCTGTTCAGCGACGAGACCTCGGCCTGCATGCTGGTCAGCGACCAGGCCTTCTTCATGCTGCTCAGCCGCGAGAAGTTCGCGGAGTTCTCGAAGCTGCCGGTCGCCGATCCCACCACGCACGCCCTGTCGCTGTACTGCTTCAGCGTGTCATCGCGCGATGAGGTCGATTCGGTCAGCGCCGCCGCGCTCGCGGCGGGCGGCACCGAGGTCGATGACGCCGAAGATCACGGCTTCATGTACTCGCGCAGCTTCTTCGACCTCGACGGCCACGGCTGGCAGATCATGTGGATGGACCCGGCGGCGGCGGAGCAGGGCCCCGAGGAGTTCGCGGCCTCCACGCAGAACGCCGGCGCATAGCCGCCGATCCGGCTCGCGCTTAGACCCCGCTCAGCTCGGCTTCGCGCATGGTCTGATGGCGGAACGCGAACACGCCGGCGGCCAGCAGCGCGCCGAGCAGCGCGACGCCCCAGACCGTGCGCAGCGCGTGCGTGCCGCCCCAGACGATCGCCAGCAGGAAGACGAAGGCCACGACCGCCCAGGCGATCCCCGGCTGCTCGTTGAGCACGGGCGCGATCCGGCCGCGGACGGCCACCGCGGGCCTGGTCGGCCCGGCCAGCAGCGCGCCCAGCAGGGCGATCGCGCCGTAGAGGATCACCGCCCAGCCGATCTCGCCCAGGATCGCGGTGCCGATCAGCCAGACCTGATGGCCGGCCTGCGTCGACACGGGCGTGGTGAGTGCCTCGACGGCCACGTTGCCGCCGACGCGGCGCACGACGAGCACCAGCAACCCGACCAGCAGGAACGCCCAGCCGATGTTGCGCAACGTCTCGCGGCGCTCGCCGCGGGCCAGGTAGATCGCCAGGGCGAACATGCCCAGCACGAGCACCAGCAGCAGCGCGCTGAGCACCCGCACGGCGCGTACGGCGGTCTGCGCGGCGGCGAGCTGGTCGGAGCGCATCAGCGTGATCACGCCCACGTCCGGCGGGACCCGGGCCAGCGCCGACGCCGGCAGGCCAAGATCGGTGCCGAGCGCCTTGACCACCTCGCTGAGATCGAGCGTGACGGCGCCGTCACCGGTCGAGATGCCGTCGCCGGTCTTGTTCTCGAGCACGTTGACGAGCTTGCTCTGCGCCTGCGAGCTGGCGTCGATGAACAGCTGCTGCACGTGCGGAGCCTCGAGCAGGCGATTGACCGCATCGGTCGCGGGCTGGCGCAGCGCCCCGGCGGCGGTCGGGGCCAGGCCCTGCAACGCGGTCGGCAGTTGCTGCGCGAGCGCGGAGGAGACGTCGACGTTGGCGTAGAGCTCGTTGACGAGGTAGGTCGACAGCGTGTCGCGCACGCGCGCGTCCTGGATCAGCTCGGCGCTGGCGTCCCGCCACGCCTGCTGATCGAGCATCTGGCGATGGACCCACGTGGTCAGGATCGAGCCCAGCCCGATCAGCGAGGCGACGACGACGAGCGCCCAGATCAGTGCGCGCCGCCGGCCGCTCAACTGCGGCGCTGGCGTCTTCAGCGGCGCCGGTTCGGTGATCATTGCGCGATCATCGACCGGTCGCGGCGGGATCGCCTCACCCGTTTCGGGGGAAGCGCTAGGGAACGTCCACGACGACCTTCGAACGCGACCCGACGAAGGTCGCCGTGCGCACGGCGACGACGTGCACGCCGGCGCCGGGCAGCGTGACGCGGTAGGTGCGCTCGCGTCTGCCGAGCGTGACCCTGCGCGTGACCAGCGGCTCACCGTCGTACGCGAGCGCGTCGTCGCCGGTGACGAACATCGGCAGCTTCTCGTCGACCCCCGGTGCGCGGAAGCTCACCTCGATCTTGTCGTTCACGCGCCGCGCGCGGAGGTCGCTCGGCCGCGGGACCCCTGCTCCCCGCGCGTGGGCGATGCGCACGGTGACCGTCCTCGTCGCCGGGTACAGCGCGCTGGGCGCGCCCGTGACCATGCGCAGGCGCACCCGCCCAGGGCGGGCGGGCGCCGCGATCGACGCGCCGTAGACGCGCAGGACGCCCCGACCGCCCTTCGGCAGCCGCAGGAAGCCCACGTCGCCGAGCACGTCGACGATCGCGTGCACCTGGCACGGTGAGCTGCAGGTGACCGGCAGGCGCAGCGGCTCGTCGTCGTCCAGCGTCCGGTCGCGGGGAGTGCCGAACGTCACGCGCGGGGTGCTCGGTGGCGTGACCGCGACGAGCAGGTTCTGGGCGGCCAGGCGCAGGCGGAAGGCCGAGGTGTCCGAACTGGTGTCCGGATCGTCACCCTGCCCCTCCGTCCAGATCAGGGCCGCAGTGCCGTCGGCGAGGACCAGCGGGGCGACCATGCCCGACTGGGCGTACACCGGTCCGAGCGCCACGGGCGGCGGTGCCGGACCGCCGGCCAGCGGGACCACCGCCAGCTGCGGGATCAGGTCGCCGAGCGTCGAGGGGCGCGCGTACGTGACCACCGCGCCGGCGCCGTCGGGGGTGAGCGCGACGCGCATGGAGTTCTCGCCGGAGGTGAACGTGCCCTTCCCGAAGGAGCCGAACACCGCCTGGACGTAGGCGCGAGAGTCGTAGAACGGGTCATAGCCGGGCGGGTTCATGGACGGCCCGTCGAGCACCCTGCGCGCCGGCGAGAAGGGCCCGGCGGCGGCGCGCGTGACGACGTGCACGTCGGCCTCGCGGTAGCCCTGCCACGTGACGACCGCGGCGCCGTTGGGGCGCAGGCGCGCCGCCACCTGGACGCCGCGCTGATCCGGCGCCGGCGCGAGCGGCGCTGCCGGAGCGAACGCACCGCCCGGCGCGCGTTCGGCCGCGACCACGGACTGGCCGTCCGACAGCGCGATCAGCGCACCCCCGTCCGCGGCCACGGCAAGGCTCGGCGTGGTGAAGTAGGACGCCACGGTGACCGGCGTGGCCGTAGCGAAGCGCCCGCCCGGCGGCGCGATCGCCACTTCGACAGGGATCCTGACCGACTTCGCGGTGGCCTCGACGCTCGACGTGACGAGGAACGCCTCACCGGTGGCGGCGATCCCAGGGACGATCGAGTCCAGCCGCCGCGAGTCCACCCCGACCGGCTCCACCGCCCCGAACGCCGCGCCCGGGGCGCGCCGCGCGACCCGGAAGCGCCGCGGAGCGGTGCCCGTCGCGCCGAACCGGTGTTCCTTCCAGGCGACGATCGCGTCCCCGCGCTCGGACACGGCCGCGGCGATCTCGTCGCGGATCGCCTCGGTGTCCCCGCCGGCGAGGGTGACGGGGGCGCTCCACGCGCCGCCGGGATCGCGTACGGCCACGACCAGCGTTCCGCCGACCGTGCCGGCGATCACGCCGGCCCCCGTCGGGCTCGTCGCGATCGCCTCGCATCGGAATCCCTCGCCGAGCTTGATCGTCGGGCCCGGCTGCAGGCCGCTGCGGGTCGCCCGCACGAAGCGCACGCCGTCGCGGGCGGGCGCAACCACCTCGCCCGGCGTGTCCGTGACGTCAACGCAGTAGCGATCCCCGCGCAGCACGAGCGGCGGCGCCTCGGTCAATCCGGTGGGGGCGGCGATCAGGGACGCTCCGAGCAGCGACAGCAGACGCATCGCCGGAGCCTAACCAGTGAGGAAGCCCTCCTGCGCGGGTTGCCAGGTGGTGCGTACATCCCCAAGCGGGTGTGGTTGACGCCCTTGCCCCCGGCCGCGTGGCTGCAGGAGGCTGGACCCATGCAGCCGGGAACGGAGCTCTCGGCGATCGCCCACCCGCCGCTGGTGTGCACGCAGATCCAGGTCCCGGTGCGCGCGCGCAGGCCGATCGCGCGACCGCGGCTGACCGAACGCGTCGGCGTGACGCCCGTGACACTCGTGTGCGGGCCCGCCGGTTCCGGGAAGACGACGCTGGTCTCGGACTGGGCGTCGCGGGCGGATCGGCCGGTCGGCTGGGTGTCGCTCGAGCGCGAGGACGATGACCCGTACCGGTTGTGGCGCGCGGTGCTGGCGAGCCTGCGCGCGGCCGGCGCTGTCCCGGCCGGCTCCACGCTCGATCAGCTGCAGCCCGGCATGTCGGCCTCGCCCGAGTTCCCGGCGCTGCTGATCAACGCACTGGCCGAGCTTCCGGCCGCGACCGTGCTCGTGCTCGACGACGTGCACCTCCTGCGCACGCGCACGGTGCGCGACCAGCTCGGCTTCCTGCTGCTGCACGTGCCGGCCCCGCTGGCCATCGTGCTCGCCTCCCGGTCGGATCCGGTGCTGCCACTGCACGTCCTGCGCGTTCGCACGTTGCTGAGCGAGATCCGCACCGACGCCCTGGCGTTCGACCGCCGCGAGGCGGCGAGCCTGCTCAGCGCGCACGGGCTCGACCTCGACGAGGCATCGATCGCCACGTTGCAGGCGCGCACGGAAGGCTGGGCCGCCGGATTGCGGATGGCCGCCCTGAGCCTGCAGCGCGAGCGCGACCCGGCCGCGTTCGTCTCCCGGTTCGCCGGTGACGACCGCTTCGTCGGGGACTACCTGATGGCCGAGGTCCTCGATCGACTGCCGGGCCCGGACCGCGACTTTCTGCTCGACGCCGCCGGCGTCGACTCCATCTGCGGCGCGCTGGCCGAGGCCCTGACCGAGGTTCCCGACGGAGACGCGACGCTGGAGCGCCTCGCCGCCACGACCGGCTTCATGCACCGCGTGCCCGGGCAGCCCGGCTGGTGGCGCTTCCACCGGCTGTTCGGCGAGCTGTTGCGCGCACGGCTGCATCATCAGCACGGCGACCGCAAGCGCCTCGCCCACCGGCGTGCCGCGACCTGGTACGCGGACAACGACATGGTGCTCGACGCGCTGCGCCACGCGGGCACCGGTCGCGACGGTACGCAGATGGCCGGGCTGCTCGCGCCGCACTGGCGCGAGCTCTATCGCGGCCGGGCACCGGCGGGCCCTCAGCGCGGCGCTGGACGCGATCCCGGACGACGCGATCAACGGCCACCCGGAGCTGTCCGTGGCGGCCACGTGCGTCCGCTTCGGCGCGGCCGACATCGAGCGTGCCCGCGAGCACCTGGCGCACGCGCCGGCCGGCCTCACGCTCGCTCGCCTGTGCGCCGCGCGCCACGACGGCGACGACATCGACCTCGACGACGCCGGACACGATCCGCTCGCGCTGGTCAGCGCCGGGGTCGCGGCGTTGTGGTCGTTCGCCTTCGAGCGCGCCGAGCATCACCTCGGGCGGGCACGGATCGCGGCCCGCGCCACGGGAGCCCGCTACCTCGAGCTCGACGCGCTCGCGCACCTCGCGCTGACGCGGGTGCTGCACGACGGACCGGCCGCGGCGTCCGAGCCCGCGCGCGAGGCACAGCGGCTCGCCGGCCGGCCGGCCTTCACGCGAACGGCCGCAGCCGCCGCGACCGAGGCCGCGCTCGCGCACATCGCCTTCTTCGAGGATCGGCCGGCCGACGCCGAGGCGCACCTGGCCGACGCGCTGGGCGGCCCCGCCGAGCCGATGCTCCGGCGGACGCTGCTGCGCTTGAGCGACCTCTTCGAGCTGGCGTACGGTGGCCGTGCTTCATCCTCGCTCACCCGGCGGCCGGCGGCGGGCGGCCGGCGCGCGCTCGACCTCGTCGTGCGTGCCCGGCGGCAACTCGCCGACGGCGATCCGGTGGGTGCGCGGGCCACGCTCGACACGGCGCCGGACGACATCGGAGAGACGCGCGTCGCCGCCGCGATGATCGCCGTCCGGGACGCGCCCGAGGCGGCACTGGACCTGCTCCGGGCGTCCGCCCCGCCCCTGCTCGGAAGCACCCGCGTCGAGGCGCTGATCGTCGAGGCGCTCGCCCATGACCGGCTCGGAGCGCCCGCCTGGGCGACGGACGCGATGGAGCGCGCGCTGCGGTGCGCCGAGGCGGCCGGGCATCGTTCCGTCTTCCTGCTGCACCCCGAGGCTCACCACATCGTCGTGGCCCGCATCGCCGCGGGAACGGCGCACCGCTCCCTCGCGGGCGAGGTGCTGGCCGCCATCGAGAACGCGCTGAGCGCGGCGACGAAGACCTCGCCCCCGCCGTTGGCGGACCCGATCACCGCCCGCGAGTGCGACATCCTCAGGTTGCTTCCCACCACCGCCGGCAACCGCGAGATCGCGGCCGAGCTCGACGTGACCGTCAACACGGTCAAGACCCACCTGCGCGCGATCTATCGCAAGCTCGGCGCGTCCGACCGGCGAGCGGCCGTGGAGCGCGCCCACGAGCTGCAGCTCGTGCAACGGGTCGCGCGCTGACCGCTCCTCACCCGATCCGTGTGATGCAGCGGGCGCCGCGGTGCACAAGAGTCGACAGATATGCCGAATGCATCCCTGGTTGACCTCGGACCCGTCGACTACATCGTCGTCGAGTTTCCCGCGGGAGCGAGCAATTTCACCGGCGAGATGGCGGAGGAGCTGCTCGCGCTCATCGACGCCGGAACCATCCGCGTCATCGACATCCTGATCCTCACCAAGAACGAGGACGGTTCCGTCGACGCCATGGAACTGGCCGATCTCGACGACCTCGGGCCGCTGCAGGCGCTCGAGGCCGAACTGGCCGAGCTGCTGGCCGCGGACGACGTCGCGCACCTCGCGGCGGCCATGGAGCCGGGCAGCACCGCCGGCGTCCTGATCTGGGAGAACCTGTGGGCGGGGCCGTTCGCGGCCGCGGCGCGCCGCTCGGGCGGCCAGCTCATCGCCGACGGGCGAATCCCGATCCAGGCGATCATCGCCTCGATCGAAGCCGACGAAGAAGAAGGAGACTGACCCATGCCGCTCAGGGCTGCACGTGTAGGACGAGTGGGTGTCATCGGCCACCCGGTCGCGAAGACCGCGGTGGTGGCCAAGGCCGTCACCCCCGGGCCCGCGCCGATCGCGAAGACGGCGGTCGTCGCCGCCGCGGTCACCCCCGGACGCGTCGGACGCCGCCGCCGCATCTGAGCGCGTCGACGAGCGCGCTCGCACCGAGCGCGCTCATCCGGCCGTGGCGCCGGCTCATCCGCTGCGGATGATGACGCTTGCCGCCGAGGCGTGATCGCATACCCGCCATGAAGCTCGATCTCGGCAGCAGCGTGCACTGCACGGACGCGCCCTTCGGAGAACTCGCCGACGTCATCGTCGACCCGATCTCGCGCCGCGTCACCCATCTCGTCGTCGAACCCCACGGCCGCCATGACCAGGCGCGGCTCGTGCCGATCGACCGCGCCTCCGCCGCGGACGACGGGCTCGCGCTGGACTGCTCGACCGCCGAGGTCGAGGCCCTCGAGCCCCTGCACGAGGCGGCGTACCTGCGCGCGGGCGAACACGTCGTCGCGGATCCGGACTGGGACATCGGCACCCAGGACGTGCTCGCCCTTCCCGTCTACCAGGAGCTCAACGGCATGGGATCGGCGATCGATCCCGACCCGCACGTGATGGTCAGCTACGACCGCATCCCCAAGCACGAGGTCGAGATCCGCCGCTCGAGCGCGGTCATGTCGACCGACGGCCACCACCTGGGCCACGTCGAGGGATTCCTCGTCGGCAGCGGCGAGATGGCCGACATCGTGCTCGAGCGCGGCCACCTCTGGGGGCGACGTGAGGTCGTCATCCCCGCCTCCGCCGTGGAGCGGGTGCAGAACGACGCGATCACCCTGAGCCTGACCAAGGAGCAGGTCGGCGAGCTCGACGTCCGACGCGTGCACCGCTGGTTCTGAGGGCGAGCCGCACCCGCGCCGCCACGGCGGCGAGAACTCAGACGCCCGCGGCGACGTGGTGGCGCTCGGCGAGGAGCGCGCTCGCCGCTTCGGCCGGGACCGGTCGCGAGAACAGGTAGCCCTGGGCGAGTTCGCAGCCGAGCGCGCGCAGCGCCGCGGCCTCTTCGGGGCGCTCGATCCCTTCGGCGACGACGACGTGCCCGAGCGCGCGCGCCATGTCGACGACGGCGCGCGTGACCGCGGCGGCCGACTCGTCGCGATCGATCAACGCGACCAGCGAGCGATCCAGCTTGAGGACGTCCACGCGGTAACGCCGCAGGGCGGCGAGCGACGACCATCCGGTGCCGAAGTCGTCGAGCGCGATCTTGACCCCCATCGCTCGCAGCCGCTCCAGGATCTCCACCCCGCGGCCCTCTTGGACGAACAGCGTCTCGGTGATCTCCAGCGTCAGGTCCTGCGCGCTGACACCCGCGGCCGACAGGACGCGTTCGACCTCGCCAGGCAGCTCAGGCGTCAGCTGCCGCGGCGAGAGGTTCACGGACATGCCGATCCGCGTGTCCGTCAGCGCCTGCAGCTCGGCCAGGCGGCGGCAGGCCTCCTCCAGCACCCAGCGTCCGACGGGGATGATCAGGCTGGTCTCCTCGGCGACGGGGATGAACTCGGCGGGTGGGATCAGGCCGCGTTCGGGATGTCGCCAGCGAACGAGCGCCTCGAAGCCGCGCAACTCGCCGTCCGCCAGGGCGATGAGGGGTTGCAGGTGCAGCTCCAGCTGCCCGTTGGCCACGGCGCCGCGGAGTTCGTGCTCGACGGTCAGGCGGCGCAGCACGCGGGCGCGCAGTCGCGCGTCGAAGAGCTCATAGCGGCCCCCGCCGCTCTCCTTCGCGCGGTACATGGCCACGTCGGCGTCGCGCAGGAGCGATTCGGCATCGGCGTGGGTGTGATCGGAGACAACGATCCCGACGCTGGCGCCCACGAACAGCTCACGCCCGTCGACGACGATCGGTCGCGCCAGGTCCTGGATCAGCCGCTCGGCGAGCGAGGCGACGCCGACCACGGCGCTGGGGCTCGAGCACACGATCACGAACTCGTCCCCGCCAAAGCGCGCCACGACGTCACCACCGCGAACACCGTCGGTCAGGCGCCTGGCGACGATGCGCAGCAACTCGTCGCCCGCGCTGTGCCCGAGGGTGTCGTTGACGACCTTGAAGCGATCGAGGTCCAGCAGCAGGAGCGCGACCCGGCCGCCGTTGCGAGCCGCGGCGGCGAGTGAGTGGTTGAGGTGGGCGTCGAGGAACGCGCGGTTCGCCAGGCCGGTCAGCGCGTCGCGCGACGCCCGACGGTGGACTTCCTCCTCGGCGTGGACACGATCGAGGGCCGAAGCGAGCACGTTGGCGACCGCCTCGACGAAGCACGCGTCCTCGGCGTCGAACGGCGGGCGCAGCGCGGTCCGGTGCAGCACGAGCACGGCGGCGCCGCCTTCGCCGCGCGTCGACCGGACCGGCACACTGAGCCCCCGTTCCATGCCGCGCTCGACGGCGTACAGGCCCGCGGCGAAACGCCGCTCGAGTTCCACGACGTTCGAGACCACGGTGTCGTTGACGTCGAGCGTGTAGCCGGCCTGCGAACCGCTGCCGCGTGGCAGCACGATGTCCCCGCCGGTCGAGTGCCCGTCGCCGGCGACGATCCGCAGCGAGCCGTCGTCGGCGTCGGTCATGGCGACGGCGCAGGCGTCGCCACCCGCCGCCTCCCGCACGATCTCGGCGACCTCACGCAGCAACGCCGGCACATCGGGCAGCTCGAGCGCGACGCGGCTGACCTCCGCGACCGCCTGGCTGAGGCGGTCGGCGCGGTGGCGATGGCGAAGATCCTGGATCTGCGTAAAGAAATGCCGCCCCTCGTCGTCGTCGATGAGCGCGGTGGTGAGCAACACTGGGACCGTCGAGCCGTCGCGATGGATGTAGCGCTTGACCAACGGGGCCGGATGGCCACCGGCGATCACCCCGCGGTGCATCTCGGTCGAGTCGGCCCGATCGTCGGGGTGGGTCAGCTCGAGCGCGCTGCGCCCGACCAGGTCGCTCGGCCCGTATCCGAGCAGCTCCCCCAAGGCGGCGTTCACACGAATCCAACGGAGGTCCGGCCCGGCGATCGCCATGCCGATCGTCGCCTCCTCAAAGCCGCGCCGGAAGTGGCGGCTGTCATCTTGGTCCCGCACCGCGCGAGACTTCAACATGCCGCGAAACCGCGTGAGCGCGGACTTGACGGCGGATGACATACCACCGTAATCGGCCGGGGGAGCGATGGAACGCATCGGTCAAACGGCCAACAGCCCGGAGCGTCGTCGAGAACTTGCACTCTCGTAACACTTGGAGCGAGATCGACGCACTCGGAAGCGCGGGCCGGCGCTGCTCGCCGTCGGGGTCGGGGTCGGCGGGTTTGTCGGCGGTCTCGCGAAGCCCGATCCTGGTGAACCCGCAGGGCGCCGCGATCGGGAGGAGCCCGCCGCTTCACACGCTCGATGAGCGACGCCCGACCAAGAGGGCAGCGAGGTCGGACGATACGAGCCGCGACTTCGCGAGGAACCCGCGCGCGCCGCAATCATGAAGGCGCTCCAAGCCGCCGTGCGGCTCGCTCGCTGAGACCAGCAGGACGGCAAGGTCGGGGTCCCGGCGGGTCAAGGTCTGGCACACGTCGAACCCGTCGCCGTCCGGAAGCTGGACGTCCAGCACGACCGCTTCGGGAGCGACGCGCTCGGCGGCCTCCAGTCCGGAGCTCGCGCAGTCTGCCTCGGCGACCACCGTGAATCCACGGCGCTCGAGCAGCTCACGGGCGACCGAACGAAACGACGGGTGGTCGTCGATGATCAAGACGCGGATGGGCGCGGACGGTTCGGACATATTCGTCAGACAGAAAGGCGCGGCGAAGCGGGCGACGATACCCCGGAAACCAGGCGACGTGAACCAACCCTGTCGGACTTCACACAGCAAGCTCTCGCGGCGCGCTGCCGCCGCGGAATCGCGCAACGGTGCGATGGCGGGCGAGGCGGCCGGCCGCCACCATGCACGGCGTGCCGCCCGACGCGCGCTCTGAGGAGAACCGCGTGACGGGGGAGGGGCGGCCGACGTTGGCGGAAGACGTCGCGCCGGCGGCACGGCTGGAGGTGCTCTCCGGGCGCGGCTCTCCTCGACGTCGAGCCGCGACCCGGAGTGCATCACTCACGCGTAGAGATCCAGCGACTGCGAGGGGCGAGGGCTGATCTTCACCGTCGCCTCCAGGCCTGCGGCCTCCAATCTGGTGCGCAGCTGCTCGGAGTGATCTCTGGCGATGGCGTGCGGGCGGCCCGACGACGTGGTGACTTCCGCCAGCAGGCGCTCTCCGCGGAGCTCCAAGCGAAGATCGAGACGGCCGAGGGTCGGCGAGTTGAATACGAGCGAAACGACGTCCGCAGGCTCGCCATCGGCGCTGCGCCGCCGCTCAGGAGGCTCCTCCACCTCGACCTTGGGTGGCTGCAGCGGCATCGCCGCCTTCGGGTCGACCATCGGGTACTGGCCGATCGGCGTCGTGGCGGCCTGAGCCGTCTGCGGCTGGTCCGCGGCCGGCGCCGCGTGGGCGGCGGTCTTGGCCACCTCCTGCGCCGGAACCGCGGGCGCCGCATGGCCGGGCTCAGCGGGCTGATTGGGTTGAGCCGGCCGTTCCGGGTGCGAGCCCTGTCCCGCCTGCTGCGGTTGGCCCGGCCGCTCCGGTTGGCCCGGTTGCGCCTGTGGATCGGGCCCGCCCGACACCGCGGGGTGCGCGACCTCGGCGGGCTGGGGAGATTGACCTGGCTGCGCCCCTTCGCCGACCTGGCCCGGCTGGGCGGGTTGCCCCGGTTGCGCCGTCTGGCCCGGCTGGGCGGGCTGACCCGGCTGGGCCGCCTGCCCCGGTTGACCCGGCTGCCCGGCCTGACCCGGCTGGGCCGCCTGCCCCGGCTGGCCCGGCTGCCCGGCCTGACCCGGCTGCCCTGGTTGACCCGGTTGACCCGGCTGACCCGGGTGCCCTGGTTGACCTGGCTGGGCCGGTTGACCCGGCTGCCCGGCCTCCCCCGGCTGACCCGGCTGCGCCGCCTGGCCCGGCTGCGCGGGCTGACCCGGCACCGCCGGCTGGCTCGGGACCATCTGTCGAGGTGGGCCATACGTCACCGGGCCTTTCAGCGCCTCCGGCCCCGGCCGAGGCGACGGCGCTGCGGCTCCCGGCTGCGACTGCGGCACGATCCGGAGCGTCACCCGGTCGGCCGTCGCCTGTTGGACCTGCAACTTGATCGTCGCGCCCGCCGGGACATCGGGCGGCAGCTTCGCCGTGACCGGAACGCCGGCGATCACGATCACCGCCCGACCGCCCTCACCACGTGAGGCCACGCGCGCCATCAGGCTCGATCCCTCGCGCAGCGCGAGGTCGGGGATCTGGTTGCGCAGCAGCGCCGCGGTAACCGCGATCGGCTCCATGGCCCAAGGGTCTCACCCCGACCCCGGGTCGCGCCTTCTCCACCCGACGTCAGTCGCGAGCCTGACGAGTGCGGCGAGAGAAACCGTGCTGCCCGTGCCGTCGGCGGTGCGCGTCATCCGATCCAGACGACGCCGAGACGTTCGAACGGTGGGACGGTGCTGGGATGCACCTGTCGAGCCTGAACTGGGCCGTCCGCAGCGTCGCCGCCGGGACGGCCGGCACCGCCACGATGACGCTCGCCTACCGAGTCGAGCACCGCCTCCGTCGTGAGGTCAAGGAGGCGCTCGACTTCGACGATTCGCTCGTGCCCGGCCAGATCGTCGCCGCGGTGATGCACCTCCCGCACGTCACCGACCGCCAGGAGCACGAGCTGGGCCTGCTGCTGCGCTGGAGCTACGGCTCCGCCTTCGGCATGTGGCACGGCACGCTCCGGCGGTTCGTGCGCGAGCCGTGGGCCAGTATCGGGTTCGGCGCGACGTTGATGACCGCAACGCTGACGCTGTTCCCACTGCTCGGCCGTACCCCGCCGCCGTGGCGGTGGCCGGCGGATGTCATGGCCACGAGCATCGGCACCCACGTCGCCTACGTCACGGCGGTCGGCGCGGTCGACGATCGGCTGCGCCGGCTCGGCGGGTGACGGCCATCGCCGAGCGGAGGTTCAACCGGCGGCGGCCCGTACGAGCATCTGCTCGACCGCGAGACGACAGTCTCGATGTCCTCATACCAAGAGGTCGCGCGACGCGGTCGCAAGGTCGCAATCGAGGCCTAAGGGAACGGGTGGACCGGGCCTCCATTCGCACGACGAGTGGGGACGGATGAGGGAGGCACCTTCCGCAGGATCGCCGACTACCCGTTCGGCGAACGCCGACGCATCAGCAACGAGCCGCTCGTCGAGCTGACGGTGCCTCACTCCGTTCCCGACGTTCGCGACTTCGTCGCAACGTCGTCACACGCTGACCGCCACGAGGCCTATCGCAAAGTCAATAGTTCACGACAGCGCCGGGCGCGGTCTGCGACCAGGTCTACCAGGGCAGCAGGGTGAGCCCGTCGGCCTCGCCTTGGTTCGGGATCTTGCCCACTCGGCGGTTGTTCTGACGGCCGTCGCCCCCGCGCCAGCGCACGTAGTAGGCGCCGTGCTTGATGTGGATCTGGCCCGTTCCTGGAGAGCGTCTCATGACCTCCATAGGCGGGCGCGGAAAAACTTGTACCCCGTGGGTACCCCGCGGCCGTTTTCGGCGACTCCCCAAGAACGACAAAAGCCCCGAGTTACCAGGGCTTTCGTCAGATCGGGGAGACAGGATTTGAACCTGCGGCCGCCCGGCCCCCAGCCGGGTGCGCTACCAGACTGCGCCACTCCCCGTTGTTGATTCGTCGTCCGAAGCGGGCGACGGGAATCGAACCCGCCCTAAGAGCTTGGAAGGCTCCTGTGCAACCACAACACTTCGCCCGCGGGCGGACTCCTGCGCCATGATACCGCCGCTGGGGGTGAGAGGCGGGGCGTTTTGGGGAATCAGTGGTGCATGCAGATCCCTGGCGTCCACATCGAGACCCTGCATAACCCGGTTCGCTACACGTATGCGCAGATCGAGAAGGCCTGTGCGATCGCGCAGATGTTGAACCGGGGCAAGCTGGTGCTCGTCGAGCCGCCGCAGCGCTGATTGCGGACGCCGTCGCCGCCCTCCGTGGGAGGAGGGGACGACGACCGGTCGGTCCGGACAGGGTTGCGGGGTTGTTCTTGAGTTACTGATTCGCGGGTCGGGTCATGCCAGCCGCGCCGCTTCGGCTGCCGCTTCTTGCTCGTCGTGGACGGGCGTGAGGCGGACGGTCAGGGCGGTGTGGCTGAAGCGCGTGCGCGCGGGCGATCTGGATCGCGGCGGTCGGGCCGGGGTTCGGCTGGGAGCTCTGGGCGGCGGCGCGGATGCCGTGGATGGCCGCGCCGGCCGGCGCGGAGACGGGCACGACGACGTAGCCGCTGTGCTCGCTGCGCACCCAGAGGTACTTGACGGTCGACAGCGGGATGAGCCGGGTGGCGACGTTCACGGTCGAGCCGTCGCGAAGCACCGCGACCACTGACGCCGCGCGCCCGCCGGTGCTCGGGAACAGGACGTCGGCGGTGTAGCGTCCGTTGCCGGACTTCCGCTGCGCGTCCCAGCGCGTCTGGATGAAATCGCGTGTGAAGCGGTGCGTGACGCGCATCTGGAGTCCGCGCACGGTCATCGCGCCCGTCGCGCGCAGGTCGCTGAACGGCCCGGCGTAGGCACGGCCGACGAGCGCCGACGAGATGGCTCCGGCCCCCCGCGGCGCGCGGGTGAGGGTCAGCGGGCGAACGCCTGGAAGCACGCGAGCGCGGCCGACCTGTGAGGCGGCCACGCGCTTCCCGCCGACGTCGCGGATCATCAGGCCAAACGAGGCGGGAGCGCGGCCGCCGACGTTCGCCGCGACCTCCTGGGTCCCGTCGAACAGGCGCGCGAGATCGAGTCCGCCGTACGGGAACGCCCGCTGGTTGACGGCGACGATCGCGGTGTTGTACTTCGGCGTGGTCACGGCCAGGCGGCCGATGTCGGGGTCGTAGGAGTACAGCGGCGGCGGGACCGCGCCGACCTTCGAGCCCAGTCCGGCATCGACCGCGCGCGCCGCGTTGGCGATCACGCGCGCCATGCCGAGACGAGCGGAGCCCTCGCCCTGCGGCACCGCGTGCACGCCGAAGAGCACGCCGTCGGGCATCCCGTTCTTCGAACGCGCCGACTCGCGCGACCAGAAGTCGAAGCCGTTGTCGAGCATCGTCTTGGCCCACTGGCCGTAGCGCTTCGACGGCAGCAGCGAGTCGGACGAGGCGAGGCCGACGAGCGCCTCCTGCACGAGCCCGAACTTCTTCGACTGATGCCAGCGCTCGAAGCCGAGGCCGGAGTCCCAGTTCATGTACCCGCCGTGGGTCCAGTAGCCGGACACGGCGCGCGTGATCCACTGCTGAGCCAGAGAACGCGCCGAAGCCGGCAGCGCGGGCATGCCGCCCCGCCGCGCCTGGTCGTAGAAGCGGGTGAAGCTCAGGACGATGTTCGCGTACTCGGCGGAGTCGACGTTCTTGTCGACGTTGGCCGACATGTGCGGGAGGTAGTGGAAGCGCATGCCCGGGCCGAAGTTGCCGATGCGAGACGACGCGCCCGCGCGGGCGCCCGCGAAGAAGCGCCGCAGTTGCAGGGACATGTCGCGCTTCATGAGCGAGGTGTCCCCCGTGACCGTCGCGTCGGCGGCGTACATCAGCGCGTACCAGTTGACCTGGTTCAGGCGAATGGTCGGATAGCGCCAGAAGGAGCCGTGGGCGGTGCGGTGGATCGCGTCGCGGATTCTGTTCACGGTCGCGTCCGGGAGCTGGAGCTCACGACGGGCGCGGTAGGCGTAGACGAGGCCGTCGACGACTTCGGCGTCGAAGACGAGGTGCTGCGTTCCGCGGCCGTTCATCGCGTTGACCCAGCCGGGAGCGTGCGACTGGCCCGGGGCGGGCGAGTTGGTGAACGGGCCGGAGGAGACGAGCTTGGCGGCGAGCGAGCGGGCGCGCTCGTCGTTGCGGGCGAGGCCCTCGTGCTGGTTCATCGCGGCGACGCTGTAGGTCAGCAGCATCATCGAGTTGGCCATCGGCTCGACGCCGCCGCCGCCGAGCTTGAAGTAGCCGGCGTCCGCGTCCCACTTGGCGTCGAGGGTCTGCTCCATGCGGTCGGCGAAGGACCAGTAGTCGGCGTCGGTGTAGGAGGAGGCGTGGGCCGCCGGGGCAGCGGCGAGCAACACCGCGGCGGAGGCCGCGGCGGCCAGGGAGGAGCGCTTCATTTCGGGGGCCTTTCGGGGTGTTCCTGGGGAGTGACCCAGACTCTCCCGGAAGCGCTCGATGTCGCCTACGCGCCAAGGGGTGGAGCCGCCACCCCCGAGGTGGAGCCCGCTCTCACCCCTTGGGAGTCACATCACGACCCGCGGTGTGACTAGGGTTCGTGACGTGCCCGATTCTCCCCTTGACGCCCACGTCGCCACGCCCCAGGACCTCAAGGACCGGATCGCCGCCGAACGGCGCGGCACGCCGTTTCTCGTCTATCGCGACGCGGACGACCTGCAGAGGATCATCGAGCTCGCGCCGACGGCCGAGCAGCTGACGATCGGGCGCCGGCCGTCGAACGACGTCGTGCTCGACTGGGACAGCGAGATCTCGCGCGTGCACGCGGCGCTGGAGCGGATCGGGGACGACTGGACGGTCGTCGACGACGGCCTCTCCCACAACGGCACCTACCTCAACGGCACGCGCGTGACGTCACGCCAGCGGCTCAAGGACGGCGACGTGCTCACCGTCGGCGGCGTCGCGCTGGCGTTCCGGGCGCCCGGCGGCGAATCGATGTCGCGGCCGACGGTGACCGCGATGGGCCCGCACGTGGGCGAGCTCCTCACGCCCGCTCAGCGGCGGGTGCTGGTCGCGTTGTGCCGGCCGTTCAAGGACTCGACGTACGCGACTCCGGCGACCAACCAGCAGATCGCGGACGAGCTCGTGGTGAGCGTCGACGCGGTGAAGTCGACGCTGCGGGCGCTGTTCGAGGTCTTCGGGGTCGACGCGCTGCCGCAGAATCAGAAGCGCGCGTCGCTCGCGCTGCAGGCGCTGCGGACGGGCGTGATCACCCGGCGTGATCTGTGACGACCTTGCTCAGCTTGTTCTGCGGCTGACTGCCGACCCACAGCGCTCCGCTGTCGTCGATCGCCAGGCTGAACGGGTTGACCGGTAGGCGGAGCGGGTCACCGACCACCTGCGAGGACCTGGCGTCGATCGTGTAGAGGTTGCTCGAGCTGTAGTTGGTGACGTAGACGAGGCCGTCGCCGACCGCCAGCTGGCGCGGCTGCTGACCGACGCTGATCGGAATGGACACGCCGGTGCCGGTCGACATCTTGTAGATGGCGTTGTCCTGCGGCGTGGCCACCCACAGCGAGCCACGGTCGTAAACGACGTCCTCGGGACGGTTCTGGCCGACGCGGATCGTCTTGAGGACCTCGCCCGTCTTGAGGTTCACGCGCTGGACGCGGGCGCGCCGGCGCGCGCCGACCCAGAGGGCGGTCGGGCTCGCGCTGAGCGACATGATCCCGTAGGGATAGGAGACCGTCGCGAGCGTCTGGCCGGTCTTGGGGTCGAGCTTGACCAGCTGGTCGGGCTGCTCGTTGCCGGGAACGGTCCCGACCCATACGGCGTCCTTCGACGTGGCGATCGAGCCGGGAGAGAACGGGAGCGCGATCGGCTTGCCTTTGGGCTTGCCGGTCTTCGGATCGAGCCGGACGACCTCGTTCTCGCGCGCGACCACCAGCCACAGGGAGCCGAAGCCGAACGCGCCGTCGTTGACGCCGACGCCGACCTTCGGCGAATAGGCCTTCGGCTTGCCCGATTTGGCGGAGACGATCCGCATGCGGTCCTCGCGGAAGGAACCGACGAAGACGTTGTCCCCGTCGACGCGGACGACGTTGGGGCGACGGCCGATCGTGAGCTCGTCGGCGACCTTCAGCACGTCCTCGCCCGGAGTGGCCGTCGGTGTGGCCGACGCGCTCGCCGTGGGCGTCGGGGTGCTGGTGGGTGTGGCGTCATCCCCGAGGCCGAGCGCGACCGCGGTGACGACGCCGACGCCCGCGGCGGCGAGCAACGCGGCCGTCAGCAGCGCGTTGCGGCGTTTGACGCCCGGATTCGAGCGCGACTGCAGTCGTGTCTCAGCTTCAGCCTCAGGGTTAGCCTGTGCTGTTTCCGGCGGTTTCTTGGCGGCGGTGACCGTCGGCGCTTCGATCGGCGCGGCGGCGCCCTTGGCCACGATCCGCTCCCGGAGCTCCGGTTTGGCGTTCCTGGCGGCCGCGATCGCCGCCCGGCCCAGGTCGCCGGCGGAGGGATAGCGCTCGTCCGGGTCCTTGGCCATCGCGCGCTCGACGACGAGGTCGAACGCCGCCGCGATCGCCGGATCGTGCTCGCTGGGCTTCGGCGGCGGGTCCTGCAGATGGGCCCACAGGCGGGCCTCGTCGCCGTCGCGCTTGAACGGCACCTCGCCGGTGAGCGTGAAGTACAACAGGCAGCCGAGCGCGTAGACGTCCGCGCGGGCGTCGATGCGCTCACCGCGGATCTGCTCCGGCGCGACGTAGTCGAGCGTCCCGACCCACTGGCCCGGTTTGGTGCTCCCGGCCACCGACAGCGCGTGCTTGGTGAGCCCGAAGTCGGTCAGGTACACGTGGTCGTCCGGGCCCATCAGGACGTTCGCGGGCTTGATGTCGCGGTGCACCAGGCCGGCGGCGTGCGCCGCGTCGAGCGCGCTGCCGATCTGGCTGACGATCCTGGCCGCCCGCTCGGGCGCGAGCGGCCCCTCGCGCCGGACGAGGCTGCGCACGTCGTCGCCGGCGACGTAGCGCATCGCGATGTAGGCGATGCCCTGCTCCTCGCCCGCGTAGTAGATCGGGATCACGTTCGGGTGATCGATCGACGCCGCGACCTTCGACTCGCGCACGAACCGGGCACGCACCGTCTGGTCCTCGAGCAGCCCGGCGGCGATGACCTTCAGCGCCACCGTGCGGTCCAGGGCAAGCTGCGTGGCCTTGTAGACCACACCCATACCGCCGCGGCCCGCGACCATCTCGATCCGGTGGCCGGCGAAGATGGTTCCCGGTTCGAGCTCACCCACAGGCGACAGGTATATCGACCGTTGGTCCTGGACAGCCATGCACCCGGTCGTAACGGACGGGCGGTCCGGAGGTGACGGTTCTGCTCGTCAGAAAGCGGGGGACCGAGGAATCGAACCTCGATCTACGGTTTTGGAGACCGTCGTCGTCGCCATTAGACCAGTCCCCCAGGCGAGCCAGAGGGGCATTGTAGGGAGTTCCGTCCGACGTGCGAGCGAACATATGTTCGTGTGCTGGTCACCCGCCGACCCCAGGGCCTATTCCTACCTCCTCGGGTGGTACCTCGGCGATGGGTGCATTTCGTACACCGGGCGTGCCTTCCAACTGGTAATCACGGCCGATCTCGCCTACCCGGCGATCATCGCGGAGTGCTGCGAGGCGATCGTCGCCGCGGTGCCCGGCCGCGCAACTCACGTCCATCCGCACCCGGTCCACCGCTGCGCCCGGGTCGAGTCCGGCTGGACCCGGTGGCCGGAAGCATTCCCGCAGCACGGACGCGGCCGCAAACACGATCGCCCGATCGTGCTCGAGCCCTCGCAGCAGGCGATTGTCGACGAACATCCACGGGCGCTTCTGCGCGGGTTGATCCACTCGGACGGGTGCCGCACGGTCAATCGGTTCAACACGAAGCTCCCGAGCGGGCGCATCGGCGAGTACGAATATGTGCGGTACTTCTTCTCGAACCGGTCCGAAGACATTCGCGGTCTGTTCTGCGCGACGTGCGAGCAACTCGGATTGCGCTGGACGCAATCCAACCCGCGCAACATCTCGATCTCGCACCGCCGCAGCGTCGCGTTGCTGGACGAGCACGTGGGGCCGAAGACGTGAGGTCGTCGGACGTTCATTGGACGCCGCCGGGCGAACATCCGCGGCATGCTTCGCTCGTCCTTGATCTCCGCCGTTGTGCTTGCCCTGTTCGCGGGAGACGCACAGGCGGCCGTGGTGCCCTTCGGTCCCGATCTCGCGCCGCTGGCGGCCAACGCGGACCCGCGGGCGTCGTGTGCGTCCGGTACGCCGACGCCGATTCCGACGGGGGTTGGCGGCTCGTGCATGTGGTCGTTCATGGGGGTCGGGAGCGGGGCGGCGTCGCTGGTGCCGCCGGGGCCCGGGACGGTGACCGCGGTGCGGGTGAAGGTCGGGCCGGTGACGGGCAAGATGCGGGTCAACGTGATCCGGTTCCTGTTCCGTCAGACGGGAGACAACGCGCATCCGTTCACGGCGGGGCCGTTCCTGGAGGCGTACGGGCCGGAGTTCACGCCGGCGCCGAACGCGATCACGACGGTGGCCGTGAGCCTGCCGATGCAGGTGGACTCGACGCCCGCGCCCACCGACCTGAGCACGATCCAGGTGATCGACGCGCTGGCGCTCGAGGTCGAGACGCCGACGACGCCGATTCCGCTCTACAGCGCGCCTGGCGTGCTCAGTTACTTCAGCTATCCCGGACCGACGGCGGCGGGGGTGCCGGCGCCGAGCCCGAATGGGATCGCATCACTCACGAGCGGCTATGGCGTGCTCCTGAACGCGGACCTGACGACGGCGGACGCGCCCGCGCCCGTGACGGGCCAGCCGCCGACACCCGCCACGCCGGGAACCGGGGCCGCGCCGCAGGCGGCGCCGACCGTGCGTCTGGGTCGCACCGCCGCCGACGTACGCAAAAACGCCCTGTCGATTCCGGTCGTCTGCCAGGTCGTCGACTGTTCCGGCACCGTCACGCTCGTGCCGAGGACCGGCGGGCACGCCGCCGCGGTCGTGACCTATGGACGCGCGAAGTTCGCCGGCACGGCCGGCAGGCCGCGGACCGTGAAGGTCAAGCTGAACCGGCGCGGGCGGGCACTGCTCAAACACCGCAAGAAGGTCGTGGTCAGCGCCCGGATCGCGCTGAAGGGCCAAGCCACGCCACTCACCACGCGATTGACGCTCAAGCGGCGCTAGTGTGAGCGCCCCTGCGGGCGTGGTGGAATTGGTAGACACGCCGGCCTTAGGAGCCGGTGCCGCAAGGCGTGGGGGTTCGAGTCCCTTCGCCCGCACTGCTCCGGCTAGCGGCCGGGGCAGATCGCGTCGGGATCCTCAGGGTCGACCCAGACGTCGACCTCGCGCCCGACCTTGTAGTGGCGCAGATGCATCGGGCCGTAGACGTGCTCGAAGACCACCGGGCGGCCCTCGACGTCGAAGGTCAGCAGGATCTTCGCCACGTTGGCGAGCTTCTCGCTGGTGGCCTGGACCGAGACGACCTTCGCGCGCGTCTTGCGGCCGGTCTGCTGGATCCGCGTGAGCTCGGCCATGCGCCGCTTCTGCTCGGCCCCCTCGCCCTCGGGGACCGGCTCGATGCCGCGCTTGGCCATCTCCTCGCGGGCGCGACCCGCGTAGTGCTCTCGGATCTCGGCCGCGCGGTGGGCCTCCTCGGCCATGCGCCGGTCGACGAGCTCGGCCTCGCCGGGCCGGAGCTTGCCGGCGAAGGGGTTGGTGACGCGCTCGATGGCGCCTTCGAGCTTGCTCTCGCGGCGGGCGACCTCCAACCGGATGCGGGCCTCCTGCTCCCAGGCGGGCTTGTGCTCCTCGTAGGCCGCGTCCCAGTCGATCCAGAGCTCCGACGGGTCCTTCGGGTTGACGACGCACGGCACGCCGACGTGCTTCATCAAGCCGAACGTCGGCCGGATGCGCAGCTTGTACCAGCGGTTGCCGCTGGCGGCGATCGCCCCGGGGTCCAGCCAGTTCGGCACCGAGCGGTACTCGTCGACCTCGTAGACCTCACGGCCGGGAACCTCGACCCGCCAGAGGACCTTCATGCCCGACGACATCTCGACGTCCGGCACGCCCGCTTCGCCGTAGTGGTGCGAGCCGACCTGGTGCTTGAGCGGGTAGGCGCGGGCGGGGAGCCAGCCGCGGGGCGCGCGGCGCAGGAGGCCTGGTCCGAGCTCGAAGCCCATGATCGGGCAACCGTACCGGCCACCACCGCCCATCGCGAGTGACCTGATCGGCCCCGATCGAACGAGTGTCCATAGGGTGCTTCCCCCATCTGGTTGGTGCCGATGACCGGAGCATCAAGCGTTGAAAAGGCAAACCCGTCGTGAGGCGGGGACGCAAAGCCAGAGGTCTCCACGGATGGAGATGGCTCGGCCGCCAACTTCGAGACTTCGCATCAAGAAGTGGCACAAGGAGGTGCCCTGACATGTCCAACCAGCTCTGGCGTAACCGGCTGATCGCAACCCTCGTGGTCGCGGCCGTCCCGTTCGCCTCAAGCGTCACGGCCGCGCATGCCGCGCCGTCGGCGCAGGCGCAACTCGCGACGGTGGCCAAGCAGGCCCCGAAGCGCAAGGTGACGGCGATCGTGCAGTTCAAGCCGTCGTTCTCGGAGCGCAAGGCCGCGAAGCTCGTCCGCACGCACGGTGGCAAGGTCACCAACCGCCTCTCGTTCATCCACGGCCTCGCCGTCAAGCTCCCCGCCCGGCAGGCGAAGGCGCTGGCGGCCGATAGGCACGTCGTCGGCCTCACGCTCAACAGCCGCGTCCACAGCACCGGCCTGGACGCGAGCAAGCTGGCCACCAGCTACCCGAAGACCACGCGCGCCGACAAGCTCTGGCAGCGCGGGATCACGGGTCGCGGCGTCGGCGTCGCCGTGCTCGACACGGGCGTCGCCGGCGACCTCTCCGACTTCAACGGCCGCGTCGTGGCCAACGTCGTCACGTCCCCGGGCGCGACCACGGCCGGCGACAGCTTCGGCCACGGCACGCACGTCGCGGGCATCATCGCCGGCAACTCGTTCAACCGCGCGTACAACGACCCGCTCTACGGCAAGTACGTCGGCATGGCCCCGGAGGCCAACCTGGTCGCGGTCAAGGCCGCCGACGAGGCCGGTAACTCGACGGTCCTGGACGTGATCAACGGCATCGCGTTCGTCGTCGAGCACAAGTCCGACTTCAACATCCGCGTGCTCAACCTGTCGCTGAGCAGCGACACGCCGCAGTCCTACAAGACCGACCCGCTCGACGCCGCCGTCGAGTACGCCTGGTCGAAGGGCATCGTCGTCGTCGCCGCCTCCGGCAACCGCGGCACCGCCGCCGATGCCGTCCAGTACGCCCCCGCCAACGATCCGTACGTGATCTCGGTCGGCGGCGAGGATGAGACCGCCAACTACGGCAGGGGCTCGCGTGCCGACTGGTCGAGCACCGGCGTCACCCAGGACGGGATCGCCAAGCCGGACGTCATGGCTCCGGGCGCGCACATCGTGTCCGCCCTCGCTCCGAGCAGCGCGTTCCTGACGCTGTGCCCGAACTGCGCGATCGGCGGCCAGTACTTCAAGGCCGGTGGCACCTCGATGGCCGCCCCGGTCGTCGCCGGCGCCGCCGCGCTGCTGCTGCAGGCCCGCCCGTCGCTCACGCCGGATCAGGTCAAGGCGCTGCTGATGGGCACCGACAAGGCCATCAGCGGCCAGGCCGGCGCCGGGCTCATCGACATCGAGCGCGCCGTGTTCACCCCGACCAACTACGTCCCGGCCGCCAACCGCTACATCCAGCCCAACTACCTGATCGCCGCGCTCAACCGCATCGGCGGGGACGCCAGCAGCTGGACCAAGTCGAGCTGGAGCGCCGCCGCGCCGACGCTGAGCGCCAGCTGGGCCAAGTCGAGCTGGAGCTGCACCTGCTCCAGCGCCGGCATGGCCACCGCGATCGACCCGCAGCGGTCCTCGTGGAGCCGCAGCTCCTGGTCGAGCGCCGGCGAGGACGCCAGCAGCGAGGCCGCGCAGTACGCGCAGGACGCCGCGGACGCCACCGCCGCCGACACCACGCTCGACGCGCCGGTCCCCGCGGACGCCACCGTCCCGACGGACGAGGAGACGGTCCAATGAGGCGTCCAGTGAATCGCGCCAGCTGGGGCCGCAAGCAGCGTCCCTCCAAATAAGTTCGATGCCTTCGGGGCGGGTGGCGCAAGCCGCCCGCCCCGAGCGCTATGGTCGCGCCGTCATGGCCGACGACGACGAACAGGTGCGGATCGAGCATCCCAACCGGCGCAAGCCCGCGTCGCAGCTCGCCCGCCTGATCGTGATCGTGTTGCTGATCGCGTCCGCCGCGCTCGTCCTGATCGTCTCGATCGGCGGGTGGGACACGATCGAGGGCGCCAAGGCGATCCAGCTCGCCTACATCCCGCTGTATCTGGTGATGGCGCTCTTCGTGGCCCGCTGGGCCCGGGGTGTGCTGCCGATGATCGCGGGTCTGGCGATCATCCTCGGGATCTTCGGGAGCGTCGCCGCCCCCGCCTGGTTCGACCGTGACAAGGACGGTTTCACGGACCCGGCGATCTCCTCGGCCGTGCTCGGGCTGGTGTGCGCGATCCTGGTGATCGTGCAGATCGCGCTGCTGCTCAGCGCGATGATCGCGTTCCGCCAGAAGTGGAACGTCGAGGTCGAGCGCCGGAGCGAACCGGCGCCCGCCTAGAATCGCTGGTCCACCTGCCCAGGTGGCGGAATGGCAGACGCGGAGGTCTCAAAAACCTCTGTCCTTACGGGCGTGCGGGTTCGAATCCCGCCCTGGGCACTCAGCTCGCGCGCGTCAGCGCGCGAGCGGCTCGTGATCGCGGGTGATCAGAAGGGCATCTTGCCGCGGCCCTTGCGACCCGCGGCACCGCTCTTGCCGACCATCTTGTTGGACGTGTTGAAGGGCTTCTGGAACCAGCGGCCGAGAGGGCCAGGGGCCTTGCTCGCACCGCGGCCGCCGAGCCCGATGACCTTCTGGGAGCCGCGCTGGGGGTGCTGCGAGAGCCGCGGGGCCAGGAAGGCCAGGATCAGGATGATGATGCAGAGGGCGATGACGCCGGCGATGACCATGGCCCAGCCTTACCCATGGCGTGTCGCAATCACGCCAGGTAGGGCACCAGTGCGTCAACCAATGTTGGCGGACCCACCACGACGCCGGGATTGGACGGGCCTACCGGGTCCAACGGCCTGAGATCCAGACCGGCGCACTCGCAGATCAACCCGCCGGCCGCCAGGTCCCACGCGTTGAGCCCGTGCTCGTAGTAGGCGTCCAGGCGCCCGCAGGCGGTCCAGGCGAGGTCGATGGCCGCGGCGCCGAAGCGGCGCACGTCGCGGCAGTACGGGAGCAGCCCAGCGACGACGGCGGCCTGCGCGCGCCGGACCTCGGCGTCGTAGCCGAAGCCGGTGCCGACCAGCGCGGTCGCGAGATCGTCCTTGGTCGACGCCGTGATCGGGCGGCCGTCGAGCGTCGGGATTCCGCCGCGCTGCGCGGAGAAGAGCTCGTCGCGCTCCGGGTCGTAGACGACGCCGATCAGTGTGCCGTCGGCATCCTCGGCGGCGATCGAGACCGCCCACTGCGGAATGCCGAAGAGGAAGTTGACGGTGCCGTCGAGCGGGTCGACGACCCAGCGGATGCCGCTGGAGCCCGCGACGTCGCCGCCCTCTTCGCCGAGCACGCCGTCGTCCGGGCGCGCGGCGGCGATCCGTTCGCGGATCAGGTGCTCGGCCGCGTGGTCGGCCTCGCTGACGAGGTCGGTCGGGGTGCTCTTGGCCGAGATCCGCAGCTCCGGGCCGCGGAAGGCCTCGCGCAGCAGCGCACCCGCCTCGCGGGACACGGCCTCGGCCAGCGCGCGCAGTTCGCCCGTGGTCATGCCGCCACCGCCGGGCGCAGCGCGGGCCAGTCGGTGGCGCGCTCGAGCTGGGCGCAGAGCGAGACCAGGCGCGCCTCCGAGTCCGGCGGGCCGACGAACTGGACCGCCAGCGGGAACCCGTCCGGCGCGGAGCCCGCCGGCACCGAGACCGCGGGATGGCCGGTGTGGTTGAACGTGCCGTTGTAGGGCGCGAAGCGCGTCATGCCGATCAGTGTGAGCCACCCCGGGCGTCCGTCGAATTCGCGCACCCGCGGCGGGCGGCGGGTGAACATGGGCGTGAGCACGACGTCGGCGTGCTCGAAGATCGTGTTGATGCGGGCCGCGTCCTCGGCCACCCGGGCGGCGGCGCCGTCGGCGAGGCGCGACGGGATCGACGTCCCGATGCGGGCGATGCCGCGCGCGCGGCGGCTGAGGCGGTCGCGATGGCCGATCTCCTCGGCCTTGTCGCCGATCCCTCGGACGAAGCGCGTGAGCACCCGGTTGCCCATCGTCAGGCCGTAGTCGATCTCGCGCGTGGTCACCTCGTGACCGAGCTCGCGCAGCAGCTCGACCGTGCCGTCGATCGCGCCGCGCTGCTCGTCGTCGGGGTGGAGGCCGGGAATCGGCAGCGCGATGCTCAAGGCGATCCGCAGCCGCCCGGGATCGGCCGCGGCGGCCTCGGCCAGCGAGGGCCCGCCGTCCTTGACCGCATCCATGAAGCGGCCCGCGTCGGCCACCGTCCGCGTCAAGGGGCCGAACTCGGCCATCCCGCGGTGCGGCGCGACGTCCGGCGCGGTCGGAATCCGCCCCCGCTGCGGCTTGAGGCCGAACAGCCGGCAGCACGCCGCTGGGATGCGGACCGATCCGGCGCCGTCGGAGCCCAGCGCGGCGCTCGCCAAGCCCGCGGACACGGCGGTCGCGGAGCCGCCGCTGGACCCGCCTGAGGTCCGGTGCGGGTCCCAGGGGTTGCGCGTGACGCCGAACGTCGGCGACTCGGTGAACGGCGTGGCCATCAGCTCCGGCACGTGCGTCTTGCCGATGATCACCGCACCCGCCCGGCGCAGCCGGGCGACCACCTCGGAGTCCGCCGGCTGCGGCTGCGGATCGGCGTCGCTGCCGTAGTTGGTCGTCTCGCCGGCGATGTGCACGTCGTCCTTGATGGCGATCACCACGCCGTTCAACGGCAGCCCCTGGTCGCGCCGGGCGTCGGCCGCGTCGGCCTCGGCCAGCGCGCGCTCGCCCAGCACCACCCGGTAGGCGTTGAGCACCGGCTGCAGGCGCGCGATCCGCGCCAGGAACAGCTCTGTGAGCTCGCGCGAGCTGATCTCGCCGGCGGCGATCAGCTCCGCGTGGCGTGTCAGCCCGGCGAAGGCGAGATCGACTGGGTCCACGGCCGGGACCTTATCGCCGCAGTCGCATGGGCCACAGATGGGCCGCGCTCGGAGGCGCACGAGCACCTGATCATGCGCAAGCAGAACCAGGTCGACTGGCTGCGTCGCCCCCGCCGCGAGCCCTAGGGATCGTCCACGCGCGCCGCGAGCGGCGCCTCCCCCGCGCGGTACGGGTCCGGCTCGGGCGGGAGCGGGCGGCGCGGGCGCAGGCCCGCCACGAGCATCAGCACGCCACCCGTGACCAGCACGAACGGCCAGAACTTCCCCGCGGTCCCGATGAACGCGACCAGGTTGGCGACGCCGAGGTAGGCGGGACCCGGATGGCGGTCGAGCGCGCCGAACGCGACCAGGCCCAGGCCGGCGCCGAGCAGCACGATCTGCCAGACGCCGCCGAGGCCGTCACCCGCCCACAGCGCCTCGGCGCCGATCAGCGCGACCGCCAGGCCGGCGGCGTCGATCAACACCTCGGCGTGGCGCGGGGCAGGCTCGCGCAGGGCGAGCGAGGCGAGCACGAGCGCGGCCGCGTAGAGCACCAGGAGCACGCGGAACGGCGTCAGCGAGTCGACGCCGAACAGCCACGCCCAGCACGCCAGGATCGCGGTCCCGCCCGCGAGCGCCGCGCCCAGCAGCGCGATCGCGCTGTTGCGCTCCAGCGCGGGCCAGACCGCAAGGCCGGCCGCCAGGAGCGAGGCCAGCGCCAGCGCGAGCAGGAACGTGAGGCCGACCGTCGTGAAGCACAGCAGCAGCCCCGCGTAGAACAGGGGCCAGCCGGTCACGAGCAGGACGGACTGGTAGGCGGGTGGGAGCCCGTCCTCGTTCGGTGATTGCGCGCCGAGCCAGAACAGCAGCGCGCCCGGGAGGAGCAACGCCAGGGTCGACAGCGCGTCGGCCTCGTCGCGCCGCAGGACGATCACGGCGAGCCCGACGGCCAGCGAGACGCCACCCGCAGCAATCACCGGCCCGCGATGTGGCGGCGGGCGCAGGAGCTCTCGCAGGCCGCCCGCCAAGCTCATGGTGTCTAGGGTGCCAGGTTGTGGTCATCACCGAAGATCACGGGGCCGTCCGGCACGTCGTCCTGAACCGCCCCGAGAAGCGCAACGCGCTCAACCGCGAGCTCGTCGAGGCGATCGGCGCGGCTCTGCGCGACGCCGCGGGCGATCCGGACGTGCGGGTCGTCGTCCTCAAGGGCAACGGACCGGTGTTCTCCGCCGGGATGGACGTCGGCGCGCTCGCCGGCCTCGCCACCGCGCCGCACGAGCTGCGACCGTTCCGCCGGGTCTGCCTGGAGGCCTGGAACCTGGCCGAGGAGATGCCCAAGCCGACGATCTGCGCGATCCACGGCGCCTGCCTCGGCGGTGCGCTGGAGCTCGCGCTCGCCTGCGACCTGCGGGTGATGACCGAGGACGCGGTGGTCGGCCTGCCGGAGACCAAGCTCGGTCTGGTCCCGGACCTCGGCGGGTCGAGCCGCCTGCCCCAGATCGTGGGCGTCGGCCGGGCGAAGGAGATGATCCTGACCAGCCGCGTGATCGGCGCCATCGACGCCGAGCGCTACGGGCTCGCCAACCGCGTCGGTCCGAGCCTGGACGCGCTCGTCAACGAGCTCGCCGAAGAGCTGCTCGGCTGCTCGCCGATCGCCGTCGGGCTGGCCAAGCGCCTGATCGACGCGTCCGCCCGTCCGGCGCTCTCGACGACGCTCGAGCTCGAGGTCTCAGCCCAGGAGCAGTGCGCCCGGACCGAGGACCTGGTGGAAGGCGTGCGCGCCGCCGCCGAACGCCGCGCGCCCGACTTCAAGAACCGATAGGAGACTTCCCCTTGCGAGCGCTGAAGAGCTTCGCCTTGGCGAGGTAGGCGCCGCCCGCCTTGACGACGACGGGCTTCTTGCGGCCCTTCACCAACACCGACACGCGGCCTTTGCCGACCTGCGTGACCGTGCCGTCGCAGCGGTCCTGGGTCACGAAGGTCGCGTTCTTCGCGGTCGCCGTGGACGCGCCCCCGATCGTGCGGAAGAAGCCCTTGGCCACCAGCGACAGCGCCCGCACGACGCCCTTCGCCGGCGCGCTCGGCCTCGTGCACGTCGACGAGGCGCCCGCCGGGGTGGCCAGCCGCAGGTCGGTCGAGATCCTCGTCTTCTTCTTCTTCTTGGCCGCCTTCTGGCGGATCGTGAAGACGCCCGCCTTGATCCGCGCCGACTGGACCTTGGCGCGCCGGCTCGACGCGGCGTAGGAGTTGGCCGCCGTGGAGACCTTGAGCTCGCCCTTGCGCGCGTCGACCGTCGCCCCCACGGGGAGCGTCGCCGCGCCCTTGAGCGGGATGAAGCCGCCGTCCTGAAGCAGCGAACGACCCGGCAGCTTCACGTACACCTCGCCGGAGATCGCCGTGACCTGCGCGCTCTTGCCCGGCTCGATCGGCAGGTTCGCCGACGGCAGGAGCTCGCACGCGTCGCCCACGCCGTCCTTGTCGGCGTCCGCCTGGTTGGTGTTGGCGTTCACCGGGCAGTTGTCGGTCGCGTCCGGCACGCCGTCCTTGTCCGCGTCCGGGATCGGCGCCGGCGGTGACGGCACCGGGACGAAGTAGTCCCTGACGGCCGGCGTCGGGTCGATGCGGCCGTAGGCGTCGATCGCGGACGCCTGCAGCGTGTGGTTGCCCACGCCGAGGACGCCGGGGCGGTTCGGGTTGAACGGGCTCGTGCAGCTCTCCAGCAGCTTGGCGTCGGTGATGCACTGGAAGCCCGTGATGTACGGGTGGGTGCTGTTGAGCTCGAAGTTCGGGCCGATCGCCGTGTCCGGCTGATCGAAGGTCGAATAGGCGATGTCGTCGATGTCGAAGTCGCCCGTGCCCATCGCGGTGCGCGAGTACGAGTCCACGTAGTCGATCGACTTGCCCGCCAGCACGACCGGCTCCCACGCGCCCGTTCCGGTGACGACCTGGGTGACGTCGCACGTGCTGCCCGCGCAACCCTCGAAGCCGAGCTCAGCGCCCTTGGGCACGCGCACGAAGAACTCGACCGTCCGCTGCGACTCCCCGAACTGCAGCAGCAGCGGGCTGCACGGCAGGTGCGCGTACGGCCCCCCGTCCCGCCCGCCGGACTGCACGATCGTCGGCGGCGGCGTGCAGTCCGACGGCGTGATCGTCGCGTCGGGATTGGAGATCGCCTTGTCGAACTTCAGGAGCGTCGGCCCCGGGGTCTCCTGCGCCGTGGCGGGCGCCGCCACGACCAACAACGCCAGCACCGTGGCGACCATCCATCTCATGACTGCTGCCTGCTCCTGAACAACTTGGCCTTGACCAGATACGAGCGCCCCGCGGTGACGACCCGCGTGGTCTTCGCCGCGCGGGCGAGCACCTTGACCTTGCCCTTGCCGACGTCGGTGCGGGTCCCGTCGCAGCGGTCCTTGGTCGCCCACGTCGCGTTCGACGCGGTGCTGATGCCGGCCGCGCCGACGATCCGGAACCGTCCCTTCGCCGTGGTCGCCGTCAACCCGCGCACGGTGCTGCTGCCGCGGCCCTTGATCGGGCCGGTGGTCTTCGCGCTCACGCACGCCGCCTGCTTGCCCGGCGCGGTCTGCAGTGCGAGATCGGTGGGGATCTTCTGCCGTGAAGTGGACGCCACGCGGCTCTGGCGGATCTTGAAGATCCCCGCCGAGGCCGCGACCGACTGCGTGCGCCCGCCCGAGCCGATCCGGCGCCCGTCGACGGTCGAGGCGATCGCGACACGGCCCTTGCGGGCATCCACGACGGTTCCGACCGGCAGCGACGCCTGGCCCTTCAAGGGCACGAAACCGGAGATCGGCGCAACCTGCTTGAACGAGCGCGACGCCGACGCCGTGTTCGGCAGCTTGATGAAGACCTCGCCGCTGAGCACCTCGGCCGTGACCCGCACGCCGGCCACCGGGGGCAGATCGCCGGACGGAGCGGTCTCGCACGCATCGCCCACGCCGTCGGTGTCACCGTCGGCCTGCGTGGCGTTCGAGACGGCGGGGCAGTTGTCACGCGCGTCCGGGACGCCGTCGGCGTCCGCGTCGGGCGCGGCGACCGCCGCGAGCGGCGGTGCCGGCGGTGGGCTCAGGTCGACCGTCCAACTCCAGGTCACCGGCGTCGGGTCCGGCGTGCCGAAGCGGTCGCGCATCCCGACCGTGAAGGTGTGCGCTCCCGCCGCCAGCCCATGGACGGTGAGCGGCGGCCGGCACGCGACGGCGATCGCGCCGTCGAGCGAACAGTCGAAACGGGTGTCGGGCTGGTTGCCCATGAACAGGAAGCTCGCGTCGGTGCTGCGCGACACCGCGTCCGGGCGCGCGAGGAGCTCAGTGTCGGGCTGGGCGACCGGGCTGTAGGTGATGTCATCGACCGACATGTCCGGGAAGCACTCGCCGCAGTTGACGCTCAGCCGCACGGTCCGGATGTCGGCGCGCCCGAGCGAGGACTGCAGGACCACGGCACGCGCGAACCCGTACGAGTACGGGATCGGCGGGATCGGATTGACGCGGGTGCTCGCGTCCGGCTCGCCCGTCCACGCCTCGGCGTCGACGTCGTAGCTGGAGGAGACCCACAGCGAGACGCTCGCCTGCGGCTGGGCGAAGCGGACGACCAGCTCGCCGCCGGACACGTAGAGCGAGCGCTGGCTCGCCTGGCCCGGCGAGTCGACCTCCGCGCACTGCAGCGGCGCCGCACTTGCCTCGGAGGCGTAGCTGCCACAGAAGCCGGGCGCCTCCAACGTCACCCCCGGGTAAGCGGCTTCGTCGATCTGGCCATCGGGTGCGTTCTCGAAGTCCAGGACGGTCGGCGGCGGCGCCAGCTCCGCGCGGGCCGGCGCCGCGAACAGCGCGAAGCCCACCAGCGCGGCGACCAGCGCTCGGACCATCAGCACTTCTCGAGCTTGCTCGTCTTCGCGTTGATGCAGCGGTCGGGCCGGGACTTCAGGCCGCCGACCTTCGCCGTCCAGCGCCGGTACAGGCCCGTCGCGCCGTGGCGGTACTTGCCGGAGCCCCGCGGCTTCAGCGTGACCTTGACCGCGATCGTCTTGCCGGCGGCCACCGCGCGACCCGTGAACCTGGTCAGCGTGAGCGTGCCGGACTTCTTCGCGGTGATCGTCTGCGAGACGCCACCGGCCTTGGCGACGACCTTCGCGCCCTTGGGCACCCGCTCGACGAACAGCTTGGAGAGCACGATGCCGCCGGCCGAGTTCTGGAACAGCACGCGCGGGGTCACGTTGAGCTTCGGCGGGCAGCCGGAGTTGCCGATCCCGGCGACCTTCGGGCAGTCGTCGATCGGGTCGTACGCGCCGTCGTTGTCGGAGTCCGGGAAGAACGTCCAGCTGAGCGAGATCGGCCCGCCGAGCGCCGCCGCCCCGCCGACCTGGACCGTGTAGTACTTCTTGGCGTCGAGCGTCGGGATCAGGTCCTCGCCCCTGGCGTCGGCACTACACGCGACGGTGCTCGTGATCAGCGACGTCCGCGGGTTCCACTCGTAGATCGCGATCGGCGTGGCGAACGCGGCGCTGGCGCGCAGCTGGAGCCCGTAGTTGGTCGGCGGCGCGATGTCGTACCAGACGGTCCTGCCGAAGGCGACGCCGTTGCAGGAGGTCTGCTCGGCCGGCCCGCCGCCGAGCGGCTGCCCGTCGGCGTTCGGGTTGAAGATGTCGGCCTGGGTCGTCGCCTCGGTCGTGTCGACCGTGGTCGTGAGCTCCGCGCGATCGAGCGGGATCCGGGTCGAGGCCAGGTAATTGTCGTTCGCCGGCGGCGCCGCGGCGGCGGCCGCGGGGAACGAAAGGGCCGCGAGCGCGGCGAGCAGGCTAGGGGCGATGCGCATCTTGTTCCTCACTCGAACACACACGGGGCAAGCACGTCAACCCGCCCGGTGCGCCGAAGTCGCGGTGGCTACCAAACGTGGCCGACCAGCACGGGCTCGGGATGCAACTCGACGCCGAACGCCGAGCGCACCCCGTCCGCGAGCTCGCGCGCCAGGGCCATCAGCTCGGCCGTGGTGGCCTGACCGCGGTTGACGAGCGCGAGCGTGTGCTTGGTGGAGATCCCGGCCGGGCCGTCGCCGTAGCCGCGGGAGAAGCCGGCGTGCTCGATCAGCCACGCCGCGGAGGTCTTGATCCGGCCGTCCGGCTCCGGCCACCCCGGGGGGTCGCCGGGTAAGCGTGCGTACTCCGCTGGATCCAGGATCGGGTTGGTGAAGAACGAGCCGGCGCTCACGCTGTCGGGGTCGCCGGGGTCGATCACCATGCCCTTGCCGCGCCGCAGCGCCAGGACCGCATCCCGCGCCGCGGGGAGCTCGACCTGGTAACCGACCGGTACGTCGAGCGCCCGGGCCAGCTCCGCGTAGCGGATCGGCAGCGAGAAGCGCGACACCGTCAGCCGGAACGCGACCGCCAGCACCGTCCAGCGGTCGCGGTACTTGAAGCGCGAGCTGCGGTAGCCGAAGCGGCACGCCTCGGCGTCGAGCGTGTCCACCGCGCGCGCCTCACGGTCATAGACCCGCACCCACTCGAGCGTCTGCGCGACGTCCTGCCCGTAGGCGCCGACGTTCTGGATCGGCGTCGCGCCTGTCGAGCCGGGGATGCCCGACAGGCACTCGATCCCCGCCAGGCCGGCGTCCACGCAGTGCGCGACCACGTTGTCCCAGGGCTCGCCCGCCTGCACGACCACAAGGTCGCCGTCGACGGCGATCCCGCTCGTGCGGATCAGCACGACCGTCCCGCCGACGCCCTCGTCGGCGATCACGACGTTCGATCCACCCGCCAGCACCAGCGCCGGATCATCGGCCACGGCGTCGATCAGCTCGTCCTCGGTCTCGACCGTGACGATGCGGTCAGCGGGGCCGCCCAGGCCGAGCGTGGTGAGGGCGGCGAGCCGCATGCGCCGCCGCACCTTATAAGGTGGCGCGTCCGTGACAGAAGTCGTGCTGCTCGCCGGGGGCACAGGAGGCGCGAAGCTGGCCCGCGGGCTGCTCGACGAACTCGGGCCCGAACTCGTCGTGATCGCCAACACCGGCGACGACGTGGAGCTCTACAACGCCCATGTGAGCCCGGATCCGGACCTGGTCACCTTCTGGCTCGCCGACCAGATCGACGAGCGGGGCTGGGGCATCAAGGACGACACGTTCCACGCCATGGACCAGCTGCGCGCGCTCGGCGAGCAGCCGTGGTTCAACCTCGGCGACCGCGATCTGGCGATCGGCCTGCACCGCAAGGAGCGGCTGGACGCCGGTGGGCGGCTGACGCATTCGATCGACGAGCTGCGGCGCGCGTTCGGCGTGCCCGCCCGGGTGCTGGTCCCGACCGACGACGCGCTGCGCACCTACATCCGCTCCTCCGGGCGCTGGCACGCCTTCCAGGAGTTCATGATCCGGATCCGCAGCCCGCTGGAGGACGTCGAATACCGCTGCGCGCGCGAGCCGGTGGCCACGCCGGAGGCGCTGGAGGCGATCCGCGAGGCGCGGGCGATCATCATCGGCCCGTCGAATCCGGTGCTCTCGATCGACCCGATCCTGTGCGTGCTCTCCGACGCGATCCGCGAGGCCAAGGCGCCGGTGGTGGCCGTCTCCCCCATCGTCGGCGGCAAGATCCTCAAGGGCCCGACCGCCGACTGCCTCGCGTGGGCGGGCCGGACGCTGGACAGCGACGGCATCGCCGACCACTACGAGGGCCTGATCACCGGCCTGGTCGCCGATCAGCGCACGGACGGCGTCCCGACGCTGGAAACCGAGGTCGAGCTCAACACGCCGGAGGACCGGCGCCGCGTGGCCGGCGCGGTCCTCGAGTTCGCCGCCGCGCTAGCGTGAGGCGCAGGATGCGGACGGTCGCGATCCTGCCGGTGAAGACCTTCGGCCGCGCCAAGCAGCGGCTCGGCCGCGCGTTCTCCGACCGCCCGGCGCTCGCCGCGGCGATGGTCGCCGACGTGTTGGAGACGCTGGCGAGCCTGCCCGCGCTGGACGAGGTGATCGTTGTCACCGCCGAGCCGGACGCCGCCGAGCTGGGCCGGCGGGCCGGCGCCCGCGTCGTCCACGACCCCGTGGAGGCGGGCCAGTCGGCGGCCGTGCTGCTGGGCATCGCGGCTGCGGTCGCGGACCGCGTGCTGCTCGTCCCCGGCGACTGCCCTTCGCTCGATGCCGCCGAGGTCACGGCGCTGCTGGCCCACACCGAGCCCGTCGTGATCGTCCCGGACCGCCACGGCCAGGGGACCAACGCGCTGCTGCTGACGCCGCCGGACGTGATGGCGCCGGCCTTCGGGGAGGGCTCCTTCGCCCGCCACGCCGCGCTCGCGGCGGCGGCCGGCGCGACGCTGCGGGTGGTCGACATTCCCAGCCTCGGCCTGGACATCGACACCGCGGAGGACCTCGCGGCGCTCACGCACGCCCCCGGCATCGGTCCGCGCACCCGCGCGCTGCTCGAGCAGGCGTCAGTCGTTTGATCGAGCTCACGGCGTTCCCCGGCCTGCCCGAGGTCCGCCCCGGAGACGATCTGGCCGCGCTGCTGCGCGCCACGGGCCTGGAGCTGACGAGCGGCGACGTGGTGGTCGTCGCCCACAAGGTCGTCAGCAAGGCCGAGGGGCGGACCGTCCGCCTGGCCGACGTCACCCCCGGCGCCCGGGCGCTCGAGCTTGCCCGCGAACACGACAAGGACCCGCGCCACGTCGAGGTCGTGCTGTCCGAGAGCGAGGAGCTCGTGCGCGCCGTCAACGGGCGGCTGATCTCGCGCACCCGCCACGGGTTCGTGTGCGCCAACGCGGGTGTGGACGCCTCCAACGCGACCGAGCCGGACTCGCTCGTCCTGCTCCCGCTGGACCCCGACGCCTCCGCCCGGGCGCTGCGTGCCGCCCTCCCGGGCCACCCCGCGGTGATCATCACCGACTCGTTCGGGCGCGCCTGGCGCAACGGCCAGTGCGAGGTGGCGATCGGCGTCGCCGGGATCAACCCCTTGGAGGACTGGCGCGGCCTGCCGGACGCGGCCGGCCGGGAGCTGAACGCCACCGTGATCGCCATCGCCGACGAGGCCGCCGCCGCCGCCAACCTCGTCCGCGCCAAGGACTCACGCGAGCCGGCGGTGCGGATTCGCGGCCTCCAGCGCCATGTCACGCCCGAGGACGGCCCGGGAGTCGGGCCCCTGATCCGGGAATTGGCTGAGGATCTCTTTACGTAGGACAAGTGTCCATTCCCCCAAATGGTGGAGCGGGACCGGCCGATGAAGGGAGCAAGCTGAATTGAAGTAGTGGCACATGGAGGTGCCTGAACCTTGTCTTTCCCGAAAGCCGCCGTGGCGTTGGTCGCCTTGGCGGTCCCGTTCGCCCTCGGCGGTCCAGTCGCGCAAGCGACGCCGAACGCGGCGATGAAATTGCACTCCGCGGCGGCGAAGTCGCCGTCGCGCACCGTCGTCGCCCTGGCGCAGTTCAAGCCGGGCGTGTCCCAGAAGCGCGCCCGCGCGATCGTCCGAGCCCATCACGGCAAGGTCACCGACAACCTGCCGGCGATCGGCGGCTTCGCGGTCAAGCTCTCCGCCAAGAACGCGCAGTCGCTCAAGGGCGCCAAGGGCGTCCTCAACGTGACGCTCAACACCAAGGTCAAGACGACCGCGATCGGCCTGCCGATCCTCGGCACGGGCGCCAACGCGACCCCTCGCGGCCTGCAGACGACGTTCACGCAGAGCGTCGGCGCCACCGCGCTCAACGCGCAGGGCCTGACCGGCAAGGGCGTCGGCGTGGCCGTGATCGACTCCGGCATCACCGGCGATCACCCGGACTTCAAGAACGCCGCCGGCGGGACCCGCGTCACCAACGTGGTCGTCAACCCCAGCGCCGTGCTCCCCGGTGACCCGATCGGCCACGGCACGCACGTCGCGGGCATCATCGCCGGCAACTCCAACAACCGCCCGAACGGCGACGCCAACAAGGGCGCCTACCAGGGCGTCGCGCCGGACGCCGACATCATCGCGCTCAAGACCGCCGACGACCTCGGCAACTCGACCGTGCTGGACGTCATCAACGCGCTCCAGTTCGTCGTCGACTACCGCGCCGAGCTGAACATTCAGGTCGTCAACCTGTCGATCTCGTCGGATACGCCGGGGTCCTACAAGGACGATCCGCTCGATGCGGCCGTCGAGTTCGTCTGGCACTCCGGTGTCGTGGTCGTCGCCGCCGTCGGCAACCGCGGCGACGCCGCCGACGCGGCCCAGTACGCGCCGGGCAACGACCCGTTCGTGATCTCCGTCGGCGCCGCCGACGAGAACGGCACCCCCGCCACCGCCGACGACACGCTCGCCGACTTCTCCTCGCGCGGCGTCACGCAGGACGGCTTCAGCAAGCCGGACGTGGTGGCCCCTGGCGCGCACATCACCGCGCCCCTGGCCCCGCTCGGCATGTTCTCGCTCCTGTGCCCGCAGTGCATCACCGACTCGCAGTACTTCAAGATGGGCGGCACCTCGATGGCCGCGCCGGTCGTCGCCGGCGCCGCGGCGCTGCTCCTGCAGGCCCGTCCGGACCTCAACCCGGATCAGGTCAAGGCGCTGCTGACCGGCTTCACCACCGGTTCGCTGAAGGAGCTCGACGTCCAGAAGGCGCTCGCCGGCAACCCGGGCGCGGGCGCCAACCAGGGCGTCCGCCAGAACGACGTCGTGTACCAGACGCTCCAGGCCTTCGGCATGGACCCGTCACGCACCGGCTGGACCAAGGCCTCGTGGACCAAGGCGTCCTGGACGTCGGTCTCGGGCACCAAGGCCTCCTGGACCAAGGCGTCCTGGACCTCCGCGATCAGCGCCCCGTGGGCGAAGGCGACCTGGACTTGCGGGACCTGCGAAGCCCTGAACACCACGGCGGCGATGCTCACGAAGTCGAGCTGGAGCAAGTCCTCCTGGAGCAAGTCCAGCTGGAGCAAGTCCTCGTGGAGCTCGCACCCGGAATGGTGAGCCACGAGCGCGCCTCCTGGGGCGGAAAGAACGGCTGACTGAACCTCTCACCGACGCGAGCCCCCCGGGCTCGCGTCGGTCGTTAACACGTCGAAATCCGGCTCAATTCCGCGGCTTTGCGGTCGATCACCTGGGCGTGGGACTGTTCCGCAAACTTCGGTCGATCGAGCCCGTGTGGTGGCTCAACGCCTCCATCGGGATCGGCTCGCTCGCGCTCTACGTCCTGTTCGTGCGCCACTACGAGCCGATCCACACGCCGGAGATCGCCTGGTGGGCGGTGGCGATCACGATCCTGTTGTGCGAACGCTACCCCGTGGCGCTGGAGTTCCGCCAGAGCTCGCACTCGTTCTCGCTGACCGATGTCCCGCTGACGCTCGCGCTGGTCTTCGCCAGCGGCACGCACGCCGCCCTCGCCCTGTTTCTGGGCACGCTCGGCGCGTTGATCCTGCGCCGGCTGCCGACCGTGAAGTTCGCCTTCAACCTCGCCCAGTTCACCTTCGTGGGCAACGTGCTGATCATCGTCGTGCACGCCGCGGCGCAGGTCGATCCGGGCTTCGGCTGGATCACCTGGGGCTCGGTGCTGATCGCCACCCAGCTCGGCGGCATCCTCACCATCGCCCAGATCCTGTGCGCGATCGTGCTCACCGAGGGCCACGTCTCCCGCGACCAGGTCCGCCAGATGTTCGGCATGGACCTCGTGGTGACGATCACCGGCACCGCGATGGCACTGGTGTGCTCGATCCTGTGGATCGAGCGCCCGGGTGCCGCGCCGCTGCTGGCGATCCCGATCCTCGTGGCCTTCGCCGGCTACCGCGCCTACGTCAAGGAGCGCCAAGGCCACGAGAAGGTCAAGTTCCTCTACGAGGCCAACCGCACGCTCTCCGAGTCGCCCGAGGTCGCGGTCGCCCTCGAGGGTCTGCTGGAGCGCGCGCTGGAGGCGTTCCGCGCCGAGCAGGCCGAGATCATCCTCTTCTCCTCCGACGGCGCCGCGCCGCTGCGCACCGGCCTCGGCCCCGGCACCGCCCGCGAGGCGATGGCGCCCGTGGACAGCGACGACGCCGCCGCCCTGCGCGCGCTGGCCGCGTCGTCCGTGCAGGCCGTCGCGCTCGCCGAGCCGTTCCCGGAGTCGGTCGCCGGCTATCTGGAAGGGCGCGGCATCCGCCACGGCATGCTCGGCGTGCTGCGCGGCGAGGACCGCGTGATCGGGGTGCTGCTGATGGCCAACCGCTACGGCCTCACGCGCGGCTTCACCGACGCCGATCGGGCCCTGTTCGACACCCTGGCCGCCAACGCGTCCGCGGCGCTGCAGTTCGACCGCCTCGAGCAGGCCGTGACCGAGCTGCGCGACCTGCAGGATCAGCTGACCCACCAGGCCAACCACGACCCGCTGACCGGGCTCGCCAACCGCGCGCTGTTCTCGCAGCGGGTGCGTGAGGCGCTCGAGGTCGGCGGCGTCGGGCAGGTCGCGGTGATGTTCATCGACCTCGACGACTTCAAGGGCGTCAACGACACGCTCGGCCACGGCATCGGCGACGAGCTGCTTCGCGGCGTCGCCTCGCGCCTGGTGCGCTCGGTCCGCAAGGAGGACATCGTGGCGCGCCTCGGCGGCGACGAGTTCGCCGTGCTCGTCCAGCGCGAGTCCGACGTCGAGGCCGGCGCGGTCGAGCTGGCGGAGCGGACGCTGAACGCGTTCCTGGCTCCCGTCGCGGCCGGTGAGAAGCCGTTGAACGTCTCCCTGTCGATCGGCATCGCCGGCGTCGGGCACCCGCGCACGCTCGTCGACGAGCTGCTGCGCGACGCCGACGTGGCCATGTACGAGGCCAAGGAGGGCGGCAAGCGCCGCTTCGCCGTCTTCACCCCGGAGATGCGCGACTCGATCGTCCGCCGCCACGACCTCAAGGAGGAGCTGGCGCGCGCGCTCGAGGGACGCGAGCTGGTCGTCCAGTACCAGCCGATCGTGGACATCGCGACCGGCGAGACCGTCTCCGTCGAGGCCCTGGTGCGCTGGAACCACCCGGGCCGCGGCCGCATCCCCCCGCTCGAGTTCATCCCGCTCGCCGAGGACACCGGCCTGATCGTGCCGCTCGGGCGCTACGTGCTCGAGGAGGCGTGCCAGAGCGTGGTGCAGCGCTCGGACACGCTGCAGGTGCAGGTGAACCTGTCGGCGATCGAGCTCGAGCACCCGGACCTGATCCAGACGATCACCGAGGTCCTGCTGCGCACCGGCATCGCGCCGGAGCGGCTGGTCCTGGAGGTCACCGAGACGCTGCTGGTCAAGGACGCCGAGCGCGGCGCCGAGACACTGCAGCAGCTCCGCGACCTCGGCGTGCAGCTCGCCCTGGATGACTTCGGGACCGGCTACTCGTCGCTGTCGTACCTGCGCAACCTGCCGCTGGACACGCTCAAGATCGCGCGTGAGTTCGTCGAGGGCCTCGCGTTCAGCGACCACGACGCCGCCTTCGTGCGCCTGATCGTCGGCCTGGCCAAGACCGTCGGCCTGAAGGTCGTCGCCGAGGGCATCGAGACCCGCGCCCAGCTCGACATGCTGCGCGAGATCGGCTGCGACCTCGGCCAGGGCTACTACTTCGCCGCGCCGATGGACGTCGACGCGGACTGGCTCTCCCCCGCCGCGACCGCGTTGGCGTAGCGTTCGCACCCGCGATGCGGGTGGTGACGTGGGCGCAGCAGCCGGAGCTGGCTTCGAGCGGGATCGACTCCGCGGCCGTGTGGCCGGAGTACAACCTGCACGGGGACGTGTTCGACGGGTACTGGGAGCCGCTGTTGGAGCGGTTCCCGGAGTATCAGTTCGCGATATTGGACGATGACGGCACGCTGCTCGCCGAGGGGCATACCGGGCCTCTGGCGTGGGATGGTCTCGACGCGTCGCTGCCGTCCGGGATCGACGAGGCGCTGCGGCGCGCCGGCGAGCCGGGGGCGAACACGCTGTGCGCGCTGGCCGCCGAGGTCGATCCGGGCGCGCGCCGGCGTGGCGTGGCCGCGGCGGTGCTGGGTGGGATGCGGGCGATCGCCGAGGCTCAGGGGCTGCGGCACTTGATCGCGCCGGTGCGGCCGTCGTGGAAGGAGCGCTACCCGCTCACGCCGATCGAGCGCTACGTCACCTGGCGCCGCGAGGACGGCACGCTGCTCGATCCCTGGATGCGGCTCCACGAGCGACTCGGTGCACGGGTGGGTCCAGCCTTGCCGGAGTCGATGCTGATCACGGGCACCGTCGCCGAGTGGTCCGCCTGGACGGGGTTGGTGTTCCCCGATCCGGGGTCCTACGTCTTCCCACACGGGCTCGCGCCGCTGGCCGTCGAGGGAGACCGCGGCCGCTACTGGGAGCCCAACGTGTGGATGATTCATCCCGAGATCGGGGACTAGAGTCGTCGACGGGGTCGCAGCAGGGGCGCTCGCGGCCGCACTCGATGGGAGGAGACGCAGCAATGCGTAACGATCAACAAGGCCTCGACCGGCGCAAGTTCCTAGCTGGCGCGGCGGCCGGAGGCGCGGCACTGACCTTCGGCGCGACGCCGGCGCTGGCCGGTGGGCGAAAGCCGGGCAAGGGACATGGCCACGGACATGACGGCGATCACCACGGTGGGTCGTCAATCCCGCGCGACAAGATTTCGATCCAGCTCTACACGCTGCGCGACCAGATGACCGCGGACGCACCGGGCACGCTGAAGGCGCTCGGGCGGATCGGCTACAAGACGGTCGAGCACGCGGGCTTCGCGGGGGCCACGGCGGCCCAGTTCAAGCAGTGGCTGCGCGCCGCGGGCCTGCGGGCGACGTCCGGCCACCAGGGCATCCCGCAGCCGTTCGACGCCGCCGCGTGGCAGGCACAGCTCAACGACGCGCGCACGATCGGCCAGCGCTACATCGTTCACCCGGCGACGCCGATCACCTACTTCCCGCCGGACGGCAACCCCGCCGGGATCAAGGGCCTCACGACGTCGACGGCGTGGAAGGCGTTCGCCGCCGACCTCAACAAGGCGGGCGCGATGGCGCGCCAGGCCGGCCTGCGGTTCGGCGTGCACAACCACTTCTGGGAGTTCGCCGGTCTCGAGGACGACACGCCGCTGACGGGGTACGACATCCTGATCGCGGAGACCGACCCGCGGCTCGTGCACTTCGAGGTCGATCTCTACTGGGCGTGGTTCGCGCACCGTGACCCGGTCGGGCTGCTGGCCCAGGTCGGCGACCGCATCCTGCAGTTCCACGTCAAGGACATGCAGTACGCCAACCACGCGCCGACGTTCGCCGATGCGGGCACGGGCGTGATCGACTTCGCGCGCATCTTCAAGGCGGCCGGCAACCCCGGCGGCCACGAGTACATCATCGAGCGCGACGACGCGGGCGCCAACGCCCTGCAGACCGCGCAGGTCGGGTACAACTTCCTCAGCCGCATCCGGTTCTAGGTCGTGTGCGAGGCGCGCGCGGCCGTGCTCTGGCCGCGCGCGCCCGCGCTGACCCCTCACATCGGGCGCAGAGTGCCCGGAAGCATGACGATCGTGTTGTCGCCGGTGGACTTGCCCGGCGCGAAGAGCTGGACACGGACGGTCGCGTTGGTGATCGCCGCACGGCGCTTGCCGAGGACGGAGCGGATCGACGAGCTCGCCTTGAGCTTGGAGGACACCTTGGCGCGCGCCGAGAGCCGCAGCATGCCGGTCGCGTAGGTGCCGGAGAAGCTCTTCGGGAGCCCGACGATGCGCGGGCCCGCGACGCGCAACTTGACGCTGGTCGCCCTCCGCACGCGGAGGAACGCGTTGACGTCGATCCTGCCGTCCTTGCTGAACCGGGCGAGCGTGCCGACCTTGCGCAGGTGCGTGAAGGACGGTCCGCAACCGGCGCCGAGGACGTCGGAGCCATCGATGTCGGCGCTGTCGGAGCCGGCCCCGCAGTCGATCGACTGCTTGGTCGGCTTGCGCGGTGAGGCGGTGACGAACGTGTCGTTGCCCGCGCCGCCCGTGAGCCTGGCGCCGGCGATCGTGGCCTCGAGCTGGTCGTTGCCGTTGCCGCCGTCGGCCCTGCTCGCGCCGCGGATGGTGTCGTCGCCCTCGCCGCCGGTCACGGTCGCCTCGCCCTGCGCGATGTCGATGGTGTCGTCCCCGGCGCCGCCGTCGATCATGACCGGGCCGTCGACGTCGGCGTTGATGATGTCGTCGCCCGTGCCACCGAGGATCGTGGCGCTCGGCGCGCCGACGACCGACGGGCGGTCGCGGCCCGGGCCGCCGTCGATGATCACCGGGATCGGCGAGTACTTGATCATCGCCTGCTGGTCACCCTCGCCGAGCTCGACCCTGAGCGTCTTGGCATCGCCGATCGCGCAGGTGGGCGCGCCGGTCGCGTCGCAGCCAGGGCCGGAGTGCGGCGTGCCGATCTCACCCACGTCGTACTTCTTGGCGATCGTGAACGAGGACCCGTTGCCGGTCACCTCGACGTCCTTGAGCAGCTCGTCCGCATCCGGCCGGACGACGATCTGATCGCCCTCCCGTGAGATGACGACCGCCTCCGCCCGAGGGGCGAAGGCGAACGTCGCCACGAGGGCGGTGACCAGCGGGACCAGCGGAGCGCGTCGCGACATGGGGACCTTCGTTGCCCCGTGACGAGGTTCCTCTAACTTCTTGGGTCTTACGCGGCTGCGCGGATCGCGCCGGCTGTGCCCTGCAGGTCGTAGAGGCCGTCCACCGCACTCACGGCCTTCCCCACCTTCGCGGCGATCGCCATCGCGTCCGACGCCCCGGTCCGTCCGTCCCGGTCGCTGGACGTGTTCGAGACGAGGATCCAGCGGATCCGCCCCGACTCGACCGCGTTGGCCAGCCACTCCGTGGTGACCACCGTCTCGCTGCCGGAGAACCCGCCGATGGCCGCGACGTCGGCGCCGGACTGGATGATCGACTGCGCGGCACCGGACTGGCTCGAGATGACGAGCGTGCCGTTGCCGTGGGCCTTGATGTAGGTCAGCGCGGCGCTGATCTCGGACGTGTCGCCGCCGAACATGCCACCCCCGCCGGGGCGGCACGGCGGGCCGGCACGGCGCTGCGCTGCGACTAGTCGATGCGGTGGCGCTTCAAGAGCGCGGACAGCGTGGCTTCGGCGTCTGGTGCCGGGAGGCCCTCCAGAGCCTCGAGCGCGGCCTGGACCTCCCCGAGCGTCACGCCTGGGCACTCGGTGGTGAAGCGGGCGAGCCAGCGGACGGCGGCGCCTTCGTAGGCCGGGTCGTCGGCGTCGAGCATCAGGCCGAGGATCTGCACCGCGTCGCGCAGCGTGACGATCTTCGGGATCTCTCGTGCGGCGGCGCGGACAGCGGAGAGGTCACGCGACGCCAAGGCGCGGTCCAGGCGGGCGCGGACGACGGGTGCGGGCGGGGATGGCACGAACACATGTTCGCACGGGGGGTGGACGGAACTACAGCAGCGAGAAGCGGCCGCGGCTGAGGACCAGCCACGCCGCGGGTGCCGCCGCGGGCCACACGTGGTAGTCCTCGCCGTCGACGCGATCGACCTGGAGCGGCGGGGCCGGGGCACTCAACGCCGCCCAGCGGTCGATGTCGCGGTCGAGCGCGGCGACGTCGCGGCCGAGGCGCGTCTTGGCGAGGCGCATCATCAGCGTCCCCTCCATCCAGAGCACGTCGGGGCCCCAGGAGTCGGCGAACGGCTTGTATCCGGCGAAGGTCTTGCCGCCCGCGCCGGGCCAGTCGACGACGCGGCCGGTGACGCGCATCGAGGCGTCAGTCGCCCGCTCGACGGCCACCGCGTCGGCACGGCGCCCGTGCCGGAGCAGCCACAGGATCCCGAACACCTGCGTGTCCACCGCGTGGGCATCGTCCCCGAGCCCCTGACGGAACTGGGAGGCACCGGCGTCGAAGAGCGAGGCCGCGATCGCGCGGTCGAGCCGCACGACCGCCTCGGCCACCGAGGCGGCCAGCATCCGCGACGCGTGCCCCGACAGCCCGTCAAGGCCGGGAGCGCAGCGCCGGCCGTGGACCGGATCGACCACGCGACCGGCCAGGACCGCATCGAGGCCGGCGAAGAACGCGCGCGCCTCCAGGTTGTGCTCGGTCGACGCCCAGGAGACGTCGGGCCCGCCGCGCACGAGGCCGTAGCCGGGTGAGCGCTCGTCGGAGATCCGCGCCGTCAGCAGCCAGTCGGCGAGCCGCGCGATCAGGCGATCGTGGCGGCCGGAGCAGGTCAGCGAGCGCCACTGCAGCGCCGCCAGGCCGACCCACGCCTGGTTGCCGGCCCGCAGCGGGCCGTCGCCGTTGGCGCCGGCCAGGTCGTAGGAGGCCTCGATCGCGCCGTCCGCCCGCTGGACCTCCTGGTAGAAGTCGAGCACCGAGCCCGCACCGTCGAGATCGCCGCTCAGAGCGCGGGCGATCACGGTCAACGAGGAGTCGTAGGTCCACGCCCGGTCGCGGATCCGGTCGCCGAGCGGATCGCCGGCCGGCGGCACGTAGGACGGGGTGAGGCGCTTCACATGCGCATCCTGGCCGCGGGCACGCGGCGTCGTCGCCGTCGAGAGCCCGACGACGAGGAGAACGCATGCCAAGACCATTGCTGCCCGCACCTATCAGTCATCGACATCCCGTCCGAATTTCGGGTCGGGGTGGACGTTCATTGGACGAACATTCATCTGATTGGGATGATCGCCCACGACACAACGGGCGACGGGAGTCCTGGAGTGAGCGAAGAACGGCCCGCACGAATCCTCCTGGTGGAGGACGACGAGGTGGTGGCGACCCTGCTGGTGGACCTGCTGGGAACGCTCGGCGAGGTGCATTGGACGGTCAGCGCGGAGCAGGCCTCGCAGGTCATCAGCGTGCGCGACTGGGACCTGATCGTCTCAGACATCGACCTGCCCGGCGCCAGCGGGCTCGAACTGGTGCGCGACGTCAAACAGGTCCGTCCACAGGTGGCGATCCTGATCCTGTCCGGGCACAGCTCGTTCGAGCACGCCGTGGCCGCGATGCGGGCCGGCGCCGACGACTACCTGACCAAGCCGTTCGATCCACCCGGGTTGTGCGAGAAGGCCATGACCCTGATCGACGTCACCCGCGCGCGCCGCGCCGCGGGCATGGAGGTCGTGCTCGCCGTGGGCGCACACCCGGATGACGTCGAGATCGGCATCGGCGGCATCCTGCTGCGCCACGCGTCGCAGGGCCATCAGGTCAACGTCCTGACACTCACCGGCGGCGAGGCGGGCGGCACCGTCGCCGACCGTGCCGCGGAGTCCGCACGCGCCGCCGACCTGCTCGGCGCGCGGCTGATCCACGCGGCGCTCACGGACACGAGCGTGAGCGAGGGCGGTCCGACGATCCGGACGATCGTCGAGGTCATCCAGGAGGTCCGCCCGAGCACGGTCTACACGCACACGATCCGCGACGTCCACCAGGACCACCGCAACGCCCACAGCGCGACGATGGTCGCCGCTCGCGGGATCCCGCGCGTCTTCTGCTACCAGGCGCCGTCGACCACCGTCGAGTTCCAGCCGACCCGCTTCGTGGCCATCGACGAGTTCCTCGAGGGCAAGCTCGAGGTCATCCAGGCGTACACGTCGCAGGTGAAGATCCGCGACTACCTCGACGCCGAGCTGCTGCGTTCGACGGCGCGCTACTGGTCACGTTTCAGCAAAGCCCGCTATGTGGAGCCGCTGGAGGTCGTGCGCGACAGCGACACCTCGATGGCCACCGGCGCCGCCCAGCGCGACACGCTCGAAGTCCCCAAGGGAGTCCTCCATGCCGGCTGACCGTCCTCGTGTGCTGGTGACCGGGGCCGGCGGGCCCTCGGGCATCTCGATCCTGCGCGCGCTGGAGGCCGAGCCGCTGACGCTGCTGGCCGGCGACATCGACCCGTTCGCCGCCGGCCTGTACCTGGTCGAGGCGCCGCAACGATCGATCCTCCCCCGCGGCGACGACCCCAACCTCGTCCCCGACCTGCTCGCCCGCTGCCGCCGCGAGCACGTGGACGTCCTCGTCCCCACCGTCGACACGGAGCTCCTCCCGCTGGCGCGGGCCCGCGAGGACTTCGCCGCCGCCGGGGTGACGCTCGTGCTCGCGAGCACCGAGACCCTGGAGGTGTGCCTCGACAAGTGGGCGCTGGCCGAGCGCTGCACCGGCCACGTCCGCGTCCCCGCGACCATCGTCGCCGACGACGATTTCGACCCGAGCCGGATCGAGCTCCCCGTGATCGTCAAGCCCCGCTCCGGCAGCGGCTCGCGCGGCATCCGGCTGATCGAGCGCCGCGCGGAGCTGGAGGCGCTGGAGCGCGACGGAACCCAGCTCGTGCAGGAACTGCTTCCCGGCGCCGAGTACTCGCTGGACGTCCTCGCGCGCGCCGACGGGCACGTCGCCGCCGTGGTCCCGCGCGAGCGCCTGAAGGTCGATTCGGGGATCGCGGTCACCGGCCGGACCCTGCACGACGAGGCGCTGGAGCGCTTCGCCCGCGACGTCGCCCACCTCATCGGCCTGACGACGGTGGCCAACGTGCAGGTCAAGCTCGACGTCGCCGGCGAGCCCGCGCTGCTGGAGGTCAACGCGCGCTTCCCGGGCACGATGCCGCTGACGGTGGCGGCCGGCGTCGACATGCCGAAGCTCGCGGTCGGCGAGGCCCTGGGCACGCCCATCCCCGACGGCCCGCTCCCGTTCGAGGACCTCGCGATGGTGCGCTTCTTCCAGGAGCGCTTCTTCTCCTTCGAGGACATCACCGACCTGCAGCGCCACGCCGCGGAGATCGTCGCGTGAACGAGGACATGCACGTCCACTCGACGTTCTCGGACGGCAAGGGCCGCATCGAGGACAACATCGCCGCCGCCGAGGCGCTCGGGCTGACCGACCTCGGGTGCGTCGATCACGTGCGGGTGTCGACCGACTGGGTCCCTGACTATCTCGCCGCGGTCACCCGCCTGCGCAGGGAAACCCAGGTGCGCCTGCGCTGCGGGATCGAGGCCAAGCTGCTGGACACGACCGGCGCGCTCGACCTCCCGGACGGGATCGAAGGCGTCGACGCGATCTACGCCGCCGATCACCAGGTCCCGCTGGCGGAGGGCCCGACGCACCCGCGCGAGGTGCGCGAACGGATCGAGGCCGGCGACCTCGATCCACAAGCGGTGATCGACGCGATCCTCCAGGCGACCGCCCGGGCGCTCGACCGCCCGCAGCGGGTCGTGATCGCGCACTTCGGGAGCATCCTGCCGAAGATCGGGCTCAGCGAGGCCGACCTGCCCGCGGCAAAGCTGGACCGCCTGGCCGCCGAGACGGCGCGCACCGGGCAGGAGATCGAGATCTCCGAGCGCTGGAGCTGCCCGACCGCCGCCACGCTGCGCCCGTTCTTGCGCCACGGCGTGACGATCCGGCTCTCGACCGACAGCCACCGCCCGGAGACGATCGGCCGCTACGCCCACTGCCTCGAGGTCCGCGACGAGCTGCGGGCGTGAGCGTTCTCGACTGGATCCTCACGGCCTGCGTGATCGCGGGCGCGGTGCCGTTGCTCGCCGGTTGCTACCAGTTCGTGCTCGCGGGCCTGCACCGCTTCCGCCGCGCCGAGCACGGAACGCTGGAGCGTGAGCTCAACGTCGCCGTGGTCGTCCCCGCGTGGAACGAGGCGGCGGTGATCGGGCGCACGATCGACACGCTGCTCGCGCTCGACTACCCGCCGGAGCGGCTGCGCGTCTACGTCGTCGACGACGCCAGCACCGACGCGACGCCACAGGTCGTCCAGGACAAAGCCGGGCAGCACCCTGGCCGCGTCTTCCACCTGCGCCGCGCCAAGGGCGGCGAGGGCAAGGCGCACACGCTCAACCACGGGCTGCGGCAGATCCGCGCCGAGGGCTGGTACGAGGCGGTCCTGATCATCGACGCCGACGTGATCTTCACCCACCGCTCGCTGCGCCGGATGGTCCGCCATTTCGGCGACCCGGAGGTCGGCGCGGTCACGGCGTACATCAAGGAGGGCAGCCGGCCGGCGAACTACATGAACCGGTTCGTCTCGTTCGAATACATCAGCGCCCAGGCCGGCGCCCGGCGCGCGCAGAACGTGCTCGGCGCGCAGGCCTGCCTGGCGGGCGGGGCGCAGCTGCTGCGGCGCGAGAGCTTCGAGGCGATCGGCGGCGAGATCGACACCTCCTCGCTGGCCGAGGACACGTTCACCACGTTCAACGTGCAGCTCGCCGGCGGCCGCGTGATCTTCGAGCCGCACGCGATCGTCTGGGCCGAGGAGCCGCGCGACATCGCCGGGCTGTGGAAGCAGCGGCTGCGCTGGGGGCGCGGCAACGTGCAGGTGACGCTGCGCTATCGCCGCTGCTGGCTGCGCCGCAGCGCCGGCCGGCTCGGCGGGCTGAGCTTCGCCCTGATCTGGTTCTCGGTCTTCCTGATGCCCGCGCTGATGGTCCTGTCCTCCGCGGCGCTGGTCACGCTGTTCCTGCTCGACCGCGACCTCTCGCTCGACGTGTTCCGCTCGCTGTGGGCGCTGAACCTCGTGACCTACCTGTTCGTGACGCTGTCGGCGTTCGCCCACGACGGCGCCGCAGCCCGCCGCAGCTGGTTCGAGGCGATCACCTTCCCCGGGCTGATCAGCCTCGCGATCATCGGCTGCGCGATCTTCGCGCCGCTCGTCGACGGGTTGCCGGACTGGCTGCTGCTGTTCGCCTACGTGTGGCTGTCGGCCTCGATGCTCGCCGCCTACCTCGTCCGCCGGCTCGAGCGCCTGCGCTACGTGGGCGCCCTGGCGCGGCCGCTGCTCTACGTCGTCGGCTACGGGCCGCTGCTGTGCGCGATCACCGCCGCGGCCTACATCGCCGAGCTGCGCCGGGCCGAGATGGCGTGGGAGAAGACCGAGAAGACCGGCGCGGTCGGAGATCTCGTATGAGTTTCGACGCCGAGCTCGAGGACGACGACCGCTTCGAGCGCCGCATCTTCTGGCGCCAGCTGGCGATCGTGCTGCTCGTCGCCGTGCTGGTCGTCCTGCGAGTGATCCTCGTCTAGCGTCGATGGGCTCGCGCGACGCCAGCTCGCTCACGCGCATCGCCTTCGGCCTGGCCGTGATCGGCGGCCCGATCGCCGCGCTGCTCCCCGGCCCCGGGCTCGATCCGGTGGAGTTCGGCCTGGCCGGCGTGCTCACGCTCGGGCTGCTCGCCGTCGCCTCGGTCGGGGTCGTCCGCGACAGCGCGTCGGCGCAGCTGTGGCTCTCGCTCGCCTACCTGGGCATCGTCGGGCTGATGCGCGACGCGGGCGACGGCCCGGCGGGCTTCGTGCCGCTCGTCCTGCTCCCCGCCGTCTGGCTGGCGCTCTACGGCACGCGGCGCCAGCTGTTGATCGCGCTCGCCGCCACGGCGCTCGTACTGTTGCTCCCCTGGGCACTGATCGGCGGCGTCCACTACCCCGCGGGGACGCCGCGCACGGCCCTGCTGGCCCTGAGCGTCTCGGCGCTCATCGGCCTGACGATCCAGCAGCTGATCGGGCAGGTGCGCGCGACCCGCGACTTCACCGACGCGATCCTCGACGCCGCCGGCAGCCTCGTGATCGTCACCGATCGCGACGCCCGCATCGAGCGCTTCAACCGCGCGGCCGAGCAGCACACCGGGTTCGCCGCCGCCGACATGCTCGGCCGCTCGCTGATCGCGGCGCTGATGCCGCCCGAGTCGGCCGAGCTGATCACCCGGGAGCTGTCGGAGGCCCGCCCGGAGACGTTCCCGCGCGCCTACGAGCACGAGCTGATGACGGCCGACGGCGGACGCCGGCTCGTGGAGTGGTCGGTGACCTGCATGGTCGACGACGCGGGCGCGATCACCCACCTGATCGCCACCGGCAAGGACATCACCGAGCAGCGCCGCGCGGCCGAGCAGCTGCGGATCTCGACCGATCGCCTGCACGGCATCCTCGAGCACACGACGACCCGGATCGCCGTCAAGGACCGCGACGGGCGCTACCTGCTGGTCAACCGCGCCTGGCGCGAGGCCGCGGGCGTGGACGGGACGGGACGCACTGACGCCGACCTCTTCTCGGCCGAGATCGCCGCTCATGCGCGGCGCTCGGACGCGCAGGTGTGGTCGACCGGCGAAGTGATCGAGTACGAGCGCGAGTTGCACGGCCGCACGGCGCTGGTGATCAAGTTCCCGCTGCGCGACGCCGACGGCGAGATGTACGCCATCAGCTCGATCGCCACCGACATCTCCGAGCGCAACCGCGCCTTGGACGAGGCGCGCGCCGCCTCGCGGGCCAAGTCGGAGTTCGTGGCCAACATGAGCCACGAGCTGCGCACGCCGCTCAACGGCGTGATCGGGATGCTCGACCTGCTCTCCGAGACGCCGCTCAACGACGAGCAGCGCGCGCTGGTGGGCACCGCCGTCTCCTCGGGTGACGCCCTGCTCGGGGTGATCAACGACGTGCTCGACTTCTCCAAGATCGAGGCGGGCCGGCTGGAGCTCGAGGCGCGGCCGTTCGACCCGCGCGAGGTCATCGAGGCGACCTGCGCGATGCTCGCGCCCCAGGCCCACGCCAAGGGTGTGGAGGTGACGCTGTTCGTCGACGATTCGGTCCCCGCGCAGGTGGTCGGGGACGAGCACCGCGTCCGGCAGGTGCTGACGAACCTGCTGGCCAACGCGATCAAGTTCACCGCGCTCGGCGAGGTGTCGGTCAACGTCGACGCCGAGCGCCCCGACGACGGCCTGGCCGTGCTGCGCGTGGACGTGGGTGACACCGGGATCGGCATCGCGCCGCAGCAACTGGCGGCGCTGTTCGAGCCGTTCACGCAGGCCGACACGTCGACCACCCGCCGCTTCGGCGGCACCGGCCTCGGCCTGTCGATCTCACGCCGGCTGGTGACGATCATGGGCGGCGAGCTGTCGGCCGAGTCCGAGCCCGGGCAGGGCAGCTCGTTCCATGTCCGCCTCCCGTTCACCACCGCCGACGGCATGCGCGCCAGCCGCCCGTCCCGCACCGTCCTGGCGCCCGAGACCCGCGTGCTCGTGGTCGACGACAACGACACGAGCCGCGAGATCGTGCTCGCCTACCTGCGCGGGCGTGTGGCCCGCTGCGACGCCGCGCACAGCGGAGACCAGGCGCTGGCGATGCTCGCGACGGCCACGTACGACGTCGTGCTGCTGGACTCCGACATGCCCGGCCGAAGCGGCGCGGAGGTCGCGAGCGAGATTCGCGCCACCGCCGCCTGGCGCGACGTCCGGATCGTGATGCTGACCTCGGCGGGCCAGGCCGGCGCCGAGCGGTTCCTGATCAAGCCGGTCCGCCGCGGCGCGCTGCTCGACACGCTCGCCGACGTGATGTCGCAGCCCGCGACCGCGCCCGCGGCCGCCTCCGAGCCGGCGCCCGTGGCGCCACGCGGGCGCCTGCTCGTGGCCGAGGACAACCCCGTCAATCAGCTCGTGATCGAGACGCAGCTGCGCCGCCACGGGTTCGACGTCGACATCGCCTCCGACGGGCTGGAGGCCGTCGCCCGCCTGGACCCGGACGTGCACCTCGCGGTCTTCATGGACTGCCAGATGCCCAACCTCGACGGCTACCAGGCGACCGCCCGGATCCGCGCCGGCGAGGCACCGGGCCGGCACATCCCGATCATCGCGATGACCGCGCACGCGTTCGCCGGCGACCGCGAGCGGTGCCTGCGGGCGGGCATGGACGACTACCTCCCCAAGCCGCTGCGCACCGAGGCCCTCGAGCCCGTGCTCGAACGCTGGCTGGCCGCCCCGGCCAACGCCGCGACCGACGCCCTGGTCGACGCCGAACGTGCCCGCTCGGTGCTGGGCATGGGCACCGGCAGGTTGCTCGACGTGTTCGCCCGAACGACCCCGCCACTGATCGCCGAGCTGCGCGCCGCGGTCGAGCGCGGCGACGCACCCGCGGCGAGCAAGCTCGCGCACAAGCTGCGCAGCAGCACCGAGACCGTCGGCGCCACGCGGCTCACCGCCCTCGCCCGCCGGCTGGAGCTCGGCGAGGACACCGAAGCGGCGGCCGCCGAGCTCGACCCGACCTACCGCGCCACCCTCGAAGCGCTCCTGCGCCTGAGCCGCCGCGAAGTTCACTCTCAGGGGTGATGATCCGCGCGCTGCCCCGCGGCGGATAGAGCAGCCATGTCGAACATCCGCCCCGCCGCTCTCCTCGTCACCGCCGCCCTCGCCCTGAGCGCCGCCGTCGCCCCGCAGGCCGCCCTCGCCGGCCAGCTGCCGGTCGAGAACATCATCGTCCTCGACGGCCCGAGCAAGCCCCCGACGACCCACCCCTGCCCGCTCAACGCCACCACCTGCATCCCGGGCCTGCCGGACATCCCCCGCCCCGGCCATGGCGGCGGCGAGACCCCGCACGGCCCCGGCGGCGACGGCGTCGACAAGGACACCTACTGCAACGAGCTGAAGGCCGCGATGGGCTCGTCGGCCGACACGCCCACCGGCAAGGCGCTGCTGCAGTCCTTCGGCTGCTAGACGTCCGCGATCATGAGGGTCGCGCCGCCGGACGCGAACGTCGCAACGTCCGCGGCCTGCGCACGTTCAGCGCCACCCGGCGCCCCGCCAAGGGCATCCGCTGGGTGGCGCTCTACGCCTTGCGCCGCGCTAAGCGGCGCGCACCCGCGTGGCGGCGAGGCGCGTGTCGAAGCGCTCGCGCGCCTCTTCGACCCGCTTGCCGTGCGTCAGCGACCACGAGCCCAGGGCCTTCAGCGGCGGCGCCATCGTCGCGCCCAGCGGCGAGAGGGCGTACTCGACGCGCGGCGGCACCTCGGCGTGGACGCGGCGCAGCAACAGCCCGTCGCGCTCCATCGCCCGCAGGGTCTGGGTCAACACCTTCTCGGAGATGGGTGAGAGATCCTCGAGCAGCTCGTGGTAGCGGCGCGTGCCGTCGCCGAGCGCGAGCAGCACGTCGACCGACCACTTCGAGCTCAGCAGGGAGATCGAGTCCCGGATCAGTCGTGCCGAACGCGTGCGCTCGGCCACCCGCCGTGCATGCGAGTGATCTGCCACTGGTGGTGCGTTCATGCCTGTGCTCCCCTCAGCTTGAGTCCCAGCGCGCGTAGGGCGCGAGAGACACGCAGTCGTGCGGCGTTCTGGGTGCAGCCCAGGGCGCCGGCGACCTCCTCGTAATCCAATTGCTGAACAATCCGTAGTTCGAGCGCCTTCTGCTGCTCGGCGGGCAGCGCGCGAACGGCGACCCGCAGCAGCGGCGCGAGCGACGAAGCGACCATGCGCTCGTCGACCGCTTCGTATTCCTCACACTCGGCCCAGGCGGTGGGCATGCCCAGCCGTTCACGGGCCTGACTCTCGATGCGGTTGTGCTTGTGGTACTGGCGCAGCAGGTTGCGGGCGATCCCGAACAGCCACGGCGCCCCCGAGCCGTCGGCCATGTCCTTGAAGCGCCGCGACGAGTGCCACGCCTGCGCGAACGTCTCCGCCGTCAGATCCAGCGCAGCGGTGTCTGAGCCCGTCTGACGCGAGAACCAGGAGTGCACCCACCCCGCGTACCGGTCGTAAAACTCCCGGAACGCCTGGGGATCCGTTCTCGCGAGAGCGATCAGGTCAGCGTCGGTTCTGGTCACGTGGTGCGTAGCGGCTCCTAGCGGTTCGCTACCTGATCATGACCTTAGAGCGACCTGTGTGTCTTAAGCGCGTGCGAACTCCCTGTTGGGCTCGATCGAGCGCGTGAACACCTGCTCCATGATCGGGTCGCCGTTTCCGTCCCCTGGCGGCAGTGCCTTGTGCAGGACGAACTTGGCGCGATGGCCGTCGAGCTCGAGCCAGGCGACCTGGTTGTTGAACCAGGGCTTCTCGTGCGCCAGCCGCCACTGCACGCCCGGCTCGCGCACGCCGGCGCGCTTGGCCAGCGCCTCCACGAGCTTGCCGCCGAGCCGCGTCCAGGCGGCGAGGATCACCCGCCGCTCCTTGCTGTCCAGCGGATTGCGGAAGGGCGAGCAGACGCCTTGCCAGACGGCGGACTGCACGCCCGACCCGGCCGGGAACCCGACCTCCGCCAGGTACGCGTGGTGGACGTCGCCGGAGAGGACGCTGATCGTCGACGGCGCGGCCCCCCGCTCACCCGAGCCCACGGCCTGAAGCAGCCCGGTCATGCGCATGAACGAGTCCTGCCAGGCCGGCCAGTGCTCGAGATCGAGCGCCTGGCGCAGCTTCTCGCCCACGCGCTTGGCCAGCGGCCCCCACGCGCCGTCGCACACCTTCTCGCTCCAGGCCTCCAGCCAGTGCATGGCCGGGCCCATGATCAGCGGCAGCGACGTGCCGATCAGCAGGTGATCGACGTCCCCGCGGGCGTGCTCCTCGATCCACTGCCATTCCTCGTCGTCGACCATCGAGCGGTTGCCCGGCTCCAGCACCCGCCCCGCGCGGGAGTCGATCATCACCACGCGCGCCGGGCCGATGTCGCGGCAGTAGGACCAGCGCGTGCCCTCGACCTCCTCGTCGGCCTGCTTGGCGAACGCGCGCAGCTTCTCGGTCGCGTCCTCGCCGGAGCGCAGCTGTTGGTAGAGCTCGAAATCGACGCGCTCCGACGGCGAGAGGTTCCCGAGGTGCTGGTAGACGATGTAGCTCTCGAAGGCGGCCACGATGCGCCGGCGCCACCACGCCTTCTGGCGCATTTCCGTGACCCATTCGATTGACGTGTTCCAGTCGTCGTGGACGTCGTGGTCGTCGAAGATCATCGCGCTGGGCACCGTCGAGAGCAGCCAGCGGATGACCGGCTCACCCCACGCGGCGATGTACAGGGCCACGTAGTCGTCGAACGATTCGACCGGATCGCCGTCGAGCCGTTCCTCGACGCGCGGGTGCACCTCGTCCGCGTAGACCTGATCGCCGAGCATCAGCAGCGCGTGCGGCCAGGTCTCGGGCGGCTCGTGCATCATCTCCAGCGCCAGCCCGCGCAGCGCGTCGACCTCGCGGCCGTCGGGGTGCTCGTCCTTGCGCAGCGTGTGCGGGGCTTCGTGCGGCGCCGCCACACGGCAGGAGCCGAAGACGATCCGCACCGGGTCGTTGCGGTCGTGGGTGCGCATGACGCTCGGCGGGAACGAGCTGTCCGGGTCCGGCCAGACGAGGTCGCCGTCGAGCCGCACCTCATACGGCGTCGCCACGCCCGGCGGGAGCCCGGTGACGTGGACGAGCGCGTAGTGGTGACCCTCGACGCTGAACGTCCGCTCGGACGCCTCCTCGACACCCTCCGCCTGCACCGACACGGTGCACGGCTCCGTCGTCTGGACCCAGATCGTGGCCTCGTCAGAACCGGTGTGCCGCAACAGCGGACCTAGTTGGAGCTTCACGCGCGCCACCATACCCAGGTGCGTCTCCCGTCCATCCTGCTCACCAGCCTCCTGCTCGCCGGGTGCGGCTCGACCGGATCGACCGGCCAGTTCGGTGAGGTCAAGCTCGTGCTCCCACCCACGGCGAGCGCCAACGACGTCGGCGTGTTTTTCGCTTCCAGCCGTGGTTTCGACGAGGCCGAGGGGGTGACGCTCGAGCCCGTCAGAGACGCCGAGACGGCCGATTTCCGCATCACCGAGAAGCCTCCGGCGGGCTGTATCGCGGTGCTCGCGATCGTCCAGCCGGACAAGCTGGTGCTGTGCGCGGACAAGTTCACGCTGTCAGACGAGCGTGACAAGGTGAAGGCCGTGGCGGCCGCGCTCGCGCGCGGCTACACGCAGGCGCAGCTCGAGCCCGACGAGGCCGCGCAGATCATGGGGATCGACGCGACGGCGGTCGAGGACGCCGCGCCGTCGTGGACGGCGGGCGCGAAGCGCTTCGGTGAACTCAAGCCCGGCCCGGGCCGCGACCCGCTCTACTGAGCGCGGATGCGCCGGAACTCCTGGCGCATCGATTCCGGCCGGCCCCACATCTGGGTGACCTCGACGCGGCCGGCGCGCACCTCGCGCAGGGCCAGCTCACCGTCGATGCCCGCCTGGTCGAGCAGGCGCAGGGTGCCGCGGACGACCTCGGCCGCCGACGCGTGCCCGAAGTGGTGGGCGACGAGCAGGTGGAAGTGCCAGTCGTGGTGCGAATAGGGCTGCGCGTTGCAGGTCACGAGCAGCGTGGCGGCATCGACGTAGCGGTCCTCCTGGACGCGCAGGTCGAGCTCGAGGTCGGTCCAGTCCGACGGCAGCGCGTCGAGGAGCTCCTGGAATTCGTCGGCGAGCGGCATGATCTGCAACGAGAGTACACATGCCCGGTGACGCCCTCCCCCTCGACCTCGAAGGACTGATCGCGCTTTTGGAGCGCCTGGACGGCGTCGAGGAGGCCGCGGTCGTGCGCTCCGCGCTGGCCGCGGGGATCTCGCGCGACCGCGTGATGGACGAGCTCGAGCACGAGATCCGGCGCCGGCTGGCCCGGCTGCAGGAACCTCGCTAACGTTTCGTCAGTGACCACGTTCGTCGTCGACCGCTCCGAGCGGGGCAAGCTCGCCCTCACCGGCGCCGAGGCCAAGGACTTCCTCCACGGCCAGGTGACCAACGACATCCTCGGGCTGGAGCCCGGACACGGCTGCTACGCCGCCTTCCTGACCCACAAGGGCAAGATGCTGGGCGACATGCGCGTCTTCGATCTCGGGGACGAGCTGCTGCTCGACTGCGAGCGGGTGTCGCTGCAGGAGCTGTTCAACATGATCCGGCGCTTCAAGCTCGGGCGCGAGGTGGAGCTGCACAAGCGCACGCTCGAGCTCGCCGAGCTGTCGGTGATCGGCCCCGATGCCCCGCGCCTGGCCGGCGAGCGCGAGCACGACAACGCGCGCGTGGAGCTCGGCGGGCGCCCCGCGATCGCCGTCACCACCGACGTCGGCACCGACATCTTCTGCGCCGCGGAGGACAAGGACGCGGTGCGCGCCGCGCTGGCGTTCCCCGACGGCGACGAGGCGGCGGCGGAGATCGTGCGCGTCGAGCACGGGCGCCCGCGCTTCGGGATCGACCTCGACGACTCCGTGATCCCCCAGGAGGCGGGCCTCAACGAGCGCGCCGTGTCGTTCACCAAGGGCTGTTACGTGGGCCAGGAGACCGTCGCGCGGCTGCACTACCGCGGCAAGCCCAACCGCCGCCTGCTCGGCCTGCGCCTGAGCGAGCCCGCGCCGCCCGGCACCGAGCTTCACCTGGGCGAGAAGGTGGTGGGCAAGCTCGGCTCGGTGGTGGTCTCACCCGACCACGGGCCGATCGCGCTGGCACTCGTCCGCCGGGAAGCGAACCCCGGTGATACGGTCGACGCCGATGGCGCCACCGGGCTCATCGTCGACATCCCCTTCGCGCGCTAGATTTCGCTCTAAGAGTCCCACCCCCGGAAGGGAGCTGCCCGTGGCCGCTCACGTGATCGTGCTCGCCAATCGCACCGCCTCGGCGCCAGAGCTGATCGAGGCGCTGGTCCACCGGAGCGAACGTGGGCCGATCCACGTGACGCTCGTGATGCCGGCCGCGGGGCCGGGCGAGAGCGCCCGCGCGGAGTGCCGCACGCGGATGGAGGCGGCGCTGTCGGCGTGGCGCGCCGCGGGGATCGAGCAGTGCGAGGGCGTCGTCGGGGATCCGGTCCCGGTGGACGCCCTGAGCGAGGTCTGGGACCCGATGCGCCACGACGAGGTGATCGTGTCCACGCTGCCGGGCCAGAGCTCGAAGTGGATCCGCTCCGACCTCCCGCACGCCGCCGCGCGCTACACCGGCGTATCGGTGATGCACGTCGTCGCGCAGGACCCGGAAGCCCGCCCGCAGACCTCGCCCGCGCCGGTTCACGAGCGAGCGCCGCTCGGCCCCCTGTCGGTGCTCGCGTGGGGCGGGAAGGCACGTTGAGCGTCACCAACGCCTCGCCCCCGAAGAACTTCCTGAAGGTCGTCAACCCGATCCTCCGGACGCTGTTGAAGTCGCCGCTGGCCGGGGTCACGCCCAAGCACCTGGTGATCCTGCGCTTCGCCGGGCGCAAGAGCGGCCGCCAGTACGAGATCGTCATCGGCTGGCACCAGATCGACGGCCAGAACCTGGTCTTCTCGCCCTACCGGTGGACGGTCAACTTCGACGGCGGCGCGCCGGTCGAGGTGATCCGTGGCTCGTCACGGCGCAGCGGCAGCGGAACCCTGGTGCGCGACCCGGAGCTGGTCGCGCCCAAGTTCGGTCAGGCGATCGACGAGGCGGGCGACCGCAACCTCGGCGTGAAGGTCTCCGACAACGACGCCATCACCCCTGACGTCGTGCGCGCGCTCGAGCGGAAGATGATCGTGCTCGACGTGTGAAGTCGCGCCACACGTACTTCGTGTCGGGCGTCTTGGCGAACGTCAACAGCTTCTTGGTCTGCTCGTTGAGCGGGATCCGCTCGTAGCCGGAGATCGTGAACTCGGCGACGATCCGCCGGTTGGACGCGAAGTCGAAGTACATCCGCCCGCCCAGCGGCGCGAACGTCTTCGGGTCCATGTAGTAGACGAAGCGCTGCGTGTTGCTGCGCCCGATCTTCTTGTCGCGCACGAGCCGGCGGACCTGCCTGCCCTCGTGGGTGACGACGCCGTCGTCGCGCACGTCGCCCGCGGCGAGCTCCCGGCGCAGCTCCGTCGCGGGGTCGCCGCCGGTGAGGCCCGGGCCGGCGGCGGAGATCATCTTCACGCCGGTGAAGATCCGCACCACGTCCTTGCGCTTGTCGTAGAGGCGCACGCGGTGGTTGGAGACGATCTGCTCGAACTGATTGCCCTGCGTGCCGAGCTGGGTCCGCGTGCGCCAGCGGTCCGGGCCGGTGGCGAACCACTGCTCGGTCTTTGGCATCGTGACCCGCGGCCCGCGCCCGGCGGGCGGCTTGAACTCGATGACCATGTGCACGATCTCGTTGCCGGGGGCGAGCGCCTGGCGCGCCTCGGCGATCGCGTCGATGCCGTCGCCGCGCGGGAGCAGGACGACGCCGACGGCGGCCAGGCCGGTGGCGGCGGGAACGGCGACCAGCAGCCGCCGCCGCGTGCGCCGGGGTGGTCGGGCCGCCGCCCGCTGCAGGTCGCGGCCGAAGTCGTCCATGAAGGCGTCGAGGCTCATGTGGCCACCACCGGGTCGAGAAGGTCAGCGAGAGCGGCCAGCCCGCGTGAGACGCGGGCGCGGGCCGCTTGTTCGGAGATGCGCAGCGAGCGTGCGACCTCGGCGTACGGGAGTTCGTCGACGACCCGCAGGCGGATCGCCTCGCGGACGTTCTCGGAGAGGCTCGCGAGCGCTTCGCCGAGCTCGCGGCGCACGTCCTCCAGGCCCGCGCGCCGCTCGATCTCGGCGATCAGCTCGTCGCTGGCCGGCGGGCGCTCGAGGCCGAGCTTGGCCATCGCCCGCTGCTCCGCCCTGCCACGCCGGTAGTAGAGCGCGAGCTGGCGCTTGGCGATCGTGTACAGCCAGGCCGCCGCCTCGGCCTCGGTCGTGCCGCGGTAGCGGCGGCGGGAGGCCAGGGCCTGCGCGAACGTCTCCGCCCACAGGTCCAACGCGACCTCGGTGTCGGCCGTTCGGCGCACCAGGAAGACGAGCAATGCGTCTCGGTGCCTCGCATAGAGAGCGTCGACATCCATCGCGCCATCAGTTGCACCAGGGCCCACGGATGTGACACGGCGGGGAATCACACGATGATGGTGCGGCTGTCCTTCCCTGTGACGGGAGCTAGCTGGGCTTTTGAGCTTCTCCTGAGTGGGGCATCTTGTGGGTGTGCCCCAAACCGTTCTCATCGTCGACGACCACGCCGGGTTCCGTGGCGCCGCTCGCGCGCTGCTGGAAGCCGACGGCTTCGAAGTGGTCGGCGAGAGCGCCACGGGCGGCGAAGGCCTGGCGGCCGCGGAGCTGCTGCGGCCCGATCTCATCCTCCTCGACGTCGGCCTGCCCGACATCGACGGCATCGAAGTCACCCGCCGCATCCGCGCCTGGGGTGGTCCCTGTGTGGTGTTGACCTCCTCGCGTGACGCGAGCGACTACCCGCCGCACTTCGAGCACTGCGGTGCCCGCGGCTTCATCCCGAAGGCCGAGCTGACCGGCTCGGCGCTCGCGCAGCTAGCCGCTTGAGGAACGCGTCGTGCGCCGGCTCACCGGTGCGCGGCCCCAGCTCCAGCGACGGCGGCGAATTGGCCGCCACCCACGCGCCCACCAGCCGCGCCTCGGCGACGGCGTCGGCCGGCAGCCAGCCCCCGAGCCTCCCCGGCGCCGGCGCGCAGCGGAACGCGCGCAGCGAGCGCGGCGCGAGCGGCGACCCGTCGACGGCGCCCCAGTCGACGACGCGGCCGCCGGCGATCCAGATCGCGTCGAAGCGCCCGGCCGCCTCCGGGTGCGGCGCGAGCACCAGCCGCGCCCCCGTGTGGATCGCCCGCAACACCGGCCCGAGCCGGTTCAACAGGCCCTCGATCCGCTCGCGCCGCCGCTGCAGCCAGGCCGCGCGCTCGTACTGCCGGCCCGCGCTGGCCGCGGCGATCTGCTCGTCCACGCGGGCCAGCAGCGCGGCGGCGCCGTTGCGGCCGACGAACAGCCGCAGCGCCTGGTCCAGCCGCTCGCGGTAGACGTTCGGGTCCAGGTCATTGAGGCAGGGCGACAGGCACCGGCCCATCTGGCCGTAGGCCGACGGATGCTGCCGGCGCGGCAGCGTCCGCCCGCAGTGGCGCAGGCCGAACAGCGAGTTGAGCTGCTCGACCAGCTCCGCCGCCGCGGCGCGGCCACGAACGGGGCCGACACAGACGGCGTGGCCGGCCGCGGGCTCGAGCGCGACCTCGAGGATCGGGAACGGGATGTCCAGGCGGCAGCGGATGTAGACGTAGCCGTCGGGCTCGCGCTTGCCGCGGGTGTTGCCCGGTGGCTTGAGCGCCTTGATCAGCCGATCCTCGAGCAGCAGCGCGCCGAGCTCTGACTCCGTGACCTGGTGATCGACGTGCTCGGCCTCGGCCGTCCACGCCGCGCCGGTGGTGAAGTGGGCGCGGGCGCGGGTGCGCAGGTCGATCGACTTGCCGACGTAGAGCGGCTTGCCGTCGGCGTCGCGGAAGACGTACACGCCCGGCTCGTGCGGGAGCGCGGCGAGGTGGGGACGCTCGCCGCGTGGGCGCCGCGGGACGGTCGCCGGGCGCGCGCGGACCTTGCGCGCGCCCAGCAGCGTGATCGCGTCCCCGATCGTCGGCGCGTTCGCCGCCAGCCGCCCGAACAGCGCGCAGAACACCCGTGCGCACGTGCGAGCGTCGGGCAGCGCGCGGTGGACCTCGTCGACCTCGATGCCGAGCGCGCCCGCCAGCGTCGACAGGCCGCGCCGCGGCTGCAGCGGAAGGAAGCGCCGCGCGACCTGGACGGTGCAGATCACGGGCGGGTTGGGCCATTCGAGCGCCGCTCGCGCGAAGGCCTGGCGCAGGACGCGCACGTCGAAGCGCGCGTTGTGGGCGACGAGCACGCGGTTGCGCAGCTGCGCCGCCAGCCGTGGCAGCACGTCCTCGGGGTCCGGCGCCTTGTCGACCATCTCCTGCGAGATGCCGGTGAAGCGCTGGATATAGCGCCCGAGCGGCTGCGCGACGCCGACCAGCGAGCCCCATTCGTCGTGCAGCTCGCCACCGCCGACGAGCACCGCGCCGAGCTCGGTCAGCTCGCAGCGCTCGCCGCCCAGACCGTTGGTCTCGGTGTCGACGGCGATGAACTCCGCGGTGGCCAGTGGCAGCTCGAGCATGGACTCCAAAGCATCCGCCGCGGGTCGGACGGTGCAATGGCGCTTGCAACCGGTGAGGGCGGTAACGTCCTCTCCCTTGCGCCGCTCTGCCCCGATCGCGCTGGGCCTCGCCGCCGTCGCCGGCTGCGGCGGTTCGTCCGAGCCGCGCACGAACGTCCCGCGCCCCGCCCCGCCGATCACGCTCACCGGGGCGGTCCAGGACGACGTGGTGCGCGTCTCCCCCGCCACCGTCGGCGCCGGCCAGGTGGTGCTCGTGGTCTCCAACCAGTCCGGCAAGCCGCAGAAGGTGACCTTCGAGACCGACGAGCTGGGCGGCACTCGCGGCGGCAACGACGGCGTCGAGCCCGATCATCCCCGCCGGCGCCACGGGGCGCCTGAAGATCGTCGTCCGCCAGGGCAACTACTCGGTGCACGTCGCCGACGACTCGATCCGCGCCGCGCGCGTCAAGGTCGGCCCGCCGCGCAAGTCGGGCCAGGACGATCTGCTGCTCCCCTAGCCTCTACGGCGGCCTCATGTTCGAGCCCGCCTCCTATTCCACCTTCCGCTTCACCGAGCGCTCCCTCTCCGGCCGAGAGGTCCGCCTCGGGCTACGCGCTCGACGACGAGCACCATTTCGTCGAGGAGCTCACGCTGCCCGTGGGCGTCGAGGACGCCGACGTCGAGGGGCTGCTCGATCTCCTGCACTGGGTCGCGGGCGTGAGCTACTACAAGACGGCCGCGCCGCCCGAGATCGCCTACGAGACCGGCGTTCCCGGGCCCGCGACGGCCGCGTACCTGGAGGCGCTGTACTCCGAGGGCCTGGGCGAGTTCGCGGTCGTCAACCGGATCGATCTCCCCCGGCCGCGGTTCGCCAGCGAGCCGCGCACCGCCCACGCTCGCCCGGCCACGTCGCGCGTGCTCGTCCCCGTCGGCGGCGGCAAGGACTCGATCGTCGCGCTGGAGATCGTCCGCCGCTCCGGGCTGGACTTCTCCCTGTTCACGGTCCGCGACCAGCCGCCGATGGCGCGCACCGCCGAGGTCGCGCAGGTGCCGCGGCTGCTCGTCGACCGGCGGCTGCCGCTGGCGCAGCTGCGCTCGCTCGACGGCGCGCTCAACGGCCATGTCCCGATCACGGCGATCGTCTCCTGCATCGCGCTGCTGACCGCCGCGCTGAACGGCTTCGACGCGGTGGCGCTGGCCAACGAGCGCTCGGCCTCGCAGGGCAACGTCGTCTATGACGGCATCGAGGTCAACCACCAGTTCTCCAAGAGCGCCCGCGCCGAGGCGCTGCTGCGCGCCGCGACCGCGGAGGCGACCGGCGCGGTCGACATCTTCTCGATCCTGCGCCCGGCGTCCGAGCTGAGCATCGCCCGGCGCTTCGCGACCTACACGGACTACCACCGCGCGTTCACGAGCTGCAACCGCGTCTTCCGGCTGGACCCCGAGCTGCGCTTTCAGTCCTGGTGCGCGGACTGCGACAAGTGCCGCTTCGTCTTTCTCGTGCTCGCGCCGTTCATGGAGCCGGCGGCGATGGAGGCGATCTTCGGCAAGGCGATGCTCGACGATCCGGAGCAGTTCCCCGGCTTCGCGCTGCTGACCGCGACCGGCGGCCACAAGCCGTTCGAGTGCGTCGGTGAGGAGGAGGAGTCGGCGGCGGCGATCACGCTGCTCGCCCAGGACCCGCGCTGGCGCGATCGCGAGGTGGTCCGGCGGCTGGTCGAGCAGGTCCCCGCGACCTCACCCGACGCGGCCTTCGCGCTCAGCGACGCGCACGCCGTGCCGGACGAGCTGATCGACGACGTGCATGCGCTTCTCGGCGCTTGACGGGCTGACGGTCGGCGTCTGGGGAGCGGGCCTGGAGACCCGCTCGTTCGCGCGCCTGCTGCGCTCGCGGCTGCCGCGGGCGCGGATCGCCGTCGTCGTGCTCGAGGCACCGGCGGACGCGCCCGAGCTCACCGACGGCGCGGTGATCGTGGGCGCCGCCGGCGCGGCCGAGGCCCTGAAGGGCTGCGACATCCTCGTCCGCTCGCCCGGCGTCTCGATCTACCGGCCCGAGCTCGCGGGCGTCCGGACGACCACGCCGACCAGCCTGTGGATGGCCGAGCGCGAGGGCCGCAACGTCGTCGGGATCACCGCCACCAAGGGCAAGAGCACGACCGCGAAACTGACCGCGCACCTGATCGCCAAGACCGGCCGCAGGGTGCTCCTGGGCGGGAACATCGGCCGCTGCGCGCTGGACTTCCTCGACGACGACGCGCTCGCGGTGATCGAGCTCTCCAGCTACCAGATCGCCGATCTCGCCCACGGTCCCGCGGTGGCGATGGTCTCCAACGTCTATCCCGAGCACCTCAGCTGGCACGTCACCCACGAGGCCTACCGCAACGACAAGCTGCGGCTGCTGAACCTGCCCGGCGTGCGCCGCTGCGTGCTCAACGCGTTGTCGCCGGAGGCGCTGGCGGCCCCGCGCGCGACCGACGACGTGCTGCGCTTCGGCGAGCCGCCCGGCTGGCATGTCGCCGAGGACGGCGCGGTCACCCGCGGCGACGCGATCTTCGGCCCCGTGCCGTTGTTCGGCCGCCACAACGCGCTGAACGTCTGCGGCGCGCTGACGGCGCTCGAGGCGCTCGACGTCCCGCTCCCGCCGGCCGACTCGCTGGCCGATTTCGCCGGCCTCCCCCACCGCCTGCAGGTGGTCCACGAGGCCGGCGGCGTGACGTGGGTCGACGACAGCATCTCCACCGAGCCGAACGCCGCCCGCTTCGCCCTGGAGAGCTTCCCGGACCGGCCCGTCGTGCTGATCGGCGGCGGCTTCGACCGCGGCCAGGACTACACGGAGCTGGGCGCCGCGCTCGCGGCCCGCGGCGCGCGCGTCTTCGCGCTGCCCACCACCGGCGACCGCCTGGTCGCCGCGGTCGGCGCCAACGCGTCGCTGGTCCCCGATCTCGCGGCCGCCGTGGCCGCCGCGCGGGAGGCCGCCACGCCCGGCACGGTCGTCCTGCTCTCCCCGGCCGCCCCGAGCTTCAACACGCACCGCAACTTCGAGGCCCGCGGCGACGAGTTCGCGGCCCTAGCGCGCGAGCTCGACCGGCCGCACCACGGCCTCTAACCGCGCGCCGTCGCGCACCACCTCGAGCGTCGTGGCGACGCCGATGTGCTCGGAGTCCAGCAGCCGCTGCAGGTCGTCGACGCCGCGCACGGGCACGCCGTCGACGGCGACGATCAGGTCCTCGGGCCGGATGCCGGCGTCCGCCGCGGGCGACCCGTCGACGATCTCGACCACCTCGACCGCACGGTCACGACCGACCATCGCCGCGGTCCGGGGACCCACGGGGCGCGCACCGCCGGCGATCCCGATCCAGGCGCGCCGGACGCGCCCTTCCTGCATCAGCGCGGAGATGATCTTGCGGGTCGTGGCGTTGATCGGGATCGCCAGGCCGAGCCCGACGCCCGCCACCGCGGTGTTGATCCCGATGACCTGCTCGTCGCCCGCCACCAGCGCCCCGCCGCTGTTGCCCGGGTTCAGCGCCGCATCGGTCTGGATCACGTCGTCGATCATCCGGGTCGCGCTGCCGTCGCGCGCGGGCATCGACCGGCCCAGCGCGGACACGACCCCCGCCGTGACCGTCCCGCTCAATCCGTTCGGGTTGCCGATGGCCACCACCAGCTGCCCCACCCGCAGGGTCGCCGCGTCACCGAGCGTCGCGGCGGGCAGGCCGCCGTCCTGCGCGCGGATCAGCGCCAGATCCGACAGCGGGTCGACGCCGACGACGCTCGCGTTGGTCGTCGCGCCGCTGGTGAACGACGCCGTCACGCGCGTCGCGGCGCCCACCACGTGCGCGTTCGTGAGCATGAACCCGTCCGGGGTGATCACCACTCCCGACCCGGACCCACGCCGTCCCACCCGCAGGTTGGCCACCGACGGCCCCAGCTTCTCCGCCACCCCCACCACGATCCGCGAGTAGGCATCCAACGCGTCACTAGTCACTTGCGAAATGATAGTCACGTCGCTGAGCCCGGGGGGTTCCGTCGCAAAGTTGCCTGTCAGGAAGCTTTGCGACGGCACCCCCCGCCACGGAGTGCGTCGGCGGGGCGGGAGGCCGCCCGCCGCGTATGCGATAGTTGCATGCGTGCAAGCAAAGGTTGTGTCCGCGCAGGAGCTTTCCGAGGCGATTGCTCCGGTGTGGGCGTTCATCAACCGGCGTTCGTCGGCGAGCCTGTTCCAGGTCGTCGCCGACCTGGGGTCGTCGTTCTCGCAGGTCAAGATGCTGTTCCTGCTCGAGGACGGCGGCGAGCATTCGGTCAAGGAGATCGCGAACCGGCTGGGTCTGTCGCTCCCCGCGGCGAGCCGGGCGATCGACGGGTTGCTCGAGAAGGACTACGTGACCCGGCGGGAGTCCGCCGAGGACCGGCGCTCGCGGCTGGTCGAGCTCACCGAGCACGGGCGTGAGGTCATCGCGCGCGTGCACCGGGCTCGAGTGGAGACGCTCGCGACGTTCGCCGAAGACCTCACGGAGAGTGAGCGCCAAGGCTTGTACGACGCCATCCTCCCCATTGCCGAAAGGATCACTCGCCAGTGACCGATCGTCTCCGCATCTCCGAAGAGAACCGCCGTTGGTGGACGCTCGTGGCCATGTGCTTCGCGCTGTTCATGGTGATGCTCGACAACACCGTCACCAACGTCGCGCTCCCGTCCATCCAGCGCAGCTTCGACGCCTCCCTGTCCGCGCTGGAGTGGACGATCAACGCATACTCGCTCGCGTTCGCCGTCTTCCTGGTCACCGGCGGCCGCCTGGGCGACATCTTCGGCCGCCGCAAGGTCTTCCTGATCGGCGTCGTCGTCTTCGGCGTGTCCAGCGCCACCATCGGCCTCGCACCCAGCGAGGGCTGGCTCGTCGCCAGCCGGGCCGTCCAGGGCCTCGGCGCCGCGCTGATGATGCCGGCCACCCTGAGCATCATCAGCAACGCCTTCCCGCCCGCCGAGCGCGGCAAGGCGATCGGCACGTGGGCCGGTGTCTCGGCCATCGCCCTCGCGCTCGGACCGCTGGTCGGCGGCTGGCTGACCGAGGACGTCACGTGGCGCGCGATCTTCTTCATCAACGTCCCCGTGGCCGCGATCGCGATCGCCGTGACGCTGTTCTCCACCCACGAGTCGCGCGACGAGACCGCCACCCGCCAGGTCGACTACGCCGGCATCGCCACGCTCACCCTGGGCCTCACCGCGCTGGTCCTGGCGCTGGTCGAGGGCAACGCATGGGGCTGGGGCAGCGCCCGCATCATCAGCCTGTTCGTGATCGCGCTCGCCGGCCTGGTCGCCTTCGTGGTGATCGAACGGCGAGTCGCCGCCCCGATCGTGGACTTCGACTTCTTCCGCTCGCGCAGCTTCCTGGGCGCGAACCTCGTCGCCTTCGCGATCTCCTTCGGGATGTTCGCGGTGTTCTTCTTCCTTGCCCTGTACATGCAGAACATCCTCGGCTACTCGCCGCTGGAGGCGGGCGTGCGCTTCCTCCCGAGCACGCTCGTGATCATGGTCGCCGGCCCGGTCTCCGGCCGGCTCGCGGACCGCATCGGCCCCCGCATACCGCTCGTCATCGGCCTGCTGTTCGTGACCGTCAGCCTCGCCTGGCAGTCGCGGATCGAGGTCGACACGAGCTTCGCCTTCCTGGTCACGCCGTTCATCCTGCTCGGCCTCGGGATGGGCTTCACGATGTCCCCGATGAGCACGGCGGCGATGAACGCCGTCGATCGCACCAAGGCGGGCGTGGCGAGCGGGACCTTGAGCATGACCCGCATGGTCGGCGGCACCTTCGGCGTCGCCGCGCTCGGCGCGCTGGTCGCCGCCGTCGGCCGTCACGATCTCGCGCAGACGCTCCCGCGCGTCCCGGAGGCGGCGCGCGACAGGCTCGTCGACGCCCTCGGCTCCGGTGCCGCGACCAACGTCCCCGGCCAGGTCAAGGCCGCCACCCAGCAGGCGTTCGTCGACGCGCTCGGCACCGGCCTGACGATCGCCGCCGCCGCGACGCTGCTGGCCGCCGTGGCCGCATGGCTGCTGGTCGACCCGAAGCGCCCGCAGCACGAGCCCGCCGTCGCTCCCGAGCCCGAGGCTGCGATGGTCTAGCGCGTGCACGTCCTCACGAAGGTCGACGAACCGCTGATCGAGCGGCTCCGGGGTGAGCATCACTTCTTCTGGATCGACCTGGTGCGGCCGTCGGACGCGGAGGTCAAGCAGCTCGGCGAAGCGCTTGGCCTCCATCCCGTCGCGCTCGAGGACACGCTGGAGTTCGGGCAGCGGCCGAAGGTCGACCCCTACGAGGACCAGCTGCTGTGCGTCTTCTACACGGCGCGGGTGCCGGCCACGCCGATCGAGGTCCACGTCTACATCAGCGGCGACTTCATCGCCACCGTGCGCCGCGACGACTGCATGGCGCTCGACGACCTGCACGGGTCGCTGGCCGAGCAGCCGACGCACGACGAGGAAGCGCTCGTCTACCGGATCTTCGATGGCCTGACGGACGCGTACTTCCCGGTGATCGAGGCGCTGGAGCGCGACATCGACCAGCTCGAGGCCGACGTCCTCGACCACCCGCGGCGGGAGCTGCTGACGCTCAGCTACCGGCTCAAGCAGGACGTGCGCGGGCTCCATCGCCTGGCCGCGGCGCAGCACGACGGCTTCGGCGTCGCCCACGACGCGATCCTCGCCCTGCCGGGCTTCGAGAAGAGCTCCAAGCCCTATCTGCGCGACATCGGCGACCACCTCAACCAGATCGCGGCCGAGTTCCAACGCCAGACCGAGGACCTGTTCTCGCTCACGCAGACCTACTTCAACGCCAACGCCGACCGCCTCAACCAGACCGCCACGCGGATCACGATCGGCGGCACGATCTTCGTCCTCTGGACCGTCGTGACCGGCTTCTTCGGCCAGAACTTCAAGTGGCTCACGGACAACGTCGAGTCAAGGCACGCCTTCCTGGTTTTCGGGGTCGGCGCGCTCGTCATCCCCACCGTGATCCTGCTCACACTCTTCTGGGTCAAGCGCCGCGACTGGTTCTAGGGGCGAGGTAGGCTCCGGCGCATGTCCGTCGATACCAGCCAGATCGCCAAGCTCGACGTCGAGCCCGGCGAGCTCCCCCCGACGATGGCCGCCTGGGTCATCCGCGCCGAGCGCGAGGGCGAGCCGACCGAGGCCTTCCAGCTGGAGGAGATGGAGGTACCGGAGCCCGGTGCGTTCGAGGTGATCGTCCGCGTGATGGCCGCGGGCGTGAACTTCAACAACGTGTGGGCGGCGCTGGGCAAGCCGATCTCGGTCTTCCGCTACCACCAGGAGGACCACCACATCGGTGGTTCGGACGCGAGCGGCATCGTCTGGAAGGTCGGCGAGGGCGTCACGCGCTGGAAGCCCGGCGACGAGGTCGTCGTGCACTGCAACCAGGCCTCCTACGAGGACCCGGAGGTGCACGGGCTGGACCCGCTGGCGGCGCCGTCGCAGCAGATCTGGGGGTATGAGACCACCTGGGGCTCCTTCGCCCAGTTCTGCAAGGTCCAGGCCCAGCAGCTGCTGCCCAAGCCGGCCGCGCTCGCCTGGGAGGAGGCCGCCTCCTACGGGCTGACGTTCTTCACCGCCTACCGCATGCTGGTCGACCAGGCAAAGCTCCAGGAAGGCCACCGCGTGCTGATCTGGGGCGGCGCCGGCGGGCTCGGCGTGTTCGCCACCCAGCTGTGCAGGCTCGCCGGGGCGGATTCGCTCGGCGTCGTCTCGAGCGCCGAGAAGGGCGAGCTGGTCAAGTCGCTCGGCGCGATCGACTACATCGACCGCAACGAGTTCCCCGGGATGATGCGCACCGGCGAGGAGGACTACGACTCCGAGAAGGCGCGCTTCAAGGAGTCACGCCGCTTCGGCGAGGCCGTCAAGGAGAAGCTCGGCGGCTTTCCGGACATCGTCTTCGAGCACGTCGGCCGCGCCACGTTCCCGACGTCCGTGCTCGTGGCCAAGCCGTTCGGGACGATCGTGATCTGCGGCGCGACGTCCGGCCACACGCTCGATTTCGACGTCCGCTACCTGTGGATGCGCCAGAAGCGGATCATCGGCTCGCACTTCGCCAACGCCTGGGAATGCCACCGCGCGAACGAGCTGATCGAGGCGGGGAAGGTCCGTCCCGTACTCTGGAGGACGCTCGGCTTCGATCAGGTCGCCGAGGCACACCAGCTCATGTACGAGAACAAGCACCTGGGAAAGATCTCGATCCTCGTTGGCGCGGAGTCCGAGGGCCTGGGTAAGACAGCGGAAGGCCCGGGCGCGATCCGGGCGGAGGTGGGGGCCTGAAATGGCACGCGGCGTAGTGCAGATCCCGTGGTACGCGACCCTGTTCCGGGGCGACCAGTTCGCGGCGGCAGTGGCCGAGATCGCGCCGGTCGCGATGCGCTACGGCGCGACCGACTACATCGTCTATCGCAACCGCGACGACATGTACAAGTTCAGCCAGTGCGCGACCTTCGAGTCCAAGGCGGACTTCGAGTCCTACTGGTACGGGCCGGAGATGACGAACTTCCGGACGGTCCACTCGGGCTGGTATCAGGTGCCGATCCTCTACACCTGGGCCAACATCGTCACCCACGGCACGCGCAACGGCAACGGCGTCCACGTCTAACCCGTGAGGCGGGCCAGGACCTCGTCCAGCCCGCCGCGCACGTCGTCGAAGACACCCGCCCGCTCGAGCGCCTCACGGAACTGCTCGTTGATGCCGCCGCGGGTGGCGTGGTCGGCGGCAAGCGCTGAGAACGGCTCACCGCTGTCCACGGTGAGGCCGGCGAACGCGGCCGCCACGTAGCGCGTGGCCGCGTCCGGCGCCACATCCCGGGCGGAGAGCCAGCCGGCGATCGCGTCCAGATAGGCGAAGTGGGCGGCGATCGTGGCCGTCACCGCCGAGAACGCCTCGAAGGTGTCGAGCTCCTCGATCTCGATCGCCTCGCCGAGCCGTTCGAACAGCGCCCGCGCCGTCGGCTCCGGCGGATGGATCGGCGTGATGCCGGCGCGCTCGGCCACCGACGGGAGCGGCGTCACCCGCGTCACGCGCCCGGCGGGCGCCACGAGCGGATCGACCTGCACGCCCGCCATCGCGCTGATGACCACCTGCTCGGGGTGAAAGCGCAGCGGACCGAGGACGGCCTCAGCGTCCTGCGGGCGCACGCACAGCAGGACCACGTCGACGGCATCGAGCACCGCCTGGTTGTCCGTCGCGACCCGAACGGAGCCGAACCGCGCGGCCAACGCCGTCGCACGCGTCGCGTTGCGCGGCGACAACACGATCTCGGGCGCGTCCTCAGCGCAGAGCCCGGTCACCAGCGCCGTGGCGAGCGCCCCGACGCCGATCACCCCGTAGATCACGAAGCGAACTTCTTCCGCCAGCGGGCCAGCCCCATGTGGAGCTGGTCCAGCGGCGTGGCCTGGATCATCGCGTCCGCCTCCTCGCCGCAGCCCGCGCGGATGCGCTCGTCCATCGCGGCGACGAACCCGGCCTCATCGTGGGCCCCCTCGAGCGCGACCTGAGCGTCAAGGGCTTCGAGCACGGCGTCCAACTGCTCCTCGGCCGGCGCCTCGCCGAAGTGCGTCATCGCGACCGACGCCGGCTTCCAGGCGCGGATCGTCGCCACCGACTCCTTCCACGAGGCCACGTCGATGTCGGGCGGCGGCGTCGGCGCGACGGTGAACGGATGCGGCGGGATGCGGGCTCCGCCGACGTCGCCGACGAACGCGTAGCCGCTGTCGGGGTGGAAGTAGGCGACGTGATGCGACGCGTGCCCGGGCGTGTAGGCCACCTGGAACCCGAACTCGGTCTCGCCGCCGGACAGCACGCGGAGGTTCTCCTCCGGCACGGGAACGAACTCGCCCCACAGCGCCAGCAGCCCCTCCTCGCCACCGTACAGCCGCCCCGCGGAGGCCAGCAGCTTCGCGGGATCGATCATGTGCGGCGCGCCACGCTCGTGCACGCACACCGGCACCGACGGCCAGCGCTTCACGAGCGACCCGGTTGCCCCCGCGTGGTCGAAGTGGATGTGGGTCAGCAGGATCGCGCGCGGCTCGAAGCCTTCGCCCAGCTCCGCCAGCAGCGTGTCCTGGGTGAGGCCGGGCCCGGGGTCGATCAGGACCCCGTCGACCTCCCAGCAGCAGATGACCTTTTCCCGCCCTTGGTGCCGCACATCAATCGCCCGCATGGCCGCCAAATCTACCCTGGGATCGCGTACGTGCGGGTCGCACACTGATTGACTCGGGGGTCAACTAGAGTTCGGGCATGACGCACCGGCTGCCCGAACGGGACCGGCCGTGGATGATGCGTACGTACGCGGGGCACTCCACGGCCGCCAAGTCCAATGAGCTCTACCGGCGCAACCTGGCGAAGGGCCAGACCGGCCTCTCCGTAGCGTTCGACCTGCCGACGCAGACGGGCTATGACTCCGACCACGAGCTCGCCCGCGGCGAGGTGGGCAAGGTCGGCGTGCCGATCGGGCACCGCGGCGACATGACGGCGCTGCTGGACGGCATCCCGCTCGACGCGATGAACACGTCGATGACGATCAACGCGACGGCGGCGTGGCTGCTGGCCCTGTACATCGTCGCCGCCGAGGAGCAGGGCGTCGCCGAGAGCGCGCTGCAGGGCACCACGCAGAACGACATCATCAAGGAGTACCTCTCGCGCGGGACCTACGCGTTCCCGCCCGGGCCGTCGATGCGGCTGATCGCCGACATGGTGGCCTACACCGTCGAGCACGTCCCTCGCTGGAATCCGGTGAACGTGTGCTCCTACCACCTGCAGGAGGCGGGGGCGACGCCGGTGCAGGAGATCGCCTTCTCGCTGTGCACCGCGGAGGCGATCCTCGACGCGGTCGCCGAGCGGGTGCCCGCGGAGCGGATGCCCGCCGTCTTCGGGCGGATCTCGTTCTTCGTCAACGCCGGCGTGCGGTTCATCGAGGAGCACGCGAAGCTGCGCGCGATGGCGGTGCTGTGGGAGGAGCTCGGGCGTTCCCGCTACGGCGTCACCGACGAGAAGGCGCTGCGGTTCCGCTACGGCGTGCAGGTCAATTCGCTCGGCTTGACCGAGTCCCAGCCGGAGAACAACGTCCAGCGGATCGTGCTCGAGGCGCTGGCCGTGACCCTGGGCCGCAACGCGCGGGCGCGTGCGGTGCAGTTGCCGGCCTGGAACGAGGCGCTGGGGCTGCCGCGGCCGTGGGATCAGCAGTGGTCGCTGCGGATCCAGCAGGTGCTGGCGTTCGAGACCGACCTTCTGGACTACCCGGACATCTTCGAGGGGTCCGTCGTCATGGACGGGCTCGTCGACGAGCTGCTCGCCGGCGCTCGGGCGGAGATGGCGCGGGTCGACGAGCGCGGCGGGGCGGTCGAGGCCGTGCCGTACATGAAGGCGGCCTTGGTCGAGTCGCACCGCTCGCGCATCGCGCGGATCGAATCCGGCGCGCAGGTGCTGGTGGGCGTGAACCGCTACGTCGAGACCGAGCCGTCGCCCTTGACGTCGGAGGACGGCGGGATCCTGGTGGTCGATCCGGGGGTCGAGGCCGAGGCGCGGGCGTCGATCTCCGCCTGGCGCTCGGCGCGTGGCGACGTGTCGGCCGCATTGGCCGAGCTTCGCCGGGTCGCCGGGTCCGACGAGAACATCATGGGGGCGACGTTGGCCGCCGCCCGCGCGGGCGTGACCACCGGCGAGTGGGCGGGTGCGCTGCGGGATGTCTTCGGCTCCTATCGCGCGCCGACCGGCGTGGGCGAGGCCGCCTCTCCCGCGGCCGACGAGGACTTGCGCGACGAGGTCGCGCGCGTGTCCGAGGCGCTTGGCCGGACGTTGAAGATCCTCGTCGGCAAGCCCGGCTTGGACGGCCACTCCAACGGCGCCGAGCAGATCGCCGTGCGCGCCCGCGACGCCGGCATGGACGTCGTCTACGAGGGCATCCGGCTGACGCCCGCGCAGATCGCGCGCTCCGCGATCGACGAGGGCGTCCACGTGATCGGGTTGTCGATCCTGTCCGGCTCGCACCGCGAGCTGATCCCGGACGTGATCGCCGCCCTGGACGGCGCCGACATCCCCGTCGTCGTGGGCGGGATCATCCCGGACGCCGACGTCCCGGAGCTGCGCGCGGCGGGCGTGGCCGCGGTCTACACGCCAAAGGACTTCGAGCTCGACCGGATCATGCGCGAGATCACCGCGCTGGTCGCCGCGCGCAACGACGTCGGGGCCGCGGCGTAGCCGCGACCGGAGACGCGCGGGTGGGAGGCGGCGCGGGCGCGGCGAGCGGCGCGGGCGGCGCCGCGCTCGGCGCGCGACTCGCGGGCGGCGACCGCGCGGCCGCGCCCGCCGCGCTCAACCTGCTGGAGACGCGGACCGCGCGCGCCGAGGCGGCCGCGCTCGTCTCCGCGGCGGGCGACGGCGCCGGGCACGTCGTGGGCGTCACCGGGCCGCCGGGCGTCGGCAAGTCGACGCTGCTGAGCGCGCTGCTGCGCGAGTGGCGCTCGCGCGGGCTGTCGGTCGCCGTCCTCGCGGTCGATCCGTCGTCCAAGCGCTCCGGCGGCGCGTTGCTCGGCGACCGCGCGCGGATCGAGCACGATCCGGCCGACCGCGACGTGTTCATCCGCTCGATGGCCGCGGGCGAGCGGCTCGGCGGGCTCGCTCCCGCGACCCGTGCGGCGTCTCAGGCGCTGGCCAACGCGTTCGACGTCGTGGTCATCGAGACGGTCGGGGTCGGGCAGTCCGAGACCGACGTCGCCGAGGCCGCCGACTCCGTGGTCGTCGTCGTCCAGCCGGGCAGCGGCGACGCGCTCCAGTTCCTGAAGGCCGGGATCATGGAGGTGCCGGACCTGCTCGTGGTCACCAAGGCCGACGTCGGCGCGCCCGCCCGCCGGGCCGAGGAGGACCTGCGCGTGGCGCTGCGCTCGCTCGGCGCGGCGACGCCGGTGCTGCTGGTGTCCTCGATCGCGCCCGTCGCGGGCGTCGACGCCCTCGCCGACGCGCTCGTCGAGCACCGAGCGTCGTTGCCGGGCGATCACCGGGTGACCGTCCGCCGGCTCGGTGCGCTCGCCGACTTCGTCCACGAGCACGGTGAGCGCGGTCTGCGCGCGCTAGGCGGCCGCCGCGCCGCGCGCCGCTTCCTCGCCGATCAGGCCGCCGACCTCGACGAGCCCGCGCTGCTGCGTGCCTTGGAGGCCAGGTCCTCACAGAGCGACCACAGCGCCTCGCGGTCAGCCTCGGCGTCCGGCGACGCGCCGATCCGGTAGTGCGTGGGCCGCTGCCGGCGGTCCATCCAGAACTTGCCGGTGCTCCGCAGCGGCTCCGGCGACCCGCCCAGCCAGACGATCGTGTCCGCCCCCTGGGCGTTGTCGCGGATGATCGGGCGGGTGAGCTTCAGGAAGACCGGCATCGCACCCTGCACGCCGGCCGTGTCCGCCCATCCCGGGTGCATCGCGTGCACCGCCACGCCGCCCAGCCTGCGCGCCCACTGCTCGGTGATGGTCATCTCCGCCCGCTTCGAGCGCGCGTAGAACGTCTTCGGGTTGTACTCGTCGCGCTCGGACATCAGGTCGCCCGCGTTCAGCGCCTGCGCATACATCCCACCGGAGACCACGTTGATCACCCGCTCGACGCGCGCGCCCATCGCCTCCATCAGGACCCACGGCCCCAGCACATGCGTGGCGAACGTCAACTCCACCCCATCGACGGACCGCGACCGATCGCTCGGCATCACGCCGGCGTTGTTGACCAGCACGTCCACGTGCCCGACGTCGGCGGCGAGCCGGTCCAGCGCGGCGACGCTCGAGACATCGCACGCCACCCCTCGGACGTCGCCGCTGATCGCCCGCTCGGCGTCCTTCGCGCGCTCGTCGTTGCGGGCGACGGCCAGCACCTGCGCGCCCAACGACGCGAACCCCTGGGCGGCGGCCAGCCCGAGCCCGGACGCCGCTCCCGTGACCAGCACGACCTTCCCCTCCATCCTCGGCGGATCGGCCGGCCAGCCGGGCAGCCGCCTGCGGATCGTCAGTCCGTACTTGCCATAGCCGGGAGCGATCGTGCGGTCGAGGAGCGTGTCGAGGGCGGAAGCGAGCATCTCCCAGAACTACGAGCCTTCACACCGCCGCGGATCACCGGGCGCCGGGGGACCGGCGGCCCGGTCCGCCCTACGAGCGCGCCTCGCCCTTGCGGGCGTCGAACTCGGCCTGGGTGATGTCACCGTCGTCGAGCTGATGCTTGAGCTTCGTCATCGCCGCGAACTCGTCGATCTCCTCCGATGACGGGGGCGCCGCGGGCGCCGGGGCCGCCGGCGGCGGCGGGACCGCGTCCTTCGGCGGCTCTTCTTCGTGACGTCGGTGAAGCAGCGACATGCTCGAGTCCGTTTCGTTGGATCGCTTCGGCGCGGACATGCAACCGCGCCGGCCCGCCGGAAGCATCACCCGGATCGCATTACGCCGCGTCGATCAGGGCGCCAAAGCTCAGGGCGGGCAGCGGCAACGTTCAGGGCTCACCGCCCGAGCGCCAGCCAGGCTGGCCGTCATGCGCGTGATCCTGGGCATCCTCGCCGTCGCCCCTGCGCACGCGGCATCGGGCGATCGCGCAGCTGCCATGTGTGGCGCGGCTCGGTGAGCAGTGCACCGGCACGCTGATCTCACCCACGCGCGTCCTCACCGCCGCGCATTGCCTGGACGGAGCGGGCATCGCCGACGCGCGAGTTCTCGTCGTCGGGCCGATCGTGCTCAAGACGCCGATCCGCACGATCGCGCCGGTACGTCTGGCCGGCGCGGGCGATGGCGTGCTCGAGGCGGGCGGGCCGCCGCCGCTCCGGGCGTGTCCTCCTACCGCGGCGTGGACTGGGCGTCCGCGGGCGTCGGCGCGGCCGCCTTCGGCGGCTTGGTGCTCCTCGTCGCCGCGGCCGCGGCGCTCCTGCGCCGCAATCGCAGCCACCTGGCGGCCTGAATCACCGGGGCTCGTCCGTGACCGCGAGCGTCATGATCTGCGCCGGTGTCGGACGAAAGCCTGCCAAGCGTCCTGGCCGCGCTGGCGGCGAACCTCGTGATCGCCCTGGCGAAGGGCATCGCGGCTGCGCTGACCGGCTCGGCGGCGCTGTTCGCCGAGACGCTGCACACGGTGGCCGACGCCGGCAACGAGGTGCTGCTGTGGATCGCGGTCCGCCGCAGCGGGCGGGCGGCGGACGCCTCGCACCCGCTCGGGTACGGCCCCGAGCGGTACTACTGGGCGCTGCTGGCGGCGACGGGCATGTTCGTCGTCGGCGGCGCGTTCTCGGTCTATCAGGGCCTGCGGGCGCTGATCGACCCGCCGGAGCTGGAAGCGTTCTGGGTCGGGGTGAGCGTGCTCGTGATCGCGCTCGTCCTCGACGGCTCGAGCCGCCTGGTCGCGGTCCGGACGCTGCGCAAGCAGGCGCGGGCGGCGGGCACGACGGTGCGCGTGCTGCTGCGCGAGAGCCCGGACCCGACCGTGACCACGATCTACTTCGAGGACACGATCGACGTGCTCGGCGCCGCGCTCGCGCTGCTCGCGCTGATCGCGCACCGGACGCTCGGCTGGGAGTGGCCGGACGCGGTGGCGTCGCTGATCATCGGCGGGCTGCTGACGTTCGTCGCCTGGCGGATGGCGAGTCGCAATCGCGCGCTGCTGTCCAACCAGGCCGTCGCCCCGGCGCTGGCGGATCGGCTGCGGGCGCGGCTGCTGCGCGAGCCGGGGATCGCCGAAGTGACGCGCATGGAGAGCGTGTACCTCGGGCCGACCGAGGCGCTCGTCGCGGCCGACGTGGTGGTCGATTGCGATGACGTCCCCGCGACCCTCGAACGCGTGCGGGCGGCGGTCAAGGCCGACACGCCCTTCATACGACGTCTGTACCTCACGCCCGTGCACAACCTGCGCGAGTGACCGATCCCTGGAATTCTTCTAGGCACTTATGAAGCCAGAAACCTGGGCCATCGTCGGTGGCCGGCCCGAACGCGTGCCCGGCGCACCCCTGAACACGCCGCTCGTCCCCGCCTCGAACTTCGTGCTGGGCACCGAGCGCCTCTACAGCCGCACGGAGGCGACCGACACCTGGGAGGCCTTCGAGGAGGTCCTCGGCGGGCTCGAGGGCGGCCACGCCGTGTCGTTCTCCTCGGGCATGGCGGCGTGCAACGCCGTGCTGTGCCAGTTGCCGACCGGGGCGCACCTCGTCATCCCCGACGACTGCTACCAGGGCGTCGCCGGGATCGCCGAGGCGGGCGCGCGCGACCACGGCTGGACGGTCGAGCGCGTCCCCGCGGCGGACACCGAGACCTGGATCGCCAAGCTGCTCGAGGCCGACCTGGTGTGGCTCGAGTCCCCGACGAACCCGCTGCTCGACGTGTCCGACGTGGCCGCGATCTGCGCCGCGCCGCGCAGGGAGGGGACGCGCGTGGTGGTCGACAACACGTTCGCGACGCCGCTGCTGCAGCAGCCGCTGGCCCTCGGCGCCGATGTCGTCGTCCACGCCGCGACGAAGTTCCTCGGCGGCCACTCGGACCTGCTGATGGGCGCCGCCGTGGCCAAGGACGAGGCGCAGCGTGACCGGCTGATCACCTCGCGCAAGCTCTACGGCGCGACGCCGGGCACGCTGGAGGCGTTCCTGGCCACGCGCGGCGTGCGCACGCTCCCGGTGCGGCTGAAGACCGCGGTCGCGAGCGCCGTCGAGCTGGCGGCCCGGCTCGAGGCCCACCCCGCCGTGCACCGCGTGCGCTACCCGGGCTTCGGGGCGGTCGTCAGCTTCGAGCTGGCCGACGCGGAGACCGTCGACCGAGCGTGCGCGGCGGTCAAGATCATCTACAACGCCACCAGCCTCGGCGGCGTCGAGACGACGATGGAGCGCCGCAGCGTCCACCCGGGCCAGGAGCACATCCCGGACGGGCTGATCCGTATGAGCGTCGGCTGCGAGGACGTGGAGGATCTCTGGGCCGACCTCGAGCAGGCGCTGTGAACCCGGCGGTCTGGGTGGCGCGCCACGGCCGGCTGCGGCCTGACGCGCCGGCGCTCGCGGACGGGGAGCGCGTCCACGCGACCTGGGCCACGTTCGCCGCCCGGACCGCCGCCGGCGCCGCCGGCCTGCGCGACGCGTTCGGCCTCTCACCCGGCGACCGCGTGGCGATCGTGATGCGCAACCGGCCCGAGTACCTGGAGGCGCTGTACGCCATCTGGCACGCCGGGCTCGTGGCCGTTCCGATCAACGCCCGCCTGCACCGCGACGAGATCGCCTTCATCCTCCAGGACAGCGGGACGTCCGTGGTGATCGCCGACGCCGAGCACGCCGGCGACGTGCCGTCGACGGCGGTCATCGCGCCCGGCGAGCGGTGGACGCGGATCACGGCGGCTTCGCCGATGCCACTCGTCGACCGCAAGGCCGAAGACCCAGCGTGGCTGTTCTACACGAGCGGGACGACCGGCAGGCCCAAGGGCGCGACGCTCACCAACCGCAACCTGCTCATGTGCAGCCTCAGCTACTTCGCCGACATCGACCCGGTCGGCGCGCGCGACGCGATCCTGCACGCCGCGCCGCTCTCACACGGGTCGGGGCTCTACGGGCTGCCGCACGTCGCGCGCGGGGCGGTCAGCGTCTTCGCGCACTCCGGCGGCGTCGACCCGGACGAGCTCGCGGCGCTGATCGAGCACTGGCCGGGGACGTCGTTGTTCGCCGCGCCGACGATGGTCAGACGGCTGGCCGCGGCGGGGGTGCCGGCGCCGAGGACGATCATCTACGGCGGCGCGCCGATGTACCTGGCCGACCTCGAGGTCGCGCTGGAGCACTTCGGCCCCTGCCTGGCGCAGATCTACGGGCAGGGCGAGACGCCGATGACGATCACCGCGCTGAGCAAGGCCGACCACGCCGAGCGCAGAGGCCTGGAAAGCGTCGGGACCGCGCGGACCGACACCGAGGTCCGCGTGGTCGACGAGGACGACCGTGAGCTCCCGCCCGGCGAGGTCGGCGAGATCGTCGTCCGCGGCGACGTGGTGATGGCCGGCTACTGGAACCAGCCCGACGCCACCGCCGAGACGCTGCGCGGCGGTTGGCTGCACACCGGGGACGTCGGAAGCTTCGACGATCACGGCTACCTCACCCTGCGCGACCGGTCCAAGGACCTGATCATCAGCGGCGGGATGAACATCTATCCGCGCGAGGTCGAGGAGGCCCTGCTGCAGCACGCGGGCGTCGAGGCCGTGGCGGTGGTCGGGCGACCCGATCCCGAATGGGGCGAGACGGTGGTCGCCTTCGTGGTGGCCAGAGACGATGCCCCGCCGGTCGAGGAGCTCGACCGCACGTGCCTGGAGCGCATCGCCCGCTACAAGCGCCCGAAGGACTACCGCTTCGTCGATGCCCTGCCGACCAACAACTACGGCAAGGTGGTCAAGCGCGAACTGCGCGACCAGTTGTGAGGTTTGTTACGTTCCCGAACGAGCCGACGTACGCACGTGAGGAGAGACATGAAGCTTGCGCTGTACCTGCCGAATTTCCGCGACAAGGTGACCGTCAAGGAGCTCGAGGATCTCACCGCGCTCGCCGAGGAGCTCGACTTCGACTCGGTGTGGACGCTCGACCGGATCGTCGTCCCGGAGGTCTCCGACCGCGGCGAGCTGCAGTACTCGTTCGGCATGATGGACGAGTTCCCCAAGCAGCTGCCGGTGACGTCGCGCGGCGAGTGGTTCCAGGGCTTCCCGCTGATCCCGTGGCTCGCGGCGAAGACGCAGAAGGTCCGGATCGGCATGAGCATCATCGACACGCCGTTCCGCGCGCCGGGCGTGCTGGCCGCGGAGCTGGCGACGATCGATCACCTCTCGGGCGGCCGGCTCAACGTCGGCGTCGGCGCCGGCTGGATGCCCGAGGAGTTCGCGGCCGCGAGCGCCTCGCACATCTTCCCCAAGCGCCACAAGCACGTGCGCGAGACGATCGAGGTCATGCAGGGCGTCTGGAGCAACGACCTGTTCGAGTACCACGGCGAGTTCGCCGACTTCGACCGCTGCGGGTTCGGCGCCAAGCCGCTCCAGGATCCGCTGCCGATCTGGTTCAGCGGGTTGAAGGACCCGAAGCGGTCGGCCAAGCGGGTCGCGAAGTACGACCTCAAGGGCTGGATCGGCATCCAGGACACGCCCGAGGCGCTGACCACGTGGCGCGGCGAGATCGCGCGCGAGCTCGAGGAGCTCGGGAAGTCGATCGACGACATCGAGCTCTCGAGCATGATCTGGTTCGTCATCACCGACGAGGACGCCGATCAGACGCCGGCCGGCAAGGGCACCAACCTGCTCGTCGGCTCCGAGAGGCAGATCACCGAGACGCTCAAGCGCTACAAGGAGGCCGGCCTGACGATGCCGCTGCTCTGGCCGCCGTTCGCGGACGTGCCGGTGGCCAAGACGCTCGACGACCTCAAGCGCCTCAAGGAGGACATCATGCCGAAGGTCGAAGCCGCGTAGGGGCGTAGGTCTCGAGCACGCGCTCGGCGTGCTCGAGGTCGATCCCGGGCGTGAAGTTGAGGTCCAGGATGACCTCGGTGACGCCCATCGCGCCGAGCGCGGAGAGGTCGTCGAGGTGCGTGCGGCGCACCACGATCCTGACCGCGCCGGGGTCCTGCGCCGCCTCGCGCACGGTGGCGATCGCGGCCGGAAGATCGCGCAGCGCGTGCGTGCTGCTCGCGATCCAGCCCTGCGCGAGCCGTCCGGCGCGTCGGAGTGCGGGCTTGGCGGCGCCGCCCACCAGCACGGGCGGATGCGGCGTCTTGGGCGGGCCGCGGGTGCTGGTGCGAGCGCGGCACGGTGTAGAACTCGCCCGCGAACTCGACGGGGTCCTGCGTCCACAGCGCCTTCAGGCAGCGCAGGTACTCGTCCATGCGCGCGCCCCGCCGCTCGAACGGGACGTGTGCGGTGGCGTATTCCTCGGGCATCCAGCCCATCCCGAGGCCCACGTCGAGCCGGCCGCCGGACAGCACGTCCAGCGACGTCAGGCTCTTCGCGAGCAGCGCGGGAGCGATGAACGGCGCGCAGATCGTCGCCGTCCCGAGCCGGATCCGCTGCGTGTGCCCCGCGACGAACGCCAGCGGGACGACCGCATCGAGCACCGACTGGTGCGACGGCGCGGCGACCGGGGACAGCACGCGCTGGAACGTCCACAGTGACGCGTACCCGAGCTCCTCGGCACGGCGGGCGATGCGCAGGATCGTCTCCGGGGTCGCCCAGGGCCCGGACACCGGAAGGCCGAACCCGAGCAGCGGCAGGTCTGTCGTCACCGGACGCAGTCTGCTCCATCGTGTGGAGCGTGCGCCATCCCGTCGTTCTCGCCAGCTTGAGCGTCGTCATCGTGCTCCTCGCGACGAGCGGGATCGCGGCGCTGCCATCGTCCTCGAATTCCGGCTGCGCCGACCTGTTCGGGACGCGTGACGCGGACGTGTCGCTCCAAGTTGTTCCGTTCGGCCTGGTGTGCGACTACGAGGCCGATCGGACCGGCCCGGCGGAGACGGTCGTGCTCGCTCCGAGCATCCCCGCGTTCCTGGCCTGGCTGCTGGTCGTCGGCGCCGTCGTGACGGTGGGCGTGCGGCGGCGCGTGACCCCCGCGGCGCGTGGGCTGGTGTCCGGGGTCTGCCTCCTCGGCCTCTTCGGTTTCCTCTCCACGTTCGTGGAGATGACACCGGTCATCGCGGCCATCGTCCTCTATGGGTTCGTGGTTCCGGTGGTCGTCGAGCTGTGGCTCTGGCCGGCCGCGGGACGCTGGTGGGGCCTCGGCAGCACCGCCCTGCTCCTGCCCTTCGCCGTGATGACGGCGTGGGTCGCAGGGGCCTTTGGCGTGGGCGCTCTGGCGGAGTGGACGGGGTCGCTTGGGGCAGCGTCCGACGTGCTCCGCGCCGCGCTGGGGGTGGTCGCCGCCGCGGCGGTCGCGGCCGTCTTCAGCCGCGTCCGCAGGTTCGCGCTGCCGGCCCGTATGGAGCCGCTCTAAGACGCGGCCGCGGCCAGCGCGGCGCGCCCGATCTCGCCGGCGGACGCGTAGCGGGCCGCGGGATCCTTGGCCATCGCGCGGGCGATCACCTCGTCGAACGCCGCGGGCACGTCGCGTCCCACCGACGGCGGGTGCGCCGCCATGTGGGCGAACAGCTTCGCCGCAACGGTGTCGCGGGCGAACGGCACCGAGCCGGTGAGCGCCTGATAGAGCATGCACCCGAGCGCGTAGACGTCGGTGCGCGGGCCGACCGGTGCGCCTTCGATCTGCTCGGGAGCGGTGTAGTCGAGCGTGCCCAGGATGTCGCCGTGGCGGGTCAGCGTGGTCTTCTCGTCGAGCTGCTTGACCACGCCGAAGTCGCTGAGGACGGCACGCTCGGAGCCGTCGCGCTCCTCGATCAGCACGTTGGCGGGCTTGACGTCACGGTGCACGACGCCGGCGGCGTGCACCGCGTCGAGGCCGTCCGCGACCTGGGCGATCAGGCTCGCGGCGCGCCGGGGCTCGACGCGCTTCTCGCGCGCCAGCAACTGGCCGAGGTCGGTGCCGTCGACGAGTTGCATCGTCACGTACATCCGGTCGCCCGCCTCGCCGGCCTCATAGACCGAGACGACGTTCGGGTGCGTGATCGAGCGCGCGGACTCGAACTCGCGGCGGAAGCGGGTGCGCGACTCGTGCGTGCAGCGTCCGGCGGCGATCGTCTTCAGCGCCACGGGGTGCTTGCGCGCGACGTGCTGCGCGCGGTAGACGACGCCCATCCCGCCACGCCCGGCGACGCCACGGATCAGGTGCCCGGCGAACGTCGAGCCCACCTGGAGCTCGCGCTGCTGAGGCACGTCCGTGTGGAAAAGCGTGGGAGCGTCAGGGAGCGCGTTCATGTGTCGTCAAGATCCCGGACGCCACCCACACGCCCCCCACGGCCCGGTAACTACGTCGTGACGAGAGTCTCCGCGTCGACGTTGAGCGCGCAGATCCGCTGGCCGCTTGAGACGTTGGCCACGACGCCGAAGCGCATCGCGGTCCCGCGGATGCTGCCGGTCCCGATCTTCACCAGCGGGTTCGAGAACGTCTCGTCCGCGGCCTGACCAGTCACCGCGACGACGCGGCTGATCCGTGACGGGGAGGCGAACGGCCGGCCGCTGGCGGCCGAGCCGGTCTTCATCTTGGCTTCGTCGCCCCATGAGGCCGTCACCGTGACGGGTGCCGCGGCGACGCCGGAACGGTCCGTGCACGGCACGCTGCGCGTCCACGTCGCGGTGACGCTCTGGCCGCAGTCGTCGAAGGTCGCACTGCCCGCCGGCCCGGTGAACGTGTGGGTCTTGGAGGACTTGGCCTTGCAGCCGACGAGCTTGAAGTTCGCCGTCACCGCGCGGCCCTTGCGCGCGGTGACCTTCGCCGCCGAAGGGCTGAAGGCACCGTCGCCGTTGGTGGCCTTTACGGTGTAGGTGCCCTTCTTGACCTTGAGCTCGTAGCGGCCGGCGGCGTCCGTCGACGCGCTCTTCGAGGAGGCCGTGACCTTCACGCCGGGCATCGCCTCACCGTTGCCGTCGACCACGCGGCCGGTGATCGTCGCGGGAGTGTCCTCCTCCGGCCGGACCCCCGCGAACGCCCACGCCTGCGTCGACGCGCCTCCGCACAGATGCTGACCGGCGCAGTTGCTGCCCGGCGAGTCGACGAAGAACGTCCGCGGCATCGAGACGTGCACCTCGACCCACTGGTAGCCGTGGGCCGCCTTCTTGGCCGGGATGATCGTGCAGGTGAGATCGGTGTTGCCGCAGCCCGAGACCACCTTGGCGCTGCCGTAGGTCCACGCGATCAACTTTGTCTCCGGCGCGTAGTCCGCCGAGTTCGAGCCGTCGGTGGGCGTCGCGATGAAGGTCGCGCTCGAGCCCGCGTTGGTCATCTGCGACCCGGACATCACGAGGTTGCCCCACTTCGGGAAGCACCGCGGCGCGGACACCCACTGCTTGAGATCACTGTCGTACGCGTACCCGAAGTTCGATCCGTAAGCCGAGGCGCCCGCCGCGAACTCGGCCTCGGTGCAGACGGCGGGCAGATGACCGGCGGGGAGCGGCTTGGTGCCGTCGGGCACGGGCGGCTTGGCGGCGAGGGCGGGCGCGGCGCAGACGAGCGCGAGCAGCGCGGCGACAAGCGGAGCAGAGAAGCGACCCATAGGCGTCCACCCTTTCATGCCGCGCGCGCCGCCGACCTGACCGACCGGACGGGTTGGTCCGAGTAGCCGTCAGCCGAACGCGACCAGCCGCAGCGTGGCCGCACCTTCGCGCAGCCGCCTCGCCTCCGTGTACTCCGCCGACGCGTACCAGCGCTTGGCCGCCTCGACGTCATCGAATTCCAGTAGCACGAGCCGCTCCGGCGCCCAGTCGCCCTCCAGCACCTCCGGCTCCGCGCTCAGGGCGGCGAGGCGGCCGCCGTGCGCGGCCAGCGTCGCCGGCACCGCGGCGGTGTAATGCGCGTACTGCTCGGGGTGGTGGAGGTCGATCTCGGCGATGACGTAAGCGGGCATGCGCCCAGCATGCCCGAGCCGCCCTAGATGTTGGTCACATCAACCGTGATACTCGCCGTAACCGTCCGTCCTGAGGAGGACAGAGGTGCCGTCGCATCGATGGATCGGCATGGGCTGCGCGGTCGCGCTCGGCGTGATCGCCGGCGAGGCGTCGGCCGAGCCGCCGCCGGGCGAGCTCCAGCGGGTGCTCGACGTGATGAGCCCCGCGAGGGCGGGCGGCGGGACCCCAGGACGGGTCGGGGTGCTCGTGCGTGAGGTGGGCGGCAGCGCGGTGCTCGCCTCCGGGGAGAACGTCCCCTACGAGCCGGCCAGCTCGATCAAGACGATCCTCGGCGTGGTGGCGGAGCGATCGGCGAGCCCGAGCAGCACCACGGCGAACCCGAGCGTGGTCGTCTACGCCTATCCGAACTCCCCCAACGCCGGGACGACGCCCGAATCACGGCGTCAGCTCTGCCCGGTCGCGCTCGACGAGACGCCGCTGAACGAGCGCGACGGGATCAGCCTCAAGCAGGCACAGTCCGAGATGCTCGAGCTCTCGGACAACGTCATGACCCGCGCGCTGCTGCTGCGCGCCGGTGGGTGGGACGCGGCCCTCGGCCAGGTCCGGCGCTGGATGCCGAACACGGTGCTGCGCCAAGAGTTCCTCGGGTGCGGCCAGAGCCTCGGCCGGGCCAACCGCACGACGCTCTCGGACATGAGCAACCTCTACGCCGCGATCGACGCGCCGGACGCCGGGCTGCTCGACGAGACTCGCCGCGACGACCTGTACTCGACCATGCCCTACGGCTACGCCAACGGCAAGGGCGCGTTCCCCGAGGTCGCCGCGGACGAGGCGGCCAGGCTCAAGCTCACCCGCGCCGAGTGGATCACCTTCAACAACCACAGCTACAGCGTCTTCAAGAGCGGCTCCTATCGCCAGCCGTGCGCGTTCGACGCCTTCTGGGACCTGCCCGCCGCCTGCCTGGGCGTCGCCCCCGACCAGCGCCAGGTCGACCTCTCCCTGTCCGGGCTGCAGCGGCTGGCGTTCGTGCGCCCCAACGGCAGCCTCCAGACGCGGACGTTCACCCTCGGCGCCTACACCGCCGGCCGCGTCTGCTCCGAGGGCGAGTGCTACGCGGCCGCCGCCGCGCAGACCGCGCTCGCCGCGCAGGGCGAGGCGTTCCGCTCGCTGATCCGCGACTCGATGCTGTCGATCAAGTACCCGCGGGACGCCGCGCCGACGGCGGCGTTCACGGTGGGTGACGCCGCCGGCACGGTGGACTTCGACGCCTCCGGCTCAGCCGACGCCGACGGCGGCGTCGCCGCCTACACGTGGGACTTCGGCGACGGCGGCACCGGCACCGGCGCGACGCCCAGCCACACCTACACCGCTCCCGGCACCTACGCCGTCGAGCTCGGCGTCGCCGACTGCGAGGGCAAGACCAACACCGTCCGCCGGACCGTCGTCGTCGGCGCCGCGGCCGCGGTCGCCCGCGCCGACCGGACCCCGCCGAAGCTGTCGGTGAAGCTCGCCGGCAGGCCGCGCCCGTGCGCAACCGCCCTGCGCGCGACCGTCGACTCCGCGGCGACGCTCAAGCTCGTCGTCGCCCGCTCGGCGGCGGGTCGCCGGGTCCGGCTGACCACGCTCTCCGGCCGCGTCGCGAGGGGGTCGACCAAGGTCGCGCTGGGCAAGCTGGCCGGCGGCCGCTACACGGTGACCGTCACGGCGACCGACGCCGCGGGCAACGTGTCCTCGCCGCGCACGCTGCGGCTGACCGTGTGACCCGGCGCCGGGCACGCATCACTTCTTGACCGGGCACTCCGGCGGGCGCTTCGCGCGGGCGCGGACCTTCGGCGTGAGCGCCGAGATCTCGTAGTCGTAACACCACGGCCGCAGGTAGCGGGGCTGGCGGCCTGGGCTCTTGGGCGCGAACGAGCGTGAGCAGTAGCGGCGCTCGTGCAGGCAGGCCGGGGAGCCCCAGAGGCCGTCGAACGCGTTCCAGGCAGCGGGGCGACCGTCGGTCCCGGTGGGCAGGACGCTGAGGCACGCGTCGCCGTCGCACTCCCAGGGCTGGCCGCCGTCGTGGCTGTTCTCGTTGATGACGGCGCCGGCCGCGTCGCAGGAGGACTTCGGGCAGGCGGTGGGGTAGGCCGCGTGGGTGCCGGCGGCGATGTACACGCGCGGCCGGTCCGCCGTCTTGGACACGGGCCACGGCACGTTGAAGACGTGCTCGTGCGCGGCGTAGTGGACCTCGACCGGCTGACCGTCGCTCTCGCGCAGCACGACGGTCACGCCCTCCCAGTCGGACTGGTGGTCGAAGCAGGTGATCTCCGGGATCACGAGCCCCGACCCGCACATCGCGCCCTTCGCGGTGTAGGCGGGGTTGTCCGGCATGTACCACCAGTAGTCGAGGTAGAGCCGGCCCGGGTGCGTCTGCGGGTCGCGCGCGGCGTGGACGTAGATCGTCGTGGCGAGGTCGGCGTCGATGACGTCCTTGGTGTCGAAGCGCAGGTTGCCGACGCCGTTGCGCAGGTCGCCCGCGCCGGCGAGCGGCGCGCAGTCAGCGAGGATCCCGTCGTCGCGCGGGCACAGGTCGAAATCGCCCGTCGCGAGCATCGCCTCGATGTTCAGCGGCCGCCCGACCGTCTCGCCGTGGTCGAACAGGAGCACCGGTTGGTGGCGCCGGGCGAGGGCGGGAACGGACAGGCTCGCGTCGGCCTGCGGGAGTGCCTGCGCGTCGGACGGCTCGCTGGACCCCACCGTCGTCGTGGCAAGGCAGATGACGGGGATCGCCGCGATGGCGAGCGCCATCGAGCCCCTCCGGACCGTCACCTCGGGCTTCCGGCGCAACCACAGCGCCATCGCGATCATCCCCACGATCGCCGCGAGCGCCAGCATCCCGCTGAAGCGCCCCGTCGTGTACGCGTCGTACGCGAACGGGATCCCGAGGACGATCGCCTCCATCTCCAGCACCGCCCACCAGTGCGGATGGCGGATGCGCGGCCCGGCCTCGTAGGCGAGGAAGACCCACGTGCTCACGCCGGTCGCCAGCGCAACGATCACCGCCGGCCAGGACCAGTCGCGCTGGGTGAGTACGTAGAGCGCGATCGGCGCGAGGGTCGCCAGCACCGACCAGCGGATCCGGTGCGTGGTCACCGGCGTCCCCACCCAGCGCAGGTAGATGTAGGCGGTCGCGCCTACGACCACCCCCGCGATCGCGAGCCCCGCGGCGGCGCCCGGCCGCGGCAGGCCGGCCGCCGCCCAGACGACGTTGAAGCCGAGCAGCCCGAGCAGCAGCACCAGCACCGACACGGCGACGACCATGACGATCACAAGCGCCAGGCGCCAGCGCGTCGGATTCGCGCCCACCCGCCGCGTGACGAGGACCGGACCGACGCCGAACGCGACGACGGCGGTCGCGGGAATCCACCACTCGACCACCGTGGCGAGCATGACCGCGCCGAACGCGAACAGCGAGACCAGCACCACCGCGCCGGTGTGCTGGGCGATCCGCAGGACCACGCGCCAGGACATCGCGCGATCATCTCCGGTCTGCGCGGTCGGCAGTGAAAAGCTAGAGCGCGCCGCGCGTGCCCTGGACCCAGCGGAGGTGCCGTCGGCGCCGCTCGGGCTCCTCGGCGGGCACGCTCTCGGCCGCGGCGATCGGCTCGGGCTCGCTCACCGCGGGCGGGACGGCCGCGGGTGTCTCTCGAACGGGTACGGCGGGGCGGGGGATCGGATCGGGGGCCTCGGCGACGCGACCGGCGAGGGTCTCCATCGCCCAGTTCGCTTGGCGAAGCAACTCGGAGGCGTTCGCTACGAGGTCCCGTACCTCGTCCACCTGGTGCTGCAGGCTCTTGCCGGCCGGCATGCGCTTCCAATCACTGGCGGGGGGGTCGTACGGAACAGTAAGCGAGTCCCGAGCGTCGCGCTTCAGGGATTTCCCTAGGGTTTCGCGTAGGCTCCGCGGTGTGCTCCTCGGGCGCGCCGACGAAGTTGGACGGATCGACGGACTGCTTCGGGCGGCCGAGGATGGACTGAGTGCGGCGCTGATCATCCACGGCGAGCCGGGGATCGGAAAGACCAGCCTGCTCGAGCACGTCGCGGCCGGCGCCGAGTCGAGGTTCGTGGTGCTTCGCGTCCGCCCGCTGGAGGTCGAGGCCGACCTCCCGTTCGCCGGGCTCTCGGATCTCGTTCGCCCGCTCCAGCATCACGTCGCCGGGCTCCCCGAGCGCCAACGCGCAGCGCTCTCGGGAGCGCTCGCGCTCGGCCCGCCGGCCCCGGACGACCGGTTCGGCGTCGCCGCGGCGACGCTGAACCTCCTGGCCACCGCGGCACAGGACGCCCCGGTGCTCGCGGTGATCGACGACGCGCACTGGTTGGACGCGCCCTCACGCGAGGCACTGCTCTTCGCCGCTCGTCGAATCGCCGGCGAGGGTGTGGTCCTGCTGTTCGCCACGCGCGACCACGAGTGGCTCAGCGGGGTCGGGGTCCAGACGCTGGAGCTGCAGGGTCTGCACCCGGACGACACCGAGGCGCTGCTCGCGGGCACGGGCCTCGCGGTCGATGACGACGTCCGGCGTCAACTGGTGGCCGGCACGCGCGGCAACCCACTGGCGCTGCTGGAGGCGACAGGCAACCTGTCAGCGGCGCAACTCGGGGGCACGGTGGCGCTCGCGGCGCCCTTGGCGGTCGGTGCCGCGCTCGAGCAGGCCTTTGCCCGGGACCTCGATGGGCTGCCGGCCGACACGCGCCGCGCGCTGCTGGTCGCCGCCGCCAGCCGGACCGGCGTCACGGGCGAGATCGTCAACGCCCTCGCCGCCATCGGACTGGATCGCTCAGCGCTCGAGCCTGCCGAGCGGATGGGCCTGGTCACGGTCACCGATCGCGTGGGCTTCCGCCATCCCCTGATCCGCTCGGCGGCCTACCACCGCTCGGACTCTGTCGAGCAGCGCGCCGCGCATCGCGCCTTCGCGGGCACGCTCGGGGCGGGCGAGCGGTCCGCGTGGCACCTGGCTGAGGCGAGCGTCGGCCCGGACGAGCAGGCCGCGTCCGAGCTGGAGGCCTTCGGCTCGACCGCGCTCGCCCGCAGCGCCTACGCGGCGGCCGGGAGCGCGTTCGAGGCCGCGGCCGGCCTGAGCCCGGACGACGGGGATCGGCTGCGCCGGACGCTCGTCGCGGGCCGCGCCCTGTGGCTGGGCGGGGAGTCCCAGCGGGCCGCCGACCTCCTGCAAGCCGTCCTGGAGCTTGCGACCGAGCCGACGGTCCGGGCCGACCTGCAGCAGCTTCGCTCGGCGACGGTGATGTTCACGCGGCCGGTGTCGGAGACGCAGGCGATGCTCGTCGCCGAAGCCGAGCGCGTCCAGCCCCACGACCACGCGCGCGCGGCCGCGATGTTCGCCACCGCGAGCCTGGCGTGCATCCTGCTCGGCGACCTGGGACGGGCCAGGGAATGCGCCCGGCGCGCCGACGCCGTGGCCGACCGCGACAGCGCGGTCGCGACCTTCGTGGCGCCGGCGATGCTGGCGATCGTGGCGGCCAGCCTCGGCGACGTCGGACAGGCCCGCGGGCGGCTCATCGCCCTGCTCGAACGCGTGCAGCCGGCTCAGCTGATCGGTGAGTTCTCCACGATCGTGACCGCGGTGGCGTGGACCCTGACGTGGATCGAGGAGTGGACGCTCGCGCGGGAGGTGATCGAGCGCTCGATCGGCGCCGCACGCGCGGCCGGCGCTCCATCGGTGCTGCCGCTCCCGCTGGGGATGCTCGCCGAGCTCGAGTTCCGCTGCGGTCGCCTCGCCGCCGCCTATGCCGCGGCGACCGAATCGGTACAGCTCGCGGCCGACACCGGGCAGAGCATCGCGTCCGCGCATTCGCTGGTCATGCTTGCGCGGACGGAGGCGGTCCTCGGCCACGAGGAGCACTGCCGGGCCCACGTCGCCGCCGCCCTGACCCTCACCGCCCGGACCGGCGCCCACGCGTTCGACAGCTACGGCGCCCTGACGCTCGGGCTGCTCGAGCTCTCGCACGGGCGCCCGGAGCGCGTCGCCGCACAGCGCGCGGGGTCCGCTCGGCTCGACGACCCCTCCACCCTGGTGCTGACCTCGTCGATCCAGGCCTCGGCCGACGTGGTCGAGGCCCACGTCCGCAGCGGCGCGCGCGCGGAGGCGGCGCGTGGGCTGGCGTTCCTCGAGCTTCACGCCGAGCGCTTCGGCCTGCGCTGGCCGCGCGCCGCGGCCGCCCGCTGCCGCGGGCTGCTGGTGGCGGAACCGTTCGAGGCGGAGTTCGCCACGGCCCTCGAGCTGTTCGGCGACGACATGCCGTTCGATCGCGCACGCACGCAACTGGCCCTGGGGATGCGGCGGCGTCGGGCGCGCCGGCGCGCCGAGGCCCGGACCATGCTTCGCGCGGCACTCGACTACTTCGAGGCGGCCGGAGCCGACCCGTGGGCCGAGCAGGCGCGCGCCGAACTGCGAGCCAGCGGGGCGACGCCCGTGCATCACGCCGACGGCTCGTTGCGGTCACTGACACCGCAGGAGCTCCAGGTGGCCCTCACCGTCGCCGGCGGCGCCACCAACCGCGAAGCTGCCGCCTCGCTGTTCCTGAGCGAGAAGACGGTCGAGTTCCACCTGTCCAACGCGTACCGCAAGCTCGGGCTTCGCTCGCGCAGTGAGCTCATCCGCCGCGTCGAAGGCTTGCACTGATGTGGAGAGCGGTTCTCCTCGGTCGACCAGGCAACGGGCGCGCTGCAGTGGCCGCGGCACCTGCGCGACCGATCGTGGCCGTCCGCGTTCGACGGCGAGCGTGTCTACGCGACCACCACGCGCTCTGGAGCGCGGGTCGGGACGTGGGAGACACCGCACATGGCGCCGGGGCCACATGACCGCCCGCTTCCGCTCGTAGCGCGCCGGGCGGGTCAGCACGGCGACGTTCACCGCGCGGTTCTCGGGGGTCTCCCCTCGAAGATCGGGCGGTCCGGCACGCCGAAAATCGGGTGTTCGCCCGATGTGCGAGACCCGGCCGTGACCAAGGCTTCGGCCGGTGTGGAAGATCGCTCTGTTGGTGCTCCTGCTCATCGGTGGGGGGCTCCGCGCATCCATCGCGGCGGACCCGTACATCGGCCACCATTCCTCCGACGAGTACGACTACGAGCGCATCGCGCTGAGCCTGTACGAGTCGGCGACCTACGGGCGCGGCTCCACCGTCCAGCGCGCGCCCGGCGCGCCGGTCCTGTTCGCGCTCGCCAACGCCGTGCATCCAGCGACGAGCACGAGCGACACCGCCCCCACGCGGATGGACATCCCGGCCGCCTACTGGGCCCAGGCCGCGGTCGGGACCGCGCTGATCGCCGTCGTGTGGCTGCTCGGACTCGCGCTCGGCGGCAACTGGCCGGCCACGATCGCCGCAGCGGCGGTCGCGGTCTATCCGCCGCTGGTGCGCGGGGCCGGGGAACTGCTCAGCGAACCGCTCGGGACGCTCCTGCTCACCGCCGCGATCGTCCTGGTCCTCGACGCCACGAGGCATCCGGCCACGTCCCGCTGGGCACTCGCCGGCGTGATTCTCGGCCTGGCCAACCTCACCCGCCCCGACTTCGTGTTCCTGCCGCTGGTGCTGGCCGCGATCGTCTTCATCGCCGGCCGGCACGTCAAACCGCGCATGCTCGCCGCCTTCCTCGTGGCGAGCGCGCTGACCATCGCGCCGTGGAGCGCCTACGTCTCCCTTCGCGCGGGACACCCGGTCGCCGTCACCACCGGGGACGGCGCCGCCCTCTACATCGGCACGAGCCCGGTCGGCGGCGGCACCTCCACCGGGCTCAAACGTGCCTACCGCCGCACCCGCCTGCAGGACGTGTTCCGGATCGTCGCGCCGACCCGCTCGCTCGACGGGCAGGACTCGATCCTGCGCGCCAAGGCGCTCGAGAACCTCTGGGACGACCTCCTGCACCCGCGCCGGTTCGTGCCGATGGTCGCCCGCAAGCAACGCCACGTCTGGTGGCACACGAGCAACCCCGGCCAGCGCCCGCGACCCCCATGGATGCTGCCGCTGCACCAGGGCCTGCTGCTGATCGGCCTGCTCGGGGTCGCCGCCGGCGCGTTGGCCCTGCGCGGCCGCGCCCGCCTGCTGCTCGCCCTGACCGTCGCCCCCGTCGCCTACGTCGCCGTCCTGCACGTCGTCATGCCCGCCGAGCCGCGGTTCAACGTCCCGGTGATGCCCCTGCTGATCGCGGCCGGGCTGACCGGTGGGGTCGCGTTCGCGCGCAGGTCGCGTAGATTTGGTGAGCGCGCGATGGGTTTCTGAGCGGACGGGAGTCTCAACCTCAAATGACGACGAACCTCGCGATCGAGGCCTCGGGCCTCGTCAAGGCCTTCGGCGACCTGCGAGCCGTCGACGGCGTCGATCTGGCGGTCAGGCGCGGGTCGGTGTACGGCGTGCTCGGGCCCAACGGCGCCGGGAAGACGACGACGATCCGCATGCTCGCCACGCTGATCGCACCGGACGCAGGCTCGGCCCGCATCCTCGGACACGACGTGGCCACGGAGGGCGACGCCGTGCGGCGACTGGTGAGCCTGACCGGCCAGATGGCCTCCGTGGACGAGGACCTGACGGGGCGCGAGAACCTGATCCTGCTCGGCCGGCTGCTCGGGCTCAAGCGCGCCGGAGCAAAGCACCGGGCGAACCAACTGCTGGACGCGTTCGGGCTCGACGACGCGGCCACCCGCCTGGTCAAGCACTACAGCGGCGGCATGCGCCGGCGGCTGGACATCGCCGCCAGCATCGTGGTGACGCCGGAGCTGATGTTCCTCGACGAGCCCACCACCGGGCTTGACCCGCGCAGCCGCAACCAGGTGTGGGACATCGTGCGCGCGCTGCGCGCCGAGGGCACGACGATCCTGCTCTGCACGCAGTACCTCGACGAGGCCGACCAGCTCGCCGACGGGATCGCGGTGATCGACCACGGCAAGGTGATCGCCGAGGGCACGCCCGGCCAGTTGAAGGCGTCCGTCGGCAGCGGCGCGTTGCAGGTCCGCCTGCTCGATCCCGACCAGCGCCCGCAGGCGGAGACGATCCTCGCGCGCGAACTCGGCCTCGTGCATCTCGAGCCCGATCCCACGGCGCTGCGCGTGCAATGCGCCGACGCCGACCGTGGCGCCCAGGCCGTGGCCACCCTGACCCGCAACGGGATCGGCGTCGCCGCGTTCAGCCTTGGACAGCCGAGCCTGGACGAGGTCTTCCTCGCCCTCACCGGCCATCCCGCGGAGGAGACGGTCAGCGTATGAGCACCGAGCAGATCCGCGGCGCGCTCGCCTCCACCCCGCGCCCCGCACCGCCGAGCGCGCTCTCGGCGGCGTTGACGTTCGGCTGGCGCGGGATGCTGAAGGTCAAGCACGTCCCCGAGCAGTTGCTCGACGTGACGATCACGCCGGTGATGTTCGTCCTGATGTTCACCTACCTCTTCGGCGGTGCCATCAGCGGCTCGACCGCCGCCTACCTGGACTACATCCTCCCCGGCGTGTTGGTCATGAGTGTGCTGTTCACGACCGTCTACTCCGGCGTGTCGCTGAACACCGACCTGACGAAGGGCGTCGTGGACCGTTTCCGCAGCCTCCCCGTGTGGCGGCCGGCGCCGCTGGTCGGCGCGCTGCTCGGCGACGCGGTGCGCTACATGGTGGCCGGCACGGTGATCGTCGTGCTCGGCCTGATTCTGGGCTTCCGCCCGGCGGGAGGCGTGCCCGGCGTGCTCGCCGCGCTGGCGCTCACGATCGTGTTCGCCTTCGGCCTGAGCTGGGTCTTCACCACCCTCGGCCTGTTGCTCAGATCGCCGAGCGCGGTGATGAACGCCGGCTTCATGGCGATCTTCCCGCTGACGTTCCTCTCCAACGTGTTCGTCGACCCCGAGACGCTGCCGAGCGCGCTGGAGGCCTTCGTCAGCGTGAACCCGATCAGCATCCTGTCCGACGCCTCGCGCGCCCTGATGCAGGGCGAGCCCGCGGGCGGCGACGTGGCGATCTCGCTCGCCGTCGCCGCCGCCCTCACGTTGATCTTCGCGCCGCTGACGACGCGGCTCTACCGCACCAAGAGCTAACGCTTCAGCTTCACGCTCTTGCTCGAGGTCGTCTTGCCGTCGGCGGCCTCGAGCGTCACCTTCAGCGTGGCCGTGACGTTCTTCCTGGGCTTGGCGAACTTCAGCGTGAGCTTCGCGTTGCCGGCCTTCAGGAGGGTCTTCTTGGCCGTCGCGAGCTTCTTGCCCTTGGCCGTCAATGTCGCCGAGACCTTGCAGGCGCCGGCGCACGGGATGACCAGGAACAGCTGCTTCTTGCCCTTGACCTTGGCGGTGAAGCTCGGGCCGCCGCTGTTGGCGCCCGCCGGCGCGGCCGGGCCGTGGTTGGCCGCCGGGCCCGCCGTGTCGACGGTCTCGCAGTTGGCCACGATGTCGATCGCGTCGACCACCGCGCGGTCCTGGCCGACGCCGCAGTCGATCGTGTCGGCCTCGCCGTCACGCGCGTAGATGACGTCGTTGCCGAAGGGGATCTTGCAGGTGTAGGAGAAGTAGCCGCACGAGGCGCTGGTGGCGTCGCCGAAGATCGTGTCCTGGCCCGGGCCGCCCGTGAGCACGTCGTTGCCGAAGCCGCCGTTGATGACGTCGTTGCCGGGGCCGCCGTCGATCGTGTCCTGGTAGTCGCCGGTGGTCAGCTTGTCGTTGCCGCCGTTGCCGTAGAGCGTCGAGTTGCCCTCGTCGGTGTTCGCCCAGATGGTGAACTCGTCGTCGCCGTTCGAGCCCGACACGGTGCCGGAGACGTGCGACTCGATCTTCTCGACGTTGATGATGTTGTCGGCCTCGCCGGGGCGGCCGTCGTTGGCAACGCCGTCCATGCTCACCGAGAACGGCGGATGGTAGGCGTCGCTCGGGATCGACCAGTCGTCAACCTTGTCGATGCCGGGGCCGCCGTCAACGTAGTCGTTGCCCGGGCCGTAGTAGGTGTCGGGGCTGATCGAGTCGTTGCCGTCGCCGCCCTCGATGTGGTCGTCGCCGCCGGAGCCGTTGATCTCGTCGTTGCCCGGGCCGCCGAGGAGCGTGTCGTTGGACTGCCAGCCCTTGAGCAGGTCGTCGCCGTTGCCGCCGTCCAGCGTGACGTGATCGGCGCCGTAGGTCTGCAGCTGGTCCTTGCCGTCCTCGCCGTAGACCGTCGCCGGGAGCGCCGCGGGATAGTCCGAGCTGAAGCTCTGCCAGTCGTCGCCGTCGCCGAGGTAGAGCACCACGCGCGACGGCATCGGGCAATGCGCCACGTAGTCGTAGGTGCACCCGGGCGCCAGCGTCAGGCCCTCTTCGTTGATCGTGAGCATGCCGGCGTCGTCCTGGCTGAGACTGGGCGAGTCACGCACGCCGGGGTCGGCGCGGTAGACGAGGGCGTCGCCTTCATAGGAGAGAGTCGCGGCCTGCGCCGCCGCCGGGACCAGGAGGACCGCGGCACACGTCGCAAGCAGGGGGAGGGTCAACTTCATGAACGGGCATGCTCCGGGAACGCCGTCGCCGTTACATCGGGGGAACCCCTAGTGCCGTGGTGTGGGTAGCTTGCGTGCAATGACTGCGATGAAGGCCCGCCTCGCCGCGGGCGAGACGCTCTTCGGCACCTTCCTGACGCTCGGCAGCCCGTTCGCCGCCGAGTCGCTGGGGATGCTCGGATGGGACTGGCTGCTGGTCGATCTCGAGCACGGGGGCGGCAACGAGGCACAGCTCGTCGGGCAGCTGATGGGCTGCACGGCCGCGGGGACGCACGCGCTGGTCCGGGTCGAGTCCGACGTGCGCGGGCGCAGCGCCCGGGCGCTGGACCTCGGCGTCGAGGGGATCATGTGCCCGCAGATCAACTCGGCCGAGCAGGCCGAGGCATGGGCCTCAGTCCTGCACTACGGCCCGCAGGGGTCGCGCGGGATCGCCCTGTTCCATCGCGGCGCGAGCTACGGCACCGACCCCGACGCGATCGAGCATTCCCGTGAGCGCATCCTCGGCATCGCCCAGATCGAGTCGCCGGAGGCGGTCGAGGCCGTCGAGGAGATCGCCGCCGTGCCCGGCATCGACGTGCTGTTCGTCGGCCCGAGCGACCTCTCGTACTCGATGGGGATGTTCCGCGAATTCGACCATCCCACCTTCCGCGACGCGATCGTGCGCGTCAACGAAGCCGCGCGGGCCGCCGGCAAGGCGACCGGGATCTTCCTCACGGCCGTCGAGCAGGTGCCGGCCGCGCTGGCGGACGGCTTCCGGATGATCGCGCTGGGCTCGGACGGCGGCTACATGATGGCCGCGGCGAAGGAGACGCTGGCTAGAGCGCGCGATCAGCGGGCGGGGTGAGCGCCGCGCGCATCGCGTCGGCGCACAGGTCGCCGAGCGGCCACAGCAGCTCGCGCGCCAGCGGGAGCGACCTGCGGTCGTCCTCGCGCATCCAGTCCGCCTCGTCGCGCGACTCGACGAACTGCGTGAGGACGTCGCGCCAGGCGTTCAGGCGGCTCGGGCGCATGACGATGGTGCGAATGCCGTCCTGATCGAGGTGGTCGCCGAGCTCGTCGGCGAGCGCGGTCAGCTCACGCAACTCGAGCACGTCGTCGATCGACATCTCGGCGTTCTGGAAGCGTTCGCTGGAGATCGTCTTGACCGCGTGGTGCGACGCCGCGATCTCCTCTTGGCCGAGATCGAGCAGCGCGAGCACGACGGTCTCACCGTCGAGGCCCTGCGTGATGTCGATCCGTGCGTGGTTCATGTTTGAACGTTATCGGCCGCTTGTTGCCGAGTCATTACGCGTTTGCTACCCGTAGGGAGAGTTCGGCTATCCGGGTAGGCTCCTTGCATGCCATCGCCCGAGGCGCCCCTGGCCGGCTCTTGTGCATGCGGGAGCATCGAGTTCCACGTTAGAGGGTCGTTCAAGACCGCCGGCTACTGCCACTGCCATCGCTGCCAGCGACGTGCCGGAACAGCGTGGTCGATGAACGGCATGATCGACCCCGACGACCTCGAGATCTTGGCCGGTTCGGACTCGGTCAGCTACTGGCGGCCTGAGGGTGGGCTGCCGAAGGCGTTCTGCTCGATCTGCGGCGGGCACGTCTGGTCGGGCGAGCCGGGCGTGGGCGACGTGGTGGGCGTGCGCTTCGGCGCGCTGCACGGCGACCCTGAGATCGAGCCCCAGTGGCGCCAGTGGCTCTCGTCGGCGCCGGATTGGGTGCCGATCCCGGACGACGGACTCCCGCGCTTCTCGCACAAACGCGAGATCCCGTAAATCTGATCGGGTATTCTCAGTTGCTGTGCACCAGCAACTGGCGTGGTACATCGGCGGGCCGGTTCTCGGCCTCTGCGTCGTCGCGATGCGGTGGCTGCTCAACGAGCGCCTGGGCGCGACCGGCGCGTGGGCCGACGTCGTGGGCCGCCTGTCGTCGCGCAGCGTCGCGTTCGGCACGCGCGGCTGGCTGCTGATCGGCCTGATCACCGGCGGGTTCGTGTTCGGGCTCTTCGGCACCGAGCTCCACGGCTACGGCTGGATGACGGAGAACCTCCCGGATGCGGTGACGGTGGCGTTGCTCGTGCTCTCCGGCGGGCTGATCGGCTACGGCGCGCGGGTGGCGGGCGGGTGCACGTCCGGCAACGGCCTCTCGGGCAACGCGATCCTCTCCCCCGCCGCCTTGGCGGCCACCGGCACCTTCTTCGGCACGGCGATCATCGTCAGCTTCGCGATCGAGGCCCTGCTGTGAGCGCCATCGCCGTCCCTCGCGTCGCCTTCGGCGTCCAGCGGCTCGCGTCGTTCGCCGTCGGCACCGTGTTCGGGCTCACGCTCTCGTGGTCCGGGATGACCGACCCGGACGTCCTGCGCAACGGGCTGCTGTTCAAGGACGCCTACCTGATGCTGTTCTTCGCGTCCGCGCTGGCCACGGCGTTCGTGGGGCTGCGTGTGCTGAAGGTCCTGCAGGCGCGCGCCGTCCTGACCGGCGAGCCGGTGGCGTGGAGCACGGTCAAGCCGGAGCGCCGGCACATCGTCGGCAGCGTGCTCTTCGGGATCGGCTGGGCGGTCGCCGACGTCTGCCCCGGGCCGATCGCCGCGCAGCTCGGCCAAGGCGTGCCGTGGGCGCTGGCGACGCTGGCCGGCCTCGTGATCGGCCTGCGCCTGTTCAGCCGCCGTACCGACGCAGCGGAGGATTAGCTCCCTCGGGCACGGTGTAGAACGCGCGGCCGTCGCGGGTCAGCGCGATCGCCTCACCTTGACCCTCGGCGAGCAGATCGGCGTCCGCGGTGCACGGGGCGCGCTTGAGGGCGGTGGCGATCGACTCGCCGTTGCGGCGTGTCCACACGAACGCGGTCGAGTAGGTGCGCAGGACGATCGTGCGGCCGTCGCCGGAGACGTCGCCGCCGGTCACCGCCTGGCCGAAGCCGAGCTTGAGCGTGGTCGCGTGCCGGAGCGTGCCGCGGCGACCCGTGTAGACCTCGGACACGCCGCCGTAGTCCTTGGTGACGATCGTCAGCGAGCCGCCGCGCGGGTCGGCCAGCAGCGCCTCCGCGTCGTGCGCGCCGTCCGGGTAGCGCAGCGGGATCTTCGTCGCCGCGGTCGTGTCCTCGCGCACGCGGTAGACCGCGATCTCAGGCCGCTGGGCGAGGTTGTCGCCGATGTCGCCGACGTAGAGCACGGTCCCGCGGATGGCGATGTCCTCCCAGTCGACCGCCGTCGCGCCCGCGAGCGTGACCTCGCCCGTCACCGCGCCGGTCCTCGAGAGGCGGAATAGGCGCGGGCCGTCGCCGGAGTCGTTGTGGGCCCAGAAGCCGCCGCCCTCGGAGCGCACGAGGCCCGAGAGCTCGGTCGGGCCGGCGGCGTGCCCGAGCGTGCGCACCTTGAGCTTCTTCGCGCACAGCGCGGGCGGTGCAGGCGTGGCCGTCGCCGTCGCCCGCGGCGGCGCGGACGAGGCCTCGCCCCCACACCCGGCAAGCGCGACGAGCGGGATCAGCAGGTACCGGCGCACCGGTCCGAGGCTAACGACGGACGAGGTACCGCTTACCGGCGCGCAGGACGACGACCTTGCCGCGGCGCTTGGTGGGGGTCACGGCCACGAGGCCCCGCTTGACCTTGGTCAGCGTGCCCGAGCAGTTGTCCTCGACGTACCAGGTGGTGCCGCGGACGGTGGCCGCGGAGTACTTGCCCTCCGTCCGGAACTTGCCCTTGCCGTCGCCCCACAGGCTGCGCTTCTTGACCTTCTTGCCGGCCGATGCCCTGGCCTGCTTGCAGGTGGGCTCGGGCCCGGAGAGCGCGAGGTTGGTGATCGCGCCGACCTGGGTGACGGTGAAGATGCCGCCGTAGAACTGCGCGGACTCGGGGGCCGCGCCCGGCTTCGAGACCGACGTCAGCGTGATCTTGCCCTTGGTCACGTCGATCTGGGAGCCGAGCGGCACCTCCTGGCCGGCCTTGAGCGCGACGAACCTCTTCGTGCCCTTGACCTTGATCAGCACGACGGTGCCGGGCTCGGGGGTGACCACGACGGTCTTGTGGAACTCCGGCTCGGGCGGCGCCGCCGGCGGCGGGGTGGGCGCGGGCGTGGGCACCGCGGTCGGGGCCGGCGTCTGGGCCGGCTGCGCGACGATCGGGGTGAATCTGGCGCTCACCGCCGTGTCGGCGTCGAGCGTGACCGTGCAACTCGCCGTGCCCGTGCAGGCGCCATTCCAGCCCGCGAACGTGTTGCCCTCCGCGGGCGTGGCCGTGAGCGTCACGGTGGTCCCGCGGTCGTAGGTCGCCGTGCAGGTCGAGCCGCAGTCGATCCCGGTGCCGGTGACGGCGCCCGCGCCGTCGCGGTCGACCGTCAGCGTCCGGCGCGCGGTCGCGATCTGCGCGATCAGGTCGGTCCTGGCGTCGCTGGGATAGGAGATCCGCACCGGGAACCGCCCGGCGGCCCGGTAGACGTGCGCCGCGTTGAGCGTGTAGTCCCAGCCGTTGATCGTGTCGATGCAGCCGATCGTCGTGACCTCTTCGGGCTCGGTGCCGTCGCCCCAGTCGATCAGCGCGCTGTCCGGGCAGGAGAAGGCGGTGCCGGCGTCGGTCAGCTCCGTGGGCGTGCCGGGCTCGCCGGTGATCCGATCCAGCAGCGTGGCCGGGAGCGGCCCGTCGCTGAGCGTGCTCGTGCCGCCGGAGTTCGTCGCCTCGATGTCCACGTCGTAGGTGACGCCGGGCGTCAGCCCGCTGATCGTGTGCGTCAGCGAGATCGGCGCGTCGCCTGAGCCCACGTCCACCGGCGCGCTCTCGCCGCTGCCGCCGGGATAGGTCCACTTGACCTTGTAGGTGGTCGGTTGCCCATTGGGGTTGACCGAGAACGCGACGCTCACCGACGTGTCCGTCGTGCCGAACAGCTCGCCGCCGAAGACCTCGGGGGCGGGCAGGCCGGTCGTGAACAACAGCGTCTCGCCGATCGCGGTGCCCGAGGCGTTCTTGGCGATCGCCTGGTAGTAGTACGTGGTGTTGGGGGTCAGGCTGACGAGGCGCGCGACGCGCTGCTCCGTACCCGCGATCACACCCGCGCCGAAGGTCGCGCCCAGCGCGAGGTCCTGCGGGCTGGTGCCGTAGGCGACCATGAACGCGCCCGCCTCGCCCTTGAGGTCGAGCTCGAGCCGCAGTGACGCCGCGGTGGACGAGACGTCGGTCGCCGTGTCGGTGGTCACGTCCGGGCTCCCGAAGCGCTTGGCTTCGAGCGCGCCCATGTCGCACCCCGAGCCCTGGGGCCGTGTGACGCCGCGCTGGTCGGTCGGCGCGCAGCCGCTTCCTCCGTCGATCGCCGAGCTGCCGTAGAGCAACGCCACGGTGTGGGTGGCACCGCCGTTGTCGGCGTCGGCGGCCAGGGCGGCGGGGAAGCCCGAGACGTCGCCCGGCGCGTTGAGCGCGCAGGTGCCGTCCTCGTCGAGGTTGTGGCCGAGGTCGTTGGTGATCGCCGGCCCGGTGACGTACCCGGCGCCCGTGTTGCGCCCCGGGTGCGAGCACGAGCCGTCGCTGCCGACGGCATAGCCCATGCCGAAGATCGTGTTGCGCGCGGAGGTGGTCGCGCCCTGGCCCGTCTCGACGCCGCCGCGGAAGTTGTCCTGCAGCGTGACGTTCTGCAGCGCCAGGTTGCCGGCCTGGTTGACGAGGCCGCCGCCGATCGAGTTCGACGCGCCGTTGCGGACCACGGTCGCGTTGGTGAGCGAGACGGTCGCGCCGAGCACGTACATCGCGCCGCCCGCGCTCACGCCCTGCGTCCCGTCGCGGAAGGTCACGCTCGTGGCCGTCACCGTGCCGGTCGCGGCGAACACGCCGGCGCCGTAGTAGGCGCCGTTGGCCAGGAAGTCGACGTCGGTCATGGTCAGCGTGCCCCGGTTGGACACGGCCCCGCCGACCGACACGGCGCTGTAGTTGCCCGTGAACGCGACGTTGTCGAGGGTCACGCTCGCGCTCTCGTTGAACAGTGCCGCGCCGCCGTTGTGGGCGAGCGGGACCGAGGACGTGACCTCATCGCTGTCCTGGAAGGCGTTGGCGAACGTCACGCCCGAGATGACCACCGCCGAGCTCTGGGCCTTCATGATCCGCTGGCTCTGGTTGTCCTGGCCGTCGATCGTCGTGTGCGCGGGGCCGCCGCCGGTGATCGTCAGCGGCTTGTTCACGAGCAGGGTTCCACGCGTGAGCGAGTAGGTGGCCGACGCCGAGCTCGAGCCGAAGAGGTGGACGGTGTCGCCGTCGTGGGCGGCCTCGATCGCCTGGCGCAGCGAGCAGTCGAGGGGGCAGTTGCCGTTCCCCGCCGGGTCGTCGTGGCGCGTGACGTCGATGACGTCCGCCCGTGCCGCGCCGGCGAGCCCCAGCCAGCACGCGAGCATGAGAACGATCGGCCAGCGGCGCATCGCGCCATCCTCGCGGCCGCTGATTGGTTTCACCCTGGCTGAATGGCCAGGACTAGGCGGCGCGCACCGGCGGCGCCGGAAGCCCGCGACGGGCGCCCTCGTCCAGGAACTCCCGCAAGCCTCGCCGCGCCGCCCGAACCCGTCGGCACACGGCCGGCCAGCGCGGCGTAGAGCGTCGCCCACTGCAGCGTGTCGTCGGGCGAGAGGCCGACGTTGTCGCCCCACGCCCAGGCGGCGACGAACAGGTCGCCGGCGCCGGTGGTGTCCACCGGCGGGCCGACGTCGAAGCCCTTGACCGAGACCGAGCGGCCCTCGATCGACGCGACCGCCCCGCCCGCGCCCAGGAACACGGCCACGATCGGCACCCGCGCGCCGATCATCTCCGCCGCCTCCTCGGCCGTGCCGGCGCCGGTCAGCACCAGCGCCTCGCGCTGCTCGATGAACACGCCCGTCGCCCGCGACGCGCCGCCCGGCAGGCGGCCGGCGAACGCGCGGGCGTCATCGTCGCCGACGGTCACGAACGCGCGCGCGCCGCCCGGAACGACGTCGAGTTGGCTCAGCCCGGTGATCACGGCCCGCGGGGCGACCGCGGCAACGTCCGCCGCGCGTGCGCGCACGCCCGGGTCGAAGGTGACCATCGAGCGCTCGTCGCCGATCGGCAGCACGACCGTGATCGGCGTGCGCGGGCAGCGCCAGCCGGCGAGCTGAATGCCCTCATCGGTCAGCATCGGGCCGATCAGGTCTCCCGCCGCGTCCTGGCCCAGCGGCGCGGCGAGCGCCGTCGAGAGCCCGAGCCGGGCGGTCCCGATCGCCGTGATCGCGCCCCCGCCCGGGGTGCGCACCAGATCGCCGGCGAAGCGCTCCTCGCCCAGTGCGGGAAGCCCTTCGAGCCCGACAAAGGTCATGTCCATGAAGGCGGGGACGGCCACGACCACGTCGACACTCATGCCCGGCACTCTTTCAGGTTGGACGGCGGCGAGACAAGCGACCAACGGGCGAATTGTCGATTGCTTCGCCCACGGTGCCCGCCACCGCCCCGAGCTTGGCCCCGGCGCGCCCGAGCGAGGAGCCGTCCGCGGGCGCGATCGCGCCCCCCGGATCGCTCCCGAGTGCGACCGCGGCGACCCGGGCGCGCGTCTCGAGCTCGGCGAGCCGCTGCGCCCAGTCGTCCTCCCACTCGGCCAGCTCGGCGTCCTCGCGGGTGCGCGCCAGCGCCGCCAGGTAGCCGAGCAGCGTCACGGTGTGATGCAGGTCCAGCAACGCGCCGCGGAACGCCTGGTTGCGCTCCAGCAGCAGGTCCGACGCATGACGCACGCCGGCGAACCGCGCCCCGACGGTCTGCGCCAGCGGGCGGCCCGCCAGGCGCGGCTCGAGCTCGCGCAGCAGCTGCGCGGCCTTGTCGGAGCCCTCGCTGAGCACCGGCTCGTCGAGGCGGGTGGCGAGTTTCGCCCAGTGGTTGCGCAGCTGCCGGGCGACGGCATGAAGCTCGCGCAGCGCGCGATGTTCAGCGGGGAACACGCGCCAAGAGGCTACCGAGCGTCTCCAGCCGCGAGACCGGCTCGGCACTGAACACGAAGCGCACGTAGCGCGCGGCGACCTCGGCGCCCCAGCCGAGCATCGGCGTCGCCGCGACGCCCGCGGCGAGCATCGCCTGCGACGTCGCCGCCGGGTCCTCGGCCTTGACCAGCAGCGACCAGCCGCCCGCGGGCCGCACGATCTCCCACTCCGGCAGCGCGGCGAGGATCGCGTCCCGCCTGGCCTGCAGCTCGGCGGTGGCGCTCGCCACGTGGTCCTGCGGGCCGCGCAGCACGGCCTCGGCGGCCCTGCGGGCGACGGACACGGTGCCGGTGGTGTTGTAGACGTGCACCCACCCGGCGTCCCGGACCACCGGCCGCGGCCCGGCGATCCAGCCCACGCGCCAGCCGATCATCCGGTGCATCTTCGACATCGAGCCGACCAGGATCGTGCGCTCGGCGAGGCCGTCGTAGGCGAACGGCGAGAGCGGCGCGCGGCCGTCGAAGAGGATGTCCTCCATCGCCGCGTCGTAGAGCAGGAACAGGTCGTGTTCGGCGCAGGTGGCCTCGACCCGGCGCCAATCGGCGTCGCTGAGCACGTGTCCCGAGGGCATCGACGGGCTCATCATCAGCATCGCCACGGTGCGATCGGTGACCGTGAGCTCGCCGAGCGCCCACTCGCCGTCGGCCACCTCCAGCGGCGCGAACCGCGGCACGCCGCCCGCGAGGCGCACGCGGTTCACGAGCCCGGCGTAGATCGGGTCGACCAGCAGCACCTCGTCGCCGGGGTCCAGCGTGGCCAGAAAGACGTCGAGGACGCCCTCGGTGCCGCCGCAGGTGATCACGATCTCGGTCTCGGGGTCGAACCGGCGGCCGTGGCGCTCCAGCGCGCGCTCGGCGATCGCCGCGCGCAGCCCGAGGTCGCCGGTGAACGGCAGCCAGGAGTTCGACACCGGGTCCTCCAGCGCCGAGCGCGTGACCTCGATCGCCGCGGCCGGCAGCCCGAGATCGGTGTCGAGGTTCTCCAGCCGGAGCGCGTCGCCGGTGATCGCCGCCGCCACCCGGTCGATCCCGAAGCCGACCACATCGTCCAGCCGCGCGGCGCGTTTCATCGTGAGGTCCTCCCGGTGAGCATGAGCAGGGTTCCCGAGGCGTCGGAGAGCGCCTCGTAGACGTGGGGCACGGCGCCCGAGTAGGACGCGTAGTCTCCGGGGCCGAGCTCCAGCGGGGCGTCCACCGGCCCGACGCGGACGCTGCCGGTGAAGACGTGCAGCCGCTCCTGGACCCCGAACGGGTGCGGCGGCGCCTCGCGCCGCGCGCCCGCGTGAAAGCGGATGACGTAGAGCTCGCCGAAGACGCCGGGCCGCTCGAAGCGGTCCACCAGGTGGGCGTCGAGCGCCTCGCCGGGGACGTGCACGCCCTCCCCCGCCCGCACCACGCGCGTGTCCGGCGGCGCTTCCAGCAGCTCGGCGAGCCCGACGCCGAGCGCGTCGGAGAGCGCGTAGAGCGTGTCCACCGTGGGGTTGCCCTCGCCGCGTTCGAGCGCCGCGATCGTGTTCCGGGCGACCCCGGAACGACGCGAGAGCTCCAGGGCCGACATGCTGCCCCGGAGCTCTCGCAATCTCATGCTGCGTATTCTACTGCGCAGTTATTGCGCAGTCCAGTGCTCACTGCCGATCGATACGCACCGGCACCGTGAACGCGTTCGGCGCGCTCTTCGGGCCGAGCAGCAGCTCGCCGAAGTAGCTCTGACCCGACGTCATGGCCTTGTTGTAGGTGACGTGCAGCGTCACGTTGGTGCCCGCGGGCACCGGGCCCGCGGGGGCGCCCGTGACCGTCAGGTCGTGGCCCTGGATCGGATCCACCGTGAGCGTGATGCCCGGCGTCCCTGTGACCTGGTAGCCGTGCACCCAGATCTGGTAGTTGCCGTCCGGCGGGCGCGTGAGGCTGACCTGCTCGTTCGCCGACCCGGTGGTCGAGGCGGCGACGATCTCGTCCGTCGTGAACTGCCCGTCGTTGTTGAAGTCGTAGAGCAGGAACAGGTCGACGTCGTTGGACGGGTAGGCGGTCGTGACCGTCAACCGCGAGGCGTGGTCGATCGTCAGGTTCTTCTTGATCGACGCCGTGGACGGATCGTTCGGATCGTCCTGATGCGCCGTCTCGGTGGTCGTGATCGGCTGTGAGAGCCCGAACGCCTCCGCCGAGAGCCCGTCGAGATCGACGCTCGAGCGGAAGCTCACGTCGAACGCCCCCGTGTTCGACGTCGCCGTCTGGCGGACGTTGGACGGCGTCACGTTGGCCGAGCCGAGCTTGCTCGTGAACGGGACCTCGAACTTGTCGCCGGTCCAGCCCACCTGGTGCTGGACGAGCGACTGCAGGCCCTCCTGCGCGGGTGCGGTGATCACCTCGCGCGCGCCGCCGGTGGCGGTGTCGAACGTCCACACGCCGGCGCCGACGTTGGTGTTCTGGCTCTTGCCGACGGTGTCCAGGATGTACGGGGCGCCGAACGGTGCCGTGCCCCCGAACAGCTGGTACTGGTTCGCCGAGCGCCCCATGATCAGGGTGTCCAGGTCCGTGTAGGGCGCGGCGTCGTCCCAGGTCGTGTCCGACAGGAAGGCCGTGCCCGGCGGCGGGGCTTTGAGCAGGTCGTAGAAGTAGAACCGCCAGTTCCCGGACTCGGCTCTCCAGGCCCAGTCGCCGGCGCCGTAGACCGAACCGTTGTTGTAGAGCTGGTCGGCCTGCGCGTTGGCGACGTCGGTCCCGCCGAACTGGGTCACGCTCGTGAGGTTGCCCGCGGCGTCCTGGGCGGGCGTCGCGGCCACCGCGACCGACACCGGGACGACCATCGAGTCGCTGTTGCGCGAGAGCGTGATCGCGCCCTGGTACATGCCGTAGGGCGTGTCGGCCGGGACGCTGACCTTGGCCGGGAAGCTGCCCGTGGCCGTGGCCGGCGTGGTCAGCCAGCTCCAGTCGCTGTTGGTGTAGAAGTCGACGCGGATCGAGAAGTTGGTCTTCGGGATCGCCGCGTTGCGACCGTTGTGGTAGAAGCCGAGGAAGATGCCGTCGGCCATCCGCGCCTTCGGATCTCTCACCTGCACCATGTAGGAGTTGGCGGTCGGGTTGTTGTACGCGAACCGCACGTACTCGCCCTTCTCGATCTCCGAGCGCCGGTAGTCGATCAGCGGTTCGCCGTCGATGTTCGTCTGATCGGAGGCGACCTTGTCCACAACGCCGTCGTGGTCTTTGTCGACCCACAGCTTCCCGTCGTGGTTGATGTCCGTCCAGGAGTAGGCGAGCATCCGCCACGTCTGGTCGGCCGCGTAGTCGCCGTTGGCGTCCATCTGCTCGTGCGGGTAGATCGCCCGCAGGACCATCAGGTCCGCGCCCGGGTTCTGCTTGACGAGGTTCGATACGTCGATCAGGTAGTCCGGCGCGTTGAACGTGTACGGGCTCTCGTTGGCCAGGTTGGTGGTCAGGCTCAGGTTCGCGCTGCCGGTCTTGCGCAGCGTGCGATCGGAGACCTTCCACGCGCCCCCGCCGCCGACGTTGAACGTCTGCGTGTCGGAGCCGCCCGGGGCGATGATGTTCGTGAACACCGGGTTCTCTTTGCCGCGGTAGTCACCGACGCGCCACTGGTCCGGCGTCACCGTCGGCCCGGCCCCGGTGGCGGCCTTCACCGCCCGGCCCGCGTTGAGCGAGCCCGCGCCCTGGGTGAACGTGTCGTAGCCGAGGTCGTTGGTCGACGACTTCAGCGCCGTCTTGGCCGCCGCCGCGTTCGGCGTCTGGCCCCCGTGGCTCTTGCGCCACGCCTGGTAGACGAGCGCGGTGGCGGCCACCGCGACCGGCGTCGAGCGGCTCGTGCCGCCCCACGTCTCCCACGCCACCTGGCCGTCCATCACGCTGTTGAGCGTCGCGTCACCGGCGGAGTAGGAGCCGTCGGCCACCAGGTCCACGCCCGGCTTGCCGGTCGCCCCCGGGCCGCGATTGGAGAACGGGGCGATGTCGTTGTCGACCACCTGGCTGTACTTGGTGATCGAGTCCCAGCCGGTCGCGCCGAACTGCGTCGACGCGCCGACGCTGATCCCCTGTGAGGGGGTCGGCGCGGTCGTCGTGCCGTAGCCGGGGGCGCCGTTGCCGGTCGAGAACAGGGGCGTGGTGGCCGTGCCCTCGTGGATGATGTCGGCCTCCTGGGACGCGGCGTCGAAGCCGTCGTTATCGGCGTCCGAGGAGCCGTAGGAGTTCGACGTCACGTCGACGCCGTGCTCGGTGGAGAACAGGTACCCGAGCTGGGTGGAGGTCTCGAAGGAGAAGTAGATGTCGCCGTAGGGGGCGAGCTTGGCCTTGGGCGCGCCGCCGAGGACGGCGCCCGGGTAGGTGCCGCCGGGCACGTCGGTGAACGTCGGCGCCTTGCCGTTGATGACCGCCTGGCCGACGACGTTGGACGCCGTGAGCGTGCCGTGGCCCTCGATGCCGGGGTCGAAGTCGCCGCTCCACGCGAGCAGCGCGCCCGGGGGCGGGGTCTCGTCGTCGCCGAACTCGACGATCCCGCCCGGGATCCGGGTCTGGCCGTCGGAGATGTAGTACAGGAGGCCGCCGGACAGGTCCGTGTAGCCGTCGCCGTTCATGTCGCGGTAGGACGCGGGCGAGCTCTTCGTGACGGGCTTCTCGTCGGAGAAGTCGTAGTCGTCGTCGAGGTCGACGTAGACCGTGTCGTAGACGCCGGCCCGCTTGCTGTCGACGACCAGGAACGCGGGCCGCTCGCCGTAGGTGCCGAGCAGGTAGTCGTCGGGGTGGCTGCCGACCATGACCTTGCCGGACTTCGACCACTCGCGCGGGAAGCGGTAGGTGTGGTTGTTGACGCCGGTGGGGGCGTCGAAGTTGCGCGACGGTCCGGTGCGCGTGCCGAAGCGCAGCGCGCACGTGCCGTGCGGGTTCAGGCCTGGGCAGCTGACGGCGCTCGTCGGCGTGTACCAGGACAGGCCGCCGGTGACGAGCTCGGGCGCGAGCAGGAGCTGCAGCGTCCCGTACGGGTCGAAGGCCTTCGGCCAGCCGTTCCAGCCGTCGTCGGTGGTGTCGGTGTCCTTGGCGCCCTGCCAGGTCTGCCAGGTCCCGATCAGGTCCGGGTGCCCGAAGTCGGTGCCGCCGTCGAGCACGCCGACGGTCGAGCCCGTGCCGTCGTAGCCGGCGTTCCAGGCGTCGGTGAAGTTGTGCGTGCGGGCGTCGAGCAGGTTGAGCTTCTTGAGCTTCTCGAAGTTCGAGCCCTTCAGCTTCGGCGCCCGGTCGTACGGGACGTCAGTTTTCCGCTGGTCGTCGTGCTTGTGACGAAGATCCCCGCGCGAGGGCCGGTGATGGTCCTCGGGCCGGTCCGCCGGCTGGCCCGTCTGCTTGAACTGCACCTGGGCGACGGACACGACGCCGGTGACCGAGGCCACCTTCGTCGCCGCCTGCACCGGCACGCGACCCACGACCAGCGACGTCCGGTTGGTCGTCGCGGTGTGATCGCCCGACAACAACGCCTGCACCTGCGATGGATCTCCCGACACCGTGACCAGGACCGGAACGGTCCCGGTGGCGCCCGCGTCGACCTTGGCCTGGAGGCTCTGATCGAGCTTCTCCTTGGCCCCGTCGGTCTTGCTCGCGACCTCTTCCTGGGCGAACGCCGTGGCGCCGGCAGCCCAGGTCATGGCAACTGCGAGCGCGACGGCCGCTGGCCGTCGAACTGCTCCGCGCATGAACGTCCTCTCTCGTGTCCGGCGCTACCCCAGTCGCCGGTATCGATCGGGTATACAGCGCGCGAGAAGAGCCTGTCAATCGGGAACCGAACGCTCGCTCATCTAGCCCTCATTGGCCAGCGAGGCGATCTTCCACTTTCCATTCACTCGCTGAAGCTTGAGCGTGTCCTTCGACGGCGCCTGTCCCTGAGCGGTGCTGTTGACCTGCGCGGTCGCGTCGTCCCCATCGACATTGATGGCGCCGATGGTCAGGGTTGGCGCCTTCACGTCACCCAGGCCCTGCTTGAGCGCCACCTCGCACGGCAACCCGATCGACTCCACCTTCTCGATCAGCTTCGGCGCGAGCAGCGTGTCGCACAGCCGCTGGTAGTCCTTGGCGGCCGTCGCCTGCCCGAACGCCTCGACCGTGGCGTGCACCTGCTCGGTGTCGGAGGGCCCGCCGCCACACCCCGCCAGGAGCACGATTGGGGCCACAATCAGGCGGCGCACGAGTCGGAGCATAGAATGGCGCTGCATGTCAACTGGAGGACCGATCGGATCGTGGTTGCGGTGCTACCGCTGCTGGAGTCAGGACCTCGAGGTCCAGGTCCATTACGAGGGGATCCACCGCATCGACCCGGTGACCGGCAAGCGCGCCAACGTCGTCGATGAACTCCAGGAAGCCGTCGTGCAATGCCTGGACTGCATGCACGACCAGCCGCACCTGATCTTCCACAACGACCGCATCGAACCGGTCGAGGACCGCTGGGAGCGAATGGTCGTCGGCACCCCCTGGGTCGCCTCCTGCACGGTCACCGTCGACGCCGAGTCCGTCGAGACCTGCTCCGGGCCGGAAGCCGCCGACGCCCTGGCCTACGCGGCCTTCGGCGACCACGGCACGCGCGAGTTCTTCACCCACGTGCGCTTCCACAAGCACGAGGAGGACCAGATCGTCGTGCACCTGTTGGTCGAGCTCTACGCGCGCTCCTCCGAAGAGGCGACCGGCGTGCTGGAGGAAGCCGCGCGAGGCGTGCTCACGATCACGTCTCTGGCCGAGGAGTCGCGGCCGCCGGCGTCGACCGGAACGGGCGACCACCCGCACTGACGGCGAGCCGCGTGACGTTTGTTAGCCGCGGGCGAACGTTCGTCACTCCTCGCGGCGCGGGTGGCGCGTTGCCGCTCGCCGGCGCGGTCAGTGGTCAGTTGTGAACCGCATAGGTTCACGAGCGACCACTCGCACGGTCCCGCAGGCGTTTCGTCCGCCGCGCCGGTACGAAGACGTCCGCCAGTGGCGGGCACACCGGCGCCAGCCGGTCATCGTTGCCGCGTAAGCAGGCCGGGGCCAGGCGGGTCAAGCGCGCCCACCCGCGCACGAGCAGACACACGAAATCGGGCGCGCTTGACGCGACCGCCGCGGTCCGCTCGCCGTTCAGCCGTGCCGGCACCGGCACTGCCCGAACGGACGAACGAGCGGCTCTTGCCTCGCGACCCATGCGCGGAGTACGGTCACGCTCGTGACACAGGAGCGCACGCCCGGGGAGCAGATCGAGGCTCCCGAGCACGCCAAGGCGGCGATCGCGCAGACGCCGGTTCCCACGCAGGAGCGGTTGCTCGCGCTCCAGCAGCGGGTCGGCAATCAGGCGTTCGGGCGGATGCTGGATCGGTGGAAGGCCGACAAGGCGGTGCTCGCGCGGGAAGACATCCCGAGTGACGCGGAGATCAAGGAGGCCGAGGACTGGGCCGCCGAGGGCACGAAGGGCTCCAAGGACCTGACGCCCGGCGCCGGCGGGTCGGGGCTCAACAACGCGCCCGGCGGGTTCGACGCGGAGTACGACCCCAAGCTCGGCGTGCTGACCGTGACGATGCGCTGCGCGGTCGACTTCCAGGACGGCATCGACAAGGCCGGCGTGGCCAAGAAGGGGCTCGAGAAGCAGCTCGAGCGCATCAACAAGATCGCCGACCCGCTCGAGCGCGAGACCCAGCTCGGGCTCTTCCGCTGGGGTGAGGGCGAGGACGCCGAGGACAAGGTCAACTACCGCTCCGGCGTCGAGGCCGAGGTCGAGCCGTTCTGGTCCAACCAGCATCAGTTCTTCATGCGCAAGAAGGGCTGGAGCTGGCTCGGGGCGACCGTGACGGTCGACCTGAAGATCGAGAACAAGTCGAAGATGCCGGACGCGCACCTGACGATCAAGCCGATCAAGGTCCCGGACAACGTCAGCCTCGGCGCGTTCGTCTCGCCCGGGCAGGCGACCAACGCCCGCGACCAGGAGATGAGCGTCACGAGCAACATCAACGCCTCGGGCAGCTTCCTCAATCACTCGGTCGTGTTCGACATCGCCAAGTCGGAGGTCCGGCCCGACCAGACGACCAAGCTGCAGAACGTGATCGACACGTTCAAGGGCGCCGAGACCGCGCCGAACTCGGGCGTCGCCGACGCCCGCTCGCTGCAGACGCCGGTGTTCCTGACCGGCCATGCGAGCAAGACCGGCAACGCGGCGTTCAACCAGAAGCTCTCCGAGGACCGGGCGCGCAGCGTCGAGAAGTTCATGAAGGAGCACGGGTTCGTCAACACCGAGGTGCGCACCACCGAGATGGGCCTGGGCGACACCGAGGCGAGCGGCGGCGAGAACGAGAAGGATCGCCGGGTGGACATCCAGATCGGCAGCGGCAACAGCCAGAACACGCTGCGCCACGAGTTCGGGCACGCGTTCGGGCTCGGAGACGAGTACGCCTCGACGCCGCTGGTCTCCCCCGGCCAGACGCCCGCCCAGGGCACGCCGGCGATGGGCGACACCGCCACCCACGACAACCTGGTCAAGAACATGGTCGACGCGGGCGGCACGCCACTGAAGGGCGCGGTGTGCGAGCCGACGGACTCGATCATGTCCGTCGGCGACGTCGTGCGCCCGCAACACTATGCGACGTTCCACGCCTCGCTGACCAAGATCACGGCGCCGCACGGCCCCTGGGCGCTCGGCGCACCGACGGGCAAGAAGGACGCGCTCCCCGGCAGCGCCGGCGCGGCCGAGCCCGGGCTGGACGCGGGCACGCCCGTCCCCGGCCCGGTCACCGACGGCGAGCCCGTGGCCGTGTGAGGTGGGGACTCCTCGCGTGCATCCTCGTGATCGCGGGCTGCGGAGACGAGCCTGTGCCCGCTGAAACGGCCAACGACGTCGTCTTCGCCTACGAGGTCGGCAACCACCTGCACCAGTACGGCGGCCGCGTCCACCGCGACGGCCGCTACGAGCTCTTCAGCACCGAGCAGCCCGGCGGCGCCAAGGCGTGGGAGTCCTTCGCGCCGTTCACGGCCGAGCAGGTCGAGCGGATCCGCGCCGTCGTGCACGACGCGCGCGACGTGCCCGGCGACGACGCGGGCACGCCGCCACCGGACGCCGCGCGGGGCGTGTTCGACCTCGACGGCCGGACGGTGACCGTCGACGACTACCCGCGCAACGCCCCGCCCGAGCTCGAAGCCATCCTCGACACGATCGCCAAGCTCCGCAAGAAGCCGCCGATCCCGTCCACCTGGACGGTCTGGGACGGGACGAGCACCGTCACGCTCGAGGTGCCCTGCGACATCGGCGACGTCGAGGTTCTGCAGCCGCTGCGGGACGCGCTGTTCCTGCCGAGCCCGAAGACCGACGGCAGGAAGGTCGCGCTGCCGCCGAAGGGCACGCCGCTGCTCACCCTCCGGTACGCCAACGGCAGCGCCGTGAGCGTCGAGGAGGGCGACGAGCGCGAGCCCGCCGTCCGGGCCGCACTGGCCCGGACGGACTGGGCGAAGCTCCCCTCGCGCCTCTGCTGAACCTAAAGGGGCCAGGCCCTTTTAGGCGCGCTTTATGCTCGGCTTGCCGGCGCGGTTGTCCGCGCGGATGGCGCGGATCGTCACGACGGACTTGCGGGTGCCGAGCATGCGCTTGACGACGACGCGGCGGGACTTGCCGGTGAACGCCAGCGAGCGCCCGTCGCCCGTCTTGACGCCGACGGCGTACTTGACCGCGCCCGGGACCTTCTTCCAGGTCACGGTCAGGCGCGAGCCCCGCCGGACCACGCGCACCCCGCGCGGGGCGGCCAGCGTCCGCGGCGCGGAGGCCTTGAACGTCGCCACCTTGATCGTCGTGCGCGGCGCGCCGTCCTGGTCGACGTAGGCGACGATCGAGCGCCGCCCGGCCGGGCCGAACGACGGCGTGAACCGCACCGAGCCGGACCCGCCGGTGACCGTCTTGATCGCCTGGGTGGCGCCGCCCGGGAGGACCTCCTTGAAGGTCACGGTCTGGCCCTTGGCCGCCTTGACGGCGTAGCGCAGGCGAGCCCCGTGCACCGACGCCTTCACCGACGGCGCCGGCAGGGCGTCCGCCGCCCGCAGGTCGGTGACCGGCGCCGAGCCCGGCTGCGGCTCGACGGTCCAGCGACCCTCGGCGGGCTTGCCGATGACCGCGTAGGTGGTGTTGTCGGCCGTGGAGTGGATGAGCATGTAGCCGTCGCCCTTGACGATCCCCGTGGCCTCGGCCGGCGCCGGCACCGACGCGCCGCCCGGGCCGGTCAACGCCACGCGCGGCGGCGCGCCGTCACCCTCGACGGCGATCACCTCGGCGGGCACGCCCGCACCCACGGACACGCTCGGCGCGCCACCCGCCTGCGAGGCGCTCGCCGGCGGCTTGTGCCAGTTCTCGACGTCGCAGGAGCCCATCATCACGTCCGCGGTCTCGACCGTCTTGCCGGCGCCGTCGACCTCGGAGCGGATGCCGTAGCCGATCGCCCCCGCCCAGACGCCCAGATCGACCTGCCCGCAGACGGTGAACGCCATCAGGCCCTTCTTGATCGACCCGCGCACCGACGCCTCGCCCAGGCACGTCTTCGGCTGCTCGCGCTTGTAGACGAAGAACTCCAGCGAGCCCTCGAAGCACGCGCCGCCGGTGGCCCGCAGGTCCACGCCGGTCTTGTCGATCGCCCCCGTGAACGTGCCCTGAAGCGTCGCCTTGAGGTTGGCCTTGGTCTTGCCGTAGGCCTTGTTGATCGACATCGAGCGCCCGATGACCATGTTCAGCGTCACGCCGTTGCCGAACTTCCAGTCGGCATACCCGTTGGCCCACTCGATCCCGAACAGCAGCAGCTTGCCCGTCGCCTTGAGGTTGGTATCGGTGTAGGAGATGTCGCCGTCGACCTCGGCCGCGGCGAACGTCCCGATAGTTGGGGAACGTGTAGCGCCGGTCCCACGAGATGCCCGCGCCGAACTGGATCTCGAACGGCTCCCGCACCCACCCGACCTTGACGCGCTGCAGGTACAGGTTCGCGGGCAGCGGGCCGGCGTTGAGCCCGGACACCTCGGCCGAGAACTTCGACAGCTGGCCGTCCTTGAGGCCGCCCTCGATCTTGAGCTTGGGCGCGTTCGGGATCGGCAGCACCGCCGTCACCGACGCCGTCCACGCGTTGTCGGGCAGCGAGTAGCTGAACGACGCCGCCGGCAGCTCGAGCTTGCCGAGGCGGATGTTGCCCTCGACCGTCCCGGAGATCTTGTCCAGGAACAGCCCCTTGAGGTTGTCGGACTTGATCGAGACGGTGAAGCCCGGGTTGTCCGCGCCGTCCTCGTAGTTGTCCTGCGGCGTGTCGCAGTTGCTGTCGGCCGTGTCGGTCTTGCCGTCGTTGTCGTTGTCGAGGCCGTCCGAGCACTGCGGCTTCTCGACGTAGGCCTTGCCCGTCGGCATGTCGGTGGTGAACAGGCCCGGCAGCTGCAGGTTCGTGTCGAGCTGGACGCCGCCCTGGATGAAGGTCAGCTTGGCCGAGCCCTTGAGCTTGAGCCCGGCGATCTTGCCCGCGCCGGAGAGGGTGAACCCGTCGAGATCGTTGCCCTCGAGCTTGCCCGCCTCACGCGGCAGGGTCCAGGAGATCTCCGCGTCCTGACGCAGCGGCACCGGCAGCGCGCCGAAGTACTGCGACGGGATCGAGAGGTTGACGTGGTCGCCCTTGATCGAGCGCTTGGTCGGATCGATCGTGATCACCGAGCCGGGTCGCGGCGTGAGGTCGAGGCCGTTGACGCGCACCGGGCCGTCGGAGGTCAGCTCCTTGGAGGCGTAGACCTTCTTGAGGCAGTCGGCGTAGGCCTCCATGATCCCGTTCTTGACGTAGGACATGTCGTGCGTGCCCTTCCAGCCGACCATGCCGGGGAAGCGCACGACGGTCGGGCCGCCGGGGATCTCGCTGTAGCCCGTGCAGCCCGTCTGCGTCGTGGGCGCCGAGTCGTTGCCGGCGGAGCCGTAGACGAGGTTCAGGCCGATGCGCTCGACCAGGTGCGGCGCCTTGCGCCACTCGATGATCTCGGTGTCGCGGTGCTTGTAGGTGACCGTCGCGTTGCGGGTGCTCAGCAGGTCCTTGAGGAGCTTCGCGTGGGTGAGCTTGGCGTCGCTGTACGTCGTCTCGTGATCGGCGTCCATGCCCATCGCGGACTCCGGCTTGACCAGCTCGTCACCCGCGCTGCCGATCACCGTCCAGTCGCCGAGCGGGTTCTGGAAGCGGGGCTGCGCGAGCAGGTTGATCAGGCCCTGCCCGACGCCGGTGTCGGTGTCCAGCTCCTGGCAGGAGGGACGGGTCGGGCAGGCCGCGGCGATCGCGCGGGACCCCAGGTGCGGGGTCCCGACGGTGACCACGTCCTCGACCGGGAGCGGCCCCGGCCAGTCGGGCGAGCCCTGGTAGCCGAGCGCCATCCGGGCGACCAGGCCGCCCGTGCCGAAGGCGACGATGTCGACCGGGCGACCCTCCTTCTCCAGCCAGGCGGCGAACACCTTGGCCTGGGCGGCGAGGTCCATCTGCTCGCCCTTGCCGAGCGTGACGTCGCAGTTGTGGTCGGAGTCGTTGTTGGAGACGGTGACGAAGCCACCGCTGAACTTCTGATCGACGCCCTTGATCCGGAAGCGCATCTTGGTCAGGTGATCGATCGCCGGCACCCACAGCGAGTTGCAGTCGATGGTCCCCATCTCGGAGCCCGACAGCAGCACCACGCGCTTGGTGGCGTCATCGGTCCGCCCGCTCTGGGCGGCCGCCGGGGCGGCCGCGATCAACGCGGCCGCCGAGGCGACGAGAACAGCAAGGCGCCTCATCGACGGCCTCCCTTCTTGGTCTTCTTGTGCTTGAGCGGCTTCGCCTTGTTCGGCGCGACGTTGGCGCGCCGGGTGGCCTTGACCTTCACGCGCGCGGCGCGGCCCACCGCGCCGTCCATGCGCAGGGCCCGCACGGCCACGCGGACCGTCGTGTCACGGCCGATGCCCGGGATCCGGATGCCCTTCTTGACCGACGGATCGAACGACAGCCTGCGGCCGTCGGAGGTCACCGCCCAGCCGGTGTAGCCCGAGGCGCCCGGGACGGGCTGCCAGCGGACCAGCACCGACGAGCCGGAGCGGCGCGCGCGCAGCAGGCTCGGACGGCCGGGCAGGCGGTCCTTGGGCGCGACGTAGGAGGCGACGGTCAGCTCCTCGCGGGGCCGGCCGTCCTGCTCGATCACGGCGACGATCGTGCGCTTGCCCGCCGGGCCGTGGCCCGGCGTGAACTTCAGCTGCCCGCAGGCGAGTGTGCGGCGATCGTCGGCGAGCCGCTCCTTGCAGCGGCCCGGCGTCGCGACGCCCAGCACCTGCGTGGTGCGCTCGCCGCGCTCGACGAACTGCACCTTCTGGCCCGGGTTGGGCGAGTAGGCGTAGCCCAGCGTGCGCTTGTAGCCCGTGCCGCCCACACCGGCGACCAGCGACGGCTCCGGCTCGGCGAAGGCCTTGTCCATCTCGGTGATCGCCGACGAGTCGGCGTGCGGCTCGACCTTCCACTCGCCCTGCGCCGGGCTCGTGACCATGATCGAGGTGGTGTTGTCCTCGGGGTTGGTGGCGATCAGGTGCGAGCCCTCGACGAACCCGCCGTTCTCGGCGTCGGTCATGACGATCCGGCGGCCGTCCGGGCCCACCAGGTCGACCTTCGGCGGCGCGTCCTTGCCGTGCAGGCGCACGGTGAAGGCCGGCATGTCGGCCGGGACCATGAGCATGTACTGGCCGGGGGCCTGCGCCGGGCGCGCGAGCACCCACTTGCCGATCGAGCACGACGCCAGCATCAGGTCCAGATCGCGGTTGGACCACGTGTAGCCCGCGCCGCCCTTGACCTTGATCGGCACCATCTCGACGTGCACGCGCCACGGCGCGTACCAGTGCCAGTCGTCGTCCTTGATCAGCATCGGGACCTTCACGATCGAGACGCTGATGCAGCCCGCGGCGCCGATCGTGGAGAACACGGCCGTCCCCTCGGCGCAGGCGAGGTTGTCCACGCACACCTCGACGTGGCCCTGGACGTTGAAGCGCGATGGCGAGCGGGTCTCGATCCAGCCCTCGACGCCGCCGCCGATGTGCGCGGGGCCGAAGCGCAGCTCGGCCTCGAAGCCGAAGTCGATCATGCCCGTGCCCTGGTACTGGAAGTACGCGGAGGCGACCTGCTTGTCGAACAGACTCAGGCGGCCGTCGGCGCGGATCACCCAGGGGTCGTTGCCGTAGGCGTCGGAGTAGTAGAGGTCACCGTCCAGGCGCACGGCGGACTTGCCGGCCACGGTCGGGCCGAAGGCCACGGCGGCGCCGCCCTTGACCTTGAACGGCGGCGGCTCCAGGCACACGCCGAGGCGCACGCTCTGCAGGAACACGCCCGGGGCGAGCGGGACGGTGGTGCCGAGGTTGTCGACGTAGGCGCCGGCGTGCGACAGGCGCCCACCGCGCAGGCCGCCCCACAGCCCGAACTCGGTCTTGGAGGCCGTCGGCAGGACGATCGCGATCGCGCCGTCCCAGCGGTCCTCGGTGTTGTCGGAGCGGCACTCGATGTACGGCTGCGGCTTGCCCGGGCCGATCGACGGCGCCGTGCACGGCGCGACCGCGGACGAGCCGGCGGCGGCGAAGGACAGGCAGACTGACTTCACGCCCAGCTTGCCGATGTAGGCGTTCGTGACCATGATCTTCAGGCCATCGAGGTGCACGCCCTCGTTGTCGATGTTGATCGCGACGTCACCGGTGACGCCGCCCGCGCCGCTGTCAGGCCCGGACTTGAAGACCTCCGGCAGCGCGATGTGCAGCTGGAAGACCGACTTGTAGGCGCCGCCCTCGTTGGCCGGCCGGCGCAGGCGCAGGGCGGCGAAGCCCTCCACCTTCATGCCGAACAGCTTCTGGCCGGCCCCGGAGAGGTCGATCTTCTTGAACTCCTTCTCCTCGCCCGGCGCCGCCCTCGGGCAGGTCCCACGAGAAGCCGCCCTTGTAGACCTGGATGCCGGCGATGACGAGCTTGATGTCCTCGACCGCCAGCGACCCGCCCTTGCGCTCCGGCGTCGGGCCGGTGAGGATGATCTTCGAGCCGCCGACGACCGGCAGCGGGAGGCCGTTGACCTTGATCGGCTGCGTGGACTCCCACACCGGCGCGCTGCTGGTGCCGACGTTGGCCAGGCACTCGCCGAGCGCCTCGATCAGCCCGAAGCGCACCTCGGTGTCGCAGACGAGGATCGTGAACGTGCGCTTGGCGGGCGTCGCGTCGGTGTTGCCGGCCTGGTCGGTGGCGCGCACCTCGAGCGTGTGCTGGCCGCCGTCGAGCTCGGCGAGCTTGTAGGCCGCCGGGCAGTCGCCCCAGGCGACCGTGTCCACGCCCTCCTTGGCGGTGTTGTCGACGCGGCACTCGAAGGTCGACCCCGCCTCGCTGGAGGCCGAGGTGAACGTCGGCGTGCGGTTGGTCGTCTTGGAGCCCTCGGCCGGGCCGTCGGTGATCGTGGTGTCCGGCGCGGTGGCGTCGACCGTGAAGGACCGCTCGGCGGGCGTGGAGTCCGTCAGCGCGCCCTTCTTCGCGCGGACCTTGAACGTGTAGGCGCCGGACTGCAGCTTCGGCGCCGTGAACGGCGCCGAGCAGTCGGCGAAGGCCGGGATCGAAGAGCCCGCGCCCTCGATCTTGCACTCGAACGTCGCGCCGGTGACCGGCGAGCTGAACGTGAACGACGGCGTGGCGTCGTTGGACAGGCCCTCGGGGCCGGCCTCCAGTGTCGTGTCGATGGCCGACGTGTCGACCGTGAACGCACGCGTCGGCGGGGTCGTCTCGACGTTGCCGGCCGCGTCGGTGGCGCGCACCGAGAACGTGTAGGAACCGTCGGCGAGCGACGCGCTGTAGGGCGACGCGCACGGCTTCCACTGCCCTGGCGGGTCGATCTTGCACTCGAACGTCGAGCCGGCCTCACCCGTGAAGGTGAAGGTCGGCGTCGCGTCCGTGGTCGTGCCCTGCGGGCCGTCGACGACGGTGTCCGCCAGCGCGGCGGGCGCGCTGACCAACAGCAGCGCGGCGGTCGCCGCCACCAGGCGGCGCATGATGCGTCCCTGCATCGTTATCGGTCCCTCTCGTTGTCGTTGGCGGTCGCGGCCGGGCCGGCGCCGTTGTCGGCACGCAGCCCGACCACCCGGACGGACACCAGACCCGTGGCGCCCGGGATGCGCACGACGCGATCGTCAGCGTCACGCAGGAAGAACAGGCGCCGGCCGTCGGTGAGCTCGACGGTCACGCCGTAGCGGGCGGCGCGCTTGGCGGCGCCCCACTTGATGGTCAGCGGCTTGGCCGCCGCCGCGTGCGCGAACCTAAAGGGGCCTGGCCCCTTTAGGTTTGCGCCCGTGACCTTCACGGCGTGCGGCTTGCCGGGCTTCGAGCGCGGCGGCGCCTTGAACGTCGCCACGGTCAGCCGCTTGCGCGGCAGGCCGTCCTGCTCGACGAGCGCGACGATCCGGCGGCGGCCGCCGGGGCCGTCGGCCGGCTTGAACCGCAGCGTCCCGCGGGCGCCGTGCGCCTTGCCGATCGTGCGCGAGACGCCGCGGCCCTCCTCGAGGAAGGTCACGACCTGGCCCTTGACGCGGGCCACGCGGTAGCGCAGCCTGTTGCCGGTCACCGAGGCGGTCACCGCGGGCGCCGGGCGCATCGCCGCGACCTTGACCTCGGCGATGCCCGTCGTCGCCCAGCGCCTTGACCGTCCAGCGCCCGCCGCGCGGCGCGGCCAGGATCACGTAGGTGGTCTTCTCGGCGCGGTTGGCGAAGGCCACCGCCCGCTTGGTGCTGAGCGCCTCGTTGGAGTCGCGCGGGGTGCGCACGACCGCGCCGCGCGGCCCGCGCAGCTGGACCTCCGGCGCGGCGCCCACGCCGCGGACGGAGACGAGCACGCCGCGCTGGCCGTCAGGCAGCCTGACCGTCTTGTCGCCGGCCGCCGAGGCGCTCGGCTTCGACAACCGCCAGCGGCCCACGTCGCAGGTGCCGGCCATGAACTTCAGCTCGCCGCCCCACTCGTAGCCGGCGCCGATGCCACCGAGGTTCTTGTTGTTGACCTCGAGGTTGCCGCACAGCGCGATGCCCTTGGAGGACACGACGCCCTTGACGTTCGGGCAGATGTCCTTGAAGTTCACCGGCAGCGCGTCGGCGACCGAGAACTTGCCGGCGAAGCAGCCCTCGGCGTCGATGTCGGCGTTGAACGCCGAGCCCTGGATCCAGCCCTTGACGCCGGCGTCGATCGTCACCGACGCGTCGAGCGTGCCGATCGGCACCGAGCCCTTCAGGCCCAAGGCGAACTTCAGCCGCGCGCCGAAGTCGATCGCGCCGTTGGACGCGTAGGAGACGAAGACGTCGGAGAAGTTGTAGTCGCGGTCGAGCTTGAGGATCGCCGTCGGCGCCTCGGCCCGCAGCGTCCACGGGTCGCCGCCGGTGAACAGCAGCCCGGCGTTGGGGATCGTCAGCCGCGGCTTGCCGTCGTCGCCGGGCAGCGCGGTCAGGCCGATCCGGCCCTCGATCTTCAGCGGATCGCCCGCGCAGACCGAGATCGAGATCTTCTGCACGCGGATGCCCGCACCGATCGACTTGCCCTCGCCCGCCCAGTTCAGGGACCCGCGGACGTAGGAGAAGTCGCCGTCGGCGAAGCCCAGGCCGACGCTCTCGACCGTCAGCTTGTCCGGCGTCGGCAGCACGATCTTCTCCGCGCCGCCGTCCCAGCGCAGGCCGGGCGAGTCGGCGTTGCAGGTGGCCTTGGCGTCGCCGTTGCGCTCGCCGTTGAAGTTCAGGAACAGGTTGTGGACCTCGACCTTGCCCATGAACGCGAGCGGGGCCTTGACCTGGATGCCCTGGATGTGGACGCCGCGCTCGTTGTCGGAGGCGACTTCGATCGCGCCGGTGAGCCCGTTGCCCTCGGCGTCGGCGAACACCTTCGGCAGCTCGATGTTGGCGCTCAGCAGCGCCTTGCCGCCCTTGAGCAGCTCCAGCGTGGCCTCGCCCTTGAGGTCGAAGCCCTGGACGTTGGCGGCGTCGTCGCCCTGCAGGTCCAGCGCGCCCTCGGAGTCGTCGGGGTCGGCGTCGACCCGCGAGTGCGTCTCCAGGTTGAAGTGCGCCAGCGTGACCTTGTCGCCCTCGGGCACGGTGTACTCGAGCTGGCCCTGGTAGAGCACGATGCCGCCGATGCGCAGCTGGATCTTGCCCAGCGAGATCTTGCGCTTGGCCGGGTCGAACACCAGCGGGCGGCCGGCGATCGCGTTGAAGGTGATGCCGTTGACCTTGACCGCGCCCTCGGCCTCGTAGTAGCCGTCGGCGTTCTTGGCGAAGCAGTCGCCGACCGCCTCCAGCACCCCGATGGTGAGCTTGTCGACGCAGTCCTTGACCTCGATCTCGCGCAGCGCGGGCGTGGCGTCCACGTTGCCCGCGGCGTCGGTCGCGCGGGCGTAGAGCGAGTGCTTGCCCGGGGCGAGCTCGGGGGTCGCCCACGCCGCGTCGCACGCGGCCCAGGCGGCCTCGTCGACCTTGCACTCGAAGGTCGAACGGGCGCGAGACGATGCGACGGCGTACGTGGGCGTGCGCTGCTTGATCAGGCCCTCCGGGCCGTCGAGCGTCGTCTCCGGCGCGCGCCGCCTTGACGTCGAGCAGCTTCGTGGCGACGGTCAGGTTGCCCGCCTGCGTCGGCCGCCTGGACGTTGACCGAGTGCGTGCCGTTCTTGAGGTCCGGCGTCGTGAACGGCGTGCCGCACGCGACGGCGGCCTCGGAGTCGATCCCGCAGGTCGTCTCCGCGCCGTCCTCGGCGGTGAAGTTCACGGTGGCCGTCGTGTCCGTCACCTCGGCCGCGGTGGCGTCCAGCGTCAGCGCCGGGGCCACGGTGTCGACGCTGAAGGAGCGGATGTCGTTGGCGCTGCGGTCCTTGGCGCGGACCACGAAGATGTGGCCTCCGTCGGCGAGGCCGGCGGCGCGGAACTCGTCCGCGCAGTCCAGCCACGGACCGGTGTCGAGCCGGCATTCGGTGGCGTCGGCCGCGTCCCAGGCGAAGACCGGGGACGCGTCCTTGGTCAGCCCGTCCGGGCCGTGGGTGATCGTCACCGGCCCCGCCGCGAGCGCGGCGGGGGCCAGGACGAGCACCAGAATGCTCGCGAGCAGGGCGCTGATGCGGGTCATCGACGGGCCTCCTGTGCCCTCAGGGTCAGCGTCAGCCGCTTGGCCGGGGCCAGGCGGGTCTTGATCAGGACGGCGACTTCCTTGCCGGCCTTCTTGACCGGGACGCGAACGGCGCCCCGGCGCTTGATGGAGAACTTCACGGCCTTGCCCTTGGCGACCTTGACCGTGCCCTTGCAGGCCGCGGCGCAGGCGAGCCGGAGCTTGACCTTGCCCCGCTTCACGCGCAGTTCGTTGCCCGCGTCCAGCAGCCGCGCGGTGCGCGGGTCGGGCGTGAGCACGACGTCGGCGCCCCGGAGCATCCGGCCGCTGCCGAGGTCCAGGGTGGTGAACACGGCCATCTTCCCGATCCGATCGACCTGGTTGCGGACGGCCATCGAGAGCGGCAGCCGGACGCGCACGGTCTGGCCCGGCTGCGCGGAGAACTCCGTGCGGGCGAGCGTGATCGTGTTCTCGGGCGCCGCCTTGACCTGCGCGGCCGAGGCCGGCGTCATGCCGAGGCCGACGGCGCCCTGGCAGGCCGGCCCGGTCGCCGGGCAGGCGACGTCCAGCGCCGCGGCGCCGTCCTCGCCGAGCGCCACGGAGGAGCCGGCGCCCGAGGCGGTCGGGACCGCGGAACGCGCCGGGGCCAGCAGCTTGGCGGTCACGCCGTCGATCACGGTCACCGGCGGCGTCGTGTCGATGGTGAACGTCACCGAGGCGGGCGTCGGGTCGGCGTTGCCGGCGGCGTCGATCGCGCGGACCGCGAACGTGTACTCGCCGTCGGCCAGCGCGCTCGGCCGGTAGGTGGGCGCCTCGCAGGCGAACCAGGCGCCGCCGAGGTTGCACTCGAAGCGCGACCCCGGCTCGCTGGAGCCGAAGAAGAAGCCCGGGCGGTTGTCGCGGATCAGCCCGCGCGGGCCGCTGGAGAGCGTCGTGTTCGGCGCCGCGGTGTCGACCACGAAGCTCCGCTTGGCGGGCGTCTCGTCGGCGCCCACCGCGTCCACGGCGCGCACCTCGAGCGTGTAGGGGCCGTCGGCCAGCGGGCCCGGGCCGGTGCGGGTTGCCCTCGCACGGTGCCCACGGGTCGGTCGCCGAAGCGGCACTCGTAGTGGATGCCGTCCTCCTTGGAGGCCTCGAGCTTGAAGGCCGGATCGCGGTCGGTGGTCATGCCCGTCGGGCCGGTCGTGATCGCCGTGTTCGGCTTGGAGGTGCCGATCGAGCGGGCGACCACGGAGACCGCGGCGCTGCCCTGTTCGGCCAGCGTCGCCGAGCCCAGCCAGGCGGCGTCGACGCCGCCGGGGGCGGCCATGGTCCTGGCCGTGCGCTGGCCCGAGCGGTGCGTGACGCCGAAGCGCAACTCGCCCGCGGCGTGGCCGGCGACCTTCAGGGTGCTCCACGTGTTGACGTCGCCCTCGATCGCCGGGTTGGCCGTCGTCAGGCCGGTGGTCGAGCCGGGGATGTGATCCCACGCCGCCTCGTGCGTGACGACGAGATCGCGCACGCTCTTCTCGGCCGCGTTGGCGTTGTGCAGCGTGACCGTGAACGCGTTGTCGTCGAGCGGCTGGACCTCGGCCTTGTCGGCCTCGAGGGCGAACGTCAGCGGGATCGAGCCGTCCGGGCCGAACGCGCCCAGCGAGGCTCAGACGCGTGGCCGCGCCCGCCGTCGACCGTCCAGCCGATCGCCGCGGCGGGGTCGGCCTGGGCGCCGCAGTTGCAGGTGTCGCTGAGCGGCTGGCCGGCCGCGATCCGCGCCGAGGATCGCCGGGGCGTCGCCCGCGTCGTGCTTGGCGCCCGCGCTCAGCGGCAGCCACGCCGCGAGCGTGCGTGGCGCACCGCCACAGCCGGCCATCGAGGTCCCGGCGTCGTGCAGCGAGCGCGAGCTCGTCCATCGCGCAGCGCGACGCCGCGGTAGACCGTGGCCGGCTTGGTCGTGTCGAGCAGCTCGACGTCGGTGCGGTACCAGGCCTTGCCGGCGATGTAGGCGTCGGTCTGGCGCAGCTTCGCGCCGGTCTCGCCGAGCGCGACGACGGTCACCAGCGTGGTCGTGTCGCCCGCGGTGGTGAGCGCCTGGCTGACCGGCGTGTAGTCGGTCGTGCCGTCGATCAGCTCCGGCGGGCCGTAGGTCTTGCCGTCGAGCGCCACGAACGTGCCGCAGTCGCCGCCGCCCTTGGCGAACAGCGCGCCGTCGCGGATCACGCTGCAGCGCAGGTGCTTGTCGACGCCGATGAAGTCGATCGGCTTGGCGCCCGTGGTCAGGATGCCCTTCAGCGCGACGATCTCGGTCGTGGTGGAGACCTCGTTGCCGCCGTCGTCCTCGATCGTGAGCTTGACGGTGTAGCCCTTCTCCTCGTCGTAGGTGTGCTCGACCTGCTCGCCCTCGCCGGTGTGACCGTCGCCGAAGTCCCACTCGAAGCGCTCCATCCGGCCGTCGGAGTCGGCGGAGTCCGACGCGTCGAAGGCGAGCTTGAGCGAGCCGGTCACGCGGCTCTCGGCGACCGCCGTCGGCGGCGCGTCGTACCACGCGAAGACGTCGGAGTTCCACGGCTCGTTCGCGTCGACGAAGCCGTCGAGCAGGTTCACGGCCGCGGTCTCCGCCGCGATCCGGCGACCGTCGTCGGAGGCGCTGACGCGCGTGATCTTCTCGTCGCCCTCGGTGATCACGGAGTTGAAGCGGTTGCGCTTGAGATCCAGGCGGTAGACGTCCTCGTGCTCTTCGCGGCACTGGTCGCAGAACGAGGTCGGCACGTAGATCGCGGCGAAGCGGCCGTCGTCGGAGAGCGACTTCACGAGGTCCGGGAAGTCGACGCCGTGGTTGACGCCCAGCGAGCTGTGGGCCGCCAGCGCCGGCTTGCCGACCGGCGTCCCCCCGTCGAAGCGGCGGACGAAGAGGTCCTCGGCGTCGATCCCGTAGTTGTGGTACTCGGTGTTCTCGTCGACGAAGTTCTCGACCACGCCGTGGGAGAACGAGTTCCAGACGACGGTCGAGCCGTCGCCGCTGAAGCGCGCGTCCTCGAAGTCGCCGATGCCGGTGCCGCGCTTGGGGTTGTCCCACGCGGAGGTGACCAGCGTCGCGGGCGCGCCCGTCGTCATGTCGCGCAGGTAGAGCTGCAGCGCCTGGTCGTCGCCGTGGCCCGCGTAGGACTCCACGATCTCCGGGGCATCGGTGGCGAACAGGACGAGCTTGCCGTCGGCGCTCAGGGCGGACTCGCGGGATGTGCCGTTCGCGGGCTCGTTCTTGTCCCACTTGCGGTCCACGAGCTTCGTCACGCCTGTGTCGAGGTCGCGCCAGTACACGTGCTCCTTCGCGTTCTCCAGCGCCGGAGAGACGATGTTGGCCGCGTTGGAGCTGAAGACCACCTTGCGACCGTCGGCGCTGATCGCCGGGAACCAGCTGGAGCCGTTGGCGGGGAACGCGCCCGTCGCCTCGGCCGACACGAGCGTCACCGCGCCCGTGGTCATCGAGTAGGTGAAGACGTCCGAGTTGCCGTTGCGGTCATCGGCGACGAGCCGGTCCGCGGAGGCGACGAACACGACCGTCTTGCCGTCGCGCGAGAACTGGTACTGGTTGGGCTCGGCGTCGCCGCCCGGCAGACCGCTCGGGCTGTGGGTGACCAGCGTGGTCACGCCCTGCTGCATGTCGCGCACGTAGAGCTGCGTGCCGAACGGCGAGGTCATGCCCGCGATCAGGTTCGTCGCGTCGGACTCGAAGAGCACGTAGCGCCCGTCCGGGCTGATCGCGCGCGGCGTCGGGTCGGTCTCGGACTGGTCGTTGGCGCCGCGCGGACGACCGTCGTCGCCTGCGCGTGGCAGGCCGGCGCTGACGAGCTCGGTCACGCCCGTGTTCAGGTCGCGCCGGTAGACGTCCCGGTCGGAGCCGTTGCCGTCGATGAAGCCGGCGACGAGATCGGTGGCGGCCGAGGTGAAGACGAGGTAGCGGCCGTCGGCGCTGAAGACCGCGCCGTCGCTCTCGCCGTCCGCCGTCGTGAGCCGGTCCGTCCGCGAGCGACTGGCCAGCGAGAGCTTCCGGTTGGGCGCCGCGACGCGGTAGTCGATGGACTTGGTCGTCTCGTTGCCCGCGTTGTCGCGCGCGGTCACCTTGAACGTGAACGAGCCGGTGTCGCTGAAGTCGAGTGGCGTGCCGGCGGGCACCGAGCCCTCGCAGCTCGCCAGGCCGGACGGGCCCTCGTCGGCGCACTCGTAGTCGGCCAGGACAGGCCGGTCCTGGCGGTAGAGCGCGTCCTCGACCGGGGTCTTGATCTCGATCGTGGGCTTCAGCGGGTCCTGCGCGGCGGTCTTGCGCTCGATCCACGCGAAGGCGTCGCCGCCGTCGGCGCCGTTGCCGTCGATGAAGTCGCTGACCAGGTTGGCCGCGCGGGAGCTCCAGGCGACCGTGTTGCCGTCGTCGCTGATGTCCGCCTGGTCGGGCGCCGCGTCGTTGCTGTCGTCGCCGCGGGCGCTCACCGGCTCGGCGTCGAACGTCGCCGTGTCGATGCGGTAGAGGGCGGGTGCGCCGTCGTGCTGCTTGAGCGGCGCGCTGAGGTCCGTGGCGTTCGAGCGGACGAGCACCTGCGTATCGGCGGCGTCGATGAGCGTGCTGTCGCCGTTGGCCCCGTGGTTGAGCTCGAGGCCGCGCGTGACGAGGGTCGCCGGGCCGTTGCCGGTGCTCATCCACACCTGGTCGCCCGTCGTCGTGTACTCGCCGTTGAGGTCGGTCGCCTTGGAGGTGAAGACGACGCGGTCGTTGGTCAGCGTGGCCGCTCCAACGGGGGCATTGGCGCCGTGGTCGGCGGCGACGCCGGAGGTGGTGACGAGCGTCGCCGGGCCGGTCCTGCGCGTGTAGAGGTCGGCGCCGTCGCCGTTGCCGTCGACGAAGTGCTCGATCAGGTCGGAGGCGTTGGACGCGAACAGGACGGTCTTGCCGTCCGGGCTGAGGCCGCGCAACTCGCTCGGCTGGTCGCTGGTCTCCGTGGCGTTCTTGCCGTCGACCAGCGTCGTCGTGCCCGCGGCGAGGTCGCGCTTGAAGACGCTCGCCGCCTCGGCGCCGTTGTGGTCGACGAACCCGGCCACGAGGTCGGTCGCGGTGGACTCGAAGACGACCGTGTTGCCGTCAGCGCTCAGGTACGCGCGGCCCGCTCCGCCGTTGCCGGCCTGCTGCAGCGTGCCCGCCTTGACCGTGACGATGTCGGTCTTGTTGGTGAAGCGGTCCCAGCGGAACAGGTCGACGTCGTGGTCGTCGCCGTTCTCGCCCTGCGGGTCGCCGAGCAGTTCGTCGTCGGTCGAGGCGAAGAGCGTGTAGCGGCCGTCCTCGCTCAGCGCCAGCGGGCGGTTGGAGCCGGCGGCGCCGATGTGATCGCGACCCTGCGAGCGGGAGGCGAGCTCGGTGACGGGATCGCGGCCGAGCGTGCGCAGGTAGACGGCGGTGGTGCCGCCCTCGAAGCCGGCGAGCACGTCGCGGGCGTCGGAGCGGAAGGCGACGTACTGGCCGTCGGCGCTGATGATCGGGTCGTCGGACGTGCCGCTCGGGAACCTGTCGTCGGTGTCGGCGCTGACCAGGTCGGTCGCGCCGCTGACCAGGTCGCGGACGAAGACGTCGGACTTGTCGTTGTCGTCGGTCCCGCTCGTGAGGTTGGTCGCGGTCGAGGCGAAGACCTCAAAGCGCCCGGAGCCGGCGATCGCGGCCGAGGTCGTGTCGCCGTTGCCGGACTCGCGCTCGGAGCCGGGCAGCGCGGACGCGAGCTTGACGATCCCCTGGGAGGTGCGGACCGCCCAGTCGACGCTGCCGCCCACGGTGCTCGACGCGCAGGCGATCGCGCGCGGGTTCGGGGCGCCGTCGGTGTCGATGACGGTCAACTCGGCGGCGCAGGGCTCGCCCGCCGGCTTGGCCTTGGTGAACGCGACGCGCTTGCCGTCCGGGCTGTAGGCGGGGCGGCCGAGCAGCGACGTCGTGTCGCTCCACAGGATGTCCTGCGCGCCGCCCGCGACCGGGCGGACGGCGATCTGGGCCGGGCCGTTGCCGCCGCCGGTCGCCAGCGGGATGTTCATGTAGGCGACGTTCGCGCTGTCGGGCGAGAACGCCGGGAAGGCCTGGCCGGCGCCGCCCGACGTGAGCTGCGTCACCTGCTCGGTCTCGAGGTTCTTGAGATAGACGCGGCGGTCGCCGTTGGCGTCGAGCGCGCTGAACGCGAGCAGGCGCCCGTCCGGCGAGTACGCGGGCTCGGCGGGCTCGCGGTTCTCCAGCGCGATCTTGGCCGGCGACCCGCCGGCGGCGGAAACCGTATACAGGCCCCAGTCCGCCCCGAGCGCGCGGAACACGACCTTCTTGCCGTCGGCGCTGAACGCCGGCTGCTGCAGCGCCTTGATCGCCGCCGTGGACTGCGCGACGGTCACGACCTTGCCGTCCTCGACCACGCCGATCCGCGTCGCGTCCGCGGACTCGCCCGTGAACACCAGCTTGTGCCCGTCGGGCGAGTACGCGGGGTCGCGCAGCTTCAGCGCCGACCACTCCGCCCCCGTCACGCGGTCGAACGCGGTCTTCAGACGCGTGCCGTCGCCCTCGATCGTATGGATCAGGGCATCGTCAGAGGCATAGGCGATCCGGCCCGGGAGCCCCTGGTCGGCCTGCGCGGCCGGAGTGGAAAGCGCCGCACTGCCCACCAGCGCGGCCACCGCGGCGGCTCGCGCCGCGCGTACGATCAGTCGTCCGTGAATCACGAGCGGCAGACTGCTCGTGACGCATTGACCTGACCTTGACGTGGGCTTTAGGAAGGTTGCCGTGACCTTGCCGCGCGACAAGGTCTAAGGCTCAACTCAAGCCTTAGATGCGACGCGAGTGTCGAGTTGGTCAACCGCTGGTTGACAAAATCGACGCTCGCGCCGCGAGTGCCTCCTCCATCCGGGAGCGGAGCTTCGCCGGCTCGCGCACAAGCTGCTTCCAGGTGGTCCGCTCCACCCGCCAACCGTCCGCTTCGAGCACGGCCTGGCGGGCCTTGTCGTCCGCGCGAGCGAGGATGTGCCCGTGGAACCGCTCGCCGTCGGCCTCGAGGATCAGCCGCTGCTCGGGCCAGCGGAAGTCCGGGAAGTACCGGCCCTCGCGCTGGTTGACGTCCGCCTTCGGGAGGCCGTTCAGCAGGGCATGCACCGCGTCCTCGAACTCGTTGCGGGTGGGCGCGGCATCGGCCAGCAACGCCCGCAGGCGCCTTGCGCCCCGGTGGCCACTCAAGATGATCTCGTGCGGCTTGATCAATCCACGGTTCAGTGCCTCGTTGACCGCGCGGCGGAGCGGGGTGTCGGGGAGGGTCGAGCCGGCCAGGTCGATCAGCGTGCGCAGCGGCGTGGTGACAGGGATCCCTTTGCGATACACCCGTTTGATGTCCTCGGCGCGGTGTGTCTGGATGCCGGGTCGCCGGCGGAGCGTCGGGGCGGTCACCTCCGGGTGGCGAAAGTCCCACGGGAGGAACTCCCACAGGACGGCGGCGCTGTAATGCGAGAGCACCGCGCCCCACCCGCACGCCTTGACCGCCGCCAGGAACACGCCCTCCAGCGGCACGTTGTCGTGCCCGACGGCGAACACGCCCCGATGGCGAACGAACAGGCGCCCGGCCTGGACCCGTTTCCAGACCGCCTGCCTGCTCAGGCCGCAGGCACGCAGCTCGCCGATGTCGATGATGCTCCACTGCCCCGACGCCACCCGCGCGATGCGAGCGTCGATTCGGTCAATCAGGAGTTGATCAACTGCACTCTCGCGGACCATGCGCACACGCTCCCGCGAACCGTGTGACCGAACAAGACGAACTCGCTACGAGACCGTGTCAACTTCGTGCCGAGATGTGCAGCACGGCGTCGTCGTCGTCAAACGAGTACGGCACGCCCGGCGGGAACTGGATCCAGGTGCCCGCTCGCGGGCCCGAGAGCACGAAGTAGCACTCCAGGCGCTGTGAGGTGCCGCCACCCGGGCGCTCGGTGATCGTGATCGCCGGAAGCTCCAGGGGCGGGCGGCCGACGCGGACCTCGGTCGAGGGCACGGCGCCGCTCTCGGGTGGGTCCTCCTGGTCGTAGACGATCTTCACGCCGTCGCGCAGGCCGCGCATGTACGTCGCGAAGCCGACGCCGGGCGCGTGCAGGTTCAGATACCGCATGTCCGCGTCGCTCGAGTTGCGGAAGCCGTGGACCACCAGCGGCGGCACGCAGACCAGCGAGCCCGCGGTCGCGTGGACATCCTCGGCGTCCTGCAGGCGGAGCGTCAATTCGCCCTCGAGCACGTAGAAGAGGTCGTGGTGACGACGGTGGACGTGCAGGTCGGCGCCGTCCTGGCCGGGCCCGAAGCGCGACACGGTGGCGTGGACGGCGTCGTGGTCACAGAGGAGCTCGACGCGCCGCGTGGCCGAGTCGCCGATCACCTCGCCCTCACCGGGCAGCACGATGCGCATGAGCTACCACCCTAGACCTCGGTCAACAAGGCTGATAGAGACAGATGCGATGGACGAATTGACCACAGGCGAGCGTTTTGCCGCACACGAGATCCGTGGCGTCGCGGGGCGCGGCGGCATGGGCATCGTCTACCGCGCGCTCGATCTGCGGCTCAAGCGCGAGGTCGCGCTGAAGGTCATCGCGCCCGCGTCCTCCCAGGACCCCGAGTTCCGCGCACGCTTCCAGCGCGAGTGCGAGGTGGCGGCCTCGATCCACCATCCGAACCTGATCCCGGTCTACACCGCGGGCGAGGAGGACGGGCACCTGTACGTGACGATGCGCTTCGTCGAAGGCCGCGACCTCGCACACCTGATCAAGCAGCGCGGGCAGCTCGCCACCGAATCGGCCGCGGCGCTGGTCGCCCAGGTCGGCGCGGCACTCGACGCCGCGCACGCGCACGGGATCGTCCACCGCGACGTCAAGCCCGCCAACGTCCTCCTCGACGGCGATCACGCGCTGCTGACGGACTTCGGTCTGCAGCGCGACATCAAGGCCGATACCCGCGTGACGGAGCCCGGAACGCTGATCGGGACCTTCGACTACATCGCGCCCGAGCAGCTCGAGGACGGTGCGGTGGACGCGCGCACGGACGTTTACGCACTCGGCTGCGTGCTCTACGAGACGCTCACCGGCGAGGTGCCGTTCCCGGTGGACACGCCGGCGGCGAAGATGTTCGCGCACCTCGGCGCGCCGCCGCCGTCGGTGGTCGACAAACGCCCTGAGGCGGGCGATCTGCTCGAAGCGGTCGTCCGGCGGGCGATGTCGAAGGACCCTGCCGAGCGCTACGCGAGCGCGGGGGAGCTCGGGATCGCCGCGCTGGAGGCGGCGGCCGGCGGCCCGGCGACCCAGGTCTCCCCCGCCCCGCGACGGCGCGAGCTGCGGATCCCGCTTCCGCCCGCATTGATCGTCGAATGCGGCCGCCAGCCGTTCGTCGGCCGCACCGAGGTCCGGGCGCGGCTGGCCGAGCGCCACGCGGCGGCCGCCGGCGGCGACCGTCAGTTCGTCCTGATCACCGGCGAGCCCGGGATCGGCAAGACACGGCTGGCCAGCGAGGCCGCGCGGGCCGCGCACGAGGGAGGCGCGACCGTCCTCTACGGGCGCGCCGACGCGGAGTCGCTCGTCCCCTACCAGCCGTTCGTCAGCGCGCTCCAGCACTACGTCGCCAACCACCCGGACCTGCGGCTGCCGCCGGAGCTGGCGCTCGAGCTCTCCGAGCTCGCCCACTTCATCCCGGACCTGCGGCGCTGGCTGCCCGGCGACGCCGAGCCCGTGATCGACCCCGAAGCGCGCCGCTACCGGCTCTTCGAGGCGGTCACGCGGCTGCTCGGGCATGTCGCGCGCGAGCGCCCGACGGTGCTGATCCTCGACGACATCCAGTGGGTCGACGTGTCCACGTCGCTCCTGCTCGGCCACGTGCTGCAGGACACCGAGCCGATGCGGCTGCTGGTGCTCGGCACGATGCGCGCGAGTGAGACCGGTCCCGACGAGCTGCACGAGTTGTTGGTCAAGCTGCGCCGCCAGACGTCCTTCGACCGGGTGCCGCTAGACGGGCTCGATCCTGAGGAGATGGAGGCGTTCGTCGGCGTGCTCGAGTCGCGCGAGGTCTCACCGAGCTTCCTGCGCCGGCTGCGCGACGGGACCGAGGGCAACCCGTTCTTCGTCGAGGAGACGATGCGCTCCCTCGGCGAGGTCGGGCCGGTCGACCTCGAGCACGCGCTGAGCGTGATCGGCGTGCCCGAGGGCGTCAAGGAGATGGTCGGGCGGCGGCTCGCGCGGCTGCAGGAGTCCGAGCGCGAGGTGCTGGGGATCGCCGCGGTCGTCGGGCGCGACTTCCAGCTCGACGTGCTCGAGCTGCTGACCACGCACGACGCACTGGACGCGGTCGAGCAGGCGTGCGCGGCCGGGCTCGTGCGCGAGGCGGACGAGATCGATCACTTCCTGTTCGCGCACGCGCTCGTGCGCGAGACGCTCTACGAGCAGATGAGCACGTCGCGGCGGGTGCGGCTGCACCGGCGGATCGCCGACGCGCTCGAGCAACGCGGCGACGCCAACCCCGCCCAGCTCGCGCGCCACTACTACGAGAGCCGCCACCTGGACCGCGGCGCGAAGGCCTACGAGTACGCGCTGCTGGCCGCGGAGCAGGCGGCCGACGCGCTGCGCCACGAGGACGCGGCGTCGCATTACCGCAGCGCGCTGGAGCTCGAGCCCGCCGATCGGCTCAAGGTGCTGCTCGGGCTCGGCACGGTCGAGCTCCGTGCCGGCCACGTGGAGGCACGGGCGATCTTCAAGGAGGCGGCGGCGCTGGCACGCGAGCGGGGCGAGGCGGAGGCGCTCGCCGCCGCGGCGCTCGGCTTCAACAACCGCCAGGGCGCGTCCGGGATGATCGACGAGGAGGGCATCGCGATGCTCGAGGAGGCGGCGGGAGGCCTTCAGGACTCGCCGCTGCTCGCCCGCGTGCAGGCGCGGCTCGCGGACTGCCTGCACTTCGCGGGCGTGGCCGAGCGCACCGATGCCCTGAGCGCCGAAGCCCTGGCGATGGCCCGCCGCAGTGGCGACCCCGAGGCGCTGGCGGCGACCCTGGTCGCCCGCCACACCGCGCTGCTGCACGTCAAGCACCTCGACGAGCGCCTCAGCCTGAGCGCCGAGATCATCGCCGTGGCCGAGGCCGGCGGCAGCCGCGAGCTGCTCGGGCTCGGGCTGTGGTGGCACGTCTATGACCTCATGGAGTCCGGCCAGGTCGAGCTCGCCCGCGCCGAGCACGCCAAGCTCGTGCGGCTCGCGGCCGAGCTCCGGCAGCCGCTCTATCAGCACTTCGCCGCGTCCTGGGAGGTCATCTGGGGGCAGATGGCCGACGACCCGGTGGCCACCGAGGCGGCCTGCGAGCGCACCTACGAGCTGGGCGTGCGCGGCGCCGCCCACGACGTCGAGCTGATCCACGCGTCCCAGCTCGTGACCATCCGGCTGATGCAGGGACGGGTGCCGGAGTTCGTCGCCATCGTCGACCGCATGGCCAGCGAGTTCCCAGAGCTCCCGGTCTGGCGCGCCGCCCTGGCCATCGGCCTGATCATCACCGGCCGCAAGGCCGAGGGCCGCGAGCTCTACGAGGAGTTCGCGCGCGAGGACTTCGAGTCGCTCCCGCACGACATGATCTGGTTCACCACCCTGAGCTTTCTGGGCTGGGCGTGCGAGTTGCTGCGCGACACCGAGCGCGCGCCGATCCTCTACCGCACGCTGCTCCCCTACCGCGAGCGCACCGTGCAGGACGCGCTGGCCGCCAACTGGGGCTCGGTCGAGCGCTTCCTCGGCTCGCTCGCCGCGGTCACCGGCGACTACGAGACGGCGTGCGAGCACTTCGAGATCGCGCTGGAGCGCAACCAGGCGTGGGGCATGCGCCAGGCCGTCCGCCTCACCCGCGCCGAGTACGCCCAGGTGCTGCGGGCCCGCGGCGGGCCGGGTGACGCCGAGCGCGCGGAGTCGCTGCTGCGCGCGGTGCTGCTCGGCCTCGAGGACGCCGGGCTCCCGGTGCTGGCCGACTTCGTGCGCATGCAACTGGACGGCCTGAGCGCCGCGCGAGGGCGCGGCGCTCAGAGCCAGTTGAACTAGTTGCCGAGGCGGTGATGGCCTCGCCAGTGCCCGCCGTGGCGCGGGCGCGGCGGCTTGCCGTGCGGCGGCTTGGTGCCGAACGGGTCCTTGGAGAACGCCCAGTAGTAGACGGCGTACGTCGCCGCCGCGGACAGCTCGCGCAGGCCCTTCAGCGAACCGCCGGACATCTTGCGGCGGGCGGCGCGCTTGGCGGCGTCATCGCCGTCGGGCGCGAGACCCTCGGCCGAGAGCGGCATGACGCCGGTCAGCACCGTCATCAGGTTGTCGCAGATCTGGTGGTAGCACGGGTCATACCACGAGCCCGCGGCGCCGCCGTACCACTGCTCCTGCTGCGCGGTCTTGACGCCCTCGGCGCCGGCGTAGATGCCGCCCGCCGGAATGCCGCGGTTGATGAACCCGACGTAGTCCGAGCGGCCGTCGAAGGCGCCCTTGACCGTCGGGCGGCCCTGGGCGCGGAACCAGTCGTCGAAGACGTCCTCGACCTTGCCCGAGCCCTCCGGGCCGGGCGGGTGCTCGACGCCCTCCTCGGGATCGTCGCCGTCGCCGTCATAGACGCCGAGGATGTAGTTGGGCGACGCGAGCATGTCGTAGTCGAGCATCACGTCGATCTTCGCCGCTTCCTTGTCGCTCAAGGTGCGGGCGTAGTAGGACGAGCCGACCAGGCCGTTCTCCTCCGCGCCCCACCAGGCGAAGCGGATCTTCTGGCGCGGCTGGTAGCGACCGGACGCGAGCTCCTGGGCCTGGGCGAGCAGCGTCGCCGTGCCGGAGCCGTCGTCGTTGATGCCCGGGCCCTCGGGCACGGAGTCCAGGTGCGCGCCGACGACGACCACGTTGTTGGGGTCACCGCCCTTGGTCTCGGCGATCACCTGCGGCAGGAAGCGGTCGGTGAACTTGCCGTAGACCTTGAAGTCCACGGTCGGGTTCTTGCCCTGCTTATAGGCCTGCAGCAGTTCGTTGCCGAGCGTGTAGCTCGTGATCACGGCGGCGATCGTGGCGGGCGGATCGGGCTGGTTGTCGACGAAGATCGGCGCCTGACGGTCAGGCGTGTTGCCCTCGTTGTAGATGATCACGCCGGTCGCTCCCGCGGCCTGCGCGAGCTGCCACTTCTCGATGAACGCGCAGGTGCCGCGCTGGACGAGCGCGATCTTGCCCTTGACGCCGTCGTAGTCGGCCGCGGCGCAGCCGGAGGCGCTGCCGCCCGTGGGCGGGTCGACGATGCCGCCGACCGGGAACACCGGCGCGTTGGTCAGCACCGTCTGCGGCGAGTTGGCCATCGTGATGAAGTCGACCGTCGCCGGGTCCGACTCCGCGGTGCCGGGCCGGTAGGTCTTCGGCGCCGGCGAGACCTGGTTGAGCACCGGCGCCTGGGTCTCGGACCAGGTCGGGTAGTTGAACTGTGTCACCTGCGGCTTGTAGCCGGAGTCCTTCAGCGTCTGGACGACGTACTCCAGCGACTCCTGGTAGCCGGGCGAGAAGACCTCGCGCGTGTCGTCGTTGAGCGTCGCGATCCGCTGCAGCGCGGTCTGGTGCTCGACGATCTCCGGCACCGATACGCCACCGACGTAGCGCTTGGCTCCCGGATCACGCGGAGTGACGTTTCCGCCGCCTCCGCCGCCGTTGGCGAACGCGCTCGGCGCGAGAAACAGCGTGGCCGCGCAAGCGGCGGCCAGAGCCACGTGGCTCTTGGACAATGTGAAACCCCCTGTCGATCAGGAGCCCTCCCGAGGCTCCTGCACATGGCGGCCCAGACTAGCGATGACGCTGCGTCATCAAGACGCCGACCTGAGCGTCGAGTGCGTTGCGCACCAGCGGCGGGATCTGCTCGGCGGGCACCGGCGGCGAGAAGTGAAAGCCCTGCGCAAGGTCACAACCGACGGCGGCCAGCACCCTCGCGGCGGTCTCGGATTCGACGCCCTCGGCGACGACGCGCAACCCGAGCGAGCGTCCGAGAGCCGACGTGGAGGCGACGATCGCGCGATCAGCAGCGTCTCGGTCCATTGACATCACGAACGATTTGTCGATCTTGAGCTCGTTGACCGGGAGGCGCTTGAGATGCTCCAGCGACGAGTAGCCGGTGCCGAAGTCATCCAGCGCGAGGCCGACGCCCAGCGCCTTGAGATCGCCCAGGACCTCGCCCGCGCGCTGGGGGTCATGGAGCATCAGCGATTCGGTGACCTCGAGCGTCAGCGCGCCGGCGGGCAGGCCGAAGCGCTCCAGCGCGTCGGCGATCTGGGACGGCGTGCTGCGGTCGAGCAGGTTCTGAACGGCGAGGTTGACGGCGACCGTCAGCTCGAGCCCGTCGGCGCGCCAGGCGGTGAGCTGCGTGAGCGCGGTCTCGAGCACGTGCAGGGTCAGCGGGCGCATCAGGGCGGTGTGCTCGGCGTGCGGGAGGAACGCGCCCGGGCCGCGCAGGCCGTGGACCGGGTGCTGCCAGCGGACCAGCGCCTCGACGCCGGTGATCAGCCCGGTCGAGAGGTCGACCTTCGGCTGGTAGTGCAGGATCAGCTCGTCGCGCTCCAACGCGCGGCGCAGCTCGGCGATCAGCGTCAGGCGCTCGCGCGAGTGGCGGTCGCGCGACGCGTCGTAGGCCTGGAAGCCCGTGCGCGCCTGCTTGGCCTCGTACATCGCGACGTCGGCGTGCTGCAGGAGCGTGTCGCCGTCGGTGCCGTGCTCGGGCGAGAGCGCCGCGCCGATGCTGGCGTCCATCACGACCTCGAGCCCGTCGATCACGAACGGCTGCTGCAGGGCGACGCCGATCCGGCGGCCGGCCGCGACGGCGCGCGCCAATCCCGCCCCCGGCAGCAGCAGCGCGAACTCGTCGCCGCCGAGGCGCGCCACCAGGCCCGCCTCACCCACCGCCTCCTGCAGGCGGGAGCCGAGCTGGGCGAGCAGCGCGTCCCCGGCGCGGTGGCCGAGCGTGTCGTTGAGCTCCTTGAAGCGGTCGAGGTCGACCATCGCCACCGCGAGCGGCCCGTCGGTCTCGCGCAGGCGCTCGTGGAACAGGCGGCGGTTGCCGAGCCCGGTCAGCTCGTCGGTCAGCGCCAGAGCGCGCGAGTGGTGCAGCGCGCTGTTCTCCAAGAACGTCAGGGCCATCCGCACGAGCACCAGCAGCAGCGTGGCCGCGGCGAAGAACACGGCGGCATCGGCGGTGTGGTGGAAGTGGTCCATGACCAGCAGGCTGCCGGCGACGATGGCCAGCACCGACGGCGTGACCAGCGTGCGCCAGCCGTCGAGCACGACGCGGCGCGGCGCGGCGGCCGGGCTCCACGCGGCGGCGGCGATCAGCAGCGGTGACAGGACACCGATCGTCGGCACCCACAGCGGTCGCTGCTCGCCGGCCAGGCCGCGGGAGACGTAGCCGACGTCGGCCAGCGCGTGCGCCAGCAGGCCGGCGGCCAGCAGCATCCACACCGAGCTGACCCGCCAGCCGCGCAGGGTCACCGCCACGAGCACGGTCACGACCAGCAGCACGTCGAACATCGGGTAGGCGAGCGCGACGACGCTCGACCAGCCGCCCCCGGTCGCGCGTTCGACGGTCTCGCCGAGCAGTTGGGTGACGATCGCGGCGGCGCCGAGCGCGCCGATCGCCGCGTCCAGCCACAGCGCGGCGCCGAGCCGGTGCAGCCGCCGGCGAGCGAGCAGCAGGGCGGCGACGAAGATCGCCGGGAAGAACAAGAGCAGCAGCGCGTCGGCGTGGGCCGGGAAGCGCGAGCCGCCCCCGGGCAGCGCCAGCCAGATCGCCCCCGCGGTCTCGACCGCGAGCGCGAACGCGATCGCCAGCCACGCGCCGCGGTCTTGGCGGCGCACGGCGGCGCGCAGCAGCACCGCCATCGTGGCGGCCAGCATCGGGAGCCCCGCGGCGATCACGATCACGTCCGTGCAATCGGCGCACGGGGACCGAACTTGATGTCCTGGACGAAAAGCTCAGGCCGGGCGCAGGTGGCGGTGCAGATACCACGCGGTGAAGCACGGCACCGCCAGCACCGCGACCGCGATCAGCCCGCTCAGCCGGGCACTCGACGCGACGAACGCGATGGCCACGATCGTCGCGGTCGCCAGGCCCCCAGGCCACAACAACGTTCCGATCAGCTTGTCGGTGAGCGTGAACGTCTTCGAGCGCCACAGCAGGTAGAGCCCGAAGAACCAGCCGATCCCGATGAACAGCCCACCGATCGCGAGCAGGACGATCGCCGAGCCCTCCATCGGCTCCGGGTCGGGCTTGATCGTCTTCGGCCGCTCCTGCGCGGCCAGGGCCTCCGGCGTGCCGAGCGAGGAGAGCATGCTCTTGATCTCGTACTGGCCCGCGTCCGGCCGGACCGCCTGATCGAGATAGCGCTCGGTCTCGGCCATCAGCTCCTTGCGCTGCGAGCGCGGGAGCGTGCCGGCCGCCTGCTCGAGCCGCGCGAGGTACTCCTCGACCAGCGGGTGGCGCTTGGCCTCGGTGTCCGCCATGCGCGGACTCTACTGTCAGAAATGGCGGACGCTGATGCGCACGGTTCGTCCGCGTGCCCAGGCGACGATCGCGTAGGTGCCGGCGCTGCGCGCGTCGCGGTTGGTGGGGTTGTTGTGGTAGAGCGCGGGTCCCGGGCCGGACGGGGCGGACGTCTGCTTGAACGTGCCCGCCGGGTTGGCGAGGGCGGCACCGAGCTTGGTGCGGGTGGCCCAGAGCGCGAGCGTGCGGCCGTCGGCGAGGGCGAGCGCGACGGGCTCGTGGGCGCGGGCGGTGGTCAGCGTCTGCAGCCGGCCGGCGGCGTAGGCGCGGACCGGCGCCTCCTTGGAGAAGGGCCGCGAGCCGGTCTTGAGCAGGAACACGAGGGCGCTTGCCGTGGCCCACGGGGCGAAGGCGCGGTTGGGCTTCGCGAGCTCCGGGCCGACCGGCGTGCCGAGCGTCCCGTCCGGGTTGACGGCGATCGAGCGGGGCCGCCCGGCGCAGCCGGTGTCGCCGCAGACGGTGGTCATGATCACCGTGAGCGTCGAGCCGGTGACGCGCGGGCTGGTCATGCCGGTGCCGACCACGACCGGTTCGCCGAACGCGCCGCCGTGGGGACGGGTGGCGAGCACGACCGGCTCGGGGTCACCGAAGGCCGGGCTCTCGCGCTGGAAGACGAGCAGCGCGCGGCCGTCGGGGAGGACCTGGAGGTTCTGGGTCTCGCGGGCGTCGATCCCGAACTCGCCCGGCCCGAGGTCCTGAACCGCCCCGACCAGCTTGCCGTCGGCGTCGACCGACAGCGCGCGCACGCGGTACGGGACGGCGTGGCCGTTCTCCGGGAACAGCCGCTCGGCGATCACGTAGCCGCCGAGCGGGTCGGCGGCGATCGCGAGCCCGTTGATCTCCGAGCCGGTGCTCGACACGACGCGGCGGTCGCGACCGCGGACGACGACGTGGATGCCGTTGGACGCCTCGTACGCCACGGCGCCCGGGGCGACGGCGTAGTCGAGGCTCCGCTTGGCGATCACCTTCGGCGCGCGGAAGCGGCCGTCCGCGTTGCCGGTGGTCATGAGCAGCCGTCCATCGGCCCGGGTCCACGCCACCGTGCTCGAGCCCGAGGCGGTGATCGCGGCGCGCGGCGTGGCGTCGCCGGCGGACGCGCCGCCGAACGCCTTCGTCGCGGTCCAGGACGACGCGTGGGCGGCCGGCGCGAACAGCAGGAATACGGCGCTGAGGAATACGGCTCTCATGGCGGTTAACTGTCGCGGTGTGACCGTCCCCCTCACATCACCCTGGGTGTAGACCATGGCCCACCTGCTCGACCTGCAGACGCCGTGGTGCGCGTACGTCGCCGCCACGCTGAAGATCCCCGACCAGCTCGAGGCCGGCACGACCCGGATCGAGGCGCTGGCGCTGGCCACGGACAGCGACGAGCGCGCCCTGCACGGCCTGCTCTCGCATCTGGTGGCGCATGGCGTCTTCGAGGAGCCGTCGCCGGGCGTCTTCGCGATGAACGAGGCGGCGCGCGAGTTGCAGCAGCCGTTCCTCGATCTGCGCGGGATCGGCGGCCGGATGGCGCACGCGTGGGGCACGCTGGAGACGTTCGTGCGCACCGGCCGGCCCGGGTACGCCGAGCGCTTCGGGCGCCCGTGGTGGGACGACCTCGCCGCGAACCCGGAGCTCGGCGCGGAGTTCGACGAGCTGATGAGCTACGCGGGCCACGGCGCGCCCGACGTCGCGTTCCCGATCGACTGGGACGGGATCGAGACCGTCGTCGACGTGGGCGGCGGCACCGGCGCGCTGCTGACCGAGCTGCTGCGCGAGCGACCAGCGTTGCGGGCGACGCTCGTCGACCTGCCCGGCACGATCGAGCGCGCCCACGGCGACTTCGAGAAGGTCGGCCAGTCCTTCTTCGACCCGCTCCCCCACGCCGATCTCTACATCCTCAAGAGCGTCCTCAACGACTGGCCGGATGCCGAGACCGACGCGATCCTGGCCAATGTCGCCCGCGCGCGGACCCGCGCGGTCGTGATCGGCGGCGTCGCGCCCGACGACGAGCCCCGGCGGCTCGACATCGAGATGGTCCTGCTCGGCGGGCGCACCGACACGCTGAGCGAGTTCCGCGAGCGCGCCGCCCGTGTGGGCATGCGGGTTGTCGCCATGCACGGCCGTCTGGTGGAGTTGCGCCATGGCCTATGACGAGCAGCTCGCCGAGCGCGTGCGCGATCTCCTGCACGCCCGCGCGGCGGTCAGCGAGAAGAAGATGTTCGGCGGCATCAGCTTCATGATCAACGGGCACATGGCCGTCGGCGTGTCCCGCCAGGGCGGGATCTTCGTGCGGGTCGAGCCGGAGGAGACCGACGCGCTGCTGCAGGAGCTGCACGTCAGCGAGTTCCCCAGCCCGAGCAAGCCGATGAAGGGCTTCGTGTTCGTCGACCGCGGCATCCTCGACGACGAGGCCACGCTCGCCCTATGGGTCGACCGCGGGGCGGACCGCGCCGCCTCGCTGCCACCTAAATGACACGTAAAGGGGACTGTCCCCTTTAGGTGGCGATCGCCGCGAGGTCGGCCGCCAGCGCGACGAGCTCGTCGTGGATGCCGGGCACGGTGGCCATCGCGCCCGTCGAGTCCAGGGTGAGGGGCGCGCCCGCGTAGTCGGTGACGATCGCTCCCGCCGAGCGGGCGATGGCGTGGCCGGCCACGACGTCGTAGGGGTTGTTGTGCGAGAGCAGCATCCCCTGGATCTGGCCGCCCGCCAGCCACGTCCACAGCACGGCGGCCGAGCCGACGCAGCGGAAGCGCAACGCCTGCCGGTGCACCGCGACCGACAGTGCGAGGTAGACGTCCATCCGCTCGCCGCCGCGGTGGAACGCGTCGCCCATGCCGACGATGGCCTCGTCGAACGCGGTCACATCGGCGACCTCGCCGCCGGTCACGCGCACACCCAGGAAGGGCAGGTCGATCATGCCCAGGACGGGCTCGCCGTCGACCAGCAGCCCGAGCATCACGCCGCACATCGGCGAGCCGGTGGCGTAGTTGATCGTGCCGTCGAGCGGGTCCGCGACCCACACCGCGCCGGTGTGCAGGTCGGCACCGCCGCCTTCCTCGCCGTAGAAGCCGATCTCGGGCGTGAAGGCGGCCAGCGAAGCCTTCATCGCCGCCTCCGAGGCAAGATCCACCTCGGTCAGAAAGTCCTTGGCGGCCTTGGCGGTGCGGGTCAGCGGCTCGCGCCGGCCCTCTAGCAGCACCTGGACCGCATCATCGACCGCGGCGTGCGCCGCCGCCAGCTCCTTCTCCAGATTCACACTCGGAGCGTATATCCGTGTCGCACGGAAGCTCGGCCTTGGGCGTCCGGGGCTTAGCGATCTCGTCCGGGCGGATGTCGCGGGCGGAGGTCTGCGGCGTGCCGACGCTCGGCGTGGCCGTGCCGCGGGCGTGGATCTTCAGTCGCGGGACGGGTGCCGGCGCGGCCGCCGGGCCGCTGCCGCGCGGGACCACCGCGAACAGCAGGGCGAGGACGAGCACGACGCCCGCCGCGAGCAGCCACGGCGTCCTGGACTTCGGCGGCGCCGGGGGCGGCTCGACCGGCTCCGGCGCGGCCTTGCGAAGGAGCAGCGGGTCCAGCCCGAGGACCTCGACGCCGGCGGCGCGGAGATCCTCGACGATCTGGGCGCGCACCGCGTCGGTGATCTCGTTGAGGCCGTAGATCAGCCGCAGGTCGTGGTTGGTCAGCTCACGCTCGCCCGGGTCCATCCGGGCGGCGAGCAGATGCGTGAGCTGGGAGTACGCGGGCACATCACTTCATTCGTCCGATCGGGCCACTCCTTTACAGGACTTTGGGGAGGCCAAACGCCGCAAAGTCCGGGTATTCGAAGCCGGTGATGTCCCGGATCCTCCCGTTCTCGATCCGCAGCACGTCGAGCGCGAAGGCCGTGAACCGGTCCTCGCCCGGCCGGCGGAGGTAGTTGGCGAGCGCCGGCTGGCGGTTCGCGCGGGTGAGGACGAGCTTGAGCTCGCCGAAGTCGTCAGACCCGAGCCCGCCCTGGAACCAGCTGTCGACGATCGTTTCGCCGCCGACGTAGACGCCCGGGTTGGGCGGCATCATGAAGGTCGCCCGCTCGTACATGAGGTCCTTCAGGCCCTGCGCGTCGCCGGCCTGCGTGGCCTCGACAAAGCGCTCGACCAGCGCGCGCTCGACGGCGCTCCCCTCCGCCGCCCACTCGCCGCGCTCGGCGGGCAGGTGCTCCTTCAGCGTCGCCCGCGCGCGCTGGAGCGCCGAGTTCACCGCGGCCACGCTCGTGTCCAGCAGCTCGGCCGTGTCCCTGGCCCGCCAGCCGAGGACGTCGCGCAGGATCAGCACGGCGCGCGGCCGCGGCGGGAGGAACTGGATCGCGACCATGAACGCGAGCTCGATCGTCTCGCGCTCGACGATCTCCTCGTCCGGCGAGGACGCCAGCAGCTCGTCCGGGTAGGGCTGCAGCCACTCGACCTCACCCTCGGGCGTCGGCTGGCGCGGGCGCTTCTCCAACGCGTCCAGGCACGCGTTGGTGGCGATCCGGTACAGCCACGCCCGCACCGACGCGCGCTCCGCGTACTGGTCGCGCTTGCGCCACGCCCGCAGGAAGGTCTCCTGGGTGAGGTCCTCGGACTCCTCGAAGGAGCCCAGCATCCGGTAGCAGTGCAGCTGCAGTTCGCGCCGGTGGGGCTCGACGATGGCAGCGAAGTCGGTCTCGTCCAACACGTTCATGCGAGTGTGACGGCGACCACCCGAAAAACTCATCGGCTGCTATCACCGGGGCCGCTGTGCACGCCCTCGAGATCCACGACCTGGTCAAGCGCTATGAGACCGGGACACACGCGCTGAAGGGCGTCGACCTGATCATCGAGGAGGGCGAGTTCTACGGCCTGCTCGGTCCCAACGGCGCGGGCAAGTCGACGCTGATCCACTGCACGACCGGGCTCGCGCAGCCGACGACCGGCTCGATCGAGGTCTTCGGCCACGACGCCGTGCACCACTACGCGGACGCGCGCATGGCGATCGGCCTCGCGCCGCAGGAGCTCAACCTCGACTGGTTCCTCACGCTGGAGGAGTCGCTGGACTACCACGGCGGCTACTTCGGGATGTCGCGCAAGGATCGGCGCGAGCGCGCGAGGGAGCTGCTGGACACGTTCTCGCTGCTGGACAAGAAGGACGAGCGCACGCGGTTTCTGAGCGGCGGCATGAAGCGCCGGCTGATCCTCGCCCGCGCGCTCATGCACCGCCCGAAGCTGCTGATCCTCGACGAGCCGACCGCCGGGGTCGACGTCGAGCTGCGCCTGGAGCTCTGGCACTACGTCCAGCGCATCAACCAGGAGGGCACGACGATCCTGCTGACCACGCACTACCTCGAAGAGGCCGAGCAGCTGTGCAACAAGATCGCCTTCATCAACGGCGGTGAGATCGTCGCCACGGGCACGTCGTCCGAGCTGTCGGCCGAGTACGGCGTGACGTCGCTGGAGGACGCCTATCTGCGGCTCGTCGGCCGCGACGAGCTCTCGCGGGCGCACGTCCAGTGAGCCCGGAACAGATCCGTTTCCTCACGCTCGTGAGGCGTGAGACCACGCGCTTTTGGAAGATCAAGCGCCAGACGGTCGGCGCGCCGCTGCTCGAGACCTTCCTCTACATCTCCGTGTTCGGCGCGGCCCTGGGCAGCCGCATCGACAAGCTCCACGGGGTCGACTACGTGGTCTTCATCATCCCCGGGCTGATCATGATGGCCTGGGCGACCAACGCCTTCTCCAACAACTCGTCGTCGCTGCTGCAGCAGAAGTTCCAGCGCTCGATCGACGACCAGCTGTCCTCTCCCGCGTCGCCCGCCGAGTTGCTGCTGGCGTTCTCGCTCGGCGGCTTCCTGCGCGGCGGGATGGTGGCGGTGTTGACCTTCATCGCCGCCCGGCTCCTCATCGACATCCCGGTCGATCACATCCTCGTGCTCGTCCCGGGCCTGTTCCTGGTCGGCTTCTTCTTCGCCCAGCTCGGCGTGTTGATCGGCCTGCGCGCGGAGCAGTTCGACGACGTGAGCTTCTACCAGACCTTCATCCTGCAGCCGCTGATCTTCCTCGGCGGCGTCTTCTACTCCGCCGCCCTGCTGCCGGAGCCGTTCCGGACGCTCACCCGCTTCGATCCCGTCTACTACATGATCGCGCTCGTGCGCTACGGCTTCATCGGCTACACCGAGACGAACATCGCGCTGTCGCTGGTCGTCCTCACCGCCGCGGCCGGCGCGCTGTTCACCGTCAACTGGCGGCTGTTCCAGAGGGGCTACCGGCTACGCGCTTAGGCGCGCCGCGACGAGCTGGTCGGCAGCGTCGACCGGCGAGCCGTCCACCGCGTAGAGCGCCTTGAGCTGGGTCCCGAGCTCGCGCAGGCGCGCGTCGACCTGGTCCTCGTTCCACCCCAGTGACTCGATGCCCGCGCCGTGGATGACGCCGCCGGCGTTGATCACGTAGTCCGGCGCGTAGAGGATCCCGCGCTCGTGCAGGCGCGCGGCCATGTCCGGCGTCGCGAGCTGGTTGTTGGCCGCGCCGGCGATCACCTTGCAGCGCAACGCGTCGACCGTCGTCGCGTTGACGATGCCGCCGGTCGCGCAGGGCGCGAAGACCTCGCACTCGGTGCCCACCGCGTCCTCCGGCGCGACGAACGTCCCCACCGTCACGCGCGCCGCGTCGACATCGGAGACGAGCACCTCCGCGCCCGCCTCGGCCAGGTACTCGGCGAGCAGTCCGCCGACCGAGCCGACGCCCTGCACCAACACGCGAACGCCCCGCAGATCCGGCACGCCGAGCGCGTACTGGACAGACGCCTCGATGCCGTAGAAGACGCCCCGTGCGGTGGCCGGTGAGGTCGAGCCGGAGCCGCCGTTGCCCACCGTGCGGCAGAACACGTACGGGCAGTGCTCGGCGATCACGTCCATGTCGCGCTCTGAGGTGTTCATGTCCGGCGCGCACGAGTACAGGCCGCCGAGCGAGCTGACGAAATCGCCGAAGCGGTGCAGCAGCTCGCGCCGCGCCTCGCCCTCGGGCAGCGCGGGCACGGCCAGGACCGCCTTGCCACCGCCGCGCGGGAAGTTGCAGACCGCGAACTTGCGCGTCATGGCGCTGGACAGCTTGAGCGCGTCGGCGAGCCCGTCCTCGGGCCGCTCGTACACGCGCATGCGGGTTCCGCCACCGGTCTTCCCGAGCTTCGTCGAGTGCACGCCGATGAACATCCAGGTGTTCAGCTCGGCGTCGTAGCGCACGGCCACCTGCTCGCCGTCCCACGCCACCAGCAGATCTTCGAAGGGCATCACGAAAACGTATCCGCAATCGCGCGCCGGGCGATGTGCCGGCGGGAGGCGGCCTGGCGCCGGAGCCGAGCGGATGGCGCCGCCCCATCGAGCGCTACGCCGTCTATGACCACCTCGCCTACGCGGACGGGCGGCTCGTGCTGGGGAGGGGGTCCGGCACCTGAGCGGCCACTATGGCCGCTGTGGTGCCGCACCCCCTGCACTGCACCGAGCAACTACCGGCCCTTCGTCTGGACCAACGAGCGCCGCTCAACCTGGTCAAGCGCGCATTGCGCCGGGGCCGCCCGTCGGGTTAGGTTCCGGCGATATGAGAGCGCTGATGCTGTGTCTGGTGGCGGTCGTCGCGTCGCCGTGTGTCGCCCCGCAGGCGCGGGCGGCGACATTCGTCGTCAATTCCAAGCTTGACGCGACCGACGCAAACACGGCCGACGGCGTGTGCGCCGCTCCCTCCGGGGGTTGCACGTTGCGGGCGGCGATCGTCCAGGCGAACGCGCTGATGGGCGCCGACACCATCACCCTGCCCGCCGAGACGTACAGCACGAGCTCGGAACTGACGATCTCGACCAACCTGACGATCAACGGCGCGGGGGCGCGGACGACCCGGATCACCGGACCCGGCAGCGGCATCGTCGTGCGCGCCACGGGCACCGCGGAGGTTGCGCTCTCCGGGATGACGATCAGCGGCGGCGCGATGGGCCTCTACGTGCTCGGGAACGAGCTGACCCTCGATCGCGTCGCGATCTCCGGCAACTCCGTCACGAGTGGCGCCAACATCTACGGGGTCGGGATGCGGATCGACCCGGGGTCGAAGGTGCTGATCAAGCGCAGCGCGATCACCGGCAACACCGGGACCCAGACGGGCGGATTCGGGATCGGGGCCGGCATCTACTCCTCGGCCACCCAACTCGACATTCGCTCGTCGACGATCGCCGGCAACACGATGACGAGCACGTCGACGGCGTACGGCGGGGGCATCTACGTCAACCAGGGGACGTTGAGTCTCCGGCACGTCACGCTGTCGGGGAACGCCGCCACATCGTCGACCGCCGCCCAGGCCGGGGGCAACCTCTTCATCTCCGACGCAGGCAGCGCCACGACCGCCGATTCGATCTTCGCCGGTGGCGTGTCGGGCGCCGGCTACACGAACTGCGGCCCGAACAAGCCGGTGCCGTCCGGCAGGAACATCGACTCGGGTGTCACGTGTGGGTTCGGCGGGGACCAACTCTCCTCGACCGCTCCGCAGCTGGGCGTCCTCGGCTCGGCCGGTGGGCAGACCGATGGCCTGCTGCCCGCGCTCACCAGCCCGGCGATCGGCCAGGCCGTGGCGTGCCCCGACGATGGCACCGATCAGCGCGGGGCCCCCGCGCCGACCGGTGCGGCCTGCGACATCGGAGCCGTGGAGCTCTCCTCGAACATCGGCGTCGCGCTCGCGCAGTCGCGCGCCGAGGTCGCGCCGGGAGGCGACGTCACCTACATCGCCACGGTGACCAACACGGGCCTTGACCCGGCGGAGGGCGCGACCCTCGACGTGGCGACGTCGGGCGCCGCCGAGGTCGTGGCCGCGGTCGCTTCGGCCGGGACCTGCACCACGGCGGTCCGGTGTCAGCTGGGCACGGTCGCCGCGGGCGCGCAGGTCACGGTCACGATCGTCCTCCGAGCCGGGTCCGCGGGCTCGCTCACGGCGGCGGCCACCGTCGCGTCCTCGACGCCGGGCGCATCCTCGGCCAACGACGTCGCGTCCGCATCGGCCGCGATCACCGGCGCGCCCGGTGGTGGCCCGGCACCCGGCGGGGGCGCCGCGAACACCGCGCCGGTGCTGGGGGCGCTCAAGCGCTCGGGCAAGGCCCGCACGGGGAAAGCCATCAAGCTGACGGCGACGCTGTCCGAGGACGCCGCGCTGTCGATCCGGATCGACCGCCTGGTGCCCGGCCGCCGGTCGGGCAAGCGCTGCTCCTCGACGGCGCGCAGCGGCAAGCGCTGCACCGTCGTGCGCTCGGCCGGGTCGCTCTCGGCGTCGGGCCGCGCGGGGAACGTCACCATGACCGTCCCCGGCAAGGTCGCGCGCCGCAAGCTCGCGCCGGGTCGCTACCGGATCAGCGTTCAGGCGACCGATGCCGGCGGGCTGCGTTCGGCCGTGCGAACCCTCACGTTCACGGTCACGCGCTGACGCGGCGGGCGGTGCAGCGCTGATCGCCTGCGCCACAGGGTGCCCCCAAGGACGACCACGCCCACGCCCACAGGGCGCGGCACCTGATCAAGGCCGCGCAGGAACGCGGCTCACTGCGAACCACAGCCGCGCGCCGGGTTCTCCGCCAACCGCGGACGTCTACGAGTGCGAACCGTCGAGTGACGTGTGGAACTCGGGGTTGACGAGGCGCCGGATCTCGCTGCGGCCGTTGCTGTAGCCCAGGGCACAGTGCGGGCTGGTCAGTTCGTACAGTGCGCTATCGCTGGCGGCGATGTCGCAGGCGTCGCTGGCGTCCGGCACGATCGGGTCGCTCGTGTTGGCGGTCTCGGCGCTCTGTGGCAGTTGGAGGTCCCGTGGCAGGACCACGCGCTGGAGCGAGTACACCGACTCCTCCACGGTGTCGTACGGCTCCCAGAACAGTGCGTTGTCGGTGATGACCGGACCCAGCGGGACGGTCGCCCCGCCGTCGGTCCCGGTGTAGGGGCGAGCGATCTCGGTCCAGCGGGCCGAGGCGCCGGCCGAGAGGTCGATGCCGTAGAGAAACTCGGCCTCGAAGTCCAGCTTCGGGTCCGTGCGCAGCACACCCGCGAAGACGTACCGGCCGTAGATCCGGAGGCTGCCGAGGCGCTCGCAGCGCGTGTACTCCTCGTCGGTGGCCGGAAGCGCCGGCAGCGTGCGGATCGCCCCGCCGACGACCTCCCGCACGGTCAGCTCCGCCGCACACGTGTGGTTGCGGCTCCTGAGCCAACGGCCGCTGTCGAGCTGGCCCTTGATCGCCGCCGTGGCCTCGGTCCCGCCGCGGCGCCGGAGGATCCTCAACGGCGGCTCGGCGGTCAGCGTCAGCAGCTCGTTCCGGCAACTCGACGTCCTGCGTGTCCGGCACGCGGTGACGGCGAGTTGCGGCTCGGATGGGCCGTCGACGCCGCGGATCATCCGCAGCTGCGAGACCCAGCGACGGCCGAGGCCGACGGTCAGGACGGGTCCGCCCCGCTCATCGGCGATGACGACCTTGGAGGTCCTCGGCAGCACTTGCGGACGCCCGTAGTCATCGTCGTGGCGTCGGGCGGCGGGCGTGCGCACCGACCAGGCGACGAGATGCCCTCCGGCCGCGATCCGTTGAACCTGGCCCTTGGGGTCCTTGAGAAACACACCGCGTTGCGTCGGGCCGGCCGGATCGGGGGCGTCGAGCAACGGCCGCTCGGTGGCCGGCGGCGGCGTCGGCGCCCGCGCCGAACCGGCCTCCGCGCACCCGGCCAGCACGACCGCCGCGAAGAGCACGAACATGCGACCGGTCCGGCATGCGATCAGGCTTGCCCGCGACGATCGCCGGCCAACCCCACCAAGGGTGCTTTCGACCTCCACCCGTGCCGCCGCTGCCTCAGAGCCATTGCCGGAGGGGTGACGCAACGGCGTCAGGCCTGGCCTGACGAGGTTGCGTCACCCCCTGCCTGCGCGCCGCTACTTGACGGTGAACTCGACCGGGTAGGCGACGCCGGAGGGGGAGCGCAGCGTCAGCCGATACGTCCCCTTGGGCAAGGTCTTGTTGTTCCAGCTGCCGGTGAGCTTGAGGTACGCCTCGAGCGAGGTGACCTGGAAGACCTTCTTGCCCTTGAGCGGGGTGAGCTTGTGCTTGGCGCCGACCTTGGCCAGCGATGCGGTCAGCGACGTGTTGGCGGTCACCGTGACCTTCACCGCGGGCGTGCCCTTGGAGGGCTTCTTGGTCGAGACCGTGAACGGCTGCTTGCTCTTCTTCTTGGCCTTCTTGAGCTTGCCGCTGTAATCCAGCGCCGAGACGCCCGGGGCCTGGGGGCCGGCGGCGGGGTTGCCGGCGCCGTCCGCGGTGCCGGCGCCGTCCGCCGTGCCGGCGCCGGTGCCGGTCCCGGCGACGCCGGTGCCGCCGCTGCCGTCGGAGCCGCCGTTGGCGGTCGCCGCGCCGTCGCCGGGGGCGGTGCCCTGGTTCTCGGCCGTGCCGTCCCAGAAGACGCGGGTCTGGAGCGGCCAGGTGATGCCGATGCCGCCGACGAGACTCCAGCCCTTGCCGCCGGCGTCGGGCAGCTTGCTCCACCAGTCGAAGCCGGGGTCCACGGATGACGGGTCGTCGCCGACCGTGTAGTCGAGCACGATCTTCTGGCCGTTGGCGACGTCGGTGTGCGCGCCGACGGCGATCCGCAGGGTGCCGAGCAGCCGCTCGGTCCGGCCGGTGATGCCGGAGCCGTCGACGGTGGCCGGCGCGCCGTGGGTGGCGTAGAGCTGGAGGTAGATCCGGCTCCGGCCGCCGCTGTTGATGATCTTGTTCTTGTAGACCTCGAACCCTTCGGCCGAGGGGTTGTTGGTCCCGCGCCCGTCGAACGCGGCGTCCGGGGTGAACGAGACGAAGCGCGATTGCAGGCTGCCGATGTCCACGTAGACCTCGCGCAGCCCGGGCGCGTACTTGGCGAAGTAGCTGGTGTCGACGTCTGGCGCCCGGTTCTCGACCAGATACAGCGGCACCTCGACCTCGGTGTTGGCCTGGAACACCGAGGGATGCGCCTTGACGTCGACCGTGAAGTTGATCTTCGCCAGCGCCGCTCTGGGTACCAGCAGCGCGAGGACGGCCGCGAGGAGCAGCGCGGCGGTCGTCCCGCGAGGAGTGCGTGATGTCATCGTGAGCTTTCGGGCGCGTGAGGTGAATGCGCAGCGCAGCGCGGCTTGACACCGCACTCCAGCGCCGTCGCAGGAGCGCACCGAATTTTCTCACTTATGAGTGCGTGACGAACTAGCCGAAGGGACGGCTCCACGGTTCCCCAGAGGCTGCCCGTTGAGGTCTTGCGCGCCGGCCGCGGACGCGAGAGTGTTGGTCGTGCCATGCATGACCGCGACATCGCCCGCCGGCCCCCGCGGCGAGGGCCGGGCGCGAGCACCGCACAGCAGGTTCCTCCCCAGTGGCTGGTGGGGAGCAATCACGCCCTCGCCAGGCTGCTCGCCCGCCAGCCGGTGGCCGAGCTCCCGCCACTGGCCGACACGCTGAAGCACTACCGCGCCGGGGCGTCGCTGCTGAAGGCGCTCGCGCCGGCGCCGGCGGGTACGGATCTCGCCGCCGCGAGCGCCTGGCTGCGCTCGCTGGTGGAGGTGCTCCACTCGCTCGGCGACGCCGCCGACGCCAGCAACCTGACCTTCGAGAGCACCGTGGTCCCCGGGCACGATGCCGATTACGGTGCGGCCGGCGCGGACGTGCACGCCAAGGTGAGCGCGGCTCGCTGGGGCGCGCAGGCACTGGGCGAGCGGATCCGCGATCACGTCGTGTCCGCGATGAACGCGTCGTCGGTCGTCGATCACGGGCGCGCCGACAACCCGGAGCTGGGGACGCTCGAGCAGGCCAAGGCGTTCCGCGAGCAGGCGTCCGCCTTCCACGCCGCGGCGCCCACGCCCGAGTTGCGTCAGGCCGCCGAGGCCTGCCAGGACGCGGCGCTCGCGCTGCTGCAGGCGCGGTCCGTCGCCGAGGCGCGTGAGACGTGGCGGGCCGGCACGGTGCAGACCAACACGGTGCCCGAGGTCAAGGACTCCAAGCGGGCGCGCACCGAGCTCGACGACGTGTTCGCGGACTCGGGGTTCTCCAGCGGGCAGTCGCTCAAGAAGGTCAAGGCCTGGGTCACGCAGCCGGACGGGACCAAGAAGCAGGTCGAGAAGGAGGTCGTCGACGACTGGTGCGGGATGTTCGCCGCCGCCAACATGTTCCGCGGCGCGGCGCTGGACAAGGACCTGCGCAAGGCGTTCGCGCACACCGACAACGTCAACGACTTCTTCCAGTACACGGCCAACATCAATGCGTCGCGGGCGCCGCTGTCGGTCTTCGCCGACGGCCGGTGGTGGTCGGTGAAGGAGTACCACGCGGCGCGCGGCACGCCGCGCAAGTGGGTCGTCGGCCCGTCGGCGGCCGCGGACATCCGACCCGGTGACATCGCGCTGATCCGCCACTCGGGGGTCAAGCAGGGCGACGGGATCGCCAACCACATCGTGATGGTCGAGTCCTATGACCCGGTCTCGGGCAGGCTCGTCTCGATCGAGGGGAACGTCTCCGAAGGCGTCCGGCCCGACGGTGACGGCAAGGCCCAGCGGACCGACGGCAAGCTCAAGTCGAGCTCCGAGTCGCCGACGAGCACGGTCATCGAAGTCCGCGACATGAAGGACGAGAAGGAGCTGACGCCGGGAGCGGGCGCCGGCGGCGTCTACAAGGAGCGCGGCCACCGCACCATCTACGCGATCGGCCGGCCGTCACTCGTGGACTTCGAGGACCACGAGTACGCCGAGCAACTCGTCGACGAGCGCTTCCGCGGCATGTCGCCGGCCGAGATCCGCGCGAACCAGCAGGCCAAGAAGAACGTGACGTTCGTCAACAGCTCGCCGGCGTCACCCGCAAGCGGCCCGTACCACACTCGCGCCGGGCACTAGCGACGCGGTCGGCACCGACCGCCGCGCGAAGCGGCGGCCGGTGCCGAGTGACTCACGGGTTCGTGGTCGACAGCGTGAACGTCAGCGTCTTGCCGTAGTTGCCGGTGCGCAACGGCTGCGTGGCGCTGATGTGCTGGCGGAACGTGATGGTCACCGGGTCGCCGGACACCGGGTCGTTCCACGCGGCCTTGGAGAAGGCCACCTGCAGCGGCTCGGAGAGCGCGTAGGCGCCGTTGGCGAGATACGCCGGCTGCGGCGAGACGGTCAGCGCGGCGTCCGCCGCCGTGCTGGTCACCTCGGCCGTCATCGCCGTCTCGTAGGTGCGGTCGAGGTTCGGCGTGAACATGCCGAACGTCGGCGAGGCACCCAGCTTCAGGCCGAGCGTCCCCGGCACCACGCCGCCGATCGAGCCCGGGGTGTCGACGCTCGTCTCGAGCTCCTTGACGCGGACGTTGCGGAAGTACACGTCGTCACCGGACCCATGCATCTGCAGGCCGATGCGGCCGATCCCGAGCGCCTTGTCCGGGTCGACCCAGTCGTTGATCTTGACGCCGTTGAGGTAGACCGTGATGCGGTCGGCCTTCACGACGAGCTCGTACGCGTTCCACTGCCCGGCCGGCTTGAGCGCCGCGTCGCGGGCGGCGGCGTCCGCCGCCTGCTTGCCGTAGATCGAGCCCGTGGTGTGTGACGGGTCGTCCGTCGGATCGATCTGGATCTCCTCACCGTCGGTGATCGCGGTCTGATCGGTGCCCGTGCCCTTGTCCGGGAAGCCGACGAAGACGCCCGAGTTGTCGTCGCCGGGCATCATCCACTCGAGCTTGAGCGAGTACGGCGCCTTGTAGTCCTTCTTGGTGTACATCAGGCCGAACCCGCCGACGGACTTGATCGTGCAGTCCTCGCGGACGAAGCGGCCGGCACCGGCGTACTGCCAGTCCACCAGCGAGGCGTCGGTGCCGTCGAACAGGGCCGTGTAACCGGCCTCCGGGACGGACGGGGTCTCGCACGGCGGGGAGACCGGGAGGTCCGGGGCCGCGCCGACGGTGAACGCCTCGAACGTGCCGGTCTCGGCGCCCGTGCCGTTGTAGGCGGCGACGCCGATGCTCGGCGCGGTGATGCCGCCCGTGTCGAAGCCGTCGCCGACCTCGGTCCAGGTGCCGCCGTCGTCGAGCGAGTAGCGCCCGCGCAGCTGGCCGTCACGCATGTACATCTGCAGCGTGATCGCCTTCTGGGCGTTCGCGGGCAGGGCGGGGCCGTTCTGGTAGCCGCTGTTGCGGCCCAGCTCGGTCGTCCACTCGCCACCCGGGCGGCGCATGACCACGAGCTTGCCCCAGTTGGTGCCGCTCGAGTAGGCCACGAGACCGGCCTGCAGGTAGTCGTCGGTGCCGTCGATCGACACCTTCGACGTGGCCGACCAGTTGCCGCTGGTCGGGCCCGGCTGCAGGATGATGTTCTTGGCGGTCACGGTGCTGCCGGTGATGTCACCGGAGGCCGCCTTGATCGCCAGCTTGCCGCCCGCCAGCGAGTAGCCCGCGGCGTCCTCGTTGACGATCGTGGTCCAGCGGCACTTGTCCAGCGTCGTGCCGTCGAACGTGTCGTTGGCGTCGACCGTGCCGCACTGGATCGGCTCGTTCTGCTTGAAGTCCAGGTAGTCGACGTTGACGTTGCCCTCGTCACCGGTGTCGTACTTGAGCTGGATGGCGTTGTTGCCGGCCTTGACGGTGATCTTGTCGTTCAGCGTCCGGTAGTTCGGCCAGGCGCCCGTGTCCGGGAACGACACCTTCTTCTGGAAGACGCCGTTGACGTACAGGCTCAGGCGCTTGGTGCCCTGGAACGGGTTCGGCCCGTTGGCGTAGCCCCAGGTGACGTCCGCCACGCCGTCGGCGAGCGCGTTGACCTGCAGCGTGAGGTTCGCGCCCGCGTTCTCGTAGCCGCCGACGTAGCCGAGGCCGCTGTAGCCCGCGTGCTCGGTCTGCGCGTTGGCGCCGCCGGCGAGCGTGCCCGCCTCGGCCTCGTAGCGCGTGGTGCCCGCGGGGGCGAGCCGCAGCGAGTCCAGGTTGACGTTGCCGTCGTCGGTCGCGCCGTACTTGAACTCGATCGTGTTCGCGCCGCCGGTCAGCGGCACGGTGTCGAGGTAGTAGCCCCAGGTCTTCCACGTGCCCGTCGACGGCAGCGTGATCGTGCGGCTGGTGCCGTTGACGATCAGCGTCATCTTCTTCGGGCCCTGGAACGGGTTCGGTCCGTTGGCGTAGTGCAGCGCCATCCGGTAGTCGCCGGCCTTGGCCGTGTTGACGTCGAGCTTGATCGAGGACGACCCGGCGGTCTGGATGCCGGAGACGAAGCCGCTGCCGGTGTAGCCGGCGTGCTCGGTGTCGAACTTCGCGCCACCGCTGAGGGCGGCCTCTTCGAGCTCATAGGTGCCGTCGCCGACCGGCGCGATGTAGCCCGGGAGGACGTTGAGCGTGTACCAGGCCTCGGTGTTCCACAGTTCCTCGCCCGTCGAAGAGGCGAAGGGGCGCTGCGAGCGCACGTGGACCACGCGGCCCGGCTTGAGGCCGTCGACGTGGACCGTGACGGTCAGCTTGTCGGCGGAGATCGACGCGTCCTTGACGGTCAGGCTCTCCTCGTCGACCTTCGGGCCGCCGTACGCCGGGGTCGGCACGTAGCGCCACTGGTCGAACTTGTAGGCGTCCTTGAGGCGAGCGATCGCGGTGTCGCCGACCGGCTGCGTGTAGGTGAGCTTGAAGCCGCCCTCGATCACGCTCATGGTCGCGAAGTCGAAGACGTTCTTGCCGTTCGGCTTGAGCTTCTGGAGGCCGTAGCGGAGCTTGTTGTCCTCGCCCCAGTTGCCGCCCTCACCGGTGCCGCCGATGTAGATCGAGCCGTCCGGGCCGATGATCGTGCGGTTGACGCCGACCTCGAGACCCGCGGAGTGACGGAAGACCGCGCCCTGGAACTCGCCGCCGACCTTCTCGAGGAAGCCGCGCTGCAGGCCGCCGTAGGTCAGGTCGCCCCACATCATCTGGCCCTGGAAGGGACCGTCCTTGAGCAGGACCGGGGCCGTCGGGGAGTTCGCGATCTCGTTGTGCGGCATCCACAGCACCGGCTGCGTGACCGGCTTGGAGTCGAACGGGCCGGGCGGGTTGATGTAGTGGTTGAAGAAGCGGTCCTGCTTGATCTGGACCATCTTGTCCGCCGGCAGCCAGGCACCCTGGTTGTCGTTGACGAAGATGCCGTTCTCGGGGCCGAAGCCGATGCCGTTCGGGGTGCGCAGGCCGCCGGCGATCAGCGAGACCTGCCACGTCTTGCGGTCGATCTTGATCGCCGTGCCCGGGTTCTGGCCGGGCTGCGGGTCGGTCGTCGCGCCGCCGTTGTTGATGGCGTTGGAGCGAGCGACGTAGAAGTAGTCGTCGTCGTGGATGAGGCCGAAGGCGAACTCGTGGAAGTTGCCGCCGTTGGGCCACGACGCGAGGCGCTTGTGCTCCATCATCCCGTCACCGTCGGTGTCGGGCGTGAGCTCGGTGAGGCCCTCGCGCTCGGACACGTACCAGTGGCCGTCGACGACCTGGATGCCCATGACGTTCTTGAGCTTCTCGGCGACCTTGGTGTAGGTCACCTGGGCGCTGCTCGTGGCGTCCTGGACGTGGTCGACGATGTAGACCTCGCTCGACTCCGGGTTCGGGACCCAGCCGCCGGAGGAGACGTCGCCCGTCGTGGTCAGGACCAGGCGGCCGTCCGGCAGGAAGTCCATGCCCGAGACCTTCGGCTGGAACGCGCTCGGGCGGATGTTGACCAGGTCGTAGTCCGGGTTGACGGAGTCCAGGCGCAGGCCGTCGCCGGCCGTGTCCGTGACGCCCTCGCAGTACTTGAAGCCCGGGTTGGTGACGCGCACGACGCCCGCCTCGGTGGACAGCGCCGAGGTCGGGACGACCACGTAGTCGCTTGCGCCCGGGGCCTTCCACTCGAGCTTGAGGACCTGGCCGCCGCCGGCCTCGATGTAGTCGATGCGCAGGGCGTGGGTGCCCGCGGTCAGCGTGACGGTGCCCTCCTTGGAGGTGTCGCCGTGCAGGCCGTCATGATCGATGACGAGCGCGCCGTCGATGCTCAGCTTCGACCCGTCGTCGCTGGTGATGCGGAAGGCGTAGCTGCCGGCCGTCGCGGCGTTCAGGTTCGCCAGGACGGTCGACTGGAAGTTGTCGCTGGCGCCGAAGTCGGCCTCCGTCGACCAGTTGATGTTCGGCATCAGCTTGTCGACGTTGGGCGTCTGCCCGCTCTTGAGCGTGCACGTCGCCGTGGGCCCGTTGGCGAACTGATACGTGCGCAGCGTGACGCCGGGCTCCTGCGGGGCTTGCGCGTCGGCCGACCCGGCGAACGCGCCGGTGGCGACGACCATTGCGACGCCGAGTGCGCCGATACGGCCACTCAGACGACGACGAACCAATCCGGACAACCGCGACTCCTCCTACAGCGACGTCAGTTCGCCATGAGAAGTTAGCCGGGCATCGGTCGCGATTCCACCCCTCTTTTGTCGCGTTGTCGGCAGAATGCCGCACGTTACACGAGTAACCGGTCTAGGACATTCGTCTGCTTTTGTCCCAGAAGTCTCCAGGCCACCAGTTCCAGCGGCGGAATACGGTCATCGTCGCGGGCAGCAGCAGACCGCGGACCACCGTGACGTCGAGGAGGATCGCGACCGTCATCCCGACGCCGATCTCCCTGACCTCGGCGAGCTCACCGAGCGCGAACCCTCCGAAGACGACGCCGATCGAGATCGCCGCCGCCGTGACGACCGGTCCCGAGGCCGTGATGCCGTCCAGCACGGCCCGATCGCTGTCGCCGCAGCGGTCCCACTCCTCCTTGATGCGGGCGAGCAGGAACACCTCGTAGTCCATCGAGAGCCCGAACAGGAACATGAACAGCAGCAGCGGCGTCGTGATGTCCAGCGGGCCTGGCAGCAGCAGCGCCACCACGCCCAGCGCGGCGCCGAGCGTGAGCAGGTTGAGCACGATCGCCTTGACCGCGATCAGCACGGAGCGCGTGAGGGCGAACAGCAGCAGCATCGTCGGCACGCCGACGACCACCAGTGCCAGCGGCAGCCGCTGCAGCGTGGAGTCCTTCGCGTCCACGAGCTCGGCGGCCGCTCCGCCCACGAGCACCTCCACCGGGGCGTCGAGCTCCCGGATCGCGCGGACCAACCGCTGCGCGCGCTCGCCGGAGTCGGGACCGGCGGCGTCGACCTCGATCCCGGTGACCGACGGCGGCAGGTCGTCGCGGATCATCCCGTCCTTCGCGTTCGGGAGCCGCCGCATGCGCTCGATCAGCGCGGTGACGGCCGGATCGCCCGGCGCGGCGGCGATCAGCACCTGGATCGGATCGACCGGTCCCGCGGTGAAGTCGCGCTCGATCGCTTCCAGCACGCGCCGCTCCTGGGCGTCCGCGGGCAGCGAGCGCGCGTCGGCGTCGGCCACCTGGAGGCCGAGCGCCGGGATCGCCAGCGCGAGCAGCGCGCCGGTGGCGGTGAGCGCCACCGCGGCAGGACGGCGCTGCGCGAACGCGGCCAGCCGTGCGAGCAGCCCGGGCGCGCTTCGGCGCTCGCGCCGCCAGACCCACGTGCGCGTGCCCGGAGACGGGATGCGGTGATGCGCGACCGCGATCAGCGCCGGCATCAGCGTGAGCCCGGCGAGCGTCGCCGTGGCGACGGCGAGCACGCCGCCCAGGGCCATCGCCGACAGCAGCGGGTCGGCGAACGCGTAGAGCCCGGCGAGCGCGATCGCGACCGCGAGGCCGGAGACGAGGACCGCGCGGCCCGCTCCGGCGATCGTCCGGGCCAGCACGTCGCCGATCGGCGCCGACGGGGTTGCGCTGCGCTCCTCGCGGAAGCGCGCGATGACCAGCAGGCTGTAGTCGACCGCGAGCCCGAGCCCGAGCAGGGTGACGACGTTGACCGCGAACTCGCTGATAGACGTCACGCCGGCCAGCGCGTTGAGCGCGAGCAGCGAGCCCGTGATCGTCGCCAGCGCCGCGAGCAGCGGGAGCGCACCGGCGAGCAGCCCGCCGCCGAAGAGCACGAGCACGACGGCGAGCACGACGAACGCGATCGCCTCCCCGCGCACCGCGTCGCGAGTGGCCTGCTCGGCGAACGTGCGCTCGGCGAGCAGCTTGCCGCCGACGAGCACCTCGGGCGCGTCGATCGTGCGCAGCTTCGCGGCCACCTTGTCGGCGACGGCGAGCGCCGCGTCATCGTCGAGCTTCGGGTCGAGCTCGATCACCGCCAGCGAGCTGCGCTTGTCGCCCGCGATCAGCCCTTGCCCCGTGTAGGCGTCACGGACCTCGTGGACCCCGGGGAACGCGCGCAGCTCGTTCATGACGTCGCTCGCGCTCTTGACGAGCGCGGGCGTGAAGAAGTCCTCCCCGCCGATCACGGCCACGACCGTCTCGCCGTCGGGGGCCAGCTCGTCCAGGCGCTCCTGCACGCGCGCCGACTCCCCGCGCGCCCGCTCCACGGATTCCGCGCGGTCGAAGACGCCGGCGCCGAACACGCCGCCGGCGAGCGCGACCGCGGCCCAGACGCCGAGGATCACGTACCGCCGGCGGGCTGCCGTGCGCCCCAGCCATTCGAGCATCGCGAGATCGTAGATGGCGTCCCGGAGAGCGACGGCAGGGCGCAGGTAGTCTCGCTGGACAGTGGCGGCGCATCGACTGTTCGACATCACTGGGCGCACCGCGCTGGTCACCGGCTCCAGCCGGGGCATCGGCTACGCACTGGCACAGGGCCTGCTCGAGGCCGGCTGCACGGTGGTCCTGCACGGCAGCCACGCCGACCGGCTGCAGGCGGCCGCGGATGCGCTCGGAGGCGACCGAGTGCGCCACGTCGCCTTCGACGTCACCGACGCGGACGCGGTGACCGCGGGCGTCGCGGAGGCCGAGGCACTGGCGGGCCCGCTCGACGTGCTGGTCAACAACGTCGGGATTCAGCACCGTGCGCCGCTGCTGGAGTTCCCCGATACCGAGTGGTACCGGCTGCTGGACACGAACCTGACCAGCGCCTTCCTGGTCGGCCGCGAGGTTGCTCGCGGGATGGTCGCGCGGGGCCGCGGCAAGATCATCAACGTCGCTTCCGTGCAGTCGGCGCTGGCGCGGCCAGGCATCGCGCCCTACGCCGCGACCAAGGGCGCCCTGAAGATGCTCACGCAGGGCATGTGCGCCGACTGGGCGCCGGCGGGCCTGCAGGTCAACGCGCTCGCGCCGGGCTACATCGAGACCGAGCTCACCCGAGCGCTCGTCGATGACCCGGAGTTCAGCCGCTGGCTGTCGTCGCGGACGCCGGCCGCGCGCTGGGGCACCGTCGAGGATCTGGTCGGGGCGCTGCTGTTCTTGAGCTCACCGGCCTCGGATTTCGTCAACGGGCACACGCTCTACGTCGACGGCGGCATGCTGGCCGTGGTCTAGCGGCACGCGCCTGCTCGGTCGCGAAGCCCAAGGCGCCGCGGTTGGCACCGCGCCCGGTCCGCGGGCGCGGCTCAGCTCTCGATGGTGACCAGCGTGCCGATCGGCGTGTAGGGCCAGATCTTGGCCGCCGACGCCAGCGGGAGCTCGACGCAACCGACGCTCTGCGGCGTGCCGAAGGAGGCGCGATCGAAGGCGTGCAGGGCGTCGCCGCCGTTGAAGTAGCTGACGTACTTGATGCCCGGGTCGTTGTAGTGCGAGCCGTCCGGGTTGGTGCCGCTCATCGTCGTCTCGGCGAGGTGCTCGAACACCGGGAAGGTGCCCAGCACGGTCGGCGCGGCGGGTACGCCGGTGTTGCCGGGAGAGGTGAAGATCCGCTCGCCGTTGTGCCAGAGCGTGAGCTCCTGCGGGCGCTGGTCGCGATGCACGTAGACGTAGGAGTAGCCCGCGTGCTCGGTCTTCTCGTCCAGCGCCTCCTTGAGCAGGCCCTTCCACAGGTCCGGGCCGGGGAGGCCGTCGACGGTCAGGCCGTGCTCGTCCTGGAACATCATGATCGCGCCGCGGACGATGACGTTGGCGGTCTCCGGCTTCCATTGCTTCTTGAGCTCGGACGGCGTGTTCGCGTAGCGCCAGTCGAAGTCGCCCTCGGGCGGGTTCGCGGCGGCGCCGTTCTGCGCGCGCACGGTGTGCGCGACCGCAGGGCCACTGAACTTGACCGGCAGGTAGCCCTCTTCGGCGAGCAGCTGGATCAGGCGCCGCGGCGAGGCGGGCGGGATCGTCCACGTGACCGTGCGCGTGTTCTTGAGGTTGCGGCCGGCCATGTCGGCCACCGCGGAGGTGTGCGGCAGCGTGAGCTTGACCGTGCTGCCCAGCGACGGCCCCGAGCCCGAGGGCACGAAGGCGTACGTGTGGCCGTCGGGATGCTTCCAGTGCCCGGCGACGTTGATCTTCGGCTCGGCCGCCTTGGCGGCGGCGAACGTGACCCGCACCTCATCGCCCGGATCGAGCCGGCCGCTCGGTGTCGGGCTGATCAGCGCCACCGGCCGCTTGGCCGAGGGGAAGTAGTGCACGGTGGCCGGATCGCCGAGCTTCTCCCAGGACCGGGCGGCCACGGCGACCTTGACCGTCCCGGCCTTGGCCGTCACGGGCACCTCGAACGACGTGCCGGTCGCGCTCGCGGCGCTGTGACCGCCATAGGCGACGCGCGCGATCGGTTCGGCTGAACCGCACGGGGACCGGCCCACCATCGGGTCTGGTCACCCACTTCGACGTCACCTCGGCCAGCGGCGCGGTCACCGTCAGGCGCTTCTCGGCCGTCTTGCCGAGCAGCCATGCGCTCCAGCCGGGGCGGCGCACGATGACGACGAGCGTGACCTTGGTCCCGGGCGCGATCTTGGTGCTCGGGGTGAGCACGCCGCCCGTATCCGTGAGCGCGATCGCGCGCCCCTCCGCGTCCTTGGCCGTCGGCGGCTGCAACGTTCCGCCCAGCGTCTGCACGCCGACGCTCGCGAGCCCCTCGGGATCCGCGGAGAGCGTCACGCCGGAGAACTCGAGGATCGCGGTGAGCGCGAGCGCGAGCACCGCGACGAAGCCGAATCCCACGAGCGCGGGCCAGCGAGGCCGGCGCCGCTTCGGAGGTCGGGTGCGGGCAGCCGAGGCAGGGGCGAGTCCAAGGGCCAAGCAGTCAAAGTACGCAACCCGGATGAGAGTGCTCTCATAATGGCCTGCTGCGCTCAAGGGCGTGGGCGGTACGCCACACCCGCTCGACCTTCGCGTCGTCCGTGCGCCCGGTGCGCCCTGCTCGTCGACGACGCCTTCAGCTGAACGCGGCCACGAGGCGGTGGTGACGAAGCTCCTCCGGCGGCTCGCCGTGGAGCACCCAGTGGCCGTTGTCGCGCCGGCTGATCGACCCGTCGCGGGTGAGCTGCCCCATCGCCGTGGTCACCGACTGGCGCTGCGCGCCAACCAGGTCGGCGAGGCGCTGGTGGCCGAGCGGAAGCGGGACGACGATGCCGTCGGGGTGCACGCGTCCCCAGCGCTCGGCGAGGTGCCAGAGCGTCAGCAGCAGCCGGTCGCCGACGCGCTGGTGGTGCGCGATGGCCAGCGCCACCGCGAGGTGGTGCGCGCGCCGCGTGCCGCGGTTGAACAGTTCCAGCCCGAGCTCCGGCCACGGTGCGATACGCAGCACCAGCTTGTGGTCGAGCACGGCGAGCCGGGTCGGCTCCAGCACCTGCCACCCGATCTCGGCGCGCACGTGCGAGCCCGTCTCGTCCCATTGCCAGGGCCGCATCACGTCGCCGTGGCCGATCAGCTCGATGCAGTGGCGTCCCATCACGTTGACGGTGCGGGTGAGCAGGCCCTCCACGATCAGGAAGCCGCGGTGGTGATCGGCCTGCTCGTACGCCGCCTGGGCGTCCCACTCGCCGGGCGACAGGCGCTTCACGCGCGCCAGCCCGTCGCGGCGCGCGTGCTCGAGGCTCGCCTCGTCGAGGAGGTCGGCAAGGTCGGGGTCGGCATCGACCACGCTGATCACGGACTCACCCGGGGCCATCCGAAGCCCTTACCCGGCTCGCGCCTGAGGCATGTCCGAGGTCGGACGTCGCGGGCGCGACGCGGGTGCCCGTCGCGGCACTCGGTCGGGTCTACCGTCGCGCACATGGCCCTGGAAATCGCTGACACGCCCTTGAGTGACGCGCCCGGCATCGCGGTGCGCGGCGACGTCGACATGGCCACCGCACCGGCACTGGACGACGCGCTGGCGGACGCGATCCGACGCAGCGCCGGAGCGCTCGTGGTCGATCTGTCCGAGGTCGGGTTCCTCGACTCGAGCGGGCTGCAGGTCCTGATGCGCGCCCGCGCGCTGCTCGGGCGCGAGGACCGCGCCCTCGTCGTCGTCTGTCCGTCCGGCCGCGTGCGCCGGGTGTTCGAGCTCACGGGCGTCTGTGACCTGTTCGCCCTGTGCGCGACACGGGAGGCGGCGACCGCCGCGCTCGTCCCCGCCGGCTGATCGACGATCTCGCCCGGTTCGGATGATGTCCGGGCCCGCGCCGCGCGTAGCGTGCCCGCGATGACCGTCGACCCGGTGCGCTGATTGGCTCTCGCGGTTCCCGCCGCCCGCTGGCTGCCTCGCTACGAGCGGGTCTGGCTGCGCGGCGATCTGACGGCGGCGGTCGCCGTCACGGCGCTGATCGTGCCCAAGAACCTCGGGTACGCCGGGATCGCCGGCGTGCCGCTGCAGAACGGGCTCTACGCCGCGGCGGCGGGCGCGATCATCTACGCGCTGTTCGCCACCTCGCGGCAGATCTCGACCGGGCCGAGCTCCTCGCTCGCGGCGGTCGCGGGCAGTGCCGTGCTGGCCACGGGGCTCGCGGGCGATCAGGCCGCGCAGCTCGTGGCCGCGATCGCCCTCGTCACCGGGTTGCTGTTCCTGGCGCTGGCGATCTTCCGCCTCGGGTGGATCGCGCGGTTTCTCTCGAAGGCCGTGATCACGGGCTTCCTCGCGGGCGCGGCGATCGACGTCGTGATCGGTGAGCTGCCGAAGCTCACCGGCACCGACGCCGACGGTGACAACGCCTGGCGGGAGCTCGGGTCGTGGCTGCAGTCGGTGTCCGGCGTCCACGGCACGACGCTGCTCGTGGCGGTCGTCTCGCTCGGCGTCATCCTCGGCCTGCGCTTCACCGCCCCGAAGGTTCCCGGCGCGCTCGTGCTCGTGGCCGGCGGGCTCGTGGCCTCGGGCCTGTTCGACCTCGGCGCGCACGGCGTCGCGCTCGTCGGCGATGTCCCGCGCGGGCTTCCGGCGCCCGCGATCCCCGACCTGGCGCTCGTGCGCGAGCACTACGCGACGGTCGGCATCGCGGCCGCGGCGCTGCTGCTGATCGGGTTCTCGCAGACGGCCGGCGACGCGCGCGCCTTCGCCGCCCGTCACGACTACCGGATCGACGTCGACCAGGAATCCGTGGCGCAGGGCATGGCGAACCTGGGCGCCGGCGTGCTCCAGGGCATGCCGGTGTCGACGAGCCTCTCGGCCAGCTCGCTCAACGAGTCGGCCGGGGCGCGCACGCAGGTCTCGTCGCTGGCCGCCGGTGGGCTCGTGCTCGCGACCCTGCTCGTCCTCGCGCCGCTGTTCTCGAGCCTGCCCAAGGCGGTGCTCGGCGCCGTGATCATCGACGCGGTGGTGTTCGGGATGATCGACCTCGCCGAACTGAGGCGCCTGTACCGCGTGGCCCGGTTCGACTTCTGGATCTCGATCGCGGCGATCGCCGGCGTGCTGTCGGTGGGTGTGCTCGCCGGCGTCGTGGTCGGCGTGGCCCTCTCGCTGCTGTGGCTCGTCTACGTGGCCACGCGGCCGGGGATCCCGGAGCTCGGCCGCGAGCCCGGCACGCACGTGTTCCGCGATCTCGTCGAGAACCCCGACGACGAGCTGTTCCCCGGGGTCGTCGTCCTGCGACTCGACGCCGGGTTGTTCTTCGCCACCGCGGAGGCGCTCGAGGACCGCGTGCGCGGCTACACCGACTCCGACGCGCCGCCGAGGGCGATCGTGCTCGACCTCGAAGGCGTGAACTTCATCGACTCCCAAGGGGCGACGAAGCTCGCCGAGCTGCACCGGCTCGGCGTGCCCCTGCGGCTTGCGCGACTCAAGCCGCACGTGCGCAGCGTCCTCGAGGCCGACGGGACGATCGAGCTGATCGGCACCGACCACATCCACGGCAACGTCCAGCGCGCGGTCAGGGCCGAGATCGGCTAGAGCTCCGCGGCGGCCGCACCCCGGGTCTGCGAACGCCCGGAATCAAAGCGCTGCGTCGCGTTCGAGCGGCGGGGCCACCGCGCGCAGCGTTTGCGCGTGGTGGCCCCGAGCCAGATCTACGGCCCGATGCGACGCCCGTCGATGACGGGCGCGACCGGTGAGTGATTCTTGATGTATTCGATCGCGACGTCGAGCAGCAGGTCGCCCGTGCGGCGCACGTCGGACCCGCCGGTCAGCGCCGTGTAGCCGTCGCCACCCGTGAACATGAAGTCGTTGGTGACGATGCGGACGCTCGACGCCGGCCCGAGCAGCGTCTTCGGGCCGCTGACGCCCTGCGGCGTCAGCCAGATGTTGTCGATCACCGGCACGAGGCCGTTGCAGTGGAACTGGACCTGCAGGCCCGAGAACTGCGGCGTGCGACCCGTGCCGCCGGAGGAATCACCGCACGGTGGCTTGAAGCCGTTGGCGAACGCCGCGACGAGCTGATCGTAGGTCAGCGTCTCGACGATGGTCTGGTTGCCGAACGGCAGCACCCCGAACACCTCTCCGTAGGTGATCTCGCCGGGCTGCTCGCCCGCGCTCGGCGGCGTGCGGCGGATGTCCGCCCGCAGCCCGCCGGAGTTCGTGATCGCCGCGTCGACGCCGTACTTGGCGCGCATCGCGTCGGCCACCAGGTTGCCCATGTTGGACTCCAGCAACCGTGCCGGGTTGTCACGCAGGAGATCGACAGAGGCACTGCCGATCACCGCCGCGCGCAGCGGCAGCGTGTCGGCGTTGGCCTTGTCGACGATCGCCTTGACGTCCGCACGCGGCGCGACGCCGAGGGTCTTGGCGATGCGCGTCGCCGTGCCCGCCCAGGCCACGTCACCGTCGTCGACCATCAGTTGCGCGACCGAGTAGCTCACGCCGGCGTTGAAGCCCTCGACCACGGGGATGTGGCCGACGACGGTGTTCGCCGCGCGGTGGGTGTGGCCGGCGACCACGAGGTCGACCGTGGTGTCCTGCAGCGCCGGGACGATCTCGTCGACGATCCGGCCCTTCCACGGCGTCGGGGCGGTCAGGCCGACGGCGTTGTTCCCCGAGTCGGCGCCCTCGTGGATGACGACGATCTGGATCCGCACGCCGAACGCGCGCAGGCGCTGCGACTCCTTCTTGATCGCCGCCGCCTCGTCCTGGAACGTCAGGCCGGCGGTGTTGCCGGCCGCGACGAGCTCGGGCGTGTTCTTGACCGTCGCGCCGATCACGCCGACCCACTGGCCGTTGACGCGGTAGACCTTCGACGGCTGGATGTAGTCCGGCGGCCGGTTGGTGCTCGTCTGCACGATGTTCGCCGAGAGCCAGTCGAACTTCGACGCCGCCTGCTGCTTGAGGATGCGCGTCGGGCCGTAGTCGAACTCGTGGTTGCCGAACGCGGTGGCGTCCAGCCTCCAGGCGTTGAGGACGTCGATCGTCGGCATGTCCTCCAGCAGCGCCGAGCTCGGCGGGGACGCGCCCACGTTGTCGCCGCCGGACAGCCGCAGCGACTGGCCGGGCAGGAGCTTGGTCTCCTCGTCGAACATCGTCGCGAGGGTCGCCGCGCCGCCGACCGGCACCGTGGCGATCGTGTCGTAGGTGAACGTGCTCGGGTCCAGCTGGCCGTGGAAGTCGTTGAGACCGACGATGTTGATCGGCGTGAAGTCACGGCCCTTGTCGAGCAGGTCGCGGCGGACCACGCCCTGCGCGTTGGCCGGCTCCGGGACGTCCATGAGGAACGCCGCGGTGGGCGCGAGGTCGATGCTGCGGACGTCGTCCACCTCACCGCGGTCGATCGCCGGGCCGCCGGCCAGGAACGTCGCGCGCATGTTGGTGTTCGAGCGCAGGTTCTGCACGTCGGGCACGTAGCCGTGCTGGCCGAAGAACGCGCTGGGCGCGATCAGCGTGCCGGGCGTGGCCGCGTCGAACTGGTACGGCGGGTAGGAGAAGACCACGAGGTCGCCCGTGCGGGTCGGGTGCGCCATGTCGGCGGTGCTGTTCGCCCCGTTCGGGATGTAGCGGGCCTCGGCCTTGGTGTAGGTGCGGTCGATGACCTTCCAGTTCTCCGGCTTGCCGTCGTGATTCCAGTCGTTGGTGTCCTTGAGCGCGGTGAACGCGTCGCGGATCTTCTGGACGGTGCTCGCCTCGTCGGCCGCGGCGACCTGCTGGTAGGCGGGCGGCTGGCCGGGCGCCGGGGTCGGCGGCGCGGGGTCGCGGCCGGCGAGGTTCAGGTACACCTGCAGCGCGCCGCCGGCGTAGCAGGCCTTCGCCTTGGCGATCGTCTCGCCCGTGGCCGTGCGGCAGTTGCTCGTCTGCGGCCGGCTCAGCAGGCCGAGATCGACGAGCACCTTGCTGGCGTCGATCGCCAGGAACTGCGGCGCGAAGCCGTGGTCGGAGCTGACGAACGTGTTCAGGTCACGGTCGTCCATGTACTTCTGGGCGAGCCGCATCGTCTCGTCGGACTCGGCGTAGGCGTTCTCGACGTACTCGGACCGCGCCTTGACGCGGCCGTCCTTCTTGCCGTCCAGGTTGAGGTCGTCGTAGGACGGGTTGTCGGCGCCGTTGGGGAGCTTCTTCGTGACCAGGCCGAGGAACTGATGCTGCACCTCGTCCGTGCCCGGGAAGCCGACCATGGCCACATCCGGCTTGTACTTGGTGAGGATGTACTTGATCAGCGGCTGGTAGAGCTTGCCCCAGTAGTCGCCCTGCTCGATGTAGGTGTCCTCGGACACGACGCCCGCCTCGAGCACCGCGAAGTCGCCCGCCTGGCTGGACGGGTACTTCTCGGCCACGTAGTCCTCGAAGCTGCCGGTGAAGCCCGGCTCGCTCCAGCCCGGCCAGCTCGCGAACGCGCGGGTGACGCTGGTGTGCATCAGGCGGACCTGCTTGAGGTCCGGTGAGAGCCGTTCCACCTTGACCAGGAACGCGGCCGTCTTGCCGTCGTTGGCGCCGCCGGCGGTGCCGACGAGCTTGACCTTCACGTCGGCGAACGGGTCACCCTCGGCGAGGTCCGCGACCTCGTCCGCGCCGCTCTTGGTGCGGCTGAAGAAGACCCGGTCGTAGTTGGTCTTGCGGTCGTTGCGGGAGTCGTAGATGTACGCGTTGAGGCCGTACTTGTCGATGCCGCCGTCGATGACGCGCAGGCGCATCTCCTTGGCCGGCGAGTAGGACTTCGGCACCTTCGTCCAGCCCGTGGCGTCGACCGGCGGCGTCTGGTCGTACTGCAGCCCGAAGCTCGTGATGAAGTTGGGAAGGTCGGTCGGCGAGACGTAGTTGGTGGCCACGCCGCGGCCGGAGAAGAAGCTGCGGTAGTCGACCGTCGGGCCGTTGATGACGCCGCTGCGGCCGCCGGCCCATTCGATCTGCGCGACGCGCTTGCCGCCGCGTTCGGTCGCCTGGGCGAGCGTCTCGGCCTGCAGGATGCTCGTGCCGTTGCTCGGGAACGCGGACTGCGAGTTCGCGAACGTGCTGCCGTTGATGTGGAACGTGTTGTTCGTGGACCCGGCGACGCCCGGCCACGCGCCGGTCGAGAGCGTGAACCAGCCCGCGCCCGTGTTCGGCGGCGCCTGCGTCAGCAGCCCGTTGTCGGACGCGTACGCGCCGTGCTTGAGCAGCTCCCGGAAGCCTGGCGTCACGCCCTCGTCCGCGTAGTGCTCGACCGCGTCCTGGCGCATGCCGTCCGACGCGAAGAACAACAGCTTGCTGCGGTCGTCGCCGTGATGGCCGTGGCCGCCCTTATGGGCTTCCGAGCCATCCCACGGGACCGCGAGCCCGATCGCCAGCGCCGCGGCGGCGCCGACCGTCGCCAGAACCGGCACGCGCCGGCCGAGTCGTACCTCCATACCCCTCTACCCCCTGATCCACCTAACTCTGGTCAGGGGGCAACCCTACGCTCATGCGCGGCGCTTATGTGAATTCTTGACGCACTGTCACTTCGGATTGACCGCGAGCGTCATCCCCGCGGCGCGTAGCCGCTCGATGAGCGGCTCACCCATCCCCGAGGCGGGCGTGTGGACTCCGCCCGGGCCGTCGGTGAGCGCAAGGCACAGGGCGCTCTCGCCCATCATCACGGCGGTCGCCTTATAGCCGGGATCGCCCTTCGCGGCGACCTTCGCCACGTGGATGCCGGAGTGGACCTCGATCCGGAAGTAGCCGTTCTCGCGGGCCTTCTCCGACGGGCCCTCCCCGGGGTCCGGCAGCAGTCGGTCGAGCAGCTTGCGTGTCGGACCGAAGCTCAACCCACCCGCGAGAGCGCCGAGGCCGGCGGTGAAGCCGGCGGCGAAGAGCGGGTTGGAGTAGGCCGAGACCTCGCGGTAGGCGAAGTCCGGGCCGTAGTCGAGCAGCTCCGAGCTGCGGCGGACGATGCGCGTGTTGTAGGTGGCCATCACGAACGGGCCGATCCAGCCGTGCTGCGGGTCTCTCGTCACCGTGCGCAGATCTTTCGTGGTGTCCGATCCGCCGAGGCTGTGCGGGTCGAAGACGGTTCGCTTGTGACCCTTCATCTCGTCGATCTGACCCTTCAGCGACGCGATCGTGCCGCCGCTCATGCCGCCCTTGAGGGCCTTCACGACGAGCGTCGTGTCGGCGAGCTGACCCTGCTGCTGGAAGAGCAGGAAGGTCCCGAGGTCGGAGGGGATCGAGTCGAACCCGACGCTGTGGACGATCCGCGCTCCGGAGCGTGCGGCCGCTTGGTGGCGCTCGGTGCTGGCGTGCGCGAAGAGGATCTCGCCGGTCAGGTCGCAGTAGTGGGTGCCCTGTTCGATGCACGCGTCGACGAGCTTCAACCCGTTGGGCCAGTAGGGGCCGACCGTCGTGCACACGACCTTGGCCGAGCGCGCGAGCTCCTGCGGGTCGTTGGCGTCGGCGACGATCAGCGGCGCATCGAGGTTGAGCGCCTCGAGCTTGGCCTTCGACCGCCCGGCCAGCCCGACCGTCACCTCGGGCGGCTTGTTGGCGACGAGGTACTCGGCGACCAACCGTCCCACGAAACCGGTCGCCCCGAAGACGACGATGTCGAGCATTGCCTGCGGACCCTATAGGCTCGCTCACGTGCCGGATCCGCTCAGCGACCTCGAGCGCCAGGTCGAGCAGGGCAACCTGTTCGCGCACAGCGAGCTGACCAAGCAGGCCGCTCGCTCCAGCGAGAGCGAAGCGTTGCTCAACGGCCTCGTCGGCCTGCTGGTCAAACACCAGGTGGTCGACGCCGACGAGCTGATGGAGATCGTCGAAGCCGCCCGCCCGCAGACCCGGCACGTCGTCCCGGTCGCGGTGCGCACCGACGAGAAGCTCGAGGAGCCGCGGATCGACTGCGCCTCCCGGCTGCCGATCTGCAAGGCCGTCTGCTGCCGCCTGCACTTCGCGCTCAGCGTCGAGGAGGTCGAGGGCGGCGTCATGAAGTGGGAGCTCGGCCGCCCCTACTTCAACCGCCACAACGACGAGGGCTACTGCCATCAGTGGGACGGCGGCTGCACGATCTACGACGACCGCCCGAATCCCTGCCGCGTGTACTCCTGCGAGCACGACGACCGGATCTGGAAGGACTTCGAGGCGATGGAGCTCAACGAGGAGTGGATCGCCACCTACCTGGACAAGCGCCAGAGCCCGGTGGAACTGTTCATGGACGCGCTCGAGCACTCCTAGAGCACTGCGAGCAGACCGGTTCGGCGGACGAAACGGCCGCCGCGCAGTCCGAACGTGATCGACACGCCGTGCGGCGTGGTCGCTTACGCGGCCAGGGAGCGCAACTGGCGGACCGCGAGCGTCAATCCCGCCAGGTCCGGTTCGCCTTCGCGCGACAGGGAGCGCAGGAACGACATGAAGCGCCGCAGCACCGCGCCGCGCTCGGAGAGGTAGGCCTCGACGTCGCCGGACGACTCGGCGAGGACGCTGCCGGCGAGCTCGCGGCGGACCTGGGCGGCGTCCTCGCGGACGGCCTGCAACGCCCAGCGCTGCATGCGGGTCGGGGCGGGGATGCGGTCGAGCTCGCCTTCGATCCAGTCGAGGCGCAGTTCGGCGCCGACGGCGAAGAAGACCTCGGCGACCTGCTCGATCGGGACGCCGGTCGCGCCCGCGACCCACACCATGTCCGGGGCGTAGCGCTGCTCGGGGCGCAGGGCGTGCGCGCGGGCGGTGCCCTCGGAGACGCCGGCGGCGACGAGACGCTCGCAGGTCTGCTCGCGGCGGCGCTTGCGCTCGTCGGTGCCGAGTGAGCCGAGCACCGCGGCCAGGCGTTCGAAGCCGTCGCGGCCCGAGGAGATCGTCTCTTCGATGTCGCCTTCCGGCTCCCAGGTTAGATACCAGCGGGTGGTGGCCTCGACGAGGGTGTCGACGCCGGTCATGAGCTCGAGCTGGGTCTCGCGGGTCACCCCCTCGAGGCGTTCGACGACCTCCCAGCGGGCGTCGGCGCCGGTGACCTCGCGGGCGATCCGGAAGGCGCGCACGACGTCGGCGGGCTCGGCGCCGCGCTCGGCCACCAGCTGGGACATGAACGTCGGGCCCAGCGCGTTGACGACGGCGTTGGAGTTGACCATGCAGATCAGCTGCCTGCGCAGGGGGTGCTGGCTCAAGTACTGGCCGAAGCGCTTGACCACGGCGGGCGGGAAGTAGCCGCGCAGGTCGCGCTCGAGCCACGGCTCCTCGACGAAGTCCGAGTTCTCCAGCGCGCGGGCGAGCAGCTGCTTGGCGTAGGTCAGCAGGGTCGCGAGCTCGGGCCGCTCCATGCCCCGCCCGGCCCGGCGGCGCTCGCCGATCTCCTCCGACGTGGGCAGGTCCTCGGACGCGCGATCCAGGAGCTTGAGCTCCTCGAGCTGGAGCATCAGATCCTCGTAGGCGAACAGGCGCGAAGCCGAGCGCTCGACCTCCTGGGCGATGATCTGCGCCTGCAGGAACGAGTCGTAGAGCACGTGCGCGACCACGTCGTCGGTGACCTCGAGCAGCAGCTCGTCGCGGCCCTCGCGGGTCAGCTCGCCCGCCTGCTCGGCGAGGCCCAGCAGGATCTTGAGGTTGACCTCGTGGTCGGAGCAGTCGACGCCCGCCGAGTTGTCGATGAAGTCGGCGTTGATGCGCCCGCCGAGCGACGCGTACTCGACCCGCGCGCGGCGCGTCAGACCGAGGTTGCCGCCCTCGCCCACGACCTTCGCCCGCAACTCGGACCCGTTGACGCGGATCGCGTCCGAGGACCGGTCCGCGGCGTCCGCGTCGGACTCCGACGACGCCTTCACGACGGTTCCGATGCCGCCGTTCCACAGCAGGTCGACCGGCGCGCGCAGGATCGCCCGGATGACCTCGGTCGGCGGCAGCGCGGCGTCGCTCACGCCCAGCGCCTCGCGCGCCTGTGCGGACAGCGGGATCGACTTCGCCGTCCGCGGCCACACCCCGCCGCCCGGCGAGATCAGCTCGCGCGAGTAGTCGTCCCAGGAGGAGCGCGGCGTGTCGAAGAGCCGCCGGCGCTCGGCGTAGCCCACCGCCGCGTCCGGCACCGGATCGATGAAGACGTGCCGATGGTCGTAGGCGGCGACCAGCCGGATGCCGCGCGACAGCAGCATCCCGTTGCCGAACACGTCGCCGCTCATGTCGCCGATGCCGACCACGGTGAACTCGTCGGCCTGGGTGTCCACGCCGAGCTCCTTGAAGTGGCGCTTGACCGACTCCCACGCGCCCTTGGCGGTGATGCCCAGCGCCTTGTGGTCATAGCCCGCCGACCCGCCGGACGCGAACGCGTCGTCGAGCCAGAACCCGAACTCGCGCGAGACCCGGTTCGCCGTGTCGCTGAACGTCGCCGTGCCCTTGTCGGCGGCGACCACCAGGTAGGTGTCCTCGCCGTCGCGCACCCGCACCGCCTCGGGCTGCACGACGCGGCCCTCGACGAGGTTGTCGGTCACCGACAGCAGCGCGCGGATGAACGTGACGTAGTGCTTCTCGACGTCGGCGCCCTGCTTGATGTAGAAGCCGCCCTTCGCGCCCGCGGGCACGATCACGGCGTTCTTGGTCAGCTGTGCCCGCATCAGCCCGAAGACCTCGGTGCGGTAGTCCTGCCGGTCCGACCAGCGCAGGCCGCCGCGGGCGATCGGCCCGCCGCGCAGGTGGATGCCCTCCACCTCGGGCGAGTAGACGTAGATCTCGCGGTACGGCGCCGGCTGCGGGATCGCGGGCACGTCGGCGGAGTTCAGCTTGAACGCCAGCGCCTGGTGGTCGCGGTTGTAGGCGTTGGTCCGCAGCGTCGCGTCGATCACCGTCAGCTGGTTGCGCAGGATGCGGTCGTGATCGAGCGAGGCGACCTCGTCCAGGTCGGCCAGGATCTCCTCGCGCAGCGCCTGTTCGGCCGCCTCGTCGGTCTCGAGCTCCGGATCGAAGCGCAGCTCGAAGTAGCGCACGAGCTTCGCGGTCAGCGCGGAGTTGGCCACCAGCACGTCGTTCTGGTAGCTCTCCGTGAAGCGCGTGCCGACCCGCTGGCGGTACTTGCGGTACGCGCGCAGGATCGCCACCTGCCGCCGGTCCAGCCCGGCGGTGATGACCAGGCGATTGAGGTTGTCCGTCTCCGCCGCGCCGCGGTGGATCGCGGCCAGGAGCTCGGCGACGCGATCGCCGACCGCGTCCAGGTCCAGGGGCGCGCCGTCCGGGCCGAGCACGCGGAACTCCTGCACCCACGCCTCGTGGTCGCCGAGCAGCCGCGTCGAGATCTCCTCGATCACGCGCAGCCCGAGGTCCTCGAGCATCGGCAGCGCCTCGCCCAGCTCGACCTTCGGCCCGCGCACGTACAACGCCACGCGGGTGTGCCCCTTCAGCGGCTGCAGCGAGACGAGGAAGGGCCCCTCTTCGATCAGCTGCTCGAGCAGCGCGATGTCGGTCGCGGCGGTCGTGGGCGCCGTGTAGCCCTTGTAGTGCTCGGGCAGGAAGGTGCCCCAGATCGACCACAGCAGCCGCCCGCGGGCGGCGCCGTAGCGCTCGGCCAGCGCGTCCTGCAGCGCGTCGTCCCACGTGCGCGCCAGCTGCACGACCTCGCGTTCGAGCTCGGTGCGGTCGATGTCGGGCAGCCCGTCCGGCGCGTGCACGAGGAAGTGCACGCGCACGCGGTTGCCGCCTTCGCCGAGCATGTGCTGGGCCTCGACGTCGCGCGCCTTGAAGCGCCGCTTGAACAGGCGCGACACGCGCTCGACCAGCAGCGCGCGGTAGCGCGACCGCGGCAGCGCGAGGATGAACGACGCCGACCGCCCATCACGGGCACGGCGGCCGAGCAGCCGCACGCGGTCGGTGCCATCGAGCTCGAGCAGCGCGACGACCGCGCGGCGCAGATCGTCGACCGGCGCGGCGAACAGCTCGTCCTTCGGGAAGGTGTCGAACAGCGCGACGGCGGCCTTGTAGTCGTGCGAGCCCTCGATCAGGTCCTCGGACTCGAGCACCCGCCGCAGCTTGCGGTGCAGGACCGGTGTCTCCGACGCCGGCTCCGAGTAGGCCTTGGTCGTGAACAGGCCCAGAAGCCGCGCCTCGCCCGCGAGCTCGCCGTCGGCGTTGACCCGCCGCACGCCCACGTAGTCCATCCGCTCGTGGCGGTGGACGGGAGAGCGCGCGTTGGCCTTGTCGACCAGCAGGAGCTCGCCGCTGGTCGCCAGCGTGCGCAACGCCTCCGGCAGCGAGGCCAGCGGCACCGGCGTCGAGTACGCGGAGCGCTCCTCGTCGGACAGGATTCCGAGGCCGCTTCCCGGGATGCACCGGTAGGCGTCGTCCTTGATCTCGTACTCGCGCGCGCCCAGCAGCACGAAGTTGCCGCGCAGCAGCCAGGCGAGGAAGTCGACGGCCTCACGTACCTCGTCGGCGTCGTAGCGCGCGCCGGCACGGCGGGCGAGCGAGATCATCGACTCCACGCGCTGGGTCAACGCGCCGAACTCGGTGACCGTCGAGCGCACGGCCACCAGCACCGCGCGCACGTCGGCCTCGAGCTCGGCCAGCTCGTCGGCGGTGAGCCGCCGCGCGAGATCGAAGTGCATGACCGACTCGCGGTGGACCGCGTTGCGGGCGTGCGAGACCGAGGTGATCTTCCCGTCCTCGCGCGTGATCCCGATGATCGGGTGCACGAGCCGGACGATCTGCTCGCCGCGCGACTCCAGCGCCGCGCTCACGGAGTCGACGAGGAACGGCCAGTCGTCGCAGTTGGTCTCCAGCACGCTGCCGAGCGGCTCGTAGCCGTCGTCGGCCAGCGTCGGGTTGTACGCGCGGACCGCGAACGGTTCGCGGCCGCGGTCGTTGGCGAACGCGAGGGCACCGAGCACCTCGGCGGCGAGGTGCTCGGCGGAAATGCCTTCGGTGGACAGCCGGCGGACGTATGCGCTCGCGAACGCGCGCCCGGTGACTCCGCCGCGCTCCTCCGCGCGGTCGAGCAGGCGTTCTCGGTAGTCGCTTGAGCCGGCCTCCGTGGACTCGGCGAGGCTCATATGTCGACCAGCTTATTGAGGTCGGATGATCGGGGTGGTGCGGAGGGGCTGCCGCCTCAAGTGCTCAGCCTGTACTTCAGCGCGGTGAACTGCGTGTGGATCTCGTCCGGCAGCTTGTCTCCGAACTGGGCCAGGTGCGCCTGGGTCTGCTCGAGCTCCGCGCGCGCCTCGTCGAGGTCGACGGTCAGCGCCTCGGCCACGGCGTCGCGATCGAGGCCGCCGATCTCGAGGTGCTCGACCTTGGGCACGAAGCCGATCGGCGTGCGCTCGGCCTCCGCGGCGTCGTCGCAGCGGCGGAAGATCCAGGCCAGCACGCGCGAGTTCTCGCCGAAGCCGGGCCACAGGAACTTGCCGTCCTGATCCTTGCGGAACCAGTTGACGTGGAAGATCCGCGGCAGCTTCGCGCCGGAGGTCTCGCCGATGTCGATCCAGTGCTGGAAGTAGTCGGCCATGTGATAGCCGCAGAACGGCAGCATCGCGAACGGGTCAAAGCGCAGCTCGCCGACCGTGCCGGCCGCCGCGGCGGTCTTCTCGGAGGCCATCGTCGCGCCCAGGAACACGCCGTGCTCCCAGTCGAACGCCTCGCGCACCAGCGGCGCGCCCGAGCTCCGGCGCCCACCGAACAGGAACGCGTCGATCGGCACGCCCGTTGGGGTCCTCCCACTCCTCCGCGATCGACGGGCACTGCGCCGCCGGCGTGGTGAAGCGGGCGTTGGGGTGCGCGGCCGGGTGGTCGGCGTCGGGCGTCCAGTCGTTGCCCTTCCAGTCGATCAGGTGATCGGGCGTCTCCCCCGACATGCCCTCCCACCAGATGTCGCCGTCGTCGGTCTTGGCGCAGTTGGTGAAGATCGTGTTGCGCTCGATCGTGTCCATCGCGTTCGGGTTGGTCTTGCGCGCCGTGTTGGGCGCGACGCCGAAGAACCCGTACTCGGGATTGACGGCGTAGAGCTTGCCGTCGGAGCCGAACTTCATCCACGCGATGTCGTCGCCGATCGTCTCGACCGTCCAGTCCTCAAGCGTCGGCACGAGCATCGCCAGGTTGGTCTTGCCGCACGCCGACGGGAACGCGCCGCCGACGTACTTGACCTCGCCCTCCGGGGAGGTGAGCTTGAGGATCAGCATGTGCTCGGCCAGCCAGCCCTCGTCGCGGGCCATGACCGACGCGATCCGCAGCGCGAAGCACTTCTTGCCCAGCAGCGCGTTGCCGCCGTAGCCGGAGCCGTAGGACCAGATCTCGCGCGTCTCGGGGAAGTGGACGATGTACTTCTCCTCGTTGCACGGCCACGGGCCGGAGGTCTCGCCCTTCCTCAAGCGGCGAGCCGACCGTGTGCAGGCACGGCACGTAATCGCCGTCGGCGCCCAGCGCGTCCAGCGCGGCCTTGCCCATCCGGGTCATGATCCGCATCGACACCGCCACGTAGGCGGAGTCCGTGAGCTGGATGCCGATCTCGGCGATCGGCGAGCCGATCGGCCCCATGCTGAACGGCACGACGTACATCGTGCGCCCGCGCATCGAGCCCGCGAACTTCTCGTGCAGCAGCCCGCGCATCTCCTGCGGGTCGCGCCAGTTGTTGTTCGGGCCGGCGTCCGCCTCATCCGCCGAGCAGATGAACGTGCGGTCCTCGACACGCGCGACGTCGCCCGGATCAGAGCGCGCGAGATACGAGTTGGGCCGCTTGGCCTCCGAGAGCTTTTCGAACGTCCCCGCCTCTACGAGCTCGCTGCAGAGGTTGTCGTACTCCTCGGCCGAACCGTCGCACCAGTGGATCGCCGCCGGCTGCGTGAGCTCGGCGATCGACTCGACCCAGGCGAGCAGTTCGGTGTGTTTGGTGGGGACGGTGGTCTCGATGGTCACTTGGGGGTTCGACCTCTCTCAGGGTTTGCCAGGTCCGTACAAACTCGCCGTGAATGGGGCAACCGCTTCGACGCGCACAGAGCGTCTGCGCGCCAAAACGATCACTCCGCCGCTGCAAGCCTACTCGAACCTACCCCGGATGAGCATTAGACCATGCGCTAGTTCGCCCAGGGCGGTTTTGCCAGTGACGTTCAAACTTCGCGCTTGGGGACAAGCACAAGCCGTTTGAACTCGGCCACAAGGGTCCCCTCCTGGTTCAGGACGCGCGTGTGGACGCGGACCGTGCCCCGGTCCGGTTTGCTCCGTGACTCCTTGACTTCCAGCACTTCCGTCTCGGCGAACAACGTGTCCCCGTGGAACACCGGCGCCGGGTGGCTGAGCGCCTCGGTGGCGAGGTTGGCGATCGCCTTGCCGCTGATGTCGGACACGCTCATGCCGAGCGCCAATGAGTACACGTAGGGACCCACGACGACGTTCTTGCCCTGCTGGGACTGCGCCGCGTAGACGTCGTTGATGTGCAGCGGGTGGTGGTTCATGGTCAACAGGCAGAACAGGTGGTCGTCCGCCTCGGTGACCGTCTTGGCGGGCCAGTGCTTGTAGACCGCCCCGACCTCGAACTCCTCGAAGTAGCGGCCGTAGGGGTGCGCGCCCGAGGCCTCGCGGGCGGCCCCATCCGTCTCAACGTTGCTCATGGCAGGGCATGATGCCCCTCGTGCGCAACCCTCGCTCCTACTTCGCGCCGCTCGCCGTCGGCGCCCCCGACCCGGTCCGCGAGATCCCCGTGACGCCCTCGCGGATGATCCATTTCTTCGACCCGTCCAACGAGAAATTGCGCGCCAGAGTGCCGGATATGGCCGGTCAGGCCGACGTCCTGCTGGGCAACCTCGAGGACGCGATCGCCGCCGATAAGAAGGAGGCGGCGCGCGCCGGGCTGGTCGAGGTGGGCAAGACCGCCGATCTGGGCGAAACGCCGCTCTGGACGCGGATCAACAGCCTCGAGTCGCCCTGGGCGCTCGACGACCTCGTGACATTGGTCACAGAGATCGGCGACACGCTCGACGTCGTGATGGTCCCGAAGGTCGAAGGCCCCTGGGACATCCACTACGTCGACCGGCTGCTGGCCCAGCTCGAAGCCCGCGCCGGCGTCCAGCGCCCGATCATGGTCCACGCGATCCTCGAGACCGCGCAGGGCGTCGCCAACGTCGAGGAGATCGCCACCGCCTCGCCGCGCATGCAGGGGATCTCGCTGGGGCCGGCCGACCTGGCCGCGAGCCGCCGCATGAAGACCACCCGCGTCGGCGGCGGCCATCCGGGCTACCGCGTGCTCGCCGACCCCGACGGCGAGGCGGAGCGCCCGAGCTACCAGCAGGATCTCTGGCACTACACGATCGGCCGCATGGTCGACGCCTGCACGGCGGCCGGCATCTTCCCCTACTACGGACCGTTCGGGGACATCAAGGACGTCGACGGCTGCGAGGCCCAGTTCCGCGCCGCCTACCTGATGGGCTGCGTCGGCACCTGGTCGCTGCACCCCGTCCAGATCGGCATCGCCAAGCGGGTCTTCTCGCCCGAGCCCGACGAGGTGAAGTTCGCCAAGAAGGTCCTGGAGGCGATCCCCGACGGCCGCGGCGTGCACATGATCGACGGCAAGATGCAGGACGACGCGACCTGGAAGCAGTCGAAGGTCATGGTCGACCTCGCCGAGATGCTCGCGCGCAAGGACCCCGAACTGGCGGAGCTCTACGGAATGTAGGCGCCTCGCCCGCCGCGGTCTTGGGCACGAGGATCGCGGCGCGCATCATGATTGACGGGTGAGGCGACGCAAGAAGGACCCCGAGCCCAGCACGGAGATCGTCGCGCCGGCCCCCACGCCGGCGCCCGACGACCGGGCCTGGTCGGCGCGGCGCAACCTGCAGGAGCGCGAGGCGCGTGCTGATCTCGTGCCCTACATGGCGCTGCCCGCCGAGACCGGGCCGCTGTGGGCGCCGGACGAGCTGGCGATCTGGCCGGTCGAGGGCGGGCGCTTCGGGCTCGACGCGCGCTACCAGGGATCGAGCGGCCGCGAGCGCGCGGCCGCGCAGGCGCAGCGGCTGGAGCGGGTGAACCTCTACGCCACGGTGCGCGAGAACCCGGACGGCGGTGCGATCCTGCGGCTCGGCCCACTCGCCCACAAGGCGGCGTGGGTGGCCATCGAGGCGTTCCTCGGCCGTCCCTTGGAGACTGAGTAGATGGCTTACGCGCGCGTCAACGGCACCGACCTCTATTTCCAGCAGCACGGTTCGGGAGCGCCGGTGGTGCTCCTCCACGGCGGGTTCGGGGCGGGTGAGCAGTTCGCGCCGCTGCTCCCGCAGTTCGACGGCCGCAGCGTGATCACGGTCGACCTCGCCGGCCACGGCCACAGCCCGGACCCGGGCCGGCCGCTGCGGCCGGAGGCGCTGGCCGACGATGTGGCCGGACTGATCGAGCACCTGGGCATCGCCCCGGTCGATCTGCTGGGCTACTCGCTCGGCGGGCTGGTCGCGCTGCGGCTCGCGATCCAGCACCCGGAGGCGATCCGCCGCCTGGTGCTCGTGTCCGTCGCCGCGCGCCGCGGCGGCTCGTTCCCGGAGGTGCGCGCGGCGATGGACGCGATGAGCGTCGCGGCCGCCGAGCCGATGAAGCAGTCGCCGCTGTACGCGCTCTACGCGCGCAGCAACCCGCACCCCGAGAACTGGGAGCTGCTCGTGGAGCAGACGGCCGAGGCGCTCAAGGTCGACTACGACTGGATGGCTGAGGTGGCCGCGCTGGCGATGCCCGTCCTGCTCGTCTACGCCGACGCCGACTCGATCGTCCCCGCCCACATCGCCGACGTCTACGCCGCGCTGGGCGGCGGTCTGCACGACGCCACGTGGGACGGCTCGCAGCGCTCGGTGAACCAGCTCGCGATCCTCCCCGGGACGACGCATTACGACATCGCGTACTCGCCCGCGCTGGTGCCGCTGGTGCTGCCGTTTCTCGCCGCTGTGTAGACGAACGTTCAGTTCGCACTGAGGAATCGTTCATCTAAGGTGCGCGGCCGCATGGGTCGACTGCTGCTTTTCCTGCTCATCTGCGGCGTGCTCGCGGCCCCCGCGAACGCCGCCGACCTCGGGGAGCTCACGCCGTTGAGTGTTCGGGGAAGTGAGGACTGTGGCGGCCCCACCGGCGCGCCTGGCGAGCTGGTCGTGCGGACGACGACCGGCGTGCGCTTCGTCACGGCGACGCGCGCGGGGTTCCAGCCCGGTCAGGCGCTGAACCTGGGCAAGGGCTTCGCCTGCAGCGTGGTCAAGGTGCGCCCGAGCGGCGCGGGCGTGGTCGTGGGTCAACTCGACGGCAGGATCGTCGCCGTGGTGCGCGATCCGGGCGGTGCGTGGGGCGCGCCGCTGACGGTCGTGCCGATCACCGAGACGAGCCCGACCCTGTCGGTGACGGCCGACGTGTCCGACCGCGGTGACGTGATCGTGGCCATGAAGGCGTTCACGGTCGACGTCAAGGCCCTGAACGCGCCGCCGAAGTCGCGTTTTCTCGTCGCCCGCCGCGCGCCGGGCGGCACGTTCGGCGCTGTCGAGCAGATCGGCGTTCCGGCGGTGGCGCTGGGCGACATCCACGCGGGCATCGCCGCCACGGGCGAGGCGGTCGTCGTCACCACGCTCGCCGCCAGGCACCGTCAGCCACCGTTCCAGGTTCCCGTCCAGGCGCGGCTCGCGCCGTCGGGCCAGACGTTCGGCGCGCCCGTCCACATCGCCGACACCCGCGTGTTCTCCTCTCCCGCGCTCGCCGTGGCCGCCGATGGCCGCGCGCTGATCGCCGCGGCCTCCGGCGCGTCGATGGTCGTCGCCGAGCGCGCGCCGGGCGCCGGCTTCGGCCCCGCCACGCCGGTCGGCTCGGCGGGTGAGGGCGGGCTGGTCTCGCCGTTTGCCGGGATCGCTCCCGACGGTGCGGCGGCGGTGGCGTGGACGCGGCTGCTCCCCGGCGACCTCCAGATCGTCACGCGCACCGTGCCGGGCGCGTTCTCGCCACCGGTCCTGGCCTCCCACATCGCCGCCGGGTTCGCAGCCGACGACGACCCGTTCTATCTCTCCGAGAGCTTCTTCGCGGCCATCAGCCCGTTCGGGACCTTCTTCTCCGGCGGCGAGGATCCGCTGACGCTCACGCCGGACGGCCACGCGGTGCTGGCCGTCGGCGCGGGCAGGCGAGCGACGCATCGCGACCGTGCCGCTGGCCGGCGGGCCGATCGGGCTCGCACGCTCGGGCGAGGGCTACACGACGTCCGGCGACGCGTCCGCGCTGGTGCTCGCCGACGGCGCGCCCGCCGTCACCTGGACGCACTCCGGCAGCTTCCTCGAGAGCCTGCTCTCCGGCCGGGGGCGCTATGACCTCCACCTGGCGGCGGAGGGCGTCGTCGAGCGCCCCGACCCGCCGACGCCACGTGTGACCGTGGGTGCCCCGAAGAGCCACACGGTCGGCGACAAACCCCTGCGCCTACCGATCACCTGCAGCGCCGCCTGCGAGGTCGAAGCCGCGATCGGCTCCGAATCGCCGAGCGACTCGGTGCGGATGACCCGGCCCGGGCCGTCGCACGCTGACACTCGGCAGCGCGATGTACCTTCCAACGCGGATCACGCCGGTCCGGATCGAGCTCACCTACGGGGCGCCCGGCGCGCTGCACCCGCGACGCCGGACGGTGACGGTGCGACTCAGGGGCGATGCCACGCTGACCCGCCCGCGGGTGTCCGCGCTGCGCGCTCACCGCGCGGGTAACCGGATCCGTGTGTCCTTCCGCGCCTCGCGCACCTCGAACGACACCCAGTTCTTCGTGTCCGGGGACGACACGCGCGGCTGGAGCGGGGAGCCGCGGATCACGCGGACGGTCGCCCACTCCGACCGGCGCCGGTATTCGCTCTCGTTGCCGGCCACGGGCGTGCGCTTCGTGACGGTGCGCGTGTCGGACCTTGAGACCCGCGAGTCGCGCCGGGTCGTCGCGGTGCGGGGATGATCCGCCGCCTCTGCACCTCGCTGCTGGCCTTCGGCGCGCTGGCCGCGCCTGCGGGCGCCGCCCGGTTGCCCGAGCTCCCGGTGACCGCCATGGACGGCAACCCGGGCTGCCTCGGCGCCACCGGCGCTCCGGGCGAGCTGACCTTCAGCGCCGCGGGCCCGCGCGGTGTGCGGTTCCTGCACGCCGACCGGACCGGCGTGACGCGGGCGGAGACGCTCGCGGTCCCGGCCTGCAGCACCGTCGTCTCCCGGCCCAACGGCGCCGCCGTCGCGGCCGGCGCCTCCGACCCGGGCGTCGTCGCGGCCGTCCGCGACCCGGGCGGTGCCTGGGGCCTGCCGCTGGATCTCGTCTACCCATCCGACTGGCATGCCCGGTCGGTCGCCGCCGCCGTGTCCGACCGCGGCGACGCCGTGGTGGCCTGGACGGAGGACACGTTCGAGGAGCCCGACTCCATGCGCACGCGCATGCGCGTCGCGCGGCGCGCCCCCGGCGGCGGCTTCGGCGAGGCCCAGACGCTCGTCACCGGCGAGGACGAGATCGAGAGCGTGCAGACCGGCGTCGCGGCCAACGGCGACGCGTTCGTGCTGTGGACCACGACCGAGGGCGCCTACGCCCCGTACCGCAGCGTGATTCGCGTCGCGAGCGCCTCCGCCGCTCAGCCGTTCGGGCCGGCGGTGACCGTCGGGACGATGCCGTGGCGCTCCGCCGCGGCACTGGCCGTCGCGCAGGATGGCGGGGCGATCGTCGCCTTCCGCCAGCAGCGGTCGATGGTCGTCGCCGAGCGCCCACCGGGTGGGACGTTCGGCGGGGCGGCGCCCGTGGGCAGCGCCGATGATGCGATCGGCGTCGTCGCGCAGGCCGCGATCGACGACGGCGGGCGCGCCGCGGTCGCGTGGCGCGGGATCGACTCGGCGGGCGCGAAGCTCGTCAGCCGCGCCGCCCCCGGCCCGTTCTCGCACCCGCTGCAACTCGTCAAGGACCTCGATCCCGACCGCGACGCCGACCCGTTCTACGTCACCGAGTCCTACGCGCGGGTCAGCGGCTGGATCGGGTATCCCCCCGCCTCGGACCTCATGCTCACGCCGACCGGGCAGGTGGTCTACGCCGCCGCGGCCGACGTCCCGCGGCGCGACGCGGACCCGCGGAGCGCGAGCCTCTTCACGCTGCCGCTCGGCGGCAACCAGGCGCAATCCGCCACCACCCGGCCGGCCTTCGACGTCCCGGAGCGGGTGTATGCGTTCCTGCTCGCCGACGGCACGCCGGCGACCGCCTACACCTGGGCGAACGCGTCGAGGGAAGGACCGAGCAACGTGCACGTCGCCGCCCAGGGCGTCGTCGAGGCCGCTGACGGGCCGCTGCCCACGGTGCGGCTGCGCGGCCCCGATAGTCCGGTCGTCAGCGACAACGCCGTGCGCGTCCGGCTGACCTGCGGCGGGCCGTGCGACGTGTCGACCGAGATCGTCGGTCATCCCAGCTTCAACGAGCCGGTGCGGATGCCCAGCGGCGGCACGCGCACGATCGTGGTGTTCGCGGCTACGGCGTTCGCGCCGCGCCGCCTCGGCCCCGTGCGCGTCCGCCTGACCTACGGCGCGCCCAACGCCCAGCACCCGCGCACGCGCACGTTCACGCTGCGCCTGCGCCGTGGACCGGCCACCCCACGACCGCACGTGACCAGGGTGTCCGCCGTCCGGCGGGGCAACCGCGTGATCGTGCGCTGGGCCACCGATCGCCCGCTCAGCGGCTACATCGCCGCCGTCGTCTCGGGCGCCTCCGCGCGCAAGGAGCGCGGCGAGCCGCTGCAGGCCGTCGGCGTCAACCTGGAGCGCCCGAGGCGGTCGTTCACGACGAAGCTCACCCAGCGCACCAAGGCGATGCGCTGGGTCACCCTGCGCACGTTCGACGACGACCCGATCACGGTCAAGGTGCGCTGATGCGCCGCCGCGCGTTCCTGCTTCTGCTGGCGCTGGCGGTGCCCGCGCCGGCGTCGGCCGCCACGTTCGGCGAGGCGCCGCCGACCGCGCTCCGGGGCGACCAGTACTGCCTGCGCGCGACCGACACGCCCGGCGAGGTCGCGGTCCCGGCGCTCAACGGCATCCGTTTCCTGCAGGCGACCAAGGACGGCCTGCGTCCCGTCCAGGACGTGCCGGTCGGCGCCGGGTTCCGCTGCCAGACGGTCGTCACGCGGCCGAGCGGCGCCGGCGTGATCGTCGGCGAGTCAGGCAGCAGCGACGTCGTGGCCGTGATCCGCGAGCCAGGAGGCGCCTGGGGCGCACCGGTGGCGATCGACGCCGGCGACGTGAACGACGTCGCGGCCGCCGTCTCGGACCGCGGCGACGTCGTGCTGGCCGTCAAGCAGCGGATCACGAACAAGCGCTGGCGGTTCCGCGTGACGCGGCGCGCACCCGGCGGGACGTTCTCGCCGCTGGCGCAACTCGGCCCGGCGACGCCGAACCTCGGGACGATCCAGGTCGGCGCGGCCGCGACCGGTGAGGCGTTCGCGCTCTACTCGGCGGGCGCTTCGGGCAAGGCGCCGTCGCGGCTCCCGCTGCAGCTCGCGATCGCGCCCCCGGATGCCGGCTTCGGCGCCCCGGCGCACCTCCTGGACACGCGCGTGCTGGCCCTTCCGTCACTGGCGGTGGCAGCGGACGGCCGCGCGCTGGTCGCGGTCTCCGACGGCAGCCGGTCCCGAGTCTTCGAGCGCGCGCCCGGCGCCGGATTCGCGGTGGCACTTCCCGCCCTCGGCAGCGCCACCGCGCTGGCTTCGGCCACCGCCGCGCGGATCGGCGCCAACGGCGAGGCGGCGATCGCCTGGGCCGGAGCCGACGGGGAGCTCCAGGTCGCGACACGTCCCGCGGGCGGACCGTTCTCCGCGCCGATGGCCGTGCTCTCGGACCTCGTCAAGGCGCCCGCCGGGTTCGACCCGTTCTACTCCTCCGAGACGTTCCTCGCGAGCTTCGGGGACGGGCTCGGCGGCCTCTCGTTCCGCGGAGACACCACCGGCCTGCTCAGGCTCACGGGCGATGGGCGTGCGGTGCTCGCCAGCGGCGGCGGCTCTGGATTCTGGTCGCCCAAGGCCGTCGGTGTGGCGACCGTCCCGCTGGCCGGCGGCGCCGCCGAGAGCCACTTCCTGCCCGGCACGGCGAGTACGGTGGCGCCGCTGGTGCTCGCCGACGGCACGCCCGCGGTCGTCTGGACCGAGGACTGGTCCCAGAACCGCTTCCGCGCGCACCTCGCGACCGCGGCGACGGTGCAGGCCCCGGACCCCCCGGCACCGCGGATCACTGTCGGCGTCCCCGCCAAGCGCGTCCTCACCGAGGAGCGGGAGCTGCGACTGCCGATCACCTGCGGCGGCCCGTGCGAGGTGCTCGCAACGATTCCGGCTCAGAGCCTGCCGATCACCGGCCGCCTGCGCCTGGCCAAGGCCGGAACCGGGACGCTCGCGATCGCCGGCGCCTTCCTCGAGGCGGACACGAAGCCCGGTCCGTTGCGCGTGAAGCTGGCCTACGGCGCACCGGGAGCACGACGCCTGATCACGCGCACCGTGACCGTGCGCGGCGTGTCCCGGACCGGCCTCCCGTTCCCGCGGGCGACCGCCGTCAAGGCCGTCCGCCGCGGCGATCGGGTCGTCGTCACCTGGCGCGTCACCGGCCCGCCCGGCGCCTTCGGGGCATTCGTCTCCGGCGATGACGCGCGCGACGACCAGGGCGAGCCGTTGGTCACCCGCACCGTCGCCGGCGAGAAGGGCAGGCGGTCCTACCGCATCTCGCTGCCGGCGAAGGGCGTGAGCTGGGTGACCATGCGCGTCCCGATCTACTTCTACGCCGGCCAGAAGGTCGTGATCCGTGTTCGTTAGAGCGGCGCTGGCGCTGGCGCTGCCCGCGAGCGCCACGGCGCGCTCGGCGCGCTGCACCCGCGCGAGCGAACGGTCACCGCGCGGTCAAGCGCGCCGCCGGGATCGACGTCCCGCGCGTGTCCGCCGTCCGCGCGCGCCGCGTGGGCGACACGGTCCGCGTCACCTTCCGGCTCGCGGACGGGAGCGACGAGGTATTCGTCTCCGGCGATGACACCCGCGGCTGGAGCGGTGAACCGCTCGTGACCCGGACGGTCGCCGCCAGGCCCGGCACGCGCGACTACGCCGTGACGCTTCCAGCGAAGGGCGTGAAGTTCGTGATCGTGCGGGTGCCGTTCGCCTTCTCAGGCCTCTCGAAGACCGTCGCTAGGGCAGCGTGCCGCAGTAGGGCCCGAGGCTCGGGCGCTCGTTGCGGTTGAAGACCTGCGGGAACATCGGCCACGGGTCGAGCGGGTTGAACATGTCGACCACCTCCGACAAGAACGACGGCCGCGGGTGGTCGTCGACCACGATCGGCGCGCGCACGCCGGTCAGGTGGTCCAGGCGGGCGCGCAGCACCTCCTGCTGGTAGGCACGCCAGCGGCCGCGGCCTTCGCGGTAGGCCTCGCTGTCGCGGTAGGCGATGACGACGTGCTGCGGGCTGATCATGCGCACGCGCGGCTCACCGTCGGCGGACGGCAGCTTCGGCTTGCGGCCGAGGTTGCGCCGGAAGCTCGCCATCGAGAGATCGCCGATCAGGTCCTCGGACGTGCGCGTGATCTGCACGCCGTAGGTGTCCTCGGGACGCACGCCGACGATCTGCAGATAGGCGGTCAGCAGCTCGCGCGGGTCGCTCGGCACGTGCGGCAGCGGTGAGGGCGTGCGCGGCGGGCCGTAGCGATACGGCGAGACCCACGCGGCCAGCGCCTCCCAGTCGAGGACCTCGACGTGGAACGGAGCGGCGGGCAGCGTGGCCAGCGGCGCCTGGGCCATCAGCGCCTGCTGCGCGGCGGTGGCGTCGACGCGGCTGAACACGAGCGTGCCCTCGATGTGGCCCTTGAAGCTGTGGGTGTCCTCGAACTCGACGCCGCGGATCGTCAGCAGGCGGCTGAGGCCGAAGCAGTCCTCGGGCGCGAGCCGCGCGGCGGCGACGAACGCACCCGCGATGTCCTCGTCGGTCACGCTCGGCTCGCCCGGACGGCGTGCGACCCAGTGTGAGTCGCGCCGGAACCCGGCGGTGTGGACCGCGCTGCTGGCGGGCGCGAGGCCCGGGCGGTGCGCGACCTCCCACTCGACGTAGGCCTTGTCCTCGTTGTTGCGGCTGAGCCCGTGGCGTTCGGGCGCGCGGTAGACGCCGAAGACGTCCGCGGGATCGAACGCGACGAGCGCCTTGACGACGTCCTCGAGCTGCGTGCGCCCGCTCGTGCCGATCCGCGTGAAGGCGATCTCCGCGTGCTCGGCCGCCTTGAACGGCCGGCGCGCGGACTCGCGGGCGGCGCGCTCGGCACGGATCGTCTCCGCGCGGCGCGCCTCGTCCTCCTCCTCGGCGGGCGGGTGATTGAGGTCGGCGCCCTCGCCCGGGTCGAGGATCGAGCGACGATCGTCGAAGGCCGACTCGGCCAGCTCCTGGAAGCCCTTCTGCACCTGCTGGAACGCGTCGCGGATGCTCGTCGGCGCGGCCGGGGCCGGCTGCACCTCAAGCCCCTGGGAAGCCATGAACGCCTCGTAGTCCGCGCGTGCCTTCGCCCCCGCGGCCTCGCGCTCGGCGATCTGCGCCTCGGCCTTGGCGCGGATCTTCGCCATCTTCTCCTCCTGCTTGGGCGAGAGCTCGACGGGCTTTCCCCGCAGCATGCGGATCAGATTGCGCATCGTGCGACGCTACCGGAAACCGGTCACGCCGCGCTCATCTCTGCGGCTCGCGGTGAGGGCGTGCCAGCGCCGCTGCCGGCGGGTGCGCTGGTCGCGGTCCGGGAAGCCGACGGGCGCTCGGCTCGTCGAGGTCGGAGACGAGCTCGAGCCAGCGGTCGAGCGGTTGGCGGGGGTATGGTCGAACGGGTGAACGTGGAGACACCGAGGATGCGTGGCGAGCCACTCGGGATGCGCCACCTGGACCTGTGCGCGGCGCTGTTCGCCGACCCGCGCGTGGGCAGGACGATGGGCGGCGTGATGCGCCGCGAGACGGTGGCGGCGATGCTCGAGCACGCCGACCGCGGCTGGGCCGAGCACGGGCTCGGCTATTGGATGTTCTTCGAGAGGACGACCGGTGACCCGCTCGCCCGCGGCGGGCTCGCGCACACCGTCTTCGACGGGACGCCCGAGATCGAGGTCGGCTGGACGACCTTCCCCGACCGCTGGGGCGAGGGCTTCGCGACCGAGCTCGGGCAGGTCTCGCTCGACGTGGCGTTCGGGCCGTTGGGACTCGGCGACGTTGTCGCGTTCACGCTCCCACATAACGGTGCTTCCCGGCGGGTGATGGAGAAGCTCGGGTTCGCCTACGAGAAGACCGCGCCCTACAGGACCTTCGGCGATCACGTGCTCTATCGGAAGAGGTGTACGTCTGGTGAGTCGGGGGCATGAATGAGCGTCGGAGCGCCGGTTTTCCGAGGAGAGACCCATGCCCGTCATCGCAGCACCCGCCCGGCAGGTCACCGACCTGCGCGATCGCGTCATACGGCGCGCCGAGATCGTGGGGGTATGGGCCGTCGACTGTGTTTGCGCACACCGCGCCGACACCGACTGGGCGGCCGAGCTGCTCGGTGACACCGACCACCGCCACGAGCACGCGACGCTCGACGAGGACGGGTACCGGATCGACTCCTTCGCCGTCGAACGCGTCGCCCACCAGCGCGGGACAGCCTACGTGCGGCTGGTCTGCAGCGTCACCGTCCGCCCCACGCGGCTGCGCCCGACGCTTGTCGCGCGCACCCTGCGCGGCGTGCTCGAGGAACTGCTGCTCGCCCCCGCGCGAGCGCAGGTGACCCGCGCGCGCCTGGTCGACGTCGCGGTCGTCAGCGCTCTCTGAGCGCGACCGGCTTCGCCGGTCCGTGCTCTTGAGGCGGCTCTCCGTTCAGCTCTGCTCGAGAAACGCGCGGACCGCGTCGCGCAGCCCGTTGACGTCGGACCGCAGGCTGTGATTGCCGCGCAGCTTGACGACGGTGCGTCGCGGCGCCTCGGGCGGCATCCCGAACGGGTCGCTCTCGCCCTGCACGATCAGCACCGGGACCTTGACCGCTTCGAGCTCTCCGAGCCGCGTCTTCTCCGGCCGCCCGGGCGGGTGCAGCGGGAACGCGAGACAGAGCACGCCCGCCGCGCCGACCGCCTCGGCCGTCCGGCAGGCCACGCGCGCCCCGCTCGAGCGTCCGCCGACGAGCAGCCGGCTGCCCGCCTCGATCGGCAGCTGCGCGCAGACCGCCGTCCACGCCGCGTCGAGCTGCGGCGCGGGCGCGGGCGACTTGCGCCCCGCGACCCGGTAGGGCTGCTCGACCAACACCACCGAGACGCCTTCGCCGTTGGCGGTCTCGGTCGCGGCCTTCAGGTCCGGCGCGCCGACGCCTCCGCCCGCGCCATGGCCGAGTACGAGCACCTTGCTCGCGCCCTCGACCATGTGCAGATGGACCTGCGCCGGCCCGTGCGGGGTCTCCAGGATCACCCCGCCAGTATGTCGCGCAGCGCGAGCGGCTCGCGGCCCGTGAGCTCGCGCACCGCCGGGCTCACCATCGCGGAGAACCCGAGCCGCGCGCCGGTGCCGAAGGTGGCGATGACCTTCGCGACCGGCTCGGGCATGTGCGCGTGCTCCACCAGCCCCGCGGCGAACGCGTCGTCATCGACCTGCACCGGCGTGATCTCCTTGCCCGCGAGCTCGGAGTAGATCGCCGCGAGCTCGACCGGCCCGAGCGCCTCGGAGCCGGTGATGTCGTATTCGCGCCCGTCGTGGTCTCCTCCGCGCAGCACGGCCGCCGCCGCCCGCGCGCAGTCGGCGCGTGCGACGAAGCTGGTCGGCCCGCCGTTGCTCACGAGCTGGCCGGTGGCGGTCGCCGCGTGCAGCGCGGTCGCCTGCATCTCGGCGTAGATGTTGTTACGCAGGAACGCCCACTTCACGCCGGACGCGCGGATGTGCTCCTCGGTCGCCCGGTGCTCGTGGGCGACGAAGATCGGGTTGTTGTCCGACGGGTTCGGGATCGACGTGTAGGCGATGAACTCCACGCCCGCCGCCACCGCCGCGTCGACCGCCTTCTTGTGGCCCTGCACGCGCGACCCGATCTCGCTGCCGCTGATCAGCAGCAGCCGCGTCACCCCCGCGAAGGCGTCCGGCGACGCCTCGTGGAAGTCGAACGCCCGCGCGTCGCCGTCGAGCTTCGACGGGTCGCGCGTCAGCAGGATCAGGTCTTCATCAGGGAGTTCGGCGGCGACGAGCCGGCCGAGCTGGCCGGAGGCACCGGTAATCGCGAGGCTCATACCCCCGTTCTATACCGAGCGCGCCAGCCGCTCGCGCGAGTATTCCCACCACGGCCGCGCCGGCCCGCCGTCGGCGAAGTCGACCGCGGCGACGAACGTGTCCAGCAGACACGGATCGTGCCGCCGCCCATCCATGGCGCACAGCCGCTCGAAGAGCTCCTCGCCGTCGCCGCCCTTGAGGTCCTCCATCGACTCGACCCCGAGCCGCCGCAGCTTCGCGGCGACCTTGGGCCCGACGTTCGGCATCTCGGTCAGTTCCATGCCGCCAAACCTAAAGGGGCCAGGCCCCTTTATCTTGAACGGATCGGACACGGGCCGATGAGTTTTGACGCACGCGGGCGTCTTAACCGACATGACCCCCTCCACCGACCGTTCACGCTGGGCAGCGCTCTACGTGCTCTGCGCCGGCACGCTCATGATCGTCCTCGACGCCACGATCGTGAACGTGGCGCTCCCCTCGATCCAGGACGACCTGGACTTCTCCGCGAGCAACCTCGCGTGGGTCGTCAACGCGTACCTGATCGCCTTCGGCGGCCTGCTGCTGCTCGCCGGCCGCGCCGGTGACCTGCTCGGCCAGCGCCGCGTCTTCGTCACCGGCCTGGCGATCTTCACCGCCGCTTCAGTGCTGTGCGCCGTGTCGGTCTCGCAGGAGATGCTCGTCGCCTCGCGCTTCATCCAGGGCGCCGGCGGCGCGCTGACCTCCGCCGTCGTGCTCGGCATGATCGTGACGATGTTCCCGCAGCCGCGCGAGCAGGCCAAGGCGCTCGGCGTCTACGGGTTCGTCGCCTCCGCCGGCGGATCGATCGGCCTGCTGGCCGGCGGCGTGCTCACCGACGCCATCAGCTGGCATTGGATCTTCCTCATCAACCTGCCGATCGGCGTGCTCACCGGCGTGCTCGCGCTGCGGCTCGTCCCGTCGCGCCCGGGTCTCGGCCTGTCCGAGGGCACCGACCTGCTCGGCGCCCTGCTGCTGACCGCCGGCGTGATGCTCGGCGTGTACGCGATCCTCGATCACTCGTGGGCGCTCGGCGGGATCGGCGCGGCGCTCGTCGTGGCCTTCGTCATCCGTCAGGCCCGCGTCGCCAACCCGCTGATGCCGCTGCGCCTGTTCCGCTCGCGCGACGTCGTGGGGACCAACCTGATCATGGCGCTGCTCGTCGTCGGCATGTTCGGCTCGTTCTTCCTCGGCGCGCTCTACCTCCAGCGCATCCTCGGCTACTCGCCGCTGCAGGTCGGGCTCGCGTTCCTGCCCGGCACGCTCGTGATGGCCTTCTGCTCGCTGCGGCTGAGCCATCGCTTCGCGCCGCGCACGATCCTCGCCCCGGCGCTGGCGCTCACCACCGCCGGCCTCGCGCTCTACATGCGGATGCCGATCGACGGCACCTACGTGATCGACGTGCTCCCGTCGCAGATCCTGACCGGCCTGGGCATGGGCCTCGGGATGCCGGCGATGATGACGCTGGCGATGTCGGGCGCGACGCCGCAGGACGCCGGCCTGGCCAGCGGCCTGATCAACACCACCGTTCAGGTGGGCGGCGCGATCGGTCTGGCCGTCCTGGCCACGATCGCGGCCAACACCACCGGCGCCTCACAGGCGATCCCGGCGCTGCTGGACGGCTACCACGCGGCGTTCGCCGCCGCCGCCGCGGCCATGCTGCTGGCCACGCTGCTCGCGTTCGCGCTCACGTCATCGGCCGTGGTACTCCGCGTCCGTGACGTGCTCGCCCCAAGTCGCGTCTGAGCCGTCGTCGGCGATCTCCTGCATCGCCAGGTGGGTCATGAAGTTCTCCGGGTCGGCCCCGTGCCAGTGCTCTTCGTCGGCGTCGAAGTGCACGGTGTCGCCGGCCCGGATTGCCTCGATCGCGCCGCCGCGTGATTGCGCCAGGCCGGCGCCCTCGGTCACGTGGAGCGTCTGGCCGAACGGGTGCCGGTGCCAGGCCGTGCGCGCGCCGGGCGTGAAGTGCACGCTCAGCAGCTTCACGTGCGGGCCGGCGACGATCGGGTCGATGAACACGGCGCCGGTGAACCATTCGGCGGGGCCGCGCTGGGTCGGGTTCTGGCGGGGGCGGATGACCTCCATCTAGATGGTCTCCCCCGGGCCGAGGACCTGGCAGTGCGGATCGCGGATCACGGCGCGGCCGGAGATCGGGCGGTCGAACTCGCCGAAGGCCTCCTTCCACCAGCGGGCGCTGTTCCACAGGTGCTCGGGCGCGGAGTTGCGGTCGTTGGCGCCGGGCGTGAGGTCGAGCTGGATCGCCTCGTAGCAGTACTCGATCAACGCCGACGCCGCCATCGGCACGCCGGTCTCCAGCGGGTTCGCGGTGCCGCGGGTCCACAGGTAGGCCTGCCAGTAGCCGAGCGTCTCGAACAGGTCGTAGCGCAGGCGCTCGAGGTTGGGCTGGGTCGTCGCCCGCTCCACGATCGCCTGGGTCTCCTCCGGCGTGGTGCGCACCTTCAGCAGCGCGACGTTCGGATCGTCGGAGTAGTGCTCGAGCGTGGCGGGCGTGATCGCGTTGTCGGCGGGCTCCGGGAAGTGCCCGGCGCGCGAGTGCACGGTGACCTCGCGGATGCCGTCGCCGACGATGATGAAGGCGTGCGACCACAGGCTCGGGCGGCGGTCCCAGCGCAGGATCGACTGCGCGCGTCGCAGCGCGACGCCCGGGAGGTCGCAGCTGCCGACGAGGCCGATCAGCGCGGTGCCGTCGCCGCCGTCGAGCTCCTCGATCGTCGCCCGGAAGAACTCCAGGTTGTCCTTGTAGTCGGTCGTGACGACCTTCACGTCGGGGTTCTGTTCGTCGCTCTGGGAGTGCCTGAGCAAGGTGGTCTCCTCCTCAGCGGAGCTCGAGTTCCAGGGGGTCGTGGAGCGGCTGCGCGCCCTTGGCGGACCGGCGGCCCAGGATGCGCTTGCCGACGCTGATGAACGGCCGCACGCGCCACAGCTGCAGGGTGAAGCGATAGCGGCCGTTGCGGCCCGGGGCGATCTTGATCAGGCCGATGTTGTTGTCGACGGTCGCCGTGAGCCGCTTGTTCGCGGTCACGACCCAGGTGCGGCGGTTGATCGACAGCTTGTCCGGCAGGGCCGAGGGCTTGTGCCCCCATGGCGGCAGGTACGGCGTGACCAGCGAGGCCGGGGAGGCGACGAGCTCGTACACCTGCCCGGACGCGCCGACGATCTCCGCCTGCGAGATCCGGCCGGTGTGGATGTCGCCGGTGAGGATCAGGATGTCGTGCGGCCGGCCGTCGACGCCGCCTGCGCCGAGCGCCCGCTCGAAGATCGCGCCGAGGCGGTCGGACTCCTTGAAGTCCAGCAGCGTGCGGTCGGTCTTGCTGCCGCCCTCCTTCAGCAGCGGCTGCGGGAGGACGAGCACGCCGGGCCCGGTCAGCTCGTTGGCCCACTTCTCGAGGTCGTTCCACATCGCCGGGCTCGCGAGCCGCGGCTGGGCCACGCTGTCCCGCGTGCGGTCCGAGCGCGTGTCGGCGATGAAGAACGACACCGGCGGGACGTCGAGCCGGCTCCAGCGCTTGCCCTGCGGGTTCAGCGCGGCCTGGTAGCCGTCGAAGAGGTCCTTCAGCGCCTGCGCGTTGTCGGGCCCGAAGCGCTCCCACGAGTACGGGACCTGGGGTTGCGGTTCGGGGTAGTCGTTCCAGAACTCGTGGTCGTCGCAGGCGACGAGCGTCGGGCAGGCGGCGAGCAGGTCCCGGTAGGCGGCGTCGCCCCAGTAACGCTCGTACTTGTCGGCCAGGCCCTTGCGCAGGTTGACCGGCAGCGGCGCCCACACGTCGGCGTAGAGCTGGTCGCCCATCAGCACCTTGAACGCGGGGCGCTCGCGCTGCACGAGCTCCTTCACGGCGCTCGCGTAGAAGCCGTCGCGGTCGTCGTTGATCCAGAAGCACGAGCCGATCAGCAGGCTCATCCCCTGGTCCGGGACGCCCCGCGGCAGCGTGCGCCAGAACAGCGGCGCGCCGCGCTCGGGGATCGTCACCTCGTAGAGGTCGCCGGGCGTGGCGTCGGTGATCCGCAGCTCGCGGATCGCCATCTGGCGGCGGGCCCCCGGGAGCGCGGGCGCCGGCGCCCAGGCGCCGGTGGTCACCTGCTTCGGCCGGCCGTCGGTGGTGCGGACCACGGGCGTCCGCGGCGTGAACGCGCCGGTCGGCCAGGAGTACCAGACGCGCCAGCCGTCACCGCTCTCCAGCGGCGCTCCAGCGGTCACCCATACGCCGGCCATGGCGCGACCCTACCGGGTGTCCGGGCTACTTGACCTTGCCGGGTGGCTTCTCGGCCTTCGGCGGCTTGGCCGGCTTGGCGGGCTTCGGCGGCTTCGCGTTGGCTTGGCGGGCTTCGGCGGCTTGACCAGCTTCGCGGGCTTGCTCTTCTTCTTCGCCTGGCCCGGCGCGATCTTCTTCTGCGCCTTCGCGATCTGCTTGGCCGCCTTGCGCGTGGCCTTGCGGTTCTCGTTGGCGAGTTGCTTCGCCGGTCGCGCCGGGGTCTGCTTCTTCGCGGGGGCCGGCGGGACGTGCTGGACGGGCGTGGCCGCGACGTGCTTGCGCGGCTTGGCGCGCTTGGCCTTCTTGGCGACGTGCTTGCCGGCCTTCTGCGGCTCGCTCCGGTTGACGACGACGGCCTTGGCGGCCGGGGTCGGGGACGGGACGACCGCGCGGCGCGTGGGCTTGTGGGTGCGTGCGTGCGAGGGCGACCGCGATGGGGTGGCCGCGGCGGCGCCCGGCGCCTCGCGCGCCTGCTGGACCTCGACCGCCAGCGTCGTGCCACCGCCCGCGATCGCCACGCACGCGAGCAGCTTGGCCGCGCTCCCGCCGCCGAGCAGCGAGGAGAGCAGGGAGGCCGCGGCGGCGGTCGGTAGCGGTGGGACGAGCAGCTTCAGCGCGACGGGGCGCCGCTCGAGGTCGGCCTGGAAGCGACGGCAGTCCGGGCAGCTGCGCAGGTGCGCGCGCACGCCGCGGCCGCGGAGGATCCGGCCATCGCCGTCCGAGAGCATCCGGCGGACGTCGTGGCAGCCCATCTCACGCCCCTCCCTGCAGGCGAAGAGCGAGGTGCGGGCCTCGAAGATGGTCTGCTTGACGTTGGCCGGCGTGATCTCCAGCACGGCCGCGATCTCGGCGTGGCTGAGGCCGTTGAGCTCGCGCAGGACGAGCGCGGCGCGCTGGCGCTCGGGCAGGTCGGCCAGGTCGAGCTGCAGGATCCGCAGCTCCTCGCGCTCGAGCACGCGGTCCTCGAGCGGCGAGAGCGCGGGGACGTCCGGAAGCTCGGCCGTCTCGCGCCGGCGACGCAGGATGCTGATCGCCTCGTTGTGGGCGATCCGGAACAGCCACGGCTTGAGCTCGATCTCGCGCTTCTCGGTCTGCAGCGCGGCGAACGCCTTGGCCATCGTGTTCTGCAGCGCATCCTGGGCGTCCTCGTCGTGGCGCAGGATCGAACGGCAGTAGCGGTAGAGCGCCTGATGATGCTTCTCGTAGACCGCCGCGAACGCCGCTTCGTCGCCGCGGGCGGCGCGCTTCAGGCGTATGTGGGTGGCAACGGCGGTCACGGGTCACAGGTCCTCAACGTCGCTCGAGCGAGTTCGTCGGGTTGTACCCGACCTTTTCTGCAAGCGCGCGTTGACAGGGTTATGGCCCCATTCAATGCACAACGAACCCTCGGTCTGCTCGAACGTGCGATCACCGCGCCGGAACCGACCGGAGCTTTGCGCGCCTTGACGGCATTGCGGGACGAGCTCGAAGCGCTCGAGCGTCACCAGGTCGGCCGCGCGCTGCGCGAAGGCAAGACGTTCACGGCGATCGCCCAGCCCCTGGGAATCTCGCGCCAGGCGGCGCATCGGCGCTATCGAGACCTGCACGCGCAGCCGACGCTCTCGCCCGAAGCGCGCTCCGCGCTGGTGCGCGCGCGAGAGGAGGCGGCGCGCCACGGCTCGCACAGCATCGACGGCCAGCACCTGCTGCTGGCGCTGGCCGGCAGCGGCGCACTGTCACTCGACGTTGACGCCGCCCGCGGCAGCTTCGCGCCCCCGGCGATCAACGCGCCGGTGCCGGCGGGGCTGCATCCCTCGCTCCACGCGCGCCTGTCGCGCACGCACGGGCCGCTCGGCCTCGAGCAGCTGCTGCGCGCGGCGCTCGCGGACCCGGACGCGCGCCAGCTGCTCGAGCGCTTCGGCGTCAGTCCAGCAGTTTGTTGACGGTCGCCCAGTTGCGGACGGTCGCCGTCCCCGCCAGGCCGGGCTTGCCGAGCGCCTTCATCAGCTTGGAGTTCTGCATCCCCTCCGGGCACCACGCGTAGAGCTCGTGCCTGCCGACCTTGAAGCTGTCCGGCTCGAAGTCCTGTCCGTCGAGGGCTTCGAGCGTGGTCTTCGCCGGGGCACGGTCGAGGAAGACGACGAAGTAGCGCGTCGGGTTGTCGACGGTGTTCCCGTACGGGTCGGCGGCGATGATCGCCTCGAGCTCGTCCATCGTCTTGACCACGACGTCGATGTCCATCTCGAAGCGCTCCTTGAGCCCCTTCTGCAAGGTCTCGCGCGCCTTGGCCTTCGGACCGGTGAAGATCACGTTGCCGCTGGCGAGCACCGTGCGGACGTCGGTGTAGCCGAGGTCGGTGAGCAGTTCGCGCAGGTCCCCCATCGCCACCCGCCGCTTGGACCCGAGGTTGATGCCTCGCAGGAGCGCCACAAGCCGTGCCATGGGTCGCGAAGGTATCCGTTCGTACAGCCCGGCGCGAACCTGAAGGTTCTCTTAGAGTCCTCTTCAGGAGCGCCTTAGGGACTGGGGCGACACTCGCTCGGCGCTCAAGAAGAGCGCTGCGGGCCGGTCGTTCGGGTCCGGGGTCAATTCGTAGGGGGTTCCTCTGATGCTGTCACTGAAGACGCGGCTTGCCGTGCCGATGCTCGTTGCCTGCGCCGGCGTGTTCGCTGGTTCTGCCTCCGCATACGCGCAGTCGGGCGGGTTGTCCGTCACGCCGGCGGCGCTCGAGCACACCGCCAGGCGCGGCACCGTCGGCTCTCTCACCCTGACCAACACGACCAAGGAATCGCTGAAGGTCAACGTCCTCGTGCGGCCCTGGCGGCAGCAGCTCGGCGGCAACGTGCTGATCGACACGCGCTCGACGCTCTCGAAGTACGTGCGCGCGACGACCAGGTCCTTCACGATGCGCGCCGGCGCGAAGCGCCCGGTCATCTTCAGGATGCTCCGCGGCACCGGCAGCGGCTCGCTCTACGGCGCCGTCCAGATCGTCGGCAAGCCCACCAACACCAAGGGCCGCAAGGGCATCATCCCCAACTACCAGCTGATCTCGAAGATCCGCCTCAACGCCGCGACGTCCAAGCGGAAGTACCGCCTCAGGACCGGCGGCGCCCAGGTCCGCTCCGGCACCGTGATCCTCCCGGTCCGCAACCTCGGCAACACGATCGCCCCGATCGCCGCCACCTACTCGATCTCCGGCCCGAGCGGCCGCTCCGGCAACGCCAAGGGCATCGCCGCCCTCCCGGGCAAGCTCATCGGCCTCAACCTCGGCGCCGCGAAGGGGATGAAGAAGGGCCGTTACACGGTCACGGCCAAGGTCACCCAGGCCGGCCGCAGCATCAACGCGCGCTCGTCGTTCACCATCCGCTAGCCGCTTCCAGCGCGTCTTGGAGACGGTCCTCCGGGAAGCGGAGGACCGTCCAGCCTTTGGCGGTCAAGTCCCGGTCGCGCTGAGCGTCGGTGCGCCGGGCCGGCGCCAGGTTGTGAGCGGGCCCGTCGATCTCGATCACGAGCTTGCGCTCAGGCCAGTGGCAGTCGACCTCCCATCCCTCCACCTGCACGTTCACGCGCGGCTCGGCGATGCCCGCCTCGTGCAACATCGCGAGAAACCGGACCTCGTTGCGACTGCGAACGCCGGTGCTCCCGGTCAGGTGGTACTCGATCGCTTCTTCGAGCCGGTCGAGGTGATGGCGGCCGTTGGCGCGGGCGATCGCGTCCCGCGCGGCGAGCAGGCTGAACCAGCCGCGAAACGCCGCTTCGTGGATGACCTTCGTGATCTCGTGCGCCGTCCGGACCTCGGTCAGATCGACGAGCAGTCGTGGAATCGTCGCCACGGGGATGCGGTTGAACGTCGTCCGGTCGCGCGGGTGGATCGTCGCCTCGTGAAAGCGAACGCCCGGCGGTGAGCGGCGCTTGCCCGGGACGAGGACATCGATCACGGGGGCGCGGTAGCGCCCGAGGCCGAGCAACTCGACCAGCGCGTCGCCGGTGAGCAGCGTGCGCACCCCGCCCGCGTACGCCGCGGCCAGGAACTCACCCTCGCGCGAGAGCGTCGGCTGGCCGGCGATGTACACCCCGCGGTAGCGGCGGAACAGCACGCCCCGGGCCACACGCTTGGTCACGGCGCTGTTGCTGAGCCCCGCGGCATGCAGCTGGTCGAGCCGCACCAGCGCGTGTTGGCGACCGGCGTACCGGGCGATGGCGTGATCGACCGGGGGTGCCGTCGGAAAGTTTCCTGTGAGGAAGCTTTGCGACGGCACCCCCTAAGGCTCCACGGTTCAGGTGTACGGATCTACACGCGTTTGCGAAGAATCAGAGGAGGCTTTGCAACAACTTTGCGACGTCCTGGGCCGAGACGTCCCGAGGCGCGACCGCAAGCAGGCGTTCCTGGGCCATCGCGCCGTCCACGAGAGCCGGAACATCGTCCTGGGTGTACCCGAGCTCGCTGAGGCTCGGGACATCGAGATCGTCCATCAGGCCGCGGAGCGTGTCCGGGAGGTCGGTGCCGCCCAGCAACTCGGCGGCCCGCCGGTGGCGTTCTGGGTCGGCCTCGAACGTGAACTCGAACGCCGCGGGCGCGGTGACGATGACCGAGATGCCGTGCGGGATCAGCGCACCCGGATAGCCCGGCGGGCGGTACTCGTGCTTGAGGCCGGCGATCGGGTAGGCGCACGCGTGCGGGATGTGCACGCCCGCGGAGCCGAACCCGACGCCCGCCATCGAGGCGGCGAGCATCATCGCGCCGCGGGCCTCGATGTCGTCGGGGTCGGCGACCGCGCGGCGCAGGTAGCGGCCGCCGTACTCGAGTGCCTTGGCCGACCAGACGTCGGCGACCGGGTTGGAGCCCTGATAGGGCGGACGGTCGTCCGGCGTCGTGGGACGCGAGCGAGCCGTGTAGGGCTTCGCGAGAAACGACTCGGCCGCGTGGCAGACGACATCGAGCCCGGCGGAGGCGACGACCTCGGCGGGCAGCGACCGCGCGAGGTCCGGGTCGACGATCGCCTGCGACGGCCGCAGGTACCGATGCGAGATGCCCGTCTTGACGTGCCGGTCCGGGATGTCGAGCACGGCGACGGTCGTGGCCTCGCTCCCCGTTCCGCAGGTGGTCGGGATCGCAAGGTGCGGCTTCAACGGCCCGGCGGGTGCGCGGGCCTCGCCGAACGGCTTGTTCACGTAGTCCATCACCGGCGCCGGGTGCGACACGATCAGGTCCGCGACCTTCGCGGTGTCGATCGCCGACCCGCCGCCGACGGACACGAACCCGTCGACTTCCGCCTCCAGGGCGAAATCGGCGGCCTGTTGCAACGAGTCGATCGTGGGCTCGACTCGCGCGCGGTCGAACACGATGACCTCGATGCCCTCGGCGCGCAGCGACTGCGCCACCCGCTCGGGGTGCCCGGCGGCGGCGACGCCCGGATCGGTGACGAGCAGCGCCCGCTTCACGCCCAGGCGCCGCAGTTCCCAGCCGGCGTCGTCGACGGCGCCGGGACCGAACTTGATCGGCGTGGCCTCGAGGGTGAAGACCGACTCGCGTGGCATTGAGAGCCGGTCTACCCGTCTACGTGAACCGCTTGACGAACTCCAGCGACTTCTCGGCGACCTCGCGCCAGCCGCTGTCGATCGTCAGGGCGTGCCCGCGGTTCGGGATCTCGGCGATCTCGGTCACGCCCGGGTTGTCCTTCTGCTGCTTGTAGGCGGCGTTGGAGATCGACCACGGGACGGTGTGGTCCTTCTCGCCGGAGAGGATCAGCAGCGGGCCGCGGTCCGGGTTGTCGGTGTCGACCTTGACCTCGGTCCAGGGGTTCAGGTTGGCGGTGGCGGCCTGAAAGAGCGGGGCGCCGGGGGCGGGGACGGCGAAGGTCTCGTAGAGCTCCTTGGCCTCCTCGGCGCTGACCGCGTTGGCGAACGCGTAGCGGAACTGGTCCTCGGTCAGCGGGACCGCGCGGTGGCGGTTGAGCGGGTTGGTGAGCACCGGCGCGCTCGCCCGCAGCGCGCTGATCGGCAGCGGGAGCACGCCGCGGAACGGGGCCGGGGAGATCGAGACGGTCGCCGCCGACAGGCCGCGGCCGGCGAGGATCTGGGCGAGCAGCCCGCCGAAGGAGTGGCCGATCACGACCGGCTTCTTGTCCAGCGTGCCGATGACCTCGGCGAAGTGGTCGGCGACCTGGCCGACGGTCTTGTTGGCGAAGACCTCCGGGTGCTCCTTGGCCTCCTCGACGGTCTCGGGATCGTCCGGCCAGCCCGGCAGGACCGGGGCGAAGCCGTTCTCTTCATACAGCGCCGCCCAGCGGTCCCAGCTGCTGGGGAGCAGCCAGAGACCGTGGACGAAGACGGCCGGCGTGCGGCCCGAGGTGTTCGCTGCTTCGACAGTCGTGTCCATTGATCCGCGAGCCTAGTGGAGCGTCGTCGGAACCTGGCTGAGCCGTTCACAACCGGTCTCGGTGACCAGGAGGATCTCCTCGACCTGGACGCCGCCGAATCCCGGCCGGCAGAGGAACGGCTCGACGGTGATGACGTCGCCGGCACGGAACGCCTCGCCGGTGCGGCCGAGTCCCGGCGCCTCGTGGATCTCCAGGCCGACGCCGTGCCCGAGCGCGGTCGGGAAGCCCTCCATCACCGTCGCCCCCGGCCGGCGCTGGGTCGGGAACCCCTCGGCCTCGAAGCGGTCGCAGGCGAGCGCGTAGAGCTCGCGCCCGAGCGCGCCCGGCCGGACACGCGCGATCGAGGCCTCGAGCACCTCGACGACGAGCGCGTGCCACGCCTCGATCTCCGGGTCCGGCGCACCGACGCACGAACGTCCGCGCGATGTCGGAGAAGCACGCCGACGTCGCGATCCTGCGGCGCGAGGTCGACGATCACCGGCTCGCCGGCCACGATCGCGCCGGAGCCGGGACCGTGCCCGGTCGCCGTCTGCGGCCCGCGGGCCACGGTGAACTCGCCCAGCGCGGCGCCATCGGCCTCGGTCGCGGCACGGACGATCGCCCGCAGCTCCTCAACCGTCAAGCCCACGCGCACCGCCGCCCGCGCCGCCTCCAACCCCGCCTCGGCGGCGGCCGTGGCGCGCCGGATCCCCGCGAGCTCGGCCGCGCGTCTTCACGCGCCGGCGCTCGTCGAAGTGCTCCGCGTCGACCTCCAGCGAGATCCCAGCCGCGCGCAGGTACTCGGCCGTCGCCAGCGGGAACGTCTCCGGCACCAGCGCATGCGCTGACGCCCATCTCGCGGCACGCCCGCAGCCGGATCTCGAGCAGCGCCTCACGCCTCGGCACCCCGTCCCCGATCAGCTTCATCAGCCCGAGGTCGGCGATGATGTCGAGCTGGCGCAGCTCCGGCCGCGCCTGCGCGATCGGTCGGCGCGTCGAGGGTCGAGACGGCGGCGAACGCGACTCCATCCGCCTCCCCGTAGAGGAACGGATCGATCACCCCCGCGGGGATCTCGTGCCGCAGCTCGGGCGAGCGGATCGTGTTGGCGTCGATCAGGACGTCAGTCATGCCGACGGCGGCCACGGGCCGAGCGGCTTGCCGATCTCCCAGTGATGGCCGAACGGATCGAGCACCCGCCCGAGCCGCCAGCCGTACTCGTCCTCGGCCGCGTGGACCGAGCGTCGCGCCGGCGGCGACGCGCGCGCGCGACGACCGCGTCCGGGTCGTCGACGATCAGGAGCATCCGCGTCGTGCACCCACCGACCGTCTCGGGCTGAGTAGTTCCCGTACTCGGGCGACTCGTCGGCGACCCAGAACGACGCGTCGCCGACCGAGAGCTGCGCGACGATCGAGTCGTCGCCGACCTTGTAGTCGACGACCGCGCCGAACGCCGCGGCGTAGAACTCCAGCGCGGCCGGTCCGCGGCGCACCGACAGTTGTGCGAGGATGCTTGCGTCATGCGCGGAACCTGAAGGGGCCAGGCCCCTTTAGGTTCCGCGGCAGTGCGCGACGCGGCCTACGGCTCGCGTGGTGGCGAGCGTCAGCGTGAGCGTCTTGCTGTAGGCGCCCGTGCGCAGCGCGTCACCGGCGCTGATGTGCTGGCGGAACGCCACCGTCACCGCGTCGTTGGAGACCGGGCCGGCGTAGCTGAGCAGCTGGGTCGGCGCGGCGCTGCCGCCGACGTCGGCCAGGGCCGCGGAGCCGGTGCCCGCCGGCGCTCGAGGCGCGCGCCTGCAGCGTCGACGGCAGCGAGAACGTCGCCGTTGACGAGCTTGCCCGTGTCGGTGGTCGACGGATCGGCGATCGACAGCGTGGCCGAACCGGCGGTCGAGATGACCGTGGCCGTCGTGCTGGCGTCGTAGTCCTTCGCGACGCCCGGCGTGAACGCGCCGAACGTGGCCGGCGTGCCCAGCGTCAGCGCGAGCGTCGCCGGGACGGTGGCGCCCGCGCCGCCGTCGCGTTGCGTCGCCGACAGGATCTCCGGCGCGCGCGGCGTACTTCCACACCGTCGCGCCGGCGTTGTTGACGTTGACCGTGCAGTAGATCGCCTTGCCGACGTCCGCCGCGGTCGGCGTGTAGGTGTCGCTCGGTGCCGACGATCTGCGAGTCCAGGCCACGGTCAGCGCCTGGTTGCCGTAGCGTCGGGTCGAGCGGGTTGTCGTGAAGTTGCCGTAGTCCGCCTGCGTCGGCGCGCGCAGGCGCGGGCTGTTCGGCGAGGATCTTGTTCGCGCGATACCAGCGGTGAACGTCGTCGCTGCCCGCCGGCGGCGTTCCACGTGCCGCGGTTGCAGGTCAGCGGCTCGCCCTGGTAGCCGGAGCCGGTCGACCGTCGGGGCGGCCGTGTTGACCGGCAGGTCGGACGGCGTGGAACTCCTTGACCTGGATCTCCCGGTAGGAGATGCGGTCGTTGCCACCGTGGGTCTGCAGGCCGAGGTAGCCCTGCGTGAGCTGACGCGCCATCGTCGGCGGGTCACCCGCGCGCGTAGGCGATCTTCGGGATCGAGTTGTCGAACTGGTTGACGCATCTCGCCGTCGATCAGGATCGTGTACTGCTGGCCGATCGTGCGGATCTCTATCGTGTGCCAGACGCCCTTGTCCTGGCGCTTGTTGGTGCCCGACTGCTGCGCGTTGAGGTTGCGGAAGCCGTAGACCGAGCCGGTCTTGATCGGATCGCGACGCCGCACAGCGAGCCGGTGCCGCGTTGAGCGACTCGTTGATCTGGATCTCGTGGCCGCAGTAGACCTGCGTCCAGTGCTGGCCGTTGACCGCGTTGCCGTTGGTCGTCAGCGGCAGGTTGTTGGGGCCGTTGACGTCATAGACGCCCGCGGCCGTGTTGCGCGCGCAGTAGCCGCCGGTGTAGGTCGCCCGCGGGCGGGAACGGGCCGGTCGAGCCGCCCCACGTGTACGTCTGCGACGCGGCCGGCGTCGTCAGCGTGCACAGCGGGTTGCCGACCGCCGGGTTGATGACGCCCGGGCAGACGCCGTAGTTGAAGCCCGGTCGGCTTGAGCGCGAGGATCGCGGCGTTGCCGTTCGCCGTCGAGCAGTTCGCCGGCGCGCCGTTGGCTCCCGGGCAGCTGTAGCGCACCTCCGGGGTGCGGATCATGATGCCGCCGTTGCGGCGTCGAGGTCGGCGTGTTCTCGACCGTGAAGTGGATCTGGAAGACGACGTCGCCGAACGGCTTCGCCGGGTACCAGTAGGAGCCGAACGGCGAGGCGCCGACCTTGAACGAACCCTTCGACCGTGTCCAGTCGACGCCTGGCCCTGACCGCCCTGGCGGCCGGCGCCGACTGCGTGTACGTGCCCGAAGCGAACTTCCACTTGTCGAAGGAGGCGTCCGAGCCGGTCGCCGTTCCGTCGAAGATGTAGTGGTACCCGGGGGCCGGCGGCGGCGCGACGTACTGCGCCTTCGCCACGGCGGGCGAAACCAGCGCGGACGCGCCGACCAAGCACCCGAGCAACGCGTGCGTACTTCAAAAGTTCCCTCCTCCTCCTGAAGCTGAACTCCTCCGGCTTTCACCCTCTTTCCGCCGGAGGTTCATGAGACTTATACCGGAGAGAGACCCTTTTGGCGCGGACTTTTGCGCGAATGTCAAGCAGATAGCGCCAGGTGGGCGGCAAGACGCCAGCACGAGCACGCGGCCGCCGATCGCGAGGCTTCGGCGGATGGCCGGCGTAACCCAGCGCCCGGCGTGGCCCGCGGCGAGCGTGAGGATCAGATGCCAACCCGCCGAGGCGGCGCCGACGCCGAGCACGAACGCCGACGGTCGCGGCGGTGCTGTCGAGCGACAGCGCGGCGGCGACCGCGGCAAACGAGGCGATCGTCAGCGGGTTCACGGCGGTGATGGCGAGAAAGCGGGCGTAGTGCGTGCGCGGCGAGCCGGCCGACCTCGAGCGTCCGCGCCTCGGGCTCGCGCCACAGCCCGAGCAACCCGTGCAGGGCGATCGCGGCGAGCACCAGCGCGGCGACAGCTTGATCTCGCCCTCGTGGCTGGCGAGCGCCGCTGCCCACCACGCTGCCCGCCGCCGCGGCCACGGCGGCGTAGACGAAGTCGGCGGTGGCCACGCCCATGCCCGCGGCCACGCCGGCGCGCGGGCCGGCGACGACGGAGGCCTCGATCAGCAGCAGGCTGACGGCGCCGACCTGCATGGCGATGGCCAGGCCGGCGACGAGTCCTGCGATCAGGGCGGCGGTGGGGTCCATGCGCTCATGAAAACCAAGCATGGCCGCGGAAGACAAGGCGAAACCGGCGAAGACTGCGACAATCGCGGTCGTGGACGAAACCGACAGTGAGATCCTCAGGCTCCTGCGCGAGGATGGGCGTCTCTCGTGGCGCGAGCTCGGCGCGGCGGTCGGCCTGAGCGCCAACGCGGCCGCCGACCGCGTGCGCCGGCTGCGCAAGGACGGGGTCATCCGCGGCTTCGTCGCGCTCGTCGATCCCGCCGCGGGCGGGCGCAACCTCGAGGCGCTGGTCGGCATCACGCTCTCCCCCGGCGTCGACTCCGATCAGTTCGCCATCGAGGCGTCCACGCTCCCGCAGGTGATCGAGGTCCTGCACCTCACCGGTGCGCCCGACTACCAGCTGCGCGTCGCCTGCCGCGACACGGCCGAGCTGGACACGCTGCTGCGAACGCTGCGCCTGCGCCACGGGGCGGCGGACACCGACACGACGATCGTGCTGCGCTCCGGACCGCCCGTGTAGCTCTATCGCTGACCGAAGCGGCGCTCGGCGCCGGCGCGGCTGCGCTCGCGGTGCTCGTCGGCGGCGCGGCGGAAGTCCTCCTCCCACCCGCTCACCCCGGCGAGCTCGGGCGGGAACCCGTGCGTCTCGAACAGGCGGAACAGGTCGCGACCGGTGGGGTGCTCGAGGCGCTCGAGCTCCCGCAGCCCGCGCTTGAGCGTCCCGGCGAAGGCGCGCTCCTCGGCCCGAATCACCGGGTCGTCGGTCCTCAGCTCGCCGCCGGCGTGACGGACGGCGCGGCGGATCAGCCGGCGCAGCACGTGGCCCTGGTCGGTGTTGGACGGGCGGATGCCGGCCTCGATCAGCCAGCGGGCGGAGCGCAGGTGGTCGGCCACGATGCGCTCGTCGCGGGTGGTCTCGCCGCCGAAGAGGTCGGTCTCGTAGAGCGAGCCGACGCCCTGCACGATGGCGAGGATCCGCTCGAGGCCCATCCCGACGTCGACGTTGGACTGGGCGAGCGGGCGGATCGTCCCGTCCGGCAGCTGCTCGTGGGTGATGAAGACGTTGTTGGCGATCTCGATGCCGTCGTAGAAGACCTCGCTGTCGGGACCGCACGGGCCGTGCGGACCGGGCGGGCCCCACCAGTTGTCCTCCACAGCGGTGATCCGGTCGGGGGCCACGCCGAGCTGGACCCAGCGATCGTGGGCCTCGTCGTCGCCCGGGTAGATCGTGAACCTCAGGCGGTCGAAGTCGAGCCCGAGGACCTCGACGAGCAGTTCGAGCGTCCAGGCCAGCGTCTCGTGCTTGCCGTAGTCGCCGAGCGACCAGTTGCCGAGCATCTCGAAGGCGGTCAGGTGGGTGTCGTCGCCCACCTCGTCGATGTCGACCGTGCGCAGGCAGCGCTGGACGTCGACCAGGCGACGGCCGGACGGGTGCGGGGTGCCGCCGAAGTACGGCACCAGCGGCTGGATCCCGGCGGTGGTGAACAGCACCGAGCCGTCGGACGGGAGCAGTGAGCCGCCGGGGATCTCGGTGTGTCCGCGGCGGACGAAGAAGTCGATGTAGGTACGCCGAAGCTCGTCGGACGTGAGCATGGGTGGATTCCTTGTGAACGAAAGTGAGCAGGCCGTGGTGAGCCGCGGGCGGGAGGCCCGCGGCTACAGCGCTCGCGCGGTGTTCACGAAGAACCGCATTGCCACAGCGTATCGTCGGCCCATGGTCTTCGGAATAGCGCTGCTGGTCATCTCGCTCGGCGCGATCGTCGCCGGCCGCGGCTACACGTCGACCGCCCGCAGGATGCGCTCGTTCGCGGTCACGCGCGGGGCGGTGCTCGAGACCAAGGCGGTCACGGTGCCCGGCGGGGACACGCGCGAAGGCCGCTACGGCAGCGGCGGCGGCTACATGCCCTACGTCCGCTACGCGTACAGCGTCGGCGGCGTGGACTTCACCAACGACAAGGTCAGCTACGCGTTCAAGGGCATGAAGAAGGCCTTGGTCGAGGAGCGCGTGGCGGCATGGCCGGACGAGGTCGACGTCCACTACGACCCCACGAACCCGCAGGAGGCCTACCTCGAGACGCACACACCGTCGGCCGGGCGCTGGTTCATCATCGGCGGGTCGATCGGGGCCGTGCTCGGACTGCTGATCTTCGTAGGCTCCGTGCTGTGAACGACGACGATCTCCGCCACCTGACCCGCTGCGTCGACCTCGCCGAACTGGCGCTGGACATGGGCGACGAGCCGTTCGGCTCGGTGCTCGTGTCGCGTGCCGGCGAGGTGCTCTTCGAGGACCACAACCACGTCGCCGGCGGTGACCGGACGCAGCATCCGGAGTTCGCGATCGCGCGCTGGGCGTCGCAGAACCTCGCGCCCGCCGAACGCGCCGCCGCGACCGTCTACACGTCCGGCGAGCACTGCGCGATGTGCTCGGCCGCGCACGCGTGGGTCGGGCTCGGGCGGATCGTCTACGCGAGCTCGAGCGAGCAGCTCGGCGCCTGGCGGGAGGAAGTGGGCGCGCCGCCGTCGCCGGTCCGCGCGCTGGCGATCACCGAGGTGGTGCCGGGCGCGGTCGTCGAAGGTCCGGCGCCGGAGCTCGCCGAGCGGGTGCGCGGGCTGCAGCGGCGCTTCTACGGCCACGCTGCCTGACTCCGCGGGTTGCCGGGGGCGGAGGTGATCCGCCATCGGCACGGTCCGGCGCATGCCCTACCGTCGAGGCGGTGAGCCCCGAGCCTGACCTCGCCGAAGCGCTGGAGTTGCGCGACGAGCTCCTGATGGCGTGCCGCGACGAGTTGCTGCGCGTGGGCAACCGGCGCGCGTCGGCGCTGGTCGCACACATCGACGCGCTGCTGGACCTCGACGACGAGGTCTCGCCCGGCTCGCAACGTTGACGCCCCGGGGCCACCCCTGGCCCCGGAGCGCCGTTCTCCCCCTGGCTAGGCCTGGAGCAGGCGCTGGAAGAACGCGCGGTAACGCTGGAGCGTGACCCGCAGGTCCTCCGTCGAGACGTCCTCGCCGCGGCCCCAGTGGCCCTCGAGGCGCTCGCGCTCGGTGGCGAAGCCCTCGGCGAGGCGCTTCATGACCTGCGCGACGAGCTCGTCGGCCTGCTCGACGGTCTGGCGCGGCTCGTCGACGAACCCGGTCTGGATCGACTCCCAGCGGCGCTGGAACTCGCCGTTGTCCTCGCTCGAGAGCAGGCTCGGCGTGTCGTCGGAGGCGACATCGGCCGTGGTGTCCGGCGTGCGCGTCTCGTCGACCCGCGCCTGCGTGTCCTCGGTGCGCGCCCGCGTCTCATCGGTGCGCGTGTCGTCCACGCGCGCCCGCGCCTCGTCGCCGTCTCGGTCGAACGCGCGCTCGTCGGTGCGCTCGTCCTCGCGCGGCGCCGTCTCGGTGCCGCCCACCAGGTCGCGGGTGCTGAACGTCTGTTCGGTGCTCATCGGGTGGCCTCCTGGGGCTCGTTGTCACGCGCCGGCGGTTGCAGCAGCTCTGAGAAGAGCGCGCGGTAGTGGACCATCGCCTGGCGCAGGTCTTCGGTGCTCGCGCGCTTGGAACCGTGGATGGCGTGCGCGCGTCGGTAGTGGTCGACGACCTCGGGGTGGTCGACGGAGACATCGGCGGCCTGCTGGTCGAAGTCCTCGACCGGGTAGCCGCGGTCACGCATGACCGCGCTCAGCAGCTCGTCGGCGTCAGTCAGCGCGGACGCCGGCTGATCGACGAACTTGGCCTGCGTCTCGCGCCAGCGCTCGGCGTAGCGGTCGCGGTCGGCCGCGCCCAGCGGCTTGATGTCGTAGGTGCGGCGTCGATCTCGGCGCTCGCGCAGCTCGGCTTCAGCGGCGCGCTGATCGCCATGTTCGTCGATCGCACGGTCGTACTCGGGGCCGAAACCTTCGCGCAGCTGAGCGGACCGGCGTTGCCGGTACGCGAGCATGCCAACGACCGCGAGCAGGGCGACGATGACAATGACCAGAACTACGATCATGTCGCTCTCCTTGCGTTGGATGGGGTTGACTAACGCCTACCCAACGCGCTGGGGGGACATGTGCGCGGCGTCACACAGTGTTGACGCCACTAACAGCTCTCAATGAGCGTGTCAGCTCTGGTGATGACCCGCCCAGGCGATGGCCGCGAAGACCGCGGCCGCCCCGGCGGTGACGATGAAGATGGCGGCTTGCTGAAGCATGGTGTCCAGTGTCATCGGCTCTCCCCAACGGGAGTTGAAGGCCACGTGAAATTCTTCTCAACACGGAGCGTGTGACCGGCGGCCGCGGCCCAGCCGGCGAGCAGCAGCGCGAGCAGCGCGCCGCACACCCAGGTGAACGCGTGCAGGCCCGTATGGATCGAGAGCTCGGCGGCGGCGGTGACGCACGTGCCGACCGGGAAGGTGAAGCTCCACCACGCGAGGCTGAACGGCAGGCCCGCGCGGGCGGCTCGCGCGATCAGCGCCAGCGCGATCGCGAGCCAGAGCATCGCGAACCCGAACACGCACACGCCGTAGAGCACGCCGAACTCCGCCAGCGGCAGCGCGACGACGCCGTGCGCGGCGGCTCCGAGCAGGTTCGCGGCGGTGATCGACTGGCCGAGCGGGCCGAGGATGATCAGCAGCGTCGGCGCGCGCTTGGCCGGGCCGGGGCCGTGCAGCACGAGCCCGAGCCAGACGATCGCGATGACGATCAGCGCGGCGAACAGCGAGAGCCCGAACAGCGCGTAACACGCGTAGAGCAGCGTCGCCTGGGCCTCGCCGGCAGGCAGGTGCGCGACCAGCGCGGCGCCGGTGGCGGCGGACACCATCGGCGGGACGACCGGCATCAGCCAGCCGGCGAACGCGTCCTCGAGCCGGAGGGCGTGGCGGGTGAACATGCGGTACGGCACCCACGCGGCGACGAACAGCCCCATGAGCGTCCCGGCGGTCCAGAGCGCGGCGTCGACGCGCACCGCGAGCGCCTCGCCGATCAGGTCCTGGCCGACCAGCAGCGCACCCGCGCCGACGGTCATCAGCGCCATCGCCGGTGCGCCATAGAACGGCGCCATCGCCGGATCGGCGGCGTACCGGCGCGCCGCCCGCGGTTGCGCCAGGCTCACCACCACCAGCACCGCCAGCCAGGCCGCGGCCAGGAGCCAGAAGACGAGTGCGATCGACCGCCGACCGGGCACGTCGATCGGCACGAGGATCAGCGCGTTGGCGACGATGCCGGTGCCCATGACGGAGGCGAACCAGTTCGGGGTGAGCGTCCGGAGCACGCGATCGATCATGGCCCGCGACCCGATCCGTTCCCAGTCGGATCGGTCACGCATCGTTTCCGTCGTGGAAACATAGGGGTGATGCCGGACCCCGAACCGCTCGTCGCCGCGCACCTCGCGGCGTTCGTCGCCGCCGTCGACGCCGCCAGCGTGCACGGCGCGGCCGACGCGCTCGGGCTGACGGCGTCGGCGGTGACCAAGCGGGTGCAGGCGCTGGAGACCCGCACGGGCGCGACGCTGTTCGAGCGCGGCCGCTTCGGCCTGCGCACGACGCCCGCCGGACAGGCCCTGTACCCCGAGGCCGTCGCCGCGCTCGCCGCGCTGCGCCGCGCGGAGTCCGTCCTGGAGGCGCACGAGCGGCGCGCCGCGACCTTCCTGACGCTGGCCGCCAGCCACACGATCGGCGAGTTCCTGCTGCCGGCGTGGCTGACGGAGTTCCAGCGCGAGCACGCGCACGTGCGCGCCCGCGTGGACGTGATCAACTCGCCGGCCGTGCTGGCCGCCGTGCGCGACGGCCGTGCGGACATCGGCTTCGTCGAAGGGCTCGATGCGCTGGACGACGTCGAGGCCATGGTCGTGGCGCGGGACGAGATCGTCGCCGTCGTCGCCGGCACGCACCGATGGGCCCGGCGCCGCAAGCTGCGCGCCCGCGACCTGGCGGGCGAGCCCTACCTGACCCGAGAGGCCGGCTCCGGCACCCGCGCGGTCGCCGCCGCCGCGCTCACCGGCGCCGGGCTGACGATCGTCCCGGCGCTGGAAGTGGCGAGCACGCAGAGCGTCAAACGCGCGCTGGCCTCCGGCGGCTTCTCGCTGCTGTCGGCGCTGGCGGTCGCGGACGAGGTCGCCGCCGGGACACTCCGCGCGCTACCGGTCGGCGACCTCGCGCTCACACGCGAGTTGACCGCCGTCCGGACGCGCGCGTCACGCCACCGGGGCGACGCCGACCGCTTCTGGGCCTGGCTGCGTTAGGGCGTGGTCGTCGACAGGGTGAACGTCAGCGTCTTCGAGTACTCGCCCGTCCGCACCGCGGCGGTGGCCCCGATCGCCACCGGATCGTTGGACACCGGCGCGGTCCACGTCGACCGGCTCAACGCGACCTGCAGCGAGTACGCGCCGTTGGTCAGATGGACGGGGTCCGAGACGCCGAGCGCCGCGTCGCCGGCGGTCGAGATCACGGTCGCCGTGTAGATCTTCGCCACTCCCGGCGTGAACGCGCCGAAGCTCGCGGACGCACCACGTACGCTCACCTGACGTCGGCTCCCGCGCGCCAGATCACATCCGCGCGCGCCGCGCGTCAGGCGCCAGCCGTCGGGCGTGCGAGCGGCGTCGAAGCGGTGGACGAGCCCGGCCTCGAAGCGGCCGCCGGCGTGGACGTGGATCGCCCAGTGGTTGGTGCGCACGGTCGCGTGGTCACCGTCGACCTCCGCGAGCAGGTCGGTGGTGATGTGTTGCGCGCGGTCGTAGCGCTCGCCGCGCGCGCGGGCCATCGCCACCGCCTCGTCGAGGCCGCGCATGTGCGCGCTGGGGAACTCGAGCTCGATGTCGGCGGCGTAGACGGAGCCGAGCTCGTCGTAGCGGCCCTCGTCGAGCAGGGCGTAGAGGCGGGTCACCAGATCGGTGACGGCCAGGCGATCGTTGGTCATACCAACGGTATAGCACGAATCGTTGGTATAACCAACGGTATGGACGCACCCGCCCGCCTGCAGCGCCTCCCGAGCTGGCTCCTGAGCCAGGCCGCGCTCGCCGGCGACCGGCTGGTCAGCGAGGCGCTGGCGGCCGAGGGCGTGCGCAAGTACCACTTCCGCGTGCTGGTCGCGCTCGACGACGACGGCCCGCTGAGCCAGGCCGAGCTCGGCCGCCGCCTGCACATCGACCGCAGCGACATGGCCGCGGTCGTCGCCGAGCTCGAGTCGAGCGGCTACCTCACCCGCGAGCGCGACGCCACGGACCGCCGCCGCAACGTCGTCGCGCTCACGGACGCCGGCGCCGCCGCGCTGGAGCGCATGGGCCGCGCCGTCGACACGGCGCAGGAGCGGCTGCTGGAGCCGCTCTCGCCGGACGAGCGCACGGAGCTCGCCCGGCTCCTGGCCCGCATCGTCTCGTGACGAAAGGCGCGGAACGCGCGCCTCTCGTCACGCTTCACAGCGCGGCGCCGGTCTCGGGCTCGAAGTAGCGCAGGCCGTCGGGCACGAGCCCGAACTCGATCTCGTCGCCCACGTCGCGCGTCGCGCGGCCCTCCGCGAAGACGACCAGCCGCGACGGGCCGACGTCGACGCCGATGAAGGTCTCGCGCCCGAGCGCCTCGACGAAGGCGACCTTCCCGCGGATCGGGCCGACCAGCCCGTCGCGCCAGACGCGTGCATGCTCCGGCCGCACGCCGACGATCACGCCCGGCTTGTGGCCGTTGAGCGACACGTCGATCGACCCGAGCTCGAAGAACGACATCGAGGGCGACCCGATGAAGCTGGCGACGAAGCGGTTGGCGGGACGCTCGTAGAGCTCCTCGGGCGTGCCCACCTGCTCCAGGAGGCCGTGGTTCATGACCGCGATCCGGTCGCCCATGGTCATCGCCTCGACCTGGTCGTGGGTGACGTAGACCGTCGTCACCCCCACCTCCTGCTGCAGCCGCCGGATCTCGCCGCGCGTCTGCGTGCGCAGCTTCGCGTCCAGGTTCGACAACGGCTCGTCCATCAGGAACACCTGCGGCTCGCGCACCAGCGCACGACCCAACGCGACCCGCTGCGCCTGCCCACCGGACAGTTGCCCTGGCTTTCGGTCCAGATAGGGCTCGATGTCCAGCACCCGCGCCGCGTCCGAGACCCGCCGCTGGATGTCCGCCGCGGGCACCTTGCGACGCCGCAGCCCGAACGCGAGGTTGTCGAACACCGTCATCTGCGGATACAGCGCGTAGTCCTGGAAGACCATCGCGATGTCGCGCTCGCGCGGCGCGACATCGTTGACCTGGCGGTCGCCGATGAAGATCGACCCGGAGGTGATCGCCTCCAGGCCGGCGAGCATCCGCAGCGCGGTCGTCTTGCCCGAACCGGACGGTCCGACCAGGACCATGAACTCGCCGTCGTCGATGTCCAGCGAGAAGTCCTTCACCGCCTCGACCGAGCCGAAGCGCTTGCCGACCGCATCGAACCGAACTCCAGCCATCTACCCCTTCACCGCCCCCGCGAGCATGCCGCGGATGAAATGTCGCTGCAAGAAGACGTACAGGACGACCACGGGCAGCGCCACGATCACCGAGGCGGCGGCCATCAACGACAGGTCGCTCGTGTTGCGCCCCTGGAAGAACGACAGGCCAAGGGGCGCCGTGCGCAGGTTCTCGTCGGAGACCATCACGAGCGCCAGCAGGAACTCGTTCCAGGTCCACATGAACAGCAGCACGGTCATGGTCAGCACGGCCGGCCGCGCCAGCGGGAGCAGCACCCGCCACAGCGTGAACCACGAGGACGCGCCGTCGAGCCGCGCGGCCTCGACCAGCGAGCGCGGCACCGACCGGAAGTACGTCCGCATCCAGTAGGTCCCGAACGCCACCGACGTCGCGATCTGCGGCAGGATCAACCCCCAGTAGGTGTTGGTCAGGTGCAGGTCGCGCATGTCGTAGTACAGCGGCACGATGATCGCCTCGGTCGGGACCATCAGCCCCAGCAGGAAGACGTAGAACAACACGCCCGAGCCGCGAAAGCGCATGAGCCCGAACGCGTAGCCGCTGAGGATCGAGAAGAACGTCGCGAAGATCACGACCGAGAAGGTCACGATCACCGAGGACTTCAGATACGCGCCGAAGTTGCCGTCCTCCCACGCCGTCTTGAAGTTGCCGAAGTGGATCCCGTCGAAGGCGGCGAAGCCCGCCACGCCGTTCGGGTCCTGCAGCGCCGTCAACACGATGCCCACGATCGGCGCCAGCGCGATCAACGAGAACACCCCGAGGATCGTGTAGCCCAGCGTCTGCTCCGAGCGCGAGGTCACGAGTGACCACCCGCCTCGGCGAGCTTGTTGATGCCCACGGTGATCAGGAAGATGATGAAGGTCAGGGTGATCCCGACCGCGGCCGCCGAGCCGACCTGGCCGCTCTCGAACGCGCGCGTGAAGACCTGGAACGCGGGCACCGTCGTCGCGTCGCCCGGACCGCCGTGCGTCGTGATGTAGACGAGATCGAAGTTGCGCAGCGCGTAGATCGTGGTCAGCGTCAGCGCCACCGCGATCTCGCCCCGCAGCCCCGGCAACGTGACCGCCAGGAACTCCCGGAACGGCCCCGCGCCATCCACGCGCGCCGCGTCGTAGAGCGACGTCGGGATCTTCTGGACGCCCGCGGTGAGCAGCACCATGGCCAGCCCGAAGTACACGTAGGTGCCGACCAGGCCCACCGACGGCAGCGCCAGCGAGAAGTCCCCCAGCCACGACTTGCCCTCGATCCCGAACCACCCGAGGAAGCGGTTCAGGAAGCCGTTGTCGGGGTCGTAGATCATCTTCCAGGCGAGCGCGACGACGACCATCGCGATCACCTGCGGCAGGAACAGGATCGCCCGGAAGAACGCCAGCCCGCGGACGCGGGCGCGCGCCATCACGCCGGCCAGCAGCAGCCCGATCAACAGCGGCAGCACCGCGTAGAAGAGCAGCAGGATCAGCGCGTGCACGAACGCCGAACGGAGCTCCTCGTCGGTGAAGACCTCCTTGTAGTTCCCGAAGCCGGCCCACGTCGCGACCGTCAGCCCGTCCCACTTCCACAGCGAGATCCACGCCGCGTGCGCCAGCGGCAGCAGCACGAAGCAGAAGAACACCGCGAAGGCGGGCAGCAGGTACAGGTACCCGACAAGGCGCGGCTCGCCGGGCGGGCGCTCGGCCACTGCAGAGCGCCCGCCGGACGACGCGCCCCGCGCCGCGTCGGCGACGGGAGCGGTCGTCGTGCTCACGTTATGAGCCTCGGGACTCCGACCACTTGTCGAAGGCCTTCTGGACGCCGCCGGTGAACTGCGTCGGGTCCTGCTTGCCGGCCAGCAGCTCCTGGATGGCGCCGCTGATGTCGTCGTAGAAGGTCGGCGTCGTGTAGTCCAGGTACGGGATCACGCCGTCGGCCTCGTTGAGCTTCTGCCACGCGTTGGCGATGTCCACCGACACGCCCTCGGTGGGCGCGGGCGAGTTCTTCATCGCCGGCAGGTTGTCGGTGTCAACCAGCACCTTGGCCGCGTTGGCGTCGGTGATGAAGTCGATGTAGGCGGCCGCCACGTCGGGGTTCTTGGCGTTGGCGGTGATCGCCCACGGCAGGTCCTCGCCGCCCAGCGAGACCGGCGAGTTGGGGTCCTTGCCCGGCATCAGCATGAAGCCGAGCTTGTCGCCCATCGCCTTCTGCGCGTCCGCCGCGATCCAGGTGCCCGCGATCACGAACGGCGACTTGCCCTTGGTGAACGACTGCCACGCCGGGTCGTAGTCGGTGCCGTTGAAGTTCTTGTTGAAGTAGCCCTTGTCCACCCAGTCCTTGATCTTCGCCGCGCCCGCCTGGAACTCGGGGTTGTCGAAGCTCGCCCCGTCCTTGGCGAAGACGAAGTCGCGGATGGCCTGCTTGTCGGCCGTCTGCCCGAGCACGGACTCGAAGTTGTGGATGCCCGGCCACTTCTCGAGGTTGCCGAACATGATCGGCGTCAGGCCCTTGCCCTTGGCCGCTTCCAGCTGGGCCTCGAACTCGTCGAGCGTGGCCGGCGGCGTCGGGACGAGATCCTTGTTGTAGAAGACGCCGACGATCTCGCCGGCCTGCGAGAGCCCGTACAGATCGCCGGAGCCGAACTCCGCGCCGTCGGACGAGAACGAGTTCAGCTGCAGCAGCGTCGGCGAGTAGCGCTCGTCCCACTTGTAGACCTTGGCGTAGTCGGAGATCGGGCGCAGCAGCCCGGCCTTGACCATCTCGCCCATGACCCCGCGGCCCTGGTTGGCCTGCACGATGTCGGGCGCGTCGTCGCCGGAGGCGGCCAGCTTGACCGTCTTCTGCAGGTCCTCGAAGGACTTCTTGGTGCGCTCGATCTTGACGTTCGGGTACTTCGCCATGAACTGCTTGTTGAGCTCTTCGATCTCGGCGTTCTGGCCGCCGCGGACGTTCTGATCCCAGATCGTCAGTGTGACGTCACCGGCGCCCGCGACATCGGGCGTCGCGACCGCCGTCGCCGCCGGTGTGGCGGTGTCCTTAGAGGCGGTGTCCTTCTTGTCCGCGCCCGGAGCTGCGCCGCAGCCGGCCACGACCGTCGCCAGAGCGACGCTCGCGACGGCGAGAGCATTGCGATACCTCACTGATCCTCCTTCATCGCTGCTGACGGCTGTCGCACTGGCGACTGAAGCCCGTGTTCAGCACCCTCCTCCAAGAGTGCTCTCAACGTCACCGCCCCCGCAACCGCGGTGGCGACTCTCACCGAGAGTGACGCATATAGGACCGCCCAGCGCAACCGCTGCTCGAGCGACGCGCGCCAGTGGTCGGCCCAGATGTAGGCGGCGGCGAACAGATCACCGGCGCCCGTGGTGTCCACGACGGGGTCGATGTGGACGCCTCCGACACGCACCACCCCGTCCGCTCCGGCGGCGAGTGCGCCGTTCGGGCCCAGTGTGACCAGCGCGAGCGGCGTATGCCGCGCGAGCTGCTTCGCCGCCGTCTCGGCGTCTGGCGCTCCGGTGAGCAGCAGCGCCTCCTTCTCGTTGACCAGCAGCGTCCGCACACCGGCCAGCGCGGCCGGCAACTCACGACCGGCAAGCGCTCGCGCGTCGATGTCGCCAACCGACACGTACACGCGGGCGCCCGCCGGCGCGAGGGGCAGACGAGGGATGGAGAGCACGACCGCGCGCGGTTCCACGGCCGCCAGCTCCTCGGCGCTCACGCCTTCCCCCGGGTCAAAGGTCGCCATCGCGCGATCGCCGTTGGACGGCATGATCACCGTCACCGGCGTGCGCTCCACGAGCCGGCCGTCCCAGCGGACGCCGTCGTCGGCCAGCATCGTGCGCAGCAGGATGCCGACGGTGTCGTCGCCGAGCGGCGAGACGAGCGAGCTGGAGAGCCCCAGCCGCGCCGCGCCGACGGCGGTGATCGCGCCGCCGCCGGGCGAGCGCACGAAGTCCTGCGCGAGACGCTCCTCCCCCGGGCGCGGGATCGCGTCCAGGCCGATCATCGTCAGATCGAGGAAGCTGGGCTCCGCGCAGGCCAGGTCGACCACTAGGCGAACGCCTCCTGCAGGGCGGGAAGCCGCTTGCGGTACCCGTCGAAGATCTCGCGCGCGGTCGAGACCGACGGCACGAGCGGGTGCAGTGCGAGCGCGCGGACCGCCAGCCGCTGGGAGCCCAGCAGCGCGGCGTCGATCGTCGTGCGCTCGACGTCCTTCATCAGCTCGATCAGCGAGCGTGCGTGCGCGGGGACCTCGCCGATCGCCAGCGGCACCGGGCCGGCGCGACCGACCACGCACGGCACCTCGACCACGGCGCTGGAGTCCAGGAACGGCAGCGATGAGCGGTTGGCGGTGTTGAGGATCAGCACCTGCCGGGTGTTCAGCGCCATCGCCTCGAGCACCGCCATGGCCTCGGACTCGTAGCCGCCGTTGCCGTCCTGCTCGTGCTCGTGCCGGTCGCCGGCGGCGTCGCGCGCCTCGGCCATGTAGGTGCGCTCGCGGTCGTGGCGGGTGGCGCGCCAGTCGGCCAGCGCGTCCTTGGACGAGTGACCGTTGCGGGCGTAGAACTCGCGCTGCTGCTCGAGCAGGAACGTGCCGCGCGGGTTGCCGCTGCGGATCGCGTTCACGGTGTCCGACGCGTAGTAGAAGTAGTAGAGGTACTCGTTCGGGATCATCCCGATCGAGCGCAGCCACTCGCCGCCGAACAGCCGCCCCTCCTCGAACTCCGACAGGCGCGCGTCGTCCTCGAGCAGGTCCTCGAGCAGCTCCGCGCCGGTCCCGTCGCGCACGCCCTTCAGCCAGCCGAGGTGGTTGAGGCCGAAGTACTCGAACCACAGGTCCGACGGGTCGCGGTTCACGGCGCGGGCGGCGCGGCGGCAGAGCCCGGACGGCGAGTCGCAGATGCCGACGGCGCGGTCCCCGAGCACCTGGCGCACGGCCTCGGTGACCATCCCGGCCGGGTTGGTGAAGTTGATCAGCCACGCGTTGGGCGCGTGCTCGCGGATCGTCTCGGCGAGGCGCACCATCACGGGGATCGTGCGCAGCGCGAAGCAGATGCCGCCCGGTCCGGTCGTCTCCTGCCCGAGCACGCCCAGCCCGAGCGGGACGTCCTCGTCGATCACGCGCCCCTCGAGCTGGCCGACGCGGATCGCGCAGAACACGTAGTCGGTGCCGTGGACGGCGTCCACGAGATCGGTCGTGGTGCGAAACGGCAGCCGCGTGCCGTATTCGGCCGCCAGCCCGTTCAGCACCGACCCGATCCGCGTCAGCCGGTCGGCGTCGATGTCGTGCAGGACGATCTCGTCCAGCGACAGCTTGTCGGCCATCTTCAACAGCGCCCCGTACACCAGCGGCACCCGGAAGCCCCCGCCTCCGACAATCGTCAGCTTCATGCGATCGTCACCTCGATTCCGGCAGCATCGACGGCCGAACGGCACGCGGCCGGCAGCGGCGCGTCGGTCACGACATGATCGATCGACTCCGGCCCGCACACGCGCACGACCCCGGTCATCGCGAACTTCGCCACATCGGCGATCAGGACCACGAGATCGGCGCCGGCGATCATCAGGCGCTTGATCGGCACCTCCACCATGGTGGTGTCCCACACGCCGAGCTCCAGATCGACGCCGCTGGTGCCCAGGAACGCGATGTCGGACTTCAGCTGGCGCAGCGAGTCCTCGGCCAGCACCCCGACCAGCGAGCGGTAGTTGCGGCGCACGATCCCGCCCGGCAGCACCAGCTCGATGTCCGGATCGGGCAGCAGCTCCTCCATCACCGCGAGGTTCGTCGTCACGACCGTGATCCTCTTGCCGTGCAGGTGGCGCGCCAGCTGCAGGGTCGAGGTGCCGATGTCGATCATCACCGTCTGGCCGTCCTCGACCAGCGACGCGGCCGCCGCACCAAGGCGATCCTTGACGTCGAAGCGCTCGACCTCGATCTGCGAGAAGCCCGGCTCCTGGCCGGAGTGCATGGCGCCGCCGTGGACGCGCTCGAGCTTGCCGTCGCGCGCCAGAGCGTGCAGATCACGGCGCACGGTCATCTCCGACACGCCGAAGTTCTCGGCCAGGTCGGAGACGTGCGCGGTTCCGCCGCGGACGGCACGAAGGATCTCCTGGCGCCGCTGGGCGGGGAGGAGCGTCATCACTGAACAACAGGAGCGAACAAAATCGAGCCGACTTCTATCAGCTTCGAACGACGGCGTGCGAATTTCGCTCAAAACCTCAGACGGAGGTGCGGGCACGATTGGCCCGGATCGCCCATCCCCGAGCCGGTCGAGGAGCGGAAGCAACTGGCGTAGCGAAACGCCCCGTTCCAGCTCGACGGCAGGTGCACGGTGACCGACGACGTGTACTTGCCGGCGCGTATGCGCTTGAGCTTGCCGGTCTCGCGCAGCGAGGCGCGCTTGGCTCCGCGCTTGCCCAGATAGAACAGCGTGGGCGAGCTCAGCCGCACCTTCTTGGGCACCGTGTAGCGCTGGTAGAGCCGCACGACGCCGGGCGCGAGCGCCCGGAAGGAGAGCTCGAAGCCGGGCAGCACGTAAGCCTGCGCGTACTTGGACTCCAGGCCCTGCGCGGGCGCGCTCACCCGCAGGCGGTGGTTGCGGTCCAGTTGGGTGCGGAACTTGAACGTGCCGTCGGTGTCGGTGCTGGCCCGCTCGATCACGCGGTAGGAGCCCTCGTACGGGTACCGGCGGCCCTCGAGCACGACCTCCTGGCCGGCGAGCGGCGTCGCGCCGTCGACCAACGTCCCCGCGACCACGTGGGCGCCGCCGTAGCGGACCGCCGCGCGGTCGAGGTCGACCGACAGCTTCGGGGCCGCCCAGGCGTTAGTGGGGGCGGCCAAAGTCGCAGCGATGAGACCGATGAGGACGAGCCGCACGATCTTCGAGGGTAGCCGTGGCTACTTGACAGGAATCCAAAGCCAGGAATAACGTTGGCTAAAGACCTGTTCGATGTCGTTCGAACCGGTTCATGCGTGTGAGGGTCCGGCAACATCAAGGAGGAAGAGGCGACGTGAAGCGTTTCGGCGTGGTTCTGGCGGCTGCCGCTGCGGTCGCCCTGGCCGCGGCTCCAGGAGCGAAAGCGGCTCCCTACACAGCGGACAAGGCCGTGAAGATCAACGTGATGGGCGAATGGGCCCATCCGGATGACGACACGAGCATCATCGGCCCCTGCGGCGTCTGGCATCAGCGCTACGACGTCAAGTGCGGGATCATCATGGTCACCCGCGGCGAGGGCGGCGGCAACGCCACCGGCACCGAGATCGGGCAGGCGCTCGGCCTGCGCCGCGAGAACGAGGACCGGATCGCGCACTACCGGTCCGGCACGACGGACATCTTCAACGTCGACTCGGTCGACTTCTTCTACAACACGTCAGCTCCGCTGAGCCAGTTCTTCTGGGGCAACGAGACGCTGCGCCGCATCACGCGGATCATCCGGATGACGCAGCCGGACGTCTACATCGGCTTCACACCGTCGCTCGGCGCGGGCCACGGCAACCACCAGATGGCCGGCCGCTACATCTGGGAAGGCGTCAAGGCCGCCGCTGATCCGAACATGTTCCCCGACCAGCTGACCGGGCCGAACGCGCTCTCGACCTGGCAGGTCAAGAAGGTCTTCTCCGGCGGCTCGACCTCCGGCAGCGGCGGCACCACCTCGTCCGCCGACTGCACCACCGGCTTCGTTCCCGCCGCCACCAACATGGACACGGTCGCGGGCGTGTGGACGGGCTATGACTCGCCCTACCAGTGGCCGGCCGGCAACGTCGCGGGCCAGGCCGCGGGCACCCCCAAGTCGTGGGCCCAGGTCGCCACCGAGGGCGGTCGCGCATACCCGACGCAGAGCCGCGTGATGACCCAGACCGCGGTCAACCCGGGCTGCTCGCGCTTCGGCATGACCGACTCCTTCGTGCCGTTCCAGTCGAACACCAACGCCGACGGCAGCGCCAACGCGACCGCGGGCAAGGACGACGCGATCCTCTACGGCGCGACCAAGAAGGACCCGGGCGGGCTGCCGCTGGGCACGCTCGAGTACCTGTCGTTCAACAAGTTCTTCAACGCTCCGGGCGCGCCGTTCGTGGCCACGCTGAACCTGAAGGCCGGCGGCGGTGCGCTGGCCGCGGGCAACGCGGCGCTGACGCTGCCGGCGGGCTGGACCGCGGACGCGATGTCCAAGCCCGTGGCCGCGATCGCCGACGGCACCTCCAACACCGTCCAGTTCACGATCACCCCGCCGGTGGACGCGGCCGTGGACGCGATGTACAAGATCGCCGCCCGCTACACGGTGGGCACGATGACCGGCTACACCGATGACACGGTGCGCATGGTCTCTCCGGCCGAGGGCCGCTTCCAGCGGTTCGGCAAGTGGGCCGAGTACGACCAGTGGGCGACGCAGACCGCCCCCGCCGCGCTGCGCATCGGCCGCTCGCCCGCGCTGGCGACGATCGTGATGGGCGAGACGATCGACTTCCCGGTCGTCGTGCACAACTGGTCCGACGTCCCGCAGTCGGGCACGGTCTCCCTGGGCACGCCGCTGCCGGCGAACTTCACCTCGAGCACGCCGACGGCCAACTACGGGCCGCTGGCCCCGGGCGCCGACACCACGGTGACCCTGAAGCTGACCAGCGTCGACACGACGCTCCCCGCCAACCAGGCGGTCAACGTCACGGTCAACACGACCAACTCGACCCGCGGACCGGGATCGGAGACCGTCGGCGTCTCGATCCTGCCCAAGACGACGATCAACCAGGCCCCGGCGACTCCGGTCCTGGACGGCGTTGACAGCCCCGGTGAGTACGCCGGCTCGCTGCTCGACATCGGCCGCATCTGGGAAGGCGGCGGCAACTGCGCCGCGGCCGACTACGGCACCGACTGCGGCACCTCGGGTGCGGTCGGCGGCCCGACGTCCACCTACGCCCGCGTGGCGTGGCGCGACGACGCGCTGTACTTCTACATCCGCGTCCGCGACGAGTTCCAGAGCTACGCCGTCAAGCCGGCCGAGTGCGTCTCGCACTGGCTCGCGGACTCGGTCGAGATCCTGATCGACCCGCGCGGCCGCGCGTCCGACAACGCGATGGACACCGCCAACACGTTCAAGCTCGGGATCTTCCCGTTCACGAACGACCCGACCGGCTCCAACGGCAACGGCGTCAACGGCCCGTGCTGGGCGCGTGACGCGGACAACCACCAGGGCTTCTCCACCGGGCCGCTGGCGGCCACCGTCGACGACGCCCCGAACGCCGCCGGCGTGCAGGTCAAGTCGACCGCGACGTGGGTCGGCAGCAACGACACCGGCGTCAGCCACGCCTATCCGGACGGCTCCGGCGGCTACAGCCTCGAGGTCAAGATCCCGATGGACCTGCTTCCCGCGGCCATCGATCCCGACCGCGTGAGCCTGAACATCACGCCCTACGACAACGACAACACCGCGGCCGCGGGCACGACCACGCTGCGCCACATCGACAACAGCGCCCGTCTGGCGTGGTCGACGTTCGGCAGCGTCCAGTCCGACCCCTACCGCTGGGGCCGCGCGGTCCTGCCGGGCTACACCCCGCCGGCGAGCCGCCCGACCACCTACCACACGCCCAACGTGTCGCACCCGAACCTCGACGGTGCGGCCTCGCCGCAGACGATCGCCCAGTCGGCCCGCAACGGCGTGCCGATCTCCGGGCGTGACCCGGCGACCGGGGCGAACGCGATCGCCATCACGGGCGCCACCTCGGGTCCGAGCGCGCTGAACGTCAACTTCGTGCCCGGGGCCAGCGCCTCCGGCACGGTGCGGGCGTTCCTGTACTACGTCAACCCGCAGGACGGCAACAAGAGCTACACGCGGGTGTGGAACACGAGCTGCTCGCCGGCCGCCGACCCGGCGCCGGACTACGGCTTCACCGCGTGCAACACCAGCGACGGCACGACGCCGCCGTGGGCGCCGGACATGATGGGCGGCATCCTCGGCTCGTCGACCACGCAGATCACGGCGGCCAGCCGCCAGGTGCAGATCCCGCTCGACGCGGCGGCGATCAACCGCATCAAGGCGGGCGGCGCCTCGATCCTGGTCTCGTTCGTCAACGCGCAGGATCAGGCGCAGGCGTTCGACGTGCCGATCGCGGCCACCAACACCGACGGGACGGTCGGCGGCTCCGTGCCGGCGACGCTCGCGCTCACGCTGGGCGCGCCGGGAGCCTTCGGCGCGTTCACGCCGGGCGTCACGATGACGTACTTCGCCTCGACGCCGGCGACCGTGACCTCGACCGCGGGTGACGCGCTGCTCAGCGTCGCCGACCCGTCGTCGGTGGGCACCGGTCACCTCGTCAACGGCACGTTCGTCCTGCCCGAGCCGCTTCAGGCGCGGGCCCGCAATGCCGCCAACACCGGCACGGCGTACAACAACGTGGGCTCCTCGGCTTCGCCGCTGAACCTGCTCACGTGGAGCGGGCCGGTCTCCAACGACGCGGTGACGATCGAGTACAGCCAACTGGTCAAGTCGACGGACGCGCTGCGTACGGGGGCGTACAGCAAGACGCTGACGTTCACGCTGTCGACGACGACGCCCTAGGGGGTCGGAGGGGTCAACCATCGGAGGGGCGGGCGCGCGCCCGCCCCTCCGGCGTGTCCGGGCAGCTCAGAACGACTCGAGGCGTACATCGATCACCGGCCGCGCGCCCGGTCGTCGTGCGCCTGGTCCGCACGCTCCTTGAACAGCGCGAGCATGCGGTCGATCCCGAGGTAGGCGGACGGCAGCGCGCCGTCGAACGCCTCACCCATCCGGTTGGTCGCCCCGCGCGCCCACGGCTGGAGGCCCCGGCCGGGCGCGCGTGGCTCGCAGCGCCATGCGAGGAGCTGCGACGTGCCGGGCCCGCGGAGGCCCGACACGCCGAGTCGCCGGTGTGACTACCTTGACCGTTGTGAAGCGCCTGCTCGTGCTCGTGTGTCTCGCCTTCGCTGCCTGCGGCGAGACCGAGCGGGTCGACATCGCCGACTGCCCGGCGCGGATCGTGTTCAACGGCGAGAAGCGCTACGCGTGGAGCGTCCGCGGGACGCTGCCGCCGGTCGGGCCCGTGGTGAAGGCCCGCGATCCCGGATGCGGCGACACGACGCCGGCCCACGACGTCAAGGTCTACACGCTGCGCGGCGTGGCCCCCGAGGTCGCCCTGGTCAGCGGGTCATCCCTGTATCTCTCGCCCGCGTACTTCACACAGGTGCGCAGCCATCCTCTCCACGACGCGGTCTACGGCTCTGCGCGGCAGCCTGATGAGGCGCGCGGCAAGCCGTGCCGGCGGATCGCGGGCGGGCAGTTCACGGTCGAAGACCTGCTCAGGCGCTGGCGGCTGGACTTCCGCACGCGCATCGACGCACCGCTGTGGCACGGCGTCGCGCAGCCGCGCCCCGGGCAGACCGTGCGCGTGCGGGGCGTTCTGTGCGGCAAGACACGGAAGGTGGCGCGGTTGATCACGGTTACCAGTGGATAAGCTCGCTGATCGTTCATGAGCGCTGCCGTCTCTTCCCGGCCGTCCCTGTACTCCACGGCCGTCGGCAAGAAGTACGCAATGGCCATCAGCGGGATGGTGCTGATGGCGTTCGTGCTGGTGCACATGATCGGCAACCTGAAGATCTACTTCGGGTCGACGGCGCTGGACAACTACTCGCGCTGGCTGCGGACCGTCGGCGAGCCCGCGCTGCCGGAGCAGTGGCTGCTGTGGGGCGTGCGGATCACGCTGCTCGCCGCGCTGGCCGTGCACCTGCACGCCGCGTACTCGCTGACGATGATCAACCGCCGCGCGCGGCCGCAGGCGTATCGCTCCAAGCGCGACTACGTGGCCGCCGACTTCGCGTCGCGGACGATGCGCTGGACCGGGATCATCGTCCTGCTGTTCGTCATCTTCCACCTGCTGGACCTGACGTGGGGGCCGGCGAACCCGGACTTCATCGAGGGCGATCCGTACCACAACGTGATCACCAGCTTCCAGCGCGTGCCGGTCGCGCTGGTCTACGTGATCGCCAACGTGGCGCTCGGCGTGCACCTCTACCACGGCGCCTGGAGCCTGTTCCAGAGCATGGGCTGGACGCGGCCGTGGCGGCGCCAGTTCGCGTCGGTGTTCGCCGGGCTGATCGTGTTGGGCAACGTGTCGTTCCCGCTGGCCGTGATGTTCGGAGTGGTCTCTTGACGCTGACACTTGAGTCGCTGGTCCCTCCTGGCTCGATCGAGCGGGCGTGGCAGAACCATCGCTTCACCGTGCGCCTGGTCAACGCGTCCAACAAGCGGCGCTTCAAGATCATCGTCGTGGGCACGGGGCTGGCGGGAGCGAGCGCCGCCGCCACGCTGGCCGAGCTCGGCTACGAGGTCGACGTCTTCACCTTCCACGACTCGCCGCGGCGCGCGCACTCGATCGCCGCCCAGGGCGGGATCAACGCCGCCAAGGACTACCGCAACGACGGCGACTCGATCTTCCGGCTCTTCTACGACACGATCAAGGGCGGCGACTTCCGCTCGCGCGAGGCCAACGTGTACCGGCTCGCGCAGGTGTCGAACGAGATCATCGACCAGGCGACCGCGCAGGGCGTGCCGTTCGCGCGCGAGTACGGCGGGCTGCTGGACAATCGCTCCTTCGGCGGCGCGCAGGTCTCGCGGACGTTCTACGCGCGCGGCCAGACCGGGCAGCAGTTGCTGCTGGGCGCCTATCAGGCGATGATGCGCCAGGTCGCGGCGGGCAAGGTCAAGCTGCACACGCGCACCGAGATGCTCGACGTCGTGGTCGAGGACGGGCGCGCGGTGGGCGTCGTCGTGCGCGATCTGCTCGACGGCGAGGTGCGCAGCGTGTCCGCCCACGCCGTCGTGCTGGCCACCGGCGGCTACTCGAACGTCTTCTACCTCTCGACCAACGCCAAGGCGTCCAACGCGACGGCGATCTGGCGCGCGCACAAGCGCGGCGCGGCGATGGCCAACCCGTGCTTCACGCAGATCCACCCGACCTGCATCCCGCAGTCCGACGACACGCAGTCCAAGCTGACGCTGATGAGCGAGTCGCTGCGCAACGACGGGCGCATCTGGGTGCCGCGCAGCGCGGGGGATGACCGGTCACCGGACCAGATCCCCGAGGACGAGCGCGACTACTTCCTCGAGCGCCGCTACCCCGCGTTCGGCAACCTCGTCCCGCGTGACGTGGCGTCGCGCAACGCGAAGGCGATGATCGACGAGGACCGCGGCGTCGGGCCGCGCCGCAACGGCGTCTACCTGGACTTCGCGGACGCCATCGAGCGGCTCGGCGTGGAGGTCATCCGCGCCCGCTACGGGAACCTGTTCCAGATGTACGCCCGGATCACGGGTGAGGACCCCTACCGCGTCCCGATGCGCATCTATCCCGCCCCGCATTACACGATGGGCGGACTGTGGGTGGACTACGACCTGATGACCACCGTCCAGGGCCTGTACGCGATCGGCGAGGCGAACTTCTCCGACCACGGCGCCAACCGGCTCGGCGCGTCGGCGCTGATGCAGGGGCTGGCCGACGGCTACTTCATCCTGCCCGTGACGATCGGCGACTACCTCGCGCCGCTGTTGGGCAGGGACCCTGCCGATGTTGGCTCCGACGCGTTCCGTGAGGCCGAGGAGGGCGTGCGGGCGAAGGTCCACGGCTACCTCAGCGCCGGCGGCGAGCACTCCGTGGACTGGTTTCACCGTGAGCTCGGCAAGATCATGTGGGAGGCGTGCGGGATGGCGCGCAACGGCGCCGGCCTCGAGCACGCGATGGCCGAGATCGCGAAGCTGCACGAGCGCTTCAAGGCGGGGGTGCGGGTGCTCGGCGACGAGGAGTCGCTCAACCAGTCGCTGGAGAAGGCGGGACGGGTGGACGACTTCTTCGAGCTCGCCCAGTTGATGTGCCGCGACGCGCTGCACCGCGAGGAGTCCTGCGGCGGGCACTTCCGCGAGGAGCACCAGACACCCGACGGCGAGGCGCTGCGCGACGACGAGAACTTCGCCTACGTGGCCGCGTGGGAGTGGGCCGGGGCGGGCAACGCGCCGGTCCTGCACCGCGAGGATCTGACCTTCCAGCACGTCCGCCCGACCCAGAGGAGCTACGCATGAGGCTCACCCTGCGCGTGTGGCGGCAAGCGGGCCCTGACGCGCCCGGCGCGTTCGAGACCTACGAGGTCGCCGACGTCACCGAGGAGATGTCGTTCCTCGAGCTGCTCGACGTGTTGAACGAGCAGCTGGTGGGCGAGGGTCGCGAGCCGATCGCGTTCGACTCCGACTGCCGCGAGGGCATCTGCGGCTCCTGCGGGCTGATGATCGACGGGCACGCCCACGGCCCGCAGAAGGGCACCGCCACCTGCCAGGTGCACATGCGGCTCTTCGAGGACGGCGACACCGTGACGGTCGAGCCGTTCCGGTCGGCCGGGTTCCCTCTGGTCAAGGATCTGGTCGTCGACCGCTCAGCCTTCGATCGCATCATCGAGTCCGGCGGGTTCATCACCGCGCCGACCGGCTCGGCGCCGGACGCGAACCTGATCGCCGTGCCCAAGGAGGCGTCGGACCGCGCGATGGACGCGGCGCAGTGCATCGGCTGTGGCGCCTGCGTGGCCGCCTGCCCCAACGGCGCCGGCCAGCTCTTCACCGCCGCCAAGCTCGCGCACCTGAACCTCCTCCCCCAGGGCCAACCCGAGCGCCGCCGGCGCACCCTGGCCATGGTCGAGGAGATGGAAGGCTACTTCGGCTCCTGCACGAACCACCGCGAATGCTCCGCGGCGTGCCCGAAGGAGATCAGCATCGACTTCATCGCCATGCTCAACCGCGACTACCGGAAGGCCCGCCGGTGAACAACGCCCAGATCGACCGGCTGCTCTCCTCGATTCCCGAGAAGACCGAGCCGCGCCACCTCAAGCGCGTCCGCGGCTACGCGACGACCGCCCGCCGGATCGACCGCCGGATCGCCGTCCTGCGCGATGACCTCGAGCGAGCGCTGCGCGCCGTCGATGACACCGTCGAGGCCGAAGGTGACGGCGACGCGGCCGCCGACGAGGCGCTGGCCCTGGCCCGCGAGCTCGACGCACTGGAGCGCATCCAGCCGCGCGTGGACTCCTGGCTGCGCGTCGCCGTGGGCGCCGTCGCCGACGATCCCGGCCTGCAGCCGTTCGGCGAGGGTCCGGTCTAGACGGTTAGACGGTTCCGCTCGGGCGTGAGCGGACCTACGCTTGCGGGCGAATGGAAGCCGTCTCGCTCGCGCTGGTGTTGCTCGTGTTGCTGTGCCTCGGCGCGCTCGTCGCGTTGCCGGCGCTGCCGTTGCTGCTGCGCTCGCAGGGCCCCGCCGGGCGGCTGGGGCGGATCATCGCCGCCTGCGGGGGTGCGTTCATGGCCACCTGGTGCGTGGTGCCGATGTTCACCATGGGCGGGTCCGACCTCGCGGTGACGATGATCATGTTCGCGCTCTACGGCGCGATGATCGAGGCCGTGTGCATCGCCGTGGCGGCGATCGTCGCGTCCTACGGCGCCCGCGCGTAGGACCCCGGCGACGCCGTACTTCGTCTGCCGCGTCACCGCACGACGGCTACGCGTGCCTGACGCGCAGCGTCCCGCCTACACCTGAGGTGTGGATGCGCAGGCGCGGCGCGTCGGGCACCGGCCCGGAGTCCGGGAGGTCGATCTCGCGCGTGCCGAGCGGGCCGCCGCCGTCGACGGAGACCTCGACGCCGCGGGGGACGATGATGGTGATCGTGCCGAACCAGTTGCGGACGTTGAGCGTGGTGTCGGCCCCGGCGAGGGTGGCGCGGCCGAGGTCGAGGTCGATCGTGCCGCAGATCGAGCGGACCGTGCTGTTGGCGGCCAGAGCGAAGCGGCCGCTGCGCTGCAGTCGCGAGAACGACGCGCTGTGGCGCTCCGGGACGTCCGAGGAGCCGGTGCTCGGCAGGCCTTCGAGGACGGTCTCGAGCTCGGTCGACGAACGCGCGAGCTCGGCGCGCTCGACCCGGTCGGCGAACTCGTCGAGCGTCAGCCGGCCCTCCACCGTGGCGTCGCGCAGGGCGATCACCGTCCGCTCGCGATCGTTGTCGGAGGCCAGCACGACCGATGAGTCTCGCAGCCGGGATGGGTCTTAGCCCGCAGTGCCCACCGCGAGGTCCATCCAGCGCACCTACCTGGTCCTGATCCTCGGGAACACGCTCGCCGCGTCGTTCATCTGGGGGATCAACACCATCTTCCTGCTCGACGCGGGCCTGACGAACCTCGAGGCGTTCGGCGCCAACGCGTTCTTCACCGCGGGGATGATGCTCTTCGAGGTCCCGACCGGGATCGTCGCCGACGGCGTGGGCCGGCGCGCGTCGTATCTGATGGGCACGCTGACGCTGGCCGTCACGACGCTGCTCTACGTGTGGCTGTGGGAGCTCAAGGCGCCGTTCTGGGCGTGGGCGATCGCCTCGCTCGGGCTCGGGCTGGGCTTCACGTTCTTCTCCGGCGCCGTCGAGGCGTGGCTGGTGGACGCGCTCACCGCCGTGGACTTCGACGGCTCGCTGGAGGACGTCTTCGGACGCGGGCAGATCGTCGGCGGCACGGCGATGCTCGTCGGGTCGCTCGGCGGCGGTGTCCTGGCGTCGGTGTTCTCGCTCGGCACGCCCTTCGTGGTCCGCGGCGTGGTCCTGGTGGTGATGTTCGCCGCGGCCTTCGTGCTCATGCACGACATCGGCTTCACCCCGCCGGAGCACCGCGAGAGCCCGTTGCGCGAGATGCGCGGGATCGTCCGCGCGTCGGTGGACAACGGCTGGCGCGTGCCCGCCGTGAAGTGGCTGATGGTGCAGTCGCTGTTCACCGGCGGCGTCGGGATCTACGGCTTCTACGCGCTGCAGCCGTACCTGCTCGAGCTCTACGGCGACCCGCAGGCGTACGTGGTCGCGGGGCTCTCGGCCTCGATCGTCGCCGGCTCGCAGATCATCGGCGGCCTGGCCGCTTCACGCATCCGCCGGCGGTTCAGGCGTCGCACCAGCGCGCTGTTCCTCACCGCCGCGGTGAGCATCGTCGCGTTGCTCGGCATGGGCCTGTTCGAGTCCTTCTGGGCCGTGATCGCGCTGGCGATCGCGTGGGGCCTGGCGTTCGCGGCCACGATGCCGATCCGCCAGGCCTACATCAACGGGATGATCCCGTCGCATCAGCGAGCGACGATCCTCTCCTTCGACTCGCTGATGACCTCGACCGGCGGCGTCTGGACGCAGCCGGCGCTGGGCCGCGCCGCCGACGCCTGGGGCTACGCGCCCACCTATCTGCTGAGCGCGGGCATCTCGCTGCTGGCACTGCCGTTCATCGCGCTCTCGCGCCGGCAGGGAGCGACGGCCGATCTAGTCGCGGGCGGCCCGTCCACCGAGGTAGGAGCCGAGGTCGGCGACGAACGCGAGCGCCACGATGAACCACTCGAAGCCGTCGACCCGGTGGGTGCCGATGTCCCACATGATCGCGTAGGCGAGGGTCGTCCACGGCAGGATGAAGAAGCCGATCAGCGGTAGGAACCAGCTGTCGAACGCGCGGCTGAGGACGTTGCTGAAGATCGCGACGCCGATGAGCGCGACGCGTGGCCCGATCAGGGCGAGGAGGGCTGCGAAGCACGGCATGGTGCCCCGCATGGTCACAGACTGGCGCGTTCGGCGCATGAACGCCGGAATGACCCGCCGAGGGCCGGGGTCAGAACGTTGCTGCGGAGCGTGTCCGCGAGCGGCCTCGACGACCCCGCAGGACGCCGGCACGGGCCCCGATCGCCGCCGACCTAGGGGTCGACCCGCAACTCCGCGATCTGCGTCGCGGAGTCCTCGAACTCGATCTCGAAGATCCCGTCGATCGTCGCCTTGAACGAGATCTTGGTCACCACCCCGGCCTTGACGTCCTTCATGATGTCGTAGCCGTGGATGTGGACCTCCTCGTCCTCAGGCGCCTTGACCTGGAAGCGCACCGTCTCGCCCTTGTCGTAGCGCAGCTTCTGCACCGAGGAACCGGTGAGGACCGGGCCCGGGTCGACGGTCGGGCGCGGGGTCGGGGACGGCTCAGGGGTGTCCGTCGCGCCCGCGTCGGGCGTCGCGGTGTCGGTCGCCGCCACTGTCGGGGTCGTCGTCGGCGTGTCGGCCGTCGTCTCGTCGTCCTTGGCCGCCGGGCGCAGCGCGATGAACGCCACGATCAGGACCACGATCGCCCCCGCCAGCAGCCCGACACGGGCGCCGCGGCTCATGCTTGTGTACCCCGCCGCGCGACCCGCCTGGGCGATCCGCTCGGCCATCTTGCGGTTGGCCTCGTCGATCATCTCGCCCTCGAACGTAGCGGCTCCGTGACCGGACGCGTGGGCTTCGTCGTAGGCGGCGAGCATCGCCTCGGCGCGTTCCCACTGCTCGCGCGCGGGAGAGAAGACCTCGTTGACGACCGGAATCTGGCCCGGATGGATCGTCCACTTGCCGTCGAGCCCCAGTGCCCGCGCGAGCCGCGAGCGCGCCCGCAGGCCGTCCTCGTCGCCCACCCGCGCGTACGGCCCGTCGATCGCCTGGATGCCCGCCGCGCGCGCGGCCACGACCAGTCGCGAGTAGACGTAGTTGAGATGGTCGCCGGGGTAGTGGTCGGGTGCCGCGCCGATCGTGGTGATCGGGATCCCGACCGCCGCGCTGTAGTCGCCCGGGCCGAAGATCAGCGTCTCCATCCGCGGCGAGGCGGCGGCGATCGCCTCGCACGCGATCAACCCGGTGGCGTCCTCGATCTGCGCCTCGATGCCGATCCGCCCGACCTCGTAGCCGCACGCGAGCTCGATCTGCGACAGCAGCTTGGCCGTCATCTCGACGTCGCCCGGGGTGCGGACCTTCGGCAGCATCACCGCGTCGATGCGCCTGCCCGCCTGCTCGACGACCGCGATCAGATCCTTGTAGTAGTGCGGCGTGTCGGTGCCGTTGACGCGCACCACCACCGTCTTCGATCCGAAGTCGAGCGTACGCAGCGACGCGATCACCTGCTCGCGCGCGGCGTCCTTCTCCCCGGGCGCCACCGCGTCCTCGAGGTCGAGGAAGATCTCGTCGGCCTCCAGGCCTACGGGCCTTCTCGATGAAGCGCTGGTTCGATCCCGGGACGGCGTGGCAGGTGCGGCGTGATCTCGGCATGCCGCGGGGATCGTAGCCTCAGAGGCATGCCCGAACTGCCAGAAGCCGAACGAGCGCGTCAGCAGATCGAGCGTGCCCTGGGCCGCGAGATCGTCGCCGTCGACGATTCCGACACCTACGTCTGCCGTCCGCACGGGCCCGGAGAGATCGCCGCGGCGCTCGTCGGCCACACGCTCACCACGGCCAATCGCCGCGGCAAGTTCCTGTGGGCGGAGACCGACGACGACGGCCCGGAGCTCGGGCTGCACCTCGGGATGGCGGGCAGGATCGTCGTCGACGAGGAGCCGACGACACCCTGGGACCGCTTCACCCTGCACTTCGCCGACGGCGGGATGCTCGCCCTGCGCGACAAGCGCCGGCTGGGCCGCGCCGCTGATCGAGCCCGACTTCACCCACGTCGGCCCGGACGCCGCGCTGGTATCCAGCGGACGTCTTCCGCCAGCGCATCGGCCGCGGGTCGATGGCGATCAAGGCACGGCTGCTCGACCAGAAGTCGATCTCCGGCGTCGGCAACCTGCTCGCCGACGAGACGCTCTGGCAGGCGCGCCTGGACCCGCGCACGCCCGCGGGCGAGCTCACCGAGGAGCAGCTCGATCACCTGCGGACGGACCCTGCGGGCGGCGACGCGCAGCGCGATCAGCAAGGGCGGCGTGCACACCGGGACGTTCATCCCCCACCGCAAGCGCGGCGGCGGCTGCCCGCGCTGCGAGAGCACCCTGGAGCGCGCCACGATCGGCGGCCGCACCACGTTCTGGTGCCCGGCCTGTCAGCCCGCCTGACGCATTTCGTGTTATCTACTCGATATTCGCGTCGATGAGCTGACCGAGTACCTGACGCTGCTTGGAACGTGCGAGAACGTCCCGAGCGCGCTGCGAGCGGGTGTCGAGCGAGCTGCCCAGGCGTTCGCCGCGGATGCGGGCGCGGTCATCGGACAGGACGGCGCCGTGCTCGCCGCGGCCGGCGACGGCAAGCGCCCGGGCTTGAGCCTGATCGAGGCACGGGTCGACGAGACCACGACGCTGCAGCTCGCCCGGGCGGATCGGCCGTTCACCGACGATGAGGCCGTGCTGCTGCGCGGAATGGCCATAGCGCTGGCACAGACGGTGCGCACGCTCGAGCTCGTCGCGTCCCTGCGCAGCCGCCAGGAGCTGCTCGAACGGCTCGCGCAGATCCAGCGCTCGATCGTCGATCGCACCGATCTCGAGTCGCTGCTGGCCAAGATCGTCGCCGGCGCGGGCGAGCTCATCGGCGCCGAAGTCGTCTCGCTGCGCCTCGTCGACGAGGACGATCCGACGACGATCCGGCTCTCCGCTTCCGTCGGGATCAGCGAGGAGACCCGGCAGAGCATCGCCGTCCGCCGCGTCGGCGAGACGCAGATCCGGTCGGCGTTGTCCGGCGGCCTGCTGGTCATCGAAGATACAACCGGCATCACCGACCCGACGATCGTCAACGAGCACCTGACCGCGCTGATGAGCGCGCCGGTGTTTCGCAACGGGCTCGTCTGCGGCGTGCTCAACGTTGCCTCGCGAGCTCCCGGCCGCCGCTACGGGATCGACGAGCGCGACGTGCTGCTGGCCTTCGCCGAGCACACCAGCCTCGCGCTGACCGACGCCCGCAACCACTCCGACGCCGTCCACCGCGCGCTGCATGATGCGCTCACCAACCTGCCCAACCGCTCGCTCCTGCTCGATCGCCTGCGCCAGGCCGAGCAGCGCGCCGCGCGAAGGCAGTCCGCGGTCGGCGTGCTGTTCATCGACCTCGACGGCTTCAAGGGCATCAACGACTCGCTCGGTCATCACGGTGGCGACGAACTGCTGATCGCGGTCGCGGAGCGCCTCTCCCGCGCCCTGCGCGCTCCCGACACGGCCGCCCGGATCGGCGGCGACGAGTTCGCGGTGCTCGTCGATGACCTGCACGACGAGCGCGACGCCGTGATCGTGGCCAACCGCATGCTCGAGGCGCTGCGCGAGCCCGTCACGCTCGCCGGCCAGGAGCTGACCGTGCGCGCCAGCATCGGCGTCGCCACCGCCCGCGGCCCCGGCGGCGACCTGCTCCGCGACGCCGACGTCGCCATGTACCAGGCCAAGAACCAGGGCCGCGATCGGGTCGTCTCCTTCGACGCCGGCATGCACGCGGCGATGATCGCCGGGGTGGCGCTGGAGAACGACCTGCGCCGCGCGCTCACCAACGGCGAGTTCTGGCTCGCCTACCAGCCGATCGTCGATCTGGAGACCGGCCGCCCGCACGCCGCCGAGGCGCTGCTGCGCTGGAAGCACCCGCCGCTGGACTTCATCCCGCTGGCCGAGGAGACCGGGCTGATCGTCCCGATCGGCGCGTGGGTGATGGAGACCGCCTGTCGGACCGCGCTGGGCTGGCCGGTGCCGGTGACCGTCAACGTATCCAGCGTCCAGCTGCGCAACGCCGAGTTCGTGCAGACGGTCGCCCGCGCCCTGGGCGAGCTGCCCCCGGAGCGGCTCGTGATCGAGATCACCGAGAGCGTGCTGATGAGCGACGTCAAGCGGACGGCGGCGATGCTGCGCGAGCTCAAGGCGCTCGGCGTCCGGATCGCGATCGACGACTTCGGCACCGGCCATTCCTCGCTGCAGTACCTGCACGAGCTTCCGCTGGACAAGCTGAAGATCCCGAAGCCGTTCATCGACGAGCTCGACACCGACGGCGCGGGCGCGCTCGCGCGGGCGATCATCGACCTCGGCCGCAGTCTCGGCCTCGAGGTGATCGCCGAAGGGATCGAGACCGAGCGCCAGCGCGAGCGGCTGCGCGCGCTGGGGTGCACGGTCGGCCAGGGGTTCCTGTTCGCTCGCCCGCTGCCGCCGGATGAGCTCGATCCAACCTCGTGCCCGGCGAGTGCGTAAGGTCCTACCCATGTCGCTGTCTACCCCCCGCCGGGTCCTGCTCGCCACGCTGGTCGCGAGCCTGGTCCCCGTCGCGACCGCCCTGGCGGGCGGCTCCACCAAGGTCACGCTGGACGAGTTCTCGGTCAAGGCCAGTCCCAAGAGCGTCTCCGCCGGCAAGGTCACCTTCAACGTTAAGAACGCCGGTGAGGACGAGCACGAGCTGATCGTGATCAGGACCGGCACCTCCGCGTCCAAGCTCAAGATGAGCGGCGGGAAGGCCAGCCAGAAGGGCGAGGTGGGCGAGGTCGAGGACATCGGGGGCGGCAGGTCCAAGAAGCTCACGGTGACCCTCAAGAAGGGCCACTACGTGCTCATCTGCAACATCGTCGGTCACTACCAGCAGGGCATGCGCACCGACTTCACGGTGAAGTAGCCGCTCGTTCATACTCGTGGTGTGAGCGCTGGGGACACGTTCCGGAGCGTCGCCGCCGAGGCCTATGACCGCCACGTCGGCCGCTACAGCCCGGCGCTCGCACGCGAGCTGATCGCGACCGCGGGTGTCGCCACGCCCGTGACGGCGCTGGACGTCGGCTGCGGGCCGGGCCCGCTGACCACCGAGCTCGTCGCGGTGCTGGGGCCTGAGCACGTGTGCGCGTGCGATCCGTCGCCGCCGTTCGTGGAGGCGTGCCGAGCGCGCAACCCCGGGGTGCGCGTGGAGCTCGCGCCGGCCGAGACGCTCCCGTTCGACGACGACGCGTTCGACGCCGCGCTCGCGCAGCTGGTGGTGAACTTCATGCGCGACGCCGACGCGGGGCTCGCGCAGATGCGCCGCGTCACCCGCCCGGGCGGCGTCGTTGCCGCCGCCGTGTGGGACTACGGCGCGGGCATGACCCTGCTGCGCACCTTCTGGGACGCCGCCGGGGCGTTGGACTCGTGCGCGCCCGACGAGGACGGCATGCGCTACGTGACCGCGGACGAGCTGCACGCGCTGTGGACGCGAGCGGGGCTGAGCGACGTCGCCGCGGGCGAGGTGGTCGTGGCCGCCGGCTACTCGGACTTCGAGGATCTATGGGCGCCGCTGGTGGCGGGCGTCGGTCCCGCCGGGGCCTACACCGTCTCGCTCGACGATGAGGACCGCGCCGCGTTGAAGGCCGAGTTCCGGCAGCGACTGGGCGTGGGTGACGGGCCGTTCGGGCTCAGCGCCCGCGCCTGGGTGGTCAGGGGCACCGTATGAGCAGGCGCACGAGCGACGTGATCTCGGGCCGTCACTTCGACGCACGTGCGGCCGGGTGACCGGATAGTGTCGGCGCGTGAAACTCGTCGCTGCCGCTCTCCTCAGCTTCCTGTTGTTGGCGACGCCGGCCTCGGCGGCGGACGTGACGGTGCGCGAGTTCAGCGCGACCGAACTGGAGTCGCTCGACTCCTACGGTGACCGCGTCGCCTGGGTCGAATCCAGCAACCGCGAGAACCATCTGATGACGCTGGTCAACGGTGCCGCCGTCGCCGTCGCCGTCGATCCGATCGAGGGCATGGACGTCGCCGCCGGGCCGGACGGGCAGCCGGTCGCGGTCTACAACCGCTGCAGGCAGCGCTGCACCTTCTACCTCTACGACTTCGCCAAGGGGCGCGAGCAGGTGCTCAAGGGCGCGCCGGCCGGCAACTGGCAGAACTGGTCGTTCTGGCGCGACCGCTTCGTGCTGATCCGCAAGGGCCGGCTCGTCGTGTTCCCCTTGCGCGGCAAGCCGCGCGACATCGGCCCGGCGAAGAGCCTCGCCGCCAAGGCGATCGACTTCAACGGCGTCGCCGTCTCCTACGTCGAGGAGACCGAGCCCGAGTCCGACGTCCAGCAGTACTCGCTCGCCTACTGGCCCGTGGCCGGAAAGCGCCGGACGCTGATGAGCCTGCGCCACGGCCTCTCGGGCGACCTATCGATGGCGGGCGCGTACGTCTCCCCGTCGTATGCCTACACGACGCAGCGCTCAGGCGAGTTCGGCGGCCCCAACCGGCTGTGGCGCGTCGCGCTGCGGACCGGCAGGCGCCAGTACGCCGCGATGCCGAGTTTCGTCGCCTGGGCCGTCCCGCTCGGCACCCGGCAGGCCGTCGCCTACGGCTGCCCGACCAACCAGAACGGCAGCGTCGACACGCCATGCCGCCTGGTGCTGCGCGACGTGACCTATCGCTGAACGCGGACCGGTTGCGCCCGGCGGCGCGTAGTGGCGGGTATGTCATCGTTCCTGCTCGCCGCGGCGCTGACCGCCGCCGCGTTTCACCCGCCGGGGCGGCTGCTGGTCGAGGCGCCGCCGTACGGCCTCGCGATCGCCGAGCCGAGCGGAGCGATCACCCGCCTCGGTGCGTGGTACGACGCGGCCTGGTCGCCCGACGGAACCCGGATCGCCGCGTCCGACGGCCACCGTCTGGCCGTGCTCGACGACACGGGCCGCGTGCTCTGGACGCGCCGCGCGACGCTGCCGGCCGAACCCGACTGGTCCTCGGACGCCACGCTGCTCGCCTACCGGTCGGGTCCCGCCGTGCGGGTCGTGGCCGCCGACGGCTCGGGCGACCACCGCGTCGCTTCCGGCGAGCGACTGCGCTGGCGGCCGGGAACGCACGACCTCGCCGTGGCCACGCGCGGCGGCGTCGTGCGGGTGATCGGCCGCTGGCGCTCCCGTCCGGCCAACCGCGTCCGCCCGGGCGGCCTGGCCTGGTCGGCGGACGGCCGGCGCCTCGCGGCGGTTTCAGGCACCTACGTGCGGCTGTTCGGCCCGCGCGGGGGCGCACTGCCGCGGGTGCTCTCGCCGCGGCGTGACCACCTCCAGTCAGGCGTCTACGCGGGCCGGGCCCTCGTCCTGGTCCGCCACGACTTCACCCGCGGCACGAGCCACATCACCCGCGACGGGCGGGTGATCTTCGCGGGGCGAGGGAGCATCAGCGACGTCACCGTCTCTCCGGACGGCACGCGGTTGCTGCTCGGGCGGCGCAGTCGCGACGAGTGGGAGTTGTGGCCGTCGGGCGCACCGCTCAATCACGTCACCACGGCGATCAACCCGGACGCGCCGGGCGTGTGGGCGTTCCCGCGCACGCGCGGGTGGCGGTAACGGCGCGGGTGGCCGCGCTCGACCCGCCTGGCCGCGGCCCGCTTGCGGACCGGCTGACGTTTTCGTAGCGGCGCGGCGGACGAAACGGCCGCGGGACCGAGCGAGTGGTCAGTTATGAACCGATGCGGTTCACAAGCGACCACTCGCGAGCGGCCGGCGCCGCGAGGGAGTGACGAAACCGTCCCTCTGGGAACGGAAACGTAACGCGGACGCCGTTTATGCCGGGTGGCCCTCCCTCGGAGGGCACCCCTGGCGGAGCCTCCTTGACCAGCCCATCAGCGGATCGAGTCGCGATCCGCTCGGCGCTAACGCCGCCCGAGGTACCCCGGAGGCACGGAGTCCGTCAGCCACACCCCATTCGCGCTCACGAAGAACACGTGCCCGGCGGCCGCCATCCCGGCCGCGTCCACCGTGAACACCACCGGCCGCCCGCGCCGCGCACCCACCCGCCGGGCGGTGTCGAAGTCCGGCGAGAGGTGAACGTGGTGACGGTCCATGCGCGAGAGCCCGTCCCGCTCGATCGACTCGACATTGCCCTCCGGCGTGCCGTGGAACAGCACCGCCGGCGGCGTCGCCGGCGCGAGCCCGAGGTCGACCTCGACCGAATGGCCCTGGTTCGCGCGGATGCGCAGTCCACGCTCGTCGAACGCGAAGCGCTGCTTGTCGCTGCGCTCGACGACCTCGACCAGCTCGTCACGCGTCACCGCGAACGAATGCGCGGCGCAGGCGGCCAACAGCTCGTCGACCAGCACCCACCCGCCCGGCTCCAGTTCCAACCCCAGCCGCTCCGGTTCGTGGCGCAGATGCCTGCTCAGATACCGCGAGATCTTCACCAGGCGCTTCTCGTCAAGCATCGTTGGCCCCTCGGACGGCGGTCGTCGCCTCGTCGTAGGTCATGCCGATCCCCGTCAGGAGGTCGACGGCGGTCGAGCGCACCTGCCCGACGATCACGGACACGGAGAGGTTCGTCGTGCCCTCCAGCACGTGGGTGGCCATGGCCGCGGCGCGCAGGGCGGGTGGGCGGACGGCGTCGAAGTCCCCGCCGGTCTCCAGCGCGTCCGTCAGCGCGCTCACCCCCAAGGCGAGGGATTCCAACGCGTCGGCGACCTCCGGCGGGACGTTCTCGTTCAGGGCCAGCGCGCGCATCGCGCCGCGCGCCAGCACGCGGACGTTGCGGACCGCGAGGTCGATCCGCGCCGCGGCCTCGGTGTAGAACTCGACCGTTCCACGCGCGCGCCTGCGCGTGGGAGACATGCGCGTGGCCGAGCGGCCCTCGCGGGTGGCCTCGAAGAAGCGCTCGCCGAACTCGTCGATGCCGCGGGCGCGCAGCAGCGCCTCCTCGGCGGAATGCTCGTCGCGGGTGCGCAGCGCCCGCGCGACGTCCAGGAGCGTCGCCGCCAGCTCATCCAACACCGGCCGCACCGCGCCGCGCAGAATCCGGACCGGGTTGACGGGAAGCACCACGGCGGCCACCACGAGCGCGATCACCCCACCGGTCAGCGCGTCCAGTGCCCGGGAGAAGGAGAAGTGGCTGATGGCCGGCGTGACGGTGAACACCAGGACGGCCGAGACCGCGACCTGGTTGATGAACAGCTGCGAGGTCCCGAAGAACATCCCGAGCCCGATGGCGATCGAGACCGCCACCGCGAGCTGCGCGATTCCCGTCCCCACCTGGAACGCGAGCAGCTCGGCGACGGCGATCCCGAGCGTGACCGCGCCGACGAGCTCGGCCGCGCGCCGGCCGCGCTCGTAGTACGACGTGCCGAGGGCGATCACAGCCGAGACCGGAGCGAAGAACGGCTGCTTGTGTCCCCAGAGGCCCTTCGCCACCGCCCAGGCCAGCGCGACGGCCACGCCCGCCTGGATCATCACCCGCCAGTTGCGCCGCACCCGCTCCCAGCGCGTGCGCATCGACACGCGCGAGCGCTCGGCGGCGTCCTCGAAGAGCGCGCTCACAGCGAGCGCCGGTACTCGACCAGGTCCAGCCCGAGCAGCGGCTCGGCGAACGGACGGCCCGAGACCTCCCAGCCCTCACGCGCGTAGAAGGCCCGCGCGCGGGCGGCGCCGTACGGCGTGTAGAGGCGGATCGTCTCGTAGTCCTGTCTCGCCGCCTCCTCCAGCGCGAGCCGGTGCAAGCGGGCCGCCAGCCCGGTCCCCCACCACGCCGGGCGCAGGAACAGCATCCACAGGTGCGCGCGGCCCTCGATCCGCACGTGCGGGCGCTCACGCTCGGCCGCGTGGGTGATCCCGACATGCCCCGCCGGCTCGCCGGAGGGCTCGACCGCCATCGCGCACCAGGTCGTGTGCGCCCGCAGGCGCTCGCGGATCGAGCGGATCTCCAGCGCCCGCGGCGGCGGCTGCCAGCTCTCGGGCGCCCACGAGCGATACGACTCGAACCCGAGGCGGGTCGTCGTCGCCAGGGCGGTCGCGTCGTCGGGCACCGCGATCCGGATGTCGAGGTCGGCGACGTCCATCAGGTCAGACTACCCGGAAAGCACGATCTAAGGTTCTAGTTGACGGTTAGATACTCCCCCGATCGGGTCTGAACCCCACCCCTAGGACTCAAGGCAGGTCCCAAAACGGCCGACACCGAGGGGGACGTGACCCGCCGAATCCTCTCAACCGCCTTTGTGAGCGCCGTCGCTGCCGCGGCCCTGCTCGGCCTTCCGGCACGAGCTGACGACCCCACGCCGACGGCTACGGCCTCCTCGGCCCCCACCGTGGTGGAGACCGCGACGCAGGCCCCCACGCAGGCGCCCGCGGAGACCGCGACGACGGCACCCACGCAGGCGCCCGCGGAGACCGCGACGACGGCACCCACGCAGGCGCCCGCGGAGACCGCGACCGAAGCGCCCGCCGCGCCCGCGGTTGAGACGGCCACGCCCGAGCCCACCGAAGCGCCGACCGAAGCGCCGACCGAGGCCCCGACCACCGCCCCGGCCGAGACCGAGACCCCCTTCCCCTCACCCGTCGACACGACGATCGCCACCCCGACGGCGACCGCCGCCGCTCCGACGGCCACCGAGACCGCCACGGGCAAGACGAGCAAGAAGGCCGTCAGCAAGAAGCACGACGCGAATCGCTCGTCGGCGAAGAACGGTCAGGCTCGTGTGTGCCCCGCCGGCAAGAAGTCGACCTCAACCTCAGCTTCAGGGTGTGTCGAGGCCAAGCCCGACCCGACCACGACGACCTCGACGACGCCGACCGCCACCACCCCGGCGCCGAAGCTCACGAACACGAACGGCACCCCCGCGACGTCGAACCCGAGCTACGCCCTCTCGACTCCGGGCCCCGCGAAGATCGGCGTGCCGAACTTCTTCATCGACAAGTTCCGGATTCCTCCGTTCCTGCTCCCGATCTACCAGGCCGCCGGCATGCAGTACGGCATCCGCTGGGAGATCCTCGCGGGCATCAACGAGATCGAGACCGACTACGGCCGCAACCTGAACGTCTCCAGCGCCGGCGCCGTGGGCTGGATGCAGTTCATGCCCGCCACCTGGAAGATGTACGGCGTCGACGCCAACCGCGACGGTGTGAAGGACCCCTTCAACCCGGTCGACGCGATCTTCGCGGCCGCGCGCTACCTGAAGGCCGCGGGCGGCGACAAGGACCTGCGCAAGGGCATCTTCGCCTACAACCACGCCGACTGGTACGTCGACAGCGTGCTGATGCGCGCCCAGGTCATCGGCGGCATCCCGGGTGACCTCGTGGGCTCGCTCACCGGACTGACGCAGGGTCGTTTCCCGGTCCGCGCCAAGGCGACCTACGCCGGCGCGCTCAAGAAGGCCGACAAGACGATCAAGGGCACCAACGCCGCGGTCACGATCGAATCCGACGCGACCCGCAAGAACATCGAGATCTACGCGAAGGCGGGCTCGCCGGTCATCGCCGTCAACGACGGGCAGGTGCTCAAGCTCGGCACCAGCGCCCGCCTCGGCCGCTACGTGATCGTGCAGGACGTCTACGGCAACACCTACACCTACGGCCACCTGGGCACGGTCGCCAAGACCTACCCGTCGCCCAAGAGGCGCTCCACCAAGAAGAAGAACACGTCGCCCAAGCGCGGCGGGCTGGCGACCGCGACCGAGCACGAGTCCAAGGCCGACGCGAAGGCCCCGAAGGCCGCCAAGGAGCCGAAGACCGTCGCCGCCGCCCCCGTGGCCAAGGTCCGCCTGTTCGCCAACCCGACCCGCAAGAACGCGCTGATCAACGGCGGCGACGCGCAGGTCTCCACCACCAAGGAGCTCGCCAGCGCCGGCGCCCCGCTCGGCCTGAACCCGAAGGATTTCGTCGCCAAGCGGCTCGTCAAGGGCGCCCGCATCCTCGGCGGCACCACGCTCGGCCACATCGGCAAGACCAGCGCGACCAAGGCCCCGCACCTGCTGTTCGAGATCCGCCCGGCCGGCAACGGCGCCCCGCGCATCGACCCGAAGCCCATCCTCGACGGCTGGAAGCTGCTCGAGAGCACCGAGGTCTACCGCGCCAAGGGCAAGAACGCGCTCTTCGGCAGCGATTCGGACGAGCCGAACATCGGCCAGATCATGCTGATGAGCAAGGAGTCGCTCGCCCGCCGCGTGCTCGCCGACAACCGGATCACGATCTACGGCTGCGGCGAGAGCGACATCCGCTCCGGCGCGATCGACCGCCGTGTGCTGGCCACGCTGGAGTTCCTGGCCTCGAGCGGCCTGAAGCCCGCGGTGTCGAGCCTCAAGTGCGGCCACGGCTACCTCACCTCCTCGGGCAACGTGTCCGAGCACACCACCGGCACGGCCGTCGACATCGCCTCGATCAACGGCATCAACATCTACGGCCACCAGGGCCCGGGCTCGATCGCCGACGTGACGATCCAGCGCCTGCTGACGCTGCAGGGCACGATGAAGCCGCACCAGATCATCTCCCTGATGACCTTCAAGGACGCCGACAACACGCTGGCCATGGCCGACCACGCCGACCACATCCATGTCGGCTGGCGCCCGCTCTACGGCACCAACGAAAAGGCCGCCAAGCAGATCAACGCGATCCTCAAGCCCAAGCAGTGGATCAAGCTGATCGACCGCCTCGGCGAGATCGACAACCCGACCGTCAGCGCGGCGCCCTCGAAATACGCCGTGAAGGTGAAGCGCGCCTCCGACTAGAATCCGCGCTCATGTCGACCGCGGACACCAAAGCGCTCATCGTGCAGGTCATCACCGACTTCCAGCGCGAGGTTCCCGCACTGGAGAAGCTCAAGCTCGTCTTCGAGCTCGAACTCCGAGGCCGCGGCGATATCCAGCTCTTCCGCGTCGAGGTCCCGGGACCCAAGATCACCCGGGACATCGCGTCGGACGCCAAGGTCCGCCTGTCGATCCCCCGCACCGAGTTCAACGAGCTCGCGAAGGACAACACGATCCGGCACTGGCGCGAGTGCTTCGCCTCCGGCCACGTGAAGGCCTCCGGCCCGCCCGGAGATCCTCAAGCTGATCGCGAACGTGGTCCTCAAGCAGGAAGAGCGGACGCGCACCCGGCGCCTCAGCGCCCGCAATCACGCCGCGTAGACATCAACGCGGGACGTCCCCTCCGCCCTCAATTTCGGCTGAGCGCGATACCCGTCAGGGTCTCGCGGACGATTCGCTCCGCCACCAAGGCGGTGATGTCGGCTGACCCGACCATGGTCGGCGCGACCTCCACGACGTCCATCCCGCACAGCTCGACCCGCGACGCGATCTCGCGGCAGGCCCACAGCAGGTCGGCCGAGGTCATCCCGCCGGGCTCAGGGGTGCCCGTGCCCGGCGCGAAGGCCGGATCCAGAACGTCGACGTCGACGCTCAAGAACACCGGGCCGGCACCGACCACGGAGACCGCGCGCGACACCACGTCGCGAATGCCGACGTCACGCACGTCGTGCATGAAGAACGACGTGATCCCGCGCTCGTGCTGCCAGGTGAACTCGGTCTCGCCCGGCCAATAGCCGCGCAGGCCGATCTGGACGTAGCGCTTCGGGTCGACCCACCCCTGCTCCACCAGCCGGTACATGATCGACCCGTGCGAGAGCTCGACGCCGAAGACCTCGGCGCCGGTATCGGTGTGGGTGTCGAAGTGGATCAGGCCGATCGGCCCGCGCCGGCGAGCGATGGCGCGCATGTCGGGCTCGGCGATCGAGTGATCGCCACCCAGGATCACCGGCAGCGCCCCGGCGTCGACGACCTCGCCGACCAGCGACTCGATCGCCTCGTGGGTGCGCACCGGATCGGCCGGCAGCACGGGCGCGTCGCCGAAGTCGACCACGCGCAGCACCGAGAAGGCGTCGATGCCCGCCTCGAGGTGCGGCCCGGGAGGACACGACGCGGCGCGGATCGCCCGCGGGCCGAACCGCGTGCCCGGACGGTCGGACACCAGGTCATCGGTCGGCGCCCCGATCACCGCCACGTCGACGCCCGCCAGCTCGGTGGCGTCCTGCGTGTAGGGCATGCCGGAGAAGGTCAGGAGCCCGGCGTAGTCGGGCTTTTCGCCGTAGTGCTTCCAGCGTTCGAGCGGATCGATCATCGCGAGACGGCCTCCATGGCGGGCACAGGGTCGGCAACGACACGCCCGTGCCCCGGGGCCAACCGGGTGGGCGCCAGGGCGGTCAGGGCGGCCGCGGTGCGCTGCGCGGTCGGCCGGTCCCACGCCACGAGGGCGGGGATCGGGAACGGGAGCTGAACGCGCCCGGACGAGCGCACACCGCCCAAGGTCGAGAACGCATCGGCGCACAGCAGCGTGCGGTCACGCACATCCAGCAGCGCGATCTGGCCCTCCGTGTGGCCGGGCGCGGGCACGACCTCGAGCGAGCCGATCCTCGCCCCGTGGGCGACGGCGACCACGGGCGTGTGGACGCCGACCAGCGTCCGCCGCTTCACCTCGCCGGAGAGAAACGGCGCCTCGGCCTCGCCCGTCAGCACCTCGTCGAAGCCGAGCTCGTCGAGCGACCCCGCGTGGTCCCAGTGCGCGTGCGTGACCACCACACGCGCGACGCGGCCGACCTCCGCGCACGCGGCCAACAGCCACGCGCCGGAGGTCTTGAACCCCGTGTCGACCAGTGTCAGCGTGCCGTCGTCCTCGCGCACGAGGTACGCGTTGGCCACGCCCCACCGGGACATCTGCCAGAGATGCTCCGTGATCGGCTTCGCCCGCATCCAACGGGCAGTATGCAGCTCCTAGTAGGACTTGCGCGGATCGACGAACACGTCGTCGACACGCCAGTCGCTGAGCAGCAGCGGCGCGAAGACGAAGCGCACGGCCGTGGACTGGCCCGGATCGGGCAGGTAGTTGGCGAGCAGCTTGACCACGGGCGACGGGTTCCAGGCGTTGCCGGTGTCGAGGCCGACCGGCAGCGTGAGCCACGTCCCGGTCACCAGCTGGAACTGGACGGAGACGGTCAGCGTCCCCGTGCCGCGGCCGAAGAAGCGCACGGTCGGCTCGTCGTGACCGACGCACACCGACGGCGAGACCGCCGACGATCCGGGCGGGAGCGCCAGGGCGGAGCCGCCGGACGCGAACGGCTGATTGCCGGAGACCACACGCGCGCCACCGTTGAGCGTCCAGCCGGCCGCACCATCCTCGAACGCACCCACGAGCTTGTAGTCGTTGGCGTCGCCGAACGCCGCAAACGGCTTGGAGAGCGCGGGCGTGCCGCAGTCGGTGGCGGGGGTGACGAGCGACGCCCGCGCGGGCCCTGCGAGTGCCGCCGACGCGGCCAGCGCACCGGCGACGGCCAGCGTCACCCGGGTGAGTCGAGACATGGTCATGTTCCTGAAGTCGGCACGTCGAGCGGCCGACGAGATAGGACACCTGTTGACCGTCAGCGGGTGCGACGACCATGGCCAGCACCCAGACGCCGCCGACCTTCGACGCCGCCACCGCGCGGCTGCTCGCGGACGCCCATGCGCGGCGCGCGAGCGCCCCGCCGGAGCGCGAACGCGCCGTCGAGGCGTTCTTCGCCCTGGCCTCCGTGGCCGGCGCGCTGGCGCTGCCGCTGCTGACTCAGCCGCGGCCCTTCTCGTTGCTGCTCGCCCTCGCCTTCGCGGTCGCCTACGCCATCGCGTACCGCGTCGAGTTCCCGGTCGGCGACGGGATCATGGTCCCGACGCAGCTCGTCTTCGTGCCGATGCTCCTGCTGCTGCCCACGCCCTTCGTGCCGGTGCTCGTCTGCCTCGGCACGGTGCTGGCCACCAGCGTCGACGTCGCCCGTGGTGAGCGCAGTGCCGCCCGCCTGCCGCTCGCCTTCAGCGACGCCGCCTTCGCCATCGCCCCGGCGGTCACGCTGATCGCGCTCGACGCGCAGACCCCGTCCTGGTCGCACTGGCCCGCCTACGTCGCCGCACTGCTCGCCCAGTTCGCCGTCGACGCGATCCGCGAGTGCGCCCGAGGCCTGCTCACCGAGCGGATGGCGCCGAAGGTCGTCCTGGCCGAGATGCTCACCGTCTTCCGCGTCGACGCGCTGCTCGCGCCGGTCGGCCTGCTGGCCGCGATGGCCGCCGTCGACGCTCCCGCCACCGCACTGCTCGTGCTCCCGCTGGTCTCGCTGCTGTCCGTCTTCGCCCGCGAGCGCGAGGCCCGCATCCACCAGACGATCGAGCTCAGCCGCGCCTACCGCGGCACCGCGCTGCTGCTTCGCGACCTGCTCGAGGAGGACGACGAGTACACCGGCCACCACACCGAGGACGTCGTTGAGCTCTCGCTGAAGGTCGCCGACCAGCTCAGGGTCAGCGAGGAGGTCCGACGCGACACCGAGATGGGCGCGCTGCTGCACGACATCGGCAAGATCGCCATCCCGGACGAGATCATCAACAAGCCCGGCCCGCTGGACGCCGAGGAGTGGGCGCTGATGAAGACCCACACCGTCATCGGCCAGCAGATGCTCGACCGTGTCGGAGGCCTGCTCGGCAACGTCGGCGTCGTCGTGCGCGCCTCGCACGAGCGCTTCGACGGCCACGGCTACCCGGACGGCCTGATCGGCTGCGAGATCCCCCTCGCCGCCCGGATCATCATCGTCTGCGACTCCTACAGCGCGATGACCACCACCCGCCCGTACCGCGACGCGATGCCGATCTCCGAGGCGGTGGCCGAACTGCGCCGCTGCTCGGGCACGCAGTTCGACCCGAATGTGGTCGACGGCCTGCTCGCTGTGGTCGACGTGTAGCGTTCTCGCCGGCATGGAACCGGCCTTCACGCTCGATCAACTCCGGACGGAGATCACCAACGAGCGGATCGACACGATTCTGCTCGCGCTGACCGACATGCAGGGGCGCCTGCAGGGCAAGCGCATCGTCGCTCAGCATTTCCTCGACACCGTGCTCGAGCACGGGTCGGAGGCGTGCAACTACCTGCTGGCCGTCGACGTCGAGATGAACACGGTCAGCGGCTACGAGATGAGCTCGTGGGACCGCGGCTACGGCGACTTCGAGATGGTCCCGGACCTCTCGACCCTGCGCCGGGTCCCGTGGTACGAGAAGACCGCGCTGTGCCTGGCGGACCTGCGCTGGGGCACCGAGGAGCCCGTGGTCGCGTCGCCCCGCCAGATCCTGCGCCGGCAGCTCGAGCGGCTGTCCGAGCGCGGTCTGGAAGCGTTCGCGGCCACCGAGCTCGAGTTCATCATCTTCAAGGACACCTACGAAGAGGCGTTCGAGAAGGGCTACAGGAACCTCAAGCCCGCCAACCAGCACAACGTCGACTACTCGCTGCTCGGGACCGGGCGGGTGGAGAAGCTGATCGGCCGGATCCGCCGCGAGATGACCGCCGCCGGGCTCGTGGTCGAGAACTCCAAGGGCGAGTGCAACGACGGTCAGCACGAGATCAACTTCCGCTACGGCCCGGCGCTGAAGGCCGCCGACGAGCACGTGGTCTACAAGACCGGCGCGAAGGAGATCGCGGCGCTGGAGGGCCAGTCGATCACGTTCATGGCCAAGTACAACGAGCGTGAGGGCTCGTCGTGCCACATCCACATGTCGCTGAAGGGCCTCGACGACACCGGCTTCGAGCGCTACGTGGCAGGCGTGCTGGCCTGCCTGCGTGAGCTGACGCTCTTCTACGCACCCAACATCAACTCCTACAAGCGCTTCGCCAGCGCCTCCTTCGCCCCCACCGCGGTCGCGTGGGGCCATGACAACCGGACCTGTGCGGTGCGCGTCGTCGGCCACGGCGACTCGCGCCGGCTCGAGCTGCGCGTGCCGGGCGCCGACGTCAACCCGTATCTGGCGCTCGCGGCGATGGTCGCCTCGGCCCTGCACGGGCTCGACCGGGAGCTCGAGCTCGAGGAGCCGCTGCCCGGCAACGCCTACGCCTCCGACAAGCCGCGGGTGCCGACCACGCTGCACGAGGCCGCCGAGCTCTTCCAGACGTCCACCGTCGCCCGCGAGGCCTTCGGCGAAGAGGTCGTCGCGCACTACCTCAACAACGCCAGCGTCGAGCTCGACGCGTTCAACGCCGCCGTCACCGACTGGGAACGCATCCGCGGCTTCGAACGACTGTGAAAACGACCTTTCGCCCTCCGTCCTCTCAAGTTCGGACCTCGGGCGACGTCACATTCCTCTTCGCGCCGGTCCAGAGCACCACGGCGTTCGAGGAGACGCTGGAACGCCTCGGCACCGCGATCAAGCTCGGCCTGCTCGAACCCGGCACCCGCCTGCCCGCCGAGCGGGAGCTGTGCGAGCAGCTCGGCATCGCCCGCTCGACGCTGCGCCAGGCGCTGACCGCGCTCGTACAGTCAGGGCACCTGCACGCCGTCCGCGGCCGCGGCGGCGGGACGTTCGTGGCCGAGACGCTCCCGAGCGTCGGCCCGCCCAGCCCGGAGCTGCTCGCGCAGTGGCGCGAGGCGTGCGACACCCGACTGGCGGTCGAGCTCGGCGTGGCGGTGCTGGCCGTCGACCGCGCCGAGCCCGAGACGGTCGAGCGCCTCGACGCGCTGGTGGCGACGATGGCCCGCAGCCTCGACGACTTCGACGCCTACCGCCTCGCCGACGTGCACTTCCACATCGGGCTGGCCGACGCGACCGGCTCGCCCGGGCTGGTGGCGGCGGCGACCGAGGCCCAGGGCGCGATGACCGATCTGATCAGCCACATCGCCCACCCGCCCGAGGTGCTGGCGTGGTCGAACGCCCAGCACGCGCGGCTTGTCGACTGCCTCAAGCGGCGCGATGAAGCGCTCGCCCTGCGGGTCATGGCCGAGCACCTGCGGGGCACCGAGCACGTCCTCGCGGGCCTGTTGCCTTGACGTCGCCCATATGCTCCCGGCCTAAGGACGGAGGAGCGTACCTTTACCCGGAGTGAGGTGGGCATGACCGAAGTGGTCCCGCAGCAGCAATCCGACGACGAGCGGCGGCTGGCTGAACTCGGGTACTCGCAGGCACTGCAGCGCTCGTGGAGCGGGTTCTCGAACTTCGCGATCTCGTTCACGATCATCTCGGTCCTGGCCGGCTGCTTCACCACGTACGGCCAGGCGTGGAACAACGGCGGCCCGATCGCGATCTCGTGGGGCTGGCCGATCATCTGCGGGCTGGTCCTGCTCGTCGCCTTCAGCATGGCCGAACTGGTCAGCGCCTATCCGACGGCGGGCGGCATCTACTACTGGGCCTCGACGCTCGGCGGCCCGCGCTGGGGCTGGTTCACCGGCTGGTTCAACCTCATCGGCCTCGTCGGCGTGGTCGCCTCGGTCGACTACGGCTGCGCGCAGTTCATGAACGCGACCTTCGGTCTGTTCGGCGTCAACCTCGGGTTCGCGAACTTCGGTGACAGCGCGCACATCCTCTCGGAGACGTTCCTGCTGTTCATGGTCATCCTGACCATTCACGCGCTGATCAACATCTATTCCTCTCCGCTGGTCGCGCTGCTGAACAACATCTCCGTGTTCTGGCACGTCGCCGGCGTGGCCGTGATCGTGCTCGTGCTCGCGTTTGTCCCCGACACCCACCAGAGCGTCAGCTTCGTCTTCACCGAGCGGATCAACAACTCCGGCTTCGGCGGCGGGATGTTCTGGTTCTACGTGCTTCCGCTCGGGTTCCTGCTGACGATGTACACGCAGACCGGCTACGACGCGTCCGCGCACATCTCCGAGGAGACCCACGGCGCGGCCAAGGCGGCGGCCCAGGGCGTCTGGCGCGCGGTCTTCTGGTCGGGCGTGGGCGGCTGGATCGTGCTGCTGGCGATCACCTTCGCCGCGACCGACGTGGCCGGGATCAACGACGGCGCGGGCAGCTCGCTGGCCGTCTTCGCCACCTCGCTGTCGGAGGGCTGGCAGAAGGTCGTGGTGCTGATCGCGACGGTCGGCCAGCTGTTCTGCGGCATGGCCTGCGTGACGTCCTGCTCGCGCATGACCTACGCCTTCTCGCGTGACCGCGCGGTCCCCGGCTGGCGCATGTGGACGCGCCTGAACCACCACCGCGTGCCCGCGTTCGCCGTCGTCTTCTCCTGCGTGGCCGCGATGGTGATGACGCTTCCGGCCCTCAAGGGCGACGCGGCCGGCGCACCGTACGCGTTCTTCGCCGTCGTCTCGATCTGCGTGATCGGCCTCTACATCGCCTACGTGATGCCGGTCTTCCTGCGCTGGCGGATGGGCGACGCGTTCCAGCCCGGCCCGTGGACGCTCGGCGCCAAGTACAAGTGGATCAACCCCGCGGCGATCATCTGGGTGGCGATCTGCGTGATCATCTTCTGCCTGCCGTTCACGCCCGCCGGCGTCCCCTGGCGCGACGAGTTCGACTGGAAGTACGTCAACTACGCGCCGATCACCGTCGGCGCCGTGCTGCTGATCGTCGGCCTGTGGTGGCTGATCAGCGCCCGGCGCACGTTCACGGGCCCGGTCCGCACGGTGGAGTTCGACGAGGCCGCTGGAGTGAAGTGACCCGGAGACCGGTGATCGGCCTGTGCGCGGCGGTGGAGCGCGCGCGCTGGAGCGTGTGGGACGACGAGGCGGTGCTGCTGCCGCGCTCCTACGCGACCGCCGTCCAGCGCGCGGGCGGGCTCGCCGTCCTGCTTCCGCCCGACGAGCTCGGTGACCCGGGGGAGTTCCTGGCGCTGCTGGACGGGCTGATCCTCGCGGGCGGCGCGGACTACGGGGTCGTGCCCGACCGTGACGCGTTCGAGATCGGCCTCGCGACGGCGGCGCTGGACACCGACCTGCCGCTGCTGGGCGTCTGCCGCGGGATGCAGCTGATGAACCTGGCGCGCGGCGGGACGCTGATCGAGCACCTGCCCGACGTGCTCGGCCACGAGGATCACCGGCTGGTGCCGGGCGCGTTCGGCGACCATGACGTGCGGCTCGCGGACGGCTCGCTCGCGGCCCGCGCGGCGGGTGCGCTGGTGCAACCCACCAAGTCCCATCACCATCAAGGTGTGAACGAGATCGGAGACGGATTTCAAGTGACGGGATGGGCAGCGGTGGATGAGCTGCCGGAGGCGATCGAGGATCGCTCGAAGGCCTTCGCGCTCGGCGTGCAATGGCATCCGGAGGCCGATCCGGCCGCTCGCGAGATCGCGGCGCTGGTCGAGGCGGCGCGCGGATGAACCGGCTCGAAGGCAAGGTCTGCGTGATCACCGGCGCCGCCGGTGGGATCGGCGCCTCCGCGGCCGAGCTGTTTCGCGGCGAGGGCGCGACGGTCATCGGCATCGATCTCTCCGACGACTTCACGGGCGTCGATCTCGCGCTTGCGGCCGACGTGGCCGACGAGGAGCAGGTGATCGAGTTCATGCGCCGCGCGCGGTCGGAGTACGGCCGCATCGACGTGCTCTTCAACAACGCCGGCATCTCCCCCGATGACGACGTATCCGTGCTGGACACGTCGTTGGAGGCCTGGCAGCGGGTGCAGGACGTGAACCTGCGCAGCATCTTCTTGTGCTGCAAGCACGGCATCCCGCACCTGCTCGACGGCGGCGGCGGATCGGTGATCAACACCGCGTCCTTCGTGGCCGTGATGGGCGCCGCGACCTCGCAGATCTCCTACACGGCGTCCAAGGGCGCGGTGCTCGCGCTGAGCCGCGAGTTGGGCGTGGAGTTCGCGCGCCGGGGTGTGCGGGTCAACGCTCTGTGTCCCGGCCCGGTGGACACGCCGCTGCTGCGCGAGCTCTACGCCAACGACCCGGCGAAGGCCGCGCGGCGGCTCATCCACCTGCCGATGGGGCGCTTCGCCGCGGCCCAGGAGATCGCGCAGGCGGCGCTGTTCCTCGCCTCCGACGAGTCCTCGTACATCACCGCCTCGACCTTCATGGTCGACGGCGGGCTCTCAGGCGCCTACGTGACTCCGGAGTAGCAGCGGCACGACGACGTCCCAGGTGGCGCGCGGGAAGTACTCGTGCCCGGTGTCCTTGAGCGCGAGCAGCGAGGCGCCGGGGATCTCGTTGGCCAGCGCGAGGGCGTGGTCGAGCGGGAACACCGGGTCCTCGGTGCCGTGGATGACGAGCGTCGGCGCGGTGATCGCGGGCAGGCGCTCGCGCCACGGCTCGCCCATCTCGAAGTCGGTGCCGCCCGCCGGCGGCCCGTGCTCGAACACGCGCTCGGCGAGCTCGCGCGCGGCCTGCTCGTCGAAGCGCGCGGCATACGGCCGCTCGGCCTCGACGAGATACTCGACCACGGCGTCGCGGTCGTTCCAGTCGGGCTGCGGCGGATCGGGAAGCGCGCGCGTCGGCCCCGGCAGGTCCGGGGCGGGATGCCCGGGCCCGCCGGGCGTCGCCGAGGCGAGCGTGAGCGCGGACACCCGCCGCGGGTGATCGAGCGCGAGCCGCTGCGCGATCGCCCCGCCGAAGGACATGCCGACCACGTGGGCGCGCGGCACGAGGTGCGCGTCGAGGATCGCGAGCGCGTCGCGCACGTGGGCGTCCAGCGAGGGCTCCTCGCGTAGGTCGTAGCGGATCACGAACCGCCCGGCGCCGGCGAGGCGAAGGCACAGCTCGTCGTCCCAGGAGAGCATCGTGGAGCCGGCGCCGTGGATGAGCAGGATCGCGGGGTCGGAGGGATTGCCGAACGCTTCGGTCATGAAGCTCTAGACCGCGGACGCGGCCGAAACTCATCGGCGCCCGATCGATTTTGGACCGCTCCGGCGCTTAAAGAGGAGTGGCCGCCGCGCTGGTCAGGCGCGGCGGCCGGGGTGATGCTGGAGGCCGGCGGGTGTCGGGAGGAGGAGGGAACTGCCCGGGAGCCTTGTGCGAGGTGGTCAGCCTCTGTGGAAGCAATATTGGGGGATGAGGGGCACTGCTCCCATCAGCCCAAGGGATGAACCTCTTCACCCCTCGTAGGCTGTCTCGCGTGGACCGGCTCGTCGCGTTCTACACCGAGGGGTATGCGGAGTCCGAGCGGCTGATGCGCGACCGGCTCGAGTTCGACCGCACGCGGGAGCTGCTGCGCGCGCGGTTGCCGGCCCCGCCGGCGCGGGTGCTCGACGTCGGCGGCGGCACCGGCGTGCACGCCGCGTGGCTGCGCGACGACGCCTGCTCGCACCTGCCGGCCGAGCTGCGCGCGGCCGGTTTGGAGCGCATCGAGGTGCTCGGCATCGAAGGCCCCGCGTGGTTCGCCCATCCGGACCCGCGCGTGGCGCGGCTCTACGACGCCCATCCCGAGCTCAGCGGCGCCAGCGCGCACCTGCTGGGCGTCGGCCACATAAAGTGAGGGCCATGGACCTGTTCGACGCCGCACGCGCGGGCGATCTCGTCGCCTTGCAGGCTCACCTCTCAAACGGCGCAGACCTCGACGCCCGCGACGAAGGCGACAACGCGTCCGCGCTGCACTGGGCGGCCGCCTCGGGCGAGCTCGAAGCCGTCAAGGTCCTCGTGGACGCCGGGGCCGACGTCAACGGCGAAGGGGACGACCACCGGCTGGCGGTGATCGGCTGGGCGACCTGCTTCGAGCCCCACACCCACATCGCCGACTTCCTCGTCGAGCGCGGCGCGCGCCACAACATCTTCTCCGCGCTCGCGCTGGAGCTCGAGGACGAGGTCCGCGCGATCGTGGCGGCGACGCCCGGCGCGCTCAACCAGCGGCTGAGCCACAACGAGGACTTCCAGCTGCCGCTGCACTTCGTCGTACGCAAGGGCCTGCCGGAGATGGTCGCGCTGCTCGTCGAGCTCGGCGCGGACCCGCTCGGGGTCGACGGCGCGGGCCACAGCGTCGCCGCGTACGCCACCTCGCCGGACGTCGACCGTCCCGTGATGGAGGCGATCCGCGCGCTGACCGGGGGCTCGCACCTGTCGGCGCTCGCGCTGCACGACTTCGAGCCCGCCGGGCTGGACCCGGGCGCGCTGCACCTGATGGCCAAGCGCGGAGATGCGATCGCCGTGCGCTGGCTGATCGACGAGGGCGTGGACCCGGACGCGCTGTGGACGCACTGGGGCGCCGAGGTCACCGCGCTGCACCTCGCCGCCGCGTACGGCCACGAGGAGACCGCGCGGGCGCTGCTGGACGCGGGCGCCGATCCCGCCCTGCGCGACTCGCTGCACGACAGCGACGCGCTCGGCTGGGCCGAGTACTTCGACCAGCCCGCGGTAGTTGCACTGCTCGTCGACCGCCTGAGCACGGAGACGACCTCGGTCGTGCTCGAGTTCCGCGAGGACTCCCCACACGTGCGCGAACTGATCGACGCCTTCGAGGACCCGTGGGTGGTCGGCATCGCCAGCCAGGCGGGGATCGTCCGGCTCGCGCTGGAGACGCCGGGCGCGACCTGGGGCGCCGCCGTGACCCTCGTCGAGGGCCGTCTGGAGCGGCTCCCGTTCGACTGGCGCTCTCACGCGGCTTGCCGGCGACCCTAACTTTTGTGCGCCAGCCGTCCTTACCCTGACAACTGACGTGCACTAGTCTGTTCTCCCGAGGGTCCAGTTGTTCAGGTCCGGAGGAGAGCTGTGCGTCGTTTCAGTCCATGGATCGCGTGCGCGCTGATCGCGCTGTTCGCGCTTCCCGCGCTTGCCACCGGAAAGTCCGACCCGGCACCGACGGATGCCTCCATCGTCGTGTTCGACCGCGGGTACCACGAGGCCAACCAGCCCGACACGGACAACGTCGTGAACATCACGCCGGGTGGCAAGGTGTCCTTCGGCTACCTCACGGGCAACGAGGCCCACAACGTCGTCTTCGCCCAGGCGCCGACGTCCTGCGAACAGACGTCAGCGGGTCCGAGCGAGCAGATCACCGACGCGCCGCCGCTGCCGGCCAGCGCTCAGTCACCGGGCTGGTCGGGCTCGTGCACGTTCGATGCGCCAGGCACATACGACTTCTACTGCTCGATCCACGACATGCGCGGGACCGTCGAGGTGTCCGGGGGGACGGCCACGCCGTCGCCGTCCCCGAGCGCTTCGCCCACGGCGTCCCCGTCCCCGTCGCCCACCGCGACGGCCACGGCGTCGGCGAGGATCGAGGCGCGTGACCAGGGTTCGACCAACTGGTGGCAGGACGCGTCCGGCTCGAGCACAACCGACTCCAGCGTGACCGTCGAGGCAGGCGGGAGCGTCACGTTCGCCTACCCGGCGGGCGGGAGCGTCCACAACCTCACGTTCCCGGCCGACCCGAAGCCGGTGTCGTGCGCGCAGACCACGGGGCCGTACCCGAACCCGAGCGGCGGGCCGCCGATGCCGCTGTATCCGGCCGGGCCCGGCTGGGAGGGCTCCTGCACGTTCGCCGCGGCCGGGACGTACTCGTTCGTCTGCGGCGTCCACCCGGAGATGACGGGCACGGTGATCGTGACGCCGGCCGGGGATCCGACCCCGAGTCCATCGCCGACACCGACCGCCACGGCGTCGGCTTCGCCCACGGCGAGCGCGACCGCCACCGCATCGGCGACCGCCTCCGCAAGCGCGACCGCCTCGGCGACGGCGACCGCCCCGCCCGCGGTCGTGCTCCCCGCCGCGACGCCCACGCCGACACCCGTCGTTGCGGCGCGGGCCGCCGCGAACCCGAAGCTCTCCGCGACCTTCACCCGCAAGACCCGCACGCTCGCCTTCAGCGGGACGATCGCGCCGAAGTCCGGCACCGTGAAGATCGCGGTCAACTACAAGGTCGGCAAGAAGAAGTTCAAGAAGACCGTCTCGGCCAGGATCGTCAAGGGCAGGTTCAAGGCCAAGCTCAAGCTGTCGTCGACCAAGCCGGCGAAACTGACCGCGACGCTCACCTACGCGGGCGATCCGGCCTTCCTGCCGGCGACCAAGAAGACGAGGCCGAAGGTCAAGAAGTAGGCCGCTGGATCTCCTGCACCGCCCAGGCATTCCCGTCGGGGTCCGAGAAGAACACGAATCGGCCCCACGGGAACTCCTGGACGTCGCTCACGTCGACCCCGCGGCCCGACAACTCGGCGTGCGCCGCGTCCGCGTCGTCGACGACCAATTGCAGGCCCTTGACCGAGCCCGGCTCGGCCTCGGTGATCCCATCGCCGAACGCGATCGAGCACGCCGACCCCGGAGGGGTCAGCTGGATGAAGCGCAGGTTCTCGTTGACCCGTCGGTCGTGGTCGGCGTTGAAACCGACCCGGTCGACGTAGAAGGCCTTCGCGCGGTCGACGTCGGAGACCGGCACCGCGATCAGCTCGAGCTTGTAGTCCATGCGTGCAGTCTTTCGCGTATTGCGGTCAGTTTCTGTCCGCAATGTTCTCCCTCGTGACTTCGGTTGCACGGCCCGTCAGAAGTGAGTAAGTTGCCTGGCTGAACGTTTCGGTTCATCGGTTGTTGAGGGGGAGAAAGCAGATGAGGCTCAGGAAGAGCGCTCTGCCTTGGATTGCTTGCGTGCTTGTGATGCTGATCGGCGTCCCGGCTCTGGCGTTCGGGGGGCAGCAGAAGCAGGCAGCGACCAACGGTGCGTTCCGCGTCGTCGACAATCCGGTTCGAAGACGCCGACGGCGGGGCGCCGGACGACAACATCGTCGAAATCACGGCTGGCGGCACCGTGGATTTCAGCTACGAGACGGGCAATAGCTCGCATAACGCCAAATTCGACCAGGCGCCCACGTCGTGCGAGCAGACCGAGGCGCCCGAGGGCTATCCGATCCTTCCCGCTCCGCCGTTGCCGGTCGGTCCCATGCCGCCGGGCTGGGCCGGCATCTGTACGTTCAACACGCCGGGTGAATACACGTTCGTCTGCTCGCTCATCCCCAGGAGATGACCGGCATCATCCGAGTCGAGGGCACGCCGACGCCGACGCCGAGCCCGACGGCCTCGCCAAGCCCGAGCCCGTCGCCGACCGCCTCCCCCAGCCCGTCGCCGAGCCCCTCGCCGACGGCCACGCCCGCGCCGCCGGACACGACGATCACCGGCGGCCCGAACGGCCCGACCAACGCGACGAACCCGAGCTTCACCTTCACCTCGACGCAGCCCTCGGCGACGTTCGAGTGCAAGCTGGACACGCCGTCCGGGACCGGCACGTACACGTCCTGCACCTCCCCGCAGGCGTATACGACGACCGCCAACGGCACCTACACGTTCAGCGTCCGCTCGAGCTACCCCGCGGGCAACATTGACCCGACGCCCGCGACCCGAAGTTTCACGGTCGATACCGGACCACCGGACACGACGATCACCAACGGGCCGCCCGCCGTCACGAGCTCGACGTCCGCGAGCTTCGACTTCTCCAGCGAAGCCGGCGCGAGGTTCGAGTGCAAGCTCGACCGCCCGTCCGGCGCGGGCACCTACGCGTCGTGCACCTCGCCGCAGGCGTACACGACCGCGCTCGACGGCTCCTACACGTTCTCCGTGCGCGCCATCGACGCGGCAGGCAACGTCGACCCGACGCCCGCCACGCGGACGTTCGTCGTCGACACGACCACGCCGGACACGACGATCAACAGCGGCCCGACCGGCACGATCACGACCGGCGCGGCGAGCTTCACGTTCTCCGGCACGGAGCTCGGCTCCACCTTCGAGTGCAAGCTCGACGGCCCGGGTGCGGCCACCGGCACGTTCGCGCTCTGCAGCTCGCCGCAGGCGTACTCGTCGCTCGCCGACGGCACCTACACGTTCTCGGTGCGCGCGAAGGACGCGGCCGGCAACCTCGATCCGACGCCTGCCACGCGCAGCTTCACGGTCGACACGACGCCACCGGACACGACGCTGACGGGCACCGCGCCGACGTTCGCCTTCACGTCCAGCGAGCCCAACTCGACCTTCGAGTGCAAGCTCGACGGCCCCGGCTCGACCACCGGCACGTACGCGCTGTGCACCTCGCCGCGGACCCTGACCGGCCTGGCCGACGGCACCTACACGTTCTCCGTGCGGGCGAAGGACCCCGCCGGCAACCTCGACCCGACGCCGGCGACGCGGACGTTCACCGTCGACACCACCCCGCCGGACACGACGCTGACGGGCAACCCGCCGACGTTCGTGTTCACGAGCGAGCCCGGCGCGACGTTCGAGTGCAAGCTCGACCGCCCGTCCGGCGCCGGCACCTACGCCGCCTGCGCGTCGCCGCAGGCCTACACCGGCCTGACCGACGGCACCTACACGTTCTCCGTGCGCGCCAAGGACGCCGCCGGCAACGTCGACCCGACGCCCGCCACACGGACCTTCACGGTCGACACCACCGCGCCCGACACCACCATCACGACCGCGACCACGGGCGCCTCCTCGTCCTTCGCGTTCACCAGCGAGCCCGGCGCGACGTTCGAGTGCAAGCTCGACCGCCCGTCCGGTGCCGGCAACTACGCCACCTGCAGCTCGCCCCAGGCCTACACGGGCCTGACCGACGGCACCTACACGTTCTCCGTGCGGGCGATCGACGCCGTGGGCAACGTCGACGCGACGCCCGCCACGCGGACCTTCACCGTCGACACCACCGCGCCGGAGACGACGATCACCGGCGGCCCGCCGTCGTTCACGTTCACCTCGAGCGAGCCGAACTCCACCTTCGAGTGCAAGCTCGACGGCCCCGGCGCGACGACCGGCACCTACGCCGCCTGCACCTCCCCGCAGGCCTATCCGGCGCTGGCCGACGGCACGTACACGTTCTCCGTGCGCGCCCGTGACGCGGCCGGCAACGTCGACGCGACGCCCGCGACGCGGACGTTCTCCGTCGACACCACCGCGCCGGAGACGACGATCACCGGCGGCCCGCCGTCGTTCACGTTCACCTCCAGCGAGCCGAACTCGACGTTCGAGTGCAAGCTCGACGGCCCGGGCGCGACGACCGGCACGTTCGCCGCGTGCACCTCGCCACGCTCCTACACCGGCCTCGCCGACGGGACCTACACGTTCTCGGTTCGCGCGAAGGACGTCGACGGCAACCTCGACCCGTCTCCCGCGACCCGGACGTTCACGATCGACACGACAGCGCCGGACACGACGCTGACCGGGACGGCGCCGACGTTCAGCTTCACGTCGTCCGAGACCAACTCGACCTTCGAGTGCAAGCTCGACGGTCCGGGCGCGGCCACCGGCACGTACGCGCTGTGCACCTCGCCGCGCACGCTGACCGGCCTGGCCGACGGCACCTACACGTTCTCCGTCCGCGCGATCGACGCGGCCGGCAACATGGACGCCACCCCAGCCACCCGCACGTTCACCGTCGACACCGCGGCGCCGGACACGACCATCACCAGCGGCCCCACGGGCGTCACCAACTCGACGAGCGCCGCGTTCGGCTTCTCCAGCGAGGCGGGCGCGACGTTCGAGTGCAAGCTCGACGGCCCGGGCGCCGCGACCGGCACCTACGCGGCCTGCACCTCACCGCAGACCTACACGCTAAGCGGTGACGGCGCCTACACGTTCTCCGTCCGGGCGCGTGACGCGGCCGGCAACGTGGACCCGACACCCGCCACGCAGACGTTCACCCTCGACACCGCCGCCCCGGACACGACGCTGACGGGCAACCCGCCGACGTTCGTGTTCACGAGCGAGCCCGGCGCGACGTTCGAGTGCAAGCTCGACCGCCCGTCCGGCGCCGGCACCTACGCCGAGTGCGCGTCGCCGCAGGCCTACACGGGCCTGACCGACGGCGACTACACGTTCTCCGTCCGCGCCCGCGACGCCGCCGGCAACGTCGACCCGACGCCCGCGACGCGGGCGTTCACGATCGACACCACTGCCCCGGACACCACCATCACCGGCGGCCCGACCGGAACGATCACGGCCACCACCCAGTCGTTCACGTTCACCAGCGAGCCGGGCGCGACGTTCGAGTGCAAGCTCGACGGCCCCGGCGCGACCACGGGCACCTACGCGGCCTGCACGTCGCCGCAGAACTACTCGGCGAGCGCCCTCGGCGCCTACACGTTCTCGGTGCGAGCCAAGGACGCCGCGGGCAACGTCGACGCCACCCCGGCCACGCGCACGTTCACGCTCGAGGCCGTCGCAACGCCGACCCCGAGCCCGAGCCCGTCGCCGTCGCCCAGCCCGAGCCCGTCACCGAGCCCGAGCCCCTCGCCGTCGCCCAGCCCGAGCCCGTCGCCCAGCCCGAGCCCCTCGCCCAGCCCGAGCCCGAGCCCGTCACCTAGCCCGAGCCCGTCTCCGAGCCCGAGCCCGTCGCCCAGCCCGAGCCCGTCCCCGAGCCCGAGCCCGTCGCCCAGCCCGAGCCCGTCCCCGAGCCCGAGCCCGTCACCGAGCCCGAGCCCGTCGCCCAGCCCGAGCCCGAGTCCGTCGCCGTCGCCCAGCCCGAGCCCGAGCCCGTCGCCCAGCCCGAGCCCGAGCCCGTCGCCGAGCCCGAGCCCGTCGCCGTCGCCGAGCCCCAGCCCGTCGCCGTCCCCGACCCCGCCCCCCGGCGGAACCACGGTCACGAGCCCGGTCTCCGGCACCGTGCCGGCCACGCTCACGCTCGAGCTCGGCCAGGCCCCCGCGTTCGGTCCGTTCACGCCGGGCGTCGCCAAGGAGTACGAGACGACGATGACCGCGAAGGTCACGAGCTCCGCGGGTGACGCGACGCTCAGCGTCTCGGACCCGAGCACGGTCGCCCCCGGCCACCTGGTCAACGGGTCGTTCTGGCTCGTGCAGGCGCTGCAGGCACGCGGCGGGAGCACGGCGTTCGCGCCGATCTCCGCGACGCCGCTGACACTGCTGACGCTCGCCGCGCCGGTGAGCAACGGTCAGGTCACGATCGGCCTCAAGCAGGCGATCGAGGCCAACGAGCCGCTGCGCACCGGGACGTACAGCAAGACGCTGACGTTCACGCTGTCGACGACGCAGCCCTAGACCGCGACGAACCGGAGCTCCTGCGCGTCGCGCAGGGGCTCCGGGAGCGGTTCCGCGTGCACGATCGACAGGGCCCGCGTCGCGCGGGTCAGCGCCGTGTACAACCCGCCGACGCCGCCGTCCGGGCGTTCGCGCAGCATCGCCGCGGGCTCGACGACGACGATCCCGTCGAACTCCAGCCCCTTGGCCACGTGCAGGTCCAACAGGTTGATCCCGGCGCCCAGCGACGCGTGGATGGCGTCGGCGTAGTCCACACCCGCCAGCCCCGCGCGCACCTCGTCGAGCAGTGCCAGCGGCGCGACCACGCCGACGCTCCCGACCGCCGCGGACAACCGCGCCGCCTCGGCGGCCACCGTCGCGCCCACATCGGACGTCGACACCGCCACCGGTTCGATCGGCGCCGAGCGCACGCCCTCGGGAGCGGGCGCGCCGGGCGGCAGCAGCGTGCCCGCGATCGCCAGGAACTCGTTCGGCACGCGGTAGGAGATGACCAGCTCGGAGACCTCGTGGCTGTCCACACCCGCCTCCCCCAGCACCGTCTCCCAGTCCGAGACGCCGGCGTCGGCGGTCCGCTGGGCGAGGTCGCCGAGGATCGTCAGCGACCCACCGCGCGCCCGCCGGACGGTCATGCGCAGCTCCATCGGCGTGAGGTTCTGCGCCTCGTCCACGACGACGTGGCCGAAGCGCCGGAAGGACGGCTCGATCAGCCACACGGCCTCGTCGAGCAGCGCGACGTCGGTCGGCGTCATGTCCTTGCGCTTGACCGCCGCGCTCGAAGCCAGCAGCAACGCGATCTCCTCCTCGGACAACAGATCGCCCGCCACCCGCGCCAGCCGCGCCTTGTTCTTGAACAGCTTCTCGACGAGCCCCTCGGGCGTCTCGCGCGGCCAGGCGCGCGTCGCCAGCCGCTGGTACTCCTTGGTCTTGCGGACCGTCGACAGCGCGTCCTCCTCGGACGCCAGCGAGCCCGGATCGAACACGCGCGACGCGATCATCCCCGCGAGCCGCTCGCGGAACGCGACACGGCCCGCCTCGTAGGAGAACGTGCGAGCACGGACCGCGTCCACCAGCTCCCGCTGCTCGGCCGCCGTGACCGTCACGGTCAGCCGCCGCGAGAACGGAATCTCGACGTCCTCGAACGTCAGCCGGTCCCACAACAGCCGCCGCAGCACGACCGCGATCCGCGCGCTGCCCTTGACCGTGGCGAGCTCGCGCGTCTCGTCGATCTCGCCGTGCGGCTTGGACACCAGCGAGCCGATCGGCCGCTGCTCGACGCCGCCCTCGCCGAGCGCCGGCAGCACCTGCTCGATGTAGCGGATGAAGGTCTCGTTCGGGCCGACCACCAGGACGCCTTCGCGCCCCAGCTGCGGGTTCGAATACAGCAGCCAGGCGGCGCGATGGAGACCCACGGCCGTCTTGCCGGTCCCGGGCCCGCCCTGGATCACCAACGCACCCTCCACATCGCGCGCGATCAGCTCGTACTGGTCCGGCGTGATCGTGGAGATGATCTGGCGCATCTCGCCGACGCGCTGGCGCGTGATGTCCTCGACGATCGCCTCGGTCAGGTGGTCCTCGAACGTCGTCGAGAGCCGCTCGTCGACGAACCCGAGCACCGTCCGGTCCTCGATGTCCAGCCGCCGGCGCCGCGTCAGCCCCTGCGGTTCGTGCTCGGTGGCGGTGTAGAACGGCTCGGCGGCGGGCGCGCGCCAGTTCACCGACAGCAGCTCGTTCTCCGGGCTCCAGACGGCGTGGCGTCCGACGTACAGGGCGTCGCCGTCGATGCGATCGACCCGTCCGAAGTACAGCGGCCCGCTCGCGTCGGTGTAGACGCGGATGCGCTCACGGCGCATCGCCTCCAGCGCCTCGTTGGCGTAATCGTCGCCGCTGCGGTGCCTGCGCCCGGTCAGCGCGGCGAACGCGGCGTCATACGCGGCACCGGTCTCGTCCAGGTGCCGTTGCTCATCGTCCAGCTCCCCCATGCGACAGATCGTAGGCTGATGGCCTGCAATGACTTCTCCGGCACGCAATCTCGTGAACCTCAAGGACGTCGCCAAGGGCTACGCCGCACGCACCGTCCTGGAGGGCGTGACGCTCGGCGTCTCGGCCGGCGACCGCGTCGGGATCGTCGGCCGCAACGGCGACGGCAAGTCGACCCTGCTGAAGCTGATCGCCGGGATCGAGCAGCCCGACGCCGGGCAGGTGACGCGCGTCGGCACGCCTCCAGCTCTCGCTGCTCGGCCAGGGCGACGACCTGCAGGACGACAAGACCGTCCGCGACGAGCTCGTCGGCGGCCGCGCCGACCACGAATGGGCCGCCGACGCCCGCTTCCGCGAGGTGCTCGAAGGGCTGCTCGGCGGCGTCGAGATGCGCCGCTTCCCGCGGGGGCTGGACACGCTGATCGCGCCGCTCTCGGGCGGCGAGCGACGGCGGATCGCGCTCGCCAAGACGCTGCTCGGCCACCCCGAGCTGCTGCTGCTCGACGAGCCCACCAACCACCTCGACGTCGAGGGCGTGGACTGGCTCGCGCACCACCTCGCCGCCCGCCGCGGGTCGATGCTGGTGATCACCCACGATCGCTGGTTCCTCGACGCCGTGTGCACCCACACGTGGGAGGTCGCGGACGGCGACGTGCATCAGTACGAGGGCGGCTACGCGGCCTACGTGCTCGCCCGCGCCGAGCGCGAGCGCCAGGCCGCGGCCAGGGAGGATCGCCGCCAGCAGCTCCTGCGCAAGGAGCTCGCCTGGCTGCGCCGCGGGCCACCGGCACGGACGGCCAAGCCGAAGTTCCGGATCGAGGCGGCCAACGCGCTGATCGCCGACGAGCCCGAGGCGCGCGACACGACCGAGCTCCTGCGCTTCGCGTCGTCGCGTCTGGGCACGAAGGTGATCGACGCCGAGCACATCAGCCTCGCCTTCGGCACCAAGACGATCCTCAACGACGTCACCTGGCAACTCGGCCCGGGCGATCGTCTCGCGCTGGTCGGCGTCAACGGCTCGGGCAAGTCGACCCTGACCAAGATCCTCGCGGGCGACCTGCAGCCCACGAAGGGCACGGTCGACCAGGGCTCCACGGTCAAGCTCGCGTTCCTCTCCCAGGACACCGCGGAGATCCCCGGGGACCTGCGCGTGCTCGAGGCGGTCGAGGCCGTCCGCGGCTACGCGCGCCTCGGCGACGGCGCCCAGCTCACCGCCGCGAGCCTGATCGAGCGCTTCGGCTTCCGCGGCGAGAAGGCCCGCACGCTGGTGAAGGACCTCTCCGGCGGCGAGCGCCGGCGCCTGCAGCTGATGCGCCTGCTGATGGGCGAGCCCAACGTCCTGCTGCTCGACGAGCCTACGAACGACCTCGACATCGACACCCTGACCGCGCTCGAGGACCTGCTCGACTCCTGGCCCGGAACGCTCGTCGTCGTCAGCCACGACCGCTACTTCGTCGAACGCGTCTGCGACAACGTCTACGCCCTCACCGGCGACGGCAAGATCACCCACCTCCCCGGCGGCATCGAGCAGTACCTGACGATCAGGCGCCCTGTCGAAGAGCGCGTCAAGGAGGTCCGGGGCGTCCCCAACCAGGCCGTCGTGCGCGCCGCCCGCAAGGAGGTCGCGCGGCTCGAGCGCCAGCTCGAAAAGCTCAACGACCGCGAGACCGAGCTGCACGACGAGATGGCCGACGCGTCCTCGGACCACGTGCGCCTGCGCGACCTCCAGCGCGAGCTCGAACAGGTCGTCGCCGACCGCGACCGCCTCGAAGAGGAGTGGCTCGAAGCCGCCGAGTCCGCCGGCTGACCTGGTCCGTGGACCAGGAAACGGCCACGGGCCCGGGTGTACGTTCCGCGGGATGCGACGACTGATCCTCACCGCGGCGTTGCTGCTCGCCGTGCCCGCCGCCGCACACGCCCAGGCGCCGGTCCTGGCGACCAACGGCAGCACGCTGCAGGCCGCTCCGAACCTCAACCTCCCCGGAGGCGCGAACCAATGCGCGGCGCGCCCCTACATCGGCCTGGGCGCCGGGCAGATCCAGTTCATCAACACCGGCCAGAGCACGTGCATGTGGTTCTCGACGCAGTACGGCCCGACCGGGGACATCATCGCCAACACCTACGTCCCGCGCGGCGCCGGGTACGTCACCCGGGTGCGGGTGCGCAGCGGCGACGCGCCCGCGCCGCTGCAGTTCGCGATCCTCGGCTCCGGCGGCGGGCTGTGCTGCACGACGCAGCGCGTCTCCCCCGTCTTCCAGCCGCAGCCCAACCAGATCAACGAGTTCACGGTGAACCTGCCGGCGGGCTCGGGCGTCGGCGCCACCAACGGCTCGCAGTACAACGACATCCTCGTCGTCCAGGTCGCCGGGCCCGGCTCGCTGCCGGTCAACGACCGCGGCGCGCACGGCTTCATCTTCGACTCGCCCGCCAACCAGGCGCGCGCGTCGTTCCTGCATCCGGCGCTGGCCGCGGGCGCGTCGAACACCGACGTGGGGATCATGGACGGCTACGAGGTGCTGCTCCAGTACGACTGGTGCGGCGTGCCGATGACGCTCGGCGCCCCGGCCCCGGTCGCGCCGGCGGACCCCAACGCGTGCACCGCTCCCGTCGCGACCGCGCCGCCGGTCGGTCCGGCGGTCACCCCGGTGCAGGCGCCGATCCCGCTCGAGGTCGCCGCCCGCACCGCCCTGGTGCGCTCGAACATCGCGTCGCTGCGGTTCAAGTGCATCCTCGACGCCACCTGCCGGGGCAGCATCCGGCTGCTCCCGCGCGGCGCCGCCGCCGCGAAGGTCGCCACCTACGGCACGGCCAAGTACACGATCAAGGCCAAGAAGACCGTCCGCATCAAGGTCAAGCTCTCCAGCGCCGGGCGCAAGGCGCTGAAGCGCAAGAAGAAGCTCCCGGTGACGATCGCCGTCACCTCCGGCACGTCGTCCTGGACGCTGACCGCCACGCTGAAGCGCTAGCAATACGCTGGACGTGTGTCCTGGCGCGTCTACAGCGATCCCTTCCAGCACGCGCTGATCGCCGCCGCGGTCAGCGCGCCGCTCGTGCCGTCGGCCGGGCCGCGTGTGCTCGCCACCGCGGCCGTCGCGGCGCGTGGCGATCGACGTCGATCACGCCGTCGCCGCCCGCTCACTGCGGGTCGGCGCGATGATCACGCTCGACGTCCGCCCGCGCTCCCACAGCCTGCTCACCGCGACGGCGGTCGGCGCGATCGCGGGCACGCTCGCCGGCCCCGCCCAGGGGTGGGCGGCGTTCAGCGGGCTCGTCTCGCATCTGTTGCACGACGCGGGGGACGGCGCCGCGCCGACGCCGATGCTGTGGCCGGTGCGGCCCGCGCGTCAGCTCGGGCGGCGCTGGCAGGTCGCGGCCACGGCCGCGCTGCTGGTCGGTTCGGTGCTGGTCAGCCGCGCCACGGCCAGCGGGACTTCCCACGCGTCTGACGACGACGGCGGAACAGCTCCCCCGCGAACAGCGTGAGCCCGATCGTGACGACGAGCTCGACCGCGCGGCGTCCGCGGAACGAGGACTCGCCGTGCTCGCGCTGGCGCATCTGCACCGGCACCTCGAGCAGCCGCAGCTTGGCGTCGGTGATGCGCACCAGCGCCTCCACCTCCGGCGCGTCGCACACGTAGGGATCGGCCAGCAGCGCCAGCGCGCTGCGGTTGACCGCGTAGAGGCCGCTGGTGCCGTCCGAGATCGCCTGCCCGAGCCGCAGTCGCATCAGCAGCCGCAGCAACGAGGTGCCGAGCACCCGCTCCGGCGTCGGCGTGTAGTGGCCCGAGTCCGGCAGAAAGCGCGAGCCGATCGCGACGTCGCACTCGCCGGAGCGCACCAGCTCGAGCATCCGCTTGAGCTCCTCCGGCGGGTGCTGGCCGTCGGCGTCGAGGCGCCCGCAGAAGTCGTAGTCGCGCACCAGCGCCTGCCGGTACCCCTCGGCGATGCCCTGCTTGAGCCCGCGGTTCTCCCCGAAGGAGACGACGTCGGCGCCGTTGGCCTTGGCCACGGCGGCGGTCGCGTCGGTCGAGCCGTCGTCGATCACCAGCAGGTCGGCGTCCGGGATCGTGCGGTGGGCGTCGGCCAGCACCTCGGGCAGCGACGCCTGCTCGTTCCACGCCGGGATGAAGATGATCGTGCCCGCCACGCACGAGAGACTACGCCCGTGCCTCGTAGACGTGGTTGAAGGGGGTCTCGGCGACGCGGCGGAAGCGCGTGAACCCGGCCTCTCCGACGACCGCGGCGATCCGCGCCTCGCCCGCCTGCGCGCCGAGCGCGAGCCCGACGTCCTGCGAGAGCGAGGCCGGCGTGCACAGCAGCGTCGAGAAGCCGTAGTACGCGCGCCCGACCGGGTGCAGGTTGTCCTCGACGCGATCGCCCGCGGCGGGCTCGACGATCATCCACGTGCCGTCGTCGGCCAGCGTGCGCAGCACGTGCCGCGCGGCGCCCACGGGGTCGCCCATGTCGTGCAGGCAGTCGAACATCGTCACCAGGTCGTAGCCCTCGCCGCCGTACGCGGCCGCGGGCGCGGCGTCGAAGCGCACGCGGCCGTTGAGGCCGGCCTGCACCGCGCGCTCGCGCGCCGTCTCGATCGAGCCCGCGTGGTAGTCGGAGCCCACGAACGTCGACGCCGGGAACGCCTGCGCCATCAGGATCGTCGAGGCGCCGTGCCCGCAGCCGACGTCGGCCACGCGCGCGCCGCTGCGCAGCCGCTCGACGACGCCGTCCAGCGCGGGCAGCCACGCCCCGATCAGGTTCGCGTTATAGCCCGGCCGGAAGAAGCGCTCACAGCCGTCGTGCACGTGTGCGTCGTGCTCGTGCCAGCCGACGCCGCCACCGTCGCGAACGGCCTCGGTGATGCGCGGCGAGTCGAGCACCGAGCCCAGCGCGAGCTCGAAGAAACCGGGCAGGAAGTAGGGACTGTCCTCGTCGGTGAGCGCGACCGCCTGCTCGGGCTCGAGCCGGTAGCGGCCGTCCTCGTGGGTCACGTAGCCGCCGGCGGCCTGGGCGTTGAGCCACTCGCGCACGTAGCGCTCGGTGGTCCCGGTGCGCTCGGCGAGCTCGCCGGGGGTGAGCGGGCCGTCGGTCAGTGCGCGGTAGAGGCCGAGCCGGTCGCCCATCACGACCAGCGCGGTGTTGAGCGTGGCGCCGACCTCGTCGACGGCACGAAAGACGAACTCCTCGATCGTGGGCATGAGCCGAGCGTCCCAGCCACGGACTATCAGTTGCAATTGCTATGCGCGAACGCACTATAAGTGTCACTGATGCTGGACGTGCGGCGCATGCGGGTGCTCTCGGAGGTCGCCGCGCGGCGCTCGTTCTCCGCGGCGGCCGACGCGCTCGGCGCTCACGCAGTCGGCGGTCAGCCAGCACGTCGCGGCGCTCGAACGCGAGGTCGGGCTGCCGCTGGTCGAGCGCGGGATGCGCCCGGTCGAGCTGACCGAGGCCGGCTTCGCGCTCACCCGCCACGCGAGCGGGATCTTCGCCCGCCTCGACGGCGCCGAGCAGGAGCTCGGGGAGCTCGCCCGCAGACGGTCAGGGCGCCTGCGTTTCGGCAGCTTCCCGACCGCGCTGGCCACGCTTGCGCCGCGCGCGTTCGCCCGGTTCCGCCAGCGACCACCCGGCCGTCACGCTGACCGTCGTCGACGACCACCTGCAGCGCCTGCTCCCGCGCCTGGACGCCGGCGAGCTCGACCTCGCGCTGATCTACGACCACCCCGCGCTGCCCGACATCGCCGCCCGTGACTTCGAGCGCATACCGCTGCTGGACGACGAGTTCCGCGGCCGTGCTGCCGGCCGGCCATCGGCTCGCGCGCCGCAAGCGCGCGCTCGGCGCTGGCCGACCTCGCGAGCGAGCCGTGGATCGGCGGCGGACCGACGAGCGCGTGGTTCCGGATCGTGCGACCACGCCTGCCGGCCGCCGGCTTCGCGCCCGCGGTGGGCTTCCGCTCCGACGACGACGTGGCCGTGCAGGCGCTCGTCGCCGCCGGGCTCGGCGTCTCGGTCATCCCGGGGCTCGCCGTGACCTATCCGCTGCCGGGGCTGGAGGTGCGCACGGTGCGCTGCGCGCCCGTCCGCCAGATCTCCGCCGCGCGCGACGCCCGGCGGCTACCGCGGCCCCGCGGTCGACGCGATGCTGGCGGTGCCTGCGCGCGATGATCTACGGCGCGCACCTGCCGCTGATCGGCGCGCCGACTGCGACCTGTGCGCCTACGCGCGCCACGGCCGCCGCGCTCGGCTACGGCGTCCTGTGCGCCAACGACCACCTGCTCTTCCGCCGCCCGTGGCTGGACGGCCCGACGGCGCTCGCGTCGGTGATCGAGGCCTCGGGCGACATGACCCTGGCCACCACGGTCGCGCTGCCGGTCATCCGCGGCCCGATCCAGACGGCCAAGCTGCTCGGGGCGCTCGACATCCTCTCCGACGGGCGGCTGATCGCGGGCGTCGGGCCCGGCTCCTCGCGTGACGACTACGCGGCGGCGGCGATCCCGTTCGACGAGCGCTGGCCGCGCTTCGACGCGGCCGTGGGCGAGCTGCGCTCGCTGCTGGCCGAGCTCGAACCGCGCCCCATCGGGCCGCCGCTGTGGATCGCCAGCTGGGGCTCGCAGGCCGGCATGCGCCGCGTCGCTCGACTCGGCGACGGCTGGCTCGCCTCGGGCTACAACACCACCCCGGAGGCCTTCGCGAGGCGCAGAGCCGCCGTCCCGGACCTCCCCAACGCGATCGCGACGATGTGGTTCTACGTCACCGAGTCGCGCCGCGGAGGCCGAACGCCGGCTCGACGACCTCGCGACCCTGCTCGCCCGCCCGCTCGACTCCCTGCGCGGCCCTCCCGATCGGCTCGGCCGAGCACTGCGCGCAACGGATCACGGCCTTCGCCCAGGCGGGCGCCGAGCGCATCTTCGTCTGGCCGCTGGCCGACGAGGCTGCGCCAGCTCGAGCGCTTCAAGGACGCCGTTGGCACCTAAAGCCCCCCTAAAGGGGACAGTCCCCTTTAGGGTTGCTTTAGGTCCACCTAGAGGCCTAGATCGGCCGCCATGACCGCGAAGACCTTGCGGCTGCCGGCGAACTCGGTCAGGGAGTACACCCGGCCCGAGACCGCGTAGGTCACGTCCTCCGCACCCGTCGGCCAGGAGCGGCGGAAGAGCGGGTTCGCGCCGCGACCGCTCGCCCACAGGCCCGGTGCGCTGCTGAAGCTCGAGGAGAGGCCGATCCTGCCGCCCTTCATCAGCGCGCCCTGGATGCTCGGGACATCGGTCGCGCGCCACGCGCCGAGCGCGACCGCGGTCGGGCCCAGCAGGCCGGTGTCCTGGTTGACCTTCCAGCGGAAGATGCGCCCGCCGACGGCCCGCTCGCGGAACTCGCTGGTGACCAGCGCGTGGTTGGCCTGCGAGCGGTCCACGGATACCGAGGAGAACACGACACCGGGGTTGTTGGGCGTGGTGTAGACGCCCGCCTGCGGAAGGATGTAGCGGTAGCCGAGCGTCTCGTTCTCGCGTTTGGCCGGGACCTTGATGATGTGGCGCATGTCGAACACGCGCAGGCCGGTGCCGGTCTGGGCGACGTAGAGGTAGTTGCCGTACCAGGCGATCCCGCCGGCGTGGGTGTCGACGAGGCCGAAGGAGCCGTGGGCGTTCGGGACGACGAGCAGGATGTGGCGGTACTTCGCGCCGTCGAGCTTGTCGGCGTTGACGACCGTGATCCGCCCGCCCTTGCCGTTGTTGGAGTACCAGCTGACCAGCAGTTCCTTGTGGCCGCCGACCACCGCGTCACCGCCCACCGCGTCGCTTGAGCCGGTGATTCCCTGCGGGATCCAGTAGCCGACGCCGTTGTCGCCGCTGTCCCAGCCGAAGCTGGCCACGGTCCCCGGCGTCGGCGGGGACGCCGACGTCGTGGTGCGATTGGCGTGCTCGACCACTTCGCGCATGCCCACGGGGTTGCCGTAGTTGCGCTCCAGCGCGCGGATGCGCGCGTAGGCCGCGTCGTTGAGCCCCGTCCGCGTCATCGAGAAGTTGGCCTTGTTGAGGGCGTCGAAGCCGACCGCGGCGGCACGGCCTGGGGCGATCAACGCGGCGGCCGTCACGGCCAAAACGATCGTTCGTTTCATCGAAAGGCCCCTACCCGTAATCTTCCGGGTTCTTACCAGAAGGGGGTTCCATGAGGGGTTCTACGATCGTCAGCGGCCTGGCCGCTGTTGCTCTCGCCTGCGGTGTCGCGACGCCTGCGCTTGCCGCCCACAAGCCTTCCGACTTGTGGCAGATGTATGACCAGGTGCTGTCGAAGTCGCGCTACATCGACCTCACGCACACGATCACGCCGAACATGCCGGTGTGGAAGGGCTTCGGGCCGGCGACGTTCTCGCCGACCACCAACCCGCTGACGGGGATGCCGTACACGTTCGCGGCCGACGGGTTCGAGGCGACGCACTACGACATCGCCACCGACCAGTTCGGCACGCAGCTGGACCCGCCCGCGCACTGGGCGCCCGAGTACCCGGCGATCGACGAACTGCCGGCGACGTTCGCCGTCCGGCCGCTGGTCGTGATCTCGATCGTCAAGCAGCTCAAGACGAAGGCCGACTACCACCTGCAGGTCTCGGACATCAAGGCGTGGGAGAAGAAGAACGGCCGCATCCCCGAGGGCTCGGTGGTGATGGTCCGCTCCGACTGGTCCAAGCGGTGGACGACCGAACGCGGTCAAGGCCAAGGAGCTGGCCGCCGAGACGGTGTTCCCAGGCGTCTCGCTGAAGGCGATCAAGTTCCTGCAGCTCAAGCGCCACATCCTGTTCCACGGCCATGAGCCGCTGGACACCGACACGACGCCGACGCTCGAGGGCGAGGAGTGGCTGATGCACCACGGCTATACGCAGGCCGAGGGCGTCGCGAACCTCGACAAGGTGCCGGAGACAGGCTGCCTGCTCAATATCGGCTACCCAAAGTTCGGCGGCGGCGTGGGCGGCTACGCCCGCTACATCGCGATCTGCCCGCCGTCGGAAACCAAGAACGGCACGAAGATCTCGCGCGCCGACGCACCGCTCAAGAAGCGCTCGAAGATTCTGCACTGGGACGCGGCGGCGGGGATGCGAGTCCGCTGAGCACGGCCTGGAAGATCTGACGCTCGCCGGCGTCCAGGCCGGCGAGCAGCTCCTCCTCCATCGCGTGGATGTCGGCCACGGCCGCGGCGTGGCGGGCGCGGCCGTCGGCGGTGAGCTCGACCACCTTCGCGCGCCGGTCGGCCGGGTCCGGCCGGCGCGTGATCAGGCCCTCGGCCTCCAGCCCGTCGAGCAGCTTGATCAGCCGCGTCTTGTCGTAGCCCATCTCCTCGGCGAGCGCGAGCTGCGTCGGCGCCGCGCCGCGCGCGAGCAGCGTCGAGCGCGACGTAGGCCCACATGCTCAGCCCGTGCGCGTCCAGCAGCGGGCGCTCGGCCTCGATCAGGCGGCGCGTGGCGCGTGCGAGCAGCGCTCCGAGGTCCTCACGCATCGCGAGGATGGTACGCGTGGACAAATCGTATGCACATGCTTATTATCTACATATGCCTACGATTCGCTCGGAAACGCGCTCCATCTCGATCGCCGCGCCGCCGGAGGCGGTGCTCGACCTCGTCGGCGACGCGACCAACCTCCCGCGCTGGGCCCCGGGGTTCGCGCAGTCGGTCGAGCGCGACGGCGAGCACTGGCTGGTCAACGGCTCCGCGCGTGTGGCGGTCAACGTCTCGCGCGAGCGTGGCACCGTGGACATCGTCTCCGCCGACCAGCCGCGCCGCGGCGTCTTCACCCGCGTGCTGGCCAACGGCGACGGCAGCGAGTACCTGTTCACGCAGTTCTTCCCCGACAACGTGCCCGATGCCGACGTGGCGCGTCAGCTCGCGGTCGTCGAGGGCGAGCTGGAGACGGTCCGCCGCCTCACCGAGGCCTGATCTTCACCGGGATCGCAAGCACGTTCGCCTGCTCCGGCGTCATCGCCCCGCCGATCTGGAAGCCGGCGGCGTCGTGCGATCGCCGCGAGTGTCGAGTTGGTCAACCAGTGGTTGACGAAGTCGACACTCGCGAAGGCCACCGGGCGCGCGCCCTACTCCTGATCCGCCTCGGTGCGGATGGCGCCGGCGTCGCGCAGGACCTTGGCCGCCGCCGCGTAGTCGCCGGCGCGGTCGGCCGCGCCGGGCTGGTTGAGCGCGCCCCAGGCCAGCCAGTCCAGCGGCGTGCCGTTGGCGTCGCGGTTGACGTCGGCGCCGTGGCGGAGCAGCAGCGCGCACGTGCTCGGCCGCCCCCACGTCGCCGCGTAGTGCAACGCGCTCCCGCCCTCGACGCCGGTCGCGTCCACCGGCACGCCCGCAGCGAGCAGGCGCGCGACCACCGCGTCCTCACCCGCGCTCGCCCAGCGCGGGAGCTGCTCCATGTCGGCCCAGCGCAGCGGCGGCCTGGGCCCGGCCGGCTCGCCGCGGACGACGGCGCCGATCCAGGCCGCGGCGGGGTCGAGATCGCTCGCGCCGCCGTGGCGCTCGAGCAGCTCCATCATCGCCCGGCTGCGAAAGCGCGCGGCGTGCGAGTACGGCGTGAGCCCGTCCTGATCGCGGGCGTCGAGCGCGGCGCCTCGCTCGATCAGCAGCTCGGCCACCGAAGGGTCGCGCGCATGGACCAGCGCGTCGCGCAGCTCCGGCACCTCCGGCGTGAGGTCGCCGTGGTCGAGCAGGACCCGGACGGTCTCCAGATCGTCGACCGAGAAGGTCAACAGCTCGGCGCCGGCGAGCGAGGCGCCGTGGTCGAGCAGCAGCGCGATCACGCGCCGCAGGGCAGGTGCGCGGTGGGTCCGCAGGCAGGCGGAGAACACCGGGAGCTCGAACGGCTTGTGCCCGTGGGTGAGCACCCGGTTGACCCACTCCGGGTCCTCGCGCAGTGCGCGTTGCACGGGGCCGAGCTCACCGACGACGAGCGCGACCTCGACCGCCTGCGCCAGCTCGGGTCGCTGCCTGAGGTAGCGCTCGACCACCGGCGCCCGGCCGCTCAGCGCCGCGTGCACGACGCGATCCTCGACGTCGCGGATGAGCGCGGGCCAGGAGCTGAACCCGAGCTCCCTCGCCACCTCGAAGCTGCGCGTCCGCCAGCCGCGGCACCGCCCCGGCGCGCACCAGCTCCTTCGCCCGCCGGCGCGCCTGATCGAGGTCGAGTTCCATCACGATCACCCCTTCTCGGCGCTGGTGCTCGCATCCCGTCGCGCCCGGAGTCGATCGCGTGAGCGTACGTGGTCCTGCGAAGCGATGGGCCTCGGGCCCTTCCCGCGAGCCGGGCGCGCTCGCCGAGCGCGTGCAGGGAATCTACCGGATGGGTAACCAGCGGTGCGATGAAGAACCAGAAAACAGTTGCCGCGCTGGCGACCGGGGCGTTTCTCCTGCTCGCCGGGACCGCGCAGGCCAAGGGCTACAACCTCACCACCGGCACGGCGGCCACCAAGGGCAGGGCCCACGCCGCCGGCACGGTGACGTTCCCGACGGCGAAGAGCTTCCACGTCAAGGGCACGGTCAACGACCTCTGCCCCAAGGACGGCTACGGCGCCTACATCGAGTTCAAGATCAACTTCGTCGGCGGCGGCTACGCCCGCACCGTCCGCAAGGACACCGACACGTGCAAGGCGGCGGCCAACCACTACAACTTCGGCCGCGGCTTCTCGCACAAGATCAAGAGCATCGGCGTGACGCTGATCGAGATCGACGCCGACACCGACACGATCGGCGACGCGGCGCGGAAGCTGATACGACGGTGAGCACATGGAGGACTACCTCGCCGAGCTCACCCGCCGGCTGAGCCGGCAGCTCGGCGACCAGCTGCTCGCGGCGTGGGTGGTCGGGTCGAGTGCGCTCGGGGACTTCGACGCGGCGCGCTCGGACGTCGACGTCCAGGCGCTGAGCGCCGAGCGGTGCGACCGCGCGGCGCTCCAGGCTCTCGCCGCCGCGTTGACCGAGGTGCCGTGCCCGGTGCGCGGGCTCGAGTTCGTCCTGTATGCCCGCGACGAGGTCCCGCGCTTCTCGCTGAACCTCAACACCGGCCCGGGCATGACCCACCACGAGGGCTATGACCCGGACGCCGAGCAGCGTTTCTGGTTCACGCTGGACGTCTCGATCGCGCATGAGCACGCCGTCCCGCTCGTCGGCCCGCACCCCTCCGAGGTCCTGCCGGCGCTCCCGCGCGAGCTCGTCGCCGCCGCCGCCCGCGACTCACTCGCCTGGTGGGCCGGCTACGACGGTGGCCAGGCGGTGCTCGCCGCCTGCCGCGCGTGGGCGTGGGCGCAAGAGGACCGCTGGCTGTCCAAGGGCGAGGCGGCCGCGTGGGCGATCGCCCGCCTCGACGATCCCGCCCCGGTGATCGCGGCGCTCGCCCGCCGCCTCGACCCATCCGCGCCGGCGCCGGCCCCGGAGGCCATCGTCACCCGCGCGCTGGCAGCGCTGAGGTGAGGAACGCGCGCAGCAGCGCGACCGACCCGCTCAGGTCGGCGGTGTGGATCGTCTCGAACGCCGTGTGCGTGTAGCGCGTGCCGACGGTCAGCAGCGCGGTCGGCGAGCCGGTTTCGGCGATCGCCAGCCCGTCGGAGCCGTAGCTGGCGAACAGGCCGTCCTGCGCGGGGATGCCGTGCTCGCGGCCGAGCGCCAGCAGGTGCTGGGTGAGCGTGCGGTCGTAGATGATCCCGGTGTCGCGGTGGACGACGATCGGGCCGTCGCCGAGGCGCGTGCCGTACTCCTTCTCGTCGACCGCGGGGATGTCCCCGACGAGGCCGACGTCGACCGCGATCGCCGCGTCGAAACGCTCGGCCAGGGCCAGTGCGCGGGCGCCATGGAGGCCGTTCTCCTCCTGGACGGTGGCGCCGAGCCACAGCTCGCACGCCAGCTCGTCGGCGAAGTCGATCAGCGCGTCCATGATGGCCAGCCCGACGCGGTTGTCCATGGCCGGCCCGACCAGGAGGTCGCCGTAGACGCGGGTGGGTGCGCAGAAGACGGCGGGTGAGCCGACGTGGACGCCGGCGTCGAGCGCGGCGGCGCGTGAGCCGAACCCGGCCTCGACCCAGAAGTCGTCGAAGCCGAGCTCGGCCTCGCGCTGGGCGGACGTCAGCACGTGGCCGCTGGCGGCCACGACCAGGCCCTCCACCCACGTGGCGTCGCGCGTGAGCACGCGAAGGGGTTGCCCGACCGGGTGGCGACGCTCAGGACCGGTCCGGCGATCGCCCTGGGCCGTGTCCAGCAGAAGTTGTCCACCTTCGGTGACGAACCGGACGACGTAGCCGACCTGGTCCATGTGCGCCTGCACCAGCACCCGTGGTCCGGAGCCGCCGACGTGGGCGAGCACGTTGCCCGTCGGATCGCGGCGGACGGCCTGGCAGCGCGGAGTCCAGCGGCGTTCCAGCCACGAGGCGAGCTCCACCTCGGCCCCGGACGGAGCGGATACCGCACACAGCTCCGTCAGCACGCTCGTCAAATCCATCCCGCAACATTACGGACAGCGAGCGTCTCGCGTCACGGTAAGCGTCCGGACCTGACAACGATTTCGGGGCGTGAAACCCGATCGCCTTTGGGGATCGACACCTATGGCCCCCACCACCGTCGTACCCGGTGAGCCGCAGCTGATCGCGCGGCGCGACGTTCACCGGCTCTTTGAGCGCTACCACTCAGAACACGATCCCGCCGACCGCGAGGCGCTGCTGGAGCGGTTCCTGCCGCTGGCGCGCCACCTTGCTCGCCGCTACATGAACGGCGGCGCCGATCCGGACGATCTCACGCAGGTCGCCTCACTCGCGCTGCTGAAGGCGATCGACCGCTTCGACCCCACCCGCGGGCTCGCCTTCACCTCCTTCGCCGTGCCCACGATCGTCGGCGAGATCAAACGCCACTTTCGCGACTACGGCTGGTCCGTCCGCGTCCCGCGGGCGTTGAAGGAGCTCTCCGCGCAGGTCGAGGGCGCGCTCGAGGAGCTCAACGCCGAACTCGGCCAGACGCCGACCACCGAGCAGATCGCACACCGCTGCGGCGTCACCGTCGAGCAGGTGATCGAGGCCCGCGCGACCGCCACCGCGCACCGCGCCGACTCGCTCGACCGTCCGGCCTACGACGACGAGGACGAGACGCGCGGCACGGCGTTCGGTCGCGACGATCCCGCCTTCGAGCGGGTCGAGCGCGCCGCCGACATCGACCGCCTGCTCGCCCGGCTGCCCGAGCGCGAGCAGCGGATCCTGCGCATGCGCTTCGAGGAGGACCTCGTGCAGCGCGAGATCGCCGACCGCGTCGGGCTCTCGCAGATGCAGGTGTCACGGTCGATCACCGCGTCGATCAACGCACTGCGCGAGACTGCCGGGACGAGTGATCGAGCGATTTCGGGTGCCGCCGGGTGATGACGATGCGTTCCGGGCCGCGTGGGAGGCCGAGGCACCGCCCGGCCACACGCTGCACCGAGCGCTGCGCGCCGACGCGCGCGATCGATTCGTCAGCCTCCCTGACGGTCCGCGCCACGGAGCGCTGCTGATCACCGACGCGACCGCCGACCTCGGGCGCCTGCCCGGTCGGCAGGGGTTCATCCGGGCGCGGGTGTTCGGCGAGCTGGCCGCGGTCGAATGGTCGAGCCCGCTGATGTACCAGCGCGCCGTCCAGGCCGGCCTCTCGCTGCCGGGCACCCTGTACGGCAACGAGTCGGGGGCGCCTCCTCCGGGAGAAGGCGCCCCCCGGAGTTGGTGACTACCGGCCTTACGGCTGCCTGCGACGGTACGGGATTCGGGATCGTCGCGAACCCGTCTTTTGTTTAGGCCGCGAGTTCCGCCGCCAGTTCCGCGCGGGTGCTGACACCGAGCTTGCGGTACCCCGCGGCGAGGTGCGTCTCGACCGTCTTGATCGACAGGAACAGCTCCTGGGCGATCGCCCGGTTGCCCTTGCCGACCGCGGCGAGCTCGCAGATCTGGCGCTGGCGCGGCGTCAGCGCGGCCGTCCCTTCGATCGCCGCCTGGCGCGGGCGCAGGCCGGTGGCCACGAGCTCGCGGTGGGCGCGGCGCGAGAGCGGAAGCGCCCCGGCCGCGTCGGCGTCGGCCAGTGCGGGCCGCAGCGCCTCGCGCGCCTCCACCCGCCGGCCCATGTAGGCCAGCGCGCTGCCCAGCTCGAGCCGCAGCCGCACGCTCGCCAGCCCCGGCGCGCCGGCTCGGAGCCCCGCCTCGCAGAACGCGACCCGAGCGGCCGGATCGGCCTCGGCCACGGCCCGCGCGACGTACGCCTCCGCGATCGTCACCGGAGCGCCGAATCGGCGCGCTCGCGCGAGTTCCGCGTCGGCGAGCTCCGCCGCCTCGTCGCGACGCCCGAGGTGGGCGAGGGCGAGCGCGGCCACGACCGCGCTGCCCGCCCCGGCGTGCGCGCGCTCGAAGTCCCCCATCGCCAGCGCGAGCCGCGCCTGCGCTGGGCCGCTCGCATACGCCTGCGCCTCCTCGAACGCGCCGCGCTCGGCGAGCGCCTCGACGAGCACGGCCCGCGCGTCGGCGGTCAGCGGCGCGAACCGCTCCCCGGCGAGCCTGAGCGCCGTCCGCGTGAACCGCTCCGCGTCGGCCAGGCGCCCACCGCGCAGCGCGAGCTCGCCGTCCAGCGCCGCCGCGGCCACCCGCACGGGCAGCGCGGGATGGTCCCGCACGGCAGCGATCGCCGCCGCCGCGTCGGGGTGGTCACAGCGCACGAGCGTCCGCACGGCCAGTACGTACGCCCCGCGCTGATGCGCGGCACCGAGCAGCACGTCGCCGTCGAGCGCGCTGAGGGCCAGGGCCGCCGCGGCGGGATCGCCGTGCTCGACCGCGACCCACGCCCGGTGCGCGAGCACGACACGCGAGAGCAACGGGCCCGTGGCCGCGAGCCCGCCCGCTCCGGCGGCGAGCCCGCGCTCGCCGTCCGCCGCCGCCGCGCGCTCGCCGCTCGCCGCCGCCGCCGCGCGCTCGCCGTCCGCCGCCGCCGCGGCGAGCTCGCGCACGCGCCGCGCGCGCTCGGCCGGCTGCGCCATCAGCGCGTCCAGCGCGGACACCTCGTCCGTGTCGGGGTCGAGCTCGCCGCCCTCGAAGAACGCGAGCGCGGCCAGGCGCGACAACACGTCCGGGGTGCGGGCGGCGGCGAGCAGGCGCTCGCGTGCACTGGCCAGGCCGGCGTCGAAGCTGGCGATCGCCAGGTCGGTGCGGATCGCGGCGCGGTCGTCGCCCGGCGCGCGCTCGGCCAGCGCGCGTTCCAGGTAGCGCGCGGCGGCCCGCGGCGGGGCGTCCCACGCGACCCGGACGAGGTAGGCGCTGACGTCGGGGTCGCCGAGCGGGCCGCACTCGAGCAGGTGCGCGGCCACGCGCTCGGGGTCACCGTCCATCAGCGCGCGGGCGGCTTCGCGGTGCAAGCGCTCGCGCTCGGTCTGCAGCAGGTCCGTCTCGATCGCCGTCGCGATCAAGGCGTGGGCGAACCGCTCCCCACCGGACGCCAGCAACCCCGTGGCGACCAGCGCGTCGCGGGCGGGCGCGACCTCGGCCACGGGCACGCCGGCGACCGCCGCGATCACGTGCAGCGGCGCGCCGTCGCCGAGCACCGCCAGGGCCTCGACGACGCCGCGGTCGCGCGTGGACAACTCCGCCAGCCGCTGGCGGACGACGCCGCGCGCCTCGGTCGAGACCCGCCCGCGAAGCTCGCCGTAGCGGGCCAGCTCGCGTGCGAGCTCACTCAGCAGCCACGGATTGCCCCCCGTGTCGCGATGGCATTCGCGGCCCAGCGCGACCGTCGCGTGGGGCACGGTCCGGCGCAGCAACGCCAGCGTGTTGCGCGGGGAGAGCGGCTGCGGCCGCAGCACGGTCGCCAGGCGCGAGCCGCCGATCACGCTCAGCTGATCCGAGCTCCCGCGCGACGCGATCAACAGCAGCAGCGGGAGGTCCTCGACCCGCCGCGCCAGGTAGGCCAGCACCGCCAGCGACGTCTGGTCGGCGAAGTGCGCGTCGTCGACGATCAGCGCGAGCGGCCGCTCCGCCGCGAGCTCCTGGCAGACCCACAGCACGCTGTGCGCGATCCGCATCATCGACGAGTTGCCACCTGGCGCGCTCGCGTTCACCAGCAACGAACCGGCGACGGCGGCCGGCCCGTCCAGGGCCATCCCGCTCTCGCGCACCGGCGTCTCGAGCAGCGCTCGGATCACGCCGAACGGCAGGTGGTGCTCCAACGGGCCCGGGGTGGCCCGGCGGACGAGCCAGCCGACGTCTTCGGCCAGCACGCCCGCGTGTTCGAGAAGGACGGATTTGCCCAGCCCGGCCGCGGCTTCGAGCACGACGACGCCACCGCCGCCGCGGACCGCGGCGCGTATCGCATCGACTTCGAAATCACGTTCGATCAGCCCTACAGATCGAATTGGAGCGCTGGGGGAATCGACGAGGTGGAGGTTCCGCATCGCTTTCGCTCTATTCATCGGCTTGACACAAAAGTCGTCAGACGTTAGACATGTTTAGGCCATGCCGTCAACCCCAACAGTGGAAGCGGCATCGCCGCGCCTGCGCCGCAACGCCGTCGGGTTGACCGGCGCGGTGGTCATGTCGGCGGCGATCATGGGGCCGGCGGTCTCGACGTTCTTCAACCCGCAGTTCTCGATGCCGTTCAGCGGTCAGGCAACCCCGTTCGTCTACCTCGCGTGCCTGATCGCGATCCTGATCGCCGCCTCCGGCATCACCGAGCTGGCGCGCGAGTTCCCGAGCGCCGGCGCCTTCTACACCTACGTCACCCGCGGCCTCGGGCCGCGCGCCGGCTTCGTCACCGGCGGCCTGATGTTCGTCGCCTACGCCCTGCTCCCACCCGCCGAGGTCGGCCTCATCGGCTCCTACCTGCAGAGCACCTTCCGCACCGAGTTCGACCTCGACATCCCCTGGTGGCTGATCGGGCTGATCCCCGCCGCGCTGATGGTCTTCCTCGCGTTCGAGGGCATCCGCTCATCGCTGAGGACCGCGCTGCTGCTGTTCAGCGTCGAGGTGGCGATCGTGCTGCTGCTGGCCTTGATCATCGTCGGCAAGGGCGGCGCCGACGGCCTGACGCTGCACCCGCTCAGCCCGGCCGCCTCCCCCCACGGCCTCAGCGGCCTCACCACCGGGTTCGTCTTCGCCGCCCTGAGCTTCGTCGGCTTCGAGGCCGCCACCACGCTCGGCGACGAGACGCGCGAGCCCAAACGGATCGTGCCGAGAGCGGTCCTGCTCTCCGTGCTGGCCGTCGGCGGCCTCTACGTCTTCTGCGTCTGGGCCGAGGTGATCGGGCTGGGCGGCAGGACGGCCGACGCGCTCGACGGCAGCGCCACCCCGTGGAACGACCTCGCCGGCACCTACGCGAGCTGGATGAAGTGGCCGGTCATCATCGCGTCGGTCTCCTCGATGTTCGCGGTGATGATCAACTCGTCCAACGGGATCGTGCGCATCCTCAACACGATGGGCCGCGAGGGCCTGCTGCCCAAGCCGCTGGCGTTCATCGACCCGCGGCGCCTCACGCCGTCCTACGCGATCTTCGCCACCGGCATCTTCACCGTGGTCACCGCGCTGCTCGTCGGCGCGGTCAGCGGCGGCCTCGGCAATCCCGCCGGCGGCTCGAACGTCTACGGGTACCTCGGCTTCCTGCTCACGCTCGGCATCCTCCCGGTGTACGTGCTGACCAACCTCGCCGCCGCGCGCTACTTCCTGCGGGCGGGGCGCTTCCACGTCATCCGCCACGGCATCCTGCCGATCGGCGGCGCCGCACTGATGGTCGCGCTGCTGGTCGGGCAGATCGTCGAGCAGACGACTGCGCCCTACACGTGGTTCCCGTGGGTGATCGTGGCCTGGGTCGTGCTCGCCGCCGCGGGCGCGTTCTGGCTGGCCTCGGCCCGTCCGCGCCAGTTCGCCAGCGCGGGCGCCCTGCTCGACGAGCCGGTGGCCGTCTGATGGCGTGCGTGGTCGGGGTCGACGTCGGCTCCCAGAGCGTCAAGGCGGTGGTGTCCGACGAAACGGGCACGGCGCTGGCGACGGCGAGCGCTCCCTGCACGATGAGCCACCCCGCGGGCGGCTGGGCGGAGCAGGACCCGGCGCACTGGCGCCGCGCGATGGCACTCGCGGTCCGCCAGGCGTGCGCGCGGGCCGACGTCCACCGCGACGACATCACGATGCTCGGCCTCGCCTGCCAGGTCGACGGCCTGGTCGCGCTCGACGAGCACCGGGAGCCGCTGCGCCCCGCGATCATCTGGCTCGACCGCCGCGCCACCTCCCAATCCGACGCGCTCCGAGAGGCGGTCGGCGAGCCCGAGCTGGTCGCCCGCACCGGCCTGAACCCCGACGCCAGCCACATCGCCCCGAAGGCGATGTGGCTGCGCGACCAGGAGCCCGACCACTACCGCGACGCGCGCTGGCTCGCACCGGTCGGCGCGCACATGAACGGCTGGCTGACCGGCGAGGTCGTCCAGGACCACGCCAACGCCTCCTCCACCCTGCTCTACCGGCTCGACCAACGACGCTGGGACGACGAGCTCGTCGCCCACGCGGGCCTCGACGCCGAGCGCCTCCCGACGATCCACCCGGCCGGCGCCGTGATCGGGTGGCTGCGCCCCGAGGCGGCGGAGGAGCTCGGGCTGTCGACCCGCTGCCAGGTGATCGTGGGCACGGGTGACGACCACGCCGGAGCGCTCGGCGCGGGCGCCCTGGAGCCCGGCGTGATCGTCGACGTCACCGGCACCGCGGAGCCGGTCGCGGTCCCGGCACGCAGCGCGGTCGTCGACGAGCTGCGCCTGCTCGAGACCCACGCCCACGCCGTCGACGCAATGCTGCTGGTCGAGAACCCGGGCTTCGTGTCCGGCGGCAGCACGCAGTGGTGGGCGGCGATCCAGGGCATCCCGCAGCACGAGCTCTTCCAGCTCGCCGCCGCCGCTCCGCCCGGCAGCGAAGGCGCGCTCTTCCTCCCCGCGCTCAGCGGGTCGACCGCGCCCCGCTGGAACGACCGCATGCGGGGCTGCTTCGCCGGCCTCACGCTCTCGCACGACGCCGCCCATCTGGCCCGCGCCGTCCTCGAAGGCTGTGCGTACGCGCTCAGGGACATCACCGACCGCTTCGCCGCGCTCGAGCTCGCCGGCGAGGAGATCCGCGTCGTCGGCGGCGGCGCGCGCTCGCCGTTGTGGCTGCGGATCAAGGCCGACGTCACCGGTCGCCCGATCCGGCCGGTGCTGAGCGAGTGCGCGACGGGCACCGGCGCGGCCATGCTCGCCGGCGTCGCCGCGGGGCAGTTCGACGACCTCGCCCAGGCCGCCGAGGCCTGCGTGCGCCTCGCGCCGGACGTGATCGACCCGAATCCCGACAACGCCTCGATCTACGAGGACGGCTACCGCGCCTACCGAGCGCTCTTCGACGGGGTCGAAGGAGCCCTGACGTGAGCGTCGCCGTCTCCCCCGCCGACATCGCCCGCGACCTCGACGGCCTGCGCGCCCGGCTCGCCGGCGCGCCGGAGACGGCCGCCCTCCGCCCGCTCGGCCTGGGCGCGCTCACGCTCGGCGCGGGCGTGCTCGACCAGCTCGGGGCGATCGTCGATCAACTGCGCCGCGGCGAGGTCGTGGTGGTGTGCGACGCGACGCCGATGGCCGCCCGCGACGGTGAGCTCAAAGCGTCGCTCCCGTACCGCCGCGTGGTGCTCGACGGTGAGGTCCGCGCCGATGCCCAGACGCTCCAGCGGGCCACGGACGGATGCGCCGGGGCCGGGCTGATCCTCAGCGTGGGCAGCGGCACGATCGTCGACATCGGCAAGGTCGTCAGCGCCCGCATGCTCGGCGTCCCGCACGTCGTGGTCCAGACCGCGGCGAGCGTCAACGGCTTCTCCGACGACCAGTCCGTGCTGCTCGTGGACGGCGTCAAGCGCACGATCATCACGCGCTGGCCGGAGCGGCTGGTGATCGACACCGACGTGATCCGCCGCGCGCCCGCCGAGCTCAACCGCGCGGGCCTGGGCGACCTGCTGGCCACCTACACCGCGCCCGCCGACTGGCGCCTGGCGCAGCTCGTCGGCCAGGACGACAGCTACTCGCCGTTCGCCGTCTCGCTCGCCCGCCACCACGTCGACGGCGTGATCGACGCCGCCGACGGCGTGCACCGCGGCGAGCCGGAAGCGCTCGAGAACCTGTGCGCCGCGCTGGCGCTGAGCGGGATGGCGATGGGGGTCGCCGGGCGCACGGCGCCGTGCTCGGGGATGGAGCACACCGTCAGCCACCTGATCGAGATGCGCGGCGCCGCGCCGCTGCACGGCGCGGGCGTGGGCGCGCTGTCGGTGCTCTCCGCGCTGCTGTGGGCGAGGGTGCGGGAAGCCGCGCGCGGCGGCGGGCTGCGCGCGCTTCGCTTCCCGTCGCCGGCGGAGATGGAGCCGCGCGTCCGGGCCGCGTTCGCCGGGCTCGACGACACCGGCCGCGCCGGCCGAGGAGTGCTGGCTCGGCTACGCGCGCAAGCTCGAGCGCTGGCACGCCGCGCGCACGCACCTCCAGACGCAGTGGCAGCGCTGGCCGGACGACGAGTTCGACGCGCTGCTCGCCTCCCCCGAGCGGCTCGTCGCCGCACTGCGCGCGGCGCGCGCGCCGGTTCGGCTCACGCAGCTCGGCGTGCGCGACGAGACCGCCCGCTGGGCGCTCGGCCACTGCCACCTGATGCGCGATCGCTTCACCGTCGCCGACCTCGCGTTCTTCATGGGCCTGTGGGAGCCGTCCGACGTCGACGCGCTGCTGGTCTCCGCCGCACGGTTGGGGGCGGGCCTGTGATCGAGTTCGTGTTCATGCTCACGCGCGACGACGTGACGGTCAGCCACGCGCTGGACGTCTTCGACGAGCTGCGCGAGACCGGTCTGCACTACGTCGGCTTCAAGGACGTCGGCCCGCCCGTACGGGTGCTGCGCGAGGTCACCGCGGCCGCGCACGACGCGGGCATGGAGGTGATGCTCGAAGTCGTCTCCGTGAGCCGCGAGGACGAGCTGAGCTCGCTGCGCGCGGCGGGCGAGATCGGCGTCGACTGGGTGCTCGGCGGCACCCACGCGTCCGCCGGCGCCGCCATCCTCGACGGCGTGAAGTACTGCCCCTTCCCCGGTGTGATCGAAGGCCACCCGAGCGTCCTGAAGGGCTCGCTGGACGCGATCGCCGACGACGCCGCCCGGCTGACCGCGCTGGACGGTGTGCACGGCCTGGATCTGCTCGCCTACCGCCACCCATCGGTGGACCCGATCGCCCTCACGCGCGCCGTGGTCGAGGCCGCCGACGGGCCGGTGATCGCCGCCGGCTCGGTCATCTCGTTCGAGCAGATCGCGGCGCTGGAGGCCGCGGGCGCGTGGGGCTTCACGATCGGCTCGGCGATCTTCGCCGGACAGCTCCCGGGGGCGCCGAGCGTCGCCGGGCAGGTCAGCGCGGTGCTCGCGCGATGAGCGCCACGCGCCGTCCCTCATTGGTCGATCAGGTCCGAGGGGGCCTGCTCGACGACCTCGTCTCCGGCAGGCTCGCGCCCGGCGCCAAGCTCCCCAACGAGAACGAGATCGGCGAGCGCTTCGGCGTCTCGCGCGCGACCGTCCGCGAGGCGGTGCTCGGCCTGATGGAGGCCGGGTATCTCGCCCGCCGCCACGGCTCCGGGACCTACGTGACCAAGGCCCCGCGCTCCCGCCACGCGCTGGACTCGACCGTCTCCTACACCGAGATGATCCGCGAGGCCGGGCACGAGCCGGGGGTCATGGTGCTCTCCAACACCGTGCGCGAGCCGACCGAGGAGGAGGCCGAGCTCTTCGACGTCACCGGCACGATCCTCGAGCTCGAGCGGGTGCGCCTCGCCGACGCCCGCCCGGTCATCTACTCGCGTGACAGCATCCCGTCCGCGCTGATCGAGGGCACGCCACCGCAGGCGATGTTCCGCTCGCTCTACGCGGTGCTCTCCGAGACCGGCCACGAGGTCCGCCGCGCGCGGGCCGAGTTGCTCCCGGTTCTCGCCGACATCCAAGCTCGCACGCGTGCTGGAGGTCAAGCGCGGCGCGCCCCTGCTGCACATCGATCAGGTCGACTACGACACCAACGGCCACGCCGTGATGCTCTCGCTGGAGTGGCACGTGGCCGACGCGTTCGAGCTGATCGTGAACCGGCGTGCGTGACCGGTGTATCTCCCCGGCGCGTCGGCGCTCTGTGTCGACGTGCGCTCCCCATCCCCGATCTCGGCCAGGAGGCTGATGTCATTGCGTGGTTTTGTTCTACTTGCCGTCACCGCGGCGCTCGTGATCACCGGCTGCGGCTCCACGGCGGACAAGAACGAGTACGTCAAGAGCGTCAATGAGGCGACCGTCGCGCTGACCAAGGCGCTGAGCTCGGTGGGCAACATCAGCAGCGGCGAGCCCGCCGCGGTGGCGGCGACGCTCACCGACGGCGGCAAGGCGATCGACAAGGCGGCCAAGGACTTCGAGGCGATCACCCCGCCCGACAACGCCAAGCACGCGCACTCGCAGATGGTCAGCGGCCTGAAGTCGCTCGCTTCCACGTTCAACGACGCGGCCGCCGCGGCGAAGGCCAAGGACACCCAGAAGATGGTCCAGATCCTCGGCTCGATCCAGACCAGCGAAGGCGCCAAGCAGATCCAGGCGGCGCAGAGCGAGCTGCAGAAGAACGGGTACAAGTTCGCGTCCTAGATCCGGGCGAACGAGTCGGCGCGCGTCACCGACGCTTGACGTGAGCCTGCGCGCGCGGTAGTTCACGCGCGCGCCCGGTTCACGTTCACATGGCAGCTCCCAGACAGGCGTCCAGACGTTCGTTTGGTCGATGCCGTAGTCTGGACACTGACCATGCCCAACACTGCACCAACCTCATCTACTAACGGCCATCGACCCGCGGGCGAAACGTCGGAAGCTCGGATCGCCAAGGCGCTCGCGCATCCACTTCGTGCTCGCATTCTCCAACGACTCGGCGAGCGTGTCGCCAGTCCAGGGGACCTGGCCGTCGAGCTCGACGCACCTCTCGGCGTCGTCTCCTACCACGTACGCATGCTGCGCGACTACGACTGTGTAGAGCTCGTACGCACGGAGCCGCGCCGCGGCGCGCTCCAGCACTTCTACAAGGCCACCGCGCGGCCGAACCTCGACGATGCGCAGTGGCGGACGCTGCCGGCGCAGCTGCGTCGCGAGCTGGCCGGCGAGACGATCGGCGAGCTGGTGTCCGACCTCGCCTCCGCCGCCGACGCGGGCACGCTCGACGATCCCGAGATCGTGCTCACGCGCACGCCGCTGGAGCTTGACGAGAAGGCGTTCAAGAAGCTCAACAAGCTGCTGGCCAAGACCACCGAGCAGGCGCTGGCGATCGCCGCCGAGAGTGCCGCGCGGGGCGACGGCGCGTCAGAGGGAGCGATCGCGACCGAGCTCGCCGTCTTCCACTTCAAACGCGCTCAGGGCGCGTAGTGCGTTCAGGGGAGCCCTCGGCCCTACCCCGATCATCAACCCGGTGTGCCAGCTTGACCAGAAGTTGACGAAGCATCCAGGGTTTCTTGATGAAGCACAACTAGCTTGAACGTTGACTATGCCCAAGTCCGCTCCCACTATCTCGAACACTGCCCGGCCGTCGGGGGAAACCTCCGAGGCCCGCATCGCCAAGGCCCTCGCCCATCCGCTCCGCGCGCGCATTCTCCAGCGCCTCGGTGAGCGTGTGGCCTCTCCCGGTGATCTCGCCGTGGAACTCAACGCGCCGCTCGGCGTGGTCTCCTATCACGTGCGGATGCTGCGCGACTACGAGTGCGTCGAGCTCGTCCGGACCGAGCCGGTCCGTGGCGCGCTGCAGCACTTCTACCGCGCGACCGCTCGCCCGACGCTGGACGAGGCGCAGTGGCGCAAGCTGCCCTCGAGCCTGCGCAAGGAGCTCTCCGGCGCCGCGATCCAGGAGCTGGTGACCGACCTCGCCGCATCGGCGGACGCGAACCTGCTCGACGACGCGGACGTCATGATCACGCGCACGCCGCTGGAACTGGACGAGCGCGCGTTCAAGAAGCTCAACAAGTTGCTCGCCAAGACCCATGAACAGGCTCTGGCGATCGCCGCTGAGTCGGCGCAGCGCGGCGGGGACGTCTTCCCGACCGAGCTGGCGCTGATGCACTTCAAGCGCGCTTAGCTCGTCTTCGCCGGCGTGCTGCCGGCACCCTGGATGCGTTCCTCGGTGCCGGCCAGCACACCGCGCGCCCAGCGCTCGCTGAACCCGGCGACGATCGCCAGCGCGATCACGAAGTGCGTCCCGGCCACCCCGTCCGGGATCTTCAGCGGCACCAGGCCGCTCTCCAGCAGCACGTAGACGACCAGGCCCGAGAGCCCGCCGAGCAGCGGCCGCAGCGCTCCCGCCGCCACCAGCGGCCCGAGGCCGGACTCCGCGTTGGCGAACAGCGTGTGCAGGCGCAGGTTGCCCGAGGTCATGCCGTACAGGACGCTCAGCACGGCACCCACGCCGCCGGCGATCAGGCTGGCGAGGAACATCGGCGACTCGCCGTGGATCTCGGGCAGCGTCTCCAGCCCGAGCGCCAGCAGCACGCCGACCACGGCGATCACGCCCAGCCCGCCGGTCACGCCCGCCAGGTAGCGCAGCTGCGCGCGGCGCTGGCTGGCCCGTGCGAAGTAGCGCTCGGCGCGTGAGCAGGCGGTCTCGAGGTACGCGATCCGCGAGCACTCCGCCTGCTTGAGCGCGGCGGCGCGGTCGAGCTCCTTGAAGATGCCGGCGATCACGCCGTAGGTCATGTGGATCAGCAGCGAACGGTCGCGCCCGTTCTCGAAGGTCAGCTGGACCTGCCGGTAGAGCGAGTACGCGCGAAACAGCAGTTCCTCGATGCTCTGCTCCATCTTCACCTCCGGCGCGCAGGCGAACTCGAGCCGCTCGCGGCCGTCCTCTTCGACCAACGCGACCGCGACCGCCACCCACGAGCCGTAGTAGCGCTCGATCACGTCGTGCTGGGTCTCGAACGCGCGCGTCAGCAGCGCGGTCTGCTCGTTGCGCGGGCCCTTTCCGACGCCGAGCGCGTCCTCCAGCGTGACCCGGCGGGTGAAGCGCCCGGACGCCGATTCCGAGAGGGCGGGGTGCGTGGGGAGTGATTGGAGGCGGCTGGTCATCTGCACCTAGCAGATTTCCGCACCACCAACACTCGCGCTATCACCCCTCAGGGAGAGCGGCCTCACCCCTTGCGCCACACCGAGACGTGCTTCTCGCTTTCGCCGGTGAACGGTGTCCGGTCCCAGTCGCTCCACCGGTGCTCGAGGCGCATGCCGGCCAGCCGCGCCATCAGGTCCAGCTCAGCGGGCCACGTGTAGCGAAACGGCACCGAGCTCTTCTCGTAGTGCCCGTCCCGGAGCTCGAAGTGGTGAGAGATCAGGCCCTGGTGGGCGACGTCGTACTCATCGAAGCCGAAGTGCTCTTCGCTGAGGTCAAACGGCCTGGCGATCTCCCCGGGCGGGAGCCGCTGGAGCAGTGGGACCTCGGTCTCGATCACGAACCGGCCGTGTGGCCGCAGGTGGCGCGCCGCGTTGGCGAAACAGTCGACCTGCGCGTCTTGGGTCGTCAGGTTCCCGATCGTGTTGAACACCAGGTAGGCGAGCGAGAACGTGCCCTCGGCCGTCGCGGTCGACATGTCCCCGATGGTCACGGGAACGTCCTCGCCGCCGGGCTTGCGGCGCAGTTGCTCGACCATCGCGTTGGACAGCTCGATCCCGGCGACGGGCGTGCCGTTGCTGGCCAGGGGCAGAGCGATCCGTCCGGTCCCGATCGCGAGCTCGAGTGCGTGTCCGCCGTCCGCCAGTTCGTGCAGCACGGCGACCACCGGGTCGATCGCCGCCGGCTCGAACATGCTTGCCGACGTCTCGTCGTAGCGCGCGGCCACGGCCGCGTCGAAGTGCCCGTCCGTCATCGGATGAGATGCTTGCACGCATGAAGCTCGAAGGCAGGATCGCGATCGTCACCGGGGCCGCGGGCGGCATGGGCGGCGGCATCACCCGGCGGTTCGTGCGCGACGGCGCGACCGTCGTCTGTCTCGACCAGGCCGACCCGTCGGCGCGTGTCGACGAGCTCAACGCGCTGCGCGCGGGAAGCGCCTCGGGCGTGGTCGCCGACGTGCGCTCGCTCGGCGCGTTGGAGCGCGTCGTCGATGAGGTCGTCGCCGAGCACGGCCGGCTCGACGTGATGGTCAACAACGCCGGCATCGAGCAGCCCCTGCTTCAGGTCGTCGAGACGACCGAGGAGGTGTACCGCGAGGTCATGGACACGAACCTGTGGGGCGTGATCGCGGGCTGTCGCGCGGCCGGCCGGGTGATGCGCGACCAGGGCTCCGGCGCTGTCGTGAACACCGCCTCGCAGCTGGGCAAGGTCGCGTTCGAGACCTGGGGCGTCTACTCCGCCTCCAAGGCCGGCGTGATCGCCATCACCCAGACGATGGCCCGCGAGCTCGCCCGCAACGGCGTGCGCGTCAACGCCGTCTGCCCGGGCACCTTCGACACGCCGCTGGCCGAGCGCGCGTTCACCTTGTACGCCGAGCGCGAAGGCGTGTCCTACGACGAGATGATCGCGTCCTACGGGCGCGACCAGATCGGCCTCGGCCGCCTCGGCACGCCTGACGAGATGGGTGCGCTCTGCGCCTTCCTGGCGAGCGACGACGCGTCCTTCATCACCGGCGCCGCGATCAACCTGACCGGCGGCGAGCAGTGGTTCTTCTAAGCCGCGTCGCGCGCGGCGGTCATCGCCTGCACGAACCGCGTCAGTGACTCCACCTGCTCCTGCGGCACCTTGACCTTGATCGAGTTGTGCTCGAACCCGAGCGGCGCGAACCGGAACGCCGTCCGCCCCTTTCGGTCCGGCCCCTCGACGTAGACCGCCAGCCGGGAGACGTGGATCCGCCGCGACTCCCACGTCACCGCCGAGTGGAAGTAGTCGAGCACCCGCCCGTTGAGCACCAGCAGGTGCTCCTCGAACTCGAACTCGAGGCTGCCGGGTTGCTCATAGCGCCGAAGGCCGTCCACGCGAAGTGAAGTATCACGCTCGCGCTCACGCCCGTCGTGTGGGTATGGCGCTCACCCCCATCAACACGGTCGGGACCACCGCATCGATCACCGTCCGCTGCGCGACCGGCCCGTGGTTCATCTCCCGCATCGGCTACCTGCCGATCCGCACCGTCTGACGACGAAGGACTAAGGACCGCCGCGCTGGTCAGGCGCGGCGGCCGCAGTCGTGCTCAGGGCCGGCGGGCGTCGGAGAGGAGGGAACACGGACGTCCCGTGAGCCTGAGCGGTGGCGAGGGGGTCAACCTCGTCTGTCCATGTCCACATGGTGGCCGCCGACCTTGAAGGTTCCTTGTGGGTTTCCTGCGTGTTTCCTTAAGACCGGGGAGGAAGCTGTCGCCTCCCCGACAATGGAGGAGGGCCGCCGCGCTGGTCAGGCGCGGCGGCCGGGGAACTGAAGGGCCGGCGGGTGTCGGGGAGGAGAGAGGGACTGCCCGGGAGCCTTGGTCGAGGTGGTCAGCCTCTGTGAGACGAATACTGCGCTACCGGGGGCCCCGCTCACATCGACCAGAGGGGTGAACCTGCTCACCCCTCCGACGAGCACAGCGACACACCCGTATCACGGTCGGGCTCTCGGCCGTCATGAGCAGCGTGACCGACTCCGCTCTCGCACTCGCCCCGCTCGCGACGCCCGCCGACGCGCGCGGGTTGCGCATCCTGTTCATCGCGTCCGCGCACAACAGCCTCAGCCAGCGGGTGCTGGTGGCGCTGACCGAGCTCGGCCACCGCGTCGAGGTCGAGGTCGTGGGCTCGCCGGCGGCGATCGAGCGCGCCGTCGCGCGCCACCGGCCGGAGCTGGTGGTCTGCCCGATGCTCAAGACGATGATCCCGCCGAGCGTGTGGCGCAATCACCGCTGCCTGGTCGTGCACCCCGGCCCGAAGGGCGACCGCGGCCCGTCGTCGCTGGACTGGGCGATCGAACTCCAGGCGCCGACGTGGGGCGTGACCGTGCTGGAGGCCAACGCCGAGCCAGACGGCGGCGACGTGTGGGCCACGCGCACGTTCCGCACGCGTGAAGCCGGCAAGACGAGCCTGTACCGGCACGAGGTCCGGCGCGCCGCGACGGAGGCCGTGCTCGAGGCGGTGACGAAGGTCGCGGCGGGTGAGACCGGCGGCGAGCCGCTCGACTACGACGACCCGTCGACGACGGGCCGGGAGCGCCCGCTGCTGCGCCAGCGCCAGCGGGCGATCGACTGGAGCCGCCACACGACGGCCACGATCATCCGCCGCATCCGCGCGGCGGAGGGGCACCCCGGCGTGCTCGACGGTGAGTTCCACCTGTTCGGTGCGCACCGCGAGTACCGGCTGCGGGGCGCGCCCGGCCAGATCATCGCCCAGCGCGACGGCGCGATCTGCCGCGCGACGGTCGACGGGGCGGTGTGGATCAGCCACCTCAAGCGCGTCGGCCACTTCAAGCTCCCCGCGACAGAGGCGCTGCGGCTCGCGGGCCACACGCTCACCGCCCCCACCCAGGGCGACGGCTTCCGCGAGATCACCTACGAGGAACGCGCGGGCGTCGGCTACCTGCACTTCGACTTCTACAACGGCGCGATGAGCACCGGCCAGTGCCGGCGGCTGCTCGTCGCCTACCGCGAGGCGCGTGATCGCGGCACGCGCGCGATCGTGCTGATGGGCGGCCGCGACTTCTTCTCCAACGGCATCCATCTGAACGTGATCGAGGCCGCCGCGGACCCGCGCGCGGAGTCCTGGCGGAACCTGATCGCGATGAACAACCTCGTCAAGGAGATCATCGAGACCGACGACCGGCTGGTCATCTCCGCGCTGACGGGCGACGCGGCCGCGGGCGGGGTGGCGCTCGCGCTCGCCGCCGACCACGTGCTCGCCCGCGAGGACGTCGTGCTCAACCCCCACTACCAGCACATGGGCGGCCTGTACGGCTCGGAGTACTGGACCTACCTGCTCACCCGGCGCGTCGGCGAGGAGCGGGCGCGGCAGCTGACGAGTGCCCCGTTCACCCCGGTCGGGGCACAGCGCGCGGTCCAACTCGGCCTGCTCGACGCCGCCGTCGGCCGGACGGCGCGAGCGTTCCACGCGGAGGTCCGCCGCGTCGCCGACTCGCTCGCCCACGGCCCGCACGCGAACGACCGCCGGCTGGCCAAGCGCCGCGCCCGCATCTGGGACGAGGCCCGCAAGCCGCTCGCCGCCTACCGCGAGGAGGAACTCGCCCGCTGCCACGACTGCTTCTTCGCCGGCGACACCTACCACGAGGCCCGTCGCCGGTTTGTCTACAAGGTCCCGATCGATTAGGTTAGCTTGAGCGGTGCCCGATCAATACGAGCAGTACAAGGACATGTCGTCCACGCCGTACTGGGACGTCATCGTCGGCCTGTTGTCGATCTGCGGGCTCGTCGGCGGCGGCCTGGGCGCGATCTACGCGATCGGCTACTTCTCGGTCGGCAAGTCCGCCCAGGCGTGGCCGCTCACGGCCACCTTGATCGTCCTCATCGCCGCCAACATCGCGGCACGAGCCGGCCGCGCGAGGGCCCGTCGCTAGAGCTTGTTGCGCGCGATCAGCTTGCGGCCGATGACCATCCGCTGGATCTCGCTCGTGCCCTCGCCGATCAGCAGCAGCGGCGCGTCGCGGTAGAGCCGTTCGATCTCGTATTCCTTGGAGTAGCCGTAGCCGCCGTGGATGCGGAAGGAGTCCTCGACGACCTCCTTGCCCGTCTCTGACGCGAACAGCTTCGCCATCCCCGCCTCGACGTCGCTGCGTTCCCCGGCGTCCTTCAACGTGGCCGCCTTGAGCATCAACAGCCGCGCGGCCTCGACCTTGGTCGCCATGTCGGCCAGCTTGAACTGGATCGCCTGGTGCTCGGCGATCGGCTTGCCGAACGCGCGCCGCTCCTGCGCGTACCTCAAGGCGAGCTCCAGCGCCCGCTGCGCGATCCCGACACCGCGCGCCGCGACGTTCACCCGGCCCACTTCCAGCGCATCCATCATCTGCCCGAAGCCCTTGCCCAGCCCGGCCTCCTCGCCGCCGAGGATCATGTCGCCGGCGATCCGGTAGCCGTCGAAGACCAGCTCGGTCGACTCGACGCCCTTGTAGCCCATCTTCTTGATCTTGGGCGGCACGATCAGCCCCGGGTTCTCCGAAGCGCCCGGCTCCTTCTCGGCGATGAAGCACGTCAGCCCGCGGTGCGGCGGGGAGGCGTCGCGGTCGGTGCGGACCAGCACGAAGACCAGGCCCGAGCGCAGCCCGTTGGTCACCCACATCTTCGACCCGTTGATCTCCCACTCGTCATCGACGCGCGTGGCGGCGGTCTTGATCGCCGCCACGTCGGAGCCCAGCTCCGGCTCGCTCATGCTGAACGCCGCCCGGATCTCCCCGGTCGCCATCCGCGGCAACCACGCCGACTGCTGCTCGGGCGTGCCGAACTTCATCAGCAGATACGAGCCGATGAAGTGCGTGTTCACGATCCCCGAGATCGAGATCCAGCCACGCGAGAGCTCCTCGACGATCATCGCGTAGGTCGTCAGATCCAGCCCCATCCCGCCGTGCTCCTCGGGGATGGTCACGCCGAAGAGCCCGAGCTCCTTCATCTGCTCCACGATCGGCTCGGGGAACTCGTCGGCGGCGTCGTAATGCTCCGCCTGCGGGATGATCTGCTCGTCGACGAACTGGCGGATCATCTCGATGATCGCCTTCTGTTCGTCCGTCTTCTCGAAGAACCCAACGGCCATCGGGCGATCCTATCCCTTGAACTTCACGCGAGATCTAGCCAAAACCGCGGACCGAAGCGCCCGCGCGCTGGTCGAGCGGGCCCGCGACGGCACCCGCCGCGAGTGGACGTTCGGCGAGCTCGACGACGCCGCGGCGGCCCTCGCCGGCCGCCTTGCACGCCCATGGGCTCAACCGGGGCGACGTGGTGCTGACGCTGATCGGATCCCGCCCGGAATGGGCGCTGACGATGCTCGCGTGCTTCCGCCAGGGCTACGTCGTGCTGCCCTGCACCGAGCAGCTGCGACCGAAGGATCTCGACCTGCGGCTGCAGGTGGCGCAGCCCCGCCTGATCGTCGCCGACCGCCGCAACGAAGAGAGCCTCAGCGGCTGGACGGGAGACACGCTGTGGGTCCCGTTCAATGACACATCGCACACGCCCCCGCCCCCCGCGGAGCTCGAACCGGACGATCCCTGCCTGATCACGTTCACCTCCGGGACCAGCGGCGAGCCGAAGGCCGTCCTGCACGGCCAGCGCTACCTCACCGGCCAGCGCCTGCAGGCGGAGCACTGGCTCGCGCCGCACCGCGACCACCTCGTCTGGTGCACCGCGGCCGCGGGCTGGTCGAAGTCCGCCCGCAACGCGTTCATCGCCCCGTGGCTCCGAGGCGCCGCGGCATTGCTGCACGACGCCCGCTTCGACCCGCGGGAGCGACTCGACCTGATCGCCGAGGAACAGGTCGACGTCCTCTGCATGGCGCCGACCGAGTACCGCGTGATCGCCAAGCGCGCGACGCTGACCGCGCTCCCGAGCCTCAAAGGCCTGGTGGCCGCCGGCGAGGCGCTGAACCCCGAGGTCCTGCACGCCTGGCACGAGGCCACCGGCCTGTGGATCCGCGACGGCTACGGCCAGACCGAGACCGGCCAGCTCACCGGCGCGCCGCTCGGCGAGACGCCGCGGCCGGGCTCGATGGGCCGCCCGCTCCCCGGCGTCGACCTGAAGGTCATCGACGGCGAGCTCACGCTCGAGGATCCCACCACCGACCCCACGTTCTTCCTGCGCTACCTCGGCGAGGCCCCGCATTCCGGCCCCTGGAGGACCGGCAACCGCGTCACGCAGGACGAGGACGGCTATCTGTACTTCGAGGGCCGCACCGACGACGTGATCATCTCCGCCGGCTACCGGATCGGCCCGTTCGAGGTCGAGTCGGCGCTGGTCGCCCATGAGGCCGTCGCCGAGGCCGCGGTCGTCGCGCACCCCGACGACGAGCGCGGCAGCGTCGTGCGCGCCGTCGTCGTGCTCAGAGACGGCTACGCGCCGAGCGAGACGCTGGCCAGAGCACTCCAGGACCACGTGAAGGCCGGCACCGCGCCCTACAAGTATCCGCGCATCGTGGACTTCATCGAGGAGCTCCCGAAGACCGCCTCGGGCAAAGTCCGGCGAGCCGCGCTCAGAGATCCCTGAGCACGCGCTCGACCGGGAAGCCCTCGATCGATACGGGCGCCGGCCGCTCGACCGGCTCGAACTCCTGCTCGCCCAGCAGGATCTCCGTGTGCAGCGGGATCGCATCGTGCATCAGCGCCAGCCGTGCCTGCGCATCCGAGCGCAGGTCGCGCTCCGCCGGCGGCTCGTTCCGCGGCCGCTGCTCCGCGAAGGCGAACAGCAACTCGGCGTAGCGGTCCGGGAACCCGAGCCTGCCCAGCAACTCGGGATCGTGCGTGTGCAGGATCGAGGCGAGCCGCACCCAGTCGCAGAAGCGCTCCAGCTCGACCGGCGTCCGCGGCAGCTCGGACGGCTCCAGCTCGAGCCACGTCATCGCCACCGCGGGGGACTCGGGCCTCGGGTCGAGCTTCGCCGCCAGCGGCACCCACGCCGCGATCGCGTCGACGCTCACCGCGTGCCCGCCCCACTTCAGGCGCTCGAGCACGAGCCGCGCCAGGGCCAGCACCTCATCGAACGCCCCGGCGTCGTCGAGCATGCCCAGCAGCTGGATCGCCTCGGCCTCACCGCAGTCGTGGCAGAACGCGTAGAGCCCGTCGCCGAGCGCGTCCCAGTCGGCATCGCAGCGCAGCAGCGGCCGCTCGCGCTCGCCCTCGGCCCCGCCCGCCCACGACAGCGCGACCGCCGCGCCGTCCACGCCGCAGCGCTGGAGGAAGTGCCGGCGCGCCTGATCGTCGTCCGCGAGCGACTCGATCACGAGATCGCGCCAGCTCGGATGCACCCACTCGACCCTCACCGGCGATCACCTCCGCTGCGGCCGACGCCGGTCGCGTTGACCATCGCTTCGCGGATCGTCATCTCAGCACCCGCAGAAAGTGATCGGTCAGCCGGTCGACGAGATCGGCCGGCGCCTTGGGCAGGCCGTGAGAGCAGTGCCGGCGCAGCGCGTCCGCCAGGTCGCGCTCCGCGGTCGGGCCGGGCGGCGTGTCGAGCATCGCGATCAGCAGCTCGCGCAGCTCCGGCGTCAAGGCCGCCAGCGACGTCTTCATCGCCTCCGTCGGCTCCGACAGCTGGCGCTCGACCTCGTTCGCCGGCGCTCCGGCGGCGATGAACCGGCGGATCCGCTCGGGCGTGAAATGCTCGTGCTCGACGATCTGGCGGCCCTCACGGCGCAGGAACTCACGCGTGGCGTCCGACAGCGACGCCGCGCGCGCATGGCGGAAGAGGATCAGCGTCTTCTCCTCCGGCCCGAGCGCGGACGCGTCCACCTGCACGGCCCCGGGCTGCGGGAAGCGCTCGGCGCCGCGTTCGCGGTGCAGCCGTCGCAGCCCCGCGCGCAGCGGTGCCGGGCGTGAGGTCCAGACGAGCCAGTGCGTCGAGTCGGTGGCGCGCAGGATGCCGTCCAGCTCGGCCGCCCAGCGCTCGGCGGCGTCGGCCCGGTACTCGGTCGACCCGAACGCGTCGTCGGCGATGAACAGCTGCGGCCGCGACGGATCGAGCCGCTCGTAGACCTGGTCCGGCCGCGTGCACTCGTGCACCTCCCAGCCCTGGGAGAGCAGCGCCAGCCCGAGCATCCGCGCGATCGCCGTCTTGCCCATCTCCGGCGGGCCGGTGAGCACCAGGAAGTTGTGCTGCTGGAGCACGCTGACCGCCTGTTGCCACGCGGGCGTGGGGACGAAGACGCGCGCCAGCGCCTGCATCGCCTCGACATCGGCGGTCGAACGCGCAGAGCGCGCCCGGGTCGGGCGGCGCGGCGTCCAGCGACAGCACGGACGGAAGCCGCAGCCGCAACTCCGGCAGCCTGCGCATCGCCTCCAGCAACTCGGCCTCGCCGTAGACGACGTGGTCGACCGGCAGCGGCCCCACCTGCCCGTGGTTGACGAACGTCACCACCGAGCGCGGCCTCGCGGGCTGCCACAGGCAGAGCTTCTCGGGATCGCCGAGCGCCTCCAGCCGGGCCGTGTCGCCGTCGCGCAGCCACTCGCAGCGGATCAGCACCGGCGGCTCGAGCGTCCGCTCGCCGAGCGGCAGCCGGGCATCCCAGACCGTTCTCCGCTGGCCGTCGGCGGAGCCTTCCCAGACGGCCGGGTCGACCCCGGCGTCAGCTTCCATGCACGAGCTCACACAGTCGCTCGAACTGCAACCAACCCAGCTCATCCAGCGCGGGCATACAAGTAGTGTGCCGCCAATGGCAAATCTGGGCCGCGTCGCCGCTGTGATCATCGTCATTCTGACCTTTGCGGCGACCGCCCACGGCGGCCTGCCCGGACGGCGCCACGTGCGGGCGCGTGACCGTTCCGCTCGACCATTCCGGAGCCACCGCGGGCACGCTGTCGATCGTCTACGCGAAGCTTCCCGCGACCGGCACGCGCACCGGCACGCTGGTGCTGCTCAGCGGCGGCCCCGGCCAGGCCGCGCTTCCGCTGACCACCACGTTCGCCCGGTTGGTCAAGCCGCTGCGCGCGACGCTACGACGTCGTGACCGTCGACCAGCGCGGCACCGGCGGCTCCGGCGCGATCGACTGCCCGCTCGAGAGCTACACGGACGTCGCCCGCTGCGCGACGGCGCTCGGCCCCGCGCGAGCGTTCTTGAACACGCCCGAGACCGCCAAGGACCTCGAGGACGTGCGCCAGACGCTCGGCGTGGACAAGCTCACGCTGTTGGGCGTCTCCTACGGGGCCTCGGTCGCCGCCGACTACGTGCGCCGCTACCCGCAGCACACCGCCGCGGTCGTGCTCGACTCCCCCACCCCGGTCGACGGCCTCGACGGCGTCGACCAGCTGCGCACGTTCGGCACGCCGCGGGTGCTGCGCGAGGTCTGTTACCCGGGTGACTGCCACGCGACCGTCCCCGACCCCGACGAGGCGCTCGTGCAGGCGGTCGAGAAGCTCCCGCTGCGCGGCCGCCAGGTCCTGCCCTCCGGCCGCACGCGGAGCGTCGAGACGACCGAGGACGACCTCTACGAGGCGATCAGCGCGAGTGACCTCAGCCCGGGCCTGCGCTACGCGCTGCCGGCCGCGATCGCCTCGGTGGCCAAGGGCGACATCGCCCCGCTGCAGCACCTCGGCGTGCTCTACGGCGGCGGCGGCTCGGGCGGCAGTGACGTCAACACCGCCCGGCTGCTGGCCACGTCCTGCATCGAGAGCCTGCTGCCGTGGGCGCCGGAGTCGCCGGTGGCCAGCCGCGCCGATGCGGTCAAGCAATTCATCGCCGAGCGCACGGCGGCGTTCGCGCCCTTCAGCCCGTCGACGGTGCTGCTGAGCTCGCTGACCGCCTTCTGCTCCACGTGGCCGCCGACGCCGAGGCCCGAGGCGGTGCCCTACGCCGGCCCCGACGTCCCGGTCCTCGTGCTCTCAGGCCGCCAGGATCTGCGCACCCCACTGGAGAGCGCCCGGCGGACGGCGCAGCAGTACCCGAACGCGAAGCTGATCGCCGTGCCCGGCGCCGGCCATTCGGTGCTGAGCACCGACGGCTCCGGCTGCGCGCTCGCCGGCCTGGTCGCGTTCCTCGAGGGCCGGCCGTTCGTCGCGTGCGCACGCCCGGCCAAGGAGTTCCCGCGCGGCGCCGTACGCGCCCGCGACGCTCTCGAGCCTGCGCCCCACACGGCTGAGCGGCGTGCGCGGCCAGACGGTCAGCGCGGTCACGGTCACCCTCACCGGCGTCGCGTACGACTCGCTCGCGGGCCAGACGCGCTTCCCCGGGCTGCGCGCCGGCTACGTCCAGGTGCGCAAGCGCAAGCTCGCGCTGCACGGGGTCCAGTGGATCAAGGGCGTGCGCGTGAGCGGCACGATCGACTCCCACGGGAACGGGACGCTGAGCGTCGCCGGCCCGGTGGACGGCACCCTCACCTACCGCGACTCCAAGCTCACCGGGACGGTGGGCGGCCGGTCGTTCGTGAATTCCGCGGGGTCGAGGCGCTCGGTCGCGCGGGCGTACTGGTGCATGAAGTGCGGCCAGTTGGTGACGATCCGGCCGGAGTCGTCGCGGTACCAGGAGTCGCACCGCGTCCACGCGGTGCCGGCGAACGCGGCCTGGGTCGCGCGGTCCGAGGACGCCTCCACCTCGGCCCGCACCTCGACCGCGCCGAGCAGCAGCGCCTGGCGGATGTAGGCCGCCTGGGCCTCCAGGTAGAAGATGATCGACCCGCCGCTGGTGTTGGTGTTCGGGCCGTACATCAGATAGAGCGACGGGAAGCCGGGGACGGTGATGCCGAGGTGGGCGTGCGGGCCGTCCGCCCACGCCTCGCGCAGCGATCGCGAGGGCCCCTCGATCTCCATCGGGAACATGAAGTCCGTGGCCTTGAAGCCGGTGCCGTAGATGATGCAGTCGAGCTCGTGGCCGTCGATCCCGGTCTCGGTCACGGCGGTGATGGGCTCCGTCACGAGCTCCACGTTCGGCCGCTGCAGCGCGGGCAGGAACCAGGAGCTGAACAGCACCCGCTTGCAGCCGAACGTGTAGTCCGGCCAGACCTTGCGCCGCAGCTCGCGGTCGCGCAGCTGCCAGCGCATGAACAGCGCCGACTTCGCCCAGCCGAGCCGGCCCCACGTGCGCGGGTGGCGGATCATCAGCGTCAGCGACTCGCCGTACCAGAACACGAACCGGCGCCGAAACGCCTGCACGCCGGGCACGCGAACGAGTCGCTTGAACCACGTCGGATAGGGCTGGTTCTTGCGCGGCAGGAACCAGTTGCCCGTGCGCTGGAAGACGACGAGCCTGTCCACCTGCTCGGCCAGCTCGGGGACGAACTGCACCGCGCTCGCGCCCGTGCCCACGACCCCGACGCGCTTGCCGCGAAGGTCGTAGTCGTGGTCCCAGTCGGCCGAATGGAAGCTGTGGCCGGCGAAGCGCTCCGCCCCGGGCAGCCGCGGCGTGTGCGCGCGATGCAACTGGCCGGTGGCGACGATCAGCGCGTCGGCCTCGAACACCCGCCCGTCGGCGGCCTCGATCCTCCAGCCGTTGCCATACGCGCAGCGCGTGACCTCGGTGTTGGGCACGACGAGGCGCTCGACGTCGTGCTCGCGCGCGACCCGGCGCAGGTAGCCGATGATCTCGTCGCGCTCGGGGCAGAGCTTCGGCCAGTCGAGCCGCTGGGCGAACGAGAACGAGTAGAGGTGGCTCGGGACGTCGCACGCCGCGCCCGGATAGTCGTTGTAGTGCCACGTGCCGCCAAGTTCCGGCCCGCGCTCGAGGATCACGACGTCGTGCAGGCCGTGCCGGCGAAGCTCGATCGCCGCCGCGATCCCACCGAATCCCGCCCCGATAATGGCTATTCGCATAGGTAGGTCCGTGACGCGTCCATAGGCGGGATATCCGTACCAGCTGGCTCGCGCCAGCACGCTACCGTCGGCCTCATGTCCGCGACCCTGCCCGCTCTCCAACACATCGACCGCGACCGCGTTGCCGCGCTGATGGAACGTGAGCGGACACGGCTCTACGAGCGCACCGCGCAGTCCGGCGAGTACTACAAGCGCGCTTCGGCGGTCATGCCGGGCGGTGTTCCCTCGCAGTTTCAGTCCAACGACCCGTGGCCGACGTACCTCGTCCGCGGCTCGGGCGCGAAGGTCTGGGACGTCGACGGCAACGAGTACGTCGACTTCCACAACGGCTTCGGCGTGATGTGCGTCGGGCACGCCAACCCGATGATCGCCGAGGCCGTCAAGGCCCGGATGGACGAGGGCACGCACTTCGCCGCGCCGACCGAGGGCTCGATCGTCGTCGCCGAGGAGCTGCGCCGCCGCTGGGGCCTCCCGCACTGGCGCTTCACCAACTCCGGCACCGAGTCCACGATGGACGCGATCCACCTCGCGCGCGGGTTCACCGGCCGCGACATCATCGTCAAGATCGAGGGCACCTACCACGGCCACCACGACGCCGTGATGATCTCGGTCAAGCCGCATCCGGACGAGATGGGCCCGCGCGAGAAGCCCAACCCGGTCCCCTACGGCCTCGGCTTCGCGCCCGGCACCGCCGAGAACACCCGCGTCGTCCCGTTCAACGACGCCGAGGCGCTCGCCGCCGCGCTCGACGATCGCGTCGCCGGCGTGATCCTCGAGCCGGCGATGATGAACATCAACATCGTGCGTCCGGTCGACGGCTACCTCGAGCGCGTCCGCGAGCTCACGCGCGAGCACGGCGCGGTGATGATCTTCGACGAGGTCAAGACCGGCGCCGCCGTCGCCGCGGGCGGCGCGACCGAGCTCTTCGGCGTCACCCCGGACGTCGTTTGCCTGGCCAAGGCGATGTGCGGCGGCCTCCCCGGCGGCGCGATCGGCATGACCGACGAGCTCGCCGAGCTGATCGCCGCGGGCAAGGTCAAGCAGCAGGGCACCTTCAACGGCAACCCGCTGACGATGGCCGCCGCCCAGGCGGCGCTGCTCGACGTCCTCACCGACGCCGCCTACGTCAAGCTGCACGCCGCCAACGAGAAGCTGATGGCCGGCTGCGAGCGGATCATCGCGGAGTACGACCTCCCGGCGCACACCGTCGGGATGGGCTCCAAGGGCTGCGTCGTCATGTCGTCCGAGCCCGTCCGCGAGTACCGCGACTACCTGACGAAGATCCACCACGACCTGACCGACCTCGCCTGGCTGTTCCACATGAACAACGGCGTGTTCATGACCCCGGGCCAGGACGAGGAGTGGACGCTGTCGGTGTTCCACGACGACGCCGCGCTGCAGCACTATCTCGACGTGTTCGAGATGTTCGCGCGCGAGGTCACCAACCGCTGACCGGATGAGAAAGGCGCGCCGGAATTCCGGCGCGTCGTTAACGTCCGCGGAGAAGCTCTCGCCGCATGGACGTTCGCCGCACCCACCCTCCACTGGTCGATGACGCCTACCGGCGGGTGCTGGACGCGTTCGCCCGCACCACCACTGAGCGGGAGCTGTTCGCTGAGCTGTGCGCGGCGGCCGTGGCGCGCGACGGGATCGAGCACGCCACGGTGGCGACGCCCGGCGCCGACGTCGTGGTCGCGCGCGGCCGCCAGGTCAGCGGACAGACCTTCTCGGTCGGCCTGGCGGACGACGACGGGCTCTACGCGACGCTGACGCTGCACCGGACGGACGTCTTCACGCCCGAGGAGATCGCGTGGGCGCGGGAGCTGGGCGCCGCCGCCGAGCTGATCCGGGGCCTCCGCCAGACGATCACCAACCGGTTCCGGCGGGCGCTGGCGGGCTCCGAGCTGGCGCTGTTCATGATGGATCGCGAGCTGCGCTACACGTGGCTGGAGGCGCCGTCGGTGGTCAACCCGGAGACGGTGATCGGCCGCACCGACGCCGAGCTCATGCCGTTGGGCGGCGCCGACGAGCTCACCGAGCTCAAGCGCCGGGTGATCGAGCACGGTGAGCACGTCGCGCAGGAGATCGCCGTCGGCGACCGCTGCTTCTGGGTCTCGGCGCGCCCGGTCCGCGACGCCGCGGGCGAGGTCGTGGGGCTCGCCGGCCAGTCGATCAACGTGACCGCCCGCAAGTACGCCGAGCGTGAGCTGGACCGGATCGCCTCCGCCGCCGACCACGGCGCCGACGCCGTCGATCTCGTATGACACCGAGGGCCGCGTGCAGCGCTGGAACCGCGGTGCCGAGCGGCTGTTCGGCTACACGGCGGAGGAGGCCTACGGCCGCACGATGCGCGAGCTCGGGCCCGCCGAGGACGGCCACAGTGCCGAGCTGGCGAAGCGCGTGGTCGCCGAGCGCCGCCCGATCACCTTCGAGGCCGGCCGCCGCCACCGCGACGGGACATTGATCGACGTGCGCGTGACCATGGTCCCGTGGGAGGTCGACGGCGAGCTCGTCGGCGTCACCGGGATCGCCGTCGACATCTCCGAGCGGGTGCGGGCCGAGCGCGAGCGCGAACGCGCGATCACCGACCTCCACGATGCGCAGCGGCTCGCGCGCGTCGGCTCGTGGTCGCTGAACCCGGACACGCGCCTGATGACCTGGTCGCCGCAGATGTACGAGATCTACGGCCTCGACGCCGAGAGCGTGATCGAGGACCCGCGGCACGCGTTGCGCTTCGTGCACCCCGACGACCGGGCCGACCTCGAGACCGGGTTGCAGGCGATGGTCGCAGGCGGCCCGGCGTTCGACGACGTGCACCGGATCACCGCCGCCGACGGCGCCGAGCGCGTCGTCCGCGCGATCGCCCACCGCGATCCGCGACGCGCCGGCGGGTTCTTCGGGACCGTGCAGGACGTCACCGAGCAGTACCGGCTGCGCGAGCTCGACGCGCTGTTCACGATCGGCTTCGACGCCTCGCCGCTGGGCATGGTCCTGCTGACCGAGGAAGGCGAGATCCTCCAGGCCAACGACGGCCTCGCGCGGATGCTCGGCTACGACGCGCCCGAGGAGCTGGTCGGGCAGCCGTGGCCGACGCTCGTGCACCCCGACGATCTCCCCAAGCTCGCGGGCATGGGCGTGGCGCTGCGCACCGGCGATCAGATCGTCATCCAGATCCGCTATCGGCACAAGAGCGGCGCGGGCGTGGACGGGGTGTCGGCCACCGTCGCCGTGCGCACGGCGCCGGGGCTGCCGCCGACGATCTTCAGCCAGATCCTCGACGTCAGCGAGCGGGTACGGGTCGAGCACGACCTGGCCGAGAGCGAGGCGCGCTATCGCCGCATCCTCGAGACCACGCTCGAGGGCGTCTGGACGCTGGACGCCGACGACGTGACCACGTTCGCCAACCGCGCGATGGCGGAGATCCTCGACACCGAGCCCACCGAGCTGCTCGGCCGGCCGCTCAGCGACTTCCTGGAGGGGGCCGCCGACCTGCGCCGCGGCGGGCATCACGAGCTGTCGCTGCGGACCGTCACCGGTCGGCCGGTATGGACGCTGGTGGCAGCCAACCCGATGCTCGACGGCGACGGCAAGTACCTCGGCGCGCTGGCCATGGTCACCGACATCAGCGACCGCAAGGCGATGGAGGTGCGCCTCCAGCATCTCGCCGATCACGACCACCTGACCGGCATCTTCAACCGCCGCCGCCTGCTCGAGGAGCTCGACGAGCAGCTGCGCATGGCGGCCCGCACCGGCCGCGGCGGCGCGGCGCTGGTCGTCGACCTCGACCACTTCAAGTTCATCAACGACACCCACGGCCACGTCGCCGGCGACACGGTCCTGCGCACCGTGGGCGAGGTCCTGCGGATGCGGCTGCGCAGCACCGACGTGGTCGCGCGGCTCGGTGGAGACGAGTTCGCGCTCGTGCTCCCGGAGGTGTCGGCGGAGCGGGCGATGGCGATCGCGCGCGAGCTGCGCGAGCTGCTCGCCGGGCGCGGCTCGCCGATCGCGGCCAGCATCGGCGTGGTCACCTTCACCGGCGCCGAGGAGCTGACCGCCGACGAGATCCTCGTCTGCGCCGACACGGCGTTGTACGAGGCCAAGGAGCGCGGCGGCGCGCAGGCGCGGCTCTACACCGGCCAGGCGACGGGCGCGCTGCGCTGGGTGCAGCGGATCCGGACGGCCCTGGAGGAGGACCGGCTGGTGCTGCACGGGCAGCCGATCCTCGACCTGCGCACGGGCCAGGTCGCCAAGCACGAACTGCTGGTGCGGATGCTCGGCGACGACGGCGAGCTGATCGCGCCCGGGGCGTTCCTCCCGACCGCCGAGCGCTTCGGGCTGATCCGCGAGATCGACGCCTGGGTCACCCGCCGCGGCCTCAGCTTGGCCGCCGCGGGACGCCCGGTGACGATCAACCTCTCCGGCTACTCGGTCACCGAGGCGATGATCGAGGCGCTCGCGCGCGGCGCCGTCGCCGGCGGGCTGGACCCGGCGCACGTGACGTTCGAGATCACCGAGACCGCCGCCCTGACCAACCTCGACGCGGCGCGGCAGTTCGTCGAGACCCTCGCCGGCCTGGGCTTCTCGGTGGCGCTCGACGACTTCGGCACCGGCTTCGGCTCGTTCGTCTACCTCAAGCACATCCCGGCGAAGTTCCTGAAGATCGACATGGAGTTCGTGCGCGGCCTGCGCCAGAGCCCGGTCGACCAGGAGGTCGTGCGCTCGATCGTGGGGATCGCCCGCAGCCTCGACAAGCAGACGATCGCCGAAGGCGTGGAGGATGCCGCGACGATCGAGCTGCTGCGCGCCTACGGGGTGGACTACGTGCAGGGATTCGCGATCGGCCGGCCCGGGCCGCTCCACGAGTAGCCGGTTCCCGCCGGTCGGGTGGCCCCCGCCGGTGCTCGGTGTAGCGTGCCCGCATGGCCATCGTCCACGACCGTGATCCCTTCGCGATCCGCTCGCGCGGGTCCAGCGTCCGCACCGAGGTGCTGGGCGGCATCGTGACGTTCCTGACGATGGCGTACATCGTCTTCGTGAACCCGGCGATCCTCGGCGCGGCGGGGATGCCGGTGGCCGCGGTGACGGTGGCCACCGCGCTCGGCGCGGCGCTGTTCACCGCGATCATGGGCCTGGCCACGAACCTGCCGTTCGCGCTGGCCTCGGGCCTCGGCCTCAACGCCGTCGTCGCCTTCGACCTGATCCTCGGCCGCCAGCTGCCCTGGCCGGTGGCGATGGCCTGCGTCGTGATCGAGGGCCTGGTCGCGTTGATCCTCGTCCTCGGCGGCCTGCGCGAGGCGATCATGCGCGCCGTCCCGAACGAGATCAAGCTCTCGATCGGCGTCGGCATCGGCCTGTTCATCGCGCTCGTCGGGTTCCGCGACGCCGGCATCACGGTCAACAACGACGCGACCGGCATCGGCCTCGGCATCCTCACCGCGGGCCCGCCGATGATCGCGCTCGCCGGGCTGCTGGTGATGATCGTCCTGACCGCGCGCGGCTTCAAGGGCGCGATCCTGGTCGGGATCATCGTCTCGACGGTGCTCGGCCTGATCTTCGGGATCCTGGACTGGCCGGACGCCGTGGCGCGCTTTCCGAAGGGCTCGGACTTCTCGACCATCGGCGACGCGCTGAAGCCGTCCAACCTCGTTGACGCGTTGACGTGGGCGCTCGTCCCGGTGATCTTCGTGCTCTTCGTCAGCGACTTCTTCGACACCATCGGCACGGCCGTCGCGGTGTCGGCCTCGGGCGGACTGCTCGACGAGTCCGGCCAGCCGCCGCGCCTGAAGCAGCTCCTGCTGGTGGACTCGGCGGCCGCGACCGGCGGCGGCATCATGGGCGTCTCGAGCATCACCACCTACGTCGAGTCCGGCTCGGGCGTGGCCGAGGGCGCGCGCACCGGCCTGGCCTCGCTCGTCACCGCCGGTTGCTTTCTGCTGACGATCTTCTTCGTGCCGACGATCGCCGTCGTGGCCCAGAGCGTGGGCGAGGCCGGCCTGCACCCGGCCATCGCCCCGGCGCTGATCATGATCGGCTACCTGATGATCCGGCTCGTCGCCGACATCGACTGGAACCGCCCCGAGGCCGGCATCCCCGCGTTCCTGGTGATCGCGGGCGTCCCGCTGACCTTCTCGATCGCCGCCGGCATCGGCCTCGGCGTGCTCGGCTACGTCGCCGTGATGGCGGGAACGGGACGCGCGAGGCAGGTCCACCCGCTGATGTGGGCGCTCGTTCCGCTGTTCCTCGCCTTCTTCTCGTCGGACTGGCTGTCGAAGAACATCTTCTGACGGCACATTGCCATGCGGTCTGTGGGCTGATAAGACCGCGCAAACATGGATGAATTCGCGATCGGGGCGACGTTCGCCGAGCACGTCATCCGCGGGGTCGCGGGACGCGGCGGGATGGGGATCGTCTATCGGGCGATGCACGTCCCGCTCAAGCGCGAGGTCGCCCTGAAGGTGATCGCCCCCGGCGCGACCGCCGACGAGGAGTTTCGCGCGCGCTTTCGCGCGGAGTTCGAGGCGGCGGCGTCGATCCAGCACCCGAACGTGATCCCGATCTACCACGCGGGCGAGCACGAGGGGCTGCTGTTCGTGACCATGCGCTACGTCGACGGCGACGATCTCGCCCGCATCGTGGCGGCGGAGACGCGGGTGGAGCCGGTTCGGGCGACGATGCTGATCGGGCAGGTCGCGGCGGCGCTGGACGCCGCCCACGCCCGCGGGCTCGTCCACCGCGACGTCAAGCCGGCGAACATCCTGATCGAACGCAGCGGGGACCTCGAGCACGCGCTGTTGACCGACTTCGGGCTGACCAAGAGCCTGCAGTCCGACGCGAAGGTGACCAAGACGGGCACGGTCATCGGGACCTTCGACTACACGGCCCCCGAGCAACTCGAGGCCGGCGCGGTCGACGCCCGCACCGACGTCTACGCGCTCGGCTGCGTGCTGTTTCAGACGCTCACCGGCCGCGTGCCGTTCCCGCGCGAGTCGCTGGCCGCGACGATGTTCGCCCACTTCGAGGCGGCGCCGCCGTCGGTCACCGCGCTCGTGCCCGAGGCGCCGGAGGCGCTGGACCGGGTGGTGGCGACGGCCATGGCCAAGGACCCGGCGGACCGCTACCAGTCCGCCGGCGACCTCGCCCGCGCCGCGCTCGCGGCGGTCGACCGGCCGTCGCTGTCGCCGGGTGTGCGCAAGCTCGCGGCCGGCGAGCGCCCGTCCGGCTGGAGCTGGCCGGCGATCCCGGCGATCCAGGCCGGCGACGGCCGCGTCCCGCTGCAGAGCGCGCTGCTGAGCGAGATCGGCAGCGGCGCGTTCGTCGGCCGCGACGACGCGCTCGAGCGCCTGCGGTCGCGCTACCGAGCGCGCCGCCGCCGGCCAGCGCCAGGTCGTGCTCGTCTCCGGCGAGCCGGGCATCGGCAAGTCGCGGCTGGCCGCCGAGCTCGCGCGCGAGGCGCACGAGTCCGGGGCGATCGTGCTCTACGGCCGCAACGACGCCGAGTCGCTGGTGCCCTACCAGCCGTTCGTGACCGCGGTCCAGCACTACATGGCCCACCGCGCAGTCGCTCGAGCTCCCGCCCGAGCTCGCGCCGGAGCTGAGCGAGCTGGCGCGGCTCGTGCCCGCGCTGCGCCGGCACCTGCCCGAGCTGCGCGAGCCGCTGGCCGAAGACGGCGAGACACGCCGCTACCGGCTCTTCGAAGCGGTCACGCGCGTGCTCGCGGGGATCGCCGCGCAGACGCCGACGGTGCTGATCCTCGACGACCTCCAGTGGGCGGACACGTCGACGGCGCTGCTGCTGAGCCACATCCTGCAGGACATCGAGGCGACCAACATGCTCGTGGTCGGCACCATCCGCGAGTCCGGCGGCCACCGGGCGGAGGAGCTGACCGACCTGATCTCGCGGCTCTACCGCGACGCGGGCTTCGAGCGGATCGCGCTCGAGGGCCTGGACGCCGCCGAGACGCGCGCGCTCGTGCACGCCGCCGCCGACCGCGAGGCCAGCGGCTCGTTCATCCTCAGGCTCCAGGACGGCACCGAGGGCAACCCGTTCTTCATCAAGGAGACGCTGCGCAGCCTGGTCGAGGTCGTCGGCGACTCGTCCGAGTTCGAGGACGAGACGCTCGGGCGCGTGCCGGTGCCCGAGGGCATCCGGGAGCTGATCGGAACGCGGCTCGCGCGCCTCGGCGACACGGCTGCGCAGGTGCTCACGCCGGCCTCGGTGGTCGGCCGCGAGTTCCGCCTGGAGGTGCTCGAGGCGCTGCTCGACGAGCCCGTCGAGCGCATCATCCTGGCGCTGGAGGAGGCCGACGAGGCCGGCCTCGTGCGCGAGGTGGCCGACGACGCCGACCGTTTCGTGTTCGCCCACGCGCTGGTGCGCGAGACGCTCTACGAGTCGCAGTCCGCGAGCCGCCGGGTGCGCCTGCATCACCGGATCGCGCAGGCGCTGGAGGCTCTCGGGCCGCTCAGCTCGCCCGCCGAGCTCGCCCACCACTACGTCGAGAGCCGCCACCTGGACCGCGAGGGCAAGGCGGTCGACTACTGCGAGCAGGCGGCGATCGCGGCGTCCCAGGCGCTCGCCTACGAGGAGGCCAAGGCCCACTACGCGGCCGCGCTGGAGCGCCTGCGCAACTCCGCGCCGCGCCGCTGCGAGCTGCTGATCGGCCTCGGCACCGCGGCGGCACGGATGAGCGACCCGGACGCCGCGCCGGCGCTTCATGGAGGCCGCCGCGATCGCCCGCCGCGAGGGCCTCAAGGAACCGCTGGCGCGGGCCGCGATCGGGCGTTTCGGCAGCTACGCCCACGCCGGCAAGGTGGACCGCGAGGCGATCGCCCTGCTGGAGACCGCGCTCGAAGCCCAGGGCGACGACGAAGGCCCGCTGGTCGCCCAGCTGCTCGCCCGCCTGGCCAACGCGATCCACTTCGCGGCCATGCCGGAACGCGTCGAGGCCGTCTCTCTGCGGGCGATCGAGCTCGCTCGGCGGTGCGGCGATCCGCTCGCGCTCGTGACCGCGCTCGAGAGCCGCCACACGGCGCTGCTCAGCAGCGCGGCGCTCGACGAGCGCCTTGCCCTGGCCACCGAGCTCTACGACCTCGCCGAGCGCATCGGCGAGCGCGAGCTGAAGATGCTCGGCCTGCACTGGCGTACCTGGGACCTCCTCGAGATGGGCGAGGTCGACGCTGCCCGCTACGAGTGGCGCCGCCTGACCGCGCTGGCCGACGAGCTGCGGCTGCCCACGTACCGCTTCTACAGCGCCCGCTGGGAGGTCGTGTGGGCGGGCATCGCGGACCGGCTCGAGGAGCTTCCGGGCCTGATCGATCGGGCCTACGAGCTCGGCGTGGCCGCGCGGGCGGCGGAGGTCGAGGTCGAGACCGGCGGCCAGCGGCTCTGCCTCGCGTATCGCTACGGCGCCCTGGGCCAGTTCGTCGACCTGCTCGACGCCGAGTACAAGGCCAACCCGCAGATCTTCGTCAATCTCCCGGCGCTCGCGCTCGCCCGCCTGCAGGGCGGCCACACCGAGAGCGGCCTCGAGCTCTTCGAGCAGATGGCCACGAACGACTTCGGCCACATCGAGCCGCCGAACATGCTGTGGCTGGCGTCGATGGTCGTGCTCGCCGAGGTCGCCGCCCTCGCGGGGGACGAGGCCCGCGCCCGCACGCTCTACGCCATCCTCGAACCGCACCGCGATCGCAACGTGCTGATCGGCCTGGCCGCGTGCTGGGGCTCGGCGGAGCGCTTCCTCGGCCTGCTGGCGGCGACCTTCGGCGACGACGACGCCGCGGCCGCGCACTTCGAGCGCGCGATCGCCCGCAACCAAGAGGGCGGCATCGACTCGATGTACGAGATGGTCCGCCGCGAGTACGCGAACCTCCTCGAGCGCCGCGGCGACACCGCCGGCGCCGCTCGCCTGCGCGCCGAGACGCTCGCCACCGCACCCGCCCCGATCGCCGCCACCCAGGTCGAACCTAAAGGGGCCTGGCCCCTTTAGGTTCGGGACCGGCTAGGGGGTCCTCAGGGTCATCCCCAATGGTCGCCGGGCCGTGCGACCGGCACAGTGGTGGACATGAACAAGACCTTGACTCGCTCCTCCACCGACAAGAAGCTCCTCGGCGTCTCCGGCGGCATGGCCGACTACTTCGACGTCGACGCCAACGTCGTCCGCGTCGGCTGGATCATCGCCACGCTCTTCACCGGCGTCGCTCCCCTCGCGTACCTCGCCATCGCGCTGATCGTGCCCCGCGACGACCGCGAGCCGGCCGACGACTACGGCCACGGCCTCGCCGTCTAAGGATTCAGCTGTGCTTCCACGATCTCGTCGAGCAGCCCGCCGAGATAGCCGTACAGTGCCACGGTCCGGGCGTTCGGGTCGTTCGGATCAAACACCGGCTCCTGCCCGTCCTCATTGATCTCGAGCATCGTGCCGAGGATCAACCGCAACGAGTTGACCGCCTGCATCCAGGCGGTCAGCTCCTCGAGCGTGAGCAGCTCCTTGTCGACCGACGCCTCCACGGCGTCGATGCTCTCCAGCCGCCCGCTGCGCAGCTCGTCGCGCGTCATCTGCTGGTACTCGTCCTCGAGCTCCTCGTCGGCGGCGTAGGCGGCGGGATACAGCCGCCGCACGCGCGGGTCCTGGGGCGCCAGCGCCAGCATCTCGCGCAACTCGTCCAGCAGCCCGCGGATCAGCTCGCGCTCGCGGGGCTCCATCCGCACCACGAACTTCCCCTGGCGGGAATCGATCCGCCGCATCAGTCCTGCCGCATCGTGGCCCACAGGCCATGCTCGTGCAGGCGGAACACGTCGAGCTCGGCCTTCTCGCGCGTCCCGCTGGAGACGACCGCGCGGCCCTTGTGGTGGACGTCGAGCATCAGCTCCGTCGCCTTCTCGCGGTTGTAGCCGAACAGCTTCTGCAGGACGAGCACGACGTAGCTCATCAGGTTGATCGGGTCGTTCCAGACGATCACGATCCAGGGTCGATCCGGGATCGACTCATCGTCGGTCGACGGAAGCTGAACCTCGGCGGGAGCGGCACTCACTCCGGATAAGGCTACTTGGGGCCGATCTGGCTCATCGCGTGCTCGGCCAGCGCGGTGATCGTCAGGCTCGGATTGACGCCCACGTTGGCCGGGATCGCCGCGCCGTCGCAGACGAGCAGGTTCTCGTAGCCGAACACGCGCTGGCGGGCATCGACGACGCCCACGCTCGGATCGGCACCGATCACCGCGCCGCCGAGGATGTGCGCGGTGCTCGGGATGTTCGCCACCGCTTCCATGAGCGCGCTCTGCGGGAGCCCGCCGGTGCGCTTGGCCAGCCACTCGGCGAAGGCGTTGGCGGCGGGGATGAAGGTCGGGTTCGGACGCTCGGGGTCCTGCTCGGTCTTCAGCCGCACGCGCCCGCCTCGCCCTTTGCTCGCCCGCAGCGAGATCGCGTTGTCCAGCGACTGCATCACCAGCACGATGATCGTCCGCCGCGACCAGCCGCGCGGGTTCAGCGTGCGCATCAGCATCCGCGGGTGCCGCACGGCGGCGCCGGCGAGCTTGAGCGGGCGCGTCATGCGCGTGCCGTCGCCCGTCAGCAGCGTGAAGATGCCCGACATGCTGTCGGACGCCTCGCCGTAGACGACCGTCTCGATGTGGGTCGTGGGGTCGGGGTAGATCGAGCCGGTGATGGCCACGCGGCGCTGGATGTCGGGCGCGCCCTCGGGCAGCGTCACGGCCAGGATCGCCTCCGAGTTGGTGCGCACCAGCTCGCCGAGCCGGTCGGAGAGCTTGGGGAGCGAGCCGTTGAGCTTGCACGCGGCCAGCAGGCGGTTGGTGCCGAGCGCACCCGCGGCGACGACCACGCCGCGCGCGGTCAGCGTCTGACGGTCCGTGCGGAGCAACCCGTTCGAGCGCTTGCTCGTGACCGCGTAGCCGCCGCCGTCGAGCGGCTTGATGTCCGTGACGGTCCGCTCGGCCTGCACGGTCACGCCCTCACGCTCGGCGAACCACAGGTAGTTCTTCACCAGCGTGTTCTTGGCTCCGTGCGGGCAGCCGATCATGCAGCGGCCGCAGCGCAGGCAGCCGGTGCGGTCGGGACCGTCGCCGCCGAAGAACGGGTCCTTGACCGTCTTGCCGCGCTCGCCCAGGAACACGCCCACGCGTGTCTTCGCGTAGGTCTCCCCGACGCCGATCTCGTGCGCGTACTCGCGCAGGTAGTCGTCGGCGGGATCGTCCTCGTCGTAGGCGACGACGCCCAGCATCCGCTCGGCCTCGGCGTAGTGCGGCGCCAGCGCGGCCTGCCAGTCCTCCAGCCCCGCCCACTGCGGGTCCTCGTAGAAGCGCGCGGGGGCGCGGTAGAGCGTGTTCGCGTACCCGAGCGACCCGCCGCCGACGCCGCTCCCGGACGCGATCGCGACGTCCTTGAAGATCGTCAGGCGGAAGATCCCGTTGAGCCCGAGCCGCGGCGCGTACCAGTAGCGCCGCATGTCCCACGTCGACTTCGGCAGCTCGTCGTCGCTGAAGCGGCGCCCGCACTCGAGCACCGCGACCCGGTAGCCCTTCTGCGCGAGCCGCAGCGCGCTGACGCTGCCGCCGAACCCGGAACCGATGACGAGCCAGTCGAAGTCGTAGTGCACCCGGCGACTCTACTCAGGCGCGGCGCAGCAGGATCCGAGACACGAGGTGGTCGCCGCCCTTCTCGAGGATCACGTCCGCCCGCGGGCGCGACGGCTGGATGTTCTCGAGCAGGTTCGGCCGGTTGGTGCGCTCCCAGATCCCCTCGGCGACCGCGATCGCCTCCTCGTCGGAGAGCACCGCGTAACGGTGGAAGTAGGACTCGGGCTTCTGGAAGGCGCCGCTGCGCAGAGCGAGGAAGCGATCGAGGTACCAGCGCCGGACGTCGGTCTCCTCGGCGTCGAGGTAGAGCGCGAAGTCCACGAAGTCGGACACGTAGACGCGCCCGCTCCCGCGCTTGAGGACGTTGACGCCCTCGAGCACGACCACGTCCGGCGAGGTCACGACGAGGCGTTCATCGTCGACGATGTCGTAGCGCAGGTGGGAATAGACAGGCGCGCTGACTTCATCGATCCCGCTCTTGAGATCGGCCACGAAGCGCAGCAGGGCGCGCCGGTCGTAGGACTCCGGGAACCCCTTGCGGGCGAGGATGCCCTTCTCGTTGAGCACCGCGTTGGGCAGGAGGAACCCGTCCGTGGTCACCAGCTCCACCCGCCACTCGGGCCGCAGCGACCGCAACAGCCACACGACCAGCCGCGCCGCGGTCGACTTGCCCACGGCCACGCTCCCGCCCAGCGCGATCAGGAACGGCACCGCGTTGGCCTCCTCGCCGAGGAACTCCCCCTGGGCCCTGGAGAGCTCACGGGCCGCCTCCACCCGCAGCTCGAGCAGCCGCGCGAGCGGCATGTAGACCTCCGCCACCTCGCCGGGGAGGACGGGCTCACCCAGGCCGCTCAGCCCGGCGAGCTCGTCGTAACCCATCGAGGCGTCCCCGCCTCCCAGCTCCCGCCAGCGCGCGCGCTCGACCGCCGTGAAGGGCGACGCGCCGCTGATCTTCAGCAACAGCGGGCCTGTGTCTGGTTCTCGCGAGCGTCCTGGCGGCGGCGCTCGAACTCGCGTCGTGACATCACGGGCGCGCCCGGGTGCTCGACCCGGGCGTGCTCGACGTAGCGGTCGTACCGGCTCTCGCCGGAGACCTCGCGCAGGTACCACCAGACGGTTCTCAGCGGCCCGCCCATTCGAACTCCTCCTCGCGGGTGAAGAGGCCGCTGGGCGCACGCAGCTGCGACTCCTCGGCGGGCACCTCGGTGGTGGGCAGCGGCTCGCGCGAGCGGATGGCCTTCACGCAGATGCGGGCGGCGTCGACGATCACGATGACGATAAGGATGGCGAAGAATGCCGCGAGGATGCCGTCGACCGTCGAATTGGTCACCACCGCGTGCATGTCGTCCATGTTCTTGGCCGGTGCCGTGACCTGCCCGGCGGCGATCGCGTCCTGGAACTTGTCGCGCTGAGCGAAGAAGCCGAGCTTGGGGTCGTCGCTGAAGACCTTCTGGTAGCTGGCGGTGAGCGTCACGGTCGCATCCCAGGCCAGCGGGATGCCCGTCACCCACGCCCACTTGAGTTTGCCCGCCTTGATCAGCAGCGCCGTGCAGAGGGTCAGGGCGACCGCCGCGAGCAGCTGGTTGGCGATGCCGAACAGCGGGAACAGCTGGTTGATCCCGCCGAGCGGGTTCGTCACGCCGGTGTAGAGGAAGTACCCCCAGGCGCCCACGATGATCGCGCTGCAGAGCCACACGCCGGGCTTCCACGAGACGTTGCGGAACGGCTTGTAGACGTTGCCCAGCGTGTCCTGGAGCATGAAGCGCCCGACCCGCGTGCCCGCGTCCACCGTGGTGAGGATGAACAGGGCCTCGAACATGATCGCGAAGTGGTACCAGAAGGCCCGCAGGCCCTCCCCGGTCGCGCCGGTGAAGATCGTCGACATGCCGATCGCGAGGGTCGGCGCGCCACCGGTCTTGGACACCAGCGACTGCTCCTCGACGCCGCGGGCGGCGGCGTCGAGCGCACCCGGGGAGATGTTGAAGCCGAGCCCGTTGACGAACTCGCTGGCCGCCTGGACCGTCCCGCCGGTCGCGCCCGCGGGCGAGTTCATCGCGTAGTAGAGGCCCGGCTCGATGATCGAGGCCGCGATCAGCGCCATGATCGCGACGAACGACTCCATCAGCATCGCGCCGTAGCCGATGAACCGGACCTGGGTCTCCTTCTCGATCATCTTCGGCGTGGTGCCCGAGGAGATCAGGGCGTGGAAGCCCGACAGGGCGCCGCAGGCGATGGTGATGAAGACGAACGGGAACAGCGCGCCGGCGAACACCGGGCCCTGGCCGTTGGTGGCGAAGTCCGTCACCGCCTGGTTCTTCATCAGCGGCAGCGTCACGACGATGCCGACCGCCAGCAGCAGGATCGTGCCGACCTTCATGAAGGTCGAGAGGTAGTCGCGCGGGGCGAGCAGCATCCAGACCGGCAGGACGGACGCGACGAAGCCGTAGACGAGCAGGCACCAGACGAGCGTCGTCGGCTCCAGCGTGAACACGTCGGCCAGGCTCGAGTTCTGCACCACGCCGCCGAGCGCGATCGCCGCCAGCAGCAGCGTCACCCCGATCGCGGTCGCCTCGAGCACGCGCCCCGGCCGCAGGACGCGCATGTAGAAGCCCATCAGGAACGCGATCGGGATCGTCATCGCGAGGCTGAACGTGCCCCAGGGTGAGTTGGCCAGCGCGTTGACGACGACCAGCGCGAGGACGGCCAGCAGGATGATCATGATCGCCAGCACGGCGATCAGCGCGGCGGCCCCGCCGACCGGGCCGATCTCGTCGCGCGCCATCTGCCCGAGCGACTTGCCGTCGCGGCGCATGCTGAAGAACAGGACGACCATGTCCTGCACGGCGCCGGCGAAGATGACGCCGACGATGATCCAGATCGTCCCCGGCAGGTAGCCCATCTGCGCGGCCAGGACGGGGCCGACGAGCGGCCCGGCGCCGGCGATCGCGGCGAAGTGGTGCCCGAAGAGCACACGCCGGTCGGTCGGCTGGAAGTCCTTGTCGTTCTCCAGGCGCTCGGCGGGCGTGGCGCGGTTGCGGTCCGCGCCGAGGACCCGGTACTGGATGAAGCGGGCGTAGAACCGGTACGCGATCGCGTAGGAACCGACGGCGGCGGCGATCAGCCACGCGGCGCTGATCGGCTCGTCGCGCACAAGCGCGATCACCCCCCACGCGACCGCTCCGATCACGGCGACCGCCGACCAGATGGCGATGGACTTCGCACGCATGGCAACTCCTCCCGACGGGTGCGCCGGAGTCCTCCCCGGGTTACAGCGCGCGCAAACCCGGCATCAGCCGCGGTGCGCAGCGTCGCGCGATCGGAGCCGGCCAGGCCTTAGAGCGCGCGCAGGCCCGCGGTCACCGCGGCCGCGACGAGCATCACGACGATCATCGGCGCCCTGGCCAGCAGCGCCACCAGCGCGGCGCCCAGGCCGGCCACGCGGGCGTCGACGGTGATGCCGCCTCCGGGCGCCGCGAGCGTCTCGTAGACGACGAGCGCGGCGAGGATCGCGGGAGCGACGAGCGCGGTGACGTTCAGCGTCTTCGGGCTGAGATCGCGAGAGCCGAGGATCAGCGTTCCGGCCGCCTTCGCCAGGATCGTGCCGACGGTCAGCGCCGCGATCGTGATCCACACGGCGGTCATGCCGGCGCCAGCCTGGGAATCGCGAAGCGCCGGTTGAGCCCGAGCAGCGCCGCGGCCGCGGCCGCCACCACCGGCACGCCCGCCGGCGCCCACGGAAGCAGGATCAGCGCGATCAGTGCCCCGGTCATCGCCGCCGCTCGCGCTGGGCGGGTGCGCGCCTCGCCGAACAGCAGGGCCAGGAAGAACGCCGGGAACATCGCATCCAGGCCCAGGGCCTGCGGGTCGCCCAGCAGCGACCCTCCGAGGACGCCCAGCACCGTCCCGCCCACCCACGCGAACCACTGCGGGATGGTCGCGCCGATCAGCACGCCGCGGTCATAGGTACCGTCGCCGTTGCTCGACAGCGCGAACGAGGCGTCGACGATGCCGAGCGACTCGAGCGAGCGCCGGAGCGGTCCGCCCTTCAGAAACGGCCCCACGGCCAGCCCCATCGGCAACCAGCGGGCGTTCATGAGCATCCCGGAGGCGATCGCCGCGGCCGCCCCGCCGCCCGCCGTCAGCACCGTCAGTGCGGCGAACTGCGCCGCTCCGGAGAAGACGGCAAGCGACATCAGCACCGGCGCGAGCGAGCCCATCAGCGGCTGCGCCAGGACCCCGAAGGTGAACCCGCCCACGAGCGTGGGGAGCACCAGGGGCAGACCTGCTCTGAGTCCTGCTCGGATGTCGGTTGACTTGTGCACGAGACCGGAACCTTACCGTATACTCTCCTGGCAGTGGTAAAGGTAACCCCCGAATCGATCAAACTCCAAGGCGGTGCGCTCGCGCTGGATTTCGCCAACAGCGTCGACTGGACGCAGGACGAGCTCCCGATCAGCGCGACCGACGCGCTGTTGGAGCCGGACTCGCTGGATCGCTGGGGCATCCGTCTCGGTATCGCGGGCCGCCCCGGGGGACCGGAGGAACTGGAGATCGCGCGCGGCCTGCGCCAGGCGCTGCATTCGATCTTCTCCGCCCTCGCCGGCGGAGCCGAGCCCGATCAGTTCTCACTGTCGCGATTGCGCTTCGCCTACGCGCAGGCGGTCGCCGCGGGGACGCTGATCCGCCGCGAGGACGGCGACTTCGGGCTCGACTGGTCGGCCGAGGAGACGCGCCGCGTGCGCTTCGCCGTGGCCGCCGACGCGGTCTCGCTGCTCGCCGACCCGGCGCGGATGTCCCGCCTGCACCGCTGCCCGGGCCGCGACTGCGGGTGGGTGTTCCTCGACACGAGCGGCCGCCGCCGCTGGTGCTCGATGGCGACGTGCGGCTCACGCGAGAAGATGCGCCGGATGTACGCGCGCAAGCGCGCGGAGGCCCTAGCCTCCGAGGACGCGTAGGTCGAGGGCACTGGGCGAGAGGTTCACCGGCCCGTCGGGGCCGACCAGGATGTCGTCCTCGAGCCGGATGCCGCCGCGCTCGGAGTCGTAGATCCCGGGCTCGACGGTGAAGATCATGCCCTCGCGCAGCGGCGTGTCGCTGCTGGCCACGAGGAACGGCGGCTCATGGATCTCGGTCCCGATCGCGTGGCCGGCGCCATGCAGGCACGCGCCGAGCTCCGCGTGGGCCTCGACGATCACCCGCTGCGCTTGGTCCACGTCCCGGGCCGTATTGCCGGTTCGCGTGGCCGCGACCGCATCGTCGTAGGCCTCCTTGACCACCGCCCAGGCCTGCGCGGCCCAGTCGGTCGGCGTCCCGGCGTGCGCGACGCGGGTCATGTCGCCCCAGTAGCCGTCGAACTGCGCGGAGATGTCAGCGACGACCACGTCGCCGGTCTGCAGCGTGCGCGCGCCCGGCGAGCCGTGAGGGTCACCCGCGTGAGCGCCGAAGAGGATGTGCGGCTCCGGGTGCGAGCCGCCACGTCGGGCGAGGCTGTAGGCGACCTTGGCGTTGACGTCGGCCTCGCTGTCGCCGACCTTCAGGTCCGCCCACAGCTCCTCGTAGATCTCGATGATGTGCGCACACGCCCGGCGCACCTTCTCGACCTCTTCGGCGTCCTTGGCCGCGCGCAGCTCCATGATCAGATCGGTCGCCGGGACGAGCTCGTAGCCGGCCTCGGCGAGCGCCTTCGACCGCGCCCAGATCAGGTGGTCCTCCTCGACGCCGATCCGCGTGGCGCCGTTGAGCGCCTCGAAGAGCGTCGGCAGCCCGTTGGTCTGTGCGGCGTCGTAGAGCGCCTTGTTCAGGCCCGTCGGCGCCGTGCCCACGCTGTCACGATCGAGCGACGGAGCGATCAGCGCTCCCTCGCCGCCGCGTCTGACCGCGACGCCGAAGAAGCGCTCGAGCTGGATTCCCCAGAAGCCCGTGAGATAGGCGATGGAGGCGTCTTTGGTGGCGAGGACGGCATCCAGACCATGGTCCTCGAGCAGGGCGTCAAGCGCGGCGACGCGCGAATCGTGCGACATCGCCGCGCAGACTAGCTGAGCTTCTTCGAGATCGTCCTCTTGCTGAACGTCAACTTGAGGGTGAGACCTTTGCCCTTGATCGCCTTGTTCAGCCTGATATTCAGCGTCCCGGCCTGCCTCGCCGTCGCCGTACCGGTCGCCACCTTCTTGCCCTTTCGGGTGATGACGGCCTTGGCCTTGCCGGCGCCCGGGACGGTCACCGTGACCGTCCTGCCCTTCGCCTTGACGATCGCGAGCTTCACGGTCGTCTTGGCGGGCGCCGGGATGGGTGCCGGGTTCGTCGCGGGCGGCGTCACGACCGGCGCGACGTACGCGGCGGCAGGCGGGTCGGCGGGCCCCCAGTCGGGCTCGGAGCCGGTCGGGGTCAGGTTGATGTCGTTGGGCAGCGCGCACGTCGCGGGCCCGAACGCGGTGAAGCGCGAGACGGTGATGCCGGCGCTGCTCTCCCACGCGATCCCGGCGCCGTCGGGCGCCCAGGTCGGGTCGGCGTAGCGCTCGTCCTTCTGCGTGAACGCGCACGCGAAGTCCGGGTACTCCGGCACGGTCGTCTTCACGTCCCCCTTGACGGCGAAGAAGGCGATCGTCGTATTGGCGCCGTAGTCGCTGGTCACCGCCAGGCGGGTGCCGTCGCGCGACAGCTCGCCGTCGCCCATGTCACCGTTCGGGACCATCCACGGCTGGCTGTCGTACTCGCCCGGCCCGAGGTCGTCGATCGCCACCTGGCGGCCGTAGCCGCCGAACACCAGCGTGCGGTTGTTGGTGATCCACTCCGGGTTCGAGACGCTGAACTGGTTGCCGTAGGTGGCGACGGGTGTGGCTTCGGTGACGTTCGCGTCCGTGTAGTACGTCGAGCGCTGGATCGAGCCGCAGGTCGAGGCCACCGGGCAGCTGTAGGCCAGGTAGGAGTAGGCGATCTTGCTGCCGTCGGGCGAGAAGGAGAGGTGCACCGGGCGCGGGGCGAACGTCCCGCCGTCGCCGGACTTGGTGGTGGGCGTCGTGATCGTGTGCAGGACCTGCCCGTTGCGCGCCATCACGGTGATCGGCCCCGTGCCCTGCACCGCCGCGATCGTGCCGTCGTCGGCCTGTGTGGGCGAGTGCCACTGGCCGCCGCTGGTCAGCTGGACCTTGCGGGCGCCGTCCGGGCTGGCGGACCAGACGTTGCCCTGGTCGATGTACACGATCGAGTCGGCGTTCGCCGCGGCGGGCGCCAACAGCAGCGCGGCGCCGACGGCGAGCAGGAGACGTGGGAGCATGGCGCGCAGGCTGGCGGGCGCGCCTTGCCCGAGACTTGCCAGGACGTTGTCAGCGCAGGACCTGCGCCTGGTAGCCCTCCTCCTGGAGCCTGGCCAGCACCCGCTGCGCGTGCTCGTGGCCGCGGGTCTCGAGCACCATCTCGACCGCGGTCTCGCGCACATGCAGATGCAGCCCTTCCCGCACGTGGCTGACGTCGACGATGTTCGCGCCGGTCCCCGCGACGGCGGCGAGCAGCGTGGCGAGCCCGCCCGGACGGTCGGGGATGCGCGTGAGCGCGACCAGGCGGCGCCCCGATTCGGTCTCGTGACGGCGGGCGATCGCGGCCAGCATCGTCGCGTCGACGTTCCCGCCGCTGAGCACGGCGACCGTGGTCCCGTCGATCGCGTCGAGCTTCTCGCCCAGGATCGCGGCCACGCTGACCGCTCCGGCGCCCTCGACCACGAGCTTGCAGCGCTCCAGCAGCAGCGCCATCGCGGCGGCGGTCGCCTCCTCGTCGACGAGGACCAGGTCATCGAGGTGGGTGCGCAGGATCTCCAGCGGGATGCCGCCGGGGCGCTTGACCGCGATCCCGTCGGCGATCGTCAGCGCGGTCTTGGCCTCCATCGGGGTCCCAGCCTGCATCGACTCGGGATACGGCGCGCAGGCGGCGGCCTGGACGCCGACGATCTTCACGTCAGGCCTGGCTTCCTTGATCACCAGCGCCACCCCGGCGCACAGCCCGCCGCCGCCGATCGGCACCACGACCCGCGCGAGGTCGGGGACGTCCTCGAGCAACTCCAGTCCCAGCGAGCCCTGGCCGGCGACGATCGCCACGTCGTCGAACGGATGGACGAACGCCAGTCCGCCCTCCTCGGCCCGCGCCAGCGCGGAGATCAGGCAGGCGTCGACGCTGTTGCCACCGACGTGGACGATCGCCCCGGCGCCGCGCGCGGCTTCGACCTTCGACATCGGCGCGTCGCTGGGCACGAACACCTCGCAGCGGATGCCGCGGGCGGCCGCGCCGGCGGCGAGCGCCTGCGCGTGGTTGCCGGCGCTGGCGGCGACGACGCCGTTGGCGCAGCCTTCCTCACCCAGCGCGGCGAGCTTCGCGGCCACGCCGCGGACCTTGAACGAGCCGGTGCGCTGCAGGTTCTCGGCCTTCAGGACGACCGTCCCGCCCGCACGCTCGGAGAATGTGCGGGTGGACAGGATCGGTGTCCTGCGCGCGACGGTCTCGACCGCCGCGCGTGCGGCTCTGACGTCGCGCGCGGTGACGCTCACAGCGCGATGATCGCGTCCATCTCGACCTCGGCGCCCATCGGGAGGGCGGCGACGCCGATGGTGGTCCGGGCGGGCGGGTCCTGCTCGAAGTAGCCCGCGTAGGCCGTGTTCATCTCGGCGAAGACGCTGATGTCGGTGACGTAGACGGCGACGCGGACGGCGTTCTCGAGCTTCGCCCCCGCCGCTTCGGCGATGATCGTGAGGTTCTCGAGACAGCGCTCGGCCTTCTCGGCCGGGCTACCGTCGATGAGCTTGCCGGTCTCGGGATCGAGGTGGACCTGTCCGCTGATGAACAGCAGGCCGTTGGACTTGACGGCGTGCGAGTACGGCCCCGCTGCGGGGGGACCGGGGTCGGCGGTCACGGTTTCGCGAGAATGGGACATGAAAGGAACGTACAGAACCGATGCCGAACCGCCTCAGCTCAGAAACTTCGCCGTACCTGCTTCAACACGCCGAGAACCCGGTGGATTGGTATCCCTGGGGCCCCGAGGCCTTCGAGCGAGCCCGTCTGGAGGACAAGCCGGTGCTCGTCTCGATCGGGTACGCGGCCTGCCACTGGTGCCACGTGATGGAGCACGAGACCTTCGAGGACGCTTCCGTGGCCGCGCTGATGAACTCCTCGTTCGTCTGCGTGAAGGTCGACCGCGAGGAGCGCCCGGACGTCGACGCGATCTACATGGACGCCGTGCAGGCGATGACCGGCCGCGGCGGCTGGCCCTTGAACGCGTTCCTGCGGCCGGACGGGGCGCCGTTCTACGCGGGGACGTACTTCCCGCCGGAGCCCCGCCACGGGCTGCCGTCCTGGACGCAGGTGTTGTCGGCGCTTCGCGAGTCGTGGGCTTCGCAGCGTGCCGAGATCGACGAGGCCGCCACCTCGATCATCCCGCGGCTGTTCGGCGCCGCGGCGCTGGAGGCGCCGGAGGTGCCGTTCGATCCGGCCTCGCTGGACGCTGCCGTCGGCGTGTTGCGGCGATCGTTCGACGACGAGTTCGGCGGCTGGGGCGGCGCGCCGAAGTTCCCCGCCACGTCGGTGATCGAGTTCCTGCTCGCGCGCGGCGAGCGGGCGATGCCGCTGATGACGTTGCGGCGGATGGCGGCGGGCGGGATCTACGACCAGATCGGCGGTGGTTTCGCCCGCTACTCGGTCGATCCCGCGTGGGTCGTGCCGCACTTCGAGAAGATGCTCTACGACAACGCGCTGCTCGCCCGGGCGTACCTCCACGCGTGGCAGATCACCGGCGACGCGCTGTTCAGGCGGGTGTGCGAGGAGACGCTGGACTGGGCGATCCGTGAGCTTCGCCAGGACGAAGGCGGCTTCGCGTCGTCTCTGGACGCGGACTCCGAGGGCGTCGAAGGCAAGTTCTACGTCTGGTCGGTGGACGAGATCCGCGCGGCGCTTGGGGAGCTGGCCGACGCCGCTCTGGTGCACTTCGGCGTGTCGGAGGCGGGGAACTTCGAAGGGTCGAACATCCTCGTGCGGGCGACCTCCGACCCGCCGGAGATTCGTGAGATCAAGTCGCGGCTGCTCTCGGCCCGTGAGGCCCGTGTCCGCCCCGCGTTGGACGACAAGCGGGTGTGCTCGTGGAACGCGGCGATGATCTCGGCCTTGGCCGACGCCGGGAGCGCGTTCGGCCGGGCCGATTACCTCTCGGCCGCCGTGACGTGCGCGGAGTTCGTCGAGCGCGACCTGCGCTCGCGCGACGGCGGCCTGCTGCGGGTGTTCAACCGCGGGCGGGCGAAGCAGCCGGCGTTCCTCGAGGACCACGCCTACCTGCTCGAGGCGTACGTCGTCCTGTACGAGTCGACGTTCGACGAGCGCTGGTTCGTCCGCGCCGTCGAGCTCGCCGAGACGATCATCATCCGCTTCTTGGACCGCGAGCGGGGCGGGTTCTTCTCCACCTCGGCCGACCACTCCGACCTGATCGCACGCCGCAAGGACCTCGAGGACGCACCGATCCCGTCAGGCGCCTCCTCCGCGTGTTACGGCCTCCTGCGACTCGCTCACCTGTCGGGCGAGGTGTCCTACGAGGAAGCGGCGCTGACGCTGATCCAGCTCCTGCACACCGTCGCCCCCGAGCACCCGCTGGCCTTCGGCCACCTGCTGCGGGCGATCGACTTCATCGTCTCGCCGGTGCGTGAGGTCGCCCTGGCGGGCGAGGACGTGTCATCGCTGGCCGCCGTCGTCCGAGGCGGGTTCTACCCGCACGTGGTGTTGGCCGGCGGGGGCGGTCAGTCCGTCCCGCTGTTGGCGGGCCGCGTTCCGGTCGACGGCGCCCCGGCCGCGTACGTCTGCGAGCGCTTCACCTGCCAGCTGCCGGTGACCGGTGTCGAAGCATTGACAGAGGCGCTGCAGACCGAGTGAATCAGGCACGTTTTCGTGCCGTGCCCGCGGGGTGAGCCCGACAAGGAGATCCGCGACCAGCCGTAGCTCCACCGCTACCTCGAAGCGACCGGCGAGCGAGTCCTCCGGGTCACCCGGGCAGACCCTCTTGAAGCCGAAACCGACCCTCGCGAAAATCCAACCAGCGCGTCCAACCCGTACCTTCGACACATGCTGACGCTCCCCGCCGGCCACCGTGGCAAATTCATCGTCCTGATCGTCGCCGTCCTGTTCTACGTCGGGCTGGCCAGCCAGTCGGGCAAGTTCGAGGGTGTCCAGAAGAACGAGTCCTCGTCATGGCTTCCCGGCGATGCCGAGTCCTTGAAGGCCCTGGAGGCGATCCAGAAGCTGCCGGGCGGCGAGCTCGCGCCCGCGGTGGTCGTGTTCGAGCGCCCCGCCGGGCTGACCGACGCCGACAAGCAGCGGATCACGAAGACGAAGGACGCCTTGAACCGGGACCGGCTCCCGCTCGTGCTGGAGGCGCAGGACCCGGTCTTCGCCCCCGACGGCAAGGCGGCGCTGATCGTCCAACCCGTCAAGCCGGGCGATGCCGTCGGCGACGCCTTCGAGAACGGTGTCCAGTCGATCCGCGACCGAGCCGGCACGTCATCCGGCGGGCTGGAGGTCAAGCTCACCGGGGCCGCCGGCTACAGCCTGGACGCGATCAAGGTCTTCGGCGGCGTCAACGGCCCGCTGCTGTACGCCGCGGCGACGATCGTGCTCGTCCTGCTGATCATCATCTACCGCTCGCCGATCTTCTGGGTGATCCCGTTCTTCGCCGTCGTGCTGGCCGAGGGCGCGTCGCGCGGCGCCGGCTACCTGATGGCCGAGGCGGGCGTGACGATCAACGGCCAGACCGGCGGGATCCTGCCGGTGCTCGTCTTCGGCGCCGGAACCGACTACGCGCTGCTGCTGGTCTCCAGATACCGAGAGGAGCTCCGGCGCCACGAGGACAAGCACGAGGCGATGCGGGTCGCGCTCAGCAGTGCGGGTCCGGCGATCCTGGCGTCCGGCCTGACGGTCATCGCCGCGTTGCTGACCCTGACCCTCGCCGAGGTCAACTCCACCGCCGGGCTCGGGCCGGTCGGCGCCGTCGGCATCGGCCTGGCGATGATCTCGATGCTCACGATCCTGCCCGCGCTGTTGACGATCTGCGGCCGCAACGCCTTCTGGTCCCCCGGGATGGACACGATCCCCCACCCCGGCCAGGAGGGTGTGGACGAGACGCACGGGTTCTGGCGCCGCGTCGGCGAGCGGGTGGCCAAGCGGCCGCGCGCGATCTGGATCGGCGGCTCGCTCGTGCTCGTCATCCTGGCCGCGAACCTCGCCGGGCTGGACCTCAGCCAGACGCAGGGCACCGGCTTCCGCGGGCAGGTCGATTCCGTGGACGGCCAGGAGATCCTCGCGCGCAACTTCTCGGCGGGCGCGTCCGCGCCGACCGATCTGGTCGTCACCGACCCGAGCCGCGTCGACAGCGTGACGGCCGCCGCTCAGCGCTTCGGCGAGGTGCGCCCCGGCGCACGCGACGCCAACGCCGCCCAGCTCTCGCTCACGCTGAAGACGGCGCCGTATTCGAGCGACGCGCTCGATCAGATCCCGAAGATCCGCGAAGCCCTCGGCGACGGCGTGCTCGTCGGCGGCCAGACGGCGCAGGAGTACGACCTGCGCCAGGCCGCCTCGCGCGACAACAAGCTGATCATCCCGCTGACGCTGCTGGTCGTGTTCGTGATCCTGATCGGTCTGCTGCGAGCGGTGGTCGCGCCGCTGCTGCTGATCGTCTCGGTGATCCTGTCCTTTGCCGCGGCGCTCGGCGTCGGCGTGTTCGTCTCGGAGTACATCTTCGGGTTCAGCGGCATGGCCCCGACGCTGCCGTTGCTGTGCTTCGTCTTCCTCGTCGCGCTCGGCATCGACTACAACATCTTCCTGATGGCCCGTGTGCGCGAAGAGGCCATCAAACGTGGAACGCGGGAAGGAACGCTTCGCGGGCTCGCGGTGACCGGCGCGGTCATCAGCGGCGCCGGGATCGTGCTCGCCGGGACGTTCGGCGCGCTCGCCGTCCTGCCGCTGGTGGTGCTCACCCAGATCGGCTTCATCGTCGCCTTCGGCGTCCTGCTGGACACGTTCTTCGTGCGCTCGGTGATCGTGCCGGCCGCGGTCATCGACGCGGGCCGGCACGTCTGGTGGCCTTCGAAGCTCGCCCGCCGCCGGGCCAAGGTCGGATGACCGCGGCGCGGTGCCCCGTTGGTCTCAGAGAATGGAGAGGTAGCGCTCCAGCTCCCAGGGGGTGACCTGGACGCGGTAGTCCTCCCACTCCTGGCGCTTGATCTCGATGTAGCGGTTGAAGATGTGCTCGCCGAGCGTGCGCAGCACGAGCTCGGACTCGGCGGTCACCTCGATCGCCTCGCCGAGCGTCTCCGGCAGCTGCTCGATGCCGAGCCGGCGGCGTTCGTCCGGGCTGAGGTGGTAGAGGTTCTTCTCCATCGGCTCGGGCAGCTCGTAGCCGCGCTCGATCCCTTCCAGCCCGGCCTGCAGGAGCACCGCGAACGTGAGGTAGGGGTTGCACGCGGGATCGGGCGCGCGCAGCTCCATCCGGGTCGCGTTCTCCTTGCCGGGGTGGTAGAGCGGGACGCGCACCAGCGCTGAGCGGTTCCGGCGGCTCCACGCGACGTAGACCGGCGCCTCATAGCCCGGCACGAGCCGCTTGTAGGAGTTCACCCACTGGGCGAAGATGCTGCAGATCTCGCGGGCGTGGCGCAGCTGGCCGGCGATGAACGCCTTGCCGACGTCCGACAGGAAGTACTTGTCGTCCGCGTCGTAGAACGCGTTGCGGCCGTCCTTGAACAGGGACTGGTGGGTGTGCATGCCGGAGCCGTTCTGACCGAACAGCGGCTTGGGCATGAACGTCGCGTGCCAGCCGTACTTGAGCGCGTACTCCTTGACCGTGATGCGGTAGGTCATGCAGTCGTCGGCCATCTTCATCGCGTTGCTGTACCGCATGTCGATCTCGTGCTGGGACGGCCCCACCTCGTGGTGGGAGTACTCGACGTCGATCCCAAGCCGGTTGAGCGCGAGCACCGTGTCCCGGCGGACGTCGGAGCCGGCGTCGAGCGTCGTCAGATCGAAGTACCCGCCTTCGTCAAGGACTTCCGTGCCGTGGTTGTCGCGGAACAGGTAGTACTCGAGCTCAGGGCCGACGTTGAACGTCTGGAAGCCCATCTCGCTGGGCGCGGTCCACGGCCCGCCTGAGCACGTGGCGCGGGTCACCCTCGTAGGGGCGGCGCTCCGGCGTCTGCACGTCGGCGAACATGCGGGCCACGCCCGCACCGTCCTCCGGGCGCCAGGGCAGCACGTTGAACGTGGCGGGGTCCGGCAGCGCGATCATGTCGGACTCTTCGATCGCGTTGAAGCCCGTGATCGAGGAACCGTCGAAGCCCATGCCGCCCTCGAAGGCGTCATCCAGCTGCTCGGCGGAGATGGAGAAGGACTTCAGCTGCCCGAGGATGTCGGTGAACCACAGGCGGATGAAGCGGATGCTGTTCTCCGCGACGTAGGCTTTGACGTCGTCGGCGGTCTGGGGGCGGTCTGACATTTCGCCGTGGAGGCTAATGGACCGCGCGGCGGTGACGGGTGGACGTGCGGTCGGAACTCAGTCCAACCAGCGGTCCGCCCAGGTCTTGAGCTCCGCCATCGCCGGCGCGAGCTCGCGACCCTTGGACGTCAATTCATACGAAACCTTGGTCGGCGTGCCGTCGCTGACGTGGCGCACGACGATGCCTTTCGCCTCCAGCTCCTTCATCCGCTCCGACAACAGGCGATCCGACAGATCCTCGACGCTGTTCGCGATCTCCGTGAACCGCATCTTGCCTCCATGCAGGAGCACATAGAGGATCGCGCCCGTCCACCGCTTCCCGACCAGTTCGACCGCCTCGTGGTAGCGCGGACAGCACTGGCATTCGGCAGTGAGCTCGTCGGCTGTGGCTGTCGACGCCCCAGGTTTCATCGGCTCATGCGGCGCGCAAGACCCGCGTCTCCTCGATGGAGCCGTCGACCGGCACGTCGCCCGCGACGTTGATCATCGCGGTGAAGGACTCCATCGACAGCACCGCGATGGCCTCGAGGAGGTGCTCCTCCGTCCAGCCCGCCTCACGCGCCTCCTCATGCAGGTGCTGCGGGAACGTCCCGGTCTCCAGCAACGGCTTGAGGTAGCGCAGCAGCGCCGCCTCGGCCGCGTCGCCGGAGTCCCAGCGCTTGGCCCGCGCCACCTCATCGATGCCCAGGCCCACCTGCCGGCCCGTACGCGTGTGCAGCTGCAGGCCGGGTTTGGAGCGGTAGTACTCGGCCACCGCCAGACCGATCCGCTCGGCGCTGTGCTTCGGCAGCGTCCCATGGCGCAGTTCGGCGCGGTAGCGCACATACGCCTTCAGCGCGGCCGGCGCACCCGCCAGCACGCCAAGCAGGTTCGGAAGTTGCCCGGCCGCTGACGACGCGCCCTTCAAAATCGGCAACGACGCCTCGGGCGCTGTGAGGTCGTCGTGGATCGGGAACCGGCTCATCTCTGTTTTCGGCATTGCCACCACCGTGGGGGAGCTAGGGGGGCTTACGAGAGATAAGGGTATGCCCGGAAGCGGCGCCCCGCAAGGCTCCGCTGTACGGATCATTGCCCGGTCGTGAGAACCGCGATCAGCACCAGCAGGAATCCGAGCGCCACCGCATAGGCGACGATCCGGTCCGGACTGGTCCCGATCCGCTCCACCGCACTGCGCGGGGGACGCTGCGGCCTGACCGCCGGCACCCGATCGGGATGCCCGCTGATCACGACCGTCCTGCGCTCCTTCGGCTGCTCCTGCCCGCGCATCGGCCCCGGAGATTCGTCGGTCCCGAGAACGATCGTCCGGCTCTCACCGGGCACCAGAGGAGCGTCATCCATCCACGAATCGACCTGCGGCTTCTCCGCGAGCACCCTGTGCTCGCCGAAGTCCGGCTCGTCGTCATCCTCGTGCCAAGACTCGACTTCACGCGAGACGTCGACCCGCGGAGCGCGATCCTCATCGCCCCACGTCTCGCGCACGTCCGCGCCGCGCGACTCGTCGCCCACGTCTCGCGCACGCCGCGCGCGCGTCGCCCCACGTCTCGCGCACGTCCGCGCCGCGCGACTCGCCTGCGCGTCACCCGCGCGGTCCCGCCTCGCGGCGCCGGCCCATCCTCGGCCCACGCGTCTTCGCCCCACGACGCCGCTTCGCGTGGTCGCGACGGGCGCTCGTCCTCAGCGCGGTGGACGACGATCTCGTCGCGATGCTCGCCACGGCGCGCGAACCGGCTCGGCATACGGTCGAAGATGTCCTCGCCGACTCCCCAATCGGCCGCGGGGCGACGGCGCCGGCGGGGCTCCTCGCTCTCGTGGTCGTAGAAGGCCGCCAAGGGGCGTGCCTCATTCTCAGGGGCCATGACTCGTCCTCTTCCTCGGCTTACGGGGTTAGCTGACGGGCTCGCGCCAGAAGAGCGGCGCTACGACACCGGACCGGTTTCGATTCGCCCCACCTGCAAGTGGGTCCCCCGCTTCCCGCGTCCAACGGGAATTCAGCGGATGCGGTCGAAATCGTACCAGCGACGAAACACCTGCACCGCTTGTGACTTCTACATCAACCGCCGGACGGAGCTTCTTGGCCGACGGACTTTGCGACAAATTTCGCGACGTCCTCGGCGTCCTCACCCGTATAGATCTGCGCCGGCATCTGCCCGTTGCCGTTCGAGCGGCCCTTGTTGATGGCGTCAAGGACCAGCTTCTCGTTCGGCGAGAGGTCGTCGAGGTTCGGTCCCACCCGCGCGACCGCATTCGCGGCCTTCAGCGAGTGACACAAACCGCAGCGGCGCCCGAACAGTTCCTGCCCGTGCACCTCGGCCGCGGTCAGCCCGGAGATCTGCGCCGCCGGCGCGTCACTGCGGTCCTCGTTGCTCGCGATCACCCACGCCGGGACGGCGATACCGAAGCCGAGGATGGCCGCGATGAACAGGAACAGCGCGAAGCGCCGACTCCCTCGCGTCTGCGAATGCATCATTCCGCCAAGGCCACCACGGCCTCGGCTCATCGCGATGACGAGCGTTGCCAGGCCGAGGCCGACGAAGACCAGGACAAAAAAGAGCGTGCCCACGGGTCGGCAATGTACCCGCTCGGGCGGGTGGCAGGCGGCGCCGCCTGCATTCGAACCTCAGGAATGGCCCCCGCAACTACCTTCTCCGCCCCGACGCAAAGCTCTGAATCGGCGGCGAAACCTGCCGGAACTCGCCCATCGTCGAGGCCGCCTCACGCCCGCCCTGAGCCCCTTCGCCCCGCCCCGTGGCCGCCGCCGCGACCCGCCGCTCAGCCAACTCGACCACATCCGCCTTCACGTCATCCGGCGTCACCAGCGCCCGCACCGCCTTGACGAAGATGTTGATCCCCCCGCCCGCCTGCGGCAGCTTCTCCAGCCGCCCCTGACACAGCAGCAACGGCTCCGACCGCACCGTCAACCGATTCGCCTCATAGAGATCCGGCGGCACGATGAGGTTGATCGTCCCGAACTCATCCTCCAGCAGCAGGAACACGATCCCCTTCGCCGTCCCCGGCCGCTGCCGCGCCACCACCAGCCCACCCAACCGCACCGGCGTGTCATGCGGAATCCGCTGCAGGTCCTTGATCGACACCGTCCCCGCCGGCAGCGCGTGCCGCAGCAACTTCATCGGGTGCGGCCCGAGCGTCAGCCCAGTCGTCGCGTAATCGCCGATCATCGACTCCCACGGCGTCAACGCCCGCAACGCCGGCGCCTCCGGCACCTCCAGCGGCAACGCCAACTGCGTCCCCTCGACGATCTTCTCCCCCGGCGCCGCCACCCCCAACTGCCACAACGCGGTCCGCCGCGCATGCGCCGACGACCCCCCGACCAGCGAGTCGCACGCACCCGCCCACGCCAGCTTGTCCAGCGCCGGCCGCCCCGCCCCCGCCCGAGACGCCAGATCCGCCAGCGACCGAAACGGCCCGCCCTCCTCCCGCGCCGCCACCAGCGCCTTGACCTCCTCCTCCCGCACCCCGGACACGTACCCGAGCCCCAACCGCACGATCCCGATCACCGGAACCGCCTCGTCGGGCTCAGGCGATGCGTCCACCACTCGCAGCGGGCGTACCCCGCCAACCGCCACCGGCCCGCCGCCCCCACCCAGAGCATCGCTCCGCCCGCCACCCAGAGCATCGCTCCGCCCGAACTCCCGGGCGACCCCGGACAACCTGCCAACGCCCTCCACGCCGGCGCCCGCAAACGACTCGCCGCCCACCCTCGAGTCCGGCCCACCCGCCGCCGCACGCAGTGCGCCGATCCCGCGCGAGCCCACCTCTCCGACCGCCGCCCCGCCGGCCGCGCCCATCTCGCCCTCGCCAGCCCCGCCCGCCTCGCGCGACCCGCCTGCTTCGCGCACCCCGCCCGCCGCGCGCACCCCGTCCGCCGCCGCGAACACCTCGTTGCCCGCCGGCTCACCCGCCGGGTATGGGCCCATCTCCGGCACCCACTCGACGGTGCTCAGCGCCTGGCTCGTGTTCACGTCCGGTGGGCGCAACTCGATCCCTCGCCGCTGGGCCTCGTGGGCGAGGGTGTCCGGGGCGTAGAAGCCCATCGGCTGCTCGTTCATGAGCGCGCAGAGGAACTCTGGCCCGTGGTGGACGCGCAACCACGTGGACTGGTAGGCGAGCAGCCCGAACGCGGCCCCGTGGGCCTTGGGGAAACCGAACCCCGAGAAGCCGACGATCATGCCGTAGACGCGCTCGGCCACCTCTTCGCCGACGCCGTGGGTCGCCCTCGCGCCGTCCAGGAACCGCTGGTGATAGGCCTCGATCGCGTCCGCCGAGCGCTTGCGGCTCATCGCGCGGCGCAACCCCTCCGCCTCACCGGGCGAGAACCCGGCGAAGGCCATCGCCACCTCGATCACCTGGTCCTGGAAGATGATCGTCCCGAGCGTGTCCTTGAGCACGGAGCGCAATGACTCGTGCTCATACGGGACGATGTAGCCGGGGTTCTCGCGCAGTGTCTGCAGCCGCTGGATATACGGGTTCACCGCACCGCCGAGGATCGGCCCCGGACGCACGATCGCCACCTGGATCGTGAGGTCCTCCAAGGACCGTGGCCGCGTCCGCAGCAGCGACGCCATCTGCGCCCGCGACTCGATCTGGAACACGCCCATCGTGTCCGCCACCTGGATCGCGTCGTAGGTCTCGGCGTCGTCGTACGGAATCCGCGACAGGTCCACCCGCGCCCCGCGCACCCGCCCGATCTCCTCCACACAGCGCTCGACCGCCGAGAGCATCCCGAGCCCGAGCAGGTCGATCTTCAGAAAGCCCGCATCCGAACACGAGTCCTTGTCCCACTGGCAGAGCTGACGACCCTCCATCGCCGCCGGCAGGACCGGGCAGCAGTCGATCAGCGGCCGCGTGGAGACGATCATCCCCCCCGAGTGCTGCGACAGATGCCGCGGCAGACCGTAGGCCTCGTCGCACAGCCGTGCCAGCCACGCCCAGCGCCCGGGTAGCCGGTCATAGGACGGCGACGACGGGTCCGTTTCGTGCGCCTCCGCCTGGTCCGGCCGCTTGCCGTTGACCATCGCCAGCCACTCGGTCGTGCTCATCGCGAACGCCGACGCGCGAGCGTCGGGATCGATGAACGGCCCAGGCTCCGACGACGGCTCGATGCCCATCGCCACCTCGACGTCCCGCCCCACGTTCTTGACCGCCCACGGCTCCGCGCCGCGCGCCACCCGCTCGAGCTCCCCCGGCGGCAGCCCGAGCACCTTCCCGAGCTCACGAATCGCCCCGCGCGACCGGAACGTCGGGAACGCCGCGACCAGCGCCGAGCGCTCCTTGCCATAGCGGTCGTGGACCCGCGGGATCAGCTTCTCGCGCACATCGCGCGGAAAGTCGAGATCGATGTCCGGCAGCGCATTGAGGTCCTCGTTGAGGAAGCGCCCGAGGAACAGATCGTTCGCGATCGGATCGATGTGCGAGAGCCCGGTGAGGTAACAGACGATCGAGGACACCGAGGACCCCCGCCCACGCCCTGGCGGAAGCAGCGCGCGCGCCGACGCCGGACCGCGCACCTCGACCGCGACGTCGCGCGCGAGCTCCAGCAGGTCGCGATGCAGGAGGAAGAACCCCGCGAGGCCGAGCGAGTCGATCACCCGCAACTCCTCCTCCAGCCGAGCGTGCGCGGCCCCGTGATGGCGCGAGCCGGACGGGTAGCGGACCCCGATCATCGCCCAGCACAGCTCCGAGAGCTTGCGCGACGCCTGCGGATCCTCCGCCCCGGGGTAGCGATAGCCAAGGTCCGACTGGAGGTTGAAGCGCAGCCGCTCCGCGAGCTCACCGCTCTCCGCCACCGCCGCCGCATGACCTTCGAAGCGCGCCGCCATCGCCTGCGGCGTCGCGAGCACGTGCGCGGTGTTGCCGCGCCGCACCGGCTCGCTCGCGTCCAGCGTCAAGTGGTTGCGCAGCGCCACGAACGCGTCCTGCAACGGCGCGCGCGAGCGGGCATGAGCATGGACGTTGCCCGTCGCGACCGTGGGCACGCCCAGCCGTTGCGCGAGCTGGGCGAGCGAGCGATTGCGCGACCGATCGTGCCGCTGGAACGGCCGTTGCAGCTCGACCCGCAGGTGATCGGGCCCGAACGCCGCTTTCAGCCGCCGCAGCGTCGGCTCGTCGTGCACGCCACGGTCGGCGCACCCGCTCAGGCAGACGAGGCCGTCCGCAAACTCCTCGAGCGTCTCCAGCGGGACGGCCGGTGGCGGCTCCTTCGGATCCCGGTCGTACTTGTGCGCCCGGGTGATGATCCGGCAGAGATTGCGCCAGCCGGTCGCGTTCTCGACCAGCAGGGTGAGATGCCGCGTCGGGGCGTCGCCCGCGGGAGCCGCCGCGTCCCCGCGAGTCCTCGTGCCGCCCCCACCCGCACTCGGCGACGCCATGCCACCGGCCCCCGCGCCACCGCGCGCTCCAACCACGCCGCCGGCTCCCGAACCGTTGCCCGCCGCCGCGCCGACGCGCGCGCCCACCTCCTCGCCCCGCTCGTCCAGGACGTCGATCTCAACGCCGTGGATCGTGCGCAGGCCGAGCGGCTCCGCGGCCACCGCGAACTCCATCGAGCCCGAGACCCCGTTGTGATCCGTGACGGCCATCGCCTCATGGCCGGCCTCCACCGCCGCGGCCGCCAGCTCCGCTGGAGAGGACGCTCCGTCCAGGAAGGAGAAGGCGGTGTGGGCGTGGAGCTCGACGTAAGGCACGAACACATGTTCCCATTCCGTCCGGACGGATGCGTACATTCGTTCGCATGCCGATGACCCCCTCCGCTCCAGCGCGTCTCACTCCCCGAGCTGATCCTGAACGTGGAGCTGTCCCTGGACGGCTTCGCGGGCAAGATCGGCAACGACGTTCCGATTTGGTGGCCGCGGCGCTACGACGACGAGCTGAGGACGTACGCGGCGGACCTGCTCAGCAGCGCGTGGGTACACGCGATGGGTCAGAAGTCCCAGGAGGGCACGGCCCCTCACTGACGGACGTCCGGCGAGCCCTTCGCCGCGCCGGTGAGCAAGATGCCAGGAGCCGGGCTTTCGAACACGCTACGCCAGGTGACGTGGCCCGAGACGACGATTCACGCCGGCAACGTCGTGGAGGCGCTGAGGGCGCCGGACGGTGGGCCGATCCTCGCGCACGGTGGCGCCCGCTTCGCGCAGACGCCGATGCGCGCGAACCTGATCGGCGAATACCGCCTGTACCTGCACCCGATCGCGCTCGGCGAGGGCGTGCCGCTATTCGGCAGCGCGCCGCAGCTCAGCCTCACCAGCGTCCGCAGCTTCCCGAGGCGCACCCTCGCGCTCACCTACACGTGGCTCCCGTAGGTTTCGGATCGGCGCGGCCGACAGCAGCGCCACGTTCGTCACGACCAGCCCGCCGGCCGCCAGCCAGACGGCCGGTGACAGGCCGATCACGGCCGCGATAGGGCCCCAGATCGCCAGCCCGAGGGGCTGGAAGGCGAGCGACCCGAACCAGTCATACGCGCTGACGCGTGAGAGCGATTCGTGTGGGACGTGGCGCATCAGCGTCGTCTCCCACACCGAGTTGCCGATCATCATCGCGGCGCCGCCGAGCACCGCTCCCGCAGCCATGAGTGGGACCGGCGCGCGGGCGGCGAGCAGGGCGAGCGGCGCGATGAACAGCGCGTAGGTGCCCGCAGCGAGCACGAGCGGCCGTCGGGGACGCAACCGCACGGCGAACAGCGCACCGATCAGAGCACCAATGCCCGTCGCGCCGAGCACCGTTCCCCAGGCCGCCGCGCCGCCGAGGTCCTGCTTGGCGATCACCGGCCCGAGCGTCATCCACGCACCCCAGAGCATGTTCCCGAACCCCGCCCCCACGACGAACACCCAGACCCAGGTCAGCGACGTGAACACACCCCAGCCCTCGCGCAGGTCAGAGAGAAACGAACTGCTCTCGCGCGCCACGCGCGCCGGCATGTGCAGCTGTGCGAGAAACAGCGCGCTGACGGCGAACGTGGCGGCGTCGATGGCAAGCGCCCAGCCGGCACCGAAGCCGGCGATGAGCACGCCTGCGATCGCCGGCCCGGCGATCTCGCCACCGGACAGTGCGGTGGCGCGCACGCCGTTGGCCTCTTGCAGGTGCTCGGCGGGCACGATGGCCGGCATCAGCCCCGTCGAGGCGGGATTGAAGAAGCCGGTCGCCGCGCCGGTGAGGCCGGACAGCACGGCGAGCATCCAGATCTCCGCGGTGCCGGTCAGAAGCAGGACCGCGATCGCTCCCTGTGTGACCAGCCGCGAGAGGTCCGCGGCGACCATCACCGCGCGTCGTGAAATGCGGTCGGCGACGACCCCGCCGACCAGCAGCGTGGCCACCATCGGCGCGATCCGGATGGCGAGGACCACGCCCACCGCGGTCGCTGAACCGCCCAAGTCGAGCACGGCGAAGGCCAGCGCGATGCCGACCATGCGGTCCCCGATGATCGAGACCGCTTGGGCGCCGAACAGCAGCCGGAACTCCCGCAGGCGCAGCACCTCCATAGCGAGTCAGCCTAGGGCCGGGGGCCGACTCACGGGACAGCGCGCTTCGACCACCCGGCCCTACGCATTTGTCAACGCGGTCGGTGGAGTGCGCACATGACCAGTGACGTTTCAACCCCGAAGCGGGTCGAACCGGTCGACGAAGTCCTTCCCGCCAAGGAACTCGGCGCCTTCGGCCTCCAGCACGTGCTCGGCATGTACGCCGGCGCGGTGGCAGTCCCGCTGATCGTCGGTGCGGCCTTCAAGGTCTCGGCAGGCGACATGGCGGTACTGATCGCCGCCGACATCTTCACCGCCGGCCTCGCCACGATGCTCACCTGCATCGGCGTCTGGAAGTTCGGCGCGCGCCTGCCGATCATGCAGGGCTGCACCTTCGCCGCCGTCGGCCCGATCGTCGCCGCCGCCGGCAACGGGAAGGACATCACCGACGTCTTCGGGGCGATCATCATCGCCGGCGTCATAGCCATCCTGCTGGCGCCTGTCGTCGGCAAGCTCAGGCGCTACTTCCCGCCGCTCGTGGTCGGCACGGTGATCCTGCTGATCGGCATCTCGCTGCTGCCCGTGGCCGTCGACTGGGCGGGCGACGTCTTCTCGCAGGATCCCGGCAACAGCGTTCCCAACAACCTCGCGCTGGCCGTGGGCGTCCTGATCTTCATCCTCATGCTGCAGCGCTTCGCCAACGAGTGGATCAAGCGCACGTCGATCATGATCGGCATCGTCGTCGGCACGCTGGTGGCGATCCCGCTCGGCTTCACGGACTTCTCCAACGTCGGCGACTCCAACGTCTTCGGCGTTCCCACGCCGTTTCACTTCGGCGCTCCGACGTTCGCGTTCAGCGTGGTCGTGACGATGGTGATCGTGATGATCGTGTCGATGATCGAAACGACAGGCGACCTGATCGCCGTCGGTGAGATCGTCGGCAAGGAGGCCGATGAGAAGACGATCGTCGGCGGCCTGCGCGCCGACGGCTTCTCGAGCGCCCTCGGCGGCATCTTCAACACGTTCCCGTACACCGCCTACGCCGAGAACGTCGGTCTGGTCAGCCTCAGCGGTGTCAAGAGCCGCTGGGTGGTCGCCACGGCCGGCGGGATGATGGTCGTGCTCGGCCTGTTCCCGATCCTCGGCGCGGTCGTGGCCGCGGTGCCGCTGCCGGTGCTCGGCGGTGCCGGCCTCGTGATGTTCGGCACGGTCGCGGCGATCGGCGCCAAGACGCTCAACAAGGTCGACTTCGACCATCGCGGCAACCTGATCATCGTCGCCGTCTCACTCGGCATCGGCCTCGTCCCGGTCCGCAACGAGGCCATCTACGCGGACTTCCCGCAGTGGTTCACGACGATCATGGGCTCGGGGATCACCGCGGGCACGATCGCCGTCGTCGGGCTCAACTACGTCTTCAACGAGCTCGGCTGGGGCACCAAGACCGCCGAGGCACTGCAGTCGACGCCGACCTTCGTCGGTGCCGAGGAAGTCAAGTCGGCGACCTCGGCCAAGCAGGTCGCGTAGATGCGGATCGCCGTCAACGGGTGCGCGATCGCGACGGTGGATCCCGCCGGAACCGAGTACGCGTCCGGCCACCTCGTCCTCGAGGATGGCCGGATCGCGGCGGTCGGGGACGGACCCGCCGACGGCGACACCGTGATCGATGGGACCGGGCTGCTGGCCACGCCCGGCCTCGTCAACAGCCACCACCATCTCTACCAGTGGGCGACCCGCGGCTTCGTGCCGGACGGGACGTTGTTCGAATGGCTCACCGGGCTCTATCCCGTGTGGGCACAGCTCGACGACGACATCACCCATCACGCCGCCAAGGCGGGGCTGGCCGCGCTTGCGCTGTCCGGGTGCACGACGTCGACCGACCATCACTACGTGTTCCCGCAGCCGGACCTGCTGGAGGCGACGATCGCGGCCGCCACGGAGATCGGGCTGCGCTTCCATCCGTGTCGCGGCTCGATGGACCTGGGCGTCAGCCAAGGTGGGCTTCCGCCGGACTCCGTGACCGAGGACCTCGACAGCATCCTCCAGGCCAGCGCCGACGCCCTGGATCGCTGGCACGACCCAAGCCCGGACGCCATGGTGCGGATCGCGCTGGCGCCGTGCTCGCCGTTCACGGTCACGCGGGAGCTGATGATCGAGTCCGCCGCGCTCGCCCGTGCCCGCGGCGCCCGCCTGCACACGCACCTGTCGGAGACGCTCGACGAGGAGGCCTACTGCCTCGAGCGCTTCGGAATGCGGCCGGTGGACTACGTGGGCGAGCTCGGCTGGATGGGCGACGACGTGTGGTTCGCGCACTGCGTCCACCTCTCCGACGACGAGGTGACGCGCTTCGGTCAAGCGGGCGTCGGCGTCGCGCACTGCCCGACCTCCAATGCTCGCCTCGGTTCCGGGATCGCCAAGGTGCACGCGCTGCGGACGGCCGGCGTGGCCGTCGGCCTCGGTGTCGACGGCGCCGCCTCCAACGAGGCCGGGACCCTTGCACTCGAGGTCCACGCGAGCCTGATGGCCGCGCGCTTCGTCGGCGGCCCGACGGCGATGACCGTCCGCGAGGCGCTCGCCCACGGAACGATCCACGGCGCCCGCTGTCTCGGCCGCGAGCAGGAGCTCGGCTCGCTCGAGCCGGGCAAACTTGCCGACGTCGCGCTGTGGCGGGTGGACGACCTGGGCGGTGCCGGGATCGCCGACCCGGTCGCGGCGCTCGTACTTGGCCCGCCACGAGGCGTCGAGCATCTCTTCGTCGGCGGCCGCCAGGTGGTGCGCGACGGCGAGCTGCGCACCGCTGACCTCTCAACCGTCACCGCAGAGCTCACACGTGTCTCGCGGCGGCAGGCGGCGTACGTCTGATGCCCTACGAGCTCGTCGACGACGCCTACGGCAAGGCGCAGAACCGGCTGATGCGGGTCGTGCGAGAGACCTCGCGCCACGAGATCCGCGACGTCACGGTCGACGTCCGCCTGCGCGGCGACTTCGAGGCGGTCTATCTCGAGGGCGACAACGCGGGCATACCGGCCACGGACACGATGAAGAACTCGGTGTTCGCGCTCGGGCGCACCGAGTTCTCCACCGGCAGCATCGAGGAGTTCGGCAAGACGCTCATCCGTCATTGGGTGCGGAGTGACCGCGTCACGTCGGCCGAGGTCACGCTGGTCGAGCACCCGTGGGTGCGCCTCGGCGACCATCACTTCCATCGCGGCTCGTCCGGCGACCACCGCGCGTGGGTGTCCGGCGACGGGGAGACGTTCACGGTGAAGGCCGGGCTCGGCGACCTCTTCGTGCTGCGCTCCACCGGCTCGGGCTTCAGCGGCTTCGAGCGCGACCGGTTCACGTCGCTGCCGGAGACCGACGACCGCATCCTCGCCACCGTGGTGAGCGCCGAATGGCTCTATACCGCAGACGTCGAGGACTACGAGGCGGCCTGGCAGACGGCACGTGACGCGCTGGTCGGCGGTTTCGCCGACCACTACAGCGAGTCGGTCCAGCAGACCATCCATCGCATGGCGACGGCGGCGATGGACGCGGTGGCGGAGATCGGCGAGGTGACGATCGAGCTGCCCAACAAGCATCACAACCTCGTGGACCTGGCGCCCTTCGGGCTCGAGAACCCCAACGAGGTGTTCATCGCCACACAGGACCCGTTCGGGCTGATCACCGGGACGGTGCGGAGGGTCTGATGGACCTCAACACGGTCACCGACTGGGTCGTTCCCCGCTCGCGGGCCGATCTCGCGGGTTTTCGGGACGGCGATGCCTTCGTCGCCGGCGGGAGCTGGCTGTTCTCGGAGCCGCAGACCGGGGTGCAACGGCTGTTCGACCTGCAGGGGTTCGGCTGGCCGGCGATCGACGGATCGGAGATCGCCGCGACATGCACCCTGGCCGAACTCGCTCGCACGTCGCGGCTGGCACGGCAGTGCTGCGAAGCGCTGCGCGGGTCGTTCAAGGTCTGGAACGTCGCCACCGTCGGGGGGAATCTGTGCTGCGCGCTGCCCGCCGGCCCGATGGCGGCCTACACGGTGGCGCTGGACGGCGTGTGTGTCATCTGGTCCGCGAACGTCGTCCGCGAGGTGCCAGCGATCGACTTCATCACCGGCCCGGGAACGACCGTGCTTGCGGCGGGTGAGGTACTGCGCTCGGTGCGTGTCGGGCCGCTGCCACGCACGGCCGTGCGTCAGTTCTCGCTCACGCCGATCGGGCGCTCGGCGGCGCTGCTCGTCGGCCGCGCCGACCCGTTCGTGCTGACCGTCACCGGCGCGACACCCCGGCCGGTGCAGCTCACCTCGCTCGAGGAGCTCGAACGGCTGGAGTACTACGACGATGTGCACGGCACGGCCGGATGGCGGCGACAGCTCACCCGTGTGCTGGCGGAGGAGATCGCGGAGGAACTCGCATGAGGATCGACGGCCGCGCATACGACGCCGAGCCGCTCCCCGGCCAATGCCTGCGGACCTACCTGCGCGAGCAGGGTCGCTTCGGGGTCAAGAAGGGCTGCGACACCGGGGACTGCGGCGCGTGCACGGTCCATGTCGCCGGCATGCCGGTCCACAGCTGCCTCTATCCCGCCGCCCGCGCGCAGGACGTCACGACGATCATGGGGCTCGAGCACCCGCTGCAGGATCAGTTCGTCGCCGCACAGGGCTTTCAGTGCGGCTTCTGCACGGCGGGAATGATCATGACCGCGGCGGCGCTGCCGTCTGACGGCGAAGCGGCGCGCTTGATGAAGAGCAACCTCTGCCGCTGCACGGGCTATCGCGCGATCGAGGACGCGCTGGCCGGCGAACGCAACGTCGACGCGCACTCCGCCGCACCGGCGGGCCCGGCACTGGTCCGCGGCAGCGAGCCGTTCACGCTCGACGAGGCGTTCGACGGCCTGCACGCCGTGCTCCTGCGCTCGCCGCACGCTCACGCCCGGATCGTCTCGATCGATGGTTCCGCGGCGCTCGCGCTGCCAGGCGTGGAACTGGTCCTCACGCATCACGATGCGCCGGACGTGCTGTTCTCGACCGGCCGGCACTCGAACCGGTTCGAGGACCCCGACGACACGCGCCTGCTGGACGACGTCGTGCGGTTCGTCGGGCAACGCGTGGCGGTGATCGTCGGGACGAGCGTCGCCGCTGCCCAGGCCGGAGCCCGCGCCGTGCGGGTCGATTACGAGGTGCTGCCCGCGGTCTTCGACCCGGCCGAGGCGCTTGCCCCCGGAGCACCGCTCGTGCACGGCGAAAAGGACGGCCTGGCCTGTCGGATCACCGATCCGTCGCGCAACCTCGTGGCCGAACTGCACGAGCGCGAGGGCGACATCGAGACCGGCTTCGCCGAAGCCACCGAGGTGGTCGAGGAGACGTTCGTCATTCCACGCGTCGCGCACACCGCGCTGGAGACGATGTGCGCGACGGCGTGGGTGGACGCGCGTGGGCGGCTCAATGTCCGCACCTCCTCGCAGGTGCCGTTCCTCGTCCGCGACGAGCTCTCCCGCGTGCTCGGCGTGGCGGACGTGCGCGTGTTCACCGCCCGCATGGGCGGCGGCTTCGGCGGCAAGCAGGAGATGATCGTCGAGGACGTGGCCGCGCTCGCCGCGCTGCGGACCGGGAGGCCGGTGCGGATCGAGCTCACCCGCGAAGAGCAGTTCACGGCGACGACGACACGTCACCCGATGCGCGTGCGTGTCCGCGCCGGAGCACGGACGGACGGCCTGCTGACGGCGCTGGAGATGGAGGTGCTCTCCAACACCGGCGCCTACGGCAACCACGGGCCAGGGGTGATGTTCCACGGCTGCGGCGAGTCGCTGCACGTCTACCGCTGTCCGAACAAGCGCGTGGACGCCCAGGTCGCCTATACGCACACGCTGCCCGCGGGCGCGTTCCGCGGCTACGGGCTGAGCCAGACGGGGTTCGCGATCGAGTCGGTGCTGGACGAGCTAGCGCGACGGCTCGGCGTTTCGCCCGTGGCGATGCGCGAGCTCAACGTCATCAGCCCTGAGGACCGCTTTCACAGCGACGTCGAGTTCGGCAGCTACGGGCTGGACCAGTGCCTCTCGCTCGTCGAGGCGGCGCTGGCGCGGGGCGACGGCGAGCCGGCGCCGGCCCCGGACTGGCTCGTCGGTGAGGGCATCGCGCTGGCGATGCTGGACGCCGGGCCGCCCGGCGGCCACCACGCCGACGCCACCGTCAGACGGCTGGCGGACGGGCGCTTCGAGGTGCGCGCGGGCACGGCCGAGTTCGGCAACGGCACGGCGACGGTGTTGCGTCAGCTCGCCGCCGCCGAGCTCGGGACGACCGTCGACCAGATCGTCCTGCGCGCCGGGGACACAGAACCTGGTCGCCCACGACAGCGGCGCATACGCGTCGACGGGCGTGTTCGTGGCGGGGCAGGCGGTGGTGCGCGCGGCGCGGGCGCTCGGCGACCGCGAGAGCGCATCAGCGTCGTTTTCCGGCTCGCCACGGTCGGTGGCGTTCAACGTGCAGGGCTTCCGGGTGGCGGTCCAGCCGTCGACCGGGGCGATCAAGATCCTCAAGAGCGTCCACGCCGCGGACGCGGGCACGGTGCTCAACGACGAGCAGTGCCGCGGGCAGGTGGAAGGTGGAGTCGTTCAGGCGCTCGGCGCGGCGATGTTCGAGGAACTCGAACTGGACGCGGAGGGTGCGGTCCTCACGCGGGACTTCCGCCGCTACCACGTGCCCAAGCTCGGCGACTTCCCACGCACCGAGGTGCTGTTCGCGAACACCTATGACACGCTCGGCCCACACGGGGCGAAACCGATGAGCGAGAGCCCGTACAACCCGGTCGCGCCTGCCTTGGCCAACGCCGTCCGCGACGCCACCGGCGTCCGCATGACCGCCTTGCCGCTGCGCCGGGATCGCGTGTGGGAGGTGCTCACTGCCGCGCGTGAGGTAGAACCGGAGGTGTGGATCAGCTCCTAACCCCTCGCCTTCTGCTGCGCCCGTTCGGCCCGGGCGACGCCGAGGTCGTCCACACGATCTATTCCGACCCTGTGGTCATGCGCTACGTCGCAACCGGCCCGATGAGCGATCTCGCGGTCACCGAACGCCTGATCGACGACTACAACGCCCACCAGGAGCGGCACGGATTCTCGTTCTGGGCCGTGGTCGAACGCGCGACCGGACAACTGATCGGCGACGCCGGGCTCTACCAGACGCCGGCGGGCGAGGTCGAACTCGGGTACACCCTCGGGGCCGCATGGTGGGGTCGCGGCTACGCGACCGAGGCAGCGTCGCGTTGGTTGTCAGTCGCGTTTGACGAGCTCGGAATCAACGAGGTCGTCGCGCTCGCCGAGCCGGCCAACGTCGCGTCGCTGCACGTCCTGACCAAACTCGGTCTGGTCCGTGACGGCGAGCGGCTGGCGTTCGGCCGCCCGCACGCGGTGTTCCGTGGCCGGCGGCCGGTGAGCAGCGCCGCAGTCTCCTCCGCCACACGCTGAAGCCGGACTCGGCCTCACGGCGACGACGCCGCGTTCGCACCGTCGCGCTCGCCGGAGTTCGAACCGCGCTCCGAGGCCATCACCGTTGCGAGTACCACCGTCCCTCCTGCAGATCCCGATACACGACGAGATCGCGCCCGTCGGCGGTGACCACCTCCCAATAGCGCCGCCTCAAGGGCGCATCCGTCCACCACCGGTCCTCGACCAGCCATGACTCGCGGACCGCATCCACCTCCCGGTGCCCGATCCTCTTCGGCCGCCCCACCTCGTCAGCCTGCACCCGCACGGGCTTCGGCTTGGCCAGCCGCCGGGGACCCCGGCTCGCACCCGGCTCAATCCCGGCCCCCACATCGGGTAGGCGCCGAGGACCACCCTGAGCAGGCGGCGGCCCGGCCTGTGGCCGGCTCGGCGGATGCCCACGCTCAGCGGTCACGAATCACGCCACGAGCCGCGGCGCGGCGAACCTGACGCACGGCAGCAGACGGGTGTAGCGGTGCGGCGAGCGCGGCAGGCACGCACGGCGCGGCAGGCACGCGCGGCGCGGCGCGGCAGGCACGCACGGCACGGCAGACACGCGCGGCACGGCGCGGCAGACACGCACGGCGTGGCAGACACGCTCGGCACGGCGTGGCAGACACGCTCGGCACGGCGTGGCAGACACGCTCGGCACGGCGTGGCAGACACGCTCGGCACGGCGTGGCAGGCACGCGCGGCGCGGCAGGCACCGCGGCACGGCTGACACGCTCGGCACGGCACGGCGGACAGGCGCACGCGCGGCGTGGCAGACACGCTCGGCACGGCCGCGCAGACACGCGCGGCACGACCGGCAGGCACCCGGCGCGGCGCGGCGGGCGGCGGCGTGCGCGGGCCGGACAGGCGTGCATGGCGCGGCGCGCTCATGGCTCCCATGGTGCGAGGGCGAGCCGGCGCTCGGGTACGCGTGAGTCGGGGTCGACCGCGAGGATGCGCAGAGCAGCGTCCGGGCCGGCGGCGGCGCGGGTTTGGCGGACGGCTTCGCGGAGGCGGGCGCGGCGGACCGCGGCCGCTTCGGCCAGGAGTGAGCGCTGGTCGCCGGCTGGTGGGCCAAAGGCCTCTACGCGCAGGCGCAGGGAGTCGGCTGGCGCGGGGAGCTCGGTGAGCCGGCCGATGAGGGCGAGGCGCATGCGACGTGGGTCGGACAGGGCTTCGCGGAAGGTGAGCTGGGTTCGCCAGGTCCCGCCGCTGGCGAGCGCGGCGGAGACGACCACTGAGCGCAGCGTCCGTCCGCGCCGCTCTGGTCGGGCGAGGACGCGATCGATCAGCATGCCGAGTGCTCGTTCGAGTTGTGGTCCGGAGGCCGACTCCGGCAACTCGAGCACCTCCTGCAGGCGCTCGGATGGCACCCGCGGGCGCAGGGGTGTGTCCCGTCCCAGTGCGAGGTCGCGGGCGAGCAGCCCTGGCGCTCCGAACCGGTCGGCCAGCGCGGCGCGTGAGAGCTTCGCCAGATCCCCGAGCGTGGCGATCCCGAAGCGCTCCAGCGCGTACGGGAGCGCCGCCACCTCCGGGCGCGAGCACAGCAGCGAGACAGGCAGCGGCGCCATGTAGGCGGCCAGGCTCGCCGGCGCCTCGGGCGCGATCTCTGGTCGCCTGGCGCGAGCGCGATGCGCGGCCGCAAGCGCCGCGAACCGTGAGGCCGCAACTCCGATCCGCGCGCCCGCCCCGATCGCGCGTGGTCCCGATCCGTCCCCCGCCCGTGCGCGCGGCGTGGTTGGCGGCTCAGCCTCCGCCGGAGCACTGGTGAGCGCGCGGCGCACCACGGTGATCACGGTCTCGACGGTTCCTCCATGCAGGCCTCGGAGGCCGCGCTCCTCGAACCAGGCCATGCCTGGGCGGTCGGTCTCCACGGCGGCGCCGACGCCCTCGAGGGCGGCCACGATGTGCTCCCACGCGTCGGCCACTCCGGCCGGGTCCGGGGTGACGAGGCGCAGGGTGGGACAACGCGCGAGGGCCTCTCCCAGACGCAGGCCGGCGCGGACGCCGCCGGCCTCTGCGGCGGCGGACGTCTCGCCGACCACCGGCTCCCGGCCGACCTCCGGGGCAAGGGCCAGAGGGCCGGCGGCGAGGGCGTCTCGACCGCCCGCGGCGACCGCGAGCTCGAAGCGTGGAAGGAGGACGCAGACGATCATCGACAGAACACATGTTCGCATGCCGCTCGGACGGGTCGCACGCTTCGGGGCTGTGCTGTCACAGGTCGCGGCGAGCCGGCCGCGGCGGGCGCGCACTTCGGGTAACGAAACGCCCCGCGAACCGGGCATTTCGTTCCCGCATCACGCAATCAGTCCCGACGCTCGTTCGTCTGCCCCCTGGTGACCGCGCTCGTGGAGCCTGAACCGAGACCCCGCCGGCGTCTGCCACCGGCTTGTCGGATCGGCCGACGGTGGCGGGCGACGTCCCACAGGTGGCGTACTTCCGGCGCTCGACCGGCTTCCGATCCGGGTCAAGCTCGAGGGCGGAGCCGTCCTGCGCTACCGCACCGTCGCGTCGGTTGGCGCCAACAAACCCGACTCGAGCTGCGCTGAGTCACAACCCTGCGGCGCGTTCGTCTGCGCCGCCATGAAGCCGGTCCTCCCCATCGCCTCGTGGCGCTCACGCTGGCTGCGCGACCGGGCCACCGCTCCACCAGCTCGATCCGTGCCCGCGGCGTGGGCGAGACGTCGCGCACGGCGGCGTCAGGGCCGGCGTCGTTCACCGCCTAGTCACCAGTCGGACCTGAAAGTAGAAGAGGCTCCGGTTTCCCGGAGCCTCTTCCGTAGCGGATCTGTAAGCCGGATTCTGTCTTGAGCAGCCATCCATCTCTGCGACCGACCTGGACCTTGGCGGGCAACCTACAAACGGTCCGGCTTGGCCTTGCATCAGGTGGGGTTTGCCTGGCCGCCGCGTCACCGCGACGCCGGTGCGCTCTTACCGCACCTTTTCAACCTTGCCGGGCCGCTCTCGCGAGCGGCCTTAGGCGGTGTGTTTTCTGTGGCACTTTCCCGCGGGTTTCCCCGGGTCGGCGTTACCGACCACCTCGCCCTTCGATGTCCGGACTTTCCTCGAGAGCCGATGGCTCCCGCGACTGCCCGATCCGCCAGGTCAAAGTAGCCGGTCGTAAAGGTATGGTGACCAGACCAGCCCGGTACCGTCCGGACTGCCGAAGAGACTGGCATGACCATGTACGACGTCGTCTATATCGACGCGCACGGAGCGGAGACTCCGGTGGCGCAGCAACTCGATGACCGCAAGGACGCCGCGGAGGTCGCGCGGCAGGCCGCCGCCGAGCGTGGCGCGGGCCGAATGGTCCTTCCCGGCTCGAGCCATCTGCGCAACTGCGTCTGCGTGATCCCGGTGCCGCCGACCAAAGCCGCATAACGCACCTGAAAAGCCGTCCGCGGTCGCAAGCCGCTAGGTTGCTGCGCCATGCGAGTTGGTGTAATCGGTGGTGGCCTGATGGGCTCTGGCATCGCGGAGGTCTGCGCGCGGTCCGGCGTTGACGTGACCGTGGTGGAGGCGGACGACGAGCGCGCGGAGCGTTCGCGCTCAGCGATCGAGCGCTCCCTGGATCGCGGCGTGCGTTCCGGCAAGCTCAGCGAGGAAGACAAGGGCAAGGCCCTGGATCACCTCGCCGTGACCTCGACGTTCGAGGACATCGAGGGCGTGGACGCGGCCATCGAGGCCGTGGTCGAGGACGAGCGCCTCAAGCGCGACGTCTTCCGCCGGCTCGACGAGCTCCTGCCTGACGCCCGGTTCCTGGCGTCCAACACGTCCTCGGTGCCGATCATGAAGCTCGGTGCCGAGACCAAGCACCCCGGCCGCGTACTGGGCATGCACTTCTTCAACCCGGTGCCGGTGCTCCCGCTGGTCGAGCTCGTGACGTCGATCATGACCGAGCCCGAGACCGTCGTCGCCGTGCGCGAGTTCGCCACCGACACCCTCGGCAAGCAGTGCATCGACTCCCAGGATCGGGCCGGCTTCGTCGTCAACGCGCTGCTGATCCCGTATCTGCTCTCCGCCGTTCGCATGTATGAGTCCGGGTTCGCCTCCAAGGAGGACATCGATCAGGGCATGGTCCTGGGGTGCGCGCATCCGATGGGGCCGCTCCGGCTCGCCGACCTGATCGGCCTGGACACGCTGCTCGCGGTCTCGGAATCGCTCTACGACGAGTTCCGCGATGCCTCGTCGGTCGCGCCGGCGCTGCTGAACCGCATGGTCGAAGCCGGCCTGCTCGGACGCAAATCCGGGCGGGGCTTCTACGACTATTCGAAGTAGGCGACTAGCCCAGGATCGATGAGTGGCGGGCCACGACCTGCCAGCCCTTGACTCCGCGAGCCCACACGTCCGTCAGCCGGTACACGTTGGACAGGTTGTTCTGATCCCAGTTGGCGACCTGGGAGTACCGCGCGTGGATCACCGCCGTGTCGCCGAACACGTCGATGTCCATCGTCTCGAACGCGAATGACGTGATCGTGTACCCCTCACGCGCCGCGCCGATCCACTGCTCGCGCGTCATCGGCTCCGGGTACAGATGGATGGCCGTGAACCGGAACCCGTCGGCGACGAGCTCCTCCAGGCGATCCATGTCCCGCGCCTGCATCGCGGACATCCATTCCTCTTCGAGGCGAGCCAGCTCCGCTTGTTCAGACGCGCTCATGGGCGGAGGCTAATCGATCGTCGTCCCGCATGAGGAGCAGGACCCACGCCTCGGCCCCGCTGTCGCCGGTTGCACCTCGCCGTCGCACAGCGGGCACGCCGCGGGCAACCCGATGGTCAGGCCCTCCCATACGCGCGACATCACATCGTCGAGCGTCGGCCCGGCCAGCGGGGAGCCCGCGGCCCTCGGCGTGCACGATTCGCCGTCAAACTCAACCGGCGTGACAACGAGTTCGGCCTCAATTGCCGATGCACCTTCGACTGCAGGAACGATTTCGGTCACGAGTGCCGCCTCGGGCGACGCCATCGCCTCGGCCTCCACCGATGCCAAGGGTTCCTCCGCCGGCACATCGCGACGCTTCGGGAACTCGACGATCCGCGCCTGCTCGTCCGGCTTCGCGCGCTCCGGCGGCGGCGCCAACGCGTCGAACAACGACGCCTGACGCGGGTCCTCCGCCCAGTCGCGGCGATCGGCCATCAGCGCACTCATTATGCGACCCTCCGCATCACACCCACCACGCGGCCAAGGACTTTGACCTCCCGCGAGCGGATTGGCTCCAACGCGTCGTTCTCCGGCTGCAGGCGCACGTGATCGGCCTCCTTGAAGAAGCGCTTCACCGTCGCCTCCTCGCCCACCAGCGCGACGACGATCTCACCGTCGGCGGCCGTGTCCTGTTGGCGGACGACCACCACGTCGTCCGGCAGGATGCCCGCCTTGATCATCGAGTCCCCGCGCACGCGCAGGAGGTACTCGCCGTCCTCGCCGCCGGCGATCTCCGGGATCTGGACGTACTCCTCGATGTTCTCCTCGGCCAGCAACGGCTGACCCGCGGCGACATGCCCGACCAGCGGCAGTCCAGTCGGCAGAACCGCGGACTTCACCGCGTCCAGCGCCGACGTCGCCGTCGAAGCGGCCCGGTCCAGCAGTTCGATCGCGCGCGGCTTCGAAGGGTCCCGCCGCAGCAACCCGACCTTCTCCAGATTGGCTAGGTGTGCGTGCACCGTCGACGACGACGCGAGCCCCACCGCCTTGCCGATGTCGCGCACCGTGGGCGGGTAACCGTGACTCGCCGAGTAGCGCTTGATGAAGTCGAAGATCTCCTGCTGGCGCTTCGTCAGATCTTTCCCGATGTCCATGCGGTTCGGCACCTCCTCTACTCCGTCGAACATGTGTTCGCACAAGGTACCTACCCCGGCGGACGGACTCAACCCCAAGCGAATCGAGGGCTATACTGCGCCGTCGCCCTCGCGCCGATGGCGGAATTGGTAGACGCGCCAGGTTGAGGGCCTGGTCCGGGATAACCGGGTGGAGGTTCGAGTCCTCTTCGGCGCACTGCAAAAGACCCGCAAACGCGGGTCTTTTGTTTTCCTGTAGGTTGCCCCAGACGGACCAGACTGGCTCATTTCAGCCGTTTTCAGCCGTTTTCAAACCGGACGCCGGACGCAACGAAACGGCGCCACGCCGTCGATTGCTCCCGCGAAGGGAGACTGGACAGCCTGGCGCGTCTTCGACGCATGGCGAGAGCCAGGAGTTGGACGGCGTCGCTGCCCACGCCGAACTCCGAGCCCACGACACGGGCGGACCCGCACACACGGCGGACGGGTTCGTCTATCGACCCGCGAGGGAGCCATCTCGGCCGCCACCGTCACACGCGATCCTAGGTCGCCGACGTCGAACTGCGACCGTCGTGCGCGGCGACGACGTACACCGCATCGTCCTCGACAGCGTGCACGTAGAGCAAGATCAACCACGGCCACGGCCCGATCAAGAACCGGACACCCTCCCACCGCCCGGCCAGCGCACGGCCGGCGAGCGGGAAACGCTCGAGGATCCGCAGTGAACGCTGCACCCGCGGCAACGTCGAGGCCGGCAACCCGAGCACGTCGATCAACTCGCGAAGATCCTCTACCGCGCGCGGCGTGACGCTCACGCGCGCCATCGCCTACGCCAACTGGTCGAGCGGGATACCTTCGCCGCGACGCGCTTGCGCGATGCCTTCCCGTGTGCGCTCATGCGCACCCGGGATCGTGTCCAGCAACGCGACGATGTGCTCGGCATCCGGATCGGCACGATCGAGCGCGGTTGACAGCAACGACTTCGCCAACGTGCCTTCCTGCACATGCATCCGCTCCGCCAAGCTCGAGAGCTTGGCTGCGTACTCATCGTCAAGAGAGACGTTGATACGAGCCACACGCGAAGCGTACACAGAACGGCACGTCCTGTGTAGCTGCACGCCAGGCGCAAATGCACGCCGCGTTGGTCAGGCGCGACCGCCGTGAGGTTCGGAGGGCCGGCGGGTGCCGGGGAGGAGGAGTGTCTGCCGGTGGCTTCTTGTACCGCTGTCAGCCTTCCTCGCTCGCGGCTTCGCCCTGCTGCTTGTTGAAGCCGCACCGGAATGTCTCGGGCGCCGAGACGGGCTTGGATCCGGCGAAGCCGCCCCGGTCGTGGTTGTCGTAGACGGTCACGTACTGCAACGACTGGGGGTACGGGTTGGCCGGCAGCGGCACTGGATCCGGCTCCCCGGCCTTCGGATCACCGCGCGAGCCCTCGCTGACGCCCTCCGACCCGGCCGCGCTGGAGCCCGCCTGGACGGTCACGAGCGTCGCCGACATCTCGCGCCGGTCCTTGAGGCCGTCGGTGGCGTCGACGTCGGGCGATGAGCTGCCCGCGATGTCATCGATGGTTGAGGCGAGCTTGACGCGGTCGGCGGCGCCGATCAGCTGCGCGGCCGTGGGCAGGAACCCGCCCGCGTTCACGCACGCCTTGGACGCGTAGGCATAGTCGTTCTTGCCGATGTCCTCGTTGGGTAGCGGGTACGGCGCGGCCTGTAGGCACCAGGTCCCGAGGTCGACGGACTGTGGGTTGCAGGTCATCGTCAGGTCCTTGGCGGTTTTGCCTCCGAGGCGGTCGGCGTTCTTGGCGCTCGCGACCTTCGGGATCGCTTTGGCAGGAAACCTGCCTTTCTTGTCGAGTTTGAGGATCGCGTGCGGTCTCGGCTTCGAGACGATCAGGTCCTTGGCCGCGCCGGCGACCCCCGTCGTGGACAGGACGAGGCTGAGCAGCGCGATCGCGAGGGCGACTCGGGCCATCATGGGCGACGCCTCCTGTGGGGCAGGGTCGAGGGAACGTGGACGGCGGCCGCGGCGAGGCCGCGTTCGCGCCGCTTGAGGCCGAGACGCAGGGATGCCCCCGCGAAGGCGGCGATCATGACTAGGCCGTAGAGATAGATCGAGACGGGCGCATGGTCCTGGTAGCGGTAGGCCACGGCAGCCTGTGAGGACTCCGGCGCCGCCTCCTCCTCGCGCTTCTCCTGATGCACGCGGATGACCGCGCCACCGGGTGGGATCGGACGGGCGAACGCGCTCGCCGGTGGCGGCGGGGCGGCGGGCGGCGTGGTGTTCGCGGTGTTGCGGGTGGGCGGGAGTGGCTCGTCGACGGCGGGCGGCGGGGTGGGGAGCGGCGGCTGCGGCGTGCGCGGCCGCGTGCGCGGGCGGGCCTTGGCGACCTTCGGCTCCGGCGTCGGCGGAGCCTTGGGCAGGACGATCGGCAACGGCCCACCGGCCGGCGCCGGGGCGGGCGCGGGCGGTGCCGCGGACCCGGGAGCGGCGGCCGCGGGCTTGAAGCGCGCGGGATCGAGCGGGCGCGTACCGCACGGGCGCTGGACCGAGCCCGCCTGGACCGTGACCACGGTGCTGTACGCGAGCCCGCCCGTCTTGACCGTGACTGTCGTCTTGCCCGCGTTGAACGGGCACAGCAGACTTGAGCGATGGTCGGTGACGACCTTGTCGTCGGCGCCGATCAGCGGCTTGCGCAGGTTGGTCGAGTTCGGGTCCTGCGCAACGAAGTCGGCGATGTCGGGGTCGCTTGAGGTGAACTCGTACTCGGGCGTGATCCGCGTCGCGCAGGTCGGTCCGGCGCACGGCTGGGCGGGGAGCGTCGTGTACGGGTCGCTGCCCGGTGGCTGCGGGTCGCCGCCGCCGACCGCCGCGCCCCACCGGTCTCCCCCGGCCGGCCGGCGCCCGAGGCCCTGGAAGAGCGACGGGCGCGACCGGCGCAGCAGCGTGCCGTCGACCGCCTGCAGGCTGAGTTCGGAGACGATCGGCACGAGCCGGACCTGGACCGGCGCGCGGTTGGTCACAGGGTCGCGCTTCGCCGTGTCGATCTCCGCGAGCAGGATGCCCGCGTCGCCGAAGACGGCATCGGGACCGCTGCTCGTGTTGGCCAGCGCGGAGCGGTAGCCGAGCGTGCCCGTGCCAAACGCGGGAATGGTCGCCGACGCGCCGCTGGGGATCGGGTAGATCCGGTTCTCCTCGGGGCGCTCGAAGAAGTACGCGGACGCGCCGTTGTCGACCAGCAGCTTCGCGGTCTCGTCGGCGTCGGTGGCGACGTTCAGGCTCGGCTGGAAGCGCGAGTTGAGATCGCGGCTGCCGACGACGATCGCGGGGATCTGCCTCGCGCGCGCGTCCTGCAGCATCGCCGTGAGCCACGGCGTCTGCGGCTCGGGCGGGTTCTGATGCGGATCGGACGCGACGAGCGAGCCGCTCGAGTTGTCGATCACGATGACCCGCACCGTGCCGCCGAGCCCGGCGCTGTCGAACGCGTAGTGAGTGCGGGCGCCGGGAGCGGCGGGCGTGTCGCCGAGCAGCGGCGAGATCCCGGGCGCGGCGGGCGAGGACCCGAACGGCGCGGGCGCCGCCGCGAACGCCGCGCCGAAGACCGCCGCGACGCCGCCGGCCGAGGCGGGCACGGGCGTGGGCGTGGCCTGCGCGGCGCGCGCGAGAGCGGACGCGCGGGCGGCAACCGTGTCGGCGGTGCCGCCCGCGCTGGTGGGGGGAGATGAGTCGGCGGCCGCAGCGCGCGCGGTGCGCGCGTCGGCGCGGTCGCCGGGCGCCGGCGCGGTGAGTGGGCCGGCGGGGTCGCCGGAGGAGGGCGCGGCCGGCGACGCCGTGGGCGTCGCGGACGCCGTGGCGGTCGCCGTTGCCGTCGCGGTTGGCGTCGCCGTCACCGCGGCTGTGTCGGACGCCGAGGGCGCCGCGTACGCGCCTCCCAGCAGCGACGCGAACCGCGTTGCCTCGGGGAGCGTCATGGGCGTGTCCGCCGGGAGGCGGCCGCCCGTGTAGATCAAGGCTCGAGGGCCGCTCGGTGAGGTAGACAGGTTGCCTGCCAGTGTCGTGGCCACGCGGAGTGTCGTGTCCGGGCCGATCGACTGGTCGCGGAGGTCGTTGCAGTCGCTCTCGCACTGGGCGTGGCCGGCGATCGCGAAGCGGGCGACGCCGGCGGTCAGGTCGACGCCGGTGTGGGTGACGGCCGGCGGCGGTGCGGGCTGGGCGCCGGTCGCGTAGCGGAACGCCGCCGCCGTCTGGACGCGGCTGCGGTCGAGCGAGCCCTGGGAGGAGCGGTTGCCGTTGCCACGGCCGGCGGCGTCGGACTCGCCGGACCAACCGCCGAGGGCCCAGCCCTCGCCGGCGCCGTCGATCAGCAGCGCGGCGATCGGGTCGGACTTCAACGGTCGGTCGGCGCTGGAGCCGGCGTAGGCGGTGCGCTGCTCGTCGCGCCAGCCATCCTCCGTCTCCCGAACGAGGTAGCCGTCGCCGGCCAGCGGGAACGGCGGCACCAGCGGCGGCGGCGCGTCCGGGCCGGTCTCGGGCAGCGCGTCCGGCACCGGGTACGGCAACTGGGGCTGGACCGCAGCCAGCGCTCGCACCGCGTCGCCGGCGCGGAACGCCGCCAGCGCGACCGGCGTGACGCCGAGCAGCGGCTGCGCGGCCAGCCGCCACGGAGCGCCGGGCGAGTCGCGTTCGACGATGACGTTCGGCCCACCGGCGACGGCGCCGCCGTCCGGCAGCCCGGCGACGACGGTGAAGCGCGGCTTGTCCGCGCCCGGGAACAGCTGTCGGACGCCCTCGTCGACGTGCCACTCGGCCCCGTCGTTGACCAACAGGTCGTCGCCCGCGGCCACCAGCGCCTGCGCGCCCGCGAACGCGATGCTCGTCAGGTGCCGCGCGGCGAATCCCTCCGGCAGCACGTCCTGCGTCCAGGTCTTGTCGTAGCGCAGCAGCACGCCCTCCTTGCCGACCGCGAACCCGCGCAGCGGATCTCCCGGCTGGAAGGCGACGCCCATCAGGTTGCCCTCGAAGCCGATCGGCGCGGCGGGGTCCTTCTCCCACAGCCCGGTCTCGGCTCGCCACAGCCACATCGCGCCGAGGTCGCCGACCGCGTGGGCGCGCCCCGGCTCGGGCCAGGCGACCCCGCGCAGCAACGGCTTCGAGACCGCCCCGCTGGACGACAGCAGGAACTCCCGCGTCCATCCCGTGCCCGCGGCGTAGCGCAGCACGGTGCCCTCCTGGCCGACGGCCAGCGCCGCCGAATCCAGCGCACCCACCGGCTGCCCGGGCGCGGCGACGGCGGCGGTCAACGGCGCCCGCGCGGCGACCGGCCAGCCGAGCAGGCGGTCGGGTCGCGGGCCGGTGCCGACCTGCACCGGGCCTTCGAGCCAGCCGTGGTCGGGCGAGGAGAACGCCGCGCTCGGGCGGAATGATCCGCCGCCGCCCGGCATCCGCTCGAAGGCGACGCCGTGGCGGATCAGGTAGGTGCCGCGGTTGTCCTCGTCGGTGCCGCCCGGCGGCAATGGGTTCGACACGACCCGCCCGCCGCCCGCGAACCCGAAGGACCGATACCCCTGCGTCCGTGAGAACCGCGCGCCGAACGGGTGGTCGCAGCCCGCGACGTCGCACCACGACGTGAGCGTCCCGTCGGTGGCGAGGAAGAAGGTGGCGTCGGTCGCGCCGGCCAGCGCCGCGTCGATCCACACGCCGTCGGGCGTCGCCGTCAGCGGCTGCGCGGACGCGGGCAGCGGCAAGACATCCACCGGCAGGTCCAGCGCCCTCGGCTTCCACTCGCCGTCCTCGCGGTGGAAGAGCCGCAACTCGCTCGCGTCGGAGCCAAGCAGCCACTCGCCGTCGATCGCGACGATCCGGTCGACCGCGACCGGCTCCCGTGTCCAGGCGCCGCCGAAGTACGACAGGACCTCACCGCCGGCCGCGAGCAACGCGCGCAGCTTGCCGTTCTCCTCGATCGCCGCGTCGATGACTTGGCCGGACACCGGCACGGGCGGTGCCGCTTGGAACGCCCCGCCCGGCTCGCGGACGAGCACGGCCCCGCGCGTGACCAGGAGGCCGCCGCCGCCCGGGGTGATCCGCGGCGATGAGCGGTTGGGCTCCTGCGCGTCCACCGTCTCAGCCACCTGCCAGCCCGTGGCGTCCGTGTAGCGCAGGAACGCCAGGCGCCCGCCGAGCTCGGGCGGGAGTACGCGGTAGGCCCACGTCTCGGCCCCGGCGGTGCCCATCATCACCGTCTGCGAATCGGCGGTGCCGAGCATCGGCTGCGCGAGCACGACGGCCGTGCCCTGTGCACCCGCCCGCGAACTCAGGGCCCAGGCCACCAGCGGCGGCACCAGCAACAACCACATCCAGCGCACGTCTCACCCGTCCGTGGTCACGACGGTGTCGTCGCCGCCGTCAGGCGCCAGCTGCGACTCGTCGATCGTCAATTCCTTGGTCTTGAACCGCAGCGACGTCGGCCACTGCTTGCGCGAGAGCTTCAGCTTGAGCGTGTGCCTCCCGGGCTTGAGCGTGCGGTTCGCGGTCTTCGCGACCACGCGTCCGCGCCGCCGCGCGACGAGCTGCACCTTGGCCTTGCGGGTCACGCGAAAGCTCAGCGACAGCACGAGCGTCTTGGACAGCGAAGGCCTGCGGACCCCGGTGATCAGCGCCTTGAGCTGCTTGGGCTCGGGCGCCTCGACCGTCGTCGTCTCAACCGCGACCGGCGGCGGCGCGAACAGCTGCGAGTCGTCGGCGGGCGCGCTGTCGGGCACGAACTGCTCGGCGGCCTCGTTCGGGCGCGTGGTGATCGTCCCGGCGAACGCCGGGTCGACCGGCAGCGCGGTCCCGTCGGTGTAGTGGAAGAGCCACCCCGCATTGGTGACCAGCCAGCCCTCAGTGGCCGACGTGAACGCGACCCGCGCAGCGGCGCCGCGTCCGGAGCCCGACAGCGGCAACGCGGTCACGTCGACCGCGCCGGACGGATCGAGCCGCGCAACCAGCGCCTTCGCGTTCGTGCGCCCGCGATCGGCGAATGGAACCAGCGCGGCCCACGCCCCGCCGGGCACGGCGGCAACGTCCTCGAAGCGATCGGCCACGCCGTATGTCCCGCTCAGCTCCAGCTCGCGGAACGGCCCGCCGCCCTCGGACACGGCCGCGACCGGCGCGTGCGCGGTGACGCCACCGGCGCTCACGCCCGGCCCGGACGCCGCCCCGCCACCGACGGCCCACACCGTCGAGTCAGAGCCGTCCAACGCGAGCACCTCCGCGCCGGAGGAGACCACGAACGGATCGTCGGTGAACACGCCCCCGTTGAGCCGTCGCAGAAGCAACGGCTCGGTCTCCAGCGGAGGCGGATCCGGCGCGTGATCGTCCCCCGCGCGCGGCCCGAGCACCGACGACTCGACGTAGCCGGACCCGGACGCCTCGATGTCCGACACGCCGCGGCCGGAGCCCGCGTTGTAGACCGTCCGCAGGGCCGTCCCGTCCCAGTGCAGATGGAACGCGCCCACGCGCGTGCCAGTGGGATCGCGCGAGCCGATCCCGCCGAACCAGCAGTCCTCGGCGGACAGGCACGCGCCCGCGTTCATCTGCCGGTACGGGTCGGCGGACGTGTCCGCGGTCGAGTAGGACGCCGCGACCGCGCCGTCCTTGAAGTGGCACAACCCGGTCCCCGACCCCTGCCGCGGCCGCGACGGCTCCGAGATCGTCCAGAACTCGGTCGGCCCCGCCCAGACGATCCGCATCGTGTCGCCCGGCCCGCCACAGACGGTCGCCAAGGTGTGCCACGACGCGCCGTCCCACGCGAGGATCCCGCGCGGCACGACCGAATTGCCCTCGACGCCCAGCAGGCCACGGTTGGGTGCCCAGAAGGTCAGTGACCCAGGCGCGCCCAGCGCCACCTGGAACGGCGCGCCCGCCGGCGGCGCCGGTTGCTCGAGCCGCCAACCCGGAACCGCCGCCACCGCCGCGGCAAGAGCGAGTGCCTTCACTCGGGAACAGCCACGTCATCGATCACGGTCACCGGGGCGAGCAGCGCCTCCAGGGCGACGCCCGACACGGTCTCGTGGTCGAGCAACACCTGGGCGGTCTCGCGCACCGCGTCCCAGTTCGCGCGCAGGATCGAGGTTGCACGGTCGAAGGACTCGGTGACGATCCGCTCGACCTCGCGGTCGATCAGGTCCAGCGTCGCCGGGCCGACCGACCCGAGCTCCTGCAGCGACGCGCCGAGGAAGACCTCGCCGCCCTGCTCGCCGATCGTGACCATCCCGAGCTCGGGCGACATGCCAAACGAGGTGACCATCGAGCGCGCGAGGTTGGTCGCCGCGTGCAGGTCGTCGTTGATCGCCGTCGAGACGACCCCGAACTGCACCTTCTCGCCCGCGGCGCCCGCGACGATCGCGGTCAGCTGGCGGCGCAGGTCGGGCTCCTGCATGACAGTCACGTCCTTGTCCAGCAACTGCGACGCGGACGTGCCCAGCGTGCGTCCGCGGGCGACGATCGAGAGCTTCTGCGCGCCCGCTCCGGCCACGTGGCCGATCGCCTGCGCGACGACGGCGTGCGAGGCCTCGTGGATCGCGATCACCTGCCGCTCGCGCACGCTGAGCACGTGCGACTTCTTCGCGGGGCCGGCGACCACGCGGTCGATCGACTCCTCGAGGGTCGCCTGGTCGATCGTCTCGCGCCCCTGGCGGACGGTCAGCAGCGCGGCCTCGTTGACCACGTTGGCGAGCTCGGCGCCGGAGAAGCCCGGGCACAGCTTCGCGACCTCCATCAGGTCAGCGGCCGGGTCGATCGGCTTCTTGCGGCCGTGCAGCTGCAGGATCTCGAAGCGGCCGTGCACGTCGGGCGTGTCGACGACGACCTGCCGGTCGAACCGGCCCGGGCGCAGCAGGGCGGGGTCGAGGATGTCGGGACGGTTGGTGGCGCCCATGACCACGATCCCGGCGTCGCCGCCGAAGCCGTCCATGTCGACGAGCAGCTGGTTGAGCGTCTGCTCGCGCTCGTCGTTGCCCTGCCCGATGCCGGCGCCGCGCTTGCGGCCCGCGGCGTCGAGCTCGTCGATGAAGATGATCGCCGGCGCCATCTTGCGCGCCTTGGCGAACAGGTCGCGGACCCGCGCCGCGCCGACGCCGACCAGCGACTCCACGAACTCGGCGCCGGACACGGAGAAGAACGCCGCGTCGGCCTCACCCGCGGTCGCCCGCGCCAGCAGTGTCTTGCCGGTGCCGGGAGGGCCGACAAGCAGCACGCCCTTGGGCGGTGCCGCCCCGAGCGCGAGATACTTGCCCGGATCCTCGAGGTAATCGCGGATCTCGCGCAGCTCGACGACCGCCTCGCCCGCGCCGGCGACGTCGGCGAAGGTGATCGGGTTGACGCCCTTGGCGCCGCGCTTGCGGCCCTTGCCCTTGAAGTTCGAGAACGACGCGATGCCGCCCGCACCCCCGTCGGCGCCGATCCGCGTGAACAGCGCGAACAGGCAGACCAGCAGCAGGATCGGCAGCAGGAACTGGATCAGCACGGCCTTGATCGGCTTGCTCGCCTGCTGATCGACGACGACCACCGCGCCGTGCTCGTTGAGCAGCCGGAACAGCGAGTTCAGCTGGGCGTCGGAGCTCGGGTAGGCGGCCCACAGGATGCGGCCGTAGCTGGTCGTCACGACCACGCGCGCGTCCTGATCGAGCAGGGTCGCGCTCGTCACCTGGTTGGCCTCGGCCCGCGCCACCAGCGTGGACAGCGCGATCCCCTCGCCGGGCGACGACGGGCGCAGGCTGCCGAGCATGCTGAAGAAGACGATCGTGATCGCCAGCGACGCGATCGCCAGAAACAGCGAGAACTTGTCCTTGAGCAGAGGACGCATCAGCCCTCCGAGTACGCCACCCACGCCAGCGACCGTGCGCCGAAGCACGTTGGGGCGACTCGTGAGGGCTGATGTGTCCCGTTTCACAGCGCTACTTCTTCGGCCGCTTGACGGTCACCGTCTTGGTGATCGTCTTGGCCGCGCCGCCCGTCGGGGAGTACGTGATCTTCACGGTGAACTTGAGCGACTTCGCCTTCTTGAGGGCCTTCTTGGCCGTCGAGGAGAGGCTCAGGGTCACCGTCTGCGCTCCGGCCTTGCTGACCGTCACGCTCTTGGTGGCGAGCTTGACCGTCTTGCCCTTCTTGGGCTTGGCCGACGAGGTGATCGACAGCTGGCCGAGCGACGGGCACTGCAGCGCGAGGCGGATCGAGGTGCCGACAGCGCGGGCCGACGTGATCGTGATCGCGTTGCTGACCGGGGCGGGCGGCGGGTTCTGCCCCTGCTGCTGGCCGCCGGGGGTCGGCGTGACCACCGGGTCGGCGGGCGGCGGCGTGGTCGCCTGGCACGGACGGCCCGAGGAGCCGTTCTTCTTCCAGCCGATCGCCGCCGCGCCGGCCTTGGAGATGGCGAGCACGTTGGCCGGCAGGACGTCGTAGTCCTGGCCCGGGAGCGTGGTCTGGCCGGCGTTGTCGGTGACCAGCGTCAGCCAGTCCTTGACCGTGCGGGCCTTGCGCTCCTCGGAGGCCGAGTTGCAGTAGACGACCGAGTTGTCGTCGAACGCGAGCTGGTAGGTGAGCGTGCAGGCGGCGTAGCCCTGGCCGCTGGCCGTGGAGTCGACCGCGGCCCACTCGCCGAGCGTGGGGTCGGCGGGCGTGGCGGGCACGTTGCGGGGCGTGACGGAGTTGCAGGCGGCGCCGCGCGGCGCGCCCGCGCCGTTGGAGACCGAAGTCTTATAGCCGTTGGGGTTGGCCTGCGGGTCGTCGTAGGTCGCACCGGCCGTCGGGTCGCCGGCGGTGCCGCGCTGGAGCGAGAGCCAGAACGTCGTGTCCGTCGTCGCGTCGGCCCACGTGAACGGCTGGTTGGTGCCGCCACGCGCGGTCGCGAGGTCGGCGTAGCCGATGCCGCCGGTGGTGGCGAAGTCGATCGTGGCCGCGGCCGGGGTGCCGTTGTCGCGCTGCGAGTTGGCGCTGGTGGCAAGCACGCCGCGCAGGGCGCCGCCGCCGCTGTCGGTCGAGCGGTAGACGGGGTGACCGGCGAGGTCGGGCCAGTTCTGGTTGGCGAGCGCGGCCCAGCCGCGCGCCGGGTTGATGCGGGCCAGCAGCTGCTTGAGCGCGAACGACGTCCCGGAGGAGTCCTGGCGCACGACGCGCACGACCGGCTTGGCGGCGCAGGTCGCGTCGACGCCGGGGATGACCTCACCCCAGGTGTCGGCGGAGGCGGCGCCCGCGAAGACGGCCTCGAGCGTGGCGTTGTCGATCGCCGGGCGGCTGTCGAGCGGCTTGTTGGTGGCGGCGCTGTAGTCGCAGCCGTTGGGGAGGTGGACCATGATCGCCACGGCGCCGATGGCGACCGGGATCACGTGCAGCGGGCTGTCGTCGGCCGCGGTCACGTCGGCGCCGTTGGCGTCGATCGGGCCCTTCTCCATCTGCTGGCGCTCGGTCGCCGTGGGCGGCTCGTCGCTGGCGGCGAAGCGGACCGACACGTCGCGGTCCTGGAAGGGGTTGGTGGTCGCGTTCTTGACGCCGAGCGCCTGCCGGCCCGCGCCGCTGCCCGACGCCTGGAACGTCACGAGCGGGGCGGTACCGCCGCAGCCCGGGGCGGTGCCGCTGACGAAGGCCGTGGAGAAGCCGGTGAAGGCGCTCGTCTGAAACGAGGCGCCGCGGGCGAAGATGCCCTCGCCGGTGCAGCGGGCGATGGAGAAGTCAGCCGACGCCGTGGACGCGCCGGCCAGGCCGGTGGCGAGCACCGCGGCGAGCACGCCGGCGCGGCGACGCGCGGCACGAGATTCAAACATTGGCGGACAACAACTCCTGGGGGAAAGACGCCCGGCCAGTCCGAGCGTCGACGCGGCGGCAGCCTCTCCGGTCTCCTAGGGCCGGGACAAGGGGCGTTCACCACCTTCCAACAACGCGGAAACGCGTCAGCAACAGGACCTCAGCGCGGCGCAGCGAAGCGGACCGTCACCGACCGCTCGAATACCGTCGCCCCGGTCAGCCGCGCGGTCGCGCGGGCCTCGATCCTGCCCGCCCGCCGGAGCGCGCCACGGTACTTCTTCGCGAGCTTCACGTCGATACGCAGGTTGCCTGTCTTCTTCACCTTGACGGTCTTGCTGGCGAGCAGCTTCGAGGCGCCGCGAGGTCGCCCATCGGCGTCGGGCACGCGGCCGCGGATCTGCACGCGCAGCGCGCCCTTGACCGGCGCCTTCACCGCCAGGCGCACCACGTAGGCGGGCGCCCGGCGCACCGTGACGCCGAGCTTCAGCGCGGGCGTCTGGACGACCACGGGCTCCAGCGGCGGATCGAACGGGGGATCCTCGACCGCGGCCGGTGGCGGAGCGGCGTCCAACCGGTCGACGACGAAGACGTCGGTTCGCTGGTTGGCGTCGCCGAAGAAGAGGTTGTCGGCGCCGGAGGTGAACGCGATGCGATGGCCGTCCGCGCTCAGTGCGACCTGCGTGCCGACACCCGACCCGTTGGCGTCGGAGCCGTCGGCGCCGCGCACGGCGCGTTCGATCGTGCGGTTGCGCAGGTCGACCACATAGAGCTCGTCGGTGCCGAACACCGACCGAACGCCGGACGTGAGCGTCAGCCGGTCGAACCGCAGGCGGCTCGAGACGAACGCGGCCCAGCGGCCGTCGGCCGACAGGGCGACGCTCGAGACCGACGCCCCCGCCGTGGGGTCGGTCGGGGTGTCGCGGGTGAGCTCGACGGTGCCGGCCTTGCGCGTCACGCCGGGGCTCATGTCGGTCACGAACAGGTCGAACGCACTGCCGCCGATCCGCGGGCGCGGTGACGTGGAGGTGACGAACGCGACCGTCCGCCCGTCGGCGCTCAACGCCGGAAGCTGGCTGAGGATGCCGGTCACGCCCTGCTCGATGTCGGCCAGCGGGCCGTAGCAGGGCCCGGTGGCCACGTCGTCCGGGACGTAGCTCGACGCACGCCGGGTCGTCAGGGTCGGTCGCGCCGGTGATGCGGCGCGTCTCCTCCCCCATCCGCTGCCAGAGGTAGGAGAACGCGTTCGGGTCCAGCGACTCGTTCGGGACGGTCGCGACCATCGCCGACGCGTTGCGGCCGGTCCAGATCACGGTCGAGCCGTCGGCGCTGATGCCGGCCTGGCCGAGCGCGCCGCCGACCGGCGTGGCCGGGTCGCCGCGCAGGTGGGTGACGAGCGTCGTGCGCCCCGCAGCGCGATCGCGGACGAACAGTTGGCGGTCGTCCGTGCGGAACACGACCTTGGCCGCATCGGCCGACATCGCCACGTTGGCGGTCACCTCGGCACCGGCGAACCCCGCGGAGATCAGCTCCAACGCCCCGGTGCTCATGTCGCGCAGGAAGACGTCGCTGGTGTCATCGGTGTCCTCGGCGACCAGCTGCTCGGCGCTGGTGAACACGACGTAGCGCCCGTCGGCACTGATCGACGGGCTGTCCGCGCCGCGGGTGAGCAACGTGTCGTCGTCCTTGGTCAGGTCACCGAGGGCCACGAGCTCCAGCGCGCCGGTCTGGAGGTCGCGCCGGAAGACGCCTCCGCGGTAGTGCTCGCCGGGCGGGTCGACGACCTGCGGCGGGAAGAGATTGCGCGAGGTCGTGCGGAAGGCCACGTAGCGGCCGTCGGCGGACAACGACGGCGAGGCGCTGGAATCGTCCCCCTGCTCGCGCGCGGTCAGCGACGCGGAGACGATCGTCGCGCCGGGCGGGACCCACGCGTGAGCGGGCGCGCACAGCCCGGCGGCGGCGGTCGCCACGACCGCGCCGACGGCGGCCCAGCCGCGCCTCATTTGCGCACCCGCACGGCGTTCCCCGCCCGGTCGGAGGCGCGCACTGTGATCGGACGCCTGGCGCCGTGGTAGCGGTGCAGTCGGCGCGCGCCCTTCGCGCCGTCGCCCCAGTCGATCTTCACCGAGGTCTTGTCCACGCCGCTGGCGCGGTCGGTCAGCTTCACCTCGACGAGCCCGTTGCGATAGCGCTTGAGCGCGACCTTGGGCGGCGTCGCGTCGTAGCGCAGCTCCGCCGGTGTACTCGTCGTCTCCTGTCCGCCGGCGTCGGTGGCGATCACCTGCAGCACGTGCACGCCGTCATCGAGGTCGCGCTTGCGCAGCGCGAGCTGCGTGATGGTCAGGTCCTCGGCCACCGTGTCGTCGTCGAGCGTGACCGCGAACTTGACCTTGCCGATCGCGTTGGCGGGCATGTCCCAGCGGATCTCCGGCGGAGTGCGCACGTAGTCGATCGGCGTCTGGGCGGCGAACGGGTCGGGCGGGGCGTCGACCACGACCGCCGCCGCCTGACCGTTCTGCACCCAGCCCACGATCCCATCGCCGAGGCCCGAGCCGGCCAGCGCGAAGCCGGTCACCGCACCCCCGGCGGGCGCGGCCAGCGCCTGCGTGACGGGCACGCCGTCGGCGCGGCGCTCGGTCACCCCCACCCCGCCCGCCGTCCCGCGCCGGATCGTCCAGGCGGCGACCGACGCGCCCGACACGGCGAGGTCGACCTGCGGCGTGCCGGGGATCGCTGTGCGGCCGTCGTCGAGGCGTTCCTGCGGGCGCACGCTGCGGTCGTCGGCGCCGACGAGCACGCTGCGCTGGGCGACGCCGAAGGCGGTCGCGCTGTCCCCCACGCGGTCGACGGCCACCGCCGGCGGGCCCGCCGCGGGGCCGCTGCCGAGCGGGCGTGGCGCGCCGAACGCGGCTGCGTCCGGCGCCGAGGTCTCGGGGATCAGGGAGAGCATGATCCCCGTGCCGGGCTGGCGGAAGGCGATCGCGCCCTGCCCGAAGCCCGCCCCGTCGAGCGCGAAGACGTCGGCCAGGCCAGGCGAGACCGCGGTCGCGATGCCCGCCTGCGCCGAGGAGAAGATCCGCCGCGCCCACACGCGGTCGACGAACGCGTCGTCGGGCTCCTGCCAGGCGAGGATGCCGTTGCCGGTGAGATCGATCGTGACCCGCGGCGTCGCGCCCGCCGCCGGAAGCCGTAAGGGTGCCTGACCGTTGCGATTGAGGGGGAAGCCGAAGCCCGACCAGTAGCTGCCGTCGTAGCGCGCGGCGCGCAGCTCGCCGCGGGCGTAGCCGACGGGCTCGGCGCTCGTCGGGGCACGCAGCACGAGGTAGGCGATGAACGCCTGGCCGGCGGCGTTCATCGCCAGCGTGGGCCAGGTGCCGGTGGATTCGCCGACGTTGAGGTCGACCGGCACCGGTGCCTGGAAGCGGCGGGCGCCGGGGTCCAGGGCGGCCGAGTACAGGCGATCGCTCGACGGGCCGAACTCCTGCACCCACGCCACCACCAGCCGGCCACCGTTGCCGGCGCCGATCACCGGCCAGGACGAATCGAACGGCTGACCGTTGTCCACCCGCTGCGGTGGGCGCCAGCCCGCGCCGTCGAACTGGGCGGCGAAGACGTGGGTGCGTCCGTCGATGCGCTTGCGGTAGACGATCCCGCCGGTCCCGTCCGGCGCCATGGCGACGCTTCCGAAGTCGGCGACGCCGGTGTCGATCGGGGTTACGGCGGAGATGCTCGCCCGCGCCGCCGGGGGCAGCACGAGGGCGAGCGCGAGCAGAACGACGGTAAGGCGCACGGGGCGAACCTAAGGATCGTCACGCGTCCAACGCAGCGCCTTTCACTAGATGAGCACATCTCGGCAACGGACGAGGGAGAGAGTGGCGCGCTGATGACCAGACTTCGCATCCTCGCGTTCGCCGCCGCGCTGGTCGCCGTGGCGATCCTCCCCACCGCCGCCCAGGCGCAGACCAAGATCCTGATCAGCGGCTCGACCTCGGTTCACCCGCTCACGGTCAAGCTGATCCTCGCGTACCGCAAGAAGTACCCGAGCATCAAGTTCTCGGCATCCCAGGGTGGCTCGGACATCGGGATCCAGGACGTCGCCCACAAACGCGTCTCGATCGGCACGTCCTCGCGAGACCAGCAGGCCGGCGACCCCGGCGGGCTCGTGTTCTCCAAGATCGCACGCGACGGTATCTGCGTGGTCACCAACCCGGCGAACAAGCTCTCCGGCCTCTCCCAGGAGCAGGTGCAGAACATCTTCTCCGGACGCACCCGACGGTGGGAGGACGTGCCGGGCGCGAAGGTCAAGGGCCCGATCAACCTCAACGTCCGCACCAGCGCCTCCGGAACCCAGGACGCGTTTCGCAACATCTTCATGGGCCCGTCGCTGAACGTCGCCTCCAGCGCCTCGCAGAAGTCCTCCAACGGCCTCGTCCAGACCGCGGTCCAGACCGACGACAACGCGATCGGCTACGTCGACTTCAACTTCACCAAGGGCACGTATCCGGTCCCCTACAAGGGCGTCGCGTGCACGCTGAACAATGCGAAGTCCGGCCAGTACCCCGGCGTGCGCAACTTCTGGATGGTGACGGTGGGCACGCCCAAGGGCGAGGTCAAGAAGTTCATCGACTTCGCGCGCTCACCCGCGGTGCAGCGCGACATCGTCGCCAAGAATTACGTCACCTACAAGTAAGTGAACTGGTGGTCGGACCGGCGCGTCGGCGGCGTCCTCGGGGGCGCGGGCGTTCTCGTGCTGCTCGTGATCGCCGGCATGGCGATCTACGTCACGCGCCGGGCCTGGCCGTCGTTTGCCGCCAACGGCCCGGCGTGGTTCGGCCCGGGCGGTGACGCCAACGAGCAGCTGCAGACGATCTTCACCTCCGCCGCGCCGTTCGAGTACACGCTGCGCGCCTGGCCGCTGGTCTACGGCACCGTGCTGGCGGCCGGGGGCGCGGTGCTCGCCGGCCTCGTGCTCTCGACGTTCGCGGCGCTGTTCATCGTCGGGTTCGCGCCGCCGTCGCTGACACGCGTCCTGGAGCCGGTCGTCCGGCTGCTGGCGGGTGTGCCGAGCGTGATCTACGGGCTGATCGGCGTGCTCGTCCTGGTCCCGTTCGTCAACGACCACCTGCTCTCCACGGAACGCAAGGAATCGGTCTTCTACGTGATCCAGCTCACCGGCCAGAGCCTGCTCGTGGCCACCGGGCTGCTGACGATCATGATCGTCCCGATCATGATCGCGATCGCGGTCGACGCGCTGCGCTCGGTGCCATCGTCGTGGACCGAGGGCGCGCTCGCGTTGGGCGCGAACCGGATGCGGGTGATGTGGACGATCGCGCTGCGCGCCGCGCGGCCGGCGCTCGTCGCGGGTGCCGTGCTGGCGCTGGCCCGCGCGCTGGGCGAGGCGATCATGCTGGCGATGGTCTCGGGCGGTGTGATCTTCGCGCCGAACCCGATCGACGGGCCGACCTTCGTCTTCGAGCCGATCCAGCCGCTCGCGGCGGCGATCGTGCAGGGTGCGGAGGGGATCGGGGTGCAACCCTTCGGGTCGACGCTGTTCGCGTTCGCGGCGGTGATCATGGTGTCGTCAGTCGGGCTGTCCATCATCGGCTCGGTCGTGCGCCGGCGGTTGCGGCGGTTCGCGGTATGAGGACCGACGCCTCCGGCTCGTGGCGGGAATGGCCGCTGCGCGACCGCGCGATGCTGGCGCTGTGCTGGGCGGCCGGCCTGGCGCTGATCGCGATCGCGGCGGCGATCGTCGCCTACATGGCCTTCAAGGGCATCCAGTACCTGCGGCCCTCGCTGCTCTTCAGCCATCCCCAGTCCGACATCGACCAGTCGAAGTCGGGCGGGTTCCTGGACCCGATCCTGGGCACCCTGCTGATCGTCTGCGGAGCGCTGCTGATCGCCGCGCCGCTCGGCATCGCGACCGCCGTGTGGCTGACCGAGTACGGCCGGCCGACGTGGCTGGCAAGGATGGTCGAGTCCGGCGTCGAGGTGATCGCGGGCACGCCGTCGATCGTGCTCGCGCTGTTCGGGCTGGCGTTCTTCGCGCAGGGCGGGCTCGGGTTCCTCTCGACCACCGGCGAGGGCGGCGCGGTCTTCGGGCGCTCGCTGCTGATCTGCTGCACGGTGCTCTCGCTCGAGGCGCTGCCGATGATCGTCGGCGCGACCCGCGAGGGCCTGCTGGCGACGCCGCGCCACGTGCGCGAGGCGTCCTACGCCCTGGGCAAGACGCGCGCGGCGACGATCCATCGCGTGCTGCTGCCGGTGGCGCGGCCGAACATCGCCACGGGCTGCGCGCTGGGCATGGGCCGGGTGGCCGGCGACACGGCGGTCGTGCTGCTGCTGGGCGGCGGGACGTTGCTGCTGGAGGCCAACGGCTCGATCCCCGGTCTGAACATCCTGCAGGGGACGGGCTCGACGCTGACCACGTACGTCTACGCGAACTCGCCGTCCGGCGAGGGCGGCGCGCCGCAGAAGGCGTACGCCGCGGCGTTCCTGCTGCTCGCGCTGGTGGTGTTCCTCAACTGGTTGGTCGACCGCATCGCTCGCGGTCAGGAAAGGCTTGGATGGATCCGCTGATGCCCCCGCCGCCGATCCGGCGGATCGTGCTCGACGCGCCCCCCACCGAGGTCCCGGCGCCGGAGGCGGGTGGCGCCCGCCGGGTGCGGCCGCGGCTGCAGGGCGTCGGCAGGGAACGGATGCGCGTCGACGGACTGACGATCGCCTACGGGGCGAAGGTGGCGGTCAACGACGTCACGCTGCCCGTTCACCAGGGCGAGGTGCTGGCGCTGATCGGGCCGTCCGGGTGTGGCAAGACGACCCTGTTGCGGTCCCTGAATCGGTTGGTGGAACTCACGCCGGGGGCGGCCCGCGGCGGGCGGATCGTCCTCGACGGCGACGACGTCGACGCGATCGAGGTCACGAGGCTGCGGCGGCGGGTGTCGATGGTCTTCCAGCAGCCGAACCCGTTCCCGATGTCGATCTTCGACAACGTGGCGTACGCGCTGCGCGAGCAGGGGTCGCGGCGGGTGCGGCGGTCGGAGCTGATCGGGCCGGTGCGGTTCGCGCTCGAGCGGGCGGGGCTGTGGGAGGAGGTCGGCGACGACCTCGACCGGCCCGCGCTGCGGATGTCCGGCGGCCAGCAGCAGCGGCTGTGCATCGCGCGGGCGCTGGCGGCGCAGCCCGAGGTGCTGCTGCTCGACGAGCCGTGCTCGGCGCTCGACCCGCGCTCCACGGCGACGATCGAGTCGCTGATCCTGGAGCTGCGGGAGCAGCTGGCGGTCGTGATCGTCACCCACAACCTGCAGCAGGCCTACCGGATCGCCGACCGCGTCGCGTTCATGTACCTCGGCGAGCTGGTCGAGTACGGGCTGGCCGAGGAGGTCTTCGAGCGTCCGGCGCACAAGCGCACCGCCGACTACGTGCAGGGGGCGTTCGGGTGAGGCGCGTGGCGGCGATGCTGCTGGTGGTCGCACTTGCGGGCTGCGAGTCGACGCAGAGCAAGAGCGCCAGGCTCCAGCGCGCGGCGAAGTCGGCCAAGCACGAGAAGGGCCTCTCGATCACCCGCGAGGCGAGCGAGATCGCGGTCGAGGGCACGACGATCCTGCAGACCGACGCCGGCGCCGCCACCGTGGTCGAGCTCGTCAATCGGTCGAAGAGCTCGCTGGTCGCGCTCCCGATCGGCGTCGCCGTGCGCGACGCGGGCGGCAAGAGCGTATACGCCAACGACACGCCCGGGCTCGACGCGTCTTTGGTGCAGGTGCCGGCGCTGGCGGCGGGCGAGAAGCTCGCCTGGGTCAACGATCAGGTGGCCCTCACCGAGCCCGGCAAGGCCGTCGAGGCCCGCGTTGGCACCGGCGCCAAGCCAGGCCCGGCGGATCTCCCGCAGATGGAGATCGCCGGCCTGAAGACCGAGACCGACGCGGGCGGGTCGCTGGCGATCATCGGCACCGTCGCCAACCGCTCGAAAGTCGCCCAAAAGCGCCTCGTCGTCTTCGTCGTCGCGCGCAAGGCCGGCCGCGTCGTCGCCGCGGGCCGCGCGATCGTCGACGAGCTCGCGGCCGGCAAGTCCACCCACTTCTCCGCCTTCCCGATCGGCGACCCGGCCGGAGCCAAGCTCTCGGCCTCGGCCCCGCCCACCGTCGTCACGCCGTAAGGACCACCAGTGATGCCCCACACCGCCCCGCCCACCCACGACGCACCGCCGAACGGCACGAGCCCGCGAGTGGGCGCCGCCGCGCCGCACACAACGGCGACCGAGCCCACGTCCCTCTTCGCCCCGCGACTCGGCCCCGACGCCGAGCCGTGCGGCGCCTGCGGCGCGGCACTCGCCGCCGATCAGCGGTACTGCCTGAGCTGCGGCACGCGCCGGGCCGGGCTGCGGGTGCCGTTCCCGGTCGCCGCGCCGCCGGCGCCCGCGACGCCGCCGCCCGCCCCCGTCATCGTCCCCCGCCCGCGGCGCGCGCCGCTGCCCGCGGAGGCGCTGGTCGGCATGGCCGCCGCGGCCGCGCTCGGGCTCGGGCTGCTCGGCGGCGCGCTGATCGTCCGTGCCAACGACGATCCGCCTGCCGCGGCGGCGGTCGTCCAGCCGGCTGCGACGGCCACGCCGATGCCCACCGTCGTGCCCACGGCCGCGCCGACCGTGGCCGCGACGGCCACGGCGGTCGCGGCATTCGTCTCCGACTGGCCCGACGGCCAGGAGGGGTGGACGGTGCAGCTGCAGGTGCTGCCCAAGGACGGGACGACACCCGACCAGGTGGCGGCCGCGAAGGCCGACGCCAGCGGCAAGGGCGCCGCCGAGGTTGGCGCGCTCGACTCCGACTCCTTCCCCACCCTCGACGGCGGCAACTACGTCGTCTACGCCGGCAACTACGGCTCCAAGAAGGACGCCGAGGCGGCGGTGGACACGACTGCGTTCCCGGACGCGAAGGCCGTCCAGGTCTCGACCTCCGCGCCGACGCCCACGCCCACGCCCACCGCGGAGTTCAAGTCGCCCGAGGAGGCGCAGAAGAAGCTGCGCGACGCGCCGGACAAGGTGCAGTCCGAGGGCACCCCGCCGCCCGCCGACAACAAGGCCCCGGGCGCCGGCTCGGAGACGGAGGACTTCGGATGATCGGCCGCCGCCGGACCTACGTGCCCGAGCCGAAGCCGCTCGCCCCGGGCGGTGGCCGCGCCGTCGCCTCCGACGAGCTGGGCTCGCGCCGCGAGCGGCTCCAGCGCGAGTTCGCCGAGCTCCAGTTCGACCTCGGCGGCCTCGCGTACGAGATGGCGATCCGCGACCACTTCCGCGTCGATCTGCTCGTCCGCCGCGCCGCGAGGCTCCAAGAGGTCGATGTCCAACTCGGCTCGGTCGAGCAGCTGATGCGCATGGACGCCGGCGGCGCGGCGGGCGCCTGCCCGAACTGCGACGCGCTCTACGCGCGCGGCGCCGCGTTCTGCTCACAGTGTGCGCATCCGTTGATGGCGCGCACCGCGTGAACGCGACAGGAGGGAAGCGATAGTCGACGGCAAGCGCGGCCAGCCATTGCGGCAGCCGACCGCCCTCGGCTGCACGCTGGAACCAGTTCACACTCGGGCTACCTGCAGGGTCTCGCCGGTCGTGATGCTCGCGGGACATGACCCTTTCCCGGTTTTCGACAACGCTGGGCGCGAGCGGATTGCTTCTGCTCGCGGCCACGCCAACGGCCTTCGCCGCCCAGACATTCGATCTGGAGGCCCACCGCGGCGGCCGCGGGCTGCGGCCGGAAAACACGCTCGCCTCGTTCGGCAACGCGCTGCGGCTCGGGGTGACGACGCTCGAACTCGACACGGGCGTCACGAAGGACGGCGTGGTGGTCATCTCGCATGAGCGCCGCTTTTCCACGCTGGAGTGCCAGGGCCCGCACATCGGCAAGCTGATCAAGGATCTGACGCTCAAGCAGGTCAAGCAGATGGACTGCGGCCGGCGTACGCCTCCGGTGCCGTCGACCGACCCGTTCGTCTCCACCCAGGAGGCGGTCCCCGGCACGAAGATGCCGACGCTGGCCGAGGTCTTTCAGCTCGCCAACCGCTATGAGGCCAACGGGGTCCAGTTCAACATCGAGACCAAGCTCGATCCGACGCTGCCCAAGGAGACCGTCGGCCCAACGACGTTCGCACGCAAGGTGATCGCCGTCATCAAGCAGTACAAGATGACCAAGCGCAGCCTGTTGCAGTCCTTCGACTGGCGCACGCTGGTCGAGGCGCGGTCGCTGGCGCCGTCGCTGCGCCGCGTCGCGCTCGCCCAGAAGACGACGATCTTCAAGGGCACGCCATGGACGGCGGGCATCGAGATCGGCTCCAAGCCGTTCGACGACGGCTCGCTGGCGCTGGCGGTCAAGGACGACCTCAAGGCGCAGGTCCTCTCCCCCAGCTTCCCGGACCTGACCGATCGCCTGATCAAGTCGGCGCACAACCGCGGCCTGACGGTGATCCCGTGGACGGTCAACGAGACCGCCGACATGACGTCGCTGATCAACCGCGGCGTGGACGGCATCATCACCGACTACCCAGACCGCCTGCGCGGCGTGCTGGACGCCAAGGGCCTCGATCTACCCGACCCGGCGGGGTCGGCGTTCGACGTCGAGGCGCACCGCGGCGGGCGCCGGTACCGCCCGGAGAACACGCTCGCGTCATTCACCTACGGGCTCTCGCGCGACGTCGACACGCTGGAGCTCGACACCGGTGTGACCGCCGACGGCGTGCTCGTCGTCGCCCACGACCGCTCGATCAACCCGAACCACTGCCAGGGCGACGCGAACCTCCTCGGCAAGCCGATCCACGAGCTCACGCTGGCCCAGATCAAGACGCTCGACTGCGGCTCCAAGGGCGACTTCGCCGGCCAGCCCGGCTGGCTCGCCTCGCCCGGCGAAAAGATGCCGACCCTGCAGGAGGTCTTCGACCTCGTCGCGGCCAAGGGCAACGACACAGTCCGCTTCAACATCGAGACGAAGATCTCGCCCACGGCCGACGACACGGCGCCCTACGACGTGTTCACCGCCAAGCTCGTGAAGGCGATCCGCGACAACAACCTCTCCGACCGGGCGATGATCCAGTCCTTCGACTGGCGCACGATCCGGCTGGCCAAGCAGCTCGACCCGCGCATCGAGACCGTCGCGCTGGTCTGGCAGTACGCCGGCGCGGACTGCGACGACATCAACGACGAGTGCTCGCTGGAGGCCATCAACGGCGACCCGTCGGTGATCAGCCCGTGGACCGGCGGCCTGGACTGGTGGCGCTATCGCGACCTCGGCCGGCTCGTGCGCGCGGCCAAGGCCGACGTCGTGTCCGCCAACTGGCAGGTTCATGACCCGACGCAGGGGAAGGTCAGCTCGCCTGACTACTACCTCAAGGAGGACCCCTCGATCTACCACGGCCCGCCGGTCCAGGCCCTGCAGAAGAGCGGCCTGCGCGTCGTGCCCTACACGATCAACGACCAGCCGACGATGCAGCGCGTGATCGAGCTGGGCGTGGACGGGATCATCTCCGACGACCCCGACACGCTCCTGCTCGTGGCCAAGCGCAACGGCCTGCGCTAACCCTCCGGGCGAGCGGGGTGTCGCCGACCCAGGCGGCACCCCGCCGCAGGCCGCCACATCACTCGGGCCTAGCGGGGACCCGCTCGGCGAGGAGGCGGTAGCCGATGCCGTGATGTGTGTGGATGTAGCGCCAGGCAGGGGAGATCCGTTCCAATTTCACCCGCACCTTGCGAATGAACACATCGACCGAGCGGTCGCCGGGGGCCATGTCGTAGCCCCAGACCAGCTGGTAGAGCTCTTCGCGCGCCAGCACGTGTCCCTGCGCCGCGGCGAGCGCGCTGAAGACCTCGAACTCGCGTCGCGTCAGTTCGGCCGGCACGCCGTTCGCGAACACTTCGAACGCATCGGTCCGGGCGTCGAGCTCGCCCAGCGACAGGGTTGTGGGCGCTGGACGCGAGGCGCGGCGCCGGCGTCGGACCACCGCCTCGGTACGCGCCACGACCTCCTCGGGATGACACGGCTTGGTCACCCAGTCGTCCACGCCGAGGCGAAACCCACGCACCCGTTGCGCCACCGACGTCCGACCCGTGCACGCGATGAGGCCAACGTTCGGCAGGCCTTCGCACAATGACTCCAAGTAGGCCCACGAATACGGAGCCAACACGAGCGGATCAAGGATCACCGCGTCCAGACGCATCCGCGCAAGGGCGTCGACCGGAACCGATGACGCCAACACCCGGTGCAGCCAGCCGAGATCGGTCATCCGCTTCGCCAGCACCGTCACGAACCCGTGGTCGGTATCGATGACCGCGACGCGCACGGACCGTTGGGCCGTCGCCGGTGCCGAGACCTCGCCCGAGTGTTCCACAACGCGAGCCTAGTTGGCACCCGAAGCCGGCGGCGACTCGATCGAAGTGGCGCTCGATCTGCGCGTCCATGCCGCCCGTGCGGGACTCAGGCGGGGTACCCGGCCACGAGCGGCTCCAGCGGCGCCTCGCTCTCGTGCGCGACGGGCTGGGAGGGCAACGCGACGAGGGCAAAGGCGGCTCCGGCGACACAGACGGCACAGGCGACCAGGCAGCCTGCCTGCAGGCCGTCGAAGAAGCCGCCGGTGGCCAGGTCGCGGAGCCGGTCCGCGCCCTCGGGTGAGATCCGCTGGAGGCCCTGGCTCGCGGTCAACGCCGCGCCGATGGAATCGCGGGCCTGCGTGAGCGCAGTGGCGGGCAGTTCGGTTGCGGCGCGTTCGCTGAGCGCCGAGGCGTACAGCGACGCGAAGATGCTGCCAATCACGGCCACGCCGAGTGTGCCACCCAGTTCGCGGGTCGCGTCATTGACGGCGGAACCGACGCCCGCACGATGCCTGTCGACGGCGCCCATGATCGATTCAGTCGCTGGCGCGCTCGTCAATCCCATCCCGGTGCCGAGGACGATCATCTGCCCGGCGATCTCCAGATACGACGTCTCGAGCGACACCGACGACACCCAGGCGTAGGCGCAGGCCAGCAGTCCCAAGCCGCAACCGACGATCAGCTTGCTGCCTCGCCGCAGCGCCAGCAGCGTGCCGAGCACCGAACCGATCGCCACTGACGAGGCCACCGGCAGCAGCCGGACACCGGTCTCCAACGGACCGTAGCCGCGTAGGAACTGGAAGTACTGCGTGATCAAGAAGATGAACCCTGCCAGCGCGAAGAACGAGAACGCCACCGAAGCCGACGCGGCGGAGAAGCGGCCGTTGCGGAACAGCCCGACGTCGAGCATCGGTTCGCGCACCCGCCGTTCCACGAGCACGAATCCGGCCAGGATGACGGCACCGGCGGCCAGCAGCCCGAGCGTCGTCGCGGACCCCCAGCCATGTTCGGGCGCTTCGATGAGCGCGAACACGATCACACCGATCGCCAGCGTCGAGAGGACCAGCCCGGCCAGGTCCAGCGCCCGCGGCTGCGGGTCCCGGGAGTCCGGCACGCACCACAGCACGAGCGCCGCCCCGAGCACGGCCACCGGCACCTTCGCGGCGAACGTCGCCTGCCAGGAGAACGCGTCCAGCAGGACACCTCCGGCGATCGGGCCGAGCGCGATCGCCAAGCCGGTGACCGCGCCCCACAGCCCGATCGCGCGTGCTCGCGCGGACCGATCGCGAAACACGTCGGTGATGATCGACAGCGTGGTCGGGAAGATGATCGCCGCCCCGACGCCCATCAACGCCCGCGTGGCGATCAGCGCGTCCGTGGTGGTCGTCACCGCCCCCAGCGCGTTGCCCACGCCATAGACCGCCAGCCCGCTGAGCAGCGTCCGGCGACGACCGAGCCGGTCCCCGAGGTTGCCGGCGGCCAACACCAGCGCAGCGAAGGCCAGCGTGTAGGCGTCCACCACCCACTGCAACTCACGGGTCGTCGCCCCAAGGTCGCCGACCAACCGCGGCAGCGTGACGTTGACCAGCGTGACGTCGAGATTGACGGCGAATGCACAGAGGCACACAGCAGCGAGGATCGGACCACGGCGGAGCGGCATTGCGGCCTCCCGAGAAGCGGATCGAGCGGCCGACACAGCCGCCTGTACTGGCAGCCACCGTACACGTCTCGCTATATGTTTTTCAAGCGTCAGCTAAACAATTCGATAGCGATTGGGTACAATGGGCGCGTGAGCGCTCGCAGCTACCGGCAACTGTGCGGCTTGGCCCACGCCCTCGATGTCCTCGGCGAGCGCTGGACGCTGCTGATCGTCCGGGAGCTCCTGCTCGGTCCCAAACGTTTCCGTGACCTCGCCGGCCGGCTCCCCGGCATGGGATCGAACCTCCTCGCCGCCCGCTTGCGATCGCTCGAAGCGGCCGGCGTGATCGGCCGGGCAACGCTGCCGCCTCCGGCCGGCGTCCAGGTCTACGAGCTGACTGACCGCGGTCAAGCCCTCCGTCCCGCGCTCGCCGCACTCGCCCTCTGGGGGCTCGATCTGCTGCCCGAGGACCCTCGCAGCGAGACCGCCGGCGCCGGCTGGGCGGCCCTGAGCATGATGGCCGCCGCCGAACGCGCCCCGGCCGCAGTCCCGGACGGGGTTCTACGCCTTCGCCGTCGGTCACGAGCGGCTGGTCTTCGAAGTCGTCAACGGCGATCTCGTCGTCCGCGAGGGCACTCCCACCTCACCCCCGACCCTTACGGCCACAAGCGACCTGGACACCTTCCTCGCGCTCGCGTCCACGCAGCTCAGCGTGGCTGACGCGGTGCGCGCTGGGCATCTCACCGTCGACGGCGACGAACGGCAACTCGTCGCGTTGCTCGCGGTCGCGCAGCTCCCCGGCCCAGCAACCTCACCGGGTGTCCCGCGGACGCCGGAGTCCGCCGGCGGCTGAGCGCCGGCCCGCCGCCGCAAGGGTCAAGTTCAGCGGGCCGAGCGAGTGCGTGTTGGAACGCCGACCGTCGTGGCCGGGTGGTCCCGGGTCGGTAACACGGCGAGCTGGGACGGCTCATAGCGTGGCCCCCCGATGCGACTGACTACCGCTGGGAACACCACGACCACCAGGCGTGCGCTCGCGTGCGCGGCACTCGCCACCGTGCTGCTGACACCGGCGGCGGCGCATGCGCAGGTCCCGCCGCTGGCGCGCACCACGTTCACCGCCGACCGCGCGGGTGAGGCCAAGCTCGCGCTCACCGCGTCCGCCCCCGGCGCCGACTGGGGTACCGCCGGCAAGGAGTCCGCGCTGCTGGAGGTCGAGGTGGACGGCAAGCCGGCGACGAACGTCATCACGTTCAACGGTGCAACGCCGCTGGACTACGACGTCGCACTCGGCCGCGTCGGCGCCGGTCCGCACGAGATCACGGTCACGCTCGACGCTGCGAAGTCACCCTCCGCCAACGCGGTGGTGAGCGGCCTGAAGCCGTCGCTGGCGCCGGACGGTGATCTCGCCGCGCGCTACGCGCCGATCCTCTACGGCCGCAACCTCCCGACCGTTCCGGGCGCCTACGAGAACGTCAACACCGACGTGCCGCTGCTGCTCTACCACGTGACCAGCACCGACGCCCAGGGCGACCGCGTGATCGAGTACACGATGACCTGGTCCAACGAGGACGGCGGGACCAACTCGCCGTCGCTGATGGCGCGCTGGGGACGTACGACCGACATCGAGTGGCTCTACCGCGTCACCGTCGACGCCAACGGCACCCGCCTCAGCGATCAGTATCAGTCCGCGGGACACGGCACTGTCGCCTTCGACGGCCTGCGTGAGGACGACCACCCGCTGTTGCAGGTCACGACCTCCAACAACAACATGTCCTCGGTCACCGACCTGGCGACATCCTCCGGCTATCGCTTCTTCCTCGACAGCGCCGTGCAGCTGCCGCCCAACCGGGCGCGCGAGTGGATCATGGACACGCACCCGTGGGCGTATCTGGTGATGGCCAAGGAGGTCGCACGCGAGGGCAAGATCGAAGCGCTGCCCAACCCGGCCACGACCGCGATGTCCGACCAGCGCAACTACCTGTTCGCCGAGGTCAAGAAGAGCACCAGCTACGCCGCGCCGCCCCGCGCGGGCAGCTGGGCCGGCACCGCACTCGCCGCGCTCGTGGGTGACGGCTGGTACACGTCACATCACGGCACGCCGGGCGATTCGATCCAGCGCGACGACCCGGCGGCGACGACGATCGAGCTCCCGCCCGGCACCACCGCCCGCGACATCAAGGCCATCAAGGCGATCGCGGTCCCCAATGGCGCGCCCGGTGACTACCGCATCGACGTGAGCTCGATCAACCGCGGCTTCCTGCTCGGCAGCGACTACCTGCCGACCACCTCGTTCGTGAACTGGGCGGGCTCGCAGACCCTCACGCCGCAGCGCACCGAGGCGATCCTCTGGCAGAACGCCAACGTCATCGGCGGCGGCGCGGGCGGCTCGGTACCCGCCACGCTGGCGCTGACGCTCGGAACGCCTGCGAGCTTCGGCGCGTTTACACCAGGCGTCGAGAAGACCTACACCGCCTCGACCACGGCGGACGTGCTCTCGACCGCCGGCGACGCGACCCTCTCGGTCTCGGACCCGGGCCATCTGACCAACGGCGCGTACTCGCTCCCACAGCCGCTGCAGGTGTCGCTCAGCAAGTCCAACTGGGACGGCCCGGCATCCCACGACCCGGTGACGATCGCGTTCTCACAGACGATCGCCGCGACCGACGCCCTGCGCACCGGCGCCTACACGAAGACACTGACCTTCACGCTCTCGACCCAGACGCCATGACGAGCGATCGAGCGCGACATTCAGACCAGCGCCGTTCGCCCCATGTCGCGTCGCGCGGTCGACGGCCCTGACCGCCGTTCGTTTACAACTCGAACATTCCATGTACGATCGATTGCGGTCAACTGCAGGAGCGTTGGGGTTCATGGACGAGGATGCGTCGTATTACGCGCTGCGCCGGTGCTCGGGCGCGGCGGCTGATGCGTGGTGGGTCAGCGCGTCCCGCCGACGGGATGCACCGCCGGCGATGCTCGCCCTGCTCGCCGGGCGCACACGCGTCGAGGCCGGCCCTGACGAGGCAGTTGAATCGCTCGCGTGGGCCGAGCGCATCGGCGGCTGGACGCCCGATGGCGCCCGGCCGCTGGCCGTGTACCCGCACGACCCGCGGGACTAGCCGTCGCAGGCCCGAACGCCGCGTCGTCGACCGGTGATCGCAAGGGTGATCGAGGTGCCTGGCGCGTGACGAGTCCGTTAAGCGCGACTCAGTGCGGGGGGACGCCGGCCCGGGTGTCGTGATGGCTCTCGGGCGGAAGATGACCGAGCGCCTCCAGTTCAAAGCGCAGTTGGCCTACGAGTGGGGCGATCGCTTCGTCCGGCTCGCAACTCTCGAGCATCTCGAGCGTCGCGTGGTAGTGCTCAAGACGCAACCGCCCCTCTCCGGCGGCGAGCAGTCCGGCGTCATCGTGGATGCGTAGCCGAAGTTCTCGCACCTTGGCGATCTTGTCGGCGGCGTCCACGGCGAGTGCGATGCCGCCGAAGCCGGCGATCTGCCGACGCAGTGCGGCCTTGCGCTGCGCGAATGATTCGATGCTGGGGTCCTCGCTGAGCGCTTGCACCGCGGCGGCGACCTCGCCCCCGAAGCGGACGCGGATCTCGCGCAGATCGGCGCCGCCGTCCTCGAGCGCCTCGTGCAGCACACCGACGACCACGACGACCTCGGGGTAGCCGGCGTTCTCGAGCAAGAACGCCACCTCGAAGGGATGCAGCACGAACGGTGCCCGGTCGGAGTCACGCTGTTGCCCTGCGTGCAGTTCTCGCGCGTAGCGCGCGGCCTCACACGCCACCGGAAGCGACCGCAGAAACGTCGGTAAGAACGCGCCGGCAGCCATCAAGCTCACCTTGCCCGGCAGCCGCTCGCCTCGAGCACGGCGATAACGAATCCTTCACACGACGGCGCTGCTGTGCACCGGCTTGATCATCAGCCGCCAGTGCCCCACCTGGTCGGCGCCAGCGAGAGCGGCGAGGTTTGTTTGCGCGCACCTGTGAAGCGAGCAAAGGAGCAGACGAAGTAGGCCCCGCCGTCTCCCACCACATGCCCTCGAGCTTGCGGCTGGCGAGCACACCGGGGACGACCTATCGGATCGCCTGGATCACGGTGCCGGACGCGACGCTAAGAACCACGTCGACGCGCAAGCGGTTCACGAACGCACAGGTCACCGCAGGCGACTTGCCGCCGGCGCAGTTGTCGTGCGTCCCGACCAGGCTGACGTACTCGCGGACCCGGTTGCCGTCCTTGTCGACCTCGATGTTCGTCGTCCTCCACCTGACACCGGGTATACGTGCGCCGGGGGACTCCATTCGGTCGCTCGAAGCAGCGTTGGCCACGTGTGTCGATGCCACTGCTCGCGAGCGCCAGCGGCAGCCGCCGCGACTGGTTCCGGGGCCGCGCGCCGCGACTGGCGGGCGTATGCGCGAACTCGCATCCTGCGGGCTTGGCCGCGGTGGTGGGGCGTTTGGCGGTGGACGAGGACGGGGTATCGCGCATCGAGATGCACGCCGCCAACACCGCCGACCAGCCAGCCGCCGGTGTGCGTTTTGCGCGTTGCCTGGCCTGCGGTGATGTCCTCTCGGGCGCGGAGTCCCAGCGCTTGGGCGCTGGACGCGCATGCCGCGACCGACTCGGAGACGACGAACTCGCGCGCCGACGGGCCAAGGTGCTCGCCAGCGCGCAAGCGCAGCGCCTGCTCACCCTGCCTGGCTGATGGGGGTTCACGCCGGCCCGGATGCGGGACCGGAAGCACGCGCTCCTTCGCCAGCCGGCCATCGTCCCCTCCGGCCCTCGCGTTCCGGAATTGCCCCGCCCGCAGTGCGGCCGCCCGGATAGTCACGCGCAAGCCTCAGCGACCCCCGGTGGTCTCGGATGTCGATCGATCGCCGTTCGCTCGCGAGCGACCTGCGAAGCGGTCTCGATCCTCGATTTGACGCAGCCGAGCTACGCGCGGCGCCCGGATGGGACGACTCGTTCAGGCGCCCGGCGGCAGCGCGCGCGCCACCTATAGCTCGAATGCGAGTTGATGCCCCGAAGGGGTGCTCGGGGTCGGCCCTCTGCGGCATGGCCAAGTTGTGCTCGTGTGTTCGAGCCCGTCGGCGGACCCGGTCATCTTCGAGCGGGTGCAGGACAAACGGCGCCCGGTCCGGATCCCGCCGTTGATTGCCCCGCAACTCCTCGGCCCACGCGATCGCCTCGACGCAAGGTCGCGGCATGGGCAGAAGAAGAGAGGCCCGGGGCTGTGACGAGACGCTGAGAGGAGGGAAGCGCCGCGCCGTGAGCCCCGGGCGGTGCGGCTCGGGCCGCTCCGGCACGCCGCCGGGAGCAGTTAAGCGGCTCACCACGCACAGCCCGTAACGAGCCAGTGAATGCACCCTGGCACGCCAGCGACCCCGACACGACACACGAGCGTTCGCCGCGAGTGATTCGCGCGGCACCGACGTGTGAGCGACACGCGCGATGATCGCGGCCGCGGAACGCAGTACGCGTTCGTCGAGCAACGTACCTGTCGACGACCATGGACTTGTCGCGCACAGCCACGCTGGAGTTGCAGCGTCGTCGCGTGCCGGATGACTGTCAGCGTTCGGCCTGGAAGGGTCGGCGCGTCATGGGCCCACGTCACGCGCCCGGCGAGCCGCCGCGTAAGCCCCAGGCTCCCCAGTTCGTCATCGTGGCGCTCCCGCGCGGCGGGCAGCTCCAACAGCGCCAGCGGATTCCCAGCCGCCTCACGCAGGATCTGTGCCCGCAGCACGAAGCCACCGCACGTCATCGACCAGTACCAGCAGCGGCGCCTCCATCGCGACATCGGAGAGCAGATCGAGCGCCGCCATCGCGATCCGGAGATGCTCGGGCCGGCTCTCCTCGGTCAGCCCGAACGCGATGTCGAGCGCGGCTCGCTGCACCGAGGGAAGCTCCACCGCCCGCGCGCGCACCGGCCGCAACAGCTGGTGCAGGCCGGCAAACGGCAACCGCGCCTCCGACTGCACCCCGGCGGTCGCGAGCACGGTCATTCCTCGCGCCTGCGCCGCCCGCGCCGCCTCGCTGAGCAGCCGCGATTTGCCGATCCCCGGTTCACCGTGCAACACGAGCGCCCGGCCGTGCGCAGATGCCTGGCCCAGCAATGACGAGATCGGGCGCTGCTCTTCGCCCGGCCAACCAGCGGTCGGGCATCGCCCTCAACTGTTCGCGCCATCACCACGCCTACAGTCTCCCGGACGCTGCCAACCGCGACCAGCTTGCCGAGCGCCGCGGTCGGCGGGACCGAATGCCCGCGGGCGCCGGGCGCGGTGGGACGCCCGTGCGGTGGCGGTGCGGTCGGGCGGTCTGCCGACGCGCTAGGCCCGCCTGATCACGACGTTCGCGGTGATGGTGCCGAGCGACAGCTTCATGCTGAATCTCGCGTGCTTGCGCAGTGATCGGGTGTTGCCGCCGACAGCTTGAGGCGCACCGTTGATGTTCCCCGTTTGACGGTGACTGACTTCTTTACGTAGGTGACCTTTCCGCGTGTGAGAGCGATGGTCACCTTGCCCGTGGCAGAGGCGTTCACGCGCAGCGCGATCGTGCCGTTCTTGCTGAGCTTCAGCGTCTTGCTCAGTGGGCGCAGCCTCGGCTTGGTCGGCTGGGCTGTGCGCGGCGGCTGTACGGCCTGGTTCTGGGCGCCGCCAAGCTGCGGGCTCTGGCTCGCCCGTGGACGGAGTCGCCGCGGCTCCGTTGCCGTCGAGGCCGATCAGCGTGTTCTCACCGGCGCCGCCACGCGTGCGCTCCACGCCGATGGCGGAGTCGTTCTCCCCCGGCTCGCCCTGCGGGGCGGCCCGGCGCAGGTCGACTTCGACTCCGCGCGAGCGGTCGCCGTAGTCGAGGACGTCGGTGCCGGGACCTCCGTCGATCTGGTCCGGGCCGTCGCCGACGAGCGCTTCGCCGTCCCGGTGGCCGCCGCCGCTGACGGTGTCGTCGCCGGCGCCGCCGTTGACCTGGTCGCCGGCGCCATCGCCGCCGTTGAGGAAGTCGTTGCCGTCGCCGCCGTCGAGCCGGTCCGCGCCCGGCGCCGACGCCGAGCGTCGTGTCGCCGTAGAGGCGGTCGTCAGCGGCTCCCCCGTTGAGCGTGTCGTTCCCGAGTTCGCCGACAAGCACGTCATCGCCACCGTTGCCGGAGATCGTGTCGTCGCTGTTGCCGCCGGTGAGGAAGTTCGGGCCGGCGTCGCCGATCAGCGTGCCGCTCGCCGTGACGTCTTCGACGCCCTGGACCACGTCGTGCTCGCCGGGTTGCCCGCCGGTGCCGGCCGGGAGATCGACCGTCACCGGGGCGGTGGCGGACGTGTAGGTGATCAGATCCTCGCCGGCGCCGCCGTCGAGCGTGTCGTCGCCGGTCCCGCCGTCGAGCCGGTCATTGCCGCCGCCGGCGCTCAGCGTGTCCGCGTCGGCGCCGCCGAAGAACGTGTCGGCTCCCGCTGCACCGACGAGGCGGTCGGCGCCGGCCTCGCCGTAGACGATCCAGCCGCCGTCGTCTGCGGCGGTGAAGGTGTCCGCGCCGCCGCCGAGCGTCGCCGTGGGCCGTGCGGCGGTCTTGGGGCAGCGCGCCTCGTTGGGTGTTGCCTGTGTGCACCCGATGCCGGCGGTCAGCGGCGCACCGGTGTCGGTGATCACCCACTCCGATCCGGCGACGGTGACGGTGACGATGTTGGTCTCCGAGCCGGCGTCGCGCAGCGCGATCGGGCCGGCGCCATCAGCCGTGACGGTGGCGGATGAGGCGAGGGCCGGCAGCGCCGCGGGCATCGCGAGCGGCGATCGCGGCGATCAGGAACCAGGATGGCATCCTGGGCATCGACCGCATCCGCTCAGCTCTTCGCGGTCGCGGTCAGCAGGTCGACGGAGCCGTCGAACTGCCAGAGCGGGTTCGGGACGTCACCCCGCGCCGTACGGATCTGGAAGAAGCCGTTGACCTGCGCGGGCCCGTCACCGTCGGCGACATAGCGCCCGTCCGGGGTGACGTCGAGCTGATAGATCCCAGAACCCGTGGCTTCCGACCCCGGGAGGTGCCAACTCAGCACACAACGCCAATCGTTTCCGGGGCCGATGTCATCGACGCGGGAGCCGCCCTTGTCGCATTTGGCGGTCGCCTGCAGCTGAGCTTCGGTGACCGCGGGTCGGTGCAGCTGATCGGTCTGTGTGCGGTAGAGATGCGCGAAGGACGTCGCCAGGGAGGCCTCGAGCTTGGCCTTGTCGACCCCGGAGCCGGACGCCGACGTGGCGACAGTGAGCACCGCCACGGTGGCGGCGAACAGGCCCGCGAGGGGCAGCGCGGCGCGTACGAGGACGCGGTTGCTGACTCCGTCGTAGGCCTGGTCGGTGAAGTCGCGGCGCATGAACAGCCGGTAGGCCAGCAGGGCGGCGACGGCTGCCCAGGCGAGGCTGACGAGGATGCCGACGATCAGCGGGCCGGTATGGGCCGGGTCGGTGAACAGTCCGCGCCAGCCGATGAAGGCGTAACTGGGCAGTGCGACGCGCACGACGGCGGGGAGCGGGAGCAGTTGTGCCATGCCGAGCACAAGGGCGAGCACGGCGGGAATCAGCAACCCCATCGGCGAGCGGCCGAGGGCGACCGAGCCGAGCAGGCCGATCGCCGCGAACGCCAGTGTCGGCGCGAGCGCGACGATCCAGGCGAGCGCGACTGCGGCGGCGGCCGCTCCCCCGTCGAGCTGGTGGCCGTCAAGGCCGACGAGCGGGTGGTTTCCGACGGCCAGCAGACCGCCGACGACGCCCGAGATGGCGAGCCCTGCGGCGAGCAGCAGGATGACCGTGATGCTGGCGAGCGCCTTGGCGGCGAAGATCCGTCGTGGTGAGCGGACGGCGACGAGCAGGTGACGCCAGGTGCCGAGTCGGTCCTCGGAGGCGAAGACGTCTCCGGCGACAAGTGAGGTCAGGACGGGCAGGACCCAGCTGCAGGAGAACGTGAGGACCACCAGCGCTCCGGCCCAGCCGGTCTGGTTCATCCAGCGGCCGAAGACCGTGTCCGACGGCAGCGAGCTCTGTTGGCTGATGATGGCCACGAACAGCGCCGGGCCCAGCCAGCAGGCCAGGACCCCAAGGCGGATCGGCCACTGCGCGAGGAGCTTGACCAGCTCGAAGCGATACCCCCGCCGAACCGATGCCGGCGGCGCGTCAGGCCTGGTCTGCGCGGGGATGAGCTGCGACAGTGGTGGTCACCGGTACTCCTTCTCGGTTCCGTTTTTCGGGGCCGCGGTCAACGCCATGAAGGCCGCCTCCAGCGGCGACACGACCGGGGCCAGCTCGCGGACGCTCACGCCGGCGCCGACGATGCTCGCGACCAGATCGTCGAGTGCGCGCAGCGAAGCGCGCACCAGCAGCGCTTCGGCGTCGTGACGTTGCAGCTGATCGTTGTTCGGGAGGACGTCGAGCCCCGGTGTTTCGACCGCGATGCGCCGGACGCGCGCGGGATCGGAGGTCCTCAGCCGGTAGTCGAGCTCGTTCGTGTCGGCGGCGAGCTCCGCCAGCGGGCCGGAGAAGACGACGGACCCGCCGGCGAGCAGGGTGACCTCGCTGCACAGCGCGGCCAGGTCGTCCATGCGGTGACTGGAGAGCACGACCGTCGTGCCGTTCGCGGCCAGCCGGGTCAGGACGCGGTGCACGTGCCGAGTGCCGATCGGGTCCAGGCCGTTGGCCGGTTCGTCGAGCACCAGCAGTCGCGGCCGGGTCAACAGTGCGGCGGCGAGCCCGAGCCGCTGGCGCATTCCGAGCGAGAAGCCGCGGATGCGGTCATCGGCGACGTCGGTGAGCCCGACCTGGGCCAGCGCGTCGTCGATGCCTTCCGCACCGTCGCCTCGCAATCTCGTCAGCTCTTGAAGGTTCTGACGGGCGGTGAGTGACGGGTACAGGCCGGGGCCGTCGACGAACCCCGCAACCCCGTCGGGCAGTTCCAACGTTCTCCGCATCGGATGACCGAGGATCTCGAGGTCACCGTCGTCGGCCTTGGCCAGCCCGAGCATCAGCCCGAGCAGCGTGGTCTTGCCGGCGCCGTTGGGCCCGACCAGGCCGTGGACCTGGCCCTGCGCGATGTCGAGGTCGACGTTGTCGAGGGCGACGATCTCGCCGAACGTCTTGCTGACCCGCCGCGCGCGCACTGCAAATGTCTCAGGCAATGTTCATCCTCGCATGACGCGGCGGCCCGCCGGAGGATCCGGCGGGCCGCCGCGTGCTCATGCTGCTCTTAGTCGGTGTCGGCGTTCGGGATGAACGCGCCGGGGACGTCGTCGGGGGCGTAGATCTTCGAGTCGCCCGGGTACGGGACCTGCCAGTCGTGGGTCTCGTACCACGTGTACCGGTTCATCTGCTCCGGATTCGCGTAGTCCGCCCGCGCGGCCGCGCCCGTCAGGCGCTGCTTGCCGGCCCAAGCCGCCCAGGAAGCGGCAGTCGCCGCCTGCTCGGCGGGAACCGTGACGGCCTCGGCCGCCGGGGCGGCGGTCTGGCCCAGGGTGTCCGGGCCACAGGGCGGCACGGGGTTCACGCCCGTCGTGATCGGCACCTGGTTGCGCACCACGTTGAACGGCGTCATGTCCGGCGTGTCGGTGAAGGCGCCGTACATCGGCGTCGCGGCCGCGACCTTCTGGTTGAGCGGCTGGGCGCCGAGGATCTGCTCGATCGTGCGCACCATGTTGATCTGCGAGGAGAACGTGCTGTCGACCTTGCCGTGCGCCGCCCACGGGCTGATGACCTGAATCGGCGCGCGGTGACCGTCGACGTGATCGGCGCCGGCCTGGCTGTCGTCCTCGACCACGAAGATCACGGAGTCCTGCCAGTACTGGCTGTGCGAGATCGTGTCGACGATCTGGCCCACGGCTAGGTCTCCGTCGGCTACCTCCGCGGTCGGGTCGGGAGGACCACCCGTGTGGTCGCTGGAGAGCCAGAGCATGTTGAAGTTCGCCGGCCCGTTGGCCAGGAAGTCCTGCTTCCAGATCGCGGCGCGGTAGATATCCGGGATCGACAGGTCATACGGGGGCGAGGTCGGGTTGGTGATCGCGTTCAGCGACGGGATCGGCGAGCCGTAGTGGCCCGTCAGCGCCGGCGTCAGCAACTGCGAGTAGTCGCCGGTGACGGCGCTGTTCTTGGTCGCGCAGTAGTACTGCTGCCACGTCCCCGACGGCTTGCCGCTGGAGGCGTAGATGAACTCGCCGAAGTTGCGCGCCGTGTTGCCGGCGTCCTGGACGGCCGTCCAGATGAAGCCCGAGCGCTGATGGCCGAGCACGTCTTCCTCGGTGTCGTAGCTGCGGGTGTACTGGCCGGCGGAGGACTCGGTGTACTCCGGGTCGTCGCCCTGCATGATCCAGTTGTGGCCCTCGGCGGAGTTGGTGCCGATGTCATAGACGTTGTCGTAGAGGCCGAACTGGCGGGCCAGCGCGTGCTGGTTCGGTGTCACATGCTCGCCGAACTGCGCCAGGCTGGCGTCGCCGTTGCCCTCGGGCATGTCGCCGTACACCTGGTCGTAGGTGCGGTTCTCCTTGACGATCAGGAACACGTGCTTGATCGTCGACGGATCACCGATCCGCTCGGGGACCGGAACCGGAGCGGCGGCCTTCGGCTTGGCCTCCTCGACGTCCTTCTTGCCCCAGCCGTTCTGAGCGAAGACCGTCTTGGTGTAGGTGTTGGCGATCTTGTTGTCCTTGGGTAGCGTGAAGCGCGTCAGCGACGCCGTCGTGCCGTGCGTGCCGTGCCCGACCGCGGTGGGCGTGCCGAGATTGTTGAACGTCAGCAGCGGGCCGCGCGCGTCGATGCCGCGCCGGTTGGAGACGAAGATGTTGTCGCCGACCGCGGCCACGTCGGACGGGTAGTAGTCCGTCGGGATCAGCCCGATGTAGCTCACCGGCTCCAGGGGGTCGCCCGCGTACTGGTAGACGGCGATGGCGTTCGCGCGGCCGAGCGACACGAGCAGGTGCCCGTCCTCGGTCATCGTGATGCTGTTCGGGTGATACCCGACGTTCGACGACGGCCACGGCTTGGTCTCGATCGTCTGGACGACCTTGTCCCTCCTGGTGTCGATCACTGACACCGTGTCGTCGTTGGTGTTGGCGACGAACAGCACGCCCTTCCCCGGCGAGTACAACGCCGTCGGGTGCAGGCCGACCGCGATCGACTTGACCGGCGCAGACGGATCGGTGGTGTCGATCACGCTGACCGTGCCGGTTGTCGACGTGCCCTTGTACGGGTCGGCGGGCACGTCGGTGCCATAGGACGGGATCGTGGTCTCGCCGGGACGCGCCGCGCGGCCGCCCTCATTGCTGACATAGAGCTTCTTGCCCACGAACGCCAGCTCGCGCGGAGCGATCCCGACCTTGATGGTCCTCTGGATCGCGCCCGTGTTCGGGTCCAGCGCCACGACCGTGTTCTGACCGTTGACCGCCGCATACAGCGTCGCCTTATCGGGCGAGTAGACCGCCTTGCCCGTCAGCGCCGAGAGGCCGCTTGCGGTCGGGATCGACACCGCCGTCGGCGTGCCGAGCGTGCCGTCGCTGTTGACCGGGAACCGCGTCAGGCCGTTGTTGACCGGCATCCACAGCAGCTTGCCGTTGGGCGAGTACGTCGGCCCTTCCTGGCCGACGGCGTTGTTCGTCAGCCGCTGGTTGACCGACGCCGCGGTGCCTGCCGACCAGAGCAGCTTGTAGCTCTGCAGATCGAAGATCTGCAGCGACACCGACCGATCGGTGCTGGTGGCCGCCAGGAAGCGACCGTCCGGGCTCACGGTCGAGCCCATGAACTTGCCTACCTGCGTGACCAGACGCTGACCCAGCGGCTTGATGATCTGGTTGCCTGAGACCTGCAGCCCGTCGGCGTACTCCGTACCGACCTCGTTGTCGCCGAAGACCCCCGTCGACGCGAGCGTCGCGCCCCCGCCGGCAAGCACAACGGCCGCGGCGCCGAGCCCGACGACCGCGGGCCGGCTTGCGGCGGAGCGACGACGCTTGGACGGCGCCCGCCGTCTCCTGGTGATCTGCACACCCGCCTCTTCGAACAGCTCCGTGTTACTGGAACGTTCGAGCATGGGAAAAGCCCCTTCCGTTGGAAACGAAACGAGGCGATTGTTTGGCGGCCACCCGCCGCGCCGTGTGACCGGCTGGTGATGTGTCTCGGGTCTGACAAGCCAGAGGCTCGCGCCGGATGATCTCGCGCGCTCGACAGCCTCGGTGATGGCAAACGGCGTTTGACGCCGGCTCGGCGCATCACGACGGTCGGTCTGCGACCGTCGCGAGCGTTGCGATGCCGCCCGGCGCCTCGCTTCGATGCGATGACGCGACCCGCTTGCTGTCGCGAGCTGGATGTCCGGACGGGTTGGACACGCGGCGCCGATGCGCAGGCGCCGCGGTCATCACGACGATGCACCAGCCCAGTGCTGCGTCTTCGATGCCGGCATCGGGCAGGAACGCCGCAGCCATGACGAGGCTGACGACGCCTGTTAGGGCGAGCGCGGCGACCTCGACACGTCGCCGGTCCACGGCCCAGAACCTAGAGAAGTGGGCTTGGTCTGCGCAAGGCGCAAATGTGCCATTTCTTCGAGCAGTCCGCGGCCGGTGGCGGCGTCGTTGCAGCACATGGCGACCGCAATTGACCAGCCCGAGGGCCGGTGAGACGATCACGCGACTGTCCGAAGAGGGAAGCCATGAGCCCTGCACCTCGCCGTCGCACGCTCGTCGTTGCGAACCGTACGGCGTCCACTCAACGGCTGCTGGACGAGATCCAGCGCCGTGCGGCCGTCCACCCGACCGACTTCGTTCTGCTCGTGCCGTCCGGGCGCAGACGTGACTGGACGCTTGACGAGGCGCTTGACGCGCTGCGTCGTGCGGCTCGCGGCGATGACCGGCACGGCATCTCGCACGTCGAGGCGATCGCCGGCGACGAGGACCCGTTCCAAGCCGTCAAGGCGGCGCTGAGCGAGCGCGAATTCGACGACGTACTGATCTCGACGCTGTCGCGGCGCACCTCGGAATGGCTGCGCCGCGACCTGCCACGGCGGGTGATCCAACTCGGCGTTCCGGTCACCGTCATGGCCGAGCCGAAGCAGCCACGCCTGACCGTCGAGAACACAATGATCACCTGAGCCAACACGCGGCGGGCCGCTTCGCACCGGCCCTTCCCGACCACGGCGACTTCATCATCGTCAAGGTCCGCGACTGACCCGTTCCGTGGCTCGGCGCCCGTCGGCGCCGGGCCGGACCGTGGGTCGCGGACTGCTCGCCCTTGGGCGTGGCCTCATTTCCAGTCTCGTCCGCGAGTTGCCCATCGCCAGGGACGCGTTGGAGTTCGCGGCCGCCCGCCGCGCCGGCCAGCTCGGCGACGCCGTCCACAGCGCGTTCGAGGACACTGAGGCTGAGTAGGACGAGATCCAACCGCGCTTCGGGACCGATGTCGCCGATCTTGTCCGCGCGGTCTCCGAACCACCGGGCGTCGTCGGCGTCTACGCGCCGCGCAAGGCACCTCTGCGCCACTCAATGACGCGCGCCGCCGGCGAAGAGCATCGCCATTGCAACTGCTCCCGCCATTGGGCGAACACCGCGGACTGTCTCAGGGTCAGCGAATAGCGCCGCGGGCACCGTGGTGGAGACCGAGCCGTTCTGCGAGACCGAGAGGGAGCGGGTGACGATCGTGCCGGGCGAGCCGACCGCGCCGCCGATCAGAAAGCCGCCGAGCGCCGACGCGGGGGCGTGAGTCCGATGCCGGCGGGACGATCGAGCGTCCGCTGCTGTAGGTCGCGGAGTGACGGCTACGGCTTGCCTGGGTGGGCGAGTCCGGTCTCGTAGGCGTAGATGACCGCTTGCGCTCGGCTGCTGATGCCGAGCTTGGCCAGCAGCCGCCCGACGTGGCTTTTGACGGTGCTCTCCTGGACGACGAGCTCGGCGGCGATCTGTCCGTTGGTGAGCCCGCGGGCGATGCCGTCCAGGACGTCGCGCTCGCGCGCGGTGAGGCTGGTCAGGGCGGGATCGTGGGGCCGGGCGGGCGCGAGTGCGGCGAAGCGGTTGATCAGCCGGCGTGTGACTTCCGGGGCGATCAGCCCGCCGCCGTTGCGCACGGCGTTGAGGGCGTCGGCGACCCGCGCGGTGGTCGCTGTCTTGAGCAGGAAGCCGGCGGCGCCGGCCTGCAGGGCGCCGAAGACGTATTCGTCCTCGTCGAAGGTCGTGAGCACGATCACGGCGGGTGGTTCGGGGAGTGTGCGGAGTTGGCGGGTGGCGGCGATGCCGTCGAGGCGCGGCATGCGGACGTCCATGAGCACGATGTCGGCGCGGCGGCGTTGCCATTGCGCGACGGCGTCGAGGCCGTCCACTGCGGTGCCGACGACTTCGAAGCCGGGCTGGTGGGAGACGATGACCCGCAGGGCGGAGCGGGTCTGGGGTTGGTCGTCGGCGATCAGGACGGTGGTGGGCATGACTTATCCGGGAGCTCTGCGTTGACGTGCCAGCCGTGGCGCCCGGGTCCGTAGGTGAGCGAGCCGCCGAGGCTTTCGACGCGCTCGCGCATGCCGGCGAGGCCGAGCCCGTCTCGGCGCGGCGCGCGTGTGCGTCCGTTGTCGGCGATGTCCAGGTTCAAGCGCCCGTTGGCGCGGCGGACGATCACCCGCGCGCGGGCCGGGGCGCCGTGTCGCGCCGTGTTGGTCAGCGACTCCTGGATCACGCGGTACGCGCATGCGCTGATCAGGTCGGGAAGATCGTCGAAGGGCCCGTCGAGTGAGACGTCGACATCGACGGAGGCCAGCCGCGCGGTCTGCACGAGCTCGTCCAGACGTTCGAGGCGCGGCGGCATCGTCCGAGGGGCGGTGGTCGTCCCGCGCAGGACGCCGAGGGTCTGCCGCGTGTCGTCGATCGCGCGGGCGCTGAGGTGCGCGATCGCCGTCAGGGCGCCGGGCGCGTCCTCGAGCTGGCCGGCCTGGGCCTGGAGGCTGATGGCGCTCAGGTGGTGCCCGACGGAGTCGTGCACATCGCGCGCGATCCGCACCCGCTCGGCGTTGACCGCGCGTTCCAGTTCGGCCTGCTGCAGGTGCAGGACCTCCGCGGTCAGTTCGCGCTGCCGGCGCTGGGCGTCACCCACAAACGCCGGCAGAGCGCCGACCGTAGCCGCCAGCAGCAGGGCCGCGGCGTCGCGGTTGTCGGGCGAGAACGCGGCGACCGAGCACGCCACCGAAACCGCCGCCGCGATCGCCAGCATCACGCTCGTGCGGCGGTCGGTGAGCAGCGCCGCGACGCCGACGAGCACCCAGACGAACAGGGCGCCGAGCAGGAACCCGTAGCCCGCGAGCGAGGCGATCAGCGCGGCCGCGCCGGCGATCGCGATCATCGCGCGCGGCCGGCGTCGCAGCCAGGCGACGGGCAGCGTCATGGCCAGCACGAGCGCCACGCCGAGTGGATCGGCGGAGCGCGTGACGAACTCCGGCTCGGACATCGGTCCCGCGAACAGCGCGCCGACGGCCGCCGCCGCCGGCGTTGCGGTGAGCACCGTGTCCGGCCACCGTGGAAAGTTCATCCTTTGGTCGCTACGGCTCTGCGGCGCGCGGCGATGACACTGACCGCGTGCTCGAAGCCCTTTCGCGTCTTGCCCGCCGGCATCGGCGTCTGATCGTCGCAGGCTGGCTCGTGCTGGCCGTGGCCGGAGGCTATGCCGCCAGTTCGATCGGCGACGTGCTCTCGCAGTCGGTGGGCGCGCCCGGCCGGCCCGCCTTCGAGACCAACGCGCGGATCGCGCAGCGCTTCGGCAGCGGCGGACAGATCGCCCCGATCGTCGCCGTAGTGCAGACCCGCGGTGACCGGCGCATCACCGACGCCACGGTGCGTGACGAACTGGCGCGCGCGGAACGCGAGCTCCACGCCGCGGTCGCGGGCTCGCGCACCGCGTCGTACGCGTCGACGGGCGACCGCGCGTTCGTCTCGCGCGACGGCCGGACGAGCTACGTGCTGCTCTTCCCGCCGCTCGGGCGCCCGGCGCCGGACGAGAATCCGCAGGCGCTCGCCGCTGCGCGCTCAGCGAGCGAGCGGCTGCAGGCCGGCGGCGGCCCCGTGCGGATCACCGGCGTCGACGCGCTCACCGATGACTCCGGGGGCGGCGGTGGGCTCGGGCTGCTCGCCGAGGTGCTGATCGGCGGGGCGGGCGCGCTGATCGTCCTGATCCTCGTCTTCGCCTCGGCCCTGGCCGCCGTGCCGATAGTCATCGCCGCGGTGGCCATCCTCGTCACCTTCCTCGCGCTGCGGCTACTCGCCGAGCTCACCGAGGTGTCCTTCGTCGTGCAGTTCCTCGTCGGCCTGATCGGCCTCGGAGTGGCGATCGACTACGCGCTGCTGATCGTCGTCCGCTGGCGCGAAGAGCGAGCCCGCGGCGTGGAGAACGATCAGGCGGTCGACCAGGCCATGGGGACGGCCGGCCGTGCCGTCGCCGTGAGCGGGGTCACCGTCGCGATCGGGTTGCTGGCGCTGGTCGTCGTGCCCGTCGGGTTCATCCGGTCGATCGGCTTCGGCGGGCTGCTGATCCCGCTGATCAGCGTCGCCGCCGCGCTGACCCTGTTGCCCGCGATCCTCTCCGGGGCCGGCCCGCGCATCGACCGGCGCCACGACCCCGCGCGCGACCGCGATCCCGGCCGGCGCTGGAGCGCGTGGGCGCGCGGCGTCGTGCACCGTCGCTGGGTCGCCGCGGCCGTCGGTCTGCTGGTGCTGGTCGTGCTGGCCGCGTTCGCGACCCAGTTGCAACCCGGGCGGCCGTCGGTGAATGCGCTGTCGGCCGGCGGCTCCGCCCGCGAGGCGCTGACGACGCTCGAGCGCTCCGGCTTGGGCGCAGGCGCACTGACACCCGTGGAGCTGCTGCCCGTCGATCGCCAACTCGCGACGGTGGACGGCGTGCGGGCCGTGGTCGCGCCCGAGGAGTGGCCCGGCGCCGGTGTGGCGCTGCTCGAGGACGAGGCGACGAGCGAGACCGGCCGCCAGACGCTCGACCGGCTGCGCGAGCGCAGCGACGCGGTGGGTGGCCCGGACGCCCAGGACCGCGATCTCAGCGAGGCGATATACGGCTCCTTCGGGCTCATGCTCGCCGTCATCGGCGCGATCACGTTCGTCCTGCTCGCCGGCGCGCTGCGCTCGGTCCTGCTGCCATTGAAGGCGATCGCCCTCAACGTGCTGTCCGTCGGCGCGGCCTTCGGCGTCGTCGTGCTGATCTGGCAGGAGGGCCTGGGCTCGCAGCTGATCGGCGGTGTCCCGGCCACGGGCACGATCACCAACTGGGTGCCGCTCGCGATCTTCGCCTTCCTCTACGGGCTCTCGATGGACTACGAGGTGTTCATCCTCTCGCGCATGCGGGAGGAGTACGTGGCGACCGGCTCCACCGACGAGGCCGTCATCCGCGGACTCGGCCGCACCGGACGGCTGGTGACCAGCGCCGCCCTGATCCTGTTCCTGGCGTTCGTGGCGCTCGCCGCCACGCCCGCCACCGAGCTACGGATCCTGGCGACCGGCCTGGCCGTCGGCATCCTGCTCGACGCGACCGTGGTCCGAGCCCTCGTCGTTCCCGCGCTGGTCACGCTCTTCGGACGAGCCAACTGGTGGCCCGGCACCCGCGCTCGTCCCGGAGACGACGACGCCCTTTGACCACGTCACGTCGCCTGTGCCAACCGGCGTGCGAGCGCGCGCCCCTGTGCCGCGGGTCCGGACGGGCCCAGGTGTGCGGCGTTGGTGTACATCCCATCGATGATCAGCGCGAGGGCGTCGGCGAGCTGTCGGCCGGCCCGGCCGGGGCGGAGTTGGCGGCACAGTGCGCGCAGGCGGGCCAGGAGGGCCTCGCGGTAGGCGCGGGCCTCCAGGCGCGCCGGGTGCCCGGGGTCGGCGAACTCGATGCTGGCGTTGTTGAACGCGCAGCCGCGGAATCCCTCGCGACGCACGTCGGCCTCGATCGCGGCGAACAGCGAGTCCAGAGCACGCTCGGGTTTGGCGGCGTGGCGTTCGATGTCTGCGTCGATGAGCGCGAGGATGCGCTGCGCCTGGCGGTGCAGATAGGCCGCGATGAGCGCGTCCTTGGTCGGATAGAGCCGGTAGACAGTGGCCTTGCCCAACCCGGTGGCGCGGATCAGCTCGTCCATGCCGACCTCGTGGACCCCGCGGGCGTAGAAGAGCTCGGCCGCCGCGTCGAGGATCCGTTGTTGGCGCTCATGCGCTGGCAGGTTCGGCATATGCTCCAGAGTGTGACGGATCGGTCCGTCACAACAACGCGGAGGTTGACAGATGGACGCCCAGGTCGCACTCATCACCGGCGCGGGCGGCGGAATCGGCGCCGAAGTCGCCCGCCAGCTCGCCGCCCGCGGATTCAGCGTCCTGCTCAGCGGCCGCGACCCGCAGCGCGCGCAGGCCGCGGCCGAGGCGATCGGCGCCGGCGCGCGAGCGCTCCCGGTCGGCCTCGACGTCGCCGACGCGGCCAGCGTCACCCGCGCGGTCGACGCGCTCACCGCCGACCCGGGCCGCCTCGACGTGCTGGTCAACAACGCCGCCGCCTACGTCGACTGGACCGAGCTCGCCTCCCAGGCCGACCTCACGGCCGCACGCGAGGTCATGGAGGTCAACCTGTTCGGCGCCTGGCGACTGACCAACGCGCTGCTGCCGCTGCTGCTGGCCAGTGCCGCTCCTCGCGTGGTCCACCTCTCCAGCGGAGCGGGCTCGCACACCGACTCCCAGTTCGGCCTCGCCCGGCGCGGCGGCAGGGCCGCCAGCTACGGCATCAGCAAGGCCGCGCTGAACGCGCTGACCGCCACCCAAGCGGCCGAGCTCGCCGAGACACCCGTGCTCGTCAACGCCGTCTGCCCCGGGCTCACCGCCACCTACCCCGGAGCCGAAGCGATGGGCGCACGTCCCGTCACCGACGGCGCCGCCGGCGTCGTGTGGGCCGCGACCCTGCCCGACGACGGCCCCCGCGGCGGACTGTTCCGCGACGGCCGGCCGCTGGGCTGGTAAGCGCCGCCGGTCAGCACCCGCGCGTTGCGCTCGACACGCGCGAGGCCCTTCGCAGCTGACTGGGCCGAACACGACTCAGCTCCCTCGGTATCTGGCTGGTCAAGCGCAAACGCCAGGGGTGCCGCCCGACGATCACTTACGACACGCTCGTCGACGAAGCGATCTGCTTCGGCTGGATCGACTCGCAGCCACGATCGCTCGACGCCGGCCGAGCGATGCATCTGCTCACCCTCCGCAAACCGACCAGCACCTCGCCGCGCGTGAACAAGCTACGAGTCGAGCGGCTGCTCACCGACGAACGTATGACGCGCAGCGGCCTGGCCGCCGTCGAGACCGCACGCTACAACGGCGCGTGGGACGCACTCAACGCGGTCGAGGACCTGATCGTCCCCGCCGATCTCCGCGCCGCACTCCAGGGTCACCGCCCGCCCGAGCCCAACTTCGCCGGCTTTCCGCGCTCGGCCAAGCGAGCGATCCTGGCATGGATCGACGTCGCCAAGCGACCGCAGACCCGCACCAAGCGAATCGCTGAAACCGCCGTCCTCGCGGCCCAGGGCCAACGCGCGAATTGATGGCGAGCAATGACCTGGCTCGATCGACGTACGCAGTGCCCGCAGATGATCCCGATCGCTGGCCGTTGTCGTTCCAAGGTGGGCAGTCGCGATACTGCGCAGGTGCGCAGCGTCGCTCTCGACCCACGCCCCCTCGAATCTGGCCATGAGCTTGGTCGCGGTGACCATGGTGCGCGTCAGCGGACACCCGGCCCCGCTCGAGGTCACCGGCGCGGCGCTCGAGGACGCCTTCCGCGGCGTGCGGGTCCAGCCCGGCAAGGGCGTAGAGCACGCCTACGCCGTGGCCGAGGCGCTGCGCGCGACCGCCTGCCGAAGCACATCAGGTCGTGGGCCTGCTGCCAGACGTCGTTGAGGACACCCATGGACGCTGACCGAGATGCGCAAGCGCTTCGGCTAGCTTGCGCGGTGCTCGTCGCGGCGGCGACTGAGGACGCGAGAATCGCCGGGTACCGCACGCGCATGCGGCGCCCCACACACAATCGTCCGGGCCGGGCCCGAAGCGATCGACGTCGGCCCTCGCCGAGAAGGTGGTAACGCTGACCTACGCCCCTCAGCCATGACAAGCGCGTACACAAGTGGCAGTTCGCGCACTACCAGGCACTGCTGCAGGCCAGCGAGGACGAGGCCTCCCACCCCGGGTTGCAGGCGCGCGTCGGCCGGTCCTCGCGCGCCCGTCGCCGACCGGCGGCCCGCAAACAGCGGCGGCCGCGCGGTCAGCCCGCTCCGTCGAGAACGCAGTGTCGTGGCGCGCCTTGGCGAGAGGCGCGCCACGACCGCGGTGGCTACGGCGCGGTGGTGGAGAGTGTGAACGTCAACGTCTTTGCGTAGGTGCCGGTCCGGAGGGCGTCGTTCTGCCCGATGGACTGACGGAACGAGACGGTCGTCACGTCGTTGGAGACGGGGCCGCTGTAGGTGCGCAGGGTGGTCGGGTTCGCGCTGGTGCCGACAAGGGCGAACGGCCCGCCGGCCGTCGCGGTGAGTGCGTCGGGCAGCGAGAAGGTGCCGTTGACGAGATGGCCGGGATTCGTCGGGCTCGGGTCGGCCGTGGTGAGGGTTGCGTCACCGGCGGTGCTCGTGACGGTGGCCGTGGTGGTGGCCGTGTAGTCGGCGGCGATGCCCGGGCGGAACGCGCCGAACGCGGCCGCCGGCCCGAGCGTGAGTGACAGGGTGGCCGCGACGGTGCCGCCGACGTTGCCCTTCGCGGTAGCGATCGGGGCCAGCGGAGCAGGGCACGGCGTCGTCGCGCCCGTGCGGTACTCGACGTTCTCGCACGCGAACGGCTGCGCCGCGCTGGCGTCGAGGTGCAGGCGCAGCCACAGGCGCGGCGAGTTGGTCGAACCTTGAACGATGAACCGGGTCACGTTGGCGGGCATGTCGGCGGGCTTCTCGACGAAGAACGTGTGCGAGTCGCCCTGCATGAGCAGCACAGGCTTGCCGAAGCGGGTGGCACGATCGCGGATCTTGTCCTTGATCGACGCAAACGCGGCCTGCGCGCCCATGTCGGCCTGCATCCCGAGCGCCACGGCGCCGGAGCCGTCACGCTCGGCCGCGTCGAAGGTCGCGTCGATCCACGCCAGCGACGCCGCTTGGCGGCCCGTGTACTCCTGCACGCGCAGAGCGCGTTCCTCGGCGGTCTCGGGCTTGCGCACACCATCGACCACGCGGTCGCCGAACCACACGGCCTGGTCGTCGTCAGAGCCGACGATATGCACCGTCGCCAGCGTGACCCCGGACTGCGACCAGCGCACGTTCTCGGGGAACGCATCGGACTGATACGCGATGCTCTCGGCGCCGGCGCCGAGGGTGCGCCCGTGCACGGGGAAGAAGGTCGCGCGGATCGCGCTCAGCCGCTCGGTCGGGAGGTAGCCACCGTTGTTGGCTCGATGGCAATCGGTCCATTCGTTATCGCCCGGCGTGTAGATGAACGAGTCGGCGAACGTCTGGAAGTCGGCGAGGCGGGCGGCGAAGTAGGAGTCATCACAGCGCGAGCTTCCGTCCTTGATGTCACCGAGGTGGATGACGCGCCCAACGGACGGATCGGCGTTGATCTCGGCGATGTCGGTGCGAAAGCCGGCAATTTGCGCTGTGCCGTAGGGCACGTCACCAATGACGGCGAGCGTTGATGGCGAATCGACCTGTGCCGTCGCCGGTGCTGCGCTTATCAGCGCGCCAGCGGTCAGGATCCCAAGCAGTCGGAGCATGAACGCGACCCTAAGGTCGCGCAGACGGCTGATTGTGTCCAAGCCGTTGCCGGCGCGTCGCGCGACCCCGCCATCGTGATGATCCCCCGGAGGTGTCGACGAGGTGCGTGGTTCGGAGTTGCCCACTCACGGCGCGCTTGGCAGCCATTCGTCCAGCACCGCCCGAGCGGGCTGGCTCAGCGGCACGATCCGCTGGGCGGTCGCCCTGAGGGTGGCGGACCGTCAGCACGCCGGTGGGCGTCGGCGGCTGCACGAGTTCGCGGTGGCGATACCTAGCGGGCCGAGTTACGAGTCGTTGACGGGATCGGCTCGAGAACGGCGTTCAATGGCTCGTCGGTCTGTGAGGACATGACGAAGTGGAGGTCTCGGTGCACACCTGCCGGAGGCTGGTCGTCGCGGCGATCGAGTAGGCGCTGCTCGCATCGCTTCCGGGACGGTGGGCTGTGAACCGAACCACTCGAAAAGGGGGTTGGCGCCCGCGCGTCGGCGGGATTCCGGCGGCGAGGTAGGTCAGACGTCGCACAGGGGATTCCGACGGCCGCTGCGTCCGGAGGGAGTGGACACGCGGTGAGCCGATGGGCGGGCGCCGCGGGCGCTGACTCGATCAGCTTTCGAACCGCCTCGACGGCGGCATCCTCGTGATGCGGAATCGTCGGAGACCGCCGAAGCGTCGTCCCGCGGCCAGGGGTTGTCTTCGACGGTGAAGGTCGGCGAAGGGTGTCTGTTGGTGGTGGTCGGGGTGCTCTGCCGGGGCCTGCTGGGCGCTTAAGCGGTCTGGGCGCGGAGCGCGCTCGCACCAGGGACGCGTTGGACTTCGCGGCCGCCCGCCACGCCGGCCAGCTCCCCGATGCCGACCACGCCGCGTTCATCCTGCACCCGCTGAGGGTCGCCCAACTTCTCCGCGGTCGCGACTTCCCGGGGCGCGTCGTCGCCGTCGGCGTCCTGCACGACGGTATCGAGGACACCGAGGCTGACTGCGACCAACTCGGTTCGGGTCGGAATCGGGCTTAGGCGAACAAGGACGAGCCAACCCAGTCGAGCTCGTCGATGGCGCCCGGCGGCAGGTAGAAATAGCCGCCACCGGTCGGCACGATGTAGTCGACCAGCGGCTCGCCCGCAAGGCGCTTCTGGACCTTCGCGAACTGCTTCGCCGGATCCCGGTTGAACGCGGTGAAGATCAAGCCCATGTCGAGTTGGCCGGAGAGATCGAGGCCCCGCGAGTAGTTGTACGAGCGTCGCACGATCCGGCTGCTCTCGGTGTCCGGAGTGCGCGGGCGGGCGAGCCGGATGTGGCTGTCGAGCGGGATCCGAGCGCCCTTGGGGTCGCGGTCGAGCTGTGGGTCGTCCGTCTCCTTGGCCATCCCGAGCGGCGCACCGACGGCCTTGTCGCGCCCGATCATCAGTTCCTGCTCGGGAAGCGCGACGCGATCCCAGAACTCGACCCGGTTGCGGATGATGCGCACGACCGCGATCGTGCCGCCGTTGGGGAGCCACACGAGCTCCTCCGCATCCTTGCCGGTCGGGTTGGAGGTGCCGTCCTTGAAGCCGAGCAGGTTGCGCCCGGCGCCGGTCTCCCGCTCGGCCTCCGGCAAGAAGCCCTCGATCTTCCAACGGGCGGCCAGCGCGGAGCGGGTCGCGCGCATGAGGTCGCGCAGCGCGTTGAGCAGGGTCTCCGGCGTGCCCGCGCAGAGCTGCAGGAGCACGTCCCCGTGGGTCTCGGCTTCGACCAGCGAGTCGTCGGGAAAGACCGGCATGCGCGTGAGCTGGGCCGGCTTGGGGAGCTCGTAGCGCTCGAACAGTGAGGCCCCGAAGCCGATCGTCACGGTCAGGCTGTCCGGCGGCACCTTGCCGCCCAGGACGCCGCTGTCGGGCGTCGGGCCGGCGCCCGCGGCGCCCAGCAGGGCGTCGTGCGGGGCGGTGAGCCGCCGCGCCCGCAGCGAGAGCGTCCGCAGGGCGTCAGCCAGTTCGGCCCGGCTGGGCGCGATTGCGTCGAACGCGGCGTAGACCGCGTACGGCGGGCGCTCGTTGAGGATGCCCGCCTGGTGGCGGCCTTCGAAGGGAATCTGTGTGGCGAGCGACGCGGCGGCCGGCGGCGCGGCGGGCGCGCCGGCCACCCGCGAGAGGGCCGCGCCCGCGCCGAGCACCGCGCCGGCGCCGAGCAGGCCACGACGGGAGAGGCCGCGGCCGGGGCGCGCCGGGCCGCCGCCGTCCTGCGCCGCGCCCATTGGGGCGCCGCCGTCGCCTGCCGCCGTGGGGATCTCGCCGCCGGCGCCCCCGCGGCGCTCCTTGCGGCTCATCGCGCCGTCCCCGGCGAGAAGATGCGCTGCTTGGGCCGCGGCGGGCGCGGGTCGACGATCTCCGGCACGTAGGCGAGCCGCTCCGCTGCGGCGGCGGTCAGCGCGGCGATGCGCTCGCGGTCGCGCTGCGCGAGCGCGTCCCAGCGCGGCTCGCGCCGCGGGCGGACCGAGGCTGCCAGGCGGGAGAGCGCGACCTGGGCGCCACGCAGGCGCGCGGGGTTGCGCGCAGCCAGCAGCGGCCGCAGCGAATCGAGCACGACGCGTGTGCCGCGCACGTTGGCGCGCAAGGCGGTCAGGGCCGCGCCGCTCCATGGGCTCGCGACGCCCGAAAGCTGCAGGTGCAGCGCGTCCTCGAGCACCTCGTGGCTGCGCAGCGAGTACTCGAACGGGTCGATTTTCATCGTCGTCACGTGAGCGCGCAGTCGCGCGACGTCGCGCGACAGTCGTTGCGCGGGCGCGGCGGCGTCGCGGGTCGAGTTGCGGCTCCAGAGCGCGTACTCGATGCGGTGCAGGCCGGTGAAGTCGCGCGAGCGCACGCCCCCCTCGAGGCCGCCGGGACGGCCGTTGATGGCTGCGTCAAGGTCGCCGAAGGCGCCGTAGGCGGCGCCGATCGCTTCGTAGCGAGCGTCGGCGGCCAGCCATCCGCGCCGCGCGCCGGCCAGGTCGTGGCGGGCGATCGCCGAGCGCAGGCGCGCGACCTCCGGGAGCATCGCCCCCAGCTCGCGCCGCACGTGGCGGCGATACTGCGCGATCGGCTTGGCGAAGTCCTTGGCGGTCGCGGCCGGGACGAGCGTGTCGACCGGGTTGGCGGCCGACACCGGCGGCGCCGTCGGCACCGCGGCGGGCTTGGCGGCGTGGCCGCCGCAACCGGCGAGCAGCGCGCTCACGGTCAGCAGGATGGCGGCAGGTCTCAGCATCCGTGCTTGAGGCTCACAAAGGTGTTCAAGGGGTGTTCGGAGTAGGTCGCGATCGTCGTGTCGCGGTGGGCGGGGAACGCCGGCTCGGCGGTGGCCGCGAAGCAGCGGGTCGGCAGCAGCTGGACCGCGTAGCTCGTTGTGCGCTCGCGCCCACCGGCGGACTGCCAGCGCACGCGGCACTGCCACGGCCACGGCTGGCCCGCGGCTGGCCGCGGGCGTGCCGCCGTGCACGTGACACGGTCGAGCAGGCCCTTGGGCAGGTCGGTCGCCAGCGTGGTTGCCTCGTCCGGCGGCTGGGACATCAGCGCGAGGCGGTCGAGACCTGCGCGGAAAGCGTTGCCGAGGTCGCGCCGCAGCTCAGCCGGCGCGAGAAACCCCGTCGCGGCGGAGCCGGCGGGGTGCTGCGGCGGGCGACCGTGCCCGCCGCCGCATCCGGCCAGCGCAAAGAGCGCGACCCCGGCAACCACTCGTCTCACGGACTGGTGGTCGAGAGCGTGAACGTCAGGGTCTTCGAGTAGGTGCCCGTCCGCAGCGCGTCGCTCGCGCCCACGTGCTGGCTGAACGTGATCGCCACCGGGTCGTTGCTGACCGGTGCGCTCCAGGTCTGCAGCAGCGTGCCCGCGCCGCCCAGCACGTCGGCCGCCGTACCCGTGCCGGCCATGGCCCGCAGCGGCGACGGCAGCGAGAACGTGCCGTTGACCAGGTGCCCCGTGGCGAAGGACGACGGGTCGCTGACGCTCAGCGCTGCATCGCCCGCGGAGGAGGTGACGGAGCCGCTCATGCCCGCCGTGTAGTCCTTGTCCGCGCCGGGAGTGAACGCGCCGAACGAGGCCGGGGTGCCCAGCGTCAGCGCCAGCGTCGCGGGCACCGTCCCGCCGACGGTGCCGGGCGTCGAGACCGCGTACGGGTTCGCCCGCGCCGGCGTGATCTCGTAGGTGGTGTTCTGGCCGTGCTGCTGGGTCAGGAACATCCGCACGCCCGCCTGGGTCGCGGGATCTCCAGTGCCGAGGACGCCGTTGGTCGCGGTAGAGCCGTCGGACACGAAGATGCCTGTCGGCTCGTTGTTGCCGCGCGTGGTCGCCACGGGATCGCGGCCAAGCGCGACGAGGCGCTTGCCGTCGGCGTTGATGTCGGCGTAGGCCTTCGTGAGGTCAAACGACCACACCGAGTCGAGCGTGTTGAGCTGCTGGTGCAGCGTGTCGCCGCGGTCCTCGGTGGTGAGGAACGTGTTCTTGTCCAGGAAGGCGATGTTGTCGAACGAGTTGTGGGTCTGGTCGCCGAGCAGCACGGTCTTCACCGTCGCGTCATCCGAGCCCGCCGACGGCATGTCGACGCGGATGAACGCGCCCCAGGCGCCGCGCTCGGCCGCGCCGGGGTAGGTGCCACCGCGCGTGTCGGTGTCGCCGGTCTCGGTGAACACGAACGACTTGAAGTCGCTGCCGGGGACGAACTTCCCGTTCTCGGGGCGCTTGAGCGGCGTGGCGCTCGCGGTCTTGGCCGCGGCGGTGGCGTCGAAGGGGGCGGTCGAGGCCGCTGTGTCGTGGATCGTGACCCACTTGGCGTTCAGCGTCTCGCCCGAGTGCAGGCGGCGGATCGGCTCGCCCAGCGCGTCGTCGCGGGCGCCGGTGCCCGTGTGGAAGGTGATCGGCGTACCGTCGACGCTGACCTGCAGCGCCTGCAGCCGTCCCGCGGTCAGATCGCCCGGGGTCGTCGGCACGAACCGGTAGACGAACGAGTTCGGCTGCTTGACGAACGTCTGGGTGGTGCCGTCGACGACATTGCCGCCGCCCGTGTCATCGACGAGGTAGACGTTGCCGAGTTTGTCGTTGTGGACGCCCTCGTAACCCGCGCGGCCCATCGAGCCGTCGAGCTTGACAAGGCCGGGGGTTGCGGTCGAGCTCCAGCGCAGCGGCGTCTGGACCACGCCGCCGCTTGAGCCGTTCTCCTGCGTGAACAGCAGCATCCCGTTGAACGGGTCATAGGTCGAGCCGTCGATCGACGTGATCCCGGTCGTCGTCGCGTCGACCGGCTCGTTGAGCAGCGTGATCCGGTGCGCCGGGTCATTGACGTCGAGGTTGATGCGCGTGAAGTACGCGCGGTTGGACCCGTTCTCGTGCCCCTGGATCAAGAAGTGCCGACCGTAGTCGTATCCGGCGGTCGGGCCGCCGGGGTTGTCGGCGGTGACCAGGTAGGTGTTCTGGTCAGGCTCGGTCAGCGTCTGTGACGCATCGTCGAGATAGCCGTACGACGTCCACTGAAAGCGCGGGTTCTCGAGCTTGTCCGCGCCCGTGGCGACAGGGGTCAGCGAGTAGCCTCCCGCCAGGACGTTGGCAGGGCTCGTGCCCGCGGTCGCGGCGTTCGGCGTCGGCACGCCGCTGACGATCTGCGCGACGGCCACGGCAGTCGCACCCAATCCCAGTGCGCCAACGGTGGCGCCAAGGGCAAGTCTCTTCATAACGCATCCTCCAGCCAGGACAAACTGTCCACACACCCTTTCGGGTGCGCCCTCCGGGGATGTCAATAAGGGGTTACTGGAGCCACGACGCGCCTCCTGGGACCACGCACAACATCCGACTTGGACTTCGTTGGACGTCGTGCCCCAAAGCTAACGCCGTTCCTCGGAAGCTCTCTTAGAGCGCCAGGCGCGCCGTTCGCACGCCGCCGGGAGCGCGCTTCAGGCTCCAGAGCCGACGGTCGGCCTACCCGCAAGGTCCCGGCGACGGACCAGCGAGCGAGCGCGGAGCCCGCCATACGGCCGACGTTCGATCTCTCTCCTCCCGGGTGCCGACGCGAACTTTGCGCGGGCGCACGAGTGGCTGACGGGGCTTCCCATGGCGGTTGGCACGGATCGTGGCGGAATCTGGGACCTTCTTCCTCGGGCCGGCACCGCTCAACTGTGAATCGGCGGGATGCCCCCGCCGCCGGAGGCGCACAGAACGTCGGTCTCGCCGGGCTGTTGCATCGAGGAGCGCCGCCGCGCTCCAGGTGATTCCCGAGTCGGGAGGACGTTGGAGTCGAGTCGTCCTCGGCGCCCGCCACCTGGTAAGCGCGTCCAATCCCGGCTGCGAGACCGGTCCCTGAAAACGGCTCTGAAAACAATCCAGGCCAGGCCATACGTCTCATGCGTCGCTGGCGCGAGACGGTCTTTGGCTCTAGAGTCGGATGTCGACAGAGTTGCGATCCCGGCGACAAGGTTGAGGGCCTGGTCCGGGATAACCGGGTGGAGGTTCGAGTCCTCTTCGGCGCATCACAGAAACCCTGCAAATCGCGGGGTTTCTGCGTTTTGGGAGACGCATCCGACACCGAGGATGCTGTCGACGACACTCGACCCACTCGCGGACGGCACGCACTCGCGGACCTCCATCGGCCACCCCGGCTGCGACTGGACGAGTTCACGGACGTCGAAAGGGATCCTTATCCACAAAAGCGTATTAGTCTGTTTGCCGGTGCACTGTGGCCGGTTCTTTGCCATGTGGCGCGTTTGCTGTCTCGTGCGCGCGTGCAGTTGGGCGCCACGAACGCAGGCCGCGAAGGTGCGCAACGCGCGAGATCTAGTTGGGGTGGTCTAGCGCGGCGCGCCGCGGGTCGTCTCCGTGGATCCCGGCCCCACCGCTGGGCGATCTCTCGTTCTGCTTCGCGTGCCTGCGCGGCGGCGGCTATGGAGCGCTGCGTGCCGTTGCCGCTGACGTCGAGGATGGCGCGGGCTTGGGGCTTGAGCCTCGAACGGTCCGCGACACCTTCGAGCCACGCTCGGGCGGCGGGATCGCGAACCGCGGCGTCCGCGTCGATGGCGAGCTGGTGCAGAAGCCAGAGGACGCGGCCGAGCGACGGTTGTCGATCGCCGAGCGCCGCCAGCAGCGCCTCCAGCGCGAGTTGGAGTTCGTGTCGTTCCAGCGGCCCGGCGTCCGCGACTGGGCGCAGGCTGTTCGCTACGCGGTTGAGGGACGCGGCGCGCCAGGCGTCCGTTCCGGCGAGCGCGCGGCCGAGCGCGGTGGGGTCCAGCCGCCGGGTGGTGATCGCGTCGGTGATCACGGCGGCTGCGATGCCGCGGTTGGGCGTCGCGATCGCCAGTGCGCGGGCGATCAGGCGCAGCGCGCCCGGCCCGAGGGTCTCGTCCGGGTCGCGCATCGTTTCCAGCGCGGCCTGCGTGCGCTGTTCGGGGAGCGCTGCGTCGGGGTCCTCCTGCCACGCCCACATGGTCCGCGCCGCGCACTGGAAGTGGAGATCGCGCCGCGCCGGCCAGACGAGGGCGAGCCGGCGCTGAAGGGCGATGCTTCCTGTGGCGCTGATGTTCCACAGCGATTCCCACTCGACGAACGCACGGGCGGGCGAGCGCGCCGTGCCCGGCGTGTATCCGCCGAATCCCGTGTGCGGGTCGGTCGGCGTGAGCTGCGGCACGACCGCGGCGGAATCGGCCAGCACGCGCAGCGAGTCGGCGCTGGCGGGTCCCACCGCGTCGGGGAGATCAGCGGTGTCGGGCGGCAGCCGCAGCAGGGCCTGCGCGAGGTCGTGATCGTCGATTGTGCGTGCGTGCTGGAGCGCGGGCGCGTAGGGCGTTGCGGTCCAGCCAGCCGCCTCGGTGTGTCGGAGCCGACAGGAGCAGGTCGGCGTCACGGCGCCGCACGCGGACGCCCAGCGCCGTCAGGCGGCGCCCCAACGCCTCGGCCGGGCCGGGCGCGCCGAAGACATCGATCGTCGTGTCATCCGCTGGGTCCAGCCACAGGCAGATCAGTCTCTCGGTGTGCGCGACAGCGAGCGCCTGGCGCCGGCGGGCGCGGGGCAGCAAGGCGCGCCGGGCGGCAGGGTCGACCGGGACGTCGCAGAGCCGGGCGATGCCGTCGAGAAAGCGCTCGAACTCGTCGGGATCGTCGTCGCCGTCGAGCAGCCGTGCGGCCAGCTCGAGCAGCTCCTCGACGCCGGAAACCGCTTCGATGCGGGTGTGCGTGAGCAACCGTGGCACCGCGTCGGCATCGGCGTCGATCAGGGCCGGCCGCGGGACCGGGACGGCGGGCCCCGACGCGACCGTCCGCGGCGGGGCGGGTTCTGGAGCCGGGGCCGCGGGCTCGGCGAGCTGCTCGCGCGCGAAGGCGACGACCGCGTTGTCATCGCTCTCGAGCAGGCGCAGGTACGCGTCTCGGTGCCGGGTGATCTCGGCGCGGGTGGGCTCGAGCACCTTGTCGTGGAATGTTCGCCACGGCTTGGCGTCGAGCACCGCGATCGTCCGGGCGATGAGCCGGTCGCGCTCGATCGTGCCCTGCGCGGCGAGCGCCACGATTCCGCGCTCCCACTCGGGCGCGCGCTCGTAGTCCTCCAGGTCAAACGGCGTCCACGCCTCGTCGGGGTCGGCGCGCAACAGGCTCACGACGTCCGGGTATGGGGGTGGCATGGCGCGGCCCCAGGCCCGCAGGTCCGCCTCAGAAGCGGGATCGCTCGCCAGCCACGCGGACACCCGCGCAAGATCCCGGGCGGCGGCGAGCATCAAGCGCGTCGTCGCTGCGCGGTCCGGCGGCGTGCACGCGCCCTCGCGCACCAGGGCCCGCAGGGCCGCCCAGGTGCGAATCGAATCGCGATGCCCGAGCCGCACGCACCAGCGCGCGTAGGCGTCACGCCACTCGCGAGGCCGCGCGAGCACGAGCGCGAGCAGATGCGTGTCGGGCGGCTCGAAGGGCTCGAAGCCCTCCGCGGGCAGCGACGGACCGAGGCCGAAGCGGGCGGTCTGGGCCGCGCGTGGGACGGGCCGCGTCCATTTCCCCTCACTGTGGCGTTCGTAGAGCGCCTGCGCCTGAGCCGCAAGACCCTCGCGACCTCCCCCGTCCAGCGCCAAGCACAGCTCGGCCACCCGCGCCGGAGTCCCCGGACTCCACAGCCCGCTCGATCTCCGCCCACACCGAGGATCACGTTATCGATGCAGATCCGCGTCGAGGCATCCGAGTCTCATGACGCAACGATGTCGTTTCTCGACGTTTTGGATCCCGCGCCCATAGCCGCGCTGCGGTGTCGCCGGCTCTCAGCCGCGAGAAGCGGCAGCTACTTCGTGGTTCTCTCCTTGGCGGTTGCTCGACGGTACTGACCGCAACGGCGAGAGGTGCGTCAACTGGGTGTCAACCGCGCGGACGAAGGTCGCCCCGAGAGGTGCTGCTGCGGGCAGCCGGATCAGTACTCCTTCCACGATCCCGATCGTCGGGCACGCGCCGACGGGCTCCGCGCCTGCTGGCCGACCCGCGAAGATGCGCACCGCGACCGTCGATCCGTCTACGGTCGCCGACGCGCTGCTGACCCGTTCGCAGATGCTGCGCATATAGAGCGCGAAGACGGTGCGGCGGTCGGGCATCAGGATGGCATCCACGTCCAGCGCGCGTGGGTTGACGTTCCAGGTTGCGTCGGTGAGCGCTGGGATGCTCGGCGTGCCGACGGACGCGCGTGTCCACGCCGAGCCGGCATGCACGACGTAGGTCGTCGGCGGGTGCTTGCCGCAGGCGTGGTGGTCGATGACTCCCCACACGGTCACCAGTCGCGCGCCGTTGATCTGCGGCCCCAACGACACGTGATCGAACGCGAAGCACCCAATGACCGACCGGGCGCGGAGGACCAGCCGGCGGCGATCGTAGGCAATTCGCGACCACGGCACGTTGGCCATCAAACGCCCGCGGGTGCGCGTTCCCACCGCGATAATCGACCCTCGCGGCCGCGACGCCCCCGGCAGCGCCGACTGGCTCGTCACTCGCTCACTCCCGGCCGGCCCGAACTCCACGCGCCGCGACTTGACCGCGCGCACCTCAAATCGCTGCCCCGCCGGCTCCAGCCCAGCGCGCTCGAGCGCCGTATAGGCCTCCGCCACCGTCTTGCCCTTTAGACCAGGAACTCTCACCTGATCGACCTGCGCGTGGGCGGCGGGCGCGAACGCCGCCAACAGCGCCACGGCGGCGGCTACCGCCGCCTTGCGGCATCCGTGCCAGAAACCCATACCAATAGGATAAGCGACACGGCACGAGTGCGACCACGCCGGCGTCGACGCCGAAGCCCCAAATCGAACCCTCCTTGAGGGTCTCGCCGTCCGGGACGTACATTCGCCAGGTGGCAACCTGGCCGGGCGCGAGGTCCAAGGCGAGCGCCGCTACGCGCAGGTGATCCGGGCGAGCCGGACGCCGAGCGCGGAGGCGTGGCCGACCGTCCCCGCGACCGTGACGAACATCGTGCCGTCGCCGACGAGCGGGTCGCAGAACGCGACTCGGCCCGTCGGGAACGCGAGGTCGCCGACGCGGCACAACACGCAGAGCGCTCCTTCCGCGTGGGCTTTGGCACGTTCGATGGGGCTGCTTCGCCGACCCGACCGCGATCGAGGCGCTCCACGCCGCCTCAGCGCGCCACTACGACCGGCCCAGGGGGCTGAGCGGTCCGGAGCCGGTCGTCGACGCCATGTACCGCGAGGGCGGGTCCGAGTACGCGCTCATCTACGAGGCCGAGCCCGGCTTGCAGCTCGCAATCTCCGAGTCGGGCTGGGGCGACGGACTGTATGCGACCGACGTCGGTACCGACGTCGACGGCGGCCTCGCGCGGCTGATGATCTCCCACGACGTCCTCAGCGCCGAGCACGTCGTGAACTGAGACACCCGCACGATCAAGGGGGCTCGAGACCTACTGAGGTCAAGCCGCTCTGCGATTTTGACGATCCCGTGGCTTCCCGGCGGCACCGCCGCGGCCGCTTGATCGACCGTCATCGAAAGGTATGCAAATCGACGTTCTCGATACCGAGCTTCGTTGGTGCCCCTGCCAGCCCGGGGCATACATTTCGAGCTGATGACCGACTGGGAGTGGCCCGAGCGTGCCCAACCGACGGACGAGCAGTGGGACGATATTCGGGCCCGGACACCGGTCGGGAGCCTCGTTGAGGGGATCGTCGTTGCGCGGCAGCCCTTCGGCGCATTCATCGACCTGGCCGGCGCGCTCGCGCTGATGGAGCTACCCGCTCTGCCGGGAGCCGACCGGAAGCGGTTCGACGGGCCTGACGACTATCCGGCCGTTGGGTCCACGCTCCGCGGTTACGTGGTTGGGCACACGCAGAACAACCGTCAAGTGCGGTTGTCCTCGCGTCCCATTCGCGAAGCGTCCGACTGAAGCACGCTCTCGCATTCAGCTGGAAGCAGTGGCGCGGCCGGCGCCGTCCAGGCTCCGAGTCTTGTGACGCAACGGTGTCGTTCCTCGACGAGGAGGTATCTCCGCCGTTCAGCTCCTGCCTCGCTCACCGGCGTGTGCGCGCGAGCACTTACTGCAGCCGGCGATGCATCACGTGCAGGCCCACGCGTCCGTGGCGTGGGTGGTCGAACCCCTCGGGCACCGTTCCAACGATCAAGAATCCGAGAGATTCGTAGAGTGCGATCGCGGCGGTGTTCGTGGCCGCAACTGCGTTGAACTGCATCGCCCGAAAGCCCGCGGCGAGCGCCCAATCGAGCGCGTCCTGGACCAGCGCTCGCCCGACGCCGCGTCCCCGCGCCGTGGAGGCGACCATGAAGCTCGCGCTGGCGACATGCGCGCCGGGACCTGCCCGGTTGGCGTACATGTTCGCGGTGCCCACGATCCGTTGCCGGTCGTCGCTGGCGACCGTCGTGCGCCCTGGCGCGCCGATCATCCACATCGATCGCCCTTCGGGCTGCGTCATTGCCGGGTTGTAGGTGAAGGTGTCGCCCGCGACGACGACCTCTCGGACGATGACCCAGATCGCCGGCCAATCGCTTGGCGCCGCATCGCCGATCTCCAATGCCATGCAGCCCATGATGGTTCGACACCTCCGTAAGGGCAAACGCGGCTCCAGTCGCGAGCTTCGACGGTGGGATCCATCT
>CAWCSS010000002.1:0-521365 GCA_963798325.1 uncultured Solirubrobacteraceae bacterium
CTCACCGTGCTCCGCCTAAGGAGCTGGGCGAGGGCGAACCGGAAGGGTCCGACGACTACCGCGCCCGCGTCGAGGCCGCCGACGTCCCCGACGCCGTGCGCGAGGCGCTGGTGCGCGAGGTCGACAAGCTCGAGCGCTCCAGCGACCAGAGCCCCGAGACCGCCTGGATCCGGACCTGGCTGGACACCGTCCTCGAGCTGCCCTGGGCGGTCACCACCGAGGACATCGACGACATCGCCGCCGCGCGGGAGGTGCTCGACGCCGACCACCACGGCCTCGACGAGGTCAAGGAGCGGATCGTGGAGTACCTCGCGGTGCGCGCCCGGCGGCCGAGCGCGACCTCGGGTGGTCGGCGGCCGGGCTCCGGTGGTGATCCCGCTGGCGGGCCCTCCCGGGGTCGGCAAGACCAGCCTCGGCGAGAAGCGTGGCCCGGGCGTTCGGCCGGAAGTTCGTCCGGGTCGCCCTCGGTGGCGTCCGGGACAAGGCCGAGATCCGCGGCCACCGGCGGACGTACGTCGGCGCCCTGCCCGGCCGGATCGTCCGGGCGGTCAAGGAGGCCGGCTCGATGAACCCGGTGGTGCTGCTCGACGAGGTCGACAAGGTCGGCGCGGACTACCGCGGCGACCCGGCCGCGGCCCTGCTCGAGGTCCTCGACCCGGCGCAGAACCACACCTTCCGCGACCACTACCTCGAGCTCGACCTCGACCTGTCCGACGTGCTGTTCATCGCCACCGCCAACGTGGTGGAGCAGATCCCCGGCGCTGCTGGACCGGATGGAGCTGGTCACCCTGGACGGCTACACCGAGGACGACAAGGTGGCCATCGCCCGCGACTTCCTGCTGCCCCGGCAGCTGGAGCGGGCCGCGCTGACCGAGGACGAGGTCACCGTGACCGATGCGGCGCTGCGCGAGATCGCCGGGAGCTACACCCGCGAGGCCGGCGTCCGGCAGATGGAGCGGGCCGTGGCCAAGGTGCTGCGCAAGGCCGCCACCAGGCTGGCCCGGCGAGGTCCCGATCGCGTCGACGTGCCCGACCTGAAGGCGTTCCTGGGCCGGCCCCGGTTCATCCCCGAGTCGCCCGAGCGCACCTCGGTCCCCGGCGTCGCGACCGGCCTGGCGGTGACCGGGCTCGGCGGGGACGTGCTGTTCATCGAGGCCACCGCCAGCGAGGGCGAGCCCCGGCTGACGCTCACCGGGCAGCTCGGTGACGTGATGAAGGAGTCGGCGCAGATCGCGCTGTCGTTCGTCCGCTCGCACGCCGAGGCTCGGGGTGGACCCGACGCGCTGGACCGGGCGATCCACGTGCACGTCCCGGCGGGCGCCGTACCCAAGGACGGCCCGTCGGCCGGCGTGACGATGGTGACCGCGCTGGCCTCGCTGGCCACCGGTCGCCCGGTGCGCGCGGAGGTGGGGATGACCGGCGAGGTCACCCTCAACGGCCGGGTGCTGCCGATCGGCGGGGCGAAGCAGAAGCTGCTCGCCGCCAGCGCGCCGGCCTGAGCGAGGTGTTCCTCCCGGCCCGCAACGAGCCGGACCTGGACGACGTCCCGGCCGACGTCCTGGAGGCGGTCACCGTGCACCTGGTCGGCGACGTCCTCGACGTGGTCGCCGGCGCCCTGGAGCCGGCGCCGGCCGGTCACGGCGCCACCCGGGACGGGGTCGAGGCGGCCTAGTCACAACGGGCCATACCAGTGCAGAGGCCTTTACCTCGCGTGGCGCTGCGCCTACCCTCGGAGAGCCGTTCCGAGCCGGACACGGTGCAGCGCCACGACGGGCCACGGGACTCCACATGGGCAACGCCACCAGCAACGTCGACTTCGACCCGGTCCAGGTGCTCGGATGCACCGAGGCCGAGGCCGAGGTCCTGCTGCGCGGACGCCGGGTCACCCCCGGTGAGGTCGAGACCATCGCACTGTCCCACTACCAGTGGTGGCGGCACCTGCGCGACCCGCACTCCTACTGGCTGACCACGAGCCAGGCCGGCATGGGTGCTGCACGCCTCGCCGAGCACCGTCCGGCGGATGCTCGAGCAGGGCGCGCTGCCGTATGTCGTGCACGCCAGCGGCATGTGGCTGATGCGCCGTCACGAGATCGTCGAGCGCGCCCGGCAGGGTTCCGCCGCCGGGATCTGATCAGGCGCCGAGCAGCCGTCGGGCCGCGTCCCGCGCCAGCGCCACGGCGTCCGGGCGTTCCCCTGCTGGTCAGCGACACGATCGCGCCCTCGTAGAGCAGGTGCAGCTGGGCCCCGGTGCGGTCCGGGTCGTCGTACCCCGCCTCGTCGGACAGCGCGGCGAACAGGGCCCGCATCCAGTCCTTCTCGGCCCCGATCACCGGCATCGCCGGGTGCTCGGTGCTGGCCACCTCGGCGTAGGCGTTGACGAACGCACAGCCCCGCCACTGCCGGGGCAGCCAGCGCTCCAGCGCGTCGAAGACCCCGAGCACCCGCTCGGTGCCCGGGTCCGGCCGGTGCTCGGCGAGGTGGCACAGCACCGCCGCCTGCCAGGCCGCGGCCCGCCGGCGCAGGTAGAGCACCACCAGCCCGTCCTTGGACCCGAACCGGTCGTAGAGGGACTTCTTCGTGGTGCCCGCCTCGGCCGCGAGCAGCTCGACGCCGACCGCACGGATGCCGTGGTCGTAGAACAGCCGGCCGGCGGTCGTCGCGGCCAGCCGCTCGCCGACCGGCGTCATCGGGTCGTCCACGGTGCTCGCCGTGGGCAGTGCTCGGGTGGTCATCTCGTCTCCTGGAAGTCGGTACCGAGTATACCGACCGGTATGGTTACCTAGCCCCCATGACGTCCACCAGCCCGGTCACCCAGCGCGCGTCCCCGCCCGCGGACCGCCGTGTCGACCTGCTCTTCGCGGCGCTGCTGGTGGTGATGTGGAGCTCGGGCTTCATCGGCGCCGAGCTCGGCACCCGGTTCGCCCCCGCGGCAACACCCTGCTCGGCTGGCGGTACGTCGCCGCCGCCGTCCTGGTGACTACCTGGGCCGGCCTCCTGGGGGTCCTGCTGGACCCGCACACCTGGCCCCGGCTGGTGCTCGTCGGGCTGCTGTGCCAGTGCCTCTACCTCGGCGGGGTCGTCACGGGGGTGGGCCTCGGCGTGCCGCCCGGCACGGCCGCCCTGGTCGCCGCGCTCCAGCCGCTGCTCGTCGCCGTGGTGGCCGCTCCGCTGCTCGGCGAGCGCACCTCGGCCGTGCAGCGGGTCGGCCTCGGGCTCGGCGTGGTCGGCGTCGCGCTGGTGGTGGCCGGCGACCTCGGCGCCGGGGCAGCACGCCGGCGTCGCGCCGTACGCCCTGGTGGTCGGCGGGATGCTGGCGCTCTCGGCGGGCACCCTGCTGGAGCGGCGGCTGCGGCTGCCGGTCACGCTGCTGGAGTCGCTCACCGTGCAGACCCTGACCGCTGCGGCGTTCTTCCTGTCGGTCGCCACGCTGACCCACCACCTCCGGCCGCCGGCCGACCCGCGGTTCTGGGGGGCGGTGCTGTGGGTGGTCGGGCTGTCCACGTTCGGCGGCTACGGCAGCTACCTGGTGGTACTGCTGAGCTTCGGCGCGACCCGGGTGAGCACGCTGCTGTTCCTGACCCCGCCGACCACGGCGCTGTGGGCGTTCCTGATGTTCGGCACGGTGCCGGGACTGCTCGCGCTGCCCGGAGCCGCGGTCTGTGCGATCGCGGTCACCCTCGTCGTACGGCGGACCCGGGCACCGTCGCCAGGCTGACCCCGGCGAGCACGAACAGCAGCGCGATCGCCCCGGCGGCGGCCTGCTACCCGTCTGCCTGGTAGGCCAGGCCGATCAGCGCGCCGAAGGTACTCGATCCCAGGTAGTAGGCGAGCAGGTACATCGCCGCAGCCTGCCCCCGCCGGCCCGCGATGGCCCCGCGGCGCGCCACCGCTTCGATCGAGACGGCGTGGAACCCGTCCTCGACCGTCGATAGCCTTGGTCGCGTCCAGCAATTGCTCGCGCCGCTGCTCCCCGGTCATCCGCATCGCCGGGCGAAGGGAGGTTACAGGACCGTAAGTTACGGTAATGTAACTGACCTATGGACGTTCTCCATTCGCCATCGCCGGCAGCGGCTTCTCCGGCCTCGGGCTCGCGCTCCGCCTCCAGCAGGAAGGGATCAGGACTTCACCGTCCTCGAGCGCGGGACGGGTCGGCGGCACGTGGCACGACAACACGTATCCGGGCTGCGCCTGCGACGTGCCAAGCCCACCTCTACTCCTTCTCCTTCGCGCCCAACCCCGACTGGACGCGCACCTACTCGCGCCAGCCGGAGATCCGGGCCTACCTCGAGCGGGTGGGCCGGCGGAGTGATGCCGCGGGTGCGGCTGAACCGCGAGGTGACCAGTGCCTCATGGGACGTTGACGCGCGGCGCTGGGTTCTGGATACATCGCGGGGCCAGGTACGCGCGCGGGTGCTGGTCTCCGGCACCGGGCCGCTGGTCGAGCCGAGGATCCCGACTTCCCGGGGCTCTCGTCCTTCGCGGGGCCGGCGTTCCATTCCGCTCGCTGGGACCACTCCGTCGACCTGCGCGGCAAGCGCGTCGCGAGCATCGGGACCGGCGCGTCGGCGATCCAGTACGTGCCCGTCGATCGCGCCGAGGTCTCGCAGCTCTACGTGCTCCAGCGCACGCCGCCGTGGGTGATGCCGCACAGCGCGCGGGCGATCTCTCGTTTCGAGCGGCGGCTGTCTCCGCGCCGTACCGGCGCTGCAGCGGGCGCTGCGCGGCGGCAATCTACGCCGCGCGCGAGTTGCTGGTGCTCGGCTTCGTCAAGCACCCGCGCGCGATGAAGCTGCTCGAGCGGGTCGGGCGGCGGCACATGTCGCGGTCCTTGAAGCGATCCCGGCGCTGCGCGCGAAGGCGACGCCCGACTACACCGTCGGCTGCAAGCCATCCTGCCGTCCAACGCGTGGTATCCGGCGCTGGCGCGGGAGAACGTCGAGCTCGTCACGTCCGGTGTGGCGGAGATCCGCGCCGCACTCGGTCGTGCCGGCGTCGCCGCGAGCTCGAGGTCGACCATTGATCTTCGGCACCGGCTTCGACGTCCTCGACATGCCGATCGGCCGGGTCGTCCACGGCAGCGACGGGCGGACGCTGGCCGACGTCTGGGACGGCTCGCCGCGCGCGCACCTCGGCTCGACCGTGCCCGGCTTCCCCAACCTCTTCATCCTGCTCGGCCCGCACCGGCCTCGGGCACAGCTCGATGGTCTACATGATCGAATCCCAGATCGCCTACGTGGTCGACGCCATCCGGAGACGCTCGGCGCGTCGGGTGTCGCCGAGGTGCGGCCCGAGGTGGCGGCGGCGTCCAACGCCGAGCTCCAGCGCCGGATGCAGGGCACCGTCTGGAACACGGGCTGCTCCTCGTGGTACCAGGACGCGAAGGGCAACAACCCGACCCTGTGGCCGGACTGGACGTGGCGCTTCCGCCGCCGGACCGCGAAGTTCAACCCGGAGGAGTACGTGCTGGCATGAGAGTGATCATCACCGGCTCAGGCGGCGGGATCGGCAGCGCGACCGTCGCCGAGCTCCGCAGGCAGGGCGCGCGGGTCGTCGGCCTCGACCTCCGCGCCGAGTGCGACGTGCGCTCACAGGCGTCGGTTGACGCGGCGGTATCGGCCGCCATCGCCGAGCTCGGCGGCCTCGACGTCCTGATCAACAACGCGGGCCTCGGAACGCCGCAGAGCGCGTCGCTCGCGCCCGACGAAGCCGCCCTGGAGGTGCTGGACGTGAACCTCGTCGGGCCGTGGCGCGTGACCGCCGCGGCGCTGCCGGCGCTGCGTTCCTCACGCGGGCGCGTCGTCAACGTCGCCTCGGGCCTCGCCCACATGACGCTGCCGTTCGCCACGGCGTACACGATGTCCAAGCGAGGCGTCGTCGCCTACTCCGACGTGCTGCGCCTCCAGGAGGGCGACCGGATCACGGTCACCACCGTCTATCCGGGCTACATCCGAACCCGCATCCACGAGCAGTCGGTCGCGGCCGGCGTCCCCTTGGAAGGCTCCGTCCCGGTCGAGGACGTCACCGACGCGGCCCGCACCCTCACCCGCGCCGCGCTCGGCGAACCGGCGCGGGACCTCGCCACCACCCGCCGGGAACGCTCAGCTACGCCCTCCTGCGCGTGGCCCCGCGCCGCCTGGTCGACGCCGCCACCCGCCGCCAGATGAAGCGCCTCGCCCGCAAGGGCCACTTCGATGCAGGCGGCCTGGCGGGCGAGTTCGCGGCGCGGCTCACGGCCGGACGACGAACACCGTGAGGCCCATCCTCGCCGCGAGCCCGAACACGCGACGTTCCTCGTCTCCGGTCAGCCGGTGCTCGGGCCGCACGATGAGCTCGCCGCGCTCTCGATTCAGGGCAACTGGTCACTCGATGGTGCTCTACACCAACAAGTGACCACTGGCTCAGCTCTGCGGCGGTTCTCGGTCGGACGAGATCGCCGTCGACGCGGATGAATTCGCGCGCCCGCTCGACGCGTCCCTCGGCGAGATCGAGAGCCGCGACCCGGCCGTGTAAGAAATTCGCCCGCGGGTGTCGAATCCGGCGGCGCAGGTTCGTCTTAAGGGCATGCAGCGGATTCACCGCCGAGCCCATGTGGCGGACTCAGAGGCTGACGCTGGCGCCGGTGTCGGCGGCGCGGTAGAGCGCCTGGATGGTGCGCGCCTGACCGACCGCGTCGGCGCGGCCGAGCCGAGGTGGGTCGCCGCCGGCGATCGCCCGGCCCATCTCGTCGAGCTCGCGACCGTAGGGGTCGACGGTCTCGGGCGTGACCTGCTCGGACTCGTCGCCGCGGGTGATCGTGAAGCCGGCGCCGAGCGGCGTCTGCCAGGGGAACGGCACGTGGATCGTGCCCTCCGAGCCGACGATCTCGAGCTGGTTGCGGCGGTGGACGTCCATGCCGCAGTCGAAGATCCCGAGCACGTCGCCCGGGAAACGCAGCACGCCGGTGAAGCGGGCGTCGACGCCGTTGGTGAGCACCTGCTCGCCGGAGACGCGCTCCGGTTCGCCGGCCAGCAGCCGCATCGCGGAGACGCAGTAACAGCCGACGTCCATCAGCGCCCCGCCCTCCAGGGCCGGGTCCCAGCGGACGTTCTCCATCCACGGCAGGTTGAACCCGAACGCCGCGCGGATCACCCGCAGCTCGCCGATCGTCCCCGCCGCGCGGACGAGCTCGTCGGTCTGCACGTGGAAGCGCCACATGAACGCCTCCATGAGCACGCGATCGACGCGCTCGGCGACGTCGAAGGCCCGCGAGACCTCCTCGGGTGAGCGCGCCATCGGCTTCTCGCTCAGCACGTGCTTGCCGGCCTCCAGCGCCTTGATCGACCACTCGACGTGCATCGAGTTCGGCAGCGGGACGTAGATCGCGTCGACGTCCGGAGACGCCAGCAGCTCTTCGTAGGAACCGAACGCCTCGGGGATCCCGTGCTCGTCGGCGAACTCGCGGGCCCGCGCGAGGTCACGCGAGCCCACGGCCACGATCGAGGCATCCGACGACACACGCGCACCGCCGATCAGCTTCTCCGCGATGCGCGCGGTCGAGAGGATGCCCCAACGCGTCATCTGCCGGTCGCGGCTGCCCTTCTGCGGGAGATGGCGTCGACAGAGGCGGCGAGCAGCAGCACGAGGCCGTTGATGATGAACTGCACGCCGGACTTCTGCGTGACCAGCGGCAGGCCGTTGGCGATGATCGCCACCACCAGGCCGCCGGTGACGGCGTCATAGATCCGGCCGCGCCCGCCGAAGAGCGAGGTGCCGCCGATGACCGCCGCGCCGACCGCGTAGAGCAGGGTCTGCGCGCCGCCCGTGGTCGGCGAGACGCTGTTGTCGCGCGAGGCGAGCAGGATGCCCGCGACCACCGCCAGCGTCGAGCAGAACACGAAGCACGCGGTCTTGATGTTGGCCACGTTGATACCGGCGCGCCGCGCGGCCTCGGTGTTGCCACCGACCGCGTAGATGTGCCGGCCGAACCCGGTCCGCGAGAGGATGAACGTCAGCACCACCACCAGCACGACGACCAGCGGCACCACCCACGGCACGCCCTGGATGACGATCGGCGCGTTCGCGCGCTGGCGCTCCTCGTTGAGCAGGTAGGTGATCGCCAGCACGACGACGGCCAGCGCACCCACCTTGGCGCCCCACACCGACAGCGCCGGGGTCTGAAGCCCGGCCCGCCGGCGTGTTCGGATCGACCAGAAGGTCGCCGCCGCGAACCCGCCGATGATCAGCAACGCCAGCAGCCAGCCCAGCGCCACCGGCATGTTCTTGTTCATGATCGCCAGGATCTGGGTGTTGCGGATCGCGATCGTCCCGCCCTCGCCGATGATCAGCAGCATCGCGCCCTGCAGGCCGAGGAAGTAGGCCAGCGAGACGACGAACGAGGGGATGCCCAATCTCGCGACCAGCACCGCCATCGTGAACCCGATGATCATGCCGGTCAGCAGCACGGCGCACACCGACAGGACCCAGTTCCACCCGTGGGTGGTCATGGTCACGCCCAGGATGGCCGCGCCCATGCCGGCGGCGAAACCGGCCGAGAGGTCGATCTCGCCCAGCAGCAGGACGAACACCAGCCCCATCGCCAGCACCATGATCGCCGCGCCCTGATTGAGCAGGTTGGCGAAGTTCTGCGCCGTCAGGAACGAATCCGGCTCCATCACGCCGAACACGATCACCAGCACGACGATGCCGAGAATGGCCGGCAACGACCCGAGATCGCCGCCCTTGACCTTCTCCCAGTAGGCGCCCGCGGCCTCACCGACCCCGCCCTGGCCGGGCGTGGTCTCCAGATCGAACTGGCTGACCTGCTCCTCCTGGGTCGCGCTCATACGACCGCCTCCGCATCCGCGACGGTGGGCTGCGAGCCCGATGTCCCCCGAGCGGCCGGCGGTGATCAACTCGATCACCTGCGTGTTGTTGACGTCCTTGGAGCGCACCTGCGCCGCCATCTGCCCGAGATACAGGCAGGCGATCGAGTCCGCGACCTGGAAGACGTCGTTCATGTTGTGCGTGATCAACACCACGCCCAGCCCGTTCTCCGCCAACCGGCGCACCAGGCTCAGCACCTGCTCGGTCTGGGCGACACCCAACGCCGCCGTCGGCTCGTCGAGGATCACCATCTTGGAGTTCCACAGCACCGCCCGCGCGATCGCCACCGTCTGGCGCTGACCGCCCGAGAGCGACGACACGCTCTGACGCAACGAGCGCAGCGTCCGCACCGACAACGACTTCAACGTCGTCCCCGCCCGCTTCTCCATCTCGGTCTCGTTGAGCACGACACCGGACTTCAGCTCACGCCCCAGGAACATGTTGTGCACGACATCGAGGTTGTCGCACAACGCCAGGTCCTGGTAGACGATCTCGATCCCCAACGCATTCGCGTCCTTCGGCCCGTGAATACTCACCGGCCGGCCTTCAAAGCGCATCTCGCCGCCGTCGAAGGGATGAATCCCCGCGATGCACTTGATCAGGGTGCTCTTGCCCGCGCCGTTGTCCCCGACCAGCGCGGTCACTTCCCCAGCCTGGACGTCCAGATCCACGCTGCGCAGGACCTGAATCGCGCCGAAGCTCTTATTGATCCCGCGCAGGGACAGCAGCGGGCCCCGCTGCTGTCCCTCGACGGCGTCGGTCATCCGCTGACGCCGTTTTCTTCGCAGGCCTTCTTGAGCGCGTCGGTCGTGCAGATCTTGTCGGCGGTGGTGAAGCCGTCGGCGATGACGTCCTTGACGTTCTCCGGGAAGATCGCCTGCGGGTCGAGCAGCACGGCCGCGACCTTGGTGTTGAGCTCGGTGTCGTCGACCGTCGCCGACGCCTGGGACTTCGCGCCGGCCTCGTCGCCCTTGGCGAGCGCGATCGCGAGTGCGGCGGCCGCGTCGGCTTCCTTCTTGATCGCCTTGTAGACGGTCATGCACTGCGTGCCGAGCAGCACGCGCTGCAGGCCTTCGTCGGTGGCGTCCTGACCGGTCGTCGGGATCTCCTTGGTCGCGCCCTCGCGCTTGAGCACGCTGGCGACCGCGCCGCCGAGACCGTCATTGGCGCTCGCGACACCCACGAAGTTGCCCTTGGCCTTGGTGAACATCTGCTCGAAGATCGTGCCGGCCTTGGTGTTGTCCCAGTCGGGCACGCTCTGATCGGCGGCCACGGTGTAGCCCGCGCCGGTGATCGCCTTCTCGTAGCCCTGCTTGAACAGCGTGGCGTTGTTGTCGGTCGGCGAGCCGTTGAGCAGCGCCACCGGGCCGCTGGACTTGCCGTTGTCCTGCATGCACTTGACGAGGCCTTCGCCGATCTTGGAGCCGACGGCCACGTTGTCGAAGGACACGTAGTACTGGGCGCCACCGCCGAGCGTGAGGCGGTCGTAGTCGATGACCGGCACGCCCTGCTGCTTGGCCTTGGCGATGACCGCCGCCGCCGACGGCGAGTCGAGGTTGACGATCAGCAGGACGTTCGCGCCGCTGTTGAGCATCTGGTCGGCGATCGTGGCGAACTTCGCCTTATCGCCATTGGCGTTCTGAATATCTGAATCCACCCCGGCGGCCGCGAAGGCCTCGCCGAGGTACTTGCGGTCGGCCGTCTCCCAGCGCGCCGACGAGGCCGCGTCGGGCAGGATCACGCCAACCTTGGACTTCGCCGCGGGCGTGCTGGTGGCGTCGCCACCGCCGCTGCTGGTCGACGGCGTGTCGTCGCTGCCGCACGCGGCGACGCCGACCGCAAGGGCCGCCGTGACGGCCAATGCCCCAAGGGCACGAAGCTGCATATGAGTTCTCCCCTTCTCCGATTGCTCGCAGACCGACACTCCGCACCTGTGTGCGTCGTGAAGCACCGACGACTATCTGCGAATTCGAAGTATTCCCCGCCAAATGATTAGGTGTCAAGCGATCGTGGCGAACTCACCGCGGCTCAACACGAGCGCAACAGCGCCCAACACCTCGGCGCGCTCCTCCAGTTCGCCCCCGACGACGACGACATCGTCGGCGGCGGAGCGGATCGCGCCCCGTCGCAGCGACTCCCTGAGTGGTGCCAACAACAGCTCGCCGGCGGCCCCGAGATCGCCGCCAACCACGATTCTCTGCGGATTGAGGAGGTTGCAGAGCGTCGCCACGGCGGTGCCGATCGCGCTGCCGGCGTCGGCGATCGCCCGCGCGCAGCCCGCGTCGCCCTTCAGCGCGAGCGCCACCGCGTCGGGCAGCGTTAGCCGCTCACCATGAACATCTCTTAATGACCCCAGGACGGCCGGCGCGCCCGCCAGGGTCTCGAGGCAGCCGCGGTTTCCGCAGCGGCAGATCGGCCCGGCGGGATCGACGACGGTGTGACCGATCTCGCCCGCGGTCCCGCCCGCACCCACGTACGGCGCTCCCGCGATGATGAACCCGGCGCCGATCCCGGTCGCGGCCTTCACGTAGGCCATGTGATCGGCGCCGCGGCCCGCGCCCCACATCCACTCGCCGAGCGCGCCGAGGTTGGCGTCGTTCTCGACTGCGACGGCGCGGCCCAGCGCCTTCGCCACCGCGTCCTCGGCGCGGATGTCGACCCAACCCGGAAGGATCGTGCTGTTGCCGAGCTGTCCGCTCGGGCGGTGGACCGGGCCCGGCAGGCCCATGCCCACCCCGACGAGCTCGGAGCGGTGGACCTCGGCCTCCTCGAGCACGTCGCCGAACATCAGCTTGACCAGGCTGATCGCCTCGCGTGCCGGGAGATCGGCGTCGAGCGCGCGGTGACGCTCGGCCAGCAGCGTATGGCTGAGATCGCTGATCGCCATCCGCAGGTGGCGCTTGCCGAAGTCGATCCCGGCCACGACCCCCGCCTTGCGATGCAGCGCGATCAGCACCGGCGGGCGGCCGAGGCTGCCGCGCTCGGGCAGGTTGACCGGCTCGGCGGGTTCGACGACCAGCCCCGCGGCTTGCAGGTCGTTCACCACCGCCGAAACGGTTGAGGGCGCGAGTGCGGCACGACGCGCCAGATCTGCGCGCGACACGGCCCCGGCTTCCGCCAGGACACCGACCACACGCGCACGGGCATCGCGGCGCGAGGTCCTCTCCATCGAGGCGCGAACGCTACACGCGAAACTATCGGCGCTTCAAGGGGGAGTTAGATCGCGAGCGAACTAACCAGCGAGTGCGAGGCGTGTGGGCAGGGCCCGGTCCGCCTCCGAAACGACCAGCGCAAGCGCGCCCAGGACCTGTGCGCGCTCGGCCAGGACGCCGAGAACGACCTCCGCACCGCGGTTGGTTTCCGGCAGGGCGGCGCGCGAGATCGACTCGCGCAGGCCGTCGAGCAGGATGTCCCCCGCCGCGGCCAGATGGCCGCCGACGATCAGCATCTCGGGGTTGAGCAGGTTCAGCAGGGTGGCGGCGACCGTTCCGAGGGCGCGGCCCGCGTCGTGGATCACACGGCGACAGCCGGCGTCGCCGTTGCGGGCGGCCTCGAGCATGCCCTCGATCGTGATGTCGTCGCCGTGGGAGCGACGCAGCAGATCGACCAGCGCGCCGGTGCCGGCGACGGTCTCCAGGCAGCCGCGGTTGCCGCAGCGGCAGACCACGCCGTCGGGGCTGACGAGGACGTGCCCGAGCTCACCCGCGAGGCCGGCGCTGCCGCGGTAGAGGCGGCCGTTGAGGATCAGGCCGGCGCCGATGCCGGAGGACACCTTCAGGTAGACGAGATCGCCGGCGTCGCGGCCGGCGCCGAACGCGGCCTCCGCGAGCGCGCCGAGGTTCGCGTCGTTGTCGACCATCACCGGGAACTCGAGCCGCTTCTGGAGCTCGGCGGCGGCGGTCATGCCGATCCAGCCCGGCAGGATCGCGCTCGAGCCGACCGTGCCGTGGATCGATGCGTTCTGGAAGATCGGACCCGGAAGTCCCATCCCGGCGCCGATCACCGATTCGCGCGCGATGCCCGCGTCGGCGAGCGTCTCGACGACGAGCTCGGCCGCCATCTCGAGGCCTTCGTAGGCGTCGTGATCGGTGTCGAGCGGTCGTGTGCGCTCGGCGAGGATCGTGCTGGCGAGGTCGGACACCGCCACCCGCAGGTGCGAGTGGCCGAAGTCGACCCCCACCGCGGCGCCCGCGCTCGCGTCGAAGGACAGCAGGATCGGCGGGCGCCCACCCTGGGCGCCGTGCGCGGAACCGGGCTCGGGGCGCTCGACGACGAGGCCGTCGGCCTGGAGATCCGCCACGAGGCTGGACACCGTGGAACGGCTGAGAGCCCGTCCTGCGGGCGATCTCCGCACGGCTGATCAGCCCCTCGTCGCGCAGCGCGTGGATCACGCGCAGGCGATTGAGGCGGCGAAGACTTTCGAGAGACCCTGCGCGTCCTGGAGGCATGGAACCGGTCTCATTTGAGCGACTGATGACAGGTTCGTCAATAGCCCGGACGAATGGACCCCCCGTCCGGCGGTGATTCGTGGGCGCTCGAGCGCGACTTTGCGGAGATCAGGTGCTCGAGGAAGGCCTCGTCGGGCAGGCCGGGGCGCACGCCTGGGACGAGTGGGCGCAGCCGCGTGGCCAGTTCCGCGGCCAGCGCGGCGCGTGGGCCGTGCTCGAACCCGTAGCGGCGGTCGAGGAAGATCCGGACCGCGGTGGCGTCGGCCTCGTCGATCCCGGCGACGTCCCAGCTCGCCACCGCCTGCTGCTGGATCCGCGTCGCCGGCGGCTGCTGCGCGGGCCGTCGGCTGTCGCGGGTGACCAGCGTGCCGGCGGCGTGGTCGCCGATCCGCTGGTTGTTGCGGCTGGCGAGCACGCGACACGATCGCCGGCAGATAGAAGAACGTCAGGCCCTCGATCAGCCGGAAGCAGTTGCGGATCAGGCTCGCCCGCAGCCCGATGGGCGCGCCGCCGTCGAGCACCACCCGGATGCCCGCCGCGCGCTTGCCGACCGTCCGGCCGCCGCCGAAGACCTCGAAGAGCACCTGATAGCCGACGTAGAAGACGAGGATGAAGAGCGCGCCGGCGATCGCCGCCCCGAGCTCGCCGGCGATGGCCGCGCCGCGGCGAGGAGCACGATCAGCCCCGCCGTCCCGCAGATCAGCAGGTCGATCGCGATCGCCAGGAAGCGGGTGCCGAGACCGGCGAGCGGGAGCTCGAGCTGCACCCCCTCCGGCGTGGCGATCGTCCGTGACTCCTCATACTGCATCGACCACATGATGATGAGCCCTGAGCGCTTCCAGTCCGAGCGTGCCGCGGCCTGGAGCGAGCTCGACACGGCGCTGCGGACGGCGGGTGACAAGCCCGAGCGGCTCGGCGCCGACGGCGTGCGGCGGCTGGGCGCGCTGTATCGCGCCGCGGCGGCCGATCTCGCGTTCGCCCGCCAGAGCTATCCCGGCGATCCGCTGGTGGCGCGGCTGGACGGGCTCGTGCTGCGCGCCCGAGCGGCGGTCTACGGGCGCGTGGGGCGGCGGCAGTCCGTCTGGCAGTTCGTCTCGCGCGGGTACTGGCGGCGGCTGGCCGAGCGGCCGTGGCTGGTGTTCGCGGCCTGGGCGCTGCTGCTGGTCCCGGCGATCCTGGGCGCGGTCTGGGGGCTCGTCGACTCCCCGGGCGCGGCGGGGCTGATCCCGGGCGAGTTCCAGGCCGCCGCCGATCCGCCGGCGGCCGGTCGCGACTTCGACGCCGCGACCTCGTCCGCGTTCTCGGTGGCGGTCATGACCAACAACATCCAGGTGACCCTGTTCGCGTTCGTCGGCGGGATCACGTACGGGGTGGTGACGATCTGGGCGCTGTTCTTCAACGGGCTGATCCTGGGCGTGATCGGCGGGCTCGCCGTCGGCGCGGGCAACGGCGTGGCGTTCCTGCGGCTGATCTCCTCGCACGGGCCGCTGGAGATCTCGTGCATCGTCGTGGGCGGGATCGCGGGGCTGCGCATGGGCTGGGCGCTGGTGCGGCCCGGGCCGCTGCGGCGGGCGACCGCGTTGCGGCGCGAGGCGATCCCGGCGGTCGAGATGGCCGCGGGGACGGCCCCGGTGCTGGTGCTGTGCGGCCTGCTGGAGGGGTTCGCGACGGGCCCCGAGCTGCCGGTCGCGTTCCAGGCGGCGCTGGGCGGGGCGCTGTTCGTGCTGTTCTGGGGGCTCGTCGTGTGGCGCGGCCGAGGGGGGTCCGGCACATGAGCGGCCGCCATGGCCGCTGTGGCCTCTTTTCAGAGCACCGCGCGGGACTTGGCGCGCAGGTAGGCGGCGACGAGGACGGCGGGAAGGCGGTTCGGAGGGGCCTCGAGGACCCGGGCGCCCGCCGCGCGGACCTGTGAGGCAGCGCGTGCCCGTGCGTTCAGGACGTCCTGCGCGACCGTCGCCTGCGCGCGGGTGAGCGCGTCGCCGTCACCGCGGGCGAGCGCTTCCAGCGCGGGGTCCGACGGGCTGGCGACGACCACCGCGTGGCGGCGGGTGAGGACGGGGACGGCACGGGCGAGGGGTCGTGCGGCGGCCTCTTCGAGCAGGTCGCAGAAGACGACCACGAGCGCGCGCTTGTTGCCCTCGGCGCGGCGGAACGCGAGCTCGTAGTCGCTCTCCACCGGCCGGGCTTCGAGGTCGTAGAGCGCGCGCACGATCGTCTGTCCGCCTTTGCGTTTCGGCGCGAGGGCCGCCCGGATCTCGTGGTCGAACGCGACCGCGCCGCAGCGGTCGCCGAGCTCGTCGGCGACGAACGCCAGGGCCGCGGCGGCGTCGAGCTCGGCGTCGAGGATCGAAGCGCCCTCCAGCGGAGCGGTCGAGAGCCTGCCGGCGTCGATCAGCAGCAGCAGGTCGCGGTCCTGCTCGAGCCGGTACTGGTTGCTCATCGGCCGTCCGAGCCTCGCTGTCGCGCGCCAGTTGACCTGACGGATGTCGTCGTCGGGCTCGTAATCGCGGATCAGCTCGAACTCCGTGCCCAGGCCGAGCGGGCCGCGGGCGGTCGCTCCCTGGTCACGGAACCGGCCGCGGGCGACGGCCAGCGCGAGCCGCCGCGCGGTCTGCAGGTCCGGGAACACCCGCAGTTCCTGGTCGGCCCCCTCGCGGTGATCCCAGCGCGCGAGCTTCAGCGGGCCGGTCGCACGCGTCGCCACCGCGGGCAGGACGTGCTTCCCGCGCCGGCGCGGGATCATCGTCGCCGACAGGGTCCCGTCGCCCTCGCGCGGCTCGATCTCGAGGCTCGGCGGCGCCGGCTGGCGCACGCGCACCGTTGCGCCCGCGGGCGCCCGGGCGATCACGGTCAGCGTTGCGGGGACGCCGCGCGAGAGCACCTCCGGCACGTCGCGCACGACCTCGACCCGCCGCCGGGCCGCCCGCGCGTCGACGACCACGGCAGCGACGAGCGCCACGGCCAGCAGCGCGCTCAGCCCGAGCGGGAGCAGCAGCGCCGACAGGGCGATGACCGCGAGCGCGATGACGGCCCGGGGCGCCGGGCTCACGCCGCGGCCTGGGCGTCGCGGAGCGGGGCGGCGCGGCTCATCGCGGGACCGGGACGTCCTCGAGCGCGGCGCGGATCGCGCCCATCGGGGTCGCGCGCTCGAGCTCGGCCTCGGGCGTGAGGACGAGCCGGTGGCGCAGGACGGGCGCGGCCATGCGGGCCACGTCGTCCGGGGTCACGTAGGCGCGGCCGGCCAGGCGGGCCGCGGCCTTGGAGGCACCGAGCAGGTGGACGGCCGCGCGCGGGCTGGCGCCGAGCGCGACGGAGGGCAGCTCTCGCGTGCGGCGGACGATCGCGACCACGTAGTCGACGACCTGGTCGTGGACCTCGGTGGCGTCGACCTCGGCGCGGGCGGCGTGCAGGTCCTCGGCGGTGGCGACCGGCCGGATGTCGTCGATGCCCGTGGGGGTCAGGCCGCGGCGCGCGAGGCGGAGCAGGGCGCGCTCCTGGCCGGCCTCCGGGTAGCCGATCGCGACGTGGACGAGGAAGCGGTCGCGCTGGGCTTCGGGCAGCGGGTAGGTGCCCTCGTACTCGACCGGGTTCTGGGTCGCGAGCACGAGGAACGGGTCCGGCAACTTGTGCGCGGTGCCGTCGATCGTCACCTGCCCTTCCTGCATCGCTTCGAGCAGGGCGGCCTGGGTCTTCGGAGGCGTGCGGTTGATCTCGTCGGCGAGGACGATCCCGGCGAACACGGGGCCGGGCCGGAACACGAGGTCGCCGGCGCGCAGCGCCATCGTGCCCGTGACGTCCGAGGGGAGCATGTCGGGCGTGAACTGCAGGCGCCGGAAGTCGAGGTCGAGCGCGCGGGCGGTCGCGCTGGCGAGCAGCGTCTTGGCCACGCCCGGGACGCCCTCGAGCAGCACGTGCCCGCCCAGCGCGAGTGCGGCGAGCATGTCCTCGAGCGCCTCGTCGTGGCCGACCACGACCTTGTGGACCTCGGCCGCGACCCGGGCGTGCAACTCCTTCATTGGTTCTCCTTGGTCTTCACCAGCGTGGCCGCGACGGCCTCGACGTATTCGACCCGCGGCGGTGGCAGAGGGGTGTCCGGGTCCTCGGTCGGGCCGAACCGGCGCCCGGCGGCCCACGCCGCGACGATCGCCGTCAGCGCCAGCCCGAGCAGCGTCCACTTGACGTTGGTGGGCAGGCCGGCGAAGCCGCGTGAGACGCCGTACCCGTGAACGGTCTCCAGAAACGCCACCGGCCCGTCGCCGGCCAGGGCCAGCCCGAGCGCCGCGTTGTCGGCGCTCGCGAGCCCCTGATTGCTGAGCGGCGAGGCGTCGGCGATCAGCGTGACCCGCCCCTCCCCCGCCGGTGCGGTGACGACGAGCGGCGCGGTGCGCGGCCCGATCACGGGCAGCGCGCCGCCGATCTCTCTCCAGGCGCCGTTGCCCGCGCTGCGGACGGCGTTGACCCCCGCGATCGGCGCGAGCACGTCGTGATCGAGCGCGCCGGCCGGCTCGAACTCGGGTGGGGCGGCGAGCACCTCGTCGAGCCACGACGCGTCGATCGCGCCGCCCGCGACCAGGTGCCCGCCGGCCTTGACCCACCTGCCGATCGCGCGCGTCTCCTTCGGCTCGAGCGCCTGCGGGTCGAGCACGACCAGCGTCTCGCCGTCGCGCGGCGGCCGGTCGGCGATCGCCGTCCGCAGGCGCCGGACCGGATGGCCGTTGCGCTCCAGCAGCGCGGCGTACGCGGCGAGGCCCTGCGGCGAGGTCGCGTACGAGGACGACTTCGGGCCCTTCGGCTGCGGCGCGAGGCGGTCGATCACGGCCAGCACGATCCCGAACGCGACGAGCGCGGCGACGACGCCCAGGGCGAACCGGACCCGCGGATCGCGCGGCATCAGTGCTTCGCTCCTTCGACGACCGCGGGCCAGTCCGCGCGCGCGGCCGCGATGTCCTCCGGCGCGGGTGCGCGACCGCCGTAGACCACGTCGTCGAAGGTCGCCGCGAGCCCGTCGAACTCCTTCGAGCGCAGCGCCCGCTGGACCTCGCGCGTGGAGATCGAGGGGCGGAAGGAGATCGCGCCGCGGCGGTCCAGGCGCAGCAGTCCGGCACGGAACCGGAGCCGCAGCGCGGTCTCGAGATCGCCGGCGCGCTCGGCCTCGTCGGCCTGGCGGTCGAGGACCTTCGGATCCGCGGCGCGCTCGGCCTCGGCCTGCGCGGTCGCCCGCTCGGCGACCCGCACCCGCCGCGACAGCAGGCGCCGGGCGACGAACCACGCGAGCACGGCAAGGAGGGCGGCGAGCACGATCCACATCACGGGGGCGCCGCCGGGAATCAGGTCCTCGAGCCAGCCGAAGCTGGGCACGAGCTTCCCCAGCCGGTCGAGCAGGCCCCTGAACGGTCCCGGCACGGACTTCTCGTGGAAGCGATCCTGCGCGAGGATCGCCTTCGCGTCGGCGCGAGGGTTGCCCCGCGCAGCGCCGCCACCCGTGCGCTCGAGCTCGGCGAGACGCGCGTCGAGCGCGGCGCCGCGAGCGCCGGAGAGCGCACCCTCGATGTCGACCCGCTGCCCGTCGACGACATCCACCGCGCGCAGCTGCACCAGCGCGGCGGGATCGTCCTGCGCCTCGCGCGCGAGCGTCTGCAGCTCGCTCGCGCTGACCTCGGTCGCCCGCGCCGTCGCGGGCCACACCACCAGCAACAGCAGAACCACGACGCCCGCGGCGCGGGCCCGGCTCACGGCTTGCCCTCGTCCTCGCCGTCGTCGTTGCGCGGCGGCTGCCAGGGCGTCGGCTTCCACGTCTGCGGCTTCCACCCGGTTGACGACTCCTCCTCGGGAGGAGACATCCACGGGGACTCGCGGGCGGGCGGCGGAGCGTCGGCGGGCGGCGAGTCCGTGGCGGCGGCGCCGGCGGGCGGCGCGTCCGTGGGCGGCGCGGCGTCGGCGGGCGGCGCGTCCGTGGGCGTCGCGGCGTCGTCGGCGGGACGCCACGCGGGCGGCGCGTCCGTGGGCGGCGCGGCGTCGTCGGCGGGACGCCACGCGGGCGGCGCGTCCGTGCGCGGCGCCGCGTCGGCCGGCGCCGCGTCGGCGCCGCGCCACAGCGGCGGGGCGTCCGGCGGCGCCGCCGCGGGCGGGCCGTCGGTCGGGCGCCACGGTGGCGGCGCGTCGGCTCGTGATGCGTCGGGCCTCATCCAGGGCGACTCGCCGGACGGTGGCGCCGCCGCGCCCGGCTGTGGCGACCAGGCCGGCGCCGGGTTCTGCCACCCCGATGGGGGCGCTTCGGCGGCCGGGCCCCAGCGCAGCGGCGGGCCCGCCTGCGGCCCCACCCAGCCGGTCGGTGACTGCCAGCCCGGCGGCGGGGGCGGGACGACGTAGCCCGGCGGGGCCTGCAACGGCAACGGGATCGGGGCGTTGGGGTCGCGCTCCAGCCCCAGGCCCTCGGCCAGCAACTGGATGTCCAGGCCCTCCTTGCGGACCCGCTGGTCGAAGTAGAGGATCGTCAGCAGCGCGGAGATGTAGGGGACGGCGACCGCGGTGGAGATGATCGAGCCGACGCCCTGGGCGATCGCGTTGGCGATGCCGTTGTCCCCGCTCGCGATGGCGACGACGCCCATCAGCCCCAGGGAGATGATGTTGCTGACGACGTAGTAGACGCCGACGACGACGAGCACGACCAGCACGGACTCCCAGAAGCGCCCCTTGATCAGCCCGTAGGAGCGGCCGAGCGCCTTGATCGGGCCGACGCGCTCGAACAGCAGCACCGGGATCGACAGGCACCAGACGGTTCCGAGCCAGAGGCCCGGCGCGAAGCAGAACAGCGTGAAGACGGTGACCGCCGGGCTCCAGATGAGCGTCAACAGGAACACCCAGCCCGAGCGCTTGAGACCGAACCTCAGCGAACGCGAGATCGACGGCGTGGCGCCGAGCCACGCGTCGCAGACGCCCTTGAAGACGGCGACGAACGACACGAGGAACGCGAGCATCAACGCGACGATCGAGATCAGCAGCCCGATGGCCGCCGAGGCCGACACGTCGCTGCCGGAGCCGAAGGCCTCCCGGTCGGGAACGAACTCGAAGGCGGTCGAGTCGACCGAGGCGACCAGCAGGATGAAGAGGATCCACACCGGCGCCGAGACCAGCAACAGGGAGCCGAGCAACGGCTTCCAGTTGCGGGTGACGACTTTCACCCCGGCGTCGAGGATCTCACCGACCGAGAGCGGCCGCAGCGTCGGAGATGCCACGGCCGCCAACTTAGCTGGTTAGAACCGGATTAGACGCAGCCGCCGGCCATGGCCGGCAGGATCACGAGCGTGTCGGACTCGCCGACCGTCGTGTCCAACCCGTTGAGGACGCGCACGTCCTCGTCGTTGAGGTACACGTTGACGTAGCGGTTGAGCTGCCCGTCGGCACCGAAGAGCTGCTGCTGGGTCGCCGGGTGCTGCTCCGCCAGGGCGCGCAGGACGGCGCCGACGTCATCGCCGCCCGCCTGCACCTCCTTCTCGCCGCCGACGGAAGGACGAAGCACCGGTGGGATCTTGATCTTGGCCATAGTCAGATGAGGTGGAGTGATCGGGGTGGGGAGGGGATGTGCTGCTGCATCGTCACCCTAGCCCGCGGCCGCGCAGAAGGCTTCGTAGTCCGGGAACACGCCCATCTCCTCGTCGGTGATCGACGCGGGATCGACGGAGCAGATCGGGCACTCCGGGTCGCGGCGGACCTTGAGCTCGGTGAACGTCGCGCCGAGCGCTTCATAGAGCAGCAGCCGGCCGATCATCGGCTCGCCGGCGCCGATCACGAGCTTGACGACCTCGGTCGCCTGCAGCAGCCCCATCGTGCCCGGCAGCACGCCCAGGACGCCGTTCGCGCCGCACGACGGCGCCAGCTCGGCCGGCGGCGGCACGGGATAGAGGCAGCGATAGCACGGCCCGACGTGCGGAGCGAAGACGGACAGCTGCCCGTCGAAGCCCAGGATCGACGCGCTCACCACGGGGATGTCGAGCCGCACCGTCGCGTCGTTGAGCAGATACCGCGTCGGGAAGTTGTCGACGCCGTCGACGATCACGTCGTAGCCCTCGATGATCTCCATGATGTTGGAGGCGTCGAGGCGCGTCTTGTACTTGACGACCTTCACGTCCGGGTTGATGCCGTTGATGGCGATCTCGGCGCTGTCGACCTTCGGCGTCCCGATCCGGTCCGTCGTGTGGATCACCTGGCGCTGCAGGTTCGACAGATCGACCTCGTCGTCGTCGACGACGCCCAGCGTCCCGACGCCCGCGGCCGCCAGATACAGCGCGGTCGGCGAGCCCAGGCCGCCGGCGCCCAGCAGGAGCACCTTGGCGTTCAGGAGCTTCGTCTGCCCCTCGAGCCCGATCTCCGGCACCAGCAGGTGCCGCGAGTACCGGTCACGCTGCTCGCGCGTCAACGACACCGGCACCTCGACGTCGTAGCCGCGGTCCTTCCACAGCGTGATGCCGCCGTTCATCGAGGCCACGTTCTCGTAGCCCAGAAGCTCCTTCAACGTGTTCGCGGCCAGCGCCGAACGCTGACCCGACGCGCAGTAGATGACCACGCGCTGGGAGCGATCGGACCCGATCACGCCCTCGACGCGCGACTCCAGATACCCACGGGCCACGTGCTTGGCCCCCGGCAGGTGCCCGGCGTCCCACTCGTCGCTCTCGCGGACGTCGAGCAGCACGATGCCGTTGCCGTTGGACAGGGTCGCCTTGACCTCGGAGGGATCGACCTCCTCGACCTGGCTGCGGATCTGGCGGATGACCTCCGCCCCAGATGGACTCATCGGCGTCCTCGGGAATTCTGATCGGGATTCAAAGCTTCAGAAAGGATAGCGGCGAAACATCTGGGGTAAAGACCGGGGCCCCTTCATGCCGATGACTACAGCACGCATGCGGACCCGCTCGCTTCTCAATCAGGTGCTCGCCGTCAACGCGGCGCTCGTCGCGGTGACGGCCGTGATCGCGCTGCTCGTGCCCGCGACGCTGCAGGGCATGATCCTGATCGCCACCGCGGTCGTCGCCGCGCTGCTGGTGAACTCGGTGATGCTCAAGCGCCGGCTGGTCCCGCTGGAGACGCTGCTGACCACGCTCGAGCGCGTCGACCCGACCAGCCCCGGCCAGCGCGCGACCACGCCCCGCAGCGCCCCGCACGAGATCAAGCTGCTCACCGCCGGCTTCAACCGCATGCTCGCCCGCCTCGAGGAAGAGCGCGTCGAGGGCGGCAGGGCCGTCATCCGCGCCCAGGAGGAGGAGCGGGCGCGCATCGCCCAGGACCTCCACGACGAGGTCAACCAGGCCCTGACCGCGATCCTGCTGCGCCTGCAGGCCGCCGCGCTCGACGTCCCGCCCGGGCTCCGGAGCGAGCTCAAGGAGATCCAGACGCTCGCCACGCAGGCGATGGAGGAACTGCTGACGCTCGCGCGCACGCTGCGCCCGACCGCGCTCGACGACCACGGCCTCGTCCCCGCGCTCGCCAGCCAGGTCTCGAACTTCGGGGAGCGCACGGGCATCCGCTCGACCTTCCATCGCCACGGCGAGCTCCCCGCCCTGTCCGACGAGGAGCAGCTCGTGCTCTACCGCGTCGCGCAGGAAAGCCTGTCCAACGTCGTACAGCACTCGCAGGCCAGCGCCGTGCGGGTGGAGCTGTCCTCGATCGGCCGCACGGTGCTGCGGATCCGCGACGACGGCTGCGGCTTCCAGCCGGACAAACGCTCCGGCGGGCGCCTCGGCGTGTCCGGCATGCGCGAGCGCGCGCTGCTGGTCGGCGGGCGCCTGAACGTGTTCTCCGCGCCCGGTGAGGGCACGACCATCGAACTGACAATGGGGGCCTCATGAGGATCCTGATCGCTGACGACCACGGCATCGTTCGTGGCGGCATGAAATTGCTCATCGAACGCCAACCGGACATGGAGGTCGTCGCCGAGGCCGGAGACGGCGTCGAGGCGTTCGAGAAGGCGCTCGCGACCAAGCCGGACCTGTGCGTGATGGACGTCTCGATGCCGCGCATGACCGGGCTCCAGGCCGCGCGCCAGATCCGCGCGCACCTGCCCGACACGCAGGTGCTCGCGCTGAGCATGCACGACGACGAGCGCTACGTGTTCGACGCGCTGAAGGCCGGCGCGTCCGGCTACGTGCTCAAGCGCGAGGTCGACCAGGCGCTGCTGAACGCGATCCGCGCCGTCAGCCGGGGCGACGCCTTCCTGACCAACGCCGTCGAGCGCACGATCGTCCGCGAATGGATGAGCGACAGCTCCAGCGGCCCGGAAGAGCCGCTGTCCCCGCGCGAGCAGGAAGTCCTGAAGCTGATCGCCGAGGCCTACACCAACAAGCAGATCGCCGAGACGCTGCACCTCGCCGAGAAGACGGTCGAGTCGCACCGCGCGAACCTGCTGCGCAAGCTCGGCATGCGCGACCGCGTGGAGCTCGTGCGCTACGCCATCCGCCGGGGTCTCACCGAGGCATAAGTCACGTCGCCCGAGGTCCGAGCTTGCGAGGACGGAGGGCGAAACCCCTATCTTCCGGCGCGTGAAACGTGGCGGAACCGCAGCAGTCGTCCTCGGCGCCATCGGCGTCGTGTTCGGCGACATCGGCACCAGCCCGCTCTACACGCTGCGGACGGTGTTCGCCCCCGAGCACGGGCTCGAGCCGGGAAACGAGCAGGTCTACGGCGTCATCTCGCTGATCTTCTGGGCGATCACGCTGATCGTCTCGGTCAAGTACGTGACGTTCATCATGCGCGCCGACAACGACGGCGAGGGCGGGATCATGGCCCTGATCGCCCTGATCCAGCGGGCGAACCTGCGCTCGCGCGGCGCGCAGATCACGCTGGTCCTGCTCGGCGTCTTCGGCGCGTCGCTGTTCTACGGCGACGGGATGATCACGCCCGCGATCTCGGTCCTGTCCGCCGTCGAGGGCCTGGAGGTGGTCAGCCAGGACCTCAAGGAGTTCGTGATCCCGGTCACGCTCGCCGTGCTGACGGTGCTGTTCACCGTCCAGCGCTTCGGGACGGGCAGCGTCGGCCGCTATTTCGGGCCGATCATGGTCACGTGGTTCGCGGTGCTGGCCGTGTCCGGCTTCGGACGGCTGCTCCAACATCCGGCGATCCTCGGCGCGCTGAGCCCCCACCACGGCGCCGAGTTCCTCTTCAACCACGGCCACGAGGCGTTCGTCGCCCTGGGCGGCGTCGTGCTCGCGGTCACCGGCGCGGAGGCGCTGTACGCGGACATGGGCCACTTCGGGGCCGGGTCGATCCGGCGCGGCTGGTTCTACCTCGTCTTCCCGGCGCTGATCCTGCAGTACCTCGGCCAGGGCGCGCTGATCCTCGAGGACCCGCGGGCGACGGCGAGCCCGTTCTTTCTGATGTTCCCCGAGTGGGCGCGGATCCCGATGGTGATCCTCTCGACGGTGGCGGCGATCATCGCGTCGCAGGCCGTGATCTCCGGCGCGTTCAGCGTCACCCGGCAGGCGATCCGGCTCGGCTTCCTGCCGCGGCTGCAGATCCGCCACACCTCGCGTGAGGAGGTCGGCCAGGTCTACGTGCCGGCCGCCAACTGGATCATCTTCGCCGCGGTCGTCTGCCTGGTGGTCGGCTTCGGCTCCTCCGAGAAGCTGGCCAGCGCCTACGGCATCGCGGTCACGGGCACGCTGGCGATCGACACGCTGCTGTTCTTCTTCGTCGTCCGCTACCTGTGGAAGAAGACGCTCCCGCTGGTGATCGTCGGCGCGATCTCGTTCCTCACCGTCGACCTGACCTTCTTCGCCGCGAACCTGACGAAGGTGCTGCACGGCGGCTGGTTCCCGCTGGCGATCGCGCTGGCGGTGTTCAGCGTGCTCACCACCTGGCAGAAGGGCCGCGAGATCATCACCCACCGGCGGATCGAGGAGGAGGGCCCGCTGCGGCGCTTCGTGAACGAGGTGCGCGACACGTCGCCGCCGGTCGCCCGCGCGCCCGGGACCGCGGTGTTCCTCAACGCCAACCCGGACACGACGCCGCTGGCGCTGCGCGCGAACGTCGAGCACAACCACGTCCTGCACGAGTGCGTGCTGATCGTCTCGCTGGTCACCGAGCGCGTGCCCTACATCCACGAGGACGAGCGGCTGTCGATCGACGACCTCGGCTACCGCGACGACGGCATCACCCACATCACGGGGCGCTTCGGGTTCCAGGACGTGCTCGACGTGCCCGCGCTGCTGCGCCTGGCGGCCGCGCACGGCCTCGAGGGCGACCCGAAGCTCGAGAACCCGTCGTACTTCGTCAGCCGCATCTCGATCGTCGCCGGCGACAAGCCCGGGATGGCGAAATGGCGCAAGAAGCTGTTCCTTGCGATCTCGCGCAACGCCGCCAATCCGGTCGAGGTCTTCCACCTGCCGGACGAGCGCACCGTCGTGATGGGGTCGCACATCGAGCTGTGAGCGATGAGTTTCGCGCGTCGCCCGAGTCATAGCCGTGCATGACCCTCTTCGGCCACGTCGCCGGCGTTCCCCTCGAGGAGCTCCTGATGCTCGCGCCGGCGGCGTGGCCCGCGGCCGTCTTCAGCCTGCGAGCTTTGCGACGCCGGACGCCACGACGCCCCACAACGCGTCGTCAGGACCGATAGCGAGCGCGCGCGGGTCCTCGCTCAGCGCGAGCAGCGCGAGGTCGCCGTCGAAGGCCACGTGGGCGACCCCGCCCGGCACGCCCACCCACACGCCATCGGCCTGGGCGGGCACGACGAGGCCCACGTTGTCGAGCTCGAGCTCCTGGAGCGGGTCGTCCATCGGGATCCGCCCGAGGCGACCGTCGGCGGTGAACCAGACGGCATCGTGCGTGGCGGCGATGGCGGTCGGGGCGGACGTCTCACGCAACTCGACCCGGCCGCGCGGGTCCAGCCGCGCGATCGCGCGCCGGTCGGGAAGCGTGATCCAGAGCGCACCGTCCGGGCCGCTGGTGAGCTGCGACGCGCCGGGAAGCGGGAACGGCTCGCCGCCGACGCGGTGCACGTGATCGGCGGCGGTGAACCAGATCGCACGGTCCGGGCCGACGCAGATCCCCTGCGGCGCCGCGGCCGCGAACGTGGACAGCTCGCCGGTCACGGTCAGCCGGCCGATCGCGTCGGAGAGCGTGAACCACAGCGCGCCGTCGGCGCCGGCGACCAGCGCCCGCGGCTTCTCCCCGACGGCGAAGCGCCGGACGTCGCGACCGAGCCGCGCGAGCTCACCGCTGTCGACCAGCGTCACCCACAGGGCGCCGTCCGGCCCGGCGGCCAGCGCGCACGGACCTCCCGCGATCTCCACGGTCAATACCCTTCCAGATCGTGCTGGCGGCCCGTGTCCGACTGACGCTGATCGCGCTCACCCTGTTCGCCCTCGCCGCCGTGGCGGGCGTGACCCTTGCCCTGCACCAGTCGCCGGACCCGACGGCGCTGGAGCTGAGCAACGGCTGGGCGGGGGCGGAACGCCCGCCGGGGCAGCCGATCCCGGACTTCACGCTCACCAACCAGGACGGCAAGCCGGTCTCGAGCGCCTCGCTGAAGGGCCACCCCGTCGTGTTCGCGTTCGTCTACTCGACCTGCCGCGACACCTGTCCAGCGCAGGTGCAAACGATCCGGGGCGCACTCGACGACGTCGACAACCCATCTGTGAAGGTCATCGGCATCAGCGTCGATCCCGCCAACGACACGCCCACGCGGGCGCAGAGCTTCCTGCTCAAGCAGGGGATGACCGGCCGGATGGACTTCCTGCTGGGCACCACCGCGCAGCTGACGCCGGTGTGGAACGCGTTCGGGGTCCAGCCCCAACAGGGCAACCTCGAGCACACGTCGCACACGGTGCTCGCCGATCGGCGGGGCTTCCAGCGCATCGGCTTCCCGTTCGACCGGCTGACCGTCGACGCCCTCGCTCATGACCTCGCGCGTCTGTGAGCCGCTTCGATGACCTGAAGTTCTTCGGCGAGTGGCGTCCGTACCAGCGGGCCGCGCTCGCCGCGTTCGAGAAGGACCGGATCAACGGCAACCTGCGCACGCACATCGTCGCGCCGCCCGGGTCGGGCAAGACGCTGCTCGGCGTCGAGCTGATCCGGCGAGTGGGCAAGCGGGCGCTGGTGCTCGCGCCCAACCAGGGCATCCAGCAGCAGTGGCCGCGGGCGGTGGGCGAGTTCACGCCGCGCTCGCGCGAGTTCGCCGGCGCGGACCCGCTGAAGCCGATCGCCTGCCTGTCCTACCAGGCGCTGTGCCAGCTCGAGGACCCGGAGATCGTGCTCGGGCGGCTCGCGCAGTCGCGCTGGGCGGACGAGCGCGCGCAGGCCACCGGCATGACGCCCGAGGAGGCGCTGCGCGAGGCCGAGGCGTTCGAGGGCGCGGCCGCGGACCGGCGCGCGAAGGAGCTCTCGCGGATCAGCGCCGCGCTCAAGCGCGAGGTCGCGCGCGGCGAGCACGCGGGCGTCGAGCTGCGCGATCTGCTCAGCGAGACCGCCCGCGCACGCGTCCAGCAGCTGGCGAAGATGGGCGTCGGCGTCGTCCTGCTCGACGAGTGCCACCACCTCGCTTCGCTGTGGGGCTACGTGATCCGCGCCGTGATCGGCGAACTGCCCGAAGGCGTGCACGTGATCGGCCTCACCGCCACGCCGCCGGTCTCGCTGCCGCAGGCCGAGGCCGAGCTCTACGACGCGCTGCTGGGGCCGGTCGACTTCACCGTCCCCACCCCCGCCGTGGTCAGGGACGGCCACCTCGCGCCCTACCAGGAGCTCGCCTACCTGACCGAGCCGCTGCCGACCGAGCGCGAGTGGCTGGCCGAGCACGACACCCGCTTCCGCGAGCTGATCACCACGCTGCACGACGACGAGGAGGGCTTCCCCAGCTGGGTCATCCAGCGGCTCACCGAGCGCAAGCGCTCCGCCGACGACGAGACCGAGCTCTCCTGGGCGGAGTTCCAGAAGCGCAGCCCGAAGCTCGCCCGCGCCGGCGTGCGCTTCCTGGGCGCCGGGCGCGTCCCCGGCGCGCCGACCGGTGAGGCGTACCGCCAGCCGCCGGACCTCGACGACTGGCTCGTGCTGCTCGAGGACTACGCGCTGCGCTGCCTCGCGCCGCAGAGCTCCGGCAAGGCCGCCGACCAGTACGCCGCGATCGGCGCGGCGCTGCGCGAGCTCGGCTTCAACCTCACCCGCAAGGGCATCCGCCGCGGCACGAGCGAGGTCGACCGGCTGCTGACCGGCTCCCAGGCCAAGGCGCACGCGCTGGTCGAGGTGCTCGCCCAGGAGCACGACAGCCGCGGCGAGGCGATGCGCGCGCTCGTCCTGTGCGACGCCGAGCTCGCCACCGCCCGTCCCGACGACGCGCTCACCGGCGTGCTCGATCCCTCCGCCGGCACCGCCCGCAACGTGCTGCTGGCGATCGCCGGCGACGACCGCACCGGCCATCTGCGCCCGCTGCTGGTCTCCGGCCGCGGGCTGCGCTGCCATCCCGACGACGCCGAGGTGCTGCTGGAGGCGCTGAAGGCCACCGCCGAGGATCACTTCAAGCTCACCGAGTGGGAGGCGGAGGTCGACGGGCTGCTGATGTCGCTGAGCTCCCAGGGCGCCGAGTGGATGCCGCGGGCGTGGGTGGAGCTGGCCACGCGGCTGTTCGTCGAGGGCGTGACGACGTGCCTCGTGGGGACGCGCGCGCTGCTTGGCGAGGGCTGGAACTGCCCGCCGCTGAACGTGCTCGTGGACATGACGATCGCCACCACCGGCGTCTCGGTGCAGCAGATGCGCGGGCGCTCGCTGCGGCTGGACCCGAAGGACAAGCAGAAGGTCGCCTCCAACTGGGACGTCGTCTGCGTCGCGTCGGACCTCGTGCGCGGCAGCGCCGACTACGAGCGCTTCGTGCGCAAGCACCTGAACCTGTTCGCGCCCGCCGAGGACGGCGAGGTGGAGGCCGGGCCGTCCCACGTGCACCCCGAGTTCGGCCCGTTCTCGCCGCCGCCCACCGAGCGCTTCGAGGCTCTCAACCGCGAGCTGATCGCCCGCGCCACCGACCGCGACACCGCTCGCGAGCGCTGGCAGATCGGCACGCCCTACCGCGGTGTGGAGCTCCCCACCCTGCTGGTGCGCGGCCGCAACGGCACCGCGCCCCAGAAACCGGCCGCGAGCGCGCCGCGCACGCTGCATCTCTCGCAACGAATCCCGATCGCCACGGGCGTCGGCGGCGGCGTGGCGTTCGGCGCGATCGGCATCGCCGCGAGCGCGCCGCCGCTGCTCGCCGGGCTCGCGCTGATCCCCGCCGGCCTCGGCTGGGCGGCCGTCCGCCTGCGCGCGGCCAAGCGCCGGCTGCCGCTGATCGTGCCGCTCGACGCGGCCGCTCGAAGCGTCATCGACGCCTACAAGGAGCTCGGCGAGATGAGCGACAAGGCCGCCGGCTCACTGCAGATCGAGCCGCGCGCCGCCGGCTATCTGCGGTGTGAGCTCAGCCAGGCCACGCCCGATGAGAGCCGCCGGTTCGCCGCCGGCCTCGACGAGCTGGTGAGCATCTCCGACAACCCGCGCTACCTCGTCTCACGCCCGCTGGCCGATCCGCGGCGCGGCGCGCTGGGCCTGCTCGGCCGCGTGCTGACGCGCCGGCCGCCGTTCGACGAGCGCCTGCATCCCGTTCCGGCCGACCTCGCCCGCAACAAGGAACGCGCCGAGGTCTTCGCCCGCACCTGGCGCCGCCACGTCGGCCCGGGCCGGCTGATCTTCACCCAGCGCACGGACGAGGGCCGCGAGGCGCGCGCCGAGGCCGCGTCCTCCGACGGCGGCTACGAGACGCTGGTCAGGGACGTCTGGGTCTGAGCCGAGAGCGCGTCCTGGGCCGCGTCCTCGCGGTCCTGGGCGGCGCGGTAGGCGGCGTAGGCCGTCACCCCGCGGTCGCGCTGCCAGTGCGCCAGAGCACCGCTCGCCTCCTCCGACGCGTCGCGCCAGGCGTCGAGCACGGGGCTCCACTCCGGCGCGCGGCGCAGGATGATCTCGAGCGTGTCGGGCACGTCGTCGAGGAGGGATCTGAGGTCGGCGTGGCTCATGGCGCGTGAGGGGGATTCCCGGAAACTCGTGGACGACACCCCGAAGTACGCTCGGAGCGTTCAAGAGGTTGCCATTCGGACCTCACGGCCGGATCAAGCGAAAATCAACGTCCGTGAAGTGAGCTTCCCGAGCTCGGCCTCGGCGGCGTCGGCCCGATCCTCGGCGGCGCGATAGACGACGTACGCGTCGGTGCCCGGGGCGTCACACCAGGCGTCGTAGGCGAGGTTGGCCTCCGCGCGCGCAGCGGACCACAGCACGAAGACCTCTTCGAGGCGGGCGACCATCGTGGCGCGCCCTCCCCCGCTGACCGGCGCGCTAAACGTCTTCTTCGTCGTCGATCCCGCTCTTTCCGCGAATCCGCGCCCACAGCAGGGCGCCGACCATCGCGAGCACGGGAGCGAGATAGAGCAGTTGCCCGGCCCAGTGACCGGCGTGGGCGAACAGCATCATGCGTTCAGCGCCGCCGACAACAGCCACAGGCCCAGGCAGGTGAAGGCCACCATCAGGATCAGCATGACAACCTGCGAGCGGGTGGCGGCGCGGGCGCTGCCGTAGAGCTCGAGCGCGCGGTCGTGCGCGAGCACCAGCGCGGCGACGTGGCCGACGACCAGCGCGAAGACCTGGACGTACCAGATGCCGGTGGCGCTGATCACGCCGTAGTCGATCCGGTTGCCGGCTGAGCCGAAGAAGTCCGAGCCCTTGCCCAGTGGGTCGCTCGCGAGCCGCCAGAGGTCCTGGCCGTTGTAGGCCAGCAGCGAGAAGTAGTGCGCGACCAGATAGCCGGCGGCGATCGGGATCAGCGTGTGCGCGAACGCCCGCGCCAGCGTCTTGCGGTCCATCCCCTCCGGCAGCCGCATCCCGTACATGCCAGCCGTGTAGATCGCCGCTACGATCGCCACCGCGCCCGCCAGGCCGACGATGAAGCCGAACTCCAGCGCCGGGCCGATGCCCACGCCGAGATCGCGGAAGAAACTCTGCAGGTCCTTGGCCAGGTTGTTGAACAGGGCGCCTTCCTTGGCGCCGTCGAACGCGGTCGAGCCGATCGAGACGACCAGCAGCGCCGCCGTGCCCGCCACCGGCGCCAGCCGCGCGGTCGCCGTGAACGGCGCGCGGGCCACGAACTTGGCGTCGTTGCGGCGCCCGAGCGGTGAGAGCGAGCCGATCAGCGAGAACAGCACGCCGAAGCCGTCGGCGTTGCGCACCCACGGCTCGACGCCGTAGAGGCTCATCCCGACGAGCATCACGACGAGGTAGACGAGCATGATCACCGCCAGCGGCCCGGGCTCGGTCGCGCGGGCCCAGCAGAGCTCGCAGATGGCGAAGCCGAACAGCACCGCGGCGGCGGGAATCCGGCCGAGACGCTTCGGGTACGGGAGCGGCTCGGGCAGTCCGTCCTCCCCGCCGAAGCGCTTGGCCACCCAGCCGCTGCCGCGCCCGATCGCCCGCCACGGGCTCAGCAGCGCGAACACGTCGCCGAACAGCAGCGAGAGGAACGGCACGCCGACCCAGAAGCCGACGTAGACCGCCGTCGGCGCGAAGTTCTCGCTCTGCGTGTCCGAGCCGAACAGGCCGGCGTAGGCGGCGACGAAGAAGACGACGATGCCCAGCGCGCCGAGCAGGACCTCAAGGGCGCGCGGGAAGGTGAACAGCACCTTGCCGCGCTTCGCCTTCAGGCGCGGCTCGGACCACCCGAGCGCAAGCGCCACGAACGAGACGACCAACACGGCCGCCGCGGCGGCACCGAACAGCGTCTCGGGGATCGGCAGGTCGGCGCGGCCGACGATCCCGTGGGCGAAGAGGAGCACGCCTGCACTCTACGAACGAAAACGGCCCCGCTGACGCGGGGCCGTTCATGAAGCGGGTGAAGCTAGAGGACTACGAGCACTTCGCGTCGGCCGTGTTGGTCGCCGACGGCTTCGGCGGGGCGCCCGGGTTCGGCGCGTAGCCGACGGTGACGCTGACCTTGTGCTTCTTGGACTTGCAGCCCGTGACCGAGATGAGGGACTTGGAGCCCTTCTTCTTGGAGATCTTCGTCGTGAGGCCGTTCAGCGCCGAGTAGACGCCGGGGATCGGCTGCTGAAGCTCCGGCGTGATCGCGATCGTCATCGTGCTGCCCTTGACCTTGCCGTGCAGGACGGCGGGAGCCGACCCGGAGAGGACGAAGATCAGCTCGTTCTTGCCGACGATCGGCTGGACCTTGAACGACAGCGGGCCCGGGGTGGTCGCGTTCGGGTTCAGCAGCGCGCTGGCCGAGCCGGAGCCGGCGAAGGACTTCTTGCAGACCTTGACGTTGGCGAGCAACTCTTCGTCGCTGGCCTTGCACTCGTCGAGACCCTTGGTGGAGATCTTGATCGTGCTCGGGAACTTGACGGCGATCGACTTCGCGGTCGTCTTGCTCGCCGGGTCGTTGGTGACCTTGAGGCTGAAGGTCACGCCCTTGGGCTTGGACTTCGTGCCGGCCTTGGACGGCGAGACAGAAGCGGTGACGTCGATGCTGGGCTCGGGCGTCTGGGCGATGGCGACACCGGTGGTGCCGAGCACGAGCGTCGCGACACCGGCGACGAGGAAGGACTTACGCAAGGAGTTGCTCCTCCGAGGGGGGTTCGAATTGAGTCTGGACTGTGGGCGCGGGAGCTGGCTCACCGCGCCGCGGACTACTAACAACACGTCAACGGGCAAAAGGTTTCGCTGCTAGCGTCGCGGGCTGATATGCGTGCGAGCACCAGCATCGTCGCTCCACCCTTCCCACGCAAGGCCGAGTGGGTCAACGTGGCCATGTTGCGTATGGACCAGCAACTCGGGAAGGCCGTCCTGGTCGAGTTCTGGGACTTCTGCCGCGTCAACTCGCTGCGCACGCTGCCCTACCTGAAGGCGTGGCATGAGCGCTACGCCGACGACGGTCTGGTGATCGTCGGCGTGCACACCGGCGGGTTCCTGCCGGCACGCGAGCCGGAGAACGTCCGCCGTGCCGTCGAGCGCCTGGAGATCCCGTGGGGCGTGCTGATCGACTCCGACCTCGAGGTCTGGGACAACTACGGCAACCAGGGCTGGCCGGCGCGCTACCTGTGGGACCCGCAGGGCGAGCTGCACTCCTACCACTACGGCGAGGGCGCCTACGTGGAGACCGAATTGGAGATCCAGGCGCTGCTGGGCGTGGCGCGTGAGCCGTTGGCGCCGATCCGTCCCGAGGACGCTCCCGAGACGTTGATCGCGCCGCAGACCGAGGACCAGCCCGGTGCGTACTCCGGCCCCTACGAGGCGGGTGCGGTGTGGGCCGTGGTCGAGGGCTCCGGCGTGCTGCGCGTCAACGGCCGTGCGCTGGAGATCTCCGAGCCCGGCTGCGTCTGCCTGTTCGACCACGGTCGCCACACGCAGGGCGAGCTGGTCATGGAGGCCGACGCCGGCGTGCTCGTGCACGCCACGTGCTTCACGCCGGGCGTGGCCTGAGCTCTTCGTGGCCCCGGTCGCCGAGGAGCCGGAGGAGCTTCGGCGGGCCGGTGGGCTCGACCAGCACCGCGGTTCCCGGCCAGTAGGGCGAGCCGTTGGGCTCGGGTGAGAGGAAATGCGGCTGGTAGACCCAGCTGCCGGTGTTGACGATGCCCGCCCACTCGGATGCGTCGTCGCTCGGCCACGGGCCGGAGCGGTGCGAGTGGCCCCAGATGACGTGCCTGGCGCCGATGTCCAGCCTCGCGATGACCTCACGGATGCCCTGCAGGTAGCCGCGGCGCAGCGCGGTCGGCGACAGGCTCGCCTGCAGCGGGCCGAGGCCGAGGACGTTGAGGCCCGCGACGGCGCCGCGGTAGCCGGTCTTGAGCGCGAGCGCGCGCGGCGTGCGGCGGGTGAGGGCGCTGTAGGCGCTCGAGGACGCGCCGCCGCCCTTGCTCACGAGCGAGTGGTCGGCGCGCTGGGTGAGCGCGTGCAGCCACGCGTACAGCGGTGAGAGCACGGCCTCGTAGTCGTCGGGCGTGGCGCCCGCCTGTGGCATCGCCGCCACCCACTTGGCCATCACGCCCGCGGCGATCCGCTCGAAGGTGGGCACGGTGGCGTGCAGGTCGGCGTAGTGGCCGTGCAGCGCGTAGACGTCCTCGCGCAGCCAGATGCCCGGGTAGGCGAACTGCAGGCGCGCGGGGCGCGCGGCCTCGGCGAGCTGCTCGACCAGCGCGCCGGACGGCGTGTAGCGCTGCTCGAGGCCGAGGAAGCCGGCCGCCTCGGTCTGCAGCCGGGCGTCGATCCAGCCGGCCGCGATCCCGTGGTCGTGGTTGCCGGCGAGGACGATCAGCTCCTTGTCGGGGCCGAGCGTGCGCCCGACGTCGGCGAAGAACTCGGCCGCGTAGTGCACCGCGTCGCGGTGGGCGGCCTCGCGCAGTTCGAGCCCGTCGCCGAGGATCACCAGCCGGTCGATGTCGTCGAGCGCGTCCAGCAGCGGTGTCCGGAGGTCCGGCCGGCGCAGCAGGTCGCGGCGGTCGTTGCGACCGAGGTGGAGGTCGGAGATGACGAGCGTTCTCACTGGCGCACTAGTGTGGCGGCCCATGCCGCCCTTGGACGGGATCCTCGTCGCCGACTTCTCGCGGGTGCTCGCCGGACCGCTCGCCGCGATGCTGCTCGGTGACCTCGGGGCCGACGTCGTGAAGGTCGAGCGCCCCGACGGCGGCGACGACACGCGCGCCTGGGGCCCGCCGTGGCGCGACGGCGTGTCGACCTACTACCTCGGCCTGAACCGCAACAAGCGCTCGATCGCGTTGGATCTCCACGACTCCGGCGACCTCGCGCTCGCCCGGACCCTGGCCGAGCGCGCCGACGTCATGATCGAGTCCTTCCGGCCGGGCCTGATCGACGATTTCGGCCTCTCGCCGGCGTCGATCCGCGAGGTCAACCCGGGACTCGTCTCCTGCTCGGTGACGGCGTTCGGCAGCTCCGAGGCCGCCGCCGGGCTGCCCGGCTACGACTTCCTGCTGCAGGCCATGGGCGGGATCATGTCCGTCACCGGCGAGCCCGACGGGAGGCCGCTGAAGGCCGGCACCGCGGTCGTCGATCTCGTCTGCGGGCTGCTCGCCGCCAACGGCATCCAGGGCGCGTTGGTCGAGCGGGCGCGGACCGGCGTCGGCCGCCACGTCGAGGTCTCGCTGATGGACTCGGCGCTCACCGTGCTGTTGAACCAGGCGACGGCGTGGGTCGCGGCGGGCGTCAACGGGCGCCGGCGCGGCAACCGCCACCCGAGCATCGTGCCCTACGAGACCTACGAGACCGCCGACCGGCCGATCGTCATCGCCGTCGGCAACGAGCGCATCTTCGTGCGGCTGTGCACGGCCCTCGGGCTCGCGTCGCTGCCGTCCGACGAGCGCTTCGCCACCAACGAGGCGCGCGTGGCCCACGCGGACGAACTCGCCGAGGCCTTCGAGGAGGTGCTGCGCGCGCAGCCCGCCGAGCACTGGCTGAGCGTGCTCCGCGAGGCGAAGGTCCCCGCCGGGCCGATCAACGGCGTCGACGAGGCGTTCGCCTACGCGGAGGAGCTCGGCATGGAGCCGGTCTCCGACGTCGACGGCCTGCCGGTGATCAACCCGCCGCTGCGGGTCGACGGCGAGCGCCCGCCGATCCGCCACGCGCCGCCCGCACTGGACGAGCACGGCGACGAACTCCGGGCGTGGCTCACACAGGCTGAACGTGGCTGATCAGCTCGCCGCTGTCCAGCAACGCATGCACCAGGAATGACGGCGGCTCGTTCGCGAGCGCCATCTCAGGCGTGGCGAAGTCGAGCGCCGAGGCGATGTTCGTCGACGCGCACGTGACCACCCCGCACCCGCCCAGCGTGTTGGCCGAGGCGCGGTGCACGTGCCCGGCCACGACCCTGAGCACCTGAGGCGAGCGCCGCAGCAGGGCAGCCAGCCCGGCCCGATCCTCCTCGGGCAGCCCGATCGCATCCAGCCACGGCAGCCCCATCAGGATCGGCGGGTGGTGCATGGCGACGATCGTCGGGATGTCGGGCAGCAGCTGCCCCTCCAGCCACTCGACGTCGAGCGCCCCGTCGTCGCGCGTCATCCGCGACGTGTCGCACACCACGATCCGCATCGACCCGGCCTGCACCGCGTACTGATGGCGCATCCCGAGCAGGTCGTGGTTCCCCGCCGCGGTGTACACCGGCATCGGCAGCGGCGCCAACAGCTCCTTCGCCCGCTCATGCTCGGCCGGATCGCCCGAGTTCGCGATGTCGCCCGTCACCAACACGGCCAGCGGCGCCGGCCGCAACGCCAGCACCCGTTCCACCGCCGCCGCCAGCGCCGGCTGCGACGCATCGTCATCCAGCCGAATGTGCGGGTCGCTCAGCTGCGCAATCAACGTGGGAGCCACGCGGCGGAACTCTAGTCAACCGGCGTTTCCTAAAGCGGGACTGTCCCCTTTAGGAAACTTTGATTGACAAAACCGGCGTTAGTCAACTAGAGTTGCTTGCATGATCGAGTTGAGTTCGCCTGAGGATCCGGCGGATGGGTTGGCCGCCGTCGTCGCGTTGCGGCGGCTCGCGGAGCAGTTGGAGGCGGCGGAGGTCGAGCGTGCGATGCGGAGCGGGTGGAGTTGGCCCGAGGTCGCGGACGCGCTGGGCGTGACGCGGCAGGCCGTGCACAAGAAGCACGCCAAGCGGCTGATCGCCGCGGGCGTCGAGTTGAGGAGGCGATAGCGGTGTTCGAGCGGTTCACGGAGGAGGCGCGTGCGGCGGTGATCGACGCGTCGGAGATCGCGCGCGAGCGCAGCGCGGTGCGGGTGGAGGCCGAGCACCTGCTGCTCGCGATCACCCGCTCGGACAACGCCGCGGCCGCGATCATGCGGCGCTTCGGCGGCCTCGACCACGAGACGCTCAGCGAGGCGCTGGCGAGGGAGACCGAGCGCAGCCTCGCGGCGGTCGGCGTCACCGCCGAAGCGCCCAGCTTCAGCCCCTACACCGGGTCACCGAAGCTCGCCACGTCAGCCAAGGTGGTGTTGGAGCAGTCGCTGCGGATCGCGGTCGCGCGCCGCGACAAGCACATCGGCGCCAGGCATCTCGCGCTGGCGATCCTCAAGCCCGATCACGGCACCGTGCCGCGCGCGCTGGGCATCGCGGGCATCGACCGTGAGACGCTCGAACACGCCCTGACCCTTACGTGAACCCGTAAGGGTCCGAGTCCGGGCAACCGTAGTCGCCCACGCCTGCTGGCGCCCCCGTCGCGGGCCCTCGCCGGTGCGACATTGACCGGCATGAACACGAACCTCACCGGCGGCCGCCTGGCGGCCATCATCGCCGGCGGCGCCATCGCGTCCCTCGCCACGCTGGTGCTCCTCGCGGGCGCCGGGTTCCAGTGGCTGGACAACCAGCGTGACGCCGACGGCTACTACACCACCTCGAGCGAACGCTTCGACACCGGCACCTATGCACTCACGAGCGAGAACCTCGACATCGACGACGGATTCCCCGGCGCCGACACCCGCCTGAAGGTCAACGCGGCGAACGGCAAGCCCGTCTTCGTCGGCGTCGCCCGCACCAGCGACGTCGAGACCTACCTCGTCCAGTCCGCGCACGCCACCGTGACCGACATCGACGTCAAGCCGTTCGACGCCGACTACGAGACGGTCGCCGGCCCGGTCAAGCCGGCCGCGCCCGCCACGCAGTCCTTCTGGATCGCCAAGAGCCAGGGCAGCGGCACCCAGACGCTCGACTGGGACGTCAAGGACGGCCAGTGGTCGATCGTCGTCATGAACGCCGACGGCTCGCCGGGCGTGCACGCCGACATCAGCGCCGGCGCCGACCTGCCGTTCGTCGGCGCGGTCGCCACCGGGCTGATCGTCAGCGGCCTCGGCGGCCTCGGCATCGGCGCCGCGCTGCTGGCCTTCGGCTTGCTCTCGACGGGCGGGCGCCGCACGCCCAGCGCGCCGCTACTGGCTTGACGCCCGCCGGCCGTGACGCGCGAGCATCACGGTCGAGAGCGCCAGGACGACCATCGTCGCGATCGCGACCCACAGCAGTGGGTCGCGCAGCGACAGGTCGTCGAGCGCGTGCCCGAGGTAGACGGCGGCGGCGGTGATCGGCAACACGCCGACCGCGGACGTCCAGGTGTAGCGCCACAACGGCACGCGGGTCGCGCCCGCGATGTAGCCGACGAGGCTGAACGGCACGAACGGGACGAGCCGGGAGAGGATCAGCACCCCCGCGCCGCCGCGCCCGATCATCTGCTCGGCCGCCGCGACCCGCTTCTCGCCCGCGAACCGCACCGCCACCGGCCGGCCGACGGCCACGCCGAGCGCGTAGGCGATCAGCCCGGACGCCACCCACGCGGCCAGCACGAGCGGGAGCGCGAGCCAGAACCCGTAGACCAGTCCCGCGGTGGCGTTGGGGATCTCGGCCGGGAAGATCACGACGGAGTGGATCAGGATCAGCGCGACGAGGATCAGCGCGCCGGGCACGCCGAGCGCGCGGAGCTGCTCCTGCAGGGCGTCGACGTCGCCGTGCAGCGCGTAGGACACCGCCTCGCGCAACGGGGCGACGGTGAGCACGATCGCCGCCGCCAGGGCGAGGACCAGCAGCGCCCCGAAGAGCTTGCGCAGGGCGCTAGGCCTCGGCGGCAGCGGTCATCGCCTGCCGGATCTGCTTCGGCAGCATGAAGCGCACGTCTTCGCGCAGGACCTCGAACTCGCTCACGTCGGTCGTCCCGCGCTCGCGGAAGAACGCGACCAGGTTGTCGACGAGCTCCTCGGGCGCGCTGGCGCCGGACGAGACGCCGACGACGCGGACGCCCTCGAGCCACTCCTCCTGCACCATGTCGGCCCCGTCGATCAGATACGACGGTGTGCCGAGGTCGCGGGCGACGTCCACCAGGCGGTTGGAGTTCGAGGAGTTCGTGGAGCCGATCACGAGCACCAGATCGCACTCGACCGCCATCTGGCGGACCGCGGCCTGGCGGTTCGTGGTGGCGTAACAGATGTCGTCCGTGCGCGGCCCCGTGATGTGCGGGAAGCGCTCGCGCAGGCGGGCGATGATCGTGCGCGTCTCGTCCACGCTCAGCGTCGTCTGCGAGATGTAGGCCATCTTCGTCTCGTCCTCGACGACGAGGGTGTCGACGTCGGCCTCGGTCTCGACCAGCACGATGTGGTCGGGCGCCTCGCCCATCGTCCCCTCGACCTCCTCATGGCCGGCGTGGCCGATCAGGACGATCGTGTAGCCCTCGCTCGCGAACTTCAGCGCCTCGCGGTGCACCTTGGTCACCAGCGGACACGTGGCGTCGATCGTCCGCAATGCGCGCCGTTCGGCGTCGGCGTGGACCGCGGGCGAGACGCCGTGGGCGGAGAAGACGGTGATCGCGCCCTCGGGGATCGTGTCGTCGAGCTCGTCGACGAAGATCGCCCCGCGGCCGCGCAGGGTCTCCACGACGTGCTTGTTGTGGACGATCTCCTTGCGCACGTAGACGGGCGCCCCGTGCAGCTCGAGCGCGCGCTCGACGGTCTGGACGGCACGGTCGACGCCGGCGCAGTAGCCGCGCGGGGCGGCGAGCAGGAGCTTCTCCACAGCCATTAGGGTCCAGTCTAGGCGCATGCTCGACCGAGTTCACGACCACGCGGCAGCCTTTCTGGCCTCGCTCGACGAACGTCCGGTGGGCGTGCCGGTCGATCCCGCGGTGCTGCGCGAGAAGCTCGCGGTCGAACTCACCGAGGACGGCGTGCCCGCCGGGCAGGTGATCGACGAGCTGGTCGCGGGGGTCGAGCCCGGGCTGGTGGCCAGCGCCGGCCCGCGCTACTTCGGCTTCGTCACCGGCCAGGCGCTTCCGGCGGCCCGCGCGGCGGACTGGCTGGCCGCGACCTGGGACCAGAACGCGTTCAGCTACGTCTCCTCGCCCGCGGCCGCGGTGGTCGAGGAGGTGGCCGAGGGCTGGCTGCTCGACGTGCTCGGGCTCCCGAGCGAGGCCAGCGTCGGCTTCGTCACCGGCGCGCAGATGGCCAACGCCACGTGCCTGGTCGCGGCGCGCAACACCGTGCTCGCGCGGCTCGGCTGGGACGTGGCCAAGCAGGGACTGATCGGCGCGCCGCCGCTCACCGTGATCGCCGGCGAGGAGGCGCACGCGACGATCTTCAGCGCGCTGCGCTTCATCGGCCTCGCGCCGCCGACGCTCGTGCCGGTCGACGACCAGGGCGCGCTCCAGGCGGTCACGCTCGACGGCCCCGCGATCGTCTGCGCGCAGGCGGGCAACGTGAACTCCGGCGCGTTCGACGCGTTCGAGCCGATCGCCGCGGCCTGCCGGGCCGCGGGCGCCTGGCTGCACATCGACGGCGCGTTCGGGCTGTGGGCGGCGGCGAGCTCTCGCCGTCACCTCACGCACGGCTTCGAGCACGCCGACTCGTGGGCCGCCGACGCCCACAAGTGGCTCAACGTCCCCTACGACAGCGGCCTGGCGATCGTCCGCGACCGCGCCGCCCACCGCGCCGCGATGGGCCTCACGGCCGCCTACCTGGTCGAGTCCGACCATCGCCAGAACTTCGACTTCACGCCCGAGGCGTCCCGCCGCGCCCGCGGCTTCGCCGTCTACGCCGCGCTGCGTTCGCTCGGCCGCCGCGGCCTGGCCGAGATGGTCGACCGCTGTTGTGAGCATGCGGTCCTGTTCGCGCGGCTGCTGCGCGACGGGGGCGCCGAGGTCCTCAACGAGGTCTGCGCTCAACCAGGTGATGGTCGCCTGCGAGCCGGAGGCGATCGCGCGCATCCAGCGGGACGGCACCTGCTGGCTCGGCGGGACCGTCTGGCACGGCCGCCCCGCGCTGCGCATCTCGGTCTCCGGCTACGCCACCACCCGCGAGGACGTCGAGCGCTCCGCGGCGGCGATCCTCAGCTGCCTGTGACGTCCAGCGTGACCTCGACGTTGCCACGGGTCGCGTTGGAGTAGGGGCAGCGCTCATGGGCGATGGCGACGAGCGCCTCCGCCTGCTCCTGCGCGAGCCTGGGCAGCTTGACCTCCAGCCGCACCGCGAGCCCGAAGCGCCCCTTGCCGAGCGGGCCGATCCCCACGTGCGCGGTGACCGTGGAGCCCTCGACGACCGACGCGTCGCCGTCGCGCGCGGCCGACCCGCTCATGGCACTCGAGAAGCACGCGGCGTAACCGGCCGCGAACAGCTGCTCGGGGTTGGTGCCGGGGCCATCGTCCCCGCCCATCGCCTTCGGTGAGGACAGCTGCACGTCCAGCCGTCCGTCGTCAGAGCGCGCCGAACCGCCTCGGCCCTGGTCGGTGGCGGTCGCGACCGCCGTATAGAGCGTCTTCACCGATCCATCGTAAGGAACTCGAACACCGTCTCCCCGCTCTTGTCCAGGGAGGCTTTCGAGACCGCGGAGAGGTCGTCGCATTCCTGATGCCAGCAGGGGAAGTTGAAGTCGATCAGGTCGATCGCGGGGATCCCGCGCTCCACGAACGGCGTGTGGTCGTCCTCGACGGTGCCCTGCTGGGTGTCCGGGAACGCGTCCGCGGCGCCGACCTTCTTGGCCGCCGTCTGCAGGTCGGTCCACATCTCGGGCGTCGAGGTCTGCTCGTAGGGGATCGCCAGCTTCTTGTTGGCGATGAAGTCCATCAGCACGAGCTCGCGGATCTTTCCCTCGTGCTTGGCGGCGAACGCCTTGGCGCCGCGGACGCCGGTGCCGAGGAAGTCGCTGTCGTCGGTCGCCTCCTCGCCGTCGAAGGCGACGAACCAGATCGGCGGCGCATCCTTGGGCCGCTTGGCCTTCTGCAGGCCGCGGGCGAGCTCGAGCAGCGCGGCGGTGCCGCCCGCGCCGTCGTTGGCGCCGACGAAGCGCATCCCGGCGATGTCCTTCGTGTCGTAGTGCGCGGCGAGGACGATGGCCTTGCCCTTGCCGGGGATCTCGCCGACGACGTTGCGCAGCCCGCCCGGCACGGCCTCGTAGCGGCCGCGCGGGAGCCGCGCCTTGATGTAGGCGGCGAGCTGCTTGGACTGCGGGGACCCCGCCGGGCGCGGCCCGAGCTTCACCTGATAGACGAGCAGCTTCCACGCGCGGTCGGCGTCGAAGCGATCCGGCTTCTTCCCGGTGGTGGCGGCCATCGCCGTGGCCACCCCGGCGAGCGCCAGGACGCAGACCACCGCGATGGCGATCCTCGTCCTAGTCGTTGGAGGTCACCGCCTCAAGCAGGTCCGCGAAGCGCTCGCGGGCCGCCTCGCGGCGGGTCGGGACGTGCTCGGACGGCTGCTCGTGCGGCTCATACCCACGCAGGACGCGACGCGCGACCGACTGGCGGTGCACTTCGTCGGCGCCGTCGTACAACCGGGCTGCGCGGGCATAGCGGTACATCTGCTCCAAGGGTAGGTCGGTCGAGTACCCAAGTGCCCCGTGCGCTTGGATAGCTCTGTCGATCACGTCATGGAGGACCTTCGCGCCGTAGAACTTGATCAGGCTGATCTCGGTGCGCGCGGCGGACGCGCCCTCGTTGTCCATCTTCCACGCCGCGTGCAGGGTCATCAGGCGGGCGGCATGCATCTCGGCCATCGAGTCGGCGACCCAGTTCTGGACGGTCTGCTTCTCGGCGAGGACGCTCCCGAAGGCGTAGCGGGACACGGCGCGCTCGCACAGCATGTCGAAGGCGCGCCTGGACACGCCGAGCCAGCGCATGCAGTGATGGATGCGGCCCGGGCCGAGCCGGTGCTGGGCGATCAGGAAGCCCTCGCCCTCCTTGCCCAGCAGCGCCTCCTTGGGCACGCGCACGTTGTCGTAGACGATCTCGGCGTGGCCGCCGTAGCGCCCGAAGTGCTCCTGCGGGTGCTCCATCGTCGCGACGTCGCGGATGATGTTCACGCCCGGCGTGTCGGCGTCGACGAGGATCATGCTGGCCCGCTGGTGGGGCCGCGCGTCCGGGTTGGTGACGGCCATCACGATCAGGAAGTCGGCCACGCTGCCGTTCGACGAGAACCACTTGTGGCCGTTGATGACGTACTCGTCGCCCTCGAGGACCGCCGTCGTCTGCAGGAGCGTGGGATCGCTGCCCGCCGTCTCCGGCTCGGTCATCGAGAACGCGCTGCGCAGGTCGCCCGCGAGCAGCGGATGGAGGTAGCGCTCCTTCTGGTCCGGCGTCCCGGCGAGCGCCAGCACCTCGCTGTTGCCGGAGTCCGGCGCGGCGTTGCCGAACACCGCCGGGGCGAACGGGCTCGAGCCCAGGATCTCGTGCATCAGCCCGAGCTTGACCTGCCCGTACCCCTGGCCGCCGAGCTCCGGCGGCAGGTGCGCGGCCCACAGGCCGCGCTCCTTCACCTGCTCCTGCAGCGGCCGGATCGCGGCCTTGAACCCCTCCTCACCGAGCTCGTCGAAGACGGTCTCGAGCGGCCAGACCTCGTCGCGCACGAGGTCCCGCATCCAGTCCAGCTGCCGCTGGAAATCAGGGTCGGTGGAGAAGTCCCATGCCATCCATCGATCATCGCACGACGCGCTCGATCACCCACAGGATCAGCCCGAAGACGATCAGCCCGCCGGCCCACAACACGAGCTTGGGATCGTCGACCACCTGCTGGACGACGAGCCCCCCGCAGGTGGCGATGCCGAGGTAGGGCATGATCGTCCAGGCGCGGAAGTGCTCGTGGTCGGTGGGCTCGTTGCGCAGCCGCAGCAGCGCCAGGTGCACGCCGATGAACACCAGCAGGAGCAGCAGGACGGTCGTGTCGGCGAGCGTCGTCAGGTCGCCGAGGCAGACGAGCACGGCGGCGATCGACGCGGTGAAGATGATCGCCACCCACGGCGTCTTGCGGCCGGGGTGGACCTTGCCGAGGATGCCGGGGACGACGTTCTCGTTGGCCATGCCGTACATCAGCCGCGAGGCCATCACGAGGTTCAGCAGGCAGCCGTTGATGAGCGCGAACAGGGCGATCGCGGAGAAGAGCTTGCTGTTGACCGCGAACGGCCCCTGCGTGACGACCTCCAGCAGCGGGCCGTCGGACTTCGCGAGCGTGTCGGCGGGCACGGCCATGCCGGCGACGATCGTCACCAGCAGGTAGATCGAGCCGGCGACCCCGAGCCCGAGAAACAGCGTGCGCGGGAAGGTGCGCGTGGAGTCCTTGGTCTCCTCGGCGACGTTGACCGCGTCCTCGAAGCCGATCAGCGCGTAGAAGGCGATCGACGCGCCCGCGACGATCAGCAGCGCGGGGGTCGCGTCCTCGTTGAACTCGAGCGCGCGAGCGGGGTCGCCGCCGCCGTCGAACAGGAACGCGGCGCCGATCAGCACGACCAGCACCAGGCCGCCGAGCTCGATCACGGTGCAGACGACGTTGAAGCCCGCCGACTCCTTGATCCCGCGGAAGTTGATCAGGCTCACGCCGATGATCACGACGAGGCCGACGAGGATCTTCGGCAGGTCGATGAACTCGCTCAGGTAGTCGCCGCCGAACGCGGTCGCCAGCGCGGCGGCGCTCGCCAGCCCGGAGCACATGACCGCGAACGCGACGACGAAGGTCAGCAGCGGGGCCTTGAACGCCTTGTGGATGTAGAGGGCGGCGCCGGCGGCCTGCGGGTACCGGCTCACCAGCTCCGCGTAGGACGCCGCGGTGAACGCGGCGACGACCGCCGCGAGCGCGAAGCCGGTCCAGATCGCACCGCCGATCTCCCCCGCGACCTCGCCCGTCCGCGCGTAGATCCCGCCGCCGAGGATGTCGCCGACGATGAACAGCAGCAGCGTCTTCTTGGTGATCGAGGCGGAGAGCTGGCTCTTGTTGCGCTCCTCGCCTTCGATGAGTTCTGCGTGAGCGGCCATGGACGCGCGTTACCCGCTGACAAATGGGGTCAAGCCCCGAGTCAAGCGCGATGCACCGCGTGCCGATGCCTGTGCTGTGACTGCTCGAGCCCTCAGCCTCCTCGCCGCCTTCGCCTCCCCCTTCTTCCTCTGCGCCGCCGTCGTCGGCTGGCTGTACGGGGTCTGGCCCGCCACGCCCGTGACCCTCGGGATCGCCGCCTTCGCCGTCGTCAGCGGCCCGCTGCTCGGCATCTACCACGTCGCCGCCGGCGACGGGGCCTCCGACGACGCGTTCGACTTCGAGGCCACCACCGAGGTGCTCAAGCCCGCCCCGGTGGTCAACGTCGCCGAGGCCCGCGCCCGCGCCTTCCACAACTGGCGCGACACGAGCAACGCCGCGATCGAGCGCCGCGAGCGCGAGCGCCGCGCGTCGCGGTACCTCCGAGCCTAGAAACGCGACATCTGTCGCAAAAGGGGCCTGGCCCTTTTTGCGACAGCTGTCGCAGAAGGGGCCAGGCCCCTTTATGTTCGGGGGGTGCTGCTGGCTGCCGCGTGCGTGTCCGTGCTGCTCGGTGCGGCGCTGCAGGCGGCGACCGGGTTCGGGTTCTCGCTGGTCGCCGCGCCGTTGGTCTTCGCCGCGCTGGACGCGGAGCCGGCGGTGGGGCTGTTGCTCGTGCTGGGGCTGGAGGTGAACCTGCTGACGCTGGCGACCGAGGGGCGGCGGCCGCGGCCGTTGCGGCGCTCGGCGGAGGTGATGCTGCTGGCGGCCGCGCCTGGGGCATTGATCGGGGTCGTGGTCCTGCGGGCGCTGCCGGAGGTGGCGCTGCAGCTCGCGGTCACGCTCGGCGTGGCCGGGACGCTCGTCGCGCGGCGGGTGACGACGGCGCACGTGCCGGCGGTGGTGGCCGGGTTCGCCGCGGGGGCGCTGACGACCACGACGTCGACCAACGGGCCGCCGATGCTCCTGCACCTGCTCGGGCGCGGCGTGCGGCCGGAGCAGGTGCGCGACACGCTCACGGTGTGCTTCATCGGTCTGGCGGCGCTCGGCGCGCTCGCCCTGTTCGTGACGGGCACGCCCGCGCTGCCGGACGGCGCGCTGGTCGCCGGGCTGGTGCCCGGGGTGGCGGTCGCGCACGTGGCCGGCCGCCGAGGATTCACCCACCTTGCGGCGTCCGAGAGCTATGAGCGGGTGTTAACCGGTGTGATGGTTGTGGCCATCCTCATCGGCCTTCTCAGCACTCTCGGTTAGGCTTGCGCGGGGATGGCGCAGGCACACGGAGACCGGCTCTCGGCGGTCGACGCCACGTTCCTGGCTCAGGAGCGGGCGAACAGTCATATGCATATCGGCGCGGTCCTGCTCCTGGAGGGCCCGGCCCCGGCGTACGACGATTTCCTCACCCACATCCGGTCGCGGCTGCACCTCGTGCCGCGCTACCGGCACAAGCTGGCGTTCCCGCCGCTCGAGACCGGCCGGCCGATCTGGATCGACGACCCGAGCTTCAACCTCGAGTACCACGTCCGCCACACCGCGCTGCCCGCGCCCGGCTCGGAGGAGCAGTTGCGCGCGCTGGCCGCGCGCGTCCACTCCCAGCGCCTGGATCGCGCGAAGCCGCTGTGGGAGCTGTGGCTCGTGCAGGGCCTGGAGGGCGGGCGCTTCGCGCTGATCTCCAAGACCCACCACGCGCTCGTGGACGGCGTCTCCGGGCGTCGACCTGATGACCGTGCTCTTCGACCTCACGCCGGTCCCGCAGATCGCGCCGCACGAGGGCGAGCCGTGGAGCGCCAAGCCGGTCCCCAGCTCGCTCGCGCTCGCCGCCCGCGGGATCAAGGGCCTGGCCAAGCTGCCGTTCGACCTGGCCTCCGGCGCCCTGTCCGCGGCCACCCACCCGGCCGCGTCGCTGGACGAGGTCAAGGAGGCGCTGGAAGGGATCGGCGAGGTCGCCTGGGCGGGCCTGAACCCCGCGCCCGACACCCCGCTGAACGTGCCGATCGGCCCGCACCGCCGGCTCTCCTTCGTCCGCAACGACCTCGCGGACTTCAAGCTGGTCAAGAACGTGCTCGGCGGGACGGTCAACGACGTCGTGCTGAGCGTCGTCGCCGGTGGCCTGCGCAGCTGGCTGCGCGCCCGCGGCGTGCGCACCGAGGGCCTCGAGCTGCGCGCGCTGGTCCCGGTCTCGGTGCGCGGCAAGGACGACCAGGGCAACCTCGGCAACCGGATCGTCGTCATGCGTGGGCCATTGCCGGTCTACGTCGAGGATCCGGTCGCCCGCCTGCGCGTCGTGCGCCACGCGATGGACGGCCTGAAGGAGTCCAAGCAGGCGGTCGGCGCGGCGGCCATCTCCGGCCTGGAGGCGCTCGCCCCGCCGACGATCCTCGCCCAGGCCTCGCGCCTGCAGTTCTCCACGCGGCTCTTCAACCTGCTGGTCACGAACGTCCCCGGCCCGCAGTTCCCGATCTACGTCCTCGGCCGCGAGCTCCAGGACACCTACCCGATCGCCTTCCTGCCCGAGAACCAGGCGCTGGCGATCGCGATCATGTCCTACAACGGCGGCATGGACTTCGGCCTGCTCGGCGACTACGACGCCCTGCAGGACATCGAGGACCTCGGCGATGCGTTGCGCGTCGCCCTCGCCGAGCTCGTCGAAGCGGCGGGCGGCACCAAGCCGCGCCGCCGCAAGCGCACGCCGCAGACGGCCTAGCCCGCGCGCCAGCCGCGCGGGAGGAGCGAGATGCCCGCCGCCGCGAGCAGCGCGGCGAGGTCGTCCGGGTCCGGGAGCGGTGGCTGGAGGAGCTTGGCGAGGCGCTCGAGCCCGGAGGGCATCGTGAGCACGAGCAGGTGTGTGTCGGTGAGGACCTGCAGGCGGCGCGGGGTGCGACGCGGGAGCGAGCGGTGGTCCCCGGCCCGCAGTGTCACTCGCTCGGCCGGCAGGACGACCTCGACCTCACCGGCGAGGACGTGCACGAGGCCGTCGTGGTGCAGCGCGACGTGGGGCGGGAGCACCAGGCCGGCGGCGGCGCGGACGTCGAGCACGGCGTAGTCGCCGGCCTCCGCGGCCACGGAGATCTCCAGGGCCGCGGGGTGGTTTCCGGAGGGGGCGAGCATCAGGGCGTGAGCGGCGGGATGAGTCGGCGGGCCTGCTGCGTCAGAAGGAGGAATCGCATGCTGGGAGCTTCGCGGTTGGGGTGCCCGCCCGCATCAGGCGGGCACCCCAGTACTGACCCCAGTCTTTATCGCCGGACGACCCGCTTGCGCTCGGTGTTGCCGGCCTTGTCGACCGACCAGACGCGGACCCTGCCCTTGCGCGCGACCTTCATCGCCCGTGTGTACGGCCGCGGCGTCTTGGACCCGACCTGGACGAAGGTGGCTGCGACGCCGCCCGCATCCTTGGCCGAGGCGTGGAGCTTGCCGCGCTTGAACGACGCCACGGTCTTGGGCGCGCGTGTGTCCGCGGCCCGCGAGGGGGCGCTCGACCGCGACGAGGCGCCGTCGGCGACGACGTTGATCGGGGCGGCCGACAGGTCGTACACCCGCGCCTTGCCCTCGGACCCGTCACCGGTGATCGGCGTGACCGTGAGCGTGCCGGTGCCCGCGGCCGACACGCTGAGCGGCTGCGAGGTCGTGGTCACGAACCGCAGCGCACCCGGGATGCGCACGACGTCGATCAGACCGGCCTTCTCGGCCTCCTTGAGGGACATCGGCGCCGCCGCGGCGTGAGCGTGCACGCTGCTGGCCTTCGCGCCGTTCTCGAAGTCGGTGGAGATCTTGACCGACGTCTCGTCCTCGTCGCCATCGAGCTTGAAGTCGCTGGCGTCGAGGTCGCACGGCTTGTCGCGCAGCGTCTGGCCGTCGACGGCCGGGTTCGCGCCGGTGGTGATGAACGGGGTGGCGGCGAGCTCGATCGCCCGGTTCTCCATCTCCTTCATGTGGCCGACGCCGCAGAAGTTGTAGGTCTGCACCTGGTCGCCCATCTGCTTGCCACCGGTCTTGTAGGACTGGCGCTGGGAGATCAGCGGCACCGTGCCGTCGCCGTTGACCCAGGAGAACTGCGGGTCGATGCCGGTCGCCGTATAGGCGCGCACATGGCCCATCGTCGCCTTGCCCGAGCCGACGAAGATGCGCCAGTCGATCGCCCCGTCGTAGGTCTTGAAGCCGTCGATGTGGTTCTTGTGCCCGGCCGCCACCGTCAGCGCGAGTGACTTGTTGCCGCCGGCGTCGCCGAAGGCCCGCGCGGCACCGGCGGCGTTGGGCATCGGCCAGTCGTTGACCTCGAGCCACGTGCTGGCCCGGCCGGGCACGTTGTCGAACCACGCCTGCGGCGGGATCAGGTAGTACATGCCGGTCAGGTTGCGCGTCCAGTGGGCGAAGTTCTCATTGCTGACGATGTCGTCGGAGATCTCGTGCAGCGGCGTCTCGTAGCCGTACGCGACGGCGAACCAGGACTTCGGCGCACCCCAGTAGGGAGAGCCGAAGTTGGCCACGCGGGCGACCTTCTTCGCGTGGTCGGGGTCATCGACGTACCAGCGCGTCAGCAGGCCGCCGTAGGAGTGGCTGACGATCGCGACCTTCGACGCGCCGTGGCGGTTGCGCACGTAGTCGATGTACTTGTCCAAGCGGTCGATCGTCTTGTCCGGCCCGTAGCGGAAGTCCCACCCGAAGACGTAGCCGTGCAGGCGGCCCATCTCCTGGATCCAGCGGGTCGAGTCCGCGTGGATGTCGCTGCCGGCCACGGACTGCAGCGCGTTGCCGGTTGGCCGGATGCTGTCGGTGCACTGGTTGTGCACCTCCGGGCCGGTGCCCTTGTCGTCGAGCGCCATCGTCACGAACTTCGGGCCCTAGGTGATCGCGCCCGGCCAGAGATCCGTCGTGCTCGTGCCGTCGGTGCACACCAGCTCGGACGCGCCGAAGCCGGGGAGCAGGACGATCGGCGTGACGCCGCACTCCTCGGGGTTGGTGGACGCGAGCGCGCAGCCGATGCCGGCCGTGCCATCGGCGCCGAACACGAGGTCCTCCGCCACCCGCTGGACCGGCCGCGGCGCGCCCGTGGAGCGCTTGAGCTCGCCGCCGTCGTGCGCGTAGTCGATCCACATGTTGCGCCACTTCGACGTGTCGTGGAGCAGCTGCACGTGGGAGACGTCGCGCACGTAGACCGTCCGGTGCGCGGCGTCCATGTCGATGGCGGAGGCGGCGGGCGTCACCGTGTCCACCTGCGAGCCGATCACCGACCAGTCGGTCCCGCCGTCACCCTGCGGGTTGCGGTGCAGCGTCGAGCCCGCGTGCGGCGTGCCGAGCGTCACCGCGTCCTCGATCTTGAGCTTCGGATGGTTCGACAGCGCGGCACGCAGCACCAACCCGCCCTGGCCGTAGCCCACGACGTCGACCGGCTGCTCGGCGTAGTGCTTGGTGATGTAGGTGGCGAGTTCGTCGCCGAGCCCGGTGATGTCGGCGTTCAGCGACGCGGCGATCGTGCCGTCGCAGTTCGGCGTGCTCGCGTAGAGGCCGAGCTCGACGACCTTGCCGGTGAGCTCGACCTTGGCGCCCTTGACCGAGGTCGAGAACTTCCCGAAGGCATCCTTCATGTCGTCGAACTGGCTGCACGCCGGGCTCTCGGGCCCGGGCACGAGCAGGACGGGTTTGGCGAAGTCGTCGGTCCGGGCGTGCGCCGTCGGAGCGGCCACCGCGAGGATCGAGAGAGCGAGCGTCAGTGCGCGCTTCATGGTCACTTGACCTTCCGGGTCGTGGGCCTGCCAGAGCGGCCGTCGGCGCGCAGGCCGCGGACGGTGACGGTCATGCGGGTGGCGCGGATGCGGATCGCGCCGCGCGCCCTGCGGCCGGCGACGAGCTTGGAAGCCCCCGCGGCCGTCGTGTAGCTGATGTCGACGTGATCGGCGTTCGAGGTCCAGCGGATCCGGGCGAAGGCGCCTTTGCGGGTGATCTTGACGTGCGGACGGGCAGGCAACCTGTCGGCCGCAGCGACGAAGCTCGCGACCTTCACGTTGTCGCGCGGCAGGCCGTCCTGCGTGACCTGCGCGACGATGTTGCGGACCCCGGAGCCGCCGGCGCCGGGCGTGAAGCGGAGCGTGTGCTTCCCGGCGCGGGCGGTGCCCAGCGCACGGGCGGTGTGCAGGCCGCGCTCGGTGAACACGACCTGCTCGCCGTTGACCGGCGTGTAGTCGTACTTGAGCACGCCGCGGCGGACGATCTTCGCCTTCAGCTGGGTGGCCGGGCGCGGGTCGGCGACGTCGATGCCGGCCAACGGCACCGAGCCCGGCAGGGTCTCGACCTTCCAGTCGCCGGCCTTCGGCGACGCGACCAGGACGGAGACCGCGTTGTGGTCCTCGTCGCTCATGATCATGTAGTCGCCGTTCTTGAAGCCCTGGCCGTCGGGGACGTCCGAGCTCACGCGGCGCCCACCGGGGCCGACGAGCACGACCTTCGGCATGCCGCCGACGCCGCGTGCGTGGACGATCACCGCGGCGGACCTGCCCACGCCGAACGTGTTGCCGGACGCCTGCGCCGCCTTGGCGCGGTACGGGCCGATGTCGCAGCCCGTGAGCATCACGTCCACCTCCTTGGACCTGAACGTGTAGCCCGCGCCGGCGTGCACCGGGCCGAACCACGTGTCGACCTTCGCGCAGCCAGCGACGCCGATGTTGGACACCACGGCGTCGGCGCCGATGCACCCGAGCGTCTTGTTGCAGACGTTGACGGAGCCCTCGACGTTGAAGTTCGGCGTGCCGGTCTGGACCCAGCCGTCGACCTTGCCGTCGAAGCTCGCCGCCTTGCCGAAGTCGAAACCGGCGTGGAACCCGAAGGTGACCATGCCGGAGGACTCATAGGAGAAGTGCGCGTCGGCCATCTGCGTGCCGAACACGCTCAGCGAGCCGCCCGCCTCGATCAGCCACGGCGTGCCGCCGGTGTACTGGAACCAGCCGGAGAGGCCGATCGCCTTGGCGCCGTTGTAGTCGGGGCCGAAGCCGATGCCGACCTCGCCCTTGACCTTCAGCGGCGGCGGGTTCACGCACACGCCCAGCGCGACGCGATCGAGGAAGACGCCCGGCGCGAGCGGCACCGCGGTGCCGAGCCGGTCGACGAACGCTCCGGCGTGGCCGAACCTGCCGTCGGACAGGCCGCCCCACATGCCGATCCGCGTCTTGGAGGCGGTCGGCAGGACGATCGCCAGCGAGCCGTCCCAGCGGTCCACCTGCGTGTCGACGTTGCACTGGATGAACGGCTGGCCGGGCTTGCCGCCGACGCTCGGGGCTTCGCAGCCGGCGACGAACGGTGGCGCCCGCCTTCAGATAGCTCAGGCAGAGCTTCTCGACGACGAGCGGGCCGATGTAGGCGTTGCCGACGTCAACCTTGAGCCCGTCGAGCTGGACGCCACCCGAGGCATCCATGCGGATCGCGACGTCACCGGTGACGGCCGTGGCGTTGGCCGCCGTGCCGGTCTTGAAGATGTCCGGCAGCGCGACGTTCAACGCGAGCACGGCGTAGCGCTGATCGGAGCCCTTGCGCCAGCCGAAGCGCAGCGTCGCCTTGCCGCCGATGTACATCCCGAAGAGCTTCTTGCCGGCGACGTTGAACGACGTGACGTCCTTCTCCTCGCCCTGGGCGCCCTTGGGCAGGCTGAAGCTCAGCGCGCCCTTGTAGAGCTCGATCCCGGCGACCTCCAGCGTGATGTTGCTGACGCTCAGCTTGTCCTCGGAGATCGAGAACCGCGCGCCGCTCGGGAGCGGCAGCGGGAGGCCGTTGACGTTGACCGACTGGGTGGACGTGTACGTGCCGCCGTCACCCTCCAGGCAGGCGCCACGGACCTCGGCGAGGCCGACGCGGACGACCTGCTCGCAGGCGAGGACGGTGAACGTGCGCGTCGCGGGCGTCGGATCCGGGTTGCCGGCCGCGTCGATGGCGCGCACCTGGAAGCTGTGCTCGCCGCCCTTGAGCGGCGTGATCGGCCCGCACGGCGCCCAGGCCACGAGCTCGACGCCGTTCTTGGTCACAGGGTCGACGCGGCACTCGAACGTCGCGCCCGGCTCAGATGCGTAGGTGAACTGCGGGGAGCGCAGGTTGGTCGTGGCGCCCTCGGCCGGGCCGCCGGTGATGGTCGTCTCCGGCGCCTGCGCGTCGACGGTGATGGCGCGCCGCGCGGGCGAGCCGTCGCGCCTGCCGCCGGCCAGCGCGCGCACCTCGAAGACGTACGCGCCGCTCGCGAGCTTCGGGAGCTTGAGCGGGGACACGCACTGCGCCCAGTCGCTCGCGTTCACGACGCGGCACTCGAACGTCGCGCCCTGCGTCGTGGAACCGAAGCTGTAAGAGGGCGTCGGGTCGTTGGTCAGGCCCTCGGGGCCGGCATTGATCGTGGTCTCGATGCCGCTCGTGTCGACGTCGAAGGCCTTCGTCGCGGGCGTCGAGTCGACGTTGCCGGCACCGTCGATCGCCCGCACCGCGAGCGTGTGCGGGCCGTCGGCGACCTGCACCGTGTACGGCGAGGCGCACGCGGTCCAGGCGCCCCCGTCGACGGCACACTCGAACGTCGCGCCCGGCTCCGTGGAGCCGAACGCGAACGCCGGGCCGGAGCCCGCGATCGTGGTGTCCGCCGCGAAGGCGGGCGTCGCGAGCGCGAGCAGCGCGAACAGCGTGGTCAGGAGGATTCTCATCGGGTGCTCCGGGCCAGGCCGGCCGGGCCGTGCGTGTTGTCGGCGCGCAGGCCGACGACGCGCACGCGAACCGAGCGGCGGTCGATGCCGGGGACGCGCACTGCGCCACCGCGGCTGATGTAGAAGAGCTCCCGGCCATCGGAGACCGAGACGTGGATGCCGTAGCGCTTCGAGGAGCCGCTCCAGCGGATGGTGTCGCGCGTGACCTTCACGTGGCCCGGCTTGGCCGGGCGCGTGCGTGGCGGGGCCTTGAAGGTGACCAGCGCTCGACGCTCGCCGTTGCGCTCCACGCGCGCCTCGATGCGACGGGTGCCACCCGCGCCGTCGGCCGGCTTGAAGCGCATGACGCCCGCGCCGGAGACCGAGCCGAGGACGCGGTTGACGCCGCGGCCGCGCTCGACGAGCGTCACACGCTCACTGGTGCGGTAGCGCAGGACGCCGCGCTTGAGCGAGGCGGTCATGCGCACCGGAGCGAGCATCGGGGCGACGCTGACGTCGGCGATGCCGTCACCGGTGACCGTGTAGCGGCCGCCGCGGGGCCTGCTGAGCGCGATGTAGGTCGTCCTGCTCGCGCGGTTGGTGAAGGCCAGCGCGCCATCGGCGCGGGTGACGTCACCGGAGGTCGTGATGATCGAACCGAGCGTCACCTCCGGGGCGTGCGTCGTGCCCTTGACGGCCACGATCACGCCACGCCGCCCGGCCGGGATGGTCACGCGGCGCCGGCCCGCGGCGGACGCGCCGGCGGTCTTCTCCACCCGCCACTTGCCGACGTCGCACGAGTTGCCCATGAACTCCAGCGCGCCGCCCCACTTCAGGCCCGCGCCGATCCGGCCGAGCGTGTTGCCCTTGACCGTGAGCGCGCCGCAGACGGCCATGCCGGTGCTCGACACCACGCCGTCCACCGCCGGGCAGATGTCGCTGAACGGGATCGGCGCGCCGATCGTCAGGGTGCCTGCGAAACAGCCCGTGGCCTTGAGGTCGGCGTTGAACCTCGAGCCGTCGAGAAAGCCCTTGACCGAGGCGTCGACGGTGACCGCGGCGTCGAGGTCGCCGACCACGACGTTGCCCTTGAGGTCGATGGCGAACTTCACGCCGCCGCCGAAGTCGACGTTGCCGGCGCTGTTGACGGCGACGTACAGGTCCTTGAAGGCGATCGGCGTGGTGCCGAGGTTGAGCGTCGCGGCGGGCGCGTCGGCCTTGATCGTCCACGGGTTGCCGGCGGTGAAGCTCAGGCCGACGTCCGGGATCGTCAGGCGCGGCTTGCCGTCGGCGCCGGGCAGCGCGGTCAGCGCGGCGCGGCCGGCGAGCACCAGCGGCGGGCCGGTGCAGAGCGAGACGGTGAGCTTCTGGACCTTCACGCCGCCGCCGAGGTCGGCGCCGTCGCCGCTCGGCTTCCAGGTCGCCTCGGCGTGGCTGAGTGAGCCGTCGGCGAAGCCGACACCCACGTCCTCGAGGCGCAGCGGCGCGCCCGGCACCGGGACGACGATGGCGCTGGCGCCACCCTCCCAGCGCAGGCCCGGGGTCTCGGTGTTGCATGTGCTGGACACCGGACCCGTGCCCTTGTCGGTGAAGGACACGAACAGATCGTGCAGTTCGAGCTTGCCGATCCAGGCCAGCGGCGCCGTGACCTTGGCCTCGTCGAGGTGGACGCCGGTGGCGTTGTCGGCCGAGAGCTTGAGGTGGCCGGTGAGGCCCTTGCCCTCGGCGTCGGTGAACACCTCGGGCAGCTCGATGGTGGCGTCCAGGACCGTCGAGCCGTTGTCGAGGTCGAGCGTCGCGAGGCCCTTCAGCGGGAAGCCGGCGACGTTGGAGTCATCCGAGCCCTCGAGGTCCAGCGCGGCCTCGGAGTCGTCCTTGGCGTCGGTGCGGGTGTGGTTGGTGAGGTCGATCGTCGCCAGGCGGAACTTGGCGTCGGCCGGGACATTGAAGTCCAGGTTGCCCTGGAAGAGCACGATCGTGCCGATCTTGACCTGCACGCCGCGGACCGAGATCCGGCGCGTCTGCGGGGTGATCTCGACCGTCCGCTCGGGGTTGAGCGTGATGCCGTTGAGCTTGATCGCCCCACTCGTGACGAGCGTGCCCTTGCCGTCGTCGTGCAGGCACTTGGCGGCGATCTGGACCGCGCCGAGCGTGACGCTCGTCTGGCAGGCGACGACGGTGAACGTGCGCTGCGCGGGGGTGGCGTCGGCGTTGCCCGCGGCGTCGTGCGCCGCGACCGTCAGCGTGTGCTCGCCGGCCGTGAGCGCGGCAGCCGGCTGGAAGCTCGGACCGCACTCGACAGGTGCGCTGTCGATCGTGCAGGTGTAGGTCGTCCCGCCCGCGAACGCGAACACCGGCCGGGCGTCCTCGGTCTCACCCATCGGGCCGGCCGTGATCGTCGTCTCGGGCGCGGCGACGTCGAGCTGGACGATCTTCGTCCGCGTGGTCGTGTTGCCCGCCGCGTCGCGGGCGGTGACGCGCACCGTGTGCGAGCCGTTGGGGAGGTTCGGCGTGAGGGGCGACGTGCACGGAGCGGGGGCCGCGTCGTCGATCGCGCACGTGGTGTCGGCGCCGTCCTCGGCGGTGAACGACAGGTCATCGCTCAGCGCCAGGGCGGGAGCGACGGTGTCGACGCGGAAGGTCCGGGCGGCGCGCTCGCCGGCCGCCTCGACCTCGAAGCTGTGCGCGCCGTCGGCGAGCCGCGGGAGCGTCGCCGGCGAGGTGCACGGCTGCGCGTCGGCGCCGTCGACCGCGCAGGTCGCGTTCGCGCCCGTCCACGCGAACGTGGGCGTGGCGTCGTTGGTGGGGCCGCTCGGTCCGTCGAGCGTCAGGCCCGCCGCGCCCGCGGGCGCGGCGAAGGCCAGTGCGGCAAGCAGTGCCGCCACGCCGGTACGGCGCGTCATCGGGTCCCTCCGGAGGTCAGGGTCACAGCGACCCGCTTGGTCTTGAACTTGACGACCGCGGCGCCGGCGCGCTTGACGCGCACCTTCACCGTGCCGTTGTGGATCGCGGCCTTGCCGATCCGCTTGCCGTTTCGAGCGAGCGTCACGGTGCCCTTGCACCGCTTGGCGCAGCGCACGCGCAGCTTGGCGACGCCGTGCTTGACGGTGACGTTCAGCCCGGCGTCGAGGAAGCGCGGCTGGCTCGGGTCGGTCCGGAGCATCACCGGCCGGCGCACGGCGCTGCCGCGGCGCGGGGTGAGGCGGACGATCACGGCCATCCTGCCGCTGCGCTCGAGCAGCCACCGAGCCGCGTCGGGCAGCGTGACCGCGACCGTGCGCGTCTGGCCCGGCGGGACCGAATACGACGCTCTGGCGACCGGGATGGTCCGCGCGGCGGCCGCTCGCGCGAGCGCCGAGCGGGTGCCGAGCGCGGCGGCCGCCGCACGGGCGAGCGAGCCGGCCGCGGCGCGCGCGGCGGCCGCGCCGGCGACCTCGCGGTCGATCGCCAACTCGCCGTCGCACGGCGTCGGCGCGCCCGCCGGGCACGAGACGCCCATCGAGGCGACGCCCGACGGGCTGACGGCGAAGGTCGACGTCCCCATGCCGGCCGGCGGCGCGGGGGCCGCGGCCAGCGTGGCCGTCAGGAGCGTCTCCGGCGCGATCGTGTCGATCGTGAACGTCCGCGTGGCCGGGGTGACGTCGAGGTTGCCGGCGCGGTCGCGGGCGCGGACCGACGCGCGGTAGGTGCCGTCCGCCAGGTCGTGGAGCTCCCAGCGCGCGCCGCACGGCGCCCAGTCGCCGTCGTCGAGCTTGCACTCCAACGCCGCGTCGGGGTCATCCGACGCGAGCACGAAGACCGGCGAACGGTCGCTCGACAGGGCCTTCGGGCCGCTGACGATCGTCGTCGACGGCGCCGCCGTGTCGACGCGGAACGTGCGCGTGGCCGGCTCGGGGTCGAGCAGGCCGCCGTCGAGCGCGCGTACGGCGAACGTGTGCTCGCCGTCGATCACCGTGCGGGTGCGGTGCGGGGTGGTGCATGCGTACCAGGTGCCGCCGTCGAGCCGGCACTGGAATGACCCGCGCGGGACGCTGCCGATGAACGTGAACGTCGGCGCGGGCTCGTTGATCAGCCCTTCCGGACCGCCGGTGATGCGCGTGTCCGGGAGCTCGCCGTCGGTGTCGTCGTTGCGCAGCGTGGCGCGAGCGGCGCGGGCCGGGCCGACGACGTGCTCGAGCTGATCCAGCGCGAGGGTGAAGAGCTCGTCGGCCTCGGGCTGCGTGTCGCCGAAGATCGGGACGCGCACCTCCTTGACCACCTCGCCCGGCGCCCACGTCAGCGCCTGATCGACGGCGGTGAAGTCGTCCGGCGCGATCGCGGTGCCGTCGACCGTCGCCGCGCGCGCCTTGACGGTCCAACCGGACGGCTCTGACAGCCGCAGCGTGAACACCGCGTCGGTGAAGCCGAGGTCGCCCTCATCCATCTCCACGTCCGTGATCGACAGGACCGGCGGCTCGTCGTTGTCGGTGATCGTGACCGTCGCCGCCGGGCCGGCGGTGACGTTGCTCACCGCGGTCATGCCGAGCGTGAACGTCTCGTCGGGCTCGTCGGTCGTGTCGTCAGCGGTGGTGACGGGGAAGGTCGCGGCCAGCTGGCCGGCCGGGATCGTGACCGTCTGGTCGATCGCGCCGAAGTCGGTCGCCGTCGCGGTGCCGGGTCTGGCGATCACGCGAACGACGGCGTCCTCTTCGCCGACCTTGTTGAGCGTGACGGTCGCGGTGGCGCTCGCGCCCTCGTCGATCGTCAGGTTCGCGATCGCCGCCTTGGGCGGCTGCGGCAGCGGGCCCCAGGCCGGCTCTTGGTCGTACTGGGTGGTCAGGCGGGTCTTTCCCGTGCCGTCGGCGAAGACCTTGTACAGACCACCGCCGTCGCTCTGGAAGACGAACGCGCTGCCGTCCGGCGAATAGGACGCGCGCCGGGCGCCGCTTGCGTCGGTCGTGATCTGACGAATCCCGCCGCCGATGGTCGCCGTCGTCTCGTAGATCTGCGCCGCGCTGCCCGAGACGCCGGTGTAGAGCAGCTTGGTGCCGTCGGGCGAGAACGCCGGGTAGCGGCCCTTGACGAAGATCCCGTAAGCCGACTCGCTGCCGTCGGCGGCCACCAGGCGCAGGTCGGGGAGACCGGAGCTGCCCGAACCGGAGGAGAACGCGATCGTCTTGCCGTCGGGCGACCACGCGGCGTCCTGATCGCGACCGGCCGTCATCGTCAGCTGCTTCTCGGAGCCGGTGCCGTCAGCGTTCGCAGTCCAGATCTCCCACGCGCCGTACTCGCTCACCCTCGAGAAGGCGACCTTGGTGCCGTCCGGGCTCATCGCCGGGTACCACTCGCGGACGCTGTTGGTGGTCACCCGGTGCACGCCCTTGCCGCTCGGCGTGGCCGTGTAGACCTCGCCGTCGGCGATGTAGGCGATGCGCGTGCCGTCGGCGGAGACCGAGACCTCGGAGCCGTCGACCAGCGCGGTCGGCTCTGAGCCGTCGGCGTTGATCCGCCACACCTGGCCGGTGCGGTTGAAGAAGATGCGTCCCTCGGTGGCGGGCTCGACGGCCGTCGCCCAGTCGATCGCACCCGACGCAGGCGAGTCCGGGTAGTAGGTCCGCTGCAGGACGGTCTTGCCGGAGCCGTCGGCGTTGGCGATCACGGTGTCCGTGCCCGGCGTGCCCTCGCCCGTGCGGCTGCCCGAGACCGTCCATGCGATCTGGCTGCCGTCGGGGGAGAAGGACGGGCCGCGGAAGTGCTCGTCGCTCGCGACCGCCAGGGTGCGCTCGGCGGGCCCATCGGCCTCGACCGGCATGACGATGATGCGGTCCTGGCTGGTCGTGCCGACCGGCAGGTACTCCCACTGGTGGAAGACGATCGACTTGCCGTCGGGCGAGAAGTCCGGCTCGGTGTCCTTGATGAACTGGTTCGCGTTGTCCTGCGGGCGCAACGGGCTGAAGACGCCGGACGCGATGTCGACCAGCGAGATCCTGTCGAAGCTCGTCGAGGACCACGAGACGGCCAGCTCGGTCATGTCCGGGTTCCAGGACAGCCGCGAGGCGATGCCCTCGTTGGGGATCGGGATGACCGACTCCTCGTTGCCAAGGGTGCGGATGACGATGTCGCCGCGGACGCGGTCTGCGGTGCGGGTGAAGCGGATGAAGGCGTAGGCCTTGCCGTCCGGGCGCCACGTCGGCGCCGCGAGGTTCGTGTCCTCGTTCGGCGCGGTGTAGACCGTCGCCGGCTCGCCGCCGTCGATCGGCATCGTCCGGATGCTCTGAGCGGCGACATAGAGCAGGGTGCGCCCGTCGGGGGAGGCCTCCGGGGTGAAGTACTTGTTCGCGCCCGACTCGAGGATCACGCGGGGCGTGGCGTTCGGGGTCGGAGGCAGCGCCACGATTTGCGCGCCATCCGTGGCGTAGATCAACGGACCGGGCCGCGCGCCAGCATGCGCGACGGCCGGAGACGTCAGTGCCGCGAGAGCGATCCCGGCGGCGAGTGAGCGAAGGAGGTGGGCCATGTCTGCGGCCAACCTCGCTCATGCCGTTTACCGGGGCAACGGTGGGTCACCCCAGAGTTTGACCCCACCGAACCACTAGGGTGCGGGTACCTCTACCCCAGGCCAGAGCACCCCGGCGAGCTGCGTCCGGGAGCGGATCCCGAGTTTCGAGAATGCCCCTCCGAGCTGGTACTCCACGGTCTTGCGGGTCACGAAGAGGGTCTCGGCGATGTCGCGGTTCGACAGCCCGCGGGCGGCGTGCTCGGCTACCCGCCGTTCGCTGGGCGTGAGCGCCTCCACGCCCGAGAGCGCGATCCGCCGCGGGCGCCCGCCGGCGATCGTCAACTCCTCGGCGGCGCGGTGGGCGAGCGCGGTGGCGTCGACACGGTGCGCGTAGTCGCGCGCGGCCGCCAGGTGCCTGCGGGCGTCGGCGCGCTGGTTGGCCCGCCGCAGGGCCGCGCCGAACTCGAACGCCGCACGCGCCTTGAGGTAGGTCGAAGGTGAGCGCGCGGTGACGTCGACGGCGGCGGCAAAGGTCTCGAGGTCGCCGTCGCGGGCCAGCCCGAGCGCGATCAGCGCCTCGCCCTCCATCGTCGCGATCCCGCGGGCGCGCGCGCTCGCCACCTCGGCCTGCGCCCGTGCCAGCGCCTCGTCGCGCTCCCCGTTGCCGACCAGCGCGCGGATCAGCGCGGCCTCGGGGGCGAGCCGGGCCCACCGGCGCCGCCCGGAGGCGATCGCGGCGTCCTGGACGCGCCGGAGTTCCGTGACCGCGTCGGCGTAGCGTCCCTGGGCGAGCCGCAGCTCGCCGCGCGCCTGCCACAAGTTCCAGGCGGTGTACATGGCGGGGTCGTCCTGGCCGGACGGGACCAGCCGCGCCGCCGCGTCGGCCTCGTCCAGCGAACCGCGCCAGGTCAGCGCCACGATCAGCGTATTCAGGGCAGAGGTAAGGTTCCGGTCGAGGTTGAGACTTGACCACGCGTCGACCGCTTCACGGGCATTGGCCTCGGCCAGCGCCAAGGAGCCGAACAGCAGCAGGTACTCGGCCCGGATGTAGGCCACGAACGGCCGCGTGTAGCCGAGGCCGTTGCGCTGGACGGTCGCCTCGGCGTCGCTGAGCGCCTGGTCGGCCAGCGCCGGCTCGTCGATCACGTGGCCGGTGATGATCGCCATCAGCGGCGTCGGGTTCTCCAACACCGAGGCCGACGTGAACGGCCGGGTGTCGAGGCACGCCCGCATGTGCACCAGCGCCTCGTCACGGGTGGCGTCCCCGCAGGCCGCCTGGAAGGCCAGGATCGCGCTCACGTGGGGGCCGGCGCCGGGCGTCAGCTCACGCAGCACGCGGTTCGCCTGCTCGGCGAGCCGCATGTCCAGCAGCAGCGCGCTCAGCAGCACGCCCCCGAACCGGTCGCGCAGCTCGGCGTCGGCGTCCGGGTCCAGCCGTGACACCGCCCGCTCGAGCCGGTCGGCCGCCCCGGCCAGGCCCGCACCGGCGTAGACCGTGCCCATCACGACCTGCAGCGAGCTGGCGGGCGCCGCGATCAGCGGGTCCTCGAGCGTCGCGGCCCGGTCGACCAGCGCCTCCGCCTCCGGGTCGTTGGCGGCGACCGCGGCACGGGCGAGCTCCAGCTCGAGCTCCGCGTCGTCCGTTCCCGGCTCGTCCACGGCGCGACGCAGGCGTTTGAGCGCGGCGTCGGGCGCGCCTTCGGCCAGCGCGCGGCGGGCGCCCGCGCGCAGGGTCGCGCGCACCCAGGCCTCGCCCAGCGGCGGCGAGGCCAGCAGGTGCACGATCACGTCCTCCTCCGCGCCGCGGCGCTCGCGCAGCGCCTCGGCCGCGCGCCGGTGCAGCGCGTGGCGCTCGGCCGTGCCCACCCCGTCGGCGACCGCAGCGCGGACGAGCGGGTGCACGAACTGCCCGTCCTCGACCAGATCGACCGCGGTCAGGGCGTCCAGCGCCGGGAGCGGGTCGTGGCCGGTGACGGCGGCGAGGAGCTCGGGATCGGCGCGGTCGCCCAGGACCGCCAGCGCGCGGGCGACGGCCCTCGGCGCGGGTTGCAGGCCGAGCAGCCGCAGCTCGACCGAGCGCGAGACGCTCGACGGCACGGCCGCGCGGACGGTCGCGGCGGTCGGCGGAGTCGGCGCGGCGGCGAGTGTGCGGACGAGTTCGCGCAGCAGCAGCGGGTTGCCGCCGGTGGTGTCCAGCGCGGCCTCGATCACGTCCTCCCCGGCCTGCAGGCCGGCGTGGACGACCCGGCGCACCGCGTCGACCGACAGCGCGCCCGGGCGGACCAGCTCGACCGCGGGCGCGGCCGCCAGCCCGGCCAGCAGCGCGTGCTCGGCGCCCGGCTCGCGCGGGCGCAGGCCGAGCGCGACCAGCACCGGCAGCTCGGGCACGCGACGGGCGAGGAAGTCGACGAAGCGCAGCGAGGGCGCGTCGGCCCAGTGCGCGTCGTCGATCACCAGCAGCAGCGGCTGCTCCTCGGCCAGCGCCGCGACCAGCCAGTAGAGGCCGTGCAGCGTGGCGAAGCTGGTCTCGGCGCCGCCCGCGCCCACCGGCTCGCCCCCGATCACCGCGGCGGCCAGCGCCGCGGCGCCGGAGAGCCAGCGTTCGCGGTCGGGCATGACGGCCGCCTCGAAGAGCTGGCGCACGACCCCGAAGGCGAACTCACGCTCGAGCTCGCCGCCGATCGCCGTCAGCACGCGCATCCCCTGCGCCTGTGCGCGGAGGCTGCGCAGCAGCGCGGTCTTGCCCGTGCCCGCGGGCGCCTCGATCAGCACCAGCGAGCCCTCGCCGTCGCGGGCCGCGCTCAGGCGCCGGCCCAGCACCCGCAGCTCCTCGTCGCGTTCCTCAAGCACCGAGCGCCGCCGGGAGCTCGCCGCGCGAGCGGATGCCGAGCTTGGAGTACACGTTGCCGAGCGTGAACTCGACCGTCTTGCGGGTCACGTACAGCGTCTCCGCGATCTCGCGGTTGGACAGCCCGCGGGCCGCATGCTCGGCGGTGCGGCGCTCACTCGGCGTCAGCGCGCCCACGCCCTCCTGCGCAACCCGTCGCGGACGTCCGCCGGCGATCACCAGCTCCTGGACGGCGCGATCGGCGAGGCTCCTCGCGTCGATGCGCGTGGCGAGGTCGCGCGCGAGCGCCAGCGCGGGCCGCGCGTCCGTGCGGCGGCCGGCGCGGCGCAGGGCCGAGCCGAGCTCGACGTGCGCCTCCGCGCGCAGGCGCAGCGACGGCGAGCGCTCCGCGGCGGCGACCGCGAGCTCGAGCGTGGCGATCGCGTCGCCGCGCGGCGCGGCGGTCGCCGCGTGGGCTGCCGCCAGCGCGATCAGCGCCGCCGCCTCGTAACTCGCGACGCCGCGCCGGACCGCATCCGCGTGCTCGGCTTCGGCCAGTGCGCGGCCCTCCTCGACGCGGCCGGCGGCGATCAGGTCGCGGGCGTGGCGCGAGGCCTCGTGGCCGAGCGCCATTCGCCGCCAGCCGAGGATGTCGAGGCGGGCGTGGACCGCTTCGTGGTCGGCGATCGCCTCGGCGTGGCGGGCCTGGGCGCTGCGCAGTTCGCCGCGGGCGTTGAGCCCGAGCACGCCGCCCCAGAGCGTGTCCTCGAACGCGCCCGGTGGGAACGCGGCGAGCTCGCGGTCGGCCGCCTCGAGCTCTCCGCGCAGGACGAGCGCGCGTACCAGCGAGGCGCGCGCGCCGACGGCGACGATGTTCTGCGGCAGCGAGCCCCAGAGGTCCAGCGCCTCGCGCGCGTCGGCCTCGGCGAGCGCCGCCGAGCCGAACGCGAGCAGCCACTCCGCGCGCATGAACGCGATGAACGTGCTGCCCAGGCGCGTGCGGTGGCGCTGCACGGTGACCTCGGCGTCGGCGATCGCCGAGCGCGCGAGCTCGTCGCCGTCGACGGCGATCACGGCCACGACGGCCCAGAACGCGGTCGGGTGCTCGATCGTGGCCAGGCGGGTGAACGGGCGGTCGCCCAGCGCCCGGTGGGCGAACGTCAGCGTCTCCTGCGCGGTGCCGTCCGCGGAGGCCGCGCTGTAGGCGAGGTGCGCGTTGATCGCCGGACCCGGGTCGACCGCCAGCTCCTGGAGCGTCTCGCCGCGCTCGGCCGCGAGCGAGGTCTCGTGGACCATCGCGTTGATGATCTGCCCGCCGAGCCGGTCGCGCAGCTCGCGATCGGTGCCCAACCGCGCGTACGCCTCGCGCAGGCGGGCGATCCCGTGGGTCAGGTCCTCGCCGAGGAACTGACCGCCGGCGATGAGCTCGACCACGGCCTGCGCGGCGATGCCCGGGTCATCGGCGGCGGACGCGGCGGCGAGGTGCTCGGCCGCGAGCGGGTCGCCGGCGCGGACCGCCGCACGGCCGAGCTCGAGCTCGTAGACGAAGCGTTCCTCACGCGACGGCTCGACCTCCTCGAGCGCCCGTCGCAGGCGCCGCAGTGCGGCGTCCGGGACGCCCTCGCCGAGCGCGCGGCGCGCGGCCTCGCGGAGCGCGTCGGCCGCCCATGGCTGGCCCAGTGGGGGCGCCGCCAGCAGGTGCACGATCACCTCCTCCTCGGCGCCCGGGCGGGTGCGGAGGTGCTCGGCGGCGCGGTGGTGCAGCAGATCGCGCTCGCTCGCCGTCACCGACTCGGCCGCGGCCGCTCGCAGCAGCGGGTGGATGAAGGCGGGCGGCTCGTCCTCGATCAGGTCGATCGCGCGCAGGGCGGCGAGCGCCTCGACGACCTGCTCGGTCGTGAGCCCGGTGACGGCCGCGAGCGTGGCGGCGTCACGGCCGAGCACGGCGAGCGCGCGGGCGACGGTGCGGGCGCGCTCCCCGACGCGGGCGAGCCGTCGCTGCACCGAGCGCGTCAGCGACGAGGGAACGGCGGCGCTGACCGCTTCGGCCGTCGCGGGCGCGTCGCCCAGCGCGCGCACGAGCTCTCGCACCAGCAGCGGATTGCCGCGGGTGGCGTCGAGCGCGCTGGCCACCGCGTCGTCGTCGCCGCCGATCAGCGCCCGAACGCTGTCGGCGCCCAGCGGGCGCGGGCGCACGATCGCGGCGTCGGCGGCCAGCGCGTCGAGCAGCTCCGCGTCGGCGCCAGGCTCGTTCACGCGCGTGCCGATGACCACCAGCAGCGGCAGCTCCTGCGCGCGCCGGCCGAGGAAGTCGAGAAAGCGCAGCGACGGCGAGTCGGCCCAGTGCGCGTCGTCGACGAGCAGCAGCAGCGGTGCCTCGTCGGCGAGCGTCGCGGCGAGCCAGTACAGGCCGTGCAGGGTGGCGAAGGAGGCGTCGGCGACGGGCTCGGCGAGGTCGGGCGCGGCGCCGATGACCGGCGCGGCCAGCGCGGCGGCGCCGGCCAGCCAGCGCTCGCGCTGCTCGGCGGGGGCGGCCAGCACCGCCCGCTCGAACAGCTGGCGGACGACGCCGAAGGGGAACTCGCGCTCGAGCTCGCCGCCGGTGGCCTGGAGCACGCGCACGCCCTGTGCCGTCTCGCGGAAGGCGCGCAGCAGCGCGGTCTTGCCGGAGCCGGGCGAGCCCTCGACGACCACGACGCCACCACGGCCCTCTCGCGCCTGCTCGAGGCCCGCGCCGAGCACCGCGAACTCCGTCTCGCGTTCAAACAGCGGCTCCATCCGAAGCCGAGCGTACCCACGAGCGCGGAGGCGATACGACCACCGGTCGTTCGTGCGCGTTCAGGAGAGACCCAACCGGTTCCTGCGGGTCACTCGATCATGTGCGGCCGCTCGCCGTCCGGAGTCCGGCGCCCGGTCGGACCGGGCCGGGCGCTCAGCTCAGTAGCCGAGGGCGAACTTCGCGTCCTCGGACATCTTGTCCGGGGTCCACGCGGGCGTGAAGACCATGTGCGTGAGCACTTCGGTCACGTTGGGGAGCTCGCCGATGAACTCCTGCATCTGCTCGGAGACCTGCGGGCCGATCGGGCAGGCGGGGGTCGTCAGCGTGAAGGTCACGGACACGGTGCCGCCGTCGATCTCGATGCCGTAGACCAGACCGAGCTCCACGAAGTCCAGCCCGAGCTCCGGGTCGATCACGTTCGAGAGGGCCTCGAGGACGTCGTCTTCGTCAATCATCTGCATCGAGTGTAGGGACCTCAGCGTTTGTGACACTGTACGAACCGGGCGGTACGTTGTACCGTCCTCGGATCGTCAGCTTCGATGCAGAACTCGCCATCCTCCGAATCGAGGGGGATGAGGACCGAACGACCAGCGGTCGGCGTCGTCGTCCGTTCTCTGCCGCGCTGACGGCCACGCGCGACGTGATCGTCGACCTGACCGATCTGACGTTCGCCGATCCGTCGCTGATGATCGACCTGGCGTGCCTCGCGCAGCGCCTGCGGGCGAACGGCGTGACGCTCTGGCTGGCCCATCCGCAGCCCAACATCCGCACGCTGATCGAGACCGTCGGCCTGCACCGCCTCCCCGCCGTGCGCGTGGACGGCGGGAACCCGGCGTTCACGTAGGCCCTCGAAGTACCGTAAGGAGGGCACACATGCCCGTCCTGCTCGTTCTTCTCTTCATCATCGTCCCGATCGCGGAGCTCGCGCTCCTGATCCAGGTCGGTCAGGCGATCGGCGTCTGGTGGACGGTGCTGCTGCTGATCGCCGACGCGGTGATCGGGTCATGGCTGCTGCGCTCCCAGGGCCGGCTGGCCTGGCAGCGCTTCAACGCCGCGCTGGCCGAGGCGCGGGTCCCGCACCGCGAGGTGATCGACGGCGTGCTGGTGATCTTCGGCGGCGTCCTGCTGGTCACACCCGGCTTTCTCACCGACATCTTCGGCCTGCTGTTCCTGTTCCCGCCCACGCGCATCGTGCTGCGGCGGCTGCTCGTGCGCCGCGGCGCGCTGAAGCTCGTCACCTCGATGCCGGGAACGGCGAGCCCGCCCAACGGGCGCCACCGGCCGACCGACATCGAAGGCACCGCCGTGGACATCGACCCGCCGTCGCCGCGATGAGCGCCGAGGAGCTCGAGGCACCGCGGGCGCTGCGCAAGCCCGGCGATACGGACGCGGTCACGTTCGCGTGGGGGGACGTCGAGTCGGGGATCTTCGGGCTGGCGCGGGTGGCGCGCGGGGCCGGCGCCGACGGGACGCCCTCGTCGAGCGCTCTCGCGATCGCCTTCGCCGGGCGCCGGACGCTCGGCGCGATCGCGGAGTCCGGCGCGCAGCCGCCGCCTGAGCTGCGGGCGACGACCGAGACGCCGCTGGAGCGCTGGACGCTGCACGGCAGCGGTGAGCTGGAGTTCGAGCTGACCTTCGAGGCGCTCACTCCGGCCGTCGAGTACAGCGGGCGCCAGGCGGTCGTGAAGAGCGGCGGGATGGAGGGCTACGAGCAGCTCTGCCGCGTGACCGGCACCGTCGCGGGCACGCCGGTGAAGGGCCTCGGCCAGCGCGGGCACTCGTGGGGCAACCCGGACTGGGACAAGATCGCGTTGACGCGCTCGGTGGGCGCGTGGTTCGAGGACGGCACCGGCGTGGCGCTGAGCACCGTCCGGTCCACGAAGGCGACCAACCATGCCGACGAGGCGCAGTGGGGCGCCTCGTTCGACGGCGCCAACGCGCTCCAGATCGACGAGGTGCGGCTCTCGACCACCTCCGACGGCGAGCAGCGCCAGATCCGTGCCGGGATCGAGCTCTACCTGACCAAGGACGATGACTACCCGCTGCGCGGCGTCGGCGAGGTCGTGACCGGCTCGACGATGGAGCTCGGTGCGCTGCGCCTGGACGTCGCGTTCTTCAAGTGGCACATCGACGGCCGGATCGCCGTCGGCCGCTACGACATCCTGCGGCACGCGTGATCAGGGCCGTCGTCAGCGACTTCGGCGGCGTGATCACGCTGCCGCTCAACGAGGCGTTCGTGCGCGCCCACAACGAGCTCGGCATCCCCGTCGACGCGCTCGGCCGCGCGATGCGTCACGCCGAGGAACGCGACGGCGAGCGGCCGATCTTCCGCCTCGAGCGCGGCCAGATCACCGAGGCCGAGTTCATGGAGTCGCTCCAGGACAGCCTCGAGGCCGTGCTCGGGCACGCCGTCGAGCTCGACGGCTACGGCGAGCGGCTGATGCGCGAGCTCACCCCCAACGAGCCGCTGCTGGACTACTTCCGCGGCCTGCGCGACCGCGGCCTGCGGATGGCCATCTGCACCAACAACGTGCGCGAATGGCAGCACCGCTGGCGTACGGCGGAGATCGACGCGCTGTTCGAGCTCGTCGTCGACTCGGGCTTCGAGGGCACCCGCAAGCCCGAGCCGGAGATCTACGAGATCGTGCTCACGCGCCTGCAGCTCCCCGCCTCGGAATGCGTCTTCGTGGACGACCTCGAGATCAACGTCGAGGGCGCACGCGAAGTCGGCATGCACGGCGTGCACTTCCGCGACACGGCCCAGGCCGTCGCGGAGATCGACTCAGTTCTCGCTGCCTAGCCGGTCCCAGACGTAGAGCTCGAGGCACTCGGCCAGAAGCTCCGTCGCGCGCTCGCGGCTGAGCCACGGAAGGACGCTCTCGAGCGCCTGCTCCTCGGCCACACCCGCGTTGAACGCATCCTCACCACGCAGGCCCGCGGCGATCTTCAGCGCCTCGCGCCGGTTCTCGCCCAGGGTCTTGAACGCACCGACCAGGAAGTCCTTGTTGGCGATCGGCGTGCCGACCTCCATCGACGCGTGCCAGGCGGCGAGCATCGAGAGGTCGTGCTCGTCCAGGTCGGCGACCGCCTTGGCGTAGTGCGAGGCGAGCTCGGCCTCCGGGATCTCGTCCACCCACGCGCGCACGAGCTCACCGAGCAGCTGCCGGCGGGCTTCGCGGCCGACCGATTCCGCGATCACGCGGATGGCGTCCTGCGGCTCAATGAAGCAGAGGGGCATGGCGAGCACCACGGTACGGGGTCCACCGGACGGCACAATTGTGTGCGTGGCCGGCCGATACGAGTCCTGGTTTCTCAGCGCGCGGGACGCCGAAGCCGGCCGGCCGCCCCGAGCGCTCTGGATTCGCCACACGCGCCACCGGGCGGCGGGCGCCGCCGAGGGCAGCGCCGCGCTGTGGTGCACGGTGTTCGATCCCGCCGCCGGAGGGCCCGCCTCGGTCAAGCAGTCCTGCCCCGACTTCCCGGCCGGGATGCGGGCGAGCTTCGAGGGCTTCCGCGGCGAGGCCCGGGCGCGCGGGCGGATGGCCGAGTGGCAGCTCACGGTGGCCGGCGCGGGCGTCCCGCTGCGCCACCTCCGGCCCGCCGTGCTCTATCGGCTTCCGTTCCCCCGGACCAAGCTCGAGGCACCCGTCCCGGACGGCATCGCGCGCGGGCAGGTGGTCCTCGACGGCGCGCTCGTGGATGTCGTCGGCTGGCGCGCGACCGTCGGCCACAACTGGGGCCGGGAGCACGCGGAGCGCTGGGTATGGCTGCACGCCGCGGGCTTCGAGGACGAGCCCGACGCCTGGCTCGAGCTGGCCCTCGCCCGCGTGCGGATCGGCGGAGCGCTCTCCCCCTGGATCGCCAACGGCGCCGTCTTCGTCGGCGGCCAGCGCCTGCGCCTCGGCGGTCTCGGCCACGTCCCGGGCGTGCGCGTGGTCGCCATGCCCGGGCGCCTCGAAGCGATCGTCCCGGGCGAGCGCATCGAGATCCGCGTCGCCGTCCATGCCGACCTCGACCAGACCGCCTGCTTCCGCTACTCCGGCGTCGGCGCCGACCCGGTGCGCGGCGAGCGCGAGGTCCTGCACGCCGGCCTGGCCGGAGTCCGCCTCGCCGTCAAGCGCCCGGGCCGCCCCTCGGCCGAGCTGGCCACCGCCCAGGGCGGCGCCTACGAGCTCGGCAACCGCAGGTTCACCGGCGCGGTCCACGCTCAGCCCTATCCGGACCCCTGAACCTAAAGGGGCCAGGCCCCGTCACCCTACGTTGACGGGGCCAGGCCCCTTTAGGTTTTGAGCTTGAGCTTGGCGGTCTTGGTGACCGGCGTGAGGTTGGTGCCCGACGCCCGGATGCGAAGGGTGATCGTCGCGCCGCGGCGGGCGGTCTTGAGACGCTTGGCGTTGAGCTTGATCGTGACCGCTCCGGTGGCGGTGCGGGTGGCCTTGCCGAGCGCCCTGCGGCCGAGCTTGGCGTCGACGGCGACGCGGGCGCCGGAAGCCGTGCGCACCGTGAAGCGGAGCTTCTTGGTCCTGCGCAGGGCCTTCAGCGACACGGACTTGGCGATCTTGACGCCGGTCAGCGCGCGAGACTTCGGCTTCGGGGTCGGAGTCGGGGTGGCGGTCGCGACCGGCGTGGGCGTAGCCGCGGGCGGCAGCGGGACGAAGACGGTGAACTCGCGCCGCTCCGGGGTCGGGTCGACGTTGCCCGCCGCGTCGACCGCGGTGACGACGAGGACGTGACCGCCGTCGGCGAGGCCGGTCATCGCGAACGGTGACGCGCAGTCGGTCTCGAGGCCGTCGAGCGAGCAGACGAACGTCGCCGGCTCGCTGGCGGTGAAGCCGACGGCGAAGTCGCGGGTGGTCAGCGCCAGCGGCGGCGCGAGCGTGAGGATCGTCTCCGGCGGCGTGACGTCGACGGTGAAGTCGAAGCGCGCCGGCGTGCCGTCGCGGCGCGTGCCCGGGCCGACGGCGCGGGTGACGAACGAGTGCGCGCCTTCGGGCAGCCCGCTGAACCAGACCGGGCTCTCGCACTCCTCGAACGCGGCGCCGTCGAGCGAGCACTCGAAGGTCGCGTTGGCCGACGGCGAGTCGAACTCGAAGACCGGATCGTCGTAGTTGATCGTGGCGTCGGGGGTGGAGGTGAAGCTGGTGTCGTAGCCGGGCGCCGCGAGCTGGACCATGCGCGTGGTGGTCGCCTTGTTGCCCGCCGCGTCGGTGGCCTCGAGCATGAGCGCGTAGGCGCCGTCGTCGAGGTCGCTGTAGGTCTTGGTCGGGCCGGTGCACGGCGTGGTGTTGCCGTCGAAGGTGCACGTGAACGTGACCGGCGTGGCGTCGGCCGCCGAGAAGCCGAACGTGATCGAGTCGTCGACGACGCTCGCGCTGGAGATCGTCGGCACGGGGGGAAGCGAGTCGACGGTGAAGGACCGCGTGTCCGGGGTCGGGTCGGCGCCGTTGACGTTGACGGCGTAGACCGAGAACGTGTGCGCGCCCTGGCCGAGGGTGCGTGTCGCGGGCGAGGTGCACGGATCGACGACCACCGAGTCCCACTTGCACGCGAACCGGTCCTGGCGGTCGCCGGTGAACGTGAACGAGAGGTTCGTGGACTTCGTGTAGGCGAACGGCTGCCCGCTCAACGTGGTGTCCGGCAGCCCGAGGTTGACCGTCCACGTCCGGGTCACCGAGTTGCCGCGGATCCCGTTGACGTTGATCGCGGTCACGACCAGCGTGTGCTGGCCGTCGATCAGCGCCGGGAGCGTGTACGGCGACGGGCAGGGCGCGGCCGCCGCCGTGTCGAGCTTGCACTCGAAGGTCGAGCCCGCCTCGTCGGAGCCGAAGACGAACGTCGGCGTCGCGTCGGAGTCCGTGGAGTTCTGCGCCGGGCCGGAGACGATCGTCGTCACCGGCGGATCGAGCACCGCGCGTCCGTAGACGGCGAACTCGGAGACGTCGAGGAACGACGAGTTCGCGTACGGGTTGATCGGCGTCAGCCGCACCCAGCGCACGCCGCTCGTCCCGCCGGTCGGGGTGACGGCGTTCATCTTGTGCCAGGCGCTCGAATCCGCGAACGAGCCGCTCGCCGCGGACGTCCACGGGCCATCGGCGCTGACGGTCGAGGTCTCGACGGTGAAGCCCTTCATCGAGGCGTTGTTGGAGTCCGAGCAGCCGGCCGCGGGATCGATGCCGAACTGGGTGACCTGGACCGGCTGCGGCAACTCGACCACGAGCCGCTTGCGCGTGCTCACCGAGTAGTCCGTCGACCACGTGATGCTCTGGTTGTTGTCGATCGCCGCGCCCGGGCCGCAGCCGTAGCTCGTGTACTCCGCGCCCTCGTTGGAGCGCAGGAGCGCGCCGCCCTCGCGTGCGGCCCAGTCGCGCTTGATCTGCGCGTCGACCGTCTTGGTCTCGTCCGCGGCGATCGACATCGACGTGATCGCCCGCTCGTAGCCCGCGCGGCGGACGACGATCGTCGGGTAGGTGCCGGGCGGGACGCTCAGCGTGTAGACGCCGTTGACGTCCGTCGTGGCGGTCAGCGCGTCCGGGCCGGCGGCGTTGGGGCCGATGCTCACCGTCACGCCGGCGAGCGGCAGGTTCGGCGCCAGTCCGTCGCGCACCGTGCCCGTGATCGTCCCGCGCGGCCCGCCGGGCTCCGGCGGGAGCGAGAAGTCCTCCAGCGGCGCCGTGTCGTTGCCGTCGGCGGCGCTGGCGAAGAAGCCCATCCCGCGCGCGGCGAACACCGACCAGATGCGCGCGCGGTAGGTCCCGCCCGAGGCGGCGTCGGCCTGCAGGATCGCGTTGCGCATGTCCAGGAACGACGGCTCCGGCGGCGACAGCGGCAGCGCCGCGGTGATCAGGCGCACGGCCACCGACGGACCGAGCTCGGTGCGCAGGTCCCACAACGTCTCGGCCCAGATCTCGCCGTCGTCGTGGACCTCGGGACCGCTGCCGATCTTGCCGAAGTCGCCGTAGGTGTACCCGCCGCGGTTGCCCGGCCCGCGGCCCTGGCAGTAGAGCGGTTCGCTCGTGAGGCCCACCGGGCAGTCGAGCCCCTGGTTGCGGATCGTGTTCAGGCCCGGGCGGTCGGTGTAGTCGCCCATCCGCACCTCGCCCGGCGCGGGCGTGTCGATCGACGGCCACTGCGAGACGAGGAAGTCCTTGGCGTAGAAGTCGCTCCAGCCCTCGCCCATCGCCCCCGCCTGGGCGGAGTTCAGCGCGCCCGCGCCGTCGGCGTCGGTGACGAGGCGGTTCGTGAGCCCGTGCGTGTACTCGTGGTAGACGATCGAGGCGTCGTCGCCGCCGTTCATCGCCCGGTAGGGGTTCGACCACAGGTACATCTGCATGATCGGCGACTGGCCGTCCGGCGGCGTGTACATGTTCGCGTTGTTGAGGTTCGGCGTGCTCTTGCCCGCGCCGTCGTCGGCCTGAAGCTCAACCTTGTCGGCGCCCTCGAAGCCATGGAAGGAGATCGGCGCCTGCGTCAGGTGGTCGTGGAAGAGGTTGGCCAGATAGAAGGCCTGGACGGCGTTCTGGAGGCGGTTGTCGAGCGCCGTGGACGCGGACCCGCTCCACGAGCACGGCCCGGTCGAGATGCAGCCGACCCCGGCGTAGTCGGACTTGAACGGGTACGACAACGGCTCGACCTCTTCGTTGCCGTCGACGCGGTCGTTGTCGTTGATGTCGGTGAACGCGTGCACGTACGGGCCTTCGAGCGTGGTGCTCGACGTCAGCCAGGGCGAGAGGTCCACCGCCCGCGCCTCGCCCCCGTTCGCCGCGCCGGGATGGTTGTCCCACACCATCCCCTCGGCCTCGGACTTGACGAGGTTCACCCGCTTGAGGACCTTGCCGCTGTCGGCGACCATCGCGTCATAGACGGCATCGGAGGCGGCGCGGTAGGTGACGCGCCACGCCAGCCCGCCTTTGAACAGCGAGAGCTTGGCCGTGGTCCCGTCCTCGTAGCGGACCTTGCGCACGCCGGAGCGGCGTCTGAGGGACCGGTAGACGCCGACGTCCTTCTGCACGGCGCGGACGGCCTCGCCGGCGGTCAGATCCGGCGTCGTGTCGGTGGGGAGATCGTGCGCGGGTGAGCCGAGGACGTTGAGCACGCGCCCGTCGGCGGTGACGCTCACGCGCAGCTCGGCATCGGCGGCGCGCACGCCGTCGACCGCCTGGGGCCAGCGCACGTGGCGAATGCCGTCGAGCACGCTCACCGTCGGGTCCTGCAACGTCTCCAGATCGCCCTTGTCGAGCCCGAGCTCGGAGAGATGCGCGCGGACGTAGCGCAGGCCGATCGTCGCTGCCGCGCCGTCCGCGGGGCCCGTGAGCGTCCCGTCGAGCCGGGCGAGCACGCGCGGCGTCGGCGGGGTCGCGGCGCGCGCGGACGCGGGCAGCGCGATCGCTGCCAACAGGACACCCGCAATGACCCCTCGCCTGCGTATGCAGGGAATCTAGTCGGACGAACGTAAGAATTGACCAGGACATCCGGCCAGAGGGCCTGCCAGGATGGGCGCCATGGAGCCCGAGGATGCCGAGGTGAAGGCCGCGGGGGGCGTCGTCCGCCGCCCGGACGGGACGATCGCCGTCGTCCATCGCCCCCGCTACGACGACTGGTCGCTGCCCAAGGGCAAGCTGGATCCGGGCGAGAGCTGGGAGGAGTGCGCTCTGCGCGAGGTCTGGGAAGAGACGGGCCTGCGCTGCACGCTCGGCCGCGAGCTCTCCCCCACCTTCTACAACGACCGCAAGGGCCGCTCGAAGGCCGTCCGCTACTGGCTGATGGAGCCGTCCGACGGTGAGTTCGCCCCGAACGAGGAGGTCGACGAGCTGGTCTGGCTGTCGCCGGGCGCCGCCGTCGCGATCCTCACCTACGACCGTGACGCCGAACTGGCAAAGGAAAGTCTCTGATGAACCGTGATCGCTTCCCGGGCCTGCGCGACGGCTGGGCTCGCCTCGACGGCGCCGCCGGCAGCCAGGTCGTCGACAGCGTGATCGAGGCCATGGCCGACTTCATGCGCTCCGGCGCGATGGCCAACCACGGCGGGCTGTTCAAGGCCGCCGAGCAGACCGACGAGCTGGTCGAGAGCACCCGCGCGGCCTGCGCGACGCTGCTCGGCGGCGACCCCGCCGGGATCTTCTTCGGCCCCTCCTTCACCGCGACCACGATGCGCTTCGCGGCGACCGTCGTGCGCGCGCTGGAGCCCGGCGACGAGATCATCTGCACCCGCCTGGACCACGACTCCAACGTGCGCCCGTGGGTGATCGCGGCCGAGCGCGCGGGCGTCACCGTGCGCTTCGCGGAGCCGCTGGAGGGCACGCTCGAACTGCCCGCGAGCGCGGTCGAGGCGGTCCTGAACGAGCGCACCAGGTGGGTCGCGGTGACCGCCGCGTCCAACGCGATCGGCACCGTCCCGGAGATCGAGGGGATCGTCGCCGCCGCCCATGCCGCCGGCGCCCGCGTCTACGTCGACGCCGTGCACGCCACGCCGCACCGCCGCTACGACCTCGCCGGCCTCGGCGCCGACGTGATCGCCTGCAGCGCCTACAAGTGGTTCGGGCCGCACATCTCGGTGCTCTGCGCCTCGCCGGCGCTGCTGGAGGAGTTCCACCCGGACAAGCTCAAGCCGTCACCCGAGGAGGCGCCTGACCGCTGGGAGCTGGGGACGCTGCCGTTCGAGTCGCTCGCGGGCGTCCGCGCGGCCGCCGAGTACATGCTCGACCTCGACTTCGAGGCCGTGCGCGCCCACGAAGAGGGCCTGATGGCGACCGTGCTCGACGGCCTGCGCTCGATGGACCACGTGACGCTCTACGGCGACGCCGCCGACCGCGCGCCGACGCTGATGTTCACCGTCGCGGGCATGCACCCGGACGCCGTGGCCCGCGCCCTGGCGGCGAAGGAGATCGCGGTGTGGAACGGCAACTACTACGCCTGGGAGCTCGAGCAGGTGCTCGGGCTCGCGCCGCACGGCGGCATCCGGGCCGGGTTCCTGCACTACAACGACGCCTCCGACGCCGAGCGGCTGCTCGCGGCGGTGGCCGAGCTCAGCGAAAGCTAGCCCCGACCACGCGGTCCCACGCGCGGTCGGGCAGCAGCCGCCGCACGCCCATGAACACCCGCGCCGAGGCGGTCACCGGGACCCGCGTCGGCGCGCGCTTGGCGGTCAACGCACGCTCGATCGCGGCCGCCACGTCGTCCCCGTCGCCGCCCAGGCGCGACAGCGGACCGGTGTAGACCTCACGGGTGGAGCGGGCGACCGCGGCGTTGAGCTTCGCGTACGGCCCGCCGTCGTCAGGCACGCCGTCGGCCGCGGTGGTCCCGAACTCCGTGCGGATCAGCCCCGGCTCGACGCAGATGACGTCGATCCCGAACGGCCGGACCTCCATCCGCAGCGCGTCGCTGATCGCCTCGATCGCGTACTTGGTCGCGTGGTAGGCGCCGCCGCCGGGGAAGGTCAGGCGACCGCCCATCGAGGAGATCATCACGACCTTGCCGGCGCCCTTCGCGCGCATCCCGGGCAGCACCAGCTGCGTGAGCCGCAGCGCGCCGAACACGTTGGTCTCGAACTGGCGCCGCACCGACGCCATCGGCAGCGTCTCGAGCGCGCCGGACTGGGAGTAGCCGGCGTTGTTGATCAGCACGTCGACGTCGAGCCCGGCGACCGCGGCCTCCATCGAGGCGTCGTCAGTGACGTCGAGGGCCAGCACGTGGCAGCCCGCGGCCTCCAGCTCGGTCAGCGTCTCGACCCGGCGCGCCGAGGCGTACACCGTGAAATCCCCGCCCGCGAGCCGCAGCGCGGTCGCCCGCCCGATGCCTGTCGAGCACCCCGTGATGAGCACGTTCATGGTCCGCGTGACCCTACCGGTGCGTTGATGCACTAGTTTCGAGTCCACATGACACGGAGGTTGCGAGAGATGAACGTACGCGTTGGGGCGGCCGCGATCGCGCTGGCGGTCGCCGCGGTACCCGCGGCGGCGGCGATGGAGCCGGCGAAGCTGACCGTCAAGGCGGTGGGCAGGCCGCCGGCGAGCATCCAGCAGGGAGCGACGTTCGCGCTGGCGGTGCGGGTCGCCAACGCCAAGCACCACGCGGCCGCGCGCGGCCGCGTCACGGTGACGCTGCGGACCGCGGACGGCGCCAAGTACAAGCTGGCCGGCGCGGACCTGAGCGCCACCAAGGGCGGCGCGACGCGCACGCTGACGTTCTCGATCCCCGTCGCCCACACCGTCCCCGCCGGCGACTACCGCCTCGTGGCGTGCGTGCGCAAGAAGCAGCAGGCGGGGAAGGCCAGCTGCAGGACGGCGAGGAAGGTGAAGATCGTCGCCGGTTAGGCGTTCGCGGCGAGGTTGGGCGGGTCGGCGCCGAGGTCGGGCGAGCCGAGACGGTCGCTCGCTCCCGCCGACTCCTCGAGGTGCGGGTCGACCGCGGGCAGCGAGCGCAGGTAGCGATCGGCCACGCGGGCGCACTGGCGGCCTTCGTTGATCGCCCAGACGATCAGCGACTGCCCGCGGCGCGCGTCACCCGCGGCGAAGATGCCCTCGACGGAGGTCGCGTAGGCGCCCGCCTTGACGTTCGAGCGCGCGTCGCGATCGACGCCGAGCTGATCGAGCAGGTCCTGCTCCGGGCCGAGGAAGCCCATGGCCAGCAGCACGAGCTCGACCGGGTGCGACTCCTCGGTGCCGGGGATGGCCGCGAACGGGGGCTTGCCCTCGTTCTGCACCCAGTGGACCTCCTGCACCGAGCCGTTGCCGGTCAGCGAGGTCGTGGAGATCGCGAAATCGCGCTCCCCGCCCTCCTTGAGCGCGTAGGACGTGCGCAGCTTCACGGGCCAGCGCGGCCACGGCGTGAGGTCGTCCGGGCGGCGCTCGGGCGGCTCGCCGAGGAGCTCGATCTGGGTGACCGAAGCCGCGCCCTCGCGGTGCGAATGGCCCACGCAGTCCGCGCCGGTGTCGCCGCCGCCGACTACCAGGACGTGCTTGCCGGCCGCGGTGATCGGCTGCTCCGGGGGATTGCCTTCGAGGCAGCGCGCGCGGTCGTAGAGGTACTCCATCGCGAAGTGCACGCCGTCCAGCTCGCGGCCGGGAACGGGCAGGTCGCGCGGGACGCGCGAGCCGGTGGCGATCACGACCGCGTCGTGGCGCGCGCGCAGGTCGTCCGCGGACACGTCGACGCCGACGTCGACGCCGTACTCGAATTCGACGCCTTCCGCGCGCAGCTGATCCAGCCGCCGCTCGACGACCCACTTCTCGATCTTGAAGTGCGGCACGCCGAAGCGGATCAGCCCGCCGCCGGACTCGTCGCGCTCGTAGACGGTGACCGCGTGGCCGGCCCGGCGCAGCTGCTGCGCGGCGGCCAGGCCCGCGGGCCCGGCGCCGACGACGGCCACGCTGCGGCCCGTCTCGACGGCCGGCGGCTGCGGCACGATCCAGCCCTCGTCCCACCCGCGATTGACGATCGAGACCTCGATCTGCTTGATCGCGACCGCATCGCCCTCGCGGATCTCCAGCACGCACGCGGCCTCGCACGGCGCGGGGCACAGGCGCCCGGTGAACTCCGGGAAGTTGTTGGTCGCGTGCAGCTGGACGATCGCCTCGCGCCAGCGGTCGCGGTAGACGAGATCGTTCCAGTCCGGGATCAGGTTGCCGAGCGGGCAGCCGTTGTGGCAGAACGGCACGCCGCACTCCATGCAGCGCGCGCCCTGCTCGCGCAGGCCCTCGACCGGCAGCGTCTCGACGAACTCGTTGAAGTCCGCCGTGCGCGCGTTCGGGTCCCGCTCCGGGGCCTCAACGCGCGAGATTTCCAGGAACCCTCCGACCTTGCCCATCAGAACGTCTCCGTGGTGACGAATCCCTCGCCGCCCGTGGACTCCACGGCCTCGGCCTCAGCGAGCTCCTTCAGCGCACGCTTGTAGTCGTGCGGCATGACCTTCTTGAACCGCGGCAGGTACTCGTCCCACGCCGCCAGGATCTTCTCCGCCACCGTCGAGCGGGTGCGCTCGAAGTGCTCCTCGATCAGCCCGTGCAGCTCGATCGCGTCCGTCTCGGAGATCTCGTCGAAGCCGACCAGGCCCATGTTGCAGCGCTCGCCGAACGTGCCGTCGGCGTCGAGCACGTAGGCCACGCCGCCGGACATGCCCGCGGCGAAGTTGCGGCCCGTCGCGCCGAGCACGACCACGCGCCCGCCGGTCATGTACTCGCAGCCGTGGTCGCCCACGCCCTCCACGACGGCGCTGGCGCCGCTGTTGCGCACGCCGAAGCGCTCGCCCGCGAGCCCGCGGAAGAACGCGCGGCCGGCGGTCGCGCCGTAGAGCACCGTGTTGCCGATGACGACGTTCTCCTCGGCGGGGAACGTGACGTCCTCCGGCGGGCGAACGGTGAGCACGCCACCGGACAAGCCCTTGCCGGTGTAGTCGTTGGCGTCGCCGAACAGGGTGAGCTCGACGCCCGGCGCCAGCCACGCGCCGAACGACTGGCCCGCGGACCCGCGCAGCTCGTAGCGGATCGTCCCGGGCGGGAGCCCGGCGGCGCCGTGAACCTGGGTCACCGCGCTCGAGAGCAGGCCGCCGACGGTCCGGTTGACGTTGCGCACGTCGAACGTCCCGGTGACCTTCATCCGGTTGTCGATCGCGTCGCGCGCGGCCTCGATCAGCGTCCAGTCCAGCGCGCCGGGCAGCGGCGAGTCCTGCGGGCGCAGGCGCCGGCGCGGGGCGTCGTCGGTGACCGGCGGGGCCGACAGCACGTGCGTGAGGTCCACGCCGCGGCCCTTCCAGTGCTCGATCGCCGCGTCGGCCTCGAGCATGTCCACGCGGCCGACGAGATCCTCGTAGCGGCGGATGCCGAGCCGGCGCATGATCTGCCGCGCCTCCTCGGCGACGAAGAAGAAGAAGTTCACGACGTGCTCGGGCAGGCCCTTGAAGCGCTTGCGCAGCTCCGGGTCCTGCGTCGCGATGCCCACGGGGCACGTGTTCAGGTGGCAGGCGCGCATCATGATGCAGCCCGTCGCGATCAGCGGCGCGGTCGAGAAGCCGCACTCGTCGGCGCCCAGCAGCGCGGCGATCACGACGTCGCGGCCGGTCTTGAGCTGGCCGTCGGTCTGGACCCAGATGCGCGAGCGCAGGTCGTTGAGCACCAGCGTCTGCTGCGTCTCGGCGAGGCCGATCTCCCACGGGATGCCGGCCGCCTGGATCGAGCTCAACGGCGACGCGCCGGTGCCGCCGTCGTGGCCCGCGATCAGCACGTGATCGGCGTTGGCCTTGGCGACGCCCGCGGCGACCGTGCCCACACCCACCTCGGACACCAGCTTGACGCTGATCCGGGCGCCCGGATTCGCGCAGCGCAGGTCGTAGATGAGCTGCTTGAGGTCCTCGATCGAGTAGATGTCGTGGTGCGGCGGCGGCGAGATCAGGCCCACGCCGGGCGTCGTGAAGCGGATCGTCCCGATGTACTTGTCGACCTTGTGGCCGGGCAGCTGGCCGCCCTCGCCGGGCTTGGCGCCCTGGGCCATCTTGATCTGCAGCTCGTCGGCGTTGACGAGGTAGTTGATGTTCACGCCGAAGCGGCCGGACGCGACCTGCTTGATCGCCGAGCGGCGCAGGTCGCCGTTCGGGTCGGGCGTGTAGCGGACGGGATCCTCGCCGCCCTCACCGGTGTTGGACTTGCCGCCGATCCGGTTCATGGCGATCGCCAGCGTCTCGTGCGCCTCGCGGCTCAGGGAGCCCAGCGACATCGCGCCGGTGACGAAGCGCTTGACGATCTCGCTCGCGGGCTCGACGTCCTCCAGCGCCAGCCATTCGGCCTCGGGCAGCTCGCGGAACTTCAGCAGCCCGCGCAGCGTCGCCCGGCGCCCGGCGTCCTCGTTGACGAGCTTGGCGTACTCGTCGTAGGTCGGCTGGCCACCGTGGCGGACGGCGTGCTGGATCAGCGCGATCGTCTCCGGGTTCCACATGTGGTGCTCGCCCTCGCGGCGCCACGCGTAGACGCCGCCGACCGGCAGCAGGTCGTCGTTGGCGAGCTCGAAGCCGCGCGCGTGGCGCTCCAGCGTCTCCACCGCGAGGATCTGCGCGTCGATGCCGCCGATGCGCGAGGCGGTGCCCACGAAGTAGCGGTCGATCAGCTCCGGCGCGAGGCCGACGGCCTCGAAGATCTGCGCCCCGTTGTAGGACTGGATCGTCGAGATGCCCATCTTCGAGATCGTCTTGAGCAGGCCCTTGGCGATGCCCTTGACGACGTTCCACTGGGCGGTCTCGAAGTCCTCGACGCCCGGGATGCGGCCGTCGGCGACGAGCTCCTCCAGCGACTCCAGCATCAGGTACGGGTTGATGGCGGACGCGCCGTACCCGATCAGCGTCGCGAAGTGGTGGACCTCGCGCGGCTCGCCGGACTCCAGGATCAGACCGGTCTGCAGGCGCGTGCCCTCGCGCACGAGGTGATGGTGCACGCCGGCGACGGCCAGCAGTGACGGGATCCCCGCCCGCTCGGGCGAGACCGCCCGGTCGGACAGGATCAGGATGTTGACGCCGTCCGCGAGCGCCGCGTCGGCCTGTTGGCAGACGCGGTCGAGCGCGCGGACCATCCCGTCCGGCCCCTCGGAGACCGGCCACGTGATGTCCACCGTGTGCGACTTGAAGATCGAGCTGTCGACGTGGCGCAGCTGCTGCATCTCGCGGTCGAACAGCAGCGGGGTCTGCATGGCCAGCTGGTGGGCGTGCACGGGCGTCTCGTCGAGCAGGTTCGCCTCGGACCCGACGCCGGTGCCGACGCTCATCACGATCGCCTCGCGGATCGGGTCGATCGGCGGGTTGGTGACCTGCGCGAAGAGCTGCTTGAAGTAGTTGAACAGCGGCGGCTCGCGGTCGCTCAGAACCGCGAGCGCGGCGTCGTTGCCCATCGAGCCGATCGGCTCCTCGCCCTTGGCCGCGGTCGGCGCCAGCAGCACCCGCAGGTCCTCCTGGGTGAAGCCGAAGGCGCGCTGGCGCGCGGGCAGCGGCGTCGTCGGCTTCGGCTCGACGGGCGCCGGCGGCAGGTCGGCGATGTGCACGATGCCCTGCTCGAACCACTCGCCGTACGGCTGCTGGCCGGCGACGGAGGCCTTGACCTCGGAGTCGTCGACGATCACGCCGCGCTCGAGGTCGACCAGGAACAGCTTGCCGGGCTGCAGGCGGCCCTTGCGCTTGACGTTCTCCGGCGGGACGTCCATGACGCCGGTCTCGGAGCCGAGCACGACCCAGCCGTCCTTGGTCTCCAGCCAGCGGCCGGGGCGCAGGCCGTTGCGGTCCAGCGTCGCGCCGATCACGCGGCCGTCGGTGAAGGCCACCGCCGCCGGGCCGTCCCACGGCTCCATCAGGCAGGAGTGGAAGGCGTAGAAGGCCTTGAGGTCCTCGGGCAGATCGTCCCGGTTCTCGTAGGCCTCCGGGATCATCATCATGATCGCGTGCGGGAGGCTGCGGCCGGCCAGCACCAGCAGCTCGAGCACGTTGTCGAACGTCGCCGAGTCGCTGCCGCCGGGACGCACGATCGGCAGGACCTTCTGGAGGTCGTCGCCGAAGAGCTCGGAGGCGAGCTGGGACTCGCGCGCCCGCATCCAGTTGATGTTCCCGCGCAGCGTGTTGATCTCGCCGTTGTGGGCGATCATCCGGTACGGGTGGGCCAGCTCCCAGCTCGGGAACGTGTTCGTGGAGAACCGCGAGTGCACGAGCGCGAGCGCGGTCTTGGTCCGCGGGTCCTGCAGGTCGGGGTAGTAGCCCATCACCTGCGGGCTCGTGAGCATGCCCTTGTAGACGATCGTCCGGCTCGAGAAGCTCGGGATCACGAGCTCCGGGCCGGCGGCGATCTCGGCCACGCGGCGGATCACGTAGAGCTTGCGCTCGAAGGCGTCCTGATCGGCCGCCAGCTCGTCGCTCGCGGCCACGACGAGGTGCTTGACGTAGGGCGCGTAGAGGTTGGCCGTGATGCCGACGTAGTCCTTGTCGACCGGCACGTCGCGCCAGCCGATGACCCGCTGGCCCTCCTCGGTGACGGTCGTCTCCAGCAGCTGCTCGAGCTCCGCGCGGCGGTCGTCCTCGCGCGGGAGGAAGCAGACGCAGACGCCGTAGGCGCCCGGCGCGGGCAGCTCGGCGTCGATCACGCCGCGCATGAACTCGTCGGGCAGCTGCATCAGGATGCCCGCGCCGTCACCCGTGTTCGGGTCGGCGCCGGCGGCTCCGCGATGCTCCAGGTTCTCGAGCGCGACGATGGCGCGGTCGACCGTCTCGTGGCTCGCTACGCCGTCGAGTTTGGCCACCATGGCGACGCCACAGGCGTCATGTTCGTAGGTCGGGTCGTAAAGGCCGATCCGGCCGGCAGGACGTTCAGGCATGGGCGAGGCGACGGGTCGGGTCAGGGGACGCAAAATCCCCTCCGAGGGCGTCGGAAGGGAGTGACAACGTAGCAGCGAGGGCAATGCGACGGCCCTCGATCCGTTGTCTCTGACGCAGCGATCAGGCCACTTGTGCCGGGCTTGTGCACAACATTGTTGCGTCGGCCTCGGCTTTTACCTCGTCGTAGAGCGCAGCGACATCGCGCGCCAGCATCGGCCACGAGTAGCGCTCGCCGACGTCCGCGACCGCGTTCGCGCCGCGCCGGCGACGCTCGTCCGGGCGGTTGACGGCCTCGATCAGCGCGCGGGCGAGCCCGGGCGCGTCGTCGGGCTCGACCAGCCAGCCGGTCTCGCCGTGGGTGACGATGTCCGCGGGACCGTGCGCGTCCACGGCGATCGCCGGCAGCCCGCACGCCATCCCCTCGACCAGCACCTGCCCGAACTGCTCACGCACCGACGGCAGGACGATGACGTCGGTCGCGGCGAGGATGTCCGGGAGCTCCTCGTGGTCGTGCCAGCCGGCGAGGAAGACGTCGGTCGCGCCGAGGCGCTCGATCGTCTGCAGCGGATGCTCGCCCTCCCACTCGCCCGGGAAGCCGCCGACGAGCACGAGCGGTGCGCGCACGTTGAAGTGCGGGCGGGCCCGCATGTACGCGTCGACCAGCACCGGCAGGCGCTTGACCTCGGTGAAGCGGCCGATGTAGAGGATCACCGGCGTCTCGCCGCGGGCGTCGCCGAACGCAGAGACGTCCGCGTAGGCGACCGTCCGCCCGTCCGGGCCCCAGCCGCGCGGCTCGTCGACCAGCATCCGGCGCCACAGCGCCCGGTGGTCGATGTGGCGCGGGGTGAAGTTCTCCGGATCGAAGCCGTTCGGGACCAGCACGCAGCGCGCCGGCTCGATCGGGAGCACCCGCGTGGCCCGCTCGACCTGCTTGGTCGAGAGCACGATGATCCGCTCGCAGTCGGCCGACCAGTCCCGCAGCCGTTGCGCCCACGCCGGGCCGTGCGCCCAGCGGCCGGGGTCGCGATCGATCGCCTCGAGCATCAGCAGTTCGGTGCCGTGCAGGTGCCCGACGATCGGGACGTCCGGAGCGACGCGCCGGGCCGCCTCGTAGAGCGGCGTCAGGTGGTGCAGGTGCAGGAGGTCGGCGCCGGCCGCGTCGACGGACTCCAGCGCGTGCGCCCACGCGGCGACCTGGGCCTCCGCCTCGACGTCGTCGAGGGAGGCGAAGATCCGGTCGGGCGCGCCGGGGCGATCCTCGTAGGAGGGATGCAGCGGCGGGTGCGCGGCCATCGGGTCGGGCGCGGCGAGCGCGTCCGTCATGTCCACCGGGTGGACGTCCAGGCCGTGGTAGAAGCGGTTGGCGTCGCCGGGCGGCGCGATGCTCCCGGACAGGATCGTCACGTCCCACCCGTTGTGGGGAAGGGTCGCGGCGAGGTTGCGCGCGACGTGGGCCGACCCGCCGCGGGGGTAGAAGAGCAGGCCCATGATCGCTCGTGAACGTGATGTCGTCAGGGTGTGAACGTAGCTGACGGCCGTGGCACCATCATTGATGTCGTGAGCCACGATCACGACCACGGGCATTCGCACGCGCCGGCCGACGCCTCGGCCGGAAGGCTGCGGATCGCGCTGGGCCTGCTGCTCGGCCTGATGGCCGTCGAGGTCGTGGCGGGCATCCTCGCCCAGTCGCTGGCGCTGCTCTCCGACGCGGCGCACATGCTCACCGACGCGGCGGCGCTGGCGCTGGCGCTGGTCGCGCTGCGGCTGGCGGCGCGGCCCGCCAAGGGCGCGATGACCTACGGCCTCAAGCGCACGGAGATCCTCTCGGCGCAGTTCAACGGCGCGACGCTGCTGGTGCTCGGGCTGCTGATCGTCTACGAAGGCATCCGCCGGCTGATCGAACCGCCGGCGGTCGAGGGCGGCGTCGTGCTCGTCGTCGCGCTGGTCGGCGTCGCCGTCAACCTGGGCGCCACGCTCGTCCTGCACGGCGCGGACCGCACGTCGCTGAACGTCGAGGGCGCCTTCCAGCACGTGCTGACCGACCTCGTGGCCTTCATCGCCACCGCGGTCGCCGGTTTCCTGATCCTGGTGGGCGGCTGGGACCGGGCGGACGGCATCGCGTCGCTGTTCGTCGCCGCGGTGATGCTGCGGGCGGCGTGGTCGCTGCTGCGCGACTCCGGGCGGATCTTCCTGGAGGCCGCGCCGAAGAACATCGACGTGCCGGCGCTCGGGGCGGCGATGATCGACGTCGACGGCGTCTCCGAGGTCCACGACCTCCACGTGTGGGAGGTCACCTCGGGCTTCCCGGCGCTGTCAGCGCACGTGCTGGTGGGCATCGACGACGACTGTCACCGGGCGCGGCTCGATCTCGAGCGGGTGCTGCATGACCGCTTCGGGATCGACCACACGACGCTGCAGGTCGACCACGAGGGCGGCGAGCTGCTTCATATCGAGGTGAAGACGAGCGCGGTCGACACCGGCCGCCCGCCCGGCTCGGGCTCCTCGTAGTTCTTGCGCGGGTGGTTCTTCATCCGCCCGCCGCTGATCAGCGTCGTCGACCCGCCGCCGTCGAGGTTCATCGCGGTGTGACAGCCGAGGCTCGCCATGCAGGCGGCGAGCTCCTCCAGCGTGAGGCCCGCGTCGTCGCGGCTGCGACCGTCGACGGCGACGGCGAAGTACGCGCTGTCGCTGAGGCCGATGGCGGCGCGGGGGTAGCGGCCGTCGGTGATGTCGGAGTCGAACTGGCCGTTGGCGGCGGAGAAGCCCTCGCGGTCGTCGCCGCGGGTGAACACGGGGTGGCCGTGCTCGACCAGGAGCGGACCGGCCTGCAGGAGGTCGCCGCGGGGTTCGCGGTCGATCTCGGTGCGACGCGCGATCCGTGTGCTCCCGCCCTCGATGTGGACGCACGCTCGCGTCGCGTCGAACGGCGCGGTGAAGGGGACGTGGTCGCGGACGACGCCGCTGGTGCGCACCTCGCCCAGGGGCGTTCCATCGGGGCGCGCGAAGAACCCGCCGACGATCGCCTCGGTGATGCCACGGGCGGCGCACCAGGGCGCGAGCTTCGCCTGGCCGGGGATGACGACCACGCGCAGGTGGGTGGTGTCGAGCGCGTGGCGGGCGACGTGGACCGTCGTGGTCGCGCCGTCGGCGAGCGTCAACCGGTTGGTCGGAGCGAGGCGGGCGGCGGGCAGAGCCATGTCAGCGAGATGGTCCGGTCTGGCGGGGGCGATGGGAATCACCCGTTGGGATAGGTTCGGTATTCGACGCTTCGACCGGAAGTCGTGCTCCAGTCGCCGCGAATGTGGCGGATCACCGTTCCGTCGGCCAGGCGGGCGGTCGCGCGGCCGCACGGCGGATCGCCGTAGAGCGTCGCGATCAGGGGCTTGGCGTCGTCCGCTTCGCCGAGGCCGCGGCGGATGGCGTGCTCCGGGTAGGTCACGATCAGCGCGCCGCGGCGGACCCAGTACGGGATGCGATCCAGCGGCGCGTCGGCGTCGACCTCGCCGCCGCCGGCGATCTCCTGGCCGGTGTGCGCGTCGATCCAGTCGCCGCGCGGGAGGTCGACGTGGACGTGCCGCGCGCCGTCTTCGAGCACCGGCGCGACCCAGAGGCTCGGCCCATAGCCGTAGGCGTCGGCGATCGCCCAGCCGCGGAGGTCGCGCGGGTCGGTGAGGGCGAGGGGCCGCACGATCGGCAGGCCGGATCTCGCCGCGGTCGCCGCGGCGGCACGGACGTAGGGGACGAGTTGCTCGTGCAGGATCACGTGGCGGCGGTAGATCTCGAGCAGCTCTTCGTCGTAGGTCCACGCCTCCTGCTCGAAGCGGCTGTGGGCCTGCATCAGCGGCGTGAAACAGCCGAACTGCACCCAGCGCGCGAGCAGCTCCTTGCTCGCGCGGGCCATCAGCTCCTTGCCGAGGTAGCCGCCGACATCGTGCGACCAGTTGGAGAAGCCCGTGGCGGCGGCGGTCAGCGTGGCGACGACGAGGGTCTTGAGCGACCAGAAGTCGGACGGCTGATCGCCTCCCCAGGTGACACCGACCGCCTGCTGGCCGGTCCAGCCGGGGCGGCCGAAGAGGACTCCGGTCGTCGGGTGGACCTCATCCAGCGCTCGCTGCATCGAGCGGCGGTACTTCAGGCCATGGCCCCAGGCGAGCTCGGCGCCGGTGCTGCCGTCCGCGAACCGTGCGTCGTCGGGGATGTAGAAGCCCTCACCGTCGTCGGCCTTGATGCCCTCGACCCCGAGCCGCAGGACGCGCTTGGCCTGCTCGCGCCACCAGCGCTCCGCGGTCTCGCTGGTGAAGTCGACCGGTGAGCCGGTGCCCATCCACCAGCGGGTGACGAGCGGCTCGCCGTCCTGTCGGACGAAGTGCTCGGGCACGTAGTTGGGGGCGGGTGCGCGGTGCAGCCGGGTGGACTCGTCGTCGGGCGGGTACTGGCCCTCGCGCGAGTCCAGGTTCACCCACGGGGCGACCCAGACGACGGTGCGGACGCCGTCGTCGCGCAGCCGTTGGATGTACCCGCGTGCGTCCGGGAACTGGTGCGGGTTGAACTCCCACGTGTTGTATTGCGTCGCCCACGGGGAGTCGAGGACGATCGCGTCGAGCGGGATGTCGTGGTCGCGGTGGCCCTGGTGGTCGGCCTCCGCCTCGCTGCGGTGGTTGTAGACGTCGCGGCTCTTCCAGAAGCCGTACGCCCACTCCGGGAGCAGCTGCGGCAGGCCGGTGAGCTTGAGGAAGGCTCTCAGGCGGGCGGCCGGCGTCGGGTGGGTGAAGAGGTGGACCTTCAGCGGGCCGCTCGCCGCGCGGACGGAGAGGATCACCTCGTCGCGCAGGTCCAGCCTGACGCCCTGTCCGTCGCTCTCGATCCAGGCCGCCCAGCCGCGTGAGCTGATCACCCACGGCACGGGCGCGTAGTCGCCCTGCGGGATGCCGCCGACGTCGAGCATGTCCGGCGGGCAGTCCGGGCCGGTGTAGGCGCGGTCGGCGCCGAGCTGCAGGGTGCGGCCGGCCTGGTCGACGTGCAGTCCGTGGCGGGCGCCGATGCCGATGAAGCGCTGCTCGGGGTGGCCCTTGAGGACCAGCCCGATGCGGTGCACGCCCGGTGCGGCGTGCGCGGTCACGAGCGTGTGGTGCTCGCTCATGCGCTCGACCTCCGGCTCCCCCGCGTCCTGTGGGTCGTCCAGCGTCTCCTCGGCGAGCACGCCCTCGGTCAGCTGGATGAACTGGTCGGCGGCCGTTCCCGCCCATGTGCGGACCTTCACGCGCCCAGCTTCGACGCGGTTGGGCGTTGGCCGCGCGCATGTTCACAGGACGGTCACCGCCTGGTGTCCGCTTGGTCACAAAAGGCCTGCACCATGGGTCGATTCTGCGTCTCATGACCAGCAGCCGTGCGGACCTGCACTGCCACTCGACGGCGTCCCAGGTCTCCAAGCTCGGTGTCCAGCGCGCCCTCGGGCTCCCGGAGTGCGCGACGCCGCCGGAGGAGGTCTACGCCCTCGCCAAGCGGCGCGGGATGGACTTCGTGACGATCACCGATCACGACACGATCGACGGCGTCCTGGAGATCGCCGATCGCCCGGACGTCTTCGTCTCCGAGGAGCTCACGGCGCGGTTCCGAGGCGAGCCGCAGGCCGTGCACATCCTCTGTTACGGGATCACGCCCGGCGATCACGAGTGGCTGCAGGCGCACGCGTCCGACGTCGAGGTGGTCGCGACGTATCTGCACGAGCAGTCGATCGCCTGCGCGCTGGCCCACCCGTTCTACGCGGTCGAGGCGCCGCTGCTGCCGCGCCACCGCCGGCGGCTGGCGCAGCTCTTCGACGTCTGGGAGGTGCGCAACGGCTCGCGCGCCCCGGAGCTCAACCATCCGGCGGCGATCTACGTCGAGACCCATGGCGGGGTCGGGGTGGGCGGGTCCGACGATCACGCGGGCGTCGACATCGGCCGCACCTGGTCCTCGACGCCGTTCGCGCCGGGGCCGCGCGAGTTCCTCGCGCATGTCCGGGCGGGACGCGTGAGCGCGCACGGCGAGCAGGGCTCGGCCGCGAAGTGGGCGCATGCCGCGATGGCGCTGGCCGTCCGCTCGCTCGGCCGCGGCTCGTCCACCGACGCGCCGGACCCGAGCGCGGTCCTGCGGATGGTCGAGCGGCTGATGACGGAGGGCGATGCCCGCACTGGCTCGATCGGCTGTGACCTCGTTCCCGAGGACGGCCGCGCCCTGCTGCGCGCGTGGCTCGACGCCGTTGACCTGCGGCTGAGCGAACGCGACCTGCTCGCCCTCCTTCAATCCGACGGCTTCTCGCACGCGGGCCTGGAGCGCCGCGCGCGGCGCTGCCACGAACGCGCGGTCACCGTCGCGCTCGAGAACCCGTTCGACCTCGGCGGGCTGTTCGGCGCGTGCGTCGCGGCCATCCCCTACGCGCCGGCGGCGGCCTTCCTTGGGCGCGAAAAGCGCAAGCTCGCCGCGCCGCACGGGCTGCGTGTGGCGTTCGTGACGGACGGGATCGGTTCCATGCACGGCGTTACGCACACGGTCGACGAGATCCGCGAGCGCGGCGTGACCGGGTTCGAGGTCGAGGTCGTCGGCACCGACCCGCACGTCGACCGGCGCCTGAGCGCGATCGCGGACATCGAGGTGCCCTTCTACTCCGGGCTGCGGGTGGGCGTGCCGTCGCTGCCCGCGGTGGTCGACGCGCTCGCCGAGGGCGGCTATGACCTCGTGCACGTCTCCGCCCCCGGGCCCGCCGGCGTCATCGCCGCGCTCGTCGGGCGGATGCTCGGCCTGCCGCTGGCCGGCTCCTACCACACGGAGCTGTCCACCTACGCGGCGCTGCGCTCCGGCGACGAGGCGCTCGCGGCGGCGGTCGAGGCGGGGTTGAGCGAGTTCTACGGCGCCTGCGACGTGGTGCTCTCGCCCTCCGCGGCGTCGGACGCCCGGCTCGCCGAGCTGGGCGTGGAGAACGTGGGTCGCTGGGACCGCGGTGTGGACGTGCACCGCTTCTCCCCCGAACTGCGCGACCGGGCGGTCGACGGCCGCATCCGCGTGCTCTACGCGGGGCGGCTGACCAAGGAGAAGGGGGCCGACCTCCTGGCCGACGCCTTCCTCGCCGCCCGGGCGCGCGACCCGCGTCTCGAGCTGTGGCTGGCCGGCGGAGGCCCCGAGGAGGCGGCGCTGCGCGCCCGCCTGGGCGGCGCGGCGCACTTCCTCGGCTGGCTCGAAGGCCAGGCCCTGGCCCGCGCCTACGCCGACGCCGACCTCTTCCTGTTCTGCTCGCAGACGGACACCTTCGGCCAGGTCCTGCTCGAGGCCCAGGCCTCCGGCCTGCCGGTGGTCGCCGTCGACGCCGGCGGCCCCGCCGAGCTGATCGACTCCGGCCGCACCGGCATCCTCTGCCCGGCCCGCGCCTCCGCGATCGCCGACGCGCTGGCCGGCCTCGCCGCCTCCCCCGCGGCCCGCGCCCGCCTCTCCCGCGGCGGCCTCGCCTCCATCCGCGAACGCACCTGGGAAGCCTCCCTCACCGCCCTCGCCGCCGGCTGGCACCGAGCCCTCGCCGCCCACGAGCCCACCCACGACCTCCTCGCGGCGTGACCAACCTAAACGGGACAGTCCCCTTTATCTTCGCGCCGCCCGTGGAGCGCCCGTGAGCGCGTCGCCGAACCTAAAGGGGACAGGCCCCTTTAGGTTGCGTTTAGTTTCGGCGGTGCGGGTTGTGGACGTCGCGCTGTGGTCCGGCGAGCGGTCCCACCGCGCGGCGCTCGCGGCCGCCCGCGGTGTGGTCGTGCCCGGCGCACGCGGCCGAGCTCGACGACCTCGAGGCGCTGGTGGCCGCGTGTCCGCCGCCGCGTCGCCCCGCGTGACCGGCGCCGCGCCGCCCCGAGCGTCCGCCGTCGCGTCGCCCCGCCCCGCGTCGCCCCGCGCGACCGGCGCGGCATCGCCCCGCCCGACCGGCGGCGCCGCCCCGAGCGTCCGCCGCCGCGTCGCCCCGCGCGACCGGCGCCGCGTCGCCCCGCGTGACCGCGGTGCCGCCCCCGGCGTGCGCGCGGCGCGAACGCAGGGCCGCATGACCGCGGTGCGCCGCGTGTCGAGCCCGGACCGCGGCGCCTCGCGCGCGCCTCGGCTGCTCGCGGTGGCGCTGCACGACGTCGAGCCGTCGACCTTCGAGCGCTGCGCGTTGATCCGCGACTGGCTCTCCGACCTGGGCGTGGACCGGGTGACGCTGCTCGTGATCCCCGCGCCGCGGTTGCATCCGTTCCCGGTGCGGTCGCCGGAGCTCGTGGACTGGCTGCTCGACCGCCGTGACGCCGGCGACGCGATCGCCCAACACGGGCTGCAGCACCGGCGTACCCGCCCCGCCCCGCGGTTCACGAAGACCGCGCGGTCCTGGCAGGGCGGGCGGGCGGCGGAGTACCCGGGGCTGGATCTGGAGGCGACGATCGCGTCGGTCGAGGCCGGCCGCAAGGTGCTGAGCGGCGCGGGGATCGAGCCGCGTGGGTTCGTCGCGCCCGGCTACGCCTACACGAGCGTCCTGCGCCGGCACCTGTCCGAGCGCTTCGACTGGTGGGCGACCATCTGGTCGCTCAAGGGCGCCGCGCACGCGCACGCACCCGCGCTCTGCCTGGGCACGAGCGACGCGTTGAGGCGCGCGGCGTCGCCGTCGTTGATCCGTGCGGGCGCGCTGGTGTCGGGCTCGCTGCTGCGTCTGGACCTGCATCCCGCGGACTTCGACCACCCGCGCCACGTGCAGGCGGTCGAGCGCGTGCTCGACCGCGCGCAAGGTCGCCTGGCGGTGACCTACGACGACCTCTGCTGAGCTGCTCCCGCGGGCGGCGCCGACTCGCTCGTCCGGCTGCTCGCCGCGGTTAGCGGACGCGCCGGCGCGGGTAGCGCCGGGAGCGTGAAACTGCTCGTCGTCACCCCCGAACCGATCGATGCCGCCGCGCTGCGCGAGACCCTCGGCGAGGAGGTCCGCGGCGCCGAGGTGCTCGTCCTCTCGCCGGCGACCAACCAGTCCAAGCTCGCCTTCTGGGTCTCTGATTCCGACGATGCGATCGCCGAGGCCACCGAGGCGGAGGCACAGACCGTCGACGCCCTCGACGACGAAGACGTCGAGGCGAGCGGCGAGGTGGGAGAATCCGATCCGGCGCAGGCCATCGACGACGCGTTGGCCACGTTCGCCGCAGACCGCATCGTGATCTTCTCCCACCCGGAGGGCGACCGTGACTACCGCGAGGACGAGTCGCTGAAGGACCGCTGGCCGATCCCCGTCACCCACGCCGTGATCTCTCGCTGAGATCCCTCTACCGCCGCACGGGCGCCGATGGCCCGTACGGCGACCACCGGCGCGCCCACGGCGTCGCCTTCGAGGGCTACTACTGGCGCTTCGCCCAGCCGGGCTGGAGCGCCTGCGCGATCGCGGGCGTGTGCGGCGACTGGGCGATGGTCACGCTCGCCACGTCCGAGGGCGAGGTGTGGACGGAGATCACCGAGCAGCCGATCCACGGCCGCCGGATCGACGCCGGCGTGCTGCGTGCCGATGACACGAGCCTGCACGTCGACCTCGGTCCCGGCCTGACCGCCCACTTCGAGGACCGCCACGCCTGGCCACGCCGCCCGTTCGGCCCGCTCGGCCCCGCGCAGTCGATCCCCTGGCTCGGCCAGTACTGGTCGCCGTGGCTGCTCGGCGCGCGCGTCACCGGCTCCTTCGGCGCCCGCTCGCTCGACGGCGCCCACGTCTACGCGGAGAAGAACTGGGGCGCCGCCTTCGCCGATCACTGGTGGTGGGGACAGGCCGAGGGCGTGGCGTTCGCCGGCGGCCGCATCCACGGCGTGGCCCCCACCGCGGTCGCGCTCTGGACGCCGGACGGGCTCGTCACGCTCGCCCCGCCGTTCGCGCGCACCGTCGCCCGCGCGGGTGGCGGCGAGTGGCACATCCGCGCGACCTCGCCGCGCTGGAGCGTCGAACTGCGCGGCGAGGCAACGCGCCCGCTGCGCCTGCCGGTGCCCCTCCCCGGCCCCGAGCGCCACCTCGACTACCGCTCCGACCACCACCTCCTCGGCCGCGTCGAGTACACGGTCCGGCGCGGGCGGCGGATCTGGCGGCGCCACACGGGCGAGGCCGCGCTCGAAGACGGATCAGTGCCGCAGCACCAGCAGGGCGATGTCGTCGTCCGCCCCGGCTAGCGCCCAAGCGCCGCGAGCACGTGGTCGCAGATCGCGTCCGGCGCCAGCCGGGTGTCCTCGAGCGCGGCGCGCAACCGCTCCAGCCCGACGTCGATCGGGTGCGTGCGGTCCTCGATCAGCCCGTCGGTGTAGAGCACCACCGCGGCCCCGGGCGGGAGCTCGACCACGTGCCGCTCGTAGTCGGTGGCCCCGGCGCCCAGCGGCGGGCCGGGCCGGGCGCCGGCGAACGCCGCGGGCCCGTCGACGGGAACGATCAAGCGGCGGGAGGTGGCCCGCCAGGGCGAACGTCAGCCGCCGCGACGCCGGGTCATAGACGGCGGCGATCACGGTCGCCATCGGCAGGTCCAGCAGCGCGGAGGCGCGGATGCTCAGATGGGCGAGGACGCGGTCCGGCGGGTCGCCGTCGTAGGCGTAGGCGGCGACCACCGCGCGCAACTGGCCCATTCGCGCGGCGGCCTGGGCGCCGTGGCCCATCACGTCGCCGATCACGAGCAGCAGCCGGCCGTCCGCGAGCGGATGGGCGAGGTAGAAGTCGCCGCCGACGTCGCGCCCGCCGGTCCCGGGCAGGTAGCGCGCGGCGAGCTCGATCCCGGGCAGCTCCGGCAGGCCGACGGGCAGCAGCGAGCGCTGCAGCGTCAACGCCAGCCGCCGCTCGGCGGCGTAGAGGACGGCGTTGTCGAGCGCCGCGCCGGCACGGGCCGCGAGCTCCACCAGCAGGTCGAGCTCGCTCGTCACCGGGTCCAGCACGACGATCGCGCCGAGGGTGCGCCCGCGCGAGACGAGCGGCAACGCCAGCGCGGGCCGATCGCCCAGCGGCTCGGCCAGCTCGGCGGCGCGCAGCTCGCGAGCGGCGCTGAGCGCGGAGGCGTCGACGCGCGACCCGGTCAGCGACGGATGCGCGACCACGCCGGCGTCGCGCGCCGACGGCACGACGCGCGCGATGGTGAAGCCCTCGCCGGTGCCGTCCTCGCGCCGGACGCTCTCGGCGAGCGCGAGCACCACGCCGTCGCCGAACCCGTTGAGGATCACGTCGCTGATGATCTCCAGCAGCTCGTCGACCTCGAGCGTTCCGGCGAACCTCGCGCTCGCGGCGCTGAGGATCTGCAGCCGGCCGGTGGCGGCGCCGCTGGCCGCCAGGGCGTCCTCGCGCTCGCCCGCGAGCCGCGCCAGGTCCTGCTCGGCGCGCACGCGGTCGGTGATGTCGTGGAAGTAGACGCTGATGCCGTCGCCGGTCGGGGTCGCGCGGACGTCGAACCAGGTCTCCAGCGGCGGGAAGAATTGCTGGAAGCTCACCGCGCGGTTCTCGTCCATCGCGGCCCGGTAGTTGGTGTCGGACTCGGTGCCGACCGCCTCGGGGAACTCGTCCCAGATCACGCGGCCGACGAGCTCCGCGCGCGTACGGCCGAGGATCCGCTCCGCCGCGGCGTTCATGTAGGCGAACCGCCAGCCGTGATCGAGCGTGAGGAACGCCGTGCTCATCGTCTCCAGGACGCGGCCCAGGTGCTCGGCGCTGTCGTGGACGAGCGTGGTGTCGTAGGCGGCGCCCAGCATCCGCGTCGGCTGCCCCTGCTCGTCGCACAGGACGCGCCCCCGCGCCGCCACCCAGCGCACGTCGCCGTTGGGATGCACGACCCGGTAGTCGGCCGTGTACTCGCCGCAGCGCTCGATGGCCTGGGCGATCGCGGCGTCGGTGCGCGCGCGGTCCTCGGGGTGCAGCCGCGCCGAGAAGCTGTCGATGTGCGGCACGTACTGCGCGGCGTCGTAGCCGAAGAGCTCCATCAGCCGGTCGTCCAAGTGCAGCGCGTTGGTCGTCAGGTTCCAGTCGAAGCTGCCGATGTTGGCGGCCGCGAACCCGAGATCCAGCCGCACCGTGCTCGACTCCAGCTCGGCGGCGAGCGCGCCGCGCTCGAGCTCGGCCGCGATCGCTCTCGCGAGCTCGCGCAGCACGTCGCGGTCGTGCGCCGTCCACTCGACGTGCTCGGCGTCGTAGACGCACAGCACGCCGATGCGCAGGCCGTCGATCTCGATCGTCGTGCCGAGGTAGGCGGCGATCGGGGCCTGCGGCTCCGGGCGTGCAGGCCGGCGAACGTCTGCGCGCACAGCGCGTCGGCGGGCGGGCGGCGCGGGGCGGGCGGCGTCAGCGGGACCTGCTCGTCGGTGAAGATCGAGACCTGCGCGTGGGCAGTGCCCAGCAACCGCGCACTCAGCGACGGCCAGGCGATCGACCGCCTCCCCGGGCGCCTCGGCCAGCACTCGGCGGGCGGCCTCGATCCGCTGCGGGTCATCCATGCCCGCGCGCACGACATCCGGCTCCATTGGAGCGGCCATTGTAGCGGGTCCCCGGATAGAGGGATCGCGTCGATTTACGCGTCCTCGGCGCGGCTCGCGGCCAGCGCGAGCGGCTCGGCGCCGACCAGGCGCTCGAACGGCCCGACGATCGCCCAGACGGCCTTCAGGCGCAGGCGGGCGTGGGTGTCGATGGGTTGGACGCGGGCCTCGGAGAAGAACTCGGCGCGGCCGTCCTGGATGCGCGCTGACGCCCGTGGGCGAAGGCGACCCGGACCGTCCCCGGCTCGTCGAACGCGGCGAACGCTCGGGCGTCGTGCAGGCGCGGGTAGTCGCGGGCGAGCGTCCAGATCTTCCCGCACAGGCCCGAGACCAGGTGCGAGTCGGACTCGTCGAGCACGGTGAATGGGTAGGCGCGGAACAGCTCGTGGTAGGTCTGCTCGCCCTCGATCCCCGGAATCCGCCAGCCGACCAGCCGGCCGAGGCGGCGCGTCTCCTCCAGGCGGACGCTCTTCGCCGCCGCCCACAGCGCGGAGGGGGAGGCGTCGGCGGCGCGCCGGTGACGGGTGGTGACGGTCGCCTCGGGGAGCCACTGGTCCAACGCCTCGCTCATCCCCGTATGGTGCCCAACCATGCGGCTGATTCAGCACAAGCGCGAGGCGTACTGGTTCTATCGGTTCCTGTCGCTGTGGTACGACCGCTGGGTCAACCCGCTCTTCTGGACGCCCGCGATGCGCGGCCTGGCGCTGGATGAGGCCCGTCTGGAGCCGGGCGTGACGGTGGTCGACGTCGGCGCCGGAACGGGCTTCACGACCGGCGGGCATCGTGGCGCGCGTGGACGCGGCGGCGGTGACGATGCTCGACCAGTCGCCGCATCAGCTCAAGCGCTCGCGCGCCAAGCCGGAGCTCGAGGCGTGCCCGCGCGTGCTCGGCGACGCGGAGAACCTGCCGTTCGCCGACGACGCGTTCGATCGCTACGTCTCGGCGGGCTCGATCGAGTACTGGCCGGACCCGCAGCGCGGGATCGCCGAGGCCTACCGCGTGACCCGCGCCGACGGTGTGGCGCTGGTCATCGGCCCGGTCCGCCCGGCCAACCGGGTCGCACGCGCGCTGGCCGAGGCCTGGATGCTCTTCCCGCCCGCAGTCGGACTACACCGCTGGATGGAGGAGGCCGGGTTCACCGACGTGCGGGTGCGGGCGCTGGCGCCGGACTGGTACCGCGACACCCGCGTGCCCTACGCGCTCGCCGTCAGCGGCGTCAAGCCCGCGCCCGGACCGTCCCCGGCCGCCCGCGCCGCGCCCGCCGAGGAGCCGCCGACCGGGCGGCTGCGGTTCGCCGCGCGGTTCGTCGCGGGCTCGGCCGCGGGAGCGGTGTTCGTGCCGATCGCGGCGGCGCTGGCCCTGCGCGCCCGCCGTGCGGAGAGGCGAGCCGCCGCGTGACCGCCGCGGCCGTCTCCGCCACCGTGAACCCGTTCGTGGTTCTGTGGCGCTTCGCGCGGCCGCACACGATCATCGGCACGGCCCTCTCGGTCGTCGGGCTCTACGCGATCGCCGCCGCGCAGCCCGGCGCGGCGCCGGGTCTGCCCGACCTGCTGGCCACGTTGGTCGCAGCTCTGACGGTGAACATCGCGATCGTCGGGGTCAACCAGGTGACCGACGTCGAGATCGACCGGGTCAACAAGCCGTTCCTGCCGATCGCGGCGGGTGACCTCTCGCTGGGCGCCGCGAAGGCCATCGTCGTGGTGTGTTCGATCGTCCCGTTGGCCATGGCGGTCACGCAGGGGTGGGTCGAGACGGTCGCGGTGGCGGCGGCCCTGGCGGTCGGCGCGGCCTACTCGCTGCCGCCGCTGCGGCTCAAGCGCTTCCCGGTCGCCGCCTCGCTGTGCATCAGCGGCGTGCGCTCGGTGGTGGTCAATCTCGGCGTGTATTGGCACTTTGCGGGGCAGATCGACCCGGCGGTGTGGGCGCTGTGCCTGTTCGTGCTCCCGTTCAGCCTCGCGATCGCGATCCTCAAGGACGTTCCGGACATCGAGGGCGACCGTCGCTACGCGATCCGGACGTTCACCGTGCGCCTCGGTCCCGAGCCCGTTTTCCGGCTCGGGATGGCGGCGCTTTTGACGGCCTACGCAGGCATGATCCTGATCGCGCCGTTTGTCTTGCGTGACAGCGTCAACCCGTAGGTGCTGGCGGGTGGACACGCCGCCGCGGTGGTGGTGCTGCTGTGGCTGGGCAAGAAGCGCAAACCCGCGCTATCACACCAAATTCACGCGGTTCTACATGCGCGTGTGGGCGCTCTTTTTCCTGGAGTACATCCTTGTCCCGGTGGCCTGCCTGGCTACATGATCAGGTTCGACGTCAGGTCGGAAACCTTTGCGCACGGTTGGCCCAAGAGGCGTGGACAACCCTCCACAGGGCCGGTAGGTTTGTCGGCAATGTCGATTGCCCATGAGGCGGATCAGCAACCGCGCTCGGGTCGTCCTTCCGCGACTCCGTCACCGCGCTTCGTCAGGGCGTCCGAGCCCAACACCATCACGGCCTCCCAAGCGCGCGCCGCACGTCGGCGGGAGGCCCGGCGTGACGAGCAAGCCGTAGCCGCCTGGCTGCGCGAGATCGCCACGCGGCCACGTTGATACCAGGACGCCGCTTTGCGCGGCGGCGTCCTGGCTTCACCGCCGTTATCACCGCCGTCGCATTGGGGAGTGTCAGATGTAACGTCGTCCGAGGTCCGGGCTTTCCCGGACGGAGGCCGACACAGCATTTTCCCCTTTGAAAGGACCGCTCATGAGCACCCCCCTCCAGCAGCTCGCTGAGCACGGCCAGAGCGTGTGGATCGACTATCTCTCGCGCCGTTTCGTGAAGGACGGCGACCTGAAGGGACTGGTCGCGGACGGCGTGGTCGGCGTGACGTCGAACCCGACGATCTTCCAGGGCGCGATCGCCGAAGGTGACGCCTACGACGAGCAGATCCGCGAGCTCAGCGCCGAGCACGACGATCCCAAGGCGATCTTCTGGCTGCTGGCCAAGGACGACATCCGCGACGCCTGCGACATCCTGCGCCCGGTCTTCGACGAAGGCAAGGGCAAGGACGGCTGGGTGTCACTGGAGGTCGACCCGAACCTCGCGCACGACACCGAGGCGCACCAAGTCCGAGGCCGCGCCGGCTGCACGAGCTCGTCGACCGCCCGAACCTGTTCATCAAGATCCCCGCGACGGTCGAGGGCCTCAAAGCGATCGAGGACACGATCGCCGTCGGCATCCCGGTCAACGTCACGCTGATCTTCTCGCTCGAGCGTCACCGCAAGGTCGCCGAGGCCTACGTCGCCGGCGTCAAGCGCTGGGTCAAGGGCGGCGGTGACCCGAAGCAGGTCGCGTCGGTCGCCTCCTTCTTCGTCTCGCGCGTCGACACCGAGGCCGACAAGCGCCTCGAGGAGCTCCACGGCAACCACGAGCTGATGGGCAAGCTCGCGATCGCCAACGCCAAGCTCGCCTACCAGAACTACCAGGAGGTCTTCATGGACCCGGAGTGGAAGGAACTGGAGGCCAAGGGCGCGAGCAGGCAGCGCTGCCTGTGGGCGTCGACCGGGCGTCAAGAACCCGGCCTACAAGGACACGGTCTACGTCGAGGAGCTCGTCGGGCCCGACACCGTGAACACGATGCCGCGCGAGCTCGTCGAGGCGGTGCAGGACCACGGCCGAGATCCGCGAGAACGCGCTGCTCGAGGACCCGGAGGGGGCGAGCAGGATCCTCGATGCCTACGAGGCCGCGGGCGTCTCCTACGACGACGTCGACGCAGACGCTCGAGCGCGAGGGCGTGGAGAAGTTCGCGAAGTCCTTCTCCGATCTGATCGAGGGCCTGGAGTCCAAGCTCAAGACGCTGGTGGCCGCGTGATGGCACACGACTCCGACTGGCGCCGCGAGCTCGGCCAGCAACTGCGCGTGGACGGGATCCGCGCGACGGCCGCGGCCGGCTCGGGCCACCCGACCTCCTCGATGTCCGCGTCGGACCTGATGGCCGTCCTGCTCGACGGGCATCTGCGGCTCGACTACTCCGAACCCGGACAACCCGGCGAACGACCACCTGATCTTCTCCAAGGGTCACGCGTCGCCGCTGTACTACGCGATCCTGAAGGCCGTCGGCGCGATCGACGACGAGGAGCTGCTGACCTTCCGCAAGCTCGGCTCGCGGCTGGAGGGGCACCCGACGCCCGCGGATCCCGCCGACCGACGTCGCCACCGGCTCGCTCGGCCAGGGCCTGCCGATCGGCGTCGGCGTGGCGATGGCCGGCCGCTCGCTGGACAAGCTGCCCTACCGCGTGTGGGTGCTCTGCGGCGACTGCGAGATGGCCGAGGGCTCGATGTGGGAGGCCTTCCAGCACGCCGGCTGGGAGCAGCTCGACAACCTCGTCGCGATCATCGACGTCAACCGCCTCGGCCAGACGCGCGAGACGATGCTCGGCTGGGACCTCGACGGCTACGTCGGCGCATCGAGGCCTTCGGCTGGAAGGCGATCGCCATCGACGGCCACGACGTCGACGCCATCGAGGCCGCCTACGCCGAGGCCGAGGCGACCACCGGCCAGCCCGTCGCGATCGTCGCCCAGACCAAGAAGGGCAAGGGCGTCAAGGCGGTCGAGGACCAGCCCGGCAAGCACGGCAAGCCGCTCGACGATCCCGAGGCGGCGATCGAGGAGCTCGGCGGCGAGCGCGACGCTGACCGTCGAGGTGGCCAGCCCGACCGGCGGTGACGTCCACGTCTTCGAGACCTCCGGCGGCGGCCTGCCGACCTACGAGCTCGGCGACGAGGTGGCGACCCGCAAGGCCTACGGCGAGTCGATCGCCGCGCTGGCGCGACATCCGCGGCGACGTCGTCGCGCTCGACGGCGAGGTCTCGAACTCGACGCACTCCGAGGACTTCCGCAAGGCGCACCCGGACCGCTACTTCGAGATGTTCATCGCCGAGCAGCAGCTCGTCGCCGCGGCGATCGGCATGCAGGTGCGCGGCTGGACGCCGTTCGTGTCCACCTTCGCCGCGTTCCTCTCGCGCGCCTACGACTTCGTCCGCATGGGCGCGATCTCGCGCGCGAAGCTGACCCTGAGCGGCTCCCACGCGGGCGTCTCGATCGGCGAGGACGGCCCGTCCCAGATGGCCCTGGAGGACATCGCCTCCTTCCGCGCCATCCACGGCTCGACCGTCCTGCACCCGAGCGACGCCAACCAGACGGCCAAGCTCGTCGCCGCCCTGGCCGACCGCGACGGCATCTCCTTCCTGCGCACCCTGCGCGGCAAGACCCCGGTCCGCACCGCCCCCGACGAGCCGGTCTCGATCGGTGGCTCCCGGATCGCCCACGAGGGCGACGACGTGGCCATCATCGCCTGCGGCATCACGCTCGACGAGGCGGTCAAGGCCGCCGAGCGCCTCGCCGACGGCGGCATCAACGCCCGCGTGCTCGACGCCTACTCGATCAAGCCGATCGACGCCGACGCCGTCCGCGCCGCCGCCCGCGACTGCGGAGCGATCGTCACCGTCGAGGACCACTGGCCCGAGGGCGGCCTCGGCGACGCCGTCCTGGAGGCGCTGGCCGACGGCGACATCCACGCGCACGTGGTCAAGCTCGCGGTGCGCGAGATGCCGACCTCGGGCACGCCCGAGGAGCTGCTCCACGGCGCGGGCATCGACGCGGACGCGATCGCCGACGCGGCCTCGAAGCTGGTGGCCGCTCCGGCCTGAGTGTTGCTCGACGCGGTCCGCTCGTTACGGCGAGCGGATCGCCTCGCGGCCGTCAAGGGCGCCGCTCGCGCCGGTTGACTGCCGCGACCGACCGCTGATGGGCTGGTCAAGGAGGCTCCGCCAGGGGTGCCCTCCGAGGGAGGGCCACCCGGCACAACGGCGAGCGCGTGACGTTTGCTCGCAGAGGGACGTTCGTCACTCTCTCGCGGTCGCGAGCGGCCGTCGCCGGCTCGCAGCCGCTTCGTCCGCCGCGCCGGCGCGAAGACGTCCGCCCGTGCGCACACCGGCGCCAGCCGGTCCTCACTGCCCCGTAAGCAGGCCGCGGCCAGGCGGGTCAAGCGTGCCACCCGCAACCGAGCAGCGCCGCAAACGGGCGCGCTTGACGCGACCGCCGCGGTCTGCTCGCAGTTAAACGCGAGTCAGCCGCATCGTCCAGTTCAGGATCCACGTCTCACCGTCGTCGAACGAGAACGACTGGTCCCACCGGGCCGACGACGCCGTGATCTCCGACCAGTCGAAGCGCATCCGGATCGGGATGCCCTCCAGCACGTCGGCGGTCTCGAAGCGTGCGGTCCCGTCCGGGGCGAACCGGCCCTCGACCGGTGGGTCCAGGCGGCCCGGGCGGGCCGTGGAGGACCACCAGATCCGCCAGGTGTCTCGCGCCGGGTCGTACAGGCGCAGGGAGAAGCCCTCGTAGTCGTCGGTGTGGAAGTGGTCGAGGTTGCCGACGCCGCCGAGCATCGCTTCGGCGTCCGAGGTCGCCTCGAACTCCTCCCACTCGTCGCAGGCGGGGTCCAGCGTGTTGACGAGCCGGCGGTTGGCGACGCGCCAGTGGCCCGGCAGGAAGTCGAAGTCGGTCGCTCCCATCAGACGGCCACCGGCTCGAGGGCGCGCTCGAGGTAGGACTCGAGGTCGTCGTTGATCAGGACGTCGTGGAGCCAGGCGCGGCGCTCGAAGTCGATGATCTCGAGCTCCCAGACGCAGGCGAGGCCCGCGTCGACCAGTGGCTCCAGCGAGCCCGGCGAATCCAGTGGCGCAGCGTAGGCCGCGCGGTGGAGCTCGTTCTCGTGCGCCCACCAGTAGACGAGCCCGAGCCCGGCGGAGCGGGCGTCGTGGGCGATCGTGAACCCGGTCTCGCCCGCTGGAACCAGCGCTCGCAGCGACGAGACGAGCTCCGGCCGCGGGTCCGGCGCGTGGGTGCCGATGCCGTAGTGCTTGAAGCGGCCTTCGCGGCCGAGGTACGTCAGATGGCGGGGTTCGTGCGGCATGGCCCGGACACTACGACCAAAACAGGGCATATTCTGTCCTCTAATGACCAAGGCAGAACGTGTGCTGGCGCTGCTCGAGGCGCTCCAGGACCGGGGCAGCGCGACCGGGCCGGAGCTCGCAGCGCGACTGGACACGGACGTCCGCACGCTGCGACGCGACGTCACGGCCCTGCGAGCGCTCGGGTTCCCCGTCGAGGGCGCACGCGGGCGCGGTGGCTCCTACCGCCTCAGGCCCGGCTACCGCGTCCCGCCGCTGATGTTCACCACCGGCGAGGCCGTCGCCGTGACCCTGGGGCTGATGGCCGCCCGCCGCCTCGGCCTCGAGGCCGAGAGCGCCCTGGCCAAGGTCCGCCGCGTGCTGCCCGACCGCGTGCGCCTGCCGGTCGAGTCGCTGGAGGGCATGCTCGGCTTCACCGACGAGGTCGAGGCCGCGCCGCCCGACGGCGAGATCCTGCTGACGCTCGCCGACGCCGCCCGCCGCGGCCGCCAGGTGACGGCCCGCTACCGCGACTACGCGGGCAACGAGACCGAGCGCACGTTCAGCCCGTACGGCGTCGTCTCCCACCACGGGCGCTGGTACGTGCCCGCGTTCGACGACCGCCGCCAGCAACTCGCGCGCCCTCCGGGCCGACCGCGTGGTCGCCGCCGAGATCGGCACCCGAGGCGAGCCCCAGCCGACCGACTTCGACGCCGTGGCCTTCGTCAGCCGCACGCTCGCGCGGGTGCCGTGGGCGCACGAGGTCGCGGTCGTCCTGCACACCGATCCGGCGAGCGCCGCCCGCCACTTCCCCCCGACGCTCGCCGAGCTCGAGCCCGTCGAGCACGGCACCCGGCTGACGATGCGCGCGGAGTCACTGGACTGGGCCGCCCAGCTGTTGGCGGGCTCCGGCCTGGCCTTCACCGTCGAGACACCCGGCGAGCTGCGCCCGCGACTGCGAGCCCTCGCCGCGCGACTCGAGAACGCCTAGGCCGGCGGCTCCAAGTCCTCGGCCGGCACTTCCTCCATCGCGTGCACGGTGCACAGGAAGGGCCCGCCGAGCTCGCGGGCGTCCTTGATCTCCTGGGTGGTCAGCCGCGCGCCGCAGACGGAGCAGGTTCGCGCGATGGTGTCGTCGATGGTCCGCTCTTCGAGGTCCATGATTGGACGGTAGCGCGATCCCGCGTGAGCGTGACCCCGATCATCCCCGCCAGCAATCCGGTCCCCGCCATCAGCCAGTACGCGCGGTGGAAATCGGCCAGGACAGGGGCGTCGCCGAGGATCGCCAGCAGCACCGAGATGCCCAGCACGGCGCCGAGCTGACGGAAGCAGGACGAGATCGCGCTGCCGGTGGCAAAGCGCGCGGGCGCGAGCTCCATCACCGCCGCGCTGGAGAACGACGCGAACGACAGCCCGACCCCCGTGCCGGTCAGCAGCGTCGCCGGCAGGAACGAGGTCACGTACGCGGGTGAGGGCCCCAGCCCGACCGCGAACACCAGGCAGCCCAAGGCGAAGCACAGGCCACCCGGGACCGCCGTCACGCGCTGCCCGTAGCGATCGATGACCCGTCCCGCCAGCGCCGAGGACACCGCCGCCATCAGCGGCCCCGGCGTCACCGCCACACCCGCCCGCAGCACCGAGTAGTCCCAGATGCCGGTCAGGAACAGGATGTTGGCCAGCAGCACCGCGTAGAACCCGAGCGAGAAGACGAACACCCCCGTGCACGCCGCCGCGAACGACCGCACGCGGAACAGCGCGAGCTCGAGCACGGGATGCGGGTGCGCCATCGAGCGCCAGACGAACAACCCGAGTGCCACGACACCGAAGGCGAACGCACCGAGGACCCGCGCGCTCGTCCAGCCCCACGAGGGCGCCTGGACGATCGCCAGCGAGACCAGCCCGACGCCCGCGGCCAGCAGCACGATCCCCAACCCGTCCGGCACCGCCCCGCGGTCCGGGTCGCGCGTCTCGCGCAACAGCCGCCGCGCCGGCACCCACGCCAGCGCGCCCAAACCGAGGTTGACGAAGAACACCACCCGCCAGTCCGACCACGAGATCAGCAACCCACCCAGCGACGGCCCGGTCGCCGCCGCCACGCCGCCGACCGCCCCCCACAACGCGGTCGCGGTCGCCCGCCGCTGGACCGGGAACTCCGGCAGCAGCAGCCCGAGCGACGTCGGCACCAGCAGCGCCGCGCCCGCCGCCTGCAGCACCCGCGCGCCCACGAGCACCGGCACCGACCACGCGAGCCCGCACAGGCACGACGCGATCACGAACAGCGCCAGGCCCCAGAAGAACAGCCGCCGCCGCCCCAGCAGGTCGGCGAGCCGCCCCGCCGGCACCAGCAGCGCGGCGAAGACGATGTTGTAGGCGTTCAGCACCCATGAGAGGCCGGCGACCGACACAGCAGGGAACGCCGCATGGATCGACGGAAACGCGACGTTGACGATCGTCACGTCCAGGAAGGCCATGAAGACGGCCACGGCGGTGACGAGCAGGACCTTCCAGCGACGGTCGAGTTTCTTCACGCAACGCACCCTACACGACCGCGTTTCATCACGCTACGCTCTAAGGGTGCTCGGTCGCACCTACGAAGGCCAGAACTGCTCGGTGGCCAAGACGCTCGAACTCGTCGGCGAGCGCTGGACGGTGCTGATCCTGCGCGAGGTCTTCTTCGGCCGCCGCCGCTTCGACGAGATGGCGGCCAACCTCGGCATCGCCCGCAACGTCCTCACCCAGCGCCTGCAGCGCCTGCAGGAGGAGGACGTCCTGACCAAGGTCGCCTACCAGCAGCGCCCCGAGCGCTTCGAGTACCGGCTGACCGACAAGGGCCTGGACCTGTGGCCGGTGATGGTCACGCTGATGCAGTACGGCGACCGCTACTACGCGCCGGACGGCCCGCCCGTCGTGCTCACCCACCGCGACTGCGGCGGGGAACTCGACGCCCACCGCACCTGCCTCGAGTGCGGCGCCAAGCTCGGCGCCCGCGACGTCCGCGCCCACGAAGGCCCGGGCGCCTCCGTCACCCCTGTGACGAACGTCGCCTAACCAACCGCCTCCGGCGGGGTATGGCCCGACAGATGCTCGAACTCCACGAGCTCGAACTCCATGGTCACGCGGTCACCTACCGCACGGCCGGGAGCGGGCCGCCGCTGCTGCTGCTGCACGGGATCACCAACTCCTCACAGACCTGGGAGCCGGTCGCCGACCAGCTGAGCGAGCACTTCACGATCCTCGCGCCCGACCTGCTCGGCCACGGCAACTCGGCCACGCCGCGCGGCGACTATTCGCTCGGCGCCCACGCCAGCGGCGCCCGCGACCTGCTCACCGCCCTCGGCCACGAGCACGTGACCGTCGTCGGCCACTCGCTCGGCGGCGGGATCGCGATGCAGTTCGCCTACCAGTTCCCCGAGCGCTGCGAGCGCCTCGGGCTGATCTCCAGCGGGGGCCTGGGCCGCGAGGTCCACATGGTCCTGCGCGCCGCGGCGCTGCCCGGCGCCGACTGGGTGCTGCCCGTGCTCACCTCCGCGGGCCTGCGCAACGTCAGCCGCACCCTGTCCAAGGTGCTCCGCGTCTCCCCCAAGGGCGACCTCGCGATCCTCGCCCAGGGCTTCGCCTCACTCGACACCACCGGCTCACGCCAGGCGTTCCTGCACACCGTCCGCGCCGTCATCGACACCGGCGGCCAGCGCGTCAGCGCCAACGACCGCCTGCACCTCGCGGCCGTCCTGCCGACGCTGATCGTCTGGGGCGAGAAGGACTCGATCATCCCGATCGAGCACGGCCGCGCCGCTCACGAGGCGATGCCCAAGAGCCGTTTCGAGGTCTTCGAGGACGCCGGGCACATGCCCCACCACGACGATCCCGAGCGCTTCGCGGCCACGCTCACCGACTTCTGCGCCACGACCGAGCCCGCCCGCCTGGAGACCGACCACTGGCGCCCGCTGCTCACCGGGGCAGGGCCTGCTCCAGGGTCTGGACCTCCGCGAACAGATCACCGCTAGCGGCCACCCGCGCCAGCACCTCGTCCGAGACGAACGACAGCGGCGAGCCGTCGGCGCAGTCGGAGACCTCGTCCCACGTGACCGGCGTCGAGACCGTCGGGCGCTCCATCGCCCGCAGCGAGTAGACGTTCACCGTCGTCTTGTGGCGGTCGTTCTGCGACCAGTCGACGAACACCTTGCCCGTCCGCTTGGCCTTGGCCATGTCGGTGACGATGCGGTCGGGCGCCCGCCGCTCGAGGACCTGCCCGACCCCGCGCGAGAACGCCCGCGTGTCCTCGTAGGTCACGCCCGGCGTGTTCAGCGGCAGGTAGACCTGCATGCCCTTGGAGCCGGACGTCTTGGGGAAGCCGCGCAGCCCGAAGTGATCGAACGCGGCCTTCAGGTCCAGCGCGACCCGCGCGCATTCGACGATCGTCGTCCCCACCCCGGGATCGAGGTCGAAGGCGATCATCGTCGGCCGGTCGGCCTCGGGCGCCCGCGCCATCGGCGTGTGCAGCTCGAGGTCGGCGAGGTTGGCCAGCCAGACGACGGTCGGCAGGTCCTCGCACAGGCAATAGTCGATGTTGCCCTCGTTGCGGCCCGACCACACCGAGGCGGTCTTCACCCACGCCGGCCGGTGCGACGGGCAGCGCTTCTCGTAGAAGTGCCCGCCCTCGACGCCATCCGGATAGCGCTTCAACGTCAACGGCCGCGCCCGCAGATGCTCCAGCAGGACCGGGGCGATCCGCGTGTAGTAGTCGATCACGTGGCCCTTGGTGAACCCGGCACGCGGGTACATGAGCTTGTCGAGGTTCGACAACGAGACCGGGACGTCGCCGACGGTGACCTCGACGCGCTTGGGCTGGGGCACGTCGAAGACGGTATCCGGGTACTCGGTCGCCATGTCCTCCCCAGAACACCGGCTCGACCGCTATCTGCATGAAGCCCTGGCCCTCGAGCGCACGCAGATCTCCACGCTCGAGGCGCACCTCGCCCAGACGCCGCCGGGCACCTACCGGCGGCTGCTGGAGCGCCACCTGCTCCAGACCCGCGCGCACGCGCTCGCCCTCTCGAGCCGCCTCGACAGCGCCAACGGCCTCAGCGGCCTCGCCGTCGCCGCGCTCGGACAGGCGCTCGCGCTGGTCAAGCTGCCGCTGGGCCTGCTGCGGGGCACGACCGACACGCGCGAGACGATGCTCGCCAACGCCAAGGACGAGTGCGCGAGCGAGGCGCTGGAGATCGCCGCCTACGACGCGATCGAGGCGCTGGCCGAGGCGATCGGAGACACCGACACGGCCACGCTCGCCCGCACCCACCGCCAGGACGAGGAGCGCATGCTCGCCGACCTGCGCGCCCTGATCCCGGCCCTGACGGCCGGCAGGACGGCCGCGGCCGCGCCGCCGCGGCCGGCCGCCGAGGACGCCGGCCAGGCGCCGTGGCCCGGCTACGACAACGAGGACACCCCGACGATCCTCATTCGCATGACCCCCGAGGATGCCCGCGCGGTGCGCGACTACGAGAGCCGCCACCGCCGCCGAGTGGCCATTCTCGAGGCCGCGCAGCAGGCGCTCACGGGATAGGGCGTAGATTGGGGGGTCGAGTGGACAACGGCCCGCCCACCGCGCCTCGGCGCGTGATCGGCATCGCTGCCTCGGCCGGAGGTGTCGAGGCGCTGCGTCACGTCGTCGCGGGCCTGCCGGCCGATCTCGACGCCGCGGTGTGCGTCGTGCTCCACATCCCGTCCACCGGCCGCAGCCTGCTGGCGCCGATCCTGGACCGCGACAGCCCGCTCGAGACCGTCCTCGCGCGCGACGGTGAGCCGCTCAGGCGCGGCATGATCTACGTCGCGCCCGCCGACCATCACCTGCTCGTCGGTCCTGAGACGCTCACGCTCACCCGCGGCCCGAAGGAGAAGGGCGTCCGCCCGGCCGCCGACCCGCTGTTCCGCTCGCTCGCGGACGCCTGGGGCCCGGCGGCGGTCGCGGTGATCCTGTCCGGTGCGCTGGACGACGGCGCCGCCGGCGCGGTGCTGGTCGCCCGCGCGGGTGGGCGGGTGTTCGTCCAGGACCCGGGCGATGCTCTCGTGGCCGGAATGCCGTTGAGCGCGATCGCCGCCACCGTCCCCGATGCCGTGCTTCCCGCCGCCGGGATCGCCGCCGCGCTCGCCCGGCTCGACGCGCCGATGCTGGAAGGCGCCGGATGATCGACACCGATCCGGCGTTCGAAGCGCTGCTCGAGTTCCTCAAGGACGCTCGTGGCGCGGATTTCACCGGCTATAAGCGCTCGAGCCTCGAACGCCGGTTCCACCGCCGCATGGAGACCGTCGGCTGCACGTCGTTCGGCGACTACCTGGACTTCCTGGAGGTCAACCCGGAGGAGTTCGAGCACCTCTTCGAGGCGCTGCTGATCAACGTCACGGAGTTCTTCCGCGACCCGCCGGCCTGGGAGCACCTGCGTGACGAGGTGCTGCCGGACATGCTGGCCGCGAAGGCGCCCGACGAGCCGGTGCGGGTCTGGAGCGCGGGCTGCGCGAGCGGGCAGGAGGCGTACACGTGCGCGATCGTCCTGGCCGAGTTGATGGGGATCGACGCCTACCGCCAGCGGGTCAAGATCTACGCGACCGACATCGACGAGGACGCCCTCGCGCAGGCGCGCCTGGCGACCTACACCGCCAAGGAGATGGAGCACGTCCCCGTGCCGCTGCGGGAGACCTACTTCGAGCGCGCCGACCAGCGCTCGGCGTTTCGCAAGGACCTGCGCCGGACGGTGATCTTCGGTCGCAACAACCTCGTCCAGGACGCGCCGATCTCCCGCCTGGACCTGCTGATCTGCCGCAACACGCTGATGTACTTCACGGCCGAGACGCAGGCCGCCATCCTGCGCCACTTCCACTTCGCGCTGCTCGACACCGGCGCGCTGATGCTCGGCCGCTCGGAGATGTTGATCTCCCACCGCGAGCTGTTCGCCGCCAACGACCTCAAGCAGCGGATCTTCGTCAAGCTGCCTCGCCCGAGCGCCGGCGCGCGCGCCGCGGCCTTCGCCGCCGGCGACGGGCGCAGCTCGCGCGCCGACGAGGAGCGCACCAGCCGCGGGGCGGCGCTGGAGGTCGCCCCGCAGGCCCATCTGATCGTCTCCCGCACCGGCCGCCTGACATTCGCCAACCTGGCGGCGCGCGCGCTGTTCCGGATCTCGCGCGAGCACCTCGATCGCCCCTTCACCGACCTCGCGATCGCGCACGTCCCGGTCGAGCTGATGACCGCCGTCGAGCAGGCGCTGGGCGAGCGCCGGCGGATCGCGGTGGGCGAGGGCGCGTTCACGCCCGACGGCGGTGAAACGCGCCGGCTGGACGTCACCGTGACGCCGCTGCTCTCGCCCGAGAACGTCGCCGTCGGGGTCAGCGTGATCTTCGAGGACGTCAGCCGCTACGCCGCGATGCAGACCGAGCTCGAGAGCCATCGGCGCGATCTCGAGCTCGCCTACGAGGAACTGCAGTCGACGATCGACGAGCTCGAGACGACCAACGAGGAGCTGCAGTCCGCCAACGAGGAGCTGCAGACGACCAACGAGGAGCTCCAATCGACCAACGAGGAGCTCGAGACGATGAACGAGGAGCTCCAGTCGACCAACGAGGAGCTCGAGACGATCAACGACGAGCTGCGTGAGCGCACCGGCGAGCTCAATCAGGTCAACGACTTCCTGGAGGCGATCCTCACCTCGCTCGGCCTGGGCGTCGCCGTGCTCGACACCCAGCAGCGCGTCCAGGTGTGGAACCGGCGCGCCGAGGACCTGTGGGGCCTGCGCTCCGACGAGGCGGTCGACAACCACTTCCTCAGCCTCGACATCGGCCTGCCGTCCGAGCAGCTCGCGGGCGCGCTGCGCGCCGTCCTGAGCGGCGCCAGCGAGCGCGAGACGCGCGAGATCGAGGCCGTCAACCGCCGCGGGCGCCCGATCGTCTGCCTCGCGACCGCGCTCCCGCTGCTCAGCCCGTCCAGCACCGACGGCGAGGTGCCGCGCGGGGCGATCGTGATGATGGAAGACCGTCCGCCCGACGGCGACGACGGCTAGAGCGCTTTGCGGCGGCGCGCCGCCTGCCGCAGCTGCTCGAGGTACGCGGCTCGCCGCGCGCGCAACTCGACGGTGCGCTCGCGCAGCGCCAGCGTCTCGGCCTGCAGCACGTCGAACTCCTCGCGCCGCAGCCGCGCCGACTCGCGGATCGTGACCAGCGACGCCTGCAGCTCGGTCATCCGCTCGTCCGGAACGCGCTGCTCGTCGGCCGCGGGTTCCGGCGCGGCCTCCAACGGCGCGGGCATCAGCCGCCGCCGCTGACGGATCACCTCGGCCGCGGACGCGGCGGGCACGGCGATCGGGTCGCCGGTCAGCAGCCACGTGCCGTCGTCGCGGCGGACGAGCTGGCCGTCGCGAGCGAGCTCGGCGAGCGCGGTCGAGACGGTCGGGCGGCGCGCACCGATGAGTTCGCCGATCAGCCGGTGCGAGAGCACCAGCGGGACGGCGATCCCGTCACGCGAGACCCGCCCCCAGCGCTCCGCGAGATGCCAGAAGAGCGCCAGCAGGCGACGGTCCACGCGGTTGAGCTGCGAGATCGCCTGCGTGGTCGCGAGCCGCTGCGCGCGTTCGGAGAGCCGGTCGACGATCACCGCCGAGACCTCCGGGAAGCGGCCCAGCGCGACGGTCACACGACGGTCGATCAGCCCGAGCCGGACGCTCGAGAGCGCGTTCCAGCGCACCGTGACCGGCAGCAGCTCCGGCGGGCCCTCCAGGTGCCACGGGCGGATGATGTCCCCGGGGCCCAGCAGCTCGGTGCTCACCGTGTCGCCCAGCACGACCTCGCGCGCGAGCACGCCCTCGGCGATCAGCAGGCCCAGGTGGGTCGGATCGGCGGTCGCCAGCCGGCCGCCGTCCCATTCCCCGACGGGGAACGTGCTGACGCGCACGCGCAGCTCGCGCTCGGCCTGCTCGCGGCGATCGGCGGACAGCAACTGGCCGAGCTCCGGATCCAGCTCGAGCAGCGCGCGACCGCTGCTGGCGGGACGCGTGCCCGGGACCCTGGATTCCATCTATCGAAGAATGCTAATGGGTCCTTCAGCGCTGCGAGCGTGAGTTCATCGTCGGAGCCCTGACGGAGGCGCGGACGCCGCACGCACGGATGGGCAGGGTCGGCGGACGTGAACGCCCTCTCCCAACGCTCGGCGACCCTGCTGGACGCGTCCCCATCGCTCTCGCGGACGCTTGGCGTGAGGACGGCGCTGCGCGTCGGCAACCAGCCGATCCTGCCGACCATCACCGTTCCGGCGGGTGCGTGGACGGCGCCGGCGGCCGCGACGCTCGGGCCGGGCACGTTCGCGCTGGCGGTGATCGACGGCCTCCTGCTGAGCGTCGGCAGCGCGCGGCTGGTGCACGGGCCCGGCGACCACCTCGTCCCATGGTCCGGCGACGCGGTGTGGACGGCGTGCACGCCGCTGCGGCTGGCCGTGCTCGGGCAGGCGTTCACCGAGGCGCTGCGCCCGCACGCCACCGCTCGCCGCGGCCTTCACCACTCCCCGCAACCGCTCGGCGCTCCCTTCGCGGGCACCCTGGATGAGCGGCTGATGGCACTGCTGTGGCGCGTGGCGCGGCGCTGGGGGACGCTCGAGGCGGGCGCGATCGCCCTCCCGCGGGAGGTCGACCGGCCGACGCTGGCCGTGCTCTGCGATGCCCCCGAGGACGACGTCACGGGGGCGTTGGCGCGGCTCGCCGGCTCCGGCACGCTGCGCGCCCGCCGCGACGGCGGGTGGCTGCTCCCGCTGCCGGGCGGGGACACGACGCGGGCGCGCCGCGACGAGCTCAACGCGCGGATCGCCGAGCAGTTCGCCGTCTCGCGCATGGCCTCGGCGACCTACGTCTCGATCGCTCGCAGCCTCACCGCCGAGCAGGACCGGCGGTCACCGTCATCGCGCTGACGGTCAATCCGCGCGCATCGGTACAGTTTCGGCGCGCAAGCTCGCGCTTCCTGTCCGGGAGCCCGCGAGCGGGCGGAACCTCTCAGAGGACGGTCCGGAGGCTCCAGGAGGGGGCGGCCGGCGGACTCGGTGCGACTGAACTCCTAGAGGATCCGAGATGCCCGACGATTTTGTGCCCAAGCCGTTCCGCTGCGAGGAAGATGCGCGAGACGGCGCGCTGTACATCCGTCCCCACGGGGATCTCGACCTGAGCACCGCCCCGGTCCTCGAACAGGCGCTGCGCGACGCGCTCGACCGCGGGCAGCGCTCGCTCGTGCTCGACCTGCGCGGGCTGAACTTCATGGACTCGACCGGGCTGACGATGGTCACCCGCCTCAACAACGAGGCGCGGCCTCGACGGCTTCGATCTGACCCTGATCGAGGGCGAACCAGCGGATCATGCGCCTCTTCCAGCTGACCGGACTCGGGGAATACTTCACCTTCGTTGCGGGGTAACGGTGCGGGCACGTCATGCCCGATCGTGCGCAGGAACTGATCGCCGCCGCCGGTGGCCAGCCACCCGGGTCGCTCCGGGCCGAGCTGGCCAACGCGATGGTCGGCCTCAAGAAGCGCCACTACGGCCGCGGCCCCGAGGCCGCCAAGGCCTACGTCGAGGACGACTACATCTTCGTCGTCCTCGAAGGAGGACTGACCCGCAGCGAGGAGACGCTGCTGGCCGACGGCAAGGCGGATCTCGTCCGCCAGTACCGGCTCGCGTTCCAGGAGACCGTCGCGCCCACCGCCACCGGCGCGGTCGAGGAGCTCACCGGCCGGCGGGTGATCGGCTACCACAGCCAGGTCGTCTTCGACCCGATGCGCGCCTTCGAGATCTTCGTGCTCGCACCGGAAAATTGACGAGTGCGCGGATTCTGTCCGCAATAAGACGATCTCGGATCGGGCAGGGGTGATTTCCCAGCGCTCGGGTACGCAAATTGTCGATGGCTTCGACTTCGACGGCCGAGCGGCCCCGCTCCGCGACGGCCAATCCCATCGATCGCGCGCGCAGGCAGCGTGAAGATCAGCGGCTCATGCGGCTCGTCCAGAAGGGCGACGAGCGGGCCCGCGAGGAGCTGATCGAGCGCTACATGCCGCTCGCCCGCTCGCTCGCCCTGCGCTACCGGCGAGCGAGCGAGCCGCTCGATGACCTCATCCAGGTCGCCTCGGTCGGCCTGGTCAAGGCGGTGGACCGCTGGGACCCTGAGCGCGGGCTCGCGTTCTCGTCCTACGCGGTCCCGACGATCCTCGGCGAGCTGCGCCGCTACTTCCGCGACTCGACCTGGGACGTGCGCCCGGCGCGCGACCTGCAGGAGCTCTGCCTCGCGCTCGAAGTAGGCGCGCGAGAAGCTCTGGGGCGAGCTCGGCCGCCAGCCGACCGTCGCCGACCTCGCGGCGCGCCTGGAGCGCACGCCGGAGGAGATCGTCGAGGCGCTGCAGGCCACCGAGGGCCGCTCGGTCCGCTCGCTCGACGCGCCGGTGCACGACGAGGAGAACGACTCCGCGTCCGCCGGCGACCTGATCGGCACCAACGACGAGGAGTTCGCCCGCGTCGAAGCCAGCGTCACCCTCGAGCGCCTGACGGGCATCCTCGACGACCGCGCCCGCGAGATCCTGCGCCTGCGCTTCTCGGAGGATCTGCTGCAGTCCGAGATCGCCGAGGTCGTCGGCTGCTCGCAGATGCACGTCTCGCGCATCATCCGCTCCTCCCTCGAGAAACTCTACGCCTACGGATCCGGAATGCAGGTGCAACTTGAGCGTCCCCCAGCCCGTCGACCCACCCACCCCGATCGCGCCCCCGGAACCGGCCACACCCGCCGTCCCGGAGGAGCCGGTCGTCCCGGCCGACCCCACGCCCGACCGCGAGACGCCGCCCCCGGTCGACCCACCCGCGCCCGAGGAAACCTAAGGGGCCAGGCCCCGTCAACGCAGGTTGATGGGGCCTGGCCCCTTTATGCGGCGATGTGGGTGACGCCGGGCGCGGTTTCGCGCTCGTCGATCAGGTCCAGCACGGCGCGCTCGACGTCGGGTGGTGCGTGGGCAGTTGGCCGGGCTCGGCCTCGAGGGCGTCGGAGATGACGCGTCTGGTCGAGCACGAGGCCGCCGCGGTAGGCGTCGAAGACGCGCGGGTCGATGTAGGAGGCGCGGCAGACCGCCGGGGTGTTGCCCAGGTAGTGGGCGGTCTCCTTGATCGCGCGGGTGATCGCGCGGTTGCGGGAGGTCTTGGAGCCGTGGGCGGGGCCCGAGACGGCGAGCGCGAGCGCGGCCAGCACGGTCGCGCTCCAGGTGCGGAAGTCCTTGGCGCGAGAAGTCGTCGCCGGTCGCCTGCCTTCAGGTAGGCGTTGATGTCGTCGGAGCGGAGGTCGCACCAGGCGCGGCCGAACTTGTAGGCGAGCAGGTCGGGCCCGCCGCCGCGACGGCGCTTGAGCGTGCACACGATGTCGATCGCGAGCGGGTCGACGACGCCCTGGAGGCGCCGCTTGCCGCTCTTGGCCGGGTAGTCGAAGATCATCCGGCCGTCGTCGATCGTCACGTGCTCCTTGCGGATCGTGGCCAGCCCGAAGGACTCGGTGTAGTCCTCGGTGCCGATCGCGGAAGAAGCCGCGGTCGAGCAGCCGCACGGCGCAGGCCAGGACGCGCTCGCGGGTGAGCTTGTCCGAGGACGGCGAGGTCGGCTTGTCGACCTGCGCGCGCAGCCGCGGCAGCGCGTGGGCGAAGTCGCATCATCTCGTCGAACTTCTCGGCGTCGCGGCGGGTGCGCCAGGCCTCGTGGTAGCGGTACTGCTTGCGGCCGGCGGCGTCGATCCCCGTCGCCTGCAGGTGCCCGTTGGGATACGGGCAGATCCAGACGTCGCTCCAGGCGGGCGGGATCCCGAGCGCCGGATGCGCGCGAGCACCTCGGCCTCGCGCGACCTGCTCACCCGTCGTCGTCGTAGTACGCGAAGCCGCTCCCCGCGCGCCTGCGGGTGATTCCCGGACCTGAGCAATCCGCGCGGCGAAGCCTGGCCATTTCCCTAGCCTCCCCATCGCGCGGGCGGTTTACGCTCTTGCGCCGATGTCGAGGTTCGCATTTCAGACCGGCGTGCGGGCCGCGGTGGCGTTCGTCACGCTCCGGGGCGAGCTGGACATGCATGCCGTCGCCGAGCTCGAGCCCGAGCTGGAGCGGCTGGAGTGCGAGGCCACGGCTCGACGTCGATCGCGCTCGACCTGCGCGAGCTCGACTTCCTGGACTCCGCGGCCTGCGCGCGATCGTGCTCTGCCGCGGCCTGCTGCTGGAGACGAGCGCCGGCTCGTGCTGGTGCGCGGCCCGCAGTCGCCGTTCAGCGCGTGTTCGAGATCACGCGCATGACCGAGCGGCTGGAGTTCGTGGACGCGCCGGAAGGCAACGTCTCTGAGGCACGAGCTTGCGAGACGGAGACGAACTCGTCTCGCTGTGACCGCCGCGAATCCCGTTCGCCCTTCCCGGATCTTCGCCCCCTTGTAGGGGCCCGGCTTCGGCCGCGGCTTGCCGCCCGGGAACGCGAGCCGGACGATCGTGCGCTGCACCATCCCCCACTGCTTCCACAGCGGGCCGGTGTTGTACGGCAGCTCGTAGCGGGTGCAGATCTCGCGCACGCGCGGCGCGATCTCGCCGTAGCGGGTGCTCGGCATGTCCGGGTAGAGGTGGTGCTCGACCTGGTAGCCGAGGTTGCCGCTCATGACGTGCAGCAGCGCGCCGCCCTCGAAGTTCGCCGCCCCGAGCAGCTGGCGCACGTACTTGGCGCCCTGCGTCTCGTCCTGCGTCTCCTCCTGGGAGAACGTGTACGTCTGGTCGGGGAAGTGCCCGCAGAAGATGATCCCGTGCGACCACACGTTGCGGATGATGTTCGCCGCGGCGTCGGCGGTCGACGGTGGCCGAGGAAATGCGCGCTCGAGCGACCGCGCGCGCGTCGAAGTCCTTGTGCTCGCCGCGGGCGCGGCGCGATGCCGTAGTCGACCGCGGTGGTGACGCCCGCGCTGCAAGCGCCGGCCAGCGACACATAGTCCTTCTGGATCTGCTGGCGCGCCTTGCCGAGCCGATGCCCTTGAGCTCCTTCCAGGCTCCTCCTTGGGCTTCTCGCCGGAGCGGATCGCGTCGAGGTCGAGGTCGTGGAAGGCGACGCCCCACTCGAAGAACGCCATCAGCGACAGGTTGTAGAGCGGCTGGAGCAGGTAGACCGGATGCCACGGCTGGTGCGGGTCGATGCGCATGATCTCGTAGCCGAGATCGCGGTCCTTGCCGCGGATGTTCGTGTAGGTGTGGTGGACGTAGTTGTGCGAGTGCTTCCACGCCTCGGACGTCGACGCGGTGTCCCAGTCCCACGCCGAGGAGTTGATCACCGGGTCGTTCATCCAGTCCCACTGGCCGTGCAGGACGTTGTGGCCGATCTCCATGTTCTCGAGGATCTTGGCCAGCGAGAGCGTCGCCGTCCCGAGCACCCAGGCGGGCTTGTGACGCGCGCCGCAGCAAGATCCACGCGCGCGATCAGCCCGAGCCGCCGGTGCAGCGCGATGATGCCCGCGGATGTAGGCCGCGTCGCGGTCGCCGAGGTCGGCCTTGACCTCCTCGTGGAGCTCGTCGAACTCACGCCCGAGCGCCTCGATCTGCTCGTCGGTCAGCCGGTGCAGCGGATTGTCCATCGCTCTCTCTCCTACAGCTCGATCTCGACGCGCCCCTCGGGCGCGTTGATGCAGGTGCGGACGGTCTCGCCGTCGCTGCCGTCAGACCTTCCCGTTGCGCAGGTCGCGCAGAGCGCCCGGAGCGCAGCGTCCCGACGCACGTGTGGCAGATGCCCTCGCGGCAGCCGTAGGGCAGCTCGAGCCCGGCCTCCTCGCCCACCACGAGGATCGGCTTGGTGCCGTCGGCCTCGACCTCGCAGTCGCTCTTGAGGAAGACGATCGTGCCGCCGTCGCCCTCGGCCTCCATCAGCTTGGGCTGGAAGCGCTCGAGGTGGAAGCGGTCGGGGTCGCCGTGGGCCTCCCAGTGCGCCTCCAGCGCGTCGAGCAGCTCGCCGGGGCCGGAGACGAACGTCTCGCGCTCGCGCCAGTCCGGGCACAGAGCTCGTCGAGGTGCCTCGGGCGTCATCCGGCCGCGCTCGACCGGTGTGCTGCTCGTGCAGGCGCACGCCGTCGAGCGCCCGCAGCTCCTCGCCGAAGATCACGTCGTCCGGCCGAGCGCGCCGAGTGCAGCAGCACCACGTCGCGCGCTCGATGCGAGCGCAGCATGCTCATGATCGGCGTGATGCCGCTGCCGGCGCTGATGAACAGCAGCTTCTCCGGCAGCCTCCTCGGGCAGCACGAAGTCGCCCTCGACGCCGCCGAGCGAGACGATCGCGCCGACGCGGCCGTGCTTGACCAGATACGGCGAGACGACGCCCTCCTCGACGTGCTTGACCGTGATCGAGATGCAGCCGTCGGCGCGGCCCGGCTCGGACGTCAGCGAGTACGCGCGCCAGTGGCGGCGGCCTTTGATGTCGACGCCGATCCGCAGGTACTGGCCCGGCCGGTGCCCGTCCCAGCGGTAGCCGGGCTTGATCACGACCGTCGCCGCGTCGCCGGCCTCGGGCTCGATCGCGCTCGATCCGCCCGCGCAGCTCGCGCGTGGACCACAGCGGGTTGATCAGCTCGAGGTAGTCGCTGGGCAGCAGCGGCGTGGTGAGCGCCTCGATGGCGCGCAGGACGCCGCGCTGCAGGCGCGGGACGTTGGGTCTGGCACCGGTTTCCGGCATGGCTGGCGAACGCCAGCGTGCCAAAGACCGCCGACCAGCGCGCCGGTTGAGGTCGGACTGACCGGAGCGGGCGGAGCCCGCCCAGGGTTAGGCGTTGGCCTTCTCTTTGGCGGGCGTCTTGCGCCGGAGCTCTTCTTCGGCCCGGACCGCCGCGAGCGAGGCCTCCAGGGCGGCCATCAGGTCGGGCACCGCGGTCGGCGTCGGCGCCTCGGGCTGGGAGACGATCTCCGCGCCCGCGGCCTTGGCCTCGATCAGCTCGAGCACCTTCTCGCGGTACTCGTCCTTGTAGCGCGCGGGCTCGAAGTCGGTCACCAGCGACTCGATCAGCTGCTGGGCCATCTGGACCTCGCGCTCGGAGACCTTCAGCTCCTCCTCGCCGGGCAGCCCGTCGAGGTCCTCCTTGGGCACGACCTCGTCGGCGAAGATCATCGTCTCCATCATCAGCACGGTGCCGTCCTGCCCGGGCCGGATCGCCACCAGCTGCTCCTTGGAGCGCAGCACGACGCGCGCGATCGCCACCCGCCCGGACTCCTGCATGGCGTTCAGCAGCAGCCCGTAGGCCTTCGTCGCGCCCTTGTCCGGGACGAGGTAGTACGGGTGGTCGTAGTAGATCGGGTCGATCTCCGACATCTCGACGAAGTCCTCGATGTCGATCGTGCGCGACTTCTCGGGATCGAGCGCGTCCAGCTCGTCCGGGTTGATGAGCACGTAGGAGTCCTTCGTGAGCTCGTAGCCCTTGACGAGGTTCTCGTAGGCGACTTCCTCGCCCGTCACGGAGTCGGTGCGCTTCTGCGCGATCCGGTTGCCGGTCTCGCCGTTGAGCTGGTGGAAGCGCACGGTCTTCTTCGACACCGCGGAGTAGAGCTTGATCGGGACATTGACGAGCCCGAACGAGATGGCTCCACTCCACATTGATCGCGGCATGCTCCACATTCTGACGAATGCGGCCGACGACCCCGCAATATGCGCGTCAATCCGGCCGGGTGACGTCCGCTGGATCGATGTCGTCGCGCAGGCCCTTGTAGACCGGATGGCGCAGCGTGTCGGTCTCGGTGAGCTCGGTGTATTCGACGCTCGCGACCAGCCGCGGCTCCACGTGGTGGGTCAGCTTGGGCGGCTGGGTCCCGGTGAACGAGCTCTCCTCGCGCGCCAGCGGGGCGAGCAGCCCTTCGACGCGCTTGAGCTCGGCGTCGGTGAACCCGGAGCCCGCGCGCCCGGCGTAGCGCAGCTCGCCGTCCTCGTAAAAGCCCAGCACGAGCGCGCCGAGCCGGCCGCTGCGCCCGCCCTCGCCCTCCAGCCAGCCGCCGACCACGACGTCCGCGGTGCGTTTGTTCTTGACCTTCACCCACGCCTGCGAGCGCCGCCCGGGCAGGTAGGTGCCGTCGAGCCGCTTGGCGACGATGCCCTCCAGGTCCTGCGCGCGTGACGCGGCGAGCATCGCCTCGCCGTCGCCGACGTGGTGCGCGGGGCTCTGCCAGCTGTCGCCGCTGAGCTCGAGCTGGGCCAGCAGCTTGCGCCGGTCCGCGTAGGGCAGGCCCAGCAGCGAGTGCCCGTCGAGGAAGAGGACGTCGAAGATGATGTAGACGACGGGGACCTGGCTCATGATCCGCCGCACCTGCGCCTCCGAGCCCAGGTTCATCCGCCGTTGCAGGCGCTGGAAGCTCGGGTGGCCGCCTTCGAAGGCGACGATCTCGCCGTCGAGCACCGCGTCGTGGGTCCCGAGGGCGCGGCCGAGCCGCGCGAGCTCCGGGTAGGTCGGCGTGATGTTGCGCGCCCGGCGGCTGGCCAGGCGCACGCGGCCGCCCTCCACGTACGCGATCGCGCGCACGCCGTCCCACTTGATCTCGAACGCCCACCCGTCGCCGGGCGGGAGCCGGCCCGGGCTGGCGAGCATCGGCTCGATCGACTCCGGCAACGGCTCCCGCGTCGGGTCCTCCGGCGGGTCCATGCGGTGGATCATCCAGTTCTTGCCGCCGGTGCGGAACAGCACGTACTTGCCGCGCACGCGCTCGCCGTGGAAGGTGACCATCACCTCCTTCTCACGCCACTTGTGCACCTCGAAGGTGCCGCGATCGAAGATCTTCATCGTCCCCGCGCCGTAGTGGCCCTGCGGGATCTCGCCGTGGAAATCGAGGTACTCGAGCGGGTGATCCTCGGTCTGGACGGCGAGGCCGTTCCTGGCCGGATCGACCGGGATGCCCTTCGGGATCGCCCACGACGCGAGCGTCCCCTCGTGCTCGAGGCGCAGGTCCCAGTGCATGGCGCGCGCGGAGTGCTCCTGGACCACGAAGCGCAATTGCGCGGCGCGCTCATCCGTCTCTCCCGCGGGTTCGGAAGTGCCCTCGAAATCCCGCTTCGCCCGGTAATCGTCGAGGCGGTCGGCCATTCGCATCACGGTACCCCGCAAGTGGCGTCAGCCGCGCGTCAGAACGGCTATCGTGCACGGCCGTATGGACGCCAACCCCATCGTGCTCGACGAGACCGCCGGCGACGTCGTCGTCGTGGTCGTGGAAGGCGAGCACGACATCTACACCGCGCCGACCCTGCGCGAGCGTCTCGACGAGGCGCTCGGCCGCGGCGGCGGCATCGTCGTCGACCTGACCGGTGCCACCTTCGTCGACTCCTCGGTCCTGGGCGCGCTGCTGGACGCGCGACGCCGCGCGATCGAAGCGGGCCAGGGCTACGTCGTCTGCGTCGGCGAGGCCGTCGAGCCGGGGGTCCAGCGGATCCTCGACATCACCGGCCTCGTTCCTGTCCTCCCCGTGCTGCAGGGTCGCGAGGAAGCGATCGCCGCCGCACGCCACACCAACGGCTCGGCCGAATGAGCGGGCCGGCGCCGGAGGTCCTGCTGACCATGCCGGCCCGTCCGGAAGGCGTCGGGGTCGTTCGCCAGGCACTGGCGGGCATGGCCGACGCGCTGGACTTCGACCCCACCGTCCTGGCCGACATGAAGATGGCGGTCACCGAGGCCTGCACCAACGTCGTCGTGCACGCCTACGACGAGGACGCCGGCATGCTCGAGGTCGAGATGCTCGCCGACGAAGCGGGGCTGACGATCGTCGTGCGCGACCACGGCGCGGGCATCCAGCCGCGCCCGGCGCGCTCGGAGCCGCCCGCCCTGGGTCTGGGCCTCCCGCTGATCGCCGCGCTCTCGGACGCCTTCGAGCTCAAGGGCTCCGCCGGGCAGGGCACCGAGGTGCGGATGACCTTCGCCTACTCGCGCAACGCCGATCCGGCGCACGCGAACCCCGTGACCGGGAACGTCGGCGCCGACGGGCGCTGGGACCCGGACGCGGACGAACCCGCGTAGGTCTCGACTCGCGCGGTTCCGCGAGTCAGTTGCGTGATGCCACGTAACGAAAGTACCGGTTTACAGGTATTTTCGTTACCCGGAAAGATTTTTACGTGAGCGCTCGCGATTGACACGCGCGGGAGCGTGACCGACCACGCTCGGCCCGCGACCGCCCGCCCAGCAACCGGTTCGGGTGTGTCCCCGGTCCGGCCCTCCGCGGCCAGACGGGTCAAGCGCGGCACACGAACCGGAGACCACGCGGCTTGACCCGCGCTTGACGCTGCGCCGCGGACGCGCCTGCCGCAGGCCGGCGCTCCCGTACCGCGCGCTACGCGGCTTGGCGCAAGGCGGCGAGCTCGCGCATGCGGCCGAGCCGGCCGAGCGCCTTGGACTCGATCTGGCGCACCCGCTCAGGCGTGATCCCGAGCTGACGGCCGATCTCGCGCAGCGGCGTGGGATCGCCGCCGTCGATGCCGTAGCGCAGGGCGACCACGGTCCGCTCGCGGTCCGGGAGCTCGAGCAGCGCCCGTTTCAAGGTCTCTTCGCGCAAGGACACGTGCACGACGTCCTCGGGCGCGGGCCCGTCGGACGGCAGCAGGTCACCGAACGCGGCGTCCTCGCCCTCGCCCAGGGGACGGTCCAGCGAGGTCACCGTGCGCGCGGCGTCGCGCAGCGCGTAGAGGTCCTCGACCGAGATCTCGGCCTCCTTGGCGATCTCCTCGTCCGTCGGCGCGCGGTCGAGCTTCAAGGACAGCGCGTTCTCCGCGCGCGCGACCTTGCGCTGCGTGCGCACGAGGTTGATCGGCAGCTTGATCGTGCGGGCCTTCGCGTCCATCCCGCGCTCGACCGCCTGGCGAATCCACCACGTGGCGTAGGTGCTGAAGCGGTAGCCGCGGCGCCAGTCGAACTTCTCGACCGCGCGGATCAGGCCGAGGATGCCCTCCTGGATCAGGTCCAGGAGCGTGAGCTCGGAGCCCTGGTACTTCTTCGCGATCGAGACGACCAGGCGCAGGTTCGCGTTGATCATGCGGTCCTTGGCGCCCAGGTCGCCGCGCTCGATGCGCTTGGCGAGGTCGATCTCCTCCGAAGGCGTGAGCAGCCGGTGACGGCCGATCTCGTTCAGGAAGAGCTGCAGGGTGTCGGTGGTGACGGTCGCGAAGTGGGCGTCGTCGATCGGCGCCTCGGGCGCGTCCTGACGGGTGCAGTCGTCGCGCAGCTCGATGTGGCGCGCGTGCAACTGCTCGTAGAGGGCGCTGAGATCCTCGTCCTCGAGATCCAGGGCCTGTGCGAGTTGATCGACCTCTTTGAGATCGACACAGCCTCGCTCCTCACCTCGATCGATGAGAGCCCCGATGGGACCGTTGCTGTAGACGTCACGCTCCGTAGCCATAGCTGACCTCTTGACTCACCGCTCAGCGCCTGAACTAAACCAGCCAGAATCTGGAGCGTCCGTATCACGTGCGCTCTCGCACAAACGTCTGGAATCCGACCGCGGCGGGTAGGCAAAGACCGTGAGAGGAGCTGCCATCCCATTGTCCCGGACGCCCGACATGGTCCGCCTGCTCGACGTCGATCCTGACCTCGGGGGGCTACTTACCGACAGCAGGCGCGAGCACGCTGAGCGAGAGCTCGTCGTACGCACGCACCGGCTGCCCGTCGGCCCGTGGGACGTGTCCCGCCTCGCCGGGGCCACCGCCGACCACGTCGGCCTACTGATCATCGACGGCATCCTTTCGCGCGAGTTGATCGTTGCCGACCACGTGAGCGCCGAGCTGCTCGGCCCGGGCGATCTCGTGCGTCCGTGGCAGCCTGCCTCGCGCACCGGGCTGCTGCCCGTGGATGCCGTCTGGACCGTGCTCTCGCCGCTGACCGTGGCCGTGCTCGATCGCCGCTTCGCCGCGGAGATGACGCGCTACCCGGAAATCACCGCGGCGCTGTTCGATCGGCTGTCCGAGCGCTCGCTGCGCCTGGCCACCACTCAGGCGATTTCGCAGTTGACGCGCGTCGACCGGCGCCTTAAGGCACTTTTCTGGCATTTGGCCGAGCGCTGGGGACGCGTGTCGGGCGATGGAGTCATCGTCCCACTTGCGCTCACTCATCGCATTCTCGGGCAACTCGTGGGTGCGCGACGACCCACGGTTTCCACCGCCCTGAGCGAGCTTGCCGAGCGCGAGGAGCTGATCCGCCGACCGGACGGTTCGTGGCTGCTGCGGGGCGATCCGCCCGATGCCGAGTCCCTGGCGCGCCGGCCCGGGCAGGCGGGCGCGTCGGCCGCCCGAGGGCAGGACCTGATGCGTCCGGCCCGCCGCTTCGAGCGCGGCGACGGGCCGGAACCCGAGGCCGAGGCGGAGGTCGTGACCGCGATCGACCGCCTCCGCGAAGCGCTTGAGCCCGGCGAACTGCGCGAACTGCTGGACCGCCGGCGCAACAACGACGATTCAGACGGCGCGGCCTGAAACTGAACGGCTCGTGAACGGGTAGGCTCGCCCCGCGTGGGAGTGGAGACTGCCTTGGGAGGTGGCGTCGAGCCGATTCTCGACGTCCTGCCCGTGCCGCTGCTGGTGATCGAGCCCGGCAGCGCGCAGATCATCTACGCCAACGCCTCCGCGCACGCACTGGCGGGCACCGTGATCGCCCCCGGCGCACCGAACCCACGTCTCTACGACCAGGCCGGGATGCCACTGACGCGCGACGCGATGCCGCTCAACCGGGTCGCGCGCGGCGAGACGCTGAGCAACGTCCAGCTCGACTGGGACACCCCCGAGGGCCTACGCACCGTGCTCGTGTCCGGCACGACGTTGACGCTCGCCGAGGAGCGGAAGGTCGGCGTTGTGACCTTCGAGGACGTCACCGAGCTCGAATCCGGGCGCCGGCGCGCGTCGCTGCTGGCCGAGGAGCTCGAGGCGATGCTCGACGGCGTGGCCGACGCGATCACCGTCCAGTCGCCCGACCAGCAGCTGATCTACGCCAACGCGGCGGCGTCGCGCCTGTTCGGGCTCGAGCGCGGTCGCGGCATGAAGGCGTTCTCGACCGAGGGCTACCTGTCGCGCTTCGAGGTGCTCGACGACACGGGCAAGCCGCTCGACGTCGAGCGCCTGCCCGGGCGGATGGCGCTGGCCGGGCTGGATCCGGAGCCGATCATCGCCCGCTCGGTCGATCGCGCGACCGGTGAGGTGCGCTGGTCGCGCTTGAAGGCCACCGGCGTGCGCGATCCCGACGGCGGCGTCCGGCTGGCGATCAACCTCGTCGAGGACATCACCGAGCTCAAGCGCTCCGAGGAGTCCCAGCGCTTCTTGGCCGAGGCGTCGCGGCGGCTGGCGGCGTCGACGCTCGACTACGAGCGCACGCTGGGCCTGATCGCGGAGTTGGCCGTTCCCGCGCTGGGTGCCTCGTGCGTGGTCTCGATGGACGACCTCGACGCCGAGGGCGAGGTCGTGGAGGTGATGCGGACGGGCGTGGCGGTCCTGGAGCCGCGGCGGATGATCGTGCCGATGACCGCGGCCGGGCGGGTGCTCGGGGCGGTCACGCTGATCGCCGACGGGCGCGCCTATGACACCCAGGACGTGCTGGTGGCCGAGGACTTCGGGCTGCGCGTCGGCGCCGCGCTGGAGAACGCGCGGCTCTACGCGGCGGCGGCGGAGATCGCGCGGGCGCTGCAGACCTCGCTGCTGCCGCCGCACCTGCCCGACATCCCGGGCGCCACGCTGGCGGCCGCCTATCACCCGGCGTGGCAGGGGCTCGAGGTCGGCGGGGACTTCTACGACGTCTTCACCACCGGCGAGGGCCAGTGGTACCTGGTGATCGGCGACGTCTGCGGCAAGGGCGCCGAGGCGGCGGCGGTCACGGCCTTGGCGCGCTACACGTTGCGCACCGCGGCCGCGCGGCGCCGATCGCCCGCGGCGATCCTGCGCTGGGTGGGCGACGCGATGCTCCACCAGGACGCGGCCGGCGGGCGCTTCTGCACGATCGCGTGCGCGCACCTGGACTTCTCGCGTCCGGCGGCGGGGGCGCGGGTGACCGTGTCCTGCGGCGGGCACCCGCTGCCGGTGCTGCGCCGAGCGGACGGACGGGTGGAGCTGCTGGGCGCGCCGGGCACGCTGCTCGGCCTGCTGCCCGATCCCGAGCTGCAGGAGCGCAGCACCGACCTGCGCCCGGGCGACACGCTGGTGCTCTACACCGACGGCCTCACCGAGGCGCGCGCGCCGTTCGGCATGTGGGGCGACGAGGAACTGCTGGCGGCGGTGGCCGCCGCGCCGATGGACGGGGCCGTCGGGCTGGTCGACAGCCTCGTCGCGTCTGCCCTCGGCGATCGCGCCGCACCGCGGGATGACCTCGCGGTGCTGGCGCTCAAACTCTCCTAGTCCTCGTCGTGCGGATGACCGGTGGCCTTGCCATCGTCATTGTCAGGTTTTCTGCCTGACTTACCGTCATTGCGCTGCGGGGTCCCCTCCGCTGGCGTATCATCAACCTCAGAAGGCTGCTCCTCGGGATATCCGACGTCCGACTCGGTGGTCTCCATTCGACCGTCCTACCCCCGAACGGGGATGTCGCATCCGCCCCGCGACATGGTGCCCCGCCCTTGCAGTTCAGCTTCCAGTTCCCACCCGCCGAAGACGCGCCCGCCCAGGCCCGCGCGTCGCTCGAGGTGTTCGATCAGATCCTCTCGCCGGATGTCCTCGAGGACCTTCAGCTGGTCGTCTCCGAACTGGTCACCAACAGCGTCAAGTTCGGCCCCAAGCGGCCGATCACGCTCGCCCTGTCGATCGGCGGCGACGGCATCGTCGCCGGCGAGGTCATCGACCAGGGCGACGGCAAGGAGGCCAAGGTCGAGATGACCGTCGAGCCCACGATCATCGGCGGCTGGGGCCTGCACCTCGTCGATCAGGTCGCCCAGCGCTGGGGCGTGCACGAGGGCTCCACCCACGTCTGGTTCGAGATCGGCCCCAACCGGCGCCGCCCGACCTAGAGACACGAACGGCGGACGCAAAGATAAAGGGGCCTGGCCCCTTTAGGTGGGTTTAGGTGCGGGGCTCGAGGTCCGCTTCGGCGTTGGCCATTTACCCCGAGTGCTCGGCGACGGTCCGCAAGCGCTCCAGCGCCCGGCGGATCAGTCGTGACACGTGCATCTGGGAGACGCCGACGCGCTCGGCGATCTCGGCCTGGGTCATGTCCTCGACGAAACGCAGGTGCAGGACGATGCGGTCACGCGCGGGCAGGGCCTGCAGCGTGGGGGCGATCGTCGCGCCGTACTCGACGAGCTCGAACCGGTCGTCCTCGACGCCGATCGACTCCGCGTAGGTCTCGCCGTCGCCCTCGTCGCCGAAGCGGTAGGACTCGAGCGAGACCGCGTCGTAGGCCGACGCGGCCTCCATCGCCTCGAGCACCTGCTCGGTCGTCAGCATGAGCATCTCGCCCACCTCCGCCGCGGACGGGGAGCGGCCGAGCTTGCGCGAGAGCTCCTTCATCGCGTTGTCGACCTGCATGACGCGCTCCTGCATCCCGCGCGGGACGTGGACCGCCCAGCCGTTGTCGCGGAAGTAGCGCTTGAGCTCGCCGAGCATGGTCGGCACGGCGTAGGACGAGAACGCCGTCTCGCGCGAAGGGTCGAAGCGATCGATCGCCTTGATCAACCCGAGCGTGGCGACCTGCACGAGGTCGTCCAAGCGGCTCATCCGAGCGGCGGTAGCGCCGCGCCATCCGCCGTGCGAGCGGCAGCAGCCTCTGCACGAGCTGTTCGCGCGCAGCCTGATCTCCATGCCGGTGGTAACGGATGAGCAGTCGTCGGTCCTCTTCGGACCGGCTCGGCCCGTCGCCCTCAGGGCGAACGGAGGTCAAGGCAGGCTTCTCCTCTCGCGCCCCAACGCGCGTCTGGGAAACGGTTCCCAAGGGCGCCGGCGGCGAGGTGGCTTCGAGAATATCCATAGCAGCGTCCGTCGTGGGTGGGTGCCGGACGCTCCCTGTGCCGGCCTCGAAGGGCCGGGTATCCACCTCACCGCACGTTCAAACCCTCACGATGTGTGGTTCATCGAATCCGGGGCGCGCGCCCGCGAGGGGTCACGCCGCGGAGCGTGCCTGCTCTTCGTGCCGGCCCTCGGCGAACTCCTCGACGATCTTGGCGCAGAAGGCCGGAAGGTCGTCCGGGTTGCGCGAGCTCGTCAGACCCGCGTCGACATGGACCTCCTCGTCGACCCAGGTCCCGCCGGCGTTCTCGATGTCGGTCTTCAGCGACGGCCAGGAGGTGATCGTGCGGCCCTTGAGCACGTCGGCCTCGACCAGCGTCCACGGGCCGTGGCAGATCACGCCGACCGGCTTGGCCTGCTCGAAGAACGCCTTCACGAAGCCCACGGCGTCCGCGTCGGTGCGCAGGAAGTCCGGATTGGCCACGCCACCCGGGAGCACGAGCCCGTCGTAGTCGGACGCATCCGCGTCGGCGACGGTCTCGTCCACCGTGAACGTGTCCGCCTTGTCGAGATGGTTGAACGCCTGCACCTCGCCGTCCTCGACGGAGACCAGCCGCGGCGTGCCGCCGGCCGCCTCGACGGCCTTCCACGGCTCGGTCAGCTCCACCTGCTCGACGCCCTCGGCGGCCAGGAACGCGATCGTCTTGCCTGTCAATGATTCAGCCATATCGCAGGCCCTACCCACGGCCCACGGCCGTTTCACGCCGCCGCGGGGCTGGGTAGCGCGAAAGGTATGGGATATGTCATCGCCGCACTCATCGCCGTCGCGCTCATCGGCGGCTTGATCTTCCTGCTCGTCGCCAAGGCGACCGAGACGAGCGACGTCTCAGACGCCGGCGACACCGATCAGCTGTCCGACGCCTCCGGGCAGGAAGGGACGGCCCGCTTCGGCCGCGAGCGCGACGACGCTCCGGACGTCGCCCGCCCGGTGGTGGGTGGCGAAGCGGAGGGCGAACGGTCTGTGCGCTGACGCTTTGGACACATTGAGGGGACGTTGGGCCTGTGTTGGTTTGGAAATGAGACGCCCGGGAACAACGAGTCATGTCGCGTCGTACGGATGCCCTCCACTCTCCGGCAGGCGCGCCACAACCCTCCTCCTCAGTGAACGAGGCGTCCTTCGGGGCGCCTCGTTTGCGTTAAGCCCTCCGGGGTAGCCGCATTCCTATGGACCGAGGCACCCCAGACCCACGACCGCCCGGCCCGGGCCCCGACCCCGTGCCCCCGTCGCCGACTCCGGATCCGATGCCGTTGCCACCGGACCCGAATCCGCGACCGATTTAGTGGACCCCGTCGACCACACGCCGACCGAGCCGTCCGACTACGCGGCGATCACGGCCGTCTACGGCACGCTGCTCGCCGGGACCGCCTTCAGCGCGCGCGGGAAGGACCCGATCCCGGCCCACGAGCTCGCGGCGCTCGGCGCGGCGAGCTTCGCGCTGTCGAAGCTCGTGGTCAAGGAGAAGGCCGAGAGCTGGATGCGCCGGCCGTTCGTCGACGAGCGCCGCCGCAGGCCCAAGGGCCGGCGCCTGCGCTACGCCGTGGGCGAATTGTTGCTGTGCACCCGCTGCACCGGCGCCTGGAGCGCGCTCGGGCTGGTGGCCCTGCGCCTGCACGCGCCGGCGGCCGGGCGAACGGTCTCCACGGTGCTCGCCGCGAGCGCCGGCAACGACGTCCTGCAGGCCCTCTTCTCGTACCTGTGCGCGCACGCCACGGCCGAGCAGAAGGTGGCCGAGGCACCCGCCCCGGACCGCGCCATCCGCAGTGTCGCCTGAGCACGACGGACATGTCATGCTTCGAACCGCTACATCCTTGGCCCGCGGCGGTTAGGCTGCGCTCCCCCAGGGGTACCAAGACGCGTGACTACGAATGGGCAGCAACGCACAGACCCAACTCCGCTCCGTTCCAATGACGGGGCCCATGACCACCACCGACGTGAAACTCACGCTCCCGGCGATGCCCGGAGAACGTGTCGGTGATCCGTCATGTCCTCGGCGCCTTTGCCGAGGCGTTGCGACTGCCCGATGACCTTGTGGAGGATCTCCGGCTTGCAGTCACCGAGGCGTGCACGAACGTCGTCCGGCATGCGTACCCACCTGACCATCCCGGCCCGGTCGAGATCACGATCGTGCCGTCGGACGAGCGGGTGAGCGTCGTGGTCGCCGACTTCGGCCGCGGGATCGGCTCGAGCTCCGACACGAACGGTCCCGGACTGGGCCTCCCGCTGATCGCCGCGATCGCCGACGAGGTTGAGCTCCAGCCCGTACCGGGTGGCGGCAGCCGCGTGGCGATGACCTTCGCCCGGCACCGCCCACGGGACGCGGCGTGACGCAGCCCACCGGCGCCGACGCGCCGACCACGGTCTCGATCGCCTCCGGTCCGCTCGTGGGCCCGATCCTGCGCCGCGTCGTCGGCATGCTCGCCGCGCGTGCCGACCTGCCGCTGGACCGCCTCGACGATGCGGTCCTGGTGGCCGATCTGATCGCCGCCCGCGCTCCCGCGCACGTGCTGCACGGGACCGTCGACGTGGCCTTCGAACCTGGCCCGCGCACGCTCTCGCTGCGCGTCGGCCCCCTCCGCCCCGGCGGCGGTGACGCGCTGGTGATCGACGCCGCCGTCCCGGGCGTCGGCAACGTCATCGAGCAGCTCGCCGACGAGCTGCGCGTGGCTCCAGACGGCGAGCAGGAGTTCCTGCACGTCAGACTGGAGTACGCGGGCGCGACGAACTAGCCGCTCGGACAGGATTCAAATTCCCCGCGGCCGGGGATGAAGGTCCGCGATGGCCATGACGTTTGCAATCGAAGACCGTTCCGTCGGCGCTGATACCCACATCGTCTCCGTCGCCGGCGAGATCGACCTCTTCACCGCCCCAGAGTTCAAGCAGCGCGTCTCCGCCCCCATCGACGAGGGTCGCACCCACGTCGTCGTGGACCTCACGGAGACGACCTTCATCGATTCCTCCTCGCTCGGCGTCCTGATCGGGGCGCACCGGCGCCTGCGACGGCTCGAGGGAGCACTCGTGATCGTGTGCTCCAACGACGCCATCGTGAAGACCTTCCGGATCACGGGCCTCGACGGCGTGTTCACCATCGTCAACACGCTTGACGAAGCCTTCGATGGGGATGCCGTCGGCGCGTAGTGGGTAGCCGTTGGAAGACGGCAACTACAGGGGGTAACACCGAGATGAAGACCGCTCTCGCGATCGGTATCGGCGTGGCTGCGGCAGGAGCCGCCGCCGCGTATGTGAGTCGCAATCAGAAGTCCGTCAAACGCGCCGCCAACCAGGTGAAGGGCGCCGCCCACGCGGTCACCCCGAGCTTCGGGCACGACGACGCCAATGACGGCACGCTCGCGGATCGCGTCCGCAGCGAGATCTTCCGCGCGGCCGACGCGCCCAAGAGCGGCGTCTCGGTCGACGTCCAGGCGGGCGTCGCCTACCTGCGCGGCGAGGTCGCCGACGAGGCCTGGATCGAGCGCTTCGGCAAGGAGGCGGGAAAGGTCACCGGCATCACCGGCGTCAAGAATCTGCTGCACGCTCCGGGCACGCCGACGCCCGAAGCCGAGCCGCGCTTCCTCGCGGCCGAGCGCCACAACTCCTAGCTGATCGCGCGTCCGCCGTCCGGATCGAAGAGCTTGATCTGGGCGGCGTCCAGCGCCAGCTCCAGCGTCGCGCCGGTCTCCGCCCGGCTCTGCGCGTCGAGCCGGGCGACGACGGTCGAACCGGATCCCGGAACCTCTTCCAGGCCGGCGTCCGAGGCCAGCTCGTCGAGCTGGTCGGACTTGACCTCCGGCGCCTTCGTCTCGAAGTAGGCGTAGAGCTCAGAGCCCATCGACTCGACCAGGTCGAGCGTGGCCGTGAAGCGCATGCCGCTGTCGTCGATCGCGGCGTCCTCGAAGTGCTCCGGGCGGATGCCGGCGATCACGTCGCGCTTGTTCGTCTTGACGCCGGGCGGGATCGGCGCGTCGCCGAACGGCAGCTTGAGCTTGTCGTCCTCGAGCCGGGCGGGCACGAAGTTCATCGCGGGCGAGCCGATGAAGCCGGCCACGAACAGGTTCTCCGGGTGCTCGTAGAGCACCTTGGGCGTGTCGACCTGCTGGATCACGCCCGCCGCGCATGACGGCCACGCGGTCGCCGAGGGTCATCGCCTCGGTCTGATCGTGGGTGACGTAGAGCATCGTCGTCCCCAGCTGGTGCTGGATGCGGGCGACCTGCGTGCGCATCTGCACGCGCAGCTTCGCGTCGAGGTTGCTCAGCGGCTCGTCCATCAGGAACGCCTTCGGGTCGCGCACGATCGCGCGGCCCATCGCCACCCGTTGGCGCTGGCCGCCGGAGAGGTTCGCGGGCTTGCGGTCCAGGTGACGTTGAGCTCGAGGATGTCGGCCGCGTTGAGCACCTTGCGCCTCGATCTCGGATCTTGGAGACCTTCGCCAGCTTCAGCGCGAAGCCCATGTTCTCGCGCACGGTCATGTGCGGGTACAGCGCGTAGTTCTGAAAGACCATGGCGATGTCGCGATCGCGCGGCGCGAGCTCGTTGACGCGCTCGCCGCCGATGATCAGCTCGCCGTCGGTGATCTCCTCCAGCCCCGCGACCATCCGCAGCGCCGTCGACTTCCCGCAGCCGGACGGGCCGACGAGGATCATGAACTCGCCGTCGCCGACCTCGAGGCTCATGTCCTTGACGGCCTCGAAGCCGTCCGGGTAGCGCTTCCAGATGTTCTGGAACGTGATCTCCGCCATCAGTCACGTGCTCCCGGATGCCCGTCCCCCGGCCAGGGCGCGAGTACGAGCAACAAGCGCGCGTCGCTGGTGGCCTTGACGGCGTGACGCTCATTCGGGTCAAAGACCGCGGCGCACCCGGCGGTGCACGTGCTCCCGGCGAGGTCCACCTCACCGTCGATGACCACGACGTACGCGCGCTCGTGGACCGAGTGGTCCTGCAGCTCCTCGCCGGCGGGAAGGTTGATCAGAATCGACCGCGCCTCTCCCCGCGCGGAGTGCAGGATCTTCGGATGGTGCGGCTCGACAGCGAGCGAACGAAGATCCCAGTGCTCCATGCGCGGGAGCGTACTTCGTAATCCACCGGGGGGCTGCCGCCCCCGGGCCCCCGCTACTGGTCGGCGGCGTCGCGCAGGCGGTTGATGGCCTGGCGGATGATGCGTGAGACGTGCATCTGGGAGACGCCGACGCGCTCGCCGATCTCGGCCTGCGTGAGGTCCTCGGCGAAGCGCAGGCGCAGGATCTCGCGCTCGCGATCGGTCAGGACGCGCATCAGGCGCTCGATCGTCGCGCTGTCCTCGGCGGTGTCGAACCCCGGGTCCTCGATGCCGAGACGCCGCACCGAGCCCGTCGCTCTCCTCGTCACCGTCGTCGCGCGGGCGGTCGAGGCTCACCGCGCGGTAGGCGCCGGCGGCCTCGCGCGCCTCGAGCACCTGCTCGAGCGTCGTGCCGGTGCGCTGGGCGATCTCGGCGGGCGTCGCCGCGCGCCCGAGCTCACGCGAGAGTTCCTCCCCCACCGGCTCCAGGCGGACCGCGAGCTCCTGCAGGTCGCGGGGGACCCGCACCGACCAGCCGTTGTCGCGGAAGTGGCGCTTGAGCTCGCCGAGGATGGTCGGAACGGCGAAGCTCGAGAAGGCGGTCTCGCGGGTCGAGTCGAAGCGGTCGATCGCCTTGATCAGCCCCAGCGAGGCGACCTGGTGGAGGTCGTCGAGCGGCTCGCCGGCCCGCTGATAGCGGCGGGCGAGCTGCCGGGCGAGCGGCAGGAAGCGCCGGACCAGCTCGGCGCGTGCCTGCTGGTCGCCGCGATGGGCGCGCTCCAGCAGCGCGCGGTCCGCGCGGGCGCGGGCCACGCGGGATTCGATCTCGGGCGCGTGCGTCCGTGCGCCCACCGGTCGGTCTTCGAGATGCATCAAGGCCAGAACTCGTTATCTGCGGAAGGTCGCGCCGGTAGGCTGGGGCGCTGAGGACCGTCCGGCGGGGGTCTGGGCCGGGCAAGAAAAAGTGTAGAGGACAGTCGGGAACATGACCACTGACAACACCGGTACGAGCGAGCGCAATCTACGGATTCTTCTCGCCAACGAACGTGAGGAGCACCTGCTCGTGCTCGGTGAGGTGCTCGATGGGCTCGGGCACGAGGTGACGCCGTTCGCGGTCTCGGTGGCGGAGGCGACGGAGCTGATCGCGCGCGAGGATCCCGACGTCGCGTTCGTCGTGCTCGACAGCGACGACGAGCACGCGCTGGCGCTGATCTCGGAGACGGTGGCGTTCGCGTCCGGGCCGGTGCTGGTCAGCGTGCGTTCCAACGACGGGCCGGGGGAGACGATCGCGCGCGCCGCGGACCTGGGCATCGCGGGCTACGTGGACTCCTGGGAGCCCGACGACGTGCAGGCCGCGATCGACGTCGCGCTGCGGCGCTACCGCGAGGAGCAGCGACTCAACGAGAAGGTGGCGCAACTCGAATCGGCCCTGGATCGGCGGGCCGTGATCGAGCGGGCGAAGGGCATCCTGATGGAGCGCCACACCCTCGATGACCGTGCGGCGTTCGAGCTGCTGCGCGACCACGCCCGCAACAGCGGGCGGCGGGTCGTCGACGTGGCGCAGTCCGTGCTCGACGGACACGCGCTGCTTCCTAGGTCAGCAGGCTGACGAGGGCGTCGACCAGGGCTGACGGTCCCGCGACGTGCCAGCGGGTCTGCTTCTCGACGATCCTGGCGACGCCCCCGGCTTCGGTGACCAGCAGCGCGCCCGGGAGCCAGTCCCACGGGTCGGTCTCCGGCTGCACCCACGCATCCAGGCGCCCGGCCGCGATCCAGGCGAGCTCGAGCGTGCCGGGGCCGGCGTGGCGAAAGAGCCCGGTGGCGTCGAGCAGGGCGTGGCCGCTCTCGCGGACGCCGGGCTTGACCAGCCGGTCCTGGCGCAGGAAGAGCGCGACGTGCGCCTCCTCGAGCGGGCGCGCTTCGCGCAGGCGGATCGGCTCGCCGTTGAGCGTCGCTCCAAGGCCGCGCTCGGCGGCGTAGAGCTCGTCGAGCGGGTCGACGACGGCCGTGACCTTGGCGCCGTCCTCGTCCTCGAGCACCACCGCGCTGCACCACCCGCCGGGCAGCCGGTTGGCGAAGCTGACCGTGCCGTCGATGCCGTCGATGTACCAGCGACGCGCCGCGTCCGCGGCGCCGCGATCGGTGCCCTCCTCGCCCACGATCGCGTCGTCGGGCCGATGGCGCCGGATCACGGCCACGGCCGCGGCCTCGGCGGCCGCGTCGGCGTCGGTCACGAGGTCGGCGGCGACGGACTTCGCGCGTGCGCGCAGGGGCGCGTGGCGCGCCGCGAGCGCCGCCTGCACGGCGGCTTGCGCCGCGGCAACGGCAATTGACAGGTCGGATTGATTTGTCGACAGCGCGGGAAGGATTGTGGATACCGTCAAACTCGTCTGGAAAGGGGACTGGACGTGATTGGAATTCTGATCGCCGTGCTCCTTGCGGCACTGGTGTACGCGCTGTGTGTAGCGCTTGGTCTACCGGCCATCGTGGCCATCATCGCTGCTGTGCTCGTGTTGCTCGCGGGGATTCCCACGGGTGGGTATGGCATCGGCGGCCGCTTCGGCGGAAGGCGCGGAGTCTGACCGCATCCGGAAGCGGGGCGGCCGTCACGGACGGCCGCCAGTCCGGCCCGGCGATCTCGTTCGCCGACTTCAAGAACGCCTTCGCGCGCTTCCGTCGTGATCAGATCACCGACGACGCGGCGGCGCTGACGTACTACGCCCTGCTCTCCCTGTTTCCCGCGCTGCTGTTCTCGGCGGCCGCCCTGGGTGTCTTCGGGCAACAGGGCCTGATCACCGAGGCCGCGTCCTATCTCAGTGACGCCGGCGCTCCGCCGGAGACCGTCGACGCCGTCACCAGTGCTCTGTCCTCCGCGCAGGAGCAGAGGGGCACCGCGATCGTCGCGCTGATCCTCGGTCTGCTGACCGCGTTGAACGGCGCCTCCGGAGCCTTCGGCGCCGCCGGTCGCGCGCTGAACAAGATCTTCCGGGTCGAGGAGGGCCGTGGCTTCGTCAAGCACAAGGCCCTGGACCTGGCCTGGACGCTGGTCGTGATGGTGCTGGCCCTGCTGACGCTGGTGCTGCTGTTCCTCGGCGGCGACCTGGCGGCCGACGTGCTCGACGCGATCGGTCTCGGCGACACCTTCACCACCGTCTGGCTGGTCCTGCGCTGGCCGCTCGCGCTGGTCGTGGCGATGCTGATCTACGCGATCGTCTTCTACGCCGCGCCCAACGTCGAGGTGCGCCGCTTCCGCTGGATCTCGCCGGGCGCGGTCACGGGCGTGCTCCTGTGGATCGTGGTCTCGGGGCTGTTCTTCGTCTACGTCTCGAACTTCTCGTCCTACAGCGCCACCTACGGCGCCTTCGCGGGTGCCGTGATCCTGCTCGTATGGCTGTGGGTGACGAGCATCGCGTTCCTCTTCGGCGCGGAGCTGAACGCCGTCGTGGACCTTCGGCGGGCTAAGTACCTGCCGGAGACATATGACGGACCGGTACTCCCGGCCAAGGAGCCGGCGGAGGCCTGAGCGTCTCGTCCTCGCCGTAGCGGCAGAGCTTCGCGCGGCCGGGACAGTCACCGCAGAGCTCGCGGTGCGGTGTGGGGGTGACCGGATAGGCGTGGGTGAGGATGCCCGTCGCCAGCCGGTTGATCTCGTCCGCGAGCTCAGGCGCGTCGGCCTGCGTGTAGGTGCGGGTGACCGGCGTCTCGGGATCGTGGTCGAGCAGGCAGTAGGAGACCTCCACGCGGGGCGCGCCGTCCCGGAGCGCCGCGAGCGCGTACACGAGCCGCTGGGTCTCGTAGTTGCGGGCGATGTAGTCGTCCGGGTCGTCGCTGATGAAGTCCGTCTTGTAATCGACGACGAGGCGCGTGCCGTCGTGTTCTTCGGCGACGACGTCCACGAAGCCGCGGACGAGCGGGCCTGAGCCGTCGGGCTCGAGCGTGAAGCTGAACTGGGCTTCGCGGGTGACCTGCCGGGCATCTGCCAGGCGGGTGCACAGCGGGCTGCGGGCGAACGCCCCCACGAGCCTGCGGATGTCCTCTTTCTGCTCGTCCGTCAGGTCCGGGTTGGTGAGCTCCGGCAGCTGCGGGTCGGCGAAGTCGAGGTCCTCGAGCAGGGCGTGGACGATGCTGCCGCGGGTCCTGGGGTCCAGGCTCGGCGGCTCCATGCCGGGCTCGGGCGGCGGCGGCTCGACGTCGGGCAGCTGCAGCACGCGCCGGAGGTAGAAGCGGTAGCCGCACTTGCCGTAGTCGCTGATCTGGCTGTAGGAGAGCCGCTGCGGCACCGGCCGCGCCTTGATCGGGGTCGGCTTGACGCTCGCGGGAACGGCGGGGAGCGCGGTGGTGCTGGCGACCCGAGCTCGGGGCTTGCTGCTCAGCGCCTCGTCGGGCAGCGTCTCGGGCGTGTTGAGCGTGACCGCGATCCGCGCCGGGCGGCCATCCCACTCGCGCTCGATCGTGCCCTCTTGGCCGGGGCTGATCAGGGCCCGGGCGATCCAGTCGATCGGCGGGCCCCCGTTGCGCGGGCTCGGCCACTTGGTCGTGTCGGTGCCGCCGGACAGGATCAGCAGCTCGCGGGCGCGGGTCATCGCGACGTAGAAGAGGCGGCGCTCCTCCTCGGCGTCGGCGTTGGACTCCGCTTCGGCGAGCCGTTCCCAGGTCGGGGTCGGGATCGTGTCCCCGCCGCCCAGCGGCGCGAGCCTGAGCCCGGCGGCCCGGTCGGGTCCGACCAGCAGCGCGGCACGGCGGGCGCCGGACGCGCGGCCGAGGTCGGCGACACAGACGACGGGGAACTCCAGGCCCTTGGCGCGGTGGATGGTCATCAGGCGGATCGCCTCCAGCCCGTCGGACTCCAGTGCCGCCTCGCCCTCGCGCGCCTCGGCGAGATCGCGGGCGGCGGCGTCGGCCAAGAAGCCTCGGAGGTCACGGCCCTCGGCGCGCTCGAACTCGCCGGCGAGGCGCATCAGCTTGCGCAGGTTCGCCAGGCGGCGGTCGCCGCCGGGGCGGGCCAGGACGGCGAGGTCGTAGCCGGTGGCGACGATCGCGCGTTCGAGCAGGACCTCCAGCGGCGTGCGCTCGGCGAGGGCGCGCTCGGTGGCCAGCAGCTGAGCGATCTCGCCCCCGCGCCGCTGCACCGCCGCCCACAGCGAGCCGAGGGCGCGGCCCTCCTCGGCGAGCAGGATCAGCTCGTCGGTGCTCGCGCCGTGGAACGGGCTCGCGAGCACGTTCAGCAGCGCGTCCTCGTCGTGCGGGTTGGCGAGCACGCGCAGCCACGCGAGGCCGTCGCGCACCTGCTCCTGGGACCAGTAGCCGCGACCGCCGACGACGTAGGTCGGCAGGCCCTGCTCCTCGAGCGCCTCCTCGAACAGCCGCAGTGTGGCCGTCGCCCGCACGAGGACCACGATGTCGCCGGGGCGGCGGCCGGCGGCGACCTCTTCCCGGAGGCGATTGGCCACGCGACGGGCCTCCGCGCGCCGCCACGGCTGGTCGCCGCCACCCGCCAGGCCGAGTCTCGGGGCGTGCTCGTCCCAGCCCTGGGTGTCGGTGATGATGAGCTCCACCGGCGGCTCGCCGGGCGGGTCCAGGCTGAACAGCCGCAGGGCGCCGTCGGCGTCCATCGGCGTCTCCTTGCGTCCCGCCCGCAGCGGCGCGAACCGCTCCCCGAACTCCGGCGCGAACGCCGCGTTGAGCACGTCCAGCAGCTCCTCGCGCGAGCGGAAGTTGGTCGACAGGTGCCGCACGACGCCCTCCGCGCGCTTGCGGAAGATGCTCACGTCGGCGTGCCGGAACCGGTAGATCGACTGGAACTCGTCCCCGACCGCGAACAGGTTGTCCCGCTCGAGGGCCTCGAGAATCCCGAGCTGGACCGCGTTCGTGTCCTGGAACTCGTCGATCATGATCAGGCTGAAGCGCTCTGCCCACCGGTTGCGGGTCCGCTCGTCGGCCAGCAGGTCGCGGGCGCGCAGTTCGAGGTCCTCGAAGTCGACGGCCGCGCGCTCGGCCTTCGCCGCCTCGTACGTGCGCCCGAACCGGTCCAGGAGCCCGTCCAGCAGCTGCAGGGCGCCACGCGCGTGGTGGTCGGCACACGCGGCCCGGTACGCGCGCCAGGCGGCCCGGTAGGCCTCGCACGCGTCCGAGGTGAGCGCCTTGGCGCCGCCCTTGAGGTCGGCGACGGCGAGCGCGCCGGGCCACGGCACAGCGCCCGTGGGCGCCGCCGCGCCGCTCGCCCCGCCCGCGCCGCTCGCCGCCGCGCCGCTCGCTCCGCCCGCGCCGCTCGCGGCCGCCGCGTCGCTCGCCCGCGCCGCGAGCGCGATCGCCGCCTCGAGCGCGTCTCGGCCCGCGGTCACGCGGACTCCGCCGCCGGCCAGGCGCAGGTCGTACCGGGCCTCCGTCGCCGCGGCGGCCAGCGGCTCGGGGTCGGGCGGCTCCGCCAGTGGCGGCACGGTCAGGCGCGGGGCGGTCTCTCCCCTGGCGCGCAGGGTCGCGTAGGTGCCGAGAATGAGCTCGCGCAGGTTCGGGCCGTAGGACGCGGCGAGGTCGATCGCGGCGGGGCCGGCGGCGCGCGCCCACTCTTCCAGCGCGGCGTCGTAGGACGCGCCCGCGAGGCGTTCGGCGGCGGTCTCCTCGAGCACCTCGAAGCGCGGGTCCAGCCCGGCGGCGAGCGGCTGGGAGCGCAGCAGGCGGGCGCAGAAGCCGTGGATGGTGCCGATCCAGGCGGCGTCGACGGCGCGGGCGTGCTCGTCCTCGCCGAGCTCGGTCAGGCGGCGGCGCAGGCGCTCGGAGAGCTCGCCCGCGGCCTTCTCGGTGAACGTCAGGCCGAGGATGGCGTTGACCGGCACGCCGTCGACCCGGATGGCCGCGGCGATCCGCTCGACCATCACCGCGGTCTTGCCCGAGCCGGCGTTGGCGGCCAGCAGCGACGAGCCGGTGCGGGCCTCGATCGCGGCGCGCTGCTCGGCGGTGAAGCGCCTCACGAGCGGCAGATCCCCGGGTGGGCGCAGCCGCCGTTGTAGGCGCAGCGGTCGGGGCAGGGCGTGATCCGGCCGGCGCGCAGGTCGGCCGCGGCCTGGGCGGCGATCGCGCGTGACTCCTCCAGGCGCGCCTCGAGTTGCTCGTCGTCGCCGACATCGCCGTTGACGTAGCGGCCCGGGATGTCGTCGCGGACGATCCCGCGCGGGCGCTGGTCGGCGGTGCCGATCGGCTGGTAGAGCGCGCCGGCGATCTGCACGCCGAAGCGCTCGCGAACGGCCAGCGCGTACAGCGCGGCCTGGATCTTGCCGTCCTCGGCCCAGCGCGCGCCGGCGTGGACGGTGCGGCCCTTGTAGTCGCGGACGATCGCGCTCGTCCCGCGCGTGTCCACGCGGTCCACGCGGCCGCTGACGGCCACGCCGTCGATCATGAAGTCGTCGAAGCTCCATTCGAGCTGGGTCGGCTCGTAGCCGGCGCCGTTGGCCGCCTCGTGGCGGATGTAGCGGTCGAGATCGACCTCCAGGGCGCGCGCGGCGGCGCGGCCCGCGACGGTGCGCGCGGCGGCGGACAGTTCGCGGATCGCGGTGCGCAGCTCGTTGAGCGCCTCGTCGAGCGTCTCGGGCGCCAGGCGGCCGGAGCCGGTGCGCTCCTTCAGGCCGCGCAGGGTGCGTTCGAGCACGGCGTGACCGAGCGAGCCGCGCTTCATCGGTTCGGGGTCGGGGTCGACCGCCTGCGGCCGCAGGACGTGCTCGATCATCCACTTCACCGGGCAGCCGGCGAACGTCTCCAGCCCACGGGCGGACTCGCGGTCGCGGGCGGCCAGCAGCGCGAGCACGGAGGCGTCGGCGGGTGCCGCCAGCGCCGCGGGCGCCGGCTGCTCCTCGACCGCCGCGTAGGCGCGGCGCAGCTCGTGCGGCGTCGGCGCCTCGGCCGGGGTCCAGGTGATCTCGGCCAGCAGGCGACGACCGCGTTGCGTCCACAGCTCGTCCGTGAACAGCGCGCGCACGTCGTCCAGAAACGGCGAGGGCTGCTGCGGCGCGCCTTCCTCGTCGGAGCTGCGGAAGGAGAGGAACAGCGCCTCCTCGGGCCGCGAGACGCAGGCGTAGAACAGCGAGCGCTCGCGCGCCAGCGTGTCCTCGTGGCGCGGCAGGGCGAGCCCGGAGGCCATCGCCAGGCCGATCCGCGACCCGTCGTCGAGGAACGGCTCCGGGACCGGCCGCTGGGGCAGCTCGCCCTCCTGCAGGCCGCACACGAAGACGGCGCTGAAGCGGCGGGCGCGGATGTTCAGCGGGTCGGTGAGCAGGACGCCGGGCATGCCCTCGGCGGCGGTGTCGCCGTCGCGGACCTCGACCGTCGCGAGCGCCTGCAGGAGCTCCCGTGGCGTCCCCGCCAGCTCCGGGTCGGCCTCCGCGAGCCTTGTCAGCTCGCCGACCGCGGAGCGCAGCGCGCGGGCGGCGCGGGCGTCGTTCTCGGCCGCGGGCGTGAGGACGTCGGCGCTGCGCACGTGGGGTGCGGTCCAGATCTCCTCGGCCTCTTGCAGCAGCCGCGCCAAGAAGGTCTCGGCGTTGAGCTCGTCGAGCTCGGTCAGCTCGCGGCCCCCGAGCTTGTTCCACAGCCAGCGGGCGTCGGCGGCGGTCCGTGCCTCGTGGCGGCGGACCTGCACCTCGAGCCGGTCCGCCAGGTCCGGCGGATCGAGCTTGCCGGGCGTGCGCAGCCACGTCACGACGTCGTTGGCGCTGCCGCCGAGCGCCGCGCGGGCGTAGGCGAGGACACCAGTGCCGAGGCGGGTGTGGGCGAACGGCGTCCGGCGCTCGTAGGCGACCGGGATGCCGTAGGTCTCGAACACCTGCGCGAACAGCTCGGTGGGCGCGCGCCCGCGGACGAGCACGGCGATGTCCTCGGCGGCCATGCCGTCGCGCAGCAGCTCGAGCACGGATGCGCCGACCAGCTCCGCCTCCGCGCGCTCGCCGCCCGCCTCGAGCAGGCGGACCGCGCCGTTGGGGGTGACCGTTCCCGGGTCGTCCTCGAAGAGCCGGCGTTCGAGGTGGTGCAGCGCGTTGCGGGCGGCCTGCGCGTAGTGCTCCGAGCGCGGCTCGAGCGCGATGTGCTCGCGGGCGAGCGGCTTGAGCAGCTCGACCGTCGTCGCGCTGCCGGCCATCGCCGCGCGGCCGGGCTCGTAGGTGACGGCGACCGTGATCTCGGTGTCGGTGTGGCGGGTGAGCGTCTCCACCAGGTCCAGCTGGGTCGGGAGCAGCTCGTCGAAGCCGTAGAGGAACAGCGGGCGGCCATCCCATGCGGTCCGAGCCTGGTCGAGCGCGCGGTGGGTGAGCCCGTCGAGGTCGACCGCCTCCAGCGCGTCCAGCCGGGCGTGGTAGGCCGAGTAGAGCTGGGCGAGCTCCTGCGCGTGGGCGGGAGCGTCGGGCCACTGGTTGATCGCCTGGCGGAAGCGGGCAGGGCCCGCGAGCGAGCGCTGGAGCTCGGCGAACAGGTCCCCCAGCGCCTCCGGGAAGCCCGGTCCGACCGCGGACGCCTTCAGCGCGGTGAGCCGGACGTCCTTGATCGCCCGGTGCACGAGCTGGCGGCGGGCGAGCCGGCCGAGCGGGCGGGCGCGCAGGCCGGCCGCGCGGGCGAGGTCGCGCATCAGCCACGGGAAGGTCGTGACCTCGGTCCCGAACACCAGGCCGGCGCGGGCGAGCTCGCGGGCGTAGTGCGCCTGATCGGCCGCGGTGGGCACGACGAGCACCGGGTCCTTGGACGAGGACCGCGCGCAGGCGTTCGAGGACGGCGCCCGCCTTGGCGGCGTTGGCCGGGCCGGTGATCAGGGTCAGAGGCATCGCTGGACCCCATAGGGTCGCGCGCGGGTCGGCTGGAATGACAGCGCCCTGACCCCCGACCGACCAAAATGGGCGGCTAAACGCGAACTGGACGAATGTACGGGGGCATCCGAGGTTAAGAGTTGCGACATTGCCTCGGGTCCAGTTCGTTCCTGCCCGGAGGCAGTGATGCCGACCCTCCACCTACCCGCCGCCCACACCGACACGGATGTCGCCCTCGCCGCCGAGGTGGCGCACGTGGTCGGCAGCCATGAGCTCTACGTCACGTGGACGCACGGGGAGGGCCCGGGCCTGCCGCCGGAGATCGAAGCCGTCCTGGGCGAGGAACCCCGGCCGGCGCTGACCCCCTTCGCCGAGGTCATCGTGGCGATGGCGCAGGGCATCTCCGCGCTCTGGAACGCGCTCGTCCGCCCCGCCGGCACCCGCCCGCAGCTCCCGGCGCCGCGCGAAGACCGCCGCGGCCTCGAAGAGCGCTCGCTCTAAGCCTCCGGCGCACCCGCGGCCCGCAGCCGCGCGATCGTGCGCAGCGGGTCCCGTTCCGCCTGCGCCGCGGTGACCCGCACGACCCGCCAGCCTTCGGCCTCGAGCCGCGCCTGGCGGTCCGCGTCGTCTCGTTGCGCGAGCGGGTCCGAGTGCCACTCGCGGCTGTCGACCTCGACGATCAGCCGCTGCTCGCTCCAGCGCAGGTCCGGGATCGTCTTGCGCCCGGTGACCCGCTGCGGCTGATTGACGATCGGGATGCCGGAGCCCGTTCTCGAGCACGAGGTTGAGCACGAAGTCCTCAGGGTGGCTGCGGGTCGGCGCCGCGCTGAGACCGAGGATCCGGCCGATCATCCCGGTGCGCGGAAGCAGCGCCAGCTCGCGTTCGCTGAACCTGGCCTGCCGCAGCGCGCGGGTCACGGTGGCCTCGTCCTCGGTCTTCGAGAGGTCGACGATCGTGCGCAGCCGAGGCGTGACGGGGATCTGTCGGTGGACCACCCGCTCGACGTTCTGCGCTGCGATGCGTGCGGATCATCGGGTGCTTGCGCCGCGTGGGCGCGGTGACGTCGATCGCGGCGCCCGTCCCACTTGAGCAGGCACATGGAGGCACGCGGCGGCGTAGTGCGAGAGCACGGCGCGATGGCCGCACGCCTTGACCGCGGCCAGCCAGCGGCCCTCGACCGGGAGGTTGCGGTGGCCCCAGGCGTAGACACCCCGGTGAAGCGGGTGGAGCCCGCCGCGCCGCACGCGCACGCGAATCGGCTCGCGGCTCAAGCCGCACGCGGCAGCTCCGCCGACGAGAGCGACGCCCCACTGGCCCGCGGCGAGACGCGCGGCCGCTCTATCGGGCGTGGTGGCGGGTTTGTTGCCATAGCGCGAACTAACCGAGTCAGCATGCCCGGACGATTGCACCCGGGCCAGCAACGGATCTACACGTGTTTGTTACTTAAGCCGCACGTGTCTGTTCGGATTCTGCAACCGCCTCGGCGGCGGGCGCGGGGTCCTCGCCCTCGGGCGGCTTGGCGCCCTCGCGGGCCCAGGGCTCGTCGAACTCGACGCGCCAGCGGCCCTCTTCGGTCTGCATCAGGGCGAGCTTCGCGCGGAAGGAGCGGCCGGAGCGGCCCTTGAACCCGGTGACCGCCTTCTCGGTGCGGCCCTTGGAGATCAGCTCGCGGGCGACCGCCGGCGGGAGCGTCTTGCCGGCCTTGTTCTTCCAGATCACGAAGCCGCAGCCCGGGTCCTCGCGGCGCCCAGCAGGAGAAGCCCTTGCGGTTCTCGACGATGTCGTGGCCGCAGACCGGGCAGGGGCCGAGGTTGGCCCGCGGGATCCGGACCTCCTTGAGCTTCTCGTCCAAGGTCGTGACCGTCGCGCCCGCGAAGGCGGCGATGTCGGCCATGAACTTGGCGCGCTCCTCGTCGCCCTCTTCGATCTTGGTCAGCCGGTGCTCCCAGTCGCCGGTCAGCGACGGCGAGGTCAGCGCGTGGTCGTCGAGCAGGCGGATCACGCCGAGGCCCTTCTCGGTGCAGACCAGCGAGCGGCCGTCGCGCTCGACGTAGCCGACGTCGATCAGGCGCTCGATGATCGCCGCGCGGGTGGCGGGCGTGCCGATCCCCGAGTCCTTCATCGCCTCGCGCAGCTCCTCGTCCTCGACGAGCTTGCCGGCGGTCTCCATCGCGCCCAGCAGGGACGCGTCGGAGTAGCGCCGCGGCGGCTGGGTGATCTTCTCGTCGGAGGCGACGTCGAGCACGGAGACGCTCTCGCCTTGATCAGCTTCGGCAGCTGTCTGATCGGCGCCCTCGTCGTCGCCGTCGGCGGAGCCTTCCTCGATCTCGCCGTAGACGCCGCGCCAGCCGGCCTCCAGCAGCACACGCCCGCGCGTCCGGAAGATGTGCTCGGCGACGGTCGTCTCCAGGCGCGTGTTCTCGAACACGGCGTCGGGATGGAAGACGGCCAGGAAGCGCCGCACCACCATGTCGTAGACACGCCGGTCGTCGTCGGAGAGCTTGTCGATCTTCTGATCGGAGTTGGTGGGGATGATCGCGTGGTGGTCGGTGACCTTCGCGTCGTTGATCACGCGCCCCAGCGGCAGCACGTCGAGCCCGTTGACGTACGCCGCGGCCTTCGCGTACTCGCGATGCACGGCCACGTGCGAGACGATCGGCTTGATCTCGCCGACCATGTCCGAAGGCAGGAAGCGCGAGTTCGTACGCGGGTACGTGAGCAGCTTGTGCTCCTCGTACAACCGCTGCGCCGCCGACAGCGTGCGCCGCGCGGAGAACCCGAAGCGGGTGTTGGCCTCGCGCTGCAGCGACGTGAGGTCGTACAGCAGCGGCGCCTTCTCGGAGCGCTTGGTCTTCTCGAGCTTGGTGATCGTGCCCGAGCCCGCCGCGGACCGCCTCGACGATCGCCGCGGCCTCCTCGGCCGTCGCCAGCCGCGGCTGCGCGCCCGCATGGTAGCGCCCGACGTACTTGCGCGGATCGTCGACGGTCTCGAACGTCGCGTCCACGAGCCAGTAGGGCTCCGGGCACGAACGCGCGGATCTCTTCCTCGCGGCGGGCGATGATCGCCAGCGTCGGCGTCTGCACGCGCCCCAGGGACACGGCGCCGTCGAACGAGGAGCGCAGGCGGATCGTCGCCGCGCGGGTCGCGTTCATGCCGACGATCCAGTCCGCCTCCGAGCGCGACCGGGCGGCCTGCTCCAAGCAGAGCGAACTCCTGCGCGGGCCGCAGCGCCGAGAACGCCTGCTTGATCGCCGCCGACGTCATCGACGAGAGCCAGAGCCGGCGCACGGGCTTCTTCGCCCCCGCCTTCTCGAACGTCCAGGCGAAGATCAGCTCGCCCTCGCGCCCCGCATCGCACGCGTTGATGACCTCGGAGACGTCATCGCGCTTGAGCATCCGCGAGATGACCGACATCTGCTTGCGCGAGCGCTCGTCGCGCACGACGAGCTTGAAGTGGTCCGGCACGATCGGCAGATCGGCCATGCGCCACTTCTTGTACTTGGCGTCGTATTCGTCGGGCTCGGCGAGCTGGACGAGATGCCCGACCGCCCACGTGATGACGTGGGTCTCGGACTCGAGATAGCCCTCGTGCTTCTGGAACGCGCCCGAGAGCGCCTTCGTCAGGTCCCGGCCGACCGATGGCTTCTCCGCGATGACAAGCGTCTTGCCCATTCGGGCGGGCAGGGTAGCGAGTACGCCGGCTACCCGCCGCGCAGGGTCCGGTGGACACCCCGATGACCCGTCGGGCTCGTTCCAGCGCAGCGCGGGCGATCGCGTTGGGCACACCGAAGCCGCCGCGCGGGCCGGAAGTGGTCGCCGCGAAGACCGTCGTGACCACCTGTCCGTCGCGGTCGACCATCGGCCCGCCGGAGTTGCCGGAGCGCACCGCGCCGCGCAGCGAGGTGATCGAGCGGCGCACCGGGCCCTGCCCGTAGGCGTCCTGGGTGATGACCTCGCGGGTCTGCCCCACGCGGCCCGCCCGGATGTCGTACGGGCCGTTGCCCGGGAAGCCGAGGATCGCCGCCGAGGTGCCGGTCTTGACCGGATCGGCGATCGTCAGCGCCGGCGCCTTCAGGCCCGGCACCCGCAGTACGGCGAGGTCGTTCTTGGGGTCGAAGGAGACGGCCTGCGCGTCGAGCCCGGGTTGGCGCCCGCGCAGCAGCACCCGCGTGTCCTTCTGCCCCGCGACGACGTGCGCGTTGGTGACCACGAGCTCGTCGCCCGCGACCCAGCCGGAGCCCTCGACGCCCAGCCCGCAGGCGTTGCCGAGGATCTTGACCACGGAGCTCCGCGGCCGCCGCGGACGCCGCGGCGTGCGGGCGATCGAGGCGGTCGGCGCGCGCACGTTGGCCTCGGGCCCGTCGATGCGCGGGAACGGATCGAGCCGCGCCAGCGCCGAGAGCAGGCCCGTCCGAGGGCGGGAGGACCGCGTTGAGCTTCTGCAGGATTGTGGAGCGCTGCACCTCGCGGCGGGCTTGACCGCCGTTGGCCAGCGCCAACGCGCCAAGCACCCACGCGATGCCCAAACCGACGACCGCGGTCAGCGCCGCGCCCAGGATCCCGTCGACCGCGGTCGAGCCCCGGAGCGGCCCGCATCAACCCCCGCAGCCGCGAGCCGATGCCCTCGAAGCCGATCGCGAACACCATCCCGGCGATCAGCGCACCGACCAGCCCGAAGGCCGGAGACCACGGCGAGCGGCGCCCGTCGTCGAGCAGCAGCGGCCCGACGCGCGTCCCCACCCAGGCGCCGAGGCGAAGCCGAGCAGCGCCAGCGCGCCCGCCACGAACCCCTGCGCCCAGCCGAACAGGCCCAGCAAGCACGATGATGCCGACGATCAGCCAGTCGATGCCCGTCACTACTCCCGAGCGTACCGACGGCCTGCGTACGAGTCCCCGAGTTGACCGGCCGCACGCCGCACCCGCCAGTCGCCGCGCGATCGCAGATCCCGCCGCTTCGCCCCACTCGCCGTGACGGCCGTCCTCGCGCTGGTCGCGGGCGTCGTGACCGGTGCGCGCCACGTGCCCGCCGAGCGCAGACGGTCAGCCGCCTTCGCCGACGGCCTGGCAGCGCGGCGACCACAAGGCGATGTACGCGCTGCTGTCCGACGACGGCCAAGCGGCGCACGAGCTACGCGCGCCTGCAGCGAACCTACGCCCAGGCAGCGCAGATCATCACCCTGCAGCGCGTCACGACCGGGGCGCTGACCGACGACCGGACGTTCCCCGTGACCTTGCGACGCGAAGGTCTTCGGCGTGCTCAAGGGCGACCGTCACGCTGCCGCTGGGGGAGCGCAAGGAGCGGCGGCCCGGCGATCGACTGGAGCGCCGAGCTCGTCTACCCCGGGCCTGCACCGCGGCGAGAAGCTGCGGCGGGAGACGACGCTGCCGGAGCGCGCCACGATCCAGGCCCGCGACGGCACCGCGCTGGCCAAGGGGCCGGACCGCCTGTCCGATCTCGGACCGCTGGCCAGCGAGATCGTCGGGAACATCGGCCCGGCGCCGCCCGAGCGAGCCAAGGAGCTCGCCGCGCGCGGCGTTCCCACCGGTGCGCCGGTCGGCCTGACCGGCCTCGAGCGCGAGTTCGACGAGCGGCTCTCCGGCACCCCCGGCGGCGTCCTGTACGCCGGCGGCCGCGTGCTGGCCGAGAAGAAGCCGCGTCAAGGGCGCCGCGGTGCGGACCACGATCGACCCGAAGCTCCAGCGCGCCGCGGTCGAGGCGCTGGCCGGCCGCTACGGCGGGATCGCGGTCGTGCAGCCGGCGACCGGCGAGGTGCTGGCGCTGGCCGGGATCGCCGTGTCGGCCCCGCAGCCGCCCGGGAGCACGTTCAAGATCGTGACCCTCGCCGGCGTGCTCGACAACAAGGTCGCCAAGCGCGACTCGAGGTCTACCCGTACGAGAACTTCGCGACGCTCGAGGGCGTCGAGATCGACAACGCCAACGGCGAATCCTGCGGCGGCACCCTGCGGATCTCCTTCGCGCACTCCTGCAACAGCGTCTTCGCGCCGCTGGGCGCGAAGCTGGGCGCGGAGAAACTCGTCGAGACGGCCCAGAAGTTCGGCTTCAACCAGGATCCGGGCCTGACCGGCGCGGCACGCTCGACGATCCCCGCCGGCGACGGAGATCGGCGACGACCTCGCGGTCGGCTCGACGGCGATCGGTCAGGGCAAGGTGCTCGCCACCCCGCTGCAGATGGCGCTCGTCGCGGCGACGATCGGCGCCAACGGCATGCGCCCGTCACCGACGCTGCTCAAGGGCGACGACACGGTCAAGACCCGCGCCGCCACGACGGGCACCGCGAAGACGATCAAGAGCTTCATGCGCACCGTGGTCACCGACGGCACGGGCGGCGCGGCCGCGCTGCCGAACGTCAAGGTCGCCGGGCAAGACGGGCACCGCGGAGCTGCGGACGACGGTCAAGGACGAGCCGCCGCCGGAGGTCACCGACCCCAACCAGCCGCCGCACGACGACACGACCGACACCGACGCCTGGTTCGCCGCGTTCGCGCCGCTCACCAAGCCGAAGATCGCCGTGGCGGTGCTGCTCGTCGGTCAGGGCGCGGGCGGGGACACCGCCGCGCCCGCGGCGCGGACCGTCCTCGCCGCGGCCTTCTAAGGTCGGCGAGGGGCCGCCCCGCCTTCGATCAGAGGTCCAGATCGATGTGCGCCGGGATCGCGCCCGGCTTGTTGATCGTCAGCACCAGTGGCCGGTTCTGCGATCGACTCGACCTTCAGGCGGAAGAGGATCAGCGAGCCCTGGATCGGGCCGCTGGACGCCGCCGAGTCGGGCGGCGGCAGGACGTTGGAGGGGCCGAGCGGCACCGGGTTGTAGCCGGAACACGTTCGTCGTGCGCGAGCTCGATCGGCTCGTACTTGTTGCCCTCGGTGTCGGTGACCGTGAAGTCGGTCGCCGGCTGGACCGTCCGGTCGGTGTAGTTCTTGACCCGCATCCAGACGCCGAACCACGTGTCGCCCTTGCCGACGGGCGTCGTGCCCGGCGGGCAGGCCCTCCAGGTACTGGGCATCCTCGACGTCACCCGGGTTCAGGTAGCGCGAGAGCTGCACCTGGTAGACGAGATCGCCGACGTCGACGTAGATGCCTTCGGTTTCGGCAAAACGGACGTATTCGGCCTTGTCACCGCACCCGGCGAGAGCCAAGGCGGCGACGGCAGCGACTGCGAGGACCCGGAAACGCATCGACGGCGGAGGTTACAACCCACCGATGGTCGCGCGCGCCCCGCGGTCCATCCCCTCTTCGAGGATCGCCTGCATCCGGCGCAACGCCTTGCCCAGCCGCCGCTTGTACCAGCCACGGCGCCGCGTGACGGCCTCCATGTACTTGTCGGTCAGCAGCCCGGGCTCGGATTCGGTCGTCACCTCGACCTTGGTCGCGTTGCCCGACGGCGTCAGCGTCCAGGTCGTCCAGGTCTTGTTGCGGTTGAACTTCCCGCCACGGCCGGCGGCCGCGATCCGATGCGGGGCCTCGACCTCGATGAACGTCATGTCGCTCCACGAGAAGCGGTCCAGCGGCGCGTCCACCTTGAAGCGCGCCCCGGCCCCGCGGCCGTAGGAATCGACCCGCAGCATCCGCCAGTGCTTGAGGTAGTGGTCGGAGAACTCGGGGTGGTTGGCGATGTCCGCGAGGTACTCGAAGACCTCTTCGCGGGGACGATCGATCGTGATTGACGCGGTGATGGGGTCCATCGGCCCCGGAGATTCTAGGGGTGCCCGCCGATGGGACGCTCTGTGACGGTCTCCGGCGGCGGGGTGCGCCCCCGGGAAGCCGTCACGCGGCGAAGCGTCGTCTCACGGTGTGGTCGCGCTCGGCGCTGTGCACGACCTCCGTGCGACCGGGCGACTCGCGCCGCAGCGGGCGGCACAGCTCGCACACGACGCGCTCGCCGTAGAGGTAGATCGTCTCCCCCAGCAGCGGCGTCCGATGGCAGTGGACGCAGCCCTCACGCCCGCCGGAGAGCGCCCGCATCGAGGCACGCACGAAGGACAGCTCGGGTGGGCCGAGTGGTTTCACAACCGTCACGTGGGGCATGCCCCGCCCATTCGCCCCAGGGCGAAGGTTTCCCTGCTGACTGCAAGAGATGACCCAGATTCAGGTCAAATCCGGTGCACCGGTGAACGCAACCCGATCGCCAGGTTGGGGTCGCGACCCCAGCCCCTGGGGGGTATGCTTCGCCGGCGGAGGGGTCGCCGGACCCAGGGAGGAACCTGTCTTGATGGACCCACGATTCGACAACGACGCCCAGCTCACCGGGACCCTCGCGGGCCTGGGTGCGGGAGCGTTGAGCGCGTCACCCGAGCGCCACGCGCCCGAGTGGCTCGCGGAGACGAAGGCGAACCTGGGCGGCCCCGGCCGCTATCTGGCCTTCGAGCAGGACGATCGCGTGGTCGTGATCGCGGTCAGCCGCGAATGGACGCGGATCGGCCGTTCGCTGGCCGCCGACGTCCGCTTCGACGACGCGACCGTCTCGCGCCGTCATGCCCTGATCGCGAGCGAGGAGGGCGGCGTACGCGTGCTCGACGACCGCTCGCTCAACGGGATCCAGGTCAACGGGCGCCGCGTGGAGTGGAGCCCCCTGGCCGACGGTGACGAGATCACCATCGGTCGACACACGCTCTATTTCCTGGACACCGTTCTGGCCCCCCGGGCCACCGAAGCCGCGGCGCTGAGCGAGTAGCCTGTCGGCCTTGATGGCCGACACGATCGCCGTCCTGTCGCTGAAGGGCGGCACGGGCAAGACGACCACGGTCCGCACGCTGGCCGACGTGCTCCGGCGCGTCGGTCTCGAGGTGCTGACCATCGACCTCGATCCGCAGGGGAACCTGTCGGACTACTTCGACATCGCGCGGGACGCCTCGCCGACGATCGCCGACGTGCTCACCGGCGACGCCAAGGCCAAGGAGGCGATCCACGACGGGGTGATCCCGTCGTCGCTGAACCTGGCCGAGGTGGAACGCTCGCTGAGCGGGAAGCTCGGCCGCGAGGTCGTGCTCAAGAAGGCGCTCAAGGATCCGCGCAAGACCTACGACGTGATCCTGATCGACTGCCCGCCCTCGCTCGGCCTGCTGACGGTCAACGGGCTCGTCGCCGCCGACTACGCGCTGATCTCCGCCGAGGCGCAGTACTTCGCGTTGCAGGCCGTCAACGGCGCGCTGGAGCTGATCGAGCAGGCGCGCGAGTACTACAACGACGACCTCGAGTTCCTCGGCGTGCTGATGAACATCGCCGACATGCGCACCACGCACTCGCGCGACGCCTACACGCAGCTCGGCGAGGCGTTCGGCGAGAAGGTCTTCACGACCGTGATCCGCGCCTCGATCGCCTACGCGGAGTCGGCGGAGAAGGCGCTCAGCATCCTCGAGTACCGCCCGGATCTGGGCGCGGACTACCTCGATCTGGCTGACGAGGTGCTGGTGCGCATCGGACGCGAGGACGCCCGTGGCGCACTCGCTCCCATGCTCCTACACTGACGACGGTCGATGGGCATCCGCGTCTTCCATTGCGATGACTCCGAAGCGTTCACGCGCTTGGTCTGCTTCTGGTTGGCCGAGCACGACGACATCGAGTACGCGGGCGCGGCCCACACCGCGAGCGCCGCCCTCGAAGCGCTGCCGAACGCCGACGCCGACGTCGTGCTGCTGGACACGCTCGGCAGGCCCGGCGACAACTCGCTGCTGCTGGCGGTCCGCGCCGCCGCGCCCGGCGCGAAGGTGATCGTCTACTCCGGCTACGTGCGGCTGATGCAGGAAGGGGCGCTCGGCGAGGGCGCCGACGCCTACCTCGAGAAGGGCGACGTGGAAGGCCCGTTGCTCGACGCGATCCGCGCGGTCACGAAAAGCGCGTCGCCGCGCCCACCGGCGTAAACGGGACCCGCAGGACCTCCGCCCAGCCGTCGGCGCGCTCGCGCAGCCGCTGCGCGACCGCGCCGCTGGACTCGAAGTCGCACCACACGAGCACGGTCGGGCCGGCGCCGGAGATCGTCGCGCCCAGCGCGCCGAGCTGGGTCGCCTGCTGCACGAGCTCCCACGAGCGCGGGTAGAGGTGCGCGCGGCGCGGCTGGTGGATGCGGTCGCGCAGGCCGCGGGCGACCAGGGCGAGGTCGTTCTGGGCGAGGCCGAGCACGAGCAGCGAGGCGTGGGCGATGTTGAACACGGCGTCCGAGACGGGAATGCGCGACGGCAGCGCCTCGCGCGCCTTGGCGGTGCGGACGGCGACGTCCGGCACGACCAGCAGGCACTCGAGGCCGTCCGGCGGGTCGAAGCGCTCGGCGTGCCCGTCGGCGCACAGCACGAAGCCGCCGAGCAGCGCGGCGGCCACGTTGTCCGGGTGGCCTTCCAGGCGAGTCGCCTCGGCCAGCAGGTCGGCGCCGAGCTCGAAGATCGAGTCGGCGGCGACGAGGCCGGCGACGATCGCCGCGGCGCTCGTCCCGAGGCCGCCGCTGAGCGGGATGTCGGAGCGGATCGTGAACTCGAAGCCGTCGACCGGCGCCAGCGCGGCGAACCCGCGCACGATCAGGTTGCGCCGGTCCCGCGCGATCCGCAGGTCGGTATGGACGGCGAACGTGCCCGTCTCGACGACGTCGACCTCCATGTGCAGGTCCAGCGCCGCGCCCATGACGTCGAATCCCGGCCCGAGGTTGGCCGAGGACGCGGGGACACGAACGGTCCGCCTTCTCCTCATCTCGAGGCCTGCCTGCGGCAGGCCCCGGGACGGGACGCGTGTGCGCCGGCGCGCTCACCGCTACCCGATGACGGCTTTTTCGACCGCCGCCATGGTCGGCTCGCACGGCACCACCGCGCCCGCCTGACCGAGCGCGGTCTGCGGGTCCTTCAGGCCATGGCCGGTGAGCACGCAGACCACGCGGTCCGCGCCGTCGACACCGTGCGTGAGCAGCCCGGCCACCGACGCGGCCGAGGCCGGCTCGCAGAACACGCCCTCGTTGGCGGCCAGGAAGCGGTAGGCGTCGAGGATCTGCGCGTCGCTGACCGCCGCGACCCGCCCGTGCGAGTTCGTGAACGCGTCCATCGCCATCCTCCCAGCGCGCGGGGTTGCCGATCCGGATCGCGCTGACGCGATCGTCTCCGGGTGCGCGACGGGCGCGCCGTGGACGAGCGGCGCGGCGCCCTCGGCCTGGAAGCCGAACATGCCGCGGTGCGGCGCCCATCTCCTGGAAGCCCTTCCAGTAGGCGGTGACGTTGCCGGCGTTGCCGACCGGGATGCAGAGCGCGTCGAGCTCGCCGAGCGCGTCCAGCAGCTCGAAGGACGCCGTCTTCTGGCCCTCCAGCCGGAAGTCGTTGACGGAGTTGACGAGCGCGATCGGGTGACGCTGGGTGAGCTCGCGCACGAGCCTGCAGCGCCTCGTCGAAGTTGCCGCGCAGCGCGATCACGCTTGCGCGCCGTGCATCAGCGCCTGGGCGAGCTTGCCGGTCGCGATCTTGCCCTCGGGGACGAGCACGATGCCGCGCAGGCCGCCGCGCGCCGCGTAGGCGGCGAGCGAGGCCGCCGTGTTGCCGGTGGAGGCGCAGATGACGGCCTCGGCGCCCTGGCGGACGGCGTCCGAGACCGCGCACGTCATGCCGCGGTCCTTGAAGGAGCCGGTCGGGTTCGCCCCTTCGAGCTTGAGCCAGACCTCGACGCCGGCGCGCTCGGAGATGCGCTCGGCGAGGACGAGCGGGGTGGAGCCCTCCTCGAGGCTGACCACCGGGTCCCCGGGCGCGAACGGCAGCCGCTCGCGGTAGCGCGTGATAAGGCCCATGACTAGTTCGAACTCCTCGTCGAGGACGCGGATGGCGCGGGGCGCGGAGCGGACGAACGACATGCCCGCGATCAACTCGACGGCGCCGTAGAAGCGGGACTCCAGCAGCGGGTGCAGGACCATCACGAGCCGCGCCCGCCCGCCGAGGCCCTTCTGGACGACGGACTTGATCGACGCGCCCTGCATCCCGAGCACCTCGGCCACCTGGGCGAGCACGCCGGGCTCGTCGTCGACCTGGATCGCCAGGTAGAAGGCGGACTTGACGTCGCTGACGACGTCCAGCGCCTCGGTCGGCTCGGGCGTCGTGGCCGGCGGGATCATCGCGCTGATGACGTCGCCGAGCACCGCGCTGGCCGTCTGCGGACCGCCCGCGCCCGGGCCCGACAGCGTGATCTCGGTGATCGCGTCGGACTCGATCGTGACCGCGTTGAAGGAGCCGTTGACGCTCGCCAGCGGGTGGCCGGGATACAGGAACGCCGGGTGCACGCGGACGCTGATCCCGCCGTCGACGCGCTCGGCGGTGCCGATCAGCTTCAGGCCGAGCCCGAGGTCGCGCGCGTAGGCCACGTCGTCGGCGGTGATGTGCTCGATGCCCTCGTAGGTCACCTGGTCGAGGTGCACGGGCGTGCTGAACGCGAGCCGGGCGATGATCGCCATCTTCGCCGCCGCGTCCTTGCCGGTCACGTCGTCGGTGGGGTCGGCCTCGGCGTACCCGAGCTCCTGCGCCCGCTTGAGCGCGTCCTCGTAGGACGTCCCGCCGCGCGCCATCTCGGACAGGATGAAGTTCGTGGTGCCGTTGACGATCCCGTGGATGCGCTCCACGTGCGCGGCCGCGAGCGTCTCCTGCAGCACGCGGATGACCGGCACGACGCCGGCCACGGCGCCCTCGAAGCGCAGCTGGACCCCATGCTCGCGGGCGGTCGTCCACAGCTCCTCGCCGTGGCTGGCCAGCAGCAGCTTGTTGGCGCTGACGACGTGCTTGCCGGCGCGCATCGCCTTCAGGACGTACTCGCGGGCGGGGTCGATGCCGCCGATCAGCTCGACGATCAGGTCCGAGCCGGCCAGGAGCGAGTCGAAGTCGCCCCGCGAGCGCGTGAGCACGCCGCTGATCGCGGGTTTTCGGCCCGTGAGGTGCGCGATCTGGTCAGCACGCTCGCCCAGCAGCCGCTCGAACGGCGCCGCCGACCGTGCCGTGCCCGAGCAGGCCGACCCTATACGTCTCTGGCATGCAGGTCCTCGAAGGTCTCGCGGCGCACGACGAGGCGCGCGCTTGCGTCTTGGCAGAACACGACCGGCGGCCGTGGGACGCCGTTGTAGTTGTTGGCCATCGCGTACACGTAGGCGCCGGTGACCGGGGTGACGAGCGTGTCGCCCGGGCGCGGGTCGTTCAGGCGCGTCTCGCGGATCAGCACGTCGCCCGACTCGCAGTGCTTGCCGACCACCGTGCACGGTGAGCCGTCGGCGCCGATGCGGTCGGCGAGGTCGGCCTCATACGGCGCGTCGTAGAGCATCGGGCGCATGTTGTCCGACATGCCGCCGTCGACGGCGACGAAGCGCACGGTCCCGTCGGGGAGATCGACGTCCTTGACCGACTCCACGGTGTAGAGCGTCACGCCCGCGGTGGCGACCAGCGCGCGGCCGGGCTCGATGCTGAGCTCCTTGCCGGGGCCGAGCAGCTCGTCGGCGGTGGCGCGCATCGTCGAGACGTACTCCTCGACCGTGGGCGGCTTGCGGTCCGTGTAGGCGACGGCGAGGCCGCCGCCGAGGTCGTACGCGGGGAAGTCGCCGAGGCTCGCGATCGCCTCCACCGCGAGCCGCCACGGCTCGAGGTCGAACAGCTGCGAGCCGATGTGCATGTGCAGGCCGCTGAGGTCCGCCCAGGCGGCCTGCCGCAGGCGCGCGATCGCGTCCGGCGCCTGCTCGAGGCTGAAGCCGAACTTCGAGCCCGCGTGGCCGGTGAGGATCGCCGCGTGCGTGTCGGCGACGACCCCGGGCGTGACCCGGATCATCACCCGCGCGGGCATCGCCAGCGCGTCCAGCTTGTCGATGTCGTCGAAGTTGTCGACGACGATCAGCGCGCCGACCTCCGCCGCCGCCCTGAGCTCGGCCGCCGACTTCGCGTTGCCGTGCAGGACGATCCGGTCGCCGTGGTAGCCGGCGTTGCGCGCCAGCGCGAGCTCGCCCCCAGAGGCGACGTCGACGCTCAGCCCTTCCTCCTCGAAGACCCTGAGCACCGCCGTGCACGGGAACGCCTTGCTGGCGAACACGACCTCCCCGTCCCCCATCGCCGCCCGGAACTCCCGCGCGCGGTTGCGCAGATCGTCCTCGGCGACGGCGTACATCGGCGTCCCGAACTCGCGCGCGAGCTCGAGCGCGTCGCACCCGCCGATCGACAGGCGACCGGCGTCGACGCTCGACGCCTCGGGGTAGAGGTGGCTGACCGCGGTGGGCACGAGGGAGGAGATGCTAGGGCGTTTGCACGGCGAGCAGATCGCGTGTGCGGCGGTGAGGACCGGCTGACGCCGGTGTGACCGCCACTGGCGGACCACCCGTGATCGGTTTCGCCTTCGCGCCGGGGGTCCCGTCAGAACCTCTCGCTATCCGCCCACTTTCTGACGGGACCCCCGTCCCGCGGTCGTTTGTGTCAGGCCACGGCCGCCGCTGACTTCGCGGCCGAGAGGCGATCCGCTCGCCGTTCAGGCCGGCGCGGCCACGCCGACCCGGCCGCGGCGCTGCAGGTACAGCAGCCAGGCGCACCCGCCGACCATGAACACGATCGACATCAGCTGCGGCTGCGTGAGCCCCAGCGCGACCTCGTCGTTGCGGCGCAGGAACTCGACCAGGAAGCGCTCGACGCCCACGCCGACGACGTAGACGCCGAACAGGACGCCGGGCTGCCAGCGGTCCCGCAGGCGCCAGAGCACGTAGGCGAACAGGCCCATGGTCAGCGTCTCGTAGATCGGCGTCGGGTGGACCGTCTCGGTCGTCGGGACGGTGCCGTTGGGGTAGGCCATCGCCCACGGGTCCGTCCCAGTTCTTGCCGTAATCGCCGTCGCCGGAGAGCTGGCAGCCGATGCGGCCGATCGCGTAGGCGGCGGCCAAGGAGGGCGCGACCGCGTCGACGAACCGCAGGTCGAGCTCGCCGCGGTACTTGGCCCAGGCGACGACGGCGAGCGCGCCGCCGATCAGCCCGCCGTAGAACACCAGCCCGGTGCCGGAGAACAGCGCCCCGCCGTTCTCGGCGATGAACCAGAGCTTCGCGCCGATCAAGCCGCCGATCAGCGCCGCGAACACGGCCTCATAGGCGAAGTCCACCTGACGGCCGAGCTCCTGCAGGCGCTTGGCGACGATCCAGCCGGCGACGAGGAACGACAGACCGAGACAGAGCCCGAAGCTCTGGATCGTCAGGCCGAAGATGTGGATCTCAGGGTGCAAGGACTACAGGTAGTTCATCGGGTTCACCACGGCCCCGTTGATCCGGGTCTCGAAGTGCAGGTGATCCCCGAAGCACCGGCCGGTACATCCAACGTAGCCGATGACCTGTCCCTGAGATACCGACGCGCCGACGGACGTGCCGAAGCGCGACTGGTGCGCGTAACACGTGGAGAGCGATCCGCCGTGCTGGATGCAGGTGAAGTTGCCGTAGCCGCCGGACGCGGACTCGGGCTGCATGAGCACGACCTTGCCGGCCGCGGCGGCGCGGATCGGCGTGCCCGCCGGGACGCCGATGTCGATGCCCGGGTGGCAGGACTCCCACGCCCGCGACTCGCAGAACGGCGAGGTGATCGGGCCGTTGACCGGCCAGATCAGGCCGCCCGAGCCGGGCTTGACCGGGCCGGCGGAGATCGGGCCGGAGTAGCCGGCCAGGCGCGCCTGGATCTTCGCCGACTGGGCCTGGAGCTTCTGGGTGTCGTCCTCGAGCGCGTGGCGGCGATCGCGGGAGCTGCGCAGCAGCGCGAACTTGGTCGAGCGGGCGGTCTGGATGCGGTCGCGGCGGTCGACGAGGCCGACGCGGATCGAGGACACCTCGTCGCGCTGGGACTCGACCTCGCGGGCCACCTTGGCCTCGGCCTTCTCGAGCCCGTCGAGGCGCTTGGCGGTGGAGGTCGCGTCCTGTTTGGCGTCGCGGACGATGCCCATGATCCGCGCGTCCTGGTGCGAGATGCGGCTCATGAACTCCGTCTGGGTCAAGAGGTCCTCGAAGCCCTTGGCCTCCAGCACGACCGTGACCAGATCCGGCTTGTCGGCCTTGAACAGCTCCAGCAGGCGCGCCGCGAGCTGCTTGCGGACGACGATCAACCGCGCCCGCAGCCGCGTCAATCGCGCCCGCTCGGCGCGCAGCTTGACCTGGACGGCCGCCAGCTGCCGCCGCTTGGCGTCCAGCGACGTCTGCAGCTTGGCCTGCTTGGTCGAGAGCCGCGTGATGTCCGACTGCAGCGAGTCGATGCGGTTGCTCTGGTTGGAGATGTCGGTGGTGAGCACCCGCTCGCGCGCCTTGTGGCCGCCGATCAGCGCGTTGTTGCGATCGATCTTCTTCTGGATCTGGCCAGGGGACTGGTCCGCCGACGAACCGACCGGCAGGACGGACCAAAGCGCAAAGGGGAGGACGACCGCCAGCAAGGCGGCAAGGGCCAGACGCAACCGCATGAGCGGGGCGAGTGTAAGCGACCCCCCTGAAAGCGATTGCACGGTTTCCTGCATGGTGCAGGTCTTTCACCGAAGCGGTAAATCTTGATAAGCCCCCGCGTGGGCCTGCCAAAATCTCTCATACAGATGCCCAGACCCACCTCTTTTGGCAAGGACACCGGACTGCAGGTCCGGATGGCAGTGACGATCTTCCTGCTCGGCGCCGTCTATGTCGTGTTGGCGGTCGTGCTCTTCTTCTTCCTGCAGAGCGCGGTGTTGATGATCCTCATCGTCGGCGCGCTCGCCGCGGTGAACCTGTTCGCCTCCGACAAGCTCGCGCTGGCCGCGATGGGCGGCCGCGTCGTGACCCCGCAGGAGGCGCCGCAGTTGCACGCGATGATCGACCGGCTGTGCGTGCAGGCCGACCTGCCCAAGCCGAAGGTCGCCGTCGCCAACACCCGCATGCCGAACGCGTTCGCGCTCGGCCGCTCACCCAAGAACGCGACCGTCTGCGCCACGACGGGCATCATGGAGCTGCTCTCGCCCGCCGAGCTCGAGGGCGTCATGGCCCACGAGCTCACCCACGTCGCCAACCGCGACGTGATGATCATGACCCTGGCGAGCTTCTTCGCCACGATCGCGGCCTACATCATCCAGTTCGGCTTCCTCTTCGGCGGCGGCTCGCAGTCCGACGACGACGACGGCCCGAGCTTCATCGTGTTGCTGCTGGTCTCGATGGTCGTCTACGTCGTGTCGTTCCTGCTCATGCAGGCGCTCTCGCGCTACCGCGAGTTCTCGGCCGACCGCGGCGCGGCCATCATCACCGGCCGGCCGAGCGCGCTCGCCAGCGCGCTGTACAAGATCTCCAGCGGCATGGAGCGGATCCCGCAGAAGGACCTGCGCGCCGCGCAGGAGCTGAACGCGTTCTTCATCTTCCCGGCGGGCGTCGGCAAGGGCATCGCGGGCCTGTTTTCGACCCACCCGCCGATGGAGAAGCGCATCGCCGCGCTCCAGCGCCTGGAGTCGCAGCTCCAAGGCCAGCAGGTCTAGCCCCTCCGCCGCACCCGATCTTCCGACCTTAGACTGTCGCCCCATGGGATTATTTGACGTCCTCCGCGGCAAGCGGGAACTCAAACAGCCTGCCGCGGACCGCCTGTTCGCGATGTCGACCGCCTACGTCAAGCTCGAGATGGAGCTCGAGCTGACGACCACGGGCGAGGCCGCGATCGTCTTCCAGCCCCTGGCGACCTCGGACTTCGAGGGCATCGTCAAGGACATGGAAGAGGTCGTCAAAGGCACCGGCGAGGAGACGGGCACGACCGTCGACTCCACCGACGACGAGTTCGGCTACCGCTGGATGATCCTGCGCGACCCCGACATGGAGGACCTCGTGGTCGGGGTCAACGCGGTCTCGACCGCGATCCAGGGCGGCGGCTACGGCGACCGCGTGCTGTGCGCGGTGTTCGCGCTCAAGGACGCGCGCGGCAAGAAGCTCTACTGGATCTACAACTACAAGCGCGGCGCGTTCTACCCGTTCGTGCCGTCCGGCGGTTCCCAGCAGCGCGACAACGAGCGCGAGCTGCGCCTGAAGGCCCAGGTCGGCGCCGACCTGCCGGTCGAGGCCGAGCTCGAGCGCTGGTTCCCGCTCTGGGGCATCCCGATCTAGGGCGAGCAGGCCCCTCCCGGGCTTAGAAGTCCGCGAGGTTCGTCGCGACGATCACCAGTCGCGACGTCGGGGTGAAGGGCTCCAGCTCCCACCCGCCCCAGCACTTGATCTCCACGAACCCGGCGCGCTCGACGAGCGCGACCAGTTCGGTGGCGGTGTAGACCCGCACCGTCCACGTGTGCGACTCGCGCGCGCCGTTTGAGTCCACCAGCGTCTGGGTGGTCTGCGCGACGCCGCCGACCGGGTCGAAGGTGCGCTGATCCAGCCGCAGCCGGCCCTCACCGATCATCGCCCAGTCGTTGTCGGAGAAGCCCGTCACGAACCGATCGCGGTGCATCGTCTCGATCACCAGCTTGGCGTTCGGCCGCAGCACCCGCCGGATCTCCGTCAGCACCTTGACGTCCTCCTCGTCACCCAGGTAGCCGAGCGAGGTGAAGAGGTTCAGCGCCGCGTCGAAGGAGTCCTCGGCGAACGGCAGCTGCCGGTAGTCGGCCTGCACGAACTCGGGGCCCGATCCGCGCCGGCGCGCCTCGCCCAGCAGCGTCCCGGAGCGATCGACGCCGGTGACGCGATAGCCGGCGCCCGCCAGCGGGATCGAGTGACGCCCGAACCCGCACGGCACGTCGAGCACCTCGCCGCCGGCCGCGCACCCGGAGAGCCTTGCCGCGGCCAGCGCCTGCGTCTCGGCCTCCGCGTCGCGCTCGTCACCCGCATAGGCGCGCAGGTAGAAGTCGCTGAAGAAGGAGTCCCAGACGTCGCTCGTGCTCGTCCCGCGATCCACGGGGGCGGAGCTTACGGACCGTAGTCCACCACGACGTCACCGGAGCTCGTGCGCGCCTTCACGATCCGCGGCGAGCGGCTGCTGGTGGCCACGCCGATCATGCGGTCGCCGCTGTTGGTCTCGGCGTCGACGCTGTACTCCTCGTTGCCGGGCGGGACGAGCACGGCCACGTCGCCGGAGGAGGTCTTGGCCTCGACCGTCAGCGGCGCCTCGGCGAGCTGGAGCGTGACGTCGCCGGACGCCGTGGTCGCGGTGACCGTCCGCGCGTGGAGATCACCGGCCGAGATGTCACCGGAGTGGCTCACCAGCCGCACGTTGGCACTGCGCAGGTTCGAGGCCGACACGTCGCCCGAGGCGGTCTCGAGGCTGACGCCGCCGGTCACGCCGGCGGCCGAGATGTCGCCTGAGCCGGACTCGACGGTGACCGCCGTGCCCGAGGGCACCCGGACGACGATGTCCGCCTCGCAGTGGCCGAACGTGATGTTCGAGCAGCCGCCGGTGACGCGCACGGTCGAGCCCGACGGATGGATCTGCAGATCGGGCGTGTGCAGCGTGCCGCTGGCGTGGCCGTCGATCACGGCCTGGCCGTCGCCGGACGGCACCAGGGTGACCGTCGCCGAGCTCGTCTCGATGGTCAGCGCCTTCACCGGGCCGGGGATCACCTCGTGCACCTCGCGGTCGACGGAGCCGACCGTCCAGCTCGCCACCTGGGCGGCCGAGCAGAGCACGAAGCACACCGACAGCACGGCGCCGACGGCCAGCGCGAGCGTGCGGTCCGAGCGAGCGGTCATCGGTGATCGCTCCCGTGCTCGAGGTAGCGCAGCACCGCCAGCACGCGGCGGTGGGCCTGGTCGGCGGGCGGCAGGCCGAGCTTGAGGAAGATGTTGGTGACGTGCTTCTCGACGGCGCCCTCGGTGACGACCAGCGCCTCGGCGATCATGCCGTTGGTCCGGCCCTCGGCCATCAGCCCGAGCACCTCGCGCTCGCGCGGCGAGAGCTCGGCGATCGGGTCCTGCTTGCTCGAGCGCACCAGCAGCTGGGTGACGACCTCGGGATCCAGCGCGGCGCCGCCCATGGCGACGCGCCGCAGGGCCTCGAGGAACTCGTGCACGTCGGCCACGCGGTCCTTGAGCAGGTAGCCGATCCCGCGCGAGTCGCCGGCGATCAGATCGACCGCGTAGCGCTCCTCGACGTACTGGGAGAGCATCAGCAGCGCGACGTCGGGCCACTGCTTGCGGATCACGATCGCGGCCTTGACGCCCTCGTCGGAGAACGTCGGCGGCATGCGCACGTCGACCACGCACACGTCGGGCTGGTGGGCGGCGACGGCGCGCAGGAGCGCCTCGCCGTTGTCGACGGCGTCGACGACCTCGAAGCCGCCCTCCTCCAGCAGCCGGGCGAGGCCCTCGCGCAGCAGGACCGCGTCCTCGGCGATCACGGCTCGCATGGCAGCTCCACACGCAGCGTCGTTCCGGTTCCGGGAGGGCTCACAACCATGAAGTCTCCATCGATGGCGCGCACGCGGTCGCGCAGTCCGCTCAGGCCGAGCCCGCCGGAGTAGGCGCCGCCGACGCCGTTGTCGAGGACCTCGACGACGAGCCGGTCGTGCTGGTATTCGGCGGTCAGCCAGGCGCGCGTGGCGCGTGAGTGCTTGGCGACGTTGGTCAGGGCCTCGGCGACGACGAAGTAGGCGATCGCCTCCGCGTTGGGCCCCGCGCGGTGCGGGAGGTCGACGTCGACCGCGACCGGCACCGGGCAGCGCGCGGCGAGGGCGGAGACGGCGGCGTCCAGGCCGCGGTCGGTGAGCACCGCCGGGTGGATGCCGCGGGCGAGGTTGCGCAGCTCGACGAGCGCCTCCTTGGCCTCGCCGTGGGCCTCGTCGACGAGGCGCTTGGAGACCGCCGGGTCCTCGGTCGCGCGGGCGCGGCCGAGGGTCATGGCCAGCGCGACGAGCCGCTGCTGCGCGCCGTCGTGCAGGTCGCGCTCGATCCGGCGCCGCTCGGCGTCGGCGGCGGCGACCATGCCCGCGCGGGTCTCCTCGAGCGTGTCCACGCGGACGATCAGGCGCTCGCGCTCGCCGGGCTCCAGCAGCAGCCGCGCCATCGCCACCTGCACGGCGGCGATGCTGCGCGACAGCCACGGCGCGGCGTAGAGCGCACCGGCCCCGAAGGCGACGTGGATCACGGCGCTGGCGGCGAAGCCGATGTGCGCGCCGAACAGCTCGCCCGCGCCGTCCGGCGCCCAGCCCCACAGCGGGAACGTGAGCAGCGCCAGCGCGGCGCCCCAGCCGAGGAAGACCAGGAACGCGCCGAACCAGCCGACGAACGGCAGCGCCACGAGCCCGTAACACAGCTCCAGCCAGGAGCCGCGCGAGCGCATCCAGCGAGTGGCGCGCGCGGCGGGCGAGCCCTCGCGCGGGAGCTGGCGGGTGGGGAACTCGATCCCCATCACGGCCGCGATGCGCCGGCGCTCCATGCGCGCGAGCACGTGGCAGAAGACGAACGCCAGGGCGATCAGGGGCGCGCCGAGCAGCGCGAAGATCAGCATCGGGACGCCGACCGCCAGCGTCACGAGGAGAAAGATGAACGACACCGTGCCCAGCGCGGCGCTCAGCGCCACGTAGCTCGTTGCCTCGACCGTGCGTCGTACCTGCATGCCAGCAGAACGGTACGGAGCGAACGGGGTGGCCACCAGACCGGCCACCCCGCCTCTTGCGTCTGTGGCTACCCCGAGGTCAGTCGGGGATGAGGCCCTCGCCGGTGAACTGCGAGCCCGCTTCCGCGAACGTCAGATCCGGCGGGGGAATGATCACGTCGGACTCTTCGAGCACGTCGTCGGCGACCGGCGTGCCGTCGCTGCGGACCAGGTCCAGCAGGGACTCGAACGCCGAGGCGAAGCGCTCCTCGTCCCCGGCCTCCACGGCGGCCACGACCTCGTTGTCGAGGTCGTTGAGCTTGTCGACGTCCTCGTCGGGGAGCTCGTACTGCCCCTCGGTCGAGATGCGCACGATCATGCCGGGCGCTCCGGTGACGGCGCGGGAGCCCCGGTCTCGTCACCGCTGCCGAGCGCCTGCGGCGCCGGCGTGCCCTGGCCCAGCTCGGCCCGCAACCGCGCGAGATCGTCGTCCACCGCGGAGGTGGAGGACAGCTCGTGCAACTGCCGGTCGATGTCGTCCTGGCCGGCCGTGAGGCTCAGCTGGTCGTCGAACGCGCCGGACGCTTCCAGCTCGTCCATCGCGTTGGCGCGGGCGCGCATGTTCTCGGTCTTGTCGATCGCCCGCTGCATCGCCATCCCGACGTCCGCCATCTCCTCGCCGACGCCGGACGCCGCCTCGGAGATCTTCACGGAGGCCTCGGCGGCGGAGTACTGCGCCTTGATGACCTCCTTCTTGGTGCGGAACTGGTCGATCTTGCCGCGGAGCTTCTGCTCCTTGTCGACCAGCGACTGCTGCTGGGCTTCCAGCTCCTGCACCTGTGTGTCGAGCCCCTGCAGCTCACTCTGCGCGAACTGCTTGCGCTCCAGCGCCACGCGCGCGAGATCCTCGCGGTTCTGGGCGAGCGCCTGGCGCGCCTGCGTGTCGAGCTTGACGACCTGCTGCTCGAGCTTCTGCTGCTGCAGCTGCAGGCGCTTCTTCGACGTGACGACGTCTGCGATGCCCTTCTTGACCTGCTGAAGCAGCTCCATTTGCTTCTGGTAGCTGTATTCCAGCGTGTCGCCTGGATCCTCGGCCTTGTCGAGCATCCGATTGATCTTGGCCTTGATTACAGTGGAGAACCGCCCGGACATCCCGGCCACGGCACCTCCCTTCCTGTGTCAGACGTGGGTCGGTCCGACAAGCGTAACGGGCGAGGGCGCAGCGGGACTGGGGCTACCCCTAGTAACCCAGCGGGTGGCGGACTCTGTAGCCCCGGGAGGGCCGCATCGTCGGGCGCCAGCGCGGACCGGACTCGAGCGCCTTCTTGAACTGGATCTTCGTCGCGCGGGTGACCGCGGCGGCGCTGGTGTCCAGGCGCAGGCCGGCGATCACGGCGTAGGCGTGACCCGGGTTCGTGTAGACCGTGATCCACGTCCCGGCGCCCTTCTCGCCCCACTTCATGAAGCTGCCGGAGTCCAGCGGAGAGTCGAGCAGGTCACCGCCGTTGAGCGCGTAGGAGACGGTGCCGGAGCAGTCGTAGCCCTTGTCCTGGAACTTACGGTGGCCGCCGCCGTAGATGTACGGCTTGTCCTGGATCTTGTTGGCGGCGAAGATCGCCTGCTGGACCGCGGCGGGCGCGTCCGCCGGGGCGGCGGCGGTGCCGTCCGGCAGCAACCGCGCGACGGAGCCGGGGACGGTGATGTCCGTGGGCGCGGCCGGCGGCGGAGGAGCGGGCTCCTCGAACACGGCCCCACCGGAGCCGTTTTGCGCCAGGGCCGTGCCGGGCAGCATCAACGCTGAAGTTGTCGCGATCGCGAGGGCGAATGCCCGCAGGGAGATCAAGCCGTATTCCTCTTTCGTCGGCCTGCGGGGTTAGCTGACGGGCTGACGCTGAAAGAGCCTGCGTCTCACAACCTGCGTGATTAGCCCCAAAACTGATTGGGTCCCCCGTCTCCCAGCGACCAACCAGGAGTTCGGCTTAGCGCGGCAACTTATACGAAGCCGCGGTCTTATGTCCAGTACATACAGCCACCTGGGGGGTGGCAGTCACCCCGAGTATCGGTCTCTTCTGGGCGATCCTGAGCGCGGCGTGGTCAAGTTGGCGCGTTGCCACTAGGTGGGTTATGGCCGCTAGCTTTGTCCTCGTGCGCCTTTCTGCCGCGGTCCTCGGGACCTTCGCGCTGTTGCTGGTCGCCGGCTGCGGAGGTTCAGGCGGTGGCAGCACCACGCCCACGTCCACGCCCGCGACGACGGCGCCCGTGACCGGCCAGACGGGCGATGAGGTCCCGGCGGGCCCGCCTCTCGGGTTCCCGGTGTTCGCCACCAAGAACACCACGCGCGTGGCGGGCGGCGATCCGGTCGCCGACGCGGCCGGCGTGGCGCTCGCCACGTATCCCGCGCGCACCGACGATTCCCGGCCCAAGGCCGTGATCCTCGCCGAGGTGCGCGAGTGGCGAACCGGGCTGGTGGCGTCGGTGCTCGCCGGCAAGCCGATCCGCGCGCCGTTGCTGTTCGCCGACGGCGACACGCTGCCGGAGGCGACCAAGGCGGCGCTGGACGCGCTGCGGCCGACCGGCTCCCCCGAGGCGGGCGGCGCCCAGGTCATCCGCGTCGGCACCAAGGCGCCGGTCGACGGCTACAAGACGACCGACATCTCCGCCGCCAACCCGTCGGCGATGGCGGCCGCCGTGGATCGCCTGCAGGCCGCGGCGGCCAAGGGCCCCTCGAGCGCGGTCGTCGTCGCCTCGCTCGATCGCCCGGAGTACGCGATGCCCGCGGCCGGCTGGGCGGCCAAGTCCGGCAACCCGCTGCTGTGGGTGACCGCGCAGGGCATCCCGCCGGAGACCGAGGCGGCGCTGAAGACCCACAAGTCGGCGGCGATCTACGTGCTCGGGCCCGAGGACTCGGTGCCGGACGCGGTGTTCGACGCGCTCGGCAAGCTGGGCACGGTCAAGCGGATCGCCGGCACCGACCCGGTGTCCAACGCGATCGCGTTCGCCCGCTTCCAGGACGGCGCGTTCGGCTGGTACGTCGTCGACCCCGGCCACGGGCTCGTGTTCGCCAACGCGCGCCGGCCACAGGACGCCGCCGCCGCGGCGCCGCTGTCGGCCTCCGGCACCTACGGGCCATTGCTGCTGCTGACCGACGCCGGCGTGCTGCCGGAGCCGCTGCAGAACTACCTGCTGGACATCCAACCCGGCTATGACTCCCAGACCGATCCCGTCCGCGCCGTGTACAACCATGGCTGGATCATCGGCGACGAGAGCGCCGTCGCCGCCGCCGTTCAGGCGCGCATAGATACGCTCTTGGAGATCCAGGAAGTCGACACCGGAAAGTGACCCGCTGAGATGGCCGAAGCCGAGCAGCCAGAACGCCTACAGGGTGGCCGTGAGGTCACGGCCGACGATGTGCGCCAGCTCGTCGCGTCGGCCACGCCCCACTTCGCCTACCAGATCCGCAACCGGATCAAGAAGCTGGTCGCGGGCCTGCCCGTCGATCACCCGGTGCGCGTGTACGCGAGCGCCGAGATCGCCAAGCTCGAGCAACTCGGCTTCACCGGCGAGGTCCGCGGGACCCCGGAGCAGCCCGGCATGGGCGCCCTGGCGTCCGTCAGCGAGCACGAGCAGCCGCGCCGGGTGCCCGGAGCGACCCGCGGTTGAATGACCTGCTCGTTCTCGCTCTCAGGGCGAGTTCGGGCCGCCACAGTGACGCTGCGCGAAACGTCGTCCTGACGATCCTGCTGCTGCAGCTGCTCGGGAGCGCGGGCCACGATGGCCCGCCGCATCCGTCCTGGCGCCCGCCGCGCTCCGGTGTGGGACCGCGGCCGCGTCACGCGCACCGCTCGTCGGTCACCGGCCGCCGTCCGCGCGGGTAGGTCGTCCGCGCGCGCCGGCCCGCGGCGCGTTCGAGTGGCGTGCTGGATTCAGTGAGTTGCGTGATGCCACGTAACGAGGCTTTCGGTATCCGAAAGCCTCGTTACGTTGCTTGACGCAACTCAACGCCGGTGTGACGCTTGCGCGCGGACCCGTCTCACGGGCGATCGGGCCGCCGAAGCCGTCCACCCGGCTGGCTAGCGTCCCCCTGAGCATGGAAGGCATCCCCGGCTCGACCTTGACCGGCCCGTTCAGCGTCGGCCAGTACGCGTCCGCGCTGCGCGACCGCCTGCGCGGGTTCACCAAGGTGCAGGTGTTCGGCGAGGTCTTCGGGTTCAAGGCCGGGCGGGCGAAGGTGTGGTTCGAGTTGCGCGACGCCGCGGGGGCGCTGCCGTGCTCGATGTGGCGTGAGGACTTCGACAAGCTGCGCCTCGGGCCGCTGGCCGACGGGGCGCAGGTGGTCGTGGCGGGCGGGTGTGACTACTACCCGGGCTCGCGTACGGCGTCGCCCTCGTTTTCCTTCTCGGTCACGCGACTGCGGGTCGCGGGCGAGGGCGATCTCCTCGCCCAGCTCGAGCAGCTTCGGCGCAAGCTCGACGCCGAGGGGCTGTTCGAGCCGCAGAAGGCGCTCGCGCGCCCGACCCTGCCGAAAGTCATCGGCGTCGTCACCGGGCAGTCCGGAAAGGCCCGTGACGACGTGCTGGCGGGCCTGCGGCGCCGCGGGTGGGCCGGAAGGCTGGTCTGGGCCTTCGCGCCCGTCCAGGACCGCCACGCGGCCCCTGCGGTGCGCCGTGCGCTCCAGGACCTCGCGGCGTGCGAGGAGGTCGAGGTGATCATCGTCGCCCGCGGCGGCGGGTCGCTGGCCGATCTGTTCGCGTTCTGCGACGAGACCCTGTGCCGGACCGTCGCGCTGCTGCGCACGCCGGTGATCTCCAGCGTCGGCCACCACACGGACCGCACGCTGCTCGACGACGTGGCCGCCGTGGCCTGCTCGACGCCGACCCACGCGGCCGAGACGGCGGTGCCGATCGACTGCGCGAGCGCTCGTCGCGCCCTGGCCGCGAGCGCCGCCCGGCTGGAGCGCCAGGGCCGCCGCGCCGTCCTGGAGCGGGCGCGCACGCTGGCACGGCTGAGTCGCGCCCCCGGCCATCACGTCGCCCGCCATCGCACCCGCCTGCACCAGCAGCTGCGCGAGCTGCGCGCCGCCACCCGCCGCGCGATCGTCGAGGGCGAGAAGACCACCGGTCGCCGCGCGGCGCAGCTCGCGCGCAAGTCGGCCGCGGCCGGCGCCGCGGCTGACCGCTCCACCCGCCGCGCGCTCGCGGACGCCGCGACGCTGGACCGCGCGGCCGCCGCCGCCCTGGAGCGCCGCCGCCGCGACCTGGAGCGCTGGAGCGCCACGCTCGCCGCCCACGACCCGCAGCGCACGCTGGAGCGCGGCTACGCGCTGATCGAGGACCCCGCGGGCGAACCGATCACGAGCGCCGCGGCCGCGCGCGAGCAGCCCGCGCTGACGATCCGCCTGCACGACGGCCGCGTCGGCGTGCTCGCCGCGGGCGTGACGCCGGGCGCCGTGGCCGCGCCGCAGGCGACGCCGCGCCACACGACGCCGCGCCACCCGCTGTGGCCGCCCCGCAGGGCGCAGCGCCGCACGAGACGCCGCCCCGCACGACGCCGCGCCGCCCGACGACGCCGCCCCGCACGACGACGCGCCGCCCGCGGACGCCGCGACGCCGCGCAGCGCCGCGCCGCAGGACGACGCCGCGCCACACGACGCCGCGCCACCCGCGGACGCCGTGCCCGACGGGCCGCGACTCTTCTAGCTACGCGACCGCGGTCTCGCCGGTCATGTCCGCGACGAGCTCCTCGATCGTGCCGGAGGCGGACTTCAGGCGCACGGTCGGAGAGTCGGGGTCGGCGATGTCGACGCTCGAGACGACGCCGAGGCGGCCGTCGGGCAGCTCGATCTCGTGGCCGACGGGGTAGGGCATGACGACGGCGCGGAAGTGGCGGACGACGTTCGGGCAGAACTGGCTGCCGGAGCCTTGGCGGATCACGCGTACGCCGACGTGCGGCGGGGCGGCGTCCTTGTAGACGCGCTCGGAGGTCACGGCGTCGTAGACGTCGGCCACCGCGGCGATCCGCGGGAACTCCTGGATCTGATGGCCGGTCAGGGACTGCGGGTAGCCGGAGCCGTCCATGCGCTCGTGGTGGTCGCGGACGACGCTCAGCGACAGCGGCGACATGTCGGCCGGGCGCAGCAGCTCGACGCCGGCGTCCGGGTGGACCTTCATCAGCCCGAACTCCTCGCTGGTCAGCCGGCCGGGCTTGTTGAGGACCTCGGGCGGGATCGCGAGCTTGCCGACGTCGTGCACCAGCAGCCCGAGCCCGAGCTTGCGCATGCGGTCGTCGACGCGGTCCACGCGGCGGCGGCCGCGGAAGTCGGTCCAGCCGTCGGTGCGCCAGGCGCGGCGGGCGATCAGCAGTCCGATCATCGTCACCTGGACGCTGTGGCGGTGCGTGTAGTCGTCGAAGGCGCCGAGATCGTCGAGGGCCATCGCGGCCTCGGGGCAGTTGAGCAGGTCCTCGACCATCGCGTTGGCGACGTCGGAGAGGGACTCCACGACGGCGTGCGGCATGCCGGAGCCGCTGCGCAGCGCCCCGTTGGCCGCGCTGATGGCCTGCGCCGTGACACGGTGGACCTTGGCCCGCGTCTCGGGCGTCAGCGGCTCTGACACGTCGATGTCGGCGCCGAGGTCATCCTCGATCCAGACCGATCCGACCCCGGCCTTGGGCAGCAGGGTCGCGTAGTGCGCGGACAGCTTGACGCCGGCCCGCAGCAGCGGCGCGGTGCCGGGAGGGCCGTTGACGACGTCTCGCGCCAATTCGAGGCCGTCGCGAATCTTTCGCGTTGGGATCAGCCGCACGAACACATTCATCGGCCTGACAGCCCGTCGACTTGACTGCGCGATGGCCGCGCCACCAACGCGTGCAACGTATGAACAAGCCTTCCGACCCTCCCGGTAGCCTCAGCGGACGATGGCCGTCGAAGAAACGCTGACCTACGAAACCGCCTGCACCCGCCTCGAGGCGATCATCGCCCGCCTCGATTCCGGGGAGTCCGGCCTGCGCGAAACGCTGGATCTCTGCCGCGAAGGCCGGGGGCTCGTGGAGTTCTGCGCGGCCGAACTGGAGGCCGTCGGCCAGGGCCTGGAGGAGCTGCGCCTCGACGAGCTCGTGGCCCGGCTCGAGGCGAATTAGGGCGGCGGGCGTTAGACGCGGACGACGGTCCGGCCCTGGATCTCGCCCTTCAGGATCGCGGTCAGCACGTCGTCGAGGTCCTCTAGACCCACCTCACGTGCGATCGCGTCCTCCAGGTGCGGCGGGCGCAGATCGTCGGCGAGCCGCCGCCACGTCTCCCGGCGGTCCTCGATCGGCGTCTGGACCGAATCCACCCCGAGCAGCGACACGCCGCGCAGGATGAACGGGAGCACGGTCAGCGGCAGCTTCACGCCGCCGGTGTTGCCGCACGCCGCGACCGGCGCGCCGTAGCGCAGGGAGCGGATCACGCCCGCGAGCACCTCGCCGCCCACGCAGTCCACCGCGCCCGCCCAGCGCGTCTTCTCCATCGGCCGGCCGGCGTCGCCCGCCGCGGCCTCGCGCGAGATCACCTCGGTCGCGCCGAGCGCCTTCAGCCACTCCGGGTCCTTGCCCGAGGAGGCGACGACCTCGTAGCCGCGCGCGGCGAGGATGTCGACCGCGGTCGAGCCGACCCCGCCGCTCGCGCCGGTGACCAGCACCGGCCCGTCGTCGGGGGCGAGTCCCGCGGCCTCCAACGCGATCACGCAGCGCGCCGCGGTGTAGCCGGCGGTGCCGATCGCCATCGCCTGGCGGCCGGTGAGCCCGTCCGGCAGCGGCACGAGCCAGTCCGTCGGCACCCGCGCGTACTCGGCGTAGCCGCCGTGGTGGGAGACACCGAGGTCGTAGCCGTGCGCCAGCACCTCGGAGCCGTCCTCCAGCGTGCCGGCCAGGTCGATCCCCGCGATCAGCGGCGAGATCCGCGCCACCTGTCCCTTCGCGATCGTCGCCAGCGCGTCCTTGTAGTTCACGCTCGACCACTCGACGTGGACGAGCTCGCCGTCGCCGCCAGGGGTCTCGAAGTCTTCGCGCAGACCGCGCGCGACCTCGTCGTCGTTCTTCTCCGCCACGAACGCCCGCATATGCCCCCCAGTTTAAGGTCGGACGATCGGGGTCTGCGCCGGCTTCGGACTCAGCCCTGTGTGCCGCCTTCGTCCGCTCCGACCAGCCCGCTTCGGACGGCGAGTAAAGCGACCTCGGCGCGCCGCTCCGGCCGCGGCATGTCCTCCAGGCCGAACAGGCGGGCGAGCAGGTCCAGCTCCTGCGTGACGATCTCGACCTCGATCCCCGTGTCCTCGGAGACCTCGAGATCGGAGGACGGGTTGAAGCCGTCGCCATCGGCGAACAGCGGCTTGCAGAGCGCGCGCAGGATGCGCTGCTGCTGCTCGGAGAAGCGCGGCGTGGCCGAGAGCTCGGCCTCCACCATCGTCGGGCCCGGGCCGTGCAGGCCGGGCTGGTGGAAGCCCATGATCGTCCGGCCGACCTTCACGAGGTCGCCGTCGGCGAGGCGCCGGCGGCCGGCGAGGCGCAGCCCGTTGACCCACGTGCCGTTCTGGGAGAGCCCGTCGTCGCAGATCGTCCACTCGCCGGCGCGGTAGGAGAGCTCGGCGTGCAGCCGCGAGGCCTCCGGATCCCACGGGAGCGAGATGTCGGCTTCGTAACGCCGGCCGACGGTGATCGAATCAGCCGGACCCTCGAGACGGAAGATCCGCTGACGGCCATCACCGTCGCGGAAGACGAAGAACGGCTGTCCGCGGTCCAGCGCGGCCTGGCGCTCGTCCTGTTCCTCCGGGGTCCTGCTTCCAAGCGTCAAAGGTGACTCCATAAGCCGTTCGGACCCTACGCCGGACTCGCCCTTAGGGCAAGTCAGGGCATTAGACTGGGTGTTGACTGGCTGGTCAATCAACAGGAGGCAGTCACCGTGTCGGAGCGTCTGGCAATCGCGGGTTCCGGAGCCATCGCATGCGGACTGGCGGCCATCGCCGCCACGCGCGGCGAGGTAACCGTATTCGCGCGCTCCGAGGCCTCCTGCGAGAAGGCGGACGCCAAGGTGCACTCGATCTGCGAGCGGCTCGGCGCGTCGGTCAACGGCAACGTGCACGTCAGCCGCGACCCGTCCGTCCTACGCGACGCGACCTTCGTGGTCGAGGCGATCGTCGAGGACCCGGACGCCAAGGCCGAGATCTGGCGGCGCCTGTCCGAGTACCTGCCGGCCGACGCCGTGCTGGCCACGACCACGTCCTCGCTGCCGATCGGCGGGCTGGCCACGGCCAGCGGTCATCCGGAGCGCTTCGTCGGCCTGCACGTCTTCAACCCGGTCCCGAAGATGGACCTGGTCGAGCTCGCGTTCCCGCCCGAGGCCACCGCCGAGACCAGACAGCGCGCCCACGCGCTGTGCGAGGCGCTGGGCAAGACCGCGGTCGAGGTTCCGGACACGCCCGGCTTCGTCGTCAACCGGCTGCTGTTCCCGTTCCTCTTCGAGGCCGTCCGGCTGATGGAGCGCACGGGATTGGACGCCGCCGCCGTCGATACGTGCATGCAACTCGGCGCCGGCCACCCGATGGGCCCACTCGCGCTGCTGGACCTCGTCGGCCTCGACGTCAGCGCCGCGATCGGCCACACGATCAATGTTGAGATTCCTCCGAAGATCGACGAGTTGATCGCCGAGGGAGCGCTCGGACGCAAGGCGGGGCGCGGATTCCACACGTATTGATTTACATCGGGGGAATGTTTAGCTAGGATTGAGAACGCGTTGGGAGCATGTCTTTCGCGACGATCTTCTCATCGCACCCCTCCTCCAGAACCATTTGCGGCCGCCTCGCTCCCCTGAGGCGGCCGCGAGTGTTTAACGGGCGCCCGCCGCGACCCCGCCGGTGACGAGACGCGCGTTCGTCACGGCCCCGGGGGGCGAACTCCGCCCGCCGCCGGCCGGCGACAAAGAGGCCGTTAAACACGTTGCGCCCGGTGCTCGCTCCCCTGAGCCCGGGCGCTTCGTGCTTACTCGGTCGATCCTCCCCAGGATCTCCCTCTCTCTCCTCCTCAACCGCCGGAGCGGCAAGTTGGCTGGCGAGAAGGTAGCGCCTAAATCGCCAATGTGCAATTCGTCACGCAGTTTCAATTTAGGACTGTACGCCCGAGTCGGCACGGGGAACGTGCCGATCACGGATGCGAACTGCCTCAATCCGGTTCTCTCGGACGGACTCGACGCGGATCGAATAGCCGTTGTGGGTCACGGTGTCCCCGCGCTTGGGCAACCGCCCCAATTCGCCGAAAACAAAGCCACCGACGCTGTTGTAGGCGTCGGAGTCCACCGGGAGCTCCAACCCGTAGTCGATCAGGTCGGTGATCGCGACATGGCCGCGGACGAACCAGTCGCCGTTGGCCAGCCGGCGGACCTCGCCGCCCTGCGGGTCGGTCTCGTCGTCGATCTCGCCGACGACCTCCTCGATGATGTCCTCCACGGTGACGATGCCGGCCGTGCGGCCGTACTCGTCGATGACAACGGCCAGTGACGAGCGCTGGCGCTGCAGGTCGGCCAGCAGATCGTCCAAGGGCTTGGTCTCGGGGACGATCGGGACCTCGCGCACGAGGCCGTCGAGCGTCGCCTTCGGCCCCTGGGCCAGCAGGAGCTGCGCCAGAGCGTTGGAGTGCACGATGCCCTTGACGCGGTCGCGGTTCTCGTCCTCGGTGACGACCAGCCGCGTATGGCCGGACGAGACGCAGCGCCGCAACGCGGTCTCGACGTCCTCGGAGACGTCGACCGTGATCACCGCGGGCGCCGGGGTCATGACCTGACGCGCCTGCTGCTCGTGCAGGTGGAAGACGCCCGTGAGCATCCCCGCCTCGCCGGCGTCCAGCTTGCCGCCGGTGACGGACTCCTGGATCAGCACGCGCAGCTCCTCCGGCGTCTCCCCCTCGTCGAGCTGACCGGAGGTGCGGACGCCGATGACACGCAGGATCGCGTTCGACGCCCAGTTCAAGATCGTGATGAACGGCCGGAAGATCTTCGAGAAGATCAGCAGCGGGCGGGCGACCCAGCGCGCGACCGCCTCGGCCTTCTGGATCGCGTAGATCTTCGGCACCTGCTCGCCGAGCGTGATGTGGATCGACGTCGTGATCAGGTACGCGAGCGTCACCGAGATCGTCGTCGAGACCCAGTGCGGCACATCCTCGCCGAACAGGTTCTCGATCAGCGAGCCGATCGCGGGCTCGCCGAGGAAGCCGAGGCCGAGCGAGGTGAGCGTGATCCCGACCTGCGCCGCCGACAGGTAGCGCGAGAGGTCATCCATCATCGCCACCGCCGTGGCGGCGCCCTTGCGCCCCTGATCGGCATCAGTCTGCAGGTGGGCCTTGCGCGAGCGCACGAGGGCGAACTCAGCGGCCACGAAGAACGCGTTGAGCAGGACGAGGACCAGGACCGCCAGCAGCAACAGGGCGATCATCGGTCCCCCCTACTTCGAGGAGGTGTGTCGTCGTTCATCAGGGCGACAGCGCGGATGGTAGCTGACAGCTACCCGAGTTCGTCTATCCGCGTCGCCATCTTATGATCGTTCTCGGTCAAACCGCCCTCGTCGTGCGTCGTCAGCGTCAGCCGGACCTTGTTCCAGCCGTGGACGAGGATGTCCGGGTGGTGGTTGGCCGCCTCGGCGGCGTCGGCGACCTTGTTCACGAACGCCATCGCCGACGCGAAGTCGTCGAACTCGTAGTCACGCACCAGCGCCGAGTCAACCTCGCGCCATACTGCGTCTGCGGCCATGCGCATCGTCTCCCTCGTCCCATCCGCCACTGAAACCCTCTTCGCCCTGGGCGCCGGCGAAGAGGTCACCGCCGTCACACACGAGTGCGATTACCCGGCGGGTGCGCTGAATCTACCCAAGGTCACGCGCGACGTGATCGGCCCCGGGTTGGCATCTGACGAGATCGACAAGGCCGTGAAGGTCCTGACCGAGCAGGGCCGTTCGATCTACGAGCTCGACGAGTTCGGGCTGCGGGCGCTGCAGCCCGACCTGATCGTCACGCAGGCGCTGTGCAGCGTCTGCGCGGTCTCCGCCGACGACGTGCGCGCGATCGCCGAGCTGATCGAGCCCAGGCCGGAGATCGTCTCGCTGGACCCGCACACGCTCGGCGAGGTCCTCGGGGACATCCGCACGCTCGCCCAGGCCACCGGCCGCAAGGACGCGGGGGTCGACCTCGTGCAGGCCGCGGCGCAGCGGATCGACCGCGTGCGCGTCGCCACCGCCAAGGCGCCGAAGGTCCGCGTCGTCTTCCTGGAGTGGCTGGCCCCGGTCTTCGTCGGCGGCCACTGGGTCCCGCAACTGGTCGACTACGCCGGCGGCGAGGACCTCCTCGGCCTCCCCGGCGAGCCGTCCGAGGAGCGCACGTGGGAGCTGGTGAAGGCCGCACGGCCTGAGGTCGTCATCGTCGCCCCCTGCGGCTACGAGGTCGAGCGCGGGCTCGAGGAGGCGCGGGAGTACGCGGAGCAACTCGCCGAGGTCGGCGCGAAGCGGATCGCCGTCGCCGACGCGGCGGCATGGTTCTCACGCCCCGGTCCGCGGCTCGTGGACGGCCTGGAGTGGCTCGGCCACGTCCTGCACCCGGACCTCGTGCCCGAGCCGCCCGGCGGCGTGCAGTACCTCGACTAGACCGGCGGAGCGGCCAGCGCCACGCTGACCGCGGCGGCGGCGATGCCGATCACCGCGCAGGCGACGATCCCCGGGATCAGCGAGTCGCGCCGGCGCCGCGCGAGCTCCTCGACGGCGAAGGTCGAGATCAGGCCGCCGATCAGGCCGCCGACGTGCCCGCCGAGCGAGAGCTGTCCCGAGAGCAGGATCGTCAGGCCGAGGTTGAGCACCAGGATCGGCACCAGCCCGGACTGGATCAGGTCGATGTTGCGGTTGCGGGCCATCACGATCGCCGCGCCGAGCAGGCCGTAGACGGCACCCGAGGCGCCGAGCGTCGGCGTGTCGGGCGAGAGGATCATCACGCCCAGCGAGCCGCACAGCAGCGAGGAGAAGTAGATCGCGACGAAGCGGGCGTGGCCGAGCGCCGGCTCGATCATCCGCCCGAGCCAGAACAGCGCGAGCCCGTTGAGGATGATGTGCCAGGTCTCCGTGTGCAGGAAGCCCGAGGTGATCAGCCGCCAGTACTCGCCCTGGTCGACGAACGGCCCCCACAGCACCAGCTGCTCGTAGGTCTTGGCGCTGCTGCTGGCCGCGAAGTAGATCAGCACGTTGATCGCCACCAGCACATAGGTGGCGTAGGGCTCGACGGCGATCGACTGCAGCGACTGCGTGCGCGTCTTCTGGCGCGCGCAGTCGGGGCAGCGCATGCCGACCGGCGTCGGCGTCATGCAGTCCGGGCAGATCGGATTGCCGCAGTTCGAGCAACTGACGCCGGTCTCGCGGTTGGGGTGGCGGTAGCAGGTGGCCATCGCCAAGCGAAGCTAGCAGCGGATTCTTCAGGGAGTCACAACGAACGCTGGTAGACGCCGAAGGCGCGGGTCGCGAACCACGCGGACACCACCACGAGGGCGCCGAGCAGCCCGAGGCGCAGCACGTCGGCATCGCGAGCCCCGACGACCGCCCAGTCGACCGGGTTGACCTTCGCCACCGTCCGGATCCACCCCGGCGCGAGGTCCAACTGCATCAACGCGCCCGAGAGGAACGTCAGCGGCAGCAACAGCAGCGAGACCGCTCCGATCAGGGTCTCGCGCTGGCGGGCGAGGATCCCGATGCCGTTCGACAACGACGCGAACGCCGCCGCGAGCAGCGCCGCGACGAGGAACAGCAACGGCACGTGATGCAAGGACGCGCCCATGATCAGCGCCAGCACGACGATCAGCGCCGTCTGCAACAGCACCGAGATCACCGACTGGGCGACGCTGCCGAGGTTCAGCGCGCCGCGCCAGGCGGGCGAGACGAGCATCCGGTCCATCACGCCGCTGTCGATGTCCTCGATGAAGCCCATCCCGGTCCAGCCGGCGGACGACACCGCCAGCATCACGACGATCCCCGGCGTCAGGTAGTCGAGATAGGACCCGCCCGCGAACCCCGGGATCTGCGTGACGGACTTGAACAGCGCGCCGAACAGCAGCAGCCAGATCAGCGGCTGGACGATCGTGATCACCAGGAACGCGGGCTGGCGCAGCAGCACGCGGAAGTAGCGCAGGGAGACCTGCCAGGTCTGTCGCAGCTCGATCATGAGAAACCTCCTTGGTTGTCGCGACCGCGAGAGCGAGCCACTAGGCGAGCTGTCGCCGAAGCATGCGAGCGCACAGCGCGAGTCATGCGGCGTAGGCCCTTCCGGCGTGCTTGAGGTAGACGTCATCCAGCGACGGGCGGGCCAGCGTGACGCTTGCGGCGCGCACGCCGTGCGCCTCCAGGGCGGCCAGGACGGCGGGAATCGCCGCCGCGCCGTTGGCGGCGCGGGCGTGCAGGGTGCGGCCCTCGACGAGCACGTCGGCCAGCCCGCTGACGCGCTCCAGGGCGGTCTGCGCGGCGCCCTCGGAGGCGTCGGAGAGCTCGACCTGGATCGCGTCGCCCTCCAGCTCGGCCTTGAGCTCGTCCGGCGTGCCGCGGGCGACGATCCGGCCGCGGTCGACGATCGCCAGCTGCGAGGCGAGCCGGTCGGCCTCCTCGAGGTAGTGGGTGGTGAGCAGGATCGTCATCCGCTCCTCGCGGGCGAGCCGCTCGATCTCGGCCCACATCATCGCCCGCGCCTCGGGGTCCAGGCCCGTGGTCGGCTCGTCGAGGAAGAGCACCTTGGGCTTCTGGATCAGCCCGAGGGCGACGTCGAGCCGGCGGATCATGCCGCCGGAGTAGGTCTTGGCCTGGCGGTCGGCGGCGTCGGCGAGCCCGAAGCGCTCCAGCAGCTCATTCGCCCGCGAGCGCGGCACGCCGTAGAGCTCGGCCTGCAGGACGAGGTTCTCGCGGCCGGTGGCGTCGGGGTCGGTGCCGTGCTTCTGGCCGACCACGCCGATCGCGCGGCGCACGTCGACCGGCTTGCTCAGCGCGTCGATCCCGGCCACGCGGACGGTTCCGGCGTCCGGCCGGGAGAGCGTCGTGAGGATGCGGATGGTGGTCGACTTGCCCGCCCCGTTGGGGCCCAGCAGGCCGAACACCGTCCCGGCCTCGACCGTGAGGTCAACCCCATCGAGGGCCTGCACCTCCCCGTAGCGCTTGACCAGGCCCTCGGCCTCGATCGCATTCTCGAACACTGTACGAGTCATCTCGAACAGTGTTCTAGACGGGTAGGCTGTTTGTCAATGGCGTTGACGCGCGAGCAGATCGTGGACGCGGCCCTGGTGCTGCTCGAGCGCGACGGGCTGCAGGGGATCTCGATGCGCAAGCTCGCGCAGGAGCTCGACGCCGGCGCGGCGACCCTCTACTGGCACGTCGGCGACAAGGAGCAGCTGCTCGGCCTGCTGCTGGACCGGATCGTCGGCGAGAACCAGGTGCCCGACCCGGACCCCGAGAACTGGCAGGAGCAGCTGAAGGTCTTCGCCCGCGCGACACGGCAGATGTTCAAGAACCGCCGCGACGCCGCGCAGCTCTCGATGGGGCGGATCCCGTCCGGCCCGAACTCCCTGCCGATGATGGAGCGCACGCTGGCGCTGCTGGCGTCGGCGGCGCTGCCGCCGCGGGTGATCTCCTACGCGGCCGACATGTTCGCCCTCTACGTCGGCGCGTTCGCCTACGAGGAGTCGATGCCGCCGCCCGACACCGAGCAGATGGGCGCGCTGTTGAAGTCGCTCTCGCCCGAGCAGTTCCCGCTCATGTCCGGCCTGGCCGACGACCTGATGGCCGGCGACGCGGACGAGCGCTTCGAGTGGGCGCTGGACCTGCTGATCGCCGGCCTGGAAGCGATGGCGCTACGTGAGCGTCGCCGTCATCAGGACGGGTGACGTCGGCGTCGTCGAACCGCCCAGCGGCTCCTGGTTGATCAGCACGGCTTCGACGCCATCCATGTCACCGTTCACCGACGCGGTGGCCGACCCGTCGCGGCGCGGGGTGAACAGCGCCGACGTCGGCTCGGGTGACTTGCCCGGGCGCTTGAGCCAGACCATGTAGACCTTGCCGGCCGGCGGCGCGGGCAGGTTGTTGGCGACGATCGTGGCGCCGTTATCGCTCATGTCGAGCTCGGCCTGGCCGACCTGGGACTCGAAGCGCACGGTGCGCCCGGAGTCGCCGCCGCCGACGATCACCGCTCCGGCCACGATCCCGAGCAGCAGCGCGACACACGACAGCGCCAGCGCGGGCATCGGCAGCGACCAGCGCAGGCGGCGCCGGCGCTTCTCCTTGACCGGCTCGCGGGTCGGCTGGCCGGCGTCGGCCAGCAGCGCGGCCTCGCGCTCGACCTCGGCCATGATGCGCGCCTTCAGGTTCGGCGGCGGCTTCATCGCCGGCGCCGAGACGGGCAGCGCCCGCACGGCCACCGCGAGATCGTCCGCCTCCGCCTGGCACACCGGGCAGGCGGCGAGATGGGCCTCGTAGCCCTCGCGCTCGTCATCCGGGAGCGCACCGAGGACATAGGTTCCCGCCGCGTCCTCCCAGCGCTCGTGATCAGGACCCACGTTCATGCCTCCACCGCCCCGTGCGCGAGTACCTCGCGCATTTTCTTCAGACCCAGGCGCATCCGGCCTTTGACCGTGCCGATGGGCGAGTCCAGCATCTCGGCGATCTCGACATGCGTGAAACCACCGAAGTAGGCCAGCTCGATCACCTTCAGCTGGTCGGCGGGGAGGATCTCCATGGACTTGCGCACGATCGCGGCCTCGTCACGGCGGGCGACGTCCTCCTCGACGCGCTCGGGGGACTCGAGGCGCTCGGCGGCGGTCTCGTCGTCGGAGCGGCGCTTCGCGTGCACCTGGGTGCGGCGGAGCGCGTCGATCGCGCGGTGGTGCACGATCCCGAGGATCCAGGTTCGCACCGAGCCGCGCATGCGGTCGTAGTGGGCGCCGGAGCGCCACAGGTTCAGGAACGCCTCCTGCGTCACGTCCTCCGCGACCGAGCGCGCGCCGACCATCCGGTAGGCGAGCGAGTAGGCGGCGCCGGAGTGGCGCTCATAGATCGCTTCGAACGCCGGCGCCTCACCCCGCGCCATGAGCGGGATCAGGTCTTCGTCGGCGAGCGCGCGAACGTCCATGTCAGGGGTTGTTCGCGCCAGACCGGTTCTTGGATCACCGATCGGGCGACAATTGCTCAAAAACCTTGAGCGCTTCCCGCGCGGCGTCCTTGACCGTACGTGCGGCGAGGTCGCGCGCGCCACGTGACTGGGCGCGCCGCTTGTGGCGTTTGCGCTGGGTCCTGAGGAACACGAGCCCGACCGCGGCACCGCCGCCGACGACCACCGCGGCCGCCGGGCCGATCGCCGCCCGCGGCCAGTTGCGCGGGTCCTTGATGGCCTCGATCTCCCACGACTCGAGCTCCTCGGCGGCGAGGCCGACAACGCTGTCCAGCGTCGTCTCCAGCCGCTCCCGGAGATGGGTGGGCGGGTCGATCGGCGCGAGCGCCGCGCGCAGCATGTCTTCGAAATGGGCGCTCATTCGGTGGTTCCGTTCGCGTCAGCCTGCACGATGTCCTCGAGTTGCCGGATGGCTCGATGGATCAACACCTTGGTGGCTCCGTCGGTGCGGTCCAGCGCCCGCGCGATCTCGCGGTTGTCCATGCCCAGCGCGAAGCGCATGATCAGCGCCTCGCGGCGGTCGTCCGGGAGCTGCTGGACGCCGCGGAGGATCCGCGCCAGGTCGTCGCGGTCCTGCACCAGGCCCTCGGTGGTGTGGGGCGTGGAGATCGCGCCCGCGTCGTCGATGTTGGTCTGCGGTCTTCGCGACCGGTCGCGGTAGTAGTTCGCCGCCAGGTTGTGCGCGATGCGGATCAGCCAGGGCCGCAGCGGGCGCCCGTCGGACTCCTGCTGGGCGCGCGCGAAATGGCGGTAGGCCTGTAGGAAGGTCTGCTCGGTCAGGTCCTCCGCGTCGTGGTGATTGCCCACGCGGTAGTACGAGTACGAGTAGACGTCTTTGAGGTGTGTCTTGTAGAGCTCGCTGAAGTCGGCGTCGAGCTTGGCCTTGTCCGGTGCTGTGGCCATTCGGTGCGGACACTACGCCGCCTCTGCCCTCTGCGTCTTCTTGGAGGGCTTGGGGGCGGTCAGCGACGTGCGCCAGCGCTCCGGCTCGACCTTGCCCTCGATGATGCCCGCGAGGCCCTTCAGGACCGGCGCGTCGACGCCCGCCTGCTGCAGGCGGGCGTAGAGCAGCGGGACGGAGGCGACGGCTTCGGCGGTCTGCCCGAGCGCCGCGCCGATCTCCCCCGCCGGCATGCCCTGGGAGAGCAGCTCGCCCGCGCGGCGGTTGCGGGAGCCCTCGGCGAGCACCGTGGCCACGAGGTCGCCCGTCCCGGCCAGGCCGGTGAACGTCTCCGGCTCCGAGCCGAAGCCGCGGGCGAACGCGTCGATCTCGGCGAAGACCCCGCCCGCGGCGGCGCCGGCGGCGTTGGGGCCGTTGGGGGCGGCGGTGGCGGCGGCCAGCGCGGCGGCGTTCTTGGCGCAGCCGGCGAGCTCGACGCCGACGACGTCCTTGGTCTTGGTCACGCGCAGGCCGGCGGCGCGCAGGGCCTCGGAGACCTGGCGGCTGAAGGACGGGTCCTTGGTGGCCAGCACGAGGCTCGCGCCGTCGTTGAGCGCGTCGGCGGCGTGCGCGGGGCCGCCGAGGACGCCGACCGCCCAGGCGGGGGTGCGCTCGGCGACGTAGCTCGACGGGAGCGCGCCCAGCGGCGGCACCAGGCCCTTGGAGAGCACCAGCACGCCCGTGCGGGGGGCGAACTTGGGCGCGTGGGCGGCGATCACCTGCGGCAGTTCGGCGGCGGGCACGGCGAACGCCACCAGGTCGTGCCGGCCGAGCTCCAGCGCTGAGGCCTTGACCGGGTGGACCTTGGCCGGGAGCTTGACGCCGGGGAGGTAGCGCGGGTTCTCGCGGGTGGCGGCCATCAGGTCGGCCTGGGCCTTGGTGCGGCAGCCGAGCTCGACCTCGACGCCGGAGCGCGCGAGCATGACCGCGACCGCGGTGCCCCACGCGCCACCGCCGATGACGGCGGCCCGCCTGAGCGGCGGGAGCCCGCCGAGCCACTCCCACTGGAGCATCACGTTCGGCCAGATCCGGTCGGTGACCGCGGCGGCGAGCTGGCTCGTGGCCGAGTCGACCTGCGGGAAGTTCAGCGGCGCGCCGATCCGCACGCGGATCTTGTGCGGGCGCACACGCAGGCCCTTGCGGATCGCCTCGGTGCCGATCATCGCCACCGGGACGACGGTCGCGCCGGTCTCCAGCGCGAGCCGGCCGACGCCGCGCTTGGGCTTGCCCAGCGCGCCGGGGCGGGTGCGGGTGCCCTCGGGGAAGATCAGGACCGGATCGCCGCGCTTGAGGATCGCCTTGGCCGTCTCGATCATGTCGCCGTCGGCCGCGCCGCGGCGGACCGGGAACGCGCCAAGACTCGAGATGAACCAGCCGAGCAGCCGGTTCTTGAACAGCTCCTCCTTGGCCACGTAGTAGATCGGGCGGCGGCTGCAGAGGCCGATGATGAAGGGGTCGATGAAGCTGCGGTGGTTGCAGACGAAGATCACCGGCCCGCTCTGGGGCACGTGCTCGCGGCCGATCCTCGACAGCCGCCAGTAGATGTGCGCGAACGGCTGCAGCCAGGCGCGCATCAGCCAGTAGACGATCGGGTTGACGCCCTTGGTCCGGGCGCGGGTGTGCAAGCGGGAATGATCCATGGGTGCGGTGACTCCTCCTCGGCGATTGGGTACACCGACGCGCCCGGGGGCGTTACAGTCGCTCGCATGGCCGTCGACCGCACCCGCACTCTCCGAGGCGCTCTCGCCGGCGCCACCGCCGCCGCCGTCTGGGCCGCGCAGCAGCCGCTCGACCAGCGCGTCTTCGGTGTCGCCTACGACGACGTGGAGCTGCTCGGCCGCTTCGTCACGTCGGGGCGCGCGGCGTATCCGGTCGGGCTCGCGATGCATCTGCTCAACGGGGCCGCGTTCGGTGCCGCCTACGCCAACGCGGCGCGCGCGCTGCCGGTCCCGCCCGTTCTGCGCGGGCCGCTCGCGGGGCTGGCCGAGCACCTGGCGACGTGGCCCGGCACCGCCGCGCTCGCGCGCGTGCACCCCGCCGCGTCCGAGTTCCCGACGCTCTGGGGCTCCGGCCGCGCGTTCGGCCAGGCGACCTGGCGCCACGTGCTCTTCGGCGCCGTGCTCGGCGAGCTCGAGCGGCGCCTGAACCCGCCCGACCACGAGCCGCAGCCGATCGACCCGGCGTCCGCCGCCTCCAACGGGCACGGCTCCGCCGAGTACGTCGTGTCGCTCAATTGACGGCCGCACGTCCCCGTCGCCTCACTCCGATCACCCGGCCCCCGAACCTAAAGGGGCCAGGCCCCTTTATCTTCGCGGCATGAGCCGCGTCCTCGTCACGGGTGCGACCGGGTTCGCCGGCCGCCATCTCGTCGCGGCCTGCGAAGCCGCGGGCGATGACGTCGTGGCGGCCCCGCCGTCGTCGGTCGCCGACCTGTGTGACCCCGCGGTCGTGCGCGCGCTCGTGCTCGATGCGCGCCCGGAGGTCATCTACCACCTCGCGGCGCGGGCGCACGTGGGCATGTCCTGGGAGGACCCGCTCGGCGTCCTGTCCCAGAACGTCGCGATGACGGCCAACGTCCTCGACGCGGTGCGGCGCGAGTGCCCGTCGGCGGTGGTGCTCTCGATCGGCTCCGGCGAGGAGTACGGGCCGCCCGAGACCGTCCCGACCGTCGAGGACGCGCCGCTGCGCCCCCAGAACCCGTACGCGGTCTCGAAGGCCTCCTCGTCGCTGGTCGCGCGCTTCCACGCCGACGCGCACGGCCTGCGCGTGATCCACGCCCGCGCGTTCAACCACTCCGGCCCGGGCCAGGAGCCGATCTACGCCATCGCGAACTTCGCCAAGCAGTTCGCGGCGGGACTGGACGCGGGCGACGATCCGGTCCGCGTGATCACCGGCTCCCCCGACACGCGCCGCGACTTCACCGACGTCCGCGACATCGTGCGCGCCTACCGATTGCTCGCCGCGCACGGCGAGCCGGGCGTGTTCAACGTCTGCTCCGGCGTGTCGCGCTCGGCCCGCGAGCTCGTCGCCGCCCTGTCCGCGGTCGCCGGCGTGCCCGTCGAGCACGAGGTCGATCCGGCCAAGGTCCGCGCCCACGAGGTCTTCGAGGTGCGCGGCTCGGCCGAGCGCCTCCGCGCACTCACCGGCTGGACCCCGGCCATCCCGCTCGAACAGACCCTCGCGGACACGCTCACCTGGTGGCGAGCTAAACGCTAGCTAAAGGGGCCTGTCCCCTTTATCTTCGCGGCGACGGCGGAAACGGGCCATTTGCGGCGTCATTTCCCTAAAGGGGACTGTCCCCTTTATCGCGCCTTTAAGTGAGGCGGTCGAGTGCGGCGCCGAACTGCTGGCCGAGGACGCGGGCGCGGTCGACCTCGCGGGTGGTGAAGGCCTGGGCGCGGATGCGGTAGACCTCGAGCACGGCGAGCGTCTGGTTGCCGTAGACGACCGGAAGGATCAGGACGGCGCCGTGGCCGAGCTCGGCGAGCTCGGCGAGCTCGGCGGGGTCGCCGGCCTCGTCGCCCGCGACGACCTGGCCCGGGAGGCCGTGGTCGATCACGTAGCGGGTGGCGGGGAACTCCGCGAGGGGCCAGCGGGTGCCGACGCCGTTGGTGTGGTTGACCGAGACGAGCTCGAGCTCGTCGCCGTCGACGAGCATGAGCGCGATCTCGTCGGCGCCGAGCAGGTCCGCGGCGCGGAGGTTGGCCCCGCCGAGGTCGCTGATCGTGGTCGCCGCGGCGAGGTGGTCGGAGAGCTCGGCGAGGCCGCCCGCGAACGCGCCGGTGACGCCGCGCGGGGAGAGCGCGACGCGCAGCCCGCCGCGGATCTCGGCGGCGCCGAGCGCGGCGGCGTCGGCGGAGACGACCGGCCACGGCGGACCGGGGCGGCAGAGGCCGTAGCCCTGCGCGTAGGTGACGTCGAGCGAGACGAGCGCGCGCAGGTCGTCGAGGTCCTCGACGCCCTCGGCGCAGATCGCCGCGCCGGTACTCGAGGAGAACCCGATCAGCGCCTCCAGCAGCGCCTGGCGGGAGGAGTCGGCGTGCGCGCCGTGGACCAGCGTGCGGTCGAGCTTGAGGATGTCGGGCGCGATCCGGATGATCTGCTGCAGGCCCGCGTAGCCGGCGCCCGCGTCGTCGAGCGCCACCCGCGCGCCGCGAGAGCGCAACGAGGCCAGCTCGCTCTCGAGCTCGCCCTCGGAGCCGAACACCTCGTGCTCGGTGAGCTCGATCACGATGCCGGTGAGGTCGTCGGGGAGCGCCGCCTGCACCGGCGCGGACAGCAGCGCGCGGGGCGAGACGTTCAGGGCGAGGAAGGTGCCGTCGGGGCGGCCGGGGACGGCGAGCGCGGCGCGCATGGCCAGCGCCTCGAGCTCCTCGCCCAGGCCGACGCGGTGCGCCTGCGCGAACCACTCGTCCGGCCCGCGGCGCGGTTCGACGTTGATGCGGGTGAGTGCCTCATAGCCACCGGCGCGGCCCGTGGCGAGCTCGACCACCGGCTGAAAGACGGTCTGGATCGACTCCACGCCGCGGGCGATCAGCGCCGCGATCTCGTTGCGCTGCTCGGACTCCGGCCGCACCGCGCCACGCACGAAGCGCACGGTCTTGCCGCGGCCGGTGCGCTTGGCCCAGTACAAGGCGGCGTCGGCGTTCTCGAGCAGCACAGCGGCCTCGGACCCGTCGGCGGGGGCGGCGGCGACACCGGCGGACGCGGCCAGCGGGCGACCGCGCACGGTCAGCTCGGCGAGTGCGGCGCGGGCGCGCTCGGCGCAGTCCTCGGCGGACTCGGCGTCGGCGCCGGGGAGGATCAGCACGAACTCCTCGCCGCCGAGGCGGCCCACGACGTCATCGGTGCGAACGACCGAGCGCAGGCGCTCCGCCGCGCCGACGAGCACCCGATCGCCCTCGGCGTGGCCGAGCGTGTCGTTGATGACCTTGAAGTGATCGAGATCGATCAACACCACCGCCACCGGACGGCCGTCCGCGAGCGCCGCCCGCAGCCGCTCGTGGCAGGCGCGGTGGTTCAACAGCCCGGTCAGCGCGTCGCGCTGCACCTGCTCGCGCAGCGATTCCCGCTGCCGCGCCGAGTCATAGGCCAGCGCGGCCATCGTCGCGAAGCGCTCGATCAGCTCGACCTCCTCGTCGGTGAAAGCCGCGTCCGCGCCCGTCCGGTAGACGTTCAGCGCGCCGACGACGCGATCGCGCGCCAGCAACGGCACGCACACGAACGCCTCGGGGTCGTCCGGCGTTCCCTCGACGACGTTGGCGACCGTATCCAGGCAGGTGTTGGGCACGTTGCGCGTGCGCCGGTTCTCGACCACCCAACCGGTCACCCCCGTCCCGAGCGGGATCGGGTTCGAGAGCACCTCGTCCACCCACTGCCCGACCGCGAACACCGGGCGCAGCGCGGACGCCGCATCGTCGACCTCGTACACCGTCAGGTCCGTGTAGTGCAGCAACTGCCGGAGGTGATGGGCGATCCCGCCCAGCGTCCCCTCCAGCGAGTCCGCCGCCAGGATGCCCGACGCCGCCTCGACCAGCGCTTCGAGCGCAGAGCCGCGCGCGGTGTCGAGGGAGGCGGGAGCGATCACGCTCAGTTAATCGGTAGGCGAGGCGCCATCTTGACGCCTACACTCCCGGTCTCCCGCCGGAGTAGCTCAGCTGGCCAGAGCAACCGCCTTGTAAGCGGTAGGTCACGGGTTCGAATCCCGTCTCCGGCTTCTCGCCCCGCCGCTCCGGACAACCGCTTCTTGCGGCGGGCGTCGTGGATCTGCTGCTATCGCGGCGCGCCTGGCAACTGGAGCGCGGCGCGCTCGGCCGTCCGGGGTGTATCGGTGCCCAGGTGGGTAAGGCGTTAGACGATGGCACGGCGAAGCGCAACCAGCGCTCGCCGACTCGAATGACCGGGGGCGCCGGGTGAGACTCGCGGGACCGGAAGGCGATGACGCATCGGGCCTCGGCGAGGTCGCTCGTCGTGTCGGACAGGAGTTCGTCGGCTTGATCACGTCAGCGACCGTGCTCGCGTTGAGGTCGGACACCACTCGTTCGCGGCGCGCTGCGTCGCCGGTGTCCTCAGCCGGAGGTGTTCGAGCGAAATCGTCCGCGAAGGCCGCGGGATCAGCGGAGGTTGAAACGCATGGGTGTTGGTGACGGTGGTGGCGATCGTGCTCTCGACGGTTGTCAAGGCGGCGGTCCAGGCGCGGCGCCGGGCCGCCGGCCCGGGTGGCCGGGAGACATGAGCCGTTTGATGCGCACGTCCGAGATCGTCAAGCGACCGGTCAGCACGCTGGCCGGCGACGACATCGCCCAGATCGGGGTCGTGGTCTTCGAACCCGAGTCGAGCGATCAGGGAGGCCCACAGTGATCGTGGCCGGAGTCGATGTCGGCGGGACCAACATCGAGGTCGGGCTCGTCGATGCCGACCATCAGGTGCTCGCGCGCGCCAAGCGCGACACGCCGACCGAAGGCCCCGAAGCCGTCCTGAACACCATCGTGGAGCTCGTCGAATCGCTCGACCAGGCGCCCGCGGCCGTGGGTGCCGGCATTCCGGGCGTCATCCACGACGGCGCGGTCCTGACCGTGCCGAACCTCGAGAATTGGGTCGAGAAGATCGATCTCGGCGCCGAGCTCGAAGGCCGGCTCGGCGTGCCGGTCAGCATCGGCAACGACGTCAACGTCGGGCTCCTCGGCGAGTGGGTGGCGGGCGCGGCCCGCGGGGTCGACAACGTGCTCGGCGTCTGGATGGGAACGGGCGTCGGCGGTGCATTGATCCTCGACGGTCGCCCGTTCAACGGTTCGCGCGGCGCGGCCGGGGAGATCGGCCATGTGATCGTCCGTGCGGGCGGGGCGCTCTGCAGCTGCGGCCGTCGCGGGTGCGTCGAGGCGTACGCGGGCCGCCGTTCGATGGCCGCGATCGCCTCCGCCATGGTCGACGCCGGACGGCAGACCTCGCTGTTCGAGATCCGCGACGACGAGGGCAAGACCCGGCTGACGTCCAAAGTGTGGGCTCGCGCACTGGACGAGTCCGACGCACTGGCCGAGCAGCTCTTCGACATGGCGATCGAGACGCTCGGCATCGGCGTCGCGTCCGTCGTCAACGTCATCGATGTCGAGCTCGTCGTCGTCGGTGGGGGCCTCGCCGACAAACTCGGCCAGGGCCTCGCCGACCGCATCGAAGCGGCCGCCGCACCGTGGATGCTGCGCCCCAACCCGAACCTGGCCTGGGCACCGGCGGCGCTGGGCGATGACTCAGGCGTCGTCGGCGCGGCGACGATCGCCCGCGCGGGCGTGATCTCCGGGTAGCGCCGACGCCATGCGCCCGAGATCCACAGACACCGACGGCGTCCGGCGCGGGGCGTGACCGCGGACGCGTTCTTCACCGACTGGTCGAGCCTGATCCGGGTCCTCGTCGTCGGCGCGGCGGCGTACGTCGCGCTGATCGCGATGCTGCGGGTATCGGGAAAGCGCGCGCTGTCCAAGCTCAACGCGTTCGATCTGATCGTCACCGTCGCCCTCGGCTCGACGCTCGCCACCGTCCTGCTGTCCTCCACGGTCGCGCTGTCCCAGGGGCTCGCGGCAATGGCGCTGCTGCTGGCGATGCAGTACGCCGTGGCGTGGAGCTCGACGCGCAGCCGCCGCATCAAGCGACTGGTGCGATCGGAGCCGACCCTGGTCTACCGCGGCGAATTCCTGCCCGACGCCATGCAGGCCGAGCGCGTGACCGCCGACGAGCTGCGGCAGGCGGCTCGTGGCCAAGGGCACGCCGACATGTCGACGGTCGCCGCGATCGTGCTCGAGACCGACGGGAGCCTGAGCATTCTCGATGACGCTCCGCGGCCGGACACGCTCGCGTGACCGCCGGCGTGGCTCGGTGGCGGCGAGGCGTGCGGCGGCCCAGCGGGCCGACGCGTACGCGTCGGGGTCCGCCGCTCCGTGGCTCCGCGCGCCGACGACGCGGGCCAGTGTCGTGCTGGACCGGTTTCCCCACCTGATCGATCAGCCAGTACCGAACGAACAGGACCGGCGTACGGTGCTCGGCATGCGCCGACTCCTGATCGTGGCCATGACGACGGCAGTGCTCGGAGGGACACCCGCGGCGGCAGGGGCGGTCGACGGCGGTCCGGTGGCGCAGGTCGCGTGCAAGCAGGCGCGGATCGCCGGGCAATCGAAGTGCATCGCGCGCGGGCAGTTCTGCGCCCGGTCCGCGCAGGCGATGCGCGACTACCGCAAGTACGGGCTCAGCTGCAGCAAGCGCGACGTCAACGGCCGATATCACCTTCAGTGACCGAGCGGGCGCGGGCGCGGTCGCCGCGCGGGCCCGCCATGCGCAGGAGCAGCTCGCGGGTCGAGACCTCCTCGGCGCCGAGAGCGACGGCGCGCTCACGGATCCAGGTGGTGAGGTCGTAGTGGTCGCCCTGGAAGCGCGAGCGGGGGATGCCGAGCGAGGCGGCGAAGGCGTGGAGCTCCTCGAAGGTGCCGTCGACGGCCATGTGGCACCAGTCCTTGACCGCGAACGGGACGTAGGAGTAGCGGTGGATCGGATCGACGAGGACGGGCACGCTGGCGTTGCACCTTAACTTGCCCGGTTGGTCCTTGAAGCGTCCGAGGAAGCCGCAAGGATGAGCGGCTTCAGTCGTACCCAGGAGGCAGAATGCAGGGAAGAAGGATCTTCGTCGCGGCGGTGGCGGCCATCGCGATGCTGTTGGTGCCCGCTTCGGCGGCCCACGCGACGCTCGCGGTCACCGCGACCGGAGATGACGGACAGCCCGCCGCGCTGACCGTCGGGGCCCCGCTCGCGCTGCGGATGATGGACCAGAAGGTGATCGCGCGGGTCGACAAGGCCGAGGGCTACCGATGGACGATGACGGTGCTCGATCCGTCGGGCGTCGCCGCCACGTACGGCACCCCCAGCTGTTACCGCACCGAGGTGATCCCGGAGGACAGCGACATCGTGATCTTCCGCGGCAACGGCACCTACCGGGTCATCATCGGGTTCTCGACGGACACGGCGGACACGTCGTGCGCGAAGGTGACCCGCCAGGTCGAGTACCAGTTCTCGATCAACTCGTCGGTCGCGCTCGGGCAGCCGGCCGGCCCGGCGCTGACGCGCCAGCCGAACTCGTTCTCGACGATCACCCAGCTGCTCGCGTTCACCGGCAACCCCGGTGCGAGCACGTACGAGATCCGCTACGCCAAGGGCGGCGTGCTGGCGCCGGACGGGTCGATCTCCGGCCCGGTCGGCAGCGGCTACGTGGACTCCGCGACCGGGCAGGTGCAGCTGATCGGCCTGCGCGATCCGGGCGCCTACGTCATCGTCGCCCGCGCGAAGAACGGCGACTACTACTCGCCGTGGAGCGCGCCCGTGACGCTGAACCTGCTCGCGCCGTTCGACATGACGAGCGTCTCGGCGCTGGACTCGCGCGGCCCGAGCTACAAGCTGCGCGGCACGCTCGGTGAGACGTCGGCCGGTGGCCGCGTGACCGTCTCGATCGCGAAGGGCAAGAAGGGCAAGAAGTTCCGTGTCCTGGGCAAGCCGAAGGTCAACAGCAAGGGCCAGTGGACGCTGCGCTTCACCGTCCGCAAGTACGGCTACTACCGGATGCGGTACTCCTACAAGGGCTCGGCGACCGTCGTGAAGGGCACCATCTACGCGACGGTGCGCATCCGCAAGGTCTTCGGCTGAGCAACGGGGGGTAGCAACATCCCATGACGACCGACGAGTCCCACACCGTGGCGATCGTGGAGGATCACGGCGCATTGCGCATCTTCCTCCGCGACACGTTGACGAGGCTCGGATGGGACGTCACCGGGGTGGCCGGAACCGCTGAGACCGGCGCCGAGCTCGTGCTCGAGACGGCGCCGGACGTGGCGGTCGTGGATCTGCACCTCGCCTCCGAAGGCGGCGGCGAGGGGCTCATCCGGCGGCTCGCGGAGTCCGACAGCGACACGAAACTGCTCGTCTTCACCGCGACCACCGACCCGCGGGAGCTCCAGGGCGTGCTCGACGCCGGCGCGGACGGCATCGTCCTCAAGGAGGGCGGTCTGCCGGAACTGATCGACGGCCTGAACGCCGTCACGCGCGGCGAGCGCTACACGAGCCCCTCGATCGGGATCGGCTGAGCGCCGTCAGGCCTCGCTCGGCGGGCCGGTCTCGATCGGGTCCGGCGTTGCCGTCGCCTCGGGCGTGGCGGTCGCCTCCGGTTTCGCCGTGGCCTCGGGCGTCGCGGTCGGGACCGGCGTCTCGGTCGGTGAGGGGACCGGCGTCGCCGGGTCGTCCGGCACCCGCACCCAGCGGGTGATGTGCTTGTCCTCGATCAGGAACGCGACCGAAGCCATCTCGCCCGTGCCCGTCCCGCACTGACCGGCGCCGGGGCGCTCGGTCAGCCGGAAGATGCCGACCACGAACTCGTCGGTCGAGCGGCGCGTGCGGATCAGCTTGGCGCCGCAGGGCAGCGTCCGGTTGAACTCGTACACGTCGTCGCGCGAGTTGAGCGGGATCCAGTCCGGATCGCCGTTGGAGATCAGCGCCGGCACGGCGAAGTAGCGCGTGGCCTTCGTCACGTGCCCGTGACGAAGGTCGTCCGCCCAGCCCTGGATCACGCGCCGCTCGGTCTTGGTCACGGGCTTGCGCTTGGCCTCGGGCGTCGGCGTCGGCGTCGGCGTCGCCGTCGCCAGCGGCGCACCGGTGTGCGCGCCCGGCGTGACCAGGTCGAAGCGCGACGGGCCGTTGCTGCCGCAGGCGGAGAGCGATAACGCCGACGCGGCGACCGCGAGCCAGACCCGTCTCATGCCTCCAAGCATTCCACGTTCGGAAGCGATCCGAACGCTCTAACGCGAAAGTGGGCGGCCCAAATCGCGTGGGGGTATCGAACGGCCGATCAGGCCCGTGACCGCGATCAGCGTCAACACGTACGGCAGCGCGCGGAAGAGCACCGAGCCCGACTGCGAGAAGACGTCGAGCCGTGGCGCGAGCGCGGAGCCGAACCCGAACAGCAGCGTCGCGGCGAGCGCCGTGCCTGGTCGCCAGCGCCCGAAGATCAGCGCCGCCAGCGCGATGAACCCGCGCCCCGCCGTCATGTTCTGGATGAACGAGTGACTGAAGCCGATCGAGAGGAACGCCCCACCCAACGCGGCGAGCGAGCCGGAGATCATGACCGCGACGTAGCGCGTGCGGACGACCTTCAGGCCGGCGGTCTCAGCCGCCAGCGGATTCTCGCCCACGGAACGCAGCCGCAGGCCGCTGGGCGTGCGGAACACGACCACCCACGTGACCAGCACCATCGCCAGGGCCAGCCAGACGAGCAGGTTCAGCTGCCCGAAGATGTCCCCGATCAGCGGGATCGACTTGATCGGCAGGTGCACGTCCGGCACCTGCGGAAGGTCGTTCGGCGTCCCCTGGTCGGCGTAGATGGCCACGTACAGGTAGCCGGTGATGCCGACCGCCAGCAGGTTCAGCGCCGTGCCCGAGACGATCTGGTCGGCGCGGAAGCTGATCGCGAACAGCGCGTGCAGGAGGCCGAACACGGCCCCCGCCAAGACCGCGATGACGAGCCCGAGCAGCCACGAGTTCGTCTTGTCGGCGCCCCAGGCGCCGAAGAACGCGCCCATCAGCATCATGCCCTCCAGGGCGATGTTGATGACGCCGGAGCGCTCCGAGAACAGGCCGCCGAGCGAGCCGAAGATCAGCGGCGTGGCGTAGCGCAGCGTGGCCGCCCCGAGCGCGCCCCAGACGACCACCTTGTCCAGGTTGGTGACCCCGGACCGCGTGGCCGCGTACCCGCCGGCGAGGCCGACGACGCCGGCGACGATCGCGCCCCAGCCGACCCGCTTCTCGCCCGACCGGATCGCGTACGCGCCGGCCATCCACGCGAGCAGCGCGAGGATCAGCACCACGCCCCACGCGCGCACCGTGATCGGCGGCACCGCGATGAAGAACGCGAGGAACCCGAAGACGATGCCGGTCCAGCCGGCCGCGCGTCCACTCATGCCGTTCCGCTCCTCTGAGCCGCGCGGGAACGAGCCGGCAGGCGAGTTGCCGCCGAAGCAGGCGAGCGCACAGCGCGAGTCATGCGGCCACCGCCGTTCCGCGTCTTCTTCGTCTGCGCATCCGCATCAGGTACACGACGAGCACGTCCGTGGAGACGAACAGGACGACCATGCCCTGGATCATGTAGGTGAGGTTCGTGGCCAGTTCCGGCTCGAAGACCGTCGGATCGAGGTTGCGCACCGACGTGCCGGTGATCAGCGCGCCGAACAGCAGCGCGCTCAGCGCCACGCCGATCGCGGTGTTGCGCCCGAGCAGCGCGACCGCGATCCCGAAGAACGCGACCTGGTTGAGCTGGACGTCGTTGGTGGCTATTCGGAAGCGCAGGCCGAGCAGGTCGACCGTCCCCGCCAGCCCCGCGAACGCGCCGCACACGGCCATCACGAGGATGTAGTTGCGCGCCACGTTGATCCCCGAGGCAGCCGCGGCGTCGGGGTTGAAGCCGACCGCCCGCACCTCGTAGCCGGTCGTCGTGCGGTTCAGCAGCACCCAGAACACGAGCAGCCCGGCCAGCGCGATGAAGATGCCGACGTGCAGGCCCTGGAGGTCGGGGTCGCCCCAGAACACCGGCAGCTTCGCGCCGTCGACGATGTCGGCCGAGACGGGAACGTCCCTCTGCGACGGGTTGTTCGTCTGCAGCGGGCTACCGAGGTTGAACACCCACACGCCGATCCAGACGGCGATCCAGTTGAGCATGATCGTCGAGATCACCTCGTTGGTGCCGACGAACGCCTTCAGCGCGCCCGCGATCGCCGCCCACGCCGCGCCGCCGATCATCCCGACGAGGATGCAGAGCACCACATGCAGCACCGCGGGCATCCCCTCGAAGGACACGCCGGCCCACAGCGCCAGGATCGAGCCGATGATGTACTGGCCCTGGCCGCCGATGTTGAACAGGCCGCAGCGGAACGCGAAGGCGACGGCCAGGCCGGTGAGGATCAGCGGCGTCGTCTGGATCAGCGTCTGCTGCAGGTTCAGCGCCGCGATGTCCTTGTCGGACCCGGGCAGGAAGTAGTTGAGCCCGGTGCCCTCGAAGATCGCCTTGTAGGTGGCGATCGGGTCGTGGCCGGTGATCAGCACCACCAAGCCGCCGACCAGGAAGGCGAACAGCAGCGTGATGAACGGCGCGATGATCCCGCCGCCACGCAGGTAGGTCGACATCCGCGAGGCGACGGTCGCCGCGCCGGCGCCCTCGAGATCGTCAGGCGGCGGGGTGCTCATCTCTACCTCCGCCGGTCATGTACAGGCCGAAGTCCTCCTCGGAGGACTCGGGCGGGAGCTCGGCCACGATCCGTCCTTCGTAGATCACGAGGACGCGATCCGAGAGCGAGCGGATCTCCTCCATCTCCAGCGAGACGAGCAGCACGGCGCGGCCCGCGTCGCGCTCCTCGACGAGCCGCCGGTGTACGAACTCGATCGCGCCCACGTCGAGGCCGCGGGTCGGCTGCGCGGCGATGATCACGCGCGGATCGGCGGTGAGCTCACGCGCGATCACGACCTTCTGCTGGTTGCCGCCGCTCAAGGACGCGGCGCGCGTCTCGGCCGTGCCGCCGCGGACGTCGTAGTCCTTGAGCAGCTTCCGCGCGCGCTCGGCGATCTTGGACTTCGAGAGGAACCCGCGCGCGGAGAAGGGCCGGTTCTTGTAGGAGCGCAGCGCGAGGTTCTCGGCGAGGTCGAACTCGAGCACGAGGCCGCGGCGGTGGCGGTCCTCGGCGATGTGCGACACGCCCGCGTTCAAGGTGTCGCGCGGCCCGGCGTGCGTCACGTCGTGCCCGTCGACCATGATCGTGCCGGACTCGGGCGAGCGCAGGCCCATGATCGTCTCGATCAGCTCGCTCTGCCCGTTGGCGTCCACGCCCGCGACGCCGACGATCTCCCCGGCGCAGACCTCGAGCGAGAGGTCGTTGACCGCGGGCAGCCCGCGATCGTCGACGGCCGAGACACCGTTCAAGGAGAGCAACGGCTCACCGGCGCTGCGCTCGGCCTTCTCGACGCGCAGCAGCACGTCGCGGCCGACCATCAGCCGCGCCAGCGACCGCTCCGTCGCGCCGTCGGTGGACACGGTGTCGATCTTCTCGCCGCGCCGCAGGACGGTCACGCGGTCGGCGATCTCGAGCACCTCGTTGAGCTTGTGTGAGATGAAGACCACCGACGTGCCGGCGGCGGTCAGGGTGCGCAACACGCCGAAGAGGTCCTGCGCCTCTTGGGCGGTCAGCACCGCGGTCGGCTCGTCGAGCACCAGCACCTTGGCGCCGCGGAACAGCGCGCGCAGGATCTCGACGCGCTGCTGCGTGCCGACGCCGATGTCCTCGACCTTCGCCTCGGGGTCGACCGCCAACCCGAACCTCTGCGAGAGCTCGCGCACCCGCGCGACGGCCGTCTTGTAGTCCAGCAGCAGCCCGCTGCGCGGCTCGGCGCCGAGCACCAGGTTCTCGGCCACGGTCATCACCGGCACGAGCATGAAGTGCTGGTGCACCATGCCGATGCCGAGGCCGATGGCCCGCCGCGGGGAGTCGATCGAGACCGGCTCCCCGTCCAGCAGGATCTGGCCTTCATCCGGTTGGTGAAGGCCATACAACACGTTCATCAGCGTCGACTTGCCCGCGCCGTTCTCCCCGAGCAGCGCGTGGATCTCTCCACGGCGCAGTTCGAAGTCCACCGCGTTGTTCGCGACCAGGGTCCCGAACCGCTTGGTGATCCCCCGGAGCTCGAGCGCGGGCGAGTCGGCCACTGTTACTTGACGGTGTCCGGGATGTCGGTGATCTCGCCGGAGGCGATCTTGTCCTGGACTTCCTTGACCTGGGCTTCGTACTTGGCGCCCTCGGCGTTGGTCTTGCCGATGCCGACACCGCCGGACTTGACGTCGAAGATGGTGTTCGCGCCACCCTTGAACGTGTCGTCCTGCGCGGCCTTGACCGTGTCGTAGACCGCGACGTCGACCTTCTTGAGCGCCGAGGTCATGACCTGATCGCCGAGGTAGGCCTGGTCGGCGTCCACGCCGATGCCCTGCACGCCCTTCTCCTTGGCCGCGTCCAGCGCGCCGAGGCCGCAGCCGCCGGCGACCTGGAAGACGACCTTCGAGCCGTCGGCGATCTGGTTGAGCGCGAGCTCCTTGCACGGCGCCGGATCGTCGAACTTCTGCGAGTAGCCGTTGGCCACCTTGGCGTCCGGATTGGCGTCCATGACGCCCTTCTGGTAGCCGGCGATGTAGTGGTCCACCGGCGGGATCTTCTGCCCGCCGACGGAGCTGGCGGTGCCACCGCCGTTGTCCTTGAGGTACAGGCCGGCCATGTAGCCGACCAGGTAACCCGCTTCCTGCTCCTTGAACAGCAGGCCGGCGACGTTGGTGGGCTTGTCCTTCAGGCCCGTCGCGTCGACGTCGATGACCGCGAACTTGGTGTCCGGGAACTTGGTCGAGACGGTGTTCATCGCCTCGGCCATCAGGAAGCCGACCCCGATCACGAGGTCGTACTTCTGCTGGGCCAACGTCGAGAGGTTCGGGATGTAGTCCGAGTCGGTCTTGGAGACCAGGACGCGGGTCTCCACGCCCAGCTCGGACTTGGCACGTTCCAGGCCCTCGTTGGCCAGCTGGTTGAACGAGCGGTCACTGAGACCGCCGATGTCCGTCACCAGGCCCACCTTGATGCTCTTGGCGGCCGGGGTGCTCTCCGCGGTGCTGGTACCGCTGGTGGACGGCGTGTCCTCGTCATCGCTGCCGCACGCGGCGACAAACAGAGAACAGACCATCGCCAGCAAGGCGAAGAAATGAAGTGGTCGGCGCACGGCCGGAACTCCTTTTCGATTGGAACGACGCGCCGCGACCTTATTGGCCGCGACGGTCGTCTGAGGCAGTAATTCGATTGAGCAGGGTGCCTTTGGTCGCATCGTCCGCAAACGACGCCCGGACCGCCGTGTGCGTGAATGCCCTCAGTTCATCCTCCTCGAAGCCGAAGCGCTCACGCGCTGCGGCGTACTCGCCGCCGATGCTACAGCCGAAATAGGGCGGGTCGTCAGAACCCAACGTGCACTTCACACCGGCTTCATGGAGTTTGCGGAGCGGGTGATCCTCATAGGAGGCGTAGACGTGGGTCGCGATGTTCGAGGTGGGGCACACCTCGAGCACGATCCCGCGCTCGGCGATCTCCTCCACCAGCGCCGGATCCTCGACCGCGCGAACGCCGTGCGAGAGCCGGCTGACCGGCAGCGTGAGCGCCTCACGCACCGATTCGGCCCCCGCGTGCTCGCCCGCGTGGACCGTGCAGCCGAGGCCGCCGGCCGCCGCGATCTCGTACGCCTCGCGGAACTGCGCGGGCGGGTAGCCGGCCTCGTCGCCGGCCAGGTTGAAGCCGACGATGTAGGGATGGCGCTCCTCCGCGTGGCGGCGGGCGATGTCGACCGCCGCCTCGACGCCGAAGTTGCGGATCGCGGCGATCAGGATCCGCGCCTCGATCCCGGTCTCGCCGCGGGCATCGTCGATCCCGGCGGCGATCCCGGCGTAGTGCTCGGCGTCGGTCAGGCCGACGTTGGCCGCGTGATCCGGGGACGCGATCAGCTCCACGTAGATGGCGCCTTCGCGCGCACAGGCGAGGAGGTACTCGTAGGTGATGTCGCGGTAGTCCTGCTCGGTCCGGATGACGCTCGCGGCGAGATCGTAGGTGCGCAGGAAGTCGAGGAAGTCGACCCACTTGAAGCGGTCGGGCGTCTCGAACACGCCCTCGGGCACCTTCAGCCCGTTGCGGTCGGCGAGCTTCTGGACCAGCGAGGGCGGGACCGTGCCCTCGAGGTGGACGTGCAGTTCGGCGAGCGGCGTCGTCATACGCGACCGAGCAGCACGGGCTGCGCTTCGGGCTCCTCGGCGCTCACGTGGACCGCGGCCAGGAGGGCGATCGCGGCCTCGCGGGCGCTGGTGTCCCCGCGGGCGTGGACGAGCGCGAGCGGGCGATCGGGGCCCGACCTCCTCGCCGATCCCGGCGATCTGCGTGAGGCCGACGCTCGGGTCGATCACGTCGTCCTCGCGCCGGCGGTTGCCGCCGAGGCCGGTGACGACGAGGCCGACGGCGCGGGTGTCCACGCGGTCGACGTAGCCGGGCCGCTCGGGGATCACGGGCAGGACCACGGCCGCGCCCGGGAGCGAGGGGTTCTCGACGAAGTCGGCCGGGCCGCCGAGGGCGTTGACCATGTGGCCGAAGCGCTCGGCGGCGGCGCCGCTGTCCAGGGCGTGCTCCACCTGCTCGCGGTCGACCAGGGCCGACGCCAGCGCCACCGTCACCTCGTGCAGGCGCGGGTCGCGCGCCGCGCCGGTGAGGTAGTCCACGGCCTCGCGCACCTCGACCGCGTTGCCGGCCGTGGTGCCCAGGACCTGGCTCATGTCGGTGATCAGCGCGGTCGTCTTCACGCCGGCGCCGTTGGCCACCTCGACCAGCGCCCGCGCGAGCTCGTCCGCGTCCTCGCGGCGGGCCATGAAGGCGCCGGAGCCGGCCTTGACGTCGAGCACGAGCGAGTCGAGGCCCTCGGCGAGCTTCTTGGAGAGGATCGACGCGACGATCAGCGAGATCGACTCGACGGTCCCGGTGGCGTCGCGCGTCGCGTAGAGGCGGCGGTCGGCGGGGGCGAGGTCGGCGGTCTGGCCGACGATCGCGCAGCCGACGTCACGCACGACGCGCTTGATCACCTCGGTCGCGGGGGTCGACGTGTAGCCGGGGATCGCGTCGAGCTTGTCCAGCGTCCCGCCGGTGTGGCCGAGGCCGCGGCCGCTGATCATCGGCACCGCCACGCCGCAGGCGGCGAGGATCGGCGCCAGCATCAGGCTCACCTTGTCCCCCACGCCGCCGGTCGAGTGCTTGTCGACGACGGGCTTGTCGAGGTCCCAGTCCAGGACGCTGCCGCTGTCGCGCATCGCGGTCGTCAGCGCGAGCCGCTCGTCCGGGTCGAGGCCTTTGAGGAAGAACGCCATCGCCAGCGCGCCGACCTGCGCGTCCGACAGCCCGCCGTCGGTGATCCCGCCGACGAGGAAGGCGATCTCCTCCGTGCTGAGTGCTGCTCCGTCGCGCTTCTTCCGGATGACTTCCGGTGCGAGCAATTAGTACTCCTGAGCGAAGGTTTGGACGAGCCGCACGAGGTCGCGCGCCGCGACTTGCGCGTTGCGCAGGGTCTGCTCGTGCGACAGCTCCTCGCCGCCCATGCCCTCGGCAAGGTTGGTGATGGCCGAGACCGCGGCGACGCGCAGGCCGGCATGGCGGGCGAGGATCACCTCGGGAACCGTAGACATCCCGACCGCGTCGGCGCCGAGGGTGCGGAACGCGCGGATCTCGGCGGGCGTCTCGAAGGTGGGGCCGGCGGTCGCCAGGTAGACACCTTCCGCGAGCGGGATCTCCAGCGCCTGCGCCGCCTGCTGGAGCTTGGCCCGCAGCTCCGGGTCGTAGGCGTCGCGCAGGCTCGGGAAGCGCGGTCCGATCGCGTCGTCGTTGGGGCCGGTGAGCGGGTTGACGCCGAGCAGGTTGATGTGGTCGGAGATCGCCATCAGGCGGCCCGGGCCGACGTCGGCGTTGAGGCTGCCGGCGGCGTTGGTGACCAGCAGCGTCTCCGCCCCCTGAGCCTTCAGCCAGCGGATCGGCACCCGCATCCCGAACGCGTCGCCGGTCTCGTAGACGTGCTTGCGGCCCTGGAAGACGGCGACGTCGAGGCCCTCGAGCCTGCCCTGGTGCAGCGTCCCGCCGTGGCCGGCGACGCTCGGCCGCGGGAAGCCCTCGAGCTCGGCGTACGGCGTGCGGGTGACGTCGGTCAGGGCGTCGGCGATCCCGCCCAGGCCGGAGCCGAGGATGATCCCGAGCTTCACCGCAGGAACTCTGGACCGAAGGAGCGTGGGAGCAGCGCGTCGAGCGTGGTCGTCTGGCGCGCGCCGCTGTTGGCGCACAGGTGGATCTCGGCGCCGGGGACGATGAACTCGCGCAGGCGCTGGCGACAGCCGCCGCACGGGACGCAGAAGTCCTCGCCGTCGGCGATCACCGCGACCTCGGTGATCCGCGTGCAGCCGGACGCGATCAGCGCGCCGATCGCGCTCGCCTCGGCGCACTGGCCCTGCGGGTAGGCGGCGTTCTCGACGTTGGCGCCGACGTGGATCGAGCCGTCCTCGGCGCGCAGCGCGGCGCCGACGTGGTAGCGGCTGTAGGGCGCGTGGGCATTGGCCATCACGGCTCGCGCGGCGTCCACGAGCGCGCTGGAGCCGACCACCTGGTCCGAGTAGGAGTTGCGCAGGATGCGCTCCGGCGGGATCTCCAGCGCCTCGGTGAGGCGGGTGACCTTCTCGAGCTCGTCGGCGAGGTCGGAGTCCGCCGTCGCGACCCCCTCGAGCTCGACGAAGTTCCCGAGGTCCTTGACGCGGTCGAGGTGGATGCGGACCGACTGCCAGAGCAGCAGGTGGCGTTCCTTCTCGACGACGGCGAGGATGCCCAGGCTCGATTCCAGCGCGGCCTTGAGCGTCGGCGCGTCGTCGACGGGGATCAGCCGGTAGCGCGATTCGCGCGCCTCGTCGGCGTCGACCCGGTCGTACTGGACGAGCGTGGCGCCGCCCGGGCTCTTCCTCGCGGAGTTTGAGCCGGCCCTTCTCGACGCGGAAGTAGGTGTCCTTCTGCCGGAGAATCCCGCGATCGCGGGCGCCGAGGCCCTTCACGACCGCGAGCGAGCGCTCGGGATCGGGGTCGGAGGCCTTCAGCTCGATGTTGCGGCGCGGAGCGGCCAAGGTCCGAACGCTAGTACGTTCCGCGGTATGGATGGGGTTACGGTCGTCGATCACGTGCTGCTGCGGCGGCTCCTCTCGATCCTCCGCGACAAGGACACGCCGCACCGCGTGTTCCGCGAGACGCTGACGGATGCCGCGCTGATCCTCGGATATGAGGCGATGCGCACCCTGCGCGCGGCCGATGTCTCCGTCGAGACGCCGCTGGAGAGCGCGCCGGGAACGCGGTTGGCCGACGAGGTGTTCGTCGTGGCCATCCTGCGCGCCGGCCTGGGGCTGGTGGACGGCTTCCTGCGCCTGGTGCCCGAGGCCCGCGTGGGGCATCTGGGGATGTACCGCGACGAGGAGGCGCTGCGGCCCGTCGGGTACTACGAGAACATCCCGTCGGGCGTCGAGAACGCCGAGGTGTTCGTGGTCGATCCGATGCTCGCCACGGGCGGTTCCGGCGTGCAGGCGATCGCGCGTCTGAAGCGGGCGGGGGCGGTGCGGTTGCACTTCGTCTGCCTCGTGGCGGCGCCCGAGGGCGTGGCCGCCGTGCGGGCCGCGCACCCGGACGTGCACATCACGGTGGCGGCGCTGGACCGCGAGCTCGACGACAACGGCTACATCCGACCGGGCCTGGGCGACGCGGGCGATCGCATCTTCGGCACAGATCGCTGAGTGGACGGCGCTCGCTGTCCGCGGGCCGCGTCCAGCGTGTTGTTTGCCAGAACCGAACAAACGGGTTAGGGTTGCCTGGCTGAGGCCCCTTCGAAGGAGAGCGGAGGACCCCGATGGCGTTCATGCAGTGCCCCGAGTGCAAGCTGACGGTGCCGGCGACGGCGACCTATCTGCGTGGCGACGTCTGCCCGCGTTGCATGACCACGATGGTCCCGCGTGACCGGTTCCGGGACGCGGCGCCGCCGGTCGAGCGACGCGAACGCGTAGAGATCTCCGCGCCCCGCGCGTAGCGCTTTCAGACAACCGGGCTACCCTGAGTCGCCGCTATGCGCCGATATCTCCTTGCCCTGCCCCTGCTGCTCGCCGTGCTCGCCTTCGCGGCCTGCGGCGATGACTCCTCGAGCGAGTCCGAGGCCACATCCGCTCCGACGACCGAGGCGGCCACGCCGGCGCCCACGGAGGCGGCGACCGAGACGCCGACCGAGGCCGCCAGTGGTGGCGGCGGGTCCGCCAAGGCGGTCAAGGTCACGGGCAAGCTCGGTGAGAAGCCCACGATCGAGGTTCCCGGCGGCGACGCGCCGACGGAGCTCGTGAGCAAGGACATCAAGGTCGGCAAGGGCCCGGCGGCCAAGGCGGGCGACAACGTCTCCGTGCAGTACGTCGGCGCGCTCTACGACGACGGCACGGTCTTCGACAACTCCTGGGACCGCGGCGAGCCGTTCACCTTCGGCCTCGGCCAGGGCCAGGTCATCCCGGGCTGGGACCAGGGCGTCGCGGGCATGAAGGTCGGCGGGCGCCGCGTGCTGACCATCCCGGCCGAGCTCGGCTACGGCGACGCCGGCGCGGGCGGCGCGATCCCCCCGGGCGCGACGCTCGTCTTCGTCGTCGATCTCGAGAAGATCGGCTAGTCCACTTCACCCGCGGCGAGCACCGCCGCGGTCAGCGTCGAGACGAGCAGGCCATGCAGGACCTCGCGTTCGAGGTCCTTGTGGTTGACCCAATCGAGGCACGCGCCGTCCATGAAGCCCAGCCAGCCGCGGATCGCCGTTCTCAGGACCGGTGAGGGCGGCCCGGCCGGGCTGAGGCCGGCGAGGATGCGCTTGGCCGTCTCGCTGCGCACGCGGTCCAGCAGCGCCCGCACCTCCGGCGCCGCGCCCGCGTTGCGGATCATCTTGTCGTAGCTGCCCGCGTTCTCCTCGATCCAGGCGAGGTAGGCGTCCAGGCTCGCGCTCAGCTGCTCGAACGGCGGCAGGTCCGGGTTCGGCTCGGTGCGCTGCTGGAGCTCGTTGGCCTTCTCCTCGAGCGTGGCGAGGAAGTACGCCTCCTTGCTCGGGAAGTAGTGGTAGAGCAGCGCCTTGCTGATCCCGGCCTCGCGGGCGATCTTCGCCATCGAGAGCTCGTCGTAGGCGTGGCGGGTGAACAGGTCGGCGCCGAGCTCGAGCAACAGCCGCCGCCGCTCGTCCACTCCGAGCCGTGTGTACGCGGGTCCGGCCATTGCGGTCAGCGTACCTGACCGCCGGTCGATAAATGTGTAACCCCTGGGCCCGCCGGCCGTATATGCCGCTATCGACCGATGGTCAACAGAGGGAGCCGGAAGGATGGTTGAGGACCGCATCGCCGCGCTGGAGAGCCGCGCGGCCACGCTCGAGGAGCGGGTGCGCGAGCTCGAAGGACGCCGCGCGCCGTGGGACGCGACACGCCCGGAGGCGCCGCGCTGGGCGGGTGGCGAGCGCGCGCCGCGCGCCGCGAGCGTCGTGCCGCCGCGGGCAGCCGGGACGCGCCCGCCGCGCCGGCGCGCCCGCGTCGGCCGCCGGCGAGAGCGCCGGCCCCCGAGGCGCGGCGCGGTCCGGGGCCGAGAGCGCGCCGGGCAGCGCCGCGCCGGCGCGCATGCGCGGTCCGGCACGGCGTCGGGAACCGGGCCTGCCCGGCCCCCGGTCCGCCCGGCGCGCGAGCTCGAGGACATCCTCGGCGGCTCGCGTCCTGGCGTGGCTCGGCGGGTTCGCGGTGCTCGCCGGGCTGGCGTTCCTGCTGACCATCGCCATCTCGCGCGGGTGGCTGGGCGAGGCCGAGCGCACGCTGCTCGCCGGAGCGCTCTCGATCGGCCTGCTGGCCGTCGGCGTGTGGCTGCGCGAGCGGCGCGATCGGACCGAGGCGGCGCTGGCCGCGGCCGCGGTCGGCGTGGCCGGCCTGTTCGGCACGCTCGTCGTCGCCGGGCCGGTCTACGACCTGATCCCCAACGCGCTCGCGTTGTTCGGCGCGGCTGCCGTCGGCGCCGCCGCGACGACGCTCGCGCTGCGCTGGAAGACGGAGGCGTTCGCGTGGCTCGGGCTGCTCGGCGCGCTGTGGGCGCCGGCCGCGCTGGGCGCGCTCGACACCGGCGGCGTGCCGTTCCTGGCGATCGCCTTCGCGGCCGCCGTCGCGGTGCTCGTGTGGCGGCGCTGGGAGCCGCTCGCGTGGGCGTCGACGGCGACGGTGACCGTCCAGTGGCTGTGGTGGCTCTACGACTCCTCGCCCGGCGACACCGCGGCGGTGGCCGTGCTGATCACCTTCGGGGCGCTGACCACCGCGCTCGCGGTCGGGCTCGAGGCGCGTACGCGCGGCCTGAACGTCAGCGCCGCGGTGCTCGTTCCCGCCACCGCGCTGGTGATCGCGGCGGCCGGCTGGGATCAGCTCGACGGCGACGTCTGGCTGGCCGCGCTCGCGGTCGCCCACCTCGCCCTCGGGCTCGCGTTCACGCGCGTCCCGCGGATCTCCCGCGTGCTCGCGCTGATCACGATCGGCACCGGCGTGCTGCTGGCCGACGCGGCGGCCGTGGAGCTCAGCGGCGGGGCGGCGCTCGCGCTGGTGTGGGCGGCGTCGTCGCTGGTGTTCGCCGCGCTGCTCGGCGCCCGCGCGGCGACGCCGCGCCGCGCCGCGGTCGCTCGTCCCGCGGACGCCGTGCTCGGCGACGGCGGCCGTGCCGACTGGGTGTTCGCCGCCGTCGGCCTCGTGGTCCAGCTCGCGCTCGCCGTCTCGCACGTGCTGACCTTCGAGGCGCCCGTCGAGGCGCTGCAGCGTTCCGCGGACTCCACCGCGCTGGTCGCCGTGGCCGCGATCGCGCTCACCGCGTTCTTCTCCGCCCGGCTCGCCGACCGCACGTGGGAGCTGCCGCTGGACGCACTGGCGCTGGCCGCGGTCGCCTACTTCACCGGGCTCGCGCTCGATGGGCTGCCGCTGACGATCGCGCTCGCCGCCGAGGCCGTGGCGCTGAGCTTCGTCCTGCGCGCCGGCGCGATGGCCTTCGCCGCGCTCGCCGGGATGCACGCGCTGGCCGTGCTCGCCCCGCCGATCGCGCTGCTGGACGGCCTCGAGCACCCACTCGACGCCGCGCTCGGCCTGCTCGCCGTCACCGCCGCGATCGCGTTCAGCACCCGCAGCCGCGCCGGAACCGCGCTTTCGCTGCTCTACCTCGCCAGTGTCCTGACCGTCACCGCCGGCGGCGCCCACCACACCGGGCAGACGCTGCTCAGCGTCCTGTGGGCGCTGGCGGGCGTGGGGACGCTGGTGTTCGGCCTGCTCGCAGACGAGCGGGACGCCCGCCGGGGCTCGCTCATCCTGCTCGCGGTGACGGCGACGAAGGTGTTCCTCTATGACCTGTCCGAGCTCGACGACCTGGCCCGCGTCGCCAGCTTCATCGGCCTCGGCCTGCTGCTGCTGGCGGGTGCGTTCGCCTGGCAACGCGTGCGCCCGCGCTCCCTACAGTGAGCTGAAGTGACCAAACCGCCGCGCCACCCCACGTCCGCCGACGAGGAGCTGCTCGAGGCCGAGTCGGTCGCGATCCTCTCCGAGTACACCGACGCCCAGCGCCTGCTGCGCATCCAGGACGAGCTGCGGCTCGGGTTCCGGCAGCTCTCGCACATCGGCAAGGCGGTCTCGATCTTCGGGTCCGCCCGCACGCCGCGCGACCATCCGCGCTACGAGGCCGCGCGCAGGCTCGCGCACCAGCTCGGCGAGCAGGGCTACGCGATCATCACCGGCGGCGGCCCGGGGATCATGGAGGCGGCCAACCGGGGGGCGCAGGAGGCCGGGGCGATCAGCGTCGGCCTCGGGATCGAGCTCCCGCACGAGCAGTCGCTGAACGCGTACGTCGACGTCGGGGTGAGCTTCCACTACTTCTTCACGCGGAAGGTCATGTTCGTCCGCTACGCGAGCGGGTTCGTCGTCTTCCCGGGTGGGTTCGGGACGCTGGACGAGGCCTTCGAGGCGGCCACCCTGCGCCAGACGCAGAAGATCCGCTACTTCCCGATCGTGCTCTTCGACAGCGCGTACTGGGGCGGGCTCAGGGACTGGCTGCGGGACTCGGTGCAGGCTGACGGGAACATCTCGGCGGCCGACGTCGACTCGCTGGTCGTCGCCGACGACTTCGACGACTGCCATCTCGCGCTGGACGCGGTCGAGCACCGGCGCCCGCGCCAGGCGCCCAAGGCCGCCTGAAGCTCAGGCGTTCGACGCGCCGCGGAGCGGGCCTTCGCCCCGGCGTGCGCGGGCTCGCGGGACGGTGGCCGGCGCTTCGGCCGGCCCGCGCTAGGCGATCCGCGTGCCGATCACGAGGCGGCGATCCATTCGCCGTCACGCCGACCGAGGATGAGCCGCCGGCCGGCGGCGTCGAAGACCGCCTGGTCCTGGTCGGTCCCGGGCTGGTCGATGACCTCGATCAGCGTCAGCGAGTCCGGCTCGCCGCCGAACTGCTCCGTGTACACGCGGCGCGCGGCGCTCTCGAGCAGCTCGCGGTCCCAGCCGCGGTCGGTCGCCGCGGCCGCGGCGAGGTCTCGGTCGACCTTCATGAGCGCGCGGTCGAACGCGGGGCGTGAGCGCGCCAGCTGACGCCGGCGCGCGAAGGCGCCGCCGACGATGAGGATCGCGAGGACGATCAGGACGATGATCAACCAGAGGGGCATGAGTGAAGTATGAGAGGACTACGCGGGAACGGCACGCGACGCGAGGTGCGCGCCGACCTTGCGCTTGACGCGCTGCAACGCATTGTCCACGGTCTTGCAATCGCACCCGAGGCGCTCGCCGACGTCGGTGTAGGAGTGGCCGTCGAGGTAGAGCGACAGCACTCTCGATTCAAGCTCGGAGAGGACCGTTGAAAGGCAGGCGACCAGCGAGCGCAGTTCCTCGGAGGAGATGACCTGGTTGACCGGGTCGTGAACCGTCGAGCCGGGGAGCATCTCGTCCAGGCTCGGCTCGTTCTCGGACGCGCCGGCCGGGGTCGCGCTGAAGGACACGTAGCCGTTCAGCGGCGTGTGCTTGTTGCGGGTCGCCGTCTTCACCGCGGTGATGATCTGGCGGGTGATGCAGAGCTCCGCGAAGTTGCGGAAGCTCGACTCGCGGTCCGGGCGGAAATCACGGATCGCCTTGTAGAGACCGACCAGGCCCTCCTGGATCAGGTCCTCGCTGTCGCCGCCGACGAGGAAGTACGAGGACGCCTTCAGCCGGACGAAGGACGCGTACCGGCGGACGAGCCGGTCGTACGCATCGTCGCTGCCCTGCCGGGCCAGCGCGAGAAGATACCGATCATCAAGCTGAACTTGAGCTTGAGACTTTGTGGGGGAAATACGAGCCACGAGCGCAGAGACCTTTCCAGGCCATTTGCAGGCCTGAATCGCTTGTGGCGCACACCTCCCGCGGCGCCGAGAATGACCGAGAGCTTGAGGGTCATCGCTTACCCTCAAGCTCACGTTGATGGGCTCAGGTTGGCACGCTTATGTCGAGGCGTCAAGTCGCTGCTGCAACATCTCGTACAGAAGGACCGCGGCGGTCGCCGAGACGTTGAGCGATTCGATGCGCCCGAGCAATGGGAGCGAGATGAGGTCGTCGCACATCGACGCGACCCGTGGCCGGAGCCCTTTGCCCTCCGCTCCGAGGACCGCCACGACGCCGCCGGAGTAGTCCGGCTGGTCGTAGCGGGTGCGAGCGCCGGCGGCCGCGCCGTAGACGAAGCAGGGCTTCTCCTTGGCGTCGGCGAGGAAGTCGGCGAGGTTGCGGACCTGCGCGATCGGCACGTGCTCGACCGCTCCCGCCGACGCCTTGCAGACGGCCGGCGTGACCTCCGCCGAGCGGCGCTCCGGGATCACGATCCCGGTCACCCCGACCGCCTCCGCGGTACGAGCGATCGCCCCCAGGTTCTGCGGGTCGGTCACCTCGTCGAGGGCGATGATCCACGGGTTCTCCTGCGCGAGCAATTCCGCCGCGTCGGCGTACGGGTAGGGGTCGACCAGCGCGGCGACGCCCTGGTGGACCTCCGAGCCGCACCGCTCCTCGATCTCCTCCGCCGAGACCACCGAGACCTTTCCGGGCCAGTCCCCGGGCTCCGTCGCCCAGATCCGATGGACCACACGCCGCCCACGCAGCGCCTCCTGGACGGGATGGATCCCGTAGATGACCATCTTGCGCTGCTCGATCGGCTCCGGCGGCGGGGCGCTGGGCACGTCCGGCGAGAACGCGGGACCGCCGCCACCGCGCGGGTAGCCGCCGCCGTCGCGACCGGGCGGGCCGCCGCGCGCGCCGGCGGAATAGCCGCCGCGGCTGCTGGACGAGCCGCGACCGCCGCTCGAAGACCCGCCTCGCCCGGGGCCACCGGCGGACGAGCCACGGCCGGCCCCGCCGCTCGACGAGCCGCCCCGGCTGGAACCGCCAGACGAGTAGCCGCCCCGCGAGGAACGCCGCCGGACGCGCCGCCGTGCCCGCGACGGCCGCCCGAATAGCCGCCGGACGAGCCACCGCGCCCGGAACCGCCGCCGACGAGTAGCCGCCGGACGAGCCACCGCGGCCGGAACCGCCGGACGAGTAGCCGCCGGACGAGCCGCCCCGCGAGGAACCGCCCCCGGACGAGCCACCGCGCCCGGCGCCGCCGCCCGAATAGCCGCCGGACGAGCCGCCCCGCGAGGAGCCGCCGGACGCGCCACCGCGCCCGGAACCGCCGCCCGAATAGCCGCCGGACGCGCCACCGCGCCCGGCGCCGCTGCTCGACGAGCCACCGCGGCCGGCACCGCCGCCCGACGAGCCGCCACGGCCGGCGCCGCCGGACGAATAGCCGCCGGACGCGCCGCCCCGTGAGGAGCCGCCCCCGGACGAGCCACCGCGGCCGCTACCGCCGGACGAGGAGCCGCCGCGGCCGCGCTGCCGGACGAACCGCGCCCGGAACCGCTGCCCGACGCGCCACCGCGGCCGCCGCCGCCGGCGGAACCGCCGCGCGACTTGCCGCCCGACTTCTGGCCCGACCCTTTCGCGCCGCCCTTGCCGCCGCCGCTGCCGCCGCGACCTGCCGCCGCCGCCGCTCATGACGCCGGGACGAGCTCAGGCCCGTCCGGTCCGTCGCGGACTTCCCAGCCCATCGCGCGCAACTCGTCGCGCAGCCGGTCCGCTTCGGCCCAGTCCTTGCGCTTTCGCGCGTCCTCGCGTGCGTGCATTGTTGCGACCGCCTCTTCCGGTGGCCCGGCCTCCTTGGCGAGCAAGCCGCTCAACCCGAGCACGTCGAGCATTTCGACCAGGTGCGAGTTGCCGACCGCCGCTTCTGAGCGGTTCGCCTCGCGGATCCAGCCGTACAGCGAGGCCAGTGCCTCGGCCGTGTTGAAGTCGTTGCGCAGCGCCTCGAAGAAGGTGTCCCGGTAGGGCGCCAAGGCCTCCGGCGAGGGGCCTGAGATCAGCCGCCGGCCGGCCTCGCGGATGCGTTCGGCCGAGCGCCGCGCGTCCTCGAGGTGCGACTCGCTGAACGTCAGCGGCTGCCGGTAGTGGCCGGTGGAGAAGAAGAGGATCAGCACGTCGCCGCCGACGGCGTCGAGCACCTCGTGCAGCCCGCGGACGTTGCCGACGGACTTCGCCATCTTCTCCTTGCCGAGCTCGAGCATGCCGTTGTGCATCCAGATCCGCGCCAAGGGCGCGCCGCGCGCGGCGAACGTCTGCGCCGCCTCGTTCTCGTGGTGCGGGAACGCGAGGTCGATGCCGCCCCCGTGGATGTCGAACTCCACGCCGAGCAGCGCCTCGGCCATCGCCGAGCACTCGATGTGCCAGCCCGGCCGGCCGGCACCCCAGGGCGACTCCCAGGAGGTGTCCTCGCCCTCCTTCCACGCCTTCCACAGGGCGAAGTCGAGCGGGTCTTCCTTCAGATCGGCGCCCTCGACGCCCTCGCCCTGGTCCATCGCGTCCACGTCGCGGTGCGAGAGCTCGCCGTAGGACTCCAAGGTTCGAACCCGGAAGTACACGTCGCCGCTCACGGCGTACGCGTTGCCGCGGTCGATCAGGTCCGAGATCAGGGCGATGATCTGGCCCACGTACTCGGTCGCGAACGGCTCCGCGTCCGGGCGCCCCAGCCCGATCCGGTCGGTGTCCTCGATGTAATGGCGCGCCATCTCGGCGGCCAGATCCGACGACGAGACGCCTGCTTTGCGCGCCGCGTCGTAGATCTTGTCGTTGATGTCGGTGATGTTCCCGACCAGCTTCACGCCGTAGCCCTCATGCTCGAGGAAGCGCTTGAGCTGCGAGAAGACGACGAACGGGCGCGCGTTGCCGACGTGGACCCGCGCGTAGACCGTCGGCCCGCAGGCGTAGATTCCCACCCGTTGTGGGTCGCGAGGCTCGAACGGCTGCAGGGAGCGGGTGCGGGTGTCGTACAGAGTGACGTCGGGCACGGACCGGAGCGTATCCACCCCGACCGCGGGTAGGTTGCTGGAGATGCAGGACCTTTCGGCCCGAGTCGAGGAGGCCTTCCATACGCTTCCCGCCCGGTACCTCGGCGCCGAGCCGGGCTTCGACGCCACCTACCACATCCGCCTGGGCGATATCGGGCGCTCGTGGGAGGTCCGCTGCACGGCGATGGGCGCTCGTGTGCGCGCGGGCGGGAGCCGCCGCGAGCCGGACGTCGTGATCGGCACCGACGCCGAGACCTGGCTCCAGCTGCGCGAGGGTGAGCTCTCCGGCGTCGAGGCCTTCAGCCGGCGCCGGCTCTACGCGCGCGGCGATCTGGACCTCGCGGTCGGCTTCGAAGGCCTGTTCCGGCTCCCGTCGGGCCGCCCGCCGCTGCTGAAGATCCACCGCGTGCCGGTCGGCAAGCTCAAGATATCGACGCTGACCATGGGCGCGGGGCCGGACATGCTGCTCCTGCACGGCCTCGGGTCCTCGAAGGCGAGCTTCTTCGACACCGCCGCCGCGCTCAGCCGCTCCTACCGCGTTCACGCGCTCGACCTGCCGGGCTTCGGCGGCAGCTCCAAGCCGATGACCGCGCCCTACGGCCCCGCGTTCGCCGCCCGCGCGGTGATCGGCACGATGGACGCGCTGGACATCGACCGCGCGCACCTGGTCGGCAACTCGATGGGCGGGCGCGTGGCGATCGAGGTCGGGCTCACGCGGCCGGACCGCGTGGGCGGGATCGCGCTGCTCAGCCCCGCCGTCGCGTTCGTGCGCCGCGACTGGCACTGGCTCGTGCGCTTCGCCCGCCCGGAGCTCGGGATGCTCCCCCACTCGCTCGGCCGCGACCGCGTCGAGCGCACGTTCTGGGCGCTGTTCGCCGACCGCGACCTGGTCGACCCGGCGATGGCCGACATCGTCGTCGACGAGTTCGAGCGCATCTATCACTCGCCCGGCGCGCGGCTCGCCTTCCTCACCAGCGCTCGCGCGATCTACCTCGAGAACCCGTTCGGCCGCAAGGGGTTCTACCCGCGGCTCTCGACCCTGCAGCCGCCCGCGCTGTTCGTGTGGGCCTCCCACGACCGCCTGATCCCGGAACGCTTCCGCCACCACGTCGAGCGCTGGCTGCCGGACGCCGAGCAGGTCGTGCTCGAGGGCTGCGGCCACGTGCCGCAGGTCGAGGCGCCCAAGCGCACCAACGGCCTGCTCGAACGGTTCTTCGCCCGCGTCGACCCCCTCGGGGGTGTCTTGAAGGCGGCATGAGCTCCTCCAACGGCCACACGGGGCTCGTCGGGCGGGTGCGCAGGGCGGTCATCGGCCGCGTTCCCACCGCCGACCTCGACGAGCGCGATCCCGACTACATCCGCGAGACCCTGCCGCGTCTGTGGCTGCTGTGCAGCCTCTACTTCCGTGGCGAGGTGCGCGGGCTCGGCAACGTGCCCGAGGATGGACCGGTGCTGCTCGTCGGCAACCACAGCGGCGGCAACCTGACGCCGGACACGACCGTCTTCACGCTGGCGTTCAGCACCTACTTCGGCGTCGAGCGCGCCTTCTACCAGCTCGCCCACAACCTGGTGCTGTCCTATCCCGGCCTCGGCTTCCTGCGCAAGTACGGGACCGTGGCCGCGTCACAGGAGAACGCCCGCCGCGCGCTGGAGGCCGGCGCCGCGGTGCTCGTCTACCCCGGCGGCGACTACGAGGTCCACCGACCCTCGTGGGAGCGCAACCGCGTCGACTTCGGCGGCCGCAAAGGCTTCATCCGGCTCGCGCTCGAGCAGGACGTGCCGATCGTCCCGGTCGTCGGCGTCGGCGGGCAGGAGACGGCGCTGTTCCTCACGCGTGGCGAGCACCTCGCGCGGGCCCTCGGGCTGGACCGGCTGCTGCGGCTGAAGGTCCTGCCGCTCTCGCTGGCGCTGCCGTGGGGCCTCAACATCGGTGACATGTTCGGCCACGTCCCGCTCCCGGCCAAGATCACCGTCGAGGCGCTGCGCCCGATCCACCTGCGTGACGAGTTCGGCCCCGAGCCCGACATCGACGAGATCTACGAGCACATCACGCGGCTGATGCAGGACACGCTGGAGGCCCTGGCCGCCGAGCGGCGGTTCCCGGTGATCGGATGAGGATCGCCGAGCACGTTGACGTCGCCGCGCCGCCGTCGGTGGTCTGGGACCAGGTTTCCGATCCCTCGCGGGTGCTCGACTTCTTCGCCGGCGTGACCCGTTGGGAGCACGTCGGCGGGCCGCGCAACGGGATCGGCGCGCGCTACCGGATGCTGATGCGGGTCGGCTCGGCGGAGGTCGGCGGGCTGATCGAGACGGTCGAGTTCGCGCGCGAGCGGGACCTGGCGTGGACGTCGATCACGGGCATCGACCAGCGCGGCCGCTGGCGCGTGCGCCGGCACGGCGACGTCACCCGCGTCGAGCTGCGCTGGCAGTACGGCGTCGCCGGCGGCGGGATCTTCGGCTGGCTCTCCGAGCAGGTCGGCGCGCCGATCGTGCGCGGGAACGTCAAGCGGACGCTGGAGCAGCTCAAACGGGCGGTCGAGCACGAGCAGGTGCGCGCCGAGGCCGCACGCCGCCGCGCCGCCCGGATGAACTAGCGTCGCGCGTCGCCGCTAGCTGACGGGGATGTCCTGTTCGGCCGCCCAGGCCCGGACGTCGCGGCCTTCGAGGGCGGCGGCGAGCATCTCCGGGAACTGGTCCGGCGTGCACGCGAACACGGGCGCGCCGAGTGCGGCCAGCGACGCCGCGTGGCGGTGCTCGTAGGCGGGCGTGCCGTCGTCGGAGAGGGCGAGCAGAACGATCAGCCGCACGCCGGAGCGGATCAGGCTCGCGGCGCGGCGCAGCATCGACTCCGGGTCGCCGCCCTCGTAGAGGTCGGTGACGAGGATGAGCACGGTCTTGGCCGGGTGCACGACGATGTTCTGGCAGTACGCGAGCGCCTGGTCGATGTCGGTCCCGCCGCCGAGCTGGATGCCGAACAGCACCTCCACCGGATCGTCGAGCTCCTCGGTGAGGTCGACGATCGAGGTGTCGAAGGCGATCACCTTCGTGTCCAGCGTCGGCAGCGACGCGAGCGACGCCCCGAGCACACCCGCGTGCACGACCGAGCTGGCCATGCTCCCGCTCTGGTCGAGCGCGAGGATCAGCTCCGCCGCGAGCGAGCGCTTCCTGCGCGCGTGCCCGACGAGCCGCTCCGGGATCACCGTCCTGTGCGCCGGCAGGTAGTGCTTGAGGTTGGCCTTGATCGTGCGGTCCCAGTCGATCTCCGCGGGCCGCGGGCGGCTCGTCCGCGCGCTGCGGTCCAGCGCCCCGCGCGCCGCCGCCCGGGTCCGATCCGCGAGGCGCCGTTCGATGTCCTGCACCACCTCGCGCACCAGCCGCCGCGCGACCGTCCGGCTCGCCTCGGGCAACGCGTCCTTGAGGCTCATCAGCGTCGCCGCCAGGTTCACGTCGGGCGTGACCGACTCCAGCACCTCCGGCTCCAGCAGCAGCCGGTGCAGCCCCAGCCGGTCGATCGCGTCCTGCTGCACCACCCGCACGACCCCGCTCGGGAAATGACTGCGCAACTCCCCCAGCCACCGCGCGACCGTCGGCGCCGACCCGCCCAACCCACCGCTGCGCGACCCGTACACCGCGTCCAACGCGCCGTCCATCGCCTGGTCGTCCTTGCCCAGCCGGACGCCCGTGCCCTCGGCCTCGTCCCCACCGAGCACCAACCGCCAACGCCTGAGCCGAGCCTCGCTCACGTTAAGCCCACCTAAAGGGGACTGTCCCCTTTAGCTTCACGACCCCGCCCCGAGGAGCCTCGCAACCGTCGCCAGAGCGGGCGCCGAGCGCGCTTCGTCGATAAAGGGAACGTTAAGGGGACTGTCCCCTTTAGGTTTGCGGAGGCGTTCTCCGAGGCGGCGGCGTTCGCCCACCGGGAGGACGGAGAAGGCGCGGCGCAGGAGTGGGAGGACGTTGGTGAAGGCGTCGTCGCCGACGGCGGCGATCCAGTCGTCGAGGATGGTCAGCAGCTCCGGGTCGTGGATGAGGACGAGGCCGGAGGTGCCGATGAAGCCTTCGATCCAGGACGCGCCGCGTTCGGGGTCCTCGCCGGGGCTGAGGGCCCGTGAGGTCGCGGCGGCGATGCCCGGGTACTCGCCGGCGTCGTGGAGCAGGCGGGTGGCGCGGCCGGCGAGCGAGCCGGGCAGGCGGTCGCCGTCGGCGACGCGGCGCAATGACGTTCGCCAGGCGCGGGTGAGGTCAGCGTCCTCGAGCAGGGCGAGCGCGCTGTTGACCCCGTCGACGAGCTCCGCGAGCGCCTTGCCGGTCTCCTCGTCGGCGCCGACGCCCGCGCCCGGGAGGCCGACCGCGCTGCGCAGGACGATGCCCGCGAGGACCGCGGCGACGGCGCTCGTGTCGCTGCCGCGGACGTCGCCGTAACGGAGGATGCCGGCCAGCGGCGGGACGGCGCGCATCAGGTCGGTGGTGTCGCGGTCCAGCGCGGCCTGGTCGGCGAGGGCGCGCATGACGTCGGCGAGCGCGTCCGGGAGGTCGGCGAGCAGGACGGCGTCGGCGAGCCGGGCGAGGGCGGAGAGGCTGCTCTGCTCGGGGGCCTCGGCGCGCGCCTTGGCCGCGGCGGCGGCCTCGACCGTCGTGCCCCAGCGGCCCGCGTGGATGAGGTCGAGAGCCAGGCCGGGGTGCCACTCGAGCTCGAACGCCTCCTTGAAGGTGCCCAGCCCGCTCGTGCGCCGCTGCTCGCCCCAGTGCACGCCGAGCAGGTTCAGTCGGTGCAGGAGGCGGCTGCGCTCGCGCTCGTTGGGCTTGCGCAGGTCGAGCGTGATCGCCTTCGACTGGGCCTCGGGCTTGAGCCGGAGACGCTTTTGCAGGCGCGCGACGTCCTGCTGGAGCGGGACCATCGGCGTGCGCTCGGGCACCTCGCCGAGCCGGTGGCCGACGACGAGCTCCGCGCGCACGAGCGCCAAGGGGATCTCGCTGCCGTTGCACAGGACGGCGCGGGTGGCGTCGAGCAGCTCGTCGAGCCCGGCGAGCGGGCGGTCGCGGATTCCCGCCAGCGCGGCGGCCAGCCGCGCCGCGTCGACGACCTGGGCGGCGGAGGCGTCGAGCCCTTCCGCGCGCAGCAGCCGAGCCGCGCGGGCGAGCCAGCGGGCGACCGGCAGCTCGTCGGCGTCGAAGAGCTGGTCGTACCAGGCGGGAGAGTCGACCCCGGCGCCGTAGCCGCTCTCGCGGGCGAGCAGGCCGTAGGTCCACGGCACCCAGGTGGCGGCGACCTTGACCTTGGGCAGGCCCTTCAGCGTCCGCTGGTCGGGCGCGGCGGGACCCGGCGACGTCAACGCGGGTGCGTGCCAGGCGCCGCAGACCACGGCGACGTTCTCGGCGCCGGCCTTCGCCGCCGCCCGGATCTGCTGGCGCATGAAGGCCTCGCGCTGCTCCTCGCGCGGGTCCTCGTCGGGGTAGGCCTCGCGCAGGACGGCCATCGCCTCGGTCACGGCCTCGAACGGGCTCTCGTCCTGGGACTCGACGACGTCCTCCCACCAGCGCTCCGGGTCGCCGTGGCCGGCGATCCCGGCCAGCGCGGCCAGCGGGTCGGCGCGATACCGGCTGCGCGGCCCGCGCTCGCGCTCGCCGGACGCGGCCATCTTGTTCGCGGCGGGCAGGTCGCAGAAGCGGACCGGGACGTCGTGCCGCAGGCCGTAGCGGATCGCCCGCCACTCGGGCGAGAAGCGCGCGAACGGATAGAAGTGCGCCCGGCCCGGCTCGTCGGGGACGTAGGTGAGCAGCGCGACCGGCGGGTCCATCTCGTCGTCGGCCGCGAGTGCCAGCAGCTGGTCGGCCTCGGGTGGGCCTTCGATCAGGATCGTGTCCGGTTCGAGCTGCTCGAGCGCGCGCTCGAGGCTGCGGGCCGACCCGGGTCCGTGGTGGCGGATCCCGAAGACGGTGTGGGTCACAGGTCCCGGCAGGCGCGGTAGAGCGCGCTCCAGCCGTCGCGCTCGCGCACGACGGCCTCGAGGTACTCCTGCCAGACGATCTTGTCCTGCACGGGGTCCTGGACGACCGCGCCGGTCAGGCCGCCGGCGACGTCATCGGGGCTGAGCGAGCCGTCGCCGAAATGGGTGGCGAGCGCGAGCCCGTTGGTGATGACGGAGATCGCCTCGGCGGTGGACAGGGTCCCTGACGGTGACTTGATCTTGGTCCGTCCGTCCTCGGTCACGCCGGAGCGCAGCTCGCGGAAGATCGTCACCACGCGGCGGATCTCGTCGAGTGCCGACACGGCGGGCGGGAGCTCCAGCGCACCGCCGATCGCGTCGAGGCGCAGGCGGACGATCTCGACCTCCTCCTCGGCCGTGTCCGGGAGCGGGAGCACGACGGTGTTGAAGCGCCGCCGCATCGCGCTGGAGAGCTCGTTCACGCCGCGGTCGCGGTCGTTGGCCGTGGCGATGACGTTGAAGCCCTGAACGGCCTGCACCTCGTCGTCGAGCTCGGGGATCGGCAGCGTCTTCTCCGACAGGATCGTGATCAGCGCGTCCTGGACGTCGGACGGGATGCGGGTGAGCTCCTCGACGCGGGCGAGCTTGCCGTCCTGCATCGCGCGGAACACCGGGCCGGCGACGAGCGCGTCGCGCGACGGGCCCTCGGCCAGCAGCCGCGCGTAGTTCCAGCCGTAGCGGAGCGCCTCCTCGGGCGTGCCCGCCGTGCCCTGGACGATCAGCGTGCTGTCGCCGGAGATCGCCGCCGCGAGGTGCTCGGACAGCCAGGTCTTGGCCGTGCCCGGGACGCCGAGGAGGAGCAGCGCGCGGTCGGTCGCGAGCGTGGCCACGGCGAGCTCGACGAGCCTGCGGCGGCCGACGTACTTCGGCGTGATCTCGGCGCCGTCGCCGAGGATGTACGTGGTCACCGCCCACGGCGAGAGCCGCCATCGCGGCGGGCGCGGCCGGTCGTCGGTGCGCTCGAGCGCGGCGAGCTCGTCGGCGTACAACTGCTCGGCGTGCGGGCGCAGGAGATCGGTCATGCCAGCTCCCGCAGCATGGCAGCCCGGATCGCCACCGTGTCGCAGAGCTCGAAGATGTCGCGCCCGCCGAGGTCGCGCAGCGCCTCCACCTCGGGTTCGAGCGACGTGTCGATCCGGTAGCCCGCCGTGACCACGCGCACGCCCCGTTCCTTGAGCTTGGGGATCAACTCGACGATCTTGCGCGAGAGCAGCGGGCCCCACGGCCCGGGAAGTTCCAGCGCGGCGGCGAACGGCTCGTCGGCGCCGAGCGCGCGGCGTTCGGCCTCCTGCCGGGGAAGAACGGTGAGCAGGCGCGGATCGTCGACCACGCGCCACAGCTCGCGTGCCCAGTCCTCGTCGCGCTGATGCAACGCCGCGGCGGTCCAGCCGAGGTAGACGGCGGGCCCGAGGTCGTCGGCGACCGGGAGCCCGACGAGGTCGAGGCTCCAGATGTCCAGCGGCGCGGTGGCCAGGAGGGCCGTCAGTCGCTCTGAGCGCCGTCCGCGGGCGTCGGGGAGGGTCGCGACGATCACGCCGTTCTCGACGCGCAGGAGCGCTCTGGCCTCGTCCGCGGCGCGTCGGGCATAGCGCGACGACGGGAGCCGCGCGAGCAGCTTCGCCGCCGCCTCGCGCACGGGTTGGCGGCTGTCCTTGTGCGCCCGCTCGAGGAGTGGCTCGTCGTTGTCGGAGAGGTGCGTCTCGAGCAGCTCGACGAACGCGAGCCGGTCCTCCCACGGGTCCTCGGCGAAGGTGCGCTCGACGAGTTCGCGAGCCGCGTCGGGATCGGCGCGGCGCAGGCGGGCGAGCAGCAGCCGTCGCTGTGCGCGCGAGCCGTCGGACCACACGAGCGCGGTGTCCTCGGTGCGCGCGAACGCCCAGCGCAGCTCGCGCTCGGACAGCCAACGCCCGAGCGGGCCGGCGGCGGTCGCCACCGCGTCCTGGAGGTCGGGCCGTCGCAGCGCGAGCTCCAGCAGCGCCGGCACGTGCTCGGGCGGCGGCCGCACCCCGACCTCCCGCGCCCGCGCGAGCCACAGGCCGATGAGCTCGTCGTCGTCCTCTTCGAGCAGCATCCGCAGCCGGGCGCCGGCCGGGGCCGGGCACAGCGGCCGCTCGTCGGGGTCGGCCGGCGCGACCGTGACCGGCGGGCCGGCGCGAGCACCGGCGCGGCGAGCGACGGTCCACGCGGCGGCGCTCGCCAGCAGCCGCTCCTCGGGCCCGAGCGCGGCGAGCGCGTCGGCGAGGCCGGCGGGCGCGCCGGGCGGCGCGCTCGGCTCGACCGGGCGGCGGTCCGTGCCGATGAGCGCGGTGGCGACGAGCTCGTCCCAGCTCACAGGCCGACCGCCGGGACGCGGGAGCGCCAGGCGCGTGACGCGAGGCCGCCGCGGGCGATGTCGGCGCGACTCACAGGCCGACCGTCCTGAAGCCGTCGCCGGCGGCCAAGGGTGTGAGCCGCTCGCCGTTGAGCATTCCGAACAGGCTGACGGGGCGGCCGCCGGACAGGGCGAGCAGGCGCCAGCGGGCGGACTCCGAGCCGCCGAGGGGGAGCGAGCCGTCGCCCGCCGAGATCGTCCAGTCGGCGGGCGCCGTCGGGGACGACGGACTCGAGCGCGACGGGCCACTCGTCGAGCCACGGGTTACGGGCGATGGCACGTGCCAGTGAGGACAAGGCGTCCTGGATGCCGCCCGTGCCGAAGCTCCCCGCGGCTTCGGCCAGAGGGCCCGAGTCGGCCACCAGGGCGCGCAAGGGCGTGACCGACGGGAAGAACGCCAGGGAGGCGTCCACGGACGCTCCCGCCGGCGGGCGCGGCTCGAGGGTTCCGCCGGGCGGTGCGAAGTCGAGCAGCAGCGCGAAGCGGTCCGTCCGCTCGCCGAGCAGCCAGGTGCGTTGGACGCGCAGGCGCTCCTGTTCCAAGACGACGCGGGCGAGGACGGTCCAGTGGTCCTGCACGCGGGGTCCGCCCAACACCTCTTCGCGTGGCGTGTTCCAGCCGAGCAGGGTGCGGATGTCGTCGCGCAGCGGGCCGTCCTCGCGGGCGAAGGCCTCGCACAGCAGGTGCAGCTGCGCCCATCCCCGAGAGCAGCCGCTCCGGCCAGCCGTCGGGGCGCCCGGCGGCGACGCTGCCGAGTGAGCGCAGCCGCGACGCGGCGCCGGGTGCCTGGGCGTCGACCATGCGTGCGGCGAAGCCGTCCCACTCCTCCCAGGAGCGCAGGCGCTGCGCGCCGAGGCCACCGCGCAACGCGTCGCGCAGCCACAGCCGCAGGTCCTCGACGCCCGCGGCCACGCGCTCCTCGCGCACCGCCGCCCGGCGGGCCGCCGCCTCGGGGTCGGCCACCGGCGCGCCCGGCTCGCGCTTGGGCCGGCCCGCGACCCGCGACTGGAGCCACTCGCCCACCCACGCCGGCCGGTCGCCCGAGGGCACGTCGAGCATGAGCAGCGCCAGCGCGTGCTTGCACGGGAACTTCCGCGAGGGGCACGAGCAGTTGAACGCGGGCCCGTCGAGGTCGACCTGCACCTGGTAGGGCTTGGACCCGCTGCCCTTGCAGAGCCCCCACACGGCGCGGTCGTCGCGGCCGAGCTCCGACCACGGCGCGGGTCGCGCGAGCTTGCGCGCGGCGGTGAGGGACGCTGCGTCGGGAGCGAGGGCCTCGACGTCCATCGTGCTACTCAGGCATGGACCAACGTGGCCACGGCGAGCGCGGCGACGCCCTCCTCGCGGCCGACGAACCCCATCCGCTCGCCGGTCGTGGCCTTCACGTGCACCGGCGCGCCGACGGCCTCGGACAGCCGCGCCATCATCGCCTCGCGGTAGGGCAGCAGCTTCGGGCGCTCGAGCACCACCGTGGCGTCCACGAACTCGACGCGCCACCCGGCCGCGAGCACCAGCGCGACCGCTCCGCGCAGCAGCTCGATCGAGTCGGCGCCCTTCCACCGCGGGTCGGTATCGGGGAAGTGCTGGCCGATGTCGCCCAGCGCGGCGGCGCCGAGGATCGCGTCGGTGATCGCGTGGGCGAGCACGTCGGCGTCGGAGTGGCCGTGGAGCCCGCGGGTGTACGGGATCTCGACGCCGCCGAGGATCAGCTTGCGGCCGGGAGCGAACCGGTGGGTGTCGATCCCGAGCCCGGTCCTCATCCCAGCGGCTCCATCCGGCGCACGCGCTTCTCGAACACCGCGATCTCGGTCACGCCGCACTCGTTGAGCAACTCGACGGCCTGCTCGTAGCCGTAGGCGAGGTGCTCAGGCCGGTGCGCGTCGGAGCTCAACGCGATCGGGATGCCGGCGTCGACCGCCATCTCCACGAAGGCGCGGGAGGGGTAGATCTCGGCCACCGGCTTGCGCAGCCCGGCGGTGGAGACCTCCATCGCCACGCCGCCCTCGAGCATCGCCTCGACCGCGGGCTCGTAGTAGAAGCGCGGGTCCTTGGACGGGGCGGGGCGGGCGGACCCCCAGATCTTCACCAGGTCCGGGTGGGTGATGACGTCGAAGAGCCCGCACAGCGCCGACTCGGCGACCGCGTCGAAGTACCGCTTCCAGACCCGCTCGGCGGACATCTCGTGACGCCAGATGTCGGTCTCGTCGTCGAAGTCGACCGCAAAATCGCCGAGGAAGTGCACCGACCCGAGCACGTAGTCCCAGTCGTGCTTGTCGAGCAGTCCGCCCATCCGGTCGTCGCGGCCCTTGATGTAGTCGGCCTCGATCCCGAGCCGCAGGTCGGTCTCCTCGCGCACGAACTCGACGTAGCGGTCGAGGTCGTCGACCGCGCTCGTACGCCAGAACGGGTGCTGCCAGACGTCGAGCGCCGCCGTGAAGCGGTGGATGTGCTCGGAGACGCCGAGCTCCTGCACACCGCGTTCGGTGGCGGTCTCGCGGTAGCGCTCGGCGTTGCCGGGGGTGAAATAGGTGGCGGCGTGGGTGCCCGGGTCGTCCGGGCGGAGGTGCACGTGATAGTCGGTCAGCATTCGCGCCAGGCAGGCTAGCCCAGCGCGACCGCCACGATCCTCGCGTCCCGGCCGCATCCGCTGACCGAGCCGGCGGTGAGCGCCCGGATCTGCACCGCAGGGGCGACGCGGACACGTGAGCATCGCCGGCGGTCTCAGGCGTGCGGGCGTTCCGCCAAGAGCAATTCGGCCAGTTGAAGATCGTGCGGAGTCGTGACCTTGAAGTTCGCGGGCGAGGACTCCACGACGCGGACGGTGCCGCCGGCACGCTCCACCAGCCACGCATCATCGGTGGCGGCGGCGAGCACCGCGGCGTCGACGCGACAGCGCGGCCTCCAGGGCCGAGCGCCGGAAGGCCTGCGGGGTCTGGACCGCCCACAGGCGGGAGCGATCGTGGGTGGCGACCACGAGGTCCCCGTCGGCCTCCTTGATCGTGTCCGTCACCCGCGCGGCGGCGATCGCGCAGTCCGCCTCGGCCAGCGCGGCCACGCAGCGCGTGAACAGGTCCGGCGCGACGAGCGGGCGGGCGGCGTCGTGAACCACCACGACCTCGCCGGCGGAAGCGGCGCCCAGACCGGCGCGCACCGACTCCGAGCGGGTCGCGCCGCCGCGCACGCCCACGCAGCCCGCGGGCGCCTCGACCCCCGCGGGCAGCGCCACGACGATCTCGTCGATCCCCGCGGCCCGCAGGGCGTCCAACGACCATTCGATCATCGGTCGCCCCGCGACTCCACGAAGGCCTTCGGCACCTCGGCTCCGAGCCGCGAGCCAGAGCCCGCGGCTACCAGGAGCCCAATCGGCTTGCTACTCAGCGAAGGATGCGGACGCCGCGGCAAGCTCATCCGCGGTGCGCAGGAGGATCTCGTCGAGGTAGGCCTCGGCCTCGTCCTCGGTCTTCTCGAGCGCGTACATCATCTCGGACGCGAGGATCTTCTTGGCGCGCGTGTACATCTGCTTCTCGCCGGTCGAGAGGCCCTTGTCCTGCTCGCGCACGGCGAGATTACGGACGACCTCGGCCAGCTCGTAGATGTCGCCGGTCTTGATCTTGTCCCGGTTGTGCTTGAAGCGCCGGTTCCAGTTCTTCGGCATCTCCGACACCTCGGCGCCAAGAACGGCGAGGACGGCCTTGACCGTCTCCTCGTCGATCACGCGGCGCAGGCCGGCCTTGCCGGCGTTGGCGCACGGGACCATGACGGTCATGTCGTTGTGAAGGATCTTGATCGTGAGGTACTCGCGCACCTCGCCGAGAATGTTCTTCTCTTCCTTCTTGATTACCTGGCCGGCCCCATGATGCGGGTAGACCACGTTGTCGCCGATCTCGAAATCGATGTTGACGATCTCGCGCTCAATCTCGAGATCCTCGATGTCAATGGCTGTATCGGGAATGGTTCCTCCTTCGACAAGGGTGGTCCGCATGCCGGACCGTCCTGCTGGGGTCAGGTTTGCAAGTAGCGGTCCACGAGGTTGATCTCCTGAAGACGGCGAAGGCCCTCGCGGATGTCCTTCGCCCGGATTTCACCGACGCCCTCCACCGACTCCAGTTCTGGGTCGGTGGCGGCAAGGATCTCGTCCAGCCCGCGGAACTCGCGGACGATGTTCTGCACCACCAGCTTCGGAAGCCGGGGGATGCGCCCAAGGATGCGGTAGCCGCGGGGCGAGACGGGATAGTCCAACGTGTTGACCTTGCGGTCGTAGCCGAGCAACTCGGCGAGACGACCGAAGTCGAGCAGGTCCTGATGGGGCAGGCGCGAGATGCCGTCGAGCGCCATCGCGAAGGCGTCCTCGATCGGATCGGCCAGATAGTCGTGCAGCAGGGCGGCCTTGTCGCCCGCGACGCCGACCATCGTCTCCTCGAGCTGCATCTCGATCAGCCGGCCCTCGGTGCCGAGCTCGACGATGTAGCGCTCGATCTCGACCGCCATGCGCGTGACCAGCTCGGCCCGCTGCAGGACGGTCAGGACGTCGTGCAGGGTCACGCCGCCCTCGAACTCCAGCGCCGTCAGGCGGGTGGAGACCTGATCGAGGCGTGAGCGGTACTTGTCCAGCGTGGCCAGGGCCTGGTTGGCCTTGGCGAGCACCGCCGGGATCTCCTCGAGGATGTACTTCGCGCCGTCGACGTAGAGCGAGACGACGTCGCGGCGCTGCGAGACGGCGATCACCAGCGCGTCCGTCTGCTTGGAGATGCGCTCGGCCGTGCGATGGCGGGTGCCGGTCTCCGACGTGAGAATCGTCGGGTCGGGCATCAGCTGGACGTTGCACCAGGCGATCTTCGTCGCGTTCTGGTTGAGCGCGATCGCGCCGTCCATCTTCGCCAGCTGGTAGACGAGGGCCGGCGTGTAGTCGATGTCCAGGCGGATGCCGCCGCTGAACAGGAACGCCAGCTCGTCCGGGTCGCCGATGACGATCAGGCCACCGGTACGCGCATGAACGATGTTGTCGATACCCTCGCGCACCGCAGTACCGGGCGCGACCATCTCCAGCGCTTTGACCAACCGAGGCTCTTGCCGCGCTTCGAGCTCATTGAGCTCTTCCCCTGATCGCGGCTGCATCACGTAGTAATTCTAGCAGCTACTTAAGCGCTATTTAGCCCCAGGATTCCCCGCGCTAGAGCCAAAAACGCAGCTTGACGAAAGCGGATCAGGCTGCTACGCGGGAAGCCGGTGCACCGAGCGCGGCACGCACCGCGGCGCGCAGCGTGGGCGTCTGCGCGCCAGGCTGCAGGACCGGGCTGAGGCCGAATTTCGCCGCCTCCGCGAGCCGCCGGTCGGCGTGCGCCACCGAGCGCAGCTCGCCGGTCAGCCCGACCTCCCCGAAGCACGCCAGCGGGGCCTTCTCGCCCATCGTCACGCCGCGTACGGCGGAGGCCACGGCCAGCGCGACGGCCAGGTCCGCCCCGGGCTCGTCCACCCGCACGCCGCCGGCGACGTTGACGAAGACATCGGCGGTTCCCGCGCCGATTCCCGCATGGCGGCCCAGCACGGCCAGCACCAGCGCCAGGCGGTTGCGGTCGAACCCGTCCACCACCCGGCGCGGCGGCACCAGCTCGGAGGGTGAGACGAGCGCCTGCACCTCCACCAGCAGCGGCCGGGAGCCCTCCATCGCCGCCAGCACGACGCTCCCCGGCGCGCGCGTGGCCTCGCTGACGAACCGTGCGCTCGCGTCCTGGACCTCGACCAGGCCGTCCTGACGCATCTCGAAGACGCCGACGTCGTTGGTCGAGCCGAAGCGGTTCTTGAGCGCCCGCAGCGTCCGGTAGGTGCGCTCGCGCTCCCCCTCGAACTGCAGCACGCAGTCGACCAGGTGCTCGAGCACGCGCGGCCCCGCCAGCGACGCCCTCCTTGGTCACGTGCCCGACCAGCAGCACGGCGATCCCGCGGGCCTTGGCCAGGCGGGTGATGCGATCGGCGACCTCGCGCACCTGCCCCACGCTTCCGGCCGCGCCGCTGAGATCCGAAGCGTGCAGCGTCTGCACCGAGTCGATCACGCAGACGTCCGGCCGTTCGGCGTCGAGCGTCGCCAGCACCGTGTCGAGGTCGGTCTCGGCGAGCACCGGCACCTGCAGCGCCGCCCCGGGCAGCCGCTCGGCCCGCAGGCGGATCTGCGCCGCCGACTCCTCACCGGAGACGTAGAGCGTCCTGCCGCCCCGCGCCTTCGAGGTTGCCGAGCGCCATGTCGTCAGCGTCGACTTGCCGATGCCGGGCGAGCCGCCGATCAGGACCAGCGAGCCCGGGGACGAGCCCGCCGCCGAGGATCCGGTCGAGCTCGCTGATCTCGGTCTTCAGCCGCGCGTAGCTGGGCGCCTCGACCTCGTGCAGCCGCAGCGGCCGACCGGCGGCGGCGCGCTTGGCGGCCGGCTTCTCGCGCCCGCGGGTCTCCTCGGTGAGCGTGTTCCACGCCGCGCAGCCTGGGCACTGCCCCATCCACCGCGGAGTCTCGGCGGCACAGGCGGAACAGACGAAGACGGAGGTGCGGCAGGTGTTTCGGCACGGTCATGGATCCGTATGGTGTTCGCGTGGGGCGGACTGCGCCGGTAGGGGGTGGCGGCTCGCGCCCGAACTCAGCACCTGCGAGCGGACCGTCTCGCGGGCGTCAAGGCGACCGCTCCGCCAGGAGTGCCCTCCGACGGGAGTGGCCGCCCGGGATAAGACCGGCGCCCGGCGTGACGTTTGTTCGCCGAGGAGTGAACGTTCGTCACTTCGCGCGCCACGGCGGTGGCGCGTTGCCACGCCACGCGCGGGGGTCGTCGTACCTATCGAAGCACCCAGCGCGTTCGTCGGCACCGCCTGACGCGACCGCCGCGGACTGCCCACCGTTACGCCGACGCGGCCGCCGGCACGAGCCGCCGGGCCCGTTCGGCCAGGACGACCATGCCCAGCGCGTCCGCGACGAGGATCGAGTCCGCGAGCATGCCCGATGGCGCGCTCGACGTCTCCCGGCCCGCGCCGCGCGAGCAACAGCTCCGCGTAGGACACCTGGGTCCGCGCGTGCCAGGGCCGCGCGCCCATCGAGGCGTGCATGCGCTGGGCCTCGTCGAAGTGGCCCTCGGCGACGTCCCACGGGCCCTGCGCGACGGCCAGCACGCCGAGCAGGCGGGAGGCGGAGCCGTTGCACGTCGCGTTGCGGCCGACCACGACGTTGCGGCCCGCGTAGGGCGAGAGCAACCCGTAGAGCTCGGCCGCACGCGGGGCGTCGCCCAGCGCCCCGCAGACCTCGGCCATCAGCGTGATCGCGATCAGCCAGTTCGCGTCGCGCGGGAAGGCGGCGAACCCGCCGCGCGCGACCTCTTCGAACTCCGCCCGCGCCTCGTCCGGGCGGCCCAGCTCGATCAGCATCAGGGCCAACGCCGAACGCCACGCCGGGATCGCCGGGTAGAGCTCGATGAACCCGCGCACCGCGCCCTCGACCTCGGCCAGCCGGCCCTGCTCGCGCCGGATGTTGAACATCGCCTGCGCGTAGTAGTGCAGGGCGTTCTCGGCCTGGCCGCGCTGGCCGATCGCCAGCGTCTCCTGGGCCAGGCGCTCGGCGTCGTCGAAGCGCCCGTCCAACTGCGCCCGCGCGCCACGGAACAACGACGTCCACCAGAGCCAGATCGGGCGATGGACGGCCTCCGCCAGCTTCGAGGCGGCGGCGATCTGGATGTCGACGCCCTGGATGTCGCCGAGCTCCATCAGGTCGATGATCGTCCAGCCGGCGCCCTGCAGCTCGAGCTCGGGGTCGCCGGTCTCCTCGGCCACACGCCGCAGCTCGGCGGCGACCTCCAACCGCTCCTCGACGTTCTCGGGCAGCCAGAGCGCGTAGTGGCGGGCATCCAGGCACGTCGCCAGCGTCCGCAGGTCGCCGGTCCGGCGTGCGATCGCCACCGCCTCGTCGGACAGCGAGAGCCGCAGCTCCGGCTCGCCCGCGTAGTAGAGCTCCAGCGACATCCGGGCGAGGATGCGCGCCCGGAGCGGCGAGTCCTCGTCGGGCAGCGCCTCCATCGCCTCGTCGAGCAGCGACACCCGCTCCGGGTCCGAGCGCGACAACGCCGACCATGGCCCCGCCACGCCCAGCGCCCCGCGCGAGAAGAGCACGGCGTCGTCGAGCTGGCGGGCGGTGCGGATCGCGGAATGAAACGTGGCGCGCGATTCCTCCTCGAGCCCCGCTCGCTCCTCGGACGTGCCCAGCGCGAGCAGCAGCTCGGCCCGGACGTGATCGTCGACCGCGCCCGAGAGCTCCCGTGCGCGCAGCGCCGCCCGGTAGTGCTGTGCGGCCTCCTCCCAGGCGAGCAGTCGATCGGCACGGCGCGCGGCCGCCAGCGCGAAGTCGATCGCCCGGTCGGGACGCTCGACCGGCGCCGCCTGCGCGAAGTGATGGGCGAGCATCGCCAGGTGGGGATCGAGGTCGCCGCCGCGCAGCGAGACCAGGGCCTCACCCACCCGCCCGTGCAGCCGCGCGCGCCGCAGCTGGCTGATGCTGTCGTAGAGCGTCGCGCGGACGAGCGCGTGGGTGAAGCCGTAGCGCCCGACGTGCCCGACCTCGCGCAGGACCCGCGCCTCGACGCCCTCGTCGAGCGCCTCGACGAGCTCGTCGTCGTCCTGGGGGACGACCGCCGCCAGCACGTCGTAGTCGAACTCGCGCCCCACCACCGAGGCGACGAGCAGCACGCGCGCGGGTGGATTCGGTCAACCGCCGCAGGCGCCGCGACGTGACCTCGCGCACGCCCTCCGGGACACCCGCCTGCTCGAGCGTCATCTCCTCCGACAGGGCGCCGGCCGTGTCGCGGATGTGCCGCACGACCTCCTCGATGAAGAACGGGTTGCCCTCGGTCTCGCCGGTCAGCGCGCGCACGAACGCCTGCGAGGCGGGAGCGGACGCGAGCTCGGCCACCAGCTCGGCCACCTCGGGCTCCGCGAGCCCGCCCAGCTCCAGGCGCCGCAGCGTGCCCTCGCGGCGCAGGTCGCCGATCAGCTCGTGCAGCGGGTGGCGGTCGGAGATCTCGCTCTCGCGGTAGGTGCCGAGGAACAGCACCCGCCGCGGCGAGGGCGAGCGCACGAGGTGGCGCAGCAGCTGCAGCGTCGGGCGGTCGGCCCAGTGCAGGTCGTCGAACACGAGCACCACCGGCGCGTCGGAGCCGATCTCGCCCAGCAGCGCGCTCACGGCGTCGAAGAAGCGGAAGCGCTGCGCGTCGGCGTCGGCGCCCGAGACCGCGCCCGCGGTGACGTCCGCGGGCGGCGCGCCGAACTCCGGCAGCAGGATCGCGAGCTCCGCGGCGCGCGGCCCCAGCCGGTCGCGCAGGGAGTCCAGCGGCGCGCCCGCCGACCATCCGCGCAGCATCTCCACCATCGGCTGATACGGCGTCAGCGTCTCCTCGTCGAAGCGCCCGTAGAGGACGATCGCGCCGCCCTCGTGGGCCTTGCGCGCGAGCTCGGCCGAGAGCCGCGTCTTGCCGATCCCGGCGTCGCCCGCGAGCAGCACCAGTGCGCGCTGGCCGTCGGTCGCCTCGCGCCAGCGAGCGCTCCAGGAACGCGAGCTCGACGCCCCGCCCGACCAGCGCGTGGCGGTCGACGGCGGCGGCCATCGGCGACGGCCACGGCGCCGGCGCCCAGACCGACACGGGCGGCGCCGAGACGACCGCGGCGCGGTGGACGGGGGGCGGCTCGCCGCGCAGCACCCGCTCGAAGACGGCCATCGCCGCCTGTCCGGGCGTCGTGCCGAGCTCCTCGCGCAGCAGCGAACGCAGCTCCTCGAAGGCCCGCAGCGCCTCGGCCGGGTTCCCTGCCGCCTCGTGGATCTCCATCAGCAGCCGGTGCGCGGACTCGCGGAACGGCGCCGCCGCGATCGCCGCCCGCGCCGCCTGCTCGGCCGCGCCCAGCTCGCGCCCGCCCTGGCGCAGCCCCGCCTCGGCCAGCGTCTCCAGCGCGCGCAGCCGCAGCGTCTCCAGCTCGCGCCGCTGCTCGGCCGCCCAGCCGCCCTCGGCGTCGGGCAGGAACGTCTGCAGGTCGCTCGCGAGCGCGTCACGGGCGCGCGCGGCAGCGAGCGCGTGATCGCCGCCCTCCATCGCCGCCTCGGCCTCGGCGATCGCCAGCCGCGAGGCCTCGATGTCGACCAGCACCGGCTCCTCGAGCCGCAGCCGCAGCTCGCCACGGCCCGTCAGCACGCCCTCGCCGAGCGCGCGTCGCAGCTTCGAGAGCAGCGCGCTCAGCGCCGACTCGGCCGCGGCCGGCGGGCCCTCGGGCCACAGCACGTCGATCAATTCGTCGCGTGGACACCCGCGCGTACGGTTCAATACGAGGTACGCGAAGAGCAGGCGGCCCTGCCGTCCCGGTAGCCCGGCGTCCAGTCGCAGCCCACTCGCTTCGACGAGAACGGGGCCACACAACCGGATGTCCCAACCTTCGCCCACCGTGTCCTTGCGGACGCTATCGCCTCGCCAAGGTTTCTCCAAGGTTTCCTCAATGCGAGGAGCGCATCATTGCGATTGCGGTGACGGAACGGACCCCTCCGGAAGCCGTGCCAGACAAGGATGTCGATCGACATAGGGAGCAGCCGGCAATGGCTCGACGGCGCTCCCGTCATGCACAGGAAATCGTCTGACCCGCGATTCCCTCTCTGAGGTGCCGGCACTTCCCTCCATACGGCACCCTCGCGGCGGAACCCGACTGACCCCCGGCCTTCCGCCCCTCACAACTTGAAAGGCCCGCCCCCCGGCGGGCCTTTCGAGCGTTAAACCGCTCCGTCGCCTGAGTCCCCGGGTTCTGGGTATTGGGTCAACCGATATTCCTCACCAAAGGGGCAAACATGAAGATCTCCCGGCCGTCACCGTCCATGGTGGTCGCGGGCCTCGCGCTGTTCGTGTCGCTCGGCGGCACTTCAGTTGCGGCGGTCAGTTACGTCACGAACGCGGGCGCCGTCGACGGCAAGAGCGCCGTCTCGGCCTCCTCGACGCTCGCTCACGCCGCGGGCCGTCTGGTCGCGACGAGCTCCTCCGGCCCGGACAAGGGCCGGATGCCGGGCAAGTTCGTTGCCGACGTCGCCCACACGCAGTCGTTCTACCGGGGCTATGAGGTCGCCGACAACGCCCCCGGCGCGCCGCAGACCCTGACGATCATCAGGGGCCTGGGCACGCTGACCGCGACCTGCAACGACCAGAACGCCGGGGCCGGCAACGAGGATCCGATCAGCGTCCTGACGTTCCTCAACCAGTCCGGCCACGCGATCAACGTCGCCCGCCGCGTCGGCAACGGCGGCGGAGCGATCTCGTTCGCGGCCAACCAGACGGCCTCGTCGCTGAACATCGGCGGGTCGGACACGTTCATGTTCCACATCGAGTACGGCGGACAGAACGCGATCATCCAGGGCGGCGTCCGGCAGGAAGGCCGAGGCACCCCCGCCGGAACGTGCGCCATGTTCGGCGTGGTGACGCAGGTGCTGCCCTAGCAAAAGGTCGCTCGGCGAACGGCCCGGCGTCGGCGTCGCGCGCCGGTTGAAAGGCTTGCCGTCCGGCATAAGTCGCCAGTAGGGTCATGCATAAGTGCTGCCGACCCTGCATCAGGCGTCCCCAGCGGAACTGAAGGCGCGCATCGACGCCGAGCGCGCCGGTTCCGCGTTCTTCGTGCTGCGCGACGCGTCAGGCACGCAGCAGATCATCACTCTGGATCCTGTTGCGAGCCCGTGCACGATCGGCCGCAGCTCCAGCGCCGACATCCGGCTCGCGTGGGACCGCGAGGTCTCGCGGCTGCACGCGGAGCTCAGCTGCGTCAACGGCACCTGGACGATGTCCGACGACGGACTCTCGCGCAACGGGACGTTCCTCGCCGGTGAGAAGCTCGGTGGCCGGCGCCGGCTGCAGGACGGTGACCAGCTCAAGATCGGCGCCACCAAGCTGATCTTCCGCTGCCCGCCGAGCGCGACCACGAGCGAGACGGCGATGCCGACGCTCGAGCCCGCCGAGCTGCAGGCGCCGGCCGTCTCCGAGGCCCAGCGCAAGGTTGCCGTCGCGCTGTGCCGCCCGCTCGGCGGCGAGGGGACCTTCGCCAGCCCGGCCACCAACCAGGAGATCGCGGACGAGCTGGTGCTGTCGGTCGCCGCGGTCAAGTCGCACCTGAGAGCACTCTTCCAGCGCTTCGAGCTGGAGTCCCTGCCGCAGAACGAGAAGCGCCTCCGGCTGGTGGAGCGGCTGCTGCGCACGGGCGTGGTCGCCGAGCACGAGCTATGAGCCCCGGCCGGGCAGGCTCGCTGCTGCCCGGCGGGTACGTCCTCGGACCGGAGGCCGCGCGCGGCGCGACGGCCAGCGTCCACCGCGCGCGTGACATCGAGGGCCGTCCGGTCGCGGCCAAGCGCCTGCTCGACGAGCGCCACGCGGTCCGCCAGGTGATCGAGGCGCGGCTGCTGCGGGCGTTCGACCACCCACGCGTGGTGAAGGTGCTCGACCTGGTCGAGGACACCAGCGGGCGCTACCTGATCATGGAATGGGTCGACGGTGTGAACCTCGCCGAGCTGCTGGCCCGCGAAGGCCCGCAGTCCCCCGACCGCGTGCTCGTCTGGATGCTCGAGGCGGCCGACGGGCTCGCCTACGTGCACGACCAGCAGACCGTCCACCGCGACGTCAAGCCGCAGAACCTGATGCTCTCGCCCACGCGCGGGATCGTCGCCGTCGACTTCGGCATCGCGCGCTCGTTCACCCGGCACGGGACGGTCGAGATCGGCACGCCGGGCTACATGGCGCCGGAGGCCTACGCCGGCGGCGCGATCACGGCACGGACCGACGTCTACGGTCTCGCCGCCTGCGCCTGGGCGCTGATCTCCGGCAAGCCGCCGCGGCTCGGCGCGGCCGAGCCGCTGCCCGGGGCCACGCCGCAGTTGACGGCCGCGTTGCGCAACGCGCTGGCGATCGACCCGCGCGAGCGGACGGCCTCGATGGCGTCGTTCGCCGAGGCGCTCGGCGGGCGGGTCGAGGGCCTGGGGCGCGACATGGCGGTGACGCTCGACGTCGATCCCGCGCGCCGCCCGCTGCTGCAGTCGCTGGTGCGCGCGGTGGCGGGAATGGTCGATGCCGCCGCGACGTCACTCGCGCTGCTGCGCCCCGGCGGGTCGCTGCTCTATCACGCGGCGTGGGGCGCCGGCGGCGAGGAGATCGTCGGACGCGAGCTGGACCCCGGGCGCGGGATCGCCGGGCGCGCGGTGCGCACCAACCGCGCGCAGCTCGTCCACGACGTCCGCTCGGACCCGGACTGGGACGCGCCGTTCGCCGCGCGCACCGGCTACGCGCCGAACACGATGCTCGTCGTCCCGCTGACCAACGCCGAAGGTGACTCGGTGGGCGTGCTGTCGCTGCTGGATCGCCGCGACGGCCAGCCGTTCGATCTCGACGACCTGCAACGGGCGCGGCTGTTCGCCGAGCTCGCGCTGGTCGCGCTCTACAAGGAGGACCCGGAGCTCGGCTCCAGCGCGTCGGCCCTCACCACGCACGACGCGTAGGCCGGGCTTCGCCGTGCACGGTCACGCTGGCCAACCGCGACCAGAAGCTGGTGGCGATCGTCGCCCGCAAGACGGGCGGCGAGGACGACATCGACCTCCGGCGGAGCTGAATCAGTCGAGGCCCGCGAGGTTCTCGCGGGCCATCTTGTCGCCGCGTTCCGCGGCCCGCCGCAGCACGACCTTCGCCTCGTCGATCCGGCCGAGGTCGCGGAGCAGGACGCCCAGGTTGTTCTCCGCGTCGCGGTCGCCCTTGGCGATCGCGTCGCGGTAGAGGCGCTCGGCCTCCTCGTTGTCGTCGAGCTCCTCGCTGAGCAGGTTCGCGAGATCCACCTGCGCGTCCAGCGACCCGGCGTCCATCGCGGTGCGCAGCACCGTCGCGGCCTCGTCGACACGCTCCTGGTCGACCAGCACCGAGGCCAGCACGATCGAGGCGTCCTTGGCGCCGCGCTCGATCGCCTCGCCGAGCAGCCGCTCGGCCTCCTCCGCCTCGCCGATCAGGTCGTCGAGCAGCAGCAGCGCGAGCTCCACAAGGGCGTCCGGCTCCGCCGGCGCGGCCGCGCGGAAGGCCTCGGCGGCCTCGTCGAGCCGGTCCTGCTCGCGCAGTACCAGGCCGAGGTTGTGCAGGCCGGCGACGATGCCCGCCTCGGCCGCCGCGCGGTACTGGCGCTCGGCCTGGGCCGACTCGCCCTGGTCCCACAGCGCGTTGCCCAGCGGCACGTGCGCGTCGATGTCTCCCTCATCGAGCGCGTGCCGGAACGCGTCCTCGGCCGCGGGCAGATCGCCGCGCGCGTAGGCGTCCCAGCCCTGGGTGAGCCATTCGGAGGAGGACATGGAAAGAAGAGGGCGCCCCTTTCGGGGCGCCCTCAGACTCTAGTCGGGTCGAGCGACGGAGGGGATGTCCCCGCCGCGCTATCCCTCGTCGCTCGGTGGCACCGGCGGCGTGTCGAGCGCCCCCGTGTCGTCCACCGCGTCCGCGTCGTCGTCCTTGCCGCCGCCCACCGGCACCGGGGCCGGCTGCTCGGGCTTGACGACCGACAGCCTGATCTCCTCGTCGGAGCCCTCGGGGGCCGGCTCGACCATGACGGTCGCGCCCGGCGTCAGCTCTGAGCGGAGCACGAAGTCGGCCAGCGGATCCTCGATGTAGCGCTGGATCGCGCGACGGAGCGGACGTGCGCCCATCGCCGGGTCCCAGCCCTTGTCCACCAGGAAGTCCTCGGCCTCCTCGGTCAGCTCCAGCTGCAGCTCGCGTTCCGCCAGCGACGTGCGGATGCGACGCAGGAGCAGATCGACGATCGTCTTGATCTCTTCCTTGGTGAGCTTGTGGAAGACGATCACGTCGTCGATGCGGTTGAGGAACTCAGGCCGGAAGACCTTCTTGAGCTCGCCCATGATGCGGCCCTTCATGTCGTCGTACGAGATACCGGTCTCGTCGTCCGACACGGCGAAGCCGAGCGGCGTGTTGCGCGCGATCTCGCCCGCCCCGATGTTCGAGGTCATGATCACGATCGCGTGCCGGAAGTCCACCGTGCGGCCCTGGCTGTCGGTCAGGCGACCGTCCTCCAGGATCTGCAGGAGGATGTTGAAGACATCCGGATGCGCCTTCTCGATCTCGTCGAGCAGGAGCACGCTGTACGGCTTGCGGCGCACGGCCTCGGTCAGCTGGCCGCCCTCGTCGTAGCCGACGTAGCCGGGAGGCGAGCCGACCAGACGGGACACGGCGTGCTTCTCCATGTACTCCGACATGTCGATGCGGACCATCGCGTCCTCGTCGCCGAAGAGGAACTCGGCGAGCGTCCGCGCCAGCTCGGTCTTGCCCACGCCCGACGGGCCCAGGAAGATGAACGAGCCGGTCGGCCGCTTCGGGTCCTTCAGACCCGCGCGGGAACGGCGGATGGCCTTCGCGACGACCTCGATCGCCTGGTGCTGACCGATGACGCGCTTGTGCAGCTCGTCCTCCATCCGCATCAGCTTCTGCGTCTCGGCCTCGGTGAGCTTGAACACCGGGATGCCGGTCCACATCGGAGACGATGTCGGCGATCTCTTCCTCGCCGATCGACGGACGCTCTCCGCCTTCGCCCGACTCCCAGGCGTCCTCGAGGTCGCGCTTCTTGTTCGTGAGCTGACGCTCGCGATCGCGGAGGTGCGCGGCCTTCTCGAACTCCTGGTTCTCGATCGCGGCTTCCTTGTCGCGGCGCGTCGTCTCGATCTCTTCCTCGAGCTCCCGGTACACGGGCGGGGAGGACATCGACTTGATGCGCATGCGCGAGGCGGCCTCGTCGATGAGGTCGATCGCCTTGTCGGGCAGGAAGCGGTCGGAGATGTACCGGTCGGCCAGCTCCGCCGAAGCCTCGAGGGCCTCGTCGGTGATGTTGACCTTGTGGTGCGCCTCGTAGCGGTCGCGCAGGCCCTTGAGGATCTGCACGCACTCTTCCAGCGACGGCTGGTCGACGGTGATCTTCTGGAAGCGACGCTCCAGCGCCGAGTCCCGCTCGAGGTACTTGCGGTACTCGTCCAGCGTCGTCGCGCCCACCGTCTGCAGCTCACCGCGAGCCAGCGCCGGCTTCAGGATCGAAGCGGCGTCGATCGCGCCCTCCGCGGCACCCGCGCCGACGAGGTTGTGGAGCTCGTCGATGAACAGGATGATGTCGCCGCGCTGGGTGATCTCCTTCATCACCTTCTTCAGGCGTTCCTCGAACTCACCGCGGTACTTCGAGCCCGCGACCAGGGCCGCGAGGTCGAGCGTGTAGATCTGCTTGTTCTTGAGCAGCTCCGGCACGTCGCCGTTGGTGATCCGCTGGGCGAGGCCTTCGACCACGGCGGTCTTGCCCACGCCCGGCTCACCCACGAGCACGGGGTTGTTCTTGGTCCGGCGGGAGAGGATCTGCATGATCCGCTCGATCTCGGTCTCGCGACCGACGACCGGATCGAGCTTGCCGTCGGCGGCCAGCTTGGTCAGGTTGCGACCGAACTGGTCCAGCAGCTTGGACGACTTCTTCTCGCCCGTGCCGGTGGTGCCGGCACCCGAACCCGCCTGCTGGCCGGAGCCGCCCGGGGGACGGCGCCCGCCGGGGCCCGAAAGCATCCGGATGACCTCGTTGCGGATCTTCTCGGAGTCGGCGTCGAAGTCGAGCAGGATGCGCGCGGCCACGCCCTCGTTCTCGCGAACGAGGCCGAGCAGGATGTGCTCGGTGCCGATGTAGTTGTGGCCGAGGGACAGCGCCTCACGCAGAGCCAGTTCCAGCACCTTCTTGGCGCGTGGCGTGAAGGGGATCTGGCCGGAGGTGACTTCCTCTCCGGATCCGACGATGCGGACGACCTGGGCGCGGACGCGCTCCACGGTGATGTCCAGGGACTCGAGTACGCGTGCGGCGAGACCCTCCTCCTCACGGAGGAGGCCGAGGAGGATGTGCTCGGTCCCGATGTAGTTGTGCTTGAGCGTCCGCGCCTCCTCCTGGGCGAGGACGACCACCTGACGTGCTCGCTCTGTGAATCGCTCGAACATGGGTTGGGGAGCTTCCTTCCTACTAGTGCTCGCCTAGCGCTCGGTCGTTCGGTGGTCCTGGGTTGGGTCGGGAGGGCAGTGACGGAAACGGCCGGGAGACAAAAATACCCCGGCTCTCATCCGTGTATGCGGCGGGATCGCCGGTCCGGATCAGCGCTCGGGGCACGTCTTTGGCCATACACCAGTCTACCAACGGAGTGGACGCCGCAGGCGTGTTCGACGAACGGTCTAATCCGGCGCGCCTCCGACCGGCCGCGCGGTCCAGCGAGGTTAACCCCTTAGTGCAGGGAAGAGCACGACTTCGCGGATGGTCCGCTGACCGGTCATGAGCATCGTCAGACGGTCGATCCCGATGCCGATTCCGCCCGTCGGAGGCATTCCGTGCTCGAGGCTGAAGATGTAATCGGTGTCGAAGGGTGGCGCGTTCTCGTCACCCGCGGCGGCGTGACGGACCTGTTCCTCGAAGCGCGCGCGCTGGTCGTCAGGGTCGTTGAGCTCGGAGAACGCGTTGGCGAACTCCATACCGTCGGCGAAGGCCTCGAAGCGCTCGACCAGACCGGCGTGTTCGCGATGTCGTTTTGCGAACGGCGAGAGCTCGACGGGATAGTCGTGCAGGATCGTCGGCTCGATCAGGGTCGGCTCGACGTGCTTGGAGACCAGGTGGTCGACCAGCGCGGCCCAGTTGGGCTCGTCGGGAACGTCGATGCCCTTCTCGCGCATCGCGCCCTGCAGCGCTTCCAGCGTGCGGTGCTCGAGGACGTCGATGCCCACGCGCGACTGCACGGAGCCGGCCAGCGTCTCGCGCTTCCACGCCACGTCGAAGCGCTCCGCTCCCAGGGTGCGGGCGACGCTGCGGATCAACCGCTCCGCGCGCTCGGCCACGACCTCCCAGTCGGCGTACGCCTCGTACCACTCGAGCATCGTGAACTCGGGGTTGTGCTTGGGGCTCAGGCCCTCGTTGCGAAAGTCCTTGCCGATCTCGTAGACGCGCTCCAGGCCGCCCACGATCAGGCGCTTGAGGTAGAGCTCGGTGGCGATCCGCAGGTACATCGTGCGTTCCAGCGCGTTGAAGTGCGTCACGAACGGACGCGCCAGTGCGCCGCCGTAGATCGGCTGCAGCACCGGCGTCTCGACCTCGATGAACCCTTCCTCGTCGAGGAACCGCCGGATCGCGGAGACGATCTTCGCGCGGGTGATGAACACCTCGCGCGTCTCGGGGTTGGAGATCAGGTCGAGCTCGCGGTAGCGCAGGCGCGTCTCGGTGTCGGTCAGGCCGTGGTGCTTCTCCGGCGGCGGGCGCAGCGACTTCGCCAGCAGCGTCCACTCGCTGACGGCCACCGAGAGCTCGCCGCGGCGGGTCTTGAACATCGTGCCGTCGGCGCCGATCAGGTCGCCGAGGTCCATCGTCAGCAGGCGCTCGAAGGCCTCGTCGCCGAGGACGTCCCGCCGGGCCTGCAGCTGGATCCGGCCGGTGCGGTCGTCGAGGTCGAGGAACGCCATCTTCCCCTGGCCGCGGCGCGCGTGCAGGCGGCCGGCGACGCGCACTCGCGCGTCGGTCTCGTCGCCGGGTTCGAGTCCTTCATGTGGCGCCTTGGCGTCCGCGATCGCCGTCACGCCCGCGTAGGCGTGCGGGAAGGGCTCGATGCCCGCCTCCCGCAGACCCTCGAGCTTGCGGCGGCGGACGGCGAGGAGCTCTGAGGACTCCTCCACCGACACTTATGCGACTTCGATCTTGGTGACCGTCAACTCGCGATGCTTGCCGCTGGGCAGCGTCACGGTGACGTTGTCGCCCTTCTTGCGGCCGACCAGCGCCTTGCCGACCGGCGACTCGTTGGAGAGCCGGTTCGCCGACGGGTCGGCCTCGGTGGAGCCGACGATCGTGTACGCGAGCTCCTTGCCCTTGTCGTCCTTGACGTGGACCTGCGAGCCGACGCGAACCACGTCCGCCGACAGCTCCTTCGCATCGATCACCGATGCGGAACGGAGCTTGTCCTCCAGGGTCGCGATCCGCGACTCCAGCATGGCCTGCTCGTTCTTGGCGTCGTCGTACTCCGAGTTCTCGGTGATGTCACCGAACTCGCGTGCTTCCTTGATGCGTTCCGCGACCTCACGCCGCTTCTGAGTCGAGAGATACTCGATCTCATCCTTGAGCTTCTCGAGGCCTTCGGGGGTGAGGATGACGTCCTTCTGCATACTGCGTCAGTCCTTCTGCGGGGCTGAAGATGGAAACGGCCCGCTCGTCAGGCGGACCGGTGAAACGTTCTGGGCACATCCGTCGCGAGGTGGGGCCCCGCGAAAACGTCTGTCCAGAAACTACGCCTGTACCGGCGCAGCGGGCGCGCAGGATAGCAACAGCACTGCTCGCTGTTCGCCAAGTGTCTCTGCCCGTTGCAGCGCGTCCTGAACCGCCTTGGGCGCGCCGAGGCGTTCGACGTACCACGGGTGGAACTTGCGCAGGTAGCGCGCGGCCCGCACCGGCCCGAGGTGCTCCTCGGCTCGGTCGATGACCCAGTTCCACTCCGTGAGCACCTCTTCGGCGGACGGCTCGTCCTCGCGCGCGCCGAGCACCTGCGCGAACAGCCACGGGTTCCCGAGCGCCCCACGGGCCAGCATCACCGCCTCGCAGCCGGTGTGCTCGAACACCCAGCGGATGTGCTCCGCGCCCTCCATCCCGCCGCTGACGATGACGGGAACGGGCAACTCCTCGACCAGCCGCTTGGCGAGGTCGTAGTCGGGCGTGCCCTTATGCCTGACCGCCGCGCTGCGCGGGTGGAAGCTGATCCCGGCCACGCCCGCCTCGGTTACCAGCCGGTGCGCGAGATCCAGCCCTTCCATCCCGCCGGGCTTCACGCTGCCGCGCAGCTTGACGGTCACGGGGAGCCCCGAACCCTCTCGCGCCGCGATCGCGATGGCGATCGCGAGGTCCGGGTCCTTGATCATCGCGGCGCCGGCGCCGGTCTTCATCACCTTCGGGACCGGGCAGCCCATGTTCAAATCGATGATGTCCGCCCCGACCTTGGCCACCTCCGCGGCGGCGCTGCGCATGATCTCCGGGTCGTGCCCGAACAACTGGATCGCGATCGGCCCCTCGTCGGGATGCACCACGAGCAGCTCGTCGAGCGTCTTGCGGTTCCCGTAGTGGATCGCGAAGCTCGAGATCATCTCGCTCACCGCGAGACCGGCCCCGAACCGCTTGGCCTGTAGCCGTACGAACCAATTGCCGATCCCGGCGAGCGGGGCGAGCATCACCCGGTTCGAGATTTCGATCCCGCCGAGTTCCCAGGGGTCATGAAGGCTGCGCACTGCCTGTAAGGGTAGGAACGGCTCGCGGCCGTCAAGGGGCGAGCGGGTGACGTTTCCGTCCCAGAGGGACGGTTTCGTCACTCCCTCGCGAAGCCGGTGTCGGGGTCAAGGCGCGGTTACAGGCTCTCCACCCACGCGGCGAGCTCCTCGAACCCCGACCGGCGGGCGGCGCCGGCGGGCGTCAACGAGTCCCAGCCGACCCACGACGGATCGGCGCCCCGCCCCACGAGCTCCTCGGCGGCAGCGCGCTGCCCGCCGTGGCACGCCGCCCACAGCGCCTCGGTGACATCGCCCTCCGCGATCAAAGGCAGCCCAAGCGCGGCCGCCGCGAGCAGGGACGGCCGAGCGCCCCGCGCGACCAGCGCCCGCGCGGCGCGCCACTGTCCGAACGCCCACGCGTCATCCAGCGCCGTGCCGCCGCCGATGACCGCTCCGCGGGCGTCCACCTCGGCACCGGCATCGATCAACGCGTCGATCAGCTCGGCGTCATCGGACGACGCCGCCCACATCAGCGGCGTCTCGCCCGCTCCCGGCATGCGGGCGTTGACGTCGGCGCCGAACTCGAGCAGGACGGCGAGGGTCTCCAGCCGCCGCGGCAGCCCGCCCGGCCAGTCCGTCAGCTCGTGCAGCAACGTCCGCGAACCGTCCGGGCGCGACGCGACCACGGCGGGGTCCGCGGCCAGCGCGGCGCGCAGACCCTCGACGTCACCTGCCTTTACGAGCGATTTCGGTCCCAAATGATCCTCAGACCGGTGAGGGTCAACAACGGGTCGGCCACGTCGATCGAGGTGCAGTGCGGCACGACCGCACCCGCCAGTCCGCCCGTGGCCAGCGTCGTGAACTCGCCGAGCTCGGCATGGAGCCGGCCGATGATGCCGTCGACCATCCCCGCGAAGCCGTACAGGACACCCGCCCGGATGGCATCGACCGTCGACTTGCCGATCAGCGCCCGCGGCGGGGTGAGGTCGATCATCGGCAGCGCGGCCGCGCGCGCCGACAGGGCCTCCAGCGAGATCTCCACGCCCGGGAAGATCACGCCGCCGAGGTACTCGCCCCCGCCCGACACGACATCGTGGGTCACGGCGGTGCCGAAATCGACGACGACGCACGCGCCGCCCGCCCGCTCGAACCCCGCGACGGCGTTGACCAGCCGGTCCGGCCCGATCTCGCGCGGGTTGTCGTAGCGGATCGGCATCCCCGTCCGCAGCCCCGGCCCGACGAGAAGCATCTCGTGCTGCAGATAGCGCGCGGACATCGCCACCCACTCGGGCCGCAGCGACGGCACCGTGGCCGACACGATCGACGCCGAGATGTCCGTGAACGACAGCCCGCGCAGCGCCAACAGGTTCCGAAGCACCGCGCCGAGCTCGTCGGCGGTCGAGTCGCGCACGGTGGAGAAGCGCCAGTCGTGCACCAGCTCGACGTCGTCGTAGACGCCGAGGTGCGTCTGGGTGTTGCCCACGTCGACGACGAGGAGCACTACGGCCCCACCTCCAGTGGCGGGCCCGCGCGACGGACGTCCTGCCCGTCCAGGCGCTCGAGGTGGTCAGAGACCAACCCACGGCCCGGCAACTCCAGCCACGGATCGAGCTCCAGCAGCGGCACCATCACGAACCGCCGGGTCAGCACCTCGCGGTGCGGCAGGGTCAGCCGCTCCGAGGAGAACGGCTCCTCGCCGAGCAGCAGCACGTCGACGTCGATCGGCCGCGGCCCGTCCTTGACGTAGCCGTCCTCGCCCGCCTGCACCCGCCCGAAGGCCCGCTCGACCGCCTTGCACGCATCCAGCAACGCCAGCGGCCCCAGCCGTGTCTCGATCCGCAGACACGCGTTGTAGAACGGCCGCTGGTCGGGCACCTCGCCGACCGGCTCGGTCTCATAGACCGAGGAGGACAGCAGCACGACGACGCTGTGGGTCCACAGCATCTCGACCGTCGCCTGCAGATTCGTCCGGCGGTCGCCGACGTTGGAGCCCAGTCCGAGGTAGCCGATCTCGTTCACGAGGAGGAGAACTTTGCCAGTGGCCGCGGCGCCCACCAATTCCAGTCGCCCAGAAGCCGCATCAGCGCGGGCACCAACAGCGCCCGGACGATCGTCGCGTCGATCAGCACGGCCATCGCCACGCCGAACCCGAGCTGCTTGATGAAGATGATCGAGGCGGTGACGAAGCAGCCGATCGCGATCATCATCAGCAACGCCGCGAAGGTGACGATCCGGCCCGTCCGCTGCAACCCCAGAGCCACCGCCTCCTCGTTGGACATCCCCGCGTCGTGGAGCTCCTTGATGCGCCCGAGCAGGAAGACGCCGTAGTCGGTCGAGAGCCCGAAGGCCACGGCGAACAGCAGCACGGGCTGTGAGGACTCGATCGCGCCGACCGAATCGAAGCGCAGCAGCCCTTCGAGGTGCCCGTCCTGGAAGACCAGCACGAGCAGCCCGAACGCCGCCGAGAGCGACAGCAGATTCATGATCAGCGCCTTCACCGGCAACACCACCGACCGCGTCATGGCGAACAGGATGATGAGGGTCGTCGCGCACAGGATCGCCAGCGCCGGCGGAAGATGCGCGCGAAGCGACGCCTGCTGATCCACGAACGCCGCCGTCTGCCCGCCGACCGCCACGTCGAAGGGCGCGTCGACGGCCCGCACCTCGCGCACGAAGTCCTTCGCCCGCGCACTCAGCGGCGTACCCGGCGCGATCAGGTCGATCCGTCCTTCGGACACGTGAGGGTGCCCCGGCAGCCGCGCCGCGTACGCGCGCACCGCGGTGGGCGACGCGTCCCCCACCGCGATGTAGACCGGCGAGGACTCGTTGGGCGGGAACTCCCCCCGCAGCGCGTCGTCGACCACACGCGCCGACTTGTCCTTGGGCAGCACGGAGGCGTCGACGCCGGTGAACTGGATCCGCAGGAACGGCAGCCCCATCGCGATCAGCAGCACCGACGACGCGACCGCGACGAGCACCGGCCGCCGCATCACGCGCCGCGAGTGCCGGTACCAGAAGCCCGAGCGCTCAGCCGCCGCCTCGCGCGCGATCGCCTCCTTCCAGCGCTTCGGCCCGCCGGCGTTGACCCGCTCGCCCAGGGCGCCCAACAGCGCCGGCAGCAGCGTCAACGACACCAGTGCCGCGATCAGCGCGCACAACGCGCCCCCGACCCCCATCGAGTACAAGAAGCGCTGCCGGAAGATGATCAGCGCCGCCAGTGCGCAGGCGACCGTCACGGCGCTGAACGCGACCACCCGCCCGGCGGTCTTCAGCGTCACGGCGAGCGCCTCCTCTCGCGGCCGGCCGCGCGCCAGCTCCTCACGGAAGCGCGAGACCATGAACAGCGAGTAGTCGATCGCCAGCCCGAGCCCGAGCCCGTTGATCAGGTTCAGGGCGTAGATCGACATCGGGTTGACGTGGGCGTTGACGATCCGGATCGCCAGAAAGGACAACAGGATCGTCGCCCCGCCCACGGCCAGCGGCAGCAGCGCCGAGACCGCCGAGCGGAACACCAGCAGCGACAGCACGAACAGGATCGGGAACGCGATCAGCTCGGCCCGCGCGATGTCCGCCGACACCTGGTCGCCCACCTGCTTCGCCGCCACCGCGCCACCGCCGACGGTCACCCACGGGTACTTCGCGAGGCGCTGCTCGATGATCGGCGTCGCCCCCGCCGAGTCGTTGCGGTAGGTCGCGAGCAGGTAGGTCGAGCGCCGGTCGCGCGACACCAGCCGCGCGTCGCCGCCGGGCTCGTACGCGGCGACCCCCGCCACCCCGCGATAGTGCATCGCGCGGGCGACGGTCGCGATCCGCTCACGCGCCTGAGCCGTGTCGATCGAGGCCCCGAGCCGGACGAGCACGACGAGCTGCGGTGCCGCGTAGGCGCCCGTGGCGTCGACGATCGCGTTGCGCGCCGTCACCGCCTCCGCCGACGGGTCGTCGAAGTCGTTCCCGTTGCCCAGCTCGCTGAACACCGGCAGCGCGAACACCGCCGCGACCAGCACGAGCAGCACCGACCCGACCAGGATCGCCCGCCGATGACGGAAGATCATTCGTCGGGCATGTTCCAGTCGAGCTCGAGCATCGCCACCACGTTGAGCAGCATCCCGTCGGCGAAGAAGCTCCAGGTCTGCTCCTCGGGCACCCCGGCCAGCGTCGCCACGGTCCGCCGCAGCTCGTTGAACCGGGCACGCACGTGCACCAGGATCTCCGCGTCGCCGGTCGCGTGCGACTGCATCTGGAACATCAGCGCGTGGCGATCTCCGAGCAGTTGGTCGCGGTAGGCGTGGCCCATCGCCTCCATCGGTTCCTCGGCGCCATCGGCGGCCTCGGCGAACACCGCGCCCACCTGGCCGTAGCAGCGCTCGACGCAGGCCAGGAAGAGCTCGCGCTTGGTGCGGAACAGCCGGAACAGGTACGGCTGGGAGATCCCCGCCTCGCGCGCGATGTCCTCGGTCGAGGTGCCGTTGAATCCGCCGACGGCGAACCGCCGGAAGGCGATCGCGACGATCTCCTCACGCCGCTCGTCGGCGGACATCCGGGCCATGCCGGCAGATGTTAGTAGTGAGTGCTAACGCTCTTCACGCCAGACTTCGACCGAGACCTCTTCCACGGGCAGCGGAATCGGCGGCTCCGGCTTTGAAGCCTTGACCGTCACGCTCTCGGCACCGAACTGCGACGAGAGCCGGTCCGCGATCACCGCGCACAGGCGCTCCAGCGTCCGGAACGACTGCGACTGCGCGATCAGCGCGATCACCTGGCAGACCTCGCCGTAGTCGATCGTGTCCTCGACGCGATCGGTGATCAGCGCGTCCGGCTCGCCCGCGTCGAAGCGGACGTCGAGCAGGATCCGCTGCCCGACCTTGCGCTCCTCCGCCGTGACCCCGTGGTGGGTGTAGAGAGAGAGCCCGACGATCTCGATCGTGACGCCGACTTCGGTGCCTTCCTCGTCGTCGTCATCGTCGTCTAGCTCGTCGTCGTATTCCTCGGGCTCGTCGGCCATGCCGCGAAAGTAGCAGCAGCGACCTTCAGCGCGTCCGCCACCGCCGCCACGTCGTGCACGCGGAACACCGTGGCGCCGCGCTCCAGCGCGATCACACAGGTGGCGACGGTCCCGTGCACGCGCTCGGTCACGTCACGCCCGGTCAAGTGCCCGATGAACGACTTGCGCGAGGTCCCGATCACCAGCGGGCGCCCCAGCGCCGCCAGCTCGTCGAGGCGCGCGAGCAGCGTCAGGTTGTGCTGCAGCGTCTTGCCGAACCCGATCCCGGGGTCGAGCTGGATGCGCTCCTCGGGCACGCCCGCGGCCACCGCGAACGCCATCCGCTCCTCCAGGAACGCCTTGACCTCGGAGACCACGTCGACGTAGCGCGGGTCGTTCTGCATCGTCCGCGGCTCACCGAGCATGTGCATCAGGCAGCAGTCCAGGCCCTTGTCGGCCACGAGCCCGGCGAGGTCCGGCTCGTGCCGGAACGCGGTGACGTCGTTGACGTAGGACGCGCCCGCCTCGACCGCCGCGCTCGCGACGTCGAGCTTCATCGTGTCGATCGAGACCCGCGCCACGTCGGTCAGCCCGGCCACGACCGGCACCACCCGCGCCAGCTCGTCGCCGGCCGGCACCGGATCCGCCCCCGGCCGCGTGGACTCGCCGCCGACGTCGAGGATCACCGCACCCTCGGCCGCCAGCCGGCGCCCGTGCGCGATCGCCTGCGCGGCGTCGTCGAACTGCCCGCCGTCCGAGAAGGAGTCGGGCGTCACGTTGATCACGCCCATGATCTCGAACACCCGTTAAACGCTACCGGCCGCCGCTCTGGGGGAGGAGGAACCCAGAGCGACGGCCGGTGGGGAACAGCGCTGGCTTTACCAGGAGGAGGAGCTGGAAGCCGTCGGGGTCGAGGGGAGCTCCCGAACCACCGGCACCGCGAAGGTGTGGGGAGAGGTGGGTCGGGGGGCGGAGAGGGTCATGGTCAGAGAGAGTGAGGAGGGGCGGTGCTTGATACGTACTGTCTCACCGCGCCTGCGGCCGCGTGATCGAGTTGCCAGGCGTCCCGGGGTGCGGGGAGCCGCACTCGGGGGGTTCGGCGGACGTCGCCTGGGCGGCGCCGTGCTGAGCGCGATGCCGACCAGGATCACCGCGCCGCCCGCGAGCTGCAGCGGCCCGAAGGGATCGCCGAACGCGAGCGCCCCCGCGGCCGTGCCGACCAGCGGCTCGAGGTTGAGGAAGGCTCCCGCGAGCTGCGGGGCCACGCGCGACTGCCCGTAGGCGAACAGCGCGAACGGCGCGAGCGTCCCGAACGTGGCCAGCACGAGCAGCGCGACGATCGGGGCGGCGGACGCCGGGGCGGACGGGAGGCCCTCGAGCGCGGCGTTCGGCACGGCCGCGAGCGCGCCCGCGAACATCTGCACCGCGGTCATGGCGATCGGGTCCTGCCCGCGCAGCAGCCCCGCCTGGACGACGACGAACGTCGCCGAGACGGTGACCGAGGCGAGCATCAGCGCGTCGCCGCCGATCGAGGCGCCGCCGCCCCCGCCGCCGGCGACGATCCCGACGCCGACGAGCGCGAGCGCGAAGCCCGCCCACGAGGCCGGGCTCGCGGAGCCGCGACCGGTGGCGACCGTGATCAGCGCGACGATCGCCGGCACCGCGCCGACGATCAGCGCGGCGTGCGAGACCGAGGTCGCGTTGATGCCCGCGTTCTGGAGCACCACGACCAGGCCGTAGCCGACCGCACCCGCGAACAGGATCCGCGGGGTGACCGCGGCGCGCAGGTGGCGACGGCCGGCGAGCGCGAGCAGCGGCGCGGCGATCGCGAAGCGCACGAGCGTCAGCCACCCACCCGGGAGCCACTCGAGAACGAGCTTGGACAGCGGAACGGTGAGGCCCCACAGGAGCCCGGCGGTGACGAGAGCCACAAGAGCGGAATGACGGCGAAGCGACGACATGACAGTCCGATTATCGGCGTCATTCGAATGAGACTTGTGCAGATTCGTCAGTTTGCTGCTTGGACGAAATATTCTTTTGTTCTATGGCCATCCAACTAGACGAAATCGACGTCCGACTGCTCCGGGAGCTCGAGACCGATGCCGATCGGCCCAACGTCGAACTGGCCCGGATCGTGGGCCTCAGTCCCGCCGCGACGCTCAACCGCGTCCGGCGGATGAAGGAGACGGGCGTGATCCGCAGGATCACCGCGCGGCTGAACTCCGCGACCGCCGGCTTCGGGCTGCAGGTCTACGTGCTCGCGACGATGGCGCACGACGAGAGCGCCGAGCGGCGCTTCAACGCCGAGGTGATGGCGATGGACAACATCATCTCGGCCGACCTGGTGGCCGGCGAGACCGACGCGATCCTGCTGCTCGTCGCCCAGGACGTCGCCGACCTGCACGTCGTGCTGAGCCGCCTCTCCACGCGCGGAGGCGCGCAGCGGCTGATCACGTTGCTGCGCCTGGCGGAGCTCAAGCCGTCCTCGCCGCTGCCGCTCACGGCGACATCCGTCCAGACCCGCCGCTGACGGCTCAACGCACGCGGGCGCCCGCCGATCCCATGAGCATGGAGATCACAGGCTCGAGCCCCGCCCTGATCATGATGTCGAAGCAGCTCCACGCCGCGCAGGCGGCCGTGGCCTCGACGCAGGGCGCACCCGCAACGCCACAGAACAACGTCGATGTGATCCTTCAGCTGTCCTCGGCCGCACAACAGCTGATGACCTCGCGCTAGCCGCACCTCCGTGGTGGGGGCGATGACCATGCGACACGCAGGCTCGCCCCCTGATGTATCAGCGGCAATCGCGCGATTCTCTCTCCCACGATGACCGCTTACGACCTGCACAACCACCTGCTCGAGCTTCAAGCCGAGCGCGCCCTCGCGGAGGAGACCGGCGTGGCCGGCATCGCCTCCTACATGGAGGACCTCGAGCGCGATATCGCCCGCTCGCACGCCGCGTTCGTCGGCGCCGCCGTCACTGAGATCGCGACCTTCCGGGGCGAGCTTTCAGGGCGGAACTGGGGCTGATGCGCGCCTCGCCATAGACGGCGCCCGCCGAATCATCCGAATGAAGGTCGGATGATCGGGGTGGGGCGGAGGGGCTGCCCCGCCTTCAATCGCGGGGTGGGGCGGAGGGGCTGCCCGCCTCAATCGCGGGGGGGCGAGGGCTGCCCGCCTCGCTTACGCCAGGTCTGGCTTTTCGGGCAGGTCGAGGCCGCGCATGTCCGCGGCGCCGCCGGCCAGGCCGGGACGCGGGAACTGGCGCTTGGCCTGCTCACGGTCACGCGTGACCGTGCCCGGGAGCTCGGGGCGCTCGGGAGTGCCGGGCGGAAGCTCGGTCTCCTCGCCCCAGACCTCGATCTCGGTCTTGCCCTCGAGCAGGGCGAAGAACTCCTCCGCCTCGATCGTCTCACGCTTGAGCAGCAGCTCGCTGATCGACTGCAGGTGCTCGCGGTGGCCTTCGAGGATGTCGCGGGCGACCTGGTGGGCGCCCTCGACGATCCGGCGGATCTCGTCGTCGATCTCCCGCGCGATCTCGTCGGAGTAGTCGGGCTCGGAGCTGAACTCGCGGCCGAGGAACGGCTGGCCGTGGTCGTGGCCGAACACGCGCGGGCCGAGCTTCTCGCTCATCCCGAAGCGCATCACCATCTGCTTGGCCGTCGCCGTGACCTTCTCGAGGTCGTTCGACGCGCCCGTGGTGATCTCACCGAAGACGATCTCCTCCGCGGCACGGCCGCCGAGCGTCATCGCCATCGTGTCCAGCAGCTCCGCGCGCGTCGTCAGGAACTTGTCCTCCGACGGCAGCGAGATCGTGTAGCCCAGCGCCTGGCCGCGGCTGATGATCGAGATCTTGTGCACCGGGTCCGAGTGCTCGAGGAAGTGGCCGACGATCGCGTGGCCCATCTCGTGGTACGCGGTGATCAGGCGTTCCTTCTCGCCCATGACCCGGGTCTTCTTCTCCGGGCCGGCGATCACGCGCATGATCCCCTCTTCGAGCTCGGTCTGCCCGATCTCCTTCTTGCCCGTGCGGGCGGCGAGGAGCGCGGCCTCGTTGACCAGGTTCGACAGGTCGGCGCCGGTGAAGCCCGGCGTCTGCCCGGCCAGCACGTCGACGTCGATGACCTTGGCCAGCGGCTTGCCGCGGGTGTGGACCTCGAGGATCTTCGCGCGGCCCTTGCGGTCCGGGCGATCGACGGTGATCTGCCGATCGAAGCGGCCGGGACGCAGCAGCGCGGGGTCAAGGATGTCGGGCCGGTTGGTGGCCGCGATCATGATGATGTTGTCCTTGGCCTCGAAGCCGTCCATCTCCACCAGGAGCTGGTTGAGCGTCTGCTCGCGCTCGTCGTGGCCACCGCCGAGACCGGCGCCGCGGTGACGACCCACCGCGTCGATCTCGTCCATGAAGATGATGCAGGGCGAGTTCTGCTTGGCCTGCTCGAAGAGGTCGCGCACGCGGGAGGCGCCCACGCCGACGAACATCTCCACGAAGTCCGAGCCGGAGATCGAGAAGAACGGCACGCCCGGCCTCGCCCGCGACCGCGCGTGCGAGCAGGGTCTTGCCGGTGCCGGGAGGCCCGTAGAGCAGCACGCCCTTCGGGATCCGCGCGCCGAGCGCCTGGAACTTCTTCGGGTTCTCGAGGAACTCCTTGATCTCGTGCAGCTCCTCGACCGCCTCATCCACGCCCGCGACGTCGCGGAACGTGATCTTGGGCGAGTCCACGCTCATGCGCTTGGCGCGCGACTTGCCGAAGGACATGACCTTCGAGCCGCCGCCCTGGACCTGGTTCATCAGGAAGATCCAGAAGCCGATGAAGATCAGGATCGGGAAGACGTACGTGAGCAGCGACAGGATCACGCTGCTGCGCGCCGGCTTGATGTCGAAGCCGTTGATCTTGCCGTCGGCGGCCGCGACGCGAAGCTTCTGCTGCAGCGTGTCCGCGCCGTCGGGCACGTAGCCCGTCGTGTACTTCTTCTTGTCGGCGCCCTTCAGCGTGACCTCAGCCGAGTAGTCCTTCGTGCGCAGGACAACATTGTCGACCTGGCCGGCGTCGATCTGGTTGAGGAACTGGTTGTAGCTCGTCGGGGGGGCGGAGTTGCCCTCCTGGATGAGCTTGGACGCGAAGAACGCCAACACGATCACGATCAGGATCGGGAAAGCGGCGCTCTTGAAGAAGCGGCTCATGAGTCGGCGCGCATCCCGCGCGCGGAAGTGCTACAGCGGTTCAAGACAGTCAAGGCTACCAGGGGGATCGCAGGGCCCAAGCGGGTTTGCGCAGTGTGGTGCGCCATCCTTTGCGCGGGCTAATCACAGGTCAGGTCAGTCATCGGTGAGGACCAACGTGGCCACGTAGGGAAGGTTTCGGTAGCGCTCGGCGTAGTCAAGCCCATAGCCGATGGCGAATTTGTCGGGAATCTCGAATCCGGTGTAACGCACCGGGAGGTCGACGGTCCGGCGGCTGGGCTTGGTCAGCAGCGCGCACACCTCCAGGCTCGCGGGACCGCGGTTCTCGAGCGAGCGCAGCAGGTATTGCAATGTCAGACCGCTGTCAACGATGTCCTCGACGATCAGGACGTGGCGGCCCTCCAGCGGCGCGTCCAGGTCCTTGAGGATGCGTACGACGCCGCTGGACTCGGTGCTCGAGCCGTAGGAGGCGACGGCCATGAAGTCGACCTCGCAGTTGGACTCGAGGTGCCGCATCAGGTCGGCCAGGAACAGGAACGCGCCCTTGAGCACGCCGATCAGCAGCAGGTCCTTGCCCGCGTAGTCGGCGACGATCTCTTCCGCCATCTGCTTGATCCGGTGCTGGAGCTCGTCCGCCTGGACGAGGATCTCGCCGATCTCTTCGCTCATCGCGGCCTGAGTCTAAAGCTGAGCCGCGTCTGCGCCGTGTCTCCCTGCGCCCGGAAGCGCTCGCCGGTGGCCACGCCGGGCACCCAGGCGATCTCGCCGTCGGAGACCACGACCGGCAGCGTATGGCGCATGCGGCGCGGGATCTTGCGGTCGGTGAACAGGTCCTGCAGCGTCTTGGTCCCGTTGAGCCCGAGCGGGCGCATCCGGTCGCCGGGGCGCCACGTTCGGACCTCGAGCGTGCTCGCCAGCCCGTCGAGCGTGCCGTCGGCGATCGCGAACTCGCCGAGCTCGCACGACACCTCGCCCTCGCCGAACGCGACCCGGCCCGGCACGGGGAGCCCGATGCTCGCCGGCGGCCCGATCGTCAGCCGCCCGTACTCCGAGGTGGCGACCACGCCGCCGGGCAGATCGAGGCTCGCGGTGCCGGGATGCTGGGCGAGATCCTGCAGGCGACCGCCCTCCAGCGCGCGCAGGACGTTCGCCTCGGCGGCGGGGTGCAGGTCCAGCAGCGCCCGGATCCGTCCTCGCGTGGAGGTCGCATTGGTGGGGTCCTCACGCCACCGCAGTCCGCGCTGCTCGCAGTACGCGGTGGTCTCCGCCCGCGTCATGTGCAGCAGCGGCCGGTAGATGCGGCCGGAGCGCTCCGGCATCCCGGTCACCGTCCCGCGCGAGAGGATCCGGAAGAGGACCGTCTCGGCCTGATCGGTCGCGGTGTGCCCGGTCAGGATCGTCCCTTCGCGCTCGTGCGCCGCGGCGTAGCGGACGTCGCGCGCCCACTCCTGCACGTTGCCGGCCGGCGCGCCCGCCTTCACGACGTGGAGCTCGACGCCGTAGCCGGCGCACAGCTCGCGGCAGAAGGCCTCGTCGGCGTCGGCCTCGGCCCGCAGGCCGTAGTTGACGTGCAGCGCGGTCACGTCCCATCCGGAGCGCACCGCGAAGTCCAGCAGGCACACGCTGTCGCGCCCGCCCGAGAGCATCACCACGCCGATCATTTCGGCAGTGCGAGGAACAGTTCGGTGGCCTCCCCGAAGCCCTTGAGCTTGACCTCGCCGATCGGCTGGAAGGTCAGATAGCGCCCCGCGGCGGTCTTGACCTCGCGTGTGACGAGCACCTCGCCGCCGGTCGCGCGGGCGCCGACGCGTGAGGCGAGGTTGACCGCCCGCCCGTAGTAGTCGCCGTCGCGGTAGAGGACGCTGCCGGCGTGCAGGCCGATGCGCGGCAGCGGGCGCTCGGTCTGCAACTCCTGGAACCCGACCGCCCAATCCGCCAGTGCGCCCGGGTCGGCGCCCACGACCATCACCTCGTCGCCGATCGTCTTGATCACGCGCGCGTCGTCGGGGAGCGTCTCGGTGACCTGGGCGACGAAGCGCTCGACGACCTCGACCGCCTGCTCCTCGCCCACCTCCTCGGTGAGCCGCGTGTAGCCGGCGAGGTCCGCGAACGCGATCGCCACCCGCATGCGCCCCAGCGAGGGCTCCTCCGCGGCCACCTCGAGATGCCCGACGACGTCCTGCTCGAGGAAGTGGCGCAGGTAACGCTCGTGAATCGCCTCCATGATCGGGCCCGACAGCGGCAGCAGCCCGCCCGCCAGGTCCGAGAGGGCCTCGGCGATGTCCAGCACCGGCGCGCCGTCGCGGATCATCGGCTCGTGGACGTACATGTGGAAGAGCTTGACCTCGGCGTCGGCGATCGCCGCCAGCGCCTGGCCGTAGACGCGCACGATCTGCAGGAAGGCGACCAGCGGCAGCCCCGCGTCGACCACCGCGCTGAAGCCGTGCAGCAGCCCGAGGTCATCGTCGGAGAGCGTGTCCAGCGACCCCGCCGGGAACCCGGCCGTGGCCCACAGGCGGCGGATCAGCTCCGGCTCCAGGCCGGTCTCGCGCGAGGCGTCCTCGAGCGAGTGCTGCGCCTCCTCCTCGCCCGGGAAGAGGTCCTCGAGGAACCCGTAGGCGAGCCGGCCCTCCTTGGCCGCGGCGCGCAACTGGTCGAGCGAGTGCCCGCGGGCGCGCATCCGGGCGACGATCCGCGCCTGCGCCTGGGCGGCCGGCGTCCACTGGCCGTCGCGGAGCGGGACGATCCCCTCCGCGACCCAGCGGCGTAGCGTCGCCGGTGAGACCGACAGTGCCCGCGCGACGTCGGCCAGCGAGTCGGTCACACCTTCAGGTGCGGTTTCTCTCGCTCGACGTACTCGCGGTACTGCTCGTAGATCGGCTTGGTGATCGGGATCAGGGCGAGGGCGGCCTTGACGTCCCCGCCCGTCTTGATCCGCCGGCGCGCCACCGCCACCGCGACGTTCTCCTTGCCCTGGAAGTAGCGGTTGGCCACCTCCGAGGACATGGTCATCGTCACCTTGGGCTTCCAGTCGACCTCTTCGGTCCACTCCCAGTAGAGGTTGCCCTCCTCGTCGCCGCGGGTCGCGCGGATGTTGACCACGACGTCGAAGTCGGTGAACTCGAACTGCTGCGGGGTGTCGGCGTCGCGCAGCTTGGGCCCCATGTCCGGGTCGGCGTCCATCAACGTGAAGATCTTGTCGATGACCTCCCGGAGCTCCTTGGCCGACTCGAACGTGGCGCCCATGCTCAGGAGTTCTCGGTCGTCGCGGCGGGCTTGGGTGCTGCCGGAGCCGGAGCGGCGGGCTTCGCCGCGGCCGGAGCCGGAGTCGCGGCCGCCGGCTTGGGCGCGGCCGCGGCGGGCTTCTTGGCCGCCGCCGGCTTCTTCGCCGCCGGTGCCCGTCGCTTCGCCGCTGCCGCCGGCTTCTTGGCCACCGCCGCGGGCTTCTTCGCCGCGGCCGGCTTCTTCGCCGCCGGCTTCTTGGCCGCACGCTTCTTCGCCGCTGCCGGCTTCGGTGCGGCGGGATCCGGAACCGCGGTCGTCGCCGCGGGCGGAGCGGGCGCCGCCGCGGGCTTTGTGGCGATCGCGGCCTTCGGCGCGGGCGGCTTCTTCTTGGCCGCGGGCTTCTTCTTGGCCGCCGGCTTCTTCTTCGCCGCGGGTGCAGGCTTCTCCGCCGCTTCAGGCTTCTTCGACGGCGGCTTGATCTCGAGCGACGCGACGCGCGATGCGAGTGACTCGACCTCGCTGCGCAGGCGCTTCACCTCGTCCAGGACGCGCATGTCCTCCAGCGTGTGACGAACGCGGCCGGCGGCGGCTGCGATCTCGTCAACGATCTCACGCGTGCGCTCGCGTGTGGCCGAGGCCCCTTCGGCGGACGCTGACAGCGTCCGCTCGACCGCGGATCGAATCGCCGCAAGGGCGTCGGTCTCGTCGGCCTTGGCTTCCTTCTTGGACTTCTTTTTGTCCTTCTTCGCCATGGCGGGCCGGACTCTAGCTAGGACTTCTTCTTCGGCGTCTGCTTCCGGGCCGGCGCGTCGTCCACATCGAGCCGTTCCTGCTCGCGCGGGACCGTCAGCGGGGCCGCGTCAATCGCCACTGACACACCTTCGACCTCGGAGACGAGCTTGCTCAGCTGGCCCTCCAGATGCGCGAGGCGGTCGGCCACCCCCGGCTGCTTGTCGAGCGCGTCGAGCTTGCCGGTGAGCTTGTCCACGCCGGCCTGCAGCCGGTCGAGTGACTCCTCGATGCCTTCGAGGCGATTGCTGACCGTGCGCAACCGTCGCGTCAGCCGGTCGATGTCGGCCGCCGAGGGCAGGTTGAGCGCGCCCATCGCCGCTTCCTGCGCATGCACGGCCTTCTCGCGCGCGGAGAAGGCTCGCGTGATCGCGCTGTTGACCAGCGGGTTCTCGAGCAGATCGGACGCCAATTTCCCGAGCGCCTCCTCGCCCTGCTTCGACAGCCGATCGCGCAGCCCGGCGCCATCTTCGTCAGCCATCCCAGCAACTCCTTATCGAATGTGAATGTCCCGGACGGTACCTTAGGCGGCGGTGAGGAACCGCCCTCTGTCTCATGTCGAGGTCGAGGGCGGAACAAAAACTTCGCCAACTGCGTCGTGATACCGCGAGAATCGTCAGGCTTCTGCGTTCACACGCAAGACCTTCGCCATGCCTAGCCGTCGTCCAGTCGCCATCGCGCTTGCCACGTCCGCGTTCTACGCGGGTATTTTCGTGACGAACGCGCACGCCGAAATGCACTACGTGCGCGTGACGCTGGTCACCGGGCAGCAGATCACGATCACGGTCGACATTCCGCCCGGTACGCCGGTCGAGCAGTTGCAGATCCCGGGGCTTCCCGCGCCGATCTCCTCGATCGTCGACCTCGGTTCGACCGAGAGCACGCCGTCGCCGACCGCGACCGCGCCTCCCGTGGTCGACGTCACGGTCACGCCGACGCCCACCGCGACGCCGACGGCCACGCCCACGCCGACCCCGAAGTCCGGCACCGGCTCGACGGGCAAGACCAAGACCAAGGGCAAGGGCAAGACCAAGACGAAGGTCCAGACCAAGGACACGTCGACCGAGGACGCCAACAAGACCACCGGCGGCCAGGCGAACACGGAGTCGCTGACCGGCAAGGTCCCGACGCCGACGCCGACGCCGGCAGCGACGACGGTCCCGGACGATGACGCGCAGCCGCCCGCCCAGGACAACCCGACGTTCTCGCTCGCCGAGCCGGGCGCGGCCAAGCCGGGCGTCCCGAACTTCTTCATCGACCGCTTCAAGATCCCGCCGTTCCTGCTGCCGATCTATCAGGCGGCCGGCACCGAGTACGGCATCCGCTGGGAGGTCCTGGCGGCGATCAACGAGATCGAGACCAACTACGGCCGCAACCTGAACATCTCCTCCGCGGGTGCGGAGGGGTGGATGCAGTTCATGCCCGCGACCTGGAAGGACTACGGGGTCGACGGCAACAAGGACGGCCTCGCCGATCCCTACAGCCCGGTCGACGCGATCTTCGCCGCCGCGCGCTATCTGAAGGCCGCCGGCGCCGACAAGGACCTGCGCGGCGCGGTCTACGCCTACAACCACGCCGACTGGTACGTGGACTCGGTGCTCCTGCGCGCCCAGGTGATCGGCGGCATGCCCACCAGCCTCGTGTCCTCGCTGACGGGCCTGACCGAGGGCCGCTTCCCGGTCGCCTCCGAGGCCACCTACGCGGACGAGATCACCGCCGCGGACCTCAAGACCAAGAAGCGCACCAACGCCGCCGTCACCGTCGACAGCACCAACCGCCGCGGCCTCTCGATCTACGCCGACGCCGGCTCGCCGGTCGTCGCGGTCAGCGACGCGAGCGTGACCAAGATCGGCGTGTCCAGGCGCCTCGGCCGCTTCATCCAGATCCAGGACGCCTACGGCAACACGTACACCTACGGGCGCCTGTCGAAGATCTCGCGGCTCTATGCGGCGCCCAAGCCCTCGAAGGTGGACCCGGCCGAGGTCAAGCGCCTGCTGGCCGCGCCGAAGAAGGACAAGGCGCCCAAGCGCGCCGCGTCCGACACGGACCGCCCGGCCTCCAAGCTGGCGGCCAAGACGACATCGATCGCCGAGGACACGACCGCCGTTGCCGCCGCTCCCGCGCAGCCCGCGGTCAAGGCCCGCCTGTTCGCGCATCCGACGCGCTCGAACGCGATGACCGCCGGCGGCGCGCAGCAGGAGTTCCTGCGCACCGGGCGCATCGACGGCGCGCTGACGCCCGCCCGCGCGCTCGGCCTCTCGAGCGACCAGATCGTCATCAAGCACCTCAAGGTCGGCTCGCAGATCCCGGCCGGCACCGTGATCGGGCGCATCGGCAAGGCCTCCTCGGTCAAGCATCCGCACGTGCGCTTCGAGATCCGCCCGGCGGGCCGCGGCGCCCCGCGCGTCGATCCGAAGCCGATCCTCGACGGCTGGAAGCTGCTCGAGTCGACGGCGATCTACCGCGCCAAGGGCGAGAACCCGTTCGTCGGCACCGGCGCCGCGACGCCGAGCGTCGGCCAGATCCTGCTGATGAGCAAGGAGACGCTGATGCAGCGTGTCCTCGCCGACTCGCGGATCGCGATCTACGACTGCGGCCGGCGCGACATCCAGGCCGGCGCGATCGACCGCCGCGTGCTGGCGACGCTGGAGTTCCTCGTCGCCTCGGGCTTTGACCCGACGATCTCCTCGCTGCACTGCGGCCACTCCTACCTGACGGCCTCGGGCAACGTCTCGGAGCATTCGATCGGCACCGCCGTGGACATCGCCGCCGTCAACGGGATCCCGATCCTCGGCCACCAGGGCAAGGGCTCGATCACCGACCTCGTGATCCAGCGCCTGCTGACGCTGCAGGGCACGATGAAGCCGCACCAGATCATCTCGCTGATGAACTTCCCGGACGCCGACAACACGCTCGTGCTCGCCGACCACGACGACCACATCCACGTCGGCTTCGCCGCCAACGGCGCCTCGCCCGCCGGCGCCACCCAGCAGCTCAGCGCGATCCTGAAGCCGTCGCAATGGGACCGCCTGATCGAGCGCCTCGGCCAGATCGACAACCCCTCCGTCCCGCTCAACCCGTCCAAGGGCGCGACAAAGGTCGGCGAGTCCGGCCAGAACGGCGACTAGCACGGACGAGCGGCGCTTCCGGTTCGTCCAGTGGGAGTTCGCTGGGCGCCTCGGCCCTCCGGGCGGTCGCTACGTCGTCCGGCGCTTCGCGGGCGATGACGTCCGCTCCGTGATCGTCGTGACCGAGCTGCCGCCGGCCCGCCGCCGTCGCCGCGAGCCGGTCACCCGCACCCGCGTCACCGTCATCGACGCCGCCGCGATGCCGGACGACGCCACCGCCGCCGACTGGCTGCGCAAGGCCACTCCAACCGACGAACTGGCCGTGTTCGCGCAGTTCATGGCCTTTCACCGCGTCGCCGCCGCGGACCCGTATGCGCCCGACGCCGATCCTTCCCGGGCAGAGGAGATCCGGATCGGCTACGGCTCCGGCGAACAGCTCGCGGCGGGCGAGTGGGCGGACGCCAGAACCGTCCCGTTGCCGGAGCTCCCGACCCTCAAACGCCGGTCCAAGCACCGTCCAGCGGACCGGCTGGCGGCGTTGCTGTCGGGGCGCGACGCGGTCCTGGCGTGTGAGGAATTGACCCTCCGAGCCCGGGCCGATCTGGACCGCGGACGCAACCGTGAAGCTGCACTTCAGCTTGAGACTTCGCTGTCCGCGGCGCTCGCGGAGCTGGCCGGGTGGGTGACGTTGGGGGACCTCGCGGCGCGCTTGGAGGAGCTCGCTGAGCATGCTCTGAGGGTGTCCGAAGCGGCCGCGGCGGCTCGTGCCGGCACCCTGGAGGGCGCCGATCTGGAGGTCGTCTCGGCCGCGTTGGAGCGACTCGAAGCGGCGCTGCGAGCCCGTGCGATCTACGCCGCCGAGGCGGGTTAGAACTACCGCGGCGGAGGGGACGCCTGCGGCCGGCGCCGCGAGGGAGTGACGAAACCGTCCCTCTGGGACGGAAACGTAACGCGGACGGCCGTCGGTGCCGGATGGCCCTCCCTCGGAGGGCACCTCTGGCGGAGCCTCCTTGACCAGCCCATCAGCGGATCGAGTCGCGGCAGTCAATCGGCAGCCCGCAGGGCCGAGCGAAGCGAGCCGCGAAGCGGTGCCCTTGACGGCCGCGAGGCGATCCGCTCGCCGTTAATCGAGCGCCGCCACCACGGCCGAGAGCTCGTCCACCACGTCCCCCGAGAGCTTCAAGACCGCCTCGCGGTCGTACGGCGTACGCCCCATCGTCACAAGAGCGAGCTTCCCGCCCGCGGCCAACGTGTCCGCCGGCAGCCCAGCCACGGGGTAGACCTCCAAGGAGGAGCCGATCGCGAGCATCAACCCCGCGGACGACGCCAACTCGCCCGCTCGCGCCATCGCCACCTCCGGCAGGAACTCGCCGAACAGCACGACGTCGGGCTTCAACGGCGCGCCGCAGTCGCAGCGAGGAATGCCGTCCGGGTCGGACGCGAGGCGGGCGCGAGTCTCCGAGAGCGAGAACGTCGAGCCGTCGACCAGGCACGAGGCCGTGCGGATCGAGCCGTGCACCTCGATCGGGTCGGCCGTGCCGGCGCGGGCGTGGAGGCCGTCGATGTTCTGGGTGATGACGCCGGAGAGCAGCCCGCGGCGCTCCAATTCCGCGAGCGCGAGGTGCGCGCCGTTGGGCTCCTTGCCGTCGAGCGCCGCGAAGCGCTGCCCGTAGAAGGACCAGAACCGCGCCGGGTCGCGCCGCCAGACGGAGATGTGGGCGACTTCCATCGGGTCCACGTTCGCCCACAGGCCGGTCATCGGCGTGCGGAAGTCCGGGATGCCGGAGGGCACCGAGATGCCGGCGCCGGTCAAGGCGACGACCGGCCCGGAGGATCGGATCAGCGAAGCGAGGCGCTCAGCGCCCACGGAACTCCGCGGGCCGCTTCTCGATGAACGCGCCGATGCCCTCGCGCGCGTCCTCGGTGCCGAACGCCGTCATGAAGCCGTCGCGCTCCGCCTCCAACCCCGCGTCGAGGTCCGCGCCATCGGAGACGCGTTTGATCTGCTCGATCGCCAACGGCGCCTGCCTCGACGCCTTGCGCGCCCACAACAGCGCGGTGTCGAAGAGCTCGTGGTCGTCGACGACGCGGTGGACGAGCCCGATCTCCAGCGCCTCGACGGCGTTGATCGGCTCGCCGAGCAGGTTGAGCTCCAACGCGCGCGCCGGGCCGACAAGGCGCGGCAGGCGCTGGGTGCCGCCGAAGCCCGGGATGATCCCGAGGTTGATCTCCGGCTGGCCGAAGGAGGCGCTGATCGCCGCGAGCCGGAAGTCGCAGGCCATCGCGACCTCGCAGCCGCCGCCGAACGCGAGCCCGTTGACCGCGGCGATCGTGACCACCGGCGAGCGTTCCCACTCGCGGCTGAGCTCGACGATCTCCTTGAGGTGCGCACGCCCGGAGTCCTGGTCCCACTGCGTGAACGCCTTGATGTCCGCGCCCGCGCAGAACAGCGCCGGGTTGGCCGAGGCGAGCACCATCGCCCGCGCGCCCGCCGCCACCAGCTCTCGCCAGGCGGCGCCCAGGCCCGCGACCGTCGCCGGCCCGAGCGAGTTCGCCGGCGGGTTCGCGAGCCACACGATCGCGATGCCGTCGTCGCGCAGCTCCAGCCCGACCGGCCCGTCGATCTCGGCCCGTGGATAGGCGTAGAAGCCCTGCCCCGCGGCCTTGCCGAGCCGCCCCTGCGCGACCAGACGCCGCAGGATCACCGGCGGCTCGAGGTGCTCGTTGCTCTCCGCCGCCGCCTCCAACGCCGCCAGCAACGCGTCCAGCCCACGCTCGTCGGCCTGCGCGAACGGTGCGACCTTGGCCGTCAGCCGCAGCGCGAGATCGATGTCGCGCACGCTGGCGATGCCCTCCTCGAGCACCAGCGACGCCTCGACGAACCGCTGCAGCTCTTCGTCGCCCGGAACGGTGAAGCGCTCCCCGTAGGCCTCGTCGAGCTGCAGGCCCGGCGTGCGCAGCACACGGTTGACGACGAAGCCGGGGCACTCCCCCACGCGCACCGGCGTGCGGCGGATGGCCTGGGCGAAGTTGGTCGCGATCCGCAGCGTCTCGCCGGAGGTGTCGTCACCCTCGACGATCTCGACCACGCGCGCGCCGTCGATGAAGTGCATGCCCACGACCTGATGCGGGCGCAGCGTGATCTCACCGATCTCGGTCACCGACAGCTCCGCCGTCGAGGACGCCAGGACGGCATGACCGGGCGTGCAGGCGTCCAGGTCGGCGAAGACCTGGTGCTTGAGCTCCATGTCCTCGTCGACGGCCTCGATCACGAAATCGACGTCGCCGAAGCCGTCGTAGGCACCCACGTCGCCGCGCACGACCGCGATGCCCGCGGCCTCGATCAGATCAGCGATCGCGGCCGAGCCGACGACCCCCGCTTTCAACACGAACATGGCCCGCCAGGCTAGCGTTCGGCCGCGAGCTCATAGGCGAAGCGCTCGAGCGTCAACGCCCACTCCTGCCCGAGCTTGCGACGCAGCCACCAGCGCGGGCCGGGAGCGAGCTTCTCCTTGGGTTCGACATCGAGCTCGACGGTGATCCGCGTGCGCACGTTGTCGGTCTCGAAGGCGACGTTGATCACGCCGGACATGCGCGAGTCCTCGATCGTCGCCGAGTAGCCGGAGCCGGCGGTGTAGCGCATGATCCGCTCGAGCACCCGCCCCCGCCCGCCGTCATAGACCCGCCGGCCCTCCACGGGCCAGCCGTCGTCGAGCGAGACCAGGTGCGAGAAGCCCTGCAGCCAGGAGGCCCAGCGCGACGGGTCGAACCACAGCTGCTCGGCCTCGATGCCCGGCGCCTCGACGACCGACACCGCACGAACCGGCTTCACAGCACAGCGCGGCGGCGCCGGCGCAACACGAGGAACCCACCCACGGCCGCGATCAATACCACGCCCACGCCGCCGAGCACGAACGGCAGCCTGCTCGACCCCACCGACACGCCGTGCAGCGACGCCACCCCGCGAAACGCCTGATCCCCCGCGGCCGCAAGGTCGAGCTTCCCCTTCTCCGGGGTCGGCAGCGACTGCAGGAAGCGCATCTCGGCCTTCGTCGGCGTCGCCTTCTCACACGGGTCGATGTAGCCCTCGGGCCGCCGGATCCCCTGGCAGTGGTAGATGCCGTAGCCGTTGGGCATCACGACCAGCAGCCAGTCCGTGCCCTTGACCGCCGCCAGCTCCTGGGCGAGGAACTGGGCGTACTCCGGCGGGTGTCGCGAGAGCAGGCCCGCGGAGCCGAGATCGAACTCGTTGTTGATCAGCGCGACCCGCATGCGGAAGCCCTTCTTCCACGAGGACTGCACGCTGGACTCCAGCGCCTTGCGGCTCTCCGCCGGCACCTTGACCGTGTAGGGCCAGAAGATCCGCCCGCCGATCAGCACGTCGCTCGCCGGGTCGCCGTCCGCTCGCGCCGCCGCCGGCAGCACGAGCGAGACGAGCAACGCGACTACAGCGAGTCGGTACGCAACGAGCGCTCCCACTCCAGCGCCCCGTTCTTGACCTTGAGGATCACCCGGTTGTCGTAGAGCAGCCGGTGATCCTTGGCGAAGCGCACGACGCCCATCGAGTTCACGAAATCCGCGTCGAGTGTCGTCAGCTGCTTGGTCACCTTGGCGCTGTCGGTGCTCTTGGCCTTCTCGATCGCGTGCTCGAGCACCTTCACCGAGTCATAGCCCTGCTGGGCCTCGAACAGCGGGTCGCGGTGGTAGCGCGCCTTGAAGCTCGCGCGCCATTTCTCGGCCGCCGGCGTCTGCGTGTTCATCGGTGAGGCGGTGGCCATGATCGTCGTGTCGTCGCCCGCGGCGCCGGCGGCGGCCAGGAACTCCGGCGACTCCGACTGGGCCGTCGCGGTGAACTTGCCCTTGTAGCCCGCGGCGCGCAGCGCCTTGACCAGCTCGCCGCCCTTGGCCGCCCCGCCGGTCCACAGGACCGCGTCCGGCTTGGCGGCGACCGCCGCCTTGGCGATCGTCTCCACCTTCGGGCCCTTCGGCTCGATCGTCTGCAGCGAGACGAGCTTCGGCGTGCCGTCGATCAGCCCGATCGTCTGCTGCGCGATGTCCTTCGACAGCGGCGAGTCGTCCTGCACGACGGCGAGCCGGGTGCCCTCCAGATAGTTGATCCAGAAGGCCGACGACAGCGCCTGCTGGTAGTTGGTCCCGGTCATCCAGTAGGCCGACTGGATGCCCTCGTTGACCACGTCGTCGCGCGTGGAGCCGGTGACCAGGAACGGCCGGCCGGTCGCGTCGACGACCGGGACCTCACGGTCGGCGACCTCGTCGCACATCGCGCCGATCACGCCTGCCACGCCCGTGCCGTCGGACACGAAGGCCTTGGCCGCCTCGTAGGCGACCTGCGGGTCGCACGCGTCATCGACGACCTCGAGCTCCAGCTTGCGTCCGAGCACGCCGCCGCCGGCGTTGACCTCGGCGGCCGCCTGCCTGGCGCCGTCGAGCAGGTCCTTGCCGCGAGCGCCGAGCTCGCCCGTCCGTGCGGTCGGCGCGAGCACGCCAAGCGTGACGGTGCCCTTGAGCTCGACCGACTGGTCCTTCTTGTTCCCGCCGCATCCCGCGACGGCCACTCCCGCCATCAGCGCGAGCGCGATGGCGCCCCTACGTACCACGATCACTTCTCCTAGAGATAGCGTGGGGGGCCCGAGAACGGGCCCCCCAGCGCTGGACTTTCTTACGGGGTCGTCGTCGACAGCGTGAACGTCAGCGTCTTGCTGTAGGAGCCAGTACGCAGAGCGTCGTTCGCGTTGATGTGCTGGCTGAACGCCACCGCCACCGGGTCGTTGGACACCGGCCCGGCCCACGTCAGCAGCGCCGTCGGGGTCGAAGAGCCGCCGACATCGCCGAATGCGGTCGAACCGGAGCCCGCCGGGCTGGACGCCTTCGCCTGCAGCGCCGACGGCAGCGAGAACGTGCCGTTGACCAGGTGACCGGTCGCCGTCGAGGACGGATCGGCGACGCTCAGCGTCGCGTCACCCGCGGTCGAGATGACGTTGGCCGTCGTCGAGGCCGAGTAGTCCTTCGCGACACCCGGCGTGAAGCCGCCGGTGAACGCGGCCGGCGCGCCCATGGTCAGACCCAGCGTCGCGCTGACGGTGCCGCCCGCGCCACCCGGCGTGGCGGTCGTCTTGGCCGGCGTCTGCGAGTCGTCGCAGGAGTTCCAGCACACCTTCGGCTGGACCACGCCCTTGATCGGGTCCTTGAAGCGCAGAACGTCGATGCCGCGCGTGTAGTCGGCCACGTAGACGTAGCCGTTGTGCCAGTAGGCGGCCGACGCGTTGTTGGCCAGCTGCGCCGGGTTGCCACCCGATGCGGCGGCCGACGGGACGCGGAAGTACCCCGCCTGCTTGATGTTGGTCGGGTCGGACACGTCGAGGATGCGCGTGCCCTGGCCGTAGAACGCGATCGCAACCATGTCACCGAGCACGGTGAACCAGTGCGCGGAGCAGCCCGAGCCGTTGCTCGAGCCCGGCAGGTCCTTCGGCGAGTAGTCGCCGAGGCTCTCGAGGAAGTAGCGCTTGCTCGGGTTGGTCGCCGAGCCCTGTGCGACCAGGCTCGGATCCCACGCGGCGCCGTTGTAGGAACCGCTGAGGCTGGCGATCCGGAAGCGCCCGGCGCCGCCACCGCTGGTCGACGTGCAGCTGACCGTGTTCTCCTGCGTGATGTACTGCAGGTCGGCCTTGTTGATCGTCCGCCCGGAAGCGGTCGTGACCGTCTTGCTCGACGTGTCCGAGGCCGCCTGCGTGACGTGGTAGGAGTTGTGCTCCAGCGACGCGGACGCGTACGCGTCGGTCGTCGTGCTGCCGTTCGGCAGCACGTTCTCCAGCGACGGGACGCTGCCGCCGGCGTACGGGACCGGATCGGTCGCCGTGGCCATGCGGGTCTGACCGGTCGTGAAGTCGTTGTGCATCCCGCTCGTGTAGTAGCCGCGGATGCCGCCGAAGCCGGACGTCCAGGCAATGCCGTCCTGGTCGACGTCGACCGAGTGCGTGTAGGCGGTCGTGTTGTTGTTGCGCTTGGTGTCGACCGGGTTGGCGTACACGTACGGGTGCAGCGGGTCACGGACGTCGGTGACGAACGTCGGGACGCCGGTCCACTCCGGGTGCAGCACGCCCGCGACGTCCTGCGGCTGGCCGTTGACGGCGGAGCCGTTGTTGGCCGGCCCGACCGACCACACGTAGCGGCAGTCGTTGATGCACGTGGCGGTGTGGCCCGCGGGAACCCAGGTGTAGCTGAGGACCTGCGGGGTCCACGGGTTGCTCACATCGATGATGTAGAGGCCCGTGCGGCCGTTCGGGTGCGACGTCCCGAACGAGCGCGGGTCGCGGGCCAGGAAGGCCAGCTTGCGACGCGAGTCGACGGTGGGGTTCTCGCCCTCGTAGAAGCGCGGGGTGACGTCGGCCGGGACGTCACGGTTGCCGAAGTGCCCGGCCGGCTGCAGGAGCTGCGTCGCGTTGACGCCGCCCACGAACAGCGGCTGCTCCGGGTTCTTGAGCGACCAGATCGACAGGCCGCCGGTGCCGTCGCCGAGCAGGAAGTCGTAGCCGAGGTTCTCGAAGTGCATGAACGTCGCGCCGGCGTAGTTGCCGTTGGCGGGCGCCGGGACGGCGGCCGAGTTCGGCAGACCGCGCGAGTTCGAGAGCCAGTCGATGTTGTCGGACTTGACGGCCTGATTGGCCGTCTGGTGCGAGTCCGGCGGCAGCGTCGGGTTGGCGGGCTCGGTGGCGATGCCACCGTTGACGCCGCTCAGCGACTTCTGCTCGCCGGTCACGCTGGCCGCGGCGATCGCGGCGTCGGCGGCGTCGGCGGCGGCCGTGGCCTGCTTGGCGACGTTGCCCGGATCAGCCGCGGCCGCGGCGGCGCTGGCGGCGGCCTTCGCGTCGGCAGCGGTCGAGACGGCCTTCGCCGCGTCGACGGTCGCCTGCGTGGTCTTCGCCTGCCCCGCGGGGTCGTTGGCGGTGCCCAAAGCGCCGCTCGCCGTCCCCTGCGCGAGCGCGCTCGGTGCAATTCCCAGTAGGAACGTTGCGGTCAGCAACGCTCCCGTCCTACGGACCCTCATCCGCAAACCCCCTCTTCGACCCAGTACGGCTTAGCGCGAAGCTAACCGGACCGTAAAGGACTGGTCAACTCAGCATTCCGTTGAGGAGGCTCAACGCGACCACCAGCGCGACGATGCCGGCGGCCAGCGCGAGCAGGGCAAACAGCAGTTTTGTGGTCATCCCGCGGCGTGGTCGAGGATGGTCACGGAGAACGGTTTCGCGCCCGGCGGTTCGACCTCGAACGTCAACCCCCAGCGACCCACCATCACCAGCGCGGGCGCCTCGCGGCCGTAGCGGCCCGGCGCCGTCTCGGGCAGGCGGTACGCCTGGCGGCCCATCTCCATGTCGAGCATCGCGAAGCCGGCGGTCAGCGCGGCGCCCTGCACCGGGCGGCCGTCCTTGGTCAGCGTGACGTCGAAGCGGTTGTTGGCCGCGGCCTTGTTGGGCGCGACGCCGAGCTTGAGCGTGTAGCCGTCGCGCTCCACCGATGCAGCCACCGGGCCCGGGCCGACGGTGGCCAGCGGCTTGCCGATCTCGGCCACGGCCTTGGCGGGCGGGGCGAGGCTGGTGAGGACCGCGGCGGCGAACACCGCTCCGGCGAGCAGGACGACCTCGCCGGTGACCGGGCGCCCGCTCGCCTCGCGGCCCGCGAGCAGGCGCGGGCGGGTGCGCAGGAGGTTCACGGCGGCCAGCAGCAGCGCGGCGAGCAGCAGCGCGATCTTGACCAGCAGCGCCTGGCCGTAGCCGGTCTCCCACAAGGAAGCGAGCGTCGGCAGGTGGATGACGCTGGCGGCGATCCCGGTGGCGACGAGCGCGAGCACCGCGCCGATGGCCACGGCGCTGAAGCGCGCGACGATCCGGCCGGTGACGGCGCTCCAGAGGACGACGAGGCCGATCAGCCCGCCGAGCCACACCGACCCCGCCGCCAGGTGCACGGCGTCGAGCGCGATCGCCACGCCGCGCGGGTCCGTCGTGCCGGGGTGCCCGGAGGTCCCGGGGACGATCACCACGGCGACGGCGGCGAGCAGCGCGCCGGTCAGCGAGAGCAGGCCGGCGACGGTGCGCCGGGGCCGGTCGAGCCAGATGGCGACGCCCGCGGCGAACACGAACAGCGCCAGGCACAGCTCGAGCGCGAGGTTGCCGCGGCCGAAGGCGGAGACGTCGATCAGCGGGACGACGTTGCCGAGATCGAAGGCGGATCGCAGCGAGAACTGGGCGGTCGCGAGGACGAGATACACGGGGGCGGCCAGCAGGGCGACCGTCGCGGCGACGGCGAAGGCCTTGGTCACCCGCGGCGCCTCGCGGGCGATGAACATCCGCAGGACGAACAGGCCGATCGCCGCCATCCCGGCCAGCAGCATGATCCAGCGGGCGGCGACGAGCCGCGGCGTGGCCGCCGTCTCGCTGATGCTCGGGATCACGAACTGCGGCGCCGGGCCCGGGTTGGGGCCGAGCGCGAACGTGTACGCGCCGCGGACCGGATGGCCATCGGCCGAGATCACGCGGTAGTAGACGAGATACCAGCCCTCTTGGAGCTTGCCGAGCGCGACGCTGAGCGTGGTCGCCTCGCGGGTCGGGCGGCCGGTCGTCATGGACTGGCCGGCGGCGTCGGTGACGCTGATCGAGGCGAAGCGCGGCTCCACCCGCTCGGAGAAGGTGAGCTGGACCGTCGCGGGCGCCTGGTTGACGACGCCGCTCGCCGAGGGCACGGTGCGCACCAGCACGGCGTGCGCGTCGGCCGCCGCCGGGAGGGCCAGCGCAGCGAGCAGGGCGAGGGCGACCAGCCGTCTCACGCCAGTTCGCGCCCTTCGCCGGCCTTGAGCAGCAGCGCGATCGCGCCGAGCACGAGCGCGACGATCGCGATCACGAAGGCGATCGTGGCCAGCGGGCTGCTCCCGCCCAGGCTCGTCTTGGCCTCGATGCTCGGTGCCGGCTCCTCGGAGCCCTCCGCGCCCGTCCAGTCGACCACGGTCCCGTCGGAGTACGTCTGGCGGACCTTGAACGCGTACGTCTTCGCCTGGTCGGGGCGGCCGACGAACTGGAACACCGCCGCCTCGCCCGTCGGCGTCGCGCCGCCTGTCCACGTCGCCTCGCGGATCACGACCTCCTCGCCCGAGCCGGACTGGTCGGTCGCGCGCTTCCAGCCCGTCGCGGCGACGAAGCTGTCGATCGCGAAGCCCTCCGGGGGCGTGAGCTCGATCTGGGTCGTCGTCGCCCCTTCCTTCTCGGTCGGGACGGCGAGCGTGAACATCTGCGTCGTCCCCGCGGTCACCACCGGGGGACTGAGACTGGCGTGCGCCGACGCGCTCGCGCAGAACACGAGCGCAGCGACGACCGCCAGCGGCGGCACGAGCCACCTGGGCATATCGGGTTTCCTCTCTCTTGGTTGCGGTCTCGGTGTGCTTCAGACCACGACCGGAGGCGCGCGAGCGCCCCACCGCGCCGCGGGCGTGCGCCCGCGGAGCGTCATCGCCCACTGGCGGACCCGCGGCACGCGACGCCGCACCCGTCGCGTCCCGCGCAACCGCGCGAGCGTCCGCCGCATCCACGCGAGCACGTGCTCGACCGCGGCGATCAGCGCCGAGGCGACGAGCGCCAGCGCGGCGAGGATCGGGAGCGCGTCGTGGTGCACCGGCCCCGTCAGGCAGTGCAGCCCGTGGAACCCGAGGCCGGCGCGCCAGTGCAGGTAGGACTCCAGGGCGACGAAGCCCGCCGCGGAGGCGACGAACAGCACCGCCGTCCGGCGCGCGAACGCGCCGACGGCGAGCCGCGGCGCGGGCGCACGGACGAGCAGCGCCCGCTCACGGACGCCGAGGCTCGCGAGCCACAGCACGGAACACGCCCCGCCGAGCCCGAGGGCCAGGCTGACGAGCACCACGGCGGGGAGCGCCGGCCCGCCGGCCGCGCCCGCCAGCTCACCCGCCGGGACGAGCGCATACGAGAGTGCGCGCGCGGCGAGCACGACGAGGGCCACGGCGGCGAGGCCGCCGATCGCGCTCCGCGCGCGCCCCCTCGCCGCGCGTGCGCTCATTTCACGTCGAGCGTGAACGGGGCGGTGATCAGGTGACCGTCCGCGCGCACCTGCACGAACAGGCGCCAGCGGCCCGCGACCGGCACGAGCACGCCCACCTGCAGGACGCCCGGCTTGGACGCGGTGCCCGTCACCTGCGTGGCCCCGAGCGTGCTCGTGCAGCCCTGGGTGCCCGGCGCGCAGACGTGCGTGTGGAAGTAGTCCAGCGAGCCCTCGCGGAAGAAGATCGCGTGCGCGAGCGCGCCGTAGTAGGGCGTGAACTTCGCCGGCTTGCCCTTGGGGTCGGTGACCGTGATCGTCATCAGCGACGCCGTGATGGCCTTCAGGTCCGGGCGGCCCTGGATCGCGACGGTGTAGCCATCGACCTTCTGGGACTGCACGAAGGCGGGCAGCGGCTTGGCGGTCGCCCGGCCCGCGACCGTGACCCAGTTGAAGAGCTGGAAGTTCTTCTGGACTCCGCTCGCGTCCGGGTAGGCGTCGACGACCACGCGGTAGCGGCCGGGCGCCTTGAAGGTCACCTCGTCGTCGATCTCGCCCTTGGCGTCCACGGGCGGATGACGGTGGATGATCGCCGACAGGTCGTCGCGCACGTAGAGCACGTGCACGCCGGTGTGCGGCCCGTTGCCCTTGGCGAAGGTCGTCAACGGCTTGCCTGACGGCTGCTGGATCGCGAACGACACGTCGGTGCGCTCGCCTTCGCTGATCTCGCCCGCCGGCTGGAAGCCCTCGAGCGCGAACGTGCGCGCGGCGGGCGGCGCTTCGAGCTCCCCCGTCGAGCCGCCACCGCCGCAGCCCGCGACGAGCGCGAGCGACAGCGCAGCGAACATTGCACGAGACCTCGACCCCATCGTGGCAACAATAGTCAGGTGTTGACGTGGCGCTCCCTCGCAATCTGTCCAGTCGTGGCCGTCCTGGCCGGCTGCGGCAGCACGGTCCAATGGACGCCACCGCCCCCGCCGAAGATCGACGACCCGTCGGTGATCGCGGTGCCGATCGGCCCCACGCGCGCGTACGTGCCCGCCGCGACCGCGCCCGCGAGCGACTGCGAGCCCGGCAGGGTCCACGGTCGCTACCGCGCCCATGTCGAGCTCTTCGCCCACAGGCACGCGATCGTGATCCCGGCGGGCATCGGGCTCAAGCGACCGCGCGCGAACGAGCTCGGCCGGATCGACGCCGCCGCCTGCCGCGCGCCGCTGCGCACGCTCGATCCGACCGGCGTCGTCGAGTTCGACCGCGCCGACCTGACGCTCGACGATCTCTTCGCCGTCTGGCAGCAGCCGTTCGCCGCCGATCGCCTGTTGAGTTTCCGCGGTCCGACCGAGGTCTTCGTGGACGGCCGGCGCGTCAGCGGCGAGGTGCGACTCACCGACCGGGCGCAGATCGTGATCGAGCTCGGCGGCTACATCCCGCCGCACCGCTCATTCAACTTTCCCCCACGCGGGTAGCGTTCCCCGCACTATGTGCTTTCCGTTCGACGCGATCGTCCCCGAGCTGCCCGAGGGATTTCAGGTGATGGCCGGCGGCGCGGCCGGTGAGCGCCACACCCTGACCAGCTCCGACGGCACCGACTTCTCCACGTACCTCGCGCGCGCCGAGGGCCCGACCGGCGTCGTCGTGCTGCCCGACGTCCGCGGCCTGTTCCGCTTCTACGAGCAGCTCGCCGAGCGCTTCGCCGAGGCCGGCCACCCGGCGATCGCGCTGGACTACTTCGGCCGCACGGCCGGGCTCGGCCCGCGCGACGAGGACTTCGAGTACATGCCGCACGTCAGGCAGACCGCGCCCGAGACGATCGCGCTGGACGTCGCCACCGCGCTGGAGTTCCTCAAGCAACAGACCGGGATCGAGCGGGCGATCACCGTCGGCTTCTGCTTCGGCGGCGCGATGTCGTTCGTCCAGGCCACCGAGGGTCACGACGGGCTCGCCGGGGTCGTCGGCTTCTACGGGATCCTGTCGAGCGGCGGCCTGTTGACCCGCGGGGCGATCGACCGCGCGCCCGACGCCAAGGTTCCGGTCCTCGGCCTGTTCGGCGGCGCCGACGACCACATCCCGCAGGATCAGATCGACGCGTTCGCGGCGGCGCTCCCCGTCGAGCACGCGATCAAGGTCTACGAAGGCGCCCCGCACTCCTTCTTCGACCGCCGCGCGGAGGACTACGCCGAGCGAATCCCAGGACGCCTGGGAGCGCATCCTGGGATTCATCACGAACATCGAGGCGCCCGTCGCCTAGGCGGCGGTGGGCTCCTCGATCCGGCGCGGCAGCAGCGTCTCGCGAGCGATCACGAGGCGCTGGATCTGGGACGTGCCTTCGTAGAGCTGCATGATCTTCGCGTCACGCATGAGCTTCTCGACGGGGTAGTCCTTGATGAAGCCGTAGCCGCCGTAGACCTGCACGGCGTCGGTGGTGACCTCCATCGCGGAGTCGGCCGCGTAGCGCTTGGCGTGCGAGGACTCCAGCGTGTTGCGCTTGCCCTGGTCCAGCAGCACGGCGGAGTGCCAGGCGGCGAGGCGCGACAGGTGCACCTTGGTCGCCATGTCGGCGATCATGAACTGGATGCCCTGGTGCATGGCGATCGGGACGCCGAACTGCACCCGCTCCTTGGAGTACTGGGTCGCGAACTCGAACGCCGCGCGCGAGATGCCGGTGGCCATCGCCGCCACGCCGGGGCGCGTGCGGTCCAGCGTCATCATCGCCAGCTTGAAGCCCTTGTCCTCCTCGCCGATCAGGTGATCGAGCGGGATCTCGGTGTCGTTGAAGGTGATGGTCGCGGTGTTCGACGCCCGCTGGCCCATCTTGTCTTCCTTCTTGTCCACCGTGACCGTGTCGTCCTTGGGGACGATGAAGGCCGAGATGCCGCGGTGGCCCTTCTCCTTGTCCGTCTTGGCGTAGACGGTGTAGAAGGACGCGTAGCTGCCGTTGGTGATGAAGCACTTGGAGCCGTTGATGACCCACTTGTCGCCCTTGCGGGTGGCGGTGGTGCGCATCCCGCTGACGTCCGAGCCGGCGTCGGGCTCGGTCAGGCAGAAGGACGCGAACAGCGGTTCCTCGGTGAGCATCCCGAAGTACTTGGCCTTCAGGGCCTCCGAGCCACCGAGCGCCAGCGGCGCGGTGGCGAGGCCGTTGGCGCCGATCGAGGTGGCGATGCCCGAGCAGCCCCAGCAGAGCTCCTCCTCGATCAGACAACCCTCGAGATAACTGACGCCGGGGCCCCCGTACTCCTCGGGGATGTGGGCGTTCATCAGGCCGAGCTCCCAGGCCTTCTCAAGGATCGCCTGTGGCCAGGTCCCGTCCTTGTCGAACTCCCACGCGACCGGGCGGATCTCCTTCTCCGCGAAGTCGTGTGCCATCTCGCGCAGCGCCATCTGCTCGTCGGTCAGCGTGAAATCGACCATCAGAACTCCTTGCCAAGCTTCCAGATTGACTGGTCAGTCAACACAGGTTAAGAGTACCCGCTCCGGACCCATTCGGCACAATTGACCTTCGTGCAGGATGCGCTGCCAGTCGTGATCGTCGCCGTGGTGGTCCTCGCCGGGGTGGTCGCCGTCGCGCTGGCGTTCAGCGCGCGGGGGACCTACGACCAGATCGGTCGCTCCGAAATGACGTTCGATCGAGAGGCGCCACGGTCGACGGATGATGCAGCCGACCTCGCCGCGCTGCTCGCCGCCACGAACGCCCGCCGCGCTGCCCGCGGCCGGGCCCCGCTGGAGCTCTCCGCGCTGCAGTCAGCGCCCGATGACGGCCTTCGCGCCGAGATCCGCGCCTTTGTGGTGTCACGCAACGCGCGCCGCGTCGCGCGCGGGCTGGAGCCGCTCGACGTCGAGGCCGAGGTCGAGCGGCGCTTGTCCGCGCCGGACGAGTAGCCTCCCGAACCATGCCTGCCCTGCGCCGCTTCGACGTCGACGAGATCCTCACCCGTCCGGGCACCTACTTCAACCCTGAGACCGAGATCGTCGTCGTGATCGACGATTCCGCCCATGTCGACCTCGAGCTGATCGAGGAAGAGGAAGACGACGTGGCCGAGTGGATCCTCCTCGGCGACGACCCCGCCATCGACGAGCACAAGCGCGATGAGCTGGTCGAGACCTTCGAGACGCGCCGTGCGCGCTCGACCGCCCGCGAGGACCCGGACGAGGACGAAGAGGACGACGAGGACGAGCTCGAGCCCGACCCGGACGACGACTACTAGCCGTCGGCCAGCCGCCTGAGCAGGACCTCCTGGATCTCCGGCCGGAAGTCGGATTCCAGGATCAGCTCCTTCGTCCCGGCCAGGCCCAGGATGATCAATCCGAGCACGTCGCCCGGGAAGGCCCAGAACGTCGCCTGCCCGGGGCGCGACCGCAGGCCGGCGAGCACGTCGCGCAGCAGGTCGTCGCCCACGGCCGGGTCCTCCGGCAGCAGCGACACGACGTCGCCGACGCGCGACGCGCCGAGGCGGCGGACGATGTGCAGCAGGCGTACGAGGTCGTCGCCGGCGCTCTCGGCGGGGTCGGCCCAGTCATAGCCCAGCGCCACGGCCCGCCGCACCCAGCGCATGCCGACGTCCTCGCGGTCGATCATGACCCGCAGCGAGAGCACGTCGACGTCGACGGCCAGGTCACCGTGGTCGAGCGCCCGCGCGTATTCGACGCTGCGCTCGTAGCTGTCGAGCTGCAGCCCCGCGAACTGCTCGTCGGCGAGCTCGAGCAGGGCGCTGAGGCGAAACAGCCGGCGGCTGAGGTCGCGCGGAAGGTCGCCGGCCTTGTAACGGATGCGATGGTCGACCGCCGCCCAGGCGTGCTGCATCACCGTCCGCACCTGGATCTCGGCGCGCAGCCCGCTGAAGCGCTCCCACTCCTGCGTCGAGGGCAGGCGCACGATGTAGTGGTCGGAGCGATAGCCGAAGCGATCCGGCGGATCGTCCTCGCCCTGGCGGTTGGAGTTCGCCCAGTCGACCTCGAACTCGCGGTCGATCAGCGCCCCGACCGCGCGCACGTCGCTCGGGTAGTTGACGATCACCCGCAGGCCGGCGAGATCGGTGATCTCCTCCAGCGGGTTGGAGTACTTGCCCTTGGTGGCGATCTTCTCGCTGAAGCTCTTGACCGACTTCGTTCGCGACTCGATCTGCGAGAGCTCGATGGACTCGCGCGCGATGCACGCGTGCAGGTGGTCGCTCGCGGCGACCCGCAACGCGTCGAACGTCTCCAGCCGACGCTGGTACTCAACACCCCAATCGCGTTCGATCACACGAAGTAGAACACGATTCCGAGCACGACGTAGACGGCGAGCAGCTGCACGCCCTCGAACCACGTCGACTCACCGTCCTGGGACACGTGCGCGGCGATCAGCACCGCCAGCAGCACGGCCCCGATCTCCAAGGAGCTGAACTCCAGCGAGAGCGGGAACGGGCCGAGCACGAAGCTGATCAGGACCAGGATCGGCATCACGAACAGCGCGATCTGCGCGCTCGAGCCGATCGCGATCGAGATCGCGATGTCCATCTTCGACTTCGACGCGAAGTAGACCGCGACCCAGTGCTCGGCCGCGTTGCCGACGATCGCGACGATGATCAGCGAGACGAAGAACGGCGAGAGGCCGATGCCCTTGGAGGCCTCCTCGATCGAGCCGACCAGCAGCTCCGACATCACGCCCACGGCCACGCCGGCGCCGGCGAGCACGAGAACGCTGCGCCGGATGCTCCACGCGTCCTCGGGCGTCTCATCCTCGGAGTCGGGGTTGAACACGTCGCTGTGGGTCTTCAGGCTGAACCACAGCCCCGCGAAGTAGCTGAGCAGCAGCACGATCGCCACCGCGAAGGACATGTGCTCGACCGTGCTGGGGTAGTTCGTGGCCGCCTCGCCGAGCGCGGGCAGCTCGCCGCCGTTGGCCAGCAGGAACATGGCCGGCAGCACCAGCGCGACCACCGCCAGCAGCAGCATCGTCGCCTGCGCGCTCGCCGCCTCGGCCACGAACTTCAGGCGCTCCTTGCCCCAGCCGCCGACCAGGAAGGCCGCGCCCATGACCAGCAGCAGGTTGCCGAGGATCGAGCCGATGATCGACGCCTTCACGACCTCCTGCAGGCCCCTGTGGAGTGCGAACAGGGCGATGATCAACTCGGGCGCGTTGCCGAAGGTGACGTTCAGCAGGCCGCCGATGCCGGGCCCGGAGCGGTGCGCGAGCTCCTCGGTGGCCCGTCCCATCAGCGCCGCGGTGGGTACGACGCCGAGCGCCGAGGCGAAGAAGATCAGCCCCGCCGTGGCCCCGAGGAGGTCGAGGATCACCGCGATCGGGATGAACGGGACCAGCACGTAGGGCCATCCCGACCCGCTGAACAGGAACTTCCGCAGGTTGAAGGGCTCCGCCGCCGTAGACACCGGGGCAGGAGCTTAGGGCGCGGTGCTGATGAGAGTCGAGTGAGGCGCTACTTGATTCGCAGGTTGCCCTGCAGCTCGGAGAACGGCTTTGCGTTCTGCGGCGCGGTGATCGTCTGCGCTTCGCCCACCTTGGTGAGCGTCAGTTCCACGACCCCGTCCTTCGCCCGGACGACCAGACGGCGCAGCTGGGAGTCCGCGGCGCCGGTGTAGACCTCGACCGTCGCGTTCGTCGCCGGCAGCTTCGGGAGCTTGCCCGAGAGCAGCGAGCCGATGGCCTGAAGGTCGGACTGGATCTGGGCCGTGTTGGCGGTGCCCGTGATCTTGATCGTCTCCACGCCGCCCACGTCGACCGGGCCCTCGTTGCGCGGCGAGCTGACCCACTTGGTGACGTCCGGGAGGATCGTCGGGGTGACGGCCTGCAGCTGCTTGACGAACAGCGATGGGACCTCGTAGCTCGTGCCGTCGAGCGTGAGGTAGCCCGCCTCGCCCGTCCAGGTCGCGCCGGCGGTCTTGCCCTCGGCGGTGCCGTTGAGGGTGAACTTCGGCAGCTCCTTCTCGCCCGCGCGCTCGAACGCGCCCGTGGCCGTCGCCGTCTGGCTGCCCGCGCTGACCTTCAGATCGATCGCCGCGGACTTCAGCGACTGGAGGTTCGTGACCGTCGACCGCAACAGTGCGGTGGCGTCCGTGTTGGCACTGACACGCTCCGGGCCGTCCGTCCCGCAGCCCGCGATGACCAAGGCCAATGCTGCAACGAATCCAACCAAGAAGCGCATAGCTCGAACGTAGCATCGAACCATGCGCCTCTCACGCATCCTTTGTGCAGCTTTTGTGCTGATTTTGTGCAGTGTCTCCTCGGCGCAGGCCGCGCCGAAGAAGCCGACGGTGGCCTCCGAGCTCGATCGCCTGGTCGCCGCGGGCACCGTCGCCCCTGAGGTCGCGGGCACCTACCGCGCGACCTACGACGACGCCAAGACCCGCCGCAAGAAGCTCACCGGCGCGCGCTACCTCGAGCTCGGCGGCGTCATCCGCGACCTCGACGACATGGCCGCGCGTGACCAGTTCACGCCGTCGCGCCTGCCGAGCCTGTTCCTCACGCTGCAGCGCAACGTCCAGTTCTGGACCACCGCGCCGCTGCCGGCCTCGGGCTACCGCACGAGCTTCGCCGGCTCCCAGCTCGTCTACCAGTTCTATCCCGGTCACGGCATGCAGATCCAGTGGCTCGGGACGTTCGGCAAGCTCAACGGCTACTGGAGCGGCGGGTCGCGGTATGACGTGCGGGCCGGCGCGCTGCTGGACGAGATCAAGGCGCTCGCGGCCGAGCGCGCGGGCGGGCTCGCGTGGGAGTACCTGTTCCCGTTCGACGGCCAGAAGCCGCCGTGGGTGAGTTCGCTGGCGCAGGGGACCGGCCTGCAGGCGATGGCCCGCAGCGCCACTCGTCTGCACCGCCAGGCGGACACGTTCCCGACCGCGCTCGCCGGGCTGAAGATCTTCCAGACCAGGCCGCCCGCGGGCGTCCGCGTCAACCAGGCCGGCGGCGCGCACTACCTGCAGTACTCCGGGCTGCCGAAGCTGAAGATCCTCAACGGCTTCATCCAGTCGCTCGTCGGCCTCTACGACTTCGCGAACCTGACCGGCGACGCGACCGCGCAGTCACTCTTCGAGGACGGCAACCGCGTCGCGCGGGACGAGGTGCCGACCTTCGACACCGGCGCCTGGTCGCTCTACAGCCGCGGCTCGAGCAAGCACGAGTCCGACCTCGGCTACCACAAGCTCCTGCGCGATTTCCTCGTCTCGCTGTGCACGCGCACCAAGGCCGAGCCGTACTGCTCGGCCGGCCGGCATTTCACCGCGTACCTGACCACGCCGCCGGTGCTGCGCTACCTCCCGACGACGTTGAAGGCGACCAGGACCGGCAAGCTGCGGTTCAAGCTCTCGAAGGTCTCGCGCGTGGCGCTGACGCTCAAGCGCGGTCGCCGCGTGGTCGCGACGCTCGCTCCGGGCGTGCTCGGCTACGGGACGAAGACGATCTACTGGAAGGCGCCGAGGAAGACCGGGAAGTACACCGTGACGGTGACCGCGACCGACCTCGCGGGCAACCCCTCCAGCACGGCCGGCGAGGTGACCGTCAAGAAGCGCGGGTAGAGTCGATCGGACTCTATGGCCCCTCGGACGATCCTTTACACGGGCAAGGGCGGAGTCGGCAAGACGTCCGTCGCCGCCGCCACCGCGCGCCGGTGCGCGGCGGATGGCCTGCGCACGCTGGTGATTTCCACCGATCCGGCGCACTCGCTCGCCGACGTGCTCGAGGCGCCCGTCGGGGGCACCCCGACGAAGATCGCCAAGCGCCTGCACGCCCAGCAGGTGCAGGCCCAGGACGAGATGGAGCAGCACTGGAGCGCGGTCAGCGAATGGCTCGGCTCGCTGCTGATGGAGCGCGGCGTGAACCGGATCGCGGCCGAGGAGCTGACCGTGCCTCCGGGCGGCGACGAGCTCTTCTCGCTGCTGGTGCTGAAGGCCCATGCCGAGTCCGACGAGTGGGATGTGGTCGTCGTCGACTGCGCGCCGACGGGCGAGACGCTGCGGCTGTTGAGCTTCCCGGACGCGGCGCGCTGGTGGCTGGACAAGGTGCTCGGCAAGGAGCAGTCGATGCTCTCCGCCGCGCGGCCGCTGGCGCGGATGTTCCTCGACATCCAGCTCCCGGACGAGAAGGTCGTCGCCGAGGTCCAGCGGCTGGTGAAGAACCTCGTCGCCATGCACGAGCTGCTGCGCGACGCCTCGCGCGTATCGATGCGGCTGGTGATGACGCCCGACCGGATGGTCGTCGCCGAGGCGATGCGCACGTTCACCTACCTGAACCTCTACGGGTATCTGACCGACGCCGTGATCGTCAACCGCGTCTTCCCCGACGAGCTCGCCGACGGCTACTTCAGCGCCTGGCACGGCGCGCAGCGCGAGCAGCTGACGGAGGTCGCGGGCGGGTTCGCGCCTGTGCCCGTCCTGCAGGCGCCGTACTTCGCCAACGAGGTGATCGGCCCCGAAAGCCTCGAGCTGCTCGGCGCCGCGCTGTTCGCCGAGCACGCGCCGGCGGCGGTGCTGCACGACCGGCTCACGCAGGAACTGACCGTGGTCAACGGGCGCGCCGAGCTGCGGCTCGACCTGCCGTTCGCGCGCAAGGGCGACGTGAAGCTCAAGAAGATCGGGCTGGAGCTGATCGTGCGCGTCGACGGGCACAAGCGCACGATCGCGCTGCCGAACGCGATGTCGGGTTACAAGCCGACCAGCGCGAACCTCGAGGAAGGCTCGCTGACCGTGGGGTTCGAGCATGCCTGAGCCCGATCGCGAGGCCTACGAGGCGGCGGAACGGCTGGTGCGCGAGGCGCACGCGCGCGCCGAGGAGGCCGCGTCGCACATCCCGCCCAACGGCTGGGCCACCGGCACTCCGGGGGCGCACGGGCACGACTCCCGACTTCAACGCGCTGTTCGCGCTGCTGGACATGGTCAAGGGCACGGTTCCGCCCGAGCTCGCCCGTCAACTCGCTGACGCCCTGCGGGAGCTGTTGCTCGCGCTGCGCGCCATCCTGGATTATTCGATCGAACGGCTGGAGACGGCCCGGCCGGACGAGCCGCAGGTGGAGGACATCCCGATCCAATGAGCGCGCGACCGGAGCGGTTCCGGCTTCCGAAGGAGCTGCAATACGCCGCGGCGGCCTCGGTGGGGCTCGTGCTCTCGTTCCTGCTGCCCTGGTATCAGAAGACCAAGGTCATCGACGGCAAGCTCGTGCAGGGCAACGTCAGCGCCCTGGGGGCGTTCACCTTCGTCGAGGGCGCGATCCTGCTGGTCGCGGTGGCGGTCTGCTTCCTCGTCTGGGCGCGCTCGCGCCAGAAGGGGTTCCACCTGCCCGGCGGGGACGGAACGGCGATCACCCTCGCGGGCGCGTGGTGCATCGTGCTGATCGTCTTCCGGATGTTCGATCAGCCCGACGAGGCGGGGATCCAGTGGGGGCTGTTCGGCGCGTTCGTCGCCGCGGGGGCGTTGATCGCCTCCGGCCTGCGGCTGCGCGCGGTGGACGCGCCCGAGCCGCCTAATCCGGCCGCCGACGACGCGGGCTGGGTCCACGCGCCGCGCCGCGAGCGCATCCCGGACCGCCCGCCGCGCGACGCCACCGCGGTCACCGAGATGCTGCGCGAGCGCCCGGTCTGGGAAGGCGACGTGCCGACCACCCGATTGGATGAAGCGCCCACGACGCGCTTGCCGGAGGACGGTTCCGAAGCCCCGACGCGGCGCGAGCGCCGCGAGGAGACCACGGACCGGCTGTTCGACGACGACTAAGGGTTTCGTCCGATCGGCCGATGACGGGAGCGAGATGAACGTTTCCGCTGCCTCCCTGTACCAGATCGACGAGCGTGGCCTCGAGCTGCGCCGCACCTACATGGGCATGACGGCCGCCGAGCGTGAGCTCCTGAGCGGCATGCAGGCCTGGGCCGACCGCAACGCTGCCGCCATCGGCACCAAGCTGGCCGAGCACACCTTCTCCCACGCCTCCGCCGGTCAGTTCCTGACCGACTACGCGAACGCCAAGGGCATCCGCGTCGCCGACCTCAAGAAGGGCTGGGGTGGCGCGCAGGCCGGTCATTTCAAGGCCATCTTCGGCGAGGCCGCCAAGCCCGACGGCTTCGGCGTCGGCTACTTCGAGGCGCTGCTGGGCGTGGGCGCCCTGCACTCGAAGATCAACCTTCCGCTCAAGTGGTTCCTGGGCACCTACCCCGTGTTCGTCGATCTCGTCCACGAGGCGATGGTGGCCGACCCGCCCGAGCCCGCCCGCATCACCAAGCGCAGCTTCGGGCGCAAGTCTGAGAGCGTGGACCTCAACGTCATCAACGCCGCCGAGCGCGCCATCGCGCGCGTCTTCAACTACGACTCGCAGGCGATCGTCGAGGCGTTCTACTACGACACGTTCTCCTCGATGGGCGTGAACCTGAAGTCGATGGGCTCGGCCGGTCCGGGCCGCGACATCTCCGACATGTTCGCCATCGTGCGCAACGTGATGCACGACACGTTGAAGGGCTTCGGCGCCTCGACGGTCGACGTGCAGGAGATGTGCGAGAACATGAACCGCTCGCTCAGCGAGACGGGTCAGGCCATCAACGAGCTCGCGATGAGCGCTTCGCGCGTCGCCGAGGGGGCCTCGCGCCAGGCCGAGGTCGCCTCCGCCGGCCGCGAGGCCGTCGATCAGGCCACCTCCGCCGCGTCCGGCGCCACCGAGCTCTCGCGCTCGGGCATCGACGCCGCGATGGAGGCCACCGCCTCCCTGAGCGAGGCCCGCACCCGCATCGAGGAGGCCGCGACGGCGATCACCGCGCTCGCCGGCCGCTCGGCGCAGGTCGGCGGCATCGTCGACGCGATCCAGGACATCGCCCGCCAGACCAACCTGCTCGCGCTCAACGCCGCGATCGAGGCCGCCCGCGCCGGTGAGCGCGGCAAGGGCTTCGCCGTCGTCGCCGACGAAGTGCGCCAGCTGGCCGAGCGCGCCGCCCAGTCGGCCGCCGACGCCGGCGAGCTGATCGCCGGCATCCAGGGCGAGACCAACGACGCCGTGGAGCTCGTCCGCGACGCCGCCAGCCGCACCCACGCCGGCACCGAGGCCTCCGACCGCGCCCGCACGACCCTCGAGGAGATCGACGGCGCCGTCGGCCGCATCACCCTCGAGCTCTCGGGCATGAAGAACCTCACCAGCGAGATCGCCGACTTCGCCGAGGAGACCGCCGCCTCCGCCGAGGAGATGTCCGCGACCACCGAGCAGACCAACGCCTCCACCCAGGAGATCGTCATGTCCGTCGAGCAGCTCTCCTCCCAGTCCGAGGCCCTCTCCCGCCTCACCGAGAAGCTCGACCTCGCCGCCTAAACCCCACCTAAAGGGGACTGTCCCCTTTATCTTTCGCGACACCTCGGCCTCGCCCCGCATCCCGCGGAGCGAGGCCGTTCGCGTCTAAAGGGAAGGTTAAGGGGACTGTCCCCTTTAGGCTGGGATGAGTTCGCCGGTGAGTTCGGCGAGGATGCCCGCGAGGGCGAGGGAGAGGTCGTCGTCGGCGAGCTTGCCTTCGGGGGTGAAGGCGTCGTCGGCGAGGCCGAGGGGGAGTTCGCGGTCGATGACGCGGGCGCCGATGGCGGCGAGGACCTTGCGGGCTTCGGCCTGGGCCCAGACGGCGCCGAAGAGGCCGGTGGAGGCGCCGATGACCGCGGTCGGCTTGTTGCGCAGCGGCGAGGAGGCCAGCGGGCGTGACATCCAGTCCAGCGCGTTCTTGAACTGGCCCGGGAGTGAGTGGTTGTACTCCGGGGTGGAGACGAGCACCAGGTCGGCGTCGGCGATCGCCTCGTGGAGGGCGAGCACCGCGTCGGGGCGGGTGTGCTCGTCGTCCTCGTCGAACGGCGGGATCGCCTTGAGCCCGTCGAAGAGGACGAACTCGGCCTCCGGCGGCAGCAGGTCGCCGGCGGCCAGGAGGAGCTTGGTGTTGTGGGAGCCGGCGCGCAGGCTGCCGGAGAGGCCGAGAACCTTCATCGGATTAGGCGCGCGCGAGCTCGAGGTTGACGAGCAGCTTGACCTCGTTGGCCAGCGCGAAGCCGCCCTTGGGCAGCGGCGCGTTCCAGGTGAGGCCGTACTCGGTGCGGTCGACGATCGCCTCGAGCTCGATACCGACCTTCTCGAGGTCGCCGAAGGTGACGGCGGGCTCGGTGATCGTGCCGCGGGCCTCGATCGGGCGGGTGTGGCCCTTGATCGTCAGCTCGCCGTCGACGATCAGCTGGTCGTTCTCGGTGCGCACGAGCGAGGAGGTGAAGGTGATGGCCGGGTAGCGCTCGGTGTCGAAGAAGTCCGGGGCGGCGAGGTGGGCGGCCAGGTTCTCGTCCTTGAGGACGATCGAGGCGGTGTCGACGGTGCCCTCGAGGCGCAGCGTGCCGTCTTCAGCGGCGGTGAGCGTCGCGTCGTAGTTGTCGAAGGAGCTGCGGAAGGTCGAGACGATCATGTGCTTGACCGCGAAGCCGACCTGCGAGTGCACCTTGTCGGCGGTCCAGACGGAGCCGGCGGGGATGGTGGTCTGCTGGGTGGTGATGGCGCTCATGGGAGTGTCCTCGGGATAGGAAGTGGACCGTGGTCCGTTTTGCTGTTGGGAGCAATGTAGCACACAAAACGGACTGCGGTCCAGTTATACTTCCGAGCGTGTTCGCAGCCCTCCCCCAGATCGACGCCGAGCCGCCCGAGCGAGCCGACGCCGCGCGCAATCGCCGGCTCGTGCTCGACGCCGCCGCGCGGCTGTTCGAGGAGCAGGGTCCGAGCTGCGTGACGATGGAGGCGGTCGCCGCCGCCGCGGGCGTGGGCAAGGGCACGGTCTTCCGCCGCTTCGGCGATCGCGCCTCGCTCGCCCGCGCGGTCCTGTCCGAGTACGAGGTCGGGCTCCAGGAGGGCATGATCCGCGGCGCGCCGCCGCTCGGCCCCGGGGCGCCCGCCCGTGAGCGCCTGGTCGCCTTCGGCGCCGCGTACCTGACCTTCCTCGATCAGCACGCCGAACTGCTGCTCGCGGCCGAGGGCGGCGCCGGCACCTGGCTCTCGGGCGGCGTCTACGCGCTCTACCGCACCCACCTGTCGATCCTGTTGCGCGAGGCGCAGTGCGGCGACTCCGCGGACTACCTCGCCGACGTCCTGATGGCCCCGCTCGCCGCGCCGACCTTCATGTACCACCGCAGGGTCCGCGGCCTGTCACTCGATGAGCAGATCGAAGCCTTCGAGGACCTCGTTAATCGACTGACCCATCGATGATCGTCCCCGGGTCCGTCGAAGACGTCACCGGCGGCCTGCAGGCCGCCGGCTACCTGCCGGGGGAGTCCACCGCGCTGGTCTCCTACCTGGCCGCCAGGCTCGGCAAGCCGGTCCTGGTCGAGGGCCCCGCCGGCGTGGGCAAGACCGAGCTGGCCAAGAAGCTCGCCGAATACCTGCAGCGCGACCTCGTGCGCCTGCAGTGCTACGAAGGCCTCGACGAGGCCAAGGCCCTGTACGAGTGGAACTACCGCAAGCAGCTGCTGCGGATCCAGGCCGAGGCGGAGGGAACCGGCTGGCAGGCCGTCCAGGACGACATCTTCGGTGAGGAGTTCCTGCTGTCGAGGCCGCTGATGCAGGCGATCGCGTCCGAGCAGCCGGTCGTCCTGCTGATCGACGAGATCGACAAGACCGACCAGGAGTTCGAGGCGATGCTGCTCGAGCTGCTGAGCGACTTCCAGATCACGATCCCCGAGCTCGGCCGGATCGAGGCCCGGACGATGCCCGTCGTGCTGCTCACCTCGAACAACTCGCGCGAGCTGACCGAGGCCCTCAAGCGCCGCTGCCTGTACCTCTGGCTCGACTATCCCACGCCGGAGCGCGAGCTCGAGATCGTCCGGCTGCACGCGCCCGACCTGCCCGAGACGGTGGCTCGCAAGCTGGTCGAGATCGTGGCCATGGTGCGCGAGCTGGACCTCAAGAAGCCGCCGTCGATCGCGGAGTCGATCGACTGGGCGCGAGCGCTGTTGCTGCTCGGCGCCGACGACATCGACCAGACGACGTTCCGCGAGACGATGTCGGTGATCGTCAAGCACCGCACGGACCTCGACACCGTTGCGGAACGGGTCGGCGTCCGACTGGCCGCCTAGGTGAGCCTCCCCCGGCACCTGATCGGCTTCGCGGACGCGCTCCGCAACGAGGGCGTGGCGCTGGGGACGTCGGAGCTCAACGACGCGTTCGCCGCCCTCGGCGAGGTCGGCTGGACGTCGCCGACGCCGTTCAAGGAGGCGCTGGCCGCGACCCTGGCCAAGTCGCCGGATGACCGCCGCGTCTTCGATCTCGTCTTCGAGCGCTACTTCTTCCGGGCCACCGAGGGCGCCGCGCTGGAGGCGGGCGTGCGCGAGGGCGACGCCTCGGTGACCGGGACCGAGAGCGCCGAGCGGATCGACTACGACGCGCTGCGCGAGCAGATCCTCGAAGCCATCCGCAACGGCGACGAAGCGGCGCTCCGAGACCTCGCCCGCCTCGCGATCGCCGCCTTCGGGCGGCGCGGCGAAGGCTCAGGCGTGCTCGGCGTCGACGTCCAGCGCATCCGCCGCTCGCTCGGCCTGCGCTCGGAGCCCCAGGGCCTCGTCAAGGGCGAGGGTGGCGAGAGCGAGATGCCGCTCACGCGCGACCAGATCCGCAAGTTCGAGGCCTTCCTGCGCCGCGAGCTCGAGCGCGCGCAGATCGAGCGCACCCAGGCGCTGCCGCCGTCGCGGCCGCTGAACGAGCTCGACCGCGCCCTGCCGTCCGGCCCGGCGCAGGACCTCGCGGCCGTCCACCGCGTGGTCATGCAGCTCAAGCGCCGCCTCGCCACGCAGGGCAAGCACGCCCGCGGGCACAACCGCCACGCCCACGTCGACGTTCGCCGCACGATGCGCGCCTCGCTCGAGACCGGCGGCGTCCCCGTCGTGTTGAAGTACAAGCCCAAGCGCCCGCGCCGCCCCGAGCTCTACGTGCTCTGCGACGTCTCCACCTCCGTCACGAGCGCGTCCGTCTTCTTCCTCTCGGTCCTGCACGCGCTGCACGACAGCTTCCGCCGCATGCGCAGCTTCGTCTTCGTCGAGCGCATCTCCGAGGTCACCGACGTCTTCAACCGCGAGCGCGCGTTCAAGGCGGTCAGCGACGCCATCTCCAAGGACGCCGGCGTCGCCGACGTCTCCGGCTACACCGACTACGGCCGCGTCTGGCGCGAGTTCCTGGAGATGGTCGAGGACGACCTGCACCCGCGCGCGACCGTGATCGTCCTCGGCGACGCGCGCACCAACGGCCGCGACCCCCGCGCCGACATCTTCGCCCACGTCGCCGAGAAGGCCGGCCGCACGTTCTGGCTCAATCCGGAACCGAAGCTCTACTGGAACTACGGCGACTCCGTGATCTCCGCCTACGAGCCGTTCTGCGAGGCCTACGAGTGCTGGACCACCCGCCAGCTCGAGGACTTCGTCAAGGCCCTCACGCGCCCGACGTATGGCGCCTGAGTCCCCTTGCATCTGATCTCGGACTTCGACGGCGTACTGGTCGATTCGACCCCCGTCGTCGAAGCCGCCTGGAGCCGCTGGGCCGGCGAGCGGAGCATCGTCTTCGAGACGATGCTCCCGCGCCTGCATGGCCGGCCTGGCCGTGACGTGGTGCGCGAGTTCGCGCCCCACCTCGATGCCGACGAGGAGCTCGTCGTCATCGACGAGTACGAGCTCGCGGGCACCGACGACATCACCGTGATGCCGGGCGCCCGCGAGTTGATCGAAGCCGCGGGGCCGCGGTGGGCGATCGCCACGTCGGGCTCGCACCCGGTGGCCACCGCGCGGTTGCGGGCCGTCGGCCTACCGATCCCGCCCGTGCTCGTGACCGCGAGCGACATCACGCACGGCAAGCCGCACCCCGAGCCGTATCTGAAGGCGGCCGCGCAGCTCGGCATCGATCCGGGCGAGTGCGTGGTGGTCGAGGACGCGCCCGCCGGGATCGAGGCCGCGCGCGCCGCCGGGATGCACGTCCTGGCGGTCGCGAACACGCACGACGCCGCCGTGCTCGGCGACGCGCACGCGATCTACGCGACGACCGTGGACGTCATTCCGGCGCTGCGCGCTTTGCTCGGTACGCGTGGACGGGCGCCGAGAACCCCTTGAGCTTCTTCTTGCCGGCATCGCTGAACGTGTAGCGCTCACCCACGCTGTCGACGATCTCCTGCGAGACGAGCACCGTCGACGGCCGCGCCCGCGTGGTCAGCCGGCTCGCCAGGTTCACGGGCGTGCCGAACCAGTCGCCCCAGCGGTGCACGGCCTGCCCGCAGGCGATCCCCGCCCGCAGCGGCGGGAAGTTCGCATCCTCGCCCGCGCTCTCGATCAGCCGCAGCGTGCTCTCGACCATCGGCTCGGGACGCGGGGAGACGAGCATCACCGCGTCGCCGATCAGCTTGACGATCCGCACGTCGGGCTCCAGCGCCTCGCCCGCCAGGTGGCCGAGGCGCCCGGCGACGCTGCCCAACTCCTCGACGCTCACGCTCTCGCCCAGCTCGGTGAACCCGACGAGATCGGCGAACGCCACCACCGCGTCCTGCGTGTCGTCCAGCTTCCCCGCCCGCCGCTGCTCCTGGGTCAGGGCGTCGCTGCGCAGCACCTGCTGGAGGTGCAGCGCGAAGACGTGCTCCAGCCACGGCCCGGCGAGCGGCATCAGCTGCTCGGCGACCGCCCGGTAGCGGTGCGCGAGCTCGTACTCGTCCAGCCCCGGCTCGATGAAGGTGCGCCCCACCAGCGCCCGTGTCGCCTCGGCGTAGCGGGCCATTCCCTGCCCGAGCACCCGCGCGACCTCCAGCGCGTCCTCGTCGGCGAACCCGACCTGGCGGTGCGCCGTCCCGAGCTGCGTCGTCTCGAGGTCCTTCTCGCCGTAGACGCGCTCGTCGTCGCCTGGCGTCGGCAGCCCCAGCGCGCGCCGGCTGGCGGCCAGGAACTCAAGGTCGACCCCGGTCTGCTCGGCGATCTCGCGGGCCGTGTAGCGCGCCTCCGAGCTCAGCGCCTGCGCGACGGGCGCCAGGACGAGCTTGTCCTCCTCGACGATCCTCCGCAGCTCCTCGACGTCCAACCCGCCCTCGTGCAGCTCGTCCAGCAACCGGCTGCGAGCGTCGCGCGCCGTGTCGTCCTCCAGCCCCTCCAGGAGCCCTTCGCCGTCCCAGTCCACGCCGGGACGGTACCCCGTTCCGGCGAACGCCGAGCACGCCGGCCGGGGAGATCTCGCCCACCCGCTCCCGCGCCCGAACACGCGAGCGGTACGCTGTACAGGCACGATTTGACCAACAGGGGGGCTGGGAGGATCGCCCGGCTGAGATAGCGCCCCGAGGCGGCGCTGACCCTTCGAACCTGGACGGGGTAATGCCCGCGGAGGGAGCGCATGCAGACTGAAGTCGAGGCTCCGTTGGTGGGGCCTCGTATCGGGGGCGGGGTCGCCGTGAGCGGCGTCCGCAAGAGCTTCGGTGAGGTCGTCGCGCTGGACGGCGTGGACCTCGAGGTCAAGGCGGGCTCGCTGGTCGCCGTCGTCGGCCCGAGCGGCTGCGGCAAGTCGACGCTGCTCTCGCTGGTGTGCGGCCTGGACGCGCCCGACCAGGGGAGCGTGCACGCGCCACCCGCCGCGCTGATGCCCCAGCGCGACGCCCTGCTGCCCTGGCTGTCGGCGCTCGACAACGCGGCGCTGGCCGTCCGCATCAAGGGCGAGTCCAAGGCCGAGGCCCGCCGCAAGGCCCACGCGCGCTTCGAGCAGTTCGGCCTCGCCGGGTTCGAGCAGGCCCGCCCCGCCGCGCTGTCCGGCGGCATGCGCCAGCGCGTGGCGTTCCTGCGCACGCTGCTCGCCGGCCGCCCGCTGCTGTGCCTGGACGAGCCGTTCGCGGCGCTCGACGCGCTCACCCGCGCACAGGCGCAGTCGTGGCTCGCCGAAGCGCTCAGCGCCGAGCCGCGGACGGTGATGCTGGTCACCCACGACGTCGAGGAGGCCGTGCTGCTGGCCGACCGGATCGTGCTGATGTCGCCGCGCCCCGGCCGGATCATCGCCACGCTCGACGTCGACCTGCCGCACCCGCGCAGCCGGACGGACGTCGCGGTCGTCGAGCTGCGCGAGCGCGCCCTGGCGACGCTCGGGGTGGCGCCATGAAGGCGCCGCTGCTGCTGCTCGCCGTCCTGATCGCCGCGTGGGAGGCGGTCGTCCGCGGCGGCCTGGTCAACCGACTGCTGCTGCCGGCGCCGTCGGAGATCGCGCGCTCGCTGTGGGAGGACCGGAGCATCCTCGCTCCGGACCTCGCGGTGACCACCTGGGAGGTCGTCCTCGGCCTCGCCGCCGCGCTCGTGCTCGGCGTCGGACTGGCCGTGGCGATGCATCTCGTGCCGTCGGTCGAGCAGGCGCTGCGCCCGCTCGTGGTCGGCTCGCAGGCCGTGCCGATCCCGGTGCTGGCGCCGCTCGTGGTCTTCGTCCTCGGCTTCGGCCTGGCGCCGAAGATCCTGATCGTCGCGCTGATCTGCTTCTTCCCGATCGTCGTCAACGTCGCCGACGGTCTCCGCGACAGCGATCCGGAGGCACGACGGCTGCTGCGCTCGCTGCAGGCCACGCCGTGGCAGCGCCTGCGCTTCCTGGACGCGCCCTCGGCGCTGCCGTCCGGGTTCACGGGGATGAAGATCGCGGCCTCGGTGGCCGTGATCGGCGCGTTCCTGGCCGAGACGGCGGGGTCGACATCCGGCCTCGGCCATCTGGTCGTGGCCGCCAACGGGCAGCTCGAGAGCGCCCGCGCGTTCGCCGCCTCGGCGCTGTTGATCGCCGAGGCGGTCGCGTTGTATGTCCTGTTCGCGGCGCTGGAACGCCGGGTCGTCAGTTGGGCACCACGGGGGGTCCGGTCATGAAACGCGTCCTACTTCTACTTGCGCTGGCGGTGCTGGCGGCCGGCTGCGGCGAGAAGGCCGAGCCGAGCGCCGACGCGCCCGTCCGTCAGGAGCCGTTCACGGTCCTGCTCGACTACACGCCCAATGCCGACCACGCCGGGCTCTTCGCGGCGCTCGACCAGGGCCTGTACAAGAACGCCGGCCTGGACGTGAAGCTCCAGGTCCCGCCGGACCCGTCGGCGGTCTTGCGCCTGCTGGCCGCCGGCAAGGCCGACCTGGCGATCTCCTACGAGCCTGACCTGCTGCTCGCACGCGATCAGGGCCAGGAGGACCTCGTGGGCGTCGCGGCGCTCGTCCAGGTCCCGCTGACGTCGCTGATCTCGCTCCCGGAGTCAGGCGTGAAGTCCCCGGCCGACCTCGCCGGCAAGCGCGTCGCGACCGCCGGGCTGCCCTACCAGAGCGCCTACCTGCAGACGATCCTCCAGAAGGCGGGCGTGGACCCGAGCTCGGTCAAGGAGACCAACGTCGGCTTCAACCTCGAGCCGGCGCTGATCTCCAAGCGCGCCGACGCCGCCCTGGGCGCGTTCTGGAACGTCGAGGGCGTCAACCTCGCGCGTGAGGGCCACAAGCCGATCATCCAGCGGATGGAGAAGCTCGGCGTGCCGACCTACGACGAGCTCGTCCTCGTCGCCCGCCGCCAGGACCTCGACGCCGCGGGCGCCTCGCGGCTGCGGCGCTTCCTGGCGGCCACCGCCGCCGGTCACCGGCTACTCACGCGCGACCCGAACGCCGGCCTGGCACCGCTGCTGAAGGCCGACTCGTCGCTCGACGAAGCCGCCCAGGCGGCGTCGCTGAAGGTCACGCTGCCGGTGTTCTTCCCGGAGGACAAGGAGAACCCGTGGGGCTGGCAGGAACCGGTCGAGTGGGCGAACTACGAGCGCTGGATGCGCGCGCAGAACCTGCTCAAGCGGCCGCCGTCCGAGGCGCCGCCGCTGACCAACGAGTTCCTGCCGGGCGAAGAGAAGTCGACGAGCGGATGAGGTACTGGGCGGCCATGCCCGCCCACGGCGCGTAGGGAGCGAAGAACCCGCGCACCTCGTCCTCGTCGGCGATGGCGCGCGGGTTGCCCGTCGTCAACCGCCCGACGAGCTTGAGGTAGCCGAGGTCGCCCGCGGGAACCGTGTCCAGGCGCCCGAAGCCGTGCAGGGCGAGCATCTCGACCGTCCAGGTGCCGATGTCGCGGATGGCCAGCAGCCGCCGCTGGTCGAAGGATCCCAGCCGCGCCGCGCGGAGCATCGCCAGCGAGCGCTTCGGATGCAGGCCGCACGCGTCCAGCTCGGCGGGGGCGAGGCCCGCGACCTTCGCCGCCCCCGGAGAGTCCCGCAGCGGGCCCAGGCGTGGCCCGTGGGCGGCGACGATCGCGCGCTGGATGGCGACCGCGCGCTCGGTCGTGATCAGCTGCTCGGTGATCGACCACGCCAGCGTCTCCCACGGCGTCGGGTTGCGGCGCACGCGCAGCCACGGCGCGGCGCGCACCGCGCGGCCGATCACGGGGTCGTCGCGAAAGCGCTCGTGGAACTCCCGCAGGTCGTCGTCGATCCCGGTCGCGTGGCGCATCCGGGCGATGCCCTCGCGCGCGGCGGGCTCGCTCGACGCGCGGGCGGCGAAGACCGTTCCGGCGACCGCGACGACGACCGGCTCGCCGTCGACGTGCAGCAGCCGCCGCAGCCCGCGGCCGTAATGGCGCGTGCAGCCGTCCAGCGACCCCGGGCCGAGCCGGAAGTGCGGCCAGCGCGGCGCGACGACCTCGCGGACGAGGACGTCCAACCGCGGCGCGGTCAGTCGCGCCGCAGCAGGTGAACGTCGATCAGGAATGAGTTCGACGACACGATCTCGCCGAGCGGGCCCTTGCGCTTCTTGGCCGCCTTGCGGCTGCGCCGGCGCGAGACGACCGCGATGGTCGCGGCACCCGCGACGAAGCCCGTGGCCGCCAGTGCGGCGGCCTGCACCGTGGGGACGCTGACGGCGCCGCCGAACGGCTGCCGGGCCTCGAGGACGCCGTCGTCCTCGTCCGCGACGACGGGCAGGCCGTCAACGATTTCGCCCTCGGCGACTTCTCCGTCTTCATCGACCACGAACTACAGACACTACCGTCCGCGCCGGACGTGCATGGTGCCGAACACGCGATCCCAGTAGGGCGCGCTGATCCCGAACCCGCGCTCGTCGTCCTGGAAATGATGGCGCATGTGCAGCTCACGCAGCCACTTCCCGGCGCGGGTGCGCGGCGTGTGGTGATGCAGGTGGTAATGGATCATGTCGTAAGCGAGATAACCACCCAGGAAGCCCGCGCCGAAGGCGAACGCGCGGTCGGCGCCGAGCACGATGTAGAACGCGGCGTAGAAGACCAGGGCCAGCGGCACCGACGCCGCGGGCGGCATGACCAGCCGCAGCGGGTCGTTGGGGTGGTCGTGATGGACGCCGTGGACCATCCAGTGCAACCGCGCCCCGATCCCCTCCTCGGGCTCGAAGTGGAAGATCACGCGGTGGATCCAGTACTCGGCCAGCGTCCACAGCAGATAGCCGCAGATGACGTAGCCGAAGGACGCCAGCCAGCCCACGCGATCGACCCCGTACGCGAACAGGATCACGATCGCCGGTAGGAAGATCGCCACCGGCACGTAGTGATGCACGCGCGTGAACTTGTCGAGCAGCCCCGACTTGAACATCGGCGGTGACGCCTTCAAGAAGTCCGAGCGATCCATAAGGGGAACCTTACAAAACGCGTTCGTAGACCCGAAAACGCCGCACGATGCGCCCGCCCATGGCTTCCATGGCGCGGTTCATGTTGCGGTTGCTCTCGAGGATCCAGCCCATCTCGCCCCACTTCTGCGGGGTGCGCGTGGCCGTGTCGAAATGCTCGACGTACAGCGCGGCGGCGACGCCCGTGTGCTGATACGACGGCTTGACGCCGAGGAACCCGACTCGAACCCGGTCGATGATCCACTTCTTGCGCAGGTAGTGCAACCAGCCGAACGGCAGCAGCCGGCCCTTCATCTTCACCAGCACCTGGTTGACGTCGGGGATGGTCAGCGCGACCGCGGCCGTGTCCCCCTCGGCCGTCTCGGCGACCATGAACCAGTTGCGGTCGAAGACGAGCTGCATCTCCTGGGCGTAGACGTCGAGGTCGCGCTTGCCGAACGGCACGAAGCCCCAGTTCGCGCTCCAGGCCTCGTTGTAGACCTCGGCGAAGCGATCCATGTCCTTGCGCAGCGAGCGCCGTGACATGCGCCGGATCTTGATCCCGTGCCGCGGCTCGACCTGCTCGGCGAGCTTGAAGACGACCGGCAGGATCTTCGAGCGGTCCGAGATCACGAGCTCGTACATGAAGAGGTCCACGGCCTTCTCGAGCCCCGCCTCGACGCAGCGCTGCTCGTAGTAGGGCGGGTGCCAGGGCATCTTGATGAACGGCATCCGCTCGTAGCCGTCGACCAGCAGGCCGCACTCGTCGTTCATCGTGAAGTCCATCGGGCCGATCATGCGGTCGCGGCCCTGCTCGCGCAGCCACGCCGCCGCGGCGTCCAGCAGCGCCGGCAGGATGTCCGGGGCGTCCTCGAACTCGAGGAAGCCGAACATCCCGGTGCGGTTCTCGTGCTGTGCGTTGTAGTTGTCGTCGTACTGCGCGCTGATGCGCCCGACGACCCGCCCGTCGCGCTGGGCCGTGAACAGCTGCGCGTCACCGTGTGAGAAGAACGCGTTCTGGGAGCGCATCAGGAACAGGTGGCGCTCCAGACGCAGGTGGGGCACCCAAACGGCAGAGCTAGAGTGCAGCCGGTACGGGAGATCGATGAAGTCCCGGCGGTCCCGCCAAGACGAGACGGGACGGACGACCACGCTCACGGAGGCGGACCCTAGCAATATGCCGACAGCCATCGATGTGTTCGCGAAGGTCCGCGGCCACGAGCGCTCAGAGCAGCTGCGGGCGGCCCGGGAGGCCGACCTGCTGCCCTACTTCCGCCGGCTGGAAGGCCCGGCCGGCCCCGTCGTGGAGATGGAGGGCGCCGAGCGGATCATGCTCGGCTCCAACAACTACCTCGGCTTGACCGCCGACCCGCGCGTCCAGGACGCCGCCCGCGCCGCGCTGGAGAAGTACGGCACCGGCCTCACCGGCTCGCGCCTGCTCAACGGCACGCTCGACCTGCATCTGGAGCTCGAGACGGAGCTGGCGGAGTGGATGGGCACCGAGGAGGCGATCGTCTTCTCCACCGGCCACCAGGCCAACGTCGGCACGCTGGGGACGATCCTGGGCCCCGGGGACACCGTGATCGTCGACAGCGCCGACCACGCCTCGATCCTCGACGGCTGCCTGATCTCGCGCGCCAAGCTGCGGCCGTTCAAGCACAACCGCCTCGATCTGCTCGAGAAGATGCTCACGCGGGCGGTCGGCGACGGCGGTGGCGTGCTCGTGGTCGTCGACGGCGTCTTCTCGATGGAGGGCGACATCGCGCCGCTGCCGCGGATCGCCGAGCTGTGCCAGGCCTATGGCGCGCGGCTGATGGTCGACGAGGCCCACGCCGCGGGCGTGCTGGGCGCGCGCGGGGCGGGCGCCTCGGAGCTGCTCGGCGTCGAGGCCCAGGTCGACCTGCGGATGGGCACCTTCAGCAAGTCGCTGGCCTCCTGCGGCGGGTTCATCGCCGGCTCGCACGAGGTGATCGACTTCCTGCGGATCTCCTCGCGAGCGTTCCTGTTCACCGCGTCCGGCGTTCCGGCCGCCGTGGGCGCGGCCCTGGCCGCGCTGCGGATCATCCGCTCGCCCGAGGGCCCGGAGCTGCTGTCGCGCGTGCTTGACAACGCCCGCTATCTCAACCGCGGCCTGCACGCGCTCGGGTTCCGCGTGGTCGAGGGCGAGCCCACGATCACGCCGATCGTGCCCGTCGTCGTCGGCGACGACTGGAAGGCCGTGCTGCTCTGGCGGGCGCTCTACGACGCCGGCGTCTACGTCAACGTCGCCATCCACCCGGCCGTCGGGCCCGGCGGCGCGCTGCTGCGCACGAGCGTCATGGCCACCCACGACCGAGCCGTCCTGGACCGTGCCCTGGCCGCGTTCGAAAACGTCAAGCAGAACTTCGAGCGCGAGCACGGGCCGCTTCCGGCGCCGCTCGCGTAGCACATTCACCGGATGGATACCTCAGCGAAAAAAAGCGTGCTCTTTGCGAATGCCGAGGGTGGTTGAGCGTTGCCTGTGCCGCGTTATTCGGGCTAGCCTCCTGCCTCGGTCGGAGTGCTTGAGCGCGATGGCCCTGGATCAGAGAGATCGGGACATGCCGGGGCCACGGGACGGGTTGTCGCTGTCGGGCGACGACCTTGAAGTCGCGTCCGTGCGCTTTTGACCGGGAAATAGAAAACGACGGACGCCCACCACCGAGCGAGGGTGGGTAGTAGCGGGGAGGTTCAATGGGAACAACTGCGATAGCCCCTGCGCCACAGCACATGCAGGCGCTCGCGCAGGCCAACCGCGTGCGGCTGGCGCGCGCCGAGCTCAAGCGTCTTGTGGCGGAGGGTGAGGCGGAGGTAGCCGAGGTGGTGCTCGAATGCCCCTGGCAGGCGGAGAGCATGACCATCGCGGACCTGCTGATGAGCCAGCATCGCTGGGGTCGCTCGCGCTGCCGCCGGTTCCTCTTGTCGATCCCGATGACAGAGACCAAGACCATCGGTTCGATGACGGAGCGCCAGCGTAAAGAGCTGGCGTCGCGACTCAGCGGGGAGCACGCCCTGGTGGCGTGATCGGGGCGGGGCCCATCCCCCGAACTACGGCGTCGGCGAGTTGGTCCGCTATGCGGGCGGCCCGCCGGCGCCGAAGCCCGGCCCGCGGGTGGCGATCTCGACGACGTGACCGTCGGGATCGCGGACGTAGATCGAACGGAACGCGCCGCGGTCGAGCACATCGGTGCACGTCACGCCGCGCTCGCGCAGGTAATCGCGCCACGCCTCCTGCTCGTCCTGGGTCTCGACGCGCAGCGCGAAGTGGTGCGTGGTGCCGATGCCGACCACACCGTCGGGCATCGAGGCGTACTCCATGAAGGTCACGAACGTGCCGTCGCCGGCGTCGAACCACACGTGGCGGGCGTCGGGATCGTCGTCGGACGGTTCGTCGCGGACGAGCGTCAGCCCGAGCACGTCGCGGTAGAAGGCGATCGTCAGGTTGAGGTCGCGGCAGATCGCGGTGACATGGTGCACTCCGCGCAGCCGCATGCGCTTGTCGTCCGACACGCGGCGGAAGGTTAGACGGCGGCGCGCGCCTTCGTCCGATCCCAGGCGCGCCGGAGGGCGATCGCGGCGATGGCGAAGACGATCACGAGGACGAGCACGACGACGTAGAGCGGCGCCCTGGCGAAGGCCGTCAGGGCGGCGAGCAGGACCGCGGGGACGCCGGCCAGCACGAGCGTGTGCGAGCGAAAGCCCGCGAAGTGCTCGCGGGCCGAGGTGTCCAGGCCGCCGAGCGCGCCGAGCACGATGCCGAAGGCCAACACGAGGTGCTCGCCCGTGATGAGGCCGACGACGATGCAGACGATCCCGACGAGCACGCACAGCTCGACCAGCGGGAACGGGCTCCAGGGCGCCGCGAGTCGTTCCGGGCGCTCGGCGACCGTCCGCTTCGGCGCGCGAGGCGGGACCTGTGGGGCGGTCGACTTCCGGCGGCGGTTGCGCTTCTTGCGCTTGGTCTGCGTCACGGACAGCCCGAGGAGACCTTGACCCGCCACCACTTGCTCAGCAGGCTCCGGCGGACGGTGTAGACCGTGCAGCCCGGCTGCCCGAGCTCCCGCGCCGTGACGCGCTCGCCGGGATGCGCGCGCGGGTTGGCGCGCATGGCGGCGAGCTTGGCGCGCGCGACCGCCTGCTCGGCGCGCTGGCGCTGCGCGCGGCGGCGGACGTCGGAGACCTGATCGACGAGCACGTCGCGGTTGAGCTCCAGCTCGCGCAGCCCGAGCAGCCGCGGGCCGCCGTGGTGGGCGGTGGCCGGGTGCCCCACCGGCGGGAAGGTCGTCGCCAGGGTGTGTGCCAGCTCGTGTTCCAGGCGCGCGATCTGCCCGCGCAGCGTCGCCCGCGCCGAGGCGGTGTCGAGCTCAAGCGTGACCGCCGTCATGGCCTGGATCGTATCCTCGTCGGCGTGCCGCGCAACGACCCCACGGATACCGGCGGACTGTTCATCGGCCGCCGCCCGGGGACGGGGCAGGTGCGCTACCGCGAGACGCCGAAGCCCGGCGGGCCCGGGCGCCGGCGCGTCGACGGCCTGTTCGCGGCGTTCGTGCTGCTCGTCGAGGCCCTGCTGTGCCTGTCCGTCTGGGGCCCGCAGCCCATCGCCTGGCTGTGGGTCGGCTCGCAGGTCGTCTACCACGGCGGCTCGAACATGCTCGGGATCGTCGTCGCCTTCTTCGGCATCCTCGCCTCGCTGCTGATCACGCTCGCGCTGGCGACGCGGCTGGACCGCTTCTGGCGGCTGCTGCGCCGCGCCGCCGGGCACGACCAGCGCGACGGCGTGATGGTCCCGATCTTCGGCGCCACCGCGGTGATCGCGCTCGTGGCCTTCAGCATCTGGTTCCTGCTGCTCGAGGGTCCCGCGCCGTCCATCGGCGGCGGTTGATGCCGCGCTTTCTGAGCTACTACCGCCAGTTCGACGAGCTGACCCCGGAGGAGATCTCGCAGTCGCTGCGCGAGCAGCGCGAGGAGGAGCTGCGGCGCGAGGTCGCCACCCAGCCCGAGCTCGACCTCTCCGGCGCCGCCTGGCACGGCCCGCCGCACGCGGAGATCATCAACGCGGCCACGTTCGCGTTGCGGCGCGCGGTGAACACCTACCCCGACGCCTCGCCGCTGCGGGCCGCGCTCGCGTCGGCCCACGACGTCTCGCCCGAGCGGATCGTGATCGGCCACGGCGCCAGCGAGTTGCTGCGCAGCGCCCTGCGCGCCGTCGCCCGGCGTGACGTGCTCGTCGCCTGGCCGGGCTGGGGCCCCTTGCCCGGCCTGGCGCGCGAGGCGGGCGCCCGGCCGGTCGCGGTGACACTCGAGGACCTCTTCGCCCACCGTCACCCACCGCTGACGACGGTCATCACCCGCCCCGCCGACCCGACCGGAGCGGTGGTCGGGTTGCACGAGCTGCAGGGCCTCGCCGACGCGCTCGCCCCAGACGCGTGGCTGGTCCTCGACGAGGCGCTCGCGGGCTTCCTCCCGGACGGCGAGGACGGCCTGCTCGAGCACCCGCGCGTGATCCACGTGCGCTCCTTCTCCAAGGACCACGCGATGGCGGGCTTCCGGATCGGCTACGCGATCGTGCCCGCGGACGGGCCGGACCTGGCGCCGCTGCTGGGCGTGGGCGCGCCGGCGCTGGCGGGTGCGCTGTGGGCGGTCGAGCACGGCGCGGCCTCGGTGCGGCGCCGCCGCTCGCAGGCCGCGGCCGAGCGGGCGCGGTTGGCGGAGGAGTTCCCGGTGTCGCCGGGACACGGGCCGTATGTCTGGCTCGCGGGTGTCGACCTCGCCGAGCGGCTCGCCGCGCGGCGGGTGTTCGTGGCGCCGGGTTCGGCGTGGGGGGACGAGAACCACGTGCGGATCACGTTGCGGGACGCCACCGCTACCGATCGGCTCTTGGCCGCGCTTCGGGACGTCTGAACGGCGAGCAGACCGCGGCGGTCGCGTCAAGCGCGGGTCAGCCGCGGTCGCGCTTGTTGCGTGTGGCCGCGCTTGACCCGCCTGGCCGCGGCCCGCTTACGGACCGGCTGACGCCTTCGCACCGGAACGGCGGACGAAACGCCTGCGGGACCGAGCGAGTGGTCAGTTATGAACCGATGCGGTTCACAAACGACCACTCGCGAGCGGCCGGCGCCGCGAGGGAGTGACGAAACCGTCCCTCTGGGACGAAACGTCACGCGGACGGCCGTTGGTGCCGGGTGGCCCTCCCTCGGAGGGCACCCCTGGCGGAGCCTCCTTGACCAGCCCATCAGCGGATCGAGTCGCGGCAGTCAAGTCACGCCACGCGGCCAAACGGAGACCACGCACGCCGACCGTGACTTGACGGCCGCGAGGCGATCCGCTCGCCGTTTCAACCGTTCTCCACCACGTCCCACGCCGTCCACAACGCCTCTTCGACCGCAATCGCCGGCACGGCCGGCGCAACGATCGCGTAGAGCGTGAGCGCCCGCGCGTCATGCCCCACGGGCTCGGGCGACGCGAACACCGGCGCGACCGTCCCGTCACCCGCAGCCACCACCACCCGCTCGCCCGCCAGCGCGAGCCGCGGCTCCAGGGACCCCGGCAGCGCCCAGACACCCACCTCGGTCTCCACACACGCGATCAAGAGGGCGTCCGCGAGCACGCCCCGCGACGGGTACCCGCCCCGCGTCAGCCGCTCGACCAGGTAGGCCTCGGCCGGGATGCGGTCGACATCCGGCTCCAGCCCGAGGGTGCGAAACAGGACGCGGTAGGCATGCGGGATCGGCCGGCTGCGCAGGGCGATCGCGTCCGGGCCGCGGCGGCGATCCGCCAGCCGCCGCAGGCGCCCGCGCAGCGCGGGTGAGGAGCGCCGCAGCGGATCGTCGGCGACCTCGAACGTGCACCACGCCAGCCCGAGGCCGGGCAGCTCGGCCGCGATCCGCGGATCGACGGCACCGGCGATGACGGGAGGCTCGCTCACGAGATCCTCTCGACCCACGACTCCAGCGCCGCGTCGTCGAGGGTGCCGACGGTCGAGCCCTCCACGCGGCCGCCGCGGGCGACGAACGTGAGCGTCGGGCAGACGACGACCGCGTACTCGTTGGCCACCGCTCCGTCGTGGTCGTAGCCGACCGGCAACGAGGTCCCCAGGCCCCGCGCCGCCGCCGCGTCCCCGCGCACGGCGACCACCGCGAACTTCACCTCCGGGTGTCGAGCCGCGACCCGCTCCAGGGCGGGCAGCTGCGCGCGGCAGCGATCGACGGGATGAAACACGAAGGCCAGGACGAACGGCCCGCGCTCGGCCAGCTCGCACGAGTTCAACACGTCGGCGCCCCGCACCGAGCACGCGGGACGCGCACCCGCCGCGCCCTGATCCGGCGCGGTGGCGACGTTGGCGTCGCAGCGCCCCGAACAGGTCGAGGTCGACAGCGGCATCGCGAACGGCGGCAGCTTGTCCCCCGCCTGCAGGCCGCGCGAGCCCTGCTTGTCGCTGACGATCGTGTTGAAGGTGATGAAGAGCAGGACCGCGGCCACGAAGACCGCCAGGAGCAGCCCCGGGCGCCTCACGCCGCGACGGCGCGCCGGGACCGGCGGCGCGGCGTCCCGCCGCCGCGCCGCTCGGCCAGCGCGAGCACCGCGGGCAGGACGGCGAGCACGCCGAGCAGCGACACGCTGAGGTCGATCACGGTGACCAGGCCGAAGTCCCGCAGCATCGCGATGTCCGAGGCGATCAGCACGGCGAAGCCGGCGATCGCCGTCACGCCGGAGGCGAGGACGGCCGCGCCGGTCGAGCGGTAGGTGCGCTCCAACGCCTCGAGCACCTCGTGGCCGGCCTCCCGCTCGGCACGGAAACGCGCGCAGAGCAGCACCGAGAACTCGGTCGAGATGGCGATGACCAGCGCGCTCAAGGCCGCCGACATCGGGTTCAAGGGCACACCGATCAACCACAGCACGAGCGCCGACCAGCCCGTGGCCAGCGCGATCGGCACCAGCGGCACCCACGCCCGCTCCCAGGAGCGGTACACCAGCCACAACGCCAGCGCGACCAGCGCGAGCCCGGCCAACGCCGTCAGCAGCCGCCGCAGCGGGTCGCTCATGGCGTGGTTGGCGTCCGCCGCCAGCACCGGCAGCCCGGCGACCGTCGCGCGCACGCCCGGAGGCGGCTTCAGCCGCGAGCGCATGTCCTCGATCACCGCGCGCTGCCCGCCCAGCGACTGCAGCCGGATGCCGAAGGCCAGCACCGCGGTCCGGCGGTCGGCGGTGATCGCCGCCTGCGAGAGGTACGGCGGGACGGCGTCCAGCAGCGCGCGGATCTGCTCGCGGGTCGCGGAGAGCTCGGGCGTGCGGAACAGATCGGGCAGCGACAGCGCGGGACACAGCGCCGCCTTGCCGCAGCCCTGCTCGGCCGAGTAGCCGTTGCGCAGCAGCACCGCGTTCTGGTAGTCGCGCATCCAGGCGATCACCTTCGGGTCGGTCAGGTCGCGGCCTTCGACGAGCACGTCGACCTCGCCCGCCACGCCCGTGTCGCGCTGCAGCGCGTCGATGTCGCGCACCGCCCCCAGCGACTGCGGGACGAGCCGCGGCAGCGAGGACTCGATCCCGATCCGGCTGTCCAGCAGCCATCCGCACGCCGCCAGAGCGACCGCGACGATCAACAGCTCGCGGGGGCGCGCAACGACCACCCGCAGCAGCTTCCCGCTGCCGCCCAGCCGAGGCGGGCGCACACGGTCGAAGAGCTCCCCCGCGCCGCGCAGCGACCGCGCCACGGCGCCGTCCGACGCCCGCCGCCGCCCCGCGAGCGTCAACACCGCGGTCCCGGCGGTGATCGCCAGCACGAAGGCCACGAACACACCCACGACGAGCAGTGCCCCGAACCCGCGCACCATCGGCACCGGCGAGACCAGCAGCAACAGGAACCCGGCGCCGGTGGCCAGCGCCGCCGTCCCGATCGTCGCCACCGGCGCGCGTGCCTGGAACTGGATCGCGTAGTCGACCGCCAACCCCAAGAGCACCGGCAGCACCGCGATCGACGCCATCGTCAGCGGCAACCCCAGCACCGACAACGCGCCGAACACGATCGCCAGCGAGCTCAGGGCGATCAGCAGCGGCAGCAGCCGCAACCGCGCGCGGAACAGCAGCGCCAGCACCAGCGCCATCACCGCCACGGCGACCAGCAGCAGCCGCAGCGTCGAGCCCGCCAGCTCCGACGCCAGCGAGTCGGCCAGCACCGGCACGCCGGTGACCACGTAGGTGCCGGAGGCGAGCTTCCAGTCGGGCATCGCCACGGCCTCGCGCACGTTCTGGATCGCGGCGGCACGCTCGGCGTCCGAGAGCCCCGCCTTCAGCCGCACCGAGATCAGCGCCGAGGACGCCGACGGGAACAGGTACGCGAACCGCGCCTTGGGCGTGCGCTCACCGCGCGCCGGGTCGAAGACGAGCTGGTAGACGAAGTCGGGGTCGTTGAGCTTCGGCGCGCCGGTCAGGTTGAGCCCGTACTTGGCGTTCAGCGACAGCAGCTCCTGCGCGAACTGCGCGTAGACGAGCTTCTCGGCCTGCGCGCCCAGCTGCTTGGCCTCGGCCGCCGAGTACCCCTTCGAGCGTGCGAGCTCGATCGCCGCCTCCCGCGCCCGGTCGGCCTGCGCCGCGCGCTGTTGCGTGCGCCCCTGCAGCTGCTTGGTGAGCTCCTCGACGGAGGAGTTGATGAACGTCGCCGGCCCGTAGACCACCCGCACGGCCTTCGCCGCGCCGATCCGCGCGCACGGCCCGGAGGCTCCGCCCGGCGGGACCGCGCCCGAGGGCACGTTCCCCGACAGGCAGCCCTCGAGCCCCAGCAGGCGATTGAGATCCGACGTCAGCACCAGCCGCGGCAGGTCGCCGCGCACGAGCACGTAGACCGCCTCGTCGCCGAAGCGCGAATGCGCGACCGCCGTCGCCCGCCCGGCCGAGGAGCCGGACCCCACCAGCGTCGACGTCCCCGCGCTCACCGACAGCCGCAGCGCGAAGAACGTCCCGACCACGACGAGCACGGCGACGACACCGAGCACCCGCCAGGGGCGCCTGCGCGCGACCCCGACCAACGCCTCCAGCCGCTCGGTCACTGGTCGCCGCGGGCGTTCACGTGCGGGTACTGCGTCTTCTCACCACCGAAGTCGTAGAGCCCCTGCCTGCGGCACGGCACCGCCGCCACGCCCGTGCCTCCGGGGCTGCCGAAGATGATGGTCTGCAACTGCTGCAGCAGTTGCGTCGGGATCAGCGCCGCGGCCTGCTCGGGCGTCAGCGGCACCTGCGGGATCGGCGGCAGCGTGACCGGCGGCAGCGGGATCCCGGGCAGGCCGGGGACGACCGTCGGCACCGCGGTCGGCACCGCGCTGACCACGTCGTTGACGATGTCGACCGGCGTGTTGGTGATCGATGGGATCAGGTTCGCGGCCGAGCACTGGCGATCCTCGTAGACGGCCAGGCCCTGGTTGATCTCGTCGAACCCGTTCGGCAGCCGGTACGGGTTCGGGCGGTTGGTCGGCAGCCGCCGCGGATAGACGGCGAGGTTCTCGAGGTTGACCGGGTTCGACGTGCGCAGGTAGTGCAGCTGCGTGCCCGCGTCCTTGGCCTGGGTGGCCGCGGCCGAGTTGGCGAAGAACGAGCCCAGGTCGCGCTTGTAGAGCCCGATGAAGTTGACCGCGGGCGTGAGCTGGGCGGTCGCGGGCACGAGCTGCCCGAGCAGCGGGCGCGTGTCCTCGAGCACCTGCTCGGCCGCCGGGAAACCGGTCTTGGACGCATCGATCAGCGGTTGCAGCTGCTCGAGCAGGTTCTTGAGGTCCGGCGAGATGTCGGCCAGGTCCTCCAAGGTCGGCGAGAGCTCACGCGCGGCGGGCCGCAGCTGGGTGATCAGCGGGTCGGTCGTCCGGGAGAACTCGGTCAGGCGGTCGAACGTCTTGCGCGACTCCTCCTCGAACGTCGGCAGCGCCCGGAAGGAGGCCTTGAGCTCGTCGTCGCGCGCGGCGGTGGTGGCGAACACCGTGTTCGAGTTCCGGATCAGCGACGACAGCTGCCCGTCGCGCTCCGACAGCGCCTGAAAGACGATTCCCGTGTTCGCGATCAGGCGCGAGACGGCGCCCTGCTGGCGGTTGAGGATGTCAACGATGTCGGCCGTGTCCTCGGCGAACGGCGCGAGGTTGCCGAGCGCGTCGTTGAGGTCCTGCCCGCGCCCGCCGATCGCCTGCGCCTGCGTCTGCATCCAGTCCTGGAAGGCCGCCCGGGTCTTCGGGTCGAACGCGCGCAGGATCTCGTCGAGCTCCACCGTGTCCGAGACCTGGGACGCCGGCAGCAGCCCGCCCTCGGCGATCATCCGCGAGCGCGCGTGGCCCGGCGTGAGCTCGACGTAGGTCTCGCCCAGCAGCGTCTTCTGGCGCAGGATCGCCTTCGCGTCCGACGGCAGCGGCGCGTAGCGCGACATCAGCTGGATCTCGACGTCGGAGCGCCCGGTCACCTTGTCCGGCGTGATCTTCTTGACCTTGCCGACGGGCACGCCGGAGATCCGCACGTCGGCCTCGGTGGAGAGCTGGCCGGCCTCGGCGAAGGAGGTGTGGAAGCGGTAGCCCTTGGGCTTCAGCGGCACCGGGCCGCCGAACGCCAGCCACAGGAACAGCAGCAGCCCGAAGCACGACAGCGCGAACAGCACCATCGCGGCGATCTTGCCCAGGCCGGGAGCGTCCTTGACCACGGCTCAGCCTCCGCCCGGTGCCTGCGTCGAGCTCGGGCAGATGGACGCCGACGTGGGCGAGTTGAGCAGGCCGATGATCGTGCCCAGCGTCGGGTTGGCCTCCGACACCGGGCCGAGCAGCTGCGCGGTCGAGCACGAGAGCACGACCAGGCCGCGGCGGATCGGGCCTTGGGAATCGGCGGTGGCGAACAGCGAGTTGCCCGCGTGGTTGACCCAGGACTGCCAGAACAGGTAGCCCTCGTCGGCCTCGCCCGGCGCGTTGTAGGCGGCCTCGTTGAGCAGGCGGTTGACGACGCTGAAGGAGGCCGTCAGGTCCGGCGTGGTGGCCGCGAGGTCGCGCATCGCCGGGCGCAGCTCCTGCACCGTCGGCAGCGCCGCGCGCGTGAACGGGCGGATCTCGTCGCGCAGGATCGGCGTCGACTGCACCAGGAACGGCCGCGTCTGCTGCAGCGACGGCGCGAGCGCGCGCGCCGCGGGGCGCAGCGCCTCGAGCGTCGGCCCGAGCTCGTCGGCCAGCGTCTTGACCTTGCCCAGCGTCGTCTGCGTCGTGTTCAAGGTCGGCGGCAGCTTCTGCAGGATCTGCCGCAGCGACGCGTCCTGGTCGGCCAGCGTCGCGAACACGGCGTTGGAGTTCTGGACGAAGTTGGCCAGCTGCGTGTCGCGCTTGCCGAGCTCATCGGTCAGCAGCGAGAAGTTGTGCACGACGCGCTTGAGGTTCTGGCGCCGCGTCGCGAGGCCCTCGTTGATCTCGCGCGCGTACTTCGCCGTCGGCTCCAGGCGCCGGATCGCGGCCGCCAGCTCGCGGCCCTTGCGCGCCGACCCGAGGCCCTGCGCGCCGTCGTTGAGCAGCAGCAGCAGGTAGTCGCGCGTGTCGGCGTCCAGCGAGGACAGGATCTCGTCGAGGTTGACGTCCGGGAGCGTCTGGGCGACCGGGATCGTCCCGCCTTCCTTCATCCGCCCGGCGGCCTCGGTCCCGGGCGTGAGCTCGGCCACCATGTCCTTCAGGCCGGTCTTGGGGCGCAGCAGGATCGACGCGTCGTTGTAGACGCGGTCGTACTTGGGCTTGATCCGCAGGCCGATGATCGCCTTGCCGTCGCGCAACTTCACGGAGGAGATCTCGCCGACCGCGACGCCCGCGACGTTGACCGTCTGCCCCTGGCCCGGCGTGACCGCCTGCGCCGTCGACATCTCCGCGGAGACCTCGAAGAAGTCCTGGCCCACCAGCGGCACCCAGGCCGGCAGCGTCAGGCGCTGCTTGCCCAGGATCACCGTCGAGACCGCGACGGCCACGACCAAGAGGCCGAGGATGGCCAGGAAGTCCAGCAGGTGCTTGCGGATCGCCGTTCTCACTTGGCCTTCTCCGGCGCGGCGGCCTTCGACAGCGAGCCGAACGGGTCGAGCTTGGCGCGGATCGCCTCGAGGTTCGCCTGGCGCTTGAGCTTGTCCTGCTTGGAGGACACGCGCGCGGTGGTCGCGGTGCCGCCGCCGGGCGCCGACTTGGCCGCCGCGGGGCCGTTGACGTTCGGCAGCTTCTGCGTGTAGCAGGGCACCTCGGGCTTGTACGGCGGGCGCTTGCTCGGGTAGTACGGGCGGTTGCCGAGCGGCGGCTGGATGAAGTTGCCGAACATCTCGCCGCTGGACGTCGAGTTCGGGCCCAGCGAGACCGTCTGCGAGCCGCCGCCGGTCTGGAAGCGCACGTACATCCCGTTGCCGTCGAAGTTCTGGCCCTCGCCGGCGATCCCCACCAGCGCGTAGAAGAACTCCTTGTAGTTCTCCGCGCCGGACGTGAACTCGTCCTGGACGACGAGGTCGCCGGCGGGCAGCACGACGTCGCGGATGCACTTGGAGGCGAGGTCGGTCTGCGGCAGCAGCTCGGACGCGCGGTCGATCAGGCGCGCCAGGTCCTGGGTGGCGGGCGAGAGCTCCTTGGCCAGCCCGCCGAGCTCGTCCGGGCCCATCAGCGCGTCGGCCTGCTCGATCCACGGGAGTGCGGCCTCGATCGTCGCCGGGGTCTCGCGCACGCCGGGCCGAAGCTCCGTGGCGAACGCGCGCGTCGGCGGGAACGCGGCGTTGAGCGAGTCGAACGCGCTGTTGGCGTTGCGCAGCGTCGGCGCCAGCTCGCGGATCGTCGCGCGCAGGTTGGTCGACTCCGACGCGAACGTGGCGGTCGTGTCGTTGAAGTTCGTGATCAGGCCCTTGAGCTGGTTCTCGTAGCGGTCCAGCTCGGTGGCGGTGCGGGCCGTGCCGCGGATCAGCCGCGCGATGTCGCGGTTGGGCTCGGTGCCCAGCAGCGCCTCGAACACCTGCGCGCTCGAGCGCTCGGCCGACGGGATGTCGTCGAGCGCGTCGTTGAACGACTGCGCCGCGGTCTGGTCCTTCGCCAGCAGCGGCGTGTCCTCACCCGGCAGCGGCTTGGAGTTCAGCGACACCGACAGGCCTTCGAGCAGATTCTGCAGGTCCTCGCGCGAGTCGCTCTGCAGCGAGGTCAGCACCTGATCGAGCTGGACCGGCGTCGAGGTCTGCGTGATCGCGATCGTGTCCCCGGAGTCCAGCTGCGGCGAGTCCGGCGTCCCCGGCTTGAGGTCGACGAAGAAGTTGCCCTCGAGGAAGATGCGCGGGCGGATCTTCGCCGTCGCGTTCTTGTGCAGCGGCAGCGCCGTGTCCTTGAGCTCCATCACCAGCAGCGCGGCGTTGGAGCCCTCGACGGGATCGATCCGCTTGACCTTGCCGACCTCGACGCCCGCGATGCGCACGGGCGAGTTCGGGCGGATCGAGTTGGCCGACGTGAACTGCGCCTTGAGGATGTACCCGTGCGTGAACGGGATGTCCTTGGTGAAGCCGAAGTACATGATCGCGGCGGCCACGAGCGCGGCCATCAGGCCGACGAAGGCGTTCGAGCGGCGCGGGTTGCGGCGGCTGGCCCGGGACATCAGTTGTTGTTCTCCGGGTAGCCCTCGGTGCGCGCCTGCTGCGTGCCGGGCACGTTGCCGGTGACGTTGCGCCCGCTCAGGTAGGGCTCGTTGCCGGCCTCGCACTCCTTCGGCTGCCCGGGGGCGGCCGTGTTCGGGTACGGGTTGGCGTGCAGGTGGTTGTCCACCGACGGCCCGTTGGCCGGACCGGAGGACGGGCCGCCCTCGTTGTTCGGGCCCTGCGGCGTGGTGACGATGATGAACCGCTGCCAGGTGCCGTTCTTGTCGCCCTCGCTCAGCAGCGAGGAGATGTTGCGGAAGAACAGCGTCACGTAGTTGCAGACCGTCTGGGTCGGCGCGAGGAAGTCCAGCACCGGGTCGACGGACTTCACGAGCTGGTCGGTCGACTTGATGCCGCGCGGGACCAGCGGGTCGTTGGAGAACGTCTGCAGCTCCTGCAGCAGCGACTCCAGGCGCTTGTTCAGCGGCGGCGTCCTGGGCAGCACCTCGATGCCCGCGCCGAGCGCGTCGCTCAACGCGGGGGCGGCGGTGCGCAGCGCGCGGGCGCCGGGCCGCAGCTCGCGCATCAGGCCCTCGGTGTTGGCCAGGAACGGCCGCTGGATCGGCATGCCCTCGATGCCCGCGTCCAGTGCCGGCTTGCCGTTGGTGATCGAGTCCTGGATGTACGGGTCGGCCACCTCGTCGAGCGCGCCCATCGTCGTGTCCAGGTTGCGGAACAGCGACGCCTGCGTCTCCGCGACGGGCGCGACGATCGACGCCGTGGCGCCGATCGAGGTCACGAACCGCGTCAGGTTCGTGCGCGGGTCCGACAGGTTGGCCATCACCGGCTGAATGTCGCGCAGCAGCGGCCGGAACGCGCCGATCGCCGTGTTGATCGACTCGCCGCGGCCGGCGAACGCGGTCCCGAAGCCCTCGAGGTTGGCCTGCGACGCGGCGCGCGTGTCCTCGTCGAACATGTTCAGGAACTCGTCGAGCTCGACCGGCGTCTTGGCCTGCTCGAGCGCGATCGTGTCGCCGTCCTGGTAGCCCTGGCGCGACTTGCCGCGGGTGATCTCCACGTACTTGAGGCCGAGCGCGGAGCGCGGGCGCACGAGCAGCGTCGAGTCCGTGGGCAGCGGCCCCGCGTCCTTGTCCAGCGTCAGCGTCAGCACCGCGATCACGCGGCCGTTGTCGAGCTGCTTGGGATGGATCGCGCTGACCGCGCCGACCCGTGAGCCGCCGATCTTGACGTCGTTGCCGACCACCAGCTGCGCGGCGCTGGGCATCTCGGCCTTGACCGTGTAGGTCGGGACGAACGGCAGGCCCTTGTTGGCGTTGTAGGAGAGGAAGATCGCGACCAGGATCACGAGCACCGTCGCGGCGCCGATCAGGACCGGGTTCCCGGCGATGCCTCCGCCGCGGCCTCTCATCCGCCGTCCTTTCCGAACAGGAAGTCGAGCAGGCCGTTCTGCGGGTCAGGCGTCGGCGTCGCCGTGGCCGTCTCGGTCGCCGCCGGCGGCGCCGCGGTAACCGCCGGGGAGGCGACCGGGGCGGCTTCGGCCGTCGGCGCGGGGGCGGCGGGCGCGCTGTCGGCCGGAGCGACGGCGGTCGCGGTCGGCAGCGGCGCCGACGGCAGCGTCTCGCGCGTGCTGCCCTTGCGGCTCTTGGGCGTCTGCTTCTCGGTGCGCTTGGCGCCGGGCTTGGTCTCGCGCTTGATCCGCTTGTCGGTGTCCTCGACCTGCTGGCCGAGCGCGCGGGCGATCGCCAGCGCCGTGGCCTTCAGCACCGGGTCGTCGCCGACGGCGTCCACCCCGCTGGCGGCGCTGGCCGTGGCGGACGTCTTCGGGAAGTTCGCCGAGCAGCCCGCCAGCGGCGCCACGGAGTAGGTCACGCACGTGTTCACCAGCAGCCCGGCGCGCAGGTAGTGGCCGGTCGCGTCGAAGCCGTTGATGGCCGCCGCCTGGTAGAAGATGTAGTCCATCAGGCGCTCGATGCCGCCGGTGTCGCGGTAGCTCTCCAGCACGGCGCGCAGGTTCTTGCCGACGGGCAGCACGTCCTTGGCCAGCGAGCGTACGTCGGCGATCACCGGGCGTGCGTCGGTGACCGCCGGGATGCCGGTCTTCGACGCCTCGCCGAGCGACTCCGTGAACGGGATCGCGGCCTGGCTGAACGGGCCGAGGCGGCGGACCACGTTGTTGATGTTCGGCGCCTGGGCGTGCAGGTCGGTCAGCAACGGCGTGGTCTCGTCGGCCAGCGAGCCGAGCTGCACCATCGTCGGCTGCAGCTCGTCGAGGAACGCGGGCAGCGTCTCGATGTCGGCCGCGAGGTCCTCACGGCGCTCGGCGGTGGCCTTGGCCACGTTGCTCGAATGGCTGATCGCGCCCGCCACGCGCGCGCGGTCGCGGGCCAGCGGCGCCAGGATCGTGTCCGAATTGACCGCCAGCTGCTCGAGCACCGTGTTCTGGCGCGCGAGGATCGCGAGCACCTTGTCGGTCTCGGCCAGCGCCGGGTTGGCGCGGCGGATGACCTCGTTGAGGTCGCGCCCGCGGCCGGCGAGGCCCGTGCCGAGCTCGTTGAGGATCAGCGACAGGCGCTCGCGCTCGGGCTCGCGCATCGTGTTGCCGATCAGGTCGATGTCGACCGTCTGCGAGGTGTTGGAGACCGGCAGCAGGTGCTGGCCCTTGCCGGGGCCGTCCTTGATCTCGGGCAGCTCGCCCGGCGGCTCGGCGTTGGCCGCGCGCACCTGTGTGGGCTTGCACTCCACGAAGCGCTCGCCGATCAGGTTCTGCGGGCGCACGATGCAGCTCGCGTCGCGGCGGAAGTTCGCGTAGCCGGGCTCAGTGATGTCCAGCACCACGGCCGCGCGGAAGTCGTCCGTGACGTCGATCGAGGAGATCTTGCCGACCCTGACGCCGGCGATCTTGACGTCCTCTCCGGGGATCACGAACCCGGCGTTGTCGAAGATCGCGCGCACCTGGTAGCCCGGATCGCTCTCGCGCTGGGCGACGAGGACCACGCCCACGGCGATCAGGGCCACGACGGCGACGATGGCGACGGCGCGGATCATGGGCCGGCCAGCACCTGGGTCGGGTCGCAGTCGAGGTTGCCGCCGGAGTCGCGGAACGGCGCCGAGCCGTCGACCGTCGGCTGGCTCGCAGAGCCCGGGCAGCGCTTGAGCATGCCGGTCTGCAGGCCCGCGAGCCGCTGCGCGACCGGCAGCGGCACCAGCTGCGGCGGGCCGACCGGCATGTCGTGCAGCTGGAAGGCGTTGAAGATCGGCTGGATGCGCGCGTAGTGGCCGTTGGCGTCGTAGTTGGCGGCGCCCGCTCCGAAGTCGCGGAACCAGCCGACGAGCTCCGGGATGTAGGGCCGGATGAACTCGAGCACCGGCTGGCTCTTCTGCAGCGCGCCGGTGCCGTCCTTCAGCGCCGGGCTGGCGATCCTCTGGAAGCTCGGCAGCTTGCGCGTGGCGTCGACGAGGTCGTTGTCGGCGCCGGGGCGATGGACGAGCGTGGAGAGATCGGCGATCGTCGGCTTGGCGTCGCGCACCAGCGGGCGCAGCTCGCGCAAGAACGGCGCCAGATCCTTGGTCGCGGGCTTGGAGTCCGCGACCAGCGGATCGAGGTCGTCGAGCGTCGCGCGGAGGTTGACGAAGGTGCTGTTGCCGCGGCGCAGCGTCGTCGGCAACAGCGCCAGCGCCTCGCTCAGCGCGCGGTTCTCGGAGGCGATCGCGCCCGTCGTGGCGTTCGCGTTGGCCACCAGCGAGGAGAGGTCGTCGCGCTTGGTCGAGATCGCGGTGACCGCGCGGCTGGAGCTGACGATGAAGTCCGTCAACGCGCCCTCGTCGGCGGTGGTCTCGTTGACCAGCCGGCGGGCGCTGGAGAGCAACGGGTTCAAGTACTCCGTCGCCGCGGCGGCCTGCGGGCCCTTGCCGTCGAGCTGGGTCTTGAACCCCTCGATCACGCCCTGCAGGTTGCGGCGCGCCTTCGGGTCCAGCGTGTTGAACAGCTGGTCGAGATCGACCGCGGTGGTCGTCTGCGACGTGTCCAGCCGCGCGTGCTCGGGCAGCGTCTTGCTGGCGTCCGGCCCGGGGCTCAACGCGATGTAGCGGTTGGCGATGCCCGACAGCGACGTCAGCCGGATCACCGCCTGCGTGCCCTCGCGCAGCGGCGCGTACGGCTCGGCGACCGTGACCTTGATCGCCGCCTGGTTGTTCGAGGTCAGCTCGATCGCCTTGACCGTGCCGACCGCGCGACCGCCGATCTGGACGTTGTCGCCCTTGACCAGCTGGCCCGCATTCTCGAAGACGAGCGTGTACTCGTGACCGCCGCCGCTGAAGGCGAACAGATACAGCGCCAGCGCCGCCACCAGGGCGACGCCGATCACGACTGCGGCACGAGCAAGGGCCACGTGGCGCTACTCCATGCCCAGAGGGCCTTGCGAGGCCCCGGACAGGAACTGCCTCACGAACTGGTTGTCGGAGTCGAAGAGCTCTTCGGCGGGGCCGGATTCGACGATCCGCCCCTTCCACAGCACGGCGATGTACTCGGCCACGCGCTTGGCCGACATGATGTCGTGGGTGATGACCACGTAGGCGCCGCCGTTCTCCTCGTGGATCTCCTGGATCAGCTCGCACAGCAGCGCCGTGCGCACGGGATCCAGGCCGGAGTCCGGCTCGTCGAAGAGCACGATGTCGGGGTCGAGCACGAGCGCGCGGGCGAACCCGGCGCGCTTGCGCATCCCGCCCGAGAGCTCGTTGGGCATCTTGTCGCTGGAACCCTCGAGGCCGACCTCGCGCAGGCGCCGGTTGACGATGTCCTCGACCTCTTCCTCGCTCTTGTCGGTGTGCTGGCGCAGCGGGAACGCGACGTTGTCCCACAGGTTCATCGAGCCGAACAGCGCGCCGTCCTGGAAGAGCACGCCGAACTTCTTGCGCATCTCGAAGAGGTCGTCGTCGGCCATGCCGGGGACCGACTCGCCGTGGACCAGGACGTCACCTTCGTCGGGATAGAGCAGCCCGACCATGTGCTTGATGCAGACCGACTTCCCGGTCCCCGACGGGCCCAGGATCATCGAGATCTTGTCGTTGGGGATGCCCATGTTCAGGCCGCGCAGGATCTTGTTGCGACCGAACGCCTTGTGGACCTCGACGAACTCGACCGCGTCCTCGACGCCGGACGGGCGCTTCTTGCCGGTGTGCCACTTGTATTCGTCGTCCGGTGCGTCCTGCGTGGACTTCTTCTCGTCGCTCATCTCATCCTCCGATGGGCGCCCGCGGGTTTGCGCCCCAGAAGACCTGGGTGCCGAGCATGCCGATCAGATGTACCAACACAATGTTGAGAACCATCGATTTTGCGGTTGCCGTTCCCACACCGACCGGGCCGCCGCTCGCCGTGTAGCCGTAGTAACAGCCGACGAGCACGATCGCGGTGGCCATGACCATGGCTTTTATGAGGCTGAAGAGCAGGTCCGGCGGGTTCTGGAACATCCAGAAGATCAACCCGTAGCCGCCGCTTGAGACCTCGCCGATCTGTTCCACTACCGCGAGGTACGAGGCCAGGAAGCCCGCTCCGATCCCTGCGAGGTACACGAACGGGAGCACCAGCCAGCTGGCCAGCAGGCGGGTGGCGCAGAGGAAGGTCATCGAGCTGATGCCCATGACCTCGAGCGCGTCGATCTCGTCGGAGATGCGCATCGAGCCGAGCTCGGCGACGATGCCGGTGCCGACCTTCGCGGCCATCATGTAGCCGAAGGCGTAGGGGATCAGCTCGCGCAGGTCGCACCAGGCGGCGAACACGCCCGCGTACGCGGGGGCGCCGGTGGCGCGGTTGAAGTACGCGGCCTCGATGCCGCACTGCAGGCCGATGATGAACGTCAGGCCCCAGATGACGAGCGTCGAGGAGAGGATCAGCACGCCGGCCTGGCGCAGCGCCTCGCCGAAGTAGCGGAAGACCCGGAGGCCGTAGACCTCGCCCATGACGCGGCCGCAGAAGCGGATGATGTCCCCGAAGGTCGCGAGCCAGTCGCGCGGCACGGAGAGCCACGAATTGAGGTCGGATGATCGGGGTGGGGTGGAGGGGATGTCCGGCCTCTACTTGATGTTGAGGATCTCGGGGTGGGTGGCGAGCAGCGTCTGCGTGAACACGTAGTTGAACGCGAAGACGCCGAGGGTGGAGATGACGACCGCCTGGTTGACCGCGCGGCCCACGCCGGCGGCGCCACCGGAGGCCGTCATGCCCTTGTAACAGCACACGACGGCGATGATCGCGCCGAACAGGGTGCACTTCAGAACGCTGCCCCACAGATCGGGGATCGAGGCGTTGGTCAGCAGGTTGGCGAAGAACGGGCCGGTCGGCTGGTGGTTGACGGCGTTGGCGACGAGGCCGCCGAAGATGCCGAAGAGCACCGCGAAGACGTCGAACATGCCGGTGACGAGCATCAGCGCGAGAAAGCGCGGCACGACCAGGTTCTTGACCGGGTCCACGCCGAGCACCTGCAGCGCGTCGAGCTCCTCGCGGATCTTGCGCGCGCCGAGATCGGCGGTGATCGCGGTGCCGGCCACGCCGGCCAGCACGATCGCGGTGACGAACGGCGCGAACTCGCGGATCGACGCCAGCACGAAGAAGCCGCCGAGGCGATCGTTGGCGCCGAACAGCGTCAGGAAATTGCTCGCCTGCAGACCGGGGGCCGCATAACCGAACGCGATCGTGGAGATCATCAACGGGAACCAGCAGAGCCGCAGCGCGAACAGGAACTGCTGGACGAACTCACCGCCGTACGGGTACGGCGGCTTGACGGCGGACACGATCGTCTTCCCCGTCAGGATCATCATGTCCCCGACTTCCTCCAGCAGTGTTTTTGCCGGTAGGAACACGCGGTCAGCGGCGCTGCGAACCAAAACTCTCCTCTTTTTGACGCCGCGTTACGGCGTGAAGGCGCGAAGGTTATGCCACCGCCCCATGCGGGCTCAAACGAGAACTGTCGCGCTTACTTGCGCATGCGGGCCATCAAGAGCACATCGACGCGTTTTCCGCGCTCGAGATTGCGTCCCACGAGCACGCCTTCGGCCGTGAATCCGAGCGACTCGCCAAGCGCTCGCGCGGCCGTGTTGCGCGGTGTGGTGGTGATTTCGATGCGTTCGAGCTCGAGCGCGCCGAACGCCCAGTCAACCAGCAATGACACCGCGGCCCGGCCGACGCCGCGGCCACGCACCGAGGGGATCAGCCAGTACCCGATCTCGGCGCGTTTGTGCCGCCAGGCGACGGTGTGCAGCATCACGTGACCGAAGAACGGGCGGCCGGTCTCGTCGGTCACCGCCAGCCCGAGGAACTCGCCTCGCGCGCGCAGGCCCGGCTGGCGCGCGATGAAACGCCGGACGCCGTTCTCGGTCGGGTCCTCGTCGGCGCCGATCAGCTCCCCGAGCGCGGGGTCGTCGCGGAACGCCTTCGCGAACGCGGTCGCGTCACGGGCGCGCAGGCGTCGCAGTGCGACGCCGTCGCGCTCGAGGCCATCGGGGACGGGCAGCGACGTCACTGGCCGACGAGCATAAGGTCTCGCCTGCCGGGCCAGCGCGCTGCGTCGAGGCGGACTCGCGGGTCCGGGTCAACCGGCCGTCGGCGAGGTCGCACCGTGGTACCTTCGCGCGGTGCGTCCGGCGCTGCCGATCCTCGCCGTGCTCGCCCTCGCCGGCTGCGGCGGCGGCGCGCGCCAGGACGCCGACGAGCCGTCGGGGGAGTTCCGTGTCGAGGTCGTCGACGCCTCCTTCCCGCGTGTGCAGCACATCGCCGGCAAGGTGCAGCTGAAGATCCGCGTGCGCAACGCCGACCAGCAGACGCTGCCGACGGTCGCGGTGACCGTCCAGACCAAGGCCCGCGTCGCGGGCGATGCGCAGGTCGCCTTCGGCCAGCAGGAGCGCGGCGTCGATCTGGCCAGCGCCGCCCGCCCGGTCTGGATCCTCGACGACGGCCCCAAGGGCGGTGACACCGCCGCCGTCAACACGTGGCTCGCGGGCGCGCTGCGGTCCGGCGAGACGAGGGAGCTGACGTGGAACCTGGTGCCGTCGAAGGCCGGCACCTACACGATCACCTACCGCGTCGCGCCCGGGCTGACCGGGCGCGCGCAGGCGGCGAAGGGCAGGACCGGCGGCAGCTTCACCGTCCGCATCATCGACACCCCGGTCCCCGCGCGTGTCGGGGACGACGGGAAGGTCGAGCGCGGCGGGCGGTCCGACTAGAGCGGCGTGACGTTGATGGCCTTGGGCCCCTTGGGCCCGGCCTCGGAGTCGAACGACACGCGCGCGCCCTCGCGCAGCGTGCGGAAGCCCTCGGTGTTGATGCCGGAGTGGTGGACGAAGTGGTCCGCGCCCGAGTCGTCGGGGGTGATGAACCCGAAGCCCTTGTCGTCGTTGAACCACTTCACGGTGCCAGTTGCCAAGGCCGTCCCTCTCCGTCGCCGATTGCGCCCCCGTTTAAGGGCGGCGGCAACCTACCATGATCGGCGCTGTCAGTGGCCGTTTACGCGTTCGCAGCGACGAAGGCGGTCCTTGGCGTCGGCGATCACGCGGTCCTTGCCCGGACCGCAGTCGACCGTGTCGCGCTCGCCGTCCTTGACGTCGATGGAGTCGTTGCCCGAGCCGGCGTCGATCTTGTCGCGCCCGGAGCCGCCCTTGATGACGTCCCTGCCGGAGCCGGAGGTGATCTCGTCGTTGCCGGAGCCGCCGTCGATCACGTCGTTGCCGCTCTCGGTCGCGATCAGGTCCTTGCCGGACCCGCCCTTGATGTGATCGGTGCCCGCGCCGGTGGCGATCCAGTCGTCGCCGGGACCGGCGTCGATGGTGTCCAGGCCCGTGCCGCCGTCGATCTCGTCGTCGCCCTCGCCGGCCTTGATCGTGTCGTTGCCGGCGTCGCCGGAGATCGAGTCCATGCCCGCGTCGCCGAAGAGCCGATCGTTGCCGCGCCCGCCGAGCAGCACGTCGTCACCGTCACCGCCGCGCAGCACGTCGGCCCCGCCGGTGTGATCGTCGTCGTCGTTGCAGTCATCGGGCCGGATCGCCCCGGGCGGGCACACACCGTCGCCGTGCAGGCGGTCGCTGCCGGGGCCGCCGTCGATCCGGTCCTCGCCGCCCAGCCCGAACAGGACGTCATCACCGCCCTTGGCCAGCACCTGATCGGGGCCGGCCGTGCCCACGAGGAAATCCCCGAGGTCGGTGCCCTCGATCGACGGCGCCTGCGCTACGAGTGCCAGTACGACGGCTCCCGCCGCAAACCATCCCATCACCCCAACTTAAAGGGGCCAGGCCCCTTTAAGTTGCGGTGTGGACGGAAATCGGGGGCGGAGGGCCCGCCCTCAGCGGTGCAGTCTCGGCGCGATGATGCGATACGCCTTCAGGCCGAGACCCAGGCGCTCGCGGTCCTCGGAGAGCAGGGGGTCGAGCCCCGTGAGCTCCTTCACCCGCTCCAGGCGGTACGCGACCGTGTGCCGGTGCGCGTAGATCGCCGAGGCGGTCGCGTTCATGTTGCAGTTGCGTTCCAGGTACGGCGCTCAACGTGCCCACGAGGTCGGTCGAGTACTGCCCGTCGTAGGCCACCAGCGGCGCCACGGTGTCCTCGTAGAACGACCGCACCTCCTCGGGATGCGACGCGAGCACGCGGAACAGCAGCCGGTAGGTGCCGGTGCCGATGTCCTCGTCGATCGGCACGTCCGAGCGCCGCAGCACGTCCAGGACGAGCTCGGCCTCCTGGATCGCGCGTCCGAGATCGGCCACGTCGGCGTAGAACGACGAGACACCCACGGTGCCGTGCCGCTGCAGCCGTGCGGCGAGCCGCCGGGCCGCGGCCAGCGTCGCCGACGCGTCCGCGCCTCCGACCGCCGGCAGCAGCGCGTACACGCGCCCCGAACCGCCGCCACCGTCCATGTGCTGGGCCAGCGCGCCCGGGTGCTCGCCCGCGATCGTCGCGACGACATGCCGCGGCCGATCCGAGGAGAGCTCCGCGCACAGCGCCACCGCGCCGCGGCTGAGGTCACAGCCCAGACGCGCCGCACGCCGCAGCACCTCGTCGGGCTCCAGGTCGTCGCGCCCCCGGAGCTCCTCCAGGAACGAGCCGCGCAGGTTCTGCTCGACCTCCAGCCGGGCCTCTTCGACCGCGACCTCGGTCAGGCAGGCCACCGCGGCGACGTGCAGGAACTCGAGCGCGTCCGGAGCCGGATCGTCATCGCCGAGCAGCAGGACGGCGCCGAGCTGCTCGTCACCGGTCGCGATCGGGACCTCCGCGACCACCCCCGGCGGAACGCCGGCGGCACGGCCGCGGGCCCGTTCGCCCACGTAGCGTCTCAGCGCGGGCAACTCGGCCACCGGTGCGGAGGCCGCCGCCGCGCCGAGGCGCGGAACGACGATCGCCACCACGCCGCCGGTCTCGCCCGCGGCCAGCGCGGCCACGCCTTCGAGTCCGTCGCCGCCCAGCACGGCGTCCACCATGCGCAGGTGCACCGCTCTCACCCGCTCCATCACGGTGACCCCGCGGTCCTCCGGCTGGGCCTCCATCGCCACGTTCAATACGCCTCCTTCTCGCACGCGGGGCGGCTGTGGTAAGCCGCCCCGCGCATCCGCCGTCTAACGAGTGCCCTTACCCTGAGGCCGCCTGAGCGGCGACTCCGGGGTGGGCCTGCAGGGTCTCTTCGCCGGACTCGCCGGTGCGAATCCGGTAGGCCTCCTCGACGGGCAGGATGAACACCTTGCCGTCGCCGATGGAGCCGGTGCGAGCGTGCTTGAGGATCGCGTCGACGACCGTCTGCACGTCACCGCTGGCCACGACGCACTCGAGCTTGACCTTCGGCCGCAGCCAGTTGGTCAGCTCAGCGCCGCGGTAGCGTTCGGTGATGCCCTTCTGTCGCCCGGAGCCCTTGACTTCGGAGATCGACAGAGACGGGAACCCGAGTTCGAGCAACTCTGTCCGGATCGGCTCGAACGCCTCGTGCCGGATGAACGCCTCGACCTTTTTCATGCGGGGACCTCACGGGTAGTGGCCGCGGTCGCCGGCGTATGGACCGGCGTGGCCGCCGGCGCATACCCGACGAGCTCCGGAGCCGGGATGAACTGCTCCGGGTAGCCGTACATGCCGTGCTCGGAAATGTCCAGTCCCGCATCCTCTTCCTCGGCCGAAACGCGCAGGCCGTAGGTCTTCTTGATCAGGAAGAAGGTCGCGTAGGAGCAGACGAACACGAAGACGAACGCCGACAGGACACCGAGGGCCTGATCGAGCAGCTGCTCGAACGAGCCGTTGTAGACCAGGCCGGCCTGGCCGACGGCGTTCTTCTCGGCCAGACGCGGCGCCGTGAACAGGCCGCAGGCCAGGGTGCCCCAGACGCCGGCGATGCCGTGCGCGGACAGCGCACCCACCGGGTCGTCGATCTTCTTGTCGATCGCGAGGACGCCGTAGACGACGATCACGCCGGCGACGGCGCCGATGATCGGCGCGGCCCACAGCTCGACGTAGCCCGACGGGGCGGTGATGGCGACGAGGCCGGCGATCGCGCCGTTGCCCGCCATGCCGATGTCGATCTTCTTGGTCTTGGAGTACATCACCAGGACGGCGGTGAGCACGCCCGCGGCGGCGGCGAGGTTCGTGATCATCGCGATCTCCGGGAACCGCCCGTCGAGCGCGTTGAGGCCCGAGCCCGGGTTGAAGCCGAACCAGCCGAGCCACAGGATCAGGATGCCGAGACCGAACAGCGGCATGTTGTGGCCGGGGATGGCGCGCGGCTTGCCGTCGGCACCGTACTTGCCACGGCGAGCGCCGAGCAGCAGCAGCACGGCCAGCGCGCCGGTCGCACCCATGAGGTGCACGACCGTCGAGCCGGCGAAGTCCTGCACGCCGAACTGCGTGGCCAGCCAGCCGCCGCCGAAGATCCAGTGCGCGCCGATCGGGTAGATCAGCGACGAGAACACCACCGCGTAGATCACGTACACGCCGAACTTGACGCGCTCGAGCGTGGTGCCCCAGACGATCGCCAGCGAGACGGCGCAGAAGACGAACTGGAAGAACCAGAGCGTCTCGACCGTGATCGAGCCGTCGGCCAGGTTGATCAGCGGGAAGTTCGCGCCCGCGTCGGGACCGTTCAGGAAGAACCCGGACGTTCCGATGATCTGGTTGCCATCACCGAACGCGAAGGCGAAGCCGACGGCCCAGAAGCAGATCGCGGCGATCGAGAAGTTCACGAGGATCTTGGCGATCACGGTGCCCGCGTTCTTGCCGCGGGAGAAGCCGATCTCCAGGAAGGCGAAGCCCGCCTGCATGAACATCACGAGGATGCCGGCGATCAGCACCCAGACGGAGTTGAGGCCTGTCTCGAACGGCAACTTCCCGGCGTTGGCCAGATCGAGGGTCTTGCCATCCGCGAGCGCTGCCGCGGGTACAGCCAATGTGGCGAGCAGTCCGGCCCCCACACCGGTCGCCCAACGGGTCCTGCGCATCAGTCCTCCTCTGTGAAACAGCATCGAGGCTGAGTCTCGGGGAGGACCGCCAGAGCTTCATTGTCCCCGTGTCGAAGATTCGGTTTACGAAGTTCTCCCTTCGGTCGAGACGTGCCCGACGAGCACCGCCACGTCGTCACGTATGACCCCGCCGCCCAGTTCCAACGCGCGCGCGAGGCAGCGCCGGACGGTCTCCGCGGCGGTGTCCGCGCGGGCGCCCCTCAGCAATTCGGCCACGTCGCCGGTCGACAGCGTGCGGGCGGGCGCGCCCGCCTCGGTGAGCCCGTCGGTGTAGAGCAGCAGCGTGTCACCGGGCTCGAGCGTGACGGCCAGATCGCTCACGTCGGGGTCGTCGAGGACGCCCAGCAGCGTGCCCCTGGTGTCCAACGGCTTCGCGCGCCCGTCGGCCGCCAGCAGGATCGGTGGCGGGTGCCCGCCGCAGGCGACCGTGAGCGTCGAGCCCTCGATGCGGGCGAAGATCGCGGTCAGGAACTGCCCGGTCCGGGCGTCGGCGAGCACGGCACGGTTCAGCGCGCGCAGCACGCCGCTCGGCGTGTGATCCTCGGCCGCGGCGGCGCGCACCGTGTGACGCGAGAGCGCGGTCAGCGCGGCGGCGTCGACGCCCTTGCCGCAGACGTCGCCGATCGCCAGCCCCCACGCGTCCTCGCCGATCTGGAAGGCGTCGTAGAAGTCGCCGCCGACCTCGACGCCCGCCGCTCCGGCGTAGAGCTCGGCGGCGAGATCGAGCCCGGGGACGGTCGGGAGCCCGCGGGGAAGCAGCGACTGCTGCAGCGTCTGGGCGACGGTGTGCTCGCGCTCGTAGAGCAGCGCGCGCTCCAGGCCGACGGCGGTCTGGACGGCAATCGCCTCCAGCAGGTCGCGCTCGCCCGCGTCCAGCCTCCGGGGCTGCTCGAAGTCCAGCAGCAGCACCCCGATCACGGCGCCCGAAGCGATCAGCGGCAGGGCGACCAGAGCGGGGACGAGCCCTTCGAGCACCGGGAACCGCTCGGCGACCTCGTGCGGGCTGCTGATGTAGATCGGCCGGCGGGTGAGCACCGCCTCCGTCACCGCCCGCCGGGCATCCAGGGGCACCGACGCCAGTCGCCGGCGGGCGGCCTCGCTGAGGCCCTGCTCGCGCACGAGCTCCAGCCGCTCGCCGTCGACGAGCAGGATGGCGGCGCCGTCGGTCTCGAAAGCCGCACAGGCGTCGGCCACCGCGACCCGCGCCACGTCGGGCACGGTGATCGCGGCGGCGATCGCGGCGGTGATGTGCTGCAGTCGCTCGCTGGCGTTCTCGGCACGGCGGCGATCGGTGATGTCGGTGACCGCGGCGCCGACGGCCAGCAGGTCATCCCCGCCGGCGCGAACCGGGAAGTAGCTCGCGAGGTAGATCCGGCCGTCGATCGTGAGCTCGCGGTCGAGCACCGCGCGGCCGCCGTCGAGCACCTCGTTGAGCGCGTCGCGGACATCCTGGTCGGCGACCTCCTCGCCGAGATGCTCGGCCACGGAGCGCCGGTTGATCCGCGCGAGCTCATCGTTGACGCGCAGGAAGCGCAGCTCGCGGTCGACGAACGCGAGCCCGAGCGGGGCCTCGCGGAAGACGGCGTCCAGCTCGGCCAGGTGGCGTTCCCCGAGGCGGCGCAGCTCGGCCTCGGCCGCCTCGAGGCTGACCGCGGTGGCGTTGAAGGCCTGGGCGAGCTCGATCGTCTCCGGCGTTCCGGTCTCCGGCAGGCGCACGCCGTAGCGGCGCGCGCCGAGCTCGCGCGCGAAGGAGCGCAGGCCGGCGACGGGGGTGACGATCGCGTGGACGGCGCCGTAGGAGATCAGCGCGATCAGGCCGAGCAGGACGGCGAGACCGACGCCGGCGGTGACGATCGCCCGTTGACGCAGGTTCTGGGTCTGCGCGCGCAACTCGGTCAGCTCCGCGCGCTCGGCGTCGTCCAGCGCGGTCAGCACGGTGCGGATCGCGTCGAAACGCCGCTTGCCCTCGGCGGCGCTGGTCGTGTCGCCGGTCGCGATGACCGGGGCCAGATAATCCGTGTAGGCGTCGATCTGCTCTCGCAGGCGGGCGATGCGGGCGCGTTGCGCCTGATCGTTGGGGATCCTGGACAACGCGTCGAGCTGCCCCGGAAGCTCGCGCCGCGCCTCCTCGTAGGGCGCCAGATAGGACCGGTCGTCGGTCAGCAGGTACCCGCGGACACCGGTCTCCAGGCCCAGCGCGAGCCGTTGCACGCGCGAGATCGCGTAGCGCGCGTCCGAAGTCGCGCGCGCGGGAGCCGCGACGCGCTGCTGGTCGAGCAGGGCCGCGAGCAGGATCCCGAAGGTCACGGCGGACACGAGCGCGATCGCGCCGGCCGCGACCAGCACACGGAATCGCAACCCCCACGGTCGGCGCACGGGGCAACTCTATGTTGGGAGGCGAACCGGGCGCACCTCGATTTGGACACGTGGACAAACCGCGGGGCCTCGCACCTGCCTAGCCTAAGGGCCGCTGTCTCGATCCTGAGGAGGACCCTGCCCGCATGCCGACCCGTACACGCACGCCCAATGTTGCCGCCGCTCAGTGGAGCCCGAATGGCGGTGCGCTTGGCGTTACGGATCTCACCCTGCCCAATGCCAACGTCTTCGGCGAGAACGTCTTCTCGATCGCCGTCCAGCGGCAGCGGCTCCCAAAGGCGCAGTTCCGCCAGCTCGAGGCGACCATCGCCAAGGGCGAGCCGCTCGAGGCTGCGCTCGCCGACGCCGTCGCCTCGGCGATGCGCGAGTGGGCGATGGAGCGCGGCGCCACCCACTACACCCACTGGTTCCAGCCGCTGACCGGATCGACCGCCGAGAAGCACGACTCGTTCTACGGCCCGACCGGCGACGGCAACGCGATCGCCGAGTTCTCGGGCAAGGAGCTCATCCAGGGCGAGCCGGACGCGTCCTCGTTCCCGTCGGGCGGTCTGCGCTCGACCTTCGAGGCCCGCGGCTACACCGCGTGGGACCCGTCGTCGCCGGCCTTCATCCTGGAGAACCCGAACGGCGCGCTGCTCTGCATCCCCACCGCCTTCACCTCGTGGAGCGGCGAGGCGCTGGACAACAAGATCCCGCTGCTGCGCTCGATGGACGCGCTGTCGCGCAGCGCCGTCCGCGCTCTCGGCCTGTTGGGCGAGACCGCCCAGCACGTCTTCACCACCGTCGGTCCGGAGCAGGAGTACTTCCTGATCGACGAGCAGTACTACTTCGAGCGTCCCGACCTGGTGATCACCGGTCGCACCCTGTTCGGCGCCAAGCCGCCCAAGGGCCAGGAGCTCGACGACCACTACTTCGGCTCGATCCCCGAGCGCGTGCTCGCGTGCATGATGGAGACCGAGGCCGAGCTCGCCAAGCTCGGCGTGCCGATCAAGACCCGCCACAACGAGGTCGCGCCCGCCCAGTACGAGGTCGCGCCGATCTTCGAGAACTCCAACGTCGGCTCTGACCATCAGCAGCTGACGATGCAGATCATGCAGAACGTCGCCCGTCGCTACGGGCTCGTCTGCCTGATGCACGAGAAGCCGTTCGCCGGCATCAACGGCTCCGGCAAGCACAACAACTGGTCGATGGGCACGGACACGGGCATCAACCTGCTCGATCCGGGCGACACGCCGCACGAGAACCTGCTGTTCCTGTTCTTCTGCTCGGCCGTGATCAAGGCCGTCAACAAGCACCAGCAGCTGCTGCGGGCCTCGGTGGCCGCCGCCGGTCAGGATCACCGCCTGGGCGCCAACGAGGCGCCGCCGGCGATCATCTCGATCTTCCTCGGCGCCGAGCTCGAAAAGGCGTTCGACGCGATCGAGTCCGGTTCCGGCGACGCGGCCACCCCGCAGGCCTACCTGGAGATGGGCGCCTCCGTGCTCCCCCGCCTCCCGATGGCCGGCGGCGACCGCAACCGCACCTCACCGTTCGCCTTCACCGGCAACAAGTTCGAGTTCCGCGCGCTGGGCTCCTCGATGTCGCTGGGCATGCCGAACACGATCCTCAACACGATCGCCGCGCAGGCGATCGACGCGCTGTCGGACGACCTCGAGGCGGCCACGTCGGGCGGCACCTCGATCGAAGAGGCCGTCCTCGCGATCGTCAAGAAGACCTACACCGACAACAAGCGGATCGTCTTCTCCGGCGACGGCTACTCCGACGAGTGGCACGCCGAGGCCGAGAAGCGCGGGCTGGCCAACCTCAAGCAGTCCCCGGACGCGCTGCCGTGGCTGATCGAGCCCCAGACCGTCGAGGCCTTCGAGGCCTACAAGGTGCTGTCCGAGCGCGAGCTGCATTCGCGCTACGAGGTCGCGGTCGAGCAGTACGTGACGACGATCAACATCGAGGCCGAGACGGCCGCGTCGATCGCCCGCACGATGCTGCTGCCCGCCGCCATCCGCTGGCTCGGCACGCTCAAGGAGGTCGGCATCGAGAAGCTGGTCGCCGAGAGCGCGGGCCTCGTCGACGAGTTCGTGGAGGCGATCTTCGCGCTCGAGGACGTCAACGCCGACGAGAACCACCCCGAGGACGACCACGGCCTGGACGGCGCGAAGTACATCCAGGGCACGGTCATCCCGGCCATGGGCGCCGTGCGCGAGGTCGCCGACAAGCTCGAGCGGATCGTGCCGGACGATCTCTGGCCGCTCCCGAAGTACTCGGAGATCCTCTTCATCAAGTAGCCACCCGCCGCCGATGGAACCCCCGCTCTGCGGCGGGGGTTTCATCGGGGTGTGAAACGGAACACTTTCGTGGCGGTCTTGGCACGAACAGGTGTTGTTCCGTTCACCTCGCGGCCTCAGGGTTCGGGGCGTGCGGCACACCAGCGGCGCATATGGCAGCTCAGGTACCGGACCCCTCCTCGCGGCGGTCGCGTCCCGCCAGCGCGGGCTCCTCAGAACTCGCGACCTGAGGGCGCTCGGACTCGATTCGAGCGCGGTCCGCAAGCGGGTGCTGCGTGGGATCCTGCATCCCCGCTATCCGGGCGTGTACACGCTGGGGTCCACCGCGCTGTCGCGCGAGGGCGAGTTTCTCGCGGCCGTGTACGCCGGCGGCGACGGGTCCACGCTCGGCCATTTCGCGTGTGGAGAGCTCCTGCGCGTCCAGCGTCGCCGCGCCACGGTCATCGACGTCATCGTCCCGCGGCGGCACCGGCCGCTGGCGGGCATCCGGTTCCACGTCACGAGCGGGCTGCACCCGCGGGACGTGACCATCTTCAAGGGGATCCCGGTGACCACCGTCCCGCGGCTGCTCGTCGACCTGTCCGACACGCAGCACCCGCTCGAGCTGGCCAACGTCATCCACGAGGCCGACTTCGATCTGTGTGCGGCCCGCGAAACGATCGGGCGCTCCAACGGGCGCCACCACCTGCACGTCGTCGAGCAGGCGATCGAGTATCACCGCAACGGCAGTGCCGGGTTCAAGAGCCGCGACGAGGCACGGTACTTCCAGCTTGTGCAGCGGGCCGGGCTGCCGGAGCCGCTGGTGAACGTGGACCTGCACGGGCTCGAGATCGACTGCCGCTGGCCGGAGCACAGGCTCGCGGTCGAGATCGACGGGCACGGCCACGGGCGGGCGCGGACCAAGCGCGAGGACGCGGCGGTGGACCTCGCCTTGAAGGCCGCCGGCTACACGGTGCTGCGCCTCACCGAGAGGGATCTCGACCTGCGCCCGGAGTGGGTGGTGCAGACGACGCGGCGCGCGCTCTGACACATGCGTCCAGCCGCCCCGTCGCGCGCTCCACCCCCGGTCGGCGGACGTCGATGCCGTAGGTGCATGAGCATCAACGTTCAGGCCTATGGAGCCCCGGCCCAGCTCACGCTGCGCGACTACCAGATCGCCGGCACGGCAATGACACCGCAGGTCGCCCACACCCCGGAGGCGAAGACCCTCGACCAGTTCATCCCGTCCGACCGCTCGGCCGCGTCGAACACCTACGCGAACGTCGCCGACCAGATGCGCACCGCCGCGCTACGGCGTGACGCGGCCCCGCCCGGCGTGGGCGAGGCCGACGCCTCTAGGCCCGACGCAAAGTGAAGGTGTGAGTGGCGCGGACCGTGCCGCTCACCGCCTTGATCTTCATCTTGACCGAGCGTTTGCGCAGCTTGCCCGCCTTGATCGTGAGCTTGACGTTGCCCTTGCGGTCGGCCTTGAAGGTGCCCTTCCGCTTGATGCCCGTGGTCGAGTAGGTGCCCTTCAGGCCAGGCGTGGCCTTGAAGCGCAGGACGAACCTGCCCTTGCGGCTGAGCTTGACCTTCTTGGCCGTGCGCTTGAAGGAGATCGTGACCTTCGGGGCCGGCTTGATCGTGCCGCCGCCGCTCGGCGGCGCGGGCGGGGACGGTGTGGAGGCCGGCGGCGCGGCGGGCGTCGCCGGCACCTGCACCGGCACCTGCACGGCCGAAGCGAGCGCGATCGGCCCGGCGGCGGACCCGCTCAGCGCGCTCACGCCGACCCGCACCGAAGTGCCGGCCGGGAGCCCGTCGATGGTCGCCGACCGCGCGTCGGGACCGGCGTCGCGGGTGACGGCACCCGCCGTGATCCGGTACCCCGTGACCGCCGCGCCGGCCGCGGGAGCGTCCCACGTCACGACGACGGAGGCGCCCTCGACGCGCGCGGCGACGTTGCGCGGCGCGCTCGGGGTCGCCGGGGTGGCGGCGGTGAACGCCCGCGTCGCGCCCTGGTCGGGATCGCACGCGTCGCCCTCGTAGTCGCGGTCGGAGTCGGTCTGCGCAGCGTTGGCCGCGAGCGGGCAGTTGTCGCGCCCGTTGGCCACGCCGTCGCGGTCCGTGTCGGCCTTCGGGCCGTCCGCCGGGTCGCCGTCGCAGTCGTCGGCGAGGCCGTCACCGTCGACGTCCGCGCCGACCGCGCAGGCCTTCGGCGCGGTCACCATGCCGGGGAGCAGCGCGACCCGCTCGTCGCCCGCCCAGACGGTCATCAGGTGCGTGCCGGGCGCGGCCGAGGCGGGTGTGCGGATCGCGATCGCCGCGTCGCCGTCCGCGTCGCTGCGGCCGCTGCCGACCACCGTCGCCAGCGGCTCCATCGTCACCCGCAGCTCGGTGTTCGCGGGCGCGCCGGTCACGCGCACCGTGCCGGGGGCCGAGGCGACGAGCGCGGTCTCGCCGGCCGCGGGGCCTTCGAGCGTCGCGCTCGCCGCCACCGACTCCGAGACCGCCGCGACCCGCTTGGCCTTGGGCTGCGACGCGCCGTTGGGGAACTGGCCGAGCGCAGCGCCCCACTTCGCCTGCGCGAGCTGCTCGAGCCGCGCGTGGCCGGACACGTTCGGGTGGAAGGACTCGTTGCCGAGCACGCCGATCAGGTCGTCTCCGAGCGTGAAGCCGTTGACGTACGGGTCGCTGGAGCAGATCGGGTGCCCGGCGAAGGCGTCGCTCGCGTCCAGCAGGTGGTCGCCGCCGAGGTTCAGGGAGGCCGCGCCGGCGATCGCGCCGTTGAGTTGCGGCATGAAGCTGCCGACCACCCACATCCGCTCCTCGAGCGAGAGCGAGAGCACGTCGGCCGCGGCCAGCAGGTCGATCAGCTGCCCGAGCCCGACGCCCGACAGCGCGGCGTAGAGCCCGGTGTCGTGGATGAAGTCCGACGCCGCGACCGACGGGCTCAGCGACGCGCACGTGTTCGGCTGCGGCAGGAACGGGTTCATGTAGTTGATCTGGTAGACCTCGGCGCCGGGCGCCTGGGTGCGCACCTGCGCCTCGGCCGAGCCGACGGCCGACCCCACCCCGGGCAACTTGCCGAGCATGTGGCTGCGCCACCAGATCATCGCCGCGCTCTGGACGGGGTCGAGGATCGAGTCCGCGGCGCAGTTGAGCGCGGTGCAGACCTGGATCACGGTGCTGAAGCCGGCGTCGTTGCCGCCGATCGACATGAACACCAGGTCCATGTCCTCCCACAGCGGCGCCCCGAGCTTGGACAGCTGCGGATAGCGATCGCCGTTGTGGGGCTCGGACGCGAAGTTCTTGGTCACCGAGCCCGAGCAGGCCAGGAACGCCACCCAGTCGCCGTCGGGGTGCGACGCGAACTCCGGGTCGTACAAGGTCGCGCCGAGCGACGTGGCGAGCCTCGCCGCCCACGAGTTCGGCGAACGGTGGCAGAGGTTGCCGGTGTCACCGTGGACGTCGGTGTTGGCCATGTAGCCGTAGGCGCCCTCGCCCGAGATGTAGGAGTCGCCCATCACCGCGGCGTGGATCTCGCCGTCGCAGTTGGAGTCGCCGATGCGCCCGAGCGTGATGTCGTCCGTCGGCTCCTCGCCGCCGACCGCCAGGTGGCCGGTCACGGTGAGCTTCGCGCCCGTCGAGCTGCGCGGGAACGAGCCCACGTAGATGATCTCGTCGACGTCGTTGCCGGTGACCGGGCGGGTGACGTCGACGCCCGGGCCGGTGACGGTGATCGACGCGAAGTTGAAGTCCGGGTCATACGCGTGGACCTTGAGGTCGACGTTGCCCTGGCACGCCTCCTCGGGGTTGGTGATCTCGATCGTCGGATGGCTGCCCGACCCGTCGATCACCTCGACCGTCGGATGGCGCAGCACGAGCCGGTCAGGCGTGACCGTCGACAACGCGATCTCCTTGGCGGCGGACCCGTGGACCAGGGCCTGCGTGCCCGTCGCCGGCGCGCCCGGGTTCTGGGCGTCCTGCATCGGCAGCGGCGTCGCCCCGAACTCGGTCTTGCGGTCCGGCGCCCCGTAGGCCTGGTACCCGGTCGCGCCCGCGCCGGCGCCCCACTTGAGCACGATCCACTCGCCGCGCCGTCGCGCGCTGAGCGTCGGCGCCTGCGCGGCGGGCTGGACCTGCGGGTGCGTCGACAAGGAGATCCGATCGCTGCTGTCGCCCGCCGCCTGCGTGATGAAGCTCTCCTGCAGGTTCACGTCGCCCGCGGGCTCCGGGACGATGATGAAGTCGTCGTCGGCACTGCCGGCCGCGTCGGGGAACCAGGTGGCGCCCGGGGCGATCGAGGCCACCGACCACTCGCGCGTCTGCTGGGGCTGGGCGACCCAGCCCTTCTTGCCCTCCACCGGGATCTCCAGCGACGCGTTGGAGATCGTCGCCGGCGAGGTGTTGCGGATGCCGACGCGCACATGCGCGGGGTAGCGGTCGTCGTAGTGGTCGTCGGTGTCGATCACGATCTGCATCGCGGACGCGCCGTAGACCTTGATCGGGTCCGCGAGCCGCGCCTGGAGCGAGACCGGCAACCCGATCGGGTCGAGCGTCCCGGCGTAGGTCGCGCGCGGCTCGTAGGAGCCCTCGCTGTCGCCGCGGACGACCCAGTGGGTGGTCGCGTTGCCGCCGCCGCCGATGTCCGGGAGCGAGACGCTCGCGGCCTGCGGCGTGCTCGTCGGGGCGAGCGAGAGCCCGCCGGGGAGCTCGAGCGCGGCGGTCCCGCTCTTCAGCGTGAACTGGCTGCCGGCCAGGTTCTGGACGACCATCGAGATGTCGAAGAACTCCTTCAGGAACCCGGTGCGGGCCGGGATCACCAGCCACTGCAGCAACGGGACGTTCCCGTTGACCACGGTCGAGGTCACCGAGACGCCGCCGCCGACCGAGCAGCTCGACTGCGCGCCGCTGCCGCCACAGCCGTAGATGCCGGCCGAGGAGACCGAGCCGGAGGCCGTGTAGTTCACCGGGCCGACGGCGATGTGCGCCTCGAAGCTGTAGACCTGGCTGTTGGCGGGGTCTGACGGGTTGATCCCCGCGGCGACGATCTCGTCGTGGGTCATCTGGTGCGACGTCAGCCCGGCGCTCGCGACCTCGCCCGGCGTGAGCGTGATCGTCGCGCTTCCCGCGTGGTTGGCGACGTTCGCCGTCGCCGTGTCCGGGCGCAGGTTGTTGGCCCACGCGTAGACCGTCTGCTGGCCGTCCGGCACGCCCTCGAGCTGGGCGGTGCCGTCGTTGCCGGTGGTCGCGCTGATGCGGCGGCCGTCGGCGAGGATGATCAGCACGTCGGCGCCGCGGACGAGGCTCCCGTTGGTCTGCTTGACGGTGACGTTCACCGTCGGCGTGGGCTCGAGCACCGTGACCTTCGCGGTGTCGGCGTCGCTCTGCGTGCCTGACGTGACCGTCAGGGTGGCTGTCTGTTCACCCGCCGCGCTGAACGTGTGGGTGACGTTGGCGCCGTTCGCGCTGCCGCCGTCGCTGAACGTCCAGCGGTAGCTCTCGATGCCCACCGCCGGGCGCGAGCCGCCGGCGGTGAACGCGACCGGCTTGCCCTGCGTGGCCACGCGGTCGTCACCCGCGTCGGCCTTCAGCGGCTCCGAGAGGGTGGTGGTGACGGTCTTCGTGGCCGTCGCCGTGGCGGTGCCGTCGGAGACGGTCAGCGTGACGGTGAACGTGCCCGCGCGCGTGTAGCTGTGGGCGGCGGTGGCGGCGTTGACCGCGGCGCCGTCGCCGAAGTCGATCCGGTAGGTGAGCGGGTCGCCGTCGGCGTCGGTGCCGGTCGCGGTGGCGACGACGGCCAACGGCAGCGCGCCGCTGGTCTTGTCGAGGCTCAGCGTGGCCTCCGGCGCCTGGTTGGCGACCGTGAACGTGGTCGTCGCCTTGCCGAGGTTGCCGGCCTGATCGGCCTGCGTGACCTCGAGCGTCAGGTCGCCGGTGGGCAGGAACACGGCACCGGCGTTCCAGGCGCCGTTGCTGCCGTCGAGTTCCTTGGTGAGGACGGTCGACCCGGCCGTGGTCACCTTCAGCGACACGTGCTGGACGTCGCCCGGGAGCTCGCCCAGACGGCCCTTCAGCACCGGCCGCGTCGTCGTGGTGGTGCCCGCGACGGGCGCCTCGATGGTCGGCTTGGGCGCCTTGCGGTCCTCGGGCGCGGGGTTGCCGGAGAGCGCGAAGTGGTTCTGGATGGTGGCCGCGTCGAGCGCCCTGTCGTAGATCGCGAGCTCGTCGTAGACGACGTTGGCGCCCGCGGGGATCAGAGCGGCGTAGTACGCGTCCGTGGTCGTCGTCGCGAGCGTCTTCTGCGCGCTCGCGATCGCCTCGCCGTCGAGGTACGCGGTCAGCGTGGTCCCCGCGTAGGTGAGCGCGAGGTGGTGGAACTTGTTGTCGGTGAGCCGGCGATCGTCCTCGTCGGGGAGGTTGAGCGTCACGTCGCCGACCTTCAGCCCGCGCTCGGTGACCTCGACCGAGAAGTCGCCGTAGATGACGATCCGGGCGCCGGGCGCGTCGGCCTTCACCAGCGCCTCGACCGTGCGGTCGCCGGTCGGCAGTCCGGCCGCGACCGGCGCGCGGATCAGGTCGTAGCTCGAGCTGTACCAGGCGCGGCCGTCGCCGACCGCGCTGTCGGGGTCGCTCATCAGGCCGGTCGGCCTGGTGACGACGTTCGCCGCCGTGCTCAACAGCGCCGGGTGGTTGAACCCGGAGGCGTCGGCCAGCAGCGTGCCGCTGCGCTCGCCGAGGCGCCAGTAGAGCTTCGGCGCGGCGCCGGTCACCGCGCCGGCGTAGGTGGTGGCGACGCCGGTGACCGTCGCCGCGGCACTGCCGTCCGGGCCGGTGGCGAAGCCGTTGATGGCCCGCACCCGCGCCTCGTAGGTCCCCGCGGGCAGGCCGCTGAGCGTCGCGGTGCGGCGGTCGGCGTCGACCGCCTGCGCGCCGCGCAGCGTCGTGCCCTGCCAGGCCTCGACCACGTAGTTGTCGATCGGCCGCTGGCCCTGCGGCCCGGTGCCGGTGGGCGCGGCCCAGTCGACCGTCACCGCGTTGGCGCCGCCGGTCGCCCGGACGTCCGCGGGCACCAGCGGCCGCGCGTTGCCGGAGGCGTCGAAGTGCTCGGTGACCGTGGCCGCGTCGAGCGCGCGGCCGTAGAGCGCGATGTCGTCGTAGACGACGTTGGCGCCCGCGGGGATGCGCGCGCCGAGCAGCTCGCCGGTGGTGACCGTGTTGAACGTCTTCTCCGCGGTCGCGAAGGACGCGCCGTCGAGGTACGCGGTGAGCGTCGTGCCCGCGAGGGTGACGACGATGTGGTGCCAGCGGCTGTCGGTCAGGCGGCGGGTGTCGGACGCGGGCAGGCTGAGCGTGGTGGCGCCGACGACGAGCCCGCGCTCGGTCACCTCGACGCTGAAGTCGCCGTAGTTGACGATCCGCGCACCCACGTTGTCCGACCACACCCACGCCTCGACGCTGCGATCACCGGTCGGCAGGTCGCGGGCCAGCGGGGCGCGGATCAGGTCGTAGCTCGACGCGTACCAGGCGCGGCCGTCGGCCATCGCGCCGTCGGCGTCGGTCGGGAACGCGCCCGAGTGGGTGCGCTGGTCGGCGGGCGAGTTGTAGGCCGCGACGTGCTCGTGGCCGGTGCTGTCGGCCACGACCGTGCCGCTGCGCTCGCCGAGGCGCCAGTAGAGCTCGGGGTGGTCGTCCTGGACGGTCTGCAGGTAGGTGGTCGCAGCGCCGGTGGCGGTCGCGTCGATCGTCGCCTCCGGCCCTGCGCCGTAGGCGTTGTAGGCGCGCACCTTGAGCGTGTAGGTGCCCGCCGGCAGGCCGCTGAAGGTCGCGTAGCCCGGCCCGTCGGCGATCGACTGCGTGGCGACCAGCTGGTCGCCCTTCCACGCCTCGGCGACGTAGCGGTCGATCACGTTCTGGTGCAGCGGCGCGCAGTAACAGAAGGCCGGGCCGTAGTAGTAGACCGTCAGCGTGTTCGCCTGAGAGGTGTCGGCCTGCAGGCCCTGCGGCTGCCCCGGGAGGGCGTTGAAGGAGGCGTCGAAGTGGGCCTTGATGCGCTCCGCGCTGAGCGCGCTCGGGTAGACGGCGATCTCGTCGTAGGCGACGGTGGCGCCCGCGGGGATGCGCGCGCCGAGCAGCTCGCCGGTGGTGACGGTGCTGAGCGTCTTCTGGGCGGTGGCGAAGGCGACGCCGTCGAGGTAGGCGGTGAGGGTCGTCCCGGACACCGTCACCGCGACGTGATGCCAGCGCGAGTCCGTCAGGCGGCGGTTGTCGGTCGGCGGCAGGTTCAGCGCCGTGCCGCCGACGTTGATCCCGCGCTCGGTCACCTCGAAGCTGAAGTCGCCGTACGCGATCGGCCGCGCGCCGGCGTTGTCGGACCAGATCCAGGCCTCGGCGGTGCGGTCGCCGGTCGGCATCCCGGTCGCCAGCGGGGCGCGCAGGAGGTCGTAGCTGGAGCTGTACCAGGCGCGGCCGTCGGTCTTGGCGCCGTCGGGGTCGTGCGCGAGCGCGCCGTTGCGGTAGCGGTCGGGGTTCGGGCTCGCGTACTGCGCGCGGTGGCCGTGGCCGGAGCTGTCGGCGGCGAGCGTGCCGCTGTACTCGCCCATGCGCCAGTACAGCTCAGGCAGGTCCTCGTCGACCGCGCCGACGTACGTCGGATCGCCGCTCATGTCGGTGTCGACGCCCGCCGCCTCGCCGTCGCCGAAGCCGTTGATCGCGCGGATCGTCGCGTGGTACTCGCCCACCGGCACGCCGACCACGTTCAAGCGCGTGGCGTCGCCGCTGGCCGTGTTGGCCTCGCGCACGACGCCGCCCGAGCTGATCTCGAGCACGTAGTGGTCGATGTACTCCTGGCCCGCGGGCGCCTGTCCGGTGGGCGGGTCCCACGAGAGCTCGATCGCCTGGCCGCCGCGGGCCACCTCGACGTTGGTCGGCGCCTTCGCGCGCGAGTTGCCGGAGGCGTCGAAGTGCGCGGCGACGGCCTGCGGGGTCAGCGCACGGTCGTAGACCGCGAGCTCGTCGTAGACGACGTTCGCCCCGGCGGGGATGCGGGCGGCGAGCACGTCGCCGGTCGTGACCGTGGTGAAGGCCTTGGTCGCGCTCGCCAGCGGCTGCCCGTCGAGGTACGCGGCGACGGTGTCACCCGCGAGCGTGACGGCGAGGTGGTGCCAGCGGCTGTCCGTGAGCCGGCGCGGGTCGCCGGCGGGGAGGTTGAGCGTGGTGCCGCCGACGACGAGCCCGCGCTCGGTGACCTCGACGCTGAAGTCGCCGTAGCTGATCAGCCGCGCGCCGGCGTTGTCGGACCACACCCAGCCCTCCACCGTGCGATCGCCGGTCGGCAGACCGATCGCGCTCGGCACGCGGATCAGGTCGTAGCTCGAGCTGTACCAGGGGCGGCCGTCGACCAGGCCGCCGTCCGTGTCGTTGGCCAGGCCGCCGGTGTGCTTGCGATCGCTCGCCGGAGTGGCCAGCAGCCCGGTGTGCCCGTGCCCGGAGGCGTCGGCGGCCAGCGTGCCCGAGGTCTCGCCGAGGCGCCAGTAGACCTCCGGCCGCTCGCCGGTGATCGTGCGCGAGTACGAGTCGTCCGCGCCGGCCACCGTCGCGGTGACCTCGCTCACCGGGCCGGTCCCGAACCCATTGGCGGCACGCACGCGGAAGCGGTACTCGCCCGCGCTCAGGCCGGTGAAGGTCGCCGCGGGCGTCGCGGTGGAGCGTGCGTCGCGCAGCGTCTCGCCCTGCCACGCCTCGACCACGTAGTGATCGACGGCCGGCTGGCCCTGCGGGGCGCCCGCCGCGCTCGCGTCCCAGGTGAGTGCGGCGCCGTCGGCGTGAAGGTTGGCCGGCGCGCTCGGCCGCGCGTTCCCGGAGGCGTCGAAGTGCACCGCCACCTGCGCGGGCGTCAGCGCAACCGGATAGACGGCGAGCTCGTCGTAGGCGACCGTCTGGCCCGCGGCGATCCGTGCCGCCCGCAGCGTCCCGGTCGCCGTCGTGTTCAGCGTCGCCGGCTGGGTGTCCGTCTGCAGACCGTCGACGAAGCTCGTCAGCGCGGTGCCGTCGTAGGTCACGACCAGGTGATGCCAGCGTGCGTCGGTGATCCGCGGCGTGCTCAGCCGTGTCGCGCCGACCACCAGCGCCCGCTCGTCGACCGCGACGCTGAAGCCGCCGTAGTCGACCAGCCGCGCGCCGGGGGCGTCCGACCACACCCATGCCTCGACGCTGCGCGCCCCCGTCGGGAGGCCCGTCGCCGATGCGAGCGAGATCAGGTCATACGAGCTCGAATACCACGCGCGTGAGTCCTGGACGGCGCCGTCGGCGTCGTTGGCCAGCGCCCCGGTGCGCGTCTTGCCCTCCGCGGCGTAGGTCCCGTCGTGACCGTGGGTCGTCGCGTCGGCGACCGTCGTCCCGCTGGTCTCCCCGAGCCGCCAGTACAGCTCCGGCGCGTCGGCGCGCACCACCTCGTCGTAGGTGCCCAGCGACCACGTCGACGCATGCGCGTTCGGTGCCAGAAGCACGAACAACAAGACGACCCCCCAAAAACGCATCCGTGCGCCCCTCCGCTTCGACAACGCGCTGCAACCTACCGTCATCATGCGCCGCGTGCGACAGATCTTCGACCGGGTCCTGCTGACCTTCTGGCGGGCGGTCGTTGAGTTCGTCGACGATCGCGGCCACCGCGACGCGGCACAGATCGCCTTCTTCGCGGTGCTCTCCTTCGTTCCGCTGGCGATGCTGCTGGTCGGCGGTTTCGGGCCGTTCTTCGACGACGAGGACCTGCGCCGGCGCGTGGTGCGGGCGGTGTTCGAGAACGTGCCGCTCTCCCAGGAGGCCGACCGCGCGCGGCTGGAGGCCACGGTCAAGGACGCGCTGGACAACACCGGCCGGCTCGGCCCGATCTCCGTCCTGCTGCTGCTGTTCTCCGCGTCCGGTGTGATGGGCGCGCTGCGCCACGCGATCAATCAGGCGTGGGACATCCACACCCGCCCGCCGCTTCTGCGTCGCAAGGCGCTCGACCTTGCGCTCGTGCTCGGCGCGGCGCTCGTTCTCGTGTTCAGCTTCAGCGTCTCGGGCCTGCACCGGCTCGGCGTCGCCGGCGACCTCATCGCGGACGTCCTGCCGTTCGCGTTCACCGTCGCCGTCGTGCTCTTCCTCTACCGCGTGCTGCCCAGCCCGCGGCCGAAGACGGGCGAGATCTGGCCCGGCGCGGTCGTCGCCGCGTTGCTGATCAGCCTCGTGCGCCAACTGCTCGAGCTCTACTTCGAGCACCTCGCCGACCTGGGCGCCCTCTACGGCTCGCTCGGCGCGCTGATGGCGCTGCTGATCTTCGTCTACGCGGTGTCGCTCGTGCTCGTCTTCGGCGCCGAGTACGCGTCCGAGTGGTCACGGCTTCCGGACGAGGATGTCAGCGTTCGAACCGAGCTGCAACATGTGCGCTCAAGGTTCCGAGAACACGTGCCGATGAAGTGATTGAGCCTGCGAAACCCTCTCCTCAGCAGGCTCACCTCCCCTCAATAACACCCCGGCCCGCGGCTCCGTTTCTCCCGAACGGAGCCGTTCGCCGTTAAGGCTCGACCAGACCTCGGGTCGCCGCCCAGTGCGACACCTCGTGGCGCGAGCTCAGCTGCAGCTTGCGCAGGACGTTGCCGACGTGGCTCTCGACGGTGCGGTCGGAGATCCCGAGCCGCTGCGCGATCCGCTTGTACGCGTAGCCGCGAGCGAGGTGATGCAGGACCTCGCGCTCGCGCGGCGTCAACGCCTCCAGCTCCGACGGCGCCTGCACGGGCGCCGAGAACGCCTGCAGGACGAACGCCGCCAGCCGTGGGCTGAAGCACGCCTCGCCCGCCGCGACGGTCTCGATCGCGTTCAGCAGCTCGGCGGTGTCGATCGTCTTGGTGACGTACCCGAGCGCACCCGCCCGGATCATCGGCACGACGTCCTCGGCGGCGTCGGAGACCGACAACGCCAGCACCTTCGGCCCGCCCGCCGGCAGCGATTCGAGAACGCGCACCCCACCGCCGTCGGGCAGGTGCACGTCGAGCAGCACGACGTCCGGCGCGGTCGCGGCGATCACCGCGAGCGCCTCGGCGGGCGTGGCCGCCTCGCCGACGACCTCGTGGTGCTCGGCGAGCTCCGAGCGCACGCCGGCCCGGAACAGGTGGTGGTCATCGACGACGACGATCCTCACGACGAGGTCACCCCGATCCGCAGCGCGACCTCGGTGCCCTCGCCCGGCTGGGCCTCGACGACCGCGCTGCCGCCCACGGCGGCCATCCGGCCGACGATCGAATCGCGCACGCCGCGGCGCTCGGTCGGGACGGCGCCGAGCACGAAGCCCGGCCCCTCGTCGCGCACGAACACCTCCGCGCCGTCGGCCGAAGCCTGCGCGAAGACGAAGATCGGCGCGCCCGGGGCGTGGCGCGCCGCGTTGCGCAGTGCCTCGCGCGCGGCCGCGGCCAGCGCCTCGGCGCCGCGGTCGAGCCCGCGGTCGCCCAGAATCGTCAGCTCGATCACGGCGTCGTAGTCGTCCTCGACCTCCGCCACCGCCTTGCGCAGCGCGGCGCCGAGGGTCTCCGCCCCCAGCTCCACCTCACCCGCCATCCACGCCCGCAGCTCGTGCTCCTGACGGCGCGCGAGCCGCGCGACCGCGGCGGGATCGTGCGCCTGACGCTGCACCAGGGCGAGCGTCTGGAGCACCGAATCGTGCAGGTGGGCGGCGACGCGGCGGCGCTCGTCCTCGCGCGCGTTGGTCAGGCGCGCGCCGTCCGAGCGGGCCAACCCCGCAATCAACAGGGGCACGGCGATGATCGCCGCCGCGCCGCCGCCCAGCACAAGCAGCAAGGCCAGGGACATGAGGCCTCCGCCGCCGCTGTAGCCGATGTAGCCGAGGCCGAGAACGGCCGCCAGGCCCACCAGCGCAAGTCCACCCAGCGCGCGCCACGGGGCGGGCGCCGGTACGTCCGCGGTGCCCGTCAGCCGCTGCCACGGCGTCAGGCCCCGCTGCCTTAGCCCGGTGCGGGTGCGCAGGTCATCGGCGAGCAGGATCAGCCCGCCGAGCGCCGCCACGCTGATGATCGCCAGAGGGAACAGCGCCCGCACCAGGTCCGGGATCGCCCACAGGATGCGACCGTCGGCGTAGAAGCCGAAGCCGAGGAAGAGCACGAACAGCGACAGCGCCGAGAACACGGCGCCGACCAGCAGCGCCGGATGCCGGTCGATCGCCGCCAGGGCGGACGGGATCAGGACGAACAGCGCGATCACGACGCCGCCGGCGAGCACGCCGAGCGACCACCGCGCGTCGGCGTCCAGCAGCGCCAGGACGAGCCCGGCGACGAGCGCCACGCCCGCCACCACGGTCGTGCGCGCCACGGGGTCGGCCAGCGCGTTCGGCGCCTCGCGCGGGAGTTCGACGGTGGTCTCGGAGGTGCTCACTTCTGCTTCGCCTGCCTGTGCACGACGCACGGCCCGTCCATCAGCCGGTCGATCTGGTCCTTCGACGCTTGCTGGTCGTCGCGGCGCTCGCGCCATTCGCGCACCATCCGCCTGGCCTCCGCGCGCGGCAGGCCGGTGGTGTCCGGGCGCTCTTCAACGTAGACGCGGTACCCGGGCCAGTCCGGCTGGATCGCCGGATCGACGTCGTCGGGATAGTCGCGCACGACCAGTTCGCCGCCCATGGAGGTGAAGTTGACCACCAGCGTCGGACCGGGCACGGAGGTGCTCTGCAGCGTCTCGCCGAAGCCGCCGAACAGCCGCGCCTGCGGGGTGCTGATGTTCCCGCGGCCCACCAGCAGCGCGCCCATCCGCAGCAGCGGCGGCGTCTCGCCCTCGACGACGTGGACGTGCACGCACTGGCCGTGCGGGAGCGCGATCAGCGTGCGCCGCACGCCCGCGTCGACCTTGAGGTTGATCGTGCCGGACTTCGGCAACTTGGTCTGGCGCAGGTCGAAGGTCAGCAGCCCGAGGCCGCTCTTGTACTCCCGGTCGAGCTGCGTGTAGCTCGCGGGCGCGACCCGCACCGGCGCCGCGCTCGGCTCGATGTGCACGCCGCCGACCGCGAGCGCGACCGACGGCAGGACCAGCGCGCCGATCGGCAACAGCGCCCACGACGGCCCGAGCCGCGCCCATCCCGCGAGCGTGCTCACCAGCACGATGCACGACAGGCCGACGATCACCCAGCCGTAGCCGAAGAGCGTCGCCGCCGTGCCGGCCGCGGCCAGCGTCGCCAGGCCCAGCAGCGCGCCGATGAACTGCGCGAGCGCGACGATCCCGCGCTGGCCGGCGGTCACGCCGTCCTCGCCGTCGGACGGGAAGATCAGCCACGCCGTCACGTAGACGAGCACGCCGAGCCCGACCAGCAGCGACGCCAGCACGAAGCCCGAGCCGCACGCGGCCGGGCGAGACGTCCCAGCGGCGGGCGAGGCCGGTGCAGACGCCGCCGAGCCAGCGGCCGTGACGTGCCCGGGTGATCGGAGCGGGAAGCTCGTTCATCGTGGGTGCATTGTGGGTCGGCTCGGGGTCCGCAACCAGTCGTGATTGCCCGGAGGCGGCCTCCGGGATTTCCCGGACAGGTAAAACCCTCCCGATGCGTGTGCTGATCACGGGAGCGCGGGGACGGATCGCGAGCGTGCTGCGCCCGGCGCTGCGCGAGGGTGTGGACGAGCTGCGGCTGTCGGATCTGACCGACGTCGAGGACCCGGTGGCGCCGGAGACCTCGTTCCCGGCCGACCTGGCCGACTTCGAGGCCGTCTGCGCGGTCGTCGAGGGCGTCGATGCGGTGGTCCACCTCGGTGCGGTGGCCGACGAGGCGCCCTTGGACGCTCTCGCCGGCCCGAACCTCTACGGGACGTTCCACGTCTTCGAGGCCGCGCGGCGGGCCGGGGTGCAGCGGGTGGTGTTCGCCAGCTCCACCCACGCGACCGGGATGTACCCGGTCGGCGCGCCGCTCGACGGCACCGTGACGCCGCGCCCGGACGGGATCTACGGGGCGTCGAAGGTGTGGGGCGAGGCGCTCGGGCGGATGTTCGCCGATCGCTTCGGGCTGTCCGTCGTCTGTCTGCGGATCGGGTTGTTCGGGGACCGCCCGGCCGATCAGCGCGAGCTCTCCAGCTGGCTCAGCCGCGCCGACGGCGTGCGGCTGGTGCAGGCCGCGCTGACCGCGGACGTCGACTTCGCGATCGTCTACGGCGCGTCGGCGAACACGCGCCGCTGGTGGCCGCCGGACACGGAGATCGGCTTCGTGCCGCTCGACGACTCCGAGGTCTTCGCCGACGGCCTGCCGGAGTCGGTCTACACGGTCCAGGGCGGCCCGAACTCGGCGCGCGAGCACGGCGGCTGGGCCACGTGATCTCCGCTTCCGAGCTGCGCGCACGCTTCGACGCACCTGACGAACTGGGCATCGGCATCGAGGAGGAGCTCTTCCTGCTCGACGGCGAGACGCTCGACCTGCTCCCGCACGCGCGGGAAGTGATCGCGCGGGTCGACGGCGATCCGCGCTTCAAGCTCGAGCTGCCCGCCGCGCAGCTGGAGATCGTCACGCCCCCGTGTCCCGACGTGGCCTCGGCGGTGGAGTCGCTGCGCGCCGCGCGGCGTGATCTCGCGGCGGCCGCGGCGCCGATCGGCCGGCTGATGACCGCGGGCGCGCACCCGACCGCGGCCGAGCTCGGCGTGCTGACCGACGACCCGCGCTACCAGCGGACGCTGGACGAGTACGGCGAGCGGGCGCGGCGGCAGTTGGTGAGCGGCCTGCACCTGCACGTGTCCTTGGGTGGCGCGGACCGCACGCTGGCGGTCTACAACGCCTTTCGCTCCTACCTCCCGGAGCTGGCCGCGCTGGCCGCCAACGCGCCCTTCCACGGCGGCCGCGACACCGGGCTGGCGTCGATCCGGCCGACGATCGCCGTGTATCTGCAGCGCCAGGGCGTGCCGCCGATCATCCCCAGCTGGGAGTGGTTCGCGTCCGCCCTGCAGTGGGGCCAGGCGTCCGACACCGTTCCCGACGCTCGGCGCTGGTGGTTCGAGCTGCGCTTGCACACGACCTACGGGACGCTCGAGCTGCGCGCGCCCGACGCGCAGTCGTCCGTCGCGGCCGTGCATGGGGTGGCCGCGTTCGCCTACGACCTCATGCACGCGCTGGCGGCTCGTTTCGACGCCGGCGAAGCGCTGCCCGTCCACGATTCCTGGCGGATCGACGAGAACCGCTGGGCGGCGATGCGCGACGGGGTCGAGGGCACGCTCGCCGATCTCGACACCGGCGCGCGCGTGCCCACCCGCGAGCTGCTCGCGTCGCGGTTGCCGTCGCTGCATCCCACGACCGAGGCGCTGATCCGCGCCAACGGCGCCATCCGCACCCGCTCGATGGGTGTGGACGGCGCCGCCGCGTACCTCGCCGATCAGTGGTGTGCGTCCTGAGCGAACCAGTGGTTGACGCGCCGCCACGCCTCTTCGGCCGCCTGCGGGTTGAAGCGCGGCGGGCCGTTGGTGTCGTTGAAGAAGGCGTGCTGGGCCTCGGAGAACGTGAGGATCTCGTAGTCCACCCGGGCCGCTTCGAGCGCCGCACGGGCGGTCTCGCGGGTGGCGTTGACGCGGTCGTCGAGCCCCGCGTAGACGCCGAGCACGTTCGCCTTGATGCCGCGCAGGTCGCCGCCGGCGGGGAACGGGCCGTAGAACGGCGCCGCCGCTGACAGGCGCTTCTCGCCGGCGTCGAGCAGGCGCCAGATCATGCCGCCGCCGAAGCAGAAGCCGACCGCCGACAGCGGCGCGCGGCCGACACGCCTGCCGATCTCGGTCACCGCCGCCTTCATGTCGTTGTCGAAGCGGGTGGGGTCGTTGGCCGAGATGTCCGCCAGCTTGGCCATGATCGCCGCGTCGTCGCCGACCGCGGCCGTACCGCCCTCCTCGGAGAGCAGGTCGAGTGCCAGCGCGCCGAAGCCGTTGGCGGCGAAGCGCCCGGCCACGTTGCGGATGTGGTCGGTCAGGCCCCGGTTCTCGTGGATCACGAGCACGCCGCCCTTGACCTTGCCGGCCGGGGGCGCCCACGCGCCCATCAGCGTCACGCCGCCGGGACCGGGGAAGGTGACCGCCTGGGTGGCGACCGGCGCCCACGCCGACACCCGCCCGTCGGCGTGGCCGTGGCCGTGACCGTGGCCGCCGTGGCCATGGTCGTGATCGCCGCCCTTGTTCTTGCCGCCGGCGCGCGCCTGGGCCTCGGCGGTGATCATCGCCGTCGCCGTCGCCGCGCCCACGCCGAGCATGGCGAGCCGCCGCATCGCCTCCCGCCGCGTGATGATCCCGTCGACGTGGTCCTCCGCGATCTCCTCTGCGAGGTATCGCTCGAGCTCCGTCATGTGACCTCCCCTGGTTGGCTGTCCTCAGGGTGCCAGATGAGAGTCGGAGGAGAACGGCGTCAGCCGTGCGACGGTGTGAAGCTGGCACACAGGCCGTCAGGCCTGGGTCTCAGCCGACTGGCGGTAGCGCGCCAACAGTGCCGGAAGCTCCTGCTGCAGGAACGCGAAGAAGTCCGCGCTGTCCTTCAGGCGCGCACCCGCGGGGGAGTCGGCGCCGAGCGCGTCCACACCCTCCCGCAGCGCCTTCTGCCAGCGTTCGAGCAGCGGTTCGCGACGGTAGATCGCCTCGTACCACGGGTCATCGCCGAGGCGGTAGAGGTCGCGCCGCGAGCCGGCCTCGCGGGCCCGCTCGACCAGGCTCGTCTGCACCAGGTAGCGGACGGCGCCCGACACGGCGGCGGGGCTCGCCTGCAGTGCCTCGGCGAGCTCGGCGGCGGTCATCTGCCCCGCGTCGGACGCGAGCAGCACCGCGAACGCGCGCGCGGGCATTCGCGGCATCCCGCCCTCGACCAGCACGGCCGAGAAGCGTTCGACGAACCGGTCCATACGCGAACTTTACATGATTCACAACATTCACTATCTTGTGAATCGTGTCCGCGATCTCGGTAGCCGGCCTCGTCAAGCGGTTCGGGGCCTTCACCGCGCTGGACGGCCTCGATCTCGACGTCGCCACGGGCGAGGTCCACGGGTTCCTCGGTCCCAACGGCGCGGGCAAGTCGACCACGATCCGCGTCCTGCTCGGCCTCCTGCGCGCCGACGGCGGATCGGTTGCGCTGCTCGGCGGCGACCCGTGGCGCGACGCCGTCGGGCTGCACCGGCGGCTGGCCTACGTCCCCGGCGACGTCACGCTCTGGCCGAACCTCAGCGGCGGCGAGGCGATCGACCTGCTCGGCCGTCTGCGCGGCGGCCTCGACGAGTCCCGCCGCTCGGAGCTCCTGGGGCGCTTCGAGCTCGACCCGACCAAGAAGGGCCGCGCCTACTCGAAGGGCAACCGCCAGAAGGTCGCGCTCGTGGCCGCACTGGCATCCGACGTCGAGCTGCTGATCCTCGACGAGCCGACCTCGGGCCTGGACCCGCTGATGGAGGAGGTCTTCCGTGCGTGCGTGGCCGACGAGCGCTCGCGCGGCCGCACCGTCCTGCTCTCCTCGCACATCCTCTCCGAGGTCGAGGCGCTCTGCGACCGCGTCACGATCATCCGCTCCGGCAAGACCGTCGAGACCGGAACGCTCACCGAGCTCCGCCACCTGACGCGGATCACGATCGAGGCCGAGACGCCCGCCGGCCCCGTCCACGAACAGGTCGAACCGTCGCAGCTCCCGGCCACGCTCGAACGCCTCGCCCGCGCGGGCGTGACCAACCTCGTCGCGCACCCACCCACCCTCGAAGAGCTCTTCCTGCGCCACTACGGGCCGCCCGCACCCGACTCGCCGCCCACCACCGCCCCGCCCGCGCCCGACTCGCCGCCCGCCACCTCCCCACCAGCGCCCGGCTCGCCGCCCGCCACCTCTCGCCCCGCGCGGCCATGACCGGCTTCGCCGGCACCCGCCTGCTCGTCGCGCTCGCGCTGCGGCGCGACCGCGTGATGATCCCAGCGTGGGTGCTCGGGCTCGGCGCGGCCGTGCTCGCGGTCGCGTCCTCCTACGCGGACCTCTACGCGACCGAGGCCAGCCGGCGCGAGGTCGTCTCCACGCTCGGCAGCACGCCGGCCACGCTCGCGCTCTACGGGCGCATCTACGCCGACTCCCTGGGTGGGCTCGTGGCCTGGCGCGTGGGAGGGATCGCGCTCGCGCTCGTGGGGCTGATGGCGATCCTGCTCGTCACCCGCCACACGCGCGCCGAGGAGGAGACGGGCCGCGCGGAGCTCGTCGGCGCCGGCGCGGTCGGCCGCAACGCTCCGCTGGCGGCGGCGCTGCTCACGGCGGCGCTGGCCTGCGTGGCCGTCGGCGTGGTCGCCACGCTCGCGCTGCTCGCCGTCGGCCTCGGGTTCACGGGCGCGCTCGCGATCGGCCTCGTCTACGCCCTCACCGGGCTCGCGTTCGCGGGCGTCGCGGCTGTGACCGCGCAGGTCGCGGAGTCCGCGCGCGGGGCCAACGGACTCGCCGTCGCGATCCTCGGCGCGTCGTTCGCGGTGCGCGCGATCGGCGACGCCGGCCCGCACTGGCTGAGCTGGTTCTCACCGCTCGGCTGGGGCCAGACTCGTCCGCGCCTACGCCGACGAGCGCTGGTGGCTGCTGCTCGCGCTGCTCGCGCTCGCGGTCCTCGCCGTCGTCGCCGCCGCACGGCTCAAGGCCGATCGCGACCTGGGCTCGGGCATCGTCGCCCCACGGCCCGGCCCCGCCCGGGGAACGCTGTCCACGCCGCTCGCCCTGGCCTGGCGCCTGCAGCGCGGAGCATTCGCCGCCTGGGCCGCGGGCTTCGCCATCCTCGGCGCCGCGTTCGGCTCGATCGCCAACGACATCGGCGACGTGATCGGCGATTCGCCCGACGTCCGCGAAGCGCTGCAGAAGCTCGGCGGCCAGACCGGCCTGGTCGACGCCTACCTCGCCGCGACGCTCCAGGTCCTGGCCCTGATCGCCGCCGCCTATGCCATCCAGGCCACCCTGCGCCTGCGCGCCGAAGAGACCTCCGGCCGCGCCGAGCCGCTCCTCGCCACCGCGGTCTCCCGCACCCGCTGGGCCCTCAGCCACGCCTCGATCGCCTTCCTCGGCACCGCCGGCCTGATGGTCGCCGCGGGCCTCGCGGCGGGCCTCGGCCACGCCGCCCAGACCGGCGACGCGGAGCAGGTCCCCCGCGTCCTCGCCGCCGCCCTGCTCCAGGTCCCCGCCGCCTGGGTCATCGCCGCCATCGCCCTCGCGCTCTTCGGCGCCCTCCCCCGGGCCACCACCGCCGCCTGGGGCGCCCTCGCCCTCTGCCTCGCGCTCGGCCAACTCGGCCCGGTCGTCGACCTCCCGACGGCCCTGATCGATCTCAGCCCGTTCGCCCATTCCCCCGCGCTCCCGGGCGGCACCACCGGCCCCGCCCCCCTGACCCTCACCCTCATCGCCGCGGCGCTCGCCGCCGCGGGACTCACCGCCCTCACCCGCCGCGACCTTTCCTAAAGGGGCCAGGCCCCTGTCACGCTGGTTGACGGGGCCTGGCCCCTTTAGGTGCAACCTTGCCAAGGTTGTGTCAAGGTTGCGATAGCCTGTCTCGACCATGCGCGACTTCCTTGCCGCCACTCGTGACCGCGTCGTCGTCTTCGACGGCGGCATGGGCGCCACGCTCGAGCAGTTCGACCTCTCCCTGGAACGGGACTACCGCCTGCCCGGCCGGTGCCACGAGGCGCTGGTGCTCAACCGGCCCGACGTCATCGAAGGCGTGCACGCGTCGATGGTCGAGGCGGGGGCGGAGGTCGTCGAGACCGACACGTTCCAGGCCAGCCGCCTGAAGCTGGAGGAGTGGGGTCTCTCCGAGTTCACCCACGAGATCAACGTCAAGGCCGCGCAGATCGCGCGCAAGGCCGTGGGCGAGGATCGCTTCGTGGCGGGCTCCATCGGTCCGACCGGGTTCCTGCCCGCGTCCGAGGACCCATCGCTCGGCCAGATCCGTTTCCGCGAGCTCGTCGAGGTCTTCGCCGAGCAGTCGAAGGGCCTGCTCGAGGGCGGCGTCGACCTGCTGATCGTCGAGACCGCGCAGGACATCCTCGAGGTCAAGGCCGCGATCTTCGGCATGCGCGAGGCGTTCAAGCTCGTCGGCCGCAGCGTGCCGATCCAGGCGTCGGTCTCCCTGCTGCCCAACGGCGGCAAGATGCTGCTGGGCACGGACATCAGCGCCGCGCTCGCGACGCTGGAGGCGCTGAAGGTCGACGTGATCGGCCTCAACTGCTCCACCGGCCCCGAGGACATGCGCGACGCGATCCGCTTCCTCGGCGAGCACTCGCCGGTGCCCGTGCACTGCATCCCGAACGCCGGCATCCCGCATCAGGGCCCGGACGGCGAGACGGTCTTCCCCGAGCAGCCCGGCCCGCTGGCCGAGGCGCTGGGCGACTTCGTGGAGCGCTACGGCGTCGGCCTCGTCGGCGGCTGCTGCGGCACCACGCCCGAGCACATCCGCGCGATCAAGGAGCGCTGCGGCGGTCACAACATCACCGCCCGGCCCGCCCCGCGGCCCCCGCACGTCAGCAGCATGATCGCCGCGGCGCCGCTGGTTCAGGAGCCCGCGCCCACGATCGTCGGCGAGCGCGTGAACAGCCAAGGCTCGCGCAAGGCCAAGGAGCTCCTGCTGGCCGACGACTACGACGGCCTGCTGCAGGTCGCCGAGGACCAGGTCGAGGGCGGCGCGCACGTGCTCGACCTCTGCGTCGCGCTCACCGAGCGCCAGGACGAGGACGAGCAGATGCGGCGCGTGGCCAAGAAGGTCTCGCTGACGCAGCCCGCGCCGATCCAGGTCGACTCGACCGAGCCGGACGTGATCGCCACCGCGCTGGACCAGATCCCCGGCCGCGCGATCGTCAACTCGGTCAACCTCGAGGCCGGCGAGGACAAGCTCAACACCGTCGTCCCGATCGCGATGGAGCACGGCGCCGCGCTGATCGCGCTGACCATCGACGAGGTCGGCATGGCGAAGACCCGCGAGCGCAAGCTGGAGATCGCCAAGCGCATCGTCGAGCTCGTCTGCGACCAGCACGGCATGGACCGCGAGCTGCTGATCTTCGACGCGCTCACGTTCACGCTCACCACGGGCGACGAGGAGTGGAAGCCGTCGGCGGTCGAGACGATCGAGGGCATCCGGCTGATCAAGTCCGAGCTCCCGGGCGTGAAGACGTCGCTGGGCGTCTCCAACGTCTCCTTCGGCATCGGCGTCCCCGCTCGCAGCGTGCTGAATTCCGTCTTCCTGCACCACTGCGTCGAGGCCGGGCTGGACCTGGCGATGGTCAACCCGAACCACATCACGCCCTACGGCGAGATCCCCGACGCCGAGCGCCAGCTGGCCGACAACCTGGTCTTCAACCGCCGCGACGACGCGCTGGAGATCTTCATCCAGCACTTCGAGGCCAAGGGCCCGGAGGCCGAGGCCGAGGCGGCCGACCCCACCGCGGGCATGGAGCCCGAGGAGGCGCTGCACTGGCACATCCTGCGCCGCAAGCGCGAGGGCGTCGAGGCGCAGATCGACGCGTCGGTGGAGAAGATCGGCGCCGTCCCGACCTTGAACGACGTGCTGCTGCCGGCCATGAAGGAGGTCGGCGACAAGTTCGGCGCGGGTGAGCTGATCCTGCCGTTCGTGCTCCAGAGCGCGGAGGTCATGAAGCGCGCGGTCGCCCAGCTCGAGCAGTACCTCGACAAGCTCGAGGGCTACACGAAGGGCACGGTCGTGCTCGCGACCGTCTTCGGCGACGTGCACGACATCGGCAAGTCGCTGGTGAACACGATCCTCACCAACAACGGCTACACGGTCGTCGACCTCGGCAAGCAGGTGCCGATCCAGACCATCGTCGACGCCGCCAAGGAGCACGAGGCGACCGCGATCGGCCTCTCGGCGCTGCTCGTGTCGACCTCCAAGCAGATGCCGCTGGCCGTCCAGGAGCTCCACCGCGAGGGCCTCGACTTCCCGGTGCTGCTCGGCGGCGCGGCGATCAACCGCAAGTTCGCCCTGCGCGCGCTGTATCCGGAGGGCAAGGAGTCAGACACCCAGTACGACCCGGGCGTCTTCTACTGCCAGGACGCGTTCGAGGGCCTCGCCGTGATGGACCGCCTGATCGAGCCGGAGAAGCGCGGCGTGCTCGTCGAGGAGATGCGCGCGTCGGCGATCAAGCTGCGCGAGACCGGCGAGGAAGAGGAGGTGCTGGACACCACCGACGACTCCGTGCGCTCGGCCGTCCGCACCGACACGCCGATCCCCGAGCCGCCGTTCTGGGGCGTGCGCGAGATCGAGGTCGACCGCGAGGAGCTCTTCACCCACCTCGACACCCACGTGCTGTTCAAGCTCCACTGGGGCGGCAAGGGCGTCAAGGGCGAGGAGTGGCGCAAGCTGCTCGACGAGGACTTCCGGCCGCGGCTGGAACGGATGTGGAACGGCGCCGACTACCTGCACCCGCGGGCGCTGCTGGGCTACTTCCCGTGCTACTCCGAGGGCAACGACATCGTGGTGCTGGACCCAGAGGACCGCGAGACGGTGCTCACCCGCTTCACCTGCCCGCGCCAGCCGAAGGGCGACCGGCTCTGCCTGGCCGACTTCTACCGGCCGAAGGATTCCGGCGAGCTCGACGTGGTGGCCGTCCAGGCCGTGACCGTCGGCGACGAGGTGACCGAGCTGATGGGCAAGCTGGAGGCCGAGGGCGAGTTCGCCGAGCAGCTCTTCGTGCACGGCCTGGGCGTGCAGACCGCCGAGGGCCTGGCCGAGTGGCTGCACTGGCGGGTGCGCAACGACCTCGGGATCGACGTCCGCCAGGGCCGCCGCTACTCGTGGGGCTACCCGGCGGTCCCGGATCAGTCCGAGCACCTCAAGGTCGAGAAGCTGCTCGGCCTGGAGACGATCGGCATGGCGATCTCCGACGGCTACGCGCCGATCCCGGAGCAGTCCACGCTCGCGCTCGTCGCCCACCACCCGCAGGCGGCCTACTACGGGATGCGCAATGGGCGCCTGCTCGTGGACGGCTCGCCCGACGACGTGGTGCGCGGCACCCAGCGCGACCCGTCCACCTTCGCGGTCGCGGGTTAGAACGCGCTCATCGCGGTCGCTCGACCGTGAGCGACATGCAGCCGATCAAGCCGCGTGACCAATGGCTCGCGGACTCCTAGCCCCGATCGTCGCCCCGGACCTCAAGGTCCTCTTCGTCGGCATCAACCCGGGCCTGCGCTCGGCCGAGGTAGGCCACAATTTCGCCCGCCCGGGCAACCGCTTCTACCCCGCGCTGTTCGCCGCCGGCTTCACCCCGCGCCTGCTCCGCCCCGAGGAGGACGTGACGCTGCCCGAGTACGGCCTCGGGATCACGAACATCGCCGAGCGCCCTACCCGAGCCGCGAGCGAACTCTCCGACGACGAGCTGCGAGCGGGCGCGCAACGGCTCGAAGCGCTCGTCGCCGACCTTCAGCCGAGGCTTGTCGCGATGGTCGGCGTGACCGCCTACCGCGTCGCCTTCAACGACCGGACCGCGAAGCTCGGCCTCCAGGAGCAGACCATCGGCGGCCGCCCGGTCTGGATCCTCCCGAACACCAGCGGCCTCAACGCCCACCACCGCCCCGCGGACTTCGCGCGCCTGTTCGCCCAGGCGCGCGAGTACGCCGAGAGTCAGTAGGAGCAGCGACGACAACCGAAGCGATACGTGTGGAGGACCACAGGGCTTCGGGACTACGAGCTAGGAACTGGTGACCGGCTCGGCTTCGGCGGGTGCCCCGGGCACCGACAACGAGACCGGCGTGCTGTGCATGGCGCGCAGGCGCACCTCGCGCCAGGAGAGCCCTTCCTTGAGCAGCGCGGGCGCGCCCATGATCACCGCGGTCGCGACCTCGACGGCCTGCAGGATGATCCCGTAGCCGAGCGCCTGGGCGGGTGCGACGCCGTACGCGCCCACCAGCACGGCCACGCACGCCGCCTGGAAGACGCCGAGGTTCGAGGGCGTGACCGGCAGGACCGCGGTCACGTTGACGGCGAACAGGATCGCCGCCGCCGCGCCGAGGTCGGCCTTGTGCTCGAGTCCGAGGGCGACGAGCAGGACGTAGCAGGAGATCCACTGGACGGCCCAGGCGGCGAGCTGCATCGTGATCGCGATCGAGCCCTCGCGCGGGCGTGAGAAGACGACGAGGCCGCTGCGCACCCGCGCGATCGCGTCGCGGCCCTGCGCCACCCAGCGCGAGCGCGCCGGCCGTTTGCTCCGGATCAGCGCCGGAGCCACCAACACGATCAGCAGCAGGCCGATCGGTGCCAGCGCGTACCACAGCAGCGCCTGCTGACGGCCCGCGAACAGCCCGATGGTGGTGAACATCACCGCGCCCAGGATCACCAGCGCCACCACGTTGATCAGCGTCTGGGACACCAATGTGCCCAGCACGACCGGGAACCGGTCCCGCGCGCGGCCCAATCGCCGCGCGACGATCAACGCACGCGATGGCTCGCCCAACCGTGCCGGAAGCGTCGCCGACATCAACACGCCGATCGTCGTCCCCTGGACGGCGTCGGCCATCCGTGGTCGCGCCTCGGGCAGGGCGGCCTTCAGGATCGCGTGCCAGGACACGGCGCGCAGCAGCATCGACGCGCACATCAGCGCCAGCCCGAACAGCACCCACGGCGGCGAGGAGCGCACCAGCGCATCGCCGATCCGGCTCGGGCCGATGTGCTTGACCGCCAGCGCGGCGCCGACCGCCACCGCCAACCCCGCCACGCCCATCACCGCGCTGCGCAGCGCCAGTCGCCGGCGCGGCACCGGGTCCAGCGACGGCAGCCGCCGCGCCGGAAGCCGCGGCTGCATGTCGGTGGGAACGGTGCCGATTCGCACCGCGGCCCGTTGCATGGCGCCGACCGGCGCGGGAACGGCCACCGCGTCCTCGTAGGCGCCGACCACCTGCTCGGCCACCCGCGGCCACGCGTAGCGGTCCGCCGCCCCGGCCGCCGAGCGCGCCAGGTCGACCGTGCGCGCGGGGTCCAGCGCGAGGTCGCGCAGGACCACGGCCAGCGCCGTCGCATCCCCGCGGGGGACCAGCAACCCGTCGACACCGTTGCGCACGACGTCGCGGTAGCCCGCGATGTCGGAGGCGACGACCGGCGTCCCCGCGGCGAAGGCCTCGGTCAGGACCATCCCGAACGACTCGCCGCCGAGCGAGGGCGCGCACAGCACGTCCGCCTCGCGCAGCGCCCGCTCCTTGACGTCATCGTCGACGCGACCGAGCGCCGTCACGCCGTCGGCTTCGACCAGCAGCGGCGCGAGCTCCTCCTGCGTGCTGCCGATGACCGTGAGCTCCACCGCGATCTGACCGCGCAGCGCCTCGAAGGCGCGCAGCAGCACCGGCAGGCCCTTGCGCTCGACCGCCTGCCCGACGAAGGCGATCTTCAGCGGCTCGCCGGGCGCGCGCACCCGCGGAGCGGGAACCCCGCCGTCAGGCAGGACCACCCCGTTCGGGATCACCCGGTAGTGCCCGCCGTAGAAGCGCCGGCCCGTCCACGCGGCGGCCTCGGAGACCGCGATCCGCACGCTCAGGTGGTTGAGCTTGCGCCGCGCGCCGAGGAGCGCCGCGACCTTGTGCGGCGGAACGGACTCCGAATAACAGTGGAACGTACCGACGAGTGGGGTGTCAATGCTGGTCAACGCGTCCCAGCCCACGACCGGGGCCACGGGCTCGTGCAGATGCACCACATCGAAGCCTCCGGCGCGCACCTCACGGCGCAGCGTGGAGATCGCCGAGGGTGTCGGCGCGAGGTTCGACACGGCGCCGTTGGACGGCCACCCGAGCGTCGGACCGAGCGATACCAGCCACTCCGGCGCCTGGCGCTGCTGCGGCTTGGCTCCACGGTGCATCCAGGCCGTCCGGCGACGGTCGGGGTCAAACGGCGCGAACACCGTCACGTCATGGCCCAGGCGAGCCAGCTCGGCGCGAAGGGCCTCGATATGGCGGGTGACTCCGCCGGGATAGGTCCACGAGTACGGAGAAACCAGCGCGACCCGCATTCCCGCGATCCTATGAGGCTCGGGGGACGACTTGGGTACGGCTAACCGCTCTTCACCTATCCTGGTGCCCCCAGATATGCCCGAGCGCCAGTTCGTCAAATACACATTTCTCAAGGTCGATCCTGCCTGGCGTCGCCTCGACGTCGACGAGCGGGCTACCCACAAGCGCGAATTCCTTGCCGCCTGCGAGAACTTCGCCTCCGAGCGCCTGCTGCGCGCGTTCTCCCTGGTGGGTACGCGCGGGGACGCCGATCTCCTGCTGCTGACGCAGGCGACGAACCTCGAGCGCATCCACGAGTTCCACGTCGTGCTCGCCCAGAGCGGCCTGATGGGCTACGCCGAGACGAGCCACAGCTTCCTGGCGATGACCAAGCCGAGCGAGTACTCCGACGAGTCCCGCCTCGAGGTCCGCCCCGCGCACTCGAAGTACCTGTTCGTCTACCCCTTCGTGAAGACCCGCGAGTGGTACGGGATCGACCCGAAGGAACGCTGGCGGATCATGCAGGAGCACATCCGCGTCGGCCGCGAGTACCCGAGCATCGACCTCAACACCAGCTACTCGTTCGGCCTGGACGACCAGGAGTTCGTCGTCGCCTTCGAGGGCGACGAGCCCGCCGTCTTCCTGGACCTCGTGCAGCGCCTGCGCACCACCGAGGCGTCGGCCTACACCAAGCGCGACACCCCGACCTTCACCTGCATCGGCATGTCCGTCGAACGCGCGCTGAACGCGCTCGACGGCGCGTCGGTCACGCGTCGAGGCATGACGATCTCGGGCTGATCGCGCTCGAAGCGGCCCGACGGTTCCGGCTCGTCGGCGCCGAGCATCGCGCGCTGGACCTCGGCATCGACCATCGACGGGTTCGCCAGCACCCGCGCGAAGCGCTCGTCGTCGCGCTCGCCCTGCCAGCGCGCGATGACCATCGTCGCCACCGAGTTGCCGATCGCGTTGGTCAGCGCGCGGCCCTCGGACATGATCCGGTCGATCCCGACGACCAACGCGATCCCCACCGCGATCGTGTCGGCGGAGAAGAAGGTCCCGCCGAACGCGGTCAACGAGGCGGTCAGGGTCACGAGGCCCGCGCCGGTGATGCCGGCCGCCCCCTTGGACGTGAGCACCATGAGCGCCGCCATCGCGATCTGTTCGCCGATCCCCATGTCCTGGCCGGTCGCCTGGACGATGAACAGCGCCCCCAGCGTCAGGTAGATGCAGGTGCCGTCGAGGTTGAACGAGTAGCCGGTCGGGATCACCAGGCCGGTCACCTGCTTGGAGGCGCCGGCGGCCTGCATCTTCACCAGCAGCCGCGGCAGGACGGTCTCCGAGGAGGAGGTGCCGACGATGATCAGCAGCTCGTCGCGGATCAGCCGGACCATGCGGAAGATGCTGAAGCCGCTCGCGCGCGCGACCGCCCCGAGGATCACGAACACGAAGAACGCGCAGGTGCCCCAGAAGACGACCATCAGCTTCGCCAGCGACGTCAGGGACCCGGCCCCGAACACGCTGACGGTGTAGGCCATGCCGCCGAACGCGCCGATCGGCGCCGCCCACATGATCAGGCGGATCACGCCGAAGATCACCTTCGAGGCGCCGTCGAAGACGCTCAGGATCGACGTGCGCAGGCCGTCGGCGAGCATCGAGATCGACGCCGCGACAAGGATCGCGAGCACCAGGATGCGCAGGATCTCGTTGTCGGCGAACGGTGAGACGAAGCTGGTGGGCAGCAGGTCGTCGGTGATGAACCCGACCAGGCCCGGAGCGGTGTCACCCGCCTCCGAGATCGACTTCTGCGCCGCCTCGCGCGCGGCGGCGGTCGGCTTGGCGTCAAAGCCGGAGCCGGGGGAGAAGACGTTGGCCACGATCAGGCCGAGCGCGAGCGCCACCACGGTCATCGAGAAGAAATAGGCGAGCGAGCGCAGCGCCAGCCCGCCGGCGCGCGCGAGGTTGCCCAGCGACGCGATCCCGATGACGACGGTGACGAAGATGACCGGGCCGGTGACCGCCTTGATCACCTGGATGAACGCCTCCGCGAGCCATTTCGTCTTCGCGGCGGTCTCCGGGAACGCGATCCCGACGACGATGCCGAGGGCGATCGCGATGATCACCCAGAACCACAGCTGTTTGACCACTCCCCGTGCCTGCATGGCCAGGTTGGTACCCGCTCATTTACTTTTCAGCGCGTACCGGTCGACAGCAAGGGGGATGAGTACAGCTATGACTACCCACGCCGAGCGCTATCGGCTCGTCACCCGCTCGGACTTCGACGGGCTCGTCTGCGCCGCACTGCTCAAGCACCTCGGCATCCTCGACGACATCCTCTTCGTCCACCCCAAGGACGTGCAGGACGGCAAGGTCGACATCGGGCCCAACGACGTCACGACGAACCTGCCGTACAACCCGAACGCGGCGATCTCGTTCGATCACCATCACTCCGAGACCGTCCGCGTCGGTGAGGACAAGCCCAACCACGTCATCGTGCCGGACGCCGATTCCGCCGCCCGCGTGGTCTACAACTACTACGGCGGCGCCGAGTCGTTCCCCGGCATCGAAGAGCTCATGGACGCCGTCGACAAGGGCGACGCGGCTCAATTCGATCTCCAGGAGATCCTCGAACCCGACGGCTGGGTCCTGTTGAACTTCCTGATGGACCCGAGAACCGGCCTCGGCCGCTTCCGCGAGTTCCGGATCTCCAACTACCAGCTGATGATGCAGCTGATCGACGTCTGCACGGCGATGTCGATCGAGGAGATCCTGCAGACCCCGGACGTCAAGGAGCGCGTCGAGCTCTACCACGACCACGCCGAGCAGGCGGCCGAGCAGATCAAGCGCTGCGCGACCGTGCACGGCAACCTCGTCGTCCTCGACCTGCGCGAGGAAGAGGTCATCCACCCGACGAACCGCTTCATGCTCTACGCGCTGTTCCCCGAGTGCAACATCTCGATCCACGTGCTGTGGGGCCTGCGTCAGCAGAACACGGTGTTCGCCACCGGCAAGTCGATCCTCGACCGCTCCTCGCGGACCAACGTCGGCGAGCTGATGCTGACCTACGGCGGCGGCGGCCACGAGGCGGCCGGCACCTGCCAGGTGGAGAACGAGGATGCGCCGCGCGTCCTGCAGGAGCTGATCGACAAGATCAACGCCGACGGCTGACGCGCGCGTCGCGCCACCTCTGTCGTGGGGGGTCCGGCACCTCAGCGGCCCCTACGGCAGCTCATGTGCCGCACCCCCTCGACGAGGCATCCCGCGCGCCGGCCCTGAGCACCACGCCTACCTGAGGCGCGCCTCTTCGAGATCCAGATCGCGCTCGATCAGCCGCTGGACGTCCTGGCTGACCTTGCCCTCGTTGCGCAGCCCGAGGACGGCGGACCGCTCGGTGCGGATCAGTTCGCGGCGCAGGTCGCCGTAGCGCAGCCGCTGCTCGTCCACCGCATCGGGCGCTTTCTCACCGCCGATCACGGCCATGCACTGGCGGAAGCGCGCGCGGTAGAGGTCGCGCAGGCGCCGCAGCGGCTCCTCGCCCACGCGGTGCTCGTCCTCGAGCTCGTCGAGCCGGTCGAGCGCGGACTGGGCGGCCTCCAGCCGCGCGATCGCCTCCTCCGGGCTCCACTCGCGCGTGCCGGGGATGCGCAGGGCGCGGACCAGCGCGGGCAGCGTCAGGCCTTGACCGACGAGCGTCACCAGGATCACCACGAACGTGAGGAAGACGACCTCGGCGCGCCCGGGAATGTCGGTGGCGATCGACAGTGCGGCGGCCAGCGAGATCGCCCCGCGCATGCCGCACCAGCCGACGACGATCCGCTCGCGCCGGCTCAGCCCGGAGGCGAGCGGGAGATAGGCGAACACGAGCCGCACGGCGATCGTCAGGCCCGCCAGGATCACGCCCGTGACGGCCAGGGCGCCCGCCTCGGCGGTTCCCACCTCCTCGATCACGCTGTCCAGCTGCAGGCCGAGCAGCACGAACAGCAGCGCCTCCAGGCCGAAGGTCATGATCCGCCAGAACGAGGTGGCCGTCAGGCGGGTGTCGGCGTCGAAGTACTCGGACTGGTTCCAGCCGCTGTAGACGCCCGCGATCGCCGCGGCGAGGATGCCGGAGGCGCCGATCTCCTCGGCCGCGATGTAGCTCGCGTAGGCGGTCAGGACGGTCAGCAGGACGGAGATCACGACGTCGGGCTGCTTGCGGATCGCCCGCAGGATCACCCACGCGACGGCGATCCCGATGGCGGCGCCGCCGACCGCCGCGACCACGAAGTCCAGCAGCCCGCCGGCGAGCGAGAACGCGCCCGTGGTGGCCGCGGCGAGCGCGATCCGGAAGCCGGTCAGGCCGGTCGCGTCGTTGATCAGCGATTCGCCCTGGACGAGCAGCCGGACGCGCTCGGGGACGTGGACGGAGGCGAAGGTGGCGACCGCGGCCACGGCGTCGGTGGGCGCGATCACCGCGCCGAGCATGAACGCCGCCGGCCAGCTGAACCCGTCGACCAGTTCATGCGCGGCCACGGCCACCAGCGAGGCCGTCACCAGCACCAGCGCGAGCGCCAGCAACAGCAGCGCACGGCTCTCGGCCTTGAGCTCGCGCGGCGAGGAGGACCAGCCGGCGCTCAGCAGCAAGGGCGGGATGAACACCAGCAGGACCACGTGCGGGTCCATGTCGACGGTCGGAATGCCCGGGATGAAGGCCAGCCCGACGCCGCTGAGCACGAGCACGATCGGATACGGGATGCCGACGCGATCGGCGACCCGCACCAGCAGCACGGCACCGAACAGCAACGCGAAGAGAAGCTCGAGATCACCCACGAAGCGCGGGAGTATGGCGCTCTACGCGCGCGGCCGGCTGCGCCGGCGCAGCGCATCTCGGCTTGGAGATCGCTTCGCGGATCTCCTAGGATCGCGTGCCTTGCTCTCGCCTCCCGTTGACTCCGAGGATCACGTCGCCGGCCCCTACGACGCGCCGCTGGAGCTCGTCATGTACGGCGATTTCCAGTGTCCGTACTGCTCGGCCGCGCAGTCGATCGTCCGCCGCGTGCGCGACCGGCTGGACGGCCGCCTGCGCTTCGTCTTCCGCCATCTGCCGCTGACCGAGGTCCATCCGGAGGCCGAGCGCGCCGCCGAGGCGTCCGAGGCCGCGGCCGCGCAGGGCTCGTTCTGGGCGATGCACGACGCGCTCTACGCCAACGGCGGGCGGCTGGCGGACGCCGACCTGGTGGCCGTCGCCGATCGGATCGGGCTCGACGTCGAGCGCTTTCGCGCCGACCTTTCCTCAGGCGCGTTCGCGCCGCGCGTGGCCCGCGACGCCGAGCCGGCGCGCGCGAACGGCGTCACGGCGACGCCCGCGTTCTTCGTCAACGGCGAGCACCACACCGAGGCGTTCGACGCCCGGTCTTTGGTCGAGGCGCTCACGTCCAATCCAGCAACCGGCCACTAACCTAACTTCGCTATGCACCGCGTTGTCGCGTCGATCGCCGCTTGCCTTGCCCTGCTCGTGGCCGCCTGTGGCGGCAGCGACAAGCCCGACCCGCCGTCGGACCCGATCCGCAATGTGCCCAACGAGGCGGGCATCCAGGACAAGGTCAAGGCCGCCTCGACCGTGGACGAGACGGAGTTCCCGGAGTCCTCCGGCAAGACGCTCCAGCAACTCGCCGACGGTATGCAGGCCGGTCCGTCGCTGGCGATGGCGAGCTCGATCTTCACCTCCGGCGACCCGAGCCGGATGGCCTTCGGGATGATCGGCCAGGACGGGACGCCGGTCTACGGGCCGACCGCGATCTACATCGCGCCCACGCCCAACGACCCCGCCGTGGGGCCGTTCGTCGCCCCCGCCGACGTCCTGCTGACCGACGCGCGCTACCGCTCCAAGCAGGCGGCCACCACCGAGGACCCGTTCGTCGCGGTCTACAGCGCCAACGTCGACTTCCCGAAGAAGGGCCCGTACGCGGTGCTGGCCACGACCAAGCTGTCCAACGGCAAGCTCACCGGCGCGACCGGGCAGGTGCAGGTCTCGACCGAGAAGGCCGACCCGATCCCGCGCGTGGGCGACCAGGCGCCGAAGGTCCACACCGACACGGTGGAGAGCGCCAAGGGCGACATCGCCAAGATCGACACGCGGGAGCCGCCGAGCGACATGCATGCCGTCGACTTCGCCGACGTCGTGGGCAAGAAGCCGGTTGCGCTGCTCTTCTCCACGCCGCAGCTGTGCCAGTCGCAGGTCTGCGGGCCGGTGACGGACATCGAGCTGCAGATGAAGTCCAAGTACGGCGACAAGATGGAGTTCATCCATCAAGAGGTCTACGTCGACAACGACATCTCCAAGGGTCTGCGGCCGCCGCTGAAGCAGTTCAACCTGCCGTCGGAGCCGTGGCTGTTCGTGGTTGACAAGACGGGCAAGATCACCGCCCGCCTCGAAGGTTCGATCGGCGTGCAGCAGTTCGAGGACGCCGTCAAGTCCGGCCTGTGAAGCGGTTCCTCGCGGTTCTCACGGCGGCCCTGACCGCCGCCGCGCTGCTGCCCGCGGGGGCGTCGGCGCACGGGCTCGTCCAGCGCCAGCAGCTGCCGATCCCGCAGTGGCTGTTCGCGTGGGCGGCCGCGGCCGTGCTCGTGATCTCGTTCTTCGCGCTGGCCGTGCTGTGGCGCGAGCCGCGGCTGGAACAGGACACCTGGCGGGCGCTGCCGGGCGGCAAGGCCTGGGGGAGCGTGGCGCTGCAGATCCTCTGGGGCGCGCTGGGCGTGTTCCTGCTGGTCGTGACCGTGCTGGCGGGCTACCTCGGGGCGGGCACGGCGCTGGACAACTGGGCGCCGACCTTCATCCTGATCACGTTCTGGGTGGGGATGGTGTTCGCGTCGATCCTCTTCGGCGACGTCTTCCGGGCGCTGTCGCCGTGGCGGGCCGTGGGCCGGCTGCTGCCCTCGATGAATCGCCCGTACCCGGAGCGGCTCGGGCGCTGGCCGGCCGCGGCGGGGCTGTTCGTCTTCACCTGGATCGAGCTCGTCAGCGGCTGGGGCGAGGACCCGGCGATGCTGGTCACCGCGGTCGTCGGCTACACGGTGATCACGCTGGCCGCCCAGGTCTACTGGGGCGTGGAGCGCTGGAGCAACCACGGCGAGACCTTCTCGGTCTACTACAACATGTTCGCGCGGATGTCGGTCTTCGAGACGCGCGACAACGTGCTCGGCTGGCGGCGGCCGCTGGGCGGGCTCCCGAAGCTCGACGTCGTGGCCGGGACCGTGCCGCTCGTCTGCGTGATGATCGGCACCGTCACCTTCGACGGGCTCTCGCAGGGACAGCTGTGGAAGGACCTCTCGGCGAACGTCGTCGACGCCTTCGACAGCCTCGGCATCGACGCGATCACCGCGACCAAGATCACCTCCACCGTCGGCCTGTTCGTCGGCGTGTTCTTCGTCGCCGGCTTCTACCGGCTGGGCATCGAGGGCGCGCGCTCGGTCGGCGGCGGGCTGTCGTTCAAGAAGCTCGAGCACGGCTTCATCCACTCGCTGGTGCCGATCGCCGCGGTCTACGTCGCCGCGCACTACCTGACGTTCCTGGTCTTCGAGGGGCAGGCGATCACCTACCTGGCGTCCGATCCCTTCGGCCAGGGCTGGGACCTCTTCGGGACCGTGGACAACGGGATCAACTACACCGTCTTCCCGCAGGAGGACACCTGGTACGTCCAGGTCGCGGTGGTCGTCATCGGCCACGTCGCCGCCCTGGCGCTCGCGCACGATCGCGCGCTGTCGATGTACCGCGACACCAAGCTCGCGGTCCGCTCGCAGTACTGGATGCTCGGCGTGATGGTGGGCTTCACCTCGCTCGCGCTCTGGCTGCTCGCCCAAGCCGGCTAAACCCCACCTAAAGGGGACTGTCCCCTTTAGGTTCCCTTTAGGTCTGCAATGTTCTGGCAATGCCCGGGCAATTGCTCGCGCAAAGACTTGCGCGGCAACCCCCTCCTCCCCAAGGACCTCCATGAAGAGACCCCTCTGGACGGCGCTCGCCACCGCGTTGCTTGTGCTGGTGTGCGGTGCCCCGGCCGCGTCCGCCGACTCGATCGCCTACATCAAGCAGGGCAACGTCTGGCTCTCCACCGCTGACGGCGCACGCCAGTTCCAGGTGACCAGCACCGGCGGCTACTCGGACGTCTCGCAGGCCGACGACGGCACGATGATCGCGCTCAAGGGCGTCCGGCTCAATCGCCTGGACCGCATGGGCAACGTGCTGGCCGACTTCGACACGCCCGTGTCCGACACGCGGGCCGCCCCGTCGAAGACGTTCTACGGGCCGTTCGACCCGGCGATCTCGCCCGACGGCACCAAGGTCGCCTATACGTACTACTACCTGACCCAGAGCCAGAACGGCACCTGCTTCCCGCCGCAGTGCGTGACGACGATCAACGAGGCGGGCACCGGCTACTCGTGGGCGGACCGGCAGACGTCCTGGGATGAGCCGGGCCTCGGGTACCACTCCGGCTGGCGCCATCCGGCGTGGGTCGACAACGACATGACGATGCTGGCCAACCCGTCGCACCTGCCCAACGCCGACGTGATCCTCGACCGCATCTCCGACGGCGGCAACGGCCACGGCAACATGGTCATGAACTGGTTCAGCGACACGGTCAACAACCCGCACGTCAGCGGCGGCGACATCACCCGCGACAAGCGCAAGCTCGCCTTCCAGACGGGGACCGGCGACAACACCCTGACCGTCTACAACCTGCGCGCGTTCCCGACCGCCTGGAAGGACGGCGACGCGGTCGGCTCCGACCTTCAGCGCTGCTACCGCTACACGGCGCCCGCCGGCCAGTCCTACAGCCAGCCGACGTTCTCCCCCGATGGCGCCGGCCTCGCCTTCGGCCTGGCCGACGGCGTGCACGTCGCCGCCGTGCCGAACTTCGGCGCCGAGTGCACGATGGAGGGCGCCACGCCCGACCCGCCGCTGGTGATCCCGGGCGCCTCCGAGCCCGACTGGGGTCCCGCCGACGTCCCGGCCGGCCGCCCGACGCTCCCGCCGCCGCCGGTCGTCCAACCGACGAAGCCGACCAAGGCCGACACCACCACGACGTTCGCCGCCTCGGTCACGAGCGCCACCAGGTCCGGCGGCGTCAAGCTCTCGATCAAGGTCCCGGGCAAGGGCAAGCTCACCGCCACCGCCAAGAAGGGCGCCAAGACCGTCGCCTCCGCGTCCAAGACGGTCAAGCAGGCGGGCACCACCGCGCTGAAGCTCAAGCTCAAGGTCAAGACCAAGGGCAAGTTGAGCGTGAAGGTCACCTTCAAGCCCGCCTCTGGCGCAACGACGACCAAGACCCTCTCCGTGAAGGTCCGCTAGATAAAGGGGCCTGGCCCCGTCACCCTGCGTTGACGGGGCCTGGCCCCTTTAGGTTCAGCAGGCCGCTGTGGGTGGGGGCGCGGACGCCGCGCGCCCCCCGCCCCAGGCGGTCCATTCGGCGAGTGCCGGGCGGGGCTCGGTGAGGTCGGTGGAGTAGAGGCCGGTCGGGAACCTGTCGTCCTCGCGGGCGGTGTACTGGAAGGCGAGCGTCACGCGCGGGTCGTTGAACCACTGCACGAGGCGGTCGTGGAGCTCGTGGCAGCGGACGGTGCGGTCGGTGATGCCCGAGTAGGCCTTGGGCGCTGGGCCGACGCCGGTCTCGGTGATCCAGATGGTGTGCGGTTGCGGGCAGTCGCGCTCGGCGAGGGCGCCCGCGGTCTCGTCCACGGGGTCGGGGCCGCCGATGTAGGCGTGCTGGGTCCAGACCGTCGAGGCGCACACGATGTCCCGCGGCAGGCCCGCGATGAACTCGGGCACGCTGGTGACGAGCTTGGTCGACTTCAGGATGCCCGCCGTCTCGCCGAGGACGAGCTGCTGGTCGCCCGGCGCGGCGGCCAGCGCCTGGATCAGCGAGCGGGTGAGCGCCGCGTAGCCCGCGGGGGCGAGGCTGGGCGAGCCCGCGTCGCACTCCGCCCGCTGCGGGCTGATGAACGGCGGCAGGTTGGGCTCGTTCCAGGCGCTCCAGTAGCGCAGGTCGGCGCCCTCCTGCTGGGCGGCGGCGAGGACGTCGGCGACGAGCGCCTGGTAGGCGGCGAGCGCGTCCGGGCGTGGGAGGCGGGCGCGCGGGGTGGTGGAGTCGCGCTCGCACCCGTTCGGGGGTTGCGCCGCCCAGTCGGGCGTGCCGGTGATGACCACCACGCCCTCCCACCCGCCCTCGCGCTGGCGTGAGGCGAGCGCCTTCAACTGCTCGCGCACGCCGCCCCAGGCCAGACACGGCTGAACCTCGCGCATGCACCCGGTCTCGGGGTGGTCGAGGTTCGGCGGCTGGTCGGCCGCGGGCTGGACCCGGTTCCACTCGATCATCAGGCGATAGAACGCCGGATGGATCGCCCCGAGCGCGTCACGGACGGTCGACCACGGCGGCGGCACCTGCTTGTCGGCGGAGACGAGGTTCGGGTTGTACTCCGTCACCCCGACCGCCAGCCCAGGGCCCGCGGGCGGCAGCGAGAGCAGCGGCGCGGCGGCCGTCGCGGTCGGGGCGGGCGTCACGGCCGCCGGCGGGACCGCGGGAGCGGCCGCCGGCGCCGGCGGGGTGTCGTCGCGGACCGCCGCCCCGATCGCCACGGCCAGGATCACGAACGGCACGGCAAGGGCGAGCAGCGCGAGAGGGAGCGATCGCCGCACGCAGTCCAGGCTACGAGACGCCCGCGCCCGCGGAGCCGCGCGCGTCAGCGCGGCGAGACACGCGGGCGGCGGCTACGGCTGATACGGCGGAGCCACTCCCCAGCCCCAGCGGGGGACCGGGGCGTGCTCGGCGACCTCGGCCGCGGGCTGGGAGTTGTGGACCGCGAGCCGCGAGCCCCACTCGGCGTAGCCCATCAGCGCGGCGCGGAACTCCGGGTCGTCGGGGAGACCGGCCTCGTCGGCGGCGCGGCTGAGCAACGTCACGAACCGCAGGCGCATGGCGGGCGTGATCGAGAGCCCGCGGTGCATGGCCAGCATGTGCTCGTAGCCGCCGCGATGGTCGGTGTAGACGGGCGGGCCGCCCATCACCTCGCACCACCAGTCGGTCACGTGGTCGCGGTGTTCGGCGCTGACGCGGCCGCCGAACAGGGCGGCGATCTCGGCGTCGTCCTCGACGAGGTCATAGAACGCGTTCAGCCAGCGCGAGAAGGCCTCGCGGCCGCCCGCCCATTCGTAGATCGTCGGATCCTCAGCCATAGATCGAGCTTCCTCTGCCGGGGCGCGCGTTGTCCGGATAGGACACGAAGTCGTCCTCGAAGCCTTGCACAGCGCGGACCCGGTCCAGCCAGGCGAGCACGTTGCGCGGGAGCTCGACACCGGCGTCCGGCGCGCGGCTGACGTACGGGAACAGGCCGAGGTCGGCGATCGACACACGCTCCGCGACCACCCACTCGCGGTCGGTCAGGTGCGCGTCGAGCACCCGCAGCGCCTCGCGCCCGGTCTCGAGGCGCGAGGGGTCGAACGGGCGCCCGGTCAGCGTCCGGAAGCGCGGGCCGCCCAGCCCGCCCATCACCCGCTCCTGCTCGAACGCGAGCCACTGCACGACGCCCGCGCGCCCCAGCGCGTCGTCCGGCAGGAACGGCGTCCCCTCGGCGAGGTACCAGAGGATCGCCGAGGACTGCGCGATGACCGTCGCCGTCGTCGAGCTCGCAGGACCGGCGTCTCGCGCAGCGGGTTGATGGCGAAGTACGCGTCGGTCAGCGTGTCGCCGGCGAAGATGTCGACCGGCACCCGCTCGTACTCGCGCTCGAGCATCCCGAGCAGGAGCCGGACCTTGAAGCAGTTCCCGGACGCGGCGTAGTCATAGAGGCGCATGCGCGTTGCAACGCGCACACGCCGGCAGAACGTGAGCCGCCTAGACGGCGGAGACTTCCTCTTCTTCCTCCACGCGGAAGGAAGAGCCGCAGCCGCAGGCCGCGATGACGTTCGGGTTGTCGACCTTGAAGCCGGCGCCCTGCATGGACTCGACGTAGTCCACGACCGCGCCCTTGACGTAGGGCAGCGACGGGCCGTCGACGAGGATGCGCAGGCCGTGGTCGATGAAGACCTCGTCGCCGGCACGCTCCTGGTCGAACGCGAGCGCATACTGGAAGCCGGAACAGCCGCCACCACGCACGCCCACGCGGAGGCCGGACGTCTGCACGTCGGCGCTCTGCGACGCCAGGAACTCCTGAACCTTCTCGGCGCCCTTTTCGGTGAAGGTGATCACGTGTCGTACTCCTGTGGGTGTCTCCCAGCCAATACTTCCCGAAGTGTAGCGACCGCTACCCTCTGCGTGGGATGCCCTCTACGGACGACTTGAAGACGCGCATCGAGGCCGCCATCGCAGGCTCGACCGCCAGCGTGACCGACCTGACCGGCACCGGTGACCACTTCCGCGCCACCGTCGTCGCGCCCGAGTTTGCCGGGATGAGCCGCATCGAGCAACACCGCCGTGTCTACGCGGTGTTCGGAGCCGACATCGGCGGCCCCATCCATGCCCTGTCCCTCGTCACCAAGGCGGAATAGACCCGTGAGCGACACGACCAATCCCATCCGCGACGAGATCGCCAAGGCCATCTCCGAGCACGAAGTCATCCTCTTCATGAAGGGCCGCCCGGAGCAGCCCATGTGCGGCTTCAGCGCCCGCACGGTCGCCGCCCTGGACTCGCTCGGCGCGTCCTACGCGGCGGTCGACATCCTCCCGGATCCGCGCATCCGCCAGGAGCTGAGCGCGATCTCGAACTGGCCGACGATCCCCCAGCTGTTCGTCAAGGGCGAGCTGGTCGGCGGCTGCGACATCGTCACCGAGATGTACGAGTCCGGCGAGCTGGCCGACACGCTCGGCGTCGAGCCGAAGGCCGACGCGCCCGCCGAGGCGCCGGTCGCGACCGAGCCGGGCGCCCCGCCGCTGCAGATCCGCAACGACCTCGCGGGCTAGCTTCCCCGCCATCGCCGCCGCGAGCGTCGCGCTCGCGGCCGGCGACGGTCAACGAACGGCGGGCCATCGCGCGATCCCGCCAGGTCGCGCTACTGGAGCGGGACGGACGCCGGGTCGCGCTCGCGGTCCTCGCCACGGTCGAACCGTCCCTGGCCCACGGCCTGGCCACCCTCGCCGGAATCGCCACGCGCGTTCTGGCGCGCTGACTTCGCGACGTAGGCGAGCAGGACCACGCCGAGGCTCAAGAGCCCGAGCCAGAGCTGCGAGCGCACGTCGGAGACGAACGCCATCGAGGCGATCACGACGCCGATCGCGGCGATCGTGAAGTAGGTCAGGTACGGGTACGCCCACATGCGCACCTCGAGCCGCTCCGGGTCCTCCTGCTCCAGCCGCCGGCGCAGCACGAGCTGCGAGACCGCGATCAGCAGGTAGACGAACAGCGCGACCGCGCCGGAGGAGTTGAGCAGGAAGAGGAACACCTTCTCGGGCGAGATCACGTTGGCGATCACGCTCAGGAAGCCGATCGAGGAGGCGATCAGGATCGCTCGCGCCGGCACGCCGCGGCCGTTGAGGCGCACCATCCACTGCGGCGCGTCACCGCGATCTGGCCAGCGCGAAGTTCATCCGCGAGGCGACGTAGAGGCCGCTGTTCAGGCACGACAGCACCGCGGTCAGCACGATCGCGTTCATCACCTGCGCCGCGGCCGGGATGCCGATCTCGTCGAGCGTCGTGGCGAACGGCGACTTGCCCAGCTCGGCCGAGTTCCACGGCATGATCGCGACGATCAGGAACACCGACAGCACGTAGAAGACGAGCACGCGCGAGATCACGCTGTTCGTCGCCTTACGCACCGCCACACCCGGCTCGTTGGACTCCGCGGCCGCGATCGTGGCGATCTCGGCGCCGACGAAGGCGAAGATCACGATCACGATCCCCGACAGGATCGACAGGCCGCCCTTGGGCACGAAGCCGTCGTTGGCGGTGAGCTGGCCGACCCCGCCGCCGGTGACCACGTAGCCCACGGCGATGACGATGAAGGCGACGATCGCGGCGACCTTGATCGACGCGAACCAGAACTCGAACTCGCCGAACGCGCGCACGGAGATCAGGTTGGTGCCGGTCAGCAGCAGCATCAGCACCAGGCTGGACGCCCAGATCGGCACGCCCGGGAGCCATTCCTGGATGATCGCCGCGCCCGCCGCCGCCTCGACCGCGAGGACGATCACCCAGAAGTACCAGTACAGCCAGCCGACGGTGAAGCGCGCCCACCCGCCGAGCGCGAGCCCGGCGTAGTCGGCGAAGGAGCCCGTGCTCGGATTCGCGACGGCCATCTCGCCGAGCATCCGCATCACGAGGATCACGAGGACGCCTGCGGCAAGATAGGAGAGCACCGCGGCCGGCCCGGTCTGGTTGATCACGGCACCCGAGCCGACGAACAGCCCCGCACCGATCACGCCGCCGAGCGAGATCATCGTCACATGGCGGCGCTTGAGGCCGCTCTGAAGCCCACCGGAGTCCATGCCCGTCCATTACCCGCGCATCGCGGTCATCCACCATCTCAAGCAGCCGTTCCTCGGTCACGCGGCCGACCCGCTCGGACGGGTGATCGAGCATTTCGGGACGCTCCCGAGCCTCGACCAGGTGGACGGGATCGTGTCCTTCGGCGGCGAGCAGGCGGCGTGGGATCCGGCGCTGGCGCCCGAGGTCGAGCTGATCCGGGAGGCGGTCGAGCGCGAGATCCCGTTCCTCGGCGTCTGCCTCGGCTCGCAGTTGCTGGCGCGGGCGACGGGCGGCTCGAACGAGCGTCTGCAGCGCCGGCTCGTGACGTGGGCGCCGCTGCGGGTGATCGCCGAGGACCCCGTGTTGGGGCAGGTGCCACCGGGCGCGCACGGCCTGCACTGGAACGAGGACGGCTTCGAGCCGCCGCCACACGCGGTGGAGATCTACCAACGGCCACCAGGCGGCCGCGCGGAGGGCTTCCGCGTCGGCCGCCTCGCCTGGGGCGTGCAGTTTCATCCAGAGGTCGACCAGGCCGCGCTGGACGGGTGGTATCGCGAGTGGAGCGATGTGCTCGGGACCCGCAGGGGTGACCGAGGCGGACATCCGTGAGCAGGACGCCCGCCATCTCCCCGATCAGGCGGCGCTGGCGACGGCGATCTTCGGCGCCTTCGCGGACGTGGTGCGCTCCGGGCGCTCGGCCCACGCCTGATCGCTCATCCGCACCACGCGGAGACCGATCGAGCCGAGCACCAGCGCCAGCAGCGACGCGCCGGCGACCGCCGGGACCAGGCCCGTGCCGGTCACGAACGGCAGCAGCATCGCGACGGCCATCACCGGCGCCATCCACATCTTGGCCACACCCGCGCGGGCAGCGGCGACGACCAGCAGCACGAGGCCGACGAACATCGGGAGGACCGCGGTCATCCCCATCACCGCGCCCGCCCAGCTGTCCTGGGTGGCGTCGGAGATCAGCACGGACTGGGCGCGGTCAAGATGCTGCGCCAGGGCGAGGTCGTAGAAGTCGGTGACCAGCAGGCCCGGCAGCGAGGCCAGGCCGAACACCGCCAGTGCGCCGCCGATGTGGGCGAGCTTCGGGGTGGCGCGGCGGGCGAGGTGCATGATCCCGAGCGCCGCCGGGAGCAGGAGCAGGTAGCCGAAGTGCAGCAGCAGCGCGGCGATCTCGGCCTGGTGCGGGTGGGCGGCGAGCGCGTCGTGGTAGGAGGCGGTGGTCGCCTCCTTCTCCCACGGCGTGACGGCCATGCCGGCGATCGTGATCAGCGGCCCGGCGAAGAGTGCGAACGCGGCGACGAGTCGGGAGAAGCGGCTTGGGGAGGAGAGCATGGCGACCACGCTACGGGCGGTTTCATCAGCGGTCATCGCCCGCGGCGGCGATTGCTCGTCCCCCGCGCGGCGGACGTCACGATCATCCGCGCGGACGACGAACCGCGGGGTCCCACGGGTACTTTGAGGCTCGTGACCCGCGCCCAGAAGATCGACCTCGCGATCGCGATCCCGATCCTCGTCCTCGGCGTCCTCGAAGCGCTCGCCCGGGAGAACCAGGCGCGCTGGCTCGTGGCCGCGTTCGTCAACGGCGCGGCGGTGGCCTTCCGGCGCCGCCAGCCGCTCGGCGCGCTCACGGCGGTGGTGGTCGCGCAGGCGCTCGCGCACGACTCCAGCTACGCGACCGACCCGCTGTCGCCGTTCCTGGCCGAGCTGCTGCTGATGTTCACCGTCGCCTTCGAGCTGCGGCTTCGACCCGCGCTGCTCGGCTACGGGATCGGGCTCGCCTATGTCGTCGTGGACTTCGCGGGCGGCCGGATCGACCACTTCGTCCAGGCGGCCGCGCAGGTCGGGTTCTACACGCTCGCGTGGGGCATCGGGCGGATCGTGCACGGGCAGGAGCGCGAGCGCGCGCGGGCGGTGGCCGACGCCGCCCGCGCCGAGGAGGAGGCCCGGACGGCGGTCGCCGACGAGCGTGCGCGGATCGCCCGCGAGCTCCACGACGCGGTCGCGCACAGCGTGTCGGTGATGGTCCTGCAGGCGGGCGCGGTCCGGCGATTGTTGACGCCCGAGCAGGAGCGCGAGCGCGAGGCGCTGGGCGGGATCGAGGAGACCGGCCGCCAGGCGGTCGTCGAACTCCACCGCATGCTCGGCATCCTGCGCAAGCGCGACGACGGCGCCGAGCTCGACCCGTCCCCGTCGCTGCGGCGGGTCGACGCAGCTCGTCGCGCAGGTGCGCGAGGCCGGCCTCGACGCCCATCTGCAGGTCGAGGGCGAGGCCGAGCTGGCGCCGGGGCTGGACATGAGCGCGTACCGGATCGTCCAGGAGGCGCTGACCAACGCGCTCCGCTACGCGCCCGGGGCCCGTGTCGATGTGCGAGTGACCTACGGCGCGGCGGTCGAGCTGGAGATCCGCGACAGCGGCGGTCGCAACGGCCACGCGCCGACCACGGGCTCCGGCCACGGCATCGTCGGCATGCGCGAGCGCGTGGCGCTGTTCGGCGGCGATCTCATCGCCCGGCCCGAGGGGCAGGGCTTCATCGTCAAAGCGAGGCTTCCCGTATGACGACGCGCGTGGTCGTGGCCGATGATCAGCTGCTCGTCCGGGCCGGGCTGAAGATGGTGCTCGAGGCCGAGCCGGACATCGAGGTCGTCGGCGAGGCGGCCGACGGCGAGCAGGTGCTCGAGGTCGCCCGCCGCACGAGGCCCGACGTCGTGCTGATGGACATCCGCATGCCGGTGCTCGACGGCCTCGAAGCCTCCCGCCGCCTGCTCGCCCGCGAGGACCCGCCGAAGATCCTCGTGCTCACGACCTTCGACGAGGAGGAGTACCTCTACGAGGCGCTGCGCGCCGGGACCAGCGGCTTCCTGCTGAAGGTCTCGCCGCCCGAGCAGTTGATCGGGGCCGTCCGCACCGTCGCCGCGGGCAACGCGCTGATCGACCCCGCCGTCACCCGCCGCGTGATCGCCGCCTTCGGGCGCCGCGTCGCCGCCAAGCCGCCCCCGCGCGAGCTCCAAGAGCTCACCGCCCGCGAGCTCGAGGTCCTCCAGCTGCTCGCCCGCGGGCTCTCCAACCAGGAGATCGCCGCCGAGCTGATCGTCGGCGACGCCACCGTCAAGACCCACGTCGCCCGCGTCCTGATGAAGCTCGGCCTGCGCGACCGCGTGCAGGCGGTCGTCTTCGCCTACGAGCACGGCATCGTCGAACCCGGCCGAACCTAAAGGGGCCTGGCCCCGTCAGCCGGGGTTGACGGGGCCTGGCCCCTTTAGGTGGCGTCTGACCCTTTATCTTCGGGTGGGTGCCTACGCCTGATGTGATCGCCTTCGTTCGTGCCGCCCTGCCTCCGCCGCCGGCGCGGGTGCTCGAGATCGGCGCCGGCGACGGGTCGCTGGCCCGGGCGCTGCGCGAGGCCGGCTACGACGTCGTCGCGATCGACCCGATGGCCGAGCCCGGCAGCGGCGTGGACCCGATCCCGCTGCACGCCGTCGACGCGCCGGCGCGGCACTTCGACGCGGCGGTGGCGATCGTCTCGCTCCATCACGTCGTCCCGCTCGGCGAGTCGCTGCGCAGGCTGTCGGAGGTCATGCGCCACGGCGCGCGGGTGGTGGTCGACGAGATGGACCTCGACGCCTACGACGCCCGCGCCGCGATCTGGTGGCTCGGGCACTCGAAGATGGACAAGCAGCCGCAGGACCTGATCGCCGCGCTGCAGGAGCACATCCAGCCGGTGTGGCGGATCCGCGAGGAGCTGGCGGCGTGGTTCGACGTCGGCGAGCCGGTCCCCGGCCCCTACCTGTACCGCTGGAAGATCGACCCCGCTCTGCGCGGCGAGGAGGAGCGGTTGATCGCCGAGGGCGCCATCCCGGCCATCGGCAAGCGCTTCGTGGCGGTGCGGCGCTAGCGCTTCGCCAGGCGCCGGGCGTTCTCGCCGGCGGGCGTGTAGTCGAGCGAGTAGTGCCGGTAGGTGGCGGCCTCGTCGTCGAGCGAGAGCTCGGTGTCGGTGTCGAAGCTCGGCGCCTTCTTGACGACGGCTTTGCGCCTGTCGACGCGTAGGTAGTCGCGCCCGACGCTCGCCCGCGCCAGCGGCACGAGCGTCACCGACTTCGAGACCAGGCCGGACTTGACCGCGACGAACGCGGGCTCGTCGGTCTCGCCGTCGTAATAGACCTCTTCGAGCTTGCCGAGCTTGTCACCGTTCGGATCGACGACGTCCTGCCCGCGCCACTCGCCGAGGTTCTCGATCGGGATCATGGTTACGAACTACCCACGTCGACCGCTCACAAGTCGCGGCGGCGGAACGCCCACGTGGCCAGCGCGCCCAGGGCGGCCAGGTAGACGACGGTGTAGGGCCACAGCAGCGCGCCGTAGCTCTGCGCGCCGCCGAACGGGCCGAGGTCGATCGCGAGCCGCGCGAACCCCACGGTGTCGGAGGTGAGCGCGCTCAACGCGGTCTGGTAGAGCGCCTCGAACGGCATCGCCCACGAGGCGATCCGGGCGACGTCGATCAGCGTCTTGGAGTCCAGCGCCTCGGCGATCTGGCCCAGCAGACCGGCGGTCAGGCCCGGCCCCGAAGAGCATGAACACGGCGATCCCGTTGGCCGTGCTGGAGAGCACGATCGAGCCCGCCAGCGAGATCGCCACGATCACGCACACCGCCGCCCCGAGCTCCAGCGCCGGAGCGATGAGCTGGTCCGGCCACCAGTCGATGAACGCGTGGGTGATCACCGCCGCGGCCAGGAAGACGAGGATCACGTAGATCAGGCAGACGCCCGCCGCGGCCACGAAGCGGCCGAGCAGCAGCGTCGCGCGCGGGAGCGGCCGCACCAGCAGCGGCTGCAGCAGCCCGCGCTCGGCATCGCCGCGAACGGCGCTGAAGGTGAGGAAGACGGCGAGGATCGCGCCGAGGAAGAGGATCGCGAACATGGCCAGCCCGAGCAGCGTCGCGGCGGCGACGATCTCGCCGTCGACGCCGTTGGAGAACCCGAAGTCGGTCTCCTTGGACACCCGCCAGACCCCGAGCCCGTAGAGCGCGAGGAACGCGATCGTGAGCAGCGCGACGACCACGAACACCCGCTTGCGAAGCGACTCGCGCAGGGCGAAGCCGGCGATGATCGTGACCCCGCTCATCGCCCGCCGACCACCTCGAGGTAGACGTCCTCGAGCGAGGACCGGACGAGGCGGACGTCGTAGACGTCCTCGCCCGCCTCGACGAGCTCGCGCACGATCCGCGGGATGTCTTCGCGGGTCGCCTGCGCGAACGCGCGTACGCCGCGGCCGGTCTCGACCTCGACGCCACCGGGCCGCGAGAGCTCCGCCGGCGTGCCCGCCGCGACCAGCTCGCCACGGGCGATGATCGCCACCCGGTCGCACACGAGCTCGACCTCGGACAGCAGGTGCGAGTTCAGCAGCACCGCGACGCCGCGCCCGCGCAGCGTCTCCAGCAGCTCGCGCACCGTCCGCCGGCCGGCGGGATCGAGCGCGCTCGTCGGCTCGTCGAGCAGCAGCAGCTTCGGCGTGCCGATCATCGCCTGCGCGATCCCGAGCCGCTGCTGCATGCCCTTCGACATCGCCCCGACCCGCCGCGTCGTGAACTCGCGCGAGGCCGACCAGCTCGAGCAGCTCCGCGCGCTCCCGGCGCACCGCCGGTGGACTTCGCGAGCTTCTGGTGGAGCATCATCACCTCGTCGGCGCTCAACCAGTCGGGGAACCGGAACAACTCCGCGAGATACCCGAGGTCGCCGTTGACCGTGGCGCTGCCGCTCGTCGGCCGCACCAGCCCGCAGACGATCTTCACGAACGTCGACTTGCCCGCCCCGTTGGGCCCGAGCAGACCGACCAGCTCGCCCTCGCCGACGCTGAGATCGATCCCCTTCAGCGCCTCGGTCGTGCCGTAGCGCTTGCGCAGGTCTTCAGCGGCGAGCGCATTCGGCACGTCCTCATCGTGCCGGAAACGCGTGTCCAACGTACGCGGGAACCGTGAAGATCCTGTGCAGCGCCGGCGGGGGGCGGAACGTTTCTCGCGATATATGAGGAAGTTCGTTCCGCGCTACAGGCTCTGGAGGCGCCCCGTGAGGAACTCGCGCTCCACCGGCGATTCGGTCAGCGCCAGAGCGGCTCGGTACGCGTCGGCGGCCTCGTCCACCCGTCGAGAGCCGCCGCAGCAGGTCGGCCCGGGCGGCATGGAACAGGCGGTAGCCGTCGAGTTCCAGCCCGTCCATCAGACTCCAGCCCCGCCAGCGGCCCGTCTCGCTCCGCGACCGCGACCGCTCGGTTGAGCGCCACGATCGGCGACGGCGCGACGGCCATCAGCTCGTCGTAGAGCGCGACGATCCGCGCCCAGTCGGAGCCGCGCGCGTGCTCGGCGGCGATCGACGCCTGCACGAGGTAGGCGCCCACACGCCCGCGCACGCCACCCGCGGGCGACCAGCCGCCGGCCTTCGGCGATCGCGTCGGCGTCCCACAGGCCGCGGTCCTGGTCGGCGAGCAGGACGAGCCGGCCGTCGCCGTCCACCCGGGCGTCGCGACGGGAGTCCTGCAGCAACATCAGCGCCAGCAGCCCGATCGCCTCGGGCTCGTCGGGCATCAGGGCGACCAGCAGCCGCGCCAGGCGGATCGCCTCCGCGCACAGCGACGTCGCGGACCGGCGGGCCGTAGCCGGCGTTGAAGATCAGGTACAGCGTCGCCAGGACGCTCGACAGCCGCGCCGGCAGGTCGGCGTCGCGCGGGACCTCGTAGCGAATGCCCGCCGCCGCGATCTTGCGCTTGGCGCGCACGAGCCGCTGGGCCATCGCCGGCTCGGCGACGAGGAAGGCCTGAGCCACCTCGCCGGTCGTCAGCCCGCCGAGCGCGCGCAGGGTCAGCCCGACGCGGGCCTCGGGCGCCAAGGCCGGATGGCAGACGGTGAAGATGAGCTCCAGGCGCTCGTCAGGGATCGTGCTCACGAGCTCGTCCTGCTCGTCGTCGCCGCCGCCGAGCGCGCGCAACTCGGCCTCGAGGGCCGTGCGGCGCTCGGCCCAGCGCCGCTCGGAGCGGATCCGGTCGATCGCGCGGTTGCGTGCCGCGGTGACGATCCAGGCCGCCGGGTTGGCCGGCACGCCGCGCTCCGGCCAGCGCTCGAGCGCGACGAGGAACGCGTCCTGCACGGCCTCCTCGGCACGGTCGAGGTCGCCGAGGATCCGGGCGAGGACCGCGACCGCCTGTCCCGATTCGCGCCGGAACAGGCGATCGACGAGAAGCTGCGGTGCAGTCAGGCCGAGGCCTCGGCGCCGTTCATCGAGCCCTCGAGCGCGGCGTAGTCGATCACCGGGCGCACCTCGATGGCGCCGAACTGGGCCTCGGGGATGCGCGCGGCCCAGGCGAGCGCCTCGTCGAGGTCCTTGCACTCGAGGGCGTAGAAGCCGCCGAGCTGCTCCTTGGTCTCGGCGAACGGGCCGTCGGTGAGCAGGCGCTCGCCGTCGCGCACGCGGACGGTGGTCGCCGTCGCCGAGCCCTGGAGGCCGTCGCCGCCGTCGAACACGCCCGCCTCGCGCGCGGCGCCGCTGAACTCGCCGTGCGCCTGGAACGTCGCGGCGTTCTCGGCCGGCGTCGCGTCGACGTAATGGGACTCGTCGGCGTAGATCAGTGCGATGAACTTCATGGGACCCTCGTTTCGTTCGCCCGCGGCGTCCGTCGCCGTGGTTTGACCCTACGACGTCCGCACCGACCGCGGTCGACATTCCTGGCGCGTTCGCGCTCGTCCGGGCGAGTCGGTAGCGTGGGGCCGCGATGCCCAGGATCGCGGTGGTAACCGACACGACGCACTACCTCCCCGCTGAGGTGATCGAGCGGCACGGGATCGAGCTGGTGTCGCTGTACGTCAACTGGAACGGGCGCACCGACCGTGAGATCGACCTGCCCGACTACAACGGCTTCTACGACTTCCTGCTCACCGGCGGCGAGCTGCCGAGCACCTCGCAGCCGAGCCTGGGCGATTTCCTCGCGGTCTACTCGCCGCTGGTCGAGCGCGGCGACAGCATCCTCTAGCATCCATCTCTCGGGCGCGATCTCCGGCACCTACAACGCCGCCGAGCAGGCGCGCCAGCTGCTGATCGAGCAGGGCATGGCGCCGGAGCGGATGGTCGTGGTCGATTCGCGCACGGGCTGCGCGGGGCACGGCTTCATGGCCGTTGCGGCGGCCAACGCGATCAAGGGCGGGGCCGACCTCGAGGGAGCCGTCGCCGCCGCGCAGGCGATGCGCGAGGACCTGCAGCTGCTGGTGATGGTCGACACGCTCGAGTACCTGCGCCGCGGCGGGCGCATCGGCTCCGCGTCGGCGTGGATCGGCGCGACGCTGAAGGTCAAGCCGATCCTCACGATCGAGGGCGAGATGCAGCCCGTCGAGCGGGTGCGCACGGCGGGACGGGCGTTCGAGCGGCTCGTCGCCCACCTCGAGACGCGCAAGCAGGACGGCTGCGACGCGTTCGCCGTCCAGCACATCCAGGCGCCGGACGTCGCGGAGCGCCTGGTGCAGCGCGGGCGCGAGATCTACGGACGCGAGCCGGATCTGCTCTCCGAGGTCGGCCCGGTCATCGGCACCCACATCGGGCCGGGCATGCTCGGCGTCGCCGGCCTGCGCAGCGAGTTGCTCGGGCCCATGTAGAAGGAATCCGCCGCGCGGGCTGGAACCACGCGGCGGTGGGCGTCCCGCTCGATCCTCCGAAGCAGCCGAACGAGACCCCGCTCGTCCGGGTCGTCCCTGAGCTCACGGCTCGGGTCGTCGTCCGGATCCTGATCATCACGCTGATCTTCGCGCTGGCGCTGTGGCTCGTGTACCTGCTGCGCAAGCCGATCGGGTGGGTGCTGATCGCGACGTTCCTGGCGATCGCGCTGTCGGGCCCGGTGAACGTGCTCAGCCAGTGGATGAAACGCGGCTTCGCGATCACGATCGTCTACTTCGGCTTGCTGCTGGTGCCGATCGGGATCGCGGCGCTGATCATCCCGCCGCTGGTCACACAGGGCAACAACCTGATCCAGGACCTCCCGCAGTACGCCCAGGACGTGCAGGACTTCGCGCAGAAGAACTCGCAGCTGCGCAGCCTCGAGGAGGACTACAACATCACCGAGAAGCTGCAGGCGGAGGCGGAGAAGCTGCCCGCCCGCATCGGTGACGCGGCGAACATCCTCGGCGACATCGGCCTCGGCGTCGTCAACTCGCTCTTCGCGCTGTTCACGATCCTGATCATGACCGCGTTCCTGCTCGGCAGCGGGCGCGGCTGGGTCTCACGCGCGGTCGAGATGCAGTCGCCGGCGCGCCAGGCACGGCTGCGAAAAGCGCTCGACCACATGGGCAAGGCGGTCGGCGCCTACGTCGGCGGCGTGATCGCCCAGGCGACGGTCGCGGCCGTGCTCGCCTACATCGTGCTGATCATCCTCGGCGTCCCGTTCGCGGCCGCGCTGGCGATCGTGATCTTCTTCGCCGACCTCGTGCCGCTGATCGGCGCGACGATCGGCGCCGTGGTCGTCGGCGTCGTCACCGTGTTCGCCGACTTCCCGACGGCGACGATCGTGTGGGTGATCTACAGCATCGTCTACCAGCAGATCGAGAACACGCTGATCCAGCCGCAGATCCAGAAGCGCGCGGTCAACGTGCACCCGTTCATGGTGCTGGTCGCCGTGCTCTTCGGCTCGACGCTGCTCGGCGTGCTCGGCGCGCTGGTGGCGATCCCGATCGCGGCCAGCGTGCAGATCGCCGTGCGCGAGTGGTGGGACTACCGCCACGACCAGCACGTGGCGGAACTGACGGGGGCGCGGGTGGTCGAACCCCCCGCGCCGCCGCCCGCGCCCGAAGCCGCGTAGAGCCCTCAGTACCGTCGTGAGGAGCGGCGGCCGGTCAGCAGCCCGGTCATCGCGGCGATCCCGCCGCCGACGACGAAGCCCGCCACGGCGGCGCCGATGATCACCTCGCGCTTGTGGGCGCGCAGCTGCGCGCGCCAGTCGGTCGCCTTGACGACCTCGCCGCGCAGCTTCTCGACCGACACCGCGAGCTCCGCGCGGTTGGCCTCGATCGACTGCCGGATCTCCTCCGGGGTGCGCTTGCTCACTTCGGCGCCTCGGCCTTCGCTGGGACGGTGGTGGGCCCGCTCGGCCTCGCCGGGTGCGGGTCGGTGATCGTCGCCTTGATCAGCTGAGCCTCCTCGATCGCCATCTGCGGGGTCGGCGGCGAGCCCTTCTTGAAGAAGCGCGCGGCCATGAAGCCGGCGATGCCGCCGAACAGGAACAGGAAGCCCGAGAGGATCAGGTAGCCGACCCACGGGTTGACCCCGAGGACGTCGGCGATCAGCAGGGCGATGAAGTGCAGGAAGTAGATGATCCCCGCGAGCACGAACACGCCGGCCGCGGCGCCGACGGCCGCGCCCTTGGCCAGCCCGGTGACCTTCTCGGTGACCTCGAGCTTGGCGAGCTCGATCTCTTCCTTGACCAGCAGGCGCGCCTTGTCGGCGACATCGTTGATCGCGTCCGCGAGCTCGGAGGTGGGATGTTCAGGCACCGTCAGTCCACCAGCCTCTTGAAGATGCGAGCGGCCAGGAACGCGCCGGCGAAGACGATCCCCGCGAGCACCTCCGGCCGGTCCAGCGCGCTCTGTTCGCCTGCGGGCAGCGCCGCCGGCTCGGGGCGTTGCCCACCGGCGTGCGCGGCCGCCGCGGCGGCCGGATCGGTCTGCGTGCCGAGCCCGGGCGCCATCACGTTGGCGCCCGAGAGCGTCGCGGGCGCTTGACGGCCGGGCATCGAGCTCTTCACCGCGAGCCGTTCGGCCGCGGTCGCCTGTTCACGCGCCTTGGCCGCTTCGGCCTCGGCCGCGGCGGCCTTCTCCTGCGCCTTGCGCTCCTTGCGCGAGAGCTTCTCTTCCTTCTTCTCGGCGTCCTCGACGGCCTCGTGAGCCTTCGTGGTCTCCTCTTCGGCGCGCTTCGCGTCGGCCTCCGCGAGATCGGCGCGCAACTCCGCGCCACGGGCCTCGGCCCGTGCGAGGTCGGCCTGCGAAGCGGACTCGCGGGCGCCGGCGGCCGCCACCGCCTCATCGGCCGTGGAACCGGCGGCCGGCTGGCCGGTCTGTGCGGGATCGCCAGGATCAGCCAAATCGGATGGCTTCTCCCACTCCTCCGTGCGCTGGGGGTCGTCCTGACTCACTCCGGCGGATCTTCCCCAAAGATCCGGCGGAAAACCACAGCGGCGATGCGCGTGGTCACGATCGAGGCCAGGGCCCCGGTGCCGGCCAGCAGGCCTGACCAGGCCAGGCGCTTGACGAGATCGTTGTCCATGGCGCGGCAGTCTATGCGGCCAGGCCGCCGCAGATGGTCTCGACGACGTAGAGCTTCGCCTGCTCGTACGCGTCTTCGCCCTCGCCGAGCAGCCCGAAGATCCATCCGGTCAACACCTGCTCGATCGCTCCGTAGAACGTCATGACCGCGAACTGGGCCGGGATCGTGTCCTTGAATTCGCCCGTCTGCTGCGCCTTCTCGACCACGCCGCGGATCAGCGTGTAGGCCTCGCCGATCTTGCCGATGTGCACCGCGCCGAAGGAGTTCGCGGCCCGCGTGACCTCGACGATGATCACCTTCATCAGGTCGGGATCGTGACGGTAGGAGTCGATGATGAAGCCGGCGATGTGGTGCAGCTTCTCGTCGGCGGGGATCTCCTGGGCGTCGATCTGGCGGATCGCCTCCAGCAGGATGTTCCAGCGCTCCAGGAAGAGCGTGTCCAGGACCTGGTCCTTGGACTTGAAGTAGTGGTAGACGAGGCCGTAGGCGACGCCCGCCTCGTCGGCGATGTCCGACACGCGGCATGTGTGGAAGCCCTCGCGCGCGAACACGCGCACGGCGGCGTCGAGGATGACGCGCCGCTTGTCCACCGCCTGCCTGGACGCCACTACGCGGGTACCTCCGACGGCCAGCGGTAGGCCTCGGGACGGCGGTTGGCGAGCGACGGCAGCGTGCGGCGGATCTCCAGCTGGCGCTCGAGGTCGAGCTCGGCGACGATGAACGTCTCGGTGTCCGGCGCGGTCGCGAGGACGACGCCCCACGGGTCGACGATCATCGAGCGCCCGCCGGAGCGGATGCCCGGCGCGTGCTCGCCGATCTGGTTGGCGGCGACGACGAACGCCTGGCCTTCGATCGCACGGGCGCGCAGCAGGATCTCCCAGTGATCGCGCGTGGTCGCGAACGTGAACGCGGCCGGCACGGCGACGATCTGCGCGCCCTGCACGGCGAGGATCCGATAGAGCTCCGGGAAGCGGACGTCGTAACAGATCGAGAGGCCGAGGCCGGTGTTGTCGGCCGTGCGCGAGACGACGATCTCGTCGCCTGGCGCCTCGTGCTCGGACTCCTTGTAGACGCGCCCGCCGACCTCGACGTCGAACATGTGGATCTTGCGGTAGGTCGCCTGCAGCTCGCCGTCGGGGTTGACGTGGATCGACGTGTTGGCGCCGCGCTCGGCGCCCTCGACGCGTTCGCTGAAGCTGCCCGCGACGAGGTCGATGCCGAGCTCGCCCGCGATGCCCGTCGCCCAGGCCAGGATCGGCCCGTCCAGCGGTTCGGCGGCGGCGATCGTCTGCTCGGGCGTCCCGAGCGCCGGCCACTTCTCCGGCAGCACGACGAGTTCAGCGCCCGCGGAAGCTGCCGCACGTGTGAGACGGTCGGCGGTTTCCAGATTGCGATCCCGATCAGGGGTCGACTGCAGCTGAACGGCGGCGGCACGCACGAGAGGTTCTCCTTCCCCAACGGGGATTGACCCGTCAGTCAATCCTGCGTCGGAGCATATCGTGTGCACCGCATGCCTTTACGCAAGTCGTGGCGCTGGGTGGGTGCCTTCGGACCGGAGTTGATGCTGTGCGTCGGAACGGCGCGCGTCGGCGTGCTGCGACGCTCGTGGTGGGCGGTCTGGGATGGGACCGAGTTGCACGAGGGAACGCGGGCGCCGTTCTCCTTGTCGCTCTCGAAGGGCACACCGATCGAGGCGTCCTCGGATGTCGCGTGGACGCGCAAGACGCCGCTGCGCGTGACGGGGAACGTGCTTGGCCACACGCTCGATGCGCCCGGGCTGCTCGACGAGTCGCGCGGGCGCCACGCCCGCAGGACGTCGTGGCTGTGGTCGGCCGGCGCGGGCATGACCGCCGACGGCCGGGCCGTGTACTGGAACCTCGTCGCGGGGATGTTCGAAGGCGAGTGCGTGGTCTGGGTCGACGGTGAGCCGCACCGCGTCGGGCGCCTGCCGTTCGACGGCCTCGACGGCGTCGGCGAGCTGCGCTTCACGCCGCTCGCGGTGCGCACGCACCACGAGAACTACGTCGTGCTGGCGAGCGACTACGAGCAGCCCTTCGGCACCTTCAGCGGCTCGCTGCCGGTCGCGGGCGAGATCGTCGGGCACGGCGTGATGGAACGCCACGACGCCCTGTGGTGATCGTCGCCGCCGTCGCGCTGATCGCGGCGATCGGCGCGGCGATCATCGGCGGCGTCCCCGAGGCGCTCGTCGCGCTCGCCGGCGCGGCGGTGCTGATCGCGATCGGCGCGCTGTCGTGGAGCGACGCCGTCGACGAGGCGCGTGCGCTCGCGCCGACCCTGATCGTGCTCGCTTCGCTGCTCGTCTTGGGCGACGGGTGCGAGCGGGCGGGGCTGTTCGACGCGCTCGCCGCCCGGATGGCCGCGCGTGCCCGTGGCAGCGGCCCGCGGCTGCTGACGGTGGTCGTCGTCGCGGCCGCCGCGGTGACCGCCGTGCTCGGGCTCGACGCGACCGTCGTGCTGCTCACACCGGCCGCCTTCGCGGCGGCGACGAAGGCGCGCTTGAACGCCCGCCCGAGCGTGTACGCGACGTCGCACCTGGCCAACTCCGCGTCGCTGTTGCTGCCGGTGTCGAACCTCACCAACCTGCTCGCGTTCCGTGCGAGCGAGCTCTCGTTCGCGGGCTTCGCGGCGCGCATGGCGTTGCCGTGGGCGGTGGCCATCGCGATCGAGTGGGCGGTGCTGCGAAAGGTCTTCGCGGGAGCGCTCGAGGCGCGTGGCCGCACGCCGCGCGGGACGCCGCCGCCGATCCCGCGCGGACCGGTCGCGGTGCTCGCGTTCACGCTCGCGGGGTTCGTCGCGGCGGGGCCGCTCGGGCTCGACGCCGCCTGGCCCGCGGCGGCCGGCGCGGCCGTGATGATCGCGCAGCGCACGCTTGCCGCGCGCCGCACGGACGCGACCGCGCGACGCACCTCGCCCGCCGCCGCCGCGCGTCCCGCTCCCGCGGCGCGCGGCGCCACGGCGCGCTCATGGGTGCGCGCCGCCGACCCCGCTCTGCTCGGGTTCGTGCTCGGTCTCGGCCTGATCGTCCGGGCGCTCGCCGACGCCGGTCTCGGCGACGTCGTCAACGACATCCTCCCGAGCGGCCACGCGCTGCTGCCGCTGCTCGGCGCGACCGTCCTCGCGGCCGCGCTGGCGAACCTGCTCAACAATGTCCCGGCGCTGCTCGTGCTGCTGCCCGCGGCCGCCGCCGCGGGCACGCCGACGGTGCTCGCGGTGCTGATCGGCGTCAACGCCGGCCCGAACCTCACATACACCGGGTCGCTCGCGACGCTGCTCTGGCGGCGGGTGCTCAAGGAGCGCGACGCCGAGCCCAGCCACCGCGAGTTCCACCTGCTCGGCGCGGCGACGGTGCCGCCGATCCTGATCGCGTGTACGGTCGCCCTGTGGCTGGTGACCTGAAGGTTCTGGTGTGGATCACCGAAGGCGGTTGGGAGGCGGCGGTGGACACCGCGGCGAGCCTCGATCCCGCCGAGGTGACGCTGATCCACGTGACCTCGCTCGACGTGCCCGGGCCGCGTGGGCGCCGGCACGAGCAGGTGGTCGCGCGCATGAACGAGCTGGCCGGCGAAGCGGCGCAGGCGCTGCTCGATGACGCGGCGGAACGACTCGGTCGCGAGAACGTCTGGACGGCCGCCGAGCAGGGCGTCGCGGAGACGATCGTGATGGACGCGCTGGACGCGATGGACGTGCTCGTCGTCGCGCGCGACGGACGCCATCGCGGGCCGCATTCGATCGGGCATGAGCAGCGCTGGGTGATCGATCACGCGCCGTGCACGGTGCTGCTGGCGTGGGCGCCCGACGCGCCGGACGACGGCGGCGAGCTGCCGAAGCCCAAACCCAAGCCCAAGCCGAAGCCGAAGCCATGACCGCGAATGACTCGGCGCCGCCGCCCGTGGGTGGGGTCGACCTGACGTGGCCGGCCTGATTCCGGTAACGAAAAGCCCGCCATACGATGCTTTTCGTTCCCCGAAGGCAGCGGTCGGTGGGTGGCGCCCACGCGGCATGTGTGACGTGTTGCAAACCAACGCGCAGCGCGCGGGAGTACGTTCGACGCCGTGACCCTCCCGCCCGGCCCGCCGCGTCCGCACCTCGGCCATACCGCCGGCTGGGTGACGCGCCCCGGCCCGTACACCCGCCGGCTGCGCGGGCGGTACGGCGACACGTTCACCGTGCACGTCGACCGCCGGCTCCCGTGGGTGATGGTGTCGCATCCCGACGACGTCAAGCGCGTCTTCACCGGCGACCCGAACGTGCTCCACGCGGGCGAGGGCAACTCGATCCTCAAGCCCCTGCTGGGCGCCAAGAGCGTGCTGCTGCTCGACGGCCCCGCGCACATGGCCGAGCGCAAGGCGATGCTGCCGTCGTTCCACGGCGAGCGCATGCAGGCCTACGGCGAGTTGATCCGCGACATCGCCGAGCGCGAGGTCGCGACCTGGCCGACGGGCATGATCGCCACCCGCCCGCGGATGCAGGCGCTGACGCTCGAGGTGATCATGCGCGCCGTCTTCGGCAGCCGCGACGACCGCCTGCGTGCGGGGCTGGCGAGGATGCTCGACGCGCTCGGCAGCCAGCCGCTGCTGATGTTCGCCGTGCTCGCTCCGCCGCGCGAGGTCTTCCGCCTGTTCAATCGCTACCGCGCGCCGATCGACGTCCTGCTCGACGAGTTGATCACCTCACGCCGCGCCGCCGAAGATCTCGAGGAGCGCGAGGACATCCTCTCGCTGCTGCTCGCCCACACCGACATGGACGACGCGAGCCTGCGCGACGAGTTGCTGACGCTGCTCGCGGCCGGCCACGAGACCACCGCCACCGCGCTCGCCTGGGCACTGGAGCGGCTCGCGCATCACCCCGACGCGTGGGCGCGGCTGCGCACCGGTGACGAGGAGTACCTCGACGCCGTGTGCAAGGAGACGCTGCGGCTGCGGCCGGTCGTCCCGGGGGTCATCCGGGCGTTGAAGGCGCCGTTCGAGATCAACGGGTACGTGCTGCCGGAGGGCGTCGCGGTCGTCCCGAACATCCTGCTCGTGCACACCCGCGAGGACATCTACCCGGACCCGTTCGCGTTCCGCCCCGAGCGCTTTGAGGACAAGCCCGCCGGCACCTACACCTGGATCCCGTTCGGCGGCGGCGTGCGCCGCTGCCTCGGCGCGAGCTTCGCGCTGTTCGAGATGAAGGCGGTGCTCCGCGCGGTCGCCTCAGCGGTGACGGAGCTCGCTCCGGCGGGAAGGTCCGAGCGCCCCGCACGCCGCGCGGTGACGCTCGTGCCGGGCCACCAGGGCCGCATCATCGTCGCGCGACGAGCAGCGCCTGCGCCCCACGCGCAACCGGTCCCCGCCGGTCGCTGAGGATCGTCCGCGCGAGCCCGGCGCCACCCTCGGCGAGCTGCGTCTCGGCGTCCAGGCAGACCCACTCGCCGGCCGGCTCGCGCACGAAGTGCACCGTCAGCTCGGTGTTGATGAACAGGAACTCGCCCCAGTCCAGGACGTTGGACGCGCCGTTGCCGGAGTCGGCCACGACCATCACCCGCTGGCGCGGCGTCGGCTCCTCGCCCTCGACGACCGGGATCTTCATGCGCGTCCACACCGTCGCCGGCCCGCGCTCGTCCCAGTCGCCGACCGCCCAGCGCCACTCGATGCGCGTGCGCGTAGCCGAACGTCTCCCCGAGCAGCCGCGGCGGCGGCGTGTCCACATCGGGCAGCGGCAGCGGCTCCGGGCCGTCGCCGCTGCCGACCGGCGAGGCGAGCACCCGCCACGCACGGGCCCGCAGGAACACCCGGCCATCCGCGCGCAGCTCCCCCGCGAGCAACTCGACGGAGCGCCCCGGCCGCTCGACCGTCGTCTCGAGCTCGAAGTCGCCGATCGGCACCGCACCGAGGATCTCGACGGTCACGCGAGCGAGCACCATGTCGTCGCGCGGAGCGGTCTGCTCGAGCGCGCCGGTGAGCAGCGCCGACGGCGGCCCGGCGTGCTGATGGCGCGGGTCCCACGGCCCGCTCGTGCGCTCGGTCGCGCGGTAGCGGCCGTCGCCGAGCGCAAGGAAGAAGGCGTCGCTCATGACCACGCTCGCCGCGGCCCGCGTCATTTCGCCGCCCCGCCGGCGCGCAGCGCCGCGATCTCGTCCGGCCCGTAGCCCGCCTCGCCCAGCACGGCGTCCGTGTGCTCACCCAGGCCGGGCGCGGGACCGCGCGAGGTGTCGGCGGGCGTGGCGCTGAGCTTGACCGGGTTGCCGAGCAGCTCGCCCGCGACCATCCCCCGCGCGCGGATCTGCTCGTCGGCCAGCGTCTCCTCGAGCTCCAGCACCGGTTCGACGCAGCAGTCGTGCTCGGCGTTGAACGCCTCCCACTCGGCGCGGGTGCGCGCCTTCATGATCTGCTCGACCACGAGGTGAGCGCGCGTGCCCGGCCGGTCGAACTGGTGCGCGAGCAGATCCTCGCGGCCGACGCCGGCGCAGAACGCGGCCCAGAACTTCGGCTCCAGCGCGCCCAGCGTCACCCACCCGTCCGCGCACGCATACGGCCGGTAACAGACGAGCCGCCCGCCCAGGACGATCTCCCCGCGCCGGGGCGCGGGTCCGCCGGCGAGGAGCCCCGCGGCGGGCATCGCGAGCATGGCCAGCGCGCCGTCGGTCATCGAGATGTCGACGAACTGCCCCGAACCCGACCGCAGCGCGGCGAGGATGCCGAACGCCGCCATCATCGCCCCGCCGGCCACGTCGGCGATCTGCGCCGAGGCCTGCACCGGCGGGCCGCCCGCCTCGCCGCTGAGCGCCAGCACGCCCGCCCGCGCCAGATAGTTCAGATCGTGCCCGGCCCGCCCGCTGAGCGGCCCGTCCTGCCCGTAGCCGGTGATCGCGCAGTACACCAGCGACGGGTTGAGCTCGTGCAGGACGCTCCAGCCGATCCCGAGCCGGTCGGTGACGCCCGGCCGGAAGGACTCGACGACGACATCGGCGGCGGCCGCCAACCGAAGGAACGCCTCGCGCCCACCGTCCGTCTTGAGGTTCAGCTGCACGGAACGCTTGCCCCGGTTCAACGACGCGAACGACGCCTCGTCGGCGCGCGCGTAATCACCCGCGCCGGTGTCCTCGACCTTGATCACGTCGGCGCCGAAGTCGGCCAGCAGCAACGTGCAGAACCCGCCCGGGAGCAGCCGCGAGAGATCGAGCACCCGCAGCCCGGCGAGCGCGCTCACGAGAGCCCGAGCATCGTGCGCGCCTCCGAGACGGTCGCCAACCGTCGCCCCGAGTCCAAGGCCATCCGCGCCGCCCGCGCGACGAGCTCGCCGTTGGACCGCGCCATCGAGCCGTCCGGGAGATAGAAGTTGTCCTCGAGCCCGACGCGGATGTTGCCGCCCAGCGACAGCGCCGCGGCCAGCAGCCCCCACTGCGCGCGCGAGATCCCGATCACCCCCCACTGGTGCTCGACGTCGGGCACCTGCTCGGCCATGTGCGCGACGTTGCGCGCCGTCGGGCGGATCCCGCCGGTCACGCCCATCACGAACGACACCTGCAGCGGCGGCTTGAGCACGCCCATGTCGAGCAGCGGATCGAGCGACGCCACGTGCCCGGAGTCGAAGCACTCGTGCTCTGGCCGGATGCCGGCCGACACCATCGCCGCCAGCAGCGCGGTGATCGTGTCGAACGAGTTCTCGAAGACCGCCTTGAACACGAAGTCCCTGCGCCGCGCCGAGTACTTCGCGTAGTTCATCGAGCCCATGTTCAGGGCGCCCACCTCGGGCACCAGCTCGCGCAGGTAGGCCACGCGCGTCTCGATCGGCACGCCCAGCGCGCCCGTCGAGTAGTTGATGATCAGCCCGTCACCGACCTCGCTCCGGATCGCCTCGGTGATCGCGCGGAAGTCCTCGACGGCGAACGACGGCGTGCCGTCGGCGGTGCGCGCGTGCAGGTGGATCATCACCGCGCCCTCGTCGCACGCCCGCCGCGCCTCCGCCGCGTACTCGGCCGGCGTGTACGGGATCGCCGGGCACTGCTCGCGCGAGGCGAGCGCGCCGGACACCGCGCACGTGAGGATGACGGGGCTCTCCACGCGCGCAACTATCGCAACGAGCCGTTGCGCGCGCCCTTGTCGACGTACATCGCGCGGTCGGCATGGGCGAGCAGGTCGGCGGCGCTGCCACCGTCGGACGGGAAGGTGGCGACGCCGATCGCCGAGCTCAGGGTCATCGCCCCGAACGGCTCCCGCAGGGCCTCGTGGATGCGCGCCACCGAGTCCTGCACCGCGCCCGAGCGCCCGCCCAGGTCGGTCAGCACGACCACGAACTCGTCGCCGCCGAGCCGCGCCACCAGGTCGCGCTCACGCACGCAGCGGCGCAGCCGCGACGCCACCTCGCGCAGCGCCTGGTCGCCGGCGGCGTGCCCGTGGGTGTCGTTGATCGCCTTGAAGCCGTCGAGGTCGAGCATGATCACCCCGACCGAGCGCGCCCGCGCACCCGCCCGCGCCAGCGCGGCGTCCAGCGTCCGCTCCAGCGCCCGCCGGTTGGCCAGCCCGGTCAGCGAGTCGTGGTCGGCCTCGTGACGCACCCGCCGGTCCTGCTCGACCCGCGCGGTCACGTCGTCGTAGGAGGCGACGGCGCCGTAGAGCTTGCCCTCGGCGTCGTGCAGCGGGTTGGAGTGCACCTCGACCCACAGCAGCGAGCCGTCGCGGCGCACGAAGCGCACGACCATCCCCGTGACCTCCTCGCCGCGCAGCGCCCGCATCAGCGGCAGCCGCTCGGTCGGCAGCAGGTGGCCGCGGTCGTCGAGCAGATCGACCGGGATCTCGCTCACCAGCCGGTCCGTCAGCTCCTCCACCGGCACCCCGAAGAGCTCCGCCGCGGCCTCGTTGACGACCACGACGCGCGTGTCGGTGTCGACCACGACGCACGCCCTCCTGCAGCCCGGAGAGGATCTCGCGGTTGAGCTGCTCGGACGCCGCGCAGCGAGCGCTCGTGGGCCTTCTGGGCGGTGATGTCCCAGAACGCGCTGAGGATCGACGTGCCGCCCAGCGGCGTCACCTGCACGCGCCAGTAGCGCTCGCCGCGCCGCGCAGCTCGAGCGTCATCGGCTCCTGCGCGAGGCAGGCGGCGAGCAGCGGTTCGCGGTCCGACGGGAGCCCCGGAGCGGCTCGCCTCGTCGTTGGCGTAGAGCAGCGTCGAGCGTGCGTCCGTCGCGCCTCCCAGACCTGGAGCGCGACGGGGACGGAATCCAGCACATGTCGTTCGGCGGCGTCCATCAGACAGGTCGACGACACGCGGCGCCCGTCTTTACCACGCGCACGATCGCTCGTACCCGCTCAGACCGGAACCACACCATGGCGCCGCCACGGACGCTCTATTTTCTTGTTTTCTGACGACTTCGAGAGCGCCCGGATGATCGTCGGGCGCGTCTCGCGCGGATCGATCACGTCGTCAATCATGCCGTTGCCCGGCGGCGACATAGACGTCGATCAGCCCGCGGTAGGCCTCGATCAGCTTCGCCTTCTCGGCCGCGGGTCCTCGGCGGCCTCCACCTGCTTGCGGAAGACGATCTCCACCGCGCCCTCGGCGCCCATCACGGAGATCTCGGCCGACGGCCAGGCGACGATCAGGTCGGGCTCGTAGGCGCGGCCGTTCATCACGTAGTAGCCGGCGCCGTAGGCCTTGCGCAGCACGACCGTGATCTTCGGCACCGTGGCGGACGCCACCGCGTGCAGCATCTTCGCGCCGTGGCGGATGATGCCCGCCGCCTCGACCTTCGTGCCGACCATGAAGCCGGGCACGTCGACGAGGAACACCAGCGGGATGCGCGAAGGCGTCGCAGAGGTTCACGAAGCGCGCCGCCTTGTCGGCGGAGTCGTTGTCGAGGATGCCGCCCAGGTGCCGCGGCTGGGAGGCGACGATCCCGACCGGCCGCCCGCCCATGCGCGCCAGGCAGGTGATGATCGTCTTCGCCCACTTGGGCTTGAGATCGAGCCACTTGCCGTCGTCGACGATCAGCTTGATCACGTCGTACATGTCATACGGCTTGCGGTTGGAGTCCGGGAGAACGTCGAGCAGCGCGTCCTCGCATGCGGTCGACCGGATCGGACACCGCGACGCCGCGGCGGCGCCTGCTCACACGAGGACGGGAAGAACGACAGGTACTCGCGGATCACGCGCGATGCACTCGGCGTCGTCGGCCACCTCGAGGTCGCCGACGCCGGACTTGCGGCAATGCACGCGCGCCCCGCCGAGCTCCTCCTGGGTGACGTTCTCGCCGATCGCCGCGCGCACGAGATGCGGCCCCGCGAGCGCCATCGAGCCCTGCCCGGAGACCATCGGCACGAAGTCCGCCAGGCCCGGGATGTACGCCGTCCCGGCCGCGCACGGCCCCATCAGCGCCGCCACCTGCGGCACGACGCCGCTCATCACCACCTCTTCGCGGAACAGGTGCCCGGTGCCGGCGAACAGCGAGCCGACCGCCTCCTGGATCCGCGCGCCGGCGGAATCGAGCAGCCACACCATCGGGATCCGCTTGGTCAGCGCGAGCTCGCGGATGCGCGCGACCTTGATCTCGCCCGTCATCCCCATCGACCCGGCCATCACCGTGAAGTCGTAGGCGACGATCGCCACCGGCCGCCCGTCGACCGTCCCCCAGCCGGTGATCACGCCGTCGGCCGGCGCCTCGCGCCCGTCCATCGCCCGCTGGGAGAAGTGCGGCCGGGCGTGGATTCCGAGCTCGACGAAGTTCGCTGCAGAGCAGGTCGATGCGCTCGCGCGCGGTCAGCTTCCCGGCCTCGTGCTGGCGCGCGATCTTCTCCTCGCCGCCGCCCAGCCGGGCGACGGCGCGGCGCTCTTCGAGATCAAGCGCGAGCGGTCGCAACATGCCCGTAGCGTGTCAGCCGCGCGTCCGCGAGGCGCAGCACGGCGGCGATGCTGGCCGCCTCGCGCGGGAACTCGACGATCGCCGTCCGGCAGCCGACGCCCGACTCGCGCTCGGCCAGCGCGCGGCTCGCGACCGCCACCGCGTCCCGCGCTCCGCCGCCGAGCAGCGCGCACAGCTGCACGCCCGCCGAGCCGGTAGACGTGCCCGTGACCGACCAGGACGGACTCCAGGCGACCGCCGAGCTTCGCCAGCAGCTCGTCGCCGGCCACGTGCCCGTGGGCGTCGTTGAAGCCGCGCATGCCGCTGCAGGTCGAAGAGCGCGAACGTCGCCGCGCTGCCTGGCGGCGAGCAGCTGCCCGAGGTCGTCGAGCAGCGCGCGGCGGTTGCCGAGCCGCGTCAGCGTGTCGTGGGTGGCGGCGAAGTGCAGCTCGGCCGCGGCGGCGGCGACGGCGCGGTTGGCGCGCCGCAACTCGACCTCGGCCATCGCCGCGCCCGCGAGGTCCTCGAGCACGCCGTGATCGCGGCCGCTCCACTCGCGCGGCTCGTGGTCGATCGCGCACAGCGCGCCGATCCGCTCGCCGGTCGAGAGCACGAGCGGCATCCCGAGGTAGGAGACGATCCCGTAGTCCTCGATCGACGGGTTCTCGCGGACCTTCGGGTGCACGCGGGCGTCGACCACCTCCAGCGGCGCGCCGGATTCGACCACGTGGCGGCAGAACGAGTGCGACAGCGGCGTCTCACGCAGCTCGCCGACGCCGATCGAGCTCTTGAACACCTGCCGCTCGTCGGTCACCAGCGTGAACAGCGCGACCGGCACCTGCAGCACCTCGGCCACGAGCCGGGTCACGCGGTCGAACGCCCGCTCCGGCGGCGAGTCGACCAGGCCGGTCTCGGCCAGCGCCGCGAGCCGGCGAGGATCGGACAGGCCGTCGGGGCTCACGGGAGCATCGCCGCCACGATCGACGCGACGAGCGCGGTGCGGCGGGCGCGCTCCTCATCGTCCTCTGGGGCTTCGAAGGCGGTCACTTCGGCACCCACGATCGCGCACGCGGATGTGATCTCGCTCAAGATCGTCCGCAGCCCGTTCTCGCTCAGCCCACCGGGGACGGCGAACTGCGACGGGAGCACCTGCGGGTCGAGCACGTCGAGGTCGAGGTGCACGTAGACCTCGAAGCCCTCCAGCAGCGCGGCGACCTCCGACGGCTCCGCCTTGCCGACGCCCGCGCGGACGACCTCCACCTGCTCGCCCGCATCGAGGTCGCGCACGCCGCACATGACGACGCGCGAGGAATCGATCGACGGCTCAAAGCCCGCGTCCCAGCGCCCGCACGCGGCCGAGAGGCACATCCCGCCGAGGAACTCGCTGGGGGTGGTCGCGGGCGTGTTGAAGTCCCCGTGCGCGTCGAGCCAGAGCACGCGCACGTCCGGCGAGAAGCGCTTGACCGCCTGGAACGTGGTCAGGCAGATCGAGCAGTCCGAGGCCGTCAGCAGCGGGAAGCGCCCCGCGGTGAGCATGTCCTCGACCTGGCCGCCGGCCTCCAGCAGGCAGCCGCGGGAGTCGCGCAGGTCGTCGCGCCAGGAGGCGATCCGCGGCTCCCCGAAGGAGCCCACCAGCCTCGCGTCGGGGTCCAGCGCGAGCGCCAGCGCCTCCGCCCCGCGCGAGCCGCCGGCGGTGCGATCGGAGGTGCGGCAGCGCAGTGCCGCGACGCTCAGCGCCCGGTCCACACCGGCTCCCGCTTCTCCATGAAGGCGCGCACGCCCTCCTGGATGTCGTCGGTCGAGAACGCCAGTGAGAGCTGGGCATGCAGGAACTCGAGCGCGTCGGCGAAGGCCATGTCCTGCTGGCGGTACATCGCGTCCTTGCCCAGCCGCATCAGCAGCGGCGTCTTGGCCGCCAGCCTGCCCGCCCAGTCGGCCACCGCGGCGTCGAACTCGTCGTCGGGGACGACGCGGTTGACGATCCCGATCCGCTCGGCCTCGGCGGCGGAGATCTGCTCGCCCAGCAGCAGCAGCTCGTTGGTCTTCTTGCGGCCGACGTTGCGGTAGATCAGCGCCATGATCATGAACGGGAAGACGCCGACGTTGATCTCCGGCGTCCCGAACCGGGCGCTCTGCTTCGCGACGATCAGATCGCAGGCGAGGGCGACGCCGAGCGCGCCCGCCAGCACGTGGCCGTTGGCGGCGCACAGCGTCGGCTTGCCGAGCGCGCCGATGTCCTGGAAGAGCCGAACGAAGCGCTCGGTGGCGAAGTGCTTGTGGACGAGCGGCTGCTCGGCGGTGAAGCCCTTGAGGTCGCCGCCGGCGGAGAACACCTTCTCGTGCGTGGAGGTGAGCACGACGCAGCGCACGGCGTCGTCCTCGCGTGCGGCGGCGAACGCGGCCAGCAAGTCGCCGAGCAGCTCGTCCGAGAGCGCGTTGCGCGTGCTCGGGCTGGTCCATGGCGATCGTGGCGACGCCGTCGGCGACCTCGTAGCGGAGCGTGTCGAAATCCATGCGGGTGTCGAGCCTATCCGCAGGCCGTAGGCTCTCGCTATGGCCGCGACCGATGTCCTCAAGCCCGACCACGCCGCGCCGAGGCGCCACTTCATCTTCAACGAAGAGCACGAGGCGCTGCGGGAGTCCATCCACGCCTTCGTGATCAAGGAACTGGCCCCGCACGCGGAGGAGTGGGAGGAGACGACGTTCCCGGATTCCGTGCTGCGCCGGATGGGCGAGCTCGGCTTCCTGGGGCTCTCGATGCCGGAGCAGTACGGCGGTCAGGGCGGCGACTACTTCTGCAATCTGGTGCTCGCCGAGGAGCTCTCCTTCAGCGGGTCGGGCGGGCTGAGCATGGGCGTGGCGGTGCACACCGACATGGCCACCCCGCCGATCCTGCAGTTCGGCACCGAGGAGCAGAAGCAGCGCTATCTCGTGCCCGCCATCAAGGGCGAGAAGATCTCCTGCCTCGGCATCACCGAGCCCGACGCCGGGTCCGACGTGAGCGGCATCCGCACCCGCGCCGTGCGCGACGGCGACGAGTACGTCATCAACGGCTCCAAGACCTACATCACCAACGGCCACCGGGCCGACTTCATCGTGCTCGTGACCAAGACCGACCCGGACGCCGGCTATGACGGGTTCACGCTGTTCCTGGTCGACATGGACACCGCCCGGCGTGGTGCGCGAGAAGCGGCTCGAGAAGCTCGGCATGCACGCGTCCGACACCGCGCTGCTGGCCTTCCAGGACGTCCGCGTGGGAACCGACGCCGTGCTCGGGCAGCTCGGCAAGGGCTTCTACCACATCATGTGGGAGCTCCAGGGGGAGCGCCTGATCGGCGCCGCGGGCTGCGTCGCGGGCGCCCAGCGCGCGTTCGATCGCACCCTCGCCTACGCGCTCGAGCGCAAGGCGTTCGGCCGCGAGATCGGCCACTTCCAGGTCATCCGCCACAAGTTCGCGGCGATGGCGACCAAGATCGAGGCCTGCCGCCAGCTCGTCTACACGACGGCGTGGCGGTTCGCCAACGGCGAGTACCCCGTCCGCGAGATCTCGATGGCCAAGCTCAACGCCTCGCAGATGTGCTGCGAGGTGGCCGACGAATGCCTGCAGATCTTCGGCGGCGCGGGCTACATGCGGGAGTACCAGATCGAGCGCGCCTGGCGCGACCTGCGCCTGAACCGCATCGGCGCGGGCACCGACGAGATCATGCTCGACGTGATTGGACGATCGTACGGTTTGTAGTACCGCACCGTCCAGTTAGGGTCGGCCGATGCGGAGGGTCTATCTCGGCGCCATGGTCGGCGCCCTGGTTTCGCTCGGTCTCGCCCAGCCTGCGCTGGCGGCCGACCGGGTGGAGCCGCTCAACCAATACATCGTCAAAGGCACGGATGCCGAGCTCGATCAGCTCGGCGCGCTCGGCTATGACGTGACCGAGGGCGCGGACGCGCCCGGCAGGTCGGGCATCGTCGCGACGCCCTCCCAGGCGGACGCGCTCGAGGCGAAGGGCTTCGACGTCAGCTCGCTCGGCAAGGAGAACACGCAGTCGGCGGCGCCCGCCGCGGCCGGGATCCCGCTCGCCGACCCGACCTGGGGCTACGACGTCTACCGGCCGTGGAACCTGAAGCCGGCGCCGTGCCAGACGGTCTGCTCCGGCGCGGTCGACGCGGACGGCAACCCGGTCTCGATCAAGCAGTGGATGGACGCCCAGGCCGCGGCCAACCCGACGCTGGTCAAGCGCGTCGTCTACGGCACCTCGGTCAACGGCCAGGAGCTCGTCGCCTACAAGGTCACGCAGAACGCGACCACGACCGCCGACGGCTCCAGGCCCGCCGCGATGTTCCACGGCGCCCAGCACGCCCGCGAGTGGATCTCGGTCGAGGTCACGCGGCGCGAGTTCAAGTACGTCCTGGACCACCGCGGCGACGCCGACATGTCCGCGCTGCTGGCGGGCACCGAGCTGTGGTTCATCCCGGTCTTCAACGTCGACGGCTACGACTACACGTTCCAGTCGCGTGCGACCCGCCTGTGGCGCAAGAACCTGCGCGACACCAACAACAACGGCACGATCGCGTCCGGCGACGGCATCGACACCAACCGCAACTTCTCCGAGAAGTGGCGCTACGACAACGAGGGCGCGTCGGACTCGACGTCGAGCGAGACCTACCGTGGCCCGGCGCCGGAGTCCGAGCCCGAGGTCAAGAGCTTCCACGACCTGATGAAGGTCATCAAGCCGAAGTTCCACATCGACTACCACTCCTACGCGCAGCTGGTGCTCTACCCGGTCGGCTGGCAGGTCGAGACCTACGGCGGCGACACGCCGCTGATGGAGGCCCTCGCGGGCGACGACCAGCGCCCGGCGGTGGCCGGCTATGACCCCGACGTCGGTGGCGAGCTCTACACCACCAACGGCGAGATCACCGACACGATGTACCTGCAGGAGGGCGTGCTCGCCTACACCGTCGAGCTCGACGGTGGCTCCGGCTCCGGCGTCGGCGGCACCACCTCGACCGGCAACACCGTGGGCATGAACCCGGGCGGGTTCGTCTTCCAGGACCGCGAGGCCGACGTCGAGGCCGTCGCCGCCAAGAACATCCCGTTCATGCTCGACCTCGCGCAGTCCGCGACGCACCCGGACACGCCGGTCTCGCACCTCGGCAACGCGATCCCGGATTTCGTCCCACAGACCTTCGGCACCTCCTACGGCTCGCCGCAGACGGTCGAGGTCAACGCCAAGCGCGCCCTCGGCGACGTGACCGTCAACTACCAGATCAACGGCGGCGCGACGCAGACCGCCTCCACCTCGGAGTTCAACGGCGGCAAGCGCTACGGCAGGTCGGGCGTCTACTACCACCGCATGCGCGGCGAGATCTCCGGCTTCAAGGCCGGCGACAGCGTGAAGGTGTGGTTCACCGCGGGCGGCCAAGTCCTCGAGCGACTTCACCTTCGCGGCTTCCGCCAACGGCCACGGCAACCAGGTCCTGGTGCTTTCCGCCGAGGACTACACCGGCCTCTCGCCGAACACGGCGCCGACCGCCGGCCCGTCATATCTCTCGACCTACATGGATGCGCTGGCCGACGCCGGGATCCCGGCCGACGTCTACGACATCGACGCCAACAACCGCACCATGGCCGACGAGCTGGGCGTGCTCGGCCACTATCGCGCGGTCATCTGGTACACGGGCACCGACGACTACGTCCGCGATCCCGGCCAGACCGTCGGCATCTCGAAGATGTACGACGACCAGATGATCGCCATCCGCGATTACCTCAACGACGGGCGGCAAGGTCATCGCCGCCGGTCAGCGCGCCCTGCAGGGCTCCTGGTCGGAGTACGCGTACAACCCGCTCGGGCGCTTCCCGGACAAGCCCCAGTGCCGGTCGAACACCAACTCGAACACCGGCCAGGGCCCGATCGGCCAGCTCGAGAACTGCGTGCAGACGTCCAACGACTTCATGCAGTACTGGATGGGGGCGTACTCGCGCTCCAACCAGGCGACGACGGCGACCGCGGTGAGCGCCTTGACGATCGTGGGGCAGTCGCCGTTCAGCGGGTCGTTCTCGCTCTCCAACCAGGCCTTCCTGGGGCGCTTCGCACCCACGTCGAACACGCTCCCGGTGGCGAGCTTCCCGCAGTTCGCGTCCAAGGCCACGCACCTGGTGCAGGGCTCGTCGAACGCCGTCGGCGTCTCGACCGCGGACACGCAGCTGTGGGGCTTCGGCCTGGAGAACATCGCCGACCGCGCGACGCGGGCGACGCTGATCCGCGAGGGCCTCGGCCAGCTCGGCGTGAACCCGTACACGTCGACCACGGGCGGACCTTCGGGGACCGTGCCGGCCACGCTGTCGCTGACGCTCGGCACACCCGCCTCGTTCGGCACCTTCGTGCCGGGCTCCGCGGGTGACTACACGGCGTCGACGACGGCCAACGTCATCTCGACGGCCGGCGACGCGGCGCTCACGGTGTCCGACCCCGGCCACCTGACCAACGGCGCGTTCTCGCTCCCGGAGCCGCTGCAGGTCCTGTTCAGCAGGTCCACCTGGACCGGCCCGACCTCCAACGAGGGCGTGACGATCACGTTCAAGCAGCACATCAACGCGACCGACCCCCTGCGCAGCGGCACCTACGGCAAGACGCTCACGTTCACGCTGTCGACGACGACTCCCTAAAGCTCCCCTAAAGGGGACAGTCCCCTTAACGGAGCCTTTAGGTTCGGGACCCCGTGCAGAAAATGCGCGGGGTCCCGATATCTTCCTGCGCCATGGGAGTCCTTGACGACAAGGTGGCGATCGTGACCGGCTCGGCCCGTGGCATCGGCCGCGCGACGGCGGAGCTGCTCTCCGAGCATGGTGCGAAGGTGGTCATCAACGACCTCGACGCGGATCTGGCCGGCCAGGCGGCCTCGGAGATCGCGGGCGAGACGGCCGTCTACGGCGGCGATCTGACGAAGGAGAGCGCGCCCGACGCGCTGATCGCGACGGCGATCGATGCCTGGGGCAAGATCGACATCATCGTCAACAACGCCGGCTACACGATCGACGCGCCGATCCACAAGATGTCCGACGACGCGTACCAGCGGATGCTCGACATCCACACGGTCGTGCCGTTCCGCGTCCTGCGCGCCGCCGCGCCGCACCTGCGCGAGCCGGCCAAGCAGGAGCGCGAGGCGGGCGTCGAGGTCTTCCGCAAGATCGTCAACGTGTCCTCGATCAGCGGCACGATGGGCAACGCCGGCCAGGCCAACTACGCGTCCGGCAAGGCCGCCGTGGTCGGGCTGACCAAGACGCTGGCCAAGGAGTGGGGCCAGTTCAAGATCAACGTCAACGCGGTCGCGTTCGGCTGGATCGAGACCCGCCTGACGGCCTCCAAGGACTCCGAGAACACGATGGAGATCGACGGCCAGAAGGTCCAGCTCGGCATCCCGGAGCAGATGCGCTCGATGGCGCCGATGATGATCCCGATCGGCCGCCCGGGCACGCCCGAGGAGGCCGCCGGCGGCGTCTTCTTCCTCTGCTCGCCGTGGTCGAACTTCGTCCACGGCCAGGTCCTGAACATCACCGGCGGACAATTCACGGGGATGACGCAATGAAGCTCGTCAAAGGCTCCGACCCCGATCGTGACGTCCCCCGCGGCGTCGTCGGCGGCGTCGAGATCTCGCAGGCCACGGCCGGCGCGCACAACCTCTACATGGGCATCTTCCGCGTCCCGGCGGGAAGCCGCGGCCGCCCGCACTACCACGACAACTGCGAATCGGCGCTCTACATGCTCTCGGGCGCAATCGAGATCAAGTGGGGCGACCAGCTCGAGCAGTCGCTGACGGTCGAGGCCGGGGACATGCTCTACGTCCCGCCGCGCGTCACCCACACCGTCGAGAACACCTCCGCGAACGACCCCGCCGAGTACGTCGTCGCCCGCGACTCGCCGACCGAGGACTCGGTCGAGGTCCCCTGGGCGGACTCGCCAACCTAAAGGGGCCAGGCCCCTTTAAGTTAGTGACCACTCAGCTTGGCGCGTAGACACTCGCCGCGCGCTTGACGGATCGCGGAAGTGAGTCGAGACTCACCTCCATGGTCAGCTCTCGTCGCTCCGGTCCTTGGTGGACGTTCGCGGTCGTGTCGACCGCGCTCTTCATGGTCGTCCTCGACAACCTCGTCGTCACGACCGCTCTGCCGTCGATCCGCAGGGACCTCGGCGGCGGGCTGAGCGACCTCGAGTGGACGGTCAACGCGTACACGCTGACCTACGCGGTGCTGCTGATGACGGGCGCCGCGCTCGGCGACCGCTTCGGGCGCCGGCGCGTGTTCGTCATCGGGCTGACGGTCTTCACCGTGGCCTCCGCCATGGCCGCGCTCGCGCCGTCGACGGGCGCGCTGATCGCCGCGCGGGCCATCCAGGGCGCCGGCGGCGCGATCGTCACGCCGCTGACCCTGACGCTGCTCTCGACCGCGTTCCCCGAGGGCCAGCGCGGGCTGGCGATCGGCCTGTGGTCGGGCATCTCCGGCCTGGCCGTCGCGCTCGGGCCGCTGGTCGGCGGCGCCGTCGTCGAGGGCATCTCGTGGCACTGGATCTTCTGGCTCAACGTCCCGATCGGGATCGCGCTCATCCCGCTGGCCTACGCGCGGCTGCAGGAGTCCCATGGCCCGGCGGACAAGCTCGACATCCCGGGGGTGATCATCGCGGGCGTCGGCGTGCTGGGTCTCGTCTACGGCATCGTGCGCGGCGCCGAGGACGGCTGGACGGCGTTCAACGTGCTCGGCTCGATCATCGTCGGCGGCGTCTTCCTCCTCGCGTTCGTCCTGTGGGAGCTGCGCGCGCCGGCGCCGATGCTGCCGATGCGCTTCTTCCGCTCGCGCGCCTTCTCGGCGTCCAACGGCGTGTCGCTGGCGATGTACTTCGGCGTCTTCGGCGGGATCTTCCTGATCGCCCAGTACTTCCAGGTCGCCCAGGGCTACTCGCCGCTGGAGGCCGGCATCCGCACGCTGCCGTGGACCGGCATGCCGATCATCGTCGCCCCGATCGCGGGCATCCTCTCCGACAAGATCGGCTCGCGGCCGCTGATGTTCCTCGGGCTCACGCTGCAGTCGGTCGCGCTCGGCTGGCTGGCGACGCTGTTCGCACCCGACACCCCCTACGGCTCGTTCGTGCTCCCGATGGCGCTGGCCGGGGCCGGGATGGCGATGGTGTTCGCGCCGACGGCCAACGCCGTCCTGAGCTCGGTGCTCCCGCAGGAGGCCGGCCAGGCCTCCGGCGCGACCAACGCGATCCGCGAGGTGGGCGGCGGGCTCGGCGTCGCCGTGCTCGCCTCGGTGTTCGCCGCCAACGGCTCCTTCGCGTCCCCGCAGGCGTTCAGCGACGGGCTCGTCCCGGCCGTGTGGGTCGGCGCCGCCGTGCTGGCGGTCGGCGCGCTGATCGCGCTGCTGGTGCCGGGCAAGAACGCGGTCAAGCCGCCTCAGGCGGCGGCGGAGCCCGAGCTGGTCGCCGCGTCGTAGAGCTCGCGGACCTTCGCGAAGATCGCGTCGGCGACGGCCTGCTCCTGCTCGCGCGTCGGCTTCTCGACGCGCTCGTAGGCGAGCGGCTCGCCGTAGAAGACGCGGACCTTGGGGAACTGCGCGCGCTTCCAGTTGCGGACGTGGCTGGAGCCGACGATCGCCACCGGGACGACCGGGGACCCGCTGAGCAGCGCGAGCCGCCCGATCCCGCGCTTGGCCTTCTTGGCCGGCTCTCCCGTCCGCGAGCGCCCGCCCTCGGCGTACATGGCCATCGTGTCGCCGCGATCGAGCACCGTCACGGCGGTCTTGAACGCCTCCTCGTCGGCGAACCCGCGCCGCACCGGGAAGACGCCGCCGTGGGTGTAGATCCAGGACATCGGCGGCTTGAAGAGCTGCGACTTGGCCATGAAGTGGACCTTGCGCCGCAGCGCCACGCCGAGGAAGAAGTGATCCAGGAACGAGAAGTGGTTGGGCGCGAGGATCACCGGCCCGACGGCCGGGACGCGCTCAGGGTGGTAGCCGCGGACGCGGAAGAAGATCCACGACATCAGGCTCATGAGGATCCGGACGATCTCGTAGACGAAGTCGGGCTCGCGCGTGCGCGTGCGCTGGTGGAACCGGTCGAAGGCCGCCTTCTCCCGCGCGTCCTTGTACTCCGATTCCTTGATCTCGACGAGGTCGGGCTGACTCATGGCCAATTGAGCCTAGGAGATTCGCGAGGCGATCTCCAATGCCGAAATGGGCGCGCGCCCACGGGGCGGCCGCGCGCCGGAGGGCGCCGAGGTCCGGTCGCGGTGGGTGGAGCCGTCCAGGAACTCCACCCACCGCTTCCTTCGCCGGTTCGCCGTTCGCCGCGGGAGGAGAGATCGCGACGTACGACGATTCGAATGGTGGCGGTCGCGAGACTGTCTCCCCACCGACCCCGTGTACGCAAATGAGGGCGCGAGTGTCGACCGAGTGTCTATATCGTGCCGGTCGTGGCGAACGTCGAAGCGCATATCACCGGCACCGTCTGGAAGATCGAGGTTGCCGTAGGGGACCAGGTGGGTGAGGGCGACACCGTCGCGATCCTCGAGTCGATGAAGATGGAGATGCCCGTCGAGGCCGAGGACGAGGGCACCGTCAAGGAGATCCTCGTCGAGGAGGGACAGGCGGTCAACGAGGGCGACCCCCTCGTCGTCCTTGAGTAGCGTCACCGTCGATCGTGCCCGCCGAGGGCGTCGCCCGGGTGACGTTCTCCAACGCGGCCAAGCGCAATGCCCTCGACGGCGAGATCCTCGACGGGCTGGCCCAGGCGCTGCCGGGCCTCGACGCGCGCTGCGTGATCCTGGCCGGTGCGGGCGAGGCGTTCAGCGCCGGCTACGACATCAGCAACTTGACGCCGGAGAAGCTGGCGGACGTGCTGACGCACCCGTTCGAGGCCGCGCTCGCGGCGGTCGACGCGATCGAGGTGCCCGTGATCGCGGCGATGAACGGGCATGCGTTCGGTGGCGGACTCGAGCTCGCGCTGGCCTGCGACCTGCGGATCTGCTCGCCGCGCGCGAAACTCGGGATGCCGCCCGCGCGACTCGGCGTCGTCTATTCGCGCTCCGGGCTGGAGCGCTTCCGCGACGCGATCGGCGGCGCCCGCACGCGCGAGCTGTTCCTCACCGCGCAGCCGATCGACGCGCGCACGGCGCTCGATTGGGGCCTGGTCAACGAGCTCGCCGACGACGTACCCGCCCGGGCGGTCGAGCTCGCCGCGCACATCGCCACGCTCTCGCCGCTTTCGCTGCGCGGCAACAAGGCCGTCCTCAACGGCGCGGACGACGCGCCGCTGCGCGCGGAGGCCTTCGCGTCCGAGGATTTCGCGGAGCGCGTCCGGGCCTTCCTGAGCCGTCCGACCTGAGCCGTACCGTCCGGTCAACGTCACTCGGACAAGGACCGTGGATGCAGGATCTCGAGGACCGCCTGGACGAGCTCAACCAGCTCGGGCTGCACCAGCGCATGCGGATGGTCTCCGGACCGCAGGGCCCGCGCGTGGTGCTCGACGGGCGGCCGGTGCTGCTGCTGTGCTCGGGCAACGCCCTCGGGCTCGCCGATCATCCCAAGGTCCGCCAGGCGGCGGCCGACGCCGCGATGCGCTGGGGCGTCGGGGCCGGCGCGGCGCGCGTGAGCTGCGGCACGATGACGCTCCACCGCCGGCTCGAGGAACGGCTCGCGACCTTCACCGGCCAACGCGCGGCGCTGCTGTTCGGCTCGGGCGCGATGGCCAACCTCGGCGTGATCCCAGCGCTCGCGCGCCGTGGCGAGGTCGTCCTCTACGACGAGCTCAGCCACTGCTCGATCGTCGACGGCGCGCGCCTGTCGGGCGCCGACGTGCTCGCCTACCGCCACGCCGACGCCGACCACCTCGCGTGGGCGCTGCGCCAGTGCGACGGCCGCGCGACGCTGATCGCCACCGACGGCATGTTCGGGATGGACGGTGACGTCGCGCCGCTGGCCGAGATCGTCGCGCTCGCCCGCCGCTACGACGTGCGAACGCTGGTCGACGAGGCGCACGCCCTCGGCGCGCTCGGGCCCGACGGCCGCGGCGCGGTCGCCGAGGCGGGCCTGGAGGGCGAGGTCGACGTCATCACCGGCACGCTCGGCAAGGCGCTCGGCTCCTACGGCGGGTTCGCCGCCTGCGACCACGTGACCGCGCGCTTCCTCGTCCACAGCGCCCGCACGCTGCTGCACTCGACCGCGCTGCCACCGGTGGCCGCCGCGGCGGCGATGGCGGCGCTGGACCTGCTGGAGGAGCAGCCACGCCGCGTGGCCAAGCTGCGCGCCAACGCCGAGGCGCTGCGCGACGCGCTCGCGCGCGAGGGCTTCGACGTCTCCGGCGCCGCCGCGCACGTCGTCCCGCTCGTGGTCGGCGAGGCCGACGTGGCCTGCCGGATGGTCGACCTCGCGATCGAGCAGGGCGTCTTCGCCGAGGCCGTTCGCCCACCCGCCGTGCCCGAGCACACCGCCCGCGTGCGCCTCTCGGTCATGGCCTCCCACACCCGTGAGGAGCTGCGCGACGCGGCCAAGGTGCTTGCCCGTTCGGCTCTGCGGGCCGGATTCCGCCCCGGCGCGGGCATCCCGATGGCGGCCGCGCAGAATCTCGCGCGGGCGGCCTAGCCCATCGGTACAAACGGCGCGACGAGATGTTGGACACCGGTCCAAATTGATCGCGTCCGCGCGCGACTTGAATGGGTGTCATGCCCGAGCTGCACGTGCTTCCTCACCCGTCGACCGGGGGCTGGACCCTGGACTCGGCGTGGTTCGCCACGCTGGATGAGGCCGAGCAGGCTGCGCGCTACCGCGCCGACTCCGAAGGCGCGCTCGTGTTCCTGCACGACCGCTATCACCGCGTTCACGCGCTCGTTCAGGTGTAACGCAGCACCGCTTCGACGACCAGCGCCGCGTTGTCCGGCGCGCGGCGCATGTCGGGCAGTGTGAGCACGTCCTCCAGGCCGATGCGGATGTCATGGCCGGCCCTGACCCCGGCGTCGAGCACCGCCCAGGTCGCCGGGCCCTCGCCGTGGTGCAGCTGCGGCGCCTCGACTCCCGCACCCTCGAGGATCACATCGATCTCGTGGGCCATCTGCACGGCCTCGTAGGGGTTCTCCGAGCGCGGCTCGACGAGCACGCGCCGCACCCGGATGCCGCTGTCGGCCAGCAGCTGCGCCGTGGCGGGCGTCCACACGCCGGCCTCGATCCCGATCCCGTGGCGGTGCAGCTCCTCGGCGAGCTCGCGCCAGCCGTCCTCGGTCAGGTTGAGCGAGACGAGGTCCGGCACCTCGGTCCAGGCGCGGACGAGGCGCAGCCGCTCGTCGACGTCACCCGCGGTGATCCAGAGCCCGGTGGAGAACGAGAGCTCGACCCCGAGCGGGCGCAGCGCGCGGACCGCCGCGGCGATGTGGGCCGGTTCGAGCGTCTCGTCGCCGTGCTCGTCGCGCGGGTGCACGTGCAGCGAGGACGCGCCTGCGGCGATGCAGGCCCTGGCCGCCGCCGCGAGGTCCTCCGGCGTGCGCGGGACGCCGGCGTCGCGGTCGCCGTTCAGGCAGGCCTGGAGGACCATGCCCTCGGGGCGGACACCACGGCCAGCAGGGCCGCGAACAGCAGGAACGTCCAGCGGGTGCCGACCAGCGGGATCAGCATCAGCGCGGCGGCGAAGTTGCCCACGAGCCCGCCCGCGGTGGACAGCGCGTACAGGCGGCCGGTCACGTCGCCCGCTCCGGCGACGCTCGAGACCCGCAGGCGAATCGCCCACGGCGACAGCGCGCCGAGCACCAGCACGGGCGGCGCCATGAGGAGCGCCAGCACCAGCAGCGAGCCGGGGAGCTCCCCGAGCGAGTCCTCGGTGATGCCCAGCAGCGGGATCGCGAGCAGCGGGATCAGCGCGATCAGCACCGCGCCCAGCAGCGCCGCGCGGGCCATGCCGGAGGTGTGCGGGTGGCGGTCGGCGAGCCGGCCGCCGAGCCAGTAGCCGCCCGCCAGCGCAACGAGCACGATCGCGATCGTGTTCGCCCACACGACGGTCGACGCGCCGAACGCGGGCGCGACCAGCCGCGCCGCCGCGATCTCGGCGCCGAGCGTCGAGATGCCCGCGACGAACAGCACGCCCTCCGCGAAGCCCCAGCGCGGTTTCATCCAGTGTCCCCCGCCGCGTACTCGACGATCGAGGTGTCGATCAGCCACTCCACCGGCGCCTTGTCGTCGGTGAAGACCGTCCCGCCGCGCAGGCGCTCGCCGAAGCGGCCGGCGCTCGCGGTGGCGACGTCGCGCAGCTCGCTCGGCATGGGCGCGGTGCGGATCGCGTCCGCCGACAGCGGCACGTCGGACGCGATCACGAGCGAGTTCGTGGAGCGGATGGGGTCGCGCGCGACGTGCTTGAACACGGCGCCCATGGTCGCGGTCATCGACTCCTCCAGCTTCGGCGAGTCCTCCGGGTGACCGATGTTGACGATCACCGAGCCGCCGGGGTTCAGCCGGTCGCGGACGAGCTCGAAGAACTCGCGCGTGGTCAAATAGAACGGGATGTAGGGCTGGCGGTAGGCGTCGACGAAGATCGAGTCGTAGCGCTCCTTGGACTGACGCAGGAACGGGCGCGCGTCCTGGGCGACCTCTTGAGCCGCGGGCTGTGCGGCAGGCCGAAGTAGCGGTGACCGATCTTGAACAGCTCGGCGTCGATGTCGACCGCGTCGATCTTCGTCCGCGGGTAGTAGTGCAGCAGCGCGCGTGGGACGGTCCCGCCCGCGGTGCCCAGCGCGGCGATGCGCTTGGGCGGCTCGCCGCTGCCGGTCGCGAACGGGAGCACCAGGAAGCCGTCCCAGTAGCCGTCGGTGAGGACCGTCCCGGGCTTGTAGAGCGAGTGGATCGCCTGCCCCTCGTTGAGCTCCAGCCGCCGCGAGCCGTCCTCGAGCTGGACCACCCGCGCGTACTGGTACTCGGTCTCGTTCTCGTAGAGCACCCGCCCGTTCTCGGCGGGCTTGGTCACGCCGGAGGGAAGCGCGAGCGACGCCGCCAGCACGAGCGGCACGATCGCAGCCGCGCCCACGCGGCGGCGGCCAGCGCCGGGACGAGCGCGAGCACGATGAACGTGCGCTGCGTCCCGATCGCCTCGATCGCCCACAGCGACACGAAGAACACGCCGACCAGCGAGCCGAGCGTGGACACCGCGTACAGCCGCCCGGCGACCGAGCCCGCCTCCTCGACGTTGGCGAGCCTCAGGCGCGTCGCCCACGGCGAGACCGCCCCGAGCAGCAGCAGCGGCACGGCGACGAGGATCAGCGTCCCGAACAGCGAGGCCGCGAAGGCGCCGACGGACAGCGTGTCGAACGCGCTCACGCTGAGCGACAGGAACGGGTGCGCGATGAACGGGATGATCGCCAGCAGCGACGCGCCGACGAGGACGAGCGCGGACAGCGCCGCGCGCTGCGGCCGGCGGTCGGCCAGCATCCCGCCGAGCTTGTAGCCCGCCGAGAGCGCCAGCAGCACGACCGCGATCGTGTTCGCCCAGATGACCGTCGAGGACCCGAAGAACGGCGCCATCAGCCGCGCGGCGGCGATCTCCGCGCCCAGCGACGCCACGCCCACGGCGAACACCAGCGCTTCCAGCGGCAGGACGCCGCTGCGGGATCTGACCGCGGTCACACATCGAATCTAGCCCTCAAAGGGCGAGAAATCCGCTTTCCTTGCACCGCAGACCGGGCAGTACCAGTCCGCCGGGATGTCCTGGAACGCGGTCCCGGAGTCGATCCCGCCGTCGGGGTCGCCCTCCTCGGGGTCGTAGATGAAGCCGCAGGACTCGCAGATCCATTGCCGGTCGGTGTCGGAACTCATGGCGCGGCATCTTAGGATGCATTGCATGTCGCAGAGCGGTCCCGAGCCCGGAACGATCCTCAACGAGACCGGCGTGCCCACCAAGCCGAGGCAGGCGGCGACGGTGCTCGTCCTGCGCGGGGGCTCGGAACGCCTCGAGGTGCTGCTCGCCCAGCGCACGCCCAAGGCGCGCTTCATGGGCGGCGCGTGGGTGTTCCCCGGCGGGTCCGTCGACGCCGAGGATCTCGGCGCGCATCGCGTGGCGGGCGTGCGCGAGGTGCAGGAAGAGGTCGGCATCGCACTGGGCGACCCGGAGGCGCTGGTGCCGTTCGCGCGCTGGATCACGCCGCCCGAGATCTCGATCCGCTTCGACACCTGGTTCTTCGTCGCCGAGGCGCCCGCGGACGCCGAGATCGTGATCGACGGCCAGGAGATCGTCGACGCGCGCTGGTTCGAGCCGGCGCGCGCGCTCGAGGGCTCCGAGGCGGGCGAGCTGCTGCTGGTCTTCCCGACGATCAAGAACCTCGAGAACGCCGCCCGCTTCTCCACCGCCGCCGAACTGCTGGAGTGGGCGCGCACGCACGAGGTCAAGCCCGTCGAGCCGCGCGTCGAGGGCCACGGCGAGACGGCGCGGCTCGTCATCGATGAGGGCGCTCCATGAGCGCGGCGCGCCGGCGCATGCTCACGGCTCGGAGATCGCTTCGCGGATCTCCATGACGTGACCTGACGGTCGCCGTCACCGGCCCGACGGGCGAGCTCGGCCGCTCCTTCCTGCGCGCGCTGGACCCGCACGCGCGGGTGCTGGGCATGGCGCGGCGGCCGTTCGACCCTGTCGTCGCTCGGGCTGGAGAACACCGAGTACCGCCAGGGCGACATGCTCGACCCCGAGGCCGTGGACGCGCTGGCGGCCGAGGCCGACGTGCTCGTGCACCTCGCGTTCATCATCCTCGGCGGGCGCGAGGAGACGCGGCGGATCAACCTCACCGGCTCGCGCAACGTGTTCAAGGCGGCGCGCAACGTGCGCCGGCTCGTCTACACGTCGTCGGTCGCCGCGTACGGCTTTCACCCCGACAACCCGCAGCCGCTGACCGAGGACGTCGAGCCGCGCGGCAGCGAGCGCTTCTACTACTCGGCCCAGAAGGCCGAGCTCGAGGCGACGCTGTACGAGCAATACGACGGCGATGAGGCCTACGTCCTGCGTCCGTGCATCGTCGCCGGGCCGGACGCGCGGATGATCCTGCGCGAGCTCCCGCAGCGGCGGCTGCCGCTGACGATCCCGGTCATGCCCAACCCGGGCACGCACTTCCAGCTCGTCCACCACGACGACGTGGCGCAGGCGCTGGTGGCGGCCACGCTCGGCGACGCGCCGCCCGGCGCCTACAACCTCGCCGGCGACGGGACGATCACGCTCGGCGACCTCGCCGCGCTCGCTCGGCTGGCTCTCGGTGCCGGTCCCCTCGCCCGCTGGTGAGCGCCGCGGCGCTCGGGGCCAACCTCCCGCTGATGCCGAATCGTCTTCCAGTGGGTCAGCGCGACGCGCGTGCCGGTGGTCATGGACACGACGAAGGCCAAGCGCGACCTCGGCTGGGCGCCGCGCTTCAGCACGCGCGAGACGCTGGAGGCGCTCATCGCTCCGTAGGCACGGACGCCGAACTGGGGTATTCCCCTTTGCGGAGCGTCGATGAAAACAGTCGAGGGGGACAGCGGACGGCACACCGACGTCGCGCGGCGAGTGGCTGCAGCTGCCGTCGTGCTCGTCGCGGGCACGATGCTCGCCGCCTGGCTGGCTGACCTGCGGATCGCCACCCGGACCAGCAATCTCGCGCCGATGTCGCCGCTCGCCGGCGCCGGCTTCCTGGCCGCGGCCGCGGGCGTGTGGCTGCTGCCCGGGGCGTCGCGGGCCGCGTCGCTGTTCGGCGCGCTGGCCGCGGCGTGCGGTGTCGCCGGCCTGGTCGACGTCCTGATCGACAGCGGCGAAGCGATCAACGACCGGATGTTCGGCGCCGAGGTCCGGATCTCGGGCTTCACCGCGGCGGGCCTGGTGATGCTCGGCGCCGCGATCGCGCTCGACGGCCGCGAGTGGGCGATCACGCGGCGCCTGGCGACCGCGGCGGGGCTGCTGGGCGGCGCGGCCGCGATCGGCTTCCTGCTCGGCGTGCCCCTGTTCTTCGGGGCGTCGCGGCCGATCCAGATGTCCTGGCAGGCCGCGCTGTGCATCCTGCTGATCTCGTTCGGGATCGGCGCCTCGCACCGCTCGGCGTTCTTCGGCGACTCGCTGAGCGGGCGCTTCGCGCGGCGGACGCTGCCGGCGGTGATCGGCATCCCGGTCGTCGCCGGCGCGTTGGCGACCGCGGGTGCGCGGGCGGACTGGTGGCCGTTCAGCGTCGCCGCGTGGCTGATGACCCTGGCCGCCGTCAGTGGGCTCGGGCTGGTCGTGGCCATGGCCGTCCGGCGCCTGGCCGAGGACGACCGCCGGCTGACCGAGCTCGCGATCCGCGACCCGCTGACCGGCGCCTACAACCGCCGCCACTTCCTCGCCGAGGCCACCGCCGCCGCCTCGCGCGCCCGCCGCTACGGCGAGCAGGGCGCGATCGCCGTCGTCGACCTCGATCGCTTCAAGGAGATCAACGACCGCTGGGGTCACGCCGCGGGCGACGAGACGCTGATGCGGGTGCACCGCGCGCTGCGCACCCGCCTGCGGGAGAGCGACGTCCTCGGCCGCATCGGCGGCGACGAGTTCGCGGCGGTGATCCTGCACGTCGACGGGGACGAGGCGCTGCAGGTCGCCGATCAACTGCGCCAGGCGGTGGCCTGCGTGGCGGCGGAGCTGACGGCGGGCGGGCGGCGCAACCGGCTCGGCCGCTTCGGTGGGCTTGGCACCGCTCGACGGCGGCGACGGGGACGTCGAGTCGCTGATCGATCTCGCCGATCAGCGCATGTACATCGACAAGCGCAGCTCAGCCGAGAAGGTCCAGAGCGGCGCCGACCACTGACTCGGCGTCGATCTCGTGGTGCTCGTAGAGGTCGACGATGTCGCCGGCCTGGCCGAACGCTGCACGCCCAGGCAGGTGATCGCGATCCGAGAAACGCGAGCGTGTGCGGATGGCCGTCGAGCAGGCTGACGATCGGCCGGCCGCGCGTGAACAGGCGGTCCAGCGTCGTCCGGGTCGCCGTCGCCGAAGCCCGCGCGGGCCTGGAAGGAGCGGAAGAGCATGGTCGGCGCGACGTGATGCAGACGACCTCGGCGTTGCCGAGGATCTCGCGGCCTCCAGCGCTTCGGGGACGAGCGCGCCCATCACCGCGATCGTGAGCTTCGCGTCGTGGGTTCTCCAGCAGCGGTAGCCGCCGGCGATCGCCTCCTCCCGTGTTCCGGTGTGGCGGTCCTGGTCGATCGGCCGCGTGGAGAGCCGGAAGTAGGCGCTCGTCCCGCCGGGCTTGCCGAGCTGTGACAGGGCGTGCAGGAAGCACCACTCGAAGTCCTGGCCGAAGGCGGGCTCGTAGGCGACGCAGCCGGGCTGCTCGATGCCGATGCTCGGGGTGATCACCGACTGGTGGGCGCCGCCCTCGGGGCCGAGCGTGACGCCCGAGGGCGTGCCGACCAGGATCGACTGGCCGCCCGCGTAGATGCCGAACGACCACGGCTCCAGCGCTCGGCTCACGAACGGGTCGTAGATGGTGCCGACCGGCAGCAGCGGCTGGCCGTCGCGCGACCAGGTGGCGCCGAGCTCGCCGAGCATCCCGACGAGGTTGACCTCGGCGATCCCGAGCTCGATGTGGCGACCGTGGTCGCTCTCTCGCCAGCGCACCAGCGTGTCGGTGTCATCGTCGAACCAGTCGATCCGGTCGCCGATGTTCCAGATGCCGGCCTTGTTGATCCAGCCGCCGAGGTTGGTGCTCGTGCCGACGTCCGGGCTCACGGTGACGACCCGTTCGGCGACCTCGGGCGCCTCCCGGGTCAGGTCGACGAAGAAGCGCCCGAAGGCCTGCTGGGTGGAGGCCTTGCCGCTGTGCGTGCGGCCGAGGTCGATCGGGACCTTCGGTGCGCGGGCGGCGCGGGTGGCGCCCCTGCGCAGGCGTTTGCCGGTCTCGCGGCACAGCTCCGCGGCGGCGCCGTCGAGCGGCGCCCACGGGTCGTCCGGGTTCTCGCCGAGCTTCGCGGCCAGCTCGCGGTACTGCTCGTGGTTGAGCAGCGCCGAGTGGTTGGCGGGGTGGCCCTCGGTGGGCAGCGACCAGCCCTTGATCGTGTAGGCGAAGACGACGCTCGGTCTGTCGCGTACCGCGTCCGCCTGGCGGTAGCCGTCGATCAGTGATGCGAGGTCGTGCCCGCCGAGGTCGCGGAAGGTGGCCAGCAGGGCGCCGTCGTCGAGGTCGTCGGTGGCGACCTCGATGCGGGTTCGCAGCTCCCGCGCGTCCGCTCGCAGCAGGCGCTGGTACTCCTCGTTGGGCATCGCGTCGATCCGCGCGCGCATGTCCGGCCGCGCGGCGAGCTTCGGGCCGTACTTGACCATCACGGTGTGCCAGCCGGCGGCCTCGAACATCGCCGCGAGCCGGCCGGCGGCGATGTCGGGCACCACGCGATCCAGCGACTGGCGGTTGAGGTCGACCACCCACATCACCTCGCCCAGCCGGGCGACCATCGGGTCCGCGATCGCCTCCCAGCAGGCGCCCTCGTCGAGCTCGGCGTCGCCGATCAGCGCGATCTGGCGCCCGCCGCGCGGCACGTCGAAGTGCCCCGCGACGTAGCGGTGCGCGAGCGCGCCCCAGATCGGCGCGGTCGCGCCGAGGCCGACGCTCCCCGTCGAGTAGTCGACCGGGTCCGGGTCCTTCGTCCGGCTCGGATAGGACTGCAGCCCGCCGTACTCGCGCAGGGTCGTCAGGTACTTCTTGTCGAGGCGCCCGAGCAGGTGGTTGATGGCGTGCAGCACCGGGCTCGCGTGGGGCTTGACGCTCACCCGGTCCGGCGCCTCGAGCACGCCGAAGTACAGCGCGGTCATCAGCGACACCATGCTCGCGCTGGACGCCTGGTGCCCGCCGACCTTCACGCCGGAGCGGTTCTCCCGTACGCGGTTGGCGTGGTGGACGATGCTCGTCGCGAGCCACAGCACGCGCCGTTGCACACGCTCGAGCGTGTCGAGGTCGATCTCCGCGTCCACACCCCGCAACATAAAGGGGCCAGGCCCCTTTAGGTTTCGAAGACGTAGCGCACGCGCTGGAAGCCCGCGCGCAGCTCGAGCGCCTCCTGCTTGACGTGCTCGGGCTCGCGGCCCTCGACCAGCACGCCGGCGATCATGTCCGCGATCGCCCGCATCTCGACCTCGCCCATGCCGAGGCGGGTGACCTCGGTGGTGCCGATGCGCAGGCCCGAGGGGCGGTCCCAGTCCTGCGGGGTGTCGTCGGGCAGCAGGTTCTTGTTGGTGATGATGTTCGCCTCGGCGAGACGGTGCGCGACCTCGAGGCCGCCGCCGAACTCGCGCACGTCGGCGATCACCTGGTGGGTGGTGGTGAAGCCCTTGTGGGCGCCGAGGATCGGCACGCCGCGGCTGTGGAGCGAGCAGGCGAGCGTCTGGGCGTTGGCGACGATCGCGGCCATGTACTCCTGGCCGAAGGCGAGCAGCTCGGCCGCGGCCGCGGCCAGCGCGGCGACGCGGTTGACCTGATGGGTGGCGGCGAGCGCGGGGAACACGGCGTCCAGCAGCGGCTTGGTCAGGTCCGGGTCGTTCCAGGCCATCACGCCCGACTGCGGGCCCGAGAACGTCTTGCCGGCGCTGCCGGTGAGGACGTCGGCCCCTTCGCGCAGCGGGTCCTGGAACTGGCCGCCGGCGATCAGCCCGAGCTGGTGGGCGCCGTCGAAGAAGACCTTGCCGCCCCACTCGCCGACGATCGCCTTGATCTCGGCGACGGGCAGCGGGAACAGCGTCATCGACGCCCCCAGCGCGACGACCTTCGGGCGCACGTCGCGGGCGATCGCGGCGAACTGCTCGAGGTCGACCTCGAGCTCGCGCGGATCGAACGGGACGTCGACGATGCGCAGCCCGCGGATGCCGGCCGGGCCGTCGTGGCGGTTGGAGCTGTGGCCGCCGACCGGCTGCGGGATCGTCATCACCGTGTCGCCGGGCTCCGTCAGCGCGGCGTAGACGGCCATGTTGCCGATCATGCTGGCGACCAGCCGGTGCTCGGCGTAGTTGCTCTTGAACAGGCGTTTGAGCAGCTCGACGCAGAGCGCCTCGATCTCGTCGATGTGCCTGGTGCCCGCGAACCAGCGGTTGACCGGGCCGATGTGGCCCTCGGCGGCGCGTTGACCGACCTCGGCGGACAGCAGCTGCCGCACGGTCGGGCTGACGAGCGCCTCGGGGGCGAGCAGGTTCAGGCACTCGTTGCCGCGCCACGTCTCGTTGCGCGCGACCGCCTTGAGCACCTCCTGCTGCATCTGCGCCGGATCGGCGGCGGCGTCCAGCAGCGCCCGCGCGGCGGCCAGCGTCTCGGCGTCGTGGATGTCGGGCGGGGCGATGGCGGTCATTCGAAGCTCCGGTCGATCAAGGCCCCCAGTGAGAGCCAGTTCTCTTTCACGAGGTCTTTCGCGTTGTGCGCGGCGGCGATGATCTGCTCGTGCTGGCGCACCGACGCGCGCCCGCTGAGCGAGCCGAAGCGCAGCCGCTCCAGCCGCCGGATGCGCGGCATCAGCCGGTCCAGCGCCCGGGCGATCTCGACGTTCGCCGACGCCTGCACGAACACGGCGTGGAAGTCGTCGTCGGCGTGCAGGGCGGCGTCCACGTCGCCGCGTTTGAGCGCCTCGGCGAAGCGCGCGTTGGCCTCACGCATGCTCGCCAGGTCGGCGTTCGTCAGCCGCGGCGCGGCGAGCTCGGCCGCCAGCGCGTGCAGCGCGGCCACGACGGGGAACGCGTCACCCGCCTCGCGCCGGTCCAGCAGCGCGACCCGCGTGTACCGCTGCGGCGCCGTCTCCACCAGGCCGTCGCTCTCCAGCCGCGCCAGCGCCTCCCGCACCGGCGTGCGGCTCAACCCGAGCCACGCGCACAGCTCCTGATCCCGCAGGCGCTCGCCCGGAGCCAGCGTCCCGTCCACGATCGCGTCGCGGATCGCCGCGTACGCGCGGTCTCTGAGCAGGTCCCGCTCGAACGGGTCATTCGCCGGGACTGGCATCTGAAATATCAGTATGCCAGATCCTAAAGGGGCCAGGCCCCGTCAACCTGCGTGACAGGGGCCTGGCCCCTTTATGTTGTGGGGGTGCGGGCCATCGATATGCACGTCCATCTGCCCACCGGGGATTGGGTCTGTGGGTGCGTGGGGCACTACGCGGACTCGATCGAGCGGTACTTCGGGTCGCGGCCGGAGACGACCTCGATCGAGGAGTTCATCGCGCTGTACGAGCGGCTGGACCTGGGCGGGGTGCTGCTCGGGTGGGATGCGCAGGGCAAGACGCTCGAGAACGCGGAGATCAAGCGGATCTGCGAGCAGTCGGGCGGGCGGTTCATCGGCTTCGGGTCGCGTCGATCCCAACCGCGAGGACGCGCTGGAGCGGCTCGAGGCGGTCGCCGCGCTGGGCCTGCGGGGCCTGAAGCTGCATCCGACGCTGCAGGACTTCGACCCGGGCGACGATCGCTTCCTGCCGTTCTTCGACGCGGCGGCCGAGCTCGGGCTGACGCTCCTCACCCACGCCGGCACCAGCGGCCTCGGCGCCGGCGAGCCCGGCGGGCAGGGCCTGCGTATCGACCTCGCCCGGCCGATCCTGCTCGACCGCATCGCCGCGCGACATCCCGGGATGCGGATCGTGCTCGCCCACGTCGGCTGGCCCTGGCACCTCGAAGCGGTGGCCATGGCCCTGCACAAATCCAACGTCTACCTCGACATCAGCGGCTGGAAGTACCGCTATCTGCCCGACGAGGTCAAGCGCGAGATCCCCCGCCGCCTGCGCGGGCAGTTCTGCTTCGGCACCGACTTCCCGATGTTCGACCCCGAGGCCTGCCTGGCCGAGCTCGACCGGCTCGAACTGCCCGAAGACGTGGCCCGCGCGGTCCTGCACGACAACGCCGCGGCGCTGCTCGGGCTGTGACCGACGACCCGGAGCACGAGGCCCGCGAGAAGATGCGCGCGCTGGCCGCGGCGGGCGACCTGGCCGGCGCGATCGGCGAGTACGCCCGCCTCGAGCACCGCCTGCGCGCCGACCTCGGCGTCGAACCCTCCCGCGAGACCAGACGCCTGCTCGACGACCTCCGCGTCACCGCCCCACCGCCCCTGGGCAAACCTAAAGGGGACAGTCCCCTTTAGGTTGCGTTTACGTAAAGGGGACAGTCCCCTTAATGTGGGGTTTAGGTTGTGGGGTGCGCAGGGCGGCCAGGCCGAGGAGGCCGAAGACGACCGGGCCGAGGCCGGCGAGCAGGAGCGCGGCCTGGGCGCCGAGGAGGCCGACGAGCACGCCGCCGGCGCCGAGCGCGGCGAGCTCGGCGGTGTTGCGGGCCGCGTTGTAGGCGGCGAAGGCGCGGCCGTGGGCGGAGGACGGGACGCGCTGCTGGATCAGGGTGCGCAGGAGGACGTTCTTGATGCCGTGGCCGATGCCGCCGACGAAGTAGCCGGCGATCACCCAGACGAGCACCGGCCAGAGAGCGGCGGAGGCCAGTCCGGCGCCCTGCAGGGTGAGGGCGATGAGGCCACCGGCGGCGAGCGGGACCTTCAGGCGCGAGGCGACGCCGATCGCGCCGAGGACCATTCCCGCCGTCCAGCCGGCGAAGACGAGCGCGTAGCCGGTGCCGCTCGCGCCCACGACGTCGCGCACGTAGAAGACCTCGACGGTCATCGAGGCGGAGATGAACAGCAGAGCGGCCACGGCGGCGCCGAGGGCGATGCGCAGGGTCGGGTCGCTGAGCAGGAGGTGCAGGCCGCCGCCGCCCGGGGACGAGGACGCGGCGGCGGCCGGCACGCGGCGGGCGTGGAGGAGCAGCGCGGCGAGGGCGACGGCGAGGAAGCTCGCGGCGTTGGCCGCGAGGCCGAGCTCGACGCCGCCGGCCGCGGTGAGCACGCCCGCCAGCAGCGGTCCCGCGGTGAACCCGCTGTAGCGGGCGGTCTCGACCCACCCGTTGGCGCGGGTCAGCTGATCTTCGGCCACCGTGGCCGGGACGAGCGCGGCCTCGGCCGGGCCCGCCACCGCGACACCCGCGCCCAGCAGCGCGGCCAGGATGAGGATGGGTGCGAGACCGTCGGCGAAGACCAGCCCGGTCGCGACCCCCGCCTGCGCCAGCGAGACGACCAGCAGCAGCCGGCGGTTCTCGACCCGGTCGACGAGCCGGCCGGCGACCGGCGCGAGCACCACGATCGGCGCCATCAGCGCGGCGAACAGCGCCGCGACGGCGTAGCCCGAGCCGGTCAGATCGTGCACGTGGAGCGAGAGGACGACGACCAGGAGCAGGTCGCCCGCCGCGGAGAGGGCCACGGCGCCGGAGAGCAGGCGGAGGTCGCGGGGCATCATGCGTCCCAGGCCTCGACGCCGAACCAGCGGGTGATGTTCCCGTCGCGCAGCTCCAGCAGCGCGTTGGTCGCCAGCACGCGGCCGTCGGGCATCGTGCAGGTGACGGACATCGCGCCGCGATCGCGTTGAGCGAAGCCGTCGACGACGGTGGTCTCGATGCCGGCCTCGATCATGCCGGCCAGCATCGCCAGGACGCTCTCGCGCCCGTGGTACTCGGTTCGCGTGTGGCTCGGAGCGATGTCGAGCCACTCGATGTCCTCGGCGAGCACCGCGGCGAGCGCGGCGTGAGCTTCAGGCGCCGTGCGCAGCGCGTCGATGTCCAGCGTGGGGGCGGTGGGTGCGGTCATGGGCAGCACCCTCCCGCGCGCCCGTCAGCCGACCGTCAGCCGCCCGTAAAGTGCGGCCATGCTCCGCATCCGGCTCCTCGGTGGGCTGGCGCTCGACGGCCTCGATCCGCCCGCGAGCCGCCCCGCGCGCGAGCTGCTCGCCTACCTCGCGCTGCACCCCGGCATGCACCAGCGACTGGAGCTGGCGATGCGCTTCTGGCCGGACGTCCCCGAGGCCAGTGCCCGCGCGAGCCTGCGCACGACGCTGCACGAGTTGCGCCGGGCGCTGGGCGACGCGGCGACGCACCTGGCGGTCGACCGCGAGCGGGTCGGGCTCACGGACGTGACGGTCGATCTGCACGAACTCGGCGGTGCGGAGCTGGTCGCGGCCGGCGAGCCGCTGGCCGGGATCGAGAGGGACTGGGCCGTGGCCGCCCGCGACGAGCATCGCGAGCGCGTCGCCGTCGAGCTCGCGCAGCTCACCCACGGCCCGGACGGCCTGCGCTGGGCGCGCGAGGCGGTCAGGCGCGACCCGCTGTCCGAGGAGGCGGCGTGCCGGCTGATGACGCTGCTGGCCGCAGGCGGCGACCGCGCCGCGGCGATGTCCGAGTACGTCCGGCTCGAGGACCGGCTGGAGCGCGAGCTCTCGATCGCGCCGTCACGCGAGACGCGGCGGCTGCTGGCGGAGATCCGGGCCGGCGCCTCGGCCGCACCGGCCGCGTCGTCGCTCCCGCCGGCGCTCGCCCCGCGCGGCGGCGTGCTCGCGGGCCGCGCCGACGAGCTCGAGCGCCTGATCGCGGCCACCGGCGCGCCGCGGGCCGGCGCCGCCGCGGCTGCGGCGCCACCCGCGATCCTGCTCGCCGGCGAGCCCGGCATCGGCAAGACGCGCCTGCTCGCGGAGGCCGGCCGAACCGCCCACGCCCGCGGCGCCACGGTCCTCTACGGCCGCTGTTACGAGGAGCCGGTCGCGCCGTACGAGCCGTTCGCCGAGGCGCTCGGGTCGGACGCGTTGAAGCGCCTGCTGAGCGACGCCGACGGCGAGCGCTGGCGACTGTTCGAGGCGATCGGCGCGCGGCTGGAGGGCACCGTCCTGCTGCTCGACGATCTGCACTGGGCCGAGGCCGGGACGCTGCGCCTGCTCGCCCACGTGCTGCGGCGCCCAAGGCCGCCGCGGGTGCTGGGCGCCTACCGCGACACCGAGATCGGCCGCACCCACCCGCTGGCGGACGTGCTCGCCGATCTGCGCCGCGAGGGGCTCGTGGAGCGCCTCCCGCTGCGCGGGCTGACCGCCGACGCGGTGCAGGCGATGGGCGGGACCGAGGAGATCGCGGCCGAGACGGGCGGCAACCCGTTCTTCGTCGAGCAGGTGCTGGCCGCGTCCGGCCCCATCCCCGAGGGCGTCAAGGACGTGATCGGCCGGCGCCTGTCGCGTCTCGGCGAGGAGACGAACACCGTCCTGCGCGTGGCGGCCGTCGCGGGCCGCGAGTTCGACGTGGAACTGCTGGAGACGGTGCTCATCGACGTCGACGTGCTCGCCGCGCTCGAGCAGGCGGGCGAGTCACAGATGGTGCGCGAGGAGCGCCCGGGCCGCTTCGTCTTCGCGCACGCGCTGGTCCGCGAGACGCTCTACGACGAGCTGAGCCTGACCCGCCGCGTACGCACCCACCGGGCGCTGGCCGAAGCGCTCGAGACGCTCCCGGGCCGCCCGGTCGCCGAGCTCGCCCACCACCGCCTCGAAGCGGGCGACCCCGGCCCCGCCGCCGACGCGGCCCTGCGCGCCGCCGCCGCGGCGATGCGCGCGCTCGCCTACGAGGACGCCGCGGCGCTCTGTGAACGCGCGCTCGACGACCCACCCGCGGATCGCCACGCCGAGCTGCTGCTCTCGCTGGGGGAAGCGCGGCTGCGCGCGGGAGAAGGCGCGCGCGAGGCGTTCGCGGAAGCGGCCGCGCTCGCGAGAGCGGGCGGCGCCCCCGAGCTGCTCGCGCGCGCCGCGCTCGGGTTCAGTGGGCTCGGCGTGACGATCATCGCCGTCGACCGGGAGGCGGTCGCGCTGCTCGAGGAGGCGCTCGCCGCGCTGGCGCAGGGGCACCCGCTGCGCGCCCGGCTGATCGGGCGACTCGCGATCGAGACGTACTACGCGTCGGCTCCCGCGACCCGCAAGCGGCTCGGCGACGAGGCCGTCCAGCTCGCCGGCGACCGCGATCGGTTCGATGCGCTCAACGCGCGCCACGCCGCGCTGTGGAGCGCCGACTACCTCGACGAGCGCCTCGAGACCGCGACCGAGATGCTCGCCCTCGCCAAAGAGCCCGAGCGCGAGCTGCAGGCCCGCAACTGGCTCGTGCTCGACCACATGGAGGGCGCGGACCTCGACGCCGCGCGCGACGAGATCGACGCCCACGCGGCGCTGGCCTCACACCTCAGGCTGCCGGCCTACACGTGGTGGGCGCCGATGTGGCGCGCGACGCTCGCGATCCTCGAGGGTCGCTTCGACGAGGCCGACGCGCTGGTGGCCGAGCTGGCCCGCAGCACGCATCCCAACGGCGTGCTCTACGCCGAGATCCAGGACATCCAGCTCGCCTGGAGCCGTGGCGACTTCTCGCGGCCGGACGTGGCGCTGCTCGAGCGCGAGGTCGGGCGGCCCGCCGAGTACGCCTACCGCTCGGGCTACTCGTGGGTGCTGGCCGAGCGCGGCGATGACGGCCTCGCCCGCGAGCAGATCGCGTGGGTGGCGGCCGATGACTTCGCGCGGCTCGGCGACGACATGAACCGTCTCGCGGCCCTGTGCGAGCTCGCGCAGGCGATGGTCGCGCTCGGCGACCCCACCCACGCCCGGGGCATCCTCGAACGCCTCGAGCCCTACGCGGACCGCAACGTCATCAACGGCCGCGGGGCCGCGGGCTACGGCTCGGCCGCGCACCACGTCGCCGCCTTGGCCGCGCTGCTCGGCCACGACGCCGAGCAGCGGTTCAAGTACGCGCTGGAGGCCAACCAGCGGCTCGGCAGCCGCCCCTGGGCGGCACGCACCCGCGAGCTCTACGGCCGTGCGCTCATCAGCAGGGGCGAGCACGAACGCGGCCACGCCCTGCTCGCCCACGCCAGAGCGGAGGCCGACGCGCTCGGGATCGGCCCGATGCGCTGGACTACGCCCTGACGCCCCGCAAGGCCGGCAGGACCTCCGCGCCGTAGACCTCGATCGCCCGCAGCGGGTCCGCGCCCGAGTTGTTCTGGAGCACGATCACGGTCGCGCCCATGTCCTCCAGCTCGCGGATGCGATCGACGTGCTCGGCCGGGTCGGAGGAGATGATCGCGTTCTCCTTGAACTCGTCATCGGACATCTGCGACGCGCCGTTCTCGTACATCTTCGACCGGCTCGTGCCAGTCGTCGACGTAGTGCTCCTCGGGCTGCGCGCCCTTCCACTTGCGCGCGGCGTCGAGCGCCGCTTCGTCGTCAGCCGCCCACGAGAACAGCGCCTGAAAGACGATCTCGCCGTCGCCGCCCGCCTCGCGATACGCCTCGATGACCGCGGGCGTGGTGTCCGGATCGGGCAGCGTCCAGACCCCGTCGCCGTACTTGCCGGCGACGGTCGCGGCCTGCTCCCCGAAGGCGCTCACCCAGATCGGCGGCCGCCGCTCGGAGCGAGTGTGCAGCTTGCAGTCGACGCAGGTGTAGAAGCGCCCCTGCTCGCTGATCGTCTCGCCGTCCCACAACCGCCGGATCAGCGACAGCGCCTCTTCCATGCGCGCGATCTGATCGCCCACGGACGGCCACGCATCGCCCACGGGGACCTCGTTCAACGCCTCGCCGGAACCGATGCCGAGGAACGGCCGGCCGGGAAAGAGCCGCTCGAGCGTCATCCACGCCTGCGCGATCAGCGCCGGGTGATAGCGCGCGCCGGTGGAGGTGACGCCGGTGCCGATCGGCAGCTTCGGCACTGAGGCGCCGCACGCGCCCAGCCACGGCCACGTGTGGCCGGACTCGCCCGGCTCCCACCACGGCTGCAGATGATCGGAGGACGAGATGCCGTCGAAGCCGGCCTGTTCGGCGGCGATGGCCTGGCGCAGCAGGTCCTCGGGCGGGAACTGCTCTTGGGAGACACCGATGAAGTAGCGCGTCATGCACGCGGCACTACCCAGTGCGTCAGCGGTTCCAGCGACCCCACATCGCGTTGCCGGCGACCGTGGTCGGCGCCCCGCCGCCGGGCGGGATCAGCCGCATACCGAGCGGCCCTTGACGTAGGTCGCGGCGCTAGTCGGAGTCAGGTTTCTGTCGGCCGCGCTTGGTGTCGGCGCGGCGCTTCTTGTCATCCAACCGACGGCGCCGGCTCCCGGCCGTCGGCTTGGTCTTCGTCCGCGGGCGCGGGACGTGCAAGGCGGCGTTCAGCCGCGCGGCGAGGCGCTGGAGGGCCAGTTCGCGGTTGCGCGCCTGCGATCGCGCGTCCTGGGCGATGGCGGTCACGCGCGGCCCCAGTTTCGCGCTTATCCGGGCTTTCTGAACGTCGTCCAAGGTGTTGGACTCGCGTACGTCGAAGGACGCCTCGATCCGGGAGGCGGTGACGTTCGCGTGCTGACCGCCGGGACCCGAGGAGCGCGAGGCTCGTATCTCGATTTCGGAGATCGGCAAGGAAAGTCCGTCACGGATGCGTAGGAGATCGGTCACAGGGGGATGTCGGCTCACACCTATAGAGCGGAACTTCCCTCAAGCCTTACAGTTACAGTCGCCGGGTAGGCAGCTTTAGGAGCACCCCTTCATGGAAGCCTCAGCGGTACATGCACCAGCAGCATTGAGCCGCCTCCCGCTCGGAGGCTCGCTCCTGCGTCTCCGCTCGGATGAGCAGCTGCTCGCGCTGTTCCGCGCCGGCCACGACGAGGCGTTCCGCGTGCTGCACGACCGGTACCGCCAGCGCCTGTTCGCCTACGTGCGCCAGATGCTCTCGGCCGGCTCGCGCCAGGACGCCGAGGATGTGCTGCAGGATGTCTTCGTGCGCGCCTACGGGGCGCTGCGCAACGACAACCGCGAGATGAACGTGCGCGCGTGGCTCTACCGCGTCGCCCACAACCGCTGCATCGATCATCTCCGCCGGCCGATCCCGCCCGCCGCCGAGCTCTTCGAGGTCTCGCGCAAGCCGCTGCACGATCCGGTCGAGGAGGCCCAGCGCCGCGACGACCTGCGTCAGCTCGTGGTCGACGTGTCCAACCTGCCCGATCAGCAGCGCTCGGCGCTGCTGATGCGCGAGATCGACGGCATGACCTACGCCGACCTGGCGAACGCGCTGGACGTCACCGTCCCCGCGGTGAAGTCCCTGCTCGTCCGCGCCCGCGTCGGGCTGGTGGAGGCCGCCGAGGCCCGCGACGCCGACTGCCAGGAGATCCAGGCGGACCTGATGCGCGCGTACGACCGCGGCGTGAAGGCCTCCGGCCGCGCGCGCAAGCACATGCGCTCGTGCGACGGCTGCCGTGAGTACCGCACCGCGCTGCGCGGCATGAAGCGCTCCTTCGCGGCGCTCTCGCCGATCGGTTTCGCTCCGTTCGCCTTCGCCGCCAAGCTCGTCGGGCTCGGCGGATCGGCCGGAGGCGGAGTCGCCGCGAGCGGCGCCGCCGCCGGTGGTAGCTCCGCGGCCGTGGCCGGAGGTGGCGTAGCCGCCGCGACGGCCTGCAAGGTCGCCGCTGTCGTCTGCACCGCCGCGATCGCCACCGGCGGCGCGGTCGAGGTCAAGCGCGAGATCGTCCAGGACACGCCGGCCCCGGCCGCGGCGGTCAAGACGCACAAGGCGAAGTCGGCCGCCAAGACCGCACCGGCGGCGGCCGCGCCGGTCGTGATCGAGCCCAAGGGCCACCCGCAGGTCGCCTCGCTCGAGCGCAGCCGCGCGCAGACGTCCACGGTGTCGCTGCCGGCCAAGAAGCACAAGGCCGCCCACAAGGCGAAGGCCAAGACCGCTCCGATCGCGCCGCCGACCGAGGTCGCGACACCGACCGGCACCGGCGACACCGGTGACGAAGCGATCACGGCCGACCCGCAGGCCGAGACCGGCGGCGCTCGCGCCCCGGACGCGACGGCCGTCGCCACCCCGGCCCCGGTCGCCTCCCCCGCCCCGACCGCACCGATCGCCGCCAGCCCGCAGCCCACGCCGGCCCCGGCGACCAACGCCGGCGTCGCGCCGGCGGCCACGACGCCGCCCGCTACGGGCGGCACCACCGCTCCGGCCACGCCGGGCGGCGCGGTCGCACCGCCCGCCGGCGGCTGAGCCGCACCCCGCCGCGCTCCGCATCGCCCGCCGCCACGCGGGCCGTCTGCCGTACCCACCGCGACATCTGTCGCAAAAGGGGCCAGGCCCTTTGTGCGACAGCTGTCGCAAAAGGGGCCAGGCCCCTTTAGGTAGGCTGGCCGCTATCGATTACCCAGAGCCCCTCGCCCACGAGACGTTGCTGGTCCGCCGCGGCCGCCGTTCGGGCCTGTTCACGATGGTCGCGGTGCACTCGACCGCGCTCGGCCCCGCGCTCGGCGGGTGCCGGATGTGGACCTACGACGACACGCGGATGGCCGTCCGCGACGTCCTGCGCCTGTCGCGGGCGATGACCTTCAAGGCGGCCGTCGCCGGCCTGCCGCTCGGCGGCGGGAAGGGCGTGATCATGCTGCGCCCCGACGAGGCGGTGCTCACGCCCGAACGCCGTGAGGCCGTCCTGCAGGACTTCGGGGACACGGTGGACGCGCTCGGCGGCGACTACCTGACCGCCGAGGACGTGGGCACGTCCGAGCCCGACATGGGGGTCATCGCGACGCGCACCAAGCACGTCACCGGCCTCGCCTCCGGGTCCGGGGACCCGAGCCCGTGGACCGCGCTCGGCTGCGAGGTCGCGATCCGGGTCACCTGCGAGCGCGCCTTCGGCACCGACGACCTCGCCGGAAGGCGCATCGCCGTGATCGGCGTCGGCTCGGTCGGCGGGCGACTCGCGGAACTGCTGCACGAGGGCGGCGCCGAGCTCGTGCTGGCCGACGTCGACCAGAGCAAACGCGAGCTGGCCGAGCGCCTGGGCGCGACCTGGACGGACCCGCACAGCGCGTTGACCGCCGACGTCGACGTCGTGGCGCCGTGCGCACTCGGCGGGATGCTCAACGACGACACCGTCCCCGCGCTGAACTGCAAGGCGATCGCCGGCGCGGCCAACAACCAGCTCGCCTCCGACGCGCTCGATCAGGCGCTGGCCGACCGCGGCATCCTGTGGGCGCCGGACTTCGTGTGCAACGCCGGCGGGATCATCAACATCCAGGTCGAGCTCGACCCGGAGGGGTACTCCGCCGAGCGCGCGGACACCAACGTCCGCGCCGTCGGGGACACGCTCCGGCAGATCTTCGACACCGCGACCAGCCGCGCGACGACGCCGCTGCGAGCCGCGCTCGAGATCGGCCGCGAGCGGCTCACTCAGCGGTGAGCCGGTCCCACTCCTCCTCCTCGATCGTCTCCCCCCGCGGCGGCGCCTGCACGACCACCTGCGGCCCGTACTCGAGCACGTCGGCGTGCCAGTCCATCGAGAAGCTCTTGTCCTTGGTCTTGACCGCCAGCCGCAGCGGCACGCGATCGTCGTCCAGCCACGCCTGGATCGTGCCGTCCAGCAGCGTGCCGCTGTAGCGGGTCACGTGCCTGCCGCGGATCGTGCCCTCCTCGTGCTTGGAGATGCTGCCCGCGCCGCGCAGCCACGACGCGACCTCGGTCATGCGCGTGGACTCGACGGAGTTCTTGGGCTCGATCACGTGCAGCCAGCGCTTGCCGCTCGGCAGCGCGTACTCCATCTCGCCGCCGCCGACATAGGCGTCCTGGCCGATCATCAGGATCGTCTGGCGGACCGGCGCCTCGCCTTTGTCGTAGGTCGTGTCGATGTCCATCCGCAGGTGCGTGCCCTCGACGTTGTAGAGCGCCATCCCGGTGAACGACGTCGGGTCGCCGTTGTCGACGTAGGACGCCTTCAGCGCCAGCCGGACGTTGTCGTTTTCGAGCCGGTCGGCGGCGTGTTCGAGCGCCGATTGCGTGCGGGCCAGCGAGTAGCCGCCGATGGCGACACCGGTGCCGATCACGGCGGTCGCGAGGACGCCGCCACCGGCGATCAGGAGCGTGCGGAGGGCCATGGCACTCCGAATACCCTCATTCGACCGGAATGCGGCCTTCCTCGCGAAGCTTTTCCAGGTGGGCGCGCAGCGTGATCGCCGCGAACGGGCGGACCGCGGCCGGCGCGTCCGCCCAGGCGGCGTCGAGCAGCTCGTCCTCGCTGCGCGCACCCGCCTCCAGCGCGGCCAGCAGCCTGGTCTCGCGGTCGAGCCGGTGGGCGAGGTACTGATCGAGCTTGGCGTTGGGGTCGTCGACCTCGTCACCGTGGCCGGGGTGGATCCGCTCGAGGTCCAGCGCGCGCAGCCGGCGCAGGCCGTCGAGGTACTCGATCAGCCGCCCGGAGACGAACACGCTGCCCTCACCGAGCACCGCGTCGCCGGTGAACGCGTCGCGGCCGGCGACGAACACGACATGGTCGTCGGCGTGGCCGGGCACGGCGAGCACGTCGAACGGGCCGATCCGCTCGCCGTCACGCGCCTCGACGACGGAGACGCCCAGGCGCGAGGCCAGCGACGGCGCCGCCTCGGCGTGGTCGGCGTGATCGTGGGTGAGCAGCACACCCCGCGCGTCGCTCACCTCCGCCGCGATCGCCTCCAGGTGCGACGCGATCGCCGGCCCCGGGTCGATCACCCAGGCTCCGTCGACGACGTAGGTGTTGGTCCCCGAGAGCGTGAGCGGACTCGGGTTGGGCGCGCGGATCCGGCGAATCATCTCTGGACGAGACGGTAGACCGGCCCGTTGAGCGACGTCGCGTAGACGCGCCCGCGGGCGTCCTCGCCGAACGAGGACAGCGACTCGACCTTGAGCTTGCGATCGATCGCCTTGCCGCCCGGGAGCTTGGCCGTCTGGATCACGCCGCGGCAGTAGTCGCCGAACACGTAGCGTCCTTTCCAGGCCTTCAGCGCCGGGTCGCGGATGACGTAGCCGCCGGTGATCGAGCAGTTGCCGTCGGCGTGGGACTCCGTGATCACCGGCTTGACCGCGCCGGGGGCCTTCTCGCCCGGCGAGTAGCGGGCGTCGCCCTCGAACACCCGCCAGCCGAAGTTCGCGCCCTTCGCCTTGCCCTTGCGCGCGAAGTCGATCTCCTCCCATTCGCCCTGGCCGACGTCGCCGATCGTCATGTCCCCTGTCGAACGGTCGAAGGAGAAGCGCCACGGGTTGCGCAGGCCGTAGGCGTAGATCTCCCCGCGGGCGCCGGAGCGCTTGACGAACGGATTGTCGGCCGGGATCGAATACGGCCGCCCGCCACTCGCCTTCGGGTCGATGCGCAGGATCTTGCCCAGCAGCACGCCGAGGTTCTGGCCGTTTCCGCGCGCACCGTGCTGGTCGCCGCCGCCACCGCCGTCGCCGGTGCCGATGTAGAGCAGCTTGTCCGGCCCGAACTGCAACTGGCCGCCGTTGTGGTTGCTCTCCTCGTCGGGCGTGGAGAGCAGGACCCGCGCGCTTCCCCGATCGGCCACATCCGCGCTGGAGCGCTTGTACTCGACGACCTGTTCGTCGCCGTTCTTGTCGGTGTAGTAGACGTAGAACAACCCGCTGGACGCGTAGTCGGGCGCGAAGGCCATCGACAGCAGGCCCTGCTCGCCGCCCGCGGTGACCAGGTTCGACAGGTCGAGGAAGACGCGACTTCTTGCCGCCCTTGAGCAGCTGGATCTTCCCGCCCTGCTCGACGACGAACACGCGCGCCTTGTCCCCCGGCGGGAGCGGTGACGTACAGCGGCGCGTCGAAATCCCCGATCTTCTGCAGGCGCACGGTCGCACCCGCGGCGGGCTCGGTGCTCTCGCCCACGGCACTGGTCCCGCCGCAGCCGGCGACGAAGACGAGGGCCGCGATCCCGAGGCGCCTCACCCGAGTACCGGCCGCAGGCTCTCGGCGACGCCCTGAAGGAAGCGCACGTCGGCCTCGCCGAGGTCCGGCCGGGCCTCGTGGGCGAGGCAGCAGAGCACGTAGGCGCGGGCGTCGGCGGTGTGGAACGGCACGCCGATGTAGGCGCGGACCTCGCCGAGGGCGACGCCGTCCAGCGCGGGCTCCGCGGCCGATGTCGGCGACGACCGAGCCGATCCGGCCGTCCAGCAGCCGCTCGCAGATCGTGTCGCGCAGCGCGAACGCGCGCCCGACGTAGCCGTTCTCACCGACGCCCCAGCGGATGTGCTCGCGCCCGTCGCGGATCTCGGTCAGCAGCGCCGTGTCGGCGCTCAACTCGCGGCAGGCCATCGTCAGCTTCGCGTGCACCTCACCGTCCGCGGCGCCCACGGCGGGACGGGGGCCGACCGGCGGGTGCGTGCGGCGGAGCGCCGTACCACACGAAGGACAGGCGCCTTCGCTGACGATGTACGTCGGAAGGCCGCAGCTTGAGCACGTCAGGTAGGGCATCCGGCGTTCTCAGTCTAGGCGGGGCCACGGCCGTGATGACGCATACCGCTCTAGACGTTCACGCCCCCGTCAGCGTTCCACCAGTCGTACGAAAAGGCGCCGCCAGCTCCGCCTCGGGGTCAGCGGTCAGACCGGTGTGCACCGGCCCGGACTGGACGATCGTGCTCGCGGGCGCGACCAGCCAGTGGAAGCGCTCGGATTGCGGCAGCTGCGCGATCGGCCCACCGGTCGGCTCGCCCGCGGCGATCAGCTCCATGCGTGCGCAGCGAGCTTGGCCACCGCGCCGAAGTCGCAGTCGGGAGCGAGCGCCTGCAAGCAGGTCGCGCGTCGAGCCGCGTGCGCGCGGCGAGGAAGCGCAGCGGGCGGCAGAAGAGCACGACGCCGGCGTTGACCGCCTCGCCGCGCTCGACCCGCGGGACGATCCGCAGCGCCGCGTACTGAAACGGCTTACGGGCACCCACTCACGCGGAGCCTCCAGCCGTCGGGTGAGGAACTCGGCGTACACGGCGCCGTCCGCCCATTCGCTCTGGGACCAGCGCGGCCGCCGCCGCCGGATCGGCCTTCGCCGCCAGCCGCTCGTCGGCCTCGCGCGATCGGACCGGCGGCGGGCAGCAGCACGTGGTCGCGGATCGCCGGGAACGAGTTGCGCGCTCGCGACAGCGGATCGGGGCCATGGAAGGCGTAGAGCGCCGCTCCGTGGTCGATCAGCCACAGGTTCCCGTGCCAGCGCAGCAGGTTCGGGTTGCGCGGCGTGCGGTCGACGTTGGTCACCAGCGCGTCCAGCCACACCACGTCGGCGGCGAGCGTCGCCTCCGGCGGGTCGGTCGGGTCGTACGGCAGCGACCCCGGCAGGAAGTCGACGCCGAGGTTGATGCCGGCGCTGGCCGTGATCAGGTCCTGGATCTCGGGGTCCGGCTCGGCCGCGCCGAGCGCCGGGTCGAGCTCGATCAGGACGAGCTCGGGCACCGGCAGCCCGAGCCCGCGAGCCAGCTCGCCGGCCACGATCTCGGCCGCCAGCGCCTTCGGGCCCTGCCCCGCGCCGTGGAACTTGAGCACGTAGAGGCCGTCGTCGTCGGCCTCGACGATGGCCGGCAGCGACCCGCCCTCGCGCAGGGGAGTCACGTAACGCGTGGCGGTCACCGTGCGCAGCACTGGCCTTGGCATGATGGCTGATTGATGACGCCGCCGGTGCTGTGGACCCCACCCGACTCGCTGCTTCAGCGCTGCGCGCTCGGCGCGTACCGCCGTGAGCGTGGCTTTGACACCTACGACGAGCTGTGGCGATGGTCGGTGACCGACCTCGAAGGCTTCTGGGGCTCGATCTGGGATCGCTACGGCCTCGGCGAGCGCGGCGACACCGTGCTCGCCTCCGAGGAGATGCCGGGCGCACAGTGGTTCCCGGGCACGCTGGTCAACTACGCCGAGCACGTCTTCCGCGAGAAGTCCGGCCTGGCGATCATCGCCGGCGGCGAGGACCGCGAGGACGTCGAATGGTCGTGGGGCGAACTGCGCGAGCTGACGGCGCGGATCGCCACCGGGCTGCGCGCGCTGGGCGTCGAGCGCGGCGACCGCGTGGTCGCCTACATGCCGAACATCCCGGAGACGGCGGCGGCGTTTCTCGCCTGTGCGTCGATCGGCGCCGTGTGGTCGAGCTGCTCGCCCGACTTCGGCCCCCGCAGCGTGGTCGATCGCTTCGCGCAGATCGAGCCGAAGGTGCTGCTCGCGGTGCGCACGTACCGCTACAACGGGCGCGAGTTCGACCGAAGCGAGGCGCTCGACGGAGATCACGGCGGCGATGGACGCGCGCACGGTGATCCTCGGCGAGGACTCGTGGGACGAGCTGACCGCGGCCGACGAGCCGCTGGCGTTCGAGCGCGTCGCCTTCGACCACCCGCTGTGGGTGCTCTATTCGAGCGGCACCACCGGGCTGCCGAAGGCGATCGTCCAGTCCCAGGGCGGGATCCTGCTCGAGCACCTGAAGATGCTGCACCTGCACGTCGACGCGCAGGCCGGGCGACCGCCTCTTCTGGTTCACGACGACCGGCTGGATGATGTGGAACTTCATCGTCTCCGGGCTGCTGACCGAAGCGACGATCCTGCTCTACGACGGCTCGCCCGGCTATCCCGACATGGACGCGCTGTGGGACTTCGCGGCGCGCACGGGGATGACCACGTTCGGGACGAGCGCCAGTTACATCGGGGCGTGCATGAAGGCGGGCGTGGAGCCCGCGGCCGGCCGTGACCTGAGCGCCCTGAAGGGCCGTCGGCTCGACCGGCTCGCCGCTCTCGCCCGAGGGCTTCCGCTGGGTCTACGAGCACGTCGGAGCAGGACACCTGGCTGTTCTCGACGAGCGGCGGCACGGACCTGTGCACGGCGTTCGTCGGCGGCGTGCCGGAGCTGCCCGGTCTACGAGGGCGAGCTGCAGGCGCGGGCGCTGGGCGCGTCGATCGAGTCCTGGGACCCGGAGGGCGAGCCCCACATCGGCGAGGTCGGCGAGCTCGTGCTCACCCGCCCGATGCCGTCGATGCCGATCTACTTCTGGGGCGACGACGACGGCTCGCGCTACCGCGAGGCCTACTTCGAGATCTATCCCCGGCGTCTGGCGCCACGGCGACTGGATCGAGATCACCGACCGCGGCACGGCGATCATCAGCGGCCGCTCCGACGCGACGATCAACCGCGGCGGCATCCGCATGGGCACCGCGGAGATCTACCGCGCCGTCCTGACCGTCGACGCCATCACCGACGCGCTCGTGGTCGACGTGCCGGTCGAGGGCGAGGACGCCTGGATGCCGCTGTTCGTCGTGCTGCGCGAGGGCGCTTCGCTCACCGACGACGTGGTGAAGGAGATCCGCACGCGGGTGCGCGAGGACTGCTCGCCGCGCCACGTCCCGAACGAGGTCATCGCGGTCGACGCGGTGCCGCGGACGCTCTCCGGCAAGGTGCTCGAGCTGCCGGTCAAGCGGATCCTGATGGGCACGCCGCCCGAGAAGGCGGCCGCGCGCGACTCGCTGGCGAACCCCGAGGCGCTCGACGCGTTCGTGGCGCTCGCCGCGCAGCGTGGCGGCTAGCCACACTTCTCACGCGCCTGCGCGTGTGGGAATGTCGTGACGTGACCATGACCGAGACCCGCGGCCGCGTCCTCGGCCTGACCCGCATCGGCGTGTGGGTCCTGTTCGTGCTGGCCGCGGCCAACGGCCTGTGGCTCTACCTCGTCCCGGCGCGCGCGGAGTTCGACTACGCGTGGGCGATCAAGCCGCCGATCAACGCGGCGTTCATCGGTGCGGGCTTCCTGGCGGGAACGGTCGCGACCGGCCTGGTGCTGTGGAAGGCCACGCGCTGGCGCTCCTTCTCGCTGCTGCCGACCGGCGCTGTGGGTGCTCGCCACCTCGCTGTTCGTGGCGACGATGATCCACCACGACCGCTTCAAGTTCGACTACGCCCCGACGTGGGTGTGGACGTTCGTGTACGCGCGGCGTGCCGCTCGCGATCCCGGTGCTCGTCTACCGCCAGCGCGCGGTTCGCGAGCCGCTCGGGCCGCGGACGATCACGCCGCTGCGGATCGTCAACGGCGTCTTCGGCGTCGGCATCCTGATCGGCGCGATCGCGTTGTACGTCGCCCCAGCCGACCTCGCCGAGCACTGGCTGTGGCCACTGACGCCGCTGCTCGCCCGCGCGGTCGCCTCCTGGTACGCGCTCTTCGGCACGATGCTGCTCACGTTCGCGATCGGCATGCGCGAGCCGCGCGAGGGCCTGATCGGGTACGCGACGCTCTTCACGTGGTGCGTGCTGTTGTTGCTGTTGCCCGTGTTGCACGCGGACGACGTGAGTGGCGGCGCGCTGTGGTACGTGCTGATGGTCGCGCTGCTCGCGCTATCGGCCTACGGCGTGCGCGCCGCATGGCCTGAGCGAAGTCAGCTCTGAGCCCGGATCCACCGATCCCCGCGGCGCCTCGCCAACGTATGCACCGCCCCTGCCCGATCGGCCGGGACCCGAAGGACCCGCCCTGCAGGTACCCGGCCGATCGACCATGGACGCGGCCTACGACGCCGAGTCATCCACGGATCATCGGCGGCTCAGGGCTGAGCCGCGCGGCGGGCGCGTGACCGCGCGAGCGCGGCGACGGCGCGCTCGCGACTGACCGGCACCGGGAACGACGGGAGCGCCAGCTCCGCGCCGCGTGCGACCGCAGACCGGTCGCGGATCCCTTTGAGGGTCTCTGGCTCTCGGCGGAAGATGCGCGGCAAGCTCATGCGGTGGTCTTCGCCGCCGCGGGGGCGCGTGCGGCTTCAATGGACAGGATACCCGCGGCGAGGACGGCCACGACCGAGCCGAGGCCCCAGATGGCGTTCAGCGTCGCCGCGCTGCCGTGAAAGGCCAGGAACGCGCCGGCGGCGACGGCGGCGAGCGTGGCCGCCGCGAGGCACAATCGGTACGGCGCGAGGACCAGCGGGACGAGCGGGTGCTCGCCGGCGCGCAGGACCAGGCTCGAGAACACCGCCGAGGAGCTCAGCAGCACCGCGATCGCGGGGCCGCCGGAGGTCGCCAGGCCGCTCAGGTCGGCGAACAGCCACGGCAGCAGCAGCTCCAGCGCGATCACCCACGCGACCAGCGCCGCGGGGACGAGGAAGCCGCCGCGCTCGGTCGCGTAGTGCACGCGCAGGCCCGGATCCATGTGCGCGCCGGCGTCGGCCACGTAGTGCAGGCCGGGCCGGTCCGCGTCGCGCGGGCCGACGGCCAGCACCTCGCCGGAGACGTTGTCGATCATCTCCGACGTCCGCGCGCGCATCCCGTCCGGGACGTCGAGCTCGACGTGGTAGCTCGCCGCCTCCGTGCAGCCGTGCGTCCCGTAGAAGTGCGAGTAGCGGCCGGGGCGAGCGAGCGGCTCGTCGTAGGCGAACTTGATCACGCGCCGGCGGGTGACGTCGTTGAGGACGGCGCACAGCAGGAAGCCGCGCGTGAGCGGTGCGGCCAGCGCGGCGAACCCGGGCAGCACCGACGCCACCTCGTCCACCTGCGCGCCCACGATCTCCGCGTCCTGCGGCCCACTGGCCAGGACCCGCTCGATCAGCGGCCCGGCGTCGAAATCCAGCGCGAGGCCCGCGCCCTCGAGGTCGAGGTCGAGCATCAGGTACAGCAGCTCGCGGGCGACCGACTGCGCCTCGTCGGAGCGCAGCAGCGGCACCGCCGTGTGGTCCTCGCTGCGCAGGTCGAAGTGCACGAGCTCGTGCTTGGTCAGCACCGCCAGCGGCACGACCCACTCGGTCTCGGTCAGGCGCAGGTCCTCGCGGTGCTCGATCGGCACCGTGAAGTCCACCGACACGCCGCGGCGCACCTGCTCGTGGGAGAGCACGGTGATCGTCTCCACGCGCCGGTGCCGCCACGCCGCCTGGCGCGTCAGCAACGCGGCGAAGCCGACCGCGATCTCCCCCGCGCGATCCTCGAGGACCTCACCCGGCCAGGGCCGCACGCAGCACGCCCTCCAGCGTGTCCGGGTCGCTCGCCCCGTTCCAGCGCACGCCCTCGACGAAGATCGCCGGCGTCGCCAGCGCGCCCGAGTTCACCGCGCTGCGCACGTCGTCGAGCACCCGCTCGGCGTGCGCGCCCTCCTGCATGTCGTTCATCAGCGTCGCCACCTCCAACCCGATCTGCCCCGCATAGTTCAAGAGGTCGGCGACGGTGAGGGCGTTCTGACGCGAGAGGAGCACGTGGTGGTAGGCCCAGAACGCGTCCTGGGCGGCGGCGCCCTCGGCGGCCAGCGCGGCGCCGTTGGCGTGCGGGTGCTTCTCGCCGATCGGCAGGTGCCGCCAGGCGTAGGTGAAGCCGTCCCATCTCTCCCGCAGCGCGGTGATCGCGCGGTGCGCGTCGGCGGTGTCCGGGTCCTCGTAGTCGCCGAAGAGCACGAGCACCGGCCCGCTGTCGCCGAGGGCGTGGTCGTGGCCGCGGACGAACGGCGGGGTCAAGTCGGACATAGAGACGGGAGCTAACCGTATAGGTCGGCGGTTCGCGCCCCGGCTAGCGTTGCCTCGGCATGGCCGCGCTCCGGGAACTCGACCTTCTCACCCGCCTCGCGGCCGGCACCGCGGGGGTCGTCGGGCAGGAGTTCCTGCGCCGCCTGGTGGCCGAGCTCGCGGGTGCGCTGGGCGCTGAGGTCGCGTTCGTGGCCGAGCTGCTGCCCGGGCACCGCGCGCGCACCGTCGCGAGCGCCGGGCCGCTGCCGTCGGATTACGTGTTCGAGCTCGCCGGGACGCCCTGCGAGGACGCGTACCGCACGAGCCTGCTGCTCGTCTCCAGCGGCGCGCGTGAGCGCTACCCGCAGGACGCGTTCCTGGAGGCCCAGGAGCTCGACGGCTACCTCGCGGTCGCGCTCCACGACGCGCGCGGCGAAGCGATCGGCCATATCGGCGTGATCGCCTCGGGGCCGCTGGACCCGGAGCCCGAGGAGCTGCAGGCGCTGCGCGTGTTCGCCGCCCGGGCGGGCGCGGAGCTCGAGCGGCGCCGCCACGAGGAGGCGCTGATCGCGGCCGCCGACGAGGAGCGGGCGCGGATCGGGCGGGACCTGCACGACGGCGCCCAGCAGCGCCTGGTCGTGCTCGGGCAGGCGCTGGACCTGGCGTTGCGCGAGCTCGAGCGCGACCCTGAGCGGGCGGTGGCGCGGCTGACGCTGGCGCGCGAGCAGGCGTTCGCGGCGTCGCGGGAGCTGCGCGAGCTCGCCCAGGGGCTCCATCCCGTCGGGCCGCTGCGCAGCGCGCTGGCCGGTCTCGCGGCGCAGTCGCCGCTTGCGCTGCGCGTCGATGCCCCTGACCGGCGCTTTCCCGAGGTGGTCGAGGCGACCGTCTGGTTCCTCGTCTCGGAGTGCCTGTCCAACGCGCTCAAGCACGCGCAGGCGACCTCGCTGTGCGTGAGCGTCGTCGTGGAGGACGAGCTCGTCGTCACGGTCTCCGACGACGGCGTGGGCGGCGCGTGCGAGACCCGGGGTACGGGGCTGCGCGGCCTGCGGGCGCGGGTCGAGTCGCTCGGCGGTTCTCTGACCGTCGAGTGCGGCCCCGGGACGATGCTTAGAGCTCGCCTGCCGCTTCGATGAGCGGGTCGATCCGGAACGGGATCTGCCGCGTCATCGAGATCGAGCTCGTACTGCGCTGAACGGCGCCGGTGTGCAGCATCGCGTTGATGACGTCCTGGAGGTGGGTGTTGTCGCGGGCGACGACGCGGCAGAGCAGGTCGCGGTCACCGGTCACGCCGTGCGCCTCGAGCACCTCGGGGACCTTCTTGAGGCCCTCGACGGCCTCGTCCAGGCGCCCTTGGACGATCTCCAGGGCGACGAAGGCGAGCACCGGATAGCCCATCTCGGCGGGCTCGACGTCCGGCCCGAAGCCGGTCACCACGCCCCGCCCCTGCAGCTTGTCCAGCCGCGCCTGCACGGTCCCGCGCGCGACCCCGAGGCGCCGCGCGACCTCGATCAGTCCGATCCGCGGGTGCTGGCGGAGCATCAGCAGCAGCCGCGAGTCGAGCTGGTCGATCATCTGGAGAGCTTACGGTGTGGCGGGTGCGGTCACCGGCATGGGCGCCGCGCGGCGGGGCGCGCGGGGGATCCGGAGCACGACCAGCGCGGCGATCGCGCAGAGGACGCCGGAGGCGATGAAGACCGGCAGGTAGTCGCCGTGCCACGTGCGGATCGCGCCCGCCGCGAACGCCGCGGTGGCGCCGCCGAGCTGGTGGAAGGTGAACACCCACCCGAACACGATGCCGGCCTTCTCCGGCCCGAAACGACGCGCGGCGAGCGCGACCGTCGGCGGGACGGTGGCGATCCAGTCCAGGCCGTAGAAGGCGACGAAGACGATCAGCGTGTAGCTCTGGGTCGTCAGCGCGTTGGACAGCAGCACGAGGCTCACGCCGCGTAGCGCGTAGTACCAGAACAGCAGGATGCGCGGGTCCGTCCGGTCGGTCAGCCAGCCGCTCGCCGTCGTGCCGGCGATGTCGAGCACGCCCATCGCGGCCAGCATCGAGGCGGCGGTGGTGGCCGACATGCCGTGGTCGTGCGCGGCGGGGATGAAGTGCACGGCGATCAGGCCCACAGTCGTCGCGCCGCAGACGAAGAAGGAGATGGCCAGCGCCCAGAACGTCCCGGTCCGGATGGCCTCGCCAAGCACGGTCAGCGCGTTGTTCGGCGGCGTCGTAGGCTTCGGCTCGATCTCGGTGCCGCCGTAGGGCGGGAGCCCGACGTCGGCCGGGCGGTCGCGCATCGCGAGCCCCGCGATCGGCAGAGCGATCAGCGCGGCGCCGGCCACGACGGCCATCGCCCAGCGCCACCCGTCCATCGCCAGGTGCGACATCAGCGGCAGGAAGATCAGTTGGCCGGTCGAGTTCGCGGCGGTCAGCAGGCCGGTGATCAGCCCGCGCCGCTCCTTGAACCAGCGCGTGGCGATCATCGCCGCGAGGACCGGCGCGACCGCACCGGTGGCCGCGCCCGCCACCACGCCCCAGAGCACGTACAGATGCCACGGCTGCGACGCCCGCGTCGTGAGCACCGCCGCGGCGGCAATCATGGTCAGTGCGACCGTGACCACCCGCCGCAGGCCCACCCGCTCCACCAGCGCCGCCGAGAACGGCCCCGACAGCCCGAACACCACGAGGTTGATCGACACCGCGATGCTGATCGTCGCCCGGCTCCAGCCGAACTCCTCCTGCAGCGGGACCATCAAGACGCCCGGCACAGCACGGAACGCGGCCGACGCCAACAACGCGGCAAACCCCGCCCCGGCCACCACCCAGGCGTAGTGAACCCTCCGCTCCCGCATAGGTTGCATCATACAACCGATGCAGGCCGCCTCCAGCCGCCCTATAGTCGGGATTGCAGGAGAGAGCAATGAGCAGCGTCTACCGCAACATCCTGGTAGCGGTCGATGGCTCGCCGGACGGTGAGGCGGCGTTGATGCACGCCGGAGCACTCGCGCGCGACCAGCGCGCCCGGCTGACGCTATTGACCGCGATCCCGCCGGTCCCGGCCACCGCCCTGCTGGCCACCGGAGCCGCGCCCCCGCGCTCGGAGGTCGTCCGCCACTACGGCGAGCTCCTCCGCCAGGCCGCCGCGACCCTGCCCGAGGACGTCAGCGTGACCACGTTGCTCGTCGAGGGCCCACCGGCCAAGGCCCTCATCGAACGCTCGCGCTCGGGCGCCTTCGACCTGATCGTGATGGGCTCGCACGGCCACGGCCGGCTGCACACGACGCTGCTCGGCTGCGTGTCCCAGAAGGTCCTGCACTGCAGCCCGATCCCCGTGCTCTTGACGCGCGCGCCGGAGCCGGAGCCGGCCCTGGCGGGTGTGCCGCCGGTCGAGACGTCGCTCGACGCGCGGCTGGCGAGCGGGTAGCGCCGAGCGGATCGCCTCGATCCGCGCTTCGGGCGGCTCCGCCGGACAACACGACCTTCGAGGTGGCGCGCCGGTGGGGGTGCGGTACGAAATTCGTGCTGGGCGAGGAATCTCGTACGTCACCCCCGGTCCCTGAGGCCGTTCCGTCCCTTAGCCGATCACACCGCACGTGCCGGCTTAAACGCCGAGAGCCGCGCGACTGCGCGGCTCTCAAACTATCGGGGCGCCCGGATTTGAACCGGGGACCTCGCCGACCCGAACGGCGCGCGCTACCAGGCTGCGCCACGCCCCGAAGGGCAGCAGTCTAGCCGCCTCCGCCCAGGATGCCGTTCACGGCGTCCGTGGTCTGGTCAATCGTCTCGTCCACGCCGTCGGCAACCTCACCCACCGCGTCGTTCGCGGTGCCGGTCACGCCGGTCACCGTCTTGGAGACCGGATCGGGGCCCGTGACCGCCTGGACGGCGCCTCCGGCCGCGCCCGTGACCTGCTGGGTCGTGTCGCGCACGGTGCCGGTGACCGACTCGGTGGTCTGCTGCGCGGCGCCGGTGACCGACTGCGTGGTCTGCTGCACGGCGCCGGCGACCGACTCCGTGGTCTGCTGCACGGCGCCGGTCGTCTTCTTGACCGCTTCCTTGGTCTCCTTGGCGCCGGTGCCGGCGCTCGCGGGCGAAGGCGACGACGGCTTCTCCGCGGGCGACGAGGATGACGACCCGCCACCGCCACCGGAGGATGCGCCGCCACCGGACGACGCGGGGGTCGATCCGCCGCCGCCCGACGTGGCGCGGTCGGCGGCGGACGACTTGCTCCCTGACCCCCCGTGAGCTGAACGTTTGCGGTGCGAGGACGCCTTCCGTGGCTTCACGGGAGACGACGACGATCGCGGCTGCTCGGCGTCCGCCTTGGCCTCGACCGTCGGCGCGGCCGTCGGCGTCGAGCTCGCGACGACCTGGGCCGGGGCGGCGTGGATCGCGGCGGGTGCCGACGCGGCCGGCGCGGACTGGTGCTGATGCACGCCCACCCCGGCACCGACACCCGCAAGCAGCAGCGCGCCGCCCGCGGCCGCCTTGCCCCAGCCGCTCTGCAGGTGGTCCGACCACACCGGCAACTGCGACATGAACGCCGTGCCACGCCCGGACGGGGGCGCGGAAGCCGAAGCATCCGCCCCGCGGCGGAACCTGCCGAACACGGGGAACGGCAGCACGCCCGCGACCTTGTTGGCCACGCGCTCGCGCACCGTCCGGCGGGCGAACGTGTCCCGATCCAGCCCCGCGGCCAGCGCCTCGCGCCGGCACGGCTGGCAGTGCGAAAGATGACGGGCGAGACGACGGGCGTCACGGGCGCCCAGGCGGGACTCGACCGCGACGGCGATGATCCCCTGGATGCGCAGGCAGCGGGCGCCGGAGACGATGTCGTCGTACTCCTCGGTCAGCCGGCGACGGGCGCGGAAGAGGGTCGACTCGACCGCGGGCCGGCTCATGCCCATCCGCCGGCCGATCTCCCGGTAGGAGAGCCCTTCGAGCTCACGCAGGACGAGGATCTCGTGGTGCGTCTCGCTCAACCCGCCGAACGCGCCGCACAAGGACTCGAGCTCCTGCTTGGCCGCGACCGCCGCGTCGGGCGACGGTCCGGAGCCGACGAGCTTGGAATGGTCGGCGGGGCCGAGCGCGTCGTCGGCGTCGTAGGACACCTCTTCGGCGCGCTTGGAGCGCCGGAACGCGTCGATGCAGCCGTTCTTGGCGATCTGGTAGAGCCACGGCTTGAACGCCAGCGGCTGCTCGGTCTCGCGCATGCGCCGCAGCGCCGAGACGAAGACCTCCTGCGTCACGTCCTCCGCGCGGCCGTGGTCCTTGACCATCCCGAGCACGTAGGAATGGATGCGCCGGTGGTAACGCTCGTAGAGGGCCTCGAACGCGCGGTCGTCGCCGCGCCGGATCCGCGCCACCAGTTGCTGGTCGCTGCTGTCCGCAGTGCTTCCTGCACCGTCGTATGCCGGCGCCGTGATGGCCCCGTTCGTTCCCCTACCCACCGTGGAGGTTCCTCCTGCGGACATGAATCGGCTGTTCTTCCGCTCCCCGGCCCCTGATCCGGGTCGAGCGGGACAATGTAGGAGTGGAATCGCCCAAAGTGCACGGACTCAAACCCCCATGGCGCAGATAACCGACATCATCGAGACGCTCGACGAGCTTCTGTCGCCCGCCGCATTCGACGATCTGGGGCCGAACGGCCTGCAGGTGCCGGGGACGGACGAGGTCTCCCGAGTGATCACGGCAGTCAGCGCGCGGCGGGAGCTCAGCGAGCGCGCGGTCGAGCTCGGCGCCCAACTCGTGCTCGTCCACCACGGTCTGTTCTGGTCGTTTCACCCGACCGGGTTGACGCCGCTGCTGGCCGAGCGCCTGCGCCCGCTGTTCAAGCACGACATCAACCTCGCCGCCTACCACCTGCCGCTCGATGCGCACCCGGAGCTCGGCAACAACGCCATCCTCGCCCGCGAGTTGGGCTGCGACGAACGTGAACCGTTCGGGATCTACAAAGGCAGGGCGATCGGTTGCAAGGGACGGTTCAAAGTTCCCATTTCACCCGCCGAACTTCACGCCCGCGTCGCGCGCGCGACCGGGCGCGAACCGCTCCTGCTCGGGGGGCGGACGGAGGCGATCGGCTCGATCGGCATCGTCAGCGGATCGGCCGCCGACAGCCTGCACGAGGCCGCGGCCGAGGGGCTCGACGCGTTCCTGACCGGCGAGCCGCGCGAGCACATCACCGCTGACGCGGCCGAACTCGGAATGACGTTCGTGGCCGCGGGCCACTACGCCACGGAGACCTTCGGGGTGCGCGCGCTGGGCGACCTGCTGGCCGAGCGTTTCGGCATCGAGCATCTCTTCGTAGACCTCTCAAATCCGGTCTAGTCGTTTGTTTAGCCCACGTTGAGCAGGTCGACGTTGTGGTCATCCGGTGAAGGCGCTACCGTGCCTTTATCACGTGGCAAACCTCACCAGGAGGACTCGTACTGATGGCAATCCATCTCACGCCCACGGAGCTCGCTCGCGAAGCCGGCATGGAACGTCGCGAGGTCATTGAGAAGTGCATGGAGCTGGGCGTGCCGATCTTCCAGGGACGAATCGACAAGACCCTGTTCATGGCCAACATGGAAGATGCGGGCCTCAGTCCAGTAGCGGCGGCATGAGGCGCGGCGCCTAGCGCGCCGCCGGTAGGATCGCTCCCCAGGACCGAGGAGGAGCGACGATGCAGGAGAGCACCGCGGCGCCGACCCACCCGTTCGGGACCGGGTCGGTGACGATCGCAGACATCATTGGGCTGGCCGCCGAGCGCTATGGACAGCAGCCGGCGGCTCGGTTCAAGCGCGACGGCGAGTGGTGCGATGTCTCGTACACCGAGCTGAGCGAGACCGTCTCCGAGATCGCCCGCGGGCTGATCGACCTCGGCCTCCAGGCCCACGACCGCGTCGCGCTGCTGTGCACGACGCGCGTCGAATGGTCCTACGCGGACTTCGGCATCACGTGCGCGGGAGCGTGCGTCGTGCCGATCTACCCGACCAACTCGCCCGAGGAGTGCGCGTGGGTGGCGGGCAACTCGGAGTCGCGCTTCATCGTCTGCGAGGACGCCTCGCAGGTGGCGAAGATCGTCGCCGTCCGCGACGAGCTGCCCAAGCTCGAGGCGATCATCGCGATCGAGCCGGCCGACGGCGCGATCTCCCTCGACGAGCTCCGTGAGCGGGGCCGGGGGCGCGACGCCGGCGAGGTCGCCGCGCGCGTGGCCGCGGTCAAGCCCGAGGACCCGTACACGATCATCTACACCTCCGGGACCACCGGCCCGCCGAAGGGCTGCGTCCTCAGCCACCGCAACTACCGCCGCGTCACCCAGATGTGCGAGGAGATCGACGTCATCGAGGCGGGCGAGCCGGTCTACCTCTACCTCCCGCTCGCGCACTCCTACGCGCTGTTGATCCAGCTGCTGTGCGTGGACCTCGGCGCGCCGCTGATCTACTGGAGCGGCGACCCGCAGCAGATCGTCGGAGACCTGATGGCGACCCACCCGGTCTACCTGCCCAGCGTCCCGCGCATCTTCGAGAAGATCTACACGCTGGTGACGAGCAACAACGACCCGGCGAAGATCGCCGGGGCAACGCAGCTGGGACTGAAGGTCCGCGCCATGCAGGCGGCCGGGGAACCGGTCCCGGAGCAGTTGCAGGCCGCGTTCGACCAGGCCGACACGGAGCTCTACGCCAACGTCCGCGGCATCTTCGGCGGCAAGCTCAAGCAGGCGACCTCCGGCGCCGCGCCGATCGGCCGCGAGATCCTCGAGTTCTTCTACGCCTGCGGCGCGCCCGTGCTCGAGGGCTACGGCATGACCGAGACGTCCACCGTCGCCACCACCTCCACCGTCGCCGACCACAAGCTCGGCACCGTCGGCCGCGCCCTCCCGCACACCGAGATCAAGATCGCCGGCGACGGCGAGATCCTCGTCCGCGGCGAGCACGTCTTCGGCGGCTACTACGGCCTCGGCGACACCGAGTCCTTCGGCGCCGTCAAGGACGGCTGGCTGCACACCGGCGATCTCGGCTCGCTCGACGACGAGGGCTACCTCAGCATCACCGGCCGCAAGAAGGACATCATGATCACCGCGGGCGGCAAGAACCTCACGCCCGCCAACCTCGAGAACGACCTCAAGCGCTCGCGCTGGATCTCCCAGGCCGTCATGCACGCCGACCGGCGCCCGTTCCCGGTCGCGCTGATCACCCTCGACCCCGAGGAGATCGTGCACTTCGCGAACGAGCACGAGCTCGCTCACGAGAACCTGCACGCCGAGCCCAAGGTGATCGAGCTCATCCAGACCGAGCTCGATCGCGTCAACGCCAACTACGCCCGCGTCGAGCAGATCAAGAAGTTCTTCATCCTCGACCACGACCTCTCGCAGGAGACGGGCGAGCTGACGCCGACCCTGAAGGTCAAGCGCAACGTCGTCAACGAGCTCTACGCCGAGCGCTTCGACGAGCTCTACACGTAGCTAGTCGCCGGCGGACTGGCGCAGCAACGCGCCGGTCGTCTGCTCCAGGATGCGCCGCCAGGCGCGGGTCTTCTCGCGCTCGGCGGAGAAGTGGCGCACGACCTTGCGCACGCGCGTGGCCGAGATGTCGATGCCGTGGCGGCGACAGACCTCGCGGATCTCGTCGTAGTCCTTGGCCAGCTTCAGGGTCACGGACTCGAAGCCGTGGCGGGCGACGTCGACGCGCGAGGCGAAGTTGAGGATGTTCGTCTGGAACATCAGCTCGTCGTCGGGGTCGGGCTCGATCAGGACGATGTCGACGCCCGGGTAGCGCTCCTTCCAGTGCGAGGCCATCTCGTGCAGGCGCTGGTAGGCGAGCAACTTGAACGTCTGGTAGCCGATCTTCGGGAAGCCCATGTCGGACACGCGCCGCACGCGGGTGCCGAACAGGGTCGGGATCGACTGCGAGAAGTCGTTGACGAACGGGACGAGCGGGTTGACGACGACGATGAACTTCGCGCCCGCCTCGACCGCGATGTCGAGGTTGGTGGTGGAGACGATCCCGCCGTCGACCAGCTCGCGCTCGCGCACCCGGTAGGGCGCGTAGATCATCGGCAGCGCGGTCGAGGCGCGCACCGCGGAGGAGATCGGGATGTCGTCCCAGCCCTCGGCGCCGAGGACGATCCGCTCGCAGGTGTCGAGGTCGGTGGCGGCGAGATAGAGCTCGCGCTCGAGCAGGCGGAAGTCGTCGGTGCGGCCCTCGCGCGAGAGGGCGTCGCGAAGGTAGTTCTCCACGCCCTCGCCGGTGTAGATCCCCGACGGCAGCGCATCTCCGAGCGCGAGCACGAGGTCGACCGCGGACAGCGAGCCGAGCGAGGCGACGACCGAGCGCGCCATCGAGATCGCGTGCAGCGGCAGCTTGAGCGCCTTCATCGCGAACTCGCCCTTGTTGAAGCGCATCAGCATCTCGCGGTCCAGCGGCGGCAGTGGGTAGGGCACCTGATCGTTGACCGTCCGCATCATCTCCTCGGGCGTGAACCCGTTGGCGACGAGCGACGCGATCAGCGCCCCGGCCGCAGGTGCCGACGTAGATGTCGAACTGGTTGACCGACCGGTTCGAAGAGAGCAGATCCAGGGCCCGCAGCGCCCCGATCTGGTAGACGCCGCCGGTGAAACCGCCGCCGCCCAGGACGAGCGCGGTTCGGGAGGAGCGACGGCGCCGGCGCGTCGGCGCGTTCATTTCGACCACCTTGCCCACTAGGGTTGTGAGTGTACGGCGCGACTTACGCGCGCCGCCCGGGTTCCCCTGTTCATGCGCCGCCTCGTCGCTCTCATCACGCTCTTCACGCTGCTCGCCGCCGGCTCGGCGCAGGCGGCCGGCCTCGCGACGACGCAGAGGGTCTTGGCGCGGGAGATGGCGCGCTCGGGCTGCTGCAGCGGCGCGTACGTGCTCGATCTCACCAATGAGCGGCCGATCTACGCCTACAAGGCCGACGTCGCGCGGATGCCCGCGTCGGTCGAGAAGCTCTACACCTCGGCCTCGGCGCTGCTGCTCTACGGCGCCGACGGGCACCTGACGACCTCCGTCCTCGCCGACCGGCTGCCGGACAAGACCGGGACGATCGCGGGCGACGTGGCCCTGCGCGGCGGCGGCGATCCCACGTTCGGGACGGCCTCCGCGGCCGACCTGGCCCGGCAGCTCGCGGACGCCGGGCTCACCCGCATCGAGGGCCGCGTGGTCGGCGACGAGTCGGCCTTCGACGCCTTCCGCGGCCCGCCGTCGGAGGGCTACCGCACGTCCGGCGAGGTCGGCCCGCTCTCCGCGCTGGCGTTCAACCACGGCCGGACCGGCCTGCGCGCGCCCTACTTCCAGGCCAGCCCCGCCCGCTTCGCCGCCCAGCAGTTCGAGAAGGAGCTCGAGAAGCGCGGGGTGAAGATCGTCGGCAAGGCCAAGGCCGGGCTCGCCGCGACCGGGATGACGCCGTTCTCGGAGTGGGAGTCGCCGCCGGTCTCGAGCATCGTCCGCCAGATGAACCAGCCGTCGGACAACTACTACGCCGAGATGCTGATCAAGGGCCTCGGGGCGGAGTTCGGCACCGCCGGCTCGACCGCCGCGGGCGCGAAGGTCGTGCGCGACACGGTCGGCGCAGTTCGAGATCACGCCGAAGGTCGTCGACGGCTCCGGGCTGAGCCGCTCCGATCGCACCACCCCGCGCCAGGTCGTCTCGCTGCTGAAGGGCATGGCCGGCAGCGAGGCCGCGGACGCGTTCGACCAGTCGCTGGCCGTGATCGGCCGCAACGGCACCGTGTACAACCGCATGCGCGGCACGGCGGCCCAGGACAAGTGCCACGCCAAGACCGGCACGCTGCACGACGTGTCCGCGCTCGCGGGCTACTGCACCACCGCCGGCGGCGCGCAGGGTCGCCTTCGCCTTCCTGATGAACCGGGTCTGGCCGGGCACGGCACGCGCCCTGCAGGACCGCATGACCGCGGCGCTCGCTCGCTACACGGGCTAACACACCGTCAATTGGGGTACTAGGCGGGAGCCATGCGCTCCGTCCTCGCCCTCGCCTTCGCCGCCCTGCTCGTCGCCGCCCCGTCCGCCCAGGCCCGCGACGCCACGATCACGTCCTTCGACGGAACGCGGATCATCCTCAGCTTCCATCCCTCGCCGAGCGGGGCGAAGGTCCCGACGATCCTCGAGGGGCACGGCTGGGGCGGGTCGCGCCAGACCGACCCGAACGCGAAGTCCGACGAGGCGACCGGCAACGTCGGCGTCGGCGCGCTGCGCAACGCGGGGTTCAACGTCCTGACGTGGGACAGCCGCGGGTTCGGCGACTCCGGCGGCACGGTCACGGTCGACTCGCCTGACGCCGAGGCCAGGGACGTCTCGGCGCTGATCGACTGGCTCGCCCAGCAGCCCGAGGCGCAACTCGACAAGGCGGGCGACCCGCGCGTCGGCATGACCGGCGTCTCCTACGCGGGCGGGATCGAGCTCACGACGGCGGCGCTGGACAAGCGCATCGACGCGATCGCGCCGATCATCGCCTGGAACAGCCTCACGACCTCGCTCTACAAGGAGCAGATCGTCAAGGGCGGCTGGTCCTCGCTGCTGGTCAGTGCGGGCATCCCGACGTCCAAGGGCCGCCTGGACCCGCACATCACCTCGGCCTTCACCTCCGGCGTGACCGCCGGCACGCTCTCCGACGAGGACCGCGACTGGTTCGCGGCGCGCGGCCCGGGCGAGTTGGTCAAGCAGATCACGGTCCCGACCTTCCTCGTCGAAGGCACCGCGGACACGCTGTTCACGCTCAACGAGGCGATCACCAACTACGAGGTCCTCAAGGCCAACGGCGTCCCGGCGAAGATGCTGTGGTTCTGCGGCGGGCACGGCACCTGCCTGACCGGAAGCGGCCCCGCCGGCCACATCGAGGCGGCCGTCGTCGCGTGGCTCAAGCGCTACGTCGGCAAGGACGCCACCGCCGACACCGGCCCCGCCTTCGAATGGCTCGCCGATGACGCCCAGTGGCGCTCGACCGACGCCTACCCGCCCGCGAAGGCCGCGCCGATCACCGCCACCGGCAGCGGCACCCTCGTCCTCAATCCGACCGACGTCGCCTCAGGCTCGCCGGTCGCCGCCTCGCGCGCCGTCAACGCGGTCAACGTCCCTGTGGTCGCGAGCGCCGCCGCGCAGATCGCCGGCGCGCCACGGCTGACGCTCACCTACTCGGGCACCGGCACCGGCACCCACGTCTTCGCCCAGCTCGTCGACGAGGCGCGCGGCGTCGTGGCCGGCAACCAGGCCACACCGATCCCGGTGACGCTCGACGGCCGGCCGCACACGATCGCCCGGCCGCTGGAGGCGATCGCCGCCTCGGCGCCCGCCGGCACGAAGTACACGCTGCAGCTGATCGGCGGGACGGGCCTCTACGGCCCGGTGCGCGGCGCCGCGACGATCACCTTCTCGCAGATCGGCCTCGAGCTGCCGACGGTCGGCGCGAGCGCCATCAGCGGCGGTGCGGGCATCCTCGCCCCCACCCGCACCTGCCTGAGCCGGCGCCGGTTCTCGATCCGCGTCAAGGGCGCCCACCCGAAGGTCACGGTGGCCGGCAAGCGCGTCCGTGTGCGGCGGGGCCGCGCGGTGGTCGACCTGCGCGGCTTCAAGAAGGGCACGGTGAAGGTCAAGGTCACCGTCAAGCGCAAGGGCAGGACGGTGCGCGAGACGCGGGTCTATAAGACCTGCACCCCGCGCACCACCAAGCGCTGATTACTGGATCGTGATGCGGTCCAGCGGGAACATCGAGCCCTTCACCACACCGCCGAGGTCCTTGACGATGTGGTCGTAGAGCGACTGCTGGTAGGGCACGCCCGCCGCGACCTGCGGCAGCCCGCGGAACGGGTAGGAGTCACCGTTGTTGGCGGTGAAGTTCGTCGTCGCGAGGTTGATCGCCGGGCCGGCGACCACGGCGCCGTTCTCGACGATCTTGGTGCCGTCGTTGAGCGTCAGCGACGTGATCCGCTGGCCCGGTGTGGTCACGTTGAAGCCCGCGTCCTGCACCTGCGCGGTCTTGCTGGTGTCCACGGTCATCTTGAAGCCCGCGATCTGCGGGAAGCGGCCGTTGTTGGTCGGCAGCGCGGCCACGCCCCACTCCATGAGCTCCTTCAAGCGGGCGCGGGTGACGTTCGGCACCGTGACCAGCACGTTGTCGAACGGCAGCACGTCGAACGTGCTCTTCTCGGTGATGTTGCCCGCCGCGATCGAGGTGCGGATACCGCCGCCGTTGGAGAAGGCGACGTCGGCCAGGGGCCGTCCGTCCGTCGCCGCGGTGCGGTTGACGGCGGCGAGGAAGCCGTCGGCCACCAGGTCGCCGAGGTTTGACTCCTTGAGGCGGATCGGGTTCGGGTTGCCGCCGTCGAGCAGCACGTCGGTGGTGCCGATCACGTTCGCCGCGAGGCTCGCCTTGTAGGTGACCAGCGGGTCGGTGATCGTCCGCTTGAGGTCCGCGTCCTCGGCCGCGTAGTCGGGCTGCGCCGGATCGGCGGTGACGCGCACCGGGCCGGACTTCGCGGCGTCGGTGGCGATCAGGTGGCCGGCCGGGTCGAAGGTCACCGTGAGGCGGCCGACGTAGCGGTACTCGCCCTGGGTGGTGACGATCGGCACGTTGGCGCCCGTCTTGTCCTTGGCGACGGTCGGGTACGGGCCGACGATCGGCGTGCCCGGGACGAGCCGGTCACCACTGTTGGCCAGCAGGTCGTCGGCGCCGCCGGAGATCACGATGTCGACGTTCTGCAGGCCGGCGACGACCTGCTTCTCGTTCTCCGTGTTCTGGAGGTGCGAGGAGAGGATGATCTTGTTGATGCCCGCCGCGGTCAGGCGTGCGGCCTCGTTGTTGACGATGGTGATCACGTCGTTGGAGAACTTCACCTTGCGCGAGGAGGAGATCGTCGGCGTCTCCGGCGGGGAGATGCCGATGATGCCGATCTTCTCGCCGCCCTTGTCGACCACGACCGAGTCCGCGATGCGCCCGTTGTTGCGCAGCGTCTGCAGGATCGGCTCGTCGCTGTAGTCCGTGTTGGCGGTGATGAACTGCGAGCGCGAGAAGGCGACGAACTCGGCCAGGCGACCGGGCCCGAAGTCGTACTCGTGGTTGCCGATGGTCACGGCGTCGTAGCCGAGGGCGTCGATCGCCTCGGAGTCGTAGAACGGCCCGAGGCCGGCGTCGAAGCGCTGGAAGGAGGCGCGCAGGTTCAGGCCGGCGAGGTAGTTGTCGCCGGAGCTGATGAAGACCGTGCCCTTGTTGGCGCCGGCGGCGTCGGCGTTGTCGGCGTCCTTGCGCAGGCCGTCCAGGACGGTCTTGAAGCGGGTGATGCCGCCGTAGTTGGCGATCGAGTCGCCGACGACGTACTTGGATTCGCCGTCGTTGTTGTGCAGCAGCGTGAGGCGGAAGTTCTTCGCGCGCCGGCGGCGGTGCCGGGACGGTCGTCGGCGGCGGCGGCGTCGGCGTCTTGACCGCCGGCAGCGTGCGCTTGATGTAGAAGACCGTGCGCGTGCCACCGCTGCAGTAGGTGGTCACCGTGCGAACACGGTTCCTGGTCGGATGGCTCGTCCGGCGCAGGCGGATCCTGCTCGCCGACTTGCTCTTGCCGCACTTCTTCTTGACGTTCTTCGGCGTCTTGGACGGCAGCGTGTTGACCACGTTGACGACCGACGTGTGCCGCGGCTTCTTCTTCGTCAGGGCGGTGGCTCCGCCCGGCACCGCAACGGCCAGCGCAAGCGCCCCCAGCGCGACCGACGCGCGTACAACCTGTGACATTAGGCTCCTTCCCCGGTGAGTCGTGGCGTCCGTGCCGGAGCCACGGTCGGAACTTTATCCTCGATTCAGCGCAGGGTCATCCGGTTGCCATCGGCGGCGGGACGTTTTCGACGGACGATCCGGACGCACCGCTCGACGCGCTCCGGGACCTGGTGCGCGCTAGTCGCCCAGCAGCTCGAGCAGCCCGGCCTCGTCGAGCACGGGCACGCCGAGCCGCTCGGCCTTCTCGAGCTTGGAGCCGGGGGACGCTCCCGCGACCAGGTAGGACGTCTTCTTGGAGACGCTCCCGGTGACCTTGCCGCCGGCGCCGAGGATGCGTTGCGTCGCCTCCTCGCGGGTGAGGTCGGGGAGCGTGCCGGTGAGGACGAACGTCTGCTCCGCCAGCGGCCCTTCGCCGGGCGGTGGGCCCTCCTCCTCGAAGCGCAGGATCCCGCGCAGGTCGTCGATCAGCGGCTTGAGGTCGTCGAGCTGGGAGTGGATCAGCTCGGCCACGATCGGGCCGACCCCCGGCGTCTCGGCGATCTGCTCGGGGGTGGAGGCGAGCAGCGCGTCGACCGTCCGGAAGCGCTGGGCGAGGCTGCGGCCGGTGACGTACCCGACACCCTCGATCCCGATGGCGAACAACACGATCCCGAACGGGCGCTGCCTGCTCGCCTCGATGCTCGCCAGCAGGCGGTCGACGCTGGTCTCGCCGTAGCCGTCGAGCTCGAGCAGCGCGTCTCGCCGCAGGCGGTAGAAGTCCGCGACCGTCCGCACCATGCCGTTGCGCTGGAACGTCGCCACCTGCTTCTCCCCCAGGCCGTCGATGTCCATCACGTGCGCGAACGTGGTCAGCAGCTGCCAACGGCGCTCCGGGCACTCGCGGTTCGGGCAGCGGGTGAAGACGCCGGGCTTGATCGTCGGCGTGTTGCAGAACGGGCAGTGGGTGGGCGGCGTGGGCTTCGGCGCCCGGTCCTCGCGCTCGACGGCGTGGGGCGCCGGCGAGACGACCTGCGGGATCACGTCGCCGGCGCGCAGGACGATCACATCGTCGCCGGGGCGGACGTCCTTGCGCGCGAGGTCCTCCTCGTTGTGCAGCGTCGCCGCCTTGACGGTCACGCCGCCGACGTGGACGGGCTCCAGCGCCGCGAACGGGTGCAGGTCGCCGAACTTGCCGACGTTCCAGTTGATCGCGTTCAGGCGGGTGACCGCGGTCGTCGGCGGGAACTTCCAGGCGATCGCCCAGCGGGGATCGCGACCGACCACGCCCAGCCGGCGCTGCAACTCGAAGTCGTCGACCTTGACGACCACGCCGTCGATCTCGAAGTCCAGCGCGCCGCGGCGCTGCTGCCAGTGCAGGCACTGCTTGACCACCTCGTCCTCGGTGGCGAGCTTCTTCACGTCGCCGTTGACGCGGAAGCCGTGGTCCTTGAGCCACTGCAGCGCCTCCCAGTGGGAGGACAACGCGAGGTCGTTGACGCCGATCGCGTAGCACCACATCGACAGCGGGCGTTCGGCGGCGAGGTTCGGGTCCAGCTGGCGGATCGTCCCCGCGGCGCTGTTGCGCGGGTTCATGAAGGTGGAGAGCCCGGCCTCCGCGCGGCGCTCGTTGAGCGCGGTGAAGTCCGGCAGCGACATGTAGACCTCGCCGCGCACCTCGACCCGGCCGTCGTACGGGATGCTCAGCGGGATCGAGCCGATCGTCCGGAGGTTGTGCGTGACGTCCTCGCCGACCTCCCCGTTGCCCCGCGTGGCGCCGCGGACGAACTGCGCCGTGCTCGTAGAGCAGCGACATCGCCAGGCCGTCGATCTTCGGCTCGGCCACGAACTCGAACTCGGGTGCCTCGATCCCCTCGCGCGCCAGGTGGTTGCGCATCCGGTCCACCCACGCGCGCAGCTCGGGCTCTGAGCGCGCGTTCGCCAGCGACAGCATCGGCTGCAGGTGCGTGACCTTCGTGAGCTTGGAGACCGGCTCGCCGCCCACCCGCTGCGTCGGCGAGTCGGGCGTGAGCAGTTCCGGATGGTCGCGCTCGATCGTCCGCAGCTCGTCGAGCAGGGCGTCGTAGGCGTCGTCGCCGATCTCGGGGTCGTCGAGGACGTAGTAGCGGTGCCCGTGGTACGCGAGCTGCTCGCGAAGCGCCTTCGCTCGCTCCTCAGGGCTCAAGCAGCGCCTCAAGGTCGAACGCGCGCAATGCCTCCATGCCGTGCTCGGCGGTCAGGTCGAAGTGCAGCGGCGTGATCGCGATCCGGCCGTTGGCGATCGCGTGCAGGTCGGTCCCGGGCTCGTCGTTGGGTGCGGGCACGTTGCCGTAGACGCGGTAGAGCTTGCGCCCGGAGTCCTCCTCGATCAGGTCGAGATTGTCGCGGTAGATCCGCTTGCCCAGCCGCGCGACCTCGACGCCCTCGATCTCCCCGCCGGGCACGTTGACGTTCAGCAGCGCGCCGGACGGCAGCGGCACGTCGTCGAGCCGGTCCACCACCCGCGCCACGAACGCCGCCCCGGCATCGAAGTCGTAGCTGTTCCCGAGCCGGAAGTCCACGTCACGCCCGCGCGACTGCTGCGAGATGGCGATGCCCGGGATGCCGAGCACGACGCCCTCGAGCGCCGCCGCCACCGTCCCCGAGTAGGTGATGTCGTCGCCGAGGTTCACCCCGTGGTTGATCCCGGAGACGATCAGCTCCGGCTCGAAGCCGTCGATCAACCCGAGCGACGCCAGCCGCACGCAGTCCACCGGCGTCCCGTCGCACGAATAGCCCACGGTCCCGTCGCCGAACGGGATCTCCTCGACCCACAACGGCCGCCGGATCGAGATCGAGCGCGCCGTCGCGGACTGGTTCTCGGCGGGAGCGACGACCGCCAGCTCGATGTCCTCGAGCCCGACGAGCGCCCGCCGCAGCGTCTGCAGGCCCTCGGCGTCGATCCCGTCGTCGTTGGTCAAGAGCACGCGCAGCAAGGCCCCGACGACTCTACCGACGGCCAGTTGCGATGCGCGTCGCAGGCCATACGGTGAGGATTCATGGGGCGGCGATCGCAGTGGCCGTGTGCCGTACTGCTCCTCGGGGGAGTGCTGCTGCTGACGCTGGGTGCGCTCGGCGTCTACGGACGCGCGGCCGTGCTGGACGAGCGCGGGTTCGCGGATCGGGCGACGCACGCGTTCTCCCAGGACGAGGTGCGCGACGAAGTGCGGCGCGCATCTCCCAGCGCGAGGTCGAAGCCGCGCCGGCGCTCGCGCCCCTGCGGCCGACCCTCGACGCGGCGGTCGCCGGCGTCGTCGGCGGGTTCGGCTTCACCGAGACGTTCCGTGCAGGCACGGTCGAGATGCATCGTTCGCTGTTCACGGGGCGATCGGTCGATCTCACGTTGCCGGGCGCCGGGACGGAACTGCAGGCCGCGCTGCCGCCTCGCTCGCGTGCTCGTGAGCTCCTACCGAGCGCCGATCCCCAGCTGTTTCACCTCGGCGGCGGAAGGCTCGAGTCAGGGCTCGTCGAGGCCGCGCCGGACGCGCGCCGCCTCGCCGGCTTGGCCCCGGCGCTGCTGGTGGCCGGGCTCGCGCTCCTGATCGTCGCCGCCTCGCGGGCGCCGACGCGACGCCGTGGCGCACGCCGGGCGGCGCTCGGCGTGGCGTTCGCCGGCGGGACGCTGGTCGCCGCGACGACGATCGGGCGAGCGGTGGTGCTGTCCACGTTCGACACCAGCCACGGCGATGCCGTGGTGGGTGCGATCTGGGACGCGTTCCTCGGCGACCTGCGCCTGTGGGGGCTCGTCGCGGGTGGTCTTGGCCTGGTTGCGGCGGCAGTGTTCGAACCGGGAAGTCGTGGCGCGTGGCGGCGGACGCTGGCGGTGGTCGCCGCGCCGTGCGGGTCCGCGGCGAGGCTCGCACGGGCCGGCGCGCTGCTGGTTCTGGCTCTGTTGCTGCTGTGGATGCCCGAGGTCCCACTCGATCTCGCGGTCGTGTCGTGCGCCGGCGGGCTCGTCTTCACCGCCGCTGCGGAAGTCGTGCGTATCTCATCCGCTCGATAGACATTGCGCGGATCCGGTCGATCGGCCGATTAACCGGATGTGCACCCCATCGTCGGCATCGCAGTACCGGACGAACGGCCGCTCGCCGGACGGATCGTCGGCTGGATGTTCTTCGCCGGTGCGGTGCTCACGACGCTGCTGCCGCTGTTGCCCGGTGCCAACGGCAAGGTCGTCACGCCGACACTCCCGATCGGCATCGCCGCGGGGATCTGGGGCCTGTACGCGGCGGTCCGGATGGACTGGCGCCGCGCGCGCGGCTGGGTCATCCACGCGGCGGTGATGGCTGGGCAGCTGTGCGCGGCGGTCGCGGCCTCCGACACCGGCGGCGCGCACTCTCCGGCGCGCTTCCTGCTGATGCTCGGCGTGGTCTTCACCGCCTACTTCTTCCCGCCGCGCGAGGCGTGGCCGTACCTCGGCCTGGCGATTGCGCTGCACGCGCTGCCGCTCGCCTACGACCACGCCGCCGACCGAGGTCATGGGCGAACTGCTGCTGCTCGGGCCGATCTACTGCCTGCTGGCGTTCCTGCTGATCACCGGCAAGCGCGGGATGGTCGAGGCGCAGACGCGCGCCGACACGCTCGCGCGCCGCGACCCGTTGACCGGGCTGGCCAACCGGCGGGCGCTGGTGGAGGCGATCGGCGCTGCACGCCGGGCGCCGGGTCGGGCTGCTGATGCTCGACGTCGACGACTTCAAGGCGATGAACACGAGTTCGGCCATCCCGGCGGCGACCGGGCGCTGGTCGTTCGTCGCGAACTGCCTGCGCGGCGCGTGCCGCGAGGGGGACGTCGGCGGCGCGGCTCGGCGGAGACGAGTTCGCGGTGCTCGCGCCGCGGGATCGACTCGCTGGGCATGGCGGCGCTGGCCGAGCGCCTGCTGGGCGCGATCCGCGCCGACGGGACGGTGCGCGTCAGCGCCGGGTTCGTCGTCGGCGCCGGCCGACGCGGACGTGCTGCTGCGCGATGCCGACGAAGCGCTCGGCCTCGGCCAAGCGCGCCGGCAAGGACCGCGCGCTCAGCTCACGTCGTAGCGGACGCTCTCGAGGTACAGGCCGTGGGCGGCGGCGGTGTCGCCGGCGTCGGTCCGGGGCGCGCCCTCGAGCAGCCGCGCGAAGTCGTCGCGCCGGCCGCGCGCGACCTCGAGCATCGTGCCGACCAGGATGCGGTTCATGGTGCGCATGAAGGCGTCCGCCTCGATGTGGAACTCGAGCAGGTCGCCGCGGCGTCCCAGCGGGCGTCGAAGACGTGGCGGATGAAGCGCGTGTGGTAGGTCTCGGTCGGCGTGAAGGCCGTGAAGTCGTGGCTGCCGTGCAGCGCCGCGGCGCACGCGTGGAGCGCGTCCTCGTCGTAGCGGTGCGGCCACCACAGCGCGCGGCCGCGCTCGAACGGGGACGGCGTGTCGCGTGCGAGGACGCGGTAGACGTAGCGGCGGGCGACGGCGTCGTGGCGAGCGGAGAAGCCCGGCGGCGCCTGTCTCGGCGGCGAGGACCACGATCTCGCGCGGGAGGACGGCGTTGACGCTGCGCAGGCGCGGCAGCGGGCCGTCGTAGGAGATGACCTGGCCGAGCGCGTGGACGCCGCGGTCGGTGCGGCCGGCGACGGCGAGCGGCTCCACCGGCCGGCGCAGGACGATCTCCAGCGCCTTAACGACTTCGGCGGCCACGGTCCGCTGGCCGGGCTGTTGCGCCCAGCCGGCGAAGGGGCCGCCGTCGTACGCAGAGTGAGCTTGCGCCCAGTTAAGGTCGGATGATCGGGGTGGGGCGGAGGGCTGCTGGCCTTACTAGACCAACTCGAGGTAGACCATTTCGGTCGCGTCCGACGGGCGCGGGCCGAGCTTGAGGATGCGCGTGTAGCCACCCGGACGCTCGGTGTAGCGCGGAGCGATCTCCTCGAAGAGCTTGTAGATCACGCCCTTGTCGGGGTGCTGGAGGATCGAGATCGCCTGGCGGCGCGCGTGCAGGTCACCCTTGCGCGCGAGCGTGATCAGCTTCTCGATCTCCGGCTTGACCGCCTTGGCCTTGGCCTGGCTGGTCTTGATCCGCTCGTGGTCGATGACCTCGATGCAGAGGTTGGCCAGCAGCGCCTTGCGATGGGCGCTGTCACGGCTGAGCTTATGACGGGTCTTTTGATGTCGCATGAGAGTTGAGGACGGATGATCGGGGTGGGGCGGAGGGGCTGCCCCGCCTTCAATATCAGTCAGTGCGCAGCGTCGAGCCCCCGCTGCGAGAGGGTCTCGATGACCTCGTCGATCGACTTCTTGCCGAAGTTCGGGATGGCGGCAAGCTCGCCCTCCGACTTCGACACGAGGTCGCCGACCGTCTGGATACCGGCGCGCTTGAGGCAGTTGTAGCTGCGGACGCCGAGTTCGAGCTCCTCGATGAGGATGTCGTCCATCGGTCCGCCGCCGCGCTGCCCGCCGCCCGACTGGAGCGCATGGCCCCCGCCGGCGCCGTTGTCGAGGCCGATCGGGCCCGGGCCGGCCCGAAGGTCCTCGATGCGGTCCTCGTCGGTGAAGATCGAGAGGCTCGAGATCAGGATCTCGGCCGCCTCGCGCAGCGCGGCCTGCGGGTCGATCGACCCGTCGGTCTCGATGTCCAGCGTGAGCTTGTCGAAGTCCGTGCGCTGGCCGACGCGCGCCTGCTCGACGCTGTAGGCGACGCGGCGGACGGGGCTGAAGATCGAGTCGATCGGGATCACGCCGATCGGCTGATCCGGCGACTTGTTCTCCTCCGCCGGACGGTAGCCGCGACCGCGACCGATCGTCAGGTAGAGCTCCAGCTTGGTCTTCTTGTCGAGCGTCGCGATGTGCGCGTCCGGGTTGAGGATCTCGACCCCGGACGGCAGGTCGATGTCACGCGCGGTGATCTCCCCGGGGCCGGTGACGACGAGGGGGGCTTCGACCTCGGTCGCATCCGAGTGCATGCGGCACACGATGCCCTTGAGGTTGAGGACGATGTCGGTCACATCCTCGGTGACGCCCTTGATCGTCGAGAACTCGTGCGCGACCCCTTCGATCCGGACAGAGGTCACCGCAGCGCCCGCGAGGCTGGCGAGCAGCACGCGGCGCAGCGAATTCCCGAATGTGTAGCCGAAACCGCGATCAAGCGGCTCAACCACGAACTGTCCGCGGTTCTCCTCAACCGATTCGGACGTGATCCGGGGGATCTGGAAGTCGAGCATCAGTTTCCTAACTTCGTTCTCGTGTGGGGGAGCAAGCCCGGGCGGCGCCGGCTGCGCGGCCAGGGGGGTGGGGAGGACTTGTGCGGCTACTTCGAGTAGAGCTCCACGATCAGCTGCTCCTGCACCGGCGCGGCGATCTCCGCGCGCTCGGGCCGGCGCAGCACCTTCGCGGTGAGCTGGTCGTGGTCGGCCTGCAGCCAGGCAGGAACCTGCGCGACGAGCTCGGTCGCGTCGCGGATCACGTTCTCGGCGTCAGAGCCGGGCTTGAACGTGATCACGTCGTTCTCGCGCACCTGGTAGCTCGGGATGTCGACACGGCGGCCGTTGATGGCCCAGTGGCCGTGGCGGATGAGCTGGCGAGCCTGGCGCCGCGAAGCGGCGAACCCAAGGCGGACCAGCACATTGTCGAACCTGCACTCGAGCATGCGCAGCAGGTTCTCGCCGGTGATCCCCGGCTGCCTGCTGGCCTTGTCGTAGTAGATCCGGAACTGCTTCTCGAGGACGCCGTAGTAGCGGCGAGCCTTCTGCTTCTCGCGCAGCTGCACGCGGTACTCGGACTGCTTCTGGCGGCCGCGGCCGTGGTCGCCGGGCGGGTACGCCCGACGCTCGACGCCGCACTTGTCGGTCAGGCAGCGCTCGCCCTTGAGGAACAGCTTCTGGCCCTCGCGGCGGCACTGCTTGCACTGGGGTGATGTATCGCGTGCCATGAAAGTTCTAGACCCTGAGTTCTTAGACCCGGCGCCGCTTACGTGGGCGGCAGCCGTTGTGTGCCTGCGGAGTGACGTCCTTGACGCCCGTGACCTCGAGCCCGGCGGCCTGGAGGCTTCGGATCGCGGTCTCGCGGCCGGAGCCGGGACCCTTCACGAAGACTTCGACCTTCTGCATGCCCTGCTCGATGCCCTTGCGCGCGGCGGCGTCAGCCGTCACCTGCGCAGCGAAGGGGGTCGACTTGCGCGAGCCCTTGAACCCGGCGCCGCCGGCGGACTCCCACGCGATCACGTTGCCGTCGCGGTCGGTCAGCGCGACGATCGTGTTGTTGAACGACGTCTTGATGTGCGCCTGGCCGATCGGGATGTTCTTCTTGACCTTGCGGCGGCCACGCTGGGGCCTACGGGGAGCCGGCATTACTTCTTACCTGCCTTCTTCTTACCCGCGACCTGCATGCGCTTGGGACCCTTGCGCGTACGAGCGTTGGTCTTCGTGTTCTGACCGCGCACCGGAAGGCCACGGCGATGGCGCAGACCGCGGTAGCACCCGATCTCCATCAGCCGCTTGATGTTCTGTGAACGCTCACGCCGCAGGTCACCCTCGACGACGTAATCGCGGTCGATGATGTCGCGGAGCTTGCTCACCTCATCGTCCGTGAGGTCGCGGACCTTGCGGTCCGGCTCGATGCCGAGCTGAGCGAGAATCTCGTTGCTCGTGGGGCGGCCGATCCCATAGATGTAGGTCAGGCCAATCTCCACGCGCTTATTGAGGGGGATGTTGATCCCTGCGATGCGAGCCATGCGATCTACCTAGCCTTGCCGCTGCTTGTGCCGCGGGTTCTGGCAGATCACGAGCACCCGCCCGTGGCGGCGGATGATCTTGCACTTTTCACACATCGGCTTGACCGACGGTCGTACCTTCATGATCCCTTTCGGCTGATAATCCAGACGGGGTGGCTCTGGCGGCCGGGCCGGCCACCGCTACCATTCCCCCGGAGCGGTACACGCAGAAGCCTCCCGGCTCCGAGCGCGACAGAGCAGGATAGCAAAGGATCTCGTGCCGCCGGTCCATCTGCTAAGGCCCTGCAAACGTCGCCTTTCCGCCCGATGCGAGCGTCACCTGTGTCTCTCGCGCGCGCGTTCCGACCACGTTAGCGCACGCCCCGTGGCGCCCTCGCCACCGCGGTCCCCCGCGTGGCTCGAACGCCCGGTTCGCGTAGCGTGTCGCGGCAGTGCTCGCCGCCGTCCTCGCCTCCGCCGCCCTGACCGCGTTCACTCCGGTCGTGATCCATGACTCGGCGGAGTCCTATCCGCTGGCCTCGGCGGGCGCCCACGCCCCGGTCGCGCGCACGAGCGACACCCGCCCCGCCGCGTACGGGCGGGAGGTTCCGGCCGACGACGGCGGCCGCTGGCTGCAGTACTGGCTGTATTACCCGTACCAGGACCAGGACCGCGGGATCGTCCGGACCGGGCGCCACGCCGCGGACTGGGAGCTCGTCCAGTATCGCGTCGACGATGACGACCACCTGCTCGAGGCCGTCTACGCGCAGCACAGCGGCGGCGAGCGCTGCGGCGCGGGGGAAGTCGAGCTGTCCGGGCACCCGATCGTCTACGCCGCGCGGGGCTCGCACGCGTCCTACTTTCACGCGGGCACGCGCGACCGCATGTGGCCCGACCCCAACGACGAGGCAGACGGCCAGGGCGCGATGACCAGGCCCGAACTGGTGGAGATCAGCGCGACCGACCCGCCCTGGATGACCTACCCCGAGCCCTGGGGACCCTCGCGCGCACGGTTCTTCATCCCGGGCGAGCAGGACTCCCCGAAGGGGCCCGCGTTCCAGCCCGAGCGTTGGGACGCCGGCGCGTTCGCGGCCGGCGCACACGACTGCCGGGCCGCCTGCACCAAGGTCGACGAGTGCGACGACGGCGAGAACAGGCTCGGGATCGCGATCTTGTTCCTGTTCGTGCTGACCGGGATCGTCCGCGCGGCGGCACTGCGCATGAAGCGCGACGCGCCCAGGGCCGACCCTGGACCTTGACGGATCGTCCGGCGGGGCATTCCCGCACGCGCGGGCAGAAGGCCCCGTAAAACCCGGGGATCGCCGGCCCGGGCGACCACCCGCTCGCCCGTCGGCGTGACGGTGACCGGGTGGTCCGGGCCGGTGATCTTCACGGACTAGCTCACGGGCCGAAGCTGACCCTGGATCCCCGCGCCAGCCGGGTGACCTGCTTGACCCTCGCCGCCTGCGCTCCGCCCGAGACGATGACGTACCGGATCGGGTCGGAGTCGAGGTCGACGTCATCGGTCGCCCAGACCGTGACGACGTAGTCGGCGGCCTTGTCCGGGAGCGGGACCCTCAGCGTGTTGCGCCCCGGCACCGCGGTCTGCATGCCGCTCGCGACGACCTTCTTCCTGCGCATCACGGTGTAGGAGATCTGCACGCCGTCGATGTTGCCGAGCACGAGCTTGAGCGCGTGGGCCTTGGTCACCACGCCGAGCTGGGTCAGCGTCGGCGGCGTGTTGTCGCCCTCCTCGAACACGGTCGGCGCCGTGGACGGGTTCGGCCAGGCGTTGCCGTCGTCGCCGCCGCCGCCGCCACCGGGATCGGTCCAGGGCTGGCCCGGATCGACCGGCGGGCCCGGATCGGTGGTGCCGACGGTGATCGTGCCGTTCATCCCGCCGGGCGCGAGCCCGCCGTGGATCGAGCAGTAGAACGTGTAGGTCCCCACCTGGTCGACGACCGCCTGCGCGGTGCCGTCATTGAGGTACGTGGCCCCGAGCTGGACGGCGGTCGACGGGTCGGCGCCCGGCTTGATCAGCCACACGTCGTGGGTCGCGGCGTTGGGGTTGCCCGGCTCGGTCATCCGCCACTGGATCGTGTCGCCCTGCTGGGCGGGCACCTGGTTCGGGTACCAGTACAGCCGGGTCGGGGTGGAGACCGACTGGATGGCGCGCGTGACCGCGGCGTGCGCGGTCGCGGGCACGAGCGCGGCGGCGGCGAGCGCCGCCACCAGGACGCGGGCGATCACGCCACCACCTCCATCTGGCCCATCATCGACATGTCGCCGTGCTCTGAGGCATGGCAGTGGAAGACGTACACGCCGGAGTAGTAATCGAAGTGCGGCCGGATCACGGCGTTGCCGTTCGGCGGGACACGCACGGTGTCCTTGAGCCCGGTCCCGGTCGCGGGGTCGGGCGTTTCGCCGTTGATGCTGATCACCTGGAAGTGCGCGAGATGCAGGTGCATCGGGTGCACGCGGTTGGAGTAGTTGGTGAACGTCCACAGCTCCGAGGAGCCCTGGCGCGGCCGGCAATCGATCCGGTTGTAGTCGAAGCCCGCGCCGCTGATCTGCCACTGGGCGAGCCCGAGGCCCTGGAAGGTCAGGGCCCACTCGCGCTGCGCGTTGACCGGCGGCAGCACCGGGACCTCGCCGAGCTTGTAGGGCACCCGCGCCTCCTCGGCGCCGCCCTTGACGATGTCGAAGCGCATGACCGCGGTCGTGGACGCCTCGCCCACCGTGTTGCGCAGGATGACCTTCGAGCCGCGGCCGAACTTGCGGAAGTCGATCACGATGTCGGCGCGTTCGGCGGGCTCGAGCGTGATCTCGGTCCGCGTCACCGGCCGCGGGAGCAGCCCGCCGTCGGTGCCGATCTGGATCATCGGGCGCCCGTTGCCCAGCGCGAGCGTGTACGGACGCGCGTTGCTCGCGTTGAGGATGCGGAACCGGTACAGCCGCCGCTCGACGGTCATGCGCGGCGCGACCGCGCCGTTGACGAGGATCGTGTCGCCACGGAAGCCGCGGTCGAGATCGACCCGATAGCGCAGCGACCCGTCCGAGTTGAAGCTGCGGTCCTGGATCATCAGCGGGACGTCGTAGTCCCCGCTGGGCAGGCCGAGCGCCTCGTCGGAGGGGTCCTCGAGGATGTACATGCCGGCCAGGCCGGCGTACAGCGTGCGCGCGGTCTCGCCGTGCGAGTGGTCGTGGTACCACAGCATGGCCGACTTCTGCACGTTGGTGTACGTGTAGGTCTTGGTCGTCCCGTCGGCGAAGATGTCCGCGGGGTAGCCGTCCGAGTCGTGCGGCGTGACGCCGCCGTGGAGGTGGGTCACGAGGTCGCGCCCGGTGCGGTTGGTGAAGTCAACCTGGATCGGCTTGCCGCGCGTGGCGCGGAACGTCGGTCCCGGGTACGCGCCGGCATAGCCGAGGACCGGCGTGTCGTAGCCCGGCAGGATCTCCACGGTGGACTGCGTGGCGGTGATCTCGTACTTGTCGAGGTCGTCGCCCGCGACCGTGGGCTTGAGCACCTTCGGCTGCGGCAGATCGACCTGGAACGGGTCGAACGGTTTCGTTGGAAGCCGAGCGCACGAACGCGCTCGTCTTCTTCGCCTTCAGCGACTTCAGGTCGTGATGGTTGAACGAGCACACGAAGGCGAGCCCGCCGACGCCCGCGAAGCCGCGCTGGAGCGCGGCGCGACGCGTCAGACGATCGTAATCCATCACGACTTCCCCTTCTTGGCGAGCTTGATCTTGCGCGTGGTGGTCAGCTCGGGATCGAGCCCGCTCGTGGTCAACGTGACGGTCGCTTTGACCGTCTTCTTATAGCCGTCGAGGGCGTCGGCGGCTGCCTCGGTCGGCTTGAGCTTGGTGACCAGGCGGTTGTGGCCGTCGCAACTGCCGGTCCCCGTGGCGATCGTCCGGCTGTCGAGGTCCAGCTTGTCCGCGAGCGCCTTGCTGATCGTGACCTTGACCGTCGCGTCGAGGATATGCGAGCAGGACGCGACCATCTGCAGCTTGCCGGCCACGAACTTGGGGACCGTGGCGAGCTTGGTGCTGGGCGAATGCAGCGTGACCCACGGAGCGGGGGTCGGCGCAGGCGTCGTGTCGCGCGGCGGCGGCGTCGGGGTCGGGCTCGCCGTCGGGGTGGGCGTCGGCGTCGGCGTGGCGCCGCCCTCGGTCGTGACGATCACCGAGCCGGTCATGCCCGGGTGGGCGTCGCACACGAACGTGTAGGTGCCGGGCGTGTCGAAGCGGCAGTTGCCCGACCAGTCGCTCAGCGGCGCGGTCGGCAGCGGCGGCGGGGTGAGGATCACGAGGCCCGAGGTCTGCGTGCAGGCGGTCGGCTTGGCCGCGGTCTTGAAGTTGACGTTGTGGACCTGGGTCGCGGGACCCCACTTGAACGTCACGCTGTCGCCCGGCTTGATCGTGACGCTGTTGTCGGACTTGTCCGACGAACTCGCGTCCTGGAACCAGGTGTCGGTGCCCGAAGCGTCGCGGGCGTCGATCTCCGCCCCGCCACCCGCGGGGGGCGTCGAAGTGGGGGTCGGAGTCGGCGAGGCCGTTGGGGTCGCCGAAGGAGTGGCCGTCGGCGTCGGCGAAGCGGTGGCCGTCGGCGTCGGCGAAGCGGTGGCCGTCGGCGTCGGCGAAGCTGGCGTCGGCGTCGGCGTGGGACGGCGTGGCCGTCGCCGAGGTCACGACCACCGAGCCGACGAACTGGAAGTGGCTCTCGTCGCGGAAGTTGTAGACACCCGCGTCGTTGAAGGTGCACTCGCCCGCCCAGCCTGGCCCCTGCGTGAACCAGGGCAGCGGCGGCGTCGCGCCCCAGACGTAGCCCGCGGTCTGCGTGCACGAAGTCGGCTGCTTGCCCCAGAACGCCACGTTGTGGCGGTCGTTGCCGCTGGGGTAGCTGAACGTGACCTTCCCTCCGGCAGCGATGGTGACCGAGTTGTCCGTCGGGTCCGACCCTGAGGCGTCGACGAATCCGTTGTCGGTGGCGATGATCGCCGCTGATGCGGGATCGTCGCCACTACCGCGCGCGATCGACGGCGCTGCTACCGCCGCGACCAAAACGCATGCCAGCCATGGCATGTACAACCTACGTCTCAAGGAGTCTCCCCTCCTGCTGCACTTCTAGACCCAAAGCCTTCCTGGATATTCCGACCCGAGGCCAACCGTCTCTCGCCGCTGGTGAGCGACGAAAATCGAATTGGTCGCGTCCCTATACTAAATGGCACTGCGAGCCCTTTGCAACCTTCTGGGCACCCACCAGTTCTTCTCGCCGAGTATGAGTGCCAGCGACGGCACCAGGAACGTGCGGACCAGGAAGGCGTCCACGAGCAGCCCGAGCGTGACGGTGAAACCCACCTGAAAAAGCGCCTCGAGGTCGAGCGCCATCAACGCCGCGAACGTCCCGGCGAGGATGAGCCCGGCGGAGGTGATGACGCCACCGGTCCGCTGCAGCCCGACGATCACTGCGTCGTCGTCGTCGAGCCCGCGCCGGCGCTCCTCGCGGATGCGCGTCATCAGGAAGATGTTGTCGTCGACGCCGAGCGCGACCAGGAAGATGAAGCAGAAGATCGGCAGGTTCGGGTCGGAGTCCGGCTGCCCGAACACGTGGGTGAAGATCAGGCCGGCCGCCCCGAGCGCGAACGCGAACGAGAGCACGACGGTGCCGATCACGTACAGCGGCGCGACGATCGCCCGCAACAGCACGACGAGCACCGTGAAGATCAGCAGGAGCACGATCGGGACGATCAGCTTCGCGTCGCGCCGCAGCGCCTGCAGGTTGTCGTGCTCTTCGGCGGTGATCCCGCCCACGAGCACCTGGCGCTCGCCGCCCGCTTGCCCCGCCTTGCGCGCCGCCGCCCGCAGATCAGGGATGGCGTCCAGGGCGCGGCGCGAGAACGGGTCGATCTTCAGGTGCACCACGAGCGAGATCCACTTCCCGTCGCCCGACTGCGAGTCGGTGTTGGCGTCCGCCACCAGCGGGTCGTCGCGCAGACCGGTGCTGACGGCGACCGCGTTGTCCGAGGTCGCCACGATGTCCACCGGCGCCACGCGCCCGGGCGGATAGCGCTTGGCGATCAGGTCTTGGCCCTGCACCGACTCGGGCGGGGTGCGGTACTGCTCGCTGAGCGTGAGATAGCCGCGGCCCGCGAGGTTGCCGAGCGCGCCCACGGACAGGATGGCCACGCAGACGCCGGCGATCAGCGCTGGACGGCGGCGCACCAGCGAGCCGATGCGCGTCCACCCCTCCCCCGCGGGCCGCTCGGCCTCGACCCGCGGGATCACCGGCCAGAACGCGCGGCGGCCGAGCACCGAGAGCACCGCGGGCAGCAGCGTCAGGCCGGCGGCGACCATCACGATGATGCCCAGGGCGAGGATCGGGCCCATCTCGCGCGTCGCGTTGAAGTCGGCGAGCGCGAGCACGAGCATCGCCGCCACCACGATCCCGCCGGAGGCAAGGATGGCCGGATTGGTGCGCCGGCAGGCGCGGGCGAGCGCGGCCTGGGGATCCTCGGACCGCCTCAGCTCGTCACGGAAGCGTGACACGATCAGCAGCGCGTAGTCCGTCCCGGCGCCGAACATCAGCACGATCAGGATCGCCGTCGACTGTCCGCTGACCGTGGTGGCGCCGGCCTCGACGAGCCCGTAGAGCAACGCGGTCGCGATCAGATAGGCCATCGCGACGACCATGAGCATCAGGAACGCGATCGACGGCGAGCGATAGGTCAGCAGCATCAGCACGAGCACGAGTACGCCGGTGATCGTGAGCAGCGTGCCGTCGATGCCCTCCACGGCGAGCTCGCGGTCGGCGTTGAACGCCGCCTCGCCGGTCACGTAGGCGCCGACCGGAGAGGCCCCGGGGGGCGGCACGATCTTGCGCAGCTCGGTGACGTCACGGACGACCGAGTTCGTGTCGTCCTTGCCGTTGAACACCGGCATCAGGAGCATCGTCTGCGGCTCGTCGCTGGAGATCGCCGAGGGCGGCTGCTCCGGGCCGAGCACATGCCCGAGGTTCCCGCAGACCGCGCCCCCAGGGGCGCCGACACCGATCAGGTTCGGGAATGGCGCATCGCTCGCGCAGATCTTCTCCGTGTCGTTGGAGACCCGCTCGGCGTGCGTGTAGATCGAGCCCTGCTTGGCCACGTAGGCGATCACCGACGTCGACCAACGGCCCTCGGGGAAGGTCTCCTTGAGGCGCTGATGGACCTGCGTCGACTCGGCGCCACGTGTCCGGAACGTCTCGCTCTCGTCGGCCGCCTTGGCCTGGAGCTTCGGCTGCAGCCAGCCGAGGCCGACGGCGAGCACGAGCCAGGTCGCGATCACGACCCACCGCGAGCGCCGTCCGAGCGCGAGTTGCGAGATCCATCCCATGAGAAGAAGAAGCGACCCTCGGCGGCCGGAGGTGGCTACCGCGAGTCGGGAGCGTAACGGCTTACGGTGCCCCCGTCGACAGCGAAAAGGTCAGGGTTTTCGAGAGTACGAGCCCCCGCGGAGCGAGGCGGTCCACCCGATGAGCCCCGGAGCGACGCTTGCCGCTCCGGGGCCCGAGGTCAATCTCTGGCGTAACGGTCGCCGCGAGCCGGCCTCCTGACCAGGGAGGCCGGCCCCGACGACAGGCTCAGCTCACGGTGTCGTGGTGGACAGCGTGAAGACGAGCGTCTTGGTGTAGTTGCCCGAACGGAGCGTCTCGTCCGCCCCGACCGACTGCTTGAAGCCGATCGTGACCGCATCCGAGGAGATCGCCCGCGGGTAGTTGAGCAGGGCCAGCGGAGCGGCGGCACCCGTGACGGGAGCGAAGGCCCCGGTCGGGTTGGCGCCGTTGGTGGCCATGACCTGCAGCGGCGACGCCAACGAGTAGGCCCCGTTGACCAGCTTGCCGGTGTTCACCGTGTCCGCGTCACCGACGGACAGCGACGCCGAACCCGCCGTGCTGGTGACCGAAGCGGTCATCGAGCCGGTGTAGTCCTTCGTCACACCCGGGGCGATCGGCCCGAGGGTGGCCGGCGCGCCGAGCGTGAGCCCGAGCGCGAGCGGCACCGTGGCCCCGACATCGCCCTGCACCGTGGTCGAGCCGGTGGCGACGTTGATCGGGAACGACCGGCTGGCCGTCCCGCCCTTGCCGTCGGACACCGTCACCTTGGCCGTGTAGCTGCCGGCCGTGGCGTAGCTGTGCGTCGGGTTCTGCTGCGTCGACGCCGCCGAGCCGTCACCGAAGTCCCACGCGTACGTGAGCGTGTCGTTGTCGGCGTCGGTCGCCGCGACCGTGAAGGCCACGGAGAGCGGCGGCACACCGGTGGTCGGCGTCGCCGAGCCCGACGTGATCGTCGGCGCGGTGTTGGTCGGCTGCGAGGACTGGACGGTCACGCTCTGCGTGCTCGTCGCGGTCCCGCCCTTGCCGTCGGACACCGTCACGACGGCGCTGTACGTGCCCGCCGTGGCGTAGGTGTGCGTCGGGTTCTGCTGCGTCGACGCCGCCGAGCCGTCACCGAAGTCCCACGAGTACGTGAGCGTGTCGTTGTCGGCGTCGGTGCCGGTGGCCGTGAAGGCCACCGCCGTGCCCGGCGCCACGGTCCCCGTGGGGGTCCGCGACGTGGTGACGGTCGGCGCGTTGTTGGTCGCGGCGGCGCCGCACACGGACGGCACCGCGCCGGCCGCATCCTGGATACCGCCATAGAGGTGGTCCAGGAAGTTCTGCTCGGTGTAGGACGCCTGCGTGTGGCCAAGCGCCGTGTACCACGAGCGGCCGCCGTCGTACTTGTGGCACCACGCGATCGGGTGATCGGTACCGGCCGGCACGGCCCCGGTGTACGACGTGGTGTCCGTCGTCAGCAGGATGTGCAGGTCGGGGTTGTTGCGCGGGTTGTAGGCAACCGCCGACGCGCCGCCCCCGTTGACCGGGTTCTGGAACGTCTGGAAGTTGTACCACTCGTCCGTCCGCGCCCAGCTCGCCGGCAGGGTGGCCGTCGAGGGGTCGGTGGAGTCCTCGCGCAGCACGGTGCCCGCCGGGGTGCCGTTCGGATGGTCCTTGAAGTACGCGCCGACCAGCTTGCCGTACCAGGGCCACGCGTACTCGGTGTCAGCCGCCGAGTGGACGCCGACGTAACCGCCGCCCGCCTCGATGTAGCGCTCGAAGGCGGCCTGCTGCGTGTCCGTAAGGACGTCGCCGGTCGTCTCGAGCCAGATCACGGCCTTGTAGTGGGACAGGATGTCATCGCGGAACCAGCCGCCGTCCTCGGTGGCGTCGACCTGGAAGTTCTTCGACGTGCCGAGGGCCTGGATGGCCGCGATGCCGTTCGGGATGCTGTCGTGACGGAAGGCCGCCGTCTTGGAGAACACCAGGACGCGGTAGCGCGCCGTGGTGCTGTCCCGCGGGGCCACCGTGACCGCGATGCTCTTCGTCGCCGTGCCGCCCTTGCCGTCGGTCACCGTGAGCTTGGCCGTATACGTGCCAACCCCGTAGGTGTGCGCCGGATTCTGCTGGGTCGACGCGGCGGTGCCGTCGCCGAAGTCCCACGAGTAGGACAGCGTGTCGTTGTCGGCGTCGGTCGCCGCGCTCGTGAAGTTGACCGCGAGCGGGGCGATGCCCTGCGCCTTGTCGACGGTGGCCGAGGTGATCACCGGGCTCTGGTTGGTCGGCTGGCCGCAGCCATCCGGCACAACGTTGGAGCCGGTCATCTCGAACCAGTCGAAGTTGGCGTTGACCGTGGTGGTCGCGCCGTTGGAGAGGCCGAAGAAGCCCACCTTGACGTTGCCCGTCGGCAGCGCCGCCGACTGGCCGACGTTGGTCCACGTCGTCCCGTCGGTCGAGTACTGGCCGATGATGTTGGTGCCGTCAGAGACGATCCGCTCGTAGAAGTCGTTCGGGAACGTCGTCTGGCTGATGTTGGCGGTGTAGTCCGCCGAGCTGTTGCGGGCGGTCCCCGCGGTCTCGTTGATGAACTCGAACTTCTCGGCGATGTTCGTGCCGCCGTTGTTCGTGGCGCCGCGATCGAGCTTGGTGTAGTTGTCGTCGTCGGCGTACACGATGATGCCGGCCTGCTGGTAGCGGGTCGCGCCGTGGAAGTTGACCTTCGCGGTGATGGTCACCGCGCCGGCCGGCAACGTCCGCAGCACCAGGTTGGTCGCGGTGTTGGTCGTCTGGTAGATGTCGCCCGACTCGGTCGGGATCGTGGCGATGCCGTTGGCCACCGAGATGGTGCCCGACGGCCGCACGACCGACCAGGACGAGGCGAGGCTGGTCCCGTTGAAGTCGTCGCGGAAGGTGCCGGCGGTGCAGCTGCCGGAGCCCGCGGTGACCGTGACGGGGACCGTCGCGGTACCCGTGCCGCCCTTGCCGTCGCTGACCGTCACCGTGGCGACGTAGGAGCCGGCGGTGGCGTAGGTGTGCGACGGGTTCTGCGTCGTGGAGGCCGCGGACGCGTCGCCGAAGTCCCACGAGTAGGTGAGCGTGTCGCCGTCGGCGTCAGCGCCGGTGGCGGTGAACGCGACCGCCACGCCCGAGGCCACGTCGCCCGTCGGGGTCCGCGCAGCGGTCACCGTCGGGTTGCGGTTGGCCTGGGTGACGTGGACAGCCAGGGTCTGGGTGGCGGTGCCGCCCTTGCCGTCGGAGACGGTGACCTTGGCGTTGAAGTCGCCGGCCGTGGTGTACGCGTGCGCCGCGGACGCCGTGGCCGCCGTGCCGCTGTCGCCGAAGTCCCACGCGTACGTGAGCGTGTCGTTGTCAGCGTCGGCGCCGGTCGCCGTGAAGGTGACCGACGTGCCGGTGGTCACGTCACCCGTGGGAGTACGGGTGGCGGTGACGGTCGGCGGGGTGTTCGCCGGCGCGGCAGCCACGACGACGGTGCCCGTCATGTAGTTGTGGGCGTTGCAGTAGAACGTGTACGTACCCGGCGTGTCGAACGTGCAGCTACCCGCCCAGACGGGGCCCTCCGTCGCCAGTGGCAGCGGCGGGGCCTGAAGGATCGGGAAGCCAGTCGGCGCCGCGGTCTGCACGCACGACGTGGGCTGCGCCCCGCCCGACACGCCCGGGGCCCCGAACACCACGTTGTGCGCGCTGTTGTTCGGGTCCTGCGTGTTGGGATCGGTCGCCGGGTAGCTGAAGTCCACCGTCTGCCCGGGGGTGATGTTGACCGTGTTGTCGTTGATGTCCTTGCTCGTCGCGTCGTAGAACAGCGAGCCCTTGGCGACCGTGTCGGCCACCAGGATCGCCGCGCTGCCGGCGGCGGCGAACTGCGGCGCCGCGACGGACTGCGTGAACACGTTCGCCGAAGCGGTCGACGCGAACGCGCCGAACAGGACGACCGTGAGGATGCTGAGGATCTTCTTGCTCATGGTCATGGTCCTCACGGCTTCGTGGTCGAGAGGGAGAACGTGAGCGTCTTGCTGTACGTGCCGGCTCGCAGCGGATCGGTCTGCCCGATGTGCTGCTGGAAGCTCAGCGTCACCGTCTTGTCGTTGGCCGCACCCGGATAGGTCAGCAGCGACGTGGGTGAGCTGGAGCCGCCGATGTCGGCGAACGCGCCGCCGGTGCCGAGCGAGCTCGTGGCCTTCGCCTGCAGCGCGCTCGGGAGCACGTAGTCGGCGTTGACCAGGTGGCCCGCGTTGCTGGTCGCCGGGTCGAACACGCTCAGCTGCGCGTCGCCGCTGGTGGCGATCAGGGAGGCCGTCGTCGAGGCGATGTAGTCCTTGGCGACGGACGGCGTGAAGGCGCCGAAGTTGGCCGGCGTGCCCAGGGTCAGGCCGAGGACGGTCGGCACGCTCGCGCCGACGTCGCCGTTGACGCTGGTGGACGACGGCGCGGGAACGGCCGCCGCGGTCACGGTGCCGGTCGACTTCTGGCCGTCGGCGTAGGTGACGGTGAGCGTGGCCGTCTTGTCGCCCGCGGAGCTGTAGGCGTGCGAGACGTTCGCGCCGGTGGCGCTCGTGCCGTCGCCGAAGTCCCACTTGTAGGACACGCCGCCGGACTTGCCGATGTTGAACTGCACGGTGGAACCGGTCGTGGGCACGACGGCCTTCGGATCGGGACCGGGGGTGTCCGGGCCGCCCGTGTAGGCGAAGCGCCAGATGCCCATGTTGTTGTTGTTGACCGCGTAGTAGCTGCCGGCGTAGGAGCCGACGTACAGCGCGCCGTCCGGACCGAAGTCCATGAACACCGGGCGGACGCCGCCGATCAGCGACGACGGGATGATGCCGAGCAGCGAGTCGACCGCGACCGGCTGGCCACCCTTGAACTGCGTCGCCGGGTCCATCAGCAGCGCGTGACGCGCGGCGTTGGTGTTGGCGAAGTCGATCATGAACCAGCGGCCGTCCCAGTAGGAGGGCCACGCGTCGGGCTTATCCCCCGACGGCTTGCGGTAGATGCCGCCGTCGATCGGGGCCTGGCTGCCGCCGATCATCCACGGGCACAGACGCGAGATGCCGTTCGCCGTGGCGGTCGTGGCGGGCGTGGTGTTGGAGCCGGTGTAGATGCCGACGCCGTTCTCGTTCTTCGGGTACGAGTAGCAGCCGCCCTGCGGGCCGTACCAGATGTTCACCGGGCTCGGCGCCGGGAGCTCCTTGAGGCCGTAGTTGTACGGCGAGTTGTTGATGACGGTGCCGCGGCAGTCGAAGTACGCGCCGGTCTTGCCGTCGACGCCGCCGCCGACCGCGCCCTCGATGCCCGAGCCGTCGGCCGGGAGGTCGACCGCGGTGCCGCCGGTGCCACCGGCCGCCTTGAGGCGATAGTCCCAGCGGTTGCCGGCCTGGCAGTACGGCCAGCCCCAGTTGCCCGCCTTGTTCATCATCGTCGCGTTCTCGGTCTTGGCCGGGCCCCAGTTCGGGGTCAGCGTCTCGGCGCCCTGATCAGGCCCGATCCAGGCGGTCGTGATCGCGTCGGTCTTCGGATCGATGTGGATCGTGTAGGTCGACCGCACGCCCATCGCGAAGATCTCGGGCTTGGCGAGGCCGGACGTGACGGGGTCGCTGCCGGGCGCGAAGAGGTTCCCGCCGTTGGGCGAGTTCGAGTCCGGGAGCGTGTAGGAGGACCCGAGGCCCGGCACGCTACCCGGGTTGTCCATCGGATGGATGCGGACGATCTTGCCGAGGTAGTTGCTCGTGTCGCCCGACGTGCTGCGGACGTCCGAGTAGCTGTAGAGCTTGACGCCGGGGCGCTGGTCGGCCGGAAGCTGGCCGCAGTGCGTGTCCCACTTGTTGCCGGGGCACGGGATCGTGTACTGCGGATCCGGGTTGGTGTAGCCGCCGTTGTTGGAGTTCGAGCCGTTCGGGACGTTGTCACCGTTGGTGATGTACAGGTTGCCCTGGGAGTCCCAGGCCATGTCCGCGCCCTCGTGGCAGCAGTTGAACACCGACTGCATGTAGCTGAAGATGACCTTCTCCGAGCCGGGGACGAACGACTTCGTCACGTCGTCGTAGGTGAAGCGGCTCAGGCGCTTCTCGCCCATGTAGGAGCTGCGGTCGAAGCCCGGGCCGAGCTGCGGCTGGGTGTCCTTGCCCTGCTCGCCGCCCCAATACGGGAAGTACTGGATGTAGACGTACGGACGACCCTTCGTGAACTTCGGGTCGACCGTCATCGCGACGAGGCCGGCCTCCGACGTCGCGTTCTGGCCCCACTCCGAGCCATTCTTCGCGCCGAACACCGAGAGGTTGGCGACCGCGGCGACCTTCGCCGCGTTCTGGTTGTTGGAGCCCGCGATGCGCGGATCCCAGAGGTGGACGGTGCCGCAGCCGAGGCCGACGTTGGCCGTGTCCCAGTTGCTGATCTGGGCGTAGCTCTGGTAGCAGATGGCGCGGCCGCCGTAGAAGATACGGCCGTCGTCGGCCACTGTGGCCTTCGTCATCTCGCCGTAGTAGGCGTTCGACGTCGTGCTCGGGTTGATCGGCGTGATGCGGGTCGCCGTGTAGTTGGAGCTGATCGCGGCCTTGCAGTTGCCGCGGACCATGCCGGCAGCCCACTGGATGGCGCCGAGCAGAAGCTTCTTGGTGTTGTCGGTAGCCACCGAGCCGCTCGAGGCGCCGATCTCCGAGTAGAAGGAGCGGCCGCCCGAGACGTCGCGGCACCAGGCCGCGGGGCGATCGAGCTGCGGCTGCATCGTGTTCGTCGAGCCCGTGAACTTCTGGACCGCGTCGTTGGCGACCGAGAACGGATTGTCGCCGGGCGTGTTGATGACGATGTTGCCGCGCTGGCGGGCCACGGTCTGCACCGTGTTGGTGGGCAGCGTGGTCCAGGCGTAGAACGGATCCGTGTCCTTGGCCAGCAGCGGCAGATCGCGCGTGGCCGGGTGGACGCGGTCCAGATACTCGATGTCGCTCGTGCTGGTGGTCGGCGTGCCCGTCGTGCGCGTCGCGCCGGTGAGCCCGATCAGCGTGTTGAAGAACGCCGCGCCGCCCTGCTCGAGCAGGGCCGTCTCGCCGATGCCGACGAAGCCGCCACCGTTGTTGACGTAATCGGTGAGCGCCGTCTCAGCCGTGGCGTCGAGCACGTCGCCCGACGAGTTGACGAAGACGACCGCGCGGTAGTTCGCCAGGTTCGTGGCGCTGATGTCCGACACCGCGCTGGTCGTGTCGACCGTGAAGTCATTTGTCGTGCCCAGCGACGTGATCGCCGAAGCGACGTCTGCGCTCGATGTGTTCGGCGTACCGGCGGTGCCTGTGAAAACAAGCACCTTGCCTGCGTCCGCGTGCGCCGGTGCGGCTGCAGCGAACATCGCTATCAATATCGCCAACGAAACGCGCCAAGCGCGCCTCCAGGCCCGATCCTGCATGCACCAACTCATCCTTGACCCTCCTCCAACACAGAACGTGCCGTGACCTAACGAGCGGCGAGAGACATAGACGTATGGACCTCTCCTCGCGCTGCGGAGCGACGCTACAGATATTCGGCGGACGCGTCAACAAACCTAGGTCCAGTTCCTCATGAAGAGGCGAGCGCCGCGCCATGTAGCCATATCTGCCCCGCCGCACAGAGCATCCTGGAGGGTGGCATGCCCCCGATACCTGGCCATTCGGCTGGGGTTTGGACCCGGGCGGAGGCGCAGGAGCCGGCCTCCTCGACGTTCGACGACTTTGCGTCGCAGGCTCTCATCGGAACACGAGTACGCTGGTCGCGGTCATCCAGGAGTCCTGAGGAGAGAATGAATGCGCGGAGCGCACGTGCGTGCCGTCGCCGTAATTGGTCTCGTTGCGGCGTCAATCACAGGCTGTGGTGGGGACAAGGATGCCCCAAAGCCCGCTGCGGCGGGCAAAATCGTCCACGGCCAGACCGAGACCGGGATGAAGCTGACCGTCGCGACGTTCGTCCCACCAGCTTCTGACGTGGCGTTGAAGCGGTTGGACGCCTACCGGACAGCCGGCGGCTATCCGGCCGTCGACTATCACCGGGTGACCGCGGACAACACACAGGGGTCGGGCGCCGACCGCGAGCGCAACGTGACCTTCGCGCGCACGCAGAACGACATCGCGACCGGTCAGGGCTCGCCCACGAGCTTCGCGTGCGACACGCTGCGCTACCAGTGGCCGCCACAAGGCGCCGCCACGCAGGAGACCTACAGCGCGCTGGTCAAGACCTTCTGCGCCGTCGACGACACGAAGGCCGACGACATCCCGGCCGGGGCCAAACAGGTCTATTACCTGGTCACCGACCGCTTGTTCGGCCAGCGCGGCATCCGCTCGATGAACGTCTACGGGCCGCTCTCGGCCGAACTCGACTAGAGCTGGGCCGAGGGGCGGCGCGGCCCCCCGACTCAGGCTCGGTTCGCCGCCGGTGAGCTCCGCTCGGCGTGCTGGGCGCGCGCGAGCTTCGGTGCTGCGTGCTCACGTGGGAACGCCCCCTCGCGCCGACAACGAAACGCGATGCGAACGGCTAGGCCGCGGCAGGAGCGGAGTCGGCCGACGAGGCGCGCTCCGGGTGGTGCCACGGAGTGAGGACCCGCGGGCCGGCGGCCGTGATGGCGATCGTGAACTCGAAGTGGGCGGCCAACGAGCCGTCCTGGGAGTAGATGGCCCAGCCGTCGTCGCCCATGCGGACCATGTGGCGGCCGGCGTTGACCATCGGTTCGACCGCGAGGACCATGCCTTCGGTCAAGGGGGTGCCCTTGCCGGGCGGGCCGTAGTTCGGGACCTGGGGCTCTTCGTGCATCTCGCGGCCGATGCCGTGGCCGACGAGCGACCGGACGATCGAGAAGCCGCGGGACTCGACGTGGGTCTGGACGGCGTTGGAGATGTCGCCGAGCCGGTTGCCGACCTGGCAGGCGTCGACGGCGGCGAACAACGCGCCCTCGGTCACCTCGAGCAGTTTGGCGGCGACCGCGGAGACCTCGCCGACGGGGAAGGTGCGGGCGGCGTCGGCGACCCAGCCGTCCTTGATGACCCCGATGTCGACCGACAGGATGTCACCGCGGCTCAGCTTGAAGCGGCCCGGGATGCCGTGCACCACCATGTCGTTCGGCGATGAGCAGATCGAGCCCGGGAAGCCGCGGTAGCCCTTGAAGGCGGGCGTCGCGCCCTGGGAGCGGATGAACTTCTCCGCCGCCGCGTCCAGCTCCAAGGTCGTCACTCCGGGCCGGATCTTCGAGGCCAGGAGGTCCATCGTGCGGACGAGGATCTCGCCCGCAGCCGCCATCGAGTCGATCTCGGCAGGCGACTTCTTGATGATCACAGCCGTTCCTCGAGGCGCAAGGTGGCCAGGGTGGCCCGGATGTGGTCGTGGACCTCAGTCTTGTCGCGGGTACCGTCGAAGCGGCGCAGCAGGCCGCGATCGTCGTAGTAGTTGCGTAGCGGCTCGGTCTGCTTGTGGTAGGTCGTGAGGCGCTTCTTGACCGTCTCAGGCTCGTCGTCCTTGCGGCGGACCAGCGGCTTGCCGTCCTGGTCGCAGACGTCGGGGTGCTTGGGCGGGTCGAACTCCACGTGGTAGAGGTGCCCGTTGGAGCACTGGCGGCGACCCGACAACCGGTTCAGCACCACCTCGTCGGGCGCGTCGACCAACAGCGCCGCCGTCAGACGACGGCCGAGCTTGTCGAGCTCCTCCGAGAGCGCGTCCGCCTGGCCGACGGTCCGCGGGAACCCGTCCAGCAGGAACCCGTCGTCGCCCTCCTCCTCGACCTTGTCGAGGATCATGGCGATGACGAGATCGTCCGGGACGAGGTCACCCGCGTCCATGTACTCCTGAGCCTTGACGCCGAGCTCGGTCTGCTTCTGGCGGTGCTCGCGGAGCAGGTCGCCGGTGCCGATGTAGGCCAGCCCGAAGTCCTCGCGCAGCCGCGCGGCCTGGGTGCCTTTACCGGCCCCCGGAGGACCGAGGAGGATCAGGTTGAGTTCGCTCATCGTCAACGAGAAGCCGCGAAGGCTACTTCAGGAAACCTTCGTAGTTGCGCATCATCAGCTGCGCTTCCAGCTGCTTCATCGTGTCCAGCGCGACGCCGACCACGATCAGCAGGGACGTTCCGCCGAAGTAGAACGACGAGGGCGCACCGGTCGACGCGATGATGATCGTCGGCAACGCAGCGACGGACGCCAGGTACAACGCGCCCGGGAAGGTCAGCCGGGCCAGGATGCGATCCAGGAACTCGGCCGTCGGCCGGCCTGGCCTCACGCCTGGGATGAATCCGCCGTACTTCTTCAGGTTGTCCGCCTGGTCGACCGGGTTGAAGGTGACCGCGGTGTAGAAGTACGTGAAGATCACGATCATGATCGTCTCGCCCAGCACGTAGGCCCAGCCACCCGGGTTGAAGAACGTCGCGAGCCCTTCCAGGCCGGGGACGAGCTGCCCGATGGTGGGCGGGAAGGCCATGATCGACGCGGCGAAGATGACCGGGATCACGCCCGCCATGTTCACGCGCAGCGGCAGGTAGGTCTGCCCGCCCGAGCTCATGCGACGGCCGATCACGCGCTTGGCGTACTGGATCGGGATCCGGCGCTGGCCTTCCTGGATGAACACCACGGCCGCGACCACGCCGATGGCGAGGAACGGCATGATGATCTTGAACACGGGGTCCGGGTTGGTCCACCAGGCCTGGATGCCGTGCGGCAGGCGCGCGACGATCGAGGCGAAGATCATCAGCGAGATGCCGTTGCCGATGCCGCGCTGGGTGATCAGCTCGCCCATCCACATGACGATCACCGAACCGGCCGTGAGGCACAGCACGACGATGATCACGGTGCCGGCGTTGAAGGACTCGAACACCGGCGTGCCGCCGGCGGAGCCCTGCGAGCGGAACAGGAACGTGTAGCCGATCGCCTGGGCGGCGGCGAGGCCGACGGTCAGGTAGCGCGTGTACTGCGTGATCCGCGCCTGCCCGACCTCGCCTTCCTTCTGGAGCTTCTCCAGGGCGGGCGAGACGACGACCAGCAGCTGCAGGATGATCGACGCCGTGATGTACGGCATGATCCCGAGCGCGAACAGCGCGATGCGCGACAGCCCACCACCGGTGAACTGGTTGAGCAGGCCGAGGACGCCGCTGGCGTAGTTCTGCTGGATGTCCTCGATGGCCTTGACGTCGACGCCGGGCACCGGGATGAACGACCCGAGCCGGTAGAGCGCCAGGATCGCCGCCGTGAAGAGCAGCTTGTTGCGGATCTCCGCGACACGGAAGGACTGAAGGATCGTGGAGATCACGGTTGGCTAGTCCTCGACGAGTTGGCAGGTGCCGCCGGCGCCCTCGATCGTCGTGCGAGCCGACGCCGAGAACTTGTGCGCGTGCACCGTGAACTTCTTCGTCAGCTCACCGCGGCCGAGGATCTTGACCGGGATGTCGCGCTTCTTGGCGAGCCCGGCGGACCGCAGCTCGTCCAGGCCGATCGACGCGCCGTCGTCGAAACGGAGCTCGAGATCGTCCAGGTTCACGTGCTGCGTGTGCGTCCGGAACATCTCGAACGGCATCGACATCTTCTTGTTCGGGCCGCGCAGCTTGCGCATCCGCATGTGGAGCGGGTTCTGACCGCCCTCGAAGCGGGCGCGCTGCTTGGCGCCGGCGCGCGAGTTGTAGCCCTTGTGGCCACGCCCGGAGGTCTTGCCGTGGCCGGAGCCATGGCCGCGGCCCACGCGCTTGCGATCCTTCTTGGAGCCGGGCGCGGGCTTCAGGGAGTGCAGGCCGACGTTCTCGGCCGCGAGCTCCTGATCGACAGCGTCCTGCTCGCTCACGACTTCTCCTCCACAACAACGAGATGGCGCACGGCATGGACCATGCCGCGCAGCGACTCGGAATCCGGCTTCTCGACCGTCTTGCCGATGCCGCGCAGGCCGATCGACCGCAGCGTGTCGCGCTGGCGGCCGTTCGTGCCGTTGGCCGACTTGACCTGGGTGATGACGAGCGTGCTCATGCGGACGTGACCTCCTCGGAGGCCTCAGCCTCCGGAGCGGCAGTCTCGTCGGTTTCGGCCGCAGTGTCCTCGCCGTTGGTCGAGGCCTCCACCACGGGCGGCTTCCCACCCAGGCCGAGCACCTTGTCCACGGAGAGGCCGCGCAGAGCAGCGATCTCCTCGGGCTTGCGCAGGTCCTGGAGGCCGGCGATGGTCGCCTTGACCAGGTTGATCGGGTTCTGGGAACCGAGCGACTTCGACAGGATGTCGTGGATCCCGGCGAGCTCGAGCACCGCGCGCACGCCGCCACCGGCGATCACGCCGGTACCGGGAGACGCGGGCTTCAGGAACACACGGCCGGAGCCGAAGATGCCGGTGGTCTGATGGGTGATCGTCGAGCCGTGGCGCGGAACCCGGAACAGGTTCTTCTTCGCGCGCTCGACGCCCTTCTGGATCGCCAGCGGAACTTCGTTCGCCTTGCCGTAACCGACACCGACGACGCCGTTCTCGTCGCCAACAACGACCAGCGCCGTGAACGAGAAGCGCCGGCCGCCCTTGACGACCTTGGCGACGCGGTTGATCTCGACGACGCGTTCCTGGAGGTCGAAGCCAGAGGCTGAGATGGATCGATCGGGGGCTGCCATGGAGTCCTAGAGGGTAGAAGCTTCAGGTCGGATCATCGGGGTGCGACGGGGGGAATGTCCCGCCTCAGAAAACAAGGCCGCCCTCGCGGGCGCCCTCGGCCAGGGCCTTCACACGGCCGTGGTACTGGTAGCCGCCGCGGTCGAACACGGCGGTGTCGATGCCCGCGGCCTTGGCGCGCTCGGCCAGCAGCTTGCCGGCCTCGGTCGCCTGCTCCATCGGCTTCAGCGTGCGCAACGACTCCTCGGTCCACTGGACCGAGGCGAGCGTGACACCCGCGTCGTCGTCGATGAGCTGGGCGAACACGCCGCGGTTGGAGCGGAACACCGAGATGCGCGGGCGCACAGCGGTGCCCTGCACCTTCGCGCGCACGCGGCGACGGCGCTTGAGGCGCTTCGCAGGAGGCGAGAGAACGGTCATGCGCGCTTACCGACCTTCCGGGCCACGTACTCGCCCTGATAGCGGATGCCCTTGCCCTTGTACGGCTCCGGCGGGCGCTGCTTGCGGATGATCGCCGCGATCTCGCCGACGACCTGCTTCGAGTTGCCCTTGATGATCACGCGCGTCGGCTGGGGCACCTCGAACTCGATGCCCTCCGGCGCCTTGATCGGCACGGGGTGGGAGTAGCCGAGGGCGAGCTCGAGGTCACGGCCCTTGAGCTGGGCGCGGTAACCGACGCCCTGGATCTCCAGCGTCTTGGTGAAGCCGACGGTGACGCCCTCGACCATGTTCGCGACGAGCGAACGGGTCAGGCCGTGCAGAGCGCGATGCTCGGCACGGTCGGTCGGGCGGGTCACGAGCAGCTGTCCGTCTTCCTGGACGACATCGATGGAGCGGTTCTTGCGCTCCTCGAGGTTGCCCCGCGGACCGCTCACGCGCACGACCTCAGGCTCGACGGTCACGGTGACGGTCGAGGGGATCGGGATGGGCTTTCTGCCGATACGGGACATTGCGAGCTACCAGACCTCGGCGACGACCTCGCCACCGACGCCCGCAGCGCGAGCTTCGTGGCCGGTCATGACGCCATGCGAGGTGGACAGGATCGTGGTGCCCATACCGCCGAGCACCTTGGGAATCGACTTCGAATCCACGTAGCGGCGCTGACCGGGGCGGGACACCCGGCGCAGGCCGGAGATCACGGAGGTCCGGTTCTCAGTGTACTTGAGCCGCACGAGGATCTTGTCCGCGGCGCTGCCGGGAACGCCGGGGGCCTCGTCGAAGCCCTCGATGTAGCCCTGCTCGGTCAGGATCCGCGCCATTTCCTTCTTCAGCCGGCTGGAGGGGATCTCCACCGTCTCGTGGGCGGCCATGATTCCGTTGCGGATTCGCGTCAGGAAGTCGGCGATCGGGTCGGTCATCGACATGCGATTACCAACTCGACTTCGTCATGCCGGGGATCATGCCGTTGTGCGCCAGCTGGCGCAGGCACAGGCGGCAGATGCCGAACTTGCGATAGACGGCCCGCGGACGCCCGCAGCGACGGCAGCGCGAGTGCGCGCGCGTCTTGTACTTGGGCGTGCGCTGGGAAGCGACGATCTTGGATGTTTTAGCCATTCGAGAAGTTCTCTCTTGTCTAAGCGGCGACCGGATCGACGGTCAAGCTCTCGTAGTTCTTGGGGCGGCCCTCGCGGGCGAAGGGCAGACCGAGGGCGTGCAACAGGGTGAACGCCTCGGCGTCGGTCGCGGCGGTCGTGGTGATCGCGACGTCCAGGCCCCGGACCTGATCGACCGCGTCGTAGTCGATCTCCGGGAAGATCGTCTGCTCCTTGATGCCCATGTTGTAGTTGCCGCGGCCGTCGAAGGACTTCGGGTTCAGGCCCCGGAAGTCACGCAGGCGCGGGATCGCGACCGACGTCAGGCGGTCGAGGAACTCATAGGCGCGCTGGTCGCGCAGGGTGACCGTCAGGCCGACGGGCATGCCCTCGCGCAGCTTGAACGCGGCCACCGACTTGCGAGCACGGCGGATGTTCGGCTGCTGGCCGGCGATCTCCGCGAGCTGAGCCTTGGCGGCCTCGAGCATCTTGGAGTCCTGCTTGGCCTCGCCGGTGCCCATGTTGAGGGTCACCTTGACCAGCTTCGGCGCCTGCATGGGCGTCGTGTAGCCGAACTTCTCCACGAGCTGCGCGCGGATCTCGTCGTTGTATCGATCTTTCAGACGTGCCATCAGTCGAGCTCCGTACCTGTGCGCCGGGCAACGCGCTTGCGGACGCCGCCCTCGCGGGTCACGCTGACGCGGGTGGCCTTGTGGTCCTTGGGATCCACGATCGCCACGTTGGAGATGTGGATCGGCGCCTCACGCTCGATCACGCCGACCTGGAGATTCGGACGGCCGGCGACCGGGCGCTGGTGGCGCTTGATCATGTTCAGGCCCTCGACGTAGACGCGCTGCTTCGCCGGCTCGACGCGCAGGACCTTGCCGGTCTTGCCCTTGTCCTTGCCGGAGATGACGATCACGTTGTCGTCGCTACGGATCTTCGCCATGGCTAGAGCACCTCCGGGGCGAGCGAGACGATCTTCATGAACCCGCCGTCGCGCAGCTCGCGCGCCACCGGGCCGAAGATGCGCGTGCCGCGCGGGTTGTTCTGCGCGTCGATGATCACGGCCGCGTTCTCGTCGAACGCGATGTAGGTGCCGTCCTCACGCCCGAATTCCTTCTTCGTGCGCACGACGACGGCCTTCACGACATCGCCCTTCTTGACCGTCCCGTTCGGGTTGGCCTGCTTGACGGTCGCGACGATGATGTCCCCCACGCCCGCGTAGCGACGGCGCGAGCCGCCCATCACGCGGATGGTGAGGATCTCGCGCGCGCCGGTGTTGTCGGCCACGCGCAGACGGGTCTCGTTCTGGATCATCGCGCACGCTCCAGAACCTCGAGCAGGCGCCAGCGCTTGGTGCGCGACATCGGCCGGCACTCCTGGACGCGAACCGTGTCGCCCGTGTGGGCGTCGTTGCTCTCGTCGTGGACGTGCAGGGAGATCGAGCTGCGCAGGATCTTGTGGTAGCGGCGATGCCGGCGCGCGATGTCCACGCGCACGGTGATCGTCTTGTCGGCCTTGTCGGAGGTCACGACGCCCTGGCGCACCTTGGGCTTGCCCGGGCCGTGCTCGGGAGCGTGCTGCTCCTCGACGGCAGGCGCGGCCGCACGGGCCTCGGCCCGCTTGACCTTCTGCTTGGCGCGGTAGGCGCGACGCTGCGTCGCGTTCCGCGCGCGGTGAGCAGCGCGCTCTTCGAGGCGCTCCTCCAGCGTGCGGGGACCACCGGCCGGCTTGGCCTTGGCGGCGCGAGCAGCGGCGTTGCGCTCCTTGCGGGTGGCGGTGGACTCCTCGGAGGCCGGCGCTTCGGGGGCGGCCGCCTCCGTGGAGGTCACCTCCTCCACGTTCTCAGTTGTCTCTTCGGATTCAGCCATCGTTCTTCGCAGTGGGGTCGATGCCGCGCTGGCGCGCGACGGTGAGGGCGCGAGCCAGGTCGCGCTTTGCGGAGCGGATTCCGGCGGTGTTCTCCAGCTCGCCAGTGGCGTGCTGCAGACGCAGGCCGAACACTTCACGACGCTGGGTGGCGATGTGCTCGCGCAGGCCCTTGTCGTTGAGGTCACGCAGTTCGGTCGACTTCATCACTGACCGTCCTCACGCAACACGAACTTCGTCTTCACGGGCAGCTTGTGACCGGCCAGGCGCATGGCCTCGCGAGCGAGCGACTCCGGCACGCCGGAGAGCTCGAACATCACGCGACCGGGCTTGACGACGGCGACCCAGCCTTCCGGGTTGCCCTTGCCGGAGCCCATGCGGGTCTCGGCCGGCTTCTTGGTGACGGACTTGTCCGGGAAGACGTTGATCCACACCTTGCCGCCACGCTTGATCTTGCGGGTCATCGCGATACGAGCGGCCTCGATCTGGCGATTGGTCAGCCAGCCGGCTTCCATCGCCTTCAGGCCGTACTCGCCGAAGTTGACCGTCTGCTGGCCACGGGAGAGCCCGTGCCGACGGCCGCGATGCACCTTGCGGTGCTTGACGCGCTTAGGAGAAAGCATTACCGACTGATCCCTCCGCTGAGATCGGGACGTCCACCGCCGCGACCGCCGGCTCCGCCGCCACGGCCACCGCCGCCGCCAAAGCCGCCTCCGCCGCCACGGCCACCGCCGCCGCCGAAGCCGCCTCCGCCGCCACGGCCACCGCCGCCGCCGAAGCCGCCTCCGCCGCCGCGACCGCCCTGGCCACCGCCGCCACCGCCACGACCGCCGGGGCCACCGCCCTGGCCGCCACGACCGCCGCCGCCCTGACCGCCGCGACCACGGCCACCGCCGCCTCCGCCGCCGCGACCGTCGCCACGCCCGCGGCCGTCACGGCCACGACCGCCACGGCGATCGTCGTCACCCTGCTGCGGGCCACCAGCGGGCTCGTCGAGCGAGGTGAGGTCCTGACCGGCGTAGCCGGCGGGCATGATCTCGCCCTTGTTGATCCAGCACTTCACGCCGATGCGACCGAACGTCGTCCGGGCCTCATAGAAGCCGTAGTCGATGTCGGCGCGCAGCGTGTGCAGCGGGACGCGGCCGTCGGAGTAGGACTCCGAGCGGGCCATCTCGGCGCCGCCCAGGCGGCCGCCGACCTGGATCTTGCAGCCCTTGGCGCCCGAGCGCATGGCGCTCGTGAGGGCGCGCTTCATCGCGCGCCGGAAGGCGACGCGGTTCTGCAGCTGCTCGGCGATCGACTGCGCGACGAGCTTGGCGTCGAGCTCCGGGCGCTTGATCTCAAGGATGTTGACCTTGATCGACTTGCCGGTGATCCGGTGCAGGTCGCGCCGCAGCGCGTCCACCTCCGAACCCGACTTGCCGATGACGATGCCGGGACGGGCCGTGTGGATGTTGACCTCCACCTCGGCTGCGTCCTTGCGAATGGTGATGTCTGAGAGGCCTGCGTGCGCGAGCTTGTTCGTGATGTGATCACGAATCCGGACGTCCTCGATCAGGAAGTCCGAGAAGTTGCGCTCAGAGAACCAGTTCGACTTCCAGTCGTGGATGTAGCCCACGCGCATTGCCTCGGGATGAACCTTTTGACCCATGAGGTCTAGGACTCCTTCGAGATGAGCGTGATGGACAGGTGCGAGGTGCGCTTGCGAATGCGCGTCGCGCGACCCATGGCGCGGGGACGGTAGCGCTTCAGCGTCGGGCCCTCGTCCGCGTGGACGTTGTAGATCCGAAGCTCTTCGCCCACGAGATCGTGGTTGTTCTCCGCGTTGGCCACGGCGGACTCGAGCAGCTTGCTCCAGGCCTTGGCCGCGTCGCGGGTGGTGAAGGCGAGGATGGCGCGGGCCTCCTCGACGTCCTTGCCGCGGATGTGGTCGCACACGAGCCGCGCCTTGCGGGCGGACGTGCGGACGTACTTGGCCTGCGCGGAGACCTTCAGGGAGACCGGGACGGCCGGCTGCTTGGACTCCGACGGCTTCTCGTCGCGACCGCGACGGCCACGGACGCGACGGGCGGACTTCTTCGCCTCGTCAGCGGCCTCTTCGGCCTGATCGGCAGCCTGCTCGGCCTCGCGGGCCTTGCGTGACTTCTCGCTCTTGGGCTTCTCCGCGGCAGCCTCGGCAGCGGCCTCGGCCTTCTCCGCGGCCTCTTCGGCCTCGGCGGCAGCCGCGATCGCGGTGTCCGTCTGCGCCTCGTCGGCGGCCTCTTCGGCCTCCTCGGCGGCGGCAGCGGCACGCGCGGCCTCTTCGTCGGCGCGCTCCTGCTGGTCGACCGGCTCAGTGCCCTCGGCTTCCGGAGTCGTTTCTTCCGGGGCGTCGTCAGGCACCAGCTCGTCCTTGTCCTGCGGGGTCTCGTTATCGGGAGTCATCGCACCTTGCCCTTGGAGTCATGGCCGCGGTAGGTACGCGTCGGCGCGAACTCGCCCAACTTGTGGCCCACCATCGACTCCGAGACGAACACCGGCACATGCTTGCGGCCGTCGTGCACGGCGATCGTGTGCCCGACGAACTCCGGGAAGATCGTCGACGCGCGCGACCACGTGCGGATCATCTGGCGGGAGTTGGAGTCGTTCATCGCCTCGATGCGCGCGAACAGACGATCCTCGACCCACGGTCCCTTCTTTGACGAACGGCTCATCAGCGGCCACCCTTCTTCCCGCGACGGCGACCGCGGACGATGTAACGGTCTGAAGCTTTGCCCTTCTTACGCGTGCGGTAGCCGAGCGTCGGCACACCCCACGGCGTCTTGGGATGGTTGCCCAGCGAGCCACCACCCTCACCACCGCCGTGCGGATGGTCGACCGGGTTCATGGCCTTGCCGCGCGTCTGCGGGCGCACGCCCATGTGACGCTTGCGGCCGGCCTTGCCGATCGTGACGTTCTGGTGATCGGAGTTGCCGACGACGCCGACGGTCGCGCGGCAGGCCGAGAGGACCTGACGCATCTCGCCCGAGGGCAGGCGAAGGGTGGCGTACGCCCCCTCCTTGGCCATCAGCTGGACGCCGACGCCGGCGGAGCGGGCCATCTGCCCGCCGCGCCCCGGCTGGAGCTCGACGTTGTGCACGAGCGTGCCGACCGGCATCGAGGCCAGCGGCATCGCGTTGCCGACCTGGATGTCGGCACCCGCGCCCGAGATGACGTTCATGCCGACACGCAGACGGTTCGGGGCGATGATGTACGCCTTCGTGCCGTCGGTGTAGTGCAGCAGCGCGATGTACGCCGAACGGTTCGGGTCGTACTCGATCGCGGCGACCTTCGCGGGCACGCCGTCCTTGGTCCGCTTGAAGTCGACCTTGCGGTAGAGGCGCTTGGCCCCGCCGCCGCGGTGACGCGCGGTCTTGCGACCGAGCGCGTTACGACCGCCGGACTTCTTGAGCCCTTCGACGAGGCTGCGCTCAGGCTCGGTCTTCGTGATCTCCTGGAAGTCCGGGAACGTGATGAACCGGCGTCCGGGAGAGGTGGGCTTTGGCTTACGAATCGGCATTGGAACTAGCCTTCTGCGGCCTCAAGGCCCTGGAAGATCGGGATCGACTGACCGGGCGAGATCTGCACGACGGCCTTCTTCCACGCCCGGGTGCGGCCGGTGGTGACACCACGGCGCTTGGGCTTGGAGGGGACCTTCGAGGTGCGCACCTCGACCACGTTGACGTTGAACAGCGCCTCGACGGCCTGCTTGATCTGCGTCTTGTGCGCCTTGTCGTGCACGCGGAACGTGTAGCGATCGAAGTTCGCCAGCACGTAGCTCTTCTCGGAGACGACCGGGCGGATGATGACCTGGGAGTGGTCCATGGCTTACGCCTTCCTCGCTCGGGCGGTCAGGGCGTCGAGCGCGGCCTGGCTGACGACCAGCGTCGCGGCGCCGACCAGATCGGCCACGCCGACGTCATCGACGTGCAGGACGTTGGTGCGCGACAGGTTGCGGAACGACTTCAGCGCGTTGAGCTCACCGTCGCCGATGACCACGAGCACGTTGCCACCGCGATGCGAGGACAGCAGGCCGGCGGCCTTCGCGGTCGACGGCGCGTCGAACGCCGACGGGTCCACGACGTGGATCGTCGAGCGCTCGGCGTGCACCGACAGCGCGGAGCGAAGCGCCGACTTGCGCGCCTTGCGGTTGACCTTGGTGACGTATGACCGCGGGCTGGGGCCGAAGACGGTGCCGCCGCCGGTCCAGATCGGGGAACGGCTGGTACCCGCACGGGCGCGGCCGGTGCCCTTCTGGCGCCACGGCTTGGCGCCGCCGCCGCGGACCATGCCGCGCGTCTTGGTCGCGTGCGTGCCCTGGCGGCGCGCGGCGAGCTCGGCGATGACGACCTCGTGCACGAGCGGGCCGTTGAACGGCTGCTCGAAGACGTCGGCGTCCAGGTCCACCTTGGACCCGCCGCCCAGCGTGGGAGCGGAACTAGGCATCGGTGCGGACCTCCACGGTGTCGCCCTTGGAACCGGGGACCGAGCCGCGGACCATCATCAGGTTGCGATCGGGCATGAGCTCGACGATCGTCAGACCCTTCTGGGTCACGCGCTTGCCGCCCATGCGGCCGGGGCCCTTGATGCCCTTGAACACGCGCGAGGGCGTGGCCGAGGCACCGATCGAGCCCGGGGCGCGCTTGTTGTGCGAGCCGTGCGACTTGGGGCCGGAAGCGAAGTTGTGGCGCTTGATCGTGCCCTGGAAACCCTTGCCCTTGCCGACGCCGGCGATCTTGACCTGCTGGCCGACCTCGAAGGACTCGACGGTCACGGTGTCACCGACGACGAGCTCAGCGGCTTCGTCGCGGAACTCCACGAGCTTGCGCACGGGCGGGGCGTCGACCTTCTTGAGGTGGCCCAGCAGCGGCTTGTTGAGCGCTTTCTCACGCACGGCGCCGAAGCCGAGCTGAACAGCCTCGTAGCCGTCGACTTCGTTGGTGCGGATCGCGGTCACGGGACAAGGACCAGCCTCGAGCACGGTCACGCGCTCGACACGACCGTCGTCGAGGAATCGCTGGGTCATCCCAAGCTTCTTGGCGAGGATCGCTGGCATGTCAGTTAAAGGCGAGTCGAATTTCGATGTCGACGCCGGCCGGAAGGTGATCGAGCCGCTGGAGCGAGTCGACCGTCTTGGGCGTGGGCTGATGAATGTCGATCAGGCGCTTGTGCGTCCGGATCTCGAAGTGCTCCTGGGAGTCCTTGTCCTTGAAGGGGGACTTCACCACGGCGTACACGTTCTTCTCCGTCGGCAACGGCACCGGGCCAGAGACGGTCGCACCAGTCCGCGTCGCGGTCTCGACGATCTCCTTGGCCGCGGTCTCGATGGCCGACGAGTCGTACGCCTTGAGACGGATGCGGATCTTGTTTTGGGCTATGGCCACGTTCTGTCCGGTACTTGACTGAAGATTTGTTCTGGGTAGTTACGCGCAAGAAGGGCGGCCCCCGGGCTCCGGGGCCCGCCCTCTAAAGGTCGTATCTGCCTGCTTGCGCTTTGCGGCGGGCACCGGGGGGCGCCCGCCGCGGGTACTGCGGTCTTACTGAATGATCTCCGTGACCACGCCGGAGCCCACGGTGCGCCCACCCTCACGGATGGCGAAACGCAGGCCGGCGTCCATGGCGATCGGCTGGATCAGCTCGACCTCCATCGCGATGTTGTCGCCCGGCATGACCATCTCCGTGCCCTCGGGCAGGTTGGCGACGCCGGTCACATCGGTGGTCCGGAAGTAGAACTGCGGCCGGTACCCGTTGAAGAACGGAGTGTGGCGTCCGCCCTCTTCCTTCTTGAGGACGTAGACCTCGGCCTTGAACTTCGTGTGCGGGGTGATCGAGTTCGGCTTGCAGAGAACCTGCCCGCGCTCGATCTCCTCGCGCTTGATGCCGCGAAGGAGGCAACCGACGTTATCGCCGGCGCGACCCTCGTCGAGGATCTTGCGGAACATCTCGACGCCGGTGACGACCGTGGAGGAGACCTCGGGGTGGATACCGACGATCTGCACGGTGTCGCCCGTGTTGACGATGCCCTGCTCGATGCGGCCCGTGGCCACCGTGCCACGACCCGTGATCGAGAAGACATCCTCGACCGGCATCAGGAACGGCTTGTCGAGCGCACGCTCGGGCTCCGGGATGTAGTTGTCCAGCTGGTCACCGAGGTCGATGATCTTCTGGACGTACTCCTCGTCACCCTCGAGCGCCTTCAGCGCCGAGCCGATGACGAACGGGACGTCGTCGCCCGGGAAGTCGTACGCGGACAGCAGTTCGCGCACCTCGACCTCGACGAGCTCGAGCAGCTCCTCATCGTCGACCATGTCGGCCTTGTTGAGGAACACGACGATGTACGGCACGCCCACCTGACGGGCGAGCAGGATGTGCTCGCGCGTCTGCGGCATCGGGCCGTCCGCCGCCGAGACCACGAGGATCGCGCCGTCCATCTGGGCGGCGCCCGTGATCATGTTCTTGACGTAATCCGCGTGACCCGGGCAGTCCACGTGCGCGTAGTGACGGTTCTCCGTCTCGTACTCGACGTGAGAGGTCGCGATCGTGATGCCGCGAGCCTTCTCCTCAGGAGCGTTGTCGATCTCGTCGAAGGACCGGGCCTGCCCGCCGTACTTCTCGGACAGCACCTTCGTGATGGCCGCGGTCAGCGTGGTCTTGCCATGGTCGATGTGACCAATGGTGCCGACGTTGACGTGCGGCTTGTCCCGCGTGAACTTCTCCTTCGCCACTTTCTATTCGCTCCTATCTAGAAAACTCGTGCTGAGGCGAACCCATCCAGACTACCGCGTCTAGGCGGGGACAGGCACGCCGGTGCGACCCTCGACCACCTTCTCGGCGATGTTGGGAGGCACCTCCTCATACTTATCGAACTGCATGGTGTACGTCGCCCGGCCCTGGGACATCGTCCGCACGTCGGTGGCGTAACCGAACATCTCGCTCAGCGGCACATGTGCCGAAACGACCTGGGCGTTGCCTCGCGGCTCCATGCCGTTCACACGCCCGCGGCGACGGTTGAGGTCACCGATGACATCGCCCATGTACTCCTCGGGCGTGACGACCTCGACCGAGAAGATCGGCTCCAGCAGCACGGGCTTGGCCCGACGCGCCGCCTCCTTGAACGCCAGCGAGCCGGCGATCTTGAACGCGATCTCCGAGGAGTCCGTGTCGTGGAACTTGCCGTCCACGAGCGTGACCCGCACGTCGACCACCGGGTAGCCGGCGCGGACGCCGTTGGCCAGGGCCTCTTCGACGCCCTTCTCGATCGCCGGGATGAACTCGATCGGAATCGAGCCGCCCTTGATCTTGTTCACGAAGTCGAAGCCCTCGCCGGGCGCCGGCTCGAGGTTGATGTAGACGATGCCGTACTGGCCCGAGCCACCGGTCTGGCGCACGTGGCGGCCTTCGACCTTCTCGGCCGTGCCGCGCACGGTCTCGCGATAGGAGACCTGCGGACGGCCGACGTTGGCGTCGACCTTGTACTCGCGCATCATGCGGTCGACCAGCACCTCGAGGTGCAGCTCGCCCATGCCCGAGATCTCGGTCTGGCCGGACTCTTCGTTGGTACGGACCTGGAACGTCGGGTCCTCCTCGGCCAGGCGGCCAAGGGCGACCGACATCTTCTCCTGGTCGGACTTCGTCTTGGGCTCGATGGCCACGGAGATCACCGGGTCATCGAACGTGATCGCCTCGAGCTTGATCGGCTTGTCCGGCGCCGCGAGCGTGTCGCCCGTGACGACCTGCTTGATGCCGACCGCCGCCGCGATGTCGCCCGAGTAGACCTCGGTGACGTCCTCGCGCTCGTTGGCGTGCATCATCAGGATGCGGCCGATGCGCTCGGTGCGGCCACTGGACACGTTGAGCACGCGCGAGCCCGCCTCGAGCTTGCCCGAGTAGACGCGGAAGTAGGTGAGCTTGCCGACGTAGGGGTCGGCCATGATCTTGAACGCCAGGGCCGCGAACGGCTCGGAGTCGTCCGCATGGCGGGTCGCCTCGCGGTCCTCCTCGCCGCGGACCGGCTCCAGCCCGACGACGGGCGGGACGTCCAGCGGGGACGGCAGGTACGCGATCACGGCGTCCAGCAGGGGCTGCACGCCCTTGTTCTTGAACGACGAGCCGCACAGGACCGGCGTCAGCTGGCTGGAGAGCGTCGCCTTGCGGATGGCCTCGACCAGCCGCGGCGTCGGGATCTCCTGCTCCTCGAGGATCATCTCGACGAGATCGTCGTCGTAGTGCGAGACCTCTTCGAGCAGGTGCTCGCGCGCAAGCTGCGCGTCCTCGAGCAACTCGCCCGGGATGTCCTCGACGGAGACGTCCTTGCCGAGATCGTCCTTGTAGACGATGGCCTTCATCCCGACGAGGTCGATGACGCCCAGGAAGTCGGACTCAGCCCCGATCGGGAGCTGGATCGGCACCGGGTGAGCACCCAGGCGATCGATCATCGTCTGCACGCCGCGGTCGAAGTCCGCGCCGATCCGGTCCATCTTGTTGATGTAGGCGATGCGCGGGACGGCATACTTGTCCGCCTGACGCCAGACCGTCTCAGACTGCGGCTCTACGCCGGCCACGGAGTCGAACAGGGCGACCGCACCATCGAGCACGCGCAGCGAGCGCTCCACCTCGACGGTGAAGTCCACGTGGCCGGGCGTATCGATGATGTTGATGCGGTGATCAGCCCACTCACACGTGGTCGCAGCCGACGTGATCGTGATGCCGCGCTCCTGCTCCTGCTCCATCCAGTCCATGGTCGCGGCGCCTTCGTGCACCTCGCCCATCTTGTGCGACTTGCCGGTGTAGTACAGGATGCGCTCGGTCGTCGTCGTCTTGCCAGCATCAATGTGGGCCATGATGCCGATGTTTCGGGTCTTTTCGAGCGTGAACTTGCGCGGCATGGAGATATCTCTTCTCTGTCTACGTTCTTCCTGCGTAGGGTGCCCCGACAGCGGGCAAAGAAACGGGCCCTTGCGGGCCCGTGTCGTTCACATGCTGCGAGGTGGCCCCTCAATCGCAGTGGGCTATGTCTCGCGTGACTCCATGTGAAGGACCAAGGCTTCTGTCGCACGGCTCTAGGCCGCCACAACGGCAGTCGAATATAGCAGGGGCATGACAGTCAGGCTCACAAGCGTTCTCGTCGCGATTTTTCTTGCGCTGGCGTCCTGCACGAGTGCTGCGCGTGCCGGCGTGCGGGCGGTCGCCGAGGGCGGTGGCGCGGGGCCCGCGCTGCTCGACGGGCGGGTCCTCTGGGGGTCCGGCGGGCAGGTGTTCTCGGCGCCGGCGCTCGGGGGCCCGGCGGCGGTCCTGGGCGGCGGCCTCTCGCTGGCGGGCGGCGCCGAGCTCGTGACCGGCTCCGGGCAGGTGGCGGTGCGGTCGGGCTCTGCGTTGTCGGCGTTCGGGGCGAGCGGGTTCGCTCGCGTCGCACCGGCGTTCGGCGCCCCACCGTTGTTCCGCGTCGTGCCGTCGGTCCAGCCCTCGGCGGCCGGGCTGGTGACGATGGAGGACGACGGCGTGTGGCTGCGCCGCGGCGGGCGGCGCGAGGAGGTCGCCCTGCCGCCGGGCGCCGACCCTTCGCACGTCGCCGTGGCGGGCGCGCTCGGTGTGGCCCCGGTCCCGGAGGGCGCGATGATCGTGTTCTCGGTGGTCGATGGCACCGAAGGGCGGCAGATCTCGTTGGGCCCGTACGACGGCTTCAACGTCTCGGGCCTGTCGATGTCTGCGGGCGGGGACGTCGCGGCCACCGTCCCGGTCGGGGATGGCACCGACGCGCTCGTGTTCTCGCCGGCGGGGTCCGAGCGGGTTCGAGTCCTCGCGCGCGGCGTGCGGTTCGGGCGCGTCGCGGTGGGCGCCTCCGGCGTGGCCTTCGTCTCCGGCGACGGTCTGCGCGAGGGGGTGCGGGTGGTGGTCGTCGGGTTCGACGGGCGCGAGGTGTTCCGCGGGCCGCCGACGGTGGATGTCGGGTCCATGGTGCTCGACGGGGGCGTCGTCGGGTGGTCGACGCCGTCGTGCCGGTTCGTCGGGTGGTCGTCGCGGTACACGATCCCGGCGGGGCCGTGTCTGCGGAGCGAGGTCGCGCTGGCGCGTGTGGCGGGCGGGACGCGGGTGGCGTGCATCAACGCCGCGACGCGGCGCTGTCACGTGCGCGCGGCTGGGCGGGTGTGGCTCGTGCCGCGCCGGAGCGCGCGGGTGGTCCCGGTCTCGGGTCCGCTGCGCGTGGTCGACGTCGATGGCCGGGAGCGTGTGGTGCGGCCGTAACCGCGGGCCGAGCGAGTGGTCAGTTATGAACCGATACGGTTCACAAACGACCACTGGCGAGCGCCAACGCGGCCACCGGCGCCGCGAGGGAGTGACGAAACCGTCCCTCTGGGACGGAAACGTAACGCGGACGGCCGTTGGTGCCGGGTGGCCCTCGCTCGGAGGGCACCCCTGGCGCAGCGAACGACAGGACGGCTGACCGTGACTTGACGGCCGCGAGGCGATCCGCTCGTCTTACACCCCGAGACCCGCCGCGCCCGCGCGCGTCACATTCAGCGCCCGCCCGTCAGGGCGGCGACGAACCCACCCGCGCTCCAGCAGCACGTCGAGCAGCGCCGCCCCCAAGGCACCCGCCACGTGGGGCCGCCGCTCGGTCCAGTCGACGCACGCGCGCACGAGCGGACGCCGGCCCGGCAACGCCGCCACGTCGATCCCGAAGTCCGCGACGAGTCGCGCCGCGTCGCCGACCACGAACGCCCCGTCCCGCAGCGACAACGCGCCGCACTCGACCAGTGAATCGGCCAGCGCAACCCCCGCCCGTCCCGCGAGGTGGTCGTAACACGAGCGCGCCTCGCGCAGGGCCGCCTTGCCGTTGACGGCGCGCAGGCCGATCGGCCGGGAGTCGCCCGCGAGGCGCCCGAGCGCCTCCAGCGCCTCGGCGACCTCGGGTCGCGCGAGCGACGCCTCGCGCCGGCGGCCGACGGAGCGCACGGAGATCAGACCGGCGGACTCGAGCTTGGCCAGGTGTCCCGAGACCGTCGACGGCGCGACGCCCACTCGCGCCGCCAGTGCGCCGGCGGGCAGCGGCGGACCGGCCAGCAGCTCTTCGAGAATCCGCGCGCGGGTGCGGTCCGCGAGCAGCGCGGCGATGTCGGCGAGCTCGGACATGTCGCTCAGCCTAGGCCCGCGACGTTTCGGCCCGCGCCGAAATGTCCGGCGCGTACCGTCCTGGCATGGCTTCGCTCGAAGATCCCGTTCCCTCTCCGGGTCCGCCCGGTCCGTTCGGCACGATGGCGTGGCTGCGCGCGACGGTGTCGCGGTTCGCCAACGGTGAGACCCACGCGCGGCGGCGCCGGATCGCCGAGGACCTGCTCGACGCCATCGAGCCCCGGGTCAGCGGCTCGGGCCCATACGCGCCCGTCGCCTCGCTCGCGGCCGGACTCGGCGCCGGCGTCGACGTCGCGGACGTGCGGACGGTCGCCGCCGCGTATCACCCTGGCACCGACGCGCCCGGGGCGGACGAGGCGCTGCGGCGCGTGCTCGCCGCGCTCCCCCGGGCCGACGAAGAGACGGCGGCGCAGCAGGTCGCGATCCTCGTGCAGGCGTGCGAGGCCACCGCGGCGCTGATCCGCGGGGACACGCTCCCGGTGAAGGCGACCAAGCGTGTCGATCCCAGCGGGAACACCGTCCTGGTGAGCCTCGCCGGGCGGCCGTTCGGCGAGGGCTCGCGCCGATGCCCGGGCGAGCGGCACGCGCGGGCGTTCGCGCAGGCGCTGCGATGACGTCGTTCAAGGACCTGCACCGGCCGGGTGACCCCCTGCTGCTCCCCAACGCCTGGGACGCGGTGAGCGGGGCCGCCCTCGCCGCCGCGGGCTTCGACGCGATCGGGACGACGAGCCTCGGCGTGGCCGCCGCGGTGGGCAAGCGCGACGCGGCCGGTGACACGTTGGCCGAGACGCTCGCGCTCACCCGCCGGCTGATCACGCTCGACTGCCATCTGACCGTCGACTTCGAAGGCGGGTTCTCCGACGATCCGCTCGAGGTCGCCGAGCGCGTCGCGCAGCTCGGGCCGGTCGCCGGCATCAATCTCGAGGACGGGCACGGGGACGTGGACCTCCACGCGCGCAAGATCGCCGCGGTGAAAGCCAGGGCACCTGACGTCTTCGTCAACGCGCGCACCGACACCCACTGGCTGCGCGACGGCGATCTCGACAACGCCGTCGCGAGATGCCGGCGCTACGTCGACGCCGGCGCGGACGGCGTGTTCGTCCCCGGCCTGCCGCGCACGGACATCGAGGCGTTCGTCGCTTCGGTCCCCGCGCCGCTGAACGTGCTCTACGCGCCGGGGAACCTGGCCGAGCTCGGCGTGGCGCGCATCAGCACCGGCTCGCTGCTGTTCCGCACCGCGCTGCAGGCCACGGTGAACGCGGCGATCGCCCTCCGCGGCGAGGCGCCGCGCGACGGCGTCCCGAGCTACGCGGAGGTGGAGGGCCTCGCTTCGCGCTCGCGCGCCGCGGACTCCTGAGCGAAGCCGGCCAGCTCGCCGAGGTCGCGCACGAGCACCTTCTCGCCGGAGTAGACGTGCTCGACCTCGCCCACCAACTCGCCCTCGGCGAGTCGCTCGGGAAGGAGCCTGAGGATCAGCGTGACCAGCATGCCCACAGCGTGAAGCCGACCCGTCCAACAGGCGTCCAACAACATAAAGGGGACAGTCCCCTTAACGTTGGCTTTAGGTTCGCGTCGCGTCTCGGAGGCGGGTGAGCGTCGGGGTTTCCGGCAGGCCGAGACCGGCGCGCAGCTTCAGCGCGCGGTCGACCAGGACGGCGGCGGAGCCGCGGCGGCCCTGGAAGAGCAGGAGCTCGGCGGCGCGGACGTAGCGGGACTCGTCGAGCGGCTCGGCGACCTGGGCCTGGTCGAGCAGGCGGATGGCCTCGTCGAGGTCGCCGCGCTCGACCGCGTCGTCGGAGAGGAGGTCGAGCAGGTCGAGGTAGCGGCGGCGCAGGCGCTCGCGCGGAGCGGAGGCCCAGGCCTCGTAGCGGTCGGCGGGAAGCAGGTCGCCGGCGTAGCGGGCGACGGCGGCACGGGCCAGGCCGGCCTGCTCCGTGGGCGTGGCCGAGCGGACGGCGGCCGCGGACGCCTCGAAGCGCCGGGCGTCGACCACCGCCGAGGCCGACAGGACGAGCGACTCGCCGTCGCGGGTGACGAGATCGCCGCATGACGCGCGCACGCGGTTGAGCAGGTTGCGCAGCCGGCGGCGGCCGGTCGGTACGTCGGAGTCCGGCCAGAGGACCTCGACCACCTCTTCGCCGGTCAACGGCCCGCCGGAGAGCGCGAGCAGCTTGACCAGCGTCGCGCCACGGCCCGGCGGCGGGACGAGCGCGCGCCCGTCGGCGGTCACGCCGAAGCCGCCGAGCAGCGTGACCTCGAGCGCCGGCGGCCCGCTGGGCGCGACGATGTCCGGTTCGTGGCGGCCGGGGAGGTCCGGGTGGCCGAGGGCCTCGGCGGCCGCATGCGCCTGCGCGGCGAAGGTGGCCGCGCGCGGGTCTCCCGCCCGTGACGCCGCGAACGCCTGGAAGAGCAGCGTGCGCCATTCGTCGCGGGGCGCCTGCTGCGGTGAGGCCGCGAACCGCGTGAGCACGTCCAGCGCGAGCGCCGGATCGCCGAACCGCGCCTGCACCGCGCCGGTGGCGATCCATGCGATCTCGGGATGCCCGAGCGCCTCGGCCCGCTCGCGCGCCCGCTCGGCGTAGGTCAGTGCCGCCTCGCCCTCCCCCACCCGCGCCAGCGCCAGCGCGGCGTCGGCGAGGAACTCCGCGCCGGTGGGGTGCTCGAACCAGTCCCCGGGGTGACGCTCGACTGCGCGGATGCGCTGGATCGTCGCCGCCGCGTCGCCGCGCAGCGAGGCGAGCGTGGTCCACGTCCACGCCGCGTACGCCCGCACCCGGTGGTCGCCGAGACGGCGCCCGATCTCGGCCGCCTCGCGCAGCGCGCTCTCCGCGTCGTCGAGCCGCCCGAGATAGGCCAGTGCCTCGGCCAGGAACGTCGCCACCGCCGCGCGCTCGGAGTCCGGCTCCGGCAGCAGCGCCAGCGCCGCGTTCATGTGCTCGACCGCGAGGTCGAGGTCACCGCGCGCGAACGCCACCCGGTACCCCAGCGCGTTGAGCGTCCACGCCTCCCACTCGGGCTCACGCGCGATCCGGCACAGCGCGGCCGCCTGCGCGAGATACCCCTCGGCGCGGAGCATCGTCGCCGGCTCGCCGCGCCACGCGTCGACGCGCGCGAGTGCGGTGAGCGCACGGGCGCGCGTGACCGTCTCGCCGGGCCCGGCGGCGGCGAGGATCGCGCGGGCGGCCGCCTCCGTCTCGTCGCCGGGCGCGGTCACCGCGCGCGTGGCGACGAGCTCGGCCTCCGCCTCGCGCCGCGCGGGACCGTCGCCGAGCAACGGCAGCGCCTGCTCGAGCAGCGCGAGCCGCAGCTCGAAGTCGACCGTCCGATCGGCGAGCCGCGCGACCTGCACGAGCGCGAACGGATGCGCCGCCAGCGCCTCCTCCGGCAGCGTCGAGAGGATCACACGCAGCTCGGCGAGATCCAGCGCCGACAGCTCCTGCCAGCGCCGCCCGGCGAGCAGCTCCGCGACCGCCACGCCGTCGCCGGAGAGCAGCGCCAGCGCCGCGGAGAGCTCGCCGGCGTCGGCGTACGCCGCGGCGGCCGACCGCGCCGCGCCGGTGGAGAGCGCCGACGGCGCGGGCGGCGCGGCAGGCGCGGGCGACGCGCCCGGGCGGGTGAGCGCTTCGCGGACCGGGTCGGGGAGCTCGAGCCAGCCCGGGCGGGACGGGCGGACCGGGAGGCCGGCGTCGAGCAGCATCGTCAGGGCGCCGGGTCCCGCCACCGCGTCGGCGACCTCGTGGGAGAGCAACGGCAAGCGGGCGAGCAGTGCGAGGCGGGTGCGGTCGGTGTCCGAGACGCCCGCGAGCAGGCCGTCGAGCAGCTGGGCGAGCGTGCCGCGCGGGACCACGCCGTCACGGGCGAGCCAGAGGCCGGCGAGCTCGGCGGCGGCCGGCCAGCCCTGGGTGACGCGGCGCAGGTGGGCGACATGCTGCACTCCGCCGAGCAGCGCGGCGAGCTCGGCGTCGTCGAAGGCGAGGTCGTCGGTGCCGAGGAAGACGGACGGCAGCGCGCGCAGGCGGGGGTCGAGGCGGCGGCCGATGAGCAGCAGCCGGTGGTGCTCCGGCAGCGACGTGGCGAGCCCGACGAGGAGGTCGACGGCCTCGCCGGACGCGCGCTGGACCTCGTCGACGACCAGCAGCAGCGGGCGCTCGTCGGCGACGCCCGAGGCGGTCAGGACACGCGGCCGCGTCGGTCAGGCCGGCGCGGCGCAGGCCTCGGCGCAGCACGCCGATCAACTCGTCGGCGCCGGAGACGCCGCGTTCGAGCACGGCCTCGGCGGACGCGATCCCCAGCGTGCGGCGGTAGTCGGCGGCGAGCGTGGACTTGCCGTAGCCGCCACCCGCCTCGATCAGCACGACGGGGGCGTCCGAGAGCCGACTGATGAGGCGCGGGCGCCCGACGTGCACCTGCGCACCCTAGTCACAGCGAGAGGACGACGCACGCTCCGCCGTCGGCGGCGTTGAACGCCTCGATGTCTCCGCCGTGTGCGCGGGCGAGCCGGCGCGCGATCGCCAGTCCGAGGCCGGCGCCGCCGGCGCCGCGGGCGCGGTCGCCGCGGAAGAGCGGCTCGAAGACGTGCGGGAGGTCCTCGTCGGCGAACCCCGGGCCGTCGTCGAGGACGCCGACGACAGGCCCGCGGACGGTCACGGTGACCCGTGAGCGCGCGTGCCGGACGGCGTTGTCGAGCACGTTGGTCAGCAGGCGCTCGAGCGCGACCGGATCGCCGCGGACCCGACCCCGCTCCGCCTCGACGAGCTCCACGCGCACCCGCCCAGCGGGGACGGTCTCGACGACCGCCCGCGCGACCTCCGCGAGGTCGACGTCCGCGGCGCGGTGGACCTCACCCGCGTACTCGAAGCGCGCGAACGCGAACAGGTCGCCGACGAGACGGTCGAGATGGTCGGCCTTGCGCTGCGCGCGGGCGAGCGCGGTGCCGTCGCCGATCCCGCGCTCCATCGCCTCCAGCGACCCGCGCAGGGTGAACAGCGGCGTGCGCAGGTCGTGGGCGATCGCGGAGATCAGGAAGCGCCGCTCGCGCTCGGCCGCGGCGGAGGCTCCGAGTGCCGAGCCGAGCGCGCCCGCCATGCCACGCAACGCCTCCCCCACCTGCGCGACCTCGAGCGCGCGCGTGCGCACCGGCGCGAGCGTGAGCTCGCCGCCGGCGATCCGGTCGGCGTCGGACGCCAGCCGCGCGAGCGGGCGCAGCACCCAGCGCTGCAGCAGCGCGACGGCGAGCGCGAGCGCGACCGCCAACCCCACGGCGGCGGCCCCGGCGACGATCGACCAGCGGGCCGCGGCGCTCTCGTGGCGAACCCACAGCGTCCCGGTGGCGGTCGGGCCCTTCAGCGGGACCTGCGTGTACCCGCTCTGCAGCGCGTCCTTGCCGTCGACGCGCTGCTGGATCGCCAGCAGGCCGGGCGTGCTCAGCACGCCCTTGGCGCTGGCGATCCTGGTTCGCTGGACCTTGGCCTTGTCGAACACCGCCATCTCCGTCGTGGGCCCGACGTCCGCCTCGACGCCGAGGCGGGTGAGCCGCGCCGCGAGGCCGGGCGTGTCGAGCGCCGTCCGCTCCAGCAGCGCGACGGCGGCGTCGCGGCGCGCGCGCTCCCGCTGCGCCTGCCATTGGGTCGTCACCAGCCACGCCGCCGCGGCGGCGGCGGACGTCAGCGACAACGTCAGGACGAGCCCGAGCGCCAGCCACGTCCGCAGCGACAGCGCGCGCTTCATACCGGCGGGTCGAAGCGGTAGCCGACGCCCCAGACGGTCGTGAACAGCGCGGGGCCGAGTTTCTCGCGGAGCCGCCGGACGTAGACGGCGACCGCGCTGCGATCCCCCCACGAGCCCCACACGCGCTCGAAGATCTGCTCGCGGGTGAGCACCTGCCGCGGGTGATCGGCGAACAGCGCCAGCAACTCGAACTCGCGCGCGGTGAGCGCCACCAACTGCCCCTCGGCCGTCACCTCGTGCGCCGCACGATCGATCGTCAGGCCGCCGTACGATTGCCGCCGCGGGTCGCGCGCACCGCTGCGCCGGAGCACGGCCTTGACGCGCGCGACCACCTCGGCGGGGGTCGCGGACTTCACGATGTAGTCGTCGGCGCCGAGGGCGAGCCCGCGCAGCTTGTCCTCGTCCTCGCCGCGCGCGCTGAGGAACAGCAGCGGCACGTCCGAGTGCTCGCGGATGCGCCGGCAGACGTCGAAGCCGGACCCGCCGGGCAGCATGACGTCGAGCACGACCGCGGCGACGTCGTGGCCGGCGAGCGCGTCGATGGCGCTCGTCGCGTTGCCCGCGGCGAGAACGCCGAACCCCTCGACGGCGAGGAAGTCGGTCAGCAGCTCGACGATGTCCGGCTCGTCCTCCACGAGCAGCACGGTGGGCACGCGGCAAGTCTCGCGCGCCGCGCCGCCCGCGCGACGCATTTTCCACGGATGTTCATCCTTGGTTCCACGGCCCGTCACCGCGACACGGTGGATTGGAGGCCATGAAGCGATTTCTCGCCATCCTCGCCGCCACCGCCGCCTCCGCGGCGGTCGCCGCGACCATCACCCTGCCCGCCGGGGCCGACGATCAGCCCGCCTCCGATCGCGACGCAACGGTCCTCGCCTGCCTGCGTGGCCAGGGACTCGACCTTCCCGCCGACGCCGGCGGCCGCGACGTCAAGAACTGGGTCGGCGCCCACGGGAGCGACCCGGCAGTCGTCCGCGCGCTGAAGGCCTGCAAGCTCGGCGACCCCGGCTCGCCCGAGGAGCTCGTCGCCTGCCTGCGCACCCACGGGCTCAGCGCCCCGGCGCAGCTCGACCAGTTCAAGCCGTGGACCGCGCGGCAATGGGAGACGACCGCCGGGCGCGCCGCGCTGGAGGCGTGCGGCCTGCACATCGGCCCGGACGCCATGAAGTCGGCGAACGGCGGGCCGTGCAGCGGCGGCGGGCCGAAGGCCGAGAGCGCGAAGCGGCGCGCGACCGCCGCCCGCCGCCAGTAAGCAGCCAACAAAAAAGGCCGCTCTCAGGAGCGGCCTTTGGTTTCCTGCGTGAGCGCGGCGCGGCTACCAGCGGTAGTGCGCGAAGGCCTTGTTGGCCTGCGCCATGCGGAAGATGTCGTCCTTGCGCTTGTAGGCGCCGCCCTGCTGGGACTGCGCGTCCAGGAGCTCGTTGGCCAGGCGCTGCGCCATCGACTTCTCGCGGCGGTTGCGCGAGAACTCGACCAGCCAGCGGACGGCGAGGGTGCGGGCGCGCGGCGCGGGCACCTCGACGGGGACCTGGTACGTGGCGCCACCGACGCGGCGGGAGCGGACCTCGAGGACCGGCGTGAGCGACTTGATCGAGATCTCGAGAGCCTCGACCGGCTCCTTGCCCGTGCGCTCGGCGAGAATCGCCAGCGCGTCATAGACGATGCGCTCGGCGGTCGACTTCTTGCCGTCCAGCATCACACGATTGATGACCTGCTGGACGAGCTTGGAGCGGTGAACGGGGTCCGGATCGATGTTCCGGCGCCCTGCGGCGGCGCGACGTGGCATTACTTGGCTTTCACTCCGTACTGGGAACGGGCCTTCTTGCGGTCCGAGACGCCGGCGGCGTCAAGCGTTCCGCGAACGACCTTGTAGCGCACGCCCGGGAGATCCTTGACGCGGCCACCACGCACGAGCACGACGGAGTGCTCCTGCAGGTTGTGGCCTTCGCCGGGGATGTACACCGTGACCTCCATGGAGTTCGTCAGGCGCACACGGGCCACCTTGCGCAGGGCCGAGTTCGGCTTCTTGGGCGTAGTGGTGTAGACGCGCGTGCACACCCCGCGACGCTGCGGCGCCGCCACCTTCTTCTTGCGGCCCTTGCCGGACTTCAAGCCGGGGGTGGCGAGCTTCTTCGTCTTCGGGTTGCGGCCCTTGCGGACCAGCTGGGACGTCGTCGGCATACGGGGCCCGATGGTAGCAGCGCTTACAGGATGGCTTTTGGATATGCGCGGGTGGCGGCCGCGGCCAGAACGACGAACCAGCCCAGGCAGACCACCAGATCCAGGCCCGGATGGCCGCCGCCCAGCAGGAAGCCTCGCAGACCCTCGACCTCGTAGGTGAGGGGGTTGACGTGGGCGATGGCCCGCAGCCAGCCCGGCATGATCGCCAGCGGGTACAGCGCCGAGGAGGCGAAGAACAGCGGCATCATCACCAGCTGGCCGATGCCCATGAAGCGCTCGCGCTCCTTGACCAGCGACGCGATCGTCATCGACAGGCACGCGAACGCCCCCGTGCCCACCGCCAGCAGCACCAGCGCGCCGAGCACGCCCACCACGCTCCACTTCAACCCGATCCCGGCGATCGCGACGACGGCCAGGAGCACGATCGCCTGGATGACGGCCCGCGTCGCCGCCCCCGCCGCCTTGCCGATGACCAGCGCCGAGCGCGGCAGCGGCGTCGCCAGCAGGCGCTGGAGCTGACCGACGTCGCGCTCCCAGATCACCGCGAGGCCGAAGAAGATGGCCACGAACATCGCCGCCTGGGCCATCACGCCCGGGGCGAGATAGGCCCGGTACTCGATCCCACCGGTGGGGATCACATTGAGGTTGCTCATCGTCGTGCCGAACACGAACAGCCACAGCAGCGGCTGCACCGAGCGGGTGATCAGGTCCAGCTGGTCGTGACGGAGCTTGCGCCACTCCGTGAGCGACATCGCGGCCGCGCCGGCGAGCAGGCGCCGGATCGGGCCCCCGTCGAGCGCGGCGGGACGCCGACGCGCCTCACCCGAGACGACGCGCGACGCGGCGCTGGGCGCGGACATCGCTGTACCTCCCTTCGCCTTCGATCGCATGGCCGGTGACGGCGCGGAAGACATCCTCCATCGAGCGCACGCCGTGGCGGTCGAGCAGCTCGCTGGGGGAGCCGAGCTCGACCACGGACCCGTGGTCCATGATCGCCACGCGGTCGCAGTGGCGCTCGGCCTCCTCCATCAGGTGCGTGGTCACCACCACCGTGGTCCCGTGCTCGGCGCGCAGCGCGTGCACCCGCTCCCACACCAGCGCTCGCGCCGTGGGGTCGAGGCCGACGGTCGGCTCGTCGAGGAACAGCACCTCGGGCTGGTTCAAGAGCGCGGTGGCGATCTCCAGCCGCCGCAGCATGCCGCCCGAGAAGTGCCGCGCGAGCCGGTCCAGGAGCGGTTCGAGCTCCATCGCCTCCACCGCGGCGTCGATCCGCGCCGCCCGCACGGAGCGAGGGACACCGGTCACGCGCGCGTAGAAGTCGAGGTTCTCGCGCGCGGTCAACGCGCCATCGGCGGAGAGCGCCTGCGGCACGTAGCCGATCGACGCGCGCACCTCCAGGTTCTCCGAGCGCACGTCCCAGCCGGCGACCGTCGCGGAGCCGGCATCCGCGCGAAGCAACGTCGTGAGCACCCGCAGCGTCGTCGTCTTGCCCGCGCCGTTGGGCCCGAGCAGCCCGAACACCTCGCCGGGCTCGACGTACAACGACACGCGATCGACCGCGGTCAGCGCGCCGAAGCGCACCACCAGCCCCTCGGTCGCCACCGCGCTCACGACACGAGCTCGCGCAGCTTGTGCGTCAGGCGCTGCCGGCGCTCGTTGAGCTCGGCCTCGAAGGACTCGAGCTCGGCCTTGCGCCGCTGCACGAGCTCCAGCAGCGAGTCGGTGTGGTCGGTCGCCTCGCCCAGCAGCCGCTCGCGCTCGACCGGGTCGGTGCTCTCCTGCCATGCGCGCCGGCGCTCGGCACGGGCCGCCTCACCGACCATCACCTCGCGCAACTCGTCCAGCGAGAGGCCCAATAGCCCCTTCAGCCGCAGCAGCTCCCGCAGGCGCTCGACGTCGGCCTCGTCGTACTCCCGATGCTCCCCGACGGCGCGCGCGTCGGTCGGCAGCAGCCCGATCTCCTCGTAGTAGCGGACGGTCCGAACCGTCGTCCCGGAAGCCTTGGCCAGCGCCCCGATCCGCATCACTGCCCCTTCGGCCGCAGCAGCGAGACGGCCGCGCCCACCATCGACGTCGCGGCGAGGATCCACAGCGCCAGGTGCATGTTGGAGATGAACGGGTCCAGTGTCGCCTCGTCGAGGCCCGTCGTCACGCCCGAGAAGATCTTGAACAGCGTGTCCTTGTCCACCGAGGACGTGACGACCGCCAGCACGAACGCGATCGAGATCACCGCGCCGGTGTTCTGCAGCATCGTCCGCGCGCCGGCCGCGATCCCGCGGCGGTTCGGCGGCACGGTGCCCATCATCGCCGCCGTGTTGGGGGAGTTGAACATGCCCGAGCCGACGCCGACGATGAACAGCCACAGCGCCGACCAGAAGTACGGCGTGTCGACGCCGAGCGTGGTCATGCCGGCCAGCGCCAGCGCGCCCACGACCATCCCCCACGCGGCGAGCGTGCGCGAGCCGTGCCGGTCGGCCCAGACGCCCGCCAGCGGCGACGCGATCAACATGCCGATGGCCATCGGCGCGAGCTCGATACCGGCCTTGATCGGATCGTCGCCCTTGACGCCCTGGAAGTAGAAGACGAACAGGAACAGCAGCGCGAAGCGCGAGAGCCCGTTGATGAAGGCCGCCGCGGTGGCCGCGCTGAACAGCCGGTTCTTGAAGATCGACAGGTCGAGCATCGGCGCCCGGTGGTGCAGCTCGATGAACACGAACAGCGGCAGGAAGATCAGGCCGACGACGATCCCGCCGATCGTCTGCGGATCGCCCCAGCCATTGAGTCCCGCGCGCGAGAGCCCGTAGACGAAGCCCGTCAGGCCGATCACGAACGTCAGCACGCCCGGGACGTCGAACCCGCGCACGCGGTCCGGCTTCGCCAGCTCGCGCAGGATCGACCACGCCCACAGCGAGCCGAGCAGCGCGAACGGCACGTTGAACCAGAAGACCCAGTGCCAGGACACGCTGACGAGCGCGCCGCCGAGCACCGGCCCGATCACCAGCCCGACGGCGGCGACCATCGTGTTGGTGCCCATCGCCAGCCCGAGCTCCTCCTTCGGGAACGCGTCGGTGACGATCGCGGCCGAGTTGGCGAACAGGAACGCGGCGGCGACGCCCTGCGCGATCCGCCACACGATCAGCTCGGTCCCGCCGCCCGCGAACCCGGCGCCGAGCGAGGCGAGGCCGAACAGCGCGAAGCCCGCCACGTACGCCTGCTTGCGGCCGAACAGGTCGGACAGCCGGCCGGCGAAGAGCACCAGCACGGTCGAGGAGATCATGTAGGCGAGGATCACCCACACCAGCAGCAGGATGCTCACGCCCAGCGCCTTCTCGAGGTCGGGCAGCGCGATGATCAGCGTGCCGGAGTTGATCGTCGCGAGCAGCATCCCGAGGCTCGTGCACGACAGTGCCCACCACTTGTAGTGCTCGTGATCACCGTCGACGCCGAGACGGCGCCGTGACCGTGTTGCTGGTTCGATCGCCATGGAACCAGACTCTAACGTAAGCGTCAGGTTCTACATGAGGAGGTCCTCATCCAGGACGCTGGCCCTGCGCGTCCGCGCCGACCGGGAAGGCCGGGGGCGATGCCGCGCGACCGAGCGCTACCGGCGCGACAAGACGGCCTGAGCGGCGTTGTGGCCGGGGATGCCGCTGACTCCGCCGCCCCGGCGCGCGCCCGCGCCGCACAGCAGCACGTTCTCGTACTGCGTCTCCACGCCCCAGGTGCCGACCTGCGACTCGTCCTCGGCGAACGGCCACGCGAGGTCGCGGTGGAAGATGTTCCCGCCCGGCATGCGCGAGCTCGTGCCTCGATCTCGACCGGCGTGCGCGCTTCCAGGCACGGCTTGCCGCCGGGGGTCATGATACAGGCAGTCCTCGATCGGCTCGGCGAGCACGCTGTTCAAGCGACCGCAGCGTCGAGGAGATCGCCTCCGCCTTGGCCTCCTCGTGGTCGTCGGCGAACAGCCGCGCCGGCATGTGCAGACCGAAGCAGGTCAGCGTCTGCGCGCCCTGCTCGCGCAGCTCCGGCCCGAGGATCGACGGGTCGGTGAGCGAGTGGCAGTAGATCTCGCACGGCGCGAGCTCCGGGACCACGCCACGCTGCGCGCTCGCGTAGGCGACGGCGAGCTGGGTCGCGGACTCGTTGACGTGGAAGGTGCCCGCGAACGCCTCACGCGGGTCGAGCTCCGGGTCGCGCAGCTTCGGCAGCCGCGAGAGCAGCATGTTGAGCTTCAGCTGCGCGCCCTCGGGAGCGGGATCGTCGGGCGGCGCGTCGCCCAGCAGCCGCGCGAGCACCGCGGGCGCGGCGTTGGAGAGCACCCAGCGCGCGGTGACCGGCTCGGCGCCGGCGAACCGCACCTCGGCCCAGTGGCCGTCGACGTCGATGCCGGTCACCTCGCACGCTGAGCCGGACCTCCGCACCCGCCGCCCAGGCGAGCGCCGCGAGCCCCTCGGTGACCGCACCCATCCCGCCCACCGGCACGTCCCAGTCCCCCGTGCCGTTGCCGATCACGTGGTAGAGGAAGCAGCGGTTCTGGCGCAGCGACTCGTCCTCGAGCCCGGCGAAGGTCCCGATCAGCGCGTCGGTGGCGACGATCCCGCGCTCGAGGTCATCCTCGAAGGACTTCGACAGGACCTCTCCGAGCGGGACGCTCGATCAGCGCCTCCCAGGCGGCGAGGTCGCCGATGCGCGCGCGCATCTGGGCACGCGAGAGCAGCGGCTCGGTCAGCGTCGGGAACACGGCGCGCGCGACGCGGCCGCACATCTCGTAGAACGCCGCCCAGTTCGGCGACGGCGCGCTCGCCGGTGCGCACGCAGCAGCCCGGTGCCGTCCGGGCGCGGCGAGTAGGACGAGACCGAGCGCCGCCGCATCCGCACGTTCAGGCCGAGCTGCTCGCGCAGCGCGACGCGGCATCAGCGAGACGAGGTACGAGTAGCGCGACAGGCGCGCGTCGACCCCCGGCCAGGGGCGCTCGGAGACGGCCGCGCCGCCGACGTGGTCGCGCCGCTCGAGCACCAGCACCGACTTGCCCGCGCGCGCGAGGATCGTGGCGGCGACGAGGCCGTTGTGGCCACCGCCGATGACGACCACGTCGTACAACTACGCCAGTGCCTCGAACGGGTCCGTGTACGGCAGGCCCGTCGCCTCCGCGACCGGCGCGTAGGTCACCTTGCCGCCGACGACGTTGACGCCCTTGGCCAGCCCGGCGTTCTCCTGCGCCGCCTGCGCGACGCCCGCGTCGGCCACGTGCACGATGTAGGGCATCGTCGCGTTGGTCAGCGCGCGCGTGGACGTGACGGGCACCGCGCCCGGCATGTTGGCCACGCAGTAGTGCAGCACGCCGTCGACCTCGTAGGTCGGATCGCTGTGCGTCGTCGGGCGCGACGTCTCAAAGCACCCGCCCTGATCGATCGAGACGTCCACGAGCACGGCCTGGCGCTTCATCAGCGACAGCTGGTCGCGCCGGATCACGTACGGCGCCTTCGCCCCGTGCACGAGCACCGCGCCGATCACCAGGTCGGCCTCGGGCAGGCGCTGCTCGATGTCCAGCGTCGACGCGTAGCACGTGTCCGCGCGCCCGCCGAAGGCGATGTCGAGCTCGCGCAGGCGATCGATGTTGCGGTCGAAGACGTAGACCGTCGCCTCCATCCCGAGCGCGATGAACGCCGCGTTCATGCCGACCACGCCGCCGCCGATGATCATCACCTTGGCCGCGGCCACGCCCGGCACGCCGCCGAGCAGGATGCCGCGCCCGCCGAGCGGCTTCTCGAGCATGAACGCGCCCGCCTGGGTGGCGATCTTGCCCGCGACCTCGCTCATCGGCGCCAGCAGCGGCAGCCGCCCGCGCCCGTCCTCGACGGTCTCGTAGGCGACGCAGGTCGCGCCCGAGTCCACCAGGCCCTGGGTCAGCTCGGGGTCCGGGGCGAGGTGCAGGTAGGTGAACAGCGTGTGGCGCGGCTCGAGCATCGCCACCTCGACCGCCTGCGGCTCCTTGACCTTGACGACCATGTCGGACCAGCCGAACACCGCGGCGGCGTCGGGCAGGATCTTCGCGCCTTGGGAGACGTACTCCTCGTCGGCGATCGCCGAGCCCTCACCCGCGCCCGCCTGGATGGCCACCTCATGGCCGTGCTCGACCAGCTCGCGGACACCTGCGGGCGTGAGAGCGACGCGGTACTCGTCGGTCTTGATCTCAGTCGGGCAGCCGACTTTCATGGCGTCCTTTCGGGTTGGACCAGTTCCCGCCCTCGCAGCGCGAGCCAGAAGTCAATTCGATCGCGCGCGCTGTCGAGTGAGCGTCCGGTCAACTCCTCGACACGGCGGATCCGATAGCGGAGCGTGTGACGGTGACAGAAGAGGGCCTTGGCCGCGCGTTCCCATTGCCCGTTGCACTCTATGAAGGCTTCCAGCGAGCGCATCAGCTCGCCGCCGTAGGCGCCTTCGGAGTCCTCGATCGGGCCGAGGATCGAGTCGCAGAACAGCCGCAGCGCGTCGTCGTCCTGGAGCGAGAGCAGCAGCTGGAAGGACCCGAGGTCGCGGTAGGTGGCCAGCCCCGAGGAGCCGTCGCCGTTGAGCGCCAGCGCCCGCGCCTCCAGCGCGCAGCGCGCCTCGTGGAACCCGCGCCGCAAGCCCGCCGAGCGCGACCACGCGCCCGGCGCCCGCCGGGAGCGGCTGGCCGGCCTCCCGCGTCACGCGCGCGTGGACGCGAGCGGCGAGGGCGAACAGCTCCTCGTCGTCGGAGGCGGGCAGCAGCGCGCACAGAAAGCGCCCGTGGGCCGCGACCAGCCCGCCGCCGACCTCATCGCGCAGCGCCCGCGCGAGCGACTCCTCGGCGACCGCCCGCGCGCCGCGCGGGGGAGCGATGACCAGTGCGCCCGCCCGCTCGCGCAGCCCGAACGGCTCCAGCCGGCGGGCGAGCTCGGCGCCGCTCAGGTCGCCGGCCACGAGCGCGGTCAGCACGTCGCCCGCCAGCCGCCGCTCGGTGTCGTCGACGACCCGCCGGCGCAGCAGCTCCAACGCGACGATCGTCACCGCCTGGTGCAACGTCAGCCGGTCGAGCTCGGTCAGCGCGCCCGCGTCCTTGGCCGCGACCAGCCACGCCTCGGGCAGCGGCGGGTCGCCGCGCGCGGTGCCGCGCACGACGGGCAGCGCCAGCGCGCCCGCCGGGAAGCCCTCCGCACTCGGGACGTACCCCCGCCGCGCACCCGCCCGAGCGCGCTCGCGCAGCTCCGCGCCCAGCGCCCGCACGATCTCGGCCGAGAGCCCCGCGCGGCCGGCCCGCCGCGCGAGCACCTCCCCGCGGGCGTCGAAGATCAGGGCCGGCCCGCCGACCATCGCCCCGAGGCCGGCGGCGACACCGTCCAGGCCGCGCTCGGAGAGGACGATCCTCTCGAGCCGCTCGTGCGCCGACAGCGCCCGCCGCAGCACCGCGTACTGCTCGTTGACGAGCTGTGTGAAGGCCTTCTCGGTGATCGCGATGAACGGCACCTCGTACGGCACCTCGAAGACCGGGAAGCCGTGCTCGGCGGCCGCCGAGCGCAGGGCGTCCGGGACGTGCTCGTGCCCGAACCCGGCGCCGAACCCGAGCCCGGTCAACCCATGCCCGGCGAGCCGGGCGACGTAGGCGCGCATGACGTCATCGCCGGTCAGCTGCAGGCCGGTCGTGAGCAACAGCTCGCCGCCTGAGAGCCACGGCGTGGGGTCCAGCAACTCGGAGCTGTGGACCCAGCGCACGGCGCGGTCGAGCCCGGCCTCCCCGGCCACTGCCTCCAGCTCGAGCTCGCGCAGCAGATCCCGCAGCGGCAACATTCCCGCCGCGAGCCTACCGCTGGTCGCGGACCACGAGGAACACAGCCCTCCCGACCCAGGCCGCGATCCACGCGATCAGCACGACCAGCCAGAGCAGGAGCAGGTCGGTCGCCGCGACGTTGAGATCCGAATCGCACGTCGCGACGCAGATGTCCGGCAACAGCACCACGCCGAGCACCAGTGAGACGGCGAGCAGGACCGGCAGCGGCCAGCCGTAGACGAAACGGCGGAGCATGCCCGCCACTACGCCGGAAAACGTCAGCCGTTACGCGGCGGCGGGCTCGGCCTCGGGTGCGCCGACGGTCACGAAGTCCTGCGGGCGGATCAGGATCAGCGTCAGGGCGGCGGCGGTGAGGGCGAGGATGCCGCCGACGAGCAGGATCGCGTTGAGGCCGTCGACGAGCCCGCCCAGCGCTTGCGGGCCGCGGGCGGTGTCGGACATGTGGTGGGAGAAGATCGCGCCCAGGGCGGCGACGCCGGTGGCGATGCCGACCTGCCGGAACGTGGCGTTGATCCCGCTCGCCATGCCCGCACGGGCCGGCTCGACGACGCCGACCGCGGTCTGCGCGAGCGGCACGTTCACCAGCCCGGCGCCGATGCCCGCGACGATGAAGCCCGGGATCAGGTGCGTCCATGCCATGCCCGGCTCGATCCCGCGCATCAGCAGCAGCGAGACGCCGACGAAGGCGAACCCGGGCCCGATCAAGAAGCGCGTGGGCACGGAGTCGGCGAGGCGGCCGGCGATCGCCGCGGTGAGGAAGATCGGCCCGGAGAGCACGAGGAAGCGCACGCCGATCTCGATCGCCGAGAAGCCGAGCCCGAGCTGCAGGTAGAGCACGAGGTAGGGGAACATCGAGAACAGCGACGCCGAGATCGCGAACGCCGCCATCAGCCCGCCGACGAACGTCGGCTTGCGCAGCAGCGTCAGGTCGAACATCGGTTCCCGCTGCACGGCTTCGGCGATCACGAAGGCGATCAGCAGCACCGCCGCCGCGATCAGCGAGAACGTCACGTTGGCCGACGACCAGCCGTCTTCGCTGGAGCGGATCAGGCCGTAGACGAGCGCCCCGAGGCCGGTGCTGAACGTCACGAGACCGATGAAATCGACGCGTCGCGCGTGGGGATCACGCGACTCCTCGACCTGGCGCAGCACGATGAACAGCGCGGCGATGCCGACGGGGAGGTTCACGAAGAAGATCCAGCGCCACGAGAAGCCGCAGACGAGCGCGCCGCCGATCACCGGGCCGACGGCCACGGCGATGCCCGTGATCGCGCCGAAGACGCCGAACGCGGTGCCGCGCTCACGACCGTGGAACGCGCTCGAGAGCAGCGCGAGGCCGGTGGGGAACATGATCGCGCCGCCGACGCCCTGCAGGGCGCGCGAGATGCTGAGGACGGTCGCGCTCGGCGCCACGCCGCACAGCAGCGAGCCGAGCGTGAAGACGACGATGCCGATGGCGAACACCTTGCGCCGCCCGAAGCGGTCGGCGAGCGAGCCGGCGGTGAGCTGGAACGCGGCGAGCGTGAGCGCATAGGCGTCGATCACCCACTGCAGGTCGGCCAGCGACGCGTTCAGCGCCTGCTGGATGTCCGGCAGCGCGACGTTCACGATCGTGACGTCGAGCAGGAGCATGAAGGTGCCGACGGCGACGGCGATCAGAGTCCACCACTTGCGTTCCATGGGCTTCACCTTATCGGCAACTTACCTAATCGTCAACACGACTAACTATGTAGGTCGCGACCTATACACTCATGTACGGCGTGGACCAGCTCACGGACTACACGGGGTACCTGCTGCGCACCGCGTTCCTGAAGATGTCCGCGGTCGCGGCGCGCCATTTCGAGCCCGGGACGCACCCGCGCGACGCCGGCGTGCTGATCGCGCTGCTCTCCGGCGGGCCGGCCTCGCAGCAGGAGCTGGCGACCCGGCTCAACGTCAACCGCACGGTGATGGTCAAGTTGATCGACTCGCTCGAGCAGCGTGGCCACGTCGAGCGGGTGCGCAATCCCGAGAACCGGCGCGCCTACGCGCTGCAGCCCACACCGGCCGGGCGCGCGGCGCTGCTGGAGCTGTTGCCGCGGATGGAGCGCGCGGAGGCGGAGCTCACCACCTCCCTGGACCCGACCGAGATCGAACGGCTGAAGGCGCTGCTGCGGGGGCTGATCGGCTCGGCACCGCCCGCGCTCGCCCAGCGGCTCGGCTTCCTGCTGTCCAAGACCCATCACCGCTTCCACGACCGGGCCGATCAGGAGCTCGAGCCGCTCGGGCTGCAGATCCGGCATTTCGCTGCGCTGAAGGCGCTGGCCGGCGGCGTGCCCTCCCAGCGCGAGCTCGCCGACCGCCTCAGCGTCAGCGGCCCGGTCGTGGTCGAGATGGTCGACCAGCTCGAGGCCAGGGGCTACGTCGCGCGCCGGCGCGACCCGAAGGACCGGCGCTCGAACACGCTCGCGGTCACGCCGGCGGGCGAGGCCGTCGTGGACGAGCTCACAGAACGGCTCAGCGCCGCCAACGGGGAACTGACGGCGCCGATCGGGGTCGAGGGCGACCGCGAGCTGCGATCGCTGCTGAGGAAGCTGTTGGGCGTCACCTAAAGGGGCCAGGCCCCTTTAGGTTCAGGCGTGCGCGTTGGCCGCGGCGGCGCGGACCGGCGGCGGGGTGACCAGCGCGGCGGCGACGACGAGGATGAAGGCGAAGGCCTGGACGCAGATGCCCACGGCGTCGGAGGGCATCGGGTCGCCGAAGACGATGATGCCGCCGAGGATGCAGGAGACGTTGGCCGCGGTCGACGTGGCGGCGATGACCGGGACGGCCTCGCCGTCCTGCATGCCGCGGGCCGAGGCGTAGAAGGCGATGACCGAGGCCAGGACCGTGACGGCCAGCCAGGGCGAGGAGAGGATGCCGGCGACGCCGGAGGCGCCGGTCAGGCCCTTGATGGCGATGTCCGAGACGCCGAACAGGACGCCGGCCGCGGCGCCGAGCATGACGCCGTGGTGATGGTCGGGCATCACGCCGAGGTGCTTGCCGCCGATGAGGATCGCGCCGATCACGAGCATCGCGCCCTCGAAGGCGATCATGCCGGCCAGCGAGTAGGCGGAGTGGGTGCCGTGGGTGGCGGGGAGCGTGATCACGAGCAGCAGCAGGCCGAGCGCGGTCATCGCGACGCCGATCCACTGGCGCATGCCGACCTTGAAGCCGAAGATCCGCTCGGCCATGACGGCCAGGATCACCACGCCGGTGGAGAGGACGGCCTGGACGACCGACAGCGGGGCGTAGGCGAGCGCGGCCACGTGGAAGAGCCAGGCGCCGGTGGCGATGGCCATGCCGATCGCGAACCACCGGCACGCGTAGAGCTGCTTGGCCGTACGGAACGGATGACGGATGTCGACCGTCGGGGCCTGGTTGGCACCCTTGTGCTTGTAAAGAAAGCCCAGCTGTGTGGCGATCGCGCAGGTAAACGCGAGCAGGATGCCCAGATTCAGCGACACAAGTCCTCGTACGTCGATTCGAAGAGATTTCCCGCCCAACGCTCAACGAGCGAAGTCCCCGGCGAGTCACTCTCTACATCGGTTCCCCATCCATAGGCCTTTAGCCCGGATGTGGCCAGCCTAGCGCCGGAATTCAAGATTCCCTCAAGAGCCCCTGCCAAACTCGACGGATGGGGGTGTGGAAACTCATGGCGATGGCCGCAATCCTCCTGGGCTGCGGAAGTGACGCGTCCGCCGCCGCACTAAAGGGTTCGGTCACCTATGGGAAGTCCGGCGGGATCGCGGGGATCGTCGAGAAGCTGACCGTCAAGCCCGACGGACGGGCCGTCGCCGCGTCGAGCACCCGCAAGCGATCGTTCACGCTGACCAAGGCGCAGCTGACGGCGCTGACCAAGGCGGTCAAGGCCGCTGACCTCGCGCACACCAAGAGCCCGAAGGACGACCTGCGGGGCGCCGACGGCTTCTCCTTCGGCGTCGGCTACGACGGGCATCGCGTGAGCTGGAGCGACTTCAGCGACGATCCGCCCAAGCGGGTCCTGGCGTTGTACCGCCTGCTCGACGAGCTCTACGAGGGCCACGCGCCCTGCCCCGCGAGCGGCCGCTCCTGCTGATCGACGTCGACGGCGTGCTGTCCCTGTTCGGGACCGCCGGCGACGTGCCCGCGCTGATCGACGGCCACCCGCACCTGCTCTCGAGCGCGGCCGCGGCGACGCTGAGGACTCTTACGGAAGACTTCGAGTGCGTCTGGTGCACCGGCTGGTCCGACCGGGCCGACGCGCACCTGCCGCACCTGCTCGGCCTGCCGACCGGCTGGCCGCACGTGACCTTCTTCGACCACCGACCCGACCCCCACTGGAAGCTCAGCGGGATCGACGCGTACGCGGGAGAGCAGCGGGCGCTCGCGTGGATCGACGACGACCACGACGACGCCTGCCGGGCGTGGGCCGCGGCACGCCGCGGCCCCACCCTGCTCATCTCGACCGACCCGAGGATCGGGCTGCTCCCGGAGCACGCGGACGTGCTCCGGGAGTGGGCCCTTACGGGGTGGTCGTGCTCAACGTGAAGGTGAGCGTCTTGCTGTAGGCGCCGGTGCGCAACGCGTCGGTGCGGCTGCCACCGAGGTGGCGGCACCCTCTCCAAGGCCTCATCAGAAGAAACTTGGACAGCCTGCCGAGGCTCGGCCGTGGAGATGGACCCACGACCGAACCTCTCATGAGCAGGGGATTAGGGCGCGGTAGTGCTCAGCGTGAACGTGAACGTCTTGCTGTAGCTACCGGTACGCAGCGCGTCGTTGGCGCCGATGTTCTGCGTGAACGTCACGGCGACCACGTCGTTGGAGACGGGCCCGCCGTAGGTCAGCAGCGTGGTCGGTGCGGCCGAGCCGCCGATGTTGCCGCCGGCCGCGGCCGTGCCGCCGATGCTCGACGCCTTCGCCTGCAGGACCGACGGCAGGGCGAAGCTGCCATTCATCAGCTTGCCGGTGTTGGTCGTGCTCGGATCGGAGATCGAGAGCGTGGCGTCACCCGCGGTGGAGATGACGTTGGCCGTCGTGCCCGCCGTGTACGGCTTGGCGATGCCGGGCGTGAACGGCGCGAACGCCGCCGGAGCGCCGAGCGAGAGCGCGAGCGTGGCCGGGACGGTGCCGGAGGCGCCGCCATCCGCGTCGTCGGCCGCCACGAGCAGACGCTGCGTCTGCACGGGCTCGACGTTGCCCGCCATGTCCTGCGAGGTCCACTTGATCGTGTACGCGCCCGGGGTGGCGAGCGTCAGGACCTGGCCGGGCATGCGCGGGCCCTGGCCGCTGTAGCACTTGGTGGTGGTCGTGTTCGTGCAGCGCTCGTCCACCAGCGGGGTCGAGAGATCGTCCGGCACGATGACGGGGTTGGTGCCGTCGGTCGTGTAGAAGATGATCGAGCCCTCGCCGAGCCAATCGAACTTGTAGTTGATCGGATCGCCGCTCGTCTGCGCGGACGAGTACTGGATGACGGTCTTGGACGGCGTGACGTCCTGCGAGTAGTCGAGCGCCCCCTGGATCAGGCCCAGGTCGCCCTCGGCGAACTCCATCGCCTCGTCATGGCCCTCGTTGACCAGCAGCGCGTTCGGCGCCGCGACGGTGCCGCAGGAAGAGCCCTGGCCGCCTTGCGTGCCCGGCCCGGCGAAGCACGGCTGGAAGCCGGCCTGCGACCGGGTGATCGCGCCCGTCGTCGGGTTGACGGCGATGCGCTGCGCGCCGGCCTCGAACGAGTAGCCGATGATGCCCTTGCGGTAGTACATGTCGTCGGCGGAGTTGCCGGCGGCGGAGTAGAGCACGTCGGCGATCGGGCCTGTGCGCTGCGGCAGGATCACCGTGTTGCGCGAGGACTTGATGGCCGACAGGACGTCATCGGAGACCTGGAAGAAGTACTTCTCGATACCGATGTTCGGCGCCGGCAGGGTCACGCGGCCCGCGGACTTGTACGCGCCCGGCGCCCACATGAAGTAGCCGCCGTGGGTGTGCAGGTTCATGCCGAACTTGATCTTCGGGAACGTGTCCACGATCCAGTGCTCGTTCTTGATCTCCGGCTCGGAGACCTCGGACGGGCCGGAGAAGGTGTCGTTCGTGCACGAGCTGCTCGCGCCGGAGTAGCCGTCGAAGATCGAGCCGATCTCGTTGTTGCGGTTGAGGTCGACGCCCCAGGAGCCGCGGCTGGCCACGTAGTAGCTCGAGCTGCTCGGCGAGCAGTAGTTGGTCAGGTTGCGGCGCTGGACGGAGTTGTCGTAGAACGAGTAGTGCGTGCCATCCGGGTTGACGACCGGCAGGATGAAGACGTCGAGGTTGTCGACGTAGGACTTGGTCGTCGGGTCGGTCGCGTAGTTGGTCGACGAGCCGCTGCGCGGTCTCGAGGCACGTGATGCCGCCGACCCACTCACGGGCGTGCTGCTCGCAGTAGATGAAGATGCCGGTCTTCCCCGCGGCGCGGTTGGCCGAGTTGGTGATCCGGTAGACCTTCTGGTTGAACGGGCCCTTGGTGATGTGACGCGCGTCCGTGCGGACGAGCGTGCCCGCCGGGGAGGCCGTCGTCGGGAAGCTGCCGGTCCAGTACACGGTGCCGCCGCGCAGGTAGTCCGAGAGCTTGACCTTGGTGGACGAGAAGTTCGGGCCGTTGGTGGTGCCGTCGACGACCTGGTAGGTGCGGGCGACGGTCGCCGGGACGATGCCCGCGCCGGCGTTGCCGGCGTACGTGCTCGCGGTCACGAGCGCGCCCGCGGCCGGGTCGGCGTTGAGCGCCGCGACGAGCTGCGCGGCCGTGGTGGACAGCGCGCCGGCGGCGTCGGTCGCCAGGCTGACCACGATGTCCTTGGTCGGGATCGTGATCTCGGTGATGCCGTCGCTGGAGTCCGCGTCCGCCGGGTCGGCGGTGCGCCACGTGCCGTCGGTGACGGTGATCGACAGGGGCGCGTTGAGCGTGCCCGCCGCCGGGGCCTTGAACTCGGCCGTGATGTTGTTGCCGCCGTTCTGCCCCATCGCCTTCGAGAGCAGATAGACCGCCTGCGGGGACTGTGTCCCGCTCGGGGTGCCGGTGGCCGCGATGCTGCCGACCATCATCGCCATGCCCGGACGCTGGTAGCCGCCGGTCTTGTTGGGCAGCTCGATCGACTGCATGATGTCCGGGTACTGCGCGACCAGGCCGTCGAGACGCGTGTTGATCTCGGTCGGGTCCATGTACTTCGTGATGAAGTCCTTCTGGTAGGCCGTGACGCGCGCGGGCAGCGCCTTGTTCGCCCACTCGGTCACGCCGGAAGTGTCGAAGTTGCCGTTGGCGTCGGCGACGCGCACGCTGATGTCGGCGGCCTGCAGGTTGGCGTTGGCGCCCTGCAGCGCGATCAGGCCGCGGTGGTACATGTAGCGGAAGCCCGCGCCGGCGTCGCTGTCGGAGAGCTTGTTGCCGCCGATCGCGGCGTCATTGCCGTCCGGGCTGATCGAGCTGTTGGACAGGTTGATCGCCGCCGACGTCCCCGACGGGCTCGTGTACGTGAACGACATCGCCGGGCCGGTGGTGTCGGTGTGCAGGTCGTTGCGCGCCTCGACGTAGAGGAAGCGCCCCGCGTAGTTGGTGAAGGTGTAGGCCCGCTGGATCACGACATGACCCGGGACGTTGACGGCGCCCTTGGCCTTGGCGGCCTTGGTCAGGCCGTTCTCGGCGACGTCCGCCGCGAGCGCCTCGGCGGCGTTGGTCCGCGCGATCTCGGCCCGGCGGTTCTCATAGTCGGCCTCGGTGGAGACGACCTGTCCGATCGTGAACCCCTGAGCCCGCAGCAGGGCCTCGCCCGTGCTGTCGAGGTAGACCGCCGCCTCGGTGTCGTCGGCGATGTAGCCGACGTCGTAGACGCCGCCGTTCTCGAGCGCCTCGATCTGCGCCGGATCGTTGTTGTGGACCATGACGAGCCGCTGCTCGCCCTGAGCCTGAGCTTGTGCCACTCCGGCACCCAGCACGAACGCGGCAGCGAGCAACGCGGCGCGCGCAGGCAACCTTCTCCCAACCATGGGCTGACCCTCCGTTTGATAGACCCTGAGCGTCGTCATCTGAATGACAACCCTCTCCGCCGCCTATCTGAACAGAAATGTCAGCTGCCTGCCCAACTCGGTCGTGGAGTTCTCTCAACGTCCACGGTCGTTGAACGACGACGGGCCGCGGCATAGCCGCGGCCCGTCGCACTACAGGGTGTGAACCCTTACGGCGTGGTGGTGCTCAGCGTGAACGTGAGCGTCTTGCTGTAGCTGCCGGTACGCAGCCCGTCCGTGCGGCTCACATGCTGCGCGAACATGATCGTCACCGAGTCGTTGGAGATCGGCGCGGCCCACGAAGCGAGCAGCGTCGGAGCCGACGACCCGCCGACCGTGCCACCGGGCGCGGCGGTCGAGCCCGGGCTCGTGGCCTTGACCGTGACCTTGCTCGGCAGCGCGTACGTGCCGTTCACCAGCTGACCGGTGAAGGTCTGACTCGGGTCGGCGATCGAGAGCGCCGCGTCACCCGCGGAGGAGACCACGTTGGCCGTGGAGTTGGCCGTGTAGTCGCGATCCACGCCCGGCGTGAACACGCCGAACGTGGCCGGGGTGCCGAGCGTCAGCGCCAGCGTCGCCGGCACGTTGCCGGACACGCCGCCGTTGGTGTTGGTGGCGTCCAGGACGCGGTAGTTGACCGTCTTGACCGTCACGTTGCCCACGTTGTCGGTGGCCGTGATCGTCAGCACCTGCATGCCGGCGGTGCCGGTCGGCAGGTTCGAGCCGGTCGGCGTGGAGCCGACGCAGGACGCCAGGCCCGAGCCACCCGCCTCATCCGCGCACGAGAACGTGAGCGGCACGGGACGGCCCTGGGTGTAGACGGCGCCCTCCGGGATGTTGACCGTGACGGTCGGAGCGACCGTGTCCAGCAGGAAGGACTTCGACTGCACCGCGGACACGTTGCCCTTGATGTCGACCGCGAGCCACTTGACCGTGTTCACGCCCGGGGTGCTGAGCGTGAGGACCTGGCCGACCCCGCGGGGACGCTGCGCCTCATACGTCGGCGAGGACAGCGTCGGGGTCGAGCCGTCCGTCGTGTAGTGGATCACGGAGGCCTCGTTGACCATCGTGAACCGGTAGTTGATCGGGTCCTTGGACTGCGTGACGTTGTCGGAGTCCAGGTCGACCGTCGGCGGGGTGACGTCCTTGCCGTAGTCGTAGGCGGACTCGACGAGGCCGTAGTTGCCGGCCGCGAACTCGAGCGCCTCATCGCGACCCTCGTTGACGAACGCGCCGGAGGCCGGGCAGGAGCCCTGACCGCCGCCGGTGCCGACCGGGCCGAAGCACGGCTGGAAACCGACCAGTGTGCCGGCCGAGCCCGACGTGGTGTTCAGGATGCGGTCAGCGCCGGTCTCGAACGAGTAGGCGATGATGCCCTTGCGATACCAGGCGTCATCGGCGGAGTTGCCGGCGGCGGAGTAGAGCACGTCGGCGATCGGGCCGGTGCGCTCGGGCAGGATGACCGTGCCGCGGGAGTCCTTGATCCGCCTGAGGATCTTCTCGCCGGCCTGGAAGAAGTACTGCTCGATGCCGATGTTCGGGGCGGGCGCGGTCACACGGTTGGCCTGGATGTAAGAGCCCGGCGCCCACATGAAGTAGCCGCCGTAGGAGTGGATGTTGTTCGCGAACTTGATGTTCGGGAACGTGTCCGCGACCCAGGCCTCGTTGCGGGTCTCAGGCTCCGAGTACTCGCTCGGGCCGGCGAACGTGTCGCTGGTGCACGAGGTCGACGCGCCGTAGTACCCGTCGAAGAGCGAGTACTCGCCGCTGTTGCGGTTCATGTCGACGCCCCACGAGTTACGCGCGGCCGGGTCGAAGCTGCCCGTGACGGCGCAGTAGTTCGGCAAGGTCTTGCGCTGCTGGGACGCGTCGTACATCGAGTAGTGCGCGCCGTCCGGGTTGGAGTTCGGCGAGAGGAAGACCTCGACGTTGTCCAAGAGCTCCTTGGTCTGCGGGTCCGTCGCGTAGTTCTCGACGAGCTCGTGCGCGGTCTGCACGCAGGTGAGGCCGGTGGCCCACTCGCGAGCGTGCTGCTGGCAGAACAGGAAGACGCCCGGCTTGGTGCCGTCACGGTGCGTGCCGATGCGGTACAGGTGCTGCTGGAACGGGCCACGCGCAACGCTCTGGGGAGCGTTGAGGAAGTCCGAGAGGTTGATGCGCGCACGGGGGGCCACGATGCCGGCACCGGCGTTGTTGCGGTACGTGGTGGCCAGCACCAGGGCGGCGGCGGCGGGGCTGGCGTTGATCGCGTCGACGACCTGCTTGGCCGTCGAGCTCGGGGCGCCGTTGGCGTCGGTGGCGAGGAAGACCTCGAGCAGCTTGCCGTTGACCTCGACGTTCATCGGCAGGTTCGGCGTCGGGCCCTGCGCGCGGAACTCGGCGCGGACCTGGTTGCCGCCCTCCTGGCCCCAGTCCTTGGCGGTCAGGACGACCGAGGCCGCGGCGGACGCGGCAGCGGAGCCCGACGTCGGCTGGACCTTCAGCGTGAAGTCGCCGAGGTCGCCCTGGTAGCCGTAGACCTCGATCGTGTAGTTGCCGGCAACGGTGAACGTGCGGTTGATCACCTCGGGGCTGGTCCCCGTATCGACCGTGTTCAGGACGGTGCCGGCCGGGTCCTTCAACCTCAGGATGAGGTCGGTGGTGCCGGACGGGATGCCGTCCGTCGTGATCCGCAGCGGCGTGTTCAGCGGCGGCGAGAAGGTGTAGGAGGCGACCGGGTTGGCTTCGGTGATCTCACCGACGCCGGCGTCGAACACCGGCGCGCCGAGCTGGACGTCCGGGGCCGCGCCGATGGCGTTGGAGCCGGACATGATCGCCTGCGACTTGCGCTGGTAGCCGGAGGTCTTCTCCGGCATGTTCACGACCGACATGAGCTCCGGGTAGGAGGCGGCAAGCGCGTCCAGGTTGTCCCGGTTCTCCGTGGGATCCATGTAGTGCGTGAAGAACGGCTGGTTCTTGAACCCGGCGACGTGCGGGGGAAGATCCTTGCCGAGCCACTCGGTGACCTTGTAGGTCTCGGTGCTCGCGGCGGCGCCGCCGGCGGTGGCCGCCGTGGCGATGCGGACCGTCATGTCCTCGGGCTTGAGGTCCGCCGCGGCACCCGTCAGGCGGATCACCTGGCGGTGATACAGGTAGGCGTCCGGCGTCGGGTCGGTGTCGACGAAGCGGCTCATGTTGACGGCGGTGGAGTACACGCCGTCGGCGCCGGCGTAGGAGAGCGCGAGGCTCGGGCCGGAGACCGCGGAGGCGCCGGTGACCTTCGTCGACTTGTTGTGCGCCTCGACGTAGAGGAAGCGCGCGGTCGTCGTGCCGCCGCTGGGGCCAACCACGTCCGTGAAGGTCACGGCGCGCTGGATGACGGTGTCACCCGGGGTCGGGACGACGGACTCGCCGTCGAACTTGGCGCCCTTGAGGCCGTTCTCGGCCACCTGGGCGGCGAGCGCCTCGGCGTCGAGCGTCGCCTGCCGCGCCGCCATGCGCTGGGGGCCGGTCTTGGAATCCTCGATCGTGCCGCCGATGCGGTAGCCGGCGTCCTTGAGCGCGGCCTCTTCCTCATCGGTGACGAAGACGTTGAGCTGGATCGTCCCGTCGTCTTCGACCTTCTTGTACTCAGCGGCGTCGTAGTGCGTGACCACGCTGTCGACCGCGTCCTGGTCAGGCACGTAGACCTGGACCAGCTTCACGTAGGGGGCTCCTCCTCCGTCGGCGGCGAGCGCCGACTGCCCCCCTACCAACAACAGCGCTGACGCCGCCAGCGCCGCCAGCGAAATTCTCCCGACCATGGGCAGACCCTCCGTGATAGATCCCAGCGCACCGCCCCTCAAAGACGGCACTCCTCTGAGCGGTATCTGAACAGAAAATTAAGATCGCCGCCACGGGCCATTCGTCCAGTCCCGGCCGTTTGACTACGGGGAAGCGCCGGAACGGTCAGGTTCAGAGCTCGTTCGGCCTGTTGACGGGGGTGCCGTCGGAAAGCTTCCTGCCAGGAAACTTTGCGACGGCACCCCCCTCGACGTTGAGCCGGATCGAGCCGCGACGTGGTAACGCTCGCTCAGCCGCCCGATGTCGGTCTGCCCGTCGACGAACACCTGCACCAGCGCGGTGTCCACGCGCTGCCCTTAACGACGAAGGGCCCGCCGGAAAGCGGGCCCTTCGGGTTGATGCGGGTGCGACCTAGCGGTTGTCGCCGCCGTCCAGGTCGGCGCCGATGTCGTCGAACGAGCCGCCCGCCGGGCCGAAGCCGGCGTTGATCTCGTCCAGCTCGGACGTGTCGAACGCCGGGCCGAAGCCCTGCAGGCCCTCGCCGTCGTCCAGGCCGAGCTCGGCGGCGAGGTCGTCGCCGTCGAGCAGGCCCACATCGTCGATGCCGCGGGGGAGCGGCTCCGACGGCTCGATCTCGATCGAGCGGTAGCGCTTGAGGCCCGTCGCCGCCGGGATCAGCTTGCCGATGATCACGTTCTCCTTCAGGCCCGCCAGACGGTCGATCTTGCCCTCGAGGGCAGCGTCGGTCAGGACCTTGGTGGTCTCCTGGAAGGAGGCCGCCGACAGGAAGGAATCCGTGGCCAGGGAGGCCTTGGTGATGCCGAGGATGATCTCGGTGAACTGCGCGGGCTCGCCACCGGCCGCCTGGACCTTGTCGTTGATCCGCTTGAACTCGTGGCGGTCGACGAACTGGCCCGGGAGCAGATCGGTGTCGCCCTTCTGCTCGACGCGCACCTTCTTGAGCATCTGACGCACGATCAGCTCGATGTGCTTGTCGTGGATGTCCACGCCCTGGGACTTGTAGACCTCCTGGACTTCCTTGACCAGGTAGACCTCGGTCTCGGTCCGGCCGCGCAGCTCGAGCAGCTCGTGCGGGTACAGCGAGCCCTCGTTGAGCTGCTTGCCGGCCTTGATGACCTCGCCGTCGGCGACGTGCAGACGCGTGCGGCGCGGGAACGTGTGACGGTGCTCCTCGCCCGCCTCGTCCGTGACCACGACCGTGCGCGACTTGTCGGTGTCCTCGATGGTGACGACACCGTCGACCGCGGAGATCTGCGCCAGGCCCTTCGGCTTGCGCGCCTCGAAGAGCTCCACGACACGCGGGAGGCCGTGCGTGATGTCCGCGCCGGCGACGCCGCCGGTGTGGAACGTACGCATGGTCAGCTGGGTGCCGGGCTCGCCGATCGACTGGGCGGCGACGATGCCGACCGCGTCGCCGATCATCGCCGTCTGGCCGGTGGCCATCGCGCGGCCGTAGCACTTCTGGCACACGCCGACGGTCGCCTCGCACTTCAGCGTCGAGCGGACCGGGTACAGGATCACGCCGTCGCCGACCGTGACCTTGCCGCCCTCGGCGGGCGGGTTGGCCGCGACCAGCGTGGCCAGCGCCTCACGGGAGATCTCGTCGCCCTTGGCGACGACGATCTTCTTGCCGACCTTGATGTCGGCGGCCGCCGCGCGCCCGACGAGCATCTCGTTGGGCTCCCCGTCGACCTTGTACAGCGGGCTCTCGAGGAACTCCTCGGTGCCGCAGTCCTCGATCCGGATGATGACGTCCTGCGACACGTCGACCAGACGCCGGGTCAGGTAGCCCGAGTCCGCCGTACGCAGCGCCGTGTCCGCGAGGCCCTTGCGAGCGCCGTGGGTGGACGTGAAGTACTCGATGACGTCGAGGCCTTCCATGAAGTTCGCCTTCACGGGGCGCTCGATGATCTCGCCCTTCGGGTTGGCCATCAGGCCGCGCATGCCGGCCAGCTGGCGGATCTGCTTGAAGGAGCCACGGGCGCCAGAGGAGGCCATCATGTAGATGGAGTTCAGCTGGTCGGTCTTCTGGATGTTCTCGATCATGGCGTCGGCGACTTCCTCGGTCGCCGCGTTCCACTGATCGGTGACCGCCAGGTGGCGCTCCTCCTGCGTGATCAGGCCGTCCTCGTACTGCTCCTGCAGCGTTGCCCACGCGCTCCTCGTACTTGGCGAGGATCGCGCGCTTGGACGGCGGCACGACCACATCGTTCTTGGAGATCGTGATGCCGGCCTGCGTGGCGAAGCGGAAGCCGAGGTCCTTGAACGCGTCCAGGACCTGCGAGATCGCGCCCGCGCCGAAGGCCTGCACGAGGTCGTCGACGAACTGCGTCGTGTCGCGCTTGCGCAGGGACTTGTTGATGAACGTGTACTGCGAGCGATCGAAGTCCTCGCCCATCGTCTCTTCCAGCGCGCGCTCGATCTTGTCGTTGAAGATGATGCGCCCGACGGTCGTGGCGATGTGGCCGCCCGTGAGCCACTCCGGCCGGTAGTGGACCGCGTCGTGCAGGCCGACGAGCTTGTGCTCGTAGGACAGCTCGGCCTCCTGCGCGGAGCGGAACACGTGCACCTTGGGCTCGAACGTCGCGGATCGATCGCGTTGAGCTCGTCTTCCTCGAGCCCGTAGGTGAGGTAGTAGGTGCCGAGGATCATGTCCTGCGTCGGCGTGGCCAGCGGAGCGCCGTGCGCCGGGGACAGGATGTTGTTGCGACGAGAGCATCAGCACGCGCGCCTCGGCCTGGGCCTCGGCGGAGAGCGGGCAGATGCACGGCCATCTGGTCGCCGTCGAAGTCCGCGTTGAACGCGTGGCAGACGAGCGGGTGGACCTGGATCGCCTTGCCCTCGACCAGCACCGGCTCGAACGCCTGGATGCCCAGGCGGTGGAGCGTCGGCGCGCGGTTGAGCAGCACCGGGTGCTCGTGGATGACCTCTTCGAGGACGTCCCAGACCTCCGGGATCATCGAGTCGACCATCTTCTTGGCCGCCTTGATGTTCTGGACGGCCTTGCGCTCGACGAGGCGGGCCATGATGAACGGCTTGAACAGCTCGAGCGCCATCAGCTTCGGCAGGCCGCACTGGTGCAGGCGCAGCGACGGGCCGGCCACGATGACCGAACGGCCCGAGTAGTCGACGCGCTTGCCGAGCAGGTTCTGGCGGAAGCGGCCCTGCTTGCCCTTGAGCATGTCGCTCAGGGACTTCAGGGCACGGTTGCCCGGGCCCGTGACGGGCCGGCCGCGGCGGCCGTTGTCGAACAGCGCGTCGACGGCCTCCTGCAGCATGCGCTTCTCGTTGTTGACGATGATCTCCGGCGCGCCGAGGTCCAGCAGACGCTTCAGCCGGTTGTTGCGGTTGATGACGCGGCGGTAGAGGTCGTTGAGGTCCGACGTGGCGAAGCGGCCACCGTCGAGCTGGACCATCGGGCGCAGCTCCGGCGGGATCACCGGCACGGCCTCGAGGATCATCATCTCCGGCTTGTTGCCGGAGTGCAGGAAGGCCGAGACGACCTTCAGGCGCTTGACAGCGCGCTGCTGCTTCTGGCCCTTGGCCGTGCGCACCTGGTCCTCGAGCTCGACGCGCTCGGCCTCGAGGTCGACCTGCTCGAGCAGGTCGCGGACCGCCTCGGCGCCCATGCCGCCGCGGAAGTACTCGCCCCAGCCGTACGGCGAGCCGAAGCGCTCCTTGAGCTCACGGAACAGCGTCTCGTCGTTGACGACCTGCTTGGGCGTCATGTCCTGGAAGAGATCCCAGACCTGGCGAAGGCGCTCCATGGCGTCCTCGATGTAGGCCTCGGTGTCCGAGCGGTCGGCCTCCAGGGACTTGCGCATGTCCTTGATGTGCTTGGTGCGCTCGTCGTCCTCGAGCTTCTTGACGTTGAGGTCAAGGTGCTCGGCCCAGAGGTGGTCCTCGTCGGAGAAGCCCGTCTGGGAGCCCGACTTCAGGTACTCCTCGCGGCGGTCGAGCGACTCGTCGATCTCCTGCAGGCGCAGGTTCTTCTCGGCCGCGTACTCGTCGAGGGACTCGTTGACCTTGCCGGCGAGCTCCTCGAGGTCGGCGGCGCGCGCGTCCTCGTCGACCCACGTGACCATCGAGGCCGCGAAGTACAGGACCTTCTCGAGCTCCTTGGGAGCCATGTCGAGCAGGTAGCCGATGCGCGAGGGCACGCCCTTGAAGAACCAGATGTGCGAGACGGGCGCGGCCAGGTCGATGTGGCCCATGCGCTCACGGCGCACCTTGGACCGCGTGACCTCCACGCCGCAGCGCTCGCAGACGATGCCCTTGTAGCGGACGCGCTTGTACTTGCCGCAGTAGCACTCCCAGTCCTTGGTCGGACCGAAGATGCGCTCGCAGAAGAGCCCGTCCTTCTCAGGCTTCAGCGTGCGGTAGTTGATCGTCTCCGGCTTCGTGACCTCGCCGGAGCTCCAGGAGCGAATCTGCTTCGAGGAGGCGAGGCCGATCTCGATGGCGTCGAAATTATTGATGTCGATCATCAGGTGTTACTCAGTCTCCTCAGCGGTCGCGTCCGCGCCGGCTTCGATGTAGCCCGGCGTCGGTGGCCTCGTCGTCGTCCGTCTGGCCTTCTTCGCCTTCTTCGATCTCCAGCGCCTCGGTCTCGTCCGCGGCCTGGCCATCGGTGGCGCGCACGCCGCTCAGGTCGATGCCGAGCTCCTCGGCGGCGCGCAGCAGGTCGTCGTCCTCGTCGCCCATCTCGGCGCGCGCCCCGTCGTCGGAGACGACGTTGACGTCGAGCGCCAGCGACTGCATCTCCTTCAGGAGGACCTTGAAGGACTCGGGGATCGAGGGCTCGGCGATGTTCTCGCCCTTGACGATCGCCTCGTAGGCCTTCACGCGCCCGACGGTGTCGTCGGACTTGATCGTCAGCATCTCCTGCAGCGTGTAGGCGGCGCCGTAGGCCTCCAGCGCCCACACCTCCATCTCGCCGAAGCGCTGGCCGCCGAACTGCGCCTTGCCGCCCAGCGGCTGCTGGGTGACCAGCGAGTACGGGCCGGTCGAGCGCGCGTGGATCTTGTCGTCCACGAGATGGTTGAGCTTGAGGATGTACATGTAGCCGACGGTGACCTGCTTCTCGAACGGCTCGCCGGTGCGGCCGTTGTAGAGCTGGAGCTTGCCCGAGGCGCTGCTCGCCGGCGCGGGCGTTCTCGTCGATCTCCATGCGGATCGCGCCCTTGTGCTCGCGCTGCCACTGCACCAGCGCGTGGTCGACGTCCTCGCAGCGTCGCGCCGTCGAAGACCGGCGTGGCCACGTAGACCTTGCCGTTCTCGTTGGTGTCCTTGGTCTTGAACGCCTCGGTGCCGTCGTCGTACCAGCCCTCCATCGCGGCCCACCCGAGGTGGGTCTCGAGGATCTGGCCGATGTTCATGCGCGACGGCACGCCCAGCGGGTTGAGGATCACGTCGACCGGCGTGCCGTCCTCCAGGAACGGCATGTCCTCCTCGGGCACGATCTTGGAGATCACGCCCTTGTTGCCGTGCCGGCCCGGCGAGCTTGTCGCCCTCGGAGATCTTGCGCTTCTTGGCCACGAACACGCGCACCAGGTCGTTCACGCCCGGCGACAGGTCGTCGCCCGCGGCGCGCGCAGAACGTCTTGACGTCGATCACGACGCCGCCCTCGCCGTGCGGGACCTTCAGGCGACGTGTCGCGAACCTCGCGCGCCTTCTCCTTGAAGATCGCGCGGATCAGCTTCTCCTCCGCCGTCAGCTCGGTCTCGCCCTTCGGCGTGACCTTGCCGACCAGCAGATCGCCCGACTGCACCTCGGCGCCGATGCGCACGATGCCGCGGTCGTCGAGGTTCCTGCAGCGACTCCTCGCTGCGGTTCGGGATATCGCGCGTGATCTCCTCGTCACCGAGCTTGGTCGTGCGGGCGTCGACCTCGTACTCCTCGATGTGAATCGAGGTCAGCTCGTCGTCCTTCACGAGCCGGCGCGAGAGGATGATCGCGTCCTCGAAGTTGTAGCCCTCCCAGGACATGAACGCGACGCGCAGGTTCTTGCCCAGCGCCATCTCGCCCTTGTCCGAGCGAGCGAGCCGTCGGCCAGCAGCTCGCCCTGCCTCGACCTGCTGGCCGGCCTTGATGAGCGGCTTCTGGTGGATCAGCGTGCCCTGGTTTGAGCGCATGAACTTCTGCAGCTCGTACTCGTCGCGATCGCCGTCCTCGGTGTTGATGACGATCCGGGTGGCGTCCACGAAGTCGACCACGCCGGCGTTGCGCGGCGAGCAGCGACGTCGCCCGTGTCGAGCGCGGCGCGGCGCTCCATGCCGGTGCCCACGATCGGCGCGTCGGTCTTCAGGAGCGGCACGGCCTGGCGCTGCATGTTCGAGCCCATCAGCGCCCGGTTGGCGTCGTCGTGCTCGAGGAACGGGATCATCGCCGTCGCCACCGACCAGATCTGCTCCGGCGACACGTCGATCAGGTCGACCTCGTTCGGCGCGACGTAGACGTACTGGCCGGCCTGCGTGCGGCAGAGGATGCTGTCGCTGAGCAGCTCGCCGTTGGCGTCGAGCGGCTCGTTGGCCTGCGCGATCAGTGCGCTCCTGCTCCTCGGTCGCGTCGAGGTGGACGATCTCCTCGGTGATCTTGCCGTCCTTGACGACGCGGTAGGGCGTCGTGACGAAGCCGTACTCGGAGATCTGGGCGTAGGAGCTCGAAGCGAGCCGATCAGGCCGATGTTCGGGCCCTCCGGCGTCTCGATCGGGCACATCCGGCCGTAATGGGTCGGGTGCACGTCGCGCACCTCGATCGGCGCGCGCTCGCGCGTGAGGCCGCCGGCGCCCAGCGCGGTCAGGCGACGGCGGTGCGTGAGGCCGGACAGCGAGTTCGTCTGGTCCATGAACTGCGACAGCTGCGAGGAGCCGAAGAACTCCTTCAGCGCGGCGACGACCGGGCGGATGTTGATGATCGTCTGCGGCGTGATCGTGTCCGCGTCCTCGGTCGTGAGGCGCTCACGCACCACGCGCTCCATCCGGTACAGGCCGATCCGGAACGCCTCCTGGATCAGCTCACCGACCGTGCGCAGACGGCGGTTGCCGAAATGCTCGTACTCGTCCAGATGGTCCTCGACGGCCTCGCGCGGACGGCTCAGCGCCTCCGCCGCGTAGTCCTTGAGGTCCTCGTCGAGCTCCTCGGAGATGCCGAGGATGGCGGGCAGCTCGACCAGCTCGCGGACGAGCGCGAGGATGTCGTCGTGCGTGAGCGTGCGGACGTCGAGATCGATGTCCAGGCCCAGGCGCGAGTTGAGCTTGTAGCGACCCACGCGCGTGAGGTCGTAGCGCTTCGGATCGAAGAACAGCTGGTTCAGCAGCGCGCGCGCGTTGTCCACTGACGGCGGCTCACCCGGACGCTGCTTCTTGAAGAGCTCGATCAGCGAGCCCTCCTCCGAGCGCGTGACCTCGGTGTCCGCATCGATCGTGTTGCGGATGTAGAGCGAGTCGTTGAAGAGCTTCAGGATCTCCTCGTCGGAGGCGTAGCCCATCGCGCGCAGCAGCACCGTGACCGGCAGCTTGCGCTTGCGGTCGATGCGGACGTAGACGCGGCCCTTCTTGTCGATCTCCAGCTCCAGCCACGAGCCACGCGCCGGCATCAGGTTCGCGACGAAGACCTGCTTCTCCGGATCCTTGGGCTCCATCAGATAGGCGCCCGGCGAACGCACCAGCTGCGTCACCACGACGCGCTCGGTGCCGTTGATGATGAAGGTCCCGCGCTCGGTCATCCACGGGAAATCGCCCATGAACACCGACTGCTCGCGGATCTCGCCCGTCTCGCGGTTGATGAAGCCGACCGTGACCGTCAGCGGCCGCGCATACGTCAGGTCCTTCTCGCGGCACTCGTCCAGCGATCGCGACCGGATTGTCGAACGTGAACTCCCCGAACTGCACCGCCAGGTTGCCCGTGTAGTCCTCGATCGGCGAGATGTCGTCGATCGTCTCCCGCAACCCGCCTCCATCCGGATCGACCAGCCAGGCGAAGGACTTCTTCTGGATGTCGATCAGGTTGGGAACCTCGATCGACTTATCGAGGCGCGCGAACGTACGGCGCGTGCGGGGAGCATCAACGGAAGCCAAGACGGCGACTCCTCGGGGAGTTCGGAGGGCGACAGGGGAGGTGCGCTGGACGTGCCGAGGGC
>CAWCSS010000003.1:0-533856 GCA_963798325.1 uncultured Solirubrobacteraceae bacterium
CGAACCGCGGCGGCGACGGCGGCGGCGCGGCGGCGGCAGCTCGACCACCAGCGAACGGCCGAGCTTGAGCCCTCGCGCCCGCCACGTCCCCCGGCCGAGCCGTCCCATTCGAACGTCACATGCCAGTCGTCGCCGGAAGGCGCGAAGCCGACCCGGTGCGATCGGCCGCCCGAGTCGATTCACGCCGGGCGGGTCATGCGCCGTCCGGGACGCAGCCCGTTCCACCTGCCGACGACCTCCAACGTGTCGTCGGCCGTCCACTCGAACCGCTCGAGCTGGAACGAGACGTCCTCGGCGGAGGCCATCAGCTCGACTCGGGCTCTTCCGGAAGGGGATGCAGCAGTGGCTCGCTCGAGCGCGACGGGTGCGCCCGTCTCGGTCGGCGGCGGCCGATGGTCGACGGCGGCGACGCGGCGGCGCCGGTCACGGCCCTCGACGGCGACGTTGAGGGAGACCTTGGTGAGGCTGAGCACGCTGCCGAGCACCATCAGGATCGCGCCGCCGAAGCCCAGCCAGGCCCCGGTGCCGAGCTCCTGTCCGCCCGCGGCGGGCGGCGGGTTGAGCACCTGGGCGAGCACGATCACGAGTTCGCGCCGACGATCCAGGGCAGCAGGCGCTTGTCGACGTAGTCGGCGTCAGGGGTCAGCAGACCCACCGCACCGGACACGGCGGCCACCGCCAGGGCTGCCAGCACACGTCCGTGCAGCTCAACGCATCCCACGCGGTCAGTTGGCCGTACCACTGAAGAAACAGGGCGATGAGAAGGAGCAACGCACCCAGGGCCAGCACGAACGGGCCAATAGAATCTGCGGATCACGGTTCAAGGATGACAAGGGTCCTCATGCGAACGTCTGGGCGCCGGGGCCGCCAACACGGCCCGCCCGCCCGGAGTCGCGTTGCGCGGCCACCAGCGCCGCGGCGGACTCGCTGAGGTGATCCCGCAGCGCGCCGCCCGTCACGCTCCAACCCCCGCATCAGCGCGATGTGGTCGGCCGCCATGCGCGCCCTGCTCCAGAGCGGTTCGAGCTGGTTCATGAACAGCTTCAGCTCGCCGTCCAGCGCGCGGTGCGCGGCTTCGATCCGTGGTGACTGGGCGGCCTCGACGATCGCACCGTGCAGGCCGGCGTGGGCGGCGTTGATTCGCCCCAGCCGCCGTGCTTGGCGAGATGCGTCAACCGGGCGAGCGCGTCGCGGACCGGAATCTGACCGCCATGGCGCTCGAGCGCGAGCCGGGCGGCCTCGACCTCCAGCGCGGTCCTCAGCTCGTAGAGCTGCACGATGTCCTGCACGTCGAGATGGGCGACGCGCGCACCGCGGTTGGTCTCGACCTGCACCAGCCCCTCGGCCTGCAGTGCTCGCAGCGCGGCCCGCAGCGAGTGCCGCGCGACGCCGAAGTGCGCGCACAGCTCCTGCTCGACGAGGCGAGCGCCCGCGGGGCGCTCGCCACTGAGGATCTCGCCTCTGAGCCCTTCGGTGACCGCGTCGACCGTTGTCGTCACGCGGGCAAGGTAACGGGGCGGCGGACTTCCGGGGCGGCCAGCACGAGCAGACCGACGAGGATCAGGCCGGCGCCGAGCGGGTTGAAGGTCTCACCGAGGACCAGCACGCCGAGCAGCGTGGCCGTCAGCGGCTCCGCGAGCGTGAGCGTCGCCGTCTCGGCCGCGGGCAGGTGCCTGAGGCCGCGCGCGAACGCGACGTAGGCGACCGCGGTCGGGACGATGCCGAGGAACAGCGAGAGCGCGATCCCGCCGCCGGTCATGACGATCTCGTGGTGCAGGGCGAGGACCGGGAGCAGGAGCAGAGCGCCGCCGCCGAACGCGCCCGCCATCACGGCCTCGGGACGATGGCCGTCGCTGAGCATGCGCTTGGCGGCGATCGTGTAGGTCGCGTAGGCGGCGCCCGCGATCAGCGCCAGGCCGACGCCGGGGAGTGAGATCGTGGCGTCGCCGCCCTGCAGCGCGAGCACGGCGACGCCGGCGAGCGCGAGCGCCGTCGCGGCCGCCCAGGCCCTGGTGGGGACGCGCCGGTCGATCAGCCACTCGAGCGCGCCCGCGAACGCGGGGCCCGAGCCGATGGCGACGATCGTCCCGACCGCGACGCCGGTATCGGCGACGGCGGCGAAGAAGCTCACCTGGTAGGTGCCGACCGCGGCCGCTGCGAGCGCGAGCGGCCCGCGCGGGAGCGTGCGGACGGCCATGCCGCCCAGCAGGACGAGGATCGCCCCGCCGACGAGGATCCGGGCCGCACCCACCCCCGCGGGCGCGAGGCCGTCCGGCCCCAGCGCCTGCGCCGTGCCGGTGGTGCCGAAGCAGATGGCCGCGAACAGGACCTGAAGCCGTGACATGACGGCGATTGTTCCACAATCTCAGCTATTGTTCAACGATCGTGCGATCAGCCGGTCGAACGCCGGGGTGGGCAGGATGCGCGCGAGGGTGGCCGAGATGCGCGCCTCCCGGCCGATCACGTAGCGCGTCCGGGGTCTTCGCGCCGTCAGCGCATGGACGATCGCGTCGACGACCTGTTCGGGTGCGATGCCCGTCTCGGGCGCCTCCATGGCCATCTTGCGCACGGTCTGCACCAGCTCACCGTGACGCTCATGGGCTTCGGGTGGCATCGCGCTCCACAGCGCATCGGCCTCCTTGAGCGAGCGCTCCCAGATCGGGGTCGCGATCGAACCGGGCTCGATCAGCGAGACCCTGACCTCGGATTGCTCGCGCCGGAGGGCGTCACTGAGGGCCTCGAAGGCGAACTTCGACGCCGCGTACGGCCCGAAGAGCGGCAGCGCGACGCGGCCCGAGATCGAGCTCACGTTGACGATCCGGCCGCGGTTGCGTCGCAGCGCAGGCAGGCACGCCTGGATCACGGCGAGCTGGCCGATCGTGTTGACCTCGAGCTGGCGCCGGAGCTCATCCAGCGGCAGATACTCGAGCGGGCCGGTCACGGCGATGCCGGCGTTGTTGACCAGCGCGTGGAGGTCGAGCGCACCGAGGTGGCTGACGTCGTGCGTGACGTCGAGCTCGATCGGCGTCGTGCCGGGCGGCGCGCTCGAGCGTGTGCCCGCATAGACCTCCCAGCCGCGGTAGGCGAGCGCCTCGGCCGTGGCGTGGCCGATGCCGGATGAGGCTCCCGTCACGAGGACCGCCGCCATGGGCGCGAGACTATTGAACCGATGCTGTTCGCCGAGCTTGCCGCTGCCGTGGAAGACGTCCGTTCCGAGTCCGGGCGGCTGGCCAAGGTCGAGCGGATCGCCGCCGCGCTGCGGGCGCTCGATGCTTCGGAGCGCGCGGCGGGCGCGATGATGCTCGCGGGCTCGCTCCGGCAGCGGGTGCTCGGCGTGGGCTGGGCGGCGCTGCGCGAGGACCCTCCCCCGCCCGCGGACGACGCGTCGCTGACGGTCTCCGAGGTCGACGCGGCGCTGCAGGCGGTGGCGGCGATCAGCGGCGCGGGCTCGGTGGCCGCGCGCCGGGCGGCGTTGGTCGCGCTGATGGGCCGGGCGACGGCGTCCGAGCAGGAGTACCTGCGGGCGCTGGTGCTCGGTGGCGTGCGCCAGGGCGCGCTGGTCGCGGTCGTCGGCGATGCGGTGGCGAAGGCGTCGGGCCAGCCGGTCAAGGCCGTCCGGCGGGCGCTGATGCTGCGCGGCGAGCTGGGCGCCGTCGCCGAGGTGGCGCTGGCGGGCGGCGGCTCGCGCAGTTCCGGCTCGAGGTCGGGCGGCCGATCGCGCCGATGCTGGCCTCGACCGCGGCCGACGTGGCCGCGGCGCTCGAGAAGGCCGGGCCGGCGGCGGTCGAGTGGAAGCTCGACGGGGCACGGATCCAGGTCCACCGCGCTGGCGACGCGGTCGGCATCTTCACGCGCACGCTGGATGACGTGACGGCGCGGCTGCCGGAGGTGGTCGGCCGCGTTCGGCGCTGCCCGCGCGGTCGTTCGTGCTCGACGGCGAGGCGATCGCCTTGCGCCGGACGGGCGGCCGTGCCCGTTCCAGGTCACGGGCGCCGGTTCGCCAGCCGCGTCCGGGTCGATCGAGCTGACGCCGATGTTCTTCGACCTGCTGCACCTCGACGGCGAGGATCTGCTCGACCGGCCGGCTCCGAGCGGGCGGCGGCCCTGTCAGCGCTGGTGCCGCGAGCGGCGGACGGCGGGTGACCGCGCGGGGGGCCGCGAGCAGCTGGACGACGCGCTGGCGACGGGCCACGAGGGCGTGGTGGTGAAGGCGCTCGACGCGCCCTACGAGGCCGGGCGGCGCGGGGCGGCGTGGGTGAAGGTCAAGCCCGTGCACACGCTGGACCTCGTCGTCCTCGCGGTCGAGTGGGGCTCCGGCCGGCGCCGGGGCTGGCTCTCGAACCTGCGGCTCGGCGCGCGCGACGGGCCGGACGGGTTCGTGATGCTCGGCAAGACCTTCAAGGGCCTGACCGACGAGATGCTGGCGTGGCAGACCGAAGCGCTGCTGGCGCTGGAGACCGTCGGGTCGGCGCACGTCGTGCACGTGCGCCCGGAGCTGGTGGTCGAGATCGCCTTCAACGGCGTCCAGACGCAGCCCGCGCTATCCGGGCGGCGTCGCGCTGCGCTTCGCCCGCGTCGTGCGCCACCGGCCCGACAAGCCGGCGGCGCAGGCGGACACGATCGAGTCGGTGCTGGCGTTCAGGACGCGAGGATCGCCGCAGCGATGATCCAGCTCGCCACGGCGACGACGATGGCGACGATGCCGAGGATGAAGCCGGCGCGCGCCGTCCCGCCGTTGGCGTAGCCGCGTGCCGCGATGTCGCGCTACGACGGCCACAACCGGACGAGCGCGAGGACGATCATCGGATGAGAAGGCATCGTAGGCACGCTGCTTGACTGATATCCCGATGAAGCGACGTGTCGCGGTGGATTTGAGCGTCCTGCGCGAGTCGCGGAATCTGCGGCTGCTCGTGATCGGGGAGCTGTTCAGCGGCCTCGGGAGCCAGGCGGCGCTGGTGGCGATCCCGTACCAGGTCTACACGCTCACCCGCTCGCCCGCGCTCGTCGGCCTGCTCGGCATCGTCGAGTTGATCCCGATCATCATCGGCTCGCTGTTCGGCGGCGCGGTCGCGGACCGGATCGAGCGGCGCCGGCTGATGTTCGCCGCGCAGTCGGCGATCCTGATCTCCGCCGCCTCGCTGGCCACGATCACGATCCTCACGGACCCGCCGGTGATCCTGATCTTCGCCTTCGCCGGCCTGCTGGCGGGCGGTGCGGCCGTGGACTCGGTGGCGCGCTCGGCGATCGTCCCCGCGCTCGCGGGTGACCGCCTGCGGGCGGCGCTCAGCATCAGCTACGGCCTGCACACCGCCGCGGCGGTGATCGGCCCGGCGGTCGGCGGTCTGATGATCGCGGCCATCGGCGTCGGCTCGGCCTACGCCGCCCAGGCGGCCGGCTTCGTGGTGATGCTCGTGGTCACGTCGATGCTCCCGCAGCTCCGACCCGCGCCCACCGACACCGAGCATCCGCCGATCCTCGAATCGATCGCCGAAGGCGTCAAGTTCGTGCGACGCAACAGCGCGCTGATGGGCTCGTTCGCGATGGACCTGATGGCGATGACGTTCGGGATGCCGCGGGCGCTGTTCGCCGTCCTCGCACTCACCGTCTTCGACGCGGGCGCGTCCGGAACCGGCCTGCTCTACGCCTGCGTCTCGGCCGGCGCGACGGTCGCCGCGCTCTCGACCGGCTGGGTCGAGCACGCGCGCTGGCTCGGGCGGATCGTGATCGGCGCGGTGCTCGTCTGGGGCCTGGCGATCGCCGCCGCCGGCTTCATGCCGAGCATCTGGCCGGCGGCGGCGCTGCTCGCGCTCGCCGGCGCGGCGGACAGCATCAGCGCCGTGTGCCGCTCGATCATCAATCAGACGGTCACACCCGAGCACATGCGCGGGCGGATGAGCGCGATCTTCATGCTCGTGGTGACGTCGGGGCCTCGCCTGGGCGACCTCGAGTCAGGCATCGCCGCGAGCCTCACCACCGCCGGGCGTCGCCGTGGCGAGCGGCGGCTTCGCCTGCGTCGTCGGCGTGTTCGTGATCATGGCCCTGTTCCCCGCCCTGGCCAAGTTCGACGGCCACCAGCCGTCATACCTTGATCGCGATGATGCGGTCGTCCCCGCTCCGGGGTGAGCCCGCGGCCGAGCGCGTCCGGGTCCGTGGGCGGCGGGCGGTGCGCCGGCAGTTTGACCACGGTCACGAAGAACTCGTCGATCTGGCGCACCACCTCGATGAAGCGGTTGAAATCGACGGGCTTGGTCACGTACGCGTTCGCGTGCAGGTCGTAGGAGCGCAGGATGTCCTCCTCCGCCTTGGACGTCGTCAGCACCACGACCGGGATCGACCGCAGCGCAGGATCGGACTTGATCTCCGCGAGCACCTCGCGGCCGTCCTTGCGCGGGAGGTTGAGGTCGAGCAGGACGAGATCCGGGCGCGCGTTGGCGTCGTCCTGCAGGTAGGCCATCGCCTCGACGCCATCACCGACGATCTTGAGGCTGTTGCGCACCTTGTTGTGCTCGAAGGCCTCCTCGATCAGGACGACATCTCCCGGATCGTCCTCGACCAGCAAGACGCTGATCGGTTGGCTGTCGTCCTGGTTCATCAAGTCTCCACTTCCGCGGGCAGGGTGAAATAGAAGGTAGAGCCCGGACCGGCCCCGTTGTCGGTTTCCAACCACATGCGCCCGCCGTGGTACTCCACGATCTTGCGGCACATCGCCAGGCCGATCCCCGTTCCGTCGTACTGGGAGCGCGGATGCAGGCGCTGGAAGATCACGAAGATCCGCTCCGCGTACTCGGCGTCGATGCCGATCCCGTTGTCGGCGCACGCGGAAGCGCCAGAAGTCACCGTCGCGCTCGGCCGAGAGCTCGACCTGCGGCGGCTCGTCCTCGCGCCGGAACTTGATCGCGTTGCCGATCAGGTTCTGGAACACCAGCCGCAGCAGCGACGGGTCGCCGGAAACGGTCGGCAGCGGGCCCTCGACGACGACGGCGGCGTCGTTCTCCTCGATCGCCCGCTCGAGGTCGGCGCGGGCGCGCAGGACCATCGACTCGGTGTCCACCGCGGTGTGCGGCTGCTCCATCCGCCCCACGCGCGAGAACGACAGCAGGTCGTTGATCAGGTCCTGCATGCGCGTCGCGCCGTCGACGGCGAACCCGATGTACTGATCGGCGCGGGCGTCGAGCTGGCCGCCGTAGCGCTGCTGGAGCAGCTGGCAGAAGGACGCGACCTTGCGCAGCGGCTCCTGCAGATCGTGCGAGGCGACGTAGGCGAACTGCTCGAGCTCGGTGTTGGAGCGGCGAAGGTCGGCCTCGGCCGTCTGCAGGGCGGCGAGCTCGGCGACGATCCGCGCACGCATCGCCTCGACGTCCTCGCCGAGCGTGTAGACCTCGAGCGTGCCGTCGCTCGTGACCTCGCGCTCGAAATCCCCCTGCGCGACCCCGCGCACCCGCTGGGCCAGCGACTGCAGCGGGATGACGACCTGGCGCTGCAGCCGGACGGCCACGTAGGCGAGGCTGACGAGGGTCACGAAACTGGAGAAGAACACCCAGAACCACACGACCGACGCGTTGCTGCTTGAGCGCCTCGCGCCCGTCCGCGCGGGCTGGGCCGAGCCGCGTGTTGAGCCGGTCGACGGCGGCACGGAAGGCATCGAAGCGCGCCTTGCCCGCCTGCACCTGGGCGATGCTGCGGCTAGGCACCGGGTTGGACTTCACGGCGGCGATCGCCGGGTCGGCGTAGTTGCGCTCCCAGTCGCGCGCCGTGGCGACGATCGCGCTGACCTCAGGCTCCAGCGGCTGCACGCTCGCGAAGCGCAGCTGCCCCTGCATGCGCCTGAGCGCGGCTTCGGCGTCCACCCTGCCGGAGTTGAACGGCTCGAGGAAGCGATCGTCGCCCGAGAGCACGTAGCCGCGCAGGCCGGTCTCCTGATCGAGCATCGCGATCTCGACGTCGTTGGCCGACAGGGCCAGCGGGCCGAGCTCGTCGATCAGCTCACTGCGGCGCCTGGCTCAGGTTGTGCAGCGCGAACGCGTTGCGCACGGTGCCGACGAGCGCGACGAAGATCAGGAACGCGACGCCGCGCGCGAACAGCTGCCCGGTACGCAGACGCCGCTTCGGGCGACGCCGCAGCTTCACTGCCGCTGCACCAGGAACGCCGCCACGTCGTCGAGCATCGGCCCGCCGTTGAGCTCCTCGGCGCGCTCGACCAGGGCGGCGACCAGCCCCGCTTCGCCGGAGGCGTCGAGCTCGCCGCGGACCATCGCCGCCAGCCCTTCGCCGCCGAGGCGGCCGTTGCCGATCCCGGTGCGGCCTTCGATCAGCCCGTCGGTGTAGAGCAGCAGCGACCACCGCTCGGGCAGGACGTGCGTCTGCGCCGGCCAGTGGACGTCCTCGACGACGCCCAGCGGCGGTCCGACGGTCTGCGGCTCGAGCATCTCGATCGCGCCGTCGGCCAGCAACAGCGGCGGCGGATGCCCCGCGAGCCGGATCTCGACGTTCCGCCGGTCCGGAGCGATCGAGATCATGCACAACGTCGTGAACATCCACGACATGTGGCGCTCGTAGCCGTGGATGATCTGCAACTTGGGCAGGAGCTCTTCGATCCCCACGCCGCCGACGACGAGCGTGCGCCACGCGATCCGCAGGGCGACGCCGAGCGCGGCCGCGTCCGGCCCGTGGCCGCTGACGTCGCCGATCACCGCGTGCACGGTGCCCGAGCCGTCCTGCACCACGTCGTAGAAGTCGCCGCCGAGCAGCGCGCGGCGGCGGCCCGGGCGGTAGTGCGCGGTGAACGCCAGGTCCGGATCGGTGACCAGCGGCGCGGGCAGCAGGCCGCGTTCCAGGCGGGCGTTCTCCTCCGCGTGCAGCCGCGCGACCTCGAGCTGCTGGCGCGCCTCGTCGGCGCTCTGGCGCTCGACCGCGTAGCGCACCGCGCGGGCCAGGCCCTGGCCGTCGATCTGGCCCTTGACCAGGTAGTCCTGCGCGCCCGCGCCCACGGCCTCATTGCCGCGCTGCTCGTCGTCGAGCCCGGTCAGCACGAGAACCGCGAGATCGGAGCGGTCGGTCTTGAGGCGGTGCAGCGCCGACAGGCCCTGGGCGTCCGGAAGGTCGAGGTCGAGCAGGACGCAGTCGATCGTCTGCAGGTTGGTGCGCAGCGCGTCCGCGAGCGTCGGGGCGCGCGTGATCTCGACGTGTGCGCCGCTGATGTCCAGGAGCTCCTCGACGAGCAGGGCGTCCCCGTCGTCGTCCTCCACGAGCAGGATGCGGGTCGGTGCCGAGGCCGCCGCGGGATCGTGCGGAGCCCGGTTGACGGTCTCAGGTGGAGTCATGTGTTCGGTGCCACTCAGTGGCGACGGTCAACTCTACCCAGCGGAGCGGACCGCTATCCCCGGTTGCGCGGCGGCCGATCCGAGCGCCAGGGCGACGACGAGAGCGAGGAGCTCAGAGCCAGGGGCCGGGGCCGGGACGCGGCGCGGGAGACGGATCGGTCATGTGTACAGGGTGGCCGAAGCCGGTAAAGCCTCGGTTACACGGCCGTGGGATGGCGGGGCTCGTAGAGGCCGAGCTCGCCCCCGCCCGGCACCGCGATCGCGGTCAGCAGTCCCCACGTCTCCGCCCGCACGTCGGCCGTGAACTCGACGCCCTTGGCCTCCAGCTCGGCCATCGTCGCGTCCAGGTTGTCGCACATCAGGTAGAGCTCGTAGTGCCCGGCCGTCGGGCTCGGGTGCGCGGCGATCTCGCCGGGCGGCAAGGCGAAGATCGGCCAGCCACCCCCCGCGTCGACCTCACGCAGCTCCAGGACCTCGCGCAGGAACGCGCGGATGCGGTCGGCGTCCTCGCCGAACATGATGGTGTGAACCCCGGTGATGCTCATGACAGGGCGGGGAGCCCGTCGATGGACACCCGGTTGTGCTTGGCCTCGTAGTCACGCATGGCGTTCGGGGCCTTCTACCCGCAACCGCTTGGCGGTGGACAGGTCGCTGTGGGGGCGTTCGCCTTCGTAGGCCAGCAGGGGCACCCCGTAGCCGCAGGAATCGGCGATCCGGCCGACATGGACGATGATGATCGCGCGCCGCGCCTCAGGCGCTTCGGGCTCGGTGAAGTCCTGGCCCAGCAGCTCGTCGAAGCGCGGATCGCCGGGCACCAGGACCTCGCCGGTCCCGTGCAGGCGGAGGATCCGCGGCGGGCCCTGGAAGGCGCAGAACATCACGCAGATGCGGCCGTTGTCGCGCACGTGGGCGATCGTCTCGGCACCGGAGCCCACGATGTCCAGGTAGGCGACCGTCCGCTCGTCGATCACCCGCAGCGAGCCGATCGGCCCCTTGGGCGAGACGTTGATGTGCCCGCCGTCGCCGGACGGGGCGGTGCCGACGAAGAACATCGACTGCTTCGCGATCCAGCCGCGCAGGTGGTCATCGATGATCTCGTAGGTCCGCCCCATGACGGCGAATCTTAGATGGCGTGGTTCGCGTGGATCACGCCGTCGGGGTCGACGCGGGCCTTGACCGCGACCAGGCGCGCCCAGGTGTCGGTGGGGAACGAGAGTGACGCGTCCACGGCGGCCTCGGCGAAGTTGAGGTAGTGGCCCTCTCCGCTGTAGGGCGCCAGCGCCTGCCTTCACACGCGCCATGTGGCCCAGCTTCAGCGCGGCCATCTCGGCGTCCACGGCGAGGCCGCACGTGAAGAGCACGAACTGGCCGCGGACGCCGGTCGCGGCGCCACTGCCCGGGACGCGGCGGGCGAGCGCGCCGCCCACCTGGCGCAGCTCCACGAGGTCCAGCGATGAGCCGGAGCCCGGCCCGGCGACGGCCAGCAGGGCGGCGATGGCCTCGGCCGGGAGCGACTCCACCAGCGCCGTGTCGCCCTTGTAGGGCATCGGCTCCTCGGGGTCCTGGTGCAGGCGCACGAGCGCCGGCGCGGGGATCATCGCGAACGTGTCGATCTCGGGACCGAGCGCGCGCAGCGGCTCGATCACCGCCGGATCGCCCTGGACGGCGCCGTCGATCATCACGACGCTGCGGCCCCGCAGCGGCTCCGGGATCTCGTCCATCACCGGGAACTGCATGATCCGCAGCGAGGCCGTGACGTGGTCGGGCGCGTCGACGGCCCACGCGGCGTATGTCGTCAGCACCCGCTCGGCCTGCGTCCAGTCCCAGAGCATGAAGCCGGCGTAGATCTCGCGCAGCGGGTAGAGCCGGAACTCGAGCGCGGTGACCACGCCGAAGTTGCCGCCGCCGCCGCGCAGCGCCCAGAAGAGCTCGGGGTCGTGCTGGGCGTCGGTGCGGATCAGCTCGCCGTCGGCGGTGACGAGCTCGATCGCGGTCAGGCTGTTGGTCTGCAGGCCGTGCGAGCGGGCGAGCCAGCCCATGCCGCCGCCGAGCGAGTAGCCGGCGACGCCGACGTTGGGGCTGGAGCCGTGCAGGGCGATCAGGCCGTGCGGCGCGGCGGCGTCGACGACCTGCTCCCAGGTCACGCCGGCGCCGACGCGGGCGATCCGGCGCTCGGGATCGACCTCGACGCCGCCGAGCGAATTCGTCTTGACCAGGATCGTGGCGCTCAGGTCGCCCAGCGGGGCGGCGTTGTGCCCGGTGCTCTGGGCGGCGACGCGCAGGCCGGCGGCGCGGGCGTGGCGGACGACGTCGGTGACCTCGCCGGCGTCGGCCGGGAAGGCCACGGCGGCGGGGCGCTGGTCGACCGCGAGATTGAAGGCCTGGCGCGCGGCGTCATAGCCGTCGTCGCCGGGGAGGGCGACGGCGCCGCCACAGAGGTCACGGAGATCAATGCGAGCGGGATCGATGATCGTCATGCCATCGACGATCGCCGGGAGACGTTGCCCGGACCTTGCCTGAGGTTGCCGTCACATTTCCAGAGCCATGGCGAGTTCGGAATGAGAACTCGCGCCCAGCTTGCGCAGCGCGTTGGAGAGCTTGACCTCGATCGTGCGCGGGGTGACGAACAGCTCCTGGGCGATCTCCCGCTCCGCACGGCCGGTCGCGGCCAGGGCGGCGACGCGCCGCTCGGTCGCCGTGAGCGACTTGACGCCGCGCGGCACGGCGGTCCGCGGGTCGGCGCCGACGGCGAGCATCTCGGCGCGGATCTCGGCCAGCAGGCGGTCCGCCCCGCAGACCTCGGCGAGCTCGTGGGCGCGCGCGAGCGGCTCGCGCGCGTAGTCCGGGCGCCCGGCGAGACGACGCGTCACGCCCAACGCGGCCAGCGCCTTCGCCAGCTCGAGCCGCACGGGCGCCTTGGACGCCAGCTCGACCGCCTCCTCGATCCGCTCGAGCCCTTCGGCGCCTTCCAGGCGCCCGAGCACGCGCAGCGACCGCGCGACCGTGCCGGGCGCGCCCCAGCCGCGCGCGCGATCGAGCTCGTCGGACGCGAGCTCGATCGCCTTGCGCTTCATTCCGAGCGCGTCGAGCGCGACCGCCTTCAGGCCGGCCCAGCGCGCGGCCTGCGGGTTCACGTAGCGCGAGAAGCGCTCGGCGTACTCGTCGGCGGCCTCGATCGCGTCCTCGTAGCGCCCCTCGGCCACGAGCAGCTCGAGCCGGGCGTTGCACCAGTAGCGCGCGCCGTCGGAGCGCCCGCCGCGTTCCCGCGCGCGGTTGAGCGCGGCGCGCGCCCGCAGGAGATCGCCGCGCTCGGTCAGGCACCAGCTCAGGTGCGCGGCGTTCCACTGCAGCGTGTCCGGGCCGTAGCCCCAGGTCTCGGCCTGATCGAAGGACAGCGTGAGCTCTTCCTCGGCGTCCATCAGGTCGCCGCGCCAGAACAGCGTGAACCCGCGCCAGAGGTACATGCCGGTGGCCGCGAACAGCGAGCCGCGGCGGTGCGCCTCGAGCATCGCGAACTCGAACAGGTCCAGGCCCTCTTCGCGGTCGCCGACGATCAACGGCAGCATCGCCGCCAGCGTCAGCAGGTTCGGATCGAGGTTCTGCAGCTCGCCGCCTTCGAGCGCACGCCGGCCGAGCGCGGTCACATCGTCGACGTGGCCGCCGCTCTGCGTCCACTCGAGCGCGGCCATCGCGGCCATCGCGCGCTCTCCCATCGTCGTCGGGACGATCGTGCGATACGGGATCGTGAGCTCGCTCTCGGCGGGATCGAGCGCGCCGAACGGCACGCCCATGAGCGCGAAGGCGCGCAGTGCCAGGGCGTCGTCGGCCATCTCCTCCGGCAGCGTGTCGGCGGCCTCGCGGGCGACCGCGGCGCCCTCCGCGGGCGAGGTGGTGAACAGCAGCGCGCGGCCGAGCCCGTTGGCGGCGCGCACCTTCAGCCGCAGATCAGTCAGGCCGGCGTACGCCTCGCGCAGGTGGCGGGTGGCCTCCGGGCCGCTGGTGAGCGCCTCGACCTCGCCCAGGTCCAGCAGCAGTTGCGCGCGGGCGTCCGTGGGCGGCGGCTCGTCGAGCGCGCGCCGCAGGAGGCTGGCGGCGCTGTCGATCGCGCCGCGCTTGAAGGCGGCCATTCCCGCCTCGTGCAGCACGCGGGCGACGTTGGCGTCGCCGCGCCGGGGCGTGTGCATGAGCTGGCCGGCGACCTGATCCAGCGGCGCGCCGAGGTGCTGGAGGACCTCCGCCGCGCGCGCGTGCAGCAGCTCGCGCTCGCCGAGCGGGAGCCCGAGGTAGACGGCGTCACGGACGAGCGGGTGCACGAAGCCGGGCGGCGGCTCCGGGCGCAGGATCTCGGCGCGGGCGAGGCTGGCCATGGTGGCCGCGACCTGCGCCTCGCCGAGGCCGGAGAGCCCGGCGACGGACGGCAGGTCGGCGCTCTCGCCGAGCACGGCGACGGCGCGGCCGACGGTCGCGGCCTCGCCGGGGAGGCGCGCGAGCCGCAGCAGGACGGAGCTGGAGACGGCACGCGAGCCGATCGCGCGGACGACGTGCGCGTGGGCGCCATCCGGCTTCACGCCGTCGGTCTCGAGCGCGTTGAGCAGCTGGCGGACGAGCAGCGGGTTGCCGCCGGTGGTGCTGTGGCAGGCCTCGCGGAACGCCTCCTCGGGCTCGGCGCCGAGGCGGGTGGCGACGAGGTGCCCGACCGCTTCGGCCGACAGCGGACCGGGTTTGACGTGGGCGGTCGAGGGGTCGTTGGCGATCTCGGCCAGCAGCGCGGCGTCGGTGGGTGCGTCGCCGGTACGCACCGAGGCGGTGACCAGCACCGGCTGGCCTTCGAGCCGGCGGACGAGGTAGGCCAGGAAGCGCAGCGACGGGCGGTCGCACCAGTGCAGGTCGTCGACCTCGAGCAGCAGCGGGCGCTCGGCGGCGAGGTTCAGCGCGAGCCAGTACAGGCCGTGCAGAGCGGCGAAGGACGCGTCGCCGGTGTGTGTGCCGTTGTCGGGCGACTCGAACACGACGCGGGCGGGCGCGGCGGCGCCGGACAACGTGTCGGGGTCGGCGACGACGGCCTCGAAGAGCTGGCGCACGACGCCGAACGGGAACTCGCGCTCGAGCTCGCCCGCGCGCGCGTTGAGCACCTGCGCGCCCTGGGCGGTCGCGCGGCGGCGGAACTCGGCCATCAGGCGCGACTTGCCGATCCCGGGCGGGCCCTCCATCAGCACCGCGCGACCCTCGCCCTCGCTCGCCTCCTGCAGCAGCGTGTCCAGCAGCGAGATCTCGCGGTCGCGCTCGACCAGGCTGCTCGGTGTGGCGGTGGGCGCCGGCGTCTTCGGCGGCGCAGCCGGAGCCGCGGGCTCGTCCCGCAGCAGCTGCTCGTGCAGGGCGACGAGCGCCGCGCCGGGCGAGCTCCCGAGCTCCTCCCGCAGCAGCACGCGCACGTCCTCGTAGACGCGCAACGCCTCGTTGACGTTGCCACGGGCGCGCAGGACCTCCATCAGCGCGGCGCGGGCGCTCTCGCGGAACGGCTGCGCCTGGACGGCGGCGCGGGCGGCCTGCTCGGCTTCGGGCAGCGTCGCGCCGCCGAGCTTCGCGCCCGCGAGCGCGAGGGCCTCCAGCGCCTCGGCCCGCAGGTCGGCCAGCTCGCCGCGCTTGACGTCGATCCACGGCGCCTCCAGCCCGGGCAGCAGGCCGCGCTCGCAGATCTCGACCGCCTCGCGGGCGGCGTCCCACGCTTCCTTCGGGGCGGCCTCGCGGGCCTGGCGGAGCCGCGCGGGGGCGACCTCCCAGTCGATCCACGCGTCCTCGGGCAGGTTCAGCTGCAGCTCCGAGCGACCGTCGAGGACACCCGGCCCGAGTGCCTTGCGCAGGCGCGAGAGCGGCGGGGCGAGCAGCGACTCGTACGCCGGCGGGGCCCCCTTACCGGACCACAGCGCCTCCGCGAGCTCGTCGCGGCGGACCGGCCGGTCCCGGTGCAGCGCAAGGTACGCGAACAGGAGCCGGCCCTGTCGCCCGCGCAGCGTTTCTTCGAGCCTCTGTCCCTGAAGCTCCACGATGAGTCGACCGCACAACTGGATGCGGGTCGCTTCCTTCACGACCACGCGCGCAATCTATCCAGCGATGAGGACGTCCGCCAGCACTGCCCGCGCCGCATTTCGTCCAGGAGGGCGATCAGGCCGCGGCGCTGAAGCCCATGTAGGTTTGCCCAGTGGTCGATCCGAGCCGAGCCACGGCGCGTGCCAGCGCGCGCACTCGCATCCTCGACGCCACGGTCAAACTGATCGCGCGCGAAGGCATCAACGACGTCCGGATCGCGCGGATCGCGATGGAGGCGGGCGTGTCCGCCTCGCTGCTGCATTACCACTTCGCCTCCCGCGATTCCCTGCTCGCCGAGGCCCTCGAGCACTCCTACGAGCTGGCGGGCGACATCCGCACGACGGACTCGGGCGAGGCGCTGACGGCCACCGATCGCCTGCGCTGGATGATCGACCAGTGCCTGCCGGCCGAGGGCTCGCTGCACGACGACTGGATGCTGTGGGTCGAGCTGTGGCTGCACGCCGCGCGCAGCCCGGACCTGCGGATGACCTCCGCGCGCCTGTACGGGCGCATGTACGAATGGTTCGCGGAGACGATCGAGCGCGGCGTGAGCAGCGGCGAGCTCACGGTCAAGGACCCGCCACGCACGATCAACCGCCTGCTGGCGCTGATCGACGGCTACGGCATCCGCGCGCTGATCGACGACCCCGCGATGCCGCTCGAGCGCGCCCGGGCCGAGATCTGGGACGCGATCGCACCCGAGCTCGGCCGCTGAGCGAGCCTCTCGCGCTCATCGGCCGTCAGCGCAGCGCCTGCAAATACCGTTCGGCGACCATCCGGTCGAAGGCGTGCACGTCACCCTCCTGCGTCGTGTAGCGGCCGGGCGTGAAGCGCCGCGATCCCATCCCCTGCTGGGTGAGCGAGCACACGTGCCAGTCCTCGCGGTTGACCTGGTCCCAGAACTCGACCGCGTCGGACGGGTCGAACCCGTCGGCGGCGATCGTCTCCGGCTCGAAGAACCACTCGCACACGACCTCGGTGCGGCCCGGCGCCTTCGGCCACAGCGTGTGCAGCATCACGTAGTCCGGGTGCAGCGAGACGAGCGTGTTGGGGAAGATCAGGAAGTACAGGATCGAGCGCTCGTCGACGCCCGCGATCGCCTTGCGGGCGTGGGTGGCGCCGTCCGTGGACATCGTCTGCACGCCCTCGGCGAGGGTCATCGACCCGCCGCACCAGAGGCCGCGGCCCTCGATCGCCTCGCCGGACAGGTAGTGGCTGAGGCGGTTGAGCTCCGGATGCACGCCCGGGCAGTGCAGGCACTCGCTGTAGTTCTCGGCGATCGCCTTCCAGTTGGCGTCGACGTCGTAGACGATCCGCGCCGCCCGGCGCAGGTCGGGCAGCCGGTAGGCGGCCATGTGCGGCGCGAGGTCGCCGACGTGTTCGGCGGCCGACGGCGCATCGCCGGAGAGATCGAGCAGCACGAGGCCCTCGACCACCGCCAGGCGGACCTCGTGCAACCCGAAGCACCTGGGGTCGAAGCCTTCGAGGCCGTCGGTGAACGGCGCGTTCTTCAGCGAGCCGTCGAACCCGTACGTCCACGCGTGGTAGGGGCATTGCAGACGGCGCAGCGTTCCGGCACCGTCCTCGACCAGGCGCGCGCCGCGGTGCCGGCAGGTATTCAGAAAGGCCCGTGGGAGCCCGTCGTCGTCTCCCACCACCAGCACGCTTTCGCCGCCGACGTCGACCTGGACGTACCGTCCGCGCTGCGACACCTGTTCAGCGTGTCCGGCGCAGATCCATCCCTGTGAAAATATGTTGGCGCGTTCCCACTCAAGGACCGCGGGGTCCGTGAACGCGGCGCCGGGAAGTTGGGTGGCCTGTTCGAGCGGGACCATCGTCCGCGCGATTTCGTCGGCGTAGAGCGGCAGAGACGGATTCAGGGCGGCCATTTCGGCAGGGTCCTCCGGGGGTCGACCGAGCGGAAAGCTATCACCCGCCTTGTGCGACTGGCCACAAGATCAGTTTGGTTCGACTGGACGCGTTGCCGCAAGTCTGGACGGCGCTCGGCGTTTCAGAACGATGTCCAGTGCGCACCCCCAGGTAAGGCCTCCATGTCTCCACTGCTCACAGCTCGCCCATCAGTGTCCGTCACGCTACGGCTGCTGGCGGCGTGCGCAGTCACGGCCGTGGCCGCCGCGTTCGTCCCGCTGGCCGGCGGCGACGGCCAGTCGAGCGCCGCCGTCCCGGCCTGCCTGGCCGTCGGGATCGTCTGCGCGGCCCTGGTCAGTCATCTCCTCTACGCGTCGGCGAAGGCCACCGACGACTGTCGACTGGCCTGGATGTCGGTCGGCACGACGATCGCGCTGATCGGGCTCTCCCTGTCGTTGATCGCGCTCCCGAGCGTGTTCCCCAACCACAGCCCGATCACCCAGAGCGAGGACGCGAGCGCCGCCCGCTACCTGCTCTGGCATCTCGGAGTGCTCACCGCGGGGGTCGTCGCGCTCGCGGGCGTGCAAGCGTCGACCCGCAACCTCTTCATCTTCGGCGGCCTAGGTGCCCTCCTCCTCGCCTGGGCCGCCGTCGGCTCCGCCCCGTTCGGCCAACTCGCGTCGGGCGACGGCTTCTCCCCCACGATGCGCGCCCTGGTCGCGTTCATGGTCATCGGACAGGCCGCCGTGGCCTTCGTCTGGTACCGCCGCGCCGGCGGCGCGCTGTCGTGGGGAGACATGTGCGTGCTCGCGCTGATCGTCCTCTCCGGTCTGGACGCGTTCGCCTACATGTGGGCCTCGCAGCTCTTCGAGGGCTCCTGGTGGGCGTCGCTGGCGCTGCGCGCCGGGCAGTTCGCGATCCCCTCCGTCGGCCTGCTGATCGGCTTCATCGCCGTTGCCGAGAAGCTGCAGGAGTTCGAGGACGAGCTCACGCAGAACCTGGTCCTCGAGCGCGAGCGCGCCCGTGCGCACGAGGAGCGCGTGACGCTGGACTCGGTCCGCCGCGAGCGCATCCAGGCACGCATGCAGCGGATGATCGACGGCCTCGGGCTCGACGTGGCGTTTCAGCCGATCGTCGACCTGGCCAGTGGCCGCGTCGTCGGCGCCGAGGCGCTCGCGCGCTTCACCGACGCCGACGGCCACGCGATCCCCACCGAGCGCTGCTTCCTCGACGCGCACGCCGTCGACATGGGCGTCGACCTCGAACTGGCCGTCATCCGCCTGGCGCTGGAGGTCCACGAGAACCGTCTGCCCGAGGGCCGCTATCTCGCGCTCAACGTCTCCCCGGCGGTGCTCGAGCGGGACGAGCTCGCGTTCGCCATCGCCCGCTTCGGCGGCGAGCGCCCGCTGGTCGTCGAGATCACCGAGCACCAGCCCGTCGAGGACTACGTCGCGCTGAGCGCGCAGCTGGACCGCCTGCGCGACCTCGGCGTCCGCGTCGCCGTCGATGACGTCGGCTCGGGCTTTGCCTCCTTCCGCCACGTCACCCGCGTGAACCCGGACATCCTCAAGCTCGACCGCACCCTCGTGTGCGGGATCGACGACGACCCCGTGCGCCAGTCGCTGGCCGCCGCGATCGTGGCCTTCGCCAACGACGTCGGCGCCACCGTCGTCTCCGAGGGCATCGAGAACGAGTCCGAGCTCTGCTGCCTGAAGGGCCTCGCCGTCGGCTGCGGCCAGGGCTTCTACCTGGCCCGCCCGAACCTGGGCACCATCGACGCCGAGTGCGCGCAGCTCGCCGTCGCCGCCTGATCGTCCGTTCCCCCCGACGCCACCCGGCGCCAGAGTCAGTTCAGGCGGAACCCCGCCGGCGGCGACCCGGGATCCAGCGGCGACTGCGGCAGCCCGGCGGGCGGCTCGGGCTCGTTGAACAGCGAGGGCGCGACGTCGTTGGGCGTGTCCGGGTGAAACAGCATCGCGAGCAGCTCGATCTGCCCGCGGGCGATCCCGCGCTCGCCCATCCCGCCGCCGTACATCGCCACACCCGTGGCGTCGCAGTGCGCGTAGAGCTCGAACAGCGGCTCGAGCGACCCGACGCGCATCGGCTTGACGTTGATCGTCGGCGTGCGCACGTCGCTCGCCCGCGCGATCGGCGCGTCGAACGACAGCCGCTCCGGCGGGATCAGCGACTCGAGCTCCTCGTGCGGATCCTCGAACAGCGCGTCCGGGAACGCGGCGAGCACCAGCTCGTACATGACCGCGAGCGCGTCCGGGTCCTTGACCTCGATGCCGTAGCGGCCCTTGAAGTCGATCGTCCGCACCATCCCGGTGCCCGCGAGCGTGTCGATGATCTCCGGCGTCCACGCGGCCTCCGCGTCGAGCTTGAAGCCGACCGTCGGATAGAGCTCGATGCGCCGGGCGATCGTGTCGGTCGACGGCGGGTCGCCCAGTCCGAGCGAGTTGACGAACGTGAGCGGGCGCGGCTCCAGACCGAGCGCGGCCGGCAGGGACAGGCCCGCCTGCTGGAGCGCGAGGTCGAGCGCCGCCGACTCGTAGGACCAGTTGCGCCAGCGCTCGGCCATCTCGAACACCGCCGGTCCCGCGTGCCACTGGTCCACCGCCCGCAGCTGCTCGACGAACGAGCCCAGCGTCCACGACCCCGCCAGATCGAGCACCGGACCGGCGGCGACGTACGGCTCGCGCTCCGCCGGCATGGGCGCGGGATCTTCGCCGGCTCCCTCGAGTCCGCCGCCGTGCAGCGTCACCAGCACGGTCGCCGCCTCCATCCCCTCGCGGAACGTCGCGTCGCCCTTCAAGACGTCGAGCGCGTAGCCCTCGACCTCCAGCGGCAGCGCCGCCAGCGTGTCCCAGTGGCTCACGACGTCACGACCGTCCACGGCTCGACGGTCGCCTTGACCACCAGCCCGGCCGCCCCGTAGGGATCGGCCTCGACGAAGGCGGAGGCGGCCTCGGCGGTGCGGAACACGATCAGCCCCGCGTGCGGCGGGTCGCCGACCGCTCCGGCCATCACGATCCGGCCGTCGCCGTGGAACTCGGCGATCAGGGCGAGGTGCGCCTCGCGGTGCGGCGCGCGCCGCTCGGCCATGTCCGCCACGTACTCGTATTGAAGGATCTGAAGCGTCTCGGGCACACAGGGACCCTACAGCGGGATAGTGTCGCTCCACGGCCACGCTGCCCGCCACACCCGCGCTGCACCTCGCGCCGGCAAAGCGTTCCGGTCCGCTTCGGCTCGCCTTGATCGCGGGCGGGGTCGTGATCGGCGTCATCGCGTTCGTCGTCGTGATCCGCGAGGAGCACTTCGGGCTCGTGGAACTGCTCTTCTTGGTCGTCGGCTGGACGTTCATCGCCAGCGGCGTCACCGGCTGGCTGCGGCGACCGGAGAACCGCACCGGCGCGCTGATGATCGCCGTCGGTGCGATGTGGTTCGGCGCGACGCTGCTCAAGAGCGTCGACTCCTCGGTCGTCTTGACCGCGGGGATCTGGATCGGCGACATCTGGCTGCTGCCGCTCGTGTTCCTGCTGGCCGGCTTCCCCGCGGGCCGGCTGCAGACGCGGACCGAGCGCGCGGCGCTGATCGCCCTGACGATCGACGCGATCCCGCTCGAGTTCCTCTGGCTCCTGTTCCTGAACCTCGATGACCGCGGCGCGGGGCCCGACGACCCGCCCAACGCGCTGATGATCTGGGACGAGCCCGGTGTCGCGAACGTGCTCGACTGGGCCCAGCGGGTCATCCTCGTCATCTCGCTGGCGACGCTCGCGTTCGTGCTGATCCGCCGCTACCTGCGGGCCCGCGGCCCGCTCCGGCGCGCGCTGACGCCGGTGCTGGCCGGCGCGATCGCGCTCGTGCTGCTCTGCGTCGTGCACATCCTGGACCGCTTCGCCATCGGCTCGCTGTTCGCCTTCGAGCTCGTGCTGATCATCCTCACCGCCGTGCCGGTGATCTTCCTCGTGGGCCTGCTCCGCGCCCGCCTCGCGCGCTCGTCGATCGGTGACCTCCTGGTCGAGCTCAAGGAGCCCGCCGAGCCCGGAGCGCTGCGCGACGCGCTGGCGAAGGCCCTGCGCGACCCGTCGCTGCAGCTCGCCTACTGGGTGCCCGAGTACGAGGCCTACGTCGACACCGACGGCGCGCCGATCGAGCTCGACGGCCACGCGGCGACGACCTTCGTCGAGCGCGGTGGGACGCAGGTCGCCGCGCTGCTGCACGACCCGGCGCTCAGCGACGAGCCCGAGCTCGTCGGCGCGGTCGCCTCCGCGGCCGGGATCGCGCTCGAGAACGAGCGCCTCCAGGCCGATCTTCGTGCGCGCCTCTCAGATCTCCGCGCGTCTCGCGCGCGGATCGTCGAGGCCGGCGACGCCGCCCGCCGCAAGCTCGAGCGCGACCTCCACGACGGCGCCCAGCAGCGGCTGGTCAGCCTCAGCGTCGTCCTGCGGATCATCGCCAACCGGATCCCGGCCGACAGCCAGGAGGGCCGGTTGCTCGGCACCGCCCGCGAGGAGCTCACGGCCTCGCTGGAGGAGCTGCGCAACATCGCGCGCGGCATCCACCCCGCGATCCTGTCCGACCACGGGCTGCCGGTCGCGCTCGAGTCGCTGGCGTCGCGCGCGCCCGTGCGCGTGAAGCTCGAGCTGGACCTCGAGCGGCGCCCGCCGCAGCAGGTCGAGGTCGCCGCGTACTACCTGATCGCCGAAGGCCTGACCAACGTCGCCAAGTACGCCGACGCGACCACCGCGAACGTCGCCGTCGCCGTCGAGCACGGCACGCTGGTGGTCGAGGTCGCCGATGACGGCAAGGGCGGCGCCGATCCGGCCAACGGCTCGGGCCTGCGCGGGCTCGCCGACCGGGTCGAGGCGCTCGACGGGCGCCTGAAACTCTGGAGTCCACCCGCCGGCGGAACCCGGCTGAGAGCGGAGATCCCATGCGCGTAGTGCTGGCCGACGACACGATGCTCCTGCGCGAAGGCGTCGCGCTGTTGCTGGGCGAGGCGGGGTTCGACGTGGTCGGGCAGGCGGCCACCGCCGAGGAGCTGATCGAGCAGGTCAAAGACACCGGGCCCGCGGTGGCGATCGTCGATCTGCGGATGCCGCCCACCCACACCGACGAGGGCATCCAGGCGGCGCTGGCGATCCGCGCGCGGCACCCCGGGACCGGTGTGCTCGTGCTCTCCCAGCACGCCGACGTCGGCCTGGCGATGAAGCTCTTGCAGGACGGGGCCGAGGGCGTCGGCTACATGCTCAAGGACCGCGTGGCCGACCTCGAGGACTTCGCCGACGCGATCCGCCGGGTCGCCGTGGGCGGCTCGGCGCTGGACCCGACGATCGTCTCGCAGCTGCTCTCCAAGCGCCGCGAGGCCGGTCCCCTCGACGACCTCACGCCGCGCGAGCACGAGGTGCTCGAGCTGATGGCCGAGGGCCGCTCCAACCAGGGCATCGCCGAGCGCCTGCAGATCTCCGAGCGCGGCGTGCAGAAGCACGTCACGAGCATCTTCGAGAAGCTCGGGATCGGAGCCGGGACCGACGACCACCGGCGGGTGCTGGCCGTACTCACCTTCCTCAGGGCGTAGCCCCGCGTGCGCATTTGCGTACCCCCGGCACGCCGGGAAACCCCGCTGTAACCGGCCGCTCGCGCTGGGACCGTGGAGGACATGAACTCGGTCCTCCTCCAGAACACCAGCTCCGTCGTCCAAGCGACCGGTCTCGAGCGCCGCTACGGCGCCGGCGAGACGACCGTGCACGCCCTGCGCGGCGTCGATCTCGGGATCGAGACCGGCCGCCTGACCGCCGTCATGGGCCCGTCCGGCTCGGGCAAGTCGACGCTGATGCACATCCTCGCCGGGCTCGACCGCCCGACCGCCGGCAGCGTGACGATCGCCGGCCAGGACATCACCACCCTCTCCGACAACGACCTCACGCTGCTGCGGCGTGAGCACATCGGCTTCATCTTCCAGTTCTTCAACCTGCTGCCGATGCTCACGGCGGCCGAGAACGTGGTGCTGCCGCTCTCGCTCGCCGGCCGCAGGCCGGACGCCGAGTGGGTGCGCGAGCTCACCGAGAAGGTGGGCCTGAGCGCGCGGCTCGGGCATCGCCCGTCCGAGCTCTCCGGCGGCCAGCAGCAGCGCGTGGCGATCGCCCGCGCGCTCGTCTCGCGACCGACGATCATGTTCGCCGACGAGCCGACCGGCAACCTCGACTCGCGCACCAGCGGGGAGATCCTCACGCTGTTGCGCGGGATGGTCACCGACCTCGGCCAGACGACCGTGATGGTCACCCACGACGCGCACGCCGCGGCGATCGCCGACCGCGTGCTCTTCCTCGCCGACGGCGAGATCGTGCGCGACCTCGGGCCGTCGGACGCCCACACGATCCTGGACACGCTCGAGTCGGTGACCGGGCGATGATCAAGGTCGCGTTGAAGGGGCTGGCGGGCCGCAAGGTCCGCGCCCTGCTGACCGCGCTCGCGGTCGTCATCGGCGTCTCGATGGTGAGCGGCACGTTCGTGCTCACCGACACGATGCAGAAGGCCTTCGACGGCATCTTCGAGGAGTCCTACGAGGGCACCGACGCGGTCGTCAACGGCAAGCAGCTGGTCGAGTTCTCCTCCGGTGGCCGCGCCACCGTCGACGCTTCACTGCTGGGCAAGATCGAGCAGCTCCCGTCGGTGGATACCGCCGCGGGCAGCCTGATGGACCTCCAGAACAACTCCAACCCGGCGAAGCTGTTCGACGCCAAGGGCAACGTCATCGGCCGCCAGGGCTCGACCCTGGGCGTCGGCATCGACGACGCCGGGCGCCAGTTCTCGCCGCTGAAGCTCAAGCAGGGCCGGTGGGCGCACGGCGACGGGGAGATCGTCCTCGACGCCGGGACCGCCTCCAAGCAGGGTCTCGAGGTCGGCGACACGATCCGCGCCGCCGGCGCCGGCCCGGCGACCGACTACACGATCGCCGGTGTCGCCACCTACGGCTCGATCGACTCGCTCGGCGGCTCCTCGCTGGCGATCTTCGACCTCCCGACCGCGCAGAGGCTGTTCAACAAGGAAGGCCAGTTCGACAGCATCTCGGTCAAGGCGTCCAACGGCACCTCCCCTGCCGCGCTGGTGCGCGAGATCAAGCCGCTGCTGCCCCGCACGGCCGACGTCAAGACCGGCGACGCGCAGGCCGCGGCCGACTCCAAGGACACCAACGAGGGCCTGAAGTTCATCACCTACTTCCTGCTCGGCTTCGGCGGGCTCGCGCTGTTCGTCGGCGCGTTCGTGATCCTCAACACGCTCTCGATCACCGTCGCCCAGCGCTCGCGTGAGTTCGCGACGCTGCGCACGCTCGGCGCCTCACGGCGCCAGGTCATGCGCTCGGTGGTGCTCGAAGGCCTCGTCGTCGGCCTGGTCGCGTCGGTGCTCGGCCTGCTGTTCGGGCTCGGCATCGCCAAGGGCATGAGCGCGCTGTTCGCCGCGATGGGCGTCGACCTGCCGAAGTCCGGCACGGTGCTCGCCACCCGCACGATCGTCGTCAGCCTGCTCGTGGGCACGCTGGTCACGTTGGTGGCCAGCATCGTCCCCGCGCTGCGGGCGACGCGCGTGCCGCCGATCTCTGCGGTCCGTGAGGGCGCCACCGCCGCGGTCAGCGGCCCGGAGCGCAGGCCGTTCGCCGCGTTGACGGTCATCGCCGTCTCGCTCGGCCTGCTGGCCATCGGCCTGTTCGGCGGCGTGGCCGGCGGCATCGTCGCGCTCACGCTCGGCCTCGGCGTGCTGACGCTGTTCGTCGGCATCGCCATGTTCGCCTCGCGTCTGGTCCGCCCGCTGGCGTCCGTCGTCGGGCTCCCCGCGTCGCGCTTCGGCGGCTCCGCCGGCCGGCTCGCCCGGGAGAACGCCGTCCGCAACCCCGGGCGCACGGCCTCCACGGCCGCGGCGCTGATGATCGGCCTCGCGCTGGTGACCGTGGTCGCCATGCTCGGCGCCGGCCTGCAGGGCTCCACCGAGACGGCGGCCTCCAAGCAGGTCGACGCCGACTACGTGGTCACGGCCAAGGAAGGCGGCGGCGCGTTCCCGGCCACCTCGGACGCCGCCCTGGCCGGCGCGGCCAAGACCATCTCCGCCGTGCGGTCCGATACCGCGAAGGTCGCGGACGGCGAGGCGCCCGTCAGCGGCATCGACCCCAAGACGATCGCCGCGTTCTACCGGTTCGACTGGAAGGCCGGCTCGCTCGCCGGGCTCGCCGACGGCGGCGCGATCGTCTCGCAGGGCTTCGCCGACCGGCACGAGCTGAAGGTCGGCAGCACGTTCACCGTGCAGTCCTCCAGCGGCCAGACGCTCAAGCCGCGCGTCGTGGGCATCCACGAGCCGCCGGCGATGGACTCGCTGCTCGGCGACGTCGCGGTCTCCCAGCAGGCGTTCGACGGCGCGTTCACCCGCCCGCAGAACCACTTCACGTTCGTCGACGGCAGCTCCAAGGCCGCGCTCACCACGGCGATGGCCGGCTATCCCGACGCCAAGGTCACGACCGCGGACGAGTTCTCAAAGAGCCGCGCCGACGGCCTGAAGATGATCCTCAAGATGCTCTACGTCCTGCTCGGGTTCTCGGTGGTCGTGAGCCTCTTCGGGATGGTCAACACGCTCGTCCTGGCCGTCTACGAGCGCACCCGTGAGCTCGGCATGCTCCGCGCGGTCGGCATGACCCGCCGCCAGGCGCGACGCATGATCCGCCACGAGTCCGTGATCACCGCCCTGATCGGCGCGGCGATGGGCATCCCGCTCGGGATCTTCCTCTCCGCGCTCGTCACCCAGGCCCTGTCGAAGTACGGCGTCGGCCTGCAGATCCCGGTGGCCGAGCTCGTCGTGTTCACCGCGGTGGCGATCGTCGCGGGCGTGCTCGCGGCGATCATCCCCTCCCGCCGCGCCTCGCGTATCGACGTGCTGGCGGCGCTGCAGTACGAGTAGGACCTCGGGTCAGGAAGCTGGACCTCGAGGGCCGATCCGGTTTGGCGCTGCGCGCGCCGGACCGGGTCGGCCCGACGGCGTCAACGTCGACTCCGGGCCGCTGCGGGCGGCTCGAGCGGGACATCGAGTTCCCGCGCACGCGAGCCGGCTCGCTTTGCTGCTCGTCCGTCGAGGGCTCTCGCGCCGGATCCCCGATTTGTCACGCAGAGGCGAATCCGGATTCTGCTCTGCAGAAGGATCCGGCGAAAGCGCCGGCCAGGGGTGCGCACGCGGCGACGGGAAGTTCGCCACGCGCAGGTTGGCGCGCCGCGAATAGCACGGACGAGGACTCGCAGGCGCGGACGGCATCGCGCACCTCGGTCCGCGACCCGCCCGCTCGGTGGCGGTCGTACGTCGAGGGCTCCCGCGCCGGATCCCCGATTTGTCATGCACAGCCGAATCCGGATTCTGCTCTGCAGAAGGATCCGAGGAAAGCGCCGGCCAGGGTTGCGCACGCGGCGACAGGAAGTTCGCCACGCGCAGGTTGGCGCGCCGCGACGCAGCACGGACGAGGACTCGCAGCGCGGACGGCATCGCGCAGCTGGGTTCGCGACCCGCGCCCGCTCGGTGGCGGTCGTCCGTCGAGGCCTGAGAACGCAGGCGCCGCGGCGGCCGGACGGGCCGCCGCGGCGATGCGCGAACTTACGGGGTGGTCGTGGACAGCGTGAAGGTCAGCGTCTTGGAGTACGAGCCCGTGCGCAGGGCGTCGTTGGCGTTGATCTTCTGGCTGTAGCCGATCGTGACCTGATCGTTGGAGACCGGGCCATTCCACGTCAGCAGGTTCAGCGGCGAGGCCGAGGAGCCGACGTTGTTGTACGCGGTGCCGGTGTTGGCGGCGTTGCGGGCGCGGACCTGGAGGAACTCCGGCAGCGAGAACGTGCCGTTGACCAGGTGACCGGTCGCCATGGAGCTCGGGTCGGAGACGCTCAGCAGCGCGTCACCGGCGGTTGAGATCACGTTGGCGGTGCTGGAGGTCTCATAGACGTTGGCGACACCCGGGATGAACGGGCCGAACGAGGCGGGCGTGCCCAGGCTCAGGGCGAGCGTGGCGGGCACGGAACCGCCGGCGCCACCGTCGGCGGACGTCAGCGACACCGGCAGCGCCTCGTCGCCGGAGACCGCGAAGCTCTTCACCGAGGCGACGGCGTTGCCGTTGGTGACCGTGAGATCGCACGTGACGTGCGGGACGCGGACCTCGAGGTAGCCGGCTGAGTCGGTGGTGCCGAAGTCACGCACGCCGTCGCCGCAGTCGGCGAGCACTTTCGCCCCCGCTGACGGCTGGCCGGAACCGTCGGTGACGTTGACGTCAAGCTTGTTGAGCGCGTTCCAGATGTAGGAGGCGCCGATGACGTCGAGCTGCTCCTGCAGGTAGAACTGCGAGACGTTGTCCATCGCGTCACGCGCCGTGTGGTAGACGGGCTCGGTCTGGTAGCCGCAGCCGGTGCAGTTTGAGCCGGTACCGGTCGCGCACAGGCCGTTGGCCGACTTGCGGTAGTCGAGGTGGATGAACAGCGCCGCCGGGATGCCGGCGTTGTGGAACGGCACGTGGTCGGACTGCGACAGCTTGCACTGATCGAAGTAGCCGCCGGGACCGGTCGTGATGCCGTTGCGCTGAGCGGCCTTGAACGCCTCGTCGGTCACGCGGTTGGGCTTGCCGTCGACCGTCAGCGCCCACAGCTTGGCGGGAGCGTACGTCGTGCCGGTCATGTCCATCTGCCACTGGCCGATGTAGCGCTTGGCCTCATCGCTCTGCGTACGCGGAGTGGCGACCACGTTCGACGTCAGCGGGTTGTTGTCGGTATCGGAGCTGACGTAGAGGTGATCGTTGCCCCACGCGGTGGAACCGGTCAGGCCCTGCTCCTCGCCGCCGAAGCCGCCGAAGCGGATCTCCTTGTCGAGCGGCACGCTCTTCATGACGCGCGCGACCTCGAGCCAGATGCCCTCACCGGTGGCGTCGTCATGCGCGCCCGGCGAGCTGAACACGGAGTCGATGTGACCACCCATACCGACGATCGGCGCCGTGTCGAAGACGTCGTTGACGGCCTGCTTCTCGGCGGTGATGACGGCGCGAGTGGCCAGGCCGGGAGCGTCGACGGTGGCCGCCGAGTTGGCGGTGACGGTCTCGGTGGCGATCGTCAGCGTCAGCTTCTTCTGCTCGGCGCACCAGGGGCCGTTCTGCGTCGGCCCGACGGTACCGCCCGCGTGCGGAGCGAACACCGAGCCGTCAGGACCCGGAGCGCACACCAGCTCCTTGATCGTGTCCGACTGCACGTCGGCGGAGGCCACCACCGGGATGGCCGCCGCGGCGGCGAGCGTGAACGCTCCCAACGCTGTCGAGCCGGTGCCCATGTTGATCACGCCGATCGCGCCCGCGGCGACGGCGTTGGCGACCGCCGTGTCACGCGCGGTGCCCGTGACGTTGTTGATCGCCACGATCTTGCCCGTCGTCGCTGCCGGGAAGTCAGCCGCGCTGGCGCCACTGTTGTTGATCCAGATGACCTCGCCGGTGATCGGCGTGTCGTACCCGGTCATCATCGAGTTGCCGGCGGCGCGCATGATCCAGGTCGGACCGGGATACAGCGTGGAGTCCGGTGAGCGAACCACGCCCGACGAGGTCGTCGACGGCCCGTGGTACTGGTTGATCTTGGTCTGATATCCGAACCCGTCCATCTGCTGCTTGAGCCAGTCGGCGGCCTGGTCCTCCTGGCGCGTGCCGGAGAAGCGCCCGCCGATGTCATTGGCCAGGTGCCGGACGGTCTCGAACGAGTTGGCCGCGTCGAGATTGCCGACGAGCTCGTCGAAGTAGCTCGGTTTTGGCGTCTGCGCGGTCGCAGGACCGGCAGCGATACCGAACGCGGCAATGGCGCCGATCGCCGTCGCCGCGCGGAACAGGTGCTTCATGGACTACCTCCGTGTTGTGCCGGCGACAGACAGCAACCCTCCACGCCGCCGGAGTCTCGGAGAGCGACAGTACCGAGTAGCGGCAAGCTGTCAACTACGCAGTGTGGGAGTTCTCTCAACACTGTGGTGGCATACTGGGTGTATGAGGACGCAGCGCGACCTCTTCCCGGCGGACCTCGGGCTTCTCACCCGGATGGCGACCGTCGGCGTGGCCACCCCGCTGGTCGTGGCCGCGGGACTCGTCGGCGTCGTCCTGCTGGCGCCGTGGGAGGTCATCGCCGTCGTCTTCGGCGCTCTCGCCGTCGGCGGCTGGGTGGGCGTGCGCGAACGCGTCGCCGTCTCCTCGCGCGGGTGCCGCCTCTCCCCGGCCGAGGCGCCCGAGCTGCACGCGGTGGTGGAGCGCCTGTGCGTGCTCGCCGACCTGACCAAGCCCGCGATCGTGCTCGACCGCCAGCTGCAGCCCAACAGCTGGATCGAAGGCACCAGCCGCGGCGGCTTCCGCCTGCACCTCACCCAGGGCCTGCTCGAGCTGCTCGAGCCCCGCGAGCTCGAGGCCGTGATCGCCCACGAGCTCGCCCACGTCGCCAACCGCGACGCGGCCGTGATGACCGTCGTCGGCGGGCCAGGCGAGGCGCTGTTGAGCGGCGGCGTGCGCGTGGCCGGCCAGGGTTGGTGGCCACTCGTGGTCGGCGGTGCGGCGGCGGCGCTGATCGGCTGGGTCGGAACCGTCGGCACCCGCGCGCTGTCGCGCTACCGCGAGTTCGCGGCCGACGAGGGCGCCGTGCGCCTGACGGGCTCCCCCGCCGCGCTGGCGAGCGCGCTGATGAAGGTCTCGGCGGGGCTCGGAGCGATCCCCAAGCGCGACCTGCGTGCCGCCGCGGTCAACGACGCCTTCCACTTCCTTCCGCTCGCCACCGACGACCAGTTCATGCTGCCCGGGACACACCCGACGCTCGAGGCCCGGATCGCGCGGCTCGAGAAGCTCGAACGCGCACTGCACCGCCACTAACGTACGTGGGCGTGCTTCAGGCGCCCGAGCTCACGCTGCAGGACGAGTACCGGCTCTCGCGCCGGCGTCAGCGGCTGGCCAAGGGCGATGAGAAGGCCCGTGAGCGGTTCGAGAAGGACGTCGAGCGGGCGCAGCTGCGGCTGGAGAAGCGCCGGGCGGCGGTGCCCGCGGTGTCCTATCCCGAGGAGCTGCCGGTCAGCGCTCGCCGCGAGGACCTGCTGAACGCCATCCGCGAGAACCAGGTGGTGATCGTCGCCGGTGAGACCGGCAGCGGCAAGACGACCCAGCTGCCGAAGCTGTGCCTGGAGCTCGGGCGCGGCGTGCGCGGCGCGATCGCGCATACGCAGCCGCGGCGGCTGGCCGCGCGGACGGTCGCGGAGCGGATCGCGGACGAGCTGAACGTCTCCCTTGGGGATGCGGTCGGCTACGCGGTGCGCTTCAACGACCGCTCCGGCGAGGACACGCTGCTGCGGCTGATGACCGACGGCCTGCTGCTGGCCGAGATCCAGCACGACCGGCTGCTGCGCCGCTACGACACGATCATCATCGACGAGGCGCACGAGCGGTCGCTGAACATCGACTTCCTGCTCGGCTACCTCAAGCGGATCCTGCCGCGGCGGCCGGACCTGAAGGTCATCGTCACGTCCGCGACGATCGACCCCGAGCGGTTCGCCAAGCACTTCGACGACGCGCCGATCGTCGAGGTCAGCGGGCGCACGTATCCGGTCGAGGTCCGCTACCGGGAGCCCGACGAGGACACCGACCAGACCGACGCCATCGGCAACGCGGTCGACGAGCTGCTGCGCGAGAAGCCCGGCGACATCCTCGTCTTCCTCAGCGGCGAGCGCGAGATCCGCGACACCGCGGACGCGCTGGAGGGGCGCTTCAACCGGGTCGAGATCCTGCCGCTGTTCGCACGCCAGTCCACGGCCGCCCAGCAGCGGGTCTGGAAGGCGCACACCGGCCGCCGAGTGGTGCTGGCCACCAACGTCGCCGAGACCTCGCTGACGGTGCCCGGCATCCGCTACGTCGTCGATCCGGGGCAGGCACGGATCAGCCGCTACAGCTCACGGCTGAAGGTCCAGCGGCTGCCGATCGAGCCGATCTCCCAGGCCAGCGCCGACCAGCGCAAGGGCCGTTGCGGCCGCGTGGCCGACGGGATCACGATCCGGCTGTTCTCCGAGGAGGACTTCGAGGAGCGCCCGCGCTTCACCGACCCCGAGATCCTGCGGACCAGCCTGGCCGCCGTGATCCTGCAGATGGCCTCGATCGATCTCGGCGACATCGAGGACTTCCCGTTCCTGGACCCGCCGGACCGCCGGCAGGTGCGCGACGGCGTGATGCTGCTGCAGGAGCTCGGCGCGCTCGACGAGACCGGCAAGAAGCTGACGAACCTCGGGCGCCGGCTCGCCCAGCTCCCGGTCGACCCGCGGATGGGCCGGATGGTGCTGGAGGCCGCGGGCCTCAACTGCGTCGACGAGGTGATCGTCATCGCGGCGGCCTTGAGCATCCAGGACGTCCGCGAGCGCCCCGCCGATCAGCAGGCGCAGGCCGACCAGCTCCACGCCCGCCACGCCGACGACACCAGTGACTTCCTCGCCTACTGGAACCTCTGGCGCTACCTGCACGAGCAGCGCGCCGAGCTCAGCGTCAACCAGTTCCGCAAGCAGGCCAAGTCCGAGTTCCTGCACTACCTGCGCATCCGCGAGTGGCAGGACCTGGTCGGCCAGCTGCGCCAGTCGGCCAAGCAGGTGGGGATCAAGATCAACCACACGCCCGCCGAGCCGCAGGAGATCCACCAGGCGATCCTCTCCGGGCTGCTGTCCCATCTCGGCCTCAAGGACGCCGCCCGCAGGGAGTACACGGGCGCGCGCAACGCGAAGTTCATGCTCTGGCCGGGGTCCGGCGTCAAGGGCCAGCCGGCCTGGATCATGGTCAACGAGCTCGTCGAGACGAGCCGCCTGTGGGGCCGCACCGCCGCGCGGATCGATCCGCGCTGGGTCGAGCCGCTGGCGGGGCACCTGCTCAAGCGCACCTACGACCAGCCGCGCTGGGAGAAGAAGCGCGCGCAGGTCGTGGCCACCGAGCGGGTGACGCTCTACGGCCTGCCGATCGTCGCCGGGCGCACCGTCGCCTACGGCCAGCTCGATCCCGTCCTGTCGAGGGACCTGTTCATCCGCAAGGCGCTGGTCGAGGGCGACTGGGACACCCGCCACCGCTTCTTCGCCGCCAACCGTGAGCTGATCGAGGAGGTCGAGGCGCTCGAGGAGCGCGCCCGCCGCCGCGACATCCTCGTCGACGACCAGACGCTGTATGACTTCTACGCCGCGCGCGTGCCCGAGACCGTCGTCTCCGGCGCCCACTTCGACCGCTGGTGGCGCGACGAGCGCCGCCAGCGCCCCGACCTGCTGACCTTCACGCGCGAGCTGCTGATCAACCCCGCGGCCGCCGAGGACGTCGCCGGGCGGCCGGACACGTGGGTGCAGGGCGACACGGAGCTCAAGCTCTCCTACCGCTTCGAGCCCGGCTCCCAGCACGACGGCGTGACCGTCCACGTGCCGCTCAAGACGCTCCCGCAGCTGCGCGCGGCCGGCTTCGAGTGGCTCGTGCCCGCGTTCCGCTCCGAGCTCGTGATCGCGCTCATCCGCAGCCTGCCGAAGGACCTGCGCAAGCGGCTCGTGCCCGTCCCGGAGATCGCCGCGAAGGTGCTCGAGAACCTCAAGCCGCGCCAGCAGCCGCTGCTGACCGCGCTGGCGGAGGAGATCGAGGCCCAGCGCGGCGTTCGCATCCCGCCCGACGCATGGGATCTCTCGCGCCTGCCGGCGCATCTGAAGATGACCTTCTCGGTCGAGGACGAAAGCGGCAAGCGGGTCGCGTCGGGCAAGGACCTCACGGAGCTGCGCGAGAAGGCCCGGCCGACCCTGCGGGCCGCGCTCGCGCGCGCGACCAAGAAGCTCGAGCGCACGGGCCAGACGAGCTGGACCTTCGGCACGATCCCGAAGACGGTCGCGCTCCCCGGCACCGGCCAGTCGATCCGCGCCTACCCGTCGCTGGTCGACGAGGGCGAGACCGTCGGCCTGCGCGCGCTCGAGAGCCCGGGCGCGCAGGCACTGAACATGCGCGTCGCCACCCGCCGCCTGCTCGCGCTGACGATCCCCTCTCCCCTGCGCCAATACCAGGGCTCCAAGCTCGGCAACGCCGCCCAGCTCGTGCTGATGGAGGCCCCGCATACGTCGGTGAAGGCGGTGCTCGAGGACGCCGCCACGGCCGCGATCGCCAAGCTGATGGACGACGCCGGCGGCCCCGTGTACGACGAGGACGCCTTCAACCGCCTGCGCGACCACGTGGCCGGTCACGCCGCCCAGGAGACCGCGCGGATCGTCGCCGACGTGGTCAAGATCCTGCAGGCCGCGCGTCAGGTCCGAGCGCAGCTCGACCAGCTCCACGGAGCGGCGTTCGATCCCGTGCGCCGCGACGTGGCGCAGCAGCTCGGCCGGCTCGTGTTCCCCGGGTTCATCACCCCCACCGGCGCCCGCCGCCTGCCCGACGTCGAGCGCTACCTGCGCGGCGCCGTCTGGCGGCTCGAGCGCCTGACCAAGAACGCCGCCGTCGACCGCGACCGCCAGCGCGCGATCAACGAGCTCGAGGACCTCCACCGCCAGCGCCTGCAGCTGCTGCCCCCCGGCGCCCGCACCGACGGCGCGCTGGCCGAGGTGCCGTGGCTGCTGGAGGAGCTGCGGATGACCCAGTTCGCGCAGGCCCTCGGGCCCAAGGGTCAACCGACGGCACGCAGCATCCGGCGCATCCTCGACGAGGCCGCTTAACGACCAACGGCCCGCTCTCGAGAGGCGGGCCGCTGTGTCGCTTCACGTCATGACCATGCCCGGTCTGGCGTGTAAGCGCTTAGAACTTGAAACCCATGTGATCGTCTCCTTGCGTCCGTGCGGTTGACTTGAGGGCAGTGTGCGGGTGACCGGCTACGCGTCGGCAAAGGGCCGGTAAAGTGCCCACGCGATGGACTTCGCGATCCTCGGGCCGCTCCGTGTAGGTGGGTCGGACGGCGCGATCGAGATCCGGGCGCCGAAGCAGCGGGCACTGCTGGCGATGCTCCTGCTCTCGTATCGCGATGACGCCGTGTCCAGCGGGCGGCTGATCGATGTCCTGTGGGACGAGGACCCGCCGCCGACGGCCAGCAAGGCGTTGCAGGTGCACGTCTCGCAGCTGCGGCGGGCGCTCGGGGCGGACAGCCCGATCGTCACGCGGCCGTCCGGCTACGCGATCCGGCTCGATCCCGGCAGCCTGGACCTCGCGCGCTTCGAGTCACGCGTCGCGCAGGCGCGCAACGCGCCGCCCGAGGAGGCGGCCGAGCTGCTGCGCCAAGCGCTGAGCGAGTTCCGCGGGCCGCCGCTGGCCGACGCGCCGCTCTACGGCCCCGCCAGCAGCGAGGCCGACCGGCTCAACGAGCTGCGTCTCGCCGCGCTCGAGCACCGGGTGGAGCTGGACCTCAACATCGGCCGCAACCGCGAGCTGGTCTCGGAGCTCGAGGTGCTGACCGCCGAATACCCGTACCGCGAGCGCTTCCACGCGCAGCTGATGCTCGCGCTCTACCGCGCGGGCCGCCAGGCCGACGCGCTGGAGGCGTACCGCCGCGCCCGCCACACGTTGATCGAGGAGCTCGGGCTGGAGCCCAGCCGCGAGCTGCAGCGCCTGGAGGGCGCGATCCTCGCGCAGGACCCCGCGCTCGATCTCGCCACGCCCGCGCCCGCTCCGGCGGCCGCGAAGGTCTCCGCCCCGCGGCCGCTGCCCGCCCCGGCCGCGCCCCTGCTCGGCCGCGACGAGGACGTCCAGACCGCCCGGGAGCTGCTGCTGGACCCCGACGTCCGCCTGCTCACCCTCACCGGCCCGGGCGGCATCGGCAAGACCCGCTTCGCGCTGGAGCTCGCGCACACGCTGGGCAGCGAGTTCGCCGAGGGCGCGCGCTTCCTCGCACTGGCCGCGGTCGACGACCCCGCGCTCGTCTCGGACGAGCTCGAGCAGGCGATCGGCGAGCCCGCCGACGACCGCGAGCTGCTGCTGGTGGTCGACAACTTCGAGCAACTGCTCGATGCCGCCGAAACGCTCGCCCGCATCCTCGCGCGCTCGCCGCGCTCGAAGTTCGTCGTCACCAGCCGCGCGCCGCTGCGCCTCGCCGCCGAGCACGAGCTGGCGCTCGGGCCGCTGGCCGAGGCGCCCGCGATCGCGCTCTTCCGCCGCCGCGCCCGAGCCGTGGACCCTCGGCTGCGGCTGGCCGACAGCGACGAGCCGGTGATCGCGCAGATCGCCGAGCGCCTCGACGGCCTGCCGCTGGCGATCGAGCTGGCCGCCGCGCGCATCAAGGTCCTCTCCCCCGCCGAGATCCTCGACCGGCTGTCCCGACGGCTGGACCTGCTGAGCTCCGGGCCGCGCGACGCGCCGCGGCGCCAGCAGACCCTGCGCGCGGCGATCGGCTGGAGCTATGACCTGCTCGATCCCGAGGCGCAGCGGCTGTTCAGCCAGCTCGGCGTGTTCAGCGGTGGCTTCACGCTCGCGATCGCCGAGGAGGTGTGCGGACCGGCAGCGCTCGACGGCATCTCCGCGCTGGCCGACCACAGCCTCCTGACCCGCACCGACCGGCGCTTCGGGATGCTCGAGACCGTGCGCGAGTTCGCCGCCGAGAAGCTCGCGGAATCCGGCGAGCTGGCGGCGGTGCGCGCCCGCCACATCCAGACGTTCAAGACGCTGGTCGCGGACGTCGAGGATCAGCTGGCGACCGCCGAGCAGCCCACGATCCTGCGCCGGCTGGACACCGAGCACGACAACATCCGCGCCGCCGTGCGCTACGCGATCGATGCGGCCGAGGCCGACACGGCGATCGCGCTGGTGGCGCCGTTGTGGCGCTTCTGGGTGATGCGCGGGCGGCTGGTGGAAGGGCGCGAGCTGCTCACCACGGCGCTCGCGCTCGGCGGCGGGCCGCCGCGAACGCGCCTGCGAGCGGCCAACGGGGCGGGGATCCTGGTGGCGGAGATGGGCGACTTCGAGATCGCCCGCGGGTACTTCGAGGAGAGTCTCGCGCTCGCCCACGAGACCGGCGAGCGCGAGCGCGAGGCGCGCGCGGGCAACAACCTCGGCATCCTCGCCCTCTACGCGGGTGATTTCGAGACCGCCGTCAGCCGCTACGAGGCGGCGATGAAGGTCGCGCGCGAGCTCGGCGACAACCGCACGATCAGCCTGATGGCCCAGAACCTCGGGCTGGCCTACGACGGCGCCGGGCGGCCCGAGGAGGCGATCGAGCTGATGGAGGAGGGCCTCGAGCTCGCCCGCGGCGCCGACGATCCCGCGCACCTGAGCTCGACGATGCGAGCGCTGGCCCGCACGCTGCTCGGGCACGACCGCGAACGGTCGCGGACGCTGCTGCGCTCCGCCCTGGAGATCTCGTACGGCATCAGCGACAACAACGCGATCGCCCCCTCCCTGGATACCGCCGCGGCGCTGTCGGAGGATCCGAGCGCCGGCGCCCAGATGTGGGGCGCCGCCGATCAGCTGCGGCGCGAGGCGGGCGCGATCCGCCAGCCCGACGAGACCGCGTTCGCCGCCCAGGTCGAGAGCACGTTGCGCTCCGCGCTGGGCGACGAGGGCTTTGCCGCCGCGGTGGCCGAAGGCGCGGCGATGCCGATCGAGCAGGCAGTCAGGCAGGCGCTGGCGACGTGACCAGCCGCCGCCGCGGCTGACGAATCAGCAGCAGCGCGGTGAGCCCGCAGACCACGAGCAGCAGCGCGCCGCCGACAGCGAACACGGCGCGGGCGCCGAGGAGGGTGGTGAGCGCGCCGCCCGCGAGCACCGCGAGGCCGAAGCCCCAGCAGTCCAGCGAGTCCTGCAGCCCGAACGCGCGTCCGTGCAGGTGCTCGGGCACGAGGCGGTGCAGCATCGTCGTCTTGCTCGCGCAGAAGAGGCCGTTGGCCGCTCCGGTGAAGGCGAACGTGACCAGCGCGAACGCGAGGCCCGGCGCCAGCGCCGTGCCCAGCATGCCCGCGGCCACCCCGCCGAGCCCGGCGAAGAACGCCGGCCGCGTCTCGCTGTACGCGGCGCAGAACGCACCGCCGATCAGCCCCACGCCGTAGGCGCTGGTGAGCAGCGCGAAGCCGGTGGCGCCCGCCCCGAGGTCGTTCGTGGCCAGCACGAGCTCGCCGACGTTCATCATCGCGGCGCAGAGCGTGACCAGGCCCGAGGTCAGGATCAGGATGCGGACGACACGGTCGCGGAGCAGGTCCCGCAGGCCGTTGGGCGCCCCGTCCTCGGTGGCGACCGGGGCGACGGCGCGGACGTACCCGCGCATCTTGGTGATCAGGAGCGCCGAGAGCGCGAAGGTGACGGCGTTGAGGCCGAGCACGGCCTGCGGGGAGGCGAGCGCGAGCAGCGCGGCGGCGCCCATCATGCCGAGGAGCTGGCCGCTGTCGCGCACCGCGCCGTACAGCGCGTTCGCGGCGCCGAGGCGGCCCGGCGCCACGAGCGTCGGGAGCAGCGCGAAGGTGGACGGGCGAAACAGCGCCGTGCCGAAGCCGGCCAGCAGTGCGAGCGCCACCAGGGCGACGGCACTGTGCGCGAATAGCATCCCGCCGAAGGCCAACGCGCGGATCACGTCGGCCACGACGGCGCCGCCGAGGCGGCTGGTGCGATCCACCAGCGAGCCCAGCAGCGGGCCGAGGAGCATGGCGGGAAGGAAGTCGGCCAGCAGCACCGCGGTCGCGCCCCAGGCGGAGCCGATCCGGTCATACGCCAGCACCATCAGCGCGATGTAGCCCGCGCCCGCGCCCAGCGCACCCTGCAGGTGCGCGGCGAAGAACCAGCGCGTACGCGGTTCCGCCTCAAGCAGTGTCGAGATCCCTCTCATGACGAGGGGAAGATCGACCGGACCGGCAAAGTGCCGGTAAAGGGTCAGCGAAGCGTGATGTCCAGGACCATCCCGGCGGCCTCGTGGCCGATCAGCGAGCAGTACAGCGTGTACTTGCCGGCGGGCAGATCCAGCACCAGCGGCTCGTCGTCGCCGGAGGCCGCGATATCGACCGAGCCGTACTCCTTGCCGCCGCCGCGGACGGAGAGGTTGTGGTCGTCCTCACCCTTGTTGCTGGCGTTGAACGTCACCCGCCCGGCGGCCAGCGTGTGGTAGGAGGAGTTGATCTCCCATTCCTTGAGGTCGACCGCGGTGCGCCTCGGGTAGGCGGGAGCCGTCGGCGTCGATGTCGGCGCCGGGGTCTTCGTAGGCACCGGCGTCGCGGTCCCCGGGCCAGGGGTTGCGGACGCCGTTGGCGCCGGCGTGGCCGTCGCGCCCGGCGAATCCGGATCGGTCGGACGCGTGGCGCCCGGCGTCGTCGGCGTGCCGGCAGCCGGCTTCTTGGTCGCCGGCTTCTTCGTCGTCTTCTTCTTGCACTGCTTCTTCTTGGCGGCCGTCGTGTGCGTCGCGCACTTGGTCTTGGCCTTCGGCGTCGGGTCGCCGCCGAGCGACGCCAGCGCCAGCAGGATTGCGAGCCACTTCAATTGAACCGACCGGTCTTTCCGTCTCCGTGCAACCTCGGCACGCGACTACTTGAAGAGCGTGTGGGCGCCCGGCAACCCGTCGCCTCGTACCAGGTCGCGGACGGGATCCGTCGGCGTGTGCCCCAGCAGCGGCTTCGCGATGCCCTTCGGGTCGCCCAGCCACTCCGTGATCACGCTCTGGTAGACCGAGCGGAAGTCGGTCATCACCTTCAGGTTGCCCTGCGCGTTGGGCTCGGTCGTCTGGCTCGACGGCACCAGATCCGAGGGGCGGCAGCCCGGCCACTCGGACGCGAGGCCGCCCTTGACGCCCTTGCCCAGCGCGAACATCAGGCCGCCCGCGCCGTGGTCGGTGCCGGCGTCCTTGGCGGTCGCCGTGGTGTTGGGCGTCTCCTTGACCCGTCGCCCGAACTCCGAGAACGCCAGCAGCGAGACGCGATGGTCGATGCCGAGGTTCTGCAGGTCCTTCTGGAAGGCGCCGAGCGCGCGCGAGAGCTCCTTGAACTGCGCGTCCTGGGAGGCGAGCTGGTTGGTGTGGGTGTCGAACCCGCCCCAGTGGATCGTGATCACCCGCGTGCCGGGAAGGCTCTTGAGCAGATAGGCGGCCGTGCGCAGGCGGACGGAGAGCGTGTTCGAGTTCGGGTAGCCGGCGGTGTTGGCCGGCAGCGCGCCGTAGGCGTTGACCTGCGAGGCGGTGCTGTACGCGAGCCCGTACGTCTTACGCGAGCGATCCAGGTACGTGTTGCCCGCACCCGCGGCCACGCCCGCGAGCGTGTTGATCGTCGCGTTGAGGTCGGTCGTCCCGCTGCCGCCGCTGTTCGCCCCGCTGAGCTTGAAGCCGTTGACGGGCAGGCTGGAGATGGCGCAGACGGGATTGACCGCGGTGCGGATCGACTTCGAGAGCGCGGAGTCGATCGAGATCGCCTGCAGCGGGTTCGTCGGACTGCCGTACTCGTCGATGTAGCGGCCCAGCCAGCCCGTCTTGTTGTTGAGGTCGTAGCTGGCCTCGAACCAGATGTCGGAGTTGTCGAAGTGGCTGAGGCTGTACTTCAGCGCGTCGACCGCCGGCATGACCGCCAGGTTGGAGCCCGCGCCGCCCGTGCCGTCGCCGTAGAGCGTGTCGAAGCCGTAGGCGGCGTCGGCGTTGTCGCCGCCGCCGGCGGTCGAGATCGCCGCGTTGGTGAACGCCAGCCGGGGCGCGTCGCCCTGGCCGGGCAGCGCCCACGAGCCGACCTTCCCACCCGAGACGCTCGGGCCGACCCCGCGGCCGATGTCCTTGCGGGCGTTGGAGTAGGCGGCGTAGTTGGCCGACGCCAGCTCGTCGCCGTTGCCGTTGGGCAGGACGATGTTCAGGCCGTCGTTGCCGCCCGCGAGGTAGAGCAGCACCAGCGAGTTCTGCTCGGGCTCGTCCGCGGCCTGCGCGACCGACTCCCACACGGACTCCCAGCCGAGCTCCTTGGCGCCGTAGACGGACGCGAAGCCCGCCACGCCCCACTGCATCAGGCGCCGCCGGGTCAGGTGCGACGGCGAGCGACCGGCCGGGAACCCGTCCAGCGCCTCGTACGGGATCGGCAGCGTCTGCGGCGAGCGCTGATCACGGACCCGCGCGAGCTCGATCTCTTCGCATTCGATACAGCGCACGTCACATCACCTGTCCGTCGGGTCCGCCGAGAATCAGCGCTTGCAGTACGTAGAGCCGTTGCCGGCGGAGCGCCGCGGTGACCGTCCCGGTGATCGGCGTGGCGGCGTAGGTCACGATCGCCGCCTTGGTCGCCGCCGAGATCCACGGGGCGTTGAGGGTGTCGAGGGCCTTGTCGACCCATGCCGCGGCGGTCGCGGCGCTCGGGTTGGCGGGCAGGTCGGTGTCCTTGACGTAGTTGGCGTCGGCCGCCCCGGTTGGCAGGTAGTAGTAGTTCGAGTAGCGCAGCCGCTGCAGCGTGGCGATCAGGTCGAAACGCGCCTGGACCGTGTTCGTGTTCAGCCACGCCAGGCCGCCCTCCCAACCCGCGACGTTGGGCGGGAAGTAGACCTTCTGCTGCATCCCGTTCATCGAGGCCTCGATGAGGTTCGCCTTCAACGGAGCGTCGAACTGCCTGAGCGCGCCGATGATGTAGACCATCGGCGCCTTGATCAGGTTCGGCTCGGTGACCGAGTCCAGCAGGAGCGGGTGGGTCAGGATCGCCCGCATCAGCGGCTTGAGCTGGTAGCCGTTGGCGCGGTAGGCGCTGACCAGCGTGTCCAGCGTCGCCTGCGGGATCGCGGCCGGGATGAACTCCGCCCACAGCTTGCGGATCAGGAACTGCGCGTGGTTGGCGTGGGCGAGCACGGCGTCGGCGGCGAAGTTGACGGCCGCCGGCCCCCACTGCAGCGAGGCCGGATTGGTGGTCGTGTTCGTCGAGCCCGTGACCGCCGCGAGCACCTTCTCCGCGGAGAACAGGTTGGCCGTGAACAGCTTCTTCTGGGCCATGTCAAAGCGGCTCGGCGTGAAGCTCGTCTTGCCGTAGTCGGTGCTGGTGGAGGTGCCGTTGTAGACCCAGCCGGTGAGCGTGCGGGCCAGCTCGGAGACGTCCGTCTGCGTGTAGTTCGCGGTGCCGTCCGGACCCGACGGCCCGAGGCAGAACAGCTCCATGAACTCGCGGGCGTAGTTCTCGTTCGGCTTGCCCTTGATGTTCTGGTTGAGGTTCAGGTACATCGACATGGCGGTGTCGAGCGTCGTCATGTCGTACGCCATCTGCCGGAACGTCGCGGTCGGATTGCGCGCGAAGTCCGCGTACTTGAGCATCCGGTTGCGGTAGTTGAGGATCCACTGGTTCGGGATGCCGTCGTCGCGGCTGATCGCCCAGTGGCGGTGCCAGAAGAACGCGAGCCGCTCCGGGAACGGGTTGACCGCGCGCTGCATCCGATCGATCCACTCGAGCTCGAGCTCCGTGTCGGATGCGAGCGGGTCGATCGTCAGCCCGCCCGACGTGAGCGGCGGCCTCGCGAGCGAGGCGTAGTAGTCCTCGTAGAGGATCGCGAGGTCGGTCGCGAACACCGTCGAGTCGACGGGCACCTCGACCGGCGTCGTCAAGAACCAGTCGACGAGCTCACCGACCTTCTTGCCGGTCCAGGTCGCACGATCCGTGCGGCTGGGGCCGAAGCCGGCACGCCAGAAGAGCCGTTCGACCATGGCCGACGTCATGACCACCTGGTCCGGGTCCGGGTCCGGCGTCGGGGTCGGGGAGGGACTCGGGCTGGGCGACGGGGACGGGCTGGGGCTCGGCGACGGCGAAGGACTCGGGCTGGGCGACGGCGACGGCGACGGACTCGGGCTCGGCGACGGCGACGGACTGGGGCTCGGCGACGGTGACGGGCTGGGGCTCGGGGACGGGGACGGGGACGGGGACGGGCTCGCGGTCGGCGACGGGGACGGGCTCGCGGTCGGCGACGGGCTCGGGCTCGCGGTCGGCGAAGGGCTCGGCGTCGGCGACGGGGTGGGCGACGCGCTCGGGTCCGGGGTGGTCGTCCCCGGGTTCTGAGAGAGGTTTTCGACCGGGTTCGCGAGCGGGTCGGTGAACGCGTTGCCGATCGCGGCGATCGGCGGCTCCGTGTTCGTCGTCGGGCCCTGGATCTTCGGCGCCGCGACGGGGACCCTGACGCGCAGGCTGCGCGTGAGCGCACCCGCCTTCTTGGCCGCGTCGTAGGCGCGGACGCTGTAGCGGTAGGTCTTGCCCGCGGTGACCTTGTGGTCGGTGAACGTCGTGCGCGACGTCTTCGCGAGCTGCTTGCCGTCGCGAAGGACCACGTAGTGGGCCGGCTTGGCGCCCTTGGGCGCGCTCCATTGCAGCGTGACGCCCGACGACGTGAGGGCCGAAGCCTTCAACGATCGCGGCGCAGCCAAGCGTTTGCTAGCGGTCACTCGCAAAACCCCGTCCCCCTTCCCCATCCGACGGCGCGACTCTCTCAGGCGGAGCTTCCGCTTGGCAAGTCTTAATCAAACGTTTGCTCGGAGCTGCCCCCCGCTTGGGGGAGCACCGGTCACGGTTTGACCCATGAGCAAAGTCCCTGGAATCGCCCTCATCGCCACGGCCGCCCTGGCCGTCGGCGCGCCCACCGCCTCCGCCGCCACCCGCCACTACGAGGGCACGGTCGTCTCCGTCGACCGCTCGGCCCGCAGCTTCCAGCTGCGCGACTCCGAGCGCGGCACGATCCGCATCAAGGTCAACTCCGGCACGCGCTTCCAGCGCGTCAGCTTCGCCGGCCTGCGCTCCGGCGCGCGCCACATCGAGGCCACCGTCCGCCGCTCCAACGGCCGCTGGGTCGCGACCCAGGTCGAGCGCTCAGGCGGCGGCGGCCGTCACGGCGGCGACGACGATTAGGCCGAGCGCGCCGGCTAACCGGCGCCGACCAACGTCGGGTCCGCGAGCACGTGGCGCAGCTGAGTGGCGGCGGCGCCGCGCATCGCGGCCTCCGCGCCCAGCGACGAGGTGAGCACGCGCGGGACCGCGCCGTCGCCGCCGAGGACGCGCGTCGCGAGCTCGGACTGGATCACGGGCGCGAGCCACTCCGTCATCGGGGCGAAATGCCCGCCCAGGACGATGGCCTGAGGCGACAGGAGGTTCACGACCGTGCCGAGCGCGACGCCGAGCCAGCGCCCGCAGTCGGCGAGCGCGGCCAGGGCGGTGGGGTCCTGCTCGTGGGCGCGAAGGACGAGCTCCGCGACCGGCTTGGCCGAGCCGCGCGTGTGCACGGAATCCCCGTTGAGGCCGGCGGCGGCCAGCAGTGGCTCCAGGCCGGCGCGCGTTTCGAGGCACCCGCGCGAGCCGCACGCGCACAGGAGCCCGTCGGGCTCGACGGTGGTGTGCCCGAACTCGCCGCCGAACCCGCGGTAGCCGCGGAAGAGCTCACCGCCGAGGATCAGGCCGCCACCGACGCCGATCTCGCCCGAGGCGTACATGAAGTCGCCGATGCCGATCGCGGCGCCCTCCCACAGCTCGGCCAGCGCGGCCAGGTTGGCCTCGTTGTCCACGCCGAGTGGGAGGTGCGGGTCGTTGATGCGCTCGCGCAGCAGGTCGAGCATCGGGACGTCCTGCCATTGCAGGTTCGGCGCGACCAGCAGCGATCCGTGCTCGATATCCACGAGACCCGGCACGGCGACTGTCGCCCCGATCGGTCGCAGGCCCTGCGCGCGCACGGCGTCGAGCGCTCCGCGGGTCAACTCTCCGAGCCGGTCCAGCACGTCCGCGACCGCGCGGCCGCGGTTGTCGGCGGCCTCCATGCCCTTGTACCGGGAGCCGCCGGCGAGGTCGGTCGCCTGCACGCCGACGTAATCGACGTTGATCTCCAGCCCGAGGGCGACCACGCCGTCGCGCGCGACGTCGACCACCAGACCCGGCCGTCCGGCCGTGCCGCGGTGCTCCGCGCCGCGCTCGACCAGCAGGCCGAACTCCATCAGCTCGGAGACCAGTGAGGAGACCGTGCTCTTGTTGAGCCCCGTGTCCGTGGCGATCGTGGCGCGCGAACGCGGGCCGCGTTCGACGACCTGGCGCAGGACCACGCTCAGGTTGTGCCGACGAACCGCACGTTGGCTCGAGAGCTCGATCGCGGGCTTCGGTGTCCACATGAGAACCTTCACCCTATCGTCGAGACCGGCCGCCGCGACGACCGGGGAGGTCGTCGCGGCGGGGCCTTCGATCACGGAGTCGTCGTCGACAGCGTGAACGTGAGGGTCTTGCTGTAGCTGCCGGTACGCAGCGGCTCGTTGGCGCCGATGGCCTGGGAGAAGGTCATCGTCACCGAGTCGTTGGACACCGGACCGGTGTAGGTGAGCACCGACGTCGGGGCGGACGAGCCACCCACGTTGGCCAGCGCGGCACCCGTGCCAAGCGCGCTGGAGGCCATGACCTGCACGGGGTTCACCAGCGAGAACGCGCCGTTGGTGAGCCTGCCGGTGGCCGTCGAGGACGGGTCGGCGACGCTCAGCGTCGCGTCACCGGCCGTGGAGATGACGTTGGCCGTCGAGCTGGCCGTGTACGTGTTGGCCACACCCGGGGTGAACGCGCCGAACGCGGCCGGCGTGCCGAGTGACAGCGCCAGCGTGGCCGGCACGGTGCCGGTCGCGCCACCGCTGACGTCCTGGGAGCCGAGCAGCACGAGCATCCACTGCTTGAGCTCCGCGGCCTTCGCCACGAGCTTGGCGCGCGAGGCGGCGTCGCCCGTCGCGGGGTCCTCCGCCAGCGTGCGGAAGTCCGCGATGTCGGTCAGCGAGGACGAGATCTGCGCCTTGTCGAGCGTGTAGTACTTGTTGAAGGCGCTCTGGATCTGCGCCGTGCCCGTCGCGGCGGCCGCGGCGGTGATCCCGCCGGAGGCCTGAAGCGAAGCCAGCAGCGACTTGACCTCGGTGTGCGTGACGCAGTTGGCGTACTTCATGCCACCCGCGGTGAGGATGCCCTGGTAGATCGACTCGCGGAACCAGGGGATCCGGTAGAGCTCGCCGTTGTGGCCGAGCACCTGCGACCACTCGCGGCCGCCGTCGTAGTTCGAGCACCAGACGATCGGGTGATCGCCGCCCTCGGTGTTGCCCGAGTTCGTGCCGACGCCCATGGCGCCGACGTAGGTGCTCTCGTTGAGCGTCTGGAGGACGTGATTGGACAGGCGCGGCTTGCGGTCGAAGTGGTAGAGCTCGTCCGAGACCGCGACCGAGCGCGGGACGCCGGCGGCCGCCATCGACGGATGCGTGGGATCCTCGTTGTTGACCTCGACCCAGTAGCACGAGCCACAGTCCGGCGCGAAGCCGTTCTGGTTGGCCGGGTGCGACACGAACAGGCCGCCGAGGAAGTCCTTGTACCAGCCCCAGTTGTGCAGCGAGTCGTTGGCCGCGTGCAGCGCGACGTACCCGCCACCGGCCTGGATGAACTGCTGGAACGCGGTCTGCTCGTTGACGACCGTGCCGTCCTTCATGCGGTAGGCCGTGCTGAGCACGCTGTTGCCCACCGACGAGTCGCCGATGACGACCTTGTACTGGGAGAGGTTGGCGGCGCTGCTGAAGGGCGTGTCCGACGGACCGGCGTTCGGGTACTGCGGGTCCCAGATGTCGACGTCGAAGTTGTACTTGCGCCCGAGCTCCTGGATCGCGACCTCGGCGTCCTCGATCGCCGGGTGGCGGAAGGAGCCGTCGCCCTGGCGGTTGGAGAAGACGAGGACCTTGAACGCCGGGCTGGCGTTGCGGACCGGAGCGGACGGCGGCACGTAGAGGTGACGCGGAGCGCCTGCCGCCGGAGTCTGGGTGATGCCCAGGTCGGCCGGGTCGGCGGCGTCCGGGATGCCGCGCAGCTGGCGGACCACGTCGTTGGTGTCCGTGATCAGCGTGTTGCGGGCGTCGGCGTTGGTCACGTCGCCGTAGGAGATGGCCTGCAGCTTGTTGATGGCGCTGACGTTGTCACCCGCGGTGGCGGACGTCTTGGCGTCGGCGATCTTCGCGCGCAGGTCGGTGACCGTCGCCGCGGGGATCGTGCCCGCGGTGCCCCACTTGGCCAGCATGCTGTCGAGGTCGGTGATCGACGTCGTGACCAGGAACGTGAACTTGACCTTGTTGCCGTTGCCGGCCGAGTCGGTGATGTTCAGCTCCCAGGTGTGCTTGCCCAGCGACAGCTTGGAGGCATCGAGCGGTAGCGGGTAGACCCACGTGCCGTCGAGCCAGGCCTCGCGCACGGCGGGGCTGCCGGAGCCACCGGCGACATCGGTGCGGGTCGGCGTGATGTTGGCCGCGCCGTGACCGATCCGGTTGTTGGCGCCGACACCGTTCGGCCACGTGGCCGTCGGGGCCTTCGTGTCGATCCGGATCGCGAAGTCGAGATACTGCCCGAACGGCCGGATGACGGTGGCCGCCGCGTGGTCGAACTGCAGCGGCGACTGCAGCGTGACGTTCGGCGCGGGCGAGGCCGGCGCGGGCGACACGATCGAGGCGATGCGGACCGTCTCCCGTGTGCTGCCGATCGGGTCGATCACGATCTCGTCGCCAACCGCGCGCCCGTTCGTGCTCGCCAGCCTGACTGCGGTCGCCCCAGCCGTGGCGGCCTGGTTGAGCGACGAAGCGCCGCCCGGGAGCCCGGCGGACACGTTGCCCGCCGCGTCGATCGCGCGCAGCCGCAGCGGGTTGTTTCCCTCGTTGGTGAACGGCCCGACCGAGCCGCCGGTGACCGGCAGGTCCACCCAGGTGGCGCCATTGTCGGTCGAGTACTGGAGCTTGGCGACGCCCACGTTGTCCGTGGCGGACACGTTGACGGTCACCGGAGCGCTGGTGTACCAGTTGCTGTTGCCCGTTGAGATCGACGTGGGCGCGAAGCCGTACGCCGGATCACCGTTGCGCTGGACGGGCGCGGACGGTGTAGACCCAACCGTGAGCACCGGCGACGTGGTGTCCGGTGCCTGTGCGCCGGCGGTCGGCGCGACAAGCAGCGCAGCGGAAACCACCGCCGCGGCTGCGACAAGACGTTGCAACCTTACTCTCCCCTCATAGGACCCGTAATTCAGACTGGCCGGCAACTAAAGCCGCCGACCCGCCGAATGTCAAGCTCAGCGGGTACCGAGGAGCACGTCAATCAGCAATTGGTCCAGTCGCTCATTGAAGTACCCCCGTTCGGCCAGGGCATCGAGGTGCTCGGACTCGCCCTTCAGCGTGTCCGGGCTGTCACCTTCCACACTCGCCAGGGCCAGTTCCGGCGTTGACGCCGCCGCCAGTGCCTCCTGGACCTCGGGCAGCGAGTCGAAGTGCGCGGCCTTCTCCGCCAGCGAGCGGTAGGTCGACATGCAGCCGGCCGCGAAGTCCCATACACCGTCGAAGTTCTCGTTGCGGTAGGGGTGCGCGTCGAAGTGCAGCGGGCCGGCGTAGCCCCCGCGCTCGAGCAGCCGGACCAGGAGGAAGTTCTCCTTGAGATCTTCGGCCCCGAAGCGGAAGTCCTGGTCGTAGCGGCCGATCCGCTGGCCGTTGAGGTCGATGTGGAAGAGCTTGCCCGCCCACAGCGCCTGGCCGATCGCGTGGTGAAAGGACAGGCCGGCCATCGTCTCGTGCGCGACCTCGGGATTGACGCCGACCATCTCCGGGTGGTCGAGCATCTCGATGAAGTGCAGCGCGTGGCCGACGGTCGGCAGGAAGATGTCCCCGCGCGGCTCGTTGGGCTTGGGCTCCAACGCGAAGCGCAGGTCGTACCCGTTGTCGAGCACGTACTGCGAGAGCACGTTGATCGCCTCGCGGTAGCGCTCCAGCGCGTCACGCGGGTCCTTGGCCACGCCGGCCTCGGTCCCCTCGCGCCCGCCCCAGAAGACGTACACCTCGGCGCCCAGCTCGGCCGCGGTGTCGATGAAGCGCATCGCCTTGCCGATCGCCGCGCGGCGCACGCCGCGGTCGTTGGAGGTGAACGCGCCGTCCTTGAACGCCGGATGGCCGAACAGGTTCGTCGTCGCCATCCCGACACCCAGGCCGGTCTCCTCCAGCGCGCCCTTGAAGCGCGCCACGATCTTGTCCTTCTCGGCCTGACTGGACCCGAGCGGGATCAGGTCGTCGTCGTGGAGCGACACGCCCCACGCGCCGAGCTCGGCCAGCTTGTACACCGAATCGACCGGGTCGATCCACGGGCGCGTCTCCGTGCCGAACGGGTCGCGACCCGGATTGCCCACGGTCCACAATCCGAACGTGAAGCGGTGGCTCATTCGATTCCTCTCAGCGCGGGATACAGCGCGCGGTAGCGCGCACGCAGCGCACGATACGGCTCGATCCACTCTGGGACCGGGTCCACTTCGGAATGCGTGCGCACACAGGCGCCGACCGCCTCGTGCACGTCGCTCCAGAGCCCGCCCGCCACGCCACCCAGCAGCGCCGCGCCGTAGGCCGCGCCCTCTTCGACCGCGAGCCGCTCCAGCGGGATCTCCAGCATCGAGGCGACGATCTGCAGCCACAGCTCGCTGCGCGCGCCGCCGCCGCTCACCCTTCCGCGCTCGCCGCCGCCGACCAGGTCGAAGGAGTCGCGCAGGCCGCAGGCCACGCCCTCCAGCACCGAGCGCACCAGCGCACCCTTGTCGTGGCGGATCTCCAAGCCGGTGAACGAGCCACGGGCGTCAGGATCGGCGTGCGGCGTGCGCTCGCCGGTCAGATACGGGAGGAAGGTCAGGCCCTCGGTCCCGGGCTCCCACGCCTCCGCGAGCTTGGTCAACTCGCTGTACTCGCCGCCGATCAACCCCCGCAGCCACTGCAACGAGCCCGCCGCGGAGAGCATCACGCCCATCTGGTGCCACGCACCGGGCACGGCGTGGCAGAAGGCGTGGACACGCGCCTGTGGGTCGGAGCGGTACTCGGGGAGCGCGGCGAAGACGACGCCACTCGTCCCCATCGCCACGCTCAACGGTCCCGGCCGGTCGACGCCGACGCCGAGCCCACCGGCGGCCTGATCGCCCGCTCCGGCGGCGACAGCGATTCCGCTCACCGTCCGTCCGCTGACGTCCGGAGACTCCATCACCGTCGGCAGCCACGCCCGATCGATCTCCAGCGCGTCGAGCACCTCGTCGCTCCAGCGCCGCTGCGCGACGTCGAGCAGCAACGTGCCCGAGGCATCGGCGACGTCGATCGCCCGCTCGCCCGTCAGCTTCAGCCGCACGTAGTCCTTGGGCAGCATGATGTGCGCGATCCGGGCGTAGTTCTCCGGCTCGTGCTTGCGCATCCACACGAGCTTGGGCGCGGTGAAGCCGGTCAGCGCGCGGTTGCCGGTGAGCTGCACGAGCCGGTCGAAGCCGACCGTCTCCTCGATCTCCGCGCACTCCGCGCCCGTCCGCTGGTCGTTCCAGAGGATCGCCGGGCGGATCGGCCGGTCGGAGGCGTCGAGCGTGACCAGCCCATGCATCTGGCCGGAGAGGCCGATGCCGGCGACGCCGTCGGTGAGCCCCTCCAGGGCCATCTCAGTGGCTTTCCACCAGTCATCGGGGTCCTGTTCGGACCAGCCGGGCCTGGGGGTCGACAGCGGGTATGGGATCTCGCGGCGCTCGAGCACCTCGCCGTCGTCAGCGACCGCGATGACCTTCACCGCGGAGGTTCCGACGTCGATGCCGATAGCGGTGCGTGACGGATTTTGAAGAATCGTGGACATGTTCCTTGACAGCAATTGAAGGCTAATGCAAGCTTGCCTGTCAATAGATGAAGTCTTCTGTTACGCATTTGGTGGAGCTTGCACCCGCCCTCGCGGCGGTGGTCGGAGCGGATGCGGTCCGCACCGACGACGCACAGCTTGACGCCTACACGGCCGACACGTATTGGCCGGCGATCGCCGCCCGTGCCGCGGGCACCCCGATGGGGCGCCCGGACGTCGTGGTCGTGCCGCGTAGCGAGGAGGATGTGGCCGCCGTGCTGCGGGTCGCTTCCGCATACGCGGTGCCGGTCGTCGCCTGGGGCGGCGGGTCGGGCACGCAGGGCGGCGCGGTCCCGGTCGCCGGCGGGGTGGTCGTCGACCTCAAGGGCCTGGACCGGATCATCGAGATCGACGAGCGCTCGATGACGGTCACCGCCCAGGCCGGCCTCAACGGCAACGTGCTCGAGGCGGCGCTCAACGAGCGCGGGCTGATGCTCCCGCACTATCCGGCGTCGAGTGAATGGGCGACCGTCGGCGGCTACATCGCCGCCCGTGGGTCGGGCGTGCTGAGCACCCGCTACGGCAAGATCGAGGACCTGCTCCTCTCGCTGCGGGTCGCGCTGGCCAGCGGCGAGCTGATCGAGACCGTCAGCGCCCCGCGCCACGCCGTCGGGCCCGAGCTGACGCAGCTCTTCGTCGGCTCGGAGGGCACGCTCGGGATCATCACCCGCGCGACGCTGGAGATCGTCCCGCTGCCCGCCGAGCGGCGTTTCATGACCTTGCACTTCCCGGACGTCGAGGCCGGCGTGAACGCCTTCCGCCGTGCCCTGCACGAGGGCGCCCGGCCATCCGTGATCCGCATGTACGACGAGGAGGCGACCGTCCGCACGCTCGCCCCCGTCGTCGGCGCGCCGCTGGACGGCGTGTGCGCGATCGTCTGCTTCGAGGGGGAGCCGGCGGCCGTTGCCGCCGAAGGGGCCCGCACGGTCGAGCTCGCGCGAGAGGAAGGCGCGCGCGAGCTTGACCCTGCGCTTGCGCAGGTCTGGTGGGACCGCCGCTACGAGTTCTACAAGCCGCCCCACCACCCCGAGCTGCCGTCGATCTGGGGCACGATCGACGTGGTCGCGTCCTACTCGCGCATCCACGACGTCCACCGCGCGCTGCAGGTCGCCGTCCGCGAGCGTTACGCGCCCGAGGGCCTCCAGCTGCGCATGCACTTCTCGCACTGGTACCGCTGGGGCACGATGATCTACGCCCGTTTCCTGATCCCCGACGGCGGCGCCGACGCGGCCGCCCTGCACGACCGCATCTGGAACGACGGCATCACCGCCGTGCTGGCCGCCGGCGGGGTGATGAACGACCATCACGGCGTCGGGCTCAAACTCGCGCCGTTCATGAGCGCTCAGCACGGAGCATCACTTGAGACCTTGCGCCGGATCAAGTCCGCGTTGGATCCTCTCGGCATCATGAACCCAGGCAAGCTGGGGCTGTGAGAGGAGAGCGATGAAGGTCTCAATGCACAACTGGATGCGGCCGGAGCCGATCGAGCACACGATCGAGCGGCTCGCGCGGCTCGGCTACGACGGGCTCGAGATCTCGGGAGAGCCGCAGCTCTACGACGCCGAGCGCCTGCGCCCGGTGCTCGATGAGCACGGCCTCCGCTGCTGGGGCGCGGTGACGCTGACGATGGGCGCGCGCGACCTGCTGCACGAGGATCCGTACACGCGCCAGGCGACGGTCGCCTACATGAAGGACTGCCTGACGATGGTCTCCGACCTCGGCGGCGCGATCCTGACCGTGGTCCCGTCGACGGTCGGCAAGATCGTGCCGATGGCCTCTCCCGACGAGGAATGGGACTGGGCCGTCGAGGGCCTCAAGGAGTGCCAGGCGCACGCCGAGACCGTGGGCGTGCGCATGGGCCTCGAGCCGCTGAACCGCTTCGAGACCTACTTCCTCAATCGCTGCGACCAGGCGCTCGCGCTGGCCGAGGCGGTCGGCGGCGACTGCGGTGTCTGCCTCGACGCGTTCCACACGAACATCGAGGAGTCCGACCTGTTGGGCGCGATCCGGACCGCCGGCGACCGCCTCGTCGACTTCCACGTCGCCGACAACAACCGCATGCCGCCCGGCTACGGCGCGCTCGACTGGGACGCGATCGTCCGCGAGCTGCAGTCGATCGGCTACGAGGGACACCTGACGGTCGAGTTCGTGCCCTCCGTCGATCGCACCCCGGTGTCCCAGCGGCTCGACATCGGCGACGCCTCCGAGGCGGGCGGCGGCGCCGGGATCGAGAAGTTCCTGCGCGATCACGCGACCGGCGCCGTACCCGAGGCGATGTATGAGCGCTACGCCTCGGACTCGATCGCGCATCTGCGAGCGGCGCTCAGCGCCGCGGTCTAGGAGACCATGCCCGCGGTCGCGCTGATCGGGACACTCGACACGAAGGGCGACGAGATCGCCTACGTGCGCGAGCGGCTGATCGCCCTGCGGGTCGACGTCATCGTCATCGACTCCGGCATCCTCGGCGAGCCGCACTGCGCGGCCGACATCTCCCACGAGGAGGTCGCCGCGGCCGGGGGCCACACGCTCGACGCGGTCCGCCACGCGGGTTCGCGCGGCGCGGCCGTGGCGCTGATGCAGGAGGGCGTGCGCGCGCTCGCGGCCCAGTTGTTCTCGCGCGGGCGCATCCAGGGCGTGCTGTGCCTGGGCGGCGCGGAGGGCGCGCTGATCGGCGCCGCCGCGATGCAGGCCCTGCCGGTGGGCGTGCCGAAGCTGGTCGTGTCGCCCTCGGCGTCCGGCCGGCGCGCGTTCGCGCCCTTCGTCGGCGAGAGCGACGTCTGCGTCATGCACTCGGTGGTCGACATCCTCGGGCTCAACGGCATCTCGCGGCCGATCTTCGACAACGCCGCCGCGGCGATGGCGGGGATGGTCCACGACGCGGGGTCCGCGCTGGGGACGCTCGGCGAGCACTGCGTCGGGATCACGATGCTCGGCCAGACGACGCCGGGCGTGATGCGCCTGCGCGAGGCGCTGGTCACCGCCGGGCACGAGCCGGTGATCTTCCACGCCAACGGCGTCGGCGGCCCCGCGATGGAGCACCTGTGCGAGGAGGGGGCGCTGCGGCGGCGTGATCGACTACACGCTCTCCGAGCTGGCCAACGCGCTGATGGACGGCGTGCACACGCCGCCGCGCCCCGAGGAGCGGCTCACGGTGGCCGGCCGGCTCGGGCTCCCCCAGGTGGTCGTCCCCGGCTGCGTGGACTTCTTCAACCAGGGCGCGCGCGAGACGGTGCCCGAGCACTACCGCGACCGCCCGTCCTACTTCCACAACCCGGTCGCCACGTTGGTCCGCCTGACGCGCGACGAGGAGATCGAGCTCGGCGGGATCGTCGCCGAGCGCCTCAACGCGGCCACCGGCCCGGTCCACGTGGTCGCGCCGCTGCGCGGGTTCTCGCTCGCCGACAGCGAGGGCGGCGACCTGTGGGACCCGGTCGCCGACGGCGCGTTCCTGGACTCGCTGTCGGGCGCGCTGCGCGCCGACATCGCCTTCGAGGCGATCGACGCCCACATCGACGACCACGAGTTCGCGGACATCGTTGCCGCGCGTTACCTGAGCCTCGTTCCGGAGACCGTTGATGCCTGATTCCCGCCCTGTGTCGCATTGTCTGCTCGACCTCGCGCCGCCCGACATCGCCTACTTCCAGGAGAAGTCGGACATCGTGCTCGTCCCGATCGGCTCGTGCGAGCAGCACGGCGCGCACCTGCCGCTCGGCACGGACACGATCACCGCGCTGGAGGTGGCGCGCCGCGCCGCCGAGAAGGCCGACGTGCCCTACACCGCGCCGCTGTGGATCGGCTACTCGCCGCAGCACATGCGCGAGCCGGAGTCCTCCGTCGGCACGGTGACCCTGCGCGCGTCGACCTTCAACGAAGTCCTCTACGACATCCTGCGGTCGCTGATCCACCACGGCTGGAACAAGCTGATCCTGGTCAACGGGCACGGCTCCAACACGAAGGTGATCGACCCGCTGCTGCGGAGGATCAAGTACGACACCGGCGCGCTCGTCGCGCTGTACAAGCCGTACGCCGAGCGCTACATCGGGATCCTCGACGGCCTGCTGGAGAACCCGCCGGAGGAGACGCCGGGCTGGCACGCATCCGAGCTCGAGACCTCGCAGGTGCTCGCGCACAACCCGGACCTCGTGCGCATGGACCGCGCCGCCGACGACCGCGCGCAGGCGCCGTCCTGGCTGCCCGAGAGCTTTCTCAAGTCCGACGGCGCGCCCGACGTGCAGTTCGAGGGCTACCAGTACTTCTCGTTCCCGATGGACCATGCCGAGTTCTCGCGCACGGGCGTGATCGGCAACCCGATGCGCGCCACGGCCGAGAAGGGCGAGGAGGCGCTGACGCGCTTCTCGGACCACCTCGTGCGGGCGATCGACGAGTTCCGCCCGCTCGACGTGCAGGTGCACAAACGGGCGTTCGAGGAGCGCGTTTGAGCGGTGACACTCGCCTGACGGCTCGCGTCGCCGCGAGTTCTCGCCCGGAGGGCTCGCACTCGCGCGCCGTGGGGGGCTCGCTATGAGCACGACTCCCCCTGCGCTTCGTCGCCAGCAGATCCTCGAGCGCATCCAGCGCGACGGCGGCGTGTCCGTCGCCGACCTGGCGAAGGATCTGACGGTGTCCTCGATCACCGTCCACCGCGATCTCGAGCAGCTTTCGCGCGACGGGTTGGTGGAGCGCGTCCACGGCGGCGCGCGGGCACTGGCGGGCCTCGGGCCGGCGATGGCGATCCCGCCGACCGGCTGGGAGCAGCGCGCCGCGGCCAGCCGCGGCGCCAAGGCGGCGATCGCCGCCCACGCCGCGCGCGAGGTCAGCTCCGGCTCGACGATCTTCCTGGACAGCTCGTCGTCCTCGCTGGCTCTCGCCCGGCAGCTCGTCACCGAGACGGCGACCGACCTGACGCTGGTCACGAACTCGCCCGCGATCGCGTACGAGCTGGTGGATGAGCGGATCCTGGTGATCGTCACCCCCGGCGAGCTCGATCAGCACATGCGGCTGCTGGCCGGCCGCTGGTCGACGGACTTCCTGTCCGGTCTGCACTTCGAGCTGGCGTTCCTGTCGTGCGCCGGCGTCACCTTGGACGCGGGGCTCACGACCTCGCGGCGCGCGCTCGCCGACGTCATCAACGTCGCGCGCGCGAACTCGGCCCGCACGATCGGGCTGATCGATTCGAACAAGTTCGGGCGTTCGTCGCTCTTGACGATCGCCCGCGCCGAGGAGCTCGACGCGGTGGTCAGCGACGAGGGCCTCGACGAGGAGACGGCGGAGGAGTACCGCGCCGCCGGCGTCCATCTGGAGATTGCAAGGAACTAGTGGAGGAGGAGAAGGGAACATGGCACGACCGGTCACATTGTTCACCGGCCAGTGGGCGGATCTCACGCTCGAGGATCTGGCCGCGAAGGTTGGGGAGTGGGAGTTCGATGGTCTGGAGCTCGCCTGCTGGGGCGACCACTTCGACGTCGCGCAGGCGCTGTCGGACTCGTCGTACATCGCCGGCCGGCGCGAGATCCTGGAGCGCAACAACCTGAACGTCTGGGCCATCGGCAACCACCTCGTCGGGCAGTGCGTGTGTGACCCGATCGACTCGCGCCATGCAGGGGTGCTGCCGCCGGAAGTGTGGGGCGACGGGGACCCCGAGGGCGTGCGTCAGCGTGCCGCGGACCGGATGAAGGACACCGCTCGCGCCGCGGCGCAACTGGGCGTGGAAGTGGTCACCGGGTTCACCGGATCGAGCGTGTGGCACATGCTCTACTCGTTCCCGCCCAACGACTTCGCCGAGGTCGAGCGCGGCTACGAGGACTTCGCCGAGCGCTGGAACCCGATCATCGACGTCTTCGACGCCGAGGGCGTGCGCTTCGCGCTGGAGGTCCACCCGACCGAGATCGCGTATGACTTCGTGACCACGCGCAAGACGCTGGCGGCGATCGAGCGCCGCGAGGGCTTCGGCATCAACTTCGACCCGTCGCACTTCGAGCACCAGTTCCTCGACAGCGCGGCGTTCGTCACGGAGTTCGCCGACCGCATCTACCACGTGCACGTCAAGGACTCGATCCGGCGGCTCGACGGCCGCTCGTCGATCCTCGGCGGCCACCTGCAGTTCGGCGAGGCGGGGCGCGGCTGGGACTTCGTGTCCCCGGGCCACGGCGACGTCGACTTCGAGGCGCTGTTCCGCGCCCTGAACCGGATCGGGTATCAGGGCCCACTGTCGGTCGAATGGGAGGACTCGGGAATGGACCGCGACTGGGGCGCGCCGGACGCGCTCGCGTACGTGCGGGCGACGGACTTCGCGCCGTCGACGGTGGCCTTCGACGCGGCGTTCGCGAGGGAGGGCTCGTGAGCAAGGTCGGCTTCGTCACGATGGGCCAGTCCTCCGGCGGGGACGACATCCCGACGATCGGTGTCGGGATGCTCGGCTACGGGTTCATGGGCAAGGCCCACTCGAACGCGTACAAGACGCTGGCCTACATGACCTGGCCGCCGCCGCTGATGCCGCAGCTGGTCTCGATCGCCGGTCGCAACGAGGAGGCCGTGGCGGGTGCGGCGCGCCGCTACGGGTTCGACGGTCACGTGACCGACTGGAAGCAGATGATCGCCGACGACCGGATCGGCGTCTTCGACAACTCCGGGCCGAACAACTTCCACGCCGAGCCCACGATCGCGGCCGCCGAGGCGGGCAAGCACGTGATCTGCGAGAAGCCGCTGGGCCGCACCGCCGACGAGGCGTACGAGACCTGGAAGCGCGTCGACGCGACGGGCGTGAAGGCGATGTGCGCCTTCAACTACCGCTTCGTGCCGGCCGTGCGGCTCGCGCGCATGATCATCGAGTCCGGCGAGCTCGGCGAGATCTTCCACTTCCGCGGCAAGTACCTGCAGGAGTGGATCATCGACGCCGACTTCCCGATGGTCTGGCGGCTCGACAAGGAGGTCGCGGGCTCGGGCGCCCTGGGTGACCTGGGCGCGCACGTGATCGACCTCGCGCGCTACCTGGTCGGCGAGATCGCGTCGGTCAGCGCCTCGACGCGGACGTTCGTCAAGGACCGCGACGGCAGCGCCGTGACCGTCGACGACGCCGTGGAGTCCGTGGTCGACTTCGCCAACGGCGCGGTCGGGACGATCGAGGCCACGCGCTTCGCCTCCGGGCGCAAGAACGGGCTCACGTTCGAGATCAACGGGTCCAAGGGATCGCTGTCGTTCGACATCGAGCGCCTCAACGAGCTCGAGGTCCACTACCGCGACTCATCGCCCAGGCAAGCTCTCCCAGGGCTTCCGCACCGTGCTCGTCTCCGAGGCCGACCATCCCTTCTGGGAGCACTGGTGGCCGCAGGGGCACATGATCGGGTGGGAGCACACCTTCGTCCACGAGATCCACCACTTCTTCTCGGCGATCCGTGACGACACGGAGATCGGCCCGCACGGGGCGACCTTCGAGGACGGCTACCGCGCCGCGGAGATCTGCGACGCGATGCTGCGCAGTGCCGAGTCGCGCCGCCACGAGGACGTCGTCTACCGCACGTAAGTTTTCGGACGGCGGGGGTACGGAACTTTCCCCCGCCGTCCGTGCAGCCTGGACATTTGGCCGGGTGCTACTCACCGGTGAGGCGCGTACGTTCTCGCCAGATGAGACGCGCCTTAGTGCTGGCCGCCGCGGTCCTGCTGTTCCCGACTCCTGCCCTGGCGGCGACCCCGCCGTCGATCTCGCTCACCGGTGGCAAGCGCGTCGTCGCCGGCTCGTCCGCGAGCTTCAAAGTGACCGTCAAGGCCGGTAAGTCCGCGGTCAAGAAGGGCTCGGTCACGCTGCTGCTGTCGACCAACGCGAAGGCGGACAAGAAGGACGTCAAGCTCGCCAGCAAGCGCTTCAAGGCGATCAAGGCGCGCAAGCGCGTCAAGCTGGCGTTCAAGGTCACGGTCCCGGCGAAGACCGCCGCGCGCTCCTACCGCGTGCTGGCCTGTGTGGGCCGCAGGTGCGGCACGCGCGCGCTGATCGTCACGGCCCGGCCGGTTGCCCCCGCTCCCGCCCCCGCCCCGGCGCCCGCGCCGTCCGCCCCCGCTCCGATCATCGTCGCGCCGACGGCGGTGCCGACGGCCGCGCCGACCGCGACGGCCACGCCTGTGCCGGGCAACCCACCCGTGGTGGTCAACACCGCGCCTCCCGCACCCGGCCCGGCCGACGCCGCCGCGCCGGCCCCCGCGGCCAGTGCCTTGCCGGCCGGCGAGTCGACCTCGATGCTGGACGGCACGGAGTTCCTCTACACCGGCGCGGGGGCGGTCCAGAAGGGCGTGGCCGCGGACACGATCACGGTCGAGCGCGCCGCGGTGCTGCGGGGCGTGGTCAAGAACCGGCTCGGCGGCGGCATCGGCGGCGTGCGCGTCACCGTGCTCGATCATCCGGAGTTCGGGCAGACGGCTTCGCGCGCGGACGGTGGCTATGACCTCGCGGTCAACGGCGGTGGGTCGCTGACCCTCGTCTTCGAGCGCCAGGGCTACATCAGCGCGCAGCGACTCGTCGAGGTGCCCTGGCAGGACTACGCCGAGCCCGAGCCGGTCGTGCTCGTCCCGTATGACCCGCGCGCCACCCGGGTCGACACGACCTACGCGGACTACAGCGCCGTCCAGGCCTCGCCGGTCAGCGACGGCTCGGGCACGCGCACCCAGACCCTGCTGTTCGCCCCCGGCACGGCCGCGACGATGACCGTCGGCGGCGCCGCGCAGACGCTGGGGACGAGCTTCACCGTGCGCTCGACGGAGTTCACGATCGGCGCCGACGGCATCGACGCGATGCCCGGGCAGCTCCCGCCGACCACCGCCTACACCTACGCGGCGGAGTTCTCACTCGACGAGGCGGTCACGGCCGGCGCCACCGACGTGCGCTTCTCCAAGCCCGTCGCGACCTACCTGGACAACTTCCTCAACATGCCGGTCGGCACGCTCGTCCCGGCGGGCTCCTACGACCGCGAGGCGGGCGAATGGGTCGGCGCCGCCAACGGCCGCGTCGTCAAGCTCGTCAGCCGGCGGCGTGGACACCGACGGCAACGGCACGGCCGGACAACGCCGGCATTCCCGCCGCCGAGGCCGCCAAGCTCGCGACGCTCTACGCCGTCGGCAAGGAGCTGTGGCGGGTCGAGGTCACCCACTTCACGCCGTGGGACTACAACCACCCGTACGGCCCCGCGCCCGGCGCCGACGGGCCCGGCGACGGCAACGGTCCCGACGGCCCCGACCCGGACGGCGGACAACCCGTGCCCGGAGGACGGCTCGATCATCCTCTGCGACGACCAGGTCCTCGGCGAGGAGCTGCCGATCACCGGCAGCGACGCAGAAGCTCGTCTATCGCTCCGACCGCGACGCCCGGGCGCATCACCGAGCGGACGCTGCCGATCCGCATGCGCAACGGCATCGATCGACCCCTCGCTGAAGTCGATCGACCTCAAGATCGCGATCGCCGGGCGCGTCATCACGAAGTCGTTCATCGCCCGCCGAGTCGCTCGCGGCGCCGGTCTACAACGTTCATCTGGGACGGACTGGACGCCTACGGCCGCCAGGTCCAGGGCACGGCGCCGGTGACTGGTCACGCTCGGCTACACGTTCGCGGCCGTCTACCAGGCGCCGGCGGACTTCCGTCGAGCTGGGCGCGGGTCTCGGGCGTGCCGCTCGTCGACCAGCCCGTCGCGCAGCGACTTCACGCTCAGCGCCACCTACTCGACCTCGGTCGCGTCCTTCGACGCGCGCGGCGAGGGGCTCGGCGGCTGGACGCTCTCCGACCATCACACCTATGACCCGCAGTCGCGCACGGTCGTGCTCGGTGACGGCGGCTTCGCGGGCGTCACCGCCAAGCGGCTCGGGGCGCTGGAGCCGCTCGGCGACCGGCTTCGACGGTCCGTCCGGCCTGGCCGCGGCGCCGGACGGCTCCTTCTGGGTCGCCGACACGCGCACGCAGCGGCTCCGCCGGATCGCCCAGGACGGCACCGTCACCACGATCGCGGGCGTGACCGGCGCCTACGGCTACCGGGCCGCCGACGAGGGCGCCGCCGCGACCGCCGCGCGGCTGTCCTCCCCGCAGGGCGTCGCGGTCGGCGACGGCGTGGCGTACGTCGCCGACACCGGCGCCAACCGGATCCGCCGGATCGCGCCGACGGGCGCATCACGACCGTCGCCGGCGGCGGCACCGCGCTGGGCGACAACGGCCCGGCCGTGCGCGCGCGGCTCTCCGGCCCGACCGGCGTGGCGATCGCGCCCGACGGCTCGCTGGCGATCGCCGACACCAACCAGCACCGCGTCCGCCTGGTCGGCACCGACGGCACGATCACCACGCTCGTGGGCGACGGCACGCCCGGCGCCTCCGGCGACGGCGGCCTCGCCGCGGCCGCGCGCCTGCGCGCCCCGGCGGCGGTCGCCTACGACGCCGACGGCCGCCTGCTGATCGCCGACGCGGGCAACAGCCGCGTGCGCCGGGTCGGCACCGACGGGCGGATCGAGACCCTGGCGATCGACGGCCTCGACGAGCCGACCGGTCTCGCCTTCGGGCCTGACGGCACTGCTGTTCGTCGCCGACGCCGCCGCGGGCCTGGTGCGCGCGGTCGCGGTCGACGGCAGCGTGCGCACCGTCGCGGGCGGCGGCAGCCGAGGCGCGCGTCCGGGCGCGCCGGCCAACGCGGTCGCGCTGGCCGCTCCGACCGGCGTCGCCGTGCGCGGCGACGGCGCCTTCGCCTTCACCGAGCCGGGCACCGACCGCGTCTCCGCCGTGCGCGAGCCGCTGCCGGGCTTCGGCAACGGCGACACGCTGATCGGCTCCGCCGACGGCAGCCGGCTCTTCCAGTTCGACCCGAGCGGCCAGCACCTGCGCACGCTCGACGCGCTCACCGGCGCGGTCCTGCGCCGCTTCACCTACGACGCCGCAGGGCCGGCTGACGACGGTCTACGACGACGCGCCGGCCGGCACGCGGCGCTGCTGACGATCACGCGCCCGGACGCCACGACGATGGTGCTGACCGCCCGCGGCGACCGGGTGACGACGCTCACGCTCGACGCGAACGGCTGGCTGGCCTCGGTGACCGACCCGACGGCGCGTCGCACGACGCTCACGCACGACGCGAACGGCCTGCTGCGCGGCGAGGCAGGACGCGGAGGCCGGCGCGCACGCCTTCGACTACGACGCGACCGGCCGGCTGATCGCGCGACCGAACCCCGACGGCGCTCGAGCGCACGCTGCTCGGCGGGCGATCACCGACGGCTTCGAGGTCGACGTCACGGCCGGCGGCGCTGGTGACGACCTACCGCAACACGCTCGACGCCGACCGGGCTGTACCGGCACACGGTCACGCTCCCGAGCGGCGCGACGCTGAGCTCGCTGCGCCGGCCGGACGGCACGCTCGCGCGTCGTCGACGCGGACGGCACCAGGACCGAGCAGCAGCTCGCGCCGGACCCGCGCTTCGGCCTGCAGGCCGCCGTACCCGGCGCAGCAGACGATCACCACGCCGGGCGCGCGCACGAGCACGACGACGATGACGCGCACGGTGACGATGCGCGACGCGCTGCGCGTCGAGCAGCTCGTCGACACGGTCACGACCGACGGCAAGGCCACCGTGCGACGTTCACAGCCAAGCCCGGCGACGCCGGCGGCACGCTGACGGCCGCTCGCCGCTCGGGCCGGTCGCGACGACCGAGTCGACAACCACGGCCGCGATCACCAGCGCGCGCGGGCCGCCGGCGAGCAGGCGCTCACGACGATGTACGACGACGACGCACGACGGCCGCGTCGCGCGCCAGGCGCAGGGCACCCGCGGCGTCAGCTACGGCTACGACGCGCCCGGGCGCGTGACCTCCTCGACCGACGACACGCGGCCGCGTGACGAGGTTCACGCACGACGCGGCGGACCGGCTGCGCGACCACGACGGTCGACGGCGCGACGTGGACCTCGACCTTCGACGCCGCGCGGCGCGCCCGCAGCCTACGCAGCAGCCGAGCGGGCGCACGAGCACGTTCGCGACGCCCGCGGCGGGCCTCGACAAGAGCCTGACGCTGCCGGGCGGCAACGCCTACGCGGTCAACCGCGACGGCGCGGGTCGGCTGGCCCCGACCACGCTGCCGTCCGGCGCCGGGACGACGCTGACCTACGACGCGGCCGGGCGCGTCCAGGCCGCGCGTCGGCCACGCGGGCGGGCGGCGCCGCGGCTACGGGCACGACGCTCGGCTACGCCGGCGCCGGCGAGCGGCGTCACGAGCGCCGACTGGCGGCGGCGCGGTCCACGCGGGAGCTCGATCTCACCTATGACGGCGGCCTGCCGCTGACGATCGCGGCCAGCGCCGGCACCGTTGCCTACACGCCGGCCGCGAACGGGCTGCGGCCGACGCTCGATGCGCGTCACGGCCGGCGCCGGCGCGCCGGTCGACTCGCGATCGCGCGCAACAACGACCTGCTGCCGACGCAGCCAGGGACCGTTCGCGATCGGCCGCAACGCGGCCACGGGACGCGCCCACAGACTACACGGCGGGCGACACGGTGATCGAGCTCACCGACACGCCGGCTACGGCCAGGTCGACCAGCGCACGCTGCGCAAGGGCGCCGACGCGCGAGTACACGATCACCGTCGTGCGCGACGCCGCCGGCCGCGTGATCCGGCGGACCGAGACGTCGCCGGCGGCGCGCCGATCGCGCGCGACTACGTCTACGACGGCGCAGGGCCGGCTCACGCGCGTCGACGACGGCGCGGACGCGACGGTCGAGACCTACGTCTACGACGCCGACGGCAACCGCACGTCGGCCGCCGGCGGCGCAGGCCGCGACCTACGACTCGCGCGGCGCGCAGACCGGCGCTCGGCGCGCGCCGCTGGCGTTCGACGCCGACGGGCAGCTGACCAGCCGCTTCGGCGGCCGCCTCAACTACGCGCCGACCGGCGAGTTGCTCGCGCCCGGCGCGGTCAGCTACGCCTACGACGGCCTGCGGCGACTGACCCGCCGCACCGCCGGCGGCGCGCACGTCCTACCTCTACGGCAACCCGGACGAGCCGTTCGAGCTGACCGCGTCGACCGACGCGGCCGGCGTGCTGACGACGTACTTCTATGACGAGACCGGCACGCTGCACGGCGTTCGAGCGTGGCGGCATGCGCTACCGCGTCGGCGCCGACCAGGTCGGCACGCCGCGGGTCGTGATCGACGCGGCGACGGCACGATCGTCAAGCGCGTCGACCGCGACAGCTACGGGCGCGTGCTCGACCGAACCGCGCCGGCCTTCCCGTTGGCGATCGGCTTCGCGGGCGGGATCGAGGACCCGGACACCGGGCTCGTGCGCTTCGGCCTGCGCGACTACGACCCGGAGACCGGGCGCTTCACGTCGCGCGATCCCCTCGATCTACGGCGGCAGCCCGCGCAACCTCTACGCCTACGCCGACAACGGGCCCGACCACGCGCCGCGACCCGAGCGGCTGCTCTGGGTCGGCGGCTCGGCGTACGTCGGCATCGGCGGCGGCGGCTCGCTCAACGTCGACGGCGGCGGCGTCGGCTTCTGCCTCGAGGTCGGCGTCGGCGCCGGCGCGGGCGTCGAGGTCGACGCTGCTCGGCAAGGCCGAGAACAGCATCGCGTGTTCGCCGAGGTGTCGGCGTCGGCCGGCGACCTCGGGGTCACGGTCTGCGCCGAGCGCGACCCGTGCAAGATCGACAGGCCGACAAGGTCGCGGTCAAGGGCACCTTCGGCCCGGCGCAGGTCGGGTTCGACAGCTACGGCGGCGTCAGCGCGCGGCGCCGGCCAAGGGCGTCGACGTCGAGCTGGGCGGAAAGGCAGGCGTCAAGCAATGCTGGAGCTGGACGTGGTGGTGAGGCGCGCGGTGATCGCGGCGCTGCGCGCTGCTCGTGCTCGCGCCGGCCGCGGCGTCGGCGCAGGCGCGCCGTGCACGAAGACGTTCCGGGCGCGAGCGACGGAGCTGGAGCGACGGCGGCCAACTGGACCCCCGGCCGGCGTGCCCGGGCCGACCGACGTGGTCTGCATCGGCGGCGGCACGACCGAGACCGTGGTCAACACGGCGGTCACCGTGCGCGCGATCCGCAGCGAGCGGCCGCTGCGCAACTCGGCCGCGCTGACGCTAACGACGCGACCGAGCCGTCGACGTTCACCGACGCTGACGACCGCACTCGACGTTCACCGCGGCCGGCGACATCACGATCGGCGACGCTCCCCTGGCACGGCGGGTCATGGACGGCCCCGGGACGACCACCGTCACCACCGCCACGAGCTCGATCGGCAACGCCGGATGTTCATCCGCGACGGCCGCAAGCTCGTCACCGAGGGCACCGGCACCTGGACGGGCAACATCGCCGCCACGGGCGGCGCGACGTGGACCAACAGCGCGGCGACGGTCACCGGCGGCGCCCTCAGCGGCACCGTCGTCGCGACGGCATCGCCCCGTGTTCCGCAACACGGCGCGATCGTCACCGGCCCACCGGCGACTACTCGATCGAGCGGGGTCGCGGTCGACAACGACGGGCTGATCGTAGGCCACGGCCGGCCGAACGGCTTTCGATCACGACGGCGACGGGCGTCTCCACCGGGCGCTTCGAGGGCGTCTATCTGTCCGAGCGCAATGCGAGGTCGGCGCCGGGCGCCGCGATCAACGGTGTGGTGGTCTCCGGGACCTTGATCCTGCCCGACGACGTGCCGATCGAGATCGGCGACCTCACCGTCGCCTCCGGCGACGTCACGGGCCGCACGACGCTGACCTGCGCGGCCGCACTGGGCCTACTACGGCAGCGTCGGCGGCGGCGACATGACCTGATCCTGCCCGCCGGCGCGACGATGACTGGACCGCCGCGTTCGGCCTGTACGCCAAGCGCTTCGAGTCCGGGGCGACGTCACGGTCACCGAGACCGGCCTCGGCCGCCCGGAGACCACCTGGGGCCGCGGACGGTGTGGGAGAACACGGCAAGATCGACGCTGGTCGGCGGCCTGTTCCCGCGTCCGCCGGCGACGAGGGGGCGCGGCTCGATCAACCACGGCACGATCGTCAAGACCGGCACAGGGACGATCACGATCCGGCCGGTGATCGTCAACGACGGCGTGATCGACATCCAGGCGCGGGCGCATCACCGCCACGCGCTTCGAGCAGACCCCGAGGGCGACGCTGCGGTTCGACATCGGCGGCACCGCGACCAGCGCCTACGGGGCCTCACGGCGACCGCGTCTCCGCTACGCGGGCCGGCTCGAGGCGACGCTGACGCCGGCTTCGTCCCGCCGCCGGCAACCGCTTCAACGGTCACCGGCTCGACCACCAGGCACCGCAGCGGCCTGTTCCACTCCACCGGCTCGTCCGGGCTCAGGCTCGACGAGACGCGCGCCAGCAACGATCGCGCTCGTGGCGCCCGCCGCGCCGGACTCGCCCGCGCGACGCGCCGCGGCGCCGCTCCCGCGCGCGGCGCTACGACCGCCGCCGCTCGACGCCGTCGCCCCGCTGCGTCGGCCGCGACTCGGCCGCTCTCGGGCTCGCCGCCGGGCGGCACGCGTCGTGCTGCGCCGCCCGCCACGCGGCGCCCGCGCGGCACCCGGCGTGCAGCTCTCCGCTGCGCCCGCGCGCCTGCCGCACGCGTCGTCGCCGCTCGCGCGGACCTGCGCGTCCGCCGGCTGCACGCGCGTCCGCCGCTGCGCGGCCGCCAGACGCTGCGGTTCCGGTTCGTCGCGCCGGACGGGCGGCGCTCGCGGGTCGCGACCCTCACGGTGCGGTCCTAGGACCAATGACCGCTGGTAACCGGGCGTCGTCGCGACGACGATGCCCGGTATGACCAGGATTGCAGGAGGGACAGGAGGTGAGGCTGGCCCGGCGTGACCGCCGCGGACCCGGCTCGCGCGGGCGAGTACTCGTTCAAGGTCGGTGCGCGCGAGATCGGGCACCTGCACGGCGAGCGCGTCGCGCACTTCGGGTTCCCCAAGGCCGTCTGGCAGGAGCTCTACGACGCGGGCCGGATCGACTACCACCCGGTCTTCCCGGGCAAGGCGGGCTTCGGCGCGCGCGCGATCCGCGGCGAGGACGACGTGCGCGAGTGATCGCGCTCTGCGGCTCAACTACGACCGCGTGATCGGGCGCACGGGTGCCCGTCGAGTGAGAGCCGTCTGGCTGCGCGAGTTCGGGCCGCCGTCGGTGCTCTCGCCGGGCGACGCGCCCGAGCCCGGGCGGGCGGGAAGGTGATCGATCGAGGTGCGAGTTCGCGAACATCACGTTCGTCGAGACGCAGGTGCGCGCGGGCGGCGCGGCCCGTTCCCGGTACGCTGCCGTGATCCCGGGCAACGGCGTCGGCGGGTGGTCGGCGGGCGACGCGTGTCGCCTGGCTGGGCGGCTCGGGCGGCGGCTACGCGCGACGTGACGCGGTCGGCCGAGGCGAGCTGTTCGACGTGCCGGACGGGGGTGCGCGCTCGACAAGGCCGTCGCGCTGCTCGCCGACGGCCGCACGGCCACGCTGGTCGCTGCGACGCCGCGGCGATACGCCCGGGCGAGCGAGTGCTGGTCGCGGCCGCGGCGGGCGGCGTCGGCACGCTGCTGGTCCAGCTCGCCAGGGCGCGCGGGCGCGAGGGTCGTCGCCGCCGCGAGCGCGCGGCAAGCGCGCGCTCGCGCCGCCCTCGGCGCCGAGGAGCTGGAAGACTGACCGCCGAGACTGGGGGCAGGGCCGTTGGACGTCGTGCTCGACGGCGTCGGCGGGGCGGTCGCGCGAGCGGCGTTCGAGCGGATGCGCGCCGGGCGGGCGGATGCTCAGTCGTTCGGGATGGCGTCGGGCGCGTGGGCGGACCAGCCGGCCCAGGCCGCGGGGCGCGGGGTGACGCTGCTCCGGGACCGACCGGCCCACGCGCGCGCACACCGAGCGGGCGCTCCGGCGGGCTGCGGCCGGTGATCGGGCAGCGGTTCGCGCTCGAGGGGGCCGCCCGCGCGCACGCCGCGATGGAGGCGCGCACGACGCTGGGCAAGACGCTGTTAGTCGTTTAGGCCCGCGAGGTCGAGGCAGACCAGGCAGTACGGCCATGGCGGGTTCCACGGCCAGCCGGTCACGTCCTTGCCGCACAGCGCCGTGTCCGGGTCCTCCTCGGTGACGATGTGGCAGATCTTCTCGCCGTCGTTCGTCGGCCCGTGGGTGCGTTGTTTCTCGGGTGCCTCCATAGAATCCGCGAAGCGATTCTAAAGCGACCGAAGCAGCGCGAAGCGCAAGGATCGCCGGTCACATGCGGAAGACACCGTAGCCCACGTCCTCCAGCGGCGCGTTGGCCGCGGCGCCGAGCGCGAGGCCGAGCACGTCGCGGGTGTCGAGCGGGTCGATCACGCCGTCGTCCCACAGCCGCGCGGACGCGTAGTACGGGTGGCCCTGGCGCTCGTACTGCTCGCGCAGCGACGCGCCGACCTCGGGCTGCCCGACGGTCTCCATCACCGTCGCGGCCTGGACGCCGCCCATCACGCTGATGCGCGCGTTGGGCCACATGAACATGAAGCGCGGCGAGTAGGCGCGGCCGCACATGCCGTAGTTGCCGGCGCCGAAGGAGCCCCCGACGATCACGGTCAGCTTCGGCACCCGCGCGCACGAGACCGCGGTGACCATCTTCGCGCCGTGCTTGGCGATCCCGCCCGCCTCGTACTCGCGCCCGACCATGAACCCACTGATGTTCTGCAGGAAGACGAGGGGAACGCTTCGCCGGTCGCAGAGCTCGATGAAGTGCGCGCCCTTCAGCGCGGACTCGCTGAACAGGATCCCGTTGTTGGCCAGGATCCCGACCGGGTGCCCGTGGATGTGCGCGAACCCGCACACCAGCGTCGCCCCGTAGAGCGCCTTGAACTCGTGGAAGTGCGACCCGTCGACGATCCGGCTGATCAGCTCGTGCGGGTCATACGGCTTGCGCACGTCGGCGGGTACGACGTCGTAGAGCGTCGCCGGATCGACGGCGGGCGGCTCGACCGCGATCCGCTCCCACGGCGCGGGTGCCTTCGGCCCGAGCGTCGCCACGATCGAGCGCACGATCGCCAGCGCGTGCTCGTCGTCGTCGGCGAGGTGGTCGGTGACGCCGCTCGTGCGCGAGTGCAGATCGCCACCGCCCAGATCCTCGGCCGTGACCTCCTCGCCGGTCGCCGCCTTCACCAGCGGCGGCCCGCCGAGGAAGATCGTGCCCTGCTCGCGGACGATCACGCACTCGTCGCTCATCGCCGGGACGTACGCCCCGCCGGCCGTGCACGAGCCCATCACGGCCGCGATCTGCGCGATCCCGAGCTTGGACATCGTGGCCTGGTTGAAGAAGATCCGCCCGAAGTGCTCGCGGTCCGGGAACACGTCGTCCTGCAGCGGCAGGAACGCCCCGCCGGAGTCGACGAGATAGATGCACGGGAGCCGGTTGTGCAGCGCGACCTCCTGCGCCCGCAGGTGCTTCTTGACCGTCATCGGGTAGTAGGTCCCGCCCTTGACGGTCGCGTCGTTGGCGACGATCACGCACTCGCGCCCGGACACCCGCCCGACGCCGGTGACGATCCCCGCCCCGGGCGCGTCGCCGTCGTACATGCCGTGCGCGGCCAGCGGCGAGAGCTCCAGGAACGGCGCGCCCTTGTCCAGCAGGCGATCCACCCGCTCACGCGGCAGCAGCTTCCCGCGCGAGGTATGGCGCGCGCGGGCCTTCTCGCCGCCGCCCATGCGGACGAGCTCGAGCTGCGCGTTGAGGTCGGCCACCAGTTCCTGATGCGTCACGAGACCACCGCCACCACTTCGTCGCGGCCGACCCGGTCGCCGACCTTCACGCTCAGCTCGGTCACGGTCCCGTCGACGGGCGCGACCAGCGAGAGCTCCATCTTCATCGACTCCAGCACCACCACCGCCTCCCCGGCCTGCACCTCATCGCCGACCGCCTTCGGCACCAACAGCACCGCCCCGGGCATCGGCGCCCGCAGCTCCCCATCGGCATGCGCCTGATGGACGTCCTCGACGGTCGCCTCGGTCACCCGCCACGTCCACCCCTCGTACGCGATCCAATCGCCGGCGAACCTAAAGGGGCCAGGCCCCTTTAGGTTCAGCACGAGGTCGATGGGCTCGCCGCCGTTGACCGAGAGCTTCCAGTAGGAGGGGGCGCGCTCGCCCCCGAGGCGCCAGCCGTCGATGCGCTGCCACGGGTCGTCGCCGTGGCGGACGAGCTGGGCGGTGGCCCAGGCGCGGGCGACCTGCTCGTCGGTCAGCGGCGGCGACGGCGGGTCGAGCCGGCCGATCAGGCCGGTGTCCATCTCCCCCGCGCGGACGTCCTCGCGACCCAGCAGCGTGCGCAGGAAGCCGACGTTGGTGTCCAGGCCGAGGATCGCGGTGTCCGCCAGCGCACGGTCCAGCCGGGCCAGCGCCGTTCGGCGGTCGCGGCCGTGGGCGATGACCTTGGCGATCATCGAGTCGTAGTCGGTGCCGACGACCGAACCCGTCTCGACCGCGGCGTCCACGCGCACGCCGCGCGGGTAGGCGGCGAGCAGCACCTCGCCCGCCGACGGGAAGAAGCGCCGCGTCCTCGGCGTTCACGCGCGCCTCGATCGCGTGGCCGTGCAGCTCGACCTCCAGCGCCAGCTCCTCGCCGGCCGCGGCGCGCACCTGCAGCTCGACCAGGTCCAGGCCGGTGACCAGCTCCGTCACCGGGTGCTCGACCTGGAGCCGCGCGTTCATCTCCAGGAAGAAATGGGTCTCGGGCGCGTCGGCGTCGGCGATGAACTCGACCGTGCCCGCGCAGGAGTACCCCGCGGCGCTTCGCCAGCGCGATCGCCTCGTCACCGAGCACCTGACGCAACTCGGGCGAGACGACCGGCGACGGCGACTCCTCCAAGACCTTCTGATGGCGACGCTGGAGCGAGCATTCGCGCTCGCCGAGCGAGAACACGTTGCCGTGCGTGTCGGCGATGATCTGCACCTCGATGTGCCGCGCGCGCGGCAGGAAGCGCTCGATGAACACGCGGTCGTCGCCGAAGCCGGCCTTGGCCTCGCGCTGGGCGGCGGCGATCGCGTCGTCGAGCGCGTCCGGCGACTCGACCACCCGCATCCCGCGCCCGCCACCGCCGGCCGCGGCCTTCACCAGCAGCGGGTAGGCGTCGGACACCCGCGCCTGCTCCAGCGACAACGACTCCACGACCGGCACACCCGCCCGCGCCGCCGCCTCCTTGGCCCGCACCTTGTCGCCCATCAACTCGATCGCGTCCGCGCTCGGCCCGATGAACACCACGTCGTCGCCGCAGGCACGGGCGAAGGCCGCGTTCTCCGACAGGAACCCGTAGCCCGGGTGCACGGCGTCGGCGCGCCCGCGGGCCACGCCCACGATCTCCTCGATCGCCAGGTAGGACGAGACGCGCACGGCCTCGTCGGCCTCGCGCACGTGCGGCGCGCCCGCGTCGGCGTCGGTGTAGATGGCGACGCTGCGCACGCCGAGCCGCTGCAGGGTCCGGATCACGCGCCGGGCGATCTCCCCGCGGTTCGCCACCAGCACCGAATCGAACATCGCTACGCGCCCAGAGCGCGGGCGATGACCATCTGCTGCACCTCGTCGGTGCCCTCGCCGATGGTGAGGATCTTCGCGTCGCGGTACATGCGGCAGACCGGGTACTCCTCGATGTAGCCGTAGCCGCCGTGGATCTGGACCGCCTCCTCGGCGCAGCGCACCGCGAGCCGCCCGGTCTTGAGCTTGGCCTGCGCGGCGGTCAGGGAGAAGTTCCGGCCCGCGTCCTTCAGCCGCGCCGCCTTGTAGACGAGCAGTCGCGAGGCCTCGATCTCGGTCGCCATGTCGGCGAGCTTGCCCTGGATCGCCTGGTACTTGGAGATCGGCTTGCCGAAGGCGCGCCGCTCCTTCGCGTAGGCCAGAGCCTGATCCAGCGCGCCCTGCGCGAGACCGACGCCCATCGCCGCGACGCCGATGCGCCCGATGTCGAGCACCTGCAGGAACTGCTTGAACCCGCCGCCGCGCGGGCCGAGGAGGTTCTCCTCGGGCACGACGCAGTCCTCGAAGCTCAGGGGCCGCGTGTCGGACGCGTTCCAGCCCATCTTGCGGTACGGCTCACCCTGCGTGTAGCCGGGCGTGCCGTTGGCGACGATCAGGTTGGAGATCTCGTCGTCGCCCGTCTTGGCCGTGATGCAGACGACGCCGGAGATGTCCGTGCCGGCGTTGGTGATGAACTGCTTGGTGCCGTTGATCGTCCACTCGCCGTCGCTCAGCGACGCGCGCGTGCGGACGTTGCCGGCGTCGGATCCGGCCTCGGGCTCGGTCAACCCGAACGCGCCGAGGACCTCGCCCGAGGTCAGCTTCGGCATCCATTCCTGTTTCTGCGCCTCGGAGCCGAACAGGTAGATCGGTTGCGTGCCCAGGGAGGTGTGCGCGCAGAGCGTGATGGCCACGCTCGAATCCACCCGCGTGAGCTCCTCGACCGCGATCGCGTACGCCAGCGAGTCGCCCCCGCCGCCGCCGTACTCCTCCGGGAACGGGATCCCCATCAGACCCAGCTCGCCGAGCTGCTTGACGATCGCGTACGGGAACGCCTTCGTGCGGTCGAGCTCCTCCGCGACCGGCGCCACCTCCTGCTCGGCGAAGTCGCGCACCGTGCGGCGGATCAGCTCGTGGTCGTCGGGAAGATCGAAGTCCATGCGATACTTATACCGAACGCTCGTTACAAATGGCCGCCCGAAGAGAAAAATACGAACGCCGCCAGCAGGAGGTCGTCGAGATCGCCGCGGAACTGTTCGCGCGTCGCGGCTTCCAGGCCACGTCGATGGACGAGCTGAGCGCCGCCACCGGCCTGCAGAGCGGCGGCCTGTACCACTACATCGGCTCCAAGCAGCGCCTGCTGTTCGAGATCTTCGGGCAGCTGATGGACCCGCTGCTGGAGCAGGCGGCGGCGATCGAGGCGAGCGACGCAGACGCCGAGACCAGGCTGCGCGCGCTGGTTCGTGCGTGGCTGGCCCACATCGAGACCCACCTGAACCACATGAGCGTCTTCGCCCAGGAACGCCACGCGATCGAGCGCGAGCCCGAGTGGGAGGACGTGCGCGCCAGCCGCGATGGCTTCGAGGCGATTCTCGCCCGCCTGCTGCGCGCCAACGGCATCACCGACCGCCTCCAGCACTTCGCGCTGCTGGGGATGGTCAACCACACCGCCACGTGGGTGAACCCGCAGGGGCGGCTGACGGCGGAGCAGATCGCCGACGGCTATTGCGACATGATCCTGAAGTGATCCGGCCCGCGACGCCCGACGACGCGCCCGCGCTGAAGGCACTCGACCACGCCATCTGGTCGTTCGAGCACTCCCCCGTCGAACCCCGCGACCGGCCGTTCGAGACCGACGGCGTGCTGGTCGACGAGCGCGACGGCGAGCTCACCGGATACGTCAAGCTCGGCGAGCTGTGGCCGATCGAGTCCGTCGCGCACGTGCGCGAGATCAAGGGCCTCGCCGTCGCCGCGGACCATCAGCGCAAAGGCGTCGCCAAAGGCCTGATCGCCGCCGCGCTCGACGAGGCCCGGCGCCAGGGCGCCACGAAGGTCACCCTGCGCCATCTCGGCCACAACACCGGTGCCCGCGCCCTCTACGAGGACTGCGGCTTCGTCGAGGAGGGCCGCCTGCGCGACCTCTTCTACCTCCAGGGCGCGTACGTGGACGACGTGTTGATGTCGATCACGCTCGGGATGTCTTCCCCGGACGAGTCGGCGCTGCACCGGTAGGGTTTTGGGGACATGGCCGATCTCGCCCAACGCCCCGCCGCCGCCGACGTCCGCTCGCTCGGTGGCCTCGCGCTTGCCGCCGTCGACCGCTACACCGGGGACGCGATGCGCGCTCCCGGGCGGCCGGCGATCACGTACGCCGACTTCGGTCGCGCGATCCGCGAGATCGCGGGCGGCCTGGCGAGCCTGGGCGTGAACACCGGCGAGAAGGTCGCGATCCTCTGCGGCACCGTCCCCGAGTGGACGATGGCCGACTTCGGCGCGTTCTGCGCCGGCGCGATCGTCGTGCCCGTCTACCACACCAACTCGCCCGAGGAGTGCGAGTACGTGCTCTCGCACTCGGGCGCGAAGGCGATCCTGCTCGAGGACGCCGCGCAGGCGGCCAAGCTGGCCAAGGTCCGTGACGCGCTGCCGGAGCTCGAGCACGTGATCGTGCTCACCGGCGAGGCCGAGGGCGCGATCACGCTCGCCGACCTGCGCCGGCGAGGCGCGGGCTCCGATGTCGCCGGCGAGCGGGTCGCCGCGGTCAACTCCGACGACCCGGCCACGATCGTCTACACCTCCGGCACCACCGGCCCGCCGAAGGGCTGCGTGCTGAGCCACGCGAACCTGCTCTACACCGCGGGCGCCTACATCGACCGGCTCGGGATGCGCGACGCGCCGCCGGTGATCTTCCAATACCTGCCGCTGGCTCACGTGCTGGCGCGGATGGTCTCCTTCGTCGCGCTCGACACGGGCGGGACGCTGGCGTTCTGGAGCGGGACCACGGCGAAGCTCGCCGAGGACATCGGCGAGGCCAAGCCGACCCACATCCCGACCGTCCCGCGCCTGCTGGAGAAGATCCACACCCGCGTGGTCAGCACCGCCGCGGCGGCCGGCGGCGCCAAGGCGCAGATCTTCTCCCGCGCGCTGGCGACCGGCGAGAAGGTGGCCAAGGCCAAGCGCGAAGGGCGCAAGGTGGGCCCGATCGACCGCGCCCGCCACGCCGCGGGCGACAAGCTCGCGCTGTCGAAGGTGCGCGACGCGCTCGGCCCCAACAACCCGGTCCTGGTCACCGGCGCGGCGCCGATCGGCACCGAGGTGATCGAGTTCTTCTACGCCTGCGGCGTGCCGGTGCTCGAGGGCTACGGGATGACCGAGACGTGCGCGGCCGCGACCCTGAACACCGTCGGCGAGGTGCAGGTCGGCTCGGTCGGCCGGCCGTTGCCCGGGACCGAGGTCAAGATCGGCGACGACGGCGAGATCCTGATGCGCGGCCCGCACATCTTCCTCGGCTATCACCGCAACGAGGAGGCCACCGCCGAGATCATGGAGGACGACGGCTGGCTGCATTCCGGCGACCTCGGTGAGATCGTCGACGGCTTCGTCCGCATCACCGGCCGCAAGAAGGACCTGATCATCACCTCCTCGGGCAAGAACGTCTCGCCCGAGATGCTCGAGAGCGCGCTGCGCGAGACGCGCTGGATCTCGCAGGCGATCGCGGCCGGCGACCGCCGGTCCTACCTGGTCGCGCTGGTCACGCTGGATCCGGATGAGATCCCGCGGCTGGCCGCCGAGGCGGGCGTCTCCCCCGATCCGGAGGCGATGGCGAGCAACGAGAAGGTCCGCGACGTGATCTGGAAGGACATCGACGCGGTCAACCAGAAGTTCGCCCGGATCGAGCAGATCAAGCGCTTCGCGATCCTCCCGCGTGACCTTTCCCAGGAGGAGGGCGAGCTGACGCCGACGCTGAAGGTCAAGCGCGCGGTCGTCTACAAGAAGTACGAGCCGGACGTCACCGCGCTGTACGAGGGATCAGGCGAGTAGGCCGAGCTCGGACGCGCGCGCCGCCGCCTCGGTGCGCGTGCGACACGACAGCTTGAGCAGGATGTTGCGGACGTGCATGTCGACCGTGCGCGGGCTCAGGAACAGCTCGTGGGCGATCTCGCGGTTCGTCCGCCCGACGGAGACGAGCCGCATCACCTCGAGCTCGCGGCGTGACAGGCCCGCGGTCTCGTGCTCGGCCGCGGCGCGGCGGCCGAGGCGCGGCTCGAGCGGTTCGCCGAGCCGGGCGAACTCGGCCGCCACCGCGGCGACCAGCGGCTTGGCACCGAGCTTGCGGGCACAGCGGTACGCGTCCTCGAGACGTTCCAGCGCCGGATCGCGCTCGCCCGCGGCGGCCAGCGCGACACCCGTCCGCAGCGCGATCTGCGCCCGCTCGAACGGGATCTCCAGCCCGTCCTGGAGCTCGAGCGCACGCCCGATCTGCTGCGCCGCCGCGGCTGCGTCACCTTCGGCCAGGGCGGTCTCGCCGAGCGCGTGGGCAAGCGCGGACAGCGCGTCCGGGTGCCCCGTCGTCGCGGCGATCGCGGACAGCGCTTCGCTGCACGCGCGCGCCCGGGTGAGGTCGCCGCCGGTGGCGAACGCCTGCGCGGCGGCGCGCAGGCCCCAGACGGCGTAGTGGTTGTCCTCGCTGCGCTCCCAGCGCTCCAGCACGGCGCGGAAATGCTCCTGCGCGGCCGCGTGGTCGCCGGCGTGGTGGGCCATCCAGCCGAGCGCGGCCTGGCTGTCGACGCCCATCGAGACGACGTCGAGTCGTGCGGCGGTCGCGGAGCAGCGGGTCAGCAGCGGGATCGCCGCGCGGGCGTCGCCGCGGAAGCCGAGGATGGCACCGAGCACACCGTCGGCGACCAGCGCGTCGTCGGCTCGCGCGGTGCCGGCGCCGAGCTCGCGGCACAGCTGTTCGGACTGCTCCCAGTCACCGAGCTCGCGCAGCACGTAGGCCATGCAGTTCAGGCAGACCTGCTCCTGCCCGGCCGCCCCGCTGGCCTCGCACAGGCTGACCGCGGTCCCGAGCGCCGCGCGCGCCCCGTCGTAGTCGGCGGCGGTCTCCAGAGCGGTGGCCAGCCGCTGGTAGAGCTCCGCGGCGTTGGTCGTCAACCCGTGCTCGAGCGCCAGCGAGAGGCCGGCGCGGATCGTCTCCACGCCGAGCGCGAACTCTCCGCGCTTGGCGCGGGCCACGCCTTCGAGCCCGAACGCGCGCGCCCGCAAGTCGATCCGCTCGGCGAACGCGGCCTCGACCGCCGCCGAGACCGCGAGATCAACGGCGTCGCCGTGGCGGCCGGAGCTCTGGCGGTAGGAGGCGACGAGCAGGCGCTCGGCCGCCGCCTCGCCGGGCAGCCCGCTGACGGCGAACGCCTCGGCGGCGGCCATCCGCGCGCTCAGCGCCCGCTCGCGGTCGCCCTGCAGTTCGTAGAGCCCGGCGAGCCGGCGCTCGGTCGCGCCCAGCGCGGCGCCGTCCTCGCCGTCGCCGACCTCGCGCAGCGCGCGGACGGCCTCGGCGAAGTCGCCGGCGATCTCGGCGCTGTGGGCGTAGAGCTGCAGGGCGCCCAGGCGCTCCGGCGCGCGCACGCCCTCGGGCCAGAGATCGAGCGCCTCGAGCGCGGCCGCGGCGGCGTCGCGGTGCGCGTGCACGGCGACGAGCTCCCGCGCGGCCGACAGGTAGGCGTCGACGGCGCGCTCCGGCTCCCCGGCGGCGCGCCAATGCGCGGCGATCTCGGTGCTCGGCGCATCGGCGGCGGTGAGCCGCTCGGCGTGCGACCAGTGCAGCTCGCGGCGCCGGCGCCACTGGATGTCCTCGTAGATCGCCCCGCGGACCAGCGCGTGCCGGAACCTCGCGCGGCCCCCCTCGGTCTCGGTGATCAGCCCGGTCTCGAGCAGCTCGTCGAGCCCGGGCGCGAGGTCGAGCGCGAACTCCGAGCCGGCCACCGCGGCGGCTTCGGCGGCCGCGCGGCCCGCGGCGGAGAGCCCGGCGGTGCGCAGCAACACGGCGTCGCGGATCGTCTCCGGCACAGGCACGTCGCCGTCATGCGAGAGCTCAAGCCCCTGCGGGCCGCTGCAGACGCGATCCCCCTCGATCAACGCACACGCCAGCTCCTGGATGAAGAACGGCACGCCCTGCGTGCGATCGAACAGCGCGGCGGCCAGCGTCGGCGACAGCGGCCCGCCGAGCTCCTGCTCGGCCAGCGCGGCGCCGGCGGCGGCGTCCAGCGGTGCGACCGTCAGCTCCCGCAGCAGCCGGGCACGCCGCAGATCGGCGCGCAGCCGGCGCAGCGGATGCCCACGCCCGACCTCATCGGACCGGTACGCGCCCACCACGAGCATCGGCAGCTCGCGCAGCGGCGCCGCCAGCGCGGCGAGCAGTTCCAGCGACGCCTCGTCCGACCACTGCAGGTCATCGAGCAACACCACGGCGGGAGCGAGCAACTCGAGCCCGCTGCGCACCGCCTCGAACAGCGTCGCCCGGTCGCTCGCCTCGGCCGGCTCACCCAGCTCCGGCAACAACATCGCCAGGTGCGCCCGCAGCGGACCGGCGCCGTCCAGCGCGCCCGGCTCACGTCGCAGCCGCGACCGCAGCGCCGCCAGCACCGGTCCGTACGCCCCGGCCCGCGGCGCCGCGGCAGCGCCCCGCAACACGGGAGCGCCGTCCAGCGCCGCCTCGGCCAGGTGCGTCTTCCCCACCCCGGCCTCACCCGCCAGCAACACCAGCGAGCCCCGCCCGGCCAACGCCTCACCCACGGCGTCACCGAGCCAAGCCAACTCGCGCTGTCGTCCGACGAGCATCACCCAAATCTAAAGGGGACAGTCCCCTTTATGTGGTTTTGCCTGCAAACCCACACGATCGTGAGTGCCGGCAAACCTAAAGGGGACAGTCCCCTTTATCGGGGGTTTAGGCTGCGACGGGTTCCGGGCGGACGATCACGGTGTCGGCGACGAGGGTGACCTCGTTGGCCGGCATGCCGGTGCGCTCGGCCTGCTCGCGGACCTTGTTGGCGGAGGTGCCTTCGTAGATGCAGACGGTGCCGAGCTTGCCCGACTCCTCCTGCACGACGTAGGTGCGGATCCAGCGGACGTCGTTGGACATCTCGTCGCCGACCTCGGCGGAGCGGGCGGCGGTCTGCTGGAGCTCTTCGGGGGTGCCCCAGAAGTCACGGCGGCGAATGGCGTAGAGGTTCATGCCGAGTACGGTCCCGGATCGGGCCGGTGCGCGCATCCGCAGATATGCCGTACTTCGCGCCGACCTATGCCGTATCGGCAACGGCGGCGTGGAGCCCGGGGAGCGCTGTCCCGGCGAGGGTCCACGAGCGCATCAGCAGGCGCGAGAGGCCCGTCATCGGCTTTACCACGCCATTACTGACCCATTGCCGCCGCTGCCGAGTATGGCCGCCATGCAGACGCCGACCGGAGATCACCGCACACGCTGGTTCTTCGCCGCTCACCTTCAGAGCGCGCTGGGAACCGGTGCCGGCTACGTGGCCCTCCTGCTGCTCGCCTACGAGCAGCTCGGCAATGCCTGGGGCGCGACCGCCGTCCTGATCGCCGATCTGCTTCCCGCGATGCTGTTCGGCCCGCTGCTCGGCGGCCTGATCGATCGCACCGGCCGGCTCGGCTGCGCGATCGCCGCTGACGCGATCGGCGCGCTCGCCTTCCTCGGCCTGACCGTCGCCCACGGCGGCGCGCAGCTGATCGCGCTCGCCCTGCTCGCGGGCCTCAGCAGCGCCCTCCTTCGCCCCGCCACCTGCGCGCTGCTGCCCGCCATCGTCGACCCCAAGAACCTGACCAAGGCCAACGGCATCTTCGGCGCCGTGCGCGAGCTCGGCCAGCTGATCGGCCCCGCGCTCGCCGCCGGAGCGCTGCTCGTCGCCTCGCCCGAGCTCGTACTCGGGCTCAACGCGCTCACCTTCGCCATTTCCGCGCTGCTGCTCACCCGCCTCACCGGGCGGCTCAACGTGGCGACGCCGCAGGCGGACGAGGACGCTCCCGTGACCAACGTCGCGAGCGTCCTGAAGGACCGCCTCACCCGCAGCCTCGTGCTCACCTCCGGCGCCGTGATGCTCGTCGCCGGCGCCACCAACGTCGCCGAGCTCGTGCTCGCCAAGCAGGAGCTGCACGGCGGCGCGTCGGGCTTCGCCCTGCTGGTCGCGGCCTTCGGCTGCGGGATGCTGGCCGGCAGCCTGCTCGGCCCCAGGCGCGACGAGGCCCTGCGCAGCCGCTACCTGACCGCGATCGCCGCGCTCGCCGTCGGCCTGCTGGGCACCGCCGCCAGCCCGGCCCTGCCGTTGGCGATGATCGCCTTCAGCCTCGCCGGGATCGGCAACGGCCTATTCCTGGTCACCGTCCGCGTGCTGATGCAGAAGCTGATCCCGGAGAACGCCCACGGCCGCGCGTTCGGCCTGCTGGACGCGATCGACTCCTGGGGCTTCGGCGCCGCGATCATCGCCGGCGGCGCGCTCAGCGCCAGCGTCGGCGGCCGCGCGACGTTCGCCATCGCCGGCACGCTCGCCCTGATCGTGCTGATCGCCGCGCAGCGCACCGTCCGCCCCGCGGGCCCCACCCGACTTTCCCCCTACACGCTCGTCCCCACGACCTGAGGAGGCTGACATGGGCCGCAAGTGGTAATTCCCCCCAACGCGACACACCACCGAGGCGCGCGTCACGGGTCCGAACCCGTGAGGCGCGCCTCGGCGCCGTTAAAGCTCAGCGGCAGCGTGCGAAACCTCACGCCCGCTCCGTGGGTGCCGTCCATGCGCCGATGACAGGGAGGCTGCCATGACCCTCGTGCACCTGCTCTTCCTCGCGCTGCTCGCCGCTCCGACGGCGCTCGTCGCCGTCCGCGCGGTCGAGCTCAAGCAGGATCGCTTCGCCTGGGCCGTGATGGCCGTCGGGCTGATCCTCTTCACCGGCGGGTTCGCCTGGCAGGCGCTGACCGATCTCGCCGGCGTGCCGACCGGCTCCCCCGGCCTCGCCGACGTCATCTGGCTGGCCTTCTATCCCTGCCCGCTGATCGCGATGCTGGCCTTCGCCCGGCCGTGGCTGCGCCGCGCCCACGCGCCCGTATTGCTGGAGACGCTGCTCGTCCTGCTGGGCACGACCGCCGTCGTGACCGCGTTCGTGCTCCCGCCGGTGCTCGACAACGCCAGTGAGCTCACCCCGCTCGCCCAGGCGATCAACGGCCTCTACCCGCTGTTCGACAGCGTCCTGCTGTCGATCGCGATCCTCGGCGCGTCCGTCGGCGGTCGCCGCCACGGGCTGCCGTGGATGCTGATGGGGCTCGGCGCGCTCGGCCTGATCGTCGGCGACATGCTGTGGACGCTGGACCTCGCGCATGGCACCTGGCTGGTGCTCTCCCCGGCCTACATCCCCTACCTGCTGTGGCCGGCCTCGCTCGCCGTCGCGGCGTGGCTGCCCGTGCGCTCCGCCGGACGCGGCCCGTCCGCCGTCGGCGTGCGCACCGTCGCCACGACGCTGATCGCCAGCACCGCCTCGATCCTGCTGCTGGTCGCCAACGAGTGGGTCGACGTCCCGGCCGCGTCGGTCATCCTCGCCGCGCTCGCGCTGCTGACCGCCGGACATCGCAGCGGGCTCGCCCTGGCCGGCGCGCTGCGTGGGAACCTCGGCGCCGCGCAGCAGCGCGAGCTCGTCGACGACGTGCGCGAGGCGCTCGCCCACCACGACCTGACGCTGCACTACCAGCCGCTGGTGGACGCCACGACCGGCTCGGTCAAGGGCGCCGAGGCGCTGCTGCGCTGGTACCGCGACGGTGCCTTCGTGCCGCCCGACAGCTTCCTGGGCGCGGTCGAGCGCTCAGAGCTGATGCGCCCGCTGACCGATTTCGTGATCGATCGCGCGCTCGAGACCGCCGCGCTGTGGTGGGCCGACGGCTACCAGATCGGCATCAGCGTCAACCTGGCGACGGCCAACCTCAACGAGGCCGATCTCCCGGGCCGCGTCCTGCACGCGCTCTGCCACCACCGCCTCCCGCCGCACGCGCTCACGCTGGAGATCACCGAGACGGCCGAGATCCACGACAACGTGATGGCCCAGCACGTCCTGCTGGCGCTGCATCAGCTCGGTATCGGGCTCTCGGTGGACGATTTCGGCACCGGCCACTCGTCGCTCGTGCGGCTCGCGCACTTCCCGATCTCCGAGCTCAAGATCGACCGCAGCTTCGTGCGGGACATGCACACCTCCAAGCAGCCGATCGTCGCCACCGCGATCCAGATCGCGCAGACGCTCGGGCTGCGCGTGGTGGCGGAGGGTGTCGAAGATGAAGTGACGCTCGACGCCCTGCGCGAGCTGGGTTGCAACCTCGCGCAGGGCTATTTCGTCTCGCGCCCCCTTCCCGCACAGGAGTTCGAGGGATGGCTCTATCAGAACGCCATCCCCCAAGTGGCGCCGCTGACGGCGGCGTGAACGTCCGCGCGTGAGGCGCCGGCGGACCGACCGAACGTGGTCATGTCCCAGATCGTGAGCACGCAAGCATGGAGACGGCTCGACGCCATACTTCCGAGGCGTGACCCGTACTGACGGCGCCGCCGTACCTGAAGACCATGTGATCGTGTTGTTCGGCGCTCTCGGCGACCTGTCTCGCCGCAAGCTGCTGCCCGGTCTGTTCCATCTCGACCGCGCCGGGCTCATGCCCGAGCGCTACAAGGTCATCGGCACCTCCCGCAAGGGAGGTTCGGAGGCTGATTTCCGCAAGGTGGCCAAGGCCGCGGTGGGCAAGACCGCGACCGGCGAGGAGTGGGATCGCTTCGCCGAGCATCTGACCTTCAGCGCCTTCAACGCCGACGACCCCGGGCCGCTGGTGAAGGCGCTCGAGCAGGTCGACAAGGACCTCGACAACCCGCGCCGGCTGTTCTACCTGTCGGTCCCGCCGGGCGCGTTCGGCGCCACGGTGCAGGCGCTCGGCGATGCCGGCCTGGACGAGCGCGCGCGGGTCGTGCTGGAGAAGCCGTTCGGCGTCGACCTCGAGAGCGCGGTCGAGCTCAACGCGTTGGTGCACGGGGTCTTCCCCGAAGAACGCGTCTTCCGGATCGATCACTTCCTCGGCCGTGAGGCCGTCCAGAACCTGATCGCGCTTCGGTTCGCCAACGGCATGTTCGAGCCGATCTGGAACCGCGACCACATCGACCACGTGCAGATCGACGTGCCGGAGACGCTCGCGGTCGAGGATCGCGCGGGGTTCTACGAGGAGACCGGCGCCTACCGCGACATGGTGGTGACGCACCTCTTCCACGTGATGGGGTTCGTGGCGATGGAGCCGCCGACGGCGCTCGACGGGCGCTCGATCGTCGAGGAAACGGGGAAGGTCTTCCGCTCGCTCGCCCCGATCGACCCCGCGAACGTCATCCGCGGGCAATACGCCGGCTACCGCGAGAGCGAGGGCGTCGATCCCGCCTCGCAGACGGAGACCTTCATCGCGCTGCGGGCCCACATCGACAACTGGCGCTGGAGCGGCGTGCCGTTCTTCCTGCGCACCGGCAAGTCGATGGGCGAGAGCCGGCGGCTGCTGACGATCGCGTTCCGCGAGCCTCCGCGCCGGATGTTCCGGGAGGCGAAGGCGTTCGTGGAGGACTACGGCCCGGACCACATCTCCTTCGACTTCGGCGACCCGGGCGGGATCACGACGTCGTTTCTGGCGAAGGTGCCCGGGCCGAAGATGCGCCTCGGCCAGGCGAAGATGGAGTTCACCTACGAGGAGTCCTTCGGGACGCAGGGCCTTGAGCCCTACGAGCGCCTGCTCTATGACGCGATGCTCGGCGACCGCACGCTGTTCACGGACTCCGACGGCATCGAGCGCCTGTGGGCGGCGTCCGCGGAGCTGCTGGACGACCCGCCGCCGCTGCACCGGTACGCGCCGGAGAGCTATGGCCCGCAGAAGATGCACGAGCTGATCGCGCCCCGGCGCTGGTGGCTGCCGGCGACATGACGAGGGAGGCGGGCCTCGATGGCGGATCGTGAGCTCGGTGCCGGCGCGTGGTCCTACTTCGGAGACCCGCGCGCCATCTCGCACGACGGACACACGTTCACCGGCTGGATCTCGACGACCGGGAACGTGTGTGTGGCGCGCTACACCAAGGGCGGCGAGCTCTCCAAGAAGCTGATCTTCCGCGGGCTTGGCCGCGACGACCACAACAACCCCTCGCTGGTGTTCCGGCGCGACGGGCACATCGTGGTGTTCTTCTCCCCGCACTCGGGCCGGCACCTTCCGCCGAAGGGCATCCCCAGCGTGATGCGCTACCGGATCTCGCTGCAGCCGTGGTCGATCGCCGAGTTCGGGCCCGTGCACACCGTGCCCACCAACGTCCCGGGCGGCCTCGGCTACACCTATCCGAACCCGATCCAGCTGCGCGACAAGCTGTGGCTGTTCTGGCGCGGCGGGGACTGGAACCCGACCTTCTCCTACACCGAGGACGGCATCCACTGGGTGCCCGCGCGCGAGCTCGTGCGCTTCGGCCACGAGCAGCGGCCGTACGCGAAGTACGTCGGCGACGCGGAGAACCGGATCCACGGGATCTTCACCGACGGCCACCCGAGCAGCTGGAAGAACAGCCTGCACTACGCGCGCTACGAGGCCGGCCACCTCTACGCCGTCGGCGGCCGCAGGCTGGGCAGCCTCGACGACGTGCCCCTGCACACGTCCGAGCTCGACCACATCTACCACTACAGCGACGCCGGCGGGCGCGCGTGGGGTCACGACATCGCGCTCACCCCCGAGGGCCGGCCGCGGGTCGTCTACACCCGCCGCGTCGAGAACCGCGACAGCTTCTACTACGCCTATCACGACGGCGAGCGCTGGGTGAGCCGAAAGCTGGTCGAGGCCGGCGCCGGCCGCCCGTCGTTTCATTCGGGCGGCGCGACGCTCGACCACGAGGACCCGCGTTACGTCTATCTCTCACGCACGATCGGCCGCTGGAACCAGATCGAGCAGTGGTTCACCCCGGACGAAGGCCGCACGTGGGACGCGCGGCGGCTGACCGACTACCCGGACGCTTACGCGATCCGGCCGGTCACGCCGCGACGCCTCACGACGGCCAACCGGATCGTCTTCGTCAAGGGCGATGAGCGCACGATCGGCTACCGCAACTACCGCAGCCGCGTGCACGTGCTCGACTTCTAGGGGGTCGTCGTGGACAGGGTGAACGTGAGGGTCTTGCTGTAGGCGCCCGTGCGCAGCGGCTCGGTGGCGGAGATGTGCTGCTCGAAGGCGATCGTCACCGCGTCATTCGACACCGGCGCGGACCAGGACGACCGGCTGAACGCGATCCGCACCGGCTCCAGCAGCGTGAACGCGCCGTTGGACAGCTTCCCGCCGTCCACCGAGAGCGAGGCGTCGCCCGCGGTCGACGTCACGGTCGCGGTGGTGGACGCGTCGTAGGTCCGGTCCACGCCCGGCACGAAGGCGCCGAACGAGGCCGGCGCGCCGAGCGTCAGCGACAGGGTCGCCGGGACGCTCCCGCCGACGCCGCCGCCACCGGTGGCGCCGACGCTGAAGTGCGTCGTGCCCGAACCGACGGTGAACACCGTGCGGCCGTCGGCATCGCCGGTCTTGACCGGCGCACCCGCGCCGACGCCGACGTAGTTGACGGCGCCGCCCGGGTTCGGGATCGCGACCGTCGCCCTGACGTTGTCCGGGACGGTCACGTCGAGCACGTAGGTGCCGTTGACCTTGCGCCACGCCGAGGAGACCGTGCCGCGCTGTGTCCACGCCGAGCCGCTCACGCGGTGCAGGTCGGCCTGATCGACCGCCGGCGGCGCGATCTTCACGGTCGCCGCGCCGGGCGAGGTGACCGAGATGCCGAGCAGCGACTCGACCATGTCGACGATGCCCCACGAGCCCCAGCCGTGCGACTCTGACTCGTTGTTGGACGGGTTGCACGGCCACGCGTCACAGCCCGGGTTCCACTGCTCCCACATGAACGTGCCCTGCTGATCGAGGATCCGGGCCGGACCGTCGGCGTCGTGGTCGGTGAGCAGCTTCACCAGCTGGTCGTAGCGACCGCCGTCGGCCAGCGCCTTGAGCAGGATGTGCCACGTCATCGGGCCCTGATTCATGCCCTGGGAGGTGATCTTGTCCAGCAGCGCCTGCCGGTTCGCCGCGGGCGCGATGCCGTAGACGAGCGGGTAGGTCTGCGCGTGCTGGGCGGTGTTGGCGATCTGCGGGTTGCCGGACGCCGTCGAGAGGCCGTCGCTGTAGAGGCCGTCCGGGCGCAGCAGCTTCTGGTTCATCGTCGTCGCCAGGCCGTCGGCCCAGCCGTCGAACTGCGCGGCGTCGTCCGTCTTGCCCAGCGCCCGCGCGACCGCCGCGGTCGAGCGCCACGCGTCGACCGCCTCGGCGTTGTGGATCGTTCGCGCGCCGTTGTTGGTGAACGTGTAGCCGTAGCGCATCTGCGCCGGCCAGTCGATGATCCCGAACTGGTAGGAGCTGGTCCCGCCAACGAGGTTGTAGACGAGGCCCGCCGCGTTGCCCGTGGTCGCGACGCTGCGCTGGATGTACTGCGAGATCGCCTTCAGCGCGTCATACGACGAGCTGAGCACCGACACGTCACCGGACTCGAGGTAGTACCGCAGCACCCAGCCGGGCACGAACTCGGTGTAGTCCGGGATGTCGCGCATGTTGTCGCCGTTGGGATAGACGGCGTTGACCCGCCCCGGCGTCCCGATGCTCGGGAACGAGCACGGCGCGCTGGAGCAGTAGCCGCTCGACGTCGCCTTCCACGAGTGCGTCGCCGAGTAGACGATCTCGCGGATCGCCCGCTTGGTCGCGTTGCGGTCGCCGACCGCGGCCATGCTCGCGAAGGAGATGTCCACCGTGTCGCCGGTGAACTGCCCCTTCTCGCGCGTCGGCGTGTCCAGGAACGTCTCCTCGGACGAGTGGATCGCCGAGTGCTGCATCAGATCGAAGACCGCGTTGAGCGTCGCGTTGTCGGAGTCGAACGTCGCCCGCCGCGAGACCGGCGCGGACTGGTACTGCATGACCGCGGTGATGTCGTCGGCGGTCAGCGTCTCGCCCGCGCCCGGCGGCAGGATCTGCAGGTAGCGCCAACCCCAGTAGAGCATCGCCTTGGCCGTCTGCGGGCCGTCCTTCTGCGTGTACCAGTAGCGCAGCTCGGAGCCCTGCGTGTCGTGCGTCGCGGTGCCGGCGCGCGAGCCCTCGACGTAGCGGCCGTTGGTGTGCGCACGGCTCAGCGGCGCGTCGAGCGTGATCCCCGTGCCGGTCGCGCCGGCGGTGCCGACGGCGGTGATCGTGCGCACCTCGGGGCTGCCGGCGCCGAACCCGTCGGCGCCCTGGTCGACCGTGATCCGGTCGCCGGCCACGAAGTTGGCGACGCTTGCCACCTTGATGTTCGCGTCACCCGCGGCCGTGGCGGCGGAGAGGATCGTGTTGTTGAGGCGATAGCTCGTCTGGGCGATCACCTGGCGTCCCGCGACGCCGTCGTTGAACGCGATCCGCGGGACGGCCGAGATGACCTTGCCGAAGTCGGCGACGACGCTGCCGTCGGCGAGCGTCCTGATCGACACCGGCTTGACCGTCTCGTAGTCGAGGTGGCTGATCGCCGGGTCCAGGTGGCTGAAGGTGTCGCGTACCGGGTTGACGGGCTGCGGGTGCGGGCCGATCGCGTAGGCGGGAGCCCAGCTCGCGTCGTCGAACGCCGCGCCGTCCCAGCCCGGGAGCTCGGCACGCGCGTCGTAGCGCTCGGCGTTGTCGCCCGAGTCGCCGTTGCGGCGCGAGATCGTCGAGTTCGTGAACTGGTCGGCCTTGTGGACCTTCCACGTGCCGTCGGTGACGAACGTCTCGCGCGTGCCGTCGGCGTGGTCGACGACGGTCTTCATGATCAGGCCGGACGGGCCCTGGTGGTCATAGACCGGCTGACCCGAGGCGTGTGCCTGCGCCAGTGGCGCGGCAAGGGTGAGGCCCGTGCCGGTCGCGCCGGTGGTGCCCACCGCGGTGACCGTCGCCGTCTCGGCGGCGGCGCCGGTGCCGACCGTGATCTGGTCGCCGACGCCGAAGACGATCGCCGAGCCGATCTTGATGTTCGTCGCCCCGACGGCCTGCGCGGCGCTCAGCGTCGTGTTCGACGCGGGGCCGTTCGCGCGCCCCTGACAGGTGCACGTCCAGTAGTGATAGAGCGCGCCGAGTACGAGCGGCTGGCCCGCCTTGACCGCGTCGGTGGCGTCGAAGGCGTAGTACTGGCCCTCGGTCGGATAGTTCCAGTTGTCGCCGCGGCCGATCGTCTGGCCGTTGACGTGGATGTCGTATTGGCCCATCGCGCTGGCGTAGACCCGGGCGCGGGTGACGGGTGAACTCGACAGCGCCGGGAACGACTTGCGCGCGAGCGTGTAGTCGTCGGTGAAGTCATTGCCGCTGGTCGGGCGGCGAATCCAGTTCGCGCCCGACCAGCCGGCGTCGGTCAGTCCGGTCTCGAAGGCCCCGCTCGCCGCCGGCGACGCGTCGCCGGCGGCGTCCCACGTCCGTACCGACCACGTGTACGCCTCGCCGTTGGCAAGCGCAGGACCGCCGTAGGGGACGTAGGACTGCGCGTCGGACGCGACCTTGCCGCTGTCCCACACCTGCGCGGCGCCCTTGGAGACCGTGATCTCGTAGGCGCTCTGGACGTCGTTGCCCCTGCTCGAGCTGGGCATCCAGCCGAACAGCGGCGCGCCCTCGACGTTCAGCGGGCGCGACTGATCGCCGACCGTGAGCTGCGTCGGCGCCTCCGCGGCCTGCGCAGCCGACGTGACACCGAGGCACAGCAGGACCGCTGCGCCGATTGACCAACGTCTCATGGGCTCTCCCCCCTCGCACAATTGTGTGCGAACGCGATCGTTTGGCGGATGATTACCTGCGATTCGCACAGGTGTCAAGAAACATGAGCGCGGTGTCATCCTGCCTGACCGTGATCGAGATCGATCTGCGTCCCGGGCCGAGCGCGAATCTGATCCTCGTCCGGGGGCCGCGCCCGGTCTTGGTGGACAGCGGAAGCGGCAGCACAGCGTCGATCGCGCGAGCCCACGCGTTCCTCGCCGAGCACGGGTTGGCGGCGAGTGACCTCGCGTGGGTGGCGTTGACCCATTTCCACGCCGACCATGCCGGCGGGGCGGCCGCGCTCGGCGCGCCGGTCGCCGCGCATACCATCGAAGCGGCGCTGGTCAACGACGCCGACCCCCGCGCCGGCGACCCGTGGCTCGGGTTCGACATCCCGCCGTATCGCGTCACGCGTGCCCTGCGCGACGGTGAGGCGCTCGAAGGCCTGCAGGTCGTGCACACGCCCGGCCAGACGCCGGGTCATGTGGCCTACTGGCTGCCTGAGGAACGGGTGGCGATGACCGGCGACCTCCTGCAGGCCGGCGACGTGGCGTGGGTCCCGTTCGGCGGCCCGTGGGCGGCGGACGCCCTGGACACGATGATCGCCTCGGTGCGGCGGATCGCGGCGCTCGACCCGGTGCGCACGATCCCCGGCCACGGGCCACCGGTGGACGACGTCGGCGCCGCCGTGGCCATGAGCCTGGAGCGCTACGAGCGCTTCCGCGCCGAACCCGCGCGCGCCGCCTGGCACGCCACCCGCCGCGCGCTGGTCTCGCACCTGATGATCGAGCCGCGCACCGCCGCCACGCTCGCCCAGCTCCCCTGGGTCCCGATCGCGGGCGCCGCGCTGGATCTGCCGCCGCTCACCGTGGTCGAGCGCGCACTGTCCGCCCTCGCCGAGCGCGGAGCCGTGACCCGCGACGGCGACGTGTTCTGCACTACCGTCCCCCACGAATGAGCACTGAGTTCGAGGACTGGGGCAAGATCGCGGTGACGCACGCCGCCGAGCTGATCCTCGCCGCGCTGCCCGCCGAGCAGGACCCCGAGCCGGGCAAGACGGCCCGCCGCAGCCTGGCCGGCACGGGGTACATCTCCCGCCACATCCTGTTCCTGCAGCCGGACCGGCTCGCGCCGCGCGCGCTGTGGCTGTACGCCGTCCCGGCCGGCCACCCGTACGACTTCCGCCCGCCACACACCCGGCTGGGCGCCGGCCTGATGCACGACGCAGCCAACGAGCTCAGCTCGAGCCGCTTCGCCGCCGGGATGCAACGCAGCGGCGCCTTCACCTGGAAGGTCCACCTCGACGCCCGCCACGAGGGCTACCGGCTGGCGATCAAGGTCGACCCCGACACGCAACCGCCGCAAGCCGCCGGCGACGAGCTCGCCGAGCAGGTGCTGAGCAGCCTGCGCCGGATCGGCCTGATCTAAGCTTCTAGACCACCACGCGGACGGTCGTGCCGCCGAGGCGCAGCGAGTCCGCCTCGCCCTCGTCGAGCCCGGTCGCGAGCGTGGTCGTGATCTCGGCGATCGGGGCGATCACGCTCAGCCCCCGCGTGGAGAGCTTGGACTGGCCGATCAGCAGGACGGACTCGCCCGCCTGTTCGATCATGGTTCGTTTGAGTTCGGCTTCGAGCGGATCGGCGTCCGTGAGCATGCCGTTCTGGGCGATGCCCTTGACCGAGAGGAACAGCCGATCGGCGAAGTGGCCCTGGACGGTGCGCACCGCGAACGGGCCGACGAACGAACGGGTGAGGCGCCGCAGCGTGCCGCCGATGCCGATCACCTCCAGGCCCGGTCCGCCCTCCTTGAAGAGCAGCTCCATGACCGGCAGTGAATTGGTCAGGACGGTCGCCGCGAGCCCGGTCTCGACGAGCCGGCGCGCGACGTAGTACGTCGTCGTCGAGGAGTCCAGGAAGATCGTCTCGCGCGGCGTCAGCAGATCCACAGCCGCGATGGAGAGCCGAACCTTGTCGTCGGCGTCGACTTCCAGCCGGCGCGCGAAGGAGTCCTCGTGGGCCGAGATGGTGGGCAGCACGGCGCCGCCGTGGGTGCGCCGCACGACCCCGCGGCGCTCGAGTTCGGCAAGGTCGCGACGGGCGGTCATCGGCGACACCCCGAAGCGCTCCTCGACCTCGGCGACGGTCACCGCGCCGTTCGCGCGGAGGCGTTCGGCGATCTCCCTCCGGCGTGCCTCGGCGAGCACGCCGGGTCCTTCATCTGATCGTCTGCGTGCGATTGGTATCTCCTCCGGGGCCGAGAGAACCATTCTCTGTTCGGTTTGTCAAGCACATGCGCGTGGTCGAACACACAAACGAACACAAAGAATCGCTGTTCGCCCTTGACAGATCACGATCGTCTTGTTTTGATCGCATTCTGTTGTTTCGAGGGGGAGGAGCCTCAAATCAACCAGCAATCGACAGCTGCTGAGCCGAGTACGCCAATCATCGCTCTAGAAGGCGCAAGCAAGTCCTACGGGGCGGTGCGCGCTTCACGGAACGTCTCGATCGCGCTGCGGTCGGGCGAGGTCCGGGCGCTGGCGGGCGAGAACGGCGCCGGCAAGTCGACGATCGTGCGGATGCTGGCCGGTGTGCAGCGTCCCGACGAGGGCGCCGTGCTGGTCGATGGCGAGAGCGTCGCCCTGCACGGTCCGGCCGATGCGCGGGATGCGGGCGTGGCGGTGATCTATCAGGAGCCGACGCTGTTCCCGGACCTGTCGATCGCGGAGAACGTGATGATGGGGCGCCACCCGCTGGGGTCGCTGCGCCGGATCGACCGCAAGGCGCTGCACCGCACGGTGCAGGAGCTGCTCGATCGTCTCGGTGTCAGGCTCGATCCTGAGCAGCCGGTGCGCGGGCTGAGCATCGCCGATCAGCAGATCGTCGAGATCGCCAAGGCGCTGTCCTTCGACGCGCGGGTGCTGATCATGGACGAGCCGACAGCCGCCTTGTCCGGTCACGAGGTCGAGCGGCTGTTCGGCGTCGTGCGCACGCTCAAGGAGCGCGGCGCCGCGATCCTCTTCATCAGCCACCGCCTCGACGAGATCTTCACGATCTGCGACACGGTGACCGTCCTGCGCGACGGCGAGGTCACGCACGACGGGCTGACCAAGGACATGGACACCGACGAGCTCGTCCGCCGGATGGTCGGCCGCGAGCTCAGCCAGCTCTTCCCCAAGCAGGACGCCAAGCTCGGCCAGACCGTCCTGCAGGTCAACCGGCTCACGCGCGAAGGCGTGTTCATCGACATCAGCTTCGAGGTCAAGCAGGGTGAGATCGTCGCCCTCGCCGGCCTCGTGGGCGCCGGCCGCAGCGAGGTCGCCCGCGCGATCTTCGGCGTCGACAAGCCCGACGCCGGCCACGTCGTCGTCGACGGGGTCAAGCTCAAGCCGGGCTCGCCGAGCGCGGCCATGCGGGCCGGCATCGGCCTCGTCCCCGAGGACCGCCGCCAGCAGGGCCTGGTGATGGAGCTCAGCATCGAGCGCAACATCGGCCTGACCCGCCTGCAGGCGCTGCGCAACCGGCTCGGCGTCATCGGCCGTGGCTCCGAGGCCGAGCTCGCGTCGGACTGGGCGACCAAGCTGCAGCTGAAGTTCCATCGGCTGTCCGATCCCGTCGGCTTCCTGTCGGGCGGCAACCAGCAGAAGGTCGTGCTCGGCAAGTGGCTGGCCACCGGCCCGAAGCTGCTGATCATCGACGAGCCCACCCGCGGCATCGACGTCGGCACCAAGGCCGAGGTGCACCGCCTGATGTCCGAGCTCGCCGGCGAGGGGCTGGCCGTCCTGATGATCAGCTCCGAACTGCCCGAGGTGCTCGGGATGGCCGACCGCGTGCTGGTCATGCACGAGGGCCGGATCGCCCGCGAGCTCACCCGCGAGGAGGCCGACGAGGAGTCGGTCGTGCGCGCCGCCACCGGCGCGCAGGTGGCCGCGTGACCGCGCAGGCCGAGAGCGCCGCCCCGGCGCCGCCCCGTCAGGAGCAGCGCACGTCGTGGATCGACACCATCGTCCGCGCGCGCGAGGTCAGCCTGATCGGCGTCCTCGCCCTGCTGGTCCTGGCCGTCTCGCTCGCCGAGCCGCGCTTCCTCAACGCGCAGAACCTGCGCGACATCCTCCTGAACGTCTCGATCGTCGCGCTGCTCGCGGTCGGGCAGACGATCGTCGTCGTCACCCGCAACATCGACCTGAGCGTCGGCTCCGTCCTCGGTATCACCGCGTTCCTGACGGGCGTGCTGTTCGCCGACCACGGCTGGCCGATCCCGCTGGTGTTCGTCGCCGGGATGCTGTTCGGCGGCTTCTTCGGGCTGATGAACGGCGTGATGGTCGCCTGGGCGCGGGTCCCGTCGCTGGTGATCACGCTCGGCACGCTCTACGTGATCCGCGGCATCGACTTCGCGTGGGCGCACGGCCGGCAGATCAACGCCGCCGACATGCCGAAGGGGTTCCTGAACCTCGCCACGCACACGATCCTCGGCTTCCCGGTCCTGCCGCTGTTCACGATCGCCGCGATGGTCATCGTCGGCGTCGCGCTCGCGCGAAGCCGCATGGGCCGTGAGCTCTACGCGATCGGTTCCAACCCGGACGCGGCGGTGTTGGCCGGCATCCGTGTGTCGCGGCGGGTGCTCGGCGCGTTCGTGGCCAGCGGCGCGATCGCCGGGCTCGCGGGCGTGTTGTACGCCAGCCGCTACGGCACGCTGGACGCCAACGCCGGCAACGGCATCGAGCTCGCCGCCGTCGTCCGCGGTGGTCGTCGGCGGCGTCGCCATCTTCGGCGGCTCCGGCACCGTCTACGGCGCCGCGCTCGGCGCCCTGCTGCTGGCCACGATCCGCAGCGCGCTCGTGATCCTGCAGATCAACCCCTTCTGGGAGCAGGCCATCAACGGCGCGCTGCTGCTGCTGGCGATCGGCCTCGACGCCTTCCTCGCGCACCGGTTGGCCCGCGAACTGCGCAAGCGGGGCTCGCACCGTGTCTGAGCTCAAGCACAAGCTCGCGCGCTGGGAGACCGTCACCGTCTTCCTGCTGATCGCGTCGATCCTCTACGGGACCTCGACGTCCCCGGACTTCTTCACCGCGGGCAACCTGAACTCGATCCTCTCCGACATCTCGGAGATCGCGCTGATCGCGCTCCCGCTGACGCTGGTCATCATCGCGGCCGAGATCGACCTCAGCGTCGCGTCGGTCCTGGGTCTCACGTGCGCCCTGATGGGCTACCTGTGGAACCACGGCTGGGCGATGGAGATGATCATCCCGACCGTGATCGTTCTCGGCGGGCTCGCCGGCGCGCTCAACGGCGTGCTGATCACCCGCCTCGGGCTCCCGTCGCTGGCCGTCACGATCGGCACGCTCGCGATGTACCGCGGGCTGGCCTACGTGATCCTCGGCGACCAGGCCGTCGCGGACTTCCCGCAGAAGTTCACCACTTGGGGGTTCGGCTCTGTGGCCGGCACCCAGATCCCGAACCCGATGGTCATCTTCGCGATCCTCGCGGTGATCTTCGGGGTCACCCTGCACATGACGGGCATCGGACGTTCGATCTTCGCCATGGGCGCCAACGAGGAGGCCGCGCACTTCTCCGGCGTGCGCGTCAAGCGGATCAAGTTCTGGCTCTTCGTCGTCACCGGCATGGTCTCCGCCCTGGCCGGCATCGTGTTCACCTTCCGCTTCGCCTCCGCCCGGGCCGACAACGCCGTCGGCCTCGAGCTGAGCGTGGTCGCGGTCGTGCTGCTCGGCGGCGTCTCGATCTTCGGCGGCAAGGGCAACCTGCTCGGCGTGATCTGCGCGATGTTGCTGCTCGGAACACTTCGGAACGCGCTGACGCTCAACGACGTCAGCGCCGAGGTGCTGACCATCGTCACGGGCAGCCTGCTGCTGCTCTCAGTCCTCGGGCCGAGCGTCACCGCTCGCGTCCGTGAGGCGCTGCGACGGGGACGCGGCGTCGACTCACCCCCAACGCCCACCACCACCTAGTTACCCCTGTGAGGAGGGAGATGTCCACCATGATCGGCACGCGCGGGATCGCGGCCCTGGCCGTGGCCAGCGCGTTTGTGGTCGCCGCCTGCGGCTCCACGAAGGACAGCACCGACAAAGAGTCCGCGGCGACGCCGGCAGCGACGAGCGCGGCGACCGAAGCGGCGGCGGGCGGGGAGATCAAGCCGGGCCTGAAGATCGCCTTCCTGCCCAAGCAGATCAACAACCCGTACTTCACGATCTCCGACAAGGGCGGCGAGGACGCCACGAAGGCCTTCGGCGGCGAGTTCAAGCGGGTCGGCCCGTCGGACGCCACGGCCTCGTCGCAGGTGTCCTACATCAACACGCTGACGACGCAGAAGCAGGACGCGATCGTCATCTCCGCCAACGACCCGAACGCGGTCGTCCCGGCGCTGCAGAAGGCCAAGGCGGCCGGCATCAAGGTCGTGACCTACGACTCCGACACCGATCCCGCGGGGCGTGACGTGTTCATCAACCAGGCCGCCGCCGAGGACCTCGGCCGTAGCCAGGTGCAGTTGCTGGCCAAGCAGATCGGGCCGGAGGGCGGCGAAATCGCGATTCTCTCGGCGACGCCGAACGCCACGAACCAGAACACGTGGATCAAGTTCATGAAGGACGAGCTGGCCAAGCCCGAGTACTCGAAGTTCAAGCTCGTCAAGACCGCCTACGGCAACGACGACGATCAGAAGTCCTTCGAGGAGACCCAGGGCCTGCTGCAGGCCTACCCGGACCTGAAGGGCATCATCAGCCCGACGACGGTCGGCATCGCCGCCGCGGCGCGCTATCTGCAGGGCTCGGACTCCAAGGGCAAGGTCAAGCTGACCGGTCTCGGCACGCCCAACCAGCTGCGCGACTTCGTCAAGGACGGCACGATCGAGGGCTTCGAGCTGTGGGATCCGGGCAAGCTCGGCTACCTCGCGGCCTACGCCGCGGGCGCGCTGGCGTCCGGGCAGATCACCGGCGCCGAGGGCGACAAGTTCACCGCCGGCGACCAGGGTGAGAAGACGGTCGGCGCCAAGGGCGAGGTGCTCCTCGGCCCGCCGACGGTCTTCGACAAGGACAACATCGACGACTTCGACTTCTAGAGTCGTCGGACGGCGCGCCCTCCCATGGAACGAGTCTGCTTTCAGGTGCGGGTGCGCGCTGAGAGGATCGACGAGTACCGCGAGCGTCACCAGGCCGTCTGGCCGGAGATGCTCGCGGCGCTCTCGTCGACCGGCTGGACCAACTACTCGCTGTTCCTGCGCCCCGATGGGCTCTTGATCGGCTATCTCGAGACCGAGGACTTCGAGGCCTCCAAGGCGGCGATGGACGCGACCGAGGTCAACACGCGCTGGCAGGCCGAGATGGCGCCGTTGTTCTCCGAGCGAGCTCGCGTTCGAGCGCCTCCAGGAGGTGTTTCACCTTGCCTAGGACCTTCGCCGCCATCGATCTCGGCGCCTCGAGCGGGCGCGTGGTCTGCGGCCGCTTCGACGGCGGCGTGGTCGCGCTGGAGGAATGCCACCGGTTCGTCAACCGCCCCGTGCGGCTGCCGGACGGGCTGCGCTGGAACCTCCTGCACCTCTTCACCGAGGCGCTCTCGGCCTGCCAGGGCCGCGCGTTGGACGGCGTCGGCGTCGATACGTGGGGCGTCGACTACGCGCTCCTGGACGCGCGCAACCGCGTCCTCGGGCTGCCCTTCCACTACCGCGACGAGCGCACCGACGGCGTGCAGCGCGTCGCGGGCTACGAGATCACCGGCATCCAGCACATGCCGATCAACACCGTCTACCAGCTGCTGGCCGACGATCGCGTGGGCGACGCCGAGCGGATCGCCCTCGTGCCCGACCTTCTGGCGTACTGGCTGTGCGGCGAGCTGGCCAACGAGCGCACCAACGCCTCCACCACCGGGCTGCTGGACGCGCGCACGGGCGAGTGGTCGCTGGAGCTGATCTCGTCGCTGGGATTGCCGGAAAGGCCCTTCCGTGACCTGGTCGAGCCGGGCACGCTGCTCGGCCGCGCGCTGGAGATCGACGCGCCCGTCTACACCGTCGCCTCGCACGACACGGCCTCGGCCTACGTCGCCGCGCCGCTGCGCGACGAGCACTGCGCGGTGCTCTCCTCCGGCACCTGGTCGCTGCTGGGCCTGGAGCTCGACACGCCCGTCTTCAGCGACGACGCGCTGACCAACGAGCGCGGCGTCGACGGCACGATCCGCCTGCTCAAGAACGTCATGGGCCTGTGGCTCGAGCAGGAATGCGCCCGCGTCTGGGACACCGACTTCCCGACCTTGCAGCGTGCCGCCCGCGAGGCGAGCACGTTCGTCGAGTTCGACGTCGACGACGAGCGCTTCCTGCGCGGCGGCGACATGCCGGCGCTGATCGCCGAGGTGACCGGGCCGTTGTCGCGGGGCGAGCTGGTGCGCTCGATCTACGTCTCCCTCGCGCGTCGCTACGGCGCCGTCCTGGAGCGGCTGGAGGCCGTCTCCGGACGCGACATCCACACCATCAACGTGATCGGCGGGGGCGCGCGCAACGAGCTGCTGTGCCAACTGACCGCCGACGTGACCGGGCGTGAGGTGCTCGCCGGCCCGGTCGAGGCAACCGCCCTCGGCAACGTGCTCGTGCAGGCGCGGGCCGCGGGTGAGCTGGGCTCCCTGTCCGACATGCGGGAGGTCTCCGCGGCCTCCTTCGAGCCCGTCCACTACGAGCCTTCGAAGGAGCTCCTCGATGCTTGATCTGTCCAAGCTCGTCATCGAGACCCCGTCCTGGGGTTATGGCGATTCCGGCACGCGCTTCGGCGTCTTCCCGCAGCCGGGCCGCCCGCGCGACGTCTACGAGAAGCTCGACGACGCCGCCGAGGTCCATCGCCTGACCGGCACGGCGCCCGCCGTCGCCTTGCACTTCCCGTGGGACGCGGTCGAGGACTACGACGCCCTGCGCTCGGAGATCGAGTCGCGCGGGCTGCGCGTCGGCGCCGTGAACCCGAACCTGTTCCAGGACCCCGACTACAAGCTCGGCTCGGTCACGCACCCGGACGCGGCGATCCGCGAGCGGGCCGTGGAGCACATGCTCGAATGCCTGCGGATCGCGAACGCGCTCGGCTCGACCGCGCAGTCGCTGTGGCTGGCCGACGGGACGAACTACCCCGGCCAGGACGACCTGCGCGAGCGGCGCAGGCGGATGCTCGACTGCCTCGGCCGCGTCTACGCCGAGCTGCCCGCCGAGCAGGAGCTCCTGGTCGAGTACAAGTTCTTCGAGCCGGCGTTCTACGCGACCGACCTCGCGGACTGGGGCAGTCGCGCTGCTGACGTGCGTCAAGCTCGGTGACCGGGCGAAGGTCCTGGTCGACCTCGGTCACCACGCGCAGGGCACGAACATCGAGCAGATCGTCGCCTTCCTGGCCGACGAGGGCCGCCTGGGCGGGTTCCACTTCAACAACCGCAAGTACGCCGACGACGACCTGATCGTCGGCTCGGTGAACCCGTTCGAGCTGTTCCTGATCTTCGTCGAGCTGTGCGCGAGCGACGAGCTGCCGCGCCTGACGATCGACCAGTCGCACAACATCGAGGCGAAGGTCGAGGCGATGACCTTGAGCGTCGTCAACCTGCAGGAGGCCTACGCCAAGGCGCTGCTCGTCGACCGCGCGGCGCTGAGCGAGGCCCAGCGCGCCGGCGACGTGCTCGGCGGCCACGAGGTCCTGCTGGACGCCTTCAACACCGACGTCCGTCCGGCGTGCGCCGAGGCGCGCGTCGCGCTGGGCGGCGCCGAACATCCGATCAGGGCCCTCCGGGAGTCCGGCTACGCCGCCCGAATGGCCACCGAACGTGAATCAGAGCAGGAGCTGACCCGATGAGCACCGTGACGCCGATCATCGATTCCGTCGAGGATCTCTGGCCGGGCGACGTCCCGAGCGGGACGCTGGACCAGCTCGTTCTCGCCTCGCACCTGCTCGGCGCCAACCGCGCGGTGTCGAACTTCGGCGGCGGCAACACGTCGGCCAAGGGCGTGGCGACCGATCACGCCGGCCGCGAGGTGGCGACGATGTGGGTCAAGGGGTCGGGGTCCGACCTGGCGACGATGGGTCGCGAGCACTTCACCGCGCTGCGGCTCGACGACATGCTGCCGCTGATGGAGCGCGACGAGATGTCCGACGAGGACATGGTCGCGTATCTGTCGCGCTGCCAGCTCGACCCCGCGGTGCCCGCGCTCCTCGATCGAGACGCTGCTGCACGCCTTCGTCCCCGCGCCGCACGTGCACCACACGCACCCGGACGGGATCAACGTGCTGGCCGGCACCGCCGACGGCGAGCGGCTGGTCCAGGAGTGCTTCGGCGACGAGGCGGCGTGGATCCCGTACATCCGGCCGGGCTTCACGCTGTCCAAGCAGGTCGGCGAGGCCGTGCGCGACAACCCGGGCCTGAAGCTCGTCGATGCTGGCCAAGCACGGCCTGATCGTCTGGGGCGAGACGGCCGAGGAGGCCTACCGCAAGACGATCGAGGTCATCAACCAGGCGGTCGAGTTCGTCAACGACGCGCACCGGCGACATCTCGCGCTTCGGCGGGCGCAAGGCCGATGCCTCCGGGTCGCTGAGCGAGTTGCTGCCCGCGATCCGCGGGTGCCGTCTCCTCCGAGCGCGCGAAGGTCCTGACCGTCGACACCTCCGAGCGCGTGCTGGAGTTCGTCTGCTCCGAGCAGGCGGAGCAGCTCGTGAAGGTCGGCGCCCCCTGCCCCGATCACCTCGTGCACACCAAGCGCCTGCCGCTGTGGATCTCGCGCGAGGACGCCACCCCGGAGCGCATCGCCCAGCTCGCTGACGAGTACCGCGCCGAACTACCGCGCGTACTTCGACGAGTTCGCGGGCGAGGGCGACGTGCCCGGGCGACCCGGACGCGCGGATCGTGCTGGTCGAGGGCATGGGCCTGGTCGCCGCGGGCACGACGACCAAGCTCTCGAAGGTCTCGCGCGACCTCTACCACCGCGCGATCGAGGTCATGGCCGGCGCCGAGGCGCTGGGCGAGTTCGTCTCGCTCGACGCCGCCGAGAGCTTCGCCATCGAGTACTGGCCGCTGGAGCTCTACAAGCTCGCGCAGGCGCCCACGCCGGGCGAGCTGCAGGGCAAGGTCGCGTTCGTCACCGGCGGCGCCGGCGGCATCGGCCGCGCGATCATCGCGACGCTCGCGTCCGCCGGGCGCCTGCGTGGTCGCGTTTGATCTCGACGCCTCGGGCGCACGGGATGCTGTGGCCGAGTACGGCGACCGCGGCCTCGCCGTCGCCGGCGACGTCACCTCCGAGGAGGCCGTCGCCGCCGCCTACGCGGCCACGATCGAGCGGTTCGGCGGCGTCGACATCGTGGTCTCCAACGCCGGCATCGCCTCGTCGGCCTCGATCGAGGACACGACGCTGGCCGAGTGGAACCGCAACCACGCGATCCTCGGCACGGGCTACTTCCTCGTCGCCCGCGAGGCCTTCCGCGTCCTCAAGCGCCAGGACGCCGGCGGCGCGGTCGTCTTCGTCGCCTCCAAGAACGCCCTCGTCGCGGGCAAGAACGCCGCGGCGTACTCATCGGCCAAGGCCGCCGAGCTCCACCTCGCGCGGTGCCTGGCCGAGGAGGGCGGCGCGGCGGGCATCCGCGTCAACACGGTCAACCCGGACGCCGTCCTGCAGGGCTCGAAGATCTGGGGCTCCTCCTGGCGTGAGGAGCGGGCCGCGGCCTACGACCTCGCTCCCGAGGATCTCGACGAGCACTACCGCCAGCGCAACACGCTGAAGCTGTCGATCTACCCGGGCGACATCGCCGAGGCCGTGCTGCACTTCGCCTCCGAGCGCCGCTCGGGCAAGTCGACAGGGAACCTGCTCAATGTGGACGGAGGGGTGCCGGCGGCGTACGCCCGCTAGCCGCCGACGACTCTGAGCTTCACCCCGGTCGCCCGCAGCGGTTCGAGCGCGGCGGCCGGTGCGCCATGGGCCAGGACGGACGAGACCTCGGTCACCCGAGCGATCGCGTTCTGCCCGCGGGCGCCGAGCTTGGAGTCGTCGAGCAGCAGCACGGACTCCTCCGACTGAGCGATCATGGCCCGCTTGACCTCCGCTTCCAGCTCATCCGCATCGGTCATCACGCCGTCGCGGGTGACGCCCTTGACCGACAGGAACATGCGATCGGCGAAGTGGCCGAGCACGGTGTGCACGGCGTACGGCCCGACGTACGAGCGCGTCAGCGGGCGCAGCGTGCCGCCGATGCCGATCAGGTTCACGTTCGGCGTCTCGCGGCTCGCGATCGCGTCCATCACCGGCAGGCTGTTGGTGATGACCGTGACGCCGAGCCCCAGATCGACGATCTTGCGGGCGACGAAGTACGCCGTCGAGCTCGAGTCCAGGAACACGGTCTCCCGCGGCGAGATCATCGCCACGGCCTCGTCGGCCAGCGACATCTTCGCCTCGGTCGCCACTTCGACGCGCTGGGCGAAAGAGTCCTCCTGCGCGGAGATCGACGGCAGGACCGCGCCGCCGTGCGTGCGGCGGGCGATGCCCTGGCGCTCGAGCTCCGCGAGGTCGCGACGGGCGGTCATCGGGGACACGCCGAAGCGGGTCTCGACCTCGGTGACGGTGATGGCGCCCGAATCTCGCAGCAGGTCCGCGATGGCGGAACGGCGGGCCATGGCCAGCATCGGACGGTCTGAACGACTGCGGTTGATCTCGGGCTCCTTTGTGATCGTTAGTGTGCTGAGAACCTACCGATGAAGGTCGCGCTTTTCATCACGTGTTTCAACGACACGCTGTTCCCGGAGACGGGAAAGGCGGTCGTGACGCTGCTCGAGCGGCTCGGCTGCGAGGTCGAATTTCCCCTGGAACAGACGTGTTGTGGCCAAATGCACGTCAATTCCGGCTACCAGCGGGATGCTGAAGGTCTACTAGGGCGGTTCGCCCGCGTATTTGGCGCCTACGATGCGGTCGTCTCCCCTTCGGCCTCCTGTGTCGCTCATGTTCGAGAGCACATCCCGTCGGTGAGCGATCGCGTGTTCGAGCTGACCGAGTTCCTGGTCGATCGGCTCGGCGTGGTCGATGTCGGGGCGTCGTTCCCGCACCGCGTGACGCTGCATCCGACCTGCCATTCGCTGCGGTTGCTGCACATCGGCGATCGTCCGCGCCGGCTGTTGTCGGCCGTGCGCGGGATCGATCTGGTCGATCTCGACGGCGAGCGCGAGTGCTGCGGGTTCGGCGGGACGTTCGCGATCAAGAACGCCGACACGTCGATGGCGATGCTCTCGGACAAGGTCCGGCACGTCCTGGACACGCGCGCGGAGGTCTGCACGTCGGCCGACACGTCGTGCCTGATGCACATCGGCGGCGCGCTGTCGCGGCAGCGCACGGGCGTGCGCGTCATGCATCTGGCGGAGATCCTGGCGGCGCAGGAATGAGTTTCCAGAGCGCGGCGAAGGTGTCGCTGGCCGATTCGCAGCTGCGCCGCAACATCGGCAAGGCGACGACGCTGATCCGCGAGAAGCGCGAGCGCGCGGTCGAGGAGCTGCCCGACTGGCAGGCGCTGCGCGACGCGGGCGAGGCGATCAAGGCCGCGACCATGGCGCGGTTGCCGGAGTTGCTGGAGCAGCTGGAAGCGCGCGTGGTGGCGGCCGGCGGCGTGGTGCACTGGGCGCGCGACGGCGCGGAGGCGAACGCGATCGTGGCCTCGATCGCGCGCGCCAACGGCACCGACGAGGTCATCAAGGTCAAGTCGCTGCTGACGGACGAGATCGAGCTCAACGAGGCGCTCGAGCGCGAGGGCATCCACGCGTTGGAGACCGACCTGGCGGAGCTGATCGTCCAGCTCGATCCCGACGACCGGCAATCGCACATCCTGGTGCCCGCGATCCATCGCAATCGCGCCGAGATCCGCGCGCTGTTCGAGCGCACGATCGCGCAGGGTCAGTCGCTCGGCAACGAGGCCTCGGCGATCGCCGAGGCGGCGCGCCTGCACCTGCGCTCGAAGTTCCTTCCGTGCCGGTCGCCGTCTCGGGCGCGAACTTCGGGATCGCCGAGACCGGCACGATCTGCGTCGTCGAGTCCGAGGGCAACGGGCGCATGTGCCTGACCATGCCGCGCGTGCTGGTGACGCTGATGGGCGATCGAGAAGCTGCTGCCGACGTGGCGCGACCTGGAGGTGTTCCTCCAGCTGCTGCCGCGCTCGTCGACCGCGGAGCGCATGAACCCGTACACGTCGCTGTGGACCGGCGTGCGCGAGGGCGACGGGCCGCAGGAGTTCCATCTCGTGCTGCTGGACGGCGGCCGCACCGCCGTGCTGGCCGACGAGGTCGGGCGCGCGGCGCTGCACTGCATCCGCTGCTCGGCGTGCCTGAACGTCTGCCCGGTCTACGAGCGCGTCGGCGGCCAGGCCTACGAGTCGGTCTATCCGGGCCCGATCGGCGCGATCCTGACGCCGCAGCTCACGGCTGTGCACCGCGCCGTCGCTGCCGTGGGCTTCGTCGCTGTGCGGCGCGTGCTACGAGGTCTGCCCGGTCAAGATCGACATCCCGTCGATCCTCGTCCACCTGCGCGGCGCGCGTCGTCGCGCGAGGAGAAATCCAAGCTGGCGCCCGAGGCGCTGGCGATGAAGGGCATGGCCGCGGCCTTCGCCACCCGCCGCCGCTACGAGGCCGCGCAGCGCCTGGCCCGCCTCGGCCGCGGGCCGCTGGCCAAGGCCGCCGTCCCGGGCTGGACCGCGATGCGCGACCTCCCGGAGCCGCCGAAGGAGACCTTCCGCGACTGGTGGAAGCCCGGCCGGCCGCCGCGCGCCGCCGCGCCCCGGCCGACCTCGCCGCGCGACGCACCGGCGGCGGGCGTGAGCACGGCTAAGGCCGACATCCTCGCCCGCATCCGCGACGGCGCTCGGCCCCGCCGCCGGGCGTGCCGGAGATCCCGCGCGCGTACCGCGTCGCGGGCTCGCTCCCGCCACGAGGGCATCGTCGACCTGTTCTGCGAACGCGTCGCCGAGTACCGCGCGACCGTCCACCGCACGACCGATGTCGCCGCGACCGTGCGCTCGATCCTGGCCGGCGCGGCCCGCGTGGGCGTGCCGGCCGGCTTCCCCGACCTGGGTCTCGACGTCATCGAGGACGACGAGGTTGTCGATCGCCGAGCTCGACTCGCTCGACGCCGTCGTCACCGGCTGCGCGCTGGCGATCGCCGACACGGGCACGATCGTCCTGGTCTCCGGCCCTGCCTCCGGCCGCCGCGCGCTGACGCTGCGTGCCCGACCACCACGTCTGCATCGTCCGCGCGAGCCGACATCGTCCCCTCCGTGCCCGACGCGTTCGCGGCGCTCGGCCACGACGCGCCGCTCACGCTCGTCTCCGGCCCGTCCGCGACCTCGGACATCGAACTCGATCGCGTCGAGGGCGTCCACGGCCCGCGCCGGCTCGACGTCGTGGTCTTGACAGGCAAGTAGCGACTTGCCTATTGTCCGGAGGTGTCGGACGTCTTCCACGCTCTCGCCGCACCGGCGCGCCGAGCGATTCTCGACGAGCTGCATGACCGTGACGGTCAGACGCTGTTCGAGCTCTGCGCGCGGCTGGTGTCCAGGCATGGCCTCGGGCTGAGTCGCCAGGCCGTCTCGCAGCACCTCGACGTGCTCGAGCAGGCCGGGCTGGTCACGACGAGGCGGGAGGGCCGATACAAGTTCCATCACCTCGACACGGCGCCGCTGGACGAGATCGTCCGGCGCTGGAAGGGATAGCCATGCGGATCAACCTCACGAGCGTGCTCGTCGACGATCAGGACAAGGCGCTCGCGTTCTACACCGACGTGCTCGGGTTCGTCAAGAAGAACGACGTGCCGATGGGTGGCGAGCACCGCTGGATCACCGTCGTCTCGCCGGAACAGCCGGAGGGCACCGAGTTGCTGCTCGAGCCCGACCAGCACCCCGCCGCCAAGCCCTTCAAGGAGGCGCTGGTCGCCGACGGCATCCCGTTCACCAGCTTTGCCGTCGACGACGTGCGACGCCGAGCACGAGCGGCTGCTCGCCCTCGGCGTGACGTTCACGCAGCCGCCGGTGGAGATGGGACCGGTGATCACCGTCGTGCTCGACGACACGTGCGGCAACCTGATCCAGCTCGCGTCGTTCACGGGGTGAGCGAGCGCGTGCTCAGACCTCGCGCGACTCCGCCGCCTCGACCTCGAGCACGCCGTCGATCTCGTCCAGCGCGAGCGCCAGGTCCCGGAGCGAGCCGCGACCCTGGACCTCGAGCGTGAGCGCGACGTTCGGGTCGTGATGGTGGGTGGCGACGCTCGCGACCACGAACCCGCGCCCGGTCGCCTCGGACAGCACCGTCCGCAGGGTGAAGAACCGTACTTGGAGATGATCACCAGCAGCGCCGAGCCGACCCCGATGAGCGTGTGCGTGCGCAGGCCCGCCGACATCTGGCGCCACTCGCGCTCGAGCCCGATCAGCGACGAGAGCACGAAGGCGAGGCTCAGATCCCCGATCCGGGCCCAGCTCTGGGTGTCGGCCAAGGTGGCAATCATCGCTCTGCTGAGCGTCGCCGCGATGCGCGGCGGGCGATCGCCCAGCGGTGGGTCTCGCTCGGCCCATCGTAGATCCGGAACGGCCGGACCTCGTTGAGAAAGCGCGCCAGCGGCAGGTCGTGCGAAACGCCGTCGCCGCCGCAGAGCTGGATCGAGCGGTCGACGACGCGATAGACGGCCTCGGAGACGAAGACCTTGGCCACCGAGGTCTCGTTGCCCGCTCGCTCGCCGCGATCCAGCGCCTCGGCGGCGCGGCGAATCAGGGCGCGGGACGCCTCGATGTCGATCACGGAGTCGGCGATCAGGCCTTGGGCGAGGCCGAGGTCTTCGAGCCTGGCGCCGAACACCTCGCGCTCGGCGGCGCGGTCGAGGGCGATGTCGAGCGCACGGACGGCGAGTCCGAGCCAGCGCATGCAGTGCGTCAGGCGCGCGGGCCCGAGGCGGACCTGCGCGTAGGCGAACCCCTTCCCCACCTCGCCCAGCACGGCGTCGCCGTCGACGCGGCAGTCGTGGAAGGAGACCTCGCAGTGGCCGCCGAGGAAGGCCGAGTCGGTGGTCGGCTGGTGACGGCCGACGACGAACCCCGGTTGGCCGGCGTCGACGAAGAACATCGTCGGGCCCTGTGGCGCGCGCGCCATGACGATCGCGTACGCCGCGCCGTCGGCGCCGGTGATGAAGCGCTTCTCGCCGGCGATCAGCCAGCCGTCGCCGTCGGGGGTGGCGGTCGCGGCGAGCGCGGCCGGGTCGGAGCCGGCGCCCGGGTGTGGCTCGGTCATCGCGAAGCAGGACCTGACCTCGCCGCGGGCCAGCGGCCCGAGGTAGCGCTCCTTCTGCTCGGCGGTGGCGACCAGCTCGAGCAGGCGCATGTTGCCCTCGTCGGGCGCGCCGATGTTCAAGGCCACCGGGCCGAGGGTCGAGTAGCCGCCGGCCTCGAAGACGTCGCACCACCCGCGGATGTCGAGCCCGTGCCCGCCGTACTCGACGGGCACGTGCGGCGCGAACACCCCCGCCTCGCGCGCCGCCGCCTGAAGCTCGACTCGGAGCTCCGCCGTCAGCTCCCGCGCCTCGGCCGGGATGCAGACGTCACGGACGAAGGCGCGGGTGCGAGCGGCGAGGTCATCCATCCAAGGGACTAAACCACCAAGCCGTGGCGGACCGTGTTCTCGGTCACGGCGCGAGCCTCCACAAACTGGAGCAGGTAGTCGGGGCCGCCGGCCTTCGGGCCGGTGCCGGACAGGCGCCCGCCGCCGAACGGCTGGCGGCCGACCATCGCGCCGGTGATCTCGCGGTTGACGTAGAGGTTGCCGACCGGCGTGCGCTCGCTGACGTACTCGATCGTGCGCGGTGAGCGCGAGAACAACCCGCCGGTCAGGGCGAACGGCGACGCGTCGACGAGCTCGCAGGCGTGCTCGATCGACTCGACCGTCTCCAGCGAGAGGACCGGGCCGAAGATCTCTTCTCCGATCACCGGCGAGTCGGCCGGGAGGTTGTGGAAGAGCGTCGGCGGGACGTAGAAGCCGTCGCCGCGACGGTCGCCGATCGCCAGCGGCGTGGCGCTCTCGATGTAGGCGTTGATGCGCTGCTGGGCGGCGATGTCGATCACCGGCGGGACGTCGGTGGCGAAGTCCGCGGCCGGGCCGACGCGCAGGGTGGTCAGGGCGCCTGCCATTCGCTCGGCGAGCTCGTCGGCGACGGCGCGATGGACGAGCGCGCGCGACGCGGCGCTGCACTTCTGCCCCGCGAAGGCGTAGGCCGATTTCAGCAGCGCCGGCACGACGTCATCGAGGTCGGCGTCGGAGTCGACGATGACCGCGTTCTTGCCGCCCATCTCGGCGATCACGCGCTTGATGTGCCGCTGGCCGGGGACGACCTTGGCGGCCGTCTCGAGGATGTTCAGGCCGGCGGCGCAGGAGCCGGTGAAGACGAGCGTGTGGATGCGCGGGTCGGCGACCAGCGCCTTGCCCGGCTCGTCGCCGCCCGGGAGCAGGCTCAGCGCGTCGAGCGGGACGCCGCCGGCGTGCAGCGCGTCGACGACCGCCTTCGCGCACGCCGGGGTCTGCTCGGCGGGCTTGAGGACGACCGCGTTGCCGGTCGCCAGTGCCGCCGAGACCATCCCGGCGGCGATCGCCAGCGGGAAGTTCCACGGCGCGATCACGCCGGTCACGCCGCGCGGGACGTAGCGCATCGCGTTGCGCTCTCCGGGCATCTGGATGAGCGGCTTCGCGGCGTCCAGCGCGAGCGCGCCGAGCGCGTAGTACTCGAGGAAGTCGATCGCCTCGCAGACGTCGCCGTCGGCCTCGGCCCAGGGCTTGCCCGCCTCGCGGACGGCCAATGCGGTGAGCTCGAGCCGGCGCGCGCGCAGGATGCCGGCGGCGCGGGAGAGGGCGGCGGCGCGGTCGGCGGCGGAGCGCTTGGACCAGACCTTCTGGCCGTGCTCGGCGCGGGTGATCGCGTCGCGGACGTGCTCGGCGGTGGCGGCGTGGGCGTGGGCGACGATGATCGTCGGGTTGCTCGGGTCGACCGACGCGAAGCGACGACCCTCAACGACGTCCTCGCCGATCAGCATCGGAACGTCGAGCGGGAGCTTGGCGTCGAGCGCGGCGAGGGCTTTCAGGGCCTCGCGGCGGACGGCCTCGCGGCGCAGCTCGAGCAGGGGTTCGTTGGCGAAGGTCATCACGGGGCCTCGAGGAGCTCGGCGGTGTCGGTGCCGCCGGCGTGGGCGGCGAGGAAGGAGTCGTTGGCGGTGTTCTCGAGCAGGCGGCGGACCAGGTAGGCCATGCCGGCCACCAGGTCGCCGACCGGGCAGTACGCGCGCACGCGGCGGCCCGTGGCGGCGATCGCGGCCTGCGTGTCGTCGCCCAGCCCGCGCAGGATCTGGAACTCGAGGTCGTCGTTGCCGACGCCGCGCGCGTCGGCGTAGGCGGCCGCGGCGGCGATCGAGCGCAGGTTGTGGCTGGCGATGGCGACCTTGACCGTCGGCGTGGCGTCGATCAGGCGCCTGGTCAGCGTCTCGAAGTTGCGGTCGCAGGCGCGGCGGTCGGTGAACACCGGCGGCGTCCACCCGTGCTGGGCGGCCTGAACGACCTCGTGGTCCCAGTAGGCGCCCTTGACCAGGCGGATCGTGAACGGGTGCGCACGGGGCGTCTCGCGCGCCCACTCGAGCAGCTCCTCCAGGTACTCCGGCGAGTCGACGAGGTAGGCCTGCAGGACGATCCCGGCGCTCGGGCCGGCGGCGAACTCGGGCTGGGAGAGCAGGTCGAGCGTGAGCCGCGTGATCGCCTCGCGCGTGTCGAAGGACTCCATGTCGACGTGCAGGTGCGCGCCGACCTCGCGCGCCACGCGCAGGAGGTGCCGCAGGCGTGGGCGCGCGCCCTCGATCCCGCGCTCGGGCGCCTCGGACGCAGCAGCGGCGTCAACGCGGAGACCTTCACGGACAGGTTGACCTGGCCGGGCCGGGTGGCCGCGGCGGCGAGCGCGCGCAGCGTCTGCTCGCAACGGGCGGCATAGCGGTCGGCCTCGGCCTCGGAGACGGTCGCCTCCCCGAGCAGGTCGACGGTCGTCTCGACGCCCTGCTTCCACAGCTTGGTGATCGCGGGGAGCGCGTCCTTGGCGTCCTCCCCCACGATGAAGCGCTGGGCCATCTGCTTCACACCGGCGCCGGCGATCGCCGCGACGGGCCGTGCGGCGAGCCTGCGCCCGGTGAGGTTGCTGGCCAGGCGAGCGTGCTGGGAGACCTGCGCGTCCTCCAGCAACTCGTGCAGGTGGCGCGTGACGTCCTGCGCCGTCGAGCACGCCGGGCGCACGTCGACGAAACGGAACAGCGCCGCCCGCAGCGCGGGGTCCTTGACCAGCATGTCGGTCATCCGCCGCTCCACCCGAGCCGCGGACACGGCGCGCGGCTTCGGCAGGCGAGCGGCGAGGTCGGTGCCGATCGAGCGGATCGGCGCCTCCAGATCCAGCGGATTCTCGGTCAGTGCAGCCATACCGGGAATCCTCGCGATCGCCCGCCCACGGTCCCAGAGCGGTTCCGTCGCGGTTCTCACCCCTCAACCGCGACATCTGTCGCACAAGGGGCCTGGCCCTTTTTGCGACAGATGTCGCGAAAGGGGCCAGGCCCCTTTAGGAACGCTGGGAGAAGAAGAGGCGCTGGAGGCGCAGGGAGAGGTGGGCGTAGAGGCGGTCGTCGCCCTTGGTGAGGTCGAGGCCGGTGAGCTCCTCGACGCGCTCGAGGCGGCGATAGAGGGTCGCTCGGTGGACGTGCAGGGCCTTGGCGGCGGCGGCGACGTCGCCGCCGGCGTCGAGCAGGCCTTCGAGGGCTTCCATGAGCTCCGGGCCGCGGCGGTGGGTGGTCATCTCCGCGATCCGCAGGGGTGGCAGGGGCCGGCCGGCGTCCTGCCACAGGCGGGCGATCAGGCCCCAGCTGCCGAGCTCGCCGTAGGCCGCGACCGGCCCGAACTGCGGGGCGGCGCGGGCGACCAGCGCCGCGGTCTCGGCCTCGCGCAGAGCTTCGGGGGTGTGGTCGAGCGCGCGTGAAGCGGGCGCTGACGCCGCCGACGGCGCCGGCCGCCCGCAGCGCGCCGGTGAAGCCGTCGGGGTCGCGGGCGAGGATGACGAGGCGGTCCTCGAGCGCGACGGTGGCGAAGTCGGCCGCGCCGCGGCGCCGGCGGAGCTGCTCGGCGATCGCTTCGCCGCCGGCGCTGACGGCCACGGCGAAGGACCCGGTGGCTGGCCAGCGCAGAGCGGCCGCGAGATCGGCCGGGTCGCCGGTGAGCGCCGCCTGGAGCCGCAGGCGCCGCTCGTCGGACGTGCGCAGGCGGCCCCAGAGGTTGTCCGCGGCCTCGGCGGCCCCGCGCTTCAACGCCGCGCGCTCGACGTCGGTGAGCGGGCGATCCCCGACGATCACCCACAGGAAGCCGAGCAGGACGTCGCCGTGGCGCAGCGGCAGCACGCCGCGACGGGTCATGCCGAGCGCGGGGTTCTCCGGGAGATCGACGAGCTCGCGGGCGCGCTGGAGCCCGAGCCCCTCCAGCCAGGCGGCGACGTCGGGCGCGGTCTCGCGGCTGAGGATCGACTGCATCCGCACCGGATCGGTCTCGTCCGGCTGGGCGCTGTGGGCGAGCAGCCGCCAGCGCCGGTCCTCGACCGAGATCGGCCGCTGGATCTCGGCCTCGAGATCGTCGACGATGTCCTGCAGGTCGGCCAAGATGGGAACCCTATTCGGATGGTCGTCATCGTCGGTGCGGGAATCTGCGGGCTGGCCGCGGCGTACGAGCTGCGCACACGCGGCGTCGAGGTGCTCGTGCTCGACAGCGGCGAGCCCGGGCAATCGCTCGGCGCCGGGCGGATCTTCCGGATCGCCCATCGCGACCCCCGCCTGTGCGAGCTCGCGCTGGAGGCCCGCGAGGGCTGGCTCGCGTGGGAGCGCGAGTTCGGCGTGAAGCTGCTGGGCGACGAGGGCCTCGTCGTCGCGAACGGGATGTGGGTGGGTGAGCCGCTCGGCGACGTGCGCGAGAAGGTGCCGCTGCTGCGCGACGATTGCGAGGCGACATGGGACCCGCTCGCGGGCAGCCTGCGCTGCGAGCTCGCGCTGGAAGCCCTGGCCTCGCGCGTCGAGGTCCGGACGGCGCGGGTGACCGCGGTCGACGACGGCGGCGTCTGGGCGGCGGGTGAGCGGATCGAGGCCGATGCCGTGATCGTGTGCGCGGGACTCGGGACCCAGGCGCTGATCGATCCGCACGGGCTCGATCTGCAGATGACGTCCGAGCCGCACACCCGCGTCACCTACGAGGGCACCGGCGCCTGTCTGATCTCGCCCGATTGCTATGCCCTCCCGACCAGCGAGGGCTACGCGATCGGGATGCACGAGCAGGGTGCGCAGCCGACGATGTTCGTGGGCCTGAAGCCGCTCAGCCGCGTCGAGTGCGTCTCGCTGTTCGCTCCCTGGCTCGACCACGGCGACGGCTTCATCACGCTGCGCGCCGGACGGGTGATCGCCCTCGGGGCGAGCAACGCGATGAAGTTCGCGCCGCTGATCGGCGCACGGCTCGCAGCCGAGTTCGACCGCTGAAACCTCCACCGTTCGGCCAGACCGACTGAACATCAGCGTGTTCCGGCCGACTACCGGGAGGTGCGTCGCTTTCCACTGACCCTCGCCCTTGCCGTGTCGCTCGTCGTGCCCGCGACGGCCTCCGCCCAGGAGATCGTCGTCAAGCGCGTGCCCGGGCTCGACCGCGCCGAGCGGCTTGCCGTCCGCCAGGACGCCGACGTGAAGCTGGTCGACACGCTCAGCCTCACGAACACCGAGGTGGTCAAGCCCGACGGTGACGCCGGCGCCGCGCTCGACGCGCTCAACGCCAACCCCGACGTGCTCTACGCGGAGCTGGACACGGCCGTCAAGCCGCTCTCCAGCGACCCCTACTTCGGCTACCTCTGGGGCCTGCAGAACACCGGCCAGTCGATCGGCGGCCAGCCGGGCGTCGCCGACGCCGACATCGACGCGCCGGAAGCGTGGGCGCGCAGCACGGGCGCCGGCGCGACGGTCGCCGTGATCGACACCGGCGTCGAGACCACCCACCCCGACCTCACCGGCCAGTTCACCGGCAACCCCGGCGAGCGCGGCGGCGGGCGTGAGACCAACGGCGTCGACGACGACCACAACGGCAAGATCGACGACTGGCAGGGCTGGGACTTCGTCAACAACGACAACAGCGTGGACACCCAGAACTCCGTGCACGGCACGCACGTCTCCGGCACGATCGCCGCGCTGGCCGACAACAACGTCGGCGTCGCCGGCGTCGCCCCGTCGGCGAAGGTCGTGCCGGTCAAGGTCTTCGGCGCCCCCAACACCTCCTCTTCGGCGTCCACGCTGGCGCTCGCGTTCGATTACGCCGGCTCGCTCGGCGTGCCGGTGGTCAACGCCTCGCTCGGCGGTCCCGGCAACGCCCAGATCGTCACCGACGCGATCAACGCCCACCCGAACACGCTCTACGTGGTCGCGGCCGGCAACGATGGCGCCAACGCCGCGGGCACCTACCCGTGCAACACGCCCGCCGCGAACGTCGTGTGCGTCGGCGCGACCGACAACCAGGACCAGGCCGCCTACTTCTCGAACTTCAGCGCGACCTACGTCGACCTGTTCGCGCCGGGCGTCGACATCTACTCCAGCTACCTGGGCGGGGGCTACGCCGGCATGGACGGGACCTCGATGGCCACGCCGCACGTCGCCGGCGTCGCCGCCCTGCTGGCCGGCGCGAGCCCGGGCGCGACGAGCGCGCAGATCAAGGCCGCGCTGATGGAGTCCGTCGACGTGACCGGAACGCTGACCGGCCAGGCCGTCACGGCCGGGCGGCTGAACGCCAACAAGGCGCTGGACGCGCTCGCCAACCCGGGACCGGTCCCGAGCCCGACCCCGACCCCGACGCCGACCGCGACGCCGCCGGTGTCGACCCCGACGCCCACGCCTCCGGTCGCGACGCCCACCCCGCCGCCGACCGCGCCGCCGGTGACCACGCCGGTCCCGACGCCGACGCCCACCCCCACGGCCGGGAAAGGAAGATCACCATCAAATCGCTGAAGGTGTCCTCCGGTCGGACCACGCGCCTCACCTACAGGCTCTCGTCGGCCTCGAAGGTCACGGTCACCGTCACCCGCACCGACTGCAGGCGCGGCAAGGGCTGCGCGAGCGCATCCAGCCGCTGGTCAGAGCCCGCCGGCCGTGCTTCGCGGAAGCTGACCATCCACGCCGCGGGTGGCCGACGGCTCCCCGCGGGCCGCTACACGATCAAGGTCGCGACGGCGACGAGCGCCCGCTCGGTCACCTTCCGCGTGCGCTGAGCGCGACGTCCACACGCCACCGCCCGGCCGATCGCCGCCGCCACGGACGCAAGCTCGCGAGGCCGCGCACGGCGCACCTCCCGACGCAGCCCGCCGAACCTAAAGGGGACAGTCCCCTTTAGCCTGCCTTTACGTTGGCCGAGCTCTCCGGATCGCCCGCCCGCCTGCGGTGAGCTCGTCCGTCGCGCGCGCCGCGCGGCCGGATTCGAGCGCCGCATCGTCGCGGAGACCCGTGATTGTCTGTTCCCTTGCCGCCGCGGGGGTGGGCGTCGCCCTCATGCCCCGCCTCGGTGCCGTCTCAACGGCCTGACCTGGTGCTGCGTGACCTTCAACCGGCGCCGGAGCGCCGCATCGTGGTGGCCGCTCGAAGCGAGCGGCTCGGACGACCCTCCGCTGTTCGGAGCGATCGTCGCGGGGTCGAGCTGAGCGGGGGGCGGCTCGTCGCCGCTCTCGCGGCTGCCGCTGTGGTTGTGTGCCGTGCGCTTCATCTTGCTCCTATAGACGCCACCGCCAGGTGAAACTCATCGCCGGCCGGGCAAAATTTCCGGTGGCCGCCGTCTACCGTTGACGGCTGGATGAAGGGTCTTCTCAATCGCCGCCTCGGCCCGCTCGGCGTGCTCGTGGTGGTCCTGATCGGCGCCGCCGCCGCGTACGGCATCGCGCAGATCGTGCCCAAGAAGGACAACGGCGAGTCGCCGACCCCGACCCCCACCGCGAGCGTCGTCGCGTGCACGCCTGCCCCGAGCACTTTCGGCGAGCCGCCGGACACGTTCACCTACGACAAGGTCGACGAGAAGACCCGCGCGAGCACGGTCAAGGCGCTGCAGCTCGATGAGGCCGACGGCCCGGTGGAGATGGTCAAGGCCGCCCGCGGCGGGCTCACGCTCGGGCAGCTCGTGGGCGTGCCCGACAACACCGATCCCGCGGACTACGCCGCCAGCCTGGTGGCCGCCGCGCAGGGCGGCGGCGCCGCCGTCACGCGCGGGAAGGGCTTCGTGATGATCCCGCTCCAGAACGGCCAGAAGGTGGCGGTCGGCGTGCGTGGGTGCGACACGATCCTGATCAACGCGCAGGACCCCAACGCCGTGAAGTTCCTCGCCGAGACCGTCTTCAGCGGCTGAGCGCGAATCCGCCGGTCCCCGCGGCGCCTCGCCGCCGTGTCATCCGCGGATCGCCGGCGGATTCGGGTCCAGCGATGCCCCTGTGTGGGCGGCGACCACGTCGCAGAGGCGCTCGCGGCGCACGCAGGACGCGAGGCTGAACGAGCCCGCCAGCGCCTCCAGCTCCTCGTCGCCGAGGCCGCGGAAGAGCTCGGCGTAGGACGGCAGCATGGCCTGGGCGAAGAGGATGTGGCGCAGCAGGTCGTCGGTCGAGGAGCGCACGTTCCATGGGTACGGATCCCAGTCGGGGAACTCCTCGGCGATGAACGCGTGGATCGGCTCCACCAGCCCGGGCAGCTCGCGGTCGGTCGAGCCCCAGGAGTCGACGCCGAGGCGTGACTTGCGCTCGATGAACGCGCCGAAGCGGCGCATGTACGGGGTATCGGCGCGCGGGTACACGAGGCCCTGGAGCCCGACGTCCTTGTAGGTCCACAGCGACCAGCCCGCGCCGTAGCGCGCGTAGAGCGAGAGCTGGGCGTCGAGCACCTCCAGGCGGGCGTCGTCGAGCTCGGGCACGCCGGTGTAGACCGGCCCGAACTCACCCACCCAGATCGGCGTGCCGGTCGAGCGCTGGTAGGCCGTGCGCTCGCGGAACTTCTCCTCCAGCGCCTCCGGGAGCGCCACCCCGTCGCCGAACGCCATCCCCGCCGCCGCGTAGTCGTGGCAGGCGTAGATCGCGTTGGCGTAGGGCTCGCCGAAGGCCGAGAAGTCGGTCGAGTAGGTGTTGCCGTCGAGGAAGAGGATGTGGTCGGGGTCGACGTCGCGGATCGCGGCGACGGTGCGGTCGTGCCACGGCCCGACCACCTGCCCGGTCGGGTCGGCGGGCTCGTTGAGCAGGTTGTACCCCGCCACCCACTCGTTGCCGGCGAAGCGCGAGGCGAGCTGGCGCCACAGCGCCGTCGCGCGCTCCATGAAGTGCGGGTGGCGCCAGAACGCGGCGACGTGCGTCGGGTTGTCGGAGTGCCAGTGCTGGTTCTGGCAGCCGGGAACGGCGTGCAGGTCGATCACGGAGTGGATGCCGGCCTCGCCCAGCAGCGAGACCGCGCGCGACAGTCGTTCGAAACCTCTCGAAAGCCATTCGAAAGGTTCGGCCTCGAATTGGCGCTGGTTGATCGGCAGGCGTACGCAGTTCACGCCCAGCGACGCCAGGAACTCCGCATCCGCGGCGGAGAAGAAGTGGTCGAGCAGCAACTCGAAGAAGCGGTCCGCGCGCGACGCCCCGAGCACCGCCGAGACGGCCTCCCGCATGGCGCTCTCGTTCGCTGGATAGCCGGTGATGAAGTTCTCCATGTTCATCCAGCCGCCCAGGCCGACGCCGCGCAGGATCACGGGCGAGCCGGATGCGTCGACGATCGTTTCGCCCTCCACCCGCAAAAAGTTTCGCGCCATTCTCGAAACATATCTGATAGCTTCGCTCCATGACCAGGCGCGTGACCATCGCTCTGATCGCCGACGCGGCCGGTGTATCGGTGCCGACCGTGTCGAAGGTGGTCAACGGGCGGGCGGACGTCGCGCCGGAGACGCGCGAGCGCGTGGAGCGGATGCTGCGCGAGCACAACTACCGCCGTCCCACGCCCGCCAACCCGCACGCGAGCCTGCTCGACGTCGTCTTCAACGAGCTCGAGAGCCCGTGGGCGATGGAGATCATCAAGGGCGTCGAAGAGGTCGCGCGGGAGAACGACCTCGGCGTGGTGCTCTCCGCCCAGGAGGGACCCGGGCGCTCTGGGCCGCTCCTGGGTCGATGCCGTCGCCAGCCGCCGCTCGGCGGGCCTGATCCTCGTCGTCTCCGAGCTCGCGCAGGAGCAGATCGCGCGGCTGAACGCTCGCGGCATCCCGTTCGTGGTCGTCGATCCGGCCGGCGAGCCCGCCCCGGGCGTCCCCGCGGTCGGCGCGACCAACTGGAACGGCGGCCTGTCCGCCACCCGCCACCTGCTGGAGCTCGGCCACACCCGCATCGGCATGATCGGCGGCCCGCCCAACATGCTCTGCAGCCGTGCGCGCGTCGACGGCTACCGCGCGGCGCTCGAAACCGCCGGGCTGACGGTCGACCAGGACCTGATCCGCTGGGGCACCTTCCACGTCGAGGCCGGCTTCGATGAAGGGTCGAAGCTGCTCGAGCTCGACGACCCGCCGACCGCGATCTTCGCGGGCTCCGACCTGCAGGCGTTCGGCGTCTATGAGGCGGCCCGCATCAAGGGCATCGAGATCCCCACCCAACTCAGCGTCGTCGGCTTCGACGACCTGCCGATGGCCCGCTGGGTCGGGCCACCGTTGACCACGGTCCGCCAGCCGCTGACCGAGATGGCGGCCACAGCGGCACGCCTCGTCCTCGGTCAGGGCGAGGACCGCCGCGTCGAGCTCGCGACGACGCTCGTGGTGCGTCAGAGCACCCGCGAAAGGTAAAGCGCAGCTAAAGGGGACAGTCCCCGTTAACCTGCCGTTTAGGTTCGAAGGAGGAGAGAGACGATGGTGAAGTCGGTGCGTCTGGGAGCGATATCCCTCGCACTCGCGGCCGTGGTCGCCGCTTGCGGGAGCAGTGGTGACGACAAGAGCAGCTCCTCCGCGACCAAGTCGAGCGGTCCGGTCACGATCGAGTGGTGGCACATCCAGAACAACGACCCGATGAAGTCGATCTGGGCCGACGCGGCGAAGCAGTACATGGCCGCGCATCCGAACGTGAAGATCAACGTCACGGTGCTGGAGAACGAGGCCTTCAAGTCCAAGCTGACGACCACGATGCAGAGCGGGAAGGTGCCCGACATCTTCCAGTCGTGGGGCGGCGGGACGCTCAAGGAGCAGGCCGACGCCGGGCTCGTGCAGGACATCAGCGAGTCGAGCAAGGCGTGGATCGGTGACCTCAACCCCGCCGCGGTCGGCCTCTACCAGGTGGATGGCAAGCAGTACGGGATCCCGTTCAATCTGGGCATGGTCGGCGTCTGGTATCGCAAGTCGCTGTTCGAGAAGGCCGGGATCGACGGCCCGCCCACGACGTGGGCGGAGTTCCTGACCGACATCCAGACGCTCAAGAGCAAGGGCATCACGCCGCTGGCCGTGGGCGAGAAGGACAAGTGGCCCGGCATGTTCTGGTGGGCGAACCTGAGCCTGCGCATCGCGGGCAAGGACGCGATGGCCAGCGCCGGCCAGGACGGCAACTTCACCTCGCCCGGGTTCGTCAAGGCCGGTGAGGAGCTCAAGAAGCTGATCGACCTCAAGCCCTTCCAGGACGGCCACCTGGCCGCGCCGTGGGACGGCGCCGGCGGCGAGGCCGCGCAGCTGGGCAACGGCAAGGCGGCGATGGACCTGATGGGCCAGTGGGCGCCGTCGACCTTCGCGGCCAACGCCAAGGACGGCGACGAGGTCCTCTCCGACCTCGGCTGGTTCCCGTTCCCGACCGTCGACGGCGGCGCCGGCGCGGCGACCGAGCAGTTCGGCGGCGGCGACGGCTTCGCGTTCGGCAAGGACGCGCCGCCGGAGGCGCTCGACTTCGCCAAGTTCCTCGTGACCAGCGACGTCGCCAACAAGGCGGGCGCGAGCGGCGGCATCCTGCCGGTCAAGAACGGCGCCGAGACCTCGGTGACCGATCCCAACATGAAGTCGGTGCTGGACGCGCGCGCGGACGCGTCGTTCGTCCAGCTCTACCTCGACCAGGCCTACGCGCCCGCCGTCGGCCAAGCGGTCAACGACGCCGTGCAGGAACTGTTCGCGGGCAAGGCCTCTCCCCAGGACGTGGCCGGCCAGATCGCGGATGCGGCCAAGGCCGGATAGCGCCCTCGTCGCCGGACCCCTCCCGGCTACCGTCCGCCGGGCGCGCCGTGCGCGCGCCCGGCGGCGGTACACGACGATCGCGCTGTTCATCGCCCCGGCGCTCGTCCTGTACCTGCTGCTGGTGGTCGCGCCCGTCCTGCAGGCGGCGTACTACAGCGGCTTCAAGTGGAACGGGCTCGGGGCGCTCGACGACTTCGTCGGGCTCGACAACTTCACCCGCGCCTTCGGCGATGACGTCTTCACCGGCGCGCTGTGGCACAACTTCGTCTTCGTCGTCCTGAGCCTGACGATCCAGCTGCCGTTCGCGCTGGCGGTGGCGCTGATGCTGCAGGCGAAGCTCAAGGGCCGCGCGCTGCTGCGGATCCTGTACTTCGCGCCGTTCGTCCTGTCGGAGGTCGTCACCGGCGTGATCTGGACGCTGATGCTGCAGCCCGGCGGGCTCGTGGACGGCGTGCTGCCCGTGCAGAAGGAATGGCTCGGCGACCCGAGCATCGTCCTCTACACCGTCTTCGTCGCGATCTCGTGGAAGTACTTCGGCTTCCACATGATCCTCTATCTGGCCGGGCTGCAGCAGATCCCGCGCGAGCTCGAGGAGGCGGCGCTGATCGACGGTGCCAAGGGCTGGCAGGTCTTCCGCTACGTGACGCTGCCGCTGCTCGGGCCGACGATCCGGATCAGCGCGTTCCTGAGCATCATCGGCGCGATCCAGCTCTTCGACCTCGTGTGGGTGATGACCGGCGGCGGGCCGGTGCACGCGTCGAACACGATGGCCGTCTACATGATCGACTGGGGCTTCAAGCGCTTCCAGTTCGGCTACGCCAGCGCGGTGGCGGTGATCATGCTGGTGATCTCGCTCGTGTTCGCGCTGACCTACCAGCGCTTCGTCCTGCGCCGCGACATCGACGGCGCCCTGACCACGATGGGCCAGTGAAGCGCTTTCTCCTCTACGCCTTCGCGCTGATCGTCGCGCTGGTCGTGCTCGTCCCGGTGGTCTACGCCGTGCTCGGCGGGTTCCGCACCAACGGGCAGATCGCCAGCGACCCTGTCGGACTGCCGAAGCCGTGGGTGTTCGACAACTACCGCGAGATCCTCAGCAGCGGCCAGTTCTGGCGCCAGCTCTACAACAGCACGCTGATCGCGCTCGTCTCGACGCTGCTGACGGTGCCGCTGGCGGCGCTGGCGGCGTTCGTGTTCGCCCGCTTCGCCTTCCCGGGGCGGGAGGTGCTCTACGCGGTGTTCACGCTCGGCCTGCTGTTCCCGGTCGCGGTGGCGATCCTGCCGATCTTCATCATGGTCCGCAACCTCGGGCTGCTGGACAACCCGCTCGGCGTCGCCCTCCCCCAGGCCGCGTTCGGGCTGCCGCTGACGATCGTGATCCTGCGCCCGTTCTTCGCCAGCTTCCCGAACGAGCTCCAGGACGCGGCGGCGATCGACGGCTGCGGCCCGTTCCGGTTCTTCTGGCGGATCCTGCTCCCGCTCAGCCGCCCCGTGCTGGCCACGGTCAGCGTGCTGGCGATCGTCGGCTCCTGGAACGCGTTCCTGCTGCCGCTCGTCGTGTTGACGGACGCCAACCACTGGACGCTGCCGCTCGGCGTGACCAACTACTCCCAGCAGTACACGGCCGATCTGGCCAAGATCCTCGCCTTCACCACGCTGTCGATGGTCCCGGCGCTGGTGTTCTACGCCTTTGCGGAGCGGCATCTCGTCGCCGGGTTGACCACCGGCGCGGTCAAGGGTTAGTAGATTCGCGCGGTGACCCCCGCGCGGACGGTGACCCTCGAGAACGTCACTGCGGCCCAATTGGTGCTGCGCTACCTCGCGCTCGAAGGGACGACGACGCTCTTCGGGCTCCCGGGTGCGGCGATCGGGCCCCTGCTGTACGAGTTGCGCAGCCGCGACGACGTGTTCAACTACGTCATCTGCCGCCACGAGGGCGGCGCCGGCTACATGGCGGACGGCTTCGCGCGCGTGAGCGGGACGCTGGGCGTGGTGCTGGTGACGTCGGGCCCCGGCGCGACCAACGCGCTCACCGGCACGATGAACGCGCAGGCCGCGGGTGTTCCGCTGCTGACCATCTCCGGCGAGGTCAAGGAGCAGTTCTTCGGGCTCGGCTACCTCCAGGAGGGCATCGACACGCAACTCGACGTCAACGCCGTCTACGCCGCGGCGATCGGCTACACGAGCGTGATCGACAACCCGCTGAACTTCAGCGTGCTGTTCGAGTCGGCGCTGCGCGCGGCGCTGACGGCACCCGCGGGCGCGAGCCACGTGAGCATCCCGGCCGACGTCCAGGGCACGCCGATCGGCGTGCCGGTGCGCTTCCCGGCCACGCCGGCCAACTACCGCGCGGTGCCGAAGGCCGTCGACGTCCCGGACGTCGACACGGCGCTCGATCACCTGCTCAGCGCCCAGCGCCCGCTGCTCTTCCTCGGCAACGGCTGCCGTCGCGCGTTGCAGGACCCGACCCGAGCCGGCGCCTTCAAGGCCTTCGTCGAGCGCTTCGCGCTCCCGGTCATGACCACGCCCGAGGCCAAGGGCATCTTCCCCGAGTCGCACGCGCTGTCGCTGCGCAACTACGGCCTGGCCGGGAGCAACTGGACGACCGGCTACATGACCGGCACCGACCCGGCCTACGACGCGCTGCTGGTCCTCGGCTCCTCGCTGGGCGAGCTGGCGGCGACCAAGACGATCTCCCCCGCCCCGCCGACCACGGACACGGTGGGCGTGTGGGCGAGCGTGCTCGAGCCCGTCGACGGCCCGTTCATGCAGATCGACGCCGACCACATGGCGATCGGGCGCGCGTTCGCCGTCGATCTCGGGATCGTCGCCGACACCGGCGCGGCCCTGGACGAGCTGATCGCCCGCGCCGCCGAGCGGCAGGTGCCCAACAGCGTCCCCGGCCGCCTCGCGTTCGTCGAACAGGTGAAGGCCGCCCCGCCCGCGCCGCCGATCCCCGCACCGAGCACGCCCGGCACCGTCCACCCCGGCGCGATCATCGAGGCGCTCAACGCCGCGCTGCCCAGCGGCGGCCACGTCTTCGTCGACGCCGGCAACTGCGTCGGCTGGTGCAACGCCTACCTGCGGATCGACCCGCCGAGCCAGGTCCACTCGGCGCTCTCGATGGGACCGATGGGCTTCGCCGTGGCGGGCGTGGTCGGCGGCAAGCTGGCGGCGCCGGACGCGGCCTGCGTGGCCGTCACCGGCGACGGCGCGTTCCTGATGCACGGCAGCGAGATCTCCACCGCGGCCGTGCAGAGCGCCGGCGCGATCTGGATCGTGCTCGACGACGGCGACCTGACGATGGTCTCGCAGGGCCAGGAGGAGTTCTTCGGGACGCTCGACTGGACCGACTACTACAAGCTCGGGAACACGAACCTCGTCGCCTACGCCACCGCGCTGGGCGCCGCCGCGGTCGAGGTCACCAGCGCCGACGCGCTCCCCGCCGCCCTGCAGGCCGCGCTGGCCGGCGCGGCCGACGGGACGCCGCAGGTGATCGCCGTCAAGGTCGATCCCACCGCCGAACCGCCCTACTACACATGAGCGAAGCGCTGGTCGAGGGAACGCTCACCAGCTACCTGCCGCCGCACGTGCTGCGGCGACTGACCTCCGGCGCACCGGCGCCCGCGCCCCACGCCGAGCGCTTCGAGGCCGCCGTGCTGCTGGCCGACATCCGCGGCTTCACCCGCATGACCGAGCTGATGGCCTCCCGCGGCCCGGACGGCGTGGAGATGTTCACCGACGCGATGAACCGCTACTTCGGCGGGATGATCAACCACGTCGTCGAGCACGGCGGCGAGGTGGTCAGCTTCGCCGGCGACGCGCTGCTCGCCGTCTGGCCGGTGGGCGAGGGCACGCCGACCGCCGCGCTGGACGCCGCCGCCGGCTGCGCGCTCGTGCTCGCCACCCGCGACGCCGCCGTCGCGCCCGGCGTCGACGCCCGCCTGCGCGTGCGGCTCGCGGTCGCCACCGGTGAGGTCGCGGGCCTCGAGGTCGGCCGCCCGAGCCGGCAGATCTACTGCGCGCTGATGGGCGCGCCGATCGATCGCGTCTCGGAGGCGATCGACGCCGCCGACGCGGGCGAGGTGGCCACCGACGCCGCCGGCTGGGAACTGCTGCGCGACCACGCGGAGGGCCGCCGCCGCCGATGACGCCTTCGTCATCACCGCGGTCACCTACGAGCGACGCGCGAAGGCGACCAAAGCACCGCCTGAGCCCGGCGCCGCGGTCCTGGAGCCCTACATCGCGCCCTCGGTGATCGCCAGCGAGACCGCCGCGCACGGGACGTGGATCGCCGAACTGCGGCGCGTGACGGCGATCTTCGTCGATCTGCCCGACCTGGTCCATGACTCCGACCTGGAGCGCCGTCCAGGAGCTGATCGTCGCGCTGCAGGCCGACTTCGAGCGCCATTCGACGCAGCTCAACCAGATCGGCGTCGACAATCACGGGACGAGCCTGCTGGCCGCGGCGGGCCTGCCGCCGCACGCTCACGCCGACGACCCCGAGCGCGGCATCCGGACCGCGCTGGCGATCGCCGACACGCTGCGCCGCCTGCACTGGCGGGGAACCGTCGGCGTGGCCAGCGGGCGCGTGCTGTGCGTCGTGATCGGCAACGAGACGCGCCGCGAGTACATGGTCATGGGCGACTCGATCAACGTCGCCGCCCGCCTGTCGACCTCGGGTGACGGCAGTGAGCGGGTGCTCGTGCTCTGCGACGCCGCCACCGCCGAGGCCACGCGGCGACGGATCGAGTTCGGCCCGCCGATGCAGCTGCAGGTCAAGGGCAAGACGCTGCCGATCACCGCCTACCGGCCGCTCGGCCGGCGCGGGCCGACCGCCGGGCCCGGCACCGCGGCGTTCGGCCGCCGCCGCGAGCAGCGCGTGCTGCGGGCGGCGATCGAGGCCGGGCGTCGGCGGCGGTTCGCGCGCGGTCGCGATCCAGGCCGAGCCCGGCCTGGGCAAGTCGCACCTGCTGGCCGAGGCGGCCGAGCTCGCCGCCGGGCGCGGGATGCGCTGCCTGTTCGGCACCGGCGACGCGATCGAGCAGGCCACGCCCTACCACGGCTGGCGGCACGTGTTCGAGACGCTGCTGAGCATCGACGATCGCACCATGAGCGCCGAGCGCGAGCTGGGCGCGCTCTGGCGATCGGCCCGCGCGCCCCGCTGCTGAACCCGGTCCTCGGCCTCAACCTCGCCGACACGCCCGAGACCGCCGAGCTCCAGAACGAGCGGCGCATCCAGGCCACGCGGGAGTTCCTGCTGGAGCTGCTGAGCGAGGCGTCGACGCAGCCGCTGCTGATCGCGCTCGACGACGCGCACTGGCTGGACTCGGCCTCGTGGGCGCTGGTCCGCGAGTACGTTCGCCGCGGCCTGCCCGGCGTGACGCTGCTGGCCAGCCGGCCGACCGGGACGCTCGCCCCCGAGTACGCGCAACTGCTCGACGAGCCGAGCGCGGAGCTGATCGAGCTCAGCCCGCTCAGCGAGGACGACGCGCTGGACCTCGCCGCCGAGCGCCTCGGCGCGGCGTGGCTGGGCGCCGGCGTCTCCGAGCTGATCCTCGACCGCGCCGCCGGCAACCCGCTGTTCGTGGAGGAGCTCGCCCGCGCGCTGGCCGACGCGGGCGTGATCCGCGTCGACGCGTCGGGCACCTGCATGGTCGCGCCCGGCGCGAACCTCGACGACCTCGGGCTGCCCGACACGGTCGAGGGCGTGATCGCCAACCGCATGGAAGGGCTCGAGCCGCCGGTCGACCTCACGCTGAAGGTCTCGAGCGTGGTCGGCCCGATGTTCGCCGCCGAGCTCGTGCACGACGTCTACCCGCTGGAGACCGACGCCGCCCGGCTGGAGACGAGCCTCGACGCGCTCGTCCGCCGCGACCTCACCCAGCTCGTGCAACCGCCGCCCGGCACCTCCTACTCGTTCCGCCACGCGCTGATCCGCGACGTCGCCTACCAGCGCCTGCTGTTCGCCCAGCGGCGCGAGCTGCACCGGGCGATCGGCGAATGGCACGAGCAGCACTTCGCCGAGAACCTCGCGCCCGTGTACGCCACGCTCGCCCATCACTACACGCGCGCCGGCGACGTCGAACGCGCCTGCGACTACCTCGGCCGCGCGTCGGTGCAGGCCATCAACAACGGGATGGGCCGCGAGGCGGTGGACCTCGGGCTGGCGGCGGCGGCGATGCTCGGCGTCGAGCTCCCGCGCACCCTGCCCGAGATCGGCGCGGCGATCGGCGAGCGGCTCGGGATCATCGGCGCGCAGATGGCCGAGCGCTCGATCGAGAGCCTGGCCGAGCTGCCCGAGGCCACCGACCCGGGGCGCGCGGCGGCGATCGGCGCGCTGCTGCAGACCGCGCCCGCGGCGTTCATCAGCCAGCAGAGCGAGCTGTTCGCGCTGATCGGCCTCGAGGGCTTCCGGCTGACGCTGGAGACCGGCCGCACGCCCTACCTGCCGGGAGTGCTCGCCCTCTACGCGCTGATCACCCGCAACCTCGACCCCGACCCGCGCCCCGCGTTCGCGCTCAGCTCGATGGCCGAGCGGCTCGCCGAGCGCGACAGCCCGCCGCTGCTGGCCAACGCCGGGTTCGTGCACTCGTGGTTCGTCCATCACTGGGTCGAGCCGATCCCGGCGATCCTGCCGCGGATCCCCGCGCGCGCCGAGGCCGGCTTCACCCACGGCGACGTGATGATGGCGTGCTTCAACACCGCCGGCTACGTGACGCTGCTCGCGGCCAGCGGCGCGCCGCTGGACGAGGTGATCGCCGCCGGGACGATCGCGGGTGAGCGGATCGCGGGCCGCGTCGCCGCGGCGGCGTTCCACTGCACCCACGAGGTCCAGTTCGCCAAGGCGCTCGCCGGCCGCACCACCGGCCCGACGTCGCTCACCGACACGCCGCGCGAGGGCAACGTCGACGAGGAGCGCGACCTCGCCTCGATCCGCCACACCGACCTCGTCAACCAGCAGGGCTATTACCTGACCTCGAAGCTGCGCCTGCACTTCTACTACCGCGACCACGCCCGGGCGCTGGCGTTCGGCGATCAGGCCGAGCGCGTCCGGGGCGCGTTCCGCGCGCAGCAGCAGGAGGTCGAGTTCGTCTTCTTCCACGGGCTCGCGTTGCTGGCCCACGCGCGTGAGACCGGCGACGAAGGGGCGCTCGCGCGCGGCGAGCAGGCGATCGAGGAGATGCGCGGCTGGGCGCGGTTCGCGCCGGAGATCTTCGCGCCGCGAGTGGCGATCATGGAGGGCCAGCTCGCCTGGGCGAGCCAGGACCGGTCCGCCGCCGTCGAGCGCCTGACGGCGGGCGCGGCGGGCGCCGATCGCCACCACGCCGCGCTCGCCCACGAGCTCGCCGGGCGCTGCCTGCTCGAGGCCGGTGATGCCCTGACCGCGCGCGACCAACTCCGCGCGGCGGCGGAGCGCTACGCCGAGTGGGGCGCCGCGGCCAAGGTTCAGGACGTGACGGCCGCGCTCTGACGGCCGAGCAGCACGGCGCTCGCCTGCTGCTGGACCCCGAGGCAGAACAGGATCAGGTGGTCGGTGGTGACCTCGCCCCCGCGCGCGGCGAGCGTCAGCGGCACGCCCGCCAGCGCGGGGTTGCCGTACTGCTTGATCGTGTTGAGGAAGATCGCGCCCGCCAGGCCGGGGCGCGCACTCCAGGCGTCGATCAGCCTCTGCGAGGCCTGATGGGTGATCAGCGTGACCGCCCGCGGGTCGAGCCCGTGGCGCTCGATCAACGCCTCGGCGACGGTCGGCGCCGACTGCGCGCCGAACGTGTTGAAGGCCACCGCGCCCGCGGGCGTGATGTGGAACGTCTCGGCCATGTACATCGCGCCGTACTCGTCGCCGTCGGTCAGGTGCTCGTGGTCGAGCAGCCGCCACTGACACGGGTCGGCGGACGGGCCCAGGACGGCCGCGCCCGCCGCGTCGGCGGCGCTCAGCGCCGCCGGCGTCGTGTAGTCGACGTGCTGGGTCCAGTTGTCGCCGCAGATGATCAGCGCCGTGCCCGCGCCGCCGGTGCGGATCAGCGCGTCGGCGACCACCAGTCCCGAGTTGAAGTTGGTGAAGTCGTCACCCAGCGGCAGCGCCGGAGCGTGCGCCGGGAGCCCGAGCTCGGCGTGGACGTGGGCGAGCACGTTGGGCGTGATCCACTCGCTCACGGTTCCGTAGCCGAGCAGGATGTCGACCGCCGGCGCGTGCACGCCCGCCGCCCGCAACGCGGCCTGCCCGGCCTCGATCATCAGCCAGCCGACGGACTCCCCCGGCCCGAGCACCCGCCGCTGGTCGTAGCCGTAGAACATCTCCTGGTGCTTCGGGATCCGGTCGAAGATCGGGTCGTCGTTGGTCCGGATCTGCGGCGGGACCGCGAACCCGGTGCCGACGATCGCCGGACCGGCGCTCACGTCGCCCATGCCGGTGGGGCCAGGCCGAGGTGCTGCTGCAGCACCAGCTCCGTCGTCTCCAGCGCGCCTTCGACCCACCCTTGCCCGTTCGAGTACGCCTCGCCGCAGATGAAGACCGGCACGTCGGCGACCGGCTGGACGATCCGCGGGATCACCTCCCAGCTCTTCGCGCCCACCTTCCAGAAGTTCACGCCGCCGCCGAACGGGTCGATGCTCCAGTCGATGTAGGCGGCGGTGTACGGCGTGGGCGCGTAGCGGACATCGTGCAGCTCACGCAGCTGGCGGTCAACCTCGTCGATCATCGCCCCGGGCGGCTCATACGACTTCCAGTCCTGCGCGCCCGGGTGCGGGCTCAGGTGCGGCCCGGCCAGCCCGGCCCAGAAGTCGACGTTGAGGCTGTCGTCGTAGCTGGCCAGCAGCACGCCGTGGGTGCGGTGGTTGTCGCGCGACTTGGCCGTCGCCCAGTAGTAGCACTGGCGCACGGGGAGATCGGTGACGCTGCGGCCGGTATCGACGCCGACCGACTCCCACCACGGGAACTCGTAGGCCACGAACAGCTTGAACAGCGGGATCGGGATCACCGACTCGATCAGGCTCCGGACCGCCGTCAGGCTGCGGTCCATCACCGGACCGGTCGGCTCCAGCAGCTCGAGCGAGCGCCGCGGCATCGCCAGCACGAGCTTGCGCGCCCGTACCGTATGGCACCTGCCGCCGGCGACATCCTCGACCTGCAACACGACCGTCCCGTCCTCGCCCGTGTCGAAGGACACCAGGCGCTGGCCGCGGTTGATCGTCCCGCCCGCCTGCTCGAACTGCTTGGCCAGCGTCAACGGCACCTGCTGGTAGCCGCCCGGGAGGCGGTGGAACGTGACGTCGGAGGCGAGGTCGAAGTTGAGGCTGATGGTGTCGAACGCGTTCCAGTTGAGCCCGGCGGTGTCATAGCCGCTGGTCACGCGCGCGAGCTCGTACGCCTCGTGGCTCATGCCGCGCGCGAGCAGGTTCCAGAACCCCCACTCGTGCATCGGGCGCCCGTCGACCTCCCAGCCGCGCAGGAAGTCGCGCATCGCCGCCCCGCTCATGTTGGTGATGCCGGGGATCATCCGATCCAGGACGTTGCCGATCAGGTCGCTGATCGGGACGCCGCGCTCGGACCAGTGCAGGTCGTAGGGGACGCGCACGCCCTCGGCCAGCTCCTTGGTCCGGAAGCGCTTGCCGCGCATGTAGTTGATGTTCTCGGGCTCGCCGACCGAGAACGCCTCGGTCTGCAGGTTCAGCTGGTCCTCGATGAGCGACCGGACGAGCGTCTGGGACGAGATGTAGCGCATCCCGCCGAGCTCGCAGAACACGCCCGGGAGGTCGGGCGGCGAGACCGACAGCAACCGGCCGCCGATCCGCTGGCTCAGCTCGAAGACCTGCACGTCGGGCACCGGCTGCCCCTTGGGCGGGTCGGTGCGCAGCCTCCAGGCGGCGTAGACGCCGGCGACGCCGCCACCGACGATGGCAACGTCCAGGATTTCCTCGCTCATGCCCGCGAGCCTAAGGGTTTGTGGCCGCCCCCGGTTCGGGGCGGCCACGAAAACGTCCGGCTACGGCGTGGTGGTGCTCAGCGTGAACGTCAACGTCTTCGAGTACGCGCCGGTACGCAGCGCGTCGTTGGCGTTGATCAACTGGCTGAACTCGAGCGTCACGGCGTCGTTGGACACCGGGCCGCCGTAGGACAGCAGGTTCAGCGGCGAGGCCGAGGAACCGACGTCGTTGTAGGCGGTGCCGGTGTTGGCGGCGTTGCGAGCGCGGGCCTGCAGCGGCTGCGGCAGGGAGAACGCGCCGTTGACCAGATGGCCGGTGGCGTTCGCGCTCGGGTCGGCGACGCTCAACAGCGCGTCACCGGCGGTGGAGATGACGTTGGCCGACGTGGAGGCGAAGTACGTCCTGGTGGCGCCCGGCGTGAACGCGCCGAACGTGCCCGGCGTGCCGAGCGTCAGCGAGAGCGTGGCCGCCACCGAACCGCCCACCGGGGTGGTCGGCGGCGCGGCGATCGACACCGAATCGCCGTGGGAGACGTCGAAGAAGATGTTCCCGATCGCTTCGACCTTGAAGCGAGCCTTGGCGGCGGTGACGGCGGGCAGCACGATCTGCTGCGAGCCATCGTTGGGCGTCGAGTCGGCGAGCACGTACGGGAAGGTCGTGCCGCCGTCCGTGGACAGCGAGATCTTCACGTTCGCGACGTTGACCGGCGAGACATCGGTACCGGCGACGTCCCACGTGACGGTCTGCGGCGAGGAGCCGTAGAGCGACTGCGCCACGGTGTGGGAGGTCACGCGGAACGGGCTGGCGAGGTTGGCCACCGCGACCTTGGTCTCGGCCGAGCCGATGCCGCCGCCGCCGCTGCGCCCGTCACGGGCGGTGAGGCGGAACGTCATCGTGCGGTCACTGAGGAAGCCGACCCAGGCGTTGGTCGGCAGGAACTCCGAATAGCACTCGCGCAGGGCCAGCGGGTACGTCGCCGTCCCGCCGGGACCTGTCGGGCAGGCGCCCGTCGCGGCGTTGGTGTTGTCGGTCAGGATCTGGTCCATGTCCGGGAACACGCGCGTCGAGTTGGCGGTGGTCGCGTTCTCGCCCGGCGAGTGGTAGAGCAGCGTGTCCGTCGCGCTGATGTCCACGGCCTTGCTGAACTGGCGGAACAGCGGGCCGGCGAGCTTGGTGTTGTTGACCAGGCCGGTGCCGGCGGCGGCGCCGCGGTCGTTCTGCTCCCACATGTAGGTGAGCGCGTCACCGTCGAGATCGGTCGCCGATCCGGTCAGCGCGAACGGCGTGCGCGGCGGGATCGTCGTGACGCCCGCGGGCACCGTGACCTCCGGCGCGTGGTTGCCGGTCGGGGTGACGACGAAGCCGTTGTTGCCGATCGGGCCGCCCTTGGCGGTCTCGCCGACGAAGCCGGTGGCGCCGGTGAACGCCAGCGTCATGCTCGGGACGTCGATCAGGCCGACGGTGCCGCCGAAGGTGACCTGGAAGCCGGTCGGGCCTGGGGTGCCGGTGCCGCCGAAGCCGGTGACGGTCGCCGTGCCGCCGGTCGGCAGGATGCCCGCGGTGCCCTTGGTCGTCTCGGTCACGGTGCCGGTCACGCTGTTGAGGTCGGCGAGCGTGACGAGGTCGACGTCGGTGCCCTGGAAGGCGCCGCCGAAGGTCAGCGTGTAGCCCGCGTCGGTCACGCTGCCGGCGCTGACCGTGCCGCCCGTCGGCCAGCCCGCGATCGCCGCGCCGCCCTTGGCCGTCTCACGGACGGTCGAGGCGGTGCAGGTGCAGTTGACGATCGAGACCGCCGGGACGTCGGTGCCGGCCGACGCGCCGGCGAACGTCACGGTGAAGCCCGTGGCGCTGGACCCCGAGACGGTCGCGCCGCCGGCGAAGCCGGAGATGGCATTGATCGCCGTCGCGAGGTTGGTGTTGGTGTAGCTGAGCGTCTGGCCCGCGCCGACGACGACGGAGTTGACGCCGTTGATCGCGATCTGCAGCGTGCCGGTCGCGGTCGTGAAGCCCGTCAGGGCGACCATCTGCTGCTCGTTGCCGCCCTGCAGCGCGTTCTGGATGCCGGCCGCGGTGTTGTTCTGGCCGCGGACGATCGGCACCGTGTTGGCGCCCTTGTAGCTGAGGCGGTACGAGTCGCCGTTGGTGTCGTAGCCGGCGAGGGCGACGGTCTGGACTTCGCCGGCGCCCTGGAGCGCCGCGGCGATCGCCGCGTTCGTGTAGGTGGTGCCGTTGGCGAACGCCGGCGTGGTCTTGCCGAACAGGCTGATCGTGAACGAGTCGGTGCCGTCGAAGTCACGGAACGAGGCGTTCTGGACCTCGTTGATCGGGGCGCGCGTGCCCGTCACCAGCGCCGTGATCTCGTCGTAGCTGCGCTGGGACCAGTACGGGTCCGAGTGCGGCTGCAGGTTGTCGGTCTGGCAGATGCCGGCGTAGGCCATGATCGAGGAGCCTGAGCCCGGCTCGACCGAGGTGCCCGCGTTGCGGTTGCCGCCGGAGCAGTTGGACTGCGTGCCGTTGAACGTGTGGTTGCCGGCGAACTGATGGCCGAGCTCGTGGGCCACGTAGTCGACGGCCATGAAGTCGCCGACCGGGGTCGGCAGGCCGGTGCAGCCCTGCGCCTTGCTGTTGCCGCCGATGACGCCGAGGCTGGCGACGCCGCCGCCGTTGCGACCGAGCATGATGTGGCCGGCGTCGTAGTTGGAGGCGCCGACGAGCTGCCCGATCACGATCCGGTTGCGGGTCAGCGTCGGGCTGTCGCACGTCGAGAGCTGCTGCGTCGTGTAACACGCCGCGGCGCCGCAGGGCCCGTTGGCGCCGGTCGCGAGCGCGTCCGTGTCGAGGTTGAGCTTGTCGGTGTCGTTGATCAGGACGAGCTTGATGTCGGTCTCGTCCTGGTAGATCTGGTCGACGCGGTTGACCAGCGTGACCTTGGCCGCGGTGACGTTGGCCGGGCCGCCGAAGTACGTGGCGTACGTCGGATCGGTGATCATCGCAAGGCGGTAGGTGCGCAGCTGGACCTCGGGGCCGGCCGCCGACTTCGCTGGCTTGCGGCTGACGCCGATGTCCAGCGGATCGCCGTCGGGCTCCTCCTCGACGAAGCTGTCGCCGTGCGAGGACTCGCTGACGTCCTTGGCGAAGTAGCTGACGTAGACGCTGTCGTCGTTGTGGTAGTAGGGGTCGACGTACCAGGCGCCGGTCGCCGAACGCACCGAGGCGTGGAAGCCCAGCGGCGTGTTGTCCGCCGCGATCGTCGCCGTCTGGTCATCCAGGCCGACCCCCGAGTAGGTCTTGATCTCCGGGTGCCTGGCGGCCAGGCCGGCCTCCATGACCGAGGACTCGGTGACCTGGAAGCGCTGATACCCGCCACCCGGCGCCGGCAGCGAGATGATCGCGGACGAGGCCGCGCCGCGGTTCTTCGCGGCGCCGGTGAGGTCCGATCTCAGCGCCGACTGATCGAGCGCGAACGCCCGGAAGCGGTCGGGCTTGACGGCTGCACCCGTCGCCGACGGTGCGCTCACCGGATCCCACACGTCGTTGGCCTGCGCCACCCCCGGCACGGCCGCCATCGCCGCGACCGCGAACAGCCCAGCCGTGAGCCGCCTTGCATCCATCCTCGACCCCCTCGGTCTTCCGTGAAACCCCTCCGGCCGGGAGTCTCGTTCGCGCTCAGGCGAAAATCAAGCTGTCCTAAGCGGTGAGTCCAGCGCCAGAACGGCCGTGTCGTCAGCTTGAGGACCGGTTTGAAACTGCGTGAGCGCGCGGTCGATCGCGGCCACCGCGCCGGCCGCATCCTCGGCTCCGCGCAGGGCTTCCAGCAGCCGTGCCTCCCCGAAGCGCCCATTGGCACCGCGTGCGTCGGTCACCCCGTCGGTGTAGAGCACGAGCACGTCGCCCGGGTCCAACTCGAGCGCGTCGGCGTGCCAACGGCTGTCGGCCCAGGCGCCGACCATCGGGCCGAAGGAGCCGACCGCGCGCGGTACTCCCGCTCTGATCAGCAGGGGCTGCGGGTGGCCGGCGCAGACGACCTCGATGGTCCGCGCGGTGACATGCACCATCGCCACCGTGCACGGCGTCAGCTCGCGCCGCTCGACCAGCGCGCGGTTGAGCTGCGCGAGCGCCGACGTGGCATCGCCCAGCAACACGGCCGCGGTGCGCAGCGTGTGGCGCGCCTGCCCGGTCTGGGCGGCGGCCTCGGCGCCGCGGCCGGTGACGTCGCCGACGAGCAGCATCCAGCCGCGCTCGGTCTCGAACGCGTCATAGAAGTCACCGCCGACGAGGTTCTCCTCCCCCGCCGGGCGGTACAGGCTCGACAGGCGAAAGCCGGGGATCTGAGGCAGCGCGTCCGGCAGCAGGCCGCGCTGCAGCGTCTGGGCGATGTGCGAGCGCTCCTGGTAGAGGCGGGCGTTCTCCACCGCGGTGCCGGCGCGACGGCCGAGCTCCTCGGCCAGCTCGCGGTCGGCGTCGGTGAACGACCGGCCGGACTCGGCGCTGACGAACGAGATCACGCCGATCGCGCGCCCGCCGGTGACCATCGGGACGATCATCACCGCATGCATCCCGAGCGTCTTGAGCTCCGCGCGGCGCTGCTCGTCCGGGATGTAGGCGTCCAGCAGCTCGTCGCTGATGCCGTTGACCACCTGCGAGACGCCCTCGCGCAGCACGCCCGCGGCGCCCGTGTTGGCGGCCACCGGCGTCGGGTAGCGCGCCTGATACCCGCGCGCGAACTCGACCTTCTCCGGGTCGACGTGGGCCACGGCGACGGTCCTGAGCTCGGACCCGTCCGGCAGCGCGACCGCGCACCAGTCCGCCAGCCGCGGAACGGATAGCTGCGCGATGCGGGTCAGCGTCTCCTCGGTGCTCAGCGACGACGCGAGCACCGCGCCCGCCTGCGCGAGAAAGCGTTGCGCGCGCTCCGCGCGCATCACCTCGGTGATGTCCTCGATCACGTTGACCGCGAGGTTCGGGTGCCCGGGGACGGCGGTGGCCTTCACCACCCGCCAGCGCTCCTCGCGCGTGACCTTGTGGATCGCGCGGACGGTCAGCGCCTCCGGGGTCACGCCGCGCAGCACCGCGCGGCCGGGGAGATCCTCGAGCGTGAGCGGGCGACCGTCGCTCAGGAAGGACTCGTAGGCGTCGATGATGTCCTCGGGCCGCGTGGCCAGCAGCTGCTCGGCGCTGTCGAACCCGAGCGCCGCCGCGGCCGCGTCGTTGGCGTAGACCAGGCCGACGCCCGCGTCCTGGATCGTCACCGCCTCGGCGAGGCTGTCGAGCGCCGTCGTGAGGTGGGTCTCGCGCTGGGTGAGCTGCGCGTTCTCCAGCGCGAGCGCGGCCCGCCCGCCGATCAGCTGGGCGAATTCGTAGTCCGCGGCCGAGTAGGCGCGGCGTGAGCGGGTGAGCCGCAGCGTGCCGATCTCGCGGCCGCGCGAGCGCAGTCCGACGACGAGCTCGTGCTCGCGGTGGATCGGCATGCTCGAGACGTGCAGCTCGATTGTGCAGGTGTCGGCGAAGGCGGGCGTGAGCAGCGCCTTCAGCCGCTCCATCACCTCGCCGGCGGTCAGGTTGGCGTCGGCGATCAGCGCGGCCTCGCGGATCAGCGCGAAGCGCTCGCGGTCGGCGGCCACGCCGCCGCCGCGCAGCCACGCCCCGAGCTTCACTCGCCGGGCGCGGCGTCGAGCATGCGCACGCGCCCGTCGAGCCCGACGAGCTCGAACAGGCGGGTGACCTCCGGGCCGCCGCGGATCACGACCAGCTCACCGCCTTGGCCCGCGAGGTCCCGCGCGCCCTCGACCACCAGCCGGACGCCCGCGGAGTCGATGAACGTGACCGCCCGCAGGTCGAGGTAGACGAGGTTGGCCGCCGCCCGCGCCGCCTGCAGCTCCACGCGCACCGCGTCGATGGTCGCCAGATCGATCTCGCCGATCGGCGAGACCACGACGCCATCGATCGTCGTGCGACGAAGGACCTCGAACTCCGGACCGCCCTGCATTCCAGGGCGATCATCGCATGCCGCTGAAGCGCTTAGGGCACGACTTCAGGACCTTTGTCGATGTAGGTGGCGGTGAACGCACGGATCGCGTCGAACACGCGGTTGTTCATCGCCGGGCAGCCGAGCAGCTGGTCCCAGGCCGTCGCGGCCACCGCGAACGGCATCTCCGTGCTGTTCTCGAACAGCAGCAGGTGGTAGCCGTTGTCCAGCTCGTCGTAGAGCGCGGTCAGCTGGCTGATCGTCCTGGCCGGCGTGCCGGGCTTGTACTGGATGTCGATCCGGCCGTGCTCGAGCGTGTGCACGAGGGTGCCGAGCTCGGGCGTGGTTCCCGGGCCGTAGATCCCGTCCTCGGCCCACGTCGGCGCGTGGGTGCCCGAAGTCGGCGGGTTGACCTGGTAGTCGGCGGCGGTGAACGCCCGGTCGGCGTGCTCGACGCCCTCGTTGCGCTCGTGCCGGAGCGTGCACCCGGCGAGCTTGACCGCCTGCGCGAGGTTCTTGGTCTTGCGCGCGGGCGGGGTGGCCTGGGCGTCGGCGGTGCTTTCGGGCGCGCCGCTCGAGGTCGCGGCCGTCGCCGGCGGTGTGCCGGTGTCGGCGGCGCGGTCGGACGGGCGCGCCGACGATTCGCTCCTGCCGCCGCCGGCGGCGAACACCACGAGCCCCACGAGCCCGGCGACGGCCAGTACGGCCACCAGCCCGGCGAACGTGAAGCGGTTGATCATCGGCGACCCGGGCGCATTTCGGCGGTCAGCCTAGCGGCGTGGCCTGAGAGTTAGGCTGAACGCGATGGCCAAGAGCGAGTACACGATGCTCGAGGTGGCCGGGCACGAGGTCCGGCTCTCGAACCCCGCGAAGGTCTACTTCCCCAAGCCCGGCTGGACGAAGCTCAACCTGGTCCAGTACTACCTGGACGCGGCGGACGCGGCGCTGATCGGATTGCGCGAGCGCCCGACGGTGATGAAGCGCTTCGTCAACGGGATCATGGAGGACCCGATCTGGCAGAAGCGGGTGCCCAAGAACCTGCCGGAGTGGCTGCAGACGACGACCGTCGCGTTCCCCTCCGGGCGGACCGCCGAGGAGCTCGTGGTCAACGACGAGGCGCACCTCGCGTGGGCGGTCAACCTCGGGGTGATCGACTTCAACCCGCACCCGGTGCGGCGCGCCGACCTCGACCATCCGGATGAGCTGCGCGTCGACCTCGACCCCACCGATGACGCCACCTGGGACGACGTGCGCCAGACGGCGCTGGTGGCCAACGCGGTGCTGACCGAGCACGGCCTGCGCGGGTATCCGAAGACGTCGGGCTCAAAGGGCATCCACATCAACGTGCGGATCGCGCCGGAGTGGTCGTATCTGCAGGTGCGGCGCGCGGCGCTGGCGCTCGCGCGCGAGATCGAGCGGCGCGCGCCGGAGCTGGCGACGAGCAAGTGGTGGAAGGAGGAGCGCCACGGCGTCTTCGTCGACTACAACCAGAACGCCCGCGATCGCACCGTGGCGTCCGCGTACTCCGTCCGCCCGACGCCCGACGCGCGGGTGTCCTGCGTGCTGACGTGGGACGAGGTGCCCGACGTCGAGCCGGGTGATCTGCGGTTGGACACGGTGCCGGAGCGGTTGCGGACGATCGGCGATCCCGCGGCCGACATCGATCTGGCACCCGGCTCACTCGAGCAGCTGCTCGACCTCGCCCGCCGTGACGAGGAGGGCGGGCTGGGCGACGCGCCGTGGCCGCCGCACTTCCCGAAGGGCAAGGACGAGCCCAAGCGGGTGCAGCCCAGCCGCGACGCGTCGCAGCGCGGCCGGGCGGGCGACCCGCAGCCCGGTGGTCCGCCGCCCGGCTTCAACCTCCAGCAGCAGCGCGGGTCCTTCGGCTCCAAGCCCCGGACGGGGCAAGGGCACGCGGAGGAGTTCGAGGCCGAGGGCTAGATTCATCGCGCAGATGCGCACCTTCCCCTGCGGCCGCTGCGGCCTGCTCCAAGAGTTCGAGAGCCTCGCCTGCGTCCGCTGCGGCACCCAGCAGGGGTTCGAGTGGCAAGCGCGCACGCTCGTGCCCGACCCGCCCGCCCGCTGCGCCAACGTGGAGCTGGCGGAGTGCAACTGGGTCCCGGCCGGGCCGGGTCAGCTGTGCTTCTGCTGCGCGCGCACCCGCACGCGCCCGTCGGACAGCGACAGCGACGCGCTGCTGAACTTCGCCAAGGCCGAGGGCGCCAAGCGGCGGCTGTTCTACGAGCTCGGCGAGCTCGGCCTGCCGATCCCGGGCAAGCTGCGCTTCGACCTGCTCTCCAGCCGGCTGGAGGCGGTGACCACCGGGCACGCCGACGGGCTCGTGACGCTCGACCTCGCCGAGGCCATCGACGCGCACCGGACCGAGCTGCGCGAGAAGATGGCCGAGCCCTACCGCACGCTGCTCGGCCACATGCGCCACGAGGTCGGGCACTTCTACTTCGAGGTGCTCGCCGTCGAGCCGGAACGGGTGCGGGCGCTGTTCGGTGACGAGCGCGAGGACTACCAGGCGGCCCTGGACCGCCATTACGAGAACGGCCCGCCCGACGATTGGTCCAACGAGTACGTGAGCGCCTACGCGACCATGCACCCGTCCGAGGACTGGGCCGAGACGTTCGCCCACGTGCTCCACATCCGCGAGACGCTGCAGACCGCGGCGGCGCAGCAGGTGCGGGTGGGCGACTCGACGCCGCGGGTCGACCTCGACCTGCGCTCGCTGATGAGCGACTGGCACGCGCTCACCTACGCGCTGAACGCGATCAACCGCAGCATGGGCCAGGAGGACCTCTACCCCTTCGTGCTCTCGCCCCCGGTGATCGACAAGCTCGCGCTGGTCGACACGCTCATCGCCCAATCCAGGAACGCGACCACGCGGGCCTCGTAGGGACGCGGGAACTGGCGCAGGGCGGCGGTGTGGCCGGCCGTCGGGAGGTTCCAGTGCTCGATCCGGCGTGAGGTGCGCAGCTTCGTGTAGTGGACGTTGAACTCGTACTCGAGGTCGCGGCCGGCCGAGATCAGCAGCAGCGGCGCCTTGCCGGTGCGCACCATGTCCTCCAGCGGCGGCCCGGACGGCGTGCCCGAGGTGATCCGCGTCGTGGCGAACTCGGCGGCCAGGAACGGCGTCATCAGCGTCAGGCCCTTCAGGCGCCGCCAGTCCTCGAAGGACTCGGCGGCGGTGCCGTCCGCGACCACCGCTTTGAGGCCCTCGCCCTCGAGCAGGACGTCGGCGCCGGTCGAGAGACCGAGGCCGGCGAGCTTGTCCGGGTCGACCTCGGGGCGGGTCTTGAGGTAGCGGATCGCGCCCGCGACGTCCTCGTCCCAGCCCCAGCCGAACGCGTTCTGGACGCCCTCGCTGCGCCCGCGGCCGCGGGCGTCGGGGACGAACACGCCGTAGCCGTGGCGGACGAGCATCCGGGCGTGGCGCATCGCGCCGGTCCGGTTGCCTCCGCCGCCGTGCAGGACGATGATCGTCGCGCCGTTGCGGGTCGGCCGGTACCAGGCCTGGAGCCTGACGCCGTCGCGGGCCTTGAAGTCCACGGTGGCGTAGCCGGCAGGGGTCGGGCCGACCGGCTCGCGGAACTTGTGCGTCTCGGTCAGGCCGACGCAGATCATCGTGGTCAACAGCAGCAGCGCCGGGATCACTCCGACCGCGGCCAGCCGGCCCTTCCACGTACCCCGCCCACGGTGGAGGAAGGGGATCGCGGCGGCGAGGCCGAGCAGCGTCACGCCCGCCCCGGCCGCGAGCACGCCGGTGACGTCGCCGAGCGCGATCTGGTGATCGGCGACGTGCAGGGCGCCGTTGACCAGCGCGAGCGCGCCGAAGACGAACGCCAGCGTCATCCGGGCCACGGGCCGCACGCGCGGGAACAGATGCACGGCGGCGACGCCGGAGACGACGGCGACGGCGGCCGCGAACGCGTGCTGACCGAGGCCGACGCCCGGCTCGCGGCCGGTGAAGGCGTCGTCGAGCGCGTGCAGGAGGGCGGCGGCGGTGGCGCCCGCGAAGATCGCTGACTCCGGTGCGCGGCGGGCGAGCTTGGCGGGCATGCCGTTCACCGTCGCAATCGAACGGCATGCCTTCGAGGGTGGCTCCCGGCGTCCGCGGGTGCGCGTCGGCGAACCTCGGCGCTAGGGCTGTCCGCTGCGCTCCACGGCCCGCGCGACATCCACGCGCGAGGCGGCGCCGAGCTTGGCGAAGACGTTGCGCAGGTGCGACTCGACGGTCTTCTCGCTGAGGAACAGCTCAGCGGCGATCTCGCGGTTGGTCTTGCGGTCGGTGACGAGGTCGGCGATCTCGCGCTCGCGCTTGGTCAGCGAGCCCAGCCCGCTGTCCTCGGCGGTGGCCGGACCGCGAGGCTCCGAGCGTGCGCCGAGGCGGCGCAGCTCGCGGCGGGCCTGGTCGCGGTCGGGGATGATGTCGCGTGCGTCGAAGGCGCGCTCGGCGCTGCGCAGCTGGCTGATCGCGGCGGTGCGCTCGCCGGCCGCCGCCAGCGCCCGGCCGGCGAGCGAGCGGGAGCGGGCCGCGTCGATCGGGGCGGCCTCCGGGATCGCGTCGAGCGCGAGCGTGGCGGCGGCTGGGGCGTCACCCTTCGCCAGCAGCACGGCCGCGCGGGCCCGGCGGGCGAGCGCGCCGGCGACCGGCAGCCCCAGGCCGGCCGCGACCCGCTCCGCCCAGGCCGCGTAGCGCTCCGCGTCGGCGAGCCGGCCGTCGGCCAGCGCCCGGCGCGTCAGCCGCTCGGCATCGTCGACGACCATGCTCGGGGGCAGCGCGTCGTTGCCGGCGGGGTCCTCTCCCCGGACGATCGCCAGCCGCGTGCGCGCGGTCAGCGGGATCCGGCCGTCGAGGCCGGCCACGAGCGTCACCGCCCGCTCCGCGGCGCGCTCGGCGGCGGCGTCGTCGCCCTGGACGAGGGCGAGGTGGACGCTGGTCGCCAGGACCCACGCGGTCACGTAGCCGTTGGCGGTGACCTCGGCGGTCTCGAGCGCGTCGTCCTGGATCGCCAGCGCACGCGAGAGCGCTCCCTGGCGCAGCGTGCTCAGCGCCTGCGCACCGGCGAGGATCGGCACGAACTGGTCCTGGCCGGTGTGCTGGGCGATCGCGATGCCGCGAGCGGCGTGGCGGATCGCGTCGCCGTCGCGCTCGATCAGGTGCTCGGACCACGCGAGCCGGTTGAGCGCGTCGATCTGCGACGCGAGCGCCTCGTCGTCGGCCGCGTCGATGATCTCGGTGGCGCGGGCGAGGGCGGTGATCGTCGTGGGGACGTCACCGGCGTTGGCCGCGCCGTGGGCGACGGCGGCCGCGGTCGAGCCGATCAGCAGCGGCTCGCCGAGGCGCTCGGCGATCTCCAGCGCCTGCCGGCTCAGCCGCTTCCCCGCCGGGAGGTCGAGCGTGAAGAACGAGCCGGCGAACCGCGCCAGGAGCACGGCGATGCCCGCGGCGTCGTCGCTGACCGCCAAGGCGGCGAGGCGGCGCTTCGCCGAGTCGTGGCGGCCCAGGAAGTCCTCCGCGAAGGCCGTCGCCGCGGTCAGCGCGGGCTCGGGACCGAGCAGCGTCATGGCCTCGGTGAAGCAGTCCACGCAGCGGTCGTTCTCGCCGATCGAGCGCAGCGCCCGGCCCTGGGCGATCAGCGTCTGGCCGCGGCGGGCGGCGTCGCGCTCGGGCATCACCCGCAGGGCGGCGTCGAACCAGTGGGCGGCCGTCGCCGGGGCGTGCGCGACGGTCGCGGTGGCCGCCTCCAGCAGGGTCGCGATCGCGTCCTCGTCGCCGGCGACCGCCGCCTGCTCGACGTGGTGGGCGCGGGCCACGGCGCTCGCGCCGCGGGCGTTGAGTGCCTGGGCGGCGCGGGCGTGGGCGGCGAGCCGCCAGCCGCCGCCGCTGGACTCATAGACCGCGCGGCGCACCAGCGGGTGGCGGAAGGCAAAGCGCCGCGGGACCCGGGTCGGGTGCAGCAGCCGGGTGGCCAGCAGCTCGTCGAGCGCGCTCGTGCCGGTCTCCGGCTCCAGCTCGGCGATCGCGTAGGCGAGCTCGGGCTCGAACGGGTCGCCGGCGATCGCGCCGGCGTCGATCAGCGCGCGGGCGGGTGCGGAGAGCGCCGTGAGCTCCTCGAACAGCGCGCCCGCGACGCTGCGCGGGACGCCGGGGATGGCCCGTTCCGGCGCGTCCGGTGCGCGGGCCAATTGGAGCGCGTAGAACGGGTTGCCGCCGCTGTCGCGGAACAGCGTCTCCGAGAAGTCCTCGCCCGTGAGGGTCCGGCAGTCCGCCTCGCTGAGCGTCGTCAGCTCGAGCACGCCGACGGTCGGTGAGCCCAGCGTGGCCCGCAGCGCCGCGGACGCGCGCCCGGTGCGGTAGCCCAGCGCGAGCAGGACGCCGGGCGCGATGCCCCGGCGCACGCACGCGCCGAGCAGCTCGATCGAGCCGGCGTCGCTCCAGTGCAGGTCGTCGAAGACCACCAGCAGCGGCCGGCGTTCCGCCAGCACGGCGAGGAGCCGGCGTACGGCGCGGTGCAGCCGGTGACGCTCGTCGCCGCGCGACGAGCCGCCGCCGAGCGACGGGACGACCGCGCTGAGGTCGGCGAGCAGCTCGTGGTCGTGCCACGGCAGCGACGCGACGTGCTCGTCGAGCGCCTCGATCCAGACGCCGTAGGGCTCGTCGCGCTCGAACTCCGCGCCCGCGCCGGACAGGACCGTCCAGCCGCGCTGGAGCGCATGGGCGCGCAACTCGGCCAGCAGCCGCGACTTGCCGATCCCGGGCTCACCCTCGATCGCCACGCAGGCGGGGCCGTCGCCGTCGAGCGCGGCGTCCAGCCAGGCGAGCTCCGGAGCGCGCCCGATGATCGGCTCGGGGGGCCGGTTCAGGGTGTCCCCCTGATGTGCAGGGGCGGCCGACGCGGGAGCCTGATCGCATGACCTCGCACCCCACATACGAGCGGCGCTGGAAGACCCTCGGCGTGCTCTCGCTGAGCCTGCTGCTCATCGGACTGGACAACACCGTCCTGAATGTCGCGCTGCCCACCCTGCAGACGCACTTCGAGGCGTCGGCGTCGACGCTGCAGTGGATCGTCGACGCCTACCTGCTGGCCTTCGCCGGCGTGCTGCTGACGATGGGGACGCTCGGTGATCGCTTCGGCCGCAAGCGCGCGCTGCAGGCCGGGCTGATCGTCTTCGGCTCCGCCAGCACGCTCGCCGCCCTCGCGTCCTCCTCTGGGCAACTGATCGCGTTGCGCGCGGTGATGGGCATCGGCGGAGCGATGATCATGCCCGCCACCCTGTCGGTGATCATGGACGTCTTCCCAGCGCAGGAGCGGGCCAGGGCGATCGGCATCTGGTCGGCGATCGCGGGCGTCGGCATCGGCCTCGGGCCGTTCGTCGGCGGGCTGCTGCTGGAGTGGCTGCCGTGGAGCAGCGTGTTCTGGCTCAACGTGCCGATCGTCCTGGTGGCGCTGGGCGCCGGGCATGTGCTCGTCCCCGAGAGCCGTGACCCGAAGCCCGGCGCGTTCGATCTCGTCGGCGCAGGGCTGTCGATCGCCACGCTGTCCACGCTCGTCTACTCGATCATCGAGGCGACCCCGCGCGGGTGGACCGATCCGGTCGTCCTGGGCGGGTTCGTCGCCGCCGCCGGCTTCGGCGGGGCGTTCGTGTGGTGGGAGCGCCGCGTGACCGCGCCGATGCTGCCGCTGAAGTTCTTCTCGGACCCACGCTTCACGATCGCCTCGCTGGGCATCGGCCTCGTGTTCTTCGCGCTGATGGGCTCGGTGTTCGCCTTCACGCAGTTCCTGCAGTTCGCGCACGGCTACAGCGCGCTGGAGGCGGGCGCGGCGATGCTGCCGCTCGCCCTGGGCCTGGTCGTCGGGTCGGGGTCGTCGGCGAAGCTGGCGGCGACGTTCGGCCGCACCCGGATCATCTCCGGCGGGCTGGTCGGGGTCGCTCTGGTCCTGAGCACGAGCCTGTTGTGGACGCCTTCGATGGCCCCGGCGCTGCTCGCGCTGGTGACCTTCGGGCTCGCCCTCTCGATGGGCTTCGCCATGGCGCCGTCGACCGCTTCGGTCATGAGCTCGGTCCCCGAGTCCAAGGCCGGCGTCGGCTCCGCGATGAGCGACGTCACGCGCCAGGTCGGCGGCGCGCTGGGCGTGGCCGTCGTCGGCTCCCTGATCGGGACCGTCTACTCCAACGACGTGAGCGGACCGGCCGGCGAGTCGATCGGCGCGGCCCACGCCGAGGCCGCGCAGCTCGGCGGGACCGCCGGCGCGGAGCTCTCGGCCGTCGCCGGGCAGGCGTTCACGGACGCGCTCGGCATCGGCCTCACCGCCGCCGCCGGCGTCGCGCTGATCGGCGCGCTGCTGGTCGCGCTGCGGCTGCCGAGCGGGCGCAGCGGGCGTGTGCCGGCCGGATCGGTGTCGCTCGCGTGACGTTCACGGAACCCTACGGAAAACCTCACACCGGACCAAGGCCATGAACGAGTTCACGCCGCGGCGGTGACGCTGAAGTCAGTCCTCGATCAGCTCGATCCGGTTGCCGAACGGGTCTGCCGAGTAGAAGCGCCGGACACCCGGGAGTGCGTCGTCCCACGTGACGTTCGGCGCCAGGCGGGCGGCGAGCGCGTCGAGGTCGTCGACGCGCAGGGCCGGGTGGGCCTTGCGGGCGGGCGCGAACGGCTCTTGCACGCCGATGTGCAGCTGCTGCGCGCCCGCCTGGAACCACACGCCGCCCCGTCGGCGCAGCGGCTCGGGCTTGGGGATCTCCTCGAGCCCGAGCAGTTCGCCGTAGAAGTGGCGCGCCTCGTCCTCGCAGTCAGGCGGCGCTGCCAGCTGGACGTGGTGCAGGCCGGTGATCGGCATCGGCCGGCAACGCTAATGGATCCCGCCCGGCTCAGCAGGTCTTGGCCGGCTTCGTCGCTCCGACCGGAACGCATCCGCGCGTCTCGCTGAACGGCGCCTTGACGGCCTTCTTGAGCGCCTTCAGCGTGCGCCCGTAGTTCTTGACCTTGCGCGTCATCGAGAGCCCGACGTAGCCGGGCTTGGTGATCGTCACCGTGAACGTCTTGCCGCGCTTGAGCTTCGCGCCGCGGAGCTTGCTCAGGGTCAGGGTCGTCTTCTTGGCGGTGAGCGTGAGCGACTTCCTCTTGCAGGTGCCGCAGGTGACCTTCACGGTCGCGCCCGCCGGGATGTCCTTGACCGTCGCGGAGTCGAGCACGACGTAGTTGCGGAACACCGTCCAGGCGAGCGCGAGTCGTGCGCTGATCCTGGGTGCGGGGACCACGGGAGTCACCGGCGCGACCGGCGCCGGATTGACGACGGGCGGGTCGACCGGCGGCGCGACGACCACCGGTTCGGGGGTCGTGTTGAGCAGCACCGTCACGCTCGAGGCACCGTCGTTGGTGACCGCCAGATCGGGCCGGCTGTCGCCGTTGAAGTCCGCGATGGCGATCTGGTCGGCACCGACCCCGGTCGGGATCGGCGAGCCGGTGTCCGCGGTGAAGGAGCCGTCAGCCTGCCGCAACAGGATCGACACCGTGCCGCTCTTGTGGTTGGCGACCGCCAGGTCCACGCGCCCGTCACGGTTGAAGTCAGCGGTCTCGACGCCGTACGGCTCGGTGCCCACCGGGATCGGTGCGCCTCCAGAGGTGAACCCGCCCGCCGGGACGCGGGTGAACAGCGACACGGTGTTCGAGCCGGAGTTCGCGACCGCGAGGTCCGGCCGCCCGTCGCCCGTCAGGTCGGTGGCGACCAACCCGACCGGCGAGGTGCCGACCCCGACCGGGGACCCGATCTCCTGGACGAAGGCGCCGCCACCGGTGCCGATCAGGATCGTGACCGATGCGCCCCCGATGTTGCTGACGGCAAGGTCGGGACGGCCGTCTCCACTGAAGTCGGCGGCGGCGATGAAGCGCGGGTTGGCGCCCGTGGCGTAGGTGCTCCCGGCGGTGAAGCCCGTGTTCGCGGCGTTGCGCAGGAAGATCTGGATCGAGGCGTTGTTGTAGCGCGCGACCGCGAGGTCCGGGCGACCGTCGGCATTGAAGTCCCCGGCCGCGACGGCCCCGGCCCCCGCTGCGGTGACGGCGGCCTCGGCCGTGAACCCGCCGGTCGGCTTCCGGATCAGGATCGAGACGGCACCGCCCTGGTAGGCCGCGACCGCGATGTCGGGCCAGCCATCGCCGTTGTAATCGGCGACCGCGCCGTAGTTCGGCCCGCTGGCGACGGTGAACGGCGACCCGGCTTCGGCGGCGAACCCACCCGCGGGCTGGCGCAGGAGCACGGAGAGGTTGCTCGACGTGCCGTTGATCGTCGCGAGGTCAGGGCGCCCGTCGCGGTTGAAGTCCGCGGCCACCGCTCCGTAGGGGTTCACGCCGACGGTGAACGGCGAGCCGACCTCCTGCAGGAACGATGCGCGGGCGGGTGCGGCGGTGGCGAGGGCGGCGAGTGCGGCGGCGAGGGTCCAGCGGGCCAGCTTGGTCATCGCCCGCAAGCATCTCCGGAATGCGGTGCGCGTGCCTAAAGGTTGAGCACGAGCGGGCGGACCGTCGCCGGGAAGCGCACGCGTCCTCGGCGCCGGGCCGGCCAACGGCCGCTTCACCGCGTCTTGATCGTGACCGTTCGCGTCGTGGTGCGTGCCGTCCCGCCGAACGGCGTGAACGTGATCGCGACGCGCACGCTGACCCGCGAGTGCCTGCGCAGCAGCTTGCGGGCGGTCGCGTTGGGCAGGAGCGTGAGCGTCGCCGACCGCAGTGACGTCAAGGCCCGCTGCGCCGTGTCGTAGGTCTTGCCGCCGGCGGTGGCCTTCACGCGGAACGTGCCCGCCGCGGGCGCCCGCAGCGACAGCGTGATCCGCCCGCTCTTCGTCCCGCCGGCCCTGCGCAGCACGAACACGTTCGACGGCAGCGTGACCGGCAGCACCGCCGGAGCCGGCACGTCCACGGGGACCGGGCACACGCTGGACACCGGCGCGTTGAGCTCGTCACCGCTGTAGAGGACGCTGAACGGCGCCGGGATCGGCGACGCGTAGACCCCGTTGCCGGCGACGGGCACGGAGACGCTCGCACCCGGGCACGCGGTGAACGTCAACGTGCCGGAGCCGGCCGCGGCGCCGGTCAGCTCGACGTCGGTCGAGCCGACGCTCAGGCCCGGCACGGCTCGCACGGCGACCGGCGTGCACGAGGTCGAGACAGGCTCGAACCGCGCGTCACCGCTGTAGGCCGCGATCCAGCGATAGGTCCCGGGCTCCGTCGGCGTGAAGCCCGAGGTGCCGATCGGCGTGGTGCAGTCCTCGTCGTCGGGCCCGTACAGCGTCAGCATCACCGGTCCGGTGCCGCCCGAGAGCCGGTAGCCGGCGCTCAGCGGCTGGCCGACGAACCCGTCGACCACGTCGAGCGTCAACGTCGGCTTCGCGCGCGGCTCGACGATCGTCACGTTGGCGGTCGCACCGGGAACGGTGCCGCCTTCGGTCGAGCTCGCCCCCGCCGTGCTGCTGGCCGTCCCGGCGGAACCGGGCGTGACGACGAACCTGACGGCCACGCTCGCGCCTGCGTCCAGCGCGCCGATCGTACAGCGCACCTCCGTGGTGCAGCGCGCGTCGTCGACCGAGACGAACGTCATCGAGGACGGCACTCCCGCCACGAGCTCCACGCCCGTCGCCGCGTCGCCGCGGTTGGTCGCGGTCAGCGTGAACGTCAGTGGCTGCCCGACCGTCGCCGGCTCGGGGGCGGCGGTAAAGGTCAGGCCGATGTCCGGCGCCGCGGCCGCCGGCGGCGCGGCGATACCGAGCACGCCCAGCACCAGCCACCCGATCGCCCGCCCGCGCATCACGTCGCCCAGCGTACCTTCCGCCGCACCCGATAGGTTCCGCGCAGCCAGTGAAAACGAGGAGGTTCGCGGGATGCGGTCCGACGCCGAACAGCTTGCCGAGCTCGGGTACGAGAGCCACTTCGAGCGCCGCATGGGGTTGTGGGAGAACTTCGCGCTCGGGTTCACCTACCTGTCGCCGGTCGTGGGGGTCTACTCGACCTTCGCACTGGCCTTCGTGGCCGGTGGGCCGCCGATGATCTGGAGCGTGGTCATCGCCGCGCTCGGGCAGTTGCTGGTGGCGCTGGTGTTCGCCGAGGTGGTGGCGCAGTTCCCGGTCGCGGGCGGGATCTACCCGTGGGCGCGACGGCTGATCGGCCGGCGCTGGGCGTGGCTGACGGGCTGGATCTACGGGTGGGCGCTGATCGCCACCGTCGCGTCGGTGTCCACCGGCGCGGTGATCTTCGTCGGCTCGCTGTTCGGGTTCACGCCGAACCGCTTCACGACGGTGTTGATCGCGGGGGCGCTGATGCTGCTGTGCCTGCTGATCAATCTGAGCGGGACGAGGACGCTCGGCCGGGTGGCGATGGCCGGGTTCGTGGCGGAGCTGATCGGCGCGCTGTTCGTCGGGATCTACCTGCTGCTGTTCGAGCGCCACCAGGACTTCGGCGCGTTCTTCGACGGCCTCGGGACGCAGGGTGACGGCTCCTACGTGGGCGCGTTCCTGGCCGCCTCGCTGCTCGGCCTGTACCTGTTCTACGGCTTCGAGGCGTGCGGCGACGTCGCCGAGGAGGTGCCGGACCCGGGCCGCACGATCCCGATCGCGATGCGGCGCACGATCTACATCGGCGGCGCGGCGGCGCTGCTGATCACCGCCGCGCTGATCCTCGCCCAGCCGGACTTCTCGGCGATCCTCAGCGGCGAGCAGGCGGACCCGGTGGGCGCGGTGCTGGCCGACGTGTTCGGCACGGTCGGCTCGAAGGTCATCACGGTGATCGTGCTGATCTCGTTCCTGTCGTGCGTCCTGAGCCTGCAGGCGGCGGCGAGCCGGCTTCTGTACTCCTACGCCCGCGACCGGATGATCTTCGCGTCCGACGCCCTGTCGAGCTTCTCCCCCACGCGCCACGTCCCGCCGATCGCGTTGACGGTCGCGGCGGTGGTCCCGGCCGCGCTCGTGGCGATCGCCGAGTTGATCTCCTCGAGCGCGCTGCTGCGGGTGATCTCGTTCGCCTCGGCGGGGATCTACATCGCGTTCCAGATGGTCGTCGGGGCGGCGCTGGTCGCGCGCTCACGCGGGTGGGTCCCGACCGGGCGCTTCACGCTGGGCCGCTGGGGCCTGCCGGTGAACATCGCCGCGCTCGTCTACGGCGTGGCCGGCGCCTTGAACCTCGCGTGGCCGCGCGGGGATGCCGCGTGGTACGACAAGTGGATCGTCGTGATCGGATGCGTCATCGTCTCCGGTGTCGGCCTCGTCTACATGCTGCTCGCGCGTCCGTACACCCGCGGCACCACCCCGGCCGGCGACGCCGTGCGCCTGAGAGCCGCGGTGTGAAGACCCCCGAGCACGACCGGCTGGAGCAGGCGCGGACCGGCGCCGCGCCGTGGAAGGCGTGGGGTCCGTATCTCTCCGAGCGCCAGTGGGGCACCGTCCGCGAGGACTACTCCGAAAACGGCGACGCGTGGAACTCGTTCACGCACGACCAGGCACGCTCGCGGGCGTATCGCTGGGGCGAGGACGGGATCGCGGGCGTGTGCGACGACCAGCAGCGGCTGTGCCTGGCGCTGGCGCTGTGGAACGGCCAGGACCCGATCCTCAAGGAGCGCTTCTTCGGGCTGACCAACAGCGAGGGCAACCACGGCGAGGACGTCAAGGAGTACTGGTTCTATGAGGACTCCACGCCCACGCACTCCTACATGAAGTGCCTCTACAAGTACCCGCAGCGGGCGTATCCGTACGACGCCCTGGTGCACCACGGACGGGGGCGCGGAGAGCCGGAGCTCGAGCTGCTGGACACGGGCGTGTTCGACGAGGACCGCTACTTCGACGTGGAGGTCGAGTACGCGAAGGGCGCGCCGGACGACATCCTGATGCTCATCACGGTCCACAACCGCGGGCCGGACGACGCGCCGCTGCACGTGCTGCCGACGCTGTGGTTCCGGCGCATCGCGGACGAGTCGCCGATGATCGCCGAGGGCGTCGCGACGCACCCGGAGCTCGGGTCGTTCCGGTTCGAGACCGACGCGCCGTTGCTCTACACCGACAACGAGACGGGCCGCGAAGGCGGCGATCAACGATCACGTCGTCTCCGGGGCGCCGCTGGATCGCGCGTCGGGCACGAAGTGCGCGGCCCATCACGTCTTGACCGTGCCCGCGGGAGGGTCCTCCGAGGTCCGTGTGCGGCTGAGCGCCTGCGCGGCCGAGGAGGCGTTCGACTCTGTGTTCACGGCGCGGCGCGCCGAGGCCGACGCGTTCTACGCGCAGGTCATCCCGGGCGACCTGGACGAGGACGCCGGGGCGGTCATGCGCCAGGCGCTCGCCGGCCTGCTGTGGGGCAAGCAGTACTACGAGTACGACGTCCACAAATGGCTGCACGAGCACGGCGTCAACCCCTGGGACAGCACCGGGGGGACCCGCAACGAGCCGTGGTTCCACATGCTCGCCGGGGACGTCATCTCGATGCCGGACAAGTGGGAGTACCCGTGGTTCGCGGCGTGGGACCTGGCGTTTCACTGCGCTCCTCTGGCACTGGTGGACGTCGATTTCGCCAAGCACCAGGTCGAGCTGTTGCTGTCCACGCGCTACCTGCACCCCAACGGCCAGATCCCGGCGTACGAGTGGAACTTCTCGGACGTCAACCCGCCGGTGACCGCCTGGGCGGCGCTGCACGTCTTCGAGGCCGAGGCGGCGATCCGCGGCGAGGGCGACCGCGTGTGGCTCACCCGCGTGTTCGACCGCCTGCTGACCAACTTCACCTGGTGGGTGAACCGCAAGGACCCGGACGGGCGCAACCTCTTCCAGGGCGGGTTCCTCGGGCTCGACAACATCGGCATCTTCGATCGCTCCGCGCCGCTGCCGGGTGGCGGATCGCTGGAGCAGGCCGACGGCACGGCCTGGATGGCCTTGTACTGCCAGTGGATGTTGCAGATCGCGATCCTGCTCGCCCGCGGCGATCGCGTCTACGGCGACATGGCGATGAAGTTCATCGTCCATTTCCAGTGGATCGCGATCGCCCTGGACCCGCCCGGCGAGCGGCCGGCGCTGTGGGACGACGAGGACGGCTTCTTCTACGACGTCCTGCGGATGCCCGACGGGGACACCTTGCCGCTGCGGGTGCGCTCGCTCGTCGGCCTGCTCCCGCTCTGCGCCACCACGGTGTTCGACGGCGCCCTGGCCAAGTCGTACCCGGTGATCCTGGAACGGATCGAGCAGTTCCTCGGCCGCTTCTCCGACGTCGTGCCGTCGCTGATGCACGTGTTGGAGCCCAACCCGGACGGACGCCGGATGCTCTCGCTCGTCGGCGAGACGCGCCTGCGGCGGATTCTCGCGGCGATGCTCGACGAGGAGGAGTTCCTCGGCCCGCACGGGATCCGCGCCATCTCCCGCCGCCACCTCGACGACCCCTGCGAGTTCGACTGGGGCGGCGAGCACTACGAGGTCCGCTACCTCCCGGCCGAGTCGGACACCTCGATGTTCGGCGGCAACTCCAACTGGCGCGGCCCGGTCTGGTTCCCGATGAACATCGTCATCCTGCGCGCGCTGACCGAGTTGCACCGCTACTACGGCGAGGACTTCACGATCGAATGCCCGACCGGCTCGGGCGTTCAGCGGAACCTGCTCGAGGTCGCGATGTTGATCGGCGGCCGGCTGGTGTCGACGTTCACCCGCGGCGCCGACGGCCGCCGCCCCGTCTACGGCGGCACCGAGCGCTTCCAGACCGACCCGCACTGGCGCGACCACCTGCTCTTCTTCGAGTACTTCCACGGCGACAACGGCGCCGGCCTCGGCGCCTCCCACCAGACCGGCTGGACCGCCTCCGTCGCGCTGCTGCTCGCTATGGGAGCGCGGCCCTGAGCCGCTCGATCACGCGCGCGGGAGCGTGATCGATCTCTCGGTAGCTGAAGCGGATCACGGTGCAGCCGTTGGCCTCGAGGATCGCCGTCTTCGCACGATCGGCGGCCTGCGTCGGCGCGCGCTCGTGGTTGGGCCCATCGACCTCGACGCACAGCGAGCCCCAGCGGCAGTCGACCTCGACGGTGTGATGGTGGGTGTTGATGACCGGCTCGGGCAACTTCGCGGCACGCACGAGGCTCAGGAACCGGTCCTCGAGGTCGCTCTTGGTGCCCGCACTCCCCGAGAGGTACAGCTCGATCGCCCGCTCGAGCACTTTGCACCCGCCCGCGCGGGCGATCGCCTCGCGCGTGGCGTGCAGGCTGAAGCGATGGCGGAACGCGGCCTCGTGAATCACGTTGGCAAGCTGCTCCGCGTTGAGCACGCGGGCCATGTCCACGAGCATCCGCGCGACCGTCGTCACCGGGATGCCGTCGTGAATCAGGATGTCGCTCGGCACGAGCGTGCGCGAGCGCGTGAGGTGAAACCCGGCCTGTTGGCGCCGCTGCTTGGGCGCGACGACCTCGATCGTGGTCTCCTTGAAGCGCGAGCACTGCCAGAACACGCCGACGCTGAGCCCCGCGAGCCCGGCGCCCTCGCCGGCCGCGTACACCGCGGCGAGCCACTCGCCCTTCTGCGACAGGCGCGGGTGCCCGTACGCGTAGACGCCGCGGTATTTCCGGTGCAGCGCGCCGCTGGCGACCCGCTTCGAGATCGCGCTGCTTGACAACCCGAGCTGGTCGTTCCGGATCACCCCGTGCTGCCTCGCCGCGATGGCCGCGTGACGTTTCCGTCCTTGCAGGAAGCTTTCGTCACCCACCCCCACCATTTGCGCCCTGGGCGTGCAACGGAACAACACGCGTTTGCCACAAATGTGTGCCAAAAGCGTGACGAGGGTCCACGCCCGCGGCGCCGGTCCAAACGAGGAGGGGTCAGCTCATCGCGATGTCCGTTCGCAGTGGGCGATGACGGGGAGTTGGTCACCGGCCCGCGGGCGCGATCAACCCTGTCCCCGATCTTGAATGCGTTCAAACTCCCAGAATGCAAATTTGTTTGATGCATCCCGGAGAGATGGGCGCGGCGGTCGCGGCTTCGCTCCCTGGGCGGGTTTGGTGGGTGCCGGAGGGACGCTCGAAGGCGACCGTCGAACGCGCCGAACACGCCGGAATGGAGCCAATCGATGATCCTCTCGCGGCCGACATCATTGTGTCCATCTGCCCGCCCGACAAGGCGCTGGACGTGGCTCGCGGCGTGGCGGAGTTCGCCGGGGTCTACGTCGACGCCAACGCGATCTCGCCGATGACGAGCCGTGCCGTCGCCGCCGCGCTGCCGCAGGCGACGTTCGTCGACGGCGGGATCATCGGGCCGCCGCCGCGCACCGCCGGGACGACTCGCCTCTACCTCTCCGGCGAGGAAGCGAAGACCGTCGCCGCGCTGTTTGCGGACACGATCGTCGACGCCCGGATCGTCGCCGACGCCTCGGCGATGAAGATGGCCTACGCGTCCTGGACGAAGGGCAGCCAGGCGCTGTTGCTCGCGGCGCGCGCGACGGCGCGGGAGCTGGGGGTCGAGGACGAACTGCTCGCCGAGTGGCAGGAGCTGGGCCTCGACGTCGACCGCGCCGAGCGGGCGCGGCGGACGAAGGGCTGGCGCTGGGTCGGCGAGATGGAGGAGATCGCCGACACCTTCGCCGCCGCCGGGCAGCCCGACGGCTTCCACCGCGCCGCCGCGACCGTGTTCGGCGCTACGTGAGCGCGGCGGCGATCGCCGGCCCGTACGGCGCTCGGAGCACGCCCGCGTCGGTGATGATGCCCGCGATCAACGACGCCGGGGTCACGTCGAACGCCGGATTCCACACCGCCGCCCCAGTCGCGGCGCCGACCTCGCTCGCGGCGCGCTGCTCGATCTCGATCGCGTCGCCGGACGGCGTGGCGGGATCGAGCGTCGAGCACGGCCCCGCGACGTAGAACGGCACGCCGGTGAACGTTGCCGCCACCGCGACGGCGAACGTCCCGATCTTGTTGGCCACGTCGCCGTTGGCGGCCACGCGGTCGCAACCGACGAGCACGGCGTCGATCGTGCCGCCCGCGAGCAGCGACGCGGCCGCGCCGTCGGGCAGGACGGTCACTCCGACGCCCGCGTCGGCGAGCTCCCACGCGGTCAGACGAGCGCCCTGAAGCAGCGGACGCGTCTCGCAGGCGAAGACCTCGATCGGCTCACCCGCCTCGGCCAGCGCGTAGATCGGCGCGAGCCCGGAGCCCATGCCCGAGGTCGCGAGCCGCCCCGCGTTGCACACCGTCAGGACCCGGCGCGCTCCCGCCAGCACCTCACGGCCGAACGCGCCGATCGCCCGGCAGGAGGCGATGTCCTCCTCCCACACGGCCATCGCCTCGGCGTGTCGGTCCGGCGCGGCGAGCACCCGCTCGACGCCCCAGCGCAGGTTGACCGCCGTCGGGCGCGCGGCCGCGATCCGCTCCGCCTCGGCGTCCTCGCGCGCGAGCAGCACGCCCAGCGCGCCGGTCACGCCCAGCGCGGGCGCGCCGCGCACGGCCAGTCGCTGGATCGCGTCCACGACCTCGTCGGTGGTCGTCAGACGCAGCACACGGACCTCATCCGGCAGCAGCGTCTGGTCGAGGATCTCGATCGCGCCATCCGCCCACCAGACGGCGGACCTAGGTGGCGTGCCAGCCACCGTCGAGCAGCATCGACTGGTTGGTGAGATACCCGTTGGCGACCATCGCGGCGATCAGGTCGGCGACCTCCTCGGACGTGCCGAGGCGCTGCACCGGGAGCTTGGCCGCCAGCGCCGACGGATCGCCGGGGAGCATGTCGGTCGCGATCAGCGCCGGCGCGATCACGTTGGCCGTGACGCCGTGCGGCGCGCCCTGCTGGGCGACGCTGTGCATCAGCCCGTGCAGCCCCGCCTTGGTCGACGCGTAGTGGGCGCCGATCACGCCGCCCGTGAACGCCGCGACCGAGGAGACGAACACGATCCGCCCGAACCCGCGCTCGATCATCCCCGGCAGCACCCGCCGCGCGAGCAGGAACGGCGCCGTCAGGTTGACCGCCACCAGCCGGTCCCAGTCCGCGTCCGTGATCGCGTCGATCGTCGTCGGCGGCGTGGCGACGCCGGCGTTGGCGATCAGGATGTCGATCGGCCCGAGCGCCGCCTCCACCTCGTCCACGAGCCGGTCGGGGGCGGAGCGCTCGCCGAGATCGCCACCCGCCGCGAAGCCGCCCAACTCGTCCGCCAGGGCGATCGCGCCGGCGCGATCGCTGCCGTAGCCGACCGCGATCGTGTGCCCGTCGGCGGCGAGGCGCCGCGCGGTCGCGCGGCCGATCCCGCGGGTCGCGCCGGTGATCAACGCCGTGCTCATCCGCAGCGCGCCTCCTCGACCACGGCGTCGCCGGCGCCGGTGCCCTCGACGAGCGTGATGGCGTCGACCAGGAACGATTCGTCGTGCTGGACGTCGTCGGCCCAGCGGAAGACGTACAGGCTCAGCGAGCCGCCGGCCGCGGCGCTCGTGTAGCTGACCTGCAGGCGCTGCCAGGTGTCATCGGCGGTGACCTTCGCGACCGTCGTGCCGCCGTCGAGGTCGCGCAGTCCGAGGCAGACGGGCTTGCCGTCGGTCGACTCGGTGGCCTTCACCCAGGCCGTCGCGGTGTACGTCGTGCCCTGCGTGGTGGCCGACTCGAGCGTGTCCGGCTCGTCGTCGATCGCGTACTGGTCGCCGTCCACGTCAGCGGTCACGCGCGCAACGTAGCCGCCGTCGGGCGTGTCCTGCGCCGGTTCGCGCGTGAGCTTGCTCTGGAACGCCGTCCAGCCGGACAGCCCGTCCTCGAACGTCGGGTTGGCCGTGAGGTTGCCCGCGGGAACCGTCGCGGCGGTGTCGGCGGGCGGCGTGGACGCGTCGTCGCCACCGCCGACAAGGACGACCGCGAGCACGATCGCGACGACCAGCACGAGGACCCCGCCGGCGATCAGGCCGACAGGGCGCCGGCGCGAAGCGCCGGGCGGTGGCGAGTCCGGCGCCGGAACCGCGGCGGCGGGCGGCGCGGTGGGCGGGGCGGGCGGGCGTCACCGCGGCGGGCGACCGCGGGTCCGCCGGCGGAGGCGGCGAGTCGGCGGCCGCAAGGGGCGAGGAGGCGGCGGTGGGCGGCGGCGGCGAGTCCGCGACGTCGGGCGGCGAGGACGCGGCGTCGGGTGGCGAGGACGCGGCGGGTGGCGAGGACGCGGCGGGCGGCGAGGACGCGGCGGGCGGAGGGGGCGCGTCCGCGGCGGCGAGTGGCGAGGACGCGGCGGGCGGCGGCGGGTCCGCCGCGCGGAGCGCGGCGGTTGGGAAGGGCGGTGCGGGTGGTGCGTCCTCGAGGCCCAGAGGGCCGGGCGGCAGGTCGGGCGGTGGTGGGGTGAAGGGCTGGGCGGTTGGGGTCGGCTCGTCGATCAGGCGTTCGCCCGGCGCGTGGGTCAGGCGCGCGTCGCGGCGCCAGCGCGGGCCGAGGAGGTCCAGCGCGATCTCCTCGTAGTCGTCCCAGGCGTCCGCCGCTGAGCGGGTGCGCTCGGCCGGGTCCTTGACGAGCAGCGCCTCGATCCAGTCCGCGATCCGCGGGTCGATGCCCTCGACGCGCGGGATCGGCGATGTGGCGTGGTGCATGAGGATCGCCATCGGTGCGTCCGTGTCGCTGAACGGACGCTTGCCGGTGAACAGCTCCACGGCCATGCAGCCGAGCGAATACAGATCCGTCCAGGGGCCGATGTTCTGCGCCATCGCCTGTTCGGGCGACATATAGGTCGGCGTGCCGACCATCATCCCGGTGGCGGTCTGGAAGGTGCCCGCGTTGAGCTCCGACGTCGCCTTGGCGATGCCGAAGTCGGCGATCTTGCAGCGCCCGTCGGCGGTGACCAGCACGTTCTCGGGCTTGAGGTCGCGGTGCACGACGCCTTCGCGCTCGGCGGCGATCAACCCGTGCAGGACCGCCTCGAAGACCCCGCTGATCTGCGGGAGGTTCATCGCCCCCACGTAGCGCCGCAGCGACCCGCGCTCGAGGTACTCCATGGCCAGATAGGGCGTCCCGTCGTGCTCGAGGTACTCGTAGACGGTCACCACGTTGGCGTCGGTGATCGAGCCCGCCAGCCGCGCCTCGCGCAGGAACCGCTGCGCCCACGCGGGGTCGTCGGCGTGCAGCGCCCGCAGCTCCTTCAGCGCGACGAACCGCTGCAGATCCTCCTGGCGCGCGAGGTGCACGACGGCCATCCCGCCCTCCCCGAGGGGGCGCAGCAGCTCGTAGCGACCGATAGTCCGCAGGACCACGGGTGGAACGTTACGCAGGTCGGCAGAACGCGGGGATGATCCGCGTGAGCGCCTCGGTGTAGGCGTGCAGTTGCGGGAGGTCGATCCATTCGACGTCCTCGTGCAGGCCGCCGCCGGCGGGACCGCAGACGACGGTCGGGATGCCGGCGTCCTCCCACAGCGCCGATTCCATCCAGTACGGGGCGGTGAAGCGCTCGGGCGCCAGGTACTCGTCGAACAGGGCGACGAGCTCCCCCGGGCGCAGGGACCAGGCCTCGCGGGCCATGGTCACGGTGCAGGTCGCGTCGAAGCCGGTGAGCAGCGCCCGCACCTCCTCCAGCGCGATCGACGTGTGCTCGCCCGGGTTCGTCCGGCGCTCGAGCGTCACGCAGGCCCGGTCCGGGATCACGAACGGCGCCGTGCCGCCGCGCACGACGGTCGCCATCAGCGGCGGCTCCAAGGCGTGGATCAGCGCGGCCAGGTGCTCGATCGCGTTGACGCCCTCCGCCGGGCGCGAGGAGTGCGCGGCGCGGCCGCGCAACTCGACCTCGATCACGGCGAACCCGCGGTGCGAGACGGCGAGCTCGTTCCAGGTCGGCTCGGCGACGATGCAGGCGTCCGGCACGCGCTCGAGCTCCGCCAGGACGGCCGTGGTGCCGAGCGAGCCATGCTCCTCGTCGGCCACGAGCGCCAGCACGACGTCGCCCTCGGACTGCTCGGCGGCGACGACCAGCGCCGCGATCCCGGCCTTCATGTCGCACGCGCCGCGGCCATACAACCGGTCGCCTTCGATCCGCGGCGAGAACGGATCGACCATCTCCCCCGCCCCCACGGTGTCCAGGTGGCCGTTGAGCGCGAGCACCCGCCCACGGCCGGAGATGCGCGATGCCACCAGCGACGGCCGCTCATCGCCCACGACGCGCACGTCGAACGCCGAGGACAGCCGCGAGGCGAGCAGCTCGACAGCCGCCCGCTCCCCCGGCGCTCCAGGCACGAGCGCCGGGTTGACGGTGTTCAACGCCACGAGCTCGGAGGTGAGCTCGACGACGCTCACTTCACGACGACCGTGAGCTTCATCTCTTCGTGGAGCGTGCAGATGAGCTTGTACCTGCCCGCCACGGTCAGCTTGCGCTTGTAGCGGTAGTCGGCCGAGGCCTGCTCGGAGTGGAACTTCTTCGCGCCCTTGGGGCCGGACTTGAGCTTGACGTCGTGGACGTCACCGGCCTCCTCGGCGCTCGGCCACTTGAAGGTGACGGTCGCGTTCCTGGCCACGGTGACCTTCGCCGGGGCGAAGTAGTTGTCGGCGACCTCGATCGTCTTCTTCTTGGGTGCGGCGCTCGGGAAGAGCGCCGCCGCGAGCGCTACGGCCAGGATCACTGGAACACCTCAAGGGGGGTGTACCCGGGTTTCGCGGGATGATCGTGCTTCTTCCAGAAGTTCAGCGCGCTGTTGGCGATCCAGCCGAGCATCTGGTTCTGGACGTCCTTGCTGAACGCGTTGGCCCCGCCGCAGCCCGCGAAGGTCGCCGCGTCCGCCGGGAAGGTCGACGTCGCGCCCGAGAAGCAGTTGTTGGTGCCGTTGCCGTCGTAGGCGATGTCGTAGCCGTTGGTGTCGGTCCCGTTGAGCCCGAACGCGTTGCCCGAGATCACGTTGTCCGACAGGACCCGCGCCGCGGGCGTCTTCTCGACCAGGATGTCCTCGATCGCCACCACGCCGACCAGGTAGTTGCCGAAGATGCGGTTGTTCTCCACCCGGTTGCCGCGGCCGCCGAGCAGGATCACGCCGGTGCCGGGAGGCGCCAGCGACGCGACGCCCGTCTTGCGCTCCGGGAACGGCGGGTTGCCCGCGCGGAAGTTGAAGTTGTTCCAGAAGATGTCGTTGTCGATGATCACGTTCTGCTCGGCCGGCGGGAACTTCTCCTGGTCCAGCGCGTTCGGGGCGAGGCCGATCGCGTTGTTGTAGAAGCGGCTCTTGGTGATCGTCACGTAGCGCATGTTGGTGGCGCTGAAGCCGAGCGGGCTGCCCCAGCCGGAGACGTTGGTGACCGTCGTGCGGATGGGCTTTGACTGCGGCGGCGTCTGGCCGATGTAGAACGCGCCGTCGTTGACGTAGTACGCCTCGGAGTTGGCGATCCGGCCGCCGATCGAGTTGAACGCGTAGAGCCCGTAGACGCCGGTCTGGCGCGCGATCAGGTGATCCATCAAATAGCCGTTGACGCTCGTGAAGAAGAACCCGTTGGCCTTGTAGCCGCGGGCCATGAAGCCGTCGACGGTCACCTCGTCGGCGCCGTTGACGGCGACGCCGTTCTGCATCGAGCCCTTGGCCAGCAGCAGCACCTTCTTCGGCGCCGAGCGGTTGCCGATCAACTTCAGGTAGCGCTTCTTGGCACCGGCGATCTGGACCGACTCGCGGTAGGTGCCGTTCTTGACCCGGACGGTGTCTCCGGCCTTGGCCTTGTTGACCGCCTTCTGGATCTTGGTGAAGTCGCAGCCCTTCTTGCACACCGTGTAGGTCTTGTGCGGGCCCTTCGGCGGCGCCTGGACCGGCCCGGGCTCCTTCGGGTCCGGGTAGGTCTGGGCGCTCGCGGCGGCAGGCGCGGCGAGCAGCAGTGCGATGGCGACGACCAGCGTGCGGCGCAAGGCGGTGTCCTCTCCTACGGGTCGACCACGTACCAGCCCGCCATGCCCATGTCCTGGTGGGAGAACACGTGGCAGTGGTAGAGCCAGCGGCCGGGGTTGTCTTCGGCGAAACGGGCGGTGACGCTTTCGTTGGGCCCGAACGCCGGGTTGTCGATGTTGGCCCCCGCCGGATCCTTCCAGCGGTGGCCGTGGATGTGGAACGTGTGAAAGTTGTTGTCCATGCCGAGCGCGTGGATCTCGACGTCCTGCCCGGCGCGGGACGTGAGCGTCGGCGTGTTGCCCGCGTACGCGCGCCCGTTGAAGCAGTGGAAGTTGCGCTCCAGGCGGGTGATCGCGGGCGAGAACTGGTGCGCGAACAGGGTGTAGGTGCGGTCCGGGTGCTTGGCGCCGCGGGCGCGCACGACGATCGCGCCGAACAGGCCGCGCATCGTGTTCAGCGTGTGGTTGGGGCCGTGGTCGTGGTAGGGCCAGACGCCCTCGGCGCCCGGCACGCACTCCCATTGGTAGGTGAACGACTCACCCGGCGCGACGAACCCGCCCGCGTGCGTGAACTCGCCCATGTAGGCGCCGTCGTACTCCGGGTTGTACCGGACGCCGTGCGGGTGCATGGTCACCGCCTGGCGCAGCTTGGTGTCGCCGTTGCGGAAGTGCACGACGAGCACGTCACCGACCTCGGCGAACAGCGTCGGGCCGGGGATCGTCGGGTGCCCGACGACGTAGGAGGCGAAGCCCGCCGTCATCTCGCGGTAGACGAAGGCGGTGAAGACGTTGCGCCCACCGGTCGCGCGACCGTGCCATTCGTCCTTCTGCAACGGCGTGATCGCCCAGCGCCGCGTCTCCGCCTGGATCCAGTACTCGCGCCGGACACCGCCGGGCGCCGGCTGCAGCTGCGGGACCGCCTGGGCGGCGGCGGCGCGCGGTCGCCGCACCTTCGCGGCGGCCGCGTCGGCGTCCCTCAACCCATTGCGGGCCGAGACGTCGATTTCCTTGCCGCCGATGGTGCACAGCAGCGCCACGCCACCTGCGGCCCCAAAGAACGACCGTCGGGTGGAGAGCGAACCGGACATGGCCGGCGCGGAATCTAGTACGGACGTACTCGCTTTGCAAGTACGAACGTACCTGTAATCTCTGCGGCATGACCGGGGTGCGGGCGCAGGCCTCCCAGCGGGTCCGCGAGTCGATCGTCGAAGCGACGGTGCGGGTCGTCGCGCGCGACGGCGTCGGCGCCGTCACCCATCGCGGCGTCGCGGGCGAGGCGAAGGTGTCGCTGTCCTCGACGACGTGGCACTTCGCGACCAAGGGCGACATCCTCGAGGCCGCCCTGCACTGGACGGCGCGTCACGAGGTCGAGAGCATCGCCGCGATCGCCGATCGGCTCGCCGACACCGACTTCGACCCCGAGGCCTGGGCCGACGCGCTCGCCGACTGGCTGTGCGCGCAGGTCACGACCGACCGCGAGCGGACGATCGCGCTCTACCGCCTGCAGGCCGAGCTGCTCGGCGCCCCGGGCGCGCCGGAGCTGCACCGCGAATGGGGCGACGGCCTGCGCGCGGTGGGCGCGAGGGTGCTGCCGATCGCCGACGCCGATCTGCGGCTCATCATCGCCGCGCTCGACGGGCTGCGGATGACCGCGCTCAACGCCGACGATCTGACCTGGCTGCGCCCGACCGTGCTGCGTCAGCTCACGGCGCTGCTCGGTTGAGCGCCCGCGGCTCCTCCGGCAGCTTGCCGCGAGTCAGCCGGGCCCGCGGTGACGTAGACACTGCGCCTAAATACCTAGAACCCGATCAGGTATTCGGCTAGGCTGTGCGCATGACGACCTTCGTTGCGCATCCGGAGCGCGAGACCCGCTGGGAGCACCTGTTGCTCGGCCTCCGCGATCCGCGGGTGCGCGTGGCGCTCGTCACGCCGGAGCCGATCGAGCCGGCGATCCTCGCCTACTACCTGGAGCTGGTGGGGGTCGGGCCCTGGGGCCGGCTGGCCCTGTTCGACCGCGCCGATGAGGCGCGGCGCTTCGCGGCGGGCGACGAAGCCCCGGTCGGGATCGACGCCCGCTTCGCCCAGATCGGGACGGGCGTCGCCACGGTCCACGTGCATCTCCATGACGACGGACGCGTGCAGGTGCTCGCGGCCCAGCAGCGGCTGGAGACGGGCGCGCGCTACCCGGCGCCCGCCACCGACGCGCTCTTCCGCGCCGCCGCCCGCGTCGGCGCGCGCCTGGTCGCCGAGGGCGCCAGTGGGCGCTTCGCCGTCGACCTCGACGCCGACGGCGAGCCCGTGGGCATCGATCCCGACGCCGCCAACCACGGCTACGCGACGCTCCTCGCCCTGCGCGCCAACGCGTTCCGCGCCGACGACTCGGTGCCGGTCTTCACCCGTTCCTGGCGCGAAGCCGTACAGACCCTGCGCGACACGGGCGTGGCCTGGAACCCGCTCGCCCGGGCCGGCGTGGTCGCCTTCGGCCTCAACGATGTCCAGCACACGGGCCGAATCGGCCTCGTCGCCCTCGGCAACGCCCGCACCGAAGCCGAAGAGCGCTTCGCCACCGCCGTGGACCATCTGACCGACTCCGCCTTGATCGCCGCGTAATCTGCGGCGCCATGGAGTTCCTCGAGCGGCTCGACGCTTCCGATCACGCTGCGCTGGAAGCCGTCGCACGCCGGATCGAGGTCGAGCGCGGCGACGTCCTGATCGCCCGCGGCGACGCCGCCGACCGCGTGCTGGTGATCGTCGAGGGCCGCGTGAAGATCACGGTCCCGACGACCGCCGGAACCGACGCGGTGCTCACCTTCCGCGGCCCCGGGGCGATGCTCGGCGAGCAGGCGCTGGTCGACGAGCTGCCGCGCTCGGCGGACGTGACCGCGATCGAGCCCGTGACGCTGCTCGTCATCCCGGCCTCCACCTTCCGTGCGTTCCTGCGCGATCACCCGCAGGTCGCGCTGGCGATGCTGGCGATGCTCAGCGAGAAGCTGCGCGCGTCGGACCGCCGGCTGGCCGAGTTCGCCGCCGCCGACGCGCTCGGGCGGGTGTGCGCGCGGCTGGCGGAGATGTGCGACACCTACGGCGTGGAGGCGGAGTCGGGCGCGGTCCGGATCACGCTCCCGCTCAGCCAGGAGGACCTCGCGGGCTGGACCGGGGCGTCATTGGAATCGACGGCCAAGGCGCTGCGGCAGCTGCGTCAGCTCGGCTGGATCACCACCGGCCGGCGCTCGATCGAGGTCAACGACGTCGCCGCACTGCGTTCGCGCGCCCCCGGCTGACCCCGTCAAACTACATAGTGACCACTTACTTCATGCCTGAAGATCCCCGGCGTGAAGACCCTCCTCCCTCTGCTCGCCGCCGGCGCCGTCCTCCTGATCGCGCAGCCCGCCAGCGCCGCCAAGCTCGACGCGCCGTGGGCCGGCAGCGGCCCCGGCACCATCACCCAGGTCTCCAACGGCACCACCGCCGATCCGCGGTTGGACTACACGAGCACGCTGTACTCGGGCTCGTGGAGCTACAGCACGACCGCGGGCTCGACCCGCACCGTGCCGCTCGAGTACGAGTCGTCGGGCTTCTACAGCTGGTACCAGGTCCAGACCAAGCTCGAGCGCTTCATCGTGCGCGGCGGCAAGGAGATCCTGACCGAGCTGCTCAAGGCCGAGGGTCCGACCTCGTGCTGTGACGTGTCGCCGTCGGGCGGCTTCGACTACAAGGGCAGGACCAGCTTCGACGTGCAGAAGGGCGACGTCTACGGCTTTCGCATGTCGGGCAGCCACTACACCGGCGGCCCGCAGATGAACGGGTCGATCTCGATCCGCGAGGTCGACGACAGCGCGCCGTCGATCACACCCGTGATCGACGGGGTGCAAGGCGCCAACGGCATCTACACCGGCCCGGTGAAGGTCAGCTGGAAGCTCGCCGACCCCGACTCGCGCATCCTCGAGACCAAGGGCTGCGAGGCGATCACCGTGAACGAGGAGACCGCCGGCAGGGCGATCACCTGCGCGGCGACCTCGCGCGGCGGCCAGGCGACCAAGACCGTGACCGTCGCCTACGACGCGACGGCGCCCGAGCTGACCGTGCCCGCCGCCGTTGCCGTCCAGGCACCCACCGCCGCCGGCGCGATCGTCAGCTACACCGCGACCGCCCTCGACAAGCTCGACCCCGCGCCCGCGGTGGCCTGCACTCCGGCCTCCGGCTCGCTGCTGCCCGTCGGCACCACCAGCGTCTCCTGCACCGCGACCGACGCCGCCGGCAACCAGACGACCAAGGCGTTCGACGCGCTCGTCGTCGCCCCCACCCCGGGCACCACCGTGCTGCCGTCCACCCCGCCCGGCCTGAAGGCGCTCAACGCCGTCCTCTCCTTCCGCTTCGTGATCCGCAGGCAGACCACCAAGCTCGTGCAGCTGAAGGTCAAGAACGTCCCGAAGGGCGCCACCGTGCTCGTCCGCTGCACCGGGTCGAGCTGCCCGAAGACGCTGCGCGGCAAGGGCCGCACCCTGACCAGCAAGGGCAACACCGTGAGCCTGGCCACGCTGATCAGGACCGGGCTGCGCAAGGGCACGACGATCAACGTGACGATCTCCAGCCCCGGCGCGGTGACCGCGATCAAGACGCTGACCGTCCGCAAGGGCCAGGCGCCCGTCGTCAAGTAGTCCCTGCCAGGCTCTAGACGGTGAAGCGGATACCGCACTGGACCGTCTGGGGCCCGATCGTCAGCCTCGTCCTCCTCGCTGCCACCTGGGGGTCGAAGCCTCCGACGCCCGTGCTCGTCGTGGTCGGGATCATCCTGGCCACGGCGGTCCTGGCCGCCGTCCACCATGCCGAGGTGGTCGCGCACCGGGTGGGTGAGCCGTACGGCTCGCTGGTGCTGGCGATCGCGGTGACCGTGATCGAGGTCGCCCTGATCGTGACGCTGATGGTCGCGGGTGGCAAGGACACGTCCACGCTCGCCCGCGACACGGTGTTCGCGGCGGTGATGATCACCGCCAACGGCATCGTCGGGATCTCGCTGCTGGCGGCGACGCTGCGCGGCGGCGTCGCCACCTTCAACGCCGAGGGCACGGCGACGGCCCTCGCCACCGTCGCCACCCTGGCCACGCTGACGATGGTGCTCCCGACGTTCACCACGAGCCGCCCGGGCGCGGAGTTCTCCGGCTCACAGCTCGCGTTCGCCGCCGTCGCCTCGCTCGCGCTCTACGGCCTGTTCGTGTTCATCCAGACGATCCGCCATCGCGACTACTTCGTGTCCGACAGCGGCGGCGAGGACGAGCACGCGCCGCCGCCGACGAACCGCGCGACGTTCATCAGCCTCGGCCTGCTGGTGATCGCGCTGGTCGCCGTGGTCGGGCTGGCCAAGGTCGAGTCACCCGCGATCGAGGACGCGGTGGAGTCCGCGGGCGCGCCGCACTCGGCGGTCGGCGTCGTCATCGCGCTGCTGGTGCTGCTGCCGGAGACGCTCGCGGCGTGGCGCAACGCGCGGCGCGGCCGGATACAGGTCAGCTTCAACCTCGCGCTCGGCTCGGCGATGGCGAGCATCGGCCTGACGATCCCGGCGATCGCGGTCGCGTCGATCTGGCTCGACGGGCCGCTGGTCCTCGGGCTCGGCGCCACGCAGATGGTCCTGCTGGCGATCTCGATGGTGGTGGCCGCGCTGACGATCCTGCCGGGACGGGCGACGCTGCAGGAGGGGGGCGTGCACCTCGTGCTCTTCGGCGCCTTCGTCTTTCTCGCCTTCAATCCCTGACGGCGATCCCCAGCACGTGCGGGATCGCCGGCTCGAACCGGCCGCCGCGGAAATCGATCCGCTCGCTGCGCCGGATCGCGAAGCCGGCGGCCTCGATCGCCGTCTGCGTGTCGCGGGTGAGGTGACAGCCGCCGGCGAGCCTCGGCCAGACGCCGCTGCGGTCGAAGAGCTGCGCCAGCGCGCGTTTGGGCTGCCTGAGCGGGATCACGTGCTCGTAGAAGCGCAGTTCGCCCCCGGGGCGCAGGACGCGCCGGATCTCGGCGAGCGCCGCGGCCTGGTCGGGAACGCTGCACAGGACGAGGCTGACGACCGCAGCGTCCATCGAGTCGTCGTCGAGCGGCAGCGCATCGGCGAGCGCGTCGAGCACGTGACCGGGACGGCCGAAGCCGCGTCGGAGGCCGCGGCGCGCAGCGTCGGCTCGGGCTCGATCGCCACCACCTCGGTGACGGTGCTCGGGTAGCGGGCGAGGTTGCGCCCGTCGCCGGCGCCGATCTCGACCACCCGGCCCTCCAGCCCCGCGAGCAGCCGCGTGCGGTGCTCGGCCGCGCCGCGGGCGTCGGCACGGTCGGCGGCGAGCGGGTAGAGGCGGGCGAACTTCGGGTTCTCCACTCCCGATAGTCTGGCGCGCCGTGGAACTGCTTCTCGTGGGTGGCGGCAAGATGGGCGAGGCGCTGCTCGGCGGGCTGCTCGCCGCCGGGCGCGAGGTCGCCGTGGTCGAGGTGTTCGCTCCGCGGCGCGAGGCGCTCGCCGCGAAGTACCCGCAGGTCGACGTGGTCGAGGCGCCGATCGCGTGCGACGGCGCGGTGCTCGTCGTCAAGCCGGCGGACGTGGCGCCCGCCGCCCGCGCGGCCGTCGAGGCCGGCGCCCACAAGCTGCTGTCGGTGGCGGCGGGCATCACGACGCGCGCGATCGAGGAGGCGATCGGACGACCGGTTCCCGTCGTCCGGGCGATGCCCAACACGCCCGCCCTGGTCGGCGCGGGCGCGGCCGCGATCAGCCCCGGCGCCCACGCCGGCGAGGACGAGCTCGCCTGGGCGGAGGCGATCCTCGGGGCGGTCGGCATCGTCGAGCGCGTGCCCGAGAAGCTCCAGGACGCCGTGACCGGCGTGTCCGGCTCCGGCCCGGCCTACATCTTCCTGGTCGCCGAGGCGCTCGCCGAGGCGGGCGTCCTGGCCGGTCTCCCCCGCGCCACGGCCGAGGCCCTCGCCTTCCAGACGCTGCTCGGCTCGGCCAAGCTGCTCGGCGAGAGCGGTGAGAGCCCCGCCGCGCTGAAGGCGGCCGTCACCTCACCGGGCGGGACGACCGCGGCCGGCCTGCGCGAGCTCGAGCGTCACGGCGTCCGCGCCGCGTTCCTGGACGCCGTCATGGCGGCCACGGAGCGCTCGCGCGAGCTCGGTGCCTGAGCCCGCTAAGCGGTCCGCTGCAGCAGGTGCGCCGCTCGGCGCTCGACCACGAACTCGGCCACGGCCGCGCGCAGCTCACGGCGATCGCCGCCGAAATGCAGGGCGATCATCCCGCCGGCGTGGCGGACGACCTGCGCTTGGAGCTCCAAGGGCCGCGTGAACGCGGGCAGTGCCAGGGCGACGGTGATCGGCTCGCCCAGCTCGACCGTGAGCGGCGCGTTGACCAGCAGGCCCTCGGGCGCGACGTTGACCGTCACGCCGTCGCAGCTCTCGGAGCCGTCGGCGCGCTGGAGGGTCACGGCCAGCTCGGCGTCGACGCGCGTGTAGCGGTCGCGGCGGCGCTGCACGCCGTCCTGGACCTGGAAGCGCAGGCCGCGCTCGGCGTCGTAGGTGAGCTCGCCCTTGAGGCCGACCAGCTGGCCGCCGTGGACGAAGGACAGGAACACGTCGTCGGCGCGCTCGGGCAGCGCGTCGGTGTGCACGTCCAGCGGCAGCAGCGCCGCGCCGGACTCGATCAGGGCGATCACGGTCGCGCTGAAATCGCTCACGCGGAAGCGACCCCCGCCGATCGGCAGGCTCACGGTGACGACGGCGTTCTCGCGCAGGCGGTCCATCTCTCCCAGGAGAATCGACCGTTGCACACCGATCTACAGGCATCGTGAGCTTTGTCCGCGCGGCGGGGAGATTCCGCGGCGCGGGACGTCAGTGTCGAGGAGTACCGCCCGGTGACGTCGCGCTACATCACCCAGGGGTCGCGGCTGTCGACGATCTCGCGGCCGAACGGCGTCAGCGACACCGGGATCAGCTTGAAGTTGGCCAGCCCGAGCGGGATCCCGATGATCGTGATGCACATGGCGACGCCGGTCACGAGGTGCCCGAGCGCGAGCCACCAGCCCGCCAGCACGATCCAGATGACGTTGCCGATCAGCGCACCGGCGCCGGCGGAGGACTTCTTGACCACCGTCCGGCCGAACGGCCACAGGCAGAACAGCGCCATGCGCCCGGAGGCGATCGCGAACGGGAAGGTGATGATCAGGATCGCCATCACGAGCGCGGCGAACGCGTAGCCGACGGCGAGCCAGAAGCCGCCGAAGATCAGCCAGATGAGGTTCAGGAGCAGACGCATGGTCGCCTCCACTATGACGACGGCGGGACCCGCGGCGACGTCGCTGCGCTGATCCGGCGGCCGGCGCGCCGTGGTCGCCGGAGTCGACCCGCACGTCGGGCGGATGACCGGGGACAATGCGATGCGCATGCTGGTCCGGAGCAACCTCGTCATACCGCGCCTCCGCGGCCCGACGGTCATCCGTGCGCGCCTGCATCAGCGGCTCGACGCCACCGCGACGGCCGCCGTGACCCTGATCTCCGCGCCCTCGGGCTACGGCAAGACGGTCGCGGTGTCGTCCTGGCTGCGCGACCGCGACGTGCCCGCGGCGTGGGTGACGCTGGACGGCCACGACAACGATCCGGTGCTTCTGTGGACCTACGTGGTCACCGCGGTGACCGAGTGTCTCGGCATCGAGCCGATCTCGGTCGGCCACCACCCGGACCTCGCGATCGAGGCACTGGCCGCCGCGCTGCGCGCCGACCGCCGCCGCCTGATCATCGTGCTCGACGATGTCGAGACCGTCACCCGCCTCGCCACGATCACCCACGCCGTCCGCGCGCTGCCGATCAACGCCCGGCTGATCCTGATCGCCCGCACCCTGCCCGCACTCCCGCTTCCCCGCCTGCGCGCCGGCCGCCAGCTCGCCGAGGTGCGGGCGCAGGAGCTGGCGTTCACGCTCGAGGAGGCGCGCGGCCTGCTCGAGGTGGCCGAGGGCCTGACGCTCGAGGACGAAGAGATCCGGACGGTGGTCGAGCAGACCGAGGGCTGGGCCGCGGCCCTGCATCTCGCGGCGCTGCGGCTGCGTACCGACCACGCACCGCTGGCCGGTTTCACCGGCCGGCACCGCTACGTCGCCTCCTACCTCGCGGGTGAGGTCGTCGACCGGCTCGATCCGGAGCTGCGCGCCTTCCTGGAGGAGACCTCGGTGCTGCCGCGCATCAGCGCGGAGCTCGCCGACCACGTGCGCGAGCGCACCGACTCCCACCACCTGCTGCACTGCGCCGTGCACGAGAACCTGTTCCTCGTCCCGCTCGACGAGGAGGGCGAGTGGTTCCGCTACCACGCGCTCTTCGCGGAGTACCTGCAGTCCCGCGTCGCGCACCGCGGCTCGTTGCGGGTGCGGGCGGCGGAGTGGTTCCGCGACCACGACCAGATCGAGGACGCGGTCGAGCTCGCGATCGCGGCGCACGACCAGGCGCTGGTGGCCTCGCTGCTTGAGGACCATCATCTCGAGCTGTCGCGCTCGGGGCGCAGCGCGACCGTCGAGGCCTGGATCGCGGCGCTGCCCCGCGACCTGCTGGCCGCCCGGCCGGGCGTGCTCGTCGCCGGGGTCCTGGCCGCGAGCGGCAGTGCGATCGAACGTGACGCGGCGCGCCGCCTGCTCGCGCTCGCCGGCCTGGCCAAGGCCGCCGATCCCACCCGCTGGACGCCGTACCACGAGGCCGCGCGGCTGCTGCTGAGCGCGGTCTACGGCGACGACTGCGTGCCGGCCGCGGCCGCCGCGGCCGAGGAGGCGCGCACGCTCGCACGCACGCACGCGACCGAGCTCGTGGTGCCGGCGATGGCCGCACGCGCCTACACGCTCCTGCTCCTCGGCGCGCCGCGGGAGGCGGACGCGCTGGCCGGCGCCGCGATCGTCGAGGTGGCCGCCGCCGACAGCCCGTACGGCCGCGTCGGCGCGCTCGCGACGCGCGCCCTCGTCGCCGCCGGCGAGCAACGCCCGACGGTCGCCGACGCGTTCGCCGAGCGCGCGCTGCAGGAGGCCGCCCGCGCGCACATCACCGCCAACCTCGCCACCACCCTCGCCCACTTCGCCGCCGCCCAGGCCGCGCTCCAGCTCGGTGACCCGGCGGGCGCGGAGCGGTCGCTGCGCCGGGCGCTGGCGATCCGCGCGACGCTCGAGGGCGGCGCGTTGCACGCGTGGCTGACCGCCGCGCTGGCCGAGGTCCACGCGGCCCGCGGCCGGCTGACCCGTGCCGAGCGGGCGCTCGAGGAGGCACGGGAGTTGCTCGCGGGCTGCACCGACCCCGGCTGCGTCGCGGCCCACGTCGCCGCCGCGGCCGCGACCGTGGATCGCGTGCGCGCGAGCGCCGAGCCACCGCGGGAGCCGCTCTCCAACGCCGAGCTGGCCGTCCTGCGCCGCTTCGACGACGACCGCTCGACCGCGCAGATCGCGGCCGAGCTGTACCTGTCGCGCAACACGGTCAAGACCCACATCCGCTCGATCTACCGCAAGCTCGGCGTGGCCTCCCGCGCCGACGCGCTCGCCCGCGCCGAGGCGCTCGGGCTGCTCGCTTCACCCGGGTGAAACCTCGGCGGACGGGGGCAGCGCCCAACTACGGTGCCGCGCCTTGCCAGAGCCGAAGTCACACCTGCAGCGGATCTCACGTGTATCCGCGCTGTTGGCGAGCAGGCTCGGGCAAGACGGCGAGATCGTGCGTGGGGGGAGCTGGCTGCACGACGCCGGCATGGAGGGGATGCGCTTCGTCGCTCGGCCGGGTCCGGTCAGCCCGGCTGAGCGACGGGTGCTCGAAACCCACCCGTCGCGCGGGCATGCCCTGCTGGCGGGTGCGGGCGTGGACCCGCTGGACACCGCGGCGACGATCGCCCTCACCCACCACGAGCGCTTCGACGGCAGCGGCTACCCGCAGCGCCTGTCCGGAGAGGCGATCCCGCTGGTGGGCCGGATCGTCGCCGTCGCGGATACGTTCGACGCGTTCACCACCGACCGGCCCCACCGCGCCGCGCGGACGGTCGAGGACGCGCTGATGGTGCTGCGCACCCAGCAGTTCGACGCGCACGTCGTCGACGCCCTCGTCGATCTGCTCGACGCGGTACTCGCGGTGCAGCGGCTCTACCCGGATGACGAGGGGCCGCTCGTCTCTCCGCAGGAGGCGGCGGCGATGTTGTCGCTCTCGACGTCGCAGCTGCGACGGCTGGCGGACGAAGGGCACCTGCCCACCCGGCGCACCAGCGGCGGGCATCGCCGCTTCCCGCTCACCGCCGTGCAGCGCCTGGCCGTCGAAACCGCCCCGTCACCGGTGCGGCCACTCACGCCGCCGGACGTCGCGCTCCCGCGGCTCGCGCAGCTGCTCGCGACGCGCGGCGGCGCGTTCGCGGTCGCCGCGGCCTCCGCCGTGTACGCCGGCGGGCCGCCCGGCTGGTTCGCGTCCTCGCAGGCCGCGCCGCTGCTTGAGACCTGGATCGGCCGTGTGGCCGACTCGTGCTCGCGCGGCCGCTACGCCCGCGCCCTGACCGCCACCCACGCGCTCATGCACCGCGCGCAGTCGCGGTCCGCCGCGCTGCTGGAGCGCCACAGCTTCCTCGAGCGCTTCGGCCAGGTCACGGTCCGTGAGCTGCTCTCCGCGGGCGAGCAGGCCGAGGCCGTCGCCGCCCGCCGCCTGATCGTCTCGCTGCAGCAGGCGCTGCTGAGCGAGACCTAGCGTGACTTTCGTGCCAAGCGGCGGCATACCTGACCTGATTTGAGGTAATTTGCATGGCATGTCCGTCACCGACGAGCTGCTGAAGCACAACGAGGCGTACGCCGCCTCCTTCGACAAGGGCGAGCTGCCGCTGCCTCCGGGCAAGAAGCTGGCGGTGGTCGCCTGCATGGACGCGCGTCTGGACGTTGCCGCGGTTCTCGGCCTCGAACCGGGCGACGCGCACGTGATCCGCAACGCGGGCGGAGTGGTCACCGACGACGAGGTGCGGTCGCTGGCCATCTCGCAGCGGCTGCTCGGGACCGAGGAGATCATCCTCATCCACCACACCGACTGCGGCATGCTCACGTTCACCGACGACGAGTTCAAGCGCTCGATCCAGGACGACACGGGCGTCAAGCCCGAGTGGGCGGCCGAGTCCTTCCCGGACCTCGACGAGGACGTCCGGCAGTCGATCGCGCGGATCAAGGCGAGCCCGTTCGTCCCGCGCAAGGACTCGATCCGCGGCTTCATCTACGAGGTGGAGACCGGCAAGCTGCGCGAAGTGTCCTGACCTCGACGGAAGTATCGCGACAACCGGTGTTCGTTCCGGGAGACTTCGTGGCATCACTGCCCCCATGGAACGAACACGGCGGACGCTGTTGCGCGTGCTGCTCGCCGGTCTCGCCGTCCTGGCCGCCGGCTGCGGCGGCGCCGCGCAGGATCGTTTCGATCTCGTCACCGAGCGTGCGGACGCGCCCGTTCTCGCGACCCCCGACGAGCTCGCGATCCTGCGCAGCTGGGGCGAGCACCTGCGGTTGCGTGACGCCGTAGGCGCGTCGCGTGATTTCGTCGTGCCGGCCTACGTCGCCGACAGCGAGTCAGGCTGGGTCGAGCTCTCCGACCGCGAGGCGGTCGAGCGCTTCAACCGCGGGTTCACCTGCGGCGCCGAGCTCCTGCGCGCCCAGCGGCGGCCTGACGGCTTCGTCGTGGGCACGTTCCAACTCGTCGAGCAGCCGGGAGCGAATCGCTGCGGCGCGCGGACGGGCAAGCTGCGCTCGATCGCGGTGCAGATCGAGGGGCGCCACATCACGCGCTGGGTAAACGAGGACGACCCGGGCGAGGCCGGCGTCGTCGCCTGAGCCTTGGTCGGCCGCGCGGAGCGCGCGGCCGTCACCCGTTCGGCGTGCTACCTGCTTCTCGCCGTGGCGGCGAGGGGATTGCCGAACTGGTCGTACTTGTCGGTCGGGAGCGTCTCGAGCGTCGAGACCGAGACCGGCGGTGCTTCTTCCGCCGGCTCGAGCTTGCGGGCGGCCTTCCGGGCTTCCTTGATCTGCCGGCGCTCACGCACGGCAGCCTCACGGTTGAGCTTGGCAAACGTGGTCTTCTTCTTGGAGCTGGAGGCCATCGGCGTCCGTCCCTTCCTTTGATTTCCAAGTGGACCGACGGACGCGGGCCGGCGATCAGTGGCGACGATGGGTCGCCAAAACGTTCGTGGCGGTGGGCCCGTGACGGGCCGTTCGCGCGGAACCGCGAGACGGTTCGTGACGAACGCTTGCACATGAAGCATAGCTGTCGCGGCGGCGGACTAGTGACGGATCCACCGGGGAGGCGCGATGCCCGCGTAGGGCTCGCGTCCTGGCCGGGTGAGGTCGTAGAAGTTGTTGCTCGGGCGGACCGTGATCGTCTTGCCACCACGAACGCGGACGCCAACGTGCTTGGCGTAATCGGGAGCCAGCCCGCGCGGCGGCAGCGAGAACCGTGCGCGCCCGCGCAGGACCTCGTTCAGCGTGCCGCAGTTGGACCCCGAGCCGTGGCCCGGCACGACCACGACCAGGCACAACAGGTCGCGAACGCCGCGCGCCTGCGCGAGCGGGACGACGAGCACCATCGGGTGCGCGCGCAGGACTGCGCAGGCCGCGCGAGACGCGCTGGCGGACGACCTGCGGCGAGCAGCGCAGCTCGCGCGCGATGTCCGCGTACTCGCGCTCGTCGAGCACCCGCGCCCGCACCGCCTCGCGCTGCTCGCCGGGGAGCGCCGCGAGCAGCCGCGCGAGCGACGCCGCGCCCGCCGCCGCGCGGGCGTCGACGGCGAGCAGGTCGTCGTCGTCGACCGCGATCGGCTCGTGGCGCAACTGGCGCCGGGCCTTCGCCTCCACGCGCCCGCGGCGCAGGCTCTCGAGCAGCTTGTGCCGGGCGATCCCCAGCAGCCACGCGGCCGCCGGTCCCTCCCCGGGCCGGTACCGGCGCACGCTCACGAGCGCCGCGGCGAACGTCTCCGCGGCCAGGTCGAACGCCTGCTCGGGCTCAGCCACGCGCGGGCGCAGGTAGCTGAGCACGAGGTCCGCGTGGCGGCGGTAGAACGCCGCGAAGGCGTCGCCGTCACCCAGCGAGGCAGAGATCAGCAGGTCGTCGTCGTCATCGACCATCTACCGACATCTTGCGCGACACGCGCTTCTGTGACGAAAGGCGCGCCACCCGCGCGTTTCGTCACAACTCGCCGCGGGATCGACCGTCAGCGCGCTCGTCGCGCGCAATGGCGCGAGGTCGCGGAGCCACGCGCACGAGCAGCTTCGCCTCGCCCTCGCGGATGCCGCCGACACTCAGACGGACGCCAATGCGGCCTTGGCGTCCGCGGTGTCCTGGTCGGCGATGACCTCGGTCGCCCCCGCCTCGAGGCCGTCGAGTGCCGCGCGCACGACCTGCGCCGGGTCGTTCTTCGGGATGTCCCAGCCGGCCATCATGTCGGTGTCGGTCGCGCTCAGCACCAGGCCGGTGACGAGCGTGTCCGGCAGCTCCAACCGCACCCCGTTGGTCAGGCTCCACGCGGCCGCCTTGGCCACCGCGTAGGCGTTCGCGCCCGGGTAGGACACCCAGGCCAGGCGCGAGAGCACGTTGAGGATCGCGCCGCCGCTCAGCACCGGAGCGAACGCGCGGATCATCGCCAGCGTGCCGTAGAGGTTCGTGTCCAGTTCGAGCCGGATCGCGTCGAGGGAGCCGGTCACGAGGTCGGTGCCGGTGCTGACGCCGGCGTTGTTGATCAGCACGCGCACGTCGCCGGCCACCGCGGCCGCGTAGGCGACCGCGGCCGGGTCCGTGATGTCCAGCGCGAGCGGCACGACGCCGGGCAGATCGATCTTCTCCACGTCGCGGGCGGTGGCGTAGACCTTGGCCGCGCCCCGCTCGAGCAGTTGTTCAGCGAAATGACGGCCGAGGCCGCGGTTGGCGCCCGTGACGAGCGCGACGGTTCCGTTCAAGTCCATGCCGAGAACAGTAGGTTCGGGAAGCGAGCATTTCGATGCCTATAATGCTCGGATCGCTACCCGTACCGCTCACCACGACAACCTTGCTGAGCTGCTGGCCATGTCGGGCGTCCGCGGCGTGCTGGGCGCGCGCATCGAGGCGGGCGACGACTGGGGCTGGTGGTCGGAGTCGACCGCCGGCGCCGCGTTCCACGCCGTCACGTCCGGTACCGCGTGGCTCGCGGTCGAGGGCGGTGAGCCGCTGCAGCTGCTCCCCGGCGACGTGCTGCTGCTCCCGCGCGGGACCGCGCACACGCTCGGCAGCGACCCGGCCGCGGTCGCTCCGAGGCGCCGTGACGCGATCGAGCAGCGCGACAGCGTCGTGCGCATCGGCACCGGCCCGACGCGGACGCACATCCTGTGCGCGCATTACGTCTACGACGCCGCCGTCTCGACGCAGGTCCTCCCCGCGCTGCCGGACGTCGTGCACATCACCTCCGAGCGCGGCGGCGGAATGGACGACACGCTGCGGCTCGTCGCCCGCGAGCTGGCCGAGCCGCGGCTGGCCACGTCGGTCGTGCTCGATCACCTGGTCGAGATCCTGCTCGTCCAGCTGCTCAGAGCGTGGCTGGACGCCAACGAGCTCCCCGGCCAACTCGGCGCGCTGCGCGACCCGATCGTCGGGACGGCGATGAGCCTGATCCACGCCGACCCGGCGCGCGCGTGGACGGCCGACACGCTCGGGCGCGAGGTCGCCGTCTCGCGAGCGACGCTCGCCCGCCGCTTCGTCGAGCGCACGGGTGAGACGCCGGCCGCCTACCTGACGCGCTGGCGAATGGATCTCGCCGCCAAGCGCCTGCGCGAGACCGACGACTCGCTCGAGGCGATCTCGCAGGCGGTCGGGTACACGTCCGTCTTCGCGTTCAGCCGTGCGTTCCGGCGAGCGCGCGGTGTGCCGCCCGGGCGCTACCGAGCGCGCAGCCCGTCGAGCGCGATGCCCATGACGCGCTCGCGCTGGTCGTCGCTGGCGTAGGTCGAGGCGACCATGCCCGAGATCATCCGCAGGACGTCGTCGAAGGAGACGTCGGTGCGGACGTCGCCGCTGGCCTGGGCGCGCTCGAAGATCGGCAGCGCGGAGGCGTGCATCGCGCCCTTGCACGCGCGGAAGACCTCAGAGTCCTTGTTCAGCGCCTGCAGCATGGCCAGCTTCGTCGCCACATAGCCCGCGAAGCGATCCAGCCAGGCGGCGAAGGCCTCCCACGGCTCGAGTTCGGCGACGTCGCGCGCGGCCTGGCAGAGCTCCTCGATCTCGCCCACGTAGACGGCCTCGAGCAGGTCCTGGCGGGTCGGGAAGTTGCGGTAGAGCGTCGCGATCCCCACGTTGGCCCGACGCGCGATGTCCTCCAGCGAGGCGTCGGTGCCGTGCTTGCCGAACGCCTCACGCGCAGCGGCCAGGATGGCGTCGAAGTTGCGCCGCGCGTCCGCCCGGTGCGGGCGGCGGGTGGCGATGTCGAGGAGAGGTTCGGAGGTGGACATTTTCGGAATTCGTGTTGAAGTGGAGGATAGCCTCCGATACAGTGGAGGCAAGCCTCCGGATAAACGGAGTTGCACCTCCACTCTAGAAGGACAGGCGAACACTTGCTCTCCCCCGCTCCCCAGCGTCGTGCCACCTCTCTCCCCTCCACACCCGCGCGCGTGACCGTGCGCTCCGACGAAGCCGTGATCTCCCAGTGGTTGCTCGACCAGTCGACGCAGGTGCGTCGCCCGGCCGGCTCCCGTCGCTCGCGCTCCGCCGTCAATCGCCCCGCCCGTTCCCGCCAGGCCGCCCAGCGCGCCTGAACCGCCGCCCGCGACACAAGCAACCCGCAGGGACTTCCCCGTCCCTGCGGGCTTGCGGGTAGCGTCTTGGGCATGGCCGACCTCAACACGCCCGCAGTCAGCGAACTGCTCTCCAAGCCCAACCACGCCGTGCTGTCGACCCTCAACGAGGACGGCTCGGTGCACACCACGATGGTCTGGCTCAACGTCGAGGGCGACCACATCGCCATCAACAGCCAGCGCGGGCGCAAGTGGCCGACCAACCTCGAGCGCGACCCGCGCGCCACCCTGACGCTGCTCAACGAGAGCAATCCGTACGAGTACGTCGTGATCACCGGCAAGGCGACCGAGGCCGCCGAGGGCGCCGAGGAGCACATCGACACGCTCGCGCAGAAGTACATCAACCAGGAGACCTATCCCTGGCGTGTCCCCGGCACCGAGCGCGTGAAGTTCAACGTCGCACCGGACTCGGTCCGGCACACGAAGGCCGGGTAGATCACCCGCTCCGGAGGAGGAGCGCTCCTCCTGCGGTCCGCCAGCATCGTCACGTCGGCTATCGAGCGAGGTGACCTACATGGCGGGGAAGTTCAACGGCGTCGTGCGCGTCGACGTCCGGGAGTCGGTCCCGGACTGGACGCCGTATCTGCAGCCGAAGGCGCCGGACGGCGCGCCGAACGTGCTGATGATCGTCTGGGACGATGTCGGCTACGGCGCGATGGACGTTTTCGGCGGGCCGATCGAGACGCCGACGCTGCAGCGCCTCGCCGACCGCGGCGTGCGCCTGTCGAACTTCCACACCACCGCCCTGTGCTCGCCGACGCGCTCGAGCCTGCTCACGGGCCGCAACGCGACGTCGAACAACATGGCCGTGATCACCGAGGGCGCCGACGGCTTCCCGGGCTTCTCGGCCCGGATCCCGTTCGAGAACGGGACGCCGTCGACGTCGTGCCGACGCTCTACGACCTGCTCGGGATCGAGCCGCCCGACGTCCTGAAGGGCTTCACGCAGAACCCGATCGAGGGCGAGAGCTTCGTCGCCGCGCTGACCGACGACAGCGCGCCCGGCAGCGAGACCCAATTCTTCTCGATGCTCGGTCAGCGCGCGATCTACGACCGCGGCTGGCTGGCGAACACGCTGCATCCGCCGATCTCGGGCTGGGGGCACTTCGAGGCCGACCAGTGGGAGCTCTACCACCTCGCCGAGGACCGCACCCAGCTGCATGACCTGGCCGCCGAGGAACCCGAGCGCCTCGAACACCTCAAGGGCCTGTGGTTCTACTGGGCGGGCAAGCTCAACGGGCTCCCGCTCGACGACCGCACGGCACGCGAGCAGCTGACCAAGGAGCGCCCGCAGCCCTCCGCCCCGCGCGACCGCTACGTCTACTACCCGGGCACCGCGGAGATCCCCGAGTCGGTGGCCGTCAACCTCCGCCGCCGCTCGTTCACGATCGCCGCCGGGGTCGAGATCACCGGCGATGCCGAGGGCGTCATCTTCGTCCAGGGCGGGGTCGGGGGCGGGCATTCGCTGTTCATCCAGGACCGGCGGCTGCACTACGTCTACAACTGGCTCGGCGACCGCCACCAGTCGATCGAGTCCGACATCGAGGTGCCCGCCGGCCGGCACGTCCTGACCGCCGAGTTCCACAAGACCGGCGAGGACGCGGCCACCGGCAGCGCGACCGGCACCCTCACGCTCTACATCGACGAGCAGTCCGTCGGCGCCGACGAGATCATGACCCAGCCGGGCTTCTTCGCCCTCACCGGCGACGGACTCGCGGTCGGGCGCGACAGCGGCTCCCCGGTCACCTCGGCCTACCGCCCCCCGAACACCTTCCGGGGCGGAACGATCGAGGAGGTCGTGGTCGACGTCAGCGGCGACGCGTTCGTCGACCACGAGAAGGAGGTCGCCGCCTGGCTCATGCGCGACTAGTGTCGCGCGCCGGAAGTTCGTTCACGCATAGCGGGCCCGATCGTCGTGGCTGGCCCCGGCGGTGATCCGGTGCATACCGGGCGTACGTGCGGGATCGCCGCCGGCCGTCAGGCGCGGCGAGACGCCCGGTAGGCGTCAACGAAATTCGGACGCGGGACACTCTAGTCTCGCGCGTCGTGACCGAACTCGCGCCCGAACTCGCGGCGATGCTCGCGGTCAGCCGGCTCGTGGCCGCGGGCGGGCCGCTGACCGCGCTGCTGGATCGCGTGGCGGCGGAGGCCGCCGGCGTCGTCGGCGCGCGGGCCGCGAGCATCCTGCTGCTCGACGGCCCGCACGAGTTCCGGCTCGCGGGCGCGTACGGATTGAGCCCGGGCTACGCGGCGCGGCTGGATCGCGCGCCCGCGCTGGCGCCCGGGCTCGGGCCGTCCGGGCTCGCGGTGCAACGGCGGCGGCCGTTCGCGATCTCCGACACCGAGCACGAGGCGGAGTTCGCGCCGTGGCGGCCGGTCGCGCGCGGCGAGGGCTACCGGGCCATGGTGTCGGTGCCGCTGCCGGCGGGCGCGGAGATCATCGGCTCGCTCAACGTCTACCGGCCGCATCCCGGCCCGTGGCCGCAGGGCGAGCTCGAGCTGCTGCGCTTCTTCGGCGAGCACGCGGCCAGCGCGATCCGCACGGCGCAGACGATCGAGCGCCAGACGCGCCAGGTCGACGCGCTGGCGCGGCTGGTGCGCGGCCTGCGCGAGCAGACGCACGAGCACGCCAACCACCTGCACGCCGTCCGCGGGCTGCTGGCGCTGGGCGCGCCGGATGAGGCGCTGCGCTTCGTCGAGGACCTCGAGACCGCCCACCACGTCGCCTACGGATCGATCTCCAGCGCGATCGGCCAGCAGGTGATCGCCGGGCTGCTGCTGGCCGAGCGGACGGTGGCCCAGCAGCGCGGGATCGCGCTCGACATCGACGACGCCAGCCGCCTGGAGCGGCTGCCGGACAGGCTCACCGACGCCGACGCGGTGACGATCATCGGCAACCTGCTCGAGAACGCGTTCAACGCCGTCGCCGGGCTGGCCGCGGAGCGTCGCCGCGTGCGGCTGCGGATCGTCGAGGACGCGGCGGCGCTGACCATCCGCGTGGCCGACCGAGGCGAGGGCGTCAGCGACGGCTCGCTCGAACACGGCGTCTCGACCAAGGACGGCCACGCGGGCGTCGGCCTGACGCTGGTGCGCGACGCGGTGGCGGTGGCGGGCGGGACGCTGTCGGTCGAATCGACGCCGCGAGGGAGTACGTTCACGGTGTCGATCCCGATGGTGGAAGGAGCTTGAGACGGCCGCGTGGCGCACCGTGATCGTGGAGGACTCGCCGGCGGTGGCGGATGTGCATCGCCGCCTGGTCGAGCTCGTCCCTGGCTTCGTGAACGCCGGCAGCGCGGGCACCGCGGCCGAGGCTCGCCAGCTGGTCGCGCGCGTGCGCCCGCATCTGCTGCTGCTCGACCTCGGGCTGCCCGACGGCAACGGCGTCTCGTTCCTGCGCGGGCTGCGCGGGGCGCGCAACCCGGTCGAGGTGATCGCCGTCACGGCCACGCGCGACGCCGGGATCGTGCGCGAGTGCGTGCACCTGGGCGTCGTCGACTACCTGGTCAAACCGTTCGCCCCCGAGCGGCTGCGCCAGGCGCTCGGGCTGTTCGCGCACCGGATGCAGGCGCTGCGCGACGGGCAGTTGGCCCAGTCCGACGTCGACGCGCTGTGCGCCAGCGGGCGCCGTGCCGCGCGGGCGCTCCCGCGTGAGCTCGCGCCCGAGACCCTGGCGACGATCCGTGACGCGTTGAGCGCCGACGGGTTGTCGGCCGCCGAGGTCGCCGAGCGCACCGGCGTCTCGCGCGTCACCGCGCGGCGCTATCTGGAGTACCTCGCCACCGCCGGGGAGGCGACGATCGAGACCGTCGCCGATGGTCCCGGGCGGCCGGTCCGCATTTTCGTCCGCACGCCCGTGAACACAACCGCGACACACGTCCTGTGAGCCCGTAAGCTCGAGCGGTCCGGCGTTGTTGGAGGAGGAGAAGCCGTGCCACGACTCGTCGATCTCTCTCAGGAGATCTACCAGGGTATGGGCGTCTACCCGGGCCACCTCAAAACCGTGGTCTGGGATCACGCGACCCATGAGGAGACGCTCAGCCGCTTCGAGGGCGGGTTCTCGTTTCACTCGCAAGGGCTGATGATGTGCGACCACGGGCCGACGCACGTGGACGCCATCTGCCATCTCGATCCGTCCGAGGACGCGCCGAGCATCGACCAGATGCCGCTGGAGACCTTCTACGGGCCGGCGGTGTGCATCGACGTCTCGCACGTCGTGCCGCCGGCGTACATCACGGTCGCCGATCTCGAGGGGGCGCTGGCCGAGTCCGGGGTGCAGTTGCAGCGCGGCGACGCGCTGCTGATGCGCACCGGGGCGTTCGACCAGCACGGCGGCACGCCCGAGTACTGCAGCGATTACAGCGGGCTGGACGAGGACGCCGGGAACTGGCTCTTCGAGCACGGCGTGAAGGTCTTCGGGGTCGACTCCCCGAGCCCCGACAACCCGATCAGCCGCACCTACCCGGTGCACATGATGTGTCGCCGCAACCAGATCACGCACTACGAGAACCTCGCCAATCTCGACCAGGTGGTCGGCCGGCGCTTCACCTTCGCCGGCTTTCCCCTGAAGATCCGCAACGGCACCGGCAGTCCGGTCCGCGCCGTCGCGATCGTGGAGGACTAGATGCGCTATCCGAGCACCGAGCCCGTCGTCATCACCTGCGCGCTGACGGGCGGCATCCACGGCAAGGAGGCCAACGAGAACCTCCCCGAGCAGCCCGACGAGATCGTCGAGCAGGGCATCCGGGCGGTGCAGGCGGGCGCGGCGATCCTGCACGTCCACGCCCGTAACCCCGACGGCTCGAACACGATGGACCCGGCGATCTACGGCGAGCTGCACGACCGGCTGTGCGCGGAGACCGACGCCGTGATCCAGCTGACCACCGGCGGCAGCCCGCGGCTGCCGGTGCAGGAGCGGCTGAACACGGTCTTCCTGAGCCCCGAGATGTGCTCGCTGAACATGGGGCTGCTGAACTTCTTCATCCGTGGCGAGCAGGTGTTCTTCGCCAACCACCGCTCCGACATCGAGCGCTTCGCGCACGAGATCGCCGACCGCGACGTGCGGCCGGAGCTCGAGGTCTACAGCGCCGCGATGCTCGAGGAGGTCGCCCACCTGTTGGGGCTCGGGATCCTCTCTCCCCCGTACGTCATCAACTTCGTCCTGCACACGCCGACCCAGGGCGGCACGCGCGGGACGCCGGAGAACCTGCTCGACGCCGTGGCCCGGCTGCGGCAGATCGGGATCCCGTGGGAGGATCTGCGGGTCAACGTCACATCGATGGGTCCCACGCAGCTGCCGATGACCACGATCGCCATGGCCATGGGCTTCAACGTGCGTGTCGGGATGGAGGACAACGTGCTCTACCGCCGTGGAGAACCGCTGCGCGAGAACGCGCAGCTCGTCGAGCGCGCCGTGCGGATCGCCACCGAGCTCGACCGGCCGATCGCCACCCCGGCGCAGGCGCGCGAGCTGCTCGCGCTGCGCGGCCGTCCCGCGGAGGTGCGGTCATGAAGCCGCCGCCCTTCGCCTACGCGGCGCCCGGCTCCGTCGCCGAGGCGGTCGAGCTGCTGGCCGCCGACGGCGCGCGGGTGCTGGCCGGCGGCCAGAGCCTCGTGCCGCGCATGAACGCCCATGTCGACCGGCCTTCGGCGCTGGTCGACGTCAACCGGATCGCCGAGCTCTCCGGGCTGGAGTGCAACGGCGACGTGATCGCGGGCGCGACCGTCCGCGCCGACCGGCTCGCGCGTGACCCGTCCGTGGCCGCGCGGCTGCCGGTGCTGGCCGACGCCGCCGCGCGCGTCGGCCATCCCGCCGTGCGCAATCGCGGCACGGTCGGCGGCAACCTCGCGTTCGCCGATCCCGCCAACAACCTGCCGGTCGTCGCGCTCTTGCTGGAGGCGTCGCTCACCGTGCGCTCGGCGGGGGGCGAGCGCACGGTTGACGCCGCCGACTTCTTCCAGGGCGCCTACACGACGGCGCTGGAGGACGGCGAGCTGCTCTGCCGCGTGCGCTTCCCGGGACTCCCGAGCGGGGCGGGGAGCGCGTACTACGAGGTCTCGCCGCGGTCTCGCGGCTGGGGGCTCGCGGGTGCTGCCGCGGCGTTGTGGCTCGGCCAGGACGGCCGCATCGCGGGGGCGCGGATCGTGCTCGGCGGGGTCGGTGAGACGCCCGTGCACGTACGCGCGGACGAGCTGATCGGCGCCTCGCCCGGGCGGGAGGCGTTCGCCGCGGCGGGTGCCGCGGCGCGCGCGGCCGTCGAGTCGCCGCGCGCCGACCTGCACGCGTCGGCCGACCATCGCCGGCACCTGGCCGGAGTCGTCGTCGAACGGGCGCTGCGCGCCGCCAACGGCCGGATCGAAGGGAGGCAGTGATGGACGCGGACGTGAAGGCGATCCAGCTCACGGTCAACGGCCGCAAGCGTGTGGCCGCGGTCGAGCCGCGACGGCTGCTCTCGGACTGCCTGCGCGAGGATCTCGGGCTCACGGGCACGAACCTCGGCTGCGAGCAGGGCGTGTGCGGCGCCTGCAACGTGCTCGTCGATGGTGTCAGCGTGCGCTCGTGCCTGATGTTCGCCGTCCAGGCCGACGGCACCGAGGTCACCACCGTCGAGGGCCTGGGCGACGCTGACGGGATGGGCGACGTCCAGAACGCGTTCTGGGCCAACCACAGCCTTCAGTGCGGCTTCTGCACGCCCGGGATGCTGATCACCGCCACCGAACTGCTCGAGCGCAACCCGCAGCCCGACGAGCAGGAGATCCGCTCCGCGTTGTCCGGCAACCTCTGCCGCTGCACGGGCTACCAGCACATCGTCGACGCCATCCAGGGGGCAGCGAATGGCCGTTGAGACCCGCCAGTGGATCGGGCGTGACATCAAGCGCCGCGAGGATCCCGCGCTGCTGACCGGCAGCGCCACGTTCACCAACGACCTCAACCCGCCCGGCATGCTGCACGCCGCGGTGCTGCGTTCGCCCCATCCGCACGCGCTGATCAAGTCCGTCGACTGCACGGCGGCGCGGTCGCTGGAGGGTGTGCTCGCCGTGTTCAGCGGTGCCGAACTGGCGGAGCTGATCGATCCGCTCCCGCGCTTCTGCGCCGAGGAGGTCGTCGAGCCGGCGGTCGCGGTCAACAAGGTCCGCTACGCCGGCGAGGCGGTGGCGATCGCCGTCGCCGAGACGCGCTACCTGGCCGAGGACGCGCTCGATCTCGTGCGGATCGACTACGAGCTGCTCGAGCCGCTGGTGGACATGGTCGCCGCCGCCTCGCCCGAGGCGCCGGTCCTGCACGAGAACCTCGGCACCAACGTCGTCTACGAGAAGACGTTCACCCACGGCGACGTCGAGGGCGACTTCGCCCGCGCCGCCCACGTGATCACCCGCAAGCTGCGCTGGCCGCGCGTGTGCGCGTCGCCGATGGAGCCCGCGGGCGCGGTCTGCTCCTTCGACCGCGCGACCGGGCGCATGACCGTGCACTCGAACTCGAACATGCTCAACTTCGCCGCCTGGGTGATCTCGGGCACGCTGAAGATCGCGCCCGAGCTGATCGATTTCCACCCGATGTATACGGGCGGCAGCTTCGGCTCCAAGCACTTCACGGCCAAGGTGATCGCGCTGGCGGGGTCGATGTCGATGCTCACCGGGCGACCCGTGAAGTTCATGGAGGACCGCGCCGACAACCTGCTGGCCAACTCCTCGCAGGCGCCTGACCGGCACTACGAGGCGGCGCTGGCGATCGACGCCGACGGGAAGTTCCTCTCGGTCCGCTACGACGTGATCGACGACTACGGCGCGTACTTCTGCTTCGCGGTCGCGGGCAACACCAACGCGATGGCGCAGTCGACCGGCCCGTACGACATGGGGTCCTGCGAGACCGCGGTCAAGGCCGTGCTGACCAACAAGAACCAGCAGGGCGTGTTCCGCGGGGCGGGCTCGGAGGTGTCCAACTGGGTGCTCGAGCGGCTGGTGGACGCCGCGGCCGCCGAGCTGGGGATCGACGGCATCGAGCTGCGCCGGCGCAACCTGATCCAGCCCGACCAGTTCCCGTACAAGATCCCGACCGGCAACGTCTACGACTCCGGCGACTACCCGGCGGTGCTCGAGAAGGCGCTCGCCCATGCCGACCTCGACTACTGGCGCGCCGAGCAGGAGCGCGGGCGCGAGCAGGGCCGCTACATCGGCATCGGCTACGCGCAGGCGCAGCAGCGCTCGACCTACGCGTCGACCGAGTTCTGGTTCCACAACCCCGGCCCCTACGTCGGCATGTCGACGACACCGGAGAGCGTGCGGCTGTCGGTCGGGCCGACCGGCGGCGTGACGGCGACGATGTTCTCGCCGTTCTGGGGCAACTCGCCGGAGACGGTCGTCGCCCAGGCGGTGGCCGAGGAGCTGCAGATCGACCCGTCCGACGTGTCGATCACCTACGACTCGACGTCGCACGGGCTCCCGAGCGCCGGGCCGGGCGGGTCGCGGCAGACGGTGATGCTCTCGGGCGCGGTCAAGGGCGCGGCGAAGAAGGTGCGCGAGAAGGCGTTCGCGATCGCCGCCCACCAGCTCGAGGCCAACCCCGAGGACATGGAGCTCTCCGGCGGGATGGTCCGCGTGCGCGGCGTGGCCGACGACACGCGGGCGATGTCGCTGGCCGACATCGGCATGAAGGCCTACTGGTACAAGGCCGACCTGCCCGAGGGCATGGAGAGCGGGCTGGAGGGCTCGTTCACCTACGACCACCCGTACACGACGCTGCCCAGTGAGGACCGGACCGACCTCGGCGTCTTCTACCCGATGATGGGCCACGCGGTGCACATCGTCGTGGTCGAGGTCGACGTCGACACCGGCCAGGTCTCGTTCTTGCGCTACCTGGCCGTGCACGACGTCGGCACGATCGTCAACCCGCGCTCGCTGCGCGGGCAGATCCGCGGCGGCATCGCGATGGGCATCGGCGTGACGCTGATGGAGCAGATCCGCCACGACGCCGAGGGCCACGCGCTCTCGGGCTCCTTCGAGGAGTACCTGATGCCGATGGCGGGCGACGTGCCCAACGTCGAGGTCCTGCACGTCGAGACGCCCTCCCCGTTCACGGCGTACGGCGTCAAGGGTGGCGGCGAGGGCGGCCGGATGGTCGCCCCGGCCGCGATCACCTCGGCGATCGAGGACGCGTTGGCGCCCTTCGGCGCCCAGGTCGACGCGCTCCCGATCACCGCCGAGCAGATCGTGACGTGGGCCGGCGCATGAGGCTCGACCACGCCGCGCTGATCATCTCCGACCCCGCGGCCGCCCGCGCGTTCTACGTCGGCGTCCTCGGGCTGGAGGAGATCGCGCGGCCGGTCACGTTCACCTTCCCGGGCCTGTGGCTGGCGATCGGCGACCGTCAGCTGCACCTGATCGGCGAGGCCGAGCCGGGCCGCGCCCGCGAGACCCACCCGGGCTTCCGGACCGACGAGGTGCGGACGGGGTACGCGAGCCACTTCGCGCTGCACGTCGACGATCTCGCCGCGGAGCTGGACGGCATCCGCGCACGCGGCGGCGAGATCGCCGGCGGTCCGCGCCCGCGCGGAGACGGCGTGCTCCAGGCCTACGTCGTCGACCCGGACGGCAACGTCATCGAGCTGATGCAGACCGGCGTCGAGGTCACGGGCGATGAGCCGGAGATCGGCGTGCCGGTCAGGTAGACGCGCGCCAACGGGGACGAATCCCCGTCTCCGCGAGGGGGTGCAGCCGGAAACCTGTCGTCAGCGAACCTTTGCGGCTGCACCCCCCCGTCATCTGCCCAGCAGGTCTGACCGGACCTCCGCCTTGAGGATCTTGCCGACCTTGGAGCGTGGGAGCTCGGGCCAGAGCTCGATCTGCTTCGGGGCCTTGACGGAGCCGATGCGGGCCTTGACGAACGCGGTGAGCTCGTCGGGATCGATGGTCGCGCCCGGGGCGGGTTCGATCACGGCGGTGACGCGCTCGCCCCACTTGTCGTCCGGGAGGCCGATCACGGCGCAGTCGCGGACGCAGGGGTGGGCCATCAGGGCCTGTTCGACCTCGGCGCTGTAGACGTTGAAGCCGCCCGTGATGATCATGTCCTTGAGGCGGTCGACGATGAACAGGTAGCCGTCGTCGTCGAGATAGCCGATGTCGCCCGTGTGGTGCCAGCCATGGGCGGAGGCGGCGGCGGTGGCCTCCGGGTTCTTGTAGTAGCCGGCCATCACGAGTGAGCCGCGGACGACGATCTCGCCGCGTTCGCCCGGGTCGAGGATCGCTCCGGTCTCCGGGTCCATGATCGCCACGGTGACCAGCGGCGCCGGGCGGCCGGCGCTCGCCAGGCGCTGCGTGGCGACGCTGCCGTCGGCGTTGTAGTGGTCCACGGGCGGGAGCATCGAGACCATCATCGGCGCCTCGGTCTGGCCGAACAGCTGCGCCATCGGCCCGATCACGCGCAGGGCCTCCTCCAGGCGGGTGGTCGACATCGGCGCCGCGCCGTACCAGAAGCACTGGAGCGAGCTGAAGTCGGTCGTCGCCGCCGCCTCGTGGCCGAGGAGCATGTAGATCAGGGTCGGCGGCAGGAACGTGTGGGTGATGCGCTCGCGCTCGATCAGCTCCAGGAACGCGCCCACGTCCGGCTTGGGCATCACGACGATCCGCCCGCCGCTGGCCATCACCGGAAAGCACAGCACGCCCGCGGCGTGGGTCAGCGGCGCCAGCGCGAGGTACGCCGGACGGCCCACGAACGGGTAGCCGACCAGCGTCATCGCGGTCATCGTCTCGAGGTTGCGGCTCGTGAGCATCACGCCCTTGGGCAGGCCGGTCGTGCCGCCGGTGCCGACGAGCATCGCCAGGTCGTCGACCGGCGCGGCCTCCCCGCCCGGGTCGCCGAGCCAGTCCTGCAGGTCGTCGAGGCAGACGGTCGTCGCGATCCCCAACTGGTCGACGACGCCCGCGTAGTCGGCGTGGTGGATCAGCAACTCGCAGTCGAAGAGCTCGAGCAGCGCGCGGTTCTCGCTCATCTCGTTGCGCGGGTTGATCGGGCACCAGACCGCGCCCCGGCGGGCGATCCCGAACACGCACGCGAACGCCCACGCATGGTTGGCGCTGAGGATCCCGACCTTGGCGCCCGGCTCGACGCCGGAGCGCGCCAGCGCGCCCGCGACGCGGTGGCTCAGCGCCTGGACGTCACCGTAGGTGAGGGTGAGCTCGCCCTCGACGAGACACGGCGCGTCGCGTCCGAGCGACGCGCCCTTGTCGAGGTAGTCGACGAGCGAGCCCACCTACATGCCCATGCCGCCGTCGACGGGCAGGCCGGCCCCGGTGATGAAGCGCGCCTGGTCGGACGCGAGGAAGACGACCGCGTCGGCCATGTCGGCGACCTCGCCGAGGCGGCCGGCCGGGGTCTGCTCGATCACCGCGCCGACGGCGGCCTCGGGGCTCTCGAACAGCCCGAGCTCGGCCATGTCGACCGCGAGCTGCTGCCCCATCGCGGTCGGGACCAGGCCCGGGTAGACGCAGTTGACGCGCACGCCGAAGCCCAGCTTGCCGGCCTCGAACGCCGCGACCCGCGTCAGCCGGTCGACGGCCGACTTGGTGGCCGAGTAGCCGCCGATGCCCGGAAAGGCGATCGTGGCCGCGACGGAGGCGATGTTGACGATCGCGCCGCCGTTTCCGGCCGGGCCGCCGGGGCGCATCGCGCGCAGCCCGTGCTTGATGCCGAGCGCGGTGCCGAGGACGTTGACCTTGAGCATCTTCTCGATGTCGCTCGCCTGCGCGTCCACCAGCAGCCCGGAGATCTCGATGCCGGCGTTGTTGACGAGGATGTCGAGCCCGCCGAGCGCCTCGACGGTCGCCGTGATCGCGGCCTCCCACGATGCCTCATCGGTCACGTCGAGGTGCGTGGCCTTCCCGCCGATCGCGTTCGCGGTCTCGGCCGCGTCCTGCAGGTCGCCGATCATCACCTGCGCGCCGGCCTCGGCCAGCGCCTTCGCCATCCCGGCGCCGAGTCCCTGCGCACCGCCCGTCACGAGCGCATGTCGTCCTGCCAGCACGTCCTGAGCCATCCGGTCTCTCCTCGTCTAGACAACGGGAATCTATGACAGCGCGCGCTCCATGTCCGCCGCCAGCGCCGCGCTGGCGTACGGACCGTCGCCGCGCAACTGCGCGAGCACGTTGGCCTGGGACACCGGATCCTTGTCCTGGCTCATCTTGATCTTGCACACGAAGCGGGTGATCGGGATGCGCAGGCCGACCGTCCCGGGCGCGATCCGGTCCGCGACCTCGCGCTCGAGGTAGGCGGGTTCCTCGACGTGGCGCTCGAAATGCGCCACCAACCGGGTCAGCGTCGCCTTGTTCGTCTCGAGATCGACGATCTCCGGCACGCCGTAGCAATGGGCGACGCTGAAGTTCCAGGTCGGCGCGCGGGTGGCGCCGGGCGCGTACCAGCTCGGCGAGATGTATCCGTGCGGCCCGGCGATGATCAGCAGGACCTCGCGGCCGCCGCCGAACCCGTGGATCGTCTCGTCCGGGCGGCCGACGTGGGTCACGACCGCGAGCTCGTCGGACTCGTCGAGCAGGATCGGATAGTGCGAGGCGACCAGCTCGCCGTCATGCGAGCTGACGATCGTCCCCCACGGGTTCTCCTCGATCAGCGTGCGGACGACCGCCTCGTCGGTCACGGCGTGCTTGGGGTTGTGGCGCATCGCGACCCATGATCGCAGCGGCGCCGCGTCAGGAGACGGCGGGCAGGCTGAAGCGCACGCGCGTGCCCGCGGGCGCGTCCTCGAGCCAGATCGCGCCGCCGTGGGCCTCGACGATCGCGCGCGAGATCGCCAGCCCCAGCCCGGCTCCGGGCGACTGACGGGCGGCGTCGCCGCGGAAGAACGGCTCGAACACGCGCTCGCGCTGCTCGGCGGCGATGCCCGCGCCGGTGTCGGCGACCTCGATCTCGACCGAGCCGCCGACGTCCTGCGCGTGCACGGTCACGCTGCCGTCCGGCGGCGTGTGATGGATCGCGTTCTGGATCAGGTTGAACAGCACGCGCCGCAGCTGCTCTCGGTTGCCGAGCGAGGGGCCCAGGGGGCCATCGAGCTGCGTCCGAACCACGACCGAGCCTGCGTCGGCGGCAGGGCGCATCGCGTCGACGGCGTCGCGGACGAGCTCCTCGACGGCGAGCTGCTCCATCGTCCACTCGAGCTCCTGCGCGTGCAGGCGCGTGAGGTCGAAGAGGTCGTCGATCAGCGCGGCCAGCTGGCGCACGTGGGTGTTCATGCGCGCGGCGTACTCGCGGCGCTTTTCGTCGTCGACCACCGAGTCGTCGATCGCGGTGGCCAGCAGCCCGAGCGAGGTGATCGGCGTCCGCAGGTCGTGCGAGACGGCCGCGAACAGCTCGCGGCGCATGCGCTCCTCGCGGTCCAGACGGGCGATCGTGTCGTCGACCTGGCGGCCGAGGCGGGCGATCTCGTCGTCGCCGGCCAGGTTCACGCGGACGTCGCGGCGCCCCTCCCCCACCTGCGCGAGCGTCGCGCACACGGCGTCCAGATCCGACAGCGCGCGGGTGCCGAGCCGGTGCGCGATCCACAGCACCAGCGCGGCGGCGTACGCCGTCAGCAGCGCGGTCATCAGCGCGTCGTGGCTGGAGACGAACATCTTCCACACGAACAACGACACGGCGCCGGTGAGCAGCAGCGCGCCCAGCAGCGCCACCGCGCCGAACTGGCGCCGCAGCCCACCGGGACGGTGGCGCGCGATCCACTCGCCCGCGAGCACGGTCGCGATCGCCAGCGGAGCGACGATCAGCAGCGTCACCCACGCGCCGTGGCGGTCGTCGAAGTGGACGAGCACCACGCCCGCCACCGCCAGCGACAGGACCAGCGCGAAGGCTAGGGCGCGAAGCGGTAGCCGACGCCCCAGACCGTCTCGATCCAGCGCGGGGTCTCCGGGTCCGCCTCCAGCTTGGTCCGCAGCCGGCGGATGTGCACCGTCACCGTCGAGGTGTCCGTGTAGAACGCGTACTGCCATACGTGGTCCATCAGTTCGTCGCGGGTGAATGCCCGGCCGGGATGGCGGGCGAGGAAGAGCAGCAGGTCGAACTCGCGCTGGGTGAGCGCGATCAGCTCGCCGGAGACGTACACCCGCCGCGAGGACGGGCTGATCTCCAAGCCGTCGAAGACCAGCGCCGGCTTCTGCTCGGCCACGGTGTCCATCCGCCGCAGCACGGCGTCGACGCGGGCGACGAGCTCGGCGGGCGAGAACGGCTTGACCACGTAGTCGTCGGCGCCGAGGCGCAGGCCGGTCACGCGGTCGGACTCCACGCCCTTGGCCGTGAGCAGGATGATCGCGCTGGAGCGGTCCGGGCGCTCGCGCACGCGGCGCATGACCTCCAGGCCGTCGACGCCGGGGAGCATCAGGTCGAGCACGATCAGGTCGGGCGAGCGCTCGGCCACGGCCGCCAGGGCGGCGTGACCGTCGACGGCGACCCGCGTCTCGTAGCCTGCGCGGCGCAGGTAGGCCGAGACGACTTCGCCGATCGTCGGCTCGTCGTCGACGACCAGGATGGAACCACGCACGTGCACGACACTCATTGTCTCAGTGCCAGAGCGCGCGGAACGCGAGTTTCGCGAATGTTCACGACCGGTACTCGGGATTCGGGTGCAGCGGCTCCGACAGGTCCCACTGTCGCGTGTCGTTGCCGTAGGCCGGAATCCCGCCCGCGTCCTTGAGCATCCGCGCCAGGTGGAGCAGGTTCCAGGTCATGAAGATGGTGTTGCGCGTGGTCCACGCGTTTCGCTCCCCGCCCTCCTCGGGGTCCAGGTAGGACGGGCCGGGGCCGGCCTCGCCGTTCCAGTACGCGTCCGACTGCGGCGGGATCGTCAGGCCGATGTGCTGGAGCGCGTAGAGCACCTGCGCGCTGACGTGCTTGCCGCCGTCCTCGTTGCCGGTCGTGACCGCGCCGCCGACCTTGCCGTAGTAGGACCACTGGCCGCGGTCGTTGACGTCACCCGAGTACGCGTACAGCCGCTCGATGATCTTGCGCGTGTGCGAGGACTGGTCGCCCAGCCAGATCGGGCCCGCGATGACGATGATGTTCGCGGGCACCACCAGCTCGCGGTAGAGCGCCGGGAAGTCATCGCGGTCATATCCCTGCTCGGTCATGTCGGGATACACGCCCGCCGGGATCTCGTGGTCGGCGGTGCGGACCTCGTCCACGCGCACGCCGACGCGCTCCAGCACGCCGCGCGCGATCGCGAGCAGCCCGTCGGTCTGGCTCGGCTCGGGCGACCGCTTGAGCGTGCCGTTGAAGACCACGGCGCGCAGGTCGGCGTAGTCGCCGGGAGCGGCATCGGCCTGCTCGTCGATGAACGTCTGGATGGGGGCGGGGATGGCCATGCGACCACCGTCTCACGAGACGCCGCCGCGTTACGTGTTCGGCCGACACGTCTCCCCCATCGGCGAGCGACGCGCTGCCGCTACCCGGCGCCGTGACGGTGAACGCCGGGCGCTCCGGGCGCGACGCGCCCGAGCTCAGGCGGCGGCGGGCTGACCACCGCGCGAACACGAGCAGCCCGGCCGGCAGGCCGCGCTGCGGGTGCGCGAGCCTGCGCCCAGCGGTCATGTGAAGCCAACGCCGAACGCGTAACGTCGGGCTCATGCCGCGGCCCTTCAGCGAGGGATCACCCGTCGTGATCCACTTCCTCGGCGTCCGCGAGACTGGGGTCGTCGAGCGCGTCGAGGACGCCGGGCGGACCCTGCTGGTGGTCACCGAGACCGACGAGCTCCTGCGCTTCCATCTGACCGCGACGGCCCAGTTCATCACCACTGATCGTTCCGCGCGCCTGACCCATCCGCCTTAGTGTGTAGCCGATGACGGCGGACGCTAAGGGCCAGTCGCGGACCGCCCTGGTCTCGATCGCGGCCGCCGCCGTGCTGGTGGTGCTCAAGCTCGGGACCGGCATCGTCACCGGCAGCCTCGGCCTGATCTCGGCGGGGATCGAGTCCTCCGGAGACGTGGTCGCCGCGATCCTCACCTTCCTGGCGATCCGCCTCGGCGGGCGCCCGGCGGACGAGGACCACCACTACGGGCACCGGCGGGCGGAGAACCTCGGCGCGCTCGGCGAGGCCGCCATCCTGATCGGCGGCGGCGTGTTCATCGTCACCGAGGCGATCGGCCGGCTGGCCAGCGGCGAGCAGACCGTCGACACCGGCTGGTACGTGTTCGTGGTGGTCGCGATCGCGCTGATGATCGACCTCTCGCGGATCGTCATCTCGGTCCGCACCGCCCGTCGGTACAAGTCCGCGGCGCTGCGCTCCAACGCGTTCCACTTCGCCGGCGACATGGCGGGATCGCTGGCCGTCCTGGCCGGGCTGGCCGCCGTCGCCGCGGGCGTCGAGGCGGGCGACGCGATCGCCGCCCTGGTCGTGGCCGGCATCATCTTCACCGCCGCCGGCCGGCTGCTCTACGAGAACGCGCGCGTGCTGATGGACACCGCTCCCGCCGACGCGCAGGCCCGCGCCGAGCAGGCGATCAACAGCCTCGGCGAGGGGATCGAGCTGCGCCGCCTGCGCCTGCGCGAGTCCGGCGGGCACTACTTCGCCGACGCGGTGGTCGCCGTCCCGCCCGGCCAGGCGATCGTCGAGGGCCACGGCACCGCCGACGCGATCGAGGCCGCCGTCCGCGACGCGCTCCCGGACTCCGACGTCCTCGTCCACCTCGAGCCGCGTGACCACGACCTCGACCTGCGTGACCGCGCTCTCGCCGCCGCCCTCGCCGAACCGCTCGTCCGCGAAGCCCACGACATCACGATCTACGAGCACAACGGCCGCGTCAGCGTCTCGCTGCACCTGAAGATGGCGCCGGAGGTCGCGCTCGGCGAGGCCCACGACGTGGCCGAGCGCGTGGAGGCCGCGCTGCGCGAGGAGCCCGACGTCGAGGACGTCCACACCCACCTCGAACCGCTCGAGCAACCCGTCGCCGCCCGCGCCGCCGATGACACCGCCGCGGCCGACGAGCACCAGCGCCGCCGGATCACCGAGCTCGCGCTCGCCCGCACCGGCCACCCACCCAGCGAACTGCGCCTGCTCCACGCCGCCGGCGGCCTCGTCGTCTTCGTCTCGGTCATCGTCCCGCCCGACATCACGCTCCCGGACGCGCACGAATGCGCCAGCCGCCTCGAGGACGAGATCCGCGCCGGTCAGCCGCACATGCAGGACGTCGTCGTCCACACCGAGCCCTGACGGAGCCGGGCCGCGGGTCTCCGCCCTCTAGCATCGAGGCGATGGCCGACGCACGCCCCGCACTGCTCGAGTTGCACCGCCGGCTGCTCGACGCCCAGCGGCGGCAGACCGAGCGCGTCAGCGGCCGCATGAGCGCCGGCGAACTGTTGCAGGCGGCGGCCGAGGATCTGCGCTTCGACTGGCTCAAGGAGCTGTCGGCGCTGATCTCCGCGCTCGATCACGCGCGGGCCGAGGGCGACGAGGCGGCTGTCGAGGCGCTGCTCGGGCGGGCGCGCGCGCTGCTCGCTCCGCCCGATCCGGAGTCGCCGTTCGGCAAGCGCTATCTGCAGGCGCTGCAGGATCACCCCGATGTCGTCCTCGCGCACCGGGATGTAACGGCCGCACTCGGCCGCGGGTGACTCAGTTCGACGTGGTGGTTCCCGCGAGCGCGCTGAGCGTGGCGATCGAGCGACGGATCAGCCGCGAGACGTGCATCTGGGAGACGCCGAGGCGCTCACCGATCTCGGCCTGGGTCATGTCCTCCTGGAAACGCAGGCGCAGGATCTCGCGCTCGCGGTCGTCGAGGTGGGACATCAGGCGCTGGACGGTGACGTCGTCCTCGACGCGGGAGAGCTCGCGGTCGTTGACGGCGAAGCGGGCGCCGATCGTCGTCTCGCCGTCCTCCTCGCCGCCGGACGGGCGGTCGAGCGAGACGCCGTAGCGGGCGGTCGCGGCCACGCGGGCCTCGAGGACGTCCTCGACGGACGCGCCGACGCGCCCGGCGAGCTCCGCCGCGGTCGGCGGGCGGCCAAGTGTGGACTCGAGCTCCTCGGTCGCGCGGCCGACCTTCATCGAGAGCTCCTGGAGCTCACGCGGGACGCGCACGGCCCAGCTCTTGTCGCGGAAGTAGCGCTTGATCTCGCCGAGGATGGTCGGCGTGGCGAACGAGGTGAAGGCGATGCCCCGGGCCGGGTCGTAGCGGTCGATGGCCTTCAGCAGGCCGATCGAGGCGACCTGCAGGACGTCCTCGGCATGCGCGTGGTCGCGGCCATAGCGGCGGGCGAGATGACGGGCGAGCGGGATGAAGCGCTCCACCAGCGCGTCGCGTGCCGAAAGGTCCCCTTCGCCGTGATAGCGCAGGAACAGGCGCTGGTCGTGCAGCGCGCGCGCTCGCGGCGTGGCGTCAACGATGTCGTTCTCGGTCAGAGTCAGCATGGGGCTCCGGTTCTGTCCCCGCATCCGCCATCGCATAAACCCAAACCTGGACCGATGTTCCCGGATCCGATACCGGGGGTAGTCCGGCTGCGTGCCGATGCGAGCCACCACCGTGCGCTTCAGCGACGACCTCTGGGAGTTGCTCGAGGCCGAGGCGGCCGCACAGGGCATCAGCGCGGCGCAGTTCGTCCGCGACGCGACGCTGATGCGGCTGGGGACGCTCAGCGGCCGCCGCGGCGATCTCGACGGGGCGCTGATGATCGAGGAGCTCGCCGCGGGCGCGTTGCGCCACCGCTTCTCGGGACCCGACAGCGAGCGGCTCGCCGAGCTGCGACGCACCGGGCTGCTCGACTCGCCTCCGGAACCGGCCTACGACCGCATCACCGAGCTCGCCACCCGGCTGCTCGAGGTGCCCGTCGCGCTGATCTCGCTCGTCGATGAGGACCGCCAGTTCTTCAAGAGCTGCGTCGGCCTCGGCGAGCCGTGGCACACCGCGCGCGAGACACCGCTGTCGCACTCCTTCTGCCGCTACGCGCTGGACGCCGACGGCCCGCTGGTGATCGACGACGCGCGCGTGCACCCGCTCGTGCGCACGAACCTCGCGATCCGCGACCTCGACGTGATCGCCTACGCGGGCGTGCCGCTGATCACCGCCGACGGGCACACGCTGGGCACGCTGTGCGCGATCGACCATCGGCCCCGGCGGTGGACCACGGAACAGATCGACACGCTGAGCGTGCTCGCCGCCTCGGTCGTGAGCGAGATCCAGCTCGCGCTCACGTCGAGCTGACGACGACCTTCCCGCGCATGTTCGGGTGGTACTCGCGGACGTACCTGCACGTGCCCGGGCGGTCATCGAAGTCCTCGATCACCGGAGACTGACGCCGGCCGCCCAAGCGCGGGTCAACGGGTGGCCGGAACGCTGACATCTGGTTAGACTCGCCGCGAGGAGAGATGCTCGGCTGGGTCCGTTCCGACGACGCGAGCTCTGCGGTCGCGTGGGACCGGGAACGGCGCCTGCGCGCGCAGGCGCTGCGGCGGGTGGCGTTGCCCGAGCACAGCGTCGTGCCCTGGGTCGGGCTGTGGGTGATCGTGGCGCTGGCGCAGTTCGGCGCACTCGTCCCGGTGCTGTTCCAGCGCACCGGCTCGCTCGGCAGCAACGAGGTCTTCAGCCTGATCGGCGGCTCGTTCGCGGCCTGCGGGCTGATCGCGTGGCGCCGGCGCCCGGACAGCCTCAGCGGGCCGCTGATGGTCGCCGTCGGCCTGCTCTCGTTCGTCAACCCGTTGCTCAGCCAGGTCCACGTCTCTGTCTCGCTGACGCTCGCCCACCTGTTCGCCGACGCGTGGGTGGTGATCTTCATCCTGCTGCTGCTGACGTTCCAGTCCGGTGGCCGGCTGCGGTCGCGCGGTGACCGGCGACTGGTCGCGCTGAGCGCGATCCCGCTGATCGTGCTGCAGCTGATCTTCATGCAGTTCTCCGCCGAGGACGGGAACCTGTTGCTGGTCTCGGACAACGCGGACGTCGCTGACGCCATCGACAAGCTGCAGCGGATCTCGATCGCGTTGGTGTGCGTCGCCGTCGGCGCCATGATCGGATTGCGCTGGGCCGCCGCCACCGGGCCGGGGCGCAGAGCGCTGCTGCCGAGCATCGCCGGCGCCGCCTGCCTGCTGCTGTTCGCGGCGTTGCTGGTCAACGATCTCGTCACCGGCTCGCGTTCGTCGGCGCTGCTGTGGATCGCGGCGTGCTCGCTGGTCAGCGTGCCGCTGGCGTTCCTGTTCGGGCTGCTGCGCTCGCGGCTGGCGCGGGCCGAGCTCGCCCACCTGTTCCGCGACCTGCCGGCGATGCGCGGGCCGACGCTTGAGGCCGCGCTCGCGCGCGCGGTCGGCGACCCCGGGCTCGTCCTCGTCCAGGACGGCCGCCCCGAACCGGCGCCCAACAAGAGCGTGTCGCGGATCACACGCGACGGAGAGGACGTCGCGTGGCTGGTCTACGACGCCTCGCTCGACGACGATCCCGACCTCATCGACGCGGTGCGCGCCGCGGCCGGCATCGCGCTCGAGAACGAGTATCTGCAGACGCAGACGCGCGAGCGCACGGCCGAGCTGCGCGCGTCGCGTGAGCGGCTCGTGGCCGCGGGCGACGCCGAGCGCCGGCGCCTGGAGCGCAACCTGCACGACGGCGCGCAGCAGCGCCTGGTCGGCATCGCGTTGCAGCTGCGGCTGATCGAGCGCCGGATCGAGAGCGACCCCGCGTCGGCGGCACAGCTGGTGAACACGGCGAGCGACGAGCTCGCCCATTCGCTCACGGAGCTGCGTGAGCTCGCCCGCGGCATCCACCCTGCGGTGCTCAACCACGGGCTCGACGCCGCGCTGGAATCGCTCGCGTCGCGGTCGACGATCCCGACGAGCGTCTCGGTCATCCTCCCCGCCCGCCTGCCGGAGCCGATCGAGCTGGCCGCGTACTTCGTCGCCTCCGAGGCGCTGGCCAACGTCGCCAAGTACGCCGAGGCCAACCGAGCCGGCGTTCGCGTCTGGCGCACCGGCACGGGCGCCGTCATCGAGATCTCCGATGACGGCGCCGGTGGAGCGGACCCGGACGCGGGGTCGGGGCTGCGCGGCCTGGCCGATCGCGTCGAGGCCCTGGAGGGCCGGCTGCGCGTGGTCAGCCCGCCCGGCGAGGGCACACGGGTGACCGCCGAGTTCCCCTGTTAGCGCGCCACGGGCGTGTTACCCACGCCGACTTCCACGGCGCCGCCCGCGGTGGTCGCGGACAGATGGCAGGCGATGCGCGTGCCGGCGTCGGCCCGGCGCGGCGTGTAGGCCCGGCCGTGATGGAGCAGCCGGCCGGGGCGGTACGTGCTGCCGTGGAACGCACCGAGGGACTTCCAGTCGTACTCGAGCCGCGTTCCGGCCTCGGGCGCGTAGCGCACGGCCGAGCAGCGCACCGGGCGACCGACGCGGGCGCGAGCGGAGAAGCGCACGTCGGCGTGGGTGCGCCGGGTCGGCGCCCAGGTGGGTGACGGGTCGGTGATGAAGTCGCGGTAGAGCGCGACATCGGCGAACACCGACGGCCGATGGTCGGCGCCGCACTTGCCGCCCCAGCTGACGACGCCGAGCTGCACGGGCGCGTCCGCCGCGCCGGTCCACAGCGGCCCGCCGCTGTCGCCGAAGCAGCCCGAGTTCAGCGGCTCGAGGCCGTCGGCGTCGACCGCGCAGCGCATGCGCGGATCGAACGTCTCCCGGAACTCGTTCAGGTAGCCCTTGAACGCCTTGGCGCAGGTCGCGTCGTCGATCGTCTTGAGGTCGGCGGTTCGCAGCGTCGTGTCGAGCTGCTCGTCGTTGCTGTGGCCGGTGCCGGGCGCGAACGGCCGGCCGCGACCGAGCAGATGGCCCATGCCGGGGTCGGCGCCGCCGAGCGTGACGAGCGTGACGCCGATGACCGGGGCGTTGAGCTCGATCAGGGCGACGTCGTTGACGAAGTTCGACGTCCCGTTGCGGTCGCGCCAGTTCGGGTGCATCGCGATGTGGGTGGCGTTGCGCACCACTCCGCCGACCTCGATCGACGAGTACGCGTCCGGCGTCAGCCCGTTCACGCAGTGGGCGGCGGTGAGGACGCGATCGGGCGCGACGAGCGTCCCGCCGCACCCGCCGAGCGACGCGAACCACGGCACGGACGCGGGCTCGACGGGCGTGCCGCCGACCACCGCACCGGCCGGGGCGGCGGACGCGCACACGACGAGCACGCCGAGTAGCGGCGCAAGCATCAGCTTCTTCATGCCCACAAGGCTGCGGCAAGACCGGGGGCCGCGCGGTGGAGGAGTCCCGCCACCGCGAGGGCGCGCTTGCACCGTCGATTGGTTCCGCAAACGGAACCCCGCGATGATGTCGCGGTGCGGATCGTCATCGCCGACGACAACCTGTTCGTGCGCGAGGGCATCGCCGCCGTGTTGCGCGACGGCGGCGTGAACGTGGTCGCGCAGGCGTCCGCGGCGCCCGAGCTGCTGGCGGCGGTCGACACGCATCGCCCGGACGTCGCGATCGTCGACATCCGGATGCCGCCGACGCACACCGACGAGGGGCTGCAGGCCGCGCAGGAGCTGCGCGCGCGGCATCCCGCGCTGGCGATCGTGATCCTCTCGAGCACGTCGACGTGGGCACGGCGACGCGCGTGCTGGCCGAGCGCCCAGAGCGCCTCGGGTACCTGCTCAAGGACCGTGTGACGGACAGCGACGACTTCATGGCGACGCTGCGCCACGTCGTGCGCGGCGGCACGGCGCTCGACCCGGAGGTCGTCTCGCGGCTGCTCGCCGCCCCGCGCGAGGCGAGCCCGCTGGACACGCTCACACCGCGCGAGCTCGAGGTGCTCCAGCTCGTGGCGGAGGGGCGCTCGAACAAGGGGATCGCCGACCGGCTCGCGATCAGCGAGCGTGCGGTTCGCAAGCACGTCAGCTCGATCGTCGACAAGGCCGAGCTCGGGACGCTGGAGGATGACGACCGCCGCACGCTCGCGGTCCTGACGTTCCTGCGCGCGCGCTAGCGCCGTTCCCATTCCGGAACCCACGCGCACAGGCCTGCACCCTGGGAGCGCCCCCGTGCCGCCCGTAGCTTCGACGGCATGCTCAAGATCGTCCTTCCGGCGCTGGCGGCGCTCGCGCTCGTTGCGCCCGCCGCCGACGCCGCTGACCTCACGTCCATCACGGCCGGCGTGCTCGCCTCCCCGGAGCCCGCCACCACGACCGACGGTCAGCGCCACGTCGTCTACGAGATCCAGCTCGCCAGCCAGGAGGCGGTACCGATCACGGTGCGCTCGCTGGCCGTGCGCACCGGAGAGGGCCGCACGCTGGCCACCTACGACGGGGCGCAGATCCCGATGAGCACCCGCTCCGGACCGACGAACACGCTCGGCCCGAGCCAGGCCGGGACGGTCTGGCTCGACCTCGCGTTCCCGCGCCGCGCCGCGCTGCCGCGCACGCTCGAGCACCGGTTCACGATCGGCGTCGACGGGCACTCCTACACCTTCACGGCCGCCCGCACCGCTGTCGAGTCGCGCCGGCCGCTGACGATCGATCCGCCGCTGCGCGGCGGCGCCTACCTCAACTTCAACGGCTGCTGCGAGCCGCAGCCGCACCGGATGGCGGTGGTGGCCGTCGACGGCACCCCGTACCTCTCCGAGCGCTTCGCGGCCGACTTCATCCAGCTCGACGCCACCGGCAACGCGGCTGACAGCGAGGACCTCACCCGCAACGACAGCTTCATCGGCTACGGCGAGCCTGTCTACGCCGTCGCCGACGGCCGCGTCGTCTCGACCATGAACACCGTGCCCGAGAACACGCCGCTCAACGAACCGCCCGGCACCCAGTTCAACGCTCGCACGATCCTCGGCAACAGCGTCGTGCTCTCCCTCGGCAACGGCACCTACGCGGCGTACGGTCACCTCAAGACCGGCAGCGTCACCGTTCGCTCCGGCCAGCTCGTCCGGCGCGGCCAGCGCCTCGCCCGCGTCGGCAACACCGGCCAGTCCGGCGCGCCGCACCTGCACTTCCAGCTCAGCGACGGCCCCGATCCGATCGCCTCCGACGGGCGCCCCTACGCGTTCCGGTCCTTCCGCCTGAACGGCATGGCGACCAACGTCGAGCCGTTCTTGATGGGCGCCGCGCCGGCGCACGTCGTCGCCGGCGCGACCCCGAACCGCCACGATCAGATGCCGCTCCACGCCAGCGTGCTCGACTTCGGCTGAGCCACCGACGCGGGTGCACGCGAGCGTCGAGTTTCACACGCATACGTGGTGAAAGTCGACGTTCGCGTCGTCCCCCACAGCACGATCGAGGCGAAGAGGCCGAGATGCAGGCTGATCGCGGTCTGGTCGCCCGCGGCCGCGCCGAGCGCGAATCACCCAGAGCAGCAGGGTGATCTTCGGCACACAGGGTGCGTTCAGAGCCGCTCACCGGGTGGACACGGATCGTCCCTGGAGGGTGAGACGCCATCACCCCGCGGGGGTCAAGGGTGGACGGTCAATACCCACGTTGCCTTGGAGGCTCGATGTTCGCTGCTGATTACCCGTTCCTGAACATTTTCTGGACGATGATCCTGTTCTTCTTCTGGGTCGCTTGGATCTGGGTGCTGGTGATGATCTTCAGCGACCTGTTCCGTCGTCACGACACGTCCGGCTGGATGAAGGCCCTGTGGACGATCGTGCTGATCCTGTTCCCGTTCCTGGGCGTGCTGATCTATCTGATCGCCAACAGCAGCGGCATGGCCGAGCGCAGCGCCAAGCAGGCCGAGGCCCAGCGCGCGCAGTTCGACAGCTACGTCCAGGCGGCGGCGGCCAAGGGCGGCAGCGGCGGCGGCGCGGCGTCGGAGATCGAGAAGGCCAAGGCGCTGCTGGACAGCGGCGCGCTCACGCAGGCGGAGTTCGACGCGCTGAAGGCGAAGGCGCTGACCTGAGGACGCCGGCATGGCACCCAACATCCTGGTCATCTGGGGCGATGACATCGGCATCACGAACCTGTCGGCGTACAGCGACGGGCTGATGGGCTACCGAACCCCGAACATCGACCGCATCGCCGACGAGGGGATGCGCTTCACCGACAGCTACGGCGAGCAGAGCTGCACCGCCGGGCGCTCGTCGTTCATCACCGGCCAGAGCGTGTTCCGGACCGGGTTGAGCAAGGTGGGAATGCCGGGTGCCGACGTCGGCCTCCAAGCGGAGGACGTGACGATCGCCGAGCTGCTCAAGCCGCTCGGCTACGCCACCGGGCAGTTCGGCAAGAACCATCTCGGCGACCGCAACAAGTTCCTGCCGACGGTGCACGGGTTCGACGAGTTCTTCGGCAACCTCTACCACCTCAACGCCGAGGAGGAGCCCGAGGCCCCGAACTGGCCCTCCCAGGAGGACTTCCCGCGCTACAACGAGCGTTTTCGCCCGCGCGGCGTGCTCCATTCGTGGGCCACCGACGTCGACGATCCCACCGAGGAGGGTCGCTACGGCCCGGTCGGCAAGCAGCGGATCGAGGACACGGGCCCGCTGACCAAGAAGCGGATGGAGACGATCGACGACGAGGTGCTCACCCACGCCGTCGACTTCATCGAGCGCCAGGCCGCCGCCGAGACGCCGTTCTTCTGCTGGTTCAACACCACCCACATGCACTTCCGGACGCATACGAAACCGGAGAGCATCGGCCAGGCGGGGCGCTGGCAGTCCCCGTACCACGACACGATGATCGACCACGACAAGGTCGTGGGCGCGCTGCTGGACAAGCTCGACGAGCTCGGCCTGACCGAGGACACGATCGTCGTCTACAGCACCGACAACGGCCCGCACATGAACACGTGGCCCGACGGCGGCATGACCCCGTTCCGCAGCGAGAAGAACACCAACTGGGAGGGCGCGTTCCGGATCCCGGAGATGATCCGCTGGCCGGGCAAGATCCCGGCGGGCGTCGTCTCCAACGAGATCGTCCAGCACCACGACTGGCTGCCGACGTTCCTGGCGGCCGCGGGCGAGCCCGACATCGTCGAGAAGCTCAAGGCCGGCCACAACGGCTACAAGGTCCACATCGACGGCTACAACCTGCTCCCCTACCTCACCGGCGAGGTCGAGGAGTCGCCGCGCAAGGGCATGGTCTACTTCTCCGACGACGGCGACGTGCTCGCGCTGCGCTTTGACAACTGGAAAGTCGTCTTCATGGAGCAGCGCGTCCAGGGCACGATCCAGATCTGGGCCGAGCCCTTCGTCGTCCTGCGCGTGCCCAAGCTCTACAACCTGCGCACCGACCCGTTCGAGCGTGCCGACATCACGTCGAACACGTACTGGGAATGGCTGCTGGAGAACGACTTCATCATCCTCGCCGCGACGACGATCGTCGCCCAGTTCCTGGAGACCTTCGAGGAGTTCCCGCCGCGCCAGAAGGCGGCGAGCTTCACAATCGACCAGGTCGTGGAGAAGCTGGAGTCGGTCCTGACCTCGGGCCGCTAGATGCTGACGTCATGGAACGAGGGCGCCGCCCGGACCGCGATCGTCGAGTTCCTGGAGCGGGTCAGCGCGGAGGGCGTCCCGCTCTCCGCGCGGGTCGCGGTGATCGACAACGACGGCACGCTGTGGTGCGAGAAGCCGGCCTACATCCAGGCGCTGTACGTGCTCGCGCGGCTCAAGACGGAGGTCGCCGCACGCCCGGAGCTGGGCGAGCCGCCGGTGGTCAAGGCGCTGCTCGCCGGTGATCTCGCCGCGGCGATGCAGCAGGGCATGGCGGCGGTCGCCGGCGTGCTGCTGGAGCTCGACGCCGGGATCACCGCCGAGGAGTTCACCGACGGCGCGAAGGCGTGGCTCGCGGAGGCCACGCACCCGCGCTTCGGCGTGCCGATGAAGGAGCTCACGTACGCGCCGATGCTCGAGCTCATCGACCTGCTGCGCACGCACGACTTCAGCGTGTTCATCGTCACCGGTGGCGGCGTGGAGTTCGTGCGCGCCGTGGCCGACGAGATCTACGGGATCTCACCCGACGACGTGGTGGGGTCGTCGGTCCAGCTGAAGTTCGAGCGCCGCGACGGCAAGGTCGTCCTGCGTCCGCGAGGCCGCGCTGCTGGGCTCGCCCAACGAGGGCGAGCCGAAGGCGATCAACATCCAGGCCCACATCGGCCGGCGGCCGATCCTCGCGATCGGCAACAGCGCGGGCGACACCGAGATGCTCGAGTACGCGCACACGGGCACGCTGCCCTCGCTGTGCATGGTGATCGACCACGACGACGAGGAACGTGAGTACGCGTACTCCGGCGCTTCCGTGACCAATCCGAACGCCGAGTCGATCCTCACCACCGCCGAGCGCCTCTGTTGGACGGTCGTGAGCATGCGCGCCGACTGGAGCCGCATCTTCGCGTGACGACCTGGATCGAGGGCGCGACGTTCCGGATGGGCTCCGACGGCCGCCACGCCGAGGAGGGGCCCGTTCGCGACGTCACGGTCGCCGGCTTCTGGATCGACCCCCACGCGGTGACCAATCGCGACTACGCCGCGTTCGTCCATCGAGACGGGCTACGTCACCGTCGCCGAGCGGCCGCTGAACCCCGCGGACTTCCCCGGCGCGCCCGCCGAGAACCTGGTTCCGGGCTCGATGGTCTTCCGCCCCACCCGCGGGCCGGTCGACCTGCGCCGCATGGAGCACTGGTGGACATGGACGCCGGGAGCCTCCTGGAAGCACCCGGAGGGCCCGGGCACGACGGCCGCGCAGCGCCCCGAGCATCCCGTCGTGCACGTCGCCTTCGAGGACGCGCAGGCCTACGCCGACTGGGCCGGCCGCGCGCTGCCGAGCGAGGCCGAGTGGGAACTGGCCGCGCGCGGCGGCCTCGACGGCGCGCTCTACACCTGGGGCGACGAGCCCGAGCCACCCGGCGCCCGCCTGGCCAACTACTGGCACGGCGACTTCCCCTACCGCGCCGAGCCGGGCTACGGCACCACCACCCCGGTCGGCTCCTTCGCGCCCAACGGCTTCGGCCTCTACGACATGGCCGGCAACGTCTGGGAGTGGACGAGCGACTGGTACACCCCGCGCCTGGACCCCGCCCAGCCCACCGTCCGCGTCCCCCGCAAGGTCGTCAAGGGCGGCTCCTTCCTGTGCGCCGACAGCTACTGCGCGCGCTACCGCCCGGCGGCTCGGCGCCCGCAGATGATCGACACCGGCATGAGCCACATCGGCTTCCGCTGCATCAACGCGCACCTAAAGGGGCCTGGCCCCTTTAGGTAAAGGGGCCAGGCCCCGTCAACGTAGGGTGACGGGCTGGGCCCGTCAGGCGGGGGTGGGGACGAGCGGGCGGAACGGGCGCACCTCGTGCTCGCCGTTGTGGACGATCAGGACGCTGGCCTCGGGGATCTCCTCGAACGCGCCCGGGAGGTCGGCGACCGGCTCGGAGACGACCAGGCGGTCGCCGTCGTGCAGGAGCTGCAGGCGCGGGTTCTCGGGGTGCAGTTGACGCAGCGAGTGGGCGTCGGTGGAGGTGAACAGCGTCCGCGACTTGCCCTCGGTGGAGTAGCGGAACGCCCACAGGCGCTCGCCGTCGCTGAGGCCCATGCTCGTCTGGAGCACGTTCTCGATCCCGTGCTTGCGGGCGGTCTCCTCGACGAGGCCGAGGGCGTGCTCGAGGGCGCCGATCGGGTCCTGCTCGAGGCCGAAGGTCAGGGCCAGACGGAAGATGACCTCGGAGTCGGTGGAGCCGCGGAAGCCGGCGAACAGGTCGGGGTCGACGGCCAGCATCAGCTCGCGCCGCATCTCGTGGAAGCCCGCGACGACGCCGTTGTGGACGAACAGCCAGTTCCCGTCGCGGAACGGGTGGCAGTTGGTCTGCTGCACCGCCGTGCCCGAGGTCGCGCGCACGTGAGCGAGGAACAGCGGCGTCTCGATGTGGGCGGCCAGCTCACGCAGGTTCGTGTCCCCCCAGGCCGGAGCGACGCTGTGGTACATCGCGGGACCCTCCCCCGCGCCGTACCAGCCGACGCCGAAGCCGTCACCGTTGGTCGTCTCGGCGCCCATCCGCGAATGCAGGCTCTGGTCGATCAGCCCGTGCTGGGTCTTGAACAGCAGTTCCTCCATCAACACCGCTTGCCCGGACCATGCCATCCATCGGCACATGACGGCTCTCCTCGAATTCGTGGACGAGCACCGACGCTACGGCGGCCCGTGCCGGAGCGACATCATCCGAACGGGGTGAGGACGGACCACACGTCGCCGCGGGAGGCTGCCCGCACATGAAGCGGCTCGAGAACGCCCTCCTGAACGTCATGGCCCTCGCATGGGTCGGGCGCGGCGTGTGGCGCATCGCACGCGGCCGCGCTCCCTGGCAGTCCTCCCGCTCCTAGGCCTTCGGCGTCGGGCGCTCGCGTGCCGCCGCGTGGATTGCCGGGCGTAGCCGCAATCACCCGCTTCGGATGACGCCCGGCAATCACCGGCCGTGGTGGGATCGTCGGCAGTGCGCAAATGGCTGCCCATGCTCATTCTCGCCGCTGCGCAGTTCGTGATGGTGCTCGACTCGAGCGTCATGAACGTGGCGATCTCGCAGATCGTCGAGGACCTCAACACGACGATCGCGGGCGTGCAGACGGCGATCACCCTGTACACGCTGGTGATGGCGGCGTTCATGCTGCTCGGCGCGAAGCTGGGCGACATCCTCGGCCGCAACCGCGCCTTCGCCATCGGCCTGGCGATCTACGGCGTCGGCTCGCTGGCCACCGCGCTCAGCCCCAACCTCGCCGTGCTGCTGCTCGGCTGGTCGGGCGTCGAGGGGTTCGGCGCCGTGCTCGTCGTCCCGGCCATCGCGTCGCTCACCGCCGCCAACTACGAGGGTAAGGACCGTGCGCTGGCGTACGCGCTGCTGGGCGGGATCGCGGCCATCGCCGTCGCCGCCGGGCCGCTGATCGGCGGCTGGGTCACGACCGAGTTCACCTGGCGCTACGTGTTCGCCGCCGAGACGGTCGTCGTGATCGCGATCCTGCTCATTCGGGGCCAGATCGCCCGCGCGCCCGCCGCCGAGCGCCGGCCCCGGCTGGACGTGGTGGGTGTCGCGCTGTCCTCCGCCGGCCTCGGCCTGGTCGTGTTCGCGATCCTGCGCAGCAGCGTCTGGGGCTTCGTCAAGCCGCGCAGCGCGCCGGCGATCAACGGCACCGAGATCACGCCGCTGGGCTTCTCCGTCGTGCCGTTCATGATCCTCGCCGGGCTCGCGCTGCTGTGGGCGTTCGTCGAGTGGGAGCAGCGGCGCGTGCGTCACGGGCAGGACGCGCTGCTGGACACCGCGCTGCTGAAGCTCGGGCAACTGCGCGCGGGGCTGTCGACGCTGGTCGGTCAGCAGCTCGTCCTGATGGGCACGTTCTTCGTCATCCCCGTCTACCTGCAGGTCGTGCTCGGCCTCGACGCCTTCGAGACCGGAAAGCGCCTGCTGCCGCTGTCGGTGGCGATGCTCGTCTTCGCCCTGCTCGGCCCGCGGTTGGCGGCGCGGAGATCCCCGCGCGCCGTCGCGCGGATGGGGCTGCTGGCCGTGTGCGTCGGTTCGGTCGTCATGCTCGCCACGCTCGACGTGAAGCTCAACGACACCGGGTTCAAGACCGCGTTGGCGTTGATCGGCGCGGGCGCCGGGCTGCTCGCCTCCCAGCTCGGCAACGTGATCATGTCCGCCGTCGCCCCCACGCAGACCAGCGAGGCCGGCGGCCTGCAGGGCACCGCGCAGAACCTCGGCTCCTCGCTGGGCACGGCGATCGTCGGCGCCGTCCTGCTCGGCGCGCTGGCGACCGGCTTCACCGAGCGCGTCGCGGACAACCCCGCGGTGCCTGAGTCCGTGCGCACGGCGCTGGTGGAGGGCGCCGCCAAGGGGATCGACATCGTCCCCGTGCAGACGGTCCAGACCGCCGGGGTACAGGCCGGGCTGACGCCGGAGGCGGCGACCGCGGTGGCCAACGACTACGGGGAAGCCCAGCTGGACGCGCTGCGGCTGTCGCTCGGAGCGGTCGCGCTCGCGGCACTGCTTTCGCTGGCGTTGACGCGGGGCCTGCCCGCGAAGGCGCTCGCCGAGGACCCGGCGCCAACGGTGGCGGTCGCCGCGTAATGGACACCACGCTCACCGACCGGCTCGCCGACCTGCGTGCACTGCGCCACGAGATCGAGGCGAGCATCCTGCCGCTGGCGACGTCGGTCGACGGACGGCGCTTCAGCTTCCAGGCCCCGCTGGAGCCACTCGCGCTGCGCGTCGGCGGCTACGTCATGCTCGGCGAAGGACGCCTCGGGCAGGTGCTGGCACTCGAGGCCGCCCGCGCCGATGCGGGCGAGATCGGCTACGAGGGCCAGACGAAGATGTCGACCCGCGTCCAGTTCCGGCTCGCGGTCGGCGAGGGGCTCGTGCTCGACGGTCCCGACGCGCCGTTCCACGACGCACCGGTGCGCCCCGCGGAACCCACCGAGCTGCTCCGGTGGCTCGAGCGGACGATGCCCAAGCGGGCGGTCCTGCACGCCGGTGAGCTGATCCGCGCCCCGGGGCTCACCCACGCGCTCGACGCCGGCGGCTTCGACCGCCACACGTTCCTGTGCGGGCAGTCGGGCTCGGGCAAGACCTACGCCCTCGGCGTGCTGCTCGAACGGCTGCTGCTGGAGACGAGCCTGCGGATCGTCGTGCTCGACCCGAACTCCGACTTCGCCCGGATCGAGACGCCGCGCGCGGACGCCGCGGCGGCGATCGCGGAGCGCTACCGCGCCGCCGCGGGAGGTGTGGCCGTGCACAGCGGTGCCCGCCTGCGCCTGCGGCTCGCCGAGCTCGATCACGCCGCCCAGGCCGCGGCATTGCGGCTGGACCCGATCCACGACCGCGACGAGTACGCCGAGCTGATCGCGCTGCTCGCGGACGTTCGCCCACAGGTGTTCGAGGCGCTGCGCCACGAGGGCGGGAGCGGGCTCGCGCGGCGGGCGCGCAACCTCGGCGTCGACGACTGGGGCGTGTGGGCGCGGTCGGATCCCGGCTCGACGCTCGAGGCGCTCGAGGACCCCGGCGCGCGCTGCCTCGTCGTCGACCTCGGTTCGCTGGCCACGCGCGAGGAGCAGGCGCTGATGGCCGGCGCCGTGCTCGAGCGCCTGTGGCGGCTGCGCGCGCGGCGCGAGCCGACGCTGATCGTCATCGACGAGGCCCACAACGTCTGTCCCACCGAGCCGCCCGACACGCTCACCGCCCTGGCCACCGAGCAGACCGTCCGGATCGCCGCCGAGGGCCGCAAGTTCGGGCTCTACCTGCTCGTGTCCACCCAGCGCCCCCAGAAGGTGCACCCGAACATCGTCTCCCAGTGCGACAACCTCGTGCTGATGCGGATGAACGCCGCGGCGGACCTGGCCTACGCGCGCGAACTCTTCTCCTTCGTCCCCTCCGGGCTGCTGGATCTCGCCACGGGGTTCGGGCTCGGCGAGTCCCTCATCGCCGGCAAGCTGTCCTCGCACCCGGCGCTGGTCAAGATGGGGCCGCGGATCGCGGAGGAGGGCGGCGCCGACGTCCCCTCGACCTGGGCCGCGAGGTAGCGACCGGAACGCCTGCGCACGGCGCGATCCGGCCGGCCGGCGTCGAACGCGGGCCGCCGGCGCGCCCGTCACGATCACGACATGAACCAGCAGATCCGTCTGGTCTCCCGCCCCTCCGGGCTCCCGCAGGCGTCGGACTGGGAGGTGACGACCGAGCCCGTGCCGGTTCCCGGGGCGGGCGAGTTCGTGGTCGCGGTCGAGTACGTGTCGATCGACCCCGCGATGCGCCGCTGGATCGCGCCGAGCGACTCGCTCGGGCACGTGGCGATCGGCGAGGTGATGGAGGCCGGGGCGATCGGCCGCGTGATCGCCACCGAGCACCCGGGTTTCGCCGTCGGCGACTACGCCTACAGCGGGTTCGGCGTGCAGGAGTACGCCCGCTCCGACGGTGCGGGCGTGACGAGGCTCGACCCCGAGCTCGGGCCGCTGACCGCCTACCTGGGCGCGCTGGGCATCCCCGGCCTCACCGCGTACTTCGGGCTGCTCGAGGTCGGCCGCCCGCGTCCCGGCGAGACGGTGGTGGTGTCGGCCGCGGCGGGTGGAGTCGGGAGCGTCGCCGGCCAGATCGCGCGGATCAAGGGCTGCCGGGTGATCGGGATCGCGGGCGGCGCGGAGAAGTGCCGCTGGCTCGTCGACGAGCTGGGCTTCGACGTCGCCATCGACTACAAGGCCGAACGCATCGCCGAGGCGCTCGAGCCGGTCGACGTCTTCTTCGACAACGTCGGCGGAGCGATCCTCGACGCCGTGCTGGCCAACCTGGCCCGCGGGGCCCGGATCGTGCTCAGCGGTGGCCTGTCGCAGTACAACGCCGAGCGCGACCGCGGACCGTCGAACTACCTCCAGCTGCTGCGGACGCGGTCCTCGATGGCGGGGTTCCTCACGCCCGACTACCGCGATCGCTACCCGGAGGCGGTCGCCGAACTCGCCGGCTGGCTGCGCGACGGCGCACTGGTCTCCCGCGAGGAGATCCTCGACGGAGGCGTGCGCGCGTTCCCGGAGGCCCTCCAGCGGCTGTTCGCCGGTGAGAACCGCGGGAAGCTGATCCTCGCGATCAGTTCGCCCAGGCCGGGTTGACGCCGGTGCCGAGGTCGCGGACCCGCGGCTGCGCGCGGTCGACGTCGATCAGCGTCAGCGTCTTGTCGCTGCGCAGCGCGAGGTGGCGGCCCGCGGCGGCGAGCTCGGAGCCGGTCAGCGCCTTGAAGTCGCGCACGCGGTCGAAGCTGCCGTCGGCGCGGCGGGCGAGCAGCCGCACGTGCGGCCTGGCACCGGCGAGGACGGCGACCCGGTTGTTGGCCAGCCAGGCGGCGGCGCGGAGCCCGGCGGCCGCGTGGACCGGTGTCGGCGCGGCCCACTGGGTCGCGTCGCTGCCGAGAGCGGTGAACGCGTAGAGCTGATCGTCGGCGACCGCGAGCAGTGACCGGCCATCCGGCGACCACGCCGGACGATCGAGTCCGACCGGTGCCGCCGCGCACGTCAGCGAGGACGCGTCCTGCGGGTCGAGCACGCAGAGCCGGCCGGAGCCGATCACCGCCAGCAGGCCGCGGCGCGACGAGTAGACGGGAAGCGAGTAGTCGCCCTCCACGAGGACCTCGGTCCTCTTGCCGTCGGCCGAGACGCGGACGAGCGCGCCGGCGTCGTCGATGGCCGCGTAGCCGTCGTCGAGCGCGGCGGGCATCGACAGACCCGCGGCCAGGCGCACGGGCCTGGCCGCCGCGCTCGCCCAGCGGTACACGGCACCGCCGCGCGCGAACAGCAGGTCCGCCGGGAGCGCCGGCACCGACGCGACCTTCGCCTTCACCGCGGCCGCCGACGTCGCCTTCGGCTTGGCGGCGGCGGTGGCGCCGGCGGTGGCGGTCGCCCTGGGCTTCGGCGTGGCGGTCGGGGTCGGCGAGGCGGTGGGCGTGGGCGTCGGCGTCGGGCTCGGCGTGGGGCTCTCGACCGCGAGCGTCACCGGCGAGCCGAGGTCGCGGGTGCTGCCCGGCATCGGGTCCTGGCGGATCACGATCCAGTCGTCCCCGGCGCTGGACGGCTGCGGGCTGTTGGCGAACTTCGCGTCGTCGAGCGCCCTGGTCGCCTCCAGCAGTGTGCGCCCGCTCACCGAGGGCACGAGCCCGGTCTTGGGCGGCGCGGCGAGCGTGATGTCCACCGACTTGCGCGCGAGCTGTGCCCCCGCGTCGGGCACCTGATGGATGATCGTGTACGGGAGGACGCCCTTCGGCGCGGGCGCGTAGCTCGTGTGCCCGATCCTGAGGTGGTCGTGCTTGAGCAGCGTGGCCGCGTTCGCGACGTCGCGTCCCGCAAGGTCGGGCGCCACGGTGTCGCGGTGAAGCAGCAGCACCAACGTGATGAACGCCGCCACCACCGCGACGGCGGGCGGCAGCCACCAGGACAGCCACGGGCGCTGCTGGAACGTCACCCGCGACGGCTCGAGCGCTGACTCGACTCCACCCGTCCGGTGCGAGATGGCGATGCGATGGTCGACCGGGCGCGCGAAGATCAGCGGGAAGGGCACCCGGACCTGCACGACCGCGGCCACGGTCTCGCCGATGGGCACCGTCGTGCGCGTGGCGCTGACGGCCACCGGGCAGCGCGCGGCCGTGTCCTCGGCGTCGATCGCGATCTCCGCCGGGCAGTTGCCGCGGTTGGCGATCAACACCTCGAAATTGGCACGGCGGCGGCCGCGGCGGCGCTCCGGGCCGACTTGGCGGACCGTGTCCTGGAAGGGCAGGATGGTAAGGGCGGCCTGCGCGCCCGCCACGTCCGCGCCCAGCGAACGCGAGCGCGCGACGACCGTCAGCGGCCATTCGCGCGCCTCCGCTTCGGACGCGCGCGGAGGATGCAACTGGATCTGCACCTCCTGCTCATAGGCGCCGGAGGTCCCCCACGGGTTCAGGAAGACGGTCGAGGGCGAGATCGTCCACCACGCCTCGGGCACGCCGTCGACGCGCAGATCGAACGCGTCGACGATCTCGCCCTGGTTGCGGACGGTGGCCAGCAGCGTGACGACCATCCCGGGCGGGACGCGCAGCGGCACGACCGCGCCCGGATCGTCCTCGCGCAGCGGATCACGCAGGGTGACCAAGGTCGACGGGCGCGCGTCGGCGGGCGTCGGAGGCCGGTAGGCGGACACGACCGCTTCCGCCGGAAGCTCCGTCACGTCCCACGCCAGGTACTCGCCGCAGACGCAGAAGTCCAGGTTCACGGCCACCGTGAAGCACTTCGGGCACTCCAGCTCACGCTGCGGGGGCGGCGTCTCGGCAGGCGTGAGCATGCCCGCGTAATCGGCTCCGCGGTGCGCGCCTTGAGGGACGCCATGATGTGTCGCGATGGCTGCTGCGAGCGACACCGCCACCGGCGGCGACCGGACCGCCTGGGCGCGCAACCTCGCGTCCCCGGTGCGCCGCTTTCTCGGCCTCCAGACCGCGAGTGCGGGCTTCCTGCTGACGGCGACCATCGCCGCCGTCGTGTGGGCCAATTCGCCGTGGCCGGACAGCTACGAGCAGCTGTGGACGACCACGCTGTCGATCCAGCTCGGCGACAGCGCGCTCGCGCTCGACCTGCGTCACTGGATCAACCAGGGCCTGATGACGTTCTTCTTCCTCGTGGTCGGCCTCGAGGCCAAGCGCGAGCTCGACGTGGGCGAGCTGCGCGAGCGCGGCCGGATCACCGTCCCGGTGGCCGCCGCGCTCGGCGGCGCGGCCCTGCCGGTGCTGATCTTCCTCGCGTTGAACGCCGGCGGCGACGGCGCGGGCGCGTGGGGCGCGGCCATGTCCACCGACACCGCGTTCGCGCTCGGGGCGCTCGCGCTGCTGGCGCCGCGGGCGACCCGGCTGCGCGTGTTCCTGCTCACGCTGGCGGTGGTCGACGACCTGATCGCGCTGCTGGTGATCGCCACCGTCTACACCGAGGACGTCTCGATGGGCCCGCTGGTCATCGCGGCCCTCCTGTTCGCCCTGCTGATCGCCTTGCGGTTCGCGCCCGCCACCGGACGCCGGCGCGCGGCCGCGGTGATCGGCGCCGGGCTGTGGGTCGCGCTGCTGAAGTCGGGGATCGATCCGGTGATCGCCGGCCTGGGGGTCGGGCTGGTCACGGGCGCCTATCCCCCACCGCGGCCGGAACTGGAGCGCGTGGTCGAGCTCACCCGCTCCTTCCGCGAGCAGCCCACGCCCGCCTCCGCCCGCGCCGCCCAGCGCGGCGTCGCCGCCGCCATCTCCCCCAACGAGCAGCTCCAGTTCCGCCTGCAGCCGTGGGTGAGCTACCTGATCGTGCCGCTCTTCGCGCTGGCCAACGCAGGCGTGGAACTGGGCAACGGACGGCTCGCCGACGCCGCGAGCTCACCGATCACGCTCGGGATCCTGATCGGCTACACCGTCGGCAAGCCGGCCGGCATCCTGATCGCCACCTGGATCACCTCGACGCTGCGCCTCGGCGCGCGGCGTCTGACGATCAGCTGGCCGGTCCTGACGGCGGGCGCGGTCGTCTCCGGCATCGGCTTCACCGTCTCGCTGCTGATCTCCAGCATCGCGCTCAGCGGCCGGCAATTGGACGACGCCAAGGTCGGCGTGCTCGCCGCGGCCGTCGTCGCCACCGCCGGCACCGCGGTCGTCACCCGCCTGATCGGCATGCTCCCAGAGACGGTGCGGGCCCGCCAGATCTCGAGCACCGCCCCGGCGATCCTCGATCTCGAGGACGACATCGACCCCTCCCGCGACCACATCCGCGGGCCGCACGACGCGCCTGTGACCCTGCTCGAGTACGGCGACTACCAGTGCCCGTTCTGCGGCCAGGCCGAGGTGGTCATCCGCGAGTTGCTGGACTCCTTCGGCGACGACCTGCGCTACGTCTGGCGCCACCTGCCGCTCAACGACGTGCACGCCAACGCGCAGGTCGCCGCCGAGGCGGCCGAGGCGGCGGCCGATCAGGGTGTCTTCTGGGAGATGCACGACTGCCTGCTCTCCCACCAGGACGAGCTCGCTCCCGCCGACCTCACGCGCCACGCTGAGGTGCTCGACCTGGACATCGACGCCTTCTGGACCGCGGTGCACGAGCGCCGCCACGCCACGCGGATCGCCGACGACGTGGCGAGCGCCGACCGCAGCGACGTGTCCGGCACGCCGACGTTCTTCATCAACGGCCGCCGCCATCAGGGCGCCTACGACGTCGAGACGCTCGCCGCCGAGGTCCGCGCGGCCCGCACGCGGGCGAACGCCGAGCGCATCGCCGGCGCCTGATCGCCGCTCATGGGGTCGACACCGGGAGCGCTATGAGACCGTCACGGCCGCCCCGTGGAGGGCGGCCGTGCGTGAGGAGCGGGTTACGGGTTCGTGGTCGAGAGCGTGTAGGTCAGCGTCTTGCTGTAGGTGCCCGTGCGCAGCGGGTCGGTGCGGTCGATGTGCTGACGGAAGGTGACCGACACGACATCGTTGGACACCGGCCCGGAGTAGGTCAGCAGCGTCAGCGGCGAGCCGCTGACGAACGCGAACGCGCCCGCGTTGGCCTTGGCCTGCAGCGCCGTCGGGAGCGAGTACGCCCCGTTGACGAGGTGCCCGGGGGCGTTGCTTGAGGGATCGGCGACGCTCAGGGTCGCGTCACCCGCGGTCGAGATCACGGTCGCGGTCGTGGACGCGTCGTAGTCGGCGGTCACGCCCGGCTGGAACGGAGCGAACGCCGGCGGCGCGCCGAGCACGACCGACAGCGTCGCCGGCACGGTGCCGCCGACCGGGGTCGTCGGCGGGGCGACGATCGCCACGTCGGCGTGCGAGACGTCGAAGAAGACGTTGCCGATCGCCTCGATCTTGATCCGCGCCTTGGCCGCCGTCACGTTCGGCACGACGGTGCTGAACGACCCGTCGTTGGGCGTGGACGCCGCGAGCACCGTTCCGAACGTCGAGCCGCCGTCGGTGGACAGGCTGATCTTGACGTTGGCGACGTTGATCGGCGCGACGTCGGTGCCCGCCACGTCCCACGTGATCGTCACCGGCGCGGTGCCGTAGACGTTCTGGGGGATGGCCCACGAGGTGACGCGGAACGGCCCGGCGAACGGCGCCAGCGTGAGCTTGGTCGCCGCGCTGCCGATCCCGCCGCCGCCGAGCTTGGCGTCCCGGGCGGTGAGGCGGAAGTTCAGCGTGCGGTCGCCGAGCACGCCGACCCAGTCGGCGGTCGGCAGGAACTCGCTGAAGCAGTCCACCGTCGCCTGCGGGACCGGGGCGGTGGCCGGTGTGGGCGCGGCCGGGCAGGCGCCGGTGGCCGCGTTGGTGTTCCCGGCCAGGATCTGCGCCATGTCCGGGAACACGCGAGTGGGGTTGGCCGTCGTCATGTTCTCGCCCGGCGAGGGCGTGAGCAGCGTGTCGGTCGCGCTGACCTGCGCGGCGACGCCGAACTGGCGGAACAGCGGGCCGTTGCGCTTGACGTTGTCGACCAACGCCGTGCCGGTCGTGCCGCCCACGTCGTTCTGCTCCCACATGTACGTGAGCGGGTCGTTGTCGGCGTCGGTCGCGCTGCCGGTCAGCGCGAACGGCGTGCGCAGCGGGATCGTGTAGGCGGGCGTCGTCGTCACCTCGGGGGCGTGGTTGCCCGTCGGCGTGACGAAGAAGCCGCGGTTCTGGACCGCGCCGCCCTTGACGGACTCGCCGACCATGCCCGTGACGCCCGTCCCGGTGAAGCCCAGCGCCTCGAGGTCGAGACCGGCGAACGTACCGCCGAACTCGACCTGGAAGCCGACGTTGAGCAGCGGGCCCTCGTCACGGCCCGCCCACGGCTGGACGGTGACCGTCGCGCCCGCGGGCATGATCGCCTGCAGCGCGCTGGTGATCCCGGCGATCGTGTAGTTGCCGCCGCGCACGATCGGGACGGTCGTCGCGCGGCCGTAGCTGAGCGTGAACGAGTCGCCGTTGGTGTCGAAGCCATTGAGCGAGACGAGCTGCACCTCGTCCTTGGCCGGGCGTTCCTTTGACGTGTAGGCGGTGATCTCGTCGTAGCTGCGCTGGGAGAAGTACGGGTCCGAGTGCGGCTGCAGGTTGTCCTGGCGGCAGATGCCCGCGTAGGCCATGATCGAGGAGCCCGAGCCGGGCTCGACCGACGTCGGGCCGTTGCGGTTGCGGCCCGAGCAGTTCAGCTGCGTGCCGTTGAAGGTGTGATTGCCGGCGAACTGGTGACCCATCTCGTGCGCCACGTAGTCGACGGCCATGAAGTCACCGACCGGGGTCGGCAGGCCGGTGCAGCCCCACGCCTTGGCGCCGCGGCCGACGACCGCCAGCTGCGCGATGCCGCCGCCGTTGATGCCGAGCGCGATGTGCCCGATGTCGTAGTTGGACGCACCGATGATCTGCCCGATCACGATCTGGTTGCGCTTGAGCAGCGGGCCCGAGCAGCCCGCGCCGGCCTGGAAGGCCGTGTAACAGGCGGGGCCGCCGCACGGGCCGCCGCGCTCGCTCATCGCCGCCGCGGTGTTGAGGTTGAGCTTGTCGGTCTGGTTGATCAACACCAGCCGGATCGCCAGCTCGTCCTCGTAGATCTGGTCGACGCGATTGATCAGCGTGACCTTGGCCGCGGTCACGTTGGCGGCCCCGAAGTAGGTGGCGTAGCTCGGGTCGGTGACGAGTGCGAGGCGGTACGTGCGCAGCTGGACGTCCGGCCCGGCGGTCACGCCGGCACCGAGGGCGTCGCCCGGCTCCGCGTCCAGCAGGTCCTCTTGATCGGTCGTGCGCGAGTCGTCGGGCTTGGCGTCACGCGTGTAGTAGCTGACGTAGGTGCTCGTGTCGCCGTGGTAGTACGGGTCGATGTACCACGCGCCGCGGGCCGAGCGGACCGATGCGTGGAAGCCGAGCGGCGTCGAATCCGCGCGCAGCGTCGCCGTCGGGTCATCCAGCCCGACACCCGAGTAGGTCGAGATCTCCGGATGCGCGGCCGCGAGGTCCGCCTCCATGATCGGCGACTCCACGATCGCGAACCGCTGCAGCGCGCCGTCCGGCCCCGGGATCGAGATCACCACGTCCGACGGGCCGACCGCCGCCCTGCTGCGCAGCCCGATCGTCTTCGCCGCGGACAGATCGGCCCGCAGACCGGGCTGGTCGAGCGTGAACGCGCGATACGCCCGCGGATGGACCTCCGCCGCGGCCCCGCCGCGCGTGGCCGGCAGCGCGCCGGCCACCGGATCCCAGTCCGACTGCGCCTGCGCCGCGCCCGGCGCCGCGAAGGCCACTGCCATCGCCGCCAGCGCGCCCATCACCGGCCGTCGCATCGATCCCTGCATTCAAGACCCCTTCCCCATGCGAGGCCCGCTCCATCGGCCCTCCGACGGCCCATCTTCGCCCATTCACTGAGGGATGGTCAAACGGGAACCGTCGGCGGCCGGCACGGCGGCGTCGCTCAGCGGGCCGCCGGGTCACCAGGCATGGGCGACCATGCGTCCGAGGCGCATCGCTTCCATCACCCGAAATGTATGAGCCTTTCCGACGGCAGAGGGCTTAGGTTCGAAGGCTTACCATGCGTGCCGTCGACACGACACCGGCCGCGCTCGCCGAGGCGGCCTTCCTGAGCGCGTACCCGCTGCTCGCGGCGCGGCGGCGGTTGGCCGAGGCGACGGCGGTCGCGGAGCCCGAGCCGGCCACGCTGCGCGCGCCGCTGAACACCCTGGTGCACCGTCGCGCGACCCCCGACACGCTGCGCTGCTCGGCCTGGCTCGATCTCGGGAGCGAGCCGCTCGTGCTGTCGGTCCCGAACACCCGCGGGCGCTACTACGCGCTCTGGCTGCGCGACGCGTGGGGTGAGGTGTTCGCGACGCTCGGCGCCCGGACCACGGGAACCGGCCACCGCACGTTCGTCGTGATCGGCCCCCGCCACCGCGGGATGCGGCTGCCGGCCGGGCTCACCCCGATCGCCTCACCGACGCGCGTCGTGCGCATCACGGGGTGCATCGAGGCCGTGAGCCAGAGCGACACCGCCGCCCAGGACGGGTTCCGCCTGACGCCGCTGCTCGCCGCCGTCGACCAGCCGCCCCGCGAGCCGCTCGCGCCGATCGGGGACATCGAGCGGATGCCGGCGGCGACCTTCTTCGCCACGGTGGCGCGACTGGCCGCCGACGATCCCCCCGACCGCGCGCGTCGCGAGATGCTCGAGCGCCTGCGCGGACTCGAGGCCGAGGCCGGCCTCGAGCGCGGCGTCCAGCGCGGCTGGGCGGCCGTGCGCGCCGCCTGCGAGCCCGTCCCGGACGACCGCGGCTGGGAGCGAGTGGCGACCGACCCGGCGCCTGACGTGTTCCACGCGCGCGCCGGCGTCGACAGCGAGGGGCGCCCGCTGTCCGGCGAGCACCGCTACGTGCTGCGCTTCGACCCGGACGCCGTGCCGCCCGTGCACGGCTTCTGGGAGCTGAACACCGGTGCGCGGTCGATCGGCGACCGCCACCCGCTCGCGCTCGCGCTCGACGGCGCGCTCACCGTCCACATCCAGCACGCCCCGCCGTCACGCGCCCGGCGCTGGAACTGGCTCCCGGCGCCGGCCGGGGACTTCAGCGCCGAGTTGCACCTCTACTGGCCGCGCGAGACGGCGTGGTCCCCGCCGGCGATCACGCGGCTGTAGGTCGACGAGCCGCCCGCAACAAGGCGGGCGGCCCGAACGCGGGTGCCTACCGGCGGCGACGGGCGACCCGGCGACTGGTGCGCCGAGCGACCCTGCGTGATCCGAACACAGCGGTCCTCCTGGTCGTGGGATGGGTCAACGCGTCGGAGCGCCGGTCTCGATGGCGTGCAGCGACTCGGCCTCCTCGGCCGTCACGAGGCCGATCTCCACGAGATCCAGCGGGCTGATGAAGCCGTCGCTGATGCGGAAGCCGCCGGCGCGCATGATCGCGTCGCGCAGCCCCACCGCCCAGTGATGCTCGATCAGCACCAGCGCCGCGGCGGTGTCGTTCGGGATGTCCTCCAGCACGTCCCAGTCGTCGTCATCATCGGAGAAGACGTCGACGCCGCCGGCCATGTCCGCGCCCCCGGCGGCGGCACCGGGCTCGATGCCCTCCTCGCCCTCGATGCCGAGGCCGATCAGCGCCCCGACCACGCGCCCGAGCTCCTGCGCCTCCGCACCGGTGAGGTTGCTCAGGTGCGCCACCTCGATCGCTCCGGCGGCGTCCTTGAAGACCGCCAGCGAATCGATCACGCGCACCGTGTCGCTGTCGCGCAGCCGCTGGAGCTCCTCGATGATCTCGCCCCTGAAGTCGGGGTGGTTGAAGCCGAGAACGAGCAGCTGTACGGGTCCGATGGCCACGACGGTCCCTCCGGTCGATTCGTTGTCAGCCGCGAACGCTGACCGCAACCGCCTCCGGAGGCATCATCCGAACCGGATGAGACGGGTCAGGGCGGCTGTCAGGGTCGGCGAGGGGGTGTGTACCCCCCCTGGCAGCGTGCCGGTTGGCGTCCTTGTTCCGCGATCTCCACCCAGAGATGCTGCGCCTATGTCCGCAGCCCTCCTTCTCGACGCGGCGCCCACCACGTTCGGCGCCCGCAGGCGCGCCGGTGTGCGGCGGCCGCGACTGGTCGCGATGCTCACCGACCCGCGCACCGCGCCGGTCATCGTGCTCGTGGCGCCCGCGGGTTTCGGCAAGACGGCGCTGCTGGCCGAGTGGGCGGCACGTGACCCGCGTCCGTTCGCGTGGGTCACGCTGAACGCCGGTCACGACCATGCGAGCCGTCTGTTGCGCTCGGTCGCGGCGAGCGTCGACGCCGCCAAGGCGGACGCCGCCGACGGCCGCGTCGTGCTCGTGCTCGACGACGTTGACCGCCTGCACAGCGTCGGCGCTCACGACACCCTGGCGGCGATCGTCAGCCAGCTCCCCGACGACGTGACGGTCGCCCTCGCCTCGCGCTCGGAGCCGCCGGTGCCGATCGCGCGGCTGCGCGCCGAGGGCCTGGTCACCGAGCTGCGCCACAGCGAGCTGGCCATGACCCGCGCGGAGGCCGCGGCGCTGCTCAACGGCACCGACCTCCGCCTCGGGCGCGACGACCTCGACGCGCTCGTCCGCAACACCGAAGGCTGGCCGGCGGCGCTGTCGCTGGCGATGCGCACCCTCGCCGATCAGCCCGCCGCGGGCCTTGGCGCGTCGCGCTTCGGCGGCAGCGACCGGATGATGGCGGAGTACCTGCGTGACGAGGTGCTGGCCGGCCTCTCGACGCAGCAGCGTCTGTTCGTCCGCCGCACCGCGATCCTCGACGTCCTCTGCGCCCCGGCCTGTGACCGCGTGCTCGCGGGGGCCGGCTCGGACGCCATCCTCGCCGAACTGGTGCGGACCGGGTTCCCGCTGGTGGCGATCGACCGCACCGGCGAGCGCTACCGCCTGCACCGCCTGCTGAGCGACCTGCTGCGCGCCGAGCTGTGCCGCGTGGAGCCCGAGCTGGAGGCGGAGCTGCACCGCCGCGCCAGCGCCTGGTACGGGCAGACGGGTGACCGCGACCGCGGCGTGCGGCACGCGCTGGCGGCGGACGAGCTCGGGCGCGCGGGCGATCTGGTGTGGGACGGCGTGCCGCACTCGATCGAGCAGGGCTCGAGCGCCGCCGTCGAGCACCAGCTGAGCCAGTTCAGCAACGCTCAGGTCGCCGCGCACCCCCGCCTCGCCCTGGCCAGCGCGGCCACGAGCCTCGCCCACGGCGGGGGCGACGTCGCGGAGTACTGGCTGCAGGCCGCCGCCTCAGGCGCCGAGGGCTCGCTCGCGGGCGCAGTGGCGGCGTTGCGCGCGGCGCTCGGGCGCGAGGGCCTGCACCAGATGGCCGTGGACGCCGGCGAGGCGTCGGCGCTGCTCGCGCCCGACAGCCCGTGTCAGGCGCTGTGCGGGCTGCTGAGCGGGGTCGCAGAGCACCTGCGCGGTGACGCCGAGACGGCACGGCACACGCTCGAGCGGGCGGCGCGGCGAGCGGCCGTCCCCGCCCCGCACGTGCAGGCGTTGTGCCTCGCCCAGCTCGCCCTGATCGCGGTCGACGAGGGTGATTGGGAGGCGGCCGCGCGCCTGAGCACGCGCGGGCGCTCGCAGACCGCACGCTACGGGCTCGCCCGCTATCCGACGGCCGCGCTCGTGCTGGCGGTGGCGGCCCTCGTGGACGCGCAGCGCGGCCGTGTCGATCAGGCGCGCGACGACGCCGCGACGGCCGCCGAGCTGCTCGAGCGGCTGAGTGAGTTCGCACCGTGGCATGAGCTCGAGGTGCGGATCGTGCTCGTCCGCGCCGCCCTGCGCCTGAGCGACCTCAACGGCGCCCGCGCCCTGCTCGCCGGGGCGCAGCGCCTCGCGGCACGGCAACCCGAGGCGATCACGCTGCGGCGCTGGTGCGAAGAGGCGACCGAGGACGTGCGGGCCTTCGCGGACGCCGCCTGCCGGTTGCCCGCGTCGCTGACCGCGGCGGAGCTGAAGATCCTGCAGTTCCTCCCGACCCATCTGTCCTTCCGGGAGATCGCCGAGCTGACCTTCGTGTCCGCCAACACGGTCAAGACCCAGGCGAACGCGGTCTATCGCAAGCTCGACGTCCGCTCGCGCTCTGAGGCGGTCGCCAGCGCGCGCGAGCTCGGTCTGCTGACCGAGTCCTAGTCCTGGCCGGCGAGGTAGATGAGCGCCGCCTTGACCCGGCGGCTCACATCCTCCTGCTGAGCCAGGCCGAGCTTCATGAAGATCGAGTGGATGTGCTTCTCGACGGCGCGCTTGCTCAGGAACAACTCCGCGGCGATCGCCTGGTTGCTCTTGCCCTGCGCGATCAGGCCGAGCAGCTCCAGCTCGCGCCGTGTGAGCTCGGTCAGCGGCGAGTCCGCGCCGGCGGTGCGCGCCGCGATCAGCGCCTCGACCACCTTCGCGTCGACCACCGAGCCGCCGGCCGCGACCTCGTAGACGGCTGACACCAGGTGCTCGCGGTCGCGCAGGCGATCCTTGAGCAGGTACGCGCGGCGGTCCGAGCCGCCGTCGAGCAGCAGCAGGCCGTAGCGCGGGTCGGCGTACTGGCTGACGACCACGACGCCGATCTCCGGGTGCGTCTCGCGCAGGCGGTTGGCGAACATGACGCCCTCCGCGTCCCCCGACGGCGGCATGCGGATGTCGGTCACGACGACGTCCGGGAGCTCACGCTCCACCGTCTCGGCAAGTTGACGGCCGTCCTCGCAGGTGGCCACCAGATCGACCCGCGGATCGGTCTCGAGCAGGTGGCGCAGCGCCTCGCGGACGAGGTAGTTGTCGTCGGCAACGACGACGCGCAGCCCAGCAATGGTTTCCGGAGCCGGTGGCGTACTCGGACTCGCCCCCGGGGACAAGCTTTCCCCCACGTGCCCAACTATCTGTGGTCGCCTGGGGCAGGTCAAGCGCAGGACGCGAATCACCCACTTCGCATGAGGACCGCGCGTAGGAAGGAGTAGACGATCCTGCGCATGACCCAAACGTTCCACCAGCTGCCGCAGGCCCGCGGCAAGAAGCCGCAACCGCGCGAAGGAAGCCTGATCGCGGCGGTGCTGCTGTTCGGTTTTGCGCTGTTTCCGCGGATGTGGATTCTCGGGTTCTGGATCTTCTCGGACCTGCTCTCACAGGCCTTCGACGGCTGGCTGATCCCCACGGTGGGGTTCTTCCTGGCGCCCTGGACGACCCTGATGTGGGCCTGGATGTGGGCCATCGGCGACTCGAGCGTCAGCGGCTGGGAATGGATTCCGCTCGGCGTCGGCATCATCCTCGACCTGTGGTTCCTCGTCGTATCCGCGCGCTTGGCGCGCTAGACGTCGTCCAGCGGGCCCGCTCCGTCTTCTCGGCGTACGGTCGCCACGCGTGCTCGGAGCACGCGGCGGCGATCGCCTACCGGGTCCTGTTCTCGCTGGTCCCGTTCATCGCGCTGCTGGCCGCGATCGTCGACGCCGTGCTCCCGGACACGGCCCGGGCCGACGTGGTCGGCTGGCTGCTGGGCGCGTTCCCCGGAGACACCGTCGAGAACGGCGTCGAGCAGGAGCTCGCGGCCACCAGTCACCTGCTCTCGCTGGCGGGAGTCATCGCCTTCATGGCGCTGGCCTGGACCGCGACCGGCATGACGCGGTCGCTGCGGATCGCGCTCGCGGTCGTCTGGGAGACCGGCACGCGCCCGGCGTTCGTCCGCGCCAAGCTGCGCGACCTGGCGGCGCTCGGGGTCCTCGCCGCGCTGATCCTCGCCGTCTTCGCGCTCTCGCTGATCACCCAGGTCGCGGTGCAGGCCGGCAGCGACCTCAGTTCAGCGCTGGGCTTCGGCGGGGCGGCGACGATACTCCCGCGCGTGGCCGAGCTGCTGGTCACCGGCGCCGCCACGTTCGTCGGCCTGGTGCTCGTCTACCGCATGGCGGCGCCCGTCGCGGTCAGCGTCTCGGACGTCTGGCGCGCGACGCTGATGATCGCGATCGGGATCGACGTGGGGCTGGCCATCTACGCGTTCTACCTGGTCAACATCGCCAATCTGAGCTCGATCTATGGGCCGCTCGGGGCGATCCTGGCGTTCCTGACGTTGCTCTACACGGCCGCGATCATGGTGCTCTTCGGCGCCGAGCTGATCGTCGCCCGCCTGAAGTCGCGGGAAAGCTCATCCGAAGCGGGTGATGCACCCCAGGGGCGCACAGCCGACCATCCGAGCATGACTCCGTCCTACGGTGAGCCCGTCACGTGGGCGCCGGCGACGCCACGGATCGGCCTCTTGCGCCTGCTCGTGTCGCTGGCGATCCTGACCGCCTCGGTCTACGTCGCCGCGGCGATCGTCCCTGGCGTCAGCCTCGACCGGCCCGCCGCGGGCCTCGTCGTCGCGCTCGCCCTGGCGTTGTTGAACACGGTCGTGCCGCCGGTGCTGGCCGCGCTGCGGCTGCCGTTCATGGTCGCGATCGGGTTCATCGGCATCCTGCTCGTCGACGCCGGCCTGCTGCTGCTCGTCGACGCCGTCTTCCCGGACTGGCATCCGCGTGGACGGGTTCGGCGACGCGCTGCTGATGTCGGTCGTGATGGCGGTCGTCGGGATCGTGCTGCAGGTCGTCTTCGGCACCAACGACGACGACGAGTACCAGCTCAAGGTCACGCGGCGGATCGCCAGCCGGCTCGGGCGCGTGCCGCGCACGGACGTGCCCGGGATCATCTTCCTCGAGATCGACGGGCTCGCGCTGCCGGTGCTGCAGCGCGCGATGCGCGACGGCAGCGCGCCGACCATGGCCCGCTGGATCGCCGAGCACGGCTACCACCTGGCCGAGTGGGAGACCGACCTCTCCTCGCAGACCGGCGCGAGCCAGGCGGGCATCCTGCTCGGCTCCAACGAGGACATCCCGTGCGTTCCGCTGGGTCGAGAAGGAGACCGGGCGGATGATGGTGTGCTCGTCGGCCGCGCGACTGCGCGGAGATCGAGCGCCGCCACTCGACCGGGCATCGGCCTGCTGCTCGACGGCGGCACCAGCCGCGGCAACCTGCTCTCGGGCGAGGCCGAGGACGCGATCCTCACCGTCAGCCGGATCGACGACGGAGAAGGCGCCAACCCCGGCTACCGCGCCTTCTTCGCCAACGGCTTCAACGTCACGCGCGCTGCTGGTGCTGTTCCTCTGGGAGGTCGTGCTCGAGTGGACCGCCGCGGCACGCCAGAAGCGCCGCGACGTGCGCCCGCGCGGCCACCGCGGCGGCATCTATCCGTTCATGCGCGGCGGCGATGTGCGTGTTCGTCCGCGACCTGATCGTCTTCGCGTGCTGACCGACATGATGCGCGGGCGCCCCGCGGTGTACGCGACGTTCGCCAGCTACGACGAGGTCGCCCACCACTCCGGGCTCGAGCGGGCCGACACGCTCGAGGCGCTGCGCAAGCTCGACCAGCAGTTCGCGCCGGATCGAGCGCGCCCGCCGGTACGCGCCGCGGCCGTACGAGATCGTCGTGCTCTCCGACCACGGCCAGACGCAGGGCGCGACGTTCAAGCAGCGCAACGGCTACGGGCTCGACGAGCTCGTCGAGCGCTCGCTCGGCCACGGGCGACGTCACCGCCTTCGCGGGCGGCGACGAGCAGCACGCGATCGTCGGCCACGCCGTCGACGAGGCGACCGGGCAAGGACGAGCCAAGAGCGCCAAGAACGACGTCTCCGGCCGCGACGTCGTCGTGCTCGGCTCGGGCAACCTCGGGCTCGTCTACCTGATGGAGGCGCCGCAGCGGCTCACGCTCGAGGAGATCCAGGAGCGCCACCCCGAGCTGCTCGGCGCGCTGCGCAAGCACCCGCACATCGGCTGGCTGCTGGTGCGCTCGTCGGAGCACGGCGCGGTCGTGCTCGGCGCGGCGGGCGCGCACTACCTCGACGAGGACCGCGTCGAAGGCGAGGATCCGCTCGCCGTCTTCTCGCCCGGCGGCCGCCCGAGCCACCTGCGCCGCACCGACGGCTTCGCCGCACGTCGCCGACATCATGGTCGGCAGCTTCTACGACCCCGAGCTCGACGAGGGCTGCGCGTTCGAGGAGCTGATCTGCTTCCACGGCGGGCTCGGCGGCCCGCAGACGCGCGCCGTTCATCCTCTACCCGCCGGCGCTGCACCTGCCGGACGGAGCCGATCGTGGGCGCGGCGGCGGTCCACGCGCGTGCTCGACGGCTGGCGCACCACGCTGCAGGCGCCGACGGCCCTCAACCCACCGCCGCCACGATCGCCGGAGCCAGCTCGCTGAGCGCGGTCGCGGTCACGTCGCTGTTGACCAGCTCCTGACCGCCGGTCCGGCGCACCGCGTCGTCGAGATCGCCGGTCGGTGCCTCGCGGATGAGCACGGCGACGATCGCGTCGCCAGGGGTCAGTGCCTCCCCGACGGCGCCGATCAGCTCGGCGCAGGCGGAGCCGAGGGCGCGTTTCGTGCGGCGCCGGCGCTCCTCGCACATCCAGCCGGAAGCCGACCATGGGCACCACCAACCCGCCAGGGCGACGCCCGGCACGTCGATCGCGAACAGCTCACCGTCACCGTCGCGACCGACGAACAGCACGTCGAGCACCCGCTTTGCGCCGCCCGCCTCGATGCGTTCCAGGGCGCCGACGAGCTGACCTTCGAAGCCGGCGTCCGCGCCGAACCGGTAGACGAGCAACTGTTGCATCCACGCAGCGTCCCACCTGCGGCGCCGGAGGGTCGTCATCCCGTTGAGGTGATGCGCGACGCTCACCGCCCGAGCACGCTGGCACCATGCGCATCGGATCCTCGCTGTTCCTGATCGCCGTCGGCGCGATCCTCTACTTCGCCGTCACGGCGACGCTCATCGGCATCGACATCCAGACCGTCGGGTTGATCCTGATGGTCATCGGCGTCATCGGCTTCGTCCTGGCGCTGGTCTTCCGCGACCGCGCGAGCGCCGACGGGACGCGCGAGTACTACTGAGGGCGTGGGCGGCCCCTAATCGCGGCGCCCCATCTGGTCGATGCACACGGTCACGGCCAGGATCAGCGCGTCGTCCTCGCCGGGCGCGATCTCGATCCCGTAGGTGTCGCGGACCCGCAGCCAGCGCTTGGAGATCTCGGCGACCTTGTGGCCGTCGCGCTCGATCTCGAACTCGTGGTCGACGAAGTTGCCCTTGGCCGAGAGGTCCTCGCCACCCTCGACCTCGATCGAGTAGCGGTCGCGGATCCCGATCAGCGCCTTCTTGACCGTCGCCGCGGTGTGGCCGTCGCGCTCGACCTCCATCTTGTCGCGCACGGTGAGCTTCTTCTCCTGGATCTGCAGCAGCTCCTGGCCGGAGCGGTTCTCGATGACCAGCGTCTCGCGGATGCGCAGCGCCTTGCCGTCGACCTTGAAGATGCGCTCGCCGTCGTCGGTCTCGATCCAGAAGTCGTCGCCGATGGCGAACAGCTTCTCGCGCATCGTGTAACGGGTCCCCTCGGGGCCACCGCGATCTCGTCGCCGCATCGTCGCTCCTCGTATCCGTCCGTTGCCGCGACTGTCGTCTGTGGGCCGCGTCGTCACATCACCCGATCCGGATGACCATCTCGCGGCCGGGCCGTGGTGCAGTCGCAGCTGCAGAGCGCCGCCCGGCGCACCGATCCTCAGGAGACCAACCGAATGCTTGCCGCTGACTACCCGTTTCTGAACATCTTCTGGACGATGATCATCTTCTTCGTGTGGGTCGCGTGGATCTGGATGCTCGTCGCGATCTTCAGCGATCTCTTCCGCCGCCACGACAAGGGCGGATGGGGCAAGGCGATCTGGGTCGTGTTCCTGATCTTCATCCCGTTCGTCGGTGCACTCGTCTACCTGATCGCCAACAGCAAGGGCATGGCCGAGCGCACGGCCGAGCAGCATCGCCAGGCCGAGGCGCAGTTCCAGGGCTACGTGCAGTCCGTCGCCGCGACCGGCAGCGGGTCCGCCAGCGAGCTGGCCAAGGCCAAGGAGCTGCTCGACAGCGGTGCGATCACCCAGGCCGAGTTCGACGCGCTGAAGGCCAAAGTGCTCGCATGACGGTGTTCTGGGTCTTCGTCAGCGCCGTTCTGGCCGATTCTCTGGGTCTTCACGATCGTCGACATCATCCGCCGGCACTACTCGGCGGGCGCGACGTTGGGCTGGGTCGCCCTGGTCCTCCTCGTCCCGTATATCGGCGCGATCATCTACTGGATCGTCCGCAAGCCGACACAGGCCGAGGTCGACCAGGCGATGCTCAAGAACGCGGACACCGCCTGCGCCACTGAACCGGGGGGTTCATCCGCGAGGAACGAGGACAGCTCATCCGCGCGGGCGTAGTGTCCTCCGTATCGCTGTCCTGGACCCCATCGCCCAGCGAAGGCACGCGGCGCTGATCGTCGTCGGCGTCTTGCTGTGCGCGCTGGCCGCGTTCGTGACGGCGACGGGCACGGCGTCGGAGCCCGCGTGGACGCGGTGCGCCGCGCGCACTGACCGTGGCCGCTCCCGTCGGCGTGGGCATCTACGCGCTGCGGCGAACGCCGTTCCAGCGCTTCGGGGTGCTGCTGGTGCTCGTCGGCGTCGTCTGGTTCTTCACGACGCTGGCGAACTCGAACGACGAGCTCGTCTACAGCATCGGCCGGATCGCGGGGTGGCTCGTGGAGCCGCTGCTGATCTACCTGCTGCTCGCGTTCCCCACCGGCCGCCTGGAGCACAGGGTCGACCGCGCGCTCGTGGGCGTGAGTGCGGTGACGGTCCTCGTGCTCTATCTGCCGACCGCGTTCATGGTCGAACGCTACGTCGTGCCGGCGCCGTGGATGAGCTGCACGAGCGCGTGCCCGGACAACGCGTTCATGCTCACCGGTTCGCAGCCGGCGTTCGTCGAGGACGTCGTGCGCCCGCTGCGCGATCTGCTGGCTCTGGTGGTGTTCGTCGCGGTGGCGGCACGTCTCGCGCTGCGCGTCTTCGGCGCAACGCGCCTCGTGCGCCGCATCATGACGCCGGTCCTCGCCGTCGCCTGCCTGCGCTGCGTCCTCTACGGCGCGGGGATCTTCGTGCGCAAGCGCGACCCGGGGACGCTGCTGATCGAGGCGTGGATGTGGTCGGTGGCATTCATGATCCCGGTGATGTCGCTCGCCTTCCTGATCGGCCTGGTGCGCTGGTGGGCGTTCATCGCGCAACTCGACGCGGCGGCTCGCCGTCGGCCTGCGCGGCCACCCCGGCCCCGAGGATCTGCGCCGGGCGCTCGCCGAGGCCTTCGACGACCCATCGCTCGAAGTCGTCTACCGGCTCGAAGAGGGCGCCTGGGTGGATGCCGCCGGCTATCCGTGCGAGGCCCCCACCGCCGGGCCCGGGCGGGGCGTGACCGAGATCGCCGACGGGGACCGGCTGATCGCCGCGATCGTCCACGACCGCGCGCTCTGCGACGACCAGGCCTTCCTGGACACGGCGACCGGCTACGCGTCGATGACGCTCGCCAATCATCGCCTCGCCGCACAGACGGCCGCGCTGCTGCGCGACGTCGACGAGTCGCGTGGCCGAATCCAGGCCGCCGCCGCCGACGAGCGCCAGCGGATCCAGCGCGACCTGCACGACGGGGCGCAGCAACGGCTCGTCGCGCTCTCCATCAACCTGGGGATCGCCGCCGAGCAGACCGAGGAAGGCGATGGCCATCACGCCGCCGCGGTCATGCGCCGCCTCGCGGTGGAGGTCGAGCGGACGCTCGAGGAGCTGCGCTCGCTGACACACGGCATCCATCCTCCGGCGATCTCCGATCGCGGGCTCGTGCAGGCGCTGCGGGCCGCCGCGGCGCGCAATCCGCTGCCCACCACGGTGTTCGCCGTCGGGGTCCAGCGCCACCCGCCCGCGATCGAGAGCGCCGCCTACTTCTGCTGCCTGGAAGCGATGCAGAACGCGATCAAGCACGCCCACGGCGCCACCGGGGTCGTGATCGATCTCTCCGAGGCCGGCACGCTGCTCCGGCTCGAGGTGCGCGACGACGGCGTGGGCTTCGATCGCGAGCGGATCGCGCCCGGTGTCGGGCTGCGCAACCTCCAGGACCGGCTCGCCGCCGTCGGCGGCGAGCTCACGATCGTCTCCAGTCCCGGCCGCGGAACGCGGGTGATGGCCCGCATCCCGTTCGCGGAGCGCGCGGCCGGCGTCGCCGACGCGCCGGCGCGCTCGGCAACGCGGTCCTAGTCGCTCTTCTCGTCGGGTTCGAGGTAGCCGGCGTCGGTGGCCTCGTCGTCGTCGGTCTGGCCTTCTTCGCCCTCTTCGATCTCCAGCGCCTCGGTCTCGTCGTTGGCCTGACCGTCGGTGGCCCGGACGCCGGAGAGGTCGATGCCGAGTTCCTCGGCCGCGCGCAGCAGATCGTCGTCCTCGTCGCCCATCTCGGCGCGCGCCCCGTCGTCGGAGACGACGTTGACGTCCAGGCCGAGCGACTGCATCTCCTTCAGGAGGACCTTGAAGGACTCGGGGATCGACGGCTCGGCGATGTTCTCGCCCTTGACGATCGCCTCGTAGGCCTTCACACGCCCAACGGTGTCGTCGGACTTGATCGTGAGGACCTCCTGCAGGGTGTAGGCGGCGCCGTAGGCCTCCAGCGCCCACACCTCCATCTCGCCGAAGCGCTGGCCGCCGAACTGCGCCTTGCCGCCCAGCGGCTGCTGGGTCACGAGCGAGTACGGGCCGGTCGAGCGCGCGTGGATCTTGTCGTCCACGAGATGGTTGAGCTTGAGGATGTACATGTAGCCGACGGTCACCTGCTTCTCGAACGGCTCACCGGTACGGCCGTTGAAGAGCGTGAACTTGCCGGAGGCCTTCTCGCCCACGCGGCGGTTCTCGTCGATGTCCATGCGGATGGCGCCGTCGTAGCCCTTCTGCCACTGCACGAGCGCGTGGTCGACGTCCTGCACCGTGGCGCCGTCGAAGACCGGCGTGGCCACGTAGACCTTGCCGTTGTCGTGGGTGTCCTTGACGTTGAAGGCCTCGGTGCCGTCGTCGTACCAGCCCTCGGCGGCGGCCCACCCGAGGTGGGTCTCCAGGATCTGGCCGATGTTCATGCGCGACGGCACGCCCAGCGGGTTGAGGATCACGTCGACCGGCGTCCCGTCCTCGAGGAACGGCATGTCCTCCTCGGGGACGATCTTCGAGATCACGCCCTTGTTGCCGTGACGGCCCGGCGAGCTTGTCGCCCTCGGAGATCTTGCGCTTCTTCGCCACGAAGACACGCACGAGGTCATTGACGCCCGGCGAGAGGTCATCGCCCGCGGCGCGGCTGAAGGTCTTGACGTCGATGACGACGCCGCTGGAGCCGTGCGGGACCTTCAGCGACGTGTCGCGAACCTCGCGGGCCTTCTCCTTGAAGATCGCGCGAATCAGCTTCTCCTCCGCCGTGAGCTCCGTCTCGCCCTTGGGCGTGACCTTGCCGACCAGCAGGTCACCGGACTGCACCTCGGCGCCGATGCGCACGATGCCGCGATCGTCGAGGTTGCGCAGGCTCTCCTCGCTGCGATTCGGGATGTCGCGCGTGATCTCCTCATCGCCCAGCTTGGTCGTGCGGGCGTCGACCTCGTACTCCTCGATGTGCAGCGAGGTGAGCTCGTCGTCCTTGACCAGGCGGCGCGCTGAGGATGATCGCGTCCTCGAAGTTGTAGCCCTCCCAGGACATGAACGCGACGCGCAGGTTCTTGCCCAGCGCCATCTCGCCCTTGTCCGAGCTCGAGCCATCGGCCAGCAGCTGGCCGAGCGTGACCTCCTGGCCCGCCTTGATCACCGGCTTGTGGTGGATCAGCGTGCCCTGGTTGGAGCGCATGAACTTCTGCAACTCGTACTCGTCGCGGCCGCCGTCCTCGGTGTTGATGACGATCCGCGTCGCGTCGACGAAGTCCACGGTGCCCGGCGTTGCGGGCGAGCAGGATGTCCCCGGAGTCGAACGCCGCGCGGCGCTCCATGCCCGTGCCCACCAGCGGCGCGTCCGTCTTGAGCAGCGGCACCGCCTGGCGCTGCATGTTCGAGCCCATCAGCGCGCGGTTGGCGTCGTCGTGCTCGAGGAACGGGATCATCGCCGTGGCCACCGACCAGATCTGCTCCGGCGAGACGTCGATCAGGTCGACCTCGTCCGGGGAGACGTAGACGTACTGCCCCGCCTGCGTGCGGCAGAGGATGCTGTCGCCGGTCAGGGCGCCGTTCTCGTCGAGCGGCTCGTTGGCCTGCGCGATCGAGCTGCTCCTGCTCCTTGGTCGCGTCCAGGTGCAGGATCTCCTCGGTGATCCTGCCGTCCTTGACCACGCGATAGGGCGTGGTCACGAACCCGTACTCGGAGATCTGCGCGTAGCTCGAGAGCGAGCCGATCAGGCCGATGTTCGGGCCCTCCGGCGTCTCGATCGGGCACATCCGGCCGTAATGGGTCGGATGCACGTCGCGCACCTCGATCGGCGCGCGCTCACGCGTGAGGCCGCCCGCGCCGAGCGAGTTCAGGCGACGGCGGTGCGTGAGGCCTGAGAGCGAGTTCGTCTGGTCCATGAACTGCGACAGCTGGCTGGACCCGAAGAACTCCTTCAGCGCGGCCACGACCGGGCGGATGTTGATGATCGTCTGCGGCGTGATCGTGTCCGCGTCCTCGGTCGTCAACCGCTCGCGCACCACACGCTCCATGCGGTACAGGCCGATGCGGAAGGCCTCCTGGATCAGCTCGCCGACCGTGCGCAGACGCCGGTTGCCGAAGTGCTCGTACTCGTCCAGGTGCTCCTCGACCGCCTCACGCGGGCGCGAGAGCGCCTCGGCGGCGTAGTCCTTGAGGTCCTCGTCGAGCTCCTCGGAGATGCCGAGGATGTTCGGCAGCTTCACCAGCTCGCGCACCAGCGCGAGGATGTCGTCGTGCGTGAGCGTGCGCACATCGAGATCGATGTCCAGGCCCAGACGCGAGTTCAGCTTGTAGCGACCCACGCGCGTGAGGTCGTAGCGCTTGGGGTCGAAGAACAGCTGATTGAGCAGCGCGCGGGCGTTATCCACCGACGGCGGCTCACCGGGACGCTGCTTCTTGAACAGCTCGATCAGCGCGCCCTCCTCGGTGCGCGTGACCTCGGTGTCCGCGTCGATCGTGTTGCGGATGTACAGCGAGTCGTTGAAGAGCTTGAGGATCTCCTCGTCGGAGGAGTAGCCCATCGCCCGCAGCAGCACCGTCACGGGCAGCTTGCGCTTGCGGTCGATGCGGACGTAGACGCGGCCCTTCTTGTCGATCTCCAGCTCCAGCCAGGAGCCACGAGCCGGCATCAGGTTCGCGACGAAGACCTGCTTCTCCGGATCCTTGGGCTCCATCAGATACGCGCCCGGCGAACGCACCAGCTGCGTGACCACGACGCGCTCGGTGCCGTTGATCACGAACGTCCCGCGGTCGGTCATCCACGGGAAATCGCCCATGAAGACAGACTGCTCGCGGATCTCACCCGTCTCGCGGTTGATGAACCCCACCGTGACCGTCAGCGGGCGCGCGTACGTGAGGTCCTTCTCACGGCACTCGTCCAGCGACGCCACCGGCTGGTCGAAGGTGAACTCCCCGAACTGCACCGCCAGGTTGCCCGTGTAGTCCTCGATCGGCGAGATGTCCTCGATCGTCTCCCGCAGGCCACCCCCATCCGTGTCCACCAGCCAGGCGAACGACTTCTTCTGGATGTCGATCAGGTTGGGAACCTCGACCGACTTGTCAAGGCGCGCGAACGTGCGACGCGTGCGGGAACCATCAACAGAAGCCAAGACGGCGACTCCTCAGGAGGTCGGGATGGAGCGGGCGAGGTGCGCGGATCGGGCCCAGGACAGACAAGCGCGAAGCCAAAATAGCACGCACAAAAGCGCCAACCTGTGGGCGGCGCATGCGACGCGATCCGGGCCGACTTCCGTATGTGGCGGAAGGGCACTGTGGACTGCGCCGGAGGCAAGTATATCGCCGGCGGCTAAAGGCGTAACGCCCGGCCTCGCCGCGAGACCGCGCTTCATGGCCTCCACCGAACTGCACTGGCATCGCGTCGCGGACCTCGACGAACTGCCCGAGGGGCGGGTGAAGACGGTAGCCGCCGGGACGCACAGCCTCGCGCTGACGCATCTCGACGGCCGAGTATGCCGCGCTCGACAACCACTGCCCGCACCAGGGCGGCCCGCTGGGCGAAGGCTCGATCGAGGGCGGCCTGCTGCGCTGCCCGTGGCACGGCTACGACTACTGCCCGCTGACCGGCGACTCGCCTGGCGCGTTCGGCGACGCCGTCCCGACGCACCCGGTCGATCTCCGCGAGGACGGCATCTACGTCGGCCTGGCCGCGGACGCGCCGCACGTGCGCACGGTCTCGGACGTGATGGCCGAGACGCTCGCCAACTGGGGCGTGCGGCACGTGTTCGGGATGGTCGGGCATTCCAACCTCGGCCTGGCCGACGCGATCCGCCGCCAGGTCGAGCAGGGCCGGCTGGACTACATCGGCATCCGTCACGAGGGCGCCGCGGCGTTCGCCGCCTCCGCGTACGCCAAGTTGACCGGCGTCCCGGCCGCGTGCCTGACGATCGCGGGACCGGGCGCCACCAACCTGCTGACCGGCCTGTGGGACGCGCACGTCGACCGCGCGCCGGTGCTCGCGCTCACCGGGCAGGTGGCGACCAGCGTCCTCGGCGTCCACAACTTCCAGGAGGTCGACCTGCGCGGCGCGTTCGGCTCGGTCGCGGCGTTCAGCCAGACCGTGCTGCCGAGCAGCCCGCACGCCGAGCTGATCGGGCTGGCGGTCAAGCACGCGACGCTCACGCCCGGCGTGTCGCATCTCGTCTTCCCCGACGAGGTGCAGACGATCCCGGCGCGAGGGCGTCGAGGCGGGCACGCCCGACGGGCCGGATCGGCGACGCGCGCATCCACCCGCCCGCGGCCGCGCTCGCGCGAGGCCCGGGAGCGGCTCGCCGGCGCCTCGCGGCCGGTGATCATCGTCGGCCACGGGGCGCGTTTCGACATGCCCGCCGTGATCGCGCTCGCCGAGCGGCTCGGCGCGCCGGTCATCACCACCTTCAAGGCCAAGGGCCAGATCCCCGACGCGCATCCGCTCGCCTGCGGCGTGCTCGGGCGCAGCGGCACGCCGGTCGCGTCGTGGGTGATGAACGAGGCCGACCTGCTGCTGGTCTTCGGCGCCTCGTTCAGCAACCACACCGGCATCTACGCCGGCCACCCGATCATCCAGGTCGACAGCGACCCTGCCCAGCTCGGCAAGTTCCACCCCGTCGCCGTGCCGCTGCAGGCCGACGTCGGCGTCGCCGCCGCTGGCGCTGGCCGAGGGCGCGAGCGCGCAAGGACGACCAGGCGACGCAGGTCGCGCAGCGCTGGGCGCTGTGGCGCGCCGAGAAGGCCAGCCGCCGCGGCGACGACCGCGGCCGCGGCGTCAACAGCGCGGCGATCTTCGACAGCCTCACCCGGCTCGCGCCCGAGGACGCGGTGCTCGCCGTCGACGTCGGCAACAACGCCTACAGCTTCGGGCGCTACTTCGAGTGCAAGCCCGGCCAGGCGGTGCTGATGAGCGGCTACCTCGGCTCGATCGGCTTCGCCTACCCCGCCGCGATCGGCGCGTGGGCCGCGGTCGGCGGACGCCGCAAGGTGATCGCGGTCAGCGGCGACGGCGGCTTCGGCCAGTACCTCGCCGAGCTGACCACCGCCGTCAAGCACGAGATGGACATCACCCACGTGCTCGTCGACAACGGCCAGCTGGGCAAGATCTCCAAGGAGCAGCGCGCGGGCGACTGGGCCGTGTGGGAGACGTCGCTGGTCAACCCCGACTTCAGCGAGTACGCCCGGATCTGCGGCGCGCTCGGCATCAAGGTCACGGCGGCCTCGGAGCTCGACGACGCGATCGCCCAGGGGCTCGCGCACCCCGGGCCGGCGCTCATCCACGTGCTCGCCGACCCGGACCTGGTCTGATCAGCGCAGCGCGTCCCGCCGGGACCGTCAGGAACTCCAGCGCGGCGGCGTGCGGGTCGGCCGCCGCGAGCAGCTCCGAGTAGCGCAGCTCAGCGCCGCGGAAGCCGGTGGCGTTCCACAGCTCGCCGCTGACCTCCGCCGTCCACGGGCCGACGTAGGCGTACGGCTCGTCGTGCTCGTCGTCACCCGGCGAGAAGCCGTAGTTGGCGCGCTGTCCCGCGGCTTCGTCGCCCAATTCGATCGCGAGGTCGAAGTGCTCGGGCCAGAGCCATGCCGGTGAGGCGGTCGCGTCGGAGATCTCCGCCAGCATCGCGGCGCCGAACGCGTACCAGTCGCCCAGCCGCGCGGCAGCGGTCGCGTCGATGTGCAGCGGGTCGGTGCTCAGCGGCCCGCCGGGCACCAGGGCGCCGAGGAGGCGCCGTGCGTCCTCGAGCGTGGTGAGCGCCGTGCGCCGCTCGTCGTGGACCAGCTCCGCGCCCTCGACGCGCACCTGTTGCCGTCGCCCCGCGTACTCGAACTCGGGCGTGCCGAACCCGCCCGGGGTCGCGATCAGGGCGATCTCGTTGTCGGGCTTGCGCGCGGGCGCGACGATCTCCTCCGCGACGCGGTGGAGTGCCGCGACAGTGGCGGCGAACGTCGGCGGCAGCGGCTTCATGGCCGTCCCTGGTAGGAGCGGAAGGCGGCCAGCAGCTCGTCGACGCCTTCGGCGGGCACATCGTCGGCGCGCAGCGCGCCGGTCAGGCGCTTGGTCTCGCGCATCTGCTGGAGATAGGAGGTGCACCCGTCGCACTCGGTGAGGTGATGCTCGAACGCGCGGTGCTCGGCGGCGGGCAGCACGCCTTCGAAGTAGTCGGTCACGAGCTCGACGAACTCGTTGCAGTCAAGGTCGCGCGGACGCGCGGCGGAAGGGGAGCTTCATGCGGAGATCACCTCGTCGGCAAGGTAGCGTTCGAGGGCGCTCCGGACCTTGGCTCGCGCGCGGTGCAGGAGCACGCGCTGGTTGCCGTGGGAGAGACCGAGCAGGTCGCAGACCTCGTCCGCGTCCCAGCCTTCGATGTCGCGCAGGCGGATCACCGAGCGCTGCGACAGGCGGCAGCCGCTCGATCGCGTCGGCGACGTGGCGCAGGGTCTCCTGCGAGAGCAGCCGCACGTCCGGGAGCGTCTCCCAGGTGGCGGGCGGCGCCGCCCAGTGGCCGGGGTAGTGGCCGTCGGGGCCTTGGAAGCGATCGGCGGAGACGCGGGTTCGTCGTCGTCTGAATCGACGACGGCGGAGAACGGGACGCTGCGCGCCTCGCGCTCGCCGCGCGTCTTGGCCCGGTTGGTGAGGATGCGGAACAGCCAGGTCTTCAGCGTCGAGCGGCCCTCGAAGCGGTCGAGGCCCTGGATGACCGCCAGCCAGGTCTCCTGCACGACCTCCTCGGCGGCCTGGCGGTCGCGCACGTGCCACAGCGCCACGCGCAACATCGCCGAGTGGTGGCGCTCGACGAGCGTCCGGAAGGCTCGTTCGTCGCCACGGCGCAGCCGGGCCAGCAGTTCGGCGTCGGGATCGAGCGTCACCGCAGGGGCGACGCTACACCCCCGCGGCGCGGCGCGCACGAGCGCCGGCGCCGCCCGCAACTGGAGCTTCATCGTGGCGGTCTCCTGGAGAGTCGGGGTCATCGTCGACCGCTAGTCGCGCTTCTCGCGCTCCCGTTACACGCAACAGCGCAAGCCCGGCAACGATGTCGAAGACCGTCGCGCGCGCATGCCGAACAGCGGTCAGACCCCTGGCAGCTCCGTCCAGGTCCGGGGCGCTGTGGGTAGGCCACCACGATGAGCCAGACCAAACAGCAGAAGATCGTCCAGTACCTCAACGAGGCGCACGCCACCGAACAGGCGCTGGTCCGCGTCCTGGAGTCCCAGATCGCGATGACCCCGCGCGGCGCCTACCGCACCGCGCTGGAGACCCACCGCACGGAGACGCAGGACCACGGGCGCCGCGTCGCCCGCCGCCTCCAGCAGCTCGACGCGGGTTCCAGCCCGTTGACGGCCGTCGTCGGCGTCGTCGAGACCGTCGTCGGCCAGGCGCTCGCGCTCGGCAAGACCCCGCTGGATCTCCTGCGTGGCTCGGGCGGCGCGGAGAAGGTGCTCAAGAACGCCAAGGACGCCTGCGCCACCGAGGCGCTGGAGATCGCCACCTACACGGCGCTCGAGACGCTCGCGCGCGAACTGGACGACACCCAGACCGCCGAGCTCGCAGCGTCGATCCGCGCCGACGAGGAGCGGATGCTCGAGCGTGTCCTGCGCGAGCTCCCGACGCTGACCCGCGCCGTCCTCGGCGGCCGTTACGACGTCACGACCACCGGTGCGGGCGAAACCGTCCGCGCGACCGCCCGCCAGGCCCGCAAGGTCCCCGGCGCCGCGCAGGCCGAGGGCGAGATCAAGGGTGCGCTGGCCTCCGAGGGCGACTCCCGATCGCGCGCTACGGCACGCTGACCGCCGACGAGATCACCAGCCGGCTGCCCGAGCTGTCGCAGATCGACCTCGCCAAGGTCGACGCCTTCGAGCGCAGGCACGACAACCGCACCACGGTGCTGAACCGTGTCAGCACGCTGCGCGCCGACGAGCCCTGGCCCGGGTACGACGAGCTGACCGTGACGGAGGTCCAGGCGGCGCTCGCGGCGGCCGACGATGACCGCACCCGCGCCGTTCCAGCTACGAGCGCGCCCACAGAACCGCGCCGGCGTCCTGAAGGCCGCCGAACGCGAGTCAGCAACGCCTAGTCCTTGCAGTTGGCCGCGATCGCCTGCAGCTTCTGCTTGACGGCTTCGGCGCCGCCGCTCTTGTAGGCCTCGGTGGCGGCGTCGAGCGTCCCGTCCAGGCACGTGCGGGCGAGCTCGATCCGAGCCTGGATCGCCGCGGCCTCGGCCTTGGCCTTGTCGCGCGCGCCCTTCGCGTCGTCGCGCTCGCGCTCAGCGGTCTTGAGCTTGCCCGCGGCGGCGTCGAGATCCTGCCGCAGCTGATCGACCGACGCGGTGGTGACGCCCAGTTCGGTGGCGAGCCGCTCGAGCTCTTCGGTGATCGCGCCGTCGACCTCGACCGGCGTGGGCGTCGGGGTCGCCGCGGCGGCCGCTGTCTCCGTCGCCGCGGGTGTCTCCTCGGCGGCCGGCGTGTCCGTCGCGGTGGGAGTCTCCGTCGCGGCGGGCGTGTCCGTCGCCGTGGGTGTCTCCTCGGGCTCCGGCGTGGACTCCTCGCCCGTCGCCGCGTGCTCCTGGGCGCGGGCCAGCTCGGCCCGCGCGTCGTCGGCGTCCGACTGGGCGCTGAACGCCCAGAACCCCAGGCCGACCACGACCGCGGCGAGGACGCAGCTCAACACGATCCACACCGTCGGGCGCTTGCTGGTCATGGCGCCATTGCATCCCAGCGGGAGGCGGGTCGGCATCGTCCCAACGGGGTGATCGGCGGCGACCGTTCACGATCACCCGCACCGGTGCGGCGCCGGCTAGTGTCGCGCGCCGAGTTCGTTCACGCATAGCGGGCCCGATCGTCGTGGCTGGCCCCCGGCGGTGATCCGGTGCATAGGCGTCAACGAAATTCAGACGCGGGACACTCGTTCACGCCGAGGCTGCCGCCCACGCGCTCGGCGAGCAGGCCGTGCCGCAGCCCGCGGTCGCTGACGGTCAGCGCGTCGCAGCCGAGCTTGTCGAGCACCGTGCGCACGATGCAGGCGCCCGCGAGGATGACCTCGGCGCGCTTCGGCTGCAGGCCGACGATCGCGCGCCGCTCGTCGGCCGTGCGTGTCGCGGTAGAGCTCGATCTGGCGGTCGATCTCGGCGCGGTCGAGCACGGTGCCCTGCACGACGTCGGGGTCGTACTCGAGCCGTGCCTGACGGCGGCGAGGTTGGTGACGCGCCGCCCATGCCGACGAGCGCATCGGGCGACGGCCGTGCCGTCGAGCCGCGCGAGGTCGGCCGCGATCGCCGTCGAGCGCGGCCGCGAGCGTCGTCGCGCGGACGACGGCGCGGTCGAGGCCGTAGCGCTCCGTGAAGCGCACGGCGCCGACATCGACGCTGAAGCGCTCGTCGACACGCTCGCCGTGCGCCGAAGCGTGAACTGCGAGCTGCCGCCGCCGGTGTCGAAGACGACGAGCGAGCCCGCCGGCGAGCCCGAGGCCGCGACGTCGCCGCGAGGTAGGCGAGGCGGGCCTCCTCCTCGGCCGGAGATGACCTCGATCTCGACCCCGCTGCGCTCCCGCACCGCGTCGACGAGCTCGGCGGCGTTCGGCGCGAGGCGCAGCCCGGCCGTGCCGACCGCGGCGATCCCCGTCGACGCCGCGCCGCCGCGCCTCGCTCGGCCATGCCGGCGATCGCCTCGACCGTCCGCGCGATCGGCTCCGGCTGCCGAGCGCGGCCGTCGCGCTCGAGGCCCTCGCCGAGGCGCGTCACCTCGGCGCGGTCGACGACCGTCCGCCACGCGCCGTCGGCGTCGCGCTCGCCGACGTGGAACTTGACCGAGTTCGTGCCGACGTCGATCACCGCGAAGCGGCGGGCGCCGAACCCGACGAGCGCCTTCAGCCCGCGCGCGAGGCACATGTTCGGCGCGCGTCGAGGCCGAGCTCGCGCACCGCGGCGATCACGCGCGCCGGGTCCTCCGACTCGACCGCGATCGTGCGCGTCGCGCCGCCCGTCGGCCGCGAGATCGGTGAGCTCGGCCATGCAGCCGCCGACGGTGTAGTGCCGCGCCGCTTGTGCACGTCGACCGCGCGCAGCGCCGGGCTCGGACCGACCAGCTCGTCGACGAACTCGTCGAGCGTGTACCGGCGCGCGCTCGAGGCAGCGCCGCGACGCCGCAGCGCCGCGAGCACGGTCGCGACGTCCGGCGCGGACAGCGGGAACGCGGTCTTCAGCACGGGCGCCACTGCTCGAGCCCGTCGGCGTCGACCGCCTCGAGCTGCTTCACGTCCATGCAGGCCGTCGCGGACCTTGACCGAGGCGTCGCGCTCGAGCGAGAGCAGGTAGACCTCGTCGCTCTCCTGGACGCGCTCGGGCGTCAGCGCGGCGAAGCGGCGCTCGGCGGCGCCGAAGCGCGTCGCCGAACGTCCGCCACTCCCAGCGAGGGACGATCCCGGCGTCATCCGGCCGCCGGCCGCGCTCCCGCGAAGTACTCGAGCGCCTTGCCGGGTCTTCGTCTGCTGCTCGCCCGAGAGGTCGACGCCGCGCTCGGCGAGGTAGGCGCGCAGCTCGGCGGCGACCTGGAACGCCTCGGTCGGTCGGGCAGCGCGTCGAGAGCTCGAGGACGCGCGAGCCGTCGGGGTAGAGCCACATCTCGGCGACCAGCCGGCGGCCGAGCTCGCCCGGCGTGAGCGCAGCTTGAGCACGAAGATCGGGCCGAGGACCGCGAGGTCGTCGAGGGCGATCCCCTCCGGCACATGCGCCGCGAAGAACGCCCGCTGCTCCTTCGAGAACAGCTTGCGAAGCGGCAGCTCGCCGGCGAGCGCGCGCCGACGTCGGTCGGGCGCGGCGATGCCCTTCAGCGTCGCCGGAGCAGACGTAGCCGCCCGGGCAGCGCGTCGACCTCGACGCGGAAGCTCGCCGGACCGCCGCAGCTCCTCGGGCAGCTCGGACGGCACGACCGGGCGCAGCTTCACGACCGAGTCGTCGCCCTTGCCCTGGATCCGCCGGGCGCGGACGACGACGCCGTGCGCGGTCGAGCGCGAGGTCGGGCGTGTCGAAGAAGAAGACCTGGCGGATCTGGGCCTCGAGCGGGTCCAGCCCGAGCGCGACCACGGCCGAGCGCTGGTCGGACTCCGGCACGGTCAGCTTGAGCTCGACGCTGTCGGACTGCTTGATCAGGGCGAGCATCTCCGCCAGCCGCTCGCCGGATTCGCCGACCACAAGGGCGCCCGGAGCGCTCATCGGGTGTCTCGCTGAAGTCTCGGCATGGCACTCCCCATTCTCTGACAAGGGCTGGCTGGCTCATGCAGCACACCGCCTCCGGTGCCCGCCGCCATCATCCGTTCGGGGTGATGAACCGCCTTCGTGCCGGGAGGACGCTGCGCCTGGGTGGCGCACCGGCCGCGGCCGGCCATGCGCCCGCGTTTCTCGTCGTGTGCGCGCTGGTGCCCGTCAGAACCGTCGGTGAGCGGGAGGGCTCGGGGGCAGGGCATGGAGCGCCCACAACTCGAACGCCAGCTGGAAGCCGAAGGGATGGTCGGGCTCCGCACGCTGGATCATCGCCAGGCTGCGCTGGTAGTGCTCCAGGCGGGGACGCAGCGCCTCATCGTCGAGCGTCGTCCCGCCGCGATTGACCAGGCTGCGCAGCTCGCGCGTCTTCGCGAGCTTGTCGGCGGCATAGACGGCGAGGACGTCCGCGCCGCCGCGCGCCACCTGCGCCCGCAGCGCGGCCTTGCGCGCGCCGAAGTCCGCGATCTCCGGGTCCTCGGTGACCGCGGTCACGATCCCCGTCACCCGGTCGCCGAAGCGCGCCCGCACGTCCTCCGCGTCCGCCTGGGTGGCCTCGAGCACGTCGTGCAGCACTGCCGGCCACGACCACCGCGTCGTCGTAGTCACGACCCAGCAACAGCGACGCGACCTCGAGCGGGTGCAGGATGAACGGGGCGCGGTCCGCATCCCGGCGCTGATCGGCGTGCAGGGCCTCGGCCCACGTGATCGCCCTGCGCAGAGCCTCGCTGTCGCGGACGAACGGCGGGTAGGTCTCAACCAGCATGGACCGGCACAGCGTCGCACGCCGGGCCCGATTCCCGCGAGTGTGCGCACCACCAATGTCTGCGGAGGTGCGCCTCCCCTCACCCGGCACGGATGATGCTCGATCACCCCCGCACCATCGAAGGTTCACTTCGCTATGCGGCGCAGCGGATGGGCGAGTGCGAGGGTGGCCGATAGCGCTGATCGCCACGTGCGTCCTGCTCGCATTCAGCGACGCCGCGTTCGCGGCGCCGGACATCACGTTGTCGAAGTCGACGCCGGGCCAGGTGCTCTACGGGACCGACGCCACGGTGACGCTGACCGCGAGCAACCCCGCGCTGCAGCCGTTCGGCTACAACCTGAGCTTCCGCGACGTGCTCCCGCCGGGCGTGCACTACGTGGCGGGCTCGGCGCCCTTCGCCCCGCGGGTCATCGCCGACGCGCCCAGCGCCGGGTTCCACGACGCTGGTGTGGGTCAACCTCGTCGATCTCGCGCCGGGGACGAGCCAGTCGCTGAGCTACAGCGTCAGCCACGACACGGCCGTCTTCGATGTCGGCGACACCTATTCCGACCACGGCTACGCCTACGTCAACACGGACCCGCACGCGGTCCCGGCGTTCACGCTGATGGGCGAGCCGGACCCCACGACCATCACCGGCTCGGCCGACGCGGTGGCGTCATCGACAGCTGGTCGCGGTCGAGGTCGAGAAGGACGAGCCCAGCCCCGAGGGTGAGCTGCTGCGCGGGGTGCACGACCACCAGACGGTCTACTCGGTCACGTTGCGCAACAACCAGGTCGCCGCGACGAGCGGGCTGACGCTCGACGACTACCTGCCCGCGGGGCTCGAGTACCTCGCGTGCGGCGGCGTCGACAACACGACCGACGCACCGACCAACCTCGGCAGCCCGCGCGAGTACCCGCTCGCCCCGCTGCTGAGCGCCGGTGCGCCCGCCGCGCCCGGACTGCCGCGCACCGGCGCTCGTGGAGACGGTGAACGTCGATCCCGACGGCGCCGGGCCGCTGTCCGCGGGCGTCTACACGCACGTGCGCTGGACCGGGCTGCCCGACCTCGCCGCCGGCGCGACGCTGCGCGTCCAGTACGTCGCCGCGGTGCCGCTGCGCGCGAACTCGCTGACGTTCACCGGCCCCACGCCGGCGCCCGGCGAGCGGCGGCCAGGCGGCCAACCTCGACAACAACAGCGGACCCGAGACGACCGACGAGCAGGCGCTGATCAACCACGCGGTCGTCACCGGCGTCTACGGCGGCGCGCCGGTGACGGCGAGCGACGACCTCACGCGCACGGCCGAGGACCTCGCCGTCCAGAAGGGCGTCACCCCGACCACGATCTCACAGGGGCAGATCTCGACCTGGAGCCTGCGCGTGCGCAGCTCCGAGTACCGCCGCTTCAGCGACGTGCGGATCGAGGACACGGTGCCCGACGGGCTGTGCCCGCTGGGCGCGAGCAACTTCGAGAACCCCGTCCAGCGCAGCGCCGAGTGCGACCCGGTGGCGGGCACCGACCCTCCGTGCCCTACACCTCCGTGACCGAGCGCGTCGACGGCAGCTACGCCGTCGTCTGGGACCAGACGACCGCGCCACAACTGGCCACGATCGCCCCCGACAGCGACTTCACGCTGACGTTCCCGACGCGGACGCGGGCCAACTACCAGCAGAACTTCGTCGACGACGACCCGATCCTCGCGCGCGACAGCTGGACCAACACGGTCGCCATCGCCGGCCCCGGGTCGGCCGCCGACCGCGTGCCGAGCACGATCCCCGACGGCACCACCGCCGGCGACGAATCGTCGGCCTCGCAGTCGGCGGGCAGCATCGTGGTGGACAAGACGATCAGCGCCCCGAGCGCGGGGCCGGTCAACTGCTCGACCGCGACCTACATCCAGGGCCCGGCCAACACCTACCACCCGGGCGATCGCATCTGTTACCGCCTGCGGGTGACGTTCCCGTCGGCGCTGGACACCGGGCTCCCGGACGTGACGGACTTCCTGCCCGCGGGCGTGGAGTACGAGCCCGGCAGCATGGTCTACACCGCCGCCAACACGATCCCGCCCAACGAGATCGAGTTCGATGCCGGCGATCCCGCCGCGCTCATGTGGTCGCGTTCCGCTCAGCAGGCCGGTGTCGACGCCGGCGCGGTCTTCGAGGCGCAGATCTCGGCGATCGTCAGCCCGCCTGTCGAGCGGGTCAGGGGCGACATCCTCGACAACCTCCTGAAGGTCGCGTTCTTCAACAGCGGCGGGCAGATCTTCGCCGAGCGCGACGAGGCCGACGCGGTCTACGACGAAGCGCAACTCGACCTCGTCAAGGGTGTCCGCGACGTCAATGGTGGACCGGTCAATCCGCCCGACACCGACGGCGTGACGATCCAGGGCGGCGATCGTGTCACGTTCCGGCTCGACGTGACCAACAGCGGCGGTCGCGACGCGCTGGACACGGAGGTCTGGGACCCGCTGCCCACCGGGGTCACCTGCGCGATGATCGACGCGATCTCCGACGGCGGGACGTGCGGCGCGGGCCGGCTCGCCTGGACCGGGGTGACCGTCCCTGGCCTCGGTACGACGACGCTGACCTATCGCGTCACCGCGCCGCCCGCTCCGCCGGCCGGGCTGCGGGTCGACAACCACGCCGGTGTGCGCACCTACGCGACGGCGACGAACACCGGCGGGACGTACGCCTACATCCCCGCGGACAACATCGACGCCGGGCTCGGCCCGGCGAACGCGCCCGCCGCCGATGACACCAGCTACGTCGTCGTGCGCGACATCCTGCTCACCAAGGCGCGGACGACGGGGCGGGCCGAGGCCGGCAACGCGGCCGGCGATCAGGCGACGATCGGCGAGTTGATCGACTACACGCTCACGACCACGGTGCCCGACGGGACGACGCTGTACGGCCCGGCCACGCTCTCGGATCCGCTCGGCCCGAGCCAGACCTTGCTCCCCGCGACGCTCTCCGCGACGCTCAACGGCGCGCCGCTGCCGATCGGCAGCGCGGTGGACACCAGCAACAACACGATCACAGCCTCGCTGCCGAGTCCGTACTCGAACCCGGTGGGCTCCGGCGACGACGTGCTGGTCGTGACCTTCAGCGCGCGCGTGAACGACGTCGCCGCCAACGTGCGCGGCGCGACGGTCCCGAACACGGCGACGCTGAACTGGTCCGACGGCGGCGCGCCGCACAGCACCAGCGCGAGCGTGAGCACGACCGTCGTCGAACCCGCACTGGGGATCACCAAGGACGAGGACGACGCCGACGACCGCGTGGCGCCCGGGCAGACGGTCCGCTACACCGTCACGGCGACCAACGCCGCCGGCGCGTCCGTCGCGCACGACGTCGTGATCACCGACACGGTGCCGCCCGGGATGGAGCCGGTCCTCCCCATCTCCGACGGCGGGGCCTGGGACCCGGCGACACGCACGCTCACGTGGACGCTCGCGACGCTCGACCCGGGTGCCTCGGCGCCGCGCGTGTACGACGTCGTGGTCGCGAGCCCGGCGGCCGCCTCGACCGTGTTCCCGAACACCGCGACCGTGACCGCCACCAGCCTGCCGGGCGCGATCCCGGGCGAGCGCACGACCTACAGCGCCTCCGCCCAAGACACCGTGCGCCTGCAGGAGGCCACGCTGACCAAGGCCATCAGCCCGGACAGCGCGACCGTCGGGGACCGGCTGACCGCGACGGTCGACCTGACGCTGCAGCCGAACGTCGTGTACTTCGACACGACGATCGTCGACACGCTCCCCGACGGGCTGGACTACGACGCGACCACGAGCATCACGTGCGTGAGCGGGTGCCCGCCGAACGTCACCGGCACGACCCTGCCCGCCGCGGGGCAGGCCGACGGCTCGACGCTGCTCGGCTGGTTCCTCGGTGACCTCTCCGCCGCCCCCGCCGCGCGCGTGGTGCGCGTGATCTACACGGCGCACGTCGACGACACCTACCAGCCAGAGGGCACGCCGGTGAGCGGTGGGCAGGCGCTGACCAACTCGGCCCGCGGCGTCTACGACACGACCGATCGGATCGTCGGGACGCCGGCCACCGTCCCGGCTCCCGGCGGCTTCGACGGCGGCACCAACACGGGTTCGGACACCGTCGCCGTGATCGAGCCGCACTTCACGATCGACAAGGACGTCTCCGGCGACCCCGACGATGACGACGCGCGCGAGACCCAGCCGGGCGACACCTACACCTACACGCTGACCGTCCGCAACGACGGCACCGCGCCGGCCTACGACGTGACGGTCAGCGACCAGCCCGACGCCGAACTGACGAACGTCGTCCTCACCGACGGCGCCGGGTTCTCGACCGACGGCTGGACGGCGGCCGACCCCGACCTGCGCTGGGTGATCGCGGGCCCGATCGCGCCGGGCGCGTCGGTCACGCTGCGCTACACCGCGGCGCTCGTGGCCTCCAGCCAGCTGACCGACGGCGAGACCGTGGTCAACACCGCCGACGTCCCGTCGTACTTCGGCGTTCCCGCGCTCCAGCGCGCCGCCGACGGCTTCGACTACCGCGACTACGACGATGTGACCGCCGACACGGTGACGCTGACCGTCGATCTGCCCTCGCTGGCCGTGGTCAAGACGACCGGGGCCGCGGGGTTCCCGGACAGCGCGAACGCCGAGATCGGGCAGCGCTTCCCGTGGCGGGTCACGGTGACCAACACCGCGACGACGGCCACGGCGTTCGCCGTCCGGCTCGAGGACCTGCTCCCGGCGGACTGGACCTACGTGGCCGGCAGCGCGACCCCGAGTGAGCCGACCGTGGCCGGGCGCGCGCTGACCTGGGCAAACCTCGGCGACCTCGGGCCGGGGCAGAGTGTCGTGGTGACGTTCGATGCGACGCCGTCGGAGGCCGCCGCCACCGTCAACGTCAACGGCGCGACCGCCACGGCGCGCGATGCCGCAGGCGCCGGCGGGTACACGGCGACCGACACGGCGCAGGCGCAACTGCTGCGGCCCGACCTCACGATCGTCAAGACTCCCGACGGCGCGCCGGCGACGGCCGGCGCTCCGGCCACGTGGACCGTCCGCGTGGGCAACACCGGCACCGGCCCGGCGCGCAACGTGCGCATCGTCGACGTCCTGCCGGCCGGGGTCACCTACACGCCCGGGACCGCGACCGCCGCACCGGCCGCCGGGTTCTCCGAGGTCTCCGTGGCCGGGCAGACCGTGACCTGGAACGTGGCGCGACTGGACGCGAACGCGAGCGTCGACATCACGGTGCCCGTGCGGCTCGCCGCCGATCTCGCCAGTGGCACGACGCTGGTCAACACCGCCACCGCGACCGCGGACGAGGACAGCTCCCCGGTCACCGATCCCGGGTCGTTCGTGGTCTCCAACGACGCCGACGTCGCGATCGTCAAGACCGCGGGCGCCCCGAACGTGACGGCCGGCACCGACCTCGACTACACGCTCACCGTCATCAACAACGGCCCCTCCGACGCGGCCAACGTCGTCGTCAGCGACCCGCTGCCGGCGGGGACGACGTTCGTGTCGACCGCCGCGCCGTGCGGCTACAACGCGCCGACGACGACGGTCATCTGCGCGCTGGGCACGCTCACGCCGGGTCAGCAGCGTGTCTTGACGCTGCGCGTCCACGTCGATCCGGGCGCGACCGGCACCGTGGTCAACACCGCCACCGTGACGACAACGACACCCGACACCAACGAGGGCAACAACTCCTCGACGGCCACCGTGCCGATCCTCACCGCCGCGGACCTGAGCGTGACCAAGACCGCGGACCCGCGGATCATCCTGCAGGGCGCCACCGTCGACTACGAGATGACGGTCCGCAACGCCGGGCCCTCCGACGCGCTCAACGCGGTGCTGATCGACACCCTGCCGCCCGACAGCGACGTGGTGAGCGCCGACCCCGGGTGCGTGACCGCCGGGCTCGAGGTGACCTGCGCGCTCGGCACCGTCGGCGCCGGTCAGACGGTCACGCGCAACCTCACCCTGCGCCACAATCGGCCCGGCTTCAACACCAATCACGCACGGGTCACGACCACCACGCCCGAGACCCGGCTCGACAACAACGACGCCATCGTCACCGTCATCGTCGGCCCGGCGGCCGATCTGAGCATCGTCAAGGCCGGCAGCGCCACCGTCGAGGCGGGCGGCGTGATCCGCTACGGGCTGGTCGCCCGCAACGCCGGGCCGAGCGCGGCGACCAACGTGAAGGTCACCGACACGCTCCCGCCCGGGACCGAGTTCGTCTCCGGCTCCGCCGGCTGCACGGCGGCCGGGCTCGTCGTCACCTGTGAGCTCGGCGACATCCCGATCGAAGGGGTCCGCGCGATCGAGCTCGAAGTCCGCGCGCCCGCCGCGCTCGGCGGCCAGACCCTGACCAACGTGGCGACCGTCGACGGCCTCCAGCCCGACCCGGACACGAGCAACAACACCGACGACGCCGAGACCGTGGTCGGCCCCGCGATCGACCTGGCGATCGTCAAGACCACCTCCGGCGTGATCGCGGGCCAGAACATCGACTGGACCCTCGTCGTCAGCAACCTCGGGCCGTCCACCGCGACCAACGTCGTGGTCGAGGACACGCTCCCGCCGGGCGTGACGTTCGTCTCGGCGACCCCCGCGCAGGGCACGTGCGACGCCACCGTGCGCTGCGAGCTCGGGACCCTGGCGGTCGGCGCCTCGACGCAGATCATCCTCACCGCGAACGTGCCCGCGAGCCTGGCCGGGACGCCGCTGACCAACACGGCCAAGGTCAGCGGCACCGAGCCCGAGACGAGCCTCGCCAACAACCAGGACGCGGTGACGGTCACCCCGAGCAGCGTCGTCCCCGCCCCCAGCACGGCCACCCTGCAGATCACCAAGACCCCGTCGACCACGCAGCCGAAGCTCGGCGTCCCGTTCGACTTCGTCATCCCCGTCACCAATCTCGGCCCAGCCACCGCGACCAACGTGGTCCTGACCGAGCCGTTGCCGGCGCGGTTCACCCTGGTCTCGGCCACGCCCACCCAGGGAAGCTGCTCCGGCAAGCAGGTCGTGACGTGCCGCCTCGGCACCCTGGCGCCCGGCGCCCGGGCGACGGTCACCGTTCGCGTGATCGCCACCCGCGCCGGCCAGATCCGCAACACCGCCTCGGCCGACTCGCTGGAAGGCGACCCGGTGGTCGCCGCGGCGGTCGTGCGCGTCACCGCGCCCAAGACGACACTGCGGCTGACCAAGCGCGTGCGCCACCACGTCGTGAAGGCCGGCAAGCGCGCGGTGTTCAACATCACCCTGCGCGCGAACACCCGCGCCCTGCAGGACGCAACGCTCTGCGACCGCCTGCCGACCGGCCTGTCCGTGATCAGCGCACCGGGCGCGCGCTTCGTCAACGGCCGCCCATGCTGGAGCTGGGCCTACCTGCCACCCCACGCCGTGCGCAAGGTGACCGTGATCGCGCGCGTCGCTCCGGGCGTGACCGCGCCGAAACTCATCAACCGGGCCGGCGCAGCCGCCGACAACGCCGGCCGCCGCACAGCCTCGGACTACGTGCGCGTGGTGCCGCTGCCCGCCCGTGACGGCGGTGTCACGGGCTAGCCGAGTCGCGGCGACGGCACTCGTCGCCGCGGCCGCGGCGCTGTCCGCCGACTCCGCGGCGGCGGCGCTCGGCGCCACCGCGCGCCCCGCCACCGCCGCGCGCCCCGCCACCGCCGCGCGCCCCGCCACCGCCACGCGCCCCGCCACCGCCGCCGCTGGTCCCGCCGCACCCGTGCGCCCCGCCGCCGCCGCGCGCCCCGCCGCCGCTGGTCCCGCCGCCGCCACCGCTCGCCCCGCCGCCGCCGCTGGTCCCGCCGCCGCCACCGCTCGCCGCGCCGCGCTGGCCCGCCACCGCTCGCCCCGCCGCCGCGCGGTCCTGCCGCCGCCACCGCTCGCCCCGCCGCACCCGTGCGCCCCGCCGCCCCCGCCCCGCGCGCCACCTCGCTGCGGCCTACAGCGCGCGACTCGTGGATCGCCGAGCTCGCGCGGCCGACCCGCGTGTGGACCGCGCCCGGGAGCGGTCGCGTCGCCGGCCGCCAGCCTGCGGTCTCGCCGTGGGGCGGTGGGCCGGTCGGGTTGATGGTGCTCGAGCGCCGCGAGGACGGCGCCGGCCGCGTCTGGTTGCGCGTCCGGCTGGCCGAGCGGCCGAACGACGCGGCGGGCTGGATCCGGGCGGACTTCGCGCACCTGCGGCGCACGCGCTGGCGGATCGAGGTCTCGACCGGGCGTCGGCTGGTCCGGCTCCTCCGCGACGGCCGCGTCGTCGATCGGTACCGTGCGGTCATCGGCGCGCCCGACACGCCCACCCCGCGCGGCCAGTTCGCGATCGCCGAGCGCATCCGGCAGCCGGCGGGCGGCTTCCTCGGCGCGTGGGCGCTGCATCTGACCGCCCATTCCGACGTCCTCGACGACTACGGCGGCGGCCCCGGCCGCGTCGCGATCCACGGCCGCGGCGGCGCGAGCCTGCAGGACCCGCTGGGCACCGCGCGCTCGCACGGCTGCATTCGCGTCGACGACGCCGCCGTCCGCCGCCTCGCGCGGGTCGCGATCCCGGGCACGCCCGTCCGGATCGGCGCGTGAGTGCAGACCAAGACGATCAAGGACCGGCTCGTCGGCGAGCCCCGCACGCCGGCCGAGATCCGCGAGGCGGTCAATCTGTTCGGCGGCGACGTCGGCGCCGAGCTGGTGCTCGGGCGACGCGACGGCTGACGATGCGCGCTGTCGTCCTTGACGCTCCCGGCCCGCCCGAGGCGCTCCAGATCCGCGAGCGGCCGGTCCCGTCGCCCTCGCCCGGGTGGGTGCTGATCCGGGTGAAGGCCTTCGGCCTGAACCGCTCAGAGCTCCACACCCGCCTCGGGCTCGCCGAAGGCGTCACCTTCCCCCGCGTCCCGGGCATCGAGGCCACCGGCATCGTCGAGTCCGCCCCCGGCGGCGAGTTCACGGCCGGCCAGCAGGTCGTGGCGATGATGGGCGGCATGGGCCGCACCTTCGACGGCGGCTACGCCGAGTACACCTGCGTCCCAGCCGCCAACGTCATCGCCTTCACGTCAGCGCTGGACTGGGCGACGCTGGGCGCCGTCCCGGAGATGCTCCAGACCGCGTACGGCTCGCTCACCGTCGGCCTCGACTTCCAACCCGGCCAGACGCTGCTGATCCGCGGCGGGACGTCCTCGGTCGGCATGGCCGCCGCCGTCCTGGCCAAGCAGCGCGGCTTGACCGTGTTCTCCACCACCCGCCGAGCGGACCGCTTCGACGCGCTGCGCGCCATCGGCGTCGACCATCCGCTCCTCGATGACGGCGCGGTCGCGGAGGCCGTCCGTGACGTCGTCTCGAACGGCGTCGACATCGCGTTGGAGCTCGTCGGCACGCCCACCCTGCCGGACACGCTCGACGCCACCCGCGTGCACGGCGTCGTCTGCTTCTCGGGCATGCTCAGCAACGAGTGGACGGTCCCGGACTTCTACCCGATCGGCTACATCCCGACGGGCGTCCGCCTGACGGGCTACGGCGGCGAGGCGAGTGATCTGCCGGCCGAGGTCCTGCAGTCCTTCCTCAACGACGTCGCCGCCGGGCACCTGACCGTCCCGCTCGACCGCACCTACACGCTCGACGAGATCGCCGCGGCGCACGCCGACATGGAAGCCGGCGACGCGGCCGGCAAGCTCGTCGTGCTCACGTAGCCGCCGGTACTGCCGCAGCGGACGGGACGCCCGCGGCACGCAGGCGAGCGATCGTCACCTGCGGGTTCCGTTCGGCCTGCGCCAGCGTCACCCGCAACACTCGCCAGCCCTCGGCCTCCAGGCGTGCCTGGCGCTCGGCGTCATCGCGCTGCGCGAGCGGGTCGGAATGCCACTCGCGGCTGTCGACCTCGACGATGATCCGCTGCCGCGGCCAGCGCAGGTCCGGGATGGTCAGCTTGCCGCCGGCGAACTGCCGGTGATTGACCTCGGGATGCTCAAAGCCCGCCAGCAGGACCAGGTCGAGCACGTAGTCCTCGGGGTGGCTCGCCGTCGGCGCCGCGCTCAGGTCGAGGATCGCGCCCAGCTTCCCGCCGCGCGGCAGCAGCGCGAGTTCCCGCTCGGAGAACCGCGCCTGCCGGAGCGCTCGCTTGATCGTCGGCTCGTCCTCGGTCCGCGCGAGATCCGTGACCGTCCGCAGCCGCGGCGTGACCGGAATGCCTCGGTGGACGACGACCTCGATCGCGTCGCTGCGATGCGCGCGAATGGTCTCGCGCACGTGCTTGCCCGGCGCGGTCACCTCCACGCGGCGACCGTCCCACCGCAGCAACCCCCACAGGCAGGCGGCGGAGAAGTGCGAGAGAACCGCCCGGTCGCCGCACGCCTTCACCGCCGCCAGCCACCACCCCTCGAGGCACACGTTCGGGTGCCCGACGGCGTACACGCCCCGGTGCAGGGCGTGAAGGTTGCCCCGCTCGAGCCGCACACGGATCGCGTCGGGCGTCAACCCGCACGCGATCAACTCGCGCCACGTGACCACACCCCACTGGCCGGCCGCGAGGCGGGCGACCCGCTGGTCAGTGGTCAGTTGTTGGTGCTGTACACCATGAATCGACCAGTCGATTGTCATGCGGGAACGATCTCCCGCGGGCCTGCAACGGATCTAGACGCGATTGCGACTTAACCGTCACGACTCTGTGCCAACTCACGCCAGGCGAACCGCCGCAACGGAGCTGCGCCTGACGGCGGGCGGCGATGAGCCGCCCGCCGCGTCGAGCGAGAATCAGCCGCTGACGCCGTTCTCCTCGCACGCCTTCTTCAGGGCGTCGGTGGTGCAGAGCTTGTCGGCCGTGGTGAAGCCGTCGGCCACGACGTCCTTGACGTTGTCCTTGAAGATCGCCTGCGGCGTGAGCAGCACGGACTTGACCTGTGACTTGGTCTCGGTGTCCTCCACCGAGCCCGTGGCCTGCGCGTCGGCGCCGGCGGTGTCGCCCTTGGCCAGCGAGATCGCCAGCGCGGCGGCCGCGTCGGCTTCCTTCTTGATCGCCTTGTAGACGGTCATGCACTGGTCGCCGGTCAGCACGCGCTGCAGGCCTTCGTCGGTCGCGTCCTGGCCGGTGACCGGGACCTTGCCGTTCTGGCCGTTGCGCTTGAGGACGGAGACCACGGCGCCGCCGAGGCCGTCGTTGGCGGCGTCGACGCCGACGAACTTGCCGCCCGCCTTCGTGTACATCTGCTCGAAGATCGTGCCGGCCTTGGTGTTGTCCCAGTCGGGACGGACTGATCGGCCGAGATCTTGTAGCCGGCGTCGGTGATCGCCTTCTCGTAGCCCTGCTTGAACAGCGTGGCGTTGTTGTCGGTCGGCGAGCCGTTGAGCAGCGCGACATCACCGCTCTTGTCACCGTTGGCCTGCATGCACTTGACCAGGCCCTCGCCCTGCGCGGTACCCACGGCCACGTTGTCGAAGGACACGTAGTACGACGCGCCGCCGCCGAGCGTGAGGCGGTCGTAGTCGATGACCGGCACGCCCTGCTGCTTGGCCTTGGCGATGACCGCCGCCGCCGACGGCGAGTCGAGGTTGACGATCAGCAGGACGTTGGCGCCGCTGTTGAGCATCTGGTCGGCGATCGTGGCGAACTTCGCCTTATCGCCATTGGCGTTCTGGATGTCTGAATCCACCCCGGCGGCCGCGAAGGCCTCGCCGAGGTACTTGCGGTCGGCCGTCTCCCAGCGCGCGGACGACGCCGCGTCGGGCAGGATCACGCCAACCTTGGCCTTGGCCGCGGGCGTGCTGGTGGCGGCGCCACCACCACCGCTCGCGGTCGGCGTGTCGTCGCTGCCGCACGCGGCCACGCCGAACGCCAGCACACCGGACAGCAACGCCATCGGCAGCAGACGTGAAGTCTTTCTCATCATGGTCTTCCCTCCTCAGGGATTCGCGGACGGTTTCAGTCGGACTCCGTCAGAAAACGACGGTAGCCGCCGAGTCGTGAGAACTTGGTAAAGGCGAGGACGTTCGCTACTTCGGACAGGCTTGGACCGAAAGTCACCCGGTCCTGGGGACCAGCGCGGCGAGCCCGGCAGACGTGCGCTGCGTGTCGCCGATGACCAGCGTCAACGCTCCGAGCACCTCCGCGCGCGGCCCCAGCTCGGAGCGCCGCACGTGGACCGCGGTCGCCGCTTCGGGCTGCGCGAAACGATCAACGGAGTCGCGGATGCCGTCGAGCAGCGGCGCGCCGGTGGCGCTGAGATCCCCGCCCACGATCACCACGCCCGGGTTGACCACGTTGCAGAGATCACCGAGCGCGCGCCCGACCGCGCGGCCGGCGTCCTTGATCACCCGCGTGGTCGCGATGTCGCCGCGCGCCGCCAACTCGACCACGCCCGCGAGGTCAAGCCGCTCGCCGTGCGCCGGCCGCAGCGCGGCCAGCACGGCGGGCAACGCCGCGACCGTCTCCAGGCAGCCGCGGTTGCCGCACCGGCAGGCCACCCCGTCGTCGCGCACCTGGACGTGGCCGATCTCCCCCGCATTGCCGGAGATGCCGCAGTGCAACCGCCCGCCGAGCACCAACCCGGCGCCGATGCCGCTGGAGATCTTGACGTAGACGACGTCGCTGACACCCTTCCCGGCGCCCAGGGACGCCTCCGCCAGCGCACCGAGATTGGCGTCGTTGAGCGCTTCCACGTGCACATCGCCGAGACGCTCGGCGAGCGCCTGCGCGGGGTTGAGCCCCTCCCAGCCAGGGAGGATCGAGGAGGACCCGACGCGCCCGGACGGCACCGCGATCGGCCCGGGAACGCCCATCCCCGCGGCGACCACCTGCGCCCGCCCGATCCCCGTCTCGGCGAGCAGCGCGTCGATCAACTCCGCGGCCGCGTCGAGCGCGGCCGCCGCCGACGCATCGACGTCGATCTCGCGGCGCCGCTCGGCCAGCACGGTCGAGGACAGGTCCGAGAGCGCCACGTGCACGTGGCTGTGGCCGAACGCCACGCCGAGCGCAGCGCCGGCCGACGGCGCGAGGCGAATGACGACCGGGGGGCGCCCACGGGCGCGCTCGGAGCGCTCGGCGTCGCTGTTGACCGTGATCAGCCCACGCGCCTGCAACTCGCCGAGCAGGCTGGTGATCGTCGTCCGCGAGAGCCCGGTGACCGCCACCAGGTCCGACCGGCTGGCGCTGCCACGAAGGCGCAGCGCCTCGACCACACGGAGCCGGTTCGTCTCGCGCAGGCGCTCCAACGACCCACCTGAGTCCCCGTTGACCATGCCTGATCAGGCTAACGCTTTGAGGCCGGGCTCCGGCGCAAACCGCTTCACGCGCGCAGGCCTGCCGCGACCGCCCGGCCCGCGACGCGCCCGGAGAACAGGCACCCACCGAGGAAGGTGCCCTCCAGCGCGCGGTAGCCGTGCATGCCGCCACCGCCGAAGCCGGCCGCCTCGCCGGCGGCGTAGAGGCCGGGCAGCGGCTCGCCGTCGGCGCGCAACACGCGGCCGTCGAGGTCGGTGTGCAGGCCGCCGAGCGTCTTGCGGGTGAGGATGTGCAGCTGCACGGCGATCAGCGGGCCGGCGGCGGGGTCGAGCAGCTTGTGGGGCGCGGCGACGCGGGTGACGCGGTCGGCCAGGTAGCGGCGGGCGCCGTGGATCGCGGTGACCTGGAGGTCCTTGGTGAACGGGTTGTCCATCTCGCGGTCGCGCGCGAGGACCTCCCGCTCGACGTCCGCGAACGCCAGCAGGGGCGTCTCGGTGAGGCGGTTCATCCCCGCGACGAGCGTGCGCAGGTCGCGCTCGACCACGAAGTCCGCGCCGTGGCGCTTGAAGGCTTCGACGGGCGGCGGCGCGCCGCGGGCGACGCGGGTGCGCAGCAGCTCACGGACGCTGCGGCCGGTGATGTCGGGGTTCTGCTCGGAGCCGGAGAGCGCGAACTCCTTCTCGATGATCTTCTGGGTGAGCACGAACCACGTGTGCTCGTGGCCGGTGGTCATGATGTGCGCGAGCGTCCCGAGCGTGTCGAAGCCGGGGAACAGCGGCACCGGGAGCCGCCGGCCGGTGGCGTCCAGCCACAGCGACGACGGGCCCGGCAGGATCCGGATCCCGTGCATCGGCCAGATCGGGTCCCAGTTCTGGATGCCCTCGGTGTAGTGCCACATGCGGTCGGGGTGGATGACGCTGCCGCCGGCCGCCTGGGTGAGCTCGATGCCGCGGCCGTCAACGTGCGCGGGGACGCCGGAGATCATGTGCTTCGGCGGGGCGCCGAGCCGCGAAGGCCAATTGCGGCGCACGATCTCGTGGTTGCCGCCGATGCCGCCGGTCGCGACGACGACGGCGTCGGCGTGCAGCTCGAAGTCACCGGCCACGTCGCGGTTCGACGCCACGCCACGCGCGCACGCATCCGGCGCCAGCACGACGCCGCGGACGCCATCGACCGTCCCGCCCGTCACGGTCAACGCGTCGACCCGATGGCGGAAGCGCAGATCGATCAGGCCGCGTGCCTCCGCGGCGCGGACGCGGCGCACGAACGGCTCGATCACGCCCGGCCCGGTCCCCCAGGTCACGTGGAAGCGCGGGACCGAGTTGCCGTGCCCGATCGCCCCGTAGCCGCCGCGCTCGGCCCAGCCGACGTTCGGCACGAACTTGACGCCCTGCCCAGCCAGCCAGGCGCGCTTCTCGCCCGCGGCGAAGTCGACGTAGGCCTCGGCCCACCGGCGCGGCCACGCGTCGTCGGGCCGGTCGAAGCCCGCGGTGCCGAGCCAGTCCTGCCACGCCAGCTCGCGCGAGTCGCGGATCCGCAGCCGTCGCTGCTCCGGGCTGTCGACCAGGAACAGCCCGCCCAGCGACCAGAACGCCTGGCCGCCCAGCGAGGCCTCGGGCTCCTGATCGAGCACGATCACCCGCCGGCCCGCGGCAGCGAGCTCGGCGGCGGCGACCAGCCCGGCGAGCCCAGCCCCGACAACGATCGCTTCAGCCACTTTGGCTCGCTCCTGCCCGATTTCGGGCAAAGTGTTCGCGGTTCACCTCCGGAGAGCGTACATTGCTCCGCGATGGCTTCGGATCTCGACGATCTCGTGGCGCACCTGCACCGCACCGCCGACCTCGACGAGGGCACCGCCCGGCGCGTGGTCGAAGAGGTGCTCGCGTGGCACGCCGAGGACCTCGAGACGTTCGTCCGCCGCCGGCACCGCGAGCTGCAGGGCGAGGGCGTCGCCAACGCGGACGCGTTCGAGCGCCTGGCGGGCGAGGTGCGGCGACGGCGCGTACGGGCGCCCGAACTGAGCGTCCGGCAGATCCGCCGAGTCATCTACGGCTGAAAGACACGGAGGAGAAAGCATGTGCGGGATCGTCGGATACGTCGGCAGGCGCGATTGCGTCCCGATTCTGGTGGAAGGGCTGCAGCGGCTCGAGTACCGCGGTTATGACTCGGCCGGGGTGGCGGTGGTCAAGAACGGCGCGCTGCGCGTCCACAAGTCCGAGGGTCGTGTGCGCGACATGGCCGCCGGGCTGCCCAAACGGGTCAACGGGCCGGTGGGCATCGCCCACACGCGCTGGGCCACCCACGGCCCGCCGAGCGACGTCAACGCGCACCCGCAGGTCGACGGCGAGGGCCGCGTCGCCGTCGTCCACAACGGCATCCTCGAGAACGCCGACGAGCTGCGGGCCGACCTCCTCGCCGACGGCGTGGAGTTCGTCTCCGACACCGACACCGAGGTGCTCGCCCACCTGATCGCGCGCTCTGACGCGGTGGAGCTGGAGGACCGCGTGCGCTCCGCGCTGCGCCGCGTCGTCGGCGCCTACGGCCTCGCGGTCTGCGACGCCGCCGTGCCCGACCAGCTGATCGTCGCCCGCAACGGCTCGCCCGTCGTGATCGGGATCGGCGACCACGAGATGTTCGTCGCCTCCGACGTGGCCGCGCTCGTCCGCCACACCCAGCAGGTCGCCTACCTCGACGACGGCGAGCTGGCCACGGTCACGGTCGAGGGCTTTCGCTCCTCCACGCTCGATTCCCGGCCGACGACCAAGGAGCCCGAGACCGTCGCGGTCAGCGAGGACGACTATGCGCGCGGCGGCTTCGCGCACTACCTGCGCAAGGAGATCGCCGACCAGCCCCAGTCGGTCACCGGGACGCTGCGCGGCCGCCTGGACCACCGCTTCTCCACCGCCCGCCTCGACGGCCTGAACATGGCGCCGCGCGAGCTGCGCGCGTTCCGGCGTGTGAAGATCCTCGGCTGCGGCTCGGCCTACTACGCCGGGATCGGCGGCGCGCAGATGATCGAGTCCTTCGCGCGCCTGCCCGCCGACGCCGAGCCCGCGTCGGAGTTCCGCTACCGCAACCCGATCATCGACCCCGAGACGCTGTACGTCGCGACCTCGCAGTCGGGCGAGACGGCCGACACGCTCGCCGCGGTCCATGAGATCCAGGCCAAGGGCGGGCGCGTCGCCGGTCTCGTCAACGTGGTCGGCTCCTCGATCGCGCGGGCGGTCGAAGGCGGCATCTACCTCCACGCCGGCCCGGAGGTGTCGGTCGCCTCGACCAAGGCCGTAACCTCGACACTGACCGGTTTCGCCCTGCTCGCGCTGCTGCTCGGGCGCGTGCGCGACGCGGGCCCGGCCGACGGCGAGCGCCTGATCGCCGCGCTCGAGAAGCTGCCGGCGCAGATCGAGGAGGTGCTCGCGGATGAGGACCACATCGCCCAGGTGGCGGCACGCGTCGCCGACGCCCGGACCATGTTCTTCATCGGCCGCGTGCGCGGGCACATGGTCGCGATGGAGGGCGCCCAGAAGCTCAAGGAGCTCTCCTACGTGCACGCCGAGGCCTACCCGACGCCGGAGCTCAAGCACGGGCCGCTCGCCCTGATCGCGCCGGACGTCCCGACGGTCGCGATCGTCCCCTCCGACCACCTGCTCGACAAGAACCGCTCCTCGCTGCAGCAGGTCAAGGCCCGCGGCGGCCCGCTGGTGGTCGTCGGCCACGAGCACCCGGGCGAGGGCCTGGCCGACGAACTGCTGCTCGTCCCGCGCTCGGAACCCGAGCTCGATCCGATCCTGCTCGGCATCCCGCTGCAGCTGCTCGCCTACCACGCCGCCCTGCACCTCGGCCGCGACATCGACCAGCCGCGCAACCTGGCCAAGAGCGTGACGGTGGAGTGAGCGGGCGCAGGCCCGTCCCCGCGGCGAACCGCGGGGACGGGGCCTCCCCCGGCCTACGGAGTCGTCGCGGCCAGCGTGAACGTCACGGTCTTGCCGTAACGGCCGGCCTTCATCCGGTCGGTGGCGGCGATCGGCTGCTTGAACTGCAGCGTCACGAGGTCATTGGCGAGCGGGCTCGACCATGACTGCAGCAACGTCGGCTGCGCCGCGCTGCCGACCGGTGCGAACGCCCCGCCGGCGCTGACCTGCAGCGCCTGCGGGAGGGCATCCGTGCCGTTGACGAGATGGCCCGTCGCCGTCGCGGAGCGGTCGGAGACCGTCAGCGACGTCGCCGCGGCGCTCGAGGTCACGGTCGCCGTCGTGGAGGCCGTGTAGTCCTTCGCCACGCCCGGGATCAGCGGCGCGAACGTCGCCGGCCCCGACAGCGAGATGCCCATCATCAACGGCACGTCGGCGACGACCTCCACGTCCTCGGAGTCGCCGGCCGAGGAGGCCACGATCGAGAACGCGACGGACTTGGTGGCCTCCGTGTTGCCGGCCTTGTCCTTGGAGCGGTACTCGATCACGTGCGACCCGACGGCCGACACGTTGAGCATCGTCACGAACGGACTCGCGTTGGCGGTGTTGTCGCGGCGGACCCACTCGCCCGTCGCGCCGTCGGTGTTGACGCGGTACTCGGTGTAGTCCACACCGGAGCCCGGCGTCGTGCCGCCGCCCGCGGCGACGGTGACCTGTCCGACCATGCCCTCCCAGCCGTCGGTGCCCTTGTGCGAGTGGAGCTTGCACAGGAACGTGTAGGTGCCGGCGGTGTCGGCCACCTGGGTGATCGGCGGGTCGCCCGGCAGCACGATGTTGCCGGTGGCGTTGTTGCTGAGACGGGTGCCGTCGCTGGTCGGCGACTCACCCGGCTTGATGATCCACAGATCGTGAGCCGAGCCCGCCGTGGCCGTCGGGAAGTTCCAGCGCACGGTGTCGCCGACCGTGGCGGTCAGCGCATTGGGATCCCAGTGATCCGGGAACGCGTTGACGTCGACCGTCTTCGGGGTGCCGCCGCCGGACTGCGCCGGATCGGTGGCCGACAGCTGCACGCTGACCTGGCCGGTGTAGCCGCCCGCGGGCGGCGTGGCCGGGATGAGCGAGCTGGTCGTCACCGGCGCGGTCGTGTCGCCGGCGGCGCCGATCGTGAAGTCGACCTTCTTGGTCGCCTCCACGTTGCCCGCCACGTCGGTCGAGCGGTACTCGACCGTGTGCGCGCCGTTGCCCGTCACCGTGACCGGGCCGCGGACGGACCCGGCGTCCAGCGACGTGATGCGGACGTTGCGGTAGTCGATGACGTCGGCGTCGGAGTGATTCTGGAGGCCGACGTAGCCGCGCGTGAACTGGCGATCGGTCGTCGACGGGTCGCCCGAGCGCGAGGACGTCTTGCCCGGGGTGTTCTCGAACGTCTGCAGCACCTCGCCGTTGCGGATGATCGTGTAGGTCTGGCCGACGACCTTGATCTCGTAATCCACCCAGGTGCCGCGCGGCTGAACCTTGGCCTGCGTGGCGTCCAGGGGCGAGAAGTTGTAGATCGAGCCCGTCTTCTGCGGGTCGGACTGGTAGTCGTTGATCTGGATCTCGTGGCCGCAGTAGATCGCGACCCAGGCCTGATCGGTCTGGCCCGAGCCGACCTGGCACGGGTACCGGTTCGCGGCGGTGCGTGTCACGGCCTCGGCCGGGTTCGGGAAGCGCACGAAGGCGCCGCCGTTGCCGTTGCTGCCCGTGGCCGAGTCGCGCCACTGGAACTTCATGGAGAAGTCGCCGTAGTCCTTGACCGGGTACCACGGCATGCCCAGGCCGCCGCTCGGGCGGAAGAAGCCGCCGTCGGCCGCGTTGTAGGTCAGCTTGCCCGGCCCGGCCTGCGCCCACTTGGCGAGGTCGGCCTCCGTGTTGAGGATCGTCTCCTCCTCCACGTAGGGCTTCCAGGCGCCGCCGTCGACGCGGATCTCGGTGCCCTTCACGCCCGAGGTCGCGTCCGTCGCGTCGAGGTCGACCGCGACGTCGCCGGTGTAGCCGGCCTTCGGCGCCTCGCCGTTGAGCGTGGCGGTGGTGGCCGGGCCGGTCTTGTCGAGCTTGACCGTGACCGACTTGGTGGCCTCGATGTTGCCCTTCTTGTCGACCGAGCGGTACTCGATCACGTGCGTGCCGTCGGCGGTGACGTCGATCGGCGCGCTGTAGGCGGTCCAGGTCGTGGCCGGGGTCTCGCGGTACTCGGTGCGATCGATGCCCGACCCGCCGGCGTTGTCGGTCGCGGTGAGCGTGACCTTCACGTCGGAGGTGTAGTAGCCGCCGTCACCGTCGGGCGCCGCCGGGGCGAGCGCGCTGGTGGTGTTCGGCGCGGACGTGTCGGCGCCGGTGCCGCACGCCGCGGACTCCAGCGTGAACGACTCGAGCTCGACGTTCTTGTTGGCCGTGGCGCCGTCGCGCTTGCCGAACACGCCGATGCGGTAGCCGCCCGCCTGGTTGAGGTACTGCGTCGTCGAGATCGGCGCGCCGAACGTGGTGAACGTGGTCCCGTCCAGCGACGTCGCCGTGGTCAGTGTCTTGGCCGCGTCGTCGTAGGCGAGCCGGACCCACACGTAGTCGCCGCTGATCGCAAGCGCACCCGAGTTCGGGTACGGCACGGTCGCCGGCGGCAGCGTGATCGCCGCCCCGTTGGCGGTCAGCACCCGCTCCGCCCACTTGCCCGGCTGGTTGCCGGACGTGTTGGGGTCGGTGTCGTTCTTGTACTGGATCGTCGCCTTGACGAAGTAGTTCGGGTTGAAGCTGTTGATCAGCCCCAGCCCGAGTGCCTCGCCATCCCCGGTCAGACCCGCATGCACGACCTTCGCGGTCGCGGTCCACGAGCCCGCCGGAGCCTGCTGGAGCAGCAACTGGGCGTTGCCCGTCCCGGCGTAGAGGTCGGCCTGGCGCAGCGGGACGACCAGGCGGCCGCCCGCCACGGTCGGAGCCGCACCCGCGATCGGGTTCACCAGCGACCACTTCGGGTCGATGGTCGAACCGTTGAACTCGTCGGTCTCCGGGCATGCGCCGTTGCCGCCGCAGTCGTCACCCGGCGTCTGCGGGTCCGAGCTCGACACCACGTTGAAGTAGTCGAACTTGGCGACGTCATCGGGCGCGCCGTCGTGCTTGGCGAACACGCCGACCTTCAGCCCGCCCGCCTGAGACAGGTACTGCGGCACCGAGATCGGCGCACCGAACGAGGTGAACGTCGTCCCGTTGGACGAACTCCAGGTGGTGATCGTCTTGGTCGCGTCGTCGTAGACGAAGCGGACCCAGACGTAGTCGCCGGTCAGGTTCAGCGCGCCCGAGTTGGGCCACGGGACCGTTGCCGGCGGCAGGATGACGCTCTGGTTGTTGACCGTCAGCACCCGCTCCGCCCACTTGCCCGGCTGGTTGCCGGACGTGTTCGGATCGGTGTCGTTCTTGTACTGCAGCGTCGTCTTGAGCAGGTAGTTCGGGTTGAGCTGGTTGATCAGGGCCAGGCCGGCGGCCTTGCCGTCGGCGTTGACCGTGGCGTGCGCGAGCTTGGCGGTCGCGACCCACGAGCCGCTCGGCACGTTCTGCACCACGGCCTGGGCGGTGCCCTGGTCGGTGTACAGGTCGCCGCGCAGCATCGGCATCGTGAGCTGGCCACCACCCACCGTCGGCGGGTTGCCGGCGACCGGGTTGATGATCTGCCACTTCGCGTCGAGGCTCGAGCCGTTGAACTGGTCCGACTGCTGCGAGCAGGACCCGCCGCCGCCGGGGAACGTGATCGAGAACGAGACCGACTTGGCCGGCGTCTCGACGTTGCCGGCACGGTCACGCGAGCTGAACTCGACCGTGTGGCTGCCTTCGCTGGAGACCGTGAACGCCGTCACGAACGGCGAGGCGCTGCCCGTGTTGTCGCGATGCGTCCAGGCACCGCCGTCGATCCGGTACTCGGTCCACTCGACGCCCGTGCCCGAGGCGCCGTCGGTCGCGCTGAGCGAGACCGCGACCGAGCTGGTGTAGCCGCTCGCCGGCGCCTGGCCGTTGAGCGTGACCGTCGTCGTCGGTGCGGTCGCGTCGTCGCCGACGATCACGCTCGTCGTCTTGGTCGCCGTCTCGCCGTCGGCGTAGGTCACCGTCAGCTTGGCGCTGTAGGTGCCCGCGGCGGCGTACGTGTGCGCCGGGTCGGTCCCCGCCGCCGTCTCACCGTCGCCGAAGTCCCAGGCGTAGGACAGGCCGCCGGAGGCGCCGATCGAGAACTGGACCGTGCGCGCCGTGGCGGTCGATTGCCACTTCGGATCCGGGCCCGGCGTGTCGTCCCCGCCCGTGTAGGCGAAGCGGTACAGGCCGGCGTTGCTGCCCGTGGTGAAGAAGCCCTCGTAGACCTGCACGTAGAGCGCGCCGTCGGGCCCGAACTTCGAGTCCATGTAGTTGGCGCCCCACGGCAGGCCGTTGCGGAAGCTGTCCGCGTAGATCGGCTGGGATCCGTCCTGATCGGTGGCCGGATCGAGCAGCAGCGCGTGCTTGGCGCTGGCGTTGCCGAAGTCGTTGAGGAACCAGCGGCCGTCCCAGTACTTGGGCCAGCGCGCGGAGTTGTCCGTGCCCGACTTGTAGCGGTAGACCGGCCCGGTGAACACCGTCGCGCCGGAGGCGGTCAGGTACGGGCACAGCTGGTTCGGGGTGGCGCCGTAGTTGGGGCCGTTGCCCGCTCCCTGCTCGCGCGGGAACTCCGGGCAGCCGTTGCCGTTGTTGGGGTTGCCGCGGCTGTACCAGACGTTGTTGGAGTGCGCGGTGCCCGCGTCCTTGCCGGTGCCCGTGGTGTGCGGCAGCGTGACCAGGCCGGTGTTGTTGGTCGAGTCGTTGACGAGGTTGTTGCAGTCGTACCAGCCGGGCGTCGGCGCCGAGGCGGGGCCGCCGTTGACGTAGCCGGCGACGTTGGTGGTGCGCAGCGAGCCGTCCGCGATCCGATCGCGATAGGGCTGCTTGCTGCCCATGCAGTAGGGCCAGCCGTAGTTGCCCGCCGTGGGCAGCTGCGTGGCCGTCTCATAGGTCGAGGGGCCCTGGGTCGCCGACGGCGAGCCGGCGTCCGGGCCGACCCACGCCGCGTACGGGACGTCGGTCTCGGGGTCGATCGTCATGCGCGAGGGGTTGCGCAGGCCCATGGCGTAGATCTCGGGCTTGGTCTTGCCGCCGCCGCCCTCGGTGCCGTCGAACAGGTTCGCGCCGTTGGGCGACTGCGCCGTGGGCAGGCTGTAGGTCGTGCCGATCCCGATCGCCGGCTGCGCGCCGTCCGGGATCGTGTCCACTGGATTGAAGCGCAGCATCTTGCCGTTGTAATCGTTCGTGTTGCCCGCCGTTCGGCGCGCATCGTTGAACGACACGTTGTTCGCGCCGCAGTGCGAGTTGGTCGCCTGCGTCGGGTCACCGGTCGGGCAGCGCTGCGGCTGGTAGTTGCCGGAGTAGCCGTTCGTGCTCTGCGAGGAGTTCGAGTCGCCGGTGGTGACGTAGAGGTTGCCCTGGGAGTCGAAGGCCATGCCGCCGCCACGGTGGCAGCAGCTCCAGACCTGCGAGTCGTACTGGAAGATCACGACCTCGGAGTCGAGCTTGAGCTTCTTGGTCGCCAGGTCGATCGTGAAGCGCGACACGCGCGGGTGCTGCATCTTGGTGATGCGGCGCTGGTCGCCGTCGGACAGGCCCGGGTGCACCGGGTTGTCCGGGTTGAACGTCGGGTAATAGAGCAGGTAGATGTGGCCGGTGGTGCCGAAGTCCGGCGCCGCGGCGACGCCGAGCAGGCCCGTCTCGATCTTGCCGTTGACCTCATTTCCTGACCCGCGGTCGCCGTAGACCGGCAGCACGCCGGCCTGGGTGACGCCGCTGTTGACGGTGCCGTTGGCCGCCTTCGGATCCCAGATGTGGACCGTGCCGCAGCCGATGCCGACGTTGCGGTTGGCGAAGTCGGTGATGATCGGCGAGGAGGCCTGGCCGATCATCTTGCCGCGGTCGGCGTTGGTGCGGCAGTCGGCGCGGCCGATGTAGATCGCCCAGCCGTTGTTGGCCAGCGAGACGCCGTGCGACTCACCGCTGTTGGTCAGGTCGCCGCTGGCGGCGCTGACCACGCGCTCGGTCGAGTAGTTGGACAGGATCGTGGCCTTGCAGCCGCCGCGGACGAGGCCCGCGGACCACTGGATCGCGCCCAGCAGGTGCTTCTGCAGATCCGCGGTGCCGAAGCTCGCCGCCGTCCGGCCCAGGCCGGTGTAGAAGCTGCGGCCACCCTGGTAATCACGGCACCACGAGATCGGCCAGTCGGTGCCGCCCGTGGACGTGCCGTCACCGGCGGCCGCGCCGACCGCGTGGTAGCGCGCGACGGTGTGGACCGTGCCCGTGGGCCGCGGGTTCCACTGGTAGTAGATGTCGTTGCGGGTCGCCTGCAGCGGCAGGCCCTTGGTCGCCGGGTGCACGCGGTCGGCGAAGACCACGGTCTGATCGGAGGCCGTCGTCGGGCTCGCGGCGTCAGGACGCGCGCCGATCAGCCCGGTGATGAAGCTGTTGCCGGTCTCGGCCTCCGCGGCCTCACCGATGCCGACGAAGCCGCCGCCGCCCTGGATGTAGCCCTGCAGGGCGGTCTCCTGCGCGGCGTTGAGCAGGTCGCCCTTGTTATCGAGGAAGACCACGGCGCGGTAGGCGGCGAGGTTCGCCGCGCTGAAGGTCGATGCGTCGGCGGTCTCGTCGACGAGGAAGTCGTTGGCCGTGCCGAGTGCCTTGATGGCGTCGATGCCGGCGGTCACGGTCGCGCTGGTCGCGCCGTGGAAGACGAGCACCTTCGGCGGGGTCTGCGTGCCCGTGAGCAGCACCTTCTCGACGGCGTCGTCGCTGTTGGAATCGATCACGAGACGGGCGACCGAGGTGTAGTCCGAGCGGGTCGGCTTGAAGCCGACGTTGATCGTGCAGCCGGCGCCGGGCGCCAGCGTCTTGCCGCGGCAGGTCTCGCTGACGACCGCGAAGTCGGCGGGATCGTCGCCCTGGACCTGGATCGCGTCGGCGCCCGTGGCGATCACCAGCGGGGCGTCGCCGTCGTTGGTCACCTGGATCGGCGCCTGGTTGTCGGCCGCCGGAGTGCCCTTGGGCACCGAGGAGAACTGGTGCGGGGCGGCCTTCAGCGACGGGGCGGGGTCGCCCTTCATCGCGGCGGCGCTCTCGGCGCTGTTGCGGAACGGGTTGAAGTTGGTCACGCCGCCGAGGGCAACGGGGTCGCGCTCGGCGAAGTAGTACTTGGTCTTGCCCTTGGCCGATGCGAACATCGGGCCGAAGTCGATGTCGCCCTGGCCGGCCGTGCGCTGGTCGCCGTCGCCGCAGTCCGGGCGGATGCCGCTTCCGACCATGTCCTTGACGTGGAAGGACACGATCCGGCTGCCGAACTTCTGGATCATCTGGTTGACGTACGCGGCGCCCGCGGCCGGGTCGGTGGTGCCGCTGTACCCCGACGCTCCGCACACGGCCCAGCCGATGTCGATCTGCGCGGCGACGTAGCGCGGATCGGTGTGGTCCATCACGATCTCCCACGCGCTCTTGAGCTCGCCGTTGTCGGTGAACCGGGTGCTGAACTCGCTGTTGTGGTTGTGGAAGTAGGCCGGGCCGACGCCGGCCTGGACCGAGCGCTTGCCGAGCTTGTCGAGCTGCGCCGCCGTCGCCAGCGTCTGCGCGAGCGTGCCGAGGCTGCCGGCGCCGCCCGTGCCGCCCTCACCGACCATCTCCTGGCCGAGCAGCTTGGAGGCCGCGATCTCCGCGTCCCACGTGCTCTCGCTGAGGCTGCCGTGACGGGCGGGGAAGCGCAGGCCGTACTTGTCGCCCAGCGCGCGCAGGTCGAGGATGCCCTGCCGGTTGTTCGGGAACGGATTGCCCGGATAGCCGTAGAGCTCGACGTTCTTGATCCCCTGCGCCTGCAGGAACGCGAACAGTCGCTCCAGGCGGGCGTTGACGTTGTTCGCCGGCAGCGTCGGGGTGCAGTACGGCGTCGGCGGCGTCGGCGACGCCGGACAGAGGATCTCGCCTGAACCGCTGCTCAGGTAGTCCCTGAAGTTGTAGAGCTGGATGCCGCTCTGGCCCACAGGCGCCCCCGCGCCCATCGACGCCGGCCTCTGTGCCTGCGCCACGCCCGCGGTCGCGAACATCGCGACCGTCGCCAGCGCAGCGGCCATGCCCGTCAGCACCTTCCGGTGTCCCAGCATTCGACCTCTCCCTCTCGAATGGACCCGCGACAGCTTATGTCAGCGTTCGAGACAAAAGGTTATGCATTAACTTGGTATGAGCGCAAGTTCGGTCCGTTGGATTACTGAAGTCGCGCCGGCTCGGTTGGTGGCTCACAGCAGTATCGGAATTGGAACGCCCAAATCGGGTTCGCGAAATGACGCCCCTACGCAGGCTCTTCCCTCCAGGTGGGCGTCGTGCTCAAGGTCTGAGCGGAGATGCCGATAGATGAGGACGGACCCGAAACGCTGCTTGCGGCAAAGGAGATTCACATGGCCAATCCACGGCCCTCACAGCGAGAGCTCGCCGAGACGAAAAGCGCCCTTCGCCAGCAGGAGATGGACCGGGCCGTCGCCGAGGGCCGGCTGGTCATCCGCCGCATGACGGCGGCCGAGCGCGAGCAGAGCGACGCACGCTTCGCCGCCGCGGCCGGCGCCCGCGAGCACCGCGTCAAGCGCCGTCAGCTCGCCTGACGGCCGGCTGAGCGAGGCTCGCCGCTCAACGCAGGGCCGCGCGAGCCTCGAGGGCGCGGTCGATCGTCGATGCGAAGTTCTCCTCGCCTAGGACCTGCGCGATCCCGTGGCGATGCAGCGCCCCGCGCACGCTGCTCTTGGCGCTGGCGACGATCAGCCGGGTCCCGAGCGTCTCGAGGGCGTCGTGCAGCGAGCGCAGCGACTCCGCGCCGGTGACGTCGATGTATCCGACGGCCTCGAAGTCGAGCACGACGGTGCCGGGCCTCGGGTCGGCCGCGTGGACTCGCTCGAGCACGTCGTCCTGGAAGAGATCGGCGTTGGCGAAGATCAGCTCCGCCTCGAAGCGATGGATCAGCACCCCGGGGATCGCCGTGGCGTCCACGTCGTCCTCGAGGTCGGCGAAGCGCGCGCCGTCGCTGCCGCGACCGAGCACGGCGATGTGCGGATGGTCGATCGAGTGGATCAGCAGGATGAAGCTGAGGGCGACGCCGATGGCGACGCCGGGCAGGATGTCGATCAGGATCACGCCGAGGAGGGCACCGAGCGCGGCCCAGAACTCGAGCGAATGGGCCCGCCAGTACTGCGTGACCTTCGCGGGACTGATCATGCCCGAGACGGCCCAGATCACGATCGCGCCGAGGACCGCCTCCGGGAGGTCGGCGAACAGGCCGGCGAGAAAGAGGATGGTCAGCAGCGTCATCAGCCCGGACACCAGAAACGCGACCGGCGGGGACTTCGCGCCGACGCGCTCGGCCGTCGCCGACGCCGACGGCCCGCCCGTCACGGTGAAGCCCTGGAGCACGCCGGCCCCGATGTTCGCGGCGCCGTAGCCCAGCATCTCGCGATTCGCGTCGACCTTCTCGTGGTGCTTGGTGGCGTAGCTCTTGGCGATCGCGAGCGACTGGGCGAGCCCGACGACCACGATCGCCAGCGCGCCCGGGAGCATGTCGACGAGATCGTTCGCGGAGACGCTCGAGAGCCCGACGAACTCAAAGCCCGTCGGCACCTTGCCGACGATCGCCACGCCGTCGGCGTCGAGATCGAGGACCTTGGTCGCGAGCACCGCGATCGCGACGACGATGATCACGCCGGGGAGCTTGGGCATGAAGCGCGCGAGCCCGAACAGCGCGACCAGGGCGATGACCCCGACGACGACCGTCGACCACTCCCAGTGGCCGACGTCGGTGATCGTGCGCACGAACACCGCGAACGTGTCGCCGGCCGGCTTCGCGATGCCCACCACCTTCGGCAACTGGCCGATCGCGATGTACAGGCCGAGCCCGACGATGAAGCCGTCGAGCACCGGCCGCGCGAAGAAGCGGCTGACGAAGCCCATCCGGGCGAGGCCGCCCGCGATGTAGAGCACCCCGACCATCAGCGTCAGCGCGGTCGTCAGCGCGATGTACTCCGCCGAGCCCGTGCTCGCCGTCGCGATCATCGCCACCGTCGACGCCAACAGCGTCGCGACCCCGGCGCTGGGGCCGACGAACAGGCGACGCGAGCTCCCCAACAGCACGTAGCCGACGGCGGCGAGCGGCATCACGTAGAGCCCGTTCTGGACCGGCACCCCGGCGATCCCGGCGTACGCCAGCGCCTGCGGCACCATCAGCGCCCAGATCGTCAGTCCGGCGATCGCGTCGGCCGGGAACGACGCGCGGTCGTACCCGCGCAACGAGGCTGGAAGCCGGCTCATGGGGATGCGACGGACTTGCAGTTCTCGACGATCGTCTCCAGTTGTTGCCTGGCCGCGTCGACTCCCCCGCTGCCGAAGGCCGTGCTGATGGCGCTCAGCGTGCCGTTCAGGCACGACCGGGTCAGCTCGACGCGGGCGCCGACGGCTGCGGCCTGGGCCTTGGCCGTGTCGAGGGCGCCCTTCGCGGCGTCGCGATCCTGCTGGGCGGACTTGACCTTCGCCGCGGCGGACTCGAGCGCCTGCTGGATCTGGTCGACGTTCGCGCCGCTCAGGCCCAGGGCGCCGGCCAGTTGCTCGAACTGCTGTCGGATCGCGGGATCGATCGTCGTCGCCCCCGAGGCCGCGGTCGGCGCGGGCGTCGCCGCCTTCGCCGCCTGCTGTTGGGCGGTCGCCAGCCTGGCCTGCGCGTCGTCGGCGTCCGACTGCTCGCTGAACGCCCAGATCCCCACGCCCACCAGGCCCACCGCGAGCACGCAGCACAACACGATCCACACGGTGGGGCGCTTGTCCGGAGCGCTCACAGCCCCTCCTCGGCCGCGAGCCGGCCGCTGGAGACGGCCTCGCGGAACGCGGCGTAGTCGCGCTCGTTCTGATCGGCGTAGGCCTCGGCGAACGAGGCCATGGCACGGTCGAAGGCGACGCTCGACCCGAGGTAGGCGGAGATCGCCGCCGCGTCACCGGAGCGGGCGTGCCCGCGTGCCAGGGTCCAGCCGCAGACCTCGGCGTAGGCCGCGAGCGCGCTCGGCTCCATCATCTCGACGAGCGCGGAGCCCTTGCCGTCCCACAGCTGGCGAATGTAGAAGTCGCGCTGGACTCCGTCGATCCCCGCCGTCCTGAACCAGCCGAGCATGATGTCGCTGGCCGACTGCATCAGCCGCTGGCCCTCGACGACGCGCTGACCGTGGTTGGACAGCTTGCTGGCCCCCAGGTACGGCTCGAGCACTGACGCCTCGGCCTCCTTGATCTGCAGGAACAACGGGTCCTCGTCGCTGATGCCGAGCATCAGCACGATCCACGCGCGCGTGCCGACGCTGCCGACCCCGACCACCTTGCGGGCGGCGTGCCCGTAGCGGTAGCGCTCGAGCAGGTGCCGGCGGTCGCTGGGCAGCGAGCGCCGGTAGGAACGGATGATCGTGCGTATCGACTGCTCGAGCTCGATCCGACGGTCCGGCGGCACGAGGTCCTCGATCGGAACGATCAGCGGCGGGTCGCGAATGATCCGCGGGAGTCCGTCCACCAGCTCCGTCAGCCGGCCCGAGGCCCGCATGCTGTCCTTCGCCCGCGCCTTGGCGATGTTGCGCTCGAAGCGCTTGAACTGCTTGGGCGTCGCGCTCGCGGCCCACCTGGCGCTCAGCTCCTCAACGTCCACGCGGGCGTACCAGAGGTCCAGCGCGCGCATGCCGGCGAATTCCCGCATCGCCTTCCGGTAGCCGCGGGCCGCCGCCAGGACGGCCGCCTCGCGCTGCGGCGCGTTGAACCCGCGGTCGCGACCGGCGACGGCGAAGCTGGCGACGAGCCGTTTGAGGTCCCACTCGAACGGGCCCGGCAGCGTCTCGTCGAAGTCGTTGACGCTGAAGACCAGCCGCCGGTCAGGCGCCGCGAACGCGCCGAAGTTCGACAGGTGCGCATCGCCGCACAACTGCGCCGTGAGCCGCGTCCGCGCCATCCCCGCGAGGTCCGCCGCCATCAGCGCCGCCGCGCCGCGGTAGAAGGTGAAGGCCGACACGAGCATCCGCCCGTGCCGGATCGGGACCAGTTCCGGGACGCGGGTCAGTGCCTGTTGCTCCAGGATCTCGATCGGATCGCGCCGATCGCTCGGCGCCTCCCACCCAGCGTGGACGGAGCGCGGCACCTCGGCGCGCGCGGCCTTGCCCCGCGCCGCCCGTTCGGCGATCGTCAGATGCTCGACGGCTCCGCGTGCCGACCGTCGTCCGGTGGAACCGTTCGCTCTCGGAGCTGCGGTGATCGTCATGGCCCCATTGCACCTGCGCGTGGGGACGCGCGCATCACCCGTTCCGAGCGATGCCGCGTCCGCGGCGTCCGACGGCGTCGGGCGATCAGCGCTGCAGGTTCGACGCGATCACGTTGGCGACCGGTGAGCCCCACCCGGTGGCGAGATCGAAGCCGATCCGCGTCGTGCAGCACGGCCCGCCGAACAGGGCGTTGCTGCCCTGGGTGATGTCCAGGAACGCCGGCGGATCGTGCTGGGCGAGCGACGTGAGCAGCGGCGCGACGAAGCCGGGCCGCGGCAGGCCCTGGTTGCGGGCCTGCTGGTTCCAGAGCGCGATCATCCCGGCCACCAGCGGCGCCGCCGCGCTCGTGCCGCCGACGAACGCGATGCTCTGGCCGGAGCCCGTGCAGCTCTGCACGCCGCTGGAGCACACGATCGGATAGCCGGGGCTCTCGTCCGCGAAGACGGCCACGTCGGGGACCATGCGCTTGCTCGAGCTCGCGAAGGACTGGGCCGGCTGCCACCAGGGCCGGGCCTCGAACGTGCTCGAGCCACCGCCGCCGCCCGCCGTCTTCTGCAACGGCGGCGGGTAGACGGTGTCGTTCCACGCCCCGGACGAGGCGATCGTGTTGTCCGCGTTGAGCGTCAGGTTCGTCCCGCCCACCGCCAGCACCCACGGCGAGGACGCCGGCCACGACACCTGCGGCTGCTTGTCCGCGGAGGTCAGCTTGTTCGCGGGTACCCCGCGCGCGCACGCCGAGGAGCCGGTGTCGCCGGCCGCGACGACGGTCGTGATGCCGAGCGCCGCGGTCGCCGTGAGCTGCCGCTCGACCAGGGTCCGCGCCGCCGTGAACGGCTCCACGGTCGACTCGCATTCGCCGTAGGACACCGAGATCACCGCGGGCAGCGGCGTGCCGTTCGTCGTGGCCTGAAGCGGCTGGGCCAGCATCAGCAGGAAGCCTTCGACGTCGCCGTCGTCGTCGCTCTCGTCCAGCGCGTGCACCCACAGGTCGAAGCGCGCGAGCGCGGGCGCCACCATGGACGCCACCATCGCGTCCAGCGAGCTCTCCAGGATCGGTTTGATCGAGCCGGCGTTGTGGATCTTCAGCGACGTCCCCTGCGCACCGAAGCAGGAGCGGAACGTGTTCACGTCCGCGGCCGGCGTCGGCGCCTCACCGACGATCGCCAGCCCGACGCCCTGCCCCTTGAGCCCCGCGGCCTGCAGCGGCGCGATCCCGTATGCGGTCAGGATCTGGTTCGGGTACAGCCCGCCGCTGGAGGCCAGGGCGCTGGGGAACGTCGTCGGGACGCAGCCGAAGGCCGGTGTCCCGGTCCGGGTCGGCGTCCCGCCGTCGGCGACGACCGTCGCGCGGGCCACGGACGAGCTGCTCCCCGAGCTGATCTGTTCGCGCATCCCGGCGACGGTGTCGACGTTGCCGGAGATGCCACTGGGCAGTTTCGGCGTGTTGACCGGCAGCGCCACCTTCGAGCCCGTGCTCGTCTTGTAGACGTTCCACTTGGTCCCGAACATCTTCTGGGCCTTGCTGACGCTCACGGTCGCGCTGACGCGCAGATGGGTGACGTCGACGGTGGCGGTGATCCCGTTGGCCTTGAACGCGTTCACGACCGCGTTGCGTTTCGCGGATGACGCGCCGTACTTGCTCTGCAGCGTCGACAGCGACGGGTACTTGCCGTAGGAGGACGACGACGGGTTGCTGGCCGCCTTCACCGCGTTCTGCAGATTGGACTGGCTGACGATCAGGCCGAGCTGCAGCGGGAGCTTGAGGCTCGTCGACGCCGCCCCCAGGTTCTTCATGCCGCTGTGCGAGATCGGGCCGTAGTCCACCGACGCGGCACGTGCCGCGGACGGTCCCGCGAGAAGGACGACGGTGACGGCGCCCGCCAGGACGCGGCTCGAAGGCATGCGCCGATGACACCAACCACCCCGCGGAGCGTCATCACTCCGATCGGATGACGTCCGCCGATCCTCCCGCGAGCCCACGGCCCGCCGGTCGGCGGTTCACCCGATCCGCACGATGTCGCGGCGAGATCGCCCGCGCAGGATCACGGCGGATGACGATGACTGACGAAGCTGCGCCGCTTGATCCGGGTGCGCTGATCCGAAGCCGGCCGTACCGCGTGATCCTCGTGTTCGCGGCAGTCATCGGCGTGCTGGTCTCGCTGGTGGCGTGGGCGTTCCTGGAACTCGTCCACGGCATCCAGGTGGGCGTCTATGAGGACCTGCCGGGCGAGCTGGGCTTCGCTTCGACGCCCTGGTGGTGGCCGCTGCCGTGGCTGGCGATCGCCGGGCTGCTGACGGCGGTCGCGATCACGCGGCTGCCGGGCACCGGTGGTCACGTGCCGGCGAACGGCCTCGGCGGCGGCGGGCCGACGCAGCCGATCGAGCTTCCCGGCGTGCTCCTGGCCGCGCTGGCGACGCTGGGGCTCGGCCTCGTTCTGGGTCCGGAGGCGCCGCTGATCGCGCTCGGCATGGGGCTGGGCGTCCTGGCCACGCGGCGAGTCAGGCGCGACGCGCCCGAGCAACTGGTGACGGTCATGGCCGCCGCCGGCGGCTTCGCCGCGATCTCGACCGTCTTCGGATCACCGGTGATCGGGGCGATCATCATGATCGAGGCGGCCGGGCTCGGAGGCGCAAGGCTGCCCGTCGTGCTGCTCCCCGGCCTGATCGCCGCCGGCCTGGGCTCGCTCGTATTCATCGGCATGGGCACGTGGACCGGCCTGAGCACGAGCGCGTGGTCGCTGACCGCGATCGACCTGCCCGCGTTCGCTCAACCGACCGCGGTCCACTTCCTGTGGGCGGTGGCGCTCGCCGTCGCCGCGGCCATCGTCGTCTTCGCGATCGTCACGCTCGCCCGCGTCATCGCACGGGTCGTCGCGCGCCGCACGGTGCTGCTCACCGTCATCGCCGGCCTGGTCGTCGGCGGGCTCGCGATCGCCTTCAGCCAGATCACCGACCAGTCGACCCAGGCCGTGCTCTTCTCCGGCCAGGACGCCTTCGGCGAGCTGGTCAAGGACGCCCCGAGCCTGTCCCTCTCGGTCCTCGTGTGGCTGCTCGTGCTCAAAGGCCTCGCCTGGAGCATCTCGCTCGGCGACTTCCGCGGCGGCCCGACGTTCCCCGCGCTGTTCCTGGGCACCGTCGCCGGGCTGCTCGCCGGTCACCTGCCCGGGCTCTCCGAGACACCCGCGGTCGCCGTGCTGATGGGCGCCGCCTGCGTGTCGATGCTGCGCCTGCCGCTGTCGTCGATCGTCATCGCCCTCCTGCTCACCTCCTCGGCCGGGCTCGCCCTCAGCCCACTGATCATCGTCGCGGTCGCGACCGCGTACATCACCACCGAGGTGCTCACCGCGCACTTCGGGGCGGGCCCGCAGCACGCGACGGCCGAGAAGCCCGCGGCGGTCGTCGCGGCCCCGCCGGCCAACGGCTGACGACCGGGCCGGGCGCCGGTCAGTACGGGATCTCGAGACCGCGGGCGGGCTTGAAGGTCCGTTTCTCGGGATACACGACGACGTCACCCGCGATCAGGTCACCCATCGTGACCAGGCGCATGCCCTCGGGACCCACCTCGATGCGGTGCCCGACGCCGGTGTTCTCGGGCGCGAACCAGAACGATCCCGCACGCAGTTCATGCGCCTGTTCGCCAAGGCGCGCGATCCCGCTGCCGCTGCGCACGTACCACGCCTCTTCGCGCGTGGAGTGGAAATGCAGGTCGGTGTTATGGCAGTCGGGTGGCAGTTCGTCCTGCGCGAGCACGAGCCGGTCCGAGCCCATGTCGCGCGCGTCGCGCGACGCGTAGGCGACCCGGCCCTCCCGTCCCTCGTGCAGGGGCAGATCCGCGAGGTTGCGGATGTTGGCCGGGCGCTCGGCGCCGGGCGCGGGGAGATCGAGCGCTCCCAGCCGGGCGTCCGCGGCGAACGGGTGCTCGCTCTCCGCCGGCGTCCAGCGCGGACCGAGCCAGAACTGCCCGGTCCTCGGCAGATACGTGATCCCCGTGCGCGATCCCTCGGCGACGACGAGCACGGTCAGTCCGTCGCGGCCGGCGATCAGCGTGTGCGCCTCGCCGTTGCACGGATGCCAGAGCACGTCGTCGACGCCGACCTCGAAGGTGCGGGCATCCTCGCCCGGCGCGAGCAGATAGCTCAACCCGCTGCCCGCGAGCACCAGGAACACCTCGTCCTCGTCCGCGTGGGCGTGCGGCGGCGAGAACCGCTTGCCCGGGTCGATCTCGATCAAGGCGATTCCCAGGCGCGACGCGCCCGCGGCCGCGCCGAGCCGTCGGCGCGTTCCCGCGAGCTCTCCGACCGCGCGCCGCTCCGGCGCGCAGTCCTCCACAGCGAAGGGCACATCCTTTGGCATACACCGCAGCATGACGGTCGATCCCGGCCGGCGCGCTGCCCGCGCCGGGCACCGTGAGGGCGCTTGCCGCTACGTCGCTCGCTCGCCTCGCCGCTGGGGTGAACGGGGAAGCACGATCTGGAAGTGAGCCGGTCGTGGCCGGGCGAGGATCAGCCGGCCTCCATCGGCCTCGACGAGGGCGCGGGCGAGGGGAAGGCCGAGACCGGTGGAGCCCGCGGTGGAGACGTCGCGGTCGAAGATCGCGTGCTCCAGCGGCTCCGGGACGCCCTCGCCGCCGTCCTGGACGCCGAGTACGCCGCGACCGTCGACCTGCTGGGCGTCCAGGCGGGTGATCCCGGCGCCGTGCGTGAGTGCGTTCTCGAGCAGGACGTCGAGTGCCTGGGCGACGCCGCCCGGGCTGACGCGCGCGGGCAGCGGCCCGTCGGCGTCGATGAGCAGCCGGCGTCCGACCCGCATGTAGACCGGTCGCCAATACTCGCCGTGGCGGCGGGCGAGCTCGGCGAGGTCGATGTCACGCGGGCGGCCGATGTCGCCGACGCGCGCCAGCTCGAGCAGGTCGCTGACGGTCTGCACGAGCCGGTCGGCGACGCGCAGGGTCGCTTCGATCTCCTCGCGGGCGGCGGCCGGATCCTCGAGCGTGGCGAGCTCGTCGAGGCGCAGGACCATCGCCGTCAGCGGCGTGCGCAGCTGATGCGACACGTTGGCGGCGAACTCCCGCTGGCGGCCGACGAGCTGCGCGATCTGGACGGCGGCGGTGTCGAGCGCTCGCGCGACCCGGTCGAGCTCGGGAAGCTCCATGTGGCCGGCGCGGACCGAGAAATCGCCTTCGCCGAGACGTGTCGAGGTGTCGGCGAGACGCTCGAGCGGGCGGATGAACCGGCGCGCCTGCAGCACCGCCAGACCGGCCGCGGCCGCGGTGCCGATCACCGCGAGGCTGCCGACGAGCAGCCACACCTGACGCCGGCGACGCGTGACCTCGGCGGCGGACGCGTAGACGGTCACGCGGACGCCCTGGCTGGCTCCCGAGCGGGTCGCGAGCACCGTGCCCGCCGGCATCCGGCCGATGCGCAGGCGCCGCGTTCCCTCCACGACGATGGCCGCGTGCCCCGCCCGCAGCCAGGGCGACAGCGCGTCGGCGTCCAGGCCGCGCGAAGCGGCGGCCGCGATCCCGTCGGCCTCGCGCTCGAGCCGGCCGAGCGCGTCGCTGCGCGCGCGGGCGCTTTCGACCAGCCCCAGCGGGACACCGAGGACCAGGATGGCGGCCAGCGCGATCAGCGCGGTGGTCGCGATCAGCTGACGGCGCATCAGCGCTCGAAGCGGAAGCCGACCCGGCGCACGGTCACGATCAGCTGCGGGTCTCCGAGCTTGCGGCGCAGCCAGGACACGTGCATGTCCAGCGTCTTGGTCGAGCCGAACCAGTTGACGTCCCACACCTCGTCCATGATCCGCTCGCGCGTGACGACCTTGCCCGCCTCGCGCACCAGCAGCGCCAACAGTTCGAACTCCTTCGGGGAGAGATCGAGCTCCTGCTCACCCCGCCACGCCCGGCGAGAGGCCTCGTCGACACGCACGTCGGCCGCCGTCGACTCGGACGGGGAGGTCCGGCGCAGCATGGCGCGTACACGCGCCAGCAGCACCGAGAGCCGGAACGGCTTGGTCACGTAGTCGTCGGCGCCGGCGTCGAGGCCCGCGACCTGCTCGAGCTCCCCGTCGCGGGCGGTGAGCATCAGGATCGGGACGTGCGGGCGGAGTTCACGGACGTGGCGGCAGACCTCGAGGCCGTCCATGCCCGGCAGCCCGACGTCGAGGATGATCAGATCCGGCGGGGCGTCGAGCACCTCCTCCAGCGCGAGCCGTCCGTCGTGTGCCGTCCCGACCTCATAGCCCTCCCGGACGAGTGCTCGCGCGAGTGGCTCGGCGATATCGCGGTCGTCTTCGACCAGGAGCACTCGGGTCACGGACACAGATCGTATGCCCGCTCGGGCGGCCTTGACCAAAGCTTTGCCATCGGGCTCACGCGGGCATCGTCGGCTTCACCCTCACCCGCACCGTCGGCCTCCCGCAGGCCCACGGCGACGTGGGCAACTGGAGCGAGCCGCTCGGGCTGGCCGCCCTGTTCGTCGAGGGCACGCTGATCGCCGTCGCCGGCTACGCGCTGGCCGCGCTGCGCCCGGTGCCCGCGCTCGCCGCCCGCCGGCGCCCCGCGCTCGCCGCCGCGCGCTGACCGTCACCCCGGAGCGCAAGGCCGCGCCAGTGCCGGCATCCGTCGGCGCGCCGACGGCGCTCCCAGGGTTTTCCCAGCAACTTCTGACGAGACACTGACGGACGCCCTGCAACCTTCACCGTCATGCCAGTCGTCAGTCCACCCCGTCGTGTCCATGTCGAGCACGTCATGGGCACCGTCGCCTCCCTGGACATCCGCGGGGGCTCCGATCACGGGCTCGACGCGGCGCTGCGCTCGCTGCATGACGCCGACGCCCGCTTGAGCACGTACCGCGCCGACAGCGAGATCCGCCGCCTCGACCGCGGCGAGCTTGGGCTCGCCGACGCGTCCGCCGACGTGCGCGCCGTGCTGGGACGCTGCGAGGCGCTGCGCGCGGAGACGGGCGGGTTCTTCGACGCGCGGGCCGGCGGGCGGCTCGATCCGTCGGCGCTGGTGAAGGGTTGGGCGGTGCAGCGGGCCGCCGATCTGCTGGTGGCCGGCGGGTTGACCGACTTCTGCCTGAGCGTCGGCGGCGACGTCGTCACGCGCGGGAACGCCCTTCCGCGAACGGGATGGACCGTCGGCATCCAGCACCCACGCGACCCCACCGCGATCGCCGCGCGGGTGTCGGCCGGCGACCTGTCGATCGCCACCTCGGGCGCCTACGAACGCGGCGCGCACGTCCTGGACCCGCACACGCACCGGCCCCCAGAGGACGTCCTCTCCGTCACCGTCACCGGCCCCGACCTGGGCACCGCCGACGCCTACAGCACGGCCGCGTTCGCCATGGGCGCCCGCGGCCCGGCATGGACGCTCGGGCTCCGCGGCTACGAAGCCCTGACCATCCTCGCCGACGGCACGGTCCTGAGCACGCCCGGCTTCCCGCTGGAGGACGCGTGAGCGCCGGGTCGCTCTGGGCCGGCCGCGACGATTCGCGTCCCGCCGAGCTCGCCCTGGCGCCGACCGCGCCGCTCGCCCATGCCCCGGCGGCTCCCGCTGATGCCGTCCGTGTCCGGCGGGTGCGGCGGCGCGTGCCGGCGCGCCCGCAGGCCGCCGTCGCCGACGTCCTCGCGGGACTCGCCGGTCTCGGGCTGGGAGTGACGCTCGCGCTCGGGATCGCGGCCGAGAGCCGAGGCTCGCTGCAGGCCGCGGGCGGGATCGCGACCGCCGCCGGGCGCCTGAGCGGCCTCGCCGCGGCGTACGGCATGGTGATCGTGGTCGCGCTCGTGGCCCGCTGCGGGCCGCTGGAGCGGGCGGTCGGCCAGGACCGGCTCGTGCGCTGGCACCGCCGGCTCGGGCCGTGGCCGCTGTACCTGCTGACCGCGCACGTCGTGCTGATCACGGTCGGCTACGCCCAGGCGGCGCGCGACGGCGTGCTCCACCAGCTCGGCCAGCTGCTGTGGACCTACCCCGGCATCCTCGCCGCGACGGTCGCGTCGTTGCTGCTGATCGCCGCCGGGGTGACGTCCTACCGGCTCGCCCGGCGGCGCATGGCCCACGAGACGTGGTGGGCGGTGCACCTCTACACCTACCTCGCGCTGTTTCTCGCCTTCTCGCACCAGGTCGGCACCGGCGCGTCGTTCGTCGGGCACCCAGGCGCGCGAGCGTGGTGGACGGCACTCTGGATCGGTGCGCTCGCCCTCGTCCTCGGCTACCGCGTCGCGCTGCCCCTGTCGCGCTCGCTGCGCCACCGGCTCACGGTGGAGGCGGTCACGCCGGAGGGCCCGGGCACCTACTCGGTCACGCTGCGCGGCCGTCAGGTGCACCGGCTGCCGGTCGCGGGCGGGCAGTTCTTCCAGTGGCGCTTCCTGCGCCGCGGGCTCTGGTGGCAGGCGCACCCGTACTCGCTCTCGGCCAAGCCCTCGAACGGGCGCCTGCGGATCACGGTGAAGGACCTCGGCGACCACAGCGCCGGCCTCGCCCGGCTGCGCCCCGGCACCCGGGTGGCCGTCGAAGGCCCCTACGGCGTGTTCACCCCCGATGCCCGCCAGGCCGATCACGTCGTGCTGATCGGCGCCGGCGTCGGGATCACCCCCGTCCGCGCCCTGCTGGAGGAGCTGCCCACGCACACCGACGTGGTCGTGATCCTGCGCGCCTCCCGCCGCGAGGACCTCGTCCTGCGCGACGAGATCGCCGCGCTCGTCGCCCAACGCCACGGGCGGCTGCACGAGCTCGTCGGCCCGCGCGAACGCGTCCGCCTCTGCGCCGCCGAGCTCACCGCGCTTGCTCCCGGGCTCACCCGGCGCGACCTCTACGTCTGCGGCCCGGACGCCTTCTCGGAGGCGATCGCGCGCGCCGCCCGCGACGCCGGCGTCGCCCCTGCCCGCATCCACCACGAATCCTTCGCCGTCTGAACCCATGCGCAGAGCCCCGATCGTCCTCACCGCCACCGCCGCCGGCCTCGCCGCCGTCCTGAGCTTCGACGCGCACGAGCCCAAGCTCCCCACCGCCACGGCCGCCGGCGGAGCGTCGCCCACACCGACCCCGCAGGCCACGAACGCGAGCGGCGCGAAGACGGCGACGGGCGACGCGATCGATACGCCCTACGGCGCCGCCCAGGTCCGCGTCACCGTCGAGGGCGGCAAGATCATCGCGATCGAAGCGCTGCAACTGCAGGGCAACGACCCCAAATCCGTCCAGATCTCCAGCTACGCCGAGCCGCTGCTGCGCGAGAGCGCCCTGGCCAAGCAGAGCGCCGACGTCGACGCCGTCAGCGGCGCCACCTTCACCACCGCCAGCTACGCGCAGTCACTGCAATCGGCACTCGACCAGCTCGGCTTCCAGGCCGCCGGCGGCGCACGCGCCACGGCCACCGTCCCGGACGCCACAGAGGGTCACGACGGCGGCTTCGGCGATCGCTGACCGGCACCCAGGCACTTGGGCAGACGTTGACGGCGGGTTGAGCCTCGCTTGCGACATGCGCGATGACCGTCGCGTCACCGCCGCGCCCGTCAAGCAGCGGTCAGAACTCGAAGCGGGCCACGAGTTGCTCGAGTGACTCGGCGGTGCCGGCGAGCTCCTTGGAGGCGGCCGCGAGCTCCTGCGTCGAAGCGGCCGTCTCCTGCGATGCCGCCGAGACCTGCTGCGACGTGGCCGAAGACTGCTCGGCCACCGTGCTCACCTCCTCGATCGAGGTGAGCAGCGAGTTGGAGCCGGAGGCGATCTCCGCCATGAAGCCGGCGATCTCGCCGGCCTGGCCGTGCATGCCGTTGACCGCGTCGCCGAGCCGTTCGAAGCTCTCGCGGGCGCGATCGACCGTCTCGCTCCCGACGCCGGTGGCTGTCGCTCCCGCGGCCACGACCGCGATGACCGTCTGTGTCTCGGACTGGATCTCGCGGATCAACCCGGTGATCGACGCCGCGGCACTCGCGGACTCTTCGGCGAGCTTGCGCACCTCGTCCGCCACGACGGCGAAGCCTTTCCCCTGTTCGCCGGCTCTCGCGGCCTCGATCGCGGCGTTGAGCGCCAGCAGGTTCGTCTGCTCGGCGATGCCGGTGATCGTCTGGACGATCCCACCGATCTCTCCCGACTTGGCCCCCAGTCGCGTGATCGCGTCCGTGGCCTGCTCGGAGGCCTCGCGTACGGCGGTCATCGCGGTGGTCGCCTCGCCGACGGCGCTCAGGCCCTCGTTGGCCAGCCCGCGCGCCGCTTCGGCGGCGGCGGTGGTCTGGGTCGCGCTCCGCCCGCCGGCCTCGGTGGCCGAAGCCATCTCCGCCGAGCGGGTGCGCGCCTCTTCCAGCGCGCGCACCTGGCGCTCGGCGCCCATCGCCACTTCCGACACCGCCTCGGCGATCTCTCCCACGGCGCGACCGGCTTCGTCGGAGGTCGTCGCCATCAGCGTCGTGGCCGCCCGTACCCCGTTGGTGACCGTCGCCACCGCCGTCAGGGTCTCGAGCACTGCGGCTTTCAGGTCCGCGCTGTGATCGGAGAGATCCGCAGCACGATCGGCCACCTCGATCTGCTGGAGATCGAGCCCCATCGTGGCGAAGGTGTCGAAGTAGAACGCCTCGACAATCGCCTGCATGTCGAGGCTGAAGACGGCCAACAGCGCCCGTTCGGCACGCGCGCGCATCCGCGGACGGTGCGGGAAGCTTCGTCGCAACTGCCTGCGAAGGAGGTCGAAGTAGGTGACGTAGCTACCGACGTACCACTTCAACGGAAGGTTGATGGAGTTGTGCAGCTGACCGACGTGCAGCCGCCGCTCGAAATAGGCGACCCCGTACTTCCCGCCGTCCTTCGCCTCCCCGAAGATCTGCCGCAGATAGCCGGCCTGCGCACGCTCGAGGGCCGCACGCACATCCGCGGTCGAGCGGCCGTTGGCGCTCGCATAACGGCTGAAGAACTGCGATGTGGCTCCGAAGGCGAACTGGTGGTCGTAGAACTCTCGCGCGATGCCCGGGGCGTGACGATCGATCCAGCCTGTCAACCGGCGCAGCACGGCGACGTCACGCGAGCCCAGCGCGATGAACTCGCGGCGCGCCTGGAGGTTGTCTTCGTTGATGCGGTACAGGCCAGAGAGGGACATGCCTGCCTTCTCGGCGCGTTCGGCCCGGTATTCGCACGCTCGCGGCGGGTTGCTTGCACGAACCTAACGTTCGCGTGGCGGAGTGATCGCCCGTAGAACAGGGTGTATAAGTGGGCGATGCTGGAGCGTCGCATCTGCCACTCCGGCGCACAGGAGCGCGGTCACGAGCCGCCCTTCGCGCCTGGGCGAGCCCGGCTGTCGAGCGAAATCGCATCCATATGAACCAGCCGCCGCTCGAGATTCTCGTCGTCGACGACGAGGCTGCCGCGCGCGAATGGCTGGAGCGAGCGTTTGCCGGCGCCGGTCACCGCGTCACCGGCGCGGCCAACGCGACGACGGCGCTCGAGCTGGCCGGGGAGCAGGTGTTCGATGTCGTGTTGCTCGACGTCGACCTGGGCGCCGGGCTCAACGGCTACGAGATCTGCCAGGCGATGCGCGCCCGCGCCAACATGGTCCCGATCATCATGCTCACCGGCAAGCGGGCGGAAGTCAACGCGGTCCGCGGTCTGGAGGCCGGCGCCGACGACTACGTGACGAAACCGTTCGGGTTCGCGGAGCTGAGCAGCCGCGTGCGTGCCGTGCTGCGGCGCACCGGTATGCGCTCGTCGGTGCGCGAAGCCGGGCCGTTGCGCATGGACCTCCAGCGCCGCGAAGTGACGATGAGGGGAGCGACCGTGCAGCTGACCGTCTCTGAGTTCCGGCTGCTCGCCGCGTTGCTCGAGCGCCCGGGCGTGGTGCGGTCGCGACAGGAGCTGATGACCGCGATCTGGGGCGACAGCGCCTACCGGGAGCTCCGCGGCATCGATGTGCATGTCCGCCACCTGCGCCAGAAGATCGGCGACGACACGATCCTCACCGTTCGCGGCGGCGGCTACCGGCTCGCGGACGCGTGAGAGGATCCGGAGATGGCCAGGCTCCTGCTCGCCGAAGACGATGAAGGGGCGAGACTCTCGCTGGCCGAGGCGCTGCGGCGTGCCGGCTACGACGTCGAAGCGGTCGCCGACGGCCTGGAAGCCGCTCGCCGCGCGGTCGACGGCGACCACGCGCTGCTGATCTTGGACGTTGAGATGCCCGGGCTCGACGGGCTCGAGGTGTGCCGCCGTGTGCGCGCCGCGCGGCCGGCCGTCCCGATCATGATGCTGACCGGGCACGGGACCGAGCTCGAGACGATCGACGGGCTCGACGCGGGGGCCGACGACTACATCGCCAAGCCGTTTCGCTTCGCCGAGCTTCTCGCCCGCGTGCGCGCGCAGGTGCGCCGGTCGGAGCCGAGCGTGGTCGCCGCCGGGGACGTGCGCATCGACACGGGGGCACGGCGTGCGTACCACGGCGACGCGGAGCTGGCTTTGACCCGGCGGGAGTTCGATCTGCTGGTCTACCTCGTGGCCAATCCGGGTGTGACGGTCACGCGCGAGCAGATCATGCGCAACGTCTGGGGCGGCGAGTGGTACGGCTCGCCCAAGACGCTGGACATGCACGTGCTCGCGCTGCGACGCAAGCTCGGCGACGATGCCAACGCACCACGCCACGTGGTCACGGTTCGCGGGGTCGGGATGCGCTTCGAACCTTGACCGAATCTTTGCCGTAACTGGATTCAATGCGGATGCCTCGCCTCCGAACACCGAGGTGTGGGCCCATCCGCACCCCCTTCCCCCGCAACGGTGTGGCGCCGGATCACCGGTGTGCGCGGGCTGCCGGGCCTGCGGCGCTCGCTGTTCGCGGCCGCGCTGCTCTCGTTGACGGCCGCCGTCGTCGAGCTGCTCATCGCCCCGATGCCCAGCGCCCGCTGGGAGGTGGTCGCCGCCCTCTCGCTGGTCAGCCTCGGTGCGCGGTGGGCGCGAATGTTCACCACGCGGCGCGCGTCCCTGGCGGGCGACCTGGCCGAGGGCGTGGCGATCACCGCGCTCGGCGCCTCGCTCGGCGCCGACAACGTGATGCCGGTCATCTTCTGTGGACTGGTCTTTCGCTCGGCCTACGGCAGTCGTCGCCGCGCCTTGGGTGGCGGCGCGATGTACGCGGCGGCGCAGGTCTTCGCGGCGGCGATCGCCCACGGGCGCTTCCCGGATTACGGCATCGTCGCCGCCTTGATCGATGTCCCGCTGCTGCTGATGGTGCCGACCGCGGCCTTCGAACTGGCCCGCGGGCTGATCGCCATCGAAGCCGGCGCTCGGCGCGAGCACGCACTGGCGCAGGCCGTCAGCGCGTTCCTCACGGCCTCCGATCGCGGCGAGCTCGACGCGATCACGGCCCTCGCCACCGTCGATGTGCTCGGCGAGCGAGCCCGCGACGACGAGCCCCTGTCACCCGCCGACGAGCGGTGGCTCCGCGCGCTCGCCGATCAGAAGGCGCTCGCGGTCGCGGCCCACGAGGCACGCGCCGAGCGCGCGGCGGCCGACGTCGCGCAGCGTATCCGGACACTGATCGAGCGCTCCGGCGGGGTCGCGCTGGTCGTCGACGCGAAACTCGGCATCGTCTCGGCGAGCGGCGGGACGTTCGACGTTCTCGGGCAGCACCCCGGCGCGCTGGTCGGACGATCGCTGCTCGAGCTCGTACACAGCGCGGACCGTGCGCGTGCGCTCGACGCGCTCGAGGCGATGCTGCATGAGGACCCGACCGCACCCGAGCGGATCACCGTGCGTACCCTCACGGCCGCCGAGCCGTGCTGGACCGAACTGGCGCTGGCCGACCTTCTCGGCGACGAGCGAGCGGGCGCGTTCGTGGTCCAGCTCCACGACGTCAGCAGTCGCGTCGCGCTGGAGGAGGACGTGCGTCGCCGCGACGGCTATGACGGGCTGACCCGGCTGCCGAACCGTCAGACCCTCGAACGGGCGCTCGCCGACGAGCTTCGCGCCGGCGCGCAACCGGCGGTCGCCGTCATCGACATGGAGGCCTTCAGCACGATCAACGCGACGCTCGGTCATGCGGTCGGTGACGAGGTGCTGGCAGAGGTCGGACGGCGGCTGGCCTACGCCACCGCGACGCGCGGCATGGTCGCACGCCTGGCCGGCGACGCGTTCGCGATCCTCCTGCACGGCATGCAGGACCCGTCGGTCGCGTGTGCGACCGTCGAGGAGATCCTCAAGGTGCTCGCGAGCCCGCTGGATGCCGGCCCGGGCACAGTCCGCGTCTCGCCGATCGCCGGGCTGGCCGTCGCGCGTTCGGACCTCAACTCGCCGCCCGCCCTGTTGGCGGCCGCGGACATCGCACGCGAGGCGACCGTCGTACCCGGGACCTGCAGCCTGTTCGCCGTCGCCCTGCACGGCGAACGCCTTGAACGCGCGACGCTGCAGGCCGAGTTGGCCGTCGCGGTGGGCGCCGGGCAACTGCAGCTGGACTACCAGCCGATCGCCGACGCCGCAACGGGTGCCTGGGTCGCGGCTGAGGCCCTCGTCCGCTGGCGCCACCCGGAGCTGGGGCGGATTCCGCCGGCGCGGTTCATCGGCCTCGCCGAGGAGTCCGAGCTGATCATCGCCATCGGCGAGTGGGTCCTGGGCGAGGCGTGCGGTCAGCTGGCGGCATGGAGAGCGGCCGGGCTCGTCAGTGACGACTTCGCCGTCACGGTGAACATCTCGGGTGTTCACCTCGGACGCGAGGAACTCGTCGAGCACGTCCAGGCTGCGCTGGCCGGCACGGCGCTGCCTCCGGGCAACCTGATCATCGAGATCACCGAGACCGCCGTCGTCGACCTGGCCGGCACCCTGCCGCGGATGGAACGGCTCAAGCAGCTGGGCGTCCGGATCGCCATCGACGACTTCGGGACCGGGCACTCCTCGTTGGCCTACCTCAAGGACCTGCCGGCGGATGTGGTCAAGCTGCCGCGTCCATTCGTGCGTGACACCGGAACCGACTCCAGGAGCCGTGCGATCGTGCGCGGGCTGGCCGGACTCGCGCGAGAGCTCGGGCTGATCGTCGTCGCCGAAGGCGTGGAAACGCCTGAGCAACGCGCCTGCGTGGCGGACGCAGGCTGCGCCCTGATCCAGGGCTTCCTGTACTCGCCCCCGTTGCCGCCGACCGACTTCGCCGGCCGGTTGGCGTCAGCCGCGCAGGCGGGCCGCGAGCGCGGCGTCGGTCTCTTGGGCGAGCCGGGTGATGCGCGCGAGCTCCTCGCTCGCGCCGCCGAGCTCGCCAGCGCGCGCGCGACCCTCTAGTCGCCGGGCGCCGGCCGCAAGGCGCGCGGCGCCGAACGACGACGCGTTCGAGCGCAGACCATGCGCGGCGCGGCGAACCGGTTCCGCCCCGCCGTCCTCGAGCGCCGCGCGCAGCGTGCGGAGCTGGAGCGGCAGGTCGGCCTGGAAGATGCCGAGCAGTTCGTCGATCTGATCGCTCCCGCCGAGGCCGACGGCCAGGTCCGCCAGCTGCTGCTCGTCCAACACCGGGTCCTGCTCGCGCTCCGTCGCCGGAGTGCCGCCCTCGGTGGCGCCCAGCGCGCGTTGCAGCGCCTCCAGGCTCACGGGCTTGGACATGTGCCCGTCCATGCCGGCCGCGAGGCACTGAGTCACGTCCTCCGGGCTCGTGTCCGCGGTCAGGGCCAGGATGCGCACTCGCGAGCGGCACGCCGCGGCTTCCTCGGACCGGATCCGACGAGCCGCCTCGAGGCCGCCGAGCGTGGGCATGCGAAGGTCCAGCAGCACCGCGTCGAAGCCCCCCTCGCGCGCTGCCAGCACCGCGGCGTGCCCGTCGTCGACCAGGACGACGTCGACACCCAGGCGCGCGAGTTGGCGTGCCAGCAGCAGACGCAGGGGGGCGTTGTCCTCCGCCACCAGCACGCGCGCCTCCAGCGGTGCGGAGGGGCGAGAGACCACCCCCGTCGGCACCGTCGCGCCGGCCACCAGCGGGAGCTCCAAGGTGAACGCCGAGCCGACGCCCGGCGTGCTGATCGCCGTGACGTCTCCATCCATCGCGCGTGCGAGCCGTCGAGCGATGCCCAGCCCCAGCCCGGTCCCGGCCCATTCACGGCCGTGGCCGCGGGTCCACGGCTCGAACAGGCGGGCGAGCAGGTCGGGAGCGATCCCCGGTCCGGTGTCGGCGACCGTGATCCGGAGCCGATCGCCGGCGGCCTGCGCCCGAAGCTCGATGCGGCCCCGCCCGGTGTACTTGACGGCGTTGCTGGCCAGGTTGAGCACGATCTGGCGCACGCGGGCGACATCGCCGCGCAGCGACGAGGGCACCGAATCGGCGAGAGCGACAGCCAGCGTGAGCGGACGTCCGCGAAGGGTCGGTCGCAGCACGCCGGCGACGTTCGTCAGCAGCCGGTTCAGGTCGTAGTCGGACTCCTCGAGGACGATCTCGCCGGCCTCGATCCGCGACACGTCGAGGACGTCACCCAACAGCCCGCTGAGGGCTTCCGCGGCATCGGCGACGATCGCTGCCAGCTCCTGGTCGGGCGGCGCGAGCGCGGAATCCAACAGGAGCGCCGCGGCGCCCGAGATGCCGGAGAGCGGCGTGCGGATCTCATGGCTCATGGTCGCCAGGAACTCGCTCTTCTCGCGGACGGCGTCCAGCGCCAGATCGCGTGCCTCGCGCAGCTCGGCCTCCAGGCGCTTCGCCTCGCTGATGTCGCGAAAGATCCACAGATGGCCCTCAACGGCGTCCTGACCGATCGGCACGTAGTCGCGCGCAAACATGCGGCCGTCGCGAAGCTCGAACAGCTCGCCGTGCACCGGATGGCCCGCTCGGACGATGGCGTCGTCGCGGCCTGCGCGGACGTCGGGTTCGGCGAGCTGGGCGGTCACGGTCGCGAGCGCGGACGCCGCGTCCGTGCCGACCAGCGCATCCGGATGCGCCGTGATCCCGAACAGTGAGCAGAAGGCCTGGCTGACGACCGTCACGCGCCGGGATCCATCCTCCATCAGGATGCCGCCCGTCGCGGTCGAGGCCAGGGTCCGGAGCCGGGCTGCCGCCCGGCGCAGTTCGGCGTCGGCGTCCACGCGTTCGGTGACGTCGCGGGCGCTCAGCTCGATCGCGATCAGGCTTCCCAGCGGGTCGAAGCGCACACCGGCACGGACATCCAGCCATCGCCAGGACCGGTCGCGCGCGCGCACCCGCAACAGGCTGTCGACGTCCGGCCGCAGCGGGGACGCGCCGGCGTAGGCGCCGCTCAGAGGCTGAACGTCCGCGGGATGGATGAAATTCAGGGCGAAGCGACCGATGACGTCGTCCGGGGCCCAGCCCAGCATGCGCTCCACGGCGGGCGAGACGTACTCGATCCTCCCCTGTGCATCGACGACACCGACCAGATCGCGCGAGCGCGCGAGCAGGTCGGGCAGCGGTGGCTTCACCGCCCGAGGCCCATCCGATAGCCGACCCCGCGCACCGTGCGCACGAACGCCGGCTGCCGCGGGTCCTCGTGCAGCTTGCGGCGCAGATTGGAGACGTGGACCTCGACGAGATGATCGTCGCCGAACCAGTTGGGGCCCCACACGCGCTCGAGCAGCTGAGCGCGCGTGAAGGCCACATGCGGCTCCGCGCTCAAGGTGTCGAGCAGGTCGAACTCGGTGCGCGTGAGGTCGAGGACCTCGCCGTCGAGCACGGCCTCACGACCGATCGAATCGACCGTGAGCGCACCGAAGCAGCGCAGCGTGGTGGGTGGCGCGGCCACCTCCTGTGCGCGCCGCGGACGCCGGAGCACCGCGCCCACGCGCGCGAGAAACTCCGCGGTCGAGAACGGCTTGGTGATGTAGTCGTCGGCGCCGGCCCCAAAGCCGAGCACCTTGTCGAGCTCACTGTCCTGCGACGTGACCATCAACACGTAGGCGTCGGTGAACTCTCGTAACGCGCGACACGTGGCGATCCCGTCGATGCCGGGGAGCTCGACGTCGAGCACGACCAGCTCCGGGTTCTCGGCCCGGGCCGCGACGAGCGCCTCCTCGCCGTCCTCGACGGAGGCGACGGTGAAGCCCTGCTGGGTCAAGAGCGCCGCGACGAGCAGACGAGCCGCATGGGCGTCCTCGACCACGAGCGCGCGAGGTGAGTTGGTCATCCTGCTCAGGTCATCGGCAACGTCCGCTCCCGGTGAAACGGCCGCATCGCTCCGAGAAGCCGATCGAGCTGGTGTTTGGCGAGCCAGACATCCGCGCCGCCGTCGTCCGCGGGGCGGTCGGAACCGCTGAACACGATCACCGGCGTCTCGCGCAGCACCTCGTGCGCGCGGACCTTCCGCACCAGAGCGAGACCGTCGATGTGCGGCATGTCGACGTCGGTGACGATCAGCTGCGGCATCACCCCGCCGGACAGGATCGCCAGCGCCTGAAGGCCGTCACGCGCCCGTATGGAGCGAAATCCGGCCGTCTCGGCGGTGCGCGCGACGATCATCAGCGCGGTTGGATCATCGTCGACGACCAACGCGATCGGTCGTGAGTCTTTGAGGGTCAAGTGAGGTCTCCGCGCGGTCGTGGCTGCTCTGAAGCCCGTATCGGTGGAGATCCTCAAGACCCACCCCGCCCGTTGCGCAAGGTTGCCTCAACTCGTGCCGTGTTGGGATTCGGTTAGATCGCGCTGACCGGCGGGCGACCGATCGACCCGTCAGGCGGTCGTCCTTCGATCGCCGGGAGGAACAACTCCACGACCGTGCCCTGGCCGGGCGCGGATTCGAGCACCACGTGGCCGCCGCTCTGGTTGACGAACCCGTGCACCGACGCGAGCCCGAGGCCGGTGTGCCCCCGCTTGGTGGTGAAGAACGGCTCGAACGCGCGTGCGCGGATCACGTCGTCCATGCCGATCCCCATGTCAGTGACCGCCAGGCGCGCGTAGCGGCCCCGAGGGACGCGAGCATCCGGCGTCGCGATGGTCACGTTCTCGGTCTGCACCGTGACGCGTCCGGCGCCCGCCATCGCCTCGGCGGCGTTCGCGACGATGTCCAGCAGGGCGCGCTCGAACTGGTTCTGGTCGACGTGGACAGCCGCGAGGCTCTCGGCCGGACGCTCGACGAACTCGATCCCGCGCCCGGCGATGCGCCGACGGGCGGCGACGGTGCCCCGGATGATCTCGTTGAGGTCGACGCGACGTGGCTCGAGGACCTGGCTGCGGCTGAAGGACAGCAGCTGCGTCGTCAACGTCGAGGCGCGATCCACCGCCCCCACGATCTGGTTGAGGTCAGGCCGGACGTGCGCCGGCACCGATCCGTCCGAGAGCGTGAGCTCGGTGTAGCCCATGATCGTCGTCAGCAGCGTGTTCAGGTCGTGGGCGACGCCGCCCGCCAGTCGCGCGACCATCTCGAGGTGGCGCGTCTCCTGCAGGCGCTCCTCGAGCCGGCGTCGAAGTGACACGTCGCGGTTGATGCTGACGTAACCGGTGACCTGCCCGGCGTCATCTCCCAGCCGGATGACGCTCGCCTCGACCTCGATCGTCTTGCCTGAAGCCGTCTGTTGGGTCGCCAACATGAGGACGTGGCCTCGCTCGTCGAGGTCGCCGATCATCCGGCTGAGCTCCTCGTCGGCGATCTCGCTCACCAACACCTCCGACGCCGGACGGCCCATCACGTCAGCGGCGGACCAGCCGTAGATGCGTTCGGCGCCACGGTTCCACCGGACGATGCGGAAGTCCTCGTCGGTCTCGATGACCGCGTCCCGGACCGCCGCGGCGACGACTTCGCGACGGGCCAGGTCGGCCGCCAGCTCGCGTTCGCGTGTGTCGTCGCGCAGGTAGAGCATGGCGGTTCCGTCATCGAGCGCCGCGACCGTCGTCTCCAACGCGCCGTCCACCGGCGACGGCGGCACACGCCCGAGCAGCTGCTCACGCGGCGCGCCGAGCAGGCGCTCCGCGGCAGGATTGACGTCGGCGATCCGGCCGTGCTCATCGAGCAGCACCGCTCCGTAGGGGCATCCGGCGAACAGCGCGAACATGCAGCGTTCTTCCTAACGTGGAGATCCCCATTGGTCAAGGGGTCGCTGACGGATGTATAACTGCTGCATGGAGGAGCTGGAGGCGCGCCAGGCGCTCGCCAGGGCCAACGCCGTTCAGCAGATCACGGACGTCGCGCTCGAACCGCACCGGCCGGAGGACATCCTCCCCGCCATGCTCGCGCGCATGCGCTCCGTTCTCGCGTCGGAGGCGGTGACGGTGTTCGAGCGCGACGGCGACGGCCTCGTCGTCGCCGCATCGACCGCCTCGCCGTCCGAGGGCCGACGCCCAGGACCCCTCGCCCGGCAGGTTGCGGCCGACCGAGCCCCGGCGCACCTCGGTGCGGTCATGGCGGCGCCGCTGATCAGCGACGGCGACGTGCTTGGAGTGCTGGAGATCAGCGGCGGAGAGCATGATCTCGAACTGCTCACGGCGATCGCCCGGCGGACCGCTGCCGTCGTGACGCGCAGCGCGCTCGAATCCCGTCGCCAGACGATCGTGGCGGAAGCCGTGCCCGAGCCGCTGCTGGTGTTCGACGCAGGCGGGACGGTGCGGTTGGCCAATCAACGGGCCGACTCGTTCTTCGGATACGAGCCCGGCGCCTTGACGGGAATCCGCGCCGACGACCTGCTCGCGCAGTCCCTGCAAACGGACTACGCCAATGCGCGAGAGGCGTTCATCGCTGATCCCGAGCCGCGCAGCGGGATCTCGGTGACGGTTCGCCGCCAGGACGGCACCGAGCACGGGGTTGAGATCTCCGTCACACCGATCCGCGAAGACGAGGACCTTCTGGTGGCGGTCACGGTGAGCCATACCGCGGCCCAGCGGCGGCTCGAGGCGCAATTGCGACAGGCCCAGAAACTCGAGTCGATCGGCCGTCTGGCGACCGGCGTGGCTCACGACTTCAACAACGCGCTTACGAGCATCAATGGCTACGCCCACCTGACGCTGAGCCGCCTCAAGCCCGACGACCCGTCACACGGCGACGTACGGCAGATCGTCAGCGCGACCGAACACGCCGGCCGGCTCGTGACACAGCTGCAATCGTTCAGCCGCGGCGAGCGGCTCGAGGTCGACGTCATCGACCTCAACCAGAGTGTGCGCGACGTCGGGCGGCTGCTGAGAGTCGTGCTCGGAGAACGGATCGACCTCGACCTCCGGCTCGGTGGCCGGCTGCCCGGCGTCGAGGCCAACGTCGGCGCGCTCGAGCAAGTCGTCATGCAACTCGCCCTCAACGCACGCGACGCGATGCCCGACGGGGGTCAGCTGACCATCGAAACCAGTGCGTCCGACGGCCCAACAGGGCGCTGGGTGCAACTGCGCTGCGCCGACACAGGCGTCGGGATGGACGAAGCGACGCGCCTGCGCGCATTCGAGCCCTTCTTCACCACCAAGGCCGGCGGCGAGTCGAGCGGGCTCGGCCTCACCACCGTGTACGCCTTCGCCGGACGGTTTCGCGGCACAATCGATCTCGAATCAGAGCGCGGCGCCGGTACAGTCGTCCGCCTTCAGCTGCCGGCCTCGTCGACCTCGGCCGAAGGGTTCGCCACGGACCGCCCGGCCGGGCTCGGGACGGTGTTGATGGTCGAGGACGACGAGTCCCTGCGAACCGTTGTCGACCGGATCCTGACCGACGAGGGGTATCGCGTCCTGACCGCCGCATCCGGCGAAGAGGCACTCGAGCTCGCCGCGCAGGAGCCTGGGCCGATCGATCTTCTCGTGAGTGACGTGGTGCTCGGGGGCATGACCGGGCCAGAGCTGGCGACGAAGCTCAAAGCGCGGCGCTCCGGGATGAAGACCCTGTTGATGTCCGGGTATCCCGGCATGCCGATCGGCCCGGTCGACGACTTCCTGCGCAAGCCCTTCAGCCCGTTCGAGCTCGCGCGCCGGATCCGCCGCGTGCTCCGTCCATGACTCAGGTGTCGAGGGCCCGCTCCACCCGCTCGCGCAATTCGTCGACCGTGTAGGGCTTGCGCAGCAGATCGACCGCATCCTCGTCAAACCCACGCCCGGCCAGACGGCTGTCCGTGTACCCGGAGGAGTAGACGACGCGCAGGTCGGGCCAGCGACGCGTGACCTCCTCGACGAGTTCCGGGCCGTTCATGCCCGGCATGACGACATCGGTGATGAGCAGGTCGACGGCGCCGCCTTCGCGCTCGAGCACCTGGAGCGCCGCTCGGCCGTCGGCGGCGTCCAGCACGCGCTTGCCGTCACCCTCGAGGACGCGCCGCACAAGCTTGCGCAGCGCCACCTCGTCCTCGACGATCAGGATCGTCGGCGGGCGTGTGGCGTCTTCGACCTCCGGCGCTATGACCATCGGCAGCAGCACCGAGACCTGAGTGCCCGCACCGGGCTCGCTCTCGATCGTGATCGTTCCGCCGGCTTGGTCGACGATGCCGTACACCGTGGCCAGTCCGAGGCCCGTGCCCTTGCCCGGCGCCTTCGTCGTGAAGTACGGCTCGAAGACGCGCGCGAGGGTCTCTGGGTCCATGCCGGCGCCGGTGTCGGCGACCGTCAGCGCCGCGTGCGGCGCCCCGGCGAGCGTGGTCGCGGAGACGCTGACGGTCAGCCGGCCGCCGCCCTGCATCGCATCGCGCGCGTTGATGACGAGGTTCACCAGAACCTGCTCGAGCCGCCCGGGATCCCCGTCGAGCAGGACGCTGCGCGAACCGAGGCGCAGCGCGAGGTCGATGTCCTCGTCGATCAGGCGGCGCAGCATCGGCTCGAGTGTTGCGACCAGCTCGCCGAGATCGAGCAGCTCGCTCTGTGGTGCCCGTCGACGCGAGAACGACAGCAACTGCTCCGTCAGGCCCTGAGCCCGCTTGGCCGCACGTTCGATCTCGGCGAGATCCTGACGATCGTCGTGGTCGTGGAGGCGGGTCGCCAGCAGGCCGGAATAGCCGATGATCGCCGTCAGCATGTTGTTGAAGTCGTGGGCCACCCCGCCGGCGAGCTGACCGACCGCCTGCATCTTCTGCGCGTGCAGGAGGCTCGTCTCCAGCTCCCGGCGCTCGGTCACGTCGACCATCAGCCCCCGCAATCGCGCGCGGCCGTCCTCGCCCGCCGCGACGCGTACGAGGTCACGCAGCCACAGCGTCTGACCGGTGGCCGTGCGCACGCGATACTCCAACTCGTGCTCGCTCCCGGCGGCGATCGCTCCGGCGGCGCGGTCGAGCACCTCGTCCCGATCGGCGGGGTCGATCAGACCGACCCAGAAGCCGTCGCTGTCCGTCCATTCGCTCGCCGGGAACCCCAGCAGGCTCTCCGCGCCGTCGCTGACGAAGGTGTAGCGACGGCGAGAGAGATCATCGGACTCCCAGATGATGCCAACCACGTCGCCGAGAATCTCGCGCAGCCGCGCTTCCGCCGCCTGCGCCGCCTCGTACAGCCGTCCTTGTCCCATCGCCAGCGCGATCCGCTCCGCGAGCCGGCCGAGCAGAAGCACCTGGTCGTCGGCGAATCCTCCCGCGTCCTCACGTCCGATCATCAGCACGCCGATGGTCTCGTCGCCGAGTGACAAGGGCGCGCCGATCAGTGTCGGCGGCAACTGCGCCTGCCACGTGGGACCGACCAACGCGTGCGCATCCTGCCGGACGGGCCGGTCGCGGGCCACGTGCTCGAGCGCGCCGATGTCCACCGGTATGCCGACCATCTCGGCGGGCAGGCCACGGATCGCCCGGATCAGCGGCGGCTCACCGGGGGCGGGACTCACGGCGACCGCGACGGCCGGAGCGTGCAGCGCCTCTCCGACCGGCTCCAGCACCGCCCGCAGCATCGCGTCGGGGGCGAGCGAGTGCAGCGCGGCGTCCGTGACGGCCTGCAGGGTGCGCAGCCGCTGCGCCTCCGCCTCGGCTTCGAACGCTCGCCGCACGGTCACGTCGCGCACGATCGTGATCACCCGCAACTCGCCCTGGGAACGAAGGGCACTGAGGCTGATCTCGACGGGGAATTCGCGGCCGTCACGGCGGCGGCCGAAGAGCTCGAGCTCGACGCCCATCGGACGCGGCTTGGGGTCGGCCTGATACCCGTCCCGACGGTGACGATGCCCGGAGCGGAAGCGATCGGGGACGAGCGCGTCGACGCTCATCCCGACCAGCGTCGATGGTGGATAGTCGAAGAGCTCTTCGGCACGCCGGTTGGCGAGCTGGATCACACCGCCTTCATCGACCACCAGGATGCCGTCCGGGGCAGCCTCGAGCAACGCGGCGGAGAGGCTCCATTCGCCCATTTCGTCTTCCCGGCTCAACGCGCGACCGCGAATTCTGGGTCGAGGATGACCGGCCGAGGCCGGCCGAGGTGATAGCCCTGCGCGAAGTCGACGCCGATCGTGCTCAGCAGCCGCAGCGTCGCCTCGTTCTCCACGAACTCGGCGATCGTCGGCTTGCCCAGGCCGCGAGCGATCTGCACGATCGCCTGGACGGTGAGGCGATCGGCCTCACTGCTCTCGAGCTCCTTGATGAACTCGCCGTCGATCTTGACCACGTCGAACGGCAGGTGCTTGAGGTAGTAGAAGGACCCGAAGCCCGACCCGAAGTCATCGAGCGCGAAGCGGCAGCCCAGATCGGACAGGTTCTGGGCCAGCGAGCGAGCACGATCGATGTTCACGATCGCCGCCGTCTCGGTCACCTCGAACGTCAGACGGGTCGGGTCGATCGGCGCGTTGCGGACCTCGGAGAGGATGAAGTCGACGACCGTCGTCTCCGTGAGCGAGCCGCCGGAGAGGTTGACCTCGAGCTCGAGATCGATGCCCGCCGCCTGGCGCTCGGCCAGCAGGCGGATCGCGCGTGCGACGACCCAGCAGTCGATCGCCTGGATCTGCCCGAAGCGCTCCGCGACGTCCAGGAACATGCCGGGAGCGATGATCGAACCATCGACGTCGCGCATCCGCAGCAGCATCTCGGAGCCGGCCACGTGCCCGGAGCCGATCGCCACGATGGGTTGCTCGAAGAGCTCGAAGCGATCCTCCGCGAGCGCCTCGCGGATGCGTTCCGACCATCCGAGCCGCGCCCGTAGGCGGTCGGTGACGACCCCGCCGTCGCCGGTGATCGAGAGCCGGTCACGGCCGCCCTCCTTCGCGTCGTAGAGCGCGATGTCGGCGTCGGAGAGCACCTCCTCGGCCGTCAGCGACGTCGCCGGCCCGACGAGCCGCACACCGATCGACACGGTGGCGCGCACCCTCCGCTCTCCGGCGATGACCACGGCGTGGTCGCGCACCGCGTCCAGCAGCGATTGCGCCACCAGGTCGGCCTCCTCGCGTCCGCACTGCGGAAGGATCACGCCGAATTCGTCACCGCCGAGCCGGCCGGCGATGTCGGTGTCGCGGCAACGCGAGCGCAGCGTCTCCCCCAAGACGCCGAGCAGCTCGTCCCCGGTGGCGTGCCCGAAGGTGTCATTGACGAACTTGAAGTTGTCGATGTCGAGCATGACGATCGCGGCCGGCGCCCGATACCGCCGCGAATACGCGATCACCCACTCGAGCTCCTCGACGAACCGGCGCCGGTTGTAGAGCCCGGTCAGCGGGTCGTGATCGGCGAGGAACTGCAGCTGCCCTTCGTACCGCTTGCGATCGGTGATGTCCTGGACCTGCACGAGAACGTGCGGACCCGCTTCATCGTCGAGTTGCGCGGCGCGCAGCTGGACCCAGACGACATGACCGTCCGGACGCTGAAAGCGACGCTCGCCGGCGTAGCGATCGAGCTCCCCGCTCACCAGCCACGAGAGGCTCTCCTCGGCTGCCGCGCGCTCGTCGGGGTCGTGGAGGTCGATGAGCGTCGAGCCGACGAGCGCGTCCCGTGACCGGCCCGTGATCTCACAGATCGCCGGATTTGCCTCCGTCACGGTCCCGAGCGCCGCCCGATCGGCACGGACGAGCAGCATTCCCGACGGCGCGCTCTCGAACGCGCGCGTGAAGCGAGCGCGCGCCGCCGCCGCGTTCGCGAACAGGCAGGCGTTGGCGAGCGCCTGGCCGGCGCGGTCGCCGAGCTTCTGCGCCAGCCGCAACTCGGCCGCGTCAAGCGGCGGGCGCGGTGCCTGCAGCAGGAGGACGGCGATCCCCCAGAGACCGTCGTGCGTGCGCAGCGGCAGCGTCGTGCGCCAGATCTCGCCCAACTGCGCGGCCGCCGCCCGCTCGGCGGGACTCGTGGACCGCGCGGTCATCGCGTCAAGGTCGAGGTGACCTTCGATCGGCGCTCCGGCGAGCAGCGCTTCCACGCTCGCGTCCGGCGGTCGTTGAACGTCGCGAAGCTGTTCCGCGAGCCGGCGCAGGTCGGGCCGCTCGGAGGCGCTGGCACGCACCCGCAGGCCCCCGCCGTCCTCCAGCGAATAGATCAGGCAGAGATCAGCGAAATCGGGGACGAACGCCGCGGGCACCTGCTCGAGCGTGCGCTCGAGATCCAGGGACTGCGCGAACGCCACCCAACTGCGCTCCAGGAACTCGGCGTCACGCAGCGCGCGTTGGTCATCACGTCCCGAGGCGAAGATGAGCGAACCTTCACTTTCTTCACCTCGCTGCAGGAGGACGGTGGTCGCCGTGTCCGCGTGCTGACCCAGAAGAGTCGCGGCCCGCTGTCCGATCGCCTCGGCGCGCGGACACCCGTACAGCTGCTCGGCGGCCCGGTTGAGCTCGGCGACCCTTCCCTCGCCGTCGACGGTCAGGATCGCATCGCTGACCTGATCGCGGATCACCGCCAGCTGCTGTCGCAGCAACTCGTGATCGCGCTCGAGCGTGATGTCGCGGGCCGTCCAGCCGAGAGCCCGCGCGCCCGCCTCGTCATCGATCTGGGAAACGGTCAATACGGTGACGAGCGGCGAGCCATCGGGATGACTCGTCCGCGCTTCCACCATCCCCGGCCGCAACGGCCGATCCAGCGCGACGCCCGCGATCATCTCGACCGACTGGCCGATGGCTTCGTCAGCACCACGCCCGAACAACGCCTCCGCGCCGGGCGTCCAGGTGGTGACACGCCCGTCCGAACAGGTGGCGAAACTGGCCACGCCGTCGAGCGCGCCGCGGCCGTTGCTCTCCCCCGAGTGTGAATCGCACAACAAACACACACCTTACCTCGATCCGACCGACCGGAACGCGGTGCTTTGAAGCTCGCGCCGCACGGCCTCGAGCATCTGGCCACTGGTGAAGGGCTTGCGCAGGAATGAGGAGCCCTGCAGCACGGCCTGGTGTCGTTCGAGGTGATCGTCCGCGTAGCCGGAGCAGAACACCGCCCGGAGGTCCGGGCGCTCGCGGCGCAGCCGCTCGACGAGCTCCGGGCCCGAGCCATCGCCCAACATGACGTCGGTGACGACGAGAGCGAGCTCGAAGCGTTCGCGACTCGCCTGAGCGAGTGCGTCCTGGACGCCGGCCGCGGTGAGCACGCCATAGCCCGCTCCGGTCAGGATCCGGCGGATGACGTCGAGCACCGCCAGTTCGTCCTCGACGACGAGGACCCATCCCGCCCCGGTTGGTCGAGGGACGTCCTCCGGAGCGTCTCGCACCGCCGCGCCCGCGGCCGGAAGGGAGACATGGACGGTCGTTCCCAGGCCGGGTTGGGACTCGATGTCGAGCGCGCCTCCGGCGCTGCGCACGACCCCGTAGACGGTCGCCAGCCCGAGACCCGTTCCTCGTCCTGTGGGCTTGGTCGTGAAGTAGGGCTCCACGGCACGCGCGGCGACCTCCGGGGTCATCCCGGTTCCCGTGTCCCGGATCGAGAGCCGCACCGCCGGGACCCCGTTGTGCTCGGCGTCCTGCACGATCAGCTCCACCCGACCCCCGTCGGGCATGGCGTCGCGCGCGTTGGTGACCAGGCTGACGAGCATGTCCTCGAGATCGCTGCGGGCCATCCGGACGGGCGTCGGGCGATCCGAGAGGTGCGTGGTGAGCTCGATATGTCGCCCGAGGGTCCGCTCGAGCAGGTGCTGGACGTCCTGGACGACGTCGCGCACGAGCAGACGCTCCGGCTGCCCCGTCCGCTCGTCGGTGAAGACGAGCAGGCTCTGCGTCAGATCGGCGGCTCGCCGTGCGGCCTCGCGGATCCGTTCGAGGTCCTTGGTCCCCTGACTCTCGGGAGCGAGCTCGGTGGCGACGAACTCCGAGTAGTTGAGGATCACGCCGAGGAGGTTGTTGAAGTCGTGGGCGATCCCGCCCGCCAGCTGCCCGACCGCCTCCATGCGTTCGGAGCGGCGCAGCCGCGCTCGCAGACGCTCGCGGTCGCGCTCGGCGCGGACGCGTTGCGTGATCTCGATCGAAACGCCGCCCACCCCCTCCACCTCGCCACCGCGGCCATGCCACGGAAACTTGATCGAGAGGAACGTGCGCGCCTGATCGCCGTCACCGGTGCGGTCTTCGACCTCGAGCGGCTCGCCCGACTCCAGCACCCGCTGATCGCCGGCCCGCAACTCGGCCGCGGCCCCTGCACCGAACAACTCCTCAGGCGTCAGTCCGACGATGGCTTCAGGCTCGCGTCCGACGACTCGTGCGAAGGCCCGGTTGACCAGGACGTAGCGCCCCTCGCGGTCGCGCAGGTAGATCCCGTTGCCCGCGTGATCGAGCACCGCGTTCAATCGGTGACGATCGTCGTCGGCGCGTTCCTCCATCTCGCGCCGGACGAGGACCGCGGCCACGATGTTCGCCACCGACTGCGCGAATCCGATCTCGGCCCGCTGGAAGCGGCGGGGCACGATGTCGTGGACGCCGATGAACCCGCGAGGCCGGTCGAGCGCCAGCATCGGGACCATCAACCCGCTGCGGGCACCGGCGGCCTGCAGCGCCGGCGGCAGCGGAACGGCGTTCGCGAGGTGATCTTCGCTGACGAACGACGTTCGCGCTTGGAGCGCGCGCTGGACGGGCGAGCCGGCCACGAGGGGCGCGATCTCGACGCCGTACGCCTCCGAGAGGCCGATGCTGCCTCGGAGCCGCATCGGCCCGGCGCCCTGCAGTTCGGCGATCGCGACGATCGGCAACTCGAGCGCCTCGCGCAGGGCGACGCACGCCGAGGTGAGGATCGAGTCGAGGTCGCTGGTGAGCAGTGCGTCCTGGCCGAGCGCCGCGATGAGCTCTTGACGACGCTCGAGTCGCTTCATCGTTTCTCACTTCCATAGCGCACGAGGGATAGATTGGACTCGTGACGAGCGCCGCCCAAAGGATCCGCGTCCTGGTCGCGGACGACCACCCCATGTATCGCGACAGCGTTGGCCGCGTCGTCGGAGCGCACCCGGGCCTGATGCTCGTGGCCACGTGCGAGGAGGGTCACGCGGCGCTTGCCGCGATTCGCGAGCTGCGCCCGGACGTCGCCGTCGTCGATCTGCGCATGCCTGGGCTGGATGGCACGGCGATCATCGACGCCGTGACCCGCGAGGGTCTCCAGACGCGGGTGATCCTGCTCTCCGGGCACCTGGATCGTGAGGGACGCCGCCAGGCGCTCGCGAGCGGCGCGGCGGGCGTGCTCTCCAAGCTGGCCAATGGCGCCACCGTGACGGACTCGATCCTGGCGGTCGCCGCGGGTGAGCGCGTGATGCTGGCCGAAGCGCCGGCGCGCGCCGCCGGCGAGCTCGTGCTCAGTGACCGCCAGCGCGACGTGCTGCGGCTGATCGCCGACGGCCACTCTGTCCCGTCGATCGCCGAGCAGCTGCACCTGAGCCAGTCGACGATCAAGACCCACCTTGCGCACCTCTACCGCAAGTTGGCGGTCTCCGACCGAGCCGCGGCGGTGGCGGAGGCGATGCGCAGGGGCATCCTTCACTAACGGGCGAGCATCCACTGGGGTAAGGGGGATCCTTACCGATCGAGCGGAGCCCACGCCAGCGATCGCTCCGCTACACCCGGCCCGCGAAGCTCGAAGCCAGTCCCGTGCCGGAAACCATCCTCGGGGCGGCACGAACCTCTCAGTGGTTCAGCGACGCATCGACGGTGAACCGTCCGACCAGGGCATTGAGCTCCGCCGCGGTCGACGCGAGGCCCTGGACGGACGCGGTGATCTCCTGCGCCGACGCACCGGTCTCCTCGGTCGAGGCCGACACCTGCTGAGCCGAGGCGGACGACTGCTCGGCGACCGCGGCGACCTCGGTCACCTCACGTTGCGCGCGGTCGGCCTCGAGGACGATCTGCCCGACGGCGGCGGCGATGTCGGCCACGCGCGCGGTCATGTCCCCGACGGTTGCGCCGATGTGCTCGAACGCCTCCCGCGTGTGTTCCACGGTGGCGACGCCTTCTTCGGTGTGGCGCTGACCCTCGGCCACGACCGAGACGACCTTGCTCGTCTCGCCCTGGATCTCGCCGATCAGCGACGAGATCTCGGCGGCGGCGGTCTGCGACTGCTCGGCGAGGCGGCGCACCTCATCGGCGACGACCGCGAAGCCGCGGCCCTGCTCGCCGGCGCGGGCGGCCTCGATCGCGGCGTTCAGCGCGAGCAGGTTCGTCTGCTCGGCGATCGCGGTGATCGTGTCGACGATGCCGCCGATGCGCAGTGAGCGGGCCGAGAAGTCGGCCATCGCGGCCGAGACCGCCTCCGACGAGCCGGCGATGCGACGGATGCTCTCCTGCGCTCGCTCCGCGGTCGCCACGCCGTCCACGGCCGCCAGATGGGCGATGTCTGCCGCGTCGCTGGTGATCCTGGCCGTCTCGGAGCTGGACATCGCGGCGGACGCGGCATTCTGGACCGCCGTGCGGGTGGACTCCACGAGTTGCACCTGGCGCTCGGTGCCGATCGCCACGTCGTTGACGGCGGCGGCGATCTCCTCGACCGAGCGGCCCGTGTCGGCGGAGTTGGCGGCGATCTGCTCGGAGGCGGCGGACACGATGCCCGCCCCGGCCGACACGCTGGCGATCAGCTCCGACAGCGACTGCCGCATGCGGTTGTAGCCCTCGATCGATTCGCGGGTGCTGAACAGGATCTCGTTGGCGGCGGCGGCGATCTGGCCGAGCTCGTCCCGCGAGGCGTCGTGAATGGGCTCGGTGACCGGAGTGATCGTCACGGTCAGGTCACCGGCCGCCATCGCGTCGAGTGCGGCGCTGAGATCGCGCGAGCAGTGGTCGCGCAGGCTGAACAGGCGCGTGCTGATCTCGCTCACCATGCGACGCGTGGAGACGAAGAAGCCGAGGAAGAGCACGATGGCGGCAAGCGCGCCGGCGATCACGACCAGTGCCAGCCGGGTGCGGGCCGCGGACACGCGATGCATGCGGGCGACGAGCAGGGCGTCGAGGCGGTCGGCGGCGGCGCGCTGCAGGGCGTCGATCGTGGTCAGCGCCGTCTTGGCCCGTACCGCGTTGTCCGCCGCGACCTTGCCGGATCCGGTCGGATCGACGCCGGCCGCCACCCGCTCCACGGCGGTGCGAGTGGCCTGCGTGCCGTCCGACAGCGCGGGCTGCAGCGCCGTGTCCGCGGTCTCCTTGAAGGCGGTGCGCAGGCCGGCGAGCAGGGCCTCCGAGGTCGAGCGCAGCGACGCCTGCGCCGCGGCGAGCGCGATCCGCTGCTCGATCGTCCCGTCCGCCGTGACGATCGTCTGCAGGTCACCGGAGCGCCCCGCGCTGTCGGCCATCGCGGGCAGCTTGGTGACGATCGAGTCCATGACGTAGAAGGAGTCGAGATCGGGGTCGAGCATCAGGTTCGAGCCGTTCCCCGCCTGTGTCACGACATCCAGAGCGGCCGCCGTGGCCGCGTCGTAGCGCTCGAGCGCCGCCGTCGGCGAGGCCGGCCGGCTCGCGAGCGCGGCGAGGATCGTGGTGCGCGCCTTGCTCCACACCGGCGTCATCCCGATGCTCGCTCCGTCGGCGTGATCGACCGACGTGACACCGGCGCGCGCCGCGGCGACCGCCGCCGGGAGCGCTGCTCGCGCCGCTGCATCGCCGGCGGCGGCACGAACCGCCACGTCGCGCGCCCCGACCAGACGGACGACAAGGGCGTTCGCCGGCCTCACGTACCGGACGCCGACGCGCTCGCTGGCCGCAAAGCTCAGCGTCTGGCTCTCGGTGGCCCAGTAGGCGTGCAGCGCGAGCGCAGCGGGAGCGAGCAGCACAAGACCCAGCAGGATGAACTTGCGCGTGTAGGTCAAGCGCGACATCAGCGCGGCGGGAAGGTTGAGCGGATTCATCAGGGCTCCTAGCGACAGGGGATGCTCACTCATCGACGGCCTGGCTGAAGCGACTCTCGCGGTCGGCTCAAGAACGGCTCAAAGTCGCCTTGACGGGCGAAGGCCCCGTCATGCCCGCGGGGCCTTCCACGCGCCGCAACGCCGTGCGCGCGCTTCTCGTCGGTGGCCGTCCGCTCGCGCGTGTTTCACGCGAAGTGCCGGTGCACACGTGCCGCTCGGCGCGTGAGCGGCCGGAGCCGCGCATCCGCGCTACACGGCGCGCGTCAGCCGGCCGTTCGCCAGCCGCTGCTGGACTCGCTCGTCGACGCTGGCCGGTACCCGTTCGAAGATCCGGCTCGCCAGCGCATCGAGCGCATAGACCTCGCGCCAGCAGTCGGCAACGGCGGCTCGCGTCTTCACCGCGTCCTGCTCAGGGCGTGGTCCCCATCCGCGGACAACTTCCATGACCCCGCCTCTCTCCGGATGCTCAGGTTGCCGTCACGCTAGCCGCGGCGCGACGCGAACGCGTCCCGCCGAGTGGTGAACGCGAGACAACGCGGTCAGGTCCTGCGCTGGACGGCGACGCACCGTTTGCCCGTTGACCCGCGGCTTCGGGGTTCTACGTCCGCACACTGACACACGGGCGCCTGGTCGCTGCGCAGGTGCCGCTCACGCGACAACGCTCCGGCGAAGTGCTTCGACTGCGGCAGCCTCGGCCACGGGACGCGCGAAGAGGTAGCCCTGTCCACGGTCGCAGCCCAGTTCGCGTGCAGCGATGAGCTGTTCGCGGGTCTCGATGCCTTCGGCGACCGTGGCCAGGCCGAGACCGGCGGCCAGGCCGGTGATGGCGGCGACGATCTGCCCGCGGTTGTCGCCACTGTCGAGCGACGCCACGAACGCACGATCGATCTTGAGGACCTCCAGTGGTAGTCGCTCGAGATAGCCCAGCGACGAGAAGCCGGTTCCGAAGTCGTCGAGGGCGATTCGGACGCCGAGCCCGTGCAGTGCCTCGAAGCGTTCGGTGACCATCGTCGTCTCGGCCAGGAACACGCCCTCGGTGACCTCGAGGATCACCTGGTGCGCGGGAATCGACGAGGCGGCGAGCGCCGCCCGGACGTCCTCGACGATCGTGTCGCTCTCGAGCTGAAGGGGCGACAGGTTCACGTTCATCGTCAGCGCGAAATTGGCGCTGAGGAGCTGGATCCGGCGCAACGCGGAGGTCGCCTCGTCGAGCACCCAGGCGCCGAGCGCGTGGATCAGCCCGCTCGACTCGGCAAGCGTGATGAAGCGATCGGGGCCGAGGAGCCCGCGCTCCGGGTGCTCCCAGCGCACCAGCGCCTCGAACCCCGTCACCGCCTCGGTGTCGAGATCGACGATCGCCTGGTAGTGCAACACGAACTCTCCCTCGTCGAGCGCCCGGTGCAGCTCGGAGCGCAGCAGGAGCTGCTCGCTCGCCTGGTCGTGCATTCCGCTCTCGAACAACCGCCATGACCCCTTGCCGGCGTTCTTGGCCGAGTACATCGCCAAGTCGGCGTCGCGCAGCAGGTCCTCGGCGTGAAGCGTGCGCGAGGACGTGAAGCGCATGCCCATGCTGGCCCGGCAATGGAACACGCCCACCCCAAGCTCGAACGGCGCTTCGAGGGCGCTGAGCACCCGCTCGGCGAGCACCGATGCCTGCTCGCGCCCACCCAGGGACTCGGCGAAGACGACGAATTCGTCGCCGCCCAGGCGCGCGACCGTGTCGCCGGTCCGTGTCGCCGCCTCGAGGCGTCGCGCCACCTCGGTCAGCAGTCGGTCGCCCTCACCATGGCCGAGGCTGTCATTGACCGATTTGAAGTCGTCGAGATCGATCAGCATCAGCGCGGCGTCGGTCTCCGGCGCCCGAAGCGCTCGCGCCGCCGCGTGGTCGATGCGTTCGTGCAACAGCGCTCGATTGGCAAGCCCGGTGAGCGGATCGTGGAACGCCAACTCGGCGAGCTCGAGCTCGAGCCGCCGACGCTGCGTGACATCACGGACGTTGAACACGATCGCGCCGACCGCGGGCTCATCCAGCAGGTTCACGACGGTGCCGTCGAGCTTGCGCAGCGAACCGTCGGAGTGCTTGAGCGCGAACTCGACGGGCAACTGCTCGCGGCTTCCACCCGCGACACGCTGCAGGATTGCGTCGACGAGCTCCGCCTGCGACGCGAGCGACTGCAGGGCAAGTCCGATCGCCTGTTCGGCCGTCGTGCCCGTGAGTCGCTCCAGGGCAGGGCTGGCGTAGGTGATCACACCGTCGATGCCGGTCACGACCGTGAGGTCGAACGAGTTCTGGACCAGGGCCCTGAACCGGCGCTCGCTCTCGAGCACCGCCTCACGAGCGGCGCGGAGGTCGCTGCGCGTCCGCCGGCGCACTTGAATCGCACCGGCGCCGGCGACGAGCAGGGTGAGTGCGATGAGCGCCGCCAGAAGCCGCTGCGCCCCCGCCTTCGCGCTCAGCGCGTCGTTCACGGTCGCCCGGAAGCGCAGGTCGCTGCCGTCGTAGGCCTCCTTGAAGTCGCGCTCGATCGCGCTGACCTCCCGGTCCACTCGCCGGATCTGCGAGCGGCGATTTTTCGCGGTCGAGAGCGACTCGAGGTCGATCGCGCGCACACGGGCGACGAAATCGGTGGTGGGCGGTTGCGGCGCGTGGACCTGGAGCGTCCTCAGCTGCTGTAGAGACAGCGCCTGCCATAGCTTCGCTTCCCGGACGCTCCCACCCAGAGCCAGGCGGTCGACGCTGTGCTGAAGCATCAGCAGGTCGCGTTGGCCGTTGGCGGACTGCGTGGCCATGATCCGGGCGTCCGTCAGCCCGTCGGTGATCGCGCCCAGACTCAACAGGAGATACCCGAGGACCGCGAGCATCGCCAGCGTCGTGACGAGGCCCGCGCCCAGCAGCAGCGGTGGCCTGCGCCGGGCGTTCACCGGAAACTCACCGTGGCCAGGCTCCAGATCCAGTAGTTCTCGGCGTCGTCCGCGCCGTCGGTGAAGACGACGCGGATCGGACCCCCGCTCTCCAGTTCGATCCGGGACCCGTCGCCGTTGCGAACGGCGAGATAGGCGCCGTCGGCGGTCACGACGCCGAGAGGGAGATCGACAACGAAGTCGTCGAGCGCGACCGCGTGGAGGCGGGTGGCCGACGGCTTGGCTCCCGCGAGCTCGACGAGCGTGCGCAACGGGATCGCCTGAAAGCTCATCCGCCGCTTCTGAAACGGCTCGTAGAGCGAGATCTTCGTCGTCGCCATCGCGAGCAGCGTCTTGTCGTCGAGGCGAAGTTCATGCCCGGAGTTGAACCGGTCGATGCGCCCGCGGAGCTTGAGCTCCGCATCCGGCCCTCCATCGGGAATCGGCGTCGTCGCGACGGCGGCGGCCAACGACGAGCGCGTCTGCACGGTGCTGTCGCGCGGCGTCGTCGTGGCTCCGCAGCCGGCCGTCGCGAAGGCCGCGATCACGCAGAGAAGGGTCGTCCGAGTCATATTCCACGACATCGGCGCGCGGCGCCGCGGGACGGCGCGACCGCCACCACTTCCTAACGGAACTCCAATACTCCCGGGGCACTTCGGCGACCGTCGGTCACTCGTGGCGGGCGTCCTCGACGCGAGCGCGACCGCGACCGCGCACGGAGATGGCATCGCGTACAGGGTCATCGGCTGCCCGGCGCTGCTTCAGAGTGCGGCGGGACGTCCGAACAGGTAGCCCTGCCCGCGCGTCACACCGAGGTCCTGCAGGAGCGTTGCCTGGGTCTCGATCTCGATGCCTTCGGCGACCGTGGTCAGCTCCATCTCCAGCGCGAACGACGCGAGGGCGCCGGCAAGCGCTCGTGCGCCGCGGTCCCGCTCGACGCGGGACGCGAACCATCGGTCGAGCTTGATGATGTCCGGCTCCAGCCGAAGCACGTGCCGCAGGCTCGCGAACCCGGCACCCGCGTCGTCGATCGCCAGGCGCAACCCACGCTTGCGATGCGGTGCGAGCGCCCGCGACAACGCGTCGTAATCGTCGACCGCTGCGTGCTCGGTCACCTCGAGCACGATCCGCCCGGGATCGGCCAGCGCGTCCAGGACGGCTTGGAGCGCCGGCGCCACGATGGTCGCCGGCGAGACGTTGATCGCGAGATAGCAATCGTCTGGGACCACCGGGAGCGTCATCAGCGCCAGCTCCACGGCGTGCACCTCCAGCTCCTTGCCCGACCCCGCCGCATGGGCGTCGGCGAACCAGCGGTCCGGACCCTGGCGCGGGTCGAGATTGAAGCGGGCGAGCGCCTCATACCCGACCGGCCACCCGAGGTCGAGATCGACGATCGGCTGGTGAACGACCGTCAGTGCGCCCGGCGCGAACGCCGCACGGACGTCCCGCGTCGTCTCGATCAGCGGACACACCGCGAGCGGCGCCAGACAACTTTGACGCGAGTACGGCATCACGCCACGTTGCGTACGGGGTTGACCGGGCCGGGCGTCCAGCGCGGTTTCGTGACCTCGTCCATGCCTCTGGAGATCGGCCACAGGCGCGGCGCCGAGCGTGAGGATCGTGTTAGCGCGATGCTTCGCCGCCACGCCCGAACGGCAGGCCGGTCCGCACCCGCCGCGCGCTCTTCTCAACAGCGGGATGAGGGCCTGCGGGTTTACCGCATCGGTTCGGCGGCAGATCCCGGAGTGGTCGACCCTGCGTCAGGCCGATGGCCATGACATGACGCCACATGTCGATCCCCTGGCCCATCCCGACCCGGACCGTCATCCGACGCACGGGCCGCTTGGACCCGTCTACATCGCGGTGTACATCCTGGGCTTCTTCCTGCTGATGCCGGCGTTCGGGCTTGCGACGTTCACGTGCCTCGTCAATCGGTGGCCGCTGCCCGGCCTCATCTGCCTCGTTGCCACGCTGTTCTTCGGGGCAGCGGCGCGCGCCGCCTGGCGCCGAATGCCCTGAGGCCGCCCAGCGCGCGCTCAGGGAGCGAGCGTCGAGGTCCGTGATGCGAGGTAGGGCGCGAGATGGCGGCCCGGGACCTTGCCCGGGTCCTCACCGTGGCCGAGCACGATCGCCTCGCCCGCGCCGGTCAGCAGCGACCCGCGCAGCACGGGGCGGAACGGCTCCGGGGTGCCCCCGGCGCCGTAGCGCGCGGCGATGTGAGCCGCGGCCACGTCGGCCTGCTGGCAGGCGAGCCCGCCCTGCTTGATCGGGAAGTCGGTGGCGTCGCCGATCGCGTAGGCGTCGGCGAGTCCGGTGACGCGGCCCCAGCTGTCGATCGGGATCAGCCCGTAGAGGCCGGTCTCCGGCACGCCGGGCAGTCGCGGACCGCGCACCAGCGGCAGTGACACGATGCGGTCGGCGGCGATCGTGGCCGGCGGCGCGCCGCGCAGCACGATCGCCCCGTCGGTGACCTGGGCCTGGCGGCCGCCGATGAACTCGATGCCCGCGGCGCCCAGCGCGCGTGCGACGTCAGCGGTGGCGCGCTCGCCGAACAGCGACAACGGCGCCTCCTCGGCGCTGATCAGCGCGATCCGCAGCCGCGGGTCGAGCCGGGCGGTGAGCAGTGCCGCCTCGTAGAGCGGCAGCAGCCATCCGGTCAGCGTCGGAGCGACGAACGCGACGCTCCCGACCGCGCCGCGGCCGATGTCCTCGCGCAGCGCGCGCAGGCCGCGCGTGCCCTCCTCGTCGCCGATGTGGATCGCGTCGTCGAACGCCGGGAGCCGGCGTGCGCCGGGCGCGAGGACGAGCGAGTCGTAGGGCAGGGTCCCGCCCCCGCGCAACGCGACCCGGCGGTGCCGCGGGTCGACCGCCGACACGCTCGCGCGCACGAAGCGCACGCCCAACTCGCCGGCGATCTCCAGCAGCGAATGTCGCGTGACCTCCGCCGCGCCGAGCGGCTCGGCGACGAGCGCCGGGCGCACCAGCAACTCGCGCGCGGGCGAGACGAGGGTGACGGCGAGACCGTCGGGAGCAAGGTCGCGAAGGGCGAGCACGAACTCGAGGGCGGCGATGCCGCCGCCGACGACGACGATCTCGGGCGGCGGGTTCTGGGTCATACCAGGACCGTACGGTGGGCCGCTCCGCTCGCCATCGGGTGACATCCGAGGTGACCTCGCGGGAAACTACGGAACCGGGAACGCGGCGCAGACGGTCGTGCCCGCGGCCGAGGAGACGATCTCGAGCTCGCCGTGTAGCAGGGCCACGCGTTCGCTCATGCCGGTCAGCCCGAACCCCTCGCGCTGCGCCTCGGGATCGAACCCGCGCCCGTCGTCGGCGACGCACACGTGGAGCACGCCGTCGCTCTCGCTCACCGAGATCTCGACGCGCTGGGCGTCCGCGTGCCGGACGGCGTTGCGCACCGCCTCCTGGACGATCCGGTACAGGGCGGTCTCGACCTCGTTGGAGTGGCGCGGGGCCGTGAGCCGCACGTCGGCGTCGACGGCGATGCCCTCGCGCTCCGCCGTTCCCGCGGCCAGGCCTTCGATCGCCGCCTTCACCCCGAGCTCGTCGAGGGCGGCCGGCCGGAGCTCGCGGATCAGTCCGCGGAGCCCTTCGACCTCGCCCTCGATGTGCTCGACCACGGCGGTCACGGACGCCCGTAGCCGGTCCGGGTCGCGCTCGCGCAGCGCCGCGTTGAGCAGCATGCGCAGGCCGCCCAGGCCCTGCAGGGTGTCGTCGTGCAGCTCGCGCGCCCAGCGCCGGCGCTCGGCCTCGGCGGCACTCATCGCATCCTGCAGCCGTCGCTCCTCGACGGTCCTCGCCGTGGCGACCGCGGTCGCCGCGCTCGCCGCGAACGCCTGCAGCAGGCGCTCGTCCTCGCCGTCACGGGCGACGCCGAGCGCGGCCAGCATGCCCAGTGAGCGGCCGCGAAAGACGAGCGGGAGCAGGCGGCCGTCCTGGGCGGCGAACCCGAGCACGTCGCGGACGCCCTCCGGCTCGCCGTCGACGCGCGTGCCGTTGATCGCGTCGGGCACATCGCCGTCGGCGGCCGCGATCACCAGTCCACCGGCCTCGCGCAGCAGGATCACCAGGCCGTCCGCGGCCAGCAGGGTGCGCCCGCGGGTGACGATCAGCTGCAGGATCCGGGCGAGGTCGGTCTCGCCGCCGACCGCGCGGGCGATCGCCGTCGTCGCCTCCAACCGCCGGACGGCGCTCTCGAGATCGCGGCGCCGATGCTCCGCGCGTTGATAGAGCCGGGCGTTCTCGATCGCGATCGCGGCCCATTCGGCGAGCACGACCACGGCGGCCTCGTCGGCCTCGCTGAACGGCTCGCCGTCGGCCTTCTCGCACAGGTAGAGGTTGCCCCAGGCGACGCCACGGATCAGGATCGGCACGCCGAGGAACGTCTCCATCGGCGGGTGTCCGATCGGGAAGCCGTAGGAGCGCGGATCGGTGCTGAGGGCGTCGACGCGTACGGGACAGCCGCCGCTGATGACCGCTCCCAGCAGGCCGCGGCCGCGCGGCGGGTCGCCGAGTGCGCGCCGGTCGGCGTCCGGGATCCCGCGGGTCAGGAAGCGCTCCAGCGCCGTCCGGCGCTCGTCGAGGATCCCGAGCGCCGCGAACCGGGCGCCGGTGATCTCGGCGGCGGTGTCCAGCGCCCTGTACAGGACGGCCTCGAGGTCGAGCTCCGCCACGACGGCGCGCCCGGCGTCGAGCAGCCGGCGCAGGGCGCTGTCCGTCAGGACCGCGGGCATGACGGTCAATGCACGCTCAGGACTTCGATCGCGGCAACGCGGTCCTCGCCGAGGTTCACGTTGATCGCCCTGCCGGTCTCGCGGCCGGCGATCTCGTCCAGGCCCGCGAGGTAGCCGGCCAGCTCGCGGCCGGCGATCTTGGTCGGCGGCCACCACAGCGCGCGACCCGCGACCTCGGTCGGCTCGCCGCCCGCGCGGCGCAGGTAGCGCGCCCAGCGCTCGGTCAGGAGCACACCGCGCAGGACCGGGTCAAAGGGGGCGGGCTGAACCGGCGCGCCCGCGCGGGCGGCGATGTCGGCGGCCGCGGCGTCGGCCTGCTGGCACGCGATGCCGCCCTGCTTGATCGGGAAGTTCGTGCAGTCGCCGGCGGCGTAGACGTTCGGCACCCCGGCCACGCGCGCGTGGTCGTCGATCACGACGAAGCCCTCGGCGTCGGCGGGCAGGCCGGGGATCGCCGGGCCTTCCAGGCGCGGCACGGAGACGATCCGCTCGACGTCGAGCGTCGCCCGGCCCGGTGCGACGGTCAGGCGTCCGGGCGCCAGGATCTCGGGGGCGGCGCTGGTGTGCAGCGTGATCTCGGCCTGCTTGAGCAGCGCGGCGACCTCGCGCGAGGCCTCGGCGCCGAAGAGCTGCAGCGGCTCGGCCTCGGGCGTGACGAGGTGCAACTCGACCTTGGCGCACATCTCGTACGCGCGCTCGGCCAACATCAGCGCCAGCTCGTACAGCGGCAGCGGCCACGTGCCGCCAGGCGGCACGACGAACGCGATCCGGTGCAGATAGCCGTCTTCGACGTCCTGCACGATGCCGTGGAGCCGGCTCTGGTCGGTCAACGACCCGGTGAACGCCGTGGCGGAGGGGAACGGCTCGACCGGGCGCGCGCCGGACGCGACGACCAGCGCGTCATAGCTGATCCGCCCGCCGGACACCGTGTTGACCGCGTGCGACGCGGAGTCGACGCTCGCCAGCCGGTCGCGCACGTGGGTGAAACCGACGTCCGCGGCCATGTGCTCGAGCGGGTACGTGGGCGCGCCACCGGCGGCGAACGGCGCCAGCACGCTCAGCGGCCGATAGGTGAGGTTCGACTCGGGCGCGAGCAGCGTGGTGGCCACGCGGTCGCCGGCGAGGCGATGGAGCGCGAGTGCGGCTTCCAGAGCGGCCGGCCCACCGCCGGCGATGAGGACGTTCATGGGCATGCGGTCAAGTCTCGGGCGCGGACGCCACCCGCGCGTCCGGGGAATGCCGGTTTGTGCATGTGGAAAACCCGCAATCGACCCGCACTCGGACCCGGATGGCGGACCGGGCCGGCGGCCGTAGCTTCGGGGCCATGGACCTCCTGATCGCCGGCGGCGGACCCGCCGCCCTGGAAGGCGCCCTCGCCGTGCAGCGCCTGGCCGGTGAGCGCGTACGGATCACCCTGCTCAGCGACCGCGACGAGTTCGTCTACCGGCCCGTCTCGGTGGCCGAGCCGTTCGGCCTGGCCACCGCCCAGCGCTTCTCACTGACCCGGCTCGCCGCCGAGCGCGGCTTCGCGTTGCGGCGCGGGCGCCTGGCGGCGATCGAGCCCGAGGCGCGGCGCGTGTGCCTCGAGGACGGCACGGCCGTCGCCTACGACAGCCTGCTGCTCGCCCTTGGCGCTCGTGCCGAGGAGGCCGTCCCGGGCGCGCTGACCTTCCGCGGCCCCGAGGACAGCGCGCGCCTGCGCGGCGCTCTGGAGCAACTGCACGCCGGCGAGCCGCTGCGGGTCGCCTTCGTCGCGGGGCGGGAGACCGCGTGGACGCTCCCGATCTACGAGCTCGCGCTGCTCACCGCCCGCTGGGCCGACGAGCACGGGCTCGCGCTCGAGCCCTGGCTGATCACCTGGGAGCACCGCCCGCTGACGGTGTTCGGCGAGCAGGCCGCGGACTCCGTGGCCGAGTTGCTCGCCGACGCCGGCATCCGCCTGTGGACGAGCGCGTTCGCCGAGTGCGTCGAGGACGGGCGTGTGTGGATCAGCATCGAGGGCGGCCTGCCCGTCGACTTCGCGGTCGCGCTGCCACACCCGGTCGGACCGGAGATCCCGGGCCTGCCGACCGACCGCGACGGCTTCGTGGGCGTGGACGAGTTCGGCCGGGTGACGGGCCTCGAGCACGTCTTCGCCGCCGGTGACATGACCTCCCGCCCGCTCAAGCAGGGCGGGCTGGCGACGCAGCAGGCCGATGTCGCCGCGGCGTCGATCGCGGCGGCCGCGGGCGCGCCCGTCGCGCCCGAGACCTACCGGCCCGTCCTGCGGGCGATGTTGCTCACCGGCGGGAGCCCGCGGTACCTGCGCCGCGGCCCCGGGGCCCGCGCGTCCGTCGGTGACGAGGCGCCCTGGTGGCCGCCGCACAAGATCGCCGGGCGGGAGCTCGCCCCGTATCTGACCGCGCACCCGGAACTCCTGCTCGAGCCGACCCCGAACTGAAGGTGCCGTGACATGTCCCCCACCCCGCTGCGCATCCTGATCGCCGGCGGCGGCGTCGCCGCCGCGGAGGCCGCGCTCGCGCTGCCCGCGCTGGCGCGCGATCGCGTGCGCGTCGAACTGCTCGCTCCCGGCGATGAGCTCGTCCTCAAGCCCGAGGCCGTGCGCTCGCCGTTCAGCGGGACGCCGGCGCCACGCATCGCGTTGGACAGGCTCCCTGTCCGCCGCTACGCCTCGGCCCTGGCCGCGGTCGACGCGGACGCGCACGAGGTGTACACCACCGACGGCGGGCGCATCGGCTATGACCGGCTGATCGTCGCCACGGGCGCCCGGTCGGTGGACGCGGTGCCCGGCGCCACGCTCTTCCGCGGTCCGCTCAGCGCGGGCAAGGTCGAGGGCGCGCTGCGCGCCGCCCGCGCACGGGCGCTGTTCGTCGCCCCGCCCGGCTGCGGGTGGCCGCTGCCCATCTACGAGCTCGCGCTGCTCGCCCGCCACGAGGTGGCGCCGCTGCGCGAGATCGCGATCGTGAGCCCCGAGGCGCGGCCGCTGGACGTCTTCGGCCGCATCGCGTCCGACGCGCTCGCGCGGCTGCTCTACCGCGCCGGGATCGAGTTCCTGCCCAACACCGTCGCCGTCGAGGCGCTCGACGACGTGCTCGCCACCGAGGACGGCCGGATGATCTCCGCGGACGCCGTGATCGCGATGCCGAGCCTGCGCGGCCCGAGCATCGACGGCCTGCCGCAGGACCCGAACGGCTTCCTCACGGTCGACGAGCACTGCCGGGTGACCGGCGTCGCCGATGTCCTCGCCGCGGGTGACGTGACCGCCGGGCCGATCAAGCAGGGTGGCCTCGCGACCCAGCAGGCCGACGCCGCCGCCGAGTGGATCGCCGCCGAGGCGGGCGCGGCGGTCACGCCACACGCGTGCCGGCGCGTCCTGCGCGGCGTCGTCCTGACCGGCGACACGCCGCTGTACCTGCGTCGCGACCTCGACGACGACGAAGGGCTCGCGCGGCCGCTGCGCGACGTGACGCGGGCGGTCTCCCGCGTCCAGCTGTGGTGGCCCAACGGCAAGATCGCGGGCCGCTACCTGACGAGCTTCATCGCCGGCGGCGGCGAGCCCGGGGCAACCCTGCTCGATCGCCCGCCGCGTCAGAGCAGCCGCTCGAAGAGCGTCAGGTAGTCGATCAGCGAGTGCGTGCCGAGGTAGCGGTCACGCACTCGCTCCTGGGCGGCCGCGCCCATCGCCCGCGCCTGCTCGGGGGACCGCAGCAACGCCAGTGCCGCGGCGCCGTAGGCCTCGAGGTCCGTGGGGTCATCGAGCAGCAGGCCGCTGATGCCGTGCTCGATCTGGTCCTGGATGCCGCCGATGCGGCTGGCGACCACCGGGCGCGACTTCCACATGGCCTCGGCGACGGTCAGCCCGAAGCCTTCCGCCAGGCTCTTCTGCACGACGACCTCGGCCGCGCGCTGGAGCGCGTTGACGATGACCGCGTTCTCCTCGAAATCCTCCATCGGCAGCAACGCGAGATGCACCCGCTCGCGGGCCTGCGCGGGAAGCGCATGCCAGCGGGCGCACGCGAAGGCGTAGACCTCCGCGCCCTCGGGATCATCGGCCACCGCGCTGACGTCCGGGCCGGCGTAGACCAGGTGGGCGTCGGTGTGGGGCGCGATGTGCTCGGCGAAGCCGTCGATGACGCCGATCGGATCCTTGAGCGAGTCCCAGCGAGAGACCTGCAGGACGAACCGCTCGCCCGCGCCCAGCGGCCGCGTCTCGAGCATCGTCGCCCGACGACGCACCTGCCCCAGGCGGCGGTCCATGCGCTGAAAGGACGGCAGCCCTTCACGGCCGCTGCGCAGCCCGGCGGCGACCAGGATCGCGTCGACCACCTCCGGCGCCAACTCGGCGTTCTTGGGTGCGAAGACGTCGATCGACGGCGCGATGATCGCTCGCTTGGCCGGGTCGAGCTCGTCCCAGACGAACGCCTCGCGTGAGAAGACGTAGGCGTCGGCCTGCAGCACGTAGGGCTCCAGGAACCACCACGCCTCGCGCGCGAGGTCGTTGGGCACGTCGAGGCCGACGTGGCAGCGCCAGATCACGCGCACGCCGCGCGGTAGGCGCGGGATCAGGCCGGCGGTCTGCGGATCGTGCAGGATCACGATGTCACCCGGCTCGACCAGCGCCAGCAGGTCGGCGGCGTTGGGCGCGAGCGCGGCCTCATAGGCGGCGCGTTCCTCCGGCCCGAGCGGCCCGCCGTCGCCGGGCATGCCGTGGAGGCGGTTGTGCAGGCGCTTGGTGATGGTGAAGAACGGCCCGTCGCCGGCCACGACGGCCCAGCGCGCGTCGACGCCCGCCCCGCGCGCGTACGCCAGCAGCGGGCCGAGCATCTCCGCCACGCCGCCGCCGCGGGCCGTCGAGTTGACGTTCCAGATCCGGCGCCCGGCGAGCTCGCTGCGGCCAAGCCGCCGCGCGCGGTGCAGCGCGGCGGCGGCCGGCGGCGGCAGCACGTCGTCGAACCCGTCCAGCGGCAGGGACCCGAGCTCGACGAGCGAGAGGTTCACCTCAGTGCCGCCTGGGCCGCCGCGACGCGGGCGATCGGCAGCCGGTACGGCGAGCAGGACACGTAATCGAGACCGGCGCGGTGAAAGAACGCGATCGAGTCCGGGTCTCCCCCGTGCTCACCGCAGACGCCGAGCTCGATGCCCTCCCGGCCCGCGCGCCCGAGCCGCACCGCGATCTCCACCAGCGCGCCCACGCCGTCGACGTCGATCGACTCGAACGGCGAGCGGTCAAGGATGCGCCGCTCGAGATAGCGCGGCACGAACCCCGACTCGACGTCGTCGCGGGAGAAGCCGAGCGCCGTCTGGGTCAGGTCGTTGGTGCCGAAGGAGAAGAACTCGGCCTCGGCCGCCAGCCGGTCGGCGACGAAGCACGCGCGCGGGAGCTCGATCATCGTGCCGACGATGAAGTCGGCGCCTTCGTGCAGGCCGTGGCGCTCGCCGACGGTGAGCACCAGTGCGCGCAGCTCCGCCAGCTCGGCCTCGAAGTCGACGAGCGGGATCATGATCTCCAGCCGCGGAGGCTCGGCGGCGGCCTTCGCGGCGCGCATGATCGCCTCGATCTGCATCTCGTAGATCTCCGGGTGCACGATGCCCAGGCGGCAGCCGCGCGTGCCCAGCATCGGATTGACCTCGCCCAGGCGCATGACCAGCTCGAGCTCCTGCTCGAGCGCGGCCAGTTCGGGCGCGCGTTCGTCGCGCGCCTTCTGCACCCGCTGGGCGAGCAGCACGCGATCGGGCAGGAACTCGTGCAGCGGCGGGTCGAGCAGCCGGATCGTGATCGGCCGGCCCGGCATGGCCGCGAAGAGCCCTTCGAAGTCCTGTTGCTGCAGCGGCAGCAGCTCGGCCAGTGCGGCGCGGCGCTCGGGCTCCGTGCGGGCCATGATCATCGCCCGCATCTTCGGCTGGCGGTCCGCGGCCATGAACATGTGCTCGGTGCGGCACAGGCCGATGCCCTCGGCCCCGTGCTCGAGCGCCGCGTACGCGTCGGCCGGCGTGTCGGCATTGGCGCGGACACCGAGCCGGCGGATCTCATCCGCCCACCGCAGCACCCGCTCGAACCGCTCACTGCGCCTCGGCTCGACGAGCGGCACGTCGTCGCGCGTGACCATCCCGGTGCTGCCGTCGATCGCGATCCGCTCGCCGCCGGCGATCACAACCTCGCCGCAGCGGATCACGCGGGCGCGCAGGTCGATCTCCAGCTCGCCGGCGCCGACGACGGCCGGCCGCCCCATCCCGCGCGCGACCAGCGCCGCGTGGGAGGCCTTGCCGCCCTCGGAGGTGAGGATGCCGCGGGCGGCATGGAAGCCGGCCACGTCGTCGGCCTCGGTGAACGGGCGGGCGAGGATCACCTCGCGCCCGGCGGCCGCGGCGGTCACCGCCTCCTCGGCGGTGAAGACGATCTCGCCCTTGGCCGCGCCCGGCGAGGCCGCGACGCCGCGGGCGAGCACCGTGAAGCGCGCGTCCGGGTCGAAGGTCGGGTGCAGCAGCGCGTCGAGCGAGCCGGCGTCGATCGTGCGCAGCGCCTGCGCCGGCGTCAGCAGGCCTTCGTCGACGGCGTCGACGGCGAAGCGCACCGCGGCCTGGGCGGGCCGCTTGGCCCCGCGCGTCTGCAGCATGTAGAGGCGGCCGCGCTCAACGGTGAACTCGACGTCCTGCATGTCGCCGTAGTGGGCCTCGAGCGTGCGCAGGATGCCCAGCAGCTGCGCGTGCGCGTCGGGCAGTTCCTCGGCGAGCTCGTGCAGCGGCCGCGGGGTGCGCACGCCGGAGACGACGTCCTCGCCCTGCGCGTCGAGCAGGAAGTCACCGCTCGGCTCCGGCGCGCCCGTCACCTCGTCGCGTGAGAACGCGACGCCGGTGGCCGAGCCCGCGCCCAGGTTGCCGAACACCATCTGCTGGACGTTGACCGCCGTGCCCCAGTCGTCGGGGATGTGGTTGATGCGGCGGTAGGCGACGGCGCGGTCACCGAGCCAGGAGTCGAAGACGGCGCGGATGGCAAGCCGCAGTTGCTCCTGCGGGTCCTGCGGGAACGTCTCGCCGGTGTGCAGCTCATACAGCGCCCAGAAGCGGAGGGCCACATCCTGCAGCTGCGCGACCGAGAGCTCCCGGTCCTCGCGCACACACGCACGGCGGCGGGCGGCCCGCAGGATGTCCTCGAAGGCCTCCCCCGGAACGCCGCGCACGACGTTGCCGAACATCTGGATGAAGCGCCGGTAGGAGTCCCACGCGAAGTGCTCGTTGCCCGTCTGGGCGGCGAGGCCGAGCACCGACGCGTCGTTGAGCCCGAGGTCGAGGATCGTCTCCAGCATCCCGGGCATCGAGTCGCGGGCGCCGGAGCGCACGGACACCAGCAGCGGATTCTCCGGATCGCCCAGCCGGCGACCGGAACGTTCCTCCAGGCGGGCGATCCCGGCCGCGACCTGCTCGGCCAGACCCGCCGGCTCCGTGCGCTCATCGCGCATGAACGCCACGCACGCCTCGGTGGTGATGGTGAACCCGGCGGGGACGAGGTCCGCGCCCAGCACGCGGGTCATCTCCGCGATGTTGGCGCCCTTGCCGCCGAGGAGGACGCGCAGCTCGCGCGAGCCGTCGGCGAAGTCGTAGACGAAGCGGGTCGCGGTCGAGATCGCAGTCATGGCGCGATTCTCGAAGCGGCGCGAGCGCGGGACATGCGCAGGACGGCGCGGAGCTGCGACGGTCGGCTACTGGACCCGGTTGGTGGTTTCCCGCAATCGCGTCGCGTCGCGCCGGTGGGCCGGCGGGACCAGTACCGGCCACGGATCGGTGTGCGGTCAAACGCCGATGCGCAGCGGGGCCGCGGCGAGCAGGCTTACCGCACCTCCCCATGTGAGACCGCGATGATCACTCGACGGACCTTTCTGTGGCGCGCCGGCGTCGCCGCCGCATCGCTGTACCTGTTCGAGCCGGGCACGCTCACCGCCGCGCCGGTCGAGGGGTGGGCGGACGACGGGTACTGGGCGTTCGCCGACCGGATGCAGGCGCTGCTGGAGCCGTCCTGGAAGCCGGACCGCGGCGTGTACGTGCCGGCGGGCGGCGTCGGCAGCACCGCGCACAACGCCAACCTCCTGTACACGCACGCCACCGCGGCGCTGGCCGCGCATACCGGCCCGGCGCGCCAGGACGCACGCGCCCGGGCGCTGGCCGGCCGGCTCTGCGCATCTCCCCCGTGGGTGGAATCCGCCGCGGGCTGCCCGAGCGCGCAGCCGAGGGCCTCGCTCCAGGGCGACCAGACGCATCCGTGCGGGTGGGGCGCCGGCATCGAGGACAATGAGAACCAGCACGTCGTGATCGACACCGCCGTGGTTCGCGGGCTCGCTCAGGCCTATCACGCCCGCGCGGCGCTCGGGCTCTCCGACGTTGAGGTGGCGACGATCCGCGACCGCATCGCCCGCGCCGCGAACAGTCGGTTCTACGCCTACCCGGCGCTGCGCCTGAACCAGATCAACTGGCCGATCGAGATCTACGCGCACGCCGCCTCGGTGCTCGGCGACACCCACCTGCTGCGCCACGACTGCCGTCTGCACCTGGCGCACTTCGCTGACGCGCTCACGCATCCGGCTCCCGGGATGCGCGCACCCAACACCGGCCCCGGATATCGCTTTCACTACTTCCCGCAGTTCGACGCCGACCACCGGACCAATGTCGATAGCGCCGAGTACGCGACGATCGTCTGCGGCGGGCTGCTGTTCTACGGGCAGGCGCGCGCCGTGGGCATGGCCGATCTCGGCCCGTCCGAACTGGCGCGGCTGAAGGCCTGGGTCGAGCGCGTGCTGTGCGGCTACTGGACGCACGGCGGCTATCTCAACTGGGATACCGGGCTCGGCTTCGCCCGCTGGCACCAGACCAAGAAGCCGCCCCTCAGCCAGCAGTCGTTGCTGGCGATCGCCCTGACCCCGCGGTTCCAGCCGACCCCGGCCTACGGGCGCTGGGCGAAGTCACATCTTCGATCGCGGGCTGGAGACCTTCGATCGCCTCGTCGCCGAGCGTGGCGGGCTTCCGCCGCGGGTGATGTTCGGGGTGACCCGAACGTCGGACTGGCCCACGGACGCCGAGTTCGCCGTCGCCCGTATGCAGGCCAACGCCGCCCAGGCGTACCGACTCGGGCTGGGGCGCGTCGCCGCCGAAGCGCCGCCCCCGCTGTACGCCTACGACCCGGACGTCGGGCGCCTCGCGGTCACCACCCCGGCCTACAACACCGCGATCGTCACCGTCAATCAGCGAGCGTTCCCCTACGGGGGCGTGGAACTCGCACGCCTGTTCGACGGTGACCAGCGGATCGCGGCGAACATCGGCGGGCGCCCGCCCGCGTCCTTCGGGGTCCTCGTCCGCAATCGCCGGACGGGCCACGAGACCGCGACCCAGCACGGCCGGCTGCACCCGGACCTCGCGCACCCGCCCCTGCGCCTGCTCGAGGCGCCGCGCGGCGCGGTCGAGCATCCGATCGCCTACCCGGTGCACGCGTACGCCGGGCCGTTCACACGGCTGGCGGCGGTGGGCACGACCACAGGCCCCGGCGTGACGGTCCGAACCCGCCATCGCTTCACCGCCGACGCTGTAGAGACCTCGTGGCGGGTTCTCCCCGCGCACGACCAGGACGACCCGCATGACGTCGGACTCCTGTTCCCGTCAACGGGGGCGGACGCCGCCGTCACCGCGGTCCTGCGCGACGGCCGCCGGCTCACGCTGACCGAGGCGTCAACGCCCAAACTGGCGGACATCGCCTGGCTGCACCTCGGCGGCCGCGACTGCGGATACGTGGTCGTCGTGCGGTCGCGCGCGCTGCCCGGAACCGCGCGGATCTCACGTCCGCGAGCGCAATCGAGCGCGCCGCAGCCCGGCCCGACGGTCGTGTTCGAGCTCCTGCACGATCGCGCGCTGCGCCCGCTCGTCGCGTGCGTGCGCGTCGCGCCCGCCCGTGACCTCGCCGAGGCCGAGCGGGTTGCGCGTGCACTCGGCGCGGGGCATTGAGCGCCAAGCCGCGCCCGCTGACGCAGATCCGGTGGTGACCGGCGGCGACGGCGCGCTGCGGGGGCGGGTCGAGCTGCGTCCGCGTACGTAGTTTCACCCGCCGGCGCGGCGGGCGATCCCCGATGCTCGGCCCGCGACGGGCGCATACGGTCCCCCCCAGACCACAACCGGGAGAAGCCCATGTCCGTTCGCGTCGCCATCAATGGCTTCGGGCGTATTGGCCGCGGCGTCGTCCGCGCCGCCTTCGAGCGCCAGGCCGAGATCGAGATCGTCGCCGTCAACGACGTCGCCGACGTCGACACGCTCGCCCACCTGCTCGCCTTCGACTCCGTCTACGGACGCTTCCCCGCGCCGGTCTCGGTCCGCGACGGGTTCATCGACGTCGACGGCCATGGCATCGCCACCACCGCGCACCGCGACCCGTCCGAGCTGCCGTGGCGCGAGCTCGGCGTCGACGTGGTGATCGAGGCCACGGGCCGCTTCCGCACCCGCGCCGACGCGGCCAGGCACCTGGAGGCGGGCGCCGCCAAGGTGATCCTCTCCGCACCCATGAAGGGCGCCGAACCCGCCGACGCGAACATCGTCCTGGGCGTCAACGACGCGGTCTATGACCCCGAGCGCCACCACATCGTCACCAACGCGTCGTGCACGACGAACTGCCTCGCGCCGGTGGCCAAGGTGCTGCACGAGACGGTCGGGATCCGCCATGGCCTGATGACGACGATCCATGCCTACACGGCCGACCAGAACCTGCTCGACGGCCCGCACAAGGATCTGCGCCGCGCCCGCGCGGCCGCGCTGAGCCTCGTCCCCACCTCCACGGGGGCGGCGAAGGCGCTGGGCCTCGTCATCCCCGAGCTCGCCGGCCGCCTGCAGGGCTATGCGGTGCGCGTCCCCACCCCGACCGGGTCGATCGTCGATCTGACCGTCGAGATGGAGCGCGCCACCAGCGTCGCCGAGATCAACGGCGCGTTCGCCGCGGCCGCCGAGACGTCGCTCGCCGGCATCCTCGCCTACAGCGAGGACCCGCTGGTCTCAGTGGACATCGTGAAGTCACCGTACTCCGCGATCTTCGATGCGCCGCTGACCACCGTCATCGACGACACGCAGGTCAAGGTGGTCGCCTGGTACGACAACGAGTGGGGCTACTCGAACCGGCTCGTGGACCTCGCCGCCCGCGTCATGCTCGGCGTCCCCGCGGTCGCCTGACCGACCATGCCCGACCCGCGCCCCACGCTGGAGCAGCGCCTCGTCCACGACGAGGCGCGCCTGGCGCGCGACGAGGCGCTGATCGAGGCCGAGGCGGCCGAGATCCAGGAGAGCCGGATCGTGTCGTGGATGAGCATCGCCCTGACCGTCGTGCTGGGGATCGCCGTAGCGGCGCTCGTCATCTCGGTCGTCGCGCTCAAGCGCGACGTGGGCTTGCTCAGCCAGACGGCCCCGGCCTCGAGCGTGGGGACGTCGGCGCTCCAGAACGGCAGCGTCAGCGCGGACAAGCTGGCCGGGGGCGCCGTGACCCGGGGCGCGCTCGCCGCGGGCGCGGTGGGCTCCGCACAACTCGCCCCGGGCGCGGTGGACAGCCGGCACGTGGCGGCCAACGCGCTGACCGGCGCCGACATCCGTGAGCGCTCCCTGTCCGCCGTGCCCACGGCGCGAGACGCCGTGGCCCTCGGCGGGCTTCGAGCGAGCGCCTATCTGTCGCAGCCGTTCGCGGTGAGCAGCGCGACCGCCACCGACGAGCGTCGCACCAAAGGCCCCGTGAGCGCGCGCTGCCCGGCCGGCTCGCGCGTCCTCTCCGGCGGCGCCGCGATCGAGGGGACCACCCGTCACGCGGCCCTGGTGAGCAATACGCCGGAGGGCGAGGACGGCTGGTCGGCGACCGGGCACGTCGCGGCCGACCTGCCCTGGCGGCTCGTCGTCACCGCGATCTGCGCGGCCGGTGGGCATTGAGCCATGTCCGGCCGGCGTAAGCGTGGACCCGTGACTGTCCGCACGCTGGACCTCGACGGGCTCGATCGGTTGATCGGCGCTCTGCGCGAACAGGGCTACACGGTCGTGGGTCCGCGCGAGCGGGCGGGGGCGATCGTCTACGACGTGGTCCATCGCGTCGACGACCTCCCGGCCGGCTGGGTGGACGAGACCGACGGCGGTTGCTACCGGCTCACCCGCCGCGGCGACGCGGCGCTCTTCCGCCACGCGGTCGGGCCGCAGTCGCTGAAGGGCTTCCTCTTTCCCGCGCGCGTCCGCGCGTGGCACGCACACCGCGACCGGGATGGCCGGTTCACGGTCGAGACCGGGGAGTCCGCCCCACGCTACGCGTTCCTCGGCGTGCGTGCCTGCGACCTGCACGCCGTCGCGGTGCAGGACCAGGTGTTCCTCGGCGGCGGGTACATGGAGCCCGACTACGCCGCGCGTCGCCGCGACGCGTTCTTCGTCGCGGTCAACTGCACGCGCGCGGGCGACACCTGCTTCTGCGTCTCGATGGACAGCGGACCACAGGCGAGCGGCGGCTTCGACCTTGCCTTGACCGAGTTGCTCGACGATCGCGGGCACCGGTTCCTGGTCGAGGTCGGCAGCGAGCGCGGCGCGGCGGTGCTGGCGGCGCTCCCGACGCACGCGGCCGAGGCGCCCGACATCAGCGCGGCCGACGCCGCGGTCGAGGCCGCCGCGGCGTCGATGGGCCGCAGCCTCGACACCGCCGGACTGCGCGAACTGCTCCAGGACAATCCCGAGCACCCGCGCTGGGCCCGGGTCGCCGAACGCTGCCTGAGCTGCGGCAACTGCACGATGGTCTGCCCCACCTGCTTCTGCTCGACCGTCGAGGACACCACCGACCTCGCCGGGGGCGAGAGCGAGCGCACGCGGCTGTGGGACTCGTGCTTCTCACTCGAGCACTCCTACATGCATGGCGGGGGCGTCCGGGCCACGACCCGCTCGCGTTACCGCCAATGGATGACGCACAAGCTCTCGACCTGGATCGACCAGTTCGGGACGTCCGGATGCGTCGGCTGCGGGCGTTGCATCGCCTGGTGCCCAGTCGCCATCGACATCACCGAGGAGGTGGCGGCGATCCGTGCGAACGCTGACTGACCTGATGGACGAGGTCCCCGCGCTGGGGACGTTGACGCCGGAGCACCGGGGCACGATCGCCGGCTGCACCCGCAACCGCGCGTTCGCGCCGGGCGAGGCGCTGATGCGAGAGGGCGGCCCGGCGGACACGTTCTACGTCATCCGCGGCGGCGACGTGGCCATCGAGACCGAGGTCCCCGGGCGCGGAGCGGTCACGCTCGAGACCCTGCATGGGGGCGAGGTGGTCGGCTGGTCCTGGCTGCTTGAGCCCTACACCTCCGCGTTCGGCGCACGCGCGCTGACCACGACGCGGACACTGGCGATCGACGGCGCCTGCCTGCGCGGCAAGTGCGAGGCCGACCCGGCGCTGGGCTACGACCTGCTGAAGCTGCTCGCGGCCGTCTTCGCCGTGCGCCTGCAGGAGACGCGGCTGCGGCTGCTCGATCTCTACGGGACCGCCCGTGTCGGCGATCGCTGACGGCCAGGCGCTGCTGAGCGCGCCACAGCCGGTGCTCTCGCGCCGGCGCGAGACGCACGACACGTGGACACTCGAGGTCGCCTCGGGTCCCGGCTACGGGCCGGGACAGTTCGCGATGCTCTACGCCTTCGGCGTCGGCGAGTCGGCGATCTCGGTCAGCCGCATCGGCGAGCACACCTTCCACAGCATTCGCGCGGTCGGAGCGGTGACCGACGCCCTGTGCCGCGCGGAGATGATCGGCGTGCGCGGTCCGTACGGCAATCGGTGGCCCGTGGAGCGCGCCGTGGGCCGCGATCTCGTGATCGTCGCCGGCGGGATCGGGCTCGCCCCGCTGCGCCCCGTGATCGACGCCGTGCTCGCCGAGCGCGAACGCTACGGACGCGTCTGGCTGCTTTACGGCGGCCGCGCGCCCGCCGAGCTGCTCTACACGGACGAATTCGAGCGCTGGAGCCGCGCCCTCGACTTCGCCGTCACCGTCGACACACCGGCGCCGGGCTGGCGCGGGCCGGTCGGCGTCGTCACGCGGTTGATCGCCGGCGCGAAGCTGGACCCGTCGCGGACGCTGGCGATGATGTGCGGCCCCGAGGTCATGATGCGCTTCGCCGCCGCCGCGCTGCTCGAGCGCGGTGTCGCCGCCGACGCGATCTGGGAGTCGCTGGAGCGCGGCATGAAGTGCGGCGTCGGCCACTGCGGGCACTGCCAGCTCGGCCCGCTGCTGATCTGCCGCGACGGGGCGGTCTTCCGCCACGACCTGGTCGCGCCGCTGCTGGCGGTGAGCCAGCTGTGACGCGCTCGCTCGCGGTCTGGAAGTTCGCCTCCTGCGACGGCTGCCAGCTCTCGCTGCTCGACTGCGAGGACGAGCTGCTGCCACTGGCCGGCGCGCTCGACATCGCCTACTTCCTCGAGGCCGGCCGCGCCGAGGTCCGGCGCGAGTACGACCTCTCGATCGTCGAGGGCTCGATCACCACCGAGCACGACGCCGAGCGCATCCGCGAGATCCGCGCACGCTCCGGCCGGTTGATCGCGATCGGCGCGTGCGCCAGCTCGGGCGGGATCCAGGCGCTGCGCAACTTCGCGTCGGTCGAGGACTTCACCTCGCTCGTCTACGCCAGCCCGCGGTACATCTCGACCCTGGCGCGCTCGACCCCCGCGAGCGAGCACGTCCACGTCGACTTCGAGCTCCAGGGCTGCCCGCCGGACAAGCGCCAGCTGCTGGAGGTCATCAGCGCCTACCTCAACGATCGCAAGCCCGCGATCGCCTCCCACAGCGTGTGCGTCGAGTGCAAGCGGGCCGGGAACGTGTGCGTGATGGTCGCGCACGGGACGCCCTGCCTGGGCCCGCTGACCCACGCCGGCTGCGGCGCGCTGTGCCCCAGCTATGACCGCGGCTGCTTCGGCTGCTTCGGCCCGATGGAGGCGCCCAACGCCGACGCGCTCGGCGCCTGGCTCGCCGACCACGGCCTGCCCGAGCGCGATGTCGTGCGCCTCTACCGGAGCTTCTACCGCTATGGCTGAACGCGAGTTCGTCACCGAGGCGCTGGCCCGCGTCGAGGGCGAGGGGGCGCTGCACGTGCGCGTGCGCGACGGGCGCGTCGACGACGTGCGCCTGCGCATCTACGAGCCGCCGCGCTTCTTCGAGGCCTTCCTGCGCGGTCGCCGGTTCACCGAGGTCCCGGACATCACCGCCCGCATCTGCGGGATCTGCCCGGTCGCCTACCAGACCAGCGCGATGGCGGCGATGGAGGACGCCTGCGGCGTGCAGGCGCCGGACGCCGTGTGGGCGCTGCGCCGGCTGCTGTACTGCGGCGAGTGGATCGAGAGCCACGCGCTGCACGTCTTCTTCCTGCACGCGCCGGACTTCCTCGGCTACGCCAGCGCGTTCGAGATGGCCCGCGACCATCGCCCGGTGGTCGAGGGCGCGCTGGCGCTCAAGAAGGCCGGCAACACATTGATGCGGATCGTCGGCGGGCGCGAGATCCATCCCGTCAACGTGCGCCTCGGCGGCGTCTACCGCGCCCCCACGCGCGAGGAGCTCGCGCCCGCCATCGCCGCGCTGGAGGACGTGCGCGAGTTCGCGCGCGACGCGATCGCGTTCACCGCGAACCTGCCGTTCCCCGACTTCGAGGAGGTCTTCCACTTCGTCGCGCTACGCGAAACCGACCGCTACGCGATCGAATCCGGACGGCTCGTGTCCAGCGGCGGCCTGGACCTCGCCCCGCACGAATACGACGCGCACTTCGCCGAGGAGCACGTCCCGCACTCAACGGCGCTGCATTCACGCCTGCGCAGCGGCGAGCGTTACCTGGTCGGGCCGCTGGCGCGCTGGGCGCTCAACCGCGACCAGCTTCCGCACGCGGTCCTCGAGGCCGCGGACGCCGCCGGACTGGAGGCCGAGTGCCGCAACCCGTTCCGGAGCATCGTCGTGCGCGCCGTCGAGATCCTCTACGCCGTCGACGAGGCGTTGCGGCTGCTTGCGGCCTACGCACCGCTGGAGCTGCCGGCGATCGACGTGCCGCCGCGGGCGGCGACCGGGCACGGCTGGTCAGAGGCGCCGCGCGGGCTGCTGTGGCACAGGTACGCCATCGACGCCGAGGGCACGATCCTGGACGCGCGGATCGTCCCGCCCACCTCGCAGAACCAGGCCCGCATCGAGCAGAGCCTGCGCGCCTTCGTCGAGCGTCACCTCGCGCTCGACGATGCCGAGCTCCAGCACCGCTGCGAGCAGGCCGTTCGCAGCTACGACCCCTGCATCTCGTGCGCGACGCACTTCCTCAAGCTCGAGATCGACCGCGGCTGATCGGCGTCGGCAACGCCTGGCGCCGCGACGACGGCGCCGGGCCCGCGGTCGCCGCCGCGCTCGGTGGTGTGTGCACCGACGACCCGTCGCGGCTGCTGGACCTGTGGGCGGGCGCCGAGCACGCGATCGTCGTCGACGCGGCAGCCTCGGGGGCGCCGCCCGGCACCCTGCGGCACTTCGATGCGGCCGCGGCGCCCCTCCCCGCCGGGGCGGCGCGTTCGACGCACGCCTTCGGGGTCGCCGACGCCGTCGAGCTGGCGCGCGCGCTCGGGCGACTCCCGCCGCGACTGGACGTCTACGCCATCGAGGGCGCGGTCTTCGCGCCCGGGCCAGGACTGACACCGGATGTCGCGCGCACGGTGGCCATGCTCGCTCGCATGCTGCGTCCGTAGTTCCTCCGTCTCCGATCCACGGATGCGTAGTAACTACGGAGCGGCCCGCGGCGTGAAGACCCGATGAAAGCTCAGGACCGCCCTACCGGCGCCCCTCGGCCAACGGGCCGAGCGACTTCCCCAGGAGCTCAGCTCGCATGCGCCTCACCGTTCGCAACAAACTCTTCGGCGGCTTCGGCGTCGTCGTCGGGCTGCTCGTCCTCACGTCCGTGCTCGGGCTCAGCGGGCTGTCGTCGGTCGCGGCGCTGACAGACGTGACCTATAAAGATGTGACGGTCCCCCTGGCCGAACTCGGGACGGCGCGGGCGAAGCTCAACGAGAGCCGCGCGCTGTTGAACAACCACATCCTGGAGGGCGGCGCGCCCGAGCGGGCGGAGCTCGAGAAGAAGATCGCGAACAACGTCGCGATCGTCAACACGAGCATGGCGCAGGTCCAAAAGACGCTCCAGACCCCCAGCGGGAAGCAGATCTTCGCCCACCTGCAGGTCGCGATCGCGAACTACCGCCAGCAGCGCGAGGCGGTGCTCGCCCTGTCGCGCGCGAACCGCGACGCCGAGGCGTACGCGCTCAACAAGGCCAAGGCGGTGCCGGCCTTCGCCGCCGTCGCCGATGACTTCACAAAGCTGTTCGACTCCAAGACCAAGCTCGGCGCCACCAAGGAGGCGGAGGCCGTCGCGACGTACTCGTCGCATCGGAGGCTCTCGATCGTGCTCGCCGCGCTGGCGGCACTGTTCGCCGCGGCGCTGGCGTTCGTGCTGTCCCGCTCGATCACGGGCGGCGTCGGACAGATCCGCCGGGCGGCGCAGGGGATCGCGCAGGGCGACGTCGATCAAGACGTGCACATCACCAGCCGCGACGAGCTCGGTGAGACAGGTGCCGCCTTCGCGCAGATGATCGTGTACCTGAAGGAGATGGCGGAAGTCGCCGACCGCGTGGCGACGGGCGACCTCACCGTCACCGTGACGCCGCATTCCGACCGGGACCTGCTCGGCAACGCGTTCCAGCGGCTCGTCGGGGACCTCGGTCAGATCGTCGGTGAGCTCTCCACGCAGGCCCAGACGGTCTCGTCGGCGTCCCAGCAGATGGCCGCGACGTCGGAGGAGGCCGGGCGCGCGGTCGGGGAGATCACCTCGGCGGTCACCGACGTCGCGCACGGCGCCGAGCGTCAGGTGCGGATGGTCGAGTCCACCCGCGACGCTGTGCAGGGTGCCGCGCGCGCGGCGGCGAGCAGCGCCGAGACGGCGACCGCGACGACCCAGGCCGCCGATGACGCGCAGGTCCTGGCCCGTGACGGCGTCGCCGCCGCCGGCCAGGCGACGGCCGCGATCCGGCAGGTCGCCGAGGCCTCCGCGCAGGTCGCCGTGGCGATCCAGGGCCTCTCAACGAAGTCCGAGCGCATCGGTGGGATCGTCGACACGATCAGCGGGCTCTCCGAGCAGACCAACCTGCTCGCGCTCAACGCCGCGATCGAAGCGGCCCGCGCGGGTGAGCAGGGCCGCGGCTTCGCCGTCGTCGCCGAAGAGGTCCGCAAGCTCGCCGAGGGCTCACAGGCCGCCGCGGGCGAGATCGCCGAGCTGATCGGCGAGATCCAGACCGAGACGCTGAAGGTCGTCGGTGTCGTCAAGGAGAGCGCGCAGCGCACCGAGGACGGCGTCACGACGGTCGAGCACACCCGCGAAGCGTTCGAGCAGATCGGCACCGCCGTCGAGCTGATGGCCCAGCGGGTCGGCGAGATCACCGACTCCGTGCACCAGATCACCGTCGAGACCGAACGCGCCGAGACGGACATCACCGAGGTCGCCGGCGTCGCCGAGGAATCGTCGGCCTCCGCCGAGCAGGTGTCCGCCTCCACCCAGCAGACGAGCGCCTCGACCCAGGAGATCGCGGCCTCCGCGCAGGCCCTGGCGGCCACCGCCATGCAGCTCAACGAACTCGTCCATCGCTTCCAGCTCGCGGCCTGATGGCCGTCACCGCCGCGCGGCAGATCGTCGTCTTCTCCCTCTCGGGCGAGGACTACGCGCTGCCGATCAACGCCGTCTCCGAGATCATCCGCTACACGCAACCGCGCAGCGTCGCGTCGGTCGTGCCCGGCGTGCTGGGCGTGATCGGCCTGCGCGGCAAGGTCATCCCCGTGTTCGAGCTCGCCGGCAGGCTCCAGCTCAGCCCGTCCGAGAGCGCTCCCGACAAGATCGTGATCGTCGAGACCGGCAACGGCCACGTCGGCGTCATCGTCAACGAGGTCGACGAGGTGCGCACGATCACCCCGGAGCAGACGGAGGGCGTCCCAACGTCCACCAGCGACGCGATCGACACGATCGTCAAGGTCGGCGACCGCCTGATCGTGTTGCTCGACCCCGAGCGATTGCTCACCGTCACGGCCGAGGAGATCGCGCTGTCGGTCGGCGTCTGAAGCATCACGGGGCAGGTGCGGCGGCGTTCGCGGCCCGCCGCCGACCGCGGTGGAAATCCACAGTCCGACCACGGCAGAGCCCCGATGGCACGCGTCGCCGACGGCGGGATCCTGCAGCTATGAGCATGACCTATGACATCGCCGCCGGACCGCCGCGGCTGGCGAGCGTGGCCTACGACTGGCGCGCTCAAGGGTGAGGCATGCGGCGACTCCTGGTCGCCGCCCTTGTCGCCGCGCTGGCGCTGGCCGGCTACGGCGGTCGCGACGCGCCGCGTGCCGTCGAGCCCACCCCCGTGGTCGTCGACACCGACCTCGGCCCCGACGACGCGCTCGCCCTGCTCTATCTGCTCGGCCGGCGGAACCTCGACGTCCGCGCCGTCGCGGTGTCCGGCGCGGGGCTGGTCCGCTGCCCGGCCGGAGCCCGCAACGCGCTCGCGCTGCTGGCCGCGGCGGGACGCCCCGACATCCCCGTGGCGTGCGGCCGCGAGGATCCCCTCGCCGGCTTCAACGCGTTCCCGGCGCAGTGGCGCGATCCCGCCGACGCGTTCTTCGCTGTCCCGCTGCCCGCGACCGCGACCCGGCCGGACGGTCGCGGCGCCGTCGCGTTGCTGCACGACACGCTCGGCGTGTCCGAGCGCAACGTGGCGCTCGTCGCCCTCGGGCCCCTGACCGACGTCGCGGCGCTCCTGCGGGCGCATCCCGGGGACCGTTCGCGGCTGACCGGCATCCACGCGATGGCCGGGGTGGTCGATGCTCCCGGCAACATCGGCGCCGGCCACGCGGGGGCCGAATACAACCTCTGGGTCGACCCGGTGGCTGCGGACGAGGTGCTGCGCAGCGGCGTCCCGGTCATGCTGGCCCCGCTCGACGCGACCAACGACGTCCCGGTCACGCTCGCGTTCTCGCTGGCTCTCGAGCGCGCGCACTACGCCACCCGGGCGGGCGCGCTGGCCGAGGAGCTCGTCCGCGTGACGCGGATGCAGGCGGGCGGGAAGTACTTCTGGGACCCGCTGGCGGCGGCCACCCTTGCCGCTCCGGCGGTGGTCACGCTGCGCCGCGAGCGCCTGCGGGTCACACGGGACGGCCGGCTCGTGCGCGACGCCGCGCGCCCGCCGATCGCCGTGGCGGTGAGCGCGGACCGGGCCCGCTTCGAACGCGAACTGCTCGGCACGCTCCTCGGCGGCGCTCGCGTGACCATCCCGGCACTCGACGTCGGGGCCGCGATCACGTGCGAGCCGGCCGGCTGCGTCTACCGCGGCCCCGCGCGGTCCGCCGCCGCCGGCGAGGGTGCGTTCGACACCCACAACCGCTCTGACACCGAGCTGACCCACGTGCTCGGCCGGCTCGGCGAGGGCCACACCTGGACCGACCTGCGCCGGCGCGTGCGCGCCGACCGGCCGTTCGACCCGCCGATCTGGTTCAGCCCCGTGGCCACCGGCTCCACCCCACCGCACAGCGACATGACGTGGCTCGTCCAGGCCGACCCCGGCGCCTACGCGATCGTGGTCATCGGTCCCACGGGCACTCAGGTCCTGGGCGGCATCCGCGCGGGCATCTAGGTCGCGCGGCGCACGCTGAGCACCGAGCGGGGCGAGACGATCCCGACGCGTTCGCTGATCCGCACGCTCACCCACCGGTGCCCACATCGGTGTCCTCCCGCCAACGCGGTCCGTGAGAAGCCGCATCGGTCGGCGCGCTCGTGCGGATGGCGGTGACGTGCGGCGCTGACACGATCGGGCCATGTACCCGGCATACGGGCTCGAGGCGCGTGACCCGGAGTTCATCCGCCGCACACTGCCGTTGTGGTGGGCGGCGTTGCGGACGTGGTTTCGCCCCGAGGTGCGAGGGCTGGAGCGGATACCGGCCAAAGGACCCGTCCTGCTCGTCGGCAACCACTCGGGCGGCAACGTCGCCCCGGACACGTTCGTGTTCGCGATCGCGTTCAGCCGCCACTTCGGTGCTGATCGCCCGTTCTTCCAGCTCGCGCACGATCTCGTCCTCTCGATGCCCTGGCTGGCGCCGATGCGCCGCTATGGCGTGATCGCGGCGTCGCCGGCGGCAGCGCGAGCGGCACTGGCGGGTGGAGCGGCGGTGCTCGTCTACCCGGGTGGTGACTGGGAGGTCCACCGGCCGAGCTGGGAACGCAACCGGATCGAGTTCCACGACCGCCACGGGTTCGTCCGGCTCGCCCTGCAGACCGGGGTTCCGGTCGTACCGGTGGTCTCGGTCGGCGGCCAGGAGACGGCGCTGTTCCTCAGCCGCGGCGACCATCTCGCGCGCGCCCTGCACCTGCACGAGCGGCTTCACAGCGACGTGCTCCCGATCTCGATCGCCCTCCCCTGGGGCCTGGACGTCGGCGATCTTCTCGGGCACGTGCCGCTCCCGGCCAAGATCACGGTCGAGGTACTCGATCCGATCGACCTGCGTGGCACCTTCGGCGACGACGCCGACGCCGCCTACGAGGCGATCGTCGCGCGCATGCAGGGCGCGCTCGACCGCCTGGCCGAAGCCCGCCGCTGGCCGATCCTGGGCTGAGTACCGCGGTGAACTACGGAGCCACGGCGGGCGGTCCTCCCGGATGGCAGGCGGGCAAGGGTCGCGTTCAATGCGCCATATGACCACGCTGTATGTGGAACCGAGCAACGGCCACTGGGTCGTTCGCCGCGACGACGCGACCCGCCCGGTGTCCGAGCATCACGAGGCCGGCGCCGCCAGCCGCGCCGCGTTCGCCCAGGCCCGCGCCGGCGGCGCCACGCACGTCCAGGTCCGCGACCGCTACAACCGCAGCCGCACGTTCGCCACGCCGGTCCGCGAGACCGCGGCGCAGGCTCGTGACGAGCCTGCGCCGGGCGACGCGGGCGCCGCCAGTGAGCCGGAGCCGGACCGGGCCACTGCGGGGTGGGCAGGCTGTCTGCGACCGCTGTGACGCCCGCGCGCCGAGGTCCTCACTCCGACGGTGCTCCAGCGGACGAGCGTCATCGGTAGAGGGCCCGCCGCGCGTCGCTGGGAACCCACGTTCGCGCGCGAGTAGAGTCAGCCGCCGGTGGCTGATCCGGCGCACGACGAACGCGAGCAGATCGAGATCGTGCTCGCCGACGACCATGCGATGGTCCGCCGCGGCCTGCGGATGGTGCTCGACGCCGAGCCCGGGTTCAGGGTCGTCGCCGAGGCCGGCACGGTCGAGGAGGCGCTGCGACGCACGCGCGAGCTCGCGCCGGGCGTGGTGGTCCTCGACCTGCACATGCCGGGCCGGCCGACGCTCCCCGCCCTCGGTGAGTTCCTCGCCGAACGGGCCGCCGTCGTCGTGTTGACCATGGAGGCCGATCCTGCCCACGCGCGCGCGGCGCTGGAGGCCGGGGCCAACGGCTACGTGCTCAAGGAGGGCGCGGACTCCGAGCTGGTCGACGCGGTGCGCGCGACCGCCGCCGGGCGGACCTACCTGGACCCGGAGCTCGGTGCGCTGCTGGCGTACCCGCCGCGGGCGGCGGGGGCGCTCGCGGTCGGCGAGACGTTCGCCGGGCATCGCGTCGACGCGATCGCCGGTCGCGGTGGCATGGGCGTCGTGTACCGGGCCACGGACCTCGCGCTCGACCGGCCGGTGGCGCTGAAGCTCGTCACGCCCGCGCTGGCCGCGGACCCGGTGTTCCGCGCGCGGTTCGAGCGCGAATGCAGGCTCGCGGCCCGGCTCGACCACCCCCACGTCGTGCCCGTCTACCGGGCGGGCGAAGACCATGGTCGCCTGTACGTGACCATGCGCTTCGTGCAAGGCACCGACCTCCGGGCGCTGCTGGTCCGCGAAGGTCGACTGGAGGCATCGCGCGCGGTGCGACTGGTGGAGCAGATCGCGGGCGCGCTCGACGAGGCGCACGCGCACGGACTCGTCCACCGCGACGTCAAGCCCGCCAACATCCTCGTGGGTGAGCGCGGTGGCGCCGAGCACGCCTTCCTGACCGACTTCGGCGTCAGTAAGCACCGCACCGACGACCCGCAGCTCACCGCCACCGGTCTGGCGATCGGAACCGCCGATTACATCGCCCCGGAGCAGGCCCAGGGCCGCGACCTCGACGGCGCCGCCGACACCTACGCGCTCGCGTGCGTGCTCTTCCAGGCGCTCACGGAACGGCTGCCGTTCGAGGCCGACAGCGACCTGGACAAGCTCTGGGCGCACGTCCACGAACCGCCGCCCGCGCTGCACGCCCTGCGCCCGGACCTTCCCGCGGCGCTCGGCGCGGCGGTCGCGGACGCGCTGGCCAAGGATTCCGGCCGAGCGGCCGGCGTCGGCGGGCGCGTTCGCCGCGGCGGCCCGCGCCGCGCTGTCCTAGCAGCTCAAGCCGTCCGCCGCCGCAGGGTGGCGGCGCCGAGCATCAGCGCCGCGGTCGTGGCCGCCAGCAGCACCGCCGCGTCCAGCGCGACCCGGGCGCCGCTGAGCGTCCCGCCCTCCGTCACGCGCGCGAGGGCATCGTAGGCGTACGTGAACGGCAGCGCCCAGGAGAACGCGTGCAGCGCCGGAGCCATCTGGTCGCGCGCCGCGAACAGCCCGCACAGCAGCAACTGCGGAAGCACGAGCGCCGGCATGAACTGGACCGCCTGGAACTCGGTGCGGGCGAACGCGCTGACAAAGAGGCCGAGCGCCATCCCGAGCACCGCGTTTCCGACCGCCAGCACGCCGACCAACCAGACGCCGTGAGGCGCTTCGAGACCGAGCGCGGCGAAGCCGACCGTGCAGACCACCAGCGCCTGCAGGGCGGCCAGCAGACCGAACGCCAGCGCGTAGCCCGCGAGCAGGTCGAGCTTGGCCAGTGGCAGCGTCATCAGGCGCTCGAGCGTGCCCGAGGTGCGTTCGCGCAGCATCGCGATCGAGGTCACGAGGAACATGGCGATGAACGGGAACAGGCCGCACAGCGGGGCGCCGATCGCCTGAAAGGCCTCGGGCCGGCCGTCGAGCACGTAGCGCAGGAGGGTGAGCAGGCCCGCGGGCACCACGAGCAGCAGCGCGATGGTGCGCGGATCGCGCCGGATCTGCCACAGCACGCGCCGCGCGGTGGCGACTACCACGCGCGCGTTCATGCCGCTTCCCGGATGACGGACAGAAACGCGCGGCCGAGGTCGGCCTCTCCGGTCTCAGTGCGCAGCTCGCCGGGCGTGGTGTGCTCGAGGATCACGCCGTCGCGCATCAGCAGCAGCGCATCGCATTCCGCGGCCTCGTCCATCACGTGACTGGACACCAGCAGCGTCGAGCCACCCGCGGCCAGCGCCCGGAACGCCGTCCAGAGCTCGGCGCGCAGCACCGGGTCCAGGCCGACGGTCGGCTCGTCGAGCACGAGCAGCTCGGGCCGGCCGAGCAGCGCCACCGCGAGCGACACGCGCGCGCACTCGCCACCGGAGAGCGAACCGACGACCTGGCCGCGCCGGGCGCCGAGCCCGACGGTCGCCAGCACCTCGGCGATCCGCGAACGGCCGACGCCGGCGATCCGCGCGAAGTAGCGCAGGTTCTCGCCGACGCTGAGGTCGGTGTAGACCGACGGTGCCTGCGGCAGGTACGCCACGCGCGACCGAAGCTCGGGAGCGCCGGCGGGCACGCCGAGCACCTCCACCCGCCCGCCCGCGACGCGCTGCACGCCGACGATCGCGCGCATCAGCGTCGTCTTGCCGCACCCGCTCGGGCCCAGCAGGCCGGTCACCGAGCCGGTGGGCACGTCGATGCCCACACCGTCGAGGACCAGACGATCCCCGCGGATCACGCGAAGGCCGTCGATCGAGACGGCGTGCATGTCAACGGGCGAAGTCGGCGGCGTCGATGAGGTCGTGCTCGAGCGCGGCCGTCAGCAGCTCCAGCTCGGCCCGCATCTGCTCGCGATCGATGCGCAGCAGCTCACGGTGGATCTCGCCACACTGGCGGTCCAGCACGAGGTCGAACTCCTTGGCCTCGTCGTTGGTCGCGCGCACGTCGCGCCAGGTATCGCAGGCGGCGCAGCGCAACTGCATCCGCCAGTGGTCCTTGCCGTCGATCTCCCAGTCCACCGGGCACACGAACGCCTCCCCACAGGCCGGGCAGCGGTGCAGGCCGCCGGGGTCCACGAGACGCCGGGCGGCCGCGGCGAGCCGGCTCAACCGCCGTCTGCTGGGCTGCGGGAAGCGGTCCATGATCAGTCGACGATGCGGCGCGACGGCGGCGTCGCGGACGTGCGCGGGGCGCCTTCGCGCACGACGGCGAAGACGAAGGTCGGTGGGGTCACCGGCGCGAGCACCGGCGGCACTTCGGTCACGGTGGGGAAGGTCATGGCGAGCATCATCCGCCGGAGTGTCCCGCCCTCCATCGGGGCAACGCACGGCACCGTGATCCGTAGAAACCACGGACACCTCGGGGGGCGCGGTCCCGATGACCGCAGGTGCGTGGAGGCGGAGCATCGACAGCGTGAGTACGCATTCGATGTCGCATGCGGACGCCGCCTGGCTGCGAATGGACAGCCCGACGAACCTGATGGTGATCAACTCGCTGCTGTTCTTCGAGACGACACCCGACTGGGATCGGCTCCGCGCCAACCACGTGGAGCGCATCGTCGAGCGCTTCCCACGCTTCAGGCAGATCGCCCGCCCGGGCGGCGCGCTCAACGGCGCCCACTGGGAGGACGACCCGCAGTTCGACCCCGGCGACCACTTCCACCGCATCGCCCTCCCCGCGCCCGGAGACCGCGAGGCGCTCAAGACGCTGATCGGCGATCTCGTCACCGCGCCGCTCGACCATGGCCGGCCGCTGTGGGAGGTCCACCTGATCGAGGGCGTGGCCGACGGCGCGGTGCTGCTGACCCGCGTGCACCACGCGGTCGGGGACGGCATCGCGCTCGCGCGCGTGTTGCTCTCGGCCACCGACGGCGGCGATCCCGGGCCGGGCATCGGCGCCGAGCACCACCACGACTCGGCGCTGGGCGCGCTGCTGCACGGCGGCGTCTCCGCCGTCGCGCATCCTCGTCGCGCCGCGTCGCGCGGGCTCACCGACGTCGGCACGCTGGCCAAGCTGCTGCTGCCCGGCGGCGAGTCCTCGCGCGTGCTCAAGGGAGAGGGACACGTCGGGCATCGCGTGGCGTGGAGCGAGCCGGTCGCGCTGTGGCGCGTCAAGCGCACCGCCGACGCCTACCGCGTGACGGTCAACGACGTGCTGATGGGCGCGCTCGCCGGCGCGCTGCGCACGCGCGTGCTGGCAGCCGGCGCTGAGCCCGAGCGGCTGCACGCGCTCGTGCCGCTGAACCTGCGTCCGCTGGACGAGCCGGTGCCGGCCGACCTGGGCAACCGCTTCGGCCTCGTGCTCGCCGACCTCCCGGCACACGTCGAGGACCCGGTCGACCGGGTGTGGGAGGTCAACCGCTGCATGGACGCGATCAAGCACTCCGACGAAGGCGCGATCACCTACGGGATCCTCGACGTCATGGGCCGCGCGCCGACCGAGGTCGAGGCGCGGCTGCTCGAATACTTCACGGCGAAGGCGTCCATGGTCGTCACCAACGTGCGCGGGCCAGGACGAGCGATCTCGCTCGCCGGGACCCCGGTCGCCGGCATGCTCGTGTGGGCGCCGTGCTCGGGTGACATGCGCATGACGGTGAGCATCTTCAGCTACGCCGGCAACGTCACCGTCGGCTTCCTCACCGACGCCGGGATCGTGCCCGACCCGCAGCCGCTGGCCGACGCGTTCCGGCGCGAGCTGCTGGCGCTCGCCCGCCGCTCCCGGGACATGGTCCGATGAGCGCCCCGACCGAGACGGCGGCCGGCGAGGCGGTCGCGCGCTGGGACGCCGCGGTCGAGCGCGCCGAGGCGGCCGCGGGCGCGTTCCGCGCCATCGACGAGCAGGCGCACGTCGATCGGATCGTCCGCGCGATGGTGATCGCCGGGCTGGAGGCCGCCGTCGAGCTGGCCGAGCTGGCGCTCGAGGAGACCGGCTTCGGCGTGCTCGAGGACAAGGTGGTCAAGAACTACGTGGCCACCGAGTTCCTGTACGACCACCTGCAGGACAAGCGCTCGGTCGGCGTCATCGGCGAGGACGCCGAGCGCGCGATCACCTATGTGGCCGAGCCGATCGGCGTCGTGCTGGCGCTGCTGCCGATCACCAACCCGACCTCGACCGCGCTGTTCAAAGCGATCGTCGCGGCCAAGACCCGCAATGCCGTCATCTTCCGCCCGTCCGCCCGGGCCGCGCGCTGCGCGACGCGCGCGATCGAGATCCTCCAGCGCGCCGGCGAGGCCGAAGGCCTGCCCAAGCACGCGCTGCAGGTCATTCCCGACGCGACGCTGGAGGCCTCGCAGTACCTCTTCCACCACCCGGGCGTGGACCTGATCTGGACGACGGGCGGCCCGAAGGCCGTCGCCGCCGCCAACGCCGCGGGCAAACCGTGCATCTCCGTCGGCCCGGGCAACGCGCCGGTGTACGTCCATCGCAGCGCGGACGTGCCGATGGCCGTCGTCGACCTGCTGATCTCCAAGACCTTCGACGCCTCGGTGATCTGCCCGGCCGAGCAGACGTGCGTCGTCGACGACGCGATCCACGACGAGTTCCTGGCCGAACTGCAGCGGCTCGGCGCGCGCGTCCTGGCTCCCGAGGAGGTGCAGCGGCTCGCCGCGGTGGCCTTCGACGGCGACGGCCGCGCCCAGTTCGGGGCGCTCGGCCGGTCCTGCGCCGACCTCGCGGTGCTGGCCGCAATCGCGCCGGGCGAGGCGAAGATCCTCATCGCGCCGCTGCCGACGGACCTCGACGCGCTCGCTGTGCACCCGCTGCTGCAGGAGAAGCTGATGCCGGTCCTCGGCCTCGTGCGCTCGCCGTCACTGGCGCACGCGCTCGCCGCCTGCGAGCTCGTCACCGAGCACGGCGGCCTGGGCCACACGTCGGCCGTCTACGCGCGCGACGAGTCCGTCGTGGAGGCCTTCTCGGCGCGCATCCGCACGGGCCGGATCCTCGTCAACGCCCCGACCGCGGTCGGCGCGCTGGGCGGGATCTACACCGCGATGGCGCCGACCTTCTCGCTCGGCTGCGGGACCTGGGGCGGGTCGACGACCACCGACAACGTCAACTACCGCAACCTGCTCAACATCAAGGCCGTCTCGCGCCGGCAGGCGCCGCCGCAATGGCTGCGGGTGCCGTCGAGCACCTACTTCAACGCCGGGGCGCTCGACGGGCTGCGCACGCTGCAGGCGCACACCGCGGTGATCGTCACCGACGCGCAGACGCAGGCGCGCGGGACCGTCGACGAGGTCCGCCGCCACCTGGACTGCGATTCGCTGCACGTGATCTCCGACATCGAGCCGGAGCCGCTTGAGCCGCGGGTGCGCGCCGGGGCCGAGTGGCTGGACGGACTGGCGCCGGACCTGATCGTCGCCGTCGGCGGCGGCTCGGTGATCGACGCGGCGAAGGCCATGCGGCTCTTCTACGAGCATCCCGAGCTGACGCTGCGCGAGCTCACGCTCCCGTTCCTCGACGCCCGCAAGCGCGTCGCGCGCTTCCCGCAGGATGAGCACCGCGCCCGGCTGGTCGCGGTGCCGACGACAGCGGGCACCGGATCGGAGGTCTCCCCCGCGGCGGTCCTGACCGCCGGGTCGCGCAAGCTCACGCTCGTCGACTACTCGCTCGTGCCCGAACTGGCGGTCGTCGATCCGACGCTGACCCTGACGATGCCGCCGGAGTTGACCGCGGACACAGGCGTGGACGCGCTCACGCATGCCCTGGAAGCGTACGTCTCGATCTTCGCCTCCCCGTTCACCGACGCCTTCTGCCTGCAGGCCATCCATCTGATCCTCGACGCGCTCCCCAAGGCGGTCGCCGACGGCTCCGACCTCGCGGCGCGCACTGACATGGCCAACGCCGCCACGCTCGCCGGCCTCGCGTTCTCCAACGCGTTCCTCGGCGTCAACCATGCGCTCGCGCACGCCGTCGGCGCACGTTTCGGCGTCGCCCACGGCCGGGCCAACGGGATCTTCCTGCCGCACGTGCTGCGCTACAACGCCGGCATCCCGGCGAAGTTCATGCCCGCGCCGGGATACTCGGCGTATGTCGCGCCCGACAAGTACGCCCAGATCGCCTGGGTGCTGGGCCTCGGCGGACGCGGGCCAGGGCGCCGCGCGCGAGCGGCTGTTCGCGCGCGTGGACGAGCTGCTGGCCGCGGTCGGCATCCCCCGCTCGCTCGCCGAGCACGGGGTCCGGCGTGGCGCATGGGAGCCGGCCATCCCGGATCTGTGCCGCGCGGCCTTCACCGATCCGAGCGGGCGAACGAACCCGCGGATGCCGCTGATCTCCGAGCTCGCGGAGCTGCTCGCCGCCGGGTACGGGGGCTGAGCTGTTCGGCGTCGCGATCGCGCTGGCGCTGGCGTTCTCGGTCACCAACGGCCTGCACGACGCGGCCAACGCGATCGCGGCGCTGGTGGCCACGCGTGCAGCGCGGCCGCTGCCCGCGGTCCTCTCGGCGGCGGTCTTCAACCTGCTCGGCCCGCTGTTGCTCGGGCGCCGCGGTCGCCGACACGATCGGCGGGATCCTCGACGACAGGCGGGCGTGGACGCGATCGCCGCCGCCCTCGCGGCCGCGGTGGCATGGAACGTGCTCACCTGGGCCCGCGGGCTTCCGGCCAGCTCCGGCCATGCGCTCGTCGGCGCGCTGGTCGGGCGCCGGGCTGGCGGCAGGCGCGTCGATCCACTGGGACGGCGTGGCCAAGACGCTGATCGCGCTGGCCGTCTCGCCGCTGTTCGGCGCGCTCGCCGGGCTGCTCTCGATCCGCGCGCTGCGCCGGGGCGGGCGGCGGGCCACGCGGCGCTGGCACGGTCCGGTTCGCGGCGCGGAATGGGTGACCTCGGCGGCGCTCGCCTTCGGCCACGGCTCCAACGATGCGCAGAAGTCGGTCGGGGTGATCGCCGCGTTGCTCGTCGCCGACGGGCGCGCCGGCGCGCTCAGCTCGCCGCGGTGGGCCGCCGCGGCCTGCGCGCTGGCGCTGACGCTCGGCACGGCGCTCGGCGGCTGGCGGATCGTGCGCACGATCGGCCGCGGGATCATCCACCTGCACCCGCTCGACGGTGTCGCGTGCCAGGGCGGCGCGGCGGGTGTGCTCGTCGTCGCGTCGGCGGTCGGCGCGCCCGATCTCCACCACGCAGGTGGTCGCCTCGGCGGTGGTCGGCGTCGGCGGTGGCCGGCATCGCTGGCACCACGTCCATTGGCGGCTGGTGCGCGAGATCGCGCTCGGCTGGCTCGTCACCCTGCCGGCCAGCGCGCTGTTGGCCGCTGGACTGCTCACCCTCTGGGAGGCCGCGACATGAAGTGGTTCCTGCCCCACACCCCCGACATCCTCGGCTCAGCTGCGCGCGCAGCTCACGGTGACGATCGAGGGCATGGACGCGTTCGCGGCGTGGGCCGGCGGCGACGCCGCGGCCGAGGCCGCCGTCCGCGACGGCGAGCACCGGGCCGACACGGTCAAGCGCGAGGTCTTCGCGGCCCTGCGCGGCGCGTTCATCACCCCCCTGGAGCCCGAGGACCTGTTCGCGCTCTCACGCGGGGTCGACCGCATCATCAACCAGGCCAAGGACACCGTGCGCGAGTCCGAGGTGATGGCGTGCGCGCCCGACCCCGCACTGGCCGCGATGGCCGCGGAGCTCGCCACGGCCGTGCGCCGGCTCGACGCCGCGATCGGCGGACTGGCGCCCGGCGGCAGCGGGACGACCGCGAGCGCCGACGCGGCGATCAAGGCGGCGCACCGGACCGAACGCGTCTACCGCGCCGCGATGGCGGAGCTGCTGACCGTCGACGATCCGCACGAGGTGATGGCGCGCCGCGAGCTCTACCGCCGCGCCGCCCGCATCGCCGACGCGGTGATCGACGTCGCCGAGCGCGTGCTCTACGCCGTCGTCAAGGAGGCGTAGAGCACGGCGCTGCGGAAGGTCCGCAGCGATCCGCGGGGGATGACGCATGTGCACCGCCCGTGCGGGCGGGATGCTCGGTCCATGACCCCCACCCAGGCGCGACGCGAGGAGCGGCGCATGATGCCGCACCCCGCGCTGTCGTCCGACGTCCCGCCGGAGCGCACTTGCGCCGTCATGGCCGCCGAGCTCGACGCGCTGGACCAGGACATCCTGGCCGCGCGCCACCGTCGCTCGCGTCGTCCGCGGCGCTGGACGCCACCGGACGGACAGCGCGTACGGCTGGGCGGCGACGAGATCGCGGTCCGGCCCGTGCGCCCCGACGACGCCGAGCGTCTACGGGTCGCGTTCGGACACCTCGGCGCGCTCACGCGGCTGCGTCGATTCCTGGTGCCGATCGACCACCTGACATCCCACCAGATCGGGTACCTGACCCACGTCGATCACGTCGACCACGAGGCGATCCTCGCGCTCGACGGCCGCACGGGCGAGGGCATCGGCGTCGCGCGCTACGTCCGCGATCCCGCCGATCCGCGGCGCGCGCGGGTCGCGGCCGTTGTCGTCGACGGGTGGCAGGGACGAGGCGTCGGCACGGTCCTGGTCGAGCACCTCAGCGCCCACGCGCGCGCCCACGGCATCGAGACCTTCACCGGCGCGACGGTCGCGGGCAACGAGGCCGCCCGGCGCCTGATGCTCCACACCTCGGTCGCGCTCGCCGACGTGGCGCAGGCCGGGGAGCGGGAGCTGACCGGGCGCCTCACCGCGCTGCCCGCGCCGGCGGGGGGCAACGAGGCCGAGCCGGCACCCCCACGACGCGCCACCTCGAACACTCCGAAAGTGATCCACACGCCTGCCGGGACGCCGGCATGAGCGGCGAGGGCCGGGTCGGCGGGCAGGAGAACTCCGTAGTTGTCCGCAAGGACGCGTGTTGCTTCCCCGATGGCGGGATCGATCGCGGCACGTACCGTCCCGGTATGACCACCGTGACCCGCCCCCAGCCCTCCTCCCGCCGCGAGATCCTCGCCGACCTCTTCGACCGGCTCAAGCGCGTCCAGGCCGCCGGCGGCACCGTCGGCGCCCTCGCCGAGGGGCGGGACGCCACCGCCGACACGCTCCGCGACGCCCTGCACGCGCTCGAGCGCGATCTGCTCCTGGCCGCCCGCCAGGCCGAGCGGGCGCGCCTGCAGATCAAGCCCTGACCGCGGCCGGCTCCGCGTGGGAGCCGAGGATCGCGCCCACGACCTCCTGGCGGCCCTCGGCACGGAGCAGCATCACACCTCCCCCCACGCCATGCAGCCGGCGATGTCGAGCGTCGAGAGGACGCCCACGGGCAGGCCGTCCTTGACCACGAGCAGGTGCGAGAGCTGGTGCTCGACCATCAGCTGCGCGGCGCGCTGAGCGATTCGCCGGTGTCGACGGTGACGATCTCGGTGCTCGCGAGCGCGCCCGCGGCGGGTCCGGCGACGCCGCAGCGACCGCGGCGGCACGAGGTCCAGCGCGGTGATGAGCCCCCAGGTGAGGTGCTCACCGCCGTTCGGGGTCGGCTCGATGCCGCTGACGACGACGGCATGGATGTGGTCGCCGGCCATGATGCGGGCGACACGTCGTCAGGTCGGTCTCCGGAGCGCAACTGACGATGCCGCGCCGCATGACGTCCTCGACGCGGGCGTGTTCGAGCGGCGGGCATACGGTCGCTGCCGCGCGGTGGTGAAAGGTGGCTGGACATGCCTCGACGCTAGGTCGTCGCCCCGGCTCCCGCCATCCGCTGGGCCCGCCCGCCCGGGTGCGGGAAATCCACGGAGTCGCTCGGCGGTCCGACGCGGATGGAGCGCCCGCCCGCGACCCGTAGCTTCGCGGGGAACCCCATCACAGCCGAAGGGAGCCACCGTGAGCACCATCCTCATCGGCGTCGACTCGACGGAGCGATCGCGAGACGCGATCGCCTTCGGACGCCGGTTGGCCGCCGCCGCCGGCGCCGACGTCGTCGTCGCCTGCGCCTATCCCTACTCCGACATTCCGAGCCGCGCCTCCAACGCGCCTACCGCGAAGCGCTGCGCGACGACGCGCTCGACACCGCGAGGAGATGCGCGTGCAGCTCGGCGGGATCGCCGGAGCGGACCCGGTCTGGCGTCATGGCCAACATCTCCCCCGCGCACGCGCTGCACGCATGGCCGAAGCCGAGCGCGCTGCGCTGATCATCGTCGGCTCGACCCACACCGGCCGCGCCGGCCGCGTGGTGCCCGGCAGCACGGGCGAGCGGCTGATCCACGGCTCGCCGTGCGCGGTCGCCGTCGTCCCGCGGGAATACCGCTCGCGCGCCGCGAGCAGCCGATCCGGCGCATCGGCGTGGCGTTCAACGGGACCGACGAGGCGCAGGCCGCGGTTCACGCCGCGATCGAGCTGGCCCGCGGCATGAGCGCCGAGCTCGAGATCATCGGCGTCTTCTCCGCCGAGTCCTTCAGCGCGCCCGCGCTGATGGGCGGCCCGAGCGCGATCAGGCTGCGCCAGGACCTCGAGCTGCACGCGCAAGAGACGCTCGACGCCATCGTCGGCGAAGCGCCCTCCGATGTCGCCGTCTCCACCGTGCGCCTGGCCGGCGATCCGGCCGAGGAGCTCGAGGCACGCAGCAGCAGCTCGACCTGCTGGTCATCGGCTCGCGCGGCTACGGCCCGCTGCACTCCGTGCTCGTCGGCGGCGTCAGCGCCCGCGTCATGCGGTCGGCGGCGTGCCCGGTGATCGTGGTCCCGCGCGGTGTCGAGACGCCGCTCGCCGACCTGTTCGCCACCTCGACGACGACGGCGGCGTGACATGTCCGCGACCATGCTGCCGAGCGCTCCCCCGCCGCCCGCGCGCGCCGGAAGCACGGCCGCGTGGTCGCGATCGTCATCGGCGCGCTGATCTCGCTGTTCGCCTTCGCGGCGCTCGTCGCGGGCGGGGCCGGCCTGTGGGCCGACTCCACCCAGCGCGACGCCGACGGCTGGTTGAGCTCGCCCTGGCATCGGTTCGACACCCCGACCCGCGCGCTCACCGCCGAGGGCCTGCGCCTCGGCGACGTCCGCGGCGGTCCTGAGGACAGGATTCCCGATCTGGGCCGTGTGCGCGTCCGCGCCCGCAGCGTGAACGGCCGGCCCGTCTTCGTCGCGATCGCCCCCGAGGCGCGCGTCGATGCCTACCTGCGGGACGTCGCCCACACCGAGGTCGACGGGCTCCACGCCCAGGGCTTCGGCGGCACCGTGCGTCCCGGGACCACCGTGCCCGCGCCGCCGGCCACGGCCACCGGCTGGGCCGCGTCCGCCTCCGGCCCGGGCACGCAGACCGCCACCTGGGACCCGGGTTCGGGCCGCTGGTCGATCGTCGTCATGAACGCCGACGCGGCGGCCGGCATCCACGCCCAGATCCAGGTCGGCGCTCGTGCGCCGTGGCTGCTCGGGGTCTCGCTCGGGCTGCTCGGCGGGGGATTGCTCCTGGCCGCGGCGGCGGCCGCGCTGATCGTGGTCGGGGCCCGCACGCCGCCGAGCACCGCACCCCCGCCCGCACCCGCCGCGGCACCGGTCGAGTTCGTCAAGGTCACCGCACGGCTGGATGAGCCGCTCAGCCGCTGGTTGTGGCTGGTCAAGGGCGTGCTGCTGATCCCGCACCTGCTGGTCCTCGCCCTGCTGTGGCCGGCCTTCGTCGTGCTCGACGCTCGTGGCGATGGTCGCCATCGTCATCACCGGCCGCTATCCGCGGGCGCTGTTCGACTTCAACGTCGGCGTGGTGCGCTGGTCGTGGCGGGTGGGCTTCTACGGCTGCTCGGCGCTGGCCACCGACCGCTATCCGCCGTTCACGCTCGCGCCCGCCGACTATCCCGCGGAGCTGGAGATCGCCTACCCGGAGCGGTTGTCACGCTGGAAGGCCGTCCTCAAGCCGTGGCTGCTGGCGATCCCCCACTACCTCGCACTCGCCGCGCTGATCGGCGCGTGGAGCCAGTCGTGGAGCGCCCCGGGCTGCTCGGCGTGCTGGTGGCGATCGCCGCGGTGCTGCTGCTCGTTCGCGGGCGCTACTCGCGCGAGATCTTCGCCCTCGTGGTCGGGATCAACCGCTGGGCACTGCGCGTCGTCGCGTACGCCGCGCTGCTGCGCGACGAGTACCCGCCCTTCCGCCTCGACCGCTGACCAGGAGCGACCCTGATGCCCACCCCGATCATCGCCGCGATCGATCCCTACACCCGCGACCGCGCCCCGGTCGATCTCGCGCTGGCCGCCGTCCATCCCTCCGGTGCCCTCGACGCCATGCGCGTCCCGCGCCTGCTGCGCGGCGAGGCGCTCGAAGGCGGCCACCGGCAGCAGACCGCGGCGGCGCTGGAACGCCCCAGCGCATGACCCTTGCCGTCGATCCGACCGCGGTCGACGTCGCGCTGCGCGACGGCTCCACCGTCCACGTCCGCCCGGTGCGCGAGAGCGACCAGGAGGCGCTGCGCGCACTGCTCGGGCGCCTGTCGCCCGAGTCGCGCTGGCTGCGGTTCTTCTCCGCCGGCGCGAACCTCGACGCGATGGCGCGCTGGGGCGCGACGCGCGCCAAGGGACGCGGCTACGGCGTCGTCGCCACCGTCGGAGAGCGGATCGTCGGCCACGCCGCCTACGTCCGCATGGGCAGCGATCGTGCCGAGGTCGCCTTCGAGGTCGACGAGGACCATCAGGGGCTCGGGATCGCCACGGTCCTGCTCGCCCATCTCGCCGAGGGCGCCAAACGGAGGGGATCGCGACGTTCGTGGCCACCGTGCACCCGACCAACCCCGCATGGCCCAGGTCTTCCGCGACTCCGGCTTCGCGGTCGAGGTGAGCGTCGGGCCCGGCCTGCTGAGTTCGAGTTCCCGGCCTCGCTGGACGCCGACGCGCTCGCGGCCTTCGAGGATCGCGACCGGATGGCGGCCGTCGCCGCGGTCACGCACGTGCTGCGGCCACGCTCGGTCGCGGTCATCGGCGCCTCGCGCCGGCCCGGCACGGTCGGCGCCGCGGTGCTGGAGAACCTGCATCGGCGGTGGCTTCGGGGGCCCGCTGCACGTCATCCACCCGAGGCCGAGCGATCGCCGGGCTGCCCGTGTACCGGCCGATCGCCGAGGCGCCCGGGCCGGTCGAGCTGGCCGTCGTCGCCGTGCCGGCGAGGCCGTCCCGCAGGTCGCGCGCGACTGCGCGGCCGCGGGCGTGCGGGCGCTCGTCGTGCTCTCGGCGGGGTTCGGCGAGGCGGGCGCCGACGGCGCGCGCCTGCAGGCCGAGCTGCTGGCGGCCTGCCGCGACGGCGGGATGCGGCTCGTCGGACCGAACTGCCTCGGCGTCCTGGACACCCACACCGGCCTCAACGCGACCTTCGCGCCCGTGCAGCGCCCGCGCGGCCGGATCGCCTTCGCGTCGCAGAGCGGCGGCTTCGGGATCGCGGCGATCGCCGAGACCGCGCGCCGCGGCCTCGGGCTGTCGTCGTTCGTCTCCACCGGCAACAAGGCCGACCTGTCCGGCAACGACTTCCTGCGCTACTGGGAGCAGGACGCCGACACCGACGTGCTCCTGCTCTACCTCGAGTCCTTCGGGAACCCGCGCCGCTTCGGCCGGATCGCGCGCAGCGTCGCCGCGCGCAAGCCGATCGTGGCCGTCAAGAGCGGACGCTCGGCGGCCGGCGCGCGCGCCGCCGCCTCGCACACCGGCGCGCTGCTGGCCGCCTCCGACGTGACCGTCGACGCGCTGTTCGCCCACGCGGGCGTGATCCGCACCGACACCGTCGCCGAGCAGTTCGACGTCGCGGCGCTGCTGGCCGCCCAGCCGCTGCCGCGCGGTCAGCGGGTCGCGATCGTGACCAACGCCGGCGGCCCGGGCATCGCGTGCGTCGATGCCTGCGCAGCCGCCGGGCTGCGCGTCGAGCCGCTCCCCGAGCGCGCGCGACGGGCAGCTGCGCCGGCAGCTGCCCGGCCACGCCTCGGTCGCGAACCCCGTCGACATGATCGCCTCGGCCACCGCCGAGGACTTCCGGCGCACGATCGAGCAGCGTGGCGCCGAGCCGAGCGTCGACGCCGTGATCGCGATCTTCATCCCGCCGCTGGTGACCCGCGCGCCGGACGTCGCGGCCGCGATCCGCGCCGCGGACACCGGCGGCAAGCCGCTGCTCGCCGTGTTCATGGCCGCCACCGACGCCGAGCGGGCCGCGCTCGCGGGCGACGGACGCGTGCCGGTCTATCCGACGCCCGAGGAGGCCGTCCGCGCGCTCGCCCACGCCGTCCGCTACGCCGCCTGGCGGCGCGCGGGCGCCGGACGAGCCGCCCGCCTGACGGGCATCGACGCCGATCGCCGTGTCCGCGGTGCTGGCCGGCGCGCTGGCCGCCGGCGGCGGCTGGCTCGACCCCGCGCGACGTCGAGACCGTGCTGCGCGCCTACGGCATCCCGCTGGTCGAGTCGCGCTTCGCGGCCGCCAGCGCCGCGCAGGCCGGCCGCGCGCCGCCGAGCTCGGCGGCCCCGTGGCCTTGAAGGCCGTCGCGCCCGGCGCTCGTGCACAAGGCGGACGCCGGCGGCGTCGCGCTCGGGCTGCAGCGGCGCGAGCGCCGTGACCCGCGCCGCGCGGGCGATGGCCGCCGCCGTGCGCGCCGCCGGTCACGAGCCGACGGGCTTCGTCGTGCAGCGCGATGGCGGCGGCCGGCACCGAGCTGATCGTCGGGATCGTCGGCGACCCGGACTTCGGCCCGGTCGTGGCCTGCGGCGCGGGCGGGCACGCCGTCGAGCTGCTCGGCGACGTCGCGGTGCGGCTCGCGCCGCTCGGCCCGCGCGCCGCGAGCGCGATGCTGCGCTCGCTGCGCACGTTCCCGCTGCTCGACGGCTACCGCGGCGCCGCGACGCGCCGACCTCGGCGCCGTCGAGGACGTGCTGCTGCGCGTCTCGGCGCTGGCCGCCGCACACCCGGAGATCGCCGAGCTCGACTGCAACCCGCTGCTCGCGGGCCCGGACGGCGCCGTCGTCCTGGACGCCCGCATCCGCGTGGCGGCACCGCCGCCCGCCGGCCCTTCCCCGCGCTGGACCGGTAGGCCCGACTCATGCTCGCGCGAACCAGCCTCGAGACCGTTCCCCCGCCGCCGCTCCACACAACCGCCGTTCCCGCACATCGTCTGCGCCGTCGACGGGCGACGAGGAGCCGACACTGCGGCGATCGAGCAGGCGCATCGCGATCGCCGGCGACGACGCGTGCATCGTGTTCCTGGCCTCCTGGTACGGCGCGGGCTCGCGCGGAGCGCGCCGTCGCGTCCGAGAAGCGCGCCCGCGAAGCGGTCGCCAGCGGCCGTCGCCCGCGCGCGCGCCGCCGGCGCCCGGGCGGAACACCAACTCGTCCACGCGCCGCGCCTGTCCGACGCGCTGCTGCGCCGGACCGGCGATGCACGACCTCGTCGTCGTCGGCGCGCCCGCGCACGCCCGCGCGACCGGGATCGTGCTCGGCAAGACGGCGACGCTGCTCGTGCACCACTGCGCGATCCCGGTGCTGGTGGCGCGCGAGCGACCGCTGTCGGCAGGGATCGTGGCCGCCACGCGCGCCCGGCCCGCCGACCGGGTCGCGCTGACCGCCGGCGCCCACCTCGCCGCCCGCGCTGGGCGCCGAGCTCACCGTCGTGCACGTGACGGCGCCCGACGACGAACAGCGACGGCCCGAGCTGCGGGCCGAGCTGGCCAACGCGCGCGCCCTGCTCGGCCGCCCGCTCGACTTCTGCACGCCGTCCGGCGCCGGCCGCGCGCGCCATCGTCGACGCGGCCGAGGGCGACGGCGCGGGCCTGGTCGTGCTCGGCAGCCGCCGGCGCCGTGGGGTCTCGGCGCTCGCCAGCGTCAGCGAGCGCGTGGCGCACCTGGCGCCGTGCTCGGTGCTGATGCATGCGCTGACGCTAGGCTGCGGCGACGCGGACGGTCGCGGCGAACGCGCCGCCGGACTGGGATGCCGCGCGCAGCGTCGTGCCCGGCCCGGCGCGGACTCGACCTCGAGCGACCCGTCGACCAGCGCGAGCCGCTCGCGCATGCCGAGCAGCCCGAACCCGCTGACGTGCTGCGGTCGGGTCGAAGCCGCGGCCGTCGTCGCGGACCTCGAGCGCGATCTGCCCGTCGCTGTCGTCCACGCTGACCCGCACGTGCGCCGGCCCCCGCGTGCTTGGTGACGTTGGTCAGCGCCTCCTGCACGAGCCGGTACATCGTCGGCTTCGACCTCGGGGGTGTGGCGGAACTCGGCTCGCCGTTCTCGTAGGCGAGGTCGATCGTCGAGCTCGACCTCGAGGTCGGTCTGAGCGCGAAGCGGGCGACCAGCGACTCGAGCGCCGGCTTGGTGCCGAGCTCGTCGAGCGCCGCCGGACGCAGCTCGGTGATCAGCGAGCGCAGGTCGCCGATCGCCGTCGTGATCTGCTCCAGCGCTCCGTCGATCGCTCCGCGCATGCGCTCCGCGTCGCCGCTGCGGCGCGCGCCGGAGAGCAGCACGCGCAGGCCGGCGAGCTGCTGCAGCGTCTCGTCGTGCAGCTCGCGCGCCCAGCGCGTGCGCTCGCTCTCGGAGGCCTCGATGCTGCGCCGCAGCGCCTCCTCGCTGGCGTTCTGCGCGGTCGCGACGGCCGTCGCCGCGCTGGCCGCGAAGGCCTGCAGCAGCCGCTCGTCCTCCTCGTTGAAGGCGCGGTCCTCGCCCAGGCGGTCGAACACGATCAGGAAGCCGACGGGCCGGTTGCGAAACGACATCGGCGTGACGATGGCGCTGTGCGCGCCGACCCTGCGCGCCGCGAAGGACTCGCTCGGGGATCCGATCGAAGCGCTGCTGGCGTCCGCTCCGCAGCGCGGCGGCGGCGAGCGACTCCGCCACCGGGATCCGGACCCCCTTGAGCCCCTCGACGCCCGCTCCGGCGGCCGCGGCGACGACGAACTCGTCGCCGTCGAGCAGGGCGATCTCCGCCGAGCGCGCGTTGATCAGCGCGCGCGAGCGCTTGACCACCAGCTCGAGCACCCGATCGAGGTCGGTCACGCCGCCGAGCGCGAGGCTGATCTCGGTCGTCGTCTCCAGGCCGCGCAATCGTGCGCTCGAGCTCGTCGCGGCGCTCGCGCGACGGTGCGGTACAGCCGCGCGTTGGCGATCGCGATCGCCGCCCAGTCGGCGAGCACGACGGCGGACTCCTCGTCGTCGTCGGTGAACTCGCCCGCGTCCTTCTCGGTCAGGTAGAGGTTGCCCCACGCCTGGCCCTCGATCACGATCGGCACGCCGAGGAACGTCGTCATCGGCGGGTGCGCGAGCGGGAAGCCGTAGGACTGCGGGTGCTCGCCGACGTCGGCGAGCCGCAGCGGGCGCGGGTCGTTGATCAGCGCGCCGAGCACGCCCCGTCCGCGGGGCAGGTCGCCGATCGCGCGGTGCGTGTCCTCGTCGATGCCCGCGGTCAGGAAGCGCTCGAGCCGCTCGACGCCGCTCGTCGAGCACGCCGATCGCGGCGTAGCGCGCGCCCGTCAACTCCCGCGCCACCTCGAGCACGCGCGCGAAGACGGCCTCGGGATCGAGTTCGGTGACCAGTGAGCGACCGACTTCCACCAGCCGCCTTAGGCGATGCTCATCCAATTCGAGTGCCCTCCACGAGCGCTTCGTGGACGAGCCTAGCGAATGCCGATGCGCCAGAACGGATCAGACCGGGGTGCCCTCCAACTGGGCGGCGATCCACTGCTCGCGGCGCCGCGTCCACTCCACCCCAAGCACATCGCCGCTGAACGTCGCGGCCGCGTCGAGCGCCCGGACCGCGTGCGCGAAGTCGCCGACCGCGGCGTCCTCCTCCGCCAGCAGCAGCGCGAGTTCGCGCGCGTCGTCGCGATCCTCGCCGACCGGGCCGGCGTGGAAGTCCTGCATCTGCGCGGCCTCGAGCACCGGTGGGCGGGCGGTGGCCAGCAGCGGCGCGAGGTAGCGGCCCGCGATCTTGCTCGGGGGCCACCAGAGCGCTCGATACGACACGCTCGATCTCTGACGGTGCGGGGCAGGCGTGGCGCGTCCCCGCTTCGAGGTCGCCGGCGAGGTTCAGCGTCGAGCGCAGATACAGCGGCGCGCCACCGGTGAGCAGCAGCCCGCGCATCACGGGCCGGAACGGGGAGGGCGTGACGGCCGCGCCGAGGTCGGCGGCGATCGCCTCGGCGGCGGCGTCGGCCTGCTGCGTCGCCAGCCCGCCCTGCTTGAGCGGGAACGTCGTGGCGTCACCGGCGGCGAAGACGTCGCTGACCTCCGGGACGCGGCCATGGGCGTCGACGGGGATGAACCCGTTCGCCCCGTGCGGCAGGCCCGGCGTGGCCGGCCCGACCAGGCGCGGCAGCGCGACCACACGGTCGGCGGCCACCGGAGCGGCGTCGGCGATCTCGAGGAACCCGGGACGCACGGCCAGCGCGCGAGCGCCGGTGCGCAGCGCGATCCCCCGTTGCGCCAGCAGCGCAGCGACGGCCGCGCCGGCCTGCGGGCCGAACACCCACAGCGCTGAGGTCTCGGGTGTGACCACCGTGATCTCCGGCTCGGCGCCGCGGCTGCGCAGCTCTGTCGCGGCCATGATCGCCAGCTCGTAGAGCGGGAGCGCCCAGCCGGACGCGCCGGGCAACACGAACGCGATCCGCGTCGTCTCCTCGAGCACGCGGGCCACGGCCGCAGCGTCAGCCGGGCCGCAGAACGTGGTGGCGCCCTCGAGCGCCGGCTCCGGGCGAGCGCCGACGGCCAGCAGCAGCTTGTCGTAGTGGATCGGTTCGTCGGAGCCGGCGACGGACGCGACGTGCGCGTCGGCATCCACGCGCGCGAGCGTCCCGCGGAAGAGGTCGAAGCGCGCGTGGCGGCGAATCGCCTCGAACGGCAGCGCGGACGGCTGCCCGAACCCGAACGGGGCCGCGACCGACGCGGGGCGGCGCTCGAGCTCGGCCTCGGGGGCGAGCAACGTGATCTTCGGCAGTGGACCGGTGAGCGCGCGGAGCGCCGCGACCGCTTCGACGGCTGCGACGCCGCCGCCCGCGATCAGGATGTGGGGCGGCCTATGGGTCATGTCCGCACGGTACGTCCGCGCCGCCGGATGGCCATCCGTATTTCCCCGCCCGGAGGCTGCGGCGCACGGCGGATCTCGCCCGCTCGAGCGAACGCGTGTGCACCGTTCACCGCGAGGACCGGCCGACCGGCCCGAAGTGGGCCCGGAGGGCATTGAGGATCACCGCGACGTCGATGCCCTCCTGCAGGATCGCCCCGGCGAGCGGCGAGAGCCGGCCCGCCGCCGCCCAGGCCATCGCCAGCAGCGAGAGGCTCATGCCGGCGATCACGCTCTGGCGGGCGATTCCGAAGGAGCGGGCGCTGATCCGCACCGCATCCGCAAGGCGGTCCAGGCGGTCGACGACGATCACGGCGTCGGCCGCCTCGGCGGCGGCGGTGGCGCCGGCCACGCCCATGGCGACGCCGACGTCGGCCAGGGCGAGCGCGGGCGCGTCGTTGATCCCGTCGCCGACCATCACCACCGGACGCAGGGTCGTCGCGCGCACGAGCGCGAGCTTGCCCTCGGGCGTGAGCTCGGCGTGGACGCGATCGACGCCGGCGCGCGCGCCGACCAGTTCCGCGATCTCGCGGTGGTCGCCGCTGGCCATCACGACCTCGCGGACGCCCGCGGCCCGCAGCGCGCTGACGGCCGCCGCGGCGTCGTCGCGCAGGCGATCGGCGAGCACGACGATGCCGGCGGCGCGACCGTCGACGGCGACGTGGACGGCCGCGCCGCCGGCCGGGGCGGTGCCGGGGGCGACGCCGCGCTCGCGCAGCCAGGCCGCGCTGCCGACGGTGACGAGGCGGTCGCCGACGTGGCCCTCGACGCCCTGCCCTGGCGACTCGACCACCTCGCGCGGGAGGCTGAGCCGCAGCCCGCGGTGCTCGGCGGCGTGCACGATCGCCTCCGCGATCCCGTGGGCGGACACCTGATCGGCGGAGGCCGCGAGCCGGAGCAGCTCATCCTCGGCGAGGCCGTCGAGCGCCAGCACGCGCTCGACCTCGGGCTCGCCGAGTGTGAGCGTGCCGGTCTTGTCGATCAGCACCGTGCGGGCGTGCCCGAGGCGCTCGATCACCGCCCCGTCCTTGACCACGACGCCCGCGCGGGCGCAGCGCGACATGCCGGAGACGATCGCGATCGGCGCCGCCAGGATCAGCGGGCACGGCGTGGCGACGACCAGCACCGCGAGCGCCCGGACCGGATCGCCGCCGATCGCCCACGCGGCCCCGGCGACCAGCAGCGTCAGCGGCAACAAGCGAGCGGCGTAGCGGTCGGCGAGACGGACGAACGGCGCGCGTGAGGCCTCCGCGTCGCGAACGAGCGCGACGATCGCCGAGTAGGCCGAGTCCGCCGCGGTCGCGTCGACGCGCAGCGCGAAGGCCGCCCCGGCACACACCGCGCCGCTTCGCACGGCTGCGCCGGCGGTATACCCGATGGGCAACGACTCGCCCGTCAGCGCCGACTCGTCGAGGACGGCCACGCCCTCCTCGACGTGCCCGTCGGCGGGCACGACCTCGCCCGGCCGGACGACCACGAGGTCGCCGGGAGCGAGCGTGTCGACCGCGACCTCGACGAGCGCGTCCGCGTCGCGCCGATGGGCGATTCGCGGCGCGTGCTCGAGCAAGGCCGTCAGATCGCGTCGCGCACGACGGCCCGCGGCCTCCTCCAGTGCCGCCCCGCCGGCGAGCATGAGGGCGATGACGGCACCGGCGAGCGGCTCACCGAGTGCCAGCGCCCCGCCCATCGCCAGCAGGGCGATGATGTCCACGCCCGTCCGCCCGTGCCGCAGCGCGCCGAGGCTCGAGATCGTCAGCGGCACGAGCGCGACGACGACCGCGGCGGCCCAGATCAGCGGCTCTCCGCTCACCGCCCCGACCACGATCGCGGCGGCGATCGACGCCGCGACCGTGCGTGGCCTCACGCGTGCGCGACCTGGGCGGCCGCGCCCTCCGTCACCGCGTCCGCGTGCACGCCGCGCGGCACGATCAGCACCGGGCAGTGCGCACGTTCGATCAGCGCCGCCGACACGCCGCCGAGCAGCGCCCGGCGCAGCGGCCCGTAACGTCGTGAGCCGACCACGAGCAGATCGAGATGGCGAGACGCGTTCGTCAACTGCCCAACCGGGTCACCGTCGCTGACGACGATCTCGGCCGGTACATCGGCGGCGACGGCGGCCACGGCGTCACGCGCCGTCCGCTCCGCCGCGCGACGTTGCGCACGGCACCAGTCGCCGTAGCTCGTTCCGGTCGCGGCGAACATGGGGTGCGCGGGCGAGGGCAGGTGGACCGCGCTCAGCACCCGCAGCGAGGCGTGGGCGTTGGCGCTCAGATGCGCGGCGAGCGCAAGCGCCTCCACGGATTCCGGCGAGCTCGTGACGCCGGCGCCGAAGCGCAACGACGCGTCCGGCGAGCGCAGCCGCCAGCCGTGCGGCGCGACCGCGACGGTGCACTCCGCGCCGTTGGCGAGCCGCCGTGCCGTCGAGCCGACGAGCACGCGCCCGACCATGCCATGGCGGCTGGACCCGAGCACGACGATCCACGGGTGCTCGCGGCTCGCAAGCAGGCTGAGCCCGTGCGCGGGGCTCGTGGACATGACCGCGGCGGTCCGCCACGGAAACAGCGTGCCGAGGTGTTCACCGGCTTGCTCGAGCCACTCCTGGGCCGAGCGTTCCGGCGGCCAGCATTCGCCCTCGTAGCCGTACACGGCGCCGACGACGAGCGGGGAGCCGGCAAGGACGGCGAGCGCGCTGCCGAGCGCGACCGCCTCCAGTCCAGAGGCCGTGCCGTCGATCCCGACGAGCACGGGAGGGGGCGAATCAGTCATGCCTCGACGGTCCCACCGCGAGCGCCTGCGCACATCCGCATTCGCGTGCGGACATGTCCGTAGTTCTCCGTGGCACAAACGGGTGGAGCCCCGATGACGGGAGGCACTGCGCGCGCGAGGATCGAAGCACCGAGCGAGAGGACCCTGCGATGACCGCCCTCACCACCCCCGTGACCGCCAGCGTGCTGCGTGTCAGTGACCTCGACCCCCAGCGGTTCGATGCATTGCTCGACCTCGCGGCCACGATGAAACGCCACCCGCTGGCCTGGCGCGGCGCGCTCGAGGGCCGGGCGGTGGCGTGTTCCTTCGACACGCCGTCGATCCGCACGCGCGTGTCGTTCGAGTCGGCGATCTTCCGGCTCGGTGCGTTGCCGATCATGCTGCGCCCCGAGGACCTGCAGCTCGGCCGCGGCGAGCCGATCGCCGACGCCGCGCGGGTGCTGTCGGGCTACTGCGACGCGATCGTCGTGCGGACCTCCGCCCAGCACGACGTGCGCGAGCTGGCCGACCACGCGTCGGTCCCCGTGATCAACGCGCTCACCGACGACCACCATCCGTGCCAGGCCCTGGCCGACTGCCTGACGCTGCAGGAGCACTTCGGCTCGCTCGCCGGGCTGCCGGTCGCCTACGTCGGCGACGGCAACAACGTGGCGACGTCGCTGATCGAGGCGGCCGGGCTGACCGGCATCCAGCTCCGGGTCGCGTGCCCGCTCAGTCGCCTGCCCGACCCCGTGACCATGGCCCGCGCCGGCGCCACCGTGCGCTTCACGCAGGACCCGCGCGAAGCCGTCGCGGGCGCCGCCGCCGTCTACACCGACGGGTGGGTCGCGATGGGCCAGGAGGACCGGGCGGACACCTGTCGTGAGCAGCTGCACGAGTTCCGCGTGACCGCCGAGCTGATGCGGCTCGCCCGCCACGACGCCGTGTTCCTGCACTGCCTGCCCGCGCACCGCGGCGAGGAGGTCGACGCCGACGTGATCGATGGTCCCGCGTCGCTCGTGTGGCGCCAGGCCGCCAACCGGTTGCCGACCGAGCAGGCGCTGCTGTACGCGCTGGTGACCGGCAACTGGGAGGTGTGAGCCATGGTCGTCGTCCCCGCTGCTGCCGCGACGCTGCCCGATGCGCTGCTGCGTCCGGAGGCCTTCCCCCACGCCCCGGAGGCCGTGACGTTGCGCGAGACGCACATCTCCTGGGTCTTCTTGGCCGGCGAGAAGGCGTACAAGGTCAAGAAGCCAGTCCGGTTCCCGTTCCTGGACTACGGGACGCTGGAGCGACGCCACGCCTACTGCCGGGCGGAGGTCGAGCTCGACCGCCGTTTCGCCCCGAGCGTCTACCGCGGCATCGTCGCGCTCGTCCCGGGCGAGCACGGCGGGCTCCGGATCGCGCCCGAGTACGACTCGCGTGCCGTCGAGTACGCGGTGGTCATGCGCCGCTACGACGAGGCCACGACGCTCGCCGCGCGGCTCGCCCGCGGCACCGCGAGCGAGCTGGACCTGCTGTCGGTCGGCGCCGCCGTCGCCGCCTTGCACGCCGAGGCGCCGATCGAGGATCACGACGGACTGCCCGGCGTGATCGAGGAGACGCTGGCGACGCTGGCCGACTGTGGCGCGCCGCCGCGCCAGCTGTCCGGCCTGGCGCGCTTCTGCCGGGCCGCGCTGACCGGCTTCGGGCCCGAGCTCGCCCGGCGGGCGCGTTGCGGCCACGTGCGCGACGGCCACGGCGACCTGCGCGCCGAGCACATCCTGCTCGGCGAGCGTGTGGAGGCCGTCGACGGCGTCGAGTTCGATCGCGGCCTGCGCGTCGCCGACGTCGCCTACGACCTCGCGTTCCTGGTGATGGACGTGGCCCGCCGCGACGACGAGCTCGCCCGCGATCTGGTGCGTGGCTACCGTGCCGGCGGCGGCGATCCGGGCAGCAACGGCCTGCTCGCGTTCTTCGTGGTGGTGCGCGCGCTCGTGCGCGCGAAGGTCGACCTGCTGCGCGCCATGCAGCTCGAGGACGCGGCCGGTCAGGAGCGTGCCGGCCGGGCACACGAGCTCCTGCAGCTCGCCGAGCGCTTCGCGTGGCGGGCGCGGCTCCCGCACGTCGTGTGCGTCACCGGGCTTCCCGCCAGCGGCAAGTCGACGATCGCCGAGGCGCTCGCCGCCGCCGCGGGTCGCCCGCTGCTGTCCTCGGACCGGATCCGCAAGCTGCGGGCGGGCGTCGACCCATACACCTACGCGGGCGCGGAGGCGTACAGCGACGCGATGAGCCTCGCGGTCTACGAGGAGCTGGCGCACCGGTCCGCCGCCGCGGTCCGCCGCGCGGGAGGCGTGATCGTCGAAGCCACGTTCCGGCGCGCCGACGACGCCCACGCGTTCGTCCAGGGCCGGGCCGAGCCCGCCTGGATCGTCTGTGAGGCCCCACCCGAGGTGCTGCTCGAACGCGCCGCCCGGCGCGTCGCGGGCGAGTCCGTCTCCGACGCCGGGCCGGCCGTCGTCGCCCGCGAGCTCGGGCTCTACAAGGGCCACTTCCAGCCACCGGGAACGCCGCTCGCGCGGCTCGACACCACGCTCCCCGTGCCGGTGCTGCTCGATCAGGTGGCGGACATCTTCGACGCGCGCCTCGCGGACCCGGTGGGTTCGCGGACTTCGGACGCACGGACTGCGGATTTCTCCGGATGAGACGAGCGCGTGCGCTGACGATCATCGCGGTATGAGCCTTTCGCCGCAGCCCGTGCCGGATCGCGTCCCCCGCGCGCTGCGGGTGCTGCTCGCCGATCCGGCCGGAGCGGCACGGCAGGCCGTCGCCGCGCTCGTGGGCGAACTGCCGGGCGTGGAGCTCGTCGGCCAGGTCGGCGCCCGCGGCGACGTCGCCCCCGCATTGCGCCGGTGCGCTCCGGACGTGCTGGTGATCGACGACCGGCTCGTCACCGCCGGCGATCATGTGCTCTCCGGCCTGGGACCGCTGCCTTCGCCCCTGCGGGTGGTCGTGATCGGCATGGACGATGACCCCGCCTTCGCCGCCCGGGCCTATCGGCTCGGCGCCGAGGCGTGGATCGTCAAGGACCGGGCCGACGAGGAGCTCCCCGCCGCGCTGAGATGGCTGTGACGCGGCTGCTGCTCGGCTACGACGGCTCCGAATGCGCCGCGGCGGCGATCAAGGCCGCGGCCTCGTTGTTTGCGGGCGCGTCCGTGGTCGTGGCGACCGTGTACGCACCACCGGAGCCCCTTGGGCCGCAGCCCGATCCAGCGGTCGCCGCGGGCGTCCTACGCCTGGCCGAGGAGCAGGTCCGCGCCGCCCGCCAGACCGCGGCCGAAGGGGTCGAACGGGCACGCGACGCGGGACTGGACGCCCAGCCGGCGATCCTCGCCGACTGCAGTCCTTGGCGCGGGCTGCGCGCCGCCGCCGTCGACGCCGACGTGCTGGTGTGCGGCACGCGCGGCGCGACCCCGCTGCGACGCGCCCTGGTCGGCAGCACCGCCTCGAGCCTGGTGCACCACGCCGACCGCCCGCTGCTGGTCGTCCCGGCCGCCCCGGTACCGCTCGACGGCCCGGTGCTGGCGGGCTACGACGAGTCCGACGGCGCGCGCGCCGCGCTGCGCTTCGCCGCCGGGCATCTGCGTGAGCGCCGGATCGTCGTCGCCCATGCGTGGCGCTCGCCGATCCGCCATTCGCTGCGCGGCCACGCCTTCCTGGGCTCAGGCCTGGAGACGCTCGAGGACTACGCGGAGACGGTCGACACGATCTGGGAGGAGGTCGCCGAGGATCGCGCCGAGGCCGGCGCCGAGTACGCGCGCGGGCTCGGGCTCGCCGCCCGTTCGCTGGCGCCGGAATCGGTCCACGGCGCCTGGCATGCGCTGCTGCTGGGTGCGCGCCACTGCGGCGCGGCCGCCATCCTGGTCGGCTCACGCGGCCGCGGCGCGGTCGCCGCCACCGTGCTCGGCTCCGTCGCCTCCGGGGTCGTCCACGCCGCCGCGCGCCCCGTTCTCGTGGTGCCGTAGCGGTCCGCGGACGCGCCGGCGTTCCTCGACCCACGTCACCGGCATGATCAGCGTCGCCGCGGCCGCCGCCCACGCCAGCTCGCGTGCGCCGAGCGCGGCCGAGCCGAAGATCGACTGCAGCACGGGCGCATAGATGAACAGCGCCTGCAGGACGAGCACCGTGGCGATGCCCGCGTACACGGACGGGTTGCTCCAGTGCCCGAGCTCGCGGTTGGGACGCGTGAGCGAGCGGCAGGCCAGCAGGTAGAGCGCCTGCAGCAGCACCGCGCCCGTGACCGCGGTGGTCTGCGCTCGGGCGGGCGAGAGCTGCTCGTGGCGGGCGAGCGCGAACAGCCCGAGCGCGACGGCGGTCAGGGTCGCCGCGACGACGAGCGTGCGCACCAGCAGCGAGCGATCCAGCAACGGGACCGCGCGGTCGCGCGGCGGGCGCCGCATCAGGTCCGGCTCGGGCGCCTCGAAGGCCAGCGGCAGGGCGAGCGCGACGGCCACGATCAGGTTGATCCAGAGGATCTGCACGGGCGTGACGGGCAGGACCGGCGCGCCCCCGTCAGCCGGGAAGACGAGCACGGCGATGGCCACGATCAGCGCCTGGCCGACGCTCGTGGGCAGCACGAAGGCGAGCGCCTTGACGAGGTTGTCGTACACGCGCCGGCCCTCCTCGATCGCCGCCCGCAGGGTCGAGAAGTCGTCGTCGGCGAGCACCATGTCCGCCGCTTCCTTGGCCGCGGCCGTCCCGCCGCGGCCCATCGCCACGCCGATGTCGGCCTGGCGCAGCGCCGGCGCGTCGTTGACCCCGTCGCCGGTGACGGCGACGACCTCGCCACGCGCCTGCAGCGCCTTGACCAGGCGCAGCTTGTGCTCGGGCGCCACCCGCGCGTAGACGGCTGCCGTGCCGAGTTCGGCCTCCCCCAGGGCGTCGAGCTCGGCGCCCGTGACCGCCGGGCCCTCGGGCAGGCCGATCGCGGTGCCGATCGCGCGCGCCGTCCGCGGGTGGTCGCCGGTGAGCATGGTCACGCGCACGCCTGCCGCCCGGCAGGCCGCGATCGCCTCGGCGACGCCCGGCCGTGGCGGGTCCACCAGGGCCTGCAGACCGAGCAGGCGCAGGCCGTCGCCGAGCTCGATCTCGGTCGCGCCATCGCGCGCCGCGAACACGAGGACGCGGCGGCCGAGCGCGGTCTGGCGGTCGACCTCGGCCTGCGCGGCCGAGGCGTCGCGGCAGCGGGGCAGCACCGCCTCCGGGGCGCCCTTGACGTAGAGCACGCCCGGGTGCAGCGTGGCCATCAGCTTCAGCGCGGCGTCGAACGGCAGCGCCGCGAGCCGCGGGTGTGCCGCCCGCGCGGCGTCCACGTCCAACCCGGCGGCGTCGAGCAGCGCCGTCTCGGTCGGGTCGCCGAGGCCGCCCTGCGCGTCGTTGCACAGCACGCCCGCGAGCCGCAGCTCGTCCTCGTCACCCGCCGGCGTCCACATCGCCTCGACCCGCATCCGGTTCTGCGTCAGCGTCCCGGTCTTGTCGGAGGCGACCACGGTCGTGGAGCCGAGCGTCTCCACCGCCGGGAGATGGCGGACGATCGCGCGCCGGCGAGCCATCCGGCGCACCCCGACGGCGAGTGCGATCGTGACCACCGCCGGGAGCCCCTCGGGAACGGCGGCGACCGCGATGCTGATGCCGGCGAGCGCGGCGTCGGCGAGCGGGAAACCGCGGACGGCGGCGATCACGGCGAGGGCCACGGCGGCCGCGGCGATCGCGGCTGTGATCACCCGCCCGAAGCGCGCCAGGTCGCGGGTCAGCGGGGTCTCCAAGGGCTCGACGGCGTCCAGCAGCGTCGAGATCCGGCCGAGCTCGGTCTCCGTGCCGGTGGCGACGGTCACGCCGCGGCCGCTGCCCGCGGCGACGACGGTGCCGGCGAACAGCAGGCTGTGGCGCTCGGCCAGCGGCGCGTCGGCGGCCACCGGGGTGACGTCCTTGTCCACCGGCTCGGACTCGCCGGTCAGGGCGGCCTCCTGCGCGCGCAGCGCCGCGGTGTCGAGCAGCCGCAGGTCCGCGGCGACGCGGTCACCCTGCGCCACCTCGACGAGGTCACCCGGCACGACCTGCTCGGCCGGGATCTCGATCCACGTCCCGTCACGGCGCACGCGCGCCGGCTCGGCCACGAGCTCGGCCAGCGCCGCGATCGCGCGGCCGGCGCGGTACTCCTGGCCAAACCCGATCAGCGCGTTGAGCACGACCACGGCGAGCACGACGACGCCGTCCTCGATCTCCCCCAGCGCGAGCGCCAGCGCGCCCGCCGCCAGCAGCGCCCACATCAGCGGTGTGCGCACCTGGTCCAGCAGCAGCGACGCGGCCGACGGGCCTTCGGCCTCGGGCAGCCGGTTGAGGCCGTAGCGGTCCAGGCGCTCACGGGCGGCGGCGGACGTGAGCCCCTCCGGCCGGGTCTCCAGCGCAGTGACCACGTCCCCCTCGGGGGTCGCGTGCCAGGGGGTGTTCACGCATCCCACGCTAAGGCCGCCGTGGCCGTCCAGCATCCGCGCGCGCCCGGCTCTCGGGTCCGTGGAAACCCGCAGCTCACCGCGCAGTGTCCGCCGATGGCGAACGGGGTCGCTGCACCTAGCGTCCGATGCACGCAAGCGAAGAACCTCTGGAGGCACACCGTGGCCACGATCGTCGTCGGCATAGAAGACTCATTGCGCGGCCAGGACGCCGTGGCCCTCGCGGGCGACCTCGCACGTGTCACCGGGGCCGAGGTGCTCGCCGTCTGCGCCTTCCCCTACGACGACGCCGCCGCGGCCCATTACAACCCCACGATGCGGGCGGAGCTCTACGAGGCCGCCGACAGCACCCTGGCGCAGCTCTGCCAGCCCCTGGCCGCCCTGCGCAACGTGTCGCGGCGAGCCGTCGCCGACGTGGCCCCGGCCCGCGCGCTGCTCGCCGCCGCGGCCGAGGTGGACGCCGCGATCATCGTCGTCGGTTCGAGCCACGCCGGGTTCAGCGGCCAGGTGCACGCCGGAAGCACCGGCCTGCGGCTGCTCAACGGCGCTCCCTGCGCCGTCGCGATCGCCCCGCAGGGCTACCGGCTGCTGCCGAACTTCCGCGGTCCGCGCATGAGCGCCGCGTTCGATGACTCCCCCACGGCGCACGCCGCGCTCACGGCCGGCGCGGCACTGGCGAAGGCCGCGGGGCTGGCCCTGCGCGTCGTCTCGGTGTTCGGTCCCGACATCGTCACGCCCGCCCGGCTGCACGTGCCGCCGGGCTACCTGCGTGCGCCGCACGATGCCGAGCGTGCCGCGCGCGAGGCGCTCGAGCGCGCCGTCGCGCTGGTTCCCGGCGCGCAAGCGATCTTCGTGCACGGCGACCCGGCGACGGAGCTGGCACGCGAATCCGAGGCCTCCGATCTGCTCGTGGTCGGCTCACGCAACTACGGCCCCGCCCCCGCCGTCCTGCTCGGCGAGATCTCCGGCCGGCTCGTCGAGACCGCGGCCTGCCCGGTGCTCGTGGTCCCGCACGGCGCCGAGGCGCCGCTGGGAGAACTCTGCGGAGAACTACTGACCCATGCCGCGGCGTGACCACGATCCCGGCCGCGACGAGCTCCCGTACGGTGACGCCATGACCACCGACTCCGCGCTTTGGCAGACCTCCAGCGCTCGTGCCGAGCGCGCCGACCGCAACAAGACGACGGTGGTCATCGCCGACGATCACACGGTCGTGCGCCAGGGGCTGCGGCTCCTGCTCGACCAGGAGGACGGCATCCAGGTCGTGGCCGAGGCCGGAACCGTGCCGGACGCCGAGCGCCTCGCCCGCGCCCACCGCCCGTCGGTGCTCGTGCTCGACCTCAACATGCCCGGCGGGAGCAGCCTGGAGGCGATTCCACGCCTGCGCGAGGCGATCCCGGAGACGGCCATCGTCGTCCTGACGATGCAGGACGATCCGGCCTTCGCCCGCCGCGCGCTGCAGTCCGGCGCCCGCGGCTTCGTGCTCAAGGAGGCCGCCGACGAGGAGCTGCTCGAGGCGCTCCGCCTCGCCGCCGCCGGCGACACCTACCTCAACCCGCGGCTCGGCGCCCGCCTGGCCGCCCAACCCGACGAGCCCGCCGCGCCGCCGGACGACCTGTCCGAGCGCGAGGTCGAGGTCCTGCGCCTGATCGCGCTCGGACACACCAACAGCGAGATCGCCTCGCAGCTGTTCCTCTCCACGCGCACGGTCGAGACGCACCGCGCCCACATCCAGCAGAAGATCCGCCGCAGCACGCGCGCGGAGCTCGTGCGCTACGCGATCGAGCATCACCTCGTCACGCTCTGACGTCACGCGCGCTCCCCCGTGCGATCGCCGGCCTCGCGCTCACGCGCACCGCCGGCCCGCGCGCCCAACGCTTGACCGGCGCCCGCTGAACCGCCTTTGCCGAACCATTACCCCAACGCCGCCAAGCTGCCGGGATGCCGCATCTCTCTGAACTCCACGGGGCGGCGACGCACCTCGCGGTCGTCGCCGTCCCCGTGTACCTGCTCATCCTGCTCGTGCGCCGGGCCGGACGCGGCGGCAGCGCGCTGCGGGCCGCCGAGCCGTGGGTCGTCGGCGCCGCCGTCGCGGGCGTGGCGCTCGCCGGCATCACCGGCCTGCTCGTCTGGGGCCAGTCCAAGACGATGCTGCGCGGGAGCAGCGGCCGCATCGGCACCGCCCACTTCTGGCTGGGCATCGTCCTCGCGCTCGTGGTCGTCGGGGTCGCCGCGTGGCGCCGGCGGCGCGCCACCACCGACCGCCACACCCACGGCCTCGAGCTCGTGGCGGGCGGGCTCATCGCGCTCGTCGCGGTATTCGCCCAGGGCTACCTCGGCGGGCGGATGACCTACCACCACGGCGTCGGCGTCGACGCCGGCGGACAGCTCGCCCAGACCGCCACGGGCGCCGAGCGCCTCGAGGTCGCGCTCGCCACCGGCACCCCCGCGGTGCAGGCGGGCCGCCAGGCCTTCTCCACCGACGGCCTCGGCTGCGCCGCCTGCCACGGAGAGCTGGCCCAGGGCGCACGCGGACCACGGCTCGCGGGTGGCGTCGAGCTCGAGGAGTTCCGCGGCGTGCACGCCAACGGACTCTTCCCGCCGGACGTGGTCAAGGACGCCGACTTCGCCGCCATCAACGCCTACCTGAAGACGCTGGAGCGCTGATCCGCGCGGGTCACGTCCGCACTCCCCCGCCGCCGGGCGGGCGTGACGCTGGTGCTGATCGCGCTCGCCCTGCAGCGAACATCAGTAGTTCCCCGCAACATTCATGTCGGATTCCCGGGACGCGGGCACGGCCCGCACCCGACACCCTCGTGGCATGGCCACGACCGAGACCGCGCTGCCGCTGACGACCGAGGAGCTCGCGCACCTGGACGCCTGGTGGCGGGCGGCGAACTACCTGTCCGTCGGGCAGATCTACCTGCGCGCGAACCCGCTGCTGCGCGAGCCGCTGGCGCCCGAGCACGTCAAGCCGCGGCTGCTCGGCCACTGGGGCACCACCCCCGGGCTGAACCTCATCTACGCGCACCTCAACCGCGTGATCCGTGCGCATGACCTGAACACGATCTACGTCGCCGGTCCCGGCCACGGTGGTCCTGGCCTCGTCGCCAGCACATGGCTCGAGGGCAGCTACAGCGAGGTCTACCCGAACATCTCCCAGGACGCGGAGGGCATGCGCGAGCTGTTCCGGCAGTTCTCCTTCCCGGGCGGCATCCCGAGCCACGTCGCGCCCGAGACGCCGGGCTCGATCCACGAGGGCGGCGAGCTCGGCTACGCGCTCGCCCACGCCTACGGCGCCGTGCTGGACAACCCCGACCTGCTGGTGGCGTGCGTGGTCGGCGACGGCGAGGCCGAGACCGGCCCGCTGGCCGCCAGCTGGCACTCGAACAAGTTCATCAACCCCGCTCGCGACGGCACCGTGCTGCCGATCCTGCACCTCAACGGCTACAAGATCGCCAACCCGACGGTCCTCAGCCGGATCTCCCACGAGGAGCTCGAGGCACTGATGACCGGCTACGGCTACCGGCCGTGGTTCGTCGAGGGCGACGAGCCCGAGGTCGTCCATCAGGCGCTGGCGGGCGCGCTCGACGAGATCCTCGCCGAGCTGCGCGCGATCAAGGCCAACCCCGGCGAGCGGCCGCGCTGGCCGATGATCGTGCTGCGCACCCCGAAGGGCTGGACCGGCCCGCACCAGGCCACCCCGGCGTCACACCAGGTCCCGCTGACCCGCTTCCCCGAGCAGCTGCCCGAGCTTGAGGCGTGGATGCGCTCCTACCGCCCGGAGGAGCTCTTCGACGAGCAGGGCCGCCCGCTGGCGGAGCTGACCGCGCTCGCTCCCGCGGGCGAGCGCCGGATGGGCGCCAACCCGCACGCCAATGGCGGTCTGCTGCTGCACGACCTCAAGCTGCCCGACTTCCGCGACCACGCGGTCGACGTGCCCGCGCCGGCGTCCACCTCCAGCGAGGCCACGCGCGTGATGGGCGGCTGGCTGGCCGAGGTCGCGCGGGCCAACGCGCACAGCTTCCGCGTCTTCGGGCCCGACGAGACCGCCTCCAACCGCCTCGGCGCGGTCGTCGAGGAGTCAGACCGGGCCTGGATGGCCGACATCCACGACGCCGACGACCACATGTCGCCGGACGGGCGCGTGATGGAGGTGCTCAGCGAGCACCTCTGCCAGGGCTGGCTCGAGGGCTACCTGCTGACCGGCCGCCACGGGCTGTTCAACTCCTACGAGGCGTTCATCCACATCGTCGACTCGATGTTCAACCAGCACGCCAAGTGGCTGAAGTCCACCCGCCAGATCCCGTGGCGGCGCCCGATCGCCTCCCTGAACTACCTGCTCAGCTCGCACGTCTGGCGCCAGGACCACAACGGCTTCTCCCACCAGGACCCCGGCTTCATCGACCACGTGGTCAACAAGAAGGCCGAGATCATCCGCGTCTATCTGCCGCCGGACGCCAACTGCCTGCTCTCGGTCGCCGACCACTGCCTGCGCAGCCGCCACTACGTCAACGTCGTCGTGGCCGGCAAGCAGCCGGCGCTGAACTACCTGACGATCGAGGAGGCGGTCGCGCACTGCACCCGCGGCCTCGGGATCTGGGACTGGGCCTCCAGCGACGACGACGGCGATCCGGACGTCGTGCTGGCCTGCGCCGGCGACACCCCGACCCTGGAGGTGATCGCCGCCGCGGCGCTGCTGCGCCGGCACCTGCCCGAACTGAAGGTGCGCGTGATCAACGTCGTCGACCTGATGCGCCTGCAGCCCGAGGCCGAGCATCCGCACGGCCTCTCCGACGCCCGCTTCGACGCGCTGTTCACCGTCGACAAGCCGGTGATCTTCGCCTACCACGGCTACCCCTGGCTCATCCACCGCCTCACCTACCGCCGCACCAACCACCACAACCTGCACGTGCGCGGCTACAAGGAGGAAGGCACCACCACGACGCCCTTCGACATGGTGATGCTCAACGACATGGATCGCTTCCACCTGGTCATCGACGTCATCGACCGGGTGCCCGGCCTCGGCCAGCGCGCCGCGCTCCTGCGCCAGCACATGGTCGACGAGCGCCTGCGCGCCCGCGCCTACACGCGCGAGCACGGCGACGACCCGGCGGCGCTGCGCGACTGGGTCTGGCCCGGCTAGTGCGCCCGAACCGGACACTCTCACCCGATTCGGCCGATGTGCAGGCGTCTTCGGTCGGGAAATGTGGGGGGCGGCCCGCCGTCCACGGGCCGAATGACAACGTGATCGTCAGGCAGCGAGGAGACACATGAGTTCGGGGGATCTGATCCTGGCCTTGGTGGTGGTGTGCGCGTTGAGCTTTGACTTCACCAACGGGTTTCACGACACGGCGAACGCGATGGCCACCACCATCGCGACCGGCGCGTTGGCGCCCAAGGTGGCGGTCACCGTCGCCGCGCTGCTGAACTTCGCCGGGGCGTTCATCTCGCTCAAGGTGGCGGCCACGATCGCCGGCGGGATCGTCGAGGCGGGGGCGATCACGCCCACGGTGGTCCTCGGCGGGCTGATCGGCGCGATCTCCTGGAACCTGGCGACCTGGTGGTTCGGGTTGCCGTCGTCGTCCTCACACGCGCTGATCGGTGGTGTGGTGGGTGCCACGCTCGCGGCCGCCGGCACCGGCGCGGTCCAGTTCGACGGGCTGGTGTCGAAGGTGCTGGTGCCGGCGGTCGTGTCGCCGCTGCTGGCCGGGGCGATCGCCGCCGCCGGCGTCTTCCTCGTCTACCGGATGCTCCGCCACTGTGACCGCGATCGCTCCGAGCGGCGGTTTCGCTGGGGACAGGTGGCGTCGTCGTCGATGGTCGCGCTCGCGCACGGCACCAACGACGCGCAGAAGACGATGGGCGTGATCTCGCTGGCGCTGATCGCCAACGGCTCGCTCTCGGGCGGGGCGGACTTCCACGTGCCGCAATGGGTCGTCGTCTCGTGCGCGCTGGCGATCGCGCTCGGGACCTACGTCGGCGGCTGGCGGATCATCAAGACGCTCGGCACCAAGGTCGTCGAGGTCAGGCCACCGCAGGGCTTCGGGTCCGAGACCGTGGCCGCGTCGGTGATCCTCGCCTCCTCGCACGTCGGCTTCCCGCTCTCGACCACGCAGGTCGTCTCCGGCGCGGTGGCGGGCTCCGGGGTCGGGCGCCCCGGCGCGGTGGTCGACTGGCGGGTCGCGCGCAGGATCGTCGCCGGCTGGCTGCTGACGTTGCCGTCGGCCGCGGCGGTGTCGGCCGTCGTCTACGCGGTCATCGCGCTGCTGGGCGGGGCGCCCGGCGCGGTCGTGGTCTGCGTCGCGATGGCGATCGCCGCGTTGCTGCTGTGGCGCGCCAATCGCGCCCAGCCGGTGGAGCCCGAGGAGACGATCGCGACCTATGCCTCGACGAACACGATCCCGGTGGCGGCATGATCGCCGCCCTGGGCATCGAGTGGGGCAAGCTCCTGGAGGCTGCGGTGGTGTCGGCCGTGTTCGGCATCGGCGTGCTGGTGATCGGCGCGCTCGCGGTGGCCGTTTCGCTGCGATCCGAGGACCACCGGCACGCGGGTCGAGGCGGTGCCACCGCGCTCGACGTGGTCAGCGTCGCGTGCGTGCTCGCCATCGCCGGCGCGATCGTGCTCGGCATCGTCATCATGGCCAGCAAGTGACCGACTCCGACAGCGCGCCCGGCACCGGGCGCCCGCGGCCGGTGCCCACGGTGCTCGACGTGTTGCGCACGCGGATCGACCACGACGCGTTCGACGCGGCGATCTTCTCGCTGGAGGCGGTCGCGGCCGACCTCGGGTACGGCGACGTGCGGCCGATCCCAGGCTCGATCGCCTGGATCGACCGGCTCCGCGGCGACCACAAGCGGATCGCCGTGCTGGCGTCGGGCGAGTCCGCCGCGGCAGCGCTGGAGCTGGCCGGGATCACCGATCGCTTCGACGTCGTGATCGCCCGGTCACGCTCCGACGGCATCGCCCGCGCGCTGGAGGCGCTCGGCGTCGAGGCCGGTCGGGCCGTCGTCGTCGGCATCGAGCACCTCGACCTCGAGTCGGCACGCCAAGCGGGAGCGGCCCTCGTGATCGGCGTCGCGCGAGGGAAGTCCACGCCCGAGCAGCTGCGACGTGCCGGGGCCGACACGATCGTCGCCGACCTGCAGGAGCTGCTCGGCAGCGCCTGAGCGGGCCGTGGTTCTCCGCACCGTACGTGTGGGGCGGAGCGGATGTGCGCCTCGCGCGCGGGCGGGACGCTCGTGTGCATGGAACCGATCGTGACCGCCACCGAGGTGCGCAAGACCTACGCCTCCGGCGCCGCGCGAGTCGATGCGCTGCGCGGCGTGAACCTGAGCCTGGCCCGCGGCGAGATGGTCGCCGTGATGGGGCCGAGCGGCTGTGGGAAGACGACGCTGCTCAATTGCCTGTCCGGGCTCGACGGGCTCGACGGCGGCGAAGTGGTGATCGAGGGTGTGCCGCTGTCGGCCATGTCGGACCGCCGGCGCACGGACTACCGCGCGCGGCGGATGGGCTTCGTGTTCCAGTACTACAACCTGATGCCGGTCCTGACGGCGGTCGAGAACGTCGAGCTGCCGCTGCTGGTCTCGCGCGTCGGCGCCTCCGAGGCGCGGCGGCGCGCGCTCGAGGCGCTGGAACTGGTCGGCATCCCGCAGCGCGCAAACACGTGCCGGACGAGCTCTCCGGGTGGCGAGCGCCAGCGGGTGACGATCGCCCGAGCGCTCGTCAACGAGCCGGCGATCGTCTGGGCCGACGAGCCGACCGGCGACCTCGACAGCGCCAACGCCGAGGAGATCACCGCGTTGCTGCGCCGCCTGAACCTCGAGCGCGGGCTGACGCTGCTGATCGTCACCCACGACCTCACGGTCGGCCACGCGACCGACCGCATCATGCGGATGGTCGACGGCGAGGTGGTCGACCACGGCGTGCTGGCGGTGGCGTGAATGCAGCGGCTCTTCGGCATGCCGGTCGATGAGCTCGCGGTCGGGCTGGCGATCGCGCTCGGCCTGCTCATCGGCGTCATCGCCGCACTCGCGCTGCGTCATCGGATCCTGCTGCGGCTCGGGCTGCGCAACGTGACCCGGCGCCGCGGTCGCGCGGCGCTGATCGTCGCCGGGCTGATGCTCGGCACGACGATCATCTGCTCCGCGCTGGTCACCGGCGACATCATGAGCCGCACCGTCCGCACCTCGGTGATCGAGGCGCTCGGCCAGACCGACGAAGTGGTGGCCGTCCATGGCGCGGAGGGTGAGCAACCCGAGTTCTTCCCCGAGCGCCAGTTCGCCTCCGTCGAACGCGCGCTGCGCCGGACCGGGAGGGTCGACGCGTCGCGCCCGCCATCATCGCGCCCGTCGCGCTGCAGAACACCCGCAGCCGCCGGACCGAGGCGCGCGTCTCGCTCTATGCGCCTGGGGACGGCTTCGATCGGCTGCGCCTGAACGGGCTGCGCTCCGGCGAGGTCTACCTCAACCGCGATGCCGCCGAGAAGCTCGACGCCCGGCGCGGCGACACGCTGCGGCTGCTGGCCGGGGCGAAGGTCACGAACGTCCTCGTCGCGGCGATCGTCGACCACGACGGAAACGGCGAGGCCGGTCCAGCGGTCATGACCCGCCTCGTCCAGCGCGCAGGCGATGCTGGGCCTGCAAGGGCAGATCCGCTACGTGCTCGTCAGCAACCGCGGCGACGAGACGTCCGGTGCGGCACTCACCGATGAACTCGTGCGCGGGACGCGCGGCGCGCTCGCCCCGCTCGGGCTGGAGCTGCAGGACGTCAAGCGGGACGGCCTGGACCTCGCCGACCAGCAGGGCGACGTCTTCATGACGATCTTCACCACCTTCGGCAGCTTCTCGATCGTCGCCGGCGTCCTGCTGATCTTCTTGATCTTCGTGATGCTCTCCGCCGAGCGCCGCGCCGAACTGGGGATCGCGCGCGCCGTCGGCACCCGCCGGGAGCACGTCGTCCAGATGTTCGTCTTCGAGGGCCTCGCCTACGACCTCGGTGCGGCCGCCGTCGGTGCGGCGCTCGGCGTCGCCATCTCCTTCGCGATGGTGTCGGTGTTGGCCGGGGCGCTCGGGTCGGCCGACTTCGAGATCCAGCGCGCCGTCTCGCCCGCGCAGCCTGGTGATCGCCTACGCGCTCGGCGTGCTGCTGACGTTCGTGGTCGTCGCGCGTCGGCGTGGCGGGTCAGCGTGCTCAACATCGTGGCGGCGGTGCGCGGGCTGCCCGAGCCGGTCGCGACCGGCGGCGGCCGCCGGCGCGGTCGGCCTCGGACTGGTCGGGCTGGCGCTCGGCGCGCTGCTCACCTGGTCCGGGCTCGACGGCGCGCAGGCGACGCCGTTCGCGCTCGGGCTGTCGCTGGCGATCATCAGCCTCGTCCCGCTCGCGCGCGCGGCGGGCATGCCGGAGCGGATCGCCTACACGGCCGCGGGAGCGCTGCTGCTCGGCTGGTGGCTGCTGCCGTTCGACGTCATGAACGACATCGCCGGCCGCGAGCTGAGCATGAACTTCTCCGCCTGGGTGGTCAGCGGCCTGATGCTCGTCGCCGGCGCCACATGGCTGATCGTCTACAACGCCGACATCCTGCTGGGAGCGACGATGCGCGTGGCCGGCCGGGCGCGCTCGCTCGCCCCCATGCTGAAGATGGCGATGGCGTACCCGCTGCGCGTGCGCTTCCGCACCGGCGTGACGCTGGCCATGTTCACGCTCGTCGTCTTCACCATCGTCGTCGGCGCCACCACCTCGCGGTGCATTCCTGCGCGCCGTCGACGACGTCCACGCCTACGGCGGCGGGTACGACGTCGTGGCTCAGGTCGCGCCCACGAGCACGCTCGGCGACGCACGCGCCGCCGTCCGGCGCAAGCTGCCCGGGTACCTTCGACGTCGTGACCAGCGAGACCGTGGTGTCGGCGAAGATGGCCCAGGCCGGCGACCGTGGCCTCGCCGACTACCCGTTGCGCGGCTTCGACGACAGCTTCCTGGCGACGACCGCCTTCGGATTGGCCGCGCGCGCCACGGGCTACGGATCCTCCCGCGCCGTCTGGGATGCGCTCGCGCGCCGGCCCGACCTCGCGGTGGTCGACGCGATGGCCGCGCCGCGGCGCTCGAACTGGAACTTCGGCGTCGCGCCCGCTCTGCGCCTGCACGGCTTCTACATCGAGGATCAGACGTTCGACCCGGTCGGCGTCGTGGTGCGCGACCCGCGCACCGGCAACACCAGGACGCTCACGGTCATCGGCGTGCTCGCCGACACCGTGCCGATCGAGCTCGCCGGCCTGTGGACCTCCCACCAGACCGCGGTCGTGCTCTTCGGCACGCGCGCCGAACCGACCGTCCACCGGCTGCGCGTCGTCGCAGGCGTGAACCCCGACGACGCCGCCCGCCGGCTCGAGCGCGCCTTCCTGGCCAACGGCATGGAGGCCAAGTCCGTCCGCGGCGAGCTCCACGAGGCGCTCGGCGCGTCGTACACGATGAACTGGCTGCTGCTGGGCTTCATGGGCCTCGGCCTGATCGTCGGCGTCGCCGCGCTCGGGGTGATCAGCGCCCGATCGGTGGTCGAGCGCCGCCAGCAGATCGGCGTCCTGCGCTCGATCGGCTTCCGCCGCGGGATGGTCCAGCTCAGCTTCCTGCTGGAGTCGGGGTTCATCGCGCTGACCGCGATCCTCGTCGGCACCGGGCTCGGCCTTCTGGTTGCCCGCAACGTCGTCGCCGACGCGGCCAAGCAGCCCTCCTGGCAGGGTTCGCTGTACTTCGCGGTCCCGTGGACGCACCTGGCGATCGTGTTCGTCGCCGTCTTCGCCGCCGCGCTGCTCACCGCCTTCGGCCCGGCGGCCCGCGCCTCGCGCGTCTACCCGGCCGAGGCGCTGCGCTACGAGTAGTTCCCCGCAGGCGCACGCGGAGAGTCACGGATGCCGCGCGGCGCGCGACACAGGACGCTTGCGGCGGACCCCACCCCCCGCCGTCCCGCACCCGTCGCACACGGCAATGGGCCTGCGCGTGCATCGGGATGGCCAGCCGCGCGCGCACGTCCTGTGCGCGCGCGGCTGGAGCGGCGGAGTTCCCACACGCCCTGTGCGGTGCGTTGATCCCACGCCGTACACACCGCCCGGCACGGCCTGGGGTTCAGGGACGCTGACCGAGCCGGAACTCGGGCTGCTCGTCTCGCAGATGACGCTTGCCGAGAAGGACGCCCAACTGCACGGCAGCAGTGACTCGGCCTGCGCGTCGGCACCGCTCGGGTGCTGGGGCCAGGCGGGCTGGATCCCCGGCGTGGCGCGCCTCGGCATCCCGCCGCTGCGACTCACCGACGGGCCCGCGGGTGTACGCCTGGGGCACGTCGAGACCGCGATGCCGGCCCCGGTCGGGCTGGCGGCGACGTTTGACCGCAACGCCTCGCAGCTGTTCGGCAAGTCCGTCGGCGTCGCCGGGCGCGCGTCCAACCAGGACGTCTGGCTCGCGCCGATGATCAATGCGGTCAACTACGTGACCGGCGGGCGCAACTTCGAGACGCTCGGCGAGGACCCGTACCTGGCGAGCGAGCTCGTCGCCACGGAGGTCAAGGGGGTGCAGGGCGAAGGGCTGATAGCCCAGATCAAGCACTACATCACCAACGACTTCGAGAACGGCCGCAACTCGACCAGCGTCAAGGTCGACCCGCAGACGTTCCACGAGAACTCGCTGCCGGCCTTCGAGGCGGGCGTGAAGGCTGGTGCCGGATCGGCGATGTGCTCCTACAACCGCATCAACGACGTCTACGGCTGCGGCAACGACTACACGCTCAACCAGGTGCTCAAGGGTGAACTCGGCTTCAAGGGCTTCGTCACCTCCGACTGGGGCGCCACGCACCGCACGACCGACATCATCAGCGGCCTCGACATGGAGCAGTCCGGCTCCAGCAACCTCGGGCAGGCTCTGATCAACGCGGCCACCAACGGCACCGACGCGGTGCCCGTGACCAACGATTATCCCGCGCAGCCCGCGTTCAGCGCCGGTGTGTGGCTGGTGGCGATGGACTCCTCCGTCCTGCGGATCCTGCGCTCGATGAACAGCGCCGGCCTCGGCCTGTCCTACACCACGTTCGCCTACTCGAACCTGCACGTCGCTCCGGTGCCGGACGGCGGCGCCACGGTGACCTTCGACGTCCGCAACACCGGCACGGTCCGCGGTGACGAGGTGCCGCAGGTCTACGTCGGCGCAGGCCCGGACGTCCCCGGCGTCCAGCAGGCGGTCAAGGCGCTGCGCGGCTTCGAGCGCATCGCGTTGAACCCCGGGACGACCCGCCGTATGAGCATCAAGCTCGACCCGCGCTCGTTCCAGTACTGGAGCGCCACAGGCTCGCGCTGGGTCACCAACTACGGCCCACGGACGGTCTGGGTCGGCGGCGCGTCGGACGAGTTGCCGCTGTCGGATGTGACCGGTGCCGGCGTCATCGGCATCGGTGGCACGGTCCCGGAGGTCCTGTCGCTCGGGTTCGGCACGCCGGCGTCCTTCGGGCTCTTCACCCCGGGCGTCGCACGTGACTACACCGCGTCGATGGCGGCGACAGTCACCTCGACGGCAGGTGACGCCGCGTTGACGGTGTTCGACCCCACCGGAGTCTCCACCGGCAGGCTCGTGCATACCGGCGGGTTCTCGCTCACCCAGCCGCTGTTCGCTCGCGCGGGCACCGGCGCCTTCGGGGCGCTGACCACACCGCAGACGCTGCTCACCTACAGCGGCCCCGTCACCAACGACGCGGCGACCGTCGACTTCAAGCAGTCGATCGGCGCCGCCGAGCCGCTGCGCAGCGGCGCCTACGGCAAGACCCTCACGTTCACGCTGTCGACGACGACCCCGTGACCGCCGACGTCGCCGGGGCGGCCTCCGTGCCGCCCCGGCGTCGCCGTGTCCTGAGACTCCGTGCTTCTCCGCAGCCGCGGGCGGGGCGCTGCGGATGTACGCGACGCCCGCGCGCGACACGCTCACTGCACCATGACCGAACTCCTGCAACCGCTCCCCACCGCCCTCGACCCCCTGAAGACCTGGCCGCAGTCGATCGTGTGCGGCACCGACGGGACGAGCGAGGCCCGCGAGGCGGTCCGCCAGGCGGCCGAACTGGCGCTCACCGGCGCCACTGTCGAGCTGATCTCGATCGTGCCTGGGCACGGGTTCGCCGACAACGCCGCGAAGGCGGAAGCCGACGCGAAGCGGATCACCCACGCGCTCGGCGTCGAGGCGACGTTCACCGCGGTGGAGGCCGGCACCGCCGCGGCCGGCCTGCTGACCGCCGCGTGGCGCGCCGACGTGCTCGTCGTCGGCTGCGACGCCCTCGGACCGACACCGAAGGCGATCCTGCGCCACGCGCGATCCTCCTTGCTGCTCGCCCGGCGACTGCGCGACGTCACGCTCTGGAAGGTCAGGCAGTGCTCTTAGGACGGTGCATGCCCCGCCACGCCGGTTCTGCCTGACGAGCGGAGGAGTCACCGGCGACGGGGCCTGCGGCCGAGCGCCGTGAGCGGACGGCTACGCCCATGCTCGAGGAGCGAACCTCCAGGCGCAGCTCGCGAAGGTACCCGGTGATCAATCCCATCTCTCGCCTGTGGCGGTCCCGGCTCGTCATGCGTCGACCTCTCGCAGCGTTGCGGCTCATGGCCGGTGCGCAGAGGCGGGACCGGCCGCCGTTGATCCTGAGCGCCGGACGGGCTGGGCGCAACCGTGGTTCTCCGCAGACCGCGTCCGTAGTCTCCCCAGCCCGTCAGACTGGCGCGGAGAACCGGATCAGCGTCTTGGTGCCCGTCTCGTCCTCGATCATCAGCGCCGCCGGCACGCCCGGCTCGTCGGTGGCCTCGACGCTGCGAGGGGCGGCGATCACGTGGCGCAGCCACTCGGTGTGCCCAGTGCTGTCGCCGACGGAGACGGCGATGCCTTCCCGCGGGTCGAAGGCAACTTCGGAGAGCGGCGCTCGGCGCACTTCGATCTGGTCGCCGAGCTCCTTGCTGAGAATCTCGATCGCGGTGACGTAGCCCTCCGCCTGACGGGTCAGCTCGGCGAAGTAGTCGGTCCATTCGTTCGGCGCGATACGCATCGTCTCCCCCTTTTCCGGAGTTCACCCAGGACGCTACGCCGGAATCAGCCGCCGCACATCGGGGACGGCTCCGGCCACACGAGGGGCGACTACGGACGTCTCGTCCGGCCAGATCCGCAGTCGCGACGGCGTCGACGGTGGCGATCTCCCGATGTCATGGTCGCGCGCGACGACGAGGCTCTGATCATGAACGTCGATGTGACTGTCAGAGGCCCGGTTTCCCGACGGGCCGCCCGCTCCGCCGCTGAGAAGGTCGCCTCACTCGAGCACCTCGTCAAGGGCCCGGTGATGAGCGCGCGCATCGTCCTCACCCAGGAGCGCAACCCGCGGATCGAGCATCAGGCCCGCGCCGAGGGCGTCATCGTCCTCGCGGGCCGCCCGCTGCGTGGCCGCGTCACCGCGACCTCGATGCCCGCCGCGGTCGACGCCATCGTCGACCGCTTGGGCGACCAGCTCCGCCGCCACGTGGATCAGCTCGTGACGCGTGAGCAACTCGCTGCCACCCTCGCCCCCGGCCAGTGGCGGCACGCCGCGTGGTCCCCACCGCGTCCGTCGCGCACGCGGCGCCCGCCCGGCGACCGTGCGCTGATCCGGCGCAAGACATACGCGATCGAGCCGATCGACGCGGCCGATGCGGCCGCGGACATGCTGGCGCTCGATCACGCGTTCTACCTGTCCCACGACGCCGAGACCGGCGCCGACGCGGTGCTCTACCGGCGCGACGACGGCACGCTCGCCGTCATCCAGCCGCCCGGGACCCCGGTGCCTGCGTTCGGCCCCGAACGCGAGCCGAGCCGCTACTCCGCGCCGCTGGAACTTGCAACCGCGCTCGAGGAGATGGACGCGCTCGACCACCGCTTCGTCTTCTTCGTCGACGCCGCCAGCGGACGCGGGTGCGTGCTCTACCTGCGCCACGACGGGCACTACGGCCTGATCGAGCCGGCTGCCTGAACGTGAGCGTGAGTGCCCGGCGGCGTGGCTTAGATCGGCTCAGGTTCCAGCTTGATCGCGCCGCTCGGGCACTCCTGAACGCACAGTCCGCAGCCCTTGCAGTAGTCGAGGTCGAACGCGTAGGCGTACGCCCCTCCGCCGTCGAGCTTGACCACGGCGTTGTCGGGGCAGACGCCGTAGCAGTTGTCGCAGCCGAAGCAGCTCCCGCACGAGAGGCAGCGGCGCGCCTCGAAGAGCGCGGTTCCCGCATCCAAGCCCCCGATGACCTCCTCGAAGGTCGACTGGCGGCGGGCGAGCTCGAGCTCCGGGCGCACCGTGCGCGGCGCGTCGTCGTAGTACCAGGGGTTGAGCGCGTCGAAGGTCGCGGGAACGCCGGGCGGCGCCGGGCTGTAGTGCTCGTCGCGCAGGTAGGCGTCGATCCCGAGGGCGGCATGGTGCCCGTGCCCGATGGCGGCGGTGACGGTGCGTTCGGCGGGGACTATGTCACCGCCGGCGAACACGCCGGGGCGCCCGGTCATCAGGTCCTCCCCCACGCGCACCAGGCCGTCCTCGATCAGCACGCCCTCGGCGCGCTCGAGCAGGCCCAGATCGGACTCCTGGCCGAGCGCGAGCACCAGCGAGTCGGCGGCCAGCTCCTCGAGCTCGCCCGTCGGCTGCGGGAACCCGGACTCGTCGAGCTCCATGCGCTCGATCACGAGCTTGCCGCCGTCGGCGTGCCGGATCGTGGACAGCCACTTCACGGTGACGCCCTCGGCGAGCGCCTCCTCGAGCTCGGAGTCGTGGGCGGGCATCCGGTCGCGCGTGCGGCGGTAGACGACCACGGCCTCCTCGGCGCCCAGGCGCTTGGCCGTGCGGGCGGCGTCGAAGGCGGTGTTGCCGCCGCCGTAGACGGCCACGCGCCGGCCGAGCTGCGGTGTCGCCTCGCCCTCCATGCCGCGCAGCAGCTGCACGGCGTCGAGCATCCTGGCGGCGCTGCCGGCCGGGATGTACGCGCGCTTGCCCAGGTGGGCGCCCACCGCGACGAACACCGCGTCGAAATCGTCAGGCACGCTGTCGACCTTGGTGTTGAGCGTGAGCGTCACGCCCAGATCGAGGATCCGCTGCACCTCGGCGTCGAGGACCTCGCGCGGGAGCCGGTAGCGCGGGATGCCGAACCGCATCATGCCGCCGGCGAACGGGCCGGCCTCGCGGATCTCGACCGTGTGCCCGAGCCGCGCGAGGTGATAGGCGGCGGAGAGGCCCGAAGGGCCCGCGCCGACCACGAGCACGCGCTTGCCGGTCGGCGGCGCGGTCACCGTGACGCTCCAGCCGTTGCGGATCGCTTCGTCGCCGAGGAAGCGCTCGACCGAGTTGATGCCGACCGCCTCGTCGAGCTGCGCCCGATTGCACGCCGTCTCGCACGGGTGGTAACAGACACGGCCCATGATCGCGGGCAGCGGGTTGACCTCCATGATCGTCAGCCAGGCGGTCTCGTAGTCGCCCTCCTCGGCGGCGTAGAGCCACGCCTGCGGGTCCTCGCCGGCCGGACAGCCACCGGCACAGGGCGCGACGTTGCGGACGTAGTGCGGGCGTTCGGTGCGCCAGGAGCCGGTCTTGTTGGCCAGGCTGGAGCCGACGTCGAGCGTGATGGCGAAGGGCTTGGTCATGGCAGCAGTCCGAAGCGTTGGAGGTTGCGGTCGGCGCGGGCCTGGATGCGGGCGATGACGTCATCGGCGCGCTCGGGCTCGAACAGGTGACGGAAGCGCTTCTGCGGGCGCAGGTAGTCCTCGACCGGCGCCAGGTGGCGGATCCTGGTCACCCTCGTCACGTCGCCGCGCTCGCCCTCGAAGACCGGGAACAGCCCGGTCTGGGTCGCCAGCCGCGCGAGCCGGATCGAGTCGCAGGCCGCCGCGCCCCAGCCCAGCGGACACGTCACGAGCACGTGCAGGTAGCGCGCGCCGCGCATGCTCATGGCCTTCTCGACCTTGGCCTCGAGGTCGTGCAGGTCGGCGATCGTCGCCGTCGCGACATACGGGATCTCGTGCGCGAGCGCGATCAGCGGCGCGCTCTTGCCCTGCCCGAAGACGTTGCCGGGATGGACACCGACCGCCTCCGTCGTCGCGGTCCGCGCCGCGGGCGGCGTGGCGCCGGAGCGCTGGACGCCGGTGTTCATGTACCCCTCGTTGTCGTAACAGACGTAGAGCACGTCGTCGTTGCGCTCGAACATGCCGGACAGGCAGGCGAAGCCGATGTCGACCGTGCCACCGTCGCCGCCCTGGCCGAGCACGCGCACGTCGGTGCGGCCCTTGGCCTTCAACGCCGCGGCGATCCCGGTCGCCACCGCGGGCGCGTTGCCGAAGAGCGAGTGCACCCACGGCAGCTGCCATGAGCTCTCCGGATACGGGGTGGAGAAGACCTCCAGGCAGCCGGTGGCGTTGGCCGCGATCAGCTGCCCGTCGCTCGCCCGCAGCGCGGCGTCGACGACGTAGCGCGCGCCGAGCGCCTCGCCGCAGCCCTGGCAGGCGCGGTGACCCTTGGTCAGCGCGTTCGCGCGCAGACGGTCGGACTGCGCCGTTCGCTGCTCGGGCGGGAGCAGGCGGTTGCCGACGGCGAACGATCCGGTCTGGTACGGCATCTCAGCGCCTCCCGGCGAGGTCGGCGAGCATGTTCTCGGCGTGCGGGCCGGTGTCGCGCGCGAGCTCGCGGGCGACGAGCTCGTGATCGAGGTCGAGGAACGACAGCGACGCCAGCTCACCGTCGAGCATGGTGTGCAGCGAAGCGCTGGTGATCGGCCGCCCGCCGAGGCCGGCGATCACGTCGTGGACGTCGATGCCGAGCCCGGAGAGCGCGAGCCGGACGTTCTGGCCGACGATGCCGCCGACACCGACGGCGAACGCCTTCTCGACGACGATCACGCGCCGCGCGCCGGACAGCGCCGCGCGCACCGCGGCGAGCGGGTACGGGCGGAACGTGCGCACGGCCAGCGCGCCGATCCTCTCGCCTCGTTCGCGCCGCTCGTCGATGACGTCCTCGATCGTCCCCAGCACCGAGCCGAGCGCCACGATCACCGTGTCGGCGTCCTCGAGCCGGTAGCCGCGGACGAGCCCGCCGGAGGCGCGGCCGAACGCGCCCTCGAACTCGCGTGCGAGCTCGGGGATCAGCTCCAGCGCCGCCTGCTGCTTGGCGTGCATCAGGTAGCGGACCTCCATGAACGCCTCCGGTCCGACCATCGCCCCGATCGAGATCGGCGCGTCCGGGTCGAGCACCTGGCGCGGCTCGAACGCCGGCAGAAAGGCGTCAACCTGCTGCTGGGACGGCAACTCGACCCGCTCGACGGCGTGGGTGAGGATGAAGCCGTCCATGCACACCATCACCGGCAGCGACAGCGCCTCGGCCAGCCAGAAGGCCTGGACGTGGACGTCGACCGCCTCCTGATTGGACTCGACATAGAGCTGGATCCAGCCGCTGTCGCGCTGGGACATCGCGTCGCTGTGGTCGTTCCAGATGTTGATCGGCGACCCGATCGCCCGGTTGGCGACGGTCATCACGATCGGCAGCCCGAGGCCGGAGGCGTTGTAGATCGCCTCGGACATGTAGAGGATGCCCTGGCTGGCGGTGGCCGTGTAGGTGCGCGCGCCGGCCGCGGAGGCGCCGATGCAGACCGACATCGCGGCGAACTCGGACTCGACGTTGATGAACTCGCACGGGGCGAGCCGGCCGGTCTTCACCAGCGAGGACAGGCCTTCGACGATGTGCGTCTGCGGCGAGATCGGATAGGCGCCGATCACTTCGGGCCGGCAGAGCGCGACCGTCTCGGCCACCGCCCGCGAGCCTTCGAGCTGACTAAGCACGGGCGTAGACCTCCTCATAGGCGGCGCGCGCCGCGGCGATGTTGCCCCGCGCGATCGCCGTGGGGAACCGCTCCTCGATCGCGACCTCGAGCGCCCCGAGCGTGACGATCCCGCTGGCGGCGGCGAGGGCCGCCAGCAGCGGCGCTCCGGGCATCGGCCGGCCGAGATGCTCGCGGGCGATTGAGCTCGCGCTCACGATGACGACGTGGCCGGGCGAGTCGACCGCGCCACTGGTGTTGACGACCACCAGCGGCGCGGCCAGGTCCAGCGAGTGCAGCAGCGTCGGGTCCTGGATGACCAGCGCGTCGGGATGGGCGATCGGCTCCCGCGTCCGGATCGGACGGGCGTCGATGCGGCAGAACGCCATCACGGGCGCGCCCGTGCGCTCGGAGCCGAAGACGGGGAAGGCCTGGGCGTGTTGGCCGTCGATGAAGGCGGCGACGGACAACAGCTCCGCCGAGGTGACGACGCCCTGTCCGCCACGGCCGTGAAAGCGCACCTGGTACACGCTGGAGAGGCTCGCGTACCGTGCCGGCCGCGCCATCCGCGTGCGCCCGCGGCCGGGTCCGTAGTTCCCCACACGCCGACCACCGGCATCCGCCTCGATGTACCGGATGCGATCCGTTGCAACCACCCGACGGCAGGTGTCTTGCGGGTTCCCCCGGATGTCGCCGGGGCGAATCGAATACGGCGTCAACCGGTTGCTTCCGCAGATCGTCCGGCAGGTCCCAGGCGTGATCGAGGTGCGGGCGGACATCAGCTGGACCGACGGTGACTGAGAAGGAGGTGAGCGGCAAGGACGCCGATCGCCAAGCTCACGATCGAACGCGCTGCGCTCTTCGCCGGACGCGGCTCGGCATCCACAGCCTTCTCGCGCGCGTAGCTCCACGCGACGGCACGCCATTCGAGGGACTTCCTTGGGCCCAGAGTCCACGATCTCCGATTCCTGCCGCGGTGCAGAATCCGGATTCTGCACCGCGGGAGAATCCGCTCTTCAGCGCGAGAGGGGGCAGCGCGCGAGCGGTGCAACGCCCCGGCGCAGCCGTGCCGCGCTCCTCGCGCGGATCGCGGGACTCAGGCCACGCGGAAGAGCGCATCGAGCTCGCGCAGCCGCGAGAGCTTGGTCAGCGCGCGCGTCTCGAGCGCACGAACCTCGGCCGGAGTCAGCCCCAGCCGTTTGCCGATCGTGGCGTGGCTCTCCGGGACCGGATCGCCGTCCATGCCGAACCGCCATTTGACGACGTTGCGCTCGCGCTCCGGCAGCGCCTCGACCGCGCGACGGACCGCGTGACACTCGAGGCTCACGAGCACGTCCTCGGCGGTGTCGGCGCCGGCCGCGGTCAGCAGCTCGCCGAGCGCGACGCCGTTCTCGCCGCCGACGGGCAGGTCGAGGCTTGCCACCACCCGCGCCGTGTCCTGCATGGCTTCGATCTCGCGCACCTCCATGCCGAGCGCGGTCGCGAGCTCCTCGACGGTCGGCTCGCGACCGAGGGTGACCGTGAGGTCGGCACGCGCTCGCGCGAGCCGACGTTCACGCTCGGCGACCGCGACGGGCAGCCGAATCGCGCGCGAGTGGTTGGCCAGCGCACGCCCGATCGACTGGCGAATCCAGAGTGTGGCGTAGGTCGAGAAGCGAAAGCCCTTGCGCCAGTCGAACTTCTCCGCGGCGCGGATCAGCCCGAGCGTGCCCTCCTGGATGAGGTCGAGCAACGTCAGGTCACTGCCCTGGTAGCGGCGGGCGATCGACACCACGAGCCGCAGGTTGTGGGTGACCAGCCGTTCCTTGGCCTGCAGGTCCCCGCGCTCGATGCGCTTGGCCAGGGCCAGCTCCTCGGTGCCGGTGAGCAGCGGGTGACGGGCGGCCTCGGCGAGGAACTGATCAAGCGCGTCGACCGCGTAGAAGGCGAGACCGGCGTTGTCGTAGCGGGTCGCGCTCGCCTCCCGGCCAAGATCATCCTCGACCTCGACACCGCACGCCGCGAGCTGATCACGGACGTCCTCGACGGCCTCCGGTCCCAGCCCGAGTTCGAGCGTCACCCGCTCCAGCGCCGATTCGCGGACGCGGCCGGACAGCAGGGCGCGATCGAAGAACGCGTCGAGATTCCCGCCGCCGGGCGGGTCGTCGGAGAGAGGCGCGGAGAGCAGATCGGACATCTCCTGGAGCATCGCCCAGGCGTTCGGCGACGCCATCCGCCCGGTCAGCGGATCCGTTTGCGGAGGACTACGGATTGCCGGGCGCGTACTCCGGCCCGGCTTCGTTCGATCGCGCTGCCGCCAGCTCCCGGCCGGGAATGATCCGCGTGCCCTCGGAGGGATAGTGGATCGACTGGTGCTCGTCGAGCGCGCGCGACCGCGGCAAACCCCGCGCCGGTCAGCGTACGTCGCGGCGCTCGAACGCCAGTGTCCCGAGCACGGCCAGCAGCACGGCCACGACGGTCACGCCGGCGAACGCCCACGGGTCGATCCCATCCTGGATCGCCGAGCCGTAGTACTTGAAGACGGACGCGTAGCGCAGCGGCTCGGCCGCGTCGGCCAGCTTGCCCACGAGGTCGACGACATACATGCCGACGAGCGTCGCGGCGGCGATCGCGGTCACCGGTCCGGCGCTGTGGGCCCAGCCGGAGACGCACACGGCGAACCCGCCGAACAGCATCGCCAGCGGCCACACGTTGGCGAACCCGCGGCCGAGCACGATCAGGGACGGATCGGCTCCGACCAGCGTGCCCGCGACCCAGGTGGCGGCCAGGATCACGCCGAGCACGCCCGCGACGATGACCGCCGCGACCAGGAAGGCGCCGGCCACGAGCGTGCGGCGCGCGACGGGCGTGGTCAGCACGATGTCGAGGTGCCCGCGCTCCTCGGCGCCGCAGACGATGCGCGTGATCACGCGCACAGCCAGGAACGCCAGTGCGAGCGGGACGATGAAGCTCAGCATCTCGGCGTCCACGTAGGCCTCGACGCTGGTCAGCGCGCGGATGTTGAACGCGTCCTTGAGATTGTCCGGGTAGCTGTCCATCAGCTGGTCCATCGAGCCTTCGATCGACGGCCACAGCGCCGCCATCAGAGCGCTCATCGCGCCCAGCGGGCCGCCCCAGGTCAGCAGGGTGCGGCGGTGGTCGCGCACCCCGCGGCGCACGACGGCGCGCAGCGCGGCGCCGGTGGCCGGTGGGCGCGCGGTCCGCGGCGACGGCGGTCGCAGGATGGTGCTCATGCCGCGCTCCCGTAGTAGGTGAGGAAGACCTCTTCCAGCGTCGGTCGCACAAGCTCGATGTCGAGCACCGTGTGGCGGGCGGCCGTCTTGATCACCGGGTCGAGGTCGCCGGTCGCCTTGAACGCGATCCGGTGGCCATCGCCTTCAAGGTCGATCACGCCCGGCAGGCGGCGGAACTCGTCCGGGTCGACGCGCTCGCCGAACGCGAGCGTGACGTGCCGGTAGGCGCGACCGGTGATCTCGGCCACCTCCTCGACGGCGATCAGCCGTCCCTCGCGGATGATCCCGACGCGATCGCAGACACGCTCCACCTCGTCGAGCTCGTGGGAGGACAGGAAGACTGTCCGTCCCGCCGTGCGCTCCTCGGCCACGAAGGTCAGGAAGGCTTCCTGCATCAGCGGGTCCAGCCCGCCGGTCGGCTCGTCGAGCACGAGCAGCTCCGGGTCGTGGAAGGCCGCCTGGACCAGGCCGATCTTCTGGCGGTTCCCGCGCGAGAGCTGGCCCAGCGGCCGGTCGAGGTCGGCGTGGAAGCGCGCGGCCAGCGCCTCGGCGCGCCCGAGCCCGGGCACACCGCGCAGTCCCGCCAGGTAGCCGATCAGCTCGCGGCCGGTCAGGTGCGGGTCGTAGGAGAAATCCCCGGGCAGGTTTCCGATGCGGGCGTGGATCGCGAGCGCGTCGCGCCGGCTGTCGAGCCCGAACACGCGCGCGCTCCCGCGCGTTGGGTGCAGCAGATCCAGCAGCGTGCGGATCGTCGTCGTCTTGCCGGCGCCGTTAGGGCCGAGGAAGCCAAACACCTCGCCCGCCTCGACGCTCATCGAGACATCGTCGATGCCGCGTGAGTCGCCGTAGCGCTTGGTCAGGCGGTCGAGCTCGATGACGGCGGTCATGCCGACGATGGTCCCGCGCGGCCCTGTGAGCGCCATCCGCGATTTCCCGCAACGACGGGCGGGCTCCTACCGATGGAGGCGCCGTGGGGCGCTGCGACGCTCGCCTTCCCCCCACCGACAAGGAGAACGCACGTGAGAGCCGCAGTCGTTCGCAGCTTCGATCGCCCGCTGGAGATCGAGGATCTGCCCATCCCCGAGCCCGCCACCGGACAGGTGCTCGTCCGCGTCGAGACCTGCGGGCTCTGCCACACCGATATTCATGCCGCCCGCGGCGAGTGGCCGGTCAAGCCGTCGCCGCCGTTCATCCCGGGTCACGAAGGCGTGGGCGTGATCGAGCGCCTCGGCGACGGTCCCATGTACGGCCTGGAGCCCGGCATGCGCGTGGCGCTGCCGTGGCTCGGTTACGCCTGCGGCGTCTGCCGCTACTGCAACAGCGGGCGCGAGACACTCTGCCTGGAGCAGAAGAACATGGGCTACGCGCTCAACGGCGGCTTCGCCGAATACGCGCTGGGCTATGCGCGCCACGTCGTCCGCGTCCCGGACGGCATCGACTCCGCCGACGCGTCGCCACTGACCTGCGCCGGCGTGACCACCTACAAGGCGGTCAAGGACTCCGGCGCGCGCTCGTCGAGCGTGGTCGCCGTGTTCGGCACGGGCGGCCTCGGCCACCTCGCGGTCCAGTACGCGCGCATCACCGGCGCGTCGGTGATCGCCGTCGACATCAACGACGCGCGGCTGGAGAGCGCCCGCGCGGTCGGCGCCGAGCACCTGATCAACCCGCTGCACGAGGACCCGATCGCGGCCATCCAGCGGCTCGGCGGCGCTGATGCCGCGATCTCGACCGCCGTCAGCCCGAAGGCGTTCGAGCAGGCCTACGGCTCGCTCGCGCGCGGCGGCAAGCTGGTGTTCGTCGGCCTGCCGGCTGACAACCACATCCAGCTGCCGATCTTCGAGACCGTCCTCGGCGGCCTCGACATCCACGGCTCGATCGTCGGCACCCGCCACGACCTCGAGGAGGTCTTCGAGCTCCATCGCCGCGGCTTGACCCGGCTGGAGTACGCCGAGCGCAGCCTCGACGACGTCAACACGGCGATCGAGCAGGTGCTCGACGGCACGGCGCCCGCGCCGCGGCTCGTGCTGCGTATGAGCGGCTCCGGCTCGCCGGCGTCCAACGGCCGCGCCTTCGCGACGGCCGGCGCGTAGACCGGTTCCGGCGCGCGGGCGTCAGGCCCGCGCGCCGGCCAGTGCGGTGCGCACGGCCCGGATCGGCCGCGCCGTCCGGCACACGGCCATCGCGGCCGCCACGCCGAGCAGCGCGTTGACGAGCGTCACGCTCGCCTGCATCGCGACCGAGAACGAGACGACGGCGGCCGCGGAAGCGGTCTGGCTGAGCGCGACGGCCAGCAGTACCTGCTGCGTCCCCGCCCCGCCCGGGGTGATCGGGACGATCGTCGAGGCGCCGCCGACCACCATCACCAATGCGGCCAGCGCCACCGTCGCGGGCAGCCCGAACGCCGCCAGCAGGCATAGGACCACACCCACACGGCAGCACCACGCCGCGACCTGCGGCAGCGCGACCGCGTGGAGGTACGGGCCTGGCGTGCGCAGCACGGCGCCGCCCTGGCGGAGCCGCCCGAAGAGGACCCGCACGCGGTTGCGCAAGAAATAGCCGAGCACCCCGGCGACGGCAAGAGCGCCGGCCAGCAGCGGCGCCGCGGTCCCGAGGCGCCCGAACGCCGCCCCGGCGTCCAGTGGCACCGCTCCGGTCAGCCCGAGGGCGACGACGAGCAGCGTGCCGATGAGCACGTCGAGGGCGACCAGCACCGACATGGTGGCCGCAACCGTGGCCAGCGAGGAGCCCGGGATCGCGGCGCGGACCAGCCCGACCTTGACCGCGTCGCCGCCGCGGGCGGGCGCGACCGCGTTGACCGCGACGCCCGCCGCGTAGCCCGTGAGCACGCGGATGAACGGAACCTCGCGCTCCGGGTAGGCGGCCGCGAGCACGCCGCGCCAAGCGAGCGAGCGCAGTACGTGGTTGGTGACGTGCAGCAGCAGCGCCAGCGCGGCCAGCCGCGGATCGGCGCCCGCGAGCCGGTCGAACACGCCATCCAGGAAGTCGCTCACGCGAGCGCCTCGCTCAGCGCCTCGAAGCGCTCGGTGATCACGCCGTCGACGCCCCAGCCGCCGAGCCGGCGCGCCTCCTCCGCCGTTGCCACCGGCCAGGAGACGATCAGCTCCGCGCGCGCCCGCAGCTCGGCGACGGTGGCGCCGTCGAGCAGGCGATGATGGATCGAGATCCCGGCGAGCCGCCGCCCCGCAAACCGGCGCCGCAGTGCGCGCAGCTGACGGCGCGAGCCCACCGAGTGCACGACGCACACGTCCGGGTCGCCGATGAACCCCTCCAGCGCCCGCCAGTTGCGCGAGCACACGCTCACCCCGCCGGGGCGGCGCGCCAGGGCGGCGGCGACGCGCCGGGCAAGGCGCCGGCCGCCCTTGAGGTCGAGCATCAGCGCGGTGTCCGGCCCGGCGGCGGCCAGCAGCGCGTCCAGCTCGAGCCGCGGGGTGCCCAGCGGCGCGAGGTACCAGCGGTCCCACAGCAGCGGGCCGAGCGCTTTGAGGTGGCGGACCTCCAGACGCCCCCGGTGGAGGTGCACGTCCGCCTCGATCAGCCCCGGGCGCACGCCCTCCGCGCGCCGCAGCAGCGCGAGGTCGTTGCCGGCCCGGTGGGCGACGATGAAGGGCGAGGCCATGCTCACCCGAGGATAGGTTCGAACCGATCCGGGTTAACTACGGATCCGCTGCGACGCGCACGCGAAGCTGCGCCGCGATGCCCTCGGTCCAGGCACGGATCTCGTCCCAGTCGCGACGGTCGCGGAACGCCTCGGGCAGGTTCTTGGCCGGCGCGCCGTGCACGACGCCGGCGAACACCTTGTGGTCGCGCGCGCCGAGCGCAACGGCCCTGGCGATCGTCCGCCGTGGCTCGTTCCACGCCGCGTTGTCCTTGGCCGGATCGCCGGCCGGCCCCGAGCTGAAGACCCAGAACGGGCGCGTGGCCAGCTCGGCCTTGTACCGGCGCAGGAACCGGCGGGCCTCTGGCCGCCAGCGCTTCATGTAGACCGCGCTGCCGAGGATGACGGCGTCGTAGGCATCGAGCGACTTGATGCTGTCGGCATCCAGGCAGGTCGCCCGTAGGCCGCTCTCGTTGAGGGTCTGCGCGACCGCGGTGGCGATGCCCGCGGTCGCGCCGTGCTTGGACGCGTAGGCGACGAGGACGGTGCTCATGCCCGTCACGATCGCGCGCGCGGCGGCGCCCGCCAACGGGTCCGACCACGGCCCCGGGGGTGGCGAACTACGGATCCGAATCACGGCGAATCGCGGTTGGCCGAGCGTGCGTGCGACTCGAAGCTGGTCACAGCATCCGTACGAAGGAGAACCCGTGAGCACCATCTTGATCGGCGTCGACGCGACGGCTCGCTCCGAGGACGCCGTCGCGCTCGGTCGCCGCCTCGCGTTGGCCGGAAACGCCGAGGTCATCGTCGCCACCGTCACCCCGAACGGCCATCCCAACCGCGACGAGGCCCATCTGACCGTTCGCCGCATGAGCGGCCTGCTGGCCGGCGTCGAGGCGGAGCGCATCCGCACCGGCGTCGTCGCGGCCGAGTCCCCGGCCCACGGGCTGCACGACCTCGCCGAAGCCGAGTCCGCGACGGTCGTCGTCGTCGGCTCGACCCACACCGGCCACATCGGCCGCGTGCGCCCCGGCAGCACCGGCGAGCGTCTGCTCGCGGGCGCGCCGTGCGCGGTCGCCGTCGCGCCGCACGGGTACCGCACCCAGGGCGACAAGCCGATCCGGCGCATCGGCGTGGCCTAGAACAGCTCAGCCGAGGCCTCCGCGGCGCTGGCCGCGGCGATCGAGGCCGCACGCGCGTTCGGCGCGAAGCTGGAACTCGTCACCGTCGTGCCCAACGAGGCGCTCCTCGCGCCGGGGATGGCGAGCGTGCACGTCGACGTCATGGAGCAGATCGGACGTGACCTCGACGAGGTCGTGGCCGCCACGAGCGAGCTCGTCGAGGCCACCGGCGTCGTGCTCGAGGGCCACGCGTCGCGCGAGCTCGCCGACCAGAGCACGCGGCACGACCTGCTGTTCGTCGGCTCGCGCGGGTACGGGCCGCTGCACGCGCGTCATCGTCGGGCGGGACCAGCGGTTCGCTGATGCGCAACGCGCATTGCCCGGTGATCGTGCTCCCGCGCGGCGTCGAGACGCCCGTCGCGGACCTGTTCGAGCGCGACGCGGCAGCGACGGCGGGATGAACCTCGACCTCGCGCGGCTGCAGTTCGCGATCACCACCATCTACCACTTCCTGTTCGTGCCGGTCTCGATCGGCATGGCCGCCTACGTCGCGCATCTGCCAGACGCTGTTCTGGCGGACGGGCACGTGAGGTCTATGACCGGATGGCCCGCTTCTGGGGGAAGCTGTTCCTGATCGTCTTCGCGCTCGGCGTGGCGACCGGCATCGTGCAGGAGTTCCAGTTCGGCATGAACTGGTCGGACTACTCGCGCTACGTCGGCGACGTCTTCGGCGCGCCGCTGGCGATCGAGGGCCTGGCCGCGTTCTTCGTCGAGTCGACGTTCCTCGGGCTGTGGATCTTCGGGCGCGACCGCCTCTCACCGGCGATCCACGTCGCCTGCATCTGGATGGTGGCGATCGGGACGCTGCTCTCGGCCTACTTCATCCTCGCCGCGAACTCCTGGATGCAGCACCCGGTCGGCTACAAGCTCAACGCCGCCACCGGCCACGCGCAGCTGACGTCGATCTTCGACGTGCTGACCAACTCGACGCTGCTGCTCGCGTTCCCGCACACGATCCTGAGCGCGTGGGCGACCGCGGGCATGGTCATCATCGCCGTCAGCGCGTGGCATCTGCTGCGCCGGCGCGACGTCGACGTCTTCAGCCGCTCGATGCGGCTGGCGCTGCCGATCGTGCTCGTCTGCACCCTGGTGACGAGCGTCGTCGGCCACTACCAGGGCATGCTGCTGGTCAAGCAGCAGCCGATGAAGATGGCCGCCGCCGAAGCGCTGTTCGAGACCCAGGGCCCCGCCCCGTTCTCGTTGTTCGCCACCGGCAGCTGGACGCCCAATCCGAAGCGGACCAACGTCGACGTGCAGGTCCCGCACCTGCTCTCGCTGCTGGCCACCGGCAAGTGGGACGCCGACGTGAAGGGCATCAACGACCTCAACGCGGAGTATCAGCGCAAGTACGGTCCCGGCGAGTACTCGCCGGTCGTCGCCGTCACCTACTGGTCGTTCAGGGCGATGATCGGCGCGGGGACGTTGATGATCCTGCTGACCGCGCTGCTGCTGTGGCGTGGCCGGAAGGGCCGCCTGGTCGAGCGCCGGCGCCTGTTGTGGCTGATGCTCCCGGCCGCGGCGCTGCCGTTCGTGGCCAACAGCGCCGGCTGGATCTTCACCGAGCTCGGCCGCCAGCCATGGGTCGTCCAAGGCCTGTTGCGGACCGCCGACGCGGTCTCGCCGACGGTCAACGCCACCTCGGTCGTGATCTCGATGGCCGGGTTCACGCTGCTCTACGGGGTGCTGGCCGTGATCGGCTTCGCGCTCTTCGCCCGTACCGCCGCGGCCGGCCCGGGCAAGCCCGCCGGGTCCGAGCCGAAGCCGCCCGCCTCCGACCTGGTTCTGGCCTACTGACATGCATCCCACCGCACTCGAGATCGTCTGGTTTCTGCTGATCTGCGTCCTCTGGACCGGCTACCTGGTCCTGGAGGGCTTCGACTTCGGCGCGGGCGCGATGCTGCGCGTGCTCGGCCGCACCGAACAGGAGCGCGGCGCCCTGCTGCGGACCTTCGGACCCGTCTGGGACGGCAACGAGGTCTGGCTGCTGGTCGCGGGCGGCGCCACGTTCGCCGCGTTCCCGCAGTGGTACGCGACGCTGTTCAGCGGCTTCTATCTGGCGCTGTTCGTCCTGCTCGTCGCGCTGATCGTGCGCAACGTCGGCGTCGAGTTCTGGGGCAAGGACAACGGCGCGCGCTGGAAGCGCGGCTGGGAGTGGTGCATCGTGATCGGCAGCGCGCTGCCGCCGGTGCTGCTGGGCGTCGCCTGGGCGAACATCGCGCACGGCGTCCCGCTGACCGCCGACGGCGAGTACGCGGGCACGTTCTGGACCCTGCTCAACCCGTACGCCCTCGCGGGCGGCGTCACCACGCTCGTGCTCTTCCTCGCCCACGGCAGCCATTTCCTCGCGCTGCGCACCGAGGGTGTGCTGCACGCACGGGCGGTGACCGCGGCGCACCGGCTCGCCCCCGCCGCGTTCGTGGTCACCGCGGGGTTCGTGGCGTGGACCCTGGCGATCGCGTTCGAGCCGCTCTCGGCCGTCCTGGCCGCCGTTGCCGTCCTGGCCGCGGGCGGGGCGCTCTGGCGCTCGCGCGCCGGCGGTGAGGGCTGGGCGTTCGCGCTCAGCGCGGTCGCCGTGGCCGCGTTGTTCTGCATGCTCTTCGCCTGGCTGTACCCGAACGCGATGGCGGCCAGTGAAGGGCCGGCGATGACGCTGCACGCCGCCGCCTCGTCGCCGTACACGCTGAAGGTCATGACCGTCGTGGCGGCGATCTTCACGCCGATCGTCCTGCTCTACCAGGGCTGGACGTACTGGGTGTTCCGCCGGCGCGTCACGGTCGAGGCGGCGTGACGCGGCGGCTGCTGCGCGAGAGCCACGCGCTGGTCGCGGTCGCACCGCTCGCGGTGCTGACCACGGCCCTCGTGCTCGCGCAGGCCGTGCTGCTGGCGGACGTGCTGGCGCGCGGATTCACCGGTGACACCGCGGTCGGCGGCGCGCTGCTCGCCCTCGCGGGCGTGTTCGCTCTGCGGGCCGCGGCGCAGTCGGGCTTCGCGCTCGCCGGCCGGCTCGGCGCGCTGTCGGTGATGAGCGACCTGCGCCGGCGGTTGGCCGCGCGGCTGCTGGCCGGCGGCGGTGCCGGCGAGCGCAGCGGCGAGTTGACCACCGCCGCCGTGCAGGGCGTGGACTCGCTGGAGTCCTGGTTCGCCACCTATCTGCCGCAGGTGCTCCTGAGCGCGCTCATCCCGCCCACGATCCTCGTCTACCTGCTGACCCGCGACGTCGCCGCGGCGCTCGTGCTGGCGGTGACCGTGCCGGTGCTGATCGTGTTCATGATCCTGATCGGGCTCGCGGCCAAGGCCCGCACCCGTGCGCGCTGGCGGGCGCTGGCGGTGCTCGGCGCGCACTTCGCCGACGTCGTGCGCGGCCTGCCGACCTTGCGCGCCCACGTCCGCGAGCGAGCGCAGCAGGCGACGATGGACAGGGTCTCTGACCGCTACCGCCGCGAGACGCTCGGCACGTTGCGGATCGCGTTCCTGTCCGCGTTCGTGCTCGAGCTCGCGGCGATGCTGGGCACGGCGCTCGTGGCCGCCACGGTTGGGCTCCAGCTCGTCGCGGGGAGCCTGGTGTTGCGCGACGGGCTGATCGTGCTGCTGCTGGCGCCGGAGCTCTACGCGCCGCTGCGTGCGGTCGGCCAGCAATTCCACGCCTCCGCGGACGGCCTCGCCGCCGCCGAGCGCATCTACGCGGTGCTCGACACCGCGCCGGAGGTGCACCTGGGGGCGCTGCCGGCCCCCGATCCCGCGCACGAGACGATCCGCCTGCGCCACGTCACCTTCGGCTACGCCGCGCGCGGCGAGCCGGCGCTGCGCGACGTCTCGCTCACCCTGCACCCCGGCGAGACCGTCGCGCTGATCGGCGGGTCCGGTACCGGCAAGTCGACGCTCGCGGCGTTGCTGCTGCGCTTCGCCGATCCCGCGGAGGGGACCATCACCTGCGGCGCGACCGACCTGCGCGAGGTGGATCTCGACGCCTGGCGGGCACGGATCGCGTGGGTGCCACAGCGGCCGGCGATCGTGACCGGCAGCGTGGCCGAGAACATCCGGCTGGGGGCGCCCGGGGCGAGTGACGCCTGCGTGCGCGACGCCGCACGCCGGGCGCGCGCGGACGCGTTCATCCGCGCGCTCCCCGGCGGCTATGAGACCGTCATCGGCGACGGCGGGCGCCCGCTCTCGGCGGGCGAGGCTCAGCGTGTCGCACTCGCACGGGCGTTCGTGCGCGATGCGCCGCTGGTCATCCTCGACGAGCCGACCGCCCACCTCGACGCCGCCACCGCCGCGGACGTGGAGGATGCGGTGTTCGAGCTCTGCCGTGACCGGACCGCGCTGCTGATCGCGCATCGCCCGCAACTCGCGGGGCGAGCCGACCGCGTCGTCTCCGTCGGCGACACATTCGCGCCCCTGGAGGCATTCGCGTGACCCGCCCGCTGCGTCAGGTCATCGCCCTCGCGCCGCCGGACCGGCGCCTCGCGGTCGCCACCGTCGCCGCGGGCGCGGTCGCGCTGCTCGCCGGCAGCGCCTTGCTGGCGCTCTCGGGCGCGCTGATCTCCAAGGCCGCGCTGCGGCCGCCGGTGCTGGCGCTGAGCGTCCTGATCGTCACCGTCCGCGCCGTCGGGCTGACCCGTGCCGCCGCCCGCTACGGCGAGCGCCTGGCCTCGCACGACCTCGCCTTCCGGGCGCTCGCGCGGGTGCGCTCGGCGTTCTTCGCGCGCCTCGTCGACCTGCGCCCGGGCGCCGGGCAGGGCGACCTGCTGTCGCGCTTCGTCGGCGACGTCGATCAGTTGCAGGCGCTGTATCTGCGGGCGCTCGCGCCGCCCGTGACCGCGGCGCTCACCGCCGCCGTGACCGTGGCCGCCGCCGCCGTGATGCTTCCCTCCGCGGCGGCCGTGCTGGCCGCCGGGTTGCTGGCCGCCGGCGTGCTCGTCCCCTGGCTGGTCGCGGCGCTCGCCCGGCGCGCGGCGCGCCGCCAGGCGGCCGCCCGCGCGGCGCTGTCGGCCGAAGTGCTGGAGCTCGCCCGCCACGCCGACGAACTGGCCGCGGCCGGGCGCTCGGAGGACCGCATCGAGCGGGTCGCCGCCGCCGACCGCGCACTGCGCCGGATCGCCGTCCGCGACGCGCTCGCCGGCTCGGTCGGCAGTGGCCTGGCGACGCTCGCACAGGGACTGACGGTCGTCGGCGTGCTCGCCGTCGCCGTGCCCGCGGTCGGCGCCACGCTCGACGCGATCCTGCTCGCCGCACTCGCGTTCCTCAGCCTGGCCGCCTTCGAGGCGACCGCGCCGCTCGCGCCCGCCGCGCAGCAGCTCGCGGCGTGCGGTAGCGCCGCCGCGCGCCTGATGTCAGTGCTCAACGCGCCGCCAGAGGCCGGCCTGGCGTCCGCCCCGTCCGCCGCGCCGCTCGCCCCGCCCGCCGCGCCGCTCGGCGCCCGGCTCGCCTGGGCGCGCTCGCGCTCGAGGCCGTGACGGCGCGCCCGGCCTCCGGCGCCCCGCTCGTCCTCGACGGGGTCGACCTGACCGTCGGCCCCGGCGAGATCGTCGCGCTCGTCGGCCCGTCCGGCACCGGCAAGACCACGCTCGCGCGGCTGCTCGTGCGCTTCGGCGAGCCCGACCACGGCCGCGTCACCCTCGGCGGGGTCGACGTCCGCGACCTCGACCCGGAGGACCTGCGCCGCGCGGTGCGGCTGATCGCCTCCGACGAGGCGCTGTTCACGACGACGCTGGCCGAGAACGTGCGCCTCGCGCGACCCGCGGCCGGCGACGCGGAGGTCGAGCGAGGCGCTCGTGCAGGCCGGGCTGGGGCCGTGGCTCGCCACCCTCCCGGACGGGCTGCTGACGCTGCTCGGCGAGGACGGGACGACGGTCTCCGGGGGCCAGCGCCGGCGGATCGCGATCGCGCGTGCGCTGCTGTGCGACGCGCGCTTCTTGGTCGTCGACGAGCCGGCCGAGCATCTCGATCGCGACGCGTCGAGCGAGCTGCTCGCGCAGCTCGCCGACCATGCTCGCCGCAATGGCCAGGGGCTGCTCGCCATCGTCCACGACGGCGAGCTCAGCGCCTTCGACCGCGTGCTCGAACTGCGCGCCGGCCGCGTCAGGCCACGCTGAGCGGCGGCTCGACGCGCAGCATCCGCAGCGTGGAAATCGCGGCCAGCGAGAGCATCAGCAGCGCGCTGACCACGCACCACTGGCAGATGGCGTGCAGCTCGGCGACCTCGATCCACGTCAGATAGAGGCTGAACGCCGCGCCGGTGATCGACACGAGCGCGGCGACCATCCGCCCCAGCTCCTCGCGCAATGCGAGCGAGCCGAGCACTGCGAGGTACCCGAGGAGCCCGAGCAGGGCGACCGGAACGCCGAACAGCGCGGCGTACTCCGAGTTCTGGACGCGCTCACAGGCGTGGCCGCCGCCGACGCAGATCGGCTTGAGCTCGGCGTAGTGCACCCACGTCAGATAGCCCGCGACGCCGATGCCCGCCAGCGCGAGCACGAGTGTCGCGCGACGCAGGCCGCTCATTGCGCGAGCGCCTTGTCGAGCGCCGTCGCGAACGCGTCCGGCGTCAGGTCAGAGAACTCCAGCGGCGTGAGCTCGCCGTCACCTCGGCGGACGAAGAACGACGGGGTCGACTTCACGCCGAGGCGGTCGGCCGCCGCTTGCGCCTTGTCGAGCAGCGTCGTGTCGCCGCTGGCCTGCACGTCGATGCCGGCCGCCGCATTGACCTCGCCGAGGAACGCGTCGGTGACGTAGCCGCTGTTCTCCTCCCCCTGGCGCGCGTAGAACGCGTCGGTGAAGTCCCAGAAGCGGCCCTTGGCGGCGGCCGCGGTCGCCACGCGGCCGGCGCGCACCGAGTCCTCGCCGACGAAGGTCAGGAGGTTCAGCTCCAATCGCAGCCGGCCGGGCTTGACGTAGCGCTCGACCACCGAGGGCAGGACGTCGCGCCCGTAGGCCCCGCAGTAGGGGCACTGGAGGTCGGCGAACTCGACCAGGGTCGCCGGCGCGGACGCCGTGCCGAGCGTGATCCCGTCCTGCGGGATGCCCGCGAACCGGGTCGTGACCGCGGCGGGGACCGGAGGCTCCTCGCCGCCGAGCCGCGATACCGCGATCGCTCCGACCGCCACGGTCAGCGCCGCGACGACCACGGCGGAGAGCCGCCTGACGGCCCGCCGTCGCTCGACCGCGTGCTGCTGCGCCGCTTCAGACGCCTGTCGTTTCGCCTTGGCCGCGGCCTTCTGTTCCACACGAGAGCTCATACACAGACGATCGCCCTCGCGCGAGCGCGCCCGATCCGGGGACACCCCGCGCAACGTCGCGGGTTTCCCGCAGTGCGTCGACGTGAAATCGCGGACGCCCGGGAGCCCGTTCGGCGGTGGAATGGCGGCAGTCACCAACCACCGCAGTCACAAGGAGTGAGTGGGAATGAACAAGCTCTTCCAGTACGCCGGGATCGCCGCCAGCGTCATCTTGATCGCCTTCGGCATCGGCGCCGTCTACATGGGCATCGACGGCCGTTCAACGGTCCGCTCGGATCTCGCCCGCGAGCAGATCGTCGGCACCCCCGACTCCACCATCCCCGGCCAGAAGGTCGACACCGGCGCAGAGGCCAAGGCCTTCGCCGACGTGATGCGCAAGCACACCCTGGAAGCCACCGGTGGCCTGACCTACGCCCAGATGGGCCGCTACCTCGACGCCAACGGCAAGCCCACCGACGACGAGAAGACCGCCGCGATCAGCCCGCAGACCAAGAAGCCCGTCGAGAACGGCCTGCGCAGCATGTGGGTCAACGAGACCGCCCTCGCCACCGCTCTCAACACCGCCTACTTCGCCGAGAGCGTCGCCACCTTCGCCATCGTCATGGGCGTCGCCCTGCTGCTCGCCGGCCTCGGCTTCGCGGTCCTGACGGTCAAGCTGCTGATCCCGGCCACCAAGCGTGAGGGGAGCCGCGCGAAGGCGGGCTCGGCTGCGGTGGCTTCCGTCTGAGCCCTGGCACACCCTCCCCGACACCGCCGCCCCGGCCCCCCGGCCCGGGCGGCGGACGTCGTCCGCGGCGCCCGCATCATTCACAGCGGACTCTCGCCGCACCAGCGGAGCGGTGGTCGACCACGTTGACCAGGGCCAGGTGGCGAAGCTCACGTCGGCGCCGCCGGGCGGAGCGCGCGTGGTCATCGCGAAGACCTTGCCCGCAGCGCCGCGGCAGCGAGAAGGACGCGATGGCATCGTCGACACAACGGCTCGCCGGCGGGACTCTCTGGATCAAGGCCGTCGACACATTCGCTGCAGGCGAACCAAACCACGTTGCGCGAAGCCCGCGCTCTGAGCACGCTGTCAGACGTGGACAGCGAGAACAGTGGACAGGATCCACAGTCGCACGAATCCGTGCTGATCGTCGACGACGATCCGTCGATCGCCCGGCTGCTGGAGGTCGTTCTCCAACGTGAGGGCTATCGATGCTCGCGAGCCGGAACGCTTGGTGAGGCCGAGCGCCGGCTTTCGACGGCACGCTACGACCTGATGATCTGCGACGTCCGGTTGCCCGACGGTTCCGGGCTCGACCTCGTTGAGGAGGCGGTTGCCACGCATCCGCATCTGGCGGCGCTGGTGATCAGCGGACTCGACGATGTGGCGCTGGCCGACCGAGCGGTGCGTGGTGGCGCATACGGCTACATCGTCAAGCCGTTCAGCCCGAACGAGGTCCTCGTCGGGGTCCTCGGCGCGCTCGCTCATCGCCGTCGGCAGATCAGCGCGCGCGACGAGATCCGCGAGGCGAGCGCGGAGACCATCCGCCGACTCTGCGCCGCCGTCGAGGCGCGCGATACGAGTACCGCGGCCCACATCATCGGGATGAGTGAGTACTGCTACGCGATCGCACGCCAGCTCGGTCTGGACGCGGATCGCTGCGAGCTGTTGCGCGCCGCCAGTCCGATGCACGACGTCGGCAAAGTGGCAGTCCCCGATCACGTGCTCCTCAAGCCGGGCGCGCTCACCGAGGCCGAGCGCGTGCTCATGGAACAGCACGCCGAGGTCGGGTACCGCATCCTCGCCGGATCGCGCGCCGAACTGCTGCAACTCGCGGCGACCGTCGCCTGGACCCATCACGAACGCCTCGACGGCAGTGGATATCCACGCGGTCTGACCGCCGGCGAGATCCCGCAGGAAGGGCGGATCGCCGCCGTGGCCGATGTCTTCGATGCGCTCACGCGCGACCGCGTCTACCGACCACGCTTCTCCCGTCCCGACGCTCTGGAAGTGCTCGCCGACGGTCGCGGGACCGCGTTCGATCCGGACGCCGTCGACGCGCTCATTGCGATCGTCGACGGCTCGCAGCCCGCTCCCACGTGATCGCGAGGCGGCCGGCGGCGTTGCCCGCAAACGGCAACGAACCCCCTCCCATCGGGCCGCCCGCCGCGCAGGCTGCAGGCCGGACATGTCAGTCGGGCGAGCCGTCCCTCGTCAGTGCCCGAAGCGGACGTCGGGAAGGATGCGGTGAAGCCACCTGGGCAGGTACCAGGCCTTGGTGCCGGTGAGGCGCAGCAGGATCGGCACGAGCATGAGCCGGACCAGCAGCGCGTCGAGCAGGACCGCGACACCGAGGATGATGCCCATCTCCTTGGGCGGCAGCGGGCCACTGAGGGCGAAGGTGAAGAACACCGCGACCATCACGGCGCCGGCGGCGAAGATCACCCGGCCCGAGTGCGCCAGCCCGCCGACCATGGCGTCCTTGGGGTCGCCCGTACGGTCCCAGTGCTCCTTGGCCGAGCTCAGGAGGAACACGGTGTAGTCCATGCTGATCGCGAAGATCATCGCGAAGAAGAAGACCGGGCCCCACGCGTCCAGGAATCCCTGGGGCTCGAAGCCGAGCAGACCGGATCCGTGCCCCTCCTGGAAGATCAACTTGGCCACGCCGAAGGCGGCACCGGTGGCGAGGAGGTTGGTCACGACGCCGATCGCGGCGATCAGCGGGGCCTGCAGCGCGATCAGCAGCAGCAGGAACCCGAGTCCGAGGACCACGCCGATGACCAGCGGGGTCTTGGCGGCCAGTTCGGCTTCGAGATCGTGGTTCTCGGCGGGTGCGCCGCCGATCATCGTGCCGGCGGGGAGCGTCGAGCGCAGACGGTCGATGGCCGTGCCGAGTTCTTTGGAGGACGGATCGACCTTGGGGACGGCCTGCAACAGCGCGACGTCGCCGGAAGCGCCGGTCTGCGGCGCGGTGACCTGGGCGATCGCCGGGTCGGCGGCCAGCAGCGCGCGGACGCGGGAGGCGTCAGCGGTGGGGGCGGTGATCTGCAGCGCGCCGGGGGCGCCGATGCCGAACGCCCTCTGCACGAGTTCGTATCCCTGGCGGCTGGTGTCGGTCTTGGGCACGACCTTGATGGAGGGCATGCCGGTGCTCAGGGAGAGCACGGGGACCGCGAGGGCGACGAGGACCGCGATCGTGCCGAGCCCGAGCGCCCAGGGGCGGCGCCACAGGTACTCGCCCCAGGCGGCGAAGCGCGGGGAGCGGTGCTCGCCCTGATGCACCCACGGCAGTGACACGTTGTCGACCCTGGCGCCGAGCTTGCCGAGCACGGCGGGCAGCAACGTCAGCGTGGCCGCCAGGATGAAGATGACCGAGAGCATGATGCCGACCGCCATCGAGCGGAACGCGGGGCTGTTGACGAGCATCACCGCGGTCAGCGAGATCAACACCGTCAGGCCGCTGAAGAGCACGGCCTTGCCCGCGGTGTCCATCGTCTCCTCGACGGCGTCGACGGGGTTCTCGTGCTGGCCGAACAACGCCCCGCGGAAGCGCATCACGATGAACAGCGCGTAGTCGATGCCCAGTGCGAGCGCGAACATCAGCGCGAAGTTCATCGCCCAGATCGAGATCGGGGAGACCTTGGTCAGCAGGAACAGCGAGCCGGCGGACGCCACCAGACCGAGGATCGTCAACAGCAGCGGCAGGCCGGCGGCGACGAGCGACCCGAACGCCAGCACGAGGATGCCGAGCGTCACCGGCCAGGAGAACATCTCCGAGCGCATCATCGCGCTCCGGTTGGCCTCGTTGAAGTCCGACCACATCCCCGACGCGCCCGTCAGCGCGACCTGAACGTCCCCGGTGCCGAGCGCCGTGACCGGGGCCTTCAGGTCGTCGGCGGCGCGGACCATCGTGTTCGCGTCGGCGTTCGCGCCGGCGGTCACGATCGCGGTGTGGCCGTCGCGCGAGATCGTCGCCCCCGCCCGCGGCAGCGAGACCGAAGCCACACGATCGTCGGCGCCGAGCGTCGTGGCGACCTGCCGGATCGTGTCCTGGAAGCCGGGCGAGCTCACTGTCTGTCCGGGACTGTGGACCACGACCATCAGGCCGGTGCTGTTGAGCCCGCCGAACTCCGTGCGGACAAGATCACGGGCCCGCACCGACTCCGACCCGCCGGCCTGCCAGCCGGCGCCGGAGAGCGCGGTCTCCACGCGCGGGGCGAAGAACCCGAGCGCGAGGGCCAGGATCGCCCAGGCGATGAACACCGTGCGGGCGTGGGTGGCGGCGTAGCGACCAAGGCGACCGATCGGGCCGGAGCGACGGGCGGCGACGCTCGGTGGCGGCGGCAGGGTGGCGTGTGAGTCGGGTGTGGCAATGCTCATCGGGGCTTCTTTCGTGCACCGGCGCTCAGGGCAGCCTGGTGCGGCGCCGCGGGGGCGCGTCGGGGCCAAATTGCGTTGTGTGGGGAATGCCGGCCGCGCGCGGCCGGCGGGGCTATTGCGCGCCCTGGACCAGCGCGGTGAGCTCGGCCAGCTGCATCTGCAGTCCTCCGCAGACCTGCTCACAGAGCTCGAAGACGCCTTCGTCAGCGACGCTGTAGAAGGAGCTGGTGCCCTCCTTGCGGCGGGCGACGATCCCTGCCTGCAGCAGGATTCCGAGGTGCTTGGAGGCGTTCTGCTGGCTGGTGCCGAGGCGCTCGGTGATCTGCGCGACCGACAACTCGCCGTCACGCAGCTGGTCGAGAATGCGGATGCGGTTCGGATCGCCGATCACGCGCAGGCGCGCGGCGATGATCTCGGCGAGTTCCATCGGAATCGGGCGGGGCAGCTTCATGCGTCGGTCTCCGTGGGGTTGGCTCAGCGGGTCGAGCAGCTGTTGCCGCCCGTCTCCAGCTCTGGGTCGAAGGGATGGGTACCGGCGTTGACGGCGATGACGGTCTCGTAGTTGGCCGGCCGCGGGGGCATTTCGGCCAGCAGGGACTCGGCGAACGCGGCCGGATCGCCGATCTGCAGCTCGGGCACCGCGGCGCGCACGGCCGCCAGCGACGGGGCGATCGCGGTGGCATTGACGCCCGGGTGGGTGTGTCCCGGCAGGAGCACGATGTCGTCGCCCAGGCTCAGGATGCGGTCGTGGAGCGTGGCGTGCAGTGTGCGGCCCATGGCCCGCGCGCCCTCCGGATCCCCTTGCTGGAGGTCGGGCCGGGCGATCCCGTCAGCGAACAGCGAGTCGCCGCTGAGCAACGCACGGCCGGCGATCAGCAGTCCCGTCATGTCGGTCGTGTGGCCCGGCAGCGCCAGCGCACGGATCGCGACGTCGCCGATCGTGATCGTCTCGCCGTCGTGCAGCGCGGTGACCGCGAAGGCGACGCCACGTTCGAGCGCCGCCACCGGAAGGCGCAGCGCCGCGCCGGTCCGCTCCGCCAGCGCGCGTGCGCCCGAGAGGTGGTCGGCGTGCAGGTGGGTGTCGACGACGTCGGTGACAACGGCACCGAGCTCGGCCGCCAGGTCGATGTAGAAATCGACGTCGGGCGCCGGGTCGACGACGAGCGCCTGCGTTCCTGACGCGATCACGTAGGACAGGCACCCGCGACCCGGCCGCTGGACCTGGAGCACCGAGAGGCCCTCGATCCCCAGGTCGACCGGTCGTGACTGCAGCGCGCTGATCCAGCCGCGCATGCCACCTTCCACACGCAGCGCATCGACGCCCTCGGCGCGAAGCGCTTGCGCGACCCCTTCGGCCGCGATGCCTCGGTTGCAGACCACCACGACCGGTCCCCGAAGACCCTCGGCGGCGAGGCGCGGGTCGGCGAGGACCGCCGTCGCCGGCATGTGGCGAGAGGTCGCGCCCGGAGCCTCGATGCCCCACGCCGCGTCGTCGCGCACGTCGAGCACGGTCACGCGCTCGCCATCCGCCAGACGGTCGGCGAGGTGGGTGGCGGTGATCGACGCGGTGGGTGACGGGGAAAGGGTCATGAGCACTCCTACGAGCGGTTCCGGGTGATGACGTGATGTTACTACACAAGCGTACAGTTGTAAAGCAGGATCACCGGAAGCCTCCGGTCCGCCCTCACACGCTGACCCCGGCGACAGTGGCGCCGGTGACGCCGAGCGCCACGAACACCACCAAGATCGCGAAGGCCTGACCGAGCGCGCGCGTGGAGACCCGATCGGCCAGCCGCGGGCCCAGCAGCGCACCGGCGATCGCGGCGCCGCCCATTCCGGCGGCGATGGGAACATCGAGGTGACTGCCGGCGGCCACGTGTGCGCTCAGACCGCACAGCGACACGATCGCGACGATGACCATCGACGTGCCCATGGCCTCGCGCATCCCGAAGCTCAGACCGATCGCGAGCGCGGGGACGACGACGAAGCCGCCGCCCACGCCGACCAGGCCCGTGAGCGCGCCGACCACCAACCCGACAGGGACCAGGACCACCGCGCGGGCCTTGGGGCATCCACCGACCCCGCACGCGGGTGACCCGGCCCGCTGCCAGGTCGCGCGCGCGGCCAGCAGCATCACCGCGCTGAACAACAACAGCAGCGCCGCGCCGCCGATCGCCCGGTTGGCGATGGTGCCGACGATGCTGCCGACGGACGCGGCGACGGCGAAGAACCCCGCCGAACTCCAGCAGACCGCTCCGCGGCGGGCCTGACCGACCGCCCCGGTCCCCGCGCCGGCGGCGACTACGGCCAGGCTGACGGTGGTTGCCGCGTGGACGTCCAGCCCGACGGCATACACGAGGGCGGGAACGGCCAGAACCGCGCCGCCTCCACCGACCATGCCAAGGATCAGCCCGATGATCAGCCCGAACAGCAGCGCGCTGATCATCACCGTGGTTCCTCAGTCCGCCGTCTCACAACGTCACGTCCTCGATCTGTGCTCAGAGATCACAGCTTCGCTTGAACTGCTCCACACGCGTAGAGTAGTGGATACGGATGAGCGAACGGAAACTCCGCACGCAATCGCCGAAGGCGATGCTCGCGACCGACGCTCTCCCGTACCTCGAGGCACCAGGCGAAAGAGCGCCGCCGGCAAGGTGTCCAACGCCGCTCTCGTGATGGGCCGGGCAGGAATCGAACCTGCGCGCGTCGGATTATGAGTCCGCTGCTCTAACCGCTGAGCTACCGGCCCGGGGGCACGCGGGAAATCTACCCCGTGTTCTTACGTCGCTCTGACAGACGGACGATTTACTGGCTCTCATGCCGAACTCCGCCAAGCGCAGGCTGGCCGCAGGTGCGGTCGGACTTGCCGTCCTCGCCGGGACCGGTGGTGCCTATGCCGCAGCGCAGTCCAGCACCCCCACGCCGTCCACCGCTCCGAGTAAGCCGAAGGTCGATCCCGCCACCGAGCAGAAGGCGTTCCTGGATGACCTTGCCAAGCGACTGAACGTCACGCGCGATCAGCTCGATACCGCGATCAAGGGTGCGGCTGAGGCCCGCATCGATGCCGCGGTGGCCGCGGGCACGTTGACCAAGGAGCAGGGCGACGCCGCGAAGAAGGCGCTGGCCAAGGGCGTTCCGGCGCTGGGCGGACACATCTTCGGTGGCGGTCCCGGCGGTCCGGGCGGTCCGGGCGGCGGTCCCGGCGGTCGCGGTCCGGGCGGTCCGGGCGGTCCGGGCGGTCCCGGGTTCGGTCATGGTCTGGGCGCGCTCGACGGCGCCGCGAGCTACCTCGGGCTGACCGAGGACAAGCTGCGTGAGCAGTTGCGGACCGGCAAGTCGCTCGCCGACATCGCCAAGGCGACGTCCGGCAAGACGGTCGAGGGCCTGAAGGCCGCGATCAAGGACGCGCAGGTCAAGCAGCTCGATCAGGCGGTCAAGGACGGAAAGCTGACCGCCGCGCAGAAGGACAAGATCGTCAGCGCGCTCGACGCGCGCCTCGACGACATCGTCAGCAACACGCCGCCCAAGGGCAAGCCCGACGGGCCGAAGTTCCGCTGGCGCTAGTGAGCTGAGTACGCGCTCAGGGGGCGTGGACTGGTTGGATACCGGTCCATGCCCGCCAGCCGTGCCGCCATCGTGACCGGTGCCTCGAGTGGCATCGGGCTCGCCATCGAACTCGACAGCGCGAAGCAGGCGCTCCGGCGGCTCCGCGCGGACCTCCATTCGCTCGCCGCCAACACGGCACTCGAACCTGCTGCGCGTGGCGGGCAGGGAGCACCGCAACGCGCTCGTGGTCAATGTCGCCTCGAGCTCCGCCAAGCGCGGACGCGCGTGGTTGGCGGTCTACTCTGCGGACACGATCTCCACCCACGACGTCGCGGAGGCCGTCCGGATCCTGCTCAGGCTCCCCCGCAACTGCGTGATTCGCCGAGATCGTGTTCCAGCGCCCGGGTGAGGCGCTGTAGATCACAGCAAGATCTTCGATCCCAGTGCGTTACAGCGGACGAGTAGGCTAGGTCGAGCGTTGGCGGGCCCCCAAGGTGACGAATTGAATGGACAGGAGACGGTGGCCGTCCTGCGTGCCCGGTTGGAACGAACCGAGCAGCAGGCCGCATCCCGACAGCGCCAATTGGAGCGCTACGCCGCCGACCTCCGAGAGGTGTTCAAGCAGGAGCGGACCCGAGCGCAGGAACTGCGCCGGTCCTACCGGGCAACCGTTCGGGCACTATCGAATGCGGTCGAGGCGCGGGACGCGTATACCGGCAAGCATGCGGAGCGTGTCACGGCCTACGGAATGGAGCTCGCGCGCGCGGTCGGGATGTCCGTCGAGGAATCGCCGCAGATCGAGTTCGGGTTCCTGCTGCACGACATCGGCAAGGTCGCGGTGCCGGACGCGATCCTGTTCAAGACGAGCAAGCTCACCGAAGAGGAGTACGCGCTGATCGCGCAGCATCCCGTGGTGGGCGCGGAGATCCTGCGCGATGTGGACTTCCTCGGCGAAGGCAAGCTCGTCGTGCGCCACCACCACGAGCGCTGGGATGGAACCGGCTACCCGGACCGTCTGGTGGGTGACGAGATCCCGCTGGCCGCGCGGGTGTTCTCGGTGGCCGATACGCTCGATGCGCTGACCACCGATCGCCCCTACCGCCCAGCGTCGAATTGGAACGACGCGAGACTCGAGATCCGCAAGTTCAGCGGGACCCAGTTCGATCCGGCCGTCGTCGACGCCTTCGAGACGATCACGGACGAGCAGTTCGCGCGCCTGCGGGGTGCGCTGTGACGCGCACGATCCTGATCGTCGACGACGATCCGATGATCCGCAAGCTGATCGCGACCACGCTGGAGGACATCTCCGGCTACCGGTTGCAGGAGGCGGGCGACGGGATCGAAGCCGTCGAGCGCGCCGTCACCTCGCGACCCGAGATCGTCTTCCTGGACATCGACATGCCGCGGCTGAACGGGATCGAGACGTGCCGCCGGCTGCGCAGCGACCCGGCGACGGCGAGCGCGACGATCGTGATGCTGACCGGGGACTCAGGCAACGTGGTCGAGCGCGGCGCGCAGGACGCGGGAGCGGACCTGTTCCTGACTAAGCCGTTCTCGCCGCTGCACCTGCTGCGGCTCGTCGATCGGATCGGCGCGACCCGCTGAGCCGCTTGACGCGGAAGTCCGGAAACGTCCGGCGCGTCTTTTGATACTCCGCGATCGCCTGTGCGAACTCGGATTGCTCCTGCAGTGAAGCCTCCAGCAGGTGCTCGAGCACGCGCACCTCGCGCTCCGTCGCCCGGCGCGGGCGCCTGGCGCGGGTGAAGTTGTCCCAGGAGCGAGCGAAGGCGAGCAGCGTCACGCGCCCGCCGTGACGGTGGGCGGCCAGCATCGGGCAGATCCCACCGCGGCCGTCGGTGTAGGCGCCGCAGACGATCGGGTGCGAGCGGATGCCGTCGAGCATCGCGACGCGGGTGGGTTCCGGTAGAGACCGGATGGCGCTCTCGAGCGCGGTGATAGGGTCGCGCACGCCGCCGACCGTACGCCGCGGACCGGCGCTCGACAACGGCTGGGAGGACGCTTGCAGTGAAGCTCGGGCTGCACATCGGATACTGGGGCCTGGGGCTCACCGCACCACAGCAGCTCGAACTGGTGCTGGAGGCGGAGCGCCTCGGCTACGACAGCGTGTGGACGGCCGAGGCCTACGGGTCCGACGCGGCGACGATCCTGTCGTGGCTCGCGCAGGCGACGTCGACGATCAAGCTCGGCTCGGCGATCTTCCAGATGCCCGGCCGCTCGGCGACGATGACGGCGATGACCGCTGCGACGATCGACCAGCTCTCCGACGGGCGGATGCTGCTGGGGATCGGCTCCAGCGGCCCGCAGGTGGCCGAGGGCTGGCACGGGCAGCGGTTCGCCCGGCAACTGCAGCGCACGCGCGAGTACGTCGCGGTGGTGCGGATGGCGTTGGATCGCGAACGGGTCGAGTTCCACGGCGAGACGCTGGAGCTGCCTCTGCCCGATGGCCCGGGCAAAGCGCTAAAGCTCACGATCTCCCCCGTCCAGGAGCGGATCCCGATCTACATCGCCGCCATCGGGCCGAAGAACACGACGCTGGCCGCCGAGATCGCCGACGGCTGGCTGCCGACGCTGTTCTCACCCGAACACGTCGGCGAGTTCCGGCCGCTGCTGGAGGAGGGCTTCGCCCGTGCCGGCGACGGCAAGAGCTTCGAGAGCTTCGACATCGTCCCGACCGTGACCGCGATGGTCAGCGACGACCGCGAGTCAGCGCGCGACGCGATGCGCCATTACGTCGCCCTCTACGTCGGCGGGATGGGCTCGCGCAAGCAGAACTTCTACAACGCGCTCGTGCGCCGGTACGGGTTCGAGGAGGCGGCCGAGCAGGTGCAGGAGCTCTACCTGGCCGGCAAGAAGGAGGAGGCCGCGGCGGCGCTGCCCGGCGAGCTGATCGACACCGTGGCGCTGGTCGGGCCGCCCGAGCACATCCGTGACCGGCTGGCCGTCTACCGCGAGTCCGGGGTCGGCACCCTGATGGTCTCGCCGATGGCGTGGACGTTCGAGGATCGCGTGCAGCAGCTGCGCACGATCGCCGAGCTGGCGGGTTGAGCCTCCCCTCCGACCTGCTGGAGCGGGCGCTGGACGCGGACGACGAGCCCGCCTTGACCGAGCTCGCGCGGGTGTGCGACGAGACCTATCTGGAGTGGACGCCCCCTGGGTGGATGGTCCCGGAGCCGCCGCATGGGTGGGCCGAGAACTACCTCGTTCCGGAGGCCTGGATCCACGGTGCGTGGGAGCCGTCGGGGCGGTTGGTCGCCACCGTCGCCTTCCGCCGCGCGGACCACGATCCGTCGGTCGCGCACGTCGGGCTCGTGTTCACCCACCCCGCGCGCTGGCGGGAGGGCATCGCGAGCTCGATGCTCGAACGCGCCGAGGCGGAGATGATCGTGCGCGGCTACGTCCGCGAGCAGCTCTGGACACCGAAGGGCGCACCTGCCGAGCGCTTCTACGAGGCGCGCGGGTGGCGCCGCGACGGGCGCGACGAGTGGCATCCGTGGGTGGGTCTGGGAATGGTCGGGTACGCGCGGAACCTGCTGTGAGGGTCCTGCTCGGCGCGTTCGGCGATCCCGGACATGCGTTCCCGATGCTCGCGTTGGGGACCGAACTGTTGGCGCGGGGCCACGAGGTCGCAATCGAGACGTGGAAGCGCTGGCGTGAGCCCGCCGAGCGGGCGGGCATGACCTTCGCCGCCGCGCCCGAGTACCTGGTCTTCCCGACGCGCGAGCAGCCGCTGAAGCCGTATGAGGCGGCGGTGCTGGCAGCGGAGACCACGCGTGGGTTCGTGCAGTCCTTCGCGCCCGACGTGGCCGTCTCGGACATCCTCACCACCGCGCCCGCGCTGGCCGCCGAGCTCGAGGGCGTGCCGGTGGCGACGCTTATTCCCCACCTCTATCCCGATCTGCCGCCGGGCTGGCCGCCCTTCTCGATCGGCGCGCGGCTCCCGCGTACCGGCGTCGGGCGCGCCTTGTGGAAGCAGACCTACCGGCTCGTGGCGATGGGGCTCGAGCAGGGCCGCAGCGAGTACAACGACTGTCGGGCACGACTCGGGCTGCCGCCGCTCCCCTACGTGCACACCGGGTTGTCACGGTCGCTGACGATGGTCGGCACGTTCCCGCAGCTCGAGTACCCGCGGACGTGGGAACCGTGGCAGCGGGTGGTCGGGCCGATGCTGTGGGAGCCGGGCGGGCCGCGCGTCTCGCCGCCGCCGGGCGACGGGCCGGTCGTTCTCGTGGCGACCTCGACCTCGCAGGACCCGTCGCACCGGTTGCTTGAGGCGTGCCTGGAGGGACTCGCGGACGAGCCGGTGCGCGTTATCGCGATCTCCGAGCCGCGACCGGCGCCCGCGAACGCGGTCCTGGTCCCGTGGATGTCGTATGCGTCGACGATGCCGGCGTGTGATCTCGTGGTCACCCATGGCGGTCACGGAACGCTTGCGCGCGCTCTGGCGTGCGGCGTGCCGGTGCTGGTCTGCCCGGCGGCCGGGGACATGGCCGAGAGCGCCGCACGGATCGACTGGGCGGGCGTGGGCGTGCGCCTCGCGCCGCGGTTCTGCACGCCATGGGGCGTGCGTCTGGCGGTGCGGCGAGCGTTGCGCGACGCGTCGCTGAGATCGCGGGCGGGTGAGCTCGCCCGCTGGGCGGGCGAGCATCCCGGGCCGGCGACCGCCGCGACCCAACTGGAGCGCTGGGCCGCGGCGGTGAGACCTACGGCGTTTCCGGCGGCGTGAGCTGCACCTGGACGGTCCCGGTCAGGCCGGGCTGGCCGTTCAGGCCCGGGTCGGTGTAGCTGACCCCGAAGATCGCGCTGAGGTTCGCGGCGCCGGCGTGGCCGGAGTCCAGCGGCGTCGTGATCGAGCCCGAGCACCCCGCGGTCGCGGACTGCGGGTGGCCGTGCTGTTCGTGGCCGAGCACGTAGGACACGATGACCTTGTTGCAGTCCACCGGCTGATCGTCGGTGACCGTGACCGTGTAGGTCACGGTATCGCCGAAGTGGAACGGATCGCCCGCCTTCGGCGACGTGATGGCCAGGGCGATCACCGGCGGCTGGTTGCCGACCAGCACCGGCGCATAGGCCGAGGCCGATCGCCCGGTCGTGTCGGTCACCCGCAGCGTCGGGTTGTAGGACCCGTTCTTGGTGAACGTGTGGCTCGGGTTCGGCCGATGCGAGTCGATCTTGCCGTCGCCGTCGAAGTCCCAGTCGAAAGAGAGCTTGTCGCCGTCGAGGTCCCCCGTCCCGGAACTGGAGAAGGCCACCGTGAGCGGGGCCTGCCCGCCGCCGGGCGTCGCCGCGACCTTGACCAGCGGCGTGTGGTTGCCGCGCACGAAGTTGATCTTCGACAGTGCCGCGTCGGGGTTCTCGTCGAAGTACCCGTCGCCGTACTCGAGCACGTACAGCGCGCCGTCAGGCCCGAACTCCATGTCCATCGGGTTGTCGACCCACGCGGTCAGGTTGAACGGGAAGATCCCGGATAGACCGCGCTGCTTGTTCAGCCGCATCTCCTTGATGTAGTCGCGCGTCCACTCGTAGAACAGCGGCTTCCCGTCGTAGTACTTCGGGAACTTGAACACCGACTTGTTGCGCTTCTCGTAGACGTACGCCGGGCCGCCCATCGGCGCGATGCCGCCCTCGCCCTCGGGGCCTTCCTCCTCCAGCTGCGGGAAGTGCGGGGACGGCAGGTAGGAGTACCAGACGTCCGGGCGCGCGACCGGCGGAAGCGTCTTGAGGCCGGTGTTGTGCGGCGAGTCGTTGGTCGGTCTGCCCTTGCAGTCAAACGGCGAGCCCGACGTCTTGGTGGCGAAGTCGTAGTCGACGTACGGCAGGTTCGGCGTCACGCAGTACGGCCAGCCATAGTTGGCCGCCTTCTTGATGTTGATCCAGCGGCCGTGACCAGCCGGGCCGCGCTTGGGATCGGGCTTGTCGGCGTCCGGCGAGTAATCGCCCACGTAGACGTCGCCATTGGCGCGGTTGACCGCGAACCGGTACGGGTTGCGCAGCCCCATCGCGTAGATCTCGGGCCTGGTCTTCGCCTTGCCCTTCGGGAACAGGTTGCCCTTCGGGATCGTGTAGCCGCCCTTGTGAGCCTTGGGCCGAATCCGGAGGATCTTGCCGCGCAGGTCGTTCGTGTTGCCGGCGCTGCGGCGAGCATCGAAGACCGGATTGCGATTCGCGGAGTCGTCGAGCGGCGCGTACCCGTCCGAGGAGAACGGGTTCGAGTCATCGCCCGTGGACAGATAGAGATTCCCGGCGTCGTCGAAGTCGATGTTGCCGCCGACGTGGCAGCACATGCCGCGATCGACCGGCACCTGCAGGATCTTCTGCTCGGTCTTCTGGGCGACCTTGTCACCCCTGAGCTTCATCCGCGAGAGCTGCAGATGGCCCTTGAAGCGCGCGAACTGAGCCGGCGTCCCGTACTCGGGCGCGTCGCCCTCGTTGAGCGCCGGCGTCTTCGGATCATCCGCGGGCGTCTTCAGCGGCGGCGAGTAATAGACGTAGATCCAGTGGTTGGTCTCGAAGTCCGGGTCGACCGCGACGTTCTGCAGCCCTTCCTCGTCGTGCTGATAGACGTCGAGCGTCGCCGCCAGCGTGTTCAGCCCGCTCACCGGGTCATAGATCCGGATTTCCCCCTGCCGCGTCGTATGCAGCACCCGCCCATCGGGCAGCACCGCCAGATTCATCGGCTCGCCCGGATAGTCGTCCAGGATCACCTTCTCGAACGACGAAGCCGGCGGCGGCGACCCCTGCGCCGCTGCCAACGACGGCACGGCGAGCACCGCCCCAACTGCCAATGCGGCCGCAAAACTCGGCTTGCGCATCTCTCTCCTCCCGTGGTTAAACGCCCCGCGTGAGGTCTTTAGCCATTTCTCAGGCAGATCTAACGTCCGAGTAAGAAAAGGGCCCGCATCTCGCGATGCGGGCCCTTGGAAGCTCGGGGGGTGGGATTCGAACCCACAACCCTTCGGTTAACAGCCGAATGCTCTGCCGTTGAGCTACCCCCGAAGGTGTCTTACTCGTACTACCCGCAATCGCTCTCCGGCGTCGACAATGTCAGCCGACCAGCCTCGACCATCGCGTGGCAGTTCGCGCACAGTAGCACGCACTTCCGGGCCTCAGAACGCAAACGGGCGATCGAGCGCGTGATTCCCTGGCCGCTCAGCTCGAACGCCTTCCGCGTCGGATCGCGGTGGTGAAAGTGGAGTGCGCCGACGTACGCGTCGAAGCCGCAGGCGACGCACCTTCCGCCGGCCTCTTCGACCAGCATCTCCTTGAGGCGGCGACGCCGATCCGTCACCGCGTCGATGTTGCACCGCGCGCATCGGTACTGGCCGCCCACACCAACACGAACGTACGGGCCCCAACCATGACGAGCGCATTCGCGCAGGAGCTCGGTCCGGGCGCGGACCGTCGCGGCGCGCATACCGGGCCGGCTGCGTTTTCATCCCGTAGCGCCGGAGCCAATGCCGAATCGTGGTTGCGCTCACGTCGCATCTCGCGGCGATCTGGCGGACCGATAGACCGTCCTCGACGAACACGCGCAGCGCTTCGCGATCAATGCCGCCGCGCGCCGCGTGTCGTTGCGCATGCTGCGACGTGAGTCCGTGCTTGTTGACCCAGTAGGCGACCGTCGACGCCGGGCGGCCGAGCTCGCGCGCGATCGACTCGATCGAGCGGCCTGCTTCGAGCTTCGCGGCAAGGACTGACCGATCCATGACGATACGAACACTAGTTCGTACGCCGGACGGAAATCAGGTCAGCCGATGACGGATTTCCTCGAGGACCTTCTGGCGCTCCGTGGCCAGCTCGCGCACGCCCGTCGCGCCCGTGATGCGCGCTTGCGAGATCTGCCGCTCGAGCCGGTACAGCTCCAACTGGAGCGCCTCCAGCTCGAGTTTGGCCGGCGTGGCCTCGAGCATGTCGGCCTGGACGCGCAGGGCGGCGACGATGTGAGCGAGCGCGTTGTCGCCCGAGGGGAGCTCCGCGATCGCGTTGTTGAGCCGTCCGCGCAGGTACGCGGCGGCCTGCCGGGTCGCGGGCGTCGAGAAGAAGTCGTCGATGTCCCAATCCGCGAGGCGTTTCTCGCCCACGTCAGGCAGTGCAAGGCAGTACGCCAGGAACGCCCGCTCGCTCTTCTCGGTGCGGGCGAGGGCCGCGCGCGGGTCCAGCGGCTCAGGTGGCGGGGTCGGCCCGCGGAAGCGATCACGGCCGCCGCCTCGACGCTGGCGGTCGCCGCCGCGGCCGTTGTTCCCGCCGCGCCCGGTCCATGGCTGCTGGCGTGGGCCCCAGTCGCGGCCGCCTTCGCCTCGACCGCCCCACCCGGGGTCGCTCGGAGGTGTCCAGCCGGCGCTCGGGGCCCCACCCGGGGTCCAGCCGGCGCTCGGGGAGCCACCTGGCGGCCAGCCGGCGTTCCCGGGGTCGCCCCCGGGCGCCCCCTGCGGGGTGCTCGGCTGCGACGGCGCATTGGCGGGCGCGCCACCCCAGTCTCCGGGGTCCTCGTCGGCCCCGGAGAAGCCGTCCCACTCCGGTGGCGGTGGCTCTTCGATCCCGCCCGCACCCGGCGCTGATGCCTGAGCGGGCCGCGATGGCTGCGGATGGCGGCCGGCAGGCGGGCCAGGAGCCGGACGCGACGGCCGTTGCAGCTGCGGCCGCTGTGGCGCAGGGCGCTGGGCAGGAGGAGGCGGCGGCTGGCGCAGCACCTCGTTGACCAGCGACTCGCCCAGCCCGAGCCGGCCGGCGACCAGGCGCACGAGCTCCTCGCGCAGCACGCTGGGCGCCAACCCGGCGATCGCCTGCGCGGCGGCGGCGAGGATCTCGTCCGTCGACGCGTCCGGAAGATCCAGCGCGCGCTCGACCTCGAAACGCTCGATCGGCACCGCGTCCTCGAGCAGCGCTCGCATCGTCTCCGCGCCCGAGCGCTGCACGACGTCCGCGGGGTCCTCGCCTGGCGGCAGGCGCACGATCCGGAACTCGACACCGCGCGTGGAGCGGCTCTTGTTGTGGGTGCGCAGAGACGCGATGCCTTTGGCCACCGACTCCTGTCCGGCGCGATCCGGGTCCTGGCAGAACAGCGCCTTCGGCGCCAGCCGGGCGATCGCCTCGACCTGTGGGTCCGTCAGCGCCGTCCCCATCTGGGCGACGGTCTCGGGCACACCCGCCTGATGCAGGGCGATGACGTCCGTGTAGCCCTCGACGAGGACCACGCGGCCCGCCTTCGCCGCCGCGGCGCGCGCCATGTCCGCCCCGTAGACGATCCGGCCCTTGTGGAAGAGCTCGCTCTCGGACGTGTTCAGGTACTTCGGCTTGTCCTCGGCGCTCATCGCCCGCGCGCCGAACCCGAGCACCCGGCCGCGCTCGTCGGTCAACGGGAACGTGACGCGCCCGCGGAAGCGGTCGATCAATCCACGCTTCCCGCGCTGCGCCAGCCCGGCGGCCAGCAGCTCCTCATCCGTGTACCCGTTGCGCTTCGAACCCGTGACCACGCGCTCCCACGCGTCCGGTGCGAAGCCGACGCGATACGCGCGCAGCGCGCCTTCCTCGAGCCCGCGGGAGACCAGATACTCGCGCGCGGCGGCGGCCTCCGGCGACTCCCACAGCACACGCACGTAGTACGCGGCGGTGCGTTCGAGCAGCGCGAACAGGCGCTCACGACGCTGGCGCTTGGCGGCGTCGCGCGGGTCCTCGCTCTCGCGCTCGAGCGTGACGCGATAGCGCTCGGCCAGCGACTCCAGCGCCCCGGTGAAGTCCAGGCCCTCCGTCTCCATGACGAACTTGAAGACGTCGCCGCCCGCACCGCAGCCGAAGCAGTAATAGACCTTCTCGGACGGGTTGATGCCGAACGACGGCGAGCGCTCGTCGTGGAACGGGCACAGGCCCTCCAGCCGCGCCACGCCGGAGCGCTTGAGCTCCGTACGGGCGCCGACGATCTCCGCGAAGTCGGCGGCGTCGCGGACGCGTTCCTTGGACTCGTCCGTGTAGCGCGCCATCAGAGCGCGAGGCCCTGCGGGACGAAGCGCTCGGTCCAGGCGCGGATGGCGAAACGGTCGGTCATTCCGGCGAGGTAGTCGATCACGCGCTCGTCCATCTGACCGTCGCCGGGTGGGAGCTCCTCCGGGTGCTCGCAGAACCACTCGAAGAGGCCGTGCAGGACCCGGTCGATCTTCGCGTGCTCGGCACGCTGTCTCGTCCCCAGGTACACGCGCTCGAACATGAACGAGCGCAGGCTCAGCATCGCGCGGCCGACGGTGGTGCCCTGCACGATGTCCCCAGCCTGCTCGGAGTGCTCCACGAGGTCGTGGACGAGCGTGTCGATGCGCGCGGCGCCGGTTGGCCCGAGGATCGCGATCTCCTCCAGCGGGAGGTCGTCGGGCGCGAGCACCCCCGCCCGCAGCGCGTCGTCGATGTCGTGGTTGATGTAGGCGATCCGGTCGACGAGGCGGACGATCTTGCCCTCGAGCGTCGCCGGCTCGCCGGCGCCTGAGCTGTGGCGCAGGATGCCGTCGCGGACGGGCTCGGTCAGGTTCAGGCCCTCGAGCACGCTGACCACCCGCAGCGAGTGCTCGTTGTGCCGGAAGCCGCGGCCGAAGCGCTCCCGGCCGGCCCGGTCGAGGACGTCCTCGCCGATGTGACCGAAGGGTGGGTGCCCGACGTCATGGCCGAGCCCGATCGCCTCCGTGAGGTCCTCGTTCAGGCGCAGAGCCCGCGCGACGGTGCGGCTGATCCCGGTGACCTCGAGCGTGTGCGTCAGCCGTGTCCGGTAGTGGTCGCCCTCAGGCGCCACGAAGACCTGCGTCTTGTGCTTCAGGCGCCGGAACGCCTTGCAGTGCACGATCCGGTCGCGGTCGCGCTGGAAGGGCGTGCGCAGACCGCAGTCGGGCTCCGGGACCACGCGTCGCGCCGGGTAGGAGGGCGTGGCCAGCGGCGACAGCCACGCGGCCTCTCGCGCCTGCTGGGCGCTGGCGAAGTCGCTGACGGTCGCGGACACACCAGTCATTCTGACCGGCGGCGAAGTCGGAATCCCGGGACTTCGCAAAGTCGGTGCAAAGTCTTTACCTACGCGTCGGCCCAGGAGCGATCGTCGCGGTGGATGATCGCCGCCTGGGCGGCGGCCACCCGCGCGATCGGCACCCGGAACGGCGAGCAGGACACATAGTCGAGCCCGGCCATGTGGAAGAACTCGATCGAGTCCGGGTCTCCCCCGTGCTCGCCGCAGATGCCGAGCTTGAGATCCGGCCGCGCTTCGCGCCCGACCCACGCCGCCAGACGCACGAGCCAGCCGACGCCCGGCTTGTCGATCGTCTCGAACGGCGAGCGGTCGATGATCTTGCGCTCCATGTAGGCGGGCACGAACTTCGACTCCACGTCATCGCGCGAGAATCCGAGCGCCGTCTGGGTCAGGTCATTTGTGCCAAAAGAGAAGAAATCTGCAAATTTTGCGATCCGATCTGCAACAAAACACGCACGGGGGAGCTCGATCATGGTCCCGACGGTGTAGTCCTCCGTCGCGTGCAGCCCCTCCTCGTCCCCGATCCGGACCACGAGCTCGCGCATGATCTCGATCTCCTGCTCGTAATCGACGAGCGGGATCATGATCTCGGGGTGCGGAGGCTCGTCCATGGCCTTCGCGGCACGCAGGATCGCGTGGACCTGCATCTCGTAGATCTCGGGGTAGAGGATCCCGAGCCGGCAGCCGCGGGTGCCGAGCATCGGGTTCTCCTCGGAGATGCGCTCGGTCGTCTCCAGCAGTCGTTCGAGCTCGTCGAGGTCGTCTGAATGCTCGATCCGCGCGCGTTCGACCTGCGCCGCCAGGTCCGGCAGGTCCGGGAGAAACTCGTGCAGTGGCGGGTCCAGCAGGCGGATCGTCACCGGCAGGCCCTTCATCGCCTCGAACAGGCCCTCGAAGTCCTCCTGCTGCAGGGGAAGCAGGTCCGCGAGCGCGTCTCGGCGCGCATCGCGGTCGCCGGCCATGATCATCTTGCGCATCTTCGGCTGGCGGTCTTCGGCCATGAACATGTGCTCGGTGCGGCACAGGCCAATGCCCGCCGCGCCCAATTCGCGCGCCTTCTTGGCGTCCTGTGGCGTGTCCGCGTTCGCCCGCACGCCCAACCGGCGCGTGTCGTCCGCCCATTGCAGGACGGTGTCGAAGGCTTTGAGGATCTCGTCGAAGGCCGGGTCTTCGGTGGGGTCTACAAGCGGCACGTCGTCGAGCGTCACCTCGCCGTTGGTGCCATTGATGGCGATGAAGTCGCCCGCCTTGATCTTGCGGTCACCGACGTGGATGACGCGCTGCTCGAGGTTGATCTTCAGCTCGGAGGCGGCGGTGACGCAGGGCACGCCCATGCCGCGAGCGACCAGTGCGGCGTGGCTGGCCTTGCCGCCGAGGCTGGTGAGGATGCCCTTGGCGGCGTGGAAGCCGGCGACGTCGTTGGCGTTGGTGTCGGGGCGAACGAGCACGACGGCCCTGCCCTCGGCGGCGGCCTCGACGGCCTCCTGGGCGCTGAAGACGACCTCGCCCTTGGCGCCGCCGGGCGCGGCGGGCACGCCCTTGGCGATGACCTCGTACTCGGCCTTGGGATCGAAGGTCTCGACCAGCAACGCCGTGAGCATCTCGGCGTCGACGGTCATCAGCGCGTCGTCCTGGCTGAGCAGCCCCTCTTCGACGGCATCGCGGGCGAAGCGGACCGCGGCCTGGGCCGGGCGCTTGGCGTTGCGGGTCTGGAGCATGAAGAGCTGCCCGTCCTCAACCGTGAACTCGGTGTCCTGCATGTCCCCGTAGTGCTTCTCGAGCGTGCTGAGGATGTCCATCAGCTGCTCATGGGCCTTCGGGAGCCAGTCCTTCATCTCCTTGATGTCGCGCGGCGTGCGGGCGCCGGAGACGACGTCCTCGCCCTGGGCGTTGGGCAGGAAGTCGCCGGACGGCTCGGGCGCTCCGGTGACCTCGTCGCGGCTGAACGCGACGCCCGATCCGGACGTGTCGCCCTTGTTGCCGAAGACCATCTGCTGGACGTTGACCGCGGTGCCCCACTCGTCGGGGATGCGGTTGATGCGCCGGTACTCGATGGCGCGATCGCCGGTCCAGGAGTCAAAGACGGCGCGGATCGCGAGCCGGAGCTGCTCCTTCGGATCCTGCGGGAAGTCCTCGTCCGTGTGCTCCTTGTAGAGCACCTTGAAGCGGTCGACGAGCTCCTTCAGCGCATCCGTGTCGAGGTCGGTGTCCTCTTGCACGCCCCGGTCGGACTTGACCTCGGCGATCGCCTTCTCGAACGCCTCACCGTCGATCCCGCGGGAGACGTTGCCGAACATCTGCACGAACCGCCGGTAGGAGTCCCACGCGAAGCGCGGGTTCTCGGTGGCCTTGGCGAGCCCTTCGACCGACGTGTCGTTCATCCCGAGGTTGAGGACGGTGTTGAGCATGCCGGGCATCGATTCGCGGGCACCGGAGCGGACGCTGACCAGCAGCGGATCGTCGTCGTCACCCAGGTGCTTGCCCGTGTGCTCCTGCAGGCGCTCAAGCGCGTCGGCGACCTGATCGGCCATGCCGTCCGGTTCCTCTTGGCCCGCGTTCATGTACGCGACGCAGGCCTCGGTGGTGATCGTGAAACCGGCGGGCACCCGATCAGGGCCGAGCACCCGGGTCATCTCCGCCACATTCGCGCCCTTGCCGCCCAGCAGGTCGCGCATGTCCTTCGAACCCTCGGCGAAGTCGTACACCCACTTGTCGTCGTCTTTGGCCATGGCTCAGAACACCCGTTGCCTTTCGACGGAGACGGTGAAACCGTGGTTGGACCGCGTGCTCCGGCACGTCATGCCCGTCGTGCGAGACGTGCACCGCAGGCTGCCGAACTTCGTGGTCCTGCCGTAGGCGAGCTTGCGCGCCTTCGGGTCACGGACCGTGTCGGTGATCTTGATCCGCTTGCCCTTGCCGGTCTCGGTGAGCGTGACCGCGCGGTCGCTGCCGTTCCACTCGCAGCGGACGAACCGTGGGGTCTCCGCGTCGGAGTAGAACGCGCAGGCGAGCTTGCCGGACGGCGACTGGAACGCGCGATAGGCCGCGTCCGCGGTGGCCGGCGCCAGCAGGGCGACAGCGGCGGACACGACGACGGCAACACGAGCACCCTGGGCCATGACGTCCGCCAGCCTATAGGCCCTCGCGGGAGCGACGGCGCACCGCGCTTCCGAGCCGCTCGCGGGCGAGCCCCACCTTGAGTCGCGGCACGAGCTCCGTGGATCGTCGCGTCGGCCGGTCGAGGGCACCGGCCGCGCTTCGGCATGGCCGCGGTCGCTATCTCGAGGCGACTGGACGCAGGCGCAGGTTCGCGTGGTGCTCGAGGGTCTCGGTGATCGCTCGTTCCGCCTGGGCCAAGGCGCGTGGCGAGGCGTCGGGGGCGTCGGCGAGCGGGCGGCCGAGGGCGGCGACCATGTAGGCGTGGGCTTCCTCGTCGAGATGGAAGGAGCTGGCCTCGCAGGCGCCGCAGACGACGCCGCCGGCCGCGCCGGAGAAGCCGACGAGGTGGTCGCGCTCGCCGCAGGAGGCGCAGCCGGCGAGATGCGGTGCGAAGCCGGCGGCGAGCAGGAGCTTCAGGCGGAACGCGAGGGCGTTGGCACGGCCGGCGAGGGCCGGGTCGCGCTCGATCAAGGCGAGCTCGTTGGCGAGCAGGTGGTAGACGCCGGTGTGAGGGTCGCCGTCATCGAAGATACGCGCGACGGCCTCGCAGGCGCGCGCGGCCGTGTCGAGCGCTCCGGCGTGCTCGCGCAGGCGTGGGTGCGCGGCGAGCGTCTCGACCGAGGTGACCGTGAGCAGGTCGCTGCGGCCCTCGTAGAGCACGAGGTCCAGGCGGAAGTACGGCTCGAGGCGGCCACCGAAGCGTGACTTCGCTTTGCGCACCCCTTTCGCGATGGCGCTAACCCGCCCGCGCGTGGGGGTATACAGATGCAGAATGCGGTCCGCTTCGCCGTACCGGAGCGAGCGCAGAACGATTCCTTCGGTTTTTACCGATCCGGATATCGCACTATACTTTCTGAAGCCATGAGCCAGATCATCGTCTATACGACCGAGCCCTGCGGCTATTGCCGTGTCGCCAAAGCCCTCCTCGCCAAGCGAGGCGTCCAGTACGAGGAGATCAACCTCGCCAAGGATCCGGAGGGTCGCGCAGAGCTCGTGCGCCTGACGGGCATGATGACGTTCCCCCAGGTCGTAATCGACGGCAAGAGCATCGGCGGCTACCAGGAGCTCGTGGCGTTCGACCGCTCCGGCGGCCTCGCGGAGTTCGCGACCGCCGCTTGAGACCGCTCCCCGGGCCGACGCGGATCGTCCGCTCCGGCAACCCCGGAGCGCTGATCTCCGAGTTGCTCGACCTGCTCGTCGCCCACGAGGACGCGTGGCGCACCGACGTCCGCGACCTCATGGTGGTCCTCGCTCCCTACCACGACACCGCGCGCCGACTCGACGTCGCGCCGGGCGAGATCTTCGAGACCGCCGCGTCCGGCGGGCCGACCTCGATCGCCGACCTCGTGCGAGCCTTCGGGCACCGCGACGACATCCAGCCGGACAAGTTCGGGTTCCGGGTCGTGGACACGCCCGAGGGCCCCGAGTACTTCTCCACGTTGTAGAGGCGCGGCGCGGCGTGGCGCGCGGTGCGGACCGCCGGCGCGCGGCGCGGACTGGGCACGGCGCGCGCGGCACGGACCGGGCGTCGGGTTTCGCGCCTATTTGAGGGAAAGTCGACGCTCGGGTTGCCGCCGGGCGGCACCGCCCCAAGGCCGGTCCGGGGAGCGCCAATCAAGCCCCGGGAAGGTACGCGATTCGCCCGACGACCTCGGCGATCGCCGCTCGCGCGCCACGGGTCGTCCGCGCGTTTGACGAATTCTTCTGCACCGCAGAATCTGGGTTCTGCAACTGGAGGACGAACCGCCCTAGCACGCGGCATCCATCGCGGCCGCGCACGTCGTGCCACGCCGAGTCGACGCCGCGCCTGGTCCACGCCGTCCACGTCGCGCGGCGCGAGTTGAGTTGGCGGACGATCGCAGCACTGCAGAATTCGGATTCCGCGGTGCAGAACAATTCGGACCTTTCGTCGATGGCATGCCATTCGCGCGAGGCTGCTATCGGCGCTCTGCGCAGCGACGGAGGACGGCGCGCGGTGGGAGGGTGAGACAAGACTCGCCGGCGGAACACGCCTGGCGTGAAGCACATGCCGGGGCGAAGCACATGCCGGGGCGAAGCACATGCCGGGGCGAAGCACACACCGGCGCGAAGCACACACCGGCGCGAAGCGCGCGCCGGGGCGAAGCCGCACGCGGAAACGCGTGCCGTCAGCGGGGCGTGCGGCGCACGCGCGGGCGCGGCTGGCAGTGCTCGCACACGTAGGTGCCGCGGCCGGCGACGCGGAGTTTGCGGATCGCGCGGCCGCAGTTGGGGCAGGGCTCGTGTTCGCGGGTGTGGACGAGAAAGCGGTCCTGGAAGGTTCCGCTGACGCCGTAGGGGTCGCGGAAGTCGTCGATCGTCGCGCCTTTGTGCTCGAGGCCGAGCAGGAGGGACTCGACGACGCCGTCGCGGATCGCTTCGCACTGGGCCTTGGTGAGCTTGTTGGCCGGGCGCAGCGGATGGACGCGGGCGCGGAACAGGGCTTCGTCGGCGTAGATGTTTCCGACCCCGGCGACGCGCTTCTGATCGAGAAGGAACGCCTTTACGGGTGCGCGGGAGGTGCGGGTGAGGGCGAAGAGGTGCTCGCCGGTGAAGTCCTGTTCGAGCGGTTCGACGCCGAGGCGGGCGTCAAAGAACGCATCGAGCGCGTCGGGGCCGATGGCGAGTTCGCCGGTGCCGAAGCGGCGTGGATCGTCGAAGAGCAGGGTGTGGTCGCCGAGGTCGAAGCGCACCCGGGTGTGGCGCGAGCCGTCTGGGTCGAGCAGCAGCGTTCCCGTCATGCGCAGGTGCATGAGCAGGTAGACGTCCTCGCTGAGTTCCCAGACGAGGTACTTGCCGCGGCGGCCGAGGCGTTCTACGCGCCGGCCCTGGATCGCGTGCTCGAGTTCGGTGGGCGCGAGCGGGCGCGACCAGCGCTCGTCGAGCACGTCCACCGCCTCCAGGGTGCGCCCCTCGACGTGGGGCGCCAGGTGGCGGCGGATCGTCTCGACTTCAGGCAGTTCGGGCATCGCGCCCGGGCAGGCTAGTAGGTGCGATCGCCGGCGGAGGCGCCCGTCGCGGCGCAGACGCCCGTCGCGGCGCAGACGCCCGTCGCGGCGCAGACGCACGTCGCGGCGGACGCCCGTCACGGCGCAGACGCCGTCACCGCGGAGGCGCGCGTCGCGGCGCAGACGCACGTCGCGGCGCATACGCCCGTCACGGCGGCGCCGGCGTCAGTAGACGGAGTTCGAGCGGGCGTAGGCCTTGATGTCGTCCTCGACGGAGCTCAGGGAGGTGTGGAGCGTCTTGCGCATCACGCGGTCGGTGAGCTTGCGGCCCGGCTTGCCCTTGATCTTCTCGCTGTTGAAGCCTGAGTAGAGGCGCAAGAGGGACTTGGCACCGCCGTGCTTGGCGGCGATCGCGTAGGCGGCCGCGGACGCGTAGGAGTAGGCGAAGCTGAGCGGGATCGGCGACATGCTGTCGAGCGCGGTGGGCTTGGCCAGGCGGGTGAGCGAGAGGACGTTCTCGGTCGCCTTCTGCTTGGACTGGTCCTTGAGCTGGGCGCCGCTGAGGATCGCGCCGGCGTCGCCTGAGCGCTTGTCGCCCGAGGCGTACATGGCGATGCCCTCCGACAGCCACGGCGGGACGCGGCCGCCGCTGCGCTTGACCAGCGCGGCGTGGGTGAGCTCGTGGGCGATGACCATCCGGCGTTCCTTGACGGGGCGGTTGCCGTAGGAGCGCCAGAGGACGAACACGCGCTGGGCGCGCACGGCGTCGACCTTTCGGGCGGGGCCGCGCAGGTAGACCTTGGCCTCGGCCACGGCAGTGAGCGCCTTGATCGTGCGGATGTCCTGGGTCAGGGCCTTGGTGTCGGTGCTCGTGCGGGCGACGATGACGAGGATGCGATCGGGCGGCTTGATGCCCGGAAGCGCGTTCTTCATCTTCGAGCGGCCCTTCTCGAGATCGGTCATGAGGCTGCCGACCTTCAGGTTCTTGGGCGCGAGGGCGAGGAAGTGGCGGCTCGTGCGGACCTTGTAGGTCGCGTACTCCCACGGCGCGAGCTCGCCGTAGGTGGGCTTGTCGTTCTGGACGCGCCAGCCCTGCGGGGTACGCACGACCGTCAGCCGGGAGCGCTTGACGAACTCGGTCGACAGGCCCTCGAAGGAGTAGGTCATCTCGACGCGGATCGTGCCGCGGTCACCGTCGACCTCGGTGGCGCCCGCGTAGAGCTTCGCGTCGTTGATCGGCAGCGCCTTGGCGCGTTCGATCGCGCCCTTGTCCTTCTTCGCCTGGGCTCCCGTGGAAGTGTTCAGGAAGCCTTCCGTATCGCCCTCTTCCAGCGCGTATGCGCGGTCGTTGAGCAGGCGGGTCAGCTTCTCGGTATCCGTCGGGGCCTTCGTCGCCACGGGCTTGGGCGTCTTGCTCCCAGCTTGCACGGTCTTCGCCGACGCGGGCGGTGTGTCGTCCGCGCTGCCGCCGCCGCAGGCGGTCATCAGGATTGCCGTGGCGGTGAGGGCCGCCAAGCGAGTGCCATCGAACAGTGAAGCCACAGTGAGCGGATTCCCGGGAATCGGAGAGTTCAGACCACCGTCAGACGTGAATTCGGTGGTTTAGACGAACGGGGTGCCAGGAAGCGTCGTCTCGCCACCCGTGAGCCAGTGGTGAACGGAGGCGCCGACGTCCGCAAACGGACCATCGTGGCGCCGGCCGTCATGACCCTCGAAGCGGGCGAGCAGCGGGACGTGCTCGCGGGTGTGGTCGGTGCCCGGGGTCGTCGGGTCGCAGCCGTGGTCGGCGGTGATGATCAACAGATCGCGCGCCGGGTCGAGGCGGGCGAGCCACTCCCCCACCTGCGCGTCGATCGCCTTCAGCGCCCCGTGGTAGCCCGGAACGTCGTTGCGGTGGCCGTACACCTGGTCGGTCTCGACGAGGTTGGTGAAGACGAAGCCGGTCTCGAGGCTGTCGATCAGCTCAGTCGTCGCCTGCAGCGCGGCCGCGTTCGTGGGGCCCTTGTGCTGGACGTCGACACCGACGCTGTCGAAGACCTGGCCGATCTTGCCGACGGTGTGGACCGGCATCCCGGCGGCCTGCAGTTCCTGCATGTAGGAGCGCCCAGGCGGCGGCAGCGCGATGTCCTTGCGGCCGTCGGTGCGCACGAACGACCCCGGCTCGCCGCGGAACGGCCGCGCGATCACGCGGCCGACGGCGTGCTCGCCGGTCATGATCTCGCGCGCCGCGGCGCAGATCGAGTACAGCTCGTCGATCGGGACCTCGGTCGTGTGGGCGGCGATCTGCAGCACCGAATCGGCCGACGTGTAGACGATCAGGTTGCCGGTGCGCAGGTGCTCGGCGCCGAAGTCGTCGATCACCGCCGTGCCGCTGTAGGGGCGGTTGCAGAGGATGCCGCGGCCGCTGGCGTCCCGGAGCTGCTCGATCACGTCGTCGGGAAAGCCGTCGGGGTAGGTTCGCAGCGGCTTGGGCGTGACCACGCCCATCAGCTCCCAGTGGCCGGTGATCGTGTCCTTGCCCGGCCCGAGCGGGTGCAGGCGGCCGTGGACGACGCGCTGTGCCGACGGCGGGACGCCGACGAGCGGGAGGATGTCCCCGAGCCCGAGCTCCTGCAGCACCGGGAGATCGAGGCCGCCCGCCGCCTCGGAGAGGTGCTGGAGGGTGTTGGTGCCCTCGTCGCCGTAGTCGGCGGCGTCCGGCAGCGCCCCGGCGCCGCAGGCATCGATGACGATCACGAAGGCCCGTTTGCTCACGGGACGCGATTCTGGCAGCCGTGGCTCAGCGCAGCTTCGCCCGCGGGTGCGCGTCGAAGTAGACGTCGCGCAGCCGGTCGGCCGAGAGGTGGGTGTAGAGCTGCGTGGTGGCGATGTCGGCGTGGCCGAGCATCTCCTGCAGCGAGCGCAGGTCGCAGCCGCCCGCGAGCAGGTGCGTCGCGAAGGTGTGCCGGAGCGTGTGCGGGCTCATGCGCTCGGCCAGGCCGGCGGTGGCCGCGTGGCGCTGGACGATCTTGTAGAGGCCTTGGCGGGTCAGGCCCGATCCGCGGTGGTTGACGAACAGGCGCGACTCGAAGCGGTCCCCGACCAGCCTCGGGCGGCCCTTGGCCAGGTAGGCGTTGACCGCGCGGGTGGCGGCGGAGCCGACCGGGACGATCCGCTCCTTGGAGCCCTTGCCGCGGGCGCGCAGGATGCCGATCTCGAGGTCGATGTCGCCGGCCTCGAGCTCGATCGCCTCCGAGGCACGCAGGCCGCACGCGTACATCAACTCCAGCAGTGCGCGGTCACGCAGCGCGGCGGGCTCGGTCCCCCGGGGCTGATCGAGGAGCTTCGCGACCTCGTCACGGCTCAGGACGTGCGGCAGCCGGCGGCTCTGCTTGGGGGCGCTCAGGTTGGCGGTCGGGTCGGTCTCGAGCGTCCCCTGGCGACGCAGGTGACGGTAGAAGGAGCGCAGGCACGCGACCTTGCGCTGCAAGCGTCGCCGGCGCGACGGGGGGCTTCTCGCCGTCGCCCGCGGCGAGGCTCGAGACGAACCCCGCGAGGTCGCTGTGGGACACGGCCAGCGCGTCCCGCCCGTGGAGGTAGACGCCGAACTGCAGCAGGTCGCTGCGATACGCCTCGAGCGTGTTACGCGACAGGCCGCGTTCGAACTCGAGGTAGGCCAGGAAGTCGAGCACGAGGTGCTCGAACGGCTGGCTGGACACGCGCGCAGTGAGGGGAGCGTCGACGACGGGCATCGGTCAATCCCTTCGCGGTTCGCAAGTGAACCCCTTTGGAGTGCAACGGGTCGTGCGTCAGGCCTGGCGCAGCCGCAGGCGGCACAGCGCGACGAGGGTCTTGGAGTCCATGTTGGTGGCGAGCAACTCCTCGATGGCGGACACCGGGACCAGCTCGATGTCGATCCGCTCGTTCTCCTCGACCTCGGGACGCTCGTCGACGTCCGAGATGCCGGTGGCGAGGAACAGGTGGATCTCCTCGTTGGTGAAGCCGGGCGAGGTGTAGAAGGAGCCGAGCGACTCCCAGTGCTCGGCCCGCTTGCCGATCTCCTCGGCGAGCTCGCGCTTGGCGGTGTCGAGCGGGTCCTCCCCCACCTCGTCGAGCTTGCCGGCCACGATCTCGAGCAGATCGGGCACGCCGACAGCCTCGCGGGGCTGGCGCACAAGCCACAGCTGGTCGCCGTCGAGGACCACCACCCCGACGGCTCCGGGGTGTGTGACGAGTTCGCGCTCGGCGAGTTCGCCGTCCTCGTGGCGGAACGTCCCCCGCTCCACGCCGAAGAACTTGCCGTCAAAAATGGTTTGTGTGTCGATTCGCTCGAATTTGGAGCTCATGCGATGGCGGCCTCGTCGAGGAGGGTCAGGGTGATGTCGAGCATGGTCTCCAGGGCGTAGGAGGTCACTCGCTCGGTGGGCTCGTGGTTGTGCTCGGTCCCGTTGGCGACGTTCACACACGGGATCCCGGCAGCCTCGAACACGTTTGCGTCCGAGGCTCCGCCCGTGGCGATCCGCTTGGGCTCATAGCCGTGCGCGCGCAGGGCGGCCTCGGCGGCGACGACGGCCGGCGAGGACGGTTTCTGGCGGTAGCCGGTGACCTGCTTCTCGGTGATGACGTCGACGTCACACTCGCCGTGGCCGGCACCGTCCTGCAGGGCGTCGATCATCGTTGCCAGCACGTCCTCCGCCTTATCGGCGTCCAGCGAGCGGACCTCGGCCAGCAGGCGCGCGCGCTCGGGGACGACGTTGGTGGATTCGACGCCACCGAGGAAGTAGCCGAGATTGGCGGTCGTTTCCTTGTCGATCCGGCCGTGGGGCAGGTGCGCCGCGGCGTGCACGGCGGCGAGGATGGCGGAGCGACCCTCCTCGGGGCGGAGCCCGGCGTGGGCGGATTTCCCGTGGAAGTGGGCTTCGACGCGGTAGAGCGTCGGAGAGGCCGTCACGACCTCGCCGATCGCCGTCGCATGGTCGAACACGTAGCCGAACTGAGACGACAGCTTCTTGGTGTCGAAGCGCTTGGCGCCGAGCAGCCCGACCTCCTCGCCGGTGGTGAAGACGAGCTCGAGACCCAGCGGCGAGCCCTCGATGCTGCACCGGCGGGCGATCTCCAACAGGACCGCGACCGCGGCCTTGTTGTCCGCGCCGAGGATGCCGTCGTTGGCGTTGACCCAGGCGCCGTCGTCGAGCACCGGGTCGACGGGTGCGGCGGCGGGCACGGTGTCCAGGTGGGCGCACAGCAAGAGCGTGCGGTCGCCGCGGCCGCGGACGCGGGAAAGCAGGTTGCCTGCGTCGTCGGCCTCGACCGAGAGGCCCATCGCGTGCAGCTCGTCGGTGACGCGCTCCGCACACGCCGCCTCGTCCCCGGACGGGCTGAGGATGCGGCAGAGATCGGCGAACGTGTCGTTGAGCCGCGCGCGCTCGGCTTCGCTGGCCGGCCTCACGTCGCGGCGCGGAGCGGAGAGTGGCGGGTGCGCGCGGCAAGCGGGTGCGGTGCGGGCGCGGCGAGCGGGCGTGCGACGGGCGGCGCGGGCGCGGCGAGCGGCCGTGCGACGGGCGGCGCGGGCGCGGCGAGCGGCGCGGGCGCGGCGGGCGGCGCGGGCGCGGCGGGCGGGGCGGGCGCGGCGGGCGGGGCGGGCGCGGCGAGCGGCCGTGCGACGGGCGCCGCTGGCGCGGCGAGCGGGCGTGCGACGTGCGCTGCGGGCGCGGCGAGCGGGTGCGCGGCGAGCCGGGTGGGCGCCGGCAGCGCGTGCGCGGGTTCGGGGCGCGCGGCCACGGAGCGGCCGCGCGCGGGAAGTGCCGGAGCCGTCACCGGGCGGGTGCGGGTTCCTCGGTGTTGAGCTCCTGTGGGCGCTGTTCGAGGGCGTAGGCGAGCGTGGCGCCGACGAAGTCTCGGAACAGCGGGGCTGGGCGCTCGGGGCGGGACTTGAACTCCGGGTGGTACTGGGAGGCCACGAAGAACGGGTGGTCGGGGATCTCGATGATCTCGACGAGGCGTTCGTCCGGGGAGGTGCCGGAGCAGACGAGGCCGGCGGCCTCGATGCGCTTGCGCAGGAAGTTGTTGACCTCGTAGCGGTGGCGGTGGCGCTCGTAGATGACGGCCTCGCCGTAGATCTCGCGGGCGCGGGTGTTCGGGTGCAGCTTGATGGGGTCGGCGCCGAGGCGCATGGTGCCGCCCATGTCGGCGACCTCCTTCTGCTCGGGCAGAAGGTCGATCACGGGGTACGGGGTCTCCGGGTCGAACTCGGTGGAGTTCGCGCCGTCCATGCCGACCACGTGGCGGGCGAAGTCGGCGACGGCCATCTGCATGCCGAGGCAGATGCCGAGGAACGGGATCTTCTGCTCGCGGGCGATGCGGGCGGCGGTGATCTTGCCCTCGATGCCGCGGACGCCGAAGCCACCCGGGATCAGGATGCCGTCCGCGCCGGCCAGGCGGGCTCGGACCTCGCCGTCGTCGAGCGTCTCGGAGTCGACCCAGTCGATCTCGATCGCCCGGCCGAGCTGGAAGCCCGAATGGCGCAGTGCCTCGACGACGGACAGATAGGCGTCCTCGAGCTGGACGTACTTGCCGACGAGCGCGATCCGCACCGGCGGCCGGCCCGCGGCTTCGGTCGCCTGGCGTACGAGCAGCTCCCAGCCGCTCATCTCGGGAGCGGCGGCCTCCATCCCGAAGTGCTCGAGGATGAAGCCGTCCACGCCCTCGTTGCGGTAGTAGAGCGGGATCTTGTAGATGTTGTCGACGTCCTGGCCCGAGACGATGGCCTCCATCGGCAGCGACGCGAACAGCGCGATCTTCTTGCGCACGTCCTTGGGCAGGCCGCCCTCGGAGCGGCAGATCAGCATGTCCGGCGCGATGCCGATGCGACGCAGCTCGTTGACCGAGTGCTGCGTCGGCTTGGTCTTGAGCTCACCGGCGTGGCCGATGAACGGCACGAGCGTGAGATGGATGAACATCACGCTGCGACGGCCGACGTCCACCGGGAACTGACGGATCGCCTCCAGGAACGGCAGCGACTCGATATCGCCGACCGTGCCGCCGATCTCGGTGATCACGACGTCGACGTCCTGCGTCTCGCCGATCAGCCGGATGCGGTGCTTGATCTCGTCGGTGATGTGCGGGACGACCTGCACGGTGCCGCCGAGGTAGTCCCCGCGGCGCTCCTTGCGGATGACCGAGTTGTAGACCGCGCCGGCGGTGACGTTCGAGGCGCGGGACGTGTTCGCGTCCGTGTAGCGCTCGTAGTGGCCGAGGTCGAGGTCGGTCTCTGCGCCGTCCTCGGTGACGAAGACCTCACCGTGCTGGAACGGGGACATCGTCCCCGGATCCACGTTGATGTACGGATCGAACTTCTGGATCGCGACCTTCAGGCCGCGCGAGACGAGCAGGCGTCCGATCGAGGCAGCGGCGATCCCCTTCCCGAGAGAAGAGACCACTCCCCCTGTGATGAAGATGTATCGGGTTCGCGGCCTGGTTTCGGGCATGGGTGAAGCTCTCCTTATGTCGCCTCCCTGAGGATAGACAGGCGATCGGCGGCCACCGGTCGTCAAGCCGCTCTCAGCAGTTCTTTTGCGTGTCGGCGGGCGCCCGCGTCGTCGCGATCGGCGCCCAGCATCCGGACCAGCTCGCCGACCACGTTGGCCTTGCGCAGCTGGGTGACGGTCGTGCGGGCGGTCTCCCCCGACGTGTCCTTGACGATCGTGAAGTGCCGGTCCGCCAGCGAGGCGATCTGCGGCAGGTGGGTGATGCAGATGACCTGGCGCCCAGCGGCGAGCTCGCGCAGCTGCTCGCCGACCGCGCGGGCGGTGACGCCGCCGATGCCGGCGTCGACTTCGTTGAAGACGAGCGTCGTGGGGCCGGCCTGCGCCGCCGCGCCCATCAGCGCCAGCATCACCCGCGACAGCTCGCCGCCGGAGGCGATCTCGCGCAGCGGGCCCGCCGGGACCCCGGGGTTCGGGGCGATCAGGAACTCGATCTCGTCCGCGCCGGTTGGCCCGAAGCCGTCCCGCGGGGAGATGGCGGTGGTGAACTCCGCGCCCTCCATCGCCAGCGCCGACAGGCGCTCGCGCACGGCGTCGGCCAGCGCGACCCCGGCCGCCTCGCGCGCCCCGCTGAGCGCCCGCCCGCGCTCCGCGAGCTCGGCGCGAAGCTCCGCGAGCTCACCCTCGACGCCCTCGATCGCCTCTTCGGCGCCGACGAGCTCGTCGCGGCGCGTGCGGCACGCCTCGGCGTGAGCGAGCACGAGGGCGATCGTCCCGCCGTGCTTGCGCTTGAGGCGTTCGAGCTGGGCGAGCCGGTCCTCGACCTCGTCCAGGCGCCCGGGTGGCGCCTCGACGCTCTCGCCGTAGCGGTGAAGGTCGTGCAGGAGGTCTTCGGCCTCGATCGCCAGCGCGCGGACGCGGCCCGTCAGCCCGTCCAGCTCGCCGTCGACGCCGCCGGCGGCCTCCATCGCCTGCGCCGCGGCGGCCAGGACGAGCGCGGCGCCGCCACCTCCGTCCTCCTCGCCACCGAGCGCGCCGGCGCCCGCCGCCGCCGCACCGCGCAGCGCCTCGACGTGGCGCAGCCGATCGCGCTCGGCCTCCAGCTGCGCCGCTTCTTCCTCATTGGGCGCGGCACGCTCGATCTCCCCGAGCTCCCACTCGAGGAGATCGAGCTCACGGTCACGTGCCCCTGCCCGTTCCCGAAGTTCGGCCAGCCGCTCCTGCAGCCCTCGTTCGCGGCTGTAGAGGTCCTTGAACCGCATCCGGCGCGACGCCTGGTCAGGCCCCGCGAAGCCGTCCAGGATCTCCAGCTGGGCGGAGGCGAGCGTGAGCTTGCGGCTCTCGTGCTGGCCGTAGAACGACAGCAGCGCCGTTCCGGCCGCCTGCAGATCCGCCGCCGTCGCGCTGCGCCCGCCCAGATAGGCGCGCGTGCGTCCTTCGGCGCTCACGCGCCGGGCGAGCACGAGCTCCTCGGCGTCCTCCGCCAGCCGATCGCCGAGGACCTCGCGCAGCTCGTCCGGCAGCGCGAACACGCCCTCCACGTAGGCCTCGGCAGCGCCTGGGCGCACGATCCCGGACCGTGGCTTGCCGCCGAGCAGCAGGTCCAGCGCGTGTGCCAGCACGGTCTTGCCCGCCCCGGTCTCCCCCGTGAGCACGTTCAACCCTGGTCCGAGGCACAGCTCGGCCCGCTCGATCAGCAGGAGGTTCTCGACGCGCAGTTCGTGAAGCACATCGGAGGGTCTACCAGCGGGGCTGGACAGATCGGCCGCGTTTGGCCTCCGGCGTTGCGCTTTTGGTGCAAAGTTCTTACGAAGACAGGCGGCCGAAGCGCTCGCGCAGGCGGTGGTAGAACGACGCGCCCGGCAACTGGGCGAGCGTCCCGTGGGTCAGGCCGAACGCGACGTGGATGTCCTCGCCAGGCGAGAGCTCGAGCGTCGGCCGGCCGTCGACGTGGACCTCGACCGGTTCCTCGCGGGAGGCGTTGTTGATCGTCAACTCGTCGCCCGGCGCGACCACCAGGGCGCGCGCCGTCAGCGAGTGCGGCGCGATGAACGAGACGACGTAGCCCTCCACGCCCCACGCCAGTACCGGGCCTCCGTTGGCGAGGTTGTAGCCCGTCGAGCCCTGCGGCGTGGCGACGACGAGGCCGTCACAGCGCACCCGCCCGATCTCCTCGCCCGCGAGCGCGTAGGCGAGGTCGGCGACGCGCAGCCCCGCCTTGCGGTGCACCGAGATGTCGTTGAGCGCGTTCCACGTCCCCTGCGGGCGGCCGACCGAGACCGTCGGGAGCTGGATCGTGTCGAACTCGCCCGAGAACGCCCGATCGAAGTCGTCCTGGAGGCCGTCCGGGTCGATCGTCGCCAGGAACCCGACCTCGCCGTAGTTGACGCCGAAGACCGGGATGCCGGTCCCGGCGTACCGGCGCAGGGCGGTGAGGATCGTGCCGTCGCCGCCGAGCGCGATGCAGAGGAACACGTCGTCGCCCGCGTCGTCGACGATCTCGATGAACGGCGCCGCCTCGACCTGGTGCTTGGCCGCCTCGTCGGTCGTGAGTCGCAGCGTGATCCGGCGGCGGCGGGCGATCTCGAGCAGCAGCAGGACCGCGTTGTGGGTGTCCTGCGGGCGGCGGTGGGTGAACAGCGCGACGGCGCTCACCAGGCATCGACCTCCGTCACGGCACCGGGTCGGCCTCGTTCGGCGAGCCACAGGAACGTCTCACGATTGCCGGACGGGCCCGCCAGCGCCGACGGCGCGCTGCCCATGACCGCCACGTCGAACGCTGCCGCGACGGTGCGGACGGCCTCGCGACGCAGTTCGATGTCCCGCACGACGCCGCCCTTGCCGACCCGGTCCTTGCCGACCTCGAACTGCGGCTTGACCATCGCGAGGCAGTCGAACTCGTCGGCGACGCACTCCAGGACGGCCGGCAGGACCTTCGTGAGCGAGATGAACGAGACGTCGACGACGATCAACTCCGCGGCGTACGGGAGCTGGTCGGGGGTGACCGCGCGGGCGTTGACGCGTTCGATCACGGTCACGCGATCGTCACTGCGCAGGCGGTAGTCGAGCTCGCCGTAGGCAACGTCGAGCGCGATCACGTGCTCGGCGCCGCGCTGGAGCAGGCAGTCCGTGAAGCCGCCGGTGGAGGCGCCGACGTCAAGCGCGCGACGGCCGGCGACGGGGACCTCGAGGGCGTCCAGGGCGTTGGCGAGCTTCACGCCGCCGCGCGACACATACGGCGGCGGGCCGTCGATCTCGAGCTCGATCTCGGGGTCCACGAGCTGGCCGGGCTTCTCCGCTCGGCGGCGGCCGGAGCCAAGGTGGACCTGGCCGGCGATGACGGCCGCGGCAGCGCGGGTTCGGGACTCGAACAGGCCACGCTCCGCCAGCAGGGAGTCCAGGCGTACGCGGGGCACGCACGGAACGGTACTCAAGCCCGGTGTGCGAACGGCCGATGCGAACGAAGATGCGTTCCGTCCTCATCGCTGCTTCGCTTGCCCTGCTCGCGTCTCCCGCCTCCGCTTCGGCCTATTCACTGGGCTACGAGGCGCCTGACACCACGGTTCCGCGAGGCGCGCCGCTGACCTTCGCGATCCGCACCACGGCGCCTGAGGGCAGCGTCACCATCCGCGTCTCCGGCAGCGATGACGTCGACGACAACGGCATGCTCACCGGCCCCGACGGCACGTGGCTGGACGAGACGGCCAAGCAGGCGCTCGACGATCTGCAGGTCTGGAGCGTCCCGCACGCCTCGATCCTGCGCCAGCGTCCCGGCCACTACTACTGGCAGGCCTACGTCACCGGCACGGGCGCCCAAAACGCGGACGAGCTGATCGGCCCGATCCAGGAGCTGACGGTCGCGCTTCCGAAGGCGTACAGGGGCAAGGGCCGGCTCGCTCCTCGCTTCGGCAAGAAGGGCTCCGCGAGCTTCTACCTGTCCTCGAAGAACTTTCCCGCGAGCGTGACCGGCAAGCGCTTCCAGAGGGTGGCCAAGACCGCGGCTTCGCGCTGGGGCCTGAAGGCCAAGCGCTGGACGAGCGTGAAGGCGGGTGTGCAGGACGGGTACAACGTCGCCGGCTTCTCCGACGGGATCGAGAGCGGCGTGCTCGGCGTGCAGACGGACTTCATGCGCAACGGCAAGGTCGTCGAGCGCGACCTCGCCCTGCGCGCCGGCGAGAACTGGGCCGCCGGCCCGGACTATCCCGCGCTCGACGAGATCGACCTCGAGAGCGTGCTGCTGCACGAGCTCGGCCATATGGCGGGCAACAAGAAGCACACCTCGCGCTGCGCGAACTCGCCGCTGGATGAGGCGCTGGGCGCCGGCGAGTGGTGGCGCGGGTCGCGCGACAAGTGGTTCGGGGACTGCACGAGCGGCGCGCGGGCGTCCTCCGCGCGCCTCGTGCATCGCGTCGTCGTCGTCGACTAGCACGACCCGCCGCCCGGCCCCGCGGCGTCGTGCCGCGGGACCGGGGGTCGACCGACTAGGGCGTCGTGGTCGACAGCGTGAACGTCAGCGTCTTGCTGTACGTGCCGGTTCTCAGTGACTCGTTGGCACCGATCGGCTGCCTGAGACCGACGGTGACCGGATCGAGGCTGACGGGTGCTGCGTAACTGAGCAGCACCAGCGGGCTCGCGGCACCCGTGACGGGAGCGAACGCCCGCGTCGGGTTGGCGGCGTTGGTCGCCGTGGCCTGCAGTGACGAGGCCAGCGTGAACGTCCCGTTGACGAGCTTCCCGGGCGCGGTCGCGCTGGGGTCGGAGACGCTCAGGGTCGCGTCACCGGCCGTGCTGGTGACCGTCGCGCCGACCGACGTCTCGTACTCGCGGGCGATGCCCGGGATGAACGAGCCGAGGTTCGCGCTCGAGGAGAGCGTGAGCGCGAGCGTGGGCGTGACGGAGCCGGTCGGCGTGCCGGTGCCCGTGGTGCCGCCGGGCGGCGGGGTCGGGCTGGGCGACGGCGACGGGCTCGGGCTGGGCGACGGCGACGGGCTCGGGCTCGGCGACGGCGACGGGCTGGGGCTGGGCGACGGGCTCGGCGACGGCGACGGGCTCGGGCTCGGGGACGGGCTGGGGACGGGCTCGGGCTCGGAGACGGGCTCGGCGACGGTGACGGGCTCGGGCTCGGCGACGGTGACGGGCTCGGAGACGGTGACGGGCTCGGGCTCGGAGACGGACTCGGCGACGGTGACGGGCTCGGGCTCGGAGACGGCGACGGGCTGGGGCTGGGCGACGGGCTCGGCGACGGCGACGGCGACGGGCTCGGGCTCGGAGACGGGCTGGGAGACGGGCTCGGGCTCGGAGACGGACTCGGCGACGGTGACGGGCTCGGGCTCGGAGACGGTGACGGGCTCGGAGACGGTGACGGGCTCGGGCTCGGAGACGGACTCGGCGACGGGCTCGGGCTCGGAGACGGGCTCGGGCTCGGAGACGGTGACGGGCTCGGCGACGGTGACGGGCTCGGGCTCGGGCTGACGGGCTCGGCGACGGTGACGGGCTCGGGCTCGGGCTCGGAGACGGTGACGGGCTCGGAGACGGTGACGGTGACGGGCTCGGAGACGGTGACGGTGACGGGCTCGGAGACGGGCTCGGGCTCGGAGACGGGCTCGGGCTCGGCGACGGCGACGGGCTCGGCGACGGCGACGGGCTCGGGGTCGGCGACCCGGACGGCATCACCGTGACGACGCCGGTCATGAACGGGTGCTGCTGGCAGAAGAACTGGTACGTGCCCGCGGTGTTGAACCGGCACGTGCCGCTCCAGTCGGCGGGGCTCGGCAGGCTGGGCAGCGGCGGGACGGGGCCGACGACGGCGCCGGTCGTCTGGGTGCAGGAGGTCGGCTGCGATCCGAGGCCGGTGTCCGGATCGCCGAACGCGACGTTGTGGGAGTTGCCGCCGTTCGTGTAGTCGAACGAGACGGTCTCGCCGGCGTTGATGGTGACGGTCTCGTCGCCGGTCGCCGGGTTGACGAACCCGAAGTCGATGACGTGAACGGTCCCGGGCGCCTGTTCCGGGCCGTTGATCGCGCCTGAGGCCAGTGCGGGCACGCCGATTGTGGCCACGGCGGCGCATGCCAGCCATGGCAGGGAGTTCTTCCTTAGACCCACGCGTTCCCCCTCCGGGAAATGTCGTTCCGCCGCGTCTTACGCAGGCAGGCGAAACAACGTTCGGGGCAGGTGAGCGGCGATGCGCCGCGTTCGCGCGGAGATGCCTAAACGGTCAACCGCGGGTCCAGGACCGCGGCTTCGATGCGCTCGGCGATGCGCTCGGGCGTGAACCCGACTTCCTCGTGCAGCAGGGCGGGAGCGCCGTGGGTGACGTAGCGGTCGGGCAGGCCGACGCGCAGGATCCGCGGGGCGAGAGCGCCCTCCTCCGACAGCGACTCCCAGACGGCGGAGCCGAACCCGCCGGCGAGCGCGCCCTCCTCGACCGTCACCAGGAGGTCGTGGTCGGCGGCCAGGGAGGCGAGCAACAGCGCGTCGAGCGGCTTGGCGAAACGCGCGTCCGCCACCGTGACGTCCAGACCGCGCTCAGCCAGCAGGTCGGCGGCGCCCAGGGCCTTGCCGACGCCGGTGCCGTAGCCGACGATCGCCACCCGCTCGCCTTCGCGCAGGATCTCGCCCGTGCCGACGCGGAGCAGTTCGGGCGAACTCGGCAACTCGACGCCCACACCCGCCCCGCGCGGGTAGCGGATGCCCGCGGGGCCGTCGACGGACAACGCCGTGTGCAGCATGTGCACGAGCATCGCCTCGTCGCGCGGCGCCATCAGCGTCATGTTCGGCAACGCGCGCAGGTAGGCGATGTCGAAGACGCCGTGGTGCGTCGGGCCGTCGTCGCCGACCAGCCCCGCGCGGTCCATGCAGAAGGTCACCGGCAGGTTCTGCAGGCAGACGTCGTGGACGATCTGGTCGAAGGCGCGCTGCAGGAAGGTCGAGTAGATCGCGCACACCGGGCCGCATGCCGGTCAAAGCGGCGCCGGCGGCGAACAGCACCGCCTGCTGCTCGGCGATGCCGACGTCGAAGTACCGATCGGGCATGGCCTTCTGCAGGATCGAGAGCCCGGTGCCGGAGTTCATCGCGGCCGTGATGCCGATCACGCGCGGGTCGCGCTCGCATTCGCGGACCAGCGCCTCGCCGAACACCTGCGTGTACTGCGGCGGCGCGGGCGAAGACGGACGCGAGGGCGCGGGCTGGCGGGCCGAGATCGACTTCGGCTTGGCGGCATGCCACTTCTCCATGCCCTCCAGTCCGCCGTCCTCGGCGGGCGCGAAGCCCTTGCCCTTGACCGTCGCGCAGTGGATGACCACGGGACGCTCGGCCTCGAACGCGGTCCGCAGCGCGCGGCGCATCGCGCGCACGTCGTGACCGTCGATGACGCCCAGATACGCCCAATCGAGCTCTTCCCACCACAGGCCGGGCGCCCAGAAGGCCTTCACGGACTCCTTGAAGCGCGGGCCGAGGCGCTCGAACGCCGCGCCGATCCCGGCCGGCAGCTTCGTGAGCTTCTCCTCGACGCCCTCGCGCGCCTCCCACAGACCCGGGTCGAGCCGGACGCGGTTCATGTACCGCGACAGAGCGCCGACGTTCGGCGAGATCGACATGCCGTTGTCGTTGAGGATCACGACGATCGGCGTCCCGAGACCACCGGCCTGCGAAACGGCCTCGAAGGCGACACCACCGGTCATCGAGCCGTCGCCGATGACCGCGACGACCTTGCCGTCCTCGGCGCCGCCGCGCAGCATCGCTTCCTTGATGCCGACCGCGTAGCCGATCGACGTCGACGCGTGGCCCGCGCCCATGATGTCGTGCTCAGACTCGAAGCGCGCGCAGAACGGGGCGAGACCGCCGTACTGGCGGATCGTCGGCAGCTGGTCGCGCCGGCCGGTCAGGATCTTGTGCGGGTACGCCTGATGCCCGACGTCCCAGAGCACCTTGTCGCGCGGCGAATCGATCAGCGAATGCACCGCGACCGCGATCTCACACGTGCCGAGGTTGGCGCCGAAGTGGCCGCCGATCTCCCCCACCGTGTCGATCAGCAGCTCCCGCACCTCCTGCGCGACCGCCTGGAGCTCCTCCTCGCTCAACGCGTGGAGGTCCTGAGGGCGGTCGATGCGCGAGAGGAGTGAAGTCATGAAGAGCGGGTGGCGATGAAGTCGGTGATCTGTCTCAACTCGTCCGCTCCGTCCGGGGCCGCCCGGTCCAACGCGGCACGAGCGTTGCTGTGCGATTCCTCCGCCATGGCCCGAGCCTCGTCCAGTCCATAGCGGCTGACGTAGGTCACCTTGCCGTGACGCTCATCGCTTCCCTGCGGCTTGCCGAGTGCGACATCCGTGCCCGTCACGTCGAGGATGTCGTCGACGATCTGGAACAGGACACCGAGCTCTGACGCGAACGCACGGAAGTCAGGGAGTGTAGTGGAGCGGATGTGCTCGTCGGCGAGCAGCAAGGGGCACTCGATGGCCGCGCGGATCAATCGGCCGGTCTTGAGCTCGTGCAGGCGGCGCAGCTCCGCGCCCCCGTTCTCGACCACGTTGGCGACGTCGATGTACTGCCCGCCGACCATCCCGCGGACGCCGGAGGCGGTCGTCAATTCGGCGAGACAGTCGATGATCCGCGCCGGCTCGCCGCGCTGTTCGACGAGCACCAGGTGGATCGCCTCGGCGTAGAGCGCGTCGCCGGCGAGGATCGCGATGTCCTCGCCGTAGCGGACGTGGCAGGTGGGACGGCCGCGGCGCAGCGAGTCGTCGTCCATCGCCGGCAGGTCGTCGTGGATCAGCGAGTAGGTGTGGATGAGCTCGAGCGCCGCCGCCAGCGGGAGCACCTCCTCGGTCGGCATCCCGACCGCGTGCGAGGTGGCCAGCGCGAGCACCGGCCGGATCCGCTTGCCGCCGGCCAGCAGCGAGTAGCGCATCGCCTCCTCCAGGCCGTCGGTGCCGCGTTCCTCGCTGAAGCGCAGCCCATCGAGATAGGTCTCGATGTCGGTGCGCAGGTGGTCCGGGTACCCCGACTACCCGAGCGCCATCTGACCCGGCGTCGTGGCGACGTCCTCGGCCCGGATCTGGCGATCGAGCTCGGCGCCGGCCTCGGCCGCGATCCGCGCGCACTCCTCGACCAGGGCGGCCGCGCGGTCCTGGGGCAGCTCTCCCGAGCGCAGCGTGACCGCGGCGTGCTCGAGGCGCTCGACCATGCGCTCCAGGGCGTCCATGGCGTTCGAGCCTACACCGCACCCGCGCGGAGAACCGCGGCGAGGATGCCGTTGACGAACCCGGGCGCCTCGGCGCCGCAGAAGGCCTTCGCGGTCTCCACCGCCTCGTCGATCGCGCCCTCCGGCGGGATCGGCGTGTCCGCCTCCACGAGGTCCGGATGGAGCATCTCCAGCAGCGCCGTGCGCAGGATCGCCTTCTCCAGCGGCGCGATGCGATCGATCGTCCAGTTCTTCGCGTAGCGCGCGATCTGGACGTCGAGCTCCTCGGTGTTGTCGGCCGTCGCGTGCGCCAGCGCACGGGTGAAGGCCGGGGCGTCCCGCTCGAAGAGATCGTCCAACGGGCGCTTCGTCAGATCGTGCTGGTAAAGCGCGAACACCGCCGCGCGCCGCTGGTCAGCCCTGCGCATTCCGCGCTGAGGCTAGCTCATGCCACGGCGGCGACGAGCCTGCGCGCCCTGGCGGGCTTCGCGAACAGCTCGCGGACCAGCATCGCGCCCAGCGGGAGCGTCCACGCGAGGTACATGAACAGCGGCGCCAGGCCGGTGCGCAGCTCGAACGTCTGGAAGGTCAGCCAGATCGCGGCCGTGACCGCCAGCGTGATCACCGGCGGGCGGCGCTTGGAGGTCTCCCACGCGACGAGGGCGAGCACCAGCGGCAGGTGGTAGTAGCCGAGGTTCCACGGATCGAGCAGGCAGCGCTCCAGCGCCAGCAGGGCGAACAGCGCCAGCGCGTCCTCGCGCGGGCGCTCAGCGCCGCCGCGGCGCCACCAGGCCAGGCTCAGCGGGAGCGCGAGGGCGACGATCAGCGGGTGCGGGATCGGCGCCAGCCACGCGGGCGAGGTGATGTCACCGTGACCGGCCGCGGCCCACTCAGGGGAAGACGGGACGCCGAGCGGCCACCAGACCTGCCAGGGGTGGAAGTAGGAGCCGGCGGCGACACCCATGTGGGCGCCGCCGGGACGCAGGAACTGCAGCCCGCCGTAGACCGCCAGCGCGGCGATCACCGGGAAGACGAGCACCCGCAGCTTCGGCTTGGGCAGCGCCAGCGCGGCGGGCAGCAGCGCGAGCACCGCGGTCTGCTTGGCGAGCACGGCGACCGTCAGCAGGACGGCGGCGAGCGTCGCCCGCCGGCGGACCGCGGCGAGCACGCCGGCGGTGGCCGCCGCGGCGGCGAGCAGATCCTCGGGGTGACCGGCGTCAAGCGCGAGATAGGCGACGGGCGAGGCCGCGACGAGCGCGATCGCCAGCAGCCGGTGGGCGCGCTCGCGCGGCGCGTGCAGCGCCACCGCCAACCCCGACAACATCAGCAGACCGGGGAGGGCCTGGAGGCGGAACGTCCAGTCCATCCCCGCGCCGAGCAGCGCGGCCGGCGCGCCGATCAGCGACACGAACGCGCTGTAGGCCGGCATCAGCCGCAGGAACTGATCGATGCCCTGCGTGCGCAGCCCGAAGTACGCGGGCCACGCCTCGACGAGGTAATCGCCCCAGAAGACGTGCCGGGAACCGAGCGCAAGCAGGACGGCGGCGCAGCCGAGTGCGAACAGGAGACGGATCCTCACCGGATCCGTATCGGCTGCGCCGTGTGGGGGCTTAAGCGCGCGACATGTAGGAGCCCGAGCGCGTGTCCACCTTGATCTTGTCCCCGATGTTCACGAACAAGGGGACGTTCACGGTGGCGCCGGTCTCGAGCGTGGCGGGCTTGCTGCCGCCGCCGGACGCGGTGTCGCCGCGCACGCCGGGCTCGGTGTGGGTGACCTCGAGCTCGACGCTCGCGGTCAGCTGCAGATCCGACGGCTCACCGTCGATGTAGAGCATGTCGACGCTCTCGTTGGGCTTGACCCACTTCAACGGCTCGGCGAGGGCCGTCTCGGGGAGCGCGATCTGCTCGTAGCTCTCCTCGTCCATGAAGTGCGCGTCGGTCCCGTCCGCGTAAAGGAACTGCATCTTGCGCGCCTCGGTGTGGATCGGGCGGAACTTCTCCCCCGCCCGGAACGTCCGATCGATCACGTTTCCATCCGCGGCCCGGCGCAGCTTCGTACGGACGAACGCACCGCCCTTGCCCGGCTTGACGTGCTGGAACTCGATGATCTTGAAGACCGTGCCCTCGACCTCGATGTGATTGCCGTTTTTGAACTGGTTCGTACTAATCAAGGTTGGTCACCATTCGATGTTCCGTGCGGGCTACTGGGCGCGATCCCGTTTGGTCGCGCCGCCTCGCACCACTGTTTACCTGATCGGTCGACCGACAGGATAGGTGCTGGTGTGCCCGGCGCTCGGCGTCAATTGCCCCAACTCGACGCCCGCGTCCTAGCTCCACGGGGCGACGAGCGTCTCGGACGCGTCCCAGAGCTCGCGGGCGAGGCGGTCGTCCTGCGCCTGCGCGCTCGGTTCGACGGGGCGTTCCTTCTCGACGTACTGTCCGCGCAGCTCGCCGCCCGCAGGGTCGAGCGCCAGCATCACGAGCGATCGCGCGCCGCGCTCGGGGGAGGCGAGGAACGGACCGATGACGGTCATCGCGAGCTTCGCCAGCGCGCCGTCGCTCTTGCCGAAGCCGGTCCGGATCACGCCTGGGTGCAGGCAGTTGGCGGCCAGCTCGGGGTGGCGGCGCTGCAGCTCGCGCGTGAAGAGCACGTTGCAGAGCTTGCTCGTCCCGTAGACGGACATCGGGCGGTACCGGCCGTGCACGGTCTGGAGGTCGTCGAGGTCCAGCACGCCGCTGCGGTGGGCGTCGCTGGCCGTGGTCACGACCCGGGCGCGGGCCTCGATCAGGCGTTCGAGCAGCAGCGTCGTCAGCAGGAACGGGGACAGGTGGTTGAGCGCGAACGTCTGCTCGAACCCGTCGGGCGTCTCGTGGCGGGACGTCGACAGCGCGCCCGCGTTGTTGGCCAGGACATCGATCCGCGGATAGCGCTCGAGCAGCTCGACCGCGAGCCGGCGCACCTCGTCCATGCGCCCCAGGTCGGCGACGTGGCCGTGCACCGTCGCGCCGGCGGCCTGGGCTTCCTCGACGGTGGCCCGCACCCGCTCGGGGTCGCGCCCGACGAGCGCCAGCTCGGCGCCGCGACGCGCCAGCTCGATGGCCGCCGCGCGACCGATCCCCCGCGTGGCGCCGGTCAGCACGATCATGGGCACGGGCGAACAGACTAGATACTCCGCGGTTAAGCGCTCCGCCGCGGTGCGTGTCGCGTTCTAACTCAGGACACGTTGCCGCATCTGATTGGTGGAACCTGTGGGGATCAGCCGTTCGAATCGCATGACCGTTCTGCTCGCCGGCGTGATCGCGCTGGTCGCGAGCGCTCCCGCCACCGCCGCTCCGCCGTGGTCGGTCCCGGCGGTGATCCCCGGCACCGACGCGCCCCCGCGGATCGAGGCGAACGAGATCGATCAGAGCGTGCTGGTGCCGCAGATCAGCAGCGGCAAGCTCGGCGCCGGGCCGCAGCTGGTGCAGTGGCGCGGCGTCAACGACGGCCGGGTGCTGGTGGCCCTCGAAGGCGCGGCGACGCTGAGGGTGCGCACCTCCTCGTACAACGTGGCGTCGTCTCGCTACGCCACGTCGCGGATCCTGCACTTCGACGCGAAGATCGTCGATCGCTCCAACCTCGAGCGCAAGCAGCTCGGCTACCGGATCGGCAGCGCGAACCTCGCGTCGTTCGGCACCGAGCGCAAGCTTGGCAACCCGCGCTCGATCCGCTGGACGCCGAAGCTCGCGGTCAACGGCGACGGCGCCGCGATCGCCGCCTGGCATCACATCGTCAAGGGGCACACGGACGAGATCCAGATCGTCACGCGGCCGGCCGGTGGCTCCTTCGGCGCGATCAGGACCGTGCAGGCCCAGGGCATCGACGACGAGTCGATCGTGGGCGTCGGGATCGACACCAGCGGCCGCGCGATCGTGGCGTACTCGCGTGGGCGGCGGATCGCGGTGCGGGTGATCCAGACCAAGAGCGGCTGGATGTCGGCGGAATCGCGGGTGGCGGTTCCGGCCGGGCAGCGCGGGCCGACCGAGATCACCGTGGGGACCTACGAGCCTGGCCTGGTCGTCGTCGCGTGGCGCGCGTATCCGGTGAGCGAAGGGCCGTCGGGCACGGTCGACGCCGCGGCCTCGGTGATCGGCGTCGGCAGCAACCGGCTCGGGCCGTCGCAGGCGCTCGGGCACGGTGACCTCGTGGGCTATCCGCGCGGGCCGATCGTGGCCACGGTCGACGCCGACGGCCGGCCCGCCGTGGCCTGGACCGTGCCGGCCAAGCCGAACGTCTCGGTGCCGATGGTCGCGCAGGCCGACAACGCGGGTCGGTTCGGCACGCCGCAGGCGCTGGCCGCCTCCGGCTCGTTCGGCGCGCTCATCCGCCAGGGCGAGGGCCTCGCCGTCGGGTACCTGAGCGAGACGCCCGGCGCCGAGGGTCACGGCAACCCGCTGGGCGTGTACGTCGCCCGGCGCGGCGTCGACGGCGCCTTCGGGCCGGGTGAGCTCGTCGACGATCAGGGCTATACCGGCGGCACGAGCTACGACGGCCTGAACCCGCCCGGGCTGGGCATCCTCCCGAGCGGTGGCCTGCTGGCCGTGTACGCGAACGTGCTCCCGAACGCCAACGGCGGCCAGGCCAAGGTGAGCACCTCCCCGTGATCGCCGCGGCGCTCGCGGCCGCCGCGCTGGCGGCGCCCACACCGGGCGAGGCCTACAACTTCGCCGTCTCGCTCGCCCGCCACGGCCCGCGTCCCGCGGCCTCGGCGTCCGAGCGGCGCGCCCACCAGCGCGTCGCCGCGCGGTTCCGCGCAGTCGGGTTGCGCGTCGGCTACGAGCGCTTCAGCGTGCCCGGCAAGGGCACCTCGCGCGACGTGATCGGGATCCGGGACGCGCCCGGCGAGTGCCTGGTGATCGCGATGGCGCACACCGACAGCGTCCCGCCCGCGCCCGGTGCCGACGACAACGCCTCCGGCGTCGGCACCCTGGTCGCGCTCGCGCGCTCACTCGCGACCGACGCGACACCCGCCTGCGACGTCTGGCTGGTCGCCACCGGCGCCGAGGAGCGCCCGTACACGGGCACGCCCAACCACCTCGGCGCCTCGGCGCTGGTCACGCGACTGCAGCGCACCCACCGGCTCAAGGACGTCAGGCTGGCGCTGTCGCTGGACGAGGTGGGCCGTGGAACGAAGTTCGACCTTCACTCGACGTCGACCAGGATCGGCACGCTGGAACGAAAGCTGCTGGACGCGGGCGCCGACCGCTGGGTCCGCGACGGCGCCGGCGAGGGCAACTCCGACCACCGCGAACTCGCCCGCGCGGGTGCGCCGGCGGCCAAGCTCGGCGTGGTCGACGAGCCCTGCCGCCACACGGCGTGCGACACGCCCGACCGGCTCGAGCGCGGCGCCTTCACCCGCGTGCTGAAGATCGTCTGGCCGCTCCTACGCACCTGGAGCTGACTCGTACCGGATCGCCCCGATCAGGTTCCCGCTCGGGTCGGTGACGAACGCGAGGTCGCCGACGCCGGGGATCGCGGCCTTCGGCATCACGACCGCTCCCCCACACGCTGATGCCGCAGCCACGGCGGCGTCCACGTCGTCGACCTCGACCGTGACCTCGGGCGCGTTGGTGCGGACCCCTTCGAGCAGGTCGCGGCGCTGCTGGATCGCCGCGATCGCGACGCCGGCCGAAGTCGAGCGCAGGAACCCCGGCATGTACTCGCTGAACTCCCACCCGAACAGCGACTCGTAGAAGCCGCGGGTGGCCGCGAGGTCGTCGGCGTTGATGGCGACGTGGGCGATGGTGCCGTGCATGGCGCCCATCTTCCCAGGCGATCACCAGAGCCACGGCCGTCCGCCGGCCGCGCTTCGTCATCCGCACCGGCCATCTCGGCGCGAAGCTCGCGTGCGGCCGCGGGGAGGCGAACGACGGGTAGTTGACACGAGCAGACAGATGCTTGACTCTGTCAACTATGGCCAGCCGTACCGATGTCGAGACCGTTCGCGCCTTCAACCGCTTCTACACGCGCCGTATGGGTCTGACCCGCGGCGGCTACGCCAGGCAGTCGCTGGCCGAGGCGCGGGTGCTCTACGAGCTCGGGGCCAACGACGTGCGCGAGACCGGCGACCTGCGCGAGCGGCTCGACATCGACGCCGGCCAGCTGAGCCGCCTGCTCACCAGGCTCGAGCGGCGCGGCCTGGCCGAGCGCACGCCGTCCCCCACCGACGGGCGCCGCCAGGCGGTGGCGCTGACGGCCGAGGGCGAGAAGACGTTCGCGGAGATCGATGCGGAGTCGGCGGCCGAGATCGGCGCGACGCTCGACGGCCTCGCCGACCCGACGCGAGTCCTCGCGGCGATGCGCGCGCTCCAGCACGCGATCGAGCCGGCCAACACCGTGATCATCCGCGAGCGCGAGCCCGGCGACCTCGGCTGGCTGGTCGAGCGCCACGGCGTCCTCTACGCCCGCGAGTACGCGTGGGACGAGAGCTTCGAGCGCCTCGTCGCGCAGATCGCCGCCGACTTCGATCCGGCGACCGACCGCGCCTGGATCGCCGAGCACGACGGCCGCAGAGCCGGCGCCGTGCTGTGCGTGCACCACGACGACATGACCGCCAAGCTCCGCACGCTCCTGGTCGAGCCGAGCGCGCGCGGGCTCGGCCTCGGCACCCACCTCGTCCAGCGGGTCATCACGTACGCGAGAGCCGCCGGCTACGCCACGCTGACGCTGTGGACCAACGACGTCCTGCACGCCGCCCGGCGCATCTACGAGCGCGAGGGGTTCACGCTGCAGAGTGAGGCTCCGCACCACGCGTTCGGCCACGAGCTGACCGAGCAGACCTGGTCGCTTAACCTGCAGGCATGGACCGAGACACGCTGAGAGCGATGCAGGCGCCGCTGAAGAGCGCTTACAAGGACGACCCGACGCAGGCGCTGATCACCCTGAAGGCCACCGGGACGCTCGGCGAGAATGTCAGCTGCAAGGTGGACACGGGCCGCGCGATCGCCGAGGCCGGGCTGCATCCGGCCACCGGCGGCGACGGCACCCTGCTGTGCAGCGGCGACATGCTGCTCGAGGCGCTGGTCGCCTGCGCGGGCGTGACCGTCAACGCCGTCGCCACCGCGCTGGAGATCACCCTCAACGAGGGGCGCGTCTCCGCCGAGGGCGATCTCGACTTCCGCGGCACGCTCGGCGTCGATAAGGAGGCGCCGGTCGGCTTCCGCGAGATCCGCCTGAAGTTCGAGCTCGACACCGACGCCGACGACGAGCAACTGGCGACGCTGCTGAAGCTGACCGAGCGCTACTGCGTGGTCTTCCAGTCGCTGAACACGCGCCCGCAGCTGGACGTCACGCTCGAGCGCGCCGCGACGACGGCCGCTTAAACGCGGAAGGGGCCCGCGCCCGAAAGCGCAGGCCCCTTCACCTCGCGGCGACTAGTTCAGGATGAACGGCTGCCAGTGGTCGATGAACGGCGCGTAGGCCTGGCCGATCACCGGGTGGCGCTGGCAGGTGCGTGAACGCACGTCCGGCAGGCACGGGTTGAACGGATTGACGTACGTCAGGTCCGAGGCGGTGGCGTCGTAGGTGCCCGTCCCGGCACACCCGGCCGACGGGAACCGGTCGCCGGCCATGCTGCGGCTGAGCTCCATGACGTTCGGCACGTCGTCGAAGTCCTGGTCGTCGGCGCCGTCGAGGATGCCGTCGCCGTCGCTGTCGGCGTCCCACGCCGAGGTGCCGGCGTACTTGACCGGGTAGGTGCCCTCGGTCGGGTAGCAGGCAGCCCACCAGCCGGTGCTCGCCGGACCGTGGAGCTCGAAGTAGTTGTTCAGCGCGTCGCCGTCCTCGTCACGCTCGTCGTCGGAGACGTAGCCATCGTCGTCGAGGTCCCAGAAGGTCGCCTCGGCGCTCCACTGGCCGCCGGTCTGCACGGTCGTGACCACGCCGTCGCGGTCCATGTCGTAGAGGTCGAACGCCGAGCTGGTGTGGCCGGCGCTGAGGCTGTAGAGCTGGACGGCGCCGTAGCCCGTGGCGTTCGCCCAGGCACGGAAGTTCTGCGGCGGCTGGTAGGCGGCGATCGTCATCGTCGGCCGGCGGACGCCGTTGCCGCCGACCAGCTGCGAGAGCGAGTACTGCGCGCCGTCGGTGTAGGACAGCGGCGTCAGCGTACGCGTCGCGGTGTGGTTGACCTCGTAGGTGTACTTCCAGAGGTGGTACTCCTCGCTCAGCGAGAGGCCGTCACCGTCGTAGTCGGTGTCCGCGTCGGCGAACAGCGGGTTCGGGTACGGCGTCTTGAACGGGTACGGGGTGATGTAGTTGAGGTGCTGGTAGTCGTCGTTGTTGAGATCCAGCGCGGACTGGAACTCGAAGCCGTCCTCGACGCCATCGCCGTCGCTGTCGCCGCTGCACGGGTTCAGCTTGAGCTGGACCTCGAGCGTGTCGGCCAGCAGGTCGTTGTCGTCGTCGGTGTCGGCGCTGTTGAGCACCCCGTCGCCGTCGCAGTCGCCGTCGGGCGCGACCGGCGCCGGCGGGTCGACGACCTTGGGCTTCTCGGGGCCGATCACCGGCGACTTGCGCGACGCCGTGAACGCCTTGCTCAGCTTGCCCGCGAGCACGCGGATGCGGAAGCGCCCGGCGACCGGCTTGCCGGCGGAGTTGGCCATGTAGGCCTCAAGCTTCTTGGGGATGACGACGGCGATCTGCTTCTTCGTCGCCAGGCCGGCCTTGACGAACAGCGCCTTGCCGCCGTCGCGCTTGAACAGCAGGGTGTTCTTACCCTTGCCGACCTTGAAGTTCTTGCCGTTGACGATGAGCGTCTCGCCGACGCTCACGTTCTTCGGCGTCACCTTGGTGATGACCGGGGTCTTGGTCTTCGCGGCCGCGTCCGCCGTGGCGGGCACGACGAGCGCGCCGAGCGCGGCGACCACGATGGCGCGGCGCATTAGGCGGGTGCGGGGTCGAGTGTCCATCGCTCTGGGGTATCGGCCCCCGAGCGCCCCCGCTTGAGCCTACGTCGGTGGGGTGACCACCCTAATCCACCGTCAAGAGCTCCTTCGAGGTGTGCGACAGCACGTCCCGCCCGCTCTCGGTGACCACCACGAGATCCTCGATGCGCACGCCGCCGACGCCCGGCAGGTACACCCCCGGCTCGACCGTCACCACGTGCCCGGCCACGAGCTGGTTCTCGGAGGTCCGGGCGAGCCGCGGCGCCTCGTGGGTGACGAGGCCGACGCCGTGCCCGAGGCCGTGGCCGAAGTGCTCGGCGTGCCCGGCGGCGTCGATGATCTCGCGCGCCACGGCGTCGATCTCGCGGCCCAATGGCCCTGGGCGCACCGCGTCCAGCGCGGTCACCTGCGCGCGCAGCGTCAGCGCGTAGGCCTCGGCCAGCGTGTCCGGCAACTCGCCGGTGGCCCAGGTGCGGGTGCAGTCCGAGCAGTAACCGTCGAGCACCGCGCCGATGTCGATCGTCACCAGCGTGTCCGGCGCGATCGCGACGTCGCGCGGCTGCGCGTGCGGCAGCGCGCCGTGCTCGGCCGAGGCGACGATCGATGGGAACGACGGCCCCGAGGCGCCGCGCAGGCGCATCTCGTGCTCCAGCGCGATCGCCACCGAGCGCTCGGTGCGCCCGATCAGCGGCGTCTCCAGCAGCCACGCGTAGATCTCGTCGACGAGCGCCGCGGCGGCGCCGATGCGCAGGATCTCGCCGGGCTCCTTGACCGCCCGCACGTCCTCGACCACGCCCGCCTTGCCGACCAGCTCGACGCCCTCGAGCAGCTCGCCGAGCCGCTTGTAGGCCTTCACCGACAGGTGCGCGTCGTCGATCCCGAGGCGCCCGGAGAAGCCCTTCAGGGCGGCGTAGAGCTCCTGCGGTCCCTGCTGGCGATCGAACCCGTCGACCTCGACCTTGGCCTGCTCGACGTAGCGGAAGTCGGTCACGAACCGCCGGACGTCGCGGCCGACCAGAGCGAACCCGTTCGAGCCGGTGAAGCCGGTGACGTAGCGCAGGTTCGCCGGCTCGGTGACCAGCAGCGCGTCGACGTCCTCCAGGCGTCCCGCGACGCGATCCGCCCGGCTCACCACGTCTCCTTGAGCATTTCCAGCGCCTCCCGGTAGCCGTCGACCCCGTGCCCCGACACCCTGCCCGCGCGCACGCCCTCGAGCACCGAGAGGTGCCGGAACGGCTCGCGCGAGTCGACGTCGGAGAGGTGCACCTCGATCACCGGCAGCCCGCAGATCTCCACGGCGTCGTGCAGCGACCACGCGTAGTGCGTCCACGCCCCGGGGTTGAGCACGACGCCGTCGGCGTAGTCGGAGGTCTTGTGCAGCTCCTGGACGAAGTCGCCCTCGCTGTCGGACTGGAAGAAGTTGCACTGCAGCCCGAGCTCGCGCCCGTACTTGGCGATCACCTTCTCCAGCCGCGTGAACGTCAGCCCGCCGTAATGCTCGGCCGGGCGCCGGTCCAGCGCGCCGAGGTTGATGCCGTGCAGGACGGCCACGCGGGTCTTCATCGCGTCAACCCCGCGAGGGCGGCGCGCACGTCGCCCTCCGCCACCGGCGCGCCCGTGTGGACGACCCCGGGGGCCTCGACGAGGACGAACCCGACGCGCCCTCCGCGGCGCTTCTTGTCGCGTTGCACAGCCTGCAGCACCACCTCGTGATCGACATCGGCGTCCAGCTCGGTCGGCAACCCGTGTCCCTCCAGGAGTTCGGAGACCTCGGACCGCAGCTCTGGCAGCCCGCTCAGCGTCAGCGCCGCCAGCAGCCCGAGGCCGACGGCCTCGCCGTGGCGGTAGCGCCGGTACCCCGTCGCGGTCTCGATCGCGTGCCCCACCGTGTGGCCGAGGTTGAGCACCTGCCGGCGGCCGGCGTCGCGCTCATCGCGGGCGACGACGCCGAGCTTCGTGCGCGCGCAGGCGAGCACGAGGTCGCGATCGACGGTCGGGTCGCCGCGCTTGACACGGCTCCACAGCGCTCCGCCGGAGATCAGCGCGGTCTTGATGACCTCGGCCCAGCCCGCCGCCAGCTCCTCCTTGGGGAGCGTGGCCAGCGTGCGCGGGTCGGCCAGCACGGCGCGCGGCTGGTGGTAGGCGCCGACGTAGTTCTTGCCCTCCGGCAGGTCCACGCCGGTCTTTCCGCCGTAGGCCGAGTCGACCTGCGCGACGAGCGTCGTCGGCACCTGCACGACCCCCACCCCACGCTGATAGACCGCGGCGCAGAAGCCCGCGACGTCGCCGACGACGCCACCGCCCAGCGCGACCACGTGGTCGTCGTGGTCCATCCCGGCGGTAGCGAGCCCGCGCAGCAACGTCTCGGCGTTGGTCAGCGTCTTGGCCGCCTCGCCGGGCGGCATCTGCAGCGAGAGCGTCGCGTCCGGGATCTGCTCGGCGTAGAGCGCGGCCACGCTCGTGTCGCTGAGCAGGAACTTGCGTCCGCGCACCGGCCAGAACGACCCGTCGAGCACGTCGCCGACGTAGACCGGGTAGTGCTGCTCGCCGGCGACCGCCCAGATCGCCTTCACGCCCGGGGGAATCCTGCGCAGCGCGCCCGCGGCGCGGCGGATCGTCTCGGCCCCGCCGTCGAGCAGCACCGCGTCGGCCAGCGACTCGTACAACGGCGCGCGCTCGGCGTGCAGCGCGGCGAAGCGCTCACGGTCGCGCGCCAGCGGACGCCGCTTGCCGCCCGCGCGCCGCCAGGCGGTGGCCTCGTCGACGTCGAGCATGACGACGGTGTGCCTGGCCAGCAGCTCACGCACGCGGGCCGAGTTGATCGACCCGCCGCCGAGCGAGATGACCGGCGCGGGCGGCGTCTCGAGGACCTCGGCCACGACGTCCTCCTCGGCCTCGCGGAACGCCCGCTCGCCGTGGGAGGCGAAGTAGTCCTCGATCGAGGTGCCGAGCCGCTGCTCGAGCTCCTTGTCGGTGTCGAGCGCGCGCACACCCAGGGCCGCGGCGGCGGCGCGGGCGCCGGTCGTCTTGCCGGCGCCCATGAACCCGATGAAGACTAGAGCCGGGGTTTCCATCCGATGCGCTCACAGTAGGCCGTGAGCGCTCCACGAACATCGTCGATGTGGTCCCCGCCGAACTTGTCGCGGTAGGCGCCGGCCAGCACGATCGCCAGCATCGCCTCCCCCACGACGCCCGCGGCGGGCACGACGCAGGAGTCGGTGCGTTCGCGCAGCGCCTGGGCCGGCTCGTGCGTGGAGATGTCGACCGAGCGCAGCGGCTTGGTCAGCGTGGGGATCGGCTTCATGGCCACGCGGGCGACGAGCGGCTCGCCGGTCGTCATGCCGCCCTCCAGCCCGCCGGAGCGGTTGGTCTCGCGGTAGTAGCCGCGCTCGTCGGAATAGAAGATCTCGTCGTGGGCTTCGGAGCCGGGACGGCCGGCGAGATCGAACCCGTCGCCGAGCCCGACGCCCTTGGCCGCCTGGATGCTCAACAGCGCGCCGCCGATGCGCCCGTCCATCCGCTGCTCCCACGAGACGTGTGAGCCGAGCCCGGGCACGAGCCCGTAGGCACGGACCTCGAAGATCCCGCCGATCGACTCGTTGCGTTTGCGCAGGACGTTGATCTCGTTGACCATCGCCTTCGTCGCCGTGGCGTCGAGGCAGCGCACGGGCGACTCGTCGACGGCGTCGAAGTCGCCGAGCGCGTAGCTCTGGGCAAGCGGCGCCTTCTCGGCCCCGATCTGGATCACGTGCGAGACGACCGAGACGCCGAGCGCGCGCAGGAACTCCTTGGCCAGCGCGCCGGCGGCGACGCGCGCGGCGGTCTCGCGAGCGCTGGCCCGCTCGAGGACGTTGCGGACGTCGCTGAAGCCGTACTTCTGGACCCCGGCGAGGTCGGCGTGACCCGGGCGCGGGAGGTGAACCTCCGGCACGTCGGCCTCCACCGGCCACGGGTTCATCCGCTCTTCCCAGTTCTTGTAGTCGCGGTTGACGACCCACAGCGCGATCGGGCCGCCCAGCGTGCGCCCGTGGCGGACGCCGGCGGTGACCTCCGCGGCGTCCTTCTCGATCTTCATGCGACCCCCGCGCCCGTGGCCCAGCTGGCGACGGGCGAGGTCGCGATCGATGGCTTCACGGGACAGGGTGAGGCCCGCGGGGAGGCCCTCCACGATCGTGGTCAGGCCTGGTCCGTGTGACTCTCCGGAGGTGACGACGTGCAACGGCAAGACGATGATCCTACGAACGAGGGCGGGCACTTGGCCCGCCCTCGTCGATCATCGGCTTCCCGCCGCAGGTGGAGCAGGGGGGTCTCGGTGCTTACAACGAGGCCCGCTGAGCGGACTTCGTGAGCTTCGAGGCCTTCTTCTTGGACAGCTTGTGCAGCGTGCCCGTCGACGAATCGAAGACGTAGCTCGGCCTGCGCTTGCCCGCCAGGTGCTTCAGCAGCGACATGCCCGTCGAGCCGGCCTTGGTCAGCTCGGACGTCGCGGCCGTCTGCTTCTTGTTGATCTTCACGAGGTCCAGCTGGTACTGGGCGTCGGCCTCGGTGCCGGTGTCGGAGATCGTCAGGAACTCCGTCTCGCCGGCCTTGAGCTTGAGGATCTGGCAGTCGTCCGGGTTGGGCTCGCACTTGCCGTCGCCCATGGCGACGACCGAGCCGGTGAGCTCGAAGACCGCGACCTTGCCGCCGTCCTCGACGCCGCGGTAGATCAGCAGCGGCGCGTCCTCGTCCGGCAGCACCTTCAGGCGCGCGACCGTCTTGGTGGTGAGCTCCCCGTCGACCTTGCCGAAGTTGACCTTGATCGAGTACTTGGGGACCGTCGGCGCCGGCGTCGGCGCGGCGCTCGGCGGCGGCTCGCTGGTCGTGCCCGCACCAGCGCCCGCACCGGCGTCCGCGCCGGAGCCGGAGCCGGAGCCGGAGCCCGAATCGGTGGAGCTGGAGGTCGCCTTCTTCGTCGCGGCCTTCGCCTCCGCGGCCGCCTTCCTGGCCTCAGCGGCAGCCTTCTTGCGCGCGGCCTTGGCCTTCTTGGAGAGCGCGGCGGGCGCGAACGGGTCCTTCGCGGCGCCCAGGACACGACGGCGAGCGCCGGCCTCGGGGGTCTCCGCGGCGGACACGAACGTCGCCGGCATGCCCGCTTCCGCGTTCGCGGCGGCGGCGTTGGCGGGCGCCACCGCAGGTTCCGGGTTCTTGGCCAGCACCATCGGCACGGCGACCAGCGCGGCCACCAGCACCACGGCCGCGGGCCATAGCTTGCGGCGCCAGAGCGCCTTGAACGGTTCGAGGATGACGTTCATCGGAGGTTGGTCGCTTCGGAGGTCGTGGTGGTCGTCGTGGAGCCGGGGGTGCCCGCGACCGAGCTGTTGCCGGTGCCGGTGGCGGCGGTGGCGGCGGTCTCGGGGACGATGTAGGAGCTCGCGCCGATCTCGGCGGTCATCCCTGGCCAGCCGCCCTCGCCGGGCTTGAGCGAGATGCTCTCCACGCGCAGCAGGCGGCCGTTGACGCTGACCTTGTCGCCCTTGACGGTGACGAAGCGCTCCAGGCGCGACAGGAAGTCACCCAGGGTGTTGAACTGGCCGTTGAAGGTGAGGCTGAACGGCATCGCCGAGAACGTGCCGACGTTGACCGTGCCCGGGGCGGTCGGCGCGGTGGTCGCGCCGGTGGTGCCCGAGGAGCCGCCCGCGTTGACGTTGAGCGTGTCGAAGGAGACGCCGCTGCGCTTGGCCGCCGCGTCGAGCTGGACGACCAGCGAACGCGTGTCGTCATCGCTCGGGACGGCCTTGCCGAGGCGCACCACGGTGTCGTAGTTGGTCTTGTAGGCGTCGCGGGAGCCGGTGTAGGTGGCGATCAGCTGCTGCGTCTGGGCGAGCTCGGCCTGCTTCGTGGCGACCTCCTGCTCGAGCTGGGCGGCCTGCACGCGCTTGGGCGAGAGGACCAGCTTCCAGTAGCCGCCGACGGCAGCGGCAGCCACCACTACGGCCAAGAGGACTTGATAGGTGCGGCTCACGGCGTGGCCCCTCCCTGGGTGGTCGTCGTGGTGGTCGTCGGCGCGGCGGCGGTGGTGCCGTCGGTCGAAGGCGTGGTGCTCGGCGCCGGGGTCGGCGTCGGCGTCGCGCCGACGGAGCCGGTCGCGGTCGTCGGCGTCGTGGCGACGGCGGCCGCGTCCTTCTCGAAGAACATGACCAGATCGAACTTGGGCCGGCGGCCGGCGCCGCAGGGCGTGGCGTTGCGGATGTCGGTCGCGGAGCCGTTGGTGCTGTCGGGCTCGTCGATCTTCTCTGCCGCCGAGTTCGACAGCGACACGCGGGTCACCCCGTCGATGTCGTGCAGGCGCGCCATCAGGCGAGCGACCGACGTCTGCGACGAGGTGCAACCCTGGAGGCTGATCGCGGGGGCGGAGATGGCGGTGCGCAGCGTGTTGCCGCTGCCGCCGGCGCCGTTGGAGATGTCGCCGCCGAGCGAGGTCAGGGTGACGTCGGCCGGGATGGCGCGCGACAGGTCGCGCAGTGTCTGCTCCCAGTCGAAGCGCGAGCCGGCGAGGTCCTTGACGGTCTGGACGCGGGTCTTGGCCATCGCGTCGAAGTCGGCGTACGGCTTGAGCTGGTTGGCCTGGCGCTGCAGGACCTGCTGCTGCTGTGCGACCTCTTGGAGGTCGACGCTGCGCTGCTTGATGGTGTTGTCGGCCAGGACGACGCCCGCGGTGCCTGCAACGCAGGCGGCGAGCACGCCGAGCACGACGAACGCGCCCGCGCCGCCCTTAGCCTCCGGGCCGGCGCCGAGCTCCGCGGAGGCCTTGGAGGCGCCGCGATTTTCGGGTGGAAGGAGGTTGACGGCTCTCACGCTCCTGATATCGGCAGCGTGAAGTGGCGGCTTGAACCAGGTGGGGCGTCGACCCTAGGGCCGAGGGCCTCCTACGTGAACGTGTCGAGGTACCAGTCGACCATGTCGTCGCCGAAGAACAGGCCGACGAGGCCGCCGAACGACAGCCAGGGGCCAAATGGGATGCCCTTCTTGCGTCCCTCGGCGGTGCCGTAGCGAGCGATGATCACGGCGCCGATGAGCACACCGGAGATCAGGGCGACGAAGATCGCGGGCGCGACCGCGCGGCCCAGGAACAGGCCGAGGACGCCGGCGAGCTTGACGTCCCCCATCCCCATCCCCGCGGGATAGACGAACGCGGCCAGCAGGAAGAAGCCGCCCGCGGCGGCGCCCGCGATCAGGTTCTCGACCAGCGAGTCCGAGTCGAACGCGATGCACAGCGCGATCGCGCCGACTGCCCCGATCGCCGAGAGGACGTTCGGGATGATGTGGTGCTCGAGGTCGATCAGCGTGATCGGGATCAGCAGCAGCACCAGCAGCAGCGGCGCCCAGACGTCCTCGTCGGCGCCGAAGTGCAGCACGCACAGGGCGCACAGCAGGCCCGCGAGGAATTCGATCGCCGGGTAGTGCCAGGAGATCGGCGCGCCGCAGGCGCGGCACTTGCCCCGCAGCCACAACCAGCCCAGCACGGGCACGTTGTCGTAGGGCTTGACGTTGGTGCCGCAGTGCGGGCACCGCGACGGAGGATGAAGCAGTGACTCCTTGCGTGGCAGCCGGTAGGCGACCACGTTCAAGAAGGAGCCAATGATCGCTCCGAGGATTCCAGCGGCAATGGCCGCCACACCGACGCTCATCGGGCGTGGAGTGTGGCGGACATCAACAATCCGTGCATCGAGGGGTGCCCGACCGGTGGACGCTCTGACACGTTCTCCGCCGGTCGGGTGGGCCCCCGGGCATTTACGGGCGTTCGGCGACGGCCAGGCCGGCGGCCACGGTGAGCCGGTCGGCATCGGCGTCGTCGGCGTGGGCGACCACGCGCGCCTCCAGCTCCAGGCGCAGGTGCTCGCCGAGCTTCTCGACGAAGCCGGGGATGGCGATCGCGGGGCCGGTGATGACGCCGAGCTCGACGGTCTCGGCCGCATCCTGCGTGCGGTAGAAGTTCAGCGACGTGCGGATGCCGTCGGCGAGCTCGCGCACGCCGTCCTCGAGCGCGGTGCGGGTGGCGGTGACGAGGTCAGCGTCGCCCTCGACGCCCTCCAGCGGCGAGACCAGGCCGACGTGCAGCATCCACTGCCGGGCATGCTCGAGCGTCAGCCCGCGGCGCTCGGCCAGCGAGGCGGCGATCGAGTCCACGCCGCCCGAGGACGCCCGCGTGAACAGGCAGCCGTCGGCGTTGGCGACCGCGACGTTGGTCAGCCCGGCGACGTTGATGTAGAGGACCGCGCCCTCGTGCTCGGACGCGAGCGCCCGGACCATGCCGAACGCGGACAGGTCGATGCCCTCGATCTCCAGGCCGGCGCCTTCGACGGCGGCGGCGGCGCGCTCGACCATCTCCTTGCGGACGGCGACGACGACCACGCGCTGGCGCAGGCCGAGCGGCGTGTTGACCGTGCCGAGCGGCTGGAAGTCCAGGACCGCCTCGTCCATCGGCATCGGGATGTGATCGGGCGCGGCGGCCTTGACGGCCGCGGACAGCGCCTTCGGATCGTCATCGCCCACGACGTCGAGATCGAGGGTGCGCACGACGATGCGCTGGTGGGCGATCCCGAGGCGCACCCGCTTGGGCAGCTCGTTCTCGGCGAAGAGGGTCTTGAGCACCTCCGCCAGAGCGATCGGGTCGGCGACTTCACCGTCGCGCATGATGCCGGGCGCAAGCTCGGCAACCGCACCGCGGGTCAGGGTGAGGGAGCCATCGAGGCTCACTTCGGCGGCGGCGAGATGGCCCGCGTCGAGCTCGAGGCCCACGACGCTGGCGTGAGAGGACTTCTTCTTCTTACGGAGCACAGGCATCTATCGTCATACCCGTTGCCGAGCTTGATAGAGCCACCACCCCATACGGGGCGTTAAACGCAGGAAGCGGGCCCGAGGGCCCGCTTCGCTGAGATCGCGGATCGCGCTGGAGTGACTACCAGGAGCCGTTGGAGTTGCAGCCGCCCTTGTCCTTCGCCGAGCAGGTGCGGGTGACCGTTCCCCCGGTGTTGGTGATCGAGAACGTCGGGGTGCCCGAGGCCTTCGAGGTCACGGTGATCGTGTAGCCGGTCGGGGACGGGCTGGTGATCGCGAGGCCGTTGGCGTTGCTTAGGGCCGGCTCGATCGCGACGAGCTTGGCGACCGTGGCCGCGGAGTAGTCCTGATTGTCGGTGTAGTACGTCTCCATCGCGGTCTGCGCGGTGCGGACGTCGCTCTTGGCCGTGGTGTCCTGGGCCTTGGCGCGCTGGTTGAGGAACGCGGGCAGGGCGATCGCGGCCAGGATGCCGATGATCAGGATGACGACCAGGAGCTCGATGAGCGTGAAGCCCTTCTCGTCCTGCATGCGGGCGCGAAGCTTGTGAAGCATGGTGGGTTGTCCCTCCAGGGGGATCGTTGGGCCTTATGGCTTTGACTTGCCAGGTCCTTGGTCCCGTTCTGCCGGAAGTGGCAGCCCGGCCGGCTCCAGATCCGCTGGAGCCCCGATGGCTTTGCGTCTCGCCCTCACGGGCGATTTGCCTTGAACACCTCGGTCTGGCTAACCCTTCTATCGGCACGTCGTCGGGGCACCTTTACCCCCGATAAGCTCGTATGGGGTGATCACCCGACGGATGACCCTGCTCGTCCTTGCCCTGCTGGGTCTGATGGTGCTCGTGGTCACCGTCTCGCCCCCCGACCAGGGTGGCCGCAAAGGCGCCCAGACGGACACGACGGCGCCTCAGGCGCCGTCGCCGGAACTGCTCTCTGACCCGGACGCGTTCGACGTCCAGGAAACGTTGACGACCGACGGCGACGCGAAGCCGAAGACGATCGAGGCGGTGCGCGGCGATCGGGTGCAGATCGTCGTCAAGGGCTCCGAGCCGGCGAGCGTCGGGCTCGGGGAGCTGCGTATCGAGCAGCTCGAAGCAGGGGTCCCCGCGCGCTTTGAGCTACTGGCGGAGACGCCGGGGACCTATCCGCTGGTCGTGTTGGACCAGAACCGGCGGATAGGCACCCTCGAGATTCGCTGAGGCGGCGCGCGCCTAGCGCGCGGGGACCTGCTCGGTCGTCCCGATGACTTCCCAGTCCGCCTTGAGCGGGTTCAGGAAGTAGGGCGGGTTGCGGTAGCGCAGGCGGTCGTCGTACCAATAGTCCTTGGCGTAGCCGGTGGAGATGTTGCCGTTGCTGCCGGTGCCGACGGCGCCGCGGAACTTCTGCACGATCGCGCCGTTGACGGTCAGCTTGCCGGACAGGCCGCAGTCGTAGTTGTCGACCGTGAAGGAGTGCTGCAGCGACATGATCGCCGCGTCCACGCGGACGTCTGTGATCGCCGGCTCGGTCGACGTGTTGGAGTTCGCGCACGGGTTCGACCCGCGGTTGACCTTGTGGCCGATGCGGACGAAGTTGTTGGCGATCAGCCCGAGCGTGGCGTCGGAGCCGTCGACCAGCGTGATGTCGGACTTGGTCGAGCTGTTGTCCAGCCTGGCGCCGACCGTCGGGCGGACGATCACGTCGTTGGCGGCGGCGATCGTGAGCGGCTTGGAGTAGGTGCCGCTGACGTACACGTTGCCGCAGGCGAAGGGCTCGTCGTAGTCGGCGTCGGTCGGGATCTCGCCCGTGCAGGCGCCGTTGTTCTTGACGTAGAGCACGCCGTTGGCCGGCCACGGGACGCCGTTGGTCGTGGTGGCGACGCCGGCCGCGTTGTAGTTGCGGACGTCCATCGTGGTGCCGTTGAGGTACACGATCGTCTTGCCGGAGTAGGCCCTGCCACCGGTCTCGGCCACGGTCTGCAGCTCCGTGTTGCTCTCCGGCAGGGCCAGCTTCTTGACGCCCGTCGTGAACTTGTTGTTGTTGGCCGAGTAGATCGTCGGCGGCGAGCTGCACCCGCTGTTCTGGACGTAGCCCGGCGTGCCGCCCGAGACCTCGATCACGTCGGTGCCCACGGTCGTGCCGTTCTTGTTCTTCTGGCGCCCGAAGGTCGGGGTGCCGCAGATCAGGGCGCTCTCGTCGTTGGTGTGCAGCGGCCCGTTGATCGCGTCGCCGGAGGCGAACTGGATCTCCGTGCAGCCCTGGCCGGCGCGCTGGGAGCGCGTCTTGCCGACGCACGCCGCCTGCTGCGCGGCGCGCGTGCTGGCGCTCGTGGCGGCCTGTGGGTCGCGGTTCTCCTGGTCGGTGAAGTACACGAACTTCAAGAAGCCGGTCCGCTTGAAGGTGACGATCACCGAGCGCTTGGGCGCGTTGACGGTCGTCGCGCGACCGGTGATGCGGATCCGGAAGGTGCCGCTGGACATGTCGATCACCGACTCCTGCTTGGTCGTGTCGCAGCCGGCGTTGAAGCCTGGCTGGTGCAGGATCTCGATCGTGTACTCGGCGTTGACGCCCGGGATCTTGCGCCAGATGCGCGGATCGGGGCCGCTGCCGTCCCACTGCTGGTTGACCGGGCTCTTCTCGGTTCCGTTCGGCGCGTCCACGCCGGCGCACTTGGTCCAGACGTCCGGGTTCTCCTTGAGCTCCTTGAGGTAGTAGCCCAGGCCGGCTTCGGCCACGTTGTAGGAGGACTTGCGGTTCTTGTTCTCGACCGAGAGCGACAGGCCGCCCTGCGCCGCGGCGAAGCCGGCGGCGACGAACATCGAGGTCACGAACATCGCCATGATCACGATGAACATCGAGAAGCCGCGCTCACTGCGCGGACTGGGGGTCACTTGCATGGCTCGCTCAGCTCGTCGGGTTCGGCATTGGGATCGACGTTGCGGGTGAACACCTCGTCGGAGAAAACGGTGGAGGCCTTGCTGTCGACGCGCCTGCGCGCGTTGGCGCGGTAGGTGATGCGGATCTTCGAGACCCTGCGGAGCTGGTCGGAGCTCAGCGGCTGAGTCGCGTCGGTCGCGTTGAGCACCGGCCACCGCGGGGACGGGAACTCCTCGTTGACGGCCTCGGACTTGTCGTAGTCGAACTGGAAGTACTGGAAGATCGGGATCGTGACCGTGGCGCCGTTGACCGTCCCCACGGCGCGCTGCACGTTGGTCAGCAGCTCACGCGTGCGCAGCGGCGTGCTCTTGTAGCCGTAGACGCTGCCGCTGAGGGTGTAGGCCGGATAGACGGACTCGACGATCTTGCTGTTGACCGGCTTGGCCGGCATCCGGCACGTAGGTCAGCGTGCGCTTGTCCGGCCCGGCGATGTACCCGCTGGGCACGACCGGCGTCCCGCCCGTGCTGGTGTCGCGCATGTCGGTGAAGACCGTGATCGAGTCGGGGCTCGCGGCGTCGATCGAGAACTGCGGCGCGTCGACGTCGCCCACGCGCGGCAGGCAGACGCGCGAACGCAGCTCGCGGGTCATCGTGTCCATCGCGAGGCGCCCGCCCTGCAGGGCCTCCACGCGATCCTGGGACTCGCCCGTCCGGCGCATCGTGACCTCGACCAGCGTGAGGGTCGCGAGGACCAGGATCAGCCCGATCATCATGGTCGTCAGCAGCTCGGGCAGCGTGAAGCCGTCCTCTTGACGCAGGCGCGCGCTCATGACGAGAACCCGCACTTCGTCGGGCTCGGCGAGCCGCTGTAGCTCGACCAGCTGCCGATCGAGATGTCCGACCCGGTTCTGGTCGCCGTCGGGCGAGGTGTTGTTGTAGTCGCTGGTCGTGACGCCGTACTTCTTGGCCACGGTGTCGACGACGCAGAAGCGGTACTTCCCGAACGGCATCCCCGGGTCGAAGGAGCCCTTGACGCTCGTCAGCCAGTGATCCTTGTTGTAGGTGCTGTAGCTGGCGGACGTGCGCGGCGCGGAACCCCAGGAGGCGGCGGAGTTCGCGCCCCAGCCCGTGGTGTAGAGCGTGTAGCTGTCCTCGTCGCAGCTGTCGGTCGAGCCCGACGGCTTCTGCAGCTTCGCGTAGACGATGATGTCGTCGTCGAGGAACGGCTGCTTGTAGCCGTTGGAGCGGTACATCACGCGGACGTTCAGCGGCGGCTCGTAGACGGTCGCGAGCTGCGGCTGCGGCTTCGCCGGGTCACCGAAGAGCGCCGCGGCCGTGTTCTTGGTGCCGAAGTAGTTGCTGACGTAGGTGTCAGGCGAGGTGTACTTGCACTCGCCCGCGAACATCGCGTACATGTTCTCGGTGAACGGATAGAGACCGGCCGAGTCGATCGTCGTGGCCGCGGGGGTCGACTTGACCGTGCGCAGCATGCCGACGTTGATGCCGTTGGTGGCCGACAGATAGGTCGACGTCGTGGGCTTGAGGTCCGCGGTCGAGAAGGGCTTGCCCGGCGTATGGGTCGAGAACGCGCCGCGGATCGTGACGGCCTTGTCGTACTGGAGATTGACGAAGCTGACCGTCTTGCGCACGGCCGTGCCGTTGACCGTCTGCTTCTGCTGGAGGTCACGCCCGACGTAGCCGGGCTGATCGACCGTCAGCGTGTAGGCGCCGACCGGGATGCCGTCGAAGACCGCGCAGCCGCTGCCGTTGGGGTCGGTGCTCTCGTTCGGCGGGTTGTAGCTCGGCGACGTGGCGGACACGGTGACGCCGCCGGCCACGCCCTTGGTGCCCGAGCGGTCGACGATCCTCAGCCCGAGCGCGCCATGGCCCTCGGCGAAGTCGGTCGTCGGCGAGACGAGCGAGTCGACCGACACCGGCGGGATCCGCTGGCCGACGACCGCCGAGGTGACGGTGGTGACGATGTGCAGGTACTGCACCTGGGTCGAGGCGCTGCCGCAGGTGGGCTCGCCGCCGAGATCGTCGGTGATGAACTTGGCCTCGGACTTCACGTTGTACGTGACGCCGTCCACGACCGTGTCGCCGGTCTGGGGCGGATTGCGGAGTTGGTCGACGGGCATCGCGCGCAATCGCTCCTGATCCTGTTCGGCCAGGTTGGCGGCTATCGCACGCGCCTTCTCACGGGTGGTGGACGACGTGGCGCCGTCGATTCCGGACAACACCGCGAGGGCGACGATCGCCAGCACCGCGGCGGCGACGATGACTTCGATCAAGGCGAAGCCGGCTTCGGAGCTTGGTTTGCGTGGACCCATCGGAGAGTTCATCGGCGTTTTCGGACCCTGGGTTGAGTGGGGTGTTGGCCCTACCAGCGATCGCCGTTGGCGGTGAGGTCCTCGCGGCAACCGCCCGTACCCGGCAGTGAGCAGTCGCGGATCTCGTCGCCCGCGGCGCCGTGGCGGATCGAGAAGTTGGCGCCGTTGGCGGCCGCCGAGTCGACGGTGACCGTGAACTCCCGGTCCGTGGCCTCGATGGTCAGGTTGCGCGCCTGCGCCAGCGACGGCTCGATCTTCGCCAGCTCGGCGTTGGTGGCGTCCGCGAAGCCGCCGTGATCGGTGCCGAAGGCCAGCATGGCCTTCGTCGCGGTCACGACCACGGTCTTGGCGTTGGCGTCCTGGGCCTTCGTCTTCTGCCCGAGAAACGACGCGAGGCCGATGGCGAAGAGGATCGCCAGGATGAGCATGACGACGAGCAGCTCGACCAGGGTGAAACCCCTGGCGGCGCGCAGGCGGAGACGAGAACATGGTCCCGGAGTCATCGTCCGGGAATGAGAGAGCTTGAGTGTCTAGCCGGTTTGGTCGGCCGGATGGCCGTCGCGCGCCGGCGCCTGGGCGTCGCGCGTGGGGTCGAAGCGACCGGTGCCGTCACACCACGGGCAGCGGACGCGATGCGGGGCCTCGCCGAGGCCGGAGATCAGCTCACCGCTGCCTCGGCAGGCGGTGCAGGTACCGGGATCGTGCTCCATGTGCGGTGCAGCCTAGAAGCCCGGCGGTCCGACCGACGATTGCGGCTTGGACGCGGGCAGCCCGATGCTCGGGTCGGCGGGCTTGTCGGTCGGCAGCGAGCGCCGCATCGTCGGCGGCACCTCGCGGTCGGTCAGCGGCCGCAGCAGGCCGTAGGCGCGAAAGGCGGTCTCGGCGTTCGCGGGCTCCTTGGCACGGAACAGGAAGCCGTGGACGGCCGGCTCGCCCAGCGGCGAGCGGGCGGCCAGTGCCTCGAGCTCCGCGGGGTGCATCGCGGGCTTGAGCTGCTCCTTCGTGAGCGGCGTGGTGAACAGCAGGGCGCCGGTGGGCGCCTCCTCGCCGATCAGCGTGAACGCCGAACCGCCGGTGCTCGTCCACAGCCAGCCCTCGATGCCCTGCTCGCGCGGGATCACGGTGGTCGCCGTGAGGCGCCTGAGGACCGGGAAGCGGCCGCCGGCGCCGCGGACCTTGCCGGGCCCGCGGTCGATGTTGCCGAGGTGCAACTGGCCCAGCGTGAGCTTCAGCGGCTCGTGCAGCAGGCTGTCGATCTCTAGCGTGGCGCCCGCGGGCGTCAGGCGCAGGGCGTCGGGGCTCAGCTTGCGGCCGGTCTCGAATCCGATCGTGTAGGTCCGGCCTGCGCCGCCGCCGGGCGGGGGTGGTGCGGAGGACATCAATCGTGGATGCTAGTCAGGACGAGCATCGCACGGTCGTCGATCGAACTTCCGCGCTCGAAGGCGCTGAGGGCGGCTTCGATGTCGTTGAGGATCGTCGCCGGATCGTCTTCGGCGCGCTCGAGCAGTTCGGCGAGCCGCTCGGGGCCGAAGCGGTCGGTGATCCCGCTGGCGTCGGTCACGCCGTCGGTGTAGAGCAGCACAGTGTCGCCCGGCTCGATCTTGTAGGTGTGCGCCTGGTAGGTGCGGCCGGGCACCGCGCCGAGCAGGACGCCCGTCGCTTCGAGCTCCTGGACGGTGCTCTGGCGCTTGAGCAGCGGCGGTGGGTGGCCGGCGGCGGCGACCGTAAGGGTGTCCTGGTCGAGCAGCGCGGTGACGAGCGTGACGGGCGACAGGCGCGGCAGATCGACCAGGATCTCGTTGACCAGCGCGAGGATCGCCTCGGGGCGGGGGTCGAAGCGCGCGGCGGTGCGGACCGAGTGGCGGACGAGGCTCGTCAGCGCGGCGGCGGCGATGCCCTTGCCGGTCACGTCGCCGAGGAACACGAGGTGGCGGCCGTCGCTGGTCGGCACGATGTCGTAGAAGTCGCCGCCGACCTCGGCGCCCTGCTCGCCCGCCTGATAGGAGGCGGCAGCGAGATAGCCGGGGACCTCCGGCAGTCGCTCGGGGAGCAGGCTGGACTGGAGCGTGTGCGCGACGCGGACCTGCTCCGCGTACAGGCGAGCGTTCTGGATCGCCGTCGCGGCGCGGATCGCGAGGTCCTGGGCGAAGGCGAAGTCGGTGTCGGTGAAGCGCCGGCCGCTGTCCGCGTTGACCAAAGTGAGGGCGCCGAGCGTCGTCTCGCCGAGGCGCATCGGGACGATCATCACGCTGCGCATGCCGATCTCGCGCATCGCTTGCAGTTGCTCGGGGTCGCTGATCGACCGCTCCAGCAGCTCGTCGGGGATCTCGCCGTAGAGCTCCGGCGGGCCGCCTCGCAGGATGCCGGGGACGCCGGTCTCGGTCGTCGGATCGGGCGGGTAGCGGCGCCTGAGGTCCTCGGCCATGCGGACCTTCGCCGGGTCCTTGTGGGCGAGCGCCACCTGTTCGATGCCGCCGTCGGCGGTCGGGAGGTCGACCGCGCACCAGTCGGCCAGGAAGGCGACCGCGAGGTCGGCGACGCGCTGCAGCGTGTCGGTGTAGTCCAGGCTCGAGGCCAGCAGCTGGCCGGCCTCGGCGAGGAAGCGCTGGCGCAGCTCGGCGTCCTTGGCCTGGGTGACGTTCTCGATGATGTTGACCGCGTAGTCGCGGCCTTGGTCGTGCAGGAGCGTGGCCTTCGTCAGCAGCCAGAACCCGTGTCCGGTCCGTTTGTCGATGCTGCGGGTGAGCAGCTCGGGGGCCGCCTCGCCCTTGAGCAGGCGGCGGCCGGGAAGATCGCCGACCGTAAGCGCCGTGCCGTCCTCCCTGGTCATCGTGAAGCGGGCGGCGAGCTCGCCGGGTCGAGCCTGCGTGAGCTCTTCGGGGGTTGCCGCTCCCAGCAGCCTGGCGGCGGCCTGGTTGGCGTAGATCGTCTGGCCGCGGTCATCGTTGACCGTCACCGCCTCGGCGAGGGCGCCGAGCATGCCGTCCAGCCGGGTGCGGGTCGAGCGCAGGTCGGTCAGCAGGCGGGCGTTGGCGAGCACGAGGGCGATCCGGCCGGCGAGGACCCGCAGGAACGCGCGCGTGTCGTCGTCGAACTGGCCGTTCGCGGTCTTGAGGCCGAGGACGCCGACCCCCTTGAGCCGGGTCAGGGCGATGTCGGGGCCGCGTTGTTCGGTGCCTGGCTGCGGGGCGTCCGGGCCGTGCTCGAACAGGCGCCGTTGTTCGCCGTCGGGCTCGTCGATGTCGATCCAGCAGGTGGCCGCGACCGCCGGGACGAGCGTGTCGGCGATGCCCTTGATGGCGTCCTCGATGCGCTCCGCGCCGGACAGGTTGCCGATCGCGGCCAGCAGCGCCATGCGGGCGCGCTCCTTGTGCGAGCGTTCGATCGCGCGGGCGGCGAACGTCGCGAGGATCGATCCCGCGGCGACGATCGTGATCCGCAGCAGGTGGTCGGTCGAGCCCGCGTAGTCGTTCCAGGTGCCGCTGAGGCCCGACAGCACAACGGCGATCACGCCGAGTGCCGCGGTCGCGCGGGTGTTTCCCGACACCGCGAGCGCGAACGGCGCCAGCACGAACATGCTCGTGAAGATGACCTCGTCGGGCGCGAGATAGTCGGTGATCGCGAGCCCGACCTGAAGGATGAGCGCCGCGACGACCCAGCGAGTCACGGCGCGATCCTACCCGCGCGCAGCCTCACCCAGGAGCCGTTCTACCAACATCGTGTCCTTCCATTCTCCGTCGAGCTGGCCGTGGCGTTTCTGGATGCCCACCTCGGTGAATCCGGCCGCCTTGTGCAGCGCCAGGCTGGCGTGATTGGTGGTGAACACACGGCTCGTCAGCTTGTGGTAGCCGGCCTCTTCCGCGGCCTGGGCGAGCGCGTTCATCAGCAGCACGCCGACGCCTTTGCCGCGTCGCGCGGGCGCGACGTAGACGCCGTGCTCCCCCACGCCCGCGTACGCGCGCCGCACCGAGTACTGCGACACGCGGGCGAACCCGACGATCTCGTTGCCGTCCGTCGCCACCAGGAACGGCCGCCCCTCCTCGAGCCAGCCTTCGATCTCGTTGGGCCGCCGCGGGCGCGTCTCGAACGTCGCCTGGCGCTCCTGGATGCCGTGGTTGTAGATCGCCGCGACCGCCTCTGCGTCTTGGAGGCGCGCCTGCCTGACCTCGATCACGCGGCGTCCTCGAGGCGTGTGTGCAGGGCTTTCTGGGCCTCGTCGAGCTGCTTCTCGGTCTTGGCGATCTCGGCGGTGATCCGCGCGCGGGTGCTCCGCGTGGCGCTCAGGTACTCCCGCTGCAGCCGGTCGATCCGGCGCTTGAGCCGCTGCCCGGCCTGACGGTCGAGCTCATACCGCCCAGGCGTCGCGCTCTTGCGAATGACCGGCGAGCGCGTCAACTGCGTGAGGAACACGGCCAGCGGATCCTTACCGGCCACTTCGTGCCCCGCGCGGGTCAGCAGGTCGAACCACTCCCGATAGTGAAGCTCCTCGAGGCCCGCCTCGACCAGCAGCCGCACCGCGACCTCACGAATGGCGGGACCGCGAAGCGCGCTCGCGCCGCCGTTCGCGCTCGTTGCGCCCGGGCTCGCCGCGCCGCCGCTACCCACCGCGCCGCCACGCGCCGCGCCGCCGGCCGCGCCCGCCACGCCGCCGCCCACGCCCGCCGCGCCGCCGCCCGCGCCCGCCGCGCCGCCGCCCGCGCCCGCCACGCCGCCGCCCGCACCCGCCACGCCGCCGCCCACGCCCGCCACGCCGCCGCCCACGCCCGCCGCGCCGCCGCCCACGCCCGCCGCGCCGCCGCCCACGCCCGCCGCGACGCCGCCCGCGCCCGCCGCGCGGCCGCTCGCCGCCCCGCCGCTCGTCGCGCCTGCGTCCGGCGCCGTCGGCACGAGGCGGTCGAGCACGCCGCACTGCTCGTCGATCTCCGCCATGCCCTGCTCGAGGCGGGCGAGCGCGGCGCGCAGGTCGGCGGCCTCGCGGGCGAGGTGGGCGCGCTGGCGCTCGAGTTCGGTCCGCTCGGCGGTGACGGCGCGGACGAGACGGGCTGACGGGCGCATCCGGGCCGGTTCTACACGGTGGCTCGGACCATCCGCCACGTGGGGCTGTGTATTGCCTGTGCGTATCTCCCGGCGGGGGCGCTCGCGGCGGTGCACAAGCCTGTGCGTAGCGACGAAAATTCTCGCTACGAGCGGACTTTTCGCCGGTTCCGTCCGACCCGAGCAGGACCCTACGCAACCCCACGTGGATCCGCGTAGCACCGGAAGGAGCCCGTCGCATGTCCCGCCCGCAGTTCCCAACGCTGTTCGACGACTCTTCGCCCGAGGACGAAGACCTCCTGCTTCTCGACGACCTGTCCGCCCTCGTCTCCCACGGCCTGCTCGTCGAGCGGTCGTCCCCGGGCGGCCCTGTCTACGCCCTGACCGGCCTGGGCCAAGACACGCCCGAGTTCGGCCCGTAGGCTTGTACGCATGTGCCGCAACATCCGTCAGCTCCACAACTTCGAGCCCCCCGCGACCGCCGACGAGGTCCACGACGCCGCCGTGCAGTTCGTGCGCAAGATCAGCGGCTCCACCAAGCCCTCCGCCGCGAACGCCGCGGCCTTCGAACAGGCGGTCGAGGAGATCGCGGCGGCGACCCACCGCCTCTTGGACTCCCTCGTGACCAACGCCCCGCCGAAGGACCGCGAGGTCGAGGCGGCCAAGGCCCGCGCTCGCGCCCAGGCGCGCTACGCGGCGTAGGTACAGCGATCGCGTGACGTTTGTTCGCCACCAGCGAACGTTCGTCACTCCCTCGCGGCGCGGGTGGCGCGTTGCCGCTCGCCGACGGGGCCAAGCGCGCCCACCCGCACACGAGCAGACCGCGAGGGCCGGGCGCGCGAGCGCCCGCGGTCAGCGGGCCAGGTACTCGGCCAGGCTCGTCGGGTCGCGGCCCGTCAACGCACGAACGTGCGAGGAGACGCCGGACATGCTGCCGTCCCGGATCGCCTGGTAGGAGGTGACCCAGCCTCGGACCTCCCAGTCCGGGGCGCCGTACTGCGCCCGGGAGGCGTAGGCCTCCTCGTCGGTCTCGTCGACGTAGGCCACGCCGAGCAGCGCGGCGGCCTCGGCCATGGAGAAGCTCGACGGGCCGGTGAGGTCATACACGCGGCCTTCGTGACCGTCGGAGCCGAGCACCGCGGCGGCGGCCGCGGCCACGTCGTCGCGCAGGATCGCGGCCACGCGCCCGGTGCCCGCGGGGCCGCGGATCACGCCGTCGGGGCCGGCCATGCCCGGGATGAAGTCCATGTAGAGGTTCATGCGCAGGAAGGTCCAGGGGACGCCGCAGGCGCGGATGTGCTGCTCGGTGGCCCAGTGGTCGCGGGCGAGGGTGAACGTCGCGTCGGGGGCGGCGCCGAAGAAGGAGAGGTAGACGATCCAGGAGACGCCCGCCGCGACGGCGGCGTCGACGGCCGCGAAGTGGCGCTGGACGCGATCGGCGGACTCGGCGGCGGGGATCAGGAACACGGTGTCGGCGCCGGTGAACGCCTCGCGCATCTCGTCCGCGGCGCCGTAGTCGGACGCGACGCGCACGTCGGTGAACCCCGCCGGCGCACGCGAGGCGTCCCGGACGACCAGACGCGCGGAAGGGACGAGCGCGGCGACCCGCCGCCCGACCTCGCCCGAGGCTCCGGTGATGGCGACGGTCACGGGAGGATGTGGTCGACGTAGCCGCCGTCGACGCGCAGCGCGCCGCCGGTCGTGGCGGAGGACAGATCCGAGCTCAGGTAGACGACGAGGTTCGCGATCTCGGCCGGTTCGATCAGCCGCCCGAGCAGCGAGTGCGGGCGGTACTCGGCCACGAACCTGCGCTGCGCGTCGTCCCACTCCAGCTCGTCGCCGACCAAGGAGCGCACGAAGTCCTCGACGCCCTCGGTGTGGGTCGGTCCCGCGATCACGCTGTTGACGGTCACACCCGTGCCCTTCATCGCCTTGGCGTACCCGCGCGAGACGCCGAGCAGGGCCGTCTTGGTCACGCCGTAGTGGACCATCTCCTCGGGGATCACGACCGCGGAATCGCTGGCCATGAACAGCGCTCGGCCCCACCCGCGGTCGCGCATGCCCGGCAGGTACCCGCGCGTCAGCCGGATCGCGGACATGACGTTGACGTCCCAGTAGCGCTGCCAGGTGTCGTCGTCGACCTCCAGCACCGGCGCGGGCCCGAAGATCCCGAGGTTGTTGACCAGGATGTCGACGTCGGGCACCGCGTCGAACACCCGCTGCGCGCCCGCCGCCGACGCGACGTCGGCCGCGACGCCCGAGACGCCGAGCGAGGACGCGGCGCGCGCGACCTTCTCCTCGTCGCGCCCGTTGATCCAGACCGACGCGCCGGCGCGGGCCAACCCGGCCGCGATCGCCAGCCCGATGCCCTGGGTGGAGCCGCTGATGAAGGCCGTTCGGCCGGAGAGATCGATCTCCATGCCCGACAACCTACGCGAGCCGGCGCCCGAGCCCGGAGGCGCGCGCGACCGGCCGGTCGATCGCGTCGCGGATCGTCTGCTCGGTCCCGACGAGGATCAGGTGCCGGTCGGCGCGGGTGACCGCGGTGTAGAGCAGCTCGCGGGTGAGGATCTGCGAGCTCGGCGGCGGGAGCAGCACCGCGGCCGTGCCGAACTGTGAGCCCTGCGACTTGTGCACGGTCATCGCGTACATCGTCTCCACCGCGCTCAGCCGCGAGGGAGCGACCGGGCGCTCGCGCCGCTCGAACGCCGCCGCCACCTTCCCGGCGGGCGTGACCACGACGACGCCGGCATCGCCGTTGTAGAGGTCCAGCCCGTAGTCGTTCTTGGTGATCAGCAGGGGCCGCCCGGGATACCACCGGGTGCGGCCGACGCGCCCCTCGAGCCACGCCTCGATCCGCGCCGTCCAGACCGAGACGCCGTGCAGGCCGTGCCGGTGCGCGCACAGCAGCCGGAACTCGCCCAGCGCGGACAAGGCGGACGCGGAATCCCCCGCCCGCGCGAAGTCGATCACGGCGCTCGCCCACGCCACCGCCCGCTCGCGGACCAGCCCGAGGTCGTCGAGCGCATCGGGATCGCCGGCGTCGACCGCGATCCAGGTGATGTCGGCGTGGCCGGCGCGCAGGGTCGCGATCGCCGCGTCGGGATCGTTGCGGCGGATCGCCGGTGCGAGCGCCTTGATCCCCTCCTGCCCGCGGTGCACCTGCTCGAGCACCTCGACGCCCGGCCCGCCCGCGCCCACGATGTCGCCGAGCACCGCGCCCGCCTCGATCGAGGTGAGCTGCCCGGGATCGCCCACGAGCACCAGCCGCGCCGTCGGCCGCACGGCCTCGACCAGCCGCGCCATCTGCGTCAGGGAGACCATCGAGGTCTCGTCGACGATCACGACGTCGTGCGGGAGCCGGTTGCCGCGATCGTGCTTGAACCGGCTGTGCGAGCCGGGCTGCCAGCCGAGCAGCCGGTGCAGGGTCGACGCCCGCAGCCCCAGCAGCCCTTCGCGCACCCACGGCGCGACGTCGAGCCGCTCGGCCTCGTCGTGCACCGCCTGCCGAAGCCGGGTGGCGGCCTTGCCGGTCGGCGCGGCCAGCGCCACCAGCGGCATCTCCCCTGCCTGCTCGGCCAGCAGCGCGACGATCCGCGCCACGGTCGTGGTCTTGCCCGTGCCCGGCCCGCCCGCGACCACCGCGAGCCGCCGCCGCACCGCCGTCTCCGCGGCACGCCGCTGCCCGAGGTCGCGCTCCTCGGCGCCCCACAGGCGCGACAGCCCGTCGGTCAACACCGCTCCGTCGACCGCCGACGCGCCCGTCAAGGCGCGCAGGTCGCTCGCGACCTGACACTCGTCACGCCAGTAGCGATCGAGGTAGAGCCCGGTGCCGACCAGCCGCAACGGCCGTCGATCCGCAGCGTCCTCGCCGACCGCGACCAGGGCACTCGCCGCCACCTTCGCCACCCAGTCCGACGGCCACGGGAGCCCGGAGAGATCGACCGGCTCCTCGGAGTCCACCGTCGCGCGCTCGCGAATCGTCGCCAGGTCGACGTAGACGTGCCCGACGCGCGGCGCGCGCACGGCCAGCGCCGCGGCCAGCACGACCGCCTCGTCGCGCTCACCGGCCAGCGCGGCCAACCGCGAGGCGACGTGAACGTCCGCCGCGACGAGCACGCCGATCGCGTTGAACTCCTGCAGGAGCCCACGAGAGGACAGCGCGAGCCGCGCTTCGGGCTCAACGATCACGCGCCCGTCTCCAGCAGATCGCTGAGCTCGACCACCAGCGCCGGCGGCGGCTGCCAGGAGAACACGCCCGACCCCGCCGCGCCCGTCATCCCGCGCACGAAGAGGTACAGCACGCCGCCGAGATGGACCGCGGGGTCATAGCCGCGCAGCCGCCAGCGCAGGTAGCGGTGCAGCGCGGCCGTGTAGAGCAGCGCCTGGAGCGCGTAGTGCGCGGACATCATCTCCGCCGCCAGCGCCGCCGGGCGATAGTGCGCGGGCGTGAGCGTCTCGCCCGGCACGGCGAGCACGTTGGTCTTGTAGTCGACGACCGCGAACGCCTCCCCCACGCGCAGCACGAGGTCGATCGAGCCCGTCAGGTACCCGCGGACGCTCGCCCGCAGGTCCGGGTCCGACAGGCGCGCCGCGTACGCGGCCATCGGATCGTCGGATGCGAGGTGCGCCCGCAGCAACGAAGCGATCGCGCCGGGCGTGAGCTCGCCGACGGGCGAATCGCCCCCGGCCAGCGGCAGCTCGAACCCCAGCTCGTCCAGCCGGTCCGCGCGCGCCACATCGCACAACCGAACGCCGAGCGGCCCGAGCGGCGTCTCGAGCGCCTGCCGCAGCCCGGCGACGACCGCCGCCACCGACCCGATCTCCACCGGCCGCCGCCGCAGCACCTCGCGCACCACGTCGGCGATCTCCTCGTCGGACGCCGCGAAGTCCAGCGTCTCGAACACCGAGTGCACGAACGTGCCGAAGCGCACGCCGCCGGGGATGTCCGCCAGCGGCAGCGACGGGTCGGCGACGATCTCCTCTTCGGAAGGCTCCGCCGGCTCGTCGTCGAGCACCGCCTCCTCCGGCTCGCTCGCCACCCGCGCCTCGTGCGCGCCCGCGGTGATGTCGCTGTAGGACGTCCGCCGCCACACGCGGTCCAGCTCGCGATCGAAGGTCGCCGCGGCCAGCCGCGGCGGCTCCTGCGCCGGTCCGCTCCACGCCACGGGCAGGCCCGAGAGCCCGGAGCGCTCGACGCTCACGCAGCCCGGCGCGGCCGAGGCGAGCTCGCGGAAGCGCTCCTGCGCCTCGTCGTCGCTCGGCGGCCGCGCGCCGCCGATGGCCACCTCGCCGTCCGGCCCGCGCGCCAGCAGCAGGCGGCTCAACGCCGAGTCCCGGCTGTTCCACGTGCCCGCCCACCACACGACCGCCTGATGCTTGGCGCGCGTCAGCGCGACGTAGGCGAGCCGCAGGTCCTCCCCGCGCTGCTCGGCGATGTGCAGGTCCTTGTGGCGCTTGTAGTCCGGACCGGACAGGCCGACGTCGATGGTGCGCCGATACCCGGCGCTCGGGTCGTGGTAGACGATCGGCGTCGGCTTCTCGTCGACCCACGTGGGCTCCCACAGGTACGGCACGTAGACGACCGGGAACTCGAGCCCCTTGGAGCGGTGGATCGTCAACACCTGCACGGCCTCGGCGTCGGACTCCAGCCGCCGCGAGCGCTCCTCGTCGCCCTCCTGCTCGGCGCTCTGGATGCGCTCGCGCAGCCACACGGCGAGCGCCGCTGTGCCGAGCCGCTCGGTCGACGCCGCGCCGTGCAGCAGCTGGCCGACGTGGCGCAGGTCGGTGAGGCGCCGCTCGCCGTCGACGAACGACAGCACCCGCCCCGGGAGGCGCTCGATCAGCGTGATCGTCTCGCTCAGCGATGCCAGCCCGCGCCGGCGCAGCAGCGCCGCCCACGCGTGCAGGCGCCGGTGGACGTCCTCCCACTCGTCCTCGCCCGCGGTCGCCACCCGCTCCGCCGACCAGCCCATGAACGAGGTCATCGCCGCCGCCCGTGCACGGACGCTCGACTGCGGCTGTTCCAGCGCCTCGAGCAGCCGCAGCCACTCGCGCGCCGCGGGCGTGCCGAAGACGCTGCCCGCGCCGTTGATCACGACCGGCACGCCGGCCTCGTCCAGCGCGTCGCGGATCAGCAGCGCGTGGCGGTTGTAGCGGACGAGCACCGCGACCTCGCCCGGCTGGACGTCGCCCGTGCTCAGCAGCTCCACGAGGTCGTTGGCGACGTCGCGCGCGACGAACGCACGTGCCGAGTTCAGCGCCGCGTAGCCCTTGCCGGTGGTCTCGATCTGCGGATCGGACCGATCGACCACCCGCAGCCGCAGCGGCGCCCCCGGCAGCTCGCGCCGGCGCGACGGATCGGCGGCGCGGACGTGGAGATAGACGATCCGCGGATCGCCGAGCTGGGCGCCGCCGAACATCGCGTCGTACGCGTCCAGCAGGGCCTGGTCGCTGCGCCAGTTGACGTCCAGCGTCGCGCTCTCGCCCGCGGTCGTCTTCGCCTCCAGGTAGGAGTAGATGTCGGCGCCGCGGAAGGCGTAGATCGCCTGTTTCGGGTCCCCGATCAGCACCAGCGTGACCCCGCCGCCGCCGAACGCGCGCTCCAGGATCTCCCACTGGATCGGGTCGGTGTCCTGGAACTCGTCGACCAACACGACGCGGTAGCGCTCGCGCAGGCCGGCGATCGCCCGCGGGCCGCCGCGGCCGGCCAGCGCGCCCCGCAGGCGCGTCAGCAGGTCGTCGTAGGTGATGATCGACAGCGCCCGCTTGCGCGCGTCGAGCTCCTCGCGCACCCGCGCCGCCAACCGCGCGCGCAGGGCCGGGAGCCCGTTGCCGGAGACGTCGCGCGGCTCGATCGGCGCGCCGGGGTTCTTGACCGTCTCCTGCCCGATCTGCAGCGCTTCGGCGCGGCTGATCTTCGGCGCGCCCTCGTCCTTCATGTAGCGGCGCACGTAGAGGTCGTCGACCACCTCGCCGAGCAGGTCGCTCTCGTCCTCGACGAGCTCCGCGTCGGGCTCGAAGTCGCCGCTGACGCCAAGCCCGCCGAGCACCTCCTGGCAGAACCCGTGCGTGGTGGCGATCGTCGCCGCGTCGAAGTCCGCCAAGGCCTTCAGGAGCCGTTCGCGGCGCAGCGCGATCTCCTCCCGCGTCCCGGTGGCGAGCAGTGCCACAACGTCGTCGAGGTCGTCGCGCGCGGCGCCGGCCAGCACCTCGGCGAGATCGCGCTCGGCGGTGACCAGGCGCTCGCGCACACGGTCGCGCAGCTCGCCCGTCGCCATCCGCGTGAACGTGACCAGCAGGAGCTGCTCCAGCGGCGTGCCCTCGGCGACGTAGCGCGCGGCCAGCGCGGCGATCGTGTACGTCTTGCCGGTCCCGGCGCTCGCCTCGAGCACGGTCACCCCGGTCGGCAGCGGCCCGCGGATGTCGAACCTCACTGGTCGGTCACCTCCTCGACCGCCCGCAGCCCGTCCCACAGGCGGTGCGCGTACTGCCCGAAGCGCGAGACCTCCGAGACGTCCCAGCGCTCGTCCTCGCGCGGGTGCGGCGCGAGCAGGTCGGCGAACGGCAACGAGGGCCCGAAGACGAGCTCGTGCTCGGGCTCACGGTCCTCCTTGCCGAAGCGGTCGGACTCCCACTCCGAGCGCGCGTTGCCGCCGAGGACGTACGCCGCCGACGTCCGGCAGGTGAGCGGCAGCGGCTCGTTCATGCCGCGGTCGTAGAGGTCGAGCAGGATCTCCAGCTGCCGGCGCGCGTCCTCGACCGCGCCGATCCGCGCGACGGTCACCGACGTCGAGTAGTGCGCCCCGGACTGCGCGCGCCCGATCGTCACCGCCTGGTAGGCGCCGCCGTCGGCGAGCAGCGCCAGCAGCCGCACCCACGCCGCGAGCCGGTGGCGCGGATTGACCTTGGAGTAGGTGACCGTCGTGAGCACGTTGCCGCGCACGCCGGGAACGGTGCCCGTCAGACGGCGGCCGTCGAGATCGACCTTCACGTCCACGGAGACCGGCTCCTGCGCCGGGATCAGCTTCACCGCCTGCTGGTGGATCGCGTTGACGACCTGCCAGACGTCGTCGATCACCGGCCGCCCGAGCTGGCCGGGCGGGAGCGTGCCGCGGGCGATCTCGGCCCGGATGGCCGCGCGCCCGTCGGCGCCGGAGATCAGCGCGCCGAGCAGCCGCTCGCCGATGTCCCACAGCTCGAGGTTGTCGAGCTCGACCGGCAGCCCGTCGGCGACCTCGCGCGAGTAGTCGCCGACGCTGAGCCCGAGCCGCTGGCGCAGGAAGGCGCGCACCGGGCGCTCGATGAACTTCACGAGGTCCTCGAGCTCGACCGGGCCGCGCTCGCGCGGCGCGAGCGGCTCGACCATGAACGGCGGCCGCGCCGACCGCGCACCGGTCAGCGCCTGCGCGCCCTCCAGCGTCACACGGTCAAAGCTCCACGGGTTCTCGACCGAGAAGTTGCGCGGGTCGAACGGCTGCAGCGGGTGATCGGACACCACCCCGCGACCGACGACGTCGAGCAGCTCGCCGACGGGCACCGCGGGCGGGCGGGCGAGGTTCGTGCGCTCGTCGTGGCCGGTGTAGGTGATGATCAGGCGGTCGCCGGCGGCCATCAGCGCGTCCAGCAGCAGCTGGCGGTCCTCGCTGCGGGCGTCGCGCTCACCCACGTGCGGGTCGTTGAGCAGCAGGTCGTCGCCGTCGCGCGGGGCCTTGCGCGGGAACGTGCCGTCGTCGAGCCCGAGCAGGCAGACGACCCGGTGCGGCACCGAGCGCATCGGCATCAGCGTGCAGATCGTCAGGTGCCCTGTCCGGAAGTTCCCGCGCGTCGGGCGGCCCAGCAGCCGCTCGGCCAGCAGCGCGCGGACCTCGGCCGGTTCGAGCTCACCGTCGTAGCTCGTGGCCTCGCGCTCGATGTCGTCCAGCAGGCGCTGCAGCTCCGAGCGCTGCCAGGCGTCGAGTCCCGGCGCCGCGGTCAGCGCGTCCGCGGCATTGGCCAGGGCGGCTGTCCATTCCGGCACGGTCTGCGTCTCGCCCAGGGCATCGATCGCGGCGCCGAGGCGCGCGACCAGCTCGGCGAGCTTGCCCGCGAGCTCGATCGCACCGCTCTCAACGTCGTCCAGCGGCAGCACGCCTTCGAACAGACCCTGGTCGGAGTCGGTCATCGTCACGCCCACGAGCAGCCGGTCCAGCCCGAAGCGCCAGGTGCCGTTGGCCAGCTCGGCGAGCTTGAACGGCGCGCGGTGCTCGGCGTCCAGCCCCCAGCGGATGCCGCTCGTGCGCACCCACTCGTGCAGGCGCGAGACGTCATCGTCGTCGAGCCGGAAGCGCCGGCGGACCGGCTCGCGCTCGGCCAGGTCGAGCACCTGCGAGGCCGTCACCCGCTGGCCGACGAGCTCCAGCAGCCGCGCCACGACGCCCAGGACCGGGTTCGTCTGGCGCAGCGAGCGGTCGGCGAGCCGCACGCGCAGGTCCGGCGGCCGGTCGCCCGCGGCCAGCGCGTCGAGCTCGTCGTCCTCGTCCTCGGAGATCTCCCCGGCCCCGAACGTCGCCTGGATCAGCGGTGCGAACGTCTCGATGTCCGGGCACATGACGATCACGTCGCGGGGCTCGAGCGTCGGGTCGTCGGCGAGCTCGTGCAGGATCGCGTCGCGCACGACCTCGACCTGGCGGGCGCGGCCATGGCAGGCGTGGATCTGGATCGAGGGGTCGTCGACGCCGGGTTCGAGGGGCGCGTCGGCGCGGATCGCGGCCTGCAGGCGGGCGAGCAGTGTGCCGCTCGACGGCTGCACCGGATGCTCGGTGCTGTTGACGTCCCCGAGCACGAGCTGCAACTCGCGCGCGTCCTGCCCCCACGAGGCGAGCAGGCGGTTGCGGGCGAGCCGGGCCGTCGGGTCCTCGGCGCGCCGGGTCACGACCGGCGCCTGTGCCGCGATCCGCTCCCACAGCGTCGGCGAGGGGTGCAGCAGGAACAGGTGGACGTCGCGATGCTCGGCCAGCGCGCGCAACACCTGCAGCTGCGCGGCGGGCAGGCGCGTGAGGTTGAACAGCGACACGCGCGGCGGCAGGTCCACCACGTCGGGCTCGGTCCGCAATCGCTCGCACGCCGCGTGCAGCCGGGCCGCGGGATCGGGCACGCCGATCCGGTCGCGCAGGCGCGCGAACAGCCGCTCCTGCCAGTCCCCACGCTCCGTCCAGCCCGCGGACCAGCTCCGGCCGATGCAGCGCGTAGCGGTCGAACAGCCCCGCCAGGTGCCGCACGACGCTGAAGCGCCGGTGCGCGGGCAGCGCCTGCAGCCACGGCTCTGAGCCGACCAGCTCCAGCAGCGGCCACACGAGCCGCTCCGGCAGCCACGGGTCCGTCTCCGGGTCGATCCCCGAGGCCGTCGCCACCGCGGCGCCGGTCAGCCGGCGCGGGAACGGGAACTCGACGTTGGCGCAGATGCCGAGCGCCGTCGACATCCGCTGTGTGAGCCAGCGCTCCATCCCGCGCGTGGGCACGCACACGACCTCCACCGCGAACGGGTCCGCGGGCGGATCGGCCAGCAGCGCACGCAGGGCCTCGGCCAGGCCGTCGGCGCGATCTGAGCGGTGGACGTGGAGCATTCCGGTCTACACGTTCTAGGCCTCGCGGCGGACGAGTTCGCCCCCCACGAACGTGTCGACGGCCACGGACGCGGTGACGCGCACCGGGTCGGGGAGCCGGGCGATCCGTTCCTGGATGTCGTGTGCGAGGTGGTGCGCGCTCGGGCCCATCGCCGCCAGCGCGCGCACATCGGCGTGGCTGAGCGACATCGTCCAGTCCACCCGGTCATGGGCCCGCGGCCGCAGCGGCGCGAGGCTCGCGTGCAGGCGCTCGGGCTTCGCGGGGTCGACGTCGAGCAGGCCGAGCGGCTCGATCAGCTCGGCCAGATGGTCGGGCGTGGGCGTCACCACCAGCAGCGTCCCGTTGAGGATCCGCGCGATCTCGGGCCCGTTGCGCGGCGCGAAGACGTCGATCACGAGGTCGGCGGCGTTGTCCTGGACCGGCAGCGTGGACCATACGTCGCACGCCACCGCGGCGAGCCGGGGGTGCGCCCGGGCGGCGCGCTTCAGCGCGGGTTTGGACGTGTCCAGCGCGATCCCGTGCGCGCCGCTGTTTTCGAGCAGCGCGGCGAGATGGTGCCCGGTGCCGGCCCCGAGCTCGACGACCAGGTCTCCCGCGTGCGCGGAGGCGATGACCTCGGTGATGGGAGCGAAGTGCCCGGCGGCGAGGAAGGCCTCGCGCGCGGCGACCATCTCCGCGCTGTCCCCCGGCCCGGTGCCCAGCGACACGTAGCCCTGGCGGGCGACGTCGAACGAGTGACCCGCCTCGCACGTCAACGAGCCCTTCAACACGAACGGCGCGGCGCAGTGCGGACAGCGCAGGCGTGAGGCGACCTCGGCCAGCGCGGACATCGGTCGCCACTCTATTGGCCATGAGCACCACGCTTGGCATCGACCTCGCGTCGCAGCCGGAGAACACGGCGATCTGCACGATCGAGTGGGCCGACGGCGCGGCGGAGGTCAAGACGCTGCTGCACGGCCGCCCGGACCGCTCGTCGCTGGACAACGCCGCGCTGCGCGCCGAATTGCAGGCCGGCCACGCGAAGATCGCGATCGATGCGCCGCTGGGCTGGCCGGAGGCCTTCGTGCGGGCGCTCGTGGCGCACCGGGAGCTCGGGCAATGGCCGGACGCGCCGAAGGCGACGCTCGAACGCCGCTGCACCGACCGCTTCGTGATCGACGAGACCGGCAAGCGGCCGCTGTCGGTCTCCACCGACCGCATCGCCTACTGCGCGATGCGCTGCGCGGTCCTGCTCTCCGGGCTCGACGAGCCGCGCGACGGCTCCGGGCGCGTCGTCGAGGCCTACCCCGACGCCGCGTTGCGGTGCTGGCTCAAACCGTCGTTCGAGGCCCGGCCCGTGCCGACCTACAAGGGCGCCGACGCCGTTGATCGCCGCGAAGCGCTCCTCACCGAACTGCTCGCCGGCCTGGGCGGCGGGTTCTCGATCGGCGGCTTCCGGGACGCGTGCGTCGCCTCCGACGACTGCCTCGACGCGCTCCTGTGCGCGCTGATCGCCCGCGCGGCGGACCGCAACCGCACGATCGAGCCGAAGACCGAGGAGCAGGTGCGCCTCGCCCCGATCGAGGGCTGGATCCACCTGCCGGAGCCGGACAGCCTCAGCGCGCTATGCGCCGAGCGGTGACGTAGTGGCCGCCCCAGTACGCGTCGGTGCTGGAGTGCTCCATCACGCCGGAGTTGGTCGCGGAGACCACGGTGGTGGCGCTGGTCGCGATCCCGACGTGGGACGCGCCCGAGCCGGCGGTGCTGAAGAACACGAGATCGCCGGGGCGGATGTCGCCGCGGGCGACGGGACGGCCCATCGCCGCCTGGCCCTGCGAGGTGTGCGGAAGCGCGATTCCCGCGCCGGCGTAGGCGAACGCCGTCAGGCCGGAGCAGTCGAACGCGTCCGGGCCGCTGCCGCCCCACGCGTAGCCGTCGCCGATCTGGGCGACGGCGGTCTCGACGACACCATCGCTCTCACGGGCTTCGCGGCGGGCGCGTTCGCGGCGCTCTTCCTTGCGCTCCACGAGTGCGCGGACGGTCGCGACCTGGGCGGAGCGCTCGATCTGGTCCTCGGCGTTCGGGAGTGGCAGGTCGTTCTGGGCTAGTGGCGCGGCGCTCGCCCCGGCGCGCGGCAACGCGCACGCGATCAGCGCGGTCATCGGGACGAGCCACCGCCAGTGGCGGGGCATGGACAACGGGTCCTTTCGGTGGCAGGCCCGGGCGCAACGACGCGCCGACCAACGGGCCTGGGAACGCAAACCACCGTAGCAGCAGGGGTATTTAGAAACCCACGGCGTCGCGAGTGTCGATTTGGTCAACCAGTGGTTGACCAAATCGACTCTCGCTGCGGGAGACCGGCCCTCGTGCCGATCACCTGGGGAGTGAACCCCGCCACGATCCTCAAGCACCGTCGTCTCGCCGCGGCGGTCCTCGCCCTCGCCCTCGTTCCGGCCGGCACCGCCGACGCCGCGTCCAAGCACCGCAAGCACAAGCCCAAGAAGGCCGTCTCGACCAAGGTGGCCACCGCCAAGGTCGCCCTCGCCCCGGCCCCCGTCGCCGCCCCGACCGCGGCGGCCACCCCCGCCCCGACGGTCAACTCGGTGATCAGCATCGGCGGCTATGTCTTCTACAACCTGACCTACGCGCAGGCCGTGGAGGCCTACGCCGCGGCCGTCGCCGCCGCACCTCCCGGGTACGTCCCGCCCCCGGTCACGTCGATCTCGGTCAACACGACGGTCGGCAGCTCCTAGCTCACCCTCTCCGGGTGATCCGCGGTCACCTGCGCCGGACCTAGCGTCCGGCGTCATGGCCGCGATCGCCCACCAACCGACCCGGGTCTCCACCAACACGCTGTTCGGCCGCGTCATGGGGCTCGTCGCGCTGACCGTCCTGTGCGCGACGCTCGGCGTCTACGTCGCCCGCGACTGGGGCGGCGCGACGTGGTTCATCGCGTGGCTGATCTCGCTCGGCGCCCTGATCGGGCTCCAGGTCGCCAACGCGCGCGGCAACTTCGGGCTGGCGTTCGGCCTGCTGCTCGTCTTCGGCTTCTTGATGGGCGCGAGTGTCGCGACCACCGTCAACTACTACGCGCAGACCGACCCCGAGGCGGTTCGCCAGGCGTTCGGCGCCACCGCGCTGTTCGTCGGCGTGCTCGGCGCCGGCGGCTACATGACGCGCAAGGATCTCTCGTTCCTGTACCGGTTCGCGTTCTTCGCCCTGCTCGCGCTGCTGCTCGCCGGGATCGTGCTGATCTTCGTGCGGATCCCGGCGGCGTACACGATCTACTCGTTCTTCGGGCTGGCGGTCTTCGGCCTCTACGTCGTGATCGACTTCAACCGCCTGCGCCGGGCGGGCTCAGAGCAGGCGATCCCGCTCGCTGCGGGGATCTTCCTCGACGTGCTGAACATCTTCCTGTTCTTCTTGCGGATCTTCGGCCGCCGGTAGCGCGCAGACATCGCCCTCGCACGCGGCCGCGTTCGGGTCGCCGAGCAGCTTCAGCTTCACGACGTCACCCGCTCATCCGCGACCTGCGTCAGGACGCCCGCGAACGTCTCCGGCGACTGCGCGCCGGACACGCCGTACCTGCCGTCGATGACGAAGAACGGGACGCCCTGGATGCCGTACTGGATCGCCTGATCCTGGTCGGCGCGAACGTCGTCGAGGAACTCGTCGCTCTCGAGGGAGCGCAGGACGTCGGCGCGATCGAGCCCGACCTCGGCGGCCAGGTCGGCGAGGTCCTCGTCGCGGCCGACGTGGCGGCCTTCGACGAAGTACGCGCGCAGCAGCCGCTCCTTGAGCTCGACCTGCCTGCCGTGCTGCTTGGCGTAGTGCAGCGCCTGGTGGGCCTTGACGGTCTTGGTGTGCTGGAGCGCGTCGAAGTCGTAGTCGAGCCCGACCTCCGCGGCGATCCCGGCGACGCGATCGAGCATCGACTGCACCTGCGCCGCCGGCAGGCCCTTGTGCCTGACCAGGAAATCGACCTCGGAGCCGGCGAAGTCGACCGGTGTGTCCGGTGCGAGCTCGAAGCTGTGGTACTCGACCTCCACCTCTCCGCCGTAGGCCTCGACCCCGGCCTCGAACTTGCGCTTGCCGATGTAGCACCACGGACAGGCGATGTCCGACCAGATGTCAACCTTGATCCCCATACTTCAGAAAGTATAGTGCCCGTGATCCTCCACATCACCACCCGCCCGGAGTGGGAAGCCGCCCAGGCCGCCGGCGCCTACGAGGCGCCGTCGCTGGCCAGCGAGGGATTCATCCACATGTCCGCGCCGCACCAGGTGGCAAGGACGGCCAACCGCCGCTTCCGCGGCACGCCCGGGCTCGTGCTCCTGGTCGTCGATCCCGCCCGGCTGACCTCGCCGCTGAAGGTCGAGATCGGCGAGGTGGAGACCGGCGAGACGTTCCCGCACGTCTACGGCCCGATCGATCTCGATGCGGTCGACGACGTCGTCGAGTTCCCCGAGGGGCCCGACGGGTTCGTCCTCCCGGCAAAGATTGCGGAGAATGCGGGATCGTCACGCGGCGCGGGTTGACGTAAGACCGCCTCCGGGCGTACCTTCATGGAGCACGCGGAACCGAGCCGCAGAGAGCGAAGCCCAGGGGTTGTAAGGGCTCGCCGCTCTGAGACCGGGCCGGCGACACCCCCTCGCGGGGATGGCGCTGCCCGGAGGAGAGCACCCCGGGCGGCTCGGGTCTGCGTCACCCTTCGTTAAGGGTGCATTCCTCGCAGGACGAGCTCGGCCAGGCGCCTCGCGCCGGCCGGATCGAGCGCACCCGCCTCGCGGGTGGACTTGAACACCAGCCGCAGATCCTCGTGGCCGGCGTCTTCGCGGAGGTGGCCCTGTGCACGCGCGCGCTCGACCAGTGCTTCGAGCGCCCGCGTGGCCTGCGCACGCGCCTGCGCCACGTCGGCACGGCGATCCGCCGCGTCGTCCCAGGCGGTCTGGGAGAGGAAGTCGGTCGCGCCGTCCTGCGCGGTGACGTAGGTGACGCGCTGCAGTGCCGCCCACGCGTCGGGCTCCTCGCAAGCGGCGGTGAACCGCTCCACGAGGCCCAGCGCACGCTCGATGACCAGAGCGGCGATCACGTCCTCCTTCGCGCCGACCATCCGGTAGATGCTCCCCACCCCGGCGCCGATCGCCGCCGCCAGCACGGGCATGGCGACGTCCAGGCCCTCGCGCGCGAAGAGCTCGTCGGCGGCCGCCAGGGTGCGCTGCCGCTTCTCCTCCCCGCTCAGCGACGCCCACACCGGAATGGTCATTCCGCTAGTCTACCGCCGTGCCCGAATATCGCTCCCGCACCGTCACCCACGGCCGCAACATGGCCGGCGCCCGCGCCCTCCTGCGTGCCGCCGGGGTAGAGAAGGCGGACCTCGGGCGCAAGCCGATCATCGCCGTCGCCAACAGCTACACGCAGTTCGTGCCGGGCCACACGCACCTCAAGCCGGTGGGCGAGATCGTCGCCGACGCGGTGATCGCCGCGGGCGGGATCCCACGTGAGTTCAACACGATCGCCGTCGACGACGGGATCGCGATGGGTCACGGCGGGATGCTCTACTCGCTGCCCTCGCGCGACCTGATCGCCGACAGCGTCGAGTACATGGTCAACGCCCACTGCGCCGACGCGCTGATCTGCATCTCCAACTGCGACAAGATCACGCCGGGCATGCTCAACGCGGCCTTGCGGCTGAACATCCCGACGGTGTTCGTGTCCGGTGGTCCGATGGAGGGCGGCACCGCCGTGCTCGTCGACGGCACCGTGCGCACGCGGGTCAACCTGATCACCGCGATCTCCGATGCGGTCGCGGACGAGGTCTCCGACGAGGACATCGCGATCATCGAGGAGTCGGCCTGCCCGACCTGCGGCTCCTGCTCGGGCATGTTCACGGCGAACTCGATGAACTGCCTGACCGAGGCGCTCGGGCTCGCGCTCCCCGGCAACGGCTCGACGCTGGCCACGCACACCGCCCGCCGCGACCTCTACGAGGCCGCCGGCCGCGCCGTGGTGGACATCACCGCGAGCTACTACGAAGGCGACGACGCGTCCGTGCTGCCGCGCAGCATCGCCACCCGCGAGGCGTTCGAGAACGCGATGGCGCTGGACGTCGCCATGGGCGGCTCGACCAACACCGTCCTGCACCTGCTGGCCGCGGCGCAGGAGGCCGAGCTGGACTTCACGATGCAGGACATCGACGAGATCTCGCGCCGCGTCCCGTGCCTGTCCAAGCTCGCGCCGAACGGGACCTACCTGATGGAGGACTGTCACCGCGCGGGCGGCATCCCGGCGATCCTCGGCGAGCTGCACCGCGGCGGGCTGCTGCACACCGGGGTGCGCTCCGTGCACTCCCCCTCGCTGGAGCGGTGGCTGGCCGAGTGGGACATTCGCGGCGGCACCGCCACCGACCAGGCGATCGAGCTCTTCCACGCCGCTCCCGGCTGCGTGCGCTCGGCGACGGCGGGCTCGCAGTCCGAGCGCTGGGAGTCGCTGGACACCGACGCGGCCGGCGGCTGCATCCGCGACGTCGCACACGCGCACTCGCGAGACGGTGGACTCGCGATCCTCTACGGCAACATCGCCGTCGACGGGTGCGTGGTCAAGACGGCGGGCGTGGACGAGTCGATCCTGCGCTTCTCCGGCCCGGCGCGGGTCGTCGAGTCCCAGGACGCGGCCGTCGAGCTGATCCTCAGCGGCGGCGTGCGCGCCGGCGACGTGGTCGTGATCCGCTACGAGGGGCCCAAGGGCGGCCCGGGCATGCAGGAGATGCTCTACCCGACCTCCTACCTGAAGGGCCGCGGGCTCGGGAAGGCGTGCGCGCTGATCACCGACGGGCGCTTCAGCGGCGGCACGTCGGGGCTCTCGATCGGCCACGTGTCGCCCGAGGCGGCGGCCGGCGGGGCGATCGCGCTGGTGGAGGAGGGCGACACGATCGAGATCAGCATCCCGGAGCGCACGATCTCGCTCGCGGTCACCGACGCCGAGCTGCAGGAGCGCCGCGAGGCGCTGGAGGCGACCACCGGCTACGTGCCGCTCGGGCGCGAGCGCGCGGTCTCCCCCGCCCTGCGCGCCTACGCCGCGATGGCCACCTCGGCCGACCGCGGCGCGATCCGCGACGTCTCGCTCATCGAGGGTCGATCGGCGGCACCCACTCGCGCGTGAGCGTGAGCCAGAACGCCAGCCCGGCGTACTCGCGGTAGCGCCGGAAGGCCTTCTCGATCCCGACGTCGGTGACCCGCGGGCGACCGGCGAGACGGCGGTAGGTGGGGCGCGTCCAGGAGTCCAGGATCAGCCGCCGGTAGCGCCCGAGCAGCATCATCACGTGCGCGCAGGCGTAGGGCCCGACGCCGGGCAGGGCGAGCAGCCGCTCGGTGACCTCCGCGTCGGAGAGCGCGGGGTCGTTGAGCGCCTCCAGGTCGAGCCGGCCCGCCGCGACGTCAGCCGCGATCGTTCGCAGATACGGACCGCGGTAGCCGGCCTTGGCGACGCCGGTGTAGAAGTCCTCGCCGGCTTCGGCCATCGCCTCCGGGGTCGGGAACGCGTGCCGCTCCGGCGCGCCGCGTGCCGGCGCGCCCAGCACGTCGACCAGCGCGGTGACCATCCGCACGGTCGCCGACCAGGTGCAGTTGGTGGTGCAGATCGTCTTGACCAGGTCCTCGAAGACGGTCGGGCTGCGCATCATCCGCCCGGCGCCGGCGGCCGCCCATTCGAGCGCGGGATCGGCCGCGGCGACGAGATAGAACGGGCTGAAGTCCTCGTCCAGGCGCAGCATGTGACGGATCACGGGCTCCGCCGCCGCCGTGTCGATCCGCGCGAACCCCGGCCCGTCGGCGACCACGCGCACCGGCAGCGCCGCATCGTCGATCAGCAGGACCGTGTCCAGCGCCGTGCCGTCCTGCGCCACCGCGTTGGGCGGCAGGTCGGCGACGCCGTGCGAGAGCACCGTGCGGGCGAAGTCGACCGGCTCCCCGCCACGACCGAGCAGCTCGATCCGCGTCACCGCGCGCCGCGCCGGTAGGCGGGTCCGAGTTCGCGGAAGCTCGCCCACGCAAGACGACTCATCAGACCCTGCGGCAAACGCCCGTACGACACCGGATCGCGGAGTCTACGAGGCGCCGCGGCGATTCGGCGCGATCAGACGGACAACGTTTCGTGCATCCCGCGAGCGAGCCCCGGCCGCGTCTCGGGCACCCGGCGCCGCGCCGGAGAAGTGAAGCCCTTGACGACCAGGTAGACGCCGAACGTCGCCTCCCAGAGGATCTCCGGCACGGTCAGGAGACCCTGTGGCGTCGACTGGCGGTCGTAGACGCCGAGCAGCGCGCCGCTCGCCGCGACGAACGCGAAGGCCCCCGCGACCATGCCGAACATCGCCAGCCGCCGCGGCAGCAGGCCCGACGAATACATCAGGTACCCGAGCAGCAGCCCGTTGCCGATCCCGGCACAGAAGCCCGGGCCGAGCAGGAACGTCCAATCGTGGAAGGCGACCAGCGTCTGCCCGGCGATCACGAGCGTCCCGGCCTCGGCGCCGCCGAACTGCTGGCGCAGGGTCAGCACCGACAGCACGCTGATCAGGCCCGCGACGATGATCGTCGACTCCAGCACCCGCGACGCGACGTAGCCGAGCGCGGCGCGGGGCGAGTAGCGCCTGGCCACCGGGTAGAGCGCGACGGCGGTGCCGATGTTGCAGATCGCGGTCAGCACCTCGAGGAACGCGCCGATCCTGATCTGGGTGTCGTGATCCCCGCCGAGGATGAATTTGGGGTGGTCCAACAGAGGACCGTAGAGCAGGTATCCCGGGATCGAGAAGACGAACGTCCCGATGAACAACCAGCCGACCAGGCGTGAGGTGGAGCGGTCTGAAGTGGGCATGGCGAAGACTGTCCGCCGCGAGCACGCACAACGCCAAGCGTTGTTGCCGTTTCTGGGAAACGGTCAGGCGGTGCGCGGCGCCGCGCGGACGTGCATCCGCTGCCCGTGGCTGCCGTGCACGCTGAGGATCTCGACCGGCTCGTCGCCCGCGGGGCCGAACCAGTGCGGCATCCGGGTGTCGAACTCCGCGACCTCGCCGGCCCGCATCGTGATGTCGTGCTCGCCGAGGATCAGCCGCATCTCGCCCGAGAGCACGTAGAGCCACTCGTAGCCCGCGTGCGTGCGCAGCTTGCGCTCCTGCTCGGGCGGGATCACGACCTTCCACACGGCGAGGCCGCTGGACTGCTGCGTGAGCGGATACACGAGCCGCCCGTTGCGCGTCTTGGGCCGCATCCGCACGCGCGGATCGCCGACCGGCGGCGCGCCGACGAGCTCGTCGAGCGGCAGGTGATGCGCCTCGGCCAGTGGCAGCAGCAACTCGAGGCTCGGCTTTCGCTGTCCGCTCTCCAGCCGCGAGAGCGTGCTCTTGGATATCCCGGTCTTCGCCGCCAGCGCCGTGAGCGTCAGGCCACGGCGCTCGCGCAGCCTCCGCAAGCGCGGACCAACCTCGGCGAGCACGTCCGGGTCCGCCATCGGCGCGACGCTACCGGCGATTCCCAGAAACCGCAACGAAAGTGGATATCCACGGCGCCGCCCTGCACGGTGAAGGGCATGGAAACCGACTTTGAAGTAGCGATCATCGGCGGCGGACCCGCCGGCCTGAGCGCCGCGCTGGTGCTCGGCCGGGCGAGGCGCCGCGTGGTGATCATCGACGCCGGCGCGCCGCGCAACGCGCCCGCCGCCCACATGCAGGGGTTCATCTCCCGCGACGGGACACCACCCGCGGAGCTGCTCGACGCCGCCCGCCGAGAAGTCCGCCACTACGGCGTCGAGATCGTCGAGGACCGCGTGACCGATGCGACCGCCGGCTTCGCGTTGCGGCTCGCGACCGGGCGGACGATCGAAGCGCGGCAGGTCCTGCTCGCGACCGGCGCCACCGACGTGCTGCCCGACATCGACGGCGCCCGCGAGCGCTGGGGCCGCGACTTCCTGCACTGCCCGTACTGCCACGGCTGGGAGGTGCGCGACCAGCGGATCGGCGTGCTCGGGTCCGTCGAACACGCCCACCTGCTCCGGCAATGGTCGGACGACGTGATCCTGTTCCCGCACACCACGCCCGTGACCCCCGAGGAGCGCGCCTCCCTCGAGGCGCGCGGCATCGCGATCGTCGACGGAACGGTCGAGCGGCTACTGGTCAGCGACGACCGCCTGCACGCCGTCCAGATGCGCGCCGGCGCCGTCCCTCGCGACGTGCTCTTCATGCGACCCGCGCTCAGCGCGCACGCCGACTCCCCCGCCGCCGCGCTCGGCTGCGACCTGCTCCCAGGCGGGCTCGTCCTCGCCGACGCCGAGGGCCGCACCAGCGTGCCCGGCGTCTGGGCGGCCGGCAACGCCACCAACCCCCGCGCGCAGGTGATCACCGCCGCCGGAGAAGGCTCCGCGGTCGCGATCGCGATCAACACCCACCTCGTCAACCACGACGCCCGGCTCCTCGCCGCGGCCTGAGACCAACGGAGACCACCGATGACACCGCCCCCGACCCGACACCAGCTCGCCCTGATGATCTGGCTCTGCGTGTTCCCGACGCTGACCGCGCTGAACCTGCTCCTCGGCGACTGGCTCGCGACCCTCTCGCCCGTCGCGCGGACCTTCGTGCTCGCGACGATCGCGGTCCCGATCGTCATCTACGGCCTGATGCCGCACCTGCACCGCGTCCGCGCCCGCCTCGTGACTCCCAGGTAGCGCTCCGCCGCGACGCCGGTAGGTGCGCTCGGCGGCCGTGTCGATGCGGTTCGGCTCGTCAGCTCTCGAGGCGCCGATAACTGACGTGCACGGCGTCCTCCCCGAGGTCGCCACCGAGCACCGGGCTCTCGATGTACTGGCCCACGTAGTCCCCACGCCGCACGCGCAGCAGATTGCCGTGGGCGACCTGGACGTCGCCCGGCCCGTACTCCCACTGTCTGACCTGCATGGTCTCGTACATCTCGCCGATCTCCGCGTCGGACGGATGACGGTGGACGCTGAGCCAGCGGTGGCTGCCGTACACGTAGTCCACGGGGCGGTCGGTGACCTCGCCGATCGGCTTGCCGACCAGCCGCGCGGCCGCCGCGACGTCGGCGTCGAAGGCGTGGAACCCCACCACGCCGCTCTCGCCGAAGAGGTACTCCAGGTACGGCGGCAGCGGGAACGAGCCCGGTACCGCCGCCACGTGCAGCGCGCCGGGCTCCAGAGCAGACCAGATCCGCTCGCGCGTGCCCCTGCGGTAGCGGGCCGCGTCGCGCCCGGACACGACGATGTCCCCGGGCTCGAGCTCCCACGCGCCGGCGTCGTAGTCGACCGGTCCCGAGAGCTCCTCCACACGACCGCCGAACATCCGCTCGACGTCCCCCTCGAAGCCGCGCAGCAGCACGGCGCCATCACGAGCGAGGTTCATGCCCTCAACGATGAAGGCCGCCCATGAGAGCGGCCTCCGGTACCGGCTGCGGCGTTGCTACTTGATCGCGTCGTAGACCTTGAACATCGGCATGTACATCGCGATCACGATGAAGCCGACGATGCCGCCGACGAGGATGATCATCACCGGCTCGAGGATCGACGTGAGGGCCTTGACCGCGGCGCTGACCTCGGCCTCGTAGAAGTCGGCGACCTTCGGAGAGCATCGCGTCGAGGTTGCCGGTCTCCTCGCCCACGGCGATCATCTGGGCGACCATCGAGGGGAAGATCGGGGCTTCCTTGAGCGGGTCGGCGATCGAGCCGCCGGACTTGACGGACTCGATGACGTCGGCCATCGCCTTCTCGACGACGGAGTTGCCCGCGGTCTGGCCGGTGATCTCGATCGCCTGCATGATCGGCACGCCGGCCGAGTACAGCGCGGCGAAGGTGCGCGACCAGCGAGCGAGCGCGATCTTCTGGACGGTGACGCCGATCTTGAACGGGAACTTCAGGCGGATGCGGTCCCACTGGGGACGGCCCCAGGAGGAGGTGCGCCACTTCTTGAAGCCGATCGGGGCGGCGATCGCGAACGCGATCAGGAAGTACCAGTGGTGCGTCACGAGGTTCGAGAGCGACACCGTGAACTTGGTGATCATCGGGAGGTCGCCGCCGAAGTCGGCGAAGACCTTCACGAACACCGGGACGATGAACGCGATCAGGCCGATCAGGACCATCAGCGCGAAGCTCAACACGACGATCGGGTACGCCATCGCGCCCTTGACCTGGCGGCGCAGCTCGTCGTCCTTCTCGAGCTGGTCGGCGATCCGGTCCAGCGACGCCTCGAGCACGCCGCCCATCTCGCCGGCGCGGACCATGGCGACGTAGAGCGGGGAGAAGACCTTCGGGTGCTTGGCGAGCGCCTCGGAGAACGCCAGGCCGGACTCGATGTCCTCGCGCACGGCGCCGATGACCTCGGCCAGCTTCTTGTTCTCGAGCTGGTCCTCGAGCACGTAGAACGCGCGCAGGAGGGTCATGCCCGAGGAGATCATCGTCGCGAGCTGGCGGGTCATGACCGTCAGCTCGGCCGGCTTGATGCGGGCGAAGAGGTTGATGTCGCCGCTGAGCGCGCCCTTCTTCTCGCGCAGCTCCATGGCCTTGAGGCCCATGTCCTGCAGCGCTGCCTTGGCGGCGTCCGCGGACGCGGCCTTGAGCTCGCCCTTGGACGGGACACCGGCCCCGTCGACGGCCTTGTAGGTGAAGACTGCGGCGCCCATTACGCGGCCACCGGCATCAGGCCCTGCACGAGGCGGCGCATCTCGGCCGGCTGTGAGGAGCGCGACTCAGCGGTCGCCATCGTGATCTTGCCGGCGTTGACGAGCCCCGCCAGCGAGGTGTCCATGGTCTGCATTCCGTGCTCTCCGCCGGTCTGGATCAGGGAGTAGATCTGGTGGGTCTTGCCTTCGCGGATCAGGTTGCGCACGCCCGACGTGGGCACGAGCACCTCGGCCGCGACGCACCGGCCCTGGCCGTCGGCCGTGGGCAGCAGGGTCTGGGTGACGATGCCCTGCAGGCCGATCGCGAGCTGTGCGCGGATCTGGCCCTGCTGGGCGGGCGGGAAGACGTCGATGATGCGGTCCACGGTCTGCGGCGCGTCCTGCGTGTGGAGCGTGGCGAAGACCAGGTGGCCGGTCTCGGCCGCGGTCAGCGCGGTACCGATCGTCTCCTGGTCGCGCATCTCGCCGACGAGGATCACGTCGGGGTCCTGGCGCAGGGCGGCCTTCAGGCCGAGCGCGAAGCTGGGTGCGTCCTGGCCGATCTCACGCTGGTTGACGATGCAGCGCTTGTGGCGGTGCAGGAACTCGATCGGGTCCTCGATGGTGAGGATGTGCTCGTCGCGCGTCTCGTTGATCTCGTTGATCAGCGAGGCGAGCGAGGTCGACTTGCCCGAGCCGGTCGGTCCGGTCACGAGGACGATGCCGCGCGGCTTCTTGGCGAACTCGCGCACGACGGGCGGCAGACCGAGCTTCTCGATCGGCACCGTGTCCGACGGGATCAGACGGAAGGCGGCGCCCAGCGTCCCGCGCTGGAAGAACGTGTTCACGCGGAAGCGCCCGACGCCCGGAACGGAGTAGGCGAAGTCCAGCTGCCAGTCGGTCTCCAGCGTCTGGCGCTGGGAGCTCGAGAGGATCGCGTAGACGATCTCGCGCGTGTCGGTCGGCGTCAGGTTCGGCATGCCCTCCAAGGGGACCAGCGAACCGCGGACGCGGATGGTGGGCGGTGCGCCCGAGGTGATGTGGAGGTCGGAAGCCTTGTGCTCGACGACCTTGAGCAAAATGTCCGCGAAATCGAAGTTCATGCCACCCACTGCATCGGCACTTCGCCGGTGCGTCTTGAGTGGGGTCGGCGCCCTAGGAGATCGGTCGGATGATCGGGGTGGCGCGGAGGGGCCGCATGCCTAGCGGGTGCCGGCGACGCGGGCGATCTCGGCGATCGAGGTCAGGCCGCGGCGGACCTTCTCCAGGCCGTCCTCGCGCAGGCGCATCATGCCCTCGTGCACGGCGGCGTGCATGATCGTCTCCGCGGGCTCGCGCGAGACCGCCAGGGAGCGGATCGTGTCGCTGACCCACATGACCTCGTAGAGGCCGATCCGGCCCTTGTAGCCGGAGCCGCCGCAGCGGGCGCAGCCGACGGGCTCGTAGGCCTCCAGGTCCAGGCCGACGTTGAAGCCGTTGGCGCGCATGACCTCGGAGGTGATCGTCGTGCGGCGCTTGCACTCCTCGCACAGCAGGCGGGCGAGGCGCTGGGCGACCACGCAGTCGACGGCGGAGCCGACCAGGAAGGGCTCGACGCCCATCTCGATCAGACGCGTGACCGCGCCCGGTGCGTCGTTGGTGTGCAGCGTCGAGAGGACCAGGTGGCCGGTCAGCGCCGCCTCGATGGCGATCTGCGCCGTCTCGCGGTCGCGGATCTCGCCGACCATGATGATGTCCGGGTCGGCACGCATCATCGAGCGCAGGCCGGAGGCGAACGTCAGGCCCGCCTTGTTGTTGACCTGCACCTGCGTGATGCCCGTCAGCTGGTACTCGACCGGGTCCTCGATCGTGATGATGTGCTTCTCGATCGTGTTGAGCTGGTTGAGCGCGCCGTAGAGGCTCGTGGACTTGCCGGAGCCGGTCGGGCCGGTGACGAGCACCGCGCCGTGCGCCTGGCCGAACGCCTTGGTGAAACGCTCCAGCGCCTGCGGCAGCATGCCGAGCTGCTCGAGCTGGATCATCACCTTCGACTGATCCAGGATGCGCATCACGACCTTCTCGCCGTAGCTCGCCGGGAGCGTGGCGACGCGGAGGTCGATCGGCTTGTCCCCCACCTCGAGCGAGATGCGGCCGTCCTGCGGGATGCGGCGCTCGGCGATGTCGAGGTCCGAGAGGATCTTGATGCGGCTGACGACGGCCGGGATCGCGGTCGCGGGGACGGTCGCGGCCTCCTGGAGCACGCCGTCGATCCGGTAGCGGACCCGCATCTCCTCTTCCTGGGGCTCGAAGTGGATGTCGGACGCGCCGCGGTCGACGGCTTCCTTGATCACCCGGTGCACGAGCTGGATGACCGATGCGTCCTCGCCGCCGACGCCGAAGTTGATCGGCTGGTTCTCGCGTAGGTCGTACATCGGCGCGGGCGGGCGGTCGGGCGTGTGTGTCTGGGTCGCCTCGGGGTCGTCCTCGAGCTCTTCCGGAGCGGTGGCGCCGTGGCCGAAGTTGGGGTCCTCCAGGCGGGTGAGCAGGCGCTCGACGTCGGCCAGCGAGGACACGGCCGGCCGCACCTCGTAGCCGGTCATGACGGCGATGTCGTCGATCGCGAGGACGTTCGCGGGGTCGACCATGGCGACGATCAGGGTGCGATCGCCGGTGAAGGAGACGGGGACGGCCTGGTAGCGACGGACGGCGGCGGGCGCGACGAGCTTCGCGGCGTCCGGGTCGACGCGGTAGAGCGCGAGGTCGATGTGGTCGAGCCCGAAGCGCTCGGCGACCGCGCGGCTGAGCTGATCGTCGCTCAGCGTCCCGTCGGTGACGAGCACGCGCTCCGGCGAGGACCCGTTGTCGGTTCCGCGCTCGATCGCGAGATCCATCGTGCCGCGATCGATGAAACCGAGGTCGACGATGACGTCCGTGAGCACGCGGCCAGAGCCGCCACGCCGTGTTGGCGTGGTGATCCCGTTGCCGCGGCGCGGTCGGGTGGCGGATTCGAAGGTCGAGCTCATGGGACGGCGATGTCTACGACGGCCTCCCGCATCGCCTGATCGGGAGCCGTACGGCCGGTCCAGCGCTCGAGCGAGGCTGCGCCCTGGGCAACGAGAATCTCCAGTCCGTCGACCACCTCTGCTCCGTTCGCTTTCGCGGTGTTGGAGAGAAGGGTGCCACCGTTCCGGTAAACCAGGTCTACCACTGTGCGTCCGACACACAGATCATCGGCGCGGAGCGGCAGAGCCTTGAACGTCGCCGACGGGTCGTGCAGGCCGATCGACGTGCAATTGACGATGATCTCGCCCGGTTCGTCGCCGGTGGTCGCGCCGAATTCCTGCGCGAGCACGTCGGCGCGCTGCGTGGTGCGGTTCCAGATGCGGATCTCTCTGGCGCCGGCCTGCGTGAGCGCGTAGACGACGGCGCGCGCGGAGCCGCCGGCGCCGAGCACCAGCGCGGTCTTGTCGTAGACGGAGGTCTTCAGCGGGCTCAGGAAGCCGGTGGCGTCCGTGTTGTCGGCGTGGATGCGGCCGTCGTCGCCGAAGGTCAGCGTGTTGGCGGCGCCGATCGCTCTCGCGGTCTCGGTGGCGGTGTCGGCGAGGGCGAGTGCGGCCTGCTTGTGCGGGATCGTCACGTTGACGCCCCGGAAGCCGGCGTCCGGCAGCGCTCTGACGGTCGCTTCGAAGAGGTGTGGCGGGATCGGGAGCTTCTGGTAGCGCCAGGTGCTCAGCCCGAGCTGCGCCAGCGCCGCGTTGTGCATCTGCGGCGAGCGTGAGTGGGCGACCGGCCAGCCGCACACTCCGAGCCGGGTCATTTGCCTTTGTTGAGGGAGTCTTGGTAGCGCTGCAAATCCTTGGCGAACTGCTCGTCCGTGGACGAGAAGGCGTGCTCGCCGGATTTGTCGTTCGCCTTGCGCACGTAGTACAGGTAGCTCTTCTTGGACGGCTTGGCGGCAGCCTTCAGCGACGCGAGCCCGGGGTTGCCGATGGGCGTGGGTGGCAACCCACGGTTGAGGCTCAGGTTGTACGGCTCGTCCTTGCTGAGCTCGGACTGCTTGATTGGGCGGGACCAATTGTTCGTGTAGTAGCGGATCGTCGCGTCGATCCCCAGAGGCATACCCTGCTTGAGCCGGTTGTAGATGACCGCCGACACGAGCGGACGCTCCTTGGCCAGCTGCGCCTCGCGCTCGATCATGCTGGCGATGATCAGGACGTCGTAGCGCGAGAGGTTCTTCTTCTTCGCGTACGACATGTCGATCTGCTTGAAGTTGTCCTCGAACGCGTCCAGCTGCTGGGCGACCAGTTCGTCCGCGCTCGAGCCCACGGGGAGCTCATAGGTGGCTGGGAACAGAAAGCCCTCGGCGGTCTTCGTGCCCTTGGGCGCGCCGAGCTCGCGGATGCGCTTGAGCGTCGCCTTCGACGCCGTGGCCTTCTGGTAGCTGCCCTTGACCTTGTTGGACTTGTCGACGACCGAGGCGTTCTCCTTGCGCGACGGGCCTTCGACGATCGTCAGCTTGACCGTCTCCACCGGCGTTTCCTTGGTCTCCGGGACCTCGGTCAGCGCGGCCAGCACCGCGCCGTTCTTCATGTTCTTCTTGAGCGTGTAATCGCCGGGGCGCAGCTTGCTGCGGTCGCCGTTGATCGTCGCCTTGAGCTCGAAGAAGCGCGCCGAGTCGATCACCTGCTTGGCCTCGAGCAACTTGCCGACCTGCGCGGCGTCGGCGCCGCTGGGGATCGTGACCTTCACGCTGCCGGAGCCGTCGCTGTGGAACGGCTGGAAGGTCGCGTTGAGGACGTAGAAGAGCCCGAGGATGACGATCAGCAGGATCACCGCGAAGATCCGGCGGCCCCAGTGGGCGCCAGCGCTGCCGCTCATGCCGCCCCCGCGCGGCGGCGGAGCGACCGGGCGGCGCCGCCTGCGGCTCGCTCGCGGGGCGTTGGGCGCGGGACGCTTGCGCGGCGTGTCGCTCGCGCGCTCCGGCGCAGGGCGCAGCGGCTTGGGCTCGACAAACTCTTCATGCTCCGCGGTGTCGGACGGCCGGGGCTCGACGAACGCCCGCCCCCGCGCGGCGACGAGTTCCGGCTCGTCCTCGCGCGGATCGCCGAGGGGCGCGTCGTACTCGTCGGTCTGGAACGGCGTGTACTCCACCGTGGGCTGGTGCAGATGTTCCTGCGGCGGCGTGTCGGCGCGCGCCGACGTGGGTTCCAACCGCGGCGCGGGGGGCTCGTCGGCGGCGGGCGACTCGGCCGCGTCCACCTCGACGGCGCGGCGCGGCGCTTCGGCGGCGCCTGACGCCGCGGCCGCCTCACCGTCGCGCGACGCGGGAGCGTCCGCGCTGGGCGACGTGACGTCCGCCGCGGGCGGCTCGACGGCTTCCGGGACGGCGGCGCGCGGCGACTCGGGGGCCGGCGTCTCGGGCTCCGCGATGTCAGGCGGCGTGAACTCGGCCGTGTGCGACGGGTCGGCGTCGCGCTCGGCGGCGCGACGCGACAACTCGGCGGCGGCCTCCTGCTCGGCGGCGCGGCGCGCCGACTCGGCGGCCTCCTGCTCGGCGGCACGGCGCGCGGACTCGGCGGCCACCGACGGGTCCGGCTCCTCACCCTGCGGGACGAACTCCGGCGGCTCTTGCACCTGGTCCGGCTCGCGGACGGGGCGCGGCTCGATGTCCGGTGGGCGGACGGTGTGCTCGAACGCGTCGGGCGGCAGGGGGCGACCCGCGCGGCGGGCAGCGCGTTCGGCCGCGGCGCGAGCGCGGTCGTCAGATGTACGGGTTTGGTCCGAGCGCTTGCCGAACAACGTCGAAAACCGGTAGCGGCCCTGGCGCGCCGGGCGGATTCCCGGACGGGCAGGCAGGGACAGCGACCGTTGAGGATCCTAGCGACCCCCCACGACGGTATTAGGACGTGTGCCGGTCCTCGGCCTCGAGGACGAGGTGCAGCGGACGGCCGTCCTCGCCGTCGACGAGTGTCATCTTGCCGACCACCGGGACCATCAGGCCCTGGCCGTGCATGTAGGTGCTGTTGACGTCGACGTCGCGCAGATCGCCCACGCCGAGACGGCGCAGTTGATCGAGCTGCTCCTTGTAGTCCTTGCGGTCGTGCGGCGAGGGCCACGCGGCCTTCATGAACTCGTGCTCCTTGTAGCCCACGAGCTTCGTGAACGCCGGGTTGAGCTCCTTGAACTTGCCGTCGAGGCCGAGGATCGCCATCGGCACCACCGCGTCGTCGAACCCGTGGCGCGGGGCGCGGACGGTCGGCTCCGGGCGGGCGGGCGCGCTGACGCCCGAGCCGGCGGGGCGACGCGTGGACGCGTTGCGCTGCGCGGCCAGGCCGAGGATCTGCTGGAACACCTCGGTGACGCGCTCGTTGGAGCCGTCGCCGACCTGCTGAGCGGCCTTGCGCGCCGACTCGGCCTCGCGGCGTGCGATGACCGCGGCCTGACCGGCGGACGAGAGGCCCTGCTTGAGCTCCTCGACGCTCTTCAGCGCGAAGGTCAGCTCGGCCTGCATCGCCTCGATGCGGTGGTCGCCATGGCGGCGGATCTCGGCCAGCTCGGAGCGCAGAAGTTCGATCCCGCGCGAGGCGGTCTCGGCCACGTCGCGGACCTGGCCGAGCTCCAGCCGCAGCGTCGCGGCCGCCTCGCCGGTCTCGAGCACGGCCGAGCCGAGCCGATCGACGTGCGACCCCACGGCGTCGAGCCGCTCACGGCTCGCGCCAAGCTCGGTGCGCAGCGCGGCGGCGCGCTGATCGATCGTGTTGAAGCGCTCGTCGATGCCCTCGGTGGCCCCACGGGCGGCAGCGGCGTCGGCGCGAACCGCGGTGAGCTGCTCGCCGAGCAGGCCCGCGCGCGCGCCCTGGGCCTCGACCTCGCGGCGCGTGGCGTTGGCTTCCTCGCGTGCCCGCGCGGCGTCCTCGCGCGCCGCGGCGGCGGACTCACCGGCGGCCACGGCGGTCTGGCGGGCGCCGAGCGCCTCGTCCTCGAGCCGCGCACGCGAGCTCTCGAGCTCGCCGCGCAGGTTGCGAACGTCGTTGAGGACCGTGCCGGCGCCGCGATCGACCTGATCGATGCGCGCGAGCGCCTGCCGCGCGAGCGACAGCGCCTCGCCACCGCCGTCCAGACCCTCGATCCGGCGGCGCAGCTCCTCGACGTGGTCGCGCTCGGCGAGACCGGCGAGATGGTCGCGGGTGACCAGGCCGTCGATCCGCTCGGCGAGCGCGACGAGCTCGGCGCGCGCGGCGAGTCCGGCGAGATCCTCGCGGCCGGGCAGGCCGGCGAGCAGCTCGCGCAGCGCGGCCACCTCGTCACGACCGGCCAGACCGGACAGCTCATCGCGGCCGGCGAGGCCGTCGAGCAGCGAGCGCAGCTCGGCCAGCTCGTTGCGGCGGACCACGCCGTCGAGGTCATCGTGGGAGACGAGACCGTCGAGACGCCCGTCCAACTCGTCGCGGCCGACCAGGCCCGCGAGGCGCGAGCGCAGCTCGGCCAGCTCATCGCGGCTCGCGGCGTCGTCCTGCGCGGCGACGAGCGCCCGCAGCTCGGCCAGCTCGTCGCGGCGGACCACGCCGTCGAGGTCGCCGTGCGAGACGAGGCCGTCGAGGCGCCCGTCCAGCTCGTCGCGGCCGACCAGCTCCGCGAGGCGCGAGCGCAGCTCGGCCAGCTCGTCCCGGCCGGCAAGGCCGTCCAGCTCGTCGCGGCCGGCGAGACCATCGACGTGCGAGCGCAGATCGTCGAGCTCGTCGCGGCCGGCGCGGCCGTCGAGGTTCGAGCGCAGGTCGTCGAGCTCCTGGCGGCCGGCAAGACCGTCGAGGCGCGCCGCCAGCTCGTCGTGGCGGACCACGCCGTCGAGCTCGTCACGGCGGACCACGCTGTCGAGCTCGTCGCGGCCGACGAGGCCGGCGAGCTCGTCGCTGCGGACCAGGCTCTCGAGCTCGTCGCGGCCGACCAGGCCGGTCAGCTCGTCGCGGCGGACCACGCCGTCGAGCTCGTCGCGGCCCACCAGGCCGGTCAGCTCGTCACGGCGGACCACGCCGTCGAGCTCGTCGCGGCCCACCAGGCCGGTCAGCTCGTCACGGCGGACCACGCCGTCGAGTTCGTCGCGGCCGACGAGGCCGGTCAGCTCGTCGCGGCGGACCACGCCGTCCAGCTCATCGCGGCGGACGCGTGCGTCGAGATCGGAGCGGAGCGCTGCGAGCTCGTCGCGGCCGGCCAGGCCGTCGAGGCGAGAGCGCAGCTCGGCAATCTCGTCGCGACCGGCGGCGTCGCCGTGGTCGGCGAGGGCGTTGACGCGGGCGTTGAGCTCGGCGACCGCGCGGCCGGTGTCGGCGAGGACGGCGAGGCGGGCGTGCAGCGCGGCGATCTGACGCGAGGTGTCGCCGACCATCGTCTGGACGCGACGCTCGACCTCGGCCTGCTCGGGCGCGGAGGCGGCGATGCTCTCAGCGTGGCTGACCAGCGAGCGCAGCTCGGCGACGGCGAAGCGCAGCTCGGCGACTTCGCCGCTCGCGGCCTCGTGACGCGCGACGGCATCGCGCAGTGAATCGAGGTCGCCCGCGGCGGTGTTGTGCAGGCCGGCGACCGTCTCGCGCAGCTCGGCGGCGATCGCCTCCTGACGCTCGACCGCGGCGCGCAGGCCGACGACCTCGCGGCCCGCGGCCTCGTGGGACGCGACGGCATCGCGCAGCGCGGCGAGCTCGCCGGCCTGACGGGAGGCGGTCTCGACGGTGCTCGCGCGAAGCTGCTCGAGCTGACCGTCGGCGGCGTCGGCGCGGCCGTCGAGACGGGCGAGCGCATCGCGCAGCGAACCCAGGTCGGACGCATCGAAGGCGGAGACCGCCTGGCGCAGCGCGTCGAAGTCGGCGGACGGGACCGCCTCACGCAGCGCGTCGAGGTCGGCGGCGACCGACGCGCGCAGCTCAGCCAGCTGCTCGGCGCTGGCGGCCGCGGCGAGGCGCTCGCTCAGTGCGGCAACCGCATCGACGCTCGGCGCCGCCTCGAGCCGCGCACGGAGCTCGGCCACGTCGTCGGCGCTCGCGACGGCGGCGAGACGCTCGGCCAGCTCGTCCGCGGACGGGAGGCCGGCGAGCCGCGCACGCAGCTCGGCGAGACCATCGGCGCTGCCGACGGCGGCACGCAGCTCGGCCAGCTCGGCGGCGCTCGGCGCGGCGGCGAGGCGCTCGCGCAGCTCGGCCAGGTCGTCGGCGCTCGGCGCGGCGGCAAAGCGCTCGCGCAGCTCGGCCAGCTCGTCGCTGTTGGGCGCGGCGGCCAGGCGGTCGCGCAGCTCGGCCAGGTCGTCGCTGTCGGGCGCGGCGGCCAGGCGCTCGCGCAGCTCGGCCAGGTCCTCGGCGCTCGGCGCGGCGGCCAGGCCGGCTCGCAGCTCGGCGAGCTCGTCCGCGCTCGGTGCGGCGGCGAGCCGCTCGGCGAGGTCCTCGGGGCTGCCGAAGGCGGCGAGCCGCTCGCGCAGCTCGGCGAGCTCGTCCGCGCTCGGCGCGGCGGCGAGCCGCTCGGCGAGGTCCTCGGGGCTGCCGAAGGCGGCGAGTCGCTCGCGCAGCTCGGCGAGCTCGTCGGCGCTCGGCGCGGCGGCCAGCCGCTCGGCGAGGTCGTCGGGGCTGCCGAAGGCGGCGAGCCGCTCGCGCAGCTCGGCCAGGTCGTCGGCGCCGGCGACACCGTTCAGGCGTCCGCGCAGCTCGGCCAGCTGCTCGGCGCTGGCGGCGCCGGCGAGGCGCTCGCTCAGTGCGGCGACGGCATCGGCGCTCGGGGTCGCGGCCAGCCGCGCGTGCAGCCCGGCGAGATCGTCGGCGAGGCGCTCGCGGAGCTCGGCGAGCTCTTCGGCGCCGGCGACGCCGGCGAGGCGCTCGCGCAGCGCGGCCAGATCGTCGGCGGACGGCGCTCCGGCGAGGCGCTCGCGCAGCTCGTCCGCGGTCGGGATGCCGGCGAGGCGCTCGCGCAGCGCGCCGAGATCGGTGCCCAGCGACGAACGCAGCTCGGCGAGCTGGTCGGCGGTGGCGGCGTCGGCGATCCGCTCGCGCAGGGACTCGGCGCCGCGCTGGATCTGCTCGACGCGCTCGAGCGCGGCGGCGATCTCCGAACGGGCCTCGGAACGCTCGCGGTCGCGCTCGCGCTCGAGGCGCTCGACGGTCGAGGCGAGCTCGGCGCGGATCGCGTGCGCGGCCTCCTCGTGGTCGGCGCGGACCTCCTCGAGCTGGGCGGTGAGGTCGCCGCCCTCGACGCGGCGGGCGGAGTCGGCGATCGCCTCGGCGGCACGCTCCTCGGCGGCCGCGATCGACTCGGCCAGGCGAGCGTCGGCGGCGGCGCCGTCGCGCTCGAGCTGGTCCAGGCGTGCGGAGAGACGTGCGGCGCCGGTCTCGGCGGCGGCGGCGAGCTTCTCGACACGGGCCTGCTGCTCGTGGCGGTCGAGCTCGCTGGGCACACCGGCCAGCGCGCGCTGAAGGTCGTTGCGAAGCGCGCCGAAGTCGCGCTCGGCGGAGAGCGCGCGCTGGTCGGCCTCGCGCCGGGCCTCCTCGAGCTGCGCGGGCAGCCCGCCGGCGACGCGCTCGAGCTCGTCGATGCGCTCCATCGCCGACAGCAGTCGAGCGACCACCGCGGCGGCGTCGTCAAGGTCGTTGAAGCCGCCCTGGATGCCCGGGTCGGTGTGGCTCAGGCGCTCCTCGGCCTCCGCGTCGGCGGCGGCCCGCTCGGCCTCGCGGCGGGCCAGCTCGGCATCCACCCACGGGGTCGAGCTCAACGGACGGAAGACGACCAGCGTGCCCGCGGTGCGTCCTTCCCACGGCTGGACCGTGTCCTCGAGCGCCTGGCGGAACGCGCGGACGACGACCGGGTGCTGCTGGCGCATGCGCAGCAGCATCAGGTTCATCGGGAGCTCGAAGGACAGGTCCTCCAGGAACAGCGAGAAGTCGAAGCCCTCGTCGAGCTTGACCGGGACGAACACGGCCTCCAGCGGGAACGAGTCGCCGTCGCTGCGGCGGCCGGTCAGCTGGACCGTGCCGGGCACGCGCGGCGGCTCGCCGGCGTCGAGGAACCCGCGCCACGCCTGGCCCGCGGGCGGCAGCGAGCCGCCGATCAGGGTCTCGAAGAAGCCCTTGCCGAGGATGTCCTCCGCCGGCTGCAGGAACAGCAGCTCGGCGGGCTCTGACCATTTGGAGACGGATCCCTGGCCGTCCGTGAGGACGAAGTAGCCGTTGACGACTTGACGCAGGAGCGCGTCGAGCGGGTCGGCGACTTCGGCCATGACCTCGTCGGCGGTGTTCTGCGTGCTCAGCGGGTTCATCTCTGCCAGGGTCATCGGCAGGTCCCGCTCAGGCCTTATGGGGTCATGCCCCTAGGGTCCGGACGAGAACGCAGCGCACGAGTGCTCACTCGTCGTGTCCTGGCGCGACGTGACGCCCGCAGCCCGAGCCGCACGCGAGTGTCGACTTGGTCAACCACTGGTTGACAAACTCGACACTCGCGCGCATAGACCGACGGCCGAAACCGCGAACCGGACGGGGCGTGCGTTGACGAGAGAGCGGCCGACGAACTCGGGGTGAGCGGCGGGCCGGCGTGATCGAGGACGCAACCTCGTCAGCGCGCCCGCTGAAGCCATTCCTCGAGCAGCACGGCGGCCGCGCGGGAGTCCAGTGACCCCCTCCCCCCGGCCTGATGCGCCAGCGACGTCGTGAAGCGCTCGTCGTAGAGCTCGACCGGCACCGAGACCGCGGCGGAGAGCCGTTGGGCGAACTCGCGGGTCTCACGCGTCTGCGCCGAGTCCGCGCCGCTCAACGACAGCGGCAGCCCGAGCACGATCCGCTCCACCTCGAGCTCTCGAACCCGGCGCGTCAGCGCCGCGAAGCCCTTCTTGGTCGAGGGCCTCAATACGGGTTCGAGGGGCGTCGCCAGCGTCCCTGTGGGGTCGCTGACCGCGACCCCACAGCGCGCCGACCCGTAATCAAGCGCGAGAACTCGCAAGCGCGCGTTCGATCTCCGCGCGCGCGGCGGCCAGGGCGTCCGGCAGCTTGGCCGGGTCCTTGCCGCCCGCCTGGGCCATGTTGTCGCGCCCGCCGCCGCCCCCGCCGACCACGGCCGCCGCGATCTTGATGATCGCGCCCGCCTTCACGCCACGCTCGACCGCCCCCGGCGTGGCCGAGACGAGCAGCGACGCGCGGCCCTCGCCCGGAGCGCCGAGCACGACCACGGCGGGATCGCCGAGCTGGCCGCGCAGGCGGTCCGCCAGGTCCGGCAGCGCCTTCGGGTTGGGCACCTCGCGGATCTCGAACACGGCCTTGACGCCGTCGATGTCGACCACCTCGCCGACGGAATCGTCCACCGGACCGGCGCCCTTCTCCAGCGCCTTCTCGAGCTCGCGCCGCTTGGCGACGACCGACGCGGCGACCTCGGCCACGGTGTCGGGCTGCGTGCGCAGGGCGACGGCGGCGTCGTGGAGCTCGCGATCGTGCTTGCGCAGCAACTCGACGCCCAACGGCCCCGTGATGGCCTCGATCCGGCGCACGTTGGCGGCCGAAGACGTCTCCTGCGTGAGCTTGAAGACACCGATCTCGGCCGTCGTGCGCACGTGGGTGCCGCCGCAGAGCTCGCGCGAGACGCCGCCGTCGCCGACCTCGACCATCCGCACGACGTCGCCGTACTTCTCGCCGAAGAGCGCCATCGCGCCCAGCGACCGCGCCTCGTCCAGCGTCGTCGTCAGCGCCCGCACGGGCTGGTTGGCGAGGATCATCTCGTTCACCCGATCCTCGACGAAGCGCTTGTCGTCGTCGCTCAGCGGCGAGCCGTGGGTGAAGTCGAAGCGCAGCTTGTCGGGGCCGACGTAGGAGCCGGCCTGGCGCACGTGGGTGCCCAGCCGCTCGCGCAGCGCCGCGTGCAGCAGGTGCGTCGCCGTGTGGTTGCACTCGGTCGCGCGGCGGGCGTGCCCGTCCACGCGCGCCCACACGCGCTCACCGTCGTGCAGCTCGCCCGTCAGCGGCTCGATCACCAGCGCCTGATCGTCGCCGAGCCGGACGACATCCACGACGCGAGCGGAGCAGCCGCCGTCCTCGCACTCGATCACGCCGCCGTCGTGGACCTGCCCGCCGCCGGTGGCGTAGAACGGTGACTCGACCAGCTTGGCCAGCACGCGGCCGTTCTCGCGCACGACGGACGCGACCGCCGTGGCCTGCTCGGTCGTCTCGTAGCCGGTGAAGATCGAGGGCGCGCCGGCGGAGTTCGCGAACGCGCGCAGCGTCTCGCGCACGTCCTCCCCACCCTCGCGGCCGGCGCTGGCGCGGGCGCGCACGCGCTGCTCCTCCATCAGAGACTCGAAGCCCTGCTCGTCGACCCCGACACCGCGCTCGGCGGCGAGCTCCAGCGTGAGATCGAACGGGAAGCCGTAGGTGTCGTGCAGGCGGAAGGCCTCGTCGGCGCCGATCCCCTCGGCGCCCGAGCGCTCCGTGCGCTCGATGACGTCCTCGAGCATCTTCAGCCCCTGCTCGAGCGTGCGGTTGAAGGTCTCCTCCTCGGTCGCGAGCCACATGTCGACCGTCTCGGCCTGCTCCATCAGCTCCGGGTAGCCGGCGCCCATGGTCTCGCGCACGACCTCCGCGTACTTGGGCAGGAACCCGGGCTCGATCCCGATCCGCCGGCCCTGGACGATCGCGCGCCGCATCAGCCGGCGCAGGACGTAGCCGCGGTCCTCGTTGGACGGGACCACGCCGTCGGCGATCAGGAACGACATGCCGCGCGTGTGGTCGGACGAGCACCCGCAGCGCGCGGTCGACGTCGGCGCTCGACCCCGCCGCGCTTCCCGCTCAGCTGCTCCCCGAGGCCGATCAGCGGGATGAACTGGTCGGTGTCGAAGATCGACGTCACGCCCTGCTTGATCAGCGCCATCCGGTTCAGGCCGAGGCCGGTGTCGATGTTCTGCGCCGGCAGCGGCGTGAGCGTGTTGACCGGGTCCTGCTCGAACTGCATGAAGACGAGGTTCCAGTACTCCAGGAAGCGCTCGTTGTCGCCGCCGGGGAGGTCGTCGGCCTTGCCGAAGTCCAGCCCGCGGTCGAGGTAGAGCTCGCTGCACGGCCCACACGGGCCGATCGGCCCCGCCTGCCAGAAGTTCTCGCTGCGCGGGCATTCGACGATCCGCTCACGCGGGACGCCGATCGCCAGCCACGCGTCGATCGCCTCCTCGTCGTTGCCGATCCCAAGCTCCGGATCGCCCTCGAACACCGTCACCCAGATGTCGTCCGGGTTGAAGCCGAAGCCCTCGAGGCTGAGCTCCCAGGCGAACTCGACGGCGCCCTGCTTGAAGTAGTCGCCGATCGAGAAGTTCCCGAGCATCTCGAAGAACGTCAGGTGGCGCGTCGTCAGCCCGACCTGATCGATGTCCGGCGTGCGGAAGCACTTCTGGCAGCTCGTGAGCCGGACGTGCGGCGGCTTCTCGCGGCCCTGGAAGTACGGCTTGAGCGGGTGCATGCCCGCGGTGGTGAGCAATACCGACGGATCGTGCTCGGCGGGAACGAGCGACCCGGACGGCAGACGCTTGTGGTCGCGGCTCTCGAAGAAACTGAGGTAGCGCTCGCGGATCTCGTCGGAGGTCATCGTCGCCTGAGTCTAGGCTGCGTGCCCGTGCGAGTCGTTTCCAGCCGCGTCGTCTACGAGAACCGCTGGATGCGGCTGCACGAGGACCGTGGCGAGGGCGAGCGGCCTCTACGCCTGGGCCGAGAAGTCGCCGTCGGCGCTGATCGTGCCCATCGATCGCGATCAGGTGTGGATGATCGAGCAGTTCCGCCATCCGGTCGGGGCGCGCTTCTGGGAGTTCCCGCAGGGCGCCTGGGAGGGCGTCGACGGCGACCCGGAGACGCTCGCCCGCGGCGAGCTCGCCGAGGAGACCGGGCCTGCGCGCCGGCGCGCTGGAGCACCTGGGCCGGCTGCACTTCGCCTACGGGCTGACGAACCAGTCCGTGGACATCTTCCGTGCCTCAGAGCTGGTCGCGGGCGAGCAGGCGCTCGAAACGACCGAGGCGGACCTCGTCGGTCGGCGACGTTCTCGGTCGCCGAGGTCGACCGGATGGTCCGCTCCAACGTGATCCGCGACGCCGCTTCGGTCGCGGCGTGGCACTTGGCTACGCGCTGATCGTCGCCACGCCGACCACGACGTCGCCGCGCAACAGGCAGGCGGACTGTCCGGGGGCGGCGCCGAAGAACGGCTCGCCGAGCTCGAGCTCGAGCGTGCGGCCCTCGCCGTGGACGCGGCAGGGCACGGCCTTGGCGTGGTAGCGCAGGCGGACGGCGTCGACCTCGCTCGACGGGCGGTGCAGGCGGGCGCCGCGGACGCGGACGCGTGAGGTGGCGAGCTCGTCGCGGGCGCCGACGATGACCTGGGTGCCGGTGGTGCGCAGGACGTAGAGCGGCTCCGGTGCGCCGACGCCGATCCCCTTGCGCTGGCCGACGGTGAAGTGGTGGGCGCCCGCGTGGGTGCCGAGCACGTCGCCGTCGGCGTTGACGATCTCGCCGGGCACGTCCTCGAGGCCCGCGTGGCGGGCGAGGAAGCGCGCCTTGCCGGTGCCGGCGAGGAAGCAGAGGTCCTGCGAGTCGGCGCGCGAGGCCACCGGGAGGTCGTTCTCGGCCGCGATCGCCCGCACCTCGGGCTTGGTCAGCTCGGCCAGCGGGAACCGCATCCGCGCGACCGAGGCGGGCGACAGCGCCGCGAGCATGTAGGACTGGTCCTTGGCGGGGTCGGCCGCGGCGCGCAGCAGGCCGTCCTCGGTGACGCGCGCGTAGTGGCCGGTCGCGAGCGTCGCGGCGCCCGAGCGCGTCCGCGTAGTCGAGCATCGCGTCCAGGCGCACGTGGCCGTTGCAGCCGACGCACGGGTTCGGGGTCTCCCCCGCCGCGTAGCCGGTGCAGGAACGGCTCGACGACGCCCGGCGCGGAACTCCGGCCGCAGGTCGAGCGTGAAGTGCGGCAGGCCCATGCCGTGCGCGAGCCGCCGGGCGAGCCGCACGGCGTCGGCCGAGCAGCAGGAGGCGGCGGCGTCGTTCTCGACGTCGCGCCAGAGCTCCAACGTGACCGCCACCGCGCCCTCGCCGACCAGCAGCGCGGCCACGGCGGAGTCCACGCCGCCGCTCATGGCGACCAGCGACCCGCTCGCGGATCGAGCGGGCACCGAAGCGCTCCGCGCCGCGGCGCCCAACGCGCGGTGCCAAGCGCGTCAGCGGCCAGATCGGCCGCGTGCAGCTTGCCCGGTCGACAGACCGCCCAACTCGGCGACGATCGCGCTCACGCCGACGCGCGCCGCGTCGAGCAGCGGCTCGCCCTCGACCAGCGTCACCGCCGCCGACCCCGCCGCGGTCAACGCGCCGCAGCCGTCGGCGTCGAACCCGGCCTCGACCACGCGATCGCCCTCGACGCGCACGGAGACGCGGATCAGGTCACCGCACAGCGACCCGCCGGCGTGGCCGTCGACGCCGCCGGAACGCAGAGCGCCGCGCCCGGTGGGCGCGGCGAGATGCTCTTCAAAACGCTCGCGATCCACGAGCGCTTAAGACTAACCGGGAGGCTGCCGCGCCCCGGCCTGCTCAGGACTGCCGGTTGACCGCGCAGTTGGTGAGGCCGACCCGGTCGAAGCGACCATCGGCCGTGGACGCCTTGTCGGCGCGCAACGCGGTGAAGGCCTTGCGAGCGGCGCCGCGGTCGTGCTTCTTGAGCGAGGCCCGCAGCTTGGCCGCCGTGGCGGCGTCGCGCTTGGCCACCTGCAGGAGCTGCGTCTTGAGCGTGGCCCACTTGGCCGGTGCGACGGTCTTGGCGAGCTCGCGCTCGGAGGTGCGGGTCACGCGCAGCACGTCGTCGCTCGTCGACAGCCAGGCGGTCTGGCTGGAGCTCGTCGGGTACGACAGACGCGAGAGCCGCAGCTTGCGGTCGCCGCAGTAGGCGTTGAGCGTCGCGCAGATACGTGTCCGAGATGCGCGGTTCGGTCGACTCGCGGCGGATGTCGGCGATCACCTGGTTGATCGCGACGCGATCGACGTAGCCGGTGAGCACGCGGCCCTTGAGGTCGCGGTCGATGATCACGACGCTCGGGGACTGGTGGACGCCGAGGTCGTTGACCAGCGAGCCGTAGGTCGAGAGCTCGGAGATCGCGATCTGCTGGACGAAGACGTCGCCGTCGTAGCGGTTGAGCTTGGCGCAGCTGGCTGCGGACGTAGCGGTCGTCGTCGGCCTGCGGCCGGATCTGCTTCGCGCCGTCGGCGAACACGCCGAGCACGAGGATCTTGCGGGTCTTCAGCGCGCCGGCGACGCCGGCGGGAAGCTTGGCGAGGTCGGCGTCCGGGATCGCGATCGGCGGCTGCGCGGGCGTCTCGGCGGCGGGCGCGGGGGTCGCGGCGGCGCCGGCCACGGGCGCGGGGGTCGCGGTCGAGGCGGCCTTGGCGGCGACGCTCTTGGCCTTCGCGACGGCCTTGCCGTACGCGGTCTGCGGCTGCGCAGCGGTCGTGGTGGTCGCGTCGCGTCGCGGCGGGCTCGGCGGTCACGGGCTTCGGCTTGAGGATCGTGAACCAGGCGGCCACGAGCACGACAGCGCCGATCAGCGACGATTCGAATAGGCGGGGAGATCTGGCTCACGTCCAGAACATCGGCACCTCCCCGCCCGGAGGTTGAGTCACATGGGGTCCTGACCGGGTGGACCCCGGTCAAAGACCTAGCTCGGAGGTGGAACGGCGAGCTTCACGCCCACCTCGGCCAGCTGCGCCGTGTCCACCGCGGCCGGGGCGCCGGTCAGCGGATCGGAGCCGCTAGGCCGTCTTCGGGAACGCGATCACGTCGCGGATCGAGTCCTTCTGGGCGACGATGGCCACGATCCGGTCGATCCCGAGCGCGAGCCCGCCGTGCGGCGGCGCGCCGTACTTCAACGCGTCCAGCAGGAAGCCGAAGCGCGACTCGGCCTCCTCCTCGGAGATCCCCAGCGCGGTGAACACCTGCTGCTGGACCTCGGGACGGTTGATACGGATCGACCCGCCGCCGATCTCGGAGCCGTCGAGCACGATGTCGTACGCGCGCGAGCGCAGCGCGCCCGGGTCCTCGAAGGAGCCGGTCGGCGCCGTGAACGGGTGGTGCAGCGCGTCCCAGCGCTGACTCGTTGGGGTTCCACTCGAACATCGGGAAGTCGACGACCCACAGCAGCTCGTGGCGGTCGGCGGTCGATCAGGTCGTAGCGGCGCGCGATCTCCAGCCGCAGCTCGCCCAGCGACGATCGCCGCGACCGTCGGGTTGGCGTCGGCGACGATCAGCAGCAGGTCGCCGGGCTTGGCGGACAGCGCCCGCTCGATCGCGCCGCGGTCCTCGTCGGACAGCGCCTTCGCGGCCGGCGAGCGCCACGTGCCGTCCTCCTGCACGACCGCCCAGACCAGCCCGCCCGCGCCGTAGCGCTTGACGACCTCGGTCAGCTGGTCGGCCTCCTTGCGCGACGCCTCACGCGGCCCGGCGTTGAACCCGCGGACCATGCCGCCGCCGTCGAGCACGCCCGGAAGACGCGGAACTCGGTGCGACGCCACGGCCTCGCCGAGGTCGGAGATCTCCAGCGCGAAGCGCAGGTCCGGCTTGTCGGAGCCGTAGCGGAGCATCGCCTCGTCGTAGGCCATCCGCTTCCACGGCGGCGGCGGCGCCGGGAACGCCGCCTCCTCGAAGACGCGCGCGAGCAGGCCCTCGATCGTGCCGAGGACGTCCTCCTCCTCGACGAAGCCCATCTCGAGGTCGAGCTGGGTGAACTCCGGCTGGCGATCGGCGCGCAGGTCCTCGTCGCGGAAGCAGCGGGCGATCTGGTAGTAGCGCTCGTAGCCGGACATCATCAGCAGCTGCTTGAACAGCTGCGGCGACTGCGGCAGCGCGTAGAACGCGCCGGGCGACAGCCGCGACGGCACCAGGAAGTCACGCGCGCCCTCAGGGCGTCGAGCGCGTGAGGATCGGCGTCTCGATCTCGAGGAAGTCGTTCGCGTTGAGGTAGTCGCGCATCGCCCGGTTGACCGTGTGGCGCATGACCATCGCGTCGCGCATGCCCTCGCGGCGCAGGTCGAGCATCCGGTGGCGCAGGCGGATCATCTCGTCCACCTGGCCGTCCTCGTTGATCGCGAACGGCGGCGTCTCGGAGGTCGCGAGGTGCTCGGCGTCGGCGACCGTCGATCTCGATCTCGCCGGTCTTGAGGTTCGGGTTGAAGTTGCGTTCTCGTCGCGGCGGACGACCTCGCCGGCGCCGCTGACAGCACGTGCTCGGGGCGCAGCCGCTCGGCGAGCGCGAACGCCGGCCTGACTCGGGATGGAACGTCAGCTGGACGATCCCGGAGCGGTCGCGCAGGTCGATGAAGATGACGCCGCCGTGGTCGCGCCGGCGCGTGCACCCAGCCGGCGACGCGCACGTTCTCACCCACCCGCGCGGCATCCAGCTCCCCGGCCCAGGCGTCGCGGTACAGGTTGGCGCGTGGTGGTCTCACAAAGATCCCCTGATGTGGTGCATGACGGATTCGGGCGCGACGAGCTTGTCCTCGCCGTCCGTCGCGATCGCGAAGCTGGACGCCTTCGTCACCGAAGATGGCAACGTAGCGAGCGCCGCTGCGGGAGGCTTGCTTGAGCTGGCCCTTGAGGCTGCGCCCGGCGAGTTCGAGTCTTGTCCGAGTGGCCCGCGCGGCGGGCGTCGCAGGCCAGCTTGAACGCCGCCGGCCTTGTGGCCCGGCTCGTAGGCGACGTAGAGGTCGAGCGGGAGTTGCACCGGCCGCCGGCTGTGTTCGACGCCATCAACATCCGCTCGACCCCGGCGGCCCAGCCCATGCCGGGCGTGTGCGGACCGCCGATCTGCCTCGGCCAGGCCGTCGTAGCGGCCGCCGCCGCCGAGCGTGTTCTGCGCCGCCTCCAGCGCGCCGGACTGGAATTCGAACAGCGTGCGCGTGTAGTAGTCCAGCCCGCGCACGAGCGTCGTGTCGACCGTGTAGGCCAGGTCGGCCGCCTGCAGCAGGTCCTGGACCTCGGCGAAGTGGTCGAGGTCCTCCTGCGGGAGGCGGTCGATCAGCCGCGGCGCCTTCGCCATCACGCGCTGCGTGGACTCGTGCTTGGCGTCGAAGGCGCGCAGCGGGTTGAGGTCGATGCGCTCGACGACCTCCCGCGACAGCTGGTCCTCGTTGCGCCCGCAGGTAGGCCTGGAGCTCCTCGCGGTAGGCGGCGCGCGAGTCCGGCTGGCCGAGCGTGGCCAGCACGAGCTTCACGTCGCGCGCGCCGATCGCCTCCAGCAACTCGCCGAGCAGCAGGATCAGCTCGGCGTCCACCGCCGGGTCGGCGGACCCGATCGCCTCCGCGCCGATCTGCCAGAACTGCCGGAAGCGGCCGGCCTGCGGGCGCTCGTAGCGGAAGAAGCTGCTCAGGTACCAGAGCTTCACCGGCTGCGGGAGCTTGTGCATGCCGTGCTCGAGGTAGGCGCGGACGGTCGGCGCGGTGCCCTCGGGGCGCAGCGTCATCGGCTGTCCCCGGTGGCGTCCGGGAAGCGTGTACATCTCCTTCTGGACGACGTCCGTGGCCTCACCCACCGTGCGGCTGAACAGCTGCGTGGCCTCGAACGTCGGCGTCTCGATGCGCCCGTAGCCGGCGCGCGTCGAGGATCTTCGTGGCGGTCTGCTCGAGGCCGCGCGCGTTCGGCCGCGAGCTTCGGGCAGCACGTCGTACGTGCCGCGCGGTGCTTGGAGCTTCACTTGGCGGCGAGCTCGCGCAGGAACGGGTTGGTCCGGCGCTCCTGCCCGAGCGTCGTCGGGTCCATGTGCCCGGGCAGGACGCCGGTGTCGTCGGGCAGCGTCTCCAGCAGGCGGGCGATGCTGTCCATCAGCGTCTGCGTGGTCGGAGCCCGGGCAGGTCCGTGCGGCCGATCGAGCCCTGGAAGAGCACGTCGCCGGAGAAGATCGCCTTCTCGGCCGGGATCGAGTACGTCACGTGGTCCGGGCTGTGGCCGGGCGTGCCGATGACGTCGATCTCGAAGCCGGCGAGCTGCAGCTTGTCGCCGTCGCTTGACCGTCTGCTCGGGCGAGTAGGACTCGAACGGCCCGAAGCCCGGGAAGCGCACGAAGTCGTTGATGTTCTCGAGGATGAAGACCTCGCCCGCGGGGCAGTAGACGGGGCGCCTGCGTGCGCCGCGCCATCTCCGCCACCGCTCCGACGTGGTCGAAGTGGCAGTGGGTGATCAGGATCGCCTCGGGCGTGCGTGCCGAGCTCTTCGAGCGCCTGGGTCGATGCGTGTCCGGCTCGTCGCCCGGATCGATCAGGAGCGCCTTCTCCCGTTGTCGGCGCGCGCGATCCAGGTGTTCTCCTGGACCGGGCCGACGGTCAGCCAGCGCGCCTCCATCAGGGCTTCTTCTGCGCGAGGCTCTTCTGCTGGCGGTTGTAGACCCACGGTCCGTGAAGTAGGCCAGCGGCGTGTAGAGGATCATCGCCATCGCCGGCCAGGAACAGCGCTCTGGGAGATCGACGTGTCGCTCTGTGCCGAGGACGCCGAACTTGACGCGAGCGACGAACAGGATCACGGCCATCGCGCGCGACTTCAGCGCGGCGGCGTTCCAGCTCGGCGGCTTGCGCTGGCGCGTCTGGCGTCGCGGCGGCCTTCGGCCTTCTTCTGTTCCTCCGCGGTGGGCTTGCGGCCGGTGCGGCCGCGCGCCTCGATTCGCCCCCGCCGCGTTGCCGCGGTGCTTCGTCCGTCTCTTGCGCTTCGTCTGGGCCATGTGGACCTACGAGGGTAGATGATCTTCGAGCGCTGCCGGGCCTCGAAGCGGCACGTTTTCCGGGAAGTTCGCGAGCGCCGCTCTCGGGGCGGGGGCGACGAGCTCGGCGCCGGTCACGACGGCGTGTTTTCGGACCGCGGCGACCACGTCGGCGGCGGTCACGCGGGTGTGGTCCTCGATGTTCGTGGAGACCTGCACGCCGATCGCTGAGCTGGCAGGCCGAGCGCGCGGACGTCGAGCTCCTCGCGCAGCGCGCAGTGCGATCCGCTTGGCGGTGTCCAGCGTCGCGTCGATCTCGACGTTGAACGCGACCAGCGGCGGGCCGCGCGGCGACGAGCGTGGCGCCGGCCGTCGGGTGCAGCTCGTGCGGTCCGAAGTCGGGCTGAGGCCGTCCAGCCCGCCGGGCCGTCGCAGCTCGGCGCGGGTCCTCCCTCCGCCGAGCTCGCCGTAGAGATAGACGGGGATGCCGAGCCGGCCGATCTCGTCGGCGAGCACGAGCGCCTCGGCGCACGCGGCGCCCCGTCTGGGCCTCGTCGAGGTAGACGATCGGCGCGACGTCGACCGCTCCCACGCGCGGGTGCACGCCCTCGTGGCGGGTGAGGTCGATCCGACTCGATCGCCGCTCGCGATGCCGGTTGAGCACCTGCTCGTGCAGCTCGCCCGGCTTGCCGACGAGCGTGAACACCGCCCGGTTGATGGTCGGCGTCGCTGGACCAGTACACGGGCGCGAACGCCGCGGCGATCGTCGGCCGAGCTTCTGGTGGTCGCGCCCCTCCGAGACGTTCGGCACCGAGATCAGCACGGCGCGCATCCTGGCAGGCCCGAGATCGTTCGCTAAGCTAATTAGCGATGCAAACTATCTCCACCACCGACCTCGCACATCGCCTGCGCCCGGTGCTGACCCGGCTCGCGCGGCGCATGCGCCAGGCGGCGAGCGGAGATCTCAGCCCGTACCCAGGGCGCGGCGCTGGCGACGATCGACTGCCACGGCCCGCTCACGCCGTCCGAGCTCGCGACCCGCGAGCGCATCCAGCGCCCCACCGCGACCCGCGTCCTCGCGCGGCTGGAGGAGGCCGGCCTGATCGAGCGCACGCCGGACCCGGCGGATCGCCGCTCCAGCCTGCTGGCCACGACCGCGCGGCCGGCCAGCGCCCTGCTACGACGGTGCGCGAGGACAAGGACGCCTTCCTCGCCTCGCGCCTGCAGCACCTGACCCCGGACGAACTCGCCGCGCTCGACCGCGCCGCGGGCATCCTCGAGCGGGTGCTCGGCGAGTGAGGCGACGTCGCGCAGCACCTTCTCCTCCCTAAGCGTCCCCAACTACCGCCGCTACTTCAGCGGCCAGGTGTTCTCGATCACCGGCAACTGGATGCAGATCGTCGGCGAGATGTGGCTGATGGTGAAGCTCACCGGGTCCGGCGTCTCCGTCGGGCTGACCGCGGGGCTGCAGTTCCTCCCGATCCTGCTGTTCGGCGCCTACGGCGGACTGCTCGCCGACCGGATGTCCAAGCGCCGCTGCTGACGATCACGCAGCTGTCGCTGATGGTCCCGGCGCTGACGCTCTTCGGGTTGACCGCTGCGGGCGCGGCGCAGCCGTGGATGGTGCTCGCGCTGGTGCTCGTCCGCGGCACCGTGCTGGCGCTCGACAATCCCGGCGCGGCAGTCGTTCGTGGTCGAGATCGTCGGCTCGGACCGCGTGTTGAACGCCGTCGCCCTCAACAGCGTGGTCGTGCACTGCTCGCGCATCATCGGGCCGGCCGCGGCGGGCACGATCATCGCGCTGGTCGGCATCGCGCCGTGCTTTGCCGTCAACGCCTTCTCGTTCCTGGCGATGTTCATCGCGCTTGCGCACGATGGACCCCTCGTTGCTGCAGACGCCCAAGCAGGCGGTGCGCGCGCAAGGCCGGCGAGGTGCGCGGTCGCGTTGCGCTACGTCGCGCGCACGCCCGAGTTGCTGATCCCGCTGGCGATGATGGCGCTGGTCGGGACGATCTCCTTCAACTTCCAGGTCCTGCTGCCGCTGCTGGCCGACTTCACCTGGCACGGCACGGCCGCGACCTACGCGATGCTGACCGCGGCGATGGGCGTCGGCTCGGTCGGCGGCGCGCTGGCCGCGGGCGCGCGCGGGCGCGTGTCGCCTCGGTTGCTGATCGTCTCCTCGACGCTGTTCGGCATGGCGATGCTGCTGGCGGCGATCGCGCCGACGCTGCCGCTGCAGATCGCGGCGCTGATCCCGCTGGGCGCGGCGTCGGTCACGTTCGCCGCGGGCGTCAACTCGCGCTGCAGATCGCGGTCGAGCCGGTCATGCGCGGGCGCGTGATGGCGCTGTACTCGATCGTCTTCCTCGGCTCGACGCCGATCGGCGCGCCGCTGGTGGGCTGGCTGGCCGAGGCCGCCGGCCCGCGCGCCGGGCTGGTCGCGGGCGCCGGGGCCGCGCTGCTGGCGGCCGCCATCGCCGCGCTGGCGTTCGGTCGCGCCGGGCTCGTCGAGCGCCGCACCGGGCGCCGGCGCGTCTGCGCCGGCCGAGCGTGACGCGCGTGTTGCGACCCGCGCCGCGAAGTGACGCGCGCGAGTAGCTTCGCAGTGTGTGTGACAAGCCCCTGGAGACGGTCGCCCGCAACCACGGGGCGGTCATGGCCGAACGCAGCGGCCGGCGGGTCCCGCGCACTTCGGCTCGGTCGCCGCCGAGGAGGCGGTCTGCCTGCGCGGCGTCGGCATGGCCGATCGCTCCGACCGCGCGACCTTGGAGGTCCGCGGCACGCCCTCGGACGATCGAGGACGCGCTGTCGCCCTGGGCGAGCGCGCCTGGTACTCGTTCATCGCCGCCGACCGGGCGGTCGCCCGCTGCCGAGGACGCGGCCGGCGTGCATCGCCGCGCTGGCCGATCTCCCGGTGTCGGTCGCCGACCGCACGTCGGTCTACGCGGCGATCGGGCTCGTCGGGCCGCGCGCGCACGGTTGCTGGACGAGATCGACCTCAACCCGTCCGGGGTGATCGTGCAGGAGGCGCCGAGATTGCTTCGAGGTCCTCCTGCCCGCCGCCCACGGCCCGGAGCTGTGGGATACCTGCTCGAGGCCGGCGCGCCCTACGGGCTCGCGTGCGTCGGCCACGACGCGCTGGATCGGCTCAGCGCGTCGCACCGCATGGGCTACTGGGCGTAGCTCGGTTCGGCCGTGGCGCCCGTGCGGCGCTCGATCACGGCCAGCAGTGCGTCGGCGACGACCGGATCGAAGTGCGAGCCGCGCAGGGCCGCGATCTCCGCACACGCCTTCTCCGGGCCCCACGCCTCCTTGTAGGGGCGCTGGTGGGTGAGCGCGTCGAAGACGTCGCAGACGGCGGCGATCCGGCCTTCGAGCGGGATCGCGTCCGCCCGCAGGCCGTTCGGGATAGCCGACGCCGTCCCAGTGCTCATGGTGGGTGGAGGCGATCATCTCCGCCACCTGGAGCAGCTCCGCGTCTGAGCCCTTGAGCAGGAGCGCGCCGGCGACGACGTGCCGGCGCATCGTCGCCATCTCCTCCGGCGTGAGCCGGCCGGGCTTGCGCAGGATCTCGTCGGGGACGCCGATCTTGCCGACGTCGTGCAGGACCGCGGCGTGCCGGATCATGTCGGCGCGCGCCAGCGGCAGCCCGAGCTCGAGCGCGACCTCCGCGCACAGATGGCTCATGCGGTCGATGTGCTCGCCGGTGTCGTCGTCGTGCAGCTCGGCCGCGTGCGCGAGGCGGACGACCACCTCCAGCTGTGTCTCCGCGAGCTCCTTCGTGCGCTCCAGCACGGCGGCCTCGAGCTCGTCGTTGTAGCGCGAGACGCGCGTTGCGGGCCGCGATCTCCGTCGCCGCGCGGAAGGCGACCGATGCCGCCAGCGCGATGGCGAGCGTCGCCAGCGGCACCGGCACCGGCAGGACCGTTCCGGCGTTGAACGCGAGCTGGGCCAGCGACGACGTACAGCGCCCCGGCGGCGATCGCCGCGAGCGCTTCCCTTCACGGGTCCGAGGACGCGCACGCTCAGCGGCGCGATCGCGCCGAGCAGGAAGGCGATCGCGAAACGCGAGCTCGCTGGCGACGCGGGTGAGCGGGTTGCCGTGCAGGGCGGTGTGGATCGCGTTGGCCTGGATCTCCGCGCCGGCCATCTGCCTCTCGCCCGGCGCCGAGGTCGGGTGGATGTCCTGCAGCCCGGGCGCGGTGGCGCCGACGATCACGATCTTGTCCTTCAGCTGCGCGGGATCGATCTTGTCGCGGAGCACATCAGCGAACGAGTACGTCGGGATCGTCCCGCGCCGGGCCGCGGAAGTCGATCAGCCCGCCCTCCGTGGGCCGTTTGCCGAACCGGCTGGCCACGGCCGTGGCGATCGTGTCCAGGTGCGTGTTCTGCAGGGCGTAGCGGCGGATCGTCCCGCCGGGGTCGGTCGGGAACGTGCTCGCGGCGGCCTCCGCGTTGCCCGCCTTTCGAGCTGCTCGTCGCCGCCGAGCACGAGCCGTGTCGCCGTTCTCGTCGCATCTCGCCGGTGGCCAGGATCACGTTCTTCGCGTTGGCCACCGACTCGTAGAGCGCGCTGTCGTCGTCGGGTTCTGCAGAGGGCTCGGTGAACTGGACGTCGTAGACGATCTGCTTCGCGCCGGCCTTGGCGAGCTTGTCGATCATGTCCGCGTGCAGCGTCCGTCGGAACGGCCAGCGCTCGTCGAGTTGCTGGAAGGTCTTCTCGTCGATCCCGACGACGGCGATCGGGTCCTCGAGCGGGCTGCGTGCCGCGGATCGCGAAGCGCGATGTCGATCGTCGTGTTCAGCTCGGCGCGCTTCAGCGCCGGGGTGAGCACGGCCACAGGCCGGCGAGCGCGGCGGCGACCGCGGCCAGGCGCACGCCGGGTCACTGCGGGCGGGGCGTGAACAGTCGCTGGCCGGCGCGGACGAGCTTCGACCGGCCGCCCTCGCGCGGCCACACGGACACCGAGCCGCTGCGGACGTAGATCGTCGTGCCGGCGCAGGTGTCCTCGGTACGCCACTCGGTGCCTCTCACCGTCGCGACGCTGCTCGTCCCGCGCGTGCGGTAGCTGCCGCGGGTGTCCTTGGCCCACACGACGCGCTTCTTCTTCTTGGTTGCCTTCTTCGGCTTCGCGGCGGCGCTGCGCCTTGCGCTTCCCGCACGCCAGCGGGCCGGCCAGGGCGAGTTCCGTGATGCCCGTGCGGGTCTGCGTCGACGTTGAACTTGCCGCCGTGGAAGGTGCCCTGCTGCTGCTTGCCCCTGAAGGCGGTCGTGAGGCCGACCTTCCCGTCGGTCGTGTCGAGCACGACGCCGAGCGGAAGGACGACGGAGCCGGTGATCTCGGTGTAGTCCGATGCGCTGGGCAGGCGGTAGGCGACGGTGCCGCTGATCACCTTGACCTCGACGCTCGTGCCTTCCTCGGCTTCGGGCGTCGGTGTCGCGGTCGGGGTCGGTGTCAGTTGCGTGGCGGGTGTTTCCGGCGTGGGCATGGCCGTTGTGGTGGGCGCGGGCGTCGTCGTCGGAGCCGGGTCGGGCGCCGCGGGGATCGTGATCGTCACCGGCACGCTGACGACGGTCCCACCGTCGCTGGCGAGGGTCAAGCGCACGCGGTGGCCGCCGGGCCCGAGGAGGTCGTGCAGGTCGAAGGAGACGGTGGTCGGTGCCGTGCCGGCGTCTTGGCTCGTGACCGCCCGCCACGTCCCGTTCTGGGATTCCTCCACCGTCGCCTTCGTCGCGAAACCGTGCGGGTCGATGCGCGCACTGAGCGTCCCATCGGCGCCGACGACGACCGACCCGCTGTCGAGTTTCGGCGGGGGCGCGATCTTCACCAGGTAGGGCGGGCGGTCGAGGGTCATCCACATCCGCCCGTCGGGGCCGGCGGTGATCGCTCGGCCATCCCCGCCGGCTTCGAGGAAGGTGGTTTCCTCACCGGGCTCGATCCGAGCGACGCCGCCGTCGACGGCCGCCCACAACGCGCCGTCCGGCCCCTCCGCGAGCCCGTTCAGCACCCCCGACGTCCCGTACGTCGTCCCGTCGCCGCCGAGCCGGCGGACGATCGTCCCACGCCCGTACCAGAGCGAGTTCAACGGCCCGTTCGCCAGGACCGTCGGGTCCTCGTCGGCGGGCACATAGCTCAGCTCACCGGCGGTCGTGATCCGCCCAAGCCGACCCTCCCCATGGTCGACGAACCAGTACGCCCCATCCGGTCCGACGGTCATCGAGTCAGGCTCAGACCGCCAACTCAGCCCGTCGGTGAAGCGCGTCTCCTCCAGCGGGCTGGGCCGGTAGCGAACGATCGCATCCGTCCGCCCGTTCCCGCTGTCGACCGTCATCCACGCGGAGCCGTCCGCTGCTCCCACCACGGAAGTCGGCCGGCCGTAGTCGAGCGAGTACGCCGTCGTCTGGCCGGAGGTGGTCATGCCGGCAAACCGGTCCCCGTCCAGCAGGAACCAGAACGTCTGCGCCTGGGCGGTCAACCCCGACGGCGAACTGTTCACGGGGAACCCGGAGAACCCACCCACACCCGGGTAGGTGATCGCCCCTTGCGTCGTGACCCGCGCGACCCGCCCGGGATTCGCGCGCAGCGTGGCCCACAGAGCGCCGTCGGACCCTTGCACAATCGAGTCCGCCGGACCCGCGAGCCCAGGCACCGGCGTGACCTGCGCCACCGCATCACCCACCGGCGCCGCGACCAACAGCCCGGCAAGCGGCAACAAAAAGCGAAGACAACCAGTGGTCAAGTTCATCGGTAGTGCGCGCAGACGCGGTCGAGGCCCATCACCCGCTTTTCCGGAGCGCAATGAACGGCTTTATGGCTGCATTCGCAGAGCTTTCGTCAACGTTCAAACTAGCCAACCCCCCGCCCCAACGGAACCCCTCTGGACATACGTACAGGGTCCCCTCAGCGGCCCCACAACCCCATCTACCCGCCGCGCGGCCTGCCCACCAACCACCTCGCTATTCTGCGCGGACCCCGCCGGAGTAGCTCAGTCGGTTAGAGCAGCGGAATCATAATCCGCGTGTCGGGGGTTCGAGTCCCTCCTCCGGCATCGCCGCAGTTCGCGCCGTTTTCTTGCGCTCTAGCAGGGCTTTCGCGCAAGATCCTCGGCCGCCGGTCCGACCCCAACGGACCCCAGCGAGACCCCTCGCTGCTGGCAGTTGTGTCCCCTCGCGTGTCCCCCGTGGGGTCGAGTTTTCGGAGCTCGGCGCTACGGAGGTCATGGCCAACTGGCGCAAGACCCGAATGCCCGGGCGTCTACGTCGCGCACTCGAAGACGTGCCCGGCCTACGCCGACCCGGCCGCGCGCTGCCGCTGCAAGCCGTCCTGGCGCGGACGCCGGCGGCATCCGGTCACCGGCAAGCGCGGTGTGGCAGCAAGGCGAGCAAGAACCGCGGCGAGGTCGCTCGCCTGGCTCGCCGCCGCCGAGCGGCGGCCGAGCCACCTCGCGCGAGCTCGCGCACGCGGCCCGACTGTTCGAGGACGCTCGGCGACGCAGTGGCTGGACGGCGTCGAGCGCGGCCGCATCGGCCGGCGCCGCGGCAAGCGGCAAGGCGTACTCCGAGACGACGATCGCCGGCATGCGCCGCTCGCTGGCAGTACCGCGTGCTGCCCGGAGTTCGGCCCGCTGATCGCCGAGCGAGATCACCGAGATCGACTGGCAGCGTGGATCGACCAGCTCGCCCGCAAGGGCCTGTCGCGCTCGACGATCGCGAAGCACGTCGTCGGTCGCGTCCGGCATCTACGCCTGGGCGTCGGCGCCGCAGCCGCCGCCTCGTCCCGCGCAACCCGCTGCGCCTGGTCGAGCTGCCGCCCAACGACGAGAAGCCGCGGCTGCGCGTCGCCCTGGCGCCCGAGGCCGCGGCGCTGCTCGCCGCGCTCGAGCCCGAGGACCGTCTCCCCTACGCGATCGCGTTCTACGCGGGCCTGCGCCGCTCGGAGATCTACCGCCTCGAGTGGGACGGACGTCCTCGACGGCGACGCGCATCGCCACGCGCCTCCTCGTCCGCCGCTCCAAGAGCGAGGCCGGCACGCACCGCCGCCCGCCGATCGCCGACAACCTCCGCAGCGTCCTCGCCGACGCCTGGGAGCGCCAGGGCCGTCCGCGCGACGGGCAAGGTCGTCGACCGCTCGGTCATGTCGGGCAAGATCGCCGCGCGCGTCGACGAGCCGCCTGGACCGCCGCCGGCCTGAACCGCATCACGCTCCACGAGTGCCGCCACACCTACGCCTCGCTGCTGATGGCGGCCGGCTACACGATCAAGGAGCTGATGGAGTTCATGGGCCACGCCGACCTGCAGATGGTCAACCGCTACGTGAAGCTCCTCCCGCAGCCCGGCGAGGACGACGCCGCCGAACGACTCAACGCCTACCTTCGGGACTCCCGTTCGGGTTAGCGGTCCTCGGCTTATCCGACGGCAGATCGGCTGCCGAGGGGAACCCGGACTTCCCCGGTGCTCGTCCAGAAGTCCCGCACCTCATCGGCGAGGCAACGTCTTGGTTGCGGCGTTCCGATCTCGATCGCCGAAAGATCGCGTCGATACTGGCTCAGTGAGGCCTTTCAGTGCGTCGCTCGGCTCCGGTGCGGGTTCCATCGGTTCCGTCGAGGGTCCTCGCAGCGCCGCCACCAGGTCGTCCCGGGCCACTGCCATGATTCTCGCCGTGGGTTCCAAGCCGGCCGATCACCATCGCAGCGGGCGAAACCTGGAATGACAGCGAGGCGATCGACCGCCACCGGCTCCTGACGCCCGAGGAGCGCGTCGCGCTCGCGATCGAGGCCAGCCGCGCAGCCCTCCGTTCGCCGACGGAAAGCGCCCTCGCCAATGACCAAGACACCGTTCGCTCCTGAGCAAATCGTCGCCGCGCTCAACGCGAACGCTGTCGCCTACGTGATCGTCGGCGGCCTCGCCGTCGCGGCGACGGCGTCGTCCGCGCGACACGAGACCTCGACCTGGTTCCCGATCCGGTCGGCGGAGAACCCCCAGCGCCTCCCGGCGACGTTGGCCGATCTTGGTGCCGAGCATCCCGTCGACTACCACGCTTTCAGGGCCTCGTCTTGCCCGCCCGGTCTCGTTCAACTTCCGCATGATCGACGGCGAGGTGCAGGCTCAACGGATGCCCGCCGTGCCGTCGTACTCGCAAGTCGGCGTGCCACTGCGATCCGAGTCGACATCGGCGACGGCGCCATCGCGACGGTCTGTTGGCTTGCCGATCTGCGCGCGATGAAGGTCGCGTCAAGTCGTCCGCGCGATCTCGTCGACGTCGCTGAGCTCGACGACCTGCACGGGCCCCGCGTAGCGCGGCGCGCAAGCGCTGCTCCCTACGGCGGGTGCCGCGAGCGCGGAACGGTGATCACCCCGGCGGCCGGACGTCGCCGATGAAGATGATCCCGGCGAGCCGGCCCGGCGGCCATCTCGACTACCGGTAGAAACCCGCGGTGAACGACTTGATACTCGAACTGACCCGTATATCGCGCGCATTCCACGCCTCCCAGGACGCTGTTCAACGCGCTGTAGACGCTGGCCGGACGGCGTTGCCGAAGAGGGACGGCCGGGAATGCGGGTACACGTCTCGGCGATACTCGGCCTGGCCTGCGCACGGATACGCCTCACCATCGCCGACCCGGCCTATTCCAACGCCGTGTATGGCGGCTTCTCCGTGATCAGGACGAGCACGCTGACCTAGCCAACTACCGCCCATTGGTACGTGCCTTTCCGGGCATGCGGGCGGACCGTGAATGGTTGTGCAGGACAACGCCCAACGACGAGGAGACCCGCGATGGCTCGCACCGCCACGTTCGACGTCGACGCGCTCGTCGCGCCGGCCCGGAACAACACGTCAACGCGCTCGACGCCGTACGCGCTGAGATCACGACGATGTGCGCCGCGCTCGCGCCGTTGGAAGCGCAGGAGGCGTGTGTGGACGGCACCCTGCGCGCAATCGACGCCGACGTGTCCGCCGACGCTGCCGCGCGTCGAGGCACGTCTGGCCCGCCCAACCGGAACCGCGTGCACGGTGCCCGTGCGACGACGACAACGCCGCGGCGCGCCTGAGTGAGATACCTGAGAGCGTCGAACGGTCTGAGTGGAACTAGGAACCGATCGCGAACCCGGGCAGCGTTCCGTGCTGAGACCAGAACTCCTGGACCGCGGCCGGCGAGGCGACATCGTGATTGAACGAGTTCTGCGATTCGGCCGCGTAGACAGCGTTGATGCTCGCCACCGCGGCGAGCAGGGCGTGCTCCACCCCGGCGCCGCGCCGTCGATGCCGTCGAGCAGCCCCCACGCATGGGCCAACTGTCGCTTCGCGTCCACCAGCGATTCGACGAACTCCTGCCACTCCTTGTTCTCCATCACGCCTTCCGGAGTCGGTGTCGCCATTGCGGGGCCGAACAGCGCCGGTCCATCGGCGGCGCGCGTGCGAGGCTAGCGGCGCGCGCCGCGGGCTAGCCGCTGCGGCGGTGAGGGCTCGAAGACGAGATGCGCGTTGCCACGCAGCCAGCGCTCGAGCTCGGACATCGGCACGAGCACGATCTGGCCGCTGCGCACGACCCGCATCGACGGCTGAACGTGACGCTCGAAGTGACTGACGCTCATGCCGAGCGATGCCGCCGCCTCCTCACGCGTGAGCGCCAGGCGGGGCACCGCCGCCAACGGTCGAGCCGGACCGGCCTTCGGCATCTCAGGTCCCTCGCCGGCTGAGCCGCGCCCGAGCGGTGATCGCGGCGGCGAGAGCGGGTCGTATGCCCCCGGATCACGCACCGGCGGGCTCCACGAGCTTGTGCCGGGCGCGCTGGAGCGCGTTGTTGACCGCGCGGGAACCGATGTGCAGCGTGGCGGCGATCTCGGTGTGCGAGCGGTCGTTGTTGGCGAGCATGAGCGCGCGTCGCTCGAGCGGCGAGAGCGTGCGCGTGCGGGCGATCAGCGCCCGCAGCTGCTCGCGGGCGAGGGTCTTGGCCACGGGGTCGTGGTCGCCGCCGTGGGCGCAGGCGGGGGCGGTGGTGCGGACGCGCTGGCGGCGCTCGGCGCTGGCTTGGTAGTCGAGCGGCAGCTCGCCGGCGGTGTAGCCGTCCTTGGCGCTGCCGTCGGCGACGTCGAGCGGCATGGCCGTGGTGAGGAGGTGGTGCTTGCTGGCGCGGGCGGCCTTGACGGCGTTGCGGGCTTCGCGGGTGGCGCACAGCCAGGCGAAGTTGCTGAACGGGACGCCGCGGTGCGGGGTCCCATGTGCGCATCGCGTCGAGCAGGCCCATGCGCGCCTCCTGGGCGAGGTCGTCGGGCTCGCCGCTCGGGAGGTACAGGCGGCGGGCGATCAGGCGCATCATCGGTTCGTACTGGGCGAGGACGCGGGCCTGCGCGGTGGCGTCGCCGCGGCGCGCGGCCAGGATCATGCGCCGCTCGGAGCCGGTGGTGGGAGCGGGAAGCGTGCGGGCGGTGTGGGACATGGCAACCGACCGTACGCGCGGTTTTTGACGATTCCGCGAGTCACTTCTGGCACGGCACCGCGGCGCCGGCCCGGACCGTCGTGCCGACGGCGCGAGGACGCTGTGACGCGTTCGTGCCGAACTGCGACGACTTTGCAACGTTTCTGCATCAAATCTGCGACAAGCGGGCCGGATCGTCGGCGAGCGCGGACGATGTCGTCCGCGGCGGCGTTAGCGTCGCCCGAGGACCTGCCAACTCGCCGTCCTGCGATTCGTCGTGACCGTCCTGGATCTCCATCTCCCGCTCGCCTGCTTCAGCGCCGGTGATCATCGCGCTGATCGGCGCGGCCGCGCTCGCCGTGGGCTTGGCGCTGCGCAGCCGTGCTCAAGCGACGGTCGCCGCGGCAGCCAGAAGGCTCGGCGGCTGAGGACGTCGCCGCCGTCGTGCCTTGCCGGCTCGCGATGTCCGAGTCGGCCGGCGGCGCGCAGCCTGCCGCGCTGGGCGCGATCGGCCGTCTCGCCGACGTGCTGGACCGCAGTCGGCGGCTGGTCGCGGCGGAGGAGCGGGTCGCCCGCGAGCTCGCCGGCGCCGAGCGGCTGGGTGGTCGAGCGCTACGTCCTGGTCGGGACGCATCGGGTCCCGTTCGTGCTGATCGGTCCCGGCGGGGTGTTCGCGCTGTGCGCGACCGACGGGGCGTGGACGCTGTATGACCTGGAGGTCCTCTCGCGCCTCGGCGACGAACTGCGCGATCGGCTGCCCGGTTACCGGGGTCGCGTCGAGGCGGTCGTGTGCCTGGCGTTCGATCAGCGCCGAGCCGCGCGCCTGGTACGGCGGTGCCGACCGGGGCGGACGCGGCGGCTGGGTGCTGGGCGTCGAGCAGCTGCTGCCGTGGCTGGACGGCTGGGGACCCGAGCACGGGCTGGCGCCGAGGACGTCTCGCGGATCGCGGCCGAGGCCGGACCGCACTGGCGGCGGCGGTCGACGGCGCGCCTTCCGGTCAGCGGGAACGCGGGCTGATGGGCCGCGGCCGAGCCTGACGTGTCATCGACGCGGACCGGCCGTTGCCCGAGATCGCCGAACCGGGGGGCGAGATTCTCGCGGCGCCGCCTACTGGCGGTAGATGCCGAATGAAGAGCACGTTCCGCGGCCAGGCGCGGCGCCGGACATCGACGCCCGGACCCGCGGCGACGGCGGCGGGGCTTGCCGCGGCGGCGCATCGGCGTGGCAGGATCGCGGCGGGGACCGATGGTCGGGCGCAGGGCACGACGGCGGCAGGACAATTCGGCGCGGAGGGCGTTCGCGACCTCCGCCTACTAGTGCAGATGGCCGTGCTCGCCACCCCCACCGAGCTCGAGCGCCTCGCCGAGGAGCGCGACGCCTCGTCGCGTGGCTCGCGCGCCAGTTCCCGGACGCGCTCAGCGTCGAGGACGCCGAGGACCTCGTGGCCGACGCGCTGCCCGTCCTGGCGGCCGATCCGCGCCTGCCCGAGCGGCGGACGGCGGCGGCGCAACTACCTGCGACGCGCGCTGCAGCGCGACGCGCTCGACGAGCTCCGACGCCGCTACGGCCGCAACCTGCAAGACGGCGCGCGCGAGTTCGTGCCGATCGCCGACGCCGGCGAGCTCACCGACGCCGGCGCCGGCGCCCGACGAGCGAGCTCGAGGCGGCGCAGGCCACTGGCCCAGCGGCGCGCCGACCGTCGAGCGCACGCTGAACCGCCTGCGGCCCGACGACGCCGAGGTCCTGCGGCTGAAGTACCTCGAGCAGCGCGCGCCCGACGAGATCGCCGCCGAGCTCGGCCTCAGCCGCACGCAGTACGAGCGCCGGCTGACGCGCGCCAGCGAGCGCGGGCTGCGACGCGCTGACCAGCGCCGAGTCCGGCCCCGCGTGCGGTCCCGTGCGGCAGCTGCTGCGCGCCGGGACGCGACACCCGCGACACGACGCGGCCCGGATCGACGTGCACCTGCTCGACTGCCTGCACTGCCGCGCCTACGCGCTGCGCGCTCGCGGGCTGCTCGAGGTGATCGGCGTGCCGGTGATCGGCGCGTGGGAACGGCTCGCCGCCCGCGTCGGGAGCCGTCGTCGGCCGTGGCGGCGGAGGCTCCGCACGCGACGCGCGGGACGCGGCGCTGGCGAGCGGCACCGCCGTCGGCGCGGGCACCGCGCTGAGCGTCGGGCTCGGCACCAAGGTCGCCGTCGGCTGCGCCGGGCGTCGTCCTCGCGGCCGTGTGCGCCGGCCCGCTCGCGCACGAGTTCGCGCCGAAGCCGACCAGCTCGCACGCGTCGCCGCGCCGCGCAGCGCACGCACACGCCGCGCCACGCCAGCGCACGCGAAGGCGACCACGCACACCGCGGCCGACCACGACCGCCGTCGCCGCGACGCCGACGGCCACCGCCGACCGCCACCGCGACCGCCAGCGCCGAAGCCGCAGCGCCAGCGCCACCGCGCGCGGCTGAGCGCCAGCGAACGCCGACGCCGCCAGCGGGCGGCGGCCGCGCGCGAGTTCGGGCCCGAGTCCGCCACGCCGCAGGTCAACACCACCGCCAAGGCGAGCGCCGCCTCGGCGGCGACGGCGACGACACGGCCAGCGCGCCGCCGCCACCGCCACCGCCACCGCCGCCGCGCTCGCGAAGCAGCCGAAGGCCGCGCAGCTCGTCCTTCAGCGAGGAGTTCCGACCATGACCGCACGCGCGCGCCGCATCGCCATCGTCGCGCATCGCGGCGCGCGATCGCGCTCGCCGCGCCGCCGCCGAGCGCGCGCGCGGCACCGCGACCGTCTACCAGTGCACGGGGCCGGGCGGCCAGGCGGTCAGCACCGACATGGTCACGAGCTCCAGCGGCCGTGGGCGATCGACGCTGCGAACTGCGGCAGCCCGTACTGGCCGTGGGGTCTGATGCTGAGCAGCGCCGGCACGCCCGGCACGAGCTGGCTGGCCGGCCAGTACGGCGAGGCGCTGGTCAGCGCGCCACCCGGCACGCTGATCACCGGCGGCACGCTCACGCGCCAGATGCTCGACTACCACTTCGAGGGCGGCAAGGTCGGCTCCTCCTACGGCTTCGGCTACTGGCTGCGCACCGCCGACGGCCAGACGATCGAGCTCTGCGGCGGCACCGGCACCCCGCCGGCCGACGGCTGCCTGCCCCAGCCCGACGGGCTCGCGCGCTTCGCCAACCCCGTACGCCAGCTCACCGCCACCAAAGGGCCGCCGCCCGGGCCGATCGTCACCCCCGCGCTGCGCGTCGCGCTCGGCTGCTTTCTCGGCCGCAGCGCCGAGGGCGGCGGCGGGCTCTGTTACCTCTACACCGGCCGCGAAGCCCTCGGCATCTCGCCAGATGGCGCTGCGCGTGACCGAGAGCGAGGCGCCGGTCGTGCGCTCGGTCGCCGGCTCGCTGCTCTCCGACGCGCCCGGTACGCGCGCGCGACATCGCCATCAACGCCTCCGACACCGGACTCGGCCTCTTCCGCCTGCTGCTCTACGTCGACGGCAAGCTCACCGAAACCCAGCCCTTCGACGCCTCGCGGCCCGCCTGCGCCGACCTCAACCCCGCCAGCCCCGACCCCTACGAGCTGCCCGGCGCCTACGTCTGCCCCACCGGCTCGACCTCGCGCAGCTTCTCGCTCGCCGGCCTGCCCGCCGACGGCCAACACGACATCCGCGTCAGCGTCGAAGACGCCGCCGGCAACGCCACCATCGCCCTCGCAGCGCACCGTCACCTTCGCCCTGCCCGTCGACGGACTGCGCTGCCCCGCCGACGGCTGCGTCGTGCCCCGCCCGGCCCCCAACGGCACCAACGCCACCGCCGACGCCAGCCTGAAGGCCACCACGCATGGGCCACACCCGCCGCCGCGTCGCCAAGGCCAACGCACGACGATCGCCGGCACGCTCACCAACCCCGCCGGCGCACCCGATCACCGACGCCACGATCGACGTGCAAAGCCTCGCTCGACGTCGCCCGGCGCGGCCTGGCAGCCGGCAGGCAGCGCCCGCACCGACGCGCAGGGCCGCTTCCGCTACACCGTCCCGCGCCGGCCCCACCCGCACCTTCCGCTTCGCCTACCGCACCCACGTCGGCGACGCCGAGCCGGCCCGCACCGCCGACGTGCGGATCCGCGTCCGCGCCGGCGTGACCGTCAGCGCGCGCCCGCAGTTCGTGCGCCCCGGCGGCCGCGTGCGCGTCAGCGGACGCCTGCGCGGCACCGGCGTCCCGCGCGCCGGCGCGGTCGTCGAACTGCAGGCGCTCGACGGCCGCGAGTGGCGCACGTTCAAGACGCTCCCCGTCCACCGGCGCGGCCGCTTCGCCTACCGCTACCGCTTCCGCCACACCACCCGCAACGCGCGCTTCCTCTGGCGCATCTACGTCCGCAAGCAGGCCGGCCTGCCCTACGCCGCCGCCGCCTCACGATCCGTTCTGGGTGGTGGTCCGACCATGAGCACGCCGACTCCAGCTCGCCGTGACCGCGACCCTCGCTCTCGCCGCGACCATCCCGGCCGTCGCCGGGCGCGCAGGAGATCACCCTCACCGCCCAGGCCGTCGCCGCGCACGGCGAGTTCCTCACCCAGGCGCCGCCGCCGCCGGTCCAAGGCGTGCTCTGCCTCGTCGACTCCGGCGTCGACCTCAACCCCGACACCGAGCCGATCCTCGTCGGCCGCGAATCGATCTTCGGCGGCACGCGTCGACGACGTCACCGCCTACCACCACGGCACCTACGTCGCGATGGTCGCCGGAGCGGCCGCCAACGGCTGGGGGATGGTCGGCGCCTGGCCGCAGCTGAAGGTGCTGTCCGATCCGGGCGCTTCCGGAGGGCAGCGAGCACATGAGCGGCGACGCCTATCGCGCAGGGATCCTGCGATGCGTAGAGGCGAAGACACGCAGGGGCTGCGGATGTCCGCGTCGTCGAGCTCGCACTCGGCGGTCCGCCGACAGGACGAGCGGCAGCCGAGCTCGCGCAGATGGCGGAGGCGGTCGCGTATGCGCGTCAGAACGGGATCGTCGTCGATCTCCGCCGCGGGAAACGACGCGGGCGCCGTCAACGCGCCGGCGGCGGTGCCGGGCGTCATCGCCGTCGGGCAGCGGGGCGTGACGGAGCGCTCTGCGCGTTCTCATCGCGCGGACCCGAGCTCGACGTGACCGCGCTCGGCTGCGACATGGACGTCGCCGCAGTTCCCGGCGGGGCGCCGGCATCGGTCAGAGCACGAGCCTCGCCTCGGCATACGTCGGCGGGCATCGCTACCGCGCTTCGTTCCTATCGCCCCGATCTGACGGTCGCGCAGACACGGAGGAACTCTTGATCGGCCAGCGGCCGTCGACGTCGACGTCGGCACGCTCGATGTCGTCCGCCGCGTTCCGCGCCGCCGGCCTCGGCTCAATGGTCGATGCGTACCAGTCCCCGACGCCGATCGCGCTCGCCAGCTCCCGCGCCTGCGGCCCAACCGGCACTTGCGATCCGCACCGACGCGTCTGCGACGTCCCACGAGTCGTGAGGCAGCGTCGAGGCGGCCGACGAATCGTCATCCGTCTGGCCTCCGTGCCGAAGGGCGCGGCAGTGCTGGTCCGAGTCGACGGCCGCGAGCGTCTCCGCACGCGATCGACGGATCATCCGCATTCGTGTTCGTCGCAACCAGACGTGAGCATCCGCTTCGTCGCGCGCGGCCGGGCGCCGTCCGAGCCGCTGATGATCCGCGCCGCGAAGAAACGATGACGACGAGCACGGTCCTGATCTCGGTGGCCGTCGGGGCGGCCCTCGCCGCGGCGGGTCGTACTGCCGGGCCGGCGGCAGCCGGGACCTACGAAGTGGTGAGCTGCGCGGCCGCAGGCGGCATCAACCGGGCGTGGACCGCCGGCGAACGAAGACCCAGCGAGCCTTCGAATCGAAGACAGCTGCGCCAACGTCACCGGCGGCGCCGGAAGACGGACTCAGCGCGTCGATCGTATTCCTGGCCCTCCAGGCACACCCGCCGGCCGCGAGGCGGTCTGGCGGATTACCGCGCCCGCCGGGCGCGCGGATCTCGCGCCTCACCGCGCAGTACTACCTCGGCCAATTCAGCGCCGGCGAATGGCTCCCGTTCATCCGCACGGCAGAAGGCGCGGTGCTCGATAGCTGTGTACCCGCCGGCGGCCAGACAACCTGCGAACGCGGCCAGCAGTCCTACGACGCGTTCGGTCCCGCCAGCGTGTACCAAGTCGACAGCGCCGGGCTCGAGGCCGGGGTGCGCTGCATGCGGCATCGGCGGCCAGTGCGGGACCGGCGCGACGCTGCACCACGCGTGGACGGCGCTCTACAGCAGCCGCGTGCAGATCACCGACCCGTCGCTGCCGACGCTGGCGACCCCGAGCGGCGCGCTCTGGGCGGACGGCTATCACCGCGGCGTCGAAACGGTCTTCGCGTCAGGCGAGCGACAACACGGGTATCCGAGCGACGCGTCTGCGCGTGGATGGGTTCGAGCGCGGCGCTGCCGTGCGCATGTGCGACTTCACGCTCGTGGTGCCGTGCACGAATGAGCCGGGAGCGACGATCGCGCTCGACACGCGGACGATCGCGGACGGGTCGCATCAGCTGAGCGTCGTCGCGGAGGACGCGGCGCTGAACGTGTCGTCGATGGCGCGCACGATCGTCGTCGATAACGGTGCTCCGGCGGCGCCGGCGGACGTGACGCTCGAGGGCGCGTCGGGTCCGAGGGCGACGAACAGCTTCACGCGTTCGGTGGCGCAATCCGGGCGGTCAGGTGGCGCCGATCGCTGTCGCGCGCTGGACGCTGTGTCCGGCCGTCGGGGAGCGGGTGCGTGGCGGGCAGACGCGTCGGGTGCCGAGATCGCTGAGCTCGCCGCGCTGCGGGTGCCTGGCGCCGGGTGAGTGGGATCTGCGGATCTGGCTGGAGGACGCGGCTGGCAACGCCGAGTCGAGCCGGGCTTCGCCGCCGCTGCGGCTGTCGCTGGCCGCGTCGGCTGCTGGGCGCGATCCGCGGCTGCGGATCACGAAGATCAGCTCGGCGCGGCAGCCGCGTCACGGTCGCGGGCTCGACCGCCGTCGCCGGCGGGCGCGTGACCGTCAGTGTCGAGCGGCGAATCGGCGCGCGGACCGTGCGGGTGCGCGGCGCGGTCACGGCGCGCCATGGGCGCTTCAGCCGGCGGTTGCGGCTGCGGGGGCGCCTGGCGCGCGTGCATCGGGTGAGCGTGGTGGCGCGGATCGCTGCGCGTGACGGCTACCGCGCGGCAACGGTCCGGCGCCAGCTCGACTCGCTGAGCTCGAAGCCGTCCACCGCGAGCGTCCGCGCGGCCGTGAGGCGCGGCGCGTCGTGCGCGCCGACGCGCGGATCGTCGCCGCGACCGCGGCTCGTCTCGCGAAGTCGCTGAGCCGGCCCGTCGAGCGGCGGATCGCTCACGGTCGTCGCTGAGCGCGGTCGACGGCGAAGGTCGGCGCGGAGGCCGCTTGCCGTCGCCGCTTGTTTGAGTAGGACGCCCGTTGGTGCGGGCGTTCGTGTGCAAGGCGATTCCACGACGCGAGGTGACGCCATGTCCCTGACTCAACTGCGCTCCAGCGCGCTGACCCGTCGCCCGGCGCGGGACGCGTCGGGAGCGACGGCCGCAGGCTGACGCAGCCGGGCTGCGAGTGGTGTGAGCGCCATCCGGATCGGTCGTGTCCGGCGTGCGCCGCGCGGCGGCGGCGGGCGGTCCGCCTGGTCGCGATCGGCGGGCTGTCGGTGCCCGAGGCCGCGCGTGAGATGGGCGTGTCGGTGGCGCGGGTCGAGCGACTGCTGGAGGCCGACGCCGACCGGCGGTGCGTCTGCGGCTTCGTCGGCTCGACGTGAGCACGCAGGTGCTGCGCCAGCTGCTCGTCGAGCGGCGACGGCGCGAGCCGGTGCTGACGATCGCCGAGTTGGCGCGGCGGATGGGCAGCTCGCAGGTGCAGGTGGAGCGCTGGCTGGGGCTGCGGGCGACCGCGCCGAAGACCGATCGTCGCGGGCGCACGTATCCGGCGCGGCTGTTGGAGCGCGTGGGTGTCGAGACGGCGGGGCGGTTCGCGCGCGCGCTCGGGTACGCCCCGTGCGAGGTGGACGGATGCTGAGCCCGCGCTGGCGCGGCCGTGTCGGGCAGGCAGCGGCCGGCGCGTTTCTCAATGGTCTGTTTGCGGCGCACCTGGTTGCCGCAGCATCGGACCGGCTTGAGGGGTGATCGCGTGTTCATGAGCGCTCGACGGTTGCAATCGATCGGTTGGCACGCCGCAGGGCTGCTCGCGCTGTTGGCGTGGTGGTGGCGTCGGGGGGCGGCGGCGTCGTGGCGATCGTGCGCCGGGCGGCGCAGATCCCCGACAAGGCCGAGGGGCTCGAGGGGTTCGTCGACGCGGCGAACGCGCTGATCGGTCCGGCGCTGGTGGCGATGGCGGCGGTGGCGCCGCTGGGGTGCGTGGTCGGGGCGGGGGCGTTGATGTTCGGCAGCCGCCGCGGGATGGTGATCATCGGCGCCTCGCTGGGCACGCTGATCTTCCTCGGGTCGGTCAAGGGCATCGTCGCCTGAGGGCGCCCGGGATGACGTGCGCGTCGCATGCGTCTGCGCCCGCGCGGCGTCGTGCGGCTGGGCCGCTGGTCGCGGTCGGCGTGGCGGCGGTCGGCGTCGCTCGGCTGGCGCGGATGAGGCGCGGGCGCTGCCGCCGGTGCCGATCGGGCCGCTGGGCCCGGCGATCGGCGCCGGGGTGGACGCGATCACCGGCGGGCTCGGCGGCGCGGCGGTGGACGGGTTCGGCGCGCTGCTCGGGAAGCTGTTCGCGTGGCCGGCGGAGGTGATCAACCGGCAGCTGCTGGCGTGGCTGGTCGCCGTCCCGGACTACGCGATCTCACCCGCAGTCGACGTCGGGCGGCCGGGCGGGCAGCAACCTCGCCGCAGCTCGGCGTCGACGACGTCGGCGATGGCGTTCGCGCTGCTGGCCGCGGTCGGGACCGTGTCGGCGGATCGCGCTACTGGGCGGCCGGGCTGAGCGGGTCGGGCGGCTTCGAGGCGCTTGAAGGGCTCGGCGCGGACGGTCGCGGCGGCGCTGTTCGTGGTCGCGTGGCCGTGGCTGTTCCGGCACGCGGCGGATCTGAGCCAACGCGGCGGCGCGCGGGCTGCTGGGCAGCGGCAGCGTGCTCGACGACACGAGCCGGCTGCTCGGCGTCGGCGTTCGCGGCGGCGGTGAGCTTGAACTTCTTCGTCGATCGTGATCGCGTGCGGCGCCGGCGCTGCTGTTCCTGGCGCTGCTGATGTGCAAGATCGTGGCGAGCGCGAGCACCGCGCTGGTGTTCGTGGCGATGCCGCTGGCGGTCGTGCTGTGGGTGATCCCGGAGCTGGCGTGGATCGCGCGGGCCGCGATGCGGGCGTTCGCGGTCGGTGCTGGCGATCCCGCTGGCGTGGGCGCTGTGCTTTGCCACCTTCGCCGCGGTCGGCGATCGACGCGCTCGCGCTGAAGGGCGCGGGCTCGGTCGCCGACTCGCTGATCATGCCGCTGGTCGCGCTGGCGCTGCTGTGGGTGACTGGTGACGCTGCCGCGGACGCTCGCGCGGATGGCGCTGCTCGGCGGGTTCGCCGGCGGCGGCTTCGTCGTCGCGCACGGCCAGCTACGTCGCCGCGCGCCGCACGGACGCCGCGATCGCCAGGCCGTCCCGAGCGGCCTCGGCGGCACGCGCAGCTCGAGCGAGCCGGCGCGGCGGACCGCCGATCCCAGGGCGCGAGCGCGCGAGGTCAGCGGCGCAGCCGGCGCCGCCGCGGCGCGCGCACCGCCGCGGCGACCGCCGCGGCCGGACCGGCCGGCGCCGCGGCGGCGGCCGGTGCGGCGCGCGGCGCTGCGGCACGGCGGCGCCGCCGGGCGCCGCGGCGCGGCGCGGCCGCCAGCGGCTCGCGGCGAGCACGCCGGCCGCGACGGCGACGCCGCCGCGAGCCGCGGCCGCGATCGAGCGCAGCCGGCGGCGGCGGCGCCGGCGCCGGGGCTGCGCGACTCCGTCGTGGCAGGAGATCAGGGACCGCGTTCCCGCCGAGGTCGAAGCGGCGGCAGCGCGCCGTGACGTCGACGACCCGCGGCGACGTGGCGGCGCGCGATGCGCGACCTCGCGCCCCGAGACGCAGCGGGCGCGTGCAGCGCGCTGGCGGAGGCCAAGGAGGGCCGGATCGGCGGCGAGATGGTCCACCAGGCGGCGCGCAGCGACCTCGGCGAGCGCGAGCGCGACGCGTTCCGGACGCTCGCCGCCGCGACGCCCGAGGTCCGCACGCAGGGCATCGGCGACTTCTTCGCCGGCCGCAGGCGCCGAGCGCCGCGACGGCACCGGAGCGGCACTGCGTCCGGCCGCCCGGCGACCGCTGCGCCGCCGAGCGGACCGATGGGCGCCGCCCGCGCCGCCGAGCCCCGCCGGCCAGCCGGCACCGACCGCAGCCGATGCGCCGGCCCGCCGACGAGTCGCCAGGAGGCGTCGTGAACGTCGGCGTTCAAGCATCTCGAGGCGAAGCTGCGCTTCGGCGAGCTGACGATCGGGCAGTGGGCCGCGGTCGTCGGCGGGCTGCTGTTCGGCGCTCGTGTTCGCGCAGTACCTGAGCCCGGTCGGCGGGCTCTGGGGCGTGGTCCTCGGCGTCTACCTCGGGGCGATCCCGGCCAGCGCGGCGTTCTTCGCCAGCCTCAGCGAGTTCGACCTCGGCGGGCTGATCGCCGCTGCGCTGCGCTGCCGGCGCCAGCCCGCGCGCTACCTGCCCGGCGGCGGCAGCAGCGCGCAGCGGCTACCGTGCTGCGTGCCGACGGCGACGCGGCGACCGGCGCGCTCGCGGCGCAGCGACGAGCTCGATCTGGAGGCGCTATGGGACTGACCGCGACCGCACGCGCGCGCGAGCGCGACGCGCGCGCAGCCGACGAGCTGCCGGAGGCGGGCGATCTGCGTCGCCGGTCGAGGCGATCGACCGCACCGGCCTGGTGGTCACCAGCGAGGGCGCGTTCGTGCGCGTGCTGCGGGTCACGCCGGCCAACCCGCTGATCCTCTCCGGCGAGCGACCGCGAGGCGGTCGCCGCCGGCTTCGGCCGCATGCTCGGCCGGCTGCGGCCCGGCCAGTCGCTGCAGTTCTACCTCGACGCGCGCCCGATCCGGCTCGACGACGTGCTCGGCCGAGCTGCGCGCCGAGGTCGAGGCCGCCGCCGGGCCGCCGCCGACGCGCGACGCGCCCGCGCGCGACGCGACGGCGCTCTCGCGCTGGCGGCTGTACGCGGCGCTGGAGCAGTCGCTGCGCCTGCACGGCGAGGCGCAGGCCGCGGTCGCGCTCGCGCGCCTACGTGGTCGATCCCGCTCCTGCCGCGCCGGACGCGGCGCCCGCGCCGCTGCTGCGGCCCGGCGCGCCGCGCGCCGCTGGAGCGCGAGCGTCAGCCGAGCACCGGCGCGCGGCGCGCGAGAGCCAGGCGCACGTCGACGCGCTGCGCGCCGAGCTCGAGGCGCTCGGGCTGCCGGTCGCGCCAGCTCAACGGCGGCGAGGTCTTCCGCTGCTGTGGGAGCGCGCTGAACCCGACGCTGGCCGACGCCGGCCGCCGGCCGCGCGGCGGACGGCGGTCGAGGTCCTCGGCGAGCTCGACGCCGCCCGCGATCGCGAGCAGGCGCGCCAGGCCGCGCTCGAGCTGCGCGCGCGGCTGGCGCAGTCGAGCGTCGATCTCAAGCGCGGGCGGCACCTGCTCGAGCTCGGCCGCGACGTCGAGCAGGTCATCTACGTCCACACGCACCGCGCAGCAGACCGCGATGGGCTGGCTGCTGGGCGCGATGCTCACGCGCCAGCCGTACACGCTCAGCGTCCACGTGCGCGCGCTCGATCGCCGCCGCGAGCGCCAGCGGCTCCGGCTCGGCTACCGGCGGCTGTTCGCGATCAACCGCGGCGCCGAGCAGCGCGGCCGCGTCCCCGACTTCGACCGCTACGCCCAGGAGCACGAGTACCAGCAGCTGCTGGCCGAGATGGCCGGCCACGAACGCGCCGGCCTGTTCGAGGTCTCGATCTACCAGGCGCTCCGCGCCCCCGGCCCGGCGCCCGACCTCGCGGCGCTCGGCGAGGCGGTCGACTACTGCGCCGAGACGATCGAGTCCGCCGCCGACTGCAAGGTCGGGCGCGGCGAGTTCCGCCAGCGCGAGCTGTGGGCGAGCACGCTGCCGCTCGGCCGCGACGTCGCGCGCCGCGTGCGCAAGTACGCGACCCGCAACGCCGCCGACACCGTCCCGCTGGTCGGCACCGGCTGCGGCTCGCCGGACGGGCATCCCGTTCGCGTTCGCCGACCCGGGCCGCACGCTCGAGCGCCTGGACCCCTACGACCCCGAGCACGCCAACCACACGCTGCTGATCTGCGGGCGCTAGCGGCTCGGGCAAGACGATGACCGCCAACCTGCTGCTCGCGCGGCTGATCGCGCTGCGGCGCGCGCGCGTTCGTGATCGACCGCGCCGGCCACTACGAGCTGCTCACCCGGCTCGTCGCGGGCGCGCAGCAGATCGAGCTCGGCGCCGCCCGACTCGCCGTTCGCGATGAACCCGTGGGACGTCCCCGACCCGCGCCGAGGTGTCGCAGCGAGAAGATCGCCTTCCTGCTCTCGCTGCACACGCTGATGATGGGCGACGAGGGCCTCGGCAAGGCCGAGCAGGCCAGCTCGGCGAGGCGATCCGCGCCGTCTACGCGCGCGCCGCGACGCTCGAGGACGAGCCGCCGCGCGAGTCGATGCTGCGCGACGAGCTGCTGGCGATGGCCGACTACCACCAGCGCGACGGCGCGCACGAGCTCGCCGCGCTGTGCCGCAGCCTCGCCACGCGCCTGAGCGAGTGGTGCGGCGAGGGCAGCTACGCCTACCTGCTCGACCGCCCGACCACCGTCCCGGCCGACAGCCCGCTGGTCGTCTTCGACACCCGCCGCTGCCCGCAGGACGTCCTGCGGCCCGGTGATGTTCTCGATCATGGAGTACGTCACCAGCACCGTCGAGCGCCACTGGGCACGCGCACACAGCGCCGCGCGCGCCCGGAGCGCGGCGCGCGCGCTTCGCCGGGCGCTCGATCATGCTGATCGACGAGGCCTGGCACCTCGTGCGCCGGCCGCGAGACCGGCGAGTACGCCAACGACCTCGCGCTGCGCGCCCGCCACCTCGGGCTCGTGCTCGCCGTCATGTTCCAGCAGCTCTCCCAGGCCGACACCGAACACGGCCTCGCGCTGCTGCAGAACTCGACCATGCAGCTGCTGCTCGCCCAGCACCCGAGCGAGCTCGACTTCATGCAGATCCGCGCTGAAGCTCTCCGACGAGGAGCGCGAGCTCGTCGGGCGCCTGAAGACGGTCAAGGGCAGCCACGCCCAGATGCTCTGGATCAACGGCACCCGCGGCCGCGGCCGCGTCAGCGCTGCGCGTCGGCCCGCTCGAGTACTGGGCCTTCACCTCCGACCAGGGCCGCGACGCCCCGCGCCGCGACGCCGCGCTGCGCGAGCACGACGGCGACGCCTGGGCGGCGATCAGCGCGCTCGCCCGCACCACCGCGACCCAACCGGCGCCATGACCGCGACCGCCACCGGACCGTTCGCGCACGCCCCCACCAGCGCGCCCGCGACCGTCGAGACCGCGCGACGACGCCCGCGCCGCTTGCGCCATGCGCCGGCCGCGCCGCTGCTGGCCGTGTGCGGCGTCTGCGGCGGCGCCGGCGCGAGCACCATCAGCGGCCTGATCGCCTCCGCGGCCGCGGCGCACGGGCACGTGCTGCGTCGCCGACACCGGCGGGCCGAGCGGCGGCCTGTCCGCCCGCACCGGCGCTCCAGACGCCCTGGTCGCTGCCCGAGGCCGCGGAGCTGCTGGTGCGCGACCCCGACCTCGCCCGCGCGACTCTGGGCCAGCGAGCCGGATCGGGCCACTTCGAGCGGCGCATCGTCGCCGCCGCGCCCGGCCAGCTCTCGCCCGCCAGACCCGGCGCGGCTCGCGCGGCTGCTGGAGATCCTGCGGCGCGACCTGCACCACGCGCTCGTCGTCATCGACTGCGGCACGCTGCAGCACGAAAGCGGCCTGCACACGCTGCGCGAGGCCTCACACGTCGCCTGGGTACTCCCCGACACCGACCGCGGCGTCGCCCACGCCCGCGCCCTCCACACGCTGCTCGCGCCCCGCCCCGCGGCGCGCGAACTGATCCTCGCCCGCCGCGACCCGGCCGCCGCGCCCGCCTCGCTGCGCGCGCTCGCACGGCTCGCCGCGCGCGCCGCGCCCCGCTCGTCCACCTCCCGCTCCTGCCCGACGACCCCCGCCGCGCGCTCACCGCGGCCCAGGTCGCACTGCAGGCGATCCTCGGCGTGCTCGGGCGATGAGCCGCGCCGACCGTCTCAGCCGCCAGGCGGCGGCCGTGGCCGCCGGCGATCGCCGCCGCCACGCTCGCCGTCGCGCTCGCTCGTGCGTCTCGCCGCCGCCGAAGCCGACGCGCCGGCTGCTCGACTTCCCGTTCGCCGGGCTGGCCGCCCGCCCGGAGACGGCACTGAGCATCCTCGCCGCCAACCTGCGGCTGCTGGTCGTGCACGCTGGCCGCCGCCGTGATCGTCCAATCGCCCTGGTGCGCACCCCGCGCCGGACGCCGCTCCCCGATCGGGCACGCTGGTCGTCAGCGCGCTCGACGCGCTCGTCGCGCTCGAGGCCGCGTTCAACATCGTGCGTCGTCGGCGCCGCGCTCGGCGCCTACGGCTCACGGATGGCCGCCGCGATGCTCCCGCACGGGCCGCTCGAGCTCGCCGCCTTCGCGCTCGCGCTCGCGCTCTACCTGCGCGCCCGCCAAGGACCGCTGGCGCCGCGCCGGCTGGCGCGGTCGCCGCCGCGCTGCGTCGCCCTGTTGGTCGTCGCCGCCGGCGCTCGAGACCTGGGTCGTGCCATGAGCCTCGGCCGCGTGGTCGCGCTGCTGGCTGCTCGCCGGCGCCGCGCTCGCCACCAGCGCGCTGTTCGCCGCGCGGCTGCAGCACGCCCTGACCATCGCCCCGAGCTCGTCCCGGACGCCTCGTCGCGCCCCACCAGCCCAAGAACAAAGACGTACCTGAACCAAGGACACGCCACAG
>CAWCSS010000004.1:0-245110 GCA_963798325.1 uncultured Solirubrobacteraceae bacterium
ATTCATCAGTTCGCCAGCCTCCGCAGTAGTTCGCAAAACCCCTTTAAACTCAGGGCTCACTTAAATTATCAGTTCGCCATAGTTCGCAATGGTTCGTTGACAGCCGCACTCTTAAGCGGGTAAAAAACGAGTAAATAAATTTACCCACCGGAATTTTACCCATGCTGACCGTGAAGCAGATAGAAGCAGCAAAGCCAAAGGAAAGGCCATACCGACTACTGGACAGCAATGGCCTCTATCTGTACGTGCCCGTCTCCGGCAAGAAGGTGTGGCAGATGCGTTATAAAATTGACGGGAAGGAAAAGGTTTTAACGGTGGGGAAATATCCACTGATGTCTTTGCAGGAAGCGAGGGATAAAGCATGGAGCGCCAGAAAGGAAGTGTCTGATGGTGTGGATCCGGTGAAGGCAAAGAAGCAGGCGGTAGCTGATAACACCTTCGGCGCAATATACGCCGAATGGTACGACCACAAAAAACAGGTGTGGTCTGCCGGGTATGGCGACGAGCTGTCCCGTATGTTCCGTGATGACATCCTTCCAATGATCGGCGCCATGGATATTAACGACATCGAGCCAATGAAGATTCTGGAAGTCATTCGCTTGTTTGAATCTCGCGGTGCCATGGAGCGCGCAAATAAAGCCCGGCGCAGGTGCGGAGAAGTATTCCGGTACGCGATAATTACCGGGCGAGCCAAGTATAACCCGGCGCCTGACCTGGCTGACGCCATGAAGGGATATCGCAAAAAGAACTACCCTTTCCTTCCCGCCGACCAGATACCCGCGTTTAATAAAGCGCTGGCTGGCTTCTCCGGGAGCATCGTTTCAAAGGTGGCAACTCAGGTTCTTCAGTACACGGCGCTCCGAACTATCGAACTGCGCTCCATGCTATGGAAGGACATCGACTTTGAAACCAGGACTATCACCATCTCCGAACAGGTGATGAAGGGTCGGCGAATTCATATCGTTCCGATGTCACAACAGGTCGTGGATTTGCTTGAGGGGTTAAAGCCCATAACGGGACCAATATCAGATTTTGTGTTTGCCGGAAGGAATGACAAAAAGAAGTCCATTAGCGAAAACGCCGTTCTTCTTGTCATCAGGCAGATAGGATACGAGGGTCTTGCGAGCGGGCATGGTTTCCGCCACCAGTTCAGCACAATAATGAACGAACATGAGTGGCCTGCCGATGCCATTGAGAAGCAGCTTGCGCACGCTAACAGCGGCTCTGTGCGCGGAATCTACAACCACGCGCAGTATCTTGATAAGCGGCGCGAGATGATGCAGTGGTGGGCTGACTGGATTGATGGAAAGGTAAAGATTAAAGCGGGGAGCTAACCCCGCACATCAAATCACCGGCCCGTTGAAATCATGATGCTGCGTTATCGTCAGCACCACGGTCCCGATCACAATTACCTCGCTCAGCGCATCACCTTCAAAATTCCTTTCTCTTGACTATTTCAGATATCCGGGGCTATATTCCCTGTGCATCCGCAAAATCGGTTGCCGGGATTGGTCTCCCGGATATCTAACACGGCGCATACCACGCCTGACGTGGTTTTTTTATGCGCAAAGCACAGTCACATCAAAATTATGGTGGGTTGTGTGGGGGCTTCTTCGGAAGCGCCGGGTTCGTGTTAGCCGGTAAGACCAACTCCGCACAGCTCACCACCCAAGATTGGTCTCGAAGGTGGTGTAAGTCTCACTAACACGAGGTCATTACTATGTCAGCATTAGCTAACCATCCTGTATCTTTTTCATTTCAAGAATCCCATGACATACGCATCCAAGTGATCGGCGGTGAACCTTGGTTCTGCCTTAAAGATGTGTGCGATGTATTATCTGTTGCAGTTGCCAGTCCATCGCGCTTTCAGATGGATATCAAAGGGGTTACAAAAAATGTAATCCCTACCGATGGCGGCAAGCAGCAACTGACATTCGTCAACGAACCCAACCTGTACCGGGTAATCTTCCGCAGCAACAAGCCAGAAGCTAAACAATTCCAGGATTGGGTGTTTAACGAGGTGCTTCCAACGATCCGTAAAACTGGTCGTTATGAAAAGCAGCCGCAATCCGAACCCCTTTCCCCTGCCGATATGGGAAACCTAAAGCGGCTTGTATGGCTGATGACAAACGGAATGAAGTTCGATCAGGCATGGAATGCTGGAGTCTGGTACTGCCTGCGCTCAGTCACCGGGCGACCATCTCCGCAACCATTCTCTGTAGAGGATTTGCCCGTGCTGGGTGAAGAGTGCCGCCGCATCATGAAAATAACATCAGCCGTTCATGCTGCACTCTATGACTTCGAGAAGCAGGTTATTAGCAAGGTCGTTCGCAAGCGTGGAGCAATCGAACCGCTGCTTAACGATATGCACAACAAATTGCTTGAGCTACAAATTCAGGAAAGCAACGGGATGCTGATACTCGACAAACTAAGTGAGCACGGCGTGAATGGGTTAATTAGTCGCCAGTGATGATAGTGGCGCACGGATGCGCCATAACCACCCCAAGAGTTATTGTTGAACGGGGCTTATGCTTCCTTGCGTTTGTTCTTCCTCGTGTTAACATTATGAAAAACAGAGTTTTAATTCAATATTCCAAGGATAGCTAATGCATAATAACTTCAGGCATGACATTGCGGCAATGAGAGCTATTGCTGTGATATCTGTTGTCTTGTATCACTTCAAGGTTCCTGGGTTTGGTGGCGGCTTTGTTGGTGTCGATGTTTTCTTTGTGTTGTCTGGATATTTAATGTCTTCATTATATTCAGATAAAATAATTAATTCACGTGATGGCACCCTTAGTTTTTACGCCTCAAGAATAAGACGGTTATACCCGGCACTAATAATGCTTTGCGTTATTTCCGTTGTTTTTTTATATGCATCATCCCCTGCCTACATGGTTGATGACATCATAAAAGAATCTAGGTATGCATTATCATTTTTATCTAATTTTTTTTATAGTAATAGCTCTGGTTATTTTGACGACTCTTCAAGTAAAAGATGGCTACTTCATACATGGTCTCTGTCCGTGGAGTTTCAGTTTTACTTAATATTTCCCATCATTGTAATTGCCTCAAAAGTTTTTCGCGGCATTAATAAGCAAATTTATTCATACTCAGTTTTATTTATTTTCTCCTTTTCTTATTGCATGTGGTTTACGTATGCTAAAGAGGAGTCTTCATTTTATATAACATTCGCTAGAGTGTGGGAACTACTTGCCGGATCCATTGCCTCTCTTGTTTCTTTTAGTGCGCCTAGGTTATTTAGAAGGGTGTTCTGTTATTTTGGGGTGTTTGTCGTTTTAATGTGTGTCACAACGTACAAAGAAAGAACTCTATGGCCTGACGCCATGTCTATACTTCCTATTTTTGGCGCAGTGATTTGCCTGGTATGCTGTAATGACAAGCAATTCTCTTTCATTAGGAGCAGGGTTGTAGTTTTCATATCTGAGGTTTCATACTCATTATACTTGTGGCATTGGGTAATAGTTGCATACATGAATAATTCAGATATAGAATTTACGACCTCAAACATTATTAAAGCAATTTCCATGTCAGTATTCATGGCTGTAATATCAAGAAAATTTTTTGAAAACTTTGGCAATTCTTGGATCAGATACTCTTCATTGGTTTTAACTTTTTTCATATGCGCCACCTACTTCTTAAGTAATTCTATATCTTCTTCACTAGAAAAAATAACTAAATACTCTAACTTCGGCGCTTCTCCAGAATTATCAATTCAGTTCCATTCAAAGTGCTTTATTCAAAGTGATAAATTCGACCTAAAATCATTAAAAAGTAATGGTTGCTTAGAGTCTTCCCCTGAAAAGAAGACAATTTTACTTGTTGGTGATAGCCATGCAGCTCAACTTTCAGGTGCTTTAAGGGTGCTTGCTGATAACTACAACATAGTACAAATAACCGCGTCTGGGTGTTATCCATCCCCTGATAATGGCAATAAAAATGGATGTCAAAAATTATTCAACTTTCTTTACGGAGATTATCTTAAGAAAAACAACGTAGATTATGTCATCCTTGCTTCTTATTGGATTTCCTACGGAAAAGATAACCTAGAAAGTAGAATAATGTCTACCTTAACTCCGTTGCTATCTAATACAAAAAATGTTTTCGTCGTAAGTGAAATGAAAACGTTCCCTGAGCAGTTTTACAAGATTGCCATGTCATATAAGCCCGATGATCTCTGTAGGTTTCAGAGAAAGGATTCAAGAGGGTTTAGTGATCTGATCGGTAGTTACATAAGGGAGTCTGGAGCAAGATACGTTGATGTGTATGATTTCGAAGAAGATAGCGGAAGGTGCGGGCTGATCAAAGATGGGATTCCAATGTATTTTGATAAAAACCACTTAACACCCAAAGGATCTGAAATGGTAGTAAAAGCGTTATTAAAAGAAATGAATCTGTGATGATGCCCCTCCCTTTTCTTGGAGGGGCTTAGTGGATTTAAACTGCGGACCATACTGACGTTGCTATGCCGTTTGAAACGCTGAGGCTCAACTTCCACGCCTTTCCTGTAGAATCCTTCTGGATTACTCCTGCACCTAGAGCAAAGGTGGCATTACCTATCCCCCTGGAAGAGCTACCTAAAGCAAACATTCCATCAACCATAGGCATAATGGATGCGGCAGCGAATAAGGCGGTTCGCGACATCATGAACCCACCGCCAGGCATTGATATAGATGTCCCCGTATCACGATCGACAATTAGTGCGTTATCCATCGTGATGCCGCGCTGATTTACAGCACTACCACTAGTGTTCAAGTCGATCGCCCTTGCACCAGTAATGGCAGTGGTAATCCGGAGGTCCATATCGTAGAAAAACTGTATGTATCCGAGATATGTTTTCCCATTTGCATTGGCAGGTACACTATCCTGATTGCCTGCAAGGTTAATGCGGTTGAATCTAAAAGCACCTTTTTGAGGATATATCGGAGTTGCGAGCACATCACCGCCCGTGATGGCGAATACATTTCGAGCGCCCATCTTAGAATCGAATATAACCTCGAAGACGCAATCCTCGATAGAGCCATAATTTCCTGAATACTGACAGTAATCAGCAACAGCCCCGTTAATGTGATTGCGTAATGTACACCCCCTCAGGTTAACTTCTGTCAATGAGTTATTGCGGCAATCTATTCCGCTACCTTCAATAAGGCACTTGTTGAAATCCACACCAGAACCAGTAACATAAATCTGAGAAATTGAAGAATTTGTCCTTAGCAGACACCTGTTTAGCGTGGCTCTAGAGAATGGGTTATTAAATGACGCCGCGACAAAAGTATTCAACCCGCCATCTATCATCTTGAAATCATCTAATACCACGTCATATATAGACCCTGACTCCGACTCAATATCAACATTAGCCTCTGGTGCTGAATAGTAAGAGCCAGCATTCAAGCATTTCCTCCCTGCCCTCAATGCATCACCGCCGTGAAAGCGAATATTCTGCCCCCCTGCAATGGTGACATTCTGCCTACGTCCGTCAGTATATCGGCAATTATAGTAGTCAGCACTACGAGGATTATCTGTTAACCCAGGCGACCAAGCGCTTTCTGTAGAGACGTAAAGATTATCAAGCAACGCATTGGTTGAATTATCATTGTAAGCCTCAATTCGCTTACAGCCAGTATCCCAGACCCCGAATGAAGCACACTGCCAACCGGAATCTCCATACTTACCTCCCCACACAGCAGTGTCTGCTCCGCCATCAACAGTTAATCCGTAGCGGATAATGTGCTCACAACTTTTAAAAGCAACAAGCATTCCTGCCCATGCCATGTAGTTTGTGTCGCGGAATGGTAGGGTTGTAGTGATCGCATTCCCAGTAGTGGGGTCAAACGATCCGTGCTTCATGCCGGGGTTAAGCTTAATCGTCCATCCACGCGCGTTGATTATTGTTGTGCCTGATCGCCCGCTAACGTAGAACCAGCCGTTATTGCCGGTGGTCATGTATGTAGGCCGGAAAGAGTAACCCGATGTAGCGTTAGGGGCTTGCTGCTGTGCGCCAACCATTGATGTCCCTTGCGGGAACACAACCTCGACCACCGGGTTTGTCATGGCAGAAACTGCGGCTGAAAGAGCCTGCAATGCAGCCGTGTCGTCTGTTACTCCGTCGGCCTTCACGCCGTATTTTGAGGCATAAATAACTTTAGCGGTAATCCTGTTTAATGCTGCCTGCACGGTAGTACCAGCATCATAAGATGATGGTGTTACGCCACCTGAATATCCAATCGCTGCTGACCCTGCGGCAGACGAAAGATATAACGCTGATGGTTTGAGTCCTAAAGCTGCCTGTACAGTAGTTGGATTGGATGAATCATCCAGAGCGCCAATTTGAGCTGCGCCAGAAGGCAACGCAAGCTGTGAAAGTATATCGTCGTTCAGTTGAATCCAGCTTGATAACGAAGAAGGTGGCAAGGCACCCAGGATGAATGACAGCCCCTTGTCTGTTCTCTTTGCCACATCGCCAATGACTGCGTCGCTTAGCGCCAGCATCTCAGCCTGGCTGTTAACGACAAATGGCTCGTTTAGCGCTATTGCAGGGATATTTGCTACCGGAACCTTGCCGTCCTGATCCAGCCTGGCGAAGGTATTCAATCCGACAAGCTCCGTCTCTCCGGCGCTGTCAAATGATATTAAGGTTTCGGCCCTGTCCTCTGCCAGCGGTAGAGATTCAATTGCCTCTCCAGTTGGCACTCTCAACGTCTGGCTAATTGCACTTTCTGCGGCAGATCCTGCCGTAATAGCTGACTGTGCCGCATCACTAGCATAATCACTTGCAGCAATGACATAATTATTTACTATAGACTCAGCAGCCACCGCCACTGTGGCTGACTGCGCCGCATCTGCGGCTGAAGCAGCGGCTTGTGATGCATAGTCAGGGGCCGAGTCAAGCTTGTCAGCGAACAATTTTGCTTGCGCCGCAGCAACCTCTGCAATAGATGCATACTGTCTTGCTTTATTCGTATCCGAAATAGACATCTTTAATCACCTTGAGCAATATATGTTACTGATGTTGCAGCAAAAGAAAAAGCGCCCCCTAGAAACTGCCAGGCACTAAGTTTGAATTGTGATTTGCTTATTGGTGTGCACCCTACAATATTAACCCTGTCGGTATCCTGCTGCTGACAAATGATAGATCTACAGGCGTTTGGGAATGGGATGGGGAATGTGAAGACCGTATTCCCTGAGGTTGTAGAGGAAACTATCCCAGTTTGCGTTATCTTGCCGTTAGGTGATTTACTCCACTGTAATGAAGATTCGAAATATGACATATCAGGAATCTGCCCTGATGCTACCCCCACATCCCGGGAAGATGCGGTTCCAAGACTCTTCGAAATTGACGCACCATCACAGTAGATATATGAAACATAACCATTTGGGATAATAACACCAGCAGAGCTACTTGTTTTACAAATAACTGTAAAGTTCCCAGTGCAGTTATTTTCAATCTGCCATGATTTAATCCATGATGGAAAAATTATGCTGACATTTGACGTAAGAGAACCAGAGATAACCACCCTTTCCTTTGAGGCCTGAAAAGAGCTTAACACTATGCTTGAGGAGCTTATTTGTATTAATGTCGAACCGTATCCAGTTAAAGGAACCCATCCAGTGGTTCCAGAGCCATTTGACTCAGGATTTGTTAGGTTTCCTTCGATAAGGTTGAGCCATTGCCCTGTTCCTGCTGAGTTTGGTAAAACAGATCCTTTTGGGTAACCACCAATAGACGATGAAAAATCACCATTAAAAGGATAACCCATCCCGGAGTTAAACCACTGCTGCTGCTGAGTGACAGCGTATAGCGCACCATTAACATCCTTTCCTGATGGGGGTATTCCACCTGCGCTCAGGGGCTGCATGGTTACAGGGGGAAACCCTTTATCAAAGGTGGCCACGCCGTTATTGTCAGTTGTTGCGCTTGAGTCCGTCGGAATATTATTGCGCAGGCCATTTACGCCAAACGCTTTTGTAATGCGTGACGGGATTTCAGAAGAATTCATTTTATACCTGCTGGACGATATTTACGGTTACCCCGACAGGGGCTGGGAGGGCGCCGGAGCTTTGTACAATTGCAAGCTCTGCAGTTGATAGCTGAAACTCGAACACGTAGCTCATTGTCATGTCGCCATCATTCCTGACATAGCATCGCCCACTGTCTCCAAACATGAACATCAGAAGCTTGTTCATATTGGGGATCGTGCAGTCGGATATATTCGCTGCCGCTTTCATCATGATGAGCTTGCGGTACACGTCATTCGTTAGGGTTACGGTCGATGTGAGCAGTGCACCGGAATAAAACGGCGCCTGGTTAAATGGCTGTGGGTCATCAACGAGAACTGGATCTGATGACGCCTCGCCGAACCCGAAATAAATCTGATTTTCTGTCACCGTCAACTGCCGGCTGACAACCACGATTTTCCCCCACACATCCAGCCCGTAAGTGTCGGCTGTTTCTATGTTCCAGATGACGTCATAGAAATCATCAAGGAAGCCGTCTATGCCGATTGCCTCATTGAATGAGTAGATGAGTGATTTCAGGTTCGGGCTGTCGGCATACTGCGTCAGGATTGTATCCGCGACGTTTATCATGCCAGTGTCACCGAGATATTTGATGAGTCCAGAGTGGGAACTTCATCAATGCCGAACGATACTGAGGTGCCGTATGTGGTTCCATTGCGACTCAGCGTTATACTGAAGATATCGACGTTATCAGTGTCGACGGCCTGAACGCCTGAGTAATAGCGCCCGGCGTATATGGTCGAGCCAATCCTTGCCCGAGTGCCGCCGTCCTCGCCATTGAACGCGCTGAGGACGGCGGTCATAACTCTGGGTTCGATGTCACCCGGAAGGGAGTTGTTTTTTGCCAGCTCAACCTTCACGTATACGCTGACTGCGGCAGGCGTTTGCCATTTAATTTCGTACTCAGGGTAGGGTTGGACGTAATTGACCGTGTCTTGCACCGTGTAAGTGGTGTTGCCGTTCATATCGGGGCCGGGGTTCAGCTTCTGGAATATCGCGTTAGCAATATCAGAAGCGGCACCGCCGTATGCCGCAACGTACAGAGAGTGAGGAAGCAGCGTGTAATCCGAGGCGCCCTTTTCGACCGCTGTGCCGCTGTTGTTCTGTGTTACGTAGGCATCAGTTACACCCGGCACCGAAAGCACGTTGGCATAAATCGCGCCGAGCTGATTATTGGCGTTGCCCGCGACCGACTGGCGGCGACGATACTCAAAGTTCGCTCTGCTCTCCACATCATTACCCAGTACGCCAGCTGCGGCATTGGTAATGCCCGACCATCCGGTGATTGCCCGATAGATGCTGTTTAGCGCTCCGATTGGGCACGCGATTGGGCCTGTCGCCTGATTCTGGAATACAACATCAATACTACCGCTGGATGGGATAGTGGCGTCAGCCAGAGATGCGTAAATATATCCGCTGCTGTCGGTGGTAAGACTTCCCGCAGGGATAACCGTGCCGACAAGCCCTGTGCAGGTTGCTGTTACTGTCGTGCCGATGGCGGCGATTCGGTCGATAAAGTAAATCTGGCCTATAGCGTCCTGCATGCGACCTTCCGCATAGTCAGGGTTAATCTGATTAACCAGCCACGCCAGCGCATCGTTTTTGTCGCCGATGATTGCCGTGTCGCTCGTTGCAATCTGGCCCTGTGGGGTAGTCAGGCTTTTGCTCATACCTCCACCCATCGCCGTATCCAGATCCGTCAGGCGCCCATTCAGGATATCAATCTCATCCGGTACGGCGATGCCTATGTCTGAAAGGGTGACGGAGGGGACGGCTGTGGTTACTGTTACGTCAGCCATTGATACCTCAGAATTGAATGTTTGATGTAATGTTGTTCGTATCGGTCAGGGTCATAACACCAGATGCAGCACGGGATACCTTCCCTACTGTCACGGTGCAAAACGCTGACTGGACGTAAGGAAGTTTTTTGGCTTCGGTTGCCATCTTCGTTGCGATCAGCTGAGTACCGGGCCACTTTCCGAGGATTCTCTCGTAGTACGGAATTCCCAGCCTGGTGTCGTACCAGCACTCGCCGAGGAATGTCGAGCAGGCGCATGCGGCATCTTGTGCAACTGCGTAAGGGTTTGAGGTAATGCCGATATTCCCTGAGTCGTCGAGCGAGATGTCCCACTTTTCAGTTAACATTAGCGATTTGGTTAACATAATTTTTCCATCATGATATAATCATCCTGTCCAAAAAGAGGAATTATCTATGGGTAAATTTATTGATATTTCAGGCCAAAGGTATGGGAGGCTGAAAGTATTAAATCGATGTGGAACTGGGAAAAACGGTGATGCTATTTGGAGATGTTTATGCGAATGCGGAAATGAAATTAGCGTTAGAAAGAAATCCCTTACATCAGAATCCACTGTTTCTTGTGGGTGCTATAAAAAAGAGCATCTCCTGAAGAAGAATACAACCCACGGCATGTCAAGGTCAAAGGAGTACAAGGTCTGGGCATCCATGATTCAGCGATGCACGAATCCATCCTCCACTGGGTATGAAAACTATGGGGAAAGAGGCATATCTGTTTGTGAAAGATGGTTGAAGTTCGAAAACTTTATCTCCGACATGGGCGCAAAACCTTCCATGCTGCACAGCATTGAACGTATTGATAACAATGTAGGATATTGCCCAGATAATTGTTGCTGGGCATCACGAGAGGCTCAAGACGCTAATAAGAGAAATACTCGGTTAATAAAAACCAAAAAAGGATTGCAGCCTGTTTTTATTGCAGCAATTGAAAATAACCTACCAGCTCGAGTGATAAGAAACCGGATCAGGGCTGGGTGGGAAGAATCAAAAATTATTAATACGCCAGTCCACAGAAGAATACTAATGACTCCAATGGGAGAAATGCGCCTTTCAGATGCCGCAAGGTCTTATGGAATAGCAAAACATGTTCTACATCTAAGATTATCTCGAGGATGGAGTGTTGAAAAATCGCTTACCACTCCCGTTCGCAAGAAAATGAAATAAAACCCGCCGGAGCGGGTTATGGATTTGGCTGGCTGGTATTAGAGCTTCCTGACTCCACGCCGCCATGGGTGTGAGTGCTGAGGTTAACTCCATTCCCGGTGACCTCTCCGGTGGCGGTGATGCTGCCGCCGAATGTGGCGTTGCCGGAGTAGCTTCCAGATCCCTGCGTGAGTTGCCCATTAGCCTCAATCACCGGAGAATTCAGGGATATTTTTGTATCGGCGTTAACCTCAACGATCGGCGCCGTCATCGTGACTGTGAGCGGTGAAACAATATCAATCCCGTCATTTGCAAACTTCACGTACTGCACCGGGTCGCCGTTCAGCGCACCACCGAGATATATCGCATCAGAGTAGCTGTGCGTGCGGTTAGAGCCGGGGAGTGCAGGCTCCCGAGTCTGCTTCACTGCGCTGATATCACGATCACAGATTGCGATCAGGCCAATATCTCCAATCACTGGCGGCATCATCACCGCGCTGGCGCCTCGCTGCAGCCTCCATACCGGAACGCCGTGGATTGGCTGATTTGGTATGCGGTCGCCACCCCCGGTGAAGCCATCCACCATCGGCGTCACGGATACCACCTCTCCCGCCTCATTGACTTTCGTCACCACGGCCAGGGTAATGAATGCATGGCCCATCAGGAACTGGCGCATGAGATGCTTTTGCGCGTTGGAGTCGGTCGAAGTGTCTTCTGGCCTTGTCGTATAGAGGGTCATTACTGCCTCACTGTTAACTGGCCTATAGAGGCGTAAACGATGGTTGCCCACGGGCCGCCCTCTGTCCATGAAGACAGGTGGTGTGTGGCTGACTGTATCGTGTAAATCCCGCTGCCATTGGGTAGTGAGGTTTCCAGCTGTATCTTCCTGCCGCGCAGAATCAGGTCACTGTAAACGCACTGGAATGTTATCCCCGTGCGGGTGAATATCGGATATCCGAGCAAGCCGGTCGCTGGCGAAATTAGCGGGATAGTGTCATCAACGTTTCCGCTCTGCGGCCAGATGTAGATGGCCCCGAGGCGAAAGTCGATGTTAATCCCGGCTAGTTCTGCTACCTGATGAATCTGAGATATCGGGTCGCCAGTGAAGTAAGGGTTTTCCACCTTCGCGTTTACGCCGCTGTTCACAACCGTGTAGCCTATGCCTGCAGCGATTGACTGGATGATCTCTGCCACGCTCGCCACACCTTCCCTACTGAATGGCGGCGCTGTGATGGACTGGTCGAATCCTGTTGAGAACGCACTTATGATGAGTGGGGCATCAGGCATCTGATTCAGGTCAGCAAAGCAGCTGGTAATGGATCCGACAAAAATTGGTTTTTCGTCAGCCCACACCTTCATCAGGTTCTGCTTTGAACCGTTGTACTGAATGCCCTTGTAGCTCAGGGCGGCCATGTTGTTCAGGCTTAGACCAAATATTCTGGCCTCCATGTTGGTGCCTGCAATTCCACCATAAGCGCCTATCTCGACTTCTGCTTTGTTGTTAGCAATAGTAAGAGTGCTATTACCTTGGTCGTCGAAAGCTCCTTCTTTCAGGGTGAATTGAAATTTCAGGGTGCGCTTTTTGTACGTCATTGCGCGACCTCTTCTGCGGTGAGATAGAACAGTTTGAAGCGGGTGCCAAGCTCGTCATAAGACGGGTCCATAGCGCCTTTGGTGTCTGCGAAAACCAGGTCGCCGCTGAATTTCAGGTGTGGGTAACGGACAATCTTATTCCCGTTCAGGCAGAGAACGCCCTGAGCTATCCAGGTGTTGTTCACGCCGATATCCATAAACATGCCAGTCGATCGCTGTACGATGCGCAGCGTGGTTGCCTGACCGTTCAGCGTTACGTTTACTTCCTGCGCTTTAAGTGGTTTCAGTGAGATGTTCTGCATCAGGTGATACTCGCTGCGAATTCTTTTACCGTGGCTGACAGGTTGTTAATCGCCGACGTGGCTGCGCCATTAACCGCGCTGGTAACGCCGGATGTAGCATTGCCAACCGAGGTGCTGACGGATGTCGCCACGGAAGTTGCCGCGCTGGATACCGAGCTTTTCAGTCCGGAAAGTGCGCCTTTTACATCGTCCAGTGTCGAATTTGACGCGGTGGAATTGGCTTTCTCTGTCACCACGCTGGCTGCCTTGCTGGTGCCGTTCTGCGTGGTATCACTGTTAGCTGTTGCGTTTGTCAGTGTCACTTCAGCCTCCTGCAAGACCGCCTGGAAAATTGCCTCAACAACCAGCAGCGTGACATCGCGATCTGAAGTTCGGTAGTTGTAACGGACAAGGTCGTAATCTTCGTAAGTGGTGTCTGGCGTCTCGATGTCATACACCTGAGCATCGGACACCATCGCGTCAAGAGCGGCCAGCATGTCCGTACGACTTGTCAGCGTGAAGTTGGTCAGGTTAGGAATGCTTCCGCTGAACCCAGTCCATCCCTCCAACGTGAACAGCACACGGATAACCGGGGGCCGCTTCACTTTGTTGAAGGAGTTATAAGAGCCGTTTTCAATCGGTGCGGATACGATCGCCGCATCAGCACCATACTCAATGCCGAGGAATGACGTGGGGGACAATGCGGCCGCACCGGACTTGAGATAAATTCCATAGCCCGGCGACAGCACGCTGTTGATGATGGAGAAGATGTTTCCGCTACCCAGCGCACTGAGTAGCGTTGTTTCATTGAGAGAGAAGGCCATGATTACCCCTGCCCTGACATTGAAGGCGTCACCAGCCTGTTTCGCTGCACGTTTCGCATAACATCCGTGCCAAGCGCCTGCACATTGCTGGCAGTGCTTTGGACATTCATCTCGCCGATATGAATCTGCGGACCGCTCGATGCAGATGCCGCGCCGCCCCGCATTGCTGCTGCGCCTGAGCCAAGCTGAATGCCACCCATGATGTCGGATGCGCTGACGTAACCTTTCCCGTTCTCATGGTCCACGATGCCTTTCATCAGTCGGGCAATGGTCCCGGTGTCGCCTGAATCGATGGCCTCATTAGCACCTTTCCCGGTAGCCTTCATCAGTGCGCTGATATAAGCGCCGACATTGTTGTTGTCGCCAGCGGGTGCGTACTTGTTCACGATCCCCGAAAGGGTATTGTTGCCACGCTTCATGTAAAGCTGAAGCTGGCGGTAGAGCGCTGCAGCGCCTTCCTGCATTGAGCCGAAGACAGCAAAGCGGCCGTTCTCGCCCGACTCTTTTGTGGCGCCCGCCTGGTTAGCAAAGTTGAGGTTGCCCGGATTATTATTGCGAACACCGCGAGGCAGCGACTTGTATCCATCGCCACGGGGGAGCTCTATCCCTGTATTCTCAGCAACCCAGTCGTGGAATTTCTTGCCCAACTCGGTTGTGGTGTCGGTGCCAGTGCCGTTATTGAGGAAGTTTGTCACCGGGTTATCTTTCAGCCAGGCGTATTTCTTCTCCATTTCGGCGGCATATTTCTGCAACTCGACAAGCCCTGCAATCAGGCTGATGCGTGATATCGCAAGCAGCGACGATTTAACGCCACCGAGTGCGCCGGTAATACCAATCAGCCACTTGCCACCCATGAACACCAGTAGCGCAGTCAGAACATTTTCCCAACCGCCGAAGGCATCCACCACGCCGTTAACTTTGTCGGTAATGCTGACGAATGTCTTTTCAATTTCCGGGCCGTGCGTGGCGATCCAGTTTCCGAACTTCTCAATCAGCGGTATGAGCTTTTCGACATAAGGAATGAGCGCCTCATACAGCACCTGAGCTGCCGCAGAGAAGTTTTGCTTCATCTCCTCCAAACGGCGGTTGAACTCCTGCGCCTTTTTGGTCGCATCATCAGTTGCGCGAGAAATCTGCGAGAACCTGTCTGCATCACGAACCAGCGAGCCATTAGCCAGGCCCTGCTGAGTTGCATTGTCAAAGCCGAACATGCCACCAAATCGGCGCTGTGCGTCTTTGCTCAGCTTGCCCCAGTTCTGCGCGATTTTGCGCATGATGGCTTCTGAGTTGTCATTCTGGTAGTCGAAGTTTGCTCCGGTAGCGCCACCGAATGAGGCGAGCGCTCCGAAAAGTGGATCGTCCTGCCCGCCACCCGTCCTGATTTGCGTCAGCACATTCTGGAATGCACCCAGCGTGCCCGCCATCTTCTGAGCGCTGGAGCCAGCTGCTGAAGCAGCACGCTCCCAGCCATCCAGAGACTTAGCAGAGATATCCAGCGCACGGGACTCAATCCCCAGCCTCATCAGGTCGGAGGTCATGCTGGTAATGAAGGTTTTGATGCCCTGCGCGGAAAGAGTTACCCCGACAAGGGCCAGCAACTCGGTACGGATAGAGCCAAAGAAGGAGGCCGCCCGCTTACCGGACGCCTCCATTTCCTTAGCTGTCTGATCCGCATCCTTGCGCGTACTTTTCAGGCCTTCGCCAACTTCCTGCTGACCCTTTTTGAAACCAGAGGAATCAAGGCCCAGAGTGACGACAAGCGCATCAATGATTGTTCCTGCCATCAGAAGCTCTCCTGGGCGCGGTTAATGACCATCTGGTTGTAATTGTCCACGGTATTGACTTCCAGCAGGCGCCAAAGGTCTTCTACCCCATAAACCGTATCCAGTTCATGGAGTGTCGCAAGCTTTGAGGAGACGATAGTGGCGATGGTGCGAGGGATGTTCTCGTAGTTCACCAGGCCAGCAATATCGCTCCCCAGCGTTGGCGGGATGTCTAACCTGCGACGGCTGTGAAAAAATCAACGTGCAGCTTGAAAACTTCGCCGCGCAGCTTGAGGCGAGTCATCACCTCTTCGGTGTCGTCGTCGATAAGCGGGCGCTTAACCGCCGGGTTAGACGGGTCCGGCACAGCGGTGACGCACTTCATCAGCTCATCCAGCAGCGGCTTTGCGTCTTCCGGCGGGATTTTGGCAACCATCTCCAGCCCAACCTTCGCCATGCCCGCCATTCCCATGTCGGAAAAGTTATCCGGCAGTGCCACTCCGTTTTTAGCCATTGCCAGCCCGGCGCGAATAGCCCACCACTCAGCAGCAGAGGCGGCCATTTCTTTGATGAAAAACACCTTACCCTTGTCGCGGCCTTCTGACTCAACGGTGTAATAAAGCTCTTTACGTGCCATGGTATTCCTTATGCGCTGTAGTCTTCTGGGGTCACTGACTCCCAGTTGATTTGGAAGGTCATAGCCTGCAGGACACGCTGAGCATCCGGCATGGCCTTAACGCGCTGTAGCACACCATTGGTCAGCGTGAACTTCTTACCAATCGCTGGCAGGATGATTGTCGCGTTGCAGCGGAAAACAGCCTTGGACGTCAGCGAGGTCAGTTGCCACGTTTCAAAAATCTGGCGTGAAGGGCTATCCGGCATGATGGTGATCGTCTGCAGGTACTCGCCAAACACAAAGCCGGCAGACAGTTTTCCGTCGGCGCCACGAACAGACTGCGCCATCTCAGTGTCACCGAGGGCAAACATCGCGTCGGCCGCATAGCCCTCAAGCGTCTGCGCACTGGGGAACAGGTTGGTAACGGTCAGCGCAAAGATGGAATCGGCACTGGTAATCGTATTGTTAGCCATTTACTGCACCTCAATCGACGCAAGAGTGATTTTCTGAACACTGCCGCCATCGCAGTACCAAAGTGACATGCTCGGGCTTGTGCGCTCCTGACGCTGCGTCGGCGTGGCGTCCGCAATGAACAGGTAGTACCCCTTCGCAATCAGAGATGCTGATACATCGGTGCCGACCGCGTTCTGAATCTCAGAAATCTGAGAGCTTGAGAGCGTTACGCCAGTGCGGATGCCGCCGAAGGTAATACCCTGATTCAGCGTGTCAGCGAAAGAGGCTTCGATGATCGCCTTCCCGCGCGCGTTGTACGGAATGCTGCGATTAGACTGGAACAACTCGACCGCATCTTGCATCAGGTTGGCATTGAGCCAAATCTGGAAGCAGAAGGAATCCGCCCATTTGAAATCGCCAGTAACCGTTCCGTCTGCCCAGTAGCGGGTATCGTAGTTGTTCGCTGTATAGGCGCCGTAGAAGTTGTAGCCGTTGGCAATCAGGGCATCGTAAGCGCTGGATGACGTCACAGTAGGCAACAGGCCGGACAGCGAGCGGAATTTCAGCGTTACACGGCCTTCCTGGCGGTCGAAATCGAGCGAAGCAGCATATCCGAGCACGGCAGCAGCATGGCTCTGGTCGCCATAAACCGGGATTACATTCGAGTAGTCGTTGGTTGCGATGATTTTATAAGCCAGCGTCGCCGTCGAGCCCTGAACCAGCGCCGAATCATCCAGCGTGAACGGTACGTAACCGAAGCGATAATTCTGCCCGTTAGCCCACGCAGAGAATGCGAGAGCCTGGCTTTCTGTTGGCGTGAACGATGTGGTAAAAATCGCCCAGTTTTGTGAGCCATCCAGCACAGCCTGCATTGCATCAGTTACCACAGCGGGACCTGCACCCTGTGAAATCACGGCCCCGGCAGCTGCGGTCAGCTTCAGCCCTTCGGAGAGCGTACCTGTGGCGTAGCCGATAGTGCTTGTTGCGCCATCGGTTGCGGAGGTGATGATAAAGGCCTTCTGTGTGGTGTCGAAATCAACTGTTACGCTGGATCCGATACCCGTCTCAATCAGGTCTGCCGCCTGCGCAAAACTGGTCGCAGAGCTGAGATTGATGCTCGCTGATGTAACTGCAGTGCCATCTACGGTGATGGTTAGTACGCCACTCAGCAACTTCAGCTGGTCAATAGTCACAGCAGCCATCGAACCCGAACGCAGCCACGCAGATGCGTCTTCAGTATTGAAGCGGGCAAACAGCAGAGCGCCCGGTGTCTTGCTGGAATTATCGTAGCCCTGAAAATAAATCTCGGACATGCTGAATTCGTTGGATGCGCTGCCGAAATACTTCGACACGTCATCCTTGCTTGTGAAGGTCAGGACGCCACCGACTGGCGCATAAGCACTATCGGTAAGAATCAGGCCATTCAGGTCCAGTGCTGAGCCGCCCGCAGGCAGTACGCCGGGGTTAATCTGCACGTCTTTACGCAATGGGATTGCCATTTATGCACTCTCCGGAGGGTATTTTAAATCTGCGGCGATAATGCCGAGGTTGATGCTGTCGTAGAAATCCTGCCGGGTGGTTACGGTTGGATTGAATTGCCCGATGAAATCCAGCGTCCAGCGGTCTTCATATTGCTGCTCGCCATTTATCATTGCGGTTTGCTTCGGGTCAGAGCAGTAAAGCGGGGTCAGTACCGGTCCGTTTTCACGGAACCAGTCGCAGGCATAATCAGAGCGCGCCAGCGTACCGATGATTGATGCGAATTCAGAGGCCCGCTCACCGTAACAGTCAATCTGGCACGGCCACTGAGTGCTGCGCTGCGTTAACTGCTTTCCATCGCCGTATGTGCCGTTGTCGTCGTACTGAACGCGGTTGGTGGATAGTCCAATCTGACCCAGCGGAGTGAAGATAACGAAGTTGTCAGCGTCGGGCATTGGCACCCGGTTCTGCTGGCCCAGTTCCACCGTTTCTGTGTCGAGAATGGATAATAAAAAACCGCGCAAGGCGGTTGTTAGATCATCCTGGATAATGCTCACGGTTGCCGTCATGTTGACCTCTGCAAGTTAACAATAACGCGGCACCAATCCGGCCAGAGCTCAGGCACCTTAACTACCAGCCATTTCTGGCCATCGACAACAAGAATATCCCCACCCTTTTGCTCGGGCCGGTTCACGCCGTTGAAGTTGCCATTCAGATAAGCCGACTTCAGAATTCCCTGCATGTTCACAGAGTCAATCTGACGCAGGTCTGTGCTGGATAGCTCCTGAAATTGCACCTCCACATCAACACTGCTGTATGACGGCACTTTCTTGCCGCTTGGTGCGGTTGTGTATCCGGTACTCACCTGAAACACACCCGGCACGTTCGGGTTAACCGCCCGAGTTGCACGGTTCGCTATACCCCGCAGATTCATACGCCGTCCTTAATGTCGTAATCGACACTATTCAGCATGTGACTTGTGTCAATGAGCGGCTTGTCGAAACCCTTCTTCTTGATGGTGTAAGCAGATAGCGGTGGGTCGTAGAACTCGCGGATGGAGCCCTGCAACTGGTCTTTAATCCGCTCACCCATCAACGGCAAAAGCGTGCTTGTGTCGTAATTTGACGCTACAGCAATCTTGCCAATGTCATCTCCCCACTGAGGGGATTTTTCGGCGATCATGTTGCGGAAGAAGGGTCGAGGCGGTCGATTCATGGCCGGGTCACCAAATTCATTAGCTGCTGCAACCATCGGCACTGATTCGCCATCGGGATACGTCGCCCCCTCAAGAAAACCAACCCTGAGTGTTTTGCTTTCACCCAGCCTCTCAGCCAGTTCAGTAAGCTTCTTCTCCAGTGCCTCGCCGCCTGAAAATACTGTCATCTCTACCTCCGGTAAAATCCTCTGCGGTTGTAGTGATAGGGGTACATGGATGGCGAACAACCCGGCACGTAGAAGCCTACGCGATAAGCTACGGTAGCCTGCCAGTAAGCAGCGCCGTATGGCGTTTGCAGATACCACCATGAAGCGTTGCTGGTCGGCACATCACCGATTGAAACAGAAACTGAACCTTCAGATGCGCTGGCTACACGCCCCACCAGACCGGATGCCGACTGCCCTCCAACGCCGCTATTCAACGCGGCAAGATGAGCAACCAGCATATTCAGATATACCGCCCGGACAGCCACATCGGTGACCGGGCTGGAGTCGGTGTTATTGAGATAGACCGTTGCCTCAACGAAGTACGCATTCAGCAGCGATTCACTTACGGTATCGAATTCCGGGTAGCGTTCGCGGAATGCGGCCAGGTCAAAAGCAACGATAGCCATCTTTATTTCCCGTCAGATTTCTCGATGCCAGCCATTGGCTTATCTTGAGGCAAGCCCTCAAGGCCAGATTTGACCGTTTCGTTTTCAGCAGCTTTCGACTGAGCGCTGTTGGTTTTGGCTTGTGCAAATACCAACTCGTTTTTTACATACGGCTGGTCAGCATGTACAGCGAGCCACTTTTCAAAGGCGTCTTTATCGACGCCCTCGGTAATCCCATAGCCACCAACCAGATTGGAATCATTGGCGCCTTTGATGGTGACGACATAGCCGTCCTGTTCGATCTGCAGGCCGTTTGGCAGCTTGCATGCAACGGTAACTACTTCAGCCATGACTCAGACTCCCAGCATTGTGGCGATTGCCAGCGGTTGACGGATGATTGCACCCCAGGTGCCACCGGATTTTTTCTGTTTCCATGATGACTCTTCAGTCACCACGGCATGCGCTCGCATCTTCTCTGTGAAGGCTGCGTATGCAGTGTCCTGCTCGCCCAGGCGATCTGCGATAAGCTGAACCAACTCGCCAGCGGTGGTCGAGTACTCGATAGCAGTTTCGATTTTCAGGTTCGGGAAGTTTTTCTTCAGCAGGTCTGAGACGTTCACGTTGTACATGTTCGTCTTAGCCAGGTTAACTGACATCGCCGGAGACATCGCCAGCGTCATACCGTCAGTCATTTCCAGCAGGCCTTTTGTCTGAGTTACCAGCTGGCCGAACAACTTCAGGATGTCGTCGTACACGGCCTGACCGTCTTTAGTGCTCCAGGTGAGTGCGCTACCAGTGCCAGTGGCGTTAGGAGTGATTGACGCTGGCAGTGATGGATCGTTCAACAAGCCATAGTTCTGCAGGCCTGCAATGCCGTAGAAGTAAGATTTGTTCTGGAACTTGTTCAGCACCAGCGCGGAGGCCACGTTCAGCTCCGAGGCATAGCCGATACGAGCCGCTCCGTACATGTCCAGCTCGCGCTCACCCCAGCGGGTGTGGGTCTGGTAGTGGTAAGACTGGCGAGGAACCCAGTTCACGTTCGCTGCAGTCATGCCGTTGTTGTTGAAGTCGCCGTAAGAGCTGGTCTCACCTGCAGATTCAACTACCGGGAATTGTGCGGTGAGGGTAGTCCAGTCGCCTTTTTTGACCTCGCCGATAATCTCAGCAGCCTTCATCGGAGTTACCAGAATGCGGATAACTTCCGGATCCACGAAGTTGGTGAAGAACGCAGGCACACCGGAACTGCCAGTGGTCACCATGGTTGGCTGCGCATCCATTGCCAGAGCAAAGTTTTCTGCAAACTCCGGCTTCAGGTAATCTTTTGCGCCCGGCAACACGATGCCGTATTTACCGCTTGCGGCGGCGTAGTGCTGTTGAAACTTGTTCATTAGTTGCTCCAGGTGCTGATTTTGACCAGTTCGTTTGCTTCGCAAGCGCTACCAGCTTTGAAAGGTGTCTCGACGTAACCGGAAATGGTTGCTCCGGCTGCACCTGTCTGTACCTGACCAGTGGTCAGTGAGGCGAAGATTTTCTGACCACGAGTCGCAGCGGTAGAGGTGCGAGCCCAGAAATCACCCGCTACCATGAGAGTTACTTCACGGCCTGACTGAATCAGGTTTGATGCCTGCCCGAGCCACGTAGTGATAGACGCCTGACCATCGCGATTTACGAAGCCCGACGGTGCGCCAGTGCCTGCGTTAGATGCAACACCATCAACAGCCCAGGCAAATCGACCTACTGTCAGGCCATTGGTGCCTGCAACCAGTGCAGCTTCACCTGCAGTGAATGTCGCGTGTGGATTGGTGCTCGCAAAGCCACCTTCAACGCCCGGGGCCGGGTATTGGTTAATTACGCTCTGAAAACCTGCCATGTTAGAAACCTCGTTTCAGCTTGCCAGCGGTAGGGAAGTCTTTCTCAAAATCGCTGATTGATGCGGAATCCTGCGCGATGACAGGGCGTGAATTTTGCTTCTGGCTGATAGCCATCTGGACCATCGCCGGGAATGCGGAGTGATGGATGCCTTTAACGTCGATGCCAGACTGTTCCAGCGCTGTGCGGTAAACATCGGCGGCTGAGTCCATCGCTACGACATCGCCAATCAGCGGGCGCACAGCCTGCTCTGCTTCACGCACTTCGCGGAAGTTTTTTGCAGCCCGTTTGGTAGCGCTGTCGGTAGCCAGGCGAATAGCTGAGTCCATAGCCGTTTTGGAGACTTTGTCGTCTTTCTCGTCATCCTCATCGCCTTCGTCATCAGCGGTTTTTTTCTTTTTCTCGTCGTCGTCATCTTCATCAGAATCGTCGGCGGGTTTCTTTTTCTTCTCGTCGTCCTTGTCGTCGTCATCCTCGTCTTCGGCTGGTTTTTTTTCTTTCTCGTCTTCCTTGTCAGCCTCATCGAGTGCCAGAAGCGCCTTGCGTACTTCTGCTTCCAGATCCGCGTCTGCTGCCAGTAATGGCTTCAGCGTGGCGCGAATAGCCGCAGCTTTGCGTTTGCTCATGTGTTTTAACTCCGGGGGTAGTGAATCTGCGACCAATACGTCGCTTCCTGCGCGGCCTGTTTCAACCAGCGCTACGTGGTTCCCGACAATGTCCCGCATGATGCCGTCATAGACTTCACCAGTAGGGGTGGTGCCGGGTGTCATGTCAGCGACGTATTGGTACGACGAAGACAGTTCTTCTTGCTCCTCAGTCTCAATCCCGGCAATCGCAGAGTTATCCCATACGGACAGGCCGTTAGTGAGATAGGTGCCATCAAATGCCGCATTGGAATGCGTGACGCCTACGCGTGATTCGCGTGGTGGGTCGCCGGGGAAGTCAGGAGTGTGAATATTGAGGAGCGGGATATTGTTGAATGTTGCAGCGGCTTTCTTCAGTTCATCAGGGTGTCGCCAGAGCCGGTAAATCTTTTCCGGGTCTAAACCGAGCTTTTCAGCATTTGGAATCTCTCGCCCGAAGTAGGGGCAGACGTTCGCTTTGCTGATGTTGCTGACCTTTACCTGAAGCCGACCGTTACCATCAAAACTGCGCACGGATGCGCGGTCAAACGCTAACCGTTCGATTGTCATGTGTGCTTCCGATTAATTTAGTCCTGGTATTACCACTCGCCACCCACACTTACACCCAGGCTCCTCTCCGGGAAGTATGTACTTCCCATCAATTAGGCACCCTTTATCAAGGCGGAATCGGCGTTTCTCTTTACCTGCTTTAACGTGCGATGGTCGAGGATGCTTTCCTGCTCCAGAATGCTCCCACTCCCCCTCAGTTATGCCGAGTGATTGCTGGCGTGCAGCCTGCATCACCGAAGTCGCTTTGTTATTTTGGTCCATCGCGATGAATGCAGCCCGCCGCCGGGTAATGCCGTAGCGCTTCTGCAACTCGTCGGTGAGGTATGACAGGTCACGCCCGCGCGCCACCGACCGCATCACCAAACCTTCGACTTCGGTGAAATACTTCTCAGGGATAGAGCGTATCAAACCGACATTTTCGGTGATGGTTGCCTGTAGCGCGTTGTTCATCGGTGCGGTCATCTTGAACTCAACCGTGAATCCAGCCGTTTCAAGCGCGTTGTGCAGTGATACGTCAGAGTTCTTCAGAGCGTCACCAGCGAACCTGTCGGCCAGCTTCTGAGCGATGCTGTCGAATGACTTAGTCCAGCGCTTTGCCAGCTTTCGCATTGCGTCACGCATGAACACCGCCGGAGATGCGTCCATTGCCACTGCTGCGCCGCTCGCTTTGTAGTTAGCTGTCAGCCAGTAAACAACGGACTTCTGCATCTCACGCACCTGCCTGTCGAGTTGCCTGCGATACCATGCCTCTACTCCGGCGTTAGGTCTTATCGGGCTTATCGTCTTCTGGCTCTGCTTCCTCGTCATCGTCGAGGTCTTCTTCTTCGATTTCGATATCATCGCTTAGGTCCAGTGAGTGATAAGGGCTGTCCGGGTCGTCGGCCAACTTCTGGCGAACCTCGTTGTTAGACAATGCGCCGATTGCCTGATAAACCGCGTCCGTATCAGCATCAATCTTACGAATCTCTGCTTTCTCCTTCGAACTCATCTCATAAAGAGGCTCGAATTCGAAATAGATATCCGGGTCGATGTCGCCAAATTCAGAGAGTTGAATGATGTCCAGCACTCGCTTCAGGTTCAGCTTGAACATTGCCTGCTGGAGAGAATGGATGTAGTCATAGAAGACTTTAATCTCACCGTCTGACGAGGCGTTCAGGCCGTTCGGTGTGATGCCCAGCAGGAACACCAGTGGAATACCTGCAACAGAGGCCATCTGCTCCTGAGCTTGCGCCTGAAGGGAGTCCAGCGTACCAAGAGGCGCATTGACGAATTCGACCGTCTCCGGCTGACTTGCGTCATTGTCCTTTGCGAATGCCCCACGATTGTCCCGGCATTGGTTAAACATTTGCAGGCGTGCAATGAGTGACTCGGCACCACCGCCCTGCAACACCGTGCTCATGTTGGTTCCGATTACCGGGACGCTGAATGAGTGGATCATGTCGCTGACACTATCGCGAGTGCGCAACCAGTTGTTCACGTATGGCTCTGCAATCTGAATCAGAGACAACCCACGAAAGTTGTAGGATGCTTTCAGCAGGTCAGGGACCTGACGCGACACGAAGTCAATCATGCGGCTTGCATGCACCGTCTTACCCATCACAAACCATTCTGTCGGCTTGTAGAAGTCAGGACTTAACGGGTTCTGCGCGTTATACACGCCAGGGTAGGTCCATACTGGCTCAATCACCCGGAAACCTTTCAGGCTGCCTTTGGTGATTTTCTTATCGCTGATGAAGAGCTTCGATTGCAGCTCTGTGTCATCAGTCCAGGCTGATACGTTTTTAGATGTCTGCACGTCGACATAAATCTGACCCCCACCGAAATAACCGTCATGTTCTGCTGCTTCCCGGAACTTGTCGCGCACCTCGTAGCGTTCCAGCGAATCCATAATCTGCTTCACGCGGTCCGACTTGTCGTCATCACCTACGGTTTTCAGCTTTATCCACTTCGCGGTCATCTTCTCCGCGATGATGCCGACCATCTTCCGGTATTCAGGCTTCTGCGCCATCATTGCCAGATATGGGTAGCCGGGGAAGCTGTCGAGATTGCCGTAGCCATAGCCCATCGAGTAAGCGTCATTAAGAGCGCCGTAATCGGTTGAGTCCATCGCGAGTATGGCTCGCTCTACTGCTTCCGGGATGACGCCTTTTGGTGGGTTATATCGCTGGAATTCACGCGCTGGTTTTGGCTGGATAGTTGCCACTGCCTCCGGAGCTGATTTTCATTTTAGATTTTTCAGGCTCTTTCACCGGCTCAGGCGCGGCGACTTCTTTTCGCTTAAAAGGCCACACTTAAATTCTCCTGAGTTGGCTCGGGTCGATGACCATTGGCTGGCGACCGGAAATAAGGTTGTCGTCGATGGCATCCATCCATGTGTCGATAATGTCGTCGTTGTCATGGCTGTCATCAGCAGAGAATGCGGCGCACTCGGTCATTGCGGTAAGCACCCATGAGGTGTTACCAGCGACCGTGTTGTCTTCGTAGTAGACGTGCGAGATTGCCGCGCCATCCTGGTTGTGGGTTGCTGGCACGTACACCTTTCCGGTCTTTATCTGTGGAATGACGTTGAGGCAGCGAACCAGCTTGTTCTGTCCGGTACCGCGTGGGATTTCTTTAACCGGAATGCTCATCTGTCCGGGGGTTGCACTGCGCTTTTTCAGGGTGGTAATCAGCCCCTGCCCAGCCTGTTTCTCCTCGATAGCCATGTGACGCATCGGCATCATTCGAACAGAGCCAGCCATGCGCCAGCGCTCCCATACTTCCTCTGCTTTCTTCAGAAGGTCTTCCGGGTCCCAGCGACCGCGCACCACGTCGATGATGTAGAGATTGCCGTCCACACCCATTCCCACCAGAGTGAAAACGGTGTAATCCAGCCAGTCCTCCACCTTGCCGCTGTTGGTGTCGACGTACACGGCGCGATACTGCAGTTTCGGCAGAACGGTATAGGTCTTGAACCAGTCTGTTTCGATAATGCCGCCAGTCAGCGCCATTGGGTTCTGCTGGTATTGCGACAGGAAGGTGTAGCTATCCTTTTCCCACAACTGGATAAGGTCGCTCACATCCTCCATCTGCGGCCAGTATGACCAGTAGCGCTCACCGAGGTATTCGACCGAATCGGTATCTTTGACCGTTTCCCAGCACAGTGACCGCCACGGCTCAGCCAGTGATGCGATGTACTTCTCGGTAATCAGCGCCGGGATTGCAACGTGGTGGAATTTAACCCCCATGCCGCCCGACAACATGAATCCGGTAGCGTCATCGGTATGCAGGCGCTGCTGAATGCTCACAAACGGTGTGGGATGCTCTTTCGACTTATCACCGCGACGGTCATCGCCCACGAGTACGGGCATCACGCCCAGGACCTGCTGGGCGACCTGGACCAGGGAGTGAAGCCAGTCCGGGGCCGGCGCGATATCGGTCCGGATTGAGCTCCAGGCGGATTGCTACGCGGGCGTCTGGGCAGCCAACGCGGTGGACACCGGCTACCTGGAGCCGATCACGCGGACCAGGTGGCGCAGGCCCTGGACGCAGCCCAGGCGCGTGGGGGACGACCGGATCCAGATGAGTCGACCCAGGGCCGGGTCAACCCCGAGACATGGACCCACGGCTCGGCCGAGCAACGGCAGGACGCCTTCGCCACCGGCTATCAGGGCACCGCTCCGGAGGCGTGCATACCAGGCTAGGCGCGGCAGGGGGTATCGTTCGGCCTCGCGCGTCGATCCATCCAGGCCAGGTGTCACCAAAGGCGGACGAACCCATGCCAGTCGTTGGCGCGCTGACCGCATGGCGCGAGGCAGAGCGCCGCTGGGAAGGGACCGACCAGGCCGATATCGCGGCTGCCCGCACCGCCGCCCTCGAGGTCATCGATGCCTGGATGACATATCAGGCCCTGTCCGGGTCCGCGCGTACCGATGCGATCCTGGTGGCCGACATCGACGGGACCCTCGTCGCTGCCAACGCTGCAGCAGGCACCCTGATCGACTGCCCCGCGACCGAGCTCGTCGGACGCACTGTTCGCGATATCACGGCCCCTGGTGATACGGAGGCTGTGGGCGCCCTCTGGCGCGGCTTCCTGGAACGGGGCACCATGTCCGGGTCGTACCGGCTGCGTCGCGGGTCGGCGATGCTCACCGTGACCTTCGATGCCCGCGCCCACCATCCCATACCGGGATACTTCAGCTCACGACTCAGGCCGACTGGGCCGGAGGGAGACAGCCGATGACCGATCTCGACGACGACCTCAAGGCCACCGCACAATCCATCATCGCGGACGCCGACCGCATCACCGACATCGAGCAGGAGAAGCTCACGCTCGACCCCGGGGATGAGCGGATCGTCGCCCTGGCGGACGAGGCCGAGGCGGTCGCCAACCGCATGCTGCGCGAGGCGGGTGTCGAGCGGGAGCTCGCCCAGCAGGCGGCAGACGCGGCCGCAGGCACGGGTCAGGACACCCAGCGACCTTCCCGGTAGACGTACCAGACGACGACCTGCTCGCCTGACAGGTCGCGTGCCCGGACGATCGCCTTGGGAAAGCGGACGCGGAGGCGTGCCTGGAGGGCTTTCGGGTCGTCGTCCGGTCGCAGGCCGGCCTCGGCGAACGCACGGAAGTCGTGGTCGGCCGCAGGGTTCACGATGAGCATCGGTCGCACCAGGCACCTCGCATCGCCCCATGCTGCGCTTACCAGGGTGTCCCGGACCACGCGATCATGCGGCCTTGGCTTGCAGGTGCGCGACACCGGAGTGCTCCCACGCCCGCAGGCGGGCGAGCGAATGCACGCCCGAACGACGCCGGACTCGTGCTGGCGACCGGGCTCAGACGACGGTCGGCCTCGCGTTCGCGGCTTCTACCCGGTCGTCGCCGTGCACCACCAGGTCCGCATTCGGGTCCGTATCGAGCAGTCGACGGACGGGACTCGTCGGGGGTGGGGATGACCCATGCGAGGCGTTGACTCGCGCATCTGCTCCGGCCATGGTCACCCTCCAAGACCCCACAGCGGACTACCGATGCACCGTAGCTCCCGATCCTGGCCCTGAACCGGGCCTTGTGCTCATCGTCACTCTGGCGCCTGTCGCCTCGGCACACGCGCTGGTCGGCGCGCCAGCCACAGCGTCACCGGAGGTGGTGGCTGCCGAGCAGGCGCTCATCGACGCCATCAATGCCAAGCGAGACAAGCGTGGCTTGCGGGCCATCCGGCTCGATCCGCGGATCGCCCGGCTGGCCCGTGCCCGGTCGCAGGACATGATCGACCGGCACTACTTCGCGCATCGGGACCCGGATGGCCGCTACATCTCCGACCACCTCCGGCGAGCCAAGGTCAAGTTCAGCCGCTCGTCCGAGATCATCGCGTGGACCCAGTCGAATGATCTCGAAGGAGCCGCGGCGAGCGTCGTGGACACGGCGGATGTCCGACTCGATCCATCGGCACGAGGTGTTGAGCAAGACCCACAACTACTTCGGGGCCGGCGTGGCGACCAACGGCCACAAGGTCATCTGGACCGTCGACTCCATCACCGGACCCGATCGCACCGACCCGACCGCGCGCGTCACCGGCGTCGCGGGGTCGGACGGGCATTGGACGGTGGCGTGGACGGGGAGCGATCCAAGGCTCGTGACCGGCACCGCCGGTCTCCGGGACTACGACCTGGGCCGACGGCTCCCCGATGGCGCCTGGACGACCATCCGTACCCACACGACCGCGGTCCGGGCCACCACCACGGGACCCCCGGGCACGGGGTTTCGTGTGCGAGCGCGGGACAAGGCCGGCAACGTCGGCGCCTGGTCGAGCATCGTCACAGCCGGCGGCTGACGGGACCCGACCTCGCCGCAACGCGCAGGTCGTGCCGCTGCGACCCCGTACCACGGCTGCAGGCTCGCGCCATTCGGGTCACTTGACACCGAGCCGCAACCATCCAGTATCCGTAGCGTAACCGCTACAATGTCCAACACCGGTTACATACGTGCCGCAAGGAGTCTCCTGATGGTCGGATCGCGCTGTTCCTTATCGCCGCCCTGGTGCTCGTCGCCATGGGCATGCTCGCCGATCGGGTGGGGGCCGACAGCCGCGACTGGGGAGGCGACGCGCACACCCGGGGACGCACTGATGTGGCAGCTCTACGCGATGCTCGCTGATGCCCGCATCCAGGACGAGCGCCGCTCGGCGCATCGTGAGCGGCCGGAACGCGTCCAGCCGCGGTCGTCGGCGCCGCCGTCCCCCACCGCGTGGCTGCACCGGCTAGCCCACGCCCACAGCTGACGCGAGCTGCCCATCGGTCGAGGCCGGCCGCCGTTCGCGGCACAGTCGATAGCGTCATCCCAGGGCGCGATACGCTCGAAGACGGCGCTCGCCCGGAGCACGCCGACGTCGTCATGGCGACGACCGAGATCTGCATCCCCACGGGCAGCCGGTCGTCGATGAGCCCTGCGGGAATTGACGCTGCGGGATGACCGGTGAGGTTGAGCAGGTACGTCAGGCACCAGCCGACGAGCGGATCCACCTCGACCCCGGCGACCATGCCTGGGCGGGCGAACTCGGTGACCGACAGGTAGGCGAGCTCGTCGGCCGGCGGCGTCACGCCCCGAGTGGGAATACCGCGACCGAGATCGGCGGGTAGTGCTCATAGGTCTCGACCCGGTCGACCGAGCCGTCTCGGGGCACCCCGTAGCGGTCCATCGCGACGTCCGTGATGAGCGCATAGGCCGGGCGTGCGATCTGCTCCGCGGCACCGTTCTTGAGCAGCCGGTGGGCCATCACGACCTCCGGGCCGATGAGCTCCCGGCCGCCGCCGATGGACGCGATGGCATAGCTGCCGGCGTGCACGACGAACTTGAGGTCCAGCGCGTCGACGCGGGAGCAGGCGCCGCAGCGGCAGGTCCAGATGCGCTCGGCTCCCGCGAGTTGACCCCGGAAGCCCTCGTAGACGGTCGCCAGGCAAGCGAGCAAGGCGTTGCCGCGGGGCACGTCAACGGTGTCATCGCAGAACAGGAACACCGCGTCGCCCTCGATCTTGGACAACGTCAGGGGAGGCGCCAGCCGACCGATGATGCCGTCCAGCAGGGTCGAGATGAGGGCGTACGCATCGGGCACCTGGCCATTCGCGAAGGCATCGTCCGCGTGCGCCGTCCCGACATCCTGGAGGAAGCCCGTATAGCCCGAGATGTCGGCCAGCAGCAGCAGTCCGGACGTCGCTCCGGTACGGGATGGTTGGACCACGCAGCTCCTCCACGACACGGCCGACTGGCTGGCACGACTGTATCGTGCCCGCATACGTGCGCGCCACCATGGCAGACTCCGTCCATGAGACTCGACCCGGACGATGCGCGAGCGTGCCACCTGGCACAGCTAACATCGGCACACTGCGGGCGGTATCGTGATGACCCGCTCGTGGCCGACTTCATGGCCGCGCTCGATCCCATCAACGCCATCGCGGATGGCAGCCCCGGGTTCGTCTGGCGGCTCGAGACGCCGGAGGGCAACGCCACGGCCCTGCGGCCGTACGGGGACGAACGCATCCTCGTCAACCTGTCGGTCTGGGAGTCGCTCGACACGCTCCGTGCATTCGTCTATCGGAGCGTCCATACGCAGGTCATGCGTCGGCGCCGCGAGTGGTTCGAGCGGCTCGAGGGTCGCTCCATGGTCCTGTGGTGGGTGTCGATCGGCCATCTGCCGAGCGTCGATGAGGCCAAGGCCCGCCTCGAGCTGCTGGAGCGGCAGGGACCGGGACCCGATGCGTTCACGTTCCAGGAGCCGTTCCCGGCGCGGACGTCCGGGGAGGCACAGCTGGGCATCGCGCGATGACCAGCGATCGATCGCCGGCCGACATGATGAAGCCCCGGTGATGACCGGGGCTTCCTGCCAGGATCGCTGTTGTCGATGCGTCAGGGAGCCGTCACCGTGCGTGCGGGGCTGAACTCGGACGTCTCCAGCCGGACGGTCATCCGTGGCGGTGGCCGTGATGACGGTGCCGAGTGCCAGCCGCGCGCCGGGCTTGAAAGTCCAGATCGCCTTCCCATTGGAGCCGGTCGTGACCACGACGGCCCCGAGGTAGGCGCGGCCCTCCGGGTCACCCGGGTCGCTCTGGAACAGCTCGATGCGATAGGCGCGATCACGGCGCGACGAGAGCGAGCCCTTGATGGTCGTGTTGCTCGTGCCCACGACGGCGCTCGGCCACGGACGGCTTGTTCTGGCGCCGGTTGGCGCCTCTGTCCGGGTCCGGCACCTTGTCATTGGGGGTCACGCCGTCGCCGCCCAGGTCGATGCCAAGACCCGACGTTGCGGCTGATGGAGTTGCCCAGGATCTGGACCGAGTGGGGCGTGAGGTCCAGGCTGGGGCTGGTGATGGCGATGACGTTGACGCCATCGCCGTGATTGGAGCGGATGACGTTGCCCTGGCCGGTGATGTCGCCGCCGATGAGATGGCGGCTGGAGCCGGTCACGAAGACGCCATCGCCGCTGTTGGCGAGGGCGCTCTGGCCGTCACGCTTGGTGCCGATGAGGGAGCCCTGGATCGTCGCTGACCGGGCCGCGATGCCGAGGCTGATGCCCGCGCTGCCGTTGCCCGAGACGAGGTTGCGGTCCACTGCGCGCGATGGACCCGATGCGCACATCACGCGCGTTGACCAGGATGCCGCTGCCGGTGTTGCCGCGGTCGAGCGGCCGGTGCGGTCGGTGCCGATGAAGTCGCCCAGGATGCGGCTGCCAGTCGGCGCCGCCCGAGAGCTGGATGCCGCGTGCGAAGCCGACTGATGACGAGACCCTTGATGGTCACGGTGGCGGACGCCTGGAGTCCCGGCACGTTGCCGGCGTCGGAACCGTCGAGCACGATGCGCATCCGGGCATTGGTGCCGGAGGCGGCGGTATTGACCGTGGCGCCCGCCTGGGTGGTGCCATCGATGACCAGCGGCTCGGTGATGACTGGGCAGCGCCGATGCGGGCTTGAGGGTCTTGACCGCGCTGCTGCCGCCGGTGATCGCGAACTCGGATGCGGTCTCCAGCCGCGTCCGCGTTGGCCTCCATGATCGCGGCGCGCAGGGTGCACACCGTGGTCGAGCTGCTGGCGGTGACATCGCAGATGCCATCCCCGACCTTGCGGTCGGGCTTGTCGCTGGTGGAGCTGACGACGAAGGTGTGGCCGGCCGCCGCGGCTGGCGCGGCGATGGCGGCGGCGCCGAGGCCCGCGACGACGAGGGCGAGGGAAACGGATATCCAGGGATGACGAGGGGACATGCGGACGGATACCTCCTGCGTCGGACCCTACACCGCCCAGGTGTCATGGTCGCTGAACGTGGGGTGATGGATGGGGTAGGAGTCCTTTACCTTGCGGTGTGGTCGGTGCCGACGATCGGCCCCCCGGTGCATGGCCAGATGGTCAGGCACCAAGCGCGGACCCGTCACCTAGTGTCGGTCGCCATGGCAGCCACGACCGCCCAGCTCGTCGCCCACGTCCTGCGTCGGACGACCTTCGGGCCCTATCCGGGCCAGGTCGAGGCCTACCTCAAGAAGGGGCCCGAAAAGACCATCGCGGCGATGCTCGCCGCGACCCGATGCCGACCTCGAACCCGCCCGACCTGACCAATGACGACTCGTCCGAGCCGGTGCAAGTGGTGGCTGACCACGGATGGCGAGCCACCGGGCCGGGGTGCACGAGAAGATGACCTGGTTCTGGCACGGGGTCGTGCCCATCAGCCACAGCAAGGTCTACTGGTGGCAGGTGGAGTGGCCGGCGCACAAGCTGCTGCGCCAGTACGCGCTGGGCACCAGCGACACATGGTCGGTGGTGTGCGCCCGGCGACCGGTGGTCAGTCCTCGGGGTCGCTCTCGGCGACGATGTGCCATACGAGCTGGACACGCGGCTGGCCGATGGCCCGGTCGGTGTCCAGGATGTCGAAGTGGGTCGTGCCTCGGCGCAGCAGCACGAGGTCGGAGTCGTAGCCCGCCTGCGTCCAGGGCCGCGTCGGAGATGGGTCGCGTGGCCGATGTCCATGAACGGGTCCTGGCGCTCGAAGATGATGCCCACCTTGAGCCGATGGTTCCTGCCGATGCGCCGGCCGATGTGGGTGTACAGCGTCCCCGCCTCCAGACGCTCGGGATCTGCTGCGTAGGTGCCGCCCAAGAAACCTGGTCGATGCGATAGTCGTGATGGATCGCGGAGACCCCGGCCACGCTCACGAAGCCATTGGGCAGGGACGCCTTCATGCCCAGCGTCGACCTGCAGCTGTCCCCGACGCTCGGGAACGTGTCGCCAGCCAGGGCGACCATCGCGCCCACGTAGCCGCCCATGGAGTGGCCCACCAGCACCACGTGGTGACGGTCGCCGCCATATCGGCTGGCGTTCTGGCGGGCGTAGCGGACGGCGCACGCGACGTCGGAGATCGACTGCGGAAAGCCCTTGCTGACGCGGTCGGACGCCGCGATAGTCGACGTTGAAGACCACCGCGCCCTTGGCCGCGAGCGCCTCGGCGAGCTCCGCCATGTCGCCCGGGTCGCGCGGCCGACCATGGAGGGTGACGATGACCGGCCACGGGCCCGCCTTGGACGGGTAGTAGATATCCGCCACGGTTGACGCAGCCCGTGCGGTGACTCGGCGCACGGCTGGCGCTCCATGAAGGGCACGTTCCGGCGCACCCGGATGCGGCCGGTCCGCGGACTGGGTGGTGGTCCGCGAGCCCGATGCGGCGCTGGCATCGGACGAGGCGCGACGGTGTCGGTGGCCTCGTCGGGGCATCCGCCTCGCCGCCGGGGTCGACGCCAGCTCCGAGGCAGGGGAGTGGCGAGCTCGTACCGGAGATGCCGGTGGACGCGGTCGGGCGGCCGAGGCGGCGTCCGGGCTGTGCGGCGGCACAGACGATGCGAGCGGGCTCGTCGTGCGGTCGGGAGTCGCGGTGGGCGACGCGGATGCGCTGGGCAGCGGCGTCAGCGCGGGCAGTGCCGGCCGTCGGGGCGGCGGAGGCGGCCGGGCCCCGGAGACGCGGGCGAAGCGCTGGGTCGGTCGTGCATGGGTCGGACGAGGACGGGAGGCGACGTCCCGGGGCGGGCGACTGACGCCGCGGCCACGGCGAGCCGGCTGAGCAGGACCATCGCGATGAGGGCCAGGCCGGCGGGCAGTGCGCTGCCTCGCCCGGGATGGCATCCCCTCATCCCGGTGTCGTGCTCGCTCCAGGGCGCGGATCTTGTCCACGCGTCGTGCGTGGCGACCACCCAGGAAGCGTGCCCTCGAGGAACGCACGGACACACGCGAGCGCGACCTCGCTGCCCACGATGCGGGCGCCCATCGCGAGCACGTTCGCGTCGTTGTGCTCGCGACCGAGGCGCGCCGTGACGGGGTCGGCGGCCTCGACGCACCGGATGCCCGGGATCTTGTTGGCCACGATCTGCTCGCCCGTGCCGCTGCCGCCGAGCACGATGCCCAGGTCGCACACTGCCGTCCGCGACCGCCCGTGCCGCGGGCGCGATCACATCGGGGTAGTCGACCGGATCGGTGCCATGGGTGCCGAAATCGACCGGCTCATGACCCGCCGCCCGGAGCAGCTCGATGATGGGATGCCTTGAGCGGGAACCCGGCATGGTCGGTCGCGATCGCGATGCGCACGCAGGGGAGGATACCCAACGTTCGCCGGATGGACCGTGCTGACGGCGCTCGAGCTCGCCGGACGGTCTCGGTGCCCGATGAGCGACGGATGAACCGGGCCGGTGCGAGCCGACCACGACGATCGCTGATGCGGCTGGACGCACGCCTCGGGCCGTCGCTATAGTCGCGCGATCCTCGGGACGCTGGACGATGTTGACATGCCATGCGTCGGACAGGATCCGGGAGAGACCCGACCGGATGCCGGTCCGGGCCTGTCCGTCGACGGGACGGCGCCCCGGGCGTCGATCGTTTCCCGGCGGAGGTTCCAGGTTGTCATATACGGATCGAGGTATCGCCTGCGTCGATTGCGGACAGGAGTTCGTCTTCACCGCAGGTGAGCAGGAGTTCTACGCCCAGCGTGGCTTCAGCGAGGCGCCAAAGCGGTGCTCCTCGTGCCGCGCGGCACGCAAGGTTCAGCGCAACGGGGCCGGGGGGACCACGGGCGCGGGAGGGGGCTCGTACGACGGGTACGGGCAGTCATCGGGAGGATACGGCGGCGGCGGCGGATATTCCGATCGACGTCCTCGTGAGATGTTCGCGGCGACCTGTGCCGACTGCGGTCGGACCGCACAGGTGCCGTTCCAGCCCACCGGGGCTCGCCCGGTCTATTGCAGCGACTGCTTTCAGACGCGTCGCTGACGCCGACTGGCCGCGGGGTCCGGGTCTCCCCGCGGTCCACACCCGACGCGTTCACGACATCGCAGCTGACGCGTGATCGCTCGCGTCGCCCGGTGGACGATCGTCACGATGTCCACAAAGGTCGCGGTAAGGGCCGCTCGATACCGTCATCCGTGCATCGCGCCCGATCGGTCGCGATGGCCAACACTGAGGCACACGGATGGAGAGCCATGGACACCGTATCGCTGCCCGTCTTCCACCACGTCCGCGTCGACCGACGCTCGATGCTCCTGGTCGTCGCCCTGGTCTTGACCACGCTGGTCCTCCTCGTCGCCGGCGGCCTGGACCTCGGCCTCCCGTCTCCCCACCAGACCGATGACCCGCTCCTGGCGCCATTCCGCTGGTGGGCGTCCAGTCGCAACGTGGCCTGAGCAGCGTTGTTCCGGCGCGTCAGCGGGTGCCGGTCGACTCGGTGCCCGCGAGTCGCTGCGCGAGGTAGATCGGGATGGCGGACAGCAGGATGACCACCACGGCGACCACGTTCACGATCGGGCGCTGGTTGGGCAGCTTGATGTTGGACAGGATCCAGATGGGCAGCGTCTGCTCGGTGCCCGCCGTGAAATTGGTCACGATGATCTCGTCGAACGAGAGCGCGAACGCGAGCAGCGCACCGGCCAGCAGCGCGGTGCCGAGCAGCGGCAGCGTCACGTGCCGGAACGTCTGGAGCGCATCGGCGCCCAGGTCCATGGACGCCTCCTCCAGTGACCGGGATGATCCGGCGCAGGCGGGCGAGGGCGTTGTTGTAGACGATGACCACGCAGAACGTGGCGTGGCCGATGATGATCGTCGTGAGGCTGAAGCCGACGCCCAGGCCCTGGATGCTGGCGTGCGAGCGCGATGCCGGTGATGATGCCCGGCAGCGCGATGCGGCAGCACCAGCGCGAACGAGACGGCGTCCGCGGCCGAAGAAGCGGAAGCGATGCACCGCGAGCGCGGCGAGCGACCCAGGACGAGGGCGATGAGCGTCGCGCCGACGCCCGCCTGGAGCGACAGCCAGAACGCGTCCCGGACGGCCGGATTGCCGAACGCCTTGGCGTACCACTGGTGGTCAGGTCGCTGATCGGCCACGTCTGGTCGCGGCTGGCGTTGAACGAATAGAGGACACGATGACCGCGATGCGGCAGGTACAGGAATGCCAGGACGGCGCCGATGGTCGCGGCACGCAGTGCCCAGCGGCCGAGCATCAGAGCGCCTCGAACGCGCCCGGCCGGCGCGCGATGAACAGGTAGACGCCCATGATCACGATGGGCACGTAGCGCGTATGCGGCGGCCAGCGGGATGTTGCCCGCCGACCCCCTGGGCGCTGTAGATGACGTTGCCGATGAACTGGGTGCTCATCACCAGTGGCGGCGTGATGTAGTCGCCGAGCGTCAGCGAGAACGTGAAGATCGATCCCGCCACGACCGCGGGGAAGGCGAGCGGCAGGATCACCCGCCGGAACGTGGTCCAGCGCGGCCGCCCAGGTCACGCGAGGCCTCGAGCAGGGAGCCGGGGATGCGCTCCAGGCCGGCGTAGATGGGCAGGATCATGTACGGCAGCCAGAGGTAGGTGAACACGAGCCAGCCGGCCACGTCCGACAGACCGAGCCGGAGGCCGCCGGGCCCAGCGGCTGTCCGAGCCAGTCCAGCGGCCCGTTGGGTTGCAGGATCGACGCGCCACGCGAAGACCTTGACCAGGTAGCTCGACCACAGCGGCAGCAGCGATCGCCATCACCAGCAGCCGGCGCGTCCGGGGGGAGGCCACGCGGGCCATGTAGTACGCGACCGGGAAGCCGATGACGCGCGCACGTCACGGTCACGAGCGAGCGCCATGCCGAGCGTCCGCAGCGTGATCGTCCGATAGACGGGCTCGGTGAGGATGGTCTCGGAAGTTCTCGAGGCTGAAGCTGGGCTGACGACCTGGCGCGTCGCATGGGTCGAGCGTGAAGAACGCGTTGACCAGGAGCAGCGCCAGCGATCCGAAGTAGACGATCACCACCAGCCGGCGGGCGGCGTGAGGATCAGCGCCACGGCGGCGCGGGCCGCTGGTAGCAGGCGGTCGCAGGTCGAGCCACGCGGAGGCGTCGCGTCGAGCGGGCACGGGGCCCGGGAGCGAGCGGTGGCTGCGGTCATGGTCGGTGCGTCGGCTCGGCGGATCAGAGGGGCACGGACGCCCGGGCCCCGTGTGGACGCCCGGGGCCCGGATCGCCAGGGCCAGCGGGACGCGTCTAGCCCTTGATCTCGGTCCAGGCTGCTGCGTCCACTCGCTGTAGTCGATGCAGGTGTCACCGCGCGCGTCGCCGCAGTGCGGCCTGCGGGGTCTTCCAGAAGGAGATGCTGTCGTAGAAGTCGGGTCGTTGACGCCGTACGCGTCGCAGAAGTCCGGGCAGCTGGTACGGGCCGTAGCCGGGGTCGAGGACTGGCAGCCTTGGGTTGGCGGGCGCCTCACCGAAGTACTCGGCGACCTGCGTCTGGACCTCGGGCGAGATCATCCGGGCCATGCACATGAGCCGCAGTTGGGATGGCTGGCCTTGGCTGGACAGCATCCAGGTGTCGGCCCAGCCGGTCGTGCCCTCGCTGGGCAGGATGGCCTCGACGGGCGCGCCGGCTCCCTGGAGCGGTAGTTGACGCTGGTACGGCCAGGTCGTGCCCGACCGTGCTGAGCGCCGCTCGTGAAGTTGTCGATCTCGGTGCTGAACAGCGACCAGTACTGGCCGACGAACGGATGCTGCGCCTTGAGCAGGTCGACCGCGGCGTCGAACTGGGTCTGGCGTCAGCGCGTAGGGGTCGGTGATGCCCAGCTCCGGCTCGGTGGCCATGAGGTAGACGGCGGCGTCCGCGATGTAGATCGGGCTGTCGTAGGCCGTGACCTTGCCGGCGTAGCGGCGACTTGGCCGGGTCGAACACCACGTCCCAGCTGTCGGCGCCGGCGTGACGCTCGTCGGTGTTGTACATCAGCAGGTTGCCGCCCCAGCCGTGGGGCACGCCGTAGGGCACGCCGTCCGACGGTGTAGTGGGGCTGCGTCCTTGAGGCGGCGCGACGTCGCTGTAGTTGGGGATGAGCGCTCAGGTTGATCGGCGCGACGTCACCCGACGGCGATGAGCCGGTTGGAGGCGTCACCCGATGCCGACACCCCGTCGTAGTTGCCCGGCTGCATCATGTCGGTGAACATCTGGTCGGAGGTGTCGTCGAGCGTCGACGTTGACCTGGCAGCCGGTCGCCTCCTTGAACGCGTTGACCCAGTCGTACTCCGGGATCGTTGCAGCCGTCCTCGGCATAGCCGGCCCACGCGATGACGTTGAGCTCGCCCTCGCCGGGACCGCCCACCTCGGACAGGTCGATGGTGGGCAGCAGCGGCGTCGGGAACCCGATGCGGCCGGCGAGCACTCTGTGCCAGCGACGCCGGCGGGCACCACCGCGACGGCAAGCGCCGATGCCGGCTCCCAGCCCCGATGCAGCGTCCTGATCGTCCGATCGCTTCACTGGCTCTCCTCGCTGCTGGTGCCGTGCGCTCAGATCAACTCGGCCTGGGCCGCCGGTGGCCGTCCGGCAGGCCGTCGCGACCGGCAGCGTGTACTGGCGGTCCCAGACCAGCCGGACCTGCTCGCCCCTTCAGCGCGAGCACCTCCATCGAGGAGGTGGTCACGTTCTGCTTGATGACCTCGAGCTCGCCGCCCGCGTCGAGCGTCACGTGGTAGCGGGTGTCCGAGCCGAGGTAGACCACGTCCTGGACGTGCCCGTCGACGGCCGACCGAGCCGGCCGGCGACGGCCGCTGCCCGGCTCCTCCAGGTGGATCTTCTCGGGGCGCACGGTGACGGTGCCGCGGTGACCCGGTCAGCTGCCTGCGCGACCGCACCGCTCGAGCACGTTGGAGGTGCCCACGAAGCCGGCCACGAACGCCGTCGCGGGTCGCTCGTAGACGTCCGCCGGCGTGCCCGACCTGCTCGATCCGACCGCGCGTGAAGATCGCGATCCGGTCGCTCATGGCGAGCGCCTCGTCCTGGTCATGGGTGACGTAGATGAAGGTGATGCCGACCTCGCTGCTGGATCGCCTTGAGCTCGAGCTGCATCTCCTGGCGCAGCTTGAGGTCGAGCGCGCCCAGCGGCTCGTCGAGCAGCAGCACCCGGGGTCGGTTCACGAGCGCCCGGGCGAGCGCGACGCGCTGGCGCTGGCCGCCCGACAGCTGGCCCGGCTTGCGGCCCCGTAGCCGTCCAGGCGGACCATCCGCAGGGCCTCCGCGACCCGCCGTCGGCGCTCGTCCGCGGGGCACCTTGCGGATCATCAGGCCGTAGCCCACGTTGTCGCCCACGTTCATGTGCGGGAACAGGGCGTAGTCCTGGAAGACCGTGTTGACGTCGCGCTCGTAGGGCGGCAGCCGGGACACGTCCGCGCCATCGAGCAGGATCCGGCCGTCGGTCGGCAGCTCGAAGCCCGCGATCATGCGCAGGGTGGTCGTCTTGCCGGAGCCCGGACGGGCCCAGCATCGAGAAGAACTCGCCCGCGCGCGATGTCGAGGTCCACGCCGGCCACCGCGACGACGTCGCCGTACAGCTTGCGGACGCCCTCGAGCCGCACCGCCGGGGCGCGCCGGCGGCTGCGGGGTAGCCGACTGGCTGGGTGCGCTGGACGACAGTCACGGGCTCCTCGTCGGTGCACGGCGCGCCGGGACGGCCCGGGCGCCGGCCCGGACGCTGGGTGGCGCGGAAGCGTGGCGCGTCGGTCAGGGCCGTGTCAAGCGATCCCGCCGCGGACAGACGTCCGGCTCGCGTGGCGCATACAGTCGGCGCGCGTGACCCGCCGATGGCCCAGACACCGGTGGCCGACCACCGCCGGCAAGCGCCCGTCCCGCTGCGCGCCCCTGATCGTGATCGTGCGTCTTCTTCGTGGTCGCGGTCACGCTCGTGCTCATCGGCGCGCAGCGGTCGGCCGCAGCCGGCGCCATCGGTCGCGCATCGACCAGCCGGGCACGCCGGAGGCGCCGCGACCGGTCACGGTGATCATGCGCGACTACCTGTTCGACCCCACGCCGCTGGTGCTGGTGCCGGGCGAGACCATCCGGCTCACGGTCTTCAACGCGGGCATGATGGCGCACGAGCTGGTCCTGGGTGACGCTGCGGTCCAGCAGGCGTGGCGCGCCGCGGACGCTGCGGCGACGCCGCCCGGCGCTGTTCGCGACGGCACCGCCCGCGAGCGTCCCGCCGGGCACCGGCGGGCTGCGGGTGCTGCTCGCGTCGGGCAAGCAGCGCGATCGTCGAGTACACGGTGCCGGCCGAGCGGGGAGCTGCTGCTGCTGTGCAACCTGCCCGGCCACATCGAGCGGGGCATGATCGGCCAGGTGGAGCTGCGCCGCATCGGCGCGAGCGCGTCCGTCGGCACCTGCCGCGGCGCGGTAAGATGCGCACGACGGCGGCCACGCCTGAGCGCCGCGAACATGCGAGCTGACCAGTCGCTCCCGGACGACCACCGGGGGACGATCCCGAGGTATGCGAATGACCTACGTCATCGCCGAGCCGTGTATCGATGTGCATGGATCAGTCATGCGTGTCGGTCTGTCCCGTGGACTGCATCCACTTCGACCAGGGCACCGACCGGATGCTGTTCATCGATCCCGATGAGTGCATCGACTGCGGCGCCTGCGAGCCCGAGTGCCCCGTCAACGCGATCTATCCCGAGGACTCCTGCCCGGCGAGTGGGCCGGCTCACGGTCAGGTCAACGCCGCTGGTACAAGGACAAGGGCTCGGCCCGCGCCGCCGTCGACGAGTGGAAGCCGGCCTGACGGCCGCTCGCTCCAACAGCGCCACGGCCGGCGATCGCGGGCTCCCGACGCCGGCCGTACCGATGCCTGGGCGGCTCAGCGCGCTGGTCTGCGGACCGCGTCCATGAGCTGGCGCATGCTCGGCCGCACGCCGTAGAGCAGCAGCGTCGCGCGGAAGATGCGCGCTGACGCCGATGGTGGCCAGGATCACGAACAGGACAGGCTCAGCAGCGACGCCGCGACCATCGTCCAGGGGATCGTCTCGCGATAGCGTGATGACCTGAGCATCGTGGCGGGTGCCGTGAGCGGGAATGAGCGCCAGGACCCAGACATGGGCGACGTCGGGTCGGTCATCAGGATGCCGCTGAAGATGAGCGGGATGACCGCGAAGAAGCCGAAGAAGCCGCGAGTACTGCTGCGCCTCGCGGTTGCCCGGCGCGAGCGCGCCGATGGCCGCGAAGATCGCGCCGAAGGCGAGGTAGCCGAGCACGAAGTAGACGCAGCCCGAGCACCAGGATCACCAGGTGACAGGTGCAGGTCGTCGATGCCACCCAGCTGGTCGGCGATGATGGGGCAGGAACACGAGCGCGGTGCCGATCCAGATGACCACCTGGGTCAGGCCCGCGGCGCCGAGGCCCAGCAGCTTGCCCGCCATCAGGGGCAGTGACGGGACCGAGCTGAGCACGATCTCCACGACCCGGTTCTCCTTCTCCTCGGTCACCGACTGGAGCAGATAGCCGCTGGTGATGAAGATGCTCATCACGAACAGCAGCGTGAACGCGAACGGGATGCAGGAAGCGAGGCCGCCACCGCGGCGTCGGAGACCTCGTCGACCGCTCGACGCGTGACGGGTCTCGACCTGGGCGGGGATGATGACCCGCGCTGGAGCGTCCGGGTGACGCAGGTCCGACTCCTGAGCAGCGAGGCGCGCAGCGTGGCGTCCAGCAGCTGGTCCTGGGCATGATGGCGCTGGGCCGCGTCCAGGCTGAAGCCACCGGACGACGCGCTGCCACGCTGACCGGGTGACGGTCGGCTGGGCCGGCCAGGTGGCCGGCACGAGGTAGTACTCGTCGACGGCGCCGCTGCGCAGCTGCCTGGTCCGCGGCCGCCGCATCCACAACGTGACGGCGGGTGCCAGGCCACGTGCGCGCAGCGCCACGCCGGACTCGTTGACGATGACGAGCGGTCGCGCTGCCCGCGTCCGGACCGCTGCCGATGCTGCGACGGTCGACACGAGCCGACGAGATGACCGAAGCAGCGCGATCGAGCCAGCGGCAGCAGCAACGTGCCGAAGATGAAGCCACGCCGCTGCACGGTGCGCAGGTAGTCGCGGCGCGCCACGATGCCCACCAGCCGCAGGAAGCTCAGTCCGGCGGCGCGGGACGTGCTCGGCCGCAGCCGATGCGCCGCTCAGCGACGCTCGCGCGCGCGGGTCGCCGGCCACGGCCCGGATGAAGATCTCGCCCAGGTCCGGCGCCTCGACCGAGAAGCGCTCCACGACCGCGTCCGTGGCCGCCAGCTCCCGGAACAGGTCGCTGCGCGGTGGCGCCGTCGCGCAGCAGGAAGCGCACCGAGCCGTCGCGCGCGGTGACGTGCTCGACGCTCCGGTAGGCGCGCCGGATCGGTCGGGATGTCCCGCCCGGACGACCTCCACGGCGCCGTCGCTGAAGGCCGCGCGGACGTCCGCCACGGTGCCGTAGAGCAGCCGCGCTGCCCTCGTTGATGAGCAGGATGCGGTCGCACAGCAGTCTGCGCGTCGCCCATGTCATGGGTGCTCATGACCACCGCTGCGCCGCGCTCGCGCTGCGCCACCAGGACGCCCTTGAGCATGCTCCGCGTTGACCGGGTCGAGGCCCTGGAACGGCTCGTCCACGATGAGCAGGTCCGGCTCGTTGAGGATGGTCGCGATGAGCTGCGCCTTCTGGTGCATGCCCCGCGACAGCTCGGCGGCCTTCTTGGTCAGCGAGTCGCCCAGGCCCACCTCGTCGAGCAGCTGCGTCGCGCGCGTGCGGGCCTGGCCGAGGTGGACAGCCCGCGCAGCGCCCCGAAGTAGGTGAGCGTGTCGATGATGGGCACGTCGCGGTAGAGGCCGCGGTCCTCCGGCAGGTAGCCCACGCGCTGCTGGTGCTGACGCCCGGGCGCGCCGCCGAAGACGCGGATGCGTGCCGCGGTCGGGCCGGATGATGTCCAGGACCATGCGCATCGTCGTCGTCTTGCCGGCGCCGTTGGGGCCCAGGAAGCCAAGCAGCTCGCCGCGGCGGACCTCGAACGAGAGGTCCCGCACGACGTCCGTGCTGCCGAACCGCTTGCAGACCCGTGACGACGACCGCGCTCGACCTCGTGGAGGCGCCGGTGGGACGGTGGTCGGGGCGGCTACCGGGACGGCTGGGCCCGATGGGCCCGACGCGTGGGTGCGGGGGTCATCGGTCACAGGCTACACGACGTCCACCGCGGATGCCGGGGCGCCAGTGGCTGGCGGCAGGCGTGGCCTATCGGTGGGACGATGTCCCGCGATGCGCATCGTCTCCCTGCTGCCGTCTGCGACCGAGATCGTGTTCGCGCTCGGCCTGGGCGACGAGCTGGTCGGTCGGACGCCCAACTGCGACTACCCGGCCGAGGTCGCCGACGTGCCCGTCATGACCTGGATCGACCCGCCGATCGGCGCTCGGCCGTCCGGCCGCCCATCGAGCTGCGCGAGCAGGGCCGGGCGACGACGGCGGCGAGTGCTCGCCCCATCACCTGGACCTCGGATGCGCTCGCGGCCGCGGCACCGGACCTCATCCTCACCCAGCGGCTGTGCGCGGTCTGCGCCGTCACCGCGGACGATGTCCGACGTGCCACGCAGCGCCTGGGCATCGACCCGACCATCGTGAGCCTGGAGCCCGAGAGCGTGGAGGGCATCCTCAACTCCATCTCGACGGTCGGCGCGTTCGCGGAAGCCGAGGATGAGGCGGTCGGGCTCATCGAGATCCTGCGCCAGCGTCTGGCGGCCATCGAGGACCGGGTGCTGGAGCGACGGCTGGCGGGGATCGCCGCCACGCCGGGTGGTCGTGCTGGAGTGGATCGAGCCACCCTTCGCATCGGGCCACTGGATCCCGGAGATGGTCCGCCGTGCCGGGCGGCTGGGACCTGCTGGGGGCCGAGGGCGAGCGCTCCGTGGAGGTCGGCTGGGAGCGCCTCCGCGAGGTCGATCCGGAGCAGATCATCCTGGCGCCCTGCGGCTTCGACGCCCGGGCCGACGGCGGATATCTACGAGCGTGCGACCATCCCCGCGTGGTTCGATGACCTGCGCGCGGTGACCGAAGGCGAGCTGTTCGCGGTCGACGGCTCCGGGCTCCTCAGCCGGCCCGGCCCGCGGGTCATCGACGGCATCGGGCTGCTCGCGGAGCTGTTCGACCCGGAGGGCCTCGGCGGGCGCCGCGCCGCCGGATTCCTGGATCCCCCTCGGCCCCGGCTCCGAGCGCGTCGGCCAGCAGCGCTGAGCGCCAGGCGGCCATGCCGTTCCGGTCGACCTTCGACTGCCTCTGGTGTGGCCGCCCCTGGAACGCGCCATCGGAGGCCGACCTCACGGGCTGGGCGGGCCTGTGCGCCGATTGCCTGGAGCGTGCCGCAGGACAACCAGTTCCTGCGCTATCGGCTGCGGACTGCGCTGCGCGAGCGGTCGGGCGGCGGCAGCCAGCTCCAGGCACCGGCATCACCCACGACGACCGCGTCCTCGATGGTGACGGCGCCGCCGCTGGTGTCACCGGCCGTGCTCGACCTGGACCGCGAGATGCGCGAGTACTACGCCGCGCGGACGCCGGAGTACGACGACTGGTACCTGCGCCGCGGCCGATACTCGAGGGGTCCAGCCCGTGACATCGCATGGCAGCTGGAGCTCGACCAGGCGACGGCTGGCTCGACCGCCAGCCACTCTCGGGCGACATCGTGGAGCTCGCCGCCGGGACGGGCTGGTGGTCGCCCGCTGCTGGCCCAGAAGGGCGAGCTGTCCCTCTATGACGTCAACCCCGGTCCGCTCGAGCGGGCACGGGAACGTCTGGTGGCGCATGGCCTGCGGGCGCACCTGCATGTGCGCGATGCCTGGGCAGAGCCGGACCGGCAGGTCGATGCGCTGTTCTGCGGCTTCTGGCTCAGCCACGTCAGCGATGACCGTCTGCACGACTTCCTGGCGTCGTCCGACGTTGGCTCCGACCGGGAGGCGTGTTCGCTTCATCGACTCACTGCCCGACCCGGAGTCCGGTGCCATCGACCACCCTCCGGTCGGCCAGGATGGCGTCGCGATGCGACGTCTGGCAGATGGTCGCGAGTTCCGGGTGGTCAAGGTGTACCGCGAGGCGGCAACGCTGCGCGAGGCGCTGGAGCGAGCCGGCTTCGAGGACGTGCGACTGGACGCCACCGCCCGCTTCTTCCAGATGGGCACCGCGGTCAGAGCCGGCTGAAGACCACCGTCATGGTGGCTGGAGTCCCGGGCCGCCTGGAAGCGCTTCAGCCGGAACGATCCGTATATCTCGCGCGCCAGGCGAGCAGCGGCCTGGAGGCGCGGCAGACGTGCATCTGTGAAGGCGGCATCGACCCCAGGAGCTGGGATGTCGGGTCCGGCGCCCGACACGTCCACCGCTAGACTCAGGGGATGACCGATCTCGCTGCGGCGCTTGGACCAGTCGGGGTCTGGGGCCACCTCGACACGCTGCCCGCCGCCGCGCTGCGGCGATATGTCGCCTCGGTCGCGACGCTGGGCTACGGCGCGCTCTGGGTGCCCGAGACGGTGGGGCGTGAGCCATTCGCGCTCCTCGGCGCGGTGGCGGAGCAGGCCGGCGGGATGTGGCTGGGGACCTGCATCGCCTCCATCTGGGCGCGGGACCCGATGGCCTCGCGGATGGCCGCATCGACCCTCCACGAGCTCACCGGCGGCCAATTCGTGCTTGGGCCTGGGGGTCTCGCACGCGCATCTGGCACAGAAGCTCCGAGGGCACGTATACGAGCGGCCGCTCACCCGGACGCGCGAGTACCTCGAGGCGTATCGATCCGCTGCCCTACAAGGGCCCGGTCATCACGGACGCGGCAGGGCGCGTCGACAGAGCCGCCGATCGTGCTCGCCGCGCTCCGGCCGGGGATGCTCGGACTGGCCGCGACCGGACCGCCGGCGCCTTCCCGTACCTGGTCTCGGCGGCGCGGGTGTCCGTCCTGCGCCGGATCCTGGATGCGGCAGCCCGCGACGGCGTCCGGCCGCTCCTGGCGGTGACCCAGCCGGTCATCCTGGAGACGGAGGCCGAGGCGGCGCGCGCGCCGCGCGCGCCTATCTCGCGCCGTATCTGCGCACGCCGAACTACCAGGCCAGCTGGAGGAGCAGGGGTTCGGGCCCGACGACTGGACGAAGCCGGGCTCGGACGGCCTGGTGGACGCGATGGTGGCGTGGGGCTCAGCCGACACCCTGCGCGCGCGCATCCTCGCCATGCGTCAGCCGCGGGCGCCGACCATGTCGCGATGCTGCCCCTGGCCCCCGACGGCACGACCGAGCAGCTCGCCGACGCTCGAGGCGCTCGCCGGGGACTGGTGACCTCGGGGCATCCGTGACGATCGCGTCCGACATGCGTCTGGGCCGCCGGATGGCCCTGACCCCCATCGGGCCATCCACCACGTCCTGGCCATCCGCATCGTCCATGCCATCGCCGTCGGCGTCGGCTGGGATCAGGCGGGTGAACCCGGGACGGCGAGACCTTCGATGACCTCGGCGCCCGGGTAGCGTGCCAGCAGCTCGCCCGGCAGCAGCAGCTTGGAGCCGCGGATGCCGCTGCCGATGACCACCGCCGGGATGTCCTCCACACGATCGTCGACGAGCACGCGCCAGCCATCCGGCGAGCCCGATGGGGGTGATGCCGCCGTACTCCATCGCGGAACGGGCCACGGCCTCGTCGAGACCCATGAACGAGCACTTCCGGGCATCGAGCAGACGCTTGACGACGCCGTTGACATCGGCGCGCATGTCAGCCCGGATGGCGGCGGCCGCGATCCGCTCGTCCTCGCCCCGACGACCCTGGATGACGACACAGTTCACGGACGCGGTCAAGGGCACGTCATAGGCGGCGACGAAGGCGGCCGTGTCAGCGAGGGTGGCGTCGATCGCGGCGACCGCGACCGATCCCGCCACGGCGGGTCGGCCGCGGCCCACGCGACGAGGGCGGCATGTGTGCCCGGCGCCAGCAGCTCCGGATGGTCGAGTGCGGGCATCCAGCAGAGGATGCCCAGGGTCGGCAGCGGCATCGGCGCTCGTCGTCTCCTGCGATGTGGGTCAATCGATGATGGGGCAGGCGACGCCGGTCGCGCCACCTATACTCGCGGACGTGTCACTCCAGGACGTCACCATCGCCACCATCGGCACCGGCGTGATGGCCGAATCGATGATCACCGGCCTGCTCAAGGCTCGGGAGGTCGATGCGGCCCACGTCGTCGCCAGCCATCCACGCGCCGAGCGGCGGGAGCACCTCGCGCGAGAACACGGCATCCGGACGGTCGAGTCGAACCGCGAGGCGGTCGCGGGCGCGGACATCATGGTGCTGGGCATCAAGCCCCAGATGATCAAGCGGGTGGGCGCGGAGCTGGCGCCCATCCTGCGTCCCGAGCAGCTGGTCATCAGCATCATCGCGGGTGCCACGAGCGCCGCCCTCACCAACGTGCTGCGCCATCGGGCCATCGTGCGCAGCATGCCCAACACGCCTGCCCAGCTGGGCAAGGGCATGACCGTGTGGTACGCCACGCCGGAGGTCAGCGCGCAGCAACGGCAGCACGCCGCGGCACTGCTGCAGAGCCTGGGTGCCCAGATCGAGGTCGAGGACGAGAAGTTCGTGGCCATGGCCACGGCCGTCAGCGGCACCGGTCCGGCGTACGTGTTCCTGGTCATGGAGGCGCTCATCGACGCGGCCGTGCACCTGGGCTTCCCGCGCCATATCGCCCACGACCTGGTCATCGAGACGCTCGAAGGCAGCACCCTGTTCGCCAAGGCGAGCGGCATGCACCCGGCACAGCTGCGGAACATGGTCACATCGCCCGGGTGGCACATCGGCCGCCGCCATCCATGAGCTGGAGCGCGGCCGCCTGCGGACCGTGCTCTCGGAGGCGGTCTGGGCCGCCTATCGGCGAACGGACGAGCTGGGCCATCAGCTGGAGGCCGAGACGGCTCGGACCGAGCCGTCGAGCCACGGGGACCGACCGCGCGGACTGACCCGCGGGCTCTCGACCAGCGGGGTGGCATCGCGCCGGACGGATGGCTGGCTGTGGCTGGCGCTGCTGTTCGCGGCGACGGGCTTCGTGGAGTCGATGAGCTTCGGTCACTACCTGACGTTCCTGCCGCTGCTGGTGCGCGACCTGGGCGTGTCGCCGAGGCGGACGTGGCCGCGACGGTCGGCTGCTGGCCACGGCCGCGCTCATCGCGGGCCTGCCGCTGGTGCCCTTCTGGGGTGCCTGGGCCGACCGATACAGCCGCAAGATCATCATCGTCCGATCGGCCGTGGTGGAGGCGCTCCTGTTCGTGCTGCTCGCGTTCGTGACCGACGTCCGCCAGCTGTTCCTGCTGGTGCCGCTGGTGGGCCTGGTGCTGGGCAACACGGGTGTGATGCTTGCCGAGATCACCGACCGCGCGCCGCGCGAGCGGCTGGGCCTGGCCATCAGCATCGTGGGTGCCGCGGGGCCGCTCGGGCTGGCCGTCGGTCCGGCCTTCGGTGGGCCCGATGGTCGACCAGTTCGGGTCTCCAGGCCCTGTTCCTCATCGACGCCGCCATCACCGGGCGTCATCGTGGTGGCGCTCGTCGTGGGCTATCACGAGGCGGCCGACCGGGTGCGGAGCATGCTGCCGGTGATGACCCTCGTGCGGCGGTCGCTGGTGGCGGTGCTTCGGACGCCTCTGGCGCAAGGGGTGTTCGTCACCTACTTCTTGGTGCTCCTGGGCCAGCGCCTCGTGAGCCCGTTCCTGGCCCTGTACGTGGAGTCCATCAACGGACCGGTGCTGCTGGCGTCCACGGTCGGGCTTGGTCGCGGGTGCATATGGCCTCGCGGCGACCATCGGCTCGCCGCTGGCGGGTGCCCTCGCCGACCGCGTCGGCTTCGGCCGGGTGCTGCTGGGCTCCATCGCGATCGCGGCCGTGGCGGCGTTTGTCGCGCCGGTGCTCCGGTCGCTCCTGCCGTTTGGCATCGACTACGCCATCCTGGGTGTCGGCTTCGCGACCGCCGGCTCGATGCTGTTCGCGACGCTCGCGACGCACCTGCCGGCGGACATCCGGTCGTCGGTGCTCAACCTGGCGCTCGTGCCGGCATATCTCAGCGGCATCCTTGGCTCGCTCATCGCCGTCCAGGTGCTGGACCACTCGGATGGGGACCTGCGGCCGCTGTGGGTGCTGGCGGGCATCATCGTGGCCGTCGCCCTGATCCCCGCGTGGCGCCTGGAGGTGTTCGTGCGCCGGCGGGCTACCCTGTCCGCATGAGCGACCGATCGCCGGCCGGCGCTGCGCACCATCGTGGTGGGTGCCGCCGTGGTGCTCTGGCGTTCGGGCCTCACGGCGGCCGCGTCACCTCCGCCGAGTCGCCTGCCGCCTCGTCCCTGCGCTCGTCCAGCCCGTCGACGCGCCGGTCTGGAGCGATTGACCTGGCAGCTGGTCTCCAGCGATCCCGCACGACACAGCGGCCTGGACCGAAGGGCTGCTGCTGGATACGAACGGGAGCCTGTACGAATCGACGGGCCTCGTGGGCCAGTCGACCGATCCGCCAGGTGGACCGCGGCACCGGAGCCGTCATCCGCCAGGAGCGCCCTGCCGCGGACGCTGTACGGGGAAGGGCTGGCGCTCGTCGGCGACCATCTCATCCAGCTCACCTGGAAGGACGGCGAGGCACTGGTCTGGGATGCGGCCACGCTGACCCAGACGGGACCTTCCAGTACACGGGTGAGGGATGGGGGCTGTGCCACGACGGCGACACGGCTGGTCATGAGCGACGGCAGCTCGACCCTGACCTTCCGGGATCCGGCGACCTTCGCGGTCACGGGCTCGGTCGATGTCACGGCGCAGGGTCAGCCGGTCGACCAGCTCAACGAGCTCGAGTGCGTCGATGGTTCGGTCTGGGCCAACGTCTGGGAGACGCCCTGGATCGTGCGCATCGACGCCACGACGGGCGCCGTGACCGGTGCCCTGGATACCACCGGTCTCATCACGCCTGACCCGTCCGTCGCGGATCCGCGGCGCGGTCCTCAACGGCATCGCCTACGACCCGGCCACGGACACCTTCCTGCTGACCGGGCAAGCGCTGGCCGAGCATGTTCGAGGTACGCATCGGCGGCAGCTGATGCGCGAGGGTCGCGCGTGCCCCCGGTCGGCGGGCGCCGCCGCGCCGCCACCGCGCCCCCGGCCGGCGGCCATCAGAAGGTCAGGGTGCGGGTTCGAACGTGAAGCCCGTCCCGCCAGCGAGCGCGCTCACCATCGACAGGGTGCCGTCGGCCTTGATCTCCGCGGTATCCAGGAACGGCAGCAGGCTGAAGTAGCCCTGCTCCAGGCCCGAGGCCGTCGAGTCGCACGTACCGCCGGTGGCTGGCACGAAATCCTTGAGGGCGAGCTTGGTGCCGTCGAGCGTCCAGCTCCCGGTGTAGTCGTTACAGCCGCCGTTGTGGAAGCCGCGGCACCCGCGGCCGCGCTGAGCGGCATCCGCAATCCGATCAGGCGGGCCGGCGAGTTTGCCCGCGAGGCGGCGATCGGTGCCTGACCCCGCCGACGAGCTCTACGCGCTCCCGCTGGAGGAGTTCACCCCCGCCCGCGACAAGGCGGCGAAGGAGATCCGCAAGGCCGGCGACCGCGAGACCGCGGCAAAGGTCGCCAAGCTCCCCAAGCCGACCCCGGCGGCATGGGCGGCGAACCAGGTGGCCCGAGCGCACCCGGACCTGATCGAGGCGCTGCTGGATGCCGGCGCCGGGCTGCGCGCCGCCCAGGACGCGGCGATGTCCGGTGGCGGCGCCGCCGCCCTGCGTGAGGCGACCCAGAACGAGCGCAGGGCGATCGACGCCCTGATGAAGGTCGGGGTCGAGCTCAAACCGGGCGGGAAGGCGCTCTCGCGCGCGATGGCCGACCGGCTCCGGACGACCCTGCACGCCGCCGCCGGCGACCCCGCCCTGCGCGCGGCGCTGTCGGCCGGGCGGCTCACGGGCGAGGCCCAGGCGGGCGGCGCGTGGCCGTTCGCGCTCGACGACAGCGGCGACCTCCCCGAGCCGCCGGCCAGGCCGAAGCCCGCGAAGGCCAAGGAAGCTCCGGACGAGAAGGCCGAGCGCGAGCGCGCCGAGCGCGAGGCGGCCGAACTGCGCGCGGCACTCGAGGCCGAGCTGCGCGAGGCGCGCAGCACGCTGAAGGTCCGCGAGCGCGTGGCCGACGGCGCGCGCCAGGACGTCGAGGAGGCCGCGCGCACGCTCGACGAGGCCCGCGAGCTCCTGGAGCGCGCCCAGCAGGCCGTGGCGGACGCCGAGGCCGACGCCGAGTCGTCCGAGCGGGTGCTCGAGGCCGCCGACGCCAGCCGCGACGAGGCCCGCGACGCGGTGGCCCGGCTCGGGGAGCGCCTCGACTGAGCGAGCGGCCGTGTCGCTGCCCGATACGACGAACGTTCGGCCCTTGCGAACAAACGTCGTACGGGCTGACCGCCCGGACGAGCTCAACCCTCAGCGGTCGGGGCGTGCGGGTAGCAGGCGAGCGCGAGCCGGAACGTATGCCCGCTCTCGGCCCCGCCGTAGCGCGAGAGCACCTCGCCGAACGCCCGCTGCAACTCGGCGACGAACGCCGCGCCGTCGGCAGGGGAGAGGTGGATGTCACCCGCGATCCCGAACGACGGCAGCCCGACCGTGCCCATCGAGAGCTTCGCGAGGTCGCGGCCCATCTCCTCGGTGAGGTTGAGCAGGTAGCCGAGACCGAGCTGCTCCTCGCGCCCGCGCGGCTCGCCCAGCCGGCCGGCGACGTCGGGGGAGACCCAGAAGGACCTCGCGACCGCCTGGTAGATGCCCTCGACGATCCCGCGCACGCGCCGCTCCTCGACCAGCGAGACCAGCCCGGCGGCCTGTAGGCGCTTGACGTGGTAGTAGATCGCCTGCGGCGTCTCGCCCAGCGCGCCGCCGATCTCCGTGCAGGTCGCGGGCTCCGCGAGCCGGCGCATGATCTCGACGCGCTTGGGCTTCAGCAGCGCATCGGCCTGCGTGATGTCCTCGATGTAGAGCGTGTCGAGCATGTACAAACGAAGTTGTACATCACATGCTCATACCACCGTCGATCCGGGCCTCTCCGTGACTCGAGAAACGTTCAAATGTTTTGCCTAAACTCCCGCCGATGACCGTCCGTGACGCCACCTTCGACGTCCTGCGGCGGCTCGGGCTGACCACGATCTTCTCCAACCCCGGCAGCACCGAGGTCCCGTTCCTCGCGGGCCTGCCGGGCGATCTCCGCTTCGTGCTCGCGCTGCACGAGGGCTCGGTGGTGGGGACGGCGGCCGGCTACGCGCTGGGGCGTGGCGAACCCTCCCTGGTGCTGCTGCACTCCACGCCTGGCCTCGGGAACGCGGTCGCCGCGCTCGCCACCGCCCGCCTCAATCGCGCGCCGCTGGTGGTCATCGTCGGCCAGCAGGACCGGCGCCATCTGGCGCTGGATCCGTTCCTGGCCGGGCGGCTGAACGGGCTCGCGGGGGAGTACCCCGTCTTCAGCGAGCAGCCCGCCCGCGCGCAGGACGTCCCGGGCGCCATCGTCCGCGCCTACCACGCCGCCACCACGGCCCGGGGCCCGGCGCTGGTGATCGTGCCGATGGACGATTGGAGCGCCGCCGCCGGGGAGCCGCACGAGACGCTCGGCCCACTGCGCCTGTTGCGCTCGGACGCCGCCGACCCGCGGTCCGTCGCGGCACTGAAGGCGATCCTCGGCGACGCCCGGGCACCGGCGATCATCGCCGGCGCGGGCAACGACTCCGAAGCGGGCTGGGCGGCGCTCACCACCCTCGCCGAGAGGCTCGACTGCCCGGTCTTCCAGGAGCCCTTCGGCGGCGCCGCGGGGTTCCCGCAGGACCATCCGCTGTTCGCCGGCCACGCGCCCGCCCGGCGGGAGCGCCTGCGCGAGGTGCTGCGCCCCTACGACGCGATCCTCGTCGTCGGCACGGGCGCGCTGCGCCAGTACCCGTACGACACCGGCCCGCTCGTGCACCCGGGGACGCGCCTGGCGGTGATCACGCAGGACCCGGACGAGGCGCACCGCAGCCCCGCCGCGCTCGCGGTCCTCGGCGCCCCGGCGGCGATCTGCCAGGCGCTGGCGGAGGCGATCGAGCAGCGCTCCGGCGGGCGACCGTCGTATCAGCGCCCGGCCGCGCCCGACCCGCCGCGCCCCGGCGAGCCGCTCGCGGCCGGCCACGTCCTGCAGGCGCTCGCGGAGCGCCTCCCGGCCGACGCGATCCTGCTCGAGGAAACCCCATCCAGCCGGCCCGAGCTGCACGCGCGCATCCCGGCACGCCGGCCACTCGGGTTCATCAGCGCGATGGGGATGCTCGGCTTCGCGCTCCCGGCCGCGATCGGCGTGCGGATGGCCCGCCCGGACCGGCCGGTGGTCGCGGTCGTCGGCGACGGCTCCAGCCTCTACCAGATCCAGGCGCTGTGGAGCGCGGCCGCCTACGACGCCGGCGTGCTCTTCATCGTGCTGCGCAACGGCGGCTACGCGATCATGGACCGGCTCGCGGAGCGGACCGGCCGGCCCGGCCCGTGGCCCGCGCTGGACGTGATCGACATCGCCGCCATGGCCAACGCCCAGGGCTGCGAGGCGCGCCGGATCAGCACCTACGACGAGCTCGTCCACGAGCTCGACTCCGAGCTCGCCGAGCGCACCGCGCCGCTGTTGCTGGAGGTCGTCGTCGCCCAGGACGAGACCTTCGACCCCTAGCCCAGCGCCATGTAGCGCGCGAGCTGGGCGCGGCCGCGGACGTCGAGCTTGCGGTAGATCTGGCCGAGGTGGTACTCGATCGTCTTGGGGGAGAGGAAGAGCGCGGCGGCGGCCTCGCGGTTGGTCATGCCCTGCGCGACCAACACCGCGATCTGGAGCTCGTGGGGCGTGAGTTGGTCGGCGGCGGCCTGCTCGCGTCGGGGGCCGCTCGGGCCGCCGGTGGCGCGCAGCTCGGCGCGGGCGCGTTCGGCCCAGGGGCGCGCGCCGAGGCGTTCGAACTCGTCGAGGGCGGCGGTCAGCGGGTCGCGGGCCTCGGCGCGCTGCTTGGAGCGGCGCAGGCGCTCGCCGAACGCGAGCTGCGTGCGGGCGCGCTCGAACGGCGGCACGTCCGACGGCGCTCCCGCGAACACCGAGCGGTAGTCGGCCTCGTCGGCCAGCAGGCCGCGGCAGCGCTCGATCCCCGCGCCTGTCGAGCGCGTCAGCAGCGCCTCGGCCTCCTCGCGGCGGCCCGCGCGCACATAGGCCTCGATCAGGTCCGGGCGCAGCGGGACGACGGCTGAGCTCAGCCCGCGGCGGACCAGCTGGCGCTCGCCGGTCTCCAGCGCGTCGATCGCCTCCGGGATGCGGCCGAGGCCGAGCTCCAGATGCCCGAGCGCGGCGTGCAGGAACGCGTCGTCGGACAGCTCCAGACCGCGCGCGACGTGGGCGCGGCAGTCGGTCTCGTGGCCCAGGCCCGCCTCGACCAGGGCGAGCGCCGCCAACGCGTGGGGCAACAGCGCGAGCTGCCCGGCGTCGTCGGCCAGTTCGGCCGCCTCGGTGGCGCCCGCGAGCGCCGCCGCCCACCGCCCGCGCCGCAGATCCACATGGGCCTGGACGGACAACGGGTGGATCAGCGCGGTGACCGCGGAGGCGTTGCGCGCGGCGGTCAGCACCCGCTCGAGCAACCGCGACGCGCGCTCGAAATCCGAGACCCAGACCCACGCGAACGCCGCCATGCCGACGATCTCGACCATCGCCAGCGGATCGGCCTCCATCAGGTACGGCTCGCACGCCCGCAGCTCGGCGACGCCCTGCGAGACCTCGCCGAGCGCGATCTGCGCCTCGCCGACCAGCGCGCTGGCCAGCAGCTCGACGGCCGGGTCGACGCCCGTCGACAGCGCCCGGGCGCGCTCGGCGCTCTCCACCAGCGCGGCGAAGTCGCCGGTCATCAGGTGCGCGACGGACGCCTCGAGGAACATCGACGCGGCCCGGCGGGGATCGCGCCCGCGCACCCGCTCGGCCTCGCGCACGAGCTGCTCGTTGGCCGCGACCGGCGAGCCGCGGCGCATCTCGACGTGCCCCTTCAGCCGCGCGACGTCGGCCGCCAGCAGCGGATCGTCGCTCAGCGCGGACGCCTCGTCGAGCAGGCCGCTCGCCCGCTCTGCCTCACCGCAGCGGATCGCGTCGCCCGCCGCGGCCAGCCATCGCCGGGCGCGCTCCCCGTCGTCGGGCGTGAGCTGCGCCGCGCGGTGCAGATCGCGGGCCGAGGTGGCGTACGCGCCTCGCGAACGAGCGTCCAACGCCGCCTGCTCCAACGCCGAGGCGACGGACTCGTCGGGCGCGATCGCACACGCCGCGAGGTGCCAGGCCCGTTGCGCGCCGGCGGACACCGCGGCCAGCGCCGCATGCGCCGCACGCCGGTCGGCCGACGAAGCCCGGTGATAGACGGTCGAGCGCATCAGCGGGTGGCGGAACTCGATCTCACCATCGGCCAGCGACACGATCCGCGCGCTCTCGGCCGGCTCGAGGTCCGCCACCGGCAGCGCGTCCAGGCGCCGCGTCCCGGCCGCGGCGGCGAGCAGCAGCGCGCGCTGGGTCGCCGCCGGCAACGCGTCGATCGCCGCCGCGAACGCGCGCTCGACGCCCGTGCCCGGCCGCAGCGGATCCTCCAGAGGCTCGCGGCCCGCGAGCTGCGCGGGGGAGAGCAGGCCCGGGATCTCCAGCAGTGCCAGCGGGTTCCCGGCCGCCGTCGCCATCAGCCGCGAGGCGACGCCCGGCGCGATCGCCGCGTCGAGCAGCTCGCGCGCCTCGGCGTCCTCCAGCGGCGCCACCGCCATCCGATCCAGCCACGGCACCACGATCCGGCGCACGTCGTCGCGCGCGGCGGCGACCATCGCCACGCCCTCCTGGTGCAACCGCCGCCCGGCGAACAGGAACGCGTCCAGGGAGGGCTCGTCGAGCCATTGCGCGTCGTCGATCACGGCCAGCACGGGCTGCTCGTCCAGCGAGAGCAGCGACAGCAGCGCCGCGGGCACCGTGAAGCGATCCGCGGCGGTCGGCGGGCCGAGCGCCAGCGCGCCCCGCAGAGCGTCGGCCTGCACCGCCGGGAGCTCGTCCAGCCGCCCCACCAACGGCGTCACCAGCTCGGCCAGCCCCGCGAACGGGATGTCCGACTCGCTCTCCATCCCGCGCGCCCGCAGCACCCGGAACCCGTCCGCCGACGCGGCGGCGAACCGCAGCAGCTCGGTCTTGCCGATCCCCGGCGGCCCATGCACGAGCAACGTGCCGCTGCGCCCCTCGCGCGCGGCGTCGAGCAGTGCCGTCAGGCGGGCGCGCTCAGGCCGGCGCCCGACCATAGACCGTCGGCTCGGTGGAGACCTGGGCCGGATCGAACGAGCTCAGCATCGCCCGCGGAGTCTCACCGGTGAGGCCGAGCGATGCGCCCATCCAGGCCACGGCGACGCTCGGCGCCACCGAGCGCAGCGTCACGTCACCGTGGCGCTTGGCCAGCCGCCGGCCATCGGGACCCAGCACCAACGGCACATGCGCGTAGGAGCACTCCGGCAGGCCGAGGGCGCGGCACAGCCAGATCTGCCGCGGCGTCGAATCCACGAGATCCGCCCCGCGCACGACCTCCTCGATGTCCTGGGCGGCGTCGTCGACGACGACCGCGAGGTTGTAGGCGAAGGCGCCGTCGTTGCGGCGGACCACGAAGTCATCGACGAACCCGCTCTGTGCGCCGAGCACGCGGTCCGCGAAGGCGACGACCGGACCCCCGGCGCGCACCCGCAGCGCGGGCACCCGACCCGCCGCGCGACGCTCCGCGCGCTCGGCGGCGGTCAGTGACCGGCACGTCCCCGGATATGCCCCGACCGGGCCGTGGGCGGCCGACGCCGCCTCCTGGATCTCGGCACGCGTGCAGAAGCACTCGTACACCGGCAGCCGCGAGAGCGCCTCGGCATACAGCGGGGTTCGCGACGACTGGGCGACGACCTCCCCGTCCCAGTCCAATCCGATCGCCGCCATGTCCGCCAGCTGCCCGTCGGCGAACCCCTCCCGCACCCGCCCGGCGTCGAGATCCTCGATCCGGACCAGGAACGCCGACGAGGACGAGCGCGCGAACAACCACGCCAGCAACGCCGTGCGCAGGTTGCCGAGGTGCAGGACGCCCGTGGGCGAAGGTGCGAAGCGCCCCCTCACACGGAGAAGGGCAGCGAGTCCTGGATCTCGGAGAGCAGGGGCGCCTCCGCGTCGCGCTGCGAGTAGAGCAGTTCGATGTCCGACGGCCAGCCGACCCCGACTTCGGGATCATCGAAGCGTATGCCCGCCTCGGTGGCCGGGTCGTAGTAGTTGGTGCACTTGTAGACGAAGTCCGCGACCTCGCTCAGCACCAGGAACCCGTGCCCGAACCCGACGGGGATCCAGAGCATGTTCCCGCCGGTGTCATCGAGCTCGACGCCCTCCCACTCCCCGAAGGTCGGCGAGCCGCGGCGCAGGTCGACCACGACGTCGAGCACCCGCCCGCGAGCGACCCGGACGAGCTTGCCCTGCCCGGGATGCGTCTGGAAGTGGATGCCGCGCAGCGTCCCCCGCCGCGAGCGCGAATGGTTGTCCTGCACGAACGAGGTGGGGATGCCGTGTTCCGTCGCGACGTCGGCGCGAAAGGTCTCCACGAAGAAGCCGCGTTCGTCGCCGTGCACCGTGGGTGCGAGCAGCACCAGTCCGTCCAACCGAGTCTGAAGCCTTTGCATTGCCGGCAGGAGGTTACGAGGCAACCGTCGAAACAGCGTCTCGCCATGCCGAGGACCGCCACCATGCCTCCGGCCGCCCGCGGCCATCAGACGCTTTCCACGTATATCTCCGCACGCTTCGAGGAGTTCTCACGCTCCCAGAAGGACGTTGCGCAGTACGTGGTCGACCACTTGGACGAAGTCGCCTTCCACACCGCTGAAGAGCTGGCGAGAAGAGCGAACACGTCATCCAGCACCGTCGTCCGCTTCAGCCAGGCGCTGGGCTTCGAGGGTTTCCCCGAGCTTCAAGAAGCGGCGCGAGAGGAGTATCGCCACCATCACCGCACGGCGAAGACGCCGGAACCGGCGACGCCGCTGTTCAGCCTCGACCAGTCACCGTTCGAGCAGGCGATCGCCGCCGATCACGTCAACGTCGAGGACACGGCGCGGCGTGTGAGCCGCTCCGAGGTCGAGGGCGCGATCGAAGCGATCGCCGCCGCCGAGAAGATCCTCATCGCCGGCACCGACCAGATGGCGTTCTTCGCGTCCTATCTGCGTCATCTGCTGATGCTGCTCGACGTCCGCGCCGAGATTGCCGCCAGCCCGTCGCAGGAGGCGCTCTCGAGACTCGGGAGGATCGACGAGCGCACGCTGGTGATCGGCCTCAGCGCCGGCCGCCCGCACCCGCTGGTGCTGCGCGCGATGAAGATCGCCCGCCACCGTCGCGCGAGCACGCTGGCGATCGTCGACGCGACGCTCTCCGACGTCTCCAAGCTGTCGGAGCGCACGCTCTACTACAGCTCGAACTCGCCGGCCTTCGTGCGCAGCCACACCGGCCTGCTGAGCATCCTCCAAGCGCTCGCCTACGGCGTGTACGCCCGGGACACGGCGCAATACGACGACCGCATCCGCGCGTTCCGGCTTAAGTAACCTCACCGTCGTGCTGGGCCTCCCAGACGGCATCAAAGCCGTGTTGTTCGACCTCGACGGCGTGTTGACGGACACGGCGACGGTGCACTTCCGCGCCTGGAAGCAGATGTTCGAGGCGCACGGGTATCCGTTCGACCGAGCTGACTACGACGCCCATGTCGACGGCAAGCCGCGCGAGGACGGAATCCGAGATTTCCTGTCCTCGCGCGACGTGCACCTCTCCAGGACGGAGATCGACGCGCTCGGCGACGAGAAGAACGAGCCTCGTCCTGAACCTGATCAAGTCCCAGGGCGTCAGCGCCTACGACGGTTCGCGCAGGTACCTCACCGCCACCAAGGAGGCGGGGCTGCGCCGCGCGCTCGTCTCCTCGAGCAACAACGCCCAGCAGGTGCTGGAGGTCACCGGGCTCGCCCAGGACATCGAGGTCCGCGTCGACGGGGTGGTCAAGACCCGCCTCGAGCTGCGCGGCAAGCCCGCGCCGGACACCTTCCTGGAGGCCGCGCGCGAGCTCGGGGTGGAGCCCCGGCAGGCCGCCGTGTTCGAGGACGCGCTCGCCGGGGTCGCGGCGGGCCGGGCGGGGAACTTCGGGTTCGTCGTCGGGGTCAACCGCGTCGGCCAGCGCGAGGCGCTGCACGAGCACGGCGCCGACATCGTCGTCGACGATCTGAGCGAACTGCTGTGATCACCCAGCACGCGTACTCGGTCGACCCGTGGACGGTGACCGAGGAGTCGCTGCAGCTCACCTACCTGGCCCAGGCCGAGTCGGTGTTCGCGCTCTCCAACGGCCACATCGGCCTGCGCGGCAACCTCGACGAGGGCGAGCCCTTCGGTCTGCCCGGCACCTACCTCAACGGCTTCTACGAGACGCGCCCGCTGCCGTACGCCGAGGCCGGCTACGGCTACCCGGAGGACGGCCAGACGGTGGTCAACGCCACCAACGGCAAGGTCATCCGGCTGCTCGTCGACGACGAGCCGTTCGACGTCCGCTACGGCGAGCTGCTCAAGCACACGCGTACGCTGGATCTCAAAGCGGGAACGCTCACCCGCCACGTCCAGTGGCGCTCGCCGAGCGGGCGCGAGATCGAGGTCACGACGACGCGGCTGGTGTCCTTCGTCCAGCGCTCGGTGGCCGCGATCCGCTACGAGATCAAGGCCACCGACGGCGAGCCGCTGCGCGTCGTCGCCCAGTCGGAGCTGGTGGCCAACGAGCCCGCGGGCCGCGAGAGCGGCGACCCGCGCGCCGCCGCCGCGCTGCGCGCGCCGCTGGAGGCCGAGGAGCAGGAGGTCCACAACCTGCGGGTCGTGCTCGTGCACCGCACCAAGCGCAGCGGGCTGCGGATGGCGGCGGGGATGGACCACGTCGTCTCCGACCTCGACGGTCTCGTCACCGGTGCCGAGGCGGCGGCGGACCTCGGCCGCGTCTGGCTGTCGGCCGAGTTGCAGCCGGACACGACCTTGACGTTCACGAAGTTCCTCGCGTACGGATGGTCGAGCCGCCGTTCACTGCCGTCGGTGCGCGACCAGGTCGACGCCGCCGTCTCCTCGGCCAAGCGCACCGGCTGGGACCGGCTGCTGGCCAAGCAGCGCGAGTACCTGGACGATTTCTGGCACAGCGCCGACGTCGAGATCGAGGGCGACGGCGAGCTCCAGCAGGCCGTCCGCTTCGCGCTCTTTCACACCCTGCAGTCGGGTGCGCGGGCCGAGCGGCGGGCGATCCCGGCCAAGGGCCTGACCGGCCCGGGCTACGACGGGCACGCGTTCTGGGACTCCGAGACGTTCGTGCTGCCGGTCCTCACCTACACGCACCCGCAGGCCGCCGCCGACGCGCTGCGCTGGCGCCACGCGACGCTCGACCTGGCACGGGAGCGCGCGCACACGCTCGGGCTCAACGGCGCCTCGTTCCCGTGGCGGACGATCCGCGGGCAGGAGTGCAGCGCCTACTGGCCGGCGGGGACGGCGGCGTTTCACATCAACGCCGACATCGCCGACGCCGTGGTCCGCTACATCCGCACCACCGGCGACGGGGAGTTCGCCGCCGGCCCGGGCCTGGAGCTGCTCGTCCACACCGCGCGGCTGTGGCGCAGCCTCGGCCATCACGACCACGAGGGGCACTTCCACATCAACGGCGTCACCGGCCCGGACGAGTACTCGTCACTGGCCGACAACAACGTCTACACCAACCTGATGGCGGAGCAGAACCTGCGCAGCGCCGCGGAGCTCGCGGGCCATCTCAGCGAGCGCGCCCACGAGCTCGGCGTCGACGACGAGGAGATCGCCGCGTGGCGCGACGCGGCCAACTCGATGTACGTCCCGTGGGACGAGCGGCTGCAGGTCCACCCGCAGTCGGAGGGCTTCACCAAGCACGCCCTGCTCAACCTCGAGGGCCTGCAGTTCCCGTTGCTGCTGCACGTCCCGTACTACAAGCTCTACAGCACGCAGGTGGTCAAGCAGGCCGACCTCGTGCTCGCGCTCTACCTGCGCGGCGACCGCTTCAGCGACGAGGAGAAGGCGCGCGACTTCGCCTACTACGAGGCGATCACGGTGCGTGACAGCTCGCTCTCAGCGTGCGCCCAGGCGGTCGTCGCCGCCGAGGTCGGGCACGTCGAGCTGGCCTACGACTACTTCGGCGAGGCCGCCCGGATGGACCTCGGCGACCTGATGCAGAACACCCGCGACGGCCTGCACATCGCGTCGCTGGCGGGCTCGTGGATCGCCGCGGTGGCGGGCTTCGGCGGGATGCGCGACCACGGCGGCACCCTGTCGTTCAGGCCGCGGCTGCCCAGCGCGCTGGCCCGGCTGACCTTCCGCGTGCGCTATCGCGGCCGCAGCCTCAAGGTCGACGTGCACCCGAAGGAGGTCACCTACGAGCTGCTCGACGGCGAGCCGCTGGAGATCATCCACGAGGGCGAGCCGCTGACGGTCGACGGGGGCGTCACGCGCGAGTGGACGCTCCCGCACGCCGGCCCCGAGCCCAAGCAGCCGGCCGGACGCGAACCCCGCCGCCGTCGTCCCGGCTAGGCGGCCCGAGACGGCGGGTTCTCGCCGGAACATGCGGGCGCGGCGCGAGTCGTGCGGCTGGATAACATCGTTGGGCAATGAGAGACGAGGCGACGTTCCGTGTGAAGGCCGGTCTGGCCGAGATGCTCAAGGGCGGCGTGATCATGGACGTGGTCAACGCCGAGCAGGCGAAGATCGCCGAGGACGCGGGAGCGGCGGCCGTCATGGCCCTCGAGCGCGTCCCGGCCGACATCCGCCGTGACGGCGGCGTCGCCCGCATGTCCGATCCGATCCTGATCAAGGGCATCCAGGAGGCCGTGACCATTCCCGTCATGGCCAAGGCGCGCATCGGCCATTTCGCCGAGGCGCAGGTGCTCGAGGCTCTGGAGGTCGATTACATCGACGAGTCCGAGGTCCTGACCCCGGCCGACGAGGCGCACCACATCGACAAGTGGGGCTTCAAGGTCCCGTTCGTGTGCGGCGCGACCAACCTGGGCGAGGCGCTGCGCCGGATCGGCGAGGGCGCGGCGATGATCCGCTCCAAGGGCGAGGCCGGCACCGGCAACATCGTCGAGGCCGTCCGCCACCTGCGCTCGATCCGGGCGTCGATCCGCCGCCTGCAGTCGCTCGACGACATGGAGCTCGCGACCGCGGCCAAGGAGCTGCAGTCGCCGCTGGATCTCGTCCGCGGCGTCGCCGAGGCCGGCAAGCTGCCGGTCGTGCTCTTCTGCGCCGGTGGCATCGCCACCCCCGCCGACGCGTCGCTGGTCATGCAGCTCGGCGCCGAGGGCGTGTTCGTCGGCTCGGGCATCTTCAAGTCCGAGGATCCGGCCACGCGCGCGGCGGCGATCGTCGAGGCGACCACGCACTACCAGGACCCCGAGCGCGTCGCCCGCGCCTCCGAGGGCCTCGGGATGGCGATGCAGTCGCTGGAGACCCGCAAGCTCGAAGAGGGCCAGCTCCTCGCCAACCGCGGTTGGTAGTCGTCGGCGGACATCCCCTCCGCCCCACCCCGATCATCCGACCTTGACTTGCGCGTAGGCGTACTTGCCCTGCAGGGCGACTTCGAAGCACATTCCAAGCTCCTGCAGGGCCTCGGCGCCGAAGTGCGCGAGGTCCGCGTGCCGTCTGAACTGGACGGATTGGACGGGCTGGTGATGCCGGGCGGCGAGTCGACGACGATGACGCTCGGCATCGAGCGCGAAGGGCTCGCGGACCCGCTGCGCGCGTTCGTCGCCTCCGGCAAGCCGGTCCTGGGCACGTGCGCCGGGATGATCATGCTCGACCGCGAGCACCTCGGCTGCATGGACACGCTGTGCCTGCGCAACGCGTTCGGGCGCCAGATCCGCTCGTTCGAGTTCGAGCTCTCGATCCCCGAGATCGAGGGGCCGATGACCGCGATCTTCATCCGCGCGCCGTGGCTGGCGGAGTGGGGCGACGGCGTCGAGATCCTGGCCGAGGTCGACGGCCACCCGGTCGCCGCCCGCCAGGACAAGATGCTCGTGATCGCCTTCCACCCCGAGATCGCGGGCGAGACCCGCATCCACCAACTGTTCCTCGACAGTCTCGGATCGCCCACGCATCCGGGCCCGCTGCGCGAGGATGCGACGTGATCGTCTACTTCACCCGCCACGGCGAGTCGGTCAACAACGTCGCCGACCGCGCGTTACAGCCAACTCCCGCCAACGGCGACAGCCTGTCCGAGCGCGGCTGGGAGCAGGCGCGCGGCCTCGGCGAGCGGCTGCGCGGCGAGGGCATCGAGGCGATCCTGGCGTCGCCGTACGGCCGAGCGCAGGAGACCGCGCAGGCGATCGGCGAGGTGCTCGACCTCCCGTACGAGACCGACGAGGACCTCTACGAGGTCCGCCAGTCCGACGCCTACCGCGCCGCGTCACCGAACTACCACGGCACCGGCCACGTCTCGTGGATGATCGGCGCGCCGCCCGATCACGCCGAGCCCGGCGCGGAGTCCTTCAACGCGATCGTCGCCCGGGTCAACCGCGTGCAGCGGCGGCTGGAACAGCGCATCGCCGACGAACGCCTGCTGTGCGTGTCGCACTGGGGCTTGTTGCACTTCTTCGCCGGCGTCTCGCTGTTCCGCGAGGCGTTCTCACCCGCGCACCTGCCGGCGCTGTACCGGATGTCGCACATCAACACCGGCATCACGCTCTTCGAGCACCGCACCGACTACCGCATCGAGGGGATCGACTTCAGCGGCTGGGCGCTGCTGACCTGGAACGACCAGGGCCACCTCTAAGGTCGGGTGATTCAGAACTCGATGACCAGGCTCACCATGCCGTAGGAGCCGAGCTTCGGGTCGCCGGTGCCGACCGTGATCTTCAGGCTCGCCTGCGGGCCCTTGCGCTGCTCGACCGCCTCGGTGACCTTCTCCAGCCCCGGCTTGATCAGCGCCATCTTGGCCTTGACGACCTCGTCCGTCGGGCTGCCGCCCTGGGTGATGTGGCCGATCACGTCCTTGATCGCCGCCTCGGACGCCATCACCGCCTGGGTGATCTCCTCCGTCGGCGGGCGGCCCTCGACCGTCTCGCCGCCGGCGATCGGGATCTTCACCGTGGCGTTGAACTTCGACCACTCCTTGGTGCCGCTGTCCTTGCGGATCTGCGCGTCGAAGGCGAGGTTCTTCACGGAGGCCTTCAGGCCGAACGAGTCGCCGGTGAAGCTGCCCGTGCCGGTGATCGACTTGTCGCCGTCCTTGACGGTGACCGACCCACCGTCCTTGTCGCCCTTGGCGGTGACCGCGCCGGCCTTGATCGTCACGTCGCCGCTGAACCCGAACGTCAGCGTCCCCGGGCCGGCGTAGATCTTCAGCTCCTTCGGCGGCTTCGGGATCTGGTTGAGGATCGACGCCTCGACCTCGGCCGACCGGCCGTCGGCGCTGGTCACCTTGCGGGTCCAGGGCGGGGTGAGCGAGCCGAGCGCCTCCGAGATCACGGGCTCGATCTCGTGGGCCTGGACGGTGAGCGCCTCCGGGACGTTCTGGCGCACCTGGTTGATCAGCTCGGGCATCGAGATCGTCCCGCGCAGGATGTGATCCTCGATCGCGGTCTTCATCAGCTGCAGGTACTTGACGATCGCCTGCTTGACCAGCGGATCCATGTCCTTGGGCGGCGGGAGCTTGCCTACGCCCGGGGTCTGCAGGTCACGCGCCAGGATGGCGCGGGCCAGCGCGGCATTGCCGACGCCGGTCTGGAGCTTGAGCATCTGCTCCTGCTGCGGCGTGAGCGGCTTGTCCGGCTCCTTCACGCGCTGATGCTGCTTCTGCTGCTCGAGCAGTTCCTCGTGCGTCAGGCTCACGTGGCAACGGTATCGAGAATCGCCTTGGCGATTGCTTGGATATCGGTGCCGCGGACGTCCGGCTGCGGCATCGCGGCGGGGTAGGCGAGGTCCGTCCGGCTGGCCCACGCGGTCTTCAGGCCGGCGTAGGCGGCGCCCGCGACGTCCCACCAGTGGCCGGCGACGAACCACGCCTCGGTCGTGCCGAGCTTCTCGATCGCCGCGTGGTAGGCGAGATCCTCCGGCTTGAAGGCCTTGAACGCCGGCGCGGAGAGGACGTGCTCGAAGTGACCGCGGATGCCGGCCGCCTCGAGCGCCGCCTCGGACGGCTCGACCGCCGACTGGGTGAGCACCGCAAGCCGCGCGCCGCCCTCTCTGAGGCGTTCGAGCGCGCCCGGAACCTCGGGGAAGGCGGGCATGGCCGCGAGGTTCTCCAGCGCGCCCTTCGCCTCGTCCGGGTCGCGCCCGGCACGCTCCAGGTGGCGCCGCAGGGCGGCGTCGAAGAGCGGTTTGAAGGTCGTCTCCGCACCGGCGATGACCGTGATCATCGCCATCATGTTCGCCTCGTCGAGCGCGGCGATCGGCAGTTCCGGCGGGTCCAGCAGCACGGCGGGATCGAGCAGCGTCCCGTTGAGATCGAAGATCACCCACATCGCGTTAGTGTCCCGCCCCATGACCAAGATGCGTGCCGCGGTACTGGAGGAGTTCGGGGCTCCACTCGTCGTCGGAGAGGTCGATCTCGCGGATCCCAAGGCCGGCGAGGTCCTCGTGCGGCTCGTCGCCACCGGGGTCTGTCACACCGACATGTACACGGCGTCCGGCGCCGATCCGTCCGGCTACGCGCCCGCCGTGCTCGGCCACGAGGGCGCCGGCGTCGTCGAGGCGATCGGTGAAGGCGTCAACGACGTCGCGGTCGGCGATCACGTCGTGACGTTGTTCTCGCCCCAGTGCCGCGAGTGCGAGCACTGCCGCTCGCCCAGGACGAACCTCTGCATGGCGATCCGCGCCGAGCAGAACCTCGGCCACCTGCCCGACGGCACGACGCGTCTGAGCCGCGACGGTGAGCCGATCCGCCACTTCATGGGCACCAGCGTGTTCGCCGAGTACGCCGTGATCCCGGAGATCGCGCTGGCCAAGGTGCCCAAGGACGCGCCGCTGGAGCACTGCGCGCTGTTCGCCTGCGGCCTGTCCACCGGGCTGGGCGCGGCGATGTTCACCGCCAAGGTCGAGGCGGGCTCGACCGCGGTCGTCTTCGGCGCGGGCATGGTCGGGCTCGGCGCGGTCGCCGGCGCGCGCCTGCAGGGCGCGGAGCGGATCATCTGCGTCGACCTCTCCGAGGACCGGCTGGAGCTCGCCCGCGGTCAGGGAGCGACGGACACCTGGATCGGCGGCGAGGACACCGTGCAGCGGGTGCTCGACGAGACCGGCGGGATGGGCGCCGACTACACCTTCGAGGCCACCGGGCTGGTGAAGGTCATGCGCCAGGCCGTCGAGTCCGCGCGCATGGGCTGGGGCCTGTGCACGGTCGCGGGCGTGGCGGGCAAGGGCGAGACGCTCGACGTCGTGCCGCGCTACCTGATCACCGGCCGGCGGATCTGCGGCTCGAGCTTCGGCGGCGTCAAGGGCCGCGACCAGGTGCCGATGCTCGTGCAGCGCGCGCTGGACGGCGACATCGACGTCGCCCCGTTCATCTCGCACGAGCTCACCCTGGACGAGGTCAACAAGGGCTTCGAGCTGATGGAGGCGCAGGACGGGATCCGCAGCGTGATCAAGTTCTAGCTCCCGGGTAGGCGGTAGACATGCCGACCGACCGCAACCTGATCACGCTTTCCGAGCTTGTCCGGCGGGCCGCGGCCATCGTCGACCCGCCGGGTGAGGACGCTGCCGTCGAGGAGTTCGCCGTCCGCTTCGAGGACGCCGACCAGCCGGTGCGCGGCCTGCTCGACAGCCTCCAGGAGCGCGTCATGTGGGGAGTCGACGAGGACGCCCCGATCGTCATGGCCCAGGCCGTGACGATCTATCTGGCGCATCGCCTGGAGGACTTCGAGAACACCCCCGAGCACATCCTCCTGCACGCCGCGCGGGCGGAGTTCGACGGCCACCCGCCGGAGAACGTCACCGCCTGGTTGGCCGATCAGGGCGTGGCGCTGCACTGACCTCGGCCAGCAGCGTGTGGGCGGCGCACTCTCGTGAGCGCGCGGTGCTCCGCCGGCAGCGCCTCGCGGCCGCAAACTCGGTCTGAGCCCGAGTTAGAGATCATCCGGCCACCACGCCGCCGCTCCCCGGGGCGCGCAACGTCCTCACGAACGGGACGGCGACGCGCCTTTGGCTGGCGTCACGTCGACGGCGCCACTCCGGTCAGCGGATCATGTAGAGACTGGCGCTCGTCATCGTTCCAGAGATCCGTACGCGGACGACGACGCGGCCCGTACGCGCTGGAAGGTGCGCCTTCGCCGTGAAGCGGCCCGTCCTGCGGTTGATCCTGGCTGATGACGAGAGCGTCAGGACCTCGCCGTTGCCGTGGCACGCCTCCGGGCCACGGCCGCCGCGGACGACGATCGAGCGCACGCGCGCCGCCACACCGCGTGCGATCTTCCCACTGACCGTGACGCTGTCGCCGTGCACGCGCATGCGCAGAAGTGTGGTCGCCCGCACGAGCTTGAGGCTCGCCGAGACCGCGGTGCCGGCTGTGGCCCGGTAGCGGATCCAGCGCCGCTCCGACTTCTTCGGAAGTGGCGCGATCGCCGCGAAGCGCCCGTCGCGTCCGGCCACGGTGCGGGCTGCGATTCGCCCGTGAGAGTCGATGATCGAGATCGCGGTTCCCGGGCGGAACGCGTGAAGACCCGCGACGCGGACGCTCGTCTTGGTGGCCCGGACGTCCGTCAGCGCGATGCCGTTCGTCGCGCTGTAGCAGTCCTCGAGCAACGGTCCGAACCGGCCTGGGTCGGTGATTCGCGGAGTGTCGGTGACCGGCGCGACGGGCGTCGGGGTCGGGGTGGGCTCGGGCGTGGAGGTCGCGGTCGGGTCCGGTGTCGGCTCGGGCGTCGGGGACGCGGTGGGTGTCGGCGTCGGCGCGGCCGGAGGGCGGAAGAGCACGACCACGCTCGTGGGGCTCATCGCGGCGTTGCCGGCAGCGTCGGTCTGGCGGACGCGCAGAAGGTAGGTCCCGTCGCGGTCGGGCAGCGTCACGTCGCCAATGGCGGCGGTCGGCACGCTCACCGCGTCCAGGAGCGTACCGTCGGCCTCGAGCAACTCGAGGGTCGCGGTGGCGGCGTCGGCGGCTCGCGTGAAACCCACGCTGCGGGTGCGATCCGTATCGCTCCCGGTGATCGCGGGCGCTGGGCCCGAATCGGGCGCAACGCGGTCCAGAGCGACCGTCGTCGAGGGCGTGCGCGCGGTATTGCCCGAGAGGTCGGTCTGGCGGACCCGGACGGCGAACAGGCCATCGGCGTCCGGAAGCGTCAGTGTGGCCTGCTCCCCGGCGGACACGGGCGTAGAGGTCACCAGGGCTCCGCCTGCGAGCACCTCGACCGTGACCGCCACGGCGTCGCTCGCGCGGGCGAAGGTCACGTCGCGCGCGCGACCGGATTGCGCACCGGTCACGAGCGGCGAGCTCCCCGCGTCGGGCGCCGCGGTGTCGAGTGTCAGCGTGCCGGACGTCGCGACCGCGGCGTTGCCGGCCGCGTCGCGCAGCGTGAGGCGGACCCGGTACGCGCCGTCGCCCGCGCCGAGCTCGACCGCCGCGCCGCCGCCCGCCGCGATCACGGGCGGGCCGACCGCGGCGCCGGAGGCGTCGAGCACCTGGACCTCGGCGGACGCCGCGTCGGACGGCCGGGAAAAGGTCACCGAGCGGGTCGAGAGCGAGGAGATCGCCGGCGCGACGGCCAGGCCGAGGCTGGCGACCGAAGGCGCAACCCGGTCCAGCAGCACGCTGACGGTCGCACTCGAAGAGCTGCCCCCACCAGCGCCGTCGCGCACCACCCGTACGCCGTAGGTCCCGTCGGCATCGGGGAGGGTGAGGTTCGCCGATCCGTCCAGGTCAGCGTCGGCGACGATGCCGACGACGGCGCCGCCCGCGTCGATGAGCTCCACTCGTACGGCCGTGGTGCCCGCCACGACGTCGTAGGTCGCGGTCCGGACGCGCCCGTTCAACGCGCCCGCGACGCTGGGCGCGGCGTTGGACGGGATGAACGGGATGATGAACGTCTTGTCGGCGGTGGTCACGGTGCCGTCCGCGCTCGCAGCCACCGCCCGATAGTGGTAGGTCTGGCCGGGAACGAGACCGGCGAGCGGGATTGAGTACCCCTTCGCGCCGCTGCCCGAGAGGGGTGTCCCCGGGCTCGTCGAGCCGTACGCGGCGGTCGCCCCGTACTCGATCCGCGCCGTCGTGGGCACGTTGTGCGGATCGACGGTGCCGGCGACGGTCACGCCGCTGGCCACGGACGCCGATGCCGTCAGCCCTGTAGGCGCCTGGAGCTGCACGAGCGTGAGCGACATGTCGTCCAAGGACACGGTCACGGTGGTCTCGGTGGGCTGCGCCGGCGCCTGCAGGCTCACCGTGGCCTCGAATCGGTAGGTGTGTCCGGTCCGCAGCGCGCCCGCCGGCAGGGGCACGGCGATCGTGCTGTACCCGCTCGCGTTGAGCAGGGCGACGTCGGAGACGAGCGTGGAGCCGCCCGCGACGTCCACGAGCCGGCCTTGGAGGCGCAGCGACGTCGCCGGGTCGTCGAGCAGGCTTCCAGCATCGGTGCGCACCTTCAAGCTGCCGGCCGACGAGTCCATCGGCCCGACCGAGAACGCGCCCGAGCGCCACAGCACCTGCACGTCTGAGGGGACCGCCACGCCAGTCGTCAGCCGGCTCCGCAGATGACCGTCGGCGCTTCCGCCCGCGCCGCCTGACGGCTGCCAATCGGCCTGCGCCGTCGGGCACGTCACGGTGAGCGGTGGGCATGTGCCCGTGGTCACCGATGAGGTGAAGCTGTCGGGCGTGGTGGCGAACGTCGCCGAGTACGTGAAGGTGACCGCGGCGCGCGCTGACGCGGCCATCAGGAGCCATCCCAGAACGGCGAGACAGAGAATGGGGCCGGTGCGGGGCATGGCGCTTTGATCGTCAGGCCAGCTCCGGTTCTGGGCTACAACAGCTCAAGAAGCGCTCAAGGCGGATGGCTTGGACCGAGACGAAGAGCTCGCGGAGCGTGCAGTATCCGAGAATGGCTTCAACACCTTCAGCCGGACGGAGCATGAGATTCGGTCATCACGCGAACTCGTGGGGCGGTGTCGTCGGCCATCCCGTCGGCGTGACGAGCATCAAGGACCTCTTCTACCTGACGCCCGGCGACACGTTGGCCACGCTCGGCGAGGTCGCGGACGCCGGCTACGAGGGGATTGAGCTCTTCGACGGCAACCTCGCCGAGTTCGCCGACGACCTCGGCGCCCTGCGGGCGGGCTTGGACGAGCACGGACTCCGCCTGATCGCGGTCTACAGCGGCGCCAACCTCGTCTTTGAGGAGATCCTGGGCGAGGAGCTCTGGCGCGTGGAGCGCGCGTGCGCGTGGGCGGCTGAGCTCGGCGCCGAGCACCTGGTCATCGGAGGCGGGGCTCAGCGCACCGAGGCCGCCACCGACGCCGATTACGATCGGCTGGCGGCCGGCCTCGAGAAGGTGGCGCGGCTCGCCGACGGCCACGGGCTGAGAGCGAGCTTCCATCCGCATCTGTCCACGATCGTCGAGTCGCCCGAGCAGATCGCGCGGCTGTTCGACCGCACGTCAATCCGGTTCTGCCCGGACACCGGGCACCTGCAGGCCGCGGGCGGCGATCCGGTCGAGCTCGTGCGCACGTACCGCGAGCGCATCGACTACGTGCACATCAAGGATCTCGACGCCGCCGGCGGGTTCGTCCCGCTGGGGCAGGGTGTGCTGGACGTCGGCGGCGTCCTGCGGGTCCTGCGAGAGACCGGCTTCGACGGCTGGATCACGGTGGAGACCGACGGCTGGGACGGCGACCCGGGAGCCGGCGCGCGTGCCAGCCGCGCGCGGCTGGAGCAACTGCTGAGCGACGAGTAGTGATGTCGAGGAGGCGGAGGCCGCGCGGCGTCCAGGAGACGGCTGGGACCAGGTCTCAGAGTCGAGAGCGAAGCACCGCCGCGCGCTCCTCGTCGAGCGCGTCCAGCGGCGGGCGCAGGTTGCGCCACCACTCGTCGCCCGTGCGCTCGCGCATGACGGCCTTCAGGGCCGGGATCAACGGGTAGCCGTCCAGGAACGAGCGGGCCTCGGTGAGCGAGGCCTGCTCGGCGTCGGCGTCGGGCGATCCCGCTTCCCAGAGGTCGTAGACGCGCCGCGACTGCGCTCCCGTGACGTTGCAGGTGGCGCTGATGCAGCCGTCGCCGCCCCAGCGCAGCGTGTCCAGCAGGAAGCGCTCGGAGCCGGCGAAGACGGTGAAATCCGGGTACGTCTTGCAGATCCGCTCGATGCGCGAAGCGTCGCCCGCCGAGTCCTTGGTGCCCGCGATCACACCCGGGAAGGCGTCGAGCAGCCGGCCGATCAGCTCGACCGAGAAGCCCACGGCCGCCATCGGCGGGATGTGGTAGAGGAAGACGCGCAGGCGGTCGTCGCCGACGCGCTCGATCAGCTCGGCGAAGTAGCGGAACAGGCCGTCATCGGAGACGCCCTTGTAGTAGAAGGGCGGCAGCGCCAGCACGCCGGGAGCACCCAGCGCCAGCGCCTCGCGGGCGAGCAGCACCGCGTCGGGCAGCGCGCACGCGCCGGTGCCGGGAAGCATCACCTCGGCCGGGATGCCGTCCTCGACCAGATCGCTCCACGCGTCCACGCGCTCGCCGATCGACAGCGAGTTCGCCTCGCCCGTGGTGCCGAAGATCCCGAGCCCGTGACAGCCATCGTCGAGCAGCCGCCGGCAGTGCGCGGCGAACGCGGCACGGTCGATCGAGAGGTCCTCGCGCATCGGCGTGAGGACGGCGGCGAGAACGCCCTTCATACGACCAGCCCGTGGCGGACGGTGTTCTCCGTCACCACGCGCGGCTCGACGAACTGCAGCAGGTAGCCGGGACCGCCGGCCTTGGTGCCGGTCCCGGAGAGCCGGTTTCCTCCGAATGGCTGGCGCCCCACCATCGCTCCTGTGATCTCGCGATTGACGTAGAGGTTGCCGACGGGCGAGCGGTCGGACACGTAGTCGACCGTCCGCGGGCTGCGGGAGAACAGCCCGCCGGTGAGCCCGAACGGCGAGGCGTCGACGCGATCGCACGCCTCCTCGATCGACTTCACCCGCTCCACGGCGAGCAGCGGCCCGAAGATCTCCTCGTGCAGCACGGCGGATGAACCCGGCAGATCGGTGGCCAGCGTCGGCGTCGCGAAGTATCCGCCGGACGGCATCTCCGCGGCCTGCGCGGCGATCGTCCCTTCGTCACGCGCGGTCGCGATGTAGCGCTCCACGCGCTCCTGCGCCTCGCGCTCGATCACCGGCGGCACGTCGATCTCCGGGTCCGATGCCTGGCCGACGTTGAGGACCTCGATCGCGCCCGCGAGGCGTTCGACCAGCCCGTCGTGGATCGCCTCGTGCGCGAGCACGCGCGCGGCCGCCGAGCACTTCTGGCCGGCGTAGTTGAACGCCGACTTCACGAGCGCCGGCACGACGTCGTCCAGGTCCGCGTCGGAGTCCACGATCACGCAGTTCTTGCCGCCCATCTCGGCCACGACGCGCTTCAGATGCCGCTGGCCGGGCGCCATCTCCGCCGCGCGGCGGACGATCTCCAGCCCGACCGGACCGGAGCCCGTGAAGGCGATCGTGTGCACCCGCGGATCGCCCACCAGCGCGGCACCGACCGGCCCTTCGCCCGGCAGCAGCGCCAAGGCGGACGGCGGCACGCCCGCCTCGCGCAGCGCGCGCACGACCATGTACCCGCACCCCGGCGCCTGCTCGGCGGGCTTGAGCACCACCGCGTTGCCCGTCGCCAGCCCCGCGGACACCATCCCCAGAGGGATCGCCACCGGGAAGTTCCACGGCGCGATCACGGCGACGACCCCGCGCGGGCGCCAGCGCAGCTCGTTGCGCTCGCCCGGCAGCTGGATCAGCTCGCCCGGCCGCTCCTCGAGCTCGACCGCGGCCCGCGCGTAGTACTCGAGGAAGTCGATCGCCTCGCACACGTCGCCGTCGGCCTCGCGCCACGGCTTGGCGGTCTCGCGGACCTCCAGCGCGGCGATCATCAGCCGCCGCTCGCGTATCCACGCCGCCGCGCGCACCAGCACCTCGGCCCGCTCGGCCGCGGATCTGCGCCGCCACTCGGAGCGCGAGGCGAGATCCAGCGCGTGGTCGACGTCGGCCTCGCTCGCGACCGCGGCGCTGGCCACCACGCGGTCCGGCCGGCCGGGGTCGGTGGAGACGAGCGCGTCGCCCTTGCGTGCGTCCTCACCCACCCAGACCGGGACGGCGACCGCGGGCGAGGCGTCGAACTCGGCCAGAGCGCCGCTCAGCTGCGCCCGGACGGGCGCCCGCCGCAGTTCCAGGATCGGCTCGTTGGTGAATGCCTTCATGTCATGTCCGCCGCGCGATCGTGCCCTGCGGCGGCGCGAGCAGGACCTCGAGTGGGACCCCGCGCGCCTGCTCGTAGAGGAACGACTCGTTGGACGTGTTCTCCAGCAGCCGCCGGACCAGATACGCCATCCCGGCCACCAGGTCCCCGACCGGGCAGTAGGCGCGCACGCGCAGCCCCTGGGCGGCGATCGCGGTCTGCAGCGGGTCGCCGAGCCCGCGCAGGACCTGCAGCTCGAGGTCGGAGTCGGTGCCGCCGCCCAACCGGTTGTAGGCGATCGCGTGGCTGACGGACCGCAGGTTGTGCGAGGCGATGGCGACGCGGACGAGCGGCCGTGCGTCCAGCAGCCGCCGTGTGAGGTGCTCGAAGTTGGCGTCGGTGTCGGCCTTGACCTCGAACACCGGCGCATGCCAGCCGTGCTGCGCTGCCTGGACGAGCTCGTGGTCCCAGTAGGCGCCCTTGACCAGCCGGATCGTCAGCGGGTGGGTGCGCTCGACCCGCGAGGACCACTCGAGGATCGTGTCCAGCGTCTGCGGCGAGTCGCGCAGGTAGCCCTGCAGCACCATCCCCGCCGACGGCCCGCGGCGGAACTCGTCCTCTCCGAGCAGCTCGAGGATCAGCTCCAGGATCGCATCGCGCGAGTCCATCGACTCCATGTCGATGTGCAGGTGCGCGCCGCGCTCGTGCGCGCGCCGCAGCAGCGGGCGAAGGCGGTCGGCGGCGTCACGCTTGCCGCGCTCGGGCGCGTCCGGGCGCAGCAGCGGCGTCAGCGCGCTCACCTTCACCGACAGGTTCGAGCGCGGCAGCACGCCCACGCTGTCGCGCTCGAGCTGGCGGCGGCCCGGCCAGGACTGTGCGGCGCCGGCCAGCGTGTCCAGCGCGTCCGAGCAGCGATCGGCGTAGCGCTGCGCCTCGGACTGCGTGACCGTCGCCTCGCCGAGCAGATCGACGGAGGAGGCCACGCCGTCCTTCCACAGGTCCTTGAGATCGCCCAGCGCCGCCTTCGGGTCCTCGCCCACGATGAAGCGCCGCGCCATGTGCTTGACGCCCTGGGAGGCGGCCATCCCCAGCGCCCGGCGGCCGGCCTTGGAGTCGCCCATCCGCATGGCCACACTGATCGGCGGCGGCGGATCGTCGACCTCCTCCAAGAACCCCGTCAGGTGACGGGCCAGATCGTCGAGGTTGCGGCACGCGGGCACCACGTCGACGAAGCGGAACAGCGCCGCCTTGAGCTCCGCGTCCGAGGACGCGAGGTCCATCGCCTTGTCGTCGAAGGCCTTCAGCGGGTTGCGGGTCGTGGGCATCGCGGCGGCCAGGCGGCGACCGACCTCGAACAGCTCGCGCTCCACCGCGGCGTCGTCGGGCATGGCGTCGGAGCTTACGCCGTCGTGGATACCCTGCGGCCATGCACCGTGAGCCGGAGCTGCTCAGCGTGGTCGCTCCGATGTACGAGGAGGAGGCCACCGTGGACCCGTTCACCGAACGGGTCGCGACCGCGTTGCAGGGCCTCAACTACGAGCTGATCCTCGTCAACGACGGCTCCAAGGACGGCACGCGCGACGCGATGGCGGCCGCCGCGGCGCGCGACCCGCGGGTCAAGATCGTCTCGCTGGCCCGCAACTTCGGCCACCAGCCGGCGCTCACCGCGGGGCTCGAGCACGCCCGCGGCGACGTGGTGGTGATGCTCGACGGCGACCTGCAGGACCCGCCCGAGGTCATCCCGGAGATGGTCGAACGCTGGAAGGAGGGCGTCAACGTCGTCTACGCCGTGCGCGAGCAGCGGCTGGGGGAGACGCTCTTCAAGCGGGTCACGGCGCGCGGGTTCTACACCGTCTTCCGCCGCCTGACGGGCCTGGACCTGGCCGTCGAGTCCGGCGACTTCCGCCTGATGGACCGCCGCGCGCTCGACGCCCTGCTGGCGATGCCCGAGCGCAACCGCTTCCTGCGCGGGATGACGGTCTGGATCGGCTTCACCCAGACGGCGGTGCCGTTCGTGCGCCAGGAGCGCCACGCCGGCGTCACCAAGTATCCGCTGCGCAAGATGCTGCGGTTCTCCTTCGACGCGATCACGTCGTTCTCGAGCCGGCCGCTGCAGTGGGCGATGGTCCTCGGCTTCTTCTTCAGCGCGATCGCCTTCCTGGCCATCCCGCTGACCGTGATCGCGCGCTACGCGGACATCTTCAGCAAGGGCGTGCCGACGACGATCATCATCGTCCTGTTGCTGGGCGGCATCCAGCTGATCACCGTCGGGATCATCGGCGAGTACGTCGGCCGCATCTACGACGAGGTCAAGCACCGCCCGCTGTACGTGGTCGGCGAGCGCATCAACACCGAGGAACCTTCTTGAAGATCGCCGTTCTGGGGGCCGGGGTCGCCGGCCTCGTCGCGGGCCTGCGGCTCACGCAGGCCGGGCACACCGTCGACGTCTATGAGCGGTGGCCCGGTCTCGGCGGCCAGGCGGCGACGATCGACGTCGGCGACGGGCACCTGCTCGAGCGCTACTACCACCACCTCTTCTCCACCGACAAGCACATCGCGGCGCTCTACGACGAGCTGGGAATGCCGGACGAGCTGGAGTGGCTGTCCTCGAGCGTCGCCTACTTCTCGCAGGGCAGGTCGTGGCCGTTCGTGACCCCGATGGACCTGCTGCGCTTCAAGCCGATGCCGCTCCACGCGCGCGTGCGGCTCGGTGCCGCGGTGGCGGCGATCCAGTTCGGCCCGGGCAACCCGAAGCCGTTCGAGCGGGTCACGGCGCGCAGGTGGATCGAGCGCTACATGGGCCGCGACGCCTACCAGACACTGTGGGGACCGCTGCTGCGCGGCAAGTTCGGCGAGCGCGCCGACGACATCGCGATGGTCTGGCTGCAGAACAAGTTCCGGCTGCGCCGCGGCGACGACGCGGCCGAGGAGAAACTCGGCTACCCGCGGCGCTCCTGGGAGCCGCTCTTCCACGAGCTGCAGGCCCGGATCGAGGCCGGGGGCGGGCGGGTGCTGATCGACCGCCCGATCGCGTCGCTGTCGAGCGACTTCGTGGTCACGCCGGGCGCGCCCGGGTCCTTCCGCCGCGGGCATGACCCGCGCGAGTTCGAGGCGATCCCGGGCGAGCGCTACGAGGCGGTCCTGGCCACGCTGCCCAGCGACGTCTTCGAGCAGGTGCTCGAGCCGGGCGTGCTGCCCGAGGCGTATCTGGCCAAGCTGCGCGGGATCGAGTACTTCACCGCGCTCTGCCTGCTGATCGAGCTCGACCGGCAGTTCTCGCCGTTCTATTGGACCAACATCGGCGACGACGCGCTGCCGTTCGTGGGGCTGATCGAGCACACCAACCTGATCTCCCCGGAGCGCTACGGCGGCCGCCGGTTCCTCTACGTCGCCAACTACCTGCCGCCCGATCACGAGCTGCTCTCGCTGGACGCCGAGGGCGTGCTGGAGCGCTACACCGCGGGACTGCGGGCGGTCAATCCGGGCTTCTCGCGCGACTGGGTGAGGCGCCTGTGGCTGCACCGCGAGCCGGCCGCGCAGCCGATCGTCACCGTCGGCTACCGGGAGAAGATCCCGCCGATGAAAACGCCCCGCCGGGGCCTCGTCCTGGCCAACACGACGCAGATCTTCCCCGAGGACCGAGGCACGAACTACGCGGTGCGTGAGGGCGACGAAGCGGCTCGCGCGCTGCTCGACTGGCTCCCGTAGCGCGGCGTGGTCGGGCGCCTGACCGCGACCAACAGGTTCTAAACATAAGTTCGGTTGGCCCCCCTGGAGAGTTCGGCTCGTGGTGCCGATACTGGGCTTGCGATGCACTCCCCGGATTCGAACTGGCTCTCCCGCGCACTGAAGCGCACTCCCTCCCGCCCTCACATGGACGATCTCCACGCCTGCGCCGCGTGTGGCAAGGACTACGTCAACCCCGTCGACTGGGAACCGATCACGCCCGAGTCGTGGTGGATGCGCCTGCGCTGCGGCTCCTGCGAGGTCTGGCGTGAGGTCACCGTCACCAACCAGGTCGCCGAGCGCTTCGACATCGAGCTCGACCGCCGCGCGGACCTGATCCACCGCGCGCTGAACAAGCTCGACCGTGAGCACATGGCCCAGCAGGTGGAGACGATGATCGGCGCGCTGCGCCACGGGCTCATCGAGCCCAGCGATTTCGCTCGTCCGGCGTAATCGAAGGCGGACATCCCGTCCGCCTCACCCGATCATCCGACCCTAGATCTCCAGCCGTTCGTCCTCGAGGTCGAGCTCACGCTCCAGCCGGTGCATGAGCTCGTTCGAGATCGTGCCCGCGTTGCGTAGGCGCACGATCTCGCCGCGCTGCGCCTCGAGCACTTCGCGCACGACCGTCTGGTAGGCGACCGAGCGGTCCTCGTAGTTCTCGTCGTCGTCGAGCTTGCCCGCGCGCGACTTCAGCCGCCGGCGCCGGTACTCGTAGGCGCCGCGCATGCGCTCGATGGTGTCGTCGCGCGTCCATTGTTCGCCGCCGAGCTCGTCGAGGCGGGTGAGCGCCGCCTGTGTCGCCAGCAGCCGCGCCTTGAGCTCCTCGCGCTCCTCCTCGGTGCCGTCGTCGGCGACCTCGAGCCACCGGATCAGCGGCGCGAGCGTCAGCCCCTGCAGCACGATCGTGGCGAAGATCACGCAGAAGGTCAGGAACAGGATCAGGTCGCGGTGCGGGAAATCCAGCGGGAGCGCCAGCGCGGCCGCGAGCGAGACGGCGCCGCGCATGCCCGCCCAGGAGTTCACCAGCCGCAGCTGCCAGCTCGTCCGCCGGGCGCGCTGGGATTCCCGGCGATCGAGCGCGCGAACGAGGAACACGACCGTCTGCCCCCAGACGAGGCGGGTGCCCATGACCGCGATCGAGACCGCGACGCCGTAGCCGATCAGCGTCGTCATCGGCTCGCCCTGGAGGCTGTCGAGGATCTGCGGCAGCTGCAGCCCGATCAGCACGAACAGGAAGGCGTTGAGCAGGAACTGGAGCAGCTCCCACATGCCGAAGCCCATCAGGCGGGTGCGCGGGGAGGCGATCTTCGGCGCCTTCCAGCCGACGTAGACGCCGACCGTCACGGCCGCCAGCACGGCCGAGACGTCGAGGTGCTCGGCGGGCACGTAGGCGGCGTAGGCGCTGAGCAGGCCGATCGTGTTCTCCAGCAGCGGGTCGTCGAGGCGGCGGCGGATCTCGGTGATGACCATCGCCACCACGAGGCCGACGGCGATCCCGCCGGTGGCTTTCCAGATGAACTCCCACCCGGCGTCGAGGACGCTGAAGGCGACGGCGCTGGTGGTCGCCGTGACCGCGATCCGGTAGGCGACCAGCGCCGACGCGTCGTTGATCAGGCTCTCGCCCTCCAGGACGGAGATCATCCGCCGGGGCACGCCGAGTCGCCGCGCGATCTCGGTGCCGGCGACGGGGTCGGTCGGGCCGACGATCGCGCCGAGCGTGAACGCGACCGGCCAGCTGACGCCCGGGATCAGCTGGTGCGCCACGACCGCCACGACGACGACGGTCGCGAGCACGAGGACGACCGAGCTGAGCAGGATCGGCCTGAGGTTGCGTCTGAGGTCGTTGAGGTTGGCGAAGAACGCGCTGGTGTAGAGCAGCGGCGGGAGGAAGATGACGAGCACGAGGTCCGGGTCGAGCTCGATCCTGGGCAACCCGCCCGAGAGCCCGAGCAGCGCGCCGCCGACGACGAGCACGATCGGGTAGGGCACGTTGATCGCCCGCGCGGCCGCCGAGAGCACGACGACCGCGACCAGCAGCAGGACGAGGATGACTTCGACGTCTTCCACGTGGTCAGTCCGTCGTGAAGACGATCACGCCCTCGCGCTCGGCCTCGTGGGCCTGGCCGCGCTCTTGGAGCAGGTCGACATGGCCGAGCACCTCGCTCAGGGTCAGCAGCGGCTGCGTGAGCGCCACGTCGCCCCACAGCGCCTGGGCGAGCTCGTGCGCGTTGCGCGGGAGCTCGGCGATCAGGTCCAGCAGCTTGGCCGCGCGGCGCTCGTGCAACTCCAGGCGCTCGTCGATCAGCGGCGCGTGGCGGTCGAAGCTCGCGCCGTGGCCGGGGAGGACGGTGGTGATGGGCATCGCCCGCGTCCGCTCGAGCGAGTCGATGTAGATCAGCAGGCTCTTCGGGCGCTCGCCCTCGGGGTCGCCGGTGGGGGGCAGCGCGATCAGCGGGTTCGACGAGATGTGGCCGATCAGATGGTCGCCGGCGATCAGCGTGCCGTCCTCGGGGTCGAAGAAGACGGTGTCGGTGGGGGAGTGGCCGGGGCGGTGCAGGATCTGGAAGCTGCGGCCGGCGAAGCCGAGCTCGTCCCCGTGCTCGAGCGTCCGGGTGACAGGGGCGCTGCCGCCCCAGCCGCGATTGGCGCGCGACATCGCTCCGAGCACGTTGACGATGTCCTCGCGCAGGCCGTGGCGGAGCATCACGCGCTGCGCGAAGCGATCGTTGCGCTCGGCGTAGCCGTTGAAGTCCTCGACGACCGGCTTGAGGGCGTCGAGCGCGCAGACCTCGGCCCCGCTGCGGTCGGCGAGGACGCCGACCAGCCCGACGTGATCGGCGTGCTGGTGGGTGATGACGATCCGCTCGAGCTGCTCGACCGTGCGGCCGTGCCTGGCCAGGGCGGCCTCGAGCGCGACCAGCGACGTGGCCCAGTTCGGCCCGACGTCGACCAGCGTGAGCGGGTCGTCGTCGATCAGGTGGCAGTTCACGCGGCCCACGCGGAACGGCGTGGGGATCGCCAGAGTGTCGATCCCGGTCACTCAGCCGGGAGCATAGGTGGCGGCGATCACGTGCTGGAAGGTGAACAGCGTGATCGGCGGGGCGAGCCGGTCGAAACGCGAGCCGCGGTGCAGCAGCCAGCGGCGTCTGACGACCTTCTTGGGCGCCAGCCCCGCCTGTTCGAGCAGCGCCTTGGCGTCCTTGAGCGTGAACCAGCGCAGGTGCGTGGCGTCGAAGATGCCCTCGGGCTTGCGCGGCCAGGTGCCCTGGGCGAGCGAGGCGTACGTGCTCCAGTGGGCGACGTTGGGGAGGCTGATCACGGCGGTCGCGCCCGGTTCCAGCAGCTCCGCGTAGTGCCGCAAGGCCGTCCACGGGTCGACCAGGTGCTCGAGCACGTCGGCGGCGATCAGCGTGTCGTAGGTGCCGAGGATCTTCGGCGGCTCGGCGACGTCGCCGACGATCACGCGATCGAGGTTGCCCTCGGCCTCGCGGGCGTACTCCGGCTCGATCTCGATCCCGGTCACATGGGTCGCCTGGCGCGCCTTCAGCGCTCTGCCGGTCGTGCCGGTCGCGCACCCGAGGTCGAGCACCCTGCGCGCGGTCAGCGGGACGTGCTCGAGGATCTCCGGCCGCGCCCGCTCATACGCAACGGCCCGCGCAGCCCGTTCCCCTGCTCGCATCCCGCCGATCCTAAAGGGGTCAGGCCCCGTTCGCGACAGCTGTCGCGTCGTCGCCGGCGAACACCGGCGGTCGCACGGGCCCGCGGACCCGGCACTAGAATCCTCAGCCATGGCCGGTCATTCGAAGTGGGCGGGGATCAAGCACAAGAAGGCGATCGTCGACTCGCGCCGCGGCAAGCTCTTCACCAAGCTCGCGCGAGCGATCACCGTCGCGGCGAAGGAAGGCGGCGGCGACATCGTCGGCAACGCCGCGCTCGGCCTGGCCGTTCAGAAGGCCAAGGACGCCTCGATGCCCAAGGACAACATCGAGCGCGCGATCGCCAAGGGCACCGGCGAGGGCGCCGACGCCGAATCGCTCGAGGCCGTGATGTACGAGGGGTATGGCCCCGGCGGCGTCGCGATGCTCGTCGAGGCGTTGACCGACAACCGCAACCGCACCGGTTCCGAGGTCCGCCACGCGTTCGCCAAGCACGGCGGCAGCCTCGGCGAGCCCGGCTCGGTCGCCTACCTGTTCGACAAGAAGGGCGTCGTCGTCGTCGACGGGGAGAAGTACTCCGAGGACGATCTGATGCCCGCGCTGGACGCCGGCGCCGAGGACATCGTGCATGGACGAGGACGTGTTCGAGATCCTCTGCGAGCCGTCCGATCTCTCCGCCATGCGGGCCGCGCTGGTCGACGCCGGGATCGAGGTCTCAGAGGCGCAGGTGATGCAGCGCCCGAAGACGCTGGTCCCGCTCGACGAAGAGGGCGCGACGAAGCTGATGAAGCTGATCGACACGCTCGAAGACCTCGACGACACCGACGAAGTCCACGCGAACTTCGACATCGACGCCGAGATCCTCGAACGCGTGATGGGCTGACGCTCCACTGCCGGCTATGCGACGCGGCCGTAGGCGCGAGGGTCTTCAGCGCCGCGATCGTCTGCAGCCCGCTCCATTCGATCTCGATCGCCGGCGTCCACACCGCCCACGTGATCGGCCAGCCGCCGGCCTCGAGCTGCTTGCCCTCGAGCACGTCCAGCGACGCTGAGAGCTCCTCCTCGGAGAACCAGCGCGCCGCCAGCGAGTGCGGTGACTTGGCGAAGTCGTGCGGGTGGTGGATCTCGCCGGCGAATAGCCCTCGGGCTGCCTGCCGACCAGTTCCTGCTCGCGGACGAGGCCGCCCAGGCGCTCCGCCGCGGCCTCGGCCCGTGCGCGGTCGGAGGCCTTGTCGAGGAAGACGATCGCCGCCTCGACCTCGTAGGGATGGGTCTTCTCGATCGCGTCCACGACGGTCCACAGGAACGCCTCGGCGCCCTCCAGCCACGGATGCGACGCGTTCGACAGCGGCGCGTAGAGCAACGCGGTCGCCAGCAGCGTGCCCTCGGTCCCGATGACCCACCAGGGCGCGTGCGGCCAGGGCTCGAGCGTCGGCAGCGCGACGGGTACGCCGCCGTCAGGCGCGGTCAGCGTCACCAGGTGGTCGAGCGACGCCCGGGTCGCCTAGCCCGGCGTCCTCCAGCGCCTCCAGGGCGGTCCAGATGTGCGGCGGCTGGCTCGTCGGCCCGCGGCCGTCGGGCTCCAGCGCGTAGCCGTAGCCCCCGTCCGGGGTGCGATAGCCCGCCAGCGCGGCCTCGACCAGCGCGGGATCGCCGTCCTTGAACAGCACCTCGAACCGCCGCTGCTCCAGCACGCGCGCGGTCGACCAGATGTACGCCTCGGCTCGTTCGAAATTGATCATCAAGCGGGACGGTAGGCCCCGGGCGCGACCCGCTCTTGAACGAAACGGACACGTTCCCCGCGGGCCCCGCGCCGGAGGCGACGAGCTCGGCGGGCGTGCGGCCGGACAGCCGCCGCGCCTCGCGCGTGAGGTGCGCCTGGTCGGCGTAGCCGGCCGCGAACGCGAGGGCGGCGAGCCCGTCGGCGCCGGCCGGCGCGGCGCGCCCGTCGGCGTGCGCGCCGCGTCCTCCGGCGCCCGTGCGCGGCGCCCCGTTCGCCAGCGCGAGGAACCGCTGGAAGCGCAGCACCCGCGCGAGCGTCTTCGGCCCGTAGCCGACGGCATCCACGAAGCGCCGCCGCAGCTGGCGCTCGCTGACGCCGAGGTCGACGCGCGTCCACCCGCGCGCCCGGGCGCGCCATCGCCAGCGCCGCGGCCCGGGCCAGCGGATCGATCCGCGCGCGCCGCGCGCGCACCTCGTCCAGCAGCGCGGGCAGCCCGCCGGCGGCGACGCGTTCCTCGACGCCCGCGCCCCAGATCTCGTCCACGGCGACGCTCGCGTCCCGGAGCTCGGCGGCCGGAAGGCCGAGCGCCGTTCCCGCCACGCCGAGCCGGAAGCGCACCCCGAACACCGAGGCCCCCGCCGGTGCGCTCGGCCGCGGGACCGGTGGCCGGCCCGGCGACCACGAGCCGATCGCCGCGCCAGACGAGATCCGCGCAGCCGTCGGGCAGGATCACCCCGCCGCGCGCGGTGGTCGTCCACACGCACGCCAGCCACGGAGCCAGATCCGGCGGCGGAGCGGTCTCGCGGTACACACGACGATTGTCGCAGCGCAAAGCGGGAACATGAGATGGCGTGACGATGCTGGCGCTCGCCCTATTCGCCTGCCGCGCTGCTGCTCGTCGCGCTGATGGCCGTCGGCAGCGTCGTCATGTGGATCGGCGTGCCGCTCGGGCTGATCTACCTCGCCGCGCAGCTCGCCGACAGCTCCCGGCCGTCGTTCGGGCCCTACCTGCTGGTCCTGCTCGGCCTCCCGGTCGGGATGGCGGTGATCGGCAAGCTCCTGGGCACGCTCGATCGCTGGCACACGCGCCTGACCGGCCGCGAGCAGGAACGCCACCGCGCCACCTGGCTGCGCTCGATGCGCGCCGAGCGCGCCTCCACGCGCCGCGGCGGCATCCTCGACAAGGTGATGATCGTCTCGGTCGCGATCGCGCTGGTCGCGTTCGCGGTCTGGTTCTTCGGGTTCGCGGGCTCGTCGTTGCCGACCGCGTAGGAAGGCGTCCGAGCCCCCGCGCAGAATCCCAGGGGTGCACGTGATCGTCCTCGGCATCGACCCCGGCGTCGCCAACACCGGCTTCGGCATCGTCGCGCATGACCGCGGGCGGCTCGTCGCGCTCGACGGCGGCGTGATCGAGACCGCCGCGGGGACGGACCCGGGGGCGCGCCTCGCGCACATCCACGAGCGGATGTGCGAGCTGCTGGACGAATACCGGCCCGACGCGGTGGCGGTCGAGGACCTCTACTTCGGCTCCAACGCCCGCAGCGCGTTCGCCGTCGGGCAGGCCCGCGGCGTGGTCATCCTCGCCGCCGGCCAGCGCGCGATCCGCTGCACGTCCTACACGCCTCAGCAGGTCAAGACCGCGGTCTGCGGGAACGGCCGCGCCGGAAAACAGCAGGTCCAGCGGATGGTGCAAACGCTCTTGAGCCTCACGACCCTTCCCACGCCCGACCACGCCGCGGACGCGCTCGCGGTCGCGATCTGCCACGCCAACGGCGCGCCGATGCAGCGGGCGCTGGACAAGGTGGCCGGATGATCGCGCTCGTCTCCGGCGAGGTCGCGGTCCGCCGCGGCGACCACGTGGTGATCGCCGCCGGCGGCGTCGGCTACCGGCTCGCGGTCTCGGCCGAGACGCTGCGTCACGTGCCGCGCGTCGGGGAGCAGGCCACGCTCTTCAGCCACCTGATCGTGCGCGACGACGCGCTGCTGCTCTACGGCTTCGCCACCGAGGAGGAGCGGGACGTGTTCCTGCTGCTGATCGGTGTCCCGAGCGTCGGCCCGAAGATGGCGCTGGCCGTCCTCTCCGGCGGCCCGCCACGCGATCTGCTGGCGGCCGTCGCGGCCGGCGACCACGCCCGCCTTCAAGCTGCGCCTGGGATCGGCAAACGCACCGCGGAACGGATCATCGTCGAGCTCAAGGCCAAGGTCGAGGACCCGATCGTCATCACCCGAACGGCCAAGGATGAGGACCCGCGCACCCTCGCCCGGGACGGCCTGCTGGGGCTCGGCTTCAACCCGAACGAGATCGATGCGCTGCTCGACGGCGCCTCCGGGGACACGCCTGAGGCCCTGATCACCCACGCCCTGAAGGCCGCGCGCCGATGATCCGGACCCCCGGCGCCGACATCGACCGAATCCAGACCCCGAAAGTGCGCGAAGACGACGAGAGCGAGGCGAGCCTCCGGCCGCGGCGGCTGGACGAGTTCGTCGGCCAGCAGGCGCTCAAGGCCCAGCTCGCGGTCTCGATCCAGGCCGCGTCCGCACGCGGTGAGGCGCTCGACCACGTGCTCCTGGCGGGCCCGCCGGGCCTCGGCAAGACGAGCCTCGCCCGGATCATCGCCGAGGAGCTCGACGTCCCGTTCGTGCAGACCGCCGGCCCCGCGCTGGAGCGCAAGGGCGACATCGCGGCGTTCCTCACCGACCTCGATCCGCGCGCAGTCTTCTTCGTCGACGAGATCCACCGCCTGCCACGCGCGGTGGAGGAGACCTTCTATCCGGCGATGGAGGACGGGCAGCTGCCGATCACGTTCGGCACCGGCCCGGGGGCCAAGGCGGTGACGCTGCCGATCCCGCCGTTCACGCTGATCGGCGCGACCACCCGCTCGGGCCTGTTGACGACGCCGCTGCGCGACCGCTTCGGCATCCAGCACCGCCTGGATCTCTACGGCCCGGACGAGCTGGCGGCGATCGTCGCCCGCAGCGCCCGCGTGCTCAACGTCCCGGTGCACATGGACGGCGCGAAGGCGATCGCCGAGCGCTCGCGGGGCACGCCGCGCGTGGCCAACCGGCTGCTCAAGCGGGTGCGCGATCACGCGCAGGTCCACGGCGACGGCACGGTCGACGCGGCGCTGGCCTACGCCGCGCTGGACGCCATGGGCGTCGACCAGGAAGGGCTGGACCGCCTGGACCGCGAGATCCTCAACGTGATCTGCGAACGGTTCGGGGGCGGACCAGTTGGTCTGTCCACGCTCGCGGTCGCCGTGCACGAGGAGCAGGACACGATCGAGGACGTCTACGAGCCCTACCTGCTGCAGCGTGGCTTTCTCCAGCGCACGCCGCGTGGGCGGGTCGCGACGCCGCACGCGTTCCGCCATCTCGGCATGGAACCGCCGCGCGACCAGCCCGGCCTTTTCTAGCCCTTTAGCTCGCGGGCTACCCTCACGATCTGAGATGACCCATCTGTTCATCTGCCCACACTGCGGCAACCGGACGACCGCCAACGAACGGACCTCCGGTTTCCGCAACGTACCCAAGGGCTGCTCCAAGTGCGGGTTCGGCTTCCTCTTCGAACTCCTCGACGATTACTACCCGGCGCCCAACGCCGCCTTCTTCGTCTGCGACAAACAGGGCCGGATCATCGGCTGTGGTCGCGGCTCCCGTGAACTCACGGGGCTCTCGGACGAGAAGGTCATCGGGCGGCCGGTCAACGATGTCCTCGGCCTCGATTTCGGGGACAGCGAGAATCACGTTGCCATGGCGCTCGAATGGGGAGTTCGCCGCCTCAACAAACCGGTCACCGTCAACGCCGAAGGAGATTTGCCCGCAAGAGCGGTTGCCGATCTGTTTCCGGCCTACGATGATGACGGCGGTCTCCTGCTCGTCCTGACGCCAACCAAGTAGCGCCAGAAAACTATCCGTCCGCCCAGCGCCTTTCCGCCGCGCTAAGTACCCTCATCCTCGTGATCTCCTGTGTCTGAACGCCGTCGCTCTCTCTTCGTCCTATTGATCGTGGTCGCCCTCATCGGGGGTTCGATCGCTGTCGTCGCGCTCAAGCCGACGGTGCTCGGTCTCGACCTTCAGGGCGGTGTTCAGCTCGTCTACAAGGCCGAGCCGACCAAACAGCAGCCCACGATCGACGCCGATGCAATGCAGAGGTCGATCGACCTCATGCAGCAGCGCGTCAACGAGTTTGGTGTGTCCGAGTCCGAACTCTTCCAGTCGGGCAAGGACCAGATCGAAGTCAACCTGCCGGGCGTCAAGGACGCCGAGCGCGCCGCGCAGCAGGTCGGCTCGACCGCCCAGTTGTTCTTCTACGACTGGGAAGCGAACATCCTCGATGACAAGTGCAAGACCAACCCTGACCTGAACGCCAATCAGCGGCAGGCGATCAACGGTCTGCGCGCGGCGGTCACCCAGGCGTCCAAGTGCACCGAGGTCGGCACCGGCGACCCGAAGGCCGACCCGCTGGCGGCCGACTCGCCGGGTGGCGTCTCTCAGGCGGCCGACAAGGCCCGCTTCTACGTCTTCGACAAGAACACCAAGAAGCCGCTGAACAACGGCCAGACGTTCACGTCGGAGGAGGAAGCGCTGGCTTCGCTCACCGACGCCGAGAAGGCCAACGCCGAGGTCATCGAGGTCCCGGCCGGCGTGCTCGTCCTGCGCGAGCAGAAGGCGAACGCCACCGACGCCAACCCTGACCGCTGGTGGGTCATCCAGGACCGCCCCGGCCTGTCGGGCACGGACATCAAGAACCCGGAGCAGAGCTTCGACTCCTCGGCGGCCAACCAGCCGATCGTGACCTTCAACTTCACGAAGGACGGCCGCAAGGCATTCAAGGCGATCACCCAGCGCGTCGCGCAGCGCGGTGTCGACAACTCGTTCGGCCAGGACCCGCTGCAGACCTCTCAGCACTTCGCGATCGCGCTCGACAACGAGCTCGTCTCGGCGCCGTACATCAACTGGAAGGAGAACCCGGAGGGGATCGACGGCTCGACCGGCGCCCAGATCTCCGGCAGCTTCACCATCCAGTCGGCGCAGGACCTGGCGAAGATCCTCAAGATCGGCGCCCTGCCGCTGAAGCTCACCGAGGTCTCGCGCTCGCAGGTCTCCGCGACGCTCGGTAAGCAGGCGCTCGATCAGGGCCTGAAGGCGGGCATCGCCGGCTTCATCATCGTCGTGCTCTTCCTGATCATCTTCTACCGCGTCCTCGGCGTCATCGCGGCGCTCGCGCTGTGCATCTACGCGCTCTACTTCTACGCGCTGATCAAGCTGATCCCGATCACGCTGACGCTGCCGGGCATCGCGGGTCTGATCCTGACGCTCGGCGTCGCCGCGGACGCGAACATCGTCGTCTTCGAACGGGTCAAAGAAGAGGTACGAGCAGGGAGATCGATCAGTACCGCGATCGTCACCGGTTACCGAAAGGGCCTGACGGCGATCATCGACGCGAACATCGTCACGTTCCTGGTCGCGTTCATCCTCTTCATCATCGCCACCGCGGGCGTGCAGGGCTTCGCCTTCACCCTCGGCCTCGGCGTGCTCGTCTCGCTCTTCACCGCGGTCCTGGCGACGCAGGCGATCCTGTACTCGCTGCGCGGCACCCGCCTGATCCGCTCGAAGGCGGCGCTCGGCGCCGGCGAACAGCGGTTCAAGTTCCGCTGGGACTACATGGGCAAGGCGAAGTGGTTCTTCTCCTTCTCCGGCTGCATCCTGCTCGTCTGCGCTCTGGCGATGTCCGTCAACGGCATCAACTTCGGCATCGACTTCGACGGCGGCACGCGCATCACCGCGTCGCTGGAGAAGCCGGCCACCGTCGAGCAGGTGCGCGACGCCGTGGCGCCACTCGGTCTGGCCGACGCGAAGATCCAGACACTGCAGAACGCGGATCTCGGCAAGAACCTGATCCAGATCTCCACCAAGGACCTGGGCGCCCGCGGCGACCAGCCGGTGCTCAAGGCGCTCGGCGCCAAGTTCGGCGAGGTCACCCCCGAGGGCACGGAGGCGATCGGCCCGAGCTTCGGCAAGACCGTGGCCAGATCGGCGGTCTACGCGATCATCGCGTCGCTGATCATCATCTCGATCTACATCGCGCTGCGGTTCGAATGGAAGTTCGCCGTGCCGGTGCTGATCGCACTGATGCACGACATCCTGATCGTGGCCGGCGTCTACGCACTCACGGGCCGGGAGGTGACGACGTCGACGGTCGCGGCGCTCTTGACCATCCTGGGTTACTCGCTCTACGACACGATCATCGTGTTCGACCGCGTCAGAGAGAACATCCCACGAATGCCGAGCGCCGCGTTCTCGCAGATCGTCAACCGCTCGCTGTCCGAGGTCGTCGTGCGGTCGCTGGCCACGAGCTTCTGCACCCTGCTCCCGGTCCTCGCGCTGATGCTCTTCGGCGGCGAGACCCTGCAGGACTTCGCCTTCGCGCTGCTCGTGGGTATCGCGTCCGGCACCTACTCCTCGATCTTCATCGCCACCCCGGTGCTCCAGCACTGGAAGGAGCGTGAGCCCGGGTTCCGCGCCCGCCACGCCCGCATCCTCGAGCGCCTCGGCTCGGTCCCCGCGTACGCGACGGCCGAGCAGGGCGGCCCCGTCGACGTCCAGCCCAAGGAGCGCAAGCGCAAGAGCGTGACCGCCCCGCCCGGCCAGGAGGTCTCGGCGTCCGAGTTCCAGGAGATGGTGCGCGACCTCGGCGTGCACGAGGAGACGTCCCAGCCGGCGGCCACGGGCGTCGCGGCCAGCGGCCGCCCGGTCGGCGGACGCCGCGCGCGCTCACGCGCCGACGGCGACAGCGCACCGTCCTCGGGCAGTCCGTCCAACGGCGGCAACGGTGACGGCGACACGGAAGCGAAGGAACGAAAGCCGCGCAACAAGCGCCACGGGAGGCCACGCTAATGGCACTGTTGGTTTGGGTCATGGTGGGCCTCGCCCTCTGGCACTTCACCGTCTTTCTGCCGGACAACTTCTACGGCGGGATCGTCGGCGCCTTCTGCGGCGCCCTGGTCGGCTCGGTCCTGTTCGGCATGCTCGTCAACCTCGGCATCCCGGGCCAGAACGACACCGACCTGATGACCGGCGTCGAGGCCATCCCGGGCGCGCTGGCCGGCATGGGCCTGATGTGGTGGCTGGGCGTGCGCCAGATCAACGCCCAGGGCGGCCCCGCCCCCGCGCACTGAACGAGCGACGCACCGCATAGGCTGTGACCAAAGGCGCGGACTCCGCGCCTTTCGTCATGTCTGGGCGACTCGTGGCGCCCACACGGCCCAGAGGCGTTCGCCGGCGCCCGTCAAGGACGTGCGCAGGTCGCTCTCGGCGCCGCCGAAGCCCGGGGTGGCGGCGAAGCGCTTGCGCAGCAGCTTCACGTGGCCGGCGTCGTCGTGGCCCCCGCTGAACGTGCAGACGAGGTGCCCGCCCGGCTTCAGGACGCGGGCCGCCTCGGCGAAGGTCGCCGGCAGGATCTCGCCGTGGCAGATCACGTCGTCGAACTCGCCGTCGGCGTAGGGGAGCGCGGCGGGGTCGCCGTCGAAGCGCACCAGTGCGTCGGGCGGAACCTCGAAGCGGTGCTCGATCTCGCCTGTACCCAGGGAAAGCACCCGCCCGTCGATCTCCAGGTCGCTGTAGAGATCGCGCAGTGCCGCGATCGCCTCCTCGTCCATGGCGCACATGTTGCCCGGTTCCGTCCTCCCGCGCGCCTAGCGTTCACGTCGTGGACGCGTGTCTCCAGGTCAGCCCGTACTCGTTCGCCGCGGCCGCGCGGCTGTCGGCGCAGCTCGGCTGCTCGCCGGTGGTGGCGCAGGTGCTGGTGCGCCGCGGACTGGGGGAGCCCGACGCGGCCCGCGCGTTCCTCGCGGCGCAGGACACGCATCCGCTGGCCGAATGGCCGGGGCTCGCGCAGGCCGCCGCGTACATCCACGGTCACGTCGAGCGCCGCTCGCGCGTCACCGTGCACGGCGACTACGACGTCGACGGCATGTGCTCGACGGCGATCCTCGTCCGGGTGCTGCGAACGCTCGGCGCCGACGTCGACTGGTACCTGCCCAGCCGCATCGACGACGGGTACGGCCTCGCCCGCAGCACCGTCGAGAAGCTCGCCGCGCGCGGCACGAACCTGCTGATCACCGTCGACTGCGCGGTCACGGCGGTCGAGGAGGTGGCCGCGGCGCGCGCGCTCGGGATGGACGTCGTGGTCACCGACCATCACAGCCCGCGCGCGGACGGCGTGCTGCCCGACGCGCCGCTCGTGCACCCGCGCGTCAACGGCTACCCCTGCGCCGACCTGTGCGCGGCGGGCGTGGCGCACAAGCTCGCGCAGGCGCTGCTGGCGCACGCCGGCGAGAACCCGGCGCTCGCCGACGAGGACCTGGACCTGGTGGCGCTGGCCACCGTCGCCGACGTCGTGCCGCTCCAGGGCGAGAACCGCCGCCTGGTCCGCCAGGGCCTCAGGGCCCTCGCCTCGACGCGCAAGGTCGGCCTGAGAGCGCTGATGGACGTCGCGCGCGTGGACCCGTCGGGCCTGGACGAGTCCGCGATCGGCTTCCGCCTCGGCCCGCGGCTGAACGCCTCCGGGCGCCTGTACCGTGCCGACGCCGGGCTGGAGCTCCTGCTGACCGAGGACCGAGACCGCGCGAAGGCGGTGGCCACCGAGCTCGATCTGGTCAACACCGAGCGCCGCGACGTGGAGACCCGGATCCGCTTCGAGGCCGAGGCGCTGGTGGCCGAGCAGATCCGTTCGCACCCGCCGACCCCCACCGGAGCGCACGCGCTCGTGCTCGCCGCCGAGGGCTGGCACCCGGGGGTGATCGGCATCGTCGCCTCGCGGATCGCCGAGCGCCACCACCGCCCGGCGATCCTGATCGCGCTCGACGGCGACGAGGGCAGCGGCTCGGGACGTTCGATCCCGGCCTTCGACCTGCTCGGCGGTCTGCACGCGGCCTCCGGCCACCTGCTCCGCTACGGCGGCCACAAGGCCGCCGCCGGGCTGACGATCGCGCGTGACGAGGTCGATGCCTTCCGCCACGCCTTCGTCGAACACGCCAACCGGACGCTGACGGCCGAGGACCTGATCCCGCAGGTCCGGATCGACGCGATCGCCCAGGGCGACGCGCTGTCGCTGGACCTCGCCGAGGAGCTTCAGCAGCTCGCGCCCTTCGGCCAGGGCAACCCACCGGTCTCGCTGCTCGTCCCCGCCGCTCACCTGACGGACCCGTACGCGCTAGGGGAGAACGGGCGTCACGTGCGCTTCACGCTCAACGCCGGCGGCGCCCGCTCGCGCTGCGTGCAGTTCGGCAACGGCTCGGCGCTGCCGGTCGAGCCCGACCAGCCCGCCGACGCCGCCGTGCGCCTGGAGATCGACCGCTACAACGGCGCCGTCTCGCCGAAGCTGGTCCTGCGCCGTGCCCAGCCCTGCCGCCCGGGCCCGATCGAGCTCCTCGGGGAGGCCGCGTTCGCGCCCGGCCTGGAACGCGAGCTCGGCCGCGACCTCGAGTGCTGGCGACCAGCCAAGGGGCCGGCGGCGCTCTTCGCCGTCCCGGCGCGCACCACGCGCGACCTGCGGGGCTCGGGGATCGCCGGGCTGCTCGCCGATCTCGTGGCCTCGGGCGAGCCGGTCCTGGCGGTCGTCGCGCACGCGCCGCATCGCGCGCAGACGCTCTCCACACGGGTCGGCGGGTTCGCGCTGGCGTCGTGGCAGACGCTCGCCGACGACCCCGAGTTGGCGGTCCCGTTCCCGCACGTGGTGGCGCTGGATCCGCCAACGTGGGAAGTCCACCCGGCTGGGGAGGGGTGGACGCACCTGGCATGGGGTACGCCTGAACTAGACTTTGCCCTACGAATACATGAATGGGACTTCGCCCTACGCGACCCGCTCACCGCCGTCTACCGCGCACTCAAGGCGACGGACGGCACCAGCGGCGAGGCGACCGAACAGCTGCTCCGGGGCGAGGGGCCGCAACCGAGGTCCGCGGCACTCGCGGGCCGCCTGGTGCGGGTCCTCACGGAGTTGGGGCTCGCGAGCTTCGATCGCGCAGGACAAGGCCTCAAAGCGGCAGAGCATCCACAGCGCACTGAGCTGGAGCGCTCCGCCGCCTACATGGCCTACCAGCGACGGCTCGAGGATGGACGGCAATTCCTGACCAACAGCAACACGAGGCGAGCAGCGGCGTAATCGAAGGCGGGGCATCCGCTCCGCGCTCCGATCATCCGACCCTCAATGGCGACCCGGGTGACGGGCATGCCGCAACGGTCGCGGTCGCGCCGCACAAGCCGGTCGACATCGCCGAGCACGGTGATGACGGCGCGGTCGGCATCCCGCCCGACGTCACGCCGCTCGAGCACGAGCTGCTCGCCGACCTGTTCGCGATCGTCTCCGAGCACGCGGACGAGGTCTCCGAGCAGGTCGACCGCAACGCCGTCCTGCAGGCGTTCCTGTTCGCGTGCGAGCACCATGCCGACCAGCGCCGCCAGTCCGGCGAGGACTTCATCACCCACCCGGTCGGCGTCGCGCGCATCTGCGCCGGCATGCGGCTGGACACCGCGACCCTGTGCGCCGCGCTGCTGCACGACACCGTCGAGGACACGACCGCCAGCCTGGACGAGGTCCGCCAGTCCTTCGGCGACGAGATCGCCGGCCTGGTGGACGGCGTCACCAAGCTCACCGGGATCACGTTCCAGAGCCGCGACGAGGCACAGGCCGAGAACTACCGCAAGATGATGGTGGCGATGGCCACGGACATCCGGGTCATCCTGATCAAGCTCGCCGACCGCCTGCACAACATGCGCACGCTCGGCGCGATGCCCAAGCAGAAGCAGATCGAGAAGGCCAAGGAGACCCTCGAGATCTACGCGCCGCTCGCGCATCGCCTCGGTATCCACGCGATCAAGTGGGAGCTCGAGGACCTTGCGTTCGCGACGCTGCACCCGCGCAAGTACCAGGAGATCAAGGGCCTGGTCAACCAGCAGCGCGAAGAGCGCGAGCGCTACGTGGCCAAGGCGGGCGGCTACCTGGCCAAGGAGCTCGAGGCGCTCGGCATCAACTCCGAGATCTCAGGCCGCGCGAAGCACTTCTACTCGATCTACTCGAAGATGACCCGCAAGGGCCGCGAGTTCAACGAGATCTACGACCTCACGGCGATGCGCGTCATCGTCAACTCGGTCAAGGACTGCTACGGCGCGGTCGGCGTCATCCATTCCCTCTGGAAGCCCCTGCCGGGGCGCTTCAAGGACATGGTGGCGATGCCGAAGTTCAACATGTACCAGGCGCTGCACACGACGGTGATCGGGCCCGAGGGGCGGCCGCTGGAGATCCAGATCCGCACCGGCGACATGCACGAGACGGCCGAGTACGGCGTCGCCGCGCACTGGCGCTACAAGGAGAACAGCACCGGCGGGCGCATGGACCCGACCGACCAGAAGCTCAAGTGGCTGAAGTCGCTGCTGGACTGGCAGACCGACCCCGAGGACCCGACCGAGTTCACCGACCAGCTCCGCGGCGAGCTGATCGAGGACGAGGTGTTCGTCTTCACGCCCAAGGGCGAGGTCAAGTCGCTGGCCGTCGGCGCGACCCCGCTGGACTTCGCGTACGAGATCCACACCGACGTCGGCCACCGCTGCGTCGGCGCGCGCGTGAACGGCAAGATCGTCCCGCTGCACTACGAGCTGCAGTCCGGGGACATCGTCGAGATCCTCACGTCCAAGCGCGAACGCGGCCCGAGCCGCGACTGGCTCGCGCTGGTCAAGACCACCCGCGCCCGCAACAAGATCAAGGCCTGGTTCAAGGCTGAGAGCCGCGACGACTCCGAGCACACCGGCCGCGAGCTGTTGCAGGAGCACCTCAACAAGGCCGGCCTGCCGTCCCAGAAGCTGACCGGCTCGCCACTGCTGGCCGACGTCATCCGCGAGCTCGGCTTCAAGAAGGCCGACGACTTCTACATCGCGCTCGGCGGGGCGAAGATCTCGCCCAAGGTCGTCGTCAACAAGGTCATGCAGCGCCTCAAGCAGGGCGAGGCGGGCGTTGAGGAACCGAGCCCCGGCGACGACCTGCTGCTCGGCCGCCGCAAGGCGCCCGCGCTCAGGCGCCCCGACGGCAACGCCGCCAAGTTCGGCATCCAGGTCGAGGGCGTGGCCGACGTCCCGCTGCGCCTGGCCAAGTGCTGTCGCCCGGTCAGCGGCGACCCGATCGTCGGCTACGTCAGCCTCGGCCGCGGGATCACCATCCACCGCGACGACTGCCCCAACGTCGCCGCCCTGCGCAAGGACCCGGAGCGCTTCGTGCCCGTCTCCTGGGACGGCGACAACGAGACCGGCTTCAAGGTCGAGATCCAGGTCGACGCGTGGGACCGCCACCGCCTGCTCGAGGACCTGTCGCGAACCTTCGCCGAGGCGGGCATCAACATCGTCGAGGCCCGCTGCCTCGTCCAGCACCCGATGACGCGCAACCGCTTCGTCATCGAGGTGGGGGACACCCAGGCGCTGAAGGCCGCGATCAGCCGCCTCCGCGCGATCGAACAGCGTCTTTGATGCCTACCGCGTCACGCCCGCCGGCGGCTGACGCCGCCATCAGGCGCGACCGACCGCCCGGCCGACGCGAGCCGCCGGGCTCGGCGTGCGGCCTCGCCGTCCGGTTCGCGGTTTACGTGAGCCGACGGTTCAGCGCGGCGCGGTTGCCCGCCGCGTCGACCGCGCTGGCTGACATCACGACCCGTTCGAAGCGCCGGATCCGGCGCAGCGCGCGTTGCTGGGCTCGCGTGAGCCGCCAGGTGACCGTGCGGGAGCCCGCGTGGGAGAGCTCGACGGGCGCGAGGTCACCGAGATCGGCCTGGTCTTCGTCACCAGGCGCGAGCACGCTGACGTGCACCGCGCAGGCCTCGTTGCAGCGCACCCGCGCGCGGACCGTCGTCGAAGCGAGCGAGCCCAACCGCACCACGATCCGCGGCGGCCGCCGATCGGCACGCTGCGCGACCTCGGGCGCTCCAGCGCCGCGCGCCACCGAGAGCGAGCCGTCGCGCTGGTTCTGCCAGGCGACGAGCCGCTCGCCGGTGTCGGAGATCGCGGCCGCGACGTATTCGCCCGTGACGGCCGCGAGCGGCGACACCAGCCGCGGCGCGCCGAAGCGCGCACCGGGCGACGCGACGGCCGCGACGACACGCTCGTGGCAGGCGCCACCGCAGATGAAGCCGTAGCGCAGGTCGTCGTCCGCGCTGGCCTCGTTCCAGGTCACGAGCGCGTCGCCGCGGGTGCTGGTGACCGCCGCGAAGGTGTAGGCGTCCCAGGCCGACCCCACGCGCGCGAGCCGCTGCGCGGGGCCGAACGCGGCACCCGCACCGGCACGCCGCACGTTCACCGACCGGCCTTCGCCGTAGACGACAACGGCACCGCCGTCGGCCAGTCCGGCCAGGGGCGTCCCGAGTGCCCAGGCGCCCGCGCCGGCGATCTGCTGCGGCGCGTCCCAGCCGCCGTCCGGCCGGCGCAGGACGGTCCGCACGTCGTTCTCGACGATCAGGACGCGGTCGCCGGCCAGCGCCAGGTTGCGAACCTCCACTCCGACGCCGGCGACGCGCACGGGCACGCCCGCCGGCAACTCGGCGAAGTACACGCCGGCACTGTCCTCGTAGGCCAGCGAAGGCGTCCCGTCGGCGCGCACCGCGACCGCGAGCGCCCGGGCGCCGTCCGCCTTGACGACGGTGACCGGCCCGAATGCGCCACCGGGCGGTCGCACGCTCACCCACACATCGCGGTATCCGAGCGTGGCTTCGGTCTCGACCGTCCACGCCACAATGGCCGTCCCGTCCGGTCCGAGCGCCGCGGCGACGTTCTCGATCGACGTCTCAGGCGCCGACGGCGCGGCGAACGCGGCACGCGCACCGGTCGCATCCACGGCGACGGCCTGCACCCGGTGCTCGGTCTCGCCGACGAGCAGCACATCACCGCGCGCGTTGGCCGCCCATGGCGTGCCGGCATACGTGCGCAGCGTCGCCGGCAGCAAGGCGCGGTCCGGCGTCGCGCCGGACCACGTGAACCGCGTAGCCGTCTCGCCGTTGGTCAGGAGCGCGATCCCACCGCCGTCGACGCCGGTGGCCGCGTGCGGGGCCGCGTCGCGCGCGATCTCCCGAGCGGGTTCCCAGCCCGCGTTCGCGGTGCCGCAGAGGATCAGCAGGAGCGCGATGACGACCATGCCGCGAGCATGGCGTGTCCGGGCCGCGGGCGCGTCGGGCGTTCGCCCGATGTGCGCGGCGTCCGGCGCCCTAGATTCTCTGGAAGCCCACTGAAGAATTCGGATGGCGGTCACGACCATTCTTCAGCGGACTTCTAGCGGCAGAGCAGGGAAGCGCGCACGAGATCCCGCTGGCGGTCGTGCGCGGTGCGCTCGGGGCGCAGCGCGGTCGCGACGACCTGCGGAAGCTTCGGCTGGGGCTGCGTGTTCATGTTGATCATGATCCGCTCAGCGTCGTTGCGGATACATGGCACTACCTGGTCTTCTGACGGGGGTTGGCCGCACGTACGAGGACGTGCGGCCCCCACCGTTCAGCGCACCGTCAGCGACGCGCGCTTGCGCGACGACGCGTTGCCCGCGACGTCGTAGGCGCGCAGCTCCACGCGGTAGCGGCCGGCCTTCAGGCGCGCGGTCTTGAAGGCGATCGTGCCCTTCCCGGTCGCCGCGTAGCGCTTGACGGTCTTGCGCCCCCGCTTGACGCGCACGTCGACGACGGACTCCTCGGAGACGCGGAAGCGCACGCGGGCGCGGTGACCCGAGCGCTTCGCCGACACCTTCGTCAGCCGCGGCTTCTTGGTGTCCAGCGAGACGGCCTCGAGCGGGCCGAGCGGCGGGCTGTCGTTGACGAACGCCTGCTCGCTCAACGGGATCACCCGCGGCGGCGCCGGCTGCGGCGGCGGCGCGTTGACGGCGCCCACCGTCACGGTCCCGTACATGGTCGTGGGGTGCACGGAGCAGAAGAACTTGTAGACGCCCGGCGCGTCGAACGTGAACGTCGCGTCGGGAGCCGGCACGCCCAGCGGCGACGAGAAGCTCGCCCACTTGGGATCGTTGACGTCGGAGCCCTGGTTGGCCACGTGATGGGCCTGGGCGGTGCCCGCGAAGGTCCAGGTCACGGTGTCGCCCACCGTCACCGCGACATCCGGCGTGTCCCAGGTCAGGGTGTCCATGCCGTGGATCGTCTTGGGCTCCGCCGCGGCGGGCGCGGCGGCCACCAGCGAGACGAGGACGCCGAGCCACAGCGCGCGCCTCATTTCTCCACCTCCAGCTGCAGCATCATGGCCTTGTCGCCGTGCTCGAGCGAGTGGCAGTGGAAGACGTAGCGGCCGGTGTAGGGGATGAACCACGGCTGCACCGTCACCGTCTCGTTGGGCATCACGCCCACGGTGTCCTTCCACCCGCGCTCCCCCGGATGCACCACCCCCGAGGAACGCTCGATGACCCGATAGAGCATCCCGTGCAGGTGCATCGGGTGCACGCGATTGGAGGAGTTGTGCCATTGCCAGAGCTCGCTCGTCCCGAGCCGCGGGCGCACGTCGACGCGGCTGGGGTCGAAGCCCTTGCCGTTGATCTGCCATTGCACGCCGGTCGCGCCGGTGAACAGCGACAGGTCCCAGCGGTGCTGGGCGTTCGGCTCGGGCAGCTTCTCCATCGTGCGCATGCGCCCGGTCGGCACCCGAGCCTCTTCGACGCCGCCGCCCGAGACCACGTCGAAGCGCATGACGGGAGCGGTCGTCCCCGCGTCGGAGGCGACGTTCTTGAGGATGATCTCCGAGCCGGGCTTGAAGCGCCGGAAGTCGATCAGGACCTCGATGCGCTCGGCCGGGTGCAGCGGGAACGACGTCCGCGAGACCGCCTCGGGGAGCAGGCCGCCGTCGGAGCCGATCTGCAGCATCGAACGGCCGTTGCCCAGTTGCAGCTCGAACGAGCGCGCGTTGGCCCCGTTGAGGAAGCGGAAGCGGTACAGGCGGCGCTTGACGGCCATGCGCGGCGACACCGCGCCGTTGACCAGCAGCGTGTCCCCGCGGAAGCCGAGATCCACGTTCTCCACGTAGCGGAACGAGCCGTCCTTGTTGAAGGAGTGGTCGGCCAGCACGATCGGGACGTCGAACTCGCCCTGCGGCAGCTCCAGCTCGGCCTCGCGCTCGTCGGCGAGCACGTAGGTCCCGACGAGCCCGTAATAGAGCGTGTGCGCGGTGCGGCCGTGCGCGTGGTCGTGGTACCAGAGGTACGCCGCGTCCTGGTCGTTCGGGTACGTGTAGTTGAACGTCGCGCCCGGGGCGATCAGGTCCATCGGATGCCCGTCGCTTGAGGCCGGCACGTACCCGCCGTGCAGGTGGACGTTGGAGTCGAAGGTCAGGCGGTTGGTCTGGCGCACGATCGTCGGACGCCCCTTGACCGCGCGGATCGTCGGCCCCGGGTACACGCCTTCATAGCCGTAGATCGGCGTCTGGAAGCCCGGCAGGATCTCGGCGAGCCCCTCTTTGATGTCGACCTCGTAGAGGTCCACGCCCTGGCGCGTGGAGACGGGATCGAGCGTCGGCGCGATCGGCAGGTCGCGCTGGAACGGCGTGAACGCCGACTTCGCCTGCGAGCGCCGGGCCGCCGAGGTGACGACCTTGGGGCCCTTCAGCGAGGCGGTCGTCCCGAACGTGCACAGCAGCGCCACGGAGCTGAAGCCGTTGCGCATGAAGTCACGCCGCGACCACGCGTCGTAGGGCACCGGCTTCGACGGCCGGGCGATCATCGCTTGACCTTCACGGTCTTGCGCTGCAGCTTGGACGTGTTGCCGGCCGCGTCTCGTGCCGCGATGTACACCCGGTAGGTCGCCCGCTTCATGCGGCGCACCGTGACCGAGCGCGATCCCGTCCGGGCGGCGCGGCGGATCGTGGCGACCGTCTTCTTGCCGTGCTTGACGCGGATGGTGACCGAAGCGGGCTCCGAGAGCCGGAAGGAGATCTTCGTGCCGGACCTGATCGCCCTGAGCTTGAACCTCGTCACCGACGGGGCCCGCTTGTCGACGAGGGCGACGCCGCGCGGGGCGGGCGTCACCAGCGCGGCCGAACCCGACGCGACGGGCGCCGGGGTGGCGCTGACGGTCGGCTGCGGGCTCGCGGTCTGGGTCGCCGTCGCTGTCGCGGTGGCGGTGGGCGTCGCGGTCGCCGTCGGCGTCGCGGAGGGCGTGGCCGTCGGTGTGACGGCCGCCCCGGTGACGGTGACCGTGCCCTTCATCGTCGCCGGGTGCGCCTGGCACAGGAAGGTGTACGTGCCCGGCTGGGTGAAGGTGTAGGAGAACTGCCCGCTGGTCACGAACTGGGAGGCCGTCGCCGTCCAGTTGGGATCCTCGGGCGGCCCGGTCTCGCCCTTGACGTTGTGCGCCGCGGTCGAGCCGTCGAAGTTCCAGGTGACGGACTCACCGGTCTTGACCGACACGTCCGGCGGCGACCACGTGTTGGACGTCGTTGTCTTGATTTCCGCCGGCGCCGCGGCGCGCTGCTGCTCGGCTGCGCCGGCAACGCCGACGTATCCGACCAACGCGCCCACAGCCAGCAGACACATCGCGGCGCGCACTCGTCCGCCGCCTCTTCGCTGAACCATGATCTCCCCCAACACCGAGTCCCCCTGAAACTACCGGCCACCTGGCACTTCGGTCTATCAGGTAACCAAAGGTGCCGCCTTTTTTCCAGTCGAGTGGTAGCTTACGCCAAGTTGTTGGTGAATGCCGCAGGGGGAGAAACGGAGGGCGGATGCGATCCGTGAGGGTCTTTGTAGCGTTGAGCGTCGTATTGCTGGGCGCGGTCGGTGGGACGGCGAACAGCGCACCAATGCGCGAATCGGCCGCGTTGGACGTGAACTCGTGCGGTCTCGACGAGTTCACCGGCACGTCGTTGGACACGGCGCGCTGGAATCAGGTGCTCCGCCCTAATGCCTCGGGTTTGACCGTCGCGGACGGTCAGCTGAAGCTCCAGGCGCTGACCGGCGACGAGTACGGGAACCGGGACACGGCCCAGAACGTCGTCCTTCAGGACCTACCAAGTGGTGCGTGGACGGCCACTACTCAGCTGGACTCCAAAGCCTTCACCCGCGAGGGCCAGCAGGCCGGCTTCATCGTGCGTAAGGACGACAAGACTTTCAGCAAGTTCGTCGTCATAAATAAGGGCACGCAGGGCCGCTGGTTCGAGCACATCTTCACCAACGACCAGCAGCCACGTCTCGAGATCGGGACGGACACCACGGCGCCGCTGAACGACTCGTTCCCAGCGCTGGTGTATATCCGCGTCGTCTCGGACGGAAACACGATTCGCGGCGAGTACTCCGGTGACGGCAGCAGCTGGACGCCGATCGGGCGCCCGGCGCAGATCGGCGCCGCCGGACAGATCGGGGTCTACGCCGCCGACAACTCCCAGGACGGCCCCGAGGTCCCGTTCGAGTTCGTCGCGCTGAACGCCCAGAGCGACGAGTTCGCGGGCTCGACGCTCGAGAAGTGCCGCTGGAGCACGATCGTGCGCGAGGACGCCACCGCCTACCGGGTCCAGAACGGCGCCCTCGAGCTCGACACCACCGCCGGCGAGGTGGGGGACACGGCCAAGAACCTGATCGGCCAGCCCGTCCCGGCCGGCGCGTGGGAGGCCGAGACGAAGATCGACCTGACCACCACCGCCGAGGGCCAGCAGGCCGGCACGCTCCTCTACAAGGACGAGGACAACTTCTACAAGACCGTCCTCGTCGACAAGGGCGCCACGAGCCAGATCGAGTCCGTGCGCGTCAAGGACGGCGCCTACCAGCTCGACGCGCCGTTCAAGGTCGACGTCCCGAAGACGCTCACGAGCTTCTACCTGCGGATGCGCTCCAACGGCACCTCCGGCCAGGCCGCCTATTCGGCCAACGGGACCGACTGGACCGACGTGGGCAAGGCGCGTGACATCTCCGATGTCGTGTCGGGCAGCACGCTCGGCCCGCTGGCCCTGCGCGGCGGCGCCGCCGATCCGGTCACCGCCAAGTTCGACTACTTCCGCATGCGGACGTCGCCCGTGGCGGCCTGCACCCCCGCGGGCACCGTCGAGACCGGCTTCACGCGCCTGTGGAACGGCATCGACCTCTCACAGACCAGGCAGGCCGGCCCGGGCAGCTTCACCGTCGTCGACGACGGCGCCGAGGGCTGCCGGCTCGAGAGCCAGGGCGGCCTCGGGCTGCTGTGGTTCAACACCAAGACCTACGACAACTTCGTCCTGCGCACGCAGTTCAAGACGTCCAAGGACACCGACAACTCCGGCATCTTCGTCCGCTTCCCGGATCCGGGCACCGACCCGAACGTCGCGATCGCCCAGGGTCATGAGATCCAGATCCGCGAGGGCGTGGCCGGCGACGGCGAGGACCAGAAGACCGGCTCGGTCTACAACTTCAAGCGCGAGACCGCGCGCGCGGCCAAGCCCGCTGGGCAGTGGAACGACTACGAGATCCGCTACGAGGCGGGCAAGTACACGATCACGCTCAACGGCACCACGGTCAACGAGTGGACCAACGACCTCAAGCAGGCCAAGTCGGCGGGCTACATCGGCCTGCAGAACCACTCGACCAACGACACGGTCTCGTTCCGCAATCTGCGCATCCAGGAGCTCGCGGCGGCGCAGACGAACCTCTTCACCACGATCGGCATCACGCGCTCGGACACGCGCGCGAACAGCCAGATCTACGGCAACCCGACGCCGTACTCGCTGCCGGCGGAGGAGATGCCGCCGTCAGGCACGGTCGGCGCCGCGCCGGTGGACACCGCCGACGACGTGAAGCTGCGCATGCCCGACACGAGCGGTACCAAGCCGAACCTGGCGGCGTTCCGCGGCCAGACGCTGACGCTGCGCGACGTCGACCAGAAGGCGTACACGAAGCTGCACTTCTTCGGCACGACGTCCGACGGCGGCCCGGCCGGCGGCGACTTCATCCTCAAGTACGCCGACGGCACGACCGCCACGATCGCGCAGGTCCGCTTCCCGGACTGGTGCGGGCAGGGCAACGCGTCGGCGCACTTCGCCATCGGCCCGCTCACGCAGCGCTACCGGACCACGGGAAGCGATGGCGCCCGCTGCGGCATCTATCACTTCCCGGCTGATAACCCGCAGCCGACCAAGACGCTCGTCTCGGTCACGCTGCCGTCGACGACGACGCCGGGCAACTCGCCGATCCAGGCGTACCTGATGGCGCTCACGCTGGAGGACGCCAACGGCCTGTACACGCTGCCGGACCTCTCGGGCCAGGTCGCCTTCCCGGACGATCAGGCGGCGCCGACGACGACCGGCTCGGTGGCCCCGGCGACGCCCGACGGCTCCGACGGCTGGTTCAAGACCGCGCCGCGGATCACGCTCAGCGCCACCGACACCGGCGGCTCGGGCGTGGAGCAGATGTTCTACAAGGTCGACGACGGCACGCCGCAGAACTACAACGGCCCGTTCGACTTCACCCAGGAGGGCGAGCACACGCTCTTCTTCCAGTCGATCGACGCCGCCGGCAACGCGGAGACGTTCAAGTCGATCACGCTCAAGGTCGACCCGAACGCGCCGGAGACGACCACGCGCGTCACGCCGGGCGAACCGCTGGGCGACGGCGGCTGGTACGACAGCGCGGTCAAGCGTGAAGCTCAACGCCGGCGACGGTGCCGGCTCGGGCGTCACGGCCACGGAGTACCGGATGGACGGCGCCGCGGGCTGGACGACCTACGACGGCACGGCGATCCCGGTCGCGGCGGCCGGTGCGCACACGCTCGAGTACCGCTCGACGGACACCGCGGGCAACGCGGAGGCGACCAAGACGCTCGCGCTGAAGGTCGACGCCACCGCGCCGACGACGAGCGCGCTGGTCAACGGCGCCGCGCCCACCACGGCCTATCCGGGCCCGGTCCGGATCGCGCTCACGCGCACCGACGCCGACGGCTCCGGGGCGGTGATGACCGAGTACCGCGTCGACGGCGGCGCGTGGATCACCTACGACACGGCGGGCGCGTTCGACGTGTCCAGCGTCGGCGGGCACCGCGTCGACTTCCGCTCGACCGATCTCGCCGGCAACATCGAGAACTACAGGACGCTGCTCTTCAGCGTCGCCGCGCCGGCGGTCGTGGTCGGCTCGCCGCCCGCACCGGTGACCATCGCCCCGGCGCCCAAGCCGAAGCCCTTCGCCTCGATCGAGGAGCTCTCGAGCCGCAACAAGACCGTCACGCGGCTGCGGACCGGCCGGACGATCGTGCGGATCGCCTGCCAGGGCGTCGACCGCGGGACGATGAGCATGAAGGTCTCACAGGGCCACCGCCAGGCGCCTGAAGCTCAAGAGCACCACGCTCGCGAAGGGCTCCATCCGTTGCGGAGACGAGGGCCGCAACACGCTTGTGATCAAACCGAGCTCGAAGGTCCGGCGGGCGCTGCGCAAGAGCAGACGCTCGTTCACCGCGACGCTCTCGCTGCGCCTGACGGGCGCCGACGGCGCCGCCACCGACAGGCTGACCGTGACATTCAGGGGGAAGTCGTGAAGTCCAGGGGGAGGAACATGAAGAGAACGCTGCGAGTTCTGCTCGCGAGCGCACTGCTCATGCTGAGCTGTGCGACCACGGCATCGGCTCAGAGCGTCAAGGTGCTGGTCTTCACCGGCCCGTCCGATGCCACCACGACCGCCGGCGTGAACGCCATCAAGGCGATCGGGACGGCGAACGGCTTCGGCGTCGACTCGACGGCGACGGCAGCGGACATGACCGCCACCAAGCTGCAGGACTACCGCTCGCTCGTGTTCCTCAACACGGCCGGCGACCTGCTCAACGCCGAGCAGGAGGCCGCGGTCCAGGCCTTCGTGCAGGCGGGCAACGGCTTCCTGGGCATCGGCTCGGCCGCCCAGGGCGAGTCGGGCGCCTTCTTCGACGGCCTGATCGGCGCCCGCCCGGCGTCGGGCTCGTCGACCGCGACGGCCTCCAAGGTCGTCGCCGTCGGTGACCGGGTGAGCCCGGCCACCAAGGACCTTCCCCTGACGATCACCCGCTCGGACGTCTGGTACCAGTGGAACGCTCGCGTCACCGGCACCGTCCACGTCCTCGCGCGCTATCGCGCGCCGGGCGCGGCGGCCGGTGACGGCACGCGGACCAACGACAACGACACGCCCATCTCCTGGTGCCGCGACTACCAGGGCGGCCGCTCCTTCTACACGGGCATGGGCCGCACGCCGGAGAGCTACGGCGAGGCCAACTTCACCAAGCACCTGACGGGCGCGCTGATGTGGACCGCGGGTCTCTCGCGGATGAACTGCAAGGCGACGATCAACTCGTCCTACAAGGGCACCAAGATCGTCAGCGCCGGCGCCGAGTCGACCGGCCTGGCCACCGCGGGCGAGTCGCACGGCATCGCCACCGCCGACAACGGCTGGGTGCTCTACATCGGGCGCGCGGACTGCCGCACCGACCAGGAGCGCGGCGGCCTGTACCCCGGCGGCGGCGCCTTCGGCCGCATCCTGGACCACTCCAACCCGCGCGTCGGCGTGGGCTGCGGCTCGGTGCACATCTATGACCCCAAGGCCGCCAACGGCACGCTCAACAGCGGCGTCACGCTGGCCGGCAAGCTCGCCGTCTACGGCGACGGCGGCCAGAGCGGCGAGCGCACCAACGAGGCCGACCACAAGATGGAGTACGGCCTGCTGGGCGTCGCCCCGGACCCGCACTTCTCCCAGAACGGCTGGGTCTACCTGCAGTACTTCCCGACCTTCGACCCGGCGTCGACGCCTCCGGGCCTGCCGGTCGAGCGCCGCATCTCGAAGATGTCGCGCCCGCGCATCTCGCGCTTCACGATCAACCTGCAGACCAAGAAGCTCGACCTGAGCTCGGAGAAGCGGATCTTCGAGTACGACGCCCAGATCTACTCCTGCTGCCACGTCGGCGGCGGCATGGGCTTCGACTCCGAGGGCAACCTCTACGTCACCACCGGTGACACGAACTCCTCGCAGGGCACGGACGGCTACGGCGGCGTGAACCCCGTCGCCAAGTGCCCGATCGGCGACAACACGATCCCGACCAGCGCGAACTGCGGCACCGCGAACTACTCCTACCAGGACGCGCGCCGCACCGCGGGCAACACCAACGACTACAACGGCAAGATGCTGCGCTTCAATCCGGTCGAGATCCCGGATTCGGCGGCGCAGCCGACGGTCGGCGTCGGCACGACCTACACGCTGCCCAACGCCGACTCGCCCAACGGCCCGAACCTGTTCAAGGGCGACGAGACCGGGTGCAAGGACCCGCAGGCGACGAGCTGCACCAAGCCCGAGATCTACGCGATGGGCCTGCGCAACCCCAGCCGCCTGTCGATCGACCCCAAGACCGACGTGCCGTACACCGCGTGGGTGGGCCCGGACGCCGGCGCCCCGAGCCGCACCCTCGGCCCGTCGACCTACGAGAACGCCGCCCAGATCACGCACGCGGGCAACTACGGCTGGCCCTACTGCATGGGCAACAACCAGCCCTTCCGTGACTACACGGCCGCGGGCACGCCGCGCACGGACACGCCCGCGGGCTACGTCCAGGGCGGCCCGGCGAACGCACCCATCCCGGGCTGGTTCGACTGCGACAACCTTCGCAACGACTCGCCCAACAACACCGGTCTGGTCGTGTTCCCGCACCAGACCGGCACGGGCGCCGACGCGGGCAAGGTGCGCGAGAAGAACCTCTGGTACTCGCGCGGCAACAAGGACGCCGCGGGCAACGCGGCCAACGGCTGCCCCGACTACCCGCGTCCGACCGGCGGCGCGCCGGACTACGGCTCCACGGCGACCCAGCTGTGCCCGTACGCCGAGGACGACGGCATGACGATCATGGACGGCCCCGTCTATCGCTACGACAAGGACGCGACGGACAACTCCAAGCGCTGGCCGGAGTACTGGGACGGCCGCTGGTTCTTGCAGAACAACGGCGGCCCGTCGATCAAGCACGGCCTGCTGCTCGACCCGGCCACGGCCGGCGACGGCGGCCGTCCGGTCTACGCCGACTCGCTGCGCGACACGCTGGCGTGGGACGGCTCCTACATGGACGGCAAGTTCGGCCCGGACGGCGCGTACTACGTGCAGACCTACGACGGGTTCTTCCGCGCCGGCCAGAACGTCTCCGTCTACCGCTTCGACTACGTCGGCGGCCCGGCCACGCCGTCCGCGGCGCCGCGCGCGGTCCCGATCGGCGACTATCAGGTCCGCTTCAACGTGGGCGGCTCCGGTGGCGTCTCCTACAAGTGGGACTTCGGCGACGGCGAGAGCTCGACCGAAGCCAACCCGACGCACAAGTACGCCGAGGCCAAGAACTACACGGCGACGCTGACGGTGACCTACGGCGACGGCTCGACGGACAAGAACACCGTCGACGTGAAGGTGCTCGCCGAGGCCGACGAGACCGCGCCGACCACGACCTACACGCTGGACCCGGCGACGCCGGGCGCGGGCGGCACCTACACGCAGCCCGTCCACATCACCCTGACCGCCACGGACGCGGCCGGCGGCTCGGGCGTGGACACGATCGAGTACCGCTTCAACGGCTCCGGCGACTGGCAGGTCTACACCGCGCCGATCTCCCGTCAGCAGCCGGGCGACTACACGCTCGAGTTCCGCGCGACGGACAAGACCGGCAACGTCGAGGCGACCAAGTCGGTGGCGTTCAAGATCGCCGTCCCCGACAACTGCCAGCCGAGCATCAACGACGAGTTCGACGGGACGGCCCTGACGGGCTGGACGATCCTGCGCGACACGCCGTCGGCACGCTCGTTCGTCGACGGGCGGCTGAAGATGCTCGTCCGCGACGGCGACATGATCGGCGACGAGGCGACGGCGAAGAACGTGATCCTGCGCGACGCGCCGGACGGCAGCTGGCAGGCCACGACGCGCCTGGACGTCTCGACGCTCACCACCACGGGCGACCAGGCCGGGTTCATCCTGTGGCAGAAGGAGGACCCGAACACCTTCGCCAAGATCACGTTCATCTCCAAGGGCGCCACGCAGCAGTACGAGTACGTGGCCACCCGCGAGAACGCGTCCGACATCCACGCGGGCCCGCAGATCTCGGTGCATCCGACGGACGTCTACCTGCGCCTGACGGCCAACGGCTCGGGCACCTACATCGCCGAAGGCTCGACCGACGGCGAGACGTGGCAGCAGATCTCGTCGCCGATCACCGGCCTGGGCGATCCGAAGACGATCAAGGTCGGCCTGAAGATCTCCAACGGCGGTGACAGCGACCACTACGCGGCGTTCGACTACTTCCGCGTGGACTGCTCGGACAAGATCGCGCCGATCACCTCGGCGACGCTCAGCCCGGCGCAGCCCGACGGCAAGCTCGGCTGGTACTCGACGTCGCCGAAGGTGACCCTGGCGGCCGACGACGGCGCCGGTGACGGCGTTGCCAAGATCAGCTACACGGTCGACGGCGGCGCCGAGCGGGCGTACAACCCCGAGGCCCCGATCACGACCACCGGCGACGGCGAGCACGTGATCAGCTTCTACTCCACCGACAAGGCGGGCAACGTCGAGCAGGTCAAGTCGACGGCCTTCCGCGTCGACGGCGCGGCGCCCAAGACGGCCGCGTCGGTCCAGATGGCCGACACCGAGAACGGGCCGGCGACGGTCACGCTCAACCCCGAGGACGGCGACAAGGGCTCGGGCGCGGTCCTGACGCAGTACCGCGTCGACGGCGGCCCGTGGCAGGTCTACCAGGCCAAGGCCGAGCAGATCTTCGACGGCTCGGCGGCGTCGCTGGCGCAGTGGAAGCAGGCCCCCAACGGGCACTTCGAGCTCATGAACGACGGCTCGGGCGGGATCACGCCGGTCGACGGGCTGGGCATGCTCTGGTACCCGAAGGTCTACTCGGACTACAGGCTCAAGCTGCAGTTCCGCGAGGGCCGGACGGACGGCGACCACTCCAACGGCGGCGTCTTCATCCGCTTCCCGAACATCGAGCAGGAGCCGCGGGCCTACCCGTGCGCCGAGCAGGCGGGCACCGACGACGCCTGGGTCGCGATCTACTGCGGCTACGAGATCCAGCTCTACGACGGGACCGGGACCGAGACGCGCAAGACCGGCTCGATCTACACGTTCGACAACAACGACATCGACCACATCGGCCCGGCCAAGCCCGTGGGGCAGTGGGAGGACTACGAGATCGAGGTGCGCGGCATGCACTTCACGATCCGGCGCAACGGCGAGGTCATCAAGGAGTTCGAGAACTCGCCGGGCAAGGAGTCCGACCGCGGGGGCGACCCGACGTCCACCGACCGCCAGTTCACCGAGGGCTACATCGGCCTCCAGAACCACTCGCTGGCGGACCTGATGCAGTACCGCAACGTGTCGGTCGAGGACCTCTCCGAGGGCGCCACGCCGGTGACGGCGGCCAAGCCCTTCCAGGTGACCGGCAAGGGCCCGCACACCGTCGAGGTCCGCTCGGTCGACGCGGCGGGCAACGTCGAGGAGAAGACCGCGTACCCGTTCGAGATCGGGTCGCAGACCGCTCCGCAGCCGGCCACGCCGCAGCCGCTGATCCCGGCGCCGGCCAACCCGATCATGCCGCCGATGATCGACACGCCCGCGAGCTACCGGCTCGGCCGGATGACGTCGAAGATCCGCGGCCGGACGTTGATCAAGAAGGGCCTGAAGGTCCCCGTGCAGTGCACGGGCGCCATGACCGGCACGGCGAAGCTGACGATCTCCTCCAAGGACGCGCACAAGCTGCATCTGTCCCGGCGGACGATCAAGGCGACCGACGTCCGCTGCTGGGGCCCGCACACCGCGACCGTGAAGCTCAAGCCGAGCTCGACGATCGCCAAGCGCCTGAAGGCGAAGCGCGGACCCAAGCGCGTCAAGCTCACCCTGGCGGTGAGGATGCACGACTGGGGCAAGCCGTCCACGACCACCAGGAAGACGGTCACGCTGAGCCGCTAGCGGCTTGAGCTGGAGTAGCCGCCGCCCCCTCGACCCGGGCGGCGGCTACGCCACGACGTGCAGCGCGCCGGGCGCGACGGAGAAGCGCGCCTCGGTCACGTCGTCGATGTGATCGCCGTCGACCTGGATCGGGATCTTGCGATCGTCGACGGAGCGGACCTCGCACTCCGCGAACGCGCCGAAGGCGTCGATCGAGCGGTGCTTGGCGATCCGGGCCGCCCCGGACAACGCCCGGAACGTGACCGTGGGGACGTCGTACGGGCGAGCGCGGGTCAGGACTACGCCGGCGAGGTTGCCGGAGTCAAAGCGCGCGCCCTCGACCAGGGGCACCGGGCGGGCGTTGAAGTACGTGTAGTTCTCCGCGTTCTGGACGAACAACGACACACCTTCGGTGGTGCGCCCGTCGACCTCGACGCGCAGGCGCGGCGGGTTGACGACGTACTTGCGCAGGAACGTCATGATCGCGCACTCGACGAAGTAGAACGGGCCGAAGCGCTTCTTCAGCCGCGGGTTGGAGTCCACACGCTCGACGACGCTGGCGTCCAGGCCCATGCCCGCGGCGAACGTGAAGTAGCGGCCGTTGACCAGGCCGAGGTCGACCGTCCGCGGCGCCCAGGCGTCGGCGAGCCCGAGCAGGCGCTCGGTGGCGTCGACCACGTCGGTCGGGATGCCGAGCAGCTTGGCCACGACGTTGTTGGACCCGCCCGGCAGGCAGGTGAGCGCGACGCGGGAGCCGGCGAGGCCGTTGGCCGCCTCGTTGACCGTGCCGTCGCCGCCGAAGGCGACCACGACGTCGTAGCCCTCGGCCTCGGCGCCGCGGCACAGCTCGATCGCGTGGCCCTTGTGCGTCGTGTCGACGGTCGTGACCTCGTAGCGGCCCTGCAGCGCGTAGACGACCAGGCTCTTCAGCCGCGACGACATCTTCGTCGCGACCGGGTTGATGATCACGAGCATGCGACGCGGCGGGGCCGCGTCGTCTAAAGCCATCCGCGCTTTCGGAAAAACGCGGCGACACCCACGACCACCGCGAACATCACGACCATGATTATCCAGAAGGCGCGGATGGACTCCTCGCCCGGGACCCGGACGTTCATGCCGAAGATGCTGGCGATCAAGGTCAGCGGCAGGAAGATCAGCGAGATCGTCGTCAGGACGCGGAAGGTCTCGTTGGTGCGGTGCGCGATCGCCGACTCGTTGGTGGCCTCGAGGCCCTCGACGGTCTCCTTGTAGTTCTCCAGCAGATCCCAGACGCGCTCAGACGCGTCGATGATGTCGTCGAAGTAGATGTCGAGGTCCTCGGCGATGTAGCGCGCCTTGTTGCGCTCGAGGTCGCGGAAGGCGACGCGCTGCGGGCGCACGACCTTGCGGAAGTTGATGATCTCCTGCTTGACGTTGGAGATGTCGCGCACCACGTCGTCGCCCTTGCCCTCGAAGATCTCCTCCTCGATGCGGTCGAGCTTGTTCCCGATCTTGTTGAGCATCGGGAACGAGCCGTCGACGCAGTCATCGACGATCTTGTAGAGCAGGTAGCCGGTGCCCTTGGAGAACAGGTTCTCGCGCAGCTCCTCGTTGCGCCGGCAACTCTGGAAGAGGTACTCGATCGTCTGCAGCGGCTCGTTGGGGAGCGTGATCAAGAAGTCCGGGCCGACGAAGATGTCGACCTCGGCGCCGTTGAGGCGCGCGACGTTCTTGTCGTAGCGCGGGAAGTGCAGGACGATGAACAGGTAGTCGTCGTACTCGTCGACCTTCGGGCGCTGGTTGCGCGAGCGGACGTCCTCGTAGTCGAGGGGGTGGAAGTCGAAGTGCTCCTCCAGCCACGCCTGCTCGAGCGAACGCGGGCGTTCGATGTTGATCCAGCGCAGGCCGGGCGACTCGACGATCTCGACGCGCGGCTCGGTGCGCTCGGGCGCGGTCTCAGCGGTCGCGCGGCGCCGACCGAACGGACTCCTGGGCAGACTCGGCATAGGCCGGACTGAGGGGATCGTCGGTGGGCGGCAACATGCGGGGGATTCTACTTCAGAATCCGCTACGCTTTCCGATCACATAGCTGGACGCATCCAGAGGGGGGGAGGGATTGGCCCTATGAACCCCCGCCAACCTGCTCTCAGTTTGCACGCTGAGAAGAAGGTGGCAATTCCATCAGGCCCCAACGAGAAAGCCTGGGAGATGCGGTTGGGGTCTCCCCGGTGCATCTTGCCGAACCTCCACCGCGACGACCGGGCGGAGGTTCAAATCACATGCCGGCAGATGCCTTGAAGTGCAAGGAATGCAAGACCGAGTACCCGCTCGAGGCCCGCTTCGTCTGCGAGCGCTGCTTCGGTCCGCTCGAGGTCAGCTACACGCTGCCCGACGCTGATCCCGCGGCGATCAAGCGCAAGATCCAGGCCGGCCCACACACGATGTGGCGCTACGCGGACTTCCTGCCGCTGGAGGGTCCCGCGCGCTCCGCGCTGCCCACCGGCTGGACGCCGCTGGTCAAGGCCGACCGGCTCGCCGAGCGGCTCGGGATCTCCGAGCTCTACATCAAGAACGAGACCGCGAACCCCACGCACTCGTTCAAGGACCGCGTGGTGAGCGTCGCGTTGGCTCGTGCTCGCGAGCTCGGCTTCGACACGCTCGCCTGTGCGAGCACCGGCAACCTGGCCAGCGCCGTGGCCGCCCACGCCGCGGCGGCCGGCTTGCCCGCCTACGTGCTGATCCCGCACGACCTCGAAGAGCCCAAGATCCTCGCCACCGGCGCCTACGGCGCGACGATCGTCGCCATCACCGGCAACTACGACGACGTCAACCGGCTCTGCACCGAGGTCTCGGGTGAGCGCCCGAACTGGGCGTTCGTGAACATCAACATGCGCCCGTACTACGCCGAGGGCTCCAAGACGCTCGCGTTCGAGACCGTCGAGCAGCTCGGCTGGGAGCTGCCGGACCGGATCGTCGGCCCGATCGCGTCCGGCTCGCAGTTCACGAAGATCGCGCGCGGCTTCCAGGAGTTCATCGACGCCGGGCTGGTGACCGGTGAGATCCCGATCATGAACGGCGCGCAGGCCGAGGGCTGCTCGCCCGTCGCCACGGCGTTCGCCGCCGGCACGGACGTGTGCCGACCGGTCAAGCCGAACACGATCGCGAAGTCGCTGGCCATCGGCAACCCGGCCGACGGCCCGTACGCGATCGAGCTCGCCCGCCGCACCGGCGGCAGCGTGGACAGCGTCACCGACGACGAGATCCGCGCCGGCATCCGCCTGCTGGCCGAGACGACCGGCATCTTCACCGAGAGCGCCGGCGGCGTCACCATCGGCACGCTGGCCAAGCTCGCCGCGCGCGGCGACATCGGGCCCGACGAGCGCGTGGTGGCGATGGTCACCGGCGACGGCCTGAAGACGATCGACGCCGTGCGCGACACGTTCGAGGTGACGACCATCCCCGCCTCGCTGGACGCCTTCGACTCCCACTTCGCTCCGGTCGCGGCATGAGCATCACGGTCAAGCTGCCCACGCAGCTGCGCGACGCCGCGGGCGGCGCCACGTCGGTGTCGGTCGACGGCGCGACGGTGGGCGAGGCGCTCGACGGGCTCTACGCCTCGCACGGTGAGCTGCGCTCGCGGATCGCCGACGACAACGGCGAGCTGCGCCGCTTCGTCAACGTGTATCTCAAGGGCGAGGACATCCGCTTCCTCGACGGGCTCGGCACCCCCGTGGCCGACGGCGACGAGGTCACGATCCTGCCGGCGGTGGCGGGCGGATGAGGATCGACGAGCACCTCGCGGCGGCCACCGAGCCGACGGTCTCCTTCGAGTTCGGCCCGCCGCGCACGGTCGAGGCCGAGCTCGCCCTGTGGGCCGCGATCGAGGAGCTGGCCAAGCTCCACCCGGCGTTCGTGTCGGTCACCTGCGGCGCGGGCGGGACGACGCGCGACCTCACGCTCGCCGTCGTCCGCCGCCTGGCGCGCGAACGGCAGCTGGAGGCCGTCCCGCACGTCACCGCGACCGGGTTCACGCGCGAGGGCCTCGTCGAGCTGCTGGCCGAGGCGAAGGCCGGCGGGGCGGACAACGTGCTCGCCCTGCGCGGCGACCCGCCGCGCGGCGAAGCGACCTGGAGCGCTCCGCCCGGCGGGGTGCGGTCGTCGCTGGAGCTCACGCGGATGGCGGCCGAGGCGGGCTTCTGCGTGCTCGGCGCCGCCTATCCGGAGGCGCATCCGGAGTCGCGTGGGTGGGCGCAGGACCTCGAGCACCTCAAGGCCAAGCTCGACGCGGGCGTCAGCGTGCTGGTCACCCAGCTGTTCTTCGACAACGACGACTACCGCTCGTTCGTCACCCGGCTGCGCTCCGCGGGCATCGACGTCCCGGTCCTGCCCGGGATCGTCCCGATCGCGAGCATCGGCCAGATCGAGCGCATGGCCGCGCTCTGCCACGCCCGCGTCCCGGACCCGCTGCGGCGCGAGCTCGAGGCGCGCCAGGACGACCCGCAGGCCGTTGCCGAGCTCGGCGTGGCCTACGCCACCGCCCAGTCGGCCGAGCTGCTGGCCGACGGCGCACCCGGAGTCCACCTCTATACGCTCAACCGCTCGCCCGCCACACGCGCGATCGTCTCCGCATTGCGCGCTCAGGGCGCTCTGCGGACGACCGCGCAGCGGTGACCGACGCCTGCGAGCCCTCGGACCCGGAACACGACGACCGGATCGCCTCCACCGTCCGCTGACGGCACCGGGGGCGCCTGGTCTTCGGGGCCCTGCCGGCCGCGTCAGCCCGGCTTCATGGACGGCTGACGCCGGACCGCGAAGTCGTCGGCCGACACGAGATCGAGCGCCAGCGCCGGGCCCAGGCACGCCGCCAGGGCCTCCATGCTCTCCGCCACCAGGCGCTCGTACTGGTCGACGAGCTTGGAGCGGTGCTCGGCCTGCAGGCGGTCCAGCTCGCGCATGTCCGCGCGCGTGTGCGGCGCCTTCATCCACGTCATGCACTCGCCGCAGCGCAGCTCGACGAGCACGACGTCGGAGCCCTTGGCCTCACAGCGCAACGGCTGCAGATAGGTCGACCCGCAGCGCGGGCACATGGTCATCGCGGCCACGACGGCGAAGCTATTGAGCGCCTCGGACGGAAGCGGGTGTGCCGTGGGTCGCCCGCGGTCGATTACACGGGCATGGAGCCCGTGAACCCCGAAGCGAACGTGTCGCCGCAGGACAGCCTGGACGCCGAGCAGCACGTCGTCGACATCACCCGCATGTCGCACGATTCCGCGCGGACGTACATGGACTTCCACACCGGCATGCGCTGGCTGCGCCGGCCTAAGGACGACTGGTCGCCAGCGTGAGGGTCACCGTCGCCGCGTAGGCGCCGGTGCGCAGCGGCTCGGTGGCCGAGATCGGCTGCGTGAAGGTGATCGTGACCGCCTCGTTGCTCGTGGGCGCGTCCCAGCTCGTGCGGCTCGGTGACACCTGCAGCGGCTGCGCCAGCGCGAACGCGCCGTTGCGCAGGGTCGGCGTGGTGCTGGAAAGCGTCGCGTCCCCGGCGGTCGAGATCACGGTCGCGGATGTGTTCGCCGTGTAGGTGGCCGCGAGCCCCGGGGCGAACGCGCCGAACGTCGCGGGCGCGCCCAGCGCGAGCGAGAGCGTGGCCGGCACGGTGGCGCCGACGCCGCCCTCGTGGTGGTCGTACGCGGGTGCGCCGTCGAGCCGGAACACGTCGTCGCGGACCTCCTCGCCGGTGTTGTCGCGGATGATCTGCGCGAGCGTGCGGCGGCCCGTCAGGCCGTAGTCGCGCTCGATCAGGGCGAGCGCGGGGTCGTTGAGATAGAAGAAGCGGTCGCCGTCACGCAGCGCCTCGAACTGGCGCTTCCACATCGCCAGCTGCAGCTCCCCGAAGTCCGAGCCGAGCACGTGGCCCTCCGCCAGCATGCCGGTGAAGGCGTCGACCTTGTCGACGGTGCCGTAGACGAGCTTCAGGCGCGCGGCCAGCGTCGTCCGGCGCTGCGCGCTCGCGGCGCCGACGGTGTTGGTCAGCTCCAGCGCCGAGCCGTGGATGTCGCGCAGGCCGGTGAAGTCGAGCATGTGCGGATCGGTCGGCGCGGTGGAGAGGACGTCGGTCGCCTCGCCGGTGATCGCCGTGAACGTGTTTAGCGGCGCGAGCCCGAACGCGCGCCGCACGGCGTTGTAGGACGGGATGCCGTGGTCGCGGCCGCGCTCGAGGTCGATCGCGCCGAGGTCGACGACACCGTTGAAGCAGGTCGGCAGCGAGCTTCCGTCCAGGCAGGTGCCGGGCGCGCCCGGGACGGGCACCTGGAAGAGCACGCTGCGCAGCTGGTCGTCGATCAGCTCGTCGTTGCGGTACTCGGACTCGTTGCCGAGCGCCTGGAGGATCGGGCCCTCGCCGACGCTGGCCAGCAGGTCGGGGTTGGCGAAGGTCAGGTTAAGCGGGATCGCCAGCTCGGCCTCGTCGCCATCGCGCTCGACCTCGATCCCCATCGCCTCGAAGGCCTCCAGCTGGGCCTCGCTCCACTCGCCCTCGGGCTCGATCTCGCCGTGGATCATCGAATGCGCGCGGTAGCCGACGGTGGCGAACTCGTTGCCGAGCGTGGCGTCGACCGCGGGGTCATAGCCGCGGTAGGGCGCCAGCCGGATCCCGAGCGCCGGGAGGAATTCGCTGTAGGTGATGAACTGCTGCTCGGCGCTGACCAGCCGGCGGGCGATCTGGAACTTCAGCTCGTCGTCGAGCGCGGCCGGGAGCGTGTCGACGATCCGGTTGTGCTCGCGCACGAACAGGGTCTGCGTCGCGGTCAGTGCGAGGTTCTCGTTGGCGCGCCTGTCGCCGGCGACCATCGCCTTCGCGGGCTCGCCGGCGAGCCGTCCTTCCAGGGCCATCATGGGCGCGGTGGGGTCGGTCCCGCGGCGGGGGAGGTGGCCGGCGGCGTCGAGCTTGAGCCTGGGCCCGTCGCGCAGCCACGCGAGGCGCTGATCGTCGTCGCTGTAGACGGCCGACGCGTCGATGTAGCTCGAGACCGTGTTCAGCTGCTCGCGCGGCGTGCCGCTCACGCCCGTGCCGGGCGCCGCGGCCGTGCGGGTGAAGGCGATCGAGCCGAAGTCATTGGTGTAGCTCTCGAGCGGGTCGCCGGGGTCGAAGGCGATCGGCGCCGATTCGCCCCCGGTCTCGGCACGCAGGCCGAACGTGTGGTCGAGGAACTGGCCCCAGACGAAGCCCCACTGCGTCACCGCGTTCTCCGAGAAGACGTTCTGGGCGACGTCGTTGAAGATGCGGTTGCTGACGAAGCGCGCGGGCGGGCCGCTGACCGGCGTGCCGAGGCCGTCGGCGTAGGCCGGCGGCGTCACCCGCAGATACGGCTGGTTCGCCTGGCCCCAGCGCGGGTGGGCGACGTTGTTGCCCGCCCCGTCGAGCGGGCGGTCGGCCAGGGCGGCACTGATCTCGCCCGGAGACGCGGACGCGGCGGGTACGGCGATGACCGACAAGACGGCAAGCGTCGCCGCGACCGACACGAGGCGCATATGGCCCTCTCCACTATGGACTTCTGTGCGGAACTCCCCCTAAGTGCGATTCATACAGGTAAAAAGGTCCGGGAGCAACGTAAGAGTTCAATCAAAGTCTCATCTCCAGGACCTGGCCATTCCAGCCGTTGACCTCGAAGGTGCTCGTCCGGGTGAAGCCCTGGGCTTCGTACCAGGCGACGAGCGGCGGCGCGCCGGCCCAGCAGTCGACGCGCAGCAACGTGCTGCCCTCGGCGCGGGTCTCGGCGATCGCGTGGCGCACGAGCGCGCCGCCGACGTCGCTTCCCGAGTGCCGGCGCGAGCTCACCAGCGCCACGATGTAGCGCTCGTCGTCGTCGGGCGGCTCCACCCAGTCCGGGTGATCGCCGAGCACGAGGATGCCGAGCGGCTCACCCTCCGGCGTCTCGGCGACATAGAGATCGCCGCTCTCGGCCCAATCACGCGCCCGGTCCACGCGTGCGGGGAAGGCCGAGAACGGCTCCGTGCCCCACTGGCCGGGCTGCCCGCGCTCGACCAGCCACGCGACCGCCTCGTCGAACAGGGCGAGCACGACGCGTGCGTCGTCGGGAAGGCCGTTGCGGATGATCATCGAAGCGGCGGGATCAACTCGTGCAGGTGGGCGACGAGCTCGCGCGGGTCGTGCGCCACCAGGTCGGCGCCGAACTCGAGCGCGGTCGGCCCGGTCCGCGACGTCCAGAACTGGCCGCCGACCACGATCAGCGGCCGCGGGAAGAGCGCGCTCAGCGAGCCCAGCAGCGACGCCACGCCGTCCAGCACGCTCGCCGTGGCCGTCGAGAGGGCCAGCACGTCCGGCTGCTCCTGCCTGACGATCTCCAGCAGGTCCTCGGTCGGGGCGCCCGCGCCGAGCATCAGCACCTCCCAGCCATCCGCCTCGAGGAAGTCCGCGACCATCCGCACCCCCACCGTGTGCTGCTCGTCCGGCGTCCCGGACACGATCGCCAGCCGCCCGTCAAGCGGCGCCCGCGGCAACCGCCGGCTCAGCCCGTCCAGGATCGACTGCGCGATCGCGGTCGCGTAGTGCTCCTCGGCGACGTTGATCTCGCCCATCGCCCACCGGTGCCCGACCTCCCGCAGCGCGGGCTCCAGCACCCCCAGGTACAGGTCCGGCACGGGCGTCCCCGCCGCCACGGCCGCCTCGATCAGGTGCCGTGCCCGCGCCGAATCGCGCGCCAGCAACGCGTCCAGAAACCCCGCCCGATACTGGTCCAGATTCGTCAAATCTGAACTTCTGGCCGGTATCGCTCCGAATTCTGCAGGCGTAGCGTTGGAACCATGACCCCCGCACCTCACGACGAGGCGAAGGACCGCACGGTACCGGAGGGGACCCCACTCGACAGTCCCGACGCCGCTCGACACCTCGAGCACCTCGGCATGTCACCGGAGGCCGCCAAGACCTACGCGTCCTACGTCTCCGGCCGCTACGCCTCCTTCCACCGCGAACCTTAACCCCACCTAAACGGGACAGTCCCGTTAACCTCGCGTTTAGGTTTCGCAGCCGCCGAAGCGGCGGCCCACCGTGCGTAACGGCCGCGCCCCGAACCTAAAGGGGACAGTCCCGTTAACCTGGCGTTTAGGTTCTGCGCCCGCCGAAGCGTCGGCCCCCGTGCGGAAGAGCGCCGCCCCGAGCCTGAGGGGTTTGGTGGGCTGGCGATCGCCGGCGCGGCCGCGCCGAAGCCGCGTCAGGTCAACGGTGGGACCGAGTGCTGGTACCCGCACTACGCCTTTAGGGTTCTCCCCGGTGTGCGGGGGGCGGCCGGACCGGGAGCATCTCCCGCCATGCTCCCCAAGCTCCCTTTGATCGCTCTCGGTGTCCTGCTGATATCCAGTCCGCCGGCGTTCGCGGCGACGCCCTCGGCCCCGATTCCCGCGGAAGGCCAGGTGTCGGTGACGTTCGCGTCGGGCGTCAAGAGCGTGAAGGTCAGGTCCGCTCCGGCGGGCGTGACGGTCGCCGGTGGCGTCAAGGGCGGCAAGCTCGCGATCGCCGTCATCCGCCCGCGTGGCGTCACCGCCTCCGGGAAGGTCGCGCTCACGGTCAAGGGCAGGGCGAAGGGCGTCAAGACGATCGCCGCCGCGCTCAACGGCGGCACGGCCCCGAACTGCAAGGACCTCACGGGGCTGCTGTCCAAGCGCCTGAAGGGCTCGGCCGACGTGAAGGGCCTGGCGCGCGTGCTGGCCGCGAAGCTGTGCGGGAAGGCCGCGCCGGCCAACGCCGCGTCGATCCTGAGCGCACTCGGCCTCGGCGCTGCTCCGGCACTGCCGGCGTCGCCCGCTGCGCCCGTCGCCGGCACGACACCCATGCCCTCGACTCCGACCGCGAGCGCGCCTCGCCCGGCTCCGACCGCCACGCCCGTCCCCGGCGGCAAGCCATGCGCCAACGGCGTCGACGATGACGGCGACGGCCAGACCGACCTCGAGGACCCGGGCTGCGCCGACGGCAATGACGCGTCCGAGACGGGCGAGGTCCCGGTCTCGGCCGAGTGCCTGAACAACGGCTCCGGGATCGGGATGGGCGACGATCCGACCGGGCTGTTCGGCGCGCTCAACGGCTGCGGCTCCTTCACCAAGGTGCGCGTGGACGTCGCGCCCGGCGTCGCCTCGTGCCAGATCCTCACCGGCGGCACGCCGTGGACGTGCGCGCCGTCGGGCACCTACGCCGTCGCCACCGGCGCCGCGATCGACACCGCCGATCTCCTGCTCACGGCGTCCGGCGCGGTCAAGTGCGACCGCAAGGCGACGATCGCGCTCTATCGCCCCAACGGCGAGGTCGCCGAGATCTACGGACCGATCGGCCACTGCAAGAGCGGCGGAGGTGGCAACCCGCAGCCCAAGCCGCAGTGCGCGGACGGCATCGACAACGACGGCGACGGCATGATCGACGACCACTTCGCCGACGGCGCGACCGACCCGGACCCGGGCTGCACGTCGACCACCGACACCAGCGAGAACTCGGAGCTGCTGCCGGCCGGCAGCTGCCAGATGAACCTGGATCTCTTCGACGACGACGCGTCGGTGGCGATCGCCGCCGTGCAGGGGTGCGGGCAGATCCAGGGCTTCTGGTTCCACGCCGCGGGCACGGTCGTGGAATGCGCGTACAAGCTGGGGCAGGGCGCCGTCCAGACCTGCGAGACGGTGCGCGAGTCCGGCGGCACGATGTTCAGCAAGACGACCGAGTCGCTGTCGATCGCGGTCGGGCTGAACGCCGAGGGCGACTGCCGGCCGATGACGCTGGCCGTGATCAACGCCGACAACACCGTCGTCGCCACGCGCAAGAAGGCGAGCGGCTGCTGAGCCTCAGAGGTAGATCGCCCGCCAGGCGTCCCACCACGTGTCCGCGGTCGCCTCGACCGTGCGTGGTCCCTTCACGTCGACGCCCGGGCGGTGGCGGTAGGGGTCGGCCTGGTCGGTGGTGTTCAGCTCGACCGTGATCGTGCAGGGCGTCCCGGGGTCATAGACCGGGGCGCCCTCCGTCTGCAGCGCGTCGCGGGCGGCGCGCTGGAGGCGCTCACGGGCGGTGGCGGGGGAGAGGTGGCGGGCGCTGAAGCGGCCGAGGCCCGTCTTCACCGCCAGCGTGTTCAGGCCGGGGCCGAGCAGCGCGGCGGCCTCGGCGCACACCACGTCGTCGCCGGCGACGAGCTTCACCGGGCAGCCCCACGTCCCGCACAGCGCGGCGTTGATGCCGACCTCGCCGACCTCGACGCCGTTGAAGAACAGCGCGTGCCAGTTGGTGGCGCTGACCGTGTGGCTGAGCCCACCGCGGTCGGCGCCCGCCATCGCGTGCTGGCCGACGAACAGCGCGGCGTCGCACCCGGCCTCCAGGAACGCCGTGTACTCGGTCCACGCGTGCTGCACCACGAACTCGCAGCGGGCGTCCAGCGCCTCCGGGATCAGCGAGTTGAACGAGCGGTCACCGCCCGCGCCGTGGCAGTCCATCACCACGACCTCGGTCGCGCCACCGTCGAACGCGCCGCGCACGGTGGCGTTGAGCTCCTCGGTGTAGAGCCGGCGGCCCTCCTCGTAGGCCGGGGCGTTGGCGACCACCTGGTCCCAGCGGGAGATGCCGGCGACGCCTTCCATGTCGGAGATGACGAAGATCTTCACCGGGGCAATACTCGCGCAGATCGCGGTGGGAGCGATCCTCGGCGCCGCCGGAGGCGCGTCGTCGGCCAGTGGTCAGCCGTCGGGAGGCGAAGCGGCGGGTGAGCCCCCGTCGCCGCCCGTCTTCGAGCTGATTGAGCCGGAACTCGAGCGTCGTCATGGCCCAGCGTGCCTGCGCGAGGGCCTCGTCCGCGTCCTCCATCAGCTTCTTGATCTCCCGAACCTGGTCAAGAATGCTCTTGTTGGTCGAGGACATCTCCGCCCAACGCTACATACCCGGGGCGTCCAGCGATACCCCCCGTGAGGACAAGGTTTCAGGCAGAGACCGACCGTCCGCGCGACGCGAACGACCCTCCGACGATGGCGCGAGCACAGGACTTCGGCCGGCGGTGACGCGCCCGACAGGATTCGAACCTGTGACCTCGCGCTCCGGAGGCGCGCGCTCTATCCACTGAGCTACGGGCGCTCGGGGCCGGTAGCTTAGCGGTCTCCGTGGTCGTCGCGGTGATCTCCGACACCCATATGCCGCGCGGGAACCGCCGTCTCCCGGTCGAGCATCTGCAGGACAAAGACGCGATCCTGCACGCGGGGGACCTGATGGAGCGCGAGGTGCTCGAAGCGCTGCAGGCGCTCGGCCCGCCGGTCTACGCCGTGCGCGGCAACGTCGACAGCGCGTGGCTGCAGGCGCGGTTGCCGCTGATGCGGACGCTCGAGCTCGAGGGTGTGCGGATCGGGATGGTCCACGACGCCGGTCCCAAGCCGGGCCGGCTCGAGCGGATGCGCCGCCGCTTCCCGGACGCGCAGGCGGTCGTCTTCGGCCACAGCCACATTCCGCTGCACGAGCGCAAGGACGGCTTCCAGATCTTCAACCCCGGCTCGCCGACGGAGCGCCGCCGTCAGCCCAGACACACGCTGGGCATCGCGACCATCGCCAATGGAAAGATCTCTTTCGACTTGATCGAAGTCGCATAGCAAGATACCTTTCGAAACATGTCTTTCGAGAGGACGCCGGAGGTCACCGACGCCAAAGCGATGCGGGCGCTCGCACATCCGGTGCGGATCGCGTTGCTGGAGGCGCTGACCGTCCACGAGCACGCTGACCGCCACCGAGGCGGGCGAGATCGTGGGGGAGAGTCCCGCGAACACGTCGTTCCATCTGCGCCAGTTGGCGAAGTACGGCTTCGTCGAGGAGGCGCCCGCGGGCGCCGGGCGCCGGCGCCCGTGGAAGCGCGTGGCGCTCGGCATGCGCTTCACCGAGGTGCACGACGACCCCGAGACCGCCGCGGCCGCCCGCGAACTGAGCCGCACCATGAGCCATCGCTACCTCGCGCGTGCCGAGAAGGGCCTGGAGGACAACCGCTCCCAGCCGGACGAGTGGCGCAAGGTCACCGGCTGGAACCAGATGGGCCTGTACCTCACGCCGACCGAGCTCGAGGAGCTCGACCAGGCGATCCTCGACATGATGTACGACCGCTTCGGCGAGCGTCGGGTGCGCACCGAGGCCACCCCGGTCGACGCCGAGCGCGTCGAGATCCTGACCTTCGCCTACCGGGTATGAAGCGCCTGCTCGCCCACCGCGACGCGCGCCTGTTCCTGATCGGCCAGTCGCTCAGCCTGCTCGGCGACACCGCGCTGTGGCTGGCCCTCGGCCTGTGGGTGAAGGAGCTCACGGGCTCGAGCGCCGCCGCCGGCCTGGTGATCCTGTGCATCGTCGCGCCCGGCCTGCTCTCGCCGCTCGGCGGGCTGCTGGTGGACCGGTTCCCGCGCCGCAGCGTGCTGCTGGTCGTCAACCCGCTCACCGCGCTCATCGTGCTGCCCCTGCTGCTGGTCAACGACGCCGGCGACGTGTGGCTGATCTACCTCGTGACGCTCGCCTACGGCGCCTCGTACGTGATCCTCGCCGCCGGCCAGTCGGCGCTGCTGACGACGCTGCTCCCGGAGGAGCTGCTCGGCCCGGCGAACGCCGCGCTGCAGACCGTGCGCGAGACGCTGCGGCTCGTCGCGCCGGTCGCGGGCGCCGGGCTCTACACCGTCGCGGGCGGCGGCGCGGTCGCGGTCCTCGACGCCGCGACGTTCCTGATGGCCACCGCCGCGCTGTTCGCGCTGAAGGCCCGCGAGCCCAGGCCCAAGCCGCAGACCGTGCACTGGCTCGAACAGACCGCCGCCGGCGCGCGCCACATCGCCCGCACGCCGGAGCTCAAACGGCTCGTGCTCGCCACCGCGCTGAGCATGCTCGTGATCGGCTTCGGCGAGACGCTGCTCTACGAGCTGCCCGCACGCGCTCGGCAAGCCGGACTCGTTCGTCGGCGTGCTGATGGCCACGGGCGGGATCGGGGCGATCACCGGCGCGCTCACGGCCACGCGGGTGATGCGGCGCCGCGGAGAGACCGTGCTCGCGGGCCTCGGCATGACGATCTTCGCCATCGGCTGCCTGCTGATCATGGATTCCTCGCTGCCCGTCGTGCTGTTCGGCAAGGTGCTGTTCAACCTCGGCGTGCCGTGGATGTTCATCGGCGTGGTCACCCTGCTGCAGCGCACGACCCCGGGACCGCTGCAGGGCCGCGCGTACGCGGCGAGCGAATTCGCCATCGGCGTTCCGCAGACGCTCGGAATCGCGATCGGCGCCGCGCTGGTGGCCATCGTGGACTACCGGCTTCTACTGCTGGTCGAAGCCGGCGTGACCGGCGCGACCGGCGTGTTCCTGCTGATTAGGATGCACGGACCGTGGCGGCCCTGGACCATGATTTCTACGACGAGCTGGTCGGCGCCGACGGGCAGCCTCGCTCGCATGCGCGAACGCTCGTGGCGGCTCTGGAGGCGCTGGGCCCCGAAGCGCTGACGCAGGCCGGCCGCCGCCGCGACGCGATCTTCATGCAGCAGGGGATCACGTTCGACGCCGGCGGGCCGGGCTCGGGCGCCGTCAAGGACCGCCCGTTCCCACTGGACCTCGTGCCGCGGATCATCCCCGCCGACGAGTGGAAGCAGATCAAACGCGGCCTGGCCCAGCGCATCCGCGCGCTCAACCACTTCGTCGATGACGTCTACCACGCGCGCGAGATCATCCACGACGGCAAGGTGCCCTGGCAGCTGGTGGTCTCCCGCCCCGCGTTCGCCCGCGCCGCGCACGGCATCCGCCCGCCCGGCGGCGTCTACTGCCACGTGAGCGGGTGCGACCTCGTGCGCGACGCCAACGGCGCGTGGAAGGTGCTCGAGGACAACGTGCGCACGCCGTCCGGCATCTCCTACGTGCTCGAGAACCGGCGGGCGATGACGCGCCTGCTGCCGGCGCTGTTCGAGCACTACCGCGTGCGGCCGGTCGATCACTACCCGGCGCTGCTGCGGACCGCGCTGGAGGAGGTCGCCCCGACCGGCGGGGAGGAGGAGGCCACGGTCGTCGTCTGGACGCCGGGCCCCTACAACAGCGCGTACTTCGAGCACGCCTTCCTCGCGCGCCAGATGGGCGTCGAGCTCGTCGAGGCGTCCGATCTCGTCGTGCGCGACGCGGTGTGCCACATCCGCACCACCCGCGGCCTGCAGCGCGTGCACGCGATCTACCGCCGGATCGACGACGACTTCATGGACCCGCTCGAGTTCCGGCCGGACAGCGTGCTCGGCGTCCCGGGGCTGATGCGCGCCTACCGGGCGGGCTCCGTGGCGATCGTCAACGCGGTCGGCACGGGCGTCGCCGACGACAAGGCGATCTACCACTACGTCCCGGAGATGATCCGCTACTACCTGGGCGAGGAGCCGATCGTCGAGAACGTCCCGACCTACCTGATGGCCGATCGCGAGCAGCGCGAGTGGATCCTCGAGCGGCTGGACCGCGTGGTGATCAAGCCGACGAGCGAGTCCGGCGGCAAGGGCGTGTTCATCGGGCCGACCGCGACCGACGCCGAGATCGCGGCCCAGGCGGCGGAGATCAAGCGGCTGCCGGAGAAGTGGATCGCGCAGGACCTCGTGCACCTCTCGACCGTTCCCACTGCGGGCCCGGACGGCGCTCTGGCGCCGCGCCACGTCGATCTGCGTCCGTTCGCGGTCTTCGGCGACGACATCCGGATCGTCCCGGGCGGCCTCACCCGCGTCGCGTTGCGGGAGGGCTCGATGATCGTCAACTCCTCGCAGGGCGGCGGGTCCAAGGACACGTGGGTGCTCGAGGAGGACTCCGCGGAGCGCCACGATTCCCAGCAGGCGCTGAGCGCGTGGGAGCCGCCGCGGATGCCGGGCCTGCCGCTCGGCGGTAGCTGGTCAAGCCAACAGCAGCAACAGCAATAGGTGCTCGCGCGGATCGCCCACGAGCTGTACTGGATCGGGCGCCAGCTGGCCCGCGCCGAGCACACGTCGCGGATGCTCGACGGGGTGTTCCACGCCGACCTGCAGGGCCGCCCCGACGATCCCGCGGGCGTGCGCCTGAGCTGGGACGCGCTGCTGACGATCGTCTCCGGCGAGCCGCCGGAGACGTCGGCCTCGCGCGATCAGGTGCTGGCGCTGCTCACGCTCGACCCCGAGCATCCGACGAGCGTGTTGAACTGCGTCACCCGCGCCCGCGAGGGTGCGCGCACGGTGCGCGACGTCTTCTCCGGCGAGATGTGGGAGTGCATCAACACGTTCCACCTCGGCCTCTTGCAACGCAACGTGTCCGCCGCCGTCCAGACCGGCCCGTACTCGATCTACGCGTACGTGCGCGAGCGCTGCGGGATGTTCTGGGGGGTGACGTCCCGGACGATGCTGCGCGACGAGGCCCACGCGTTCCTGCAGGCGGGCGCGGCGATCGAGTCCGCCGACATGGTCCTGCGCATGCTGCGGGTGGCGCTGCCGCTGGGCGGCGAGGGCTTCGAGGCCTACCTGCGCGACGGGCAGGCGCTGGCGCTGCTGCAGGCCGTCGGCGGCTTCCAGGCGTACCGGCGAAGCGTGCCCGCGCCGCCCAACGCCGGCCCGGTCGCGCGGTTCCTGCTCTTCGAGCGCGACTACCCGGACTCCGTCGCCTTCTCGATCGAGGCGCTGCACATCGCGCTGACCGCCGCCGACCCGTCCTACCGCAGCTCGCCGGCCGTGTTGCGCCTGTCGCGGATGGTCGCCGACCTGGACTTCCGCGGCCGCGCGGCGACGGTCGACGCCTCGCTCGCGGACACGCTCGAGGACATCCAGGGCGAGCTCGCCGAGGTCGATGTCGACATCGCCCAGCGCTACTTTGGCGGTCCGACCCAGCCTGTCGCCCGGCCGGTGCACGCATGAACTTCGCCATCCGCTTCCTCACGGAATACCGCTACGAGCGGCCGATCACGGACAACCTCAACGCGCTCCGCGTCAAGCCGGCGACGATGGCCACGCAGAGCGTCGAGGACTTCGTGGTGCGCGTGGACCCCGAGTCACGCCTGAACCAGCACCTCGACTACTACGGCACGACCGTGATCGAGTTCGGCATCTCACGGCCGCACGAGCACATGTCGATCGACGTCCGCGCGCGCGTGCGCACGAGCGCCCCCGACGAGCCGCCCGAGAGCTCCTGGGCGGCGGTCGAGGACCGCGCCTACGACGCCGCGGCGGGCGAGTTCCTCCTGCCCGTCGGCCCCGAGCCAGCCGACGTCGTGCTCGACGACCTCGTGGGCCTGACCCGCGGCGAGACGCCGCTGGACACCGTGCGCAAGCTCGTCGAGGTGATCCCGGACCGCTTCGAGTACCGCGCGGGCGTGACCTACGTCGGGTCGACCATCCAGGACCTGTTGGACGCCGGCGCCGGCGTCTGCCAGGACTTCGCGCATCTGGCGCTGCTGCTCCTGCGCCGCCACGGCATCGGCGCCCGCTACGTCTCCGGGTACCTCTGGGCGCCGTCGGTCGGCGACGAGGCCTCCGCCGAGGTCGAGACCCACGCCTGGGTCGAGGCCCTGCTCCCGAGCGGGTCCGGTGTCACCTGGGTCGCGGCGGACCCGACCAACCGAACGCTGGGCGGCGAATCGCACGTCAAGATCGGCCACGGCCGCCACTACGCCGACGTCCCGCCGATCAAGGGCGTCTACCGCGGCGCCGCGGGCTCCGCCCTGAAGGCCTCCGTGCGCATGACCCGCAGCGACGTGCAGACTTCCGGCACGCTTTAGGCACACACTCTTCGCAAACGCGTCTAGATCCGTTACGCGCTTCGCAGGATGCTCGGGGGGTGTCGTTCTCTACCCCCGCTATCCGTGACTACAGCACCGAACCCCTTCCGCCGGACGCGATCATCGCGGCCCTCGCGGCCCGCCAGCACGGAACGGTCACCGTCGAGCAGCTTCACGCGGCCGGGCTGAACAACGAGGCGATCCGCCGGCGTGTCCTCAGCGGGCGCCTGTTCCGCGTGCATCGCGGCGTGTACGCCGTCGGCCACGCCGCGCTGTCGTTCGAGGGGCGGTGCATGGCCGCGGTGCTCGCGTGCGGTGAGGGGAGTGCCGTGGCCTATCTGACCTCGGCGGAGCTCATGAAGGTCTCGCGCTGGCCGATCGGCCCGATCACCGTCGTGACGCGCTCGCAACGCCGCCCCGCCGGCGTGGAGGTGCACTGCTCGCTGTCGCTCAGCCCGCTCGACGTCTGGACCTTCAAGGGCATCCCGATCACGACCTTGCCGCGCACGCTGATCGACCTGGCGGACACGATGACGGCGCACCAGCTCGCCTTCGTCATCCACCAGGCTGCGTTCCGGCACCGGTTCGACCTCGAGGCGACCTACCGCGCACTGGAGCGCGCCAACGGTCGCCGCGGGGTGAAGAAGGTCCGGCAGGCGATCGAGCTGTACCTGAGCGGTTCCGCCGGGACGCGCAGCGCGAAGGAGGACGCCTACCTCGCGTCGCTCCCCGCCGGCGAGCGGGAGCTCGTGCGCGTCAACACGAAGCTCGAGGTCGACTTCCACTGGCCCGACGAGCAGCGCGTGGTCGAGATCGACGGCTCCGGGCACACCCGCCCGCCGACGCGGGCGGAGGACGCCGCGCGCGACGCGCGGCTCGAACGCGCGGGGATCGAGGTCCGGCGGATCGACGCCCGCTAGCCTCGCTCGTCGGCCATGGACCTCTCGCTCTTCTTCGCCGGCACCGCGGGCAGCGTGCCCACGCCCAGGCGCGGCCTGCCCGCGATCCTGCTGCGCGCCGGCGGCGAGCGGATCCTGTTCGACTGCGGGGAGGGGACGCAGCACCAGTTGCTGCGCAGCGTCGGGCTGCCGGACCTCGACGCGATCTTCATCACCCACCTGCACCTCGACCACTGGCTCGGGCTGCCCGGGATGATCAAGACGTTCGACATGCGGGCGCGCGAGGCGCCGCTGGAGCTGTTCGGCCCGCCCGGGTTCAGCGCGCTGTTCCAGCAGGTGATGCGACCGGTGATCGGCCGGACCGGGTATCCCCTGGAGGTGATCGATCTCGAGCCGCACGAGGAGATCGGGTTCGACGGGTTCACCGTCGCCGGGTTCCCGGTCAAGCACCGGGTGGAGGCGTTCGGGTACGCGTTCGTCGAGGACGACAGGCCCGGGCGGTTCGACGTCGAGACGGCACGGAGCCTCGGCATCACCGAAGGCCCTGACTTCGGCCGGCTGCAGAAGGGCGAGACGGTCAACGGCGTGACGCCCGAGCAGGTCGTGGGGGAGGACCGGCCGGGGCGGCGGATCGTCTACTCCGGGGACACGATGCCGACCCAGACCACCGAGGTCTACGCCAGCCACGCCGACGTGCTCGTCCACGAGGCGACCTTCTGCGAGGACGAGCGCCAGCGCGCGCGTGAGACGGGCCACTCCACGGCCCGCCAGGCCGCGCAACTCGCCGGCGACGCGCAGGTGAAGCTACTCGCGCTGACCCACCTCTCCACCCGCTACTTCCCGCGCGACATCCGCGACGAGGCGCGCGCGGTGTTCGAGCACACCGTCGTCCCGCGCGACTTCGACACGATCGAGATCCCGTTCCCGGAGCGCGGCGGCCCGCACCTGGTCAAGACCGAACTGGAGCCGGCGGCGTAGACGGGATCGCCCTGGCACTCGTCCTCGCCGCCGCGGGTGCGCACGCCGGCTGGAACTTCCTGGCCAAGCGCACCGAGGGCAGCGGCCTGGCGATCGTCTGGACCTACACCGTCGCGGCCACGGTGATCTGGGCGCCCGCCGCGCTCATCGACGCGTACCTCCAAGGCGGCCTGAGTCTCGCCGGGCTGCTCTTCATCGCCGGCTCCGCGGCGATCCACATCGGCTACTTCGGGACGCTCCAGCGCGCCTACGCGACCGGCGAGCTGAGCGTCGTCTACCCGCTCGCGCGCGGCACCGGCCCGGTGCTGAGCGTCGCCGCCGCGATCCTCTTCCTCCACGAGCGCCCGAGCACCCTCGGCCTGGTCGGCGGAGTGCTGATCGTGGCCGCGATCGGCGCGCTCGTCGTCGGCTCCACCGCGGGGATCGGCGCCGCGATCGCCACCGGCGCGTTCACCGCCGCCTACACCGTCTGGGACGCCCACGCGGTCACGACCCTGCACCAGCCGCCGCTGTTCTACGGCTGGGCGTTCGCGGCCCTGATGGCGCTGGCACTCGCGCCGTTCGCGCACGGCGCCGGGGAGATCTGGCGCACGCAACGGCGGACCGTCCTCGCGATCGGCGCCCTGAACCCGCTGGCCTACGTGCTCGTCCTGTTCGCGCTCGCCCGCGCACCCGTCAGCCTGGTCGCCCCGGTCCGCGAGTCGAGCGTCGTGATCGGCGCCCTGCTCGGCGCGCGCGTGCTCGGCGAAGGACACATGACGCGACGGATTCTCGCGGCGTGCGCGATCGCCGTGGGCATCGCGGCGCTCGCGGTCTCGTGACGTCGGAGCCCGCTGCTACGGTGCGCAGCGTCCCTTTAACCAGGTCCCGTGAGGCCAGGAAGGAACCGTTTGCCCGAACAGAAGGTCGTCCTCGACGAGGACGACATCCGCCGCACGCTCGTGCGCATCGCGCATGAGGTGGTCGAGAAGAACAGCGGCCGGCCCGTCGCCCTCGTGGGCATCCACCGCCGCGGTGCGTTCCTCGCCACCCGCCTGCACCGGCTGGTCTGCGACCTGCTCGACCAGGACGTCCCGCTCGGGGACATCGACATCGCCTTCTACCGCGACGACCTGTCGATGCGCAACCCCGACCCGCACGTCAACGCCTCGAACCTGACCTTCCGCCTGGAGGACTACACGGTGGTCCTCGTCGACGACGTGCTCTACACCGGCCGGACGGTGCGCGCCGCGATCGAGGCGCTGTTCGACTACGGCCGCCCCGCGCGCGTGCAGCTGGCGGTGCTGGCCGACCGCGGCCACCGCGAGCTGCCGATCCGCCCCGACTACGTGGGCAAGAACCTGCCGACGGCGCGCTCGGAGCGCGTCAACGTCCGCGTGCGCGAGCTCGACGGCGCCGACGAGGTCACGATCACCGAGCTCGAGGAGGCGTTCGCCTAAATGCGGCATCTGCTGTCGATCGAGGACCTGGATCGCGCCGCCATCGAGCGCATCCTGGACCGCGCGAAGAGCTTCACCGAGGTCTCCGAGCGCGAGATCAAGAAGGTGCCGGCGCTCAGGGGCCGTCGCGTCCTGAACCTCTTCTACGAGGCCTCCACGCGCACGCGCAGCTCCTTCGAGCTCGCCGCCAAGTCGCTCTCCGCCGACGTGATCAACTTCGGCGCGAGCGGCTCGAGCGTCGAGAAGGGCGAGTCGCTCAAGGACACCGTGCAAACGATGTCCGCCTACCGCCCGGACCTGATCGTCATCCGCACCCCCCACGTGGGCGCCGCCGCGCTGGTCGCCGGCTGGACGACCGCGAGCGTGGTCAACGCGGGCGACGGCAAGCACGAGCACCCGACGCAGGCGCTGCTGGACGTGTACACGCTCAGAGAGCGCCTCGGCGGCCTCGACGGCCTGAACATCTGGATCGTCGGCGACGTGCTGCACTCGCGCGTGGCGCGATCGAACATCCTGGCCTTCACCAAGATGGGCGCGAAGGTGACCGTGTGCGGGCCGCCGACGCTGATCCCGCGCGGGATGGAGCACTTCGTCGATGTCGCCTACACGCTCGACGGCCTCGCCCAGGCGGATGTCGTCTACGCGCTGCGGATGCAGAAGGAGCGGATGACCGACAGCTTCGTCCCCTCGATCCGCGAGTACGCCGCGCAGTACCAGATCAACGGCCGCCGCCTGCGCCCGAACCAGGTGCTCATGCACCCCGGCCCGGTCAACCGCGGCGTCGAGCTCGCCGCCGAGGTGATCGACTCGCCGCAGGCCGTGATCGGCCAGCAGGTCGAGGCCGGCGTGATCGTGCGCATGGCCGTGCTCTACGAACTCCTCGCGGGCCGCCAGGCGCCGCGCCCCGCCCTGACCTCCGCCCCGGTGCCCGCCTGATGCTCGACCACAGACCGATCGACCCCGCGGACGTCCTGATCCGGGGCGCCCACGTCCTGGACCCGCGCAACGGGCTCGACGCCAGGCTCGACGTGCTCGTCACAGACGGCGAGATCGCCGCCATCGGGGAGAACCTGCACAGCGACGCCGAGGTCATCGACGGCGCCGGCCGTCACCTGTTCCCGGGCTTCGTGGACCCCCACGTGCACCTGCGCGTCCCCGGCCAGGAGCACAAGGAGGACCTCGAGACCGGCACGCGCTCCGCGGCCGCCGGCGGCTTCGTCGCCATCGTCGCGCAGCCGAACACGTCGCCGACCATCGACTCCGCGCCCGTCCTGCTCTCGCTGCGAGAGCAGGCCCGCCGAGACGCCCGCATCCCCGTCGGCTTTCTGGCCAGCGTGACCCGAGGCCTCGCAGGCGAGGCACTCACCGAGATGGCCGAGCTGCGCGAGTGCGGCGCGCTCGGCTTCACCGACGACGGCAAGCCCGTCCACCGCGCCGGCATCCTGCGCAAGGCGCTGCAATACCAGAAGCTCGTCGGCGGCATCATCGCGCTGCACGAGGAGGATCCGACGCTGAGCGGCAAGGGCGTCATGCACGAGGGCGTCGTCTCCGCGCGGCTCGGGCTGGGCGGCATCCCGAGCATCAGCGAGTCGACGATGATCGCCCGCGACGCCGCGATCGCCCGCTACGAGGACGGCCGCATCCACATCCAGCACCTCAGCGCCCGCGAGTCGGTCGAGGCGATCGCCGAGGCCAAGGCGCGCGGCGTGCGGATCACCTGCGAGGCCAGCCCGCACCACCTCACGCTGACCGACGAGATCCTGCTCGAACGGCTCGACACGCGGCTGAAGATGAACCCGCCGCTGCGCACCGAGGACGACCGCCAGGCGCTGATCCAGGGACTCAAGGACGGCACGATCGACTGCATCGCCACCGACCACGCGCCGCACGCGCGCGAGGAGAAGGAGGTGCCGTTCGAGGAGGCGCCGATGGGCACCACGGGCCTGGAGACGTCCTTCGCCGCGGTCTACACGGCGAACATCCTGCCGCTCGCGCTGATCATCGAGAAGCTGACCTCCGGCGCCGCGCTGCTGGATCTGCCGACGCCGCAGATCGCCGTCGGCGAGCGCGCCAACCTGGCGCTGGTGGACCTCGCCGCCGAGTGGGAGGTGGGGGAGGCCGGCTACGAGAGCCGCTCCGAGAACTGCTGCTTCGCCGGCCGGCGCCTCAAGGGCCGCGTGGTCGCGACGATCGCCGCCGGAGGGATCGTGTACCGGGAGCGGGTGCTGACCGCCGTATGAGCGCCTACGTCCTGCTCGAAGACGGCACCCGCTTCGACGGCGAGTCCGTCGGCGCGCCCGTGTCCACGACCGCCGAGGTCGTCTTCACCACCGGCATGTCCGGCTACCAGGAGTCGATGACCGACCCGAGCTTCGCGCGCCAGCTGATCACCTTCACCACCGCGCACGTCGGCAACTACGGCGTGTCCGAATCCGCGATGGAGTCCGACCGCATCCACGCCGCCGGCGCGATCATGCGCGCGGCCGTCGACTACGCCGACGCGCCGTCGGCCGAGCAGGGCTGGCTGAGCTGGCTGCGCGAGAACGGCATCCCGGGCATCCACGGCGTGGACACCCGCCGGCTCGTCCGCCACATCCGCTCAGAGGGTGCGATGCGCGGCGGGATCTTCCAGGCCGACGTCCCCGAGAGCGAGGCCCGCGAGCGCGTGGACGCCGAGCCGAGCATGGTCGGCCGCGACCTCGCCCGCGAGGTGACGATCGCGGCGCCCAGGGTCTACGAAGGCGACGGCAGCGGCCCGCGCATCGTCGCGCTCGACACCGGCATCAAGCGCAGCATCATCCGCAACTTCACGCAGCGCGGCGCGACGCTCGAGATCTACCCGTGCACCACCTCCGCGGAGGAGCTGCTCAAGGCCGACCCGGACGGCTTCTTCCTCGTCCCCGGCCCCGGCGACCCCGCGGCGCTGGACTACATCGTCGCCAACATCCGCACGCTGCTGACCACCAAGCCGGTGTTCGGCATCTGCCTCGGCCACCAGCTGCTCTCCCGGGCCGCCGGCCTGGAGACGTTCAAGCTGCCGTTCGGCCACCGCGGCGCCAACCACCCGGTGAAGGACCTGCGCACCGGCCGGATCGCGATCACGAGCCAGAATCACGGGTTCGCGGTCAAGGGCACGGCCGGCGAGATCATCCAGTCCGACCTCGGCGAGGCCCAGCTCACCCACGTGAACCTCTACGACGGCACGATCGAAGGAATCCGCTTGCTCGACGTCCCCGCCGGCTGCGTCCAGTACCACCCCGAGGCGGGGCCGGGACCGAACGACTCGCTCGGCCTCTTCGACGAGTTCCTAGGAGCGTTCAGTGCCGCGTAGAGACGACCTGAGCAAGATCCTCGTCCTCGGCTCCGGCCCGATCGTCATCGGCCAGGCCGCCGAGTTCGACTACTCCGGCGCGCAGGCCTGCAAGGTCCTGCTCGAGGAGGGCTACGAGGTCGTGCTCGTGAACTCCAACCCGGCGACGATCATGACCGACCCGGAGTTCGCCACCGCGACCTACGTCGAGCCGCTGCTGCCCGGCCCGGTGACGCAGGTGATCGAGCGCGAGCGCCCGGACGCGCTGCTGCCGACGCTCGGCGGGCAGACCGCCCTGAACCTCGCGAAGACGCTCTATGAGGACGGCACGCTGGAGCGCTTCGGCGTCGAGCTGATCGGGGCGAACTACGAGGCGATCAACCGCGCGGAGAACCGCGAGGAGTTCGACGCGACGATGCAGGCCGCCGGGCTGCGGACGGCGCGCAACATCATCGCCACCTCGGCCGAGGAGGCCGAGGCCGCGCTCGACTTCGGCCTGCCGCTGATCATCCGCCCGGCGTTCACGCTCGGCGGGCGCGGCGGCGGCATCGCCCGCACGCGCGAGCAGTTCGACAACATCGTCCAGCGCGGCCTCGACGCCTCCCCGATCGGCCAGATCCTGATCGACGAGTCGATCCTCGGCTGGGGCGAGTTCGAGCTCGAGGTCATGCGCGACCACGCGGACAACGTGGTGATCGTCTGCTCGATCGAGAACATCGACCCGATGGGCGTCCACACCGGCGACAGCGTCACCGTCGCCCCGCAGCAGACGCTGACCGACCGCACCTACCAGAAGCTGCGCGACCAGGCGATCGCGGTCATCCGCGCCGTCGGCGTCGAGACCGGCGGCTCCAACGTGCAGTTCGCCGTGAACCCGGCGACCGAAGAGATCGTCGTCATCGAGATGAACCCGCGCGTGTCGCGAAGCAGTGCGCTCGCGTCGAAGGCGACCGGCTTCCCGATCGCCAAGATCGCCGCGCGGCTCGCCGTCGGCTACACGCTCGACGAGATCCCCAACGACATCACCAAGGCCACGCCCGCATCGTTCGAGCCGACCCTCGACTACGTGGTCGTGAAGTGGCCGCGGTTCGCGTTCGAGAAGTTCCCGGGCGTCGACACGACCCTCTCGACCCACATGAAGTCCGTCGGCGAGGTGATGGCGATCGGGCGCACCTTCGGCCAGGCGTTCGGGAAGGCCCTGCGTTCGCGCGAGCTGGACGCTGAGGCTGACCTTGAGGGTTCCGACGAGGAGCTGCTGACCCGCCTCGAATCGCCGTCCGCCGACCGCTTCGACATCCTGCTCGAACTGCAGACGCGCGGCGTCGCCGACGAGGAGCTGCGCGCCCGCACCGGCATCGATCTCTGGTACCTGCGCGAGCTCCGCCGGCTCGACACCGCCTTCGAGGGCGTGCGCAGCTACAAGGCCGTCGACACCTGCGCGGCCGAGTTCGAGGCCGAGACGCCGTACTACTACTCGGCCTGGGACAGAGACAGCGCGTCAGAGGTCCGCCGCGGCGAGCGGCCGAGCGTGATGATCCTCGGCAGCGGCCCCAACCGGATCGGCCAGGGCATCGAGTTCGACTACTGCTGCGTGCACGCCGCGATGACCGTGCGCGAGTCCGGCCGCGACGCGGTGATGGTCAACTGCAACCCAGAGACCGTTTCCACCGACTACGACACGTCCGACCGTCTGTACTTCGAGCCGCTGACGCTCGAGGACGTGCTGGCGATCGTCGAGGTCGAGCAGCCCGAGGGCGTGATCGTGTCCTTCGGCGGTCAGACCCCGCTGCGGCTCGCTGCCGGCCTCGAGGCCGCGGGTGTGACGCTGCTCGGCACCCAACCCGACGCGATCGATCTCGCCGAGGACCGGGGCCGCTTCGGCGCGCTGCTCGACCGGCTGGAGCTCAAGGCGCCGCCGTTCGCGCTGGCCAACTCCCCGGCCGAGGCGCTCGCCGCGGCCCCCGGCGTCGGCTTCCCGGTACTGGTGCGCCCGAGCTACGTGCTCGGCGGCCGCGCGATGGAATTGGCCTACGACGAGGCGATGCTCGCGAACTACTTCGAGCGGGTCAAGCCCCAGGGCGAGATCTTCCTCGATCGTTTTCTCGAGAACGCGATCGAGGTCGACGTCGACGCGATCTGCGACGGCGAGGACGTCTGGATCGGCGGCATCATGCAGCACGTCGAGGAGGCCGGGATCCACTCGGGCGACAGCGCCTGCGTGCTTCCGCCGCACTCGCTCGGCGCGGAGATGCTGGGGGAGATCCGCCAGGCCACGCGCGACCTCGCCCTCGCGCTCGGGGTGGTCGGCCTGATCAACATCCAGTACGGCGTGCACGGCGATGACCTCTACGTCATCGAGGCCAATCCGCGGGCCTCACGGACGGTGCCGTTCGTGAGCAAGGCCACCGGGCAACCGCTGGCCAAGCTGGCCTGCCGGGTGATGCTCGGCGAGAAGCTCGCGGCGATGGGCCTGCCCGAGGTTCCGGTCGGCAACCACGTCTCGGTCAAGGAGGCGGTGCTGCCGTTCGATCGCTTCGCCGGCGCCGACGCGCTGCTGGGCCCGGAGATGCGCTCGACCGGTGAGGTGATGGGCGTCGCCATGGACTTCCCGACCGCGTTCGCGAAGGCCCAGGCGGCCGTCGGCACGCGGCTGCCGACCGGCGGCACGGTGTTCCTCACGGTCACCGATTCCGACAAGCCGGCGGCCATGGGCATCGCCGCCCAGTTGCACGATCTCGGCTTCCGGATCGTCGCCACCCGCGGCAGCGCCTCGGCGATCCGCAACATGGGCATCCCGGTCGAGACGATCAACAAGATCCAGGACGGCTCGCCCCACGTGCGCGACTGGATCGACCGCGGCGACGTCGACCTCGTGATCAACACGCCGACCGGCACCGCGGCGCGCTCGGACGGCTACGAGATCCGCCGCGCGGCCGTCGCCCGCGGCATCCCGTGCATCACGACGATCGCCGGCGGGATGGCGGCCGCGCGAGCGATCGGCGCGGCGCGTTTCGGCGACCCGCCGGTCGTCTCGTTGCAGCAACTGCACGCGAACGGGGTACATGCCTGATTGGTCGGATACAGTGCCCGCTCGACCTGCTGCGTGCGGGCGCAGATCCGGTCGTGGTCGACGTCATTCCTTGAGGGTTCGAAGCTCCCGGCCACCCAGGCCTGGACACTTCCTCGTGCCCGCCCGACGCGTCCAGCAAAAGCCCTGCAAACGTACGGCTTCGTGTCAACCCGCCTCTGGCTAGGTGAACCTCAAGTTCACGTCCATGGATGTTTGACCATGTGCCCTTGTCGGAGGCTGCCAGCGCTGTAGACTCGCCGCCCATGCCGCCAGCGACGAAGACGCCCGCCAAGCCCACCACGGCTGCTCCTGAGCGTTCCCTCGTCCAGCGCATGGAGGCGCTCCAACGCGCGAACGAGATCCGCACCAAGCGCGCCTCGCTCAAGCGCGACCTGAAGGCTGGTCGGGCGAGCATTCATGTGCTGCTGCTCGAGCCGCCGGAGTACATCGAGACCGCCAAGGTCTTCGACATGCTGCTGGCCGTACCCAAGTACGGCCGCGTGAAGGTGAACAAGGTCTTGCAGGTCTGCCGGATCTCACCGTCCAAGACGATCGGCGGCCTTTCCGAGCGACAGCGCGCTGAGTTGATCAGCATGCTGCGCCGCTAGATTCCTCGGCGCTTTGCCGGGAAAGGTCTTCGTCATCACCGGCCCCTCCGGGGTCGGCAAGGGAACGCTCATCCGCACGCTGCTCGAGCGCATGCCCGAGCTCGAGCTCGCCGTCTCCGCCACCACGCGCAAGCCGCGGCCGGGGGAGGAGCACGGCGTGCACTACCACTTCCTCGACGACCTGGAGTTCGATCGCCGCGTGGTCGAGGGAGACTTTCTCGAGCACGCCGAGTACTCGGGGCGGCGCTACGGAACGTTGCGCTCCGAGCTCGAGAAGCGCACCGCCGACGGCGCGTCCGTGGTCCTCGAGATCGAGGTCCAGGGAGCCCGCCAGGTCGCGGGTTCGATGCCGGAGGCGATCCGCATCTTCATCGCCCCACCGTCCGAGGAAACACTTCGCACGCGGTTGATCGGCCGCGGCACTGACGACCTCGAGCAGATCGAGCGGCGGCTGCTGGTGGCCAAGGCCGAGCTTGCCGCCTCGCGCGACTTCGGGCACATCGTCCACAACGACCGGCTCGAAGAAGCGGCGGACGAGCTCGAGCGGATCGTGCGCGAAGCCAACGCGTGAGTGCGCTCGCGCCGCGCGGACGGCGAGCCGCGGGCGCTGAACCACGCGTTGCCGTCCGGCCCGAGGGTCGCGCCGGCGACGCGGTACTCACCGGCGGCCACGCTGGTGGTCAGGCGGTCGGGAGCGATCGGGGGGAAGGGGCTTGCCCGGCCGGGGGTGCGATTGACGCTCACCCACGCGCCGCCGTCGGGCTCCGCCACCAGCTCATCGACCGACGCGCCGAGCTCCAGGTGCACGACGTCCGCGGCCCGCGCAGGCACGCTGAGTGCGAGCGCCGGCGCGACGGCTAGACTGAGGCGTGTGATTTCTCCCCGCGTAGACCGCCTGCTCGAGCACGTCGACTCCCCCTATGCGAGCGTGATCGTCGCCGCCAAGCGCGCGCGGCAGATCAACTCGTACTACCACAATCTGGGCGAGGGCACCTTCGAGGAGTTCCCGCCGCCGATGGTCGACACGGCCTCGAAGAACTACCTGACGATCGCGCTCGAGGAAGTCGCGACCGGCAAGGTCGCGTACCGCTACCGGTAAGGCAGTTGCCGCCCCTCCGCCTCACCGCGATCATCCGACCGTAGGCTGGGGGAGCGGGGCGTGTCGCGCATCCTGCTTGGAGTGTGCGGCGGCATCGCGGCCTACAAGGCGCTCGAGTTCACACGGCTGGCCACCAAGGCCGGCCACAGCGTGCGCGTGGTGCAGACCGAAGCGGCCACGCGCTTCGTCGGGCCGGCCTCCTTCGCCGGCATCACCGGCGCCCCCGTGCTCGTCACGGAATGGGAGCCGGACCCGCTGCGCGGTGTCTTCCCGGGTGATCCGCTCCCCGAGCACGCGCCGCTCTCGCACCTCGCGCTGGCCGAGCACGCGGACGCCTACCTGATCGCGCCCGCCACCGCGCACACGCTCGCCAAGCTCGCGGCGGGCCTCGCCGACAACCTGCTCACCGCCGCCGCGCTCGCATCCCGGCGACCGCTGATCGTCGCCCCGGCCATGAATAACGCGATGTATGAGCATCCGGCCACGCAGGCGAACCTCGCGACGCTGCGCGCGCGCGGCGTGACCGTGCTCGAGCCGGGCACCGGCGCGCTGGGCTCGCCGGGCGAGTTCGGCATCGGCCGTCTGCCTGAGCCGCCGGAGCTGCTGGCCGCCGTGGAGGCGGTGGTCCGCGGTGGCGGCGAACTCGACGGGCTCAACGTGCTCGTCAGCGCGGGGGGGACCCGCGAGCCGATCGACGCGGTGCGCTTCATCGGCAACCGCTCGAGCGGCCGGATGGGGTTCGCGCTCGCCGAGGAGGCCAAGCGCCGCGGCGCCAACGTGACGGTCGTGGCCGCCAACGTGTCGCTGCCACGGATGGCCGGCATCGACTACATCGACGTGGGCAGCGCGGCGCAGCTCGCCGACGCCTGCGCAGCGCGCTTCGACGCGTGCGACGTGCTGATCATGGCCGCCGCCGTCGCCGACTACCGGCCGGACACCGCGCATGACGGCAAGCTCAAGAAGGACCAGACGGGTTCGGAACTGAATCTGTCGCTCGTCCGTACAACGGATGTGCTGTCAACGCTTTCCGAGCGCCGTCGTCCAGGCCAGACGCTCGTCGGGTTCGCCGCCGAGCACGGGTCCGGCGCGCTCGCCTACGGCCGCGAGAAGTTGGTCCGTAAGAAACTCGATGCCGTGATCGTGAATGACGTGAGCGGCGCCGGGGTCGGCTTCGACGCTGCCGACAACGAGGTCTGGATCGTCACCGCCGACGGCGAGCAGCATGTGGCCAAGACATCGAAGGAGCGGATCGCCGCCGCTGTCCTCGATTCCGTCTTGAGCCGCTCTTCATCAAACAACATAAAGGTTCGACGCTGAATGGAACCCTTGGAGGAAGCAGTCCCTGAGCGCCTGGCGCAGGCGGAGATCGACACCGCGGTATCCGTCGCGCGCCGCGTCGCGGACAACATCCGCAAGGCCGTCCAGGTCAAGGACGAGGTGCTCGAGCACGTCACCGTGACACTGCTGGCCGAGGGCCACATCCTCGTCGAGGACTACCCGGGCGTCGGCAAGACCGCCCTCGCGCGCGCCCTGTCGCGCTCGATCGACTGTCAGTTCGCGCGCGTGCAGTGCACCGCCGACCTCCTCCCGGCGGACATCATCGGCACCCAGATCTACAACCAGCGCGAGGTCCGCTTCGAGTTCCGCCCGGGCCCGATCTTCGCCAACGTCGTGCTGGTGGACGAGGTCAACCGCGCGTCGCCGAAAACGCAGTCGGGCCTGCTCGAATGCATGCAGGAGCGCCAGGTCACGGTCGAGGCGATGTCGCACGAGCTCGCCCGCCCGTTCCTGGTCTTCGCGACCCAGAACCCGGTCGAGTACGAGGGCACCTATCCGCTGCCCGAGGCCCAGGTCGACCGGTTCATGGTCCGGCTCTCGCTCGGCTACCCGACCGCCGAGGAGGAGGCCGGGATGCTCGCCGGCCACGAGTCGCGCGACCGCGTGCTCGACCTCGAGCCGGTCGCCGACCGTGCCGAGATCGTCAACGCCGTCGAGACCGCTCACCGCGTCCACGCCTCGCGCGCACTGCGCAACTACATCGTGGCCCTGATCCGCCGCACCCGCGACGACAACCGCGTCGAGCTGGGCGCGTCGCCGCGCGCGGGGCTGATGCTGCTGCGCGCCGCGAAGGCCCGCGCGCTCGTCCACGGCCGCGATCACGCGCTCCCGGACGACGTGCAGGCGCTCGCCGACGCCGTGCTCTCGCACCGCATCATGCTCGCCCCCGAGGCCGCGGGCGTGCAGCGCTCCGAGGTCATCCGGGACGCGATCACCGCGGTTCCGGCCCTCTAACGACATGCGTTCGGCGCTCGGCTGCGCGGCGCTGGGGCTCGTGCTCCTGCTGGTCGCGGGCACCTTCGACGCGGAGCCGCTCTACGTCACCGGCGCGGCGCTGCTGCTGCTGGGCGCGGGCGCGCTGGCGTGGATCGGGCTCGGCGGCGTCGGGGCGAAGCTCTCGCGTGAGATCGCCGTGCGCTCGGTGGTCGAGGAGCAGCCGCTGCAGGTCAAGCTCTCGGCCACGTCCGGCCGGCTGCCGCTGCCGCCCGGCTGGATCGACGAGCCGCTGCTGCCCGAGCCGCTGCGCCTGCCCGCCGGCCGGCGCCAGGCGCGGGTGCGCATCGAGGTCACCTTCGGCCGCCGCGGCCGCCGTCAGCTGCCGCCGCCGGCGCTCGTCCTGCGTGACCCGTTCGGGCTCGCCCAGCGCGTGATCTCGGGCCCGTCGACGGATGAGATCCTCGTGCTGCCGCGGATCTTCCCGGTGGCCCTGACAGCCGGTGGGGGAGACGCGACGCCGGCCCACGCGCGCGCCTCGCTGCTGGCGGCCGCCGAGACCGAGATCGACGGCCTGCGGCCATGGCGCGAGGGCTCACCCGCCTCGCGCATCCACTGGCAGTCCTTCGCCCGCGGGGCGGGGCTGATGGAGCGCAAGCTGATCTCCGAGGCCGACTCGCGCCCGCTGGTCGTCATCGACCCGCGCGCACCCACCTCACCCGAGGCGCTCGACCAGGCCGTCCGTGCCGCCGGCTCGCTCGCCGTGCACTTCGCCAAGCGCACGGGCTGCTCGCTGCTGATGCCCGGCGACCGCCGCGCGAGCGTGATCGAGCACGACCTGCTCGTCGTGGCCCGCGCTGCACGTCCGGCTCGCGGTGCTCGACGATCGCGTCGGCCCGTCGCTGGCCGCCGCCCAGAACCGCCGCGGGCTGATCGTCTACGTCGCCGCCCGCCCGGTCGATCGCGCTCCGCGAGGCCTCGGCCGCACACCCGGCGGCTGCATCGTCGTCGTCCCCGGCCAGGTCGCCAACCGCCGCGCGATCCTCGAAGTGGCCGGCTGCTACGGCTACGTCTCGGGCCGCCAGAGCGGCGGCGCCGCGGTCGCCGCCTTGGAGGGAGCCGCGTGACTCGCGCCGCGCTCTCGCGTGCTTCGGCGAGAACTCGCCTGGCGGCTCGTTCGGGCGCCTTGGGGAGGGCCGCGGCTTGACCGCGACGCTCGTCCCGCCGCCGCCCGACGCGGCCGGCGGTTCGGCGAACGTCAAGGCCGCCGGGCGCGAGATCCGCGCGACCGGCGGCGAGCCGATCCTGCCGCTGTGGCCGGCGCGGCTGATCGCGTTCGCCGCGCTCGCGCTGTGGGGCTCGCTGCACTGGATGTCGATGCTCGAGCCGTCCGAGCCGCGGCGCGGCTGGACGGTGCTGCTCGTCGGCCTGATCGCGGCGGGCACGATGATCGCGATCGGCCGGCTGTCGGGGCGCCGCCGCACCATCGCCGCGGTCCTCGCGCTGATCCCGCTGTTCGCCCTCACGCTGCTCGCCGGCCGCATCGCCGACGAGCTGATCCTGCCGACCGGCTGGAGCGAGCTGGCGGGCGGGATCTCGCGCGGGATCTCCGACCTGCCGGGCGTGCGCGTGCCCTACCGCGGGCTCGACGACTGGGTGCGCACCGTGATCCCGCTCGGCGGCGCGGTGATCGTCACCCTCGCCGCCGTGCTGGCGTTCTGGCCGCGGCGTGACCGGCTCGGGTTCCCGCTGGCTGCGCTGCTGCTGCTGATCGTGCTCTACGTCGTGCCGGTCGTCGCGCTCGACTTCACCGCCGAGTTCCTCCGCGGCGCCGTGTTCACGCTGCTGATGGTCGCGTTCCTGCGCCTGGAGAAGCTGCGGCGCACCGACAGCGCGGCGGCCATCGCCGTCGCCCTGCTGGCGACGTTCGTGGCGCTCGTCGCCGCGCCCGTGCTCAACCGCGACGCGCCATGGTTCGACTACGAGACGTGGGCGGCCGAGACGTCCTCCTCGAAGTCGACGAGCTTCAACTGGGAGCACAGCTACACCGGCCTGAACTGGCCGCGTGACGGACGCGAGCTCGTGCGCATCAGCGCCCGGCAGGCCGCCTACTGGAAGGCCGAGAACCTCGACATCTTCGACGGCGACCGCTGGCTGCGCTCGCAGGTCGACTACGCCGTCCCCGAGATCCCGCAGAACAACCGCACCGTGCGGCGCTACACGCAGACCATCAAGGTCTCCTTCCGCAACCTGCGCTCGGACCAGTTCATCACCGCCGGCTACACGTTCGACGTCGCGATCCCGCGCCTGACCACCGTCCCGACGCTCGACGGCCTGATCGTCTCGCCGCGCACGCTGCGCCGCGGCGACGCCTACACCGCGCAGGTGTACACGCCGCGCCCGTCGGAGAACCAGCGACGGCGTTCGAGCACCGACTACGAAGCGTCGCTCACCCCGTACACGACGCTTTACGCCGGCACGGCGGGCATCACCGGCTCGCCGCGCTCGAGCCTGACGTTCCCGTTCTTCGGCTCCGAGGACGGGGAGATCATCGTCCCCGACGGGCCCGGGAATGGGCGGCGGCCTGATCGTCGGCGGAGCGCTCAACCGGGGTCCTACGAGACGCCGGAGATGGTCATGCGGCGCGCGCGGCTGAGCCGCGCCTACGCGCTGTCGCAGCAGCTGATGGAGGACGCGCGCACGCCCGAGGACTACGTCCAGAACGTCCTCGCCTATCTCGGCAACACCGCCGAGTACACCTATTCGGAGACGCCGCCGCCGGCCTCGCGCACGCTCGACGGCTTCCTGTTCGACTCCAAGCAGGGCTACTGCCAGCAGTTCTCGGGCGCGATGGCGCTGCTGCTGCGGATGGCGGGCATCCCGGCGCGCGTGTCGACCGGCTTCTCGACCGGCGCGACGGACATCAAGACCGGTGAGTACGTGGTGCGCGACTTCGACGCGCACTCCTGGGTCGAGGCCTACTACCCGGACTACGGCTGGATCACGTTCGACCCGACCCCGGCCGCCTCGCCCGCCCGTTCCCAGCCCGCCGACGCCATCACCTCCGGCGGCTCGAGCACCGGAGCGACGGGGATCACCCCCGGCGATCCGCTCTCCGAGCGCGGCGCCGGCATCCCGGTCGCCGCCGAGACGCGCCCGTGGTGGCACTACGCGCTGTTCGCCCTCGCGCTGCTGGCCGCCGCCGGACTCGGCTACCTCGGCGTCCGCCGCTGGCGCCGAGGCGCCCCGCCCGCGCTCAGCGAGTTCGAGCGCGCGCTGCACCGCACGCGCGCCGACGTCACCCCGGGCACCACGCTGCACGCGCTCGAGCTGCGCTTCGCGGGCACCCCTGCGGCCGCGGGCTACGTGCGTGCGCTGCGCGAGTCGCGCTACCGCGACGCACCCGCCCGGCCCACCCGCGCCCAGCGCCGCGGCCTGCGTTCCGAGCTCGGACGCGGCGCCGGCCTGCTCGGCCGCCTGCGCGCCTGGTGGGCCCTGCCGCCAAGATAAAGGGGCCAGGCCCCTTTATGTTCCGCGGAACATAAAGGGGCCTGGCCCCTTTATGTAGGTGTCCGGCGCGGGCCTACAATTTCAGGGATGGACGATGTCTATGACCTCTATCAGCGAGGAATGGCGCTGTTAGAGGACGGGCACTTCCACCAGGCGACGATTCCGCTCTCGAAGGCGCGCGATCTGGACCCCGAGAAGACCTCGATCCGCGAGGCGCTCGGGCGGGCGTACTTCCGTTCCGGTGCGTTCGAGCCGGCCCGCGCGGAGTTCGAGGCGGTGGTCGAACGTGCCCCCACGAACGACTACGCGCTCTTCTGCCTGGGCCGCAGCCTGATGCAGCTCGGGCGCTCCGCCGAGGCGCGAAAACCGCTCACCCTGGCGGCGAACATGAACCCCAAACGCCGCGATTACAGGATCTATCGTGATCGCGCCCGCAAGGCGGCCTAGCCGTGTAACCCGGTGCTAACCTGAGCAAACAAGCTTTTCGCGGCCGGAAGGCCACTTTTGGGAAGCGGGCGATGAGCCCGCTTTTTTGTTGAAAGAGGAGGTGACATGAGCAATATCCAGACCGAAATCGAGGCCCGTCTTGCCGACGCGGAACCGGAGGTTGAGGTCCTGCTCGCAGAGGTCGTCGGAGGAGACCTCGTTCGCCTCTTCATCGATCACCCCAAGGGCGTGACGCTCGATCTGTGCGAGCGCGTGACCAAGTCCCTGCCGGAGATCCGCGAGCAGTACGCGCTCGAGGTCTCGAGCCCGGGGACCGAGCGCCCGCTGACGAAGCCCGAGCACTTCCGCCGCTACGTCGGCCGCAAGGCCAAGGTCCGCACACGCAACGCCAAGGATGGCCATAAGTCCTTCACCGGCGAGCTCATCAACGCCACCGAGCAGGCGGTCACCGTGGCCGCCGCCACCGGTGTCGTGTCGATCGAGTACGCCGAGATCCATCGTTCGAACCTCGTGGGAGACTGAGGACCATGTCCGCTGAGATCGTCGAAGCAGTCAAGACTCTCGGGCGCGAGAAGGGCATCTCCGAGGAGAAGCTGATGGGCGCGCTCGAGGATGCCCTCCTCAGTGCCTACAAGAAGCAGCCCGGCGCGGCGCGCTACGCCCGCGTGCGAATGGACCGTGATTCCGGCGACTTCATCGTCGAGGAGTTCCTCCTGCCCGAGGATCTCGAGGACCAGCTGCTCGACGAGGCCGAGGAGCAGGCCACCGGTGCGCTCGAGCGCCGCGTGGACCCGGAGACGGGCGAGGTCATCATCCCGGAGGCGCCGGACATCGATCCGGCCCGGTTGAGCGACTTCGAGGACCAGATCGAGATCCGCGACGTCACGCCGCACGACTTCGGGCGCATCGCCGCCCAGACCGCCAAGCAGGTCATCCTGCAGCGGATCCGCGAGGCCGAGCGCGACATGATGTTCGAGGAGTACCGCGACCGCGTGGGCGAGCTGATCACCGGCATCGTGCAGCAGTCCGACTCGCGCTACACGCTCGTGCAGCTGCGCGAGCGCGTCGAGGCGCTGCTGCCGAAGTCCGAGCAGGTCGACGGCGAGCGCTACGACCACTCGCAGCGGATCAAGGCCGTGATCAAGGAGGTCTCCTCGAGCACGCGCGGCCCGTCGATCATCGTCAGCCGCCGCGACCCGGAGCTGATCAAGAAGCTCTTCGAGCTCGAGGTGCCCGAGATCGCCGACGGCCTGGTGGAGATCACCGGCGTCGCCCGCGAGCCCGGTTACCGCTCCAAGATCGCCGTCGTCTCGCACGCCGACGGCGTGGATCCGGTCGGCGCCTGCGTCGGGCCTCGCGGCTCACGCGTGCGCATGGTCGTCTCCGAGCTGCGCGGCGAGAAGATCGACATCATCCCCTACAACGACGAGCCGGCCCGCTTCGTGGCGAAGGCCCTCAGCCCCGCGCGTGTGCGCGAGGTGCTGGTGGACGACACCAACAAGCAGGCGACCGTGATCGTGCCCGACGACCAGCTCAGCCTGGCGATCGGCCGCGAGGGCCAGAACGCGCGGCTCGCCGCGCGGCTGACCGGGTGGCGCGTCGACATCCGCTCCGAGACCGAGTTCGCCAAGGAGGAGCAGGACTCCGGTTACGGCGAGGAGGAGGAGACCGGCGGCCGCTGCGCCGCGATCCTCGGCAACGGGCGCCGGTGCCCGAACGCCGCGCTGCCCGGCTCGCGCTACTGCGGCCTGGATGCGCATCAGGCGCTGGCGAACCGAGACACAGATCACGTCGGGGCATAGCCCAGAACGTCGATGCGTTGGCTGCGGACGGGTTGCGCCGAGAGCGCATCTCGTTCGCTTCGCTAACGTGAACGGTCGCGCGGAGCCGGATCCTCGCGCGACCATGCCCGGACGGGGCGCTTGGCTACATCCAGCAAGCGACTGTTATGAGGCTGCGACACGTCGTCGCGCCTTCAACCGCGCTTTCAAAGCGCCCGTAACCCTCTCACAGGACACCGTAGACTTAACGAAAACATGGCCAAGAAGCGCGTCCACGAGCTAGCCAAGCAGTACTCAATGCCCCTTCCGGAGGTCCTTAAGCGCCTGAACGCTTACGGGCTGGACGTGAAGGCCGCCGCAACCGCCGTGGACGAGAAGCTCGCCGACGCCGCGTTGACAGGCAAGCCCAAGCCCAAGGCCGCCGCCAACGGCGCCGCGAAGCCCAAGGCCGCAGCGCCTGTGCTTCAGCAGCGCGCCGGCTTCGGCCATGGCACCGCCCGCGCCCCGCGCGCGGAGAACCTCGCACCGAAGACCCCGCCGAAGCCGAAGGCCAAGCCCAAGCCCGAGCCCGGACAGGGCGGGGCCGGCGGTCAGCGGCGCCCGACCCGTTCCTCGCTGCAGGGCGAGCGCGCCCCGGGTTCCGCTGGCGGCGTCCGTCGTGTCGTGATCGATTCGCAGGCGTCCCGGCGCCCCGGCGGGCCCGGAGGGCCTGGCGGCGGACCCGGTGGCGGCCCTGGCGGCGGTCCCGGCGGCGGCCCGAACCGACCCCCGCGGCGACGCGGCGGCCGGCGCCGGCGTGGCACCTACGAGGAGCCCGTCGCCCAGGACGTCACGCAGCTGAAGGCCGACGTCATCCGCGTCGCCTCCGGCTCGACGGTCAAGGACGTCGCGGAGTCGCTCGGTGTCGCAGCCGCGGAGATCATCAAGAAGCTGATGGGCCTCGGCGAGATGGCGACGCTCACGCAGACGCTCTCCGACGACGCGATCCAGGTCCTCGCCGACGAGTTCGAGAAGCAGATCGACATCGTCACGGCGGCCGAGGACGCCTCGGCCGAGCCGGTGTTCGACGACGCCGACGAGGATCTCGAGCCGCGCCCGCCGGTGATCACGATCATGGGTCACGTCGACCACGGCAAGACGTCGCTGCTGGACGCGATCCGCGAGACGGACGTGGCCGCGGGCGAGGCCGGCGGCATCACCCAGCACATCGGCGCCTACCAGGTCCATCAGGACGACGGCCGCATCATCACGTTCCTGGACACCCCGGGCCACGAGGCGTTCACCGCCATGCGTGCCCGCGGCGCCCAGGCGACGGACATCGCGGTCATCGTGGTCGCCGCCGACGACGGCGTGCGCCCGCAGACCCGCGAGGCCGTCGACCACGCGAAGGCGGCCGACGTGCCGATCCTGGTCGCGGTCAACAAGATCGACAAGGAAGGCGCGGCGCCCGATCGCGTACGCACCGAGATGACCCAGCTCGGGCTCCAGCCCGAGGAGTGGGGCGGCGACACGATGTTCGTCGACGTCTCGGCCAAGACGCGCCAGGGCCTCGACGACCTGCTCGAGGGCCTGCTGCTGATGGCCGACATCGAGGAGCTCACCGCCAACCCGGACGCCGACGCGTCCGGCACCGTGATCGAGTCCAAGCTCGACCCGGGCCGTGGCGCGGTCGTGACCGTGCTCGTGCAGCGCGGCACGCTGAAGATCGGCGATGCCGTCGTCGCGGGCGCCCACTGGGGTCGCGTACGCGCCATGTCGGACTACACCGGCAAGCGCGTGAAGACCGCCCTGCCGGCCGAGCCGGTCGAGGTGCTGGGCTTTGACACCGTGCCCGAGGCGGGTGAGTGGGTGCGCGTCGTCGAGAACGACCGCAAGGCCCGTTCGCTGGCCGGCGAGCGTGCCAACCGGCTCAAGCTCGAGCAGCAGGCGCGTCGCTCCGGCATCAAGCGCTCGCTGGCGACGATCTTCGATCAGCGCGGCGACATCAAGGACCTGAGCCTCGTGCTCAAGGCCGACGTGTCGGGCTCGCTGGAAGCGTTCGAGGACGAGATCGCCAAGCTCCCGCAGGAAGAGGTCCAGGTCGACATCGTGCTCGCCGGTGTCGGTGGCATCACCGAGTCCGACATCAACCTGGCCGCCGCTTCCGACGCGATCGTCATGGGCTTCAACGTGCGCCCGGTGGGCGACGCGCGGGCCCTGGCCGACCGCGAAGGGGTGGAGATCCGGACGTACTCGGTCATCTACCGCGCGATCGACGAACTCCGGGACGCCATGCAGGGCATGCTCGCTCCGGAGACCGTCGAGGACGTCGTGGGCCAGGTCGAGGTGCGCGAGATCTTCCGTGCGTCGAAGATCGGCGTGATCGCGGGCTGCATGGTCACCGAGGGCCGCGTCACGCGTGGCGCGAAGGTGCGCCTGATCCGCGACGGCGCGGTCATCCACGACGGCGAGATCGGCTCCCTGCGGCGTATGAGCGACGACGTGCGCGAGGTCCTTGCGGGCTTCGAGTGCGGCATCGTGCTGGCCAACTACCAGAACGTCGAACAGGGCGACACGATGGAGGTCTACGAGACCCGCCAGGTGGAGCGGACGCTCTCCTAGGGCGCCCCGATCACCCGACCTCAATCCGTTGGACGAAGCAGCGTACGTCGTGCTGATGCGCGTGCATCTGTTCTTTCCCGAGTCCGGCTCGCTGAAGGCCAAGCGAGCCGAGCTCAACCGTGTGAAGGCGCTCCTGCGGGAGCGCCTGCACACGTCGGTGGCCGAGGTCGGCCATCAGGATTCGTGGCAGCGCTCGACGCTCGCGGTCGCCATCGCGGCCCGGTCGGCAACGCTCGCCCAAGACACCGCCGACACCGTGCAACGCGCGCTGGACGGCCGATTTCCGCAGGGGGTGCGGGTTGAATACAGGCTTGCATCCTGGACGGACCTGGAGTCACTAGGATGACCTCGGATCGCATCCGCCGGATCAACGAGGCCATGAGGGAGGTCTTGTCCGGCGCGATCACCTCAGAATTGAAGGACCCCAGGGTCGGATTCGTCACCGTGACCGCAGTCGAGACATCTGCAGATCTTCGCCATGCGCGCGTGTTCGTGTCGGTTCTCGGCAACCCCGGGGAGCGCCGCCGCTCGATGCAGGCGCTCGACAACGCCCACGGCTTCCTGCAGCGCCGAGTAGGGGGAGAGCTGCGGATGAAGAACACGCCGCAGATCCAGTTCGTCTACGACGACACCGCCGAGCGCGGGATCCGGATCAACGAGTTGCTCGAGCAAGCGGACGCCCAGCCACCCGCCCCCGACCACCAAGATCAGTCCTGATGGCGGGTGCGAACGGGGCGCAGTCGTCGCGCGATCAGGTCCTCGCGGCCATCGCCGCGGCCGAACGCTTCTGTCTCTCCACCCACGAGAAGCCCGACGGCAACGCGGTCGGCTCGCTCGCCGGCATGCAGCACGTGCTGGCCGCGCTCGGCAAGGACGCGATCGCGTTCATGCCCGCCGAGGAGTTCCCGCTCCCGTACGAGTACCGCTTCATCCAGCTGGAGGGCCTGCAGACCGAGCTGCCCTCCGATCTGGGCGAGCGCACCCTGATCTTCCTCGACTGCGGGAACATCGATCGCTCGCCGATGGCGGGCGACAGCGGGGTCGTGCTCAACATCGACCATCACCACGACAACACGCGCTTCGGGACGATCAACCACGTCGACCCGCAGGCGTCGTGCACGGCGGAGATGGTGTGGGACCTCGCGCACGGGCTCGGCGTGACGCTCACGCCGGCCATCAGCGAGGCGCTCTACGTCGGCCTGGTGACCGACACCGGGCGCTTCATGTACGAGAACACCGGTCCGCGAGCGCACGAGATGGCGGCCGAGCTGATCGCCCTCGGGCTCGATCCGCACGAGATCTACCGGCACCTCTACGAGGGCGTCCCGCAGGGCAAGCTGCAGCTGCTGGCGCGCGGGCTCTCCAACGTCGAGCGCTTCGACGACGGCCTGCTGACGGTCACGCAGCTCACGCGCGACGACTACGAGCTCTCGGGCGCCGACGAGTCCTACTCCGAGGGCGTCGTCGACCACCTGCGCTCGGTCGAGGGCACCGCGGTCGCGGGCCTGGTGCGCGAGCAGCTCGGCGGCAGCGGCACGCGCAAGGTCTCGCTGCGCGCCACCGACGACCGCATCGACGTCTCCGCGATCGCCCGCGCGGGCGGCGGCGGCGGCCATCGCCGCGCGGCGGGCTTCTCGACCGAGCTCGAGTTCCCCGAGCTGGTGACGTTCCTGCGCGATCAACTCGCACAGCAATTGTGACGGCGGACACCCCCTCCGCCTCGCCGCGATCATCCGACCTTCCTCAAGACGGCATCCTGCTCGTCGACAAGCCGGCGGGGGTGACGTCGCACGACGTCGTCGCGCAGGTGCGGCGGCGCCTCGGCAAGGGCGTCAAGGTCGGTCACGCGGGGACGCTGGACCCATTCGCCACCGGCCTGCTGCTGATCCTCGTCGGCCGCGCCACGCGCGTCCAGCGCTTCCTGATGGCGCTGCCCAAGCAATACGAGACGGTCGCCCGGCTGGGGTTCACGTCGACCACCGGTGACCCCGAGGGCGAGATCGAGCGCGGCCGCATGCCGCGCGAGCTGATCACGCCGACCGGCGTCATCCGCCAGCGCCCGCCGGCCTACTCGGCGATCAAGATCAACGGCAAGCGGGCCTACGCGCTGGCGCGGGCGGGGGAGGAGGTCGAGATCCCCGAGCGCGAGGTGACGGTGACACGCTTCGACCTCGAGTGGCAGGAACACGGCCGCGCGAAGTTCGTGATCGAGTGCTCCAGCGGCACCTACGTGCGCTCGCTGATCATGGAGCTCGGCGACGCCTACTGCGTCGAGCTGCGCCGCACGCGGATCGGCGACTTCGACGTCGCCGACGCCGACGAGGAACGGCTGATCGGTCTCGACGACGCGCTCTCGTTCATGCCGGTGGTCGAGCTCAGCGGCGAGGAGGCGAGCAAGGCGGCCCACGGCGTGACCGTCCCGGGCCGCGCCGCGGGCATCTGCCGGCTGCGCGACGAGGACGGGCTGATCGCCCTCGCGGAGCCACGCGGCGGCGCGACGCTGAAGCCCGTCGTAGGCTTCCGCAGCGGATGAAGACGATCTGGCTCCCCGACGCCTCCCATCGTGAGCGCCGGCTCGCGGTGGGTGAGTTCGACGGCGTGCACCTCGGCCACCGTGCCGTCATCGCCGGCGCCGACAGCGTGTTGACCTTCGAGCCGCACCCGCGGACGGTCGTCGCCCCCGAGGCGGCGCCCAAGCTCCTGACCACGCTCGAGCAGAAGGCCGACCAGATCGCCACGCTCGGCGTCGAGGAGCTGATCGTGATCCCGTTCGACGGCGATCGCATGAAGCAGACCGCGCAGGAGTTCGTCCAGCACGAGCTGATCGACCGGCTCGGCGCGACCTGGGTCTCGGTCGGCGAGAACTTCCGCTTCGGCAACCGCGCCCGCGGCGACACGGCGCTGCTGCGCGAGCAGACCGCGTTCGAGACGCGCGTGGTGGAGATGGTCGAGCTCGACGGCGAGATCATCTCCTCGACCCACATCCGCGGGCTGATCGCGACCGGCGCCGTGGCCGAGGCCGCGCGGCTGCTGGGCGCGCCGTTCGAGACGCGCGGGATCGTCGCCCACGGCGACAAGCGCGGCCGCACACTCGGGTTCCCGACCGCCAACCTCGTCCCTGACCCGACGCTCGCGGTCCCCGACCACGGCATCTACGCCTGCCGGGCGACGGTGCCCGGCCTGGGGGAGTGGACGGCCGCGGTCTCGATCGGGGTGCGCCCGACGTTCGTCACCGGCCGCGGGCTGCTCGTCGAGGCGTTCCTGCTCGACTTCGACGGCGACCTCTACGGCCGCGAGCTGCGGCTGCGGTTCATCGACCGGATCCGCGGCGAGCGGCGCTTCGAGTCGGCCGAGTCCCTGATCGAGCAGATGGAGCGCGACGTGCGCGACATCGCCCGCCTGGTCTAGACACTCGTTCGAGTATCGGCTCGGCACCCAGGGGGTAGGCAAGGGACATGCGGGTGCTGTTGGCCCATGCTTTGACCCCGAAACGCCGCCGGATCGCTCGAGTCCTCAGCGAAGCCGGGCACGACGTCGTCGAGGTCGACGAGCGCGAAGAGGCGTTGGAACGCTGCCGGACCTGGGCGCCGGACGTCGCGTTGCTGCACGTCGAGTGCTGCAGCGACATCGTGAGCGACATCAAGTCCGACCCCTTCGCCTACGGCACCGCGATCATCATGATCGAGCGGCCGACGCTGACCCCTGACGCGGCGCTGAACGGGATCCACAGCGGCATCCAGGACTACCTGATCGAGCCGGTGGCCGACGGCGAGGTGCTGACCCGCGTCGAGGCCGCAGCGCGTACCAAGGATCTTCAGCAGGAGCTCGTCGCGCAGGGCACGCGGCTGGAGGCGATGCTGCGCGAGGACGCGCTGACGGGGCTCTCCAACCGCCGCGCGATCCTCACCCAGCTCGGCGGCATGGTCTCCGGCGCCCGCCGTCACGGGCACCCGCTGTCGATCGCCGTCTGCGACCTCGATCACTTCAAGTCGATCAACGACGCGCACGGCCACAAGACCGGTGACGAGGTGCTCGTCGCGGCGGCGCACGCGATGGCCGCCCACCTGCGTGCCGAGGACGCGCTCGGCCGGTTCGGAGGCGAGGAATTCCTCGTCCTGCTGCCCGATACCGACGCCGAGGCGGCCGTCCACGCGGCCGAGCGCATGCGCGCCGAGGTCGCCTGCGCGCCCGGGCCGGTGCCGATCACGGTCAGCATCGGCATCGCCACCTGGGACGGCGAAGCGCCCGAGGAGCTGCTCCACCGCGCCGATGAAGCGCTCTACGCCGCCAAGGACGCCGGGCGTGACCGGGTCATGGCTGCTACTCTGCACGACCGCACATGAGCATGACCGCAGAGCAAAAGCGCGAGATCATCTCGCAGTTCGGCAAGGACGAAAACGACACCGGTAAGACCGAGGTCCAGGTGGCGCTGCTGACGCATCGCATCAACCACCTGACGGAGCACTTGCGCGAGCACAAGCATGACCACCACTCGCGCCGCGGCCTGCTGATGCTCGTCGGCCGGCGCCGCCGTTTCCTGAACTACCTGCAGAAGAACGATCTCGAGGGCTACCGCTCCTTGATCCGCGAGCTCGGCCTCCGCCGATAGCGCATGAGCGTCGTCGGGGCCGGACAGCCCGTACCCGACTTCACGCTTAAGACGGCGGACGGGGAGAACTTCACCCGCGAGGACCTGCTCGGTCGCACGACCGTGCTCGTCTTCTACCCGTTCGCCTTCTCGCCCGTCTGCACCGACCAGCTCTCGATCTACAACGATCTGCTGGAGGACTTCACCGCGAAGGGGGCCACGTTGTACGGCGTGTCCTGCGACGCGGGGTACTCCCAGACGGCGTTTCAGAACTCGCTCGGCATCGAGATCGAGCAGCTCTCGGACTTCGAGCCCAAGGGCGCGACGTGCGCGGCGTTCGGCGTCCTGCACCCGGGCGGGTTCCCGCAGCGGGCGCTGGTCGTGATCGATCCGGACGGCACGGTGCGCTGGTCCTACGAGGCCGAGAACCCCGGCGTCCTGCCCGGCGCCAACCTGATCTTCGACGCGCTGTCCTGAGCGACCTCGGCTCCGCCCCGCTGCCGCCCCTCGGCGCCGCCGATCACGTCCGTGGGGATGGGCGGCTGGTCATCGTCTACGGCGACTACGAGTGCCCGTACTGCGCGGCCTTCGACCTGCGCCTGAGCGCGCTCGACGTCCGCTTGTGCTTCCGGCAGTTCCCGGTGCGCTCCTCGCACCCACGTGCCTGGCCGGCGGCCTGCGCCGCCGAGGCCGCCGCACTGCAGGGTGCGTTCTGGGGCATGCACGACGCGCTGTTCGCCGATCAGGCCCGGCTCGAGGACCCGCACCTGTGGGCGCGGGCCGAGGCGCTCGGGCTCGACGTCGAGCGCTTCGACGCCGACCGCCGCTCGGATGCCGTGATCGCCCGCGTGAAGGACTCCTTCCGGGCGGGCGTGCGCGCCGGTGTGGCCACCACACCGACCGCGTTCATCGACGGCGTGCCCTATCCGGGCCGCGACGTCTGGGACGTCCTCACGTAGACGGAAGTCCCCTTGCGGGCGTGCCTGGACGGCGCGACGATGCCGGATGCGCGCCCCGGGTCGAACCTTCGAGCGGACCGGTGCGTATTGCTTACGGTCGATGCCAACCGACGCCCAGCTCCTTGCACGCATCTCGTCGGACGCCACCGGCGAGGCGCTGCGTGCGCTCTATCGCGCCTACGCGGGCGAGCTGTACGGCTTCGCGTTGAACGCGCTCGGAGACCGGGGGACCGCCGAGGAGGTCGTGCAGGAGGTCTTCACGCGTGCCTGGCGGCACGCCGAGGCCTACGACCCGACGCGCGGCAGCGTCCGGACCTGGCTCTACCAGATCGCGCGTCACGCGATCATCGACACGCGCCGGCGCGCCGCCGTGCGTCCCGCGCTGGCTCTGCACGAGCCGCGCGATGAGCAGGACCCTGAGGGGCTCTCGATCGAACGGGCGATGCTGGGCTGGCAGGTCGCCTCCGCGCTCGAGAAGCTCACGCCCGAACACCGCCAGGTGATCCGCCTCGCTCACGTGCAGGGACTGTCCGTGAAGGAGATCGCCGAGCGGCTGGGGCTGCCCGAGGGGACGGTCAAGAGCCGCACGTGGTACGCCCTGCGCTCGCTGCGGCTGGTCTTGGAGGAAATGGGAGTGCGGGCATGACGCACGTCCACGAAGACATCGGCGCCTACGTTCTCGGCGCACTCGACGACGACGCTTCAAAGCGCGTCGTCGAGCACATCGCGCGGTGTGAGCAGTGCGCGAGCGCCCACGCGGAGCTGGCCGGGATCCCCGGCCTGCTCGATCTCGCGGTCGTCACCGGCGCCGGCGACGACGAGCCGCTGCCACCCGCGATCGAGGAGCGGCTGCTCGACCGCTTCGCCCGCGAGCGGGCGCCAGAGCAGACGGCGAAGAAGGGCCGCTGGCGCCCGCGCATCGCAGTGGCCCTCCCGAGCGCGCTCCTGGGCGCGGCGGTGGCGATCGCCGCACTGATCTACGGCTTGAACTACCAGAAGAACGCCGGCCGGCCGCCGATCCAGTACAAGCTCGCGCTGACGCCGATCGGCCCCGCCCACAACGCCAGCGCCCGCGCCGGCCTGCGGACCACCGAGGAAGGCACCGTCGTCCGGCTGTGGGTCAAGAACCTCCCCGGCAATCCCGGCGACGTCTACGAGGTCTTCTGCGACGCCAAGGGCTGGAGCGCCAGCGCGGGCACGTTCACGGTCGACGCGCAGGGCAACGGCTACGTGATCCTCACCACCGCGGTCAAGAAGGGCCAGTACGACGAGATCCGCATCGTCCACCGCGCCCACATGGCCGACGGCAAGGTCCAGACCTACGACATCCTCGGCGCCCGCCTCTCATAGGCGTCTGAACTTTCACGTAGCGCGGGCGTATCCCTTGCCATGAGACGTGCTGCAGTCCTCGCGGCGTTCGCCGCCCTCGTGTTCGCCGGTTGCGGCGGAAGCGACGAGCCCGCCGCCACGCCGGCGCCGACCGAAGCGGCGACCACCGCCGCGCCCACCGACACTCCCGCCCCGCAGGAAGCCACCGCCGGAGCCGCCGAGCTGAAGATCGCCGCCGATCCCGGCGGCGCCAAGGCGTTCACCGAGACCGACCTGACGGCTGACGCCGGCAAGGTCACGATCGAGTTCGCCAACCAGTCCCAGCTCCCGCACGCGGTCGAGATCGAGGGCGTCGACGGCGCCACCACCGAGACCGTCACCGGCGCCGACGCTCCACCGCTGACCGTCGACCTCAAACCCGGCACCTACACCTTCTACTGCCCCGTCGGTGACCACCGGGCCGAGGGCATGGAGGGCAAGCTCACCGTCCGGTAGTCGAAGATCCGCTCCACGTCACGCTTGACGAACAGCGCGTGCGCGACGGAGCCGAGCGGACCGAACGGCAGGGCGTACCGCACCGTGTCGCGCATCAGCGTGTGCCCGCCGCGTGCTTCGAACTCATGCGTGTGATGCCAGAGGGCATACGGCCCCCTGAGCTGCGCGTCGACGAAGCGCACGCCGGGCACCCACTCCTCGATCCGCGTCAACCAGCGGATCGGGATGCCGTGCAGCTTGAGCCGGTACTCGATCAGCGCCCCGACGCGCATCTCGTCCGCGCTCACGACCTGGAACTCCAGGAACGGGGGAGTGATGGCCTCGAGATTCCGGGCCTCGGCGAAGAACGGGAACACCTCGTCGGGCGTTCCGGGCAGCTCTTGCTCTCGTTGCAGGACGTAATGACCGAACACGTGCCTCGGGTACGGGCGGGGAGCGGCGACCGGATCGCCGCTTATGCCCAAGGTCGCTCCGCTCGGGGTGCCCTCCGAGGGAGGACCCAGCCGGCACAATCGACGAGCGCGTGACGTTTGTTCGCCACCAGCGAACGTTCGTCACTTCTCGCGGCGAGGTGACTGGTCGGTTATGAACCGATGCGGTTCACAAGCGACCACGAAGCCCGGCGCGCGCTTGACGCGCCCGCCGCGGTCTGCTCGCCGTTCTCAGCGCACGCGCTCGAGACCCGCTTCACGCGCACCGGCCTCCAGGCGCGAAAGCCCGTACGCCTCGACCGGCCCCAACGCGCCCGCCCCACTCACCGAATGCCGCGCCGCCCACGACACGAACGACGCGGTGAAGTCGTACCCGTCCGGCCCGGCAAGGTGGACCTCCGAGACAACACGCCCGGAAGGACCAAACGCCTCAGCCACCACCCACGATCGCCCGCCTGGGGTCGACCCCGCGTCCGGCCCGGGCACCAGGCCTGCGATCCGCTCGCCGACCACCCGCATCGCCGGCGACGCCAACGGCACGCGCTTGACCAAGGAACCCACCAGCGACCCCGCCTGGAACGGCCTCGACAACGGCCCGAACCACCCGAGGTACACGTTGACCTCGCGCAGACCGGGGAACGCCGCCGGCAGCCCGAAGTGCTCCGCGCCGCCGATCGAGAACGCCTCGCGGGACCTGCCCGCCACGTGGAACGAGCGCACCCGCTCGGCCGGCCGCGCGCCCCGGATCGACCCGTCGCGGTACGCGAACCCGTCGCCCAAGGTGATCCCGACCAGGGACTCGCGCGTCCCCGCCGACAGGGACGTCACGCCTTCGCCGAGCGCGTAGTAGCCGATGTCGACCCGCACGGCCGCCTCGCCCGCCTCCGACAGCGCCAACGCCCCCGCCAGAGCACCCGGGGCGAAGTCGTAGCCCATCGCGGGCAGCAACCGCGCGCCGGATCGCCGCGCCGGTGCGTCGAACTCCGAGAACACCCGCCGGATGAAGTCGGGCTCGCCGGTCGTGTCGAGATAGACGCACCCGGCGGCGACCGCGGCGCGCACGGCCGGCAGACCCCACTTCGTGAACGGCCCGACGGTGGAGATCAGCACATCGGAGGAGTCGACCAGATTGAACACCGCATTCTGGCGCATGGCGTCAGCGCGTACGAAGTCCAGGCCGCCCAGACGTGAAGCCAGATCCGCGAGCTTGGACTCCGACCGGCCGGCCAGCACGGGGCGCTCGCCGGCGGCGGCGAGCCGGGTCGCGATCAGCTCGCCCGTGTAGCCGGTGGCCCCGAAGACGACGATGCGATTCGCCATGGCGGCAGACCCTACCCACCAGCGTGGTCGGCCAAAGCGCCTACTAACATGCTTGTCAACGACTACCGAAGCGTCAAGACGATGCAGAGGACCCTGCCGACTTCCGAGGCGGGGCGAGAAAGGGACATATGTCTGAAGTGCACCGCGTCGCCGTAGAAATCGGCGGGACGGAAATCGCCTTCGAGACGGGCAAGATGGCCAAGCAGGCCTCCGGTGCCGTGACGGTCACGGCCGGCGACACCGTTGTGCTGTCGACCGCTACTGCCGGCAACCTCCGCGACGTGGATTTTCTGCCGCTGACGGTGGATGTCGAGGAGCGCATGTACGCCGCGGGCAAGATCCCCGGCTCGTTCTTCAAGCGCGAGGGCCGCGCCGGCGAGAAGGCGACGCTGATCGCGCGCATGATCGACCGTCCGCTGCGGCCGCTGTTCCCGAAGGGCTGGCGGCGTGAGACGCAGCTGGTCAACCTGACGCTGTCGGTGGACCAGGTCCACCCGTACGACATCCTGGCGATGAACGGCGCGTCCGCCGCGCTGATGATCTCCGATGTGCCGTACCCGACCGCCGTCGGCGCCGTCCGCATCGGCAAGATCGACGGCAACTTCGTCGTCAACCCGACCGACGAGCAGCTGCTGACGACGGACATGGATCTCGTCGTCGCCGGTACCGACGAGGCCGTCCTGATGGTCGAGTGCGGCGCCAACGAGGTGCCCGAGGCCGAGATCCTCGACGCGCTGGACATCGCGCATTCCGCGATCAAGAAGATCTGCGCCGCGCAGGTCGAGCTGCAGAAGAAGGCCGGCAAGCCCAAGCAGGAGATCGAGGTCCCCAAGGCCGACGACGCCCTGAAGGCGAAGATCGAGAAGTCGCACGGCAAGAAGCTCGACACCGCGACCTCGGTCACGGACAAGCTGGAGCGCCAGGCCGCGACCAAGGCGGTCGAGGAGGAGGTGCTCGCCAAGTACGCCGGCAAGGAGGACGCGCCCGACTACGCCGAGAAGCGCCAGGCCGCGCAGCTCGCCTTCGACGCGCTCGAGAAGCACGTCATCCGCCAGCGCATCGCCGTCCACAAGAAGCGCCCCGACGGCCGCTCCGAGCGTGAGATCCGCCAGATCACGATCGACGTCAAGCCGCTGCCGCGCACGCACGGCTCGGCGCTGTTCACGCGTGGCCAGACGCAGGCGCTCAGCGTCGTCGCGCTCGGCACCACGCGCGAGGAGATGCGCCTGGACAACCTCGGCCTCGAGACGTCCAAGCGCTACTTCCACCACTACAACTTCCCGCCCTTCTCCGTGGGCGAGGCCGGGTTCATGCGCGGCCCCAAGCGCCGCGACATCGGCCACGGCGCGCTCGCCGAGCGCGCGCTGGTCCCGATGATCCCCGACCAGGAGAAGTTCCCCTACACGATCCGCGTCGTGTCGGACATCCTGGAGTCCAACGGCTCGTCCTCGATGGCGTCGGTCTGCGGCTCCAGCCTCTCCCTGATGGACGCCGGCGTGCCGCTGATCCGTCCGGTGGCCGGCATCGCCATGGGCCTGATCAAGGAGGGCGACGACTACACGATCCTCTCCGACATCGCCGGCGTCGAGGACCACCTCGGCGACATGGACTTCAAGGTCGCCGGTACCTCGGAGGGCATCACCGCCCTGCAGATGGACATCAAGATCACGGGCGTCACGTTCGAGATCATGAGCGACGCCCTGGCCCAGGCCAAGGAAGGTCGCGAGTTCATCCTCGGCAAGATGCACGAGGCGATCGAGGCCCCGCGCGAGCAGCTCTCCGAGCACGCTCCGCGGATCAGCTCGATCCAGATCGACCCGGAGAAGATCGGCCTGCTCATCGGCAAGGGCGGCGAGACCATTCGCTCCCTGCAGGAGGAGTACGAGTCCCAGATCGACGTCAACGACGAGGGCATGGTGCTCGTCTACGCCGTCACCGGCGCCAAGGGCGACGCCCTGGTCGAGCGCATCCGCTCGATGACCAAGGAGGTCGAGGTCGGCGACGAGTTCCCGACGGCCAAGGTGGTCAAGACGACGACCTTCGGCGCCTTCGTCGAGCTCGCCAAGGGCACCGACGGCCTGCTGCACATCTCCAACGTCTCGCCGGGCAACCGCGTCGGCACGGTCGAGGAGGTCCTCAACAAGGGCGACGAGATCTCGGTCCGCGTCGTCGAGGTCGACAAGGAGCGCGGCCGGATCGGCCTGCGCCTCGCCGAGGACCCCGAGATCGCCGGCAAGACCAAGGAAGAGCTGGCCACGGTCGGCACGGGCGACCCGACCATGGGCGGCACCGGCAGCGACCGCCCGCGTGGGCGCGGCGGCGACCGCAACGGCCGCAGTGACCGCGGCCCGCGCAGCGGCGGCGGCGACCGCGGCGGCCGTGGGCGCGACCGCGATCGCGACCGTCCGCGCGCCCCGCGCGGCGACCGCGACCCCGAGCGCGGGTAAGCACGTTGGCACGTCCCCGCCGATCGTCTGACCTCAGGTAGATCGCATCCCTGGTCATCGCATCACGGAGCTTGACTCCGGGCTGCGGATCGCCACCGAGGCCATGCCCTCGGTGCGGTCCGCGGCTCTGGGGTTCTTCGTGGCCACGGGCTCGCGGGGCGAGACACCGGCCGAGGCCGGGCTCTCGCACTTCCTCGAGCACCTGCTGTTCCGCGGCACGGAGCGCTACGCGTCGGCGGAGATCGATCAGCTCTTCGACGGCATGGGCGCCGAGCTCAACGCCGGCACGGACAAGGAGAGCACCGCGGTCTACGCCCGCATGCTCGACCAGCACCTGCCGGCGGCCTTCGACGTCATGGCCGACATGGTGTGGCGTCCCGCGTTCAAGGACGTGGACCCCGAGCGCGAGGTCGTGCTCGAGGAGATCGCCATGTACGAGGACGATCCGCAGGACACGGTGTTCGACGTGCTGGGGGAGGCCGTCTTCGGCGGCCACCCCCTGGGGCGCCCGATCATCGGCCGCGCGCCGGTGATCCGCGACACCCCGGTGGACGTGATCGCCGCCTTCCACGCCCGGCGCTACGTGCCGGGCGCGGTGGTCATCGCGGCCGCCGGCTCGGTCGATCACGACCAGATCGTCGAGCTCGCGCGCAGGACCGAGCGGGCCCAGGCCGACGGCGAGCCCGCCCCGGTGCCCGAGCCCGCCCCGAACACGCCGGCCGCCAACGTCCGGTTCGTCCGCAAGGACACCGAGCAGGTGCACGTGACGCTCGGCGGCCTCGGCCTGCAGCGCGGCGACGACCGGCGCTTCGCCGCACGCGTCCTGGACGCGATCTTCGGCGGCCTGTCGAGCTCGAGGCTGTTTCAGGCCGTGCGCGAGGAGCGCGGGCTGGCCTACAGCGTCTACTCGTTCGCCGGCCAGTACGCCGACACGGGCCAGGTCGGCCTCTACGTCGGCACCCGCCCGGACAACCTGGTGGCGGCCATGAAGGTCGTCGGCGACGAGCTCGACCGCCTGCGCGAGGAGCCCGCCACCGAGGCGGAGCTCGTGCGTGCGCGCGAGAACGTCAAGGCGCGGGTCGTGCTCGGCATGGAATCGACCGGCGCGCGGATGCACCGGCTCGGCGGCTCGCTGCTGTTCGATCTGCCCCTGTTGGAGACCGATGAGGTCATGGAGCGCATCGACGCCGTCTCGATGGACGACATGCGCTCGCTGGTCAACGAGCTGTGGGCGCCCGGCGGGCTGTCCGCGGCCGGGATCGGCCCGGACGAGGACGCGTTCCGCAACGCCGTCGAAGGCGTGGCGGGGGCCGTCGCGGCCTGATGATCCGGGTCGCCGTCGCGGGCGCCGCGGGGCGCATGGGGGCGACGACCTGCGCGGCCGTCGAGGGCGCGCAGGACATGGAGTTGACGGGCCGGGCGGATCCGACGCTCGGCACGTCGCTCGATGACGTCCTCGGCGACGCCGACGTGCTCGTGGACTTCACGATCCCGTCGCAGGTGCTCGGCAACGTCGAGCGCGCCGCGCAGGCCGGCGTGCACGTCGTCATCGGCGCCACCGGCTGGGCCGAGGCCGACCTGCGCGCCGCCGTCGAGGGCGCGCCCGGCAAGGTCTTCGCCGCGCCGAACTTCGCGATCGGCGCGGTGTTGATGATGCGCTTCGCCGCCGAGGCGTCCAGGCACATGGCCGCCGCCGAGATCATCGAGTACCACCACCCGGCCAAGCTCGACGCGCCGTCGGGCACCGCCGCGCGCACCGCGCAGCTGATGGAGGGCGATCCGCCGATCCATTCGGTGCGCCTGCCCGGTGTGGTCGCCGACCAGGACGTGATCCTCGGCGACGTCGCCCAGACCCTCACCATCCGCCACGTCACGACGGACCGCACGAGCTTCATGCCCGGAGTCCTGCTCGCGATCCGCCACGTGGCCGAGCTGCCCGAGTCTCCGACGATCGGGCTGGAGCGGTTGCTGTGGCCCTCGTCGCCGTAACCGATCACGCGGCCGAGCGCTACCTCCAGCGGGTCCGTGGTGCCTTGGACCCCAAGCTCGAGATCGCCTCGCGGGTCTCGACCGCGATCGACGCGGGCCGGATGGAGCCCGGCGAGCGCGGCGCCCAGCTCGTGCGCGACCTCGATGACCCTGAGCTCGTCTTCATCTGCATCCAGGACCGCCCGCGCGGCGAGCTGATCGTCATCACGCTGTGGGAGGGAGGAGAGGACCCGCGGGTGCCGAAGCGGTTCACCGACGCATTGCGCCGCTGATGCCCGAGGTCAAGCTCTCCAATCCCAACAAGGTCCTGTTCCCCGACGACGGGATCACCAAGGCGGACCTGCGCGCCTACTACGAGGCCGTCGCCGACGCGATGGTCCCGCACACGAAGGACCGCCCGATGGTCATGTGGCGCTGGAACAAGGGGATCGCGGCCGATGTGGTCGTCCAGCAGTCGATCCCCAAGGGCGCGCCGGAGTGGGTGGCGCGCTGCGAGGTCCCGCGCCGCAAGGGCGGCGAGATCACCCACCCGATGATCAACGACGCCGACACGCTGCGCTGGATCGCCCAGCAGAACTGCATCACGCCGCACGTCTGGAACTCGCGCTGCGACAAGCGCGACCAGCCCGACCGCCTCGTCTTCGATCTCGATCCGACGGGCGAGGACTTCGACCAGATCCGCGAGGCCGCGCTGGCCACGGCGGAGATGCTGCGCGAGATCGGGCTGACGCCGTTCGCGAAGCTCAGCGGATCGCGCGGGATCCACGTCGTCGCGCCGCTTCGGCGCAACCGCACGGCGGACGAGGTGCGCGAGGCCTCGGGCGTGCTCGCCGAGCGGATCGCGGCGCTTCACCCCGACACGCTGACGACCGCCTGGCGCAAGGAGAAGCGCGACGGCAAGATCCTCGTCGACGTCGCCCGCAACACCTACGGGCAGACCGTCGTCGCCGCCTACGCGGTCCGCGCGATCGCCGGCGCGCCGGTGTCGGCGCCCGTGACCTGGGAGGAGGTCGCGGACCCGTCGTTGACGCCGCACGCCTTCACGCTGCGGACGCTCCCCGAGCGCTTGAGCCGAGTCGGCGATCCGTGGGCGGACATCAACGAGCATGCCGCAACGCTGCCGAAGGACTTGACGACCGCCTGACGGCTCGGCCGCCACGGCGGGCACCGGCGCCGTTTCCGGTACCGTCGGTGCCATGGGGTTCCTCGACAAGGCCAAGAAGCTCGCCGAGCAGGCGCAGACCAAGCTCGACGAGGTCCAGTCCCAGATCAACACCCAGGGCGGCCCGAAGCCACCCTCGGGCCCGATCGTCGAGTACGACAAGCACGGCCGGCCGATCCCGCCCCAGCCGACGGCCACGCCTCCACACGGCGATCCGCCCGCAGGCGCCACCGCGGCGCCGTACGGCGCCGCCCCGCCCACCGCCCCGATGACGAGCGCCCCGCCGTCCGCGAGCGGCGCTCCGCCCGCGGGAACGACCCCGCCGCCGCCGGCGCACGCCGCCCCGGCCGCACCTCCGCTCGCGGGCGCCGCGCCACCGATGCCGCCCGCCCCGCCTCCCTCGTTCCCGTCGCCGCCCGCGTCGTCGGGGCCGGCTCCGAGCGCGAGCCCGCCGTGGCCGCCTCCGGGCGAAGCCGTCGGGCCGCCGCCGGCGCCCGGCGTTCCCCCGACAGAGCCGCCGTCCGGCCCGCCGGTGCCCGTGGAGGGCACGGTCGCTCCGCCGCCAGCGCCCGGGATGCCCGGCGCCGGTGACGAGGACCGCAACCGCCCGTCCTACGCCCCGCCGAAGCTCACAGGCGGCGACCCACTCGCAGGCTGACCGGCGCGCGTGCCATCCTAAGCATCATGCGTCCCTACGAAGGCCTGCTCACGGCCATGGTCACCCCGTTCCGTGCCGACGGCTCCGTCGATGAGGAGAAGGCGGTCGAGATCGGCCGCTATCTGCTCGCGAACGGTTCGCATGGGCTCGTCGTGGCCGGCACGACGGGCGAGGCGGCGACGATGACCGACGAGGAGCACCTCGGGCTCATCGAGCTGATCGCACGGGAGCTCGGGGACGAAGCGACAGTGGTCGGCGGCACGGGTTCCAACGACACCCGCCACGCGATCCACCTCACCGAGAAGGCCGTCGAGGCCGGGGTGGACGCGGTGCTGTCGGTCACGCCGTACTACAACAAGCCGAACCGGCGCGGGGTCATCGCCCACTTCAAGGAGGTCGCCCGCGCCGCCGGCGACACCCCGGTGATCCTGTACAACATCCCGGGCCGCACGGCGGTCAACATGCCGCCGGATCTGCTCGCCGAGCTGGCGCAGATCGACGGGATCGAAGCCGTCAAGCAGGCCAACGGGGACGAGCTGCAGCAGATCGACGGGCTCGCCGTCCTCGCCGGCAACGATGACAATTACCTCGAAGTTTTGGAGCTCGGCGGAGCGGGCGGCATCTGTGTCGCCTCGCACGTCGTCGGGCCGGAGATGCGCCGTATGTATGAAGAGCCGGACGCGCGGGCGGAGATAGACGCCTCGCTGCGTGACATCTACGCGGCGATGTTCATCACCGCGAGCCCCGCCCCCGTGAAGGCCGCGCTGCAGATGCTCGGCCACGACGTGGGTCCGCTGCGCCTCCCACTCGTCGAGTGCGACGAGCAGGAGCGCGCGCACGTGAACAATGCGCTCGCCCAGCACGGGTTGCTGGCGGGGGCACACGCACGTTGAGCGGTCTACTGCGCGTCCTCCCGCTCGGAGGCGTTGGCGAAATCGGCAAGAACCTGACGGTCGTCGAGTACGACGGCCGGATCGTCGTGGTCGACTGCGGGCTGCGCTTCCCGACGGCCGAGATGATGGGCATCGACCTCGTGCTGCCGGACTTCACGTACCTGCGTGAGAACGTCGACGCGATCGAGGCGATCGTGATCACCCATGGCCACGAGGACCACATCGGCGCACTGCCGTGGGTCATCCGTGACCTCGGCCAGGACAAGATCCCGGTCGTCTACGGCGGCCAGCTGACGATCGCCATGGCGCGTTCGAAGCTCGACGAGCACAAGCTGCGCGAGGTCAACCTCGAGGTGCTGCCGATCGGGGACACGGTCGACGCCGGCCCGTTCGAGATCGAGCGCGTCCACCTGACCCACTCGATCCCGGACGCGTCCGGGATCGCGCTCAAGACGCCGCTGGGCACCGTGTTCTTCACCGGCGACTACAAGTTCGACCAGACGCCGGTCGGCGGGGCGCCCGCGGACATGGCGCGCCTGGCCGAGCTCGGCCGCGAGGGCGTGCTGCTGCTGTGCGGCGACTCCACCAACGTGGACCGCCCGGGCATCAGCGAGTCCGAGTCGATCGTCGGCCCGCATCTGGACCGCGTGTTCAGCCGCTGCAAGGGCCGGATCGTCGTCACCTGCTTCGCGTCGAACATCCACCGCGTCCAGCAGGTCGTGCACGCCGCGGCGGCCGCGAACCGCAAGGTCGCGCTCGTCGGGCGCTCGATGCGCAAGAACGTCAACATCGGCCGCTCGCTCGGGCACATCGACATCCCGGAGGGGATGCTGCTGCCGCCGCGCGAGATCGACCAGTGGCCGGACGAGAAGATCGTCGTCATCTCCACCGGCTCGCAGGGCGAGCCGCTGTCGGCGCTGCGCCGGATGGCCTATCGCGATCACCCGCAGGTGGAGCTCAAGCAGGGGGACACGGTGGTCTTCTCGGCCACGCCGATCCCGGGCAACGAGCGCGCGGTCAACGAGACGATCGACCGCCTGTACCACATCGGCTGCGAGGTCGTGACCGCCCGCGACGCGCCGATCCACGCCTCCGGCCACGGCTACGCGGAGGAGGTCAAGATGATGATCAACCTCACGCGGCCGAAGTACGTGATGCCGGTCCACGGCGACTTCAAGCGGATGCTCATCCACTCGGACCTGGCTGAGGCCGTGGGCGTCCCGCGCGCGCACATCTTCCGGTCCGAGAACGGAACGCCCCTGGAGATCGACGCCGACGGCGCGCGCTTCGGGAACAAGGTGCAGGCCGGGATGATCTTCGTCGACGGCGTTGACATCGGCGACGTCTCGGACGTCGCGCTGCGCGATCGGCGGATGCTGTCCGCGGACGGCATCTTCATCATCGTCGCCACCGTGTCCGAGCAGGACGGCTCGTCCGTCGTCCCGCCCGAGGTGCTGGCCCGCGGCGTCCCGTTCCTCGAGGGCAACAACACCTTCATCGATCAGCTGCGCGAGGCGGTCGAGGACTCACTGGACCGCGCGGCCGATCAGCACGTGACCGAGACCGACGTGCTGGAGTCCTTCCTGCACGACGATCTCGCGACGTTCATCTACGACCGGCTCAAGCGCCGCCCGATGGTCTTGCCGGTCGTCGTCGAGGTCTGACGGACGGGGCGCAGGATCAGCGCCCCGACCACCAGTACCAACACGCCGATGCCGGCGAACGCGAACGCGGTGCGCGGTGAGCCCAGCTGCGTGAGGACGCCGCCGAGCAGGTAGCCGACGCCGGGCATGGCGGCACCGATCGACTCCAGCAGGCCGGACATCCGCGCCTGGTACTCCTGCGGCGTCGACTGCTGGATCGCGGTCATCACCGCCACCCACTGGACGCCGTTGCCGATGCCGCCGACCACCGACATCGCACACGCGACCAGGAGCGTGTGCGCCTGTGACATGCCCAGGTAGGCGAGGCCGATGAGCGCGGTCGAGACGACGATCAGCGCGAAGCCGGAGCGGTTCTTGATCGCGACGTAGAGCAGGCTGCCGATCACGATGCCGGCGCCCCAGGCGCTCAGCAGGATGCCGAAGCCCGCGCTCGAGGTGCCCAGGGACTCCTTGGCGTAGATCACCTCGATCGGCACGACGATGGTGAAGCAGACCAGCGCGAGCGCCTGCCCGATCAGCAGCGTGCGCACGACCATGTGCCCGCGCACGAACGCGAAGCCCTCGCGGATGCGCTCGTGCCAGGGTTGGTAGTCGGTGTGCTCGATCGCGGGTAGCCGGGCGCTCGTCCCGATCAGCACCGCGATCACCAGAAACGACGCGGCGTCGACCAGCAGCGCCGCGGAGACCCCGAGCGCGGCGATCAGCGCGCCGCCGATCGCGGCGCCGAACACCGACGAGGCCGCGAACCCGAGGTTCATCAGCGCGTTGCCCTCGCTGATCAGGTCCTTCGGGCCGAGCGCGGCCGCCACCGCCCCGCGCGTGAGCGCGCGGCCGGTGATGGCCAGCGTCCCGTCGATCAGCCCCAGCAGCATCACCGACGGCAGGAAGAAGCGCTCGCCCCAGGCGAAGTAGGCCAGCGCGGCGAACGCCAGCGCCTCGACGAAATAGATCGACGGCAGCACCCGCCGGACCGGGATGCGGTCCAGTTGGGCGACCAATCCGGTCGCGAACAGCGCCGGCAGGAACTTCGCGACGAGGAAGAACCCGGCCGTCGGGGCGACGTCCTGCGTCCGGTCGAAGACGAGGACAGCTAGGGCCACGACCCCAATCGAGTCCCCCAGGTCATTGACCGTGTACGACGCGAGCAGCCTCCCGAAAGGCTGGACCCGCAACGGTTCCAGGCGCCTCCGCACTCCCACTGGAGGGTACCCCTCGGTCGCGGTCGCACGCATCCCCGTTGCGGGACTTGCCTCGTGCTGCCGATCACCGGGTGTGGAATGCCTCGCCGTGAACTCATGGTCACGCTTGTCGCCGCCGCGATCCTGGTCGCCGCGACGGTCGGTGCCGTGCTCACCAGCGATGCCCACGATTGGGAGCCGATGGCCGCGCTCGGGCTGCTCACGGTCCTTGGATTGGGCAGCGAGACGCTGAGCTTCGAGGTCCGGGGCCTGCGGTTGTCCGGCTCCTTCTTGGCCATCGTGCTGGCCATGGCGCTGGGCGGACCGGCCCCCGCCGTCGCGCTCGCGTGCCTGTGCACGCTGTTCGAGACGGCGCTGAACCCCCGGCCGCTGAACCGCCTCTTGTTCAATCTCGCCGCCATGGCCGCGTGGGCGCTCGCGGGCGGGCTGATGCTCGAGGCGCTCGCGCCGCTGGGCAACGACGATTCACTGTGGTTCGCGGGCGTCGTGCTGGTCACGTTCCTCGCGTCGAACACGCTGAACTTCGCGATGATCGCCGCTGCCGCCCACTATCTCTTCGGCGCGCCGGTGCGCGTGTTGCTGGCGTCGTTCGCCACCGCGCTGCCGTCCGAGTTCGCCACCGGCCTGCTGACCGCCGGCGTCGCCTTCACCTACGGGCACCTGGGCGTGGCCTCGATCGGCCTCGCCGCCGTCGTGCTGCTGGTCTTCCTCTACATCCTGCGCACCAGCGTCCAGGCCGAGGAGCGCGGTGCCGAACTCGAGCAGCGCACGCGCGAGCTCGCCTCGCTGCAGGTGGGCCTGCTGTCCACCGTGCTGCAGACCCTCTCCATGCGTGACGCGATGACCGCCCGCCACTCCGCCGCCGTCGCCCGCTACTCGCGCGAGGTGGCCAAGCTCATGGGCGTCGACGAGCGTGAGCAGGACCTGATCCACACCGCCGCCCTGCTGCACGACATCGGCAAGTTCATCCTGCCCGACTCCGTGCTGTTCGCCAACCGCAAGCTCGCCCAGGACGAGTGGGAGCTGGTCAAGCTGCACCCGGAGCAGGGCGCGATGCTCGTCGAGCGCATCGAGGGCTACGGCCCGGTCGCCGAGATCATCCTGCACCACCACGAGCGCTTCTCCGGCGGCGGCTATCCGGCCGGCATCGCCGGCGAGGCGATCCCGCTCGGCTCGCGCATCATCTCCGTGGCCGACACCTACGACGTGATGACCTCCCGCGACTCCTACCGGCGGCCGGTGAGCCCCGAGGCGGCGATGGCCGAACTGCGCCAGGTGGCCGGCACCCAGCTCGACCCGCAGGTCGTCGAGGCCTTCATCCGCATGATCCTCGAGCGGGGCGTGGCCTTCAGCCACACCGACGAGGCCGACTTCGAGGCCGAGCTGGCCTTCGAGAAGCGCGTCGCCGAATACGCCCGTCCGCGGCTCGTCTCGGCCGCCTAGACAATCGTCCGATTCAGGAACGGACGAGTTCGGCCGTTAACGAGAACGAGCGCCCGTGTAGGCGCTCGCTCGCAGGGCACTGCATGTGTGAACTACGGCAGACGCCAGCTCATTGTGACTCCCTTCTTCTCGCTCTTCGTGCGGCAACACGAAGCGTGCGAGAGGCTTGAATTCCAGTCCGTCCGACTGGACTCATAATGGCTTCTGGACGCTCGTCCCCAAATAGGACGTGCGTCCAGATCCGCTCAAGTGTCAGCGCACGGACACGGTCTCAAACGCGCTCGAGACCGGCCGATCACTCGGTGTGATGCCGAAGCTCCGCGCCACCGCCCTGATCTTCGCCTCCGCCGTGTGCGCGATGGTGCTCTCCGTCGGCGCCGCACTGGCCGAGGACCACCAGCCCGAGGCCGCCAAGGGCGCCTCAGGCAAGCCTCCGGCCGGCGTGTGCATCCTGCACGACCTCGGCCTCAAGGACTGACGCACCCTCGGACGAGGAGAGAGTTGTCTGCCGCGCACGGCCGACACGACTCCTCGACCCGAGCCAGTGGTCAGTTGATGGTGTAGAGCACCATCAATCGACCAGCGACCGTCACGTACCCGCGCAAAAAAAAGGGCGGCCCCGAGAGGCCGCCCCAAACTCGCCTAGGCGAGTGCTTTGCCTACCGCCTCGAGCACTCGCTCGGGCTTGAACGGCTTGACCACGAAGTCGCGTGCACCGAGCTTGATCGACTCGAGCACCTTTGACTCCTGGCCCAGCGCGGAGCACATGATCACGCGGGCGGTCGGGTCGATCTCGATGATCTCCTTCAGCGCCGCGAGCCCGTCCTTCTCCGGCATGGTGATGTCGAGAGTCGTGAGCTCCGGTTTGAGCTCCTGGAAGCGGGTGATCGCCTCCACGCCGTTGCCGGCCTCGCCCACGACCTCATGGCCACCCTTGGTGAGAGCGTCCGACACCATCTTCCGCATGAAGGCGGCATCGTCGACTACCAGGATTCGGGCCATCCGGCCACCTCCATTCCTGAATCACTGTCGCTTGCTTTGTCAAGGACGTGCTCGATGCGCACGGCCCAGTCGGTTCCATCGACGACGACCAGACGGCCCGTCGCGAAGTGCGTTCCATTGACGTAGAGGTCGATCGCGTCGTCGGCTTGCTTGTCGAGTTCGACGACCGCTCCCGCGGGGAGGCCGACGACCTGGGCCGAGGGCATCCGCGCGCGGCCGAGCTCCGCCCACACGCGGACGGGGATGCCGGCCAGCGAGGGGGTGGCGGCCGTCGAGCCGGCGGCGCCGCCCGAGGACTGCCCGGCGGGGACGCCGGAGACCTCGGAGCCGATGTCGTCCAGCGCGCTCGACATGCGAACGACGAACGCGTTCGGGACGAGCTGGATGAGCCGGGCGGGCTCGCCGCAGATCGACATGGCGGTGCGCACGGCGTGCGGGGTCGAGGGGTAGTTCGCGGCGATCTCGTCGGCGGACGTGTACATCTTGGACTCGGGCGTGGAGATCTCCACCTCGGTGCCGAGCACGACCGACGTCGCGGCCGCGGCCGACGCCATCATCTGGTTCATCGCCTCCGACACGGCGGACAGCTCGAGCTCGCTCAGCTCAGGAGCGTCCGGGTCCTCGGGCGCGTCCATGCCCATCATCGACGCCGCCAGGTTGCGGGCGCCGTCCAGCGTGATCAGGAAGACATTGCCGCCGGTGACGCCGTCCACGTAGGAGACGGACATGGCGACGGTCGGCACGGGCACGCCGGCGAAGGCGGCCTTGGAGTCGCTGGCGATCGTGACCTCGCCGATCGAGACCTTCCCGGCGGCGAACATCTCGAGCACGCCCAGGCAGGCCTCGCCGGTCGACTGGCCGAGCCGCTGCAGTGCGTCCTCGGCGCTCACGTCAGTGCCTCCGGCGCGCGAGCGCACGAGCCCGCAGGGCGAGTGCTCTCAGCGGCGCGAGCCGCCAGGCGAGTCGTCGCCCTCATCGGATCCCGCCGATCGGACCGGTGACCTGCACGGCGCGGCGCGAGCCGGAGCGGCCCGGACGGCCGGTGTGGACCGGCACCTTGTCGGCGTACAACGTGATGCCCGCCGCGGCGGGCGTGTTCAGGCGCAGGAGGTCGCCCTCCTTCAAGGACAACACGGCTTCGATCGGCATCGTCACCGACGCCACCTCGGCCCGGACCATCATCTCGACCGACCCGACGGCCTGGCGCACCGACGACGCGTCCTCCTCCGAGCGACCGCCCTTGAGGTCCTCACGGCCACCGAACTGGTCGGCCACCGGCGCGATCGCCGACCACGGGATGAGCAGCGCCAGCGTCGCGGACATGCCGCCCAGGCGCGCCTCCATCATCATCGACAACGTCGGCTCCGACACCGAGACCATCTGCTGGGTCTCCATGTGCTGGTCGACCGTGTCCAGCTTCAGGGTCAGCCCCGCGACGTCGGTCCAGATCAGGGTCAGCTGAGCCAGGAGACGCTCGAAGAAATGGCGTCCCAGCGCTTGATCGATGTCCGTCATGCGACGGTCCTTGACGCCGCCCTCGATCGATCCGCCGAGCAGCAGCTCGATCGCGCCCAGCAGCAGCGTCGACTCGGTCGACAGCAGCATCTGCGTCCCGATCGGCTCGACCTCGAAGATCGCGGCGGTCGAGTTGGCGGGCACGGCGGCGTGCGCGTTGGCCCAGGTCAGCTGCGAAGACGTCAGGACCTCGAACTCCAGCGGCACCCGCAGCTCCGCGGACAGGCGCGTCGACGCGGTGCGGCAGAACGCCTCCAGGGTGCGACCGAGCCGGCGCTCCTGCTCGGAGGTGAACTTCGTCGGGCGCGTGAAGTCGACGGCCCGCATGCGGCGACGCCGCTGCGGCGCAGGCTTGTCCTCGGGCAGCTTGCCGTCACGCGCGGCGTCGACCAGCGCGGCGATCGCGTCTTCGCTGAGGACGGGTCCGCCGGCGCTCACGACTTGGCTCCGGACAGTGCGCCACGCACGAGTTCGCTCTCGACCCCGCCCGCCTCGCGGACGGTCACGCGGTTGGAACCGACGTGGACGCGGATGGTGCGACCGCGATCCCCACCCGTCTCGGCGGCGATCACGGAGATCCGATGGGCAGCGAGCTGCTCGCGCACGGCGGCCTCGTTGCGCTGCCCGACCTCGAGCGTGGACTTCGACACGGCGAACATGCTGGCACCGCCGACCATAACGGCCTCCAGCACCGGCCGCCGCGCGCCCAGCTTCACCACCCGGTCAATGAGCTCAGGAACGGCGACATCCGCGAACTTCCAGGAACGCGCGGGCCCATTGCCGCTGCTGGCGGGCAGCACGACGTGGGCCAGTCCGGCCACACCGGTGCGCCGATCCAGCAGCGCCAGGCCAATACACGAGCCCAGTCCGAGGGACACGAGTACATCTCCGGCGACGGCCGAGGCGGCAAGCTCACCCATCCTGACCATCGTCTCCGCCATCGCCTACAGGCCCAGGCGCCCCAGCATCAGCTCGACGCCACCGGCATCCGGCACGAGCAGGAACGACACGGAGCAGTCCTCGCGCTCCACCACCAGGTCGGAATCGAGCAGCAGCGCGGCGTCGCCCGCACCGGCGCGCTCGGCCAGCACGGTCTCGACGATCGCGCCGAGCATGTCCGTGGCCGCTCCGGGGGGAGCCGGCTCGAGCTCCATGCCGGTCATCTCGGCCAAGGCGTTGATGTAGGAGGTGCCGACGATGTTGCCGATCTCCATCAGTGCGGAGACGCCGATCTCGGTGCCGGACTCGACGCCCAGCAGCGTGCACATCAGCTCGGCGTCCTTGGGGGTGAACAGCAGCAGCACCGACGCCGGCATCTCCCCGACGACGGGAATGACCACGCCCGTGTACTCGGCCTCGGGATCGCCGATCGTGCCGACGGCCTCGGCCATCGGCAGCACCGACGCGGACGGGACGGTGATGTCCACCGCGCGCCCGAGCATGCTCGACAAGGCCCCGGAAGCCTTGCCGGAGCCGATATTGGCCAGCTCGCGCAGGGCATCGAGCTGGATATCCGTGTAACGGGTCAACAGGGGTCCTTTCTCAGCTTCAGGCGGAGACCGGGACGTCGACGACCGCGTTGCAGTCGACGATGAGGGCGATCTGCCCGTCCGACAGGACGGCGGCGCCGGAGAGATCGGCACCTTCAGAGACTTCCGGCGGCAGCGGGCGGGTGACGAGCTCGTGCTGGCCGATCATGCGGCTGACGGTGAGCGCGAAGCGATCCCCGCCGCCACGGACGACGACGGCGTATTCGGCCTCGGGGACGGCCGGCCCGCCGTAGTGCTCGGACGCGTCGACGATCGGCAGCACGCCGTCCGAGAGCACCAGCATGCGCCGGCCGGCGACCGAGCGGACGGCCTGGTCGGCCACGCGCACGGTGCGCTCGATGCGGTCCAGCGGGATCGCGAACGGGCGACCGTCGGCCTCGACGATCAGGGCGGCCATGATCGCCAGCGTCAGCGGCAGGCGGATCTGGGCGTTGGTGCCCTTGCCGAACTCGGAGGTCATCAGGACCTCGCCGCCGAGCCCGCGGATCGCGGCGCGCACGGCGTCCATCCCGACCCCGCGGCCGGAGATGTCGCTCGTGACGTCGGCGGTCGAGAAGCCCGGCGTGAACAGCAGTTCGATGGCGCGCGGCATGTCGATCGAATCGACCGCCTCGACCGGGATCAGCCCGCGCTCGGCGGCCTTGGTGGCCACGCGCCTGGCGTCGATGCCGCGACCGTCGTCGGCGACGGTGATGATCACGTTGCCGCCCGCGTGCTGGGCGGAGATCTCGAGGATGCCGGTGGCCGGCTTGCCCGCGGCGACCCGCTCGTCCACGCCTTCGAGGCCATGGTCGAGCGAGTTGCGGACGAGGTGCACGAGCGGATCGCCGAGCGCGTCGACCACGGTGCGGTCGAGCTCGGTGTCCTTGCCCACCAGCTGCAGCTCGACCTGCTTGCCGAGCTTGGTCGAGAGGTCGCGCACGAGCCGCGGGAAGCGCAGGAACACGGCCTCCACCGGGATCATCCGGACCTGCATGACCATCGCCTGCAGGGCATGCGAGGTGCGCGTGAGGTTCTGCATGGCCTGCGAGAGGCCCGGCACGTCGGCCTGCGAGATGAGCGCCTCGACCTGCGTGCGGTGCAGCACGAGCTCGCCCATGAAGTGCATCAGCTGATCGAGCCGCTCGGCGTCGACGCGGACCGTCGAGGAGCCGCCGTGCTGCTTCTTCTCGGCCGGCGCGGCCTTCTCCTTGGCCGCGGGCGGTTCCGGGGTCGGGGTGGGGGCAGTGGCCACCGGGACGTCCGGCTGGACGACCTCGGCCACGGCGGCCACCGGCGCGGTGACCTCCTCGGAGACCTCATCCGGCGCGTCCACGGCGGAGTCGGCGACGGCCTCGAAGACGTGCACCTCGGCGACCTCGGGAACCGACGCCACGGCGTCCTGGATCTCGGTGTCGGTGCGCTCGGAGACGACCCACGCGTCGATGTCGCGGCCGTCGAAGGTGTCGACGTCGTCCGGCGACGGGACGCAGCTGAGCGTCTCGCCGTAGCCGGCGATGACCGAGAGCACCATGTAGGCGCGCACGGCGGGCATCGAGACCTCGTCGTCCAGGCGCGCGGAGATCTGGATCACGCGGCGCCCGTCGGCCATCTCGGACAGGTCCAGCGGCGGCGGCGCGACGCCCATGCGCTCGGCCTCCTGCTCGGGTGTGCGGTCGCGCACGAGCCCGCGCAGGCTCTCGATCAGGACCTGCGGCTGGATCTCCTCGGCGCCGGTGTTGTCGATCGACTCGACCGCCGCCGAGAGCGCGTCCAGGCACTGGAAGAGCACGTCGATGGCGACGCGCTCCAGCCCGCCGGAGCGCTGGCGCAGCAGCTCGAAGACGTCCTCCATCTCGTGCGTGAGCGCCGCCATGCCGGAGAAGCCCATCGTCGCGCTCATGCCCTTCAGCGAGTGCGCGATCCGGAAGATCTCGTCGACCGTCGCCGGATCGTCGGGCGTCTCCTCGATACTGACAACCGCGAGGTTGAGCTCCTGCAGGTGCTCACGCCCCTCTGCGAGGAACATCGGGAGATACTCGTCCATCAGCTCTTCCGGTAGATGAAGTGGTGGGGCGAGGTGAGGCCGAGCCCGCGCGGGTCGGCGACACGCTCGGAGGTGCCCACGACGAGGTATCCACCCGGCGAGAGCGCCTTGACCAGCCGCTCGTGGAGCGCGTCGCGCACCTCTTCGGTGAAGTAGATCACGGTGTTGCGGCAGAAGACCACGTCGTAGCGTGCCGTGGGGACCGCCATACGCAGAAGGTCCCCGTTTTCGAAGCGGACCATTCGCTTCAATTCCGGCTTGGCGGCCCAGCCGCCGTCCGGCTGCGCCTCGAAATGACGCTGCATCATGGCCTTCGGCGAAGTGCGGGCATCCTCAGCGCTGAACGTTCCCTCGCGGGCGCGGGCGACCATGCGCTTGTCGAGGTCGGTGCCGGTGATCTCGACGGGGATCGTCGGGATCGTCTCCCTGCAGACCGCGGCGATCGTGTAGGCCTCGGCGCCGTAGGAGCAGCCGGCCGACCAGATCTTCAGCCGGCGACGCTCGGCCAGCTCGGGCAGCAGCTTGGTGCGCAGGACCTCGAACTGGTCCTCGTGGCGCCACAGGTGCGAGACGTTGATCGTCACGCGGTCCAGGAACGCGTCGAGCTCCTGCGGGTCCTTGCGCAGCTGCTTGCCGTACTCGGAGAGGTCCGGCGTGCCACGGCGCTCCGCGAAGGTACGCACGCGGCGCTCCATCTGGTTGCGCTTGTACTGGCCGAGATCGACGCCGCAGAGCGAGCGGACGAGCTCGCACAGCGCGACGAAGTCGTCAGTCTTGAGGTTCGCGGTGAACGCGCCGCCGCCGGTCCGCGGGGCCGCGACCGGGGTGCGCGTGGCGAGCGGCGGGCGAAACGGGCGAGGGGTGCGGGGGGTCAAACTCATGCGCCGGCCTCCCGGGCAATCGCGGCGGGCAGGTCATGGAGCGGGAGGATCTCGTCGGCGAGACCGGCCTCGGCCACCGCGCGCGGCATGCCGTAGACGACGCAGGTCGACTCAGCCTCGACGAGGATGCGCCCACCGGCGGCCTTGACCGCCTTGGCGCCTTCCAGGCCGTCCTTGCCCATGCCGGTCAGCACGACCAGCACCAGCGAGGAGCCGTAGATCTTGGCGACGTCGGCGATGGTGAGATCGGCGCGCGGGCGCAGGCCGCCCATCGGGGCGTCGTCGGAGAGGCGTACGCGGCCGTCGGCCTCGAGCCGCAGGTGCGCGCCCCCGGGGGCGAGCAGGAGGCGCTTGGGATCGACGCTGTCGCCGATCCTGGCTTCGGTGACGTTCAGGGGTGACATGCCGTCCAGCCGCGTGGCCAGCGAGGCGGTGAAGCCCGGCGGCATGTGCTGGACGATGACCGATCCGGTCCCGAGCGGTGACGGCAGCTTCGGGACCAGCTCGCCGAGGGCCTTCGGGCCGCCGGTCGAGGAGGCGATCATGACGAACTTCTTGGCGCCGCCGCGCACGCGCGGCGCGGATACGCGCGGCGTGGGGGGTGCAGTGGCGGGAACGGCGGCGAGGCGCGGGGTCGCGGCGGCGAAGCGCCGGCGCGATTTGCCGCTCTCGGCGGCGTCGGAGACCTTCTTGGCCAGCTCGACGGTGAAATCGGCCATCGACTCGCCCATCGCCGGCTTGGCGACGAGATCGAACGCGCCCTCGGCCAGCGCGTCGACCGCGCGGGCGCCGTGGGCGGGGGAGAACGCGGACACGACGACGACCGGGACCGAGGTCGCCCGGCCGGAGCGCAGGGCGCGCAGCACGCCGAGGCCGTCGAGGCCCGGCATGTGCAGGTCGAGGGTCATCGCATCGGGCCGGTGCTCGGTGCAGGCGGCCAGCGCCTCGTCGCCGTCGGCCGCGGTGGCGACCACGTCGAAGCCCTGACGCCCGAGGGCGTCGGACAGGATGCGCCGCATCAGGCGCGAGTCGTCGGCGACGACGACGCGCTGCGCGGTGTTGAGGAGGCCGGCCACCGTGTCGGGTCTACGCCGCGGCGAGCTCGTCGGTGCGCGCGGTGGAGAACAGACCCTCGGGGTTGAGGAGGATCACGAGGCGGTCGCCGATCTTCGCGATCGACTCGATCGTCTGCACGTCGGCAGTGGGAACGGCCTCGAGCTGCTCGGCGGTCACGGTCAGCACCTCTTCGACGTCGCCGACGACCATGCCGGCCTGGCCGGTGCCCGTCTCGACGATGACGATCTTGCCGAACTCGGCGCCGTCGACGTCGATCCCGATGCGGCTTGCGAGGTCGTAGATCGGGATGATCTTGCCACGCAGGCCGATGACGCCGCGGATCCACGGCACATCGGACGCGACAGAGCGAGGCTCAGTAAAACGGATGATCTCGTGGACGGACCCGATCGGGAGGGCGTACTCCTCCGTGCCGATCGAGAACACGACGAGCTGCTGGGAAGTGATGTCAGACATGTCGTCACTCAAATCGGCCAAACGGCGATCGGCTTGAGCGCTCGAGAGCGTCTTGACTGATCGGGTTATCCCGGCGCGGGGAACCGGACGACGAAGCGCGCGCCCCGCCCGTCCAGCGGCGGCTCCAAGGTTACGGTTCCGTGATGATGCTCGGCGACCGCCTTGACGATCGCCAAACCGAGTCCGGAGGAGCCCGACCGGTCGCCGTGGGCGCGGAAGAACCGCTCGAAGATCTTGTCGTGCAGCTCGTCGGGAATGCCCGGCCCGTCGTCCTCGACGGCGAGCACGACGTTCCCGTTGACCCGCTCGACGCTGGCCTCGACCGCCGTCCCCGGATCGGTGTGGCGCAGCGCGTTCTCCATCAGGTTCAGCACGAGCCGGTGCAACTCGTCCTGCACGCCCTCGATCTCCAGCCCGGCGGGAGCGGAGACCGAGATGTCGTGGTCGCCGGCGACGGGTTCCAGCTCGGCGGCGGCGTTGGCCACGATGCCCGACAGATCGACCGGCCGGTGCACGATCTCGCGGCCGGCGTCGGCGCGCGCGAGCAGCAGCAGGTCGGCGACCAGGCGGCGCATCCGCTTGGAGGAGCGCAGGGCGGACTGGGCCGCCTCCTTCTGGTCGCCGTCGAGCGTCTCCTCGAGCAGCTCGAGGTTGGCCAGCACGGAGGTCAGCGGGGTGCGCAGCTCATGGGAGGCGTCGGCGACGAACTCGCGCTGGCGGGCCAGCGACGCCTCGGTCTCCGCCCGGGCGTCGTCGAGCGCGCGCAGCATCGACTCCAGCGTCGTGGCCAGCTCGGCGACCTCGTCGTCGGCCACCGGCCGGGGCAGCTTCAACGACGCGTCCCGCGTGCGCTCGATCTCGCGTGCCGCCTCGGTGAGCTCGGCGATCGGCTCCATCGCGCGGCGCGCGCCGCGCTCGATCTCGCGTGCGGCCTCCGTGAGCTCGGCGATCGGCTCCATCGCGCGGCGGGCGGTGGCCAGGCCGGCCAGCAGCGCCAGCGCGGCGCCGCCGAGCACGCCCAGGCCGAGGAACAGCTTCACGCGGTTGGCGGTCGCCTGCACGTCGGAGATCCGCCGCCCGTACTGGACGTAGGCCGTGTACCACTGGCTGTTGGAGAGGTCGTAGAGCGCCAGCTTGCGGGTCTCGATCTTCCAGCCGTCGATGACCTCGGTCTCCTCGGTCGGCTTGCCCCAGTCGGGCGCGTTGGTCGAGCCGTCGAACTTCACGCCGTTGGAGTAGGCGACGCGGATCGCCGCGCTGTACCCGGAGGACGCGTAGGCGTTGAGGTCGATCTTGCGCTCGAACTGCGGGCCGGCCGCCGTCCGGCCCTTGTACGTGTAGACGAGCCTGTTGCTCAGCCGGTCGGCGGCGCTGGCCACCTGGCGGTTGAAGTCCTTATAGATCGCGCGCGTCGTCAGCGTGCCGACGATCACGGCGAAGCCGAGCAGGATGACCAGCGTCAGCGCCGCGGAGCCGCCGGCGAGCCGCCAGCGGATCGGTTGGCGCTTATACGCGGAGTACGTACCCTGCGCCGCGGACCGTGTGGAGGAGGCGAGGCTCACCGCCGGCTTCCAGCTTTCGTCTCAGGTTGGATACGAAGACCTCGATCGTGTTCGTGATCGAGAAGGGGTCATAGCCCCAGACCTCGTCGAGCAGCTTCTGGCGGCTGATGACCAGCCGCTCGTTGCGCATCAGGTACTCGAGCAGCTCGAACTCGCGCTGCGTGAGGTCGATCGAGCGATCGGCGCGCGCGACCTCGTGCGTATCGGGGTTCAGCGTGAGGTCGCCCACGCGCAGCGGCGCCATCCCGCGTGGTGGCCGGCGCCGCAGCAGCGCGCGCAGCCGGGCGAGCAGCTCCTGGCGCTCGAACGGCTTGACGAGGTAATCGTCGGCGCCGACGTCGAGGCCCTCGACGCGAGACTCGAGCGCGTCCCGCGCGGTCAGCATCAGGATCGGCGTGTCATCGCCGTCGTCACGCAGGCGCTTGGCGACATCGATGCCGTCCAGGCGCGGCAGACCGAGGTCCAACACGATGATGTCCGGCAGGAACGCGTGGGCCTCATCGAGCCCGCGCACACCGTCGGCGGCGAGCTTGACCTCGTAGCCCTCGAGGCGCAGCGAGCGCTGAAGAACCTGCGCGATCTCCTCGTCGTCCTCGACGACAAGCACGCGCACGGGACGACTGGCGGTATCCATCGTCTTTATGTTACGCGCGGATCGGCGGAACGACCGCGCGTTTACCTGGTTTTAGCTCAGGCGCTCCTCAGCGGGACGCGCCCCTGGATCGCGCCGATCAGCGCGTTTGCGATCGGCGCGAGCCAGCGCGACGGCCCACGACCGCCACTCCATCTCCGGGGGTGTCGAGCAGGGGAGAGGGGCTGCGCGTCGAAGGGGGCGGCGCCAGATGCCTGCCTCGAAGAAGAAGCCCGCCGCCCGCAAGAAGAAGCCGGCGCGACGTTCCACGCCGCATTTCGCCTTCCCCGTCCTCGAGCAACGCCAGCTCGATCTGATCGGCCTCGCGCTGGTCGGCCTGGGACTGTTCTTCGCCTTTCTCGTGTACTTCGGCTGGGACGGCGGGCGCGCCGGATCGCAGGCCGTCGAGGGCATGCGCTGGCTGCTCGGCGCGGGTCATTACCTGGTGCCGGCCGCGCTCGCGTGCGCGGGCATCATCGCCATGCTGCGGCCGGTGCTCCCGGCCGTGCGGCCGTTCCGGTCGGGCGCGATCTGTCTGTTCCTGGCCGTGACGCTTGGGTTGTCGGCGGGCACGATCGGGCCGGGCGGTGCGCGTCCGGACTGGTGGGACGGCACGTGGGTCAAGACCCGCGGCGGCATGGTGGGGGAGACGCTGGACTACGTGATCGACACGCTGCTGGGCAGCGTCGGCGCGCACCTGTTCGCGATCTTCCTGTTCATCGCCGGCGTGCTGCTGATCACCGGGGCGTCGGTCGCGGGCGTCGTGAAGTTCACGTCGGACTCGGTGTCGACGACCACGCGCGAACTGCGCGGGGCGGTCAAGAAGGCGCCGCGCCCGAAGCCGCGCGCGCGGACGACGCGGCCGGTCGACGATCTGGCGACGCTCGAGCGGTCCACCCGCGTGCGGGTCAAGCGGCCGGCGACCGAAGAGGCGCCCGCGATCGACGAGCCGCCGGAGTTCGATTCGCTCTGGGACGTCGATCCGGAGCCTGAGCTGCCGGAGCTGCCCGAGCCCGAGGACGACGAGCCGCAGCCCGTGGCCGAGCTTCCCGGCCTGGCCGAGGACCCCGCCGAGGACGAGCCGGGCGTCACCCGCGGGCCGTCGGAGCCGGTCTCCGAGGACCAGCTCACGCCGCAGGGCCGCTACCGCCGCGAGGTCACCGACTCCCCCGATTTCGTCTGGGAGCTCCCGGACCCGACCAAGCTGACGCGCTCGACCGAGGACGCCTCGCGCCCGGACACGGTGGGGCAGGAGAAGGTGGCCGCGGCGCTGCTGGAGGCGCTCGGGCACTTCAACATCGACGCGCGGGTGATCGGGATGGTCTCCGGCCCGCACATCACCCGCTACGAGCTGCGGCTGGCGCCCGGCATCAAGGTCGGCAAGGTCGCGCAGCTCAAGGACGACCTCGCCTACGCGCTGGCCGCGGCCGACATCCGCATCCTGGCGCCGATCCCGGGCAAGCAGGCGGTCGGCATCGAGGTGCCCAACGCGCGCCGCCGGATCGTGCACCTCGGCGACATCTACCAGGAGCCGCCGGCCGACTGGTCGCCGCTGACGGTGTGGCTGGGCAAGGACGTCGCGGGCCGCGCGATCGGGGCCGATCTGGCCAAGATGCCGCACCTGCTGGTGGCCGGCACGACCGGCGCCGGCAAGTCCGCGTGCGTGAACGCGATGCTCTCGTCGATCCTGCTCCGCGCCACGCCGCACGAGGTGCGGATGGTGCTGGTCGATCCCAAGCAGGTCGAGCTCACCCACTACGACTCGATCCCGCACCTGCTGACGCCGGTGATCACGTCGCCGCGCCAGGCCGCCACCGCGCTGCAGAACCTCGTGCGCGAGATGGAGGAGCGCTACTCGCAGATGGCCGTCGCCCGGACGCGCACGCTCAAGGACCTCAACGCCGTGCGCGCGGGACGCGATCAGGCGCCGCTGCCGTACGTGCTGTGCGTGATCGACGAGCTCGCGGACCTGATGATGGTCGCCCCGGCGGATGTCGAGGACTCGATCATCCGCATCGCCCAGAAGGCGCGCGCGGTTGGGATCCATTTGGTTTTGGCCACCCAGTCGCCCCGAGTGGATGTCATCACCGGCATGATCAAGGCCAACGTGCCGTCGCGGATCGCGTTCGCGGTCTCCTCGCAGACCGACTCGCGCGTGATCCTCGACCAGAACGGCGCGGAGTCGCTGCTGGGCATGGGCGACATGCTCTTCTCGCCGGTCGGTTCCTCGCGCCTGCAGCGCATCCAGGGCGCGTTCATCGACGAGGCCCAGATCGAGGCGCTGACCGACTCGTGGCGCGATCAGGGCGAGCCGGAGCTGCGCGAGGACCTGCTCGAGGAGGTCGTCGAGGCCCCGGAGGAGTCGTCGTCGGACAGCGAGTTCGATCCCGACGAGGACCCGCTGCTGGCCGACGCCATCCGCCTCGTGGCCGAGATGCAGACCGCTTCGACCTCGATGCTGCAACGTCGCTTGCGGCTCGGCTACACCCGGGCTGGAAGGCTGATCGACATGCTCGAGCGGCGAGGCGTCATTTCCGGCTACGAAGGCTCCAAGCCGCGCCAGGTGCTGGTCACCGAGGCGGATCTCCCGCGCGTGCTGGAGGCTCTGGCGCCGGTCGGCGACGAAGAGTCGCCCGGCTAGCCTCAGAAGGGGTCGCATGCCAGAGATCGGTGAGACGCTTCGCGAAACGAGGATGCGCCGCCGGATCGACATGACGGAGGTCGAGGCGGCGACGAAGATCCGCGCCAAATACCTTCGCGCGCTCGAGAACGAGGAGTGGGACCTGCTGCCCGGGCCCACGTTCGTCAAGACGTTCCTGCGCACCTACGCGGAGTACCTGGACCTGGATCCGCGGCTGCTGGTCGAGGAGTACCGCCAGCGCTACGAGCGGCCGACGACGCAGGACCTGACGCCGTTCGGGCCCGGGATGGGCTCCCGCGGGCGCGGCCGCAGCGCCCGCCGGCGTCCGCGGCGGGCGATCGGGCCGGTCCTGGTGATCGGCCTCGGCGTGATCGCGCTGTTGGGCGCGCTGTACGCGCTGGGCGTGCTCTGGCCGTCCAACGACGAGGATCCGACGGGCGCTCCGGTGGCGACGGCCACGCAGACGCCCGTCGCGACCGCCACGCCCGCTCCGGCCAAGAAGAAGAAGGCGACGTCGAAGAAGAAGGCGGCGCCGACGCGGGTCTCGCTGCGCCTGACGGCGACCGGCAACGTCTACGCGTGCGTCGAGGACGCCACCGGCAAGGCGGTCGTGAACGCCGTCAACCTCACGAAGGGCCAGAAGACGAAGACCTTCCGCTCCAAGCGCTTCCGCGCGAACTTCGGGTCCGGCGCCGTCCGGATGATCGTGGACGGCAAGACCTACCCGGTGGCCAACACCGGCCGTCCCGTCGGCTACGAGATGCGGCCGGGCAAGAAGCCGCGCAAGTTGTCGGAGTCCGTCCGCGCGGGGCTGTGCGCGCTATGAGCGTCCAGGCCGGGATCATCGTCACGGGCACCGAGGTCCTCGGCGGCCTGATCGCCGACGCCAACGGGCCGTGGCTGTCCGAGCAGCTGCGCCGGCACGGCGTGAGCCTGCGCGAGATCGTCGTCGTGGGCGATCGTGAAGCGGACCTGCGGCGGGCGCTGGACTTCTTCCGCGATGTCGATCTGGTGCTGACCAGCGGCGGGCTCGGCCCGACCGCGGACGACCTGACCGCCTCGGCGGTGGCGTCGTGGGTGGGGACGACGATGGAGCTCGACCCGGCGCTGGAGGAGCGCGTCTGGGCGATCGTCAACCGGCTGCGGGCGCGCGTGGGCGGCGACGAGGCGCCGATGCGGGCGGGCGCGCACAAGCAGGCGTTCGTGCCGGTCGGATCGGTCGTGCTGGAACCGGTGGGCACCGCTCCGGGGTTCCTGCTGGGCGCTTCGCCGTTGATCGCGGTGCTCCCGGGGCCGCCACGCGAGCTGCAGGCGATGTGGGCGGACGCCGTGACGCGGGAGCCGCTGGCGGGCCTGTTGGCGTCGGCGGGCGAGCTGGAGCGGCACATCCTGCGGTTCTTCGGGCTCCCGGAACCGCACATCGCGGCGACGCTGCGCGAGCTCGACGCGGACGCGCTGCCTCTGGAGATCACCACCTGCCTGCGTCGCGGCGAACTCGAGGTGGCGACGGTCTTTGCGCCTTCGTCGGCCTCGGCGTATGACGCGCTGGAGGCTGCTCTGCGCGAGCGGCACGGGTCGTTGCTGTTCTCCTCCGACGGGTCGACGATCGACGAGGTGGTCGCGGGCCTGTTGTCGGGCCTGACGATCGCCACGGCCGAGTCGTGCACCGGCGGGTTGATGGCGGGTCGGTTGACGGACCTCGCGGGCTCCTCGGCCTACGTCATGGGCGGGCTCGTCGTCTACTCCAACGAGGCGAAGACGTCGCTGGCGGGCGTGCCCGCGTCGTTGATCTCCGCTCACGGGGCGGTTTCGCCCGAGGTCGCCCGCGCGTTGGCCGCGGGCGCGCGGTCGTCGCTGGGCGTCGACGTGGGCATCGGCATCACGGGCGTCGCCGGCCCGGGCGGAGGCTCGCCCGAGAAGCCGGTCGGAACCGTGTGTCTGTGCATCGAGGCGCCCTGGGGCGCCGAGGAGCGAGTGGTCCGGTTGCCGGGCTCGCGAGCCGACGTGCGAGACCGCACGACGACGGTGGCGATGCACATGCTCCGCGCGCTGCTGCTGCGCCGGCCGAGCTGACGGCGAGCGCCCGCGAGCCGCGTGACGTTTGTTCGCCACCAGCGAACGTTCGTCACTCGCTCGCGGCGCGGGTGGCGCGTAGCCGCTCGGCGGCGCACCCGCCGCCGGGCGCGCTTGACGCGACCGCCGCGGTCTGCTCGCAGTTAACGCGAGCAATGCGCCTCTTCGTCGCCCTCGATCTCCCCGACGCCGCCCGTCTCACGCTCGCGGCGCTGAAGGTCGATAGGAACGTATGGCGCCCGGTGAACCGCGACTCCCTGCACATCACACTCGCGTTCCTCGGCACCCGCCCGGACGAGGACGTCGCCACCATCAGGCCCCTGATCGAACGCGAGACCACCGCGCCGCGACTGACCTTCGGCCCGGTACTGCTGCTCCCACCGCGCCGCCCGAAGGTCCTGACGATCGAGCTCGAGGAGCAGGGCCTCGCTCCGCTGCGACAACGAATCGCCGACGGACTCCAAGACGCCGGCGTCTACACACCCGAGCGACGCCCGTTCCGGCCCCACGTCACGCTGGCGCGGCTGCGACCACGCGAACGGCCGACACCGACGCACCTGAGCCTCGAACCGCTCACCTTCCACGGCACCGCCGTCACGCTCTACGCCTCGCGCCTGCATCCCACCGGCGCCCGCTACGAGCCGCTCGTTTCCGCACCGCTGGCGGCACCGTGACCGCTACGCTCAGCCTGTATATGGTCAATGCCACGGCCCGGCGGGCCGCTCTCCCCGCGCTGCTCGCCCTCGCCGCGCTTCTGGCCCTCCCGAACGCCGCGCAAGCCGCCTTTCGCTGGAAGACGTGCGTCGATTTCCGCGGCGTGAAGTGCGCGACGCAAGATCGTCCCACTCGACCGCACCGGGGTCGATCCGGGGACCGTCCCGCTGCGGCTGGCACGCGTCGGCAGGACCGGCGGCCCGACGATGATGTACCTGTCCGGCGGCCCCGGCGGCGCGGGCGTGAGCGAGATGCTCTCGATCATCTCGATCCTCCCGCAGCTCCAGGACCGCTTCCAGATCATCGGCTATGACCAGCGAGGAACGGGCCGCTCCGGCCTGCTGCGGTGCCCGCGGCTGGAGAGGGACGTGCACCTGCGCGACAGCCTCGCCGCCGAGGAGTGCGCGAACCGGATCGGCGTCGCCCGCCATCACTACACGACGGCCGACAGCGTCGCCGACATGGAGGCGATCCGGGCCGAGCTCGGCGTCGAGAAGCTGACGCTGTTCGGCATCTCCTACGGGACCGAGCTCGCGATCGCCTACGCGCGGACCTTCCCGCAGCACGTCGACAAGCTGATCCTCGACTCGACCGTGGACGCCGACGACCGCGACCCGTTCGCGACGGTCAACTTCCGCGCGATGGGTCCGACGCTCAAGTCGCTGTGCCCGTCGAAGTGCGACGGGATCTCCGAGGACCCGGCCGGGGACCTGGCGAAACTCGTCGCGATGACCCGCGGCAAGTCGCTGCAGGCCTTCGCCTACGACAGCCTCGGCCGCTCGCACCGCGTCAAGATCGGCCCGGTCGCGTTGCTCGATCTGATGTTCACGGCGGACTACGTCCCGCCGATCCGCGCGCTCGTCCCCGCCGCGGTGAAGGCGGCGCTGACCGGCGACGGCGCGTTGCTCGCCCGCCTGGTCCACGAGGTCAGCCGCTATGACGACCTGGGCTCGCCGCGAGACTTCTCGACCGCCCGCTACGCCACCGTGTGCGAGACGACGCCGCTGCCGTGGGATTCCGGGCACGCCCGTCGACCTGCGCCCCGCGGTCACCGCGCAGCGCGTCGGGGCCCTCCCCGCGAGCGCGTTCCTGCCCTTCGACGCGGCGGTCGTGGTCGAGGACGAGATCGACCTGTGCACCCGCTGGCCGGACGTCCCGCGCGTCCCGTCGGCCGACCCGGCGCCGCCCTACCCGACCGTCCCCACCCTGATCCTGCAGGGCGGCGAGGACCTGCGCACGCCGCCGGAGTGGTCGGCCAACGTCGCCGCCCGCATCCCGGGCGCGCAGCGCTTCGTGATCCCGGGCGTCGGGCACTCGACGGTCAGCGACCCGCGCGACTGCGCCGCCGATCAGATCCTCAAGTTCGTCCGCGGCGCCAAGCTGGCGACGCGCTGCAAGCGGATTCCCACCGGCGTGCCGGCGTTCAACTCGCCGCCGAAGACGTTCGAGTCGCTGGCGGGCGTGCCCGGCTACTCGCGCAAGGTCGGGCGGACGCTGCGCGCGGTCTCGGCCACCGCCCAGGATCTGCTGCTGATCCTCTCGACCGCCACCGCGAGCAGCGGCGGCGGCCTGCGCGGAGGCTCGTGGGAGGTCAGCGGCAGCCGGATGCGGCTGCACGACTTCCAGGCGGTCACCGGCGCGCAGGTCAACGGGACGCTGACCGCGAGCACGCTGACGATGCGCGTGAGCGGCGCGCAGGCGGCCAAGGGCACCCTGAAACTGCACAAGGGGCGGCTGAAGGGCACGCTCGGCGGGCGCAGGATCGACACCCGCCTCGGCCCGGCCCAGGCGAGTGCCGCCGCGCTGCAACTTCGCCTGCCACGGCACTTCCCGGCGTTCCCGCGCTGACAGACCGACCTCCAGTCACATTGCGGACCGGGACCACGGCCACTACGTTCGTTGGCTCGTGATGGGGACGAGCGTGAGGCAGGATGCCCCGGCCGTGCAACAGCGCGAGCGGTCGACGCGCGTCCTGATCGCCGAGGACGACGAGAGCCTGCGGGCGCTCATCCGGCTCACGATCGACGTCGGCGACGTCGAGATCGACGAGGCCACCGACGGCGAGGAAGCGCTCACGCTCGCGCGCGCGAACCCGCCCGACGTCGCGCTGCTGGACTGGATGATGCCCAGCCCGGACGGGCTCGAGGTCTGCCGCGCCCTGCGCGCGGACCCGCTCACGGCCGGCGCCTACATCGTGATCGTGACCGCCCGCGCGCTGCCCGCCGATCGCGACCAGGCCCTCGCCGCCGGCGCCGATCGCTACATCCCGAAACCCTTCTCACCGGCGGAGTTGCTCGCGACGGTGCGTAGCCGCCTATGACCCGCCGCACGCTGCTGGGCTCACTGCTGATCCTGGCCGCGGTCATCGCCGTCGTCGGCGCGCTCTCGGTGGCGATCGACCGCCAGCACCAGGCCGCGCTGCGCGCGCAGCGCTCGCTCGCGGTGATCGCCGCCGCCAACCTCACCCAGCAACGGCTGCTCGCCGTCCAGACCAACATCCGCGGCTACCTGATCGGCGGCAGCGAGGACCTGCTGTCGCGATACCGGATCGCCCGCGCCGCGCTGCCGGACGCCACCTACGACCTGCAGGCGCTCGTCGCCGGCGACCCGCCCCAGATGCGCCGGGCACAGCAGATCCGCGACGACGCGCAGTCCTACGTCAACGACTACGCGGACATGGTCATCGGGCGCACCCGCGAGGACGGCGTGGGCGCGGGACGCGAGTTCGCCGCCGCGGCCGAGGGGGCCGAGCGGGCGATCGCGCTGCAGGAGCGGATCTCCGCGCTGAACGACGCCGAGGGCGGGCGCTCCGCCGAGCGCGCGTCAGAGGCCAACGAGTGGTCTGATCGCGCGTTGTGGATCGCGATCGTCGGCCTGGCCGTGTGTGTGCTCATCCTGGCCCTGGCGACGTGGTTCGTCGCCCGGCGGGTGGTGCAGCCGGTGGGGAGGCTGTCCGCGGCCGCCGATCGGGTGCGCCGCGGCGATTTCACGGTCGAGGTGCCGACGCGCGGCAGCCGCGAGGTCGCTCGCCTGGGGGCCTCGTTCAATGCGATGGCGCGGTCGCTGGAGGAGAGCCGCGACGAGCTGGAGTCCCAGAACGCCGAGCTCGAGGCGCAGGCGATCACGCTCGAGGAGCGTCAGGAGGAACTCGTCGCACAGCATCTCGAGATCTCCACCACGGCCGCGCAGCTGGCCGAACAGACGCAGCGCGCGGAGCTGTTCTCGTCCTTCGCCGACCGGCTCGCCGCGACCCGCTCTCCCGAGGCCCTGGCGACGCTGGCGCTCGAGCAGCTGGGCGAGGTCGCCGGCGCCGACGTCGGTGTCGCCTGGGCCGAGGACTGGCGCGATCCGTCGCGCTGGGCGCGGCTCGCCGTCCGTGGCCTGGAGCCGTCCTCGCTGTCGGAGTTCGCGGCGGCGCGCGGGGAGGGGGCGAGCGCGCGGGCGGTCTCCTCGGGCGAGGTGGTCTTCGTCGAGGACGGCACGTTGCGCGTGCACGGGCTGGCGGGCACGATGACCGTGCGCTGGGAGGTCCACGTGCCGCTGACGATCGGCGAGCGGGCGGTGGGCGTGGTGGCGCTGGGCGGCGTCAGCCGGCCGTTCTCGGACGCGTCGGGCGTGCTGGCGCGCCTCGCCGGCCAGGCCGCGGTGGCGCTGGCCGAGGCGAGCGCGCTGGCCGAGCGCGACTGGCTCTCGCAGGTCAACGCGGCCGTGCTCGACGGCGTGCGCGAGGGGATCGCGCTGATCGGCCTCGATCACGAGCTCGTCTTCGCCAACGCCGCGATGTCAGAGCTGGCCGAGCGGCTCTCGCTCCCGCTCGACGTCGCCGTCGGCACCCACGGCGCCGATCTCGCCCAGGCCGCGGTCGATCCCGAGGACTTCGAGGAGTGGGAGCAGATCCTGGCCGACTCCGACGAGCCGACGGCGGACGAGCTGCTGGTCGCGGGCGTGTCGCTGGAGCGCTTCACGGCGCCGGTGGACGCCGAGGACGGCTCGCGCATCGGCCGGCTGGTGATGCTGCGCGACGTCACCCGCGAGCGCGACGCCGAGCGCCTGAAGACCGACCTGATGGCGACGGTCTCGCACGAGCTGCGCACGCCGCTGGCGTCGGTGCTGGGCTACGCCGAGCTGCTGCGGACGCGGCGCCTGGAGCCCTCGGCACGCGATGAGATCGTCGGCACCGTGCACCGCGAGGCCAAGCGGCTGTCGGGGCTGATCGACGACTTCCTGGACCTGCAGTCGATCGAGCAGCACCGGTTCGTGCTGACGCTGGAGCCGTTCTCGGTCGACACGCTCCTGCAGGAGGCCGTGGCCACCTTCCGCGGCCAGAGCCGGCGACACGAGCTCGAGCTGTCGCTGTGCGCGACGCCCGTGCGGGCGTCCGGCGACCGCGGGCGGATCGTCCAGGTGGTCTCGAACCTGCTCTCCAACGCGATCAAGTACTCGCCGCAGGGCGGTGTCGTGCGGGTGGCGGCGGAGTGCGCCTCAGGCATGGTGCGCGTGTCGGTGACCGATGCCGGGCTGGGCATCCCGGCCGAGGATCAGGGGCGGATCTTCGAGAAGTTCTTCCGCGTCGCGCGCCCGGACGCGCGCGTGGGTGGGACGGGCCTCGGACTGGCCCTGGCGCACGAGATCGTCGTCGCCCACGGCGGCGAGATGGGGTTCACGAGCGTGGAGGGGGAGGGATCGACGTTCTGGTTCACACTTCCCGCGGCTTTGTGACGGCCTGTCACAGAACTGCACCAACTCTGTGACGAGACTGGATAGAACAGCTGTTCTGTCCGATGCTCGCCCTAGCGTGCTGGACATGAGCAATCAGGCCCCCTCCAAGGCACGTGATACCGCCCTGCAGGGCGCCCTGTCCCAGATCGAGCGCCAGTTCGGCAAGGGCAGCGTCATGCGGATGGGGGATCCAGGGGCTCAGGTGAAGGTCGATGCGATCCCCACCGGCGCCCTGTCGCTGGATCTCGCTCTCGGCATCGGCGGCGTCCCGCGCGGGCGCATCGTCGAGGTCTTCGGCCCGGAGTCCTCCGGCAAGACGACGCTGATCTACCACATCATCGCCGAGGCCCAGGCGCTCGGCGGCGTGTGCGCGTTCATCGACGCCGAGCACGCGATGGACCCGCTGTACGCGCAGCGGATCGGCGTCAACATCGACGAGCTGCTCGTCTCGCAGCCCGACTACGGCGAGCAGGCGCTCGAGATCGCGGACATGCTCGTGCGCTCCGGCGCCGTCGACGTCGTGGCCGTGGACTCCGTGGCGGCGCTGACGCCGCGGGCGGAGCTCGAGGGCCAGATGGGCGATCAGACCGTCGGCCTGCAGGCGCGGATGATGTCGCAGGCGATGCGCAAGCTCGCCGGCAACCTGAACCGCACGAGCACGCTGTGCATCTTCACCAACCAGATCCGCGAGAAGGTCGGCGTGATGTTCGGCTCGCCGGAGACCCAGCCGGGCGGCCGCGCGCTGAAGTTCTACGCCTCCCAGCGGCTGGACATCCGCCGGATCGAGACGCTCAAGGACGGCACGGAGGCGGTGGGCAACCGCGTCCGCGTGAAGGTGGTCAAGAACAAGGTGGCCGCGCCGTTCCGCCAGGCGGAATTCGACATCGAGTTCGGCCAGGGCATCTCGTCCTCCGGCTGCATCCTGGACCTCGGGATCGAGCACTCGATCGTCACCAAGTCCGGCTCGTTCTTCTCCTACGGCGACGAGCGCCTCGGTCAGGGTCGCAACAACGCCAAGGGCTATCTGGACAGCCATCCTGAGGTGGCCAAGGAGATCGAGGGCAAGGTCTACGAGGTGCTCGGCCTCAGCCAGGACCTCGTGACGCCCATCGAAGGAGACCCGGCGGCCGCGGCGGCCCTCGTCGGCGCCGCCTAAGGAGCCGAGGTCGTGCCGGGCTCCGGGGACCGGGTGCCTGAGGTGGCGCCGGTCCCGCATCGTCTTGACTCCCCGCACGGTGGGGCCGCCGCCGACACGGCGGCCCCGAGCCGTGACGCCGCTTCGCTCGGCACCGACGGCGTGTCGTGGCCGGAGGAGCCGGAGCGCCGGACCGGCCTTGCCGCGGGCCCCGAGGCGGCCGGCGGGGCGGAGCGGCTGCGCCAGGAGGCGTTCGAGACCGCGTGGCGCTATCTCGCGCACCGGGAGCGCACAGAGGCCGAGCTCAGCTCGCGCCTGGAGCGCAACGACGTCGAGCCCGCGCTGATCGAGGAGGTGCTCGGCGAGCTGCGCGAGGGCGGCTACGTCGACGACGCCGGGTTCGCCAAGCGCTTCGCCGAGGACCGGCGCAACCTGGACGGCTGGGGCCAGGAGCGCATCGAGCGCCGGCTGCGGGAGCTCGGCGTGGACCGCGGGCACATCCAGGCGGCGCTGGCCGGCGACGAGGCGCACAGCGAGCTGGAGGCCGCCACGGCCCTGCTCGCGCGTCGCTTCCCGACGCCACCCGAGACGCCGAGGGATCGCGAGCGGGCGCTCGGGTTCCTGGTCCGCAAGGGCTACGAGCTCGAACTGGCGCACGATGCGCTGCGTCGCCATGGCGCTCTCACGCTCGATGGTTAGCGATCACGATCGGTGGCGCGTTGCGTGTGGTCGGCTGCGGTACTACGATCCGCCGAAGCGACAGACCGGGTTCTCATCGGACCCATTGAAACCAGCAGCAAACCTACGAATTTCCGAGCGAACTTCCAGCCAATTCAAGTGTTGACGGCCACGACGCACCATCCAGGGCGAGAACGCCCACCGAGCGGGCTCCCACGCCCGGCACGGACCCTTCGAACACTCACCTACGCCGCCATCTGAACGCGGCGGCAACCGCTGCCGCCTTGAATGCTGATCCTCTCGCTCCGGGCTCCGGGCCGGACCCGATCTGCCGCCTCTGAAAAATCGAAGCATCGGATCTCGCCGCGCCCTGCAGGGCGGCGTACGGAGAGAGGACACGGACAATGGAAATCGTGATCGCGGCGGTCGTGCTTGCGGCCGGCCTGGTGATCGCGGCGGCGCTGCTGGTCAAGCGAGCCCCCGGGCTCGCTGCGGCCGGACCAGGCTCGTCGACGCTTGCCGGGACGGCGAGCACCGCCAAGAAGGCCGCGAGCGACGCGGCCGAGGTGGACGACGCCTACGCCCGTCGCCAGGAGATCGGGCGCATGGAGGAGCGCCTGGTGTCACGCGAGGAGGCCCTGGGCGCACGCGCCGCCGAGCTCGACGCCCGCGAGGAGCAGCTGCGCCGCAGCGACGAGGAGGCCCACCAGGCCCACGAACGCCATGTGCGCGCGCTGGAGCGGGTGTCGGGGATCTCCGCCTCGCAGGCCAAGCAGCTCCTGCTCAAGGAGCTCGAGGACCAGATCCGCCACGATTCCGCCCGCCTCGTCCGCCAGATCGAGGAGGAGACCAAGCGCGACGCCGACCGCCGCGTGCGCAACATCCTCGCGGTCGTGATGCAGCGCCTCGCCGCCGGCCACGCGGCGGAGACGACGGTCAGCGTCGTCCAGCTCCCCGCCGACGACATGAAGGGCCGCATCATCGGCCGTGAGGGCCGCAACATCCGTGCCCTGGAGCACCTCACGGGCGTCGATTTCATCATCGACGACACGCCCAACGCCGTGATCCTGTCCGGCTTCGACGGCGTGCGCCGCGAGATCGCCCGCATGACGCTGGAGAAGCTGCTCTCCGACGGCCGCATCCACCCGGCGCGGATCGAGGAGACCTACTACCAGGCGAAATCGGAGCTCGAGGCCCACATCGTGGAGTCCGGCGAGCAGGCGGCGCTGGACGCCAACGTCCAGGGCCTGGACGCCGAGCTGATCCGCATCCTCGGCCGCCTCAAGTACCGGACCAGCTACGGCCAGAACGTGCTCGCGCACTCGATCGAATGCGCCCACCTGGCCGCGATGATGGCCGAGGAGCTCGGCGCCTCGCCCAAGACCGCCCGCCGGGCCGCGCTCCTGCACGACATCGGCAAGGCCGTCAGCCACGAGATCGAGGGCCCGCACGCGCTCGTCGGCGGCGACCTCGCCCGGCGCCACGGCGAGACCGAGGCCGTCGCCCACGCGATGGAGGCCCACCACAACGAGGTCGAGCCCCAGACGGTCGAAGCCGTGCTCGTGCAGGCGGCCGACGCCCTCAGCGGCGCCCGCCCGGGCGCTCGCGGCGAGTCGCTGGAGCAGTACGTCAAGCGCCTGCGCGACCTCGAGCAGATCGCCACGCGCCACGACGGCGTCGACAAGGTGTACGCGATGCAGGCCGGCCGCGAGATCCGCGTCATGGTCATGCCCGGCACGCTCGACGACGACGGCGCGGTGCTGCTCAGTCATGAGATCGCCCGCGAGATCGAGCAGGAGCTCGAGTACCCGGGCCAGATCAAGGTGACGGTGATCCGGGAGTCGCGCGCGACCGACTACGCTCGTTAGCCCTGTGAAGCGGTTTCACGTCACCACCTTCGGGTGCCAGATGAACGAGCACGACTCCGAGCGGATGAAGGGGATGCTCGAGTCGCTCGGCTACGCCGAGGTGCCCGAGCGCGAGGAAGCGGACCTGATCCTCTTCAACACCTGCTCGATCCGCGAGAAGGCCGACGAGCGCTTCACCTCGTACCTGTATGAGGCGCGCAAGCTCAAACGCGCCGACCCCGAGCGCGTGATCGGCGTCGGCGGCTGCTGGGCGCAGTCGATGAAGGACGAGGTGTTCCGGCAGTTCCCGTTCGTCGACGTGGCCTTCGGGCCTGGCCAGGTCCACAAGCTGGCCGAGTTTCTGACCTCCGACTCGCTGACCGCCCAGGGCTTCTTCGAATTCGAGGGCTTCACCGGGCATCTGCCCGGCAAGCGCGCCCGTGACGTCCACGCGTGGGTCCAGATCAGCGCCGGCTGCAACATGAAGTGCTCGTTCTGCATCGTGCCGACCACCCGCGGCCGCGAGGTCTCGCGGCCGTTCGAGGAGCTCGTCGAGGAGGTGCGCGTGCTCGCCGCCGAGGGCGTGCGCGAGGTCACGCTGCTCGGCCAGAACGTCAACTCCTACGGCACCCGCCTGCGCCCGCAGCCGCGCAGGTTCTCCGAGTTGCTGCACGCGATCGACGCGCTGCCGGGGATCGAGCGGATCCGCTACACGAGCCCGCACCCCGCGCACATGACCGAGGACGTCATCCGCGCCCACGCGGAGCTCCCGACCGTCTGCCAGCACATCCACCTGCCGCTGCAGTCGGGTTCCACGCGGCTGTTGAAGCGGATGCGCCGCACCTACGGTCGCGAGCGCTTCCTGGACCGCGTGGCGCTGATCCGCGAGCACGTCCCGGACTGCGCGCTGACCACGGACATCATCGTCGGCTTCCCGGGGGAGACCGAGGCCGACTTCCGGGAGACCCTGGAGGTCGTGGAGGAGGTCGGGTTCGACGGGGCGTTCACGTTCATCTACTCGCCTCGCCGCGACACCGAGGCGGCCGAGTTCGTGTCCGAGTTCGTCGATCACGAGGTCGCGGTGGAGCGCATGGAGCGGCTCGTCGCCGTCGTCCAGCGGCGCGCCCGCGAGCGCGCCCAGCGCTTCGTCGGCCGGACGCTGGACGTCCTGGTCGAGGGTCACTCGCGCCACGACCCATCTCGTCTGCGCGGGCGCACGTCGCACAACAAGGTCGTCAACTTCGACGGTCTCGCCGCACCCGGCGAGATCGTCGGCGTGGAGATCACCGCGGCCACCAGCCAGTCGCTCTCGGGCAGCGAGTCGCTGCTCTCAAGAGCCGCTTGACATAAAAACCCACGCCGGGACGGCGCTCCAGAACCTGCGTTCGCATCCGTCCGATCACCGTGCGAACATGTGTTCGTGCGCTGGGCATCGCAATCGATCACCGAGGACGACGCGGGCCGCCTGCCGGGTGTGGGGGACACCGTGGTCCGCCGCTTCGACGCCCCAGAAGCGCTGGACACCCGCTTCCACGAGGTCCGCACCAAGTCGGCGCTGAACCGCGTCCCGGCGGCCTCGAGGCTGCCGTTCGCCTGGACCGTCAACCCGTACAGAGGGTGCTCGCATGCGTGTGTCTACTGCTTCGCGCGTCCGACGCACGAGTACCTGGACCTCGGCGCGGGGCGGGACTTCGAGCGCGAGATCGTGGTCAAGGTCAACGTGCCCGAGGTGCTGCGGGCCGAGTTGAAGCGACCGTCATGGCAGGGTGAGACCGTGGCGCTCGGGACCAACACGGACCCGTATCAGTGGGTGGAGGGCCGCTACAAGCTCATGCGCGGCATCTGGGAGGCGCTGCGGGACTTCCGCAACCCGTGCTCCATCCTCACCAAGTCGCCGCTGCTGCTGCGTGATCTGGACCTGCTGAAGGAGATCGCGCAGGTGGCGGACGTCAGCGCGTGCCTGTCGGTGCCGACGCTGGAGGAGAAGGCGTGGCGGGCGACGGAGCCGCACACGCCGCACCCGCGGGCGCGGCTGGAGGCGGTCGCCGAGCTCAACCGCAACGGGATCCCGACCGGCGTGCTGATCGCGCCGCTGATGCCCGGCGTCAACGACGCGCCGGAGGACGTGGCCAGGATCATCGAGCTGGCGACCGAGGCCAAGGCGACCTACATCGGCGGCCAGACGCTGTTCCTGCGCGGCGCGGTCCGCGAGCTGTTCTTCGCGTGGCTCCACGAGCACCGCCCCGACCTCGTCGAGCGCTACGAGCGCCTCTACGCCAAGAGCGGCTACCTGTCGGCGGGCGAGCGCCACAAGGTCGAGATCGCGGCCGGCGCGCCATGGTTGCGCACGATGGACCGCGACCCGTACCGCCATCGCCACCGTGGGCCGCGGCGACCGGCGCAGGCGCCGCTGATGCCCACGCCGCTCGCCCGCCCGCCCAAGCAGGAGTCGCTGTTTTGAGCGGGCAGGCGCGTTGGCGCTCGACGTCGACGCGAGTGTCGAGTTTCACAAGCGGGCGTTGTGAAACTCGACGGTCGCGCATCAGGTCACGGAGCGGTGGTGGAGAGGGTGAGCGTGAGCGTCTTGGCGTAGGCGCCCGTGCGCAGCGGCTCGTCGGCCGCGATCGACTGCTTGAACTCGATCGGCACGGCGTCGTTGGACACCGGGCCGGTGTAGGTCACCAGGCCGGTCGGGGCGGCCGAGCCGCCCACCGGGGCGAACGCGCCCGTCTTCGCGCGGGCCTGGAGCGGTGTCGCCAGGGCGAAGGTGCCGTTGACGAGCCTGCCGGTGTTCGACGTGCTCGGATCGGCGATCGAGAGCGACGCGTCGGCGGCCGAGGAGATCACGTTGGCCGTCATGGTCGCGGTGTAGTCGCTGGCGACGCCCGGGGTGAACGGGGCGAACGCGGCCGGCGCGCCGACCGTCAGCGCCAGGGTGGCCGGGACGGAGCCGCCGACGTCGCCGCCGACCGGCGTGGCGGTCGCCGGGCCGTCGCCGGTCTGGGTGTTGGTCAGGATCGGGAACAGCTCGGTCTGGTCGAGCGTGCCGACGATGTCGGCGGCGCGCGGGCCGGCGCCGAAGACCGGGACGGTCGAGCCCGTGTGCGCCTGCGAGCCGCTCACCGGAGCGGTGCCGTAGGCGATGCGGATCGGCTGGCCGTCGACGGTCTGCAGGGTGGTGTAGGCGCCGCGCGGCACCTGGGAGACCGGGATGATCTGCGAGGTGTGCGAGTGGTCGGCGGTGACCAGGACCAGGGTCTCCGGGTGCTCGCGCTGGAACGCCTGGGCGACGCCGATCGCGTCGTCCATGCCCAGCAGCTCGCCGATCTGGCCGCAGGCGTCGGCGGAGTGGTCGCGCTTGTCGATCGAGGCGCCCTCGACCTGCAGCACGAAGCCCTTCGGGTTGCCCTGCAGCAGCGAGATCGCCTTGGTCGTCATCTCGGCCAGCGTCGGCTCGGTGCCGCGGGCGGACGGCGTGCACTTCGTGGTGGCCGAGCCGGCGCCCGCGTCGGACGCGATCAGCGGGCTGAACTCGGTCGTCATGTTCGAGTCGTGGAAGAGGCCGAGCAGGCGCTCGCCCGGGGCCAGCGACGTGACGGCGTTCATGTCGGCCTCGGTGGCGACGTACTTGTAGCCCTTGTCCTGGGTCGCGTAGTCGATGACGTTGCGCGTTCCGCCCGCGTCCAGCGGCTGCAGGTAGCGGGCGCGGCCGCCGCCGAGCACGACGTCGAACTTCTCGTCGGCCTGCTGCTCGGCGATCGAGCCGAGGCCGCCCGCGGCCTTGGTCTCGGCCGGGCAGCTCGTGCGGGTGTCGTTGGGGCCCTGGCAGGCGCGCTGGGAGATGTGCGACGACGGGCCGGCGGGCGTGGCGTCGGTGATCTCGGCGGTGGAGACGTTGCCCGTGGCCAGGCCGCGGTCGCGCGCGATCTCCATGTAGGTCTTGAAGTTGGTGCCCGGGACGGTGACGCCGGCGCTCGGGCCCTGGCCCAGGCGACCATCGAGCGTCTTGATGCCGCTCGACCACGCGGAGGCGGTCGGGGCGGAGTCCGGCACGTAGTTCGGCGGGTATGGCGGAGCCGCGGCCGGCCCGACGTTGTAGGTGGTGACGTCGCCGCGCAGCTTGAGCGCGTCCATGTTCAGGCGGCCGGTGGCGCCCTTGCCGTAGTAGCGGCCGGACGTCACCTCCTGCTCGCCCATGCCGTCGCCGATGAACAGAATGATGTTCTTGGGCTTGGCGGTGTTGATCGAGGCCTTGATCTCGGCGCTCTTGTCCGGCCCGGACTGGGCCACGGCCACCGCTCCAGCACACGTGGCGAGCCCGACCATCGCCACGGTTCCGACGCGCAATGCGCGCATCCGTTCCTCCTCTTGCCTGTAGTGGATCCCTCCGGCCCAGGACCCTGGCGGGTAAAAGCCCCGCACACGTGAACGAATCGTGATCACCGCCACGCGGCTGAAACCGGGCGCGTCGAGACGGGCCGGCTCACGCCGTGCCCCGACTCCGTCGACCACCCATCGCTCCGAACGCGCGATCCCTGACCGTCCGGACCGCGCAGCGCGCGCGCCGGGCGTGGTGGGAGCTCGTGCTCTCGGTCCCGAGCGTGTTCCTGACCCTGACCGTCTACTTCGGCGTCGGCGCGCCGGTGCGGATCGCCGCGCGAGCGTGACGGTGGCGCTCGGCGCGGCGGGAGGGCTGGCTCAGGCCCGGGCGCGCTCTTTGGCGATGAACTTGTCCAGCCCCGCCTTGGCCGTCCCGCCGACTTTGCGGCGCAGCAACGGCGTCCAGCCGAGGGCCAGGCCCTTCGGGCCCAGCGCCTGCCGCGACCATGTCCAGAAGCTGAACTCGTCGATGTGGTCGACGATCAGCCCGTCGGCGAACCTGAACGTCGCCCGCACGTCATTGACCACCGGGCGGCCGGTGGCGGAGAAGGTGTAGGTGGCGATCCAGCGCGCCGACGCATCGTCGTGCGCGGCCAGCTCGACCTTCAGATCGCGCGCGGTGCGCGTGAGCATCCGCCACATCGCACCGGCCTCGGCACCGGTCAGATCGCCGAAGACGGGATCGCGGAAGTGGCCGTCCGGGGCGTAGGCGGCAGCCATCGCCACGCCGTCACGGCGGTCGAAGGCGGCGTAGAACCGCTCGATCAGGTCGGCGCTCATGCCACCAGCCTGCCAGATCTACCGTTTGCCGGTCTGGCCGCGGCCGATCGCGTCGGACGTCGACACCGCGCCGAGCTTGCGCTGGATCGAGCCGATCGGACCGGGGGCCAGTGACGAGAGGACCGTCCCCGCGCGCAGTGACAGCGGCGCGACGTCGAGCTCCGCGCGGTTCTGCTCGATCGCCTTGATCACCGCGCGGGCGACGTCCTCCGGCGTCTTGGTGCCGACGAACGGCGGCAGCTTGGCGCCGGACTCGTGGAACATGCCGGCGTCGCGGATGAACCCCGGCAGGATCACGGACACGCCCACGTTCTTGGACGCGAGGTCCTCGCGCAGCGCCAGCCCGAACCCGCGCAGGCCGAACTTGGTCGCCGAATAGACCGAGCTGCCGGGCGGCGCGGCCTTACCCGAGAGCGAGGACATGAAGACGAGATGCCCGCGGCCACGCTGCGACCATCTGGGCGGCGAGCGTGTGCGCGAGCAGCATCGGCGCACGCAGGTTGACGGTCAGCGCGCGGTCGATCTCCTCGACGCTGAACGAGTTCAGCCGGCCCGCTGCCCGGCAGCGCGGCGTTGGCGACGAGCACGTCGATCTCGCCCGCCTGCTCGAGCACCCGCTCGGGCGCGTCCGGCACCGAGAGGTCGGCCTCGATCGCACGGCCGCCGATCTCGCTCGCGAGCGGCTCGAGCACCTCCATCCGCCGCCCGGTGACGGTCAGCGTCGCGCCACGCTCGGCGAGCGCCCGCGCGATCGCCTGCCCGAGCCCGCCGGTCGCCCCGGTCAGAAGGACACGCGCACCATCGAGGTTCATGCGAAGACCGCCACCGTTGCCGTGAAACTGTGCAGGAAATAGCTGCCGCCGACCGGCCCGATCTCGCCCGCGGCGAAGAACCCGGCCGCGGGCGCGCCCGCCAGCGCGTCGGCGACGACATCGACGTCATGGTCGGGGCGCCCGAACATGCTCCGGCCGCGGCCGTTGCAGGCGAACAGCAGCGCTCCCGCCGGCGGGCGGCCGCCGAGCGCGGTCATGCGGATCTCGAGCGCCTCGCGCAGGTCGCGGTCGGCGCTCTCGGCGTCGCGCGCGTGCAGCCGGACGACCTGCCCGGGGTGCACGTCGGCGGCGATCGCCACCTGGCCGGTCTCCGGGTCGGCGCCGACCAGTCCGCGCACGAGGAAGTCGCCCTGCACGTAGTCGGGCTTGTTGGAGTCCACGACGATCCCGACGAGCAGCCCGCCCTGCACCAGCCGCAGGTCCTCGGGCGGCAGCTCGTCGATCGTCTCGCGCAGCTTGACCAGCGCCGGCTTGCCCGCCAGCTCGCCGATCACGTGGCCCTCGCCGGCGGTGATGGTCAGCTCCGGGCCGAGCGGGGTCGCGCCCTGGGACACCATCGGCAGCATCTCGACGTCGTCCAGGCGCACGCCGACCGCGCCGTCGTCGACCACCTCGTCGCCGATGAACAGCAGCGTCTCGTCGGCGGCGGTGCGCCCGGACGCGAGCCCGCCCAGCAGCGGCAGCATCGGCGTCGACTCGCTCAAGAAGCGCAGCACGGCGTCGGTGGGGAAGGTCACCGGGTCGGCCAGCAGGATCGCGCCCGCGGCGCCGCCGAGATCGGGCATCCCGGTCAGCGCGCCGGTGCCGATCTCGACCTCCTCGACCGCGGCATGGAAGGCGGTCGCGGTGCCCTCGCCGAGGTTCGCCGCCCACACCGACACCGCGGCTCCCGCCTCGACCTCACGCCCGTGGCCGATCACGCCGCCGGCGCCGCAGCCGACCAGCTCGCCCGGCGCCAGCACCTCGTGGATCGACTCGAGGACGTCCCGCGGGCTGGTCGAGCAACGGCCCGGAGACGAACACCAGCGCGAGGTCGCAGTCGAGCCCGCGAAGCCCGTCGGCGGCCTCCGCGGCCGCCTCGAACGCCGCCCTGCGCGGGTCAGGCGAGGTCGACAGACCGGTTCCGATGCGGACCGCCATGACGATGTGACGATACTGCCCGCCGTGCGCGTGATTGCCGTGTTCGGGCCGACGGGGGTCGGGAAGACCGCGGTCGCCGACGCGCTCGCGCAGGCGCTGCGGGCGCGCGGGGAGGACCCGGTGGCCGTCTCCGCCGACGCGATGCAGGTCTACGACGGCCTGCCGATCCTCACCGGCGCCGCCGACGCGGCCCCGCACACGCGGCTGATCGGGTTCGTGCCGATCGACCAGACGTTCTCCGCGGGCGCGTTCGCCGAGCACGCCCACGCGACCATCGACGGGCTGATCGCCCAGGGCAGGCGGCCGATCGTGGTCGGCGGCACCGGCCTGTACCTGCGCGCGGCGCTCGCCGACCTCGATCTGCGCCCACCCGTGGACCCGAGCATCCGTGAGGCGCTGGCCCGACGCGACCTCGCCGACCTGCACGCCGCGCTCCCGCCGGAGCTGAACGTCCGCCCGAGCGACACCCACCGCATCCTGCGCGTGTCCGAACTGCTCGCCGCGGGTCACGAGCCGCCGCGCGGGGAGCAGCTGTGGACGAGCCACACCCGCCATCCGACGCTGCTGGCCGCGCTGGTGATGGAGCGCGAGGCGCTGTACGCGAACATCGAGGCCCGCGTGGACGCGATGGTCGCCGCGGGCGCGATCGAGGAGGTCCGGCGCGTGGCGAGCAGCGCGAGCGTCACCGCCCGCAAGGCGCTCGGCTTCCAGGAGCTGCTCGACGGCGACGTCGAGGCGATGAAGACCAACACCCGCCGCTACGCCAAACGACAGCTCACGTGGCTGCGAAAGCTGCCCGACGCGCACCTGATCGACGTGACCGAACGGGCCCCTGAAGATGTGGCCGCCGAGCTTCTCGCCATCATCTAGGGCTCGTGCGCTTCGAGAAGTGGCAGGCGCTGGGCAACGACTACCTCATCTTCGAGGAGGTCGACCTGTCCCCGGAGCGCGTGAAAACGCTGTGCGACCCGCATTTCGGCCCGGGCGCCGACGGGGTGCTGGTGCTCACCCGGCCCGACGAGCCGGGCTATGTGGCGCGGCTGCGGATCTATAACCCGGACGGCAGCGAGGCCGAGCTCTCGGGCAACGGCGCCCGCGAGGCGATCCTCTACCTGCGGCGTCACTGGACCGAGCACGACACGTTCTCGATCCAGACGCTGGCGGGTGAGATCCGGCCGACGATCACGAGCGCGACGACCTGCCGGGTCGACATGGGCCGCGCGCATCTGACGTCGCCGAACTACCCGGGCGGCCCGCCCGACGGCACCGGCGAGGTCGCCGGCTACCGCTTCCAGCACGTCGCCATCGGCAACCCGCAGTGCGCGATCCGCGTCGATGACCCTGACGCGCTCGACCTGACCGCGATCGGGCCGGGCATCGAGAACGCGCCGATCTTCCCCAACCGCACGAACGTGTCGTTCTGGCGCGAGACGGCACCGAACGCCATCCGCGCCCGGATCTTCGAGCGCGGCGTGGGGGAGACGCTCTCGAGCGGGACCGGGGCGTCCGGGGCGGCGGTGGCGCACGTGATCCGGGGCGGCGACTCGCCCGTGACCGTGCACCTCGACGGCGGCGAACTGACGGTCGACGTCGACGAATCGCTGCACGTGGACCTGACGGGCTGGGCGGTGCCCGTCTACCGTGGCGAGCTGAGTGACGAATTCATGGAGGCCAACTAGACAATGCTGCTGGTGACCGGGGCGACCGGGACGACCGGGATGGAAGTCCTCAAGGCGCTCAAGGCCCGCGGCGCGGAGGCCCGCGCGCTCGTCCGCGACGAGACGAAGGCCCATCATCTGCGCGACCTCGGCTTCGAGCCGGTGACCGGTGACCTGGGCGACCCGCGCACGCTCGGGCCCGCCTTCGAGGGCGTCGAGCGCGCGTACCTCGTCTCGCCGATCGGGCCGATGCAGTCGGAGTTCGAGCAGGCGTTCCTGGAGACCGCGCACGAGGCGGGCGTCAAGCACGTCGTCAAGCTCTCGATGATCGGCGCCTCGCCTGAGGCGCCGCTGCGCTTCGCCCGCACGCACGGGAAGGTCGAGACGGCACTGAAGGAGACCGGCATGACGTGGACGCTGCTGCGTCCGACGGGCTTCATGCAGAACACGCTCGCGTGGAGCACGCGCGTGCTCGACGGGACCTTCTACTCGCCCGTCCCGGACGCGTCGTTCAGCGTCGTCGACGCCCGTGACGTGGCCGAGGTCGCCGCCGTCGCGCTGACCGAGGACGGCCACGAGAACAAGGCCTACGGGCTCTCCGGCCCCGAGGCGGTCTCCTACCGCGACCAGGCCAAGCGCGTGTTCGCCGCCGCCGGGCGCGAGATCGCCGTCGAGGAGATCCCGGTCGAGGCGCTCAAGCGCGAGCTCGTGCGCGCGGGCGTCCCGCCGTGGAACGCCGAGGGCCTGACGGAGCTGCTCGAGCTCTACGCGGGCGGCGGCGCGCAGATGGTCACCTCGGGCGTCAAGGACACGCTGGAGCGCGACCCGCGCAGCATCGAGGACTTCGCCAAAGACCACGTGGAGGCATTCAAGGCATGAGCGACGGTGGAGCCTGGGGCGCCGGCCTGGCCACCTTCTCCGGCGACCGCATTCTCGAGGTCTTCTATCCCGCGCCGCGCTTGGGCTCGACCCCGGGCGACGCGCTGGAGATCGCCGAGCGCACCGACGACCTGCGCGGTGTGCGCCAGGCGCGCCGTCCTGACGGTGATCGAGGACCTGCAGGCGCCCCCGCAGGGGACCGCCGACGCCTACCTGCGCCTGCACCTGCTCAGCCACCGCCTGGTCAAGCCGCGCGACGTCAACCTCGACGGCATCTTCGGCGCCCTGCCCAACGTGGCCTGGACGAGCATCGGCCCGGTCGATCCCGCGAACCTGACCGACGTGCAGCTCAGAGCGCGGGCGAACGGCACGCCGCTGCAGGTCTTCAGCCTCGACAAGTTCCCGCGCATGACCGATTACGTCGCGCCCAGCGGCGTGCGCGTGGCCGACGCCGACCGCGTGCGCCTCGGGGCGTACCTGTCGGAGGGCACGACGGTCATGCACGAGGGCTTCGTGAACTACAACGCCGGCACGCTCGGGCACTCGATGGTCGAGGGCCGCATCAGCGCCGGCGTGGTCGTCGGCGACGGATCGGACGTCGGCGGCGGCTCCTCGATCATGGGCACGCTGTCCGGCGGCGGCTCCGAGGTGATCTCGATCGGCGAGCGGTGCCTGCTGGGCGCCAACGCCGGGATCGGCATCTCGCTCGGTGACGACTGCACCGTCGAGGCCGGGCTCTACATCACCGCCGGTACCGTGATCACGCTGCCGGACGGGTCAACGGCCAAGGGCAAGGAGCTCAGCGGGGCCAACGGCCTGCTGTTCCGCCGCAATTCGAGGACCGGCACCGTCGAGGCGCTCCCGCGCTCGGGCAACTGGCAGGGCCTCAACGCGGCGCTGCACGCCAACGACTGACGAGTTCCGCGGCCGCCCCCGAAGGATTCCGCCCGCTCACGCTGCGAAGAGCTCAACGGCGCGCTCGATCGTCTCCAGCGGCGGGACCAGCGCCAGCCGCAGGTACCCCTCGCCCGCGGGGCCGAAGAACGAGCCGGGGGCGACGATCAGGCCCTTCTCCAGCCAGCGCGCGGCGAGCTCGTCCGAGCCCTCCATCCAGAGGAAGAACGACGCGTCGCCGCCCGCCGAGCGCAGGCCGGCCGCCTCCAGCGCGGGCAGCAGGACGTCGCGCTTGGCGCGGTAGCGCTCGCGCACCTCGGTGACGTGCGTCTCCTCGTTCCAGGCCGCGATCGCCGCGCGCTGGAAGAACTCGGGCGGCGCGACGCCGACGTTGGGCCGGTACTTCTTGAGCGCGGCGATGATCTCCGGGTCGCCGGCGACGAACGCCGAGCGATAGCCGGGCATCGAAGAGCGCTTGCTCAAGGTGTTGAACACGAGGACGTTCGTGCGGTCGCGCACCTCGAGGGCCGAGACCGGCGCGGCGTCGCCGAAGTACAGCTCGGAGTAGGCCTCGTCGGACGCCAGCACGAAACCGTGCTTGCGCGCCAGGTCCGCGGCGTGCTCGTAGAACTCGACCGTGGCGGTCGCGCCGGTCGGGTTGTTCGGGTAGTTGAGCCACAGCACCGCGACCCGCGAGAGGTCGAGCGCGTCGAGGTCCGGGAGCCAGCCGCTGGACTCGCGCAGCGGCAGCTCGACGACCTCCTTGCCCGCGAACACGGCGCCGCGCTCGTAGACGGGATAGGCCGGCTGCGGAACCACGACCTGATCGCCCGCGAAGACGTGCGCGAGCGCGAACACGGCCTCCTTGGAGCCCATCGTCGGGAGCACCTCGGTGTCCGGGTCCACGGACGCGCCGAAGCGCCGCCCCGCCCAGGACGCGATCGCCTCGCGCAACTCGGGCAGCCCGACCACCGTCGGGTAGGGCGCGAGCGGTGTGATCGCGTCCGCGAGCGCCTGGCGGATGAACTCCGGCGTCTCCTCGCGCGGCTCGCCCATGCCGAAGTCGAACAGCTCGACGCCGGCGGCGCGCAGCCGCGCGCGGGCCTCCTCGAGCCGGATGAAGGGGTAGGTGCCGAGGCCGGCCAGGACGGGGTTCAGGCGGACGCTCACGTGCCGAAGGCCTCCAGGACGCGGTGGGCGTGGACGAGGTTGGCGATCGGGATCGACTCGTCGCGGCGATGGGCCTGCGAGGTCGCGCCCGGGCCGAAGTTGACCGCGGCGTAGCCGGCGGCGGCGAACTCGGCCACCGGCGTCCACGCCTGCTTGGGGGCGACGTCGAGCGAGCCGGCGGCGATCAGCTTCTGCGCCAGCGGGTGATCGAGCGCCACCGGCGCCGAGCCGGAGTTGCCGGTGATCTCGAGCGAGCCGAGCCCGGCGGTGATCGCCCGCAGCCGTTTCTCGGCCTCCTCGGGCGTGCGCCCGGGGCCGTAGCGGAAGTTGACGTGGGCGACGCACGTCTCGGGGATCACGTTCATGGCGATCCCGCCCTCGATCCTGGTCACCGACGCGACCTCGTGGAAGGTCAGCCCGCCGAAGGAGATCGGCGTGCCCGTTGCCGACGCCAGCGCGGCGACGCCGATCGCGGCCTTGTGGATCGCGTTGTCCGCCTGCCAGGGGCGCGCCGAATGGCCGGAGCGCCCGGAGAAGGTCCAGGTGGCGTTGATGTTGCCCAGACAGCCGGCGTGCAACTGGCCGTCGGTGGGCTCCATCACGACCACGAAGTCGGCGTTCGGCCGCGAGCGCTGAAGCAACGGCGTCAGCGCGCTCTCGGTCGAGGGGAGCTCCTCGCGCGGGAAGAACAGCGCGGCGTAGGGCGCCCGCGCGAGCACCAGCTCGATCATCACCGCCAGTGCGCCCTTCATGTCCGACGCACCGAGCCCGTAGACCCGCTTGTCGGCGATCCGGCCGGGGATGTTCTCCTGCGCGGGCACCGTGTCCAGGTGGCCCGCGAGCAGCACCGTGGGCCGCATCTCCGACGGGATACGCGAGCACGCAGGAATCGCCCAGCTCCTCGACCACCGCGCCGCCGTCGCGCAGCACCTGGGCGACGTGAGCGGCGAGCGCGGACTCCTCGCGCGACTCGGACGGAACGTCGATCAGTTCGAGCGTGCGCGCGGCAAGGCGCTCCGCCAGCTCGGTTTCTCCGGGGGCGGGCGTGACGGGCATGCACCCGGACTCTAGAATGGAAGGTCTTGGAACGCTCTCGCAACGGCCGCACCACCGAGTCCCGCTATGCCCCGCCACAAGAGGCCGGCCGGGCCAAGCAGCGTGCCTACGTCATCGGAGCGTCACCGGAAGTCGATGAACTGGACGAGCTCAAGGAGCTGCTCAGGACCGCCGGTGTCGCGACCGTGGGCACGCTCACGCAGACTCGCGACAACCCGCACCCCAACTTGTACCTCGGCCCCGGCAAGGCGGACGAGCTCAAGGCGCTGCTCAAGCCCGCGGACGCCAACGTCGTCGTCGCCGACGACGAGCTGACGCCGCGCCAGCAGCGCAACCTGGAGGCGGTGCTGGACACGCCGGTGCTCGACCGCACCGCGGTGATCCTCGACATCTTCGCCAGCCACGCGCAGTCCGCCGAGGGCAAGATGCAGGTCGAGCTCGCGCAGCTCGAATACAACATGGCCCGCATGCGCGGCCTGTGGACGCACCTCGAGCGCCTCGGCGCCGGTCGAGGCGTCGGCGGCATCGGCACGCGAGGCCCGGGCGAGTCCCAGATCGAGACCGACCGCCGGCTCGCGCGCGACCGGATCACGGTGCTCAAGCGCCGGCTGGACCAGGTCAAGCTCACGCGCGCCACCCAGCGCGCCGAGCGGGTGCGCGCGCACCTGCCCAACGTCGCGCTCGCCGGCTACACCAACGCGGGCAAGTCGACGCTGCTCAACGCCCTCACCGGCTCCGAGGTCGGGGTCCGCGATCGCCTGTTCCACACGCTCGATCCGACGACGCGCACCCTGCGCCTGCACGGCCGCACGTTCCTGATGACCGACACCGTCGGCTTCATCCGCAAGCTCCCGCACCAGTTGGTCGACGCCTTCGCGGCGACGTTGGAGGAGACCCGGCTCGCCGATCTCGTCCTGCACGTCGTCGACGCCAGCGCCGACGAGGAGGAGCTGGTGGCCATGACCCGCGCCGTCGAGGACGTGCTCGAGGAGATCCACGCCGGCAGCTCACCGCGGATGCTCGTGCTCAACAAGGCCGACGTCCTCGACGACGAGCGCCGCCGCGAGCTCAGCTTCCGCCACCCGGACGCGGTGCTCGTCTCCGCGCAGACCGGCGAGGGGCTGGAGGAGCTGCAGGAGCGCATCACCCAGGAGTTCGAGAAGACGCTCCGAGACGTGGAGCTGCTCGTGCCGTTCTCCGAGGGCGCGCTGCTGAGTGAGATCCACGACGTCGCGGGGGAGATGGAGCGCGAGGACACGCCCGAGGGCGTGCGCGTGAGTGCGCGCATCCCGAAGGTCGTCGCGGAGCGCTACGAGCGCTACGCGGTCACACCTGAATCAGCGGCCTGAGGACCCGAAGCCCTGGTGGGCGCGGTCGTCGGGCCCCGCCGGCAGCTCCTCGAGCTCGACCGGGGTCGCGGCGGCGAAGCGCACGATCAGCAGCTGCGCTACGCGATCCCCGGCGTGCACCTCGTAGGCCTCGTCGCCCGCGTTGTGCATCACGACCATGAGCTCGCCGCGGTAGTTGGGGTCGATCAGCCCGGGCGCGTTGAGCAGGGTGATGCCGTGGTTGGCGGCCAGCCCCGAGCGCGGGACGACGAGCCCCGCCCAGTCGGGCTGCAGCGCGATGCTGACGCCGGTGGTCGCGCGGTGGCGCCGGCCCGGCGCCAGCGTGAACGCCTCGTCGGTCAGCAGGTCGAACGCGGCGTCGCCGGGGCGGGTGCGAACCGGTGGGCGGGCGCCGGGGCGCAGCAGCCGGTAACCGAGCGTCTCGCTCATGCCTTCGCGCTGACCCGGAAGCGCACGGTCGTCTCCGGCGCCGCGTCGAGCGCGACGAAGTGGGTGTGCAGGTGCGCGACGCTACCGCCGTTGAGGCGCATGTCGCCGCTGCGCTCGACGGTCGCGGTGGCCAGCGGCGAAAGCTGGGCCTTGAGCATCCGCTTGATCGCCCACAGCTCAGCACCCGCCTCGTCGGGCAGCTCGTCGAAGGCGATGACGTGGCGCACGGGCACGATCAGCAGGTGCGCGGCCGTGCCCGCGTAGGGGAAGTCGTTGTGCTTGACGTACCAGTGCTCGCCGCGGTGCAGCAGCTCGCCTGCGTGCTCGGGGCAGAAGATGCACTCGCCGCGCGCCTCCAGCGCCTCCATCTTCGCCCGCTGCGCGTCGGTGCGGGCGGCGTCGAAGTCATAGAGGCTCATAGCGCTTGAAGCGGAAGGTGTGGCCGTTCTCGGAGGCGGCGTCAGAGGTCTCCACGCACTGCCAGCCGGCCAGTTCGGGGAACAGCGTGTCGCCATCGACCTCGGCGTCGATCTCCGTCGCGTAGACGCGATCGGCCAGCGGAAGCGCGGCCTCATACGTCGCGCCGCCGCCGATCACGAACACGTCACCGTCGGCGGCCGCCAAAGCGGCGTCGAGCGTCGCGAACACCTCGGCGCCCTCGATCTCCCCGCCGCGAGAGAGCACGAGATTGCGCCGTCCCGGCAGCGGCCGGAAGCGCTCCGGGATCGATTCCCAGGTCTTGCGCCCCATGATCACCGTCGCGCCCGTGGTCAGCTCGCGGAAGAACCTCATGTCGCTCGGCAGGTGCCACGGCAGGCCGCCGTCGCGGCCGATGACGCGGTTGGACGCGTGGGCGACGACGCAGGCGATCACGTCAGCACCGGGATCTGATTGATGGCGGGGTGCGGGTCGTAGTCGGTCAGCTCGAAGTGCTCGGCGCGGAAGTCGTGGATGTCGGTGACCGCGCGGCCCGCAGCTCGTTCAGCGACAGCGTCGGCAGCCGGCGCGGCTCGCGCGTCGAGCATCTCGTCGACGTGCGCGAGCTGGTCGGCGTAGATGTGCGCGTACTGGATCGAGTGCACGTACTCGGCGAACTCGTAGCCCGGTGAGCTGCTCGACCATCAGCCCCAGCGCCGCGTACTGGGCCATGTTCGACGGCACGCCGATCGGCATGTCCCCGGAGCGCTGGTTGTGGACGACGTGCAGCTTGTCCCCGAGGACCAGGAAGTGCACCCAGCCGTGGCACGGCGCGATCGTGTTCCGGGACTTCACCGACGCCGTGCGGTGGTTGGCCTGCGGGATCCACGGGCTCAGCAGCGCCGTGCGGTCCAGCGGCAGATCGCGCAGCTTCTCGATGAGGTGCGGAAGCTGGTCGAACCCGGGATCGTCGCCGTCGAGGTCGGTGGTGAAGTCGTGGAAGGCGGCCCGTAGGAGCCCGGCCCGAGGTCGCCCGGCGACCAGCCCCCGCGAGGACGTCTTCTCCGGGTCGCCCAGGGGTCCCACCAGTCGCAGCCGAACTGCCTCGAGACTCGGCCAGCGTCCGCGCGCCGTTGATGAACGCGCACAGCTCGCCGATCGGCTTGCGGCAGAAGGTGCCGATCGAGCGCTCGGTGATGATCGCCGCCCCGTGCGCCATCGCGAAGCGCATCTGCACCCCGGCGACGGCCAGCGCGTCCTCGCCCTGCTTGGTCTGGACCCGCACGCCGTCCTCGCGAATCGTCCGCAGCATGTCCTGATAGGCCGTGCTGGGACGGCGTTCGGCGTAAGGCAGGTAATTCGGCACGGCAGACCAGTCTGGCGACCACCGCGGACGATAAGGTCACGCGCTTGAGCATCATCGGCCCTGGAGTCAACTTCGAGAAGCGTCTGATCCTGTCGCTCGCGGAGATGGAGCAGACCGTCAGCCACCTCAAGGGGCTCAAGCAGACGATCGTGCTCACCTCCGGGTCCTTCGACCTGATCCACCTCGGCCACGTCAAGTACCTGGCGCGTGCCGCGGAGCTCGGCGACGTGCTCGTCGTGGGGGTCGACAGCGACGCGAAGATCAAGGCGCGCAAGGGCGCCGATCGCCCGATGGTCCCGGAATCCGAGCGCCTGGAGCTGCTCGCGCACCAGCGGCCGGTGGACTACATCTTCCTCAAGCCGCTCGACGAGCCACGCTGGGCCCTGATCAAGGCCGTCCGCCCGGACGTGCTGGTCCTGACCGCCGACCATTCCTACTCCGGCGAGGACCTCGAAGCCCTGCGCGGCGTTCGTCGGGCGGATCGAGGTGCTCGAGCGCCAATCGGCGGTCACGACCTCCGAGCGCATCCGCCAGATGTACATGCACCTCGGGGACAAGCTCGGCCCCGAGCTGGCCCGGATCCTGCCGGACCTGATCGACAAGATCGCCAAGAGCCGATGAGCGTGGAGGCGGTCGTCGCCTACATCCCGGTCCTGCACGAGGGCTACCGGCGCTTCCTCGCGCGCCACGGGGTGGACCGGCCGGTCTACCTGATCGGCCGCGAGTTGCTCGAGGACTACCGCCCGCCGGCCAAGGACGTGCGCGCCCTGGAGCCCGAGCGCGTGGCCCGCGCGCTGGAGGCGTGGGGCTTCACCGCCCACGTCCTGACGGCGAACAACGCCGCCGAGCTGGCCGCGAAGCGCCCGACGCTGACGCTGCCGGACGAGGACGTCAGCCACATGGTCGTCGAGCGCTGCTTCCCGCGCGCCGCGGTGCGCTACGACACGGCGTTCCTGCGCTGGGACAAGACCCGCACGGTCAAGCTGCTCGAGCCCGCGCCCGCGCGCACGGTCCCCGAGACCGAGGCCTACGCCGACCTCGCCAACGCCGCCGAGACCGAGGCGGCCAAGAGCCTCGACTGGTGGCGCCAGGTCGGCGCGGCGATCGCCTTCGCCGACGGCACGCTCGCCGCCGCGCACAACCAGCATCTGCCGCACGAGCAGTCCCCCTACGAGGTCGGGGACCCGCGCAGCAACTTCTTCAAGGGCGTGCACCTCGAGCTCTCCACCGCCGTCCACGCCGAGGCGCAGCTGATCGCCACCGCCGCCCGCGAGGGCCGCTCGACCGAGGGGGCGGTCGTCTACGTCACCGACTTCCCGTGCCCGCCGTGCGCACGGCTGCTGGCCGGCGCCGGGATCGTGCGCCTGTACTACCGCAGCGGCTACGCGGTGCTCGACGGCCAGGCGGTGCTCGAAGGCGCCGGCGTCGAGCTCGTCGCGCTCAGCTGAACGGCACGAGCAGCAGCATCGCGATCAGCGAGCCCGCCTCGGCGACGAACACGTCCGTGCCGAGGTTGACCAGGATCACGCCGAGCTCGCCGCCGTAGCCCGGCTCGACCAGCCCGGGCGCGTTGACGACCGTCACGCCGTGCTCGAACGCCAGCCGCGAGCGCGGCAGGACCAGCCCGACCATGCCCGCGGGCAGCGTCACCGACACGCCGGTGCGCACGATCGCGCGCTCGCCCGGCCCGAGCGAGAACGCCTCCAGGCACGCGAGGTCGTACGCGGCGTCGTCGCGCACCGGCGCGCGGGCGTTCTTGTGGAGCAGCCGGACGTCGATGCCGTGCAGGCTAACCGTGGAGGCCGGACGGCACGATCCAGCCGGCCATCGCGACGAAGTGCAGGATCGCCGCGACGATCACGAACACGTGGAAGATCTCGTGGAAGCCGAACCACGCCGGCCACGGGTTCGGGCGCCCGAGGGCGAAGATGACCGCGCCGACGGTGTAGAGGATGCCGCCGCCGGCGATCAGGATCAGCGCGATCGACGGCAGCTCGGCGTGCAGCTGCGGGAACGCGAGCACGGCGACCCAGCCCAGCGCGACGTAACACGCGGCGCAGACCCCACGCGGCGCGTTGATCCACGCCACGCTCAGCGTCACGCCCGCCAGCGCGCCGGTCCAGGCCGTGATCAGCACCACCCACTGGGTGGCGCCCTCGAGCACCAGCCAGCCCACGGGCGTGTAGGAGGCGGCGATGAACAGGAAGATCGTCGAGTGGTCGATCCGCCGCAGCACCGTCTTCCAGCGAGGATCCCAGCGCCAGCGGTGGTAGAGGCCGGAACCGCCGAAGAGCGCGCAGAGCCCCGCGCCGTAGATCAGCGCGGCCGCCCGGGGCGCGCCGCCGGGGGTGAGCGTCACCAGGCACACCGTCGCCGCGAGCGCGGCCCAGAACGCGTACGCATGGGTGAGCCCGCGCAACCGCGGAATGTCGAACGCGTCCATACCTCGAGTATGCCCCGTCATCGCGCGCTCGAATACTCGCGGATTCGGTCAGAGCCCGGACGCGGCGAGCGTCAACCAACCGGTAGGGTCGCGCGACCGAATGGCAAGCGAGCCCGACCCGCTCCAGGCGCAGTACGACGGCATCCCCGTTCCCTGTTACACATGGAGGCGAGCGGACGATGATTTCGTGCTCGAACGCGCCAACCAGGCAGCCTTCGAGCTCGGCGCCGGGCATCTGGAAGGGCTGATCGGCAAGCCCTTCGCCGAGATCTACGCGCACCGGCCCGACATTCAACGCGACCTCACAGAGACGCTCGCGACCCGCGGACGGGTCAACCGGGAGATGGAGCACACCTTCGCGGCCAGCGGGGCGACGCGGCTGCTGGATGTCACGTACGTCTTCGTCCCGCCCGACCGAGTGATGGTCCACGCCGACGACGTGACCGACCGGCGCGTGTCCGAGGAGCGCCTGCGGGCCGTGATCGCGACGCTCGAGTCTGGGCTGCTGACCGTCGACGACGCCGGCAACGTCACCGACGCCAACCCCGCCGCGTGCCGCATCCTCGGCCTCGATCGCGACCGGATCCTCGGCAACCGCGAGTGGTGGCGGGCGATCGCGCCGCGGCTGGAAGACGGCTCGGCGATGGATCCGGTCAACCGCACCAGCCCCGGCAAGCAGGTGCTCGACGGCGGTGAGCCGCGCCACGAGGTCCCGGTCACGTTCACCCGGCCGGATGGTCACCGCGTGTCGGTCAGCGCCAACTACCAGCCGCTGCGCGCCGGCGGCGACGGGCGCGTGAACGGCCTGGTCGTGTCGATCACCGACGTCACGGAGTCACGCCGCCTCCAGGAGCGCGTGGCCCACCAGGCGCTCCACGACCCGCTCACCGGGCTCCCGAACCGGCTGCTGTTCCAGGAGCGGCTCGATCAGGCGCTCGCGCGGCCGCTGCGGTCGCGCGTCGCCGTCCTGCTCGTCGGCCTCGACCGCTTCCGCGCGGTCAACGACACGCTCGGCCACCAGGCGGGCGACGACGTGCTGATCGAGGTCGCCGGCCGGCTGCGCCAGGTGCTCGACGGCGCCCAACCGCTCGCGCGCTTCGGCGGCGACGAGTTCGCCGTGCTGGCCGAGTGTGAGGACGAACGCGCCGCCGCCGCGCTCGCCGAGCGGCTCACGGAGACGCTCGCGACCCCGGTCAAAGAGCTGATGATGACCGCCACGATCGGGATCGCCGTCGAGGATCTCGGCCATTCCAGCGCCGACCTGATCCAGGGCGCCGACGCCGCCCTGCAGCGCGTCAAGGCCCGCGGCGGCAGCGCCTTCGAGGTCTTCGACCGCGCGATGGAGGGCCGGCTGCGCGACCGGCTGCGGATCGAGGACGGCCTGCGGCGCGCGATCTCGGGCGACGAGCTGCGCCTGATGTACCAGCCGATCTGGGAGCTCGATCCCTTTCGGGTCGTCGCCGTCGAGGCGCTGGTGCGCTGGCAGCACCCCGAGGAGGGGCTGCTCGGCCCAGGGCGCTTCTTGCCGATCGCCGAGCAGGACGTCAAGCTGATCTCCGCGATCGGCGACTGGGTGCTCAAGCGCGCCGTCCAGGAGGCGAGCCTGTTCCCGGATCACGTCCGGATCACGGTCAACGTCGCCGCGCGGGAGCTCAGCGAGCCGACGTTCGCCGCCCGTGTACGGGCCACCATCACCGACCCGAGCCGGATCGCGCTGGAGATCACCGAAACGACCCTGATGGAGGGCGGGGACGCGGCCATCGAGGGCCTCGAGCAGCTCCGCCGGCTCGGCCTGCACGTCTACCTCGACGACTTCGGCACCGGCTACAGCAGCCTCACGCGGCTCGCGCGGCTGCCGCTGACGGGCATCAAGCTCGACCGCGGGTTCGTGGCACGCGCGGCGGGCGAGCGCGACCGGCGGATCATCGAGGCGGCGTTGAGCATCGGCCGCGCGGCCGAGCTGAGCGTCGTCGCCGAGGGCGTGGAGACCAAGGAGCAGCTCGAGCTGCTGAAGGCCTCGGGGTGCAACTACGTGCAGGGCTTCCTGCTCGGGCGACCTTCGCCGCCCGAGCAGTTGGCCGCGCGGATTACTTGACCAGCCCGGTTTCGCTCAGGTACTCCTTCGCGACCTCGGCCGGGTCCTTCTTGTCGAGGTCGACGCGGGCGTCGAGCTCCTGCATCGCGTCGTCGGTGAGCTGCGTCTGGAGCAGGTCGATCGTCTTCGCCAGATCCGGGCCGGCGGCGTCGGCCGTCTCGGTCTTCATCAGCAGCGTCGGGTTATAGGGCGGGAACATGCCCTTGTCGTCCTCGAGCAGGACCTCGTTGTTGCGCTTGATCTGCGGGTCGGTCGTGTAGACGATCGACACGTCGGCGCGGCCGGAGGTCAGGACCTCGTGGCGCTGGTCGGGCGAGACGGGCGTGAACTTCTTGAAGTCCAGCCCGTAGACCTGCTGCAGGCCGAGCAGGCAGTCCATGCGCTTGCGGCACTCGCTGGTGCCGTACAGGGTGAGGTCCTTGGCCACCTTGGAGAGGTCGGAGATGTTCTTCAGGCCGTACTTGTCCGCCGTCTCCTTGGTCACCGCGACCTCGTTGGAGGACGTGAACGGCGTCGGCGGGAAGGCGGTGATGCCGTCCTTGGCGAAGTCGGCCTTCAGCTCGGTGTAGGCCTCCTGCGGGTCCTTCGGCAGGTCGGCGGCGTCCTTCTTGAAGAACACGGTCAGCGCGGTGCCGGTGTACTCCGGGTAGGCGGAGATCTCGCCGCCCTTCAGGGCCGCCAGCGCGACGTCCTGGTCGCCCAGGTTGAGGTCGGTCGACGTCGTGTAGCCCGCCGCGGCGAGGCCCTGCGCGTAGATCTCGCCGAGCACCTTCTGCTCGGTGAAGTTCTTGGAGCCGATCTTGAGCGTGATCTTCGCGTTGTCGGGGTTCTTCGTGATCGTGCCCGCCGCGGCGGCCTCGGTCGCCTCCGCGGTCGGCGTCGACGTTGCCTCCGTGGTGGGCTCGTCGTCGCCGCCACACGCGGCGACACCGATCGACAGTGCGGCCAACGCCGCGGCGAGTGCATACGGAACGCGTTTCATGGTGCGGTCTGAATCCTCCTCTTGGTAAGACCGGAGCGGGTCTGCGCGGGGTCTTGCGCCCCGCGCTCGAGCTTGATGCCGGCGGGGGTGATCGCACGCTGGACGGCCGAGAGGCCGACCTCCGCGCCGATCGCCAGCGCGGCGACGATGATCGAGGCGCCGATCTGCCCCTCACGCCCGTAGACCGAGACGGCCACGAGCGGGTCACCCAGCGTGACGACCCCGACGAGCGGGGCGATCGTCGCCGTGGCGATGACGTTGACGGTCGAGGTCTTGATCCCGCCGAAGATCAACGGCAGCGCAAGCGGCAGCTCGACGTTGCGGATGATCTGCCCGCCGGACATCCCCATGCCGCGCGCGGCGTCCACCGAGTCGCGATCGCTCTGCTGGACGCCCACGTAGGCGTTGGTGAGGATCGGCGGGATGGCCAGCAGCGCCAGCGCCAGCGTGACGTTCAGGAACTCCGGGCTGTGCGGGAAGAACGCGATGAACAGCGCGATCAGGGCCACGCTCGGCACCGCGCGGCCGATGTTGGAGGTGCTGATGGCGAGAAAGCTGAACCGGCCCGTGTGGCCGAGGATCAGCCCGAGCGGCAGCGCGACGACCATCGCCAGGCCCATCGCGGCCGCGCACAGCTTCAGGTGCTCCCACAGCAGCGGCAGGTTGTGGCTGCCGCCGACCGGCGATCCGCGCTGGTTGGAGCGCTCGGTGAAGATGAACGAGATGGCGTCCCCGAACTCGCCCAAGGCGGCGAACGTCGTGCTCATGCGGTTCGCGTCCACGGGGTCAGGAGCTTCTGGACGCCGAGCACGAGCAGATCGCAGACGACGGCCAGCAGCACGCACAGGCCGCCGGCGACGACGACGTTGGAGCGGAACTGCGTGTCGGAGAAGATCGCCTCGCCGAGCCCGCCGGCGCCGGCCAGAAAGACCAGCGCGGTCAGCCCGACGGTGGTCGTCACCGCGATCCGCAGCCCGGCCATGATCGCCGGCAGCGCCAGCGGCAGCTCGACCTTCCACAGCAACTGGTTGGGGGTCAGGCCCATGCCGCGGCCGGCGTCGCGAGCGTCGGCGGGGACGCCCTCCAGGCCCGTGATCACGTTGCGGAAGATGATCAGCAGGGTGTAGGCGACGAGCGCGATGATCGCCGTCGCCTTGCCGCGGCCCGTCAGCGGCAGCAGCAGGAAGAACAGCGCGACGCTGGGGAGCGTGTAGAGGACGCCGGTGATCTGCGTGATCGGCGGGATCAGCCACTTGCGCCGGTAGGCGACCAGGGCCAGCGAGAACGCGATCACGAATCCGATGGCCACGCTGATCAGGGTCAGCTCGATGTGCACGAGCAGGGGCGTCTTGTAGCGCTCCCAGTTGTCGGCGATCCAGTCCGGGCAGAACCCGTTGCGCTCCACGCAGCTGGCGCTGCCGGAGCTGCGATCGCGCAGCTGGAGCTGGGCGAGGATCACGACTGCGCCAGCCTCGCGAGCGTCTCCACGGTCAGCGAGCCGATCGCGTCGGCCGTCGGAGTCGACCACGTTGCCGTGCACGGCGCCGTGCTGGAGCAGGTCGCTCAGCGCGTCCCGCAGGCTGGCGTCATGGCTGATCTCGGGACCGCCGTTGGCACTGCCGAGCGCGTCCTTCGGCAGGTCCGAGACCCGCATCAGCGCCAGCCGCTTCAGCGCTCGGTCGGCGCCCACGAAGTCCTCGACGAAGGCGTCGGCGGGGTGCAGCAGGATCTCGGACGGGCTCGCGTACTGGGCCAGGTGGCCGCCGACCTGCAGGATCGCGATCTTGTCGCCCATCTTGATCGCCTCGTCGATGTCGTGGGTGACGAAGACGATCGTCTTGCGGATCTCGGCCTGCAGGCGCAGGAACTCGTTCTGGAGGCGCTCGCGGTTGATCGGATCGATCGCGCCGAAGGGCTCGTCCATCAGCATCAGCGGCGGATCGGCGGCGAGCGCGCGGGCGACGCCGACGCGCTGGCGCTGGCCGCCGCTGAGCTGCGCGGGATAGCGCTTGGCCATCTCCTGCGGCAGGCCGATCAGGTCGAGCAGCTCGCCGATGCGCTCGGTGACGCGGTGCTTGTCCCAGCCGAGCAGGCGCGGGACCGTGGCGATGTTGTCCGCGATCGTACGGTGAGGGAAGAGACCGATCTGTTGGATGACATACCCGATGTCGCGTCGCAGGTCGTCCGCGTCGCGCGCCTTGACGCTCTTGCCGCCCAGCAGGATGTCGCCGGAGGAGATGTCGATCATGCGGTTGACCATCCGCATCGCGGTCGTCTTGCCGCAGCCGGACGGGCCGACGAGCACGCAGATCTCGCCCGCCGGAACCGTCAGCGTGAGGCCATCCACGGCCGGTTGGTCAGCGCCGGGGTAGATCCTCGTGGCGGCGGCGAACTCCAGCTCGACCGCTTCGCGGTAGCCGGACGGCCCCTCTGACTGGGCGGAGTGTTGAGAAGGCAAGAGGAGGGTCCCGGTGGGGCGGGACGCCGGATGGTACCCCACCGGGTTGATGGGCTTACCTCCTTGTCCGCGCCTTGAAGAGCTTCGCCTTCAGTACGTAGGTCTTGCCCGGACGGATGACCTTGGCCTTCTTCGCACCCTTTTTCTTCACCGAGACGATGCCCTTGACGTTCTTGATCCTCGTGCCCTTGCAGGTGTCCTGGATCACGAACGAGCCGTTGGCGGCGCTGACCGTTCCGGCGCCCGCGACGATGCTGAACGCGCCCTTCAAGGTGCCCTTCAGGGTGCGCACCACACCCTTGGGTGGGGCCTTGGACGAGCAGACGGTCGCCTTGCCCGCCGGCGTCTGCATCGTGATCGTGTTCGTGCCCGCGGACTGCGTGACCTTGAACTGGCCGTCGGAGAGCGTCGCCGACGAGCCGCCGGCGAGGTTGATGACGATCGTGCCCCTCGTCGCGTCCACCAGCGTGCCGAGGGCGAGCGCCGAGAGGACATCGCTCAGGCTGACCAGGCGGCCGCTGCGCTGGATCAGCACGGTCCCGCGCGAGCGCTCGGCGACCGACGTCTGGCCCTGGATCGGGGTCGGCGTGCTCGTGGCCGGCGGCGGCGGGGTCGTGGTCGTCGGTGTGCGCACGATCGGCGTCGGGGTCGGGCTCGTCACGGGCGGCGGCGGGATCGTCGTGGCGGCGTCCGTGACCACGAGCGCCCCGCCCGTCCCGCCGACGGCGGCCTGCGTGGCGCTCGCGAGGCTGACGGCCTTCCAGTCGTTGGTGAGCATCCCGTCGACCTTCTGCGCGTAGAAGTCCCTGCCGTCGATCGAGTTGAAGATCTGTCCCGCGCTGCCGGTCATCAGCACGGTGCCGCCGCTGAAGGCGATGTCCTGCAGCGACTGCGGATACTCGGTCTGGTTGGGGAACCGCATCGCGCCGTAGGGGAACGTGCTGCCGCCGTCCTGGCTGTAGTCGTAGGAGTCCTTGTCGACGACCCAGATGCGACTCGGGTTGGCCGGGTCGATCGCCATCCGCGGCCGCCCGTCGAACTCGTTGACCGAATCGCCGCGCTGGACGGCGTCGCTCGTGAGCCCGGAGTCGGTGAAGCGCATCGAGCCGAAGTAGCGGCTGACGAAGTAGCCGGTCGTGTCGCTCACCCAGGCCGAGTCCGTCCAGCTGTAGTAGCTCGACGTCATCCGGCAGGCGGTGCCGTCGTTGTCGTTGGCCTTCTTGTTGACCTCGGCGAAGCTCGCTCCCGCGTTGGCCGACTTGAGGATGTTGTTCTTGTTGCCGGTGATGTAGACGGTGTTCGCGCCGGCCCAGTGGACGCTGAAGGCGATGTCGAACGGCGACGTGCCGGCGTCCGGATCGCCATAGCAGTCGTCGTTGTTCAGCGGCGCGGCGATCGTCAGCTTGGTCCAGTTGGCGCCGCCGTTGGTGCTGCGCCACACGTTGTTGGCGCTGCCGACCGCGATCCCGACGGTGCCGCCCGGCTGGAAGGCGATGTCGTTGAAGATCACCCCGACGCCCGGGCCTGCGCCCTTGCCGAACGTCCCGTCGGGCTTGCGATAGCCGATCGTGCCGTTGGTCGTCGCGTACCACAACCGCGTCGGCGACTGATAGTCGATCGCGTTGATCTGCTCGGTCGTGCCGCTGGCGATCGGTGTCCAGATGCCCGCCTGGGCGCTGGTCGGAGCGAGCGCGGCCGCCGCCAGCGCGGCTGCCCCGACGACGCGTCGCAATGCCTTGATCCTCATGGCGGGGCAAGCTAGGCCCGCGCCGTTACGGGATCGTCCGGGTGCTAGGCGTCCAGCCCCGCCGCGCGGCGGGCGGCGGCGTGGGCGGCGTCCTCGAAGGTGTCGTCGAGCGGCTGCAGCTCGGCGCCGGTCGCGGTCTGGATCAGCCAGTCCGCGAGCCACGCGTTCTTGGGCAGCAGCGGGCCGTGCAGGTAGGTGCCGATGACGTTGCGGTCCTTGACGCCCTCGAAGCCGGAGCGGCCGTCGTTGCCGTGGCCCTTGAGGACCTTCCCGAGCGGTGTCGCGTCGCCGAGCCTGGTTCTCCCGCCGTGGTTCTCGAAGCCCGCGAGCGTGCGCGGCCCGTGCCCGAGGTCGACCTCGATGGCGACGTTGCCGATCAGCCGGGGGCCGTCCTCGCGGACCGTCTCGAGGTCGACGAGGCCGACGCCCGGGAGCTTGGTGCCGTCGAGCTCGTAGGCGTGGCCGAGCAGCTGGTAGCCGCCGCAGACGGCGAAGATGACCTTGTCGCGCTTGGCCGCGGCGTGCAGCGCCTCGCGCTTGTGGGTGGCCAGATCCTCGGCGCACAGCACCTGATCGCGGTCCTGGCCGCCGCCCATGTAGAACAGGTCGTGCGCGTCCGGGTCGAGCTCGTCCTGGAAGCTGACGCCGGAGAGCTCGAAGCCGATGCCCCGCCACTCGCAGCGCTTGCGCAGCAGCTGCAGGTTGCCGCGATCGGCGTAGATGTTCATCAGGTCGGGATAGAGCGCGCAGACGCGCAGGACGTCAGCCACGGAAGATCACCACCTGGGAGGCGACGTGCTCGTCGGTCTCGGCGATGTGACGCAGCTCCTCGGCCTCCAGGCCGTGGGCGGCGGCCTCCTCGGCCAGGGCGCCGGGGGTGACGATCGAGAGCGTGATCACGTCGTCGGTGGTCACGCGCTCGCCGTGCGGGCCGATCCGCAGCCGGATGCGGTCGATGTGCACCTGATCGTCCTCGATGCGGATCGCGACCGGCTGAGAGACGAAGGTCCAGCCGTCCTCGGAGCCGAGGTCGGGCGCGGGGAGCGGCGGCGCGCCGTCGTAGGGCTCGAGCTCGGTCGCGATCGCGACCGCGACCCGGCCGCCGGGCTTGAGCGCCCTGCGGGCGGAGGCGAAGAAGCCGTCTCGCCGCGGGAGCAGCTGGATCGTCTGCATCGGCACGGCGATCAGGTCGAAGCGCTGGTCGGCGTGGAAGTCGGCGGCGTCGGCGGTGATCGTCGCGACGTGGAGGCCCTGCTCGCCGGCGCGCTCGCGCAGGACCGCGAGCAGGTCGCCGTCGAGATCGAGGGCGGTGACGTCGTGGCCCTGCGCGGCAAGTCTCAGGGCCACCCGGCCGGTGCCGGCTCCGACGTCGAGGATCGCGCCCTGCGCAAGGTCGCGCCAGAGCTCGAGGTCGGCGTCGTAGGCGCCGCACTCGACGTCGTGCCAGACGGCGGTCTCGGGGCGCGTCATCGCCAGTACGCCTTTGCCTGGCCGCGGCGGGTGAGGATCTCCCTGAGCTCGAGCAGCGCGGTGTAGGTGGGGATCACGTACAGCGGTCCGTCGCCGTTGACCAGGGCGTGGTCGAGCGCCTGCTCGAGCGGCTCGACGACCTCGATCCTCGCGGGATCGAGGCCGGCGTACTTCATCCGCAGGGCGAGCTCCGCCGCTCGCGTCCCCGACGCGGTGAAGCGCCGGACGCTGCCGGCGAGCAGCTCCCAGTCGGCGTCCCACACCCACGAGACGTCGCGGCCGTCGGCGATCCGGTCGTTGAGGACGCCGAGCAGGTCGAGCTGCTCGCCCTCGAGCGCGAGCGTTCGCAGCACCTCGTTGGCGCCGGCGGGGTTCTTGACCAGCAGGATGCTCGTCGGGCGGCCGAGATCGAGCGTCTCCGCGCGGCCGAAGGCGGGGGCCACGGATTGCAGGCCGTCGACCACGTCGTCGAGCTCGATGCCCAGGCTGAGCGTCAGGGCGGCGGCGCCGAGCGCGTTGTAGACGTTGTAGAGGCCGGGCAGCGGGAGCTCGATCCTGCGCTCGCGCAGGGTGAACGCGGCGCTCTTGATCCCGTTGAGCGCGACGTCGGTGGCGACGACCGTCGGGTGCGGGCGCTGCTGGCCGCAGTTCGGGCACGTGTAGTGGCCGAGATGGGCGAGGTAGACGGCGCTGTAGGTGTAGGCGTGGCCGCAGCGGCGGCAGTGCTTGGAGTCGCTCGCGTGCTGGAGCTCCGGCAACGCGAGCGAGTCGTCGTCGACGCCGAAGTAGACGACGCCCGGGCGGGTCGGCGGCGCGGGCGGCGCGCCGGCGGGCGGCGGCCACGGCGCGTGCGGCCGGCCCAGGTCGGCGATCAACGGGTCGTCCGCGTTGAGCACCAGCCCCTCGCGACCGGCCGTGATCAGCGCCCAGCGGTCGGCGATCGTCTCCAGCTCGCCGTAGCGGTCGAGCTGGTCGCGGAACAGGTTCCCGAGCAGTATCGCCCTGGGCTCCAGCTCCTCGACGACCGGCCCGAGCCAGAACTCGTCGACCTCGAACAGGCCGAAGTCACCGGTCAGCGTGCGGCCGCCCTTGCGGCTGGCGTCGGCCAGCGCGGAGGCGATCCCGCCGGCCATGTTCGCGCCCGCGCGGTTGTGGACGAGGCGCATGCTCGTCTTCTCGAGGATCGAGGCCACCATCGCCGCGGTCGTCGTCTTGCCGTTGGTCGCGGAGATCACGACGCTGCCGTTGCTCAGGCAGCTCGCGAGCCGCCCGATGGCGTGCGGCTCGATCTTCGTCAGCACCTTGCCGGGCAGGCTCGTCCCGCCGCCGCGGCCGGCGGTGCGCACGAGCGTGCCGACCGCCTTGGCGGCGGCCACCCCTGCCGCCAGCCGGATCATCGCGGCGCCACCACCCGCAGCGAGCCGGGCAGCACCTTCACCGTGAGCGGCAGGTCGCCGATCGGGTCGCCGTCGGCGTAGGCGGTGAAGGGCCGGCTCGCCTCGAAGCTGATCTCGCGCGCCTGGACGACGTTGATCGCCGGGTCCTGCAGGTGGCTGCCGTTGAACACGCGCGGCAGGCCGCGCAGATAGCGGAGCTTGGACTGCTGCGTGATCGTCACGACGTCGAGCTTTCCGTCGTCCAGGGAGGCGTCGGGGGCCAGGAACATGCCGCCGCCGAACACGCCCGAGTTGGCCACCGCGACGCTGTAGCCGGGGAAGCTCTGCGGCTCGCCGTCGATCGTCAGCTTCCACTCGGCCGGGCGCCAGGAGGCGATCGCGCGCAGCACGCCGTAGGTGTAGACGAACGTGCCGAGCTTCAACCGCGTCTCCAGCGCGATCCGCGAGACGTCGCTGTCGATGCCCGCCGAGAGGATGCCCAGGTAGGACGTGCCGTTGGCCTCGGCGAGGTCGACGTTTCGCTCCGCGCCGGTCTCGAGCAGCTTGACGGCGTCGACCGGGTTGAACGGGATCTCCAGCTTGCGCGCGAAGTCGTTGCCGCGGCCGCCGGGCAGGACCACCAGCAGCCCCTTGCGGTCGCGCAGCTCACCGGCGACCGCGCCGACGATCCCGTCCCCGCCCATCGCCGCGACGATCTCCCCGCTGTCACACGCCCCGCGCGCGAGCTCCCGGGCGTGCTGCATCGACATCGTTCTCGGTCACCCGGAACGGCCGGCCCTGGCCGCGCAGCGCCGCCTCGACGCCGGGCAGCAGGCGCAAGGCCCGGCCGCCCCCGGCGTGCGGATTGACGATCAGGCACACGGAGCCGTCGATCACGGCCCGGGAGGCTAGACGACCGCGACGCAGGCAACCCAAATTGACTAAAAGGGGACTGTCCCCTTTAGTCAATTCGGGTTGACAAGGGTGGCGAGGGAGTCGGCGATGTGGGTGGGGCGGGGGTCGGCGGCCTCGGCTTCGGCGCGGGTCGTGCCGCCGGTGAGGACCAGGGCCTGATCGATGCCCGCGCGGCGGGCGCCTTCGACGTCGATCTCGAGGCGGTCGCCGACGGCGAGGATGCGGCCGGGGCCGAGGCGGTCGCGCGCGGCGTCGTACATCGCGCTCTCGGGCTTGCCGATGATCTCGGCGGCCTCGACGCCGGTGGCGGTCTCGACCGCCGCGAGCACCGCGCCGGTGCCGGGCCACATGCCGTCGGGCATCGGGAAGGAGGCGTCGCGGGTGGCGCCGATCAGCTCCGCGCCGCGCAGGACGGCCTGGGTGGCGATGCGGAGCTCGTCGTAGAGCAGCTCGTCGTAGGCGGCGACGACCACGATGTCGGCGCGGGTGGCGAACTCGGTGTGGTTGACGATGCGCCAGCCCGCCTCGGCCACGTGGTCGACGAGCGCCTGGGACCCGACGACGTAGGCGTTGCCGCCGCGCCCGCCGTTGCGGCCCGCGAGCACGAACTGGACGGCCGCCCCGACGCTCAGGACCTCGTCCAGCGACGCGCGGAACCCGAGCCGCCAGAGCTTGGACACGAAGCCCTCAGGTGCGTTGCGCACGTCGTTGGTCAGGAACAGGATCGACTTGCCGGCCTCGCGCAGGGCGGTCACGGCGTCGCTGGCGCCCTCGATCGGCTCGTCGCCCAGCCACAGGCAGCCGTCGAGGTCGAGCAGGAGGTGGTCATAGCTTCCAACGGCAGAGGAAAGGTTCACGCGCGCCGCATTATCCTTGCCCGCCGTGCAACGACTCCTCGCCGTCCTCATCGCCAGCCTCGCCCTCGTCATCGCCGCGTGCGGAAGTGACTCGCCCGAAGCGGAGAGCACACCCACACCCGAGGCGACGACCGCCACCGACACGGCCACGCCGGAGGCCACCACCGCGGCGGCCGCGCCGGACGGCTGCGAGCAGGCCGAGGTGCCGGGGCCCAAGGACGTCGGTGAGCTCAAGAAGCCGAAGGAGAAGCTCAGCGCCTCCAAGACCTACGTGGCCACGGTCGACACGACCTGCGGCGAGTTCGAGATCACGCTCGACGCCAAGCGCGCGCCGATCACCGGCGGGTCCTTCAAGTACCTGGCCGACAAGGGGTTCTTCGACGGGCTGTGGTTCCACCGGATCGAGCCCGGCTTCGTGATCCAGGGCGGCGACCCCGAAGGCAGCGGCAACGGCGGGCCGGGCTACTCGGTCGAGGAGGCGCCGCCGAGCGACCTGACCTACGACAAGTACATCGTCGCCATGGCCAAGACCCAGACCGAGCCGGCCGGCACGTCCGGCTCGCAGTTCTTCGTCGTCACCGGCGACGGCGCGGCGTCCTTGCCGCCGGACTATGCGCTGCTGGGCGAGGTCACCAAGGGCCAGGACGTCGTGGACAAGATCGGCGCGATCGAGAAGAACGCCCAGACCGGCCAGCCCGACGCCGCGGTCGTGATGAACTCGATCAAGGTCAGCGAGAAGTAGGCGCTTCGTGAGCGCGGCCGGCTTCGCCGGCGCGGCTCATCTCGGCTTGGAGATCGCTTCGCGGATCTCCGTGACGCCCTCCAGGTCCAGCAGCGTGCGCTTGCGCTCCGGGCCGCCCGCGTAGCTGCCGAGCTTCCCGGTCCCGGGGAGCACGCGGTGGCAGGGCACGATGATCGGAATCGGGTTGCGCGCGCACGCCGTCCCGACCGCGCGTGCCGCCCGCGGGTTGCCGGCGCGCGCGGCCAGCTCGCCGTAACTCACGGTCTCACCCAGCGGCACCTCGCGCAGCTTCTCGAGCACCGCGCGCCGGAAGGGCGCGTGGGTGAGGCGCAGATCGACGGGCAGGTGCAACTCCGCGCCGCCCTCGAAGTAGGCGCTCAATGCGTCCCGCGAGGCGGCCATCTCGCGGTCGGAGCCGATCAGGTTCGGGCCCAGCGCGGCGGCGACCTCGGCCAGCGCGACGTCCTCGCGCTCGCTCTCGAAGGCGATACGGACGATCCCGTCGGGCCCGCTGACGACGAGCAGGCGCCCGATCGGCGTCGACAGGCGGGTGTAGAGGGCGTCGGCGAGCCCTTCGCGGACGGCGGCGGCCGCGACGGACTCCAACAGTGACTCGGGCAGGGGGGTCATGCGTAGCTCTCCCGGAGAGTGCGAACGGCGGACGAGACCCGCTGGCGGGCCGCGACCACGGAGCAGCCGAGCGCGGTGGCGATGCCGTCGTAGTCGAGGTCGTCGACGAAGCGCAGCCGCAGAGCGGCCTGCGCGGTCTCGTTCAACGGCTCGATCAGCGACTCGAAATCGTCGTGGGTGTCGTAGGTGGCGACGACCGGCGGCTCATCCATCGCCACCTCACGGCGCGTGCGCCGGTGGTGATCGATCGCCGTGGTGGTGGTCACGCGGTACAGCCACGCCCGCAGATGCTCGGCGTGCCGCAGCCGAGGGTAGGCCCGCAGCGCGCGCAACAGCGCGTCCTGCAGGACATCTTCGGCCGAGTCGCCGGCAAGTCGCCGCGCGTGGGCCAGCAGCTCGTCGCCATGGGTCTCGACGAGGGTCCAGAACGGTGGCAGCACACCCGGTGAAACGGGCGTGCTGCCCAAAACGTGAGCTACCGCTTGCCGCCGAACGCCGCCGCGCGCTGCTCGGCCGCTTTCGCGCGTGCGCCGGCCTGCCGGCGTTTGCCGACGCGCCAGAGCACGAGGCCCACGACGATCAGCAGCATGAAGCCGTAGAGCCACGCGTAGCTGCCGACGCCGCCGAACGGCCACGCGATCAGCGTGACGATCCCGAACGCGAGCACGATCAGCAGCACGATCGCGAGCACCAGCAGCAACGGGCCGGCGATCTTGCGCCACAGCGGCGCGCTGGGCGGCGGCTGGATGACGCCGAGGATGCGCAGCATCCACAGCTGGCGGTTGGTCGGTGCCGGGGCGCCGAGCTTCTCCGTCGCGATCTTCAGGTCGCCGGCGCGGCGCTCGGCGAGCGCGATCGACGCCTCGGCCATCCGCCGCAGCTGCATCCGCTCCTGCGGGCGCGCGGACGCGATCGCGACCTGGAAGTGCTTGCGGGCCTTCGCGCCGTCCATGCGCTCGGCGGCACGGGTGCCGAGAATCGCCTGAGCGGCGGACTTGTAACGCGTTTCCTTCTCCAACTCCTCGTCGGAGCGCGTTTCCAGCTGCTGCATGGCAGCCTGCGCGTTTTTGGACTCGATGCGGACTTGACGGGGCTTTGGCGGCATGGCTCCTCTCAGTCTATGGCGCGGCGAAAGCCGATGGGGGCGGGATCGACGTCCAGCGGGGATTCCGGCAGTCCGGGCTCCGGGTCGAGCGCGTCGTAGCCGCCCGGGGCGATGTCGTTCGGGGCGTTGGGATGGAACAGCGCGGCCAGCAACTGGACCTGCCCACGGCCGACGCCGAGCTCGTACTGGCCGCCGCCGTAGGCGCCCATGCCGCGCTGCTCGCAGAACTCGTAGCCCGCGAACAGCGACTTGACCGAGCCGAAGCGCGACGGCTTGAGGTTGACCGTGCGCGGGATCACCTTGCGGGCCAGGATGTCCTCGACGCTGTGGATCGGCGCGTCCCAGGTGATCCGGTCCTGGTGCGGGGCGAGCGCGCGGAACGCCTCCTCGTCGTCGAGGTCCGGGTCCTCGAGCCACGCGTCCGGGAAGGCCTCGGCGATCCGCCTGTAGAACGCCGGGTCGGTCTCGACGTCGACCACGGTGCCCTTGTAGGCGCCCTTGAAGTCGATCGAGTCGACCACGCCGGAGCGCACGAGCGCCTCGATCAGCTCGTCGCTCCAGTCCGGCGTGCCGTCGAGCTTGAAGCGCAGGTTCGGGTAGACCGCGAGGCGGCGCGTCACGGGATCGAGCGTCGGCGGCTCGCCCATCCGGCTGGAGACGACGAACGTCACCGGCTGCGCCTCGCGGCCGAGCACCGCGTGTAGCGAGGTGTCGCTCTGGCGCAGGGCGAGGTCCAGCGCCGCCGATTCGAAGCCCCAGCGGCGATAGCGGCGGTAGACGTCCTGCTGGGGCGTGAACGCGGCGAAGAGATCGAGCCCGCCGAGGTGCTCGCTGAAGGCGTCGAACGTCCACGTGCCCTCCAGCTCGAGCGCGGACCACGCGTCGTGCGCCTCGGCCTCGTAGGTCACATCCTCGCCCAGCCCCGTGTGCCCGCCGCCGGAGAGCGCGATCTGCGTGGACACCCGCTCGAAGCCGGAGGACACGACGCGGGCCAGCCGCGTGAGCTCGTAACGCTCGATGGTCAGGGGGAGGTCCGCGATCGACTCGTAAAGCGACATGGGCGAGGACGGTACCCTCCCGGCCCGCGATGGTCGCCGCGCTCGCACTCTTCCTCGTGCTCGAAGTGGTGGGCCTGCTGGCCGCCCCGCTCACCGCACTCGTCCTCGGACGGCTGCCGGGCGCGGGCCTGGGCCTGAGCAAGGTCTTCGGCCTGCTGCTGGTCACGTGGCTGATCTGGATGGCCGCGTCGCTGCGGATCGCGCCGTACTCGCTCGGGCTGATCATCGGCGTGCTCGTGCTCGTCGGCGTCGCCTCGGCACTGGCCGCGGTCCGGCTGCACTCGCTGGGCGAGCGGGCCAAGGGGACGCGGCGCCAGCGCATCAAACGGCTCGCGCTGCCCGAGGAGCCGGTGCGCCGGCGCCTGTTCTGGGGCGCGGAGATCGTCTTCGCCGTCGTCTACGCGATGGGCGCGCTGTTCGCCTCCTTCGCGCCCGACGTGTGGGGCACCGAGAAGCCGATGGACATGGCGTTCATCAACGCGTTGAACGCCTCGTCGCACTTCCCGCCGCACGATCCGTGGATGAGCGGCGAGTCGCTGAACTACTACTACTTCGGCCACCTCGTGCTGGCCTGGCCGATCAAGCTGCTCGGCATCCGGCCCGACGCCGGCTACCTGCTGCTGTGGGGCGCGCTGATGGGCCTCACGGCGACCGCGGTCTACGCGTTCGCGGGGACGTTGTGGGCGGCGGCGCGCACCGTGCTCGGCGAGCGCGCGCCGCGCGGCGGCCCGGTGTTCGCCGGGATCGTCGCCGCGGCGCTGGTGACGATCCTCGGCAACCTCGCCGGCGTGCGCTCGTGGGTCAACGCCGCCGACCCGCCGAAGGACTACGCCTGGTTCGACCCGTCGCGGGTGATCCCGAACACGATCAACGAGTTCCCGTCGTTCTCGTTCGTGCTCGGCGACCTCCACGCGCACGTGATCGCGCTGCCGTTCACCGTGCTGGTGATCGCGTTCGGGTTGCAGCTCGCGCTGGCGGGGCCGCGCGGGGACCTGCTGTGGCGCGGCGCCGCCGAGGCGCTCGCCGCCGCGCTCGCGCTGGGCGTGATGTACGCGATGAACTCGTGGTCGTACCCGGTGTGCGCGGGGCTGCTGGCCGCCGGGGTGGTGATCCGGATGCGCACCGACGGCCGCGTCGGCTTCCCGCTCGTGTGGCTGGGGCTCGTGCTCGTGGCCAGCTTCGCCCTGATCCTGCCGTTCGTGTTGGACTTCAGCCCGGAGGCGCGGGGGATCGGGGTCGTCGCCGGCAGCTGCGAGCCGGTCACGGCGTGCGCGCCGCGGCGCTCGTTCAAGTACTGGCTCGGCGACATGGCGCTGATCTACGGGATCCTGCTGTGGCCGCTGATCGGGCTCTACGCGCACCGGCTGCTGGGCTCGCCGAAGCGCTGGTTGTGGCTCGGCTGGGGTGGGGCGGCGGTGGTCGTCGGGGGGTCGCTGCTGGCCTCCTCGAACCTCACCGGGGCGCTGCTGCTGGCGATCGGGATGATCACCGCCATCAGCGCGGTGCTTGCGCCGGAGCTCTCGGCGCCGCAGCGGTATCTGTGGGCGATCGTGGCCGGCGGCGCCGCGCTGCTGCTGATCCCCGAGCTGATCTACCTGCGCGACGCGTTCGACAACGGCGCGCTGGAGCGCATGAACACGGTCTTCAAGGCCGGCTACCAGGGCTACCTGCTGCTCGGGCTGGCCGCGGGCTGCGCGCTGCCGTGGACAGCGGTGTGGCTGCCGCGGCGGGTCTGGCAGGTGTGGGCGTCGGTGGCCGCGGTGCTGCTGATCGCCGGGCTCGTCTACCCGTACGCGGGCGGGTACGCCCGCACCGGCGGCTACGCCAACGCGCCGACCTTGAACGGTCTGAAGTGGCTGGAGGCGAGCTCACCCGGCGACCCGGGCGCGATCGCCTGGCTGCGCGACCACACGCCCGGCAACGCGGTCGTCCTGGAGGCCGTCGGCGACGACTACTCCGCGTTCGGCCACGGGCGCATCTCGACCTTCACCGGCCGCTCGACGGTGATGGGCTGGCAGGGCCACGAGCTGCAGTGGCAGCACGACCCGGGGGTGCGCGCCGCGGACGTCAAGCAGCTCTACGAGACGCCCGACCAGGGCACGGCGCGGACGCTGCTGGACCGCTACGGCATCTCCTACGTGGTCCACGGCCCGATCGAGCAGACCAGTTACGGCGACGCCGGCGTCGCCAAGTGGGACCAGCTGGGCGAGCGCGTCTACTCGGACCAGGGGACGACGGTCTGGGCTACGGGCGCTAAACGCCCTTCTTGATGCACAGCGTCTCGTTCATCCCGCCGGTCGGCGTCCACGTCTTGCGCTGGGTGATGTAGCGCCACAGCGCGCCGGGGCGCATCGGGCCGGGGCTCTTGCCGTCGGCTGCCTTGAGGATGCCGTAGTCGCGCACCCACCAGACACGGAACTTGTACGGGCGGCAGTCGTAGTCGTTCAGCGCGCCCGCCAGGCGCGTCTTGCTCGCGTCGGTGAGCGTCAGCACGTCGCTCGTGGGCGGGGACGCGTTGGCCTGCTGGTAGTCGATGTAGCCCGCGTTGAGGTGACGGAAGTACCAGGCGTACGGGAACGTGGCGCCCTCGGCGGCGTCGACCGTGATCGTCAGCGGTGGCTTGCCCGGGCCGCGGCTGTCGCTGAGCGCCTGGACCTGCTCGGCGACGTCGCGGACCTCGGTCGAGGACTGGGTGGAGACGAGGAACTCGCGCGGGTCCGCGCCGCGGTCCACGTTCACCCACCAGCTCGAGAACGCGACGTAGATCAGGCCCAGCGTCGCGACCGCGAAGCCGGCGACGCGCCAGGCCCCGCGCGCGTCCCAGATCGCCTGGATGCCGGTGCCGGCCAGCAGCAGCAGCGGCAGCAGCGGGTGCAGGACCAGCCACGCGAACTTCTCGCCCGCCCACGAGTAGACGGCGAGCGACAGCAGGAAGTCCCAGACCAGGAACGCCGCGAACAGCGGCTTGCGCTTGAACAGGGAGATCGCGCCGATCAGGCCCAGCAGCAGCGCCGGCCATTCGATCGTCGCCAGGACCGTCCCGTAGAACTGCCACGGCTCGCCGCCGCGGGCGACGCCGTGCTGGTCCAGCCAGTACTTCAGGCCGGTGTAGACGCCGTCCCAGAGGCCGCCCGGGTGCGTCAGGAAGGTGGTGAAGAGGATCGTGAAGATCCCGGCGAAGCTGGCCAGCGCCCAGCCCCAGCCCTCGGCGCCGGCGGCCTTGATCGGCTCCCACACCTGTGGTCGTGATTGGGGGATCAGCAGCGCGAGGATGAAGAACAGCCCGATCACGAAGACCGTGATGAACGTCGTCTCCTTGGTCGCGAAGCTCAGCGCGAGCAGAGCGCCGATGATCGCCGGGTGATAGCGCCGCGGATTGTCCAGGAAGCGCCAGATGGCGATCACCAGGCCGAGCGTGATCGCGGCGATGTAGATGTCCTCGCGGGCGAAGCGGCTGAAGTACAGGTAGCTCGGGCCGAACGCGAACAGCAGCGCGGTGGCGAACGCCGCGATCCGCCCGAGCAGCGGGCGCAGCAGCCAGCACATCGGGACCATGCTGGCGCCCATCAGCGCGGGGGCGAGGCGGGCGGTGAAGTTCGTGTCGCCGAAGACGATGTACATCAGCGCCGTCAGGTAGAAGCGCAGCGGCCCGTGCAGCAGCGGGTTGTACTGGTAGTCGCCGCTCTGGCGGAACAGGTAGCTGAAGTACGCGTCCTGGCTCTCGTCGTGGTGGAACGGGCGATCGCCGAGCGCGATCAGGCGCACGATCAGCGCGACGGCGATCAGGACGCCCCAGACGGCCAGCTCGCGCGGGTCCTGCGACTCGAACCAGGTGGCGATGCGACGCTTCTTCGCGCGCTGCGGTTCGTCTTGCAGTTGGGGGGCGTCGGTGACGAGCTCGGCCATCTCAGCTCCTGGCCTCGGCGCGCGCGGTGCGCAGGTTCTTCAGCCCGCCGTAGCGGACGACGAGCAGGATCAGACCCAGAAGTGTGATCGGAACGACGATCACGAAGCGCAACATCAGCAGATATCCGACCGCCGTCGCGCCACTGCCGCCGAGCGCCTTGGTGCCGGTGGCGACCGCCGCGTCCTGCGTTCCCGCGTAGCCCGGGCCGGACGGGATCATGGCGAAGATGGACGCCAGCGCGACCATGTACAGGCCCTCGATCGGGTTCATGAGGAAGCCGACAGAGGCGGCGGTGGACATCCACACGCCCGTCTCGATCGCCCAGATCAGCAGCGTCATGCCGAGCAGCAGCAGGCCGTGGTGCGCCCTGCGCAGGCCGAGCGTGGCGCTGGCGATCGGGGCGAGCATGCCGTGCAGCTTCTCGTTGGAGCGGATGAAGCGCCAGCCGACGGCCAGTGCGGAGATCCCCACGATCGCGACGATCGCGATCAGCTCGACCGAGCTGCCGCCGACCTGGCCCAGCAGGCCGTAGCCGACGATCACGAAGATCACCAGCAGGACCGTGACGTCGAGCAGGCGCTCGGCGACCAGCGTCCCGAACACGGTGCGCTTGGACGTATTCGCGCGCGGGGCCATCAGGACCACGCGGATCGCGTCACCCGCTCGCGCCGGCAGGACGTTGTTGCCCATGTAGCCGATCACGTTCAGGCACTGCGTATCCGTGCGCGACGGCGTGGCGCCCTCGTCCTCGAGCAGCCGCTGCCAGCGCTCGCCGCGCACCAGCGTCGCCAATCCGTACAGGACGATCGCCCCGATCAGCGCGCCGATCCGGGCCGGCGTGTTCGGCAGCTGCGGCGCGGGCTGATGGACGGCCCACCAGATGACCGCGCCCAGCGCGAGGACCGAGATCACGATCCCGAGCGCGGACAGCAGTGAACCGCGCCGGCTGTTGGCAGGCGGCTCGGCGACGGGAGGCGTGTCCGGGACGGTCACGGCCGGGTGCTCTGAAGTGTCGATGGTCAGGGCGCTTCTCAGGATAGGCGGGCTACGTGAGTCCGATCTCACGCGCTTGGGCGACCGCCTCCGCGGGGCTTCGTTCCCACGGCTCACCGTGACCGAGGAGGGTGATCCCGGCGTCGATGCGCTCGATGGCTTCCAGGGAGGCGAGCATCTGGAGTGCATCGGCCGCGAAGGCCTTGGGCAAAAGCTGCGGGCCGCGTCTGCCGGTGAGGACGTTGTAGGTGCAGAAGGCGTCGCCGGCGAGCAGGACGCCCAGCTCGGGCAGGTGGAAGCAGACGTGGCCGGGGGAGTGGCCGGGCGTGGGGATCACCCGCGGGCGGCCCGGGACGTCGAGGTCGCCGGCCTCGAACGTCGTCAGCGCCTCGATGTCCGGCGTGCGGGCGGCGCCGTTGCGGCCGCCGACGAGGAACAGCTTCCAGGTCGCGGGGCGGATCAGGTACGGGAGCATCGAGCCGTCGCGCCTGTGCACCTTGCCCGTCCGGGCCATCTCGGCGTCCTTCTCGTGCACGTGGACGGGCGCGGGCGCGTCCAGGCGGACGCCCTCCACCATTCCGATGTGGTCGGAGTGCGCGTGGGTGAGGATCACGGCGTCGATGTCCTCGACGCGGCGCCCGCGCGAGCGCAGGTACTCGTTCAGCTGCGGCCGGAACCCGGGCATGCCGCCGTCGACCAGCGTCAGGTCGTTGCCCTCCTCGAGCAGGTAGCAGTTCACGAGCGGGTTGCCGAGCCGGTGCACGCCGGGGGCCACCTGGGTGGGTGCGTCCTGCATGGATGCGCAGCTTGGCAGGGTTCGAACCCGGCAGGTGTGATTGGGAGTGGACGAACCGCTGTGCAGTCTGTACCTTCAATGGCGCAATGCGTCTCTGCACCGCCCACCTCGATGCCTACGTGCCCGCCAAGTTCGCGGGTACGACGTCGTGGTCCGAGGGCATGGTGCGGCTGAGCATCGACGCGCTCGTCATCAACGACCAGCCGCGCGGCTACTAGCGGACGGAGCTTCACATGCCCCCGTCCGCGAAGACCGCGGGCGGGCGTCGAGTGACGCGCTGGACCCGCGAGTCCATCATTTCGAAGATCACAGAGTGGAACGAGCTCTACGGCGAGCCGCCGTGCTCGGCTGACTGGAACCCGTCGCTGGCCCGCTGGCGTGCGCAGGAATGGCGCGCCGACCGGTACCGCGAGGGCGTCTGGCCTTCCACCAACGCAGCGAAGCGCCCGTTCGACGGGTCGTTCGACGCCGCCGTGCGCGCGGCGGGCCTGGAGCCGCACCGCTCCGGTCCGCGCCGTCGCCCGGCCGGCGCCGCCCGGCCCGCCGTGGAGCAGCGCGCGCCGGTCGGTCCCCGCAGCGTCGATGAGGCGCTGGTGGCGGCCGACGAGCGTTCGCAGGCGCTTGAGCGTCAGGTCGCTGCGTTGGCGAAGGCGGTCGAGCTGGCTGAGCGCCGTGCCTCGCGTGCCGAGGACCTGCTCGACGACGCGCGCGTGCGTGCGCGCCGTGCCGGTGACGTTGCTCGCCGTGCGCGGCTCGCCCGTGAGCGGGTGGTCGCCGGCGGGCAGGCCGTTTCCGAGCAGGCCGAGGAGCGTTCCGCCGATGCGGAGGCCCGCGTGCGTGCCGCGTTCGATCAGGCCGAGGCCGCGATCGCGGACACGCGCGAGGCGCGTCGCATGGCGGTCGCGGCCGAGGCCCGCGCGGCGGACGCCGAAGCTCGTGCCGAGTCGGCGGAGCGGCTGCTCGCCGGGGCGACGGCCGCGGCGACGGCCCGTGGCGGCGCGGCACCGGCGAACGGCGCGGCACCGGCGAACGGCGCGGCGGCGATGGCCGAGATCGAGGCGCGCGCGGTTGCGCGTGTCGAGGCGACGGCCAACGCCGAGGCCCGTGCGGCGGCGGCGGTCAGCGACGCGGTGGCTCGTGCCGAGTCCGAGGCGGCAGCTTCGGTCGGTGCGGCCCTGGCCGCGGCCCGTGCGGCCGAGGACCGTGCCGCGGCGGCCGAGCGCCGTGCCCGTGAGCTGGCGACGCTGGTCTGCGGCGAGCCCCGCCGCCTGACCCGCGGCGAGCTCGCGGCGCTGCGCGACGCCGGCCCGACCGGACCGGCCGTCATGGCCAACGCGCTCCGCACACTCCATCGCGCCCGCGCGGCCGGCGACCGCCGCGGGCTGACCGACGCGCTCGGCGACGTCGCTTCGGCGGCGGTCGGCTGGCGCGACCGGCTCTAAGCCTCCTCCCCAACCCCCACGATGCCCCGGCCCGGTGCCTCCTCCCACCGGGCCGGGGCCGCGGCGAGGGTCATGGGCTGCTCCGCACCGCGATCGTGTGCCCGGCCGCTGCGTCCCAGCCGACCTCGGCCCGGCCGTCGGAGAGGAAGGTGGCGGAGACGGCCTCGAAGGGCTTGCCGGTGTCGAGGGTCGTCGGGTCGGCGCCGAGGTCCACCGAGGCGCGCAGGGCCTTGTCCGCGTACCAGACGATGAGCGGCGTGCGGTCGCGGCGGATCGCGACGTCTCCGGGGTAGCCGTCGCCGGCGAGCGTCCGCCGGTGCCCGAACCGGCCGCGCGGCGAGGCCGAGGCGAGCCGGATCGGATGGTCGTAGTGGTACCTGCGCGGCTCGCTGAGCGCGCCCCACTGCAGCAGCGCGCGCCCGTCGTCGCCCACCGCGAGCCGCAGGCCGGACTGGGGATCGTGCGCGTACTGCTCCGGATCGACGACGCCGCCACCGGAATCGACGGTCCGGGCCTTGGCGAAGGTGTGGCCGGGCGCGCGGAACGCGGCCCGGATCACGTGGGGCTGATTGCGCTCCTCGCCGAGGTCCTGCGTCGTCCAGGCCACGACGGCGCGGCCGCTGCGCGAGATCTCGGCGGCGACGACGGTCGAATCGGAAGCCTTGCCGAGCGTCACGGTGCGTCCGCGCGAGCCCGTCGCGGCGATGGTCAGCGCGCGCACGCGCTTGAGCTCCGGCCAGACGACGAGCAGCCTGCCGTCGGGCGCGAACGCCAGGGCGGCGTCCTCGATCGTCGGACCTTCGTATCGGTCCTCGACGGTGGCGATCGTGACGGGCGCGCCGAGCGGCTGGCCGGGACGGCGCAGAGCGAGCCTCAATCGCGACTGCTCGCCGCCCGTGTCCTCGACCCAGCCGACGGCGATCGTGCCGTCCTTCGCGCAGGCGAGCGCACGCTTCCACACGTCGTCCTTGGTCGGCAGCGGCGTGTGCGTCACGTTGCCGCCGTCGGTGTCGACGAGCCCCTTGGCGTCGAGCGTGATCGTCCGCCCACCGGGCAACGCGAGCACGCGGTCCGGCCGCCCGGCACGAGAGCTCGCGACCGGACACGGCAACGGCTCGCCCGCGGATACGACCGGCGACGACCACGGCCCGGACAGGGCCGGCGTGGTGGCGCTCGACGCGGGGGCGGCGGCGGCGCGAGACCTGGCCGCGGTCGCGCCGGGACACGGCGTGGCGGCGCACGGCGTCGTCGTGGGTGAGGCGGTGGCGCGGGCCGTGCCCGACGATCCTGCGTCGCCGCAGGCCGTGAGGAGCACGCACAGGATCAAGGTCCGTCGCATGCCGACAAGCTCGCGCGGCGGACCGAGCAACCGGACCCTCCTAGGGTGAGGCCGGCCTACACCCCGCGCGCTCGAGCGCGGCGCGCAGTTCGTCCGGGTCGGGCGTGGGGGAGAAGCGCCCGTCGGCCAGGCGGTAGATGCGGCAGTTCAGGCCCGCGGGCTCGTCGGTCGGGAAGAGGTCGGCGCCATCGACGCGGATCGTGGGCGAGCCGGCGAACCCGGACGCCACCGCGGCGTCCTCATCGACGATCTCGGCCTCGACGTACGGCACGCCGAGCGCTTCGAGTTGGGCGCGGACGGCGGGATGCGAGGGGCATCCCGCCCACCACAGGAGCTCTACGCGCGCCACTTGATCGAGCAGCCCACCGGCGTCGTCTGCGCGCGTGCCACCGGGCGCTCGGCCAGCACGTCGTCCAACGCCTCGCGCAGCCAGGACGCGTTCAGCGAGGGGTCGCCGTGGTCGGCGTCCGGCGCGCCGCGGTAGACGATGCCCGAGGCGTCGGTGACGAACACGTCGGGCGTGGTCCTGGCGCCCCACGCGCGGGCGACCTCCTGCGTCTCGTCGTGCAGGTACGGCGAGGCGAACTCGCCCGCCTCGACGCGCGCCCGCATCGCGTCCACCGAATCGCGCGGGTACTTCTCGCTGTCGTTGGCGTTGATCTGCAGCACGCGGACGCCGCGATCGGCGTAGTCGCGGGCGACGGCCTGGATACGGTCGTGCCACGCGAGCGCGTACGGGCAGTGGTTGCACGTGAAGACGACGACCGCGGCGCGGGCGCCGTCCTCGTGCAGTGCAGTCGGGGTACCGGAGGTATCAGGGAGCGTGAAATCGAGCGCCATGGCGGACCACAATACGCTTACGCGAAGTGAGTTGACCGCGGCACTGGCCGCGCGCCAGGGCCTGATCGAGCGCTGGCGCGCCACACCCGCGGAGGCGATCAAACGGCTGACGCCGCTCCAGGCCCAGCACCCGCCCGCACCGTTCATCGCCCTCGCCGCGCGCCTGCACGAGTTCAAGCGCGCCGACCTCGAACGGGCGATCGACGAGCGCGCGGTGGTGAAGACGACGATCAACCGCCTGACGCTGCATCTCGCCGCCGCCGAGGACTATCCCGCGTATGCCCAACTGACCCGCCAGCCCCGGATGCGCAGCTGGCGCAAGACCTACCCGCATCTCGACGAGCACGCGGTCATGGCCCAGCTCACGACCTTCTTCAAGACCCCCCGGACCAACCCGGACATCCGCGAGCGGGTGCTCGAGTGGGAGCCCGAGCCGCTCGGCCCATGGAACGCGGTGATCTTCGTCCGCTCCCTGCTCCCGCTGATCCAGCTCCCGCCCGCCGGCCACTGGAACGACCCCCGGCGCGCGGAGTTCGTCCTCGACCCACGCCCGCTGCCCACGCCGCAGGAAGCCGCGAAGACCGTCCTCCAGCGATATCTCGCCGCCTTCGGTCCCGCGAGCAAGCGGGACATCGCCAACTGGGCGGGCGTCGCCCAGAAGGACTTCGACGTCGAAGCGATCCCCACCGTCACGTTCACCGACGAGCGCGGGACGACGCTCTACGACCTCCCCGGCCAGCCGCTCCCGCCCGCGGACACGCCGCTCCCGCCACGGCTGCTCGGCCACTGGGACCAGCCGCTGCTCGCCTACAAGGACCGCGACCGGATCATCCCGCCCGAGCTCAAGCCGCTCGACGTCACGATGACCGGCTCGCCGACCGTGACGGTCGACGGCCGCGTGGCCGCCACGTGGACCTTCGACGAGGACACGCTGACGATCACGCCCCACGTCGACCTCAGCAAGCGGCAGAGCGAAGCGATCGAGGCGGAGGCCCTTCGGACCGCCCGCATCTGCGGCTGCCGCGAGGTGAGCCTGTAAAACGACATGGTTCGCGGGCCGGCGACGCGAGAGGGTGAGGTCCATGCTCATCGACGCCACCTCGGTCGTGAACCCCTACGCCGCGAGTGACCGTCCCCGCCTCCACCGGGCGGTCGAGGTCCTCGCGCACCGCCTCGACATCCCCACGCACAAGCTCACCGTCACCGCCGGCGCCCGCACCGCGCTGCAGAGCCTGATGACCGGCCCGGTGCTGTTCAGCGTCCCGACCTCACCCGCCTACTTCGACCTCGCGCAGATGCCGGTGATCGTCCACCAACTGGCCGCGCGCGAGAACTTCCGGCTCGACCTGGAGGCGCTGGAGCACACGATCCGGCGGCTACGGCCGCAGACGGTGGTCATCGCCAACCCCAACAACCCGGACGGCAACGCGCTCGACCCCTGGGCGCTGATCGGCTTCCTGACCACGACCCAGGCCAACCACGTGATCGTCGACGAGACCTTCGCGCCGTTCGCCGGCCTGCCGACGCTCGCCCCACTGGTCGCCGAGTTCCCACACCTGTCCGTCGTCGGCAGCCTGCGCCCGAGCCACGCGCTCGAACTGGGGTACGTCGTCAGCGCCCTCCCGCCGCGAGGGGACCCGCACCGCATGACCGCAACCCCCGACGACGCCGCCCTGCGCACCTACGCCGACGAGGCCCGTGCGTTCCAGTCCGCACTCGAGACGATCCCCGGGAGCAAGCTGTTCCCCGGCCGCGCGAACTTCTCGCTGCTGGCGACCTACCGCCCGGCGAAGGACGTCATCGCCGAGCTCGAGCCGCGCGGGATCAAGGTCAGCGCGTGCGCGGACGCCCCGAACTGCACCCGCTATCTGCGGATCTGCGCCCGCACCGCCGACGAGAACCGGCAGGTCCTGCACGCGCTGCGTCAGGTGCTCGCCCTGCCGCTGGTCACCGCGGCCTGAGGCGACGTCGGAAACTGACTCTTTAGCCGCCGCGCGAAACGCCGATAGAGCGGATGGAGACTTACGATGCCGACCGGATTCGCAAGCGCGCTCAGCGAGGGACAGCCCGCCCAGATCGACCTGGGGGAGGCGGCCGTCCCGTGCCTCGTGGTGGGGTTCATCGGCGCCGACGTCATGCTCGCGCCCAGCGCGCCGATCCCGCCCGACGCGATCGGCGCCAACGGCCTGATCGCCTACGTCCTGATCGAGGCCTCCGGCACCCTGCAGGCTCTGAAGGCGCACATCCGCCCGGGCCAGGCCGAAGGCGAGCTCATCGCCCGCCTGCTCGATCCGTTCCGCCTCGGCCAGCGCCGCAACTTCAGCCGCGCGCCGCTCGTGCTTCCCGCGCACCTGCGCCCGGCCGGCACGATCACCGATCCGAAGACCACCTTCACCCGCGACATCAGCGCCGGCGGCGTGCGCGTGGCCAAGCAGTCCTCCTTCGTCGAGGCCGATCTGCACGAGGTCGTGATCGGTCTCGTCCAGGCCAACCGCGAGATCCGCGCGACGGCGGAGACCGTCCGTGTGACCGACGCCGACGTGTCGCTGAGCTTCACCGACATCGAGGCCGAGGACCGGCTGCTGCTCGGCCAGCTGACCTTCGCGTATCACCGGCGCCGCGCCGCTTAGTCCCTGCGATAAGGTCCGCCCAGTTTTCCGACTGGGAGGAGACGCATGGCTGGTTCGGTTCGGGTCACTATGACCGTGAACGGCGCAGAGCAGAGCGCTGAGGTCGAGCCCCGCCTGCTCCTGGTCCACTTCCTGCGAGAAACGCTCGGGATGACCGGAACGCACGTAGGCTGCGACACGTCCAACTGCGGCGCGTGCACGGTTCATCTCAACGGCGACGCGGTGAAGTCCTGCACGCTGTTGGCCGCTCAGGCGGACGGCGCGGAGATCAAGACGATCGAGGGAATGGGCCAGGAAGGCGCGCTGCATCCGCTGCAGGAGGCGTTCTGGGAGCACCACGGGCTCCAGTGCGGCTACTGCACGCCGGGCATGATCATGGCTTCGGCCGACCTGCTGCAGCGCAACCCGAGCCCGACCGAGGGTGAGGTGCGCGAGGCGCTCGCGGGCAATCTGTGCCGCTGCACGGGCTACCACAACATCGTCAAGGCGGTTCTCGCCGCCTCCGAGGCCTCATGAGCGCCACCGCCTGGGTCGGCCAGGCGATCAAGCGCAAGGAGGACCCGCGCCTGATCATGGGGCGCGCCCGCTACATCGATGACATCAATGTGACCGGGCAGCTGTGGGCGTCGTTCGTGCGCTCAACGGAGGCGCACGCGAAGATCACCTCGATCGACACGAGCGCCGCGGCCGCGTATCCGGGCGTGATCGCGGTCTACACCGGCAACGACATCGACCTCGAGGCGCCGCTGCCGATGGCCTGGGTCCCCCCGGGGATCGAGGTCAACAACCCGCCGCACTGGTCGATCGCCAAGGACGAGGTGCACCACGTCGGCGATCCGGTCGCGCTCGTGATCGGGTCCGACCGCTACGGGGTGGTCGACGCCGCCGAGCAGGTGCTCGTCGAGTACGAGCCGCTGCCGGTCGTGCTCAACATCGAGACCGCGCTCGACGAGGGCGCCGACCTCGTGCACGCCGACCTCGGCACCAACAAGTGCCACGAGTGGTCGCTCGGCGGGGGAGACCTCGACGAGGGCTTCGCCAACGCCGACGTGATCATCGAGCGCCGCGTGGTCAACCACCGCACCGCGGGCGCGGCGATCGAGCCCCGCGGCGTGCTCGCGGACTACCGCGCGGGATCGCTGACGCTGACGTCGAGCACCCAGGTCCCGCACTTCCTGCGCCTGTTCCTGGCGCTGCAGCTCGGGATCAGCGAGGAGAAGATCCGCGCCATCGCCCCGGAGGTCGGCGGCGGCTTCGGCTCCAAGCTGCAGATCTACGGCGAGGAGATCTCGCTGGCCTGGGCGTCGCGCAAGCTCGAGCGGCCGATCAAGTGGGTCGAGTCGCGCAGCGAGGGCATGCTCTCCACCCACCACGGCCGCGACCAGGTCTCGTTCGTGAAGATGGGCGCCACCAAGGAAGGCAAGATCACCGCCTTCCACGTGAAGATCCTGCAGGACCTCGGCGCCTACCTGATGCTGCTGACGCCGACGATCCCGTCGCTGGGCGCGTTCGTGATGAGCGGCGTCTACGACATCCCGGCCGTGCACACGGACATCGTGGGCGTCTTCACCAACAAGATGCCGACGGACGCGATCCGCGGGGCCGGTCGCCCCGAGGCGACGCACATGATCGAGGTCACGATCGACCAGCTCGCGGCCGAGCTGGGGATGGACCGGCTGGAGCTGCGCCGCAAGAACTTCATGGACCCGGCGAGCTTCCCGCACGAGACGGCGATCGGCGTGGTCTACGACTCGGGCGACTACCCCGCCGCGCTGGACCTGTTGCAGACGCACTTCGACGCCGACGCCGTGATGGCCGACGCGCCCGAGGGCAAGCTGCGCGGGATCGGCTACAGCACCTACACCGAGATCTGCGGCCTCGCGCCGTCCCGCGTCACCGGCCCGAGCGGCTTCGGCCTGCAGACCGGCCTGTGGGAGTCGGCGATGGTGCGCGTGCACATCACCGGCGCGGTCACCGTCTTCACCGGCACCTCGCCGCACGGCCAGGGGCTGGAGACGACGATGGCGCAGATCGTCGCCGACCGGCTCGGCACCGATCCGCAGAACGTCGAGGTCATCCACGGCGACACGGGGACCGGGCCGCAGGGCCTGGGCACCTACGGATCGCGCTCGACCGCGGTCGGCGGCGAGTCCGTCGCCCGCGCGACCGCCAAGATCGCCGAGAAGGCGCGCAAGATCGTCGCCCACCAGCTCGAGGCGGCCTATGACGACATCGAGCTCTCCGACGGGAAGTTCTCGGTGAAGGGCTCGCCGGACAAGGGCATGACCATCGGCGAGATCTCGATGGCCGCCTACATCCCGGAGAACCTGCCCGAGGGCATGGAGCCGGGGCTCGAGGAGCTCGCGTTCTATGACCCCGAGAACTTCGTGTTCCCGTTCGGCGCGCACGCGTGCGTGGTCGACGTGGACCCGGACACGGGCAACGTCAACGTCGTCCGCTACGTCGCGGTCGACGACTGCGGCCCGGCGATCAATCCGAAGCTGATCGACGGCCAGGTCCACGGCGGCATCGCGCACGCCATCGGCCAGGCGCTCTTCGAGCGCATCTCCTACAACGAGGACGGCCAACTGGTCACCGGCAACTTCGCCGACTACGCGCTCCCGAGCGCGGCCGACCTGCCGTCCTTCGAGCTCGACCGCACGGAGACCCCGTCACCGGTCAACTCGCTCGGCGTCAAGGGCATCGGCGAGGCGGGCACGATCGCCGCCTCCCCGGCCGTCACCAACGCCGTCATCGACGCGCTGCGCCCACTCGGCGTGGACTACATCAACATGCCCCTCGGCCCGCAACGGGTCTGGGAGGCCATCCAGGAGGCGAAGCGTTGATCCCCGCTGAGTTCGACTACGTGGCGCCCGGCTCGCTGGACGAGGCGCTGGCCGCGCTCGCCGACGGCGGCGAGGACGCCAAGGTGCTCGCCGGCGGGCACTCGCTGATCCCGCTGATGAAGCTGCGGCTGGCCGCGCCCTCACTGCTCGTGGACCTGCGCCGGGTCCAGGAGCTGACCGGCGTCTCGTCCGACGGCGACACGCTCAAGTTCGGCGCGATGACCCGTCATCACGACGTCGCGACCGGCAAGTTCGGCCTCGTGTCCGCCGCGGCGGCGACGATCGCCGACCAGCAGGTCCGCAACATGGGCACGATCGGCGGGACGCTCGCGCACGGCGATCCGGCGTCGGACCTCCCGGCGATCATCCTCGCCGCCGAGGGCTCGGTCACGATCCGCGGGGCCGACGGCGAGCGCGACGTCGCCGCCGCCGACTTCTTCGACGACTACCTGACGACGGCCGTCGGCGAGGGCGAGATCCTGACCACGGTGACCTTCCCGAAGCTCAGCGGCTACGGGTACGGCTACGAGAAGTTCAACCGCCGCCAGGAGGACTGGGCGATGGTGGCCGTCTCGGCGCTGGTCAAGAAGGCGGGCGACGGGACGATCGAGGACGTGCGCGTCGGTCTGACGCACATGGGCTCCGTGCCGCTGCGGGCGACCGCGGTCGAGGACGCGCTGCGCGGGCAGTCGGTGGAGAAGATCGCCGAGGCGTCCGAGCTGGCCGCCGAGGGCACCGAGCCGCCCGCGGACCTCAACGCCTCCCAGGACTACAAACGCCACCTCGCGCGCGTGCTCACGAAGCGGGCACTACTCGCCGCGTCACAATGAATTGATGGCAGGACATCCCCACCGCCCCACCCCGGTCATCCGACCTTAACTGGGTGCAATCTCCAACGGACGTGACGCGGGCCTTGGCCGGCGAGGGCTACCTCGCCGACCAGGGCCTCGCGACCTCCGCCTACCTCGCCTACGCGCTGGAGCAGCCGCTCCTGCTCGAGGGCGAGGCGGGTGTGGGCAAGACCGAAGTGGCACGGGCGCTGGCCGCGGCGACCGGGGCCGAGCTGATCCGCCTGCAGTGCCACGAGGGGATCGACCTCCACCACGCGGTCTATGACTGGGACTATCAGCGCCAGCTGCTGGCCATCCGCGCCGCCGAGGCGGGCGCGGCGCCACGTGAGCTGTTCGGGCCGGAGTTCCTGCTGCGCCGGCCGCTGCTCGAGGCGCTGGAGCACGAGGGCGGCCCCGCCGTGTTGCTGATCGACGAGATCGACCGCGCCGACGACGAGTTCGAGGCGTTCCTGCTCGAGTTCCTGGCCGACTTCGCGATCACGATCCCGGAGCTGGGGACGATCGTCGCCGCGCACCGGCCGCTGGTGATCCTGACGTCCAACCGCACGCGCGAGCTGCACGACGCCCTCAAGCGCCGCTGCCTGTATCACTGGATCGACTATCCGACGCCCGAGCGCGAGGCCGAGATCGTGCGCACCCGGCTGCCGGGCGTGCCCGAGGAGGTCGCGGCGCGCGTGTGCGGCGCGGTGGCCAAGCTGCGCGAGCGCGAGCTCTACAAGCTGCCCGGCGTGGGGGAGACGATCACGTGGGCGCGGGCGCTGCTGGCGCTGGACGGCGAGACCTCGCTCGACGACACCCTCGGCGTCGCGCTGAAGGTCCGCGAGGACATCGATCGCGTGCGTC
>CAWCSS010000005.1:0-54803 GCA_963798325.1 uncultured Solirubrobacteraceae bacterium
GCTACGAGCGCGCCGCGGGTGCCCACTGCTGCTCGGCCAGGTCGCCGGTGCCCTCGAGGGCGGCCGGGGTCGGGACAGCGGGGTTGTCGCGCAGGTACCACTCGGCGTCGAGCGCGGACTGACAGCCGGAGCCGGCCGCGGTGATCGCCTGACGGTAGGTGTGGTCGACCAGATCGCCCGCGGCGAAGACGCCGGGGACGTTGGTGCGGGTGGACTTGCCGTCGGTCTTGACGTAGCCGTTCTCGTCGGTGTCCACGAGCCCGTCGACGATCGTCGACTGCGGCTCGTGGCCGATCGCGATGAAGGCGCCGGACATCGGCAGCTCTTCGGTCTCGCCCGTCTCGGCGTTGCGCAGCTGCGCGCGATCGAGCATGCCGCTCTCGCCCGCGAGGAACGCGTCGATCGTGAACGGCGTCTTGAACTTGATGTTCGGCGTGTTCTGGGCCCGCTCGAGCATGATCTTGGAGGCGCGGAACTCGTCGCGGCGATTGACGATCGTCACCGTGCTGGAGAACTTGGCGAGGAAGATCGCCTCCTCCATCGCGGAGTCGCCGCCGCCGACGATGATCGTCGTCTTGTCCTTGTAGAAGGCGGCGTCGCAGGTGGCGCAGTAGGACACGCCGCGCCCGCCCAGCTCCTCCTCGCCGGGGACGCCCAGCTTCTTGTGCTCGGCGCCCATCGCCAGGATGACCGCGCGCGCCTGGTAGGACTCGTCGTCGATCCACACGGTGTGCGGCTCGCCGTCGGCGCCCGGCTCGAACCTGGTCACGTTGTCGGTGATGAAGCGCGTGCCGAAGCGCTCCGCCTGATCGCGGAACTGCTGCATCATCTCCGGGCCCATCACGCCCTGCGGGTAGCCGGGGTAGTTCTCGACGTCGGTCGTCTGCTGGAGCAGGCCGCCCCACAGGAAGCCCTCGATGACGAGCGGGTTGAGGTTCGCACGGGCCGTGTACAGCGCCGCCGTGTATCCGGCGGGCCCACTGCCGATGATGATCACGTTTTCGACGTCTGCCATGGGTACCTTTCGCTTCACGCTTTACTTTGTATAGTACCGTCTTGGCGTCGTTCGTTACGCCATACCTCCACCTGCGCCCGGAGCTTGAAGAACGCGACCACGCCGGGAAGCAACGGGAGCCAGAACGTCATAGCGCGAAATACCAGGACCGCAACCACGGCCAGGCCCGCGTCGACGCCAAACGCGGCGAACGCGCCGATCATCCCACCCTCGACGCCGCCGACGCCGCCCGGGATCGGCAGCAGGTTGCCGAGCATGCCGACGAAGAAGGCCTGGATCAGCACCGCGAGCGGCGGCGCGTCGCCGAAGGCGTTGAACGCGGCGTAGAGGACCGCGATCTGGAAGGCCCAGAACAGGATCGCGCCCAGCAGCGCCGGATCCCGGCTGCGCAGGTGGTGCAGGGCGTCGCGCAGACCGGCGGAGGTGGCGGCGGGCACGGACGCGAGCTTCTGCAGGATCCGGCCGAACGTCCCGGTCCGCGCGAACCCGTCCAGCCGGCGCTGCAGGTCGGGCGGGACGAGCAGGATCGAGCAGCAGACGCCCATCATGATCAGGGCGATCACGGCCGGGACCAGCGTCATCGCGATCGGCGCCTCGCCGGGGAAGATCCCCAGCCGCAGGCCGAAGCCGCAGACGATCACCGCCGCCGCGTACGGGAAGTAGGTGAGGATCAGGAAGCTGATCGTCTTGTCGGCGACGACCCGCCGCGCCAGCCCCGCCTGGCGCAGCGCCCACGCCTGCAGGACCAGGCCGCCGGCGCCGCCCGCGGCGAAGATCCGCGACGCGGCCAGGCCGGCCATCGTGATCAGGTAGCTCTCACGTCGCCCGACGATGCCCGCGCTCGCGCGCGCGAAGACGCCGCGGAACAACTCCACGTAGCCCCAGAACATGCCGAGCGTGAAGACGAACGCGAGCGCGATCCATGCGGGTGAGCCGTCCTCGATCCGGCTCCACGTGTCCTCCAGGCCGGCCAACTGCGGCAGCAGCAGGTAGAGGCCGAGGATCATCAGCGCGAGGAAGCCGCACAGCGTCAGGACGCTGCGGCCGCTGAACTCCAGCCCACGTTCGTTGTCGGGCTCGTCGCCGGGGGCGGGCTGCGGGCTCAGCTCCTGCTCCGGCGCCCTGGTCATACGTGCGCCCGGGCCTCGAGTGCCTGCAGCGTGCTCGACAGTTTCTTCGCGACGGGGCCGACGACCGGTGTGGCCTTGCGGATGCCCTCGGCGAGCGTCGCGCCGGCGATCAGATCCACGACATAGTGCTCCCCGAGATACACGAGCGCGACACCGAGCGTGGCGGCGTACGTCCAGCCGAGCACCCCCGCGACGCGGCCCGTCTCGCTGAGGACGTGCGCGGCCGTCACCGACGTGGCGAAGTGCAGCGACGGCATGGCGGCCAGCGGATTGCCCCCCAGCACGCCGTAGAGCGGCGCCCAGCCCTGCTTCCAGAACTGCTCGCCGTACTCGACCATCATCCGGCGCAGCTCCGGCGTGCGACCGTCCTCCATCAGGCCCTGCCTGGCCGCGTACCACGGCGGCGCGGTCGGGATCACCCAGTAGCCGATGACGCCGATGTCGAACGTCGCGTAGATCCGCGCCGCGGCCTGCGGGAACTGGTCGCGGTGCTTGATCAGCACGTAGGCCACGGTCCCGTGCGGGAACGCGAACCACACCCAGTGCGACCAGACGAGGACCTTCTCCCAGAGCTGGAACTCGGCGTGCTGGCCGAGCCGGCGCTGGAGCCGCAAGGTCGGCGTGGTCCCGAACCCGATCGTCTTGTCGACGTTGACGGGATACTTGACCCGCACCCGCTGCTCGAGCTTCTCCGGATCGTCGTTGGGCATCTGGTAGGCGGCGAGATAGGCGTACATCTGCAGCGCGCACATCGCCGCGTCGCGCGCCCGCGAGCGCGGCAGCAGCGTGGCGAAGGCGATCGGGGTCGATGCGGCGGCAGCAATCACCACGGGCGGCTTCAGGCGCAGCCTGCGGCGGAGCAACGGCGCCGCGAGGCCGGCGGCGAGCACCGTGCAAGCGGCCGCGCGGATCGCGGTCGAGCGGGGCACGGTCGAGCCGAATATATCGACGTGCTCGGACGGGCCCGGTACGGGCAGCCTCCGTGTCGGTCTCGGGTGGACCCGTGTTTAGCGTCTCGCGGCCGTCGGATTGCCCTCTGAGGGAGCGTCACCCGGCCGTCCGCGTGACGTTTCCGTCCCAGAGGGACGGTTTCGTCACTCCCTCGCGCGTTGCCGCTCGCTACGCGAGGGGTCTCAGGCCGGAATCAGGGCGGCTTCGCGCACGAACGACCGCACGACCGGCGAGGATGGGTCGACCTCTGGGTGCCACTGCACGCCCAGGCACCACGCGGCGTCGGGCACCTCGATCGCCTCGACCAGATCGTCGAGCACGCTCCACCCGGAGGCGAGGACCCCGGCACCCAGGGTGTCGACCGCCTGGTGGTGATGCGATTTCGTCCCGTGGACGAGCTCCCCGCACGCGCGGGCGGCGACCGAGCCCGGCAGCAGGCGCACGTCGTGGTCCGCGTTGTCGAAGGAGCCCAGCGCGCGGCGGTGGTCTGTGTGACCAACGTCATCCGGGAGGTGCTGGATCAGCGTCCCGCCGCGGGCGACGTTGATCAGCTGCATCCCGCGGCAGATGCCCAGGACCGGCAGGTCGCGCTCCAGCGCGCGCAGGGCCAGGGCGATCTCGGCGGCGTCACGGTCCGGCCGCGTGTTGGTCGTCTTCGGGTGCCGTGGATCGCCGTAGGAGCCGGGATCGATGTCCGCGCCGCCGGCCAGCATGAGCCCGTCGAGGCCTTCGAGCACGTCGTCGGGGTGCGAGGCCACCCACGCGTCCGGCGGGAGCATCAGCGCGATCGCGCCGGCGCCCTGCAGCGCGTCCACGTAGGCGCGCGAGAGCAGGAACGCCTCGCGGTCCCAGACCGTCCAGCGCGCCCGCTCGAGCGCGGTGCAGAGGCCGATCCGAGGTCTTCGTCCTGAGCGCATCCCTCGACGGACTACCCGCGTTTGGAGGGCGATCACACGTAGGATCGGTCACATGACCGTCCAAGTGCAGCGCCGCGGCGCCGTCTCCACGATCATCCTCGACCGGCCGCAGGCGATGAACGCGGTCAACACGGACTTGGGCGACGCGTTGCGTGCGGCGGTCGAGGAGGCCGCGCAGGACGACAGCGTGCGGGCGGTCGTGCTGACCGGCAACGGCAGGGCGTTCTGCAGCGGCGCGGACCTCAAATCCGGCTTCGAGCCGGACGCGGACGGCTACCCCGACGTCGGAACCGCGCTCAGAGAGCGCTTCCACCCGATCATCGAGGGCCTGAAGACGATGCCCAAGCCGACGGTCGCGGCGATCAACGGCCCGGCGGTCGGGATCGGGCTGTCCTTCGCGCTCGCCTGTGATCTGAGCATTGCCGCCGAATCCTCATATTTGATGCTCGCCTTCGTGAACATCGGCCTGGTCCCCGACGGGGGCTCGTCCTTCCTGATCCCGGAGCGGATCGGCTACGCGCGGGCGCTGGAGATGGCCATGCTGGGCGAAAAGGTGCCCGCGAACACCGCACTGGAGTGGGGCCTGATCAACCGCGTCGTCGCCGACGATGCCCTGCAAACCGCGGCGGAAGAGCTCTCCGACCGGCTCGCCGATGGCCCGACGGCCTCCTACGCCGGCAGCAAGCGCCAACTCAACAACTGGGCGTTCGCCCGCATGCGGGAACAGCTCGAGCTGGAGGCCACGATCCAGGCGCAAATGGCCCGGACAAAGGACTTCGCCGAGGGTGTGACGGCCTTCGTCGAGAAGCGCCCACCGCGCTTCAGCGGGGCCTGAACGTCAGCGGACCGCCACCCGCGGCGCGAACGGTCCACCTTGCTCCTTATACTCCCGGCCCTCGTGCCTGAAGGTCGTAATCGTCGTCGCCTCCTGTGTGCGCTCCCCGTAGCGCTGGCGGGAGCGCTGATCTCCGCCCCCGCCGCTCATGCGGGGCTGCTGTTCCCTGAGACGGGCGGCTCACCCAACGCGGACAGCATCCACACGCTCTACGTGATGGTGTTCATCCTCGCGCTGTTCATCTTCGTGGGGGTCGAGGGCGCCCTGATCTACTCGCTGGTCAAGTACAAGGCCCGCAGGGGCCGGACCGCGGCGCAGATCCACGGCAACACCAAGCTCGAGGTCGGCTGGACGCTCGGGGCGTTCGTGATCCTGCTGTTCATCACGGTGTTCACGTTCATCAAGCTGCCCGACATCAAGAACCCCAAGCCCTCGCTGATCGACGCCAACGGCCAGCCGGTCGCCATGACCGGCACGCAGTACGCCGCGACGAATCAGTCGGTGCCCGCGGGTGAGACGATGACCATCGCGGTCAACGGGCAGCAGTACGTGTGGCGCTACGGCTATCCCGGCAAGGATCGCCTGCTCACGTACACGGACATGGTGGTGCCGGTCGGCATGACCGTCCTGCTGGACATCACCGCCGATGACGTCATCCACTCATGGTGGATTCCCAAGCTCGGCGGTAAGGCTGACGCCGTGCCCGGCTACACCAACAAGTCCTGGTTCCGGATTCCGCCGGACGCGATTCCGGAGGGTCAGAAGCAAGTTGTCTTCGACGGACAGTGCGCGGAGCTCTGCGGCCGCAACCACGCGAACATGTACGGCCGCGTGATCGGCATGCGCATGGACGACTACAAGAAGTGGTACGCCAACAAGGTCGCGCAGGTCAAGCAGGCGCAGAAGGACGTCGCCGCCCAGCAGAAGGCGCTCGAGGCGCAGCGGACCGAAGGGACCGGAGGCTGATGCCCGTTCTTCGCCGCCCGCAGATCATCGCCCACCGGGCCGAGGCGGAGTCCGCCGGCTGGAGCTCGTGGATCACGACGACCGATCACAAGCGGATCGGGATCATGTACTTGGCCACCGTCCTGGTGTTCTTCGTGCTCGGCGGGATCGAAGCCCTGCTGATGCGGACGCAGCTGGCGATCCCGGACAACACGCTGCTCACGCCCGAGCGCTACAACCAGATCCTCACCATGCACGGCACGACCATGATCTTCCTGGTCGTCGTGCCGGTGTGGGCGGGCTTCGCGAACTACCTGCTGCCGCTGATGATCGGCGCGCGCGACGTCGCCTTCCCGCGCCTGAACGCGTGGTCGTACTGGATGTACCTGTTCGGCGGCCTCGCGCTCTACGCGTCGATGCTCTTCTCGCCGCCCGAGGCCGGCTGGTTCTCCTACGTCCCGCTCAGCCTCAAGCAGTACAGCGCCACCAACGGCCAGGAAGCCTGGATCTACATGGTCCACCTCACCGGCCTGAGCTCGATCATCGGCGCGATCAACTTCATCGCCACGATCCACAACATGCGCGCGCCCGGCATGGGCTGGGGCCGCATGCCGCTGTTCGTGTGGACGATCCTGATCTACGCGTACCTGATCGTCGTCGCCCTCACCAGCCTCGCCGCGACGGTGACGATGCTGCTGCTGGACCGCAACTTCGGCACGACCTTCTTCGACCCGGCGCGTGGAGGCTCGGCGCTGCTCTGGCAGCACTTGTTCTGGTTCTTCGGGCACCCCGAGGTCTACATCCTCGTGCTGCCGGCGTTCGGCGTGTTCAGCGAGATCCTGCCGGTGTTCGCACGAAAGCCGATCTTCGGTTACAAGGCGATCGCGGCGGCCACCGTGGGCATCGCCTTCCTCGGCATGCTCGTGTGGGCGCACCACATGTTCGCGACGCCGATGTCGACCACCGTGCTCGCGTTCTTCATGCTCATGAGCTTCGTCATCGCGGTGCCGACGGGCGTGAAGATCTTCAACTGGATCGCGACGCTGTGGCGCGGCACGGTCGAATGGACGACCGCGCTGCTGTACTGCGTCGGCGGCATCGCCACGTTCACCATGGGCGGGATCACCGGCATCTTCCTCGCCGTGTTCCCGATCGACTGGCAGCTGACGGACACCTACTTCGTCGTCGCCCACTTCCACTACACGGCGTTCGGCGCGTCCGCGTTCGCGATGCTCGCGGCGCTGTACTTCTGGTTCCCGAAGATGACCGGGCGGATGCTCAACGAGAAGCTCGGCAAGGTCGGCTTCGTGCTGATGTTCGTCGGCTTCCACCTGACGTTCCTGATCCAGCACTCGGCGGGCCTGTCGGGCATGCCGCGGCGCATCTATGAGTACAGCGACACGTCGTGGACGGCGTACAACTTCATCTCCACGGTGGGCTCGTTCATGATCGCGCTGAGCGTGCTCGTGACCGTGATCGGCATCGTCTACGCGCTCAAGAAGGGCGCGATCGCCGGCCCGGACCCGTGGAAGGCGAACACGCTCGAGTGGTTCACGCCGAGCCCGCCGCCGGAGAACAACTTCGACGTCATCCCGCGCGTGCGCAGCGTGGAGCCGATGAAGGACATCCGGCGCGAGATCGAGCAGCGCACCAAGGAAGAGCAGCGGTATCGCAGCGGCGAGCCGTTGATGCGCTGATGGAAGCCTCGAACGCCGCACTCGCCGCACCTGGCATCAAGCAGGTCGCCTCCGACTACTTCACGCTGACCAAGCCGAAGGTGCAGCTGCTGCTGCTCCTGACGACGATCACGACGATGTACGTCGCGGGCGACCCGGCCGTGTCGCTGGTCGCGATCACGGTCCTCGGCGGGTTTCTCTCCGCCGGTGGAGCGGGCGCGTTCAACCACTGGTACGACCGCGACATCGACGCCGCGATGGGCCGCACGGCCAACCGGCCGGTGCCGTCCGGGCGGATCTCGCCCCGCGCGGCGCTGATCTACGCCTTCGTGCTGCAGGGCCTCTCGTTCCTGCTGCTGGCCGGCGCCGTCAACCTGCTCGCCGCGTTCCTCGCTCTGGCCGGATTCGTCTGGTACACGGTGATCTACACGCTCTGGCTCAAGCGCCGCTCGCCGCAGAACATCGTCATCGGCGGCGCCGCCGGCGCGATCCCACCGCTCGTCGGCTGGGCCGCGGTCACCGGCTCCGTCGCGCCCGCCGCGCTGTACCTGTTCGCGATCGTCTTCTACTGGACGCCACCGCACTTCTGGGCGCTGAGCCTGCTGATGAAGGGCGAGTACGAGCGCGTCGGCGTGCCGATGATGCCCGTCGTCCACGGCGAGGTCGAGACGCGCCGGCAGATCGTCCTCTACACGCTGCTGCTGACCGTGCTGACCCTGCTGCCGTTCGTCTTCGGCTTCTTCGGGATCCTCTACGCGGTCTTCGCCGCCGGGCTCGGCGCCGCGTTCATCACGCTCGCGATCCGCCTGCAGCGCGCCGCCGACCGCAAGAGCGCACTGCGCACGTACCTGTTCTCGCTCGGCTATCTCGCGGCCCTGTTCGTCGCGATGGTCGCGGACGCGCAACTGCTTTGAGGCCAGCCATCCCCTCCGCCCCGCCCCGATCATCCGACCTAAACTGAGCCACGAGATATGGATCGAAAGCTCGCGCGCAGAAACCTCCGCACCGCGTTCTACGTCAGCATCGTGGGGCTGCTCATGTTCGCCCTGACCTTCGTCGCGGCACTGGTGTACATCCAATGAGCGAAGAACTCGACGATCACATCAACGGCAGCGCTCCCCCCGTCGGGGAGGAGATCCACATGCCGCCGCCGAGCATGCTTCCGCTCGTCAACGCGGCCGGTCTCGCGCTGACGATCGTGTCGCTGACGCTCTCCTGGTACCTGGTGGCGGTGGGCGCGGTCATCTTCCTGTGCACCACCGTCATCTGGGTCGGTGATGTCCGCCGGGACATCAACGCTCTCCCACTGGACCACTCGCACCACTAGTCGCATAAGGTTCCCCTCTACGTGGGGACCATGGACGGAGCCAACGGCGGCCCGGCGCTCGCTGCGCGCTACTCGGAGGCGTTTGCCGCCTATCTGGGTGATCGCTCCGAACAGGCGCTCGGCGCTGCCTACGACCTGGGCCGCGAGGCGGTCGCGGCCCAGCTGAGCGTGCTCGACCTGGCCGACGCGCACCACGACGCGCTGCGGGCCGCCAGCGGTGTCGACACGGAGATGATCGAGGCCGCGGCGAACTTCCTGCGCGAGAGCCTGTCGATGTTCGAGACCGTCCACCGCGGCTATCTCGAGGTCCAGGAGGTCGCCCGCCTGGAGCACGAGTACGTCGAGCAGCTCGGCGCGCTCGCCAGCGCGTCCGTGGCGATCAACTCGAGCCTGACGGTGGAGGCGATCCTGCAGCTGACCGCCGACACGGCGCGCTCGATCATCCGCTCCGCGCGCGCGACGGTGGCGGTGCTCGCCCCCGATCCCCGGCTGCGCCCGCTCACCGCCACCTCGCCCCCGCGGCTCGGCGGCGGCGACCCCTCTCCCGCGCGCCTGCAGGCGCGGCTGACGGGCCGCGGCAAGGAGCTCGGCGTGCTCGAGGTGATCGATGAGCCGGGCCGCGAGTACACGCCGCGCGACGAGGCGATCCTCACCCAGCTCGCCCAGCTCGCCAGCGTCGCGATCACCAACGCGCAGCTCTACGACCGTGAGCGCACGATCGCCCGTACGCTGCAGCGCTCGCTGCGCCCTGGCGGCCTGCCTCCCGTCCCCGGTCTCTCGGCCGCGGTCAGATTCCGGCCGGCGGGCGAGGGCATCGAGCTCGGCGGCGACTTCTACGACCTCTTCCCCGCCGGAGACGGCGCCTGGACGGCGCTGATCGGCGACGTCCAGGGCAAGGGCCCGGACGCCGCCGCGGTCACGGCGCTCGCCCGCCACACGATGCGCGCCGCCGCCGCCTACGAGTCGCGGCCCAGCGGCGTGCTCACGCTCCTGCACCACGCGCTGCGAGAGCAGACCGGCGACGAGGGCCGCTTCTGCACCATCTGTTACGCCACCCTGCGCGTCGCTCGCGAGGAGGTCTCGCTCGAGCTGGCCTGCGGCGGGCATCCGCTCCCGCTCGTCGTCCACGACGACGGCCGCGTCACGCCCGTCGGCCAGCTCGGCACGCTGCTCGGCTCCGACATCGAGCCGGTGCTGACCGACGTCTCGGTCACCCTCGGCCCCGGCGACGTGCTCGTCTTCTACACCGACGGCGTGACCGAGGTCCGCCGCCGGCGCCAGGAGATCTTCGGTCACGGAGAGCTCGTGGACCTGTTGCAAACGTGCGCTGGGCTGCCGCCGGACGCGGTCGCCAACCGCGTGGAGGCGGCCGTCATGGCCGCCTCGGAGGGCCGGCTTCGCGACGACATGGCGATCCTGGCCTTCGGCCCCACACCCCAACCGAAGGAGCGGAATGGCTGACCCGACGGCTCCCGCGGCGAACGACGCGCAGGACGCTCGGGACGACCTCCTACGAGAGCTCGTCGCCCATCTCCGGAACAACCGCACCGACCTGCGCCAGGAATGGGCGCGACGGATCGGCGAGGCCCGTTTTCTCACCGCGCTGACCGAGGAGGAGATCTTCTCGGAGGCGACCTCGGTGTACGACAACTACGTCGAGGTGCTCGAGACGGGCTCCGTCGAGGCCCTGCAGGACTACGCCCGCAACCTGTCCGAGCGCATCATCCCGCGCGGCGTCGAGACCGACGAGGTGCTCGGCATCGTGCTGCTGCTGCGCGACGTGCTCGCGCGCTCGCTGTTCGAGAAGTACCAGGCGGACTTCGAGGTGCTCAACGAGGTGCTCGACGCCTACGAGCCCGCCGCCAACCGCATCGCCAACACCGTGGGCGTGAACTTCGTCCAGGAGCGCGAGCGCATCATCCGCCAGCAGCAGGAGGCGATCCGCGAGCTCTCCACGCCGGTCCTGCAGGTCCGCGAGCGCCTGCTGATCCTCCCGATCATCGGCGTGCTCGACGGCCAGCGCGCCCGCCAGCTCACCGAGCAGCTGCTGCGCGGGATCCGCACCAACCGCGCGCGCGTGGTCGTGATCGACATCACCGGTGTGCCGGCGATCGACAGCACCGTCGCCAACCACCTCGTGCAGACCGTCGACGCGTCGCGGCTGATGGGCGCCTCGGTGATCATCACCGGCCTCTCGTCGGAGATCGCCCAGACGCTGGTGACGCTCGGCGTGGACCTCTCGAAGGTCAACGCGGTCGGCGACCTCCAGGGCGGCATCGAGGAGGCCGAGCGCCTGCTGGGCTACACCGTCATCTCCGGCCAGGCGGCCTCGTCCAAGGACGAAGACAGGAACTAGATGGCGGTCCCGATCCTCAAGCAGGGGCCGTTCCTGATCGCCTCCATCCAGTCCGCGCTGACCGACACCGACGTCCTTCAGCTGCGCGACGACGTGATGGCGCAGGTCACCCGCCACCGCTCACGTGGGATCATCGTCGACGTCACGTCGCTCGACGTCATGGACTCGTTCGTCTCGCGCTCGCTGCGGGGGATCGCGATGATGACCCGCCTGCGCGGCGCGGAGACCGTGATCGTGGGCATCCAGCCCGAGGTCGCGTTCGCCATGGTCCAGCTCGGCATGAGCTTCGAGGACGTGCAGACGGCCCTCGACCTGGAGGAGGGGCTCGCGCTTCTCGAGGCGGGGTTCGGTGGCTCCTGACGCGGCCGAACGGATCGCGATCGAGTCCGACGCCGACGTCGTGACCGCGCGCCAGCGCGCGCGGGCGCTGGCCATCGGCCTGGACATGCCGAGCACCGACCAGACGCTGCTGGCCACCGCGATCTCCGAGATCGCGCGCAACATCACGACCTACGCCAAGCGCGGCGAGGTGCTGCTGGAGCTCGTGCGCGATGCCGACGGGCGCCGCGGCGTGAAGGTCGTGGCGCGCGATCGGGGCCCGGGGATCGCGGACCTCGAGCGGGCGCTGACGGACGGCTACACCACCGGCGGTGGGCTCGGGCTGGGGTTGCCGGGCGCGCGACGGCTGGTGGACGAGTTCGACATCCAGACCGCCCCGGGCGAGGGGACGACGGTCACGCTCGTGAAGTGGACGCGCAGTGTCTGACGAGTGGCCGTCGTCGTTGGATCGCGGCGAGGCGGGTGCGCCGCACGTGGGCGAGGTGCGCTCGGGCGACCTGGCGGTCTTCGTCCCGACCGCGGCCGGCGGGCTCACCGGCCTGATCGACGGCCTCGGGCACGGCCCGGAGGCGGCCGACGCCGCCGAGCTGTGCGCCTCCGTGGTGCGTGAGCACGTCGAGGCGCCGGCGCCGGAGCTGATGCACGCCTGCCACCAGGCGCTCCTGGAGACGCGCGGCGTGGTCATGACCGTCGCGTGGTTCGATCTCGAACGCGCCAGCTTGTCCTGGGCGGGCGTCGGGAACGTCGACGCGCGGCTCGTGCGCTCCGGCCCGGACCCGCGCGAGGACGTCGCGCTGGTCTTCGGCGGCGTGCTCGGCTACCGGATGCCCAACGTCCGCGCGGCGACGATGCCGTTGGAGCGCGGCGACCTGCTGGTGATGATCACCGACGGCATCGACGGCGCGATCTCCCCCGCGCTGGCCGGCGGCGGCGCGGCCCAGACGATGGCCGACCGGATCTTCGCCATGCACGGCAAGGGCAGCGACGACGCGCTGGCCATCGTGGTCAGATATCGCTGATTTTCTCAGCGAGCTCCCAGCCTGCGTTTAGACTGAGCGTCAACGCGCCACTTCTGGCACGTTCGCATTCAAATGTTCATCCGCTGACGCGGTTCTTGCGTATTCAAATACGTGCCCATGCAACGAGCTTCAACCATTCGCCTGCGCACCTCGCTGTTCCAGGAGGCCGCCGAGATCGTGGACCGCGAGTACGCCTCCGATCTGTCATTGGACGACATCGCCCGCCGAGTCGCATCGTCGCGGCGCCAACTTCAGCGCGCCTACGCGGAGATCGGCGACACGACGTTCCGCGATCACCTCACCCGCGTGCGGATGCAGAAGGCCGCGGAGATGCTGTCCACACGCGCCCTGACGGTGCGCGAAGTCGCCCATCGCGTGGGCTATCGGCAGCCCGCGCAGTTCGCGAAGGCCTTCCGGCGCTACCAGGGCGTCGCTCCGTCGGACTTCCGCGCAGGCACCCGCCCAGAGGGCGCACAACGCGCTACGAGCGGGCGTTTTGCGCGTCCGGTGTACCGCGCGGCGTAGCCATTGTCGGCGGGCGGACCGCCTCTATTCCGCGTCCGACCTCGCGCTCAAATAGGATGCCGCCCCCATGGGGCTTGAGGAGAGGACCCACTCACAGACCGGCAACACGCCGGAGCGTCCGCATGCGCACGCTGATTGGCGCCAGATGGTCGGCATCGGGGTCGTCGCGTCGGCCCTCGGGATCGCCGCCGGCATCCTGATCGACTGGTTCCCGCTGCAGGCCTCCACGCAGGCCCCGCAGATCGACACGCTGTGGGACGTGCTGATCATCGCGTCCGTCCCCGTGTTCGTGATGGTGACCGTGATCGTGCTGTTCTCGGTCGTCAAGTTCCGGATGCGCCCGGGCGAGGAGGACCTCGACGGGCCGCCGATCCACGGCAACACCCGCCTGGAGGTCATCTGGACGACGATCCCGGCGGTCCTGCTGGTCGGCCTGTGCACGTACGCCTTCATCGTGCTCTGCGACGTCGAGGCGTCCGAGCCCAACCCGCTGCAGGTGCGCGTGGTCGGCGAGCAGTTCGCCTGGACGTTCTACTACCAGCAGAACGGCAAGGAGGTCTCGGCCAAGGTGCTGCACCTCCCGGTCAACCGCCCGGTGAAGTTCACGCTCCAGGCCAAGGACGTGCTCCACGACTTCTGGGTGCCCGCCTTCCGCATGAAGAAGGACGCGGTGCCGGGCATCACCGTCAGCTACGGCGTGACGCCCAACCGCATCGGCTCCTACCCGATCGTCTGCGCCGAGCTGTGCGGCATCGGCCACGCGACGATGCGCGCGACCGCCGTCGTCGAGGAGGACGCGAAGTTCACCGCCTGGCTGGGCGAGCTCGGCAAGCCCGCGGCGGCCGCGACGCCCGCGGCCGGCGGCGGTGGCGGTGGCGAGGACGGCAAGACGATCTTCACCTCGACCGGCTGCGGCGGCTGCCACACGCTCGGCGACGCGGGTGCGGACGGCACCGTCGGCCCGAACCTCGACGAGGTGCTCAAGGGCAAGGACGAGGCCTTCATCCGGCAATCGATCGTGGATCCGAGCGCGGAGATCGCCGATGGGTATACCGATCAGATGCCGCCCGGCTACGGTGACCAGCTCGGAGCGCAAAAGCTCGACACGCTCGTGAAGTACCTTTCTGAAGTGACCAAGGGGGGCTGATGACGGCTCGACTGCGCGCACCTGGACTTTTGCGGGCGGGACTTTTCCTCGTCCTCGGCACGCTGTTCTGCGCGGCGCTGATCCTCGTCATCCGCTGGGCGTACGGCTATCCGTCGTTCGACGGCGGGATGACGGTCCAGGCGCAGGACGCGATCCTGCTGCTCTCGCTGCTGATCGCCCCGCTGTGGTTCCTGGTCGGCCTGGGCGCGTTCGACTACTGGTTCTACTGGGCGGCCGGCCGGCCGACCCGCCCCGAGGATCACTCCGGTCACGGCGCGACGTCGTGGAAGGACTACTTCCGGGTCAACACCGATCACAAGGTGATCGGCATCCAGTACGTCGTCACGTCGTTCTTCTTCATGCTGATCGGCGGCCTGCTGGCGATGCTGGTGCGCGCGGAGCTCGCCGCGCCCGGCCGCCAGTTCGTGGACGCGGGGACGTTCAACGGCCTCTTCAGCGTCCACGCGTCGCTGATGATCTTCCTGTTCATCATCCCGGTCTTCGCCGGGCTGGCGAACTACGTCCTGCCGCTGATGATCGGCGCGCCGGACATGGCCTTCCCGCGCCTGAACGCGCTGTCGTTCTGGATGCTGCCGATCGCCGGCATCATGATGACCGCCTCGTTCCTGGCTCCGGGCGGCTCGTTCTCGACCGGCTGGACGGCGTACACGCCGCTGTCGACCTCGGCACCGATAGGCCAGATGTTCTTCACCATCGGGGTGCAGTTCGCGGGCGCGTCATCGATCGCCACCGCGCTGAACTTCCTCGTGACGATCATCACGATGCGCGCGCCGGGCATGTCGTTCTGGCGGATGCCGCTGCTGGTGTGGGCGAACTTCTCCACCTCGCTGCTGGTGGTCATCGCCACGCCGTTCATCGCCGCGTCGCAGTTCTTCGTGCTGCTCGACTACGCGCTGCACTTCAACTTCTTCCGCCCGGACCGCGACGGCGACGTGCTGATGTACCAGCACGTCTTCTGGTTCTACTCGCACCCGGCGGTCTACATCATGATGCTGCCGGGCTTCGGGATCATCTCCGAAGTGCTGAGCGTGAAGTCGCGCAAGCCGATCTTCGGCTACCGGATGATGGCGTTCTCGCTGCTGGCCATCGTGCTGCTCGGGTTCACGGTGTGGGCGCACCACATGTTCGTCTCGGGCATGCAGGACTGGATCCGGATCCCGATGATGGTCACCACGGCGATCATCGCCGTGCCGACCGGCATCAAGATCTTCTCCTGGCTCGCGACCCTGTGGAAGGGCGTGCTGCACCTGGACACGCCGATGCTCTTCGCCCTCGGCTTCCTGACGATGTTCACGCTCGGCGGGATCTCCGGCGTGGTGCTGGCGATGGTGCCGATGGACATCTACGTCTCGGACACCTACTTCATCGTCGCCCACATCCACTACGTGCTCTACGGCGGGTCGCTGTTCACGATCTACGCCGGCGTCTACTACTGGTTCCCGAAGATGACGGGCCGGATGTTCGACGAGCGGCTCGGCAAGCTGCATTTCTGGATGACGCTGATCGCGTTCAACGCGACCTTCGGCCCGATGCACCTGATCGGCGTCCAGGGGATGCCGCGAAGGGTGTCCGACTACGCGGACCAGTTCGCGGCGTGGAACCTGTTCATCTCGCTGAGCTCGTTCGTGCTCGGGCTCTCGACGCTGATCTTCGTCTACAACATGGTCTCCTCGTGGCGGGGCGGCGTGCGCGCCCCGGCGAACCCGTGGCGGTCGATGACGCTGGAGTGGCAGGTGTCCTCGCCCCCGCCGATCTTCAACTTCGACTACATCCCGACCGTCGTCGGCGGCCCGTACGAGTACGGCGTGCCGGACGCGGTGCATGGCATCTTCAAGCCCGCCGAGGAGGCGCGGCCAAAGCAACCAGCGGGGTCCGGGCAGTCCGGCGCCTCGGCCGAGGAAGGGAGCTGAGCCGTGCCGACCGTGTTGGTTCTCGCGAACGAGACGATCGCCGGTGGCGCGCTCCTGGATCGCATCAAAGAGCATGCGGAGCAGGGCGCGCGCTTCTTCGTCGTCGTGCCGCGGGCGCGGCCGCGCCACGGAAACATCATCTACGACGACGTCGTGTTCGACTCCGCCCAGGTCCGGGTCGATCTGGCCCTGGAGTTCATCCACGACCTCGGCGCCCGCGGTGAGGGCGAGGTCGGCGACCAGGACCCGCTCAACGCGGCCCTGGACGCGATCCGCGCCCAGCCGATCGACGAGATCATCGTCTCCACCCTGCCGGAGTCGTCCTCGAGCTGGATCAAGCGCGATCTGATCGAGCGGATCGAGGAAGCCACCGGGCTCCCGGTCGAGCACATCGTGGTCGACCTCGAGGCGCAGGGCCTGCCGTTCGACGTGACCCTCGTGGTCGCGAACCTCACGGTGGCGGCGCCGGAGCTGGTCGAGCGGTTGAAGGCGCTCGCCGCCGAAGGGCCGCGGCGCTTCATCGTCGTGGTTCCCCAGAGCGGGCGTCAGGGCCACCGCGTCCGCGAGGCGCGCCAGCGCGCCCGGCGCCTGCTGGCCACGCTCGACGAGGCCGGCATCGTCGCCGCCGGGATGATCGGCGACCCCGATCCCTACACGGCGATCATGAACGCCGTCGTGTACTTCCACATCTCGGAGATCGTCATCTCGACCCTTCCCGAAGGCACCTCGCACTGGGTCGCCGACAAGCTCGTCGATCGCGTGCGCGAAGCGACCCGGGTCCCGGTCGAGCACATCGAGTCCCGCACCGAGGCCCCGGCGGAGGCCTCCTAGTGGCCGCCGCCACCCACGTCGCGCCGACGGGCCACGACGACCACCATCACGGCCCGCCCGAGGCCAACCGCTCCTCGCGCGTGGAGCCCGCGACGCTCGGGATGATGCTTTTCATCATCTCGGAGATCATGGTCTTCGGGGCGTTCTTCACCGCCTACTTCTTCATCCGCGTCGTCGGCGGCGCCGAGTGGCCCGCGGAGGGCGACCACCTCCCGAAGGTGATCGCCGGCTTCAACACCGCGATCCTGGTCTCCTCCTCGGCGACGATCCACTACGCCCAGGAGTCGATCAAGGCCGACAACCGCCGCGGCCTGCAGCTCGGCATGCTCACCACCTTCCTGCTGGGCGCGACGTTCCTCTTCATCCAGATCAACGAGTACGTCCACATCGGCTTCGCCCCCCAGGACCACGCCCAGGGCACGATCTTCTACGGCCTCACGGGCCTCCACGGCGCCCACGTGACCATCGGCCTCGTGCTGCTGGCCTTCGTCACGATCCGGTCCTTCCGCGGTCACTTCTCGTCGACCTCCTACCACGGCATGGAAGTGCCCGGCATCTACTGGCACTTCGTCGACGCCATGTGGCTGGTCGTGTACTTCACCGTCTACATCATCTGAGGTGTCGTCGGGCTTCAACCCGCTGCGCAACGAGCGGGACGCCTTCCGCGTCCTGCTCTACGTCATCGCCGTGTTCGTGTTCGCGATGATCGTCGCGCTCGTGTTCCAGGCGTTCTAACGGCGCGCGGGTCGCACGGCTGGTCAAGGGGCCACCCGCCCGCGTGACGTTTCCGTACCAGAGGGACGCTTTCGTCACTCGCTCGCGGCGCGGGTGGCGCGTTGCCGCTCACCAGCGAGGTCAGTGGTCAGTTGTGAACCGCATAGGTTCACAAGCGACCACTCGCTCTCCTCCCGCGGCCGCGCCGGTACGCAGACGCCCGCCGGTGGCGGGCGCAGCGGCGTCTCAGCACGGCGTGGCCAGGCGGGTCCACCCGCATGCGAGCCGGCCACCCGCTGCGGGCGCGCTTGACGCGACCGCCGCGGTCCGCTCGCCCTACTTGACGGTGAGCTTGCCTTCCATGCCGCCCTCGCGGTGGCCCGGGACGGTGCAGAAGAACGAGTACTCGCCGGGCTTGAGGTCGACGGTGATCTCCGACGTTCCCCCGTCCTTGACGACCTCGCCCGCCTCGTTGATGCCGTTGCCTTCGATCGCGATGTTGTGATCGTTGGTCTGGGGGTTCTCGGAGGTGATCTTGACGCTGCCCGCGGAGGCGGTCGCGTCGGCGAACTTGTAGGCCAGGCCGAGCTGGGCGACCGGGATGTCGAGCGTGCCGTTCTGCTCCTCGGCGGTGCCGGTGGCCTGCTGGGCGCCGGCGGCGGCGAGGCGGCCCTTGTCCTCGCCCGGCACGGCGGCGGCCGAGGCCACGTACGCGGCGACGTCCCTCGCGTCCCTGCCCTCGAAGATCTTGGCCGGCATCAGCGTCGTGCGCTTGCCAGTCTTAGGGTCGACTTGAGGGTTAATGTTGGGGTGGAGGATCCACTGGCGGACGACGCCTTCGAACGTGCTCTCGCCCAGACCGTCCTTGCGGGACTGGGCGAAGGCGGCGTCGAGGTCCGGGCCGATCACGCCGCTGGCGTTGGCGCGGGCGAGCGTGTGGCAGCGGGCGCACTCCTGCGAGAACAGCGTCTTGCCGTTCACCAGGTTCGGGCCGCTGTCGCGCAACGAGCAGCCGGACAGGAAGATCGCCGCCGCTGCGGCCATTCCGAAGACCACCCGTCCTCTCTCCATGCGCTGCATCCTAACTATTGGCGGGGACGAGGGAGCTGCCGCCTAGGCTCCCCGGATGCGCTGGGCGTTTCTGGTGGTGTCGGGTGCGTGGTTCGCGATGATGGCCGGCGCGAACCTGGCGACGCCGCTGTACGCGATCTACGAGCGCGAATTCGGCTTCTCCAGCGCGGTTCTGACGCTGGTCTTCGCCACCTACGCGCTGGTGCTGGCGCCGTCGCTGCTGGTGTTCGGTCAGCTGTCCGACAGGCTCGGCCGCCGGCGCGTGATGGCGGCCGGCTTCGCCACCATGACCGCCGCGCTGGCGCTGTTCGCCGTGGCCGGAGCGCTGCCGGTGCTGTTCGCCGCCCGCGCGCTGCAGGGCCTCGCGGTCGGGATGATCAGCGGGGCGGCGGCCGCGGCGCTGGTCGAGCTCGACCCCGCGCCGCTGGAGGACCGGGCGGCGCTGTTCGCCGCCCTCGCCCAGGCCGGCGGGTCCGGTTGCGGCCCCGCGATCGCCGGCATCCTGGCCCAGTGGGCGCCCGCACGGCTCGTCCTGCCGTTCGCGATCTTCGTCGCCCTCGGGATCGCGGCCACGATCTCGGCGCTCGTCATCCCCGAGCCGAACCGCCACCGCCGCCGCGCCGCCCTGCAGCGCCCCGGTGTCCCGGCGCCGATCCGCACCCTGTTCGTCCGGGCGAGCATCACCGGGGCGGCCGTCTGGGGCGTGGCGGCGCTGTTCCTCTCGGTCGTCCCGTCCTACGCGGCGGAGCTGCTGGACACGTCGAACCTCGCGCTGCTGGGCGCGATCAGCGGGCTCGTCCTGCTCGCGTCGTGCGTCGCGCAGATCCTCGTCCGCCACCGCTCGGGCCACGCGCGCATGCAGGCCGCCGGGCTGACGCTGCTCGCGGCCGGCCTGCTGGCGCTCGTGCTCGCCTTCCCGACGCACTCGCTGCCGATGCTGCTGGCGGCCGCGATCCTCGCCGGGTTCGGCCACGGCGTCGGCTTCCTCGGCGCCCAGGCGCAGCTCAATCACGCCGCCCCGCCGGACCGCCGCGGAGAGGTCAACGCCGCCTTCTACACGCTGATCTACGCGGGCGTGGCCGCGGGCGTCATCTCCGCCGGCCTGATCACGCTCGAGGCCTCGATCGCCACCGCGGTGACGGTGTTCGCGCTGGTCGTCGGGGCGATCGCGCTCGCGACCGCCGCCTGGCACTACGCGGGCTCGGCCAAGCCGGCGAGCTCGCCCTGAGCGGCGGCGATGACCCCGCGGGCCACGCCGTCCCAGGAGTAGCGGGCGCGGGTGACCTCGACGATCGCCTCGCGGGTCGCGGCGCGCACCTGCTCCGACGCCCCCAGCCATCCGGAAAGCGCCCCGGCGAGCTCCGCCACCGCTGCATCGCCCACCTCGAACGAGAGCCACCCACGAGCCTCGGCGGGCACGGCGGCCCGAAGCGTCCGCGCGACCTCCCCCATCCCCGAGTGGTTGGCCACGACCGGCAGCGCCCCGCACGCCGCGGCCTCGGCGGCGACCATGCCGAACGCCTCCGGGAACGTGCTGGTCATCGTCACCGCCTCCGCGGCGGGGAGCAGGTCCGCGACCTCGTCGTGCGTCAGCCGCCCCGCGAAGGCCACGCGGCCGAGCCGCAGAGACGGATCGGCGCCCGCGAGGTGGGCCGCCAACTGCGGCAGCTCCTGCCCCTGCTCGCCGCGCAGCGCCCGCGCAGCATCGAGATCGCCGCGCGACAAGGCGTCCGCCAGTGACTCGAGCCCGGGCCGGAACCCGCCGAAGCCCACGATCAGCAGCCGCGCGCGCGGCTCGCGAGCCAGCACCAGCGGCCACGCGGCGAGCAGCAGCTCGACGCCCTTGGACGCGATCAGCTTGCCGACGAACACGACCAGCCGATCCCCGTCGGAGACGGAATCCAGCGCCGCGACCGCCTCGCCCGGATCACGGTCGAACGAGGAGCCGGTGATCGGATCCGGCGACAGAGCGGCGAGCCGCGAGCGCAGCCCCGCCAAGTCCCCGCGACCGGGCGCGAAGCGCTCGATGTCCACCCCGGGCGGCCCGAGCCGCGTCCGGCCGGGCAACGACGGATCGTCCATCTCGGTCCACAGGCTCTCGGCGGTGTGCCGCGAGCCGACCAGCACGCCGCGCGCGCCCGCGAGCCCGTCCGCGGCGTAGGCCTTGAACCGCTCCGGATACGGCTTGACCGTGTACTCCAGCGCGCTGCCGTGCACCTTGACCGCGTAGGGCACGTCCTCAAGCGCCCGCGCCAACACCGCCGGCCCCATCACGAGGTGGTTCGCCAGCGCCACGTCCGGCCGCGCCCGCGCCACGACCGAGCGCACGGCGGCGACGTTGGCCGACACGTACGCCTCGACCTCGGCGTCGCTGAAGTCCTGGAACGGCCGCGCGTCGAAGCCCTCGTAGCGATCGGCCACGTACAGCGGCAGGACGCCGCCGATATCCGGCCGGTAGACGGTCGCGCGCGCGGGCGAGCGGCGCTCCCGCACCGACAGCGCCCCGTCCTCCCAGGTGCCCACCGCATCCACCCACGGGAGCGCGAACGGGTCGCGGTCCTGGCAGAGCAGGTGCACCTCGTGCCCGCCACGGACGAGCGCCGCGCCCAGCTCCGCGTTGTAGACGTTGGAGCCCGTGCCCTGCAGCAGGTAGCCGTGGAAGATGAGGACGCGCACACAGCTCAGCGTAGGCGCCGGTACCGCTGCTACCTTTCCCCGCAATGTCCGAGAGCCAGCTGTATCGCCTACGCGCCCCGTCCTCGGGCCGTGAGCTGCTGCTGCCGGCCGTGCCCGGGAAGGTCTATCGCGACCATGACACGGGCGAGGAGCTCGAGGTCGTGGGGAAGGTGCTCCCGCTGCACCCGTCGAAGTCACGCCTACCGTGGGCCGTCGAAACCTTGCGCTTCTGCAACTGGTGCGACCAGCCGGCCCAGAAGGACCTGAACGACTGCCCGACGTGCGGCCGCCGTATGGCCGCGCTGCCACGCTGAGAGGAGGGCGCATGCGCCTCACCACCACGCGGCTCGCCGTAGGAATCACCATGCTCGCCCTTGCCGGCTGCGGCGGCGCCCAGGTCACCGTGAGCGAGGTGCCCGGCGGCCCCGTCGATCTGAAGACCCCCGGCACCGGCGAAGGCTTCGCCGCCGCCACCGCGACGGCCACGCCCACCGCCGCGCCGACCGAGACGCCCGCCGACGGCACCACCGACGCGGCCCCGACGGCCACCGCGGCGCCGGACACGAGCACCCAGGACACCACGCCCCAGGCCGACCCGAACGGTGGCGCCGCCGCGCCCGCCGACGACGGCACCGGCGCCGCCACCCCACCGGATCCGGGCGCGTCCAAGGACGAGTTCGAGGACTACTGCGCGCAAAATCCGGGCGCTTGCTAGCGCCGGGCGATGTAACCGGATCCATTCAGCTCAACAACCCGGCCCCGTTGCCGATTAAATGGGCACTCCCACGTCTGGGAAGGCACAACGTCCCTGCGCACTGCACCGAATACCCGGGCTGACGTCACGCGTCACCTCAGCCGCCTCGCCCGCGAGGCGGCTTCGTCGTCCTCGCCCGAGGCGCTCTTCGGCGCGCTCGAACACGCGCTGAAGACGTTCATCGGCGCCGACCGCGCCCGCCTGCTGCGCATCACGCAGGACCACGCCGGCGCCAGCGACCCGCGCAACGGCACGGAGTTCCTGCGCTTCGGCAGCGGCCCGTCGGGCACCGAGCGTGTCCTCAAGACGGGCGTCGCCTTCGCGGTCGAGGACGCCATGACGAGCACCGAGATCGTCCAGGGCCGCGCGGAGAAGCAGGGCATCGCCTCCGCCCTGTTCGTCCCGATCGGCTGGGAGAACGAGATCCGCCACGTCGTGCTGATCGGGTGGAGCACGCGCCGCGAGCTCACCGCGGAGACGATCGAGACCGCCCAGCTGCTGGCCGACCAGGCCGCGGCGGGGTACGCGCGCCTGGAGGCCGACGCCCGCCGCGCCGCCGGCTCCATCCAGGACCGCGCCGTCGTGCGCGCCGCCCGGGCGCTGAACGCCAGCCTGGACCTGCAGGAGATCCTGCTCACGCTCGTCCACGAGGCCGCGCTCGCGCTGGGAGCCGAGACGTCCGGCGTCTATCTCGCCGACGACGAGCACGGAGCGATCGCCACCGCCGGCTACGGCGTCCCCGAGGACTGGCACGGCCTGCACATCACGCCGGGCGCGGGCGTCGCCGGCCACGTGCTGCAGACCGGTGAGCCGTTCATCTGCAACGACTACCAGGGCCTCGCCGACAAGCCCCACCACGCGATCATGGGCGAGTGCCAGTCCGCGGTCGCCGTCCCGATGGCGTGGGACGACAAGCTGCGCGGGGCGCTCTCGGTCGGCTGGACGACCCGCCGGCGCGTGCACGACGAGGACCTCAAGACGCTCGAGGCGATCGCCGGCCTGGCCACGCTCGCCTGCCGCAACGCGGAGGCCTACGAGCACGTCCAGCACGTCGCCCGCACCGACGCGCTCACCGGCGTCCTCAACCACGGCGCGATGCAGCTGCGCATCCGCGAGGAGATCGCCCGCGCCCGCCGCGACGGCCACCCGCTCGGCGCCGTGATCCTCGACCTCGACGACTTCAAGGGCGTCAACGACACCCAGGGCCACGCCGCCGGCGACGAACTGCTGCGCAGCGTCGCCCGCGCGCTGCAGGGCGAGCTGCGGGCGTATGACCAGGTCGCCCGCTACGGCGGCGACGAGTTCGTCCTGCTGCTCCCGGGCTCCGACGAGGAGACGACCGCCCAGGTCGCCGAGCGCTGCCGCGACGCGATCGGCGGCAAGTGCTCGATCGGCGTCGCCGCCTGGCACGACGGGCTCGACGCCGACGGCCTGCTCGAACAGGCCGACCGCGCCCTGATGCTGGCCAAGCGCACCGGCAAGGGCCGGGTCGCCGTCGCCAACCCGGAGGTCGAGAAGGAGCTCGCGCTGCTGGCCAGCCGCTCCGGCTCCCCCGCCGCCGTGCAGGCGCTGGCCGCGGCGATCGAGGAGCGCGACCACTACACCCACGAGGACTCCCAGACGCTCGTCCGCCTCGCCCGCGGCGTCTCGATGATGCTCGGGCTCCCCAGCGATCACGTCGAGCGCATCGCCCACGCCGCGCTGCTGCACGACGTCGGCAAGCTGGCCATGCCCGAGGAGCTGCTGGAGAAGAACGGCCCGCTCACGCGCGACGAGTGGGAGGTCATGTCCGAGCACCCGATCGTCGGCGAGCGGATCCTCGCCCGCACCAAGGACCTCGCGATCCTCGCCCCGATCGTGCGCCACGAGCATGAGCACTGGGACGGGACCGGCTACCCGGACGGCCTCGAGAAGGTCCGCATCCCGGTCGGCTCACGCGTGATCCTCGCCTGCCACGCCTATGTCGCCATGACGACCCAGCGCCCCTACCGCGACGCGCTCACGGGCGCCCAGGCGATGCACGAGCTGCGCTCGGGCTCCGGGTCGAAGTACGACCCGGAGGTCGTCGACGCGCTGCTGGACCTGCTCGGCAACGACCCGCCGCGGGTGCCCGACCGCGCGCAGGGCGTCAAGCTCGCCGCCGCGCCGCCGAGGGAGCCGGTCAGCCGGCGGTCTCGGCCGGATTGGGAACCGGGCGGGTGACCAGCGTCGCCGAGTAGAGCAGCCGCGCCTTGTAGAGGCAGCGGTACTGCGCGACGAGGCCGAGCGACATCTGCGCGGTCTGGGTCGCCAGGTCCGAGCACTTGCCCCGCCCCCGCGAGGCGCGCCACGAGGAGTGGTCGGTCAGCAGCGGGGTGAGCGCCGGCGCCCACGTCGGAACTGTCAGGGCAATGACATAACCCTTCTTGACATTGAGCGCCCGTCCGAGCGGGAACTGCACGACCTGCCCGAGGTAGGGCTTCAGCGACACGACCGGAGTTTGTGTGACCGTCCGCGAATATAGGGTCTTGCCCGCGCGCAGGACGGTCAGCCGCGCCGAGGCGCCGCCGCCGAAGTTCTTGTCGAAGAAGGAGATCTGCTCAGGCGTGGGCTTGCCGAGCGCGATCGTCCAGGCAACGATCTTTCCGTCCTCTGGCACAACGAATGCGTTGCGCTCGTCGGCCACCTTGACCTGATAGCCGGTGGTGCGTGAGAGGGCCAGGCAGGGCGTGGCCGGGCACGCCGGCGCGACGTCCGTGCGGCCGACCTCGACGATCTTCGCCGAAGCCGAGGTGGACGTAGTGGCCAGCGCCGCGACGACGAGCGCAGCGGCGAGAATGGGCGTGCGATGGAGCATCACCCGCATTGAACACGACGAGGTCCCGGGGGATGCGGTTCCCCCCGGTTGCCCGCGTCTTAGAGCTTCTGGACGTTGATCGCCTTGGGACCCTTGTCCCCGTTCTCCTCTTCGAAGGAGACCTTGGCGCCTTCGCTCAGCGATCGATATCCGTCGCCGGTAATCCCCGAGAAATGAACGAAGAGATCACGCCCACCCCCGTCGGGCGTGATGAAGCCGAAGCCCTTCTCGTCCGAGAACCACTTGACCGTGCCGGTGCCCACAGATGACCCCACTTGACTGCTCGACGCGTCTGCAACGCGCCGTACTTATTTCGACCGGCCCGGTGCGTCCGGCCCCAACGAGGGAGACGCTATACATGGACATGGCACCGGCGCAACCGGTGATGGCCAAAGCTGGGCGTTGAGATCTCTAGGCGGTGAGCTTCTCCGCAGCAGTCGCGATGTCGTCGCGATCACCCGGCGCCGGGTTCCACGGAAGCCGCAGCGGGTCGCCGTCGTAGCGCGGGATGACGTGCAGGTGAAAGTGAAACACCGTCTGCCACGCCTTGGCGCCGCAGGAATTGAGCAGGTTCACGCCGTCGGCGCCGAGCTTGTCGGTCACCCGCTGCGCCATCACCTGCCCGGTCCGGGCGACCGCCGCGAGGTCCTCGGGGTCGATCTCCAGCAGATCCTTGGCGTGCGCGCGCGGGACCACGAGCAGGTGCCCGGTCGTGCCCGGGTTGATGTCCATGAACGCGATCGTGCGTTCGTCCTCGTACACGCGCGTGCTCGGGATCTCGCCGGCGATGATCTTGCAGAACAGGCAGTCGGAGGCCATGGGCCGGAGACTAGCCTGGTGCGGCGTCGACGATGCTCTCGGGCGGCCCGACGTCCGGCTCGACGTAGATCCGTGCGTTGGGCGCCACCGCGCGCACCCGCCGCTCGCTCTCGTTGATCGCGTCGACCAGCTCCAACACCGTCAGGTGCGGCTCGAACTCGAGCTTGGCGGCGATCAGCACCTCGTCGGGCCCGAGGTGCTGGGTGAGCGTGTGGATCACCCGGCGCACGCCCGGGGTCGCTTCGAACTCGGCTTCGATCGAGCGCTGCAGCTCGGGCGACGCGGCCTCGCCGATCAGCAGGCTGCGCATCTCGCGCGCCAGCACGACCGCGATGCAGAGCAGCAGCAGGCCGATCATCAGCGTGCCGATGCCGTCGAAGATGGCCTCGCCGGTGATCAGCGTGAGCAGCACGCCGAGCAGCGCGAAGGACAGACCGATCAGCGCGCCCGAGTCCTCCAGCAACAGCACCGGCAGGTCCGGGCTGCGGGACTCGCGGATGAACACCCGCCAGGTTCGCTTCCCGCGCGCGGGCGTCGCGTGGCGGACCGCCGTGCGCAGCGCGGTGCCTTCGAAGAGCGCCGCCAGGACGAGGATCGTGAGCGCCACCGCGGGCGAGTCGATCTCGTGCGGGTCGCGGATCTTGTGATAGCCCTCGTAGACCGAGAACATGCCGCCGAGCGTGAACAGCACGACGGCGACGACGAACGCCCAGAAGTACCGCACCCGGCCGTGGCCGAACTGGTGCAGCTGATCGGGCGGCGCCTTGGCCTGGCGCCCGCCCAGCACGAGCAGGCCCTGGTTGCTCGAGTCCGCGACCGAGTGGATCGACTCGGCCAGCAGCGAGCTCGAGCCCGTGATCAGAAAGCCCGCGAACTTCGCGACGGCGATCCCGACGTTGGCCAGGAACGCGGCGAGGATCGCCCCGGAGCTCTCGCCTTCGCCGCCCGCCACTTAGACGTCGGCTTCGACCAGCCGGCGGATCGCGTCCAGCGTCCCCATCACCTCAGGGTCGGCCGCGTCGCCGTGGACGGTCGCGACGTAGAGCGTCAGGCGCGAGCCGTCCTCGTCCTCGTCGACCTGCAGCCAGCCGTTGTAGTCGCTGCCCTCGGCCCCCCACTCGATGCGGCGCTTGGCGTCGTCGGTGCGAAACCAGGCCTCGCCGTGCTGGGTGTGGCCGTCGTAGCGGGCCTCGATGGTGACCTTGTCGCCGTCGTGGGGCTTGGCACTCGTCATCTGCGGCACGTAGTGCGGAAGGTTGCTGATGTCGGCAAGCGCGGCGTACACCTTGTCGGCGGGCGCGGCGACGTGATGGGTGTGCTCGTGCTTCACGCCCGGGAGGCTACCGGCACGAGCCCCGCCCGGGCGGCGAAGCCGTCGAACAGGGTCTCGGCGGCCTGCGCGGCGCGCGCAGCGTAGGGCGTCGGATCGAGGTCGTCCTGCGTGATGCCCGCGCGGTGCAGGTCCGCGTGGTCATGGGCCGCCCACGCGTCGACGATCTCCGGCGTGACCTCCGGGTGGAACTGCACGGCGAGGTGGCGACAGTGGCAGAAGGCCTGCACACCGAACGCATTGGACGCGAGCTCGTAGGCCAGCGGCGGGAGCGTGAACCCGTCCTCGTGCCACGCCATCCACGGGCCCGCGGGGATCCGGTCGTTGTCGTTGCTGGCCACCGAGACCCAGCCGACCTCGGGGGTGCTCAGCTTGTGCACGCATCCGCCCAGGGCGCTCGCCAGGGCCTGCGCGCCGAAGCAGATCCCGAGGATCGGCACGCCGGCGGCGTCGGCGCCGCGCAGCCACTCGATCTCGCGCTCGACCCACTCCGGGCCGCCGCCCGCCGCGCTGGCGCTGGAGCCGAGCGCGACGACGAAGCCGAACTCACGCGGATCGGGCCAGGGCGCGTCGAGGTCGACGCGGAACGTCTGGAGCTCGAACCCGCGCTTGCGCGCCCACGCTTCGAGCCGCCCGGCGGGCGCGTCGGCCTGGGTCTGCAGGACGAGGCCGGTCATCGGTGCACCACCGTCGGGTCGTCGGGCGAGATCTGATCGGGAAGGTTCAGCTCGGCGCCGGGCGGCGGCTCGATCGGGCCGTCGAGCAGCGGGTCGCCGGTCTCGTCCATCCATGCGCGCAGCCGCTCGCGCAGCTCGTCCAGCACCGCGGCGTGCCCCGGGTCCGAGGCCAGGTTGTTCGCCTCGCCCGGATCGAACACGAGGTCGTAGAGCTCCTCGTCCGCCTGGGCGCGCCCGGCCAGCCCATGGTCGAGCAGATAGGTCTTGCTCGGGCTGTCGTCGATGTTGGCGAGCACGGGTCCCTGGTGGCCGTTGTCGAAGCGTCGAATGTACTTGTAGCGCCTGGTGCGCACCGCGCGCTGCGGCTCATACGCGGCGTGGAACGTGATCTCCGCAAACACCGCGTCGCTCGGCGGGTCCGAGACCAGCGAACGCCCGCGCACCCACGCCGGCACCTCGATCCCGGCCAGCTCGCAGATCGTCGGGAACAGGTCGATCTGGGACACGAGCTCGTCGGAGACCTGGCCCTGCCCGAAGCCCGGCCCGCGGACGATCAGCATGACGCCGATGCCGCGGTCGGTCAGCGTCGCCTTCGCTCCCGGGAACGCGAGCCCGTGGTCGGTGGTGAGGATGACCAGCGTGTTCTCGTCGGCGATCGCGTCCAGGACCGTGCCCACGCCCTGGTCGAGCGAGCGCGCGCTGGCCTTGTAGGCGGCGATGTCGCGCCGCGTCTCCGGCGTGTCGGGAAGGTGCGCCGGCGGGAGCGAGTAGAGCGCGTCGCGGGCCGACGTCGGCTCGAAGTAGTCGCGGTGGGTCTCGAAGAAGCCGACGCTGAGGAAGTACGGCGCCGGCGCGTCGGCGAGGAACGCCGCCGCGGCCGGGGCGACGTGGCGGGCGAGGCTGGAGTCGACCTCGACGATGTGGTCGTAGCCGATCTGCTTCGGGTCGGCCGCGACGTGCTGCTCGCCGATCAGCGTGGTCGTGTAGCCCGCGCTGCGCAGCGTGTGGACGAGGTGGTGGGCGTAGTCGGCGAGGCGATACCCGCGGTGCGCCAGACCGAGCATCCCGTTGGTGTGGCTGTACTCGCCGGTCAGCAGCGCGGCCCGCGACGCGCTGCACACGGGCGCGGCGGAGTAGGCGTGGCGGAACAGCGTTCCCTGGTCGGCCAGCCGCTGGATGTTCGGCGTCGGAACCTGGTGGCCGTAGGGCTGGACATGCCGTCCGGTGTCGTGCGAGTGGAGGTAGACGACGTTCGGACGCTGCACGGTCATGGGCTCCTGTCGAGCATGTCCGGTCCGATTATCTCCGAGCCGCGGAGATCGTGATCGGCGGCGGATCCGTACAGGAGGCAGTCCGCCGCATCCTGGAGGTGTTCGAATGACGATCGATCCCTACGCGGTCACCAACTGGCGCTTCGAGTGGTTCGTCAACGAGACCGACTACGTGACCGAGGCCGAGTACCAGGGCTGGTCGTTCGTCTTCGCCGGCCGGCTCGCCGACGATCACCCGCCGACGCGCGCGCTCGCCGGCGCGCCCTGGTGGCGGGCGGTCGATGGCGCGTGCTGGCACGCGCCGGACGGCCCGGGCACGCGCTTTCGCCCCGACCACCCGGTGGTGCACGTCTCCCACGCCGACGCGGTGATGTTCTGCCGCTGGGCCGAGGTCCGGTTGCCGCTGGAGAGCGAATGGGAGCGCGCGGCCCGCGCCGGCGTGCGCACCCGCTACCCCTGGGGCGACACCTGGGACCACGAGCGCGCGAACTCGTTCCGCGGCGACTTCCCGCACGGCACCGCGGGCACCGTTCCGGTCGACGCGTTCGAGCCCAACCCGGGCGGCCTCTACAACGTCGTCGGCAACGTCTGGGAATGGACCGCCGAGCAGAAGCTGCGCGGCGGCTCCTACCTCTGCCACCCCTTCAGCAACCAGCTCTCCGGCCGTACCTCCGGCGAGGCCCCGATGGGCCACATCGGCTTCCGCGTCACAACCTAAAGGGGCCAGGCCCCTTTAGAAAAGGAGCGCGCCGTCGGGGAGCGTGACGCCCGGGAACAGGCGCGCGTGGTTGGTGACCTGGTTGTTGGCGCCGAGCACGACGCCCTCACCGATCACCGCGAGGCCGTCGATCTGGCAGTGATCGCCGATCCTCGCGCCGGCCGCGATCACGCAGTTGCGGATCGTGCAGTTCGCGCCGATCGTGGCGCCCTGCATGACCACCGCGCCCTCGATCGTGGTGTGCGCGCCGACGCTGACGTCGTGCTCGAGCACCGCGCGCCCGCCGATCCGGGCGCCCGCGGCGATCCGGCAGCCGGACTCGACCAGCGCGGCGGGCACGATCCGGCCCTCGTTGACGACGTCCGCATCGACCCACACGTAGGTCTCGCCCAGGCGCTCGCCGACCTTCGTCTCGACCGAGCCCTCGAGGATGTCGAACGTCGCCTCCAGGTAGCGCTCGGGCGTGCCGATGTCCTTCCAGTAGCCGTGCGAGACGTGGCCGTAGAGCCCGTTGCCGACCAACTCGGGGAACACGTCACGCTCGATCGAGGCGGGCTCACCGTGCTTGAGCAGGCCGAGAATGCTCTTCTCAGGACATAGACGCCGGCGGAGATGTTGTTGGTATCGATCTGATCGGGCGCGGGCTTCTCGACGAACTCACGCACCGAGCGGTCGCCGTTGAGCCGGACCAGCCCATACGCGCTGGGATCCTCGACCGGGTACAGCGCGAGCGTCGCGCGGGCGCCGGTGCGCTCGTGCGCCTGGAGCTGCGCGGTGACATCGATGTCGGTGAGGACATCGCCGTTGAGCATCAAAAACCGCTCGTCGAGCATCTCCTCGGCGAACTTCAACGCGCCGCCGGTCCCGAGCGGGCGCGGCTCCTCGACATAGCGCAGCCGCAGGCCGGGCTGCTCGTCGCCGAGCACGCCGCGCACGCCCTCGGCGAGGTTGCCGAGCGACATCACCACATCGTCGACGCCGTGGCCGCGCAGCCAGTCGAGCATGAACACGATGAACGGGCGGTCCACCAGCGGGACGACGGGCTTGGGCACCGCCGACGTCAGCGGGCGCAACCGCGTCCCCTCGCCGCCGGCCAGGATCAGGGCTTGCACGGCGCTCAGCCTAGTATGCGGCCCGTGAGCGACCTGACGCGGATCTTCAAGGCCTACGACGTCCGCGGCCTCTACGGGCCCGACATCGACGGCGACACGGCGGAAGCGATCGGCCGCGGCCTCGCACGCGCGCTGAGCGACCTCTCGGGCAAGCCCGCCGCCGATCTCCAGGTCGGCCTGGGCCGCGACATGCGCCTCTCCGCGCCCGAGCTCGCGGCGCGCTACCGCGACGGGCTGGTCTCCGAGGGCGCGCACGTCGTCGACGCCGGCATGGTCGGCACCGAGATGCTCTACTGGCTGGTCGGCTCGCGCGGGCTGGACGGCGGGCTGATGTGCACCGCCTCGCACAACCCCAAGGCCTACACCGGCGCGAAGATGGTCGAACGCGGCTCCGTCGCCCTTTCAGGCGACCGCGGTTTGGGTGAGGTCCGCGCGCACATCGAGAACGGCCTCGGCGACGCGCCCGGCGGCGGGTCCTTCGAAGCGGTCGACATCTACGACGACTTCCAGGCGGTCGCCCTGCAGGTCATCGACCCCTCGGTGATCAAGCCGCTGAAAGTCGTCCTCGACGGCGGCAACGGCATGGCCGGCCCGATGGTCGGCCCGATCCTCTCCCAGCTACCGGCTCTGGAGCTCGTGGAGACCTACTGGGTCCCCGACGGCGAGTTCCCCGACCACGAACCCAACCCGCTGCTGCCCGAGAACCGCGAATTCATCATCCGCAAAGTCCTCTCGGAGAATGCCGACCTCGGGATCGCCTGGGACGGCGACGCCGACCGCTGCTTCTTCATCGACGGCTCCGGCGAATTCGTCCCCGGCGACTTCCTCACCGCCCTGCTCGCCGCCTCCGTGCTCGAGAAGGTCCCCGGCGCCGACATCCTCTACGACGTCCGCGCCTCCCGCGCGGTCCCGGACACCGTGCAACGACTCGGCGGCCGCGCCCTGATCAACCGCGTCGGCCACGCCTTCTTCAAAACCCGCATGCGCGACGAAGGCGGCGAATTCGGCGGCGAGGTCTCCGGCCACTACTACTTCAAATCCTTCTACAACGCCGACTCCGGCACCATCCCCGCGCTGCTGATCCTCGAACTGCTCTCCAAGCGCGACACCACCCTCGTCGACCTGCTCAGCGAGTTCCGCTCCAAATACTTCATCTCCGGCGAGATCAACTCCACCGTCGCAGACCAGGCCGCGAAGATGGAAGAGATCAAACGCGTCTACGCCGACGCCGAGATCACCGAACTCGACGGCATCTCCATCGACTACGCCGACTGGCACTTCAACGTCCGCCCGTCCAACACCGAGCCGCTGCTGCGCCTGAACCTCGAATCGCTCATCTCCCAAGCCGACATGGAACAACGCCGCGACGAACTGCTCGCTTTGATTCGGTCCTGACCCACCAATCGGCGGCGGCGGTCTTATGTGCCGCCTCCCGAGCCTGTATGTTTCCCGCAATCGCCGGTCTGGTCGCCGGCGTTTGTTCTACACGGGGACGTTTTTCTGTTGGGTCGCAGTCTGCGAACAACCGCATACGTCGTCGCGGCGTGCCTCTTCGGCGCACCCGCCGCGGCTCACGGACAGGCGCAGGCGCCGGTCCCCACGCCCGTGCCCACGGTCGAGCCGACGCTGATGGCCGCGTCGAGCACGGCCACCGTCACCAAGCTCGCCTGCGCCGCCCGCTGCGCGGCCGGCGGAACGGTCCGGCCCGGCTCGACGGTCCGCCTGCGCGGGAAATCGCTCGCCCAGGCCGACGCGGTGGTCTTCATGGGCGCCCCCGGCGACGCCGACAACGTGGTCGCGGAGACCGCGGTGGCGCGCAAGACGTCGGCGGACGTCAAGGTCCCGCTCGGCGCCGCCTCCGGGCCGGTCTCGGTGGTCGACGACGCGGGAGCGTTCTCTGCGCCGTCGGTCGCGCCGGTGATGCTCGACGCGACGCCCGCGCCGGGCGTCGGCGTGGTCGAGTTGGGCGTTCGCGCGCCGCGGTTCGTCTATGACGCCGCGCAGCCGGCGACGCTCACGTACGTCGTGCACGGCGCGGCGCCGGTCCCGTTCGTCGTCGACCTCGTGCGCGTGGACGATGGCGTCCCCGTCGCGCACTGGGACCTGTCGACCGCGCCGCCGGAGATCCCCGGGCGTGTGAGCTGGGACGGCCTCGCCCTGGGCAAGGTCCAGCGGACCGGCCGCTACGAGTTCCGCGCGACGGTCAACGGCGCGGCGCAGCCGGCGGTCGGCTTCGAGTTCCTGCGCGACCAGTTCCCGATCCTCGGCAAGTTCACCTTCGGCACCGGCGTCGCCGCGTTCGGCGGCGGGCGCGGGCATCAGGGCGAGGACGTCTTCGCCGCCTGCGGGACGCCGCTGGTCGCCGCGCACGGCGGGATCGTCAAGTTCGCCGGCTGGCAGGGCCGCGCCGGGAACTACCTCGTCATCGACAACGAGGGCACCGGCACCGACTACACGTACATGCACCTGCGCGACGCCGCCCTGGTCACGACCGGGACGCGCGTGCGCTCCGGCCAGCTGATCGGGTTCGTCGGCGACACCGGCGACGCCAACGGCTGCCACCTGCACTTCGAGATCTGGACGGCGCCGGGCTGGTACAGCGGCGGGCGTCCGATCGACCCGCTGCCCACGCTGCGCACGTGGGCCGCCGCCGGTCGCGCCTGACCGTGCTTTGATCCGTTCGTGAACCATCGCGAACTCGGCGACAGCGGCCTGCAGGTCTCAACCGTCGCGCTCGGGTCCTGGCTGACCTACTCCGGCGGGATCGCCCGCGAGCAGACCGAGGCGTGCACGCGCGCGGCGATCGACGCGGGGATCACGCTCTTCGACACCGCCAACGCGTATGGCAGCGGCGCGTCGGAGACGGCGTGGGGCGAGATCCTCTCCGGCTACCCGCGCGAGTCCTACGTGCTCGCGACGAAGGTCTACTTCCCGATGGGCCCGCGCGACCGGGGTCTCAGCCGCAAGCAGATCCTCAAGCAGATCGACGGCTCGCTGCAGCGCCTGCAGACCGATTACGTCGACCTGTATCAGTGCCACCGCTACGACGACAAGGTGGCGCTGGAGACCATGGGCGCGCTGACCGAGGTCGTCGAGGCGGGCAAGGCGCGGCACATCGGGTTCTCCGAGTGGCCGGCGGACCGCATCCAGGAGTCGCTGGACATGCCCGGCGTGACCAGGTTCGTCTCCTCCCAGCCGCAGTACAGCGCGCTCTGGCGCGGCCGGAGAAGGAAGTGATCCCGCTGTGCGAGGCCAACGGCATCAGCCAGATCGTCTGGTCGCCGCTCGCCCAGGGCGTGCTCACCGGCAAGTACAAGCCAGGCGAGAAGGTCCCATCGGACTCGCGCGCGGCGAACAGGTCGATGAACCGCTTCATCAGGCAGTGGCTCAAGGATGAGACGCTGCACGCGGTGCAGTCGCTGCGCCCGATCGCCGACGAGGCCGGGCTCACGCTCGCCCAGCTCGCGCTGGCGTGGGTGCTGCACCAGCGCAACGTGACCGCCGTGATCACCGGCGCCAGCCGCCCCGAGCAGGTGCACGAGAACGTCAAGGCCGCCGACGTGCAGCTCAGCGCCGACACGCTCGAGGCGATCGACGACGCGCTCAGAACAGCGGCGGTGTGGTGAGCAGCGGCTCGATCCGCGAGCCGCTCACGTGCCACAACTCGTCGAAGCCCTCCTCGGGGGTCGGCGGGACGAAGCGCCGGGCGACGTCGCGCAGCGCCGCCGGCGGCAGGTGCTCCCGCCGCGCCCGGGCGACGGCCGCGTCGACCTCCACGACGTAGGCGATCACCTTGAAGCCGGCGGCACGGGCGGGAACGAGGTAGCGCGCGCGGTCGGCCACGGTCGGGTCGGTGTTGTCGATCACGAACGGCTGGCGGGTCTCGAGGCAGGCCGCAGGAACGCCTCTCCCGTGCCCGGGTCTTGAGCAGATCCATCGAGACCCGCACGTGCGTCTCCAGGAAGCGGTCGCGGTACAGGGTCGTCTTGCCCGAGCCCTGCACGCCGCAGAGGATCACCGCCTCCATACCGTGCTACTCACTCGCGCGCCCCCGTCCTCGAAGCGCTCCTCGAGCTCCCCGTCGCGCACCACCAGCTCACCGCCGCACACCGGGCGCTGGATCAACGTCTCGCCGCGCAACGACAGCTCCCGCGGCACGGTCATGAACGACCGGCACTCCCGCCCGCGCGCGTATTCCCAGTGGTTCATCCACGCGATCAGGTAGCGGCCGTGCCAGGTCTGCGCGGCGTAGAAGTCGGGCCCGTGATCGACCAGCCGCGGTGGCGTCGCCGCCGTGAAGCGCACCCCGTCGAAGTCGCCGACCCAGTAGTGCACGCTCGGCTCGACGCTGACCAGCATCACCCAGCGACCGTCCAGCGCGAACAGGTCCGGACACTCCCACGGCCCCTCCAGCGGCCACGTGAAGTCGCTCAGCGCCGTCCACGTCATCAGGTCCTGCGACCGATAGAGCCGGATCGTGCGCTCCAGCGACAGCGCGACGGCCATCACCCAGCCGCCGTCGTGCGCGAACACCTTCGGATCGCGGAAGTCGGTCGAGCCGATGTCGAGCACCGGGTTGCCGTCGAACCGGGTGAACGTCCGCCCCCGGTCGTCGCTGAAGGCCAGGCACTGCACCTGGTATCCGCCGCGCTCGCCGGTGTAGATCGCGACCATCCGCTCGCCGTCCATCACGGCGCTGCCGGAGTACGCCATCTCCCCGTTGGACTCGGGGATCGCCACCGGCAGCTCCTCCCAGCGCAGCAGGTCGCGGCTCACCGCGTGCCCCCCAGGAGATATGCCCCCAGACCTCCGCGAACGGATTGTGCTGGTAGAAGAGGTGGTACTCGCCGTCGTGGCGGACGAGCCCGTTGGGGCTATTCATCCAGCCGCGGGCGGGCGAGAAATGCAACCGATGCGACACGTCCTCGAGCCCGATCGCCGGACCCTACACGGCTCCTTCTCGCGAGCGCGCGAGCCCGTCCTGACGATCGACCCCGGAGACACCGTGGTCTTCACCACCCTCGACGCCGGCTGGGGCCTGGAACCGCACCATCCCGGCCCGTACCGGCCGCGCCGGGAGCTCCCCAACGACGGCGGCCACGCGCTCGTCGGACCGGTGGCGATCCGCGGCGCCCGCCCCGGGATGACCCTGCGGGTCGACATCGGCGAGCTCGTCCCGGGCCCGCACGGCGCCTGCCTCGCGGGCGGGTGGGATTCGCCCTTACAACCGGGCGCTGGGCGTCGTCGGCGACGGCATCGTGCGCGCCTACACGCTCGCCGACGGCGTGGGCGTCGACCAGGACGGCCGCCGCGTGCTGCTGCGGCCCTTCCTGGGCGTGATGGGGATGCCGCCGGACGAGCCCGGCACGCATTCCACGATCCCGCCGCGACGCTGCGGCGGGAACCTCGACTGCAAGGGAACTGGTGAGCGGCACGACCCTGTACCTGCCCATCGAGGTCGAGGGCGCGTTGTTCTCCCACCGGCGACGGCCACGCCGCCCAGGGCGACGGCGAGGTCTCCGGAACGGCGATCGAGGGGTGCAACCCGATGGAGCGCGCCGAGCTGACCTTCTCGCTGTCCGAGCTCCCGGTCAGCACCCCCACGGCAAGGACGGCCACGCACTGGATCACGATGGGCCTGGACGAGGACCTCGACACGGCGGCGCTGCTCGCGGTTGAACGCCATGCTCGATCTGGCTCCAGCGAGAGCTTTGGGGTCTTCGGCGGCGCGACGGCCCTCGCCCCTGGCGTCGGATCCCACGTCGACCTGCGCGTCACCCAACTGGTCAACGAGACCAAGGGCGTGCACGCCTGCCTGCCCAGCGAACGGACCTGATGCCCACCGTCGAAACCGCGCTGACCGGCCGCCGCGAGGCCATCTCCCCGGCGCCGCTGCTCGAGCCCCACACGGGCGCCGAGCTGGCCATGGACGAGATCCACTCTCTGGTGGACAATCTCCTCGATGCCCATGACGGCTGGATCCCTTCGCGAGAGCGAGTAGTTTCACCCACGTGAGCACCGGAATGCCCCGAGAGGACGCGAAGATCGCGTTCGACCGCGAGCGACGGCGGCGCATGCTGGCCAAGCTGTCGGCGCGGCTGCGCTTCGAGCGCGACGACGTCTCGCACATGCTCCCCTTCGACGAGGTGGTCGCGGCCCTCGGCGCCACGTCGCGGGCGTCGACATCGGCGAGCAGGTAATCACGCTCGACTCGATCGTCGGCACCGTCGACCGCCGCCGCGGCGAGTTCGACCGCGACTTCCGCCCCTCCCCCGGTACCCGCGGGCGCTGGGAGCGCATCGCCGAGGCCCGCAAGCGCGGCGAGGCGATGCCGCCGATCGACGTCTACCGCATCGGCGACCTGCACTTCGTCCGCGACGGCCACCACCGCGTCTCCGTCGCCCGCGCGCTGAAGGGAGAAGGACATCAACGCGCGCGTCACCGACGTCCGCACCAAGCTCGGCGCCGACCGCGCGCTGACCATGCGCGACCTGCCGCTGAAGGCCCACGAGCGCGTCTTTCACGAACGCGTCCCGCTGTCCGCCGAGCAGGCGCTCGCGGATCGAGCTCTCCGACGAGTGGCGCTACGCCCAGCTCGCCAACCTCGTCGAGGCCTGGGCCTACCGCGCCTCGCTGTCGCGCCGGCCGCTGCTCTCCCGCCGCGACGCGCGCCCACCTCTGGTTCACCGAGGAGTACGAACCGATCCTCGACGTCCTGCGCGAGGCCGGGCCTGGGCGGCGGCGGCACCGAGACCGAGCGCTACCTGCGGATCGCGATGCTGCGCTTCTTGCTGCTGCAGACCTTCGACTGGAGCGACGACATCGCCGAGAAGCTCTCGTCAGCGAGGTCAAGTCGCCCTCCGCGGCGTCGGAAGAGCGACACGATGACCCACCAGATCCTCAAGGAGCTGCAGGGACTGAATCCGCTCTTGGTGGTGCTCCTCGTCGCCCTCGCGGTGCTCGCGACGGGTGCGCACCTTGCACGCCGAAGATTGCGCCGTCCCTCCGCGGATGACGATGCGTCGCGACTCGATGCGGCCGCGTCAGCGCTTCGCGCCCAGATCTCGGCCTACTGGCGGGCGGAGGCGAATGCGCGGGTACTCGACCACCCGATCCAGATCGCGTTCCACGCGATCAGAACCGATGGCGTCGTCGCTCGCGACCGTGGCCGTCTTGCGCTGACGCGCGGAGAAGACGCGGACCTCTACCGGTTCTACGAGGCGCTCAGCCCTCCACGTATGGTGATCGTGGGAGGGCCGGGCGCCGGGAAATCCGGAGCACTGATCCTCCTGCTGCTCGCGTCGCTCGAGGCCGGCGCCTCGGACCCGTCACCGCTGACCCGACAGGTTCCGGTGCTGTTGACGGTCGGTGACTGGGATCCGACGCGTCAATCACTCCGCGCGTGGGTGTCGGAGACGATGTACCGCGACCACCCCTATCTCCGTGCCAGCGCGTATGGCCGCGAGATCGTCGAGCGGCTGTTCGAGGCCCGACATCTCGCCCTCTTCCTCGACGGTTTCGACGAGATGCCCGCGGAGACACGGGCGAACGCGCTGAAGGCGCTGAGCCGGGAACCGTCCGCCGCGATCGTCCTGACCAGCCGCCCGGCCGAGTACCGAGGGGTGGCGCCCCCTTGAGGCCGCCACCGTCATCGAACTCGAACACGTCAGCGCCGAGGACGCCGGCCACTACTTGACGCAGAACCGGTCCGAGGACCGTAGTCGCTGGCTCGGTGTCGCCCGAGCGCTGAGGGCGAATCCGACCAGCCCGCTGGCCGCCGCGCTCAACAGCCCCCTCCTGCTCACGCTGGCGCGCCGCGCCGATCCCTGCCGAACTGCTCGACGCAGGGCGCTTTCCGACCGCCGATGCCGTCCGCCGGTACCTGCTCGCCGGTCTGCTCGAGTTCAGCCTTTCCCGCCAACGGGGAGATCGAGACGTCCTACCTGCGCTCGATCGCGCGCGCGCTCGAGGAGGAGGAAGCGCGTGAGCTCGCGTGGTGGAGGCTGCGCCGGCAGGTGCCCTGGGCCCCTTCGGTCGCCATCCCCGCGGCGACCCGCGCTCTCGGAGGTGCTCACGACCGGCGTCGCCGGCAACTGGCGCGTGGCGCTCTACTGTGGCGTGGCCTGGTTGGTGACCGGCGCCGCCGCCGGAAGCCTCGTCAGCTCCGTCGGGCAGCGCATCACCGTGCGCCCGGTCACAGGAGTCGGGCCGAACGTGCTGGCCGGGCTGCTGCTCGGCGTCATGTTCGGGTTCGGCATGTCGGCGCTCTCGCAGTTGTTCGAGCAGGGGCTTGGGCTGGCGGCGGCGGTCGGCTACGGGATCGTCTTCGGCGCTGGGCTCGGGCTGGTCGCAGGCATCGTCGGGCTCAGGGACGGGCCGCTGTCCGCCAGCCTGCGCCTCCCCGGCCGCGATCATCTGGCCGGCGCAGTGTGCTGTGGCGTGGCCACCTGGGCAGCGTTCTCGGACACGCTCGGAACGACGCAGGCGATCCTGGTCGGTGCCAGCAACGGGATCGCGTTCGCACTCGCGGTCGGGTGGACTCGTCCGTCCGAGCGCCCACGCGCTCCGACGACGCCGCAGAGCTCCCATCGCAACGACTTCCGAGCGGGCGGACTGTTCGCCGTGATCGGTGGCGCTGGAATCGCCGTCGGCGTCGCGTTTGCGGTCAGCACCCTCACTGGACACGACGGCGACGATCGCGGCTGCCCTTGTCGGTGCCATCACGTTCGGCCTCACCGGAGCCATCGCCGCGGCCCAGTCGTGCGCGCTCGCGATCGTCGCCGTCGTGCTTCGCGTGCGCGGCCAAGCGCCCGTCCGGTTTATGCGCTTCCTCGAGCGAGCCCGGATCGACGGGATCTTTCGCCGGGTCGGAACCTTCTACCAGTTCAGTCACGTCGAGCTCCAGGAGTACCTGGCGGAGCCGTCGTCGACGGGGCCGGGGGCACTCCCGCAGGAGGCACGCGAACAGGCCGCAGGTTCGACAGATGACACCGCCGATCAGCAGGCGCTGAAAGACATGGCGCATTCGCTGCGTACGCCGACCGCTGCGATCGAGGCCGCGGCACTCAACCTCGCGACGAGTGACGGACTCTCGGCCGACGATCGCGACTCGGTGCAAGGCATGTTCGGGAACCTTGCGCTGTTGAAGGCGTTCCTGGCTTCCTACGGCGGTGAACGACCAACGCGCAACGCTGGCTCGAAGCGGCAGAATCTGTTCTCGCTGATCACCGCCGCGGCCGCCGTCTACCGCGACGATGCCGGATCAGGAGCGAACTTCGCGCCGCTGCACTCCCGACCGCCCGCTCCCGATCTCGGACGACCTGACCATCACCGTGTTGGGCCCGCTCCTGCAGAATGCGTTCGAGAGTGCTCCACCGGGGAGCGAAGTGCGGATCGGCTACGCCGACGGAAAGGATTTCCTGACGTTGCTCATCTCCAACGAGTCGGCGGAGGCCGTCGATCCGGAGCGAGTCCTCGCTCGCGGTGTCTCGACCAAGGAAGGACATTCCGGGCTTGGCTTGGCGTCGGCGCGGCGACTTCTCGACGGCGTTCCCGGCGCGGACCTGTCGGCTTCGGTGGCGAACGGCAGATTCGTCATCGCGATCAAGCTGAGGTGGGACGTTGCCGCCTGACGTGCTCGTCGTCGACAACATCGTCGTGGCGGCGGACGAGTTCGCCCGGCTGATTCGGAAGGCCACCGGATTGGCCGTGACGATGAGCACTTCCGACCCTGAAGTGGCGGAGCAGACGGTCAGCTCCGGTGACGTGCGTGTGGTCGTGTTGGACCAGCGCATGGAGGTCCCGGGGACGGAACTGTTCGCAAGGATGCGCCGGCACGATCCTCGACTTCGCGCGATCATGCTGACGAGCGAAGCAGAGGGACCTGAGACGGGACTGGGCATCCGTCTCGGCTTCCATGACTACATCCACAAGACCGACGTCGCCGAATTCGCAACCGCGTCATGACGCAGTTCGTCAGCTACGAGACATCGCTGGCGATGGAGATCGCTTCCTCGGACGAGCGGGCCGTGCTGCTGCTCGAGCACACCAGCGGGCGATGGTGGAACAAGCGGAAGGTCGAGTACTGGCTTCAGGGCTGCACGCGGGTCGAAGAGTCAGTCGTGCGGCCAAATTCCTGGCGGACGGTCCTGACACTTCGTGCCGGCGAGTCGAAGCGAGAGACGATCGAACGCAGCGGCTACAAGGAGTTCCTCTTCGAAGAAAGTGGCGAAGAGCGCCTTGGATCGGAGATCGGGTTGAAGGCCGGCGCGCTCGCCACGGTGTCCAGCAAGCTCTCGGCCGAACTCACACAGCGCGAGCGAAGAGTCAGCAAGTTCTCGACGACCGTCACCATGAAGTCCGAGAGGGAAGCCAAACTCCCAGCGGAACCCGACGACCCCAACAAGCTGGCGGTTCGCTCTCGCGACTACCAGACGGCGCCAACGTATTCAGCATGGCGGACCACGTTGCGCCTCGACTGTGATTCGTGCCATACGTCGACGTACATTCAGCTGAAGGTGTACGTGCACGATGGCGGACTCGCGTCACGCCAGGTCGACCACCTGAGCGATGGGAGCGCGCGCACCATCGACACCGGCATCACTCAGAGTTGATGGGCAGCGCCCGCAGGCGCTCGAGCAGCGCGGCCTCGGTGAACGGCTTGTCGATGATTCGCGCCCGTCGGCGAGGTCGCCCATCGGGGCGAGCACCGCCTGCGCGTAGCCGGACATGAACAGCACCTGGATCTCGGGGCGGAGCGCCGTGACGCGCTCGGCGACCTCCTTGCCGAGCATCTGCGGCATCACGACGTCGGTGAGCAGCACGTCGATCGCGGCCGTGGTGCTCCTGCGGCGAGCCGGAGCGCCTCCGGGCCGCTGCCCGGCGGCGAGCACCTCGTAGCCGTTGCCGTCGAGGATCCGGCGGGTGACCTCGCAGCATCGCCGGCTCGTCCTCGACGACCAGGATCGGTCTCGCCGCCGCCGCCGGCGTCGCGCGGCGGCGCTGCTCGGCGCGCGGCCGGCCGGGCGCGTCGGTCGCGGGCAGCAGGACGGTGAACGTCGTGCCCAGGCCCGGCTCGGAGTAGATCTGCACGTGGCCGCCCGCCTGGGTGACGATGCCGTGGATCGTGGCCAGGCCGAGGCCCGGTGCCCTTGCCCTTGGGCTTGGTGGTGAAGAACGGCTCGAACGCGCGCGCGGCGACTCGCGGCGTCATGCCGATGCCGGTGTCGCTGACCCGCAGGCGGACGTAGCGGCCGGCGTGCAGGCCCGGGCGGGCGCTGGCGTACGCGTCGTCGACGTCGACGTTCGTCGGTCTCGATCGTGAGCGTGCCGCCGTCGGGCATCGCGTCGCGGGCGTTGACCGCGAGGTTGACCAGGACCTGCTCGAGCTGGCCGGGGTCGGCGAGGATCGGCCAGCAGGTCCGGGCGCGAGCGTCGGTCTCGAGCTCGACGTGCTCGCCGAGCGTGCGGCGCAGCAGCTGCTCGATCTCGAGCACGACGCCGTTGAGGTCGAGCACCGTCGGGCGGACGACCTCGCGGCGGGCGAACGCCAGCAGCTGGCGGGTGAGCGCGGCCGGCGCGCTCGCCCGCCTCGCGGATCTGCGCGACGTCGCGCTCGATCGTCCTCGGCCGCGCGGCCTCGCGTGCCGGCGCTCGATGAACGACGCGTAGCCGAGGATCACCGCCAGCAGGTTGTTGAAGTCGTGGGCGACGCCGCCGGCGAGCTGGCCGAGGCTCTCGAGCCGCTGGGACTGCTGGAGCTGGTGGCGCAGCCGCTCCTTCTCGGTCACGTCCTCGGCGATCACCACGCAGGCGTCGTGGCCGACGGAAGGCGATCGCGTGCGAGGCGACGTTGACCTCGAGCGTCGAGCCGTCCTTGCGGACGTGCACGCCCGGCGCGCGCTCGAGCTGCGTCGACCGTGAGCGCGAGCAGTTCGTCGTGCGTGTAGCCGTAGGCCTCGAGCGCGGCGGCGTTGGCCTCGAGGATGCGGCGGCTGTCGAGGTCGTGGACCCACGTCGGCAGCGGGCTGCCGTCGAACAGCGTGCGGTAGGCGCCGCCGAGCTCGTTCAGGCGGCGTGGCGAGCGCGCGCGACCTCGCGCGGGCCCGGCGACGGTGACGGGGCCGGGCGCGTCGAGCTCCCCGCGTGAGCCGCGCGAGCGGGCGGGCGATCGCGGCGGTGCGCGATCCCGACGGCGAGCAGGAAGAGCGCCAGCCCGATCAGGATGATCGCCAGCTCGCGGTGGTTGAGCCGGCGGCTCGCGGCGAGCGCGCGCGCCCGGTCGGCGCCGGCGGTGACCGTCCAGCCCGTGCCGGGGACCGTCGCGCTCGCGCGCGATCTTGCCGCCCAGGCTCGTCGCCCCCGAGAAGCGTGGCGCCGTGGGTGAGCCGGAACTCGAGCCCGCGCGGGCCACCGTAGGTGTTGCGCAGGCTCTTGCCGACGCCGTCGAGGTCGAAGACCGCGAGCACGAAGCCGAGGCCCTTCACCGGCGCGGCGGCGAGCACGACCTGGTCGGCCGGTGCGCGGGTCGGTGGACGGGCGCGAGCAGCAGCGGCTGCCTTGACCGCGCGCGCCAGCCAGGGCGCGCCGGCGTAGGTCCCCGCCGCCCTTGCGCGACGAGCAGACGAGCGTGCCGTCGGGCTTGATCAGGTCGACGTGGCCGGTGGTGTAGGCGTCGGTTCCGCCGAAGCTCAGCGCACACTCCTCGGATGCGCGAAGGCGGTGGCGATGCCGGGGTTGGCGGCCGCGCCGGCGACCGTCTGCTGGAGCAGCGCGACCCCGTCGCCGGTCTCCTTGGCCGCCAGCCGCGCGGCGAAGCGCGCGTCCGCCGCGGCGGCGGCGCGGGCGTCGCTGCGAGGACTGCACGCGCGCCGTAGACCACGGCGGCGCCCGCCGCGATCACGAAGAGCGCCGCAAGCCCGGCGAGATACGCCCTCAGTGGCAACAGGTCAGCCTTCCGTCGGATGTTCGGCAGTATCAACGGCACTGCGACCGACAACTGGCAACGTTCGCGCGCGGACCGATCTAGGGTCCGCCGGCGTGCAGAACGTCCACGCGATGCGTGCGGAGGTGCGCGCGGACTACGAGGCGGCGCTCGCCGCTGGTCGCGGGCGACGACGCGTTCGCGGTGCGCTTCGAGCGCTTCTTCACGGAGCTGCGGGACCCGCTGGTGGCGCTGTACGGCGCCGATGCCGCGGTTCCCGGCGGCGTTCGCGCGGCTGCTGGAGGCGATCGCGGCGACCGCGGCCGGGCGCTCGCGCGAGCTGCGGATGCTCGACCACGAGCGCGAGGTCACGCCCGACTGGCTTCAGCGCGAGCAGGCCGTCGGCTACGTGACCTACGTCGATCGCTTCGCCGGGACGCTGGCCGGCGTGCGTGCGCGGCTGCCGTACCTGCGCGAGCTGGGTGTCACGCTACCTGCACCTGATGCCGCTGCTGGCCGCGCGGCCGGCGCCCAACGACGGCGGCTACGCGGTGGTCGACTACGGCGCGGTCGAGCCGTCGCTGGGGACGCTGGACGACCTGCGCGCGCTGGCCGGCGACCTGCGGCGTCGGGCATGGCGCTGTGCGTCGACGTCGTGCTTGAACCACGTCGCCGCCGAGCACCCGTGGGCGCGCGACCCGGCGTTCCTGCGCACGTTCGCGGACCGGTCCGAGCCGGACGCCTACGAGCGCACGCTGCCCGACGTGTTCCCCGACACGGCGCCCGGGTCGTTCACGCTGGTGCGACGAGCACGACTGCTGGGTCTGGACGACGTTCAACACCTACCAGTGGGACCTCGACTACACGAACCCGGACGTGTTCGTGGCGATGGCGTCGGCGATGCTCGGGCTGGCCGCGGTGGGCGTCGACGTGCTGCGCCTGGACGCGGCGCCGTTCCTGTGGAAGCGCCTGGGCACGAACTGCCAGAACCAGCCCGAGGTCCACGAGCTGCTGCAGGCCTTCCGGGCGGCGATGCGGATCGCCGCGCCCGCGGTGGCCTTCAAGGCCGAGGCGATCGTCGCCCCGCGCGACCTCGTGCCCTACCTCGGCACGGGCCGCCACGAGGGCAAGGAGTGCGACCTCGCCTACCACAACGTCCTGATGGTGCTGCTGTGGAGCGCGCTGGCCAGCGGTCGGGTGGGCCTGCTGACGAGCACGCTGCAGGCGATGCCGCCGGTCCCGCCCGGCGCGGGCTGGCTCACCTACGTGCGCTGCCACGACGACATCGGCTGGGCGATCACCCCCGAGGACGCCGGCGCGCGTCGGCGAGGACGCCTATCTGCACCGGCGCTTCCTGGCCGACTTCTACGCCGGGCGAGTTCCCGGGCACGTTCGCCCGCGGCGCGCGCTTCCAGCCCGATCCGCGCGACGGGCGAGGCGCGGACCTCCGGCTCCTGCGCGTCGCTGGCGGGGCTGGAGTCGGCGCCGCGACGAGGTCGCGGTCGAGCTCGGCGATCCGGCGCATGCTGCTGCTCTACGCGTTCGCCTTCGCCCACGGCGGGCTGCCGCTGATCTACATGGGCGACGAGCTCGGCCTGCTCAACGACGCGTCCTACCTCGGCGACCCGCACAAGGCCGACGACAACCGCTGGATGCACCGCCCGGCGATGGACTGGGAGGCGGCGTCGCGCCGCGCACGACCCGGCGACGGTCGAGGGCCGCCTGTGGTCCGGGCCTGCAACGCCTGATCGCCGCCCGCCGCGCGACCCGCGCGATCCACGTCCAGGGCGTCGACCGAGCCGCTGTGGACCGGCAACGACCACGTCTTCGGCACTCTGCCGCGAGCAGGCCGGCGAGCGCCTGCTCGTCGTCGGCAACTTCACCGCGGACCCGCAGCCGGTCGGCGCTCGCGTTCGCGCCGCGCGCGCGGCTTCCCGCTGACCGAAGCCGCCGGCGACGTCGACGGCCGCCGAGGTCGAAGCGCACGCGACGACGTCATCGTGCTCGCGCCGTACCAGCACCTCTGGCTGCACGCGATCGAGTGAGACTCGCCGTTCGACGCGAGGTCCTGGACGTTCGTAGGGCGTCCGTTCGCGCCGCGCCGCTCATCATGTTCGAGCGATGACGGACGAGCGGTGGGCGGACATCATCCCGATCGACGAACACGCGCGCACGTGCCTCGCCGCGGACGAGACGCGGGAGCCCGCTGCTCCCGGCAATCGTCGAGGGCACGACACTCGAGAAGCTCATCGCGGCCGTGAGCGAGCTCTACGCCGCGCCGCTCGGATCGCCTGGCGGGCGACGTCGATCGAGCTGCTCGACGCGAGAGCGCGCAGCGGCCTCATCTACGAGTGAGCGCGGCCGCGGCTTCGCGGCGCTGCGCCTCCACGTCGCCGCTGCACATCCACGAGCCGCCGACGCAGGCCACGTTCGGCTGCGCGAGGTAGTCAGGCGCGTTGGCGGCGTCGATCCCGCCGGTCGGGCAGAAGCGCATCTGCGGGAACGGTCCCGCGAACGCCTTCAGCGCCTTCACGCCGCCGACCACCTCGGCCGGGAAGAGCTTCGCGTGGGTGATCCCGCGCTCGATCAGCGCGACGATGTCCGACGCCGTCGCCGTGCCGGGCAGGAACGGGACGCCGCTGCGCCTGCAGCGCGTCGAGCAGGTTCGGCGTCGCGCCCGGGTGAGACGAGGAAGCGCGCGCCGGCCTCGAGCGCCTCGTCGACCTGCGCGACGGTCGTGACCGTGCCCGCGCCGACGACGGCGCCCGGCACCTCGGCGGCGATCCGCTCGATCGCCGCGAGCGCGGCGGGCGTGCGCAGCGTCACCTCGATCGCCGGCAGGCCGCCGCGCACGAGCGCGCTCGGCCAGCGGCACGGCGTCTTCGAGGTCGTCGATCACGACCACCGGGATCACCGGCGCGAGCGCCACGAGGTCCTCGACGGTGAGGCGGTCATGGTCGTTCACGCGATCACCTCCTGATGGGTCCAGGCGCCGAAGAACACGGACGCGCCTTCGTCGGGCCGGCCCGACGCGCTCGCGGAACGCGGCGAACAGCTCGCGGCCGGTGCCGTGGGTCGCGTGGTCGGGGATCCACGGCTCGCGCGTCCCGAGGTCGACGTCGACCTCGAGCCGGCCGGTGTCGGCGTCGAGGCGCACGACGTCGCCGTCGCGCAGGCGCGCCAGCGGGCCGCCCGCCGCGGCCTCGGGCGTGCAGTGGATCGCCGCCGGGACCTTGCCCGACGCGCCCGACATGCGCCCGTCGGTGACCAGCGCGACGCGGTGGCCGCGGTCCATGCAGCACGCCGAGCGCGGGCGTGAGCTTGTGCAGCTCCGGCATCCCGTTCGCGCGCGGGCCCTGGTGGCGGATGACCGCGACGTGGTCGTGGTCGAGGTCGCCGCGATCGAACGCGGCGAGGAAGTGCGACTGGTCGTCGAACACGCGCGCGGGCGCGGTGACGACGCGGTGCTCGTGGCGCGACGGCCGAGACCTTCATCACGGCGCGGCCGAGCGCGCCGTCGAGCACCCGGATGCCGCCGTCGGGCGCGAACGCCGCGCCGACCGGGCGCAGCACGTCGCCGTCGCGCGGTCTCGCGCTCGGCCGGCCGCCAGCGCAGCTCGTCCGCCTCGTCGAGGTAGGGCTCGTCGCGGTAGCGGCCGAGGCCGTAGCCCGCGATCGGTGTCGACGTCGGGGTGCATCAGCCCGGCGTCGAGCAGCTCGCCGATCAGGAACGGCATGCCGCCCGCGGCGTGGAAGTGGTTGATGTCCGCCGGGCCGTTGGGGTAGACGCGCGGCAAGCAGCGGCACGACCGCGCTCAGGTCCGCGAAGTCGTCCCAGGTGAGCTGCAGGCCGGCGGCGGCCGCGACCGCGACGAGGTGCATCGTGTGGTTGGTCGAGCCGCCGGTGGCCAGCAGCGCGACGACGCCGTTGACCAGCGCGCGCTCGTCGACGATCTCGCCGATCGGCGCGCAGCCGCAGCGTCACGCGCCGCGCGGCCTCCTCGGTCAGCGCGCGCCGCAGCGGCGTGCCCGGGTTGACGAAGCTCGCGCCCGGCAGGTGCAGGCCCATCGCCTCGACGACCATCTGGTTGGAGTTCGCGGTGCCGTAGAAGGTGCAGGTGCCGGCCGAGTGATAGGACTGCGACTCGGCCTCGAGCAGCTCCTCGCGCCCGACCTTGCCCTCGGCGGCGAGCTGGCGGATCCGGCTCTTCTCGCCGTTCGGCATGCCCGGATCGGCATCGGGCCGGCGGGCACGAAGACGGTCGGCAGGTGGCCGAAGGACAACGCGCCGATCAGCAGCCCGGGCACGATCTTGTCGCACACGCCGAGCATCAGCGCGCCGTCGAACATGTCGTGCGAGAGCGCGACGGCGGTGCTCATGGCCACCACGTCGCGGCTGAACAGCGAAAGCTCCATCCCTGCGCGACCCTGCGTGATGCCGTCGCACATGGCGGGCACGCCGCCCGCGAACTGCGCGACGCCGCCGGCCGAGAGCACGGCCTTCTTGAGGATCGAGGGGTAACGCTCGAACGGCTGGTGCGCCGAGAGCATGTCGTTGTAGGACGAGACGATCGCGACGTTGCGGCGCTCACTCGCTCGCAGATGCAGCTTCTCGTCGGGTCCGCAGGCGGCGAAGCCGTGCGCGAGGTTGGCACAGCCCAGAGCGCCGCGAGCGGGTCCAACCGCTGCTGCGGCGCGGATTCGCTCGAGATACGCCGCGCGGGTTTCCGAGCTGCGATCGGCGATGCGGGCGGTGACCTCGGCAATGACGGGGTGCACGCTCATGTCTCAGACGCTAACGCCGCAAGCGCTTGCGCGCAAGCGCTTGCGGTCCTATTCACATGCGGTTAACCTTGGACCGCGTGGTGACCATGGCCGATGTCGCTCGCCTTGCCGGCGTCTCGGTGACGACGGTCTCGCACGTCATCAACGGCACCCGCCCGGCGAGCGAGGTCACGCGCCGCAGCGTGCTCGCGGCGATCGAGAAGACGGGCTACCGACCCAATACGCTGGCCCGCGCGCTGGCCCGCGGCGGCACCCAGTCGCTCGGCCTGGCGATCAGCGGTCTGAGCAACCCGTACTTCATGGATGTCGTGGCCGCGATCGAGCAGGCCGCGGGCCGCGCCGGCCACACGCTGCTGCTGGGCGACACGCGCGAGGACCCCGAGCATGAGCTCCGGATCGTCCGCACCCTCGCCGAGCGCCAGGTTGACGGGTTGTTGCTCGCGCCGTCGGTCGGCGCGCTGGAGCACACGCTCCCGTACCTGGAGAGCACCGGCATCCCGGTCGTCCTGCTCGACCGCTTCCTGCCCGTCGAGCTCGATCAGGTCGGCTGCGACAACGAGCAGCCCACCGCCCGGCTCGTCGAGCACCTGATCGACCGCGGGCACACGCGGATCGCGATGGCGATCGGCATCCGCGGCCTCTCCACCACCGAGGAGCGCGTCCGCGGCTACGAGCTCGCGCTCGAGCGGGCGGGCATCGCGCTTGACGCGACGCTGCTCGCCGACGCCGGGTCCCAGCGCGACCAGGCGCGCGAGGCGATGCACGCGCTGCTCGACCTGCCCGAGCCGCCGACCGCCATCGTCAGCGGCAACAACTTCATGACCATCGGGCTGCTGCGGGCGATCAGCGAGCGCGGCCTGCGCGTCCCCGACGACCTCGCGCTGGTGGCCTTCGACGACTTCGAGTGGGCGGACCTCTTCCACCCCCGGCTGACCGTCATCCGCCAGCCCACGACCGAGCTGGGCTCGCGCGCGGTCGAACTGCTGCTCTCACGTCTCGAAGACCCTTCACGCCCGGTTCGCACGGAACGTCTGGAAGCGAACTTCATCCACCGCGATTCATGTGGGTGCACTGAACTTTCACGTGTTTCGCAAGCGGTGGCGCAACCCTGAAGGCATGCGTGAGCTGAGCATCAGAACGACCCTGTTGACGATCTACGTCGGCGCGCGGTCAGGCGCGTCGGTCGCGGGCGTGGCCCGCAGGTTCTTGCGGTAGACCCACATATCGGCGGGCGCGACGAGCAGCGGATGCTCGAAGTCGCGCCGCCCGACGCGGACGTACCCGAGCCGCGAGTACCACTCGTGAAGCCGGACCTTCGCGGGGTGCGGAGCGCCCCGCGGGATCAGCAGTTCCAACTCCATCTCCTCGGCGTCCGGGAACGTCGACTCCGCGAAGGCGATCAACGCCTTGCCCGAGCCCGGTGCCGTGCGCCTCGGGCGCCACCGAGAGCATCCCGAACATCCCCGCCCCGTCTTCGAGCCGCTGGACGCGCACACACCCGACCGGCCGCCCGTCCTGCCACGCGACCGCCATCTCCCCGTCGGCGATGACCCTCGCCGACGCTGTCGAGCCCGGCCCGCGTCCAGCCCGGCTGCCACATCCCGACCTCGCCGAGGTGATAGGCGGCGTTGATGATCTCGATCAGCTCGGCCTCGACGCCCTGGCCGCCGAACGCAATCGTCGCGCCGCCTGCGCCCGCACCGTCCGCGCGTTGCGTGCTCACTCCGCCGCCAGCTCCCGCGCGCGGGCGAGCGCCTCGTCGCGCGTCGAGACCACCCCGGCGTAGCGGTCCTCCTCGAGCTGGGCGAGGATCGCGCCGAGGCGCGGCCCGGCGGGCACGTCCGCCTCGCGCACGAGCTCGTCCCCGCGCACGAGCGGGATCGGCGTGCCCGCTGGGTCCTCCGCGCGGGCGGCGGCGAGCAACTCGCGCGCGACCTCGAGGTGCGCCGCGATCGCCGGCTCGGCGTTGCGGCCCGCGCGTCGCCAGGCGGTCGGCGACCGTGAACACCGTGATGTCGGCGCTGTAGGGCTGCGTGGCGCGCAGGTAGCGCCAGATCGTGCGGCGGTCGAGCGGGCGCCGGTGGACCAGGAAGCCGGCGTCGAGGTGGTGGGTGACCATCGCCGCCACGTAGTCGCGCAGCCGCGACGACGCGCGCATCCGGCCGAGCACGTCGCGGGCGAGCTGGGCGCCGGCGACGTCGTGGCCCATGAAGGTCACGCGGCCGTTCGGGAGCACGTCGCGGGTCTGCGGCTTGGCGGCGTCGTGCAGGAGCGCGGCCCAGCGCATCGCCTGCCCGCGCGTGAGCTCGTCCGACAGCGGCTCGGCGAGCAGATCTCGTACTCGCTCGTCCAGCCCCGCGTCGGCCGGATCGCGTTGCAGCAGCGCCACCGCGTCGAGCACCGCGAGCGTGTGGTCGTAGACGTCGAGGTGGTGGAAGTGGCTCTGCTCGATCCCGCGCAGCGCGGACAGCTCGGGCAGCACGAACGGCGTCAGCCCGTGGGCCTCCATCAGCTCGAGGCCGCGGCGGAACGCGTCGGCGTTCACCACCCGCTTGACCTCGGCGAAGATCCGCTCGGAGGCGACGCGCTGCGAGCCCGGGCGCGAACTCGGAGGTCGCGGCGCCGGTCGCGGGGTCGATCTCGAGGTCGAGCTCGACCGCGATCCGGATCGCCCGCAGCGATCGCAACGGGTCCTCCTCGAGGGCGCGCGCGCTCACCATCCGCACGACGCGGTTGCTCGAGATCGGCCCGCCCGCCGTGCGGATCGACCAGCTCACCGCCCGCGAGCGGCTCGGCCATCGCGTTGATCGTGAAGTCGCGCTGGGCGAGGTCGGCCACGATGTCGTCGTCGCGCAGCGTCACCAGGTCGACATGCCAGGCGTGGTGCGGCCCGACCACCCGCCACGCACCGAACGCGCCGCTGAGCTCGAACGCCGGTCCCGCGCGCGCGCGCGGGCGAGTTGGCGCGCGAGCTGCTCGGGATCTCCGGGCACGGCCAGGTCGACGTCGTCGGTGTCGCGCCCGATCAGCCGGTCGCGAACCGCGCCGCCGACCAGCCACACGTTCTCCCCGGCCAGCGCCCGCCGCGCGACCTCAAGCGCCTCGGACATAGCTCCGCGGCACGCGCGGCGACAGGCCGCAGGTGATCTCGTAGTTGATCGTGCCCAGCGCGCGGGCCCAGTCCTCGGCCAGGATGCGTTCGTCGCCGCGCCGGCCGAGCAGCACGACCTCCGTGCCCTGCGCGACCGGCTCGTCGCCGAGGTCGATGGTGATGTTGTCCATCGAGACCGTGCCGGCGATCGTGACCCGCCGCTCGCCGACCAGCACCTCGGTCCCGGTCCCGGTCAGCCCACGGCGCACGCCGTCGCCATAGCCGATCGGCACGGTGCCGATCCACGTGTCCCGCTCGGCGATGAACCGCCGCCCGTAGCCCGCGCTCTCGCCCGCCCGGGCCAGCTTGACCTCGGCGACGTAGCTCACGAGCTCCAACGCCGGCTCCAGACCGTGCTCGGCCGGGTCGCGGTGGAACGGGTCCATGCCGTAGATCGCGATCCCGCAGCGCACCATGTCCAGCCGCGCGGCCGGATTCCCGAGCGTCGCCGCGGAGTTGGCCGCGTGGCGCATCACGCCGAACTGATCCGCCCACGGAATGAAGCGCGCGAGCTGCTCGGCCATGAACTCGGGGTCGTCGTCGGCGGTGGCGAAGTGGGTCATCACGCCGGCGAGCCGCGGGCCGTTTGCGCTTGCCACGGCCTCCGCGACCTGCTCCGCCTCGGCCGGATCGCGCGTGCCCAGCCGCCCCATGCCGGTGTCGAGCTTGACGTGCACGCCCACATCGCGGCCGCGCAGGCGCGAGATGAACTCCGGCCGCCACGCCACCACGTCCGCTCTCGCCGCGACCGCCAGGTCGAGCTCGGACGAGCTCAGCGCGCCCATCACCAGCAGCGGACCGGCGACACCCGCGTCCCGCAGGGCCGCGGCTTCGCCCGCGGTCGCGACGGCCAGCCACTCCGCCCCGCCTCGTTGCGCGGCCAGGGCCGCCTCGAACGCGCCGTGCCCGTACCCGTCGGCCTTCACGACCGCACACAGCGTGCCCAGTTCGGCCAGCCGCGCGCAATTGCGCTCGATCGCGCCGACGTCGATTCGCGCCGTGGCCCGTCCCGGCACGATTCAGTCCGCCGTCAGCGCGTCGAGCACGTCGATGCGCGTGACCACGCCGATCAGGCGCCCGTGCTCGACCACCGGGATCCGGTTGTGCTTATGGCGAGCGATCACGCGCGCGGCCTCGCCGATCGGCGCGTCCGGCTCGATCGTGATCGGGTCCTCCGTCATCACGTCCTGCGCCAGCCACCCGATCGCCTTGCGCAGCCGCTCCTCGAACTTCTTCGTCGACTCGAGGAACACGAACCCGCCGAACAACTCGATGTAGTGCGGGAGATGGAGGTCCTCCTTCTCGCCGGCCATGATCAGGTCGGCCTCGGTGATGATCCCGACGCAGCGCCCGCCCTCGTTGATCACCGGGATGCCCGGGAGCTCGTGGTCGCGCAGCACGCGCACCACCTGCTCGATCGGGTCCTCGGGATACACCGCCGGCACGTCGATCTCCATGATGTCGCGCACCGTCAGCGGCATGATCGGGCGAAGATTAGGCGCTGAACGCCGCAGGCAGCGCTGAGATCACGTCCGACGCGATCACGCCGTCCGGCCCATGCGGCGCGGCGGCGATCTGCCCCGCGCGCACGTGCGCGTAGACCGAGGCGCACGCCGCCTGCGCGACCGGCATCCCCTTGGCCAGCATCGCGGCGATCACGCCCGAGAGCACGTCACCCGTGCCGGCGGTCGCCAGACCAGGCGCGCGCCCGCGCGAGATCGCCACGCGTCCGGAGGGCGCCGCGACGAGCGTGTCGTCGCCCTTGAGCACCACGAACGCGTGCGAGCGAGCGGCCGCCTCGCGCGCGTGACGCAGGCGCGAGCGCTCGACCTCCTTGGAATCCACCTCGAGCAATCGGCCCAGCTCACCGGCGTGCGGGGTGAGGATCGTCGGCCAGCGGCGCTCGGGCAGCAGGTCATCGACGTACCCGGCCAGCGCGTTGAGGCCGTCGGCGTCGATCACCAGCGGCACGTCGATCCGCGGGACCACGGCACGCGCCAGCGCCTGGGCGTCCGGGTCCTTCGAGAGGCCCGGACCCAGCACCACGGCGTCCGCCCGACCGACCGCCTTGAGCACCTGCTCCTCGCCGGAGGCGTCCAGGTGGCCATCGCCGTCCTCCGGCAGTCCAACCATCATCGCCTCAAGCAGTCTCACCGTGAAGCTCAGCTCGAGACTCTGAGGCGCGCCAACGGTCACATACCCCGCCCCAGCGCGCATCGCGGCCAGCGCGGACATGCACGGAGCGCCCGTCAGACCGCGCGAGCCGCCGATGATGAACACGTTGCCCGAGGTGAACTTCGTCGACGCAGTTCCGCGCCGAGGCATGTCGCGCAGCACCCCGGAGCCGATCAACCCGGCCTCCGGCCGCGCCGGCCCACCGCGCGGGATGCCGATCTCGATCACCTCGATCTCGCCCGCGTACTCCTTGCCCGGCCGAATCCACAACCCGACCTTCGGCCGATGGAACGCAGCCGTCGCCACGCAGTGCACGGCCGGCCCCGCGACCTCGCCGGTCGACGCATCGACGCCCGAAGGGACGTCACACGCAACCACGGGAGCCCGAGCGGCCTCCATCTCCTCGATCACCTTGTCCGCCGGCCCACGCGGCGAGCCAGACGACCCAGTGCCAAGCAACGCATCGACGATCAGGTGCGCCTTGTTCAGCCGCCCCGCCTCGAACGGAATCGGCGGCGGCCCGGGCAGCTTCTTCAGCTGCGCCTGCGCGTCCTCACCCATCCACTCCGGCGGCCACACGGCATGAATCTCAACCTCACGCCCCGCCTGGCGCAGCAACCGCGCAGCGACGATCCCGTCCCCGCCGTTGTTGCCCTTGCCACACACGATCGCGATCCGCCCCGCCGGGGCCCTACGCGCCACCACGCCGGCCAGCCCTTCACCGGCGCGCTCCATCAACTCGTCCGCCGCGATCTTCTTCTCGTTGATCGCCCAGCGATCGAGCTCACGGCTCTCCCCCGCTTCGAGCAGGGGCTCCATCCATCGGGGGAGGCTCATCGCGGCGGAAC
>CAWCSS010000006.1:0-430318 GCA_963798325.1 uncultured Solirubrobacteraceae bacterium
GGCGTAGGTCTCCGGCAGGTCGAGCAGCGCGCACCACAGCCGCTGATCGGTCGTGTTGTGCAGCTTGAGCTTGACGAACGGGTTGCCGTCGGCGGCGCTGTAGGCGACCGCGAAGTCGCCGTGCTCGGGCTCCAGCGGCGTCAGCGTGCCGGCGTCGTAGACGGTGATCTCGACCGCGTTCGCCGGCAGGCGGCTGACGGGGTTGCGCAGCTCGGCGAGCCGCGTCCAGCGGGCGATCTGCTCCAGCCGCCGGACGACCTCCACGGCGTCGTCGGCGTCGGCCACGACCTGCCGGCCCTCGCGCAGGATCCGCAGGCCCTCGACCTCCAGCGAGGCGTCCGCGTCCTCCATGACGTACAGCGAGCCGGCCAGCGCGGAGCGGACAGGGTCGCTGTCGATCCGCACGCCGAGCCGCGGCAGAGGCAGCCCGACGACCAGCGCGGGATAGGAACGCGCGGCAGCCTCGAAGTCGAGCTCGACGCGGCTCAGGTGCGGCAGCACCTCCGTCACCCGGGCGCTCCCGAGCCGCTCGCCGTCCGGCAGCGCGTCGAAGACGGCCAGCGTCGTCGTCTCCTCGCCGCGCACCGGTGGGATGCCGTGCACGGCGCCCGCGTCGATCACCCACCCGTGCTCGGGATCCCGGGTGACGATCACGTGCCCGGGCCGGTCCGCGACCGCTCCACCCAGGAACGCCCGGTCGAGATCGGCGGGCACGATCGCCTCGGCCTCCGGCCATTGCTGCGTGACCCGCCCGCGCACGAGCGCGGTCACCTGACGGCTGAGCTCGCGGTAGGTGGGCGTGCGCGTCGCCTGCTGCAGCGTCTCCAGCAGGAAATAGGAGAACACGCCACGGCGCTCGCCACCGAGCGCGATCTCCTTGGCCTCCTCCTCGTCGCGGCAGGCGGCCAGCAGGACGTGCGGCGCCGGCGAGGTGACCCACGCGCTGCCGCCGACGTCGCGCTCCCCGACCTCCTCGGGCGCCATCAGAAAGCTCTCCAGCGGCCGCCGGCGCTCGTCGGTGGGCGCGCGGCGGACGGTCTCGCGGACGTCGCGGGTGCCGGTGCCGGAGTGGCAGCAGTCCAGGATCACGACCACGTGAGCGCCGCCGGCCGCGACCTCGGTGATCAGGGCGCCGAGCTCCTTGTCGGCGAGGTCGAAACGCCCCGGCTCGCGGCTGTCGACGCAGACGAGCGTCTCGTCCAGCCCGTCCGGCTCGATCGCCAGGAACTCCGGCGGACTCGACTCCTGCGAGCCGTGGCCGCTGAAGTAGAACAGCGCCGTGTCGCCGTCGCCGGCCGCGCCGAGCTGCTCCCGGAACGCGCCGACCACGCCGTCGCGGGTGGCCTCGCCATTGGTCAGCATTCTGATCGCGACCTTCTTGTCTGCGCGATACTCGAGAAAGTCGGCCATCCGACGGACGTCGTTGACGCAGCCGGACAGCGGCGGGACGGGGGCACGGTAGGCATCGATCCCGACCAGAAGGGCGTAAAGCGCCATCGGGGCAGCCTATGCGGCTGCGCAGACGGGAGATAGGGTGACGCCGGTCACCCGGGTCAACGAGGAGCCATGAGCGAGGGACTGACTGTCATCGAGACGATGTTGCGTGAGCGCCGCGGCGAGCTGCTGGCGTCCTGGGTCGCGGCCCAGTTGGATCAACCGGGTGTGCGGACCGACCTGCTCAGCGCCGACGAGCTCCGCGTCGAGAGCGATCGCTTCCTGTCCGAGCTCTCGGCGGCCGTGTCCGCCGGGTCGGCGGAGGCCGACATCAGCGGCCCGCAGTGGGGCCCGGTCAAGGACTTCCTGACCGCCCTCTCGCGCACGCGTGCGACACGCGGGTTCACGCCGACCGAGACGGCCACGTTCGTGTTCTCGCTCAAGCAGGCGCTGTTCGCGGAGGCCCGCACGGCGGACCCGGCGAGCGCCGCCGAGGCCATGTGGGTGGCCACGCTGCTGCTCGACGCGCTCGGCCTGTTCACCGCCGAGGCCTACCTGCGCTCGCGCGAGGAGATCATCCAGCGCCAGCAGGAAGAGCTGATGGAGCTCTCCACGCCGGTCGTGAAGCTCTGGCAGGGCGTGGTCGCGCTGCCGCTGATCGGCACGCTCGACAGCGCCCGCACCCAGGTGGTGATGGAGAGCCTGCTGGAGAAGATCATCGAGACCGACTCGGCGCTGGCGATCATCGACATCACCGGCGTGCCGACGGTCGACACGCTCGTCGCCCAGCACCTGCTCAAGACCGTCGCGGCCGCCCGCCTGATGGGCGCCGACTGCATCATCAGCGGCATCCGGCCGCAGATCGCCCAGACGATCGTGCACCTCGGGCTGGACCTCCAGGACGTCACCACCAAGTCGAGCCTGGCCGATGCGGTCGTAGTCGCGCTGGACCGCACGGGCTACCGGATCACGCGCGTGCGCAAGGGCTCGGAGTAGTCCCGTGGAGAACCGGATCCCGATCCTCAAGCTGGGTCACCTCCTGCTGGTGAGCATCCAGGTCGACATGCACGACCGGATGGCGATGGCGCTGCAGGAGGATCTGGCGCAGCGGATCGCGGATACGGGCGCGCGCGGCGTCCTGATCGACATCTCGGCGCTCGAGCTCGTCGACTCGTTCATCGGGCGGATGCTGTCCGACATCGCCGGTATCGCGGCCGTCCTGGACGCCGACACCGTCGTCGTCGGCATGCGCCCGGTGGTGGCGATCACGCTGGTCGATCTCGGGCTGACGCTGCCCGGCGTGCGCACCGCCCTGACCGTGGAGCGCGGCATGGCCATGCTGCCGGCGCCCGTCACCGACGACGACGAGTTCGACGTCGCTGAGGAAACCGAGGACAGTGCCGGGTGATGAGCCGATCCCGCTGCGCTCGGACGAGGACGTCGTGCGGGCGCGGCACCGGGTGCGCGAGCTGGCGCAGCAGGCCGGGCTGCGTCTGGTCGACCAGACCAAGCTCGTCACGGCCGTGAGCGAACTGGCCCGCAACACCGTGATCCACGGTGGCGGCGGGCACATGACGACGGCGCTGGTCACCAACGGCGCGCGGATGGGCGTGTCGGCGACGTTCGAGGACAGCGGCCCGGGGATCCCCGACGTGCAGGCCGCCCTCAGCGACGGTTTCAGCACCGGCAGCGGACTCGGGCTCGGGTTCGGCGGCGCGAAGCGCCTGGTCGGCGAATTCGAGGTCCGGGCACGCGACGAGGGCGGCACCTTCGTTCGCGTGGTGACATGGCGTTGAGCGCGGTCCGGCTGCGCGTCGACGATCCCAGCGGCGTGGCCCCGGCCCGCCGCGCCGCGGAGGAGCTCGCCGACGATCTCGGGTTCGACGAGCGCCGGCGCGGGGAGGTGGCGATCGTGGTCACCGAGCTCGCGACGAACCTGCTGCGCCACGCCGGCGGCGGCGAGATCATCCTGCGCATCTCGCGCGGGGACCCGCCCACCGTGGACGTGATCGCCAGCGACCGCGGGTCGGGCATCCGCGACCCCGGCCGTGCGCTCGAGGACGGCTACTCGACCGGCGGCGGCCCGGGCAACGGGCTCGGGGCGATCGAACGGTTGTCGGCGACGATGGACCTGCAGACGAGCGCGACGGGCACGGTCGTGGCCACGCGGCTCGGCGCCAAGCGCGACGTCCCGGTGGTCGACGGCATCGCGCTGGCGATGGCCGGTGAGACCGCCAGCGGCGACGCGTGGGGACAGGCGCGTGACGGGGCGCGGCTGACGATCCTGCTGGCCGACGGCCTCGGGCACGGCACCGAAGCCGCCAACGCCGCCAACCTCGCCGTGCGTCAGCTGCGAGCGGGGCTGGAGCCCGGGTTCCTGCTCGAGCGCATGCACGACGCGCTGCGCGTGACCCGCGGCGCCGCCGCCGCCGTCGCGCGCGTGGACCTCGCGTCCGGACGGGTCGACTACGCCGGGATCGGCAACATCGCGGGAACGATCGTCGACGACGGCCGGACGAAGTCGCTGGTCTCGATGCCCGGCATCCTCGGGCACCGGCTGCAGAAGGTCCGCACGTTCGACTACGAGCTGCCACCCGGCGGCCTGCTGGTCATGCATTCCGACGGGCTGCGCAGCGGCTGGGAGCTGGACGGCTACCCGGGGGTGCAGCGCCGCGATCCGCTGGTGATCGCGTCGCTGTTGATCCGCGACTTCGAGCGCGGCCGCGACGACGTGAGCGTCGTGGTCGCGAGGAGAGCGATGTAGGTGTCGGGGTACGGCGAGGAGATCACGCGCGTCTATCTCGGTCACGACGAGGGCGTCGTGACCGCCCGCCAGCGCACGCGTGACATCGCCGAGCTGATCGGCTACGACCGGCTCGAGCAGACGCGGGTGGCCACCGCCGTCTCCGAGCTCGCGCGCAACGCTCGCCGCTATGCGGGTGGCGGCGAGGTGCGCATCCGCTGCGCGACCGACCGCCTGCAGATCGACGTGATCGACGAGGGCCCGGGCATCCCGAACCTCGAGGAGGTGCTCAGCGGCGCGTACGTCTCCAGCACCGGCATGGGCCGCGGGCTGGTCGGCGTGCGGCTGATGATGGACGAGTTCGAGATCTCCGCGCCGGCGGGACGCGGCACGCGGGTCACGGTCTCCAAACGGCTCCCGGCCGGCGCGAGCCCGAATCCGCGGACGCTGCGCGACGAGCTGTCCAAGCGTGGCGCGCGTTCGCCGTTCGATGAGGTCTCGCGCCAGAACGAGGAGCTGCTGCAGGCGCTCGGCGAGGTGCGCCGGCGCCAGGCGGACATGCTCGCGCTCAACCGCGAGCTCGAGGAGACCAACCAGGGCGTGGTGGCGTTGTACGCCGAGCTCGACGATCGCGCCGAGCGCCTGGTCGAGGCCGACGAGCGCAAATCACGCTTCCTGGCCGACATGAGCCACGAGCTGCGCACGCCGCTGAACTCGATCATCGCGTTGAGCGAGCTGCTGCTCAGCGGCGAGCCGGAGCTGGTCGGCGAGCAGATCACGCAGGTGGCGTTCATCCGCCGCGTGGCCTCCGACCAGCTGCGCCTGATCGGCGACCTGCTCGACATCGCCAAGATCGAGGCGGGCCGGCTGGAGCTCGATCTCGCCGACGTGACGATCGCCGAGTTGTTCGTGATCCTGCGCGGCCAGCTGCGCCCGCTGCTGCTCGGCTCCGACGTGGACCTGCGCTTCGACATCCCGAGCGAGCCGATCGAGCTGCGCACCGACGAGGACAAGCTGATGCAGATCGTGCGCAACCTCGTCGCCAACGCGCTGAAGTTCACCACCGCGGGCGAGGTGGTGGTGCACGCCACGCTGGACGGCGAGGTCGTGATCTTCGAGGTCTCCGACACCGGGATCGGGATCGCGCCCCAGAACCTGTCGCGGATCTTCGAGGAGTTCGTGCAGATCCCGGGTGAGCTGCAGCGCGAGGGCCACGGCACCGGGCTCGGACTGCCGCTGACGCGCAAGCTCGTCGGGCTCCTCGGGGGTGAGATCCACGTGCGCAGCACGGTCGGCACGGGCACGACGTTCACGGTCACGCTGCCGCGCAGCGGAATCGCGGCGTCCTCGCTGCCCGACCTCACCGGCGCGGTGCTGGTGGTCGACGACGACGACGCGGCGCGCTACGTCGTCGAGACGCACCTGCGCGACACCACGTGGCGGACGGTGGCCGCCGGCGGCGGCGCGGCGGCGCTGGCGGCACTGAGCGCGAGCGTGCCGGCGGCGATGATCCTCGACTATGCGATGCCCGAGATCGACGGCCTGGAGGTGCTGCGGCGCATGCGCGACGACCAACGGCTGGCGGCGATCCCGGTGATCCTGCACACCTCGCGGCAGCTCGACGCCGGCGAGCGCGCGCGGGTCAAGGCCTTCGGCGCGAGCGTGCTGGACAAGTCCGACACGTCGCGCACGCAGTTGCTGGCGGCGCTGGCCGAAGCCACCCGGGGGGCGCGCGATGCGTGAGACGGTGGTGCTCCTGGCCGATGACGACGACGTCGGGCGCTACGTCATCGCGACGATGCTGCGACGCTCGGGGTTCACCGTGCGCGAGGTCTCCGACGGCGTGGCGGCCGTGGAGACCGCGGCCACCGAGCTCCCGGATCTCGCCATCCTCGACGTCAAGATGCCGGGCTACGACGGCTTCGAGGCGTGCCGCAAGCTCAAGTCGGCGGAGTCGACGCAGCACATCCCGGTGCTGATGCTCTCCGCGACGTTCCTGGAGACCGACGCGCACGTCGAGGGCCTGGAGACCGGCGCCGACGCCTACCTGACGCAGCCGGTCGAGGCGCCCGTGCTCGCCGCGACCGTGCGCTCGCTGCTGCGGGCGCGCAGTGCGGAGCAGGAGGTGCGCCGCGCGGCCTCGGAGTGGCGCACGACGTTCGAGGCGATCTCGGACGCGGTCGCGGTGCTCAACGCCGATGGCGTGGTCGAGCGGGCCAACCGCGCGTTCGTGGCGTTGTTCGGCGAGGTGATCGGGTTGCGCGTGGTCGCGTTGCGGAGCGCGCGCGCGACGGGCGAGTTGGCGCTGGGTGACCGGCTCTTCAGCGTGCGCTTCGACGTCGTCCCGCAGGAGATCGACTCGCTGGGGCGTGAGGTCGTGACGCTCAACGACATCACCTCGGCGCGGCGGGCCCTGGCCACGGAGCGCTCGATCTCGCGCACGCTGCAACTGACCCTGCTGCCCACGCGGATGCCGGCGGATCCGCGCGTGGACCTGCACGCCTGGCACGTCGCCGCGGAGCGCGAACTGGTCGTGGGCGGCGACTGGTACGACGTGATCGAGACCGGGCAGGGGCTGTGGCTGGTGATCGGCGATGTCGCCGGCCACGGGGTGGCGGCCACCGCGCAGGCGGGTGCGCTGCGGCACTCGCTGCGCGTCTACGCGCACGAGGGCTACTCGCTCGAGGTTGCGCTGGCGCGGCTGAACCAGCTCGTGCTCGACGACGAGAACGCGCGCATGGCGACGATGTGCGTGGTGCGGGTCGACGACGACCCGGCGAGGGTCTGTGTCGCCTGCGCGGGGCATCCGCCGCCACTGTTGATTGACGCGGATGGGAACGCGGCGCTGGCGGACTGCGGCACGGGGGTCGTGCTCGGCGTGATGGGGGCGACGTTCGAGGAGTCGCGGATCCCGTTCGCGCCCGGTGAGCGGCTCGTGCTCTACACGGACGGCCTGATGGAGCGCCCGGGCGAGACGATCGACGATGGGCTGGCGCGGCTCGTGCGCACCGCCGACGGCATCGACGGGCTCGTCGAGCTGCGCACCCACCTGGTCGAGACACTGGTCGGAAGTGCAGAGCCACGCGACGATGTTGCGCTGCTGCTCGCGCAGCGCAGGTAGAGTGGGCGACGATGAGCGAAGGTCTGTTCCGCGTGGTCACGCACCATGCCGCTGACGGCGTGGTCGTCTCGCTGTCGGGCGAGCTGGACCTGGCGGGCGAGCATCGCCTCGAGGAGGCGATCGAGGCCGCGCGCGCGACCGGTCTGCCGCTGACGATTGACCTCAAGGGCCTGAACTTCATCGATTCCTCCGGCCTGCGCGTGCTCGTCCGGCTGCACAACACGGCCGTGTCGGACGGCTTCGACTACACGCTGATCGCCGGTCCGCCGCAGGTCCAGCGCACGTTCGCGCTGTGCGGGCTGGACCGCACGCTCGCGTTCGCCGCCTGAGCGCGTCTCGCTAGCGTGACGCGCATGACTTCCATGCGCGTCGGTGTCCAGGTTCAGCCCCAGCACGCGGACTTCGAAGGCATGCGTCGCGCGTGGCGCGAGGCGGAGGAGCTGGGCGTCGACACGATCTTCACCTGGGATCACTTCTATCCGCTCTACGGCGACGCGGACGGCACCCACTTCGAGGGCATCACGGCGTTGGCGGCGCTGGCCGCGGCGACCGAGCGCGCCCAGGTCGGCGGGCTCGTGTTCTGCAACTCCTACCGCAACCCGGAGCTGCTCGCCCACGCCCACTGCACGATCGACCACATCTCCGGCGGGCGCGCGATCCTCGGCATCGGCGCCGGCTGGTTCGAGCGCGACTACGACGAGTACGGCTACGAGTTCGGCACCGCGCCCGACCGCCTGCGCGAGCTGCGCGCGGCGATGCCGCGGATCGTCGAGCGTCTCGGCAAGCTCAACCCGCCGCCGGTCCGGGGCAAGCTGCCGATCCTGATCGGCGGGTCCGGCCCGAAGGTCACGCTCAAACTCGTCGCCCAGTACGCCGACATGTGGCATTCGTTCGGCGACGCCGAGGCCTACAAGACCAAGAACGAGATCCTGCTCGGTCACTGTGCGGACCTCGGCCGCGACCCGTCCGAGATCGAGCGCACCTGGGGCATCCACGAGAACGTGATGGAGCACGCCGACGCGCTCGCCGACGCCGGCGTCCAGCACCTGATCCTCGGCGTCGGCGGCAACGGCAGCGGCTACGACCTCTCCGTGTTGCGCGAGCTCGTCGCCTGGCGTGACGCCCGCAACGGGTAGATGACGCGGCCGACCCCGGCAGGCGACTTCGACTACGAGGCGCTGGCGGCGGGCGGGTACGCCGCCCGCCGCCGCGCCGATCCGCGCATCGAGGCGATGGTCCACGCCGCGCTGGGCTCCGCCCGGTCGGTCGTGAACGTGGGTGCGGGCGCGGGGTCCTACGAGCCGCGTGATCGCTACGTCGTGGCCGTCGAGCCGTCGGCGTCGATGCGCTCGCAGCGCTCCTTCCCGGCGGTGGACGCCGTGGCCGAGTCCCTGCCGTTCGACGACGACGCGTTCGACGCCGCGATGGCGATGATCACCATCCATCAGTGGCGCTCGCTCGAGGCGGGACTGTCCGAGCTGCGGCGCGTCGCGCGCGGGCCGGTGGTCATCTTGACCTTCACCGACGACACGCTCAGCGACTTCTGGCTGGCGGACTACATGCCGACGCTGGTTGAGCGTGAGGGCCCGCGGATGCCTTCGTTGTCGCGCGTCGCGTCCTTGCTCGGCGGCGACGTGTCGGTGGAGCCCGTGCCGATCCCGTTGGACTGCGTGGATGGGTTCATCGAGGCGTTCTACGGCCGGCCGGAGGCGTTCCTGGACCCGTCGGTGCGCGCGGCGCAGTCGGCCTGGGGTCTTGCCGACCCCGATGATGTCGCGCGTGGTCTCTCGGCGCTGCGCGCGGATTTGGAGTCGGGTGCGTGGGACGAGCGGCACGGCGCGTTGCGGACGCAGCCCTCGTACCTCGGATCCTTGCGCCTGCTCGTCGCGCGCTGACTGCGAGCGGATCGCCTCGCGGCCGTCAAGTCACGGTCGGCCTGGGTGGTCTCCGCTGGCCGTGGTGGCGTGACTTGACTGCCGCGACTCGATCCGCTTTTGGGCTGGTCAGGGTCGCTCCGCTCCGGGTGCCCTCCGCGGGAGGGCGCCTCTGACACAAACGACCGCGGGACGAAGCGTTTCGATCACGTTCGGACTGTTCGAGTTGGCGCGTCAATGGGGGTGCCGTCAGAAACTCTCGTGATCCGCCGAGTTTCTGACGGGACCCCCCGGGCGCGGAGGCGTTTCGTCCGCCGAACCGATCACGAGTGGCGGGCATACCCGGCGGAGACGGGCCCTCATTGCGACCGCGCGCGGTCTGCTCGCGGCTAATCGCGGAGAATCACACACATGCGGCGCAACGAGCTCTGGGAGTGCCCGACGTGCGGCCAGACGTTCGTGTCCAGGAACCTGCCGCACTCGTGCTTCGTCGTCGACCTCGACGACCACTTCAGCGACTGCGAAGACGTCGTGTGGGAGACCTTCGACGCGCTGCTCAGGGCGGTGGAGCGCAACGGCCCCGTGACCGTCAACGCGACCCGATCACGGATCACGTTCCAGACCCGGATGCGGTTCGGGGGCGTGGACAAGCCCCGGCGTGACCATCTACAGGCGAACTTCGTCCTCACGCGGGCGATCCGGCATGAGCGGATCCGGCGTGTGGATCATGTGCCGCCGTACTACTACGTGCACCGGCTTCGGCTGCAGGCGCCGGAGGAGGTCGACGGCGAGGTCGAGACGTGGCTCGCGGAGGCCTACGAGATCGGCGGTCAGCGGCACGTCACGGACAAGCGGTGGGAGCGTCAGCTGGTCCCACCGCCGTGGGTGCACATCCCCTCGTAGGGAGCGTTACCAGGCGGAGGAGCCGGCCGCCGCGCCGGGGCGCGCGATCTCGCGCACGACCGGCGTGGCGAACGCGTGCGAGGCGGGGCGGCGGGGGCTGGAGGTGATGACGGTCATGGCCTTTGGAGGGGGAGTGGGTGGGGCTGCTCAGCGGGGGCGGCGCGGCTTGCGCTCTGCCTGGTGTGCGGTCAGGTGGACCAGTTGGATCAGCGACGGGTTCATGAGATGCATAGTCGCGCCGATCGCCTTCCGAACCCATGCGGGAGGCTGGCGTGTGATGGTGGGGGAAGCGCGCCTAAGGCGGGGGTAAACCGCACCTCTGCATGGCGGCTTGCAACTTGCAGGACCGTTGCGGCTAGGGTCGAAGCCCGGATGTCCCGTGTTCGTCGCGTTCTGCCGCTCGCGGCCCTCACGTTGCTGCTCGCAGGCAGTGTTCCCGCGCATGGCCAGGGCTCGCTGCAGGATGCCGCCTCACGCCTGCGCGCGGCGGTACGGGCCGAGGAGGCGCGGATCGCCGACACGCGCGAGGGTCTGGCCGACGCGAACGCGCGCCTGGTCCGTCCTCGACGCGCGTGTGACCAAGCGCAACCAGCAGCTCGACGACACGCAGACCGCGCTGGTGAAGGCGCGGGTGCGGCTGACGCGCCTGGAGCGCAAGCAGGACAACGCCTCCAAGCTGCTGGCCGAGAACCTGCGCTCGACCTACATGGACGGCGAGCCGACGTTCGTCGGTGTGGTCCTGAACTCGGGCGGGATGAGCGACCTGATCGAGCGCTTCGAGTACCTGCGGCGCGTCTCGCGCCGCAACGCGTCCGTGCTCGGCGACCTGCGCGGCGCGCGCAAGGAGGTCCAGGGCCAGACGGTCACGCTGAAGAAGATGCGCACGACGTACGCGTCGCTTGCTCGCGACGCCGCCGCCGACCGCGACCGTGCGGACGCGATCCGGACCGCGCTGCTCAACCGTGAGCGCACACAGCTCGAACGCCGCAACGGCGCGCAGAGCCGGCTCGTCTCGGTGCAGGGCAAGATCGCCGCGATCGAGCGCCGCCAGCGTGCCGCCGCCCGCGCGGCCGCCGCGGCCGCCTCGGCGACGACCCAGGCACCGCAGGTCTCGACCACCACCGGCAGCGGTGGCGGCGGAGGCGGCGATGTCGTCGGCCGCGTGGTCGCCGCCGCCAATGAGATCGCCAGCACGCCCTACGTCTGGGGCGGCGGCCACGGCGGCGCGTCGGGCGGCTATGACTGCTCCGGCTCGATCAGCTACGCGCTCGCCGCCGGCGGGCTGCTGTCGAGCCCGCTCACGTCGGGCGCCTTCATGAGCTGGGGCGAGCCCGGCCCGGGCCGCCGGATCACGGTCTACGCCAACGGCGGCCACGCGTTCATGGTCGTCGACGGCCGCCGCTACGACACCAGTGCGCTGTCCGGTGGCGGCACCCGCTGGACGAGCAGCATGCGCAGCACCGCGGGCTTCGTCGCCCGTCATCCTCCGGGACTCTGATGCGCGATATCCACGCCCGAGCCCTCGACCGGCTCGCGCTCGCCCGCTCCGAGACCGAACGGATCGCCGATCTCGTCGCCGCGACCGGCCTGTCGCGCCGCGCGGTGCAGGAGGCGCTGCGCGAGCCGCCGTACGACCCGCCGGCCGACACGGGCCGCGCGCTGGAGGCGGGCACGGTCGCGGAGTGGAAGCGACGGCTCCCGCCGCCCGATCGCGATCTCGACCACGTCGAGGCGACGGCGGAGACCGCTGTCAAGCGGGCGCGCTTCCTGCACGACACGTACTGGCTCGACGAGGCGCACCTGATCTGCGTCGGCGACCGCGACCTCACGAGCCTCGCGGTCGCCGCCGTCAACCCGGGTGTGCGGGTGTCCGTGGTCGACGTCGACGAGGCCATCCTCAGGACGATCCGCGAGATCGCCCGCGCGGACGGCCTCAACGTCCAGACGGTGTTCGCCGACCTGCGAGTCGGCCCGCCCGCCTCGCTCATCGGGGCCGGCGACCTCGCCTTCACCGACCCGCCCTACACCCCCGAGGGCATTCAGCTCTTCGCCGCCCGCGGCCTGCAGATGCTGCGCCAGGACGACGCCACGCGCATCCTGATCAGCTACGGCTACGGCGAGGCGCAGTCGGCGCTCGGCTACGGCGTCCAAGAGGCGCTGCACGAGCTGCGGCTGCTCACCGAGGCGCTGTACCCGCGGTTCAACCGCTACGCCGGCGCGGAGGCGATCGGCGGCGCGAGCTCGCTCTACGTCACCCGCCCGACGCGGCGCAGCTGGGCCGCCGCAGAGAAGAAGGGCAAGAGCTCCGCCCGCATCTACAGCGGCGGGAAGGCCTCGCTGGAGTCACAGGCATCGCTCCCGAGTCTCGAGTTCGGCAAGCGGCGCGAGGCGCTCCAGCTCGACCTCACCGGCCACCCGGACCTCGCCCTGCGCGTCCTGCTCGCGGCACCCGCGCAGACGCTGCGGCTCAAGGGCGCCCCTGACCTCCCGGAGCTCTACGACCGCGACGGCGACACCTTCACCCTGCGCGACGACACGCTCCTGCGCGGCATCGCCGATCGCCCCCATGCCAAGCTGGCCAACGCCTGGCGCGAGGCGCTGATCGCCCGCGAGCCGATGACCAAGAACGAGGCCCGCGCACGCATCGACGCGCACGAGGCGACGCGCGATCTGCTCGAGCGCCGCCTCATCGAGCTCCCACGCGACGGGCTCGAGGACTTGTTGCGCGCCCTCTCGGGATGACAGACTCTCTCCAATGGGTGTCGAGGACATCCACGTGGTCGAGGAGCAATCGGCGCTCTTGCGCGTCGCGATGCTCGTGGCCCGGGACACGCCGCTGGAGCCGCTGTTCACCGCGGTCGCGGCCGAATGCGCCCGCGTGCTCGGGGTCGACGCCTCGGGCGTGATGCGCTACCTCGGCGGCGAGCGCGCGGTCGTCGCCGGCGTGTGGGTCGTCCCCGGCCAGCGCTACCTGCCGGTCAACGCCGAGCTCGACTTCCATCGCTCCGACAGCGCGCTCGGCCGGGCGCAGACGACCGGCCATCCCGCCCGCTTCGCCCGCTACGACAGCCCGCGCAACGAGCTCTCCCAAGCGATGAAGCACCTCGGGATGCGCACCTCGGTGGCCGCGCCGATCGTCTCCAACGGCGTGATCTGGGGCGCGCTGGTCGCCACCGCCCCTGAGGAGGAGGCGCTGCCGCCCGGCTCCGAGCAGCGGCTGGCGCCGTTCGCCGAGCTGGTCGGCCAGGCGCTGGCCAACGACCACGCCAAGACCGAGCTCGCCGCCTCGCGCACCCGCCTGCTGGAAGGCTCGGACGAAGTGCGTCGCCGGCTGGAGCGCGCGCTGCACGAGGGCGCGCACCAGCACGTCGTCGCGCTCGCTCTGAAGCTGCGCGTCGCGATCGGCCGTGCCCAGCCCGACAGCGCCGAGGCCGAGGTCCTGCGCGACCTGCTGGCCGACGCGATGGAGACCAACAACGAGCTGTCCGAGCTCGCCCGCGAGCTGCATCCGGCCGTGCTCTCCGAGCGCGGCCTCGCCGCGGCACTGCAGGCGCTGGGCGCCCGCGCCGATCTCGTCGTGATGCTGCACGCGCTGCCCGGGCGGCGCTTTGAGCCCGTGATCGAGACCACCGCCTACCTCGCCGTCAACGAGGCGCTGGCCAACGCCGACCAGCACGCCCACGCGAGCGAGTGCACGCTCGCGGCCGACGACCGCGGCGACCGGCTCGTCGTCGAGGTCCACGACGACGGCATCGGCGGCGCCGAGCCGCGGCCCGGCGGCGGCCTGGAATGCCTCTCGGACCGCGTGCACGCGCTCGGCGGGACGTTCGCGCTCGTCTCGCCCAGCGGCGGCGGCACCACGCTCACGGTCGAGCTCCCGATCGCTTGAGCGACTGGCGCTTCTCGTTCCGCGACCGGATCCGCTACGGCGATCTGGACACGAACGCGCACCTCAACAACGTCGCGTACCACCAGTTCTTCGAGAGCGCCCGCGTGGCCTACATGCGCGAGCTGTTCCCGGATATCGACCCACTCGGCCGCGCCGGCGAGCTGGGGATGATCTTCGCCGAGACCCACGTGCGCTTCGCCTCGCCGGGCTTCTACGAGGAGGACGTGCGCGTCGACGTCAAGCCGGTCGAGCTCAGGCGCTCGAGCGTGCGGATCGCGTTCCGGATGGTCTGCGAGGCCGACGAGCGGCTGCTCGCCGAAGGCTGGGGAACGCTCGTCGGCTACGACTACGCCGAAGGTCGCTCCGCCCCCTTCCCGGAGGCGATGGCGGAGCGTCTGCGCGCCGAGGGGGCTGGGTAGCTCAACGCCTGTCGTTCGACGACCGCCTCGCCGAGGCCGTCGAGGCAGATGGCGGCCAAGAAGCTGTCAAAGCTGCTCGGGGAAGATCATGATTATCTGCAAGTGACGGCATGACATCCCTTCCGCCCCACCCCGATCATCCGACCTCGACTGGAGCCTGACCTGTGGAGATCGAGCGCAAGTGGGTGCTGGAGGCGGAGCCGGACGGCCTCGGGCCGGGCAAACGCATCGAGCAGGGCTACGTCGCGCTCGATCCCGCCGGTGCCGAGGTGCGGCTGCGGCGCAAGGGCGACACGCTCACGCTGACCGTGAAATCCGGCGCCGGGCTCGTCCGCGGCGAGGAGGAGATCGCGTTGAGCGCCGGCGACTTCGACCGGCTGTGGCCGCTGACCGAGGGCCGACGGGTGCTCAAGACGCGCCACGAGGTGCCGCTCGGCTCTGACCTCATCGCTGAGGTCGACGTCTACGAGGGCGCGCTGCAGGGTCTCCTGACGGCCGAGATCGAGTTCCCGGACGAGACGTCCGCCCGCGAGTTCGTCGCGCCCGAGTGGCTCGGGCGCGACGTGACCGGCGACAAGCGCTACGCCAACCAGGCGCTCGCGGTCAACGGACCTGTTCCGTCGGGCGGATGAGCACCTCGTTGATCGCCACGTGCCGCGGGCGCGTGACCACGTAGACCACCGCGTCGGCGATGTCGGAGGCCTCGAGGATCTCGTTCGAGCTCGGCGTCAGGTTGCTGCGCACCTCCTCGCGGACGTGCGTGACGAGCTCGGACTTGGTCGCTCCCGGCTCGATCAGCGAGGAACGCACGTGGCGCTCGGTGATCTCCTGGCGCAGCGCCTCGCTGAACACGCCGACGGCGTGCTTGGTCGCCTGGTAGATCCCGCCGCCGGCGCCGACGCGGCGGCCGGCCACCGAGCTGATGTTCACCAGATCGGCGACCCGGCGCGGGTCGGACTCGGCGGCCTTGAGCAGGTGCGGGATCGCCGCATGGGCGACGTACATCAGCCCTTGGATGTTGAGCGCGACCATCCGGTCCCACTCCTCGACGGGCGCGTCGACGATCGGGCCGAGCAGCATCACACCGGCGTTGTTGACGACGATGTCGAGCCGCCCGAGCTCGGAGGCGGCGGTCTCCACGGCGTTGATCGCCGAGTCGCGGCTGGTGATGTCGGCCTCGATCGAGAGGCCGTCGAGCTCACCCGCGAGCGCGTCCAGCCGGTCCTTACGACGGGCCGCGAGAGCGACCTTCGCCCCCTCCGCGGCCAGTGCGCGCGCGGTCGCCTCGCCGATGCCACTTGACGCGCCGGTGACCAGCGCGACGGTTCCGTCCAATCTCATACCTTCAGCTTTGCACTCACCGTGAAGGTCTTGAACGTCGCCTTCACGGTGGCCTTGCCGTGCCTGCGCAGCTTGAACGCGACGCTGCCCTTGCCGGAGGCGCCGATGGTGAGCTTCCTGGTCACCTTGCGACCCTTCAGCGTCGCCGTGAGCGTGGCCTTGCCGGGCTCGCCGGTGGTCAGCGTCGCGGTCAGGCCGCCCTTCCTCGCGAGCTTGAGCGCCGGGCGATGGCTCGTCGCGCCGGGCGTCGTCGGCGTGACCGGCCCGGTGGGCGCGGCGGGCGCGGGCACATCGGCGGGGCCCCAGTCGGGCGAGGTCGCGCCGGCGGCCAGCAGCGCGGGCGAGAGCGAGCAGTCGGCGCCGATCGCCGAGACATAGAGACCGTCCTTGGTCCCGAAGGCGAGCCCCGTGCCGCTCGGCGACAGCGACGTGCTCGTGAACTTCGTCCCCGGCAGCTCGAAGCACTGCTGGGCGACCGGCGTATTGACGTGGTTGGTGAACGGCGTGTGGTCCCAGTCGGGCGCGCCGAACGGGCTCATCGTCGTGCGGTACACACGCAGCTTCTCGTCGGAGAAGCCGGCGATGCCGACGACGGTCCGCAGGTCCCGCGAGAGCTCGACGTTGGCCACGCCGAGACCCTGGTTCGGGTCGTAGAACCAGTTGTCGTTGACGCCGCCCAACGGCGTGATGACCGCGTCGTCGTTCGGGCTGAGGCTCGGGTCCGAGCGCAGCAGCGTGTTGTTGTCGAGCCACTGCGGCCAGATCCAGCCGGTCATCAGGCCGTACTTCTCGAAGCCGGTGAAGCCGGTCGTGTCGGAGACGAGCACGCCCTGCGACTGCTTGTAGGCGTAGCACGGCGGGACGGTCGTGTCGGTGCAGCCGGGGGCGGTGTCGTAGGAGTCGTTGAAGTACTCGTAGGCGACCTTGGAGCCGTCGGGCGAGATCTGCGGGTTGAACGGCCCGTGGAACTTGTTGACCGGGCCGGACACCGGCGCGCCGTCGCTGATCGGTGTGAGGAACTCCGCGAGGACCTTGCCGTCGCGCGAGAGCGTCCGCAGCTTCTCGCCGGCCACGAGCGCGGCGAGCGTGCCGTCGTCGGCCTGGGAGACGTTGAAGTAGCCGCCCGTGTGGGTCACCTGCGTCCTGCCGGTGCCGTCCGGCGTGGAGAGCCAGATGTCCCCGCCGGAGATGTAGGCGATCGAGTCGGCGGCGGCCGGCGAGGCGGCCGCGAGGGTCATCAGCAGAGCGGCGGTCAAGGTCTTGCGCAACATGGCGCGCATTGAACGGGCCGCTCATTGCCGGCTCATTGCCGGCACCTTGCACGGCCCCCGCGCCGGCGAGTCGGCCGCCGGCGCGAATTGGGCTGTGATCGGAGCTTGGTGTGCGCAGTCGCCGGCGCGGCCCACTCCCGCCTGGAGATCGCTTCGCGGATCTCCTCTGCCGCGACCTTCGACTCGCTGACGCCGAGTTCCTTCGCGAGGCCCGGCCGCCATGTCAGCGCCCGAACCGCTCGTGGATGGTGTGGGTGCCGTCGTCGGCGACGAGCACGCCGCCATGGGTGAGCCAGCTCGCGTCGGCGCTGAGCACCGCCGCCTTCGCGCGCCATTCCGCCTCCAGCGCCGTCGGCGCCAGCGCCGTCGCCTGGACGACGCCGGTGAACGCGGGCCGGCCGGTGGCCGGGTCGAGCAGATGGTGGGCGGCGACTCTCGCCCTGGGGGCTCGGGTCGCTGGGAGCCCTCGCCCAGAGGCTCGGCCTCCCGCGGTGTCGTCTGCGCCGTCGACGAGCCAGCTGCGCTTGCCGATGCCGCTGGTGGCCACCGCACCGTCGCCGACCTCGAACACGTGCCGGACGGGACCGCCGAACGGGTCGGTGACCTCGAGCCGCCGCGGCTCGCCGCCGAAGCGCAGGTCGCCGCCGCAGTCGACGGCGTAGCTGCCGCTCATGCGCTCCGCGATCAGGTCGGCGAACAGGCCCTTGGCCAGCCCGCCGGAGTCGAACCGCAGGCCGGGCGGGCGGCGCACGAGGTGCAGGCCGCCGGCGCGCAGCACGGTGAAGCCGGGGACGAGCCGCGGCCGTGCCGGCCGGCGTTCCGGCGCCGCCGCCAGCGCGACGTCGAGCGGGATCGGCTCACCCAGGTCGCGGGTGTAGCCGGCCGCCTCGATCTCCCCCGCGAGCGTCCCGTCGACCAGGCCACCGGTGGCGTCGGACGCCGTGCGGATCGCCTGCAGCAACGTCGCCATCACCGGGCTGACCGGGACGGTCGAGCGCGGGTCGCGGTTGAGCCTGGAGAGCTCGCTGTCGTGCTCGAAGCGGCTGAACTGGCGGTGCCAGGTCATCAGCTGACGGTGGGCGTCGGCGGCGCCGTCGCCCCACACGCCGCAGCGGGTGCCGAAGCAGTCGAAGATCACGTCGCCAGCTCCGGGGTGTAGCGCCGGATCAGCAGCGCGACGGCGGGAATCACGACCATCGCCGCCGCGACCAAAAACCACAGTGTGCCGGCGTCGGTGCCCGCGCCGAGCGAGTGGATCACGCCCAGGCCCCAGGCGGCGGCGGTGAAGCGGTGCAGCTTGCGCCAGCGCTGCGGGCCGATGCGGCCGCGGATGTAGTAGCTCAGCCCGAGGATCACGAACAGCCAGCCGCCGACGATCCCGAGCGCGGTCCAGAACGTCTGGTGCTCGATGAAGCCGGGGACCACCAGGTCGACCACGCTCGGCTTGAGGTAGCTGTCACCGAGCAGCGCGAAGGCGTGCACGACGAGCGCGACCATGGTCGCGATCGAGAGGGCCTCGTGCCAGACCCGCAGGTCCTTGTTGCCCTTGATCATCCGGCCGGCCATCAGCAGGCCGAGCGCCACCGCGGCGCTCGAGGCCAGCAGGGCGCTGATGCCCGCGGCGCGGCTCGTGATCCAGAAGAAGTGCTCGCCCATGTCAGGACTGGCTCGTGGAGAGGGTCGTGGAGCCGTGGGTGCTCGAGTCCGGCGACGAGGACGTGTCGTCCGAGTAGTTGCTCGTGTCGTCGGTGCTGGTCGTGGGGGTGGCCTGGGCAGTGGTCGTCGTCTCGGCGCCCATCGAGCCGTCGAACGCGACGATCCCCCAGGCCAGCGCGAAGGCCGCGACCGTGCCGGCGACCACGCGACGGCGGATCTTCCGGATGCGGGCGGCGCGAGCCGCCAGGAGTTCGTGGGCCATGTGCACCAGCATCGGCGTGGCCGCCGAGAGGGCCCTGTGAGCAACCTGAGAGGATCCTGGGCGATGCCAACCGCGGTGATCTTCGACCTCGACGGCTGCCTCGTGGACTCGCGGCGCGTCTTCCTGAACTGCATGCGCTACGCGCTGGAGAAGCTCGACCGGCCGCCGCTGAGCGACGCGGAGCTGCTGCCGTACCTCGGGCCGCCGTTCGTGCAGGGCTTCAGCGCGCTCTTCGGCGTGCCGAGCGACGACCCGCTGGTGACCGCCGGGATCGACGCCTACCGCGAGCGCTACGGCCGGACGATGGCCGACGAGACCGACGTCCCGGACGGCATGGCCGATGCGCTCGCAACGCTGGCGACGACGCACGCGCTGGCGGTCGCGACCTCCAAGCCGTACCACTTCGCCGAGCCGCTGCTCGGGCACATGGGCCTGCGCGAGTACTTCACCGTCGTGGCCGGCCCGGAGCTCGACCACAAGCTCGAGACCAAGGCCGAGACGATCTCGGGCGCCCTCGCCCAACTGGGAGAGGTCGAGGCGGTGATGGTCGGTGATCGCTCCTTCGACGTGATCGGCGCGCGCGCCAACGGCCTCCCGTGCGTGGGGGTCACGTGGGCGCTGATCGACGATGTCGAGCTGCGCGAGGCGGGTGCCGACGCGATCATCGGCCACCCCAGCGAACTGCCCGCCGCTATAGCCCGAACAGGTCTGCGCAGCCCTCGAGCCCGCTGAGCTCGATGTCGTCGCGCGCCTGCCAGCGCTCGCGCGTGAGCTTGAACCGCAGCGCCTCGACGGCCTCGACCTCGCCGGCCAGCGAGGTCGTGGTGCCGTCCTCGCGGTAGCCGAGGGAGCGGCTGACGCCCACCGACGCCGCGTTGTCCGGATGCGCCACCGAGCGCACCACGCGCGCGCCGAGGCCGGCGAAGCACAGCTGCAGCATCGCCGCCCGCGCCTCCTTGCCGAGCCCGCGCCCGCGCGCCTCGGCCACCAGCCAGGAGCCCGTGAGCGCGCTGCGCAGGACCGGGAAGTCGCTCGCCCACGCGTCGACGCCGCCCAGCAGCTCGTCCCCCTCATAGATCCCCAGCGGCAGTCGCCAGTCCCGCACGTTCCAGTTCGCCCGCCAGCTCCAGTGGCGGCGCATGACCTCGCGCTCGAAGGCAGGGCTCGCCAGCTGCGTCCACGCGCCCATGAACGCCGCCTGCTCCGGGACCAGCAGGCGGCCCGCCACGCGCTCGGCGAGCGCCAGCAGTTCCTCGTCGCGTGCGAGGCGCAGCGTGAGCCGCGGCGTGCGCACCCGCAGGTCGAACAGCGGCCAACCGCGAGTTGTCATGTCGACACCGTAATGTCCATGATCGTGCTCGCCTCGATCACCTTCCACTCGATCCTCGTCTTCATCCACGTGTCCGCCGCGGTGGTCGGGCTCGGCGCGACGTTCGCGCTGGCCGTCGGGTTCCCGCTGGCGGTCCGGCTGGGCGATCCGCGCCTGATGCCGTTCGTGCACCACCTCAGCCTCGAGGTCACGAGAAAGCTCGCCTCTCCCGCCCTGCTGCTGATCCTGATCACCGGCATCTGGCAGGCGGTCGACGGCGACTTCGACTTCGGCGCGCCATGGATCAGCGGCGCGTTCGTGATCGTGCTCGTGCTCGGCGGGATGCAGGGCGCGTACTTCACGCCGACGGACCGCAAGCTGGCGGCGATGGCCGAGAAGGAGCTCGCGGACGGCGCGACCGAGCTCAGCGCCGACTATCAGAAGCAGGCGCAGCGCGAAGGCGCGATCGGCGCCCTGGCGGGGCTGCTCATCATCATCGCCGTGTTCCTGATGGTGACTAAGCCCGGGTAGGCGTGGCGCGCGCGAGCTCTGAGAGCTCCGCGGCCGGCATCGGGCGGCCCATGAGGAAGCCCTGGCCGTAGTCGCAGCCCTGCTCGGTGAGCAGGCGATAGGCCTCTTCGGTTTCGATGCCCTCGGCCACGGCGCGCAGGCCGAGGTTGTGGGCGAGCCCGACGATCGTCTGCACGATCGTGGCCGCCTCCTCGTCCTCGTCCATGCCGAGGATGAAGGACTTGTCGATCTTGAGCTCCTGCACGGGCAGCTCACGTAGGTAGGCGAGCGAGCTCGAGCCGGTGCCGAAGTCGTCGAGCGAGAGCTCGATGCCCAGCGCGCCGAGCGCCTTCATGATCTCGATCACGCGCACCGGGTCGGCGGCGACGATCGTCTCGGTGATCTCCAGGTGCAGCAGCGACGGGTCGACGCCGTACTTGTCCAGCAGGGACTGGACGTCGGTCGGCAGGCCGAGGTCGAGCAGGTTCGGGGCGCCGAGGTTGACGGCGACGCTGATCCGCAGCCCCTGCTCGTTCCACGACGCGCACTGGCGCAGCGCATCGTCGAGCACGCGCAGGGTCAGCGGGCGCATCAGGCCGGTCTGCTCGGCGAGCGGGATGAACGCGCCCGGGCCGAGCAGCCCGAACTGCGGATGCTCCCAGCGCACGAGCGCCTCGGCACCGTCGATCTCGCCCGTGGTGAGGTTGAATTTGGGCTGGTAGTGGACGACGATCTGGCCTGAGTCGATCGCCTCCGGCAGCTCGCCGATGAGGGCGAGGCGGGCGCGCGAGTGGCCGTCGCGGGAAGCGCTGTAGACCTCGTGGCCGACACCGCGCGACTTCGCCGAGTACATGGCGATGTCGGCGCGCTGCATCAGCGATTCGACGTCGCGGCCGTGGTCGGGGAACATCGCGATGCCGACGGACGCGCGCACCAGCAGGGTCATGCCCTGGAAGCGGAAGGGCTCTTCGATCGCGCGGGCGAGGCGGCCGGCGATGAACTCGCACTGCTCGACGGTGGTGCCCAGCGGGAGCAGGACGGCGAACTCGTCGCCGCCGACACGGGCGACCAGATCGGCCTCGGGGACCGAGGCCTCCAGGCGCGGGCCGATCTCGCGCAACAGGCGATCGCCGGCCTGATGACCGAGCGTGTCGTTGAGCTCCTTGAAGTGGTCGAGGTCGATCAGCAGCAGCGCGAGCCTGGTCTTGCGGGCGCGGGCGGTGGCCGTGGCGTCCTCGAGGCGGGCGAACAGCTTGCGGCGGTTGGCCAGCCCGGTCAGCGGGTCGTGCAGGGCGTCGTGCTCGCGCTGGACGGCGAGCGAGCGCAGTTCGTGCTCGAGCTCGCGACGGTCGGTCGCGTCACGCATGTTCAGGACGAAGCCGCCGACGCTCGGGTCGTGCAGGCGGTTGGCGGCGACGACGTCCATGTGCCGGTGGCCGCCGTCGCCGTGCGCGAGCCGCAGGGTCAGGCTGCGGGCGAAGTCGGGCTGCCCGGCGGCTTCGAGGAAGTATCCGTCGAGCGCGGGGCGGTCGTCCGGGTGGACGAGCTCGTGCAGGCGCCGGCCGACGACGTCCTCGGGCTCATGGCCGAGGATGCCGCGGATCGAGGCCGCCTGCCAGAGGACGCTGAAGTCCTGGGCGACGATGGTCACGACGTCGGTCGAGTTCTGGACGATCGAGGTGAGGCGGCGCTGGATGACCTCCGACGCCTTCAGGGCGGCGGACAGCGCCTGGCCCATGATCGGCGCGAGCGCGGTGCCGGCGGCGCGGGCAAGGTCGCCCTGCATGTGGTCCATGCCGCGGTCGGCGTGGGCGCCGAGCAGGGCGATCATCCACAGGACGTAGCGGGCGACCGCGCGCAGCGGGCCGCCGTACAGGCTCCGGAAGCACAGGCCCAGCAGCGGCAGGAACGGCTCGCCGGGCGCGGTATGCAGGATCAGGAAGAGGGCGTAGGCCTCGACCGGCTCAAGTGCCGGCGAGAAGCGTCCGCGGTGGTAGCCGACGATCCAGTAGCCGCCCAGCGCGAGCGAGAGCGCCGCCGCGCCGACGCGCGAGAGGACCGGCGCGTCACTGGCGCCCATCGACGCCGCGGCGATGACCGCGCTGGCCACGGCGAGCACGACGAACAGCAACCGGAAACGCGCGAAAGGGGTCTGCGGCAGCTTGATGGTCGACGGACGGAACACCTTGCCCAATGGTTTCGGACGCAACGGCCGAGCCTTGAGGGCATTTACGTGTTCGTAATCACAGTTCAGGTTTTGGCCAGAGCTGCCGATGCGCTCCTCGAACGATCCAATCTCTTGGGGGACTGCGTGCCGACTGCTGAAGAGCGCCTGGCGATTCTTGACGAAGTGATGATGGAGGGCGTGGGGAAGGGACTTCTCCAGCTCGCCCCGGAAGACGAGGTGCTCAACGGGCGCACCGTGGTCCTCAACGGGAAGTCACACATCAACTTCGGTTCCTGTTCGTATCTCGGGCTTGAGCTCGACCCGCGCATGCGCGACGGCGTCATCGACGCCGTGACGCGCTACGGCACCCAGTTCTCCTCGTCCCGGGCCTACCTGTCCTCGCCGCAGTACGCCGAGCTCGAGTCGCTGCTGGACGTCATGTTCGGCGGCCACACGCTGGTCGTGCCGACGACGACGCTCGGCCACCTGGCGACGCTCCCGTGCCTGGTCGCCTCGACCGACGCGGTGCTGCTCGACCATCAGGTCCACTCCTCGGTGCAGATGGCGGCCAACCAGCTGCGCGTGAAGGGCGCGACCGTCGAGCTGATCCGCCACAACAACATGGAACGGCTGGAGGCGATGATCCAGCGGGTCGCCAAGACCCACGACCGCATCTGGTACATGGCCGACGGCGTGTACTCGATGTTCGCCGACTTCGCGCCGTTCGAGGCGTTGAAGGAGCTGCTCGACCGCTACCCGCAGCTGCACCTCTACATGGACGACTCCCATGGCGTGGGCTGGGCGGGCCGGTTCGGCCGCGGTCCCGCCCTGGAGGCGCTGGGCGGTCACCCGCGCGTGGTGGCGGCGTGCTCGCTGAACAAGTCCTTCGCCTCGGCCGGTGGCGCGATCGTGTTCCCGGACGCCGAGATGCGCCGGCTCGTACGCACCTCCGGTGGCCCGATGATCTTCTCCGGCCCGGTCCAGCCGCCCATGCTCGGCGCGGCGATCGCATCGGCCAGGATCCATCTGTCGGACGAGCTCCCGGTCATGCAGGCGGCGCTGAAGGAGCGCATCGACCTCTTCACCGACCTCGCCGACGAGTTCATGCTGCCGCTGGCCTCGCACGACGTCACGCCGATCCGCTACATCCCGCTCGGCCTGCCCGTCGTCACCCACGACGTGCTGCACCGTCTCTACGAGGACGGGATGTACACCAACCTGGGCGCGTTCCCGGCCGTCCCGATGAAGCATTCTGGCGTGCGCGCGACACTGACCCTGCACCACACGCTCGATGACGTGCGAGCGCTGGTGGAGTCCTTGGCTCGCCACGTCCCGGCCGCGCTGGAGCGCGGCGGCGAGGCGGCCAAGCGCCGCCACGCCAAGGTCGCGGGCGAGTCGGCCCCGGCGCTGACGCTGGAGCACGTGAGCTCCGCCTCCGCGCTGAACGCGGCCGAGTGGGACGCGCTGCTGGGCGAGCGCGGCACGTTCACCGTCGACGGCCTGTCCTATCTCGAGCGCGCCTTCGGTGGCGAGCGCTCGCGGCCCGAGGATTCGTGGGCCTTCCACTACTACGTCGTGCGCGATCGCGCCGGCAAGGCGGTGTTGGCGACGTTCTTCACCGCGGCGCTGTGGAAGGACGACATGCTCTCCGCCGCCGAGGTGTCCGAGCTGGTGGAGGCGCGCCGGGCGGAGGACCCCTACTACCTGACGTCGATGACGTTCGCGATGGGCTCGCTGCTGACCGAGGGCGACCACCTCTACCTGGACCGCAACGCGGACTGGAAGGGCGCGCTGGACCTGCTGATGGGCGCGGTCTCCGAGCACGCGCGGCTGGCCGGTGCGGGGACGATCGTCCTGCGCGACCTGCACGCCGCCGACCTCGAGCTCGCCGAGGCGATCCGCGAGCGCGGCTACGTCAAGACCTCACTCCCGCAGTCGCTGGTCTACGAGCCCGTCGACGGCGGCGACGAGGCGTGGCTGTCCAAGCTCTCGGTCAAGGCGCGTGTGCATCAGCGCAAGTCCGTGCTGGCGTTCGACGACGCGTACGACGTCGAGTGGCTGCGGGCCGGCGGGCGCGACGTCAGTGATGACGAGCTCGACCACCTCTATTCGCTCTATCTCGCCGTTCAGGCGCGTGGGCGTGACCTGAACTCGTTCCCACTGGCCAAGTCGTTCCTGCGCGACATGCTCGCGCATGAGTCGTGGGAGCTGATGACGCTGACCTTGCGCGAGACGGGCGCGGTCGTCGCGTTCGGCGCGCACTTCGTCGGGCCCCGCCACTACGCGCCGATGATCGTCGGCCTCGACTACGACGTCGTGCGCACCCACGGCGCATACCGCCAGGCACTGCGCCAGGCGATCGTGCGCGCCCGTTCGCTCGGCTCCAAGCGCGTGCTCCTGGGCATGGGCGCGGCGTTCGAGAAGACCCGGTTCGGCGCCCACGTGCAGGAGCGCGTGGCGTTCGCCCAGGCGTCGGACCACTACTCCTCCGAGGTGCTCGCGGCGCTCGCCGCCGACTCCCGCTCCGCCTAGCCGCGCGCTCACGCGCGCGGCGCCCCCGCGGCGCTTGCCGCCCCGCCCGCCGGCGCGCGGCGTCACCCCGCGGCGCTCGCCGCCCACCCGCCGGCGCGCGGCGTCAACCCCGCGCCGTTCGCCGCCCGCCCTCCGGCGCGCGGCGCCACCCCGAGCCGCTCGCCGCTCGCCGGCGGCGCGCGTCACCGGTTGTGGTTCACGGCCTCGATGTTGTGGCCGTCGGGATCGAGGACGAACGCCCCGTAGTAGCCGGGGTGATAGCCGGCGCGCTCTCCGGGCGCGCCGTTGTCCGTGTAGCCGCCGGCCATCGCCGCCTGGTGGAAGGCGTCGACCTGCTCGTTGGTCTTCGCGGAGAACGCGATGTGGACGTTCTCGGTCGGCTCGCCGCCGGTCACGTAGGAGAAGGCGCTCGGCCCGGAGCGGAAGGACACGCGGTCGGTCGTCTCGTCGACGAGCTGGACGCCGGCGAAGGCGCCGGTCGTCGCGTAGAAGCGCTTGATCGCGTCGAGGTCGCGCGTGCGCAGCCACAGGTGGTCGATCTGGCCTTGCTCGAACCCCTCCTGCTCGAGGTGCACCGCCTCGACGCTGTTGCCGTCGGGGTCCTTGAGGAACGCGCCGTAGTAGTCGGGTGTGTACTGGGTGCGCGGGCCGGGCGCGCCGTCGCTCTCGTACCCGGCTTCGGTGCCGGCGGCGTGGAAGGCGTGGACCAGGTCGGTCGTCGGCACCCAGAACGCGATATGCAGGTGCTGTGTGACCGGACCGTCGGTGCCGAGGGCGTAGTCGCCCCACTCGCTGTAGGTCTCGGAGGCGTAGAACGGCAGGCCGATCGCCCCGAGCACCGTCGTGTAGAAGCGCTCGGAGGTCTCGCGATCGCGGACGCGGATCCCAACGTGGTCGAACATCCCGCCTATTGTGCGAGGAAATCGACGAGCGCGCGGAGATCGTCCGGCGAGATCCGCTCCGCGAAGTCCTTGGGCATGACGTCGCCGTAGTTCGCGGCCACCTCCGCGCCGGGCAGCACGATCGACCGCAGGATGAAGTCCTTGCTCTTCCCGCGGAGCGCCAGCGTCAGGTTGGGACCGATCGGCGCCTCGGAGTTCGCCTTCTCGAGCGTGTGACACCCACCGCAGCCGTTGGCGATCCACACCTGCAGTCCACGCTCCGTCCCGTTCGGTGCCGGCGCCGCCGCGGAGCCTCCGCCGGCGAAGGCGGCGATCGTCATCGCCGCCCCCGCCACGGCGAGGCCACCGGCGGCGAGGATGGTGGCTCTCACGCCGCCTGCGGTTGATGGCGCCGCCGCGCTCGAGGCACCAGCAGCAACGCGGCGGCCGCGAGCAGCAGCGCGATCCCTGGGATCGCCAGCCAGCGCAGCGAGTGCTCGTCGCCCGTCGTTGCCGTCGCGCCGATCACCACGGGCGGGAACGAGTGCGCCTGATTGGCGATGAACCCGTCCTCGACCACGTACGTCCACGTCCCCGCCGACGGGAACGTCACCGCCGCGCGGTACACGCCCTTGCGCCTCGTCGGCGTCGCGGTGAACGACTTCGTGTTCTCGCCGTTGCGGATCGTCACCGTCGGCGTCACACCCGCCAGCGGCGTCTGCCCATGCTGCAGCACGGTGATGTTCACGTTCCACGTCCCACCGGGCTCGACCCCGGCGGGCGTCGAGTCCAGCCCCACGGTCGCCCACCCACCACCCAACGCCGCGGGAGCGAACACGAGCACGGCGACCAGCGGCAGAACCATCAGCACCCGGCGCACCTGGCGCCTCCTTTCCTCGAACACCCGCCTTACACGCCGCACCCGCCCGAGGTTCCCAACCTAAACACAACCTAAAGGGGCCTGTCCCCTTTAGGTTCGCCGTCACCCCCGAAAGGCCGATTTGGTGCCGTTCTTTCCTAAAGGGGACTGTCCCGTTTAGGTTGGGGCGGGTGCGCAATGTCGTGGCGGTGGTGGTGGCGGTGCCGTGGGTGGTGTGGGCGGCGGTGCGGTGGCTCGGGGTTGAGCTGCCGTATCCGTGGGTGGCGCTGATCGCGTTCACGCCGTACGTGGCGCTGACGTCGCCGCTGCCGGTGATCCTGGCGCTGGTGCTGCGGCGCTGGCGGGTGGCGGTCCTGGCGGGCGTGGCGTCGGCCGGGCTCATCGTCGCGGTGGTTCCGCGGGCGGTCGCGGGCCAGCGGCCGGATCCGAAGGGTCCGCGGATCGTGGTGATGACCTCGAACGTGTGGCTCGGGTCGGCGGACGTGAAGGCGTTGCTGCGGGTTGCGCGTGAGCATGACGTCGACGTCGTGAGCCTGCAGGAGGTGCGGCCGAAGACGGTCGCGCGGCTCGAGCGGACCGGAGTCGAGCGGCGGTTCCCACAGCAGATCGTCCAGCCGCAGCTCGGCGCCGGCGGCAGTGCACTGCTCTCGCGGCTGCCGATGACCGAGGTGCCGCTGCCCGCGCAGCCCGGCGCCGCGCAACCCGAGGCGATCGTCGAGGTGCAGGGTGCGCCGCCGGTGCGGATCAAGGCCGTCCATCCGCGCCCGCCGGTCAACCGCACGGCCGCGCCCGAGTGGCGCGCGGCCCTGGCGCGCATGCCCGGCTCGGACAGCCGGGGGACGTGCGCATCCTCGCGGGTGACTTCAACGCGACGCTCGATCATCCGGAGCTGCGCGCGGTGATCGAACGCGGGTACACCGACGCCGCCGACGCCGCGGGCGCGGGGCTGCGGCCGACCTGGCCCGCTCCGCCTCGCAACCGTCGCGCGCTCCCGCTGACGATCGATCACGTGTTGGTCGACCGGCGCGTGCGCGTGGAGCGGGTGACCGTGGTGCGGATCCCGCACAGCGACCATCGCGCCGTGATCGCCGAGTTGCGGCTGCCACGCGGCTAGACCCCTGGTCGGTCGTCTTCCGACACGTTGTCGATAGGCCGCGCGCTCCGCAGCCGCAAGACTCCTGCCCAGGAGAAAGGGTGCTGCACACACGCCGGGTCCCCGGCCTCTCCTCCCAGGGGACCTGGTCATCGGTGGCGGACTCTTCCCGGTCGAGCCTGGACAACTCGGCCGGGAACTCCGCTCTCAATCGAGCCCCGCTTCGGCGGGGCTCGATCTGTTTAAACGCGCGCCCTACGCCGCGATGGCGAGGACCTGCGGGCGCGGCGGCGAGAACTCCGCCTGCAGCGTGTGCAGCAGGCCGCGCATGCCGGACTCGGACTCGATCGCGCGCTGGCGCGTCGCGCCCGGGTCGCCCGCCAGGTGGGCCAGCAGCCCGAGCTCGCGCGCGCAGCCGAGTGCGCGGGCGTGCGGCCAGCAGGCGTCGACGAGCGTCGCGAGCCGCCCCGCCGCCGGCACCATCCGGTCCCGGTGCGGATCCAGCAGCTGCGCGTCGATGCCGTCGCGCGCGGCCAGGAAGCGGTTCTCGTCGAGCACCTCGGGCGCGTGCGAGAGCTCCGGCTCGGCGAGCTCGTCGAGCGCCTCGCAGCGGACCAGGCACTGCACCAGCGCGACCAGCGCGGCGGTGTCACGGATGCGCGTCTGGGCGTCCATGACTCGCACCTCCAACGTGCCGAGCTTGGGCTGCAACCGCACGTCCCACCAGATGAACGTCGGCTCGGGGATCGCCCCGCAGCGGATCAGCACGTCGATCGATTCGATGTACTCGTCGTAGGAGCCGAACTCGCGCGGGATGCCGGTGCGCGGGAAGGCCTGGAAGACCGGCGTGCGGGCGCTTGCCAGGCCGGAGTCGCGCCCGCGCGTGAAGGGCGAGTTGGCCGACAGGGCCAGCAGGACCGGGACGTGCGCGCGCATGCCGTTGTAGGCGCGCACGGCGAGCTCGGCGTCGGGGACGGCGACGTGGACGTGCAGGGCGAACGTCGGTTCGCGACGGGCGAGCTCGCGCAGCGACTGATGCAGGAACTGATAGCGGGCGCCCGGGGAGACCTCGACCTCCTCCGCGCGCACGAGCGGGTGCGTGCCCGCGACCGCGGCGCGGATGCCGAGCGAGCGGACGGTCGAGTTCAGCCCGGCGCGCATCGTGCGCAGCTCGGCGCACGCGTTGGCCACGGTCGCATGCGGCTGGGTCGCGAGCTCGAGCGCGAGCCCGTGGGTCTCACCCCGGGCGTGCTCGGAGAGCGCCGTCGGGAGCGCCTGCAGGACGTCCTCGGAACGCCACGCCGGCGAGCCGTCCGGCTCGAGCAGCATGACCTCCTCCTCGATGCCGACCGTCCACGGGTCGAGCGCGGGGTTCGTCTGCCATTTCGCCCACGCGGGAAGGACCGTATCGATCGCCATGCAACCAGGTTGAAGGGGCTCCACGCCCGTTCACTCCGCCCCAAGGTCGAAGATTGCGCGCCAATCATCGCCCTGGGGTCGAGGCCTCGACCGGCGGTCGACGCGGCTTGTACTCGTGGTACCGGTTCAGGGGATTGTTCCGGCCGTACATTCGGCCTCATGAAGCGCGGACGTCCACCGCAGATCGTGGCTTATGGGGGAGGCGGCTTCTCCATGGAGCCCGGCAATCCCCTCCTCGACGAGTACGTCCTGGGGCTGTGCAGACGCAAGAAGCCGAAGGTGTGCTTCTTCCCGTCGGCGTCGGGGGACGCCGACCACTACGTCGTGCGCTTCTACCGCCACTTCTCGAGCGAGATCTGTGATCCGTCGCACGTCTCGCTGTTTCGCCGGGATGCGGGTCCCAGCCAGATCCGGGAGCACCTGCTCAAGCAGGACCTGATCTACGTCGGCGGGGGATCGATCCTGTCGCTGCTGGGCGTCTGGCGAGCGCATGGCATCGATGAGCATCTGCGCGCCGCGTGGGAGGCGGGTGTCATCCTTGTCGGCGTGTCCGCCGGTTCGCTCTGCTGGTTTCGGTCAGGCCTGACGGCCTACCACCACGACGCGCGGCCGTACGAGGGGCTCGGTCTGCTCTCGCACTCGAATGCCGTGCACTACGAGGAAGAGTCCAATCGGCGGCCGGCGTACCACGCCGCGCTGCTCGACGGGAGCCTGCCCGGCGGATATGCGGCCTCGGACGGTGCCGCCCTGCACTTCATCGGCGACGACCTGCATCGAGTGGTCCTCTCGCGCCCTGAGGCGCGCGCGTTCCACGTCCACGTGCAGGACGGAAGCGTCGCCGAGCATCCGCTGGAGGCGACCTATCTCGGCGAGCGGCCCAAGCTCGAACTCGCAGCCGCCTAGCCGGCGGCCGACGATCCTCGCGATGGGCGGGGGCGGCTTCACGATGGAGCCCGAGAACCCCGCCCTCGACGACTACGTGCTCGGGCTGGCGGGCGCGAAAGTGCCGAAGATCTGCCTGCTCCCGACCGCCTCCGGCGACGGCGAGGCGCAGATCCGTCAGTTTCACGCCACCTTCGGCTCGCGCGGCTGCGAGCCGATGCACATCTCGTTGTTCCGCCTGGGTTCGCGGCCGATCCCGCTGCGCGAGACCCTGCTCGCCCAGGACATCGTCTACGTGGGCGGCGGGTCGATGCTCGGCCTGCTCGCCGTCTGGCGCGCGCTCGGCCTGGACAAGATCCTGCGCGAATGCTGGGAGTCCGGCGTGATCCTCGCCGGCCTGTCGGCGGGGGCGATGTGCTGGTTCGAGTGGGGGGTGACGTCCTCGCTGGGCGCCCCGGCGCCGTCGCCCGGGCTCGGCTTCCTGAAGGGCTCGCTGTCGGTGCACATGGACGGCGAGCCGCAACGCCTGCCGGTCTGCCGCGAGTCGATCGCCGACGGCACGATCCCACCCGGCTACGCCGCCGACGACGGCGTGGCGTTGCTCTTCCGCGACAACGAGCTCGACGAGGTCGTCAGCTCGCGCCCGAACCGCCGCGCCGTGCGCATCACCCGCGAGGGCGACGAGCCGCTCGAGCCGCGCCTACTGGTGCGCGCCGACCGCTTCGGCGTGCCCAGCGAGATCGCCGAGTTCCGCGCGGTCCGCGCGATGCGCCACTAGCGTCCTCAGTCCCAATCGATCTGCGACGAACGATGGAAGTTCACACCGCGGTCGGAGAGCAGCCGCGAATGCGCCCCCAGGCGGCTCCGGAAGCCTTCCCAGTCGCGCTCGCCGGACCACCCGACCTCGGCCACCGCGGGCAGCCGGGGGAAGACCAGGTAGTCGACGTCGTCGCGGGTCGCCGTCGTCTCCGACCACAGCGCGGCCTCGACGCCGAGCACGTCGGCGTCCTCGATCACCGCCCCTGGATCCCAGTCGTAGGCGTCGCGCACCTCGACCGCACCCGCCCAGGTCAGCCCGAGCTCGGTGTCGGCGTCGTACTTCTGATCCAGGTACGTGTGCGGCGCGGGCGACATGATCAGCGGCAGGCCCTGCGCCGCGCCGGCCTGCGCGGGCGCCGCGTCGGACCAGTGCTGGACGATCGTGCCCCGCGGAAGCTTGGCCACGCCGGCCTCCTCCCACACGATCGGGCGCCGGCCGTGGCGTAGGACGGTCTCGCACGCGTCCCACATGAAGCGCACGTAGTCGTCGTGATCCATCCCCTCGACCTCGTCGCCGCCGAGGTGGATGTAGTCGCCGGGCGTCAGCGCCGCGAGCGACCCGATCACCTCGTCCAGGAAGCGCATGACCAGCGAGGACCGCACGTCGAGCGAGTGGCCGGGCGAGGACCAGGTGGTGAACGGCTCGGGCGCGTCGCGGCCCCACAACTCGGGGTAGGCGCGCAACGCGGCATTGACGTGCCCGGGCACGTCGATCTCCGGCACGATCGTCACGTGCCGCGCCGCGGCGTGCTCGACGATCCGCGCGTACTCGGCCTGCGTGAAGAACCCACCCGCGCCACCGCCGACCTGCGTCTCCCCGCCCACCGACGTCAACAACGGCCACGACGGGATCTCGATCCGCCAGCCCTGGTCGTCGGTCAGGTGCAGGTGGACGACGTTGAGCTTGTAGAGCGCGGCCAGGTCGACGAACCGCAGCACGTCGTCGACCCCGAAGAAGTGCCGGGCGACGTCGAGCATCACCCCCCGCCACGGGTAGCGGGGCGAGTCCTCGATCACCACACCGGGGAGATCCGGCCCGAGCTGGCGCAGCGTGGCCAGCGCGCGAGCGTGCCCCGCCTCGTCGGCGGCCTCCAGAGAGACGCCCTGCGACGTGACGGTCAGCCGGTAACTCTCGCGCGGCCCACCCGTGTAGGTGCACGGCAGCGCGGTCGCGTCCTCGACCCGGAACGATTCCCCCGGCCGCACCTGCAGCGCGGCCGGGGCGGGGATCAACGCGATCTCGTTCAGGCCGTTGCCGTTTCGGAGCTCCCGCGGCCCTTGACGATCTTGACCGCGGCGAGCGTGGCGATCCCGGCGCCGACGACGACGGGGATCCGCTTCACGACGGGCGTCTTCTTGGCCACCTTGTACGCGGCGGTGCCCTTGGCGGCCTTCTTGGCGCCCTTCGCGGCCTTGGTCGCGGTCTTGATCTTCAGGTAGTCGACCGCCAGCTCAGCAACCTGCTGCTTGCGGCTCTTCTGTTTTCTGAGGGCCATACGACTCAAGCTACCCCGTTCACAAAGCGGCTAGCACCTTCGGGGCGACCTGTTTCTTGCGGCTCATCACGCCCGGCAGCGCGATCACGCCGTCACGCGCCTCGCGCCCGAACGCGGACTCCAGCGGCCCCGGATCGCCGCTCACGTACAGGTCGGTGTCCTTGGCCAGGATGTCGGTGACCATCAGCGCGTAGAGCCCGTAGCCCGCCTTCTCGCGGACCCGCTCCATCGCCTCCATCAGCTCGTCGTGACGGCCGTCGAGCCCCGCGCCGACCGTCTCCACCTGGGCGATCGCGATCTGCCCGCCGCTGACCTCGTACTCCTTGAGGTCGCGGTTGACGATCGCGTCGGCGGCCACGCCGTCGAGGTCGGAGGTGGCGATGAACATCTCGCGCCCGAGTTCGACGGCGTCCAGCGCCAGCACCCGCGCGAGGTACTCGACCGCCGCGTAGTCGCGCTCGGTGGTCGTCGGCGAGTTCAGGATCACCGTGTCCGACATGATCGCGCACAGCAGGATCGTCGCCGAGGAGCGGCTGGGCTCCATCCCGTTCTGGCGGAAGCGCTCGATCACCAGCGTCGAGGTCGAGCCCACGGGGTCGAACGTCGCCCGCACCGGCACGGTCGTCTCGATCGAGCCGATGTGGTGGTGATCGAGGATCTCGACGATCTCCGCGTGCTCGACACCGGCGACGCTCTGCGCCTGCTCGGCGTGGTCGACCAACAGCACCCGCCGCGGCAGCGGGTTGAGCAGATCGGTGCGCGTGACCAGCCCGATCGGGTGCCGGCGCGTGTCGACGGCGACCGCCGCGCGGTAGTGAACCTCCTTGACCTCGTCGGCGACGTCGGACAGCAGATCGTCGGGACGGACGGTCAGCGGCTCGCGGTCCATCAGCGCGAAGCACGGGGCCGACAGCGTGACCATGCGCGCGGTCACGTAGGTGTCCAGCGGCGAGGTGACGACGGGGATCCCGCGCGCCTGCGGCCAAGGCGAGGTTCTCCTCGCTCGGCTTGGTGCCGTTGCTGGTGACCAGCAGCCCGACGCCCAACTCGATCGCCGAGCGCTGCGCGTCGTCGCGGTTGCCCACGACGACCACGTCGCCCGGCCCGATCTCCGACGGCAGCGCGCCGACGTCCATCGCCATGCACCAGATCTGCCCGGAGACCTCGGTGTCCTCGCCGACCAGGTGCTCGCCCTGCAGCACCCGCACGACCGCGCTCACGCGCGTGGGCGCGTCCAGCTCGGACGGCTCGCGTGACTCGCGGATGTAGCGCCGCGCCAGTGCGCGCTCGGTCATCACGCCCGCGAGCACGCCGTTGTCGACGATCGGCACCAGATCGAGGTCCTCGCGGGCCATCATCCGGCCGACCTCGCGCACCGGTTCCGAGCTCTCGGCCTGCGGGAAGTGCTCGCGCATCACGTCCTGCACGCGCAGCATCACGTGCGGGAGGAACTCCGGCTCCGGCGCCCCCGCCCGCTTGAGCACCCAGCGCGTCTGCGTGTTGAGCTCTCCGAGGCGCACCGGCGTGTACGCGTTGTGCGGATCGAGCCGGCGCATGAGCTCGGCGTAGCCGACGGCGGACGCGATCGAGTCGGTGTCCGGGTTGCGATGGCCGGTGACGTAGATCTCTGGCAGCGGGGTGATCCGCGCAGCATAAACGCGGGTGTCTCCTCACGGCCCGGCCCTCATGGCCGGGCCGTAGGGAGAAGGTGGCGCCCCATCAGGAGGGGGGTCCCGCGCGGGCGCCTTGTTCCGGTCCTCGGCGCGGCATACGCACGATCGGGGTCATGGGTTCGACACAAAATCCGGCCCTGCCCCTCCGGTTCGGATATACAGCGCAAATGGGGGAGCTGGCTCCCGGCACGGTCGTGGCCGGATACCGGATCGAGATGCTGATCGGTCGCGGCGGGATGGGCGTGGTCTATCGCGCGGTCCAGAGCGGGCTCGAGCGGGTGGTGGCGCTGAAGGTCATCGCTCCGGAACTGCTCGACGACGAGGACGTGCGCCGGCGCTTCTTGTCGGAGGCGCGCGCGGCGGCGAGCGTCGAACACCCGAACGTCATCCCCGTGCACGACGCGGGCGAGGACGATGGGATCGCCTACATCGCCATGCGCTACGTCGACGGGGACGACCTGCGCACGCTCGTGCGCCGCGGCGGCGCGCTCGATCCGGCGGAGGCCGCGCACCTGATCGCCCAGGCGGGCGCGGCGCTGGACGCGATTCACCGCGCCGGCTTCGTGCACCGCGACGTCAAGCCCGCGAACCTGCTGGTCGACGGCGACCGTCACGTCTACTTGACGGATTTCGGGCTGGCCAAGGCGGTGCTCACGCGGACCGACGGGACACGCACCGGCCAGTGGGTGGGGACGCTCGACTACGTGGCCCCGGAGCAGATCCGCGGCGGGCGCATCGACGCCCGCGCGGACGTGTACGCGCTCGGCGGCGTCCTGCACTACGCGCTCACGGGCAAGGTGCCGTTCGTGCGCGACGGCGACGAGGCGAAGCTGTGGGCGCAGTTGTCCGCGCCCCCGCCGGTGCCCACGTCGATGCGGCGCGGGCTGCGGGCGGAGTTCGACGTCGCGGTCGCCCGGGCGATGGCCAAGCTGCCCGACGAGCGCTACCCGTCGGCCGGCGACCTCGGCCGCGCCGCCCGCGCGGCGGCGCTCGGACGCTCCCCGACCGAGCCGGAGCGGATGGTCGCGCGCGGCGCCGCGGCACCGGACGCGGCCCCGACGGAGCCCGGGCTCGCCGCCGAGGCCGAGACGCGGACCGCGGTCGCCAAGCCGCCGCCTCCGCAGCCACGCCGCTGGGTGCCGCAGCTCGCCGGCGGCGTGCTGATCCTCGTGGCCGCCGTGCTGACGTTGGTGCTGCGCAACGACCCGGACCCCTCGTCAAAGGCCGCGACGGACTCCACCTCGACGCCGGTCGCCACCGCCACCGTCGCCGTCACCGCGACGGTGACGCCAGCCCCGCGCCCACGGCGACCGCGGTCGATCGCCAGCAAGGTCAAGACCGTCCGCCACGTCGGCTCGCGCCCGTCCGGGATCGCGATCGCCGGCGGCGACGTGTGGGTGATGAGCCCCGATCTGCCACGGCTGACGCGGGTGCGCATGGCCACCGGCCGCGAGCGCAAGCAGCACCCAATGTCGGCTACGGCCTGCGCGCGATCGTCGCCTATCGCGGGAGCGTCTGGGTGGCGAGCGCGAGCAAGCGCCAGGTCGTGCGCCTGGACGCCCGCACGGGACGCGTCCGTGCCCGCTGGACGGTGCCCGGCGAGCCGGTCCGGCTGGCCGTCAATCACCACGGGCGTGTGGGTCGGTGTGCGCTCGCTCGCCGGCCAAACCGACCAGATGGTGCGCCTGGATCGCACCACGGGCGAGCGGCTGGACACCGTCGCCGTCCTCGGGGCGTCGGGCCGATCACGGCCACCCCCGACGCGTTGCTGCTCGTCAGGCGCGACACCAACATGCTCGCGCGGCTTGAGCCGGACGCCGGCGCGCCCACGGACCTCTCGCTGCTCTCCGGGCCGCTGCGCTCGATGCGCTACACGCGCGGCACGCTGCTGCTGGTCTTCGAGGAAGAGGACGAGATCGCCCGCGCCACGATCAACGGGCGCAGCGTGGTCACCGCGAGCGCCGGCCATCGCCCGATCCCAGGCGGTGCTGGTCGGCGAGCACGTCTTCGTCACCAGCCCGCAACGACCACGCCGTGATGGTGCTCCACCCCGAGGATCTGCTCGAAGCGCAGGAGCCGATCCGCGTCGGCCTGAACCCGGTGGCGATGGCGGTCGCCGGGAAGTCGCATGTGGGTCGCCTCGCTCGACGCCACGCTGACCGAGATCGACTACCGCTGAACCAGCGGCAGCGCGCGCACGGCCAGCGCCGCCCGCTTCTCGTTCTGGCCGAGCGCGCTCAACCCGAAGAGCTCATAGAGCGCCGACAGCGTGCCCTTCACCGTGTCCACGGAGATCGTCAGCTCCTGGGCGATCGTGCGGTTGCTGGCGGGTGGGCGATAGCCGGTCTCCAGCAGCGGCCGCGAGAGCGCCTCGAGCAGCCGCTTCTGCGCGGGCGTGAGCCGGACGGCCCGGGTCTCGGGCCGCGCCGCCCGGGTGGGCACGGCGCTGGTCGTCGTCTCCGCCCCGCAGAGCGTGATCAGCGTGCCGCCGATGGTCAGCCCGTCGCCCGCGGCCAGCCGGCGCCGCCCGCGCACGCGCTCGCCGTTGAGGAACGTGCCGTTGCGCGAGAGCCCTTCGTCGTGCACGACCCAGTCCGAGCCCATGCGCACCAGTTCGGCGTGCAGACGCGAGACCTCGGCGTCCCACTCCAGCGGGATGTCGCAGCTCATCCGCCGCCCGATCGTCACGCGCTCGCGGTCAGGTCCGAGTTCGAGCAGGCGGCGCCGCCCGGCCGGATCGCTATAGAGGAGGAACGGCTCCATCGCCCGCGATTCTCCCCCTCGCGGAGCGTGCTCGACCCCCACCTAGGGGTGAGCGCCGCTACACGTGGGAAACTCCAGGGAGTGATAGTCGCGCTCGTGGTGGCGGGGGTGCTCGCCGTGGTGGCGATCGTCCTCGTCGTTCGCCTCCGCGCGAGCACGGCGCAGGTCGTGGCGCTCGAGGCCGAGAAGGCGCGGCTGGCCGGCGCGCTGGCCACGCGCGAGAGCGAACTGTCTGCGCTGCAGCCCTACCGTGACGCGGTCGACGCCGCCGCGGACTGGATCTGGGCCGCCGACCGCGACGGCCGGATCACGTTCTCGAGCCCCGCCGGAACCGCGCTGCTCGGCTATGACGACCTCGTGGGCCGCCAACTCGGCGAGCTCACGCCGGACGGCGCCGACGGCTGGTCGGGCGTCGTCCAGCGCCGCCACGCCGACGGCAGCCTGCGCACGCTGGACTCGCGCGTCACCCGCGGCGAGGACGGCTGGCGCGGGATCGACCGCGACCTCACGGAGGCCGAGCCCAAGCGCGTGGCGATCGTCCGCCGCCCGGTGGTCGACGGCCGCCGCGAGGTGATCGGCTACGAGCTGATCGGCGACGGCAGCGTGCTGGAGTCCTATCCGCCGTCCGAGCTGGTCGCGTTCGCGGGTGCCCGGACGCTGTGGCTGAGCCTCGACGGCGACGTCGCGCCTGAGCTGGCGGCCAGCGGCACGGTGGTGCAACTGCGCCCGGGCGCGGATCTGGAGCGGGCGCGGAAGCTGGTCGAGACCGGCTTCACGCTGGCCATCGACGCCTACGCGGGCCCGACTCCGCTGCTGGAGCTCGCGAGCTTCGTGAAGGTGGCCACGGCGGAGCGCGACGAGGACGAGCTGCGCGCGCTGATCGCCGAGCCGATCGAGCGCGGCCTCACGCTGGTGGCCACCGGCGTCGCCTCCGCCGACGACTTCACCCGCTGCCGCGTGATCGGCTTCTCGCACTTCCAGGGGGAGTTCTTCGTCCGGCCCGGCGGTCAGGGCGGCGGCGCGGCCGCGTCGCTGCACGCGCTCGGTGAGCTGACCGCCGCCGAGGGGTCCTTCGAGGAGCTCGAGCGCATCATCGGCGCCGACCTCGGGCTCTCCGTCGCGCTGCTGCGTCACGTGAACTCGTCGTTCTTCGCGCTCCCGCGGCAGATCGACACGGTACGCGAGGCGCTGACGCTGCTCGGCTCACGCGCGGTGCGGCGCTGGGCGACGGTCGTGGCGCTGTCCTCGGTCGCCCACAGCTCCGATCAGCTGGTCGCGCTCGCGCTGCTGCGCGCGCGCATGTGCGAGCTGCTCGGCGGCGCCGAAGATGAGACCGAGCGCGATCGCCTGTTCACCGTCGGGCTGTTCTCGGCCGCCGACGCGCTGCTGGACACGCCGATGGAGGAGGTGCTCGCCTCACTGCCGCTCTCGGACGAGACCAAGGGCGTGCTGCTGCGCCACGAGGGTCGCCGCGGGCGCGTGCTCTCGACCGTCCTGCGCTACGAGCAGGGGCACTTCCCGGCGGCCACGGGAGCCGACCCGGGCGAGCTGGCCGAGGCCTACCTCGCCGCCCTGCGCTGGGCGGATGACGCGGGTTCCTGGCTGGGCTAGTGCAGGGCACCAGCTAGAACTGGTCGGACATGCCGATCCGCATCAAGCTCACGCTGGCCTTCACCGGTGTGATGGCCGTGCTGCTCGCGGGGGCGGGTATCGCGCTCACGGTGCTCGTCGGGCAGAACCTGGACTCGACGATCAACGACGGTCTCAGGGCACGCGCCGGTGATGCGGCGGCGCTGGTGGACACGGGCAGGCTCGAGGAGACCGGTGAGCCGTTCGCGCAGGTCCTGGCCCCCGACGGCACGGTGCTCGACAGCACGACCGGCGCCGGGCGTCGTCCGCTGCTCGGACCCAACGGGCGCGCGGCGGCACAAGAGGGCGACATCATCGTGCAGCGCAACCGGCAGGGCATCGATCTGCGGCTGCTCGCCCGGCCCGTCATGTCGGCCGACCGGCCGGCGGTGCTGGTGATCGGCGAGTCGCTCGCCCAGCGCGAGCGCGCGCTCGACGCGCTGCGCGTCCTGCTGGTGATCGGTGGGCCCTTGGCGTTGTTGATCGCGTCCGTGATCGGCTACGCGCTCGCCGCCGCCGCGCTGCGGCCGGTCGAGCGGATGCGCCGACACGCGGCCGCCGTGACCTCCGCGCAGTCGAATGAGCGGCTGCCGGTGCCGCCGACCAACGATGAGATCGGGCGCCTGGGCCAGACGCTCAACGAGATGCTCGCCCGCTTGGAGGTCTCCTTCAAGCGGGAGCGGGCGTTCGTCTCGGACGCGTCACATGAGCTGCGGACGCCGCTGGCGATCCTGCGCACCGAGCTCGAGCTCGCCCTGCGCGGCGACCACACGCGTGAGGAGCTCGAGGCGGCGCTGCAGTCGGCGGCCGAGGAGGCCGAGCGGCTGTCGAACCTCGCCGAGGACCTGCTGGTGATCGCCCGCTCCGACCAGGGGCGGTTGCCCGTGCGGCCCGAGCGCCTGGAGGCGGGGCCGGTGCTCGAGCGCGTCGCCGGGCGCTTCCGGACGCGCGCGAAGGCCGAGGGGCGCCCGCTCGCTCCCGACCCCTGCCCCGGCCTGGAGCTCGACGCCGACCCGGCGCGGATCGAGCAGGCGCTGGCGAACCTGGTGGACAACGCGCTGCTGCACGGCAAGGGGACGGTGGCGCTCACGGCGCGCGCGGTGAACGGCTGCGTCGAGTTGCACGTCAGCGATGAGGGCCCCGGGTTCCCGCCGGACTTCCTGCCGAGCGCGTTCGAGCGCTTCACGCGCGCGGATGAGGCACGCTCGCGCGGCGGGACTGGTCTGGGGCTCGCGATCGCCGCCGCCGTGGCCGGTGCGCACGGCGGCTCGGCGCACGCCGCGAACGGCGAAAATGGCGCTGACGTGTGGATCTCGGTGCCCTCAGCCGATGTTTATTAAATCCTTCTCATGAGACGGTTCTCATCTTCTCATCTTGAATTCATTGACACGCGGGACCATGCTCATCTAGTTCCAGGGTCTTAGTTGAGGAGCAGGTCCATGCGCGTATTGGTGGTCGAGGACGAGATCAAGATGGCGAGCCTGATCCGGCGCGGTCTGCGCTCGGAAGGGTTGGCCGCGGATGTGGCCATCAAGGGCGAGGATGCCCTGTGGATGGCCGGCTCCACGGGCTATGACGCCATCGTGCTGGACGTGATGCTCCCGGGGATGGACGGCTTCGAGACATGCCGTCGTCTGCGCGAGGAGGGCATCTGGTCGCCGGTGATCATGCTCACCGCGCGCGACAGCGTGGAGGACCGCGTGGCCGGCCTTGACGGCGGCGCGGACGACTACCTCGCCAAGCCCTTCTCGTTCGCCGAGCTGCTCGCGCGCCTGCGCGCCCTGGCTCGTCGCGGCCCGGTGGAGCGCCCGGCGGTGCTCGAGGTCGGCACGCTCAAGCTCGACCCGGCCGCGCGCCGCGTCTGGCGCGAGGAGACCGAGGTCAACCTGTCCGCCAAGGAGTTCCAGCTGCTGGAGACGTTCATGCGTCACCCGGGCGAGGTGCTCTCGCGCTACCAGCTGCTCGAGCACGCCTGGGACTACGACTATGAAAATCGCTCGAACATCGTCGACGTCTACGTCCGCTACCTGCGCGACAAGATCGACCGTCCGTTCGGCGTGACGCAGCTCGAGACGGTCCGCGGCGCCGGTTACCGCCTCCGCGACTAGTCGCGGTAGGCCGCGGCCTTAGCTCACGAAGTTCATCGGGTCGGCCCGCCGCCAGTGGGCGTTGACCTCGGTCCAGGCGCGTGCCAGTCGCTTGGGCCGGGGTCAACTCGCCGTTTCAGGGTTCGCCGAGGCCCCTGACGTCCTGCCAGGACGGCGGTTCCGAGGGAACCACGGGCCCGCGGTGATCGAGTAGCCCTGCGCCGCGCTGCCTGGCGGTGGAACCTTTCCCGCGCGGGCGCTGTATGGAGGTGTGGTGGCTCGAGCGCTGACCGAGGGTGAGCTGATCGCCCTCGCTTCCGACGGGGACGGCGACGCCTACGCGTCGCTCGTTCGCGCGCACCAGGACGTCGCCTTCCGCACCGCCATGCTGATCACCCAGAACGCCGCCGAGGCCGAAGAGGCCGCCCAGGACGCCTTCGTCAAGGCGTGGCGCGCGCTGCCTCGTTTCCGGCAGGGTGAGCCGTGGCGGCCGTGGCTGCTGACGATCGTCGCCAACGAGGCGCGCAACCGCCGCCGCTCGGCGGGCCGGCGCGCCGCTCTGGCGCTTCGCGCCCCGGTCGGCGAGTCCGACCCCTCAGCGGAGGCGGCGGTGATCGCGGGCGAGTCGCGCGCGGCGCTGCTGGCGGCGCTGTCGCGGCTGCGCGACGACGACCGCCTCGTGCTCGGCTGCCGCTACCTGCTCGAGCTCACCGAGGCCGAGACCGCCGCGGCGCTCGGCGTCAAGCAGGGGACCGTGAAGTCGCGCACGTCGCGTGCGCTCGGGCGCCTGCGCGGGGAGGTGACGCAATGACCCCCGACCTCGAACAGGCGCTGCGCTCGCTCGATCTCGACTGGCCCGAGACGCCGGACCTGGCGGCGGCGGTCGCGACGCGGATCGCGGCCGAGCCCCGCGCGGCGGCCGCCGGCCCGCGCGGCCGCGCCGCGCGCGTGCTCGCCCGCCCGCGCGGCTGGCGCCGCCGCGCCGCGTACGCGCTCGCCGCGCTCGCCCTGCTGTTCGGCGGGACGATGGCCGCCTCGCCCTCGGCGCGCACGGACGTCCTGCGCTGGCTCGGCCTCGAGAGCGTCGAGATCAAGCGCGAGGTCCCGCGTCCGCGCCCGGGCGCTTCTCTGCGACTCGGGACGCCGACCACGGTCGAGGCGCTGGGCGTGCCGGTGCTCGTCCCCAAGGCGCTCGGCGAGCCCGACGCCTACAGGACCACGCTGCCCGACGGGGCGGTGGCGGCCTCGCTCGTCTACCCCGGGCCGGTCCTGGTGCAGACGTTCAAGGCGTCGGCGAAGCGGCTCATCCAGAAGTCGGTGGCCAGCGCGGATGCCGTCGAGGAGGTGCGCGTCGACGGCGCGCCGGGCTACTTCATCACCGGGGCGCACGGGTTCGCGTACGAGAGCGCCACGGGCGTCAACTACGAGGATCAGCGCATCGCGGGCAACACGCTGCTGCTCGAGCGCGACGGGCTGCTGCTGCGCATCGAGGGGAACATCACGCGCGACCGCGCGCTGGAGATCGCCCGCTCGATCTGAGGACGGAGGGGATGTTTCGCCGTCAGTTCAGTGACGGGTCCGGCGGCATCGTCGCCAGCAACGCGTAGCGATGGCCTTTCCGGCGAAGGACCGCCGCCCACAGTTCGTCGGGGACGGCCGTGAAGATCTCGTCGCGCGTCGGCGGCTCGATGATCCACGCCTCCTCGGCCAGCTCGTCCTCGAGCTGACCGGGGCCCCAGCCGGCATGGCCGGCGAACACCCGGGCGCGCCGGATCGCGCCGTCCAGGCGCTCCGGGTCATCGGCGTCGGCGCCGATGAAGCCGAGGTCCTCATCCACCAGCGCACCCGCGAGTTCGGGCACGTCGAACTCTGCCAGCACGATGACCGCGGTCTCGGCGACGGGGCCGCCGACGAAGACCGGCTCGGTGTCCCCGGCCAGCCAGGAGAGGTCGGGGACGGCCTCACCGACGGTCGAGCCGGCGGGGCGATTGAGGACCAGGCCCATGGCTCCCTCGTCGGTGTGCTCGGCGATCAGCACGACCGTGCGCACGAAATTCGGGTCGCGCAGAACGGGGGAGGCGAGGATGAGCTTGCCGCGAAGCGACTCGGCCATGCCCCAATTGTGCTCTACCGGCGCTTGGCCTTGGTCTTCTTCTTCTTGTTCTTCTTCTTTTTCTTGGCGGCGGACTTCTTCTTCTTCTTCTTGCTCTTCTTCTTCGAGGACTTCTTCTTCTTGGCCGACGTCTTGGCCTTGGCGGAAGTCGTCCTGCCCTTGGACCTGCTCTGGCTGGCGGCGCGGTTGACGCCCGCGGCGCCGACCGGCGAGGTCGGTGCCGAGGCGGCCGAGGCCGTGCCGTCCGGGTTGGTGGCGAGCACGGTCACGCGCAGGCGGCGGCCGAGATCGTCGCTGGTGACGAGATAGGTCCCCTCGGTCTCTCCGGCGATGTCCGTCCAGCCGGCGGCCGCGAGTCGCTGCCACTGGTACGTGTAGGCGGTCGGGCCGTTGCTCCAGCTGCCGTTGCCGGCGGTGAGCGTCGAGCCGCGGCGCACGGAGCCACCGACGGTCGGCGCGGCGCTGGCCGCGGGCGGCTGCGGCACCCAGGCGGCGCCACCGCCGCAGGCCGGGGAGATCTCACCGCACGGCGCGAGGAACACCGAGTCCCACGTGTTCCAGTGCGTGGCCAGGTAGCTGCCGGCGGCCGGAGCCGGGTTGAAGTAGTCGTCGCGCCCGCAGTCGTAGCTCTGCGGGATCGCGCCGGGAATGCTCGCGCAGTCCTGCTGCATCGCATGGGCGGCGCCGGCGTCCTCGGTGTAACACATGACGTCCGCGCCCTGCCAGCAATGGCCGTACTGCGGCAGCTGCTGGCCGCGCGGCTCGGTCGAGTGCGGAGCGCCCCACTGGACGGCGCCGAGGTTGTGCGTCATCTCGTGCAGGAAGCCCTCGGGCCACCAGCCCCAGCGCGTGGCGCCCGGAGCGGCGGCGCCGTTGCGGCTGAAGAGCACAGCGGTCAGACCGCCGCGGTTGTGAACGTTCCTGGTCCCCGACTGCTCGCCCGACGCACCCATGATCGTCTCGCCCAGCCCGTACTCCTGCGTGCCGCCGGAGAGGCCGTCGGCGAGCACGACCGCGTTGCGCGGCCCGCCGGCGGCGGCCAGCGAGCGCTGGACGATCGACGCGATCGCCCCGAAGTTGTCGGCGTACGACGAGCGCGGCCCGGGCAGCGGCACGACCTGGATGTCGACGTACTTGGGCCCGCAGTTGGTGCCCATGTCCAGCCGCAGCGCCTTCATGCCGCCGTCCTGCGAGGACAGGAATCGCTGGACGATCGCCACGTTGGCCTGCAGCGCATCCCGCCACCCGGCGAACCGGTTCGGCTGGTCGGCGGCGAACGCGTACACGAGCTTGAACTGCGGCTTGGCCACCGGCGTGGCGGCATTGGCCGTGTCGTCGGCGGTCGTCTCGGTGCCACACCACGTGGTGGGCAGGCCGTCCCCGCCGTCGGACTGATCGTTGGCGGTCGCGACGACCTCGGCGAGGTTGACCTCCTGCAGCTGCCCGCGCGTGTCGCGGTGCGTGACACGGCCCTGGCTGTCGGCGTGCGTGAGCGCGAACGTCGGCAGGGCGAGCGTGGTGAGCGCGAAGAGGGCAGCGCCGATGGCGGGCAGGCGGATCATCGTGCCCCGGTTAGTCGGCGTGTGGCGGTTGGGCTTGAACTGCGAGAGGCCGCGGCGGTGGCGTCAAGCGCGCGCTCCCGCCGCGCGGGCTCTCGTTGCGAGTGGGCGCGCTGGCCCGCCTGGCAGCGATGACCGGCCGGCGCCGGTGCGCCCGCGATGAGCGGGCCACTTCTGATCGGTTCGGCGGACGAAACGGCCTCGAGCCGAGGGGGTGTCGTCGGAAACTCTCGCTGAAGCGCGAGTGAGCGACTACACCCCCACCGACGCGCCAACTCGACCGGTCCGAGAGTGATCGAAACGGCCCAGATCGCGGTCGTTCGTGTCAGGTGGGCCTCCCTCGGAGGCCCCACCCTGAACGCGCCGTCGCGGCAGTCGATCGCGAGTCCGACAGGACCGGGCGAAGCCCGCCGCGAAGCGGTCGCCTCGACGGCCGCCAGGCGACCCGCTGGCCGCTAAGCGGCCTTGCGCAGGTCGCGCTCGGGCGAGATGCCCCAGCGCGACGCGAGCGACACGAGCTCGTCGTCCAACGGCCAGCGGTCCGCGATCGGTTCGCCTTCGTAGTCCGGGGCCGCGCCCTTGAGCGCCATCGACCCCGTGTTGTCGCCGAGCGCGCGGATCTCAGCGACCTCCGCGTCGGACAACACCGACGGCACGGACACCGCGGCCAGTTCCGCGAGCTTGTCCTCGATCGACTTCGAGCTCCCCGGCTCCTCGATCAACGTGGGCGCGACGACGTGAACCGGCCCGTGGGCGAGGTTCCAGTGGCACGCGAGTTGCAGGAGGGTGAGCCCGTGACGGTCGGCGATCGCGCGCATCGCGCCGAGCTTCTCGCGGCCCCGCTCGACCCAGCCGTCGGGGCGGAACCCGCGGTGGTCGTAGCGCGGGAACGCGTGGCCCTCGAGCACGTCGTCGTGGAACAGGCCGCCGTAGTCGACGACGCGGGTGATCACGCGGACGTCGTGGCGCTCGGCGGCGGGCAGCACCAGCTCGCCGGGCCAGGGCTCCAACGGGTTGAGGATGACCATCGCCCAGTCGATCCGGTCGCCGAAGCGCTCCAGGCAGTCGATCACATCAAGGGTGAAGCCGTTGGCGGGGCCGGGGGCCACGCCGAGTGATCTGGTCAGGCCCTCCGCGCGCAGACCTTCCAGCGCGTCCCACACGGCCTCGCTCGTATAGCCCGTTCGGTCAGGATTGTGGAGGAGGAGAACATCGAAGGCATCAACCCCGCATCGCTGAAGACTGCGCTCCGTTGCCATTCGCACGTAGTCGGCGTATTCGGCCGGTCCGCGAAGGCGCGGATCGGTGAATCGGGGGAAGCCCTTGGAACCTTCTCGTTCGCCGGTGTAGAAGTCATGTCCGATCGCACCGACCAGCGAAAACTCATCCCTCGGCACTCCGGCCAGCGCGCGTCCCAGCAGGGCGTCCGCTTCGCCTGCGCCATAGGTGTCAGCAGTGATGAATGTCGCGATACCCTTCGACGGGCGCAGGAGGGCAGCGAACCGATCGTCGGAGATCGGTTCACCGAAGTGCATGAAGCGGCCGCCGCTCCACGTCCCGACAGCGGTACATGACAGCTCAGGCACAGTCTCTTCCCTTAAGTATTCACCCAAGGCCACAGAAAGGCCGATGATACGAGGGTGACGCAGTCGCGCTGGGGTATCGGATCTGTTCTCGTCCTGGTCTGGGCGCTGTCCTGCGTGCTCGTTTCCGAGGCGAACGCGGCCGAATTGATCGTTCAGCGCGACGCCGGCCTGAGCGCCGGTCAGCGTGCCGACCTTCGCCGCGATGCCGGCGTGACGCACGAGCGGATGCTCGCGCTCAAGAACGCGGAGCTCGTCACGGTGCCCGACGCTCGCACCGACGAGGCGATGGCCGCGCTCAACGCGGACCCGGACGTCGCCTACGCCGTCCCGAACGTCAGCCTGCACATCTCGTCGGCGACCGCCGCCGACGATCCGTACTTCCGGTTCCAATGGGACCTCGAGCAGTCCAACGACGCCGACATCGACGTGCTCTCCGCCTGGAACTACCCGAGCGACGGCGCCGGCAGCGACGTCAGCGTCGCGGTGGTCGACCAGGAGATCCACACCTCGCACTTCGATCTCCTCGGCCACATCAACACCGACATGGCGACCGACGTGCTCGACAAGGGCACCAGGTGCACCGCCGCGGCGCCGGTCATCGATCACGGCACGCACGTCGCGGGGACGATCGTCGCGGCCCGCGACAACAAGTCCGGCATCGCCGGGATCGCGCCCAGCGCGCGCGTCGTGCCGGTGCGCGCCTTCGACAACTGCGGGTCGAGCACGCTCGAAGCGATCCTCGCCGGCTTCCAGTACGCGGGCGACGCCCAGCTGCCGATCGTGGTGGCGTCCTTCGCCACCGACCCGCTCGACCAGCACGACAGCGCGAGCATCAACGACGCCTTCGCCGGGATCTTCGAGCGCTTTCCGGACACGCTGTTCGTCGTCGCCGCCGGCAACGAAGGCTCGAACAACGCCGAGCGGCCCGTCTACCCGTGCGACACCCGCAACCCGGTGACCCGGGTCGACCCGCCCAACGTGATCTGCGTCGGCATGAGCGACCAGCGCGACGCCCCGGACTGCCAGAGCAACGTCGGCGGCTCCGTCGACGTGTTCGCGCCGGGCCGCTCGTTGTGGTCGACGGTCGGGTCCGACAAGGGGGTCGACCGCCTGTCCGGCACCTCGCAGGCCGCCGCGGTCGTCGCCGGCATCGCCGCGCTGGCCAACTCGGCCGAGCCGCTGTGGCTGGGCGAGCAGCTCAAGGACGCCTTGACCAACGGCGTCGACTACAAGGCCGGGATGCAGGACCTGGCCACCTCCGGCGGGCGGGTGAACGCCGCGCGCACGCTCGGCGTCACCCACGACCCCGACGGGCTGGACCTCGGCAACGGCGGCCCGGGCGGCAGCTGGCGTTCCTGCGACGCCGACCACGACGGCTACACCGACGCGAGCGATGACTGCCCCACCGTCGCCGGCACGCTCAAGGGCTGCCCTGACACCGACGGCGACGGCATCATCGACGACCAGGACAACTGTCCGACGGTCGCCAACGAGGACCAGATGAACATGGACGGCGACGCGCTCGGCGACGCGTGCGACCCCGACGCCGACGGCGACACCGTGGCCGTCCCCAAGGACGTGTGTCCGACGGTGTACGCGGTGACCCTGAACGGCTGCCCGCCGTCCGAGATCATCGTGGACCCGCCGATGGACCCGCCGGTGGACTCGAGGCCGATCGTCGTCCCGGTGCCGACCGCGACGCCGACGCCGACGCCGATCGCCCGGGCCCCGCTGCGGGTCACGATCGCCATCAAGGTCACCCGCAAGGTGGCCAAGGTGACGATCAAGCCGACGCGAGCGGCGACCGTCGCGGTGAAGGTCGAGCGCCGGGTCAAGCGCAAGTGGCGCAGGGTGACGCTCCGCTCGCTGGCCTCGAGCGCCGCCGGCCGCTCGCTGACGCTCAGGCGCCTGGCCAAGGGCAGATACCGCGTGACGGCCACTGCCGCCGGCATCAAGCGGGCCAAGTCCTTCAAGGTGTGAACGCCGGCGTCCTCGCCTTCGGCGACTCGATCACCAACGGCGGGGGCGAGTTGCAGTGGGGCGTGGCGCTGCAGTCGTGGGCGCTGTGGCTGGCCCGCGGGCTCGGGCTGCCCTACACCGGCTACGCCGTCGACGGCGCCACCGCCGACCACGTGGTCGGCCACCAGCTTCCGGCGTTCGAGCAGCGCACCGCGCTCCCGGACGCCCGCTACGACGTCGGCTGCCTCTACATCGGCGTCAACGACGTGCGCCGCGACGAGTGGGACCCGGCGCGATTCGCGGCCGATCATGCCGCGGCCACGGCGTTCCTGGCGCAGCGCTGCGACCGCGTGCTGCTGGTGACGCTCCCGGAGGACCTCGGGCGCCCGCGGGCGCGTGGCGTCGCGCAGGCCAACGCGATCATCGAGCGCGCCGCGCGCGAGCACGTCCTGCTCGACCTGCGGGGCTTCGGCGCGCGCAACCTGGTGATGACCGATCACGTGCACCCGACCGCGTTCGGGCAGGTGTGGATCGCCGAGCGCGCGCTCGATGCCCTCGGGATGGACGTCCGGGTCAGGCCGTCCCAGCTGATCTCGCCCGGCGAGCGCAGCCGCCGGCACGCCCTGCAGGGTGACTGGACCTACACCTACCGCGCGCTCAAGCAGGCGGCTCGGGCCGCGGCGGCGGCGCGCCGAGCTGCTCGAGCCGCCGCGGCACGTAGCGATAGCCCAGAAACAGCAGCAGCCCGAACGCCGGCAGACCCATAGCCAGCGACGCGACGGCCAGCGAGCCGACGCGCCCGTAGTAGATGAGCACCGCGTAGACCGCGCCGCGCAGGCCGAACAGCGCCGCCCAGGCGAGCGTGTACTCGGTCATCACCCGCCGCACCGGCGGCAGGTCGGCCCAGCCCGGCTCGGCGCGGTAGATCTGGGCGATGATGAACCCCGTCAGCGGCTTGCGGATCAGTGCCGAGCCGGCGAACACGACCGCCAGCGCGAGCTGGTAGAGCATCTTCGGCACGAAGAAGCCCTCGGCCCTGCCGCTGCGCACGGCGATGAACGCCGCCAGCCCCGTCCCGAACAGCCCGCCGACGGCGTTGACCACCGGCCTGCGCCGGATCAGCCGCTCGATCGCGATGAGCACGCCGATCGCGACGGCGACGATCGCCGACGGGTTCACGTCCTTGGTGATCGCGTAGACGATCACGAAGGCCACCGGCGCCACCGTGGTGTCCAGGAGCGCGCGCGGGTCGCGCAGCATCTCCAGCGGGCTGGGCGGGTGTTCTTCGGGTGGCCGGGTCACTCGGGCTTACGCGCCGCGAGCATCAGGTTGTAGAAGATCCGCGGCGGCAACCGTGGCTCCAGCAGCGCGCGATCGACGCGCTGGAGCAGCAGGTAGCCGCGGTACGCGTACTGGATCCAGGCCCAGGGGACGTCCTTGGGCTCGGCGCTGGCCTCGAGCGTGCGGTTGAACCAGCCGAACCAGTTGGCCAGCAGCTCCTCGCCCTGCACCCGCACGTCCGCGAACCCCGCGCCGGCGCAATGCGTCTCGAGATCGCTGGGGATGAACGCGTGTACGTCGACGACGGCTTCCAACGCATGCTCGTTCTCGTCGGCACCCTCGTGCGGCGGCGCCGGGCGGGCCTTGACCACGCGCCGCCACAGCGGCGCGGCGTTGACCGCCGCGCGCTTGGGATAGGCGGCCACCTTGTCGCCCGTCCGCGACGGCTCGCCGGCGAAGAACAGCGTCCCGCCGGGCCGCAGGACGCGGAAGAACTCGGCGAAGCAGCGGTCCAGGTCCGGCAGGTGATGCAGCACTGCGTGACCGAGCACGAGATCGAACGTCTCGTCCTCGAACGGCAGCTCGCCGGCGTCACACGCGGCCGTCTCCACGTCCAGCCCGAGCTCGGCCGCGTTGTGCTCGAGCGTCGCGAGCATGCCGGGTGAGATGTCCGTGCAGGTGGCGGCCGCGATCACGCCCGTCTGCAGCAGGTTCAGGCTGAAGTAGCCGGTGCCGGAGCCGATCTCGAGCGAGTGCGCGAACGGTCCGGGCCGGGGGCCGAGCAGCTTGGTGATCTTCCCGAGGACCTGCTGGTGGCCGATCTCGCCGAAGGAGATCCCCCACTTGCTGTCATAGGTCTCGGCCGCGACGTCGTGATAACGGCGGTTGACGTCGAGGATCTCGTGCTCCGTCGGGGGTGCGGCCATTGCGGCTCATGAGGGTACGACGTACCGCGAGGCGATCACGCGCTTGGCCGTCGCGTCGTGGCGCACCCAGCGCAGGAACCGCCGGAGCTCACCCTTCGGGCGCCCGCGCGTGACGAAGCCGAGCCGCCGGCGCGCCGGGTAGGCACCGGAGACGACCGTCGCCTTCGAGCAGGCGATGCCTTCGTAGGCGACGACGTGCACGGCGCGCGCGAACTGCAGGTCCATGTAGCCCCACGCGCCCGGCGTCGCCTCGATGTAGTCGCGCACCTGTGCGGTGGCTGGGAACGAGTGCGGGGTGTAGGCGATCGTGGTACCGGGGTCCACGAACACCGACTCGAAGACGCTGCGCGCCGCCGAGGTGGCGTCGAACGAAACCGAGACGATGGCGTCGGTGCGCGCCGCGCCGGGGATCTGCGCCCAGCTCGTGATCCTGCCGGCCACCAGGTCCTGGAGTTGCGCGCGGGTGAAGTTGGCGAGCGGGTTGGAGCGGTTGGTGACCACGCACACGGCGCTGAGCGCGAGCGGGGTGAAGACGAGCCCGCCCGGGTCGTTCGCGGTCAGGTCGCGCCCGGACAGGCCGGCGTCGACGATGCCGCGCGCGGCATCCGCGATCCCTGTCCCGGTGCCTCCGCCCACGAGGCTGAAACGCGGTGCCCGTGGGTGCTCGCGGCGGTAGAAGAAGGCGAGGTCGGCCACCACCGCCTGGGCGGGGCTGGCCCCGCTCATGGTGATCGTGCGCGCCGCGTCGGCGGGCGGCGGCGGGGCCGTCGCCAGCGGCAGGAGGAGGATGACCGCCATCGCACCGACTCGGCGCGCACGTTTCAGCCGGCCCATACGGACCCTCCGACGCCACCGCCGGAGCCGACGCCGTGCTTGCGGGTGCGCAGGGTGCGCACACGAGCCTTCGCACTGCTCAGGCGGTGCCCGTCGGCGGCCAGCGCGTCGATCACGATGCGCTTGGCCCTACGGGCGCGCACGCGCAGGGAGAACACGTTGCGTCCCCCGCGCAGCGTCGAGACCTTGCGCCCGTCGAGCTTGACCACGACCTTGGCGACGCTCTGCACCGCGCCGGTGAGCGCGAACCGCGCCTGCATGACGTTGGCCTTCCGCGGTCGCGGAGAGCACGCGCGCCCGCGCCGGCTGCGTCTGCTGGTAGCTGGAGCCGGTGCTCGCGGCCTGCACGCTGCCGAGCGCGTCGACGTAGCCCGAGCTCACCGGGACGGCCCCGGGTGTCGCGTGCTGCAGCAGCAGCGCGCGCAGGTCCGCGGCGGGAAGGCTGGGCGAGACCGCGGCCATCAGCGCCGCCACGCCGGCGACGTGGGGCGCGGCCATCGATGTGCCCGACTTGACCTCGTAGCCGCCGCTCATCGAGGTCGAGAGGACGTCGACGCCGGGTGCGGCGACCGACACGGTCAGGCGACCGTAGTTGGAGAACTCGGGCAGGTCGCGGCCGTCCTCGGGCTCCGTGGCGGCGACGCCGACGACGTTGGACGCGGGGATCGAGACCGGGAACACCGGCTTGGCATCGACGTTGAACCCGCTGTTGCCGGCCGAAGCCACGATCAGCGCATTGGCGTCGGCCGCGGCCTGCACGGCGGCGCGCATACGCGGGTCGTCGGTGGCGGACTCGAGGCTGAGGTTGATGACCCGCGCACCGTTGGCGGCGGCGTAGCGGATGCCCTCGGCCACGGCGCCCGTCGTTCCGCCGCCCGCGTCGTCGAGCACCTTGACGGTCATGATCTTCGCGCGGAAGGCGACGCCGACGACGCCCCTGCCGTTGGCGGCGGCGGCGATCGTGCCGGAGACGTGCGTGCCGTGCCCGTAGCCGTCGTGCAGGTCGTTGTTGGCGTTGGCGGTCGTGAGGTCGACGCCGTGCACGTCGTCGACGTAGCCGTTGTGGTCGTCGTCGACGCCGTTGCCCGGGATCTCGCCGAAGTTCGTCCAGACGTTGGGGGCGAGGTCCGGATGGTCGAGCTTCATGCCCGAGTCGACGACGGCGACGACCACGCCGGCGCCCTGGGAGAGGTTCCAGGCGGCGGGGAGGTCGAACAGCGCTGATGGTGCGAACGCCCACTGCTCGTCCTGGAGCGCATCGTTGGGAGCGGCGGCCGCCGGAGTCGCGACAGCAGCCGCAAATCCCAGCGCCATGGCCAGAAATCGAGTCCGACGGAGCATGTCTCGGGTCCTCCTGCCTGACGCGGGACCCTACGCCTCGATGTTCGCTCGATCAACTGTTAGGGTCGGTCCATGCGGGTCCTGGGTACCGTTCTCGCGCTCCTGCTCTGGCTCTGTGCACCAGTGGCGCAGGCCCAACAGGTGCGGCTCGCGGCGCCTTCGGACTGCCTCACGAATTCGGGCTGCGGCGCGGGCCTGAAGTCCGTATACGGACTTGATGTCTCCGCAGTGTTCATCCCGCTGACCGTCGCCGACGCCGGCGTCGCCGCGCTCGACGACGGTGACGCCGAGATCGCCGTCGCGTTCTCGTCGGACCCGCAGTTGTCGCGCCCGGATGTGGTCACGGTGCGCGATGACAAGCGGATGATCTATGCCGACCGCGTCGTGCCCGTCGTCCGCGGCCGGCTGCTGCGCGCGTACGGGCGCTCGGCGTCCGACATCCGCAAGCGGCTCAACGCGGCCTCGGCGGCCTTGACGACCTTTGCCCTGCGCGGCCTGAACCAGTCGGTGATCGATGGGCGGCTGCCGGAGGCGGTCGGCGGCGAGTTCGTCGACGCCAACGGGCTCAGTCACGGCCGGCGCCATCGTGCCGGTCCTCGGATCGACGTCGGGTACATGGACTTCGCCGAGAACCAGACGCTGGCCCACCTGTACGCCGAGACGCTGCGGGTAGGCGGGTATCGCGTGCGGGTGCGCTCCGTCGGCGGTCTGCGTCCAGCGGCCGTCCGGGCGCTGCGGCGCGGGGCGATCGACGTCTACCCCGCCTACGACGGCTCGCTGCTGCGCTACCTGGTCGGCACCGCTCCCGACCGCCTCCGGGCCGGGCTCAAGCGCACGCTGGCGCGGATCGGCGCCGAGCCGCTGCGGCTCTCGCGCGCCCAGGACAGCAACGTCTTCGTCATGAAGTCCGACGCCGCCTCGCGGCTGGGGATCAGCCGGCTGTCCGACCTCGGGAAGTACTGGCAGACTGTCGCTTCGTGACGGAGCTGGACCGCGTGCGCGAGCTGTGCCTCGCGCTGCCCGAGGTCACCGAGCGACTCTCCCACGGTTCGCCGACGTGGTTCGTGCGCGCCAAGAAGACGTTCGTGATGTACCTCCACGACCATCACGGCGACGGCCGGCTGGCGCTGTGGTGCGCGGCGCCGGCGGGGATGCAGGAGGCGCTGATCGCCGGCGAGCCCGAGCACTACTTCCGCCCGCCCTACGTCGGCCACCGCGGCTGGATCGGCGTGCACCTCAACCGCGGCCTGGACTGGAACGAGATCGCGGGCGCGATCGAGGATGCCTACGCCGAGGTCGCGCCTAGCTCGCTTGTCGAGCGCGCTGCTCGAAGAACTCCGTGATCTCCCGTGCCGGCACGGGCTTGATCAGCGAGGCGTTGATCGAGCGGGCGTCGGGCCAGGACTCGAGGATCCGGCGGCCCGCGCCCGCTGCGTCGTAGGCCGTCCGCCTGAGCGCGGGCACGCCGTCGGCGACCCACAGCCACCGCGCGGCGCCGTCGCCCTCGTAGGGCATGCCGACGCTGCCGGCGTTCAGGAAGCGGATGGCGCCGACGATGCGGTCGTCCTGTTGGTGCGTGTGGCCGGCGACGACGATGCCGGCGCTGACGCCGTCGAGCGCGTCGGCGTAGCGCTCCGGGGTCGAGAGGCGCGTGAGGATCTCCTCGTCCGACGCGCGGCGTGGCGTGGCAGTACAGGACGCCGTCGATCTCCAGCGTCAGCGGCAGCTCGCCCAGCGCCCGCGAGCGCTCAGGGCCGAGCGCATCGGCGCTGAGCCTGGCGGTGACGCCTGCCGGATCGTCCTCGGCGGGCTCGGGGCCGTCGACGGCGGACGCGACCTCGCGCTCACCGTTCCCGCGCACCCATCTGGACGGCAGTTGGGCGAGCCGGTCGAGCGTGGCGACCGCGAACGCGCCGGGAACCGCGTCGCCGCCGACGAGCACGAGGTCGGCCTCCGGCGCGTCGCGCAGCACGGCGTCCAGCGCGTCGACGTTGGCGTGGATGTCGTACAGCGCCAGGACGTTCATGTCGCCGAGCGTAGCGCAACCCACAGGTTGCGTGATGTGCGAATCGCGCCACACTGCTGACAAGCGCACCCTCTCGGGGTTACGATCTCGACAATGTCGGGTCTCGCTCTGGAGTGCGCCGCCCGCAACGACATCGGCCGGCGCGCCAACAACGAGGATGCCGTCTTCATCAGCCCGCGCGTCGCGGCGGTCGCGGACGGCGTGGGTGGCGCGGCCGCGGGCGAGGTGGCTTCGCACCGGATCGTCGACTCGCTGGCGCTGCTGGACAAGAGCCGGCTGGACATCCCGCTCGACGCCGCGCTCGAGAACGCGATCGCCTGGGGCAACGAGTCGATCGGCTTCATCGCCTCCGCCCGCCCGCAGCTGGCGGGCATGAGCACGACCCTGACCGCCGTCGCGCTGAGCAACGAGGGCATGTACGTGATCGCCAACATCGGCGACTCGCGCACCTACCTGCTGCGCGACGGCGCGCTGACCCAGCTCTCGCGCGACGACAGCCTCGTCCAGGACCTGATCGACGCCGGGCACCTGACGCCCGAGCAGGCCCGCCGCCACCCGGCGCGCAACGTCGTCATGCACGCGCTCGACGGCGACCCGGAGCGCCGGCCGGTGACGAAGGTCGTTCCCGCCCAGGACGGCGACCGGCTGCTGCTGTGCTCGGACGGCCTGTCGGACACGATCGACCACGAGACGCTGCAAGAGGTGCTCAACGCGCGCACCGACCGCAACGACTGCGCCGACCACCTGATCACGCTCGCGCTCGAGCACGGCGCGCGCGACAACGTGTCGGCGATCGTCGCCGATGTCGTCCCGCGGACCGATCCGAGCACCGCTTGGCAACAGGCGGTCACCGCCACCGGCTAGCGGATTGCCGGGTCCGCGCCGGCCTGATCCGTCACATCTCGGCTCGCCGGCCCGTCCTGGTGACATGCAGATCGCCATCGTGGGGGCAGTGGGGACCGTCGGCACCGAGCTCAACCGCGTGCTGCGCGCGCGGGGCCACAGCCGCGGGAGCTCAAGCGCGGCGCCGGCCTGGCGTCGATCGGCGCGCCGCCGGCCGACACGGCGGAGTGCGAGCCGCCGGCGGGCGTGATCGGATGAAGGATCTCGCCGAACGCGTCGAGGCGCTGCGGCCGCGGCTGGTGCGACTCGCCTACGGGCAGCTTGGGTCGCTGGCCGAGGCCGAGGACGTCGTGCAGGACGCGTGGCTGCGGTTGCAGCGCGTGGACGCGGGGGAGATCCGCGACCTCGAGGGCTGGATGATCACCACCGTGACGCGGCTCGCGCTGGACGCCCTGCGCAGCGCGCGCGTGCGGCGCGAGGCCTACGTCGGGCCGTGGCTGCCGGAGCCGATCGTCTCCGACGAGCCGGGCCCCGCCGAGCGCGTCGCGCAGGCCGAGGAGGTGTCGCTGGCGCTGCTCGTCGTGCTCGAGAGCCTGTCCGCCTCCGAGCGCAGCGCGTTCGTCCTCCACGACGTGTTCGGGTACGCCTTCGACGAGGTGGCCGGCGCGCTCGGCATCTCGACCGCGGCCGCCCGCCAGCACGCGTCGCGGGCCCGCAAGGCGGTCGAGGCCCGCAGGCCCCGCTTCCCGGCCACGCCGGAGCAGCAACGGGAGATCGTCACCGCGTTCGGCGACGCCGCCCGCGACGGCGACATCGAGGGCCTGCTGGCCGTCCTGCACCCGGACGTGGTGCTGACCTCCGACGGCGGCGGCGTCGTCAACGCGGCGCGCCGGCCGCTCGAGGGCGCGGCGCGCATCGCCCGCGCGATGGCGGGCTTCGCGGCCAGGGGCGACGGCTTCTCGGTGGTCGAGCTCGTCGCGGTCAACGGCCAGCCGGGCCTGCGCCTGCGCGACGCGGACCACATCATCAACGTCATGAGCTTCACCGTCGACGACGGCCGCATCACCGCGATCGACGTCCAGCGCAATCCGGAGAAGCTCACCCGCGCGTCGTGACCGAGCTCTCCAGCGCCGCGAAGTGCTCGGGTGAGAAGGCGGTGCCGACGTCGGCGCGCATCACGTCGAGCGCGTCGCCGGGCGCCACGCCCGCGCGGTAGGGGCGGTCGGCGGTCAGCGCCTCGAACACGTCGGCGACGGCGAGGATGCGCGGCATCCAGCCGAGTTGCTCGCCGCTCAGCCCGCGGTGGTAGCCGCGGCCGTCGAGGCGCTCGTGGTGCGCGCCGGCGTCGACGGCGAAGGAGCGAAACGGCGGGATCCGGGCGAGGATGCGCTCGGTGAGCTCGGGATGGCGCCGGATCTCCGCCCACTCGGTGGCGTCGAGCCGGCCGCGCTTGTCGAGGATCAGGTTCGAGACGCCGAGCTTGCCGAGGTCGTGCAACAGCGCCGCGCGGCGCAGGTCGCGGGTCGCTTCGCGGTCGAGCCCGAGCGTCGCGGCGACGCCGACGGCGATGTCGGCCACGCCCTGGGAGTGCTCGCCGGTGAAGGGCGACTTGGCGTCGACGACCGCCGCGAACGCCTCGGCCACGCGGTCGAGCCCCGCCTCATCCGCCTCCAGCCTGCGATCGGCGGGCTCGAAGCCGACGACCACGTCCACGGCGTCCCCGTGCAGCGAGGCCCAGAACGCCCGGTCGGCCCGGGTGGTGAGCAGCGCGTCGACCAGCGTCGGATCGAACCAGGTGCCGGAGCGGTCGCGCGCGACGTCGAGCGCCGCGTCCACGCCCGCGGCCGCGACGTGCACCTCGACGACCTGCACCAGCGCCATGATCCGCGCCGCCAGCGGGATCTGATGCCCGCGCAGGCCGTAGGGCGTTCCGCCGCCGTCCCAGTGCTCGTCGAGCGAGCGGATCGCCTGCGCGGTGCTCTCCGGCAGTTCGATCATGCGCGCGATCTCGGCCCCGCGCTCGCAGCGCACGGTGTAGAGGGCGTCGGTGGTCTCGGAGCCGCGGCGAGCGATCGAGGCCAGCCGCCACAGCCGCGCCGGCACCGATGCGTCCGGCCGCGTGCTCCGGTAGGCCGCCGGCGCCTTGACGCGCAGCGCCCGGAAGTCCGTCCCCTTGCGGGCACGCTTGAACGCGCGATCGTCGGAGCCGAACAGCTCGGTCAGGGCCGCGGCGTTGGCCGAGCAGCCCGCGTCCTTGAGCAGCAGCGCGTAGTAGAGGCTCGAGAGCTCCTGCTCGGGAACGCCCGCGACGGCCGCCACCCGCATCCCGATCGCACACGCCCGGGCCGAATGCCCGGTCGGCATCCCCTCGGTCACATCGAGCGCGTAGGACAGTCCCGAGATGATCTCCGAGAGCCTCACGCGGACAGCCGGCCGGCCTCCTCCGTGGCTGCGCGCAGGCGGGCGGCGACGTCGGCGGGCGGCAACGAAGAGAGCTGCCACCCCCACCCACCGGCCGTGCCCGGCTGGTTCATGCGGCCCTCGCGACCGAGCCCCAGCGCGTCCTGCAGCTGGATCATGGCGATCGCCGCCGGGGAGGAGAACGCGAGCCGGATCATCGCCCAGTGTGGATCGTCCTTGATGCCGCGGCTCTCCAGCGCCGTGGCCACGAGCCGGAAGGCCTCTGGTTCGAGCGCGTCGTACCACGAGCGGATCGTGTCGTTGTCGTGGGTCCCGGTGTAGACGACCTGGAGCTCCTCCTGGAGCTCCGTCACGTGCTGGGTGGTGCGCTCCGACGGCGTGAAGCCGAACTGGAGCACCGCCATGCCCGGCAGCCCCAGCGACAGCCGCAGCGCCTTCACCGGCGGCGTGATCACGCCCAGGTCCTCGGCGATCAGCGGCAACTCGCCGAGCGCGCGCAGGGCGTGCTCGAACGGTGCCCGGCCCGGCCCGCGCACCCACTTGCCCTCGGCCGCCGTCTCCGCCGAGGCGGGCACCGCCCAGTAGGCCGTGAACGCCCGGAAGTGGTCGATCCGGACGAGATCGAAGAGCTCGAAGATCCGCCGGAAGCGCTTGATCCACCACGCATAGCCGGTCCGCTGCAGCGCCGGCCAGTCATAGAGCGGGTTCCCCCACAGTTGACCGTCGGCGGTGAACGCGTCCGGCGGGACGCCGGCGACCGCGTCGTCGCGGAACAGGCCGGGGTGCGCGTGCACGTCGGCGGAGCCGTCGGCGACGTAGATCGGCGCGTCGCCGATCAGCCTGACGCCGCGCTCGCCGGCGTAGGCCCGCAGCGCCATCCACTCGCGGTCGAAGCGCACCTGATCATCGAGCGCGTCGACCCCCGCGAACGCGATCCAATCCTCGATCCAGTCCGCGGCGCGTTCACGGAAGGCAATGCGTTCGGAAGCCGTAACCGGTGCGGAAGGCTCCGCCAGCAGCCCCGGCCACGCCGCGAACGCCGATGCCGACTTGTAGGGCGATCCGTGCTTGTCGGGCGGGCCCAGCGGCAGCATCTGCCACCACGTTTGCCCTGCATCCGCCAGCCAATCGATCCAGGCGTAGGCGTCCGGACCCAACCGTCCGGATGGCAGTGAAGTCGGGTGCAGCTGCACCCCGGATGTACGAGGGAGGTTCATGTGATCGACTTGTCGGATACTCCCGGGACGAGATGCCCGCACCGAAGCGCAGTGAACGCCCGAGCCGGATCAGGATCGCAAAGCCGGCTCCGGTCCTCGACAACGGGCGGTACGCGGTCAAGCGCACCGTAGGCGACACCGTCGCCGTTTCCGCCGACATCTTCCGTGATGGCCACGAGAAGATGAAGGCCGTCGTCAAGTACAAGCAGCCGGGTGGGAGGCGATGGCTCGAGTCCGAGCTGCAAGCGCCGTCGACGCCCACCTGAGCGGGGTCCGCTGGGCGGGTGAGTTCACCGTCGAGACGGCCGGGACCTGGCAGTTCTCCTTCGAGGCCTGGACCGACCGCTGGGCGACCTGGCACGACGAGCTCAGGCGCAAGGTCGACGCCGACCTCGACGAGGACCTCAGCGGCGAGATCAGCGAAGGCGTGATCTTCCTCCAGCGTGCGCTGGAGCGCGCGAGCGCCGACGACAAGGGCTCGATCGAGTACGCCATCGGCGTCCTGGGCAGCGACGCGCCGATGCACGAGAAGTTCGACGTCGCGCTCGGGGCGGAGCTCTTCCACGCCATGGAGGCCTCCCAGCAACGCGAAGGCCCGGCGTCGCTGGAGAAGCCGATCCCGGTCGAGGTCGACCGCGTCAAGGCGCGCTTCTCCGCCTGGTATGAGCTCTTCCCGCGCTCCTGGGGCGGCTTCAAGGGCGTCGAGGCGGTCGTGCCGGAGATCGCCGACCTCGGCTTCGACGTGCTCTACCTGCTGCCGTTCCACCCGATCGGGGTCAACAAGCGCAAGGGCCGCAACAACACGCTCGTCGCCGGGCCGGACGATCCGGGCTCGCCGTACGCGATCGGCGGCGAGGAGGGCGGGCACTTCGCCGTCCATCCCGAGCTCGGCACCGAGCAGGACGTCCGCGATCTCTGCGCGACCGCTCACAAGCACGGGATGGACGTGGCGCTCGACATCGCGCTGAACGCCTCCGCCGACCACCCGTGGCTGACCGAGCATCCCGAGTGGTTCCAGCAGCGCCCGGACGGCACGCTCAAGTACGCCGAGAACCCGCCCAAGCGCTACCAGGACATCTACAACTTCAACTGGGACACCGACGCCTGGCAGTCGCTGTGGGAGGCCTGGCGCGACGTCTTCCTGCACTGGGTCGACTGCGGGATCAAGTGCTACCGGGTCGACAACCCGCACACGAAGCCGTTCGCCTTCTGGGAGTACATCGTCAAGGAGGTCCACAAGGTCGACCGCGACGTGGTCTTCCTGAGCGAGGCCTTCACGCGGCGGGCGGTCATGCGCGAGCTGGCCAAGCTCGGCTTCACGCAGTCCTACACGTACTTCACGTGGAAGAACTCCAAGCACGAGATGATCGAGTACTTCAACGAGCTCGCCTGGGGCGAGGAGAAGGAGTACTTCCGGCCGAACTTCTTCCCGGTCACGCCGGACATCCTGCACGCCTACCTCCAGCACGGCGGCCCGCCGGCGTTCGTCACCCGGCTGATCCTCGCCGCCACGCTGAGCCCGAGCTACGGCATCTACTCCGGCTACGAGCACTTCGAGAACGTGCCCGGTCAAGGAGGGCTCGGAGGAGTACCTGAACTCCGAGAAGTACGAGATCCGCGACCGCAGGCTCGACGGCCCGCTGCTGCCGATGATGCAGCGCCTGAACGAGATCCGCCACGAGAACGTCGCGCTGCAGCACCTGAGCAACGTCGCCTGGCTGGAGACGAGCAACGACCAGCTCTTCGCCTACGCCAAGCAGCGAGCGCGGCAACACGATCATCGTCGTCACCAACCTCGACCCGCACAACGCGCAGGCCGGCGTGCTGACGATCCCGGCCGTGCTCGGGACGGCGCCCGTGTTCGCCGTCGAGGACCAGTTCACCGGCTGGCATTTCGACTGGCGGATCGGCCAGAACTACGTCGAGCTGGACCCGCACTACGTCGGCAAGCAATTTCACCTGCTGAAGGTCCTGTAGGCGTGACTCAAGGCTCCCGCAACGACCCGGGCCAATGGTTCGAGGCGCAGCCGCTGTGGTTCAAGACGGCGGTCTTCTACGAGATCCACACGCGCGCGTTCTTCGACGCCGACGGCGACGGCTCCGGGGACTTCCGGGGCCTGATCGAGAAGCTCGACTACCTGCAGTGGCTGGGCGTGGACTGCATCTGGCTGCTGCCGTTCTTCCAGTCGCCGCTGCGCGACGGCGGCTACGACATCTCGGACTTCTTCCAGATCCAGCCCGACTACGGCACGGTCGACGACGTGCGCGACGTTCATCGAGGCCGCGCACCAGCGCGGCATCCGCGTGATCGCCGACCTGGTGATGAACCACACGTCGTCCGAGCACGCGTGGTTCCAGGAGGCGCGCCAGGGGCCGGAGCAGCCCGAAGCGCGACTGGTACGTCTGGTCGGATGACCCGACCGCGCTACTCCGACGCGCGGATCATCTTCACCGACACCGAGGTCTCCAACTGGACGCTGGGACGACGAAGCCCAGGCCTACTACTGGCACCGCTTCTTCTCCCACCAGCCGGACCTCAACTTCGACAACCCCGACGTCCAGGCGGCGATGCTCGAGGTCCTGCGCTTCTGGCTGGACCTGGGGATGGACGGCTTCCGCCTGGACGCGGTCCCGTACCTGTACGAGCGCGACGGGACCAACGGCGAGAACCTGCCCGAGACGCACGCCTATCTCAAGCGGGTGCGCGAGGAGATCGACCGCCTCTATCCCGACCGCGTCCTGCTGGCCGAGGCCAACCAGTGGCCGGCCGACGTCGTCGAGTACTTCGGCGACGGCGACGAGTGCCACATGGCCTTCCACTTCCCGGTGATGCCGCGCATGTTCATGGCCGTGCGGCGCGAGGAGGCCAACCCGATCTACGAGATCCTCGCCCAGACGCCGGGCATCCCGGACAACTGCCAGTGGGGCCTGTTCCTGCGCAACCACGACGAGCTGACGCTCGAGATGGTCACCGACGAGGAACGCGACTACATGTACTCGGAGTACGCGAAGGACCCGCGGATGAAGATCAACGTGGGCATCCGCCGCCGGCTCGCGCCGCTGCTGGACGCCGGCCGCGACGAGATCGAGCTCCTGCACGCGATCCTCTTCAGCCTCCCCGGCTCGCCGGTCCTGTACTACGGCGACGAGATCATGATGGGCGACAACGTCTACCTCGGCGACCGCGACGGGGTGCGCACGCCGATGCAGTGGAACGGCGACCGCAACGGCGGCTTCAGCCGCGCCGATTTCGCGCAGCTCTACGCGCCGCCGCTGATGGACCCGGTGTACGGCTTCCAGGCCGTCAACGTCGAGGCGCAGATGCGCACGCCGTACTCGCTGCTGCGCTGGCTGCGCAGCTTCATCCGGCTGCGCAAGGAGCATCCCGTGTTCGGCCTGGGAAGCTACGAGCCGCTGAAACCGTCCAACACCCGGATCTTCGCCCACATCCGCACCTACGAGGAGGACGTGATGCTGTGCGTCCACAACCTCGCCCGCTCCGCGCAGGCGGTGGAACTGGACCTGTCGGCCTACCAGGGCCATCACCCGGTGGAGGTGTTCGGCCGCTCGCACTTCCCGCGGATCGGCGAGCTCCCGTACCTGCTGACGCTCGCCCCGCGCGGTTTCTACTGGTTCCAACTGGTGAAGGATGAACCGGAATGACCGGCGATCTGGCCTTCCTCGACGAGCGCGTGCTCAACGACTGGGTCGTTGCCCAGCGCTGGTTCGCGTCCAAGACGCGCGAGGTCACGCACATCGAGATCGTCGATGCCGCCACGCTGCGCGGCGAGTCGCCGCAGCTGATCCTGTGCCTGATCGAGGCGCGCTTCCCGTCCGGGACGCACGAGACCTACCAGGTGCCGCTCGGGATCTGCGCCCGTCCGACGAGTGGCTGGGCGAGGCCGGATCTACGAGGCCGACGGCTGGGTCGTCTACGACGCGCTGCAGCGACCCGGCGACCGGCCGTGAGCTGCTGCACGCGATGCGCGGCAACATGGAGTTCGGCGAGTTCTCCTTCCACTGGGCGGCCGACGTGGCGAAGGGCATGACCGTCGGACGTCCGGCCGGTCGGCGTCGAGCAGTCCAACACCTCGATCATCTTCGGCGACGAGCTGATCATGAAGGCGATCCGGCGCATCGAGCCGGGCGTGAACCCGGAGCTCGAGCTGCTGCGGTTCCTGAGCGCCCGCGGCTTCCCGCACATCGCCGAGCTGGCCGGGTGGTACGAGGTCGACGGGCGTCACGTCAGCGCGACGCTCGGCATCCTGCAGGAGTTCCTGGCGGGTGCGCGCGACGGCTGGGACCTCGCGCTGGACGAGCTCGTCACCGACCCCGACGGGCTGCTCGAGCGGCTGGAGGCGCTGGGCGCCGTCATCGGCGAGCTGCACACCGCGCTGGGCAGCGACAACACCGATCCGGACTTCGCGCCGGTCGAGCCGTCCAGCGAGGCGCTGTCGATCCTCTACGCCGACGTCGACGAGCAGATCGAGCAGGTGTTCCTCGATCTCCCCGAGAACGAGGCGACGGCGCCGATCCAGGGCCGCGGGCAGGACGTGCGCGAGAAGCTCGCCGCGCTCTCGCACGCGACGGTCGGCGGGCGCGTGATCCGCACCCACGGCGACCTGCACCTCGGCCAGACGATGCTCTCCGCGCGCGGGTGGGTCGTGCTCGACTTCGAGGGCGAGCCGGCGCGGTCGCTGCCCGAGCGCCGCCAGAAGCGCTCGCCGCTGCGCGACGTGGCCGGGATGCTGCGCTCGTTCTCCTACGTGACGGCGGGCGCGCGGCTGCTGCGCGGCGCCGAAGCGCCGGACGGACTGGGAAGACCGCGCGCGTGAGCGTTTCCTGGTTGGGTATCAACGGGCCGTGGACCACTCCCTGCTGCCACCGGGGCAGCAGGCCACCGAGCAGCTGCTCGCGGTCTTCGAACTCGAGAAGGCCGTGTACGAGCTGCGATACGAGCTGAACAACCGACCCGACTGGGTCGCGATCCCGGTCTCCGGGATCCTGCGACTTCTGGATTCGGAGTAGAATTGACATGAGCGAAGCCGACCAGCTGGTCACCCGCCAGCACGCCAACCCCCATGGATACCTCGGGGCCCACCCCGCGAACGGCAAGGGGGTGGTGATCCGCACGTTCCGGCCGGCTGCGGCCAAGGTCGAGGTCGTGTCGACCGGACGGCTCGCACGAGGCGCTCGTGCAGGTGCACCCCGGCGGCATCTTCGAGGGCCACGTCAAGGGCGAGCTGCCGATGAGCTACCAGCTCGAGGTCGACTACGGCGAGTCCGGCACGATCACGATCGAGGACCCCTACCGGTTCCTGCCGACGATCGGCGAGCTGGACATCCACCTGCTCGGCGAGGGCTCGCACGAGGAGCTGTGGGAGCGCCTGGGCGCGCACGTGCGCGAGGTCGACGGCGTGGCCGGGACGGCGTTCGCCGTCTGGGCGCCGTCCGCGCGGGCGGTCTCCGTCGTCGGCGACTTCAACTACTGGGACGGCCGCATCCACCCGATGCGCTCGCTCGGCGCCTCCGGCGTCTGGGAGCTGTTCCTGCCCGGCGTGGGCGCGGGGGCCCGCTACAAGTACGAGATCCTCGCGCCGGACGGCGAGATCCGCCTGAAGGCCGATCCCGGTCGCGTTCGAGACCGAGATCCCGCCCAAGACGGCCTCGATCGTCCACGACCCCCAGCACGAGTGGGGCGACGAGGAGTGGATCGAGGCGCGCTCGAAGGCCAACGCGCTCGAGGGCCCGATCTCGATCTACGAGGTCCACCTCGGCTCGTGGCGGCTGAACCCGCTCGAGGACAACCGCTCGCTGAGCGTACCTGGAGCTGGCCGACGAGCTGTCGGCCTACGCCAAGGACATGGGCTTCACCCACATCGAGCTGCTGCCGGTGATGGCGCACCCGTTCACGGGCTCGTGGGGCTACCAGGTGACCGGGCTACTTCGCGCCCACGCCGCGGTTCGGCTCGCCCGACGACCTGCGCGAGTTCATCGACCGCCTGCACCAGAACGGGCATCGGCGTGATCCTCGACTGGGTCCCGGCGCACTTCCCGCGCGACGACTTCGCGCTCGCCCGCTTCGACGGCAGCGCGCTGTACGAGCACGCCGACCCGCGCCGCGGCGCGCACCCGGACTGGGGCACGCTGGTCTTCAACTACGGCCGCCACGAGGTCCGCAACTTCCTCGTCTCCAACGCCCTGTTCTGGCTGCAAGGAGTTCCACGCCGACGGCATCCGCGTCGACGCCGTGGCCTCGATGCTCTACCTGGACTACTCGCGCGAAGAGGGCCAGTGGGTGCCGAACCAGTACGGCGGCAACGAGGACCTCGACGCCGTCGGCTTCCTCAAGGAGTACAACGAGCGCCTCCACGGCCGCTTCCCGGGCGTGATCAGCGCCGCCGAGGAATCGACGGCCTGGCCGGGCGTCTCGCGGCCCACGTACCTGGGCGGGCTCGGGTTCGGCTTCAAGTGGAACATGGGCTGGATGCACGACACGCTGGCCTACTTCCAGCACGACCCGATCTACCGCCGCTACCACCACCACGAGCTGACGTTCAGCGCTCGTGTACGCGTTCACGGAGAACTTCATCCTCCCGCTGTCGCACGACGAGGTGGTGCACGGCAAGGGCTCGCTGCTGACCAAGATGCCGGGCGACCGCTGGCAGAAGCTGGCGAACCTGCGCTCCCTGTACGCCTACATGTGGGCGCACCCGGGCAAGAAGCTGCTGTTCATGGGCCAGGAGTTCGCCCAGGAGCAGGAGTGGAACGAGTCGCGCTCGCTGGACTGGCACCTGCTCGAGAACCCCGAGCACAGCGGCATCCAGTCGCTCGTGCGCGACCTCAACGGCGCCTACAAGGCCGAGCCGGCGCTCTACGACATGGACTTCGACGGCCGCGGCTTCTGGTGGACCGAGGCCAACGCCGCCGACGACAACGTGATCGCGTTCGCGCGCCGGACCAAGGACTCCGAGCGCGTGGCGCTGTTCGTGGGCAACTTCTCGCCCGCGGTGCGCACCAACTACCGGATCGGCCTGCCGCGCTCCGGTCGCTGGAAGGAAGCGATCAACACCGACGCGGACGTGTACGGCGGATCCGGCGTCGGCAACATGGGCGGCTTCGAGGCCGAGGGGATCGGCTGGCACGGCCAGGAGTTCTCGGCCGAGGTCACGCTCCCGCCACTCGGCGCGCTGTGGCTCGTCCCCGAGGAGCCCGAGCGCAAGCGCAAGAAGGCTCCCGCCAAGAAGAAGTAGCTCAAAACGGCCTGTTGAAGGCCGATGTAACGAGGTGTGGACGAAGAACGCCGCCTCATGGGCCCGATTTCCGGGCTGCTTTGGCTCGCCGCGGCAGCGGTGGCGGTCGTCGGCCGCTTCCTGCCCGGCGCGCCGAGCACGAGCGAAGGCTGGTTCTGGGGCCTCGTCGCCCTGACCGTCGTCTACTCGATCGCCTGCGTCGTGCGGGCGATCCCCTGGGAGCGCGTGTCGATCGGCGGGCACGCGCTGGCCATCCTGGGCCTGCAGCCGCTCGTCGTCGCCGCGCTGTGTCTGACCGGCGGCGCCGACGCCTACCTCGGGCCGGTCCTCGTCCTGCCGATGCTCTACGTCGCCTACTTCTTCCCGGCCCGCTACGCCTGGCCGCTGGCGGCGGTCGAGATCCTCACCTACGCGTCGCCGTTCGTCACCTCGACCGGCCCGCACCACCTGCTCCTGCACCGCGCCGTCGCCTACGCGGTGGCCTACGCCGGCCTGGTGGCGACGATCCAGTTCCTCAAGCGCCGCCTGGTCGACGCCGAGCGCCACCAGCACCGGATGGCCCGCGTCGACCCGCTGACCGGCCTCCAGAACCGCCGCGCGTTCGACGAGGCGCTCTCGGACGCCCTGGCCGACGGCGGGCGCTTCACGCTCCTGCTGGCCGACGTCGACTCCTTCAAGCAGATCAACGACCGCTTCGGCCACACCTCCGGCGACCGCGTCCTGCGCGAGCTCGCCGCCCACGCCACCGCCCAGGTCCGCGGCGGCGACTGCCTGGCCCGCATCGGCGGCGACGAGTTCGCCCTCGTCGCCCCAGGCGCCGGCCGCGAGTCCGCCGAGCGCCTCGTCGCCGCCCTCCGCGGGGCCGGCGAGCGCGTCGAGGCCGGCGACGGTCCCGTCTCCCTCACCGTCTCCGCCGCCGTCTACCCCGACGACGGCGCCGACCGCTTCACGCTCATGCGAGCCGTCGACCGCCAGCTCCACACGATCAAGGACACCCGCCGAACCCTAAACGCCACCTAAAGGGGACTGTCCCCTTTAGCTCCGCTTGAGGTAAAGGGAACGTTAAGGGGACTGTCCCCTTTAGCGTTTCTTTATGACGGTGGTGCGGCTGTGGCCCGAGGCGTGGGCGCCGCCGTCGTTGGCGACGACGACGACGCGGTAGGTCAGGGCGCGGGAGCGCTTGCTGACCTTGAAGACGTACCGCGAGCGGTCACCAGAAAGCGGGGACGGGCTTACCCTCGCTACGGGGATCCAGCGACCGCTCGCGGTCTGGCGCTGAAGTGACGCCCGGCCGTCCGGCACGGCCGGCCAGGTTGCGCCCGTCGACGCGAATGCGTCGCGTGGACAGGCGCTTCGTTTTCAGCCCCACTTTGACCGCCACGTTGGCGGTGGTGACCGGGGACGTCACGACCACCGACGTGCGCGTGACGACGCGCAGCCGGGTCGTGGCGAAGAGGGCGGGTGCGTTCAGGGTGAACGCGCCGCTCGACTTGGAGGTCGCGGTGGCGACCTGCACCCACGGTCCACTGAAGGGGAAATCCTGCTTCTCGAGCGCCACCGGCGTGGTGCCGGAGCCGCTCACGGTGCCGGTGAACGCCACGCCGTTGCCCCAGATCGGGCGGACGGTCGAGGGGGTCACGGCTACGCCGGTGGGCACCTTGCCCGTGGTGAAGGTGCGGTTGGACCCGCGGGTGATGCCGGCCGCGCTGGTGGCCACGGCGCGGAAGTTGTACTTCGTGTTCGGCTTGAGCGCCCCGACCGCCACACGGACGACGGTGCTCGAGCCGCCGGCGCCGATCGCCACGTCGGCGGTCGAGGTCCCGTAGGACCTCGAGGTGCCGTACTCGAAGCGCACGCTCGTCGCCAGCGAACGCGGGTTCACCGATGCCTCGAGCGTCGCGCCGGTCGCGCTCACGCTCGTCGCCGCGCGCGAGGAGACCGACGGCAGCGCCGCGGGCGTGGCGGTGCGCAGCGTCTTGTCGGCACCCGCGTGCGAGCCGGTCGCGTTGGTGGCGACCACGCGGTAGTGGTAGGTCGTCGTGCTCGAGAGGCCGGAGATCGTCGCCCGCACGGCCACCGGGTCGGTGCCCGCCGTCAGGTTCTGGTCGGGCGTCGAGATCCCGTAGGCGTCGGTCGTGCCGTACTCGAAGTGATACGTCGTCGCCTCGCCGCCGGGGTTCACGGTTCCGGTGACGGCGGCGGAGCCGGTGGTCACGGATTCGGCGTTTCCGGTCGTGGCGACCGGGGCGGCCTGGGCCGCGAAAACGGCGCTGAGAATGAGGACGGCGAGATGCATGCCAGCGTTTGAACACGCCCCACGCTTGAATGATGCGCCATGCCGATCCCGGTGATCATCGACTGCGATCCGGGCCATGACGACGCCATGGCCCTTCTGCTCGCCCTGGCCAGCCCTGAGCTGGAGCTGTCCGCCGTGACCACGGTGGCCGGCAACCAGACCCTCGAGAAAGTCACGGCCAACGCGATCCGCGTCCTGGACGTGGTCGGCGAGACGGGCATCCCGGTCGCCGCGGGCGCCGAGCGCCCGCTCCTGCATCTTGCCCGCGCGGCCGGGGAGGTGCACGGCGAGACGGGCCTGGACGGGCCCGATCTCCCGCCCCCGTCACGCGAGCCGGAGCCGCTGCACGCCGTGGAGTTGATCGCGAGCATGCTGCGTGAGCGGCCGCACACGCTGATCCCCGTCGGGCCGCTGACCAACATCGCCCTGCTGCTCGCGCTTCACCCCGAACTGCACGACCGGATCGAGCGGATCGTGGTGATGGGCGGCGCGTACGGCCTCGGCAACGTCACGCCGAGCGCGGAGTTCAACCTCTGGGTGGACCCGGAGGCCGCGCACCGCGTGTTCTCCAGCGGCCTCGACGTGACGATGGTCGGCCTCGACGTCACCCACCGCGCGATGCTCAGCGCGGCCAAGGCCGACGCGCTGCGTGAGAAGGGTCACGCGGGCCTGGTCGTCTCCGATCTGCACCGCTTCTATCGGCGGTTCCACATGGAGGTCTATGGGCATGACGACACCCCAGTGCATGATGCTCTCGCGGTCGCTGCCGTGATCGATCCGTCCCTGCTGACCCTCGAGCGCCTCCCGGTGGAGATCGACGTGACCCAGGGCCCCTGTCGCGGCCGCACGGTCGTCGACCAGTTGCGCCGCACCGGGGCCACGCCGAACGCCGACGTCGCGGTCGACGTCAACGCCGACGGCTTCATCGACCTGCTCACGAGCCGGATCGCGACGCTGCCGTGAGCGACTTCCCGTTCCAGCGCCGGCTCGGCGCGTTCCCGCTGCGCGGCGGCCGGACCGAGTTCCGCGTCTGGTCGCAGCAGCCCGTGACGCTGCGCGTCGGCGGCACCGAGCACGCGCTCGAGGACGTCGGCTTCGACATCCACGAGGCCGTGCTCGACGCCGCCGCCGGGGACGACTACGAGTTCGTGCTGGACGGGACCCCGCTGCCCGACCCCTGCTCACGCTGGCAGCCGCGGGGGCTGCGCGGGCCCTCGCGCGTGTTCGACCCGCAGGCCTACGACTGGCAGGACGGCGACTTCCGCACCCCGGGCCTGCACGACGCGGTGATCTACGAGCTGCACGTCGGGACGTTCTCGCCGGAAGGGACGTTCGCCGGCGCGATCCCGTATCTGCAGGCGCTCGCCGAGCTCGGCGTGACCGTGCTCGAACTGATGCCCGTGGCCGAGTTCCCCGGTGCGCGCGGCTGGAGCTACGACGGCGTGTACCTGAGCGCCGCCCAGTCCTCCTACGGCGGCCCGCTCGAGCTCCAGAAGCTGATCGACGCCGCCCACGACCTCGGCCTCGGCGTGCGTGCTGGACGTCGTCTACAACCACGTCGGCGCCTCCGGCAGCGCGGCCATCACCGCCTTCGGCCCGTATTTCACGCACAGGCACGAGACGCCCTGGGGCGCGTCGATCAACGTCGACGGCGAGTACTGCGATCCCGTCCGCGAGTGGGTCTGCCAGTCGGCGGAGCAGTGGATCCGCGACTTCCACTTCGACGGCCTGCGGCTGGACGCCATCCACGCGATCGCCGATTCGAGCCCCGAGCACCTGGTGGCCGAGGTGGCCCGCAGAGTCCACGCGATCAACCCGGGCGCGCTGGTGATCGCCGAGAGCGGGCTCAACGACCCGAAGGTCATGCGCGTGCACGAGCTCGGCGGGTACGGCTGCGACGCCGCCTGGGCCGACGACTTCCACCACGCGCTGCGCGTCCTGCTCACCGGCGAGACGCAGGGCTGGTACGAGGAGTTCGACTCGATGGCGCTGCTGGCCAAGGCCTTCAGGCGCCCGCACGTCCACGACGGGACGTATTCGGAGTTCCGCAAGCGCCGTTTCGGCGCGCACGCGGACGACATCGCGCCCGAGCGCTTCGTCGTCTTCTCGGCCGATCACGACCAGATCGGCAACCGCGCGGTGGGCGATCGGCTGCCGGTCGACACGCGTGCGCTCGCGGCCTTCTGCACACTTTTGTCACCCTTCACGCCGATGCTGTTCCAGGGCGAGGAGTACGGCGAGCAGGCGCCGTTCCAGTTCTTCACCGATCACATCGATCCGGAGATCGCCGACGCGACCCGCGAGGGCCGTCGCCGGGAGTTCGCCGCCTTCGCCGCGTTCAGCGGCGAAGAGGTGCCCGATCCGCAGGACGTGGCCACGTTCGAGCGCTCCAAGCTGACCCGCACGGGTCAGCCCGAGGGCATGCTCGAACTGCACCGCGAGCTCCTGCGCGCCCGCCGTGACCTGCTGCCCGCCGGTGTCGTGGACGCCGTGGACTACGATGAGCGCGCCGGCTGGCTCGCCGTCCGTCGTGGTGAGTTCACGCTGCTGGCCAACTTCGCCCGGATCCCGGTGCACGTGCCTCGAGAGCGGACCGAGGAAGTCGTCCTCGCCACGCACTCGCTCACGCTCGAGCCCGGTTTCGTCGTCCTTCCCGCCTTGTCAGGAGCGCTCGTCCGCTGATGGAAGTCTGGCCTGGAGCCCCGTTCCCCCTCGGTCCCACCTGGGACGGCGAGGGCACGAACTTCTCGATCTTCTCCGAGCACGCGGAGCGCGTCGAGCTGTGCCTGTTCGACTCAGAGGACCGCGAGACGGTGATCGAGTTGACGGAGCGCACATCGTTCAACTGGCACTGCTACCTGCCCGGCGTCCACGCGGGGCAGCGCTACGGCTTCCGCGTGCACGGGCCGTACGAGCCGCAAGCCGGCAAGCGCTTCAACTCCGCGAAGCTGCTGATGGACCCGTACGCGAAGTCGATCGAGGGCCCGATCGCGTTCTCGAAGGGCAACGTGCACCCGTACGTGCCGCACGGCGAGGAGGACGACGACCTCACGCCGGACGAGACCGACGACGCGGCCGCGATCCCGAAGTGCGTCGTCATCGACCCGCGCTTCGACTGGCAGGACGACCGCCCGCCGAACACGCCGCTGGCCGACAGCATCATCTACGAGACCCACGTCAAGGGCTTCACGATGACCCACCCGGACGTGCGCGAGGACCTGCGCGGCACCTACGCGGGGCTGGCGTCCGACGCCGCCGTCGGCTACCTGAAGGACCTCGGCGTGACCGCGATCGAGCTGCTGCCGGTCCACCACATCGCCGACGAGGCGTTCCTCGAGGAGCGCGGCCTGACGAACTACTGGGGCTACTCGACGATCGGCTTCCTCGCGCCCAACTCCCCGTACGCCGCGACGGGCAAGGCGGGGCAGGAGGTGCGCGAGTTCAAGGGCATGGTCAAGGCGCTGCACAAGGCGGGGATCGAGGTGATCCTCGACGTGGTCTACAACCACACCGCCGAGGGCAACCACCTCGGCCCGATGCTCTCCTTCCGCGGCGTCGACAACCCGTCCTACTACCGCCTCGTGCCCGACTAGCCGCGCCATTACATGGACTACACGGGCACCGGCAACACGCTCAACGTGATGCACCCGAGCGTGCTGCGGCTGATCATGGACTCGCTGCGCTACTGGGTGATCGACTGCCACGTCGACGGGTTCCGGTTCGATCTCGCGTCCGCGCTGGCCCGTGAGCTCTACGACGTCGATCGCCTGTCCGCGTTCTTCGACGTCATCCATCAGGACCCGATCCTCTCCCAGGTCAAGCTGATCGCCGAGCCGTGGGACGTCGGCCCGGGCGGCTACCAGGTCGGCAACTTCCCGGTCCTGTGGTCGGAGTGGAACGGCATCTACCGCGACGCGATGCGCGACTTCTGGCGCGGCTCGTCGCCCGTGGGCGAGTTCGCGCAGCGGCTGACGGGCTCGTCGGACCTCTACCAGGACGACGGCCGCCACCCGTTCGCGTCGATCAACTTCATCACCGCCCACGACGGCTTCACGCTGCGCGATCTCGTCTCCTACAACGAGAAGCACAACGAGGCCAACAAGGAGGGCAACCGCGACGGGACCGACGACAACCGGTCCTGGAACTGCGGTGTCGAGGGCGAGACCGACGACCCCGAGATCCTCGAGCTGCGCGCCCGTCAGCAGCGCAACTTCCTGGCCACGCTGCTGCTCTCCCAGGGCACGCCGATGCTGCTCGGCGGCGACGAGTTCGGGCGCACCCAGGGCGGCAACAACAACGGCTGGTGCCAGGACTCGCCGATCTCCTGGTTCGACTGGTCGCTGCTGGAGACCAACGAGGACCTGCTGAGCTTCACGCGCATGCTGATCGCGCTGCGGCGCGCGCACGCGGTGTTCCGCCGGCGCCAGTTCCTCTACGGCCGCGAGACCGAGGGCTCCGGGCTGCCGGACGCCGCCTGGTTTCGCTCCGACGGCGCCCGCATGACCGACGAGGACTGGGGCAGCGCGACGCCGGTCGTCGGCGTCTTCCTCAACGGCGAGGAGATCGCCTCGCCGGACTCGCGCGGCCGGCAGGTGCTCGACGAGTCGTTCCTGCTGCTGTTCAACGGCCACCACGAGACGTGTGAGTTCACGACGCCCGACGGCGAGTTCGGGGACGCGTGGACGCTGGTGTTCGACACCGGCCGCCCGGAGGTCGAGGCCGGCCGCGGAGGAGATCGCCGCCGGCAGCCGAGCTGGAGCTGGTCCACCACTCGATGGTCCTGCTGCGACGCGTCTCGGGATGACCGATCTGCGCGCGACCTACCGGCTGCAGCTCGGCGAGCGGCTTCGGCTTCGCCGAGGCGCGCGCGTTCGTGCCGTATCTGGCAGTCGCTGGGCGTCTCGCACGTGTACCTGCCGCCGTCCTTTCAGGCGCGCGAGGGGTCCACGCACGGCTACGACGTCGTCGATCCGGGGTCGATCTCGAACGAGCTCGGCGGCGAGCGGGAGTTCTTCGCGCTGGTCGAGGCGGTGAAGGCCGCGGGCATGGGGATCGTCCTCGACATCGTCCCCAACCACATGGCGACCGACCCCGCGAACCGCTTCTGGGCCGATCGCTCGCTGCGGGCGCAGTTCTTCGACATCGACGAGAAGACCGGCCGCCATCGGCGCTTCTTCGACGTCGATCATCTGGCCGCCGTGCGCCAGGAGGAGCCGGAGGTGTTCGAGGCGACGCACGAGCTGGCGCTGCGGCTCGTGCGCGAGGGGCACGTCGACGGGCTGCGGATCGACCATCCCGACGGCCTCGCCGATCCCGCCGGCTACCTGCGGCGGCTGCGCGACGACGGCGTCGAGCACGTGTGGGTGGAGAAGATCCTCGACACCGGCGAGCGCATGCGCGACTGGCCGGTCGAGGGAACGGTCGGCTACGAGTTCCTCAACGACGTCTCCGGGCTGTTCGTCGACCCCGCGGGCGAGGCGCCGCTGACCGACCTCTGGATCGAGGTCTCCGGCGATGACCGGCGCTTCGGCGACTGGGCGTTCGAGGCCAAGCTCGAGCAGGCGCGCACGACGTTCGCGCCGGAGGTCGAGCGGCTCGCGCGCGAGGCGCCCGAGCGGGTGACGGGGCTGGAGCGCGCGCTGGCGTCGCTGCCCGTCTATCGCACCTACGTGGAGCCCTGGTCGGGGCAGGTGGCCGACGAGGACCGCGAGGCGGTGCGCGAGGCGCGCCTGCCGGCGTCGCTGGCGTCGCGGCTGCTGCTGGAGGTGCCGGGCTGGGAGGCGTTCGTCACGCGCTTTCAGCAGACGACGCCGCCGGTGATGGCCAAGGGCGTCGAGGACACCGCGTTCTACCGCTACGCGCGGCTGCTGGCGGCCAACGACGTCGGCGGCGACCCGGGGCGCTGGTCGGTGTCGGTCGAGCAGTTCCATCGCGCGAACGCCGAGCGGCTGGAGCGGTTCCCGCTGAACCTGCTGGTCACCCAGACGCACGACACCAAGCGCTCCGGCGACGTACGCGCGCGGATCGGCGCGCTGTCGGCGATGCCCGACGAGTACGCGGCGCACGTGCGCACGTGGCTGTCGGTCTGCCGGTCCTTGACGTCGGGTGGCGCGCCCGACACCGGTCGAGCAGGTCTTCATCTTCCAGACGCTGCTGGGCGTGTGGCCGATCTCCGAGCAGCGGCTCTACGGCTACCTGCAGAAGGCGATGCGCGAGGCCAAGCAGCACACGTCCTGGGTCGGCGTCGACGCCGTGCACGAGGCGGCGGTGCAGTCCTTCGCGCGGGCGCTGCTGACGCACCGGGACTTCCAGCGGACGTTCGCGCCCTTCCAGCGCGAAGTGGCGGCGGCGGGCGAGCGCGCGGCGCTGGGTCAGCTGCTGTTGAAGCTGACGGTGCCCGGCGTGCCCGACATCTACCAGGGCGACGAGTTGGAGTGCCTGTCGCTCGTCGATCCGGACAATCGGCGCGAGGTCGACTGGGACGAGCGGCGCGAGGCGCTCTCCGATCCGCCGCCGAAGCTGCAGGTGATCCTCAAGGCGTTGGCGCTGCGCGCGCGGCTCCCGGAGGCGTTCACGGGCTCGTACGAGCCGGTCGAAGCCGGCCCGGACACGGTCGCGTTCGTGCGCGGCGGGTCGGTGTTCGTCGCCGTGCGGCTGCGGGGCTCGGACGAGCTGCCGCGCCCCGCACAGGGCGAGTGGACCGTCGAGCTCGAGCTCGACGGCCTGCTGCTGCTCAGCGCGTCCTGAGCTTGCGGGTCTTGACGGTCAGCGTGTGGGTCACGCTCGTCATCCCGGGCTTGCTGACGGTGACGACGATCTTCGCGCCCGTCTTCTTGACCAGGCGGGCGAGCGACACGGTGCCCGACGCCTTGCGCTTGATGTAGGTCGTCTTGCCGCGGGTCGCCTTGACCGTCGCGCCCTTGGGGACGTTGCGGACGCTGAGCGTGCGCAGCTTCCCGCGCTTGTAGGTGAACACGAGCTTGGCGCCGATCTTCGCCGGCGCGGCAGGCAGGGCGGGCGGCGGCAGCGGCGCGGGGAGGACGACCGGCGGGCTCACGCCCGCGCCCTCGAGGTCCAGCGTGCCCGCGTCGAGCGTGACGCGCGCGCTGCGGACGCCGGGCGCGGTCGGCGTGAAGACGATGCGCAGCAGGCACTCGTCCTCGGGCTTGAGCGTGGCGCCGGTGCATTCGTCGCTCGTCAGCGCGAAGTCTGAGCCGCTCACGCTCGGCGCCTTGAGCGTGAGCGTGGCCTCGCCCGTGTTGACGATGTGGGCCTCGGCGGGCGCGCTGCTCGTGTTGAGCAGCTGGGCGGCGAAGCTCAGGCTCTCGGCCGTGAGGGACCGCGTGAGCGTGACCTGCGTGGTCGCGTCCGCTGTGGCCGGCTTCGTCTCCTCGTTGCCGTCGGCGTCGACCAGCGTCGTGAAGTAGGCGAACGGGCCGTCGGTGGCGACCTTGTAGTCGAACCGGTCGCTCGTCGCGGGCTGTTCGGCGGCGAGCGTGAAGGCTGTCGCTCCGGGCACCTTCACGTAGAGCCGGACCTTGCTCATCGGTGCGCCGTCGGCGGTGTAGGTGACGGTCTGCGCGCGGCGCACGCTGGTGGCCTGCGCACTCGCGCGGCTGCGGGCCGTCGTGTTGGCGCGCAGGACCAGGCCGGTGCCGGCGGTGGCCAGGTCGGGGCGGCCGTCGCCGTCGGCGTCGGCGATGGTGACGGCGCGGGTGGCGGCGCCGGCCAGCGTGGTCGGCGCGGTGAGCGTGCCGTCGCCGTTGTTGAGCAGCAGTGAGACGCCGCTGTCGCGCGTGGTCACCACGTCGGGCTGGCCGTCGGCGTTGAGGTCGGCGACGGCGACGTCGCGCAGGTCACCGCCGACCACGTAGGTCTTCTCGGTGGCGAACGCCGGGCCGGTGCGGACGGTGAGTGTCCCGTCGCCGCTGCCGGCCAGCAGCTCGGGCTTGCCGTCCCCGGTGAGGTCGGCCAGCGCGACGCCGGTGGGCGTGGCGCCCGCGCCGTAGGGGACCTGCGCGGCGAAGCTCCCGCCCTGCGCCGAGGCGAGCAGGACCGAGACCTTCGCGGCGGCGGTGCTGACCGCCATGTCGGTCTTGCCGTCGCCGTTGACGTCGGCGAGGGCGACCGCGGTCGAGTTGCCCGCGACCGGCGAGTACACGGGCGAGCCGAGCCCGCCCGCGCCGTCGCCGCCGAAGACGACGACGTTGGCCTTGCCGGTGGTCACCACGACGTCCGGGTTGGTGTCCGCGGTGAGCTGGCCGACCGCGACGTCGAGCGTCTGCTCGGGACCGGGCAGCGTGGTCACGGTGGCGGTGGCGAATGTGCCGCCGGCCTGGCCGAGGAGCACGGAGACCGTTCCCCGGAGTTGGCGGTCACGAGGTCCGTGCGGCCGTCGCGGTTGAGATCGCCGGTCGCGACGGCCGTCGGCGAGTCGGTCGCGTCGGCCGGGTTGACGCGGTAGGTGGTCGCGCCCACGGTGACCACGCCGCTGGTGCCGCCCGCGGTCACGAAGACGGGCCGCCCATCGACGTCGAGCGTCGCGATCCCGCTGCTCGCGTTCGGCGACTGCGTGTCGGGCGCGGCGAACGTCGCCGGGAACGGAGCGGCGGCGGCCAGGGCCAGGGCGGAAAACGCGGCGATCACCCGCGCGACGCTAATGCGGCGGCGCGCGTGCGGTCAAGGGGCGATTCGTTTAGGCGGCCGTGATCGGTCCCACGAAGCGCAGGCTCTTGCGGTTGACCGTGTAGAGCCCGTAGGTGCGCAGGGTGGTGTCGCCGTTGGCGTCGAAGCCGTAGGTGCCGATGCGGCTCGGGCGGTTCTGCACGGTGTGCAGCCAGTTGGTCAGCGCGGTGCGGTTGGGGCCGGCGGCGGCGATGCCGTCGAGGATCAGCTTCATCGACTCATAGCCGAAGGCGTAGTACGGGTCGCGGTTGCCCGAGAAGCCGTACTGGTCGGTCGTCAGGGTGGCGACGGTGAGGATCACGCGTCGGCCGACCTTGGACGCGAAGTCGGTCTCGGCGATCCCATCGGAGCCGAACAGCCGCTTGCCCTTCAGCGCCTTGCTGCGGAAGAACGCGACCGCGCCGTTGGCGGTGATGCCCGTGTAGGCGACGCAATCGGCGTTCTTCATCGCCTTCGGGGCGCTCCTGGAGATGCGGCGGTTGGCGACGACCGGCAGACCGAGGCGCGCCGCCGTCGCTGCCGCGTCGACGTTCATGCCCTTGCCGTAGACCTCGCCGTCGTGCACGAGCCCGAGCGCCTTGCAGCCGCGGTCACGCATCGCCGTGACCAGCGCCGCGGCCTGCACGTGATCGTTCGGCACGATGCGGAAGTAGGTGCGGACGCCGGTCGGGTAGAAGGAGGCGTCATCGGTGAGGCCGTTGAAGGTGTTCGACGGGCTGACCATCGGGATGCCCGCCCGGTTGAGGATCGGGATCGAGACCCGGCTGGCGCCTGAGTTGAACTCGCCGATGTAGGCGACGGTCGACGCGTCCTTCGCGGCCGCCTTCGCGTTCCTGCGCGTCGCGCCGACCGTCCAGGCGCCGGCGCGGCGGGTCGCGTCGTTGAGCGTCTTCAGTCTCACGGAGGTGTTGCCGGACGCTTTGAGCGCCTGCCGCGCGCCGTCGTTGACGGCCTTCGTGGAGACCCGCGACGCGCCGCTGAGCGGCAGGCTCGAGTAGACCGTGACCTGGGCCTGGGCGGCGGCCGGGAAGGCCGCGGCGAGCAGGAGGACGAGTACGCACCGCTTCATGGAGCGACTCGTACCCGCCCGCGGGCTTCGTAGACTTTCCCGGGATGGATCGCAGTGCCGCCGAACGTCTGGTGAAGAAGGATCTCGACGGGACGACCGGGCTCGGGAAGCCGATCTCGAGCCGGGCGCGGATGTCCCAGCGCACCGTCGAGGCCTACCTCAAAGCGGGTGTCCGCCCGCGCTGGATGGAGCGGATCTCCGAGATCGACAGCGCGATCGCCCACCAGAAGCGGCGCCTCGCCCGCTCCCACCGCGCGCTGCGCGAGGAGTGCGCCGGCGACGCCGAGCTGTTCGCCGAGCGCTGGAGGGCGTTCGCCTCGCGCTGCCGGTTCGAGGAGCTCAACGAGCTGATCGGCCAGCACAACGAGTGGTACCCGATCGAGCGCGACCTTCCGATGGACCTGCGCACCCGCGACTACGTGCTCATCAACGGGCGCTCCTACCGTCGCGAGCCGCTCTCCGCGGAATGGGTGCTGCGGCACTTTCCCGCCGAGGGATAGGCTCCGCCCGGCTGTGCGCATTCTGACCCTCTCGTGGGAGTACCCGCCGATCGTGGAGGGCGGGCTCGCCCGCCACGTCCGCAAGCTCAGCGAGCAGCTCGTGCGCGACGGCCACGAGGTGCACGTCATCACCCGCGGCGGCGGCCGGCTGCCCGCGGTCGAGGAGCGCCACGGCGTGATCGTCCATCGCGTCCGCGAGCCCGAGTTCCCCAAGGACGACCTCGACGCCTTCATCGCCTGGGTCGACGGGATGAACGACGACATGCTCGCCCGCGGCGTTGAACTGGGCGTCGGGTTCGACCTGGTCCACTCCCACGACTGGCTCGTCGCCGCCGCCGCTCGTGCGCTGGCCCGCCGGCGGCGCATCCCCTGGCTGGTCACCGTCCACGCGACCGAATACGGCCGCCATCAGGGCTGGGTGGACAAGCACCCGCAGTCGCACATCCACGCCGTCGAGAAGCGCATGGCCCGCGGCGCCGACCGCGTGATCACCTGCTCCTCGTTCATGCGCTCGCAGGTCTGCGACGTCTTCGGCGTCCCGCGCGGGCGCGTCGTCGCGATCCCGAACGGCATCGACCCCTCGGACCTCGTGCCGGTCCCCGATCTGGGAGCGCTGCGCGCCCGCTTTGCCGCGCCGGAGGAGAAGCTCGTGCTGCTCGTCGGGCGGCTCGTCTACGAGAAGGGCTTCCACCTGGCGCTGGACGCGCTGCCGGGACTCATCCGGCGGGTGGGTTCGGTGCGCTTCCTGATCGCCGGCTCGGGCACCGCCGAGCAGGAGCTCAAGGACCAGGCGACGCGACTGGGCCTCATGGAGCACGGCACCTTCATCGGCTGGTGCGGAGACGACGTACTCCACTCGCTCTACCGGATCGCCGACCTGTGCCTCGTGCCGTCGATCTACGAGCCGTTCGGCCTGGTCGCGCTGGAGGCGATGGCATCGGGCTGCCCCTGCATCGTGGCCGACACGGGAGGCCTGCGCGAGGTCGTGCCGCGTGGGCGGCGCGTCGGCCTGCGCCACCGCGCCTCCTCGGTGCGGTCGCTGGAGCGGATGGCGTTCGACCTGCTGACCGACGACTCCCTGCGCGACCGGCTGGTGGCGGAGGCGTCCGAGCACGTCCTGCGCTTCGACTGGGCCGATGTCGCCCGCCAGACGGCCGACGTGTACGCGGGCCTCGTCCGCACCCGCGCCGCGGCGGGGCGCCGCTGACCGCGCCGACCTGACGCTCGCCGCTACACGACCGCGTACGGCGCCACGACCGCCGAGCGCGCCACCGACGAACCCACCGAAGCGTGCTGCCCGACGACCGCGCAGGCACCCACCACGAGCGGCGCGGCGACCACCGGCTGCACCCGCACCGGCCGCTCCGCATCGCCGAAACCCGGCGCGACGTCGGACACCGCGGCCCAGTCACCCACGACCGCACCCGCCTCGAGCGTCACCCCGGCGTGACAGACCACGATCGCCCGTTCGCCCAGCCGCGCGCCGTGCCCGATCAGCACCACCCCGGCAACCGCCGAGATCCGCGCTCCCTCGCCCAGCACGGCTCCCGGGCACACCACCACGCGGGCTCCGGGCGCGGCCGTCACGCGCACTCCGGGAGCGATCAACGCGGAGCGAGACACGCGCACACGGCCCCGCGAACCTATGCGCAGCCTCAAATGGCGCAACAGATCAACCATCGCGCGCTACCTTGCGGCGGATCGAACCCTTCAGCACGGCATCACGGCGCGTCGGAACGGCGACGCTGATCCAGGTGCACGGCGAGCTCGACTGCGCGACCGTCCCCTCCCTCGAGGGTGACGTGGACACCGCGTTCACCGAAGGACCGGTCGTCCTCGACCTGCGCGAGCTGCGCTTCATGGACGTCTCCGGGTTGCGCATGGCCGTCCGGCTCGAAGCGCGCGCACAGCTGCACGGCGTCAGCTTCTCGATGCTCGAGGGCCAGGGGCCCGCGAGCCGCGTGTTCGAGCTGACCGGTATGCGGCGCTTCGTCGGCTGACGCGCAGGCACGCCACTGACCCTACAAGTCGTGGAGATCGCTCCACGCGCGTTGACATCTCATGAACAGAAGATGAGCATGGGGTGACGACCTACGCGCGCGGACGTGGGGGCGGGGTTCGTGCGCGGTGCCGCGGCCGCACTTGGGGTGGAGGGGCAGTGAGAGGAACAAGAGCAGTGCTTGCCGCGACGGCGGCGGCGGCGTTCGCCGTGGCCGGGTCCGCCGACGCCGCGGGTCCGCCGACGCCGCTGGACGCACAGGATTGGTCCTTCCAGGACAACCTGACCTGGTCGAACTACAAGCCGGTCCCAGGGCCGGACTACAGCGATCCGAGCATCCAGCCGACGGTCAAGAAGTGGAAGGTCGCACTGATCCTGGTCGACTATCCCGACCGGCCGTTCACGGTCACCCAGGCAGCCGGCAGCAACCTGTTCGGCAATCCGCAGGTCGGCGGCGCCGGCATCCCGCGTGAGCAGGTGCCGCAGTTCTATGCCGACTTCCTCAACAAGCCGTCGGCGCTGAACAACTTCCAGACCATGAACCGGTACTGGATGGAGGACTCGTTCGGGCGCTACGGCGTCGAGCTCGTTCCGTTCGGCCCGTACCGCCTGCCGCTGAAGGCGCACCAGTACCACATCGACAGCCAGATGCAGAGCCTCGCCGACGACTGTCCGAACCCGACGCGAGCCACGCCGAACCCCGAGCCCTGCAACCAGAGCTTCGCCACCGCGGCGCGCAACGCATGGATCGCGGCCACCTCGGACGCCGAGCGGGCGACCTTCGACAACATGTTCTGGACCTCAGCGGGCCAGGACGAGTCGGGCTCCTGGCAGGAGTTCGGGGAGATGCGCTTCACGCAGACGACCGTCCCGGACGCGTTCGGCCCGAAGCACATCGACCCGCTGCACCCGCGCGGCAACTGGGCCAAGACCCGCTACATCCCGTGGACGTCGTGGGCCTCGGCGGCGACGGTCTGGCCGAGCGCGTCGGGCAACAGCTCGACCGAGGCCGAATCCGCCGGCATGGCCGTCTACGCCCACGAGCTCAGCCACAACCTGAGCATCCCGGACAACTACAACAACCCGTTCCAGGCCCCGCCGTACAACCGGACGGCGAGCGGCATGTGGGACATGATGAGCCGCGGGTCGTTCAACGGCCCGGGCGGCCAGCACACCCGCTGGCAGATCCCGCCGACCCAGGGCTCGGCGCTCGGCGCGCAGCACAACCTGCGCAACAAGCGCTTCCTGAACTTCATCTCCGACAACGACATCCTGCGCCTGAACCGCTCCGGCCTCGCCCAGACGGGCCTCGCCGTGGCCGAGGTCAAGGCGCGTGAGGTGGCCCCGAACGGCGACCTCGCGGGTGTCCGCGTCAACCTCGACACCGACGGCGACCGCAACAAGGTCTGCCTGATCTCGCAGGCCGGCGTCGATCTGACCTGCGAAGGCCCGTGGCGGTCGACGCCCACCTCCACGGTCCAGGGCCGCTTCAACGACTACACGATGGAAGTCGTGCAGCAGATCGGCTCGGATTCGTTCACCCCGGGCCACGGCGTGCTGGTGGGCAAGTCGAAGACCTCCAGCTCGACCTGCGGCAACCAATCGTTCAGCTGCTTCGTCTGGTACATCGACTCAAACCCGCAGGACATCGACCAGGTCGACCACGTCAAGGCCGACGGCACGATCGCCAAGGCGACGATGGGCGACGAGCGCCAGCTCAACGACGGGTCGTTCAACGTCGGCGTCAACTCCGGCGGCGAGTACGAGTACCAGGCGACCGCGAACGGCCTGCACTTCTACATCATCGACAAGCGGACCGACGAGCAGGGCATCCTGCACTACACGGTCGGCGTCCGCTCGCTCGAGGGCGCGGGCCCGCAGACGCGCGGCGTCGCGCTGTCGAACCCGGTCGCGGGCACGGCGGGCGGCTTCGCCACCTGCACGTTCGACCTCAAGAACACGGGCGTTGCGGCGGCCATCCCGGCCACCGCGCACCCGACCTCCGGCGACTCGTTCTTCGGCTCGGACATCTACCGCCTGTCGGCGACGGCCACCGGGACCGGCTGGACCGCTCACCTGCGCAACGCGCTCGCGACCGCGAAGTTCGGCGAGACCGTCCAGGTGCCGGTCCACATCGAGAAGGCGACCGGCGCGGCGGCCAACGGCAACGTGACGCTGACGGCGACGTCGGAGAGCGACCCGAGCAGAACGATGTCGGCGTCCTGCTCGACCACCGGCGGCACCGTCGGCGGCACGGTCGGAGCGACGCTCGCCCTGACGTTGGGCACGCCGGCGTCGTTCGGGCCGTTCACCCCGGGCGCGCAGAAGGACTACTTCGCCACCACCACGGCGACCGTCATCTCCACCGCCGGTGACGCGACGCTGAGCGTCGCCGACCCGTCCAGCGCCGCGACCGGTCACCTCGTCAACGGCGCGTTCTCGTTGCCGGAGCCGCTTCAGGCCGCCGGCTCCACCTCCGGCACCTACGCGGTGCTGCCGACCATGCTCAAGAGCTACGCCGCCCCGGTCTCCAACGACCCGGTCAGCGTGAGCTTCAAGCAGCCGGTGAAGGCCAACGACGCTCTGCGTACCGGTACGTACGCGAAGTCGCTGACCTTCACGCTCTCGACGACGACTCCCTGAGTCAGGCGGCCGCGGCGAGTGCCGCCGCGGTCTCCGGCACCCACAGCGCGTCGTGTCCGAACTGGACACGGCGCGCGGTGCCGTCGCCGACGGCGGTGATCAGCGCGTCCTCGGCCTGGTCCGCATCGGCCGGGTACTTGTCCTCGGCCATGATCTGGGCGACCTCGCCGGTGGTCAGGCCGTCCGGGAACGCGGCGAGGACCTCCGCGGCGTCGGTGGCGGGCGCGCGGCGGGTCAGGCTCGTGTCGAGGTTGGCGACCATCGCGTCGTAGACCTCGAAGGTCTGGAAGCCGCCGGCCTCCAGCGTCAGGCTGCCGTTGCTGAACTTCAGGCTCGGCGCCGTGAAGCGCACGCGTCCGTCGGTGTTGGCCGACTTGCCCTGGAACTCGGTCGGGCCGCCTTCGGCGGTGCGGGCCTCGTCCTTGTCCTTCTGGAACTCGGCTTCGGTGGCGTCCGTGTGCGCCTCGGCGATCACCTTGTCGGCGTCGATGCCGGGCACCCACGCGATCGCCTCGCGCAGCCCTTCGTCGTCCTCGAGGAAGAGCGTGGTCGTGAACTGCGCGAACTGCAGCGCGCGGAAGACGGCGTACTCGCGCTCCGGGTACAGGCGGCGGGTGGCGACGACGACGCGGCACATCGGCCACGTGCCGTGGACGCGCTCGCGCGGCTCGGTCGCGAACGGCATCCCGCGCCAGCGGAAGTTCCGGTACCCGCGCGCCTGGCCGGCGGGCGTGTAGCCGCGGGCGGCGTAGACGGAACCGGTCTCGGTGAGGCCGATCATCACGTCGCGCCAGTTCAGTTGGTCGCCGTAGCGCCATTTGAGGGCGGCGATTGCAGGGGAGGCCGACCAGGCCCACGGGCAGCCGGGGTCGGAGAAGTGGGTTACGTCGATGGACACGCCCACTTACTCTAGAGAAGTGGTTGCGTGAGAAAGTTTCTCACGGCTTCTCGAACCGCCGCGGTCGCCGCGCACGGTGCCCGGCACGCGCGGCGAACCTAAAGGGGCCAGGCCCCTTTAGGTTCGTCCGGTCGGGCGGCTAGCGTGCCGCCTCCCGTGACGTTCCAGATCGATGCTCCCGCGGTGGGCCGCTCCCTGCCTTCCTGGCCCACCACCAGACCCCTTCGTGCCTGGCAGCAGGCCGCTGCCGCCGCCGTTTTCGACCACTCCGGCGATGCGTTCCTCGCGTCCGCGACGCCCGCCGCCGGCAAGACCACCTTCGGGCTGCACGTCGCCCACCGGATGCTCTCGGAGGGGCGCGTGTCGCGCGTCGCGGTCATCGCGCCGACCACCCACATCTGCCGCCAGTGGGCGCTGGACGCGGCGCGCTACGGCATCCACCTGGAGCCCAACCGTCCGAACTCCGAGGGCCCGGAGCCGCGCGATCGCCACGGCGTCTCGGTCACCTACGCGACCGTCGCGGCCGGTCCGGAGGTCCATCGCCGGCGCTGCGCCGAGCGGCCGACGCTGCTGATCGCCGACGAGCCGCACCACATGGGCGAGGACGCCTCGTGGGGGCGGACGACCGTCGAGGCGTTCTCGCGGGCGCGGTTCCGGCTGCTGCTGTCGGGCACGCCGTTCCGCTCGGACAACTCGCAGATCCCGTGGGTGTCCTACGACGACGAGGGCATCTCCAGCGCCGACTACGACTACGGCTACACGCAGGCGCTGATGGACGGCGTGTGCCGGCCGGTGACCTTCCACACCTACGGCGGGGACATGGAGTGGGTCAGCGACGGGAAGGTCCGGCGCGCCGACTTCGACGTGATCCTGCCCGCGGCCGAGGCCGCGCGGCGGCTGCGCACGGCGCTGGACCCGGAGGGCGACTGGATCACCCACGTGCTGCGCGACGCGAACGAGCAGTTGCTGGTCCTGCGCGGCGGGGATCACCCGAACGCGGGCGGGCTCGTGGTGGCGATGGACAAGGAGCACGCCGACAAGCTCGCCGACCGGCTGGCGCGGATCACCGGCGAGCGTCCGGACATCGTGCACTCCGACGCGCCGGACGCGTCCGCGCGGATCGCGCGCTTTTCCGCGGGCTCGGCGCCGTGGCTGGTGTCCGTGCTGATGGTCTCCGAAGGGGTCGACGTGCCGCGCCTGCGGGTGGGTGTGTACGCGACGCTCGCGCGGACCGAGCTCTTCTTCCGGCAGGTGATCGGGCGCTTCATCCGGCGCACGCCCGCGCCCAAGGACCAGATGTCGCACGTCTTCCTGCCGTCGGACCCGAAGCTCAAGCGGCTCGCGGTGCAGATCGAGGAGGAGCGCAACCACGCGCTGGTCTTCAAGTCCGTGGGTGAGGAGGCCGCGGAGCGGGGCGAGCGCTCGGAGACCGGCGAGCCGTTCCGCGCGCTGTGGTCGTCCGCGCGCCGCGACGAGGACCTGCTGCAGACGACCTCGCCCGGGGACGCCCTGCAGCTGTTCGCCGACCCGACGCCGCCGGCGCTGGCGGCGTTCACGGTCGTGACGTCGGCCGCCGGGCCGGTGGAGCCGGAGACCGCCTTCGAGCGCCGCGAGCGCCTGCGCGGTGAGCGGCACGCGCTGGTGGCGTCGATCGCGCGCAAGACGGGCGAGGCCCACGCACAGGTCAACTCGCGCATCAACCGGCAGGTGGGTGCGGAGTCGGTGAACAAGTCGACCGACGAACAGCTCGAGCAGGCGAACCGGCTGCTGGAGAAAGAGGTCAAGCGGCGGCGCTGATGGACGAGCTCCCGGTCTGGCCCGACGGAACCGTCGCTGTGCTCTCGACGGGCGCGGGGGCGCCGCACGGCATCCCGGTCTCGACCGTGTTGCGGCGCGGTTCACGGACGATCGTGTTCGCGTTGGCGCCGGCGCGCGAATCGCTGGCACGGCTGCGATCGGATCCACGGTGCGCGCTGACGATCCTCGCTGCGGGCAACGTCGCGTTCACGGCCTACGGGCGCGCGAGCATCGAGGACGGCGAGCGCATCGCGCGGGTCAGCGTGGTGGTCGAGGAGATCCACGACCACCGGCGCGACACGTTCGAGATCGACGAGGGCGTGCGCTGGCGCTGGACCGACGACGACGCCCGCCGCAGCGACGCCTCCGTCCGCGAAGCGCTGTGATCCGAGCGGCGGTCTTCGACTTCGGCGAGACGCTGGTGAGCGAAGAACGCGCCTGGACCGCCTGGGCCGAGTGGCTCGCTGTGCCGCCGCAGGAGCTCTTCGCGGCGCTGGGCGCGGTCATCGAACGGCGCCAGCGCCACGAGTTGGCGCTCGCGCTCGTCTCGCCGGGCTTCGAACTGCCCCGCGCGCTGGCCGAACGTGACGCCGCCGGCTTCCCGCGTCACGAGCAGCTCTACGACGTCTACCCCGACGCGCCGGCCGCCCTCGATCGACTGCGCAGCGCGGGCATCGCCGTCGGTGCGGCGGGCAACCAACCCGCGGGAGCCGAAGCCGCGCTGGAGTCGCTCCTGCGCCCAGGAGAGCTCGTCGCCACCTCCGCGGCGTGGGGCCTCCAGAAGCCCGACCACGCGTTCTTCACCCGTATCGCCGACGAGCTGCAACTGCGACCAAGCGAGATCGCCTACGTCGGCGACCGCGTCGACCTCGACATCGTCCCGGCCGCCGCGGTCGGCATGTTCACCGTCCACCTCCGCCGCGGCCCTTGGGGCGTCATCCACGCCACCTGGGACGAATCGGCCGGCGCCGACGTGATGGCCGACACGCTCGACGAGGCCGTCGACGCCATCCTGGCCAAGGCGTAGCGCCGGCCCCGTCGAGGCGCCGCGACGGCCGCTGACCAGGCGGTCGTGCGCGCCCCGACGGGGGTCCGGCGCCTGGTCGTCAGGCCCGCCGAGACTGGGAAGGGTCCGTCGCCGACACGACGGACCGGACCTCGGCGGGCCGGACGACCTAGGCCGCCGGTGCGGCCGCGGCTCCTGTGGGTGCGGCGGCGGGGGCGGCCGGGTCTGGTGCGTCGGCGGCGGGCTCGGGCGCGGCGGGTGCCGGCGCGGGCGCCTCGGCGGCCGGCGCGGGGGCGGGTGCCTCGGCGGCGGGGGCAGGTGCGGCGGGTTCCGGCGCGGGTGCCTCGGCGGCCGGCGCGGGGGCGGGCGCCTCGCAGCGGGCGCAGGCGCGGCGGGTCCGGCGCGGGCGCCTCAGCGACCGGCGCGGGGGCGGGCGCCTCGGCAGCGGGAGCAGGCGCGGCTGCGGCTGGTGCGGGCGCCTCGGCGGCCGGGGCCGGCGCTTCGGCCGCTGGGGCGGGCGCAGCCGCTTCGGTGGCCGGGGCGGCTGGGGCGGGAGCCGGTGCCTCGGCGGCCGGAGCCGGGGCGGGGGTCTCGGCGGCCGGGGCCGGGGCGGTCTCGGCCGGCGTGGCCGCGGGCGCCGCCGCGGGGGCGCTCGGTGCGGCGGCCGGGTCCGATGGCGTGGCGCCGGGCTGCGAGGCCGACGTGTCAGTCGCGGGCGGGGCGACCGGCGGCGACGCGGCGGGAGCGCTCGCAGTGGCGGCCGCGCCGGTCGGGGCCGCCGCCGTCGCTGCCTGCGCGGTCGCCGCGATCGGCTGGCCCGTGGCCGGGTCGGTTGCCGTCGCCGCCTTGGCGGTTGCCGTCTTGGCCTTCGTGGAGGCGAGGGCGGCCGAGCCGGTCGCCGCCGCTCCGGGGATCGTCTTGGTGCCCGCGAGGTAGGGCTCGGGGTTGACGGGCTTGTTGGACTCGCGGACCTCGAAGTGGAGGTGGGGGCCGGTGCAGGACCCGGTGCAGCCGACCTTGCCGATCACGTCGCCGACGTGGACGTAGGCGCCCTTGGTGGTGCTGATCGCGGAGAGGTGGGCGTAACACGTCGACACGCCGTTGGCGTGCTGGATGCAGACGAGGTTGCCGTAGCCGCTGCCGTCGAAGCCGGCCTGGGTGATGGTCCCGCACTGGGCGGCGCGGACGGCGGTGCCGGACGGCGCGGCGATGTCCTGGCCGGCGTGCATGTGGCCGGGACGGGACTCGCCGTAGGCGCCGGTCACGGTGCCGCTGACGGGCGTGGCGATCTTGCCCGCGCCGCAGCCGCCGGCCGCGGCGGGAGCCGGTGCGGGCGTGGCCGCCACCGGCGTGGTCGCCAGAGGCTTCGTGGTCGCCGCGCGGTTCTGGGCCGGGTCGACCGCCGTGGGCTTGGTCGCCGCCGGCGTGGTCGTCGTCCGCTTGGTCGAGCCGGACGTGCCGGACGTGCCGGTCGAGCCGGACGTGCCGGACGTGCCGGACGTGCCGGACGAGCCGGACGAGCCGGACGTGCCGGTCGAGCCGCGATCGTCGAGCCGGGCGTCGAGCGACCGTCTGGCGTCGACGGGACGTGCGACTTGTCGCCGCCGTAGACGGTCAGCGTCGTCTTGCCGCCACCGCTGACGAACGAGACGTTGGACTTGAACAGCGAGGCCCACGTCTTGGCGTCCACCCGCCCCGTCACCGGCAGCCCGGCGCGCGACTGGTAGCGCGACACCGCGCCGCGCGTGATCGGGCCGAAGATGCCGTCGTCGTCCACACCCACGACCCGCTGGATCGCGGCCACGGCCTCGCCGGTGTCCCCGAACTCGACCAGCGAGTCCGAGGGCATCGCGATCGCCGAGCGGACCGGCGCGGTCTGCGCGGCGACGGCCCGAGCACCCCCACCCGACGACGCCAGGGCCGCGAACGGCGACGCGACCGGCCCCACCGCCATCGAGGCGGTCACGGCCACCGCGGCGCCCTTGCGCCGGGCGGCGTGCTTGCGCGCGGCCTCGGTGATCTCGCGCCGATGCACGGAGCGGCGCAGCGACCGCTCCCAGAGCTCGACATCACTCAGATCACGGTTATAGGGCGAAACAACAGGGAACGACGAATCGTGAGCGGACAACTCTCACCTCTCGGGGCCTCGCGCCTACGGGGTTAGCTGTCGGGCTCGCGCAGGCCTGCGCTACATCGCCACAGTGGCGACGATTCGCCCCATCGGTCTGACCATGACCATTGGGTCCCCCGTTCCTCCCGCCCAGGGGCGAGAGAACTCGGCTGTGCTCAATTGGAGGCCGGAAGCCTACAACACGCCGGAGCGGACTTACGTAAACCGGTGCCTATTCGGCGGGGATGGTGACGTTGCGACCGGAGGACTTCGCCGCCGCCAGCGCGTCCTGCGCGCGGAGCATCAGCAGCTCGGCCGGCTCCTCGCCGTCCCAGCGAGCGACGCCCGCCGAAGCGGTCTGTCCACGCGGCGTCGCCGCACGCACGCGGTCGACGACCTCGACCGCTTCGCCGAGCCCGCAGCTCGGCAGGATCAGCGCGAACTCCACGCCGTCGAATCGCGCCAGAACGTCGACCTCGCGCAGTTCGGAGCGCCAGCGGGCCGCCGTCTCCTTGACGAGACGGTCGCCCTCACCCTCGCCGCGGAGCATGTTGAACGCGCTCATGTGGTCCAGGTCCAGAACCGCGATCGCGACCGGCGTGTCACCGCGACGGGCGCGTGCCAGCTCGCGCGGCAGCTCCTCGTCATAGACACGACGCGTCACGAGACCGGTCAGCGAGTCGGTGAGCGCCAGCGCCGCCACCCGCGCGCGCAGGCCGGCGTGCTCGATGGCGATCGCCGCCTGCGAGGCGACCAGCTTCAACAGGCCGCCGGAGGCTTCGGGCAGCGCGTCCAGCGACCGCTGCCAGACGACGATCAGCACGCCGCAGACCTCGCCGTCGCGCAGGATCGGCTCGAAGACGGCAGAGCGGGCGCCGGTCGCCTCGACCAGCGGCGCGGCCAGCGCCGGGTGGTTGCGCGCGTCGGCGACGAAATACGCCTCCTTCGCGGTGAAGGCCTTGCCGGACCCCGGACCGTCGCCACGCGGCTGGATCGTGACGGGCTGGACCTGCACGCCGGCCATCGCCGTCGAGGCGAAATCGCGGCCGGAGGGCTCCAGCAGGAACGCGACGGGCGCGTCCATGACCTCGCAGGCGGCCTCGCAGATCGCGTGGCGCGCGTCGTCGCCCGCGGCGAGCGCCTTGGCCACACGGCCGATCGCACCCATTCCCTTGGCCTGATCTCGAAGCATGTCGTTGAACCTACGGAGGTCGCGTGCGTTGGATTCCCGTTCAAGCTCGCTCGCCAGCACGCGGGCGAGCATGATGAACAGCTGTTCGTCGGCCGGGGAGAAGGCGTTGCGGCGTCGTGACACGGCGGCCAGCGAGCCCACGCGCGTGCCGTCGCTGAGCTCCAGCGGCACACCCACGTAGGACTTGGCGTTCACGCGCTGCTGCATCGCCAGGCGCTTGTACACCTCGGTCCCGCCGATGTCCCCCACCAGACGCGGCCCGCGGCCCTCGGCCATGTGCGAGCAGAACGCGTCGCCGAGCGGGAGCGACTGGTTGGAGCGCAGCCCGTACTCCGAACCGCGGCGCACGTCCACGATCCGGTGGATGAACTGGCCGCGATCCAGATGCGCGAGAAACACGCCAGAATGGGGCATGTGGTGCTCGAGCAGGTCGAGCACCGAGCGCGTCGCATCGGCGAACGATCGATAGGTCGTCGTCGTCGCTGCTGCCGCGGCTTGAATCGCGCTTACGTCCACGTGCCCAATCATCGACAATAATCCGCCGCGTCTAAAGCCGGTCATCCGTCTAGTCGTTCGATGAAACTCCTCACCTTCCTCGCCACAGGCGCCTCCACCCCCTCTGCGGGGGAGCTGCGCGACGACCGGGTCGTCACCTTCGAGACGGGCACCGTCCTCGATCACCTCACCGATCCAACGCCCGCGACCGGGCCCAGCCACGCGCTGGACGAGGTCGTCGTGCTGGAGCCGATCCCCGCGCCCGCCCGCGATCTTCTGCATCGGCCGCAACTACGCCGCGCACATCGCCGAGCTCGGCAACGAGCGGCCCGACCAAGCCGATCGTGTTCCTCAAGCTCCCATTGAGCAGCGCACCTCCGGGTGGCCCCGTGATCAGGCCGAAGGCCACGCAGGCGCTCGACTACGAGTCCGAGCTCGTCCTCGTCATGGGCCCGGAGAACACGATCGCCGGCTACGCGGTGGCCAACGACGTCTCCGCGCGAGACCTGCAGCGCAGCGAGTCGCAGTGGTCACGCGCCAAGGGCTTCGACACGAGCTGCCCGTGGGGCCCGTGGATCACCACGAGCGACGAGCTCGACGACCCGCGAGGGCTCGCCATCACCACTCACGTCAACGGCGAGTTGCGACAGGACGGCAACACCCGGGACCTGATCTTCGGCCCCGAGGAGCTCGTGGACTTCATCAGCGAGACCTGCACGCTGGAGCCGGGAGCGATCATCCTCACCGGCACGCCGAGCGGGGTCGGCGAGGCGTTCGATCCGCCCCGCTACCTCCAGCCCGGCGACACCGTGCGCTGTGCGATCGAGGGCCTCGGGATCCTCGAGCACCCGATCATCTGAAGCTCGGATGATCGGGGTGACACGGAGGGATGTACCGCTCTAGTGCGTGTGGATGACGCGGTCGATGAGGCCGTACTCGGCGGCCTGATCGGCCTTGAAGAAGCGGTCGCGCTCCATGTCGCGATGCACTTCCTCCTCCGGGCGCCCCGTGCACTTGGCGTAGATCTCGTCGATGCGCTTGCGCGTCTTGAGGATCTCGTTGGCGTGGATCTCGATGTCCGTCGACTGGCCTTCGAAGCCCGCTGACGGCTGGTGGATGAGGATCCGCGAGTTGGGCAGCGACATGCGCTTGCCCTTCGCGCCGCCCGCGAGCAGCAGCGATCCCATCGACATCGCGATCCCGACGCACATCGTCGCCACGTCGGGCTTGATGAAGTTCATCGTGTCGTAGATCGCGAGGCCGGCGTAGATCGAGCCGCCGGGCGAGTTGATGTAGAGCGAGATGTCCTTGTCTGGGTCCTGGGACTCCAGGTGGAGCATCTGGGCAACGATCAGATTCGCGACCTGATCATCGACGGCCGAGCCGAGGAAGATGATCCGCTCGTTGAGCAGTCGCGAGAAGATGTCGAATTCGCGCTCGCCGCGGGCGGTGCGCTCGATGACCATCGGAACGAGAGGCATATCTAGCCCCTCACCTTACGACGTCACACTGCGCGCGGGCGCGCCGGCCCGCCACCGCGGAGGCGACCGAGCACCCGCTCGATGCGCTTGGCGAGCTTGCGGCGGTCCAGCCGCAGGGTCGCCGCGACGTCCTCGGCAGCGGTGCGGTCCATGAGCATCGCCAGCAGCGCGAGGTCTTCCGGCTCGACGCGATGGGCCGCCAGGTCGAGTTGCTCGCGGTCCAGCGCGGGCAGCGCGCTGCCGCCGCGGCCGACGAGCCGCAGGGCCGAGTAGAGCGCCGCCGCGGGCGCCTGCTTGTGGACCAGGCCGTCGGCGCCCGCCACGCGCGCCGTCACCGGCAGCGCGTGATCGTCACCGGCGGCGTAGAGGACGACGCGCGGCGGATGCTCCAGCGCCCGCAGACGGCGGCACAGCGGCAGGTCCTCCGCGTCGAGGAGCACGACGTCGGGCCGCTGGCGCTCGACCAGCTCGACCCCGTCCTTGGCACCCACGGCCGCACCCACTGGCGACCAGGTCCGGCTCGGTGCGCAACATCGACTCGAGACCGGCACGGATCGCCGGCTGCGGGTCGATGACCACGATACGCGTCATGTCCGACACCATCTCGGACCGCCCTGAACTCGCACTAAAGACCGGGTGACAGGGTGATCTGAAGCCCGGTGATGCGCAGGCCGTCGACCGCCTCGACGCGCACCTCCGCATCGTCGACGCGCACCACGTCGCCTTCCACCGGCCGTCGACCGAGCGCGTCGAAGGCGAGCCCGGCGAGCGTCCGCGGGCCGTTCTGGGGCAGCGACGCGCCGGTCACCTCGTTGAAGTCGTCGATCGTCATCGAGCCGGCCACGCGCACCGTGTGCTCGTCGACGCGCTCGAGCTCCGAGGACGGCAGGTCGAACTCGTTCTCGATCTCGCCCACGAGCTCCTCGAGCACGTCGTGCATGGTCACGATCCCGGCGGTGCCGCCGTACTCGTCGGCGACGACCGCCATCTGCTGACGCTGCTCGCGCAGGTCGCGCAGGAGCGCGCCGAGGTCCTTGGTCATCGGCACCACGAGCCCGGGCCGCGCCAGCGAGCCGACGTCGGCGTCGGGCGAGGCCAGCAGGTCGCGGAAGTGCACGATCCCGACGAAGTGATCGAGCGACTCGCGGGCGACCGGGAAGCGCTCGTGCGAGGTCTCGACGACGTAGGCCAGCGCCTCGCGGGCGGTCAGCGACGCCTCCATCCACGCCACGTCGAGCGCCGGCACCATCACGTCGCGGGCCTCGCGGGTGGCGAAGTCGAACACGTTGTGCAGGAGCTCCTCCTGGGCGCGGGGGATCACGCCCGAGCCCTCGGCCTCGTCGACCAGCGCGCGCAGCTCCTCGGCGGAACGCACCGTTTCACCCGCCATGACCTCGGTGACCCCGAACGGCCGCAGCACCAATGCCCGCCGAGCCCTGCAGGACCCAGACGACCGGCCGCAGCACCTTCGCCATCAGCTCGACCGGCCGCGCCACGAGCGCCGCGAGCGTCTCCGCGCGGTCGAGCGTCAGCGCCTTGGGCACGAGCTCGCCGAAGACGACGCTCAGATACGTCACGAGCACGAACGCGATCACGAACCCCGCCCAACCAGGGAGCCAGTCGCCGACCAGATGCCGGATCGCCGGCTCGCCGACGGCGCCGGTGAGGATGCCGATCGCCGTGATGCCGACCTGGACGGTGGAGATCACCCGGACCGGGTCCTCCATCAGCCGCAGCGCCGATTGCGCCCCGCGGCCCCCGCGCGCACGCAGCGGCCCGCGGCGCGCGGTGACGATCGAGTATTCCCCGATCACGAAGAACGCGTTGCCGCCGATCAGCGCGAGCAGGGCGAATATGCGTAAGGCGTCGTCCACTTCGGAGCAGCACCCAGGCTAACGTTCACCCCGGGTGTTCGAGCTCAATGTCCCGAACGTCCTGACGCTTCTGCGGATCCTGCTCGTGCCCGTGCTGGTTGCGGCGCTGCTCCAGGCCGGGGGCGGGGACACAGTGGCCGCGATCGTTTTCGTGCTGGCTTCCTTCACGGACGCCCTGGACGGCTGGATCGCCCGCCGCCAGAAGAGCATCACGACGTTCGGCAAGCTGATGGACCCGCTGGCCGACAAGCTGCTCGTCACGGCGGCGCTGGTGAGCCTCGTGCAGCTCGACCGGGTGTCCGCCTGGGTGGCGATGGTGATCATCGCCCGCGAGTTCGCCGTCACCGGCCTGCGCCAGCTGGCGATGGAGCACGGCGAGGTGATCCCCGCGAGCATGTGGGGCAAGGTCAAGACGGTCTTTCAGATCGCGATGGTGCTGGTGCTGATCACCGTCAACGGATCGCCCGCCTGGGTCGACGTACTGGTCGCGGTCACCACGGTCATCACCGTGATCAGTGGGGCTGACTACTTCTTCGGCTTCCGGTCACTCGCGCAGGCCCGCCAGGCGCGTCGCGCTCCAAGCTGATCTCGTCCTCCTTCCAGGGCACGCCGTCCAGACGCAGTGGCCCGACGTCGACGAGGCCGTCGACGACGACGCCGCGGAAGAACGTGTCCAGCCAGCCCTCCGCGTCGGGCGGCCAGGCCAGCCACGAGCGCGTGTAGAGGTCGACCAGCGCGCGGTCGCGCGTGCTCGCCGCGACGCGCTCGAGCGCGACCATCTCCCAGGGGTCACGCGGTGGGCGCAGGCTCACGCGCTCGCGCGGGGAGCAGTCATCGAGCAGGAACGGCAGCGCGGTCTCGAACACCGGGTGCGCGCTCAGGAACCGCTCGCGCAGGTCGGGGCCCCCGAGCGAGCGGACCATCCCCCAGTGCCAGACGGCCTCGACCTCGCCGGGCGGGAGCGAGTCGAAGCCGCCGCGCGAGAACACGACGTCCAGCGCCGTGTCGCGGACTTTCGCCATCGAAAGCTGATGGTGCTCGCCGAACTCGATCGCGGCGGTGTAGGGATCGCCGCCGCCGCGCCAGGCGTCGAGCGCGCCCTGCACGCCCGCCGGCGCGCGATGCCAGCGCAGCTCACGCACGCGGAGCGCCAATGCGCCAGGTTCACCGCGGTCGAGCGCGGCGCAGCGCCGCGCGTAGGCGTCAGCCAGCTCGCGCGACGCGCACTGCAGCTCAGGCCACGCCGTCGAGCCACTCACGGAGCGACACGTGATGGGACACCTCGCCGCCCTCGGCGATCTCCCGGCGCACCTCGCCCAGCAGCCCGAAGCGCTCGGCCTGCACGTTGTGCTGGTGGATCGTCTCCAGGTTCTCCTGGCGGGCGGAGACGAAGTGGCGGTCGGTCAGGAAGTCCAGCCGGTCGACGACGCCGCGGATCATCTCGCGCACGCAGTCCTCGACGAACCGCGGTCGCCGGTGGGCCTTCTCGACCACGGCGCCCTCGTCGGAGCGCTTCATCAGCTCATAGATCTCCGAGGACATCGACTCCTCGACGATCTCCACCAGCCACTGCGCGTCGATGTCGGTCTCGCAGTCCTCCGGGCAGCCGATGTGCAGCGTGCCCAGGCCGCGCTGGTTGTGGGTGGCGACGGGGACGGCCTCGAAGATGCGGGCGATCTCGTCCTCGGAGAAGCCGTCGTCGGCCAGGCGCTCGTGCGAGCGGGCCATCACCAGCGTCTGCGCGCACGGGCAGGCGGTCATGCCCTGGGCGCGCACGCCGATCAGCCGGCGCGTGCCGGCCTCGCTGGCCACGGCGGCGCCGAGCAGCGAGTAGATCTCCTGGGTGAGGATCCCGGACACCGGCGCCGGCTTGTGCTCCGGGTAGCGGGCCTCGATGTGCACCTCGGCGCGGCGGGCGCCCTGGCGGTCGCGCACCTTCTCGGCGATGTGGGCGGCGAGCGTCTCGGCACGAAACGCGCTCTCTCCGAGGACGACTTCGCCGATGGCGTCGTTGACCACCTCCTCGAAGCGGCTCATGTGCGCCCCCTTCTGGTGCGGACCGAGGTCCACGAAGCAATCCAGACGGGCGGAGAACAGCTGTTCCGTGCCGTTCGCGGCGATGCGGATGACCTTCTCGACGTTCGTTACGCCCACGCGCGAGAGGGAGAGCGAGAGCGTCGGAGCCTGGCTCTGAACGTCCTCGAAGGACAGAGTCATGACACCCAAGCCTAGGGGAGAGGCCCGAACTGGACGAATGGACCAAGGTTTCGCCAAGGACGGACCACGTATCCCGTGCTACAAACCCGGGACGGCAGGAACGAGTTCCCGCAACCACACCGGGGTAAACACGAACTCGATCCTCCTCGCGACAAGTGTCGCGAAACAGAGACGGATAGGCACGGAAGGGGCGGTCCCGGGGGCGGGACACCGCCCGAGATACGTCCCGAAGGATGAGGGTTGGGCACCAAGACCGAGCACTGCTGGCCGACGAAGCTGCGATCACCGAGATTGACGAGCTCCGGCCGCTCATCGCCGAAGGTCAGGAACGGGGGATCCTGTCCGTCGAGCAGATCGCCACCGCCTTGGAAGAGGTGGAGGTCACCAAGGAGCAGATCGCGGAACTTCACGCGTATCTCCTGGAGCAGGGTATCGACATCGTAACCGCCGACGGCAAGCCGGTTACGAATTCAGAGCCCGAGGCCCGCTCGGCAAAGGATTCGCCGGACGCGCGCAAGCCCGAGATCGATCTGACGGTGGAGCCCAGCCTGGATTCGCTGCGGCTGTACCTGCGCTCGATCGGCAAGGTCCAGCTGCTCACGGCCGACCGCGAGGTCGAGCTGGCGCGGCGCATCGAGCGTGGCGACCTGGTCGCCAAGCAGGAGATGGTCGAGGCCAACCTGCGCCTCGTCGTGTCCATCGCCAAGGGCTATCTCGGCCGTGGCCTGTCGTTCCTGGATCTGATCCAGGAGGGCTCGCTCGGCCTCATCCGCGCCGTCGAGAAGTTCGACTATCGCCGCGGATACAAGTTCTCGACCTACGCGACCTGGTGGATTCGCCAGGCCGTGACCCGTGCGATCGCCGACAAGGGCCGCACGATCCGGATTCCGGTCCACATGGTCGAGAAGCTCAACAAGGTGGTCCACGTCGAGCGCCAGCTCGTGCAGCAGCTCGGTCGCGAGCCGCTGCCCGAGGAGATCGCCGCCGAGCTGGAGTGCTCGGTGCGCGAGGTGCGCGACATCCTGCGCATGGCGCAGCAGCCGGTCTCGCTCGAGAAGCCGATCGGTGAGGAAGAGGAATCCGAGCTGGGCGATTTCGTCGAGGACGAAGCCGCCGAGTCGCCGTTCGAGGTGGCCTCGGAGAACCTTCGCAAGGAAAACGTGCGGCGGGCGCTGGATGCGCTGCCCCAGCGCGAGCGCGAAGTGATCGAGATGCGGTTCGGTCTCACGGGCGCTCGCCCCTACACGCTGGAAGAGGTCGGGCGGGCGTTCAACGTCACGCGCGAGCGGATCCGGCAGATCGAGAACCACACGCTCAAGAAGCTCGAGTCGCTGCCCGAGGCGCAGCGGCTGCGCGACGCGACCTGAGTGGAGTACTGCGAGGCCGGCTGGGGCGCTTATGCCCGGCCGGCCACTCGCGCCTGGATCTCGCGCCAGAGCTCGACGTAGGCGCGGGCCGCGCGGCTGCGCGGCGCGAAGTCCACGAGCGCGGCGCGCTGCGCGCCCATCCGCTCGACGTCCGCCGAGTTCGGGATCACCGTCTCGAGCAGGTCGTGCTCGCTGGCCAGTTCGGTCATCAGCTCGCGGTGCAGCTTCTTGCGGCGGTCGGCCATCGAGAAGAACCCGAGCACCTGCGGTCCGCCGCTGAGCACCTGGTGCAGCTGATCGAGCGTGCGGCTGGAGAGCGTCGCCGGGATGATCGGGACCAGCAGCGCGTCGGCGGCCTCGAAGACGTTCTCGGACACGAGGCTGATGCTCGGCGGGCAGTCCAGGAACACGTACTCGTAGTCGAGCGGCTTGATCACGCGGTTGAGGCGGTTGGTCTTGGCGCCGTCGAGCGCGAGGTCCATGTGGCGGTAGGAGAAGTCCGCCGGCAGCAGGTCCAGGCCCTCGGTGTCGGTGCCCTTGATCTGGCCGTCGGCCTCGGTCTTGCCGCGCACGAGCTTCCCGCCGCCGCCCTTGATCTTGGGCTTGACGCGGAACAGGAAGGTGCTGGCGCCCTGCGGGTCGAGGTCCCACAGCAGCGTCGAGTGCGCCGTCGTGGGCGGCGAGCGTCGCGAGGTTGACCGCCGCCGAGGTCTTGCCGACGCCGCCCTTGATGTTGTAGGTGGCGAGGACGCGGCTCACGCGAAGTGCTCCTTGACGACGGCGCGCTGCTCGTCGGAAGCAAACGGGGCGAAGCGCTCGGCGAACTCCCGGCGCGCGCCGCCGCCTCCTCCTTGATGAAGCGGTCGACGAGGACGCCCATGGCCATCACCGTGAACGGCTCCGCAACGTCGGGCGCGAGCGTCCTCAGCGTGTTCGCCTGGACCTCGCGGTCCTGGAAACGGCCCAACTGGTCCTGTAGCGACTTGAGCGACTTCACGAACGGCTTGATCACCTCGGCGGGATAGAGGCCGGCGAAGAACTCGAGCAGGTAGCGCAGCTCCTTGCCGACCTTGCGCAGCTCGTGCAGGTCCTCGGCGGGCGAGTCGTCGTCGATCGCCGTGCCCATCTTGACCATCTTGCGGTAGACGCGGGAGATCCGGTGCGAGGCGAGATCCCGCACCGTCTGCGCGGCGGGCGGGACACTGTGCACGAACGTCAGCCACTCGGCGAGCGTGTCCTCGGTGCGCTTGGACTTCAGCGCACGGCGCGTGGCGGTCAGGGCCCGGCCACGGCGCGCGGTCAGCAGGTCGCGCAGCGGCAGCAGGTCGGCGCGCATCTGCTCCGGGAGCATCGCGCGCAGCTCGTCGAAGTCCAGGAGGTAGACGTCGAGGTCGCGCAGGTCGCCGGTCTCGGCCTGCAGGCGCTTGAACTCGTCGCGGAAGTGCTGCAGCCGCGGGGGATAGACGGCGGCGAACTGGCGCTGCAGGCTGCGCGAGCGGCGCACGGCGACGCGCAGGTCGTGCAGGAACTCGGAGTCAACGTCGTCGAGCGTGCCGGGCAGGTTCTCGCCGATGACCTCGACCAGGCGGGTGAAGATCGCGGCGGCGGCCGTGGTCGCGGGCGCTTCAGGGTCGAGCGCGACGTTGATCTTGGCCGACGTTCCGGCGGGCGTGCCTCCGCGCGCGACGATCGCCTCGTCGACCAGCGGGACGGTCGCCGGCTGCAGTTCGAGTCCGGCGAGCACGTCCAGCACCCGCTCGAGGTCGTTGTCGTACCCGCGCACCGCCGTCGCCCGCAGGCGCGTCTGCAGCGGCGGGTGCTCTTCCACGCTGAGCCGCACGACGGTCTTCGCGTCGCTGTTGAGGACCGCCACCGGCGTGCGCCGCGTCTGCACCCGCGCGACCGGCGTGAGCGCGCGCATCTCGATCACGTCGGCCAGCCGCTCGCGCACCGCGTCGGGCAGGTCATGATCGAACAGCCGGCGCGCCGCCGTCCCGGGCCCAGTGGCCACTTCCTGCTCGGTCACGCGGTCCAGCAACGCCAGCGTCCCACCCTCGTGACGCAGCGCCACGCCGTCGGCGTGCAGGCGCCCGTCGAACGTGTCATAGAACGTCGCCGTGGAGCTCGACGCGCGCCCCGCGCGCACGTCGAGATGCTCCGATAGCAGGGCTATGTCGGACCCGCTGGGTAACAGGTGGGCAACAACCGGCATGCGCGGCGCCAGTCTGGCAGACGTCGCGTTAACAAGTGGGATTTCCGGCGGAAACGTCTGACCCTTTAGGCCGCATTTACCTAAAGGGGACAGTCCCCTTAACGTGGGCTTTAGGTAGGTCGAGACGGGTGGTCGTGCTGGTCACGCCCGCCGAGCTACCGGTAGCGGTAGAGCGGTGCTCGCCCGCGGTTGCCGGCGGGCTCGAAGACCTCGAGCGCGCGCAGGCAGGCGGCGGCCTTCTGGGCCAGCGGCAGTGGGACGCGCATCGCCTTGGCCAGCTCCTTGGTGGTGAACGGCTCTTCGAGCCGAGGGACGAGCGCCGCGACGTCGGCCGCCCCGCGCAGTTCGACGCGTTCGAGCACTTCGATCAGCCGCCGCTCGCCCGGGTCGCGCAGGTAGCGCCGGCCGCGCTTGGGCTCGGGGGCGCGCACGTGGTCCTCGCGGCACATCAGGACCTCGATCGTCAGGTGCGGGTGCGTCAGCAGCGTCGGGAACGAGACGAGGTTCTCGAAGATCTGCACGGCGCGCGGCTTCTTCGGCGAGGGCCGCTCGGAGAGCACCTCGCCTTCCGGCGAGACGCGGATGATCCGCCGCTGTGCGGGGATCGGATGCACGATGCGGATGCGGTGGCGATCGAGCAGCGCGTCCATCTTCGGCCGCAGCGCGGAGAAACCACCGGTCTGGATCTCGACCAGCTCGCCGTCGGCGCGCACCAGGTCGATCACGTAGCCGTCGACGCGCACCTCGAAGGCATCGCCGGGCGCCGCCAGGGCCTGTTTGAGCGCCGCGTGCAGCGGCCCTTCGCGCAGCTCACCGATTCCTGGCACTCCCCCGAACGCTACGCGGTCGGTTCAGGTTTCCGCCGGTGGGCCGACGTAAGTGAACAGCAGCGCGGTCGGCGCCCGGTCGGCCCGCGATTTTCCACGGAGGAAACCAAGGATGCGTTTCACCCTCGGCGCCGGCATTCGCCGCGCCTCGATCTTCGGGGCGGTCGCGCTCGGCGCGGTCGCGTTCACGGCGCCGCTTCGGCGACGCCCCTCACGCCCACGACGACCACGCTGACGTCGTCGCCGGCGGACGTGCTCGAGGGCGAGACGTTCACGCTCAACGCCGTGGTGAACGATCCGGCCGTCACCGGCACGGTCCGGTTCAACACGTCCAACGTCGCCCTTCCGGGTTGCGCGGCGGTTCCGGTGGTCAGCGGCGTCGCGTCCTGCCCCGTGACGGCGGGCCATATCTTCGACTACCGCTCCTACGGCGCGGACTACTCCGGCGACTCCACGTTCTCTCCCTCCTACGGCTCGGTCTGGGTCGGGACCTACCTGCGCGCGCAGATCACCGCGGCGGCCACCCCGAACGTCGTCCTGCAGCGTGCGCCGATCGTCTACAGGCCACGGTCACCGTCTTCTCGCCCGGGTCGGTCGGCGACGGGGAATTGCTCCCGGCGACCTACGACTACGGCCGCGTCGCGTTCTTCGTCGACGGTGAGCCCGTCGCGGACTGCTCCTCACAGCCGGTCGCCAACACCGGTCTCGCGACCTGCCAGAAGGCCGCGCCGGCGGTGAAGGGCACGCACACGCTCACGACCAGGTTCCTCGGCGTCAACGGCGCAGGCCCGAACGAGGCCACGGCGCCGTTCGAGGTGCAGGGCCCGGTCGTCACCGTCTCCGGCGGGGACTTCGGCTCCGTGACCGTCGGCGCGACCGCCACGCGGACGGTCACGCTCACCAACGACGGCAACGCGCCGCTCGTCATCAGCACGCTCGCCCTCGCGGACGGCCCGTTCAGCATCGTCGGTGGCACCTGCGCCGACGCCACGCTCGCCGCCGGCGCGACCTGCGCCGTCGAGCTCACGTACCACCCGACCGCCGCCGGCAGCCATACGGCATCGCTGACGGTCAACCACAACGCCGCTGACGGCGTGACCGCGGTCGCGCTCACCGGCTCCGCGACGGCCGTTGCGGCCCCGCCCGCCCCGACGACGACCACGCCGGTCAAGGGCGGCACGCTCGCTCCCGGCGCCAAGACCGCGCTGACCGTGACGGTCCCGTCGGACTCCAAGGCCGGCGCCGCGTCGGTCCCGACGCTCTCGCTGCCGCTCAGCTGCCCGGCCAACGAGGAATGCCAGCTCAACGGCCGCCTGACGATCGACACGTCGGCGCTGGTGGGCAAGGCCGCACGCGCCGCAGCGGCGACCGAGACACAGACGGTCGCGAAGTTCTCGAAGGTCCAGGTCAAGGCGGGCGGTCTGAAGACCATCAAGCTGACGATCTCGAAGTCGTTCATCCGCGCCGCGCAGAAGAAGGGCATCCGTCGCATCCACGCGACGCTGACGATCAACACGGTGCTCGGCAGCGGTCTGAAGACCACGACCCGGCAGCAGCTGACGATCGTGATCCCGAAGCCCGCCAAGCCGAAGGTGGCCAAGAAGGCCGCCCAGGTGAAGCCGAAATTCACGGGCTGATCTCCCAGCCGGTCCGGCGCCGCCTTCGGGCGGCCCTCGGGCTCGCGCTCGTCGTGGCCGCCTGCGCCGCCGCTCCGGCGGCGGCGCAGGAGCCCGTGACCGACGTGCGTCCGACCGCCCGCGTGGCGTACTCCGCCCGCGTGCTCGTTCCCACCCTGGCGCGGGTTCATCCGGGGCGTGGACGTACCCTCGGCACCGTCGGGACGCGGGCGCCGTTCTGGGGCGGCCCGAACGTCCTGCTCGTGCTCGACGCTCGGCGCGGCTACGTCAAGGTGCTGCTCAAGCGCATGCCCGCCGGCTCGGCCGGCTGGATCCGCGCGGACCGCGTCAAGCTGCAGCGCACCACGACGCGCGTCGTCGTCGATCTCTCCGATCGCATGCTGCTCGTGCAGCGCGACGGGCGGACCGTGTGGCGCGCGCGGGTCATCGTCGGCGCCCGCGCGACGCCGACGCCGAGGGGTTTGTTCGCGGTCGACGCACCGGTCGATCTCGAAGGCGGAACCGAGCTCGGGCGCCGGATCCTCGCCCTGACCGCGTACTCGCGCAAGCTCGCCCGCTACCAGGGCGGCATCCCGCAGATCGCCTTCCACGAGTACGAGCGACTTGGCGCTCCGCTGGGCGTCGCGGCCTCTCACGGCTGCATCCGGATGTCCCGCGCGGCGCTGGCCACCCTGCGGCGTTCGGTCGCGCGTGGCACGCCGGTGCTGATTCGCACTTGACGTTCCGCCAGACTCCGTGCATACTGCCGCCCACGGTTTCCAAAACCGTTTTCGGAACTATGGAAGAGCGAGTCACAATCCGCGAGCTCGCGCGGCGATCCGGCGTGTCTGTCGGCACCGTGTCAAGAGCCCTCAACGGCTACGCCGACGTGCGTCCCGAGACGCGCGAGCGCATCATGCGCCTCGCGTCCGAACTGGACTACACGCCCGCCGCCGCCGCTCGGTCGCTGGTCACCCAGCGCTCGCACGTCATCGGCGTGTTCATGGAGACCGGGGAGGGCCATCCGGACCTGCAGCATCCGTTCTTCCACGAGGTCCTCGGTGGCCTCAAGCAGCGCGTCGGGGCCGCGGGCTTCGACCTGCTGCTGTTCGCCTCCGAGCGCCCCGGCGGCGGGTACGGCCCGCACTCCTACCTCAAGCGCGCCCGTCACCACAGCGTCGACGGCTGCGCGCTGATCGGCCTGGACCCCAACGACCAGGAGGTCCAGCGGCTGGTGCGCGGCGAGATCCCCTGCGTCGCCATCGACATGGAGCTCGAAGGCCCGCGCACCGAGGTCGTCATGTCCGACAACGAGGGCGGTGCGGCCACGGCCGTGCGCCATCTGTACGAGCTCGGGCACCGTCGCATCGCCACCGTCACCGGGATGATCGACTCGCGCCCGGGCATCGATCGCCTGCGCGGCTACCGCGCCGCGGTGCAGGAGCTCGGGCTCGCCTACCGCGACGACTACGTGCGCTACGGCGACTTCTACGCCGAGTCCGGGCGCGAGCAGACCGCCAGCTGCTCGCGCTCGAGGAGCCGCCCACGGCGGTCTTCGCCGGCTCGGATCTGATGGCCATCGGCGCCATCCGCGCCGCCGCCGAGGCCGGCCTGGGCGTCCCCGAAGACCTCTCCGTCGTCGGCTTCGACGACATCCAGCTCGCCCCCCACGTCAATCCACCCCTCACCACGCTGCGCCAGGACAAGTTGGGCCTCGGCGCCGCGGCCGGCGATGCGCTCGTCGCGCGCATCGCCGTCGATCCGGGCCGCCCCCCGCTCCGGACGCTCCCCGTAGAACTGGTTGTCCGCGGCTCGACGGCCGCGCGACTAGAGGCTCGCTCACCGTCACCCCTCTTTTTTTGCGCCGTTACCAAAACCGTTTTTGTAACATCAATCGGAGGAGGGAGAACCCCCGTGCCCAAGAGGCTTGCGATCGTCACGTCGGCGATCGCGCTCGCCATCGTCCCCATGGCGTCGTGGCCTGCGGCGGCGACGACAGCAAGGACGCCACCACGCCCGGCAAGGCCGCGGCGACGGGTCAGACGCTCGAGAAGGGCGTGACCCTGACGCTGTGGACGATGCCCAACTCGCCCAAGCCGAAGGAGGACCTCGAGAAGATGGTCGCTCCGTTCACGGCCAAGACGGGCGTGAAGGTGGACGTGCAGGAGGTCGGCTGGGACGTCCAGTTCGACCGCATCCGCAACGCGGCGGTCTCCGGCGAGGGCCCGGACATCACGCAGGCGGGCACCACGCAGGTGCCCGTTCTTCGCCGCGCTCGGCGGCTTCCAGCGACCTGAGCGACAACGTCGCCGACATCGGCGGCAAGGACGCGTACGCGTCCGGCATCTGGAACACGACCCAGGTCGAGGGCCAGGAGGGCACGTGGGCGATCCCGTGGTTCACCGAGGCGCGCTCGATCTACTACCGCAAGGACGTGCTCGAGAAGGCGGGCGTCGACCCCGCGACGGCGTTCAAGGACCTCGACTCGTTCAAGGCCACGCTGCAGGCGATCAAGGACAAGGTGCCGGACATCGAGCCGTTCGGCGCGCCCGGCAAGAAGGCGTATGACCTCGTCCACAACGTGATGCCGTTCGTGTGGGACGCCGGCGGCGCGGAGCTCTCGGCCGACGCCAAGCAGTCGACGATCAACTCGCCCCAGTCCCAGCAGGGCGTCGAGTTCATGGGCGACCTGATCACCGCCGGGCTGTTCGACAAGTCCCAGCTCGAGCGCGACGGCACGCAGGTGGAGAACCAGTTCAAGGGCGGCCGGCTCGCGGTCTGGATCGGCGGCCCGTGGGTGCTCGGCTCGATCGACCGGCCCGAGGACGACACGTGGAGCAAGGAGGCGCGCGCGAACGTCGGCGTGGCCCCGATGCCGACCGGCCCGGGTGGCAAGGCCTACACGTTCGTGGGCGGCTCGGACCTGATGGTCTTCAAGTCCACCAAGCACCCGAACGAGGCCTGGGCGCTGCTGAAGTTCCTCTCCCAGGACCAGACCCAGAAGGACTACGCGAGCCTGCTCGGGATGTTCCCGGCGCGCCTGGAGCCGCAGAAGCAGGTGGGCGATTCCTCCGAGAACCACAAGGCGTTCTTCGAGGCCATCCAGAGCGGGCGGACGTACGCGCCGATCCCGCAGTGGGGCCAGATCGAGAACGCGTACAAGACGCGCTTCGGGAACATCCTCGATAGCGCGGCCGGCGTCGGCAAGGACTACAGCGAGGCGACCGTGAAGTCCCAGCTCGACGCCGCGGCGAAGGAGGCCGACGGGCTGCTTGGCCCAGTCGGCGGGGTAGTGGCTCAGACGACTCTTCAGCCGCCCCCCGAGGCCAGCTCCGCACGCGTACTCCCCTCGCGTGCGGGGCGGCCTCGCCGCCGTCGCAACTGGTTCGCGTATGGCCTCGTCGCCCCCGCCATAGCGTTCATGGTGCTGGTGCACCTGCTCCCGACGGTGGGCGGCGTGGTGTTGAGCTTCAAGCGGCTGAACACCTTCACCTTCTCGCGTCTGTTCGACGCGCCGTGGACCGGGCTGGACAACTACCGCGGCATCCTCACCGACAGTTCCAACCCGCTGCACTCGGGGTTCTGGGACGCGGTGGTCAACACCGCGCAGTACACGGTGCTGACGGTCACGGGAACGCTCGTCGGCGGCCTGCTCATCGCGCTGCTGCTCAACCGGCCGATGCGCGGCCAGCGGCTCGTGCGCACGCTGATGCTCACGCCGTGGATCGTGCCGAGCTTCGTCGTCGCCGTGCTGTGGGGCTTCATGTGGCAGAGCGACGTCGGGATCGTCAACAAGGTCCTGGTCGACTACACGGGCGTGCTGCACCACCGGCCGATCTGGCTGCTGGGCGAGAACACCATGTGGGCGATCGTGATCCCGTCGGTCTGGCGCGGCATCCCGTTCGCGATGATCTTCTTCCTCGCCGGCCTGCAGGCGATGCCGCCTGAGCTGCACGAGGCGGCGGCGATCGACGGCGCCGGCCCGCTGCGCCGCTTCCGCTACATCACGCTGCCGCTGCTGCGGCCGCTGATCGCCGTGCAGTTGCTGTTCGGCGTCATCTACGCGGCCTACCAGTTCGCGATTCCCTACATCATGCTCGGGTCCAACCCGGGCCCGGACGCCGACCTGATGATGACCCTCATCTACCGGCAGTCCTTCTCCAACAACCTGTTCGGCTTCGGCGCCGCGGCCTCGGTCCTGCTCATGCTCGCGATGTGCGTGTGGGTGGCCATCTGGTACCGCGCGTTCAAGCGCGACCTGGAGGTCACATGAGTTCCCGGATGGTCAATCGAGGCCTCGACGCGCTCGACCTGGCTCGTCCTGCTGCTGATGCTGTCGCCGATCCTGTGGCTGGTCGCCTCGTCGCTGCAGACCGACGGCCAGCTCTCGAGCGGCGCGTATGACCTGTTGCACCCGACGTTCAGCGCGTTCTCGCGCATGTGGCAGACGGTCGACTTCGAGCGCTACCTGATCAACTCGCTGATCATCTGCACGGTGGCGGCGCTCGCGGCCACGGCGTTCGCCTCGTGTGCCGGCTACGCGCTCGCGCGGTTCAAGTTCCGCGGGTCCGACGGCGCTGTCGCTGGGCGTCGTGGGGACGCAGCTGATCCCCGGCTCGCTGTTCCTGCTGCCCGTGTTCATGGGCTTCATCTGGCTCAAGCAGAACACGCCGATCCACCTCTTCGACACCCACCTCGGGATGATCCTCGTCTACACGGCGTTCTTCACGCCCGTGGCGATCTACTTCATGCGCTACTTCTTCGCCGCGATCCCTCGCGATCTCGAGGAGGCGGCGATGGTCGACGGCTGCACGCGCTTCACCGCGTTCCTGAAGATCGTGCTCCCGGCCGCGGCGCCCGGGCTGGTGGCGACGTTCGTCTACGCGTTCCTGTTCGCGTGGGACGAGTTGCTGTTCGTCGCCGCGCTGACGCAGTCCAACGCCGAGACGATCCCGATCGGCATCCGCAACTTCATCGGCAACTACCAGGAAAGGACGGCGCAGCTGATGGCGGCCGGTGTGGTCTCCACCCTTCCCGTGCTCATCGCCTTCTTCGCGACCCAGCGCTGGCTCGTGAAGGGCATCACCGCAGGGGCGGTGAAGGGATGACGGCGACCGCTCCGCTGCTGCGCGACGCCGCCGGACTCCCCGCCGGGTTCCGTTTCGGCGCCGCCACCGCGGCGTACCAGGTCGAGGGCGCCGCGCGCGAGGACGGGCGCGGCGAGTCGATCTGGGATCGCTTCTCGCACAGGCCCGGCGCCGTCGAGAACGGCGACACCGGCGACGTGGCGTGCGATCACTACCACCGCTGGGCGTCCGATCTCGACCTGATGGCCTCGCTGGGGCTCGAGTCCTATCGCTTCTCGATTGCGTGGCCGCGCGTGCAGCCCGACGGCCGCGGGGCGTTCAACCCGCGCGGGATCGGCTGGTACCGGCGGCTCGCCGAAGGGCTGCTGGAGCGCGGGATCGAGCCCGTCGCGACGCTCTATCACTGGGACCTGCCGCAGGCGCGGCAGGACGCCGGCGGCTGGGCGGTGCGCGACACGGCGCTGCGCTTCGCCGAGTACGCGGCGATGATGGCCGACGAGCTCGGTGACGTGGTCGCAGGGCTGGATCACGCACAACGAGCCGTGGGTGGTCGCGTTCCTCGGGCACGCCTACGGGCGCAAGGCGCCGGGGATCCGCGACTGGCCGACCGCGCTTGACGGTCGCCCACCACCTGCTGCTCTCGCACGGGCTGGCGGTCGACGCGCTGCGCTCGCGGGTCGACACGCCGGTCGGGATCACGCTGAACCTGAACCCGATGCGCGGGGACGAGGCCGCCGCGGAGCGGATGGACGCCCACCAGAACCGCTGGTTCCTGGACCCGGTGCTGCGCGGCACCTATCCGGTCGAGATGCTCGAGCACTACCAGCGGGTCTTCGGGCCGCTGCCGCTGCTGAACCCCGAGGACCTCGACGTGATCTCGCGCCCGATCGACTTCCTCGGCGTCAACTACTACAACCCGACGTGGGTGCGCGAGTCGGCCGAGCTGCCGCTGCTCGCCGAGCAGGTGCGCGGCGCGCGGGCACACCACGGCGATGGGCTGGCCGGTCGACGCGTCCGGCCTGTACGACCTGCTGCTGCGGCTGCGCGCCGACTACGGCGACCTGGAGATCTGGATCACCGAGAACGGTGCCGCCTTCGACGACGAGACGCTGGTCGACGGCGTGGTCGAGGACCCGTCGCGGGTCGCGTTCCTGCGCGACCACGTGCGAGGCGCTGGTCCGCGCCGCCGGCCGCGGGCGTGAAGGTCCGCCGCTACCACGCGTGGTCGCTGCTGGACAACTTCGAGTGGGAGCACGGGTACGACAAGCGCTTCGGCATCGTGCGCGTGGACTTCGACACGCAGGAGCGGACCCTGAAGCGCTCGGCGCTCTGGTACCGCGATCACATCCGGGAGGTGCGCGGTGGCGTCGATCGCGTTCGAGGACGTCTCGAAGGTCTTCGACGACGGGACTCGTGCCGTCGATGGACTCGATCTGTCGATCGAGGACGGCGGGTTCACCGTGCTGGTCGGCCCGTCCGGGTCCGGCAAGTCGACGGCGCTGCGGATGGTCGCGGGCCTCGAGGAGGCGTCAGGCGGGTCGATCACGATCGGCTCGCGTGTGGTCAACGACGTCGCGCCCAAGGACCGGGACATCGCGATGGTCTTCCAGTCCTACGCGCTCTATCCGCACATGAGCGTGGAGGCGAACATGGGCTTCGCGCTCAAGCTGGCCAAGGAGGATGCGGGTGCGATTCGGGAGCGCGTGGGTCGCGCTGCGACGCGGCTTGGGTATCGGCGAGCTGCTCGAGCGGCGCCCCCGCGCGCTGTCGGGTGGTCAGCGGCAGCGGGTGGCGCTGGGGCGGGCGATCGTGCGCTCGCCGCAGGCCTTCCTGATGGACGAGCCGCTGTCGAACCTGGACGCGAAGCTGCGGGTGGAGATGCGGGCCTACATCGCCCGGCTGCACCAGGAGCTCGGGACGACGACGTTGTACGTCACCCACGACCAGACCGAGGCGATGACGATGGGCGATCGCGTGGCGGTCATGCGCGACGGTCGCCTGGAGCAGTGCGACACGCCGCAGCAGCTCTACGAGCATCCGCTGAACGTGTTCGTGGCCGGGTTCATCGGGTCGCCGGCGATGAACCTCTTGCGCGGCGTTGCCGATTCCGACGGCATTCTGCTGGGCTCGGCGCGGCTGCCCGTGCGGACGTCGCATCGCGGCGACGTGATCGTCGGCATCCGGCCGGAGGCGCTGGAGCCTTCGGCCGACGGCGAGCTCGAGTTGCCGGTCGTCCTGACCGAGATGCTCGGTTCCGACGTGCTGCTGCACTGCGAGGCGCCGACGTCCTCGGTGCTGACCGGGGACATGCTGGACGCCGCCGACGATCTCGTCGAGGACGCGACGCGGTTCATCGCGCGCGTCCCGCCGTCGTTCCGGCCCGCGGTGGGCGAGACGGTGCGCTTGCGGGTCGATCTCGACCGCGTGCACCTGTTCGACCCGGCCACCGAGCGGGTGATCAGCGACTGAGCAGCTCCTCGCACGCCTCGCGCGTGCCGACGATCGAGACGGAGGCGCCGGGCAGCAGCTCGCGCTCGGGGGCGCGGGCGCCACTCCCCTCCGAGCGCGAGCACGCGCAACTCGGCTTCGACGTCGCTGATCGACTGCCCCGCCCAGCGCTCCGGCACGGTCGTCTCCAGCACGCGCAGCGGGACGTTGCTGAGCGCGAGCGGCTGCGCGGGCTGGCGGCCGAGCAGGGCGGCGGAGAAGACCGGCGCCGCGAGGGCGGACACGCTGCGGGTGACGTCGAGCTCGATCCCGCGGTCCAGGCGCTCGGCCAGGCGCGGGTCGAAGATCCGCAGCACGACGCGGGCCTTCGGGCTGTAACGGCGCGCGGCCATCGCGAACTCGAGGTTCACCAGGTCATCGCTCGTCAGCGCCATCACCGCGCGCGCGTCGTTGATGTTCAGGTGGCCGAGGATGCCCGGCGTGCGCCCGTCGCCGAAGACCACGGGGATCTCGAGCCGTCGCGCGATCGCGATCCCGACCGCTTCGGGGTCGCGCTCGACGCCGATGCACGGCACGCCCAGCTCGTGCAGGCCGATCAGCACCCGCGCGCCCGCCTTCCCGAGCCCGCACACGATCACGTGGTCTCTGCGGGGTCGCGCGAAGCGCCCGAGCGCGCGGTCGATCCGCTGGCTGACGAGCTGGTCGGTGACGAACGCGAGCACGCTCGCCAGCAGCACCGCGGAGACCGCCATCAGGCCGATGTCGAACAGCTTCAACCAGTCCGGCGCGTCGAGCAGGTTGACGTCGCCGTAGCCGACGGTGGCCATCGTCGTCGCGGTGAAGTACATGCTGTCGATGACGTCGAGGTGCTCGGAGAGGGCGAACGTCGTCGTGCCGATCGTGAACACCACGATGATCGTGGCCAGCAGCCACCAGGCCCGTCTCGGGATGTCGCTCACCGTCGCCCTGAGGCGGTCGCTCAGCGGCGCGCGCCTGGATTGCGGCTGCGGCTGGTGATAGCGGGCGACCGACGCCGGCAACGACCCGCGCGCCCCGCTCACCACCTGCTGGCGGTCGACCAGCGCCAGCACGTGCGCCCCGATCTGCTCGGGCGGCGGGAACACGTGCGTCGGATGCTCGACGTCGCACAGCGTCACGACGATCGCGGGGTCGTCCCGGTCGACCTCCCCGACCTCGAGGATGCGCCCCGCCGCCGTCACCCGCTGACCCTCATTGCCCTCCAGCGCGGCCTGGATCAGCGCCGGCCCGGCGACCTCGATCTCCGACAGCACCGTTCCCCGGCCGCCGAGCATCTGCTCCACGCCCGTCGCCAGGTCGAGGCTGAACAACCGCACGACGATGGGGATCGCATCCGTCTCATCGGCCACCAGCAACGCCGTGTTCAGGTTCTCCAGGTCGTCCGGCCCAAGCACCCCGACCGACCGCGCGTGCTCGATCCCCGCGTCCTGCCACGTGCCCAGTTGCGTGACCTCGCCGATCACCACCCTGGCCCCCGCCTCGGCCGCCGCCCGCGCCGCCCGCACCCGCTTGTGCGAGCAGATCGAGACCGTCGGAATCCCCAGTCCGGCCAGCTCCTCACGAACGCGCACCGGCACGCCGTCGTCACCCGCGATGAGCACTGGCCGCTCCATCCGTGGCGCGATCCTCGCATGCGCGGCCGACGGCGCTAAACTGGCCGCCGCCCGGTGGGATTCCCGAGCGGTCAAAGGGGACGGGCTGTAAACCCGTTGGCTCAGCCTTCGCAGGTTCGAATCCTGCTCCCACCATCCTCTGAAATCCGGTGCAACGGTGCGTCGGGTTTCTTGCTCAGAAGACCTGGACCGGCGTTCCGATCGACACGAAGTCGTAGACGATCTTGGCTTCGGGCATCGGTAGGCGCGCGCAGCCATGGGAAGCCGGGTGGGCGGGGACGTCGGCGTATCCGTGCAGCGCCCACCCGCCCACCCAGTACGCCGCGTAGGGCAGCCACGTCTTGTAGGGCACCGACCAGGAGCGCAGCTCCTTGCGGTAGATCTTCCACTTGCCGGGCGGGGTCCCTGTGCTCGTGCTGTCGCCGCCGAAGCCGGTCGAGGTGTGGATCGCCCGGACGACCCGGCCGCTGTCGATCAGCAGCACGACGCCTTGGGCTCGGTAGATCTCGACCCGGCGGCCTCGGCTCGTGCGATCCAACGGCTGTGGCCTGCCTGCGGTCTGCAGCTTGGCCGATGTCTGCGGTCCCACGACACCGTCTCGCGCCAGGCCCGTCCAGCCCTGGAACGCCATCACGGCCTGCATCGTGCGGTAGTCGAATGTTCCGGTCACGGCGCTCGCGGGCAGGTAGCCGAGCGCCGCGAGCTTGGTCTGCACCGCCTTCGGGTCTGCGGGTGCCGGCAGCTTGCGCTTCGGCGGCTTCGGCTCGGTGTACGGGCCCGGCCCGAAGTCCGCGCGCGAGTAGGCCTTCCCGTCGACGGTGACCTTGTGCACGCCGGTTGCGGTGGCGGTGTACACGATCTGCGCGAGCGCCGCATGGTCCTTGACGTCGGGCCGCAGGTCGATCCGCGTGCCGTGCACGGTCGCCGTCACCCCAGCCGGGATCCGCGTGCCGTAGCCGCGTGGCGGCCCGGCGGCCAACGCCCGCAGGGCCGGTCCGATGCCGCTGGGCAACTGACGCTCGACCGCCGCGAGTTGCTGGCCTTTGGTGAAGTAGATCCTGGTCGTGGCCGCCTCGGCGGCCGGCGATGCCGGGACGAGGACGACGGCGCCTACGAGGGCGGTCCGAGCGCCGTTGCGTAGCCAGCGCATCATCCGCGCTGGGGTCGGCTTGGTGCGCTTGCCGCTGGTTGGGCCTGGATGCTCATGTCGCTCTCCGATCGCTCGCTGCTGTCCTGGTAAGCGTGCGACAGGGCGGGCGCGCGATCCATGCCGTTTGGGGTGCCGGCGATGCGGCATGAATGCGACGTCTGAAGGCATTGGCTGATCGCGACGGCTGGCGGAGGCTTGCGCCATGCACACGAGCACTCAGGAGTCCATGGAAGTGGCGCCGACCATGCGAGCGCTGTGTCTCCACACGCGCGGAGGCCCTGCCGGCCTCACCCTTACTCGAGTCCCCGTCCCGCTCCCGGGCACCGGCGACGTCCTCGTGCGGGTTCATGGCGCGAGCTACACGCCGGGCGAGTTCGACTGGCCTTCGACGTGGATCGATCGTTCTGGTCACGACCGTCGGCCGACGGTGCCCGGTCACGAGGTGTCCGGTGTGGTCGTCGACCTCGGTTGGGGCGCGTCCGGGTTCGCCGTGGGTGACGAGGTGTTCGGGCTGACGGATTGGTACCGCGACGGGACGTTGGCCGAGTACGTGGCCGTGGAGGCGCGCAACCTCGCACACAAGCCCGAGCGACTGGATCACGACGTCGCGGCCACGATGCCGATGCCGGGCCTGACCGCCTGGCAGGGTCTGTTCCGCCACGGACGCGTCCAAGGCGGCGAGACCGTGCTCGTGCTCGGAGCCGCCGGCGGCGTCGGCGCCGTGGCGGTGCAGTTGGCTCGCGACGCGGGGGCCCGGGTGCTCGGGCTCGGCCGGACCAACGAGGTCGCGGCCATCGGCCGCGCGGGTGCCGACGTCGTCCTCGACGGCACGAACGAGGATCTCGGCGGGGAACGCGCGGACCTGGTGTTCGACACCGTCGGAGGGACGGTCCTGGAACGCTCGTGGGCGCTTCTGAAGGACGGCGGCACGGTCGTCTCGATCGCCGAGCCACCGTCATCCGTGCGCCTCGCTGAGCACGGTGCGCGCGGCGTCTACTTTGTCGTGGAGCCACATCGCGAAGGCCTTCAGGAACTCGCGAGGTGCATCGACAGCGGCGTCCTGGAGCCTCGGGTCGGCGTCACCTGCGCGCTTGATGAGGGCCGTGAAGCCATCCTGACGAAGGAGCGCGGGGGCATCCTTGGCAAGGTCGCGCTCACGGTGGCGTGAGAGCGCCGTCAATACTCAGACGCGGCTCATTGGCGAACGGCCTGGTCGGAGCGTAAGCTGCCGGACCGCGTGAACCGTGCGTTTCCGATCCGCGGAAGGCAGACAGCTCTGTCAGTCATCGCCGAGCACCTGGCGGCTGTGTCACGTGGCGACGGAGGCGTGCTGGTGGTGCGCGGTGGCGATGGCATGGGGGTTACGCGCCTGCTCGAAGAAGCGCGGCAGCGCGCGTTGCACGCAGGAATGGGTGTCGGGTTCACCACAGCTTCGGCCGGGGACCGGCTTGTGCCGCTCGGCCAGTTGCTGGAGGCCGTCCAGGACCTCACGTCAGCGAGCGGAGGGACCCGCGCTCGCGGTGACTATCAGGCACTCGTGGAGACCCAGAAGCGCTTGCACGAGCGCAGCGCTGCGGCTCCGGTGCTGCTCTGCCTCGATGACTTTCAGCTCAGTGACCCTGAGAGCTTCGCCGGAGTGCGTCACCTGGCGGCGGAGTTGGCCGGCCGCCCCGTTGGCTGGGTGCTGGGCGTGCGCGGCCATGCGTGGCCCTGGGAACTCGAGTCAACGTGGTCGGCCCTGGAGCGTGACGGTGCCCGGCACGTGACGCTGACGCCGTTGGACCCGGAGGCCGTGGGCCAGATCGCCACGGATTACTTCGGCCGTCCCGCGGGGGCGTCGCTGCGGGCGCTGCTGGCTCGAGCAGGAGGCAATGCCGGCCTGCTCGCCGCGCAGCTTCGGGGCCTTGGGGAAGGAGGCTTCGTCATCGGCGATGACGAGCAGGTCGAACTGCTGCGGCAGGAGTTGCCGGCGCTTGTCCGCGACCTCGTACGCGACCGGCTGCAGGACCTCTCCCCGACGGCCCAGGAGGTCCTGCGGGCCGTGGCCGCGCTTGGCCCGACGTGCACGTTCCCGAACCTCACGGCGATGCTGGAGATCGGCGCGGCCGCGCTGTTGGCGTCGCTTGACGAGCTCGTGCAGTCCGGGGTCGTCTGTACCTCGCACGATCGCATCCTGCTGATGGAGCCTTTGGTCGGCGACGCGGTGATCGCCTCGCTCGCACCGTCGCTGTGCCGCGCGTTGCAGCGCCAGGCGGCGGACGTGCTCGTGAGCCAGGGCGGCGAGGCGGCGGAGATCGCTGCGCGCCTGTTGGCGAGCGTCGAAGCCGGCGACGAGGATGCGGCGGGAGCGTTGTTGGATGCGTCGCAACGTCTCGGCGCGCTGGACCCGAGCGTCGCGGCGGATGTCGGCAGTGAGCTTCTGGAGCGGGTGAGCGCGGACGATCCGCTGTATGGCGCGATCGCCGTGGAGACGGCCGTGCTGCTGCACGGTGCCGGGCGGCACGCGCGTGCGACCGCAGTTGCCGAGGTGGCCTTCGGTAATCCGATGCCGGCGGAGACTGAAGGCCGGTTGCGCTCACGCGTCGTGACGGCAACCGGCTTGTCCGGTCACGATCAGGCCCAGGTCGCACGGTTGGCCCTTGCGCGCCCAGGACTCTCGGCCGCGCTCAAGCGCCGCCTGCGTGTGAGCCTCTTGGCGGGGCTCGCCGGTGCAGGGGCGATCGAGGAGGCGAGGTTGGTCGCGAAGGCCGTCACGGCCGACGACGCGCCAGCCGTCGACCGGACCCACGCCGACGACGCTGCGCGTCGCGCGCACGCGCTGGCAGCTGTGTCCTACGTGCACGGGGCCATCGATTGCGCTCTGGAACTCCTGCGCGAGGCTGAGGCACACCATCCGACCTCGGACGCGACCCGCGCGACGGTGGACCTGGCCCGGAGCGAGGCCCTGTCGATGCGGCAGCCGCCCGATGACGCGCTCGCGCTTTCGACCGCGCGAGTGTTGTGGGCGCGACGTACGCGCCAGACGGTCGCCGCCCGCCTGTGGCACGGTCTTCGCGGACGTCAGCTGCTGCACGCAGGGCGGCTGGCCGAAGCCGCCGAGGAATTGGGTGTCATCTTCTCGCCGCAGCCGAACGTCCACAGCAGCGAGGACGCGGCGGCGCTGGTTGCCTTTGCCCGCGTGTCGGCTCACCTTGGGCGGCCCGAGGATCTCGCGGCCGCCGTGACGGAGGCTCGGCGTGCGGCCACGGATCCCTCACCCGAGATCCGGCGTCAAGTCCTGTGGCTGTTGGGGACCGCCGCGGGAGACCGAGGGGGACCTGCCGACCTCCCCGAGCTTCCGCGCAATCCGGCCGACGTGGCCGATCCAGCGCGCCTGGTGCGCGTGGCGCGCTCGTGCGCGATCGCGGACGAGGCGACTGTCGCGGCGGCGGTCGCGGTCGCGGTGCAGCGCCGCGACGCGACCCCTGCCTCTGCGTTGCTCGCGGCGGGAGCGCAGCACGCCGGCGGGCTGCGCGCCCGCGACCCCGTGGCCGTGCAGGCCGCCGGGACGTGGCTGACCAAACTCGGCCGCCCGGTCGATGCGGCTCAGGCCTCCGAGGACGCCGCAGGACTCCTGACCGATCCGTTCCAGCGCATCGCGGCGCTCCGTGCGGCCCACCGCGTGTGGGCGACGATCGGGGCGACCGCGGACGCAGCGCGGGTTCTCGACGAGATCGAAGCGGCCGGACCGTGGCAGGGACTCACCGCCGCCGAGCGGGCGATCGCCGAGCTCGTCGCCGGCGGCCTGACCAACCGCAAGGTCGCCACGCGGCTCGCCGTCTCACCGCACACGGTCGACGACCACCTGCGCAGCGTGTTCGCGAAGCTGGGCGTGCACTCCCGCGTCGAGCTGATGCGGCTTCGGCACGGCATCACCGAGTGATCCATCGCCTCCCGCTGCGCGGGCGGGACGCGGCGCTCGACGAGCTCGCCGAACGCATCGCCCAGGCACGTGCTGGTAGCGGCGCCGTCCTGGTCTTCGAGGGAGCGCGAGGGATGGGGAAGAGCCGGCTGCTCGAGGAGGCGGGGGCGATCGCCGGCCGGTCCGGGATCGGTGTCAGCCATGCCGCCGCCGTCGCGGGCGCACAACTCGTTCCGCTGGCGCCGCTGCGTGACGCGTTGCGGACCGTCGATCGCGGCATGGACCTGATCGCGTCGCTCGAGCACGGGCGAGACGCGGTGCCGATGCTTGAGCCGCAGCTCATCTGCCTCGACGATCTGCATTGGGCCGATGCGGCGACGCTGACCGCCCTGCATACCTTGTCGGCGTCCCTGCACAAGATCCCGCTCGCTGTGGTCGTGGCCCTCGACCCGGCCCAGATGCGTGATGCGTCGTCACGGGCCGCTGCACCGTTGCGCGCCCGCGTCGCGCTCGAGGCGCTCGACGACGCCGCGGTGCTCCAGCTGGCCAAGGACGCGCTCGGCGTCGAGCCTGCTCCGGCGCTGCAGCAACTGCTCCATCAGGCGCGCGGCGTGCCGGCCGAGCTCGAGGCCCTCCTGCTGGGTCTTGCTGAGGAAGGCCGGGTCGTCGTGCAGGACGGTCAATCGCACGTGCGGTCGCTCGACGCCCTGCCGGCGCGCATGCATACGCGCGTTCGCGAGCGTCTCAGCAAGCTCGACGCGCTGGGACGACAGCTCGCGGTTGCCGCGGCGGTTCTTGGGCCGGACTGCACCCCGCGTCAGCTGGCCGTGATGGTCGAGCGCCGCTCGGTGTCCGACACCGTCGGTGAACTGGTGGCCGCTGGGTTTGTCGAACGTAGGGCCGATGGTCGTTTGCAGTTGTTGGGGGTCGAGACTCGCCAGTTGCTTCTGAGCACGCTCTCGCAATCTGCCGTCACCGCGCTGCAGCGGCAGGCCGCGGCGTTGCTGGTCAGTGAAGGCGCCACCGCGCTCACGGTGGCCGATCAGGTGCTCGCCGGTGCGCGCCCGGGCGACGGCAGCGCCGCTCGGACGCTGCTGGAGGCAGCCCAGTCGCTGCTGGCCGTCGACCCGTCGCAAGGCGCCGATCTCTGCCGTCAAGCGATCACGCTTCCCGACTACGGCGACCCGGTCCGCGCCGAACTCGCGACAGCCGCGGTCCGCCTGCTGCACGCGGCGGGCCGCACCGACGAGGCCAGGACCTGGGCGGCCCGCTGGGGCCAGGATCTCGCCACCCCGGTCGAACGCGCTGCAGTCCTGCTGGAGGCATCAGAGCTGTTCTCGCTTCCGGCCGACGTGTGCGCGGAGGCGAACCGGCGTGCGCTCGCCTTGGACGGTATCGACGCCGTTTCCCGAGCCCGCCACCAGGCCGGGCTGATCCTCAACCTAGCCATGGCGGGGCGGTTGCCCGAGGCCCAGCGACAGCTCGAGGAGACGGCGAAGTCAATCGCGGACGCCGGTGACCCCCGGGCGGACAGCACGTGCGCGCTCGCCGAATCGGTGCTCGACATTGCGCGCGGACAGTACGAGCGTGCCTTGCCGGAGCCGGCTTCGGCGGGCTGGACGGACAGCGTCCGCGCGGACTGCGTCGCGATCCTGCGCTGCAGCGCAGTGCTGACGGCAGGGCGTCTAGAGGACGCGCTCGACATCAGCAACGCCGGTACCGACGCGTCGCGGCAGCACGGTCAGCACTGGGCGGCGCGCATGTGGACCGGGCTGCGCCTGCGGGCGTTGCTGGCCCTTGGTCGTCCACTGGAAGTGCTGGTCGGCGTCGAGCCGTACGTGCCCGCGCGTGTGCCGGAGGCAGCGGCGCTCGCGGCCGTCGCCACGGCGGCAATTCACGTCGGCGATCTCAGGGCCACGCAGGCCTGTGCCGCAGCGGCCAGGGTGGCGTCGGACGATGCTCCGCCGGAGGTGCGACAACACGCCGCCTGGGTCATCCTGCGCTGCGCCGACGCGTCAGGCGACGAGGGCGGGATCGCCACGTGGGCGGGACACGCACACGTGGAGCAGGGAGCCGCGCTGCCACGGCTGGAGCCTTCACCCGGCGACGCGGTCGTGCTGACCCGGCTTGCGCTCAGCGCGGGCGACCCTGAACTGGCGCGCGCGGCCGCCGCCCGCGCGGGAGCCCGGGCGTTGCTGAACCCGGGCTCCGCGTATCTGTCCGCGTTCGCGGCGCACGCCGCAGCGCTCGTGGCGGACGCGCCGGCTGGACTCGCCGAGGCCGCCGCACAACTCCAAGAAGCAGGCGCGGTGCTCGCCCGGGCCTCCGTGCTCGAGGATCTCGGGCAGATGTCCCTGCGCGCGGTCACGACACGCGCCGACGGTATCCGCTGGCTGGACGAAGCCCTGGCGACCTACGAGCGCGCTGGCGCGGAACGAGACGCCGCGCGCGTGCGCCGCCGGTTGCGCGGCGCGGCGCAGCGGCGCCGACCGACCGCTCGACCCGCGCCGGCGAGCGATCGCGACGAACTGACGGCGGCTGAGCGCCGGGTCGTTGAACTCGTCGCGTCCGGGTTGACCAATCGCGAGGTCGGCGAGCGCCTGTCGATCTCCGCCAACACAGTCGGCACCCACCTCCGGCACGCGTTCGCCAAGCTCGGTGTCTCGTCGCGACGCGAGTTGGTCTTGCGAGCGCTCACGCCGCCGGACGCGCCTTAGGCGGACGCGTCGCGTTCGCGCACGAGCTTGGTGAGCTCCACACGCGAGCTGATCCCGAGCGTGCTGAAGGCGTGACGCAGGTTCGCGCTGACCGTCTCGGGTGGGAGTGACAGGCGCCGCCCCACTTCGCGGTTGGTCTGCCCTTCGGCCACCGATCGCACCACGCTGAGCTCCGTCGGCGTGAGCGCCGCCCAGCCCTTGCGGTTTGTGCCCGCAGCCGCCGCGGCGTCATCCTCGCCAAGGGCGATCAGGAGCCCCTGGACTCGCTCGACTTCGGCCGTCGCCCCGGCCGCGGACCAGGTGACGAGCGCCTCGCGCAGCAGGGCGATACCCAGCTCGAGCTGCCCCGAACGAAGGACGACGGCGTGCGCGTCCTCCAAGGCGGCGGCCAGCATCAGCGGCCGGCCTGCGGTCCGCAGCAATTGCACGGCCCGCAGGATCTCGGACGGGTCGTCGTGTATACAGGCCACGAGCGTGCGCCGCCGACGCGGCCAAGAGCGGGACGTCCGGGTTCTCGCGCTCGTAGAGCTCAGCCTGCTCGACCGCGGCAGCGGCAAGCTTCGGCCGTTCACCGGCGAGCGCGGTGCGCACGACCAACGGCGGGTGCGCGGCCTCTGATCCCCACTGGGTCGCCACCGCGTAAGGCAGCTCTTCGTCCTCGAGCCACGCTGCGGCCTCGGCGTGCTCCCCGCGCAGGTTTGCGGCGACGGCCAGCGTCCAGCCCGCCCAGCGCCGGCGGGTCGGGTTGCCGCCCGCGTGAATGGCTCTCGCGCGACGTTCCAGGTCGGCGAGCGACGCCTGGTCGCCCGTGTGCAGCGCGACGGTGACCCGGGTGAACACGGCGAGCGGCTCCATCGCCGAGTCGACGAGGCCAGAGGTCATCTCGGCGGCCTCGACGTGCGCTCGGGCGTCTCCGATCCGGCCGGCCTCGAGCAGCATCTGGCTGCCGTAGGAGAGCCAGACCCAGAGCGACCAGTCGTCGCGGTCGCGCTGCGCGGAGGCCATGCCCTCCTCGTAGAGCGCGAGCGCATCGTCGAGGCGGCCGAAGTCCGCAAGCACTCTCGCGCGCACCGCTTGGACGGACGTCACACCGACGACTCGGGTCTGGGCCGCTTCGACCCGGAGAAAGTGCCCATGGGCCGCGTCGTGGAGCGCGAGGGCGGCGGCGTAACGACCTCGTGCGTGCTCGAGGATCGCCATTCCGAGCGTGGCGAACCCGAGTGCGGTGGGATCACCCGACTCGCGTGCCGCCTCCAATGCGGAAGGAGCGACCTCCCAGGCTTCCCGGAAGCGGCCGGCAACCGGCAGGTTGAGCGCCAGGCCACTGAGATGGCGGGCGCGCACCGGTGCGGAGAGTCCGGGAAGGCCCATGACGCGCAGGACGTCGGCCTCCGTGCGCGCGGACCGTGACCACTGCACGTGCGTCGTGATGTGGCTGAGCAGCAGGTCGGCCTCGTCCTCGCCGCCGACCATCCCGTCGAGCACCTCGCCGGCGACGTCGTCGCCCTCGGTGAAGCGCAGGGCCGTGTAGAGCAGCGCGACCGTCTGGGACAGGGTCGCCGCGCGCTCCGGATCGTCGTGGGCGGTGAGCCGCAGCGCTCGCAAGCTCAAATCAGCCGCCGCGCCGACATCGGAGGCCCTCAGCACCCCGACCGCTTCCTGCAGCGCGGCGATCGCCGCCGCGTCGCCGACTTCAGCGCTCACGGCGAGGTGGTGCGCGACCGCCACCGGCCCGGCGTCCAGTTCGCGCAGGACGGTTGCGGCCTGGGCGTGCAGCCCGCGGCGCAGCGGTTCGGGCAGCGTGGCGAGCACCGCCTCGTGCAACAGGTCGTGCCGGAAGGCGAGGCGGTCGTCGGCCTCGGTGAGCAGGTCCGCGGCCATCGCCTCTTCGAGCGGACCGATGATGGCCGTGGCCGGGCGCTCGAGCATCGCGGTGAGCAGCTCGAAGGAGAACCGCGAGCCAAGGATTGCCGCCACCCGCAAGACCTGTCTCGCTTCTGGGGAGAGATCCTCCAGGCGCTCGGTCATGGACTTCCCGAGCCGGTCGGGCAAGCGGTCGGCGGTCAGCTCGGCACGTCCGGACACGACGTGGACCAGATCCTCCTCGATCAGACCCTCGAGGAGTTCGTTGAGCATGAACGGGCTGCCCTGCCCGCGCTCGGCCAACCGCAGCAGCTTCGAGTCACCCTCTCCGCCGAGGGCATCGGCGACCACTTCTCTGACGGCCATCCCGTCGAGCGTCTCGAGCTGGAGCGTGACGGCTCCATCGCGACGCAGGAGCGTCGTCGTGGCACGCAACTCAGCGGAGACCTCCCGCGTGCGGCTCGCGAGGAGCCAGATCACCGGCAGGCCCGCCAGGCCGCGGGGCATGGTGCGCAAGGCCAGCAACGTGCCCGGGTCCGCCCACTGCATGTCGTCGACGATGATCAGCAGAGGGCCGGCCTGCGCGGCGAGTTCCAGCAGCGCCTGCAGTTCCTGCACGAACCAGTAGGGCTGCAGCGGCTCCGAGCCCAGGGCCCGCAGTTGATCCCGGCTCAAGAGCGGTTCGATGCCTTGGAAGAACGCGCCGAGCAGCGGCTCGAACGGCTCTCCCGGATGTTGAGATGAACGCCCAGTCGCGACGCGGAACCCACGCTCGATAGCCACCGCGCGTGCCTCGTCCAGCAGGCGGCTCTTCCCCATCCCCGGGCCACCTTCGACCAGCAACGTCGCGCCCCGCCCGCGGCGCGCGCCGTCCATCGCTGCGGTGATCGAAGCCAGCTCGCGTGCGCGGCCTCGGAGTGGGCGAGGGGCCATCGGTCGGCGAGACAGTATCGGGCCGCCGGCACCCCGACAAGCGCCGCTCGGCCCCCCCGTGAATGGGTGATACGCCTCCTGAGGGACGCACTTACGGTGGCGTTTGTGACCTCTGTCACCTCCCTTCGTCGATCGCCGACGACCCCGGCCTCCGACACCGCGCGGCGCCCGCTCGTCGGGCGCGACGCGGAGCTCGAAGTACTGGAGGGGCTGCTTGACGGTGTCCAGGAGCGCGGAGCCTCGCTGATCGTCCGCGGGGACCCGGGAGTCGGCAAGTCGACGCTGCTGGAGACGTTCGCGGCGCGCGCCGCGGAGAACGGGTGGCGGGTCCTGGAGACCGGCGGGACACCGTCGGAGCGGCCGCTGCCGCTGGCCGGCCTGCACAAGCTGCTGCACCCGATCATGGGCGACCTCGAGCGGCTGCCCGCCCCACAGCGCAATGCACTGCGCGCCGCGTTCGGCATCGTCGACGCACCGACACCGGGCATCTTCCTGGTCGCGCTCGCGACGCTCACCCTCCTCGCGGAGACCGCCACGGCCGGGCCCGCTGCTGGTGATCGTCGATGACACGCACTGGCTGGATCTCTCGACCGGGCACGTCCTGGCGTTCATCGCGCGCCGCCTCGAGTCAGACCCCATGGTCATCGTCGCGTGCGGGCGTCATAGCGACGCGGACCCACTCGCGGACGCCGACCTGCCCGAACTGCACCTCTCGCCCCTGGACCCTGCCGCGTCGTCGACGCTGCTGGACGCCGGCGCGCCGGACCTCGGCCCGCAGCGGCGGCGTCGGGTGCTGGAGTCCGCCGCCGGGAACCCGCTGGCGCTCGTCGAGCTGCCGAAGGCGCTCCACGCCGGCCGGGTCGGTGATCTCAGCGAGCGCCTCCCCATGACCGCCCGGCTCGAGCGAGCCTTCGCCGTGCGCGCCTCAGAGCTCCAAGCGCCGACCCGCGATCTGCTGCTCGTCGCTGCCTGCAACGACTCCGACAGCCTCGCCGAGACGCTGGCCGCCGCGCGTCGACTGAGCGGTGGCGCCGACCTCGCCGGCCTGGAGGTCGCTGCCGCAGCGGGACTGGTCGAGCTCGACGGCGAAGCCATCCGGTTTCGCCATCCCCTGGTGCGCTCGGCGTTGAGCCACGCGGCAAGTTTGACCGCGCGTCACGCCGCTCATGCCGCGCTTGCCGAAGTCCTCGCCGCCGACCCTGACCGAGCGGTCTGGCACCGTGCGGCGTGCGTGCTCGACTGCGATGACGGCGTCGCAACCGAGCTCGAAGAGAGCGCGCTGCGCTCCGAGCGGCGGGGCGGCGTCGACTCGGCGATCACCGCCCTGCAACGCTCGGCGCAGTTGACGACGAAGCCCGCCGCGCGTGGCCGAAGGCTCTTGGGGGCCGCCGAGTTAGCCTCCGAACTCGGCCGCAGCGACCTCAGCGGGCGGCTGGTGCGCAGTGCCCAGGCGCTCGAACTCGAGCCGCACGACCGCCTCCGGCTCGCTTGGGTCGAGGAGGCCTCCGACCGGGTGATGAGCGGCGGCGCCGAACGCGTCCAGGCACTGATCCGACTGGCCGAGCAGGCGCGGGAGGCACGCGACGCGGACCTGGCTCTGCACTTCCTGCGCGTCGCGGCGCTTCGCTGTTGGACGGCGACGAGCGCGACCGGCGGGCACGCGGTCATCGCGGCCACAAGCCGTCTCGCGGTCGACGAGCTCGACCCGCGTCGGATCGTCATCGGCGCCTACGCAGCGCCGTTCTCCTCGGCGGCCGAGACGATCGAACTCCTGGATCGCCGAGCCCAGGACGTGACGAGCGATCCTTCCGACCTGCACCTGCTGGGCCACGCCGCGGCCTGCGTCGGCGCGTTCCCACGCGCTGAACGGCTGCTGGACGCTTCGGCCCAGGGGCTGCGCGAGCAGGGTCGGCTCGTGCAACTTGCCCAGGCGCTCCGTCTCGGAGCGTGGACAGCCTGGCGCCTTGGTCGCTGGGACGCGGCGCTCGCTGCCGCGGAGGAATGCGCGCGCCTGGCACGGGAGACACGCCAGCCCGCGGTGCAGGCCGACGCGCTCTCGACGCAAGCGATGATCGTCGGCATCCGCGGCGACGAGCATGCGGCCAAGCGCCTGGCCGCCGCTGCGGAGGCTCTGGCCCTTGCCGGCCGCAGTGTCGTGACCTTGGCGACGATCCAGAACGGCCGCGCGATGACCGCGGCCGGCGCCGATCGCCCCGCAGAGGCGTTCGCCTTGATGCATCGGATCTTTCTCCCCTCCGACCCATTGCACCATCGCCCGCAGGCGATGTGGGCGCTCGGCAGCCTCGTGGAGCATGCGACCCGCAGCGGGCACGATGACGAGGCACGCGCTGAGCTCAGCCAGGCGGAGACGCTCGGGGCATTGACACCGGCGGCCGGCGTGCACGTGGCCCTGCGCTACGCCCGCGCGCTGCTGGCTGAGCCGGCGGGTGCCGAGCAACTGTGGCTCGCGGCGCTCGACGTCTCGCTCGGTGACTGGCCGTTCGACCATGCGCGAGCGCAACTCGGTTACGGGGAGTGGCTGCGCCGCGACAAGCGCGTCACAGACGCTCGCGGGCCGCTACGCGCTGCGCTGAGCACGTTCGAGCGCCTCGGCGCCCAAGGCTATGCGGAACGGGCGCGACGGGAACTGCGGGCAGCCGGCGAGCACAGTGCGAGGCGCGCACCTGAGGCGTGGGACCAGCTCAGCGCCCAGGAGACGCAGATCGCGGAGATGGTGGCGCAGGGCCTCTCGAACAAGGAGATCGGCCAGCGCCTGTATCTCTCGCACCGGACCGTCGCCAGCCACCTCTACCGGATGTTCCCCAAGCTGGGGATCACCTCACGCGCGCAGGTCGCGCACGCGATCTCCGAGCGACAGCTCGCCCGACGCGCACTGACGCCCGGCCCCGCCGTCCGCGGACGACGGGGCCGGGGAGGACGTCAGGCGGGAACGGTGTGGCTCACGGGCGTGCCGACGCCGCGGGCGATCGGGTCGCCCGGGTACTCGTACCAGCGCCCGGGCTGGTCGGTCTCGAACGCCGTAGCCGATGCCGAGGCCCTCGAGCTCGTCGCGGACCGCGCGCAGGGTCTTGCCAGTCGAAGTTCTCGAAGCCGACGTCGTTGGGGACGCCGACGTCCTTGCCGAGCTGTCCCTGGGCGAAGCGCACGAGGGCACGGTGCACGGCCTCGGTGCCCATCGCCTCGGCGCACAGGCGCGCGCCGAAGTCCTCGCCCGCGCGGGCGTAGGCGCTCACACCGAGCAGGTACAGGCTGATCTCGACGGTCTCGATGATCTCGAGGCGTCGAGAACAGTCCCACGTTGCCCGCGTCGAACGCGGCGTCGGGGAACCAGTAGGTGGTGATGAGCTGCTTGCCGCCGGCTTCCTTGAGCGCCTCGACGTGGTGGAACTCCTGGGTCACCGCGTTCCTGCAGGACTCCGAAGAACGCCTCCGAAGGCGTGCCGGCGCCGTTCTCGATCGCCGCCGTGACGAACGTCACGCCGAGCGCCTCCTCGATGACGAGGAAGTCCAGGATCTCCTGCAGGCCCTGCTTGTCGCCGAGACCCGCGCTGTGGGCGGTCGCGTCGATGATGGAAGACATGTGACTCCTTGGAACTGGGTGGTTGGTCTCCACCACCCTCCGCCCGCGACGACCGCTGCTCAATGCCGGTTGCGTGCCGCATTGATGCCCGGCCCCGAGCGGCATCAATGCGGCAGCCAACGGCGTTGGCGGCGGGATCGAGCGGCCCGAAGCTGCGTCCCATGCATGAGATCCGTGTCGCCGTCGTCAGCCCAGAAGAGGCGTCGCATGGCGTCGCCGAGCTCTGGGCCGGAGCAGAGCTGATCGGCTACACGCGCTTCGAGGACAGCGATCTGGTCGTGCACATCGAAGCGCGCCGAGACGGCGGCCCCGTCGTGTTGGGCGCCCACAGCCTGGCGCTCGCTCTCGCACGAGCCGCAGAAGCGCTCGCGCAGTACTGACAACCCCACAAGGAGCACCGCATGACCCCGAACACCGTCGTCTTCATCCACGGCCTCTGGATGACCGGCCGCAGCTGGGAACACTGGCAGCAGCGCTACGAGGAACGCGGGCTGCGCACCCTCGCGCCGAACTGGCCCGGCATGGACCGGCCGATCGAGGCGCTGCGCGAAGACACGTTCGGCATCGAGCACCTCGGCATCGCAGAGATCGTCGATCACTACGAGGGCATCATCCGCGAGCTCGAGCAACCGCCGATCATCGTCGGCCATTCCTTCGGCGGCGTGTTCACGCAGATGCTGCTCGACCGCGGCCTCGGCGCCGCCGGCGTGGCCGTCGACTCCGGACCCGTCAAGGGCCTGCTCAGCCTCCCGCTCTCCACCCTGCGCTCTGGCTGGCCCGTCCTCAAGAACCCGGCCAACCGGCACCGGCCGGTCGCGTTGACGCCCGAGGAGTTCCACTACGCGTTCACCAACACGCTCACCGAGGAGGAGTCCCTGGCGGTCTACGAGCGCTACGCCGTGCCCGGCCCCGGCCGCGTCCTCTACCAGGCGGCGCTCGCGAACTTCAACCCGCATGCCGCGAACAAGGTCGACTTCTCCAACGCCGACCGGGCGCCGCTGCTGCTGATCGCCGGCGGCATGGACCACGTCGCGCCGGCCTCGACGAACGCCGAGAACTTCCACAAGTACCGCAACGTGGCGGCGATCACGGAATACAAGGAGTTCCCGGAGCGCTCGCACTACACGCTCGGCCAGCCGGGCTGGGAGGAAGTCGCTGACTTCGCGCTCGACTGGGCGCTGCTGGCCGCCGACGCCTCCGCCGGCGCACCCGCGGCCGCGTAAGCGACAGCCCAACTGCAGACCAAGGAGACTTCATGCATCGCTTCCGCGCGTTGGCCCTCGCCGCCCTCGCCGTATTCGTCCTCGCCGGGCCCGCCTCGGCCGACACCAAACCCACGATCGTGCTCGTCCACGGCGCGTTCGCCGACGCCTCCGGCTTCGGGGCCGAGATCGGCGCGCTCGAACGCGCCGGCTACACCGTGCTCGCCCCGCCCAACCCCTTGCGCGGCGTGACGTTCGACGCGGCCTCGCTCGACGGCTTCCTGGCCACAATCCCTGGTCCCGTCGTACTCGTCGGTCACTCCTACGGCGGGGCGGTGATCACCCGCAGTGCGGCCACGAACATCAAGTCGCTTGTCTATCTCGCCGCGTTCGCCCCGACGACGGGCGAGAGCGTGCTCGATCTCGTGACCAAGAACCCCGGTTCGCTGCTCGGGCCCCCGACACTGGTCGCGCGCGGTGAGGACCAGTACATCAAGCCCTCGGCCTTCCGCAACGTCTTCGCCCAGGACGTGCCGGCCGGTCAGGCGGCCGTCATGGCCGCCACCCAGCGCCCGCTGACCGTTGCGGCGCTCACGGAGAAGCTCAACGTCGCACCCGCGTGGGCCTCGCATCCCAGCTTCTACCTGGTCGCCGAACACGACCACGCGATCCCTCCGGTCACGGAACGGTTCATGGCCGCGCGGATGCGGGCGCGGACCGTCAGCGTGGACTCTTCACACGCGGTGATGGTCACCCAGCCGAAGGCGGTCACGGCGCTGATCCTCCGCGCCGCCCGCTGAGCTGCGCGCGTCTCCCAGGCACTTGCAGTCACCGGATTGCGCAATTGTGCGCAAGCCCGCCCTGGGAGGCGCGCTTAGTGTCGGCGACATGCTCACTGAGCCCCCCACCGAGCCGGCACTGGACGTCAACGCGCGGCTGGTGCAGTGCTTCGTCACCCTCGCCGAGGAGCTGCACTTCGGCCGCGCCGCCGAAGCGCTCTACGTCGGCCAGCCGGCGTTCTCGCGCAGCATCCAACAGCTCGAGCGCCGGCTCGGCCGGCGCTTGTTCACCCGCTCCACCCGCACCGTCGCACTGACCCCCGCAGGCGCAGCGCTGCTCCCACCGGCGCGCGAGCTGCTCGCTTCGCTGCGCGCCGCCACCGACGAACTTGCGGCGGCGCGCGGGACGCTGCGCGTCGCGCATGCGCCCGGCTCGGACACCCTCGCCATCCTGCTCGACCGCTTCGCCCGCCGGCACCCGCAGCTCACGGTCTCCGAAGCCACGCTGACCGCGAACGAGCAGCGCGCGGCGCTTGGAGCGGGGGAACTCGACATCGCCATCTGCGCGACGGACGAACCCGGGTTCGCCGTGCGGCCGCTGCGCCTGGACCCGCTGCTGGTGGCGGTCGTCGGACGCGACCCGAACGTGCGGCGCCCCGTCGACGTGCGCCGACGAGTCATCGCCGTGCCCGAGGATCGCGACCTCGCGCCAGTTCTCGCGCAGTACGAGCAGGCGGTCGGCTTCCGCGCGCAACGCGTCGCTGTCGCCAGCGGCTCTGGCACTGAGGCCTACGCACTGCGGCGGGCCGGAGCGCGCGCGTTCCTGTGGCTCGCCAGCCGCCGGACCGCGCTCGATGCAACGCTGGTGGGCGCGCTCCCACTGCAGGCCTACGTCCAGTGGAACCTCGTACACCGGCGGCCCGCCACCCCGGCCGTCCGCGCGTTCCTCGACGTCGCCGAGGACGTCAGCGCCGCTGAAGGCTGGCTGCGCACGGACAGCCTGGCGGGCGAGCCCTGGCTGGCGGGAGGGCAAGCATGCTCACAAGCGGCATAGGCGCCTTCGACCTCGACCCGCGCGCGCTGGCACAGTTCCTCGCGGTCATCGACCACGGCGACGTCGGTCGCGCCGCCCACGCGCTCGGCGTGCCCACCCGCACCTTGGCGCACGGCCTGCAGCAACTCGAGCGCGACGCCGGCGAGCCACTGGTCGATCGCCGGGCGCGCCCGCTGAGCTTGACGCCGGCCGGCCGGCGGCTGGCGCCGTGTGCTCGCCGCGTGCTCGGCGCGGTCGAACGCTTTCGGGCGGTGGCCCGCGGCGAAGGCGAGACACTGCGGGTCGCGCACGTCGCCAACGCAGACACCCTCTCGCTCGTCCTCGAGTCATCCCAGGTAACGGTTGTGGAGGCGGTGGCACCCGAAGCGCAACAACTCACCGACCTGCTCGACCAGCGGTTGGACTTCGGCCTGTGCACCCTGACCGCGCCGCTGCCCGACGGGCTCGACGCCATCCCGGTGCGCGTCGACCCGCTCCTCGCCACCGGCGAACCTCCATACGTGGTCGCCCAATACGGCAAGGCCTGGCCCGCCCACGACGCGCTCGTCAGCAACTGCTCCGAGGTCGCCGAATACGTCTCGGTGCCCGCGGGGCGGGAACTGGCCGCGCTGCGCCGTCGAGCAGGAGACCGATCGCTGCTGGTGCCGTCGAGCGTTGATTCGACAGGCGTCCTGACCGGTATCGCGCTGACGTGGCATGCGGTCTGGCGGTCGGGTGAGCGCCATCCCGGCGTCCGCCTGCTCGTCGACCAAGCACTCGAGCAGATCTGGATATGAACCAGCGCCGGATGTACGTCGGGCATCGCGGCCCGGCCGGATGCGCCGTGCGCGTCGCCACCAACGACGGCGTGGACACCCTCCACGGCCGCACCCGCGAGCCGCTGTGGAGCTTCGGCTGGGGACGTCCCGGCCGCTCCACGATCGAACTCGCGTGGGCGCTGCTCTACGACGTGACCGCCGACCGCAAGCTCGCCGGCGACTGCTGCCTGGACTTCAGCACACAGGTGGTCGCACGACTACCGCGAGACTCCTTCAGCCTCGAGGCTGCCGATGTCGAACGCTGGCTGGAGCATGGGATGTGATCGACGGTCGCGCACACCGTCACTCGCTGCTCCACGAGGATGGTCTGGCCGAGGACGAACTGCGGGTCCCGAACGCGCGCGCGAAGCGCTCGGCGACGACGCCGAAGCGATCACTGCCGAACGCACCATGCAGGTGCTGGTGAGGGCTGCGCGTCTGCAACTGATCCATGCCCAACCACGCTCCCGTGCGCCCGAGCGCTGGTCAATGCCGGTCCCAGCGCCATTGATGGAACACTCGCCGACATGACGCATGGCATGGCCGAAATCGAACCCGGGCTCCGACTCCACTACGTCCGCGCAGGCGACGGCGACCGGACCATCGTGCTGCTTCACGGCTTTCCGCAGACGTCGCACGAGTGGGCCAAGGTCACGCCCGGCCTCGTCGATGCCGGGTACACGGTGATCGCGCCGGACTACCGCGGCGCGGGCCATTCCTGGCGCCCGGCGGGCGGCTACGACAAGCAGACCATGGCCCAGGACATCCACCGCCTCGTTCGCGAGCAGCTGCGCATCGAGGGTCCCATCGTCCTCGGCGGGCACGACATCGGCCTGATGGTCGCCTACGCCTACGCCCAGCGCTACCGCGACGAGCTCTCCCACCTCGTGCTCGTGGATGCGCCGATTCCCGGGACCGCCGTGTTCGACCGGCTGCGCAGCGACCCGCGCGTCTGGCATTTCGCGTTCCATGGCGCACGCGACCTGCCCGAACTGCTCGTCGGAGGACGCGAACGCCAGTACCTGCAGTACTTCTTCGACGCCCGCACCACCGACCCATCCGCCACCGACATCGACGCGTACGCAGCGGCCTACGCGGCACCAGGCGCGATGCGCGCCGGCTTCGAGCTCTACCGCGCCTTCGACCGAGACGCCGAAGACAACCGCGCCGCGCTCAAGGCCAACGGCAAGCTCGACGTGCCCGTCCTGGCGATCGGAGGCGAAATCTCCACCACCGGCCACCTCATGGAGGAGATGCTGCGCGAAGTTGCGCACCACGTCACGGGCTGCATCATCCCGATCACCGCCCACTGGATCCCGGAGGAGGCACCGAGCGCGTTCGTCGAAGCGATCGTGGCGTTCGCGCCGCCCCAAAGCGGCACGCTGGGGGACTACGGCGTGCGAGGCCGGTCGTCAGCGTTCGGATCCGACGGTTGAGCACGATCGTGCGCCGGTCTGCCGGTGCGGTGGCAATCATGGGCATCGACCTTGCGTGCTTTCTCGCGAACCGACGCGCGCCATATGACGTCTCATCGGCGGCGCGGCTTAGGGGAACGGCACTCGCCTATTCGCCTGCCGATGTGGGACATTTAGGGGGACGCCGATGAAGAACCATGCTATTTCCAGGGATGTCCGGTGATTCGAAGCTGCTCCCACCATTAGCCGGTTTGATGCTTCGGCAGTCACCGCGTACCGCCTGTGTCGTCGAGCGGCGAGTCCAGGTCAGCTGGCGGTGCACCGTCCGGGCGCCAGGGTTGTGCGGACGTATCGAGTCGACGTTCGCCGTCCGCGCGTCAGGCCGCGCCGCCTCTGCTCAACGCGAGAGGTTGTTCGCGATCCGGGCGGCGGCGGACGGAGTGTCGACTCAATGAGGGCACCGTTCGATCGCGATCGAACGGAACGCTTCATCCACAACTCGTTTCGATTGTCGTCGAACAACGCATCGTCGACGGTGCGATCTCGTGCGCCACGCCGCGGCGACCCGCGTGGTTCTTGACGAGATGTAACGACATTTCCGGTAGCCGGAAATAACGTTACGCGTAGGGATCTCCGCGTCGCGTGACTTCGCTTGCTCCGCGGGACGGCGGGCTCGACCGTCCTTCTGAGGTTCTCGCATCCACGAGTGTCGTTTTCGTCAACCAGGAGTTGATCAACTCGACGCTCGCGAACGAGTCGTCGGTGTCGTGTTACTCCAGGACGCTTGCCGCGTCGGCCGCGGAACCGCAAATCGTTTACGGCGTGCACTGCGTCCGTCCCCTCAGCCCGAAGAGCTTGAAAGTCCTGGTCCTCGTTTCCCCGGTCCCACTCCGCAACCTGCCATGGCGACGACCGGGACGTACCCAACTCCCAGCAACCAGGGAATGAGGAGAACGTGACGCTCGCGTGCGAGCGTGGTCGCCTCAGGAGGATGCCGCGTCGAGATGCTCTCGGAGGTACACCGGTCGGCCGGACTGGAAGTGCAGACCATGTTCGCCTCGCGTCTGGTCCGCCCGCCGAGTGCGCGCGCGTGAGACGGCGTTGCGGGCCGCGCGTCGCGAACGGCTGGGCCGCCTGTCGAGGCACGACCGCTGGCTGCATCGATGCGCGCTTTGAAGCAGGTACCTGACACGCGTATCGCGGGGCCCGTGGCCACCGTGTGTGTCGGATAGATTCCGGGTGTGACGCCCCAAACGTACGGCCGCTGGCCGCTCGTGGCCGCCGCCGCGGTCGCTCCCGTCAGCGCAGCGTCGGTCCGCCGCCCTGAGCTGCGGCCGCTGGCTGCGCTGCTCTTGCACCAGACGGAGGAGTGGGTGTGGCCGGGCGGATTCCTGCCGTGGATCAATCGCGAGGTGCTCGGCTCCGACAAGGACGATTTCCCGCTCGATCCGCGCATGGCCCTGGTCATCAACGTCGGCTTCGGCTGGGGCACCACGCTCGGCACGATGGCCGGCCCCCGAGCGGCTGCGCCTTCGGCGTTGTTGTATGTCAGCCACCTCGGCAACGCCGCCCTGCACCTGCAATGGGCGGCCCGTCACCGCCGCTATGACCCCGGTGCGCTTACGTCGGTGCTGACGCTCGCGCCCGCCGCGCTCATCGGGCTGCGCGAGTTGCACCGCGACCCGGCCGTCTCGCGCACCGCGCTGGCCATCGGCGCCGTCGCCGGGACGGCGATGTCCATCGCGCTGGTGCCGCTGCTCAAGCGCCGGTCCCGGCTGACCCGCTCGTCGCGGTAGCGCCAGCGGTCAGTCGATCGCGCGTTACTCGCGGCGATCGACCCAAGCACCTCGGGACCGGCGAGCACCGTCGTGCCCCGCACCACCTGACATGTGCGAGGGGATAGTGCCGCTCGTGGACGATCTGCACCGCTCGGCGCCGGCGGCGAGGAACTGATCGCAGCCAGAGCTGTCGGAGATGACGTGCTCGCGACAGGGCTCGATCGCGGAGCGCACTGGAAGTTCGGTGTCGAAACCGCCCCGCACTGGCCGCGACTGTCCTCAGGCGAATGCGCTGGCCGGCGGTCGGGCGATGAGTGTTCGTGATCTGCGAAGGTCCATCCGTGTCCTCTGCCGTCCCGACTCCCGCCGCCGGGAGCCCTTACGAGCAGGTGAGCGTTGCCGCGGCGCCTGCCGTCACCGTCGAGTGCCTGCGCGACGCGCTCCGCGATCGCGCGATCACGGAGTACGCCGTCGTCGACCACGGTCATGACATGGCTGCGGCTGGAGTCGCCAGCCACCCGGCGTGGACGCTCGTCTTCGGCAATCCCGCTGCGGGCGAGAAGCTGCTGGCACGGGACCCCTTCGCCGCGGTCGACATCCCGCTCCGGCTTGCGGTCATCGGGGTTGGCGCAGCCCACAGCATCATCGTCATCCGGCCGATGACCACACTGCTTCCAGAGGCGGTCGCGGATGTCGCCGAGGCGTTCACGGCCGTGTTGCGTTCCCTTGCGGCCGCCGCCCGGGACGACGCCGAAGGGCGCATCTGAGCTGTGCGGACCGGGCGATGCGGCGCCGTGGCTTGGGTTCGCCTCCGGCGGGCTTTTCGCTCCTCCATGGAGGCATGAGCAGCGGCCCCGGCCAGAGCCCACGAGATTTCCGCGTCTCGTGACGCAACGATGCCGTTCGTCGACCGAAGCCGCGCTCTCGTCATTGGGCACTCAAGTGCCGTCCCAGCGATGAGAGATTCGGCAAGGCGGATTGGAACGCTTGCCCTATCGGCGCGGTCTCGCCGCGCGCGCGTCGGCAACGATGCTCGCGGCGAAGCGCTGGAAGTGGCGCGCGCCTCGTCGGGCATGGCCGTTCGCAGTTCGTCGACGAGTTCGCTGTCGGCGTTCTCGAGCTCGACCAGGTCGGGTCGAAGCGCCAGCATGACCGAGGTCAGCCATTCACCGGAGTGCGTTCCGGGCGAGGGGCCGACGTCTCCCGTCGGCGCGCAGACGACCGCGCCGCCCGAGGTGGCGCGAACACGAGCGACGGCCGTGTCCAGCGCCGCGCGGTTTCCGCCGTGGGTGCACACGAGGACGACTCGCGTGAATCCCTGCCGGATCAAACTCTCGATCAGCTGGACGGCCATGTCGCTGAGCGTGTCGGCGCGCAACGTCATCGTGCCGGTCAACCGCGCATGCCGACTGGCGTCACCGACGCGGACGGTCGGCACCAGGATCGCATCGAGCGCTTGAGCGACGTGGCGTCCGACGGCGTCTGCGAGCAGCGCGTCGGCGCCGAGGGGTAGGTGCGCGCCGTGATGCTCTATCGAGCCAACGGGCACCCACCGGTCGTCATCGAGGAGCCTGCGCAACGCCGTGGCGGTGAGCTCCTCGAGAACGTGCATGAGCAGCCATTGTCCGCGGGGCCGATGCTCGGGCCGGCGTCCAACCGCCGCGACGTGCGCTCCGTCAGCCGTGAGGCGGACGCACGACGACGACTTCTGGCGCGTCGCCACGCTTGCGTTAGAGCGTGCTCTAACCCTTACCGTGGTGCCCATGTCCAGCACCGAGCCATCGGGACCGTTCACGATCGCGGAGGTTGCGGCGCTGTGTGGGCTCTCGGCGCACACGCTGCGCTACTACGAGCGCATCGGGCTGCTTGATCCGGTCGCGCGCGTGCACGGCGGCCAACGTCGTTACGACGGCAAGGATCTTGCGTGGCTGGCGTTCTTGCAGCGCCTGCGGGCGACCGGCATGCCGATCCGCGACATGCAGCGCTACGCCGAGCTTCGCCGCCAGGGCGAGAGCACCCTCTCGAGGCGACGGGTGCTGCTGGAGGAGCACCGGGACGAGGTGCTCGAGCGGATCGCCGAGTTGCAGCGCGATCTCGCCGCCGTCACCTACAAGATCACCAACTACGAGCAACTGGAGCAGGAGCTTGCGCACCGCCACTTCAACCGATGATCGCTACGCCCGCGGCCGCGAGAGACTCACCCAGGTGGACGGCTCCGCCGGCGAGGCCGTCGTGGACTCGCTCGGCGAGCTCGGCCGCTATGTCGTCGAGTTCGCCTTCGGGGACGTCTACAGCCGTCCAGGGCTGTCGCTGCGGGACCGCGAGCTCGCCGCCGTGGCCATGCTCGCCGCCAAGGGCGGCTGCGAACCCCAGCTCGACGTCCACCTGCACGCGGCTCGCAACGTCGGCCTGACCGTCGAAGAGCTACGCGAGGTCCTCATCCAGGTGGCGCCCTACGCCGGCTTCCCCGCGGCCATCAACGCGATGCGCCGACTCCAAGCCCTCGAAGCAGAACAAGCGCCAGGGCATTGCACAGCGCCCTCGGCCAGTCCGAGCCAGAAGTTGCCCATCGTCTCGGCGTCAATGCCTCCGGGCTGATCGAGCCAGACCGGGAACTCGATCAGCTCGCGGCCCGGCCCGCTCATCGATGAGCGTGTCCGCAGCTCGACGCTCGACGGCGAAGTCGATGACTCCTAGAGGCGCGGCAGTCGGTCGCCGTCCATGACGGTGCCCGCCTGCTTGAGGTGGCGCACGGTGACCGTGACCTCGTGCTGGCGGATCGCGGTGATCGGGGCCAGGCGCTCGGTGATGTAGCGGTAGAGGTCGGCGGTGTCGCGGCAGGTGACGGCGACGACGAGGCTGGCCGGGCCGGACACGGCGCCGACGAAGCCGACCTCCGGGTGCAGGGCGATCTCGCTGCCGACCCGGTGGATGTCGGCCGGGGCGACGGTGAGCCAGAGCGTCGCGGCCGCGCGGAACCCGATCAGGGCGTGGGCGACCTCGACGTCGACGAAGAGCATCCCGCGCTCCAGGAGCGCCTCGACCCGCCGGGCGACCGCGCTCTCGTTGCGCCCGGTGGCGGCGGCCAGCGCCGCGTAGGAGATGCGACCGTCGGCGGCGAGCGGGGCGAGGAGCGCGTCGTCGTCGGGGGTGAGGCCGGGCTCGTCGGCGGCTCGGCGCACGGGGACGTCGCGGCGCGAGCGGGCGCCGAGCGCGGCGATCTCCTCGGCGTCCAGGCGCGCGTCGAAGCCCTGCCACTCCTGCAGGCCGGTCTCGGCGAACACGTGCAGCAGCGAGGCCGTCGAGACGTCGGTGACCTGGCTCAGGCGCGGGAGGTTCTTCAGGACGAGCTCGTCGCGGTCGCGCGGGTCGTCGGCCCGCAGCGCGCACGTCACCTCGGTCCCGGCCGCGGCGAGCGTGACCCACGAGACGTCGGGCCGGCGGGCCAGCGCGCGGCCGATCGGCTCCGCGGCGCCCGGGGCCGTGCGGATGCGGACGAACAGGCTCTCGCGCGACGCGCGCGGGTCGGGGAGGACGACGACGCGCAGGATGCCGGCCTCGCGCAGGCGCCGGTAACGGCGGGCGACGGTCTGCTCCGAGGAGCCGAGCGCCCGGGCGATGCGCCGGAACGAGGCGCGCCCGTCGAACTGGAGGGCGCTCATGATCCGGCGGTCCAGCGCGTCGGTGGTGATGGTTTCCGTCTCTGCAGGCACGATTGTGGCGGGATTCTGCACGAAACGCCGATTCGCTGGGTCGCGACCGGGGGTGCGCGAGACCATCGGCGCATGACTTCTTCCGCTACTCCCACCGCGCCCGCGCCCGAGCGCGGGCGCTGGGCGCCGCTGCTGGCGGTCTGCCTGGGCACGTTCATGCTGCTCCTGGACGTCTCGATCGTGAACGTCGCGCTGCCCGACATGGCGACCGCCCTGGACGCCTCGTTCACCGGCCTGCAGTGGGTGGTCGACGCCTACGCGCTCGCCCTCGCCGCGCTCCTGCTCCTCGTCGGGTCGATCGCCGACGCCGTCGGTCGTCGCCGCACCTACCTCGCCGGACTCGCGGTGTTCGTCGCCGCGTCGCTGGTCTGCGGCATCGCGCCGTCCGTCGGGCTGCTGGTCGCCGCGCGGTTCGTGCAGGGCGCGGGCGCCGCGGCGATGCTCGCGACGACCATCGCTCTGCTCAACACGGCCTACCACGGCCGCGATCTCGGCACCGCCTTCGGCATCTGGGGCGCGACCTCGGGTGCCGCGGTCGCCGCCGGCCCGATCCTGGGCGGCCTGCTCACCCAGGGCCTCTCCTGGCGCTGGATCTTCTTCGTCAACGTCCCGATCGGTCTGGCGACGATCGTCATGGCCCGGCGCACGCTCAGCGAGTCGCGCCTGCCGCGGCGCCCGCGGATCGACTGGGCCGGCGGCGGCGCCTTCACCCTGGCCGCGGCCGCGCTGACCTTCGCTCTGGTGCGGGTCGCCGAGGAGGGCTGGGGCTCCGGGCAGACGCTCGGGGCGCTGGCCGTCTGCGTCGCCGCGCTGGGCGCGTTCGTCGCCATCGAGCGGGTGGTGGCCGAGCCGATGCTCGACCTGACCCTGCTGCGCCGCCGCTCATTCGTGCTCGTGCTGATCGCCGCCGCGCTGCTCTCGATCTCCGCCTTCGCCGGCCTGATCTACGTGTCGATCTGGCTGCAGACCGTTCTCGACCTCGGCGCGATCTCTGCCGGTCTCGTGACGCTGCCGCTGAGCGGGATCGCCTTCTTCGTGGCCGGCGGCCTGGGTCGCGTGCTGCACGGCTCCTCGCCCCGCTGGACGGTCGGCGGCGGCCTGGCGATCATCGGCGCCGGCGATCTGCTCATGCTCGGCCTCGACGGCAGCTCCGGATGGGCCGCGGTCCTTCCCGGGCTGGCCGTGATCGGGATCGGGGCCGGCATCGCGATCCCGACGGTCGTCGCCGCGGCGATGGCCGCGGTCCCGCGCGAGCGCGGCGGGATGGCCGCCGGCGCGGTGAACACGGGACGTCAGCTCGGGTTCGCGGCGGGCATCGGCGTGCTGGGCAGCATCTTCAGCGCTCGGGTCGACGCCCTCCTGCCGGGCGGCGCGGACGTCGCGCACGCCGTGACCAGCGGCGGGTCGGCCGCGGTCCTCGCGGCCGCCCCGGCCGGCTCACGGGCGACCCTCGACGCGGCGATCCACTCGGCCGTCGGCGGCGCGCTGGGCACGACCTTCCTCGTGGCCGGTGTGCTGGGCGTGCTCGGCGGGGCGGTGGTTGCGCTGCTGCTGCGCGAGCCGGCGGCGGAGCGCGCGGCGGAGCCTGTGGGGCAGGGGCTTGGGGCGCGGGCTTAGGCGTCGGTCGGCGCCGAACGGCGGTGGGCTGGCAGTCGACCAGATGGCGCTGGACTCCGTGCTCGGCGACGGATTCGTGCATCTCGTCCCTCGCCGCGGGGTCGAGTTGTAACGACATTTTCGGAAACCGGAAGTCTCGTTACGTTGCGTCAAGCAACGGACTGCTTGTACTCACACGGGGAGGTCAACCCGACGCCAGACATCAAGCCGAACGGGCTCTCTCGCCGGCGTTCTTCGCGTGGCTGATTGCCCATCGCAGCTTCCCGATGGTTGCTGAGTCCCAGCGCGCACATGGCGCGAGGGCACGGCGCTGGGCCGGGTTGAATTCGCCCACGCTACGGCTGGCCGACGAACTCCACCGCCACGGTCGCCGGACGCGCGCTGGGCCCGCCGTCGACCGGCTCGAAGACGACCCGACCCTGGCCTCCGCAGGGCAGCAGCGCGTCGGTGGAGAGCTTCTGCGGCTGCTCATAGAGCCGAAAGACGCCGAGCCTGGGCACGACCGGGCTCGCGAGCGGGCTCTCGAAGCGCGCGTAGGCCGCGATCGCGCTCGCCTCGCCGGTGAACCCGACCGCAAGCGTGCTGGCGACCGGCAGCGGGCGATTGGTCACGCCGAGGCTCTGGCCGGCCATCGGGTGCCCGAGCTGCCAGGGCCTGACGGGGCCGAAGCAGGCCATCCGGATCACGGCGCGCGTCGGTGAGCCGTTGACCACGCCCAAGAACCTCTGTTTCGGGCCGACCGGCGACTGCGCGGGAGCGCTCGCCGCGACCGGACCCAGCGCCATGACCACGACGACGGCAACCCCAAACCGGCGGACCATCACAACCCCCTCTGACGGTGACCCACCGAGCCTACGCCGCCTGTCCCGCCAGCCGCAATACCAGTTGGCCGACCGTACGATGCGCCCGCGCATCGCAGCCGGCAGCGGCTCGACGTCGGCAGGGTGGCGACAACTCGGCGCGGTCGTCTGACACGACCGGGCCCAGTCACCGAGCGAGGCGGGGCCGAACCAGGCCCCGCGACGCGGCCCAGCCCCGCGTCGCGGGGCTTTCGTGCTTCGGGGCCGCTTCGCGCCGGGCCGGCTGGAGGTCAGCCGGCGATGCGGATGACGTTCGAGGTGTCCGGGAAGCCCGGGACGAGCATCGACGTCGACTTCGCGATCTGGTTCCAGCTTCCCGACACGGTGTTCGCGGGCAGCGTGGCGCCGGAAGCGCTCTGCCGCATGAAGCTCTGCCGGACGGCGGCGTAGGTGAACACGAGCTTCTCCGACACCGCCGAGTCGCCGGTTTCGGCGCTCTGCGTCTGGCCGGTCAGGTAGGCGGCCTGGAACTGGTAGCGCAGGACGATCGGCGCCGACGTCGGGCCGACGCGCCGGACGACCAGTTCCATGCCCGGGATCGCGGCGCCCTGCGCGAGCTTCTGGAAGATGACGGGGCTGGCGGAGTCCAGGTTGCGCTCGATCGTGAGCGCCTTCAGGGCCGTCTTGGCGGAACCGGCGCCGGTGGCCGTGCCGAGCGTGATGGGGTTCTCCGCGCCCAGCTCGAAGGAGTTGACCTGGATCAGGCCCGAGGAGGTCGGGATCGACGCATCGCCCGTCACGCCATCCAGTTTCAGGAAGTACTGATCCGCGGCGTTGGCGGCCGGGACGACCGCGAGCGTGGCGGCGGCGGAGGTGGTGGCGATGAGCGTGATCAGTCGGGAGAAGCGCATGCCAGGAGTCTGCGCTGGGGCCGTCGTCGTCGCCATCCCCGGATCCCGGGGTATTTTCTGCACCGACGGTAGGATCGGCCGATGGCCCCGACGTGGACGATGGATCGTCTGCTGGACGAGATCACGGTGCTCGCCGCGCGCGGGCTCCCGCGCCAGGAGTACTTCGCCGAGCTCAACCCACGGCTGCGCCGCGTGGTCGCGAGCGATTCGATGTGCTGGCACACGCTGGACCCGCACACCCGCCTGATGACCAGCGACTCGCCCGACGAGTTCGTCGCGACCGGCGTCTTCACGTCCGAGACCGTGGGCGCGGCCGGCGAGCTGATGGCCCGCAGCGAGTACCTGATCGACGACGTGAACCGGTTCGCGGACGTCGCGGCGCGCCGCACGCCGGTGGGCATCCTCGACCAGGTGACCCGGGGCCGGCCGGAGCGCAGCGCGCGCTACCGGGACCTGCTCGTGCCGGCCGGCATCCCCCACGAGCTGCGCGCCGCGTTCCTGATCCGCGGGCGCGTCTGGGGCGCCGTCCACGTCGCTCGCCTCGAGGGGTCGGCGCCCTTCACCGACGCCGACGCGGCGGCCATGGCACGCGTCTCTGGCGCCATCGCGTCCGGCATCCGTGCGTCGCTGCGGTTCGACGCCGCTCGGCGCGGGTCCGGTTTCGACGCGCCCGGGCTGATCGTGCTCGGCCCCGACGATGACGTCGAGCTGATCACGCCGGCGGCGCATCCGCTGCTGGACGAGGTCCGCAGCGACGCCACATCCGCCGCCTCCGGCCTGCCCGCCGCGGTCGTCGGGCTCGCCGGGTTCACGCGCCGCGCCGGCTCGAACCAGGCCGCGGGCGGGAACGTCGTCACCGTCCCCGGCGTGGACGGCTGGATCACGCTGCACGCCTCGCTCCCGGACACCACGGGCCGCGTCGCGATCGTCGTCGAGCGAGCCGTCAGCCGGCAGTCCGCGACCCTCCGTCTCGAGGTGCACGGCGCGACCGCGAGGGAACGCGAGGTCGCCACCCTGCTCGCGCGGGGCCTGAGCATGTTCGAGATCGCCTCGGCGCTCGTCGTCTCGCCCCACACGGTTCAGGATCACGTGAAGCGCCTGTACGAGAAGGTGGGGGTCTCGACCCGTCAGGAGTTCGTCGCGCGCGTGTTCCTGGAGGAGTACCTCCCAGACGTCCTCGGCCACACCGACATCGCGTCGACCGGCCGCTTCGAGATCGCGGCGTAGTCGCCGGCGACGGCCGCGGGCGCGCGTGTCGGCGGCCCGACTCGGAACGACCCGACCCGGTCGGCCAAGACCCGGTGCACGGTCGCCGTGACTCGTTGACAGGATGGGAACGGACTGAGAACGTCCCGCGCGCAACGGTCTGTCGTGCGGGGGGGTTACGTAATGAGAAAGAAGTCTCTTGCGATGGCATGTGGCATGTCATTGCTCCTGCCCATGGGCGCAGCGGCGAACGCGTCCGCGGACGGGATCGGCGAGGAGCGCTTCCAGCCGAGCGTCACCTACGACCTGTCGGTCACCGACGCCGAGCGCGACGCGATCCACGCCGAGGTCGAGGCGTTGGCCGGACGGGTCAGCGACGCGCGGGCGGGGGACGGCACCTACGACCCGCTCACCCTGATCGGGGCGATGCTGGACGGGGCGACCTACGACTCGATCTCCCGAGGCGGCACGGCCGCGACCGCGTACCCCTTCCCGGTCAGCAACACCGCGGCCAACCAGAACGAGTACGACCGCAAGGTCGCCAAGCTCGCCTGGGTGGTCAAGCTGGCCAGAGACCTCGGTTTCCCGGTGGTCGTCCAGCGCCAGCCCGACAAGTACGTCTACGCGGAGATCGGTGACCCGGAGGCCCCGGAGATGGTCATGGCGTTGAGCCACCTGGACTCGCCGACGGCTTCGGTCTCCGCCGCCCAGCTGGCGCGCTGGCGTGACCCGTTCGGCAACCTCGGGACTCCGGGCGCCTACCACTCGCCCTACATCAAGGACAGCTGGGTCTACGGCGCGGGCCTGCAGGACGACAGCGGCCCGACACTGGCGACGCTGCTCGCGACCAAGGCGCTGCTGAAGGCGGGGTTGCCGATGGATCGACGCATCCGCATCGTCATGGGGATCTACGAAGACGGCGGTCCGGGCACGCCGTCGACGACGAACACCGCCGCGTTCCAGTCGATCCCGTACAACTCGAACCCGAGCTTCTACGACAACTGGGCGTACAAGAACCTCAACCGCGAGGAGACGCCGATCGCGGCCTACACCTCCGACTCGCGGTTCCCGGTCATCGTCGGCAACTCCGGATCGGTGACCCCGTCGGTGTCGATGAGCCTGTCCGCGGATGGCGCCACGGCGTTCCGGCTGACGGACGCCCGAGCCGGCGTCACCCTGCGCGAAGGCGACCCGACGCTCAAGGACATCGCCTACGGCAGCACGACGCAGATCGCCTCGCGGGCCATCTTCACCCTCGACGTGGCGGGGGCCGAGCTCCGCCGCGCGCGACCAATTCGTGTCGGCGATCACCGCGGCCGCGACCGCGAAGGGTTGGCTCCCGGCGGCTTCCGGCACCACGCCCAAGGTGCAGACCACGATCGCCGGCGACTCGCTCACGCTGGAGATCAACACCGATGTGGCGATGGAGATGCCGACCCCGCAGTACGGCAAGAACGCCGTCGTGTGGGGGATGTTCCTGCTCTCGAAGGGACTCGGCGCCTTGGGAGCCCCGGCCGCCGACATGCAGTTGAAGAAGGCCGCCGACGGCATCACCGACCTGTTCTTCCGCGACGGCGTTGAGGGCGAGGCCTACATCGGCAAGTACATGGGCATCCCGGCGAGCCTGTTGCGCAACCCGAGCAACGGCACGCCGAACCTGACCTTCGCCCTCATGGGGGGCATCAACTCAGAGACCCCGGCCAGCTTCTACACGGCCGCGACCGGCAGCCTCAGCATCCCGATGTACGTGCGCAGCATGCACGTCACCGCGGCCGACTCGGGCGAGGCGACGGCGGCGGTCACGGCCGCCTTCGGCGCGAAGGGGTTCACCATCGGCACGCTCGGCTCGCCGGTCGGCGCCGGGTTGTACGTCACGCACGACAACCCGCTGACGGCGCTTCAGTTCGGGAGCTACCAGGCCTCGATCAACCACGACCCGGCGGAGTTCGTGGGTCCGTCCTCCCTCTCCGACGTGGCCTATCCGCAGGGCACGACCGGAGGCACGCTGGCCACCAGCTTCCGCAACAAGATGACCGCCTTCGGCGCCGTCATCCCGGGCAACGAGCGCTGGTGGCACACGGCCAACGAGCGGATGAAGGTCGACTCGGCCGTGCAGATGACCAAGTTGATGGCCGACGGCATGCTGGAGATGGCCCGGTACTCCGGGCCCGCCGGCGCCAAGTTCATGTGGGCGAGCATGCCGGGGCTGAACGCCGACCGGTCGGACCTCGACCTGCTCGACGTCACGATCGGCACGTTCAAGGACGCCTCGGCCGCCGTCGGCAAGAGCCAGTTGGGCTCGCAGGCGCTGCTCGGCGCCACCTCGTTCAACATCCCGATGTGGAACGCGCGCGGCAACACCAGCCCGACGGCGGCGGGTTACGCACTGGGGCACGCCGCGGGCGGGCCCTACCTGCCGCTGACCGATGCCGAGTACCTGAGCACCACCTACGTGGCGCCGATGCGGCTGGAGTTCAAGGTGGAGCGCCCGGCGTACATGCGCGACGCCGATTGGGCGAAGTTCGTCGCCCGCGGCTACGGCGACGTCACGTTCAACCTCCTCGTCGGCGGGGCGGTCGTGCCCCTGGCCGTCCCCGCGGGCGAGAGTGCGGACAAGTACTTCTCCTCGCGCGTCTCGGCCACCAACCCCAACGCCCTCTACCTGTCGGTCAACCTCGCGATCAGCGATGCGCCGTACTCCGGGGTGCAGGCCACCCTGGCGGATTCCAAGACGGACCTGTACACGGTCAATCCGACCTACCTGGCCTCGAACCCGGATCCGTTCCCCGGGCGCGGGGCGGTCAAGCAGCGGGGCTTCTTCCTGTTCGGCGATGGGCAGAAGAACGCGGAGTTCTCTTCACCGGACGCGGTCTACGTGACCGCTGCCAACTGGATCAGCGATGAGAAGCCGGGGACGGTCGGCGGCACCGTCCCGCCGACGCTCGCGCTCACCCTCGGCGCGCCGGCCTCGTTCGGCCCGTTCACCCCGGGCGTGGCCAACGACTACCTCGCCACCACCACGGCGACCGTCACCTCGACCGCCGGCGACGCGACCCTGACGGTCGCCGACCCGTCCTCGACCAACACCGGCCACCTGGTCAACGGCGCCTTCTCGCTGCCGCAGCCGCTGCTGGCCTCGGGCGCGACCGGCGGCACCTACGCGCCGGTCGGCGGCTCCTCCGCGCCGACCACGCTGAAGGTCTGGGACGGCCCGACGTCCAACGACTCGTCCACCGTCAGCTTCAAGCAGACCATCGGTGCCCAGGACGCGCTGCGCACCGGCGCCTACGCGAAGACGCTGACCTTCACGCTCTCCACCACCAGCCCGTAGCGGTCCGCGATCCACGGTCCAGCCGTCGCGGCTGGACCGTGGAGCCACGCGGGCGGCGATCCGCGTGGGGGCCCGCGGTCTCGTTCGTTGACGAACGCCTCCCGTGCGCCCGTGCGATGATCGAGGCGTGCCGGAGGATTCGACGGTCAAGAACCAACTGCGCTCGGCCGTCGAAGCCCGCACGGAACTCGGCGAGGAGATGGAGCCGGCCGTCATCGACGCGTTCCTGGACCGGATCGAGCGCCGGATCACGGACCGCGTCGACGCGGACCAGTCCGCGCTCGAGCGCAAGCGCGAGCACCAGCGGCAGATCGTGATCGGTTCGCTGGCGGTCTGCATCCCGCTGCTCGCGATCGCCGCGATCTTCACCGGCCTCGCGGGCGTGATCGCGGTCTGCGCCGCGCTGGTCGGAGTCACCGCGGTCACAGCGCGGGGGTAGGCCCCTCAGCGGCGTCGCCGCTGCTCGCCGCGGACGCGGGGTCCCGCGCGCACCCACCGCGATCAGGGCATCCGGCGTCAGCGCGGGTTCGTCGATCAAGATCGTTCCCGGTGGGGCGGCCGGCGAGCGAGCGTTCATCGACGGTCGTCAGACTGGTTCGCGTGCCCGATGCCACGTCGATCGCCCCGGAGGCGATCCCCCTGCAGGTCACCGGGCTCTCCCGGCACTACGGCCGCCTCGTCGCGCTTGCGGATTTCGACCTCGAGCTCGAGCGCGGCCAATGCGTGGCGCTGATCGGCGCGAACGGCTCGGGGAAGTCCACCGCGGTGCGCACGATCGCGGGCCTGCTGGAGCCGACCGAGGGCACGGTGCGGGTCTGCGGCCACGATCCGCACAGCGAGCCGGACGGGGAGGCGGCGCGGGCCGCGCTGGCGCTCGTCCCCGACACGCCGATGCTCTACGACGACCTCACGGTCCGGCAGCACCTGTCGCTGGTGGCGCTCGCGCACGGCGTCAACGACGAGGCGATCGAGGAACGGATCGACACCCTCCTGGAGCGCCTCGGCCTCTCGCACCGCGCCGACTTCCTGCCCGCCGAGCTCTCGCGCGGCCTCAAGCAGAAGACGGGCTTGGCGTGCGCGCTGATCCGGCCCGCGAGGCTGATGATGCTCGACGAGCCCGTGGTCGGTCTCGATCCACCGTCGCAGGCGCTGCTGGTCGAGTTGCTGCTCGACGCCAAGGCGAACGGGACCGCGGTCCTGCTGACGACGCACCAGATGGCGTTCGCCGACGGCGTTGCCGATCGCGCGATCGTCCTGGGCGAGGGCGAGGTGCTCGACCAGGGCCCGTGGGCGGCGGTGCGCCGGCGCGCCGCCGAGCGCGGTTGGCTGCCGGCCGATGCCTGAGCTCGTCGCCGCCCGCGACGGTGGCCGAACGCGCGTCCGGGACATCCGGCGCTTCTGGCACGACGTGCAGGCGCCGCCGTCGTTGCTCAAGCGCCTTGAGCCTGCGTACTACGTGTTCATCACGCTGGCGATCGGCGGGCCGTTCGTCTACGGGACGGCGAGCGCGGCGCTGTCGGAGGTCGCGACGCCACGCGCGGTGGGCGTCTGGGGCCCGTCGCTCGCGCTCGTCGCGTTGCTCGCGGTGACGCGGTGGGGCGCGGTTCAGGGCCCGGTGGTCTTCAGCGTGGCCGACGTCACCCAGTTGCTCGGCGCGCCGTTGCGCCGCGCGGAGCTGGTGCTCGGACGTCTGATCCGAGGGCTGCTGATGTGGACCGGGGCGGCCGCGGTCGTGGGCGGGCTCGTCGTCGTCGGCGTCGCCGGCCACCACCGTGGGATCGACGCGGTGCGCGCCGCGGGTTTCGTGGTCGCGATGGCGATCCTGGGCCTGCTCGGGGTCGTCGGCGCGGCGCTCGTGGCCGGCTCGGCGCGTGTCGACCGCGCGACGCGCCGTGCCGCCTGGCCCGCGGTCGTGGTGGCGGGCGGTCTGGTGCTCGTGGCGGACGCCTCGTCGACGGGCCGTCACATCGTGCTGTGGTCGGGACCGTGGGGGTGGGTGGTCCAGCCGCTGGTCGGGACCGCCGCCGCGTGGCCGCTCGCCGTCGCGCTGCTGGCCGCGCTGACCGCGGCGTTCACCGCGCTCGCCGTCCGCCGCCGCGGCGCGACGCCGACCGAGCGTCACCTCCTGCGCGCCGAGGCCCGCGGCGGCGCGGTCGCGGCCATCTACTCGATGAACGCCCGCTATGTCCGGCGCAGCCTCACGGCCGTCAGCGCGGGGCCCGCCGCCACGCGCCGCGCCAACCGCCTCAAGCCACCGCATTCACCGCGCCTGGCCATCGCGTGGCGCGACGCGAGCGCCGCACTGGCCGTCCCGCAACGGCTCGCTGAGGCACTTGTGCTGGCCGCGGGCGGAGCCGTGATCTGCCTGATCAACGGCGCCCATCCGCTGGCCGTCGGCGCCGGCGCCCTGGCGATCTACGCCGGCGCCTCGCGGCTGCTCGAGCCGCTGCGGGCCGAGACCGACAAACCCGGACGCGTTCGCGTGCTCCTGCGCGCACGGATCGGCAAGGTGCTGGTCCAGCACACGCTCGTCCCACTGGTGGTCGTCGTGCTCGGCGCGCTGCTGGGGGTCGGCGGGTGCGCCGCGGCGGGCGTGCTGCCCGAACACGGTGCCGCCGCCCTGGTGCTCGCCGTGCTCGCCACCCCCGCGATCACGCTCTGCGCCGCCCTCTCGAGCCGCCGCGGCGGCCGGCTCCCGCCGAGCCTGCTCGCGGCCACCTACAACGACTCAAGCGGCTTCAGCGCCGCGTTGATCCTCGGGTGGATCATTCTCTGGCCGCTGATGGCCGCGGCCGCCGGCGCGATCCCGATCGCCGTCGTCGTCAACAACGGCCCGGCGGCGCTGCCGCAGTTCGTCGTCCTGCTGGCGGTCCTGCCCTGGTTGCTCGCCCGTGGGCTGGCCGCCGAGATCTTCGCCCCGTAGGCGTAGCGCCCATCGGCTCGGCTCGGCGGTGCGCAAAGCGGCGCGGATCGCATTGGGGTCCCGATAGCCTCGTGCCGGATGGCAGGGCAGGGTGCCGACGAGGAGCTGAGGTCCGAGGTCCGCAGGCTGTCCTACGGCCTCGGCGAGGCACGGGAACAACTCGGCGCGTTGCGGATCCGGGTCACGGCGTGCTCGGCGCTGGCGTTGTTGCTGGCGGCGCTGATCGTTCCGATGTACAGCCAGGCCGACGACGGCGAGACGGGCTCGATGGAGGTCACGCTCGCGGGTCTGGCCGGGAAGGCCGCGGACGCGGGCAACGGCGCGGTTCAGGCCCTGGCCGTGCTCACGATCATCGGGCTGTTCCTCACGATGGTCCTCACGCTGGCATCGATATTCGACCGAGATCGCCTCATCGGCTGGGGCCAGGGGATCATCGCCGGGCTCCTGCTCGCGATCTGGCTCGTGCTCTCCCTCGCGGTCAACTTCAGCGGGGGGAGTGGGTTCTTCGACGGCGAGCTCGGCTTTGATCTGACGCTGCGCACGGTTCTCGTGCCGGCCGGGGCCGTGATGAGCCTGGTCGCGCTGCGGGTGGCGCGCCAGGTGCGCGAGGCCGACCAGCGCGACGCCGTGCCGAGCGAGCGCCGCCCGCTCATCGGGTGAGGCAGCGCGACGGCGCGGGTCGACAGGTGTCGTTCGAAGACGCGGCATCTGTCGCTGGCCTTCTGGCCGCGGGCGCACCAAGCTGATCAGCCTTACGTGACGCATCCCCTGAGGGAGACATCCAATGGCCACATCGATCTTCAACGGGACCCTGCCGGCGCTCATGACGCCGTGCACGGAGGACCGCACGCCGGACTTCGACGCGCTGGTGCGCAAAGCCGAGGAGCTGATGGCCCACGGCATGTCGGCGATGATCTATTGCGGCTCGATGGGCGACTGGCCACTGCTGACCGACGCGCAGCGCATGGAGGGCGTCGAACGCCTCGTCGGCGCCGGCATCCCGGTCATCGTGGGCACCGGGGCGATCAACACGCGCGCCGCGGTCGCCCTCGCCGACCACGCGCAGCAGGTCGGCGCCAAGGGCCTGATGGTGATCCCGCGGGTGCTCTCGCGCGGCACCGTCCTGGCCGCGCAACGGGCCCACTTCAGCGCGATCCTCTCCGCCGCTCCTGAACTCGAGGCGGTCATCTACAACAGCCCGTACTACGGCTTCGCGACTCGCGCCGACCTGTTCTTCGAACTGCGCGGGCGGCACCCCAATCTCGTCGGGTTCAAGGAGTTCGGAGGCGACGATGATCTCCGCTACGCCGCCGAGAACATCACCAGCGCCGACAACGGCGTCGCGCTGGCGGTCGGCGTCGACACCGCCGTCGTGCACGGCTACATCAACTGCGGCGCCACCGGCGCGATCACCGGCATCGGCAACGTCCTCCCCAAGGAGGTGTTGCACCTGACCAACCTCTCGGTGGCCGCGGCCAGGGGCGAGGCGGAGGCGCGTCAGCGCGCGTTCGAGCTCGAGCAGGCGATGGGCGTGCTCGCCTCCTTCGACGTCGGGCCGGATCTGGTCCTCTACTTCAAGTACATGCTCGTCCTGCGAGGCGAGCGCGAGTACACCCTGCACTTCAACGAGTCCGACGAGCTGACCCCCAGCCAGCGCGGCTACGTCGAACGCCAGCTGGAGCTGTTCGACACCTGGTACGCCGACTGGAGCCAGCAGGACGGCGCGATCCAGACCTACAGGCCCTGACCGAACCTAAAGGGGCCTGGCCCCTTTAGGTCAGCTTGTCGAGATCGTCGAGCTCGCGCATGAGTGGGTCCTCATTCGGCGGGCGTCCGGCGCGTGCCTCACCTCGGGCGACGGCTTGTGCCTTGATGGCCGCGAAATCGGCATCGCGACTGGCGGTCAGCGCCGCCTCGTCGATCTCGATCCTCGAGCGGTCGGCCGGGTCGTATCGCATCGGCAGCACGGCCCCCACGCGGTGCTCACCGCAGGAGAGGTGCAGCCGCCGCTCGACGTCGACCGTCGCACCATCGTCAAAGCGCACACGGACCGTGACCTTGTACCGCCCGCGCATGTCGGTGCTGCCGCGGAAGTACTCCGGCGCCTCGATGATGACGCCATCGACATGGGCGCCGTCGTCGAGCAGTCGATCGCGACCGAACATGCGCGCAAGGCTACGCCTGGGCCGCGACGCAGTCCAGCAGTCTGCTCTTTGCCCACGTCAGTCGCTCGCGCCCAGCACCGAGAGCCCGCCAGAGGCCGGGTCCGGCCAGTCGTCCTTGACATTCTTCTGCCGGCGAGAGCGAGCCTTTGAGATCGCCCGGGTCGGCTTACCCGGGCAGCTCACCACGTCTGAGACATGGTTCGACGTGCTGCTCGTCCTGGCGCCGGATTTCGGCGGTTCGCGCGTGGCCGTGTTGCGGGTTCGATCATCCGATTTGGGCGATGCCCCCGCCAGGGGTCGGAGCCTACGGAAACGCGTCAGCCAGGGCAGAGCATCGACATCGCGACCGTCCCGAACCTCCGCGACCTCGGTGGCTGGCCGGCCGCCGGTGGGCGTGTGCGTTCGGGGCTGCTGCTTCGCTCGGCCGAGTTCGCGAACCTGCAGGGCGCCGACGCTGACGCGTTCGCCAAGCTGGGCATCCGCTCCGTGTATGACCTGCGCACCGGCGAGGAGCGCTCCGCGCAACCCAACGTGGTACCGGCGGGTGTGGAGTACATCATCGTGGACGTCCTGAGCGATGCCACCGGGGCCGCGCCCGCGCAGGTGGTCAAAGCGTTGTCGGACCCCGCGTTGGCCGAGCGGATCCTGGGCGGCGGCAAGGCGGTGTCGATGTTCGAGGACGGCTACCGCCAGATCGTCGGTCTGCCGAGCGCGCTGACCGGATACCGGCAGTTCTTCACCGACATCTCCGAGCCCGAGCATCGCCCGGCGGTGTTTCACTGCACGACGGGCAAGGATCGCACCGGGTGGGCCGCCGCGTCGCTGCTGCTGCTGCTCGGGGTCAGCCGCGAGGACGTGTACGCCGACTACCTGCTCACCAACGAGCAGCTGGTCCCGAAGCTCCAGCCGATGGTCGACAACTTCGCCGCCCACGGCGGCGACCCGGACCTGCTGGCGCCCGTGATCGGCGTGCAGACGAGCTACCTGGACGCCGCGATCGACGAGATGGAGACGCGGTTCAGCAGCATCGAGGGCTATTTCTCCGACGGCCTGGGGCTCGACGCGGCGACGATCGAGCAGCTGCGGTCGAGCTACGTCCAGGCCGGCTGAACGGCAGGATGGCCATGGCCGAGCTGACCGCGATCGACATCCTCATCCACCCCGACGACTCGATGCTGGCCCGCGCCGGCGAGGTCAACCAGCGGATGCTGCAAAGCGTGCCGCCTCCGAACGGCTTCGCGCTCGACGAGCATCACCAGCCGCACGTCACCGTCCTGCAGCGGTACGTCAGCACCGCGGAGCTGGAGGCGGCCTACGACGCAATCAGTGCGGTCTTGGATTCGGTCGATCTCTCCACGCTGGCGTTCACCGCGGTCGCGATCCGGCACAGGGGGGTCGGCACCCCCGGAGTCGGGCTCAGCGGCATCATCGTCCAGCCCGGGCCGGAGGTCCTGGACTTCCAACGCCGGCTGATCGATGCGCTCGCGCCGTTCACCGGCAGCGGCGGCACCGCGGACGCCTACGTGCGCACCGACGCCGAGCCCGAGATCAACGCCGCGACGATCGACTACATCGAGCGCTACGTCCCTGACCACAGCGGCGAGAACTACATGGCACACGTCACCGTCGGTCTCGCCACACTCGACGATCTCAGCAGCATCGAGGCCGAGCACTTCGAGCCACTGACCTTCCTGCCGGCCGGCGTCAGCGTCTACCAGCTCGGCAACAACGGCACGGCCGCCAAACGCCTCAAAGACCTGGCGGTATGAAACTCGCCAGGCGCGAGGTCAACTCGAGCAGCGAACCGCGACGGGCGTCGCGCCTGATTTGACGCTCGCTGGCGTCCCGTTCAGGTTCGGCAGGGCACCTGCCTGTGGCGGGTTAAGTGCCGCTGCGGCGCTTAACCCGCCACGCAATCTGCCGGTTGCTTCTCAAACGAGCACTGACGCCCCCCGCCCGCGTGGACGAGCGCGACGGCATGGCCGGTAGGCGGGGAGGCGGCGAGTGGTGTGCGCGTCGACCTACTGGTTCGCGGTCTCGGTGCTTGACAGGCCGACTGCATAGCGCCTGGGACTGACGCCGATCGCGACTCCGGGCTGAGGACGGGCGGCGAAGTGGCGCTGCGTCCGTCTGACAGGGCCGGTGCGCGAAACTTCTAACCGTTCGTTCACGTTATGTTGGTTATGCGCCTAACCGCCGTGGCCGCCGCCACGCTCACGCTCCTGCTCGGCGCGGCATCCGCCGCCGTCGCCAAGACCGATGACCCGAACGAGAAGACCACGGTCACGGACATCCAGTACCGCATCTCCTACAGCCAGGAGATCCCGGGGAACTGCGGAGTCTTCGGGTTCTCGCAGTGGGAGGCCGCCAAGTTCAAGGGGTGGGAGGCCTACCAGGTCGCCATCACGTACGGGACGCCTCCGTCGTCCCGCACCGACTCCTTCCCGATCTCCCCGGCGCCGAACTACGACGACCAGCTCAAGTACGGCGGCAACACCGTCTCGCCGCCCAACGGCAGCCATTGGGTGCTGATCGGCAACGGCAGCTACCGCGCCGGCCCGCCGCCGGCGGAGGCTGATTGCCAGGCCATGCTCGCACGCTCTCTGGCCTTGGTGCCGGACCACAAGGTGACAACGTCCTACCGCCGCACGAGCGCGTGCGCGATCAAGTTCGACAAGCTGACCAAGGCGCAGAAGGCCGTCAAGAAGGCAAAGAGCAAGAAGGCCAAGAGCAAGGCCAAGAAGACGCTGTCGAAGGCCAAGAAGACCTTCGGCAAGAGCTGCTCCAAGTAGCGCACAGGTCACGACGGCGGTGCCGCTCACGCGGATGCCGCCGTCACCCTGGGCGGCACGCGTCTCGCCTGCGGCTTGTCCTCCGCCGCCTCGGTTCGCGATCCAGCGGGGACGGCGGGATCGATGTCGTCGACTCGCCCGTCCGCGGCACCGAGTCCTCGGCTGGGACCGACGAGCAGCTCAGCGCGATCGACGGGCTCGACACGGGCCGCCGCGGCGGCCCCGAGCCGGCCACGGCGTGACGGCGCTTCGGTCCCGGTGGCCTCCTTTGTGGGAGGATCGGACGCGTGCTGCGTGTGCTCCCGCTCGCTCTGGTGCTCGCTGTGCTCGTCCCGGGCCGCGCCGAGGCGAAGCTGACCTGCAGCTCCGGCAAGACGTACTACAAGCACGCCCGCACGCGCGTCTTCGCCGTCTACGAGCAGACCGAGGTGTACGTCTGCAGCGCGCACCTGCGCCGACCGCGGCTCGTCACCTACATCAACAACGGCACGGCCGACGGACTCTACGGCTGGAAGGTCTATGGGCACCGGCTCGCGTTCCTGCACGCGTGGACCGGCGGCGACGCGCTCGGCTGGTTGGCGGGCTGGGTGGACCTGCACACGGGCCAGGCGGCCGAGGCAAGCGTCCAGCCCGACCACGGCGTCCCGTTCGCCGATAGCGGCGAGGCCGTGGCGGTCGCGCCGGACGGCTCGGTTGCCGCCCTTCAGAAAGTCGAAGGGGACACGTCCGAGGTGATCGTGTACGCGCAGTTCGGCAAGCGCCGGTTTCACGCGATCCGCGTGCTCAGCACTGTGGAGACGGGCGACGTGGACCCGGCGTCCTTGGCCATCGCCGATGGCGACGTGACCTGGGCCACGACCGCGGGCGTCGCCGGCAGCGCCCCGATCGACGGGGCGCAGGCGGCGATGGCAGACGTCACGGGACGAGCGGCCGCGTAGCGCCGCGGCGGGGCGGACACGACCGCCGTTTCGGAACACATTGCTGTATCCGTGGTAGCGTCGCGACGACTCCAGGGAGACGTATGGTTACGTCGCGGAAGCAGATCACGCTAGTGGCCGCGGCCCTCGCCGCCGCGCTGGCGGTCGGTGCCGCCCCAGCGGCACCGCAGGAGGACGAGCAGGTGACGCTGCAGGCCGTCACCGCCGGGCCCGGCAGGCTCACGCTGTCGACCCCGGACGGCACGCTCGGTTCGTGCCGGGTCGACCAGCAGCAGGACGTCGGGGATACGGCGTGCAACCCGAGCCTCGACCCGGGCACGGTGGTGACGCTGGTCGCCGCGCCGCTGGGCGGTGCCCGCTTCCTCGGCTGGAGTGACTTCGAATGCCCGAACACCAGTCGCACGTGCAAGATCAGGATGAGCGGTGACCGCTTCATCACGGCGCGCTTCTCGCCGGTGACGCTGACGGTGCAGCGCGGCAGCTTCGGGAACATCACGGTCAAGGCCAACGGGCGCGGCGCGACCTGCGCGGCGGACTCGTGCGCGTACACCTACGCGGCCGGCACCGTGGTCACCCTCACCCGCCAGACCGCCACCAACGACCTGTGGGTGGGCGCCTGCGACGGCGCGCGTGGCGGCGGGCTGAAGGCCAAGACGTGCACGCTGCGGCTCAACAGCAACGAACTGGTCGGCGCCGGGCTCGAGAGCGTCGGCGCGATTCCGCCGGCCAAGCGCGCGGCGCTCACCGTGAAGGTGTTCCGCGTGGGTAAGGGCAAGGGGACCGTGACGGGCAGTCTCATCAACGGCTCGGGAACCATCAATTGCGGTGCTCGCTGCACGGTCACGGGTGATCGCAACGGCCAGGTCAGGCTGCAGGCGAACGTGACCGCGGGCAGGTGGAGATGGAAGGACGGCTACCGGTCCTCGTCACGCATCGTCACGCTCTCGAACACGACGAGCGTCGGGATCACCTTCACCAAGTAGCGCGGCGGCGCGGCGCTCGAGCGCGTCGCGTGCGCCGCACGCCGCGCACGTCAGCACGTCCACGCGGGTCGCGCCGCTGAGCGCGATCCGCGTCCCGTCCGGGCTGAACTGCGCACGGGCCGCGGGCGTGGCGGGCAGTGCCGCCACCTCGCGCCGGGTCGCCCGGTCAAAGAGCCGGGTGACCGCGCCGGACGTGACGAGCAGGAGCGTCCCGTCGGGGCTGAACTGGACGCCGCTGACCTGATCGCCCGGCGTGGTGAGCGTGACCGACGCGAGCGTCCGGGTGCTCCACACCTGCGTCGTCCCGTTCCCGCCCCCCGCCACCGCCGTGCCCGCACGGTCGAGCGCGACGGTGTTGAGCCTCGCACGACCGACGTGCCGGGGCATTGCGTCCCCCTCGATCAGGACGAGCCCGCCCTTGTTCGTCGCGATCGCGGTCCACTCGCCCGCGGTTGCGATCGCGCCCCACTGCGCGTCGTCGATCTGCTCCGGCGACGCGCCGCTCACCCGCCCCATCGTGTCGACGGTGATCACGTGCCCGCCTGCGTACTGCGCGGTCATGACCGGATCCCCACCCGCCGCCTTCGCCTCGCTCACGATCCGCGCGGACGCCGGGTCGACCACGCGGGCGCTGGGCTGGTCGGCGCCGACCACCAGGACGCCGCGGCCATCCGGGCTGAACGAAGCGCCCAGCGCGACGCCCGCCACGGTCTGCCGCACCGCGCCGCTGGTCGCGTCCCAGACCACCGCCTGCGAGTCGCTGTTCACCCCCGCCACGCTGCGGCTGTCCGGGCTGAACGGCGTGCATCCGGCGGGCAGCCCGCATGTGTAGACCGATGGATCGGTGGCGGCGAAGTACCCGCCGCGCAGGTTGACGACGGCGCCGGTGGCCGTGTCCCACACACCCTGCCGCGCGCCCCGCACCATCAGCGCGTGCCGCGAGTCGGGAGCGAACTGGACCGCCTTCGCGCCCTCCCAGCCCTTGCCGAGCGGCGAGCGCGGCCGCGCCGGCCAGAGACGCGCGCTGCCGTCGAGCGAGCCGGAGACCACCCGCAGCCCGTCCGGGCTCAAGCGTGCGCGGAGGATCGGCGCGGTGTGACCGGTGAGCACGGCCAGCGGGCGCGTGCCTCCGATGCGCCAGACGCGCGCGAACGCCGTCGGTGTCGCCGGTCACCACGAGGTCGCCGCGGGCGTCGAACTGCACGGTCCCCACCTCCGTCCCGCCGTCGAAGCGCGCGAGCTCGTCGCCGCCGGCCGCGTCCCACACCTGCGCGACCCCGTCCGCGAACCCGGCGACGACGCGCCGCCCGTCGCGGCTGAAGTCCAGGTCCACGACCGTCCCGCGCCTGGGCGCGATCAGCGCGAGCTGTCGCCGGCCGTTCCACACCGCAAGGGCGCCGGAGGAGTCGCTCATCGCCACCCGGCGCCCGTCGGCGCTCAACAGCGCGTAGTCGATCCGGTCGGGCATTCGCGTCGTCGCGAGCCGGCGATCGCCGACGCTCCACAGCGTTGCCCGACGACCCGTCGTGGTCACGACGCGCCGGCCGTCCTCGCTCAGTCGCGCGCCGCCCTCCGGCTGGCCTTCGCGCCCGAGACGCTCGACCAGTCCGCCGGTGTTCGCGTCCCATACGCTCGCGAGCCCCGCACCGGCGGTGAAGATGCGGCCGCCGCCGTAGGTCGCGGCCCAGACCGGCGCGCCCGCGCGCAGCACCCGTCGTGGACGTCCGGTCGCGCTGTCCCAGGTGCGTGCCGTCCCGTCGTTGGAGCCGGTCAGCAGCTCGCGGCCGTCCGGGCTGAACTGAACGGTGTTGACCTTGCCCGGGGCGCGCAGCGACAGCTGGCGGTTCGCGCCGTGCCAGAGCGCGACGGTCCCGTCGGCGGACGCGGTGGCGATGCTGCGGCCGTCGGGCGAGAACTCGACGTCGGTCACCTCGGCCTTCGACGGGCGCATCAGCGCGGTCCAGCCCGCCGCCGAGAGCGCGCGTCGCAGGGTGAAGACGGTCTCTGCCGTGTCTGGGCGGATGTCCGCGGCCCGCAGCGCGAAACGCAGGCTCGCCTCGGCGTCGCCGGTGACGATCGCCGCGTTGGCCTGCGCCGTGAGCGCCTGCGCCTGCGCGAGCTGCTCGCGATCGATGGCCTTCGCCCGCGCCACGAGCGCGACGACGGCGAGCGCCGCGGTCACCGCGAGCGCCAGCAGGACCCCCGCGAGCAGCGACCGCACCCGCCGCGCCGACGCGCGCCCGCCCGCGGTCACGTAGAGGATCTGGTCGCCGGTCGGCGGCTCGCGGCTCCCGGGCGGCTCGTCGAGCCAGCGCTCGGCGGCGCGCAGGTCGCTGCCCCGCAGCAGGTAGCTGCCGTCGCGGTCGTGTCGCAGCCACTCGGTGGTTCGCTGCGTGAGCCGGGCGTGCGCATCGAGCCACGCCTCGTCGAGCTCGAGCGCCGCGCGCAACGCGTCGAAGTCGCGTGCCGGAACCCAGTTCGGCCGCCCGAGCGCGACAGGCAGCGCCACGCCGTCGACCGATTCGAGCAGCGCGGGAACGATCCGCTTGTTCAGCGACTCCGCGTGCTCGAGCTCCTCAGCGCAGACGGTTGATGCCAGCGAGGCCGGCGAGAGCACGAAGACGATCGCCTTGGCGCCCTCGATCCCCGCCCACACCGACGCGCGCCAGTCGGCCGCGCCGCCGCGGATGTCCTCGACGTCGATCCACACGTCCTCGCCGCGCTGTTCGAGCGCCGGCGCGAGCTCTCCCTCGACGAACGCCGCATCCTCGCGCGCGTAAGAGAGGAAGGTGTGCGCCACCTCCCGATTCAATCACCACCGTCAGCCCAGGGTGAACGTCGAGTCGAAGTTCAGATCGACGCGGATGCGGCGCACCTCGGCTCCGGTGCGGGCGTCGCGCAGTGAGCGCGTCTGGCCGTTGTGGGTGGTGAAGTAGAGCTCGCCGTGGTCGATCACCCACGCCGTCTTCCCGTGTCGTTGATAGAGCGGGCGGCCATCCGCCGCGAACGCGGCGAGATCGACGGCCGGGGTGGCGGTGAGCAGGGTGTCGTCGACCAGAGCGAAGTACGACGCGTCGACGTCGAGCACCTGCACGGCCCAGCTCCGCGGGTCGAGCAGGCGCAGCCCGGCGGGACGGACGAGCTGGTCCTGCTCTCCCGCACGACCGTAGTCCTGGCCCGACAGCACGATCCGGCCGCCGACCCAGCGAGCCGTGCGAACCCAGCCGTCGAAGGCGTTCGCGTTGTCGAAGTGCTGGGGCTTCCCGACGGGCGCGCGCGGCTCGGCGGCGATGGCGTGGGAGGTCACGGCGAGGGTCGCGAGGTCGACCACCGTGACCGTGTCGCGCGTGATGGCGAAGGCGCGGCCGCCCGCGAAGTCGACCGCGAGCCCGGGGTAGCGCAGCGCCTCGGTGCTCCAGCCCGCGGCGACCCCGCCCAGCGCGACCGAGCGGACGGCGCCCGTCGCGTCGACCACGTGCAGCGTCGCCGTGCCGAGGCGCTCGTAGGGCGCGGTCAAGACCACGGCGCCGCCGTCCGGAGCGACGACGTGGCCGAGATCGAGCCCGCCCAGCGGCGTGCTCGCCGTCAGGCGCGCGCTGCGCGGATCGAGGACCCGCACGGTCACCGGCTTCGGGTACTTGCCGGCGTTGTTGGCCGTGAGCGCGATCAGGCGCTCGGGCGTCCAGCTGAGGACGTCGACGTCGTGAAAGCGGGGCGCGAGCTTGAACGGCTTGAGCACCCGCCAGCGCCCGAGGTCGACGCGGATCACCCGGCCCGTGCCGGAGCTGCCGAACGCGATCACTCGCCGGTCGGCGGAGAGGACAGGCTCGTCGTGGGCCCGATCGCCGAGCAGCAGTTGGCGGCCGATCCGGTGGCCGGTGCGCGGATCGATCTCCTGCAGCGCCGTCTCGCTGTCATACGTGCGGGCGTGCTCCTCGAGGGCGAACGTCCGCGGGTGCCGTGACGGCACGGGCGGAGCGCCGGCGGCCGCAGGCACCAGCAGGCCGATGAGCAGCACCGCGAGGATCGCGCGGGCACAATGCACCGGATGGACGGTAGTGACGATGGGCTCAGTGCGCTGGAGCGCGAGCTGCTCGCGAAGCTCAGCGACACCTACGTGCGCTCGAGCAGGTACGTGGGCGCCGACGAGCACGCATGGGAGGTGCTGTCCCGCCTCGCGCAGGCATGGGTGCTGCGCCACCCGCTGGTCGACGGGAGGGGCAACTTCGGCAGCCAGGATGACGACCCGCCGGCCGATGCCCAGTACACCGAGGTGCGGCTCGCGCCGATCGCGCACGAGCTCGAGCACTTCCCCGGCGCCGTGGTCAACGGCCCGCTCCCGCACAACCTGCGCGAGGTGGCCGCGGCCGCGCAGGACCCGAGCCACGTGCTCGTCCCGGACTTCCCGACCGGCGGCGTGCTCACCCGCTTCGAGGCCGGCAGCTACACCCTGCGCAGCCGCACCGAGATCGTCGAGCACGGCATCGCCCATCGGATCGTGGTCACCGAGCTGCCCTACGGCGTGATGAAGGGCGGCGACGACGGCGTGATCGGGCAGATCGTCGAGGCGCTGATCGACGGCGACCTGCCGATCCTCGACGTTCAGGACCATTCGGACCGCGACGGGATGCGGCTGATGATCGACGTCCAGCGCGACGCGCTGCCGGACACCGTCCTCGCCGTCCTCTTCGAGCGGACCGCGCTCGAGGTCACCCGTACCGTCGACGCGCCGTCCGCCCGCGAACGGCTCGACCGCTGGCTCCCTGGGCGGGACCTGACGCAGCTGCAACGCGTCGCCGACGAATTCGGCGACCAGCGCCGCACTTCGTTCTGAGCCCTGGCGGTGGGTGCGGGTATCGGGTTGAATGCGTCAATGACGCTGGCGCGCGGTGAAGCGGCACTCGAGACCGCGACTGAGGTGGCGCGGCCGCCGGCGATCGGGCGGGCGCTCGAGACCGGGCCGGCGTTGGTGCTCCAGCTGCAGCGCTCGGCGGGCAACGCGGCGGTGTCGCGGATGATCCTGGCCCGCCAGCCCGCGCCCGCGGGTGCCGGGGCGCCCGCGGCGGTGGCCAAGGTCGGCGCGGTGGGAGGGACGCGGCCCGCGATCACCGAGACGAAGAAGTCGTTCAAGGACTGCAATGCGGCGGTGGATTGGGTGAATTCCGGCACCTACATCGGCGAGGCCGAGCCGATCTACGCGCCGACCGCCTCCAAGCCGCGGGTCAAGAAGCTGCCCGACGGCACCTATCAGGCCGAGGCGGATTTCACGTGGGCGGTCGACGCGACGTCGCGGGCCGAGGTGATCGTTCCGGAATGGCCGGACATGACCAAGGAGGACAAGGCCGCGGTGGCCAAGTTCAAGTCCGCGCTGCGCGCGCACGAGGTCATGCACTTCGACGTCACCGACAAGGTCATCAAGGCGCTGCCGAAGACGGTCAAGGCGACCGGCACCGACGAGCAGGACGCGGTCAGCAACCTGCAGACCGAGGCCAACACCTACGGCAGCGACGCCAAGACCGCGATCGACCAGGCGACCGCGGACTACGACACCAAGACCGGCCACGGCAAGACGCAGGACGCGGTCGGCGGCGTCAACGTCGAGCTGAACTGCCCCGCAACACCCTGAAGCGGTCGGGGCGCGCCGGGTCTCGATCGACGACCTGAACCGGCGGCCACGCCCATTGCCACACGCTGATGCCCGGCGTTCGGGAGAACTCGATCCTGCCGCGCGTGCCCTCGACGGCGAGTTGCGGCCACGATGCGCCGGAGCGCAGCCGCTCGGCGAGGACCAGGATCGTGTCGTAGCCCTCGTAGGCGACGAACGACGGCGCTCCGCCGAGCGCCGTCTTCACACGCTCCCCGAGCGGCGTCAGGCGCTCCGGCCGGTAGCGCAGGAACGGGATCGCCGTCGCCCAGCGCGCGAACTCCGGCTGCCCGGCCGGCGCGCCGATCAGGACATCGGCGAGGCGCGGGTCGCCGCGGACGGCGTCGACGATCGATCTCGCCGGCTCGGGGTGGCCGACCAACAGCAGCAGGGCGGTCGCGCCCGAGTCGACCAGTGCGTCGCACACGTTCGCGTCCGCCTCGAGTTCGACGACGTCGAGGTGGTCTCGCAGGATCCGCGTCCCAGAGGCCCAGTAGACGCTCGGCTGGGCGGCGACCGCGATCCGGCGGTGTCCGGCGTCGCGCAGGAAGTCGGCGTAGATCTGCCAGCCGTGCGACTGCGCCGGAGGCAGCCGCGCGACCCAGTCGGTGGGTGCGTCGGTGAGCGCATCGAGCACCGCCGACGAGCACAGGAACGGCAGGCCGAGCGCATCGGCCCTGGCGGCGGCGGCGCGGGCGACGACGCTGTGGTACTCGCCCGCCAAGGCCGCCACGCCCAGTTCGGCCAGCTCGTCGACGGCCGCCGCGGCCGTCTCCGGATCGGCCGCGGTGTCCCGGACGACGAGTTCGAGCGAGGCGTCGCGGGCGCCCAATTCGAGCCCGGCGAGCAGTTGCCGGCCGGCGTCGACCCAGCCGGGCGGCGTGAGTGGGACGAGGGCGCCGATCTTCACGCCGAGGATTCTCCCAAGCCGCGGGTCGCGCCCGCCGATGCGGCGACTACGCACAGCACGGCGACCCACTGCGACCACAGCAGCGACTCCCCGAGCACGATCAGGCCGATCAGGGCCGCCATCGCCGGCTCGAGGCTCATCAGGATGCCGAACACGCGCGCTGGAATCCTGCGCAGCGCTTCGAGATCGAGCGTGTACGGGATCACCGACGAGAGCACGGCGACGCCGAGCCCGGCGAGCAGGACCCACGGCACGAACAGCGCCGTGCCGCCGTCGGCCACGCCGACGGGCACCGCCACCAACGCCGCGACGGCCATCCCCAGCGCCAGGCCGGTGCCCTCGGTGCTATGACGGCCGAGCGCGGCGCCGACGAGGATGTACAGGCCCCAGAACAGTCCCGCGGCGAGCGCGAAGGCGAAGCCAACGAGGTCCAGCTCGCCGCCGCCTTCGGCCAACAGGACCACGCCGGCGCCCGCGAGCAGCGTCCAGACGACGTCCAGCCAGCGCCTGGACCCGGCCAGCGCCACGGCCAGCGGCCCGAGGAACTCGGTCGTGACCGCGATCCCCAGCGGAAGCCGGGCCAGCCCTTCGTAGAAGCACAGGTTCATCAGGCCGAGAGTCACGCCATAGGCGAGCACGACGGCCCACGTGCGACGAGCCACGCGCAGCGACGGGCGCCACACCGCCAACAACACGGCGGCCGCGAAGAACAGCCGCAGCGCGACGGTGCCGAGGGGACCGACCGCATCGAACAACTGCTTGGCGAGCGACGACCCGACCTGCACGCTGAGGATGCCGAGCAGGACGAGTGCGGTGGGCGGGAACGTGCCGAGGCTACGTCCGGCCGGCGCGCTCAGGGAAGACCACGTCGGCGTGTGCCGCGATGCGTCCCGTCGGAGGTCATGCGGGCCAGGTTAGCCCTTGACGAGCGCTCTGGGTGCCCGCGCGTCGTGGATCGGTTTGTACCGGTCGTAGAGCCAGGTCAGCAGGGTCAGCAACAACGCGAAGAACAGGCCGGTGCCGAGCGGGAACGTCTCGTTGTGCGAGAGCAGGCGGCTGCCGAGGTAGACGAACGCGAGGTTGGTCGCCAGCAGTCCGGCGAAGGCCGCGGGCGTGGTCCCGCGCCGGCGGCCGAAGAGGGCGGCCGGCGCCATGTTCACGGCGACGACGATGACCACCCCGATCACGATGCCGAGCGGGGGGACCTGGACCTGCGGCAGGATCGCGCCGAAGATCACCGAGATCAGGGCGAGCAGCGAGGACTTCTCGGCGAGCTCCCGCCAGCCCGCGGGCGCGTCCTGTGCCGGGGGGCCGAGCGGCTCGGCGGCGAACTGCCAGCTCCATTCGGGCGAGCGCAGGCGCGGGCGGACCACGAACAGGGCGACCGCGACGAGAGCGAGGATCCCGAGCACGCACGCCACGCCGAACCACGGATGGTCGGCGACGGCGTCGGTGAAATCGAGTTGCGCGATGTGGATCCAGTACTCCTGCGGGAGCTTGACGAAGATCCACAGCCCCGCGGCCACCCAGACCCAGAAGTGCCTCTGCCACTTCTGCGGGTCCCAGCGCGTCCGCAGCGCCTCGTAGGCGATGAAGAAGAACTCGAACGTGTTCGGGAAGATCAGCAGCATCGCGCGCGAGTCCAGGAGCTCGAACGCGAGGACGCCGACCAGCCGGTAGTAGAAGAGGAACTGGCCGACGCGGAAGGCACTCGGGCTCGTCCAGTTGCGCAGCGTCGAGAGGTACGCGATCGCCAGGTAGTAGATGTCGAGCGCCTTGTCGAAGCTCTGGTAGGGGCCGTCCGGCCCGACGTCGACGGACGTCAGCACGTCGAGCAGCGTGCCGTCGACCGCGTCGAGGACCAGCGCGGCGAGGATCACCAGCGGGTAGCGCGGGATCAGCAGCGGCAGCAGGAGCCGCGAGATGATGATCGCGGCGATGACCGCGCCGTCGTCGGTCGCGACGGCGAGGACCGTGCTCATGGGCGCCATGCTCACCGGCGCGCGGGTTGTTGGGGATCACCCCCAACGGATGATCAGCACGCTGACCGACCCGGCATGGAACAACAGCGAGGTCCTCGGCGCCGACGTGGCGGCGGAGATCGCGCGGCGCAAAGCACAGGACGGCGGCAACATCGTGCAGTACGGCTTCGGCCCGGTGACCGACCTGCTCCTCGAGCACGGACTGCTCGACGAGCTGCGGCTGTGGGTGCATCCGTTCCTGCTGGGCGCGGGCGCTCCGGAGGACCTGCTGTTCCGGCCGGAGCGCGCCGGCCACTTCAAGCCCACGGACGTCACCACGCTCGCGTCCGGGACCGTGATCCTGACCTACGCCGCCTAGTTGGTGGCGGCTTCGAGCTGCTTCTGCGCGGCGTCGAGCTGCGCCTGCGCGTCGCTGGAGACGCCGGGCTGCGTCTTGGCCTGCTGGATCGCGGTGTCGACCGACTTCTGCGCCTGCTGCTGGAGCTCGATGCCCTGCTGAGCGACGCGGTCGGTGGTGCGGGTGACGCGCCAGACCATGAACATCGAGCCCAGCAGGGAGATGCAGACGAGGGCGATGGCGAGCTTCGGGTTGGTGCGAACGAGGATCATTGCTGGCTCCTTGGGGAGGATCGGTTGCGAGCCGCAAGTCAACCGGCCCGGCAAGGCCTGAGCCACGGGGTCATCCCCCCGGACATTGGGCCTGGACCGCGCCCCGGGTGCGGGCAGTACGAGCCCACGAGGTGCGGCCAGTACGACCGGTAGCGTTGGGCGGGCCATCGACTGAAGGGGTCCGACCATGCGTTCCGACATCACGCCGGGCGGCGTGTTCCCCGACTACGAGCTGCCCGACCACACGCAGACGCCGCGGCGGCTCAGCGAGCTCCAGGGCGACAACCCGATGATCCTGACGCTCGCCCGCGGCCACTACTGCCCGAAGGAGCACCAGCAGCACCTGCAGCTCGCGGCGTTCTACTCGCAGATCGCCGTCGCGTACACGGCGGTCGTCACGATCTCGACCGACGAGCACCACACCAGCCAGGAGTTCCGGGCGTCGGTCGGCGCGCACTGGCCGTTCCTGTCGGACCCCGGGCGGATCGTGCAGAAGGACCTGGACATCCAGGAGTACACCGACCCGCGGAACGACCCGATGATCCCGCACACGCTCGTGCTCAGGCCCGGGCTCGTCGTCCACAGCCTCTACAACGGCTACTGGTACTGGGGCCGCCCGTCGACCGCCGACCTGCACCGCGACCTGCGCGACGCGATGCGCGAGAGCCGGCCGGACTGGGACCTCTCAGCGCCCGGGCTGCGCGAGGCCTGGGAAGCGGGTGACGTCTCCGCGTTCCACGGCTGGAGCTCCTGGAGTCCCGAGCGCGTCGCAGCCGAGCGCGAGCGGATCGGGTTGTAGCCACTCGCCCTCCCGAGGGATCACCACGTGGACTGAACGCTGACGGCCGTCACCAGTTGGTGTCACGAACGGACCCTCGGCGTTTCGGCGGGCGAAGGGGTTGGAGAGGACTGCGCGGTCGTCTGATCCCCCAAGGAGTCCGAGTTGCAGTCGAGCGTCGTCGAAGCGGTGCGCGTTGGCCAGGTCCGGGTCGCGTCGGTGCCGGCCGGGCATGTCTACGTGCGGCATCTGGGTGATCCCGACGGCGCGGGCGATGTCGTGCGGCTGCCTGACATCGCACCGGCCGACGGGCGCCGGGTCCCCGGCGGGTGGTGGCCGCCGGCGATGCTCGATCCCGCCTGGATCGCGGCGAACAGCGACACGTTCGACGTGTTCCACGTGCACTTCGGGTTCGACGCGAAGACGCCGGAGGAGCTCGCCGGCGTCGCGCACGCGCTCGCAGCGGCGGGCGTACCGCTGGTGGTCACGGTGCACGACCTGCGCAACCCGCACCACATCGATCCGGCGCTGCACGACGCGCAGCTCGGGACGCTGCTCGAACACGCCGCGGCCGTGATCACGCTGACGCCGGGCGCCGCGCGGGCGATCGCCAGGCGCTGGGGGCGGGAGGCGACCGTGTTGTCGCATCCGCACGTCGTGGACTTCGAGACGCTCGCCCGCCCGCGGCCGATCCATGCCGGGTTCGTGGTCGGCCTGCACGCCAAGAGCCTGCGGGCCAACATGAACGTCCCGGCGGTCGCCGCGGTGCTCGCCGCAACGGTGGTCGGCCTGCCGGGCGCGCGCCTACAGATCAACCTCCATCGCGAGGTCCTCGAGCCGGGGACGCACTACTACGACGCGGAGGCGGGCGCGGCGCTGCGGCGGCTCGCGGACACACACGACGGCGTCGAGCTCATCGAGCACGACTACTTCGACGACGAGCAGCTGTGGGCGTATCTGAGCAGCCTCGACGTGTCGGTGCTGCCGTACCGCTTCGGCACGCACTCCGGGTGGCTGGAGGCGTGCGTGGATCTCGGCACCGCCGTCGTCGCGCCGAACTGCGGGTTCTACGCCGAGCAACAGCCCGTGCACGCCTACCGGCACGATGAGGACGGGCTCGACGGCGAGTCGCTGGCGGCGGCGGTGCGGCGCGCGTACGCGCAGCGGCCGGCGTTCCGCGCCGACGCCGGCGAGCGGCGCGAGCAGCGCCGCGCGCTCAGCGCCGCGCACCGGGCGATCTACGCGCAGGTACTGCGATGAGGATCGCGATCGTGGCGGCGGCGCGGTTCCCGATCGCGGAGCCGTTCGCGGGCGGACTGGAGGCCCACGTGTGGGGCCTGGCCGAACGCCTGCGCGGGCACGGTCACGACGTGACGCTGTTCGCCGGGCCGGGGTCGGACCCGCGCCTGGGCGTCGAGGTCCTCGATCTGCGTCGCCCGCGGCTGAGCGAGGCGGCGCGCGCGGACGTGAGCATGACCGCACCGGAGTGGGTCGACGAGCACCACGCCTACCTACGGCTGATGGTGCGGCTCGGGCGGACCGCGGCGGCCGACTTCGACGTGATCCACAACCACAGCCTGCACCACCTGCCGATCGCGATGGCGAGCACGGTGCCCGTCCCGATGGTGAGCACGCTGCATACGCCGCCGACGCCGTGGCTGGAATCGGCGATCCAGGTCGAGGACGACTGCGGCGTGACGTTCGCGGCGGTCAGCGCGCACACCGCCGCGGCCTGGTCGCATCTGATCCCGGATGCGCACGTGATCCACAACGGGGTCGACGTCCGGCGCTGGCGGCCCGGGCCGGGCGGCGGCTCGCTGGCGTGGTTCGGGCGGCTCGTGCCGGAGAAGGGCGCGCACCTGGCGATCGACGCCGCGGTGCTCGCCGGCCGGCCGCTGCGCCTCGCCGGGCCGATCTCGGACCGTGTGTACTTCGAGCAGGAGCTGCGGCCGCGGCTCGGGCGGCCGGGCATCGAGTACGTCGGGCACCGCAGCCAGGCGGAGCTCGTGCAGCTCATCGGCGAGGCGTCCGCGGTGCTCGTCACCCCGTGCTGGGACGAGCCGTACGGCCTCGTCGTCGCCGAGGCCCTGGCCTGCGGGACACCGGTGTGCGCCTTCGCCCGCGGCGCGCTGCCGGAATTGCTGGGCCCAGACTGCGGCCGGCTGGTCGCGCCCGGGGACGTCCCCGCGCTCGCCGCGGCGATCGAGGACGCTCCGCGGCTCTCACGCGCGGCGGCGCGGGAACACGCCGTCCGCAACTGCTCGCTGGAGCGGATGGTCGAGCAGTACCTGGACCTCTACGGCGCGCTCGCCGCCGTGGCGTGATCGGCTACTACGTCCACCACCACGGCGACGGCCATCTCACCCGTGCGGCCGCGATCGCGCGGGCGCTGGAGGGCGAGCCGGTCACCGGGCTCAGCTCGCGCCCGCGGCCCGATGGCTGGCCCGGCGAGTGGGTCCAGCTCGCGCGCGACGACGAGCTCCCGCATACGGATCAGACCGCGGGCGGAGCGCTGCACTGGGCACCGGTCGACCACGCGGGCCTCCGCGAGCGGATGGCGCAGATCGCGGCCTGGGTGGCGACCCACGCGCCGCGGCTGCTGGTGGTCGACGTCTCCGTCGAGGTCACCGTCCTGGCGCGGGCGATGGGCGTGCGCACGATCGTCATGGGGCTCCCCGGCGTGCGCGACGACGCCGCCCACCAACTCGGCTACCGGCTCGCCGACGCGATCATCGCGCCGTGGCCCGCGTGGGCTGACGTCCTCGGCGGCGGGGAGCGCTGGCGCGCGAAGACGCGCGCGGTCGGCGCCATCTCCCGCTTCGCCGAGCGCGTGCGCGAGGAACCGGACGGCGGGCGGAACGTGCTCGTGCTCTCCGGGCGCGGCGGCACCGAGCTCACGCTCGATCAGCTCGCCGCCGCCCAGGCCGAGACCCCCGGCTGGACGTGGACGGTGCTCGGCCCGCCCGGCACCCGCTGGGTCGTGGATCCGTGGCCGCTGCTGTGTGCCGCGGGCGTGGTCGTGACCCATGCCGGGCAGAACGCGATCGCCGACGTCGCAACCGCGCGCCGGCCGGCGGTGGTCATCCCGCAGCCGCGCCCGCACGACGAGCAGGCGACGACCGCTCGCGCGCTGGGCGAAGCGGGCCTCGCGATCGTCCACGAGCGGTGGCCGTCGGGCACGTGGAGCGACACGCTCGAGCGCGCGCTGGAGCTCGGCGGCGAGGGCTGGGAACGCTGGGCCACGCCCAGCGCGGCGGGTCGAGCCGCGGCGCTGCTGCGGGAGGCGGCGTGGGCGCCGCGGTGATCACGATCGTGGCCGGGCGCCACGATCACCTGATGCGCCAGCGTGCGTCGCTCGACCCTGCCGTGCCCCAGGTCGTCGTGGCCATGGGGGAGGGCGAGGCGGCGCGCTGCCGTTCGCTGCTGGGGCCGGGCGCCGACGTGATCGGCGTGGCGAGCACGGTGCACGGGTTGCCGCTGGCCCGCGCTCGCAACGCCGGTGCGCGGCACGCGCTCGACGTGGGCGCGGACCTGCTGGTGTTCCTCGACGTCGACTGCATTCCGGGACCCGGCCTGCTCCCGCGCTACCGGGCGGCCGCGACCGACGGCGCGCTGCTGTGCGGACCCGTTGCGTACCTCGGGCCGCCGCCGCCCGGCGGCTATCCCACGACCGGCCTGGACGCGCTCGCTCGTGCGCATCCGGCCCGCCCGGTGCCGCCCGAGGACGCCGTCGAGCGCGGCGGCGACCACCACCTGTTCTGGACGCTCTCGTTCGCGATCACCCGCGCGACGTGGCAGCGGCTCGGGGGGTTCTGCGAGGACTACGTGGGCTACGGAGGCGAGGACACCGACTACGGACAGCTCGCGCGGCGCGCGGGCGTCGAGCTGCGCTGGGTCGGCGGCGCCTGGGCCTACCACCAGCACCATCCGACGCAGGCGCCGCCCGTGCAGCACCTCGGCGACATCCTGCGCAACGCGGCGCTGTTCCACGACCGCTGGGGCTGGTGGCCGATGGAGGGCTGGCTGCGCGCGTTCGCCGAGCGCGGGTTGGCGCGCTATGACGCGAGAGCGGAACGCTGGGCGGCGGTCGCGTAGCCTCGCGCTGTGGACTCCGTGCTGACCGGCGCGACGCCGCGCCTCACCGCCGCCGATGCCGTCGAGATCGCGGCGACGCTGTTCGGCGTGCGGGCGCGCGCCGCCAAGGACCTCGGCAGCGAGCGCGACCGGACGTTCCGGCTCGATGACGTCGCGATCCTGAAGGTCTCCAACGCCGCCGAGGACCCGGCCGTGCTCGACATGGAGGCCGCGGCCGCGCTGCACGTGACCGCCGTCGATCCGGGGTTGCGCGTGGCGCTGCCGCGGACGCCGATCGCCGCGGATGGGCTGCTGCGCGCGCGCTGGCGCGATCACTGGGTACGGCTCTACGACGTGCTGCCGGGCCACAGCCGGATCGCCGCCACCGATCTCTCCGACGAGGCGCTGATCGCCTGGGGCGAGACGACGGCGCGGCTCGGCCAGGCGATGCGCGCCTTCACCCACCCGAGCGCCCACCGCGTGATGGCGTGGGATGTCCAGCACGCGCTGCGCGCCCGCGAGATGCTCGGCGACATCCGTGACGCACACGCGCGGGCGGTTGTCGCGCGGGTGCTGGACGAGTTCGAGCGCCGGGCGCTGCCGGTCTGGCCGCTGCTGCGCGCGCAGGTCGTCCACACGGATCTGACCGTGGACAACACGCTGACCGACGACGACGGGCTGATCACCGGGATCATCGACTTCGGCGACATGAGCCACACGGCGCTGATCACCGATCTCGCCTCGGTGCTCGACTCCGTGGCCGGCGGGCGCACGGGCGCCGAGCTCTTCCGCGCGGCGCGGCTGGTGCTCGACGGCTATCAGCGCCGGGTCCCGCTCGAAGACGTGGAGGTCGACGTGCTCAGGGTCGCCTGGGCGGCGCGCAGCGCGATCACGATCGCCATCAGCTCCTGGCGCGCGGCGCACGGGCTCGAGGATCAGGCCTTCGCCGAGCGCTACAACGCGGTCTCGCTGCAGACGCTCGAGGCGATCCAGGCCAGGGGCTGGACCGACGCCCCGGCCCGGCCGGACCCGACGCTGGCCGCGCGCCGCGCGGCGGCGTTCGGGCCCGCCATCGACCCGCTCTTCTACGCCGAGCCGATCGAGGTCGCCGGCGCGCACGGCGTGTGGATCACCGACACCGCCGGTCGCACCTATCTCGACGCCTACAACAACGTCCCGTGCGTCGGCCACGCGCACCCGCGGGTCACGGCCGCGATCGCACGCCAGAGCCGCGCCGTCAACACCCACACGCGCTATCTGCACCCGAGCGCGATCGAGCTCTCCGAGCGGCTGATCGCCACCTGCCCGCCCGGCCTCGACACGGTGATGCTCGTCAACTCGGGCTCGGAGGCCAACGACCTCGCGTGGCGGATGGCCACCGCCGTCACCGGCAACCGCGGCGGGCTGTGCACCGCCTACGCCTACCACGGGATCACCGAAGCGACCGCCGCGCTCTCGCCGGAGGGCTGGTTCGGCGCGCCCGGGCCGGACCACATCGCCACGTGGGAGCCGCTCGACGCGTCCAGCTTCGCGCCCGCGATCGCCCGGCTCGGGGACCACGGGCTCGCCGCAGCGATCCTCGACGGGCTGCTCACCAGCGACGGCATCGCCGATCTCGACGCCGCCTACGTCCAGGACCTCGTCCGGCAGACGCGGGCGGCGGGCGGGCTGTGGATCGCCGACGAGGTGCAGGCCGGCCACGGCCGCACCGGCGATGCGCTGTGGTGCTTCGAGCGCTTCGGCGTCGTCCCGGATTTCGTGACGTTGGGCAAGCCGATGGGCAACGGCCATCCGGTGGCCGCGGTCATCACGCGCCGCGAGATCGTCTCCGAGCTCGTCGGCCACACGACGCTGTTCAGCACGTTCGGCGGCAACCCCGTCAGCGCCGCCGCGGCGCTCGCCGTGCTCGACGTGATCGAGGACGAGCGGGTGCTCGAGCGCGTCCAGCGGACCGGCCGGGCGCTCCGGGCGGCGCTCGGCGAGATCGACCACCCGGACATCGTGGAGGTGCGTGGCGTCGGCCTCGCCGTGGGGGTCGAGTTGGCCGGCTCGGCGAGTGCCGTGCGCGACCGCATGCGCGAGCTCGGCGTCCTCGTCGGCACGACCGGCCGGCGAGGGAACGTGCTGAAGATCAGGCCGCCACTGGCTTTGCTCGAGCGACATGTCTCGCAGCTCGCCGACGCGCTGCGACGCGCGCTGGCGTGAGGTCCGGCGCCAGCAGCATGGCCAGCGCATCGGGCGAGATCGAGCTCATCTCACCGAGCCGGAAGGTCAAGACGTGCTCCTCGGCGTTCGCCACCGCGATCGCGTCGTCGATCGTCTCGAGCGCGCCGCGATCGAGCGAGCCGAGCACGCGGATCTCGGTGCGGCCGAGAGCGGACGAGCGGCGGACGTCCACGCGGTGCCACATGGCGGTCAGCTTAGGAGTCATGGTTGACGAACTCATACGAGTCGTCTCCGATCAGGTAATCAAGAGGATGTGCACACAGTGAATTCCCTCAATGAACCTGAGTGGAACATGTTGATTGATCATTTTTCGGGGAGGTGATCGATCACCCGCTATCTGGGAGGATCCGTTCCCGATGCCTCCCACTGAACTCCGTCAGCTGATCGAGTCGGGCCCGCTGACGCACCTGAGCACGATCAACGCCGACGGCAGCCCGCAGGTCTCCGTCGTCTGGCTCGGCCTCGACGGCGAGGACCTCGTGACCGCTCACATGTCACGCAAGCAGCTCAAGCTGCGCAACATCGAGCGCGACCCGCGGGTGGTGCTCTCCTTCGTCGCGCCCCCCGAGCCGGGCGTGTTCCTCGCCCCCCACGCCGTGATCAGAGCGACCGGCGCGATCGAGGGACCGACCGAAGACGCGTGGGAGCTCCTGGACCGCCTCGCCAAGGTCTACATGGGGCCGGGCATCGCCTTCCCCGCGCCGCGCGGCGCGGGCTACATCGTTCGGTACACGATCGAGAAGATCGGCGGCCTCGGCCCCTGGGTCGCGTAGAGCCCTCGGCGCGAAAGGACCTCCGGCGGGTCTAGCCCTTGCGCTCGAATCGCTCGCGGCGGACGTTGGCGCGGCGGCCCTTGATGGTCGTCGCCCGCAGGGTGCGGATCACGTGCTCGGCCGCGTCGTCCGGGACCTCGACCAGCGAGAAACGGTCCTGGATCTCGATCGCACCGATGTCGCGGCCGCTGACGCCGGACTCGTTGGAGATCGCGCCCACGAGATCCTGCGGGCGGATGCCGGCCACCCGGCCGACACCGACGAACAGGCGCGTCATGTCCGCACGGGGCGCGCGCTTGGGACGCTCCTTCGCTCCCTTGCGCGACGGCGGCGGCGAGATCTCCGGGATCTCCTCCTCGTCGACCGGCCCGCCGGAGAGCTCATGGGCGAGCTTGACCGCGGCCGCGGCGATGTCCATCAGGTCGTACTCGTCGGCGAGCGTCTCGACGACCACGCGGAACGGGTCCAGGCGATCCTCGATCAGGGACTCTTCGAGGCCCGCGCGGGTCAGCTCGAGGCGGCGCGCCCGCAGGTCGGCGACCGTCGGGATCTTCTCGATCACGATCGGCTGCTTGGTGACGCGCTCGATCGTCTTGAGCATCCGGTGCTCGCGCGGCTGCGTGAGCGTGATCGCGACGCCCTCGCGCCCGGCACGGCCGACGCGGCCGATCCGGTGCACGTAGGTCTCCGGCGCGGACGGGACGTCGTAGTTGATGACGTGGGTGAGCTGGTCGATGTCCAGCCCGCGGGCGGCGACGTCGGTGGCGATCAGCAGGTCGGCGTGGCCGCCGCGCAGCCGGCCCATCACGCGGTCGCGCTGTTGCTGGGTCATCCCGCCGTGCAGCGCCTCGGCGCGATAGCCGCGGCCGTTGAGCGTCTCGGCGAGCTGGTCGACCTCGTCGCGCCGGCTGCAGAAGACCAGCGCCGCGGTCGGCGACTCGGTGTCGAGCAGGCGGCCGAGCGCGGCCGGCTTGTTCTGGCGCGCGACGATGTACGCGGTCTGCTGGACGAGCGTCGCCTGCCCCTCGCCCTCTTCCTCGCGGCCGATCTCGATCCGCACCGGGTCCTTGAGGTGACGCTCGATGATCCGCCCCAGCCGCGGCGGCATCGTCGCCGAGAACAGGACGGTCTGGCGCGGCTCGGGGGCGGACTGCAGGATCGCCTCGATGTCCTCCGCGAAGCCCATGTCGAGCATCTCGTCGGCCTCGTCGAGCACCACGGTCTGCACCGCGCCGAGCCGCAGCGTCCCGCGGCCGATGTGATCGATCGCGCGCCCGGGCGTGGCCACGACCACGTCCACACCGCGCTCCAGCGCGCGCAACTGCGTGCGGATCGGCTGCCCGCCGTAGACCGGCAGCACGCGCACGCCCAGTCCGCGGCCGTACTTGTGGATCGCCTCGGAGACCTGCATCGAGAGCTCACGCGTCGGCACCAACACCAGCGCCGTCGCGTCGCGCGAGCCGCGCATCGGCTCCAGCCGCTGGATGATCGGCAGCGCGAACGCCGCCGTCTTGCCGGTCCCGGTCGCGGCCTGCCCGAGCAGGTCACGCCCCTCGATCAGCGGCGGGATCGCCTCGCGCTGGATCGGCGTCGGCTCCTCGTAACCGAGGTGGGTGAGCGCACCCAGCAACTCCTCACGGAGCTCCAGGTCCGCGAAGGTCGTTGCGCTTTCGTCGGCCACGCCACACCACGCTAGCGGGCGCCTCGAAGAGAAATTTCATGAGGCATGTATCAGGGCTCTCATCGCCGGCTCTGTCGGGTCAGGAAGCACAAGTAAGCGACCACTCACAATCCTTCCGACCCAGGAGCACACAGGATGCGTTTCAAAGGGACTTTGCTGTCCACGCTCGTGATCTCGAGCCTCGCCATGAGCGCCGTGCCGGCGCTGGCCGCCGACGAGCGCGCCGACGGTTCCGACGCCGTGGTCAAGGCGATGGAGCGCGACCTCGGTCTCTCGCCGGAGCAGGCGAAGGCCCAGGACGCGCTGCAGGAGCGCGCGTACAACCTCGACCTGGAGCTGCAGAAGTCCCTCGGCGACGCCTACGCCGGCTCGCAGTACGACCTCAAGAGCGGCAAGCTGATCGTGATGGTGTCCGATCGCGGCCAGCTCGACACGGCCAAGGCGGCCGGCGCCGAGCCGCGCCTGGCGGCCCACAGCCTGCGTGAGCTCAACGCGATCCAGGCCGACATCGACGGCGGCGACCCGCACCGCGAGGCGACCAAGGCGCAGGTGCCGTTCACCGCGATCGCCGTCGACGCGCTGAGCAACTCGGTTCACATCACGGCCACGCGCAAGCAGGCCGCCGCGGCCAAGGAGCTGCAGGCCAAGTACGGCGACGCGATCTCGGTCGAGCTCTCCGAGGCCACGCCGGACCCGGCGGCCAACTGGATGGACGGCGGCGACGCCATCAACGGCGGCTCCTGCTCGGCCGGCTTCAACCTGCGCAACCCGTCGACGGGCCAGGGCTACCTGCTGACCGCCGGCCACTGCGTCTCCAAGGGCCAGACGACGACCGGCCAGGGCGGCTTCACGTTCGGCAACGTGCTCGAGAGCTGGTTCCCGTCCTACGACGACGCGCTGATCCGCAAGACCAACAGCTACTGGATCCAGGGCCCGTGGGTGGACACCAACCCGTCCAACGGCGGCTTCATCAACACCTCCGGCTACACCGATCTGCCCGCCGGCTTCGTGATGTGCAAGTCGGGCATCACCACCAAGTGGACGTGCGGCATCATCGCCGCCAAGAACGAGACCGTCACCTACACCGGCGGCAAGACCGTCTACGGCATGACCCGTCACACCGCCTGCGTCGAGCCAGGCGACTCCGGCGGCGCGAACGTGTCCGTCTTCTACGGCTATCACGCCGAGGGCGTCACCTCCGGCGCCAGCATGTGGGTCGACTCCGCCGGCAAGAAGCGCTGCCTGGCCAAGCGCGGCGACACCAACCGCTCCTGGTACTTCCCGATCGCCGACTCGCTGGCCTACTACGGCCCGAAGTACGGCGTCACCACCTGGTAGCCGACCCGTAGCCCGCGACGTTACGAACCTCTCGGATCCCGAGAGGTTCGTTGCGTTTAACCCTCCGCGCAAGAGAGACTGCGCGGGTGCGTCGTTGGACTCTCATTCTCGGCATCGCCCTCCTGACCGCGATCGCGACCCCCGCGCGGGCCGCTGAGCGCCCGCCCCGAACGCCGCACGTCCTGCCCGCCGGCGGGGCCAAGGCCGCCATGGCGGAACCGTCGACGTGGCTGGTGGGTGCCCGTCCGAGCGCGAAGGCTCGAGCGATCGCCGCCCGCCACGGCGCCCGGTTGCTCTCGCCGCGCGGCGGCTTCGAGGTCGCTCGCTCCCATGCGCGCGCCTTCGCCGCGGAGCTGCGGCGCGCCGGCCTGTACATCTACGCCGAGCCCAACCAGCGCGTCACGCAGCTCCAGGAACCGGTGCCGACGCCCACCCCGGCGCCGCCCTACGACGAGTACGCGGCGACCGACTGGCGCGCGTTCCTGATTCCGGCGACGCTCGTCCCGCCCGATCCCGCCACCGCGCCGCTGACCGCGGTGGTCGACTCCGCCGTCGACGTTTCCAACCCCGATCTCGCGGGCGTCACGGTGGTCGGCGACCCCGCGATCTCCGACCTGCACGGCACCGCCGTCGCGTCGGTGGTCGGCGGACGGCCGAACGGGCTCGGGATGGTCGGTGTCTTCCCGGGCGCGCCGATCCTGTCGGTCGGCTCCGGCCTGCGCGTCTCGGACGTGATCACGGCGATCTCCACCGCCGTGAAGGCCAAGGCGAAGGTGATCAACATGAGCCTCGGCAGCCCGTCGCCGAGCTACGCGATGTTCGTCGAGCTCGCCTACGGCGTCTCGCAGGGCACGCTGCCGGTGGCCTCGGCGGGCAACGACTTCGAGACCGTCCTCTCCAACGGCACGCGCAACCCGGTCGAGTACCCGGCGGCGTTCCCGCACGTCCTCTCGGTGGCGGCGATCGGGCCCAACGGCGCCACCAGCTCGTTCTCGACCGCCAACGGCGCGGTCGACGTCGCCGCGCCGGGCGAGTCGATCCTCACCGCCGTCCCCGTCGCGCTCGACGACGACGGCGTGCCCGACGGCCTCCAGCGCCTCGCCGGGACGAGCTTCGCCGCCCCGATCGTGTCGGGTATGGCCGCATGGCTGATGGCCGCGCGCCCGAACCTGACCGGCGCGCAGGCGGCCGACATCCTGCGCTACAGCGCGACCGACGCCGACAAGGCCGGCTGGGACTCCAACACCGGCTACGGCGTGGTCAACCTGGCGGCCGCGCTCACCCGCGCGGACCCGCCGGTCGACACCACCGAGGTCAACGACGACATCGAGTGGATCGACGGCACGCGTTTCGCACGCCCCGACACGCCGGTGTTCAAGGCCGGCAACTCGCGCAAGGTCTACGGCGGGTACGTCGACGCGTGGAAGGACCCGGCCGACGTGTACCGGATCGAGGTGGCCAAGGGCCGCAAGGTCACGGTCAAGCTGAGCACCAACAGTCGCTCGGACCCGGACCTCGCCGTCTTCGCCCGCAAGGCCAAGACCGTCTACAGCCGCAAGTTCCGCCTCGGCGCGTCCTTCCGCGGCACCGGCCGGACCGAGTCCGTGACCGTCCGCAACCGCACCTCCAAGAAGATGATCGCCTACATCGCCGTCTACGCGCCCGGCTCGCAGGCCGCGCTGCTCGACGCGCCGTACGTCCTGACGATCAGGCGCTAGGAGTCAGAACTCCGAGCACGACGACAGGCCGGCCGTGGCCTGTTGCAGCAACCCGTAGAGCACCTCGCGCTGCTCGGCGTCCAGGCCGCCGAGCACGCGGTCCTCGGCGTCCATCAACGCGAACTCCACCTTCGCCAGGCGCTCGCGCCCGTCGGTGGTCAACGCGACGATGTGCCGGCGCCGGTCCTCGGGTGAGCGACGGCGCTCGATCAGCCCCTCCGCCTCGAGCTCGTTGAGCAGGCCGACGAGGTTCGTCCGGTCGACGCTCAGCGTCGTCGCCAGGTCGGCCTGGCCGACCTCCCCGAGGTCGCGCAGCAGCGTCAGCGCGATCAAGTGGCGCGGGCGGATGCGGAAGCGCGCGAGCGCCGACTCGCCCTCGCTGCGCATGCGCCGCGCGAGGTGGTCCAGCAGGGGCGACGCCAGGCGGGAGGGCTGGTTGATGACGGGCAGTTCGATGGTCCCTCAAGTGTATCTCCGGCGTCCGACGATCTGTGTGCTACAAATGCTTTGTCATGCACAAAGTATCTGCGACACACCACCTTCTCCACATCGACGCCAGCATCCAGGGCGAGGACTCGATCAGCCGCGCGCTCACCGCGCGGGCGCGCGACCGCTGGCTGGAGGCGCATCCCGGCGGCGCCGTCACCTACCGCGACCTGGCCGAGAACCCGCCACCGCACTTCACGGCCGCCACCGGCCGCGCGCGGATGATCCCCGCCGAGGCCCGCACCCCTGAGCAGGCGGAGTCGTGGCGGCTGACCGAGGAGCTCGTCGGGGAGATCGCCGCCGCCGACACCGTGCTGCTCGGCCTGCCGCTGTACAACTTCGGCCCGCCGAGCGCGGTCAAGGCCTGGCTCGACCATCTGATCGCCCCCGGTCTCGCGTTCCACCCGCAGACGCGGGAAGGCCTGCTGGGCGACACCGAGCTGATCGTCCTGCAATCACGCGGCGGCGGCTACGGCGAGGGCACCCCGCGGGAAGGCTGGGACCACGCGCAGCCGTGGCTCCCGCACGGCCTCACGCTGACGGGACTACAGCCGCGCTTCATCACCGCCGAGCTGACGCTGGCCAGGGTCACGCCCGAGATGGCCGGCCTGATCGGCCTCGCCGAAGAGAGCCTGGCCGCGGCCGAGCGCGAGATCGACCAGTTGTGGGCGCCGGTCCCCGTCTAGACTCGGTTGTGTACCCCCAGCAGGGGGTCTACGGAAGGCGATGGGCCGATGTCCGCGACACCTGGTGAGTTCAGCGAAGACACGCTGAGCGCGTTGTTGCAGGCACTGCACGAGCGCACGGCCACGCACCCGGACAACCCGGGCCTGATCGCCGCCTGGCCGCACGTGCGCGAGGAGCGGATGTCCGCCGCGTGCAGCCTGCTGGCCGGCCGCGGCCATCCGGTCTTCCGCGTCTCCGTCGCGTCCACCAAGGCGGGTGAGCGCTTCGGCTGGTCGGTGCGCAGCGATACCGACGAGCCGATGCGGGAGCTCTGAGATGGCGCGCTACGACGACCTCGAGGCCGAGCAGGTGCTCGAGCACCTCGGCGGGCTCTCTCAGGAGGCGCTGCTCAAGCTCGGCGACTACGAGCGCGCGCACCGCCGCCGCGATCAGGTCCTGGACCGGATCGCCGCGCTGACCGGCGACGAGCCGTGGCCGGGTTACGACTCACTCGACGTGCCCGCACTGCAGGCGAGCCTCGACGAGGCCTCACGCGAGCGCCTGAACCTGGTTCTCACCTACGAGCGTGCGCACAAGAACCGCTCCGACGTGCTGCAGACCGCGACGCATCGCCTGGTGATGCACGCCGGATAGGCGCGCTGTAGCGTTGGGCCCGAAGTGCGGAGATGGGGTCTGCCGGCGCTCTTGCTGGTCGCGTTCGCGGCATCCTCGGCGCACGCCGCCGATCGCTATTCGTTCGCCGGTGGGTGCTACTCGGTGGGCGGCCTGGCCGGCGCCGAGCAGGTGCGGATGCAGGCCACCGACCTTGGCTCGTATCTGCTCTATCGCCCCGATGGTTCCTTCGCCGGGCCGGCGGGGGTCTCGAGCGCGCCGGTCGAGTGGGTGGCCGACGACGCCGGGGCGCTGACGTCAGGCTCGGTCAAGGTGGGTCCGCCGACGCCGGCGTCCGGGTGTGCGGACTATCCCGAGGCGGGGTTGAACGCGACCGGCACACCCGCCCGCGGCGCCACGCCATTCGGGCGGGTGAGCGGCCTGATCGACGGCCACATGCACTGGATGACCTACGAGTACTTCGGCGGGCGCTTCCACTGCGGCAAGCCGTGGGATCGCTTCGGCGTGGCGTTCGCACTGCCGGACTGCGCGTCGATCGAAGGCCCGGGCGGGACCGCGGCGATCTTCCAGAACTTCCTCAACTACGGCAACCCGGCGCAGCCGCACGACACGCGCGGGTTCCCGTATCTGACCGAGACCAAGGCGACCAACCTCACGCGCGAGGGGACCTACTACCGGTGGGTGCAGCGGGCGTGGATGGCGGGCCTGCGGCTGATGGTCATGGGCGTCAACGAGAACCGCGTGCTGTGCACGCTGCAGCCGGTCAAGGTCACCGACTGCGACGAGATGGCGACCGTGCGCCGCGGCCTCGACGACATGCGCACGCTGCAGCGCTACGTCGACGCGCAGGCGGGCGGGCCGGGCAAGGGCTTCTTCCAGATCGTCACCGATCCGTTCCAGGCGCGCGAGGTGATCAACGCGGGCAGGATGGCGGTCGTCCTGGAGATCGAGATCTCCGAGCCGTTCGGGTGCCGCGGGTGGACGATCCCGACGTGCGACGCGGCGAAGGTCGACCGCGAACTGGACGATCTGTACAAGCGCGGCGTGCGATCCGCCCTGCTGCTGAACAAGTACGACAACCCGCTCGTCGGCACCCGCTTCGACAGCGGAGAGTCGGGCCTGTTCACCAACGCCGGGAACCTGCTCAGCGCCGGCTCGTTCTGGAGCGCGAAGACGTGCACGGGCGCGCTGCACGACAACACCATCCTGACCTCCGCACCTCCGGGGTTCGGGGACCTGCTGAACACGATCGGCGTCGGTCAGCTGAGCGTGCCCGTCTATCCGCCCGCCCCGCACTGCAACACGCGCGGGCTGACCACGCTCGGCGCGCACACGGTCGAGGACATGATGGATCGCAAGATGATCGTCAACCCCGATCACATGTCCCAAGCGGGCGTGGACGCCACCCTCTCGCTCCTCGAGCGGCGTCGCTATTCGGGCGTGATCTCGCCCCACGGCTGGATGGATCCCGGCAACTGGCCGCGGATCTGGAAGCTCGGCGGCGTCGCGTTCCCGGGGCACTCGAGCGCGCAGGAGTACGTCAAGCAGTGGCAGCAGTACCGGCCCAAGTCGACGCCGTACGCGTTCGGCTGGGGGTACGGCGCCGACCTCGGCGGGCTCTCCACCCAGCCCGGCGCGGGCGGGCTGACCTACCCGTTCAAATCGCTCGACGGGACCGTCACCTTCGACCGCCAGAGGACCGGCGAGCGGACCTTCGACTACGCGACCGAAGGCGTCGCGACCTATGGCCAGTACGCCGACTGGTTCGCCGACCTCAAGCGCGTCGGCGGTCAGCGACTGGCGACTGACATGCTCGACGGCGCGGAGGCGTATCTCGAGATGTGGGAACGCACCGAGGGCATCCCCTCGCGCGGCTGCACGCGCACCCACTCGCTGCGGCTCGGCGCGAGCTGGACCGCGACGCTGCGCAGCGCGGGCCAGCCGCAGCAGCGCGACCAGGCCATGTCCTGGTGCGTGAAGGGCGGCGGCGCGGACGTGGCCGTGCTCGGCGCCGACGGCAGGGTCACGCTCGTCGGCAGCACCGCCCGCGGTCACTCGCTCGGCGGCGCGAAGGTCGGCGCGCGGATGCCGGGCTCCGGCCTGAAGGTCCGCGGTCGCAACGTCTACGCGCTCGGCGGCGGGCGCGTGCGCGCGGTGGCGATCACGCGGCTGCGCGGGAAGGCCCTGCGCGCCGCGGTCACCCGCGTGCGCGGCGCGAAGGTGTCGCGGGCGAAGCCCGCGTACGTCGCCAACGCCCGCGCGTCGGTCGCCCTGACCGGGAGGTCGCTCGCCGCCACCGGCAACCCGACCACGGACGCCCAGCTGACGCTGCTGTGCAGCCTCCTGAGCGGCACGTCGTCGCACTAAAATCCCCGCTGTGGCAGAGGAAAGCGCGTTCGCGCCGATTCGACAGTGGGGTGACCCGGTGCTCCGGGAGCGTGCGCGCGCGGTCGAGGAGTTCGACGACGCGTTCGTGCAGCAGGTGTCGGAGCTGGAGTCGATCATGCGCCGCGCCGACGGGGCGGGGCTGGCGGCGACGCAGGTCGGCTCGCTGCGGCGGGTGTTCGTCTACCGGCTGCCGGACGACGAGGACGACGCGCCCGCGCGGGTGGTGGTCAATCCGCTCCTGGTCGAGGCCAGTGACGAGACGGACGTGGCGTTGGAAGGGTGCCTGTCACTCGGCCGGGCGGGTGTGCACGTCGAGGTCGAGCGCTCGATCGAGGTCGTGATCGAGGCCGTCGACGAGCGCGGCCGGCCGCAGCGGATCGAGGCCAGTGGCCTGCACGCGCGGATCCTCCAGCACGAATCCGACCACCTCGACGGCGTGCTGATGCTCGACCGCACCCCGAAGGAGCAGAAGCGCGCGGCGATCCGCGCGCTCAACGCCGGCGAGCGCTATCGCCCGCCGACGGCCGAAGACGACTAGAGCTCGACGCGCTCGCCGATCGGCAGCCGGCGGAAGCGTTCCAGCAGGTCCGACGGCGCCGCGGCGATCGCGCGTTCGAGACCCGCCTGGCCGTCCTTGAAGTGCTTCCAGCCTTCGTAGTGGATCGGGATCGCCACGCGCGGCTTGATCAACCCCGCCAGCTCAACCGCGTCCTGGCCGGTCATCGTGTACCGCGCCGGGCCGGTCACGGGGAACCGCACGCCACCGACGTGCAGCAGCGCGACGTCAATCGACAGCTTCGCCGCGACCGAGCGCACGCCGTCGTAGAGCACGGTGTCGCCGGAGATCCACAGCTTCCCGTCGTCGAGGGCGAAGCCGATCACGTCGCCGACGATCGGGTGGCTGAGCGGCGGGCCGTGGCGGCACGGCGTCGCGGTGACCTTCACGCCCTCGACGGCGATCGACTCCCAGTCGCGCAGGCCCGTCGCGTTGCCGCCGAGGCGCTCGGCGCCCGAGGCGGTGGTGATCACCGTCTTGGCCCGCGGCAGCAGCGCGCGGCCGGCCGGGTCGAGGTTGTCCTCGTGGTGATCGTGGGTGAGCAGGATGACGTCGATCTCGCCGAGCTCGCCGGGTCCCAGCGCCGGTCCCGCGACCTTGGTCGAGCCCGTGCCCCAGCCGAACCGGTAGTCCTTCCCGGGCGGGTCGAAGGTCGGGTCGGTGAGGATGCGCAGGCCGCCGTACTCGATCAGCACGGTCGGTCCGCCGATGTGGGTGAGGTTCATGTGGTCAAGAGCGGTCGGCCGAGCAGGGACAGGTCGGGGGCGACGCCGAGGCCGGGTCCGGTGGGCGCGGCGCCGCGGCCGCCCTCCGAGCGCGGGAGGTAGCCCGCCACGTGGTCGAGCGTCCAGTCGTTCATGAACGACGCCATCAGCAGTGCCTCGGGGCGGGTCGAGGCGGCGAGGTGGCTGACCGCGGCGGTCGTGATGTCGCCGCCCCAGCTGTCCTCGATGCAGAAGCGGATCCCCAGTTCCTGGCCGAGATCGCGCATCAGCCGGGCCTTGGTGAGTCCGCCGACGCGGCCGAGCTTGAGGTTCACGCCCTCCATCGTCTCGCACGCGCGCGCGAGCGCGCGCACGTCAGTGATCACCTCGTCGAGCACCATCGGCAGCGTCGTCCGCTCGCGGACGTGCAGGCATTCCTCGAGCGTCGGGCAGGGCTGCTCGAAGAGCACGCGGTCGAGGTCTTCGAGGGCGCGCGCGGCGATCACCGCGTCCTGCAGGCGCCAGCCGCCGTTGGCGTCGGCGACGAGAACGTCGGCGGCCCCGGTCTCCAGCACGGCGCGCACCCGCGCCGCGTCGTCGCGTGGGTCCGCGCCAAGTTTGAGCTGGAAGTGGCGGATGCCCTCGGCGCGGCGGGCGCGGACGTGCTCGACCATGCTCGCCGCCGGGCCGAGCGGGATGGCCACGTAGAGCGGGAAATCGACGGAGCGCACGCCGCCCAGCAGGGTCGAGACGGGGGTGTCGAGCGCGTGGCCGAGCAGGTCCCAGCAGGCGATGTCCAGCGCGGCCTTGGCGTACGCGTGGCCGCGCAACACGCTGTCCATGGCGTCGTTGACCGCGCCCAGATTGCGCGGGTCGACGCCGATCAGGGCGGGTGCGAGTTCCTGCAGCGCCGCGCGGGCGCCGCCCGCGTGAGCCTCCAGGTAGGTCGCGCCGAGCGGGCACGTCTCGCCCCAGCCCTCGGCGCCGCCGTCGGCGATCACACGCACCAGCGTGCTCGGCAGCGACGCGATCGACCGTCCGCCGGACATGACGTATTCGCCGTGCGCGTAGCGCAGGTCGTATCCGTAGACCTCGATCCGGTCGATCTTCATGCGGCTCGGACCGTACCGCTTGACTGCGCTTAATCCAGCGTGCTTAGCATCGTCTCCGTGATCCGCGCCGGAGACACGGGCCGGAGCCGCCACGCGATATCCGTCGCGATGCGCGCACCCGATACGGACTACGAGACGACCGCGACGCCCGAGCTCCGCGTGGAGCCCGGCGCTGCGGTGCGCCTGCTCGTCCGCGTCCACAACCTCTCCGTCAACACGGAGCTGCTGCACCTCGTCGTCGAGGGCGTTCCGGACGGCTGGGCGGACATCTATCCGGATCGCGTCGAGCTCGCCTCCGACCAGCATCACGAGGCCGAGGTCACCGTTCACTTCCCGCAGACGCGCACGGAGACGTGGCCGATCCGCGTCGTCGTCCAGGCGCGTGGGCGGCGCGTCGCCTCGGCGGCGGCGCTCGCCCGGATCGCGCCGCGGCCAATCGTCGCGGTCGAGCTCGATCCGGTCGAGCTGCGCACGAGCCGCCGCGCGAGGACCGAGGTGCGGGTCACCAACACCGGCAACGGTGCGGCCGACGTCGAGCTGGTCGCGCGCGACGGCGACGGGCGGCTCGGGTTCCGCCTGGACCCGGACCGCGTACACGTTCCAGCCGGGGGCGAGACGCACGCTTCGCTCGAGGTCACCGCGCCGCGCCGGCGCTGGCTCGGCGCCCCCGCGCTCTCGCCCTTGATGGTGGAGGCGCGCGCGGGTGCGAGCCGCGCGACCGCGCTCGGGACCTTCCAACAGCGTTCCATGCTGCCGCGCTGGGCGGTCATCGTGCCGGTGCTGGCGTGTGCCGCCGCCGCGTGGATGGCGAGCCGGCCGAACCAGGTCGCCGTGCCCCACGTCACCGGTATGAGCGTCTCCGAGGCGCGGGCCAAGCTCGCCCAGGCCGGGCTCGTCGGCCGTCTGGCGGCGATGCCCGCGGAGGACCCGGCGCACCCGGAGACGGGCGTGGTCGCCCAGGAGCCGGGGCCTGGCAAAGAGGTCCCCAACGGCGACGACGTGACGATCTCCTACGAGACCGGCGGCGGTGTCGCCACCGTCACGCCGAAGGTCGACGCGTCCTCGGTCGCGCCGCCGCCCGGGGACACGGAGCCACTCGCCTACGTGCGCGAGAACCGCATCTTCGTCCGCTTCCCCGGGGAGGGCGAGCAGTCGATCGGCGGCACCGTCGGCGTCGTCAGCACCGACCCGACCTGGAATCCTGCCACCGGCGAGATCGCCTACGTCCGCCGCCGCTCGCCCGAGGCCGAGGCCGAGGTCGTCGCCGTCGACCCGCGCGCGCCCGGCGGCGAGCGCCCGCTGACCACGCCCGGGCGCTCCTACATCAACCCCGCGTTCTCGCCCAGCGGCACGCTGTTGGCGCTGATCGCCGACGACGGCTCCGGCTACGGCGGCCAGCTCTGCGTCGAAGTCCTGCCGGGCAGCGACCCCGGCTGCCGCGACGACGCCCACTGGCACTACTCGCACCCGGTCTTCGCCGACGACAGCGGCCTCTACGTGCTGCGCCGGCAGGACTCGACGACGCGCGACGGCGGCTGGGACGAGCTCGTCCGCGTCGACACCGACTCCTTCGAGGTCGAGGGCCCGCTGGCCACCGGCGACCTGCGCTCGGTGGCCGTCGCGCGTGACGGGCGGATCGCGCTCGTCACCCGCCACGACGGCGACGCGTCCTACCACGTCGAGGTCCTCTCGGCCGAAGGGACGACCACCGCGGTCGAGCCCACCCCCACGGGCAGCTGCAGCGTCGCCTGGAACGGCGGCGATCTCGTCGTCAGCCGCGGCAACTGTGCCGACGACGGGCAGCTCGTCGAGCTCGACCCGAACGCGTTCACCGCCGCGCCGACCGTGGTGGCGGCGGGCTCAGACCCCTCGGTCGCTCCCTAGCGCGTAGTCTCCGGCGTCGTATGGCCGGACTGCTTTTGCTGGCGCAGACCGTCGCCGATCCGATCGGGGCGCAGCCGGACATGCTCGAGGCGCGGCAGATGCAGGCGCTCTCGCTGGCCGTGCACATCCCGATCGTGTGCTTCGGGATCGCGTTCCCGGCGATGTTCCTGTTCATCGAGGGCCTCTACCTGCGGACCGGCGATCTGACCTACAAGGCGCTGGCCAAGCGCTGGTCGAAGGTGGCGATGATCCTCTTCGCGGTCGGGGTCGTGACGGGGACGATCCTTTCGTTCGAGTTCGGGCTGTTGTGGCCGCAGTTCATGGCGACCTTCGGCGAGGTGTTCGGGATCGCGTTCGCGCTGGAGGGGATCTCGTTCTTCGTCGAGGCGATCTTCATCGCCATCTACGTCTACGGCTGGGATCGCCTGTCGCCGCGGGCGCATTTCTGGACCGGCGTGCCCGTCGTCGTGAGCGGGTTCGCGGGGTCGTTCAACGTGATCGCCGTCAACGGCTGGATGAACGACCCGACGGGCTTTCGCGTCGTTGGAGGTCAGGTCGTGGACCCGCAGCCGTGGACGGCGCTGCTGAACTCGAACATGTGGCACGAGCTGATCCACATGTACCTCGCGGGATACCTCGTGGCGGGCTTCATCGTCGCGGGCGTGTACGCGCGGGCGTGGCTGCGCGGCGACCGGTCGCACTACGTGCGGACGGCGTTGGTCGTGACGCTGGCGTTCGCGTCCTTGGCCGCGCCGGTGCAGGTCATCGTGGGTGACTGGGCGGGCCGCGAAGTGGCCGTGCGGCAGCCGGTCAAGCTCGCCGCGATGGAAGGGCTCCAGCAGACGCAGGAGGGGGCGCCCTTCACGTTGGGCGGGTTCTACGACGCGGGCCGGGGAGAGGTGCGCTTCGGTCTGCAGGTGCCGAGGCTGCTGTCGCTGCTGGCGTTCCACGACCCCAACCACGAGGTCATCGGGCTCGAGTCGGTGCCGGTCGAGGATCGCCCGCCGGTCAACATCGTGCGCTTCGCGTTCCAGGCGATGGTCGGCATCGGAACGGGGCTCGCGCTGTTGGGCGTGTGGTTCGTCCTGGCCGTCTGGCGGCGGCGAGCGCTGCCCGCCTCACCGTGGTTCTACCGGGCGGTGATGGCCGCGGGGCCGCTTGTCGTTCGTCGCGCTGATCTGCGGGTGGATCGTCACCGAGGTCGGGCGCCAGCCGTGGATCGTCTACGAGGTCATGCGCACGGTTCAGGCGGTGACGGCCGCGAACGGCCTCGAGGTCGGCTACGTCGCGCTGCTGCTCGTCTACATCACGCTCGGGTACGCCGTCTTCTGGCTGCTGCGGCGACTGAGCCGCAAACCCGAGGAGGTGTCCTCGGGTGGCTGAAGTCTGCGCGGCGCTGATCATCCTCGGCATCGCCGCGTACGGCGTGCTCGGCTCGGCCGACTTCGGCGCCGGCTTCTGGGACCTGACCGCCGGCGGCGCCTCTCGCGGCGCGCGGGTCCGAGGCATGATCCAGCGGTCGATGGCGCCCGTCTGGGAGGCCAACCACGTCTGGCTGATCTTCGTCCTGGTGATCACCTGGACCGCGTTCCCGCTCGCGTTCGGCTCGATCTTCTCGACCCTGTACATCCCGCTCTTCATCGCCGCGATCGGGATCATCTTCCGCGGCACCGCCTTCGTCCTGCGCGGCCAGGCGGCGACCGTCGGCGAGGCGCGAGTGCTCGGCGGGCTGTTCGCCTCGGCGTCCGTGCTGATCCCGTTCGCGTTCGGAGCGGTGCTCGGCGGCATCGCCTCGGGCCGCGTGGGCGTCGGCAACGCGGTGGGCGACCCCTGGTCGTCCTGGCTCAACCCGACCTCGGCCTTGATCGGCGTGATCGCGGTCCTGACCGGCGCGTACCTGGCGGCGGTCTATCTGGCGGGAGACTCCGTGCGGGCGGAGTTGCCCGACCTCGCGCGCGCGTTCCGCGCCCGGGCCCTGTGGTCGGGCGCGGCGTCCGGCGTCGTGGCGATCGGCGGCTTGGCCGTGCTGCGCTCCGACGCTCGCCCGTTGTTCGACGGCCTCACCTCCGGCGGCGGCCTCGTGATGGTCCTCATCTCGGCGACCGCGGGCGCGCTCACCCTGTTCCTGGTCTGGTCCTCGCGCTTCGGCCTCGCCCGAGCGACCGCAGCCTTGGCCGTCGTCGCGATCGTCGTCGGCTGGGCTCTGGCTCAGGACCCGTATCTGCTGCCGCCGACTTTGACCCTCGAGCAGGGCGCCGCCGCCGACGTCACCCTGCAGGCGACGGTGATCGTCGTCGCCGTCGGCATGCTCATCCTCGGCCCGTCCCTCTGGTTCCTCTACCGCCTCGTGCTCACCGGCCAACTCGACCAGACCTACGAACCCCTCGACCAGCGCTTCAAGCCCGTCGAATGAACCGCCTCGCCGTCCTCGCCCTGGTGTCGTTCGTGCTCGGTGTGCTCTTTCTCGCGCTGCTCGAGGTCACCGTGCTCGGAGTGATCCTGCTGTTCGTGTTCATCGTGGCGGGTGTGTTCGCGATTGCCGATCCATCGTTCCTGGGCGACGACTGACGCGCAGCGGGTGCGGTCGGAACGCCCTCCAACGGGACTTATGATCCCCTTCGTGATGCGCTGAGAGCGCGCATGCCCTTGCCTAGGAGGCTCCCCGTGGACGTTGCCGCATTCGTGCTTTCGCTGGTTGCGTTCTTCGTCACGGCCGTGAGCGCGTACGCAACGCATCAACGCGGACGGCAAGCCAACGCCCTACCGGTGCTTATCACGCTGTTCCAGACCTACCAGACGGATGAGATGGCATCGGCCCGGCGGTACGTCTTCAGGGAACTCGAGCACCAGGACTCCGAGGCTGGATTCGACGGGCTGCCGGAAGCAGGGAAAGGTGTGCGGAGGCTTGTCTGGCTTTACGACCAACTCGGCGTTTTGGTGACCCACGGCGTCGTCGACCTCGATCCAGTTGCCGGGTACCTCGGTAGCTCCGTACTCAACTCCTGGCCCAAGCTCAAGCCTTTCATCGACGCAGAGCGCCAACTGAGGCTCCGCGACGGCGCCATTGACGGATTTCGATACCAGGCCTACCACGAGAATCTCGTTGAGCTCATGAAGTACGAACTCAGACCTGAGGAAGCGCGCCGACGGCAACTTCTCTGGCGTCTTGGCGACCCAACGCCGTCCCGGATTCCGCCGGACGCCTCCTAAGGAGGGTTATGACGACGGGAGTCGTTCCGGAGTCGCGGTCGCAAGCTAGGTCGCCGATCGAATGCGAGGCCAGTCGAGACGATCAAGGGCAGACCCCGGAATTGCGCCGTGGCGCTCGATTGCCTCATCGAACTGCTCGGCGAGCCAAAGGTGTCCCTGCTCCGACAGTCGGACTGCTGGCTGCTGTCGAAGCGCCGAGCGCGGACTCGTGTTGCCCGTCCCGGCGCGAGCATTGACCTGCGTGCTGGCGAAGGCGTCCGCGGCAAGGGCGTCCATGAGCGCGGAAAGCGGAACCCCGCTGCCGAGCGAACCGTCGATGAATTCGGCCCCGTGGACCCTCACGTAGTGAGGCCAGTCTTTCTTCCACGGACGCCGGCGCAGGTCAACTGCCTTGGCGTCGTCGCGGCCGGGAACGTGCGCGAGGGCCGTCGCTCGGCCGAATATCAGGAGATCGTTCGGGCTGGAGACGAGGCGGCCGAGGTACATCGTGTCGTTGTCGGCCACACTGCGCGGACGTCGATTCGCCGGGTAGCTGCAAGCCCAGTGGCAACCACTGCGCTCGATCTCCGCCAGGACGCTCGCGCTACGAGGAGCACGGTTGTCTCCCTCGCCGAAGAACTTGACCCACCCCTGAACGTGACCTGCCGCTGAGACGATGGGAGTGGGAAGTGGAGCGTCTGCGACCTTCGTCCGTGCTCCGTGGTCCGGCAGCGCGGATGCCTGGGACGGTCTGCCGCCAGCTTCGATGATCGGCGCGAGCACTTCGTTCCACTCACGTACACGGGCGAGCGTAAGGTCTGGTCCAGCTTCTCGCCACAAGTCGCCGAAGTAGCGGTTCGCGGCGCCCACGAATCGCCGTTGGTCAGAGACGCATCCGAACTCGCGGTTGCGGAGCAGAGCAGCGAGCGTCAGGTTGGCCGAGGTCACAATCGCGCGCGACGTCCCGCAGATGTACAGCTTGGCGTGGAGGCCCCGCACGCCACGCACGCGGCCGCCAAGCCGGACGATCCGATCTAGGGCCGCGAGGTCGCTTACCCCGGCGGCGAAGTCCGCGAGATTGAAGCGCGTGATGACTTCCACCGCGGCGGGGCGGTGCTGCTCAAGTATTTGCCGCAGCGCAGCTTCCTTGATGAAGGGAGATACGATTCGCAGCCGACGGCCGTCCATTCGGATGCCCGCTTGAATCTCCTCCGTCCAGCCCGCCTCGACGAAGCGGACACCGGCGCCATCGACGGTCAGCGCGAGTACCGCTCAATGGACAGCATCGGCCGAATCGTACGACACTGGGACGCTGCACCAGAAGGGACAGGCTTGGCGACCGCACTTAGGCCAGGCTCACTCCCGGGGAAGACGCCTGCCAACGGGGCTTATGAGTCCTCTGCTTGGGCAATCGCTCGAGTTGCCTGAGGTTGAGTCCATCGTCATGCACGAGCGCCTGCGCGCCGGCCCTGCTGTGCATCGTCACGCTGGATAGTTCAATGCACGGCAGGGCGGTAGGTGAGCTGAAGCGTGTGACCGTCGAGCGTCCGCTGCTCGAGCAGTTCGAGGTCGAAATCGGCCGCACCCGCGAAGATCGGGTCCGTGCCAGTCTGGCCGCTGATGACCGGGAAGAGCGTGACCTGCACGCGGTCGACGAGGCCGGCGGCCATCAACGTGCGGTTCAGCGAGAGGCTGCCGTGCGAGCGCAATGGCACCTCGGACTCCTGCTTGAGCCGGGTGACGATCTCAACGGCGTCGCCGCTCGCGACGGTCGCGCTCGGCCAGTCGAGGGGTGGTTGCAGCGTTGAGGACACCACGATGGCCGGCATGCTCCGCATCTGGTTGACCCACGGATCACCGACTCCGTACTTCTCAGGGTCGGAGCCCAGCATCTCGACGTGTTGCCGGAACGTCGTGGCCCCGAAGACCATGCGCTGCTCGGTGGCGAACGAGGCGAGTCGGTGCTCGAGCAACTCCGGGCCTTGCTTGCCCCAGTAGCCGCCCCAGTCGCCGTCGGGGCCGTAGGAGCCGAAGCCGTCGAGGGTGCAGAAGACGTCGAACGTGTACGTGGCAGTCATGTGCTTCTTGCCGTGGCCAGACTTACGACCACTTGCTTATACGTTAACCGCGACGGAGCACTCGGTTCGACGGATGTCGGATCAAGGGGTCGCGAGCGATGGACGATCACGAGTCAGGTCGTGCACAGCGAACACAGGAAGCAGTGCGGGATCAGGGCATTCGTGACCGCCGCAGCAGTCATGGTCGTCGTGGGTGCGGTTCTTGCGCCGGAAGCCCGCGCGCAGGACCGCGACTGCGGAGACTTCGCCACGCAGGCTGCGGCCCAGGCGTATTTCGTCTCGCTTGGCGGCCCGATGTCCGACCCCGATCGCCTCGACGGGGACTCGGACGGCATCGCGTGCGAGGCGCTGCCGTGCCCGTGCGGATCGAGCTCGTCCGCCGCACCGACGCCGACGCCGACGCCGACGGCCACCCCCACACCGACCGCGGCGCCCCAGCCGGTTGCCACGCGGCGGTCGGCGCGAATCGTGCGCGCGGTTGACGGCGACACGCTTCGTGTCCGCCTCTCCTCCGGCCGCGAGATCACGGTGCGCCTGATCGGAATCGACACGCCCGAGACCAAGCGCCCCGGCGTCGGCGTCGAGTGCGGCGGCCTGCGGGCGAGCGCGTACATGCGCCGGCTCGCGTTCGACCGTGGCCGCGGGCGGTCCGTCACCCTCGTCGGCGATCCGAGCCAGGACGCCACTGACCGGTACGGCCGCTCGCTCGCCTACGTCGACGCGAGAGGGAAGGGCGACCTCGGCCGACTGATGCTTCAAGCGGGTTGGGCGTCCGTGTACGTCTTCGAGCACCCGTTCGGACGCCTCGCGCGCTACCAGGCCACGTCTGGCCGGGCCGAGACCCGACGCAGCGGCCTGTGGGACCGCTGCGACGGCGACTCCCATCGCGCTGCATGAGCGCATCCGGCTGCTCAGGGCCTCAGCGACGCTGACCCTCGTACTGGTCAGCCAACCACCTGGATGGCGCCGGCCGCGGCGCCCGGCACATCCGACCGACGCGTCAGCGGAGCTTCACGGTCTTCGTCGTCGTGCGACCGTTCTGCACGAACTTCAACGTCACCTTGGTGCCCTTGAGCTTGCCGAGGCGCTTGCGGGCGGTGGAGGTCAGCTTGAGGGTGAGGGTGACTGGGCCGGCGGCCTTCGCGGTCGTGCTGCCGGTGCCGATCGTGACGGGCTTGCCCTTGCGGCCCATGGCCTTGGCGGGGACGGTCGCGGTGAGCGTGACCTTGCCCGCCTCGGCGACCGTGACCTTCATCCGCAGGCCCGCGCTCAGCACCTTCCGTGTGACGGTGGCCGGGATCGTCGCGGTGGGTGCGGCAACGGTTGCGCCGCCGGGAGTGCCCGTCTTGACCGGCGCGGTTGGCGTGGGAGCGGGCGGGGCGGGTGGGGCGGGCGGCAGGAAGGCGGCGAGGTTCGCTCCGCCGATCGCAGGGTGCGCGCCGGTCGGGGCGATCACGACCGCGGGTGAGGTCATCTCGCACGGGTCGGCGGTGCTCGTCGGAGCGCCGGCGACCTTGAGGCCCTGGCCGTCGGTCCACGCGATCGCGCGGCCGTCCAGCGAGACCGACGGATCCTTGGCGACGCCGCTGGCCGGCACGAAGCAGTCGACGCCGCCGACGGGACCGGCATCCACGCCGTTGATCGAGACGACGCCGATCTTGCCGATCGTCTGTGTCCCCCCGTTCCACTGCTCGGCCGCGAACGCGGCCAGCAGGCCGTTGGCGGCGACGTCCGTCCGCTGCAGGTCCAGGCCCGTGCCCGCGGTGCTCAGCCACGGCGTGAAGTCAGAGCCGTAGGGCGTCCCCGGATTCTGCGTGTAGATCGTCGTGCCCGAGTTGGCGATCACGCGGTTGCCGAAGAGCGTCGGGTGCTCCCAGCCCGACAGACTGATCGGGTCGAGCGGGCTGTTGGAGACCGGCCGCACGTAGGTGCCTCGAGCGAAGGGCGTCGGGCAGCAGAAGCCGCTGTTGGAGTAGCCGTACACCATGTGCGTGCCATCGGCCGTCAGGTCGAAGCTGAGCGGGTAGGCGTACAGCGCCCAGCCCGAGAGCGCGTTGACCGGGCCTTCCACCGTCGAGGTCCCGTCTGGCTCCCAGGCCTTGAACCACGACAGCCGCGCGGTCTTGCCCGGCTCGTTGCGCACCGCGACGATCCGGCCGCTGTCGGAGGCCGCGACGTCGAGCCACTTCTCGAGCGCCCCGGAGGTGTTCACCACCGGCGCGGCGAGCCGCACCTTCTGCGTGCCGTCCATCGAGGACAGCCACACCTCGCCGTTGTCGATGTAGGCGATCGAGGCGGCGTGTGCCTGGTTCGTCACCCCGAGCGCCAGCGTCAGTGTGGCCAGGATGAGAAAGGCGCGCATGTCGAGCCATTAGACCGGCGACGGGCCGCGGTTACAACGCGCGACAGATTTCCTGGCCTCTCGTCTCGGTTTCCAGCCATGGCAGGACCTCGGCGAGCCAGCGGGCGGGGTGATCGACGTGCAGGTGATGGCCGCCGTGGTCGACCAGCCTCAGCGCCCAGTCCGGGTGTCGCGCGGCGCCGGCGATGGCGAAGTCGACGGGGACGTGGTGATCGTCGCGGGCGTGGACGACGAGCACCGGGCACGGCGGTGACCAGGAGCTACGGCGGCTCGTCGTCTCTCGCAGGAGCGCCATGAGCGCCCGGCGTGAGCGCGGACTGCGCCCCGGCTGCGGCCCGCGAAGGCGAAGTCCGCCGAGCAGCGCGACGCGATGGAGCGTGTAGTCGACGCCCGTCGCGATGGTGCCGCGGCCGTTGCGCGCCGGCGGGAAGAAGCAGCCGGTGAGCACGAGCGCGCGCAGCGGCCGCGGGTGTTCTCGGAGCAGGCGCAGCGCGACGATCGCGCCCATCGAGTGGGCGAACACGACGTCGCCGGAGCGGACGGTGGCGTCGGCGGTGCGGAGCGCCGCGTCGGGATCGGCCGGGAGTGCCGGTGCGTCCGCCGTCCAGGACGGTGCGAGTGCCGCGCGGACGCCCGACCAGTCGTCGGGTGTCCGGCGCAGGCCGTGGAGGCAGACCACGCGGGCGCTCATGACCGCATCGAGCATAAGCCCCTTGCGCCATGAATTCAACGGTGTAAAGTCAACAGCGATGAATTCTACCCTCGACCCTGACGCCCCACCAATTGGCAGCCGCCCCGGAGGTGCCCGGCACGCGGTGCTCGGTGCGCTTTCGGCGAAGCGGTTCGTGGCCCTCGGGTTAGGGCTGCTGTTCGGCTTCACAGCGGTGTTCTCGGCCGCGTTCCACCAGCCGCAGCCACACCAGATGCGCGTCGCGATCGTCGGCGGCCCACAGGCCCTGACCCAGGCCCGAGGCGCGCTCGACCCGGTGCAGTTCTACGCCACGCCCTATCCCTCCGAGGCAGCCGCTCGCGCCGCGGTCCTCGATCAGGACGTGGCGGGCGCGCTGGTCGGCGGGCACGTGCTCGTCGCTTCAGCCGCCGGGTTCATCGCCTCGCAGGTCACGGCCCAGGCGCTCGTGCACGCGGGAGCTCCCGCCACGATCACCGATCTGCGACCACTCCCGGCCCATGACGCCCGCGGCCTCTCGTCCTTCGTGACCGTGACCTCGACGACGATCGCCAGCATCATCTTCGGCGTGCTGCTGACGCTGGTCGGCCGGCAGCACCCACTGCGGGCGCGCATCACCGCAATGGCTCTCGTCGCTGGACTCGGCGGCATCGCCGTGGCGTTGTCGGTCGACACGACGGTCGGGGCGCTCACCGACGACTTCTGGGGGGTGGCCGGCGTCACCGCGCTGCTCATCCTCGCCGTCGCCCTGACCGTGCACGGACTCGGGTGTCTGATCGGGCCTGCGGGCGCCGGTATCGCGGCGATGACGCTCGTGCTGGTCGGCGTCACCTCCTCGGGCGGCGGCGTCGGCCCGCAGCTCCAGCCCGGCTTCTACCGCGCCGTATCGCACCTGCTGCCCAACGGCGCCGCCATCACGGCGCTGCGCAACGAGGTCTACTTCGGCGGCGTGCACACACTGGCCGCGCTGGTCGTCCTGCTCGGTTGGGCGGCCGGCGGTGCCATCGCGCTGGTCATCGGCCACCACCGCGGACCGCTGTTCGCCGCGGGCTGAAGGATCCCGGCGCGCTGACCTACGATGACGCCCGAATGAGCCCGACGACGAAGACGCCGCGCACCGGCCGCCGCTCCGGCGCCAGCGGGAGTCGCGAGGCGATCCTCGAGGCCGCCAGGCACCTGTTCGCCGAGCGCGGCTACGACGGTGCATCGCTGCGCTCGATCGGCGCCGAGGCCGGCGTCGATGCCGCCCTCGTCGTCCACTTCTTCGGCACCAAGGCCAAGCTGCTGACCGCCTCGGTCCGCTGGCCCTTCGACCCTGACGTCGAGATCGAACGTGTCCTGGACGCCGACCGCGAGGACACCGGTGAAGCCCTCACACGCCTGTTCGTCTCCACCTGGGACGAGCTCGGCGACCGCAACCCGATCATCACCCTCCTGCGCTCGGCGACCACCGAGCCCGCGGCCGCCGCCCTGATGCGGGAGTTCATGAGCAAGCGGCTGCTCGAACCGCTGCTGGACCGGCTCGGCGCCGACCACCCACGACTGCGTGCCAACCTCGTCGCCTCGCAGTTGATCGGTCTCGGCCTCGCGCGCTATGTCCTGCGACTGCAGCCACTCGCCGACACCGACGCGGCCACCGTCATCGCCGGGATCGCCCCGACGATCCAGCGCTATCTCACCGGGGAGGTCCCGAGCGCGTCCGGCAGTTGATTGCGCGAGCGGATGCCGAGCTTGGAGAACACGTTGCCGAGGGTGAACTCCACCGTCTTGCGGGTCACGAACAGCGTCTCGGCGATCTCGCGGTTGGTCAGCCCGCCGGCGGCGTGCTCGGCGACGCGGCGCTCGCTCGGCGTCAGCGCCTCGACGCCGCTGACCGCGATCCGCCGCGGGCGCCCGCCCGCCAGTCCGAGCTCCTCGGTGGCGCGGTCGCGCAACGCGAGCAACTCGGCGCCGTGTGCGACCTCGCGGGCCTGGGCGAGCAGGGCGCGGGCATCGACGCGACGACCGGCGCGCCGCAACGCGGCACCGTGCTCGAGCAGCCCGGTCGCCCGCGCCAACGGCGTCGCAGAGCGCCCTCCCGCCGCGGCCGCCGCGGCGAACGCCTCCAACGCCGCCGGCCCTTCGAGGCCGTGCCCGAGGGCGACGAGCGCCATCGCCTCATAGCTCGCCACGCCGCGGCGGGCGGACTCGGCGGCCTCACGTTCAGCGAGAACGCGACCCGCTTCTCGCTCACCCGCCGCGATCAGCGCCCGCGCCAGCAGCGCGACGTTGAAGCCGACCGCGAACCGCCGCCAGCCGATGTCGCGGGCGATCTCGTCGACGCGCCGCAGATCCGCCACGGCCTCGGCCCAGCGACCCTGCGCCAACCGCAGTTCCGCCCGCCGCACACACCAGGTGCCGGCCACCAGTCGCTGGCCGTCGAACGTGTCGTCGACGACTTCCGCGGCCAGCGCCTCGGCCTCGTCCAGACGCCCACGCAGGACCAAGCAATACACAAGCTCGCCGCGGGTCGAACGCTCGAGCACGTCGGAGCCGAACTCCGTGAAGCGCTCGTGGGCGGCGCGGATCGCCACCTCCGCGAGCGCGGTCGCGCCGGCCGCGTTCTGCCACATCGCCCGCATGTAGTCGGCGAACGCGGCGACCACCCGCGAGGACTGGTGGCGTCCGGCGGCCTCGATCTGCAGCGGCAAGGCAGCGACCTCGGCGGGCGCGTCGACCAACAGCCCGGAGGTGACCGTCCAGGATGCGAGCGCCGGCTGCAGGCCGCCCGCGAGATCGAACGCGACCGCGCGCCGCAGGACCTCCAACGTCTCCTCGCGCGTGGCGTCGCCGCCCGCGAACTCCTGGCAGAGAAACCCGAGCGTCATCGGCCCGGGGTCGGTGCGGATGCGCTCGACGACCCGCGCGCGCAACTCCGGGAAACGGGGGTCGAGCGTCAGCAGGTTCAGCAGGGAGCCGAGCAACTCGCCGCGGTCGCGCCTCGCGTCGGCAGGGAGCAGCCGCAGCAACTCCTCGCCCCGCGAGACGGCCGCGGCGGCCTCGGCATCGCTGATGACCACGCCGACGTTGAACTGGCTCGCCAGCGCGCGCGCCGCGACGGACGGGTCGCCGTCGCGCTCGGCCACCCGCAGATGCGCGAACGCCGCCGGGTCGCCGAGCGCCAGGCGGGTGAGCCCGAGGTCGAGCTGGATCGCGGGATCGTCGTGCCCGAGCTCCTCCAGCGCGCGCTCCAACCGCCGTACGCCGAGGTCCGCGGCGCCCTCGGCCGTCACCCGCGCCGCCGCCTCGCGCAGGAAGGGCACGACCCACCCCTCGCCCAAGGGCGGTCCGGCCAGCAGGTGCATGACGACGCGCTCCTCGGCGCCCGGCCGGTCGCGCAGCCGCTCGGCCGCCTGACGATGCAGCGCGTGGCGCTCACTCGGCGACACGGTGTCGACGACCGCTTGCCGGATCAGCGGGTGCACGAAGACGGGCGGATCGCCCTCGATCAGCTCGGTCATCCGCAGCGCGGCCAGCGAGGTCTCGTCGTCCGCCTCCCCGACCACCGCGAGCTCGCGGGCGGTGCGCTGCGCGGCCGCCGACAGCCGCCGCAGCCGCCGCTGCACTGAGCGCGTGACCGACGACGGCACCGCGGCACGGACAACCTCGGCCGTCGCCTCGCCGTCCCACGCCGCGAGGGTGCGGATCAGCTCGCGCAGGAGCAGGGGGTTCCCGCCGGTGACCTCGGCGGCGCTCGCCACGACGTCGGCGCCGACGCGCTCGCCCAGCCCCTCGGCGACCAGCTCGGCGACGGCGGTCGGGCTCAAGACAGCCGGCCTGACGATCTCCGCGTGGTCAGCCATGCTGTCCAGCAGGTCGGTCGCTGCGCCCGGCTCATCCGGGCGCAGCGCAACGACCAGCAACAGCGGCAGCTCACCGGCCCGCCGAGCGAGAAAGTCGCAGAACCGAAGTGACGGCTCATCCGCCCAGTGCGCGTCGTCGACCACCAGCACCGTCGGCCGTCGCTCGGTCAGCGCCGCCACCAGCCAGTACAGCCCGTGGAGCGTCGCGAACGAGGCATCATCGGTCGAAGCGGCGGCATCGCCGAGCCCGAGCACAGGACCCGCCAGCGCCGCCGCGCCCGTCAGCAGCTCATCGCGCTCGCCCGCATCCGCGAGGCGCACGACCGGCTCCAGCAGCTGCCGGACGATCCCGAACGGGTACTCGCGCTCGAGCTCGCCGCCGACCGCGGGCCGCACCAAGGCGCCAGCGGCCTCCGCCTCGGCGCGCAACGCCCGCAGCAGCGCTGACTTGCCGACCCCGGCCGCGCCTTCCACCACCACGATCCCGCCGCTCCCCGCCAGCGCGGAGCCGAGTGCCTCCCGCAGGCGGGCGAGCTGGGCGTCCCGCTCGAGCAGCCGGTCCGTCGGGCGGGTCACCGCGGCAAGGCTACCCGCGGTGCGTGGGAGAGCGTGTCAGCTGACGGCGTTGCGCGCGGTCAGGATGACTTCGGTCACCGCGTCAGGCTGGGAGATCATGATCACGTGAGACCCCTCGATCTCGGTGATCGTCGCGTCGGCGCGCTGGGCCATCGAACGCACGACGTCGGAGCCGGCGGCCAGATCGGCGGTGCCGACCGCCGCCCAGGTGGGAAGGTTCTTCCACGCCACCTTGGTCGTTTCCTCGCCTAGCGCGCCGGCGGCGATCGGACGCTGGGAGAGTCCGTACACGTCGGACTGCAGCTGCGGCAGGTCGGCGGTGAAGACCTCCCGGAACTTGAGTCGCGTAGAACGTGGCGGCGTCGGAGGAGCGCCGGACGCTGATCCCGTCCGGAGTGGCGATCGCGAGGTCGGACCGGCCGTCCTGGTCGAAATCGCCGGCCACCAGCGACCGCGCCTTCACGTCCGGCGCGGGGTGAGAGAGGCTAAAGGTGCCATCCCCGGCACCGCGCAGGATGCCCAACGTCCCGGCGTCATCCACGGCGAGGTCGACGATGCCGTCGCCGTCGAAGTCCCCGGTCGCGAGCGTCCGCGGGCTCCCGCCGAGCGGGATCTCGGAGTACGCGAAGCGCAGTCCGGCGTCAGCGGCCGCGGGGGCGAGCAACAGGACGGCGATGGCCAGAAGAAGGCATCGCCGCATACGGCGCAGCATTCTGCGCCTCATTCTTGGCTAATGCGCCGGTTAGCGCTTGAGCTCCGGGAAGTCCGCCTCCGACCAGCCGCCGTCCTCGTATTCGCGCAGCTCGACGCGCCGGATCTTCCCGCTGATCGTCTTCGGCAGCTCGGCGAACTCGATCCGGCGGACGCGCTTGTAGGGCGCGAGGTGCTCGCGCGCATGGCGCATGATCTCGAGCGCCGTCTCGCGCGTGGGCTCCCAGCCGCCCGCCAGCACGATGAAGGCCTTCGGGACCGCCAGCCGCACCGGATCCGGGAACGGCACGACCGCCGCCTCGGCGACGGCCTCGTGCTCGATCAACACCGACTCGAGCTCGAACGGCGAGATGCGGTAGTCGGACGCCTTGAAGACGTCGTCGGTGCGGCCGACGTAGGTGATGTAGCCGTCCTCGTCGCGCGAGGCGACGTCACCCGTGTGGTAGTAGCCGCCGGCCATCGCCTCGGCGGTGCGGTCGTCGTCGTCGCGGTAGCCGACCATCAGACCGAGCGGCCTCGTGCTCAGGTCGAGGCAGATCTCGCCCTCCTCGGCGGGCTCGCCGGAGACCGGATCGATCAACACGACGTCATAGCCGGGCATCGGGCGCCCCATCGAGCCGGGCTTCAGGCGCTGGCCGGGCGGGTTGCCGATCTGCAGCGTCGTCTCGGTCTGGCCGTAGCCGTCGCGCAGCGTCAGCCCCCAGGCCTGCTGGACGCGCTCGATGACCTCCGGGTTCAGCGGCTCGCCGGCGCCGACGACCTCGCGCAGCGACGTCTGCACCGAGCTGAGGTCCGCCTGGATGAGCATCCGCCAGACCGTCGGAGGCGCGCAGAAGGTGGTGACGCCGTGCGTCGCGATCACGTTCAGCAGCGCCGCCGCGTCGAAGCGCTGGTAGTTGAAGATCGCCACCGTGGCGCCCGCCAGCCATGGCGCGAAGAAGTTCGACCAGGCGTGTTTGGCCCAGCCCGGCGAGCTCAGATTGAGATGCACGTCGCCGGGCTTGAGGCCCAGCCAGTACATCGTGGTCAGGTGCCCCACCGGGTAGGAGACGTGGGTGTGCTCGACGAGCTTCGGTCGCGCGGTGGTGCCGGACGTGAAGTACAACAGCAGCGTGTCGGAGGCGTGGGTGACGCCGTCGGCCACGAAGGGCTCGTCGGCGTGCGCGTACGAGAGCCAGCCGTCGACGTCCCCGCCGACCGCGATCTTCGTGTAGTCACCGGCCACGCCGTCCCACTTGTCGACGTCTTGTGCGCGCACGATCACGTGCCGGGCGCGACCGCGCTCGATGCGGTCCCGCAGATCGCCGGCGGCCAGCAGCGTCGTCGCCGGGATGACGACCGCACCGAGCTTCATCGCCGCGAGCATCGACTCCCAGAGCTCAATCTGGTTGGCGAGCATCAACACGATCCGGTCCCCGCGCACGACGCCCACTGAGCGCAGCCACATCGCGAGCGCATCCGAGCGCGAAGCCAGTTCGTCGAACGTGAGGCTGGTCGACGATCCGTCGCTCTCGACGACCAGCAGTCCCGGCGTGGCGTTGCCCCGCGCGAAGGGATCGAACCAGTCCAGCGCCCAGTTGAACTCGTCGAACGCCGGCCAGGCGAACGCGGCCCGCGCCGCGTCGTAGTCCTCGCGCCGGTCGAGCAGCGCGTCACGCAGTGCCCTGAGTTCCTCCATGCGGGCTGACGATACGCGCCTCATGGGCCTGAAGCCGCAGAGGCGCTGTCGTCCGGGTCGGTGCAACGCATTGTGTGCGTCTACCGGCCGAGTCGCCAGACTGGTCCCCGTGAACGAGCCGCGAGTGAGCCTCACCCAGGCCGCGATCGATCAGATCAAGGGGATGATCATCCGCGGTGAACTGCGCCCGGGCGATCGGCTGCCGAGGGAGAGCGAGCTCGCTGCGCGGCTGAATCTGTCCCGTGGCTCGTTGCGGGAGGCGGTGCGCGGCCTGGCCCTCGTGCGCGTGCTCGAGGTGCGCCAGGGCGACGGCACCTATGTGACCAGCCTCGAGCCGGGGCTGCTGCTCGAGTCGATGAGCTTTTTCACCGAGTTGCAGGCGGAGGCGGCCAGCCTGCAGCAGATTCTCGAGGCGCGCCGGATGCTGGAGGCCGGCACGGCGGCGCTGGCGGCGCAGTTGGCCACGCCGGAGGAGTTGGCCGCGCTCGCGGCGCTCGTCGACGAGATGGAGGGCCTCGACGACGTCGAGGCGTTCGTCGAGAACGATCTGAGCTTCCACCGCGCGATCGCGCTCGCGTCGCGCAACAACGTGGTCGTGGCGCTGCTCGACAACCTCTCCAGCCGCACGACGCTCGCCCGCGTGTGGCGCGCGCTGATGCAGGCGCGCGCCTACGAGCACACGGTGGAGGAGCACCGCGCGATCTACGACGCGCTGGCGGCCAGGCGGGCCGACATCGCCGGGGCCCTGGTCACCGCGCACATCGCGAACGTCGCCGCCTGGTTCGGGCGCGCCGCCCCCTGAGCGCGTCGAATCGTCGCTTCGAGTTGGCGGGGTCCTACCCGATTGAGCGAGCGCGGACGCTCCAATTTTCCTAAATTCATGCCGGGAGCGAGTGATCCGATGTTTAGTGTCTTTCACCCGACATTATGAGTGAGGCCGCTCTGAGATTTCCCGTCGCCGCGCAAGGAGCGGTCTAACGATTCCCGGGGTCCGCATGGTGGCTAGCCACCACGACCACTGGTCAGGTTGGCGCAATACATCAGACCACTCGCTTGACAGGATGAGGTTTCGCCTCAATAGTTGCGCGGCCAACCCAATAGGAGGAGAGGTCTGGATGGGCTTTAAACGGCCGGCGATTGCGGTGGTCACCGCGATCCTGGCGTGTCTGTGCTGGTCCGCGAGTGCGCGGGCGCAGGCTCCCGTCGCGAGCGACTTTCAGAAGGTCACGCTTGACGACAACACGCAGAACCCGATGGAACTGGACATTGCCAATGACGGCCGTGTCTTCTACATCGAGCGAGATGGACGGCTTCAGATCTGGAAGCCGAGTACGCAGCAGACCGTGACCGCCGGCACCGTCCCGGTCACCCGCAGCCAGGAGAACGGCCTGCTCGGCCTGCAGCTGGCACCCGACTTCGACACCAGCCACTGGGTCTACCTGTTCTATTCCCAGCTGCCGGACGACTCACTCACGCAGGTCGTTGCTCGCTTCAAGGTCAACGGCGACACGCTCGACCTGACCTCCGAGGAGAAGATCCTCACCTTCAAGCACCAGACGGCGGAGTGCTGCCATTCGGCCGGCTCCCTGGCGTTCGCCCCCGACGGCAGCTTGTACATCGCGGTTGGCGATAACACCAACCCGTTCGACTCCAGTGGCTTCGACCCGATCGACGAGCGGCCCGGCCGCGTGTACTGGGACGCCCAGCGCACCGCGGGCAACACGAACGACCTCAACGGCAAGGTCCTCCACATCAAGCCGCTGGACACGATCAGCGGCACGCCCGGCGTGGGTACGACCTACTCGATCCCGTCGAACAACCTGTTCCCGGAGGCCGACGATCCGGGCGACAAGACGCGCCCCGAGATCTACGCCATGGGCGTGCGCAACCCGTTCCGCTTCACGGTTGATCCCGAGACGGGCTGGTTGCTCATGGGCGACTACGGCCCGGATGCCTCCACGACGAACCCGAACCGCGGCCCGCAGGGCTCGGTCGAGTACAACGTCATGAGCAAGGCCGGCAACTACGGCTGGCCGTACTGCATCCGCGACAACGTCCCGTTCAACGACTACGACTTCGCGACGCAGACGTCGGGCCCCAAGTTCGACTGCGCGCACCTCCAGAACAACTCGCCCAACAACACCGGGCTCGTCGATCTGCCGCCGGCGATCGGCGCCTCGGCCTGGATGGGCTACACCGAGACCGATCCGCGCTTCACCGAACCTCGGCACCGGCGGCGCCCCGATGGGCGGCCCGCGTTACCACTACGACCCGGACCTCGCCTCGCCGAACAAGTTCCCGGCGTTCTACGACAACAAGTGGTTCATCGGGGAGTGGAACAACAACTGGATCAAGACGGCCGACCTGAACTCGGCCGGCGCAGATGACCGGCGTGCAGAACTTCGCGGCCGGCACGGGCTACAAGCGGCCGATGGACATCGAGTTCGGTCCCGACGGCGCGCTGTACGTGATCGAGTGGGGCTCCGGCTTCAACGGTGACAACGCCGACTCCGGCGTCTACCGCGTCGACTACATCTCGGGTCAGAAGGCGCCGATCGCCAAGGCGACGGGCACTCCGACGGCCGGCCTCGCGCCGCTCGCCGTCAGCTTCTCCAGCGAGGGCTCCAGCGACCCGGAGAACACCACCCTCACGTACGCGTGGGAATTCGGCGACGGTGCCACGAGCACGCAGGCCAACCCGTCGCACACCTACACGGCCAATGGCAGCTACACGGCCAAGCTGACCGTCACCGACGAGGCCGGCCTGACCGCGGTCGCCAACGTGCCGATCGTCGTGGGCAACCGCCCGCCGGTGATCACGATCGAGTTCCCGAAGGACGGCCAGGTCGCCTCCTTCACCGACAAGGTCGCCTACAAGATCAGCGTCTCCGATCCGGAGGACGGCACCACCGACAGCGGCATCGACTGCGCCGACGTGCGCGTCGACGTCTCGCTCGGCCATGACGAGCACGCCCACACGCTCTCGTCCACGACGGGCTGCTCGGGCACCTTCAACACGGGTCTGACCTCCGGCCACGGCGCCGAGGCCAACACCTTCACGGTGCTCGGCGTGTCCTACGTCGACAAGGGCGCCGCGGGCGCTCCGGCCATCACCGGCCGCGCGCAGGCGATCCTGCAGCCCAAGACCAAGCAGGCGGAGTTCTTCGCCTCCACGGGCCGCACGACCGACGGCACCACCGCCGGCGACGCCGGCGTGACCAAGGAGACCACCAGCGACACCGCGGGTGGCGGCCAGAACATCGGCTTCATCGAGGACGGGGACTACGTCTCCTTCAAGCCGTACAACCTCGAGGACACGACCGGGATGCGCTTCCGCGTGGCCTGCGGCCGGCGCCGGCGGGACGATCGAGGTGCGCCTCGACTCGCCGACCGGCACGCTCGTGGGCACGACGGACACGATCACGCCGACCGGTGACTGGCAGACCTACAAGGACGTCTCGCTGTCGATATGACGGCGCGCCGCCGACCGGGACGCACGAGCTGTTCCTCGTGTTCCGCAACAAGGGCTCCACGGAGAACCTGTTCAACGTGAACTGGTTCGAGGTGCGTCGGCAAGGGCGCCGCGACCACGGCCGCGCCCGAGGTCACCGCCACTGCCACGCCCATCACGCGGCACCGCGCCGCTGAACGTCAAGTTCGACGCCACGGCGACCGACCCCGAGGGCAAGGCAGCTCACGCTACGCGTGGGACTTCGGCGTGCCCGGCACCACCACCGACACGTCGACGGCCGAGGACCCGAGCTACACGTACACGGCGGCCGGCACCTACGCGGCCACGCTGACCGTCACGGACGCCGACGGCGGCGTGACCACCAAGTCGCTGTCCGATCAGGGTCGACTCGGCGTCGCAGTGCGGCGTGCGTGACGACTTCAACGGCTCCGACCTGGACGCGAGCTGGTCCGTCGTCCGGCGCGATCAGACGCTCGCCGTCACCGGCGGCGCGCTGAACCTCGTCGCGCAGGCGGGCGACGTCTACCAGACCGCCAACGACGCCAAGAACCTCGTCCTGCGCACGGCGCCGTCGGGCCCGTGGTCGATCACCACGAAGCTCAACTTCAAGGGCCTCGTGCAGTACCAGCAGGCGGGCATCCTCGTCTACGGCGACGACGACAACTACACGAAGTTCGACCGCGTGGCGACCAACACGGCCACGGGCACGAACACGGAGAAGTTCGAGTTCATCAACGAGGTCGCCGGTACGCCGCGCAACGGCTCCGCGGACGCGTCGGCCAACCTGGCCTGCGACGTTCCCGGACGACTTCTACATGCGTGTGACGTCCGACGGGACCAACATCACCGGCGAGTACTCGACCGACGGCACGACCTGGACCGCGGTCGGCCAGACGGCGGCGCTGCCGGCCAACGCCAAGATCGGCCTGTTCGCCCTGTCCAACGCGGCGGCCACCAACGGCGACCGCCAAGTTCGACTACGTGACGGTCGACCGGCCCCAACGCCGGCGGCTCGAGTCCGGGTGACGAGTTCAACGGTTCGTCGCTGGACAAGACGCAAGTGGAACGGGATCGTCCGTGAGGACGCGACCAAGTACAACGGTCAGCCAACGGCGCGTTGAACATCACCACGGTGGAGGGCGACATCTACACCAACAGCGATTCCACCGGGACTCGCAACCTGATGCTGCAGACCGCGGATCACGCCGCCGCGGACTACGTGCTCGAGACGAAGCTCACGACCAACCTCGCGGGCGGCTACGGCCAGGGCGGCATGCATCGTCTACACCGACGACGACAACTACGTCAAGCTCGACGCCATCTCGGACGTCGACAACGCGCGCATCAACCGCATCGAGCTGCGCTCCGAGCGTCGCCGCGGCGATCCAGGACCCGCAGCCGCAGTTCACCGACCGTCCCGACCGGGACGACGACGATCTGGCTGCGCCTGACCAAGGCCGGGACCTCCTACACGGGCGAGTACTCGTTCGACGGGACGACCTGGACCTCGTTCGCCGACGACCGTCGACGCACGCGCAGACCGCGCCGAAGTTCGGCCTCTACACGCTCGGCGTGCAGGCGGCCGGCGCCGGGCGAGAACGTGGCCTTTGACTACTTCAAGTTCAACGGCTCCACGGGCTGCGGCGGCACTGGGCCGACCAACGCCAGCGCCGGTGATCAGCTCCGCCACGGCGACGCCGACGAGCGGGCTTCGCACCGCTGGCCACGTCGTTCACGGCGGCGGCGACCGACGCCGACAACGACACGCTCACGTACTCGTGGGACTTCGACGGCAACGGCACGGCGGACGCGACCGGCGCTACGGCGTCGAACACGTTCACCACGGCCGGCGCCAAGACCGTGAAGCTGACGGTCACCGACGGCAAGGGCGGCACGGCGACCAAGGATATCCCGGTGCAGGTGCTGGCCGCGGACAACGACGCCGCCAAGCTGCGCGCGCTGGTGTTCTCGAAGACGGCCGGCGTTCCGGCACGACTCGATCCCGGCCGCGCGTCACGGCGATCCAGACGCTCGGCACGCAGAAGAACTGGCAGGTCGATGCCAGCGAGGACGCGTCGCTGTTCACGGACGCGATCCTGAGCCACTACGACGTCGTGATCTTCGTCTCGACGACGGGTGACTTCCTCAACGACACCCAGCAGGCCGCGTTCGAGCGGTTCATCCGCTCGGGCAAGGGCTACATGGGCATCCACGCCTCGGCCGACGCCGAGTACGAGCTGGCCGTGGTACGACAAGCTGGTGGGCGCGAACTTCCGCAACCATCCGGCCGGTACCCCGACCGCGACGGTCCTGCGTGAGGACAAGACCGACCCCTCGACCGGGCATCTGCCGGACACCTGGACCCGCGTGGACGAGTGGTACAACTACCAGTCGCCGATCAACCCCGTGGTCAACGGTGGCGGCGACGACTACAGCCCGCGCAATACCGAGGGCGTGCACGTCCTGCTCAAGATGGACGAGTCCTCCTACGACGAGGACGACGGCCAACGACACCGACGACGATCACCCGATCTCGTGGTGCCAGCGCTACGACGGCGGCCGCATCGTGGTACACGGGCATGGGCCACACGCAGGCGTCGTTCTCCGAGGCCGGGCATGCTGTCGCATATCGCGGCCGGCATCGAGATCGCGGCGGGCGTGCTCCCGTCCGCGGCATGCGGTGTCACGGCGACCAACGCCAACCCGGTGATCTCGTCCGCGACCGCTACGCCGAGCAGCGGCGCGGCGCCGCTGGCGGTGGCGTTCACGGCCACGGCCACGGACGCCGACGGCGACACGCTGACCTACACGTGGGACCTGGACGGCAACGGCACGTTCGAGACGAGCGGCCGGACCCCGACGTTCACCTACACGGCGGCCGGGCTGTACATCGCCGGTCGTGAAGGTGACCGACGGCAAGGGCGGAACGGCGACGAAGACCATGACGGTCAACGTCACGCGCCCTCGACAGGGACGGTGTCCCGGTCGACGTCGGCGGCAACGTGCCGAGCGGTGCTGGCGTTCACGATCGGTTCGGCGGGCTCGTTCGGCACGTTCGAGCCGGGCGTGGCCAAGGACTACACGACGTCGCTCGCGGCGACCGTGACCTCGACCGCCTCGGCGGCGACGCTGACCGTGCGTGACCCGAGCGCGGTGGCCACCGGCCATCTCGTCAACGGCACGCGCGCGCTGGCCTCGCCGCTGCAATTGAGGTCGGTAGCTCGGCGTTCGCGCCGACTCAGTGAGGGTCGAGCGGCACTGCTGCTGACGTCCTTCAGCGAGCCGGTCAGCCTCGCGCGCGGTGACGATCGACCTCAAGCAGAGCATCGCCGCCGATCGAGGCGCTGCTCTCCGGTCGATACGGGAAGACGGTCGTCTTCACGCTGTCCACCACGACCCCGTAGGACGCAAGGGGGCGCCGGCCGGTAACGGCCGGCGCCCTCTGACGCGGCGGACCCGCGCCCGCGTCGGCTGATCGGCTGGGCATCCCCCAGCCGGTCGTCGGGCGGGCGCGGTCGTCGTGCGGGCGCGGCGACGATCTCCGGCTTCACCTTCTCAGGGTCGAGCGGAACGTGGTAGAGCGCCGCGATCACCTGGAGTTCACCGCGTCGCGGGTGAGTTCTCGTGGCCGCACCAGGACGGGAGTTCAGCGCTGCCCGACGACCCATCCTCGCGGACCAGCGGGGCGGTCGCCCGCCACGGGTGACTGATCGGACTCGATCGTCGCCACCTCGGACCCCGAAGCCTCGGGTCCATGGAGACACAAAACAGGGGGCGCCGGTTCGTGCAAACCGGCGCCCCCTGATTCGTCTCTGATTGTACTGGTCGTTGCGATCGCCGAACCCCTCCGATCCGGTGGGTGTGGGGAGATGCCCGTCCTCGCGCAGACGCGCCTACGCCCTCGCGAGTAGGGCGGCCCGCATCGGGATCGTGTAATCGCCCGGTGTGAACGCGTCGCGCAGTTGCGGTTCGAGCGTGGCGAAGCGTTCGGCGCGTGTCGGGTCGGCGGCCAGGACACGGTCCCTCAGCTGCTCGAACTCGGTGAGCGGGAACGTGATCTCGTACTCGAGCGTCCGCACGTGCTCGAAGCCGCGCGCGGCCTTGATGGCTTCCTGGGCGGTGGCTCTCACGGCGGTCTCGTCGTCGACGGGCCGCAGCAGTTCGAAGTAGGCGCCGGTGGGCAGCGGCTCGGCGATGAACACCTGGCCCTTGACGACACGGTGCAACTCCGGGAACGCGGCGTGCGGGTCCGGCACGTGGTGCAGGCTCTTGAACAGCACCGCGATGTCGACCGATTGCTCCGCGAGCGGGAGCGCCTCCGCGCCGCCCTGCAGGTACAGGCCGTCGGGGTCCTTCTCCTTGGCGGCGGTGACGTCGATGTCGACGCCGAGGGCGTCGGCTCCGGCGGCCCGGAGCTTGCGCACGTTCGCGCCGTCGCCGCAGCCGACGTCCACGATCGTCCGGCCTTCGATCGTGAGGGCCTGTTGGAGGGCTTCGAAGTCGTTCATGGCTCGCTGCAGCGTACGCTTCGGACCATGACGTGGGACGACGTGGTCGAGATCGGCGGGCGTTTCCCGGGCGTCGAGGTGGGGACGTCCTACGGCACGCCCTCGATGAACGTGCGCAAGAAGTTCCTCTGCCGCCTGCGCACCGATCCGGACGCGCTGGTCGTGCGCACGATCGACCTCGCCGACGCCGAGGCGCTCCTGAAGGGACAGCCCGACATCTTCTTCATCACGCCGCACTACGAGAACTACCCCGCGGTGCTGGTGCGCCTGGAGGCCGTCTCGCCCGACCAGCTGGCGGAGCTGATCGAGGACGCCTGGCGCTTGCAGGCGCCCAAGCGCGTCGTCGCGGCGTTCGACGCGAGCACGTGAGCAAGCGCGACGCGGCCGGCGCCCCAGCGGCACGCGGCGCGGCTCGCTCCCCCGCGGCGGACTCCACCGCCGCGTCCGCGCGCGTCGCACGGCGCCGCGCGCGCGGCCAGTGGCTGCACGCTCCCGGCGGCGACGTCGTGCGTCACCTGCTTGCCGTGCAGGCCCAGGACGCGTATTCGCTGCCGCTCGCGCTGAGCGCCCGCGGCGGGGCGTTCCGCGACGGCCTCTGCATCACCTGGCTGATGCGCTCCACGCTGCACCTGGTCGACGTCGAGGACCTCGTGTGGCTGCATCCGCTGTTCGCGCCGCGGATGGTGGCGGCCAACGAGCGCCGGCTGCGCCAGCTCGAGGTGACCGACCCGGACGCCGCGGTCGAGGCGATCGTCCGCGCGCTTCCCGCGACCCGCGCGGAACTGGCCGAGGCGACCGGCCTCGCCAGGCAGGCGCTCGTCCACGCGATCCACCGTGCGGCCATCGCCGGCCGTCTCCGCATGACGGTCGAGCGTGGGTACGTCCCGCTCTCGCTCCCGCCCGCCCCGGACCGCGACGCCTCACTCGACGAGCTCGCCCGTCGCTACTACGCCTGCCACGCCGGCGCGACGCACCGCGACCTCGCCTACTGGTCCGGCCTCCCGCTGCGCGACTGCCGCCCGCCCTCCGGCGACGAGATCGAGGACGGCCCCGTCGGTCGCGTCGACCTGCCGATGTACGACGAGCTGCTGCTCGGCTGGCGCGACCGCTCACCCACCGTCCCGGACGCGCTCGCCAAGCTCGTCCACCCGGGCGGCGGGATCCTGCGCGCGACCATCACCTACGACGGCGTCGTCACCAACATAAAGGGGCCAGGCCCCTGTCACGTTGGTTGACGGGGCCTGGCCCCTTTATCTGCGGAACGGGCCCTTCTTCTTCCGGCGGCGCGGGAGCTTGATCGCCGGGATCCGGCGCTTGGGCTTGCGAGACTGCTGGTAGGCGACGCCGCCGCCGGCCGCGGCTGAAAGGCCCGCGACGATCGCCGCGATCAGGCCCGGGTTGGCGCGCAGCCGGCGGAACTCCCGCTCGACCTCGGGCCAGACCTGCTTCTCGATCAGGTCGGCGGCGGCCTCCGGAGTGGCCTCGAGCTCGGCGGGGGTGATCGCGGGGGCGAAGGAGACCTGGACGCGGACCGGCTTCGGGAACCAGCCCTTGTAGAAGAGGCTGTCGGTGCCCGTGATCGCGCACGGGACGATCGGCGCCTGAGCCTCGATCGCGAGCCGGCCGACGCCCTTGCGCGGGGCGCGCAGCGTGTCCGGGTCGCGGAAGCGGGTGCCCTCGGGGAACATCGCCAGCACGCGGCCGGCCTCGAGGTGCAGGCGGGCGGTCTCCAGGGCGTCCGGGTCGGCCGTCCCGCGGCGGACCGGGAACGCGCCCAGGCCGGAGAGCAGACGTGCCGAGCGACCCTCGAACAACTCCGTCTTGGCCATGAAGTGCAGGTGGCGCCTGGTCGCCAGTCCGACGAAGAACGAGTCGTAGAAGCTCTTGTGGTTGGGGGCGATGATCGCCGCCCCCTCGGCGGGCACGTACTCCGCCCCGGTCACCTTGAACCGGTACCAGATCTTCGAGATCGGGGTCAGGACGATGCGCGCGAGTTCATAGACAAATGAGGTCCCGCGCTTGCGCGAAAGCGCGTGTGCCTCTTCGTTGGTCATGGCCATGCGCGAAGATTCTGCCGATGGAGGAGACCCGTGCGCTGTACGCCGAGCTGACCGAAGGTCTAAGCCGCCCCGTTCGAGCCGAGGATCTGGTCTACGCGGCGGCGGAGGCGCAGCCGGGTCTGACCCCCACGCGTGAGCAGGTGGAGGGCGAGCGAGACAAGCTGCAGAAGGACAAAGCGGGCCTCGAGATCGCGCAGGGCGCCTTCCTCGGCGACGTCCTGGCGGACAAGAAGTGCGGTCGGCACCTGATCGATTCGATGCTGCGCCCGACCGCGCTCGCGTTGACGCACCTCGAAGAACTCAGGAGCAACGGCTCGGTCGATCTGGGAAAGGCGCACGTCGAGCGTCGCGGGAAGATCGGCATCGTCGAGTTGCGCAACCCGCGTCATCTGAACGCCGAGGACGACTCGACGATCGAGCCGTATGAGGCGGCGATCGACCTCGTGCTGCTCGACCCGTCGATCGAGATCGGCGTGCTGCGCGGCGGCGTGGTCGAGCACGAGCGCTACGTCGGCCGGCGGATCTTCGGCGCCGGCCTGAACCTCACGCACCTCTACCGGGGCCAGATCTCCTACCTGTTCTTCCCCGTCCGCGATCTCGGGCTGGTGCACAAGGTCTACCGCGGGCTGAGCGAGCCGCGGGTGGAGAAGCTGTGGATCAGCGCGGCGGAGACCTACGCGATCGGCGGCGCCTGCCAACTGCTGCTGACGACCGACCACATCGTCGCCGAGCACTCCTGCCGCTGCACGCTGCCCGCGCGCAACGAAGGCATCATCCCGGGCGCCGCGAACCTGCGCCTGCCGCGCTTCGTCGGCGACCGCCGCGCGCGCCAGGCGATCCTCTCCGGCGCCGAGCTCAAGCCCGAGGAGCTGGCCGACGAGATCATCCAGGTCGGCCAGATGGACGCCACGCTCGAGCGGCGTGCCGAGGACCTGTCGAAAGCGGGCGCGGTCAGCGGCGTCGCCAACCGGCGCGCGCTGCGCATCGGTCAGGAGCCGCTGGACACCTTCCGCGAGTACATGGCGGCCTACTCGCGCGAGCAGGCCGTCTGCTACTTCAGCCCGGCGCTGATCCACAACCTCGAAGAGAACTGGCGAGCTCATGAACGCCGCGCTTGAGGCGACGATCGAGCGGGTGCGCAGGACGCCCTTGGGCGCGCGCATCCCGGCGGACGCGGCGCGGCTCGAAGACCTCCCGTTCACCGTGAAGGACGACCTGCGCGAGCACTATCCGCTCGGGTTGCTGGCGGTCCCGCGCGACCAGTTGCGCCGCATCCACGCCTCGTCGGGCTCGCGCGGCCGGCCGACCGTCGTCGCCTACACGCAGGGCGACCTCGACGTCTGGTCGGAGGTGATGGCGTACTGCATGGACATGGCGGGCGTCCGGCCCGGCATGACCATCCACAACGCGTACGGCTACGGGCTCTTCACCGGCGGCCTGGGCTTCCACCAGGGCGCCGAGCGCCTCGGCGCGCTCACGATCCCGGTCTCTGGCGGCGTCACCGCGCGTCAGGCGCTGCTGCTCAGAGACCTCCAGGGACAGGTGCTGTGCAGCACGCCGTCGTACGCGCTGCACATCGCCCAGGGGCTGCGCGAGGCGGGGATCGGCCCGGACGAGCTCGCGCTCGAGATCGGCCTCTTCGGCGCCGAGCCCTGGACCGAGGCGATGCGCACCCAGCTCGAAGCGGAGCTCGGCCTGATGGCGATCAACGTCTACGGGTTGAGCGAGATCGTCGGCCCCGGCGTCGCCTGCGAATGCCCCCAACGCGACGGCCTGCACGTGATGGAGGAGCACTTCCTCGTCGAGGTCATCGACCCCGACTCCGGCGAGCCGGTCGAGGACGGCACCGACGGCGAGCTCGTCTTCACGACCCTCACCAAGGAGGCCATGCCGCTGCTGCGCTACCGCACCGGCGACATCGCCTCCCTGAACCGCGAGCCCTGCGCGTGCGGGCGCACGCTCGCCCGCATGAGCCCGATCCGCGGCCGCCGCGACGACATGCTGATCGTCCGCGGCGTGAACCTCTACCCGTCGCAGATCGAGCACGTCCTGCTCGGCGTCGAGGGCGTCTCGCCCCACTACCAGCTCGTCGTCGAGCGCCCCGACCAGCTCGACGAGATCACCGTGATCTGCGAGGGCGAGGGCGACGACCTCGCCGAACGCGTCCGCTACGCGATCCGTGAGCAGATCGGCGTCGGCGTCCGCGTCGAGATCGGCCAAGTGCCCCGAAGCGAGGGCAAGGCCGTCCGCGTGATCGATAAACGCTAGCTAAAGGGGCCTGGCCCCTTTAGGTTTGGCGGACCGGTTCGAGGGTCGGGCGTTTCGCGGTGATGCCGTCGCCGGAGGAGACGCCGCGGATGCGCCGGATCACCCAGGGCGTGAAGTATTTGGCGCCCCAGACGGCATGGGAGGCGCGGGAACGCGGGCCGAGCGGATCCGGGAAGGCGGTCGTCCAGGAGGCGTCGGCGCCTGCGAGGCCGAGGGCCTCCGCGGCCGCGTCGGCGATCCGCGCGTGGCCGAGCGGGTTGGCGTGCAGGCGATCGAGGTCCCAGAGGCGACGGTCGGAGGCGACCGGTTGCACCTCGAGGTCGACGAGCTTGGCGCCGTGCTTGGCCGCGAGGTCGCGCACCGCCATGTTCAGCATGCGCAGGCGGTTGGCCGCGGATTTGGCGATCGGGTTGATCGGCACGGGGTCGGGCAGCGTGAAGGCCAGCACGTCCGCGCCGGCGTCGCGCAGCGAGCCGATCAGCACGTCGAGGTGGTCGATGACCACGCCCACGTGGCAGTCGCGCCGCAGCATGTCGTTGAGGCCGGAGAGCACGCTGGCGAGGTCCGGCTGCAGGGCCAGCGCGGCCTCGAGTTGCTCCTCCCGCACCTGGCTCGCGAGCTTGCCGCGGACGGCCAGGTTCGCGTACCGCAGGTCAGGCTCGTCGTTCGCGAGCCGCTCGGCCAGCCGGTCGGCCCAGCCGCGCAGCGAACCATCCGGGTTCAGGTCCATCAGGCCCTCGGTCGTGCTGTCGCCGAGAGCCACAAAGCGCCGATACGTCACCCTTAGAAACCTAAAGGGGCCTGGCCCCTTTAGGTTGGGGCGTGATGGATCTCACGCGGCGGGACTTCCTCCGGTACAGCGCGGCGGCGGCGTTGGTGCCGATGCTGGGCGATGTCGAGGCGCTGTCGAAGTCGCGGATCAGCGCGCTGCGGGCGGCCGTGCGGGGCCCGGTCTACGTGCCCGGGAAGAGCGGCTACAACGCCGCGCGGGTGGTGTTCAACACCCGCTGGGACGGCGTGAAGCCTCCGGCCGTGGTGAAGGTCCGCGACACCAACGACGTCATCGCCGTCGTGCGCTGGGCGGAGAAGTACGACGTGCCGCTCGTGTCGCGATCCGGTGGCCACGGCTACAACGGCAACTCCACGAGCAACAGCGCCGTCGTCGTCGATCTCGGCGCGCTGAAGGGCATCCGCTACGCCGACGGGATCGCGACGATCGGGCCCGCGGCGGAGCTGGGGGACGTGTACGCGCGCCTGGCCGCCAAGGGCGTGACGATCCCCGCGGGCTCGTGCCCGACGGTCGCGCTCGGCGGCCTGGTGCTCGGCGGCGGGATGGGGCTTGCCGGCCGCGCGATGGGACTCACCCTCGACCGCGTGCGCAGCTTCGATGTCGTGACCGCCGACGGCCGGCGCCACAAGCTCGACGACGGCGACCTGTTCTGGGCGCTGCGCGGGGGCGGCGGGAGCTTCGGGATCGTCACCGCGATCCGCCTGCGCACCCGCCCGGTCAGCACCGCCGCCTACTTCTCGATCGCCTACGGTGACCGCGACGAGGCGCTCGAGCGCTGGGACGCGTTCGCCCCTCGCGCCGCCCCGGACGCGCTCACCTGCATCCTCAGCCTGACGGCCACCGGCGCGACGGCCTTCGGGCAGTACCTCGGCAGCGAGGCGCGGCTGAAGCAGTCGATCCGCCCGCTCGGCGGCTCACCCACCACCGGCAGCGCGCCCTACCTCGCCGTCCAGCGCCGCTGGGCCGGCAGCGCAAGCGGCGGTCGCAGCACCTTTGCCGCCTCCTCGCTGTACGTGACCAAACGGTTGAGCGCGAAGGGCCGGCGCGCCTTCATCGAGGCGGCCGATTCCGGCGCCGGGCTGATCCTCGACGCCTACGGCGGCGCGATCAACCGTCCCAGCCGCAGCGCCACCGCGTTCCCGCACCGCGACGCGCGCTTCAGCGTGCAGGTGTTGTCCTACACGAACATCGCCACCGCGCGCGACCGCGTCCGGCACGCTCGCCGGTTGATCGCCCCGTACGGGACCGGCGCCTACGCCAACTACGCCGACCCCGACCTGACCAACGCGATCCGCAGCTACTACGGCGCGAACCTCGAGCGGCTGCGCCGGGTCAAGCATCGCTATGACCCGGCGAACCGCTTCCGACCCGCGCAGGGAATCAGGTGATGGTGAGCGGCGTCCCGACCGGCATGAGCTTCGCCAGCTTGACGATGTCCGCGTTCTTCAGGCGCACGCATCCGTGCGAGATGCGCCCGGGGATCAACCCCGGCGTGTTCGTGCCATGGACACCGACGATGCCACCGCCCGGCCAGTCGGTCAGCGTCGGCGACGTCGCGCTGGTGATGAACGCGATCGGTCCGAAGACCGAGCCCGCGCCGCCGTACTTCTCGAGCTTGGCGCGGATGAAGAACTGACCCTTCGGCGTCGGCCATTGCGGTTGCCCGACGCCGATGCGCGCGCTGAAGACCGTCTTGCCGCTCTTGACCAACGTGATCTTGAACGTCTTGGTGGAGATCCTCAGCCACGTGTCGACGGGTTGGAGCTCGCTGAGCGCCGTCTCCGGCACCCACCCGGTCGTGCCGTTGGGCCGGATCGGCAGCCGCACCCGCAGCCACACCTTGTCCTTGACCGTCGTGCGGTCCAGGACCATGACGAGATCGTCGGTGCCCTCAGGCGACCTGCGCGTGAGCTTTGACACCTTGCGCGCCGACGCCTTGGGCTGCGTGCGCACGGTCTCCGCCTTCTCGACGAAGGCGAAGAAGGATTCCTTTCCCGGCCGGCTCAGGCGCTCGATCTTGGCCGCCTGAGCCGGCGCCGCGGCCGCGAAGGTGATCGCGACCGCGAGTCCTACCGTCCTTCTCAGCATCAACTCAGCCGGTGACCCTCGGCACACGCTGGGCGACGACCCGGCGCGCGGGCCGGACCGTCAGGCGCTTGACCTGCGAGCACTCCGCGACCTTGATCTTGGCCGTGCCGGTCTTGGTCGGCTTGACCTTGAAGGTCGCGACGCCCTTGGAGTTGGTCTTGGCACTCAAGACCTTGCCGCCCGGCAGGGTGATCCGTGCCGTGCTGCCCTTGTCCACGTTGCGGACGGTCAGCTTGATCGTGGTCACCTCGCCCTTGCGGACCTTCAGGCCGCTCGGCGTCGAGAGCGTGCACTTCTCCTGCGCGACGGCGACGGGCTTGACCGCGCCCACGGAAGGCCGCAGCCGGCGGCGGCGTGACCGTGACGGTCCACGTGGCCGGGGGTGAGCAGTAGTTCTTGGTGATGTTGTCGGGCGGCGGGGGCGTGTTGTCGGCGCAGACATATGCGGTGTTGACGAAGACGCCGGCGTTGGCAAAGACCGGCTGCAGGTGTAGGTCCAGGTCTCGGTGACGTATGAGCCTGGCGTCGCCGTTGGTGTCTCCGCCGATGTAGACGCAGCGGTGCGCAGAGGTTGTCGGTCGGCGTGACGTTGGCAGGGCCGAGTCGGTCCGGGATGCCGCCCGGGGTCGTGATGTTCTTGACCGTGTAGGTGTAGATGACCGTTCTGCGGCGCCGGGACCGCCGAGCGGTGGAGCCGGACTTCGCGATCGTGATCGCGGGCGCGATGACGCACCGTGCCGAGCGTCTTCTGGATCGCGGCGATGTAGCGGGGCGTACGGGGCCGGCGTGTCGTGCAGGGTGCGCGTGGGTGAAGGCGCGAACCACGTCGTCGGTCACGCCGGCGTTGACGTTCGATAACCGCGCGGACTGGGGCCGGATCGAAGCCGGCTGGTGGCGCCCGCGGAGAAGTTCATCGCCGCTGGACAGGTTGGTCGCCGAGGTTCAGGAGACGGGCTGGCCGTCGGCGCCTGGGATTGGACGTAGATGGCGGCATTGGTGATGTTGCACGCCTGCAGCCCGTCGTTGGACGCGTAGACCGTGAACGTGGCCACCGTCTCGCCATCCGCACGAAGCTGCGGTCATTGGATGATGTCCAGTCGCAATCCGTTGTCCGCACGCCGACTGGTCCTGACTGCGCCTGTGCTGCTGGTGCCGCAAGTCCGAGCGCGGCAATCGCACCTGCCAATACTGCCGTAGTCATCCGTCGTCGCATAGAGCTTCCCCCCACCGTCATGGTCGCCCGGAAGCTATACGGATAGGGGGCTACGGCCGTCGGCTCGTGTTCGAACACGATCCTGCTTTAAAGTGGAGTAAAGCCACAACCGGCGATGCACCGGGAAGTTAACCTGGGAACTTTGCAACGCCTCTCCCAGGGCTTTTGTCCGTCCGCTGACGTTAGGTAATGGTCAATGGCGTGCCGACCGGCATCAACCGGGCGAGTTTGAGGATGTCGGCGTTGCGCAGACGCACGCAACCATGGGAGATGCGGCCTGGGATCAGGCCCGGTGTGTTGGTGCCATGAACACCGACAACGCCTCCGCCGGGCCAGTCGGTGAGCGTCGGCGACGTCGCGCTGGTAATGAACGCCACCGGACCGTACGCGGAGCCCGCGCCGCCGAACTTCTCCAGCTTGGCGCGGATGAAGAACTGGCCCTTCGGCGTCGGCCACTGCTTCTGGCCGACACCGACCCGCGCGCGGAACACGGTCTTGCCGTTCTTGACCAACGTGAGCCTGAAGGCCTTCGTGTCGATCTTCAGCCATGTGTCGATCGGCTGCAGATCGCTGAGCGCGGCTTCGGGCACCCACCCGGTCGTCCCGTTGGGACGGATCGGAAGACGTACCTGCAGCCATACACGACCGGCGTCGTCGGTCGTGCGCGCGATCACGAGCACGAGGTCGTCCGTGCCCTCCGGCGACTTGCGCGTCAGCTTGGTCACCTTGCGCGCGCTGTTCGACGGCTCCGCGCGCACGACGTCGGCGCGCTCGACGAACGCGAAGTTCGACTCCTTGCCCAGCGTCTGCAGAGACTCGATGTCAGCGGCCTGCGCCGGTGCGGCCAGCACCAGCGCAAGCACGATGGCTCCGAGGACCCGCACGTCAGCCGGTCACCCGCGGCACGCGCCGAGCGGCCGTCTTACGCGCCGAAAGAACGGCGACCTTCTGGGCACCCGAGCACTGCTTGGTCGAGATGACGAGCGTGCCCTTCTTGGACGGGCGCACGCGCGCCGTCGCGGTCCCGGTCGAGTCCGTCCGCACGGTCACCTTGACGCCCGCGCCGGTGATCGTCACGGGCACGCCCGCGCCGACGCCGCGGACCCTGATCTTGATCGTCGTGAGCTCCTTGGCCCGGACGCGGACGCGGCTCGGGGTCGCGAGGCACTTGGCCGGCGCGGCGACAGGGTTGTTCTGCGCGGCGGGAAGGACGGCGCCCTGCGGCGTGGCGGGCGGCGACGGGGTGCCCGGCGTGCCGGGGTCGTCCGGCGTGGTCGGCGTGCCCGGGCGTGCCGCGGCGGCGGGGTCACGGTCACGGTCCACGTGGCGGGGGGCGAGCAGTAGTTCTCGGGACGTTGTCGGGCGCCGGGGGGATGTTGTCAGCGCAGACCTTCGCGATGTTCGTGAACACGCCGGCGTTGTTGAAGATCAGGTGCAGGTGTAGGTCCAGGTCTCGGTGAGGTTGAGCTTGGCGTCGCCGTTGGTGTCTCCGGCGGTGTAGACGAGCGGTGCGCAGAGGTTGTCGGCCGGAGCGACATTGGAGAAGGCGGAGTACGAGTCCGGGATGCCGCCCGGGCGTCGTGGTGTTCTTGACCGTGTAGGTGTAGATGACCGTCTGCGGCGCCGGACCGCCCTGCGTCGATGCCGACTTGGCGAGCGTGATGCCAGGCGCGATGACGACGGTGCCGAGCGTCTTCTGCACGGCGGCGTCATGGTCGTTGAGGACGGTGTCGTGCAATGTCCCGTGGGTGAACCCGCGCACCGCGGCGTCGACCACGCCGGGGTTGACGTTGATCACGGTGCGCACGGTGCCGAACAGCCGCGGAGACGCGCCGGCGGCGAAGTTCTCGCCGCTGGCGACGGTGGTCGCCTGCGCTTCGGGGACCGGCTGGCCGTCGGCGCCGGGGAGCTGGACGTAGAGGCGGCGTTGGTGACGTCGCACGCATCCAGGCCGTCGTTGGAGGCGTAGACCCGGTAGTGAACGGTCTCGCCCACGCGCACGACGCTGCGGTCGCGGTGGATGTCCAGTCGTAGTCCGTTACCCATACACCCAGGCGGGTCCTGATGGGCGGGCGCCGGAGCGGCGTTCGCGACCAATATCAACATCAACGTCAAGCCCAATGCCGCGCGTCGCTTCATGTGTTCCCCCAGAGAGTGGCGGCGCGACCGTACCCACAATCCGCTGGAAACTATGCAAGTTCTATGTCAGAAGCCGGTCTTTCACTGGACCGGACCTGGTCCAATGGACGGTCGGGGTCTGAGATCCACTCCGACATCGATCCGTCATAGACCGCGACGTCGTTCTCTCCGAGCAGCGTGAGTGCGAATGCGTCAAGCGTGGCCGAGACCCCCGCGCCGCAGTACGCGACGACTCTACCGCCACCCAGTGCGCCCACCGCGCCCAATTGCTCGCGCAGTGCATCCTCCTCGAGCAGGCGCCCGTGCTCGTCGAGCAGGTGCTTGGCGAACACGTTGACCGAGCCGGGGATATGACCCGCCCGGCCGTAGCGGTTGGTGTCGCCGCGAAACACATCTGGCGCGAGCGCGTTCAACAGGCACGGCGGGCCGTCGGCCACCTCGTCGAGCGTGGCGATCAGCTCGGGGCGCAAGCGCGGGGTGAAGCTCGCCTGATGGGCCGGCGCGGGCTCGTCGCTGACCGGTCCCGCCCAACCCTGCCAGCCGCCGTCGAGCACGGCCGCGTTGTCGAAGCCGTAGGCGCGCAGCAGCCACCACAGCCGCGTCGACCAGGTCATGCCGTTGCGGTCATAGAGGACGACCGCGGTCCCGTCCTCGACGCCCAGCGCGCTCATCCCGGCCGCGAAGCGCTCGGCGCTCGGGAACGTGAAGTTCAGCGTGGGGTGGGGCTCGGCGAGGTCGTCGATCACATCGGCGAACGCGCTGCCGAGGATGTGCGAGTGCTCCCACTCGGTGCGGCCCGAGCGGATCTCGTAGGCCTTGCCGGGCGTCGCCGGCGGGTCGAGGTAGGCGGTCGTCTCGAGCACCCGCAGGTCGCCCGCATCGAGATGCTCGGTCAGCCACGTGGGGGTGACGAGCGGTCCGGGAAGGGTCGTCATCGCGTCCGGACAGTACCGTCCTTGGAATGAGCGACCCCGCTGACCGGGACTGGGGCATGCGCACCCGCGCGATCCATGCCGGCGCTCGCCCGGACCCGACCACCGGGGCGCGCGCCGTCCCGATCTACCAGACCACCTCCTTCGTGTTCGAGGACACGCAGGACGCCGCGGACCTGTTCGCGTTGCAGAAGTACGGGAACATCTACTCCCGCCTCGGCAATCCGACGGTCGCCGCGTTCGAGGAACGCATCGCGTCGCTGGAAGGCGGCATCGGTGCGGTCGCCACCAGCAGCGGTCAGGCGGCGGAGACGTTGCTGTTCACCCAGCTGTGCGACGCGGGCGACCACGTGGTCGCCTCCAGCGCGCTCTACGGCGGGACGTACACGCTGCTGAACGTCACGCTGCGGCGGCTGGGTGTCGAGACGACGTTCGTCGCGCCCGACGATCCGGACGCGTTCGCCGCCGCGATCCAGCCCGGACGCACCAAGCTCGTCTACACCGAGATCGTCGCCAACCCGGCGGGGACGGTGGCGGATCTGGAGGCGCTGGCGAAGGTCGCCCACGACGCCGGCGTCCCGCTCGCCGTGGATTCCACGCTCGCCAGCCCGTACCTCTGCCGCCCGCTCGACTTCGGCGCCGACATCGTGCTGCACTCGGCGACGAAGTACCTCGGCGGCCACGGGACCTCGATCGGCGGCGCGATCGTCGACTCGGGCAAGTTCCCCTGGGACAACGGCAACTTCCCGGTGATGACCGAGCCGGTCGCCACCTACGGCAACCTGCGCTTCTGGGACAACTTCGGCGAGTACGGGTTCGCGACCAAGCTGCGCGTCGAAGGGCTGCGCAACCTCGGCGGGGTGCTGTCGCCGTTCAACGCGTTCCTGATCCTGCAGGGCATGGAGACGCTGCCGTTGCGGATGGATGCGCACGTCGCCAACGCGCAGCGGATCGCGGAGTGGTTGCAAGCCGACGAGCGGGTCTCGTGGGTGCGCTACGCGGGGCTGCCGGACGACCCGAACTACGCGCTGGCCCAGAAGTACCTGCCGCGCGGCCCGGGCGCCGTGTTCTCCTTCGGCTGCGAGGGCGGGCGCGAGGCGGGCGAGGCGTTCATCGGCCGCGTCGATCTCTGCTCGCACCTGGCCAACGTCGGTGACACACGCACGCTCGTGATCCACCCCGGCTCCACCACCCACCGCCAGCTCTCCACCGAGGCGCTGGAGGCGGCGGGCGTGCTGCCCGAGCTCGTTCGCATCAGCGTCGGCATCGAGGATGTCGACGACATCATCTATGACCTCGATCGGGCCCTCGGATGAGCTGGACGCCGCCCACCGCCGGCCAGCGCCTGGCGATCCTGCGCCGCGCGAAGACGATCGCGGTCGTCGGCGCGTCCGCCAAGCCCGCGCGCGCGTCCTATTTCGTGCTGACGTATCTCCTGTCGTCGAGCGCCGACTACGAGGTCTGGCCGGTGACGCCCAACGAGGAGACGATCCTCGGCGTGCAGTGCTATCCGTCGCTGGCGGACCTGCCGGGCAAACCCAACATCGTCGACGTCTTCCGGCGCGAGGATCAGCTCCCGGGCGTCGCCCGCGAGGCGGTCGAGGCGGGGGCCGGAGCGTTCTGGATGCAACTCGGCCTGCACAGTGACGAGGCGGCCGAGATCGCGTCGAGCGCCGGGCTCGACGTCGTCTCCAACCGCTGCGTGAAGATCGAGCACGCGCGCTTCAACGGTGGCCTGCACCTCGCCGGCTTCGACACCGGCGTGATCTCCTCCAAGCGCGCGCGTGGTTGAGACCCTCGTCCTCGAGGACGGTCTGGACACTCGAGTCCGGGGCGACGCTCGCGCCGGTCGAGATCGCCTACGCCCGCTACGGCGATCCGTCGCATCCGGTGGTCTACGTCTGCCACGCGCTGACCGGCGACGCCGAGGCCGCGGTCTGGTGGGACACGCTGATCGGCCCGGGCAAGGCGGTCGACACCGACCGCTTCCACGTCATCTGCGCGAACCTGCTCGGCGGGTGCAAGGGGACGACCGGGCCATCGTCGATCAACCCGGCGACGGGCGAGCCGTACGGGCTGGACTTCCCACTGTTCACCGTTCGCGACCTCGCCGAGACCCACCGCGCCCTGCTGCGCGCGCTCGGCATCGAGCGGATCTACGCGGGCGTCGCCGGCTCGCTCGGCGGCATGCAGATCCTGCAGTGGGCACTCGATCATCCGGACGAGATCGAGCGCGCGGTGCTGGTGTGCGCGACCGCTCGGCTGACGGCGCAGAACATCGCCTTCAGCAAGGTCGCGCGCCACGCCATCCTCACCCACGATGCGATGGACGTCGCGCGGATGATGGCCCACATCACCTACCTCTCGGTCGAGGGGATGGAGCTGAAGTTCGACCGCGCGCGCCGGCTCCCGGACGCGGGCATGTCGATGGCCTCCGACTACGAGGTCGAGCACTACCTCGACCACCAGGCGGCGATCTTCCTCGCGCGCTTCGACCCGCACACCTACCTGTATCTCTCGCGGGTGATGGACTACTTCGATCCGTTCGCAGAGGCCTACGCGCGCACCACCGGCACCCGCTTCCAGCTGATCTCCTTCAGCTCGGACTGGCGCTTCGGCACCGAGCACTCAGTGGCGATCGAGGACCGGTTGCGCGAGCACGGCGCGCAGGTCGAGCGCCATGAGGTCGTGTCCCCCTGGGGCCACGACTCCTTCCTCATGGACCTGCCGGTCTACCACGCCCATGTGAGCGAATTTCTGGGCTGACGTATCAGGGCGCGGTCCACCCGCTCTAAGGGAGTGATGACCGAGCTTTGCGTGATTCACCCCGGAAGCCTCTCCGCGCTGTGCTGGCGCCGTCTGGCCAAGCATCTGCCCGCCGGCGTCTCGCTGCGCGTGCTCGAACTCGAGGCCGTCAACGCCTACTGGGAACAGGACACCACCCTCACCGTCGACGCGCTCGCCGACCGGCTGAAGCTCACGCTCGACCCGCGCGTCGAGCGGGTGCTGTGCGGCTGGGGTGTCGGCGGCGTCGTCGCGGCCGCGCTCTCCGAGCGCGCCCCGGCCCGCCACGTCGTCGTCGTCGACGGTCCCGCGTCGCTGGAGCGCCCCGAAGTGCCCGATCTCCTGCGCAGCTACACGATGCTCGTCGGGGCCCGCCGCGGCCGCGCGGTCAACCTCGACCAGGCCGTCTTCGACGAGGGCCTCGAGGCCACGCTCGAGCACCTGCGCACCCGTGTCGGCCGCCAGGACAACTCGACCACCGACGTCCTGCGCCGCGGCTACCACCAGCACGCCCGCGATCGCCTGCGTGACTACCGCCTGACCCGCACCTACGAGCCCACCGGTGTCCCCGTCACCGTCGTCAAGGCCGCCCGCAGCATCGCCCCGGAGGGCCGCGCGCTGGGCTGGGAGCGCATCGGCAACTTCGAACTGCTCGCCAGCGCCGGCGACCACTACACGATGCTCACCGAGCCCGCCCCGACCGTCCACCTCGCGCTGCTCCTGCAGCGCTGGCTGACCACCCCGCTGTCCCTCGCCGCCTAAAGGGGCCTGGCCCCTTTTGCGACAGCTGTCGCAAAAAGGGCCAGGCCCCTTAAGCGACAGATGTCGCGTTTCCGAGGCGGCCGTGCAGGGCGGCGTCGGTCTGGCGGGCCGCGTCGATCGCGCCGTCGAGCGAAGCCATGCGCCCGGCGCGGGCCGCGGTCTCGACGCGGCGCAGCCGTGAGGCGAGGCGGGCGATGCCGAAGCCGGCGGCCGGGGAGCGCAGGGCGTGTGCGGCCTCGCGCAGCGTCTCCGGGTCGGTGGCGGCGGTGATCGCGGCCAGGCGCTCCTCGAGCGAATCGTGGAAGACGCCGAGCATCTGGTCGACCAGGGCGTGGCCGCCGAGGTTGTCGGCCAGTTCGTCGAGCAGCGTGTCGTCGAGGACGGGGGTGATGCGGCGGTCGAGCTCGGTGCGCAGCGCGGGCAGCGAGACCGGTTTGGCCAGGTGGCCGTCCATGCCCGCGGCGCGGCACTTGTCGACGTCCTCGGCGGCGGTGTCGGCGGTGAGCGCGAGGATCGGGATCTCGGCGTCGGCCGCACGGATCGCGCTCGCGGCCTCGATCCCGCCGAGGACCGGCATCCGCAGGTCCAGGAGCACGGCGTCGAACGCCTCGCTCGCGGCGGCGTCGACCGCCTGCCGGCCGTCCTCGACCAGGACCGCTTCGATGCCCAGGCGCTCGAGCTGCATGCCGATCAGGCGGCGCAGCGCGGCGTCGTCCTCGGCCACCAGCACGCGCGCCTCGTTGAGCGCGGGCGCGGCCTGGAAGCCCATCTCCGGGGTCGCCTGACCCGTCTCCAGCGGCACCTCCAGGGTGAACGCCGAGCCCTCGCCGAGCGTGCTCACGACCGACACGTCGCCACCCATCGCGCGGGCCAGCCGGCGCGCGATCGACAGGCCGAGCCCGGTGCCCGCCCAGGCGCGGCCGTGGTTGCGCGTCCACGGCTCGAACAGCTGCGGAAGCTCGTCCTCGGCGATGCCGCGCCCGGTGTCGGAGACGGTGATCTGGAACTTGTCGCCGGCGACGCCGGCGTCGATCAGGGCGACGCCTCGCTCGGTGTACTTGACGGCGTTGGAGGCGAGGTTGAGCACGATCTGGCGCACGCGGGCGCTGTCGCCGCGCAGCGCGTCCGGCACCGCCGGATCGACGGACACGCGCAGCTCCAGCGGGCGCCCGCGCAGCGACGGCCGCAGCACGCCGGCCACGGAGGTCAGCAGGCGCCGCGGGTCGTAGTCGGTCGCCTCGGACTCGGCACGGCCGGCCTCGGCGCGGGTGACGTCGAGCACGTCGCGCAGCAACGCGGTGAGCGAGTGCGCGGCGTCGGTGATGACCTCCGCCAGCTCGCGTTCACGCGGCGGGAGCTTGGCGTCACGCAGCAACTCGGCGGCGCCGGCGATGCCCGACAGCGGCGTCTTGATCTCGTGGCTCATCGTCGCCAGGAAGCCCCGCTGCTCCTCCTCGACGAGCTTGAAGTGGGTGGCGTCGCGGAACGTCCACAGGCGCCCGTCGTCGCCCAGCGGCTGGTAGTCGAAGCCGACCCGGCGGCCGTCGGCGAGCTCGAAGAAGATGAACCGCGCGGGCTCGTTGCGCCGCAGGATCGCGCCGAGCTGGGCGATCGCCGACTCCGGCTCGGCCAGCAACCGCCGCAGGCTCTTGATGATCGGCTCCTGACCCTGCCCGACCAGCTCCTCGGGACTCATCGCCAGCTCCAGCAGCGAGCACGCCTGCTCATTGATGACCGCGATCCGGTCGTCCTCGACCATCAGGATGCCGTCCGGCGCGCCGGCCACCAGCGCCTCCAGTTGCGAGGAGAGCCTGCGGCCCATGTCCTCGGCCGCGCGTGTGCGGGTCACGTCGCGGCCGGTGATCTCGACCGCGACCGCTTTGCCGTTGTGAAAGCGCAGCGTGCCCTGGCCCTCGACCCAGCGCCAGCCGCCGTCGCGGGTGCGCAAGCGCAACTCGATCAGCGACGTGCGCGGCTCGTCCGGGCCGGCGGCGGCGAGCGCCGCGCGCAGCTTCGGGACGTCCTCGAAGTGGGTGATGGCGCGCCACAGGCGGCCGATCAGCTCGTCCTGGCGCAGGCCCAGCGCGAGCGTCACCGACGGGCTCGCGTACTCGATCAGCCCGTTGCCGTCGAACATCCACACCAGGTCGGGGGAGTCGTCGACGATCGTGGTCACCCGCGCGGCCGCGCGCGCCTTGGCCTCGGCGGCGGAGATCGGGGTGAAGACGGCGGCGATCATGCCGTCGGCGGTCGGCGCCGAGCGGACCGAGAACCAGTGGACGCCGCCGTCGATCGCGGGGATGCCGTACTCCTGATCGACGCGGCCGCCGGTGCGCTCGACGCGCGCGACCGGGTACTGCTCGGGCGGGAGCGACCCGCCGCCGGGAGCGAGCAGGACCGACGGGTCCGACGGCGCCCCGATCAGCAGCTCGCGCGGCACGCCGACCATGTCGGCGAACGCGTCGTTGACGTCGACGATCGTGCTGCGCGGATCGAAGACGACCATGCCGTCCTCGAGCGAGCGCGGAAGCGGAATGTGGGTCTGGATCACCGGCCCGGGCCCATCCGGTAACCGACGCCACGGACTGTGCACACGAAGTCCGGAGAGCGGGGGTCATCGGCGAGCTTGCGGCGAAGATTGGAGACGTGGACGTCGACGAGGTGATCGTCGCCGAACCAGTTGGGGCCCCACACGCGCTCGAGCAGCTGCGCGCGGCTGAAGGCGACGCGCGGCTCGGCGGTGAACGTGTCGAGCAGGTCGAACTCGATGCGGGTGAGCTCGAGCGTGGTGCCGTCGAGGACGACCTCGCGGGCGAGCGGGTCGACGGTCAGCGACCCGAAGCTGCGCATGGGGTTGACCGGGGCGGCGGGCGCGGCGAGCCGCGGGCGCGTGGCGACACGCCGCAGCACGGCCTTGCAGCGGCCGACGAGCTCGGCGATCGAGAACGGCTTGGTCACATAGTCGTCGGCGCCGGCCTCGAAGCCGACAACCTTGTCGAGCTCGGTGTCCTGCGCGGTGAGCATCAGGACGTGCGCGTCGGAGAACTGCCGCACGCGCCGGCAGACCTCAACGCCGTCGATGTCCGGCAGGCCGATGTCGAGCACGATCAGGTCGAGCGGAATGCGCTCCGCCGCGGCGACAGCGGCCTCGCCGTCGGCCGCCTGATCGACCGCGAAGCCCTGCTGGATCAGCAGCGCGCTCACGAGCATCCGGTTCTCGGCCGCGTCGTCGACGACGAGCGCACGCGGTATGGCGGTTGTGCCGGGCATGGTCTCCCCGTGTCATCGGCACGGGTCAGAGAACCTGCACCGGGTAGAACTTTGTCCGTGCTCTTGACAGGTTTGGAGGAGCCGGATGGCCGCGAGGCGATCCGGGTGGGTGACAAGGCGCTGACCTACGCGCAGCTGGCGTCGGCGGCGGGCGCGGTGGCCGAGCAGGTGGCGGGCGCGACGCGCGTGGCGGTGATCGCCGAATCGACGCTCGAGACGTGTGTGGCGGTGGTCGGCGCGCTGGCCGCCGGGGTGCCGATCGTGCCCATCAACCCCAAGTCGGGGGAGCGTGAGCTCGAGCACATCCTGTCCGACTCGTCTCCCGACCTCATGGTCGAGGTCGACCTCTCGGCCTCCGGCACGCTGCCCGCGGACTCGTTCGCCGACGACGCGCCGGCGATCGTCGTCTACACCTCAGGGACGACCGGGCCGCCCAAGGGCGTCGTCCTGCCGCGACGGTCGTTGGCGAGCAACCTCGACGCGCTCGCCGACGCCTGGGCGTGGACCGGTGACGATGTGGTCGCCCACGGGCTCCCGCTCTTCCACGTGCATGGATTGATCCTCGGCGTGCTCGGGCCGCTGCGCCGCGGCGGCGCGGCGTGGCATCTCGTTCGCTTTTCGTCCGAGGCCGCGGCGAGCGCGCTGGCCGGCCGCGCGACGATGCTCTTCGGCGTGCCGACGATGTACCACCGGCTCGCGGCGGACCTCGAACGCGATCCGGCTCTGGCGTCCGCCGTCGGCGGCGCTCGGCTGCTGGTGAGCGGAAGCGCCGCGCTGCCGGCCGCCGATCACGAGCGCATCCGTGCCGCCTGCGGCCTGGAGATCGTCGAGCGCTACGGGATGAGCGAGACGCTGATGAACACCGCGATCCGCGCCGACGGCGAGCGCCGGCCGGGCACCGTCGGCGTGCCGCTGCCGGGCGTCGAGGTGCGGCTGGTCAACGACGACGGCTCCGTCATGGACGCCTCCGACGACGAGACCGTGGGTGAGATCCAGGTCCGCGGGCCGAACCTCTTCCTCGAGTATCTGAATCGACCCGATGCCACCGACGAGGCGTTCCGCGACGGCTGGTTCGCCACCGGCGATGTCGCCACGCGCTCCGGCGACGGCTACATCCGGATCGTCGGCCGGCGTGCGACCGACCTGATCAAGAGCGGCGGCTACAAGATCGGTGCCGGTGAGATCGAGAACGCGCTCAACGAGCACCCGGCGGTCGCGGAGTCGGCGGTGACCGGCGAGCCCGATGACGACCTCGGCGAGCGCATCGTCGCCTGGGTGGTCGTCGAGGAGGGCGCCGAGCAGCCCTCCGCACAGGAACTGGCCGATCACGTCGCGCGGCTGCTCACGCCGCACAAGCGCCCCCGCGACGTGCGCTACCTCGACGTCCTTCCGCGCAACGCCATGGGCAAAGTCACCAAGGCGACGCTGACGTCCTGAACCGATCAAGAACGTCCGTTCTGGGCCGACCACCCCGAGGGTGCAAGGTCGCCGCCTGTTCCTGATCGCTGCCATCGTGGCGCTCGTCGCGGCGTGCTCGACCGCGGGCATCACCGTGCTGCACCTGCACGCCGACGAGCAGCAGTCGCGCTACGAGCAGCTGATCGACCTCGAGGCCGGCGCCAATCGCCTCGACGCGCTGGAGTCCGAGGCCAACGCCAAGCGCCAGGTGCCTCTGGCGGCCCAGGCCGAAGTGATGGCGCTGCTGCGCGATATGCACAACGAGCTCGCGGACCTCGACGCTCGCGAGACGGACGGCGTGCGTCCGGTGTTGACGCTGTTTGACGTCTACCGGCCGCAGATCGTCGAGGAGTTCGCACTGATGCGAGCGCGGGACTTCCAGCGCGCGGAGATGGTCGACGTCAACGTCGACTTCGAGCGCATCCGCCACGGCCTGCGCGGCGTCGCGGTGGACACGCAGAAGATCTCCGATCGTTCGGACAGGCTCGCCTGGATCGGCACCTTCTGCGTGATGATCCTCGGCGTCTTCGCCCTCACCGCCCTGCTGGCCCTGCTCGATCGTGCCGGCCGTCGCCGCATCCGCGACGTCGAGCTGCGGCGCCTCGCGTTCGAGGACTCGCTGACCGGGCTCCCGAACCGCGCGCTGTTCGAGCAGCGGATCGCCGACACCCTGGCCCGCGGCGAACGCGCCGTCGTCGCGTTCCTCGACCTCGACGACTTCAAGCAGGTCAACGACTCCCTCGGCCACGCCGCCGGCGACCGCCTGCTCGAGATCTGTGGCGAGCGCCTGCGCAACGCGCTGCGCAACGAGGACACGGTGGCCCGCCTCGGCGGCGACGAGTTCGCGATCCTCGCCCGCGGCGCCGGCGACCCCGCCTTGGTGGTCGAGCGGCTCTTCGACGTCCTCTCGGCGCCCGTGACCCTGGAGGGCAAGCGCCTGCACCTGCGCGCCAGCGTCGGCATCGCCTCGACCGACTCCGGCGACGACCTGCTGCGCAACGCCGACCTCGCGATGTACGCCGCCAAGGCCTCCGGCACCAACAAGTACGCCGTCTTCACCGACGACATGCACGTCCACGCGCTCGCCCGCCTCGACCGCCGCGAGCAGCTCGAACGCGCGATCGAGAACGAGGAGCTGGTCCTGCACTACCAGCCGATCGTCGACCTCGACCTCGGCCGCTCCGCCGGCTTCGAGGCCCTGGTGCGCTGGCAGCATCCCGCCCGCGGGCTGCTCGGCCCGGGCGAGTTCATCCCGCTGGCCGAGGAGACCGGGCTGATCGTGCCGCTCGGCCGCTGGGTGCTGCGCGAAGCCTGCCGCCAGGCCGCGACCTGGGCGGGCGCGCCGTATCTCAGCGTCAACGTCGCGGGGCTCCAGCTCGAACAGGACGGCTTCGAGGACGAGGTCGCGCTCGCGCTGGAGGACAGCGGCCTGTGCGCTTCCCGGCTGGTGCTCGAGGTCACGGAGTCATCGCTGGTCGGCGACGCCGAGGCCGAGCGCCTGCAGACGCTGCGGCGGATGGGCGTCCGTCTCGCGATCGACGACTTCGGCACCGGCTACTCGTCCTTGTCGTATCTCCGTCGCTTCCCGATGGACGTGCTGAAGATCGACCGCTCCTTCACCAAGGAAGCGTCCGACGAGGACAACGCGCTGCTGCGCGCGATCGTCGCCATGGGCGAATCGCTCGGCCTCGTGCTCGTCCCCGAGGGCATCGAGGAGCCCGAGCAGGCCGACGCTCTGCGCGCGCTCGGGTGCCGTCTCGGCCAGGGCTTCCTGTTCGGCAAGCCGGTCCCGGCCGAGCAGTTGGTCGGCGTCGCCACGCGCGCCACCTTGCCCGCGTAGCGGCTAGCTGTTCTTGAGATCGAACTCGACGACCGTGCTCCCATGCCGCCGCGGCTTGCGAGTCAGCCGTCGCTGCAGGGTCGCCTTCTTGTAGCGATCACCCTGGCCGGCGAACCGCAGCGTGAGATAGATGGCCGTCGAGCGTTGCATCGTAGGCCCGAGTTTTACGCGCATCGTCCAGCGTCCGTTCCGGGGCGTCACGCGTGCGGTCGCCGCGGGCCGCCCGCCTTTGGACCGGCTGAGTTGCGCGGCGATCCGCGCCGACGCCCGCTTCGCGATCGTGCCCGACAGGACGAGGGTCGACCCATCGCGGCGTGCCCTCGTGACCCGCAGCTGCGGCGACGCGCCGGACCCGCTCGGCAGCAGCACCGGCGGGTGGGTGTCCACCACGTGCGCACCCGTGCTCGAATTCACATGGACGACGGCCGCAGCCGCCGGATCCGCATGGCCGGCTTCATCTTCCAGCCACACCCGGACCTGGTGGTCTCCCGCTGGGATTCCAACGCCATTCGCCCGCTGGAGCTCTGTCGCCGTGCCGATCGTGCACGCCAAGCCGAGCGCATCACACACTTGGTAATGGGCCCTGACGATCGGCGCCGCGGTGCCCTGACTCGGGTTGGTCCACGTGAGCACGTACGAGCCGTCGTCGGCCAGCGCGGCCTTGAGGTTCTGCGGTGCCGTCGGCGCGTGCTGATCTATCCGAAGCGTCGCGGTGCTCGTAGCGGGCTGCTCTGCCGCATCCGTGGCGGTGGCCACCAGCGGATAGGTGCCGTCGGGCAGCTTCGTGGTGTCGACGGTGAATGTCTCGCGGGCAGTTGCTGGACACGGTTGCATGCGTGAGTAGTCGCACCCCGAGGTCCGTGCGCCAAGAACACGCTGCCTGCGGTCAAGGCGACGGAGGAGATACCGCTCGCATCGCCCGCGGCGACCGTCACTTGCGCGGGCGTGCTGTGCCAGCCGGGGGTGAAGAGGTCACTGCGCAGCGGCGCGATCGTTGGCGGCGATGGGTCGTCGACGATCGCGGTCGACGCAAAGATCGGAGATCCATGCCATGCGTCTGCGTGAGTCCGTTGGAGCACGTGTAGATGCGGTCACGCAAGACACGACAAACGACACAGATTGAGTACGCGAGTCCGTCGTAGATGATCGGCTGCGTAGGCGCGCTGTCGCCACGGACACACTCAGCTGGCTGCCGGCCAGCGGGCAATCCTCCAGTGGGTGGGTGGGATCCCGCGGCGGACACGACCTCGACGTTCCAGAGCTGGCGATGCGTCTACCGAGTGATCTGCTGCACGTCGAGCCGTCGCAGCGTTGTGCCCGCTGGGGCGGCCAAGCGTCCAAGCGGCAGATCTCCCCGGCGCTGTGTTCGGCGCGCCTGGTATCGCACGCACCGTGATCCCTCGCCCTGCCGGGCACTCAAGAAGCGTCTCGATCGTCTGCGGACTCGAGTTACCCGCGCATACCCGGCGGTCCCGCTGCGAAGTCGCCACAGGCCCGAACCTCGTAGGGAGTTGCGTGCGCTGCGGTCGGAAGCGCGGCGAGGCAAACCGTGAGAACCAATCCGACCGACCTGAATCGGCTCAACGACCGCGCTCCACGATCGTTGTCGAGCTCATTGCGCAGCTCATGCTTGGGGTCGCCGAATTTCGCTGTGACCCGTTGCCAAGATGACGATCGGAAGGCGGCGCGCGAAGACGCGACGGTCGTGGATGCGACCCGGCGCTGCACGCCGTGCCCGCGACGTGCATAAACCCGAACGGTCAAGACGCGCGCCTCGCGGCCGATTGCATGGCAATCACGGTGATATGTTCGCTTCGATCCTCGACTGTCTCGCACGGACCCGAGATCGTGGCTCGGAAGTCGGCTGCAGCGTTGAGGGCGTGGAACTGGGAACCGTCGCGGAAGGGACTGACGAGCGTCGGGGAAAGTGCGGGACCGGTCAGAACCGTTGGCGGCAGCCGCGAGCTTGACCAGTCACCGAGCCCCGCGGCCGTGAAGGCGGCCGCGGCATCCAGGTGGCTGTGCCGGGCCCGCACAGCCGGTAAGAAAGCGCTCGACGTCGTCGGGCGGAGGTCCGGACGCCACGAGCGGAGCGCTCAACGTGGCGGCGACTAGGCCAGATGCGTGACTCGTACCCTGCATCGCTGGTTGCCGGCGCCTGTTTCCGGAGCCGCACCGTCGAGGGTGCAACCGGGCGCACGCGATCGGCCGATCCGGAGGCGCTGAACCCGCAAACGCGCGCCTGACGCGGTATCAAAGTCGCCCCGACGGAGAGGACCCCGGGCTCAATCTGCCGGCATCCCGAGCGCCGTCCACCGCTGCATTGTCCGGCGGCGACCAACGACGTTGAATCCGTGCGAGTGAGCGGTCGGCACGGCGTCCAGCCATGGCAATGCGCTTTTCATTCCCCGTAGAACGGTGCCTCGGAGTGAGCAACGCGAGCAAGATCATCTTCGGGCGTAGTATGTCGGAGGCATCTCGTCGCAGAGCTCGACGCACTTGAGCACATATCCCACGGAGTGAACGCATCTTGGCCCTCGATATTCGCGCGCACGCTCACGATGCGGCCGGCCGGCCACAACCCGAGCATGCCGAACGCGTTCGCGGTGCGCCAATGAACATCGCCATCCGCGTTCCGTGCATTGACGGACTTAGATCGTGAGGGTCACCTTCAAGCGGAGAAGTGCCAACCGTCCGATGACGGCGTCGTGTCTGGCGTCTCGTTGACCCCAGTGTCGACCAGACAAATCACCGCGGCGGGTCGGGTGAGCTCAAGTGCTCGGAGAAACATGCCCTTCGGCCGCTTGGCCTGCGACGTCGGGTCGACCGTCCTGGGCCGAAGCGGGGCGGCGGCGGCGAGAAGCGCCAGTGCGGCACTCGCGAGCAGTCGGCGGATCATGGGCGGACGTGGACTTTGATCGTGCGGCTATGGCCGCGGGTGTAGGGGAAGAACGAGTCCTCGTCGGCGACGACTCGGAACCGGTAGGTCGTGGCCTGGAAGGTTCTCAGAAACCGGTAAGACAGCGTGAATCTTCCGGCATCGGTCGTCTTCACCCAGCGACGAGTGGTGGGGACGGGTATCCAGGCGCCGTGGTTGCGGACCTCGAGCGCGATAGGTGCGCCGCCGTCGGGGATCGGGCCTGCCACGCGTCCGGCGATGGTGGCGGTCGCGCCGTTTCGGAGCCGGTTGCGCACCGCGGCGGCGGTGATCTGGGCGGGTACGACGACGCTGGCCTGAGCCGTCGTGTCGCCGTAGGTGAGGAGGACAGCGCGGGACGGGCCCTTTGGGACAGTGACGCGGAAACGGCCGCTGCCGTTGGTGACGGTGTGTGCGAGTGGGACGGTCGGGCCGTTGAGCAGCAGAGACTTCGGGAACAGCGTTCGGGTCTGCGCGGTGACCATGGCGTTCGCGATCGGGTGGCCGGCCGGATCGAGGAGTCGCCCGCTCAACGAGAGCGGCGTGGAGGAGCGAAGGCGTTTCGTGGCGCCGCCCGCGACCGTGATGCGGGCGGTGGGAGACAGCGACGCTTCGTCCGGGGTCGTGCTGGTGACGGTCGGGGGTGTGATCGGCGGCGCCCAATGGACCACACCTTCGAGACCGGCGCCGGTGAATGCGTTGGCGACATCGAGGATCGGGCCCGCGTCGCTCGGTCGGCCTGCTTCGCGGAGGACGTGTTCGGCGACGCCGGGAGAGAGGTCAGGTCGCCACGTGCGCAGTGCGGCGAGGGCGGTCGCGGCCAGCGCGGCCGCGACGTCCGTGCCCTGACGCGTTGCCGTCGGTGAGCCGTCTCCGGGGTTCGCCGCGTCCAGTCGGCAGCCGGGGGCGAGCACCTGGGCACCGGCGGAGCTGAAGCCGCACAGCCCGCCGGTCGCGGTGTCGATCGCTCCGACCGACACGACTCCCGCGATGTTGGCCGGCGCACCCACCGGACCGCCGGCCGCGTTGCCGGCGGCTGCGACGACGTTGATCCCCGCGGCGCGCACACTCGCCACGACGTCGGTGAGCTCGGCCCCCTCCGTTGCACTCAGTGGCCACTCGGAGGAGAACGGCAAGACCGCGACCTTGATGCCGAACGCGTCCGCGGACCGCAGGCACAGCCGCAGCCCCTCGGTGATGCGCGCCGGGGTGAACGCGTCCTCGCCGGTCGAGTTGACCCGGACGCTGACGATCCGGGCACGCGGCCAGAGGCCGACCATCCCGTAACCGTTGCGCGCGGCGGCCATGAACGCGGCGATTCCGGTGCCGTGAAGGGACGGGCTGCGATCGCGTGCGTCGCCGTCGAGCGAGAGGCGTCCGACCATGGCGGTCGTGTCCGGCGTCTCGTTGACGCCGGTATCCACGAGGCAGATGGCCGCGGTTTGTCCGGGTGGCGTCGCGGCACGCAGGAACAGCGCATTGGCCGCCGTCGTCTGGGCTGGGACGTCAACGGGTTCTGCCGCCGCCGGTGAGGCGAGAAGCAACACGAGGACGATGGCGGGGACCAAGGCTCTCATGGGCGCACGTGGATGTCGATTGCTCGGCTGGCGCCGCGGGTGTACTGGGAGGCCGAGTCCTCGTCGGCCACGACCCGGAACCGAAAGGTCGCGCGCTGGTGTGTGCGGCGGAAGCGGTAGGCGAGTGTGAACCGCCCGGTCTTGGACGTCTTGACCCAGCGCCGCGTGGTCGGCACGGGGATCCAGCGCGCGCCGTCGCGGACTTCGAGAGCGACGGGTACGCCGCCGGCCGGAAGTGGGCCGAGCACGCGCCCGCGCAGCACGGCGGAGTGGCCGTTGCGAACGCGCGTGCTCCGCGCCCGCACCGAGATCTGCGCGGCGACGCTCACGTCCGCCTGTGCCGAGACGTCGGTGTAGCTGACGAGCACCGATCGCGATGGCCCGGCCGGGATCGTCGCTCGGAAGCCGCCGCTCGCGTCGGTCTCCGCGCTGCCGAGCGGCGCCCACGCGCCGACGCTGGAGCGCGGTTTGGGGAGGAAACCGCGTGTTGCGATCTGCACCCGGGCATGGGCGATCGGGCTGCCGCTGCCGTCGAGTAGGCGACCGGCGAGGGCAAACGCGCGAGCGGAGGCCAGCGGCCGTGCCCGCGGGGACGTGATGCTCAGCCGGACGAGGGTCGGTGGTCGTGCAGCGCTCGCCGGGGCCGTGGCGGGCATCGAGGGTGCCACCTCGATCGCTTCGGCGTCCGCGGGCGGCGCTGATGCCGGAAAGGTCGTCAACGGCGGCGCCGGGACCGTGTAGGTCCGTGGCTCGAGCACGGTCGTCCGGTTGCCCGCGGCGTCCTCGACGACGACCTTCAGTTCGTGCTCGCCGACCGGCAGGACACCGGGTTCGAGCGTCAGGCCAACCGCGTCGGCGACCAGCGGGCACGGCTGTGGTGCGGCGAACTCGTGCACGTCGACCGTCTCGGCCGCCGGTGTGCAGCGAGCGCTCAGCGGCGTAATCGTGCTGGCGATCTCCCGGAACGCCTCCGTCCCCGTCTCACGAGCCAGCGCGACCGCGCGGAACACCCCCACGCCGACGTCGCGCGCGTCGAAGGTCACCGTCTCCGGACCATCCTGCGTGACGCTGTTGACCAGCGACCCGCGGACGCCGCTCACCGTCGGAGGCGACGGGTCGTTGATCGTGGCCTTGAACCAGCGCAATCGCACCGCCGCCTGGCAGTTGCCGAGGCACAGCGCATAGAACGCCGCCCGGCGCTGGAGCGCGCCGCCGCCGCGGATGATGTTCGAGCCCTGACAGCCGAGGCTCTGGTTCGGCAGCGTCGAGGCGACTTCGCGCAGGGTCGAGTCGGTGCCGTCGTAGAACCAGGTGAACCCGAACGCCTCGCTCCACAGGCATGCGTTCGCCTCGAAGCTCTCAAGGACGGTGTTGGGTGCAGCCGTGAAGACCCAGCCGCCGGGTACGCCGGACGGCTGCTCGATGACCAGCGCGGACGAGGGCTGGCGATCGCAGTCGTCGCGCTTGGCTCCACCTCCTTCGGGGATCCAGCCCGCCGTGCCCATCGCACGCCCGGTCGGGGTCCGGCAGGAATAGACCGTCATCGTGCCCGCCGACGCGGGCGGCGACCACGCGAGCGCGGCGAGCACACCGAGAAGCAAGGCATGAGTGGTGAACCGACGCACCGGGACGGGCAAGATCGCAATCCACGCCCCGATTTGCAAGTAGGTGGAGGAACCCATCTGCCCCTATAGGGGGCAGACGGAAAAGTTCTCCCCCTCGTTCAGCGAGGGGCGATCCGCGCGAGCAGCCCGCGCGCCGCCTCGACCGCGAGGTCGCGGTCGTAGGTCAGGCAGAAGTCGAAGCGGCGGGCCATGTCGTCGTCCGGACTGTCCCCGAGGTCGCGGGCGACGAAGGCGGCGGCGAAGTGCGGGGCGATGACGACGACGTTCCATTCGCCCGCGAGGGAGTCGGCGGCGTCGAGGGCGGCGCCGCGGACGCCCGGGGCGGGTTCGGCGCTGAGGCCGACGCCGAGCGCGCCGACGAGGGCGGCCTGGGAGGCGAGGTTCTCGTAGCGGGCGGCGGAGCGGGGCGTGAAGTGGCGGGCGTCCTGGAAGGTGGCGAGCACGACGGCGGCGTCGCCCTGGGCGGTGACCTGCGCCTCGAGGTGCTTGGAGATCGCCAGGAGCAGTTCCTTGGTCCCGCGTCGGGGGCGCTGACGGGCGGCGACGGCGTTGTAGGGGCTGTGCGGCGCGGGCGGCGAGTGGCGTTTGGGGGCCAGGGGTGTGGCGGGTGCGACGGTGCCGCGCGGGAGCTCGCCCGGGCGGCCGAAGAGCCAGCCCTGGGCGTAGCGGGCGCCGAGCGCGCGGGCGATCTCTCGCTGTTCGGCGGTCTCGATGCCCTCGGCGAGCAGGACGGCGCCGGAGCGCTCGGACTGGGCGTTGACGGCGTGCACGATCGCGGCGATCGCGGGTGACGGGTTCTCCTGCACGAGGCGGAGGTCGAGCTTGATGACCTCAGGATCGACGAAGGGCATCAGTGCGAGCGAGCGACGGTCGGCGCCGACGTCGTCCAGCGCGATCGAGATGCCGGGGCCGCGCAGGGCCTCGACGCGGCTGAGCATCTCGGCCGGCCGGTCGGTCAGGGCGCGCTCGGTGAGCTCGAGCACGATGTCGAGCTCGCGGCTCGCCGTGGTCAGCAGGTCGAGGTATTCCGCGGGCACGGCGGCGTCCAGCAGCGACGGCTCGACGTTCACGAACAGGGTCTTGCGCAGGCGGGCGTCGAGGGCGCCGCGCAGGGCGGCGGCGCGGCAGGCCCAGTCGAGGTCGGCGACGAGGCCGGCCTGGGCCGCGGTGGCGAAGAGGACGTCCGGGCGCTCCAGCGCCGAGCCGACCGGCCCGCGCGCGAGCGCCTCGTAGCCGACGACCTCCTCGGTGTCGAGGTCGACGATGGGTTGGTACACGGACCTGAGCAGGCCCTCGGCCAGGATGTCGCGCAGTTCGGCGACGAGCGCGGCCTCTTGCAGAATCGCGGTCATCTACCTGGGTAGTCGGCCACAATTCGCTCGACATGAGATCGGATTGGCCGAACTCCGCCGAGGCAGCCATTTCGCTGACCTTCGACGTCGACTGCGAGTCGGGCTGGCTCGGCGAGGGCGACGAGTACGTCAACCGGCTGAGCACGCTCAGCGAGGCGCGGTTCGGCGCCACGCGCGGCGTGCCGCGGATCCTGGCGATCCTCGAGCGCCACGAGATCAAGGGCACGTTCTACATCCCCGGCGACACCGCCGAGCGGCACGCGGAGACGTGCCGGGCGATCGTCGACGCCGGCCATGAGGTCGGCCATCACGGGTACCTGCACCTGCGCAGCGACGGGGCCACCGAGGCCAGGCAGCGGGAGGAGATCGAGCGCGGCCTGGAGGCGCTGGCGACGCTCGGTGTCACCCCGCGCGGCTATCGCTCGCCGAGTTGGGAGCTGACGCGGGAGACGTTCGCCCTGCTGCAGGAGCACGGGTTCGCGTGGGACAGCAGCCTGATGGGCGACGACCGTCCCTACCTCTATCAAGGCATGCTCGAGCTGCCGGTCCACTGGAGCCTCGACGACTGGCCGCACCTGCACTGGAAGCCGGGGCGCGGTGATGCCTTCACGTCCCCCGAGGACTTTCTCAACACCTGGCTGGCGGAGTTCGAGTCGGCGCGTGAAGACCGCCGGCACGTGACCTACACGATGCACCCGGAAGTCATCGGTCGCGGCTACCGGGCGCAGCTGTTGGATCGCCTGATCAGTGAGATCAAGCAGCGCGGTGATGTGTGGTTCGCGACGCACGAGGATGTGGCAGGCTGGTTGGTGACATGACGTTCGCGGTCCACCGGTCGGTCGAGCCGACCCGAGCCGAGCGCGGCGAGGCGTTCGGCCGCGCGCAGGCGCCGGCCATCCAGCAGTCGGTCGCCATCTACAAGCGGATGTTCGCCGAGCGCGGGGTCGAGATCCCGAGCAGGCTCGAGTTCGCGCTCACCGAGGAGATCGACGCCATCGCGCGAGGGGCGGAGGTCGACGCGCATGAGCTGCGGGCGATCAACGCCCGCACCGAGATCCTCGGCGGGGCGGAGGAGTGCAGCGTCGTCGGCGGTGGGTCGCTGCTCGCCCAGAACTGGGACTGGCACCCCGACACGTCCGCGAGCACGGTCGTCTGGATCGTCGAGCACGACGGTCGCTGGTTCGCGACGCTGACCGAGGCCGGCGTCCTGGCCAAGATCGGCCTCAACAGCGCCGGCCTCGGCGTCTGCCTGAACCTGCTCACCAGCTCCGAGGACAGCGGCGAGGTCAGCGGCACCCCGGTTCACGTGCTGCTCCGCCGCATCCTGGAGGAATGCGAGATCGTCGAGGAGGCGATCGAACTGCTCTCCGAAGCGAACGGTGACCGCCTCCTCGGCGGTGACCGTCGCCACCCCCGGCGACGTGGCCAGCATCGAGCTCTCACCCGGCGGGCCGAACGTCCTGCGCGGCCGCACGGGCGCGCACACCAACCACTTCCTGGCCCCGCTCCCGCGGGGCCGCGACACCAACGTCGAGACCTCCGCGACGACGGTGCAGCGGCTGGAGACGGTCAGGCGCGAGCCGCTGCTCGAAGCGCTGCGCTCCCACGACGGTCACCCCAAGGGCGTCTGCCGTCACGTGGACGACAGCGAGCCCTGGGTCGATCAGACGTGCACCGTCGCGTCGGTGGTCATGAACCTCGAGAAGCTGCGGATGCACGTGGCCGACGGCCCGCCGTGCACCCACGAGCATCAGGAGCTCACGCTGCCGTCCGCTGCTCGACTCGCATCGACAGCCACGCGCTGAACCCGAGCGCCCCGACGATCACCGTCAGCGACAGCCAGATCGGGATGTGCACGACGTCGACCAGCAGCATCTTCACGCCGATGAAGCCGAGGATGAACGCCAGGCCTTCGCTCAGGTAGCGGAACTTGTCCATCAGGCCGACGAGCAGGAAGTACAGCGAGCGCAGGCCGATCAGCGCGAACGCGTTGGCCGCGAAGACGACGAACGGCTCCTGCGTGATCGCGAAGATCGCCGGGATCGAGTCGACAGCGAACACGATGTCGGTGATCGCGATCACCGCGAACACGACGAGCAGCGGCGAGACGTTGCGCGCGCTCAGGCGGTTCATCAGCTTCGTCGGGTCAAAGCCCTCGCTGTGGCGGGCGAGCTTCCACGCCGTGTAGATCAGCAGGACGCCGAAGATGTAGAACGTGATGTGGAAGGCGTCCAGCAGGGCCGCGCCGATCAGGATGAAGATCAGCCGCAGCAGCAGCGCGAGCATGATGCCCCACGACAGCGCGCGCGACTGATCGGCGAGGCTCAACCCCGCGAGGATGATCGCGAAGACGAAGATGTTGTCCAGCGAGAGCGAGCGCTCGAGCAGGTAGCCGGCGAGGTACTGCTGGCCGGCGTCGGCGCCCTGCCAGATCCAGAACGCCGCGCCGAACGCCAGCGCGATGCCGATCCAGCCGAGCGACCACAGGGTGTTCTCGCGCACGCTGGGCGTGTGCCCGCGGGCGTAGACGAGCAGGTCGAAGGCGGTCATCACGAGGATGACGCCGGCGAGGATCGCCCACATGCTGAGCGAGACGTCGAGGTTCAGGGCATCAGGGGATGAAGCGGCAGCGAACATGGGTTCCTTCTCCGGGTTTGCGGGAGAAGGTTTTGTCCGCCTGCGACAGGGCCGATGGCGCCGGGCCTATCGGCCGTGTTGACGAACGCCACCCGTCGGGACTACTTCCCTTCGCAACGAAGAGTAGCCGACCTGGCTCAGATTCATGAGAATCGTGTGAAGCCATCGCCACGAGCCGGAGCCTCGAGGTGCCCTCGGGCACCGTGGGCGGGCGGATCGCCTGGGCGAAGTAGCCCTCTCGCAACGCGGCCTCGCACGCCTCCATCGCGTCGTCCGGGTCGCCGATGATCACGGGGACGATCGGCATGTCGTTGACCTCGACCCCAAGCGCCTCGCGCAGCGTGCGGGCGTTGGCGTGGAGCCTGCCCACGAGCTGCGCGTCCATCAGGTCCAGCGCCTTCAAGGCCGCCCCGATCGACGGCGGCGGGAGCGCGGTCGAGTAGATCATCGTCCGGGCGCGGTTGACCAGGTAGTCGGCGGTCTCGCGGTCGCAGCAGACGAACGCGCCGTAGGACCCGAGCGCCTTGCCCAGCGTCCCGACCGTGATCACGTGCTCCTGCAGGCCCAGTTCGTGGACGAGCCCGCGTCCTTCCGGCCCGATCACGCCGGTGGCGTGCGCCTCGTCGACGATCACCCGTGCGCCGGTCTCGACCAGCGCGGCCAGGTCGGCGATGTCGCCGTCCATCGAGAAGACCCCGTCGGTGACGATGACGTCGGCGCCGTCGGGCACCTCGCCGTGGGGGTACACCCGGGTGGTCGCCCGCGCGAGCCGGCAGCCGTCGACGATCGACGCGTGGTTGAGCTCATCCGACGCCACCACGCCGTCGGTCGCCAGCGCCGCGATCACGCCCGTGTTGGCCAAGAAGCCGCTCCCGAACAGCACGCACGCCTCGTAGCCCTTCAGCTCCGCGAGCCGCTCCTCGAGCTCGCGATGGATCGTCATGTGCCCGCTCACCAGCTGTGACGCCCCCGCTCCCGCGCCCCAGCGCTGGGCGGCCTCCGCGGCGGCGTCGCGCAGCTCAGGCGAGCCCGCCAGGCCGAGGTAGTCGTTCGAGCACAGCAACAGCACCTCGCGGCCGTCCAACACCACCTTCGGCCCCTGCGCGGACTCGATCTCGCGCAGCGCCCGATGCAGCGACGGATCTATGCCGGGCAGCGGACGCACTCGGCCTTGTAGCCCGTCGGGAGCACCTGGACCTTGAGCTTGCGGCCGCAGGTCGTGCAGAAGCGCGGGGGATCGAGCGGCTTCAGGCAGTCCGCGTGATCCCCCTCGACCTTCCCGCAGCCGGCGCAGTACGCGGTCACAGCGTCTTCGAGAGCTCCTTGACCGGCATCGAGAGCTCGGCCAGCAGGTCGAGGTCCTCCTGCGGGTCACGGCCGAGCGTGGTCAGGTAGTTGCCGACGATCACCGCGTTGATCCCGCCGACCATGCCCTGGCGGGCGCCGAGGTCGCCGAGCGTCAGTTCGCGGCCGCCGGCGAAGCGCAGGATCGTGCGCGGCATCGCCAGGCGGAAGGCGGCGATCGTGCGCAGCGCGTCGTTGGCCTCGACGTGCGGGTAGTCGGCGAACGGCGTCCCGGGGCGCGGGTCGAGGAAGTTCAGCGGCACCTCGTCGGGGTCCAGCTCGGCGAACTGCGCGGCCAGCTCGGCGCGCTGCTCGAGCGACTCGCCCATGCCGATGACCCCGCCGCAGCAGACCTCCATCCCCATCTCGCGGACGAGCTGCAGCGTCTCCCAGCGGTCCTCCCACGTGTGCGTCGTGACCACCTTGGGGAAGTGCGAACGGGCGGTTTCGAGGTTGTGGTTGTAGCGATGCACGCCGAGGTCGCGCAGCTCCTCGCCCTGCTCGCGGGTGAGGATGCCGAGCGAGCAGGCGACGTTGATGTCGACGTTCTCGGTGATCGCCTTCACGCCCTCGGCCACCTGCTCCATCAGCCGCTTGTCCGGCCCGCGCACGGCGGCGACGATGCAGAACTCGGTCGCGCCGGTGGCGGCCGTCTCGCGGGCGGCCTCGACCAAGGAGGGGATGTCCAGGCGGACCGCGCGCACCGGCGTCTCGAAGCGCCCGGACTGCGAGCAGAAGTGGCAGTCCTCCGGGCAGCCGCCGGTCTTGATCGAGACGATCCCCTCGACCTCGACCTCCGGCCCGCAGTGGCGCATCCGGACCTCGTGGGCGAGCTCCAGCAGGTCGTCCACGAGCTCGTCCGGGAGCTTGAGGACCTCCAGCGTCTGCGCCTCGTCGAGGCCGATGCCCCGTTCGAGGACCTGCTCACGGGCGATGTCGAGGATCATGCGGGGATCTCCATGGTCGTGAATTCTCCCTCGGGGATGCGTCCGAGGACCGGCGCGATCTCCGCGAGGTCCTCGAGATTGCATTCTGCGGCCAGGTCGGGGTCTTTGGGCCAGGCGCCGATGACGATCCCCAGACAGCGCAGGTTGCGCCGCTCGATCGCCTCGACGGTCAGCGCGGTGTGGTTGAGCGTGCCCAGGCCCGCGCGGGCGACGACGATCAGCGGCGCGTCCAGCAGTTGCGCGACGTCGGCGATCGTCCCGCCCTGCTCGTCGAGCCGGACGAGCAGGCCACCGGCGCCCTCGACGACGACGTGCTCGTTGTCGAGGCGCTGCACGTACTCCGCCACCTCGTGCATGCTCACGGTCGGCAGTCCGGCGCGGCGGGCCGCGGTCGCGGGCGCGAGCGGCTCGGGGTAGCGCGCGAGCGTGTGGACCTCGGCGCCGGAGAGCTCGCGCACGGTCGCGGCATCGTCGTCGTCGCCGGTCTGCGCGGCCTTCACGTAGGCGGAGCCGGGCCGCGAGAGCGCGGCGGAGACGTAGGTCTTGCCGACGCCGGTGTCGGTTCCGGTCACGACGAGCCTCATCCGGCCGCCGCCCCCGCGATCGCCGCCGTGCAGATCCGCGCGATGTCCTCGTCGTCGGTCACGTATGGAGGCATCGTGTACACGAGGTCGCGGAACGGGCGCAGCCAGACGCCGTGATCGACCACCGCACGGGTGGCCGCCTCCCCGTCGATCGGGTGGTCGAGCTGGATCACGCCGATCGCGCCCTTCACGCGCACATCCTTCACGCCGGGCAGCTCGCTGGCGCCGTGCAGCGCCTGCAGCCCGCGCTCGATCCGCTGCACGTCGTGCTTCCACTCGCCCGATTCGAGCAGGCCGGTCGAGGCGAGCGCGACCGATGTCGCCAGCGGATTGGCCATGAACGTCGGTCCGTGCATCAGGGGACCGTCGATGCGTTGCGCCACCGCGCGCGTGCAGAGCGTCGCGGCGAGCGTCATGTACCCGCCGGTCATCGCCTTCCCGAGGCACAGGATGTCCGCGAGCTCGGCGGCCGCGAACAGCTCGCCGGTGCGCCCGAAGCCGGTCGCGATCTCGTCCAGGATCAGCGGCACGCCGTGCTCGTCGCACAGCTCCCGCAGCAGCTGGACGCATTCCTTCGGATGGAAGCGCATGCCGCCGGCGCCCTGGACGACCGGCTCGACGATCACGCCGGCGAAGTCGTGGCGTGTCGAAGAGATCTCGCACGTGCGCGGCCCACTCCTCGTCCCACCGCGGCAGCGGCGCGAAGACGTGCTCGGGGAGCGTCCCCTTCCACATCGAGTGCATCCCGCCGTCGGGGTCGCAGACCGCCATCGCGCCGAACGTATCGCCGTGGTAGCCGCCGCGCCAGCTCAGCAGCGTCCGCCGCTCCCCGTGCCAGTACTGCAGGACCATCTTGATCGCCACTTCCACGCTCACGCTTCCCGAATCGGCGAAGAAGACGTGGTCGAGGCCGGTCCAGTCCGTCAGGCGACGGGCGAGCTCGATCGCCGGCTCGTGTGTGAGGCCGCCGAACATCACGTGGGCCATGCGCCCCAGTTGGGTCGTGATCGCCGCGTCGAGCACGGGATGCCGATAGCCGTGGATCGCGCACCACCACGACGCCATCCCGTCGACCAGTTCGCGGCCGTCGGCGAGTGTCAGCCGCACGCCCGCCGCGGACGCCACGCGCAGGGGCGTGCTCGTCGCCGGCATCGGGCCATAGGGGTGCCAGACCCGTTGTGAGTCCAGCTCGAGCAGCTCGTCCACCGAGCTGACCCTACTGAGGTTCGAGAATGATCCTGCGTGCTGACGACGAGCCCGTGCCGGGGTCGATCGACACCAGATCGGCCGCCAGCGGCTGGAAGGACGGCTTCACCGTGAACACGAAGCGCGCGATGCTCATCGTGGTGATCTCGGTCAGGTTGCCGGTCCCGCCCGCGCCGATGCTGCCGCCGTTGATCACCGTCACGCCCGGCTGCTGCTGCAGGTCGGTCTTGTGGGTGTGGCCGACGAGGAACACGAGCGGGTGGGCGGGCGGGTTGTCCTTGAGCACGGTCAGCGCGGTCTGGATCAGCGCGGGCTCGTGGACCATCACCATGTCGACCTTGCCGATCAGCGGCATCAGCCACTTCAGGAACGCGTCCTGCATCGCCGGGTCCGGCGTGTTGTCGTAGCGGTCCTTGAACGACTCGGCGCTCAGGCGCTCGAACGGATCGTCATAGCCCGCGACCCGCAGCCCGGCGACCTTGTTGACCACCGGGCCGCGGCGGCCGTCCTTGAGCAGCCGGCCGGTGCGGGTCAGGACGATCGCGCCGTCGCCGGCCAGTTCGCGCGCGAGGTAGTCGGAGTCGTGGTTGCCGCTGACGAAGACGAACGGCTTGCCGGAGTGGGCCGCCTGCGCGACGACCCGCGTCTCCAGCGGCGACCCGCGGTCGGTCAGGTCGCCGACGAAGAACACCGGTCCGCCGTCGGCGATCCGTTGCAGCACGCCGATCCCGAACGGGTTGTTGTGCAGATCGGAGGCGACGGTGATCACGGGCTGGCCCGCCAGGCTCTGCCGCCTTCCCGGTTCGACGACGAGGCGGGCGAGGCCGACGAGCTGCGCGTCGAGCTCCTGATCGAGGACGCCGCTCGTGCGTCTCGCCGCCTCGACCGCCTCCAGCGCCCGCGGGATGTCCGGCCCGTGCGCGTAGTACTGCGGGTTGGCGATCTCCCCGCGCGGCGGGATCAGCACGATCATGGCGACGGCGATGCCGATCGTGGTCAGCACGGTCACCGCGGAGGTCCAGCGCAGCCGCGGCACCTGGCTGCGGATGGCGAACGCGACGAGCAGGCCGAGCGTCAGCGCCGCGGCGAGCGTGAGGGCGAACAGGCGCAGCAGGTAGCCCTTCAGCGCGTCGGTGGCCTCCTGGCGCACCTGCTCGACGTCGAACGGCTTGCCGTCGGCGAGGGCACTCGCGGTCTTGCGGTCGACCGTCTGGAGATCGACGCGGAGCCGGATCGGCGCCTTGATCGCCTCAAAGCGCGCGCCCCAGTCGACCAGCGGCACGTAGACGTCCAGCGCCCCGCGGTGGCCGGGGGAGACCGACATCCGGATCTCGCCCACGGACAGCTGGCTGCTCTCGTGGTAGCCGACCAGCGCGAGATAGCCGCCCGCGCAGGTGGCGATCAGCACCAGCGTCAGGCTCAGGGCGCGACGAAAGTACGTGAACAGCCGGGACTTCAGGTCGCGCCGAGCCCACATGGGCGGTCGCTCGGGACCTTCGACGTCGTCGCGCTGTTCGCGCTCCAGCAGAGCCATACCGCTCTACAAACGTAGGAGGTCATCGTCGCCGTTCCCACAACTCCATCGGAGAGAGGCGTCTTAGCCCTAGCTGTTGGTACAGACGTTCGCCCAGTTCCGTGGCCTGGAGGGTGATCGTCGTCAGCTCGTGCCGGCGGGCATCGGCGAGGGCGGAGCGCATCACCTGCGTCGCCAGGCCCTGGCGTCGCGCCCGTGGGACGGTGGCCACGAAGCTGACGCCGCAGTCGCCGCCGTGGTGCAACGCGAGCGCCACCGCGGCGGGTGCGCCGTTGAGGTCGGCCTTGTAGCCCTTCAACATGCCCTCCTCGAGGGTGGTGAGCGTGCGTTCGAGCCGGGAGTCGACGTTGCCGTACGCGAGGTCGTTGACGCGGCCGACGATGCGCAGGTTGGCGTTCGGGCGCGGGTTCGCCGTCGTCAGGTCGATCCGGAGGTCCTCGAGGACGGCGCCCATGCCGGGCGAGGCGCTGGCGATGGCCATCCCCGAGTGCCGGAGCTCGTTCGTGACGTCCTTCGCGCTGCCGTCGACCCACACGGCCCAGCGGCGCACGCCCGCGTCGCCGTAGCGGACCTCGAGCTCTTCGAGGGCCTCGGGTGCCCGCTCGGGGTTGAGCGCGACCGCGGCGTTCAGCGCGGGGCTGTCGGGGGCCGAGGGAACGATCGAGGCCACCAGTCCGTCCTTGCGCAGGACGAAGCCGTTGCGCGCGTTGCCGCCCAGCAACGTCTGCAGGTCCGCGAAGCCTTCCCAGAGGCGGCGCTTGAGCTCCGCGTCGTCCATTGAGCCGGGAGGCTATTGAACGCGGCGCAGCCGGGCCCTTGGTCGGAGGGCCCGGCTGGCTGCAGGGAGGTGCGTGGTCAGAAGATGAGTGCGCCGGTGTGGTCAGCACCAACGCTGGGTGCGTCCTTGGCTGCGCTGCCAAGTCCGCGCGCGTCGACCGCCGGTGAAAGCGCATTGGCGGCCGCGGCGTGGCTGTTGAGCGGGGAGGAGAGTCGCTTCAGCACGAGTGGAATCTTCGCGTGTGTCGCGCGTTCTCTCGGTGGTGTCCCCAGGTGTGTGGGGGTGTGGCTATCCCGAGGTCCGTGCGAACATCAGCACCGTGCTGCGCAGCCATCGCTGGTTCGGTGTGAACGATCTGCGGTCCTTCGGCCACCGGTCGCGGACGTTGCAGATGGGCTACGACCGGGAGGACTTCGCCGGCAAGCCGGTCATCGCGGTCGTCAATACGTGGAGCGAGATCAACCCGTGCCACACGCATCTGCGGTCGCGGGCGGAGGACGTCAAGCGCGGTGTGTGGCAGGCGGGCGGGTTCCCGCTGGAGGTGCCGGCGCTGTCGTTGAGCGAGCCGTTCATGAAGCCCTCGACGATGCTCTACCGGAACCTGCTGGCGATGGAGACCGAGGAGTTGCTGCGTTCCTATCCGTTCGACGGAGCGGTCTTGTTGGGCGGGTGCGACAAGACGACGCCGGCGTTGGTGATGGGCGCGGTGTCGGCGGGGTTGCCGTTCATGTTCGTGCCGGCCGGACCGATGCTGCGGGCGTCCTGGCGGGGGACCACGCTGGGGAGCGGGTCCGACGTCTGGAAGTACTGGGACGAGCTGCGGGCGGGTGAGATCACCGAGCAGGACTGGGCGTCCGCGGAGGAGCGGATCGCGTCGTCGCCGGGGCACTGCATGACGATGGGCACGGCGTCGACGATGACGTCGGCGGTCGAGGCGCTGGGGTTGACGCTTCCGGGCGCGGCGTCGATCCCGGCGGCCGACTCCGACCATCCGCGGATGGCGGTCGCGACGGGTCGGCGGATCGTCTCGCTCCCGGCCTCGCCGCTGTCTGTGGAGTCCTTCGAGAACGCGATCCGTGTGGTCCTCGCGCTGGGCGGCTCGACCAACGCGGTCATCCACCTCGTCGCGATGGCGGGCCGAGCGGGGATTGCGATCTCGCTCGATCGGTTCGACGCTCTGTCGCGCTCGACCCCGGTGCTGGCGAACATCCGGCCGTCAGGCAGGTACTTGATGCAGGACTTCTTCGAGGCGGGCGGTCTTCGCGCCCTGATGACCCGGTTGGACCTGCACGACACGGCAACGGTCTCGGGCTACTCGCTGTTGGAGACGCTCTCCGGCGCGACCGTCTACGACGACGACGTGATCCGGCCGGTGTCGAACCCGCTGTCCGCACAGGGCGGCTTGGCCATCCTGCGCGGCTCGCTGGCGCCGGACGGCTGCGTCATCAAGCACTCCGCCGCGACACCTTCGTTGTTGACGCATACGGGTCCGGCCGTCGTCTTCGAGGACTACGACGACATGTCCGCGCGGGTCGACGATCCTTCGCTGGAGGTCACGGCGGATTCGGTCCTCGTGCTGCGCAACGCGGGTCCCCTGGGCGGGCCGGGTATGCCCGAGTGGGGAATGCTCCCGATCCCGAAGAAGCTCTTGGCGGCGGGCGTCCGCGACATGGTGCGGATCTCTGACGCACGGATGTCCGGAACCGCCTACGGGACCTGCGTCCTGCACGTCGCGCCCGAGTCGTTCGCGGGTGGGCCGCTCGCGCTGGTCCGTACCGGCGATTTGATCTCGTTGGACGTGGAGGCCCGCCGGCTCGACCTCGAGGTCCCGGAAGAAGAACTCGCCGCCAGGCGTTCGTCTTGGGTGCCGAGAGAGTTCCCCGCGACGCGTGGCTACGACGTCTGTTCGCCACCCACGTGACCCAGGCCCCGCAGGGCTGCGACTTCGATTTCCTCCACGGCGCCGGCGGCGTCCCCGAGCCGGCGATCCACTGATGGAGGCCTGGGACACCGTCGTCGTCGGCGCGGGCATCCTCGGCCTCGCGACCGCCCGGGAGCTCCTGCTGCGGAACCCCGACGCCCGGGTCCTCGTCCTCGAGCGCGAGGACGAGATCGCCGCCCATCAGACGGGCCACAACTCCGGCGTCATCCACGCGGGCATCTACTACGCGCCCGGCTCCTTGAAGGCGAAGCTCTGCACCGAGGGCCGAGCCGCCCTGTACGAGTTCTGCGACCAGTACGGAATCAAGTACGAGCGCTGCGGGAAGCTCATCGTCGCTCTGCACGACAGCGAACTGCCCGGGCTGGCCGAGCTCGAGCGGCGCGGGATCGAGAACGGCGTTCCGGGCCTCCGGCGCTTGTCGGGTGGGGAGATCGCGGAGATCGAGCCGCACGCGATCGGCGTCGCCGCTCTGCACAGCCCCGAGACCGGCATCATCGACTTCGGCGCCGTCGCTCGCTTCATGGCCAAGGAGATCACCGAGCTCGGAGCGACCATCCAGACGGGCGTCTCCGTCTCGAGCCTCGCCCGCAACGGGTCGTCCTCGGTCGTCGAGACCTCCGTCGGGTCGATCCCCGCGACGCGAGTCGTCGCGTGCGCGGGCCTCTGGTCGGATCGGCTGGCCGAGGCCTCCGGCGAGTCCGGAGATCCACGGATCATCCCGTTCCGCGGCGGCTACCTGAAGCTCAAGCCCCACGCCCGGCACCTGGTCCGGTCGATGATCTACCCGGTCCCGGACCCCAACCTCCCGTTCCTCGGCGTCCACCTCACCAAGACGATCGACGGAGACATCACCCTCGGCCCCAGCGCCCTCCTCGCCCCGTCGCGCACGGCGTACTCGCTGGCCTCGTTCGACCGCGAGGACCTGGCTGTCGACGCTGACCTGGCCCGGCACCTACAGGATGGCCCGCAAGTTCTGGCGCACCGGGCATCACCGAGATGGGCTTCGCCGCCCGTCGCGCCGCCTTCGTCCGAGCGTGCGCCGCCTACGTCCCGGCCCTGCAGGTCGCGGACGTCGAGTCCGGCCCCGCGGGCATTCGCGCCCAGGCCGTCGCCCGCGACGGCAAGCTCTTCGACGACTTCGCCTTCGCGTCCGGCCCAGGCGTCCTGCACGTCCGCAACGCCCCGTCGCCCGCCGCAACCTCCTCATTGGCGATCGCAAAGGTGATCGCGGATCGCCTGGAGGCTTCCTAGGCGCTACCCTGCTGCTTCTTGCCCTCTTAGCTCAGTTGGTAGAGCACTTCCATGGTAAGGAAGGGGTCGCCGGTTCGAGTCCGGCAGAGGGCTCTCCCGAAAGGTCCTGCATGCAGGACCTTTTGTCGTTCTCGGGGTGATCTCGGCGGTGGCGCGTTGGCGCTCGTGGGCCGCTTTTGGGCCGCATACCGAAGGTAAGTGCTGATGTATCGGGAATCGATTCGCGATACAGGCCCGCTAACGGCGTGTTTTCGGGTGCTCGTGATGTGCTGTGTATCGCGTATCGATACGCGATACGCTTGACGGCGTGCTTCGCTCCGTCGACCTCTTCGTTCTGCTCGGACTGCTAAGGCCGGCCCTCATCCCGGACTGGTCCGTGCGCTCGCTCGCGGCGGAGTTGGAGCTGCCCCAAGCTGCCGTCCAGCGATCTCTGGCGCGTCTCGGTGCGACGCCGGTCTACGACGCCCGCCGCCGGCGCGTCAACCGCACCGCGGCGGAGGAGCTACTCACGCGAGCGATCCCCTACATCGCGCCGGCCAAGCTCGGCGTGATCACGCGAGGCCTGCCAACAGCGTGGGCGGCAGCGCCGCTGACGGAGCAGATCAGCAGCAACGAGCTTCCACCCGTCTGGCCAGATCCCGCTGGCCAGACCCGTGGACTGGAAGTTGCGCCACTGCACGCCGCTGCGCTGGCTGCTGCGCGGACGGACCCGTGGCTCTACGAGATGCTCGCGCTGGTCGACGGCGTGCGGATCGGCGACGCGCGGGTGCGCGGAGTCGCGACCGAGCTGCTCCAGGCGCGCTTGTCGGAGGTGCCCGCGTGAGCATCGAGATGCTTGAAGCGGCAGCCGACGCGCTCGGTGACATGCTCCATGAGGTCGTGTTCGTCGGCGGCGCGACGATCGGCTTGTGGATCACGGACCCTGCCGCTCCGGAGCCAAGGCCGACGAAGGACGTCGACCTCATCGTCGAGGTGACGTCACGCGGACGCTTCTACGAATTCGAAGAGCGCCTCCGCGCTCGTGGACTGCGCGAGGACACGCAGAGCGATGTGATCTGCCGCTGGCGGTACGGCGATCTCATGCTCGACGTGATGCCGACGGACGCAACGATCCTCGGCTTCGCGAACCGCTGGCCAGGCGCTCGCGGTGCCGCACGCGATCGAACGAGAGCTGCCCTCGGGGAGACACATCACCGCGGTGTCGCCGCCCTTCCTCGTCGCAACGAAGCTCGAGGCGTTCGCAGGCCGAGGCGGCGGCGACTACCTGGGAAGCCGTGACTTCGCCGATGTGGTGAGCCTGCTCGACGGGCGTGCCGAGCTCGTCGAGGAGGTGAGGTCGAGCCCAGGCGATCTGCGCACGTATCTCGCCGAGGAGCTCGAGGGCCACCGGGAGCATCCGCGCTTCCTCGACGGCGTCTACGGTGGGCTGCTCCCTGACGATGCCAGCCAGGCCAGGGCGGAGCTTGTCGTTCTGCCGCGCATCGAGGCGATCTTGGCGGCCTGACGGCGGCCGATCAGGCACGGGAATGGCTATTCATTCCTGCGCGATTGGCTAATAGACCCGGCGCAAATGGCTACCGCAGTGCTGGGCCTGGCAGCGGATGCCCGACAGCGAGGCCAGAGAGCGGTGGCTCCGGCAGAACGAGGCCGCGCGAACTTGACCAGCGCGAGGCTGGAGAGCGCTCGATGTCGTCGCGCTTGGCAGAGGCCGTACGTTTGAGCCGCGTCGCGGCCGAGCTCGAGGAGAACCTGCGCGACGAGCAAGATGTTCGCCCCGGAAGAGCTGATGGCGGCTCTGGCCGACGCCGGCATCGGGCACGGTCGCTCAGTCGCTTCGCGCGCGGCTCACCGAGCGCGGCTTCGAGGACCTCTCGCCGGGGGGCTGTCGAAGCGATGCGGCGCCCCGGTAGCGACCAGGTGTGACGGAGCTCACGCGGCTGCTTCCTCGAATCGCCTGAACCGCGCCTCGAGCCGGGCAGGGTCGGGTCGGTCGACGGGCCGTCGCGGCAGCGCGATTGCTGATCCGTGGAACCCTTGTAGTCCGGTGCGGAGCATAGGGCCGTCGGTCTCGTCGAGCAGCCGGCGGGCGATGTGTACAACGCCGTCGGGATCGATGCCGAGCACATTGCGGTCGAACGCCAAATGATGGATGGCGCACAGCGCGAGTCCGTTGACCACGGCCGCGATCCCCTCGGCCTCGACGTCGGGAACGATGTGCGCCGCCTGGACGAGCGTTCGCTCGCGCAACGCACAGATCGCGCAACGGTGCCGGTACGCGCGCATCACCTCGAGTTTGAAGCGCTGCTGATGCAGGCGGACGCGCGCCTCGCGGGTGGCGTACGCGCGGACGTCGGGTCCCGAGACGAGGCCTCCGGGCTGCATGTCCTGGATTGGAAGCCCGGGCTCAAGCACGACGGCACGAGCCGCAGGGTCGTCGGCGGTGACGAACATCGGCGCGACGACCAGATACTGACCGGGCGCCAGCGCACGGAAGTAGACGAGCGGCGTCTGCAGCGCGTACGCGGCCCGCAGGGCGCGGTTGTCGGGCTGATCGATGTCGCCCGAGCGATAGGCGTACGCGAACCGCGCCCCAGCCTCGTCGAACGTGTCCGCGTACGGGTCCTTTGAAGACGTGACCAGCGTGAGCGCAGCGGGTCCCTGCTGCGCGCGGTCACGGTGAATGCCCTTCATGAATGAGCCGAAGCTGACGCGGCGCCCGCCGAACTCGAAGCCCTCCCGCAGACGCACGAGAGGGACCAGGTCGTCGTAGTCCTGAGCCAGGCGGCGGGCATGGGCGACCGCGGCCTGCCGCAGCGCAAGATCCGGATCCGCGAGCGCCATCCGCGCAACTGTGCCCGACCGCTCAGTCGCCCGCAACCGAGGTTTCAGCGCAAGAGATGAGCGAGCGCCAGGTCGAGCACCTCCCTGCGCTTGCGTCCCGGATGGTCGGCGGCGATCAGCGGGTGCCCGACGAACAGCGCGAAGGCCAACGTGCAACGAACCTCGGCATCAGCGTCATCGTCAGCGAGCGCAGCGAACAGGGTCCGCATGTACGCCATCCGGCGGTTGTCCAAGCGCTTGAGCCGACGCGCGACGCCGGCGTCGCGTCGGGCCCAGTCGCGGATCGCGAGCTCGACGGCCGGGAGGTCGCGTCGCGTTCCGGCGAGAGCGAACAGGCGGCGGAGCCGATCGCGCTCGTCGCCGCCGCCCGCGTCGATCTGGGCGATCACGTCGTCGACGACGGCTCGTTCCCAGTTGTCGAGCAAGGCGTCGAGCAGTCCGGCGCGATCGTCGAAGTGCCAGTAGAAGCTGCCCTTAGTCGCTCCGAGCTCGCGGGCCAGCGGCTCCACGCGAACGGCTTCGGGCCCGCCTCGGGCGAGCGCGTTCAGGCCGGCCACGATCCAGTCGCCTCGAGGAGTGCGAGCTTGCGCGGGCACGAACCGTACGCTAGCGTATCCATACGGATACGTATGGATACCTCGCTTCCTCCTGGCCAGCGCGCGCTCGATCGCTTCCCGCGCTTCGGTACCAACCGCGGGGCGCCGCCGGCGGTACCGGCCGCGCCCGTCATCGAGTTCGCCGGCGCCGTCGACGAACCGAGAACGATGACGGTGGCCGAGCTTGCCTCGCTACCGCGACGGGAGCTGCTCGCGGACTTTCACTGCGTCGCCGGATGGTCGACGCGCGGGCTGCGCTGGGAGGGCGTCGCGCTTCGCGAGGCCCTCGAGCCGTCCGCGGCGGCAACGCACGCGCGCCTGGTCGGTCTTGACGGCCATTGGTCGGTGATGCTGCTCGAGGACGCGCTCGTCAACGACGTCCTGCTCGCCGACCGTCTCGACGGCGCCCCGCTCGAGCCCAAGCACGGTTCGCCCGTGCGGCTCGTCGCGCCCGCGCACTACGGCTTCGTCAACGTCAAGCACCTGTGCCGGATCGAGCTGCTGACCGCGGAGCCCGCTCACAGCCACGGCGCCGCCTCCGGCCTCGCTGGCGTGGGCCTACGCGTGCTGGGCTACCGGCGTTTCACGCGCGCGCGAGTCTGGGAAGAGGAGCGCAACGCCGTGCTTCCCGCCCGCATCATCCGCCTCATGGGCCGCGCGATCGGTTCCGTAGCCCTCTAGATCCCATCAAAGGCGAGTTGCTCACTCGCGGGCGCGGCGTCGGCGAGCGCGGCCCGCGCGGCAGCGATCTGCTCCTCGGCGCTGACGTGCTCGCCGCCGCGCTCCTCGGCCATCACGTGCGCGTACGTGTCGAGGCAGACCGTCGGGTTGTGCTCGAAGCCCTAGCGCTGACGGAAGGCTGGGAGTCCGGAGCGCTCGAGGTCTCAGGCGATGTCGTTGAGCGCTTGATTCTGGGCGGGCTCTCCCCTGCGAGCTACGCGGAGGTCCTCGACCTTTTCGATCTGATCTGGGGCTCGATGGCCTCGCGACGACTCACGAGTTGGTTTGCGGATCTGGTGGAGTTCTTGGAGGCGTCGCCCGGTGACCATGACAGGCTCCGGAAGACCTTTGCTAGCGGCGTAGCCCTTTTGGGCGATCCGCATGCGCTCGAAACGGTCGCGATTGACGGGCTGCGACTCGTCGCAGGCCGTCTCGGGATGCGTGACCTTCTGCCGTCGATCGTCGAGGACGTCGAGGCAGGCAATACACCGAAGTTCGATCTGGCGGGCAAGACGATCGGGATCTATTCGCTCACTCCTCCAGCGCTGGTCCGGGCCAAGGAGCGCATCCTGCGGCGGTACCCAGGCGTCGAGGTGGTCACCAACGGTGACTATGTTGCCACGCCAGCGTTGTCGGACTTGGCGAAGTCCGCGGACCTTATGATCGTTGCCCTCGGCTCAGCCAAACACGCAGCCACTGACGCGATCAGCGCCGCTCGGCCTGCGGACGCGGCGACAGTCCGGGGCGCTTTCAAAGGAAGCACCCGGATAGTGGAAGCCGTCATCGCTGCGGTTGTGGACCAAGGACGACTTTGAACCTTATGGAACGGCTGCAGCCGCTTACGTGAAGTGCTCGGTCACATGGACCTCCGAGCTACTGGCACGCCTACACCAAGCGCCGATTCGAGCATGCCGCGCGTGCGGCTGGTCGTGCCCGGTCGGAACGCGCTCGCCCCAACTGTGCAGCATGTAAAGAGGAGCGAAGACCGCACGGCGGAAGTGAGTTATTGACATTGCGTTTGTGGGCCACATTTGGGCCACATCAGCGAAAACCGGCCAGTCCGCTGAGTCCCAAAAGTCCTGCAAAACGCCGACTCTCGACACGTGTTCAGTTCCCGCAAATAGCGGTAAAACGCTGGATGGTAAGGAAGGGGTCGCCGGTTCGAGTCCGGCAGAGGGCTCTCCCGAAAGGTCCTGCATGCAGGACCTTTTGCGTTTGAGGCCCTTGTTTCCATTGGCACGTTGCCACTCGTGGGCCGCATAATCAAAGTAAGTCGCTGACGAGCGCCCGCATCGACGCGCGAACGAAGGCGGGGTCCTCGAGGCCCGAAACCGCCTCGACGACGAGATCCAGGCCGGGAGCGTCGACGCCCGCGAAGAGGCCACCGAGGTACCCGACGGCCTCGCACGTCACGTCTCTGGCGCGCTCGTCCTCGAGTAGCTGCTCGAAGCTGCCGGTGAGCTCCGCCGGTTCGCTCGATTGCAGCAAACGCCATACATCCAACGCGTCCTTCGGGAGTAGGCGGCTCGGGTTTCGCTCCAGGCGCTCTCCAAGCTTGTGCGCCTTGGCGACCACAAGTGCAGCGACGCCGGCGATCCGAGCCTCGATCACACGATCGTCGTCCGGGTCGAGGGCTCCGAGACTCATCCTGTCGTTGTCGCCAAGGGCCGCTTCCAGGCCACGTGCCTTCCGCGCCGCGCGATTGCCGTGCGGACCAAGCCGAGCCCCGCGGCGGCCGGCGCCGCCGAGCGTCTCGGGCACCATCAGCTCCACCTCGATGCCGTCGGCGCTCCAATAGATCCCGGGTTGCGTGGTGTCAGCGACGAAGCCGCGTTCCGCCATCGCCGCATCGAGCCGCGGGTTGGGACTCAGCGCGTGCGGATCGATCGCCAGATCGGCGTCGGTGGTGAATTCGGCCACGGCCAACTCGGAGGCACCAGTTCGCAGGTAGACCGCCTGAGCGCCAACGACCACGATCGACTCGCGGTGCTCGTTCAGCGCTTCAAGCGCATCGAGCAACGCGCGACGAGCCGCCACGTATGCCGGGTCAAGATCGCCAGGCATCCTCGTTCGCCGCCATCCACTTGACAAGCGCGGCGCTTTCGGATGGGCCGCGTCCGGGGCTCTTGGCGAGGTCGGCCGCGACCTGGCTAGGCGCTGCGTAGCGGATGCCATCGTCGACCTCGCCGCGTTCCAACGCCACAGGGTCGAATGGCTCGATCAGGAAGACATTCGCTCCGACGTCCGTCGGCGTCAGGCCCAGCGTCTCAGCGGCATCCGCGGTATCGCCCTCGACGAACACCGTCCCGAGCCGTGTCGCGGCGATCGGTGCCAGCCGCGTGGCAGCGAGCGAGCCCGTCACCGCATAGTCGAGCTGACTGGATCGCAGTCGGTCGAGTAGGCGCTCGAGGCCACGTGGCTCGATGTACCTCTCCACACGGTTGGAGTCGGACAGCCCGTACTCCGTGATCCAGCGCTGGAGCAGCCCCTCCCAGTCCACGCTGGTGATCGGCCCGCGCGGCTCGCGTTCGAGCAGTCCTTCGACGTCGAGCAGATCGACGACGCGGTGCACCGTCGACAACGGGCTTCCGGCACGCTCCGCCAAGCCGGAGATACCGTAGGGCGGCTTGAAGTCGAGAAGTGCCCGCACGACTCGTGAGGCGGCTGGCCCTTTGAGCGAGCGCAACTTCGATTCGACAGGCGAGGGGTCGGTGTCTGCGCCGCTGGTCCTGATGAAGACCGCCGGCCCACTGAGCGTCACCAGGACGTTTCCGGTTCGGTCGACGTAGTTGGTTCCAGATGCCTCGAGCAGTTCTCTCGTGCGCGGCGAGAGATAGGAGGAGACGAGCAACCATGGTCCGTCGGCGTCGAAGGCGCTCCATCGCTCAATGAGGCGCTGGACATCTCGCGGACCGACCCGCGTTTTCGCCTCCACGAGCATCGTCGCGTTCTCGCGAGCCGACGGACCGATCGTGAAGCGTGCGTCAAACGGACTGTCGCCCGGCGCCGCTTCGCGGCGCAGCGGCCAGTCGCTGGGAAGCCGGTCACGCAACAATCTCTCCGCGTCGCGGATCAGCGAACTGTCGCCCTGTTGAAGTTTCCGCGTCACGTGGAAAACCGCCGAATGCGAAAACTCTAGCACCGATCGTTCCGCAAAATGACCGTTTCCGCTGCGTGCGGAAAGCGGTCATTGACGGAAATCAGTGGCTGGAGAGCCGGCGCCCATAGCTCGATCTGCGCGAGCCGACGAGCGCGGGCGACGGCCGCTTGCCGGAGCGGGAGATCGGGGTCGACAGGCGCCACCGCGCCACTGTGACTGAACACGAGCGTCGCGTCGCGTCGGGCGCGAAGCCTCACGTCCGAGCGTGTTGACAGCATGAACACGGGCGCCACTGACCCCGGCGCCCATGGCGGACGGATCCGCTGGTAGGGCTGGACCGGCGGTGCGTCCCCCTCCTCCGCGCGCCGCCGGTCCCAGCGCCGCCGGCCCCCAACGCGAGCCTGAGAAGGTCAGCCAACGCCGGGCCAGGGTCACCGGCGGTCTCGGGCGCTACGCGTCGCGCGAATCGGGTGCGCGGAGGGCGCCGGCCATGGCGGCGTTCGCGCGCTCGAGGTCGAACGCCGCCGCGTCGAAGTCACGCGGGCCGGCGATGCCCAGCCACTCCCGCATCCGCTCGTGCTCATCGTCGCGCGGGTCGGCGAGCACGCGTTTGAGTTCGTCGTATCCGTGGATGCCGCCGACGTCCTCCGGCGGGCAGCGGCCGGCGCCGTCGATGCACCGCGGTGCCGCGTCGCCGGTCGCGGCGGTCGCCTCGAGGACGATGACGTGGCGCCAGCCGTCGCCGAAGTCGTACTCGTAGTCCAGCCGGTCGCCCACGGTGATGAGGAGTTGGCCGAGCGTCTTGGTGCGGTCGTCCTCGATCTCGAGCTCAGGGTCCGGATGCCCGTAACGCCCCTGCTGATGCTCGAAGACGTGCAGGTGGGAGTTCTCCCAGCCCATTGCCGCGCCCATGACCCGGTGGAAGCGGTCGAGGCGGATGTCGGCCGCGACGCGAAGGCGGCGCCAGACGCTCGGAGCGGTCGAGCCTGCGAGCGTGACCTTGACGGTCAGGACGCCGGCCGCCGACGTCCCAAGGCCGAGCCATTCGGGCACGCAGCGTTCGCCGACGCCGGTGAGCTCGACCGCGTCGTCCTTGACGGTCAGCACGCCGAGGTCGGCCGCGATCTCGAGCACGCGTCGCACGTCGCGATCGCCGGCACGGCGCTGCCATTGGAGTTGGTGCTCGGTCGGATGCGCAAACCAGTAGCGCCTCGTGGCCGTCTCCCACGCGACCTCGCTGGCGCGCTCGACCGACACGCGTCCGCCGCGCCCGACGAGCTCACCGAAGACCGCCTCGACGGTGTGCACGGCGTCGAACGCGACGACCGAGACGCCCAGTTCGTCGCCGAGCAGGGACAGCGTCTCGAGCATCCGCACGACGAGCGCGAGCGGGCGTTCGAGCAGTTGGCCGGCCTTCTTGACCGGCACGAGCCGCCCGCGTACGACGCGAACGAGGCGACCCGATTTCGCCAACTCGACCACGAGGCTCAGCCGGTAGAGATCGGTGCTGCTGCGCACCGGGTAGTCGAGCCGGTCGCCGGTGTCGAGCAACTCGACGAGCGCGAGCGCGTCGGCGCGGCGGACCCGGCCGGTCTGGGTGAGCGGACGGCCCTCGCCCACCCAATCCACGAAGCCACGCAACTGGCGTGTCAGCGGCGCCTGGCCGGCGGCCTCTGCAAGGGTCTCGAGCGCCATTCGGTCCGAGGACGCTAGAGCGTGTGCCCGACGGACCGGCGCGCACCCGGCTCGGGCGCGAGCGCCTCGGCCAACGCCAGGTACGTCGCGTCGTAGGCCGAGAAGTTCTCGCGGTAGTCCCAGGCTCGGCGAACCAGCGCGTCGTGCGGATACCGCTCGATCGGCAGTGCGATGAGGTCGTCGATGGCCTGCTCGCCGCGTTCGCTGGAAGCCGTCCCCGATGCGACGAGGCGGCGGACGACACTCAGAAGCTCCGCCACGGCCGGACCGCTGACTGGCGCCCGCCGCTCGATCCGCTTCAACAGCTCCTCCGGCGACGGCCGGCACGTTGCGGTACCTGCCGCCGGCGACTGACGTCCGGAGGGTTCGCAATCCTTTCGCGATGCTCCAGCAGTCGGGTTCCCGCGCCGAAGCCTCGTTGTTGGACGCGATCGCGGCGGGCGACCTCGATGACCATCTCGACGCCGTCGCCGCGGCGGTGAGCGCACGGCGAGAGCTCCTGCACACCGTTCGTTCGGCCACGAAGTTGATGTCGCTCTGCGAAGGTGACCTCGTCGTGATCAACGAGCGAATCAGCCCGCGCTATCTCGCCGGCCTCTGGGGTGAGGTGGTCGACGTCGAGGAGGGGGCGGCGACCGTCCAACTCGTGCGCCCGGTCGGCAGGTTCCGCACCGGCCGCGTCCGCGTCCCGCCGCTGGCGCTGGACAAACTCTCGCCGGCAGCGTGACGTCGACCATCGACGATCTGATCGCCGGGTTGACGGCGGACGAACTGCGCGAGGTCGTGTCGGCGGCGGTCGATCGGCACGAGGACGTCGAGCGGCAGGTGCGCCTGGTGTCCGCGCGCGGGGCCGGCGACCTGGCGCAGTTGCGGGCGGAGGTGGATCGCAGCCTTCGCACCCGCAGGTTCCTCGACTACCGCGAAAGCTCCGGCTGGGCGATGGCCGCGGAGCCGATCGTCGCCGAGCTGGAGAGCGCGGTCGAAGCGGACCCGTCGCCCGCGCTCGTCGAGCTCCTCCAGCGCGCGGTTGGCCACGTCGTAAAGGTGATCCTGCGCGCCGACGACTCCGACGGGGTGATCGGCAACCTTGCGCGTGACCTCCTGGTGCTGCATGCGCGGGCGTGTGACGCGGGCGCCGCCGATCCGGTGAAGCTGGCCGCCTGGATGATCCGATTCGGGTTCGACGACCAGGACTTCTTCGCGGTCGATCCGGTCCGTTACGCGAATGCCCTCGGTGACAAGGGGCTCGCCGCCTATCGCGCGGCGGTCGCGGGGCGCGCGGACGACGACTCGTTCGCCGATCGCTACGCGCGCGAGCGACTGGCGATGCTGGACCTCGACCTCGAGGCGATCATCGCGCTGATGGGCGGCGATCTGACGAAACCGCATCAGTTCGTCCGCGTGGCCGAGGCGATGGACGAGCTCGGGCTCGACGACGAGGTGCTGGCGTGGGCGACGCGCGGCATCGCCGAGACGCGCGGCTGGCAGACGGGCAAGCTCTACGACCTCGCGTGCCACGTCCACACCCGCCGCGACGAGCCGCTCGAGGTGCTCGCGCTCCGGCGCGCGCAGCACGGGCGGATGCCCTCAGCGGCGACCTATCGCGGACTGCGAACCGCAGCCGACGCCCTCAGCGCCTGGCCGCTCGAGCAGGACGCTGCACGCGCCACCCTCCGACGAGCCGACGCGCGCGAAATCGTCGTCGCACTCCTCGATGAAGGCGAGCTCGAGTCGGCCTGGGACGCGGCCGTGACCGCTCCGGAGTTGGGTGCCGATCTCTGGTTGCGACTCGCGGAGGCCTGCGAGCCGCACCGCCCTGCCGACGCCCTCGCCGTCTACCAACGGGTCGCCGACAAGGTGCTCGAGCAAGCCGACCGGCGCGCCTATCGACAGGCCGCGAAGATTCTCCAGCGAGCGCGGGCGGCGGCCGCCGCCGCGGACCAGTCGGACGCGTTCGGTGACTACGTTGCACGCCTGCGTGAGCAACACCGGCGACGCCCGACGCTGATCGAGATCTTGGACAAAGCGAAACTCGGCTGACACGTCACTCCCGGCCGCGATGCCTTCGGACTCGCCCGCCTTGCGGAACCACTCGAGCGCGTCGAAGGACCGGCCGAAAGGTGATCGAGCCCTCGATCTCACCTCTGGCGAGCGTTGTAGCGCTGGATGAACCGCTCGACGGCCTCGGGGTCGGTCAGGTCGACACCGGCCTCCTCGGCGGCCGCGGCGAACACCTTGGCCGGACCCCAGGCCTGTGGGTCCTCGACCGTGGCGAGCATCTCGTCGCGATGGGTCGCGACTGCGGCGACGGCTTCGTCCAGCAGTCGGGCCGGAACGTCACGACGGCGGCCCGCATAAAGCACCCAATCGGCCAGCACGTCGGCGACCCGCTCGAAGAACGGGGACTCCTCGGTGACCTTGCGCGCGAGCCAGTCCAGCATGAAGATCTCGACCACCACCGCGCTCCAGCGCAACGGTCCGCCGTGGTTGTAGTCGGCGCCGAAGTCGATCGCGAGCCGCGCGGCGTACTCGGCATCTTCGTCGCCTCGCCAACGGCGGCCCTCGTCAGACGCAAGGAAGTCCTCCTGCAGTGCGTCCCGCTCCTCGAGCGTCAGCTCGACATCGCCGTCGGGCAACTCGAAATCGGCCGGCAGCAGCCGCATCCGGGCGACGAGCATCGCGTGCAACGCGGTCACGCTCTCGTCCACGGGCGGGTCCAGCGTGTGGTCGAGCATGTGGAGCGCCCCCTCGACGCGGGCGCGCGCTTCGCCGAGGCCGATCTCGCGGAAGCTGACGAGACCACGCTCGGGTGCGTCGTCGATCGTTTCACGGACCTCGGCGAGCGATCCGGCGAGGAACGCGTCCTTGACCAGCCCGCCCAGGTTGTGGTCGACGTAGGCGCTCAGCGTATGCAACTCGCCGCTCGCCTCGGCGAACTCGACCATCACGCTCACGCCGTCGTCGAACGCCGGCTCCTCCAGCAGCGCCGCCGCGACCGCGCGAACGCCACCCAGGTCACCGCCCCACGCCGGCTCCGGCAGCCCGTGGGCCGCGAGACGATCCGCGGCCGCGCTCGTGTATGGCGCCCCGACCGCGCTCAGCGCACGCAGTGCGGCGAGCGACCGCGCCGTGCCGACCGCTTCGAGCGCGTCCACGAAGAGCGGGAACAGCTCTGGATCGACCGGCTCGCCGGGCGGCGCCTCTCGGCGCATGCTGCCCATCAGCTCCGAGGCCCACTGCTCGGCGTCGAGTGCGTCCGTCGCCTCGGCAATCGACTCCGACGCCAACCTGGCCAGCTCGGCCAGTACCCGGTCCGGTGACAGCTCACGAGTGCGTGAGCGGGCGGCTTGTTGCCCTTTGCGTCGACGGCGTCGCTGCTGCTGACGGGCGCGCTTCTCGCTCATCCGCCAATTGTGTATCAGCGTCTAGTCCGGCTGCGCGAGCGAGATCCCGATCTCGGCTTCCTTGAGGGTCTTGTAGTCGCCCCGGATGCCCTCGCCCTTGATCTCGAACCAGATCGGGCGCTCCTTGGCTGGGTCGAACCCGAAGGTCGTCTCGTGCATGTGGCCGGTCGCCGGGTCCATCCAGTCGATCGTCTCGGTCACCGCCTCGCCCGTCCGCAGCGCCTCCTGCTTGGCCGCGCCGAGGTCGCCGCCGACCTGCAACTCGGTCTTGCGCAGGTTCTTGGCCACGATGTCGGCGTCCGCGCCGAGCGTCGCCCCGGCGACAGGCACCTCCGCGCCGACGCTCGGGAACTTCGCGCCCTTCGGGTGGAAGTGGCGGTCGAAGGCCCAGTTCTTCTTCAGGAACGCCGGCGTCACCACCTCGCCCACCTTGCCCTCGACGTAGACCCACATGTCCTTCGCAACCGTGTGCTGGACCACCGCGTGCTCGACGTTGGGGTTGGCCTTGATCGCGGCGAAGTACGCGTCGGTGGCTTCCTTCTTGGACAACGGCGTGACGGTCTGGAACTCCCCGGCAAGGGCGGCAGCGTCGCGTTTCGCCGCCGCGAGGTCGGCCTCCGCGGTCTTCGTCCCCGCCTCCTCCGCCGCGACGCCCGACTGCCGCGAGGGACCCGACTCGACTTCCTTCGCCAAGCGGTCGCCGGCACCGGGGGCGGCCTTGTTGCCCTCCGTGCGCAGCCGCTGGACGGCGGCTTCCCCCTCCTTGGCGGCGCCCTCGGTCAGCCCCGCGGCCTCCTTGGCCGCCGTCGCCTCCCTGGCGCTCATGGCCTCCTTGCGCAGCGCGAGGAGCTCACCGAAGACCTCCCGGCCCTTGGCCACGACCCCGGCGACCGCGCCGAGCGCGCCGAGGATGTCGAGCCCGAGCCAGATCAGGCTCGGATCGCGGTCGGCGATGACCTTCGCCTTGTCGTAGTCGGTGCCGCTCTCCGCGCTCTCCATCCGGTAGCGCTCGGCGGAGGTCACCGCGACGCCGATCGAGGTCAGCAACTCGGCTCCGCCGGCGGCGGTAACGGCGGCCTCTCCGGCCATGCTCAACCCGCCCGTCGGCGCGGCGGCGATCAGCCCGAGGGCGAACATGACGATCCCGACGCCCATGCTCGTCATCTCGTCGCTGGCCTTGTTGGCGCCCACCTTGTCGTAGACCGCCGAGCGCCGCACCCCGTCGCTGGTCAGCTCCTTGTAGCCCTTGATCTCGGGCCGCTCGAGCGTGACGTCGACGATCTTCTCCAGCCGCCAGACGTACTTCCAATCCTCGGCGTACTTGCGGACCTTCTGGATGTTGTCCAGCTTCTCCTTGAGGTCCGAGCCCATCTTGTCCGCGCGGTTCTTGGCGTTCTCGTCGGCGAGCTTGACCAGGTTCTCGCGCGTTGTCCCACTGCCGAGATCGAGCTGGTAACCGATCGCCATCGGGTTGGCCGCCTCGAACGCGTGCCGCATCTCGTTGTACTCGCGCTTGAGCTTGTCGAGGTGGTCCGAGGCCGTCTGCCACTCGCCCTTCGCCTTGACCCGGCGCTCCTCGTCAGCCGGCTTGCGCTCCTCGCCCCACATCGGCGGCGCGTCCACGACGTGCGGCAGCGTGCTGTTGCCCTTCACCTCGTCGAACTTGTCCAGCAACGCCTTCGCGCCGGCGGCCATCTTCTTCCCGGCGTCGTTGTCGGCGCCGGAGTGGGAGGAGTACAGCCCCCAGAGGTGCTCCTCGGACTTGATCCCGAGCCGTTCCAACTCGCTCTTCACCCGGACCTCGCTGTCGCTCAGCGCGGTCATCAGCGTCGTGTGCGCGTGGCGCTCGAAGTCGTCGAGGAACTGACTGATGTGCGCGCGCAGCGTCACGCACTCCTCGTGCACCAGCGCGCGCACGCGGTCGATGTATTGCTCGTCGGGTTTCGCCTGCTGTTCCGGCGGGGCGAGCGGGTTCTCCTGCGCCGGCATCCACGTGCCCGGGAGCTTGTCGAAGCGGTCGATCGCGTCGACGCCGTGCTTGTCCGCGTAGGTCTCCAGTTGGTGCTTGACGAACTCCTTGTCCTCGCTGAAGTCGATGTTCGTCGGCGTGTGGCGGACGAGCGGGTGCTTCGCGGTCGGCGTCGGGATGACCTGGATGCTCGGCGCGGCCGGGGCGTCCGTCGGCGGGGTGCGCGCGAGCGTGTTCGAGCGCGCGGCGAGCATCCGGCCGACGGCGCCGTTGCCGGCGGTGCGCTGGAGCCCGAGCAGCTGCGAGACGGGGCTGGCCGGAGCGGGCGGGGTCGCCCGCTCGGACGCGGCTTCTTCGGGTTCCGACTCCTCCTTGAGCCGACGGTCCCAGCGCATTTGGCGACATTACCCGCGCAACGAGACTCCGTCTACTGGAGCGATGGGGAGGTGTTGGGTCAGCCGCAGAACTCCTCGATCACCTCGTCGAGCATCGCCAGCGACGGACGCCATTCGACCCGCGCCCGCGAAGCCCGCATCGCCTCCGGATCGAGCAATCCCTGCTGTTGCGCTCGAGCGAACATCTCCCGCAGTTCGTCCTTCGGCGCCACCTCGGCGCAATCGATCAGCGTCCTGGAGACCGACGTGACGGGAATGCCCTTATAGACCGTGAGGTCGTCCGGGTGCAGCGGCGGCACACGGTGAATCCGGACGCCAGGGATCGATTCGTCGATGCGCGGATCGTCCGCGGACCCAGGAACGGTCACGTCGATCACCTCGCGGTCGGGGCCCAGGATCGCGGCTCGCTCGAACTCGTCGATCGGCTCGATGTGCCGCCGCCGCAGATCGAGGTGCACGCTGAACCCGTTCTCCCATCTCAGCTGAAGCACCCGGCTGTCCGGGTCGTGGCGTGTGAACACGAAGCACGGCAGTCCGGCTTCCTCCAACATGGCGGCGAAGCGCCGCTCGGCCTCGGCAGGACGCAGCGGCGGGCGTTGTTTTCTCATGGATGTTCTAGGCCGAGCGCCGCGAAATTCGCCCCCCCGGACCAGAACTCGTTCCTGTCGAACTTCGACGCGAGGAACTCCCCTCCGTTCGTACGCGGGGCGTTGAACGCCCAGTCGTGGAACCACGCCTGCCACGGCCCGGGCAACCTCAGCGTCGCGGCCGGCGGCTGCGCGAGCGTTGCGTTCGCTCTCGGCGACGCGAACGCTCCAGCGCGCGATGCAGGTCCGTCATCACGGTCTCCATCGCGATGTCGATGAGTTCCGCTGCGCGGACGACCTCGGGGGCCGGCACCGAGGCGAATCTCTGGGAGATGGTGCCCGCAACCATCCCGAGGATGTCGTCACTTGCCTCGTCCGGGTCGGCCCCGTTTTCCACGAGGGCATCGGACAGGTTCTCGATGATGCTGACCAGCGTGCCGCCGGTGTTGAGCAGGTTGGTCACGAAGGCCGCGACGTGATCCTGCGATGCGAGTTGGGTTTCCATACCCCTTGTAGGGCAGGGGCGGAAGTTCTCGCCCCTCAGTACTCCACGCGTGCGCTGTCGCAGAGGAAGCGCATGAACCCGCCGGCGGCGGCGCTGAGCTCGAGGAACTGGTCGAGGAACGCGCCGGACGTCGCGTCCGCCTCGGAGAGGTTCGTGGCCGCGATGAAGTCCTTGCGCTTGAGGTCCTCGATCAGCGGGTGGTCGCGGTCGAAGCCTGCCGGTGGGCGCTTGAGCGACTCGCCGCCGAGGCGGAAGTGGTCCGCGAAGGGCGACGCTTCGACGATCGACTGCCAGCGCGGTGGGCGGGCGGCGATGGCGGTGCGGATGGCGTGGAGGGTGTCCCGGTCCGGGCGCCAGGTGCCGCAGGCCAGGAAGACGTTGTTCGGTTCGAGGTGGAGGTAGAAGCCTGGGGCGTGGACGTCGCGGGAGCGGGCGTGGCGGAACTGGATGCCGGCGTGGGTCTTGTAGGGGGTCTTGTCCTTGGAGAAGCGGATGTCCCGGTAGATGCGGAAGAGGGAGCCGCCGGTGGTGCGGGGGTCGGCGACGAAGTGGCGGCTGACCTCGGGAAGGCGGACGCCGACGTCTTCGATGAAGGCGAGCGCGGGTTCTTGGACCTCGGCGATGTAGCGGTCCTTGTTGGCGGTGAACCAGTCGCGGTTGTTGTGCTTCTCCAGGTCGCGGAGGAAGGCGAAGAGTCCTGGGGTGAAGGAGGGGTCTTGGACGGCCACGCCGGACATGATGCCGAGGCCGGCGTCTCAGGATTCCGGAACTTCTTGTGCAGAGCGGAAGGATGAAGTCACCGTCCGGCTCGCACGGTGGCCGGCCACGCAGGAGGAGACTCCATGTCCACTCGCCTCAAGGCGATCGCGCCCTTGGTGGTGTCGATCGGCGTTCTCGCGTTCGTTGCGACCTGGATCGCGCTGAACTTCACGTTCCACTGGGTGACGGTCCAGGACGGTGTGTTCGGGAAGTACGGGCTGCCGCAGAACATCCACCTCGCGCTGCCGGCGATCTTCGTCGGCTGGGGCATCTACTTCCTGCTCGGCGCCGACACGGCTGCGCTTGGGAAGACCGTGACCGCCGCGCTGACCGGCAGCATCGGCGCCGCGCTCGCGATGTGGATCGGCCCGATGCTCGCGGACTCGCCCGACTTCTGGGGCCTCGGCGTGATGATCGGCCTCACCGCCGCCGGGTTGGTCGTGCTGTCGACGGTGGTCGAGGACGACCGCTTCGCGCCCGCTCCCGCGTTCTGCTGTTACGCCTCGGTGTTCTTCTGGTGGATCGCCACCGGTCTCGACAACTTCGTCCCGGGAGGCAAGGGTCCGCATACCGCCGCGGCGGTCGTCTCGGCGATCACGGACAAGCCGCTGGCGGCCGGGACCGGCGCCTTCGGTGGCCTGCTCTCGATGTCGTGGCAGTGGGTCGCGGTGAGCACGTTCGTGTCATTGGCGGTCGGCGCGGTGTTCGGCCTGGCCTCGGTCAAGCTCGCCGGCGTCTTCGGGCGGATCGGCGCCAGCCAGCCCAGCGAGCCGAAGATGGCCGCTCCGGCATAGGCGTTCGGCGCGGGTCTTGATGCCGCGCAGCATCTTGCGCTCCATCACCAGCGACGCGGGCTCCATCGGGACCATGCCGATGCGCATCACGCGGCTCGGGAGGCGGAACCGGTTGCGGCTGAGCAGGCGGGTCGCGCCGGCCGCCTCGTCGAGCACGAACGTCCACACCCAGTTGCCGTCCTCGGAGCGCCAGGCGATCACGCGCTCGGGTTCGACCCGCTCCAGGCGCATGGTGTTGGCGCCGAAGGCGATCGTGTCTCCGACCTGCGGGTGCTGGAACTCGGGCAGGACGCGATCGACGCTGTGCATGTTCAGGCGCAGCAGGTTCTCGATCCAGTCATAGGTGTAGGCGCCGCCGCGCGGGGACGGGCCCATCTGGGCCAGCCAGGGCCAGACGTCCTCGGCGGTGGCGTCGATCGAGATCGCGCGCGTCGAGACGGTGTCGGCGTCCTCGAGGAGCTCATCCCCCGGGAGGCGCGCGCCGGCTTCGGCAGCGGTCGCGCCCCAGGTGAGAACTCGCCGGCGAAGCATGCGATCAAGTCTCGGACGCCGCCGAGCCTTGATCATCCGTAGTTAGCCGCCGTGTGCGCGCCGACCGCGGAAGCGCTTGACGGTCGCGCCCGACTGGGCCTTCGTCGTGCCCGCTTTGGTCGGGCCGGCGACCGCCTTGGTCATGTCGGTCTGAAGTTGCGCCGGAGTCAGCGCGCGGTCGTAGATGCGGACCTCGTCCAGGCGCCCGGCGAACCACTCGGGCCACACGGCGTTGCCCCCGAAGCGCAGTGGGAGCGAGCTGCTCACGAGCGGACCGGTCTGCGCGTGGGTGCCGGTGAGCCGGCCGTTGACATAGGTGCGCAGCGAGCTGCCGTCGTAGGTGACGGCGAGGTGGGTCCACCGGCGCAGCCGGAGCTTGCTGCCGGACGTCCAGCCCTCGGCCGGCGTGCTGGCGTGGCCGCTCGGGAGGCCGCCGAACGACGCGGCGTAGAGCCCGTAGGCGAGGCCGCGGTTGGTCTCCTTCACCACGAGGCTGCGCCATGCTCGGGACTTGGTGACGTAGACCCACGCCTCGATGGTCATCCCGGCCTTGAGGTCGAGGGACCGGCGGTCCTTGACGGTCACCCAGTCGTTGCGGCCGTCGAAGCTGAGGGCACGGCCGTAGCGGCCGGCGACGTGCGCCGGGCCGTTGAGCCGGCCGTGGTTGCCGGCGCCGGACGCGTCGAACGCGGTGCCGCCGCCGCGCTCGTCGAAGCCCCAGGCGCCGACGAGCTTCGGGGTGGGGGTGAAGACGGGAGCCGTGCCGCCGAGGATCGAGGGCGGCGCGGGCGAGTCGGCGGGTGGCTCGGGCGATGGGCTCGGCGTCGGGGCGGGGCTCGGTGACGGCGAGGGACTTGGGCTCGGCGTCGGCGAGGGGCTCGGGCTCGGCGACGGCGACGGGCTCGGACTCGGGCTCGGGCTGGGTGACGGTGACGGGCTGGGCGAGGGCGAGGGTGACGGACTGGGGCTCGGCGTGGGCTCCGGGTCGACCGCGTCGTACCCCCACGCTCCGCCGGAGATGTGGCCGTCGATGTGCCAATGACCCGGCGACGTCACCCACGTGTCCGGCAGCGACGAGATGCCCTCGGCGGCCGTGGTCTGGGCGAGCTGACGCGCGCCGGCCTTGTCGCGGAAGACGAGCACGCCCGACGAATCCGGCGGGTTCAACAGCGCGAGCCAGTACCCGCGGCCAGACACGAGCGGCACCGGGGACGCCAGGCGCGCGAGGTTCCAGGCCCCCTCCTCCGGGTCCGAGATCGTCGCGCGGCCGAGCACGACGCCCGGGTTGCCGTTGACGTCGGAATACAGCGCGAGCTCGACCCGGGAAGCGTGGCTCGCCTCGTCCACGAAGAGCCGCAGCGTCCGCGCGGTGTCGGTCGCGAACGCCGCCATGTAGTAGATCCCGCCAAAGCCGGGGTCGTACTCCGGCTTGTTCGGTCCGAGCACCTCGGCACCCGCGATGCTCGTCCGCGGCGGGCGCGAGTAGGACGCCGTGTACGTCGCCCGGCCGGAAGCCGGCGCGACCACCTCATGCGTCGCCGCGAGCCCGTCGCTCCAGCCGTTGAGCGTCCAGAACGCATCCTGGAACCCGAACGGCGAGGACGCGGTGATCGTGTTCAGCGAGCCCGCGATGACCGTCGAGGTGAACGGGGCGGTCAGCGTGTCGCTGCCCACCGACAGCTGGATGCCCGGCGGATCGCTCACCAGCGACAGCTCCGACGTCCGCGGGTCGAGCTGGACGGTGCGCGTCGTGTGCAGGCCGTCACCGTCGACAGTGGACGCCGAGAGCTCGAGGTGCGACGGGTACTCGTGATCCGGCGTGACGAAGCTGCCCGAGTTGCCGGCGAAGTCGCGGATCGCGTGGGTGTGGCAGGCCGTGACGTCCGTCCGGCCGCAATGGCGGAGCACGAGCGACCACGACAAGGGCAGCGCGTCGCCGGACGAGTCCTTCGCGCTGCCGGAGAACGAGATCGTCTCGCCCACCGCCCAGGTCCGGGAGGCAAGCGGCGAATCGATCGTCACCGTCGGCGGGGTGCCGACGACGATCGTCACGCTGGCGAAGCCCTGCCGGCCACCGGTGTCGGCGACCCGCAGTCGCGCCACGTGCTCGCCCTCGTCGGTGAACGTGAACGTCGGCTTCGCCGCGGTCGAGTCGTCGAAGGCGCCGTCGCCGTCGAGATCCCACGCGTACGTCAGGGCCTCGTCCTCCGGGTCGGCTGACGCCGTGCCGTCGAACGTGACCTCCAGCGGCGCCACGCCGCTGGAGGGGGACGCGGACACGCGCGCCACCGGCGACTGGTTGAACGCGGCGATCCGGCGCACCGTTCCGCCCCACACGTCCGCGTAGTACAACGCGCCGTCGGGTCCCTCGGTCAGCCACACCGGCGTGCCCGCGCCCGACGCGAACGTTCGCGTCGTGGACATGTCCGGCAGGCCGTCGGCGCCCTTGAACGCGACCCAGATGCAGGCGCGCCCGTAGTCGGCGAAGAACAGCGCGTCCTTATACGCGGACGGGAACTGATCGCCCGTATAGAAGTGCAGGCCGGAGACCGCCGACGAATCACTCGGGCAGGTGTCCTGATCGGAGACCTGCGTCAGGTGCGCGTAGTCGAAGTACGGCGCCGTCACCGCTCCGTCGCCCTCGTCGTAGAGCGACTCGCAGCTGTCGAGGTTCTGGCCGTCGTAGGAGCCCATCCGCGGATTGCCCTCGTAGCACGGCCACCCGTAGTTGCGCACCCGCGAGAGGTCCGGCACACGGTCGATCTCCTCGATCGTGTTCCAGCCGACGTCGCCGCTCCAGAGCTCGCTCGTCCCGGGCCGGAACGTGAAGCGGAAGGGATTGCGGAAGCCGAACGCGATGATCCGCCGGCGCACGGGATCGGCACTGGCGATCGCCGGATTGCCCGCCGAGGCCAGGCCGGTGTCCGGGTCGACGCGCATGATCGCCCCGTTCATCACGGCGTTCTGCGAGGCGGGCCTGCGGAACGACTGCGCCCGCAACGCACCCCCCTGCGCCAGTGGAGGCGTCAGCGTGCCCCCGGGCGGATCGCCGCACGGATTCCCGCGCTGGCCGTAGTCGGCCCAGTTGAACGACGCGCCGTCGCCACCGCTCACGTAGAGCTGGCCGTCCGGCCCGAACTCGAGCGACCCGACCGAGTGGCTCACGTACTGCTGGCAGAACCCCTCGAGCAGCACCGTCTCCGTGCCCGACGCGTCCAGGCGCACGAGCCGCCCCATGATCGCGCAGCCGTCGATCGTCGGGCCGGGCGGGGTCGGGCAGTCGTCGCCCCAGGTCGGCTGGATCAGGCTGCCCGGCGCCTTGTCGTAGGCATAGAGCAGGTAGACGTACGGCCGTCCGGTGGTGAAGCCCGGATCGAGGGCCATGCCGAGCATCCCGCGGTCCCAGCCGTCGAAGACCTCGCTGCGGAGGTCGGCGAATAGGGTCGGGGTGGTGTCCGTGAGCGAGTCGTAGACGTAGACGCGCCCGCCCTTGGTCGCGACGAACACGCGCCCGTCAGGCGCGAAGCGCACGACCGTCGGTGCGGTGATGCCGCTCCAGACGGTCGTTTCGGCGAACCCCGGTGGCAGCTGGGTGTCCGCGTGGGCGGTCCCGGCCGACCAGATGAGAACACTGACGATTACAGCCGTGAGCGCAGTGAGGCTTCGCAACACGCTCCGAGATTAGGCGCTGTCCGGCCGCCGGGAAGACGGCCGGACAGATGTTCGGGACTAGCGGTACGCGATCTCGCGCTCGGGCTCCGGCTCGACGAGCTCGTCTTCCGGGCGCTCGATGTGGAAGTGCGGCAGGCGCTTGTCGAGCCACGCGGGAATCCACCACATCGCCGGGCCGGCGAGGTGCATCACGGCCGGCAACAGCAGCAGGCGGATGATGAACGCGTCGATGAAGATCGCCGACGCGAAGCCGACGCCCATCATCGCCAGCGCCCGCTCGTTGCCGATCGCGAAGGCGCCGAAGACCGCGATCATGATGATCGCCGCGGCGGTCACGACGCGGCCGGTCATGGCCAGGCCGTGGCGGGCGGCGTACTTCGCGTCCCTGGTGTGCACCCACTCCTCGTGCATGCGGCTGACGAGGAAGACCTCGTAGTCCATCGAGAGACCGAAGACGACCGCGAAGACCATGATCGGCAGGAACGACTCGATCGGGCCGGTCGCGTCACCGAACAGGCTGGCGAAGTTGCCGTCCTGGAAGATCAGCGTGACGACGCCGAACGCGCCGGCGATCGACAGCAGGTTGAAGATGCCGGCCTTGACCGGGATCAGGATCGAGCGGAACACGACCATCAGCAGCAGCAGCGACAGTCCGACGACGACGCCGATGAACAGCGGCAGCTTGTCGCGGATCGTCTTGGCGAAGTCGATGTTGCTGGCCACGACGCCGCCGATCGAGACGCGGGCGCCGGTCTCGGCGGCCACCGGCGGCAGCGTCTCGCTGCGCGCGGTCTTGACCGTCTGGTCGGTGCGCTCGTCCTGCGCGGTGGTCGTCGGGTAGGCGATCATCGTCGCGGTGTCGCCCGCGGGGTTCAGCTGCGGCGGCAGCACGGCGGCGATGCCGTCCTGGGCCTTCAGCGCATCGGCGATCTTGGCCAGCGGCGCGTCGTCGCCCTTGTTCGGAAGCTCGACGGCGAGCAGCAGCGGCGCGCTGAAGCCCGGGCCGAAGCCCTCCTTGAGCAGGTCGTAGGCGACCCGCGTGGTGTCGGTCTTCTTGTAGGTGGACGCGTCGCTCGACGCGAGGCGCATGTGCAGCGCGGGCGCGGCGAGCGCGAGCAGGATGGCGAGCGCGACAAGCGCGACCGGCAGCGGGTGGTCGGAGACGAAGCCGCTCCAGCGGGCGGCGAAGCCGGTCTCCTCGTCGGCGCTGGTCTGCTTGGCCTTCTTGATCCGACGGCCGATCCGCGTGCCGAGAATCGCCGGCATCAGCGTCAGCGAGGCCAGCATGGTCGCCGCGACGCTGAGCGCGGCGCCGATCGCCGGCCCGTTGAGGAACGAGATCCCGAGCAGCAGCATGCCGAGCATCGCGATCACGACGACGATGCCGGCGAACAGCACCGCGCGCCCCGAGGTGTCGAGCGCGATCAGGGTCGCGTCGCGCGAGTCCTTGCCGGCGCCGCGCTCGAGCCGGAAGCGGTTGAGGATCAGCAGCGCGTAGTCGATGCCGACGCCGATGCCGATCATCGCCGCGAGCTGCGGCGTCCAGTCGGTGACGTCGATCAGGCGGGTGCCGATGAGGCCCATCAGCGCGAGGCTGACGCCCATCGCGAACAGCGCGTTGAGCAGCGGCAGGCCCATCGCGACGACGCCAAGCGTCAGGAACAGCACCAGCGCCGCGACGAGGATGCCGAAGAGTTCGCCCGCGCCGCCCTGCTCAGCCGTCGACCAGTGGATGACGTCGCCGCCGAGCGCGACCTGGACGCCGCCCTGGCCATCGAGCTTGAGCGCGTTCTCGGCCATCTCCTTGACGACCTTCACGTCGACGTCGCCGCCGGAGTGCTTGAACTGGATCTGAGCGAAGGTGATCCGGCCGTCCTGTGAGACCGGGTTGCCCTCGGCGAACGGGTCGGCGACGCCGAGCACCTCCGGCGACTTCTTGATCGTGGCGATCGTCTTCTCGATCGGCGCACGGTTGCCCTCGTCGAGCACCTTGCCGTCCTTGACGGCGAAGACGACGCTGGCGGTATCACCGGACTGGGCCGGGAACTTGCTCTGGAGCAGGTCGTAGGTCCGCTGGGATTCCGTTCCCGGCAGCGTGAAGACATTGGCGAATTGGCCCGCCGCGGTGGCCCACAGTGCGACCAGAACGACAAAGGCAACGGTCCAGAGACCGATCACGGTACGGCGCCGGTCGTGGCACCAGGCGGCAAGCTTGCGCATACCCGGCAACCTACGTTGGCCGCCTCTCATCCGAGGGAGGGGTAGCCGTACTCATGTAGGGGCGCTGTCCTCAGTCTTTGGGGGTGAGGTCAGCCACAAGGCCGAAGTGATCGCTGACCCAGACGCTCATGCCCTCGAGCGACTGGCGACCGGTCCAGAAGCGGATGCCGGCCGCGTCGGGATCGCCCGCGACGATCATTGGTGGTCGCCTCGTAGCTCCTCGACCTTGGTCGCCGCTGCGACGGCTGGAGCTCGCACTCGAAGTCGAGTTGCCGGTCCGCGTTCAACGTCGCCCGCGGGTTCGGGATCGGAGTGGTGCGCGAGGTGATAGCCGTTGCCGAGCTGGTCCGTCTCATCGGTCTGGATCGCTCCCTGGACGGCCACCAGGTCTGGGGCGAGCTGTCGCAACCCGGTGGCGAGGGCTGTGCGCCGGCTCGGCCAGTCGACCCCAGAGGTTCAGTGTCGCGACGCGCACTAGCGACGCTTGAGCGCGTCCGGCTTGTGGACCGCCTCGCCGCCGCCCTTCTCGCTTCGGACGAGGTACTGCGGTTCCTCCGGTGAGGCCTTGACCTTGCGCCCGGCGAGCGTGGTCTCGGACGTGATCTTGCGCTCGACGACGCCCGGCGTGTCGTCGGTGCCGTGCGAGCTCCACAGCACCCGGTCACCCTTCTTGAATTCCTCTGCCATGGCGCTTGGGCTACCCAACTCGGGCAGAATTGGTGAGATGGGAGGGAGCCGCAAGCGGCTGCTCTGGGTCCGGCTGGTGCTGCCGGCGGCGACGGCGTTCGTCGGGCTCGTGTTCGTCGTGCTCGGCGGCGAGACGCTGCGCGGGGCGGGCGTGTTCCTGATCGGCGTGGCGTGCCTGGTCGTGCTGGCGAACGTGTTCATGCAGCTGGGGCTCCAGAGCGAGCGCGACCGGGAGCGCGAGGAGGCGCGGCGGCGGTACCTGGACGAGCACGGGCACTGGCCGGGCGAGTAGCCCGGTCGTCGCGCGGCCTCGCCGATGCGGGCGGGGTTCGCCCGCGGACGATCACGCTCCGGGAGCCGTTCCCGCGAACGGGTAACGAAATGCCCCGTATAGGACGCATTTCGTTCCCCGATATCCGGAACCGACGGCGCGTACTGGTATAACCAGTTGTGATGACTGGTTCGACCAGCACGCTCTCGGGTCAGATCTACTCGCGCCTGCGAGCCGAGATCCTCGGTGACCGGTACGCGGCGGGCGACGCCCTGCCGAGCGAGCGCCGTCTCAGTGAGGAGCTCGAGACCAACCGGCATGCGGTGCGCGAGGCGTTGAAGCGCCTCCAGCAGGCCGGACTGGTGGCGATCAGCCAGGGCGGGGCGACGCGCGTGCGGGACTGGCGCCGGCACGGCGGGCTCGAACTGCTGCTCGACGGGGATGCTCCGGACGCGCTGCAGGCTCCGCGGGCGGCGATGGAGATGCGGGCGTGCGTGGGTGCCGACGCGGCGCGGCGGGCCGCGTGGAGAGCGAGCACCGCGCTCAAAGCGCAGATCACCGCTCGGGCGGAGCAGTTCGCGGCCGTCGAGGACCTCGAGGCGCGCAATGCGCACTACGAGGTGCTGTGGGATCTGATCGTCGAGGGCTCGGACAACATCGCGTATCGGTTGGCGCTGACGACGCTGGTGGAGCGCCAGCACGTCGCGTCGGTGAAGGCCGATGCGGTGGCGCGCGAGCTCACCGATGCCGACGCCGTGCGCGCGCTGGCCCAAGCGATCGCGGCGGGCGACGCGGGCGCCTCGCGGGACCGCGCGACCGACCTGCTGGAGCGATCGATTCCCAATGGGTGAGGTCCTCTACTACGCGATCCCGTTCTTCGTGCTGCTGCTGATCGCGGAGTACCTGTCATTCCGGCACCTCCAGGACGACGACGATCTCGTCGGCTACGACCTCAAGGACAGCGGCACGTCGATCACGATGGGGCTCGGGAACGTCGTCATCAACGTGTTCTGGAAGCTCGTCGTGGTGGCGGTCTACGCCGCGCTGTACGAGCTGACGCCGCTGCGGCTGGACCCGCACAACCCGCTGACGTGGATCGCGCTGTTCTTCGCCGACGACCTCGCGTACTACTGGTTCCACCGGATCTCACACGAGAGCCGGGTGTTCTGGGCGAGCCACGTGGTGCACCACTCGTCGCAGCACTTCAACCTCTCGACGGCGCTGCGGCAGACGTGGGTGCCGATGACCTACTTCCCGTTCTGGTTGCCGCTGCCGCTGCTGGGCTTCCCCGTGTGGATGGTGCTGCTGGCGCAGGCGTGGTCGCTGATCTACCAGTTCTGGATTCACACCGAGCGGGTGCGCAAGCTCCCGCGACCGCTCGAGTACGTCCTCAACACGCCCAGCCATCACCGCGTGCATCACGGGATGAACCACCAGTACCTGGACAAGAACTACGCAGGCATCCTGATCATCTGGGACCGCATGTTCGGGACCTTCGAGCCCGAACAGGAGCGCGTGCGGTACGGGCTGACGACGCAACTGACGACGCATCATCCGGTGCAGGTCGCGTTCCACGAGTACATCGCCCTCGCGCGCGACGTCCGCGCGACCAAGGGCGTGAGCACCAAGCTCAAGCTGTTGCTGAAAGGACCCGGGTGGAAGCCACCCGAGCCCGAGGAACACGCGCGGGTCGTCGGCGCGACCCGGGGCTAGCGGCCACCACCTCGGCGTTCACGCGAGCGGCAAGGGCCCGTTCGTCTTGATCGCCCGCAGCGCGAAGTCCGAGCGCACGTCGGTGACGTGCGGGAGCTTGAGCAGCGTCTGGAAGAGCAGGCGCTCGTAGTCGGCGAGATCGGCGACGACGACCTCGAGCCGGAAGTCCGACGGGCCGGACACGATGTGCGCCGAGATCACCTCCGGTGCGGCGATCAGGGCGTCCGAGATGGCCTTGGCGGTCGTCTCGGAATGGCTGTCGACCTTCAGTTCGACGAACACCGTCAGCCCGAGGCCGAGTCGCGGACGGTCCAGCCGCGCGGCGTAGCCGGCGATCACTCCGTCGTGCTCCAGCGCGCGCAGCCGGCGCAGGCACGGCGAGGGCGAGAGGTGCAGTTGCTCGGCGAGGGCGGCGTTGGAGATGCGGCCGTCGCGCTGAAGGATCGCCAGCATGCGTCGATCGACGCTGTCGAGAGGCATCTGAGGCAGATTATTGCTCTGATCGGAGGATCATGGGTGCAAAAGGGCACCAAACGCCCCGGCGGCAGCGAGAAACTACCTTCATGCTCTCCACCCGCTCGGCCACCGCGCTGTACGTCGGCGCCGTCCTCGGTCCCGGCGTCCTGCTCCTGCCGGCGCTGGCGGCGCGGATCGCAGGTCCGGCGTCGGTGCTCGCCTGGGCCGGGCTGCTCGCGCTCTCGCTCCCGCTGACGATCACCTTCGCCGCCCTTGGCGTGCGCTGGCCGGAAGCGGGCGGCACCGCGTCCTACGTGCGCGCGGCGTTCGGCGCGCGGGCGGGACGAGCGACCGGCTGGTGGTTCCTCACCGGCGTCGCCGTCGGCGCTCCCGCGGTGGCGCTGATCGGCGGGTTCTACGTCGCGGAGCTGATCGGCGGCGGGCGGACGACGGCCGTGATCGCCGGCGCGGCGATGATCGCCGCGGTCCTGCTGGCCAACTCGACCGGCCTGCACACCACGGCGCGGCTGCAACTCGGGCTCGCGGGCCTGCTCGGCGCGATGCTGCTCGTCGCCGTCCTCACCGCTCTTCCCCACACCGACGCGGAGAACTGGACGCCGTTCGCTCCCCACGGCTGGAGCGCGATCGGCAGCGCGGCAAGCGTCCTGATGTTCGCCTTCTTCGGCTGGGAGGCCGTGTCGCATCTCGCGGGGGAGCTGCGCGATCCAGCCAGGCAGCTTCCGCGCGCGATCTTCTCCGCGCTGACGATCGTCGCCGTCCTCTACCTCGGGCTCGCCACAGCGACGATCGGCGTCGGCGCCCACTCCGACGTCCCGCTCGCCGACCTGATGGCGTCCGGGCTCGGCGAGACGGGCCGCAAGGTCACCGCCGTGCTCGCCGTGTTGCTGACGATGGGGACGATGAACACGTACATGGCGGCGGCGTCGCAGCTCGCGGGGACGCTCGTCCCGGGCTCCCGCCCGCTCCCGTGGATCGGTGCCGTCGCGGGCGTCCTGCTCGCGATCCTGGCGGCTGATCTGCTCAGCGTCGACGCGCTGATGAGGGCGACCAGCGCGACGTTCGTGGCGGTCTACGTGGCCGCGATGGCGGCGGGGATCAAGCTCCTCGGGGGGAGCGCGAAGATCGCCGCGGGAATCGGGTTCGTGGCCGTCCTCGTCGTCTTCGGCTTCTCTGGCGCGTACATACTCGTGCCGTTGTTGATCGGGCTGTCGATTCGGACGCGCGCCGTTCGTCCATAGGACGGGGGCAACGCCGTCATCGCCGCCTAAGGCGCGGCTTCGAGCACCACGCTGCGGTTGCCCTCCTTGCGCACCTCGAGCCCGGAGCGGATCCGCTGGGCGAGCGTCGGCACATGGCTGATGACGCCGATGATCAGCTCCTCCTCGCGCAGGCGCTCGAGCGCGTCGATGACCTCCTCCAGCGTCTCCGGGTCCAGCGACCCGAAGCCCTCGTCGATGAACACGGCCTCGAGGCGCGCGCCCAGCCCTTCGCCGGCCAGCTCGGTCACGTGCTTGGACAGCGCGAGGGCCAGCGCGAGCGACGCCATGAACGTCTCGCCGCCGGAGAGCGTCCGGACCGAGCGCCGCTCGTCGGCGTTGATGTGATCGATGACGCTGAACTGGCCGTTGGTGGACACCAGGCTGTAGCGGCGGTCGGAGATCCGCAGCAGCTCGTCCGACGCCTTCAGCGCGAGCAGGTCGAGCGTCTCCTGGACCACGAAGTCGATGAAGTGGTCGGCCTTGAGCTCGGTGCCCAGGAGCGCGAGCAACTGGATCTGGGCCGCATCGGCGGCGAGTTGGGCCTCGAGTTGGAAGCGTTCGGTGAGCCGCTGCTTGAGCTGTGCCACCGCGCCCTCGGCGCGCACGCGCTGCTCGGCCGCGTCCAGCGAAGCGGCCTCGAGCGTCGCGAGCGCCGGCTCCACGCCGAAGGCGAGCGCGAGGAGCGCCGCCGCCGCCGCGCCCGCCTGCGCGTCGAAGGTCGCGCGAACGCCGGCGAGCGCGGTCGCGGCGGTCGCGCACCACGCGGCGAGCGATGACGCGTGCGCGTCGCGTGCCTCGACGGACTCCGGGAGCAGGCTGAGCGCGGTGTGTTCGATCCCCTCGGCGCGGGTGCGCAGACCGGCGAGCCGGACGTCGATGGCGGCCAGGGTCGCGTTCGCCTTCGCGAGCTCCGCTTCGGCCGACTCCAGCGCTCCGCGGGCGGACTGTTCGTGCGTGCGCGCGGCGGTCGCCGCGGTCTCGGCCGCGGCGAGCTCGGCACGGGCGGCGTTGAGCTGGGCCAGTGCGTCGTCGGGGAGCTCGTCGCCGAAGCGGTCATGCAGCAGCGTCGCGGTCCGGTGACGGTCCGTGATGGCGTTGTCGAGCGTGTGGCGCTGGAGCTCCTGCTCGCGTTCGGCGGCATCGCGTTCGGAGGTCGCCCGGCCGAGCGCGACGGCCTGGGCCTCGCGGACGCTGCGCGTTCGCTCGTGTTCGAGGCCGGCCGCGGTGAGGGCCTGCTCGGCGGCGGCGACCGCGGCGATGGCGGCGGCCAGCGCTTCCGCGCCCGGGTCGTCCTGTGCGGCCTCCGCCGCCTGGTCGACGCGCTGCTGTGCCGCCTCCAGTTGCGCCCTCGCCGCGGAGAGGGCGTTGGTCGCCCGGTCGTGCTCGGCGGCGGCCGCGGTGCACGCGGCGCGCGCGGCCGCGAGCCGCTGCTCGGCGTCTGGATCGACGGCCGGGTGCTCCTCCAGCGGGCGATCGCAGACGGGGCAGGGGTCGCCGACCGCGAGCCCGGCGACCAGCCCGGCGACCGTGTGGTCGCGGCGCAGTGCCTCCAGCGCGTCCTCGGCCGCGCGGCGCGCGGCCTGGGCGTCGCTCGCGGCGGCGGCAGCCGTCGTCAGTGTCGCCGCGCGCGCGGCCAGGCCGGTGCGCTCATGCTCGAGCTGCTCGGTCGCGGCGGCCAGCGACTGCAGACGGTCGCGCGCGCGGACCGCGCCGTCGCGGGTCAGGCGAGCGGCCTCTTCGGCTCCGAGCGCTGCCGTGGCCTCGTCGGCGGCCTTCTGCGCGTCGCCGGCGAGCCGGGTCGCGGCGGCGGCTGCGTCCACCGTGCGCTGCGTCGCCTGCGCGAGCGCCGACTCGGCGGTCGCCACGCGTGCGTCGAGCCCGGGCCGGCGCTCGGCGGCGTCGATCAGCCGGCCGAGCGTCTCGCGGTCGCCGGTCCGGGCGACGACGGTGGTCAGCGCCTCCTCCGCGGTGGCAAGCGTCTGCGCCGCAAGGTCGGCGGCGGCGCGGTGCTCGTCGCGCCGCGCGGTGGCGTCCGCGCGCGTGTGCTCGGCGGCGCGACAGCCCTCGACCTCGGCGGTCAACTCGCGCTCGAGGCTGCTCGCTCGCTGCGCGAGCTTCTCGAGCGCCGCGGCCTCGGCCGCCGCCTCCACGCGCCGGACCTCGAGCGCCCGGCCCTCGATCAGCGTGCGCTGCGCCCGCGTCGCCGCCGCGCTCGCCTCGACCACGCCCGCCTCCGCGGCGGCGAGCGCCTCGGCGGTCACCTCCGCGTACTGGTTGTCGAGCACGTTGCGGACGGCTTCGCCCTTCAGCCGCAGGTCCTTGGCGCGGTCGCGGGCGAGCTTGCCCATGCGCTCGTAGATCCCGAGCCCGAGCAGGGTGACGACGGCCTTGCGGCGCTCCGCCGGATCGCCCTTGAGGAAGCGCGCGAACTCGCCTTGGGGCAGGACCACGGCTTTGCAGAAGCTCTCGAAGTCGAGCACGACGCACTCGCGGATCGCCGCGTTGACGGCGAGCACACCGCTCTTCTCGGGCACATCGACCCAGCGCTCGGCGACCAGGCGCTCGAACTTCGCCGACTGCGAGCCCTTGCGTGGCAGGCGGCGGGCCACGCGGTAGGTGTCCCCGCCGACGGCGAACTCCAGCAGCACGCGGGCCTCGGCCTGGCCATGGCTGACGAGCTCGCTCAGGCCCTGGGTGCCGATCCGCGGCACGGCGCCGTAGAGCGCGAGCGCCATCGCGTCCAGCAGGCTCGTCTTGCCGGCGCCGGTCGGGCCCGTGATGACGAACAGGTCGAGCTTCGTGAAGTCGACCGTCTGCAGCGTGTGGAACGCCGTGAAGCCCTGCAGCTCGAGCCTAAGCGGGCGCACCGCCGACCTCCTCGAGCAACTCGTCGAACAGCTTGCTGACGGCGTCGTCGATCGGCGCGCCGTGGCGCTCGTGGTAGTAGCGGGCGAACAGGTCGCGCGGCGTCAGGCGGCGCAGCTCGCCCGCTCGGCGCTCGGCGTCCTGGCGCGGGTAGTCGAGCCGGACCTCGAGCGCGTTGGGCAGGATCTCGCGCACCTGATCGGCGAGCCCGGGTTGCGGGCCGTCGCAGACCAGCTCGACCTTCAGCCACGCGTCGTCGGCGTCCTGGTAGGCCGTGAGCTCGTCCAGGGTGCCGCGGAGCTCGACGAGGCGGCGTCCTTCGGTGAGCGCGACCTCGCGGGTGCGCGGTGGGCGGCCGGGCTCGGCTTCGACGATCGTGACGCTCTTGCGCTGCTCGCTCTCGCCGAAGTCGAGCTGCAGGAGCGATCCGGCGTAGCGCGCCGGGGTCGCCGCCCCGGGCACGTCCTGCGGGCGGTGGACGTGGCCGAGGGCGATGTACTGCACGGTCGTCGGGAGCGCCCCAGGGCTGACGGCGAAGAGCTGGCCGGTGGTCAGCTCGCGCTCGCCGCCGCCGAGCCGCGCGCCGGAGACGAACACGTGGCCGGCGAGGACGGTCACGGCCGTCGGGTCAAGCGGCGCGCACAGGCGGGCGATCAGCCGCGGGAGCTCCTCCGCGTACTCCTTGAACGGCTCCTCCTGCTCGACGCATCATGTCCGCGGCGCTGAACAGCAGCCGCTCACCGACCCACGGCAGGCAGGCGATCTCGGCGCGTGTGTGGCCGTCGCGCGCGGTGAGCTTGACGATGCCGCCCTCACTCGGCCGGCGGACCTCCGGCACAAGCTGCACGCCCGCGGCCGCGAACAGTTCCTCGACCGCGCCCAGGCGCTTGGCGTAGTCGTGGTTGCCGGGGACGACGACCACGTGGGCGCCGGTGGCGCGGAGGTTCAACAGCGTCCCGTAGACGATTCGCTCCGCCTCCGCCGACGGGGCGAAGTGCTCGAAGATGTCGCCGCACACGAGCACGGCGTCGACCTGTTCGCGGTGCGCGATCTCGGTGACCTCTTCGAGCACGGCCGCGCACTCGTCGAGGCGCTGGCGCCGGTGCAGCGTCCGGCCGACGTGCCAGTCGGCGGTGTGGAGGAGCTTCACCGGTCGAACCTCGCGAACGGGTCTTCCTCGGGCTCGGGGGCGACCTCGGTCGAGCGGGTCGCCCACGCCGGGAACGGGAAGTGGATCTGCAACGGCACCGGGATCTGCGGCTGCTGGAGCAGCATCGAGCCCGGCTTGAGGATCGCGGCGCGCTGGCGCGCGGGCGCGGACAGGAAGCCGTACTCCGAGCGCTCGGCCTCGGCGGCGTCGAGGCGCCCGACGACGCGGATCGCCGAGTTCGCGACGACCCGCCGCTCGACCTCGGAGGCCGTCTGCTGCGCGCCGATCAGGATCACGCCGAGGCTGCGACCGCGCTCGGCGATGTCCAGCAGCACCTCCTTGATCGGGCTCCAGCCCTCGCGCGGCGCGTACTTGTTGAGCTCGTCGAGGACGAGGAAGACGAGCGGGCGCGCCTGGCCGGAGCGCTCCTTGGCCTCGAAGAGCTTCTTGACCACGACGCCGACGACGAAGCGCTTGGCGCGGTCGTGCAGGTTGTGGATGTCGATCACCGAGACCTGGGTCGCGCGCCAGTCGACGCGGTGGGACTCGATGTCGGCCGCGTCGCGGCCGCGGATCAGGTGGCCGCAGTGGAACCGCGCGCCCTCCAGGCGGCGCATGAACGCCTGGACGGTGCCGCCGGCGATCGGGCCGCGCCATGAGCCGGGGCCGTCGTATTCGAGCTGCTCGCGGATCAGCTCGCAGAGGTCGTCGAAGTCGTGGCAGACGGTCGGCGTGCCGTCGGCCTTGGGCAAGCGCACCGAGGCCGGGAAGTCGGGGATCGCCTCGGCGTGGCGCGCGAGCTGGGACTCGACACGGACGACGAGATCGGCGATCTGGCTGCGCTCGTCGCCCTCCTCGGCGAACATGAACCGCAGCAGGCCGTCGCGCACGACGTCCAGCACGGTCCAGAAGTAGGCCGTCACGCCGCGCTGGCGGCTGCCGGTGTCGGGCATCGCGACGTCGGACCCGCGCTTGACCGGCGCCCACAGGCCGACGGACTCGAACGCGCCGGCCGGCAGCCCGAGCCGCGCGGTACTCGCTCGGCGTCATCGGTCCCGAGCTTGGCGTTGCGCTTGTCGAGGAACAGCAGGTCCTCGCCCTTGACGTTGAAGATCAGCGCCTTCGTGTTCGCGGCCTCCGCGCCGAGGATGGAGCTGTGGAAGAGCGAGTACAGGAGGAAGCTCGCGTAGGTCGTCTTGGTCGCGATGCCGGAGACGCCGGAGATGTTCACGTGCGCGCCACGGCTGCCGTCGAGGAAGGCGAAGTCCAGGTAGATCGGCTCGCCGTCGCGGGCGATGCCCGCCGTCAGCCGCTTCTCCATCGTGTCGAAGTAGAGGGCCTGGTCGCGCTGGAAGCCGGCGACCCGGCGCACGCGCATCGCCCGGGTTGGGCGGGACGTAGAGCTCGGGCTCGAAGCGGGTGCTGACGACGTGGGCCGCGCGCGACGTCTGCACCGGGAGCAGCCCGCGGTCGGCGAGGAAGACGTCCGAGTCGAAGGTCGCGCCCTCGTGACGCGCGCGCACCATGTCGACGACGCCGGAGATGCTCAGCGGGCCCGCGCCGGGGACGATCGTGTCCACGCCCACGACGTCGTCGAGCTGCAGGTAGTTGTCCTCGTCGATCGCCACCCAGAAGTCCAGCGGGGTCGCGTCCTGCGTGCCGAGGACCTTTCCCACTTCGCGGCCGCCGGGGGTGTGTTCAGGCACGCAGGAGCTCCTCGAGCAGGGCCGCTTCGATCGCGCGGCGGATCAACAGGGCGTCGCCGAGACGATGGCGCAGCAACGTCTCGAGCGCCCCGACCGGGTACAGGTTCTGTGGCGCCCGCGGGTCGTGCCCGGGGTGGCTCGCGAAGGTCGGCAGGACGCTGCCGGCGAGCTCGGCGGTCTCGCGTGCGGCTTCGAGCCCTTGCGACGCGTCGACTTCCAGGCGCACGATGCCGGCGAGCGCGCCATCGATCCGGCGGCCGGCGGTGAGGCGCAGGTACCACGAGAAGCGCTCGAGCCGCTGATGGCCGAGCTTGAACATCGGCGTGCGCTCGCCGGCCTCCAGGCGCGGGATCACCTGCGCGCGGGCCCCGTCGAGGTAGACGCGGCTCTGGCGCTTGACCATCCCGACGATGCGGCCGGGCATGGCGTAGCCGAGCGGGCCGTCGGCGACGACGAGCTCCGCGCGCTGTGACGCGAGCGCCTCGCGCGCGAGCACGGCCTCCGCTTCACGCATCTGGTTCTGCAGGCGGCGGAGCGGATCGAGCGGGTCGGCTCCGGGCACCGACGAGGCGGCGAAGTGCGCGGCCCAGGTCAGCAGCGGGGTGGGCGGCAGTCCACCGCCGATGACGAGCTCACGCCCGATCGTGACGTCTTCGATCGACGGCGGCCGCGACGACCACGCACAGCCGACCGCCCATGACCCCGCGAGCGCGGGCGCGGTCACGTCGTCCTCCTCCGCGAACAGCCGCGCGTCGATCCGGCGCACCCCGTCCACGAACGCGCAGCAGCGGCCCGCTTGGACGCGCGGCGCGGGCAGCGGCGCCCACGCTCCGGGCTCCTCGACCGTAAGGTCCAGCCCAGCGGCGGGCTCGAGCTCGGGATCGAACTCGATCGACGCCCCGTACTCGGGGTCCCAGGGATCTACGCGTAGCACCATGGCGGAGGAGGAAGTCGCTTACTGTGACGACGCTCTGACAGCGTGCCGCGCGATTCGTAATGTGTGAGCAAACCTTAGTGATCGACGTTCGAGAAGAGAGTTGGCAGGGCTCGATACCAACCGCGGAGCGAAACGGGCACGTGAGGCGCGGGAGGCGTTAGGCCTCGATCCGGGTGCGCCGTTGGCGTGTGTCCTTCGCGCGGTCGAGCAGCGATGTGACGTCGTGGTGTGCGCGTTGCCCGAGGGCGTGGCGGGGGCGTATGCGGGTGGCGTGGTGTGGGTCAACGGCGATGAGGTCGTGCGGCGCCAGCGGTTCACTCTGGCGCATGAGTTCGGGCATGCGTGGATCGGGCACGACGCGGCGCTGGCGGTGGACACGATCGCGACGTTGAACGGGCGGACGGCGGAGCCGCTCGAGGTGCAGGCGAACGCGTTCGCGGCGGAGTTCCTGGTGCCGCGCACCGGCGTCACCGGGCAGGTCGATGGCGAGCCGACGCTCGAGGACGTCGTGCGCCTGGCCGCTGTATACGGCGTGAGCGCGCCGATGATGCTCGTGCGCTTCAAGCAGGTGCGGATCGGGTCGGCGGAGCGGCTCGCGCGGCTGCAGCGGGAGGTCGATGCCGGCGAGCACGTGGCGCTGTTCGACTTCCTCGGCCTGGAGGCGATCGACGATTCGTTGGCGCAGGTCGAGCGGTTGCCCTATCTCTCCCGTCGGTTGCGTGGGTCGTTGCTGGATGCGGTCGTGCACGGGGACGCGGCGGCGTCGCCCGAGCTTGCCGGGGCACTGGACCGGCTCATGCGTCCGGGCCGCCCGTGAACAGCCGGTCGAGCTCGTCGAGCGGTGGGGGCGCGGGGGCGCGTGCGGCACGGGCGAGCACCTCGAAGTCCTCTCGGTAGGCGGCGGGCGCGGGCGCGGCGGCGCGGAACAGTGCGCCGCCCGCGGCGGCCGGGGGTGGGCGCAGCCCGCGGTTGTACGTACCGGCGTCGATGAATGTGCGTTCACCGACGCCGAGGATGCCGGCCAGCGCCGTGGTCAGTCGCTGCGAGATCCGCGCCGGGTCGAGCGCGCCTGCCTCGAGGCGGTCGAGGTAGCCGGCGGTGCGCTCGGTCTGCTCGCGGTCGAGTCCGAAGCGCTCGACGAGCTTGGCGGCGAGGTCGGCGATCGAGAGGCCGGCGCGCGCCCTGAGCGTGGGCACGACCGCCGGCCACAGCCCGGCGTCGTTGTCGGTCGCCTCGCGCAGGCGCGCGAGCGCGGGTGCCTGGCCGATCTCGGCGCGGGTCTGCTCGCTATAGGCGGGGGTGGGCGCGACCTCGAGCCAGCTCGTGAGCCGGTCGGCGAGGTCATCGCGTTCGGGGCCGTCTGGCAGGCGCGCCAGATAGTCGCGGACGCGTGGCCGTCGGCCCGCGTTCCAGGCGTCGATGAAGTCGCTGAGAAGCTGTTCGGTGGTGCTCATGCGTCGTAGCGCTCCTTGAGCTTCGCAAGGTCCTTGAGGCCGCGCGAGCGGCGCTGGTAGGCGTTGTCGCGGGTGATGCCGAGCTCGGCGGTGATCTCCGGCAACTCGGCGCCCTCGAAGGTGAGCTCGAGCACGCGCCGGCGCTCGGCGCCGATCTGGGGCAGCGCCCAAGCGAGGAAATCGCGGATCTCGGCGACGGTCTCCTGCGCTTCGTGGCGACGGTAGGACTCGTCGGCCTCCCAGCGCGCGGGGCCGCGCTCGGGATCGTTCCAGCCGTCATCGAACGAGCCGCCGCGGCGCTCGCGCTCGCGGATCGAGGAACGCTGCACGTCCATGCAGATCCCGCGCGCGAGCGTCTTGGTCGCGTTCACGAGCTCGCCCATCGAGCCGCCCTCGAAGGTCTGGATCAGGTTGGTCGTAAAGCGCGCCAGGCTCAGCTCGACGGCGAGCTCATGCTCGGAATCGTTGAGGCGGCCCTTGTGCGCGGCGTCGACGAAGCCGTCGATGCGGTCGAAGAAGTCGATGATCAATTCGCCCCACCACTGGCGCATGGCGAGGCCGTCGCCACGATCCCGGGCGGCGAGGAAACGGCGCAGATGCTCGTCGGCGTGCTTACCCACGGTGCTGGAGTCGCCGGGCGCCGCCATCGTCTGACACCTACGCGAGCCGCTCGATCTCGGCGACCGTGCGGCTGAACTCACCGAGCGCGGGCTCCGCCATCGGCCCGAGCGCGTCACGGCGGGCGGTGAACGCCTCATCCAGCCCGCGGTAATACCAGCGGATCGACGGTCCTGCGCCCGGCCGGAAGCGATCCCAGAACGGCTCGCCCAAGGTGCGGTAGTCGAGCAGGATGGCGCGTGCGTTGTGAAGCTTGTCGGCGAGCGAGACGCGCAGCTCGTCCGGCTGCTTGTGAGCGATCGCCTCCAGGTACTCCGTCTTGCGGCGGCCCCACGGCGGCTTGGGCTCGCTCTCGCTGTCGGAGTTGGCCTCGACGATGCGGGCCACGTCGGCGCCGAACTCGTCGCCGATCTGCTCGAGCATCGCCCGCCCGCCGCCGTCCTCGACCGCGTCGTGCAACAGCGCGCCGATCGCCTCCGTCTCGCTCCCGCCCATCTCGAGCACGAGCGACGTCACGCCGAGCAGGTGCGACACGTACGGGATCGACGTGCCCTTGCGCAACTGCCGGCGATGGTGCTCGACGGCCAGCACCAACGCGCGGTCGAAGCGCTCGGTCAGCATCGGGTGGTCGGTGTAGGTCTCGGGCATGGCGCTCCGTCCGCAGCAGTGATCACTGACCACTCTGGCAGCGAGCCACCGCAGGCTGGGCAGCGACCGGGAAACCAGCCGTCGCTGCAGCACTCGATCCCAGAACGAGGCGCTGCCGTCCTCCCAGCGCGCGCCGCACCCGGGACAGTCCACGCGCGCCTGCCCGAGCGGCGGGAGCGCGTCGAACGTCACCACCCGCTCCGGCAGCCAGACGCGGCGATAGCCCGCCGTCGGCGCCCAGCGCAGGAGCGCGTCCTCGGCGCGTTCGTCCCACGGCGCGCGTGGGACGGGCGTGACGATCACTTCGTCGCCGGCGATCTGGAGGTCGGCCAGGGCCGCCTTGAGCGTGCTGAACCCTGCCGGCTCGGGGCCGTGTCCGAAGAGCGTGGGCGACCAGCGGTTCAAGGTCACGACGCCGTTGCGAATCGTGGCTCGGCAGGTGGGGCGCTTCACGTGGGTCGAGTCGCTGCGAGCCGCGCGATCCTGACGTCACGTCCGTGCCCCTCGTCGCGGGCGGGCAGGTGAGCGCAGGCGCCGGTGCGTCTCGCGGGGGTCTCGCCGCGGCGCCGGCACGACCTCGCAGGGCGCGTAGTCGAAGCGATGGGCCAGCACGTTCGCGGCGGCCTCGACGACCGCCGTCGCGGCTTTGAGATCACGCGCGCCGAGCAGCATCGACATCGGCGCGAGCACGACGTACAGCGCCTCGTGCAGGTGGTCGGTGGCGGCCTCGCGGTCCGGCACGTCGGCCGCGCGGGTCAGCCCGTCGAGGATGCGGCTCGTCGCGGTCGCCAGTTCGAGCAGCGCATCGACCAGTTCGCCATGGGGGGTGAGTTCGTCCATGATGCTCCTAGCGCCGGCGCGCTCTTCTTCGCCCCCCTCGAGGCGTCGAATCGTGCGGAACGAGCACGAATCCCTCGTGGATGAGGGGCACGGTGGCCTCGACGATCGCGGCGCTGGTGAGCAGCTCGCGCGCTTCGTGGGTCATCGCCAGCGGCTCGAGCGTGTCGTAGAGCAGCGGCCCGATCGTGGCGCGGACCTCCTCCACGGTCGGATGCGAGGGCGAGCTGAACATGTGGTCGAGGAGCACCGAGATCGGGGCGTATCCGACGAGCAGGGCGTCGACCAGCTCGGTGACGCCCTCGGGGTGGTCGTGGTCGGTCATGCCGCGTTGTCTACGGGTGTGAGGCGGTGGCCACCGGGCACGGCACAGAATTGGCACAGAGATGGAACAGTTTTGTGGCAATTGCGTGTTGTTCCGTTACACGCTCCCGGCCAAGCTGCCCGGCCATGTCCCGCAACCGTCCCCTCCGAGGCCGCATGAGTCCGATCGAACGCCCGGACTGGGAGCCATTGATCGATCTGGTCGGGCTCGAGCTCGTCCGCTGGTTCATGTGGATGGGCCAGGTCGAGCTGATCGACGACACGCTGGTGCACGCCTACAAGCACGTTGCCACGCGCCGCTACCTGCACGTCGGCGAGGACGGGCGGCTGTTCGCCTATCGATCGCCCGAGACCTACGTCGAGATCGATCGCCGGCGGGCGGTCGATGAGGCGTTCTGGGAGTGGGATCAGGTGGTTCCGGAGCCTGACGCCGCCGCGCTCCACGCGCTGGCGGAGCTGCGACGGCAGGTGGCGACGTGACAGGTTGCGCGACGTCCAGCCACGGAGGCCTGCGTGCGGTTCATGGTTGATCGAGCCGCTTCGCTCGGGCGCTCGGCAGGAGAGGTTCGCCTCGGAGGGCCGGCCGATGCCCGAGGGCGTCGAGTTCGTCGCGAGGTGGGTGACGGCCGACCTACGCCGCGTGTTCCAGGTGCCGGAGTGCGAGGACATCACGCTGCTGCACCGCTGGGTCGCCGCCGGGGAGGACGTCACCGAGGTCGAGATCGTGCCCGTCGTGCCCGGTGGGAGCCCGGTCGCCGATGCGGTCCTGGGGCGCTGACTCGCCGAGCACCGGGCTGTGCCGGATGCTCGGCGGGTGGTACAGGCACATCGCTACACGTTCGCGATCTCGCGGACCTGGGTCAGGCGGAAGTGGTTGCCCGACGGGTCGCGGAAGCCGGCGTCGATGCCGTAGGGACGGTCTTCGGGCGTCTCGGTGAACTCGACCCCCTTGGCCTTGTACTCCTCGTAGGAGGCCTGGCAGTCGTCGGTCGTGAGGAAGACGGTGCCGGCGTAGCCCTTGGACATGAGGTTGACGATCTCGGCGCGGGTCTCGTCGTCGAACATCGGCGCGCCGGGGATCGCCATCAGCACGATCGCGACGTCCTCCTGGCCGGCCGGGCTGACGGTCAGCCAGCGGAAGTCGCCCATCTCGGGCAGCGTGACGTCGGAGCGGACCTCGAAGCCGAGCTTCTCGGTGTAGAACGCGAGGGCCTCGTCCTGGTCGTGGACCCAGAGCTGTGTGGTGGCGAGCTTGATCATGGACAGCAAGCTAACGCGGCGCTGTCCTTGCTGTCTTCTCGAAACGTGCGGTGTTGTGGACGGCCGTAGACGCGGGCCACGCAGCTCGGGACGACGGCCCACGCGGACGCGGGCGGGAACGAGGTGCGGTACTCGGTCGGGGACTTGCCGAACATGCGGCGGAAGCTCGTCGTGAACGAGCCGACGCTGGTGAGCCCGACGTCGAGGCAGATCTCCGCGACCGAGCGGTCGGTGGTGCGCAGCAGCGCCGCCGCGCGCTCGAGGCGGCGCGTCAGCAGGTACGCGTGCGGCGACTCGCCGAACGCGCGCCGGAACTCGCGCGAGAAGTGCGCGCGGGAGAGGCCGGCGGCCGCGGCCATGTCGTCGACGCCGATCGCTTCGGCGTACCGGGCGTCGGCGAGGTCCTTGGCGCGCAGGAGATGTCGGGCGGGCGGGGCGAAGGCCATGGCGTGCCGAGTATCGCTCGCGGCTTGCACGGCGGGAGAGGCGAGGGCGATCGGCACGCCGCGCGAGTGGGCGTTGCGAGAGGGGGTGCCGTCGGAAAGTGTCCGACAGGACGCTTTGCGACGGCACCCCCTCCGGCGTGGCGGATCGGTCGTCGCACCGGCGACGGGTGGCGGTGCGGCGCGGCCGGGCACCCTGACCGGCCACGGGACAACGAACGCGAAGAGCAGGCGATGAAGCTCATCTACACCTACACAGACGAGGCTCCGGCGCTGGCGACGCACTCGCTGCTGCCGATCGTCGAGGCGTTCGCCGGTCAGGCCGGCGTGGACATCGAGCTGCGGGACATCTCGCTGGCCGGGCGCATCCTCGCGCAGTTCCCGGACCGTCTGAAGGAAGACCAGCAGCTGTCGGACGCGCTCGGCGGAGCTCGGGTGAGCTGGCCAAGACGCCCGAGGCCAACATCATCAAGCTGCCGAACATCAGCGCGTCGATCCCGCAGCTGAAAGCGGTGATCAAGGAGCTGCAGGACGCGGGCTACGACGTGCCGGACTATCCGGACGACCCGCGCACGACGATGCGAAGGCCGCGCGCGAGGCGTATGACCGCGTGAAGGGCTCGGCGGTCAACCCGGTGCTGCGCGAGGGCAACTCGGATCGTCGGGCTCCCGCGTCGGTGAAGGCCTACGCGAAGAAGCATCCGCACTCGATGGGGGCGTGGTCGAAGGAGAACCGCTCGCACGTGGCGACGATGTCCGACGGCGACTTCCGCTCGACCGAGCGCGCCGATGACGATGGACGCACGACGACGAGCTGCGGATCGAGTACGTGGCGGGCGACGGTGCGGCGACCGTGCTCAAGGGTGCGCATCAAGGTGCTCGAGGGCGAGATCGTCGACGGCTCGGTGATGCGCGCGCGGGCGCTGGACGCGTTCCTGCGGGAGCAGATCGCCGACGCCAAGGACAAGGACCTGCTGTTCTCGCTGCACTTGAAGGCGACGATGATGAAGGTCTCGGACCCGATCATCTTCGGGCACGCCGTGCGGGCGTTCTTCGCGGGCGTGTTCACCGAGCATCACGACGCGCTGGAGAACCTGGGCGCGAGCCCGAACAACGGGCTGGGCGCGATCCTGGCGGCGCTGGACGGGCTGCCGCAGGACGAGGGCGACGGCGATCCGGGCGGCGATCGAGACAGACCTATGAGACCGCGACCGGCGATCTCGATGGTCGACTCCGACCGCGGGATCACGAACCTGCACGTTCCCTCGCGACGTGATCATCGACGCGTCGATGCCGGCGATGATCCGCGCCGTCGGGACAGCTGTGGAACGCCAAGGGCGAGCACGCAGGACACCAAGGCGGTCATCCCGGACCATTCGTACGCGGCGCTGTACGCGGAGACGATCGACTTCTGCCGCGAGCACGGCGCGTTCGACCCGGCGACGATGGGCACGACGCCGAACGTCGGCCTGATGGCGCAGAAGGCCGAGGAGTACGGCAGCCACGACAAGACCTTCGAGATCGCCGCCAACGGGCGGGTGCGGGTGGTCGACAGCGCGGACAACACGCTGATCGAGCACGAGGTCGAGGCGGGCGACATCTGGCGCGCGTGCCAGACCAAGGACGCGCCGGTGCGCGACTGGGTGCGGCTCGCGGTCGAGCGGGCGCGGGCGACGGGTGCGCCGGCCGTGTTCTGGCTCGATCGCACGCGGGCGCACGACGTCGAGATCCTCAAGAAGGTCGAGGCGCTACCTCGAGGACGAGGACACCGACGGGCTGCAGATGGAGATCCTGCCGGTGGCCGAGGCGACGCGGTTCACGCTGGAGCGGGCCAAGCGCGGCGAGGACACGATCTCGGTCACGGGCAACGTGCTGCGCGACTACCTGACCGACCTGTTCCCGATCCTGGAGCTCGGGACGAGCGCGAAGATGCTCTCGATCGTGCCGCTGATGCAGGGCGGCGGGCTGTTCGAGACCGGCGCGGGCGGGTCGGCGCCCAAGCACGTGCAGCAGCTGGTCAAGGAGAACCACCTGCGCTGGGATTCGCTGGGCGAGTTCCTCGCGCTGGCGGTGTCGCTGGAGTTCTTGGCCGACAAGACCGACAACCCGCGCGCGCGGGTGCTCGGGCAAGACGCTCGACGAGGCGACCGGGCAGCTGCTCGAGAACGTCAAGCTCGCCGCAGCGCAAGGTCCATCAGCTCGACAACCGCGGCAGCCATTTCTACCTCGCGCTGTACTGGGCGCAGGCGCTGGCCGATCAGGTCGACGACCCGGAGCTGGCGGATGCGTTCAAGCCGCTCGCCGAGCGGCTGGCCGCCGACGAGGAGAAGATCGTCGGCGAGCTGGACGCCGTCCAGGGCGAGGCGCGTGGACCTCGGCGGCTACTACTTCGTCGATCGCGAGAAGGCGGACGCGGTGATGCGCCCGAGCGAGACGTTCAACGCGGCGATCGAGACACTGAGCACGCCGGCGTAACGAGTCGGCGCGGCGCCGGGCGTAGGATCGAGCACATGGGAGAGCGAACGAGTTATGCGCCCGGCACCTTCTCCTGGGTCGGAGCTGGTCACGAGCGACGCGACGCGGCGAAGGCCTTCTACACGGCGCTGCTTCGGCTGGGCCTACGACGAGCTGGCGGCCGGCGCGACGGAGTGATCTATTCGATGGCCGAGCGCGACGGGAAGGTCCGTCGGCCGCGCTGTTCGCGTCCGGCGAGCAGCCGCCGCACTGGAACTGTTACGTCACGGTCGCGTCGGCGGACGAGCAGCCGCGAAGGCCGCCGAGCTCGGCGCGAAGTGTGCTGGCCGAGCCGTTCGACGTCTTGACGGCCGGGCGGATGGCGGTATTGCGGACCCGACGGGCGCGACCGTCTCGGTGTGGGAGCCGGCGAGAACATCGGGCGCGTGCCTGGTCAACGGCCCGGCGCGCTGACCTGGAACGACCTCGTGACGTCCGACGCGGAGGCTGCCGCGGCGTTCTACGGAGGCCTGTTCGGCTGGACCTCCAGGACGTGGCGGCGGCTACCGCGTGATCCTCAACGGCGGGCGCTCGCAACGGCGGGATGATTGCTGAGCACGACGGCCGCCGCCGACCTGGCTGCCGTACTTCGGACGAGGCCAGCGTCGAAGACGGCCATCGCGCAGATCCAGGAGCTCGGCGGGCAGCTGTTCAACGGACCGGTCAGGTGCCGGCGGGACGCTTCGCCGTGGTCAGCGACCCGCAGGGCGCGGTGTTCGCGGTGCTGGACAGCGACCAGTTCGACGAGTAGTGCAGCTCGAGACCTGGGGGGCGCCGCCGGGCGACGCGATCCCGAACGGGCGCTTCCCGGTGCTGATCTACCACGGCGTCGACGTCAGCGACGCCCGCGCGCTGTTCGCGGCGAACGGGTGGGGCGGCTCGTGGGTGAACGGCGTGTTCGACTTCCACCACTTCCACTCGACCTCCCACGAGGTGCTCGCGGTCGTGGCGGGCAACGCGACGATCGAGCTCGGCGGGCCACAGGGCGCGGCGTTCGACGTGGCCGCCGGCGACGTGCTCGTGCTTCCGGCGGGCACCGGGCACCGGCGTGCGAAGGCGGACGGGGACTTCACGGTCGTCGGCGCGTACCCGGCCGGGCAGGAGGACTATGACCTGCTGCGCGAGGCCGACGATGCCGCCCGGGAGCGCATCGCCGCGCTCGGGCCGCCGGGGAGGGACCCGGTGGGAGGCGAGGGCGTCGCGCGCTGGTGAAGCGTGCGGTGACGGACTGCGCGGGGCGGCGACGCGAGGCGCGCGGGGCGGCGGCGCGGGGCGCGCGGGGCGGCGGCGCGAGGCGCGCGGGCGGCGCGCGAGGCGCGGGGCGGCGACGCGAGGCGCGCGGGGCGGCGACGCGGGGCGGCGCGCGGGGCGGCGACGCGCGCGGCGGCGACGCGGGCGCGGGGCGGCGACGCGGGGCGCGCGGGGCGGCGACGCGGAGCGCGGGAAGTGAGCGGCGGCATTGACTTTCTCCTGCCCCGGCGGGTCGATCGGCAGGAGCTGCGCGAGGACTCGCCGAAGCGCTTGACGTGAGGACGGTCGAGATCGTTCACGCGGTCGAGGACGCGATCGGTGATCAGGAGGCGCTGGCGGTCGTCGATGAAGTCCGGGGGGAGTTCCGGACGCATGTGGCGCTGTTCCCGCGGGGCGACGTGGAGACGGTCAAGGCCGTTGCGCGGGCGCTTGGGACGCATGCGCTGGCGCCCGATGACGAGTCGCCCAATCCGTACGCGATGCTGCTGATCCGGTATGACGGGGCGATCGAGCGGGTCTGTCTGCAGGCCGACGCTTTGGAGCGCGGCGAGTACCAGTTGGGTTGAAGGGGAACCACCTCAGCGGTTAGGGTCCGGCCCGTCGTGCTCGATGAACCGAAATGGTGGGCGATACGCAGCGCCCAGAATCTGAAGCCGGTGACGTATGTGTGCCCGTTCTGCGACGAGCTGCTGCCGTCGATGATCGAGCACGTGTTGATCCTGCCTGAGGGCGACACGAAGCGGCGGCGGCACGCGCACACCGCGTGCGCGATGGCCGAGAAGCGCGCGGGAAGGTTGCCGTCGCGCGATCAGTACGAAGAGACGCAGCCGCCGCGCGCCGGGCGGTTCTCGCGGCTGCTGCGGACTCGAACCCGCTGAGCACGCGGGACTCGAACCCACACACGTCTTGCGTCATCGGGCACAAGCTCCTACTCTCGGTCACCGCATGTCGTTGAACCGCCGACCCGAAGATCGATCGCACGCCCTCGTCCGGAGGTGTGTCTGCGCCTGAGCCCGTGCTCGGACACAGACTGCTTCGCCACGAGGGCGGCCCAAGGTGGGCCGCCCTTTTTCGTTGTTTGACAACCGCATAACCACGCAATGCGCCTGTAGCTCAGCGGACTTAGAGCACTGCCCTACGAAGGCAGGGGTCGCTGGTTCGAATCCAGCCTGGCGCTTGACGAACAACTACCACCGCGGGCCGGAGGGAGGCCGGTTATCTCTCCAGAAGACCGCAGCGCAATCGGGGCCCGAGAACGTCCCGGACCTTGGCGAGAGCCGGGTGCTGCACTTCCGGCGCCCACACCACGACCGCGGTGGATCGCACGTACACACGCGCCTGTAGCTCAGTGGGTCAGAGCGCTGCCCTGTCGAGGCAGATGCCGCCGGTTCGAGTCCGGTCGGGCGCGTCGCCGCGGGCCGGAGGATGCCGGTTCCCGACTGAGAATCGAACACACCGGTATCCGTTCGCACGACCGCGGCGTGTCCTGCAGGTAACCCAACCCGAGCCGAAAGGAGGGAGGTCCCCACATGTCCTATCTGACGAAGTTCTCGCTGCGGCGCACGCCGCAGAACCAGCCGATTCTCGGCACGAGCCAGGTGCGCAACAGCGCCGGCGGCTACGCGTGGGCCGTCGATGACTGGGCTCGCCTTCGCCGGTTCCTGATCCTCGGCTCCGAGGGTGGGTCGTTCTACGCGCGGCGAGTGGACGCTGACGCGCGAGAACGCCACGGCCACGTGGGCGTGCATCGAGCGCGATGGCGCCCGCGCGGTCGAGGAGATCGTCGCCATCTCGACGGACGGGCGCGCGGCCAAGAACGACGCCGCGATCTTCGCCCTGGCGATGGCCGCCTCGGCCACCGAGGACGCGACGCGCACGCTCGCCCTCGACGCGCTGCCGCGGGTCTGCCGTACCGGTACGCACCTGTTCGCGTTCGCGCGCTACGTCGAGCAGTTCCGCGGCTGGGGCCGCTCGCTGCGTCGTGGCGTGGGTGCGTGGTACGCGGGCCAGACGCCGGAGAAGCTCGCCTACCAGGCGGTCAAGTACCGCCAGCGCGAGGGCACGAGCCACCGTGACCTCCTGCGTCTCGCCCACCCGGGCGCGAAGACCCGCGCGGGCAACCCGCGCCTGCCCGTCTCAGGCGAGCACGCGCGGCTGTTCGAGTGGATCGTGCGCGGCGGCGAGACGGCCGCGCTGCCACAGATCGTCACCGGCTTCGTGGCCGCGCAGAACGCGCGGACCGCGACGCAGGCGGCCGCCCTCGTCCGTGAGCACAAGCTCCCGCGCGAGGCGGTCAAGCCGGAGCACCTCGACAGCGCTGAGGTCTGGACGGCGCTGCTCGAGGGCATGCCGATGACGGCGCTGCTGCGCAACCTGGCGACGCTCACCCGTGTGGGTGTGATCGCCCCGGGCTCCGACGGCACGGCCCGGGCGATCGCGCAGATCACCGACGGTGAGCGTCTGCGCCGCGCGCGTGTGCACCCGATCGCGGTGCTCTCCGCGCTGCGCACCTACGCGAGCGGCCACGGCGTCCGTGGCCGCCACACGTGGGACCCGGTGGCGCAGATCGTCGACGCCCTCGACGCCGCGTTTTACGCGGCGTTCGGGAACGTCGAGCCGGCGGGCACGCGCACGCTCCTGGCGCTCGACGTGTCGGCGTCGATGACGTGGGGCGAGCTGGCCGGGGTGCCGGGCCTGACGCCGCGGGATGCCTCCGCGGCGATGGCGCTCGTCACCGCGGCCACCGAGCCGCGCCACGAGTTCACCGCGTTCACGACGGGCCTGACGCCGCTGGCGATCAGCCCGCGTCAGCGCCTGGACGACGTGGTGCGCTCGGTGTCCAACCTGCCGTTCGGCGGGACGGACTGCGCGCTGCCGATGCTCTACGCGCTCAAGGCCAAGCGCGAGATCGACACGTTCGTGATCTACACCGACTCCGAGACGTGGGCGGGTTCCGTCCACCCGGCGCAGGCGCTCCGCGAGTACCGGGAGCGCAGCGGCATCGCCGCGCGCCTGGTCGTGATCGGCATGGTCTCGAACGGGTTCACGATCGCCGACCCCGACGACCCGGGGATGCTTGACATCGTCGGGTTCGACACCGCGACGCCGGCTGTGGTCGCCGGCTTCGCGACCGGGGCGCTGTGACGCACGGGGCGCGGCTCGAAAGAGCCGCGCCCCGCTGCGTTAAGCGAGCGAGACGATGCTGAAGGCGGCGCCGAACGGGTCCGTGAGGCCGGCGACGCGGCCGACCGTCTCCATGTCGAACGCCTCGAGGATCACCGCGCCGCCGAGTTCGACCGCGCGGGCCACGGTCGCGTCGGTGTCCTCGACGGCGAAGGACACGTTCCAGAACGCGGGTGCCTCGGCGGGCACGCCGGGCGGCATCGGCGAGACGCCCCCCACGCCCTGGCCATCGAGCATCAGCACGCCGTAGGGGGCGCCGCCGAGCTCCTGTGTCTCGACGCGCAGGCCGAGCGTGGACTCCAGGAACCGCGTCGCGCCGTCCAGGTCGCGCGTCATCAGGCCGTTCCAGGCGAGGCTGACCGGCTCGTTGACCAGTTGCGCGCCGGTGTGGCTGCCCGCCTGCCACGCGCCGAACATCCCGGCCGCGGGATGGACGAAGATCGCCATCCGCCCGGCGTCCATGACGTCCATCGGGGCCATCAGCACGTTGCCGCCGGCGTCGGTCACCCGCTGCGCCAGAGCATCGACGTCATCGGTCGCGAAGTAGGTCGACCAGTAGGTGGGCTGGCCCTCGGCCATGACCGGCCCGATGCCCGCCACGCGGCGCCCGCCGCTCTCGAAGTTCTCGTAGCCGCCGGTCTCCTCGACCGTCCCGGTGGGCACCGCCGTCCAGCCGAAGAGCGCCCCGTAGAACGCCTTGGCGCCCTCCAGGTCAGGCGTGGTGAGGTCGACCCAGCTCGGTGTGCCGGGGGCGTAGCCGTCTCGTTCAGGCATATTGCTCCATCGCGTAGGTGAGAAGGTTCGCGGCCTCGAGGGCCGCGATCGGCGCGCGGAACGTGACCTGCACGACGCCCGGGGCGCGGCCGATCTCGATCGCGCCGGTGATCGTCGCGCGGTTCATGACCTCCGGGACGGTCATGCCGAGCAGCTCGGCGGCGCGGCGCAGGCCGTTGTCGGTGGCCGAATTGAGGTCGGGGCCGGTGCCGATGACCGAGATCGGCAGCGACTCCTCGATCCCCGTCGCGCCCTGCTTCTCGGCCAGCGCCAACGCACGATCCCGTTCCGCGGCGGTCAGCGGCTTGGCCAGGAACGGCAGATCCTCGGCCAGCGGGAACAGGACCGGGCCGTCGATGCCCAGGCCCTTGATGACCTCGACCTGCAGCGTCACCGTGCCCGCGACGTCCGCGGTGTGGCCGGCGATCTCGCCGTCGCCCTGCATCGCGTGCATGTCGCCGAGGTAGACACCGCCGCCGGGGATCTTCACCGGGCAGACGAGGATCGCGCCGGCGCGCACGGCGTCGATGTCCAGATGGCCGTCGGTCTTGTGTTGCGACAGCGACGCCGCGTCCATCGCGAACTTGTGCGGCGCGCCGACCAGGAACGCCCCGAAGTCGCCCGCGTTGTGCGAGTCCGGGATCGTTGCGCTCGGCGACGTTCCGCACTGGCCCAGGAACGGCCGCATGCGGGTGACGACGCCCACCAGATCGTGCGGGGCGAACGTCAGGATCGGGTTCTGGATCGAGTTGTCCGGCAGCGCGGCGTACGTCGCGGCCTCCAACGCGATCTCGTTCGCCCGCTCCTCGCCGACGCTCAACCCCAACTGCCCGTCGAACGCCAGCGTGTAGCCGTTGGTGAAGGTGAACGGCGTCGCGTCCGCGCCACACGCATCGCACCTGACCGCGGTCGGCCCGATGCCGTCGACGTGGGTGGAAGGCCACTCGACGCCACATGAGGCACAGACCGCGGCGCAGTACGGATCGCCGTTGAAGCGCCCCTCCATCGCCTGGTCGTTGCCCGACGCGGTCGCCGAAGAGGTGACCGCGATGTCCTTGATGCGGATCGCGATCGCGTCGCCGGGCTGTGCGCCCTCGACGGCGACCGGCGAGCACACCTCGTGCCCGCCGCGGATCGCGGGCGTGATCATCGGCCCCCAGCAGCCCGGGGCCGAGTTCCAGACGATGTGGCCGCCGTCGGCGACCGGGCCGAGCAGCTCGACGTCCGGCCCGAGCGTGCCGTCCGTGAAGGTGTCCACGACGACCGTGCGTCGCGTGGTCACGTCCTGAATCGCCATCGACAAATCCTCCTTATCCGCCGGAGACCGGCAGCAGCAGCGCCACCTCCTGCCGGTCAGCCAGATGGTGTTCGCGGGTCACGTGCTCGCCCGCCACGACCGGGAGCACCGATCGCAGGGCGGGAGCGATCTCGGGCGAGGTCTCGTGCAGGCGCTCGAAGAGGTCCGCGACGGTCGCGCCCTCCGGGAGCGTGACCGTCAGAAACGGCGCCGCCGAAAGGCGCGCGAGCCCGGCGCCGAGGCGGACACGAACCGTCACCCTTGCTGCAGCCTAACCGCCAATCGTGAGTAGCGACGTGAAGTGTCGGGTCTTGAGGCCGCGCGCGCCACGACGCCGCGCTGGCCGACCACCAGCGTGGCCCGGCGGGCGCGGGTCATCGCCGTGTAGAGCATCTCGCGGCGCAGGAAGTACGGGCCGGCGGCCTCGTGGGCGACGACGATCGCCACGGGCAGCTCGATCCCCTGGCCCTTGTGGATCGAGCACGCGTAGGCGAGCTGCAGGCGCGGCGCCTCTTCGTCGGGGAGCTCGACCAGCAGGCCGTCGGCGGACACGATCAGCTTCTCGTCCTGGTGGTCGAGCAGACGCAGGATCGTGCCGTTCATCAGCCCGAGCTCGTGCAGGTTGCGCCCGGAGAGCATCAGCTTGTCGCCGATCCGCAGGCGCCCGCCGAGCACCTGCCGGCCGCGCGAGTTCAGCGCATGGCGCAGCTGGGTGTTGATCGCGTCGATGCCCAGCGCGCCCTTGTAGACGGGCGCGAACACCTGCACGTCGGTCAGCGGGTCCACCCCGTAGTGGTCGGGCAGGCGCCGGCTGACGAGGCTGACGATCTCGTCCATCGCCTGCCGCGGGTCGTTGCGCTCGATCAGGAACAGGTCGCGCTGGAGTCCCTCATGGGGCGTGAAGTCCGGCGGCGAGCCCTGCCGGACGGCGTGGGCGCCGCGGACGATCATGCTCCCCGCGGCCTGGCGGAAGATGTGGGTGAGCTCGGCGACCGGCACGACCTTGTGCTCGACCAGCTCCGCGAACGGCTTGCCCGCACCGACCGGAGCGAGCTGGTCCGCGTCGCCGACGAGCACGACATGCTGCTTGTCGCCGACCGCGCGCAGGAGCGTCACGAGCAGCTCCAGGTTCGCCATCGAGGTCTCGTCGACGACGAGCACGTCGGCCTCGATCTCGTCCTTGGTCGGCCCCTGGCCCGGAATCCAGCCCAGAGCGGAGTGGATCGTCGACGCCTCCATGCCGGTCGACTCGGCCATCCGCCGCGCGGCGCGACCCGTCGGGGCGACGAGGATGATCGACGCCTTCTGGTGCTTGGCGGCGGCGCAGATCATGCGGATCGTGGCCGTCTTGCCGGTGCCCGGGCCGCCGGTGACGATCGACAGCCGCGAGGCGAACGCGGCCTGCACCGCGGCGGCCTGCTCGGGTGCGGGGACGAGGTCCTGGCCAGGGTCCAGCCGCGCGGGCTTCAGGAACGGCTCGCTGCGCAGCAGCGCGTTGATCGTCAGCGCCAGCTCCTCCTCCAGCGCCGCGGTCGGCGGGCGATAGGCCCACAGCGTGCCGTCGTCGTCGCGCTCGAAGACGATCTCCGCGTGATCGGCCATGTCCTGTAGCAGCGCGGCGTCCGGCGCGGCGGCGCCGCCGCCCAGGATCGCCTGCGCCTTCGAGGCCAGCTCCGGGATCGGCAGGCACGTCGAGCCGTCGCGCTCGGCCTCGCTCAGGACATGGACCACGGCGGCGCGGCGACGGCCCGGCGCCTCCGGCCCGATCCCCGCGGCGCGCGCGATCGTGTCCGCGATCTGGAACCCGACCCCGAACACGCTCGTGAGCTCGTAGGGCCGCTTACGCACCACCTCGTGCGCGCGCTCGCCGTACTCGTTGGCGATCCGCGGCACCAGCCACGCGAGCCCATGCGGCGCCAGCAGCAGGTGCAGCGCGCGCGTCGAGCGCAGCTCGTTCCAGGACTTCGTGGCCTCCTTGGCGCGCTGCGGATTGAGCCCCAGGCGACGGAAGGCGAGGCCGGGATCGTCGTCGATCGTGGTCAGGACGTGATCGCCGTACTTCTCCAGCAGCTTCGCCGCGCGCGTGGCGCCGATGTGGCGGACGCGCTTGAGGTAGGCCAGCAGCGCCTCCTCGCCCGACGGCGGGATCGGCTCCGCGAGCTTGACCTTGACCTGCGGCCCGAAGCGCTTGTCGTCCTGCCAGACGCCGGTGATGTGGACGTGCTCGCGCTCTTCGAGGTGGGCGAGCGGGCCGACCAGCACGAGGTCGTCGCCCTCGCTGGACTCGGCGTCCACGACCGCGAACGCGCCGTCGTCGGAGGCAAAGCGCAGCCGGCGCACCTTGATGGTGTCCTCGAACTCGGTCCCGGGGATGTCCAACACGACTCTTAGAGGATGAAGGGACGAAAGTTCGCCCCCTACATCCGCCGTGCGCCCATGTAGTGCGTGCCCCAGTAGTCGCCGTCGATCGCGTGCTCGCGGACGCCGTGGGTCGTCGCCGAGATCACGGACGAGTTGCTGGTGGCGATGCCGACGTGGGACGCGCCCGCGCCGTCGGTGTTGAAGAACACGAGGTCGCCGGCCTGGATCGAAGCGCGTGACACCGCGATCCCGACGCCGAACTGGTCGAAGCTCGTGCGCGGGATGCTGATCCCGGCCTGGGCCATCGCCCACTGGGTGAGGCCGCTGCAGTCCCATGAGGGGCCGGTGCCGCCGAGCGCGTACGGGGCGCCGAGCTTCGACTGCGCCGCGGCCACGGCCGAGCCGTGCGAGCCGCCACCGCCGGAGATACCGAGCGCGCCGAGCGTCTGCGGCCCGACCACGCCGTCGACCTCCAAGCCGTGCGCGCGCTGGAACGCCCGCACCGCGGCCTGTGTCTGCGGGCCGTAAACGCCGTCCGCCGGGAGGCCGAGCCTGCCCTGGACGGCGATCGTGATCGACGACGACGGCGCATTCTTTGGGGTGGCGTTCGCCGGGGCGACGCCGATGCCGAGGGCCCGCGACGTGATCGGCCCGACCACGCCGTCGACCTCCAGGCCGTGCGCGCTCTGGAACGCCTTGACCGCGCGCCGCGTCTGAGGCCCGAACACGCCGTCGGCGGGAATCCCGAGCGCGCGCTGGATGGTGGCCACCTCGCCGCCCTCGCTGCCGCGTTTGAGCAGCGTCGTCGGCGTCTGCGCGACGGCCGGCGCGATCGGCGCCACCACGGTCGTGGTGATCAGCGCCGCCGACACCTGCGCCTTCGTCACCCGTGTCTTGTGCGCCTGTGCCGCGAGGGCGCGGCGCCGGAGCGAGCGCTCGAGCGATCGCTCCCACAAATCCGGGTTCGCGAGATCCCGTTCCACAGGCAGATGACACCACTCGGCCCCGACGGACTTGATGCGCGGTTGAGGGAAGTCCGTCATCGTTACCTCATGACCCGTATCGAGTACGTCCCCACCGTCGGCTCCGACGGCATCGTGACGCTCCGCGTGCAGGCGGTCGCTTCCCGCTGGCGCCGGCTGCTGGCCGCCCTAGCGCGGCGCTAGGCCCAGCACCAGCCGCTCGACGAGCTCGTCGGTCATGACGTCGAGGTCGGCGTCCGGTCCGAGCATGCCGCCGTTGGCGACGGCCGCCAGGCCGTGCAGGGCCGCGAAGGCCACCGTGCCGAGCCGCTCCGGGTCGCCCGGCACGAGCTCTCCCGTCGCCTGCGCCTGGTGAAACAGCGCGAACGACGCGGCGAACGCTTCGTCGGCGGCGCGAGCGAGGCCTTCGCCGATATCGGGCCGGTGCTTGCCGGCGAACATCAGCTCGAGCAGCGCGGCGTGCTCGGTGGCGAAGCGCACGTAGGTGTGCGCAAACGCCAGCAGGCTGCCGCGGAAGCCCGGGGTGGCCGTCGACTCGGCGAGCGTGAGCGCCGCCCCGAGCCGCTCGAAGCCGTCCAGCGCGAGCGCGTCCAGCAGTGCCTGCTTGTCCGCGAAGTGCCGTCGCGGCGCGCCGTGCGACACGCCCGCCTGGCGCGCCAGCTCGCGCAGCGACAGGTCCCCGCCCGCGGCCAGCACCGCCTCGGCATGCGCCAACAGCGTCGCCCTGAGGTTTCCGTGGTGATAGGAGCGGGTGGACGTCACGTACCACCAGCCTAATAGATGTTGCCATTGACAGCATTGTTGTCATCGTCTACTTTGAATGCCCATGAGCCACTGGACCGCACAAGACATCCCTGATCAGACCGGCCGGACGTTCGTCATCACCGGCGCCAACAGCGGGATCGGCCTGTCCGCCGCGCGCGAGCTCGCCGCGAAGGGCGCCCGGATCGTGCTCGCCGTCCGCAACACCGACAAGGGCGAGACGGCCGCGCGCACGATCAAGGGCGAGACCGAGGTCCGCCGGCTCGACCTCGCCGACCTCGAGAGCGTCCGCGAGTTCGCCGACGGCCAAGGCGCCTTCGACGTCCTGATCAACAACGCCGGCGTCATGAACGTCGCCGAGCAGCGCACCAAGGACGGCTTCGAGCTGCAGTTCGGCACCAACCACCTCGGGCACTTCGCGCTCACGAACCTGCTGCTGCCCAAGATCCAGGAGCGCGTGGTGATCGTCGCCTCCGGCGCGCACCGGATCGGGAAGATCAACCTCGACGATCTCAACTGGGAGCACACCCGCTATCAGCGCTACCGCGCCTACGGGCAGGCCAAGCTCGCGAACCTGCTGTTCATGACCGAGTTGCAGCGCCGCCTCACCGAAGCGGGGTCAGACGTGAAGGCCGTCGGCGCCCACCCCGGCTACGCCGCCACGAACCTCCAGAGCCACGCGCCGTCGAAGCTCGAGAACGCGATCATGGCCATCGGCAACCGCGTCTTCGCCCAGTCCGGCGACATGGGCGCGCTGCCGACCCTCTACGCCGCCACCCAACCGCTTCCCGGCGACGCCTACATCGGCCCGAGCGGCCCCGGCGAGATGCGCGGCCACCCGGCGCCCGCGAACCGCTCCGGCGCGGCCAGGGACACCGAGATGGCACGCAAGCTGTGGGAGCGTTCCGAGCAGCTCACGAACACCCACTTCGGCCTGTCCGTTCCGGCCTAGCGCCCGCGCACTCACGGGCGACTGAGCAGTCAGGACGGCGATGGAAGCCGGTGCCGGCGACTTCCTCGCCACGCCGCTGGATCGCGCGCACCCGGCCCTGCGACCGGGGGTCGCCGAACGGATTGAAGGCTTTGCGCACCCGAGTCGCGGAGCGCGGGCAAAAAGCGTAGGTTCCGCTGCATGTCCAGCGGTACGCACGACGTCGAATCGGCACTCATCGAATCGGTCTGCGAGCGGGTGCGCGAGCGCATGGCGCCGGAGGAGGTGGCGGAGGCCGAGGCCTTCGTGCGCCAGTACTACCGACGAGCGCCCGCCGCTGACCTGAGTGGTCGCGAGGCGGTCGACCTCTACGGGGCCGCGCTGGCGCATTGGACGTTCGGACGCGACCGCGCGCCGGCGGAGGTGCGCGTGCGCGTCTACAACCCGACGTTCGAGCAGCACGGCTGGCAGTCGCCGCACACCGCGGTCGAGATCGTCTCCGACGACATGCCGTTCCTCGTGGACTCGGTGAGCATGGAGATCAGCCGGCGCGAGCTCGGCATCCACGTGCTCGTGCACCCACTGGTGGGCGGCGAGTCCTACATGCACATCGAGATCGACCGCCAGGCGGACGGCTTCGACGAATTGGCCGACGCGCTGCGCGAGGTGCTGGCGCAGGTGCGCGCGGCGGTCGAGGACTGGCAGCCGATGCGCGAGCGCATGCAGGCGCTGATCGACGAGCCGACGCCGGCCGGCATGGACGAGGACGAGTTCGCCGAGGCGCGGGCGCTGCTCGCCTGGGTCGGCGACCACCACTTCACCTTCCTCGGCTACCGCGAGTACGAGCTCACCGAGAGCGCGTTGAACGCGGTGGAGGGGAGCGGCCTGGGATTGTTGCGCGGCGGGAGCTCGGGGTCCTCGAGCGGGTTCGCGAAGCTGCCGCTGGGCGTGCGCGCGCTGGCCCGCGAGCCCGACCCGCTGGTGATCGCCAAGGCGACCAACCGCTCACCGATCCACCGCCCCGCCTACCTGGACTACATCGGCGTCAAGAAGTTCGACGCCGAGCGCAACGTGATCGGCGAGCGGCGCTTCCTCGGGCTCTACACGACCGCCGCCTACCGCGAGGTGCCGGCCAACATCCCGGTGCTGCGGCGCAAGGTGCAGGCCGTCCGCGACCGCGCCGGGTTCCCGCCCGGCAGCCACGACGACAAGGCGCTGACCGAGGTCGTCGACACGTACCCGCGCGACGAGCTCTTCCAGATCGACATCGACGACCTCTACCGGGTCGCGTCCGGCATCCTCGAGCTGGGCGAGCGCCAGCGGGTGCGGATCTTCATGCGCACCGATCGCTACGAGCGCTTCGTGTCGTGCCTGGTGTTCATCCCCCGCGACCGCTTCCACACCGCCAACCGGGTCAAGATCGGCGCGATCCTCCAGGAGGCGCTCGGGGCGGAGTCGGTCGACTGGGAGCTGCGGCTCACCGAGTGGGTGCTGGTGCGCATCCACTACACGCTGCGGCTGCCCGCGGGCTCGCGGCCGTCCTACGACGCCGACGAGCTCGAGGCGCGGATCGTCGAGGCCACGCGCTCCTGGGAGGACGACCTGTTCGAGGCGCTCGTGGAGGAGCTCGGCGAGGAGTCCGGGATGTCCCTCTTCCGCCAGTACGGGTCCGCGTTCCCGCCCGCCTACCGTGACGATCTGCTCGCCCGCTCGGCGGTCGCCGACCTGCAGCGGATCGAAGGACTGTCCGGCGACGGGCTCGATCTCTCGCTGTACCGCCCGCTGGAGGCGGCTCCGGGCGTGCTGCGCTGCAAGCTCTACAAGCGCGGCGAACGGGTCACGTTGAGCGACGTCCTGCCGATGTTCGAGTCGCTCGGGCTGACGGTCACGGACGAGCGGCCCTACCGCGTGACGCCGCGCGAGGGCCCGCCGGCGTGGCTGTACGACTTCGGGCTGCAGGCGCGCGGACCGGTCGACGCCGACGCGATCCGCGAACGCTTCCACGAGAGCTTCGTGCGCGTGTGGAACGGCGAGGCCGAGCAGGACGGGTTCAACGGGCTGGTGATCGCCGCCGGGCTGGACTGGCGCGAGGTGACGATGCTGCGCTCGGTCGCTCGCTACCTGCGCCAGGCCGGGATCCCGTTCAGCGATCGCTACATGGAGGACACGCTGCTCGCGCATCCCGACGTGGCCTCCTCGCTGGTCGACCTGTTCAAGGCGCGCTTCGATCCCACTGTCGCGCGCGGTGGCGAGGACGCGGTGGCGGAGAGGATCGAGACGGCGATCGATGCCGTCGACTCCCTGGATCAGGACCGGATCCTGCGGGGCTTCCTGTCGGTCGTGCAGGCGATGCTGCGGACCAACTACTGGTTGCCCGGGCCGAAGCCGTACCTGAGCTTCAAGCTCGACCCGCACCAGGTGCCGCTGACCCCGCTGCCGCGGCCGCGCTTCGAGATCTTCGTGCACTCGCCGCGGGTCGAGGGCGTGCACCTGCGCGGCGGGTCGGTCGCGCGCGGCGGCCTGCGCTGGTCGGACCGGCGCGAGGACTTCCGCACCGAGATCCTCGGCCTGATGAAGGCGCAGATGGTCAAGAACGCGGTGATCGTGCCGGTCGGTGCGAAGGGCGGGTTCGTGGTCAAGCGCGCCGGCGATCAGGTGGTCGAGTGCTACACGCTGTTCATCAGCGGGTTGCTGGACATCACCGACACGATCTCCGGCGATGACATCGTGCCGCCCGCGCACGTGGTGCGGGTCGACGGCGACGACCCCTATCTGGTGGTCGCGGCCGACAAGGGCACGGCGACGTTCAGCGACATCGCCAACGGCATCGCGCAGTCCTACGGGTTCTGGCTCGGCGACGCGTTCGCCTCCGGCGGGTCGGTGGGATACGACCACAAGGCGATGGGCATCACCGCGCGCTCCGCGTGGGTGAGCGTGCAGCGGCACTTCCGCGAGCTGGGCCTCGACGTCCAGCGCGAGGACTTCACCGTCTGCGGTGTCGGCGACATGAGCGGCGACGTGTTCGGCAACGGGATGCTGCTCTCCGAGCACATCAAGCTCGTGGCCGCGTTCGACCACCGGCACATCTTCCTCGACCCGTCGCCGGCCGACCCGGCGGCGTCGTGCGCCGAACGGCGGCGGATGTTCGATCTGCCGCGGTCGACCTGGGCCGACTACGACACGTCGCTGATCAGCGAGGGCGGGGGCGTGTTCCCGCGCACGGCGAAGTCGATCGAGCTCACGCCCGAGGTCCGGACGGCACTCGACGTCGACGCGGAGCGGTTGACACCGAGCGAGCTGATCCAGGCGATCCTGAAGGCGCCCGTCGATCTGCTGTGGAACGGCGGCATCGGCACCTACGTGAAGGCGGCATCAGAGACCCACGCGGACGTCGGCGACAAGGCCAACGACGCCGTGCGGGTCAACGGGCGCGACCTGCGCGCGCGGGTCGTCGGCGAGGGCGGCAACCTCGGCTGCACGCAGCGCGGGCGGATCGAGTTCGCGCTCACCGGCGGCAAGATCAACACCGACGCGATCGACAACGCGGGCGGCGTGAACTGCTCCGATCACGAGGTCAACATCAAGGTCCTGCTCGACGCCGTGGTCGAGGCGGGCGACATGACCGGCAAGCAGCGCAACGCGTTGCTGGCGGAGATGACCGACGCGGTGGCCGAGCGGGTGCTGCGCGGGTCCTACTCGCAGACGCAGGCGCTGTCGCTGGCGCGCTTCCAGGCGCCGGCGATGCTCGACGTGCACGACCGCTTCATGCGCGACCTGGAGTCGAGCGGGAGGCTGGACCGCGCGATCGAGGCGCTGCCCGACGCGGACGTGGTCGCCGAGCGCCGGCAGGCCGGGCTGGGGTTGACGCAGCCCGAACTGGCGGTCGTCCTGGCCTACTCGAAGATCACCCTGTACGCGTCGCTGCTGGACTCCGATCTGCCGGAGGATCCGGCGCTGGAGGGCGAGCTCGCGCGCTACTTCCCGGCGCCGCTGCCGGAGCGCTTCGGCGGCGAGATGGCCCGGCACCGGCTGCGCCGCGAGATCATCGCCACGCGCGTGGCCAACGACATGGTCGACCGCGCGGGGACCACCTTCATGTTCCGCCTGCGCGAGGACACGGGCGCCTCGCATGCCGACATATCGCGCGCGTCGCTCGTCTCGCGCGACGTGTTCGACATGCGCTCCCTGTGGCGCGAGATCGAAGGGCTCGACGGCGCGGTCGCCGCCGACGTCCAGATCGAGATGATGCTGTCCGGGCGGCGGATGGTCGAGCGGGCGACACGGTGGCTGCTGCGCACGCGGCCGCGCCCGCTGGATATCGCGGCCGAGGTCGCGCGGTTCGGCGACGGCGCACGAGCGGTTGCCGACGCGCTCCCGCGCGTGCTCGTCGAGGAGGAGCAGGAGACGTGGCGGTCGCGTGTCGCCTCGCTTGTCGAGCAGGGCGTGCCCGAGCCGCTCGCGGGGCGCGTGGCGTCGCAGGGCGCGCTGTTCTCGGCGCTTGACATCGTCGAGGTCGCCACCGCCACCGGGAGCGAGGTCAGCGACGTCGCCGCGCTGCACTTCCGTCTCGGCGGGACGCTGCACCTGCACTGGCTGCGCGACCAGATCGCCCTGCTCAGCCGTGACACCCGCTGGGCGACGATGGCCCGCGCCGCGCTGCGCGACGACCTCTTCTCCCTGCACGCCGACCTCACCGCCGACGTTCTGCGCGACGGCTCGCTCGACGCGTGGTACGAGGCCAACCGCGCGGCGGTCGAGCGGGCGCAGGAGATCCTCGGTGAGATCCGCGCGGGCGGCGCGTTCGACCTCACGACGCTGCCGGTTGCGCTGCGCGAGGTGCGCAACCTGATCGCCGTCCGCGCCGCGGGCCCGGTCGGGTAGAACCTACGGCATGCTTTTCGGACAGGAACACACGGACCGCTACAAGGAGACCGACGGCGACGTCGGTCATGACTGGCAGGGCACGCAGGTGCTGCTGCTCACCACGACCGGGCGCAAGACCGGCGAGGAGCGCGAGCTGCCGCTGATCTACGGGACCAACGGTGACGACTACCTGATCGTCGCGTCCAAGGGCGGCGCCGACGCGCCGCCCGCGTGGTACCTGAACCTGATGGCCGATCCGAACGTGGTGGTGCAGGTCAAGGGCGACCGCTTCGAAGCGCACGCGCGCGAGGCGAGCCCGGAGGAGAAGGCCGACCTGTGGTCGACGATGACCGCCGAGTGGCCCGCGTACGACGACTACCAGAGCAAGACGGAGCGGGACATCCCGATCATCGTCTTGGAGCGGGCGGAGTAGCCGCCGCGGCCAGCGACGCGATCTCCGCGCGCGCCTCGTCGCCGAGCTTCTCGAAGCGCAGCGCGTAGACGCGGTAGGCCTGCTCGCGCAGAACCCGCGCACGGCCGTTGATGCGCGCGCGCTCGGGAAGCTCGAACTCGAGCAGCTCGTCGACCGACAGCGGGCGGGTGGTGTGCACGCGCATCCCGCCCGGACCGATGTCGAGCGTCTTCGTGTCGATCATCTTGCCGGTCTTGCGCGACAGGATGCAGTCGTACGTCACGGAGGTCCGCCAGCTGCGCCGGCGCTCGCTTCCAGCTCCCACAGTGGACAGTATGTCGCGCGATGCTCTTTTATGAACCCGAGGCGCGCGACCGGTCCGTTCTGCCGCACGATCCCTTCAAAGCGTTCATCGCCCCACGGCCGATCGGATGGGTCTCGACGCTCGGACCGGATGGTGCGGTCAACCTCGCGCCGTACAGCTACTTCAACGCCGTCGGCGACCGCCCGCCGATGCTGATGTTCTCCAGCGCCGGCCCGAAGGACTCCGCGACCTTCGCGGACTCCGGCGGGGAGTTCGTGTGGAACATGCCGACCTACGAGCTGCGCGAGCAGATGAACGAGACCTCGCGCACCCTGCCGCGGGGCGAGAGCGAGTTCGAGCATGCCGGGTTGGAGATGGCGGCCTCGACGCTGGTCTCGCCGCCGCGGGTCGCGGCCGCGCCGGTGGCGCTGGAGTGCAAGGTCGTCCAGGTCCTGCCCCTGCGCGACCTCAACGGCGACCCGGCCTCGAACATCGTCGTGTTCGGCCAGGTCGTGGGCGTGCACGTCGACGAGCGCTGCATCGTCGACGGCCGCGTCGACCTCACCCGGCTGCGCCCGATCGCCCGCTGTGGTTATAAGGGTGACTACGCCGTCGTCGAGTCATTGTTCGAGATGGTGCGCCCGGACTTCGATTCGTGATCGGCCAGAAAGCGGTCCGTTGTCTGTGCCGACCTTGGGCTGGTTGTATCTGTCGTGATGTTCGTCGAGGCGGCCGGTGGGGTGCTCGTCTGCGGGAGCCTTGCGTGTGCCGGCTCTGCCGTTCTCCGGCGTCATCATCGGGTCGCGTCCGCGCTGCTGGCCGTGGCGCTCGCGTGCGCCGCGGCGCAGAGCTTCGGGGCGCCTGACGCGTTCCATGCGGCGGCCACCGCAATGGCCTCCCTGGCGGTGCTGGCGATGGTCATCGGGCGCTTCGGGCGCCCGCAGCGGCTGAGCTGGCTGGACTTCGCGATGGGCGGCTGCGCCGTGGCCGCGCTGTCGGTCACGACCGGGGCAGAGCTCCCCGCGAACCTCGCCGCGACCGGGGTCGCGGCGGCCCTCGGCCTCGCCCGCTGGCGGGTCAGTCTCGCGCTCGCCTGCGCGCTCCTCGGGCTCGCCGCGTTGGGCGAGCTGCCGGTGCTGGCGGTCGTCCCGTTCGTCGCCGCCGGCTGGCTGCGCGAGCCGCCCGCACCGCCCTGGCAGGAGTTCAGCCCGGTCGTGCTCGCGGCGCTGCTGGCCTACGCGTGCACGGCGCTGACCCTGCTCGTCGTGGGTCAATTCGTGTCACTCCCGCCTGTCGCCGCGACCCTGGCGACGGTCACCGTCCTGACCGGCATGGCGCGGGCCGGGCTGACGATCGTCGACCGCCTGCGCGCGAGCCATCGACAGGCAGTCACCGACGACCTCACAGGGCTCGGGAACCGGCGGCATCTCCTCGCCCGCCTGGAGGAGGCGATCACCGACCACGAGGGTGAGGTCGCGCTCCTGCTGATCGACCTCGACGGCTTCAAGGAGCTCAACGACACGCTCGGCCACGAGGCCGGCGACGAGGTGCTGATGCAGATCGGCCCGCGGCTGGACGAGGCTCTGCGGCCGGGCGACACGCTCTCGCGCCTTGGCGGTGACGAGTTCGCGGTGGTGTTGGACCCCGGCGACGAGGCGTCCGCGTCGGCCGCCTCGCTGCGGCTTCGCTCGGCGCTGGAGCGCTCGTTCGCGGTCGGTGGGATCCGCGTGCATATCGACGCGTCGATCGGCATCGCGATCTTCCCCGGCCACGCCGACGATGGCATCGGCCTGCTCCAGCGCGCCGACGTCGCCATGTACGAGGCCAAGCGCTCGCGCACCGGCCACGAGGTCTATCTGCCCGAGCGCGACCATCACTCGCGGCGCCGGCTCGAGCTGCTGGGCGAGCTGCGTGACGGGCTCGCCGACGGCCAGCTGGTCCTGCACTACCAGCCCAAGGCGGAGATCGCCACGGGCGCGGTGCGCGGGGTCGAGGCGCTCGTGCGCTGGGCGCACCCGCGGCGCGGGCTGCTGATGCCGGCCGACTTCCTGCCGCTGGCCGACCACTCCGGGCTGGGACGGTCGCTCACGGCGTTCGTGCTCGACCGGGCGCTGCAGGAGATCGGCGACCGTCGCCGCGACGGGTTCGATCTGTCCGTGGCCGTCAACCTCGGGCCGGCGGACCTCCTGGATCTCGGGCTGCCGTCCGACGTCGCGCGGGTGCTCGACAAACGCAACTTCCCGGCCGCCTGCCTGCGGCTGGAGGTCAGCGAGGACGCGGTGATGTCCGACCCCGCCCGGACGCTCGAGGTGCTGGGCGAGCTGCGCAAGATCGGGGTCGCCACCGCCTTGGACGACTTCGGCGCCGGTCACGTCTCGCTCGCCCAGCTGAAGTACCTGGGTGTCGACGAGCTCAAGATCGACCGATCGTTCGTGATGCGCGTGGCCGACGATGAGCGCGACGCCGCGATCGTGCACTCCACCGTCGATCTCGGGCGCCGCCTGGGGATGCGCGTGGTCGCCGAGGGGGTCGAGACGCCCGAGGCGTGGGACCTGCTCGCCGGCCTGATGTGCGACGAGGCGCAGGGCTTCTACCTCGGCCGGCCGATGACCGCGACCGCCTTGGCGGGCTGGTTGCGGGAGCTGGGCCCACGGTTCGTGCCGACGTAGAGGCGTGGGCGAGCGTCTAGGTGAACAGCGCCGTCAGCTCGATGCCGCGCATCTCCTCGTCCGAGGGCCGCGACGAGCACCGTGTGGCCGCGTCGAGCAGCTTCGGCAGCACGTCGACGTCGCCGGTGGTGAGCAGGAAGACCTGCGGGTTGCCGAGCACCCACGCGACGGCCTTGTCGATGTCCGCCTGATCGGTCAGCGGCTCGTACCACGTGGACGCCGTCTTCTCGCGGCCTTCCCACGGAGCGCGCGCGAGTGACTTGATCGTCTGCAGCGCGACGTCGCGCTCGGCGCAGATCGTCGCCAGCTCGGTCCACGTCTGCGCGTAGCGCTCGTCCTGCATCTGGACGAAGTTGTACGGGCACAGCACGGAGTCGAAGGCGTGGCGGGCGAGGCTGCGCTGGTGCATCTTCGGCACCGAGAGCCCGTGGCCGGTGACGCCGATGAAGCGCACCAGGCCCTCGTCGCGCGCCTCCAGGCAGGCTTCCAGCGCGCCGCCGGGGCTGAGCGCGGTGTCCCACTCGATCACGTCGACGAGGTTGTGGAGCTGGATCGAGTCGACGTGATCGACCTGCAGGCGGTCCAGCGAGCGGTGGATCTGCTCCTTGGCCGCCGCGTAGGTGCGCTCGCCGGTCTTGGTCGCCAGGAAGAACTCGTGCTCGCGCAGCCACGGGGCGATCCGCAGCTCGGCGTCGCCGTAGCTCGCGGCCACGTCGATGTGGTTGATCCCGTGCTCCAGCAGGAGCGGGAGGGTGCGGTCGGCATCGGCCTTGCTCGCGCGGGCCAGCGCCGCCGCACCGAAGATCACGCGGCTGGACTCGTGTCCGGTCGCGCCGAAATGGGCGCGCTCGATCATGGCGAGAGAGCCTACGGCAGGTACCCTTGCGCACGGAGGTTCGATTGCGCAGTAGTTCTTGGCGGAGTGCCCTTGCGCCGGCCGCGGTCGCCGCGGTCATCTCGGGCACCATGGTGCTCGTCGGGGTGAGCGTGACGACCGCGATCGGTCTGCTGCTCGGTGCGCTCGCGCTCGCGCTGGCCGACCGCCGGCGCGCTCGCGCGGTCGTGCTGGTCCTGGCGGCCGTGATCCTCGTCCTCGGGATCACGACCGCGACGAGCGCCGCGGTGTGCTTCGCCGCCCTGGCGTGCGGGCTGGTGGTGCTCGACCGCGCCTGGCTGTCCGACGGCCCCGGCGTCCTGGTGGCCCTGATCGCCCTGCTGTCGCTGGTCGAGCGGTTGCTCGACGCCGGTGAGCGCTCCGGGCTGACGCCGATGCGGCTGCCGACCGCACTCGCCTTCGTCGCGCTCGGCGTCGGCCTGCTGATGGCGCGCCCGGACCGCGGGCTGACGGCGCTGGTGCGCGCCGACACGCCGGGCGGAGCGCTCGTCCGCCGGCTCGGGCCGGCGGCGATCGTGATCCCGATCGTGCTCGCCTACGCGCTGTTGGAGGGCGTGCGCTCCGGCTGGTACGGAGCGCCCGCCGGCTTCGCGCTGTACTGCAGCGGGCTGGTGGTGATCCTGGCCGGGCTGATCGTTCTGACCGCGCGCTGGCTGGACCGGCTCGAGACCGCGCGACGGGTGGAGCGGGCGATCGTCGACGCCACCGTCGACGCGGTGGTCACGCTCGACGTCGATGGCCGCCTGCGCGAGTTCAACCCGGCCGCGGAGCGGATGTTCGGGCGCAGGCGCGTGGACGTGCTCGGCCGCGAGTTCGGGCCGCTGATCGTGCCCGAAGCGCTGCGCGCGGCCCACAAGACAGGCCTGGCCCGCGCCGTCGCCACCGGGGAGTCGGCGATCCTCGGCCGGCCGGTCGTGCTGACCGCCCTGCGCGCCGACGGCAGCGAGTTCCCGGTCGAGGTGACGATCTCACGGCTCGCCGAGGGCAGCGTCGAGCGCTTCGTCGGCCACATCCGCGACATCACCGAGCGCGTGGCCGACGAGCAGGCGGTGCAGCGCCTCGCCGCGATCGTCGAGAGCTCCCCGGACGCGGTGATGATGTTCGAGCCCGACGGCCGGGTGGTCGCATGGAACGACGCGGCTGAAGGCGTCTACGGCTACTCGGCGCAGGAGATGCTCGGCTCGACGATGGACCGGCTCTTGAGCGAGCGCCCACGGTCGCTGGAACCGCTGTTCGCGCGGCTGCGGGCCGGCCGGACGATCGTCGACGAAGCCGTCGCACGGCACAAGGACGGGCGCGAGATCGACGTCTTCGTGACCGTGTTCCCGATCACCGACGAGGCGGGCGAGATGGTCGCGGGCGGCGTCATCGCGCGCGACGTGACCGAGCGCCGCAGGCTGGAGTCGCAGCTGCGACAGGCGCAGAAGATGGAGGCGGTCGGGCAGCTCGCGGGCGGGATCGCGCACGACTTCAACAACCTGCTCACGGTGATCACCGGCTTCGGCGATCTCGCCCGCTCGCTCGTCGGCTCCGGCCCCGGCGCCGAAGAGCTCGAGGAGATCGAGCGCGCCGCCCAGCGTGCCTCCGCGCTGACGAACCAGCTGCTGACCTTCTCGCGCCGCCAGTTGCTGAACCCGGTCGCGCTCGACGTCGGCGAGGTGGCGCGCGGGCTGGTGCCGATGCTCGAACGGCTGATCAGCGAGCACATCGAGGTCCGGGTGCATACCGACGCGCGCCTGCCGCTGGCGATCGCCGACCACGGGTCGGTCGAGCAGGTGATCGTCAACCTCGCGATCAACGCGCGCGACGCGATGCCCGACGGGGGCACGCTGACGATCGAGGCGCGCGGGTGCGAGCTCGACGGTGAGGAAGGCCCTGCGCCGTACGTCTGCCTGAGCGTCACGGACACCGGCATCGGGATCGACCGGGAGGCGCTCCCACACGTCTTCGAGCCCTTCTACACGACCAAGGCCGTGGGCGAGGGGACAGGCCTCGGCCTGGCGATGGTCCACGGCGCCGTCTCGCAGTCCGGCGGGCAGGTCCGCGTCTCGTCAGAGCTCGGTGTCGGCACCTCCTTCACGGTCTTCCTGCCGGTCGTGAGCGCGCCCACACCGGTCGCCACGCCGGTGCTCGCGCCGGACGCCGACGGCCTGCGCGGTGGGGAGACGCTGCTGCTCTGCGAGGACGAGGACAGCGTGCGCGCGCTGCTGGAGCGGGTGCTGGCCAAGGCCGGGTACCGCGTGCTGAGCGCCGCGCGGCCGCTGGAGGCGCTCGAGCACGCCCGCGCCGAGCCCGAACACATCCACGGGCTGATCTCCGACGTGATCATGCCCGACATGCCCGGCCCCGAGCTCGCACGGCAACTGCAGGAGCTCCGTCCAGGCGTGCGCACGCTCTTCGTCTCCGGCTACACCGCCGACACGGTCAACGGCCTGCCCGCCGGCAGCGCGTTCCTGGAGAAGCCGTTCAACCACACCGCGCTGCTGCGGACGCTGCGCGACCTGCTCGACCGCGACGCGGGCTGAACGCGCCTCGGGCGAGCGCTAGACGTGGTGCTCGATCGCCTGCTGCAGGCGGGCGGTGAGCTCGGCGGGCGTCTCGCCCGGACGCGGGTGCAGCGGACGCTCGAAGGTGACGGTCGTGCGGGCGCGGCGGTTCAGCCCGCGGCCCTTGGGCATGACCAGCGCCGAGCCCTGGATGTGAATCGGGATGATCGGCGCGCTGGCGGTGAGCGCGAGCTCGGCCACCCCGGCGCGGTAGCCCTCGGGACCGGCGCCGCGGGTGCCCTGCGGGAAGAGCAACACGTTGCGTCCGTCGCGCAGGTGCGCGGCCGCGGCCGCGAGGCCGCGCCGCTGACCGCCCCCGCGGTCGAACGGGAAGGTGTTGATCCAGAAGCCCGCGGCGATGCCGTAGGAGCGCTTGCGGTACCAGCGGTCGCTGGCGGCGCCGACGACGGTGTGGGTGCGCCAGGCGTACGGGAGCGCGAGCAGGACGAGCGGCGTGTCGATGTCGCTCTCGTGGTTCGGGGCGAGGATCGCCGGCTGGGGCGCGTGGATCAGGTCCTCGGCGCCGATGATCGTCGGCATCGTGAACGCGCGCGTGGCCGGGAACAGCAGCGTCTGCTGCGCGATCTCACGGACCAGCGCAGGGCGCTTCTCGCGCAGCCACGGCTCGTCCTCGCCCGTCTGGCCCGCCCAGGGGTCCTTGCCCGCGGTGACGGTCCGCCACTTGCGCGGGGTCGACTCGCGCTTGCCGGCGTTCGGGCCGGCGAGGCGTTCTAGCCCGCGCCCGCCGCGGGCAAACCTCACGTTGAGACCGCCTCGAACCGCGAGAGAGCCCCTGGCGAGTACTCGCAGCGACGCGAGCCGTCAGGCGAGTGTCGCCTCACGCTTCGACCTGGGCGTAGAACAGCGGCGGGCAGTGGAAGTGCGTCAGCGACGGGTCGCGGCCCACGACCTGCTCGGCCATCTCGAGCGCGTCGCGCATCGTGTCCGCGCGGCGGAAGCCCATCCGCCGGCACGCCTGCGGGTCGCCGCCGACGAAGATCACGTCGCCCAGGTGCTGCAGGGCGTGCGCGCCCCAGTACCACATGTAGAACGGGTGCACACCGTGGTAGGCGTGCGAGGTCCGATACAGGTGGCGGTACCACTCGTCCTCGGCGTAGTCCTTCTCGAAGCGCCGCTCGATCTCGATCGGGTCCGTCGTCTCGCTCAGGACCTCCTCGTAGAAGTCCACGTAGGACGGGTGGTGCACGGGATGGAACTCGCGCGTGACCGGGTGGGTGAAGATCATCACGCCGCCCTCGCGCACCAGCGGGACCCCGTGGTAGAGGTTGAAGAAGTACCCCAGGCCCATGCACATGACGAGGATCGGGTTGAGGATCGAGTCGACGTTGTAGGGCCCGAGGTAGGGCAGGCCGGCGGTCACGATGTCCGCCTGCCCGCGCACGCCGACCGCCTGCTGGGCGGCGCAGTGCTCGAGCGTCACCTGGTGCACCGGCTCGACCGCACCCGCGGTCACGCCCGTCACCGCGTACGGCGCGGCGGACTTGTGGAACGCCGCCCGGCGCAGCTTCGGGTTCATCCGGTCGGTCGTGCGCTTGAGCGCCGCGAAGGTCGTCTGCTCGCGCGCGGTCCAGCGCGCCTCGGGCTTGGCCAAGAACGACAGCGGGCCGTCGTACATGTCGTTGTTGAGCGTCGTCTCGATGTGGAAGATCGGGACGGCGGCCTCGACGATGTCGCCCTGGCGGCCGGCGCTGTTGTGCAGCTCGGACTTGCTCGGGTCCATGAACGACTTGCTGTGGCGCATCGTGTGGACGTTGTGGTGGGCCTTGACGCTCTTGTAGGTGCCGAGGCCGACCGCGACCGACTTGTGGCCGCCGTCCATCGTGACGATGTTGATGTTCACGTAGACCAGCAGGTCCGACTCGGCCGCTCGCTTGGAGAGCTCGACCGCCTCGCCGTGGCGCGTCTGGCCGAGGTCGACGATCTCGTCGGGATCCTCGGCGTCGTGGTTGTAGAGCCGGTCGGGATAGAACTCGTCGAACACGCGCGGGCCGACCGCGCGCTTGAGCTCCGCGGCCGTCATGCGGCGATGCAGCGCGAGCGCGGCGATCAGGTGGATGTCCTCGACGCCCGCGCGGTAGGCGCGCTCCAGGACGTGCTCGATGACGCGCCCGCGGATGTCCGGCGTCTTCATCGGCGGCAGCGGCAGGCTGATGTCGTCGAACGCGATCGTGAGCTTCATGCCCGGGCTCAGCAGCGAGTCCAGCGGGTCCATGCCCAGCGGCGAATCGAGTGCGGCGGCGATCGCCGCGTCGACGTCGATCAGGCCCTTCAGCGGCGGCGGCGGGTAGACGATGCGAGAGCCGACCGGCAACCGTTCCAACCGGAACTGCTCGCCGGCGTGGAACAGCGTCGGCGGCGAGTTCTCGTGCACCTCGACGACGCACGCTTCGCGCTCCGCGGCCGGGTGGCGGCGCTTGGAGCGCTCGATCATGCGTGTGGGGGCGATGCTCACGCCGCCTGTCCTTTCCTCGCCACAGCACGCGAGTGCGCAGCGCGACTCATGCGGCGATCTCGAAGACGGTCTTGACACGACCCGCGCGCGCGGCGCGCGGTGCTTCCTCCAGCGCCTTCTTGAACGAGCGCAACGGCCAGCCGCGATCGATCAGCCGGCCGGGCCGGAGCTCGCGGGCGAACTCCAGCGCCGCCGGGAAGTCCTGCTCGTAGCCATAGGCGCCGCGCAGTTCGAGCTCGCGCAGCCACGCCGGGGCGAGGTCCGCGCGGGTCTCGCCGGGCATGCCGACGAGCACGACGCGGCCGCGCGGCCGGGTCACCGTGATCGCCTGCTCGATGCTCGCTCCGGAGCCCACACAATCAAGTACACGGTCGAAGCCGCCAAGCAACAGTTCGCGATTGCCATGACCGACCAATCTGCGTGAATGCGTGATCCGCGCGCCGTCGATGTAGAGGCGATCGGGGCCGAACACGTCGTCGGCGCCCATGCGCCGCGCGGCGGTCTGCTGACCGGGATGCTTGGCGACGCAGATCAGCGTGGCGCTCGGTGCCGCCGCGCGGACGGCGGCGAGCGTGAGCAGGCCGATCGTGCCCGCGCCGATGATCGCCACGTTCTCGCCCGGCTGCACGTCGGCCACGCGCGCGGCGTGCAGCGAGCACGCGAGCGGCTCCACCAACGCGGCGTCCTCGTCGGAGAGATCGTCGGGGACGGTGTGCAACTGGGACTCGTGCGCGACCAGGCCTTCGCTCCAGCCGCCGCCGGAGTCCCGGCAGAAGCCGGTCTGCAGGCCCGCCGAGAGGTTGCCGTCGGTCGTGTTGCGACACAGCGCGATCAGGCCGGACGCGCACTCGGGGCAGGGCGGGAGCCCGCGCACGGTGCAGCCCAGCGCGGGCTGGACGACGACGCGCTCACCGCGCCGCGGGCCGGCGCCGATCTCGCCCACGATCTCGTGGCCGGGGACGAAGGGCGTGGACGTGAACGTCGCCAGCTGCAGCGACGCCTTGCCGCTCAGCAGCGCGAGGTCGGAGCCGCAGATGCCGGTCAGGCGCGGCCGGATCGGCAGCCAGCCGGGCCCGGGGGCGCGCGGCGGGCGGATCTCCTCCAGCTTCAGCGCGCTGTCCGGCAGCCCCGCGCGGGTGGCGACGTACTTGGCGATGCTCGGCGTGTAGGTCAGCGCCTGCACTAGACCGCCGCTCGCTCGGTGTGCCACTCCTCGATCGTCCAGCGGCGCCGGCGGGCCTCGCGGGAGAGGCGGAAGTCCGGGTTGATGGCGTGCGGGTGGCCGACCAGCTCGAGCATCGGCAGGTCGCCGAGGCTGTCGCCGTAGGCGAAGCAGTCGGCGAGATCGACGTCGTGGTCGGCGGCCAGGCGGGCGGCCAACGACGCGCGGCCGTCGGCGGTCAGCGGCGGCTCGGCGAGCTCACCCGTGAAGCGCCCGACGCGCTCCACCAGCCGCGCCGCGATCAGCTCGTCGGCGAGGTGCTCGAGCGGCTCGACGAGGAAGTCCAGCGCGCCGGTGATCAGGATCACGCGGTCGCCGCGGCGCTTGTGCTGGCGGATCCGGCGGATCGCCTCGTGCTGGATCCGCGGCTGGATGAAGTCCGGCAGCGCGTCCTTGGCCTGGCGCTTGAGCTCGCGCGCCGGCAGGTCCTTGTAGAGGCGGTAGAAGTTCCGGTTGAAGGCCGTGCGCGAGCGGCGGTCCTCCATGATCCAGCCCGGCACCCGGGTGGCGACGCCGGCGGTCCACACGAGCTTGTCCAGCTCGGGCATGTCGCGCGTGCGCAGCCAGGCGTAGAAGTGCGCGACGGTCGAGTCCAGCACGACGCCCTCGACGTCGAAGATCGCCAGCGCGGGCGGGCCTTCGGGCGCCTTCGGGCGACCCGGCGAGCGCGTCTTCTTCGGGCCCGCCGCGGGCGGCACGGCGATCGCCCGCAGCGCCGGCAGGTGGACCTCGCCCATGTAGTGGTCCCAGTCGATCTCATCGACGTCGAAGCCGAAGCGCTCACGGTCGTCGGGGTGCAGCTGATCGAGCAGCGCCCGCGCGTTGCGGTCGTCGAAGATGCAGTCGAGCGCGCCGTAGGGCCAGTAGATCTCGTTCAGGCGGCGCAGGCGGTCGAGCTTGCGCTGGTCCTTGTGCAGCCGCAACTCGACCTTGTCGCTGCGCGGGATCGGCAGGCGGTCGACGGCGTTGCGGCCCTTCTCCAGCACCGTCGTGGCGCGGTTGATCGCCGTCATGATCTCGGCGCGGGTCGAGAACCGCCACTCCGGGACCGCGACCGGGAGGCCGTCCTCGTCCGGGATCGGCCGGTCGCGGAAGTAGCGCGTCGTGATCACGGCCATGTCGTTGATCGTCAACGGCTTGCGCATGCCCGTGGACACGTTCATCGTGCGGACCGTGCCTTCGGCCGGCGGGTGCCCGGCCGCGGCGACGCAGGCGTTGGCCACGAAGTCGACGGGGATCAGGTCCATCCGGATCGAGCCGTTGGCGGCGAAGCGGCCGGGGATGATCCCGGCGCCGTAGCCGAGCAGGATCGGGTCGGCGACCTTCAACGACTCCATCCAGCCGGGATAGGGCGTGTGCAGCGCGGACTCGACGATCGCCGGGCGCACGATCGTCAGCAGGCGCGGGTTGGCCGCCATCAGCGTGCGCTCGCCGATCGCCTTCGAGAGCCCGTAGGTGTCGCTCCAGCCGAGTGCCCGGGCGCGCTCGCGACCCCGCTCGGTGAGCTGCTCGCGGACCCACTCGTAGCGGAGGATCTCGGCGCGGGTGCCGGTCGCGGGGCCGCCGGCGGGGCCGACGGCGCGCGTGGCCTCCTTGACGAACCGGTGCTGGTGGACGGGCAGGCGCGACTCGGCCTCGATGTCGCGGCGCCAGGCCTTGGCGGCGTCGAGCTCGGCGTTGAGGTCCAGCCACGGCTCCGACGGCGCGGTGCCGGAGGGCTTCTCCAGCACCAGCCCGGTGCGGGCGCCGGCCGCGTAGGCGGTGCTGACGTGGACGAAGTAGGGGTCGCCGCCGGCGTTGCGCACGGCCTGCAGCAGGCGCGCGGGGCCCTTGCTGTTGAGCTCGAGCGCCTCGTCGAGCGACTGCTCGAAGGAGACGCTGGCCGCGCAGTGGATGACGATGTCGATGCCCTCCGGAACGCTCAGCTGATCGTCGGCGACGTCGCCGGAGATCGCGGACACGTTGGCCGCGTCCAGGCCTTCGCAGGGCGCGCTCGTCAGCACCTCGTTCTCGAGGCGCCGCTGCGCGTCGCCGCGCAGCAGCAGGATCACCCGCGTGTCGGGCAGCTCTCGGAGAAACTGGCCGAGCACGGCTTTGCCCAAGAATCCGGAAGCACCGGTGAGCAGGACCGTTTGGCCGGCGAGGAGAGCCTTCAGCGTGAGGGCTTCGTCGGTCAGAACGCCACCGTACCACCCGTCTCTACTAACGTGTCAGTAGATGCCCTCGCAAGCGCGGATTCTCGAGGCGGCACGCGGGGAGTTCGCTCTCCACGGCTACTCCGCGCGGCTGCAGGACATCGCCGAGCGCGCGGGTCTCACCCACCCGACGCTCCTGTACCACTTCAAGTCCAAAGAGCGCCTGTACGCGGCCGTGATCGAGCAGGCGATGCTCGACTGGGCCGACATGACCTCGGCCGCGGTGTCGGCCGCGCCGGTGGGCTTTGACCGAGTGGCGGCGCTGGTCGCCGCCGGCATGGAGTTCTTCGCCACCCACGCGGACTTCGTCGTCATCTGGCGGCGCGAGGCGATCGAGGGCGGCGGCCGGCTCGAGGACGCCATGGCCGAGCACATGCGCCCGTTCCTCGAGCGGGCGATCGCCTTCCAGCGGCGCGAGGTGGCGGCCGGGCGCCTGCGCGAGCACGATCCGGTCGAGCTCATGCAGCTCGTCTACGGCGCGGTCTCGACCTACTTCTCCGACGCCGGCTTCCGCGCGCGGATGACCGGCGAGGACCCGATGACGCCGGAGGGGCGCGCGCGCTTCGCCGCCGCGCTCACCGCGATGCTGCGGGACGCGCTGGCTCCACGTTGAGCCGGCCGCTGCGGAACGGTCGCTCGTCGATCGCGGCGTGCGCGTAGCCCGCGGCGCACACCGCCGCGACGATCCGCGCCTGATCACGTTGCGCCCGCTCGAGGTCCGGCTCAGCGATCTCGACGCGCCCGAGGATGCCGTGGTGGCGCACGCGCAGGATCGGGAACCCGAGCGCGCGCACGGCCTGCTCGGCGCGGTCGATCTGGGCGAGCGTGTCGGGGTCGACCTGCGTGCCGTAGGGGATGCGTGACGCCAGGCACGGCGTGGCGGGCTTCTCCGCGCTCGGCAGCCGCAGTTCGCGCGCGAGCGCTCGCACCTGCTCCTTGGTGACGTCGATCAGCGGGTGCTGGACGTCGTGCTCCGACGCCGCCCTGAGCCCCGGTCGCCAGTCGCCCTGGTCGTCCTGATTGGCGCCGGAGAGCAGCGTCTGGCCCGGGTAGTGCGCGGCGAGCGTGTCGTAGAGCTCGGTCTTGCAGAAGTAACAGCGGTCGCGGCCGTTGGCGACGTAGCCCGGGCGGGCGAGCTCGTTCGTGCGGACGATCTCGTGGCGGATGCCGATGAAGCGCGCCACGCGCCGCGCCCCTTCGAGCTCGCCCTGCGCCACGCTCGGCGAGACGGCGGTGACGGCCAGCGCGTCCTCGCCCAGCGCACGGTGGGCGATCGCGGCGACGACGCTCGAGTCGACCCCGCCGGAGAACGCCACCACGACCGGGCCGAGCGCCCTCACCCGCGCCTCGACGCGAACATAAAGGGGCCTGGCCCCTTTATGTTCCGGCATGCGCGTTCACGAGGGCCTGGGCCCAGATCGTCTTGGCGGGCGTGCCCGTGATCTTCGCCGCGCGCTCGACGTCGGCGTGCTCGGGGGCGAGGTTGACGACGCGGCCGTCGAGGCGGCCGACCTTGATCCGGACGGGCTCGCCGGCGACGGTCACCGTCAGGTGGTCTCGCTGCAGCTCGATGCGGTCGAGGTGGGCGATGCGGACGCCGAGCGTGCTCGTCTCGCGCAGCATCGCCTCGGCGACGGCGCGTTCGCGCTCCGGGCGGGCGAGCGCGGACATGGTGAAGGCGGGGCGGCCGCGCTTCATGTGGATCGGGGTGGTCCAGACGTCGAGCGCGCCGGCGTCGAAGCAGGCGGCGGCGGCGTCCGGGGCGAGCTCGGGCAGGAGGTCGTCGAGGTTGGCCTCGATCAGGGACACGCTCCCGGTCGTCGCCTCGGTGCCGAGGATCGCGCGGACGACGTTCGGCAGCGCCTCGAGGTCGCGGGTACCGGCGCCGTAGCCGATCGCGTGCGGGGTCATGCGCGGCAGCGGCCCGAAGCCCTCGGCGAGCGCGGCGACCAGTGCCGCGCCGGTGGGCGTCACGAGCTCCAGCTCGATCTCGACGCCGTGGATCGGCGCGCCGCGGAGCAGTTCGAGCGTGGCGGGCGCGGGGAGCGGCAGCGTGCCGTGGGCGGCGCCGACGAACCCGCGGCCCATCGGCAGCGGCGAGCACAGGACCTTCTCGACGTCGAGCGACTCCAGCGCGAGGGCGACGCCGACGACCTCGCCGATGGCGTCGATCGCGCCGACCTCGTGGAAGTGCACCCGCTCGGGGTCGATGCCGTGGATCTTGCCCTCGGCGACGGCGAGGCGCTTGAACGCCTCCTGGGCGCGGGACTTGGCCCGGTCGGGCAGCTGGGCGGCGTCGATCAGCGTGCGGATGGTCGACCAGTCGCGGTGCGGCTGCTCGGCCGGGCCGGTGACCGTGGTGGTCGTCGCGGTGATCCCGTGGCGTTCGGCCTTGCCGGTCTCGACCTGCAGGTCGACGACGCCCAGGTCGACCTCCGCCCCCGCGTCGATCAACGCGCCCAGGAGCATGTCCCCGGCCACGCCGCCGATGCAGTCGATGTAGAGGATCACCTGGATTGCCTCGCGATCCGCGCGGCGATCGTCCCCGCGCCGAACCCGTCGTCGATGTTGACGACCGCGACGCCCGCCGCGCAGGAGACGAGCATCGCGTTCAACGCGGTGGTCCCGCCGTAGGTCGCGCCGTAGCCGGTGCTGGTCGGCACGCCGATCACCGGCGCCGCGACGAGGCCGCCGACGACGGACGCGAGCGCCGCGTCCCAGCCGGCGACGACGATCACGCAGTGGGCGCGCCTGAGGTCCTCCAGCGCCGGCTCGAGCCGGTGGATCCCGGCCACGCCCGCGTCGCGATGGACGATCACCTCGGTGCCGAGCAGCTCGGCGCGGACCTGCGCCTCCCTGACCGCCGGCTCGTCCGACGTGCCGCCGGAGACGATCGTCACCAGGCCGTGCGCCGGCGGGACGTTGCGCGCGACCCACGCGAGCCGCGCACGAGCATCCTCGTGCGCGTCTTCGGCGACGTCGAGGAGCGCGGCGCGGGCCGCCTCGTCCGCGCGCGTGACCATCACGCTTCCCGCGCCCGCCTCGAGCAACGCGGCCGCGATCGCGCCGATCTCCTCCGGCGTCTTGCCCTCGGCCATGATCCCCTCAGGGGCGCCTTGCCGGGCTTCGCGGTCCGTGTCGACGCGCGCGAAGCCGAGGTCGCGGAAGGAGGCCATCTGGCCAGGAGGTTATCCGTGGTACGGCTGGCACCACCCCCGCGGGCGGGTTCTGGCTCGGCAAGAGAGGGGCTGGCCCGGTGGGGAGAAATCTCCACCCCAGGGACTATGTGCATCAGACCCTCCGACCACCAGGATTCGGCCATGAACACCTCCATCACCCTTCACGAGCTCGCCCAGCGCCGCAACGACGGCATGGAAGTGACGATGTTCTGGGACTCGGCCACCGATCGGGTCACCGTCGCCGTCAACGACCGCAAGGGCGGCGAAGCCTTCGAGATCCTCGTCGCTCCCGGCGAGAAGCCGCTCGACGTCTTTCATCATCCCTTCGCGTACGCCGCGTCCGCGAACAGGAAGCGCCCCCTCGAGCTGGAGCCGGCCGCATGAGCATCCCGGACGGCACCGTCTGGACCGGCCGCTACCCGGTCGCGCCGGGCACGCCGCCCCGTGACGTGGTTGTGCGGGTGCGCCGGCAGGGCTGGACGTCCGTCGAGTTCGATATCGAGCACGCGTACGGCGCGCCGGTCGGCCTCAACCGCGGTTCGCTCCCGTCCGCGCTCTTCACCAGGAGATTCGACCGCATTTTCTAGGCGGTGGTGGGATGATGTCGGTCGCGATGGTGAACGCGACCGATCTCACCGTTGTCATGGCCGACGAGCCGGGCGCTCTGGCGCGGCTCGGCGAGGTCGCCGTCTCCGCGGGTGTGCACCTGCGGGGAATGGCCGCGTTCACCGGCGACGGGCGCGGGTTCGTGCATGCGCTGATCGACCGCGATGACGTCGCCACGGCCAAGCAGGCCCTCAAGCGCGAGGGCATCGGCGTGGCCGACACGCGCGACGTGCTCGTCGTCGAGTTGGGCCCCGGCGGGCTCGTGGACGTGATGATCGCGCTCGCCGACGCGAACGTGAACGTCGATCTGGCCTACACGGCGCTCGGTGGCGACCGGGTCGTGATCGCCACCGATGACGTCGCGAACGCGCGCGAAGCGCTCAGCTGACCTCGCCGAGGTCGGCGCCGGCCGCCGCGGCCGGGCCCGCTGACCGGCGTGCCGGTCGCGGTCAAGGACGAGCGGCCGACCTGCGGTCGTCTCACTGACGAGACCAGGGGTGCGATGCGTGACACCGCCGGTCCGCCGCGCGATCCGGGCCACGCGGTGATCGACCCGCGCGCCCGCGACCTGCCGGTGCTGGTCGGCACGATGACGCGGGGGATCCGCGACATCGGCACCGCGGCCGGCGCGCCGCGGCGGCTCGCGCGGCGCACCCGCCCGACGCCCGCGGCGCGGATCGAGCGCGCGCGGTCATGGCTGCCTCATCGCCCGCGCGGCGCGGATTGCTAGCGTGCCCGCCCGGATGGCGGTCTGCCGGATCTGCTCAGGGGAGCTGGAGCTACGCGTGCGGGGCAGCGATGCCGCGCCGACGGCCGCCGCGTTCTCGCCCTCGGCCCATTCGGTCGGCCAGCACGGTGACCTGCTGCGCTGCCTGGAGTGCGGGACCGTCCAGCAGCCGCTCCTGCCGTCCGGCGCGCCGCTGCACGATCTCTACCGCGAGATGCGCGACGACGACTATCTGGCCGAGGAAGCGGGCCGGCGCGCGACCGCGAACCGCCTGCTGGACCTGGTCGGCGCGCATCGCCCGCGCGGGCGGCTGCTCGACGTCGGCTGCGGGCACGGGCTGCTGCTCGACGAGGCGCGCGGGCGCGGCTACGAGACGGTCGGGCTGGAGCTGAGCCGGGAGGCCGCCCGGCACGCCCGCTCGCTCGGGCTCGACGTCCGCGAGCTGCCGCTGGAAGCCTTCGGCGAGGGGACGAACGGGGACTCGCCCGGCACCTTCGACGTCGTGGTGCTCGCCGACGTGTTGGAGCACCTCGACGATCCGGTGGCGGCGATCGACCAGTGCGCGGCGCTGTTGAAACCGTCAGGCGTCCTGTGCATCGTCACGCCCGACCCGTCCTCGGTGACGGCCAGGCTCGCGGGTGCGCGCTGGTGGGGCTACCTGCCCGCGCACACGGTCCTGCTGCCGCGGCGCACGCTGCGCGAGCTGATCTCCGCGTCCGGGCTGATCATCTCCGAGGACGTGCCGTTCGTGCGCACCTTCGCGGCCAAGCGCTGGGTGGGCGGCCTGGCGGAGCGGCTCGGCGCGGCCGGCGGGCCCCTGAACGCCGTCGCCGAGCGGATGCCGCCGGTGAAGCTGTCCCTGTCCTTGGGCGACGAGCGCGTGATCCTCGCCCACCGCACGCCGGTCCGGCTGGCCGAGCATCCGCTGCTGCAGCACCTCAACGGCCGCGCGCCGATCCACGTCGTGCTCCCGGCCTACAAGGCCACGCGCACGATCCCGGACGTCGTGGCCGAGATGCCCGCCGAGGCGGCCGACCGCGGCCTGCTGATCGACGACGCGTCCCCCGACGAGACGACCAACGTCGCACTCCTGAACGGGTTGGACGTGCTGCGCCACCCGGCCAACCGCGGCTACGGCGCCTCACAGAAGACCGGGTACGTGCGCGCGCTGCGCGACGGCGCCGCCGTGATCGTGATGGTCCACGCCGACAACCAGTACGACCCCGGGCTGGTGGCCGAGATGGCCGCGCCGATCCTGGCCGGAGAGGCGGACATCGTGATCGGCTCGCGGCTGCTCGACGACCGCGCGATCGCGGGCGGGATGCCGCGCTGGAAGTGGCTCGGCAACCGGCTGCTGACCGGGATCGAGAACCGCGCGTTCGGCGTGCGCTTCTCCGAGTACCACACCGGCTACCGCGCGTTCAGCGCCGATTTCCTGCGCTCGATCCCGTTCCTGCGCAACTCCGACGATTTCGTCTTCGACCAGGAGATCTTCGCCCAGATGCTCGCGCGCAAGGCGCGGGTGGTCGAGATCCCGATCCCGACGCGCTACTTCCACGAGGCGTCGTCCGTCGACTTCGTGACCAGCCTGCGCTACGCCTTCAAGACCCTGTGGGTGCTCGGCCGCTTCCGGCTCGACCGCCGCTGGGCGTTGCTGCGCAAGCCCGCCGCATGGCTGGACGCCGACCGTACCTAGCGATCCTCGCGGCCGCGCTCGCGATTCGCGTCGCGTGGGTGCTGCTGACGCCGGGCTACACGCTGGTCGACGACGCGATCGACTACGACCGCCACGCGGCGCACATCGTGCAGTTCGGGTCCTTCGAGACCTCCTACGGGCGGGTGACCGCGTTCCGGCCGCCGGCGTTCATCTGGCTGCTGTCGGGCTTCTATTGGCTCTTCGGCGATGGCGAGCACCGGGTCGAGCTCGCGCGGCTCGTCAACGCGCTGGTGGGGACCGGGATCGTCGCGCTGATCGGCGTGCTCGCGCGGCAACTGTGGGGGCGGCGCGAGGCCCTGGTGGCGCTGGCGCTGGGCGCCGTCTACCTGCCGTTGATCGCGGTCGGACAGGCGGTGATGTCCGAGCCGCTGTTCGCGCTGCTGATGCTGGGGGCGATGGCGTGCGCGCTGAAGCGCTGGGTGTTCTGGACCGGGCTGCTGTTCGGGCTCGTGGTGCTCGCCCGCGCGAACGGGATGATCCTCGCGCTGCCGCTGGCGTGGGCGTTCTGGGAGGGCCGCGCGCGCTGGTGGAAACCTGCCCTGGTGGTCGCGATCGGCGCGCTGACGGTGATCCCGTGGACGGTCCGCAACCAGGTCGTGCTCGGTCACTTCGTCCCGGTCTCGACCCAGTTCGGGTCCGCGATGGCCGGCACCTACAACGACCAGGCCCAGCACGATCGGCGGGACCCGGCGTCGTGGCGGGCGCTGGGCCACATCCCCGAGATGGATCGCTACATCGGGCACATCCGCCAGACCAACGAGGCGGTGCTCGACCAGCAGCTGCGCTCCTATTCGATCGACTACATCAAGGATCATCCGTCGTCGGTGCTCAAGACCGCGTGGTGGACGTCGCGGCGGATGCTCGACCTGGCCGGGATCCACTGGTCGGTCCACACGGCGACGACGATCTCCATCGGTCGCACGGTTGCGATCCTGACCGTGATCGTCTTCTGGATCTACGCGCTGCTGGCGGTGATCGGCGCCTTCGACGCACGCGCGCGAGCGGCGCCGCTGTGGATCTGGGCGGTGCCGGTGCTCATGTACCTGAGCGTCGTCTTCCTCGTGGTGGAGACGCCGCGCTACCGGACCGCGATCGATCCGTTCATCGTGCTCCTGGCGGCGCTGGCACTCACGCGTGCGCGGGCGGCGCGTTCAGCCGCGGTCGCGTCCTAGCGGGCCGGTGTCCCAGAGGCCGTCGTCGTGCGGCTCGGCCAGCCATCCCGCCGCGTCCGCGCGCCCGCGCTCGATCAGCGCCCGCCCGAACTCCGGCGCGAAGAACAGGTAGCTGAGCAGCTCGCCGTGCAGGGCGTCGGCGTCGGCGTCGATCACCCGCCCGAGGAACGCCAGCTGCGGCGAGCGGGGCACGTGCAGCAGCCCGCTGTAGTGCTTGCGGAACACCTCGCGGGCGATCTGGCCGAGCGTGTCGCGCCCCGGCGGCGCGACGAAGATGTACGGGATCCGGCGCTTGCTGCGCGGCCCGACGAGCTCGTTGATCGTCGCCAGCGTCTGGATGTCCTCCACCAGCGGGTCGGCCAGCAACGCGTCGATGACCTGCGCGGCGCCGGCCGCGAGGTCCGGGCGCCGCTCGCGCTCGACATCCTCGGGCTCGGGCGCGATCGAGTTCAGGCCGATCACGATCACGCGCCGCGCACCCAGCGAGAGCGCCGGCTTGATCGGCGCGTTCAGCCGCGTCCCGCCGTCGAAGTACCAGCGATCGTCGATCTCGACCGCCGGGAACAGCGCCGGGATCGCGCTCGACGCGCGCACGTGACGCTCGTCCAGGATCGTCGGCACGTAGTCGATCCGGCGCTTGTCGTCGCGTGGCGACTCCGGCGTGCCGCCCTGGTGGAAGACGACGCTGCGGCCGGTGTGGGCCGAGGTGGCGACGACCGCCGCCGAGAGCAGCCCGCCGCTCTGGAGGTTCTCGGCGATCCGCGGGAACGGGATCGCCCGTTCGAGCGTCTTGGCGAGCGGTGTCGCGTCCAGCAGCGCCGGGATGTCGAGCGAGAGCAGCCCGGTGAAGTTGACCACGCCGCGAGCGAGCCGGTCGAGGTCCTTCAGCGAGGGCGTGGCCAGCACGTCGCCCCAGTTGAGGTTCTCCCAGATCGCCCGCCCGGAGGACAGCGTGGCGTCCCCGCCGTCGGGCAGCGTGGCCGCGATGAAGGCGCCGTTGATCGCGCCGACGCTGGAGCCGACGATCAGGTTGGGGCGCTGGTCCAAGGGCAGCGCAGGCAGAAGCACGGACAGGACTCCGGCCTCGTAGGCACCGCGCGCGCCCCCGCCCGCGAGCACCAGCGCGATCGGCTGGTCAGGCATTACGCGTCCGCACGTTATCGGCCACGCGTGGTCAGGAAGCGGCGCGCCGTGGCGAGATGCTCACGCAGCTCGTCCTGGGTGAGGCCGACGTCGTAGGCGCGGTGATGGCATGCGTTCGACAGCGCGCTCCAGGCGAAGTCGGCCTCGCGCGCCTCCGGCCTGTCGCCCAGGAAGGCCGGCAGGCACACCCACTTGTCGCGCGTGGTGACGTTCTCGAGCATGCCGGGTGAGCGGGTGCGCCAGAAGACGTCGAGCGTCGACTCCAGGCACTGGCGGATCAGCGCCGCGGCGGCGTGCGGCCAGGCCCCGGAGGTATGGGGGTCGAACTCGTCGAGCTGGCGCTGCGCCTCGTCGAGCACCTTCGTCACGGTCAGCCGCTCATTCACGTTGGAGCCCTCTCGGCCCGCGATGTACGAGCCTCTGGGCGAGTACTCGCAGCGACGCGAGCCGTCAGGCGAGTGTCGCCGTTCATGCCATCAGGGCGTGGATGAGGTCGCGGGTGGCGGTCGGGAGCCGTTCGAGCATCGACGGGTCGGCGCTGCCGTGGGCGCCCTTGTTGAGCTCGGTGACCAGCGTCGCGGCGGCCGCGCCGTGCCGGCGGCGGATCTCGGCGCCGACCTCGCCCTGGCGGCCGGCGTCGCCGAAGAGCACGAGCGCGAGCGTCTCCCGCAGCGACCGCGCCTCGGCGATCTGCTCGTCGGCCTGCTGCAGATCGGTCCCGTCGGCCGCCGCCCGGCTGCGCACGAGGTTGGCCGCCGCGGCCTCGACCGCGCTTCGGCAGAACATCGGCACCACGCGGGCCTGGACCTCTGGCGGGAGCCGGTCCGCGCGGGCGTAGCCGCGGGCGCCGTCGAGGTAACGCTGGACGGGCGAGCGCGAGGTCTGGACGGCGACCGTCGAACGTGCGCGGCGGTCGACGTGCAGCAGCGTCGCGTCCAGTCGCAGGCGGCGGATCGCCTCGGGCAGGCGGTCGTCGTGGGTGAAGACGACGATCTGGCGGGTGCGCGCCGCCTTGTGCAGGACGCGGGCGAGCCCGTCGACCTTCGACGGGTCCATCGCCTGCACCGGGTCGTCGATCACCGCGAACCGGAACGGCGACTCCTCCAGCGCGGCCCGCGGCAGGAAGACCGAGACGGAGAGCGCGAGCAGCTCGCCCTGGGACATCACGCCCAGCGCGTTGGCGTCGGCGTCCTCGGCGCGGACGTCGAAGTCCGCCCGCCCGCCGCGGCCCACCTTCTTGAGCGTGATCTCGTGCAGGTCCACGCTCGACCCCTGGCGCAGCTCGCGCCAGTTGCCGATCGCCTGCTCGGAGATCGGCGCGAAGCGTTCCGCCCGCAGCGCGTCCGTGGCGCTCTTGAGCCATTTCTCGGCGTCCTTGAGGGCCTTGAGGGTCGGCGCGCCGGACTCGACTTCGCGCGCCTGCGCGAGCCACTCCTTGACGCGGCCGGCGAGCTCCTGCCAGGCCGCGCCGCGGCTCGTCAGCTCGGCGCTCGCGGCATCCGAGCGGGCGCGCAGCGCGTGCACGTGCTCGGCCACGGCGTCCTTCGTCACCGGCTCCGGCAGGTCGCTGAGCCGCCGGACCCGGCTGCGCGCGGCGGCCAGCGCGGCGTTCGCCTCGGTCATCGCGACCGCCTGTGACTCCAGCGCGGCGATCTGCTCGCCGGCGTTCGCCGCCCAGGTGTCGTCGAGCACGTCCGCGGTCCCGCACACCGGGCAGTCGTCGGTGAGCTTGGACGGGTCGCGCGCGGCCAGCGCCTGCCGGAGCAGCCCGGCGAGCGTCGTCGCCCGCGCCGCGTCCGTCTTCGCGGCGTCCTTGTGCGCGCGCTCGGCGACCTTCAGCGCCTTGAAGGCGTCCGCGATCTCCTCGTCGGTCGGCAGTTGCAGGCCGGCCAGGCGGCGCAGCTGCGTGATGTCCTCCGTGTAGACCGGCGTGTCCTCGAGCAGCTGCGTCAGCGCGTCGAGGTCGACCCGGCGGGTGTCGAGGATGCCCCGCACCAGCGCCGCGCGATCGTCATCCGGATCGAGCCGCGCGATCAGCTGCTCCCGCGCCGCGATCACGCTCTTGCGCTGGTTGTCGAGCTGCAGCCGCGCGGCGGCGAGGTTCTGCGCCAGCGTGTCGAGGTCCGCGAGCCCCAGCACCGGCGTCAGCGCGTCATACAGCGAGCTCAGCGTGTCGAACATCGTCGCCAGCTCGGCGTAGGCGAGAAACGGCCGGAACGACGGGAGATCGCGGTCCCAGCCGTACTTCGCCAGCACCTGGGCCGGTTCCGCTCGTCCGCTCGCGTCGCCGTAGCCCGCGCCGTGCGGCCACATCTGCGCGAGCGAGACCTCCTCGCCGCCCTCGAGCTGCAGCCGGGCCGTGATCCGAGTCGGCTCGGCGTGATGCAGGCACTGCCACGTCTCCGTCCACGCCTTCGGCCGCTTCTCCCAGCGCTTCAACACGCCGGTCATCAGCAACTCGAGCCCTTCGGCGAACGACGACTTGCCACTCCCGTTGCGCCCGACGACGACCGTCAGCCCCGGCGCCGGCTCGAGCTCCAGCGTCGCCGCCGGCCCGATCCCCCGGAACCCCTCGACCGTCACCGCCTTCAACCACACCGGCGGAGCGGTCGCGGTCGGCGTCGGCGCGCCCACGTCGGCCATCGCCACGAGAACGCGCCGACCCTCCTCGTCGAGGTCGCCCTCCTCGAGGCGGTCGAGCAGCAGATCGCGCAGCACGGGGTCCATCAGGGCTTAGACCGTAGAACCCCGCGCCGTCGGCGCCGGCTCACCGTGTTCAATGCCCTCAGTGAGCGACGACGAACTCGCCCCCGGGCTGCGTGAGGAGCTTCTGACGGAGGCGCTTGCGCGTCGCCTCGAGGGGATCGCCGACCGTGTGGAGCAGCGGTCGCCGGACTCGGCGGAGGGGCTCGCGCTGCTGCGCAGGCACGCGGCGAGGATCGTCTCCGACGCACTCGGCAGCGCTTCGGACCCGGCCGGGCTGGTGAATGAGCTGGCGCGTCGGCTGGCCGAGGAGCTCGCGATCGTCACGCCGGCGAGCTTGCTCACCGGGATCCGCTCGCCTGCGCGGCGGCTCGAACTCGCCTCGCTCCCGGAGCGGCCGCAGATCCCGCTGACGATGAACGAGCTGCTGGTCAACGATCGCAAGCAACCGTCGATCGGCTCCCAGCTCGTCAGTGAGTTCCAGAGCGCAACGAGCGTCGATCTGATCTGCGCCTTCGTGATCTTCAGCGGGGTAAACACGATGCTCGACGAGCTCCGGCGCCTCGTCGAGCGGGGTGGACGCCTGCGGGTGATCACCACGACTTACATGGACGCGACGCAGCCAAAGGCGCTGGACGCCTTGTTCGCGGCGGGCGCCGAGATCCGTGTCGCGTACGACGCGCAACGGACCAAGCTGCACGCCAAGGCCTGGATCCTGAACCGCCCGCGCGGGTTGGCCACGGCGTTCATCGGCTCGTCGAACCTCTCGCAGACCGCCATGCACCACGGGCTCGAGTGGAACGTCCGGCTCGCCGAGGTCGAGGCCGGGTCGCTGATCGAGCGCATGCGCGCGACGTTCGAGACCTACTGGGCGGACGACGCCTTCGAACCGTACGATCCGGCGACGGACCGCGCGCGCCTTGAGGAGGCGTTGGGCAGGCAGCGCCGCCGCCGGTCGGGGCTCGCGCCGGTCGAGGGGTTCGCGAACTTCGACATCCGGCCGTGGCACTACCAGCGAGGGATGCTCGAGGATCTGATCGTCCAGCGCGAGCGGCATGGCCGCCACCGGAACCTCGTCGTCGCCGCGACGGGCACGGGCAAGACGGTGGTGGCCGCGCTCGACTACCGCGCGTTGTGCGAGCGGGCAGGACGGCCACTGACGCTGTTGTTCGTCGCGCACCGGCAGGAGATCCTCGAGCAGAGCCGCGCCACCTTCGCGCACGTGGTGCGGGACCCGAGCTTCGGCGAATTCCTGGCCGGGGGCGAGCGCCCGCGAGATGGCCGGCACGTGTTCGCATCCGTGCAGACGCTCCGCAGCCGTGTGGACGAGCTCCCGCCCGACGCGTACGACGTCGTGATCGTCGACGAGTTCCACCACGCGGAGGCTTCCAGCTACACGCGTCTTCTCAACCACCTCAAGCCGCGAGAGCTCCTCGGCCTCACGGCGACACCGGAGCGCATGGATGGGCGCGACGTCACGCGCTGGTTCGGCGGCCGGATCGCGGTTGAGCTGCGCGTCTGGGAGGCGATCGACCGCGGCTACCTGGTGCCGTTTCAGTACTTCGGCGTCAACGACACCGAGGACCTGTCCGGTCTCGAGTGGAAACGCGGCGGCTACGACCTCGACGCGCTCGGCAATCTCTTCACCGGCAACTCGATGCGCGTCCGCCGAGTGCGCGACGCGCTCGACCTCTACCACCCGGCGCCCGGCCGGATGCGGGCGCTCGGCTTCTGCGTCTCGATCCCGCACGCCGAGTTCATGGCGCGGGAGTTCACCGCTCTCGGGCTGACGAGCCGGGCGATCAGCGGCGAAACGCCAAGGGACGAACGCCGCCAGGTCCTCGCTCAGCTGCGGCGCGGCGAGTTGCGGTGCGTGTTCAGCGTCGACGTCCTCGGTGAGGGCGTCGACGTGCCGAACGTCGACACCGTGCTCCTCCTGCGCCCCACCCAGTCAGCGACGTTGTTCGCGCAGCAGCTGGGTCGTGGCCTGCGTCTCAGTGACGACAAGGCGGCGCTGACGGTGATCGATCTGGTCGGCCAGCAGCATCGGAACTTCCGGTTCGAGGACAAGCTGCGGGCGGTCATCGATGAGCGCCAGGGCTCGATCCGCGAGCAGGCCGAGGAGCACTTCCCGTTCCTGCCTTCCGGCTGCACGTTCGTGCTTGACCGCCAGGCGCGCGAGATTGTCCTCGAGAACCTCAAGCGCGCCGCGACCAAGACGCAGTGGGGCACGCTGGCGGAGGAGCTGCGCGAGTGCGGCGACGTCGAACTGCTGGCCTGGCACCGGGCGACCGGTCGGCGGATCTCCGACCTCTACCGTGCGCCTGACCGTGGCTGGACCCGTCTCCGTCGCGCCGCCGGCCTACCGACGGCCGAGCCCGGGCCGAACGAGAAGCGGCTGCTCGATGCGGTTCGCTTCCTCGATCACATCGACGACCCGGAGCGGGTCGAGTTCTACGTCGATGTCCTCGGAGCACCCGCCGCGCCGGACGTCAAACGGCTCTCAGAGCGCCAGCGCCGGATGCTCTCGATGCTGCTCGCGGGGCTCGGCCTCGCGGGCCGAACCCTGCCGGCGGCGCTCGCCGAGCTCTGGGTCCATCCGTCGGTGCGGGCGGAGATCGAGCAGCTGGTGTTCGCGCTCGGTGAGCTGAGCGCGCTCCGCGAGGACCGCCTCGACCTGATCGCGGACGCGCCGCTTGCGCTGCACGGCACCTACACCCGCGAAGAGGCGCTGCTCGCGCTCGGCGAGGGGACGCTGGAACGCCCGACGGTGTTCCGGGAAGGCGTCAAGTGGATCAAACCGCCGGTCAACGTTGATGCCCTGTTCGTCACGCTGCGCAAGTCCGAGAGGTCGTTCTCGCCGAGCACGATGTATCGCGACTACGCGCTCTCGCGATCGCGGTTTCACTGGGAATCGCAGAACAGTGCGCACGAGCGGACGCCCACCGGCAAGCGCTACATCAACCACGGCAGCGACGTCGTGCTCTTCGTGCGCGAGACGAACCGGCGTCCGAACGGGGCCGGAGCGCCCTTCACCTGCTTGGGTCCGGTGAGCTATCTCAGCCATCAAGGAGAAAAGCCCATGCAGATCCTGTGGCAGCTCGAGCACGAGCTCCCCGAAGTCCTCCTCGAGGCCTCGCAGCTGGTCGCGGCCGCGTAGATGCGAACCACGATCTCCCTGGGCGACGTCGACGTCCCCTGCTTCGAGCTTGGCTCCGGCAGCCCGCGCGTGTCCGTGATCGGCGGGATCCACGGGTGTGAGTACTCGTCGATCGCCGCGGTGACCAAGATCATGCGCGAGCTTGAGACCGAGGCGCTCGAAGGGACCGTGGTCGGCGTGCCCGTGGTGAGCATGCAGTCCTTCGTCGAGCGCTCGCCGTTCGTGGTGCCCGCGGACGGCAAGAACCTCAACCGGTCCTTTCCGGGCGATCCGGACGGCAGCTACACCGACCAGCTGGCGCACGACATCTTCACGCAGCTGATCGAGCCCGCCGACGTGGTGCTCGATCTGCACGGCGGGGATCTGGTCGAGGCGCTGGAGCCGTTCGCGCTCTTTCACGACGACGCGCGCGAGCTGGCGCTGGCGTTCGGGCTGCCGTATGTGGTCGACTCGACGGGCTCGCTGGAGGGGTCGACGTCCGGCGCGGCGGCGGCCGCCGGCAGGCTGGGCGTGATCGCCGAGGCGGGCGGGACCGGGCAGCTCACCGGCAACGCGGTCGCGCTGCTCAGCGGCGGCGTGCGCAATGCGCTCGGGTATCTGCAGGTCGTGCAAGCCGGGCCGCGGCCGAGCGCAAGCCGGATCGTCAGCCGTTTCGAATGGCTCTACAGCGCGCCCGGCGGCTTCTGGGTGGCGCAGGTGAAGACCGGCGAGCAGGTCGCCCGAGGGCAGACGCTGGGCGAGATCCGCGACCTCTACGGCGAGGTGGTCGAGACGATCACGGCGCCGGACGAGGGCGTCGTGCTGTTCCTCACCACAAGCGCCGCCATCGCCGAGAACGGCCTGCTGCTGGGCCTAGGCTGCGACGAGGACGCCCGCACGCAGGCGTAGGCCGGAGGCGAGCAGCGCGGGCAGTTCCTCCGCGTCGTAGGACGCGAGCTGCCCGAGCACCCAGGGCAGGCCGAAGCCCGGCACGGTGATCGCCTCGGCGGTGGTGATCCAGACGCGGCCCAACTCGCCGACGAGGAAGCTCTGGACCATCGGCTCGCCGTCGAACTGCGGGGCGAGGTCGGTGTCGGGTACTTCACGCTTCAGCTCGAACACGCCCGCACCTTCGCGGTCGCGTCAGCGCACGGTCAACGCCTCTCGCCCGACAACCCCCCGGACGGCGTAATGCGCGCTATCCCGAATGTCGGAGCAGGTAATCGATGTAGATCGGGCGGGCGGCGTCGAGCGCCTGGTCGTCGTGGCGGAGCACGTCCAGCACCTGCCGGCTCCAGTGCGCGACCTCGTCGCGGCCCTGTACGACGTCGCCGTCGGCCGCCTCGGCGGCGGGCGTCTCGGACAGCAGGCTCCAGAAGAACTTGACGTCCAGGTGGCGTTCAGCGCGCTTGACGGCGCGGTCGTGCAACTCGCGCGAAGAGAGCGCGTCCAGCTCCTCGAAGGTGGTCACTCCGCGGAGGTTATCCGGGGACCGGGCACACCGAATAAATAGCCCTGCGCGAGCCTGCAGCCGAGCTCGGCCAGCAGCGTCGCCTGGTCCTCATGCTCGACGCCCTCGGCGATCGCGTCGATCCCCAGCGCGCCGGCCAGGGAGACGATCGCGGCCACGATCGCCGTGTCCCCGCGCGAGTTGCCGAGCACGCCGACGAACGAGCGATCGATCTTGACCGCGTGCACCGGCAGGTCGCGCAGCGACGAGTAGCCGGTCCCGAAGTCGTCCAGCGCGAGCCCGACGCCCATATCGCGCAGGGCCTCCAGGTTGCGCCGCGCGGATTTGGGCGCGCCCTGCAGCACGCGCTCCTTGAGCTCCAGCCGCAGGCGCTCGGCGGGCAGCCCGCTGGCGACCAGCACGTCCCGCACCAGCGCCGGGAGGTCGGGCTGGGCGAGCTGGCGCGACGCGAGGTTGACCGAGATGAACGGGCCGTCCTCGCGCCCGAAGGCGGCCGTGCTCTCGTGGCAGGCCTGCGCCAGCGTCCAGGCGCCGATCTCGACGATCAGCGCCGACTCCTCCGCGACCGGGATGAAGTCCGCGGGCGCGTTCATCACGCCGCCTGGCGAGTCCCAGCGCAGCAGCGCCTCGTGGCCGACCACCGTTCGGTCGCGCAAGCGACACGATCGGCTGGAACGCGAGCCGCAACTGCCCGAGCGACAGCGCCCGCTCCAGCGCGGCGGCGGTCCGCAGCCGCTCCCGCGCGTGGGCACGCAGCCGCGAGTCGAACACCTCCACCCGTCCGCGCCCCTCGGCCTTGGCACGGTAGGCGGCGGCGTCGGCGTCCGCGAGGAGCGAGTCCGGGTCGCGCCGTCCGGCGGCCCCCAACGCGATCCCGATCGACGCGCTCAGGCGATGCTCGGTTCCGTCGACGTCCAGCGGGTCGTGGATCGCCTCGGTGAGGCGATGACCGAGCGCGATCGCGGTGCGCTCGTCGATGTCCTCGCAGACGACCACGAACTCGTCCCCGCCGAGCCGGGCCACGGTGTCCGCGGGCCGGACGGTCGCCACCAGCCGCCGGCCGAGGCCGATCAGCAGCGCGTCGCCGGCCGCGTGGCCGTAGAGGTCATTGATCGACTTGAACCCGTCGAGGTCGATGAACAGCACGCACGCCATGCCCGAATCGCGCCCGGTGCGCGCGAGCGCGTGGATCAACCGCTCACGGCACAGCGCGCGGTTGGCAAGGCCGGTGAGCGGGTCATGGAGCGCGTCGTAGCGCATCCGCTCCTCCCCGCGCAGCCGCCCGAGCGCGGTCGCGAGGACGTTCGCGATGCCGCGCAGGAAGTGCTCCTCCTCCTCGCCGAGGTCGCCCTCGACGCAGATCGAGCCGAAGACCTCGTCGCCGACGGCGATCTCGAAGCGGGTCGCCTCGTGGCCGTCCGAGCCCCACGAGGCGAGCGTCACGCCGTCGTGGAGCACGGCAACATGGCCGAGCGTGAGCGTCTCGCTCATCCGCTCGACCGCCTCCAGCGCCAGGTCGGCGACGTCCGCGCCGGCCAGCGCGCGGGCGCCCAGCGCCGCCACCGCGGCCTGCTGGCTCGACTGGCGTTGCAGGCGCGTCATCGCCTCGCGGTAGGAGGTCATGTCGCGCCCGATGGCCAGCAGCAGCGGCCCGGCCTCGGTCTCGACGATCCCCCAGCTCATCTCGCCGACGAACTCCGACCCGTCGCGCCGCAGGCCGTCCGCACGGATGGTGAAGCGCAGCGGATGCTCGGTCTCGAAGTACAGGTGCATGTTGCGCGTGTAGCGCGCCCTGACGCTCTCCGGCCAGAGGGTCTGGACCGGCTGACCGATCAACTCGTCGTGTTCGTATCCGAACAACGTCTCCGCCAGCGCATTGGCGAACACGATCCGCCCGTCCCGCCCGGCGGCGACCGTCGCGTCGGGCAGGCCCTCGAGCACGGCGCGCAACGCGGCCTCGCGCCGGCGCAGGCGCGCCTGCACCTGCGTCATGTCCTCGGCTTCGACGCCGACGGGCGCAAGGAGCAGCGCCTCGAGCGGGCTCGGATCCCGATTGGTGTGTGCGTCCTGGCCCAGCTTGATGAGAGCCTATTCCCGCTGAGGTCTGTAGAGCAATCCTTTCTTGAAACCGGTCTCATGCTGGGTGTGCGTCGCCGCGCGGTCGCGGCCGCGCTGTTCGCACGAATACATCGCCACGGCGCCGGGCGCACCACGCGGCCGATGGGATCGGCGAGGACGACGTGGAGTGGCTGATGCGGTGATGCGGGCGCGAGAGCCGGTTAGGGCCCGTTCGGCCGCGATCGGCCGGAAGGGGGCCGGCGGATCGCGGAGTCAGGAACGGGCGTGCTCGTCAAGCGCGAGGACCTCGGCGCGGTGCGGCCGAGGTCGGCGGTGCGTTGGTCTCGCAGAAACTAGAACTTGAAGCCCATGTCGGTCACTCCGTGAGGGTTGGGACGCCGCATCCTTTGGCGCCATTTGCAGGAAGTTTGTGGTCAGAACCGCGACCTTGATCTCTACATCGGTACGCGCTATGGCGAACATAAGCCGGTTAGGCGCGATTACCTCGTTCGGGGGAGGGGCTGGGCGTGTGCGTGCACCCGCTGCCCGAAACTCAGCTCGGCCTCGAAATCGGCGTCGTCGGCGTGGGCGAAGGAGACGTCGCCGGCGCTCAGCAGCCGCACGAAGGTCTGGACGATCTCCGGGTCCAGCTGTGCGCCCGCGACGCGGTGCAGCTCCGCGATCGCCGCCTCGCTGGTGAGCGGCTTGCGGTAGGAGTCGCGGGCGGTGATGACGTCGTAGGTGTCGGCCACGGCGAGCACCCGGGCGGCGCGCGGGATCGCTTCGCCGGCCAGGCCGCGCGGGTAGCCGGCGCCGTCCCAGCGCTCGTGATGGGCGTGCACGATCTCCGCCACCGGCCCGTAGCCGTCCAGGCGGCGGACGATCCGCGCGCCGTCCTCCGGGTGGCGCTTGACCTGCTTCCATTGCTCGTCGGTCAGGCGAGAATCGGCGAGCAGGATGCTGTCCGGGAAGGCGAACTTGCCGATGTCGTGCAGCAGCCCGGCCGTGTGGACGAGCTCCTGCTCCTCCGGCGGCCAGCCGAGGGCGCGGGCCATGGCGCGGGCGTAGCGGGCGACGGCGGCGCTGTGGCGGGCGGTCATGCGGTCGCGCAGCGCGAGCGTCTCGATCATCGAGACGAGCACGCCCAGCTGCAGCCCGGCCAGTCGCTCGGCGCGCTCGCGGGAGAGCAGCAGCTCGCGCAGCAGGAACTGGAAGGTCAGCAGCACGAGCAGCATCAGCGCGATCGCGGCAACGCCGGTGCGCACGTAGAAGGCGGCGACCAGCGCGCACAGCACGGCGCTGAGCACCTCGCTGGGCAGCACCGGCAGGAAGATCTTCCTGAACGCGCCCAGCAGCGATGTGCGCGTGGCGATCGCCTGGTGACCGCCGATCATCGCGAAGTTCAGGACGTTGGTCACCATGAAGACGCCGAACACCAGCAGCGGGAACGCGGCCGACTTGACGTCCGGGTCGGCCCACTGGATGAGCAGCCCGCCGACGAGCGGGAAGGTGGCGAACGCGGCGAGATTGGCCAACAGCAGCGGCAGCGGGTTGCGCGCCCGCACATGGTCGAAGAGCACCGACGCGATCCCGATCGCCGTGGCCGGCGCCGGCCCGAGCAGCGCCATCGCCAGCACCAGCGCGAGGAAGCTGCCGCTGATGCGCTGGCCGCCGTAGCTGACCGCGAACCAATCGGTGGCCAGGGCGAGCGCCAGCAGGACGACGACCAGCGCCCACGGGTCCCAGTCCGCGGTCGTCGAAGTGAGCGCCGCGACGGTGATCGCGCACGCCAGCAGGAGGCCCTCTACGGCGGCCAGGAATGTCGAGCGGGTCGACATCGAAGTCACAGGGTAAAGCCGTCTAGCCCTGCAGGTGACGCCGCTGCAGGGCCCAGTAGAGCTCGACGACGGTGCGCGGGTCGCGCAGGGAGGCGCCCGTGGCCTCCTCGAAGCGGCGCAGACGGTGCCGGAGCGTGTTGGCGTGCACATGCAGAGCGCGTGCAGTGTCCTCGATCCGCATGCCCTGGTCGAGGAACGTGCTCAGCGTGTCCTCGAAGTCCATACCCAAGCCTTCCAGCGGCGCGAGGTGGCGTCGCGCGAAGGCGTCGCCGAGCGCTTCGTCGGCGAGGATCGCCGGGCGGATCGAGAGGTCGGCGAGCGAGAACGCGCCCGTCTCGCCGAACGCGAGCGCGGTCTGCAGCGCGCGCGAGGCGCGGGCGAACCCGGTGGGCAGCCGGTCGAGTCGAGCGGGTGTATCGAAGCCGACGGTCACGTCCGGCGGCGCGGTCGGCGAGGCGACGGCGAGCCCCGCGACGTCGCGGTCGAGCGTGATGAACAGCCCGCCCGGGCCGGCGAGCGCGTGCGCGGCGCGATGCGTCGCTCCGCGGGCGCGGAACGCGAGGTACGCGCGCTCGGGATCGAGGCCGAAGGTCGCACACTGGCGGCGCAGCTCGTCCGGGCCGAGCGTCCCGGTCAGCAGCGCGAGCACGAACGCGTCACGGCGCTGCTGCTCCTCGCGAGCGTGCTCGAGCTCGACCTCGCGGTGCGCGGCGGCCACGACGTCCATCACCGCGTCGCCCCAGTGCCACAGCGTCTCGCTGAACGCCAGCACGGTGCCGACGTCGGCGCCCTGGCCACGCGCGAGCTCGCCGAAGCGCGACCAGACCGCGGTGATCGAGATCCGATAGGCGTGCAGGACGGCGTCCACGGTCACGCCCTGCTCGGCGCGCTCGCGGCCGACGGCGGCGGCGCGGGCGAGTTCCTCGGACGTGGGGTCGCGCAGCTCGCGCAGGGCGTCGAGCGCGCGGGACACGTTCCCGCGGACCGCGCCGCCCAGTGCCTCCGAGGGGAGCCGCCGGAAGTCCGGGATCTCCTCGCGGATGCGCTCGCCGATGGTCGCCACGACCGCATCGAGCTCCTCCTCGATCTGTGCCACGAGGGTCGCGACCACGGCAACGGCCATGTCCAGGACACTAACGCCGGTCGATGGCGATGGTCACATCGGTGAGCACAGCGCCGTCGTCGGTGCGGATGACGACCTCGGGGTAGGTCGCCCCCTGGCTGCGCAGGCGCCGGGCGAGCGCCGCGTAGCCGCCCGCCGTGAGCGGTACGGCGAACGTCTTCGTGCGCCCGGCGGCGAGCGAGAAGCGGCGCGCGCGGCTGAGGCCGGGGAGGCGGATCGTGCCGCCGCAGTTGGTCGGTGCGGCGACACAGCGGATGCGTACCCGCGCCGAGCGGGCCAGCGTCTGCTCGGGCTGAGAGGTGGTGGCGAGCTCGCTGCGCGGGCACGGTCCCGGGCCCGGCGCGGCGTGCGAGTCGTCCTCGAGGGAGGCGGTGAGCAGGCAGCCGTTGGCCACCCAGAACGCGCGCTGCCCGTCGGTGGCGAGCCGGACGCCGGTGCGGGTCGGCGGCCCGAGGCGCCGCGTCGCGCCGCCGGGCTCGATCACGTGGACGCCGTCCTCGCCGGTCCACAGGACGCGGTCGCCCGCGAACGCGACGTCGGCTGACGCCTCGACGAGCGAGCGTGGCGCGGCGCCGGGCCTCCACAGCGTGATCGGACTGCCGCGGGTGAGCACCGTCCCGTCGGCGCGCAGCGCGCCGATCTCGGCGGTGTACTCGAGGTCGACGGTCCCGAGCGGCTCGCCCGTGCGCCAGTTCTTGAGCACGATCCGGCGGTGCGCGCCCTCGTCCCGCTCTCCCGGCCGGGAGGCCGCGTAGGCCACGAGGTCGCCGGCGAATTGCGCGCGCAGCGCGTCAGTGGGCGAGTAGAACGGGACATCGTGGGGCTCGGGGTCGCGCACGGTCACGCCGGCGTTCGCGAACGAGCCGCGCAGCTCGTAACTGAACAGCCGGTCGCCGTCGAGTTGCACGCGGAACACGTTCGTGGCCTCGAACAGCCGGGTGGGCGGGCCGAGCGCGGTCCACGGCGCGCCGAGCGGGCCGGTGAACGCCTGCGTGAGGATCGATTCGTTGGTCTCGGCGGCGACGGCGACGGCAACCTGCCGGCCCGAGGCGGACAGCTGGAGGTTGGCCGCCGTGTTGGCGGGCGCGGTGTAGGCGAACTCCCGCTTGCGCGGCCCGCCGGCGAGCGGCACCGAGTACACCCGCGCGACGCGTCCCTGGATCTCGGTGAACACGACGCTGTCGCCCGCGAGCGCGATCTCCGCGCCGGGGGTGACGCGGGCGAGCGGCGTCACGTCGGCGTGCGCGGTCGCGGGGAAGGCGAGCAGCGCGAGGGCGAGCAGGCGCTTCACGGGGCGCCGACCGCCGGCCCGGCGTCGAGCTTCACGCGCTGGGAGCCGAAGCGCAGCTCGGCGTCCAGGTGCGCGACGCGCCCGCGAGTCGTGGCGCGGAGCAGGCGCTTCAGTCCGTCGGCGGTGAGGCGAATGCACACGCGCCGCGTCTTGCCGGAGGGGACCTCCACCGGCCGCCACGTGCTCACTCGGGTCGAGCCGAGCGTGAGCCGCACCTGCGCCCGGCAGCGGGGCGGGCCGGCCACGCACGTCATGGGCGCCGTCAGCGTCCGCGCGGGCCGCGCGTTGCGGTTGGACTGGGCGAACTCCAGCTCCGAGCGCGGGCATGGGCCGGCGCCGGCGTCGGTCGCCAGGACGTCCGTCACCGGGGCCAGCAGCAGGCAGTCGTTGGCCGTGAACAGCACGCGGGTGTCGTCGGTCGTGAACTGGCCCTGGCGGTGGGTGCGGACGCCGAACGCGCGGATCGGCCCGCCCGGCTCGATCACCTTCATCTCGGTCGCGCGGGCGAAGACGACTCGGTCGCCGGCGAAGCGCGCGCCGGGGTCCGCGAACGCGAGGAAGCGCGGCTCGGCGCCGGGGGCGATGTCGTACAGGGTGCCGACGGCGATCACCGCGATCGCGTGGCCGTCGGGACGCAGGTCGAGCGAGAGGATCTCATCCGGCAGGTCGACTGACCGAAGCACCTCGCCGGTGCGCCAGTTCTGGATCACGAGCCGGCGATGGGGGAAGTTCGGATCGCGGTCCGCCCACGTCGTGGGGACGGCCATCAGGTCGCCGGCGAAGCGCACGAGCTCCGGCGCCGCGCGCGCGGGGAGCACGATCGGCCTCGGGTCCGGATCGTACGCCGTGGCGCCCGTCTCGGTGATCGTGAACAGGCGTTCGCCGTCGAACTGCACGAGGGCGGGAGCGGCGAACGTCCGCGCCGGTGGGCCGGTCACGACCTCGGTCGTCGTCGCGACCGCGAACCGCGTCGGCGAGGCGGTGAGCCCGACGATCTCGTCGTTGGTCTTGAACACGACGCGCGTCGGCGCGGCGGCGAGCACGCCGCCGGGTCCGGCCGCGTAGGCGGATGGACCGCCGAGCGCGAAGTGCGTGTACCCCTCGACGTAGGCCAGCGGCCTCGGTGCGGCGTCGGCCTGAGCGCTGAAGGCGAGGGCGAGCAGTGAGGCGAGGACGAGGCCGCGCACGATGCGCGCAGCCTATCCCGAGACGTCGATGCCGCCGACGTGCTTCGTCGCCGGTGCGGATCACGACGCCGGAGTAGCCGGCGCCGCGGGCACCCGCCGGACACCCGAGCTGCTCCGGAGGCGGCGCATCGCCCCTGTGCGGGGGCGGGTCTACGCGGCCAGTTCGGGGCGCCCGTGGCCGGCGGGCGTGACCAGCGCGGAGACCGCCACCAGGGCGAAGGCGGCGAGCTGGACGGCGAGCAGGACGCCGCCCGCGAGCGCGTCGCCGAAGACGACGATGCCGCCGGTGATCACCGTGATGTTGGCCGCGGTGGAGGTGCAGGCGATGACGGGCACGGCGTCGCCTTCCTGGAAGCCGCGGGCGGAGGCGAGGAACGCGAGGAGGCTGGCGAGGATCGCGGCGGGCAGCCACGGCGAGGTGAGCACGGCGAGCGGGCCGTCGACGGTGGTCAGCGCCTTGATGGCGACGTCGCCCATCCCGAAGAGCGTGCCGGCGGCGGCGCCGAGCAGGGCGCCGTGATGGTGGGCGGGGGTGCCGAACCTCGGGGCGGCGATCAGCAGGATGCCGAGGGCGAGCATCCCGGCCAGGAAGGCGATCAGCGCGGGGGTCGCGTAACCGGTGTGGTGGGCGCTGGCCGGGAGCGTCAGCACGAGGGCGGCCAGACCGACGGCGGTCATGACCACGCCGATCCACTGGCGCAGGCCGACCTCGCAGCCGAACAGGCGCTGGCCCATCACGGCGAGCATCACGACGCCGGTGGAGAGCGCGACCTGCACCACCGACAGCGGCGCGAACGCCAGTGCGGCCACGTGCAGCCCGAACGCGCCGGCGCCGACGCCCCAGCCGATCAAAAACCAGCGCGACCGAAACAGCGCCCGGGCGCTGTGCAGCGGGCGCGTCAGGTCGACGCGCGGGGCGCTCGCGGCGCCGCGGTGCTTGCACAGGAATCCGAGTTGCGTGACGGCCGCGCAGACCAGCGCGAGCCCGATGCCGATGTTCAAGTCCTCAAACCTCTCTCCGTTGCCCTGCCTACAGGGTCGCGGGTGCGGGGCCGAGCGTCATCGGCCGTTCGGACAACGTTTCCAGGCGGCGGTTGTCCGTTCCCACAACGGGGGGCTAGCCGCACCGGGCCCGGGGGGCCTCAACAGGCCAAGACGCGTGAAGGCCCCCGCGCGCCGGGGCCGATCTGGGCCGAAACTGCCATCCGTGACCAGTGTGAAAGAGAAGAACTTCGCCGCCCGCATGGGCCGCTGGAGTGCAGAGAACCGCAAGAAGGCGATCTTCGGGTGGATCGCCTTCGTCATCGTCTCCTTCGTGATCGGCGGCGCCCTCGGCGTCAAGGCGCCCAAGGACGATCAGACCTACGTCGGCGACTCGGGCAAGGCCCACCAGCTCGTCGACCAGCACTTCCCGACCGAGAACGTCGAGAGCATCATCGTCAAGGGTGCCGGCGGCGCTTCAAGCCCGGCCGTGAAGTCCGCGGTCGACGACACGATCGCCGCGATCTCGTCCAAGCCCGGGGTCTACGCGGTCGAGTCGCCCTTCGCCAAGGGCAACGAGTCGCAGATCTCCAAGGACGGCAAGTCCGTTCTCGTGAACTTCAAGCTGCGCGGCGACGAGACCGCCGCCGAGGAGTCGGTGGCCGCGGTCCTGACCGCCGTCGATCGCGTGCAGGCGTCCAACCAGTCGGTGTTCGTGGGCGAGTTCGGCGGAGCGTCGGCCAACAAGGCGCTCTCGAAGGCCTTCGAGGACGACTTCAAGAAGGCCGAGACGCTCTCGCTGCCGATCACGCTGATCATCCTCGTGCTCGCCTTCGGCGCGCTCGTCGCCGCCGGCGTGCCGCTGCTGCTCGGCCTCTCCGCGGTGATGGCCACGCTCGGCCTGGTCGCGATCCCGTCGCAGTTCTTCCCGCTCGGCGACGACGTGGCCTCGATCGTGCTGCTCGTCGGCCTCGCCGTGGGGGTCGACTACACGCTCTTCTACCTGCGCCGTGAACGTGAGGAGCGCGCCAAGGGCGCCTCGCACCGCGACGCGATCCACACCGCCGCCGCGACCTCCGGCCGCGCGGTGCTGATCTCCGGCCTGACCGTGATGGTCGCCATGGCCGGCATGTTCCTCGCCGGCGATCAGACCTTCACGGCGCTCGGCGTCGGCGCGATCACCGTCGTGCTGGTGGCCATGATCGGCTCCGTGACCGTCGTCCCCGCCGTGCTGTCGGTGCTCGGCGATCGCGTCGAGAAGGGCCGCGTGCCGTTCCTGCACCGCGCCCGTCGCGCCGACGGCGAGAGCCGCTTCTGGAACGCGATCCTCAACGTCGTCCTGCGCCGCCCGGCGATCTCCGCGTCGCTGGCCGTCATCGCCCTGCTGGTCATGGCCTCGCCGGCCCTGAACATGCGCGCCGTGCTCTCCGGCACCGACGACCTGCCGCGCACGCTGCCGGTCATGCAGGTCTACGACCAGATCGACGCCGCCTTCCCGGGCGGGCAGATCCCGGCGGTCGTCACCATCTCCGGTGACGACGTGACCTCGCCGGCCGTCGCCGCGTCGATCAAGGACCTGGAGCGGCGCGCCGTCGCCTCCGGCGGCTTCAACGCCCCGGTCGACGTGACTGTCTCCAAGGACAAGAAGGTCGCTCAGATCTCGATCCCGATCAAGGGCAACGGCAACGACGAGACGTCCAACACGGCGCTCGCCGACCTGCGCGACTCGCTGGTGCCGCAGACCGTCAAGCGCGCCGACGGCGTGTCCGGCGCGTACGTGGCCGGCATGACCGCCGAGACCAAGGACTACGTGAGCTTCCTCAAGGGCCGCGCGCCGCTGGTCGTCGCCTTCGTGCTGATCCTCGCCTTCGCGTTGCTGCTGGTCACGTTCCGCTCGATCGTCATCCCGATCAAGGCGATCATCCTGAACCTGCTGTCGGTGGGCGCGGCCTACGGCGTCCTGACCTGGGTCTTCCAGGACGGGCACTTCGAGAAGGCGCTCGGCTTCGAGTCCAACGGCGGCGTGACCGCCTGGCTGCCGATCTTCCTCTTCGTGATCCTCTTCGGGCTCTCGATGGACTACCACGTGTTCATCCTCAGCCGCGTCAAGGAAGCCGTCGACCGCGGCATGAAGACCGAGGACGCCGTGGCGCACTCGATCAAGGCGACGGCCTCGACCGTGACCTCCGCCGCGATGGTGATGGTCGCCGTGTTCGGCATCTTCGCCACGCTGTCGTTCATCGACTTCAAGCAGATGGGCATCGGCCTCGCGGTCGCCATCTTCATCGATGCGACGCTGGTGCGGGCCGTCCTGCTGCCGGCAACGATGAAGCTGCTGGGCAAGTGGAACTGGTATCTGCCGTCGAAGCTGCACTGGCTGCCCGAGTTCCGCCACGAGGGCCCGACGCCGGAGCCGTCCGCCGCGTAGCCCCGTACGCCACACCGGTCGCCACGAGCGCCGTCCCCGCGAGGTCCGCGGGTGACGGCGCTCGGCCGTTAAGCAGGGCGTCGACGATGACCGCGGCAACCGGCATCAGGCCGACGAGCAGGCCGGCGCGGTCGGCGCCGAGGCGCTGGACGGCGCCGAACCAGAGCACGAAGGCGAGGGCGGTGGAGAGCAGCGCGAGGTAGAGGATCGCTGCGGCCTCGGTGTGCGTCGGCGTCGGGAGGCTGCGGATGGATGACCGCGAGTTGGACGGTGGCGATCCAGGCCGCCCAGGCGGCGGTGCGGGTCGGGCCGAGGCGCGGCAGCAGCGGCGCGGCGAGCAGCGTGAAGCCGACCTCCGCGGCCAGCGCGCCGAGTGCGATCAGGAGCCCTGTCGAATTCAGGTTCGAGTCGGCGCCGTTGACGATCGTCGCGCCGATCACCACGGCGAGCGCGGGACCGAGCACGGCGCGGTTGCGCGCGGCCAGCGCGAGGATCACCGGCGACGCGCCGACGAGCACGCCGACGTTGGTCGCGCCGATCCGGTCGACGGCGGCGAGGATCGCGAGGTTGAAGCCGGTCATGCCGACGGCGGCGACGGCGAACAGGAGCGCGAACTCTCGTGGCGTCGGCTTCCCGAGGCGCCCCCTCAGGATCGCCGTCAGAACCAGCGCGCCCAGCGCGTAGCGGATGCTCTGCCCCGCCGCGTACGGGTAGCCGACCAGCGCCTGGCTGACCGGAAACGACGCGCCGACGATGATCGTCGCGATCGCGCCTCTGAGCCATCCGTTCATGCCGCGGCACGCTAGGCGAGCACTGGCCCGGGTGTAAGGTCCAGAATCGTGCGTCTGGACCAGGCCAGAGAGGTGCTCGTGCGGCTGGAGCGGGGAGCCGGACCACTCCAGCGCCAGGTCGAGGACCAGCTCCGCGCGGGCATCCGCTCGGGAGCGCTCGTGGCCGGCGAGCGCCTGCCGTCCTCGCGAGTGCTCGCGGCGGACCTGAGCGTGTCGCGAGGCGTCATCAGCGACGCCTACGCGCAACTGGCGGCCGAAGGCTGGCTCGTCATCGCCCCCCGCTCCGGCCCCCGAGTGGCCCCCGCCAACCTAAAGGGGACAGTCCCCTTTAGGTTCGGGGCGGCCTCGCTGGCGGCTTCGGAGGCCGAGGCAAACCTAAAGGGGACAGGCCCCTTTAGGTACGATTTAAGGCCTGGGCGGCCTGATCTCTCGCGGTTTCCGCGGGCCGACTGGTTGCGGTCGCTGAGCGTGGCCGTGCGCGGGGCGGGCGATGCCGAGCTCGACTATCCGCCGCTGGAGGGGGTGCCGCGGCTGCGGTCGGTGCTCGCGGCGTACCGGGGGCGGGTGCGGGGGACGCTGGCGGGGCCGGAGGACGTGCTCGTCTGTCTCGGCGCGGCGCAGGCGACGATCACGCTGGCGGTTGCGCTGGCTCCCGCGCGGATCGCCGTGGAGGACCCGGGGCACATCGGCATCCGTGAGCTGTTGCGGGTGCGTGGGCTGGAGCCGGTGCCGACCCGCGTCGACGAGCAGGGCATCGTCGTCGCCGAGCTTGCAGATGACGCTCGCGCGGTGCTCGTCACGCCCGCGCATCAGTTCCCGACGGGCGTGGTGATGTCCGCCGAGCGGCGCGCGGAGCTGCTGCGCTGGGCGCAGGAGCGTGGTGCGCTGATCATCGAGGACGACTACGACGCCGAGTACCGCTACGACCGCGCTCCGGTCGGCGCGCTGCAGGGGTTGCGGCCGGACCTCGTGGCGCACATCGGGTCGGTCTCGAAGACGCTCGCGCCGGCGCTGCGGCTCGGCTGGCTGATCATGCCGCCGCCGTGGCGGGAGCGCCTCGTCGCCGCCCGCGAAGGCCTTGACCACGGGCTGCCCGCGCTCGACCAGCACGCGCTCGCGGACTTCATCGAGCGCGGCGCCTACGACCGCCACATCCGCCGTTCCGCCCGCGCGTATCGGCGACGAAGAGACGCTCTGCTCGAAGCGCTCTCCCGCGAGCTGCCCGATGCCCACGTGGGCGGCGCCGCGGCCGGGTTGCACGTCGCGGTCGAGGTGCCCGGCGCGGACGAGGCCGCGTTGGTCGCCGCGTGCCGGGCGAACGGCCTGATCGTCGAGGGCGCCGGTCCCCACGGCGGGACCGTCCCGACGCTGCTGATCAGCTTCGCCGCCGTGCCCGACGCGGCCGCCGGGCACGTCGCGCGGCTGATCGCGTCCGCGGCGCGAGCGATGTCTTGGTCAACCGCTGGTTGACCAAGTCGACACTCGTGGGCGTCGCTCAGCGCTCGGAGACGACCTCGGCGAACGGGCGCCGGTCGGCGCGCTCGATCCACAACTGCGCGCTGCGGCGCTCGGGGTCGCCGGCGCGGATCGGGTAGCCGAAGGACAGGATCGTCGCGACCTGCTCGCCCTCGCCCGCGCCGGCCACAGCGGCGGCGGCGTCCGCGTCGGAGAGGCCGTTCGGGCAGGAGCCGACGCCGTCGTTGTGGGCGGCGAGCAGCATGTTCTGGGCGGCGCGGCCGGCGTCGAGGCCGAGCGGGCCCTTGCCCGAGACGACGATCGCCACCACCAGCGCGGCGCCGCGGACGTTCTCGGGCGAGTAGACGACCTGCGCGACGGCGTCGTGGTCGCGCAGGACGACGAAGCGGCGCTGCTGGCGATTGCGCGAGCTTCCGGAGAGGCGGCCGGCCTCGAGGATGCGGCGCTTGACGTCCTCCGGCAGCGGGCGGGCGTCATACGCGCGCACCTCGCGCCGCGAGACGATGGCGAGGAAGGCGTCCATCCCCCAGACCTTACGGCGCGGGCAGCGACAGGACGGAGTCGCCGATGCGGGCGGTGGCGAGCGGCGAGGCCTGCGACCACTGCAGCGAGATGCCGTTGACGGTCGCGTCGACGACGCCCGAGGCGGGGTTCCAGATCGCGTTGCCGATGAGTGAGAGGTCGTTGACGAAGCGGATGCCGGTGAGCTTGAACTCGAGCGCCGCGCCGCGCTCGCTGACCGTGAACTCGCCGCCGCGCAGGCCCGGGCCGCGCCTGGCGGCGGAGTAGATCCGGCGGGTGATCGCGTCGCCGACGGCCTCGGCGGCGACGGTCACCACACGCCGGCATGGTCTCGCTCGGATCAGGACCGGAGACGAGCGTGGCCGGCGTGGCCTCGGCGAGCGTGAGCGGATAGCCGCTCGGCGTGTGCACCCGCGGGATCGTCTCGCCGCAGGCCCCGTCGAGCGCGCCGCGCAGGAACGAGCGGATCACGCGCCGCGCGCAGCGCTTGCCCTCGACCAGGTAGTTGTCGCCCTCCGACGTCACATGGACGGTGTTGCGCAGCGTGACGACGCTGACGTTCGCGCCGACCGCGCGGGCGATCTCCGGGGCGTCCGACACCGGTGTGAGCGAGTCGAGGTCGCCGCCGACGATCAGCACCGGAACCGACGCCGGCAGCGGACGGTCCGGCACCGGCGGCGTCGCCTTCGTGCGCGGCCAGCGCGAGCAGAGGTCGTACGGCTGCGTGAAGCCGCTCACGGTCGTCCACTCGGCGGGCGTGAACGGCGCGAAGACGTCCGGCGCGCGGCCCCGACGCCTGTGGATAGTCGGCACACGACACGGCGAGGTACTGGCCGCGCGAGAAGTACGCGGCGTCGCCGGGCGAGTGGTTCCAGGTGTTCGACTGGCCGGCGAGCCGCAGCAGCGGCACCGTGTCGCCCGCCAGCGCGGCGCGCATGGACGCATCGAGCTCGCGGTAGATCACGGGGTCCGAGCCCGCGTCCTGCACGAGGTCGGTGAGCGCGCGCGGGCCGACGGTCACGCCGGTCAGCGGCGTGCCCGGCGCGTCGATCGTGTCGCCCCTGATCGGCCGGACCCGGACCCGTTCGAGCAGCGCGCTCAGTCGCGCGACCGACCCGGGCGAGACGATCTCCAGCGCGGCACGCGCATCGTCGCCGCGGAGGACCGGTACCACGGGTCGATGTCGTGACGCGGATAGGTCGAGTCGAGGATCAGCGAGTGCAGCACCCGCGGGTGGCGGGCGGCGAAGTCCTGCGCGAACCAGCTCCCGTAGGAATCGCCGTAGAGGTCGACCTTCGGCAGCTTCAACGCGCGGATGACGGCGGCGAGATCGTCGACCGCGTACGCGGTGGCGAACAGGCCCGACGCGCCGCGGCCGAAGCGGCGGTCGATCGTCCGCGCGCAGCGACGCGCACGTCGCGGCGAACGCCGGCCCGCTCGTGCGCCCGGCGTAGCCCTGGACACCCGGGCAGTCGATCAGCCCGCTGTCGCCCGTCCCGCGGTTGTCGACCAGCAGCAGGTCACGGTGCTCGAGCAGCGGCCCGAAGATCCCGCGGTACTCGTAACGAGATCCGGTCGACGGGTAGCCGGGCCCGCCCTCGACGGCCACGATCGGTGGGAGCGTCGGCTTCGGAGCGCGATACCAGCGAAACGCGATCCCGATCGTCCGCCCGTTGCCGAGCGGCCGCTTGATCGTCCCGCACACGGCGCCGCCGCAGCGGTGCACGTCGACGGCCTGCGCCGGCGGGACGAAGAGCCCACCGGCGAGGACCGTCGCCACCACGATCCACCGCCTCATGCGGCGGATCGTACGCGCTAGCTGAGCGCCATGTTCGGCTCGCCCTTGGCGTTGAGGCCGGTTCCGCGCGAGCAGTACCCGCCGTGCGACGCGCCGCCGGCGTAGGCCTGGCGGAAGCAGTTGCGCAGCGCGAGCTGGCCCCAGTAGTTCGGGTGCCCGTCCTCCTGCAGCTGGTAGGGCGGGAAGAGCGTCGACACGGTGCGGATCTGCTGCACCCACTCGCTCTTGTCGACCGCGCCCGGCGACTGCCAGTTGGAGACGCCCTTTTCCTCGAGCAGCCCGACGGTGTTCTCGCACAGGCGACGGCCGGCGAGCGCGTTGGTCATGTCCAGGACCGGGATGCCGACGGCGGCGGCCGCGCCGCGGATCGAGTTGTTGAACGCCTCCACGACCGTGTTGCGCGACCAGTTGACGTCGCTGTTCCAGACGCCGCAGCCGCCGATCGTCTGGCGCGTGAAGCCGGTCTCGGGGTAGCGCATCCCGCCCGAGGTCGGCAGCGGCGCCGAGTAGGTCTGCGCGATCAGCTTGTAGGAGTTCGCGCCGTAGCCGGCGTTGGCCATCGCCGTCTTGATGTTGTTGAACGCGCCCGTGATCTGGCTGGTGATCAGCGCCTTGTTGGCAGCGGTGAACCGCGAGGCGATGTCCGAGTCGTCCTGGCAGTAGTTCTTCCACCACGACGGCGACGTCAGCCAGTCGAGCACGCACGCCTGCACGATGTCGGCGAACCCGTAGTTGTTCGCTCCGATCAGCACCACGATCGTCTTGATGTTCTTGTTCGTCGTCGCCAGCGTCTGCAGCCGCTGGACCTGGCTGTTGGCCGCGAAGTCCAGGCCCGGCTTGAACGCGCCGTCGCTGGTGCGGGTGTACGTCCGCGCTCCCGAGCAGGCCAGGTTCACGCTCTGCACGCCGTCGCCGATGTGCACCTCGGCCGACTTGGAGCGATGACACCCGGGCGTCGACTCCGCGCCGGAAACGTCGTTGTACGCCGATGCGCCCAGCGCATCGGTCTTCGACGACGACTGGTTGGTGTTCCCGGCCCAGCGGCCGGCCTCGCCGGAGATGGCGGAATCACCCATCGAGACGACGGTCGGCGGCGTCTGCGCCGCGGCCGTCGACGGCAGGACGACCGCCGCGGCCACTGCCAGCAAGAGTGCTCTCCTCATTCGGCGAATCAGATCACGCCGCGTTTGGTGAAAGCTTGGTGGGCCGATGCGCCGATTTTCGACCGAGCATCTGGTCGTTCTCGCCTCACGGCGGCGCGTGTCACGGTCACCGTCCGCGCCGTTGCGCCGAAGGCCCACTTCGCGCGGTTGGCAAGATTGGCGCGTGCTCAACGTCGAGATCGACCCGCAAGAGGCGGGCTTTGATGCGCAGCGCCTGTCGCGCATCGACCGTCACTACGCCCGCTACGTGGACGAAGGGAAGCTGCCCGGCTACCTGTGCGTGATCGCCCGCGACGGGCGCGTGGTCCACGTGGCCAAGGGCGGCCGGCGCGACGTCGAGCAGGACCTCCCCGTGACCGACGACACGCTGTGGCGCATCTACTCGATGACCAAGCCGATCACCTCGGTGGCGGCGATGATGCTCTGGGAGGAGGGTGCGTTCGAGCTCAAGGACCCGGTGGCGAAGTTCATCCCGGCGTTCGCGGACTCGCGGGTGTGGGCGGGCGGGAGCCAGCAGCGGCCGCTGACCCGCGCGGCGATCGAGCCGGTGCGGATGTGGCACCTGCTCACGCACACCAGCGGGCTCACGTACGGGTTCCACTACGCGCACCCGCTCAACGGCGTCTATCGCGATCACGGCTTCGAGTTCGGGACGCCGCCCGGGATGGACCTCTCGCAGGCGGTGCACGCCTGGGCGGCACTGCCGCTGCTGTTCGAGCCCGGCACGGAGTTCAACTACAGCGTCTCCACCGACGTCCTCGGCCACGCCGTCGAGGTCATCTCCGGGCAGTCGCTGGACGACTTCCTCCGGGAGCGCATCCTCGGCCCGCTGGGCATGCTCGACACCGCGTTCTCCGCCGTCGACGCCGACCGGCTGGCGGCGCTCTATGGCCCTGGGCTGGTGCGCAACGACCGCATGGGGCAGGCCGCGCTGCAGCCGCCCGCGTTCCTGTCGGGCGGCGGCGGGCTGGTGTCGACCGCGGCCGACTACCACCGCTTCACGACCATGCTCGTCAATGACGGCACGCCGCTGCTCGCGCCCCGTACGCTGCGCTACATGGCCCGCAACCACCTGCCCGGCGGAGCCGAGCTGAAGGCCGTCGCCCGGCCGACCATCTCGGAGACCCAGAACGACGGCATGGGCTTCGGGCTCGGCTTCTCCGTCGTGCTGGACCCGCCGGCGACGAAGGTCCTCTGCGCTCCCGGCGAGATCGCCTGGGGCGGGCTGGCGAGCACGGCGTTCTTCGTCGACCGCGAGTCGCGGGTCAGCGTCCAGTTCTTCACGCAGATGGCGCCGTCGAGCACCTACCCGCTGCGCTCGCAGCTGCGCAACCTCGTCTACCAGGCGATGGTCGACTGATGCACGCCAAGCTCGTCGGCGTCCCCGGCTCGCACCCCTGCATCAGCGCCGAGCTGATGCTCGGCTACAAGGGCATCGAGTTCAGCCGGTTCGATCTCCCGAACATGACGCACAAGGCCATCCTGCCGCTCATGCGCTACCGCGGCAGCACGGTCCCGGTGATGACGATCGACGGCAGGCGGGTGAGCGGGACGATGAAGATCGCCCGCGCGCTGGAGGTCCTGCGGCCGGAGCCGCCGTTGTTCGGCGACGAGTCCGTGGAGAGCGCCGAGGCGTGGGCGGACTCGGTGCTCCAGGACGGCGTGCGCCAGCTCGCGCGCTACGCGATCGGCCAGGACAAGGCGTCGATGGCCACCTTCCTGCACGCGCCCATGCTGGGCATCCCGACGAACCTGGTGAGGAAGTCGATCCCGGTGCTCTATCCGGTCGTCTCGCGCCAGATGCGCCCGAAGCCGGGCACGGCCGAGGCCTGCCTGGCCGCACTCCCGGCGCAGCTGGACCGCGTCGACGCGCTGCTGGCCGAGGGCGTGATCGGGGGCCCGAGACCCAATGCCGCCGACTTCCAGGTCGCGCCGAGCGTGCGCCTGATGCTCAACTTCGATCAGCTGCGCGAGCACGTCGAGGGACGCCCCGCCGGCCGGCATGCGCTGGAGCTCGTGCCGGACTATCCGGGCCGGTTCCGGGAGGTCTTCCCGTCCGCCTGGCTGCCGTTCTAGAGCTCTCGGGCGCCATCCGCCAGGCCGGCGAGCACCGCTGCGTCCATTGACGGCGCAACGGCATCGCCCATGAGTCGAGGACGGCTCGGACCGCGTGTCCAATGCAGGAGCGTCCGATGAGAGATTGAGTTGGCTCCGGACCCCTGCCGGTTCGAGGGGTAGGTCTTCTTGAGAGGGGCTATACGTCGTGAAACTTCCCGTAAGGCGGGTCGCGCTGGTCTGCGCGCTGGCGAGCGCGCTCTGGGCCGCGCCCGCACAGGCGGCCGATCCGGTGCTCGACCTGGAGACGCTGGACGGCCTGACGGCCGAGAAGATGATGGAGGACGGCACGCTCACCGCCGTCCAGCTGACGCGCGCCTACATCGCGCGGATCGCCGCGCTCAACAAGCGCGGTCCGGGCATCAACGCGGTCACGCAGCTCAATCCGCACGCGCTCGAGGACGCGGCGCTGCTGGACAAGGAGCGCGCCATGGGTCATCTGCGCGGCCCGGCGCACGGGCTGCCGATCCTGCTCAAGGACCTGATCGACGTGCAGGGCATGTACACCTCCGCGGGCAACTACTCGCTGCGCAACTCCTTCCCGCCGACCGACTCGGGCATCGCCAAGAAGCTGCGCGAACACGGCGTGATCATCCTCGGCAAGCTCGGCCTGTCGGAGTTCGCCAACAGCTTCGGCAACCAGCACTCGGGCTTCTCCAACCTCACCGGGCAGGTGCTCAACGGCCTCGACACCGACGCCGGTCCGTCCGGCTCGTCGTCCGGCACCGGCGCCGCCGGTGCCGCCGCGCTGTCGATGCTGACCGTCGGCACCGAGACGAGCGGCTCGATCATCTCGCCCTCGAACGCCAACGGGCTCGTCGGCCTGCGGCCGACGGTCGGTCTGGTGCCGGGCTACGGAATCGCGCCGATCTCGGCCTCCCAGGACACGGCCGGCCCGATGGAGCGCAGTGTCGCCAACGCGGCGCTCAACCTCCAGTCGACGGCGGGCGCGGACCCGGACAGCGTCGCCGAGTACACGGCGATCTTCGGCCCCAACATCGACGCCGTGCTGCCGCCCGCGCCGGCCACCGTGCCCAACTACATGAGCGCGCTCGACCTGAACTTCGTGCGCGGCAAGCGCATCGGCTACAACGGCACGCTGACCGACGGCTCGCCCCTGAAGCTCGCCTATGACGCGCTCGTCGCGGCCGGGGCGATCATGGTCTCGCGCCCGACGATCGCGGTCGGCACCCTGCCCGCGCTGCCGAGCGGCTACGAGCAGCACAAGACGATCGACGAGTACTACAAGCGGCTCGGCCCCGACGTCCCGATCCACTCGCTGCTGGAGGAGATCGCCGACAACCAGGCCAACGAGCACGAGGCGCTGAAGTTCGGCAACAACTCGCACCTCAACGCCGGCAACGCGGACGTCACGCCCGGTGGCGCCAACGAGCTCGCCTACCGGACCAACCTGCCGCTGCGCAAGGCCGCCTACCACAAGGCGATCGACGACATGCTCAACAACGAGACGCCGAGCGATCCGAGCGACGACTTCATCGCCATCCTCGGCTCGGCGCCGTCGACGCCGCAGGCCGGCTACCCGCAGATCACGATCCCGATGGGCTACAACGCGACCCAGCGGCGCACGCTCAACGTCAGCGTCTACGGCGGCGCCTACGACGAGCGCGATCTGATCGGCATCGGGTACGTGATCGAGCAGGCGACCAAGCTGCGCCAGCGGGCGAGCATGGTCAACCCGAGCATGTACCGCTGCGCGAAGACCGTCCCGGCGCCGCCGTTCGCCGACCGCGGCTCGTGCAATCCGGACTACCCCACCGCGCTCAAGCTCGCGGGCGGGTCCCCGACGATCCTGCCGTTCAGCCTCGAGACCGAATCGGCGAAGTCGCTGCAGGACCGGATGATGGCCGGGACGTTGAGCAGCGAGATGCTGACCAAGGCCTACCTCACGCGGATCGCCCTGACCAACGCCGAAGGCCCGGCGCTGCAGGCCGTCCGCCAGCTCAACACCAACGCGCTCAGCGACGCCAAGGCGATGGACGCCGAGCGCGCGTCGAGCGGCGTGCGCGGCCCGCTGCACGGCCTGCCGGTGCTGATCGACGACACGATCGACGCCCGCGGCCTGCCGACCACCGGCGGCTCGATCGCCCTGCAGAAGAACGTGGCGAGCGCCGACAGTGCGCTGGTCGCCAAGCTCAAGGCGGCGGGCGCGATCATCCTCGGCAAGACCAACGTGGGTGAGTTCAACGGCCTGTTCGACGCGAACATGCCCGAGGGCTACTCCTCGCTCGGTGGCCAGGTGCTGATGGCCTCCGACACCGACAACTCGCCCGGCGGCTCCTCCGCCGGGTCGACCGCGTCGACGGCCGAGGGCCTCGCGGCGCTGACGTTCGGGCTGGAGACCTCGCCGGACACGGCGCAGATCATCGCCCCGGCCGGCATCGCGGGTGTGGTCGCCTTGAAGCCGAGCGTCGGCCTGGTGCCGACCACCGGGGTGCTCGGCGTGGCCTCGTCGCAGGACGCGCTGGGCCCGATCACGCGCACGGTCGGCGATGCCGCGACGGCGCTCAGCGCGCTGACGGGCACGGCGTATCCGCTGTCGAGCTCGCTCGCGGGCAAGACGGTCGGCGTCACGTCGTCCACCACCGGGCCGTACCCGGCGGTGGTGACCGCTCTCACCGGGGCGGGCGCCACGACGGTGACCAAGACCGTTCCGGCGGCACCGACGACGCCGAGCATCGTCGCGTCCGAGTTCAAGCGCGACCTCGAGGGCTACCTCGCGGGCCGCCCCGGGATCAACACGCTGTCGGGGATCGTCAACTACAACGCCGCCAACCCGGTCGAGGGCCTCAAGTACCAGCAGGGCCAGCTCGAGGCCGCGCTGTCGCCGGACCTCTCCACCTACGCGTCGGACCTCGCGACCGGCAAGGCGGCGAGCGCCGCGGTGATCGACGGGCTGCTCTCCGACGTCGACGTGATGGTCGTCCCGAGCGGGGACGCGCTGGTGGGCATCGCCGACCGTGCCGGCTACCCGGTGCTGACCGTTCCGGCCGGCTATGGCACGGCGGGCGCCGGGCGCAACCCGATCGGGGTCACGTTCGTCGGGGGCATGAACCAGGAGGCGAAGCTGCTCTCCGCCGCCTACGCCTACGAGCAGGCGACCAACGTGCGGCTCGCACCGTCGTGGACGAACCCGTCGATGTTCCGCTGCGTGCCGGGCTCGACGTTCTACTCGCCGCACCACTGCCATCCGGGCGACCTGATGGGCACCGTCCCGTTCGGGCCGGACTCGTTCGTCATCGCGGGTGACGTCGGCGGCACCGTGCCCGCGACGCTCTCGCTGGTCCTCGGCGCCGCGCCGGCGTTCGGCGTGTTCACGCCGGGCGTGGCCGCCACGTACACCGCGTCGACCACCGCCACGGTGATCTCCACGGCCGGTGACGCGACGCTGACCGTCGCCGACCCGACCGGCACGAACAAGCTGGTCAACGGCGCGTTCTCACTCGCCTCACCGCTGGGCGGGCTGGGGGTCGTGAAGACCTACACCGGCCCGGTGTCCAACGACGTCGCGACGGTCACGTTCACGCAGGCCATCAGCGCCACGGAGCCGCTGCGCACAGGCCCGTACACCAAGACGCTCACCTACACGCTGAGCACGACCACGCCGTAACGCGGTTGGGCGCCCCGCCTCTCGGGGCGGGGCGCCTAAACCCCACCTAAAGGGGACTGTCCCCTTTAGGTTCCCTTTACTCGGTGATCTGGACGTACACCCGCTTGCGCGGGTTGCCGGCGGTGCCCGCCGTCGGCGTGCCATCGCTCTGGCGCGGGCTCACGACCAGCGCGTTGACCGTCTTGGCGTTGGCCGGGGCGCACTCGACGGCGACGGTCTGGCAGCGCGCGACGCCGACCTCGCCGCCGAAGTTGGCGTCGGCCGCGCCGTCGCCGGACGTGTCGATCTTGTTCTGGAGGGCGATCGTCGCCGTCAGGCCCTTGCCCTCGAGCGAGGCGCCGGAGTCGATGTAGACGTTCTGGTTGGTCGTGTAGGCGTCGAGGATCGCGAAGCCGCCCGACTGCTCCTCGATCTGGCCGGCCTCGTTGAGCAGGAGCCAACGGGTCTTCAGCGCGCCGGCCTCGATGCCATCGACGCGGTCGGCGTTGAGGCCGGTGGCCACGCCGGTGGCGTTGGTGGTGAACGGCTTCTTGGTGTCGCCGCCGGCGCCGACGGTGATCAGGCCGGCGCTGGCGCCGCCGGTCGCGTTGAACTCGAAGGCGAAGCCGGTCGAGAGGTTGTTGGCGCGCACACACGGGTTGGTGGGCGGAGTGGCGGCCGTGCCGCCGACGGTCGAGCGGCAGCCGTAGATCGCGCCACCACCGGTGGTGGAGGTGTTCGACTGGCGTGTCGAGAATCCGCCGGTCGCCGCCGTGGTGGCCGGGTTGTTGGAGACGATCGAGGTCTCCTTGGTCGCGGTGCCGTTGCGGACGCCCTCCTTGAGGGTGTCGCCAGTCGCCGCAACGCCGACTGAGGTGATGCCGACGGCGAGCACCCCGGACGCGAGCAGGACGGAACGGAGGCGAGACTTGGATGAGTCCATGATGAAGAAACGCAGCAGGGGCGGATTTGGACTCCTCCCGCGCCAAGTTGGCGGGTTGGACGCAGCGTCGGGGGTCAATTCGACCAGCGGTCCAATGAAATGGGGACGGGGGCACGGATAGCGTCCCCGGCGTCCGCCTGCACTGGGTCAGCAGGCGCTGCAACCACGGATGGAGGGTTCCACTTGAAACGCGCTTTTGCCGCGGCCGTCATCGGCTGCGCGCTCTGGGCCGCTCCGGCGCACGCCGCCGAGCTCAACCTGGAGACGCTGGACGGCCCCACGGCCGAGAAGATGATGGAGGAGGGCAAGCTCACCTCCGTTGAGCTCACCCGCGCCTACATCGCCCGCATCGCTGCGCTCAACAAGCGCGGGCCGGGCCTGAACGCGGTTACGCAGCTCAACCAGGACGCGCTGAAGGACGCCGCGCTGCTGGACAAGGAGCGCAAGGACGGGCACATCCGCGGGCCGGCGCACGGCCTGCCGATCCTGCTCAAGGACCTGATCGACGTGAAGGGCATGTACACGTCGGCGGGCAACTGGTCGCTGCGCAACTCCTTCCCGGCGATCGACTCCGGCGTGGCCAAGAAGCTGCGCGAGAACGGCGTCGTGATCCTGGGCAAGCTCGGCCTGTCCGAGTACGCGAACTTCTTCGGCAACCAGCCGTCGGGCTTCTCGAACCTCACCGGTCAGGTGCTCGACGCGGTCGACGCCGACCAGAACCCGTCCGGCTCCTCGTCCGGTTCCGGGTCCGCGGGCGCCGCCGCCCTGTCGGCGCTGACGATCGGCACCGAGACCTCCGGCTCGATCATCTCGCCGTCGCAGGCGAACGGCCTCGTCGGCCTGCGCCCGACCGTCGGCCTCGTGCCCGGCTACGGCATCGCGCCGATCTCCGCCTCCCAGGACACCGCCGGCCCGATGGACCGCACCGTGTCCAACGCGGCGATGACGCTGCAGTCGATCGCCGGCCCCGACCCCCACAACGCGGACTACTACCGCGGCATCTGGGGCCCGGGCATCAACGACACCGACATCATCCCGCCGGTCCCCGCGACGGTGCCGAACTACATGAGCGCGCTGGATCTGAACTTCGTGCGCGGCAAGCGCATCGGCTACAACGGCACGCTCACCGAGGGCTCGCCGCTGAAGCTCGCCTACGACGCGCTCGTCGCCGGCGGCGCGATCATGGTCGAGCGCCCCGTGATCACCTCGTCGGGCATCCCGAGCGGCTCGGTCCTCAACTACGAGGCCCACCGCGACATCGACCACTACTACGCCCACCTGGGGCCGGACGCGCCGATCAAGTCGCTCCAGCAGGAGAACGACGACAACCTGGCCAACCCGATGGAGGCGCTGAAGTTCGGCAACAGCACGCACGCCGCGGCGCTGGCGATCGACATCAGCCCGGACTCGGCCGCCTCGGTCAGCTACCGCAACCAGCTGCTGCAGGGCAAGATCCTCACGCACGCCGGGATCGACCGGATGATGGCCAACGACACCGCCGACCCGAGCGACGACTTCATCGCCATCCTCGGCAGCGTCAACAACGGCCCGCGCGCCGGCTACCCGCAGCTGACGATCCCGATGGGCTACAGCGACACGCTGCGCCGCACGCTCAGCATCTCGGTCAACGGCGGCGCGTACGACGAGCGTGACCTGATCGGCGTCGCCTACGTGATCGAGCAGGGGACCAAGCTGCGCAAGCCGGTCTCCGAGGTCAACCCGAGCATGTACCGCTGCGCCAAGACGGTCCCGGCGCCGCCGTACGCCGAGCGCGGCTCGTGCAACCCGGACTACGAGTCGACGATCAAGCTCGCGGGCGGCACGCCGACGATCCTGCCGTTCGCTCTGGAGACCGAGTCGGCCACCTCGCTGCAGGAGCGGCTCGCGGCCGGCACGCTGTCCTCGGAGACGCTGGTGAAGGCCTACCTGACGCGGATCGCGCTGACCAACGCCGAGGGCCCGGCGATCCAGGCCGTTCGCATGATCAACACCGATGCGGTCGAGCAGGCGAAGCTGATGGATCGCGAGCGCGCGTCCTCCGGCGCCCGTGGTCCGCTGCACGGCCTGCCGGTCCTGCTCGACGACACCATCGACGTGCACGGCATGCCGACCACTGCGGGCTCGATCGCACTGCAGAAGTCGATGCCGGCGTCCGACGCGGCGCTCGTCACGAAGCTCAAGGCGGCGGGCGCGATCATCCTCGGCAAGACCAACGTCACCGAGCTCGCCGGGCTGTTCGACAGCAACCTGCCTGAGGGCTACTCCTCGCTCGGCGGCCAGGTGCTGCTGCCGTCGGACACGGATAAGACCGTGGCCGGTTCGTCGGCCGGCAGCGCCGCCTCCGCGGCCGAGGGCCTGGCGGCGCTGACGATCGGCAGGGAGACGTCGACCGACTCGGCGCAGATGATCGCCCCGGCGGGCGTCGCCGGCGTGGTGGCGCTCAAGCCGACGGTCGGCGCCGTCTCCACCGACGGCGTGCTGCCGGTGGCCAAGGCGCAGGACTCGGTGGGCCCGATCACGCGCACGGTCGCCGACGCGGCGACGGCGCTGGGTGCGCTGACCGGCCAGACGTACGCTCTGCCGACGTCGCTGGCGGGCAAGAAGGTCGCGGTCATCAACTCGACCACGGCGCCGTTCCCGGCCGCGCTGACCGCGCTGCAGGGCGCGGGCGCGACGACCGCCACCAAGACGGCGACGACGCCCTCGCCGAACCCGGCGAGCATCATCAGCCGCTCGTTCGAGAAGGACCTCAACGCCTACCTCGGCGGCGTCTCCGGCGGTGCCGGCTCGCTGCAGGGGATCGTCAACTACAACACGGCCAACCCGGTCGAGGGCCTGAAGTACCAGCAGCGTGAGCTGACGGCGGCGCTGTCGCCCGACCTCTCGTCGCTGGAGGCCGACACGGCCGCGGGCAAGGCCTCCAACGCCGCGGTCATCGACGCGCTGCTGGCCGACGGCTCGGACGCGGTGATGGTCGCCAGCGGCAGCTCGCTGGTCAACATCGCCGACCGCGCCGGCTACCCGGTGCTGACCATCCCGGCCGGGTACGGCACGGGCAGCGCAGGCCGCAACCCGATCCCGGTGTCCTTCATCGGGACGGCCGGCGCCGAGGACAAGCTGCTCGCCGTCGGCTACGCCGTCGAGCAGGCGATGAACGTCCGCCAGGCGCCGTCGGTCACCAACCCGTCGATGTTCCGCTGCGTGCCGGGCTCGGCGTTCTTCTCGCCGCACCACTGCCACCCGGGCGACCTGCAGTCCACGACCGCCTTCGGTCCGGTCGAGTTCCCGGTCGCGGGTGACGTCGGCGGCTCTGTGCCGGCGACGCTCTCGCTGGTCCTCGGCGCCGCGCCGGCGTTCGGCCCGTTCACTCCGGGCGTGGCCGCCACGTACACCGCGTCGACCACGGCCACCGTCATCTCGACGGCCGGTGACGCGACGCTGACCGTCGCCGATCCGTCGTCGGTGGCGACCGGGAAGCTGGTCAACGGGACGTTCTCGCTCGCGTCGCCGCTGGGCGGGCTCGGGGTCATCAAGACCTACACCGGGCCGGTCTCCAACGACGTCGTGACGGTTGCGTTCACGCAGGCGATCAGCGCCACCGAGCCGCTCCGCACCGGCGCGTACTCCAAGACGCTGACCTACACGCTCAGCACCACTACGCCGTAACGCGGTTCGAGCGCCGCGGCTGGTTCAGCCGCGGCGCTCGATCAGCCCGTTCTCGTAGGCGTAGATCACGGCCTGCACACGGTCCCGGAGACCGAGCTTGCCGAGCAGGTTGGACACGTGGCGCTTGGCCGTCGGCTCGGCGACCACGAGCGCGGCGGCGATCTCCGCGTTGGAGAGCCCGCCGGCGATCAGTTGCAGGACCTCGCGTTCGCGCTCGGTGAGCGCATCCTGGGCGGCCTTCGGGGTCGCCTGGGGGAGCCGGTGCGCAACGCGGTCCAGCAGTTGGCGGGTCACGTGCGGGGAGAGCACCGCGTCACCGTTGGTCACGGCTTTGACCGCGGCGACGAGCTCCTGGCGCGGAACGTCCTTGGTCAGGAACCCTGACGCTCCCGCCCGCAGCGCCTCGACGATGTACTCGTCCAGGCCGAACGTGGTCAACACGAGGACCTTGAACCGCGGCAGCCGCCGCGTCGCCTCGATGCCGTCCATGCCCGGCATCCGGATGTCCATCAGGATCACGTCCGGCCGGTGCTGCTCGGCGGCGGCGATCGCCTCCAGCCCGCCGTCGGCCTCGGCGACGACGGCGATCTGGCCGGTCGCCTCGAGCACGGTCTTGAACCCGGTGCGCATCAGCGGCTGATCGTCGGCGATGAGGACGCGGATCATGAGCGGGAGCGCCCGCCACCGCGCGGCGGGCGTGCGTCGGCGGGACTGGTGGGGGTCATGAGCGGGAGCGCGCGCCGCCTCGCGGCGGGCGTGCGTCGGCAGGGCGGGTGGGGGTCATGAGGCGTAGGGGAGCTCGGCGCGGACGGTGAAGCCGTGCTCGCGCGGGCCCGCCTCGAGCGTGCCGCCGAACGCCGCGACGCGCTCGCGCATGCCCACGAGCCCGTGGCCGCCGTTGCTTGTCGCAGGCGCGCCACCCCCCTCATCGGCGACGACCAGTTCGAGCGCGGCCTCGCCGTAGTGCACGGTGATCCGCGCGGGTGCCCCGTGGGCGTGGCGGATCACGTTCGTCACCGCCTCCTGGACGATCCGGTACGCGGACGCGTCGAGCGCGGATGGCAGCGGCCGCGGCGCGCCCTCCACCGCGAGCGTGATCGCCAGCCCCGCCGCGCGGGCGCCGTCGAGCACCGGGCCAAGGTCGCCGAGGCTCGGCGCCGGCGCGAGCTCCGCCTCGTCGCGCAGGACCTTCAGCGTGCGGTGCAGCTCGCCCATCGTGTGGCGCCCGAGCGTGGCGATCGCGTCGGCGCGCTCGTCGCCCGTGACCGCCGCCAGCGCCTCGGCCTGCACGACCATCAGCGCCACGTCGTGCCCGACCGCGTCGTGCAACTCGCGCGCGATCCGCAGCCGCTCCTCGGCCGCCGCCGCCTCGGCCAGCAACTCGCGCTCGCGCGCGACCGATCGCGTGCGCAACGCCATGTAGCGCGCCGCCCCGATCGTCCCCGCCGCGAGCACGCCGGTCGAGACCGGCTCCAGCCAGTGATCCATCGTCGCCACCTGAGAGCCGACGAGGAACACGCTCGCGATCACCGCCACCCGCAGGCCACGGTCCACGGCCAGCCAGTACAGCGGAACGAGCGCGAGGATCGTGTACGGGTTCGAAAACGGCAGCGCCACCCCGACCACGACGATCGCGGCGAACAGCGGGATGGCGAACTTCCGGAGCATAAAGGGAACGTTAAGGGGACTGTCCCCTTTAGGGGGTGCTTAGATTTCCTGGGTGCGGGTTCGGTAGAGGCCGGGGCCGATCGCGGCGGCCGCCCAGGCGAGGATGATCCCGATTGCGCCGAGCAGCGGCAGCGAGGCGACGAGGCCCTCGGCGCCATCGAGGCGGGAGATGGCGACGGCGGGGATCGCCAGGCGGGCGTTGCCCAGCACTTCGAGCTGGGCGAGCAGCGGGGCGACGCCGAGCTGGAAGGCCAGGGCGATGCCGATGACGGCGCCGCCGCGCCCGGTGAGCGCGGCGAGCCCGACGCAGACCGCGGCGGTCAACGCGCCGGAGATCAGGACCTGGGCGGCGTCCTTCGCGAAGTCGCCCGCGGTCGGCCGGCCGATGAGCGCGGCCACGATGAGCGCCGCGGAGAGCGTGCCGAGGACGACGATCCAGGCGGCGGGGATGCGCGAGAAGAACAGCGCGGTGCGTGAGCGGCCGGTGGCCACGAGGTCGCGGAAGACGCCGGTCTCGATGTCGGCGCCCCCGGCGGTGGCGCCGACGATCGCGCCCGCGACCGACGCCAGGAGGGTGAGGATGCCGGCGGCGGAGTCGAAGTCGGTCGACTTGTCGAGGATCGCGCCGACGGCGAAGTAGAGGCCGATCGAGGCGAAGAGCAGCCCGGCGACGATCGCGACCATCCCGCGGCGGCGTTCGAGCTTCAACAGGTCGGCACGGATCAGGCGGAGCATCACGCGTTCTCCAGGCGGGTCGTCATCGACAGAAACTGTTCCTCGAGGGAGCGGTGGACCGGGGTCACACGCTCGACCGAGATGCCCTCGGCGAGCAGGCGGCGCAGCAGCGTGGTCACGACGTCGAGGTCGCGCGGGGCGTCCGGGGCGATCGTCGCTCGGATGCCGCCGTCGTGCTCGATCGCCCGCAGCACCGAGGGCACGCCGGCGAGCACGCCGGTCGCCTTGACGGTGGGCGCGGCGACGATGTCGATCGTCCGCTCGTCGCTGAGCGAGGTCAGCTCGGCGATCGTGCCCTGGGCCATCACGCGGCCCTGGTCGACGATCGCGGCGAAGTCACACGTCTTCTCGACCTCGTCGAGCAGGTGACTGGAAAGGAGCACCGTGCGCCCCTCGGCGACCAGCGACCGGACCAGGTGGCGGAACTCGAGGATGCCGGCGGGGTCGAGGCCATTGACCGGCTCATCGAGGATCAGCAGCTCGGGGTCACAGAGCAGGCAGCGCGCGATCCCGAGCCGCTGGCGCATGCCCAGCGAGTAGGACTTGACGGGGTCGCCGGCGCGGGCCTTCAGGCCGACGCGCTCGAGCGCGCCGTCGACGCGGCCGTGGGCGGCCTTCTCACGCGCGGCGGCGTGGACGTGCAGGTTCTCGCGGCCGGTCAGATGCGGGTGAAAGCGCGGCTCCTCGACGATCGCGCCGACGCGCGCCAACGCCTCGGCTCGCCCGCCCGGAAGCTCGTGGCCGAGCAGCTTCATCGTGCCCGAGGTCGGCTGCGCCAGCCCCAGCAGCAGCCGGACGAGCGTCGTCTTGCCGGCGCCGTTGCGTCCGAGGAAGCCGAACGCGGACCCGCGCGGCACCTCCAGGTCGATCGATTCCAGCGCGGCCCGCGCACCGAAGCGCTTGCCGAGGCCGTGGGTTTCGATGGCGAGCGAGTTCATGCTCACCATGCTCCGCGCCCACGCCGTCCGCGTCGTCGGCCGCGCGACCCATCTGCACCCGCCGTCTACACCGTTCGGATCACCCGAAGGTGAACGCGTAGCCCGAGACTCCGGGCGCGAAGCGCAGATGCAGGTCGTAGGTGCCCGACCGCGGGCGCGAGAGCAGGTGATAGAGCTTCTGGGTGGTCACCTTGACCGTCTGCTCGTGCTTGCCGTCGACGGTCACGTCGACCGCCCCTGGCCCTGAGAGCACGAGGTAGACGTCCTTGCCCGTGACCGTCGCCCGCAGTGACGCGCCGGTCCCGGCGGTGGCCGCCTCGTCGGAGACCTTCCATGTCCCCTCGAGCGCGAAGGCGTTGTCCGGCAACCGCTCGTCGGCCCGCGCGTAGGTCTTGGTGCCCACGGCCGGCGACGCGACGAAGCCCTGCGCGCGCTCGGCGCCGAGGTAGGTCTCCGGCGTCGCCAGGTCGGCCGGCGAGTACGTCTTCGATGGCTTGCCCGCCATCGCGCCGGGCTCCTTCAAGAGCTGCCGGATCGCGGACTCGGTCTTGTCGTAGTCGCCCTCGCCGAAGTGCGCGTAGCGGACGTGCCCCTTGGCGTCGATCAGGTACTTCGCGGGCCAGTACTGGTTGCCCCACGCGCTCCAGGTCGCGAGCTCGTTGTCCTGCGCGACCGGATACTCGATCCCGTTCTGCTTCAACGCCCGCGCGACGTTGCCGGCGTTGCGCTCGAAGGCGAACTCGGGGGAGTGCACGCCGACGATCGTCAGGCCCTTGTCGCGGTAGGCCTTGTCCCACGCCACCAGGTAGGGCAGCGTGCGGATGCAGTTGATGCAGGTGTAGGTCCAGAAGTCCACGAGCACGACGCGGCCCTTGAGCTGCGCCAGCGACAGCGGCTTGGAGTTGAACCAGCGGTCGTTGCCGGTGAAGTCGGGCGCCGCGCCGAGGTCCTCGAGCGCGACCTTGGTCTCCGTCGCGGCCGGCTGGAAGCGCGCGGGTGGGCGCAGCTTCGCCAGCTGCCGGCTCGCCGCCTCGGAGGTCTCGAGCTTGTTGGTCGGGTTCACCAGCGCGGCCGGCAGGTGGTCGGCGATCGCGGTTTGGAACCGGACGTCGAACTGGAAGGCCATCGCCACCGCGGTCAGCACCATCACGCCGCCGAGGACGCGCGAGAGGGCCGGCCCGCGCAGCGGCGCGACGATCCGGCGGCCGAGCAGCGCGAGCGCGAGCAGGATGACGGCGGACCCGGCCGCGTAGGCGAGGGCGATCGTCACCGTCCGCCCGGACGCCGCGCTGACGGACACGACCGCCGCCAGCACCGGTCCCGCGCAGGGCGCGTAGACGAAGCCGAGCGCGGCGCCGACGCCCATTCCCGACCAGAAGCCGCTCCCGTAGCTCTTGGGGCCGAAGCGCGCGAGCCGCGCCAGCGGCGCCTCGAGGCGGTCGGCGAGTCTTGGCACGGCGACCACCACACCGAACAGTGCGAGCGAGGCGATCGCGAGGTTGCGGACCAGCGACGCACCCAGCCCAACCCCGTCCACGACCTTGGCCAGGGCGACGATCGTGATCGTGAAGGTGATGGCCAGCCCGAGGACGATCCCGAGTGGACGCCTGCGTCCGCCGGTGGCGCCGGCGCTGAGCAGAGCGGGCAGGACGGGCAGCACGCACGGGCTTATCGCCGTACCGGCACCGGCGATGAAGGCGAACAGGACAAGGAGGAGCAAAGCTCCCAAAGTGTGGCTGAAGGCCGCCCTACTCTTATGAAATGCCGCTTACGGTGGAAATCTGGTCTGACGTGGTCTGTCCGTGGTGCTACATCGGCAAGCGGCGGTTCGAGGCCGCGCTGGAGCAGTTCGAGCATCGCGACGACGTCACGACCCTGTGGCGCAGCTTCGAGCTCGACCCCGAGGCCGCGCGCGAGCAGATGGGCAACGCCGCCGAGCGGCTGGCCGGCAAGTACGGGATGACGATCGAGCGCGCGCAGCAGCTGCATGCGGAGATGACCGAGCGCGCCGCCGCCGAAGGGCTCGAGTACCACCTCGACATCTCGCGCGGCGGGAACACGTTCGACGCGCACCGGATGATCCACCTGGCCGCGACCTACGGGCATCAGGGCGCCGCGAAGGAGCGGCTGATGCGGGCCTACTTCACCGAGGGCGAGCAGATCTCGGTGTGGGACACGCTCGTGCGGCTGATGGCCGAGGTCGGCGTGGACCCGGTCGAGGCGCGCGAGGCGCTCGAGCTGGACCGCTTCGCCGACGACGTCCGCGAGGACGAGGCGCTGGCGCAGCAACTCGGCATCCAGGGCGTGCCGTTCTTCGTCATCGACCGTCGCTACGGCGTCTCCGGCGCCCAGCCGCCCGAGATTCTGCTCGGTGCTCTTCAGCGCGCATGGGAAGAGGCGGTTAGCATCGACGCGTGAAGACGCTTCTCGCCGCCGCCGCCCTCGCTCTCACGTTCGCCACATCCGCGGACGCTGCCCACTGGCAACAGGTGACCCGACCCGGAGGCGCGAACATCGATGAAGTCAGCCACGTCCGCACGGCGGACGGCGTGCTGCACATCGCGTACAAGAAGGACGGCAACATCGTCCACACGGTGATCGCGCCCAACGGGAAGGTGGGAGCCTCGAGCCCGGTCGCGTCTGGGTGGGCGACCACGAGCGACCCCGCGATTGTGTCCGTACCCGGCGGGCTGCGGGTGTTCTGGGGCGGCATCCGGACGACGGATTCCAACGACCCCAACACGGACTTCAACACCGCGTTCTCGTCCGACGGCGGGGCCTCGTGGCAGCTGCAGGAAGGATCGATCGTCCCGCTCGGCGCCCAAGCCTACGCGTCCGACGCCAGCGCCACCACGCTGCCGGATGGCAACACGTTGCAGGTCTTCGCGGGCTCGCTCGGCACCTGGGCGCACGCGGGGCTCGATCCCGCCTCGCCGAACTTCAACTTCCAGACGGCCGGCAACTACGGCTACGACCCGGGCATCGCCTCCGCCGCCGACGGCACGGCGATGATGGCGTGGTACTCCAACGCCTCCGCGCAGATCGGCATCCTCGCCCAGGGCGTCGCGCCCAACGGCGCGCCGTCGGGGCCGCAGCTGCGGATGCCGGGCTCGCAGGTGCTCGAGGGCGGCTCGACGCTGGCGCGCACGCCGATCGTCGCCCGCGCCGGCAACGGCGGGTTCTTCGTCGCCTACGGTCTCGGCTACCCGACCGCCGACCAGGCGCGCGTGTGGCGGGTCGGCAGCACGAAGGCGCTGCTGTTGGACAGGACCGAGAACAGCACCACGATGACGCTCGCCGCGGATCCCGGCGGCCGCCTGTGGGCGGTCTGGACCGATGGCACGTTCGGCTCCCAGCATGTGCTGGCCGCGCGCTCGAACAAGCAGGGCAGCGTGTTCGGTCAGCCGGTCGACCTCGGCGCCGCCAAGCAGGCCAACAGCACCTACTCCCTCGAGGCCGACGCCACCGCGACCTCGCTCGACGTGATGGCCCACTTCGGCATCGGCACCACCTCATCGACCTCCACGTTCGTGACCCGCGTGCTGCCCGGGCTGACGCTGAAGACCAAGAAGTCCGACCACGGCGTGACCTTCACCGTCACCGACGCCGGCGCGCCGGTGAAGGGCGCGAAGGTCAAGTTCGGCGGCCGCTCCGGCAAGACGAACGCCAAGGGCAAGGTCACGCTCGACGGCCGCAAGGGCACGGCCACCGCCTCCGCCAGCGGCTACGAGGATGCGAAGCTGAAGCTGAAGTGACCTACTCGATCCTGCCCGCCGGTGAGGCGCCGTGGCGTCAGTCCGGCCAGGCGCTGAGCGCCCAGCTCGGCGCGTCGGCACGCTTCTGGCGCCTGCGCCCGGGCCAGTCCGTGACCGGCGCGGGCGACGAGTTCTACGTGGTGCTGGAGGGTGAGGGCTCGATCCGGATCGGCTCGGAGTCGTTCACGCTGCCGCGCCTGTCGTCGGCGCAGGTGTCCGCCGGCGAGGAGCGCGAGATCTTCAACGACGGCGAACAGGAGACGTTATGGCTGGTGGTGACCGGCTCCATTTCACCGGCAACGACGAAGCCGACCGGCTGATCTTCCAGGACCCGTTCGCGCTGCTGATCGGGTTCGCGCTCGACCAGCGGGTGCCGGTGCCGAAGGCGTTCATGGGGCCGTACGTGCTGCGCGAGCGGTTGGGGTCGTTGGACCCGCGCGCGGTCGCCGAGGCGGACCTCGAGCCGATCTTCCGGCAGATCCCGGCGATCCATCGCTTCCCGGCGATGATGGCCAGGCAGACGCACGCGCTGGCGTCGCACGTGGTGGAGGTCTACGACGGCGACGCCGCCGCGGTCTGGACGAGCGCGACGACGTCAGACGAGCTGCGCGAGAACATCGACGGGCTGCCCGGCTACGGGAAGATGAAGGTCAAGGCGCTCGGGTCGGTCCTGTACAAGCGCTTCGGGGTGGCGCTGGCGGAGCCGCTGGTGCCCTGGCATCCGACGCTCGGGGACGTCGACTCCGCCCAGGCGCTGGCGGACTACCAGGCGTCCAAGAAGGCCAACAAGGCCTTGTGGGAGGCCTGACGGCTGAGCACCGCGAACGCGCTCTCGCCGGGCTTCTTGCAGTCGCCGTTGGGCTTTGAGCCGAACGCGCAGAAGTGGCGGATGTGCTCGCAGTTCTTGACCTTGTAGGCGCTGCTCTGCCAGCGCGTCTGTGCGTAGTCGCCCTTGCCCGGGCCGCAGTCGATCGTGCCGTGCCCGTAGTAGGCGATGATCCGGTCGTTGCCGGCGCCGCCCTCCATGACGTTCTTGCCGTGGCTGGGGTAGAGGAAGTCGTTCCCGTCGCCGCCCTTGAGGACGTCTGACTGCGATTCGCCGTTGCCGGCGAGCTCCCAGTCGCCCCACAACACGTCCTTGCCGCCGCCGCCGATCACGGTGTCGTTGCCGTGGTGGCCGAGCAGCTCGTCGTTGCGGTCGCCGCCCTGTTTGCGATGCGTGCCCTTGGCCATCGTCACCTTCCACAGCACGCCGGAGATCGCCGGCCAGCCCTTGTGGGAGACGTTGCCCGTGTTGCCGCCGCCGGCCGTCTTGCGGTTGCGGCCCGCCTGGCACTGCTCGCCGCTGCGGCGCGGCGCGCAGATGCGGTCGGCGTACTCCTCGTCGGTCTCCTCCGCCGGCTGCCCGTCGTCGACGCACATGGCGGGGTCGACGGCTGGGTCGCATTCCGTCCTCTGGGCTCTTGCGGTAGCGGGCAGGAGCAGCAGACCGATCAGGAGGGCAAGAGCGATGCGGGCGGCGGACATGAGAGCGAGACTAACCGCTCGCGCGCCACCAGATGACCAGTTCTGGCCGAAGGCACAGCAGCGGTCCCTTCGGAGACATGTCCCTGTAGACCGGGTAGCGCTCCTTGAGCGCTTCCAGGACGTCGTCGCGCAGGTCGGTGACCGTCATCGTGCCGATCGACTGCACCCACGCGAGGCGACTCCAGTCGTCGTCGTAGCGATCGATCGTGATGGTCGCGCGAGGGTCGTTCCGCAGGCGCGCGATCCGCGCGGGGGTCCTGCGTTTGGGCTTGTCGTCGATCGCGCTCCACAGCTCGTCGCCGAGTCGGGCGAAGGTGATCGGCTGCACGCGCGGATGGCCGCTCTCGTCGAGGAGTCCCAGGTGCGCGACCGGGGTGGCGTCGACCAGCTCCAGCGCCCACGTGGGCGCGCTCGTCGAGACGAGGTCCGCGCATACCCAGTTGTGCCGTCCCGCGCCACCTGCCCACAGGCGCGAGGCGAGCCGGTCCTGCTCGGCCTTGGAGCCCTGGTAGGCGTGTGGCGTGGAGCCGCCGAGGCCCTGCCAGGTCGAGTCGAGGATCTGGTAGTAGCCCGACGCGCCGGCGCTGTTGGGCGGCGTGTTGCGCCCGCCAGACTCGCACTGCACGATCGGCCACGGGATCGCCCACGGGCCGCCGGGGCCGCTCGACGCGGCCGCGCGGGCGCGGGCGGCGATCAGGCGCGTGAGGGTGCGCTCGGCGCTTCGGCGGCCGGCGCGGGTGCGGGTGAGCGCGGCCACGCGAGCGGCGTGCGCCTGCGTGAGCGTGTCGCGCCGCTCGCGCAGCCCGACGGCGATCCCCGCGAGCGTGTCGCGGCGCTCGCGCACGGCCTGTGCCTCACGTTGCTGGCGCTCGGCCAGCCGCGTGAGCTTGGTCTGCTCGGTCCCGGCCTCGCCGCGCGCGTCGCGCACGATGTCCAGCAGCCGCGAGTCGGCCCGCTCGACGCGCTTGACGAAGCTCAGGGTCTCGAGCAGCTGCGGGAAGCCGTCGGCGTGGAGCATCACGGTCACGAAGTCCGGCCGCTCGCCCATGTAGCGCTCGCGCAGGAGCCCGCTGAGCTTCGTCCGGACCTCCGACAGTCGTTCTCGAAGGCGGGTGACGCGCCGTCGCGCCTCGCGCTCGCGTTCCTCGGTGACCGCGAGATGCGTCTCGGCGGCGGTCAGGTCGGCCTGCACCTCGTTCAGGCGCCCCTCGAGGATCGAGACCTCGCGCGAAGCCTTGCGCTCGAGCTCCCCGAGGCGCGTCGCGGCGGACGCGAGCGAGCGCTCCCGCGCCTTCGACGAGCCGATCCGGTCGCGCAGCGAGCCCTCGCTCTGGGCGTGCGCGGGGGCGGCCGTGCAGAGGACGAGGGCGAGCGCGAAGAGGGCGGCGGCGGCCGCACCCCGGGCGGGGGCGAGGCGAGCAGGGGCGAGCGTGGCGACGCGGCTGCGCACGCCGATCACGCTAGACGCGAGAGGCCGCGGACCTGCAACGCGGCTGTCAGACGGCGCAGCGGCCCCGCGACCCCGGATGCGACACCCCGCCGAGAGGAGACCGCATGAAGCTGGACGCACATCTGGATGTCGACCTGGTGGCCGTCGAGACCGACGACGAGATCACGGTGATGTTGGAGCTGATCGCGCCGGAGGAGCGCCGCGACACGCCGCGGGCGCCGGCCACCGTGCAGGTGGTGCTCGATCGCAGCGGGTCGATGGACGGCGAGCGCCTCGGCGCCGCACGTCGTGCGTTGGCCGACCTGATCGACCGGCTCGACCCGGCCGACCGGCTCGGCGTCGTCGCCTTCGACGACACGGTCAGCGTGGTCGTGCCGGCGGGGCCGATCACCGACAAGGTCGCGGCTCGCGAGGCGGTGCTGTCGATTCCGTCAGGCGGCATGACCAATCTCTCCGGCGGGCTGCTGCGCGGGTTCCAGGAGGCGCGCCGCGCGGCCGGGGCGTCGGGCGCGACCGTGCTGCTGCTCAGCGACGGTCACGCCAACGAGGGCGAGACCAACCCGGACCGGCTGGCCGGGGTCGCCGCCGCGGCGCGCGCGCACGGCGTCACGACGTCGACGGTCGGCATCGGGCTCGGCTACGACGAGACGCTCTTGGCCGCGGTCGCCCGCGGCGGGCAGGGCGCGCACGCCTTCGCGCCCGACGGTGACGGGGCGGGGGCGGTGGTGGCCGGCGAGGTCGACGGGCTGCTCTCGAAGACGATCCAGGCAGCGAGCCTGATCGTCCGCCCGAAGGGCTCGGTGCAGACGCTGACGATCTTCAACGACCTGCCGTCGACGCCGGTGCCCAACGGCGTGATGATCGAGCTCGGCGACCTGTGGGCGGGTGAGGCGCGCAGGCTCGTGCTCTCGTTCGCGGTGCCCGCGATGGCGGGCCTCGGCCTGGCGGAGATCGCCTCGCTGGAGCTGCGCTACGTGACCCTGCCGGCGTTCGTGGAGGAGACGATCACGCTGCCGCTGCACGTCAACGTCGTCCCGGGCGACCAGGCCGCGGGCCGCGTCCGCGATCCGAAGGTCCACAGCGAACGGCTCTTTCAGGAGGCGCAGGAGGCCAAGCGCAAGGCCGCCGAGGCGATCCAGCGCGGCGACGAGGACGGCGCGCTGCGCGCCTACGCGGCGGCGGGAGCGGCGATCGCGGCGGCGCCCGCCCCTTCGGCGGAGCTGGATGAGGAGGCCGCGATCCTGTTCGCGCTGGCCGAGCGCACCGCCGCCGGGGACGGCGCCTGGTCGGCCAAGACCGGGCGTGCCGAGCACGCCCGCAAGGCGCGTCAGCGGGGCCGCTGAAGCTCGAGAGCCACGCGCCCGGCGGTCACCACACCCAAGGGTGGCCGCCGGGGCTGTGTCGCTTTAGAACTTCACGCGCGGCACGTGGGGCTTCCTCCTCCTCGTTGTGTGGACTAAATGCGGATACGCGGCACGAGCGCCTCGATTCGGTCGCGGGACGGGAAGAGCAGGCGTGCGGCGACGAGGCTCAGGACGAGCAGCGCCAGTCCCGCGGCGGCGAACACGCCGCGCGCGCCGAGCAGGCTCGCGAGCGTGCCGCCGAGCAGGGCGGCGCCGGCGAAGCCCCAGGACTCGATCGTCCCGACGAGCGCGTGCGTGCGTGAGAGCATGTGGCCTGGCGTGAGCCGCTGGAGCAGTCCGCGGTCGTGGGTCATCGACGCGCCGCTGCCGAAGCCGGTGATCAAGAACGCGAGGAGGGCAGAGCCCAGGTTCGGCGCGAGCGCGGAGCTGACCATCCCGGCGCCGAGGACGGCGAGGCCACCGACGTAGCCGAGCTTGAGCCGGCCGAGCGTCTGCGAGCGGGCGCTGAGCACCGAGCCGAGCACCGCGCCGGCGCCGAACACCGCGACCATCGCGGCGAAGCCGGCGCCGCCGACCCCGAGCACCCGCTCGGCCAGGAGCACCTCGCCGACGTTCATCATCCCCGCGGCGAGCACGATCACGCCGGTCGCGCCGACGAGCACGCGCAGGACGCGATCGCCGCGCACGAAGCGCAGCCCCGCGCGGGCGCCGTCGACCAGCGACTCCGGTTCGTCGTCGACCTCGGGCGCGGACAGCAGCCGCACACGGGTCATGAGCAGCGCGGAGGCGGCGAACAGCGCGGCGATCAAGGCCAGCAGCACCGACGGCCCGCCGAGCAGCAGCGCGCCCGCGGCCAGCGCCGGCCCGAGCGTCAGCCCCGCGTCGGCCAGCGCGCCCCACAGCGCGATGGCCGCCATCCGGCGCTCCTCGGTGACGACGGCGGGGACCAGCGCGAACGCCGCCGGGCGGAAGACCGTGGTGGCCAGGCCGGTGACGACGGCCAGCGCAAGCAGCGCGATCGGCCCGTCGAGCACGAGCAGCGCGGCGAACGCGCCCGCTCGCGCGAGGTCGGCGACGATCGCCCAGCGCACCCGGTCGCGGCGGTCCAGCCAGACACCGATCAGCGGACCGGCGAGCATTCCCGGCAGCGTCTCGGCCAGCAGCACCGCGGCGCTCGCCCACGCCGTGCCGAACCGCTCGTAGGCCACGAGCATGATCGCGACGTAGGCCGCGCCGCTGCCCAGCGAGCCCGCCGCCAGCGCGGTGAAAAACGATCGTGACTGTCGGTAAACCCTGAACATGCGGCTGATTCCCGCGCAAGCTAGGACGCGGGCGCCGTGGGCTTAACCGGACATCCGTCTAGGCTTCCCGCCTCGTGGTAACGGTCTGGACCATCGGGTACGAGCGGCTGCTGCCCCAGGAGCTCGTGGCCGAGCTCGAGGCCGCCGGCGTCCGGCGGCTGATCGACGTCCGCTTCCGCCCGCAGTCGCGCCGCCCGGGCATGTCGAAGACGCGGCTGGGACAGCTGCTCGGCGACCACCACATCGCCTACGAGCACCGGCGCGCGCTCGGCACGCCCGCCGATCTGCGCTTCCTGTTCCACGCCGGCCGCGTCGCCGAAGGCGCCGCCGCCTTTCGCACCCACATCGAGGCCACGGCGGCAGAGGAACTGGACGCCCTCGCCGCCGAGCTCGAGCACGCGCCGCCGACCGCGCTGCTGTGCCTGGAGGCCGACCCCGCCGTCTGCCACCGCCGCGTCCTCACCGAGCTTCTGCAAGAGCGCAGGCGCGACCTCCGTGTCGTCGATCTCTAGACGTTCGATCGGTCAACGGAGCTTGACCGTGAATCGGATACCGGCGACGCTCTGTCCCGGCGTGTGCCCCTGGAGTCGAGTCAGGGGCACACGATCCGTTTAATCAGAGGCGAATGCGGAACTCGCCTCTGACGCCGGCGGCGCTGCGCGGGCTGCTCGACATGGCGCCGGGCGGGGTCGGGTGCTTCGACTCGACCTCCTCGGTCGTCTACGCCAACACGGCGTTCACGATGACCACGGGGCTGCTCGCCGGCCGGCGCGTCGAGGACGAGCTCCTGCTGGCCGAGTTGCGCGCGCTGGGAGCCGCACCGCGCCGGATCCGGATCGCGCACCGGATGCCGGTCTCGGGCACGCTGTTCCGGATCGACGCCGAGTTGATCGGGTTCGTGCTCGACGCCGGCGCGCACGAGGCGGTCGCCGCGCTGGCCGAGGAGCAGTCGGCGCTGCGCCGGGTGGCCACCTTCGTGGCGTCGGACCCCGAGCCCGAGGCGCTCTTCCAGGTCGTCGCCGAGGAGGCGGGACGGCTGCTGCACGCCCGCAGCGCGGCGACGATCCGCTACGAGGGCGACCACGCCCTGACCGTCGGTCGCTGGGCGACGGACGACCTGGGCGGGTTCGCGGTCGGCTCGCGGGTGCCGCTGGAGGGCTCGGACGGGCTGACCGCGCTGGTGTGGCGGGCGGGCGCGCCGGCGCGGATCGACGACTACGAGGGCCTGCGCGGCGAGGCCGCCGAGCAGATGTTCAGGCGCGGCTACCGCTCCGCCGTCGGCGCGCCGGTGATCGTCTCCGGCGGGCGCGTCTGGGGGCTTGTGCTGGTCGGCTCGGCCGGGTCGCTCGGCGCCGACGCCGAGCAGCGCCTCGGCGGCTTCGCGGAGCTCGTCGCGCTGGCGCTGGAGAGCTCGGAGGCGCGGGCCGAGCTGAAGGCCTCGCGCATCCGCATCCTCGAGGCGGGTGTGCTCGAGCGCCGCCGGCTGGAACGCAACCTGCACGACGGCGCGCAGCAGCGCCTCGTCGCGCTGGCCGTCCAGCTGCGGGTGCTCGAGAAGCGCCTCGGCGACCGCGATGCGGCGCTCTCGCTGCTGCACGGAGCGGCCCACGAGCTCGAGCAGGCGCTGGCCGAGCTGCGCGAGCTCGCGCGCGGCCTGCACCCGGCGGTGCTCGCCGACCGCGGCCTCGCGCCCGCGCTGGAGACGCTCGCCTCGCGCTCGCCGCTCCCCGTGACCGTCGAGGGCGTCCCCGAGCAGCGCCTCGCCGAGCCGCTGGAGGCCGCCGTCTACTTCGTCGTCGCCGAGAGCCTGACCAACGCCGTCAAGCACGCCGAGGCGACCGAGCTGCGCGTGTCGATGGAGACCCATGAGGGCGAGCTGCGGGTGGAGATCGCCGACGACGGTGTCGGCGGCGCCGACCCGAGTGCCGGCGAAGGGACCGGGCTGCGCGGGCTCGCCGATCGCGTCGAGGCGCTCGGCGGACGGCTCGCGCTGGAGTCTCCGGCGGGAGCGGGCACGATCGTGCGCGCGGTACTGCCACTCGCGTCGTGACGCTCGTGGCCGGCGCCGACGACCGCGCGCTGACACTCAGGGTTGCGTGAACGCGGGATGTGCGAGATAGTCAGACGTGAGTAATGGAAGATCCGCCGGACTCCTTCGGGATACAGCTCGGCGGCGAGCAGTAGCTCGTCTCACCAGGCTCTGAAGCCAGGCAGCCGCAGAGCGGCTCCCACAAGATTCGGAGGTAGCCCGGGCCGTGACAGGCGTCCGGGCTCCCCGCTTTAAAGGGAGAAGTCGAACGCCTTCGCGACGTCCGGCTTGTCCTTGACGAGCCCGATCTCGGCGTCGAACGCCGCCCACCGCTCCAACACCGCGCGGTCGAGCTTCAGGCCCTTGGCGAAGATCGGCAGCACCGCGTCCAGTTGCGCGCGGACGAGCTTGGTGTCGTCGGTCTCGGCGGCCTTGGCGATCACGTCGACGGCCTGATCGGGACGCTTCTCGGTCGCCTGGCGCCCCTGCTCGATCAGATCCAGCGCGCGCTGGATCGAATCCCGCTTGGCCTTCAGCGTGGCGCGCGAGGTGACGAGCACGACCTCGGGGTACGGCGGCGCGCCGTAGTCCTCGACGCGGAACACGCGCGAGTCCATCCCGCGCCGCTCGAGCGCCACGCCCTCGGCGTTCCAGAAGACGGGCACGGCGTCGACGCGCTTGGTCAGCAGCCGGCTGACGGCGTTGAAGCCGATCGTGACCTCTTTGATCTTGGCCGGGTCGCCGCCGTCGTGGCCGACGATCGCGTTCACGAACGCCGGGTCCGACGGCAGTCCGGACACGCCGACCGTGCGGCCCTCGAGATCGCGCGGGCGCTCGATGCCGGGCTGCGCCACGAGCGCGGCCAGCGGCCTGCCGACGAGCGCGCCGACGGCCACCACGTCGGCGCCCGCGGCCTGCGCGATCGCCAGGTCGTGGATGTCGAGGATGCCCAGGTCGACCTTCCCGCTCGTGACCAGCTTCAGGGAGTCGGGGCCGGCGCCGGGCTTGACGATCTTCAGGCCGGGCGGCGCCATGTAGACCGGCGCGTGGACCGGGTTCGGGGTGAAGTCGAGCGCCACCGAGACCGGGCTGTCGCGCGGCTCGCCCCCGCCGCACCCGGCGACCAGCAGCACCAACAGCAGCGCGAGTCGTCTCATGCGGGCCAAGACCGTAGCCTGTCGCGGCGTGCTCATGGATGAGGTCCGCCGCCGATGTGCCCAGATCGCCGCGTCGGCGCGCCATGTCACGATCGATCCGCACGCGAGCATCGCGCTCGGCGGCAAGGCGGGGCTGGACACGCAGCTGCATTTCCTGGAGGGCTCGCGTGAGGAGGTCGCCCGCTACATCTTCATCCTCGATGCGATCAACTTCGGCTCGGGCTGGTTCTCGGAGCTCGGCGTCAGCACCGACTCACTGACCGAGCGGCTCACCGCGCACGCGCGCGCCCACGGCCCGTGGACGCCCGCGCAACTACGCGCGCTCGACCCCGCCGCCGTCGCGTCGACGCTCGCGCTGCCGGCCGACTCGGCACTGTCGGCGCTCTACGCCAACGGCCTCAACCAGCTTGGCGCGTGGTTCGGCGAGAACTCGGCGACGGCGCTGATCGGCGACAGCGCCGAGGGCCTCGCCCAGCGGCTGACCGCGATGCCGTACTTCGACGACGTCGGGTTCTACAAGCGCGCCCAGATCACCGCCAACGACCTGCACCTCGCGGGCGTGGCCGACTTCGCCGGACATCGACCGCCTGACGATCTTCGCCGACAACCTCGTCCCGCACGTCCTGCGCCTGGACGGCGTGCTGCGCTATGACGACGCGCTCGCCGAGGCGGTCGACAGCGGTAGCGAGCTCGAGGCCGGCGGCGAGTTCGAGCGCGAGGTCCGCGCCTGCGCCGTGCACGCCTGCGTCGCGCTCGCGCAGCGGGCCGGGGTCGCCGAGCGCACGCTCGACAACCGGCTCTGGAACCGCGGCCAGCGCCCGCCCTACAGCACGACCGCCGCGCACATCACCCGCACCGTGTTCTACTGAGGAGCCATGGACGCGTTCGAGGGACTGGTCGGCGAGCTCGAGTACCCGATGTTCATCCTCACCGCGCCGGGTCCGCTCGGCTGCCTGGTCGGCTTCGCCACGCAGGCGAGCATCGATCCGCCGCGGTTCATCGCCTGCCTGTCGCACCGGAACCGCACGTTCCGGGAGGGCCGCGACGCCCCGGCACTCGGCGTTCACGCGGTGCCCGCCGACGCCGCGGACCTGGCGGAGCTCTTCGGCGGCGAGACCCAGGACACGACCGACAAGTTCGCCCGCGTCGACTGGCGCGAGGGCCCCGAGGGCGTGCCGATCCTGGAACGCTGCGAGAACTGGTTCGTGGGGCGGGTCATCGAGCGCCTCGACGCCGGCGATCACGACGCGTTCCTGCTGGAGCCGATCGCCGGCGAGTCCGCCGAGCAGGCCGAGTTCACCTTCCACCGTGCAAAGCGCATCGATCCGGGGCACGAGGCGTGAGCCGCTCGCCGTCGCCGGTCTGACCGCCGCGGCGACGCGTACGACACGTGTGACATAGCGTCGTGGCCGATGGGCCGCACCGTTGACGTGTGGCGAGACGCGCGTGCCGGAGATCGCTCCGCCCGCGCCCGCCTGATCGAGATGCATATGCCGCTGGCGCGCTCGTTGGCCGCGCAATACCGGCACGCACGAGAACCGCTCGACGACCTCATACAGGTCGCCAATCTCGGGCTGGTCAAGGCCGTGGACCGCTACGACGCCGATCGCGGCGTCGCGTTCACCTCGTTCGCGGTGCCCACGATCCTCGGCGAGCTCAAACGCCACTTCCGCGACCGCACCTGGACGATCCACGTCTCGCGCGGCATGCAGGAGGCGATCGCGCGGGTCGAGACGATCAGCGAGGACCAGCGCCAGAAGCTCGGTCGCTGGCCGACGGTCCGGGAGGTCGCGGCCGTCAGCGGGCTGACGGCGGAGGAGATCACGGAGGCGGTGCTGGCGGCCGGCGCCTCCCGTCTGGCCAGCCTCGATGCGCCGGTCCGGCGCGAGGACGCCCAGGACGACGCGCTCGGCGACCAGCTCGGCCGCGAGGACAGCGGGCTCGGGAACGTCGAGGATTCGGTGTGGCTGGAACAGCTCTCCTGCGCCCTCACCTCGCGCCAGCGCGAGGTGTTGCGGCTGCGCTTCGTGGAGGACCTCGCGCAACGCGAGATCGCCGAGCGGGTCGGCGTCTCGCAGATGCATATCTCGCGGATCCTCCGCGAGACGCTCGACCAGCTGGCCGAGCTAGCCGAGTCGGCGTAGCCCGAGCAGCGCGATGTCGTCGTCGCGCGCGTCGGGCAGCGCGACCAGCAGGTGGTCGGCGATCTCGCCCAGCGGCCCGGACGCCCGCCCGGCGGCGTCGGCCAGCGAGTGCAGGCCGACGTCGATCGGGCGCTTGCGCGACTCCACGAGGCCGTCGGTATACAGCCACAGCGTCTCGCCGGGCTCGAGACGGAACGTCCCGCTCGCGCAGGGGCCGGCACCGCTGAAGCCCAGCGGGGGGCAGCGCGGGGCGTCGAGGTACTCGCTGCGCTCGGCGCCGACGATCAGCGGCGGCAGGTGGCCCGCGAGCGCGAGCTCGCCCTCGCCGGTGGCCGGATCGATCACGACGTAGACCGCGGTCACGAACGTGATCTCGCCCCCCGCGGCGTCGACCAGCGCGTGCAGGTCGTCCATCACCGCGTCCGGGCGGGCGCCCTTGAGCGCGTAGGCGCGCAGGGCGTTGCGAACCTGGCCCATCGTCGCCGCGGCCGACATGCCGCGGCCGCCGACGTCGCCGATCACGATCCCGAACCGGCCGTCGGCGAGCCGGAACGCGTCGTACCAGTCGCCGCCGGCGTGATCGCGCGAGTCCGACGGCAGGTAGCGGACGACCAGCTCGAACCCGTCGAGCTCAGGCAGGTGGCTGGGCAGCAGCGCGCGCTGGAGGATCTCGGCCGCGCGGTGCTCGCGCTCGAACAGCCGCGCGTGATCGAGCGCCAATCCGGCGCGGCGGCCGAGCTCCTCGGCCAGCTCGAGCTCACGCGTGGAGTACTGGCGGCCCGACTCGGCCCACACGAAGGTGATCGCGCCGAGCGTGCGCTCGCGGGCGACGAGCGGGACGACCATCACGCTGTGCATCTGCAGCTCACGCACGAGCCGCACCTGCTCCTCCTCCAGCGCCGCGGCTTCCAGCAGCGCGCTGTCGATCACCGGGTAGAGCTCGGAGCGGCCGGTGCGGATCACCGCCGGCGCACCGGTCGGCGAGTCCGGATCGGGCGGGTAGCGCTGCTGGAGCTCGCGCGCCCAGCGGACCTTCTCCGGGTCGACGTGGGCGACCGCGACCTGACGGTCCGGGGCGAGCTGCACCGCGCACCAGTCCGCGAGGATCGGGACCGCGAGCCGCGCGACCTCCTCGAGCGTCTGGATCGGGTCCAGCGAGCGGGCGAGGACCTGGCTGGCGGCGTCCAGGAACGCGTGGCCCTCCTCGCGGCGGCGGCGCTCGGTGACGTCGGAGAGCAGGCCGACGATCCGCTCGGTGCTCCCGTCCGGCCCGGCCACGGCGCGCGCGCGGGCGTGCAGCCAGCGCTGGCCGTGCTCGGGAAGGATGACGCGCAGGTCGAACTCGTAGGCCGTGCCGTGCAGGACCGCTTCTTCGATGTGCGTGGCCAGCGCCGCGCGATCCTCGGGATGGACGATGCGGTCGAGGAAGTCCTGCACGCCCGCGGGCTGCGTCCCACGCGGCAGGCCGTACAACGGGCCCATGTTGTCGGACCACTCGATCACGTCGGTGGCGACGAACCACTCCCAGAAGCCGGTCTCGGTGCCTTCCAGGGCGAGCCGGAGGCGCTCCTCGAGGCCTCTCATCGAGGCGGAGTCTAATGCGCGGTCAAAGCCGGCTCGCCGGTCCGTTCGAGCACGCGGGTCAGGGCGTCGACGACGGCCGGGTCGAACTGGCTCCCGGCGCCGCGCTGCAGCTCGGCGAGCGCGAACTCGCGCCCGGGCGCGCGCCGGTAGGGACGGTCGGAGGTCATCGCCTCGAACGCGTCGGCGACGAGGATGATGCGCGACTCCAGCGGGATGTCCTCGCCGGCGATGCCGTCCGGATAGCCGCGGCCGTCGATGCGCTCGTGGTGGTGGCGCACCCACTGCGCCTGCTCGGAGAGCCCGGCGGCCTCGACGATCTCATAGCCGAGCTGGGCGTGGCTCTTCATGACCTCGTACTCGCCGTCGGTCAGCGCCGCGGGCTTGTTGAGGATCGCGTCGGGGATGCCGATCTTGCCGACGTCGTGCAGCAGCCCCGCGAGGCGCAGCTTGGCCAGGCGCTCGCCCTCGAAGCCGAGCTCGGCGGCGACCACCGCGGCCAGTTGGGAGACGGTCTGGCAGTGGCTGCGCGTGTAGGCGTCCTTGGCGTCGACCGCGCGGGCGAGCGCGGAGGCGAGGGTCTGGTTGTGCTGCTCGTCGATCGTGTCGGGCACCTGCGCCGGCTCGAGCTCGGGCGTGTAGATGATCGCCTGCTGGTGGCTGCGCTTGGCGGCCAGCAGCGCCATGTCGGCGTCGTGGATCAGCTCGTCGCGGGCGACGAGCGTTTCGGCGTCGGTGATGCCGGCGGTGGCGCCGAACCCGGGCAGCGCGTGGCGCAGCCGCTGGGTGAATTCCAGCGCGCCCCAGGACCGGGCGTCCGGGAGGATGACCGCGAACTCGTCGCCGCCGATCCGGTAGGCGGTGTCGCTGGCGCGCAGGGTGGCGCGCAGCGTGTCGGCGAGCGCGCGGATGCGCTGGTCGCCGGCCTGGTGGCCGTGCGTGTCGTTGAGCGACTTGAGGTCGTCGAGGTCGAGGAGCACGAGCGCCAGCGGGACGCCGGTGCGCGACGTGCGCTGCAGCTCGCGCGCGAGGTCCTCGTGGAAGACGCGGTGGTTGCGCAGGCCGGTCAGCGGGTCGGTGCTCGCCATCTCGGCCAGGCGCTCGAACTTCTCGTTCCGCGCCGCGCGCAGGATCAGCCACAGCGCCCCGAAGACGATGAACCCGAGGACGACCTCGATGCGGGCGAACTCGACGACTCGGCGCTCGCTCGCGTAGGCGCGATCGCCGATCTGCTGCGCGAGCATCCCGGCGGTGTCGGCCTCGTGCAGGATCGCCGCGTCCTGCGCTTTGCCGCGCAGGCGCTGGATGGCGTCCACCTTCGAGCGCTGCGACGGGTCGAGCGCGATCGCCGCCGCGAGCATCTGCTGGCGTGCCTCGCTGGTGGGCGCGTCGTGGGCGAGCACGTAGACGCCGTTGAGCTTGCCGAGCCCGAGCGCCGTCTTGGAGCGCCCGGTCGCCTGGTTGAGCTCGACGGCGAGCACGATGGCCAGCGCCAGCACGGCGGCGACACCGAGCCAGACGATGATGCTGAACGGCGAACGAGTGCGCATGTCTCCACGACGATCGCCCTTCGAGCAGGAGACTGAACCAGCGTTTGGTAAAGGTTCAGTTCAGGATCAGGTGCGCGTCACCGAACTCGTGCCAGTGGTAGCCGTGGGCGACGGCCGCGGCGTAGGAGCGCTCGAGCAGCCCGCGGCCGGCGATCGCCTCGAGCATCAACAGGTGCGACGCGTTGGGCTCGTGCCAGCCGGTGAGCAGGCCGTCGATCGCACGCGTGCCGCGTTCAGGCGTGATGACCAGGTCCGTCCAGCCCTTGCCGGGGTGGACGGTGCCGGTGGCGTCGGTCACCGTCTCGAGCGCGCGGACGACGGTCGTGCCGACGGCGATCACGCGGCCTTGGCGGTGGTTGATGCGGTCCGCCGTGTGCGCGGAGACCTCGTAGCGCTCCGGATAGGGCGGCTCGCTCGACTCCTGGCTGGAGACGCCGGTGTGCAGCGTGATCCGCTGGACGGCGACGCCCCGTTGCCGGAGGCGTTCGAGCACCCGCCTGGTGAACGGGCGGCCGGCGCTCGGCATCTCCGCGCTGCCGGGTTCGGTGGCGAAGATGGTCTGGTGGTCGGCGAGCGGGTGCGCGTGGGTCTCGTGGGCGTAGCGGATCGGCGAGCCGTGCTCGTCGAGGTATGCGTACAGCGGCTGCGGCAGGTCGAGGGTGGCGATCCACAGCGGGCTCAGGTAGGGCTTCTCGAGCGTCGCGCTGGCACCGCCGGGCAGCGTGAGCGTCTCTGCGGTCGCGGCCGTTCGGCGGCCGTTGGCGCGGACCTCCACAACCCAGCGGGACTCGTCGCCCGGGTCGGGGGTGGACAGGTGCAGGTCGACCTGTGTGCCGTTCGGCCTGCGCGCGGGCAACGCCGCCGGAAGCGTGGCCGACGCATTCACGATCAGCAGATCGCCCGCGCGCAGGTGGGTGGGGAGGTCGCGGAACGACGCGTGCACGAGCGGCCGGTCGCGCTCGGCGACCATCAGTCGCACCTCGTCGCGGGGCCGGTCGACCGCGGCCGGCTGGGGCAGTTCGAATCTCAGCGCGCTCATACCGGCGCCCCCGTCAGCGCACGGGCCTGGTAGCGGCCGGAGGGCAGGTCGCCCTCGATCAGCGCCAGCAGGCCGGGCACGCTCGACTCCGGCGGCGGCCGGTCGGAGATGTCCTCGCCGGGGAACGCCTCCTGGTGCATGCGCGTGTTCATGTCGCCGGGGTCGACGGCGTAGACCTTGAGGTCGTGGCGCTCGACGGCGAAGATCGCGGTCAGGTGCTCGAGCGCGGCCTTGGCGCTCCCGTACCCGCCCCAGCCCTCATAGGGCTCGACGGCGGCGTCGCTGGTGACGTTGACGATCCGGGCGGGGCGCGCGAGCTGGATCAGCGCGAGCGGTGCCAGCACGTTGACGTCGTAGACGTGGCGCAGGGTGTCGAGCGGGTAGTCGGTCAGGTGCGGCTGCGGGCTCGGCCCGAGCACGCTTGCGTTGTTGACCAGCAGATCGACCGACGGCCCGGCGGCGGCGACCAGCGCCTGACGATGCTCGGGATCGGTCACGTCGCCGGCGATCGCGGTGACCTCCGGCAGTGCGGCGGCGACCTCGTTGAGGGTTCCGGCTTCGCGGGCGTCGATCACGAGCCGCCAGCCCCGCTCGGCCAGAGCCTTCGCAAGTGCAAGTCCAAGGCCCCTCGAGGCCCCGGTGATGATGGCGGTGGGCATGCCATCGAAGCTACGCCCGCACCCGCCCGCTTCCCATCGTCAATTGGCCCTAGGACCGAACCTAAAGGGGCCAGGCCCCGTCACCCTGCGTTGACGGGGCCTGGCCCCTTTAGGCGAGGCCGTGGCGGACCGCGTAGAGGGCGGCCTGGGTTCGGTCGGTGAGGTCGAGCTTGGCGAGGATGTGGGAGACGTGGGTCTTGACCGTCTTCTCGGCCACGCCGAGCTCGAGGGCGATGACCTTGTTGGAGCGGCCCTTGGCGATCAGGATCAGGACGTCGCGTTCTCGCGGGGTGAGGTCATCGAGGTCGGCGGGTGCGCCGCCACCCTGAGCGATCTCCTCGACGACGCGGGTGGCGATCGTCGGGCTCAGCGGCGCGGTGCCGTCGTGGGCGGCGCGGATGGCTTTGACCAGTTCGGGCGGCTCGACGTCCTTGAGCAGGTAGCCGGCGGCGCCGGCGCGCAGGGCGGCGAAGAGCTTGTCGTCGTCGCCGAAGCTGGTGAGGACGATCACGCGGGCGCGGGTGCCCTGGAGGCGCTTCAAAGCGCCCACGCCGTCGAGGCGCGGCATCACGAGGTCGAGCAGGATCACGTCCGGGTCGGTGCGGCCGGCGGCGTCGACGGCCTGCTCGCCGTCGCCCGCCTCGGCGACGACCTCGATGTCGTCCTGGAGGTCGAGGAACGTGCGCAGGCCTTGGCGGACGACGGCGTGGTCGTCGGCGAGCAGGACGCGGATCACGCCGGGACCTCCAGCCGCACGGTGGTGCCTTCGCCCGCGGTCGACGTGACCGTGAAGGTCCCGCCGAGCTCGGTCGCACGCTCGTGCATCGACGTCAGCCCGAGCCGCTGGCCGCGGACCTCGGTGGGATCGAAGCCCGTGCCGTTGTCGCACACGGTCAGCGTGTGGCCTTCGAGCGTGACCTTGATGCACGTCGCGCCGGAGTGGCGCAGCGCGTTGCCGAGCGCCTCCTGGGCGATGCGCAGGATCTGGGTCGCGCAGTCCGGCGCGAAGCGCGGCACGTCGCGCACCTTGAGCACGATCGTCTGGCCCGACACCCGCCGCAGCACCTCGACATGCTTGCGCAGCACGGTGGCCAGGCCCTCGGCCTCCAACGAGGCCGGCCGCAGCTCGAAGACGACCGCGCGCAGCTCCTCCATCGCCCCGCGGGCGAGCTCGCTCACCCGCTTGAGCTCGGCCGCCGCACCTGCGCGGTCGCGTTCGAGCAGCGTCTGCGCGGACTCGGCGGCGAGCGCCACGCCGAACAGGTTCTGGGTCACGCTGTCGTGCAGCTCGCGCGCGAGCCGGTTGCGCTCCTCGACGATGCTCAGCTCCCGCGAGCGCTCGTGCAGGCGCGCGTTCTCGATCGCGATCGCCGCATGGGCGGCGAGCAGCGCGATCAGCTTCTCGTCCTCGGCGTCGAACATCGAGCCGTCGGTCTTCTCGGTGAGGTAGATGGCGCCGAGCACCTCGCCTTCGCGGGCGACGATCGGGACGCCCAGGAACGAGCGCATCTGCGGGTGCGCGCGCGGCCACCAGCCGCGGAAGCGCGGGTCGGCGGTGATGTCGTCGGTGCGGTGCGGCCCGGGCTCGTGGAGCATCGCGCCGAGCATCCCGTGCGTGCGCGGGAGCGGCCCCATCGCCGCGATCAGCTCGTCGCTCATCCCGGAGGTGATGAAGCTCGCGAACGCGCCCTCGCCGTCGGGGATGCCGAGCGCGGCGTACTTCGCGCCGCCCAGCTCGCGGGCGGAGTGGACCAGGCGCTGGAGCACCGGCTCGACCTCGTGCTCGCTGGCGATCGCGAGCACGACGTCGCTCAAGGCGCGGAAGGCGGTGTCGGCCGAGGCCATCGGGGACCCACGGTACGCCGTCTTCGGCTCGCGTCCCATGGTCCTAGGACTTATTGAGCACGTAGGCACCGCCCGCCAGCGCGAGCACGGTGTAGCCCGCGAACAGGGCGAGCCCGGCGCCGGGGGCGATCGGGATGCTGTCCGGCTGCTCGACCGTGCGCTGGATCGCGAGGCCGGCGAACATCGGGCAGAAGCGGGCCACGCTGAGGCCGAGGTCGGGCGGGAGCAGCGAGACGACGATCACCGGTAGATAGAGGACGCCGGTCGCGACCGACACGGCGGCGTTGGTGCCGCGCACGAGCGTGCCGATCCCGAGGCTCAGCAGCGCGACGAGCGCCAGGTAGGCGGCGCTGCCGGCGATCGCGCGCACCGAGATCGGCGCCTCGACGAACGGCCGCGCGGCCGCGAAGGCGGCGACGGTGGCGACCAGGCTCGCCGCGAAGGTGAGGGCGCCGACGGTCGCCGCCTTGGCCAGCAGCACGCGGATGCGGTTCGGGGTGGCGATGAAGGTCGTGGCGATCATGCCCGTGGCGAACTCGGCGCTGATCGCGGTGACGCCGAACCAGGCCGCGGCGAGCTGGCCGAAGTAGACGCCGCTGAGCAGGACCTCCATCGGGTCCCGAGCGTCGTGGGTGCCGCTGCTGATCAGGACGCTCAGCCCGACGGTGGTGACGATCAGCGCCGCGAGCACCGCCGGGGTGCTGCGCAGCGCGGTCAGCTTGGTCCACTCGCCGCTCATCGCGTCAGCTCGAAGTAGACGTCCTCCAGCCGGCGGTCGCCGACCAGCTCGCGCAGCGGTGCGTCGGCCAGCAGGCGGCCACCGGCGAGGACGAGCAGGTGGTCGGCCGTGTCCTCGATCTCGCCCATCAGGTGGCTGGAGACGAGCACCGTCCGGCCTTCGGCGGCGCAGCGCCTCATGAACCCGCGGATCCAGTGGATGCCCTCCGGGTCCAGGCCGTTGACGGGCTCGTCGAACAGCAGCAGCGGCGGGTCGCCGAGCAGCGCGGCGGCGATGCCGAGCCGCTGGCGCATGCCGAGGCTGTAGCCGCCGACCCGGCGGCGCTTCGCGTCCGCGAGACCCACGAGCTCCAGCGTCGCGTCGACCCGCCCCTCCGGGAGATCGTTCGAGCGCGGCGAGCCAGCGCAGGTGGTCGCACGCCCGCAGGCCGGGGTGGACGTTCGCGGCGTCCAGCAGCGCGCCGACCCTGCGCAGCGGGTGCTCGATCGCCGCGTAGGCCGCGCCGTCGATCGTCGCCGCGCCGCGGTCGGGGCGGTCGAGCCCGAGGATGATCCGCAGGGTCGTCGACTTGCCCGCGCCGTTGGGGCCGACGAAGCCCGTGACGCGGCCGGGCTGGAGGCTGAAGCTCAGGTCGTCGACGGCGAGCGTGTGCCCGAAGCGCTTGGTCACGTGGTCCAGGACGATCATGGAGCGCAAGCTACGTTCGTCGTCGGGGCGTGTCGTCGCGCGGCAGAGCGGTCTTGGACATCGCTCTCACGGGGGACGAAACGGTCGCCTGAAGCCGCGACAATCGTGGGATGCCGCGGTTGTACTCGGAGCTCGGGCTCGTCGTGGTCGCGCTGATCGAAGGTTCGCTGTACCCGGCGAGCGACCGCGCGACGACGATCCTGATGGGGCTGCTGGCGACGGTCCCGCTGGTGATCATGCGGCGCCGGCTGAAGCTCGCGGCGGTGCTGATCACGTTCTCGACGGTGTTCGTGATCGGCACCAGGACGCCGCTCACCGGCGCGGGGATCGTCGCCCAGGCGTGGGTCTTCCTGCTGCTGGCCGAGCGCTATCGCGGCGTCGTCTCGATCTCGCTCGGCACCGGCATCGTCCTCGTCACGCTCAGCGACGGCGATCCTGGTCTGACCGGTGTGATGCTGATCGCCGCGTGCGTGGGGGCGCTGGCGATCGGCCACTCCCGCCGTGTCGCGACCGTCGCCCGCGAGGAGCAGGCGGTGCTCGAGGAGCGGGCACGGATCGCGCGCGAGCTGCACGACGTGGTCGCCCATCACGTCTCCGCGATCGCCATCCAGGCCGACACCGGGCGGCTCACCGGGGACGCGGCGCAGTTCGAGGCGATCGGCGACACGGCGCGCGAGGCGATGACCGAGATGCGGCGCGTGCTCGGCGTGCTGCGCTCCGGCGAATCGTCGACGCTCACGCCACAGCCCGGGCTCGACCAGCTCCCGCGGTTGCTGGAGGACGTCGGGCTGACGACCGAGGGCACGCCGGTCCCGCTCTCCCCGGGCACCGAGCTGACCGCCTACCGCGTCGTGCAGGAGGCGCTCACCAACGCCCGGCGCCATGCTCCCGGAGCGTCCGTGGAGGTCACGCTCGCCTACGCGCCGGAGACGTTGACCGTCCGCGTGCGCGACGACGGCCCCGGCGGTGCCGCCCCCGAGGGCCACGGGCTGCGCGGGATGCGCGAGCGGGTAGCGATGGTCGGCGGGTCACTGCGGATCGAGTCCGGCGACGGGTTCCTGATCGAGGCGGTGTTGCCGACGTGATCCGGCTCGTGGTGGTCGACGACCAGCAGATCGTCCGCGACGGGTTCGCCGCGCTGCTGGCGACGCAGGACGACTTCGTGGTCGCCGGGATCGCGGGCGACGGCAGCGAAGCGCTCTCCGTCTGCGCCGAGACGCACCCCGACGTCGTGCTGATGGACGTGCGGATGCCGGTGATGGACGGGATCGAGGCCACGCGGCGTCTGGCCGGAGGCCCGCGCGTGCTCGTCCTGACGACCTTCGACCTCGACGAGTACGTCTACGCGGCGCTGAGCGCGGGCGCGAGCGGCTTCCTGCTCAAGGACACGCCGGCGGAGAAGCTCTTCGACGCCGTGCGCGTCGTCGCGCGCGGCGAGGCGCTGCTGGCGCCGACCGTGACGCGGCGGCTGATCGACGAGTTCGCCCGCTCGCGCCCGCGGCCCCGACCGGCGTCGCTGGAGGCGTTGACGCCGCGTGAGACCGACGTCCTGCGAGCGCTCGCCGAAGGGCTCTCCAACGCCGAGATCGCGGCCCGGCTGGTGGTCTCCGACGAGACGGTCAAGACCCACGTGAGCCGCATCCTGTTCAAGCTCGACCTGCGCGACCGGACGCAGGCGGTGGTCCTCGCCTACGAATCCGGGCTGGTGGTGCCCCGGTCCGGTTAGTGTGCGCCCGTGGAGCGCGACGTCTACCGCCGGCTGGGATTCCTCCTGGTCGCGTTGTGCGTCCTGATCGCGGGCGGCACGATCGCCTATTCGATCGCCGAGAGCGAGAACGTCTGGGACTCGTTCATCTGGACCGTCGACACCGTGGCCACCACCGGCGCGATCCAAGGCCCCCACGACACCGCGGGCGAGATCGTCAAGGTCGTCCTCACCTTCCTCGGCGTCGGCACGCTCTTCTACGCGCTGGTGACCGTCACCGAACTGCTCGTCACCGGCGAGTTGGGCACACTCCTCAATGAACGGCGGGCACGACGGATGGCCGAACGACTCAAGGACCACTACATCGTCTGCGGCTTCGGTCGCGTCGGCCGCCAGGTCGCGTCCGACCTGCGCGCCGCCGGGGCCCTGTACGTCGTCATCGACGAGGACCCCGCCAACCGCGACGCGGCCTACGCGCCCGGCGTGCGCTTCCTGCAGGCGCGCCCGTCCGACGACGACGCGCTGCGCGACGCCGGCATCGAGCGGGCCCGCGCGGTGATCGCCTGCGTGGACTCCGACGCCGAGAACATCTTCATCGCGTTGAGCGCGCGCGAGCTGCGCCCCGACATCGCCATCGTCGCCCGCGCCTCCCGGGAGGAGGCGGAGTCCAAGCTGCGCCGGGCGGGCGCCGATCGCGTGATCTCGCCCTACAAGTCCAGCGGGACCGAGATGGCGCGCCTCGCGTTGCACCCGAACGTGTCCGGCACGATGGACGTCGCCGCCGAGTACCGGCTGGAGGAGATCGCCGTGCAGCCCGGCTCGATGGGCATCGAGCGCACGGTCGGTGACGTCCGCGGAGGCTCGTTCATCGTCGGCCTGCGCCACGCCGACGGCTCCTTCCGCCCGCAGCCGGCCGCGGACACGCTGCTGGCCGAGGGCGACGTCGTGATGGCCATCGGCACGCCCCGGACGCTGGAGCGGCTCGAGGAGCTGTTCAAGTCCGGCCCCATCGTGCCGCTGTGATCGCCGCCTGCCCGTAGGCGATCGCGCCATCGTTGGCCGGCAGGCGCCGCGGTGTCAGGACGCGGCCGGCGAGGCGCTCGCGGGTGCGCTCGAGCAGCAGCTGGTTCTGGAAGACGCCGCCGGAGAGGACCACGACCGGCTCGTCGGCCAGCGCGTCGGCGGTGGCGCGCGCGACCGCGTTGTGAAAGCGCGCGGAGATCAGCGCGACGTCGACGCCGCGCGAGAGCGTCGCGAACGACGGCCGCGATGGTGGGGCGCGCGTCGAGGACGAGCGCCGCGGCGTCGCTCGCGCCGGCCGCGCCGCTCGCGCTGGCCGCGCCGCTCGCGCCGGTTGCGTCGGCCGCGGCGCTCCCGCCCGCGGCGCCGCTCGCGCCGGCCGAGCCGGCGACGTCCAGCGGGTACTCGCCGCGCTCGTGGTGATCCGCCGCGGCCTCGAGCTCGACGGCGGCCTGGCCCTCGTAGGTCACCTTCTCGCGCAGGCCGCACAGGGCGGCAACCGCGTCGAACAGGCGGCCCATGCTGGTCGTCGTCGGCGAGGCGAACCCGGTGCGGGCGAGCCGCGCGACCGGCTCCCACTCCGGCGGCGGCTCGAGGCCCGCGGCCAGCAGCCACGAGCAGGCCATCCGCCAGGGCTCGCGGATCGCGGCTTCGCCGCCGGGCATCGGGACGGGCCAGACGTGGCCGAGGCGGGTGAAGCCGGCGAGGTCGCCGCGCAGGAGCTCACCGCCCCAGATCGTGCCGTCGCTGCCGTAGCCCGTTCCGTCGTAGATCGCACCCGCCGCGGAGGGCTCAGCGTGTTCGGCGAGGACCGCGGCGAGGTGCGCGTGGTGGTGCTGGACGCCGACGGCCGGGAGGTCCAGGTCGAGCGCGAACGTGGTCGAGAGGTAGTCGGGATGGAGGTCGTGGGCGACGACCTCGGGCGTGATCGCGAACAGGCGCTCGAAGTGGGCGATCCCGTCGGTGAAGGCGCGCAGCGTCTCGTAGTTCTTCAGGTCGCCGATGTGATGTGAGATCCAGGCGCGGCCGTCGCGGGCGAGCGCGAACGTGTGCTTCTGCTCGGCGCCGACGGCGAGCAGCGGCGGCGCCTGCGTGACGGGGAACGTGGCCGGGACGAACCCGCGCGAGCGGCGGATGACCTGCTCGCCGCGCAGCACGGAGTCATCGGTGCGGGTGTGGATCGGGCGGTCGTGCAGCAGGAACCGGTCGGCGATGCCTGCGAGGCGCTCGAGCGCATCGTCGTCCTCATAGGCGATCGGCTCGTCGGAGACGTTGCCGCTGGTCATCACCAGCGGGACGCCGACGTCGGCGAGCAGCAGGTGATGCAGCGGCGAGTAGGGCAGCATCAGGCCGAGCTCGTCGGTGCGGGGAGCGACCGACGGCGCCACCTGCAGCGTCGTAGCGGCCGATCACGATCGGTCGTGCCGGGGAGTTGAGGCGCTCGCCTGCGTGCGCCGCGACCATGACCGCGAACGGCCGGTCCTCGCGGTGCTTGCGGGCGCGCAGGCGGGCGACGACCGCCTCGTCGTCGGCGCGGCACGCGAGGTGGAACCCGCCGATGCCCTTGATGGCGACGATCGCGCCGTCGAGCAACGCCGCCGCGATCTCCTCGAGTGGCGCCGACAGCCGCGGGCCGCACACCGGGCAGGCGTTCGGCTGGGCGTGGAAGCGGCGGTCGCGCGGGTCGTCGTACTCCGCCTGGCAGGCGGCGCACATGGTGAAGCCGGCCATCGTCGTCGACGGACGGTCGTAGGGCACGCCGGTGACGATCGTGAACCGCGGGCCGCAGTTGGTGCAGTTGATGAACGGGTAGCGAAAGCGGCGGTCGGCGGGGTCGAAGAGCTCGGCGAGGCAGTCGGCACAGGTCGCGGTGTCCGGGGCGATCGGCGCGTCCGGGCGGCCGCCGACGCTCGGGCGGATCGCGAACCCGGATTCGCCGACGTCGGGGATCGCCTCGCGCGCGACCGACTCGATCGTCGCCAGCGGCGGCGCGTCGGTGCGCAGCCGCTGGACGAACGCCTCGACCGCGTCGCCCTCGACCTCGACGAGCACGCCGAGCGCGTCGTTGTAGACGAAGCCGCGAGAGGCGCAGCTCGGTCGCCAGGCCGTAGACGAACGGCCGGAACCCGACGCCCTGGACGACCCCCGTGACGCGCGCGCGGACCCTCACAGCAGCTCCAGCAGCGTGTGGTACGCGCTCGCCTGGGCCTCCTGGATCCGGGGGATGTGCTCGGAGCGCACGACGATCACGTGGTCCGCCAGCGCCTCGGCCGCGATCCTTCCCCCGCCGTAGCCGACGAACGCGACCGTCGTCATGTCCCGCCCACGCGCCTGCGCGAGCGCGGCCAGCACGTTCGCCGAGGAGCCGGAGGTCGACAGCGTGACCAGCACGTCGCCGGCGCGGCCGTGCGCGATCACCTGGCGGGCGAAGATCGCCTCGACGCCGATGTCGTTGGCGATCGCGGTCAGGATCGCGGGGTCGTCGGTGAGGTCCAGCGCGCGCAGCCCACGAGCGCGCGCGTCGGCCACGAGATCCATCGCGTCGGTCGCCGAGCCCCCGTTGCCGAGCGCCAGCAACCTAAAGGGGCCAGGCCCCTTTAGGTTGGCCGCGATCGCCGCGAGGTCGTTCTCGGCCAGGGTCTGCTCGCGCAGCGCGCCGATCTCGGCCGCCTTGGCCTCGATCGAGCGGCGGACGTCGGAGCGCACGGCGTCGAGGTCGGTCGTGCCCTCGCCCAGGAACGGATAGAGGAAGCCCGCCGCGCCGGCGCCGACCGAGGAGGTGCCGCGGTGGTCGAGAAAGACGTGCACGAGCTCCCACAGCACGTGGTAGAGGGTCTCGATCAGCTCCTGGCGGATGAACGGATCGTCGGTGGGCGGCGAGAAGGTCTCATCGAGGATCGTCACGTCGCCGGCGAAGGACACGACGATGTTGTCGGGCTCGGCCTCCAGCGCCAGCGCGCCGTGGTCGAGCGCGAGCGCGGGCAACGCGCGCTTGCCGACGATGACCGGGTGGACGAACTCGACCGCGATGTGGCGGGCGTCGGACTCGTCACCCACGGCCAGCAGCCGGCCGCCGCGCGCGAAGCGCTGCGCCATCTCGTCGCACAGCGCGGCCAGCCGGGCGGACTCGGCGGCGAAGAACTCGGTGTTCGCGCGGGTCCGCTCCGCCGTCACGCCTCCACCAGGCGCCGTTCGGGCAACGCCGCGAGCCAGTCGCGCAGGGCGTCCACGCCCTCGCCGGTGCGCGCGCTCACCAGCATCGTCTGCACGCCGGGGTGCACCGCCTCCAGCCGCGCGGCCCACTTGTCCATGTCGAAGTCGATGTGCGGCAGCAGGTCGATCTTGTTGAGCACCACGAGCTCGCAGGCGCGGAACATCAGCGGGTACTTCAGCGGCTTGTCCTCGCCCTCGGTGACCGACGCGACCATCACCCGCGCGTCCTCGCCCACGCGGAACTCGGCCGGGCAGACGAGGTTGCCGACGTTCTCGATGATCAGCAGGTCGATCGCCTCCAGCGGGATCGACGGCAGCGCGCTGCGGACCATGTTGGCGTCGAGATGGCACTCGCCGCCAAAGCCCTGGGCGGTCTGCAGCTGCGTCACCGGCACGTGCAGCGACGCGAGCCGGTCGGCGTCGAGCGACCCCTGCACGTCGCCCTCCAGGACGCCGGCGCGCACGCCGCCGAGGTCGCGCAGCACCCGCTCCAACAGCGCCGTCTTGCCCGCGCCGGGAGCGCCCATCAGGTTCGCGACGCTCACGCCGTGCCGGTCGAAGTCGTCGCGGTTGGCGCGGGCGATGGTGTTGTTGGCGTCGAGTGCGTCCTCGACGATGCGGACCCTGACGCGGTGCATCTACATCGACCGGATCTTCAGGTAGCGCCGGAGCTCCGGCCCGAGGGCGGCAAAGCTCGCCGCCGCCACGGCCACCAGGCCCCCGATGACGATGATCGCGTTCTTCATGTCGTCTCCTTTCCCGTCAGCACATCGTTCAGAAGCCCGGCCAGCAGGCGTTCGGCCTCGGGCAGCGCCGCCCGCACGGGCTCGCTGAGCTCCGTGAATTCCTCCGCCGCCAGCGGCTCGCACCCGAGCACGAACGTCTGTGGCAGCGGGCCGCCGAGCGTCTTGGCCAGCGCGAGCACCTTCACCGGGTCCATCGCGTGGGCGTCGACGTCGGGCGGCAGTCCGTCCAGTTCGGCCTCGATCAGGTACAGCGTTCCCGGCGCGCCGCCGCGGGGCGTCGCGTCCAGGAAGACGACCACGTCGTAGTCGCAGAGCGCGTAGGCGAGGTCCATGCCGCGGATGCCGAAGTCGGCGACGTCGGCGCCGTCGTGGGCGACGCGCCTGGCCAGCTCGACCCCGAACCCGTCGTCGCCCAGGAACACGTTGCCGATCCCCGCCACGAGCACCCGCAACGGCGCGACCTCATCCGGGGAGAAGAAGAACCGGTGCCCGCGCTCGCCGAGATCCCGGCCGGGGTCGTCGTCGACGAGCACGCCGACGAACACGCGGCCCTCCATGTCGGTCTCGACCGTGTCGACGATCGCCGTCTTGCCCGCCAGCGCGAGGTCGAAGACGTCGCCGCCCGCGCGCGGGCGCAGCTTCACCCGCGTTCCAACCGGTAGCCCGACAGCGTCCACAGCTGCTCCTCGGTCAACGACTCGGTGCGTTCCAGGATCTCGCGCGTGCGCGGGTCCACGCGCATCTCGGCCTTCTCTTCGTCGGTCAGGGCCATGATGTTCAGCGCCAGCAGCCCGTCGATCTCGCCGCCGTCGAACAGGTCGCCTGGCGATTCCGGCGCGATCCGCGGATGGTCCTCGAGGATCATCGGCGCCGAGAGCATCGCGTCCTCGCCGACCAGCACCGGCCACGTGCCGACGTTCTCGCAGCCGTCGGCCTCGGTCGCGGAGACGAAGACGCCGTTGCGCAGCAGCGTGTGCGTCGAGCAGCACGCGTGCCGCAGCGCGTCCTCGCGGTCCTCGCCCACCCACGGCGTCGTGTTGAAGATCGTCACCGTCAGCCGCGGGCCGTCGACCTCGAAGTCCACCCGCCCACGCAGCGCGCCGAACGCGAATGGCCCAGGCGTGACACTGCGCTCGACGCCGTCGGCCTGCAGGAAGCGCACCGTCACGTCGACGTCGTGCGGGTCGCTGCGCAGCAGCACCTGCGTGCGCATCAGGCACGCGTCGTCGGGGTGCGCCGCCGTCCAGGCCGGCGGGAAGACGCAGCCGAAGGTCCACCGGCGCTGGTTCTTCAGCGCGCTCGGCGTGTACGGCCAGAGCATGTAGCCCTCGTACATCACCGCGTTCGCGAGTGTCAGCAGGTCGCTCATAACCCCAGCGCCTCCAACGCGTCGTCCCAGGTCGCCAGCGCGTTGCGCGACTTGTAGGCGCTCAGGCGATCGAAGGAGTCCTTGCTCAGCCGCACCCACGCCGTGCCGCGGAAGTAGCGCTCCATCGTCTCCTTCCACACGCTCACCGGCAGGGCGTACTCGGCCTCGCTGTTCCACGACAGCCGCGTCGTCTGCAACTCGCCGTCGCCGCCCGTGTAGAACACCGACCCGCTGAACAGGAACTCCAGCGGGACCGTCCCGTCGGTCAGCGCGTCGAGATACCGCGAGGCGGTGACCTCGAGGTCGTAGGAGCACGGCACGTCCAGACCGACCACGGTCGACGCCTCGAAGGACGGCACGACCAGCGTCGCGCGCGTCCACAGCAGCGTCCGCAGTGACGTGCCCCAGTCCGCGACCGGGCCGAAGAGCTCGAACAGCCGGTCGTGCGCGGCGGCGTCGTAGCCGCGCCGGCGCGCGGCGATCTGCACCTGCACGTCGAGCAGGACCGAGCGCACCGGCACCTCCGACGCGATCTCCAGATCGAAGCGCAGCGTCGGCACCGCGGTGTGCTCGACCCGTGCGGCGCCGACGACGGAGAAGCCGAGTGAGACCACTACGCCGGCGACAGGTTCGGCATCCGTGGGTCGATCGGCTCGCGGTCGGCGGCGTTGACGCCCGTCGAGCGCTCCGCGGTCGATGTGCCGTCCGGTTTGTGGCCGGTGTTGCGCTCGTAGTTGCCGGTCGAGTTCCCGGACTTGATGCCCTTCACATGGGTCGCGTCGTGTTGCTTGGCCACGTTCGGCTCCTCCGATCCAGTCCGTCCCAGAAGTTGTCCAATTCCCGCCACACGTCCGTGCCGCCGGTGAACCCGCGCCAGTGCATCCGGATCAGCCCGACGAGCTCGTAACAGACGTCGATGCCGACGATCCATTGGCGCTCGCGGAAGACCAGCAGCGCCTGCACGTCGTCGGCGAGCTCGACGTCGATCGCCGTCGGCAGCAGCGATTCCGTCGGCCCCATCGGCGACGGGTAGAAGCATTTGAGCTCGCCGTCGGTGCGGAAGAAGAACGCCATGTCGACCGGCAGCCGCAACTCCTCCAATCGCACGTCGACGGCGGCCGCGTAGACGTCGGTCGGGATCAGCCGCAGCTTCTCCGTGCGGTCGAACAGCAGCCCGCATGGCCGGCACGCGCATTTGACGTCGCGCGTCTGCAGTTCGAGCACGTGCGCGTGCGACGCGGGGATCGCCGCGCCGCAGAGCTCGCAGCGCTCCAGTGCCGCTTCGCGCTCGACGGTCGAGCGCTGCGCGAGCCTCCTCAGTGTGCCGGAACCGGACACGCGATCTCGATCTGCAGGAGCCCTGACGGTTCCACGGCGCCCTCAGCGACGATCCGCTCGACGTCGGGCGCGGCGCGCATGATCGCGTCCTCGACCGCGGTCGTGAGCGTCAGCGCCGACGACGGGCAGCCGTTGCACGCGCCCTCCAGCCGCAGCCGCACCACCCCCTCCTCGATGCCGAGCAGCTCGACCCCGCCGCCGTGCGCGACCAGGTACGGCCGCACCTCGTCCAGTGCGCCCGTCACCCGCTCCGAGACCGGGACCGGGTGCAGCCCGTGCAGGAACAGCAGGTGCGCGACCACCTCGTCCTCGACCGGCACCTCGCACGCCGCGACGATCCGCGAGAGGCCTTCGCCGTACATGTCCAGCAGCGCGGCGACGAGCTCGGTCGTGATCTCGCGCTGTGGCTCCGGGAACGACTCGACCTGATCGAGCAGGGCTTCGACGCGCTCGATCATCCGTGCTCCCCGAACATCGGCGAGTGCACCTGCTTGATCGTCTTGCCGTTGCCGAGGTACATGTGCACGCCGCACGGCAGGCACGGGTCGAACGAGCGGACGGCGCGCATGATGTCGATCCCACGGAAGTTCTCGGCGTCGGCCTCCTCGAAGATCGGCATGCCGTTGCACGCGTCCTCATACGGGCCGGGCGTGCCGTAGGAGTCCGTCGGCGAGCCGTTCCACGGCGTCGGCGGGTACGGGTGGTAGTTGGCGATCTTGCCGTCGCGGATGACCATGTGGTGCGAGAGCACGCCGCGCACGGCCTCGTGGAAGCCGCAGCCGATCGCCTCGTCCGGGACGTCGAAGTTCTCGAACGTCTTCGTCCGGCCGGCGCGGACCTCCTCGAACGCCTTGTCGAGGAAGTGGAACGCGCAGCCCGCGGCGTAGGCGACGAAGTAGATCCGCGCGCGGTCGCGCTCGATCGCGTTCGACCACTGCGGGATCTTCCACTCGAGGTTCATCTCGGGCGTGTCCGGCGTCTTGGGCAGCGTGATCTCGACGGAGGAGCCGGTGGCGTTGACCATCGGGATGTGGACCTTGCCGGCCAGCGCCGTCGCCCACAGCCGTGCGAGCGCGCCGCCGCCGGTGTCCATCGCGAGGTTCTCGCCGTTGTGGAACCAGCGCGGCGACATCACCCACGAGTAGTTGCCGTCGAGGTCGCGCTTCTGCGGCTTGGGCGTGGTGGTCTGGTTCCACGGGTGGCGCTTGTCGACCGGGTTGCCGAGCGGGTCCTTGGGCACGAACACCTCGCCCGAGCCCTCCCAGTCGTCGTAGTAGGAGGAGCCGAGCAGGATCCGGATGCCGAGGTTGATGTCAACCAGGTCGGTGGTGACCAGCTCGCCGTCGACGACGATCCCCGGGGTGACGAACATCTCGTTGCCCCAGTCGCTCATCGTCTTGTACTCGTAGGTGCAGTGATCCGGGTTGTTGAACGCGCCCCAGCAGTTGAGCAGCACCCGCCGGCGCCCGACCTCCTCATAGCCGGGCAGCGCCTCATAGAAGAAGTCGAAGACGTCGTCGTTCATGGCGACGGCCTTCTTGATGAAGTCCAGGCAGCGGATCAGCCGGATCTGGTAGTCGGTGAGCAGCGTCGGCGTCGCCACCGTGCCCACCCCGCCCGGGTAGATCGTGGACGGGTGCACGTGGCGCCCCTCCATCAGGCAGATCATCTCGCGCCCGATCCGGCTCATGTGCAGCGCTTCGCGGTACGTCGCGCCCGTGAACGGGTTGAACGACGTCATGATGTCGGCGATCGTCGCGTAGCCGTGGTGCTCGACGCCGGGCGCGGCGGTCTGCTGGGCCTTCGCCCACACGCCCGGGTTGGTCTCTTTGACCATCTGCTCGCAGAAGTCGACGAAGACCAGATTGTCCTGGAAGATGATGTGGTCGAAGATGTACTCGGCGGCCTCGCCGAGGTTGACGATCCACTCGGCCAGCGGCGGCGGCTTGACGCCGTAGGCCATCTGCTGCGCGTAGCAGGAGCAGACGGCGTGGTTGTCACCGCAGATGCCGCAGATGCGGCTGGTGATGAAGTGCGCGTCGCGCGGGTCCTTGCCCTTCATGAACACGCTGTAGCCGCGGAACAGCGACGACGTGGCCTTGCAGCTGACGACCGAGCGGCTGTCGAAGTCGATCTTGGTGTAGATGCCGAGGTTGCCGACGATGCGCGTGATCGGGTCCCACGCCATGTCGACGATGTTGCCGCTCTCGGGCTTGACCGGTTCGCGGGTGGCGGCCATGGCTCAGCTCCTCCACTTGGGCTCGTAGCCCGTGGTCAGTTCGTTGCCGTTGTGCCGCCACTTCGGTTCCTTGTTGACGGTCTTGTTGGTGATGCCGCGCAGCCGCCGGACGGTGCGGCCGTAGACGCCGATCAGGTTGGAGCTGACACCGCCGCCGGGAGGTGCATCCATGAACGGCATGAACTTGTCGGGGAAGCCCGGCATCGTGCAGCCGATGCAGATGCCGCCGACGTTCGGGCAGCCGCCGAGGCCGTTCATCCAGCCGCGCTTGGGGACGTTGCAGTTGACCACCGGACCCCAGCAGCCGACCTTCACCAGGCACTTGGGCGAGTTGTAGTCGGCGGCGAAGTCGCCCTGCTCGTAGTAGCCGGCGCGGTCGCAGCCCTCGTGGACGGTCTTGCCGAAGATCCACGTCGGGCGCAGCTGGTCGTCGAGCGGGATCACGGGTGCCAGGCCGGCGGCCTCGTAGAGCAGCCACACGAGCGTCTCCATGAAGTTCTCCGGCTGGACGGGGCAGCCCGGGACGTTGACGATCGGCAGGCCACCTGCCGATTTGAAGTCCCAGCCGAGGTAGTCGGCCAGGCCCATGCAGCCGGTCGGGTTGCCGGCCATCGCGTGGATGCCGCCGTAGGTCGCGCAGGTGCCGATCGCGACCACGCCCCAGGCCTTGGGCGCGAGCTGATCGATCCACCAGTTCAGCGTCAGCGGCTCGCCCGTGGCCTCGTCGTTGCCGAACGACGTCCAGTAGCCCTCGCCGCTGATGTTCTCGTTGGGGATCGAGCCCTCGATCACGAGCACGAACGGGAGCGCGGCCTCGCCGCGTGCCGCCGCGCGGAACGGCGTCAGGAACTCCTCGCCGCCGAGCGTGGGGCTGAGCACCTTGTTGTGCAGGTTGACCTTCGGCAGCCCGGGGATGGCACCGAGCAGGACGTCCTCGATGCTCGGCTGCCCCGCGGCCGTCACAGAGACAGAGTCACCGTCGCAGCTCATCCCCTCTGAGATCCAGAGGATGTCGACCTCATCGACTCCGGCCACTGGGCACCCCTTCCATCGTCAACGCGTCCACGAGCAGCTCCTCGCCGCGGACCAGCTCTATGTCGAGGCTCCCGCAGCCTTCGCAGGCGAGCGGGAAACCGTCGAATTCGGTGTGTGTGCCGCACGCCCGGCAACGCCCGGCGGCGGGTATGACGTCCAGCTCAAGCTGCGCCCCTTCGGCGGGCGTGCCCTCGGAGACGAGGGCGAAGGCAAAGGTGAGCGCGTCGGGCACGACCTGGCGCAGGTGCCCGACCTTGACCTCGACGCTCTCGATCCTGCGCTCGCCGGCGTGTGCGAGGGCGATCCGCAGGATCGCGTCGGCGATCGAGAGCTCGTGCATCAGCAGATCCTCGGCAGCGGGTCGCCGACCAGCTCGTCCATCACCCGCTTGCCGCCGAAGGCGGTCTGCAGCAGCACCATGCCGGGCGGCTCGGTCTTGATCTCGCCGATGTCGAGGAATCCGGGTGCGTCGACGCCGGGCGCGACGATCGCGACGAAGACGCCTTCGTTGGCGACGTACATCGGGTCGATGCCGAGCAGCTCGCAGGCGCCGGCGACGGCGGGCGGGACCGGCACGTTGGACTCCTGCACCAACATCGCCACCTTCGCCGCGCGTGCCAGCTCGTTGAGCACGGAGGCGACGCCGCCTCGCGTCGCGTCGCGCATGACGCGGACCCCCGGACCGAGGATCGCGTCGACCTGGGGCCACAGCGGCCTGGTGTCGGACTCGATGTCGGCGTCGAGCTCGAACTCCCCGCGCGCGAGCATGATCGCCGTGCCGTGCAGGCCGATCGGGCCGGAGAGCAGGATCCGGTCGCCGGGCTGGGGCGGGCTGAACGCGGCCCGGGGGTCGCGGCGGCCGATGCCGGTGGTGGTGATGTAGAGGCCGTCGGCGTGGCCGCGCTCGACCACCTTCGTGTCGCCGCCGACGATGCGGACGCCCGCCTCGCGCGCTGCCTTGGCGATCGCCTCGACCTCGTGCCGGAGCGTGTCGCTCTCGAGCCCCTCCTCGAGGATCAGGCTGACCGTGATCGCCTCCGGCTTGGCGCCCGCCATCGCCAGATCGTTGACCGTGCCGTTGACCGCGAGCTCACCGATGCTGCCGCCGGGAAAGCGCAGCGGCTTGACCACGAACGCATCCGTGGTGATGGCCACCTCGCCGACGTAGGCGGAGTCGTGCAGCTCCATCCCGAAGGCCGGCTGCAGCAGCCCTTCGACCAGGCGTGAGGTGGCTTTGCCACCCGCGCCGTGGGCCATGTTGATCCGGTCGTCACGGAACTTCGCGCGCTTGCCCCGGGCCGTCTCGATGATCCCGAGGACTTTCGCTTCGCGTTCCGAGACGGAGGACACCTACACCACTTCCCGCTCCCTGGCGAAGCGCCCGTAGTTGTAGTAGGCGGCGCAGGCGCCCTCGGAGCTGACCATGCAGGTCCCGATCGGCCGCTCCGGGGTGCACGCCGTCCCGAACACCTTGCACTCGAACGGCTTGATCACGCCCTTGAGGACCTCGCCGCACTGGCAGGCCTTCGGGTCGGCGACGCGAACGCCGGGGACGGCGAAGCGCCGTTCGGCGTCGAAGTCGGCGTAGGCCTCGGACAGCGCCAGGCCGGAGTGGCTGATGAAGCCCAGGCCGCGCCACTCGAAGTGCGGGCGCAGGGTGAAGACCTCGGCCATCACCTCCAGCGCCTTGACGTTGCCGTCGTACGGGACGACGCGCTTGTACTGGTTCTCGACCTCGCAGCGGCCCTCGCGCAGCTGGACGAGGATCATCTGGACCGCCTGCAGGATGTCCAGCGGCTCGAAGCCCGCGATCACCACCGGCTTGGCGTACGTCTTCGGGATGAACTCGAACGGGCGGGCGCCGACGACGGTGCTGACGTGGCCGGGGCCGATGAAGCCGTCCAGGCGCAGGTCGGGCGAGTCCAGCAGCGCGCGCAGCGGCGGGACGATCGTCACGTGGCTGCAGATCACGGAGAAATTGGACAGGCCCTCTGTCTTTGCCCGCTTGAGCGTGAGCGCGGTCGACGGCGCGGTGGTCTCGAAGCCGATGGCGAAGAAGACGACCTGGCGGTCGGGGTTCGAGCGCGCGATCCGCAGCGCGTCCAGCGGCGAGTAGACCATCCGGACGTCGGCGCCCGCCGCCTTGGCCTCCAGCAGCGTGCCCTTCGAGCCGGGGACGCGCATCATGTCGCCGAAGCAGGTGAAGATCACGCCGGGCTCGTTGGCGAGGGCGATGCCGTCGTCGACGCGGCCCATCGGGATCACGCACACCGGGCAGCCGGGGCCGTGGACGAGCTCGACGTTGGCCGGCAGGAGGTCGTCGACGCCGTACTTGTAGATCGAGTGCGTGTGGCCGCCGCAGACCTCCATCAGCTTGTAGTGGCGACCGGGCTCGACGCTCGCCAGGATCTCGCCCGCCAGCACCTGGCCGAGGTCGGCGTCGCGGAACTCGTCGACGTACTTCACAGGGTCACCAGCGCAACGCCCGCGTGGACGAGGACCTGATCACCCGGCTCCGCGTCCACGAGCGCGATCTCGACCGTGTAGCGCTTGCCGCAGGCGTCCTCGCACAGCGCGAGGCCCCGTTCGTCGACCCGCACGACGCGCATCGGCGCGCCTTCGTCGGAGCAGGTGACGCAGTGCGTCATTCGATCACGCTCTCGCGGAGCTCGTGCAGCTCCTGCTCGTACTCCGCGCCCATCGCCTCCAGCAGCTCGCGGGTGGCGCGCGCCTCCTCCTCGTCGATCACGGAGATCGCGAAGCCGACGTGGATCAGGACCCAGTCGCCGGGGCCGATGTCGTCGAAGAGCCCGACGTTGACCGTGCGGCGAACCCCGGCTACGTCGACCGTGGCGAGCTGATTGGGCTCGTCGACGATTTCGACGATCTGGCCAGGAATGGCCAAGCACACGGCCGGTCTCTCCTCCGTACGGCGCGACGGGTGAGACCGAGTTGTATCACTTGGAACCGGTGCCTTGCGCGACCTTTCCCGGATTGAAGAGGTTCTCCGGATCCAAAGCTGACTTGATCGCTCGCATCATGTCCAACGCATGAGCGCCGTGCTCGAGTTCGAGAAAGGCCGATTTTCCATAACCGACGCCGTGCTCGCCCGTGCAGGTTCCGTCGTAGGCGATCGCTCGTCGCACGAGGCGGTCGTTGAGGTCCTTGGCGCGTTGCAGTTCCTCGGGGTCGTCCGGGTCGACGAGGATCGCCAGGTGGAAGTTGCCGTCGCCGACGTGGCCGACGATCGGGGCGAGCAGGCCTGACGCGTCGAGGTCCTGCTTGGTCTCCTTGATGCACGCCGCGAGGTTGGAGATCGGGACGCACGCGTCGGTGGTGAAGCCCTCGCTTCCCGGTCGCAGCGCCCGCGCCGACTCGTAGGCGCCGTGGCGGGCGTGCCAGAGCGCGCGGCGCTCGGTCTCGTCGGCCGCCCAGTCGAAGCCGAGGACGCCGTGCGCGTGCGCGATCGCCTCGACGTCCTTCGCCTGCGCCTCGGTCTCGCTCGGCGTCCCGTGGAACTCCAGCAGGAGCGTCGGGGCGACCGGCATGTCGAGGTCGAAGTGGCGGTTGACGGCGTCGATCTGCACGTCGTCGCAGAGCTCGATGCGGGCGACGGGGATGGCGTGGGCGAGGACCTCGATGACGGTGTCCACGGCGGCGTCGAGCGTCGGGAAGGCGCACGCGGCGGCGGTCATCGCCTCCGGCGTCGGCTGGACGCGCAGCGTGAGCTCGGTGATCAGCCCGAGCGTGCCCTCGGAGCCGATGAACAGCCGCGTGAGGTCGTAGCCGGCGCTGGACTTGCGCGCGCGCGAGCGGGTTCGGAGGATCTCGCCCTGCGCGGTGATCACCGTCAGGCTGAGGACGTTCTCGCGCATCGTGCCGTAGCGGACGCTGGTCGTCCCCGACGCGCCGGTGGCGGCCATGCCGCCGAGCGTCGCGTCGGCGCCGGGATCGACGGAGAAGAAGACGCCCTCAGGTCGCAATTTCGCGTCGAGCTGCCTGCGTGTGACACCCGCCTGCACCGTGACGTCCATGTCCTCGACCGACAGGCGCAGGATCTGGTTGGCCTGCGTCATGTCGATGCTGACCCCGCCGTGCAGTGCCGCGACGTGCCCCTCGAGGCTCGTGCCGGCCCCGAACGGGACGATCGGCGTCTGGTGCGCCCTGCACGCCCGCACCACCGCCGCGGCCTCGTCGGTGTCGCGCGGGTAGACCACGAGATCGGGCGCCGCGGGCGTGTGCCAGCCCTCGTCGCTGCCGTGGCGATGCAACTCGTCCTGGCCGGTGACGACGCGCTCGGCGCCGAGTGCGGCGATCAGCTCATCCTGCAGGCCCATCGCCCGTCACTCTACGTACAGCGTGCGCGTGACCTCGTGGCCGTCGTCGAAATGGGCGGTGGCGGTCGCCTTGCCGCCGGGGAACAGCCCCGCGTAGACGGCGATGATCGCGTGCTGCTTGGTGGGCACGAGCGTGCGGATGTCGCGCGGCGTGGTGATCGTCACGCTGGTCACGTCGGGGTGCACGGTGCCGGAGAAGACGATCCGGCCGCTGACGATCCGGCGTTCGATCGCGCCTTGGCGGTCGTCGAGTCCGCCGCTGGAGATGAGCGTGTCCAGCCGCAGCGGAAACGCGCGCGTGGGCGGCTTGCGGGTGCAATTGGCCATCGCCCCGAGCGCGTCGGCGAAGAAGACGCCGCGGTGCTCGTCGACGAAACCGATGTGGGTGCCGACCAGCCGCCCGGGGGAGCCGAGGCAGGTGCCGCCCTTCTCGCCCGTATACGCGATCCGCCCCCAGGGCAGGCCGCCGGCCGGGTCGGGCGCGCGGGCGGCGACCACCCCGGTGCCCGGCACCGTCCTCTCACCGCGGTAGCCGCCGAACTCGCCGGTCGTCGTGGTGGTGCCGTCGCCGCGCTCGATCTCCATCCGCAGCCAGGTGACGGGCAGCTCGCCCTTGACGACCTGCAGATACGGCTTGCTGGCGTCGATCGCGGGCTCGCCCGGCGGCGTGACGGTCTTCACGCCGGGCGCGGGGACGACGAGGCTGATCGTGCGCGAGGGCTCGGGCGAGCCGGTCGCGGAGGAGGTGATCGTCGAGTAGCGCTGGGTGATCGCGCCGACCTTCGCGAGCTGCTTGGCGGTCAGGCAGGTGCCGCTGGACTGGCCCGGCTCGGAGGGGGTGAAGGTCCCGTGGGCGTCGATCCAGCCGAAGCGCTCGCCCTGCAGGCGGCCCACCTCGTAGCAGCGCGCGTCGCCCGCGGTCACGAAGCTGCGCAGCGCCCAGGGCGGGTCGCCGTCGGGGTCGGGCGTCTGGAGTAGGAGCTTCGCGTCGCGCGCCTCGATCGGCGGCGGGGTCGGCTCGGCCTTCGCGACCGCTCTCACCGCCGGGACCTTCGGCGGCGGCGCCTGCTCGTCGGCGAGCACGACGGTCGCGCCGATGGCGGAGCCGGCGAAGGCGGCGATGACGGCGAGCCTGGCGATCATCGCGCCCTCCGTGACTTGACGAGGTCGGGGATCAGGCCGACGCCGGGGCGGCCGTGCTCGACGCTGCCGTCCTCGAGCGTCACGTCGAGATCCAGGGAGGCCGGATCGATGTCGGCGGGCAGGACGGCGGCGAACGCGCCCTGCTTGGAGATCGGCAGCTCCCGCGCCGCGCCCGCGCCGCGCAGGACGACCTTGGTGATCGCCCGCTTGGTGCGCGCGACGCCCCACACGACGGTCCGGGCGGGCGTGTTGCGCCAGTTCCAGCGGTCGAAGCCGGGCGTCCCCTTCTCGCCGGGGTGGAAGGTCCGCGCGTCCGCGACCCAGGTACGCCTGGAGACGCGCAACCCGAGACAGGCGGTCGGGGACTTCGGGGCGGTCGGATCGCCCAGGCGCGCCTGGCGGACGCTCGCGCACGCGTAGCGGGTGCCCATCACGAAGCGGTCGACGGCCCACGCCTGCAGGCCGTCCGGGTCCGGGATCGCCGCCTTCGGCGCGGCGAACGAGTGGCGCTCGGTCCGGCCGGCGAACCGGAGCACGACGCCCGCGGTGTGGTCCTCCGGGTATCCGCGCAGGGCGGCGACGAACGTCCCGTTCGGGCCGATCGCCAGGTGGCGGTCGCCGGTCGCGGTCGTCAGGGTGGCTGTCTTCACGCCGGGTGCGACGCCGTAGACGATCGATCGCACGCTCTCGAGGTCGTCGGCGGCCACGATCCGCGCGCCGGTCAGCGTCCCGCCCTGCCCACACGCGTCCGAGAGCTCGCCCGGCAGGCGCCGGAACACGCCGTCGAGCCCGATCAGCCCGAACGTCCCGTCCTTGACCTGCCCGACCGTCGTGCAGGTGAACCCGGTCTTGGACTTCGCCACCCGGATCGCCCACGGCGGCTCGCCCCGGTCGGGATCGGCGGCCCGGACCGGGCTCACGACGGCGGTGCCGGCCAGCGGCGTCTGCTCATCCGGCACCTGCGCCGGATCGGGCGCCCGCACGACCGTCTCGCGCAGCACGACCGCCGTCGCCGCACCGCTCGTCGCCGCGACCGGCAGCGCGACCACGGCCGCCAGCGCGAACCGCCGCCAGCGACGCCGGCGCCGAGGCACGCGCGCGACGAGCCGCCGGCCGAAGCTCGCCAGCGAGGGCAGGTCGGCGAGATCGTCCACGTCCGCGCGCGCGGCCACCACGAGCGCCTCGCCGAACCGATCGACCGAGTCAGCCACGGGCGGTCTCCCTGACGTCCTCGAGCTCGTCGGCGAGCCCGCGGAGCGCTCGCGACACCCGCGCGCGTGCGGCCGGCTCGGCGATCCCCAGCGCCTCCGCGACCTCCGGGTACGGGCGCTCCTCGACGATCCGCAGCCGCAGTGCCTCGCGCGCCTCGTCCGGCAGCGCTTCGAGCAGCGAGGCGACGCGGGCGCGCAGCGCGGCGAGGCCCGCGAGCTCCTCCACGCGCTCGTACTCGGCGTCGCTGAGGTGCGGCGGCTCCAGGCCGAGCCGGCCCAGCGCCTTGCGTTCGACGGCGGCGCGGCGGTACCAGCCGGAGAGCTGATGGCGGGCGATCCCGTACAGCCAGGCCTCGGCGCAGTCGCCGCGGAAGCTGCGGCGGTCGGCGACGGCGGCCGCGAAGGTCTCGGCCATCAGCTCACCCGCGACCTGCGGGTCGAAGGTGCGGCGCGCGAAGAACGCCACCAGGCGGCGGGCGTGCTCGCCGTAGAGGCGGGCGATGTCGTCGGCGTCGAGCGGCACTGTCGACTAAGGGACGCGAGCCGCCAGACTTGTGACCGTGGCGTCCAAGCGCAGTGCCGGAATCCTGCTGTATCGGCGAACGCCCGAGCTCGAAGTGCTGCTGGTGCATCCCGGCGGGCCGTTCTGGGCGAAGAAGGACCTCGGTGCGTGGTCGATCCCGAAGGGCGAGCACGAGGAGGGCGAGGACGCGCAGGCGTGCGCGATCCGCGAGTTCACCGAGGAGACCGGCAGCGCGCCGATGCCGGGCGAGCTCGACGACCTCGGCTCGATCAGGCAGAAGGCGGGCAAGGTCGTGCAAGCGTGGGCGCTGGAGGGTGATCTCGACGCGGCGAGTGTCCGTTCCAACACCTTTTCGATGCAGTGGCCGCCACGCAGCGGGCGGATGCGGGAGTTCCCGGAGGTCGACCGGGCGGAGTGGTTCTCGCTCAACCACGCGCGTGAGCGCATCAATCCCGCCCAGGCGGCGTTTCTGGACCGCCTGCTGACCCGGTTCGGTTCATGACTTGACCGTTGGTGTAAAGCGGTCGCGGGTGGGCATACCCCTCCCATGAGCACGGCTGTGGAGGCAACCCTGCTCGACGTAGATCTCCCAGCGGAGCCCCGTAGCGCGTCGCAAGCGCGCCGAGCGGTGTTGGATGCGCTTACCGGAGTCGCCGTCGATCGGGACGCAATAAGCCTGGTGGTGTCCGAGGCGGTCACGAACGCGGTGATGCACGCGTATCGCGACCGCGAGCGACCGGGGCGGGTGCACGTCATGGCCAGCCTCGACGACGACGGGGTCGCGGTGGCCGTCGATGACGACGGGCTGGGCATGCGCCCGCGCTGCGACAGTCCCGGCGTGGGCCTCGGCCTGCCACTGATGGGGGATCTCGCCGATCACATCGAGGTCTCGTCCCGTGGCCCGGGGACGCGGATCGCCGCCTTCTTCAACCTCATGGGCCCCGCCGGCCCGCACGGCCGGCCGCTGGCGCGCCACGTAGGCGGGCGCGCCGAACGGCGCCTGGCCGCGCTGGTCTAGACCATCGCCGGCTGACGTGCGAGCAGGTGCGTGACGAACCAGTCACGCGCGACCCCGCTCGACCGCTCGAAGTCGGCGATGTAGGCGTCGAAATGTCCGCCGCCGAGGATCTCGAGCTTCTTCGGCTGGCGCGCCCGCTCGAAGGCGGCGATCGCCATGTCGGAGACCGTCAGATGATCGCCGGCCGCGACCACCATCAGCAGCGGCGTGGGTGAGATCCACGGCAGGTAGGTCCCGGGCTCGTACTCCCAGAACATCTCGACGCTGCGCAGCGTGCACTCGTTGATCCACGACGGCGCGCGCTCCTGCCCGCACGTCGTGAACCACTCGTAGCTGTCGGCCGTCGGCAGCGCGCTCGGCTCACCCTCGGGGGCGACCACGGGCAGCATCATCGGCGCCTCGCCGCGGTAGCGCGCCTCGCGATCGGCCTCGAACATCGCCTGCGTCGGGGCGATCAGGTCCGCCCGCACCAGTCGCCGCGCGTTCTCATGCCCGCTGATCAACGGCACCTGGCAGGCGACGCACTTCACCCGGCGGTCGATCGCACCCACCACGAGCACGTGCGCACCGCTGTAGCTGGAGCCCCAGATGCCGATCCGCTCGCCGTCGACCTCCTCCCGGGACCGCGCGTAGGTGATCGCGTGCCGGTAGTCGCGCACCTGCGCCCACGGGTCGATCTCCCCGCGCGGCTCTCCGTCGGACGCGCCCAGGCAGCGGTTGTCGTAGACGAGCGCCGCGAACCCGGCCTCGCAGAACACCTCCGCGTACGCGTCGAGGAACAACTCCTTGACCGCGCTGTAGCCGTGGCACATCACGATCGCCGGAACCGGCCCGGTCGCATTGTCGGGGACGTACAACCACCCCCTGAGCGTCGTGCCTTCGGCGTCGAACTCGATGTCGTGGCGCATGGGTTCTCCTCCCTGCGTGGTTGCCAGTTGCATCGTCCGCCCGCCGTCAAGGGCGGGCACGACGAGCGGATCGCCTCGCGGCCGAGACTCGATCCGCTCTTGGGCTCGTCAGAGGCCGTTCAGGCCAGCGAAGGCGCCGCCGGCAGCGCGTCGAGCGCCGACTGCAGATCCTCCTCCGAGAACTCCGGATCCTCGAGGGTCCCGGCGAGGTAGGCGTCGTAGGCGGCGAGGTCGAAGTTGCCGTGCCCGCAGAGGCCGAAGAGGATCGTGCGCTCCTCGCCCGCCTCTTTCGCCGCGAGCGCCTCTTCGATCGTCGCGCGGATCGCGTGGGCGGGTTCGGGGGCGGGGATGATGCCCTCGGTGCGGGCGAACTGGACGGCGGCCTCGAAGGTCTCGTTCTGCTTGTAGGCGCGGGCCTCGATGACGCCCGCGTGGACGAGCCCGCAGACCATCGGCGAGTCGCCGTGGTAGCGCAGGCCGCCGGCGTGGACGGGCGGCGGGACGAAGCCGTGGCCGAGCGTGTACATCGGCATCAGCGGCGTCAGGCCCGCCGTGTCGCCGAAGTCGTAGGCGTAGACGCCGCGGGTCAGCGTCGGGCACGCGGCGGGCTCGGCGGCCACGTAGCGGATCCGGTTCTCGCCGCGCAGCGTGCCCCGCAGGAACGGGAAGGTGAGGCCGGCGAAGTTCGAGCCGCCGCCGACGCAGCCGATGATCACGTCCGGGAAGGCGTCGGCGAGCTCGAGCTGGGCGATCGCCTCCTGGCCGATCACCGTCTGGTGCAGCATCACGTGGTTGAGCACGGAGCCGAGCGAGTACTTGGTGTCCTCGGCCATCGCCGCGACCTCGACGGCCTCCGAGATGGCGATCCCCAGCGAGCCGGTCGGATGCGCCGCCTGGCCGCGGCCCGCCTGCGTCAGATCGGACGGGGAGCGGTGCACGCTCGCGCCCCAGGTCTCCATCATCGAGCGCCGGTAGGGCTTCTGGTCGTAGGAGGAGCCGACCATCCAGACCTCGCACTCCAGCCCGAACAGCGAGCACGCGAACGCCATCGAGGAGCCCCACTGGCCGGCGCCGGTCTCGGTCGCGATCTTCTTCACGCCCGCCTGCGCGTTCTCGTACGCCTGCGGGACCGCGGTGTTGGGCTTGTGCGAACCGGCGGGTGAGACGCCCTCGTACTTGTAGAAGATCTTCGCCGGCGTGCCGAGCGCGGCCTCGAGCCGGCGGGCGCGGTACAGCGGCGTCGGTCGCCACAGCCGGTAGGCGTCCCGGACGGCCTCCGGGATCGCGATCATCGGCTCCGGCGACATCTCCTGCTCGATCAGCGCCATCGGGAACAGCGGCGCGAGATCCTCGGGACCGGCGGGCTCGCCCGTTCCGGGATGCAGCGGCGGCAGCGGGTCGCCGGGGAGATCCGGGAGAAGGTTGACCCAGTGCGTCGGCAGGCCTTCCTCACCCAACACGAACTTGGTGGTCATGGCCGGAGCCTACGGGAGAGAGGGTGGGCCGCCGCGCTGGTCAGACGCGACGGCCCTGAGCTTCAACGGCAAGCGGGTGTCGGAGGGGGAAAGGAACTTCCCGGTGCCGGAGCGAGAGGAACTGCTGTGCATCCTGACCCCCGAACCTTGGCGCTTCCTTGAGGGAACCTTGCCGACTCATAAGGACGCGCCTTTAAAGGGAACGGCCCGCCGCGCTGGTCAGGCGCGACGGGCCAAAGGTGCTTACCGGCCGGCGAACGTCGGGGGGGAGAAAGGGCGCCCTGGGGCCGGAGCGAGGAGAGATGAGGGCCGATCCGTGGCCGGCCTGCGTCCTTAGGGAACGAACAGAATGGTGCCACCCCTCGACGGAGGGATGGATACGGCAAACAGGTGAGCGATGGTGTGGCCAGCCGCACCCCTCTCACCACTACGGTTACGCGCGTGAGCATCACGGAAGATGCACCCGTGCAGGTGACGTCCGAGCAGGCCCCGAGAACCACGACGACCACCGTCGCCTGGTGGTGGCTGGTGGCTGCCTCCCTGCTGGTGCTCGTGCTGGCCGGCGGGACGCTGATCGCCTGGTGGGCGTTCACGCGCGAGACGCGCACGACCACCTACCGCGTGCTCGGCGACGTGGTGGGCATGCGGCTCGACGTCGGCGACGCGGACGTCGAGATCAACGGCGGCGCGACCGCGATCGACGTCCGGCAGGTCGACTCGTTCGCCTTCGGTCAGGCTTCGAACGAGACGCACACGGTCGAGAACGGGACGCTGAGCATCGTCTCGCGCTGCCCGGACCAGGTGCTCGGGTCCTGCAACGCGAGCTTCCACATCGCGCTGCCGGACAACGTGCCGCTCGACATCGAGACCTCCAGCGGCACGATCCGCCTGACGGGCGTGCGGTCCTCGGTGCGGCTGAGCTCCGGCTCGGGGGACATCACCGCCGCCGGGTTCTGCGGCTTCTCGTTCAGTGCCACGTCGGACTCGGGCGCGGTCCGCGTCCGCTCGCAGTGCAGCGCCGACCGGCTCGAGGCGCGCTCGCGCAGCGGCGACGTCACCGTCACCGTCCCCGCCGGCCGCTACGCGGTCGACACCCACAGCGACACCGGCGACGTGCACCTGCGCGGCCTGGACCCGGTGGAGGAGTCCGGCTTCCAGATCCAGGCCCAGAGCGGCACCGGCGACGTCACGGTCGAGTCCAGCTCGTGACCGCGGCGCTCGACCTCTCGCCGCACCTGCGCGCCGCCCGCCGGGCGCTGCTGTACCTGCTCGTCGGCCTCGGCCAGGGCCTCACCTACCTGATCGTGCTCGGCGGCGGGCTCGTGCTCGGCCTGCTGCTGGCCCCGCTGTGGATCGGCCTGCCGATCCTGGCCGGCACCGCTCGCCTCACCTGGCGCCTGGCGGAGGGCGAGCGCCGCCAGGCGAACCGCCTGCTCGGGGCGCACATCCCCGCGATCACCGCCGCCGACCGCCACCCGCAGCGCGCGCGAGCAGCTCGGCAACCGCGCGTTCTGGCGGCGTGCTTCGCGCTGCTCGCGCTCAAGCTCCCGGTGGTCTCGTGGGCCTCGGCGATCGCCGCCGCGCCCGTCCTGCTGGCCGTCGCGCTCGCGGGCCTCGGGATCAGCGGCCTGGCCGGTGACGACGGGCGGCTGGTCGGGCCGTGGGCGCTCGGCCCGGCGCTCGGGCCTCGCGCTCTGCGTGCTGGCGCTGCCGGCGACGATCGTCGCGGATCGCCGCGCTGGAGGGGCTCGGCCACGCGCTGCGCGAGCTCGCCCGAGCGCTCGCTGCGCTCGCGGGCCGCCGATCAGGGCCCGGTGCGCGAGATGCTCGCCGAGCGCCTCGGCGACCGCTCGCTGAACATCGCCTACTGGCTGCCGGAGCGCGGGATCTTCGTCGACGACGCCGGCCGCCCGGTCGAGCTGCCCGTCCCGGGCTCCGGCCGCACGTGGACGGCGGTCGAGCACGAGGGCGTGCGGGTGGCGGCGATCGTTCACGACGCCGAGCTCGACGCGACGCCGGAGCTCGTCACCGCCGCCGCCTCGGCCGCGGCGCTGGCGATCGACAACGAGCGCCTGAAGGCCGAGCTGCGTGCCCGCGTGGAGGAGCTGCGGGTGTCGCGGCTGCGGATCGTCGAGGCCGCCGACGACGCGCGCCGGCGGATCGAGCGCGACCTGCACGACGGCGCCCAGCAGCAGCTCGTCTCACTCGCGCTCGACCTGCGGATGCTCAAGGCTCGGCTCGGCGACAGCGGCCTCTCGTCCACCGTCGACGAGATCGGCGACAAGCTCGCGGTGGCGCTCGCGGAGCTGCGCGAGTTCGCCCGCGGCATCCATCCCGCGTTCCTCTCCGAGCGCGGCGTCGGCGCAGCCGTCGACGCGCTCGTGGCGCGCGCGCCGCTGAACATGGAATCGACAGTCGACCTGCGCGGAACGTCTTCCGGCTCCGGTGGAGGCCGCCGCCTACTTCGTCATCGCCGAAGGGCTGACCAACGTCGTGCGCTACGCCGACACCCGCAACGCCACCGTGCACGTCAGCCAGGCGGGCGGCGAGGTCGTGGTCGTGGTCACCGACGACGGCAAGGGCGGCGCGACGATCGAGGGCGGGACCGGCCTGCGCGGCCTGATCGACCGCCTCGCCGTGCTCGACGGGCGGTTGAAGGTCACCAGCCCGCCCGGCGCAGGGCACCCGCCTGGAGGCGCACATCCCGATCGAGCCGGGCTCGCTGGTGGCCGAGGCGTCCGAGAGCCGCGGCCTGGCGCCGTCGCATCCGTTCCCGCCGGAGGCGCCGCAATGAAGCGCGCGCTGTTCGATCCTCGTCCTGCTGCTCGCCGGCTGCGGCAAGGTCACGACCGAGCGCGAGCCGGACGTGATCGTCGTCCGCGGCGACGCCGTCCCGACGCGCACGGCGCCCGACCGGCAGTCGCGCGGCGCTGCGGATCGCCACCGCGCGGATCGTCTTCATCACCCACGGGCAGGCGTCGGACCCGTTCTGGAGCGTCGTCAAGCGCGGCTACCAGGACGCCGCCAAGCAGACCGGCGCGGCCGTCTCCTACCGCGCGCCGGACAGCTTCTCGATCCAGACGCATGAAGCACTACATCGACGAGGCGATCGCCGACCACCCCGACGGGCTGGTCGTCTCGCTGCCCGACGTCGAGGCGCTCGGGCCGTCGATCGAGCGCGGCGGTCAAGGCCGGCATCCCGGTGATCACGATCAACTCCGGCGCGACGAGTTCAAGTCGCTCGGCGTGCTCGCCCACATCGGCCAGCCCGAGTACACGGCCGGCGTCAAGAGCGGCGAGCGGCTCGCCGCCGCGGGCGTCACGCGCGCGCTGTGCGTGAACCAGGAGTCGGGCAACAACGGGCTCGACGAGCGCTGCCGCGGCCTGCGCGACGGCGCTCAGCAAGGTCGGCGGGAGCGTCCGCGCGCTCTCGATCCCGCTGCAGGATCCGGCGACCTCGCAGCGGCGGATGGCGGCGGCGATGACCAGCGGCGGGATCGACGGCATCCTCACGCTCGGCCCGGGCGGCACGGCGCCGGCGATCGCCGCCATCAACGCCAGCGGCATGACGAAGCGGATCACGCTCGCGACGTTCGACCTCAGCCCCGACGTGCTGAGCGGCGTGCGCGACGGCAAGATCCTCTTCGCCGTCGACCAGCAGCCGTATCTGCAGGGCTTCCTGCCGGTGATGCTGCTGTCCGAGCAGACGCGGCACAAGGTCTTCCCGGGCCAGGGCGAGCTGATCCCGACCGGGCCGCAGTTCGTCACCAAGGCCGACGCGGCCGAGGTGATCCAGCTCAGCGAGGAAGGGATCCGCTAGCTCAGCGGGCGATCGAGGCGAACGTCGCCCGCGTGAGCCGCTTGAGGTCCTCGGGCGCGACCTCGATCTCCAGCCCGCGCCGGCCGCCGCTGACGTGGATGGTCATGTGCCGCAGGGCGCTGGCGTCGATCACGGTGGGAAGCGGCTTGCGCTGGCCGAGCGGGCTGATGCCGCCGGCGACGTAGCCGGTGGTGCGCTCGGCGTGCTTGACGTCGGCCATCTGCGCCTTCTTGCCGCGCGCGGCCTTGGCCAGCGCCTTGAGGTCGAGTTGGCGCTCGACGGGCACGATCGCCGACCGTCAGCTTGCCGTCGACGTCGGCCACGAGCGTCTTGAAGACGGTCGCGGGCTGCAATCCGAGCCGCTCGGCGGCCTCGAGCCCGTAGGACTCGTGCTTGGGGTCGTGCTCGTAGGCGTGCGTCCGGTAGGCGATCTTCGCCTCGCTCCAGCGCCTTGGTTGCCGGGGTCTGCGCTCAGGCGGCGACCTTAGCGCGTTGGGTCGCGTAGGGCTCGAGACCCTCCATCGCGCGGGCGATCGCCCAGTTGTGGTTCCAGCGCAGGGCGGGGCGCAGGATCGGCGTGAGCAGCTTCAGCAGGCGGCGGTCGGCGTGCACGCGCCAGTCGAAGCGGACGTCGCGTGCCGCCGTCTCGGTCGGGCGTCAGCGTCCAGATGCCGGTGCCGCGCAGGTCGCCGTCGGTCTCGCCGTGGAGCCGGTGCGGGCGGTGCGTCTCGACCGTCCTCGTGCGCGTGTGCAGGTGGTAGGGGAGGCGGCCCTTGAAGTGCTGGAGCGTGTACTCGCCCTGCGGTCTTGACGCCGATGTAGACCGGCTTCCACCACTCGGGGTAGGTGCTGGCCGTCGGCGAGCATGTCGAAGACGTCCTCGGGGGCGGCGTCGACGTCCCACTCGTCGACGAACGTGTACTCGGTGTCGGCGAGCTTGAGGACCGCGGCGGCGAACCGCTGCTGGGCCTTCAGGCTCGGGCGCGCGGCGTGGCCGTTGGCGCCGAAGTCGCGGATGAACCGCGCGCCGGCGACGGGCTTCGGGCAGCCCGAGCCGGTAGTCCATCTGCGCCGAGCCGTCTCGAGGAAGCCGTCGATGCCGTTGGACGGGCTGAGCCGGATCGCGGACGCGGCCGGGCCCGGACCCGTGCCGGGCGCTGGCTAGTGCGGCGTGTCGGGCGGGATCGTGAGCGAGTCGCCGGCGCGAGGACGTGCGTCTTGCCGTGCAGCTTCACGCGCATCGCGCCCTCGATGACCGTGTGCGTCTCGGTCTGCCCGCACGTGGACGTGCAGACGGTATGAAGCCCTTCGGGCGGCCGACGACGTCGACCTCGCTGTAGTCGCCGCCGGTCGTCTCCGCCGTCTCGCGGAACTCGAATCGCAGGCTCAGCTGCGGAACCTCGATCACATCGCCCGGCTTGGCCATCACGCGCTCGCTCCTGGGGTAGGTTGCCCCGCTATGCGCACCCCGAGTCGCTCTTGGATGCATCCTCGCCGCCTATCTTCTTCGCTGCCGCCCCGGCGTCCGCGATGATCCAGGTCGACCACGGGATCGCGGGCGCGCGGCTCGGCGCCTCCCGCACCGCCGTCCGCGCCGCGCTGGGCACGCCGGCCAAGATCTACGGCGGGCTCGCAACGAGCTTCGGCGCCTACATCCGCTACACGTTCGCCGGCGGCCTGAGGGTGTTCTTCCAGGGCAAGACGAAGGTCACCGCCGGTCTTGACGACCGGCCTCGGCGACCGGACCGCCACGCGGCGTCGGGGTCGGCTCGACCGAGGCGACGTCGTTGCGGGCGTGACGGGCGCCAAGTGCGAGACGATCGGCGAGGTCGCGCACCTGCCACACGGGCGAGTTCCTGGCCGGCCGGCGCGTGACGGACTTCTTCGCGAAGGACGGGAAGGTCGACCGCGTGTCCGTCGGGTTCGTGATCGATTAACGGCGAGCGGATCGCCTCGCGGGTCGATCCGCTCAAGGTCGCTCCGCTCGTGGTGCCCTCCGCGGGAGGACCCGCATGACACAAACGACCGCGGAACGGGGGCTTTCGATCACGTTCGCACTGTTCGAGTTGGCGCGTCGCTGGGGGTGCAGCCGGAAACCTGTCGAGAACGAACCTTTCCGGCTTCACCCCCCGGCCCGAGGCCGCTCCGTCCGCCGAACCGCGCGTGCCGCGACCGCCGCGGTCTGCTCGCCGTCACAGGCGCCAGAAGTCTCCGATCAGGCCGACGGACGCCAAGATCGCCTGCGACTCCTCGCGCGTCCGCGGCCGCCAGCCGGCGACAAGGCGGTTCCCGTACCAGCGATGAGCCAGCTCGTCCAAGAGCAGAGCGGCACGAGCTCACCGCCGAGACCCCCTCGTCCGACCGGACGAGCCGCATCGTCGCTCAGGTGAAGCCGATGTCGTCCCACCAGTGCGCGGCGGGGACGAGCACGTGCAACGCCACGTCATCGCCTCGGCACCGTGAAGCCCTGAGCGGTGACCGTGGCGTCCGCGCAACCGCAGCGCGTGCGACGATCCCGAGCCCGTCCCACGCGCAGTTGCCCCACCACACGCGTCCGCCGGACTCCACCCGCGCGCCTTCCTGGTGCGCGGCGAACGGGTGGGCCATCCGGACGCGCCCGTCACGGAGCGCGACGACGTGCGCCTCCGCCAGCGACGAGAGGTCCTCACCCGTCAGCGAAGGCGGTGACCCGTCTCCGCGAAGGCGTCGAAGATCCGCCGTCTCAGCGCGAGGTCGTGTGCGTCCACAGCGAGGCATCTCGCGCGTCGAAGCGCCCGGTGCGCGCGCCGGCGTCTCGTCGGAGGATGTCTCGAGGTTCAGGCCGGTCGAGCGCGGGCCGAGGAGCCCGACGTCGAGCGCGAGGATGAGCAGGATCGCCTGCCGAACCGATGAAGACGGCGGTCGCGCCGAGGCCGTCGAGGACGGTGACGGTGATGAACGGCAGGATCGCGCCGGACAGGCGCGAGAGCGAATACGCGGTGCCGACCGCGGTCGCGCGCATCCGCGTCGGGAAGATCTCCGCCTGATAGACGTGGAAGCCGTTGGAGAAGACGTTGCTCGCGCAGGTGACGATGAACCCCGCGCCGAGGATCAGCGCCGAGCCCTCGGCGAAGCCGAAGACCAGACCGAAGGCCGCCATCACCAGCGCGGAGGCGACGATCAGGTGCTTGCGCTCGAAGCGCTCCATCAGCGGGATCGAGAGCGCCAGCCGAGCGGATAGCCGAGGAAGATGACCGCGGTGTAGCCGAGCGACTCGACGACGGTGAAGCCCTTCTCGGCGAGCACCAGCGGCGCCAGCGTCCCGAAGCCGTAGTAGCCGACGGTCTGCAGGAACTGGAAGTCCAGAGCATGATCGAGCGCCGCCGGTAGGGCGGGGTGAAGATCTCGCGCAGGGTCGTCTGACCCGTCGACGGCGTGGGCTGGATGTCCTGCGCCGGCTCCGGCAACGAGCCCACCTCGCGTCGCGCCGCCTCCTCGATCACCGACACGGCCCGCTCGGCCTCCTCGTGGCGACCGCGGATCTCGTACCAGCGCGGCGACTCGGGCAGCGAGCGGCGCATCACGAACACGATCGCCGCGCCCAGCGAGCCGACCACGAGCAGCCAGCGCCAGCCGTCGATCAGCAGGTCCTCGCCGGCGACGAAGCGCCCGCCGATGAACGCCGCCAGCGGCACGCCGAAGAACCCCAGCGTGTAGGCCGCGGCGATGTAGGAGCCGCGCACCTTCTTGGGCAGCACCTCGCTCAGGTAGCTGTCGGCCAGCGTCAGCTCAGCGCCCAGGCCGAGGCCCGCCAGGAAGCGGAACACGGCGAGCCAGCCCAGCGTCGGTGAAGCCGCGGCGAGCAGCGTGAAGCCCGAATAGACCGCCAGGTTGACCAGGAACATCCGGCGCCGGCCGACGTAGTCGGCGAGCGTGCCCAGCACGATCGCGCCGAAGAACATCCCGGCGAAGCCGGTGGAGATGACCAGCGCCTTGCCCGCGGTGCCGAGGCCCCACTGCTCCCCAGCACCGCCGCCAGGACCCCGCCGAGGAAGATGTCGTAGAGGTCGAAGAAGCACGCGAAACCGACTGCCACCCCCATTCTCCGGTGCATCGAGAACGGGGGTATGCGGTCGAGCCGCGCTGCGACGCTTGCGGACATGTGTAGCCGGGATACCCGGCGTGCATGAAACACTGCACGTTCCTCTCGGGGAAGGACGAGCCATGGGCGACGAAGTCGTCGACACCACCTTCAGCCGCGAGAATCGCCAGGCCTACCGGGACAAGGTCAAGCTCTGCCTCGACGTGTTCGCCCGGATGCTGGCCGAATCGAAGCTTCGATCCGGACCGGCGATCGATCGGGCTGGAGATCGAGCTGAACCTCACCGAAGAGACCGGTGACCCGGCGCTCGCGAACACCGCACGTGCTCGAGCTGATCGCCGACGACGACTTCCAGACCGAGCTCGCGCAGTTCAACATCGAGATCAACATCCCGCCGCGCAAGCTCGAGGGCGCGGTGTTCTCCGAGCTCGAGGAGACGGTCCGGCACGACCTCAACCACGCCGAGGAGCAGGCCAGCAGGCCCACGCGCACATGATGATCATCGGGATCCTCCCGACGCTCACCGAGCAGCTGCTCAACGGCGACGCGCTGCAGCGCCAACCCGCGCTACAAGCTGCTCAACGAGCAGATCTTCGCCGCCCGCGGGGAGGACCTCTCGATCAACATCAGCGGCGTCGAGCGGCTGGCGATCCTGGCCGACACGATCGCTCCCGAGGCGGCGTGCACGAGCGTGCAGCTGCACCAGATGATCGATCCGACGACGTTCGGCGCGCACTGGAACGCGGCCCAGGCGATCGCCGGGATCCAGATGGCGATCGGCGCCAACTCGCCGTTCTTCTTCGGGCGCGAGCTCTGGCGCGAGACGCGGATCGCGCTGTTCGAGCAGACCACGGACACGCGCCCGGAGGAGCTCAAGGCCCAGGGCGTGCGCCCGCGGGTGTGGTTCGGCGAGCGCTGGATCACGTCGATCTTCGACCTCTTCGAGGAGAACGTCCGCTACTTCCCGTCGCTGCTGCCGGTGGTCGAGGACGAGGACCCGGTCGCCGTGCTGGAGAGCGGCGGCGCCCCGAAGCTGCAGGAGCTGCGCCTGCACAACGGCACGATCTACCGCTGGAACCGGCCGATCTACGACATCTCCCGCGGGCGCCCGCACCTGCGCGTCGAGAACCGCGTGCTGCCGGCCGGGCCGACGATCGTCGACACGCTGGCCAACGCCGCCTTCTACTACGGGCTGGTGCGCGTGCTGGTCGAGGACGAGCGCCCGATCTGGACGCAGATGTCCTTCTCGGCGGCCGACCGACAACTTCTACGCCGGCGCCAAGGACGGGCTGGACGCGCGCGTCTATTGGCCCGGCGTGGGCGAGGCGCCGGCGACCGAGCTCGTCCTGCGCCGGCTGCTGCCGATGGCCCGCGACGGGCTCTCGCGCTGGGGCGTGGACAGCGCCGACGCCGACCGCCTGATCGAGATCATCGAACGGCGCTGCGTGGAGGGCGTCAACGGCGCCTCGTGGCAGGCGGCGGCGTTCCACCGGCTCTACGACCGGCTCGACCGCGCCGACGCCCTGCGCGAGATGACCGTCCGCTACCGCGAGCACATGCACTCCAACGAGCCGGTGCACACCTGGCCACTGCCGTCCTAGCGCGCGTCACAACCGGGACGAGCACGGTTTCCGCCGTATGGCACCGGGCACGCCGGTACACACGATGGAGGCCCACACACTCGAGCTGACGCTCGCCGCCGGAACCCGGCTCGGTCGCCCGGGCGCGCACGCAGGTCTGCGACGCGATCGCAGCCTGACCTCGGAAGACGGTCAGGTGGAGACGCTGCGGCTGCTGGTGTCCGAGGTGGTCACCAACGCGGTCCGGCACGGCAGCGCGACGCGCCCGTGGAGCTGAGCGCGCACTGGAACTCCGAGGTCCGCATCTAGGTCTGCGACCACGGCGACGGGTTCACGCCGCACCCGCGGATGGGCGCGCTCGACGAGCCCGGCGGCTTCGGCCTCTACCTGGTCGGCCGCCTGGCCGACCGCTGGGGCGTCGAGACCGACGACGGCACCACCGTCTGGTTCGTCCTGCAGCGCCACTGACGCACCGGTCCGGTAGCGTTGCTCATACGAGCACGCGCGGTCCCACAGCCTGGAAAGTCACCGAAGTCTCCGACCTGCGCGGAGACCGGACGTTGATCCTCCACGGCGAGTTGGACATCGCCACCGCCCCGGGACTGGTCGAGATGCTCGAGCGCCTGCGCCACTTCGGCCACGCGGTGACGCTCGATCTGGCCGAGGTGACGTTCATGGACTCGACCGGGCTGACGACGCTGATGGACGCGTACACGCAGGCCGAGCGCAACGGCTGGTCGTTCTGCGTCCGCCGCCCGTCGCCCGCGGTCACGCGCGTGTTCGATCTGGCGGGTGTGCGCCGCCTTCTGGGCGAGTAGTCTCGACGGCGGTGGAGAGCCACACCGTCCCCCAGCAGCCGACGGTCAGCATCGACGCGCTCGAGACGTTCGTCGAACTGCTGTCGCGGATCGAGGCGGACCCGTCCGCGGACGACTTCTACTCGCGCCTGTGCGAGGCCACCTGCCGGCTGGCGGACATGGACCGCGCGGTGATCTTCCGCTACGACGGAGCGCGCAGGCGCGTCCGCGCGGCCGGCGCCTACGGGATCGACCTGGAGACCTTCGCCGACGCCCAGGTGACGGTGGAGACCGTCCAGGTGGCGCGCGACTCGCTGGTCGAGGACCGCGTGATCGAGCTCAGCGCTGAGCACGCCGAGGGCGTCCCGGACGAGTACCGCGACGCTGATCACGGAATCGACGCTGGTGTGCACGCCGATGGCCGCCGCGGGGCGCTGGCTGGGCGTGATCCTGTCCGACCGCAAGCCCGACCGGCCGCCGCTGAGCGATTCCGAGCGCTACATGCTGTGGACGCTGGGCAAGACCGCCGCGCTCGCCGCCTTCGCCCGCCAGGCGACCAACAAGCAGGCTCAGGCGCGCCAGCTGCAGGAGCGGATGGACCTCGCCCGCGAGGTCCACGAGTCGGTGATCCAGCGGCTGTTCGGCATCCAGCTCGTCGTTCTCGAGCCAGGCCGAGCTCTCCACGGCCGCCCGCGAGCGGATCGGCGCGGAGCTGCAGGCGGCGTTGTTCGACCTGCGCCGGGCGCTGCAGCGCCCGCTCGCCCGCCAGGCGCCGGAGACGAACACGACGCTGCTGGAGGAGGTCGAGCGCCTGCGCCGCGAGCACCGCGACCTGCAGCTCGTCCTGCGCGACGGCAGCGAGCAGGTCGTGATCCCGTCCGAGCTCGAGCCGCTCGCCCAGTCGGTGCTGGCCGAGGCCGTCCGCAACGCCCACAAGCACGCGGGGCCGAGCAAGGTCGAGGTCAGCCTGGCGATCCAGGACCAGGACACGCTGGTGCTGGACATCGTCAACGACGGCGTGCGCGGCAAGCCGCGCCAGAGCGGCATGGGCCTCAAGCTGGCGGCGCTCGAAGCGCTGCAGTTCGGCGGGATCATCGAGTTCGGTGAGCGCGAGCCCGGCCAGTGGCGCGTCAGACTGGCGGTTCCGCTTGACCGGACCTGACCTCAACCCGTCCCGGATCGTCTCCGGGTCCTCGGACCGCAAGTTGCGCGTCCTCGTCGTCGACGACCACGAGGTCGTGCACTGGGGCCTGCGGCTGATGCTCGGCGAGCAGCCGTGGGTGGAGCGCTGCCTGAGCGCCCGCAACACGCAGGAGGCGCTCGCGCTCGCCCGCCGCTACGACCCGCACGTCGCGCTCGTCGACCTGTTCGTCGGCCAGGAGTCCGGCGCCGAGATCTGCGCCCAGCTGCTCAAGCTCTCAGCCCCAGCTCAACGTCCTGCTGATCTCCGGCGCGGGCCGGATCTCGCCCAACGCCGCCCGTGCGGCGGGCGCCTCGGGGTTCATCTCCAAGGACTGGCCGGCCGCCGACATCGCCGGCGCGGTGCGCATGGTCGGGCTCGGGATGACCGTCTTCAAGCCGCACGAGGCCCCGGCCGGCCCGCCGCTGTCCGAGCGCGAGCGCGAGGTGCTGGAGGCGATCGCCGGCGGCGCGACCAACCGCGAGATCGCCGGGCCAGCTGTTCCTCAGCCCCCACACCGTCAAGGAGCACACCTCCTCGCTGTACCGCAAGCTCAGCGTGCGCAACCGCGCCGAGGCGGTCCAGAAGGCCCAGCGGTTAGGCCTCATTTCTTAGCCGGCGGGCGGCGCGCACCCACGCGAGACTCTGAGGTCAGGGCCCCTCGGCCACGACCCGATCTCGTAGACGAGGGGTTCCTGACCCCCTGGGCGGGGGGTAGCGGAGAAGCAAGGTGGGACCGGACGCGCCCTTGCGTGAAGGTGCAGGTGTGAGCACCGACGCTGGAGGACTCATCAATGCTTAGTGCAGCGCTCCCCCCAGAGCTGCATCAGATTGCGCGTGACGCCGCGCGCAACGGGCGGCGACCCGCGCCCCCGCGCACCGCCACGATCCTCGGGCTCGGTCACCACCTGCCCCGAGATCGTCCCGAATTCGGGGATCGCAGAGGGCATCGGCGTCGATGACCACTGGATCATCAAGCGCACGGGCATCCACGCCCGCCGCCGCGCCGCGGCCAACGAGGGCACGACCGACATGGCCGTCTTCGCCGCCCGCAAGCGCGCTGCAGGACGCCGGCGTCAACGCCCGCGACCTGGATTTCGTCGATCGTCGCGACCATGAGCGCCGACGAGATCACCCCGAACTGCGCGCCGCTGGTCGCCCACGCGCTGGGCGCCGAGCGCGCCGCCGCGTTCGACATCGGCGCCGCCTGCACCGGCTTCCTCGCGGGGCTCTCGCAGTCCGCCGCGCTGATCGAGGTCGGCCGCGCGGAGCGCGTGCTGCTGATCGGCGCCGAGAAGCTCACCCGCATCACGGACTTCAAGGACAAGAAGACCGGCATGCTCTTCGGTGACGGCGCGGGCGCGGTCGTGCTCGGGCCCGACCGAGTCGGCGAGGGCATCGGCCCGATCGACCTCCGCGCCGACGGCGGCATCGGGCGACACGATCATGGCCACCCACGAGGACCCGTTCATCCGCATGGACGGGATCTCGACGTTCAAGATCGCCGTCAAGCGGCTGAGCGGAGTCGACGGTCTACGCCTGCGCGGCGGCCGGGCATCGAGCTCTACGAGATCGACCTGTTCGTCTATCACCAGGCCAACAGCCGGATCCTCAAGGCGGTCGGCGAGCGGCTCGAGCTGGATTCCGCGAAGGTCGCGGACTACATCGCGCAGCTCGGCAACACGAGCGCCGCGTCGATCCCGCTCACGCTCTCGCTCTCGCGCGAGGACGGCCGTCTGCGCCCCGGGCACAAGGTGCTCGTGGCCGCGATCGGCGCGGGCTTCAGCTGGGGCGCCGGCGTGATGGAGTGGACCGGCCGATGAGCAGACCCGAGAACGCCACCGCGCTCGTCACGGGCGCGTCGAAGGGCATCGGCTCGGCGATCGCCAAGGCGCTCGCCGCCGACGGCTGGCAGGTCGCGGTCAACTACCGCTCCGACAGGCCGGCGCCAACGCGGTCGTGAAGGCGATCGAGGAGGCGGGCGGGACCGCCAAGGCCTTCCACGCCGACGTCACCAACGGCGGCGGCAAGGAGTTCCTCAAGCAGATCGAGGGCGAGCTCGGCCCGATCCTGTGCCTGGTCAACAACGCCGGCGTGGCGCGCGACAACATCGCGCTGCAGCTCACCGACGAGGACTGGGACGTCGTCATCGCGACCAACCTGACGCCGGCCTTCCGGCTGACCCGTGACTCGCTGCGCTCGATGATCAAGGCCCGGTACGGGCGCGTGATCAACATCGCGTCCGTCGTCGGCCCGCGTGCGAACGCGGGGCAGTCCAACTACGCCGCGGCCAAGGCGGGCCTGATCGGCATGACCAAGACCATCGCCGCGGAGGTCGCGCGGCGCGGGGTGACCGTCAATGCGGTCGCTCCCGGCTTCATCGCCACCGACATGACGGCCGAGTTGGCCACGGACGAGATCGTCAAGGCGATCCCGGCCCGCCGTCAGGGCACCCCGGAGGAGGTCGCGGCCGCGGTGCGCTACCTCGCCTCCGACGACGCCGGCTACGTCACCGGCACCACCCTGTACGTCGACGGCGGAATGTCCGCGTAGTTGAAGGCAGACATCGCCTCCGCCCCACCCCGATCATCCGACCTTAAACACCACCAAGGGAGTCAACATGGCTGCAGCTATCACTGAAGAGAACGTCCAGAAGACCGTCTTCGAGGCGCTTCCCCAGTTCGGCGTCGACGAGGTCGCGATCACCCGTGAGGCGACGTTCGAGGATCTCGACGTCGACTCGCTCGACCTCGCCGAGCTCTCGCAGATCATCGAGGACGAGTACGGCGTCGCGCTCAAGGGCGACGACGTGGGCAAGATCAAGACCGTCGGCGATGCCATCGACCTGGTGCTGAAGCGGGGTTCATGAGCCGCGAAGTCGTCATCACCGGCGTCGGCGCCGTCACCCCGCTCGGGGTCGGCGCCCGCACGCTGCACGAACGCTGGAGCGCCGGCGTCGTCGGCATCGCCGACGGGAAGGGCGCGGCCACGGAGTTCGAGCCGACGGACTTCTTCTCCGTCAAGGAGGCTCGGCGGGCTGACCGCTTCACCCAGTTCGCGATCGTCGCGGGCGATGAGGCGCTGGCCGAGGCGGGCTGGAGCGACGAGCTGCCCTACGAGGCCGACCGGATCGCTTCGATCCTCGGCACCGGCATCGGCGGCATCGGCACGCTCGAGCGCGGCAAGGAACTGCTGATCGAGCACGGGCCGAAGAAGGTCCCGCCGCTCTCGGTGCCGCTGATGATGAGCAACGCGGCGGCGGCGGCCGTGTCGATGCGCTTCAAGCTGCTCGGCCCGTGCCACGGCATCGTCTCCGCCTGCTCAGGCGGCGCGGACGCCATCGGCGCCGCGAAGATGATGATCGAGTCCGGGCTGGTCGACGCGGTCGTCACCGGTGGCTCCGAGGCGGCGCTCACGCCGCTCTCCAACGCCGCCTTCAGCCGCGCTCGACGCGCTGTCGAAGACCGGCATCTCGCGCCCGTTCGACGAGGCCCGCGACGGCTTCGTGATGGGCGAGGGCGGCGGTATCCTCGATGCTCGAGACGCGCGAGAACGCCGAGGCCCGCGGCGCGAAGATCCTCGGCGACGCTGAAGGGCTACGGCGCGTCCGCGGACGCGTATCACCTGACGGCGCCGGACAAGACCGGCGGCGGCCCGTCGCGGGCGATGAACGCGGCGATGAAGGACGCGGGCATCACGCCCGAGGACGTCGTCTACGTCAACGCCCACGGCACGTCGACGCCGCTGAACGACGCGCGCCGAGACCGCGGCGCTCAAGCTGGCGCTGGGTGAGCAGGCGTACAAGATCCCGGTCTCGTCGCTGAAGTCCTCGATCGGGCATCTGCTCGGCGCCGCCGGCGCCGTGGAGGCGGTGGCCACGATCCTCGCCCTGCGCGACCGGATCGCTCCGCCGACGCTCGGGCTCGAGAACCCCAGCGAGGGTCTGGACCTCAACTACGTCCCCGGTTCCGCGAAGCCGCTCGAATCTTCAAGACGGCAAGCCCGCGATCGCGCTCTCGCTCGTCGTTCGGCTTCGGTGGCCACAACGCCGTTCTCTGTCTGGAGGCCGCGTGAGACGCGAGCGCTCGCATCCCGTGAGAGAACTCGCCTGGCGGCGCGTTCTCTCGCCGACCTGGAGGGATCATGCTTGAAGGCAAGAAGCTCCTGATCACGGGCGTCATCAACCGCGAGTCGATCGCGTTCGAGGTCGCCCGCCAGGCCCAGGCCCAGGGGGCGGAGATCGTCCTCACCGGTTTCGGGCGCGCGAAGCGCATGACCGATCGTTCGGCCAACCGGCTCGATCCGGTGCCGGACGTCCTGGAGCTCGACGTCAACCAGCCCGCGGACATCGAAGCGGTGGCCGCGGATCTGCGTGAGCGCTGGGGCCGCGTCGACGGCATCCTGCACGCGATCGCCTTCGCGCCCGAGGACGCCCTCGGCGGCAACTTCCTCAACACGCCGGTGGAGAGCGCGGTCACCGCGTTCACGACCTCGGCGTACTCGCTGAAGGCGCTGACCGTCGGGCTCTCCGATCTCTTCCCCGAAGAGGGCGCGTCGGTCGTCGGGCTCGACTTCGACGCCCAGGTCGCGTGGCCGGTCTATGACTGGATGGGCGTGGCCAAGGCGGCGCTGGAAGCCACCGCGCGCTACCTCGCGCGTGACCTCGGCCCGCGCCGCGTGCGTGTGAACCTGGTCTCGGCGGGGCCGCTGGCGACACTCGCCGCGCGCGGCATCCCGGGCTTCAGCGACCTCGCGACCGCGTGGGAGAAGCAGGCCCCGCTGCCGTGGGACGTCGAGGACCCGGCGCCGGTCGCGGAGACGATCAACTTCCTGCTCTCCGACGCCGCCCGTGCGATCACGGCGGAGATCCTGCACGTCGACGGCGGCTTCCACGCGATGGGGACGCAGATCGTGCCGATGCGTGAAGAGGTGGAGGCGTGAGCTCTCCGGTGTTCCTGACCGGTGCGACCGGTTTCCTCGGCATGGAGGTGCTGGCGCGCCTGCTCGAGAAGGGTGACCGTGACGTCATCTGCCTCGTGCGCGCGGCGAACTCCGCCGCGGCACAGGAACGCCTGGAGGGCGTGATGGCGAAGCTGTGGCGCGACCCGTCGCCGTACCTCGGGCGCGCCCGGGCGATCGCCGGCGACGTCACCGCGCCCGGCCTCGGGATGGACACGGCCGAGCGCGCCGTCGCCGCCGAAGAGGTGTCCGCGGTGATGCACTGCGCCGCCTCGATCTCGTTCGACCTGCCGCTCGACGAGGCCCGGCTGATCAACGTCGAGGGCACGCGCGAGATCATCGCCTTCGCCCGCGAGGCCAATGCCGATGGGCGCCTGGAGCGCTTCATCCATGTCTCCACCGCGTACGTCGCGGGCATCACCAAGGGGGCGTTCGGCGAGCACGAGCTCGACAGCGGCCAGGCGTTCCGCAACACCTACGAGCAGACCAAGTGGGAGGCCGAGCACGTCGTCAACGACGCCT
>CAWCSS010000007.1:0-79645 GCA_963798325.1 uncultured Solirubrobacteraceae bacterium
GGCTCCTAGACTTTCCGCCCAATGTCTACCGTTGTGGTCACAGGGTCCGGAGGGCTGATCGGCTCTGAGGCGGTCGCCCATTTCATTCGTGCCGGCTATGACGTCGTCGGCGTCGAGAACGACATGCGCGCCCAGTTCTTCGGGCCGGATGCCTCGACATCACGCACGACGACGCGCCTCCAGCAGGAGTTCCCGTCCGAGTTCCGGAGCGTCGCGCTGGACATCCGCGACGCCGAGGGCATCCTCGCGCTGTTCAAGACGCTGGACCTCGGCGGCGGTCATCCACACGGCCGCGCAGCCCTCGCACGACTGGGCGGCGTCGGACCCGCAGACGGACTTCGGCGTCAACGCCAACGGCACGATGAACCTGCTCGAGGCCACCCGCCAGACGCGCCCCGAGGCGACGTTCATCTTCACCTCGACCAACAAGGTCTACGGCGACACGCCCAACTTCCTGCCGCTGCAGGACGTCGGCGAGCGCCTGGAGCTGCCCGAGGATCACCGCTACTTCGGCGGCATCGACACGTCGATGTCGATCGATGGGTGCATGCACTCGCTGTTCGGCGTCTCCAAGGTGGCGGCGGACCTGATGGTGCAGGAGTACGGCCGCTACTTCGACATGCCGACGGTGTGCTTCCGCGGCGGCTGTCTGACCGGTCCCCAGCACGCGGGCGCGCAGTTGCACGGCTTCCTCTCCTACCTGATGCGCTGCACGGTCAGCGGCGACCCGTACACCGTCTTCGGCTACGACGGCAAGCAGGTGCGCGACAACATCCACTGCGATGACGTCGTGCAGCGCGTTCGAGGCCTTCCACCGCAACCCGCGGGCGGCCGCCGTCTACAACCTCGGCGGCGGGCGCGAGTCGAACTGCTCGATGCGCGAGGCGATCGCCGCCTGCGAGCGCATCTCGGGCAACACGCTCAACTGGACCTACTCCGACCAGGCGCGGATGGGCGACCATCGCTGGTGGATCTCCGACCTGAGCGCGTTCAAGGCCGACTACCCCGAGTGGGAGCTCAAGTACGACCTCGAGACGACGCTGCGGGCGATCCACGACTTCAACGTCGAACGCTGGAGCGCCGTCGCGTCGTGAAGCTCTCGGTCGTGATCCCGGCCCACAACGAGGCGCTCGTGATCGAGCCGACGCTGCGCGGGCTGATCGACGCGCTCGAGCCGGAGATCGCCGACTGGGAGATCGTGGTCGTCGACGATGCGTCCAGCGACGGGACGGGCGACATCGTGCGCGCCGTCGGCGGGAACGTGCGCTGCGTGGTCAACGAAGGCCCGCACGGGTTCGGCTTCGCCGTCCGGCGAGGACTGGAGAGCTTCGAGGGCGACGCCGTGGTGCTGGTCATGGCCGACGGGTCCGACGATCCGCGCGATGTCGTCCTCTACTACCGCGTGCTCGAGGCGGGCTATGACTGCGCGTTCGGCTCGCGCTTCATGCCGGGCGCCGTCGTCAGCGACTACCCGCGGCTGAAGCTGATCGTCAACCGGATCGTCAACCAGGGCATCCGGCTGCTCTTCCGCCACGGCTACGGCGATACGACCAACGCGTTCAAGGCCTACCGCCGCGAGGTCATCGAGTACGTCCAGCCGCTGCTCTCGCACCACTTCAACCTCACCGTCGAGCTGCCGCTGAAGGCGGTCACGCGCGGGTTCAGCTTCGCGGTGGTGCCGACCTCGTGGACCAACCGCGCGGCGGGCGAGTCCAAGCTGGCGCTCGACGAGATGGGCAGCCGCTACCTGTTCATCATCCTCTACGTGTTCCTCGAGCAGCACCTCAGCCGCGGTGACTACCGGCGTCCCGCGCGCAGCGTCATCGAGCGCCCGGCGCGGCTCGCCGTCCCCGAGGAGGGCGGCCGGCAGCGGCGCTTCCGGGGCGCGCCGCAGCGCCGGTCGTCCCGTCGCGGGTGAGCATGGCCCGGCGCTGGCTCGGGGTCGGGATCTCCGTCGTCTCGCTGGCGGCGGTCCTCTACTGGCTCCTGCGCCAGCCCGCGCCGCAGCTGCCGGACACGGCGCAGGGGTTCGCCTGGCTGTTCCTGTCGCTGCTGATGAGCCTCGTCGCGCTCGCCGCGCGTGGCTATCGCTGGCACCGGATCATGATCCTCGCGCACGTCGACCATCAGCGCTCCGATGCCGTCGGGCTGACCGCGGTGGCCTACATGGGCAACAACGTGCTGCCCGCCCGCGGCGGCGAGGTCTTGAAGATCGCCATCCTCGGCGCGCGCTCGACGTCGCGCCGGCGCGAGATCCTCGGCTCGGTGGTCGCCGAGCGACTGCTGGACGCGGTCGTGCTGGCCGGGATGTTCGTGGTCCTGTCGCTGGGGCTGGCGGACTCCCCCGCGGGGCCCGGCACGGCGGCGCTGGTCGGCGGGGCGATCGTGCTCGGGTTCGCCGCCCTGGCCGTCTACATCTACCTGCGGCGCGCGGGGCGCTTCGAGCGCTTCGCGGCCACGATCCGGCCGGTGGCGCGGAGCCTGCGCCTGTTCGCGCACCCGTCCGGCATCCCGCTGGTGGCGCTCTCGATCGCGATCTGGGCGCTGGAGGGGATCAACCTCGTCGTGATCGCCAAGTCGGTCGGGGTCTCGCTCTCGGCGCTGGACGGGATGCTGATCGTCGTCCTCGCCTCGCTCGCGGCCGCCGTGCCCGCCGCGCCGGGCTTCGCGGGCACGTTCGACGCGGCGATGATCCTCGGCCTGAAGGCCGCCGGCATCACCGGCGGCGCGGCCTCGGGCATCCTCATCCTCTCGCGCTTCATGTACTTCGTGCCCGCGACCGTCGTCGGGCTGATCGTGCTGGTGACGCGCTACGGCGGCCTCAGCGCCCTGCGCCGGACGCCGGCCGACCTCCAGGAACCGCTGGCCGAGGACCCACCGGGCGAGCGGCGTCTGCAGGTCGCGCCGAGCGAGAGCGGGGCTCGGGGCTAGACGCCCGTCAGCGTACGGAGCAGACCCGGACGGGCTGCTGCGTGCCGACACGCAGGCGCCACGGGTCGTCCAGACGGGCCGCCGGCAGCGACAGCAGGGACGGCGTGCTCGGAGGCAGCACGAACGACGGGTTGTCGCCGAAGGTGTCCGCGAGTCGGCGCAGATAGAGGTTCGCCGCCGGCCCGTCATCGGTCTCGAGCGCGTAGGTCCCGGCGGGCAATGCCAGATCGAGGGTCGCGGCGGCTCCGTCGGGCGTGAAGCGGCGGCAGGCGCCGGTGCCGGTGACGGTCCCCTGCGCGGCGGCGTCGACGGTGGGTGCGACCGTGCCGTCGGGCGCCGTCCCGGGCGTCAGGGCGATGCCCAGTGCCGCGGTGAGGGCGCCGTCGAAGGTCCGTCGAAACGTATCGGGCACGGTCCGCAGCTTGTCCACCGGGACGGCGGGCGAGCCGAAGGCGCGGACCGCGTCGAGGTACGAGCGGGCATCGAGGTCGGGCGAGAACGCCGGATCGATCCGGTAGTCCGGGGCCACGGTGTCTCGGGCCAGTTCGAGCGCCGTGAGCGCCTCGGGCCGGACAGCGCCGGGGGCGAGTCGCTGGAGCACGCCTTCGCGCAGCAGGCCGCTCCCGGCGACGCAGAACGCTGCCGTGGCGGCCACGAGCCCCCACGCGCCCACGCGTCCCAACTGCGGACGCGGCACCATCGTCACGAACAGAACGAGCAACAGCGCGGCGCTCGCGTACAGGTAGCGGCTCACGTCGGGCGGCGAGACGCCCGCGCGCGAGAGTCCGCTCGCCAGCCAATAGGCGATGAGCCCGGCCCCGACGGCGATCGCGCGCGGCGGCACGCCGCCGCGCCGGCGTGCGGCCATGACCAGGCCCACCGCGCCCGCCAGCAGCAACAGCCGTCCCCACGCGATGCCGACACCCCCGAAGGCCCCGAAGCCGGCGGCGGCCGACTCCAGCCCCCAGCGCAGGGCAGCGGAGAGCGTGGCGTAGTCGTTGACCGCGTTGCGATGGCCGGCGAGCACCGCGACGCCGATCGCCAGCGCCGGCACGACGACCACCCAGGCGCGCCGCCGGCGCTGCGGGTCCAGGGCGATCTCGACCGCGGCGATCACGAGCACGGGAAGGCCGAGGCCGCTGCAGAACAGCGAGCCGAGCAGCGCGAGCGCGGCGAGGACGTCGCGGCGCGCGTCGAACGCGAGCAGCATCGCGAGACCGAAGGCCACCGAGCCGATGAACGAGATCTGAAACGGCCACAGGATGTCCTCCCAGGCCGAGCCCAGGAACAGCAGCAGCGCGGTCGGCACGAGGGCGATCCAGGGACCCAGGCGCGGCCGGGCGTAGAGGTAGAGCAACACGCAGGTGATCAGGTGCACGAGCGCCACCGCCACCTGGTACGGCCGGTAGCTCGTCATCCCGAAGACCTGCAGCAGCAGCTTGTAGACGGCGATCGGGATCGCGATCACGTGCTCGTTGTGGGGCCGCAGGAACGTGTCGGGCGAGAGCCCGCGGCGATGCAGCAGGACCGCCCATTCGTCGCCGAAGAAGAACAGCCCCCTCCCGGCGCGCATGATCTCCCAGAACGCGACGGCGCAGAGGACGGCCAGCGCCACCCACGGCAGCCAGCGAGCGTCGAGCGCGCGACGCTCCCATCGGCTCGCCGTCGTTTCCGTCCGCGTCGTCATGCGAGCCAGCGGGCGGTTACGCCGGGCGGCGGCCGACGACCAGGAACTGCTTGCCGAGCACCTTCCAGGCGAGCGGCGTCTGCAGGTAGCGCCGGGTGAGCGCCGGGTTCGGGGGTAGGCGCCCCGTGAACGAGTAGGGCAGGAACTGGGGGACGACGCTCTCGATGTCGTAGCCCGCCGCGTACAGGTGCTCCTCGACGCCCGCGTGGGTGAGGATCACGGTGTGATCCGCCATGTCGAAGTACTCCTTGGCGCAGTAGCGGAAGTTCGGGCCCATGATCGCGATCCGCCCGCCCGGCGCCAGGCGCGCGAGCATCCGCTCGAGGAAGTCCGCGACCTCCTCCTGGGAGTGCAGGTGCTCGAGGAAGTTCGAGACCCAGATGGCGTCGAAGTAGCTCTCCGGCAGGTCGAGCTCCAGTGCGTCGCCGACCAGCATCTTCACGCCGGGCTCGGCCCAGCTCTCCGCGTAGTCGACGAGGTCGACGCCCCAGCGCTCCGGCGCGGGGACGGAGTTCAGGAACTCGCAACGGCCGGCGGCCGGATCGAGGACCTTCTGGGGCTTTGACAGGTAGGTGTGGATGAACGGGCCGATCTCGGCCCACACGGCGGTACGGGCGTTCTGATCGACGTTGCGGAAGCGGTATTCGTAGAGGCGCTGGAAATTCAAGCTCAGGAGGGTACTTCGCGCAGCCGGCCGTCATTGACGTCGTAGACGAAGCCGCGAACGTTCTTGTGCTGGATGAACGGGCTCATCCGGATCCGGGTGATCGAGCTGCGGACCTCGGCGTCGAGGTCGGTGAAGGACTCCGGCGACCAGGGCGGCTTCATCCCGGCGTCGCGCTGCAGCTGCTCGCGGAACTCGTCGTCGGTGAAGGTCAGCATCCCGCACTCGGTGTGGTGGATCAGGACGATCTCGCGCGTGCCGAGCTTGCGCTGGGAGATCGCCAGCGAGCGGATCACGTCGTCGGTGACGACGCCCCCGGCGTTGCGGATGATGTGCGCCTCGCCGTTGTTGAGCCCGAGGATGGCGAAGATGTCCATGCGCGAGTCCATGCAGGTGACGACCGTGACCTGCTTCCTCGGCGGTGTCGGCAGGCCGCCGCTGTCGAAGGCGGTGGCGTAGGCGGCGTTGTTGCGAATGAACTCGTCGGTCGCGCTCATAGCCCGTGGGAGCCTAGACTGCTGGGCACATGCCCGAGTTGATCGAGGGTCCGTCGCGCGTTGAGGCGGCGGGCACCAAGCCGAAGCTCATCGACGAGTACGCCGGCCGTGTGAACACCGGCGAGGAACGCCTGAGCGTCGCGCACATGCGCTCGCCGGCGGGCTGGGTCGAACCCGGCCAGCGCCCGGACTTCGACGAGTACACGCTCGTGTTGAACGGTGGGGTGGAGGTCGAGTACGAGGGCGGCACGCTCTCCGTGCGTCCCGGCCAGGCCGTGCTGACGCGCGCCGGGGAGTGGGTGCGCTACTCGACGCCCGAGGGCGCCGAGTACATCGCCGTGTGCCTGCCCGCGTTCTCGCCGGACACCGTCCACCGCGACGACTCGTGAAACCCGGCTCGATCGGGATCGTCCTGCACCCGCGCCGGGACAGCGCGGACATGGTCGAGTGCATCCTGCGCTGGGCGGACCGGCACGGCAAGGAGGTGCGCACGCTGGAGGAGGCGAGCGGCCTGGTGCCCTCGTCGGTGCAGGCGCTGCCCGAGGAGGAGCTGGCGGTCGGCGCGGCCCTGATCATCGGCCTCGGCGGCGACGGGACGATCCTGCGGGCGCTGAAGATGGCCACCGAGGAGCGGGTCCCGGTCCTCGGCGTCAACCTGGGCCGCCTGGCGTTCCTGGCCGAGGTCAACCTCGACGAGCTGCCGGACGCGCTGGACCGGATCGATCGCGGCGAGCACTGGATCGAGGAGCGCGCGGTCATGACCGTGCAGGGCACCTGCTTCCCGATGCGGCTGCGCTCGTTCAACGACTCCGCGCTCTCGCGGGTGCCCGGCAACGGCCCTGCCGCCCTGGCGGTCGAGGTCGAGGGTGAGGTGTTCGCTCGCTACACCGCCGACGCGCTGGTGATCGCCACCCCGACCGGCTCGACGGCGTACTCGTTCGCGGCGGGCGGGCCGATCGTCTCGCCGCGCCACCGCGGGCTGCTGGTCACACCCGTCGCCCCCCACGCCGCCTTCGACCGCGCCGTCTTCCTGCACCCCGACGAGGGCCTGCGGGTGCACGTCCTGGATCGCAGCGCCCCGTTGCTGCTGGAGGCCGACGGGCAGAGCGTCGCCGAATTGCGCGCGGGCGACTGCATCGAGTTCGGTCTCGCCAAGCGTCCCGCGCAGATCATGCGGCTGCACTCCCAGGGCTTCTACGAGCGCGCCCGGCGCAAGCTGCAGATCAGCGATTCCTCGGAGCTCGCGCCGCGGTGAACCGGCGCGGGCGTGAACGGCGCGGGCGGCCGGCGCCGGCGCCCGTCACGCTCCAGACCGCGCACGCGCTGGCCGAGGTGATCGCCGATCCGCGGCACCCATCGTCGCGGACGCTGCTGTTGGACGGGCGCGAGGCGGGACAGGTCGATCTGGCCGACCCGCGGGTGCTCGCCTTCGCCTACATGCGCCGGATCGCCGATCTCATCGACGCCTTCCGCTCACCGGGCGCCTCGATCGACGTGCTGCACGCCGGCGGGGGCGCCTGCGCGCTGCCGCGGTACGTGGCGGCGACGCGGCCGCACTCGCGCCAGCTCGTGTGGGAGATCGATCCCGACGTCGTGGCCCTGGCGCGCGAGCATCTGGGCTTGAAGGGGTTCCGCGGCCTGAGGGTCGGTGACGCGTCGGAGCTGATCACGGCGCGACCGGAGCGCTCGGCCGACCTGGTGATCGGCGACGCGTTCGACGGGCCGCACGTTCCCGCCTCGCTCTCGACGCCGGCGTTCGCCGACGAGGTGCGGCGGGTGCTGCGGCCGTCCGGCGTCTACGCGCTCAACGTCATCGACGTGCCGCCGCTGGAGGAGGTCGCCGCGCACGACGCGCTCGTCCGCGAGCGCTTCGCCCACGTCGCGTGGGTCGCGCCGCCGGGCGTCCTGCGCGGGCGCTCGCCGGGGAACGTCGTCATGCTGGCGTCCGCCGCGCCGCTGCCGCTCGTCGCGCTGCGGCGGGAGGCGTCGGCGGCCGTGCCGCGCGAGCAGGTGCTGGAGCGATGAACCGCAAGCGCGTCGCGCTGGCGGCGGCGATCATGGGCTCGTTCGTCGCGGGCCTGGACTCGACCGTGGTCAACGTCGCCCTGCCGTCGATCCGCGAGGACCTCGGCGGCGGCCTCGCGGGCCAGCAATGGGTGTCCAACGCCTACCTGCTGACGCTCGGCTCGCTGATCCTGGTCGCGGGCTCGCTGGCCGACATCTACGGCGAGCGGCGGATCTTCTCGATCGGCGTCGGCGGCTTCGGCGTCGTCAGCGTGCTCTGCGCCATGGCGCCGACGATCGAGGTGCTGGTCGCCGGCCGGGCGCTGCAGGGCGTGTTCGGGGCGCTGCTCACTCCGAGCGCGCTGGCGGTGATCATCGCGACCTTTCCCGCGAGCGAGCGCGGCGCCGCGATCGGCTCGTGGACGGCGTGGTCGGGCATCTCGTTCGTCGTCGGGCCGCTGGTCGGCGGCTGGCTGGTCGACGTCGCCTCGTGGCGCTGGATCTTCGCCATCAACGTGCCGTTCGTCCTGATCACGCTCGCGCTGGTGTTCGCCGCCGTGCCCAAGCCGACCGGCCCGCGTCGCGAGGTCTCGCTCGACTGGCTCGGCGCGGTCCTCACCGTGCTCGGGCTCGCGGGGCCGGTGCTCGCGCTGATCACGCCCTCGCTGTGGTATCTCGGGCTGGTGGGCGTCGTGCTGCTCGGCGTGTTCATCTGGCACGAGCGGCGCACCGCGCATCCGATGCTGCCGCTGGCGCTGTTCTCGCGACGCAACTTCGCCTTCGGCAACCTGCAGACGTTCGCGATGTACGGCGGGCTCGGGACGCTGTTCTTCTTCCTGACGCTGTTCCTGCAGCAGGTGGCGGGCTACACGGCGCTCGAGGCGGGGCTGGCGCAGATCCCGACGACGCTGGTGATGTTCTCGCTCTCCAGGCGGGCGGGACGGCTCGCGGACCGCTACGGCCCGCGGTACTTCATGGGCTGCGGACCGCTCGTGGCCGCGACGGGCATCTTCGGGATGCTGCGGCTCGACGCCGAGTTCACCTACTGGACCGAGTTGCTGCCGTGCCTGATCCTGTTCTCGATCGGGCTGGTGGCGACCGTGGCGCCGCTGACCGCGACCGTCCTGGCCGACGCCGACGAGACCAACGCGGGGATGGCCTCCGCGGTCAACAACGCGATCGCACGGGTCGCCGGGCTCATCTCCATCGCCGCCATCGGCGCGGTCGTCGCCGCCGCCTACGCGTCGCGCACCAGCGCGGGCGACACGCTCGAGGTCGTCGCGGGCGCGCCCGAGACGCTCGGCGCCTCTGTGTACGCCTTTCACGTCGGGATCGCGGTCTGCGGCTCGCTGGTCGCTCTCGGCGGCGTCCTCGGGCTGGTCGGCATCCGCAATCCGCGCCGTGAGGTCCGCTGCGAGGACTGTGCTTCGGGCGCGTCCGCGGTGAATCATCCCTCCCCGGTTGGCCGGGAGCCCGCCGTCCGCGCGCGCTAGCTTGGGTGCGGTCATGGATGACGCCACCACCGCCGCCCTCAAGCGGGCGGGCTTCGTCGAGACGGTCTTTCACTGCCCGTCCTGCGGCCTGTCCGGCTCGTCGCTCTCCCGCCCCGCCTCGCTGCTCGGCCGCACCTGCGCCGACTGCAACGCGCCGGTCGTGACCTCAGTCCTGGACCGCTTCGGCGGCCAGTAGCGCGAAGATGATCGTGTCGGTCCACTCGCCCTTGGACCACATGTCTTTGACGAAGTAGGCCTCCTGGCGCATCCCGAGCCGCTCGCACAGCGCGGCGGAGGCCGTGTTGCGCCCGTCCAGGTCGGCGGTGACCCGATGCAGGCGCAGCACCTCGAAGGCGAGCTTGACGATCGCCGCCGCCGCTTCGGTCATGTAGCCCTGCCCTTGGAAGTCCGGGTGCAGCGTCCAGCCGATCTCGGCCGTCTGGTGCTCGGCGCTGGCGATCGTGAAGTACAGGTCCCCGATCACCTGGCCTTCGCGTTCGATCGCGAGCTGCCAGAAGTCGCCCTCGGCCGCGAGCGTGATCGCCCGCGAGTACTTCTCGACCTTCTCGCGCACCTGCTCCAGCGTGCGCGGCTCGAACAACAGGTAGCGGCAGACGTCCTCACGCGACTGGTAGGCGTGAATGGCCTCGGCGTCGTCCGGCGTCATCGTCCGCAGCGTGAGGCGCTCCGTCGTCAGCGGGCGCTCGAAGGCATAGGGCAGTTCCACGGCCGCAACGGTACGACGTCCGTCGCCCAGTGTTCAATTACTGACACACCAGATCGAGGTCGATCGCGCAGCCGAGCGGCCCGGGAGAGAAACGCCCTGCTTTCTTGACGCGCGCGCGAAGATTCGTCAGCAACCCCGCACGTGGAACCGCGCCTGCCGACACAGGCGCTGGTTCTACCTTCTCTGGCGGTCAGCCGCCAACGCGCAGGCGGGTGACCCCATATCGGGATCATCAGGCGACCGGCAAGCTCTCGAGCCATGGACCTGGATGCCCTCGAGACGAGCTTTGACCTGGTTGCCCCGCACGGCGACGAGCTGATGGAGATCTTCTACGCGAACCTGTTCGCGGCGGCGCCCTCGGTGCAGCCGCTGTTCGCCCACGCCGACATGGCGCGCCAGCGCGCGATGCTGCTCTCGGCGCTGGTGCTGTTGCGCAACTCCCTGCGCGACCTCGATGCCGTGGTGCCGACGCTGAAGACGCTCGGCGCGCGCCACGTGGCCTACGGCGCCGAAGCCGAGCACTATCCCGTCGTCGGCACGGTGCTGATCGGCGCGATGGCCGAGGTCGCGGGCGACGCCTGGAAGCGCCGGTACACGCGGGCCTGGGAGACCGCCTTCGGCGTCGTCGCGGGGGCGATGATCGAGGGCGCACGCGAGGCCGAGGCGGAGCTCTCACTCGCGGCGTGACGTTTGGCGCGGGTCCCGGTAGGTTCCGCGCGTCGATGCTCGCTCCACCGCTCTCCGCCACGCGCCTGCTGCGCACCGAGCACGCCGTCACCGAGGCGCTGCTCGGCGGCGCCGGGTTCCCGGAGGTCCTCGGGGCGATCGGCGAAGGCCTCGGCTGGCGCTACGGCGGGCTCTGGCTGCCGTCGCCGTCGGGCGCGCTGCACTGCGCGGCGACGTGGACCGCGGACCCGGCGCTGGATCCGTTCGCCGCTGCCAGCCGGGTGATCGAGCTCGCCGCGGGCGAAGGGCTGCCCGGGCGGGTGCGTGCGAGCGGGCGGCCGGCCTGGATCGAGGACGTCACCGCCGACGCGAACTTCCCGCGCCGCGAGGAGGCCGCCGAGGCGGGGCTGCACGCCGCATTCGCCATCCCGCTCGGCCCGGCGGCCGGCGTGATGGAGTTCCTCACCACGCCGGCCTATGCGCCCGACGACGCCCTGTTGGCGACGCTGACCAGCCTCGGCCGTCAGGTCGGGCAATTCGCCGCCGTGCACGACAGCGAGGCGCGCAAGCGCGCGATGCTCGACGCGGCCCTGGACGCCGTGATCACGATCGACAACGACGGCCGGATCGTCGAGGTCAACGCCGCCATCGGCGAGCTCTTCGGCCACGACCCGGCGGCCATCGTCGGCCGTGAGCTGGGCGCGGTGCTCGTCCCGGAGCACCTGCGCGAGCGCCACCGCGAAGGGCTCGCCCGCGGGCACGGCGCGCTGCTCGGCCAGCGGGTGGAGATCACCGCCCTGCACGCCGACGGGCGCGAGATCCCGGTCGAGCTGACGATCACCCGCATCGACGTTCCCGGCCCGCCCATGTACACCGGCTACGTTCGCGACATCACCGACCGGCTCGAGCACGAGCGCGAGCTCAAGGCGAGCCGCGCCCGGATCGTCGCCGCCGCCGACGAGGCCCGCCGCCGCCTCGAACGTGACCTCCACGACGGCGCGCAGAACCGCCTGCTGGCGGTCGGCCTCGAGCTCAAGGTCCTCCAGAACCAATTGAACGAGAACACCGCCACCCATCTCAGCCGCGTCCGCGAAGAGCTCGGGCTCGCCATCGACGAACTGCGCGAGCTCGCCCGCGGCATCCACCCCGCCGTCCTGACCGAACTGGGGCTGATCGCCGCGCTGCGCACGCTCGCGCGGCGCGCGCCGCTCCCGGTCGGGCTGGAGTACGACGACGACCGCCGCTGCCCGGGGCCGGTCGAGGCCGCCGCCTACTTCCTCGCCTCCGAGGCGCTGACCAACGTCGTCCGCTACGCCAACGCCACCCGCGCGGAGATCCGCGTCACGACGACCGGTGGGTGGCTGACGATCGAGATCGGCGACGACGGCGACGGTGGGGCGGACCCTGCGGGTGGCTCCGGCCTGCGCAGCATGGCCGACCGCCTCGCCGCGCTCGACGGCACGCTCGCCGTCGACAGCCCGGTCGGCGGCGGCACCCGCATCACGGGGGTGATCCCGTGCGCATCGTGATCGGCGAGGACTCGCTGCTGCTGCGCGAGGGGATCGCCCGGCTGTTGGAGTCCTCCGGCCTGCAGGTCGTCGGTCTCGCCGCCGACCTCGACGGGCTCGTCGAAGCCGTGCGCGAGACACGGCCGGACGTCGCCGTCACCGACATCCGGATGCCGCCCACGCACACCGACGAGGGCCTGCAGGCGGCGCGCACGATCCGCGAGGAGTTCCCCAGGACCGGCGTGCTGGTCCTCTCCCAGTACCTCGACGAGGACTACGTCTTCAAGCTGCTCGGCGACGGCGCCCAGGGCCTCGGCTACCTGCTCAAGGACCGCATCACCGACGGCGACGCCTTCGTGGACGCCGTCCGCCGCGTCGCCGCGGGCGAGGCCGCGCTGGACCCCGAGGTCGTCTCCCACCTGCTCGGGCGCCCGAGCAGCAGCGGCCCGCTCGGCGAGCTCAACGACCGTGAGCGCACCGTCCTGGCCGAGATGGCCGAGGGCCGCTCCAACAACGCGATCGCCTCACGGCTGTTCCTCTCCGACCGCGCCGTCGAGCGCCACGTGACCGCGATCTTCTCCAAGCTGCGCCTGACCGCGACCCCGGACTCGCACCGGCGAGTCCAGGCCGTCTTGACCTACCTCCGCGCGTAGCTACGCGAGGACGAGCAGCTCTTCGGTCGGTGCCTCGAGCTCTTCGACCGCGGCGTCGCCGACCAGGTCGGCGGCGCGGCGCAGGTCGACGGCGGTCGACCGGACCTGGCCCATGACCTCCAGCGACGCGTCGCCCGCGAGCGCGCCCGCGCGCAGGGCGTGGGCGTGGGCGCTGATCGATTCGTCCGGGCTGTCGTAGGCGGCGGCGAGCGACCACACGGAGCGGGCGAGCTCGCGGATCGCCTCGGCCAGCGACTCCGGGACCTCTGCGCCCGAGCGCAGGCCGCGGGTCGTGACGCGGGCCAGCACGCGGGTGTCGCGCAGCGCGTAGTCGACCTGGGCGAAGCTCGCCGCGTAACGGTCGATCTCGGTCAGGACCGTGCGCCGGCGCGGGGAGACGCGGGCGGTCTCGCGGCCGAGCGTGACCGCCTCCGTGAACTCCGCGAAGTCGAGCGCGCGGGCGGCGTCCAGGGCCTCGGACGCGGCCACCGCGTCGCGGGCGTCGACGGCCGCCGCGAGGCGTTCCAGCACGCTGCCGAGGCCGGAGAAGACCGACTGCGCGGAGCGGGCGACGGCGAGCACGGGGTTGGCCGGGAACAGCAGCGAGGAGACGGCGAGGGCGACGCCGCCGCCGATCACGCCCTCGAGGATGCGGTTGAAGGTGAAGCCGTCGCTGGAGCCGGGGTCGAGCGAGACGATCAGGATCGCGGAGACGGCGGCCTCGGCGGTCAGCAGCTCGCCGCCGCCGAGCAGGACCGCGGCGCCCATCGCGAGCACCACGAGCAGGCCGATCTGGGCGGGGCCGGCGCCGACCAGCGACACCAGCAGCGACGCGACGGTGATCCCGAGCACGACGCCCGCGATCAGCTGCAGGGCCTTCGAGCCGCGCTGGCCATGTGAGGCGCCGAGGCAGATGACCGCGGCGATCGAGGCGAACGACGGGCGGCCGTCCGGGAGCACCAGGACGGCCAGGTACCAGGCCGCCGTCGCGGCGACGGCGGTCTGGAAGATGGGCCAGAGGCGGCCCCGGAGGCGAGAGATGATTCGCACGGCAACTAGGACTAGCACGAGCCCGGGGCCGCCAGATAAAGGCCGGCCCCGGGACGCGCTCCTCCCACGGCGACGGGCTACCAGCCGCCGCCGAAGCCTGGGTCAGGCTGCTGCTGCTGCGGCGCCTGCTGCTGCAGCGACTGCGTGGAGTCCGGGCGCTGCCCGAGCTTGACCGTGAACGTCTTCGTCTGGCCGTTGCGCGAGACCTTGACCTGCACGCTGTCGCCCGGCTTGTGCGAGTCGACGAGCGAGGTCAGCGCGGAGGCGTCGTCGACGGTCTTGCCGCCGATCTCGGTGATGATGTCGCCGGCCATCAGGCCCGCGTCGGCGGCCGGGCCGTCGGACGTGAGCTGCCCGATCTGCGCGCCTGCGCCCTGGGCGTCGCCGGAGCTGACGCCGAGGTAGGCGTGACTGACCTTGCCGGTCGCGCGCAGCTGGTCGACGACGTTCTTGACCGTGTTGGACGGGATCGCGAAGCCGATGCCGACGTTGCCCGCCTGGCCGCCGGCGGAGGACGAGCCGGCGGACTCGATCTGCGAGTTGACGCCGATCACCTGGCCGGCCGCGTTGAACAGCGGGCCGCCCGAGTTGCCGGGGTTGATCGCGGCGTCGGTCTGGATCACATCGTCGATCGAGAAGCCGTTGGGCGAGGAGATCTCGCGCTGCAGCGCGCTGACCACGCCGACCGTGAGTGTGCGGTCAAGGCCGAACGGGTTGCCGATGGCGTAGGCGGGATCGCCCACCTCCACGCCGCTGGAGTCGGCCAGCGTGAGCGGCTTGAGGCCGGTCGAGTCGACCTTCAGCAGCGCGAGGTCGGTCGAGGGGTCCTGGCCGACGAGCTTGGCGTCGAGCGCCTTGCCGTCTCCGACCTTGGCCTTGATCGTGCCGCCGTTGTTCTCGACGACGTGGGCGTTGGTGACGATGTAGCCGTCGCTGGAGACGACGAAGCCCGACCCGGTTCCGGAATTGGTCGTGATGTACGCCACCGAGTCCTTGGCGGACTGGTAGACGTCGTGCGGACTCAGTGCCCCGTCGTTGGCGGTGGAGGCGACGGTGCGGGTCTGGGTGATCGTGCGGACGGAGGGGGTGTCGTCGTGAAGCGCAGTGGTAGCGACGGCGCCCGCGCCACCGCCGATCGCCGCGGCGGCGGCGAGGGGGAGGAGCGGCTTGACAAAGTTCATGCCACCACCCTCGACCGCTTCGCTGAGCGCTTCCCAAGGAAACGCTAAGCCTTCCCTCCCGCCTGCGTAAGAACTTTCCTAAAGGGGCCAGGCCCCTGTCACGCGCGTTGACGGGGCCAGGCCCCGTCAACCGCGGGTGACGGGGCCTGGCCCCTTTAGGGTTCCGTGTAGGTGGGTGTGGACCGCGAAGCGGTCTCCGGCTTCGCCGAACGTCACGGTCGAGGGGAGGAGGATCGGCTGCTTGAACTGGACGTCGACCTCGAAGGCGTCCGGGAGGCGCAGGGAGGCCAGGCAGCGGGCCTTGGTCCACATGCCGTGGGCGATCGCGCGGGGGAAGCCGAAGGGCTTGGCCGACCATGGGTGCAGGTGGATCGGGTTGTGGTCGCCGGAGACGGCCGCGTACTGGCGGCCGAGGTCGTCCTTCAGGGTCCAGCGGGCGGTGACCGGCGGGTCCTCGAAGGGCTCGCCGCGCGGGACGGACTCGTCGCCGTCGCCGCGCTTGAGGTTGGTCGCGTAGCCCTCCCAGACGACCTCGCCGCCCACGCGCGCCTCGGTCACGAAGTCGAACGTGCGCCCGCGGCGATGCGGCTCGAAGCCGCGGACGGAGGCGCTCAGCGCGAGTATCTCGCCGAGCAGGATCGGCCGGTGCTGGACGATCCGGTTGGCGATGTGGACGACGCCGACGGCGCTGAAGGGCGCCTTGGCGAGCAGGTCCATGTGCAGCCCGAAGGCGAGCACGTGCGGATAGGTGGGCGGGAGCTCATCGCGCAGCGTGAAGCCGCACACGTGCGCGTAGCGGGCGAGCGCGGTCGGGTCCACGGCGACCTCGCGCGCGAGCGTCTCGTCCGGGAGCCCGTCGCCGCGACCGGGCAAAGCGGCCTTCAACGTCGTGAGCATGCGTCAGGCCCCCAACAGGCTCTGGCCGCAGACGCGGATGACGTTGCGGTCGACGCCCGAGCCGGCCAGCCACGCGACCGTCTCGGCGACGTCGACCGGCAGCCCGCCCTGGCGCAGCGAGTTCATCCGCCGGCCCGCCTCGCGCACGCCGACCGGCATCGCCGCCGTCATCGCCGTCTCGATGAACCCCGGCGCGACGGCGTTGATCGTGATCCCGCGCGTGAGCTTCAACTCGCTCACGAGATCGAGCAACCCCGCCTTGGACGTCGCGTAGTTGGTCTGCCCCGCGTTGCCGGCGATCGCGCTCATCGAGGAGACGCAGACGATCCGCCCGTCCCTGGAGAGCTTCGGCAGCAGTGCGGCCGTGATCCGCTCGGGGGCGAGCAGGTTGACCTCCATCAGCGACTGCCAGCGGTCCTCGGGCATCTTCGCCAGCGTCCGGTCCTTGGTGACGCCGGCGTTGTGGACGAGGATGTCGAGCTGACCACCCAGATGGGAAGCGATCCGGTCCGGAGCGCCGGGATCGGTGATGTCGAGCTCGAGGTCGGCGTCCTTGAGGTCCAGCCGGACCACCGACGCGCCCTCGCGCTCCAGGACCTCGGCGATCGCCGCGCCGATCCCGCGCGAGGCGCCGGTGACGAGCGCGCGCCGTCCCGCGAGCGGCACCTCGTGTCCGCGGCCCACGTGCGCCACCTGCCCGCTCACGTACGCCGAGCGCGGCGTGAGGAAGAAACGCAGCGTCGGCCCGAGCTGGTCCTCGGCGCCCTCCTCGACTTCGATCAGGTTCACGGTCGCGCCGCGCGCCGGCCCGAGCTCCTTGCCCAGCGAGCGCGTGAAGCCCTCCAGCGCCCGCCGCCCGCCGCCGAGCACGATCACGCGCCCGGACGGCTGCACGCGCGAGACCGTCGGGTAGAAGAACCGCTGCAGCTCGACGAGCTCCTCCGAGGAGGCGATGCCGCTCGCGTCGAAGACGAGCGCCTTGAACTTCTGGTCCGCCGGCGCCTGCGGGTTGAACACCGCGGCGTCGAGCCCGGCCGCGGCGGCGTGCTCGCGCACCGGGTCATCGAGCGCCGTCGCCGCGTCCACGCCCAACGACGCGAGCGTCCGCGCGGCTGACGCGGCGAGGCGACCGGCCCCGCCGAGGAGCACGCGGCCGGTGACCGAGGACGAGTCGCGCTCGAGCTCGACCGGCTGCGGCAGGCCCACACGCTTCGCCAGCGAGCCGGCGACGGGCAACGACACCAACTGCGAATACCGGTCAGTCATCTCAGCGCTCCAGGATCGCGACGACGCCCTGGCCGCCGGCGGCGCAGATCGAGATCACGCCACGGCCGGAGCCCCGCTCGTCGAGCGCCTTGGCCAGCGAGGCGACGATCCGCCCGCCGGTCGCGGCGAACGGGTGCCCGGCGGCCAGCGACCCGCCGTTGACGTTGAGCTTGTTCGAGGGGATCTCACCCAGCGGGGGAGCGAACACCGGGTCGCGCCAGGCCTTCAACGTGGCGACGACCTGCGCCGCGAACGCCTCGTGGATCTCGAACAGGTCGAAGTCCTCGAAGCCGAGCGAGTTGCGCGCGAGCATCCGCGGCATCGCGTAGGCCGGCGCCATCAGCAGGCCCTCGCCCTTGTGCACGTGGTCGACGGCCGCGGTCTGGGCGTCGACGAAGTACGCGAGGATCGGTAGCCCGCGCTCCTTCGCCCACTCCTCCGACGCCAGCAGAACGGCCGAGGCCCCGTCCGAGAGCGGCGTCGAGTTGCCCGCCGTCATCGTCCCGTGCTCACCGCCGAAGACCGGCTTGAGCTTCGCCAGCTTCTCCAGCGACGTGTCCGGGCGCAGGTTCTGATCGCGCTCGAGGCCCAGGTACGGCTGCACCAGCCCGTCAAAGAATCCACGCTCATAGGCCGCGGCCATCCGCGTGTGCGAGGCGACGGTCAGCTCGTCCTGCTCCTCCCGCGTGACGCCCCAGTCCCGGGCCATCAACGCGGCGTGCTCGCCCATCGAGAGGCCGGTGCGCGGCTCGGCGTTGCGGGGCACCTCGGGCACGACCTGCCCCGGCCGCAGGCGGGTGAGCGTGCGCGCCCGCGACGGCAGCGACTTCGCCCGGTTGAGGTCCAGCAGGATGTTGCGCAGATCCTCGTTGACCGCGATCGGCGCGTCCGACGCGGTGTCCACGCCGCCCGCGATGCCGACGTCGATCTGTCCCAGGGCGATCTTGTTGGCGACGGCGATCGTCGTCTCCAACCCGGTCCCGCACGCCTGCTGGAGGTCATACGCCGGCGTCTCGGGCGCCAGCCGCGAGCCGAGCACGCTCTCGCGCGTCAGGTCGCGGTCGCGCGCGTGCTTGAGCACGGCGCCGGCGACGACCTCGCCCAGCGTCTCGCCCTCGAGGCCGAACTTCTCCACGAGCCCGTCGAGCGTGACGGTGAGCATGTCCTGGTCGGACGCATGCGCGTAGGCCCCGTTCGAACGCGCGAACGGGATCCGGTTGCCGCCGACGATGGCGACCCGTCTCGTGTCAGATCTCATTTCGTCCTCAGTCCAGGTTCGATGGTGCGAATCAAGAGCTCGGCGGTGCGCTCCGCGGTGAGCTCGCCGGTCTTCAGCCACCAGCGGCCGAGCGCCTCGGCGGCGCCGAAGATGGCGACCGACAGCGGCTCGACGGCGCGGCTCTCCGTGCGCTCCTGCAGCGCGGCCGTGACCAGCGCCTCCATGCGCGCGCGGTACTCACCCACCCGCGCGGCGATCTCGCCCCCGCCGGGCAGCGTCTCGTCGTGCAGCACCCGCCACGCCTCGCCGTCGGAGTCCAGGAAGGCGAAGAACGCGTGGATGCCGTCACGCAGCGCGGTCGGCGCGTCCGGCGCGCCCTGCACGGCCGAGACCACGCTGTCGACCAACGCATCCGCGGCCGGCTTCAGGCAGGCCAGGAACAGCTGTTCCTTGTTGCCGTAGTAGTTGTAGAGCAGCGGTTTGGTGACACCGACGGCGGCCGCCACCTCGTCCATCGTCACGTCCGCGTAGCCGCGCGCGGCGAACAGCGCCCGCGCGGTGTCGAGCATCTGCCGCTCTCGCTCGGCGCGCGGCAGCCGGGTTCTCATGCCGGAACCTGTTCCTGCGCTTCGGCCACGACACGCGCGTCGCCGAGGCAGTTCTCCGGCACCGCGAACGCGTCGATCAACTCGCGGGCGTGCGGGCGAAGCTCGGCGCAGAGCGTGTTGACGGCCTTGATCACGGCCTTCGAGCGCGCCCCGGTCAGCCGGCCGTGCTCCTGGTAGTAGCCGCGCTCGGCCTCGATCGTGTGCAGCGCGTAGAGCGAGCACAGCCGGTCGAGGATCTCGTCGTCGCCGACGGCCTCGGCGAAGGACTCGAGCACAACGAGGTCGACCCACGCGCGCGCGGCCTCGACAACGTGGTCCTGGGAGTCGACGAGCACCGAGAAGGGGTCGCGGCCGGCGTCGATCCCGCCCTTCAGCCGCCGCGCCGCGCCCGCGAGCAGGTGCTCGTAGCGCCAGCGGAACAGCGACAGCTGCGTCTTGCGGGCCAGCAGGTTGGCGTCATCGTCGCGGCCGGGGACCAGCGAGTCCGCGAGCTTGCGCAGCGCGGTGCGCTCGGTCAGCACGCCGAGCGCCTGCCCGGCGACGAACTGCGCCATCCCGAGCGGGTCGAGCTCGCCGAAGGCGTCCTTGTAGTCGGTCAGCAGGTTCTTCGCCGCCAGCTGCAGCAGGACCGTGTTGTCGCCCTCGAAGGTCGTGAACACGTCGGTGTCGGCCTTCAGCGAGGCGAAGCGACTCGAGCGCAGGTAGCCGGCGCCGCCGCACGCCTCGCGGCAGCTCTGGATCGTCTCGGTCGCGTGCCACGTGGAGATCGCCTTCACGCCCGCGGCCAGCGTCTCCAGCTCACGCCGCTCGCGCTCGTTCTCGTGCACGCTGGTGAACGCGGTGTGCAGGTCGTCGACCAGGCGCAGCTGCGCGAAGGACAGCGCGTAGGTCTTGGCCAGCGGCGGGAGCAGCCGCCGCTGATGCGTGCGGTAGTCCATCAGCAGTGCCTCCTGCTCGCCCGGGACGCCGAACTGACGCCGCTCCAGCGCGCGCCGGATGGCGATCGTCAGTGCGACCTTGGTGGCCGAGATCGACGCGCCCGAGACGCTGATGCGGCCCTGGATGAGCGTGCCGATCATGGTGAAGAACCGCTTGGTGGGGTTCTCGATCGAACTGAAGTAGGTGCCGTCCTCGTGGACCTGCGCGTAGCGGTCGAGCAGGTTCTCGCGCGGGACGCGCACGTGGTCGAACCACAGCCGGCCGTTGTCGACGCCGTTGAGGCCGAGCTTGGCGCCGCAGTCCTCGATCCGCACGCCGTCACACGGCTCACCGTTCTCTTGGCGGATCGGGACGAGGATCGCGTGCACGCCGCGCTTCTCCCCGCCCACGATCAACTGCGCGAACACCACCGCCATGCGCCCGTCGCGCGCGGCGTTGCCGATGTAGTCCTTGCGCGCGTCGTCGCTGGGCGTATGGATGACGAACTCGCCGTCCTCGTAGGTCGCGGTCGTCTCCAGCGCCTGCACGTTGGAGCCGTGGCCGGTCTCGGTCATCGCGAAGCATCCGGGCAGTTCGAGCCGCGCGACGTCCCGCAGATACGCCTCGTGATGACGCTCGGTGCCGAGGTGCAGGATCGCCCCGCCGAAGAGCCCGAACTGCACGCCGCACTTGACCAGCAGCGACAGGTCGCCCATCGCCAGCGTCTCGAAGGACGTGACGCTGCGGCCGGGCGAGCCCTTGCCGCCGTACTGCTTCGGATATCCCATGCCGGTGTCGCCCTCGGAGGCGAGCTCCCGCGCCCAGGCGAGCACGCGCTCGCGGTGTTCCTCGGTGGAGAGCTCGTCCACGGGCTCGTTACCGGGCTGGGAGAGCCACCAGCGGACCCGCTCGCGCGTGTCTGGATAGGGCCCGTCGAGTCGTCTGCGCAGCGTGTCCGTCGTGCTCATGTGACGAAGTTACCCAGCTATAAATTTCTATAGCGGTAACTGTGAGGAAAAACACGCTCAAGTCGTGCGGCGTCCCTGCCGATGCAACCTTCGATGCGTCTCGTCCTCGCTGTCACCGCTGCCGCGTTGCTCGCTGCGCCTGCCGTGGCCCGGGCCGCGGAGGGCGACATCATCGTGCAGCGCGAGCCGGGCGCGAGCGCGAAGGAGGTCCGCAAGGACGCCGACGTCAAGCTCGTCAGCACCCTCGGCATCGAGCGCACCGAGTTGGTCGAGCCCAAGGACGGCGACGTCGCCGCCGCGCTCGCCGACCTGCGCGACGACGACGATGTGGTCTCCGCCGACGTCGACCGCCGCGTGAGCGCCGCCACCGCGCCGAACGACTTCTACTGGTCCGCGCTCTGGGGCCTCAGCAACGTCGCCGACACCGACATCGACGCGCCCGAGGCGTGGCTGCGCAGCGTCGGCACGGACGTGACCGTGGCCGTCGTCGACACCGGCGTGAACTTCACCCACGAGGACCTGCAGGGCCAGTTCGCCGAGAACACCGGCGAGATCCCCGCCAACGGGATCGACGACGACCACAACGGCTACGTCGACGACGCCCGGGGCTGGGACTTCGTCACCGAGGACAACGTTGCGCAGGACGGCAACGGCCACGGCACCCACGTCGCGGGCACGATCGCCGCCACCGGCAACAACGGCTCCGGGCTGATCGGCGTCGCCCCGTCCTCCAAAGTGCTCCCGCTGCGCGCGCTCGACAACAGCGGCAGCGGCTTCATGAGCGACATCGCCGCCGCGTTCGATTACGCCGGCAAGCTCGGCATCCGGATCGTCAACGCCTCGCTCGGCGGCGGCTACGCGAGCATCCTCGGCAGCGTCGTCGCGTCGCACCCGGACACGCTGTACGTGGTCGCCGCCGGCAACGACAACGCGGACAACGACAACGCCGCGACCGCCTCCTTCCCGTGCGCGCTGCCCGAGCCCAACGTGCTCTGCGTCGGCGCCACCGACATCACCGACGCTCGCGCCTCGTTCTCGAACTTCGGCCGCACGACCGTCGATCTCTCCGCTCCCGGCGTCGGCATCCTCTCCGCCTGGCATTCGTCGTCGAACGCCTACCGGCTGCTCAGCGGCACCTCGATGGCGACGCCGCACACCGCCGGCGCCGCCGCGCTCGCGCTCGCCGCCGCGCCGACCGCGACGACCTCGCAGCTCAAGTGGGCGCTGACCTCCTCGGTCGACGTCAAGAGTTCGCTGGCGACCGCATCCTCGAGCAAGGGCCGCCTGAACGCGGACGCCGCCGTCGCCGCGCTCTCCGGCCAGGGACCGCAGTCGGTTCCGACGCCTGAGCCGCAGGTCGCCACCCCGGTTCCGACCGCGACCGCGACCCCCGACGGCCACGCCGGCCACCCCCGAGGTCATCGCGACCCCGACGCCGACCCCGCACGCCCCGCCGGTGATCGTGACGCCGCCGCCACCGGTCGCCACCCCGGTCGTGGTCACACCTGTCTTCGTGCCGGCGCCGTCGCTGTTCAACGTGAAGGTCGGCGGCTCGCTGGCCAAGCGCGCCGGCAAGCTGAAGGTCACCTACTCGCTCTCGGAGACGGCGAACGTGCGCTTCACGGTCACGGCCAAGCACAAGCGCATCACCGCCTGGACGCGCCGCAGCGCGAAGGGCGCCAACGCCGTCACCTTCACGCGCAGGCTGCCCAACGGCAAGCGGCTGAAGGCCGGCGCCTACACCCTCTCGGTCGGGATCAACGCGACCGCGAAGAGCTCGGCCGCGATCCGCGTCCGCTGAGCATCTTCTTCGGCAGCGGGAACGGCGACACGTGGTCGGCCGCGGACACCGCGAACGCGCGTGGCTCGAGCTTGGACGCCAGATCGATGAACTCGTGACGCTCGGCGGGCGTGAGCTTGCGCCCGTGCCGAGCGAGCTCGGCCATCCGCCGCCGCTCGGCCGGCGAGAGGGCCGTCAGGTGCCGGCGCGCGAGCAGCGCCACCTGGACGATGGCGAGGAGCTTGAAGAACGGGAGGCGCCGGACGGTCTTGAACATCGTGCTTTCGAGCTTACCCAGCTAAAGCTGATTGCTACTAAGGCCGATTCACAGGGGGTGTTCCCCTCCGTTGAGCTGTTGCCCGAAGCCGCGCTGGTGCTCGCCGGGCACGGCGTCGTGCTCGGCAGCTCGCCGCCCGCGACCTCGATGTTCAAGCGCGACGTGGTCGGCATTGACCTCGCGGAGCTGATCGCGTTCCCGGAGCGGCTGTGGGACGCCGTGAAGGGGCTGCGGGCCGGCGCCCACGTCCCGGTCGTCCCGCTGGAGGGCCGCCGCGCCGACGGCGTGCCGTTTGCGCTCGACGCCAGCGTGCGCGTGCTCGAGGACGGCGCCCTGCTGTGTGTCCTGCGCGAGCTCGACCGCCGCGCCACCTCATCGCTTGAGGCCGCCTTCGATCACGCGCCGATCGGGATGGCGCTGTTCAACACCGACGGGGAGTACGTGCGTGTCAACGCCGCGCTGTGCGAGCTGTTGGCCCGCAACGAGGCCGAGCTGATCGGCCTGCGCGACCAGGAGCTCACGCACCCCGAGGACCGTTCGAGCGACCTCGACGCCGCCTGGCGCATCCTGCGCGGCGAGCTCTCCAGCTGGCAGTGCGAGAAGCGCTTCGTGCGCCCCGACGGCTCGGTCGTCTGGACCGCCGCCAACCTCACCTTCCTGCGCGACGAGTACGGGCGCCCACTGTGCTGGGTCGGTCAGTTCCAGGACATCACCGAGCTGCGGCGAATGGCCTCGCGCGACCCGCTCACCGACGCGTTGAACCGCCGCGCGTTCGACGTCGAGCTCGAGCGCTGCCGTTCCGGCGCGCTGCTGGTGATGGACCTCGACGGCTTCAAGGACATCAACGACGCCCACGGCCATCACGCCGGCGACGAGCTCCTGCGCGTCGTCGCGGGCTCGATCTCGCGCCGCCTGCGCCGTGGCGACGTGCTGGGCCGGTTGGGCGGCGACGAGTTCGCCATGCTGCTGCCGCGTTGCGAGATGGATGAGGCGGCGCGGGTCGCGCAGGAATTGACGGCGCTGGTCGCCGGTCAGCGCTTCCTCTTCGACGGCGTCGAGCGCTCGGTGACGGCCTCGATCGGCGTGGCGGTCGTCAACGGTGATTCGCCCGCGGCGCTGCTCTCGACCGCCGACCGCGCGATGTACTCGGCCAAGGCCGTCGGCGGCGGGCGCGTCCGCGGCTACACCGCGTTGTAGGACTCCTTCTCCGCCCAGCCGCCGGGCGTGCGCGCGGTGACGCTGCACGCCCTGCGGCCGCCGCGCTTGAAGTAGTGGAGCTTGAACGTCGCGCCGCGCGGGAGCCAGGACCCGCGGTGGCACTTGCCCTGCCTGTCGATCCGCACCGCGCCGGTGCTGTAGGGCGCTGACGCCTTCGGGACCGGGCCGGTGACCAGCGCGGCGTGTGGGAGCACGCGCTCGGAGACGTCCGCCGGGCCTTCCCCGCACTCGCGCCCGAGCGTCTCGCCGCCCCACGTGACCACGGCCGCGACCTGCGGCACGCCGTCGCGGGCGACCATCACCGCGCCGCCGCTGTCGCCCGCGCAGGCCTGCGCCTTGGCCGGCGTCGGGTCCTGCGTGCAGAGGTGCAGCTTCGTATGCAGCAGCGACGGTGGGTAGAGGCCGCGGCAGTCGATCGAGCGCTGGATGGCCTGCAGCGGCTGCGCGGGGACCTCGCCGTCGGCGTTGATCGTGCCGCGCCCGACGGTCATCGTCGGCTCGCCGTCGGCGGCGGGTGTCGTCGCCACCGGCAGCGGCGCAACGCCGGTCACCGGCTGCTTGAGGATCACGATGGCGACGTCGTTGACCGAGCCTGACGCGCTGTAGACGTCCGGCTCCACCGGTGACGGGATGATCCGGTAGTTGGCCGGGAAGTAGATCGCCTTGACCGCGCGGGCGCGGCCGCCGACGTGCGCGTCGAAGCTGCGCGGGCCGGCGCCCTGGACGCAGTGCGCGGCGGTGAGGACGCGGTCGGGCGCGATCAGCGAGCCGCTGCAGAACGCTCCACCCTGCTCGAGCGAGGCGAACCAGGGCGCGTTGGTGGCGGGGGCGCCGTGGAAGATCGCGGCGGAGGCGAGGACGGCGGCGGCGAGCATCGCGTGACGATACGAAGTTAGATATGCCACAATTGTTGCCGTGGCATCACTAACTCGTCGCGGGCTGATCGGTGCCGGGCTCGCCGGTGGCGCCTTGCTCCATGCCTCGCGGGCGGGCGGACACACGCAGATGCCAGGCCACGCCGGGCATGACAGCGGTCACGCGAACTTCCGCGGCGGCGTCGCCGTCGACCACGCGGCCAACGGGTTCGACCCGCACGAGATCGTGCGTGACTTCGACTGGGGTGTCACCACGCGCACGCCCGGCGGGCAGGTCATCCGCTCGTGGGAGCTGTCCGCGATCGACAAGGAGATCGAGCTCATGCCCGGCGTCTCCTTCGCCGCATGGACCTACAACGGGCGCATCCCCGGGCCGACGTTGCGCTGCCGAGAGGGCGAGCGACTGCGGATCACGTTCGCCAACGGCTCCTCGCACCCGCACACGATCCACTTCCACGGCATCCATCCCGCGACGATGGACGGCGTGCCGGGGCTGGGCGCCGGGCAGATCGAGCCGGGCGGGTCGACCGTCTACGAGTTCGACGCGCTGCCCGCCGGGCTGCACCTCTACCACTGCCATGTCCGGCCCCTGGCCGAGCACATCGCCAAGGGCCTGTACGGCGCGTTCATCGTCGATCCGGCGGAGCCGCGCGAAGCGGCGGACGAGCTCGTGATGGTGATGAACGGGTTCGACACCAACTTCGATCGCGCGAACGAGGTCTACGCGGCCAACACGATCGGGTTCGCGTACATGGACCGGCCGATCGCGGTCTCGCTCGGGGATCTGGTCCGGGTGTATCTCGTGAACATCCTCGAATACGACCTGATCAACTCGTTCCACCTGCACGGGAACCTGTTCGACTGGTATCCGACGGGGACGAGCCGGGTTCCGTCCGAGCTGACCGACACGGTGATGCTCTGCCAGGGCCAGCGCGGCATCCTGGAGTGGCGGTTCAAGTACCCGGGTCGGTACATGTTCCACGCGCATCAGAGCGAGTTCACGGAGCTCGGGTGGCAGGGGTTCTTCGAGGTCACGTGAAGGTCCCCGCGTGGGTCCTGGGGCTCGTGCCGCTGTTGCTCGTCGTGGGCGGCCTGGCGCTGTTCATGGTGCTCGACGCGCCGGGCCTGGGCGAGCGCCGCGGGCCGCCGGCCGAGGAGCTCGCGGTCGAGCGCACGGTGCTGACGCCGGGCGAGATCGCCGTGACCGTCCGCAACGACGGCGCGGACGCCGTGCGCGTGGCGCAGGTCCAGGTCAACGACGCGTTCGTGCAGTTCAGCGGCGGCGAGTCGCCGATCGGGCGGCTCGAGACGGCGACGCTGCGCGTGATGCAACCGTGGGTGGAGGGCGAGGCCTACGAGGTCGCGCTGGTCACCTCGACCGGTGGGACGATCGCGCACGAGATCGCGGTCGCGGTCGAGACGCCCTCGGCCGATCTCGGGTTCTTCGGGCTGATGGCGCTTCTGGGGATCTACGTCGGCGTGATCCCGGTGGCGCTCGGCATGCTGTGGCTGCCGTGGATCCGGCGCGTCCCGCCGTCGTGGCTGCGCGGGCTCATGGCGTTGACGGTCGGGTTGCTGGCGTTCCTGGTCGTCGACGCGACGCTGGAAGGACTGGCGTTGGCGGGCGAGGGCTCGCAGGCGTTCGGCGGGACGGCGCTGGTGTTCGTGGGCGCGATCGTGGCGTTCTTGCTGCTGACCGGCGTGTCGGCGTGGCTCGGGCGCGGGTCCGCGCTGCTGGTCGCGGTGGGGATCGGGCTGCACAATCTCGGCGAGGGCGTGGCCATCGGCGCCGCGTACTCGGCGGGGGCGCTCGCCCTGGGTGCGTTCCTGGTCGTCGGCTTCGCGCTGCACAACACGACCGAAGGGCTGGCGATCGTGGCGCCGCTGGCCCGCGAGCGGGTGTCTTTGGCCCGGTTGGCGCTCCTGGGCCTGCTGGCCGGCGGCCCGGCGGTGCTCGGCGCCTGGATCGGCGCCGCCGCCTACAACCCCTCCGCGGCCGCGTTCCTGTTCGGCTTCGGGGCGGGCGCGATCGTGCAGGTGATCGCCACCTTGGCCCCGACCTTGCGCGATCAATCCGGCCGGCTGCTGCATCCGGCGGCCGTGACGGGCATCCTTTCAGGCATGGGTTTGATGTTCGCGACCGGCCTCCTCGTCTCGGCGTGATGGGCACCCGCCCGTCCGAAGCCATCGAGGACTACGCCAAGGCCATCTACTCCCTCTGCCGCCAGGGGGACGGAACCGCGGGCACCAACGCCCTGGCCGAGCGCCTCGGCGTGACACCCGCCTCGGTCTCCGCGATGGTCAAGAAGCTCGACGAGCGCGGGCTCGTGCGCCACGTCCGGTACAAGGGTGTCGCGCTCACCCCGGCGGGCGAGCGCGTGGCGCTGGAGGTCATGCGCCACCACCGCCTGCTCGAGACCTACCTGGTCGAGCACCTCGGCGTGCCGTGGGACCGCGTCCACGAGGAGGCCGAGGCGTTGGAGCACGTGCTGTCCGAGTACCTGGAAGCGCGGATCGCGGCCAAGCTCGGCCACCCGACCCACGACCCGCACGGCGACCCGATCCCGTCCGAGACCCTGGAGATCGACGAGTCCGAGACCGTCTGCCTCTCCGACCTCGAAACGGGCGACCGAGGCGTATTCGTGCGCGTGTCCGATTCCGACCCGGCGATGCTGCGGTATCTGGACGAGCGGGGCGTGACATTGGGCGATGCCCTGGAGGTGCTGGAGCGCCAGCCGTTCGACGGGCCGTTGACGGTGCGCTTCGGCGACGAGTTGCACGTGCTGGGCGGGACGTTGGCTCGCGCGATGCGGGTCGAAGTTCAGTAACCGCGGGCAGGCCGCGGCGGTCGCGCCAAGCGCGCGTGAGCCGCGCTTGCTCTCCGCGCTGGATCCGCCTGGCCAACTCTGTGAACGAAGCGGTCTCGAGCCGGGGGGTCCCGTCAGAAACTCGGCGGATAACGAGAGTTTCTGACGGCACCCCCACAAACGTGCCAGCTCGAACGTGATCAAAGCGGAAGATCCCGTGGTGCTTATGTCCTCGGGGGCCTCCCGCGAAGCGGTGCCCTTGACGCCGGCGCGGCGATCCGCTCGCCATTGAACCCAAGACTCGTGCCACCCGCACCGTCTACATATACCCCCAGGGGGTACTATCGACCGCACCGCGGCCGATACCCCCGGTCGGTATACTTGGACGAAGGAAGGGCGAACTGATGACTCTGGACGAACTCACCTATCGCGTTGACGGCATGAGCTGCGACCACTGCCGAGTGGCGGTGACCGGCGAAGTGAGCCAGGTCGCGGGTGTGCGGTCGGTTGACGTCGACCTCGATTCCAAGCTCGTGCGCGTCGAGGGCGCGGGCGTGGACGATGCCGCGGTGGTGGCCGCGATCGACGAGGCCGGCTACGACGCGGTCCGGGCATGAGCGTGCTCGCCAGGCTGGCCGGGTTCGCTGCTGTGCTGGTGGCGGTCTTCGGTGTGGCGGTGGCCGCTGGGGACGCGATCGGGCCGGACCGTGAGGAGGACGCGATGTCCGACCATGGCGCCGATCCGATCCGCGGGCTCGCCGCGAGCGAGGAAGGGCTGACGCTCAAGCTCGCGAGCAGCTCGGTCGAACGAAGCCGCCCCGCGGAGCTCGCATTCACGATCGAAGGCCAGCAACGGCCCGGTCAAGGACTTCGAGGTCACGCACGAGAAGCGGATGCACCTGATCGTCGTGCGCCGCGACGGCACGGGCTTCCAGCACCTGCATCCGAGGCTCGAAGCGGACGGCACGTGGCGGACGCCGATCGCGCTGCCGGACGCCGGCGCCTACCGCGTGTACGCCGACTTCGCCCGCGGCGGCGAAGCACACACGCTGGCGGCTGACCTGACCGTCGACGGCGAGGCCGAGTACGCCCCGTTCCCGCGGCCCAGCACCATCGACACGACCGACGGCTACAAGGTCGAGCTCACGCCCAACGGGCATGCGCTGGACTTCACCATCTCCAAGGAGGGCGAGCCGGTCACGACCGAGCCCTACCTTGGCGCCGGCGGGCACCTGGTCGCGCTGCGCGAGGGCGATCTCGCCTTCCTGCACGTGCACCCCGACGGCGACGGCCCGAGCTTCGAGGCCGACCTCGACCCCGACTCCCGCTACCACCTGTACCTGCAGTTCAAGCACGGCGGCGAGGTCCACACCGCGGAGTTCACGCGATGAGCCAGACGATCGAGCTGCCGATCACGGGCATGACGTGCGCGTCGTGCGCGAGCCGGATCGAGCGCAAGCTCAACAAGCTCGACGGCGTGAGCGCGTCCGTGAACTACGCGACCGAGAAGGCGACGGTCGACTACGACCCGCACAACGTCGAGCCGGAGCAGCTGATCGGCGCGGTCGAGGCCGCGGGCTACCACGCGCAGTTGCCGGCGGCCGCCGCGGAGCCGCCCGCCGACCCGCTCACCCAGCGCCTCGTGATCTCGGCGGCGCTGTCGCTGCCCGTCCTGCTGATGTCGATGATCGGGGCGCTGCAGTTCGACAACTGGCAGTGGATCGCGCTGACGCTGGCCTCACCGGTGGTCGTGTGGGGCGCGTGGCCGTTCCATACCGCGGCGTGGGCCAACCTGCGCCACGGGGCGGCGACGATGGACACGCTGATCAGCCTCGGCGTCCTCGCCGCGTACGGCTGGTCGCTCTACGCGCTGCTGTTCGGCGACGCCGGCGTGACCGGCATGAAGATGGGCGCCGGCGGCGACGAGATCTACCTGGAGACGGCCTCGGTGGTGACCACGTTCATCCTCGCCGGCCGCTACTTCGAGGCGCGCGCCAAGCGCCGCGCCGGCGCCGCGCTGACGGCGCTGCTCGAGCTCGGGGCCAAGGAGGTCTCACTGACGGACGGCCGCACGATCGGGATCGAGCAGCTCGAGGTCGGCGACGACTTCGTGGTCCGCCCGGGCGAGAAGGTGGCCACCGACGGGGTCGTGGTCGAGGGCAACTCGGCCATCGACATGAGCATGCTGACCGGCGAGTCGATCCCCGTGGAGGTCGGCCCGGGCGATGACGTCGCGGGCGCCACGGTCAACGCCGGCGGCCGCCTGGTCGTCCGCGCCGCGAAGGTCGGCAAGGACACCGCGCTCGCGCAGATCGCCAAGCTCGTCACCGACGCGCAATCCGGCAAGGCCGACGTGCAGCGGCTCGCCGATCGGGTCGCCGCCGTGTTCGTGCCGGTCGTGATCGTCCTTGCCGTGGCCACGCTCGGCTTCTGGCTCGGCACGGGCGAGACCGCGACCTTCGCGTTCACCGCCGCGGTCGCCGTGCTGATCATCGCGTGCCCCTGCGCGCTCGGGCTCGCCACGCCGGTCGCGCTGCTGGTCGGCACGGGCCGCGGCGCCCAGCTGGGGCTGCTGATCAAGGGCCCGGAGGTACTGGAGTCCACCCGCAGGGTCGACACGATCGTGCTCGACAAGACGGGCACGGTGACGACCGGCCGGATGACGCTGACCGGCGTGCACACCAACGGGATCGAGCGCGCGGAGGCGCTCAGGCTCGTCGGCGCGCTGGAGGACGCCTCCGAGCATCCGATCGCCCGCGCGATCGCCGCCGCCGCGAAGGCTGAGGGCCCGCTCCCGGGCCTCGCCGGCTTCCGCAACCACGAAGGCCTGGGCGTCCGCGGCGTGGTCGAGGGCCGTGCGGTCCTCGCCGGCCGCCCGGCGTTCGTCGCCGAGCACACCGACCCGGCGCCCGCCTCGTCCTGGCCGGAGCTCGCGGACCTGCTCAGCGACGGCGCGGTCGTCGGCGCCGTTGACGGGCGCGTCGTCGCGGTCTTCACCGTCGCCGACACGATCAAGCCGACGTCGCGCCAGGCGGTCGACGAGCTCAAGGCGCTCGGCCTGCGCCCTGTGCTCCTGACCGGCGATGCCCGCAAGACCGCCGAGGCCGTGGCCGAGGAGGTCGGCATCGACGAGGTGATCGCCGAGGTCCTGCCGTCGGAGAAGGCCGACGTGATCAAGCGACTCCAGCGGGAAGGCCGCACGGTGGCGATGGTCGGCGACGGCGTCAACGACGCCCCGGCACTCGCGCAGGCCGACCTCGGCCTGGCGATCGGCACCGGCACCGACGTGGCCATCGAGGCGTCGGACCTGACGCTCGTCTCCGGCGACCTGCGCGCCGCCGCCGACGCGATCCGCCTCTCGCGCGCGACCCTGCGGACGATCAAGCAGAACCTCGGCTGGGCGTTCGGGTACAACGTCGCCGCGATCCCGCTGGCCGCGGTCGGCCTGCTGAACCCGGTGATCGCCGGCGCCGCGATGGCCTTCTCGAGCGTGAGCGTCGTGGCCAACGCGCTGCGTCTCCGGAGATTCCGCTCAAGCTACCGATGAGTTTGTGGCCATGGCGGCGTCTAAGCGTTCGCCATGACCGCTCTCTTCGGACTCTCCATCCTCGCGCGCCTGCCCGTGGCCATGCTGAGCATCGGCCTGCTGGTCCACACCCAGGCCGAGACCGGGGAGTACGCCGCGGCCGGCCTGGTGGCCGGCGCCTTCGCGCTCGCGCAGGGCGTGGGCGGTCCCGCCCTTGGCCGCGCCGCTGACCGGCGCGGTCAGTTCGCCGTGCTGGCCGCGGCGGCCGTAATCAGTGCGACCGCGCTGATCGTGACGAGCGTGCTCCCCCACGATGTCCCGATCGTCCTGCGCGTCGCGCTCGCCGCCGCGGCCGGTGCGGCCATGCCGCCCGTCGGCGCCTGCTTCCGGGCGCTGCTGCCGTCGCTGACCACCGATCTGCGGACCGTCTACGCCAAGGACACGGCCGCGGTCGAGGTCACCTGGGTCGCCGGGCCGCCCGTCGTGCTCGCACTCGGCGCCGCCGTCTCCACCGGCGCCGCGCTGGCCGCCACCGGCGTCCTGCTCGCGGCCTCCACGCTCGCCTTCGCCGCCTCCAGGCCGTCGCGCTCCTGGCGCCCCGTGCCGCGCGAGGACGGACGCGGCGCCCTGCGCTCCCCCGGGCTGCGCACGCTGGTCGCGGTCCTGCTCGGCGTGGGCTGCGTCTTCGGCGCCACCGAGGTCGCCGTGACCGCCGCCGGCGGCCACGCGGCCGGCCCGCTGCTCGGCCTCTGGGGTCTCGGCTCGCTGATCGCCGGACTGGCCGCCTCCAGGCTCGGCGGCGGCGCCCGCACCGCCGGCGGCCTCGTGCTGCTGCTCGGCGCGCTCGGCGCCGCGCACGCCGCGCTCGCGCTGGCCGGCCGCCCGATCGCCCTCGGCATCGTGCTGCTGATCGCCGGCGGGACGATCGCACCCACCTTCGCCACGATCTACGCGATGGTCGACACCGTCGCCCCGAAGGGCACCGCGACCGAGGCGTTCGCCTGGCTGGCCACCGCCAGCGCGGTCGGCGCCTCCGTCGGCGCCGCGGGTGCCGGGGCGGTCGTCGACCTCGCCGGGCCGGCCGCCGCGTTCGCCGTCGCCGGGTTCGCCGCTGCCCTGGCGGCGGGCATCGCCATCCTCCGCGCCCGTACGCTGCCCGGCGCAGCCGTCCCCACCCCACAAGGAGCCACGACATGACCGATGTGACCGGCGTCGACTTCGTCGCGATCATGACCAAGGACCACGACGCCGCCGTGAAGTTCTACGGCGAGACGCTCGGGCTGCCGTTCCTGAAGCAGTGGGGCAGCATGCCCGGGACGGAGTTCCAGGCCGGCAACCTGACGCTGGCGGTGATGCAGCCCGACGCGTTCGGGTTCGAGTGGAGCCCGAGTGCGACGATGATCGCGCTGCAGGTCGATGACGTCGCCGCCACGCGCGCGAAGCTGGAGGCGAAGGGCGTGGAGTTCCGTGGCGAGATCCTCGACAGCGGCGTCTGCCACCAGTCGTTCTTCGCCGACCCGGACGGCAACCCGCTGAACCTTCACCATCGGTACGCGCCTAAGGAATGACGCGCTCGGGGCGCGAATACACGTTCACGCCGCCGCGGCGCGCGAAGCCCGCCAGGGTCATGCCGCGGTCGGTCGCCAGGGAGACCGCGAGCGAGGTCGGGGCGCCGACGCCGACGAGGATCGGCGCTCCCGCCACCGCGGCCTTCTGGACGAGCTCGAAGCTCAGCCGGCCGCTGACGCAGAGCACGTTGCCGTGCAGCGGGAGCCCGCCGTCGAGCAGCGTGCGACCGATCACCTTGTCCATCGCGTTGTGGCGGCCGACGTCCTCGCGCACCGTCAGGAGCGTGCCGTCGGGCGTGAACAGGCCGGTGGCGTGCAGGCCGCCGGTGCGGGCGAAGCCGGGCTGGCGCAGGCGCTCGGGGAGATCGGCGAGCAGTGCGCGCTCGATCGTGAAGCCGTCCGGGAGCGGCGCCGCGTGGACGGCGACCTCCTCCAGCGCGCCCTTCCCGCACACGCCGCAGCTGCTGGTCGTGTAGAACGAGCGCGCGGACGGGTCGCGCGCCAGAGGCCCTGCCACCTCGACCGTGTTGTTGGCGAAGTCCTCCGTGGGCCCGGCGTGGTGGGGCTCGGTGATCAGCCCCTCGCCGTAGAGGAACCCGAGCGCGAGCTCCTCGTCGTGGCCGGGCGTGCGCATGGTGACGGCCAGCGGCGCGCCGTCGACGCGGATCTCGAGCGGCTCCTCGACGGCGACCTCATCGCTGATGCCGTCGTGCTCGACGACCCGGCTCAGCTCATGCACTGGCCAGCGCGGGCATCAACGTCGCCTCTTCCGGGATCGGGCGGACGTCGACGGCGATCACCTTGTATTCCGGGCACGAGGTGTTGACGTCGGCCGAGGAGCCGATCAGCAGGTTCGTGCGCGTCTCCGGGAAGTGGAACGTGGTGAACACGTGGCCCTTCTCGATCCGGTCGGTGACCTGCGCGGTGATCTCGATCCGGCCCTGCTTGGAGCGCACCGAGATCATGTCGCCGTCGGCGACCCACAGGCGCGCCGCGTCGTCGGGGTGGATCTCCAGGTAGTCGCGGTCGTTGAGCTCCACGTTGCCGGTGCGGCGGGTCATCGTGCCCGCGTTGTAGTGCTGCAGCCGGCGGCCGGTGACCAGGATCAGCGGGAACTCCTCGCTGGCGGCGTCGCCCGGCGCCTTGTAGGGCAGCGCGGCGAAGCGGGCGCGGCCGTCGGGGAGCTCGAACTCCTCGGCGTAGAGGATCGGCGCGTCGGTGCCGTCCGCTGCGACCGGCCACTGCAGGCCCTTGCGGCCAATGCCCTCGTAGGTGACGCCGGCGAAGTGCGGCGTGAGCGCGGCCACCTCGTTCATCGCGTCCTCGGGCCCGTCCCACGGCAACTCGTGGCCGAGCGCGCTCGAGATGAGCTTGATGATCTCGAAGTCGGTCTTGGCGCCGCCCGGAGGCTCGATCGCCGGGTTCACGAGCTGGATGCGGCGCTCGGCGTTGGTGAACGTGCCGTGCTTCTCGAGGAAGCTCGACGCGGGCAGGATCACGTCCGCGTACTTCGTCGTCTCGGTCTCGAAGATGTCCTGGCAGACCATGAACTCGAGGTTCTCCAGGGCGGCGACGACGTGCGTGGTGTTCGGGTCGGTCTGCGCGACGTCCTCGCCGAAGATGTACATCGCCTTCAGGTCGCCGGCGACCGCGGCATCGAACATCTGCGGGATCGTGTAGCCCTGCTCACGCGGGATGTCGACACCCCAGCACTCCTCGAACTGGCGCGCGGTCTCCTCGTCGCCGACGCTGCGATAGGCGGTGAAGGTGTCCGGCAGCGCGCCCATGTCGGACGAGCCCTGCACGTTGTTCTGGCCGCGCAGCGGGAGCAGCGCGGAGCCGTCGCGGCCGATCTTGCCCGTCATCAGCGCGGTGTTGCAGATCAGCTGGACGACCTCCGAGCCGTACTTGTGCTCGGTCACCCCCAGGCCCCAGCTCCAGCACGCGTTCTCGGCCTCGCCGTAGATGTGGGCGGCGCGCTCGATGTCGGCGGCGGGGACGCCGGAGATGTCCTGGACGATCTCGGGCGTGTACTGCGGGAGCAGCTCGTCAAGGGTCTCGTAGCCGTTGGTGCGGGCGTCGATGAACGCGGGGTCGACGAAGCCGTCGCGGTGCAGGACGTGGGTGATGCCGAGCACGACGGCGGCGTTGGTGCCCGGCCGCGGGCTGAGGTGCAGGACGCCGTAGTCGGCGAGCTCGATCCGGCGCGGGTCGATCGTGACCAGCTTCATGCCGCGCAGCGTCGCCTGCTTGATCCGCGCGCCGACCACCGGGTGGCCCTCGGTCGGGTTCGCGCCCATCAGGATCGTCGCGTCGGCGTGATCGAAGTCCGTGAACGAGCCCGTCGCGCCGCTGAGCCCGAACGCCTTGCGCAGCGCGAAGGACGTCGGCGAGTGGCACACGCGCGAGCAGTTGTCGATGTTGTTGGTGCCGATCGCGGCGCGCATCAGCCGCTGCATCGCGTAGCAGTCCTCGTTGGTCGCGCGCGAGGAGGCGAGGCCGGCGATCGCGTCCGGGCCGTGGTCGGTCTTGATCCGCGTCAGCTCGGTGGTGATGCGGTGGATCGCCTCCTCCCAGGTGGCGATCCGGAACGTGCCGTTCTCCTTGATCAGCGGGCTGGTGAGCCGGTCGCGCTTGCGGGAGAACTGGTGGGCGAAGCGGCCTTTGAGGCAGGTGTGGCCCTCGTTGGCGGGGCCGTCGAGCGCGGGGCTGATCGAGGCGATCTTGCCGTTGCGCGCGTGGGCCTCCAAGCGGCAGCCGACGCCGCAGTAGCCGCACGTGGTCGAGACAGTCGAGTCGAAGCGCATGACGGTGTTACCTCAGGTGTAGCAGTGTCATCTCGGTGATGGCGTCGGTCGGGCACGTGTCGGCGCACGCGCCGCACGAGACGCAGGCCGAGTCCTTGAACCCCTCGTCGAGGCCGGCGACGATGTTCGCCTCGAAGCCGCGACCGACCGCGGTGAGCGCGAAGGTCCCCTGCACCTCGTCGCACGCGCGCACGCAGCGCCCGCAGGAGATGCACCACTCGTGCTGGAACGCGAGGTAGGGATGGCGCTCGTCGTGGGCGACGTCGTGGGTGGCGCCCGGCCAGCGCGTCTCGCTGACGCCGAGCATCCGCGCGACCTCCGCGAGCTCGGTGTGCTCGCCCGGGGGACCGGGGAGCTCGGACAGCACGAGCTCGACCACGGCGCCGGCGACGCGCTTGGCGGTGGCGTCCTGCGTGTCCACGACCATGCCCGGACGGACCTGGGTCGTGCACGACGCGACCGGCCCGGGCGCGCCCTCGACGGCGACCAGGCACACGCGGCACGCGCCGAACGGCGCCTGGCGGTCGTCGAAGCACAGGGTCGGGATCGGCGTCGGCGAGGCTTCCAGGATCGTCGTCCCCGGCGGCACCGAGACGGTCTCGCCGTCGATCGTGAGCTCGATCATGCGAGCCCCAGCTCCTCGGGCCAGTGGGCGAGCAGGCTGCGGATCGGCGCCGGCATGCCGCCGCCGTGGGCGCACAGGCTGCCGAGCTCGAGCGTCTCCAGCAGCGCCTCGAGCTTGGTCGCGTCGACCGGGTGGCCGTCGGTGAACATCGAGTGCGCGCGCTGCAGCCCGATCCGGCACGGGAAGCACTTGCCGCAGGACTCGGCGGCGCCGAAGTGCAGCAGGTGCTTGGCCACCGCGCGCATGTCGGTGAGCTCCTCGAACCCGACGATCCCGCCGTGGCCGACCATGCAGCCCTCCATCGCCAGCGGTTCGAAGTCGAACACGGTGTCCAGCTTCCAGCCGGGCAGGATGCCGCCGAGCGGGCCGCCGATCTGCAGCGCCTTGATCGGCCGGTCCATGCCGCCGGCGAGCTCGCACAGCTCGGCGACGGTCATGCCGAACGGGACCTCGTAGAGGCCCGGCCGCCTGAAGCGTTCGTTGAAGCAGACGAGCTTGGTGCCGGGCGTGCCGTTCGGGCTCAGCGCCTTGTAGGCGTCGGCGCCGTGCTTGGCGATGAACGGGATGTTGCACAGCGTCTCGACGTTGTTGACGACCGTCGGGAGGCCGTGGACGCCGCGCTCGGCCGGGAACGGCGGGCGGGCGGAGACCGTGCCCCGCAGGCCCTGCAGGCAGCTCAGCAGCGCCGTCTCCTCGCCGACCACGTAGGAGCCTGCGCCCTCGACGACGGTGAAGCTGAAGTCGGTGTGCGCGCGGGCCTCTTCGATCGCCTGCTCCAGCGCGGGCTTGGAACGCGGGTACTCGGAGCGCACGAGGATGAAGCCGTGCTGTGCGCCGACGGCGAAGCCGGCCAGCGCCATGCCCTCCAGCAGCAGGTGCGGGTTGTCCTCCATCAGCACTTTGTCGATATAGGAGCCGGGGTCGCCCTCGTCGCCGTTGGCCACGATGACCTTCTCGGGGTTGGGCGAGCGGGCGGCGAACTCCCACTTGTTCCCGGCCGGGAAGCCCGCGCCGCCGCGGCCACGCACGTTGGCGGCCTTGACCTGCTCGAGCAGCTCTTCCGGTGTGGTCCGGGCGGCGTAGCCCGACCAGTCGCCCTTGCGCAGCAGCACCGGCTCGCCGAGGCTCTCGCGGTGCGGTTCGGCGGCGGGTTCGGTCGCGCCGGCGAGCAGGCGCTCGACGGCGCCGGGTCCCGCGTCGATCGTGTCGCCGTCGCGCACGGCCGGGCTCGCGTGGCAATACCCGAGGCAGACGGTCTCGGCGAGGCTCACGCTGCGGTCCTCCGCGCGCTCGCCGAGCTTGAGCCCCAGCGCCTGCTGGACCTCCTCGACGTGCACGTCGCCGGTGGTCGCGAAGCACGCCGTGCCCGTGCACACCCGCACGTGCCGGCGCCCGCGCGGGGCGAGCAGATCGTCATAGAAGGTCGACACGCCGTGCACGGCGGCCTCCGGCAGGCCGGAGCGCTCAGCCGCGAGCCGCCGGTCGTCGTCGGTGATCTCTCCCCGTTGATCCATCGCCTCTTTGAGCACTTCGAGCGCGGTGGGCGCTCCCTGCTCGTGGTGGCGACGGACCAGTTCCACCAAATTTCGCGACAAGGTTCGGCCATCGTCGCGTTCTGCGCCGCACTTGTCCAAGTGCTCCGAGCGATGTATTGATAGAGCAGACAAATCAATGTTCTTCCGTCAGCTGGAATATCTGGTCGCGCTGGACCGCGAACGCCACTTCGGCCGCGCCGCCGCGGCGTGCCACGCCGCCCAGCCCACCCTCTCCGCCGGGATCCGGTCGCTGGAGCGCGAGCTCGGCCTGCCGCTGGTGCGCCGGGGTCGCGAGTTCGAGGCGCTCACACCGGAGGGGGAGCTGATCCTCGAGTGGGCGCAGCGGGCGCTGGCCGACCTCGAGTCGCTCAAACAGGAGGCTTCGCGGTTGCGCGGCGGCCTGGAGGGCACGCTGCGGATCGGCGCGATCCCGACCTCGCTGCCGCTGTCCCCGCGGGTCACCGCGCGCTTCCGCGAGCGCCACCCGCGGATGCGGGTGCGGCTGATCTCGATGAGCTCGCGCGAGATCGCCCACGGGCTCGAACACGGCTCGATCGACGCCGGCCTCACCTACCTCGACAACGAGCCGCTCGCGCACGTCGACAGCGTGCCGCTCTGGCGCGAGCACTACCTGCTCGTGACGCCCCCGGACGCGTCCTTCGGCGCGACCGTCACCTGGGCCGAGGCCGCGACGCTCCCGCTGTGCCTGCTCACGCCCGACATGCAGCACCGCCGGATCGTCGACGCGGCGTTCAGCGCCGCGGGCGCGACCCCGGCGCCGGTGGTCGAGACCAACTCGGTCTCGACGCTCGTCGCCCACGCACGAGCCGGACTGCCGGGCATCACCGCGCAGACCTGGCTGGAGGCGAACCCGCTCCCCGCCGACCTGCGCGCCATCCCGCTCGTCGCGCCCGCGCTCGAGCACACGATCGGGCTGGTGGCCAGCAGCGCGATCGAGCGCACGCCCGTGATCGCGGAGTTGCTGGATCTGCTCTAGGAGCGGCGGGTATGGGTCCGTAGGTGGATGGCTTCCTTCTGGGACTGTGGCTGCGTTGCGCGTTCGGCTCGGGCGTGGCCTGCCTCGTCGGCCACGTGGCGAGGTCCCGCCAGGCGGTTGTCGGCCGCCTGTAGCTCAATTGGCAGAGCACTTGATTCCCGTGAGCACACCATGACCGGGCGCGCCATTGCCGGTGCGGGCCGGCCGAACGTCCGGGCACGACGCGACGACGCCTAGACTCGCCCTCGTGGCCCGCCTCCCCGAAGGACTGCCCGCACCGGCGGACGGCGCGCTGGCGCCCGAGGCGCTGGCGGGCGTCGGGACGCGGCCGTTCGGGTTCTACGTGCATGTGCCGTTCTGCGCGTCACGCTGCGGCTACTGCGACTTCAACACCTACGTGCCGGGCGAGCGGGGAGCTGAGCAGGCGGGTGGCTACGTGGGCGCGCTGCTGGCCGAGATCGACCTCGCGGCGCGGGTGCTCGGCGCGCCGCCCCGGGTGGACACCGTGTTCTTCGGCGGCGGAACGCCGACGATGCTGTCGGCCGCGGAGTTGACGACGATCCTTCGACGGATCGAGGAGCGCTTCGGCCTGGCGCCGGGCGCCGAGGTCACCACCGAGGCCAATCCCGAGTCGGTCGATCCGCGCAAACTCGAGGCGTTGCGCGCGGCCGGGTTCACGCGGCTGTCGCTGGGGATGCAGAGCGCGGTGCCGCGGGTGCTGGCGACGCTTGACCGCGTGCATTCGCCCGGGCGCCCGGAGCGGGCCGTCGCCGAGGCGCGTGCCGCGGGCTTCGAGCAGATCAGCCTGGACCTGATCTACGGGACCCCGGGCGAGACCGCGGACGACTGGCGGGCCTCGCTCGACGCCGCGCTCAGCGCTGAACCCGACCACCTCTCGACCTACTCGCTGATCGTCGAGCCCGGCACGCGGATGGCCGCGCAGGTGCGCCGCGGCGAGCTCGAGGTGCCGGGCGAGGCGGTGATCGTGGACCGCTTCGAGACCGCCGAGCGCGTGCTCGCCGAAGCCGGGATGGCGTGGTACGAGACCTGCTCGTGGGCGACCGGCGAGGCGGCCTGGTGCAGGCACAACCTCGGCTACTGGGCCGGTGGGGACTGGTGGGGCGCCGGGCCGGGCGCGCACAGCCACGTCGGCGGCGTGCGCTGGTGGAACGTGCTGCACCCGCGGGCATGGACCGAGCGCCTCGCGGCCGGCACCTCACCGGCGGCGGCGCGCGAGCTGCCGGGTGAGGATGAGGTTCGCCTGGAGCGGGTGATGCTCGGGCTGCGGCTGCGGTCCGGGGTCGCTCTCGACGGGCTCACGCGCGAAGGAGTGGCGGCGGCCGCTCGCCATGTCGCCGGCGGGCTGCTGGAACCGGCCGACCACGCCGCCGGGCGTGCCGTGCTGACCCTGCGCGGGCGGTTGCTCGCCGACCCGGTGACGCTCGACCTCGCCTCCTGAGCACCGTGGCGCGAGCGCGATGAGGCTGAGCGTCGCCTAACGGCGAAGGCTGCGCGCGATCGCGAGCATCTGCGCGTTGGTCAGCTTGAGGGTCAGCGTGTTCGAGACCCACCACGAGCCCTCATCGGTCCGCAACGCGACGCGCCGCAGGTGACGGCCGTCGTAGTAGAGGGCGAAGGTGCGGCCGCCGAGCGAGCGCTCCTCGTCGGGGGCGGCGAGGATCGGCGGATCGATCCAGTCGGTGCCCTGGATGCCGTAGTACTCGCCGAGGCCGGCGCGCACCGCGAGCCGGTAGGCGCGGTGGGACTTGCCCTGCTCGTCCTTGAGCGCGTAGGCGCGGGTGCTGTCGTAGACCGCGCCGGGCAGGCGGCGCGTGGGGTGGAGCACGCCGCGCAACTTCGGCGCGGGCGCGGGGACCAGGCCGGTCGCACGGGTCGTCCTGTGCCTGCGCTTGGTCGTGGGTGCCGAAGCGGCGACGACGACCGGGTGCAGGAACCGGCGCACGGCGGCGTGCGCGGCGGCGGGGGTCGCGTAGACGTACGACGGGCCGAGGGTGGCCGGGAACGGGACTTCCTGGACCGGCTTGCCGGCGGCGTCGACGGCGAGCTTGGCCAGCGCCAGCAGCTGTTTGGAGCCGCGGATGTCGGTGCGGGTGTTCTTCCCGAGCAGGCGCAACAGCTCATGGCGATCCGACAGCAGCTCCCCGACGCCGAACTGCGCGCGCGCCTGGCGCAGGAAGTCGTGCTGGCGCGCGGCGCGCACGAGGTCGTTGTCGCCGTGGCGGTAGCGCACGTAGTCGAGCGCGTCGTTTCCGCACAGGCGCTGATAGCCGGCCTGGACGTCGATCGAGGCGTAGTTGGTCGCCGCCGTCCCGGCGTTGCGGTTGAAGTAGTGGCGGTCGACGTCGGTGTAGACGCAGCCGAGCTGGTCGACGAGCGCGCGGAAGCCGGCGAAGTCGACGTCGATCACGTGGTCGATGCCGATCCCGAGCACCTGATGGAGCGTCTTGACGGTGAGCGGGACGCCGCCGTAGGCGTAGGCGGCGTTGAGCTTCGCCGTCCCCTTGCCCGGGATCGTCACCTTCAGATCGCGCGGGACCGAGAGCACCGTGACGGCCTTCGCCCGCGGGCTCAGGCGGACGAGCATCATCGTGTCCGAGCGGGCGTCGTGCTTGGCCGCGGTGGCGCGATGGTCGGAGCCGATCAGCAGGATCGTCTGGCCGCTGCCGCTCGCCGCGCCGCCGGAGACGGTCGTCGACGTCGCCTCCTCGCCGAGGTCCACGCGCGGCTGCGCCTCGAGGACGTGCGCGGTCGCGTGCAGCTCATTCGCGCCGACGGCAAACGCCCCGCCGGCCGAGCAGGCGAAGACGGTTGCGCACGCGGCCACCAGGCGGCCGAGCGCGCCGCGGTTGGAGGGGAGCGCGGGCACTCCCTCTCGATGTCGGCCTTCGCGTGGCCGACCTTGAACCACGGGTTCGGCTGCGGGTCGGTCTCGAACTCCGCCTTGCTTTCCAGGTGCCGCCGAGCCGCCATGCTTGGCCGATGCGCGCGATCCCCGACCCCGAAGCGCTCGTCCGCCACGTGCACGCGCACGCGACGCACCTCGGCTTGGCGCTGCACGGCGACCGGCACCGGCGGGCGGTCGCGCGCAACTTGCTGCCCGGCTCGGGCGCGGACCGCGCAATCGTGCTGATCCACGACTCCCAGCGCCTCAACGACGGCCACGATCCCGAGCACGGCCCACGCGCCGCGCCGCGGGGGCTCCTCGACCTCTACGCTCGCTTCGCCCCATGACGGCACGCCCGGGCTACACACGAGCGGCGGAGCGGACGGAGCAGGCGCCGCCCGGGATGCGCTGGCGCTCCTCGTTCGAGTGGGAGCTCGTCGACCCGCGCCTGCTGAAGGAGCTCATCGCCGCCCTGCCGGACGACAGCGCGGCGGTCGCCGGCGTCGACGATCCCGCCGTGCTCGTCGAGATCGCCCGGCGCGTCTTCGGGACCCAGCTGCCGAAGCGGGCGATGACGCGCCTGGCCCCGGTCCTGCTCGAGCGCTGGCTGCCCGCCGCCCGCGACGACACCCTCGCCCGCTTTGCGAACGTCACGCAGACCGCGCTCGGGAAGGCGTACGCCGACCAGCGCTACACGACGCGTGCGAGCCAGATCGCGTTCCTGCAGGCGCGCAAGAAGACCAAGAACTTCGTCGAGAACCTGCGCGACGCGTTTCACCGCGAGCACCGGGCGTCGTGGCTGATCCCCAAGGGGCCGGGGGGCGAGGAGGCGCGCGGCGTCTACGAGTTGCGCGGCGCGGGCGGCGACCCGCTCTATGTCCCCTACCGGCACACGCTGGACGCGCAGGCGAGGCTCGATCGGCTCAAGGACGCGGGGCCCGTTCGCGGCCTGGTCGTCCTGCCCACCGGCGCCGGGAAGACCGACGTCGCCGTCGGCTGGCTGCTGGCGCGCCTCCACGAGGACCCGTCGCTGCGGGTCCTCTGGCTCGCCCATCAGATCTCGCTGCTCGACCAGTCGGCCGTCCGGTTCGAGCGTGCCGCCCACGCGATGCCGGCCGGCTTCGAGCGCACGCTGCGGATCTTCGCCGGCGACCGCGAGCCGACGAGCCTGCTCGACCGCCGCCGCACGCACGTCGCCTGCGCCACGATCCAGACGATCTCGCGCAAGCTCGACCGGCGCAGCCGCCGGCGCACCGAGGTCTCGAACTTCCTGGCCGGCCCGACGGTGGTGATCGTCGACGAGGCCCATCACGTGGCGTCACGCAGCTACCAGACGCTGCTGGACCTCGTGCGCGACGAGGAGATCCACGACGTCGTGGGGCTCACGGCCACGCCGTGGGGCCAGGGCGAGCGCCAGGACCGGATCGACGCCGCGTTCCCGCAGCGGGTGATCTCGCGCACCCGCGAGGAGCTGATCGCCGAGGGCGTGCTCGCCGCCTACACCGTCGCGGGGGTCCGCACCCACCAGCGCATCGCGGTGTCACCGGAGGAACGCGAGCAGGCCGAACGGGTCGGCGACCTTCCCATGACCGTGCTGCGCAGGCTCGAGACGGCTGAGCGCAACGCCGTCGTCCTGCGCACCTACCAATCCCGCGCCGAGGCCTGGGGCCGGACGCTGTTGTTCACGACGACGATCGAGAACGCCGACGCGCTCACCGCGCAGTTCACGGCCGCGGGGGTCGACGCGCGTGCGCTGCACTCGCAGAGCGAGGCGACGCTGTCAGACCTGCGGCCGTGGTTCCGCGAGCACACGAACGCCGTGCTGATCTCGGTCGGGATGCTGCTCGAAGGGGTCGATCTCCCGGAGGCGCGGACGGCGTTGATCGCCCGGGCGACGACGAGCCCGAACGTCCTCTCGCAGATGGTCGGCCGCGTGCTGCGCGGGGTCGCGGCGGGCGGCGAGGCGACCGCCAACGTCGTCTATCTCCAGGACGACTGGGACGACTTCACCGCCGTCCTGTCACCGACGGGCCCCTGGGAGGGTGGCGACGGCGCTGCGCTGTCCGGCGGCCCGCCCGACGTGGCGGCCGCGGTGGCGGCGGCGCTGCGGACCGCAATGGGCAGCGTGGTCGAGGACGCACCCGCGCCCGACGTCCAGATCGCGCTCGAGCAGCGGCAGATCGTCGGCGCCTACGAGCTCTCCGACGCCACCGTGCCGGTCTTCGATCACCAGTACGAGTTCCTCCGCGATCACCTCCAGCACGGCGGCCCGTTCCGCTGGCCCGAGGACGCGCCCCCGCCGGCCGTCGCCGCCGCGCATCTCGAGCGGCTGCAGCAGCACGTCCGCGAACACGGGCAGCCGCCCCCGTTTCACCCGGTCGCCCGCAGCCTCGCCCCGATCGATGTCGCACGGACCCTCTCCGACGACACGCCGCGGACGTTCGCCGAGCGCCAGGCGGTGATCGCGGCCGCCTACGACGGATCGGCGCTCGCGCAACTCGTCCACCCGACCCTGCGGCATTTCGCCGAGGCGGTCGAGCACTGGCAGCACACGCTCGCACGCCCGCGCCCCGACGCGCCGCTCCCGGACTCCCCGCCCGGCCGTCCCCCGCTCCCGCGCCGCCCCGAGCGCAGCCTCGAGCCGACCCTCGACCTCGTGATGCGCCGCGCCCAGGACCTCCTCCCGGCCACGCGCCGCCAGCGGCTCGTCCGCCCGCACGCGCGCTGGACGAACCGCGTCACGAAGTCCTACCTGGGCCTGTGGCGGCTCGGGGACACGCCGAGCGACCACCACATCTGGATCAACGTGCTGCTGCGGACCGACGAGGCGATCGTCTCCGAGGAACTGCTCGGCTTCCTGCTCTGGCACGAGGTCGTGCACAGCGTCACCCCCGGCCAGGGCCACGACGCCGAGTTCGAGTACCTCGAGCTGCAGTGGCCCGACGCCGTCGCGCTCAACGGTGACCTCGACGCGCTCCTGCGCGACTGGTCGGCCGACCCCGCGGACTACTAACGACGAAGGGCCGCCCTGAAGCGGCCCTTCGACTAGTTGAAACTCAGGAGGTGGAGGGGCTGCTCCGCCCTCACTCTCAGCCGCAGCCGGTGTTGTTGCCGCAGCTCGAGCACGTGTAGCACGAGCCGGTGCGCTGCATCATGCCGCCGCACTGGTTGCACGCCGGGCCGAGGTCCAGGCCGACCATGCGGACCGGGACGACCGGGGGCGTGTCCGTCAGCGCGGTCGTCGGGGCCTTCGGGGCGGCGCTGGCCGCGATCGCCTTCGGGGTGCCGTTGCCGTTGCCGCCGTTGGTCGGGCGCGACGAGCCGCCCGAGGCGCCGGAGGCCGTGTCCTCGGCGGACTTCTTGGCGCGGACCGCCTGCGTGAGGATGCCGAGCTCCTCCTGGGTGTCGGCGTCCAGGAAGCGGGAGGCGAGCCAGCGCATGATGTAGTCCGGCATCGACTTCGCGAACGGGATCTCCGGGTTGGTGGTGATCCCTTCCGGCTCGAAGCGCATGTAGGCGAACTTGCGGACCAGGGTCTCGAGCGGCACGCCGTACTGGAGCGAGATCGAGATCGCCGTGGCGAACGAGTTCATCATGCCGCGGAGGGTCGAGCCCTCCTTGCCGATGTCGGTCAGGAAGATCTCGCCGACCGAGCCGTCCGGGTACATGCCGGCCGTGATGTAGCCCTCGTGGCCGCCGAGCGAGAACTTGTGCGTGAGCGAGTTGCGCTCGCGCGGCATGCGCTTGCGCAGCGGTTCGTCCTCGCGGGCCTTGGCCCGGGCGACGGCCTTCTCGACCGCGGCCGTGACCAGGTCATCGACCTCGGACTGGGTGAAGATCTCCTCGCCGGCGGAGAGCGCGAGCTCGGCCTTGGCGTTGACCTCCTTGACCTCCTGGGCGTCCGTACGGAGCGCCTGCGCGGTCTTGGACCCGTCGCGGTAGATCGCCAGCGCCTTGACGCCGAGGCGCCAGGCGTCGATGTAGGCCTCGGCGATGTCCTCGACCGTCGAGTCCTGCGGCATGTTGACCGTCTTGGAGATCGCGCCCGAGAGGAACGGCTGGACCGCGCCCATCATCTTCACGTGGCCGGAGGCCGAGATCGCGCGCTCGCCGACGGCGACGTCGAACACCGACAGGTGCTCGGCCGCCAGGCCGGGCGCGCCGATGATGTTGCCGTGCTCGGCGACGTAGGCCTCGATCTGCGCGATCTCCGCCTCGCCGTAGCCCAGCGTGCGCAGCGCCATCGGCACCGTGCGGTTGGCGATGATCATGTTGCCGCCGCCGACCAGCTCCTTGTACTTGACCAGCGAGAAGTCCGGCTCGATGCCGGTCGTGTCGCAGTCCATCAGGAAGGAGATCGTGCCCGTCGGCGCCAGCACCGTGGCCTGCGCGTTGCGGTAGCCGTAGAGCTCACCGAGCGCGACGGCCTCGTTCCACGTCTCGCGCGCGGCCGCGAGCAGCTCGCCGTCCACGGCCACGCTGTCGGGCACGGCGTAGGACGCGTCCCGGTGCATGCGCATGACCGCGTTGTGGGCCTCACGGTTCTCGGCGTACTTGTCGTACGGGACCCATCGCCGCGGCGATCTTGGCCGACTGCGCGTAGGCGCGGCCCGTCATCAGCGCGGTGATCGCGGCGGCGGCGCCACGACCCTCGTCGGAGTCGTAGGCCATGCCGTTGGACATCAGGAACGCGCCGAGGTTGGCGTAGCCGAGCCCGAGCTGACGGAACGCACGCGCGTTGCGGCCGATCTCCTCGGTCGGGTAGCTCGACGGCGAGACGACGATCTCCTGCGCCAGCAGCACGATGTCGACCGTGTGCTGGAACATCTCGACGTCGAAGGTCCCGTCCGGCCGGCGGAACTTCATCAGGTTCAGCGACGCCAGGTTGCACGCCGAGTCGTCCACGTGCATGTACTCGCTGCACGGGTTGGACGCGTTGATGCGGCCCGAGTTGGGCGACGTGTGCCACTGGTTGATCGTCGTGTCGTACTGGACGCCCGGATCGGCGCAGCGCCACGCGGCCTCGGCGATCTCGCGCATCAGCTCGCGCGCCTTGACCGGCTCGCCCACCGGCTCACCGGTGGTGCGGGCGATCAGGTGCCAGTCGGCGTCGTCCTCGACGGCGTGCATGAACTCGTCCGTGACGCGGACCGAGTTGTTGGCGTTCTGGTACTGGATCGAGTGGAAGCCGTCGCCGTCGATCGACATGTCAAAGCCGGCGTCGCGCAGCGCCGCGGCCTTGTCCTCTTCCTTGGCCTTGCACCAGATGAACTCGCGGATGTCCGGGTGGTCGACGTCGAGCACGACCATCTTCGCCGCGCGGCGCGTCTTGCCGCCGGACTTGATCGTGCCCGCCCACGAGTCCGCCCCGCGCATGAACGAGACCGGGCCGGACGCGGTGCCGCCCTTGGCCAGCGGCTCCATCGACCCGCGGATGTTGGACAGGTTGATGCCCGAGCCTGAACCGCCGCGGAAGATGCGGCCCTCGCGCGTGTTCCAGTCGAGGATCGAGTCCATCGTGTCCTCGACCGAGAGGATGAAGCAGGCCGAGCACTGCGGGGACTCCTCGAAGCCCACGTTGAACCAGACCGGCGAGTTGAACGCCGCGACCTGGTTCAAAAGGATGTAGGTGAGCTCGTTCTCGAACGCGTCGCCGTCCTCCTCGGAGGCGAAGTAGCCGCGCTCGCGACCCCAGTCGGCGATCGTCCCCGAGACGCGCGAGACCATCTGCTTGACCGACCGCTCACGCGTCGGCGAGTTCAGCTGCCCCCGGAAGTACTTCTGGGCGACGATGTTGGTGGAGTTCTGCGACCACGACTTGGGGAACTCGACGTCCTCCTGCCGGAAGGAGCCGACCGCGGCGGTGCGCAGCTCCCACTCCACGGCGTCGAACGGGTGCACACCCGGACGCGTGAACAGGCGCCGCACGCTCAAGGCCTCGGCGGGCCGATGCGACTTTGTGAGCGTGGTTTGCGGCGACGTTTGTTCCATCTTGGTTGCCATCTCCCTCGGCACGGACCTAAAGCTGGGCCCGGGGGCGGGCGGCCCCCCGGTGAAATCTTTGCGGGCGGTGGACTATGCACCTCGACCCGGACGGAACCGGGGCGGCGCCGCAGGTTCGGCAGAGGGCGCGAATCTCCTGCTTTTGCAGAGAAATTGTATCGTGCCGAGGGGTACGGCCAGCACGAGAATGCCCGCTCTTTCGGCGTCTAAATCAGCGCCCGAGGCGCAGCCAGTCGGTGAAGTCCGTCCAAGTGGCGCGGGTGCGGAACGCGGCCTCGCGCCAGGCGTGATCCAGGCGTGGGTTGTTGCGCGCGGCGAGCGGGAACAGGGCGAGCGCCAGCGCGCCCAGTACGGCCAGCCCGATCAGGATCCCGGGGACCAGCAGGCTCCCGTCCGAGGTGCTCGCGACGACCGTCGGCGTGGCGCTCGCGGCGGGCGTGGCCGCGGGCGGCACCGTGGCCGTCGGAACCGGGGTGGGCACGGCCGGCGGTGCCCTCGGGGGTCGCGCCGCCCTCGGGCGGCAACGCGCCATCTTCGGGCGCCGGGGTGGAGTCGGGCGGCGGGAGCGCGCCGGAGTCGCCACCGCTGGAGTCGTCCGGCGGCGGGAGCGCTCCGTCGTCCGCGGTCGGTGCCGCCGTGGCGGTCTCCGTCGCGGTCGCGGTCGCGGTGGCCGTCGGCGTCGCGTCGGAGTCGCAGCGGCCGTCGTCGTGGCGCTGGATGCCCGCCTCCAGCGCGGCGCGGAAGTCGGGGTTGTCGGTGTCGAACTCCGGCTCGATCGTGTCCAGCGCGTCCTGGAGGTCCGTGCGCTCGTGGTCGCAGACGTCGATCTTGCCGTCGGAGCGGTAGTCGGTGTAGATCGCCTTGACCGCCTTCGACGCGTCGGCGGGCGGGCCTCCGGGGGTCGGCGTCGCCGACTGCGCGAACGCCGCCGGAGCCGCGACCAAGAGCGCCAGCGCGGCCAGCACGGCCGTGATCAGGCGTTTGTTCATCCGAGTCGAGTGTACGATCGGCCGTCCCGATGGAGACCGTCTCGCGTTCAGTTCGCAGGCCGAGTTCGAGGCCTGGATGGAGGCCAACCACGCCGCCAGCGACGGGATCTGGATGAAGATCGCCAAGAAGGGCACGGGAACGACAACGTGCGCCGCGCCCGAAGCACTCGACGTTTGCCTGTGCTTCGGCTGGATCGACGGCCAGCGCAAGGCGCTCGACGACACCTACTTCCTGCAGAAGTACACGCCGCGGCGGGCGCGCTCGAAGTGGTCGAAGATCAACGTCGGCAAGGTCGAGGGGCTGATCGCCGAGGACCGGATGCGCCCGGCCGGCCACGCCGAGATCGAGCGCGCGAAGGCCGACGGCCGCTGGGAGGCCGCCTACGCGTCGGCGCGCAACATCGAGGTCCCGCCCGACCTGCAGGCCGAGTTCGACCGCGATCCCTCACTGGCCGAGGCGTTCGCCGCGCTGAACAGCCAGAACCGCTACGCGATCCTCTATCGCCTGCACGACGCCAAGAAGCCCGAGACGCGCGCCCGTCGCCTGGCGCAGTTCGTGGAGTTGCTGGCTAGCGGGGGCTCTCTTCACTGACGACCTCGAAGTCGGAGCCCTTCAGGCGTCCGAGCTGGTGGAGGTCGTCGTTGTCCCAACGCGCGTCGGGTGCGCCGGAGACGAACCAGTTCGAGCCGTTGTCGGCGACGATCATCCCGTAGCGCTTCAGCGCGGTGGCGACGATCCGCGCCTGACGCGGCAGGTCAGCGATCTCGACGCCGGCCTTCAGGCGGAACCGCTGGCCCATCGCGGGGAGGTTCGGGTCGGTGAGGTCTGACGCTTCGTGCCGGGCGGGGAAGACGAACGCGTTGCGGGTGCGCCGGACGGTGAAGCGCAGGGCGTGCCTGATCTCGCCCTTGGCCACCTCGTCGTAGCGGGCGAGCCCCGGCAGGATCGGCAGGCCCGCGGCGTCGGCGCTCGTCCAGCCTCGTCGGCCGGAGCCTGTTCGACTTGAGATCGAAGATCGCGCCGCTTCCCGCGTGCCACTTCGAACCCTTCTTCTCCGCCGCGAAGAGCTCGTAGAGCCGGCACGTGCCCTTCTGGACGAGCAGCACGTGACGGTCGCCGCCGCGCTCGATCCTCGGCTTCGCCGGGAGCGGATACGGCCCCTTGTCGGACTCGCCCGCGTAGTCGAACGACACGCGCGTCCTGCGGGCGTGCCTGGCCACGACCTGGAACGGGATGCCGATCCCGCCGCTGCCGAAGTCCGGGTGCACGGGGTCGTCGAGGCCGATCGCGCGCACCATCGCGTCCGAGCCGGGACGCGCGGGCGCCCCGTCGACCCGCTGGTTCCACGGGCTCGAGGCCGGAAAGACCATGCAACCCGCAACGGCGGCGGCGGCGAGCATCCCCCTATCCTGGCACGCGCCTATGCGCCTACTCGTCACCGGCGGAGCCGGGTACATCGGGTCGATCGTGGCCCAGCAACTGGTGGCCCGCGGCGACGACGTCACCGTGTTGGACTCGCTCTACAAGGGTCACCGCGCCGCCGTGCCCGACGGGCGCCGCGTTCGTCGAGGCCGATCTGCTCGATCCCGACGCGCTCGCTCGCGTGTTCGACGCCGAGTTCGACGGCGTCGTGCACTTCGCCGCGCTGTCGCTGGTGGCCGAGTCCGTCGAGTACCCGGAGCGCTACTACCGCGGCAACGTCGTCGGCGCGCTCAACCTGCTCGACGCGATGCGCGCGGCGGATGTTCGCCGGCTGGTGTTCTCCTCGACCGCCGCGACCTACGGCGAGCCCGACGTCGAGCTGATCGACGAGGAGACGCCGAACAAGCCCGTCAACGCCTACGGCAACTCGAAGCTCGCGATCGACCGGATGCTCGCCGACGAGGCACGGGCTCACGGGCTGGCCGCGGTCTCGCTGCGCTACTTCAACGTCGCGGGGGCGTCCGGGCCGCTGGGCGAGGACCACACGCCCGAGACGCACCTGATCCCGCTGGTGCTGCAGGCGGCGGCGGGCAAGCGCGAGAGCGTCGCGATCTTCGGCACCGACTACCCGACCGATGACGGCACGGCGGTGCGCGACTACATCCACGTCGACGACCTCGGCCGCGCGCACCTGCTGGCGCTCGATCATGCGGTGCAGGGGCGCCACGACATCTACAACCTCGGGTCGGCGAACGGGTACTCCGTGCGCGAGGTGATCGAGACCGCCCGGCGCGTGACCGGGCGTGAGATCGTCGCGCTCGAGCAGGACCGCCGCGCGGGCGATCCGCCGCGGCTCGTGGCCTCAGGCGCGAAGGCGCAGGCGGAGCTCGGCTGGGCGCCGGAGCTGTCGCTGGAAGACATGATCCGCGACGCCTGGAACTGGCACCAGGCGCACCCGGACGGCTACTGAAGCAGTTCGAGCAGGGAGTCGGCGTGCTTTTCGATGAACGACGCGCCGATGCCCTTGATCGCCAGCAGCTCCGCCTCTGAGCGGGGCCGGCGGCGGACGACCTCCCTGAGCGTGGCGTCGGTCGCGACCGTGTAGGCGGGCTTGCCGTCGGCGCGCTCGCGGCGCCAGGCCTTCAGCGGGGCGAGCTCGTCGTCGGAGACGGGCGGGCCGTCGTCCTGCACGGGTGCCGACTTCTTCTTGATCGCGGTGATCGGCGGGAGCCAGTCCGGCGGGTCGTGCACGTCGCAGCAGCGGCCGAGCGGCGCGCCGGGCGACGGGTCGCCGAAGTGGTCGAGCAGCTGTCTGCGCCGACAGCGGTCGCCGGTGGCGGCGTAGTGCTCGATCGAGCGGTAGGACTGCCAGCGGCGGTCGGTCGCGGCGCGGCACAGCTGCGAGACCCTGCCGCGGTCGAACCCGCCCGCGGCGAGGCTGACGTGCACGCGGCCGCCCGCCCCTGGTGCGAGCGTGAGCGCTCCCGCCCGTTCGGCGACGGCGAGCAGGATGCGGTCGCGGTCCTCGTTGGCGTCGAGCTCGACGTCGCCCTGGGCGTGCAGGCGCTTGACCAGGGCGGCGACCTGATCGACGCTGACCTCGGCCTCCTGGATGAAGCGCACGAGCCGGCCGAGGTCGGAGCGCGACGCCAAGAGCACCGCGCGCGCGGGCAGGCCGTCGCGCCCGGCGCGGCCGGCCTCCTGGTAGTAGGCCTCGAGGCTGGACGGCAGCGCCCAGTGCCAGACCGAGCGCACGTCGGCCTTGTCGACGCCCATCCCGAACGCGTTGGTGGCGACCACGACGTCGACCTCGCCGCGCATGAACGCGTCCTGGGCTCGCGTGCGCTTGTCCGGCGAGAGCCCGGCGTGATAGGCGGGGGCGCCGAGCAGTTCGGCGATCTCCTCGGTCGACTTGCGGGTGCCGCAGTAGACGACGGCGGGGCGGTTCTCGGGCATGCCCACGCCCGCGACGAGCGTGGCCCGCTTGCGCGCCACCGAGCCCTCGCCGTCGAACGCCAGGACGTCGAAGGAGAGGTTCGGGCGGTCGAACCCGGAGCGCACCCGCTCGGGCTCGCGCAGGCCGAGGCGCGCGACGATCTCCTCCGCCACCTTCGGCGTCGCGGTGGCGGTGCAGGCCATCGTGGGCGGATGGCCGAGCTCGGCGATGATCGCCGCCAGGCGCAGGTAGTCGGGGCGGAAGTCGTGGCCCCACTCGGACACGCAGTGCGCCTCGTCGACGACGAACAGGGCGATCTGCCGCTGCGCGATCGCGCTGCGGAAGGCGGGGCTCGCGAAGCGCTCCGGCGCGGCGAAGGCGATCTGCGCGTGGCCGTGGCGGATCGCGTCGAGCGCGGTCTGGTTGTCGGTGCCGCTGGCGAGCATGACCGCGGGATGGCCGAGGTCCGTCAGGCGCGCGCACTGGTCGCGCATCAGGGCGATCAGCGGCGAGACGACGACGGTCAGATCCGTGCTCGCGAGCGCGGGGAGCTGGTAACAGAGGCTCTTGCCGCCGCCGGTCGGCATGACCACCAGCGCGTCGCGCCCGTCGAGCGCGGCCTGGACCGCCTCCCGCTGCCCGGGCCGGAAGGACGTGAGCCCGAGCTCGGAGAGCAGCGACTCGGGTGAGGCGTCCGAGGGCGCGCGCGGCGTGGCGGGCGGCCGCGCGGCCACGGGCGGCGCGCCGAGCGTCATCTGGGTCGCGGGCGCGGGCGTTGCCCGCGCCGCGAGCTCGTCGGCGAACCGCGGCGAGGCGGCGGGCGGAACCGCCCCGGCGGCGTACGGCGCGCGCGGCGGGGCGGCGAACGCCGGCGCCCACGTCGGTCTCGCTCTCTGACTCCTCGTTCGCCTCCAGGTGCGCCCAATAGCCGTCGGGGTCGTCGGCCGGTGCGGCCTTCACGCGCTCGGCGGCGAGCTTCGCCAGCGGCGTGAGCGCCTCGCGTTCCTCGGGCGCGAGGTCCCGCCAGCCGGCGCGCAGCTCGTCGAGCTTGGCCGCGCCGGAGCCCGGTTGGTCGAAGACGGAGGTGAGGAGGGCGAGGGCGCGGTTCATCGGAGGGCGGCGAGGGCGGCGGCCAGCACGGCGTCGGGCGGCTGGGTCGCGTCGAGGATGACAAAGCGATCCGGCTCCGCGGCGGCGAGCTCGTCATAGGCGGCCGCAACGCGCGTGAAGAACGCGAGGCCGCTCGCCTCGAGACGGTCGTGCCCGGTCACGCGGGCGAGGGCTTCTTCGGGGTCGATGCGCAAGTAGAGCGTCCTGTCGGGGGTGAGCCCGCCGGCGGCGAACTCGTTCAAGGCTCTTATGGCCGCGACGCCCAATTCTCGCCCCCCTCCCTGGTAGGCGAGCGACGAGTCGATGAAGCGGTCGAGGATCACGAGGCCTTCGAGGTCGCGCAGCTTCTCGGCCACCAGCTGCGCTCTGGCGGCGGCGAAGAGCAGGGCCTCGGCGCGCGGATCGACGTGGAGCTCCGGGTCGGCGACGAGCGCGCGGATGCGCTCGGAGAGCTCGACGCCCCCTGGTTCGCGGAGCGTCGTCGCCTTGAGTTCGCGCGCGAGGGCACTGACGAGCGTGGTCTTGCCCGCCCCGTCGAGGCCCTCGACCGAGATCAACACGGGGGTGAGTGTGACGCGCGCTTGACGTTCACGGCGTCGGACTCGGGGGGTGCAGCCGGAAAGGTTCGTCCACGACAGGTTTCCGGCTGCACCCCGCCAACGCGCCAACTCGACCAGCGCGAACGTGATCGAAACGCACCATCCCGCGGTCGTCTGCGTCAGGTGGGCGGCGGAGCGCTCGCGGCGGCCGCGTCGTCGACCCCGCCGCCTAGGATCAACGACGACGTGCTGCAACTCGACACCCACCCCCACGCGAAGGCCGTCCTCGGCGCCGCGCTGAGCGACGCACCGGCCCACGCGTACCTCCTGCACGGCCCCGCCGGCAGCGGCAAGCGCCAGACGGCGCGGGACTTCGCCGCCGAGCTGCTCGCGAGAAACGCGCGAGATCCTGAGAACGCGAAGACGAGGGCCCAGCACGGCACCCACCCGGACCTGACGTGGGTCACGCCATCCGGCGCCCACGAGATGCTGAGGCGAGACGTCGACGAGACCGTCGTCGCCGCCTCGGCGCACACGCCGTTCGAGGCCTCGTTCCGGGTCTTCGTGCTCGAGCGCGTGGACGTGATGAACGACGAGGCGGCCAACGCGCTGCTCAAGACGCTCGAGGAGCCGCCCTCCTACGTCGTGCTGCTGCTGATCACCAACCGCCTGACGCAGGTGCTGCCGACGATCGCCAGCCGCTGCCAGCTGGTGCGCTTCGACCCGCCGACCACCGAGCAGCTCGCGCAGCGGCTCGCGAACAGCGGCATCCCCGAGTCGACCGCCGACGCGGCGGCGCGGCTGAGCCTCGGCGACGGCGAGAAGGCCGAGCAGCTCGCCAAGCCTGAGGGCCTGCAGCTCAGGAGCGCCGCCGAGCAGTTCGCCCGCGCGCCCCTGCACAGGCAGGCCGGCAAGAAGCCGTGGAAGGCGATCCTCGACCGCTCCCGCGCGCAGGGCGCCGCGGCCAAGGAAGAGATCGAGAGGCAGCTCCAGGAGGAGCTCCAGTTCCTGCCCAAGAAGGAGCACAAGCGCCGTGAGACGGAGTTCACCGAGCGGGCGCGCAGAGCGGAGCGGCGCGCGGCGACGAAGGCGCTCGACCACTCGCTCCAGCTCGCCGGCCTGTGGTACCGCGACCTGGCGACGATCGAGGCGGGCGCTCCCGAGCTGGTGTTCCACAGCGACCGTCGGGACCAGCTCGAAGAGGACGCGGGCGCCCACAACCTTCGCCGGGCGCAGGAGCTGATCGACGACACCCGCACCCGCCTGGTCCTCAACGTCAACGAAGAGCTGGCGTGTGAGGCGTTGGCGTACCGGTTGGAGGAGGCCCTCGCCGGGTAGGGCGCCACCGTGACCGAGCCCGCCTGGCGGAAGCTCCGCAGAGCACCTCTCGTCGGGAAGGCGGCGGATTGGGGCATGGGCCCGCACGCCGTCTCGAAGCAGACCCGGAACGTCGGCGCGCGCACCGAGGGCCTGAAGGTCACCGAGTCCGTCTGCCCGTACTGCGCGGTCGGTTGTGGCCAGGTGGTCTACACCAAGGGCCAGAAGCTGATCGACATCGAAGGCAACCCGCGCTCGCCGATCAACCAGGGCACGCTCTGCCCGAAGGGCTCGGCGAGCAGGCAGCTCGTCCAATCGCCAGGGCGCCTGACCAAAGTCAAGTACCGCCGCGCCGGCGGCACCGACTGGGAAGAGCTCGACCTCGACACGGCGATGGAGATGATCGCCGAGCGCGTGATTCAAGCGCGGGAGAACGGCTGGCAGGACGTCAACCACGAAGGCTGGCGGGTGGATCGCACGCTCGGCTTCGCCCACCTCGGCGGCGCGACGCTCGACAACGAGGAGAACTATCTCCTCAAGAAGGCCTACACGGCCATGGGCGCGATCCAGGTCGAGAACCAGGCGCGCATATGACACTCCTCCACCGTCCCCGGTCTGGGGACCTCGTTCGGGCGCGGCGGCGCCACCACGACCCTGCAGGACCTCCAGCACGCTGACTGCGTTCTGGATTCAGGGCTCGTCGATGGCCGAGGCGCACCCGGTCGGGTTCCGCTGGGTGATGAAGGCGAAGGAGCGCGGGGCGAAGGTCATCCACGTCGACCCGCGCTTCAGCCGCACGAGCGCGATGGCCGACCTGCACGTGCCGATCCGCGCCGGCAGCGACATCGCGTTCGTCGGCGGGCTGATCCGCCACGTGCTCGAGACCGAGTCCTACTTCAAGGAGTACGTCCTCCACTACACGAACGCCGCGACGCTGGTGAGCGAGGACTTCGAGGACACCGAGGACCTCGGCGGGCTCTTCAGCGGGTTCGACCCCGAGCACGGCGTCTACGACCCGGAGACGTGGAGGTACGAGGGTGGGGAGGTCGCCGCCGCCGCGGGCAAGCGCGAGCACACGACCCAGTCCTTTGAGTCCAAGACCGGCGCGGGCATGATGACCGGCGAGGTCAAGACCGACCCGACGCTCCAGCATCCACGGTGCGTCATCAACGTCCTCAGGCGCCACTTCGCCCGCTACACGCCGGAGATGGTCGAGCGCATCACCGGCGTCGACGAAGCGACCCAGCGCGAAGTCGCCGAGCTGCTGATCGCCAACTCCGGCCGCGAGCGCACCACCGCGCTGTGTTACGCCGTCGGCTGGACCCAGCACACGGCCGGCACGCAGATGATCCGCGCGGGCTCGATCCTGCAACTGCTGCTGGGCAACATCGGGCGCCCCGGCGGCGGCGTGCTGGCGCTCCGCGGCCACGCGACGATCCAGGGCAGCACCGACATCCCCACGCTCTACGACCTGCTGCCGGGCTACCTGAACATGCCGCACGCCCGCCACGGCGAGCTGGACCTCGAGACCTACGTCGACACCGGCGGCGCGGACAAGGGCTGGTGGGCGAACTTCGACAAGTACATCGTCAGCCTCCTGAAGGCCTGGTTCGGCGACGCCGCCACCAAGGACAACGACTACGGCTTCGAGCACCTGCCGAAGATCAGCGGCAACCACAGCCACTTCCCGACGATGCTGCGCGCGCTCGACGGCGGGCTCGACGGCATTCTGCTGATGGGCCAGAACCCGGCCGTCGGCTCGATGCACGCCGGCCTGATGCGGCGTGCGCTGGCGAGCATGAAATGGGTGGTCGTCAGGGACCTTGTCGAAATCGAGTCGGCGACGTTCTGGCGCGATTCGCCCGAGGTGCGCAGCGGCGAGCTGAAGACCGAGGACATCCAGACCGAGGTCTTCCTGATGCCCGCCGCGAGCCACATCGAGAAGGAGGGCTCGTTCACGCAGACGCAGCGGCTGGTGCAGTGGCGCGACAAGGCGCTCGACCCGCCGGAGGACGCCCGCAGCGACCTGTGGTTCATCTACCACCTGTTCAAGCGCGTCCAGGAGCACTACGCGGACAGCGACCGCAAACGCGACTGGCCGATCCAGAACCTGACCTGGGACTACGGCGAGGACGAGCCCGATGCCGAGCAGGTGCTCAGGGAGATCAGCGGCTACGAGACCGCCACCGGCAAGCCGGTCAACGGCTTCGCCGAGCTCGAGAACGACGGTTCGACCGCCAGCGGCTGCTGGATCTACTCCGGCGTCTACGCCGACGGCATCAACCAGGCACAGCGCCGCGACCCCGGCGACATCGACGATCCCGAGGGCGGCTGGGTCTCGCCGCAGTGGGGCTGGGCGTGGCCGGACAACCGCCGCCTGCTCTACTCGCGCGCCTCCGCCGACCCCGAGGGCAAGCCCTGGTCGGAGCGCAAGAAGTACGTCTGGTGGGACGAGGACGCGAAGCGGTGGACCGGGTACGACGTGCCGGACTTCCCGGTGGACAAGGCACCTGACTATCGCGGGCACCCCGATTCGCGGGGGATGGACGCGATCGACGGCGACGACCCGTTCATCATGATGGCCGACGGTCACGCGTGGCTGTACGCACCGTCAGGCCTGCTCGACGGGCCGGTGCCGACGCATTACGAGCCGCTGGAGTCGCCGCTCGAGAACCCGCTCTACCCCGACATCCACGCCAACCCCGCGGCGCTGAGGTGGAACCGCGCCGACAACCCGTACGCCGAGCCCGGCGACCCGCGCTACCCGTGCGTGGCCACGACGTTCCGGCTCACCGAGCACCACACCGCGGGCGGCATGTCGCGCTGGGTCCCGTGGCTGGACGAGCTGCAGCCCGAGGCGTTCGCCGAGATCGATCCGGACCTGGCGAGCGCCCGCGGCATCGAGGACGGCGACTGGATGACGATCGTCTCACCGCGCGCCGAGATCTCCGTCCGCGCGCGCGTCACCGATCGCCTGCGCCCGCTGAGGATCGATCGTGCCATCGTCCACCAGATCGCACTGCCCTGGCACTGGGGCTTCGGCGGTCCCGACCCCGGCCACGCGGCCAACGACCTGACCATGCTCAGCGGCGATCCCAACTCGAGCATCCACGAGTCCAAGGCCTTCGTGTGCGACGTGCGCGCCGGGCGGACGACGAAGGACACCACCAAGCTCGCCGGCGTGCGCGACACGCCGCCCGGCGTCGCTCCGAACAAGGACCACCCGGCGGAATGAGCGAGCTCTCGATCATCCAGCCCGGCGCCACGCGCAAGGGCTTCTTCACCGACACGTCGGTGTGCATCGGCTGCAAGGCGTGCGAGGTGGCCTGCAAGCAGTGGAACGACCTGCCCAGCGACGGCGGCGAGTTCCGCAAGGGCGGCTCCTACGACAACACCGGCCAGCTCGCCGCCAACACCTGGCGCCACGTGCGCTTCGTCGACACCGACGGCGGCTGGAACTTCATGTCGGACGTGTGCAAGCACTGCACCCACGCGGGCTGCATGGACGCCTGCCCGACCGGCGCGCTGATCCGCACCGAGTTCGAGACCGTGATCGTCCAGCCCGACATCTGCAACGGCTGCGGCTACTGCATCCCGTCGTGCCCGTTCGGCGTCATCGGCCGCGACCACGACGACGGCCGCGCCGCCAAGTGCACGCTGTGTTACGACCGGCTCGAGGACGGGCTGGAGCCCGCGTGCGCGAAGGCGTGCCCGACGGACTCGATCCAGTTCGGCGACTTCGATGATCTCGTCGAGCTGGCCGAGCGGCGCGTGGCGACGCTGCACGAGCGCGGCGTCGAGGACGCCTACCTCTACGGGCAGGACCAGGCGGGCGGGCTCGGTGCCTTCTTCCTGCTCACCGAGCCACCCGAGCGCTACGGCCTGCCGGCGCACGCCGAGTCGCCGATCCAGGAGAACGTCGTCCCCGCGACGCTCGCCGCGGTCGGTGCCGGGCTGCTGGCCGCCGCCGGCGTGGCGGCCGCGTTCCTGGCGGCGAAGCGATGAGGGACATGACGCCCGCCACGGGTCACGGCGCCTCTCCGGACTTCGGCGAGAAGACCGGGGAGCCGGTCGCGCTGCACCGCGAGGACGACGCACAGCGGTCGTTCCTCTACGACGAGGGCTACGCGGGCGAGGCACGCGCGAAGGGCGAGATGCCGCCGCTGGACGGCGTGGCGCCGGGCATGCTCAAGCCGCCGGTGTGGACGTGGGAGGTGCCGCTGTACTTCTGGTTCGGCGGGATCGCGTCCGGCGCGGCGTTCGTGGCGCTGGCGTGTGACCTGAGCGCCGATCACGAGAGCGCCAAGCGCGCGCGGCTGGTCTCGCTCGCCGCGCTCGCCCCGTGCCCGCCGCTGCTGGTGATGGACCTCGGCCGGCCGGAGCGCTTCCTGCACATGCTCCGGGTCTTCAAGACCCGCTCGCCGATGTCGATGGGCGCGTGGGCGCTGACGATCTTCGGGAACGTCGGCGCGGGAGCGGTCGCCGCGGATCTGCTCAAGCGGCCAAGGCTGGCTCGCTCGCTCGGCGCGGCCAACGTGCTCGTCGGCGGCTACCTCGGCTCCTACACCGGCGTCCTGCTGGCCTCCACCGCCGTCCCGGTGTGGGCACGCTCGCGCAGCTTCCTCGGCCCGATCTTCGTCGCGACCGCGACGGCCACCGGAGCCGCCGCCGTGCGGCTCGCATGCGTCGACGCGCCGGACAGCACGCGCAGGGCGCTCGGTCACGTCCAGGCGGGCGCGATGGCCGCCGAGCTCATCCTCTCCGAGATCAACGAGAAGCGTCTCGGCCGCCACGACGCGCACGGCAGGACGATGAAGCGCGCGAAGTGGCTCACGCGCATCGGCCTGGCCGCGCAGGCGTCGCGCCGCACCGGGCCGCTGCCGTCGTTGCTCTACCTCACCGCCGGCGCGATGTTCCGCTACGCCTGGGTCGAAGCCGGGGTCCGCTCGGCCCGCGACGACCAGTCCGTGGCCGAGATGGCCCGCTCGCGGTAAACAACTCAGCCGATCGGCCGATTCACTCGGTCATGCGTATGAGCGAATTCCGGCGCGCGGGGCACACGCCTTCGCTGGTCGCCGCCCTTCTTCACTTCGATGTGTCCTTCGCCATCTGGGTGATCCTGGGTGCTCTCGGCGCCTACATCGCCGAGGATCTGGGGCTCACGCGCCGCCGAGAAGGGCGTGCTGGTCGCGATCCCGCTGCTGAGCGCCGCGGTCTGCCGCGTCACCTTCGGCGATCCTCGCCGACCGCTTCGGCCCGCGCCGGATCGGCACCATCAGCATGAGCATCGCCCTGCTGCCGCTGCTGTGGGGCTGGCTCGGCGGCACGACGCATGAACCAGATGCTCGGCGTCGGCGTGCTGCTCGGCGTCGCCGGTGCCTCGTTCGCCATCTCGCTGCCGCTGGCGAGCCGCTGGTACCCGCCGCGGCACCAGGGCCTCGCCATGGGCATCGCGGGCGCCGGCAACTCCGGCACCGTGGCCTGCGCGCTGATCGCGCCGCGCCTGGCCGAGCACGTCGGCTGGCACGCACGTCATGGGCTTGGCGATCATCCCCGCGCTGCTGGTCCTGGTCGCGTTCCGGCTGCTCGCGAAGGAGCCGCCCGCGCCCGCTCAGCGCCTGACGGTCAACGCGTTCCTCGAGATGCTCGGCGAGGGCGACACGTGGAAGCTGTGCGGCCTCTACGCCGTGACCTTCGGCGGCTTCGTCGGCCTCTCGTCCTTCCTGCCGATCTTCTTCCACGACCAGTACGGGCTGACCAAGGTCGACGCGGCGTCGCTGGCGGCGATCGGCGGCGCCGCGGGCTCGTTCGTGCGTCCCTTCGGCGGTCACCTCGCCGACCGCTTCGGCGGCACCCGCGTGCTGACCATCGTCTACGGCGTCGCCGCGCCGCTGCTGCTGTTCCTCTCGAGCATCCCGTCGCTGACGCTGGCCGCGATCGGCTTCCCGCTGGTCATGGGCACGCTCGGGCTGGGCAACGGTGCGACCTTCCAGCTCGTCGGCCTGCGCTTCCGCTCGCGGATCGCGGTCGTGACCGGGCTCGTCGGCGCCGCCGGCGGCCTCGGCGGGTTCCTGCTGCCGATCGCGCTGGGCTCGCTGCATGACCGCTTCAACGGCTACGGCGCCGGCCTGACGATCGCGGCGTTCGTGGTCGCGGTCGCGTTCGTCGGCGTCGCCGTGCTCCGCGTCGCGTGGCGCCGCGGCTGGGGCTCCGCCGCCGAGGCTCCTGTGTGATCAAGACCGGGTGCCCATATTGCGGCGTCGGCTGCGGGCTGGTCGCGGAGGTGCGCGACGGGCGCCTGCATGCCGTGCGCGGCGATGCGGACCACCCGGTCAACCAGGGACTGACCTGCCGCAAGCCGCTGGCGTTGCCGGAGGCCGTGGGCGCGTCGGATCGGGCGCTGAAGCCGCTCGTCCGCAACGCCCAGACGGCCGCTTCCGCGAGGCGTCGTGGAGTGACGCGCTGGGCGAGGTCGCCTCACGCCTGCAGGCGATCCGCGCCGAGCACGGCCCGGGCTCGATCGCCTTCTACATCTCCGGCCAGCTGCTGACCGAGGACTACTACGCGGTCAACAAGCTGGCCAAGGGCTTTCTCGGGACCAACAACGTCGACTCCAACTCGCGGCTGTGCATGTCCTCGGCCGTCGCCGCCTACGACGCGACGTTCGGCTCCGACGGCCCGCCGCCCGCCTACGCGGATCTGGAGCTGACCGACTGCATCCTGCTGCTGGGCTCGAACGCCGCGTCCAACCACCCGATCCTGTGGGGCCGCATCCGCGCGGCGCAGGAGCGGGGCGCGACGCTGATCGTCGTCGACCCGCGGCGCACCGACACCGCGGCGGCGGCCGACATCCATCTGCAGATCCGGCCGGGCACCGACCTCGCGCTGCTCAACGCGCTGATCGCCGGCCACGAGCTCGCGGGTGACTGGACGCCGGAGAAGGCAGCGCTCGAGTGCGGCGTGCCCGCGGTCGCGATCGAGCGCGCCGCCGCGCGGTTCGCGCACGGCGACTCGATGGCGCTGTGGTCGATGGGCGCCAACCAGTCCGTCGAGGGCGTGGCGATCAACCGCGCGCTGCTGAACCTGTGCGTGATCACCGGCCAGATCGGCCGCCCCGGCACCGGGCCGCTGTCGCTGACCGGCCAGCCGAACGCGATGGGCGGGCGCGAGACGGGCGGGCTCGCGCACCTGCTCCCGGGCTACCGCAAGATCGTCCGCGAGGACCACCGCGCCGAGGTCGAGGCCGCGTGGGGGCTCGCGTCCGGCTCGATCGATCCTCGCCCGGGCCTTCCCGCGACCGACCTCTTCGACGCGCTCGAGGACGGCCGCGTGAAGGCCGTCTGGATCGTCGGCACGAACCCGGCGGTGTCGTTCCCGGACGCCGAGCGGGTGCGCGCGGCGTTGCGCAACGCCGAGCTCGTGATCGCGCAAGACGCCGTACCACCCCACCGAGACGACCGCGCTCGCGCACATCGTCCTGCCCGCCGCGCAGTGGCCGGAGAAGGCGGGAACGATGGTCAACTCCGAGCGCCGGATCTCGCTCATGCGCGCCGCCGTCAAGCCTCCCGGCGAGGCCCGGGCGGACTGGCGGATCTTCGCCGGCGCGGCCGCGCGGATGGGCTTCCACGGCTTCGACTGGGCGGACGCCGCCGAGGTCTACGACGAGTTCGCGGCGCTCACCGCGGGGCGTCCGTGCGACCAGTCCGGCGTGTCCCATGCGCGACTGGAGCACGGCACGTTGCAGTGGCCGGTTCGCGGCGCGGATCACCCAGGCACCGAGCGGCTCTACACCGACGGCCGGTACTTCACCGAGACCGGTGAGCCCGTCCTGAAGCCGGCACTCGCCCGGCCACGTCGCCGACCCGCCCGACGCGGAGCTTCCCGCTGGTCCTGAACACCGGCCGGATCGCCTCGCAGTGGCACACGATGACCCGCACCGGCAAGTCGGCGGAGCTCCTCGCGAGCGAGCCCGAGCCGTTCCTCGAGGTGCACCCGGACGATGCGCGCCGGTACTGGCTGCAAGAGACCGCGCGCGGGTGGTCTCCCGGCGCGGAGCGGTCACGCTGAGGGTCCGCGTCACCGACGCCGTGCGCCCGGGAACGGTCTTCGCGCCCTTCCACTGGGGCGCGCTGCACGCACCCGCGGGGCCGGCGGCGTCAACGACCTGACGCATCGCTTCACGGATCCGACCTCCCGCCAGCCCGGGCTGAAGGCGACCGCCGTGCGCCTCGAACCGGTGCTGCGAGCGCCGCCGCAGGCGCCACCGCCACCTGCTCATCGTCGGCGCCGGCCCGTCCGGCGTCGACCGTCGCCGAGACCGCGCTGGAGCACGGCGACTGGCAGATCACGCTGGCCAACGACGAGCCCGAGGTGCCCGTATGACCGCGTCGGGCTCACCGACCATCTCGCCGGCCACCGCGAGGCGACCGACCTGCCGCTGCACCCCAAGCGCTGGTATCGCGAGCACGGCATCGCGTTCTGCGACGCGATCGTCGACGTCGACACCGAGCGCCGCATCGCCACCACCGCCTCCGGCACCCAGCTGTCCTACGACGCGCTCGTCCTGGCCACCGGCTCGCGCGCGTTCATCCCGCCGATCGACGGGCATCGAGCGCGCCACCGCGTTCCGCACCCGCCACGACGTGCGCACGATCCGCGGCCGCGCCCACGGCGCCCGCCGCGCGGTCGTCATCGGCGGCGGGCTGCTCGGGCTCGAGGCCGCTCGCGCGGTCGCCAACCGCGGCATCGAGGTGACCGTCGTGCACCTCGCGTCGACGGCTGATGGAGCGCCAGCTCGACGCCACCGCCGCGCGGATGCTCGAGCGCGCGTGGTCGACTTCGACGTCCTCTGCGAGCGCATGACCACCGCGATCCACGACGATCGCGTCGAGCTCCACGACGGCACGGTGCTCGACGCCGACCTCGTCATCGTCGCCGCCGGCGTCGTGCCGGAGGTCTCGCTCGCTCGCCGGATCGGCCTGGAGGTCGATCGCGGCGTGCTCGTCGACGACTGCATGCGCACGAACATCCCCGGCGTCTGGGCGGTCGGCGAGTGCGCCGAGCACCGCGGCGTGACCGTCGGCCTGGTCGCTCCCGCGCGCGAGATGGCCCGCGTCGCCGGCGCCGACATTGCGGCGCGCCCGGCGCCTACCTGCCCGGCCCGGTGTCGACCAGGCTCAAGGTCGCGGGCGTCGATCTCTTCGTGTCCGGCGAGCTGGAGGGCGCCGACGAGGTGATCGCGCTCGACACCCGCGCGGGCTACTACCGGCGTGAGGTGTATCGACGGCGAGCAGGCTCGTGGGCGCGGATCGTGCTCGGCGAGCCGCCCGCCGAGGTCACGTCCGATCCGATCGTGTGTGCCTGCAACGGGGTCTCGCGCTCCGCGATCCAGGCGTGTTCGTCACTCGAACAGGTGCGTACGCGAGACGAGGGCCACGACCGGCTGCGGCGGCTGCGCGCCGAAGGTGCAAGCGCTACTGGCCGAGACGGCCGAGGTCGGGTTCCAGGCCGTACAGCTCGAAGGCCAGAAAGCGATTGAAGTGGTCATGCGTGGGCCCGTGGAAGTCCGCCGAGCCGGTGGTCAGCAGGCCGCGCTCGCGCGCGGCGGCGTGTAGCGCGCGCGTCTGCGCCTCGTTGTGGGTGGCGTAGAACGCCTCCACGCCGTCGATCCCGTAGCCCGCGAACTCATCGAGCGTCGCCAGCGGCCTCGTCCATGTCCCAGTACGGGTGGGCCCACACCGCGAGGCCCCCGGCCGCGTGGATGACGTCGATCGCCTGCTGGACGGTGGGGCGTGAGCGCCCGACGTAGGTGGCCGTGCCGGGGATCAGGTACGTGGCGAAGATCTCGTTGGTGCTCAGCTTCGTCTGCCCCTGCAGGGCCTTCGCGAGATGCGGACGGCCCGGCGCCTTGTGCTCCGGCAGCTCGATCGTGAAGCCCTCGGCGCGCAGGTTGTCGGCCATCGCCTCGATCCGGCGCACGCGATCGCCGCGGAAATCCTCGAGCGTGGCCAGCAGGTCCGGGTCGGTGTGATCGAGCCCGTACCCGAGGATGTGCAGGTCCTCGAACCCGTTGTGCACCGAGGACAATTCGACGGCGGGGACGATCTTCACGGTGCGGGCGGCCCGCAGCGCCTCGGGAACGCCGTCAACCGTGTCGTGATCGGTCAGCGCGAGCAGTTCGCACGCCCGCCTGCTCCGCGCGATGCACGACTTCCGCGGGCGGGAGCGTCCCGTCGGAATAGGTCGAATGCGACTGGAGATCGAACCACGGGGCGGTTTCGTTCGCGGGCATGGCTGGGAACCCTTCCATCAACCCCAGAAGAAGGGAGCCACCTGATGACCACCGGCGCCATTATCGCCATCGTCGTCGTAGCCCTGATCATCATCGCCCTCGTGGCGTTCATGTTGCCGCGGATGCGCGCCCGTGCACGTGTGCAGAAGCGCGAGCGCGAACTCCAGCAGCGGCGCGAGACCGTCGCCGGCGAGCATCGAGCCGAGGCCGAGACGCGCGAGCGTCAGGCGACGGAAGCCGAGCAGCGGGCGAGGATCGCCCAGCGCGAGGCCGAGGCCGAGCGCGCCCAGGCCTCACTGCACGCCGAGCGCGCGGAGCTGCACGAGCGCGGCATGGCCGATCGACGAGCTGATCGACGAGTCCGAGCGCGACCGTTTCGCGGGCACCTCGGCGATGACCAACGACCGTGACGGCGACGGCGTCGACGACCGTCAAGAGTCGATGACGGACGGTCGTCACGAATCGAACGGCCGCGGCACGCTCGACGACGAGCGCGCCGTCGACGAGAACAACCGCCCGGCGCGCTTCGATCGCGACCGCGAGACCGAGCGGACGGACTTCCCCGCAGCGCTTCTAGAGCGCGCTCAGTCACACCGGTCTCGAGGAGCGCCCCGCTTCGGGGGCGCTCAACGGGGCCGAGATGTGAAAGCCCTGCGCGAACTCGCAGCCGAGCACCTTCAGGTAGTCGAGTTGCTCGCGCTGCTCGACGCCGTCGGCGATCACCTCGAGCCCGAGGTTGTGGGCGAGCCCCACGACCGCCCGGACGATCTCGAACGCGCCCGCGTCGTGGCCGATGCCGGCGACCAGCGCGCGTGAGATCTTGATGGCGTCGCCCGGGAAGCGGTGCAGCAGCCGCAGCGGGCTCGCGCCCGTGCCGAAGTCGTCGATGTGGGTGCGCACGCCGGCCTGCTGGAGCGCCTGCTCGAGCACGCGGCGGGTGGACTCGTCCGCGCGGCCGCGCGAGAGGTCGTGCTCGGACACCTCGATCCGCAGCGCGCGGGCGTCGAGCCCGCTCTCGCGCAGGATCTCGTGGAGCATCTGCACGAAGCCGGGCTCGCCGAGCTGGCGCGCCGAGACGTTCACGCCCACCGTCAGGCCCGCGCCCTTGGGCAGCGTGCGCCACTGCGCCAGCTGCGCGCACGCGGTCGTGAGGATCTGGCGCCCGAGCGGGATCGACAGGCCCGTCTCGTCGGCCAGCGCGAGGAACTCGGCGGGCTCGCCCGTCGGCCAGCGAAGCGACGCCTCGAAGCCGACGATCCGGCCCGTCGCCGCCTGCACGATCGGCTGGTAGGCGACCTCGAGCGCGCGACCTTCGATCGCGCGCCGCAGGTCCCCCTCCAGGTCGAGCCTGCGCATCACCTGCTCGATGCATGGCCGCGTCGAACACCGCGTGGCGGCCCTTGCCGTCGGCCTTGGCGCGGTACATCGCGACGTCGGCGTCGCGCATCACCTGCTCCGGCGCGGACTTCGCCGTGGCCAGCGCGATGCCGATGCTCGCGCCGATGAACAGCTCGCGCCCGTCGATCACGAACGGCGCCTGCAGGCTCTGCTGGACGCGCTCGGCGATCACCGTCGCCTCGCGGGCCTCGCGTGACGTCGTCGAGCAGGAGCGTGAACTCGTCGCCGCTCAGGCGCGCCACCGTGTCGTTGGGCCGCAGCGCCGCTTCCAGCCGACGGGCGACGGCCATCAGCAGCTGGTCGCCGGCCGCGTGGCCGAGGCTGTCGTTGATGATCTTGAAGCGGTCGAGGTCGAGGAACAGCACCGCCGCGCAGATGGCGGGGTGGTGGCGCTGCGCGCGCCGGATCGACTGGTCGAGGCGGTCGACGAACAGGACGCGGTTCGGCAGGCCGGTGAGGTCGTCGTGCAGCGCGTCGTGCTGCAGCCGGCGCTCGCGCCTCGCGGCGGTCGGTGACGTCGGTGAAGCTGCCCACGATCCGGGTGGCGTGTGACGTCGTCGCGTCGCGCACGGCGGTCGCGCGGGCGAGCATCCAGCGGTAGCTGCCGTCGCGGTGCTGCAGGCGGTGCTCGAACTCGAACTGCTCGTTGCCGGCGGTGCCCTGCGCGTAGGCGTCCAGCGCCTGCGTGAGCGGCGCGCGGTCATCCGCGTGGACGCGGCCGAGCCACTCCCCGCGCGTCTCCCCGATCTCGATCTCGCGGTAGCCGAGCATCGTCTTCCAGCGCGTCGAGTAGAAGATCCGGTCCTGCGCGACGTCCCAGTCCCAGATCCCGTCGTTGGCGCCCTTGAGCGCGAGCGCGTGGCGCTCCTCGGACTCGGCCAGGCGCTGGATCGCGCGCTGGTGGGTGATCGCGTAGCGGATCGCGTGCTCCAGCCGGTCGGTGCGTCAGCCCCGGGACGAGCAGGAAGTCGGCGATCCCCGCCTCCGCCGCCTCCTCGTCGGCGTGCTTGTCGGCGCGTGTGCGAGAGCACGATCACCGGCGTCGTCGGTGCCTGGCGCACCAGCTCTTCGGCGAGCAGCAGCCCGTCCAGCCCCGGCTGCTCGATCTCGCGGTCCACCAGCACGACGTCGTGCGCGAGCGCGAGGCGCGAGCTTGCAGCGCCTGCTCGGGCATCGTGACGAGGTCGATCCGCGCACCGCGCAGCAGCGCGCGCACCGGGCGCGTGGCCTGCGTCGTCGGCAGAGACCGCGAGGACGCGGAGCGGGTTGGGCAGCGGGGCGGCCACGGACGGTCTAGGCTGGCCTGGCCGGGCGGGAGCTCGGCGGTCTCCAGCCAGTACGACGTGAACACCTTCATCAGGCGCACGAGCGCGAGGAACGTGACCGGCTTGACGATGTACGTGTTCGCGCCCGCGTCGTAGTAGCGCCGCGACCGTCTCCGGGTCGTCGTTGTCGCCCGAGCACCACCACCGGAATCCGGCGAGTGCTCGGCGTCGCCCTTCAGCTTGCGGATCAGCTCGCCGTTCCCGGGCTCGCCGGGCAACTGCGCGTCGATCACGATCAGCGACGGCGTCGGCGTGACCGCGCCCTCCGTCGCCCCGGCGCGCTGCAGGTAGGCCAGCAGCGCGCCCCCGTCAGCGACCGTCCGCATGTCCGTGACATTGCGTCCCTCCAGCAACGCGTCACGCGCCATCGACCGGTAGTCCTCGCTCGCGTCCGCGAACAGGACCGTCGGCAGCGCGGGCACTCGCATCCGCTGGAAGCGGTCGCTCACGCGCGCACCCCCTCGAGTCCGGGGGCGGAGGACCATCCGTGGCCACCGCATCAGTCAATGCAACTCCTCGAATCAACACGCACGGGGCTCCGTGCCCCCGTGCAAAGGTTGTCTGCAGTCGACCATAGGGTCCCCGGATTGAGCGGAGCAACGCGGCGGCGCCGAAGTTCGGCGGATGTACGAGTTTTCGGCGCTGGACTTGCGGTTAGGGCCCTCAGCTGACCGCTTGCGGGTTGTACGCGTTGCCACAGAGCGGATTCGCTGGTGTAGGCGGGAGCGCAACTCGTGCCGCGCACGCCATTTCGCCGCGAACGCGCCCGTCGAAGGCGTCGAGCGCCCGTTGCTGCCGCTTGATCGGCCAGCAGTCTCCCAGGCCGCCGCCTCGCTGCACGGCTTCGATCGGCATCGGCTGCGCCGGGAGGATCGCTGGTGACCCGGAACACGTAGTTCGCGATAGCGCTCCGAGATGGTTCGTGGCGGCTGCGAAGATCGCGCCGCTCGACGTCCGTGCGTCGTACGTCGCCCGGCTCGACGGTCTGCGGGTCGAGCCGGTGCTCGGTCGCGTACCTTCGCTGCGCCAGCCGCCACGTCGATCCCGCTCCTGATGGCTTCTGCGGCCTGCGCGGCCTTGTGCCGTGTCGCGGCTTCGGATGACGCGGACCTTCCGCCGCTCGGGCTCGTGTCTGCGGGTTCGCTGTCCACGTACGCGTCGAGATCTGCTCCGGCGTGACGCTCTGCGCGGCCGGCTGCTCGATCTGCGCCCTGATTCCCGCGGTCAGCAGGCTCAGCCTGGCCTCGTAGATCAGGTCCTGACGGGTCAGCCCGATCGTGCGGCGTCCCGTCGTCGCCTCCCGAGCCTCGCGGTCACTGACCGTGACACCCCGCTCCTGCGCCTCGCCCTCGGTCCACGCGCCCGTCACGAGAAACGCAAGCGCGCTCGCCTGCGCCACCGGACGCCTTGCCCCAATGCGCGACCTGCTCATCGCTGATCGTCGCCCTGAAGCCCGAGCGAGCCATCGCCGCGACCGCAACACCCGGCAATCCAATCCACGACAGCCCCAAGGTACCCCCCGCCCGCGATGTTCGCTACCCTGCGCTCCCGCGCCGACATAGCTCAGCTGGTAGAGCACTTCACTCGTAATGAAGGGGTCCCCGGTTCGAGTCCGGGTGTCGGCTCTGACTCTAGAACCTCTGCGTTTGCAGGGGTTTTCTTGTTTCTGGGGGCGCGTGCGTCACGCAGCGTCGGAGTCCTGGTGACAGACCGGTGGCACACGGGCCTCGCGGATCGCATCTGCAGCGGTGAATCCGCGGAGCGTCCCGGGGCTCCATCCGCACCGCGAAGCCGACCCCGCTGCGTGCGGCAGTTGCGGGCGTGGGCGGACTCTCGTGAGCATGACCGGCTTCGGGGCGCTACATCGCGACCGGCACTTCGACACGCTCGCCCAGGTCCTCGGTTTCACGAAGCCCGCCCGCCTGTGGCTGCAGGGATGCCACGCGAGCTGCCGAACCCGGTTCGCGATGGCTGGCCACCCAGCGCCGTTGACCCCTGAGCAACTGCAGGCGCGGGAGCGCTGGCAGTCGCGTTGGAACCTGCCGATCATCGTCGCCGCCGTCGTCCCGCTGTTCGTGAACTCGCCGGACACCAAGTGGGTGCAGGTCCTCGTCGGGCTCGGTTCGTGGATCGTGTTCGTGGTCGATCTGATCGTCCAGCGTCGGATCGTGGAGGACTACCTGCGACGACCTCGAGGCCGGTTCGATCTGGCGATCGTGCTGATCACCTTCCCGTACTACCTGATCCCGGGGATCAGCGGGGGCACCGCGCTCCTGTTGCTCGCTCGGCTCACGCGCGTGGTGCGGGTGCTGCTGGCCACGGCGGGGCTCAGGCGCTTCGGCGCCCGTCTCGGGAAGGTGGCGCTGGTCGCGGGGTCGGTCGTGGTGCTGGCGTCGTTGGCGGCCTACCAGGCCGAGCACGCGACCAACAAGGAGTTCGCGACCGTCGGCGACGCGCTGTGGTGGGGGATCGTGACCCTCACGACCGTGGGGTACGGGGACATCGTGCCGATCACGACCGCGGGCCGGTTCGCCGGTGTGGCGATCATGTTCACCGGCATCGGCGTGCTCGGCGTGCTGGCGGGCTCGCTGGCGGAGCTCTTTCACCTCGACGAGTCACCGGCGCCGGCCGGGAACGACGAGGCCGCCGATCCGCTTCCGCTGCACGCCGAGCTCGCGGCACTGCGCGCTGAGCTGCAGGCGGTCGAGGGTCGCCTCAGCAACCTGGTCGAACGCGCGCGCGCCGCCGAGTAGGCGCTCGGCAAACACGTCCTCCGAATCGGATGATGCTCCTGCGGGCGGAATTGGTGGATGATCTGCGCTCGTGGCCGCCGGCACCCGCGCCGCCGGCCGGATCGAAGGAGCTGTCGCATGATCATCATCCCGTCGGCGGAAGCGACGGTCCTCGGCGAGTTGTGCACGCTTCTGCCGAGCCATTCGATCACGGTCGTCCCCGAGGACTACGAGCCGCCGGCGGCCGGCTTCCAGACGATCGGCGCGGCCTACGCGCCGACTCCGGAAGGGCGCGAAGCGCTGCGGGTGGCGGCGGAGCTCGCCCGGGCCGGCTCGTCTCGCCTGCGGGCGATCACGGTGCTCGATCCCAAGCGCGCCGGGGAGCAATCGCGGGCGGCGGCGGGGATGCACGGTGACGTCGATCCCGCCGAGGCCCCGGCAGCCCGCCATCGACTGGAGGAAGAGGCCGAGCTGCGCTCCGCGGTCGACAGCCTGGGCGAGGACATCGACAGCGAGCTCGACGTCCTCTTCAACGATCCGGCCGATGGCCTTCTGGCCGCCGCGCGGCATGTCGACCTGCTGGTGATGGGCTCGCGCGGCCGGGGGCCCGTTCGCGCGGCCATCCTCGGCAGCGTGTCGCATTCGGTCTCGCGGCAGGCCTCCTGCCCGGTGGTCATCCTGCCGCGCGGCTGAGGGTCAAACCGGGTGGTGCGGCCCGTCGGACGCCCGAGGCAGCGAGGGTCCCTCGGCGGATTCGGGCGATGCGTCGCCGGCCGCGCTGTCGATGGCCTCGCGAAGCGCCGCATCGTCGAGGTCGTGCGCTTCGGTCACGCCGCCCCGGCCCGCGAGGAGGGATTCGATGGGCACGAGCTCGTCGGGGTTGGCGACCACGCCGACGGCGGCCTTGCCGCCCTGCAGTGAAGCGGTGATGCGTTCGCGGTCGGCGTCGTCGAGGCCGAGGTTCTTGCGGTGCAGCTTGCCCAGCAGCGCGCCCCCGCCGACTCCGAGGCCGAGGCCGACGGGGCCGAGCAGCGCCAGGGCGGCGCCGGCCGCCGCGCCCTTGCCTCCGCTCGTCGTGCCAACCTTGTCGGTCTTCAGCTTCCCGTTCTTGTCGAGGACGAAGACGGCGATCGCGTCGTCCACGGAGGCGCCGGTCTCCTTGATGGCGGTCGCGGCCGCGTGCGCGTCGGCCTCAGCTTCGAAGATCGAGATGACCAGGCGTTTCTCGGCCACGGTACGTCCTTTCCTGCGCGCCGTCAGGGGCGCGCGGTCATGAGGTGTGAGGTGCCGTGCCGGCACCAGGAGTGGTCATCGCGCGCACGGCCGCCCGCAGGCGCCGTTCGGCGTCCCGCGCGCCGCCGGCGGCACTCCCCGCGGCGCGGAGCAAGGGGACGGCCGACGTCCCGACGACGCCCACCGCGAGCAGCGTGGCGAACCCGGGGACGTTTCGCGATCCGGTCCCCGCGACGCCGAGAAGCGCTTCCTTGACCATCGCGGTGCCGAAGACCATGGCGGCGAGGGTCGGCGGGGTGGCCGCCGCAGCGAGCATCTTCGACGCGTTGAGCTGCACGCCCGTGGCCAACGAGCCCATCGCGATCACCGACACGGAGTTCGACTGCTCGCGGGTGACGCCGAACACCCGCTCGACCGCACGGTGACGGAACTCGTTCGCCACGAGCACCGTGACGATCGCGTCGCCGAAGAGCAGCCTGGCCGCGCCGGCGCTCACGACGGGCTCTTCCCGGTCTCGAAGCTCATGGCAGCGACGCTACGTCGGCGCGGCTCGCGTGTCATCGTCCGATCCGGATGACGCCGACGTGCGCCCTGCCGCCTAGGTTCGCGTCCGACCTGCCCGCTGCGCCAGAGGAGACACCCATGTCGGATTCCACGGAGAGCACCGCGGTCATCGACCTGCTCGCCAGCATGACCATGAGCTCGATCGAGGCGTCGAGCCTGCAACCGCAGGCGCTGATGATCGCGCGCATCGCCGCGCTCGTGGCGGTTGACGCTCCGGCGATCTCGTACTCCACCAACCTCGAATCGGCGGTCACGGTGGGCATCGACGTCGACAAGATGCGCGGCATCCTCACGGCGATCGCGCCGATCGTCGGCACGGCGCGCGTCGCCTCCGCGACCGGGAAGATCGCGGAGGCGCTCGGGATGGACCTGGTCGATCTCGACGGGCGGCTGTAGCGACGCCGCGGGCCCGGGTTCTGCGGCGCCGGCGGCGTGTACTCCCGATAGAGGGCGCCGACGTCGGTGCGGGGAGGCGTCCCCGTAGTCGACGAGGTTGATCCCGGCATCGAGCGCCCTGTGGATGATCCGGGCGCAGTCGGCCGCGTCCGGGTCTGCGACCGCGGTGCACGGCGGACCCTCCGATCACGCCGGACATGCTCTGCGACGCGCGCGCCGACATCGACGTGCGCTCAGGGTTTCAGGCTGCCGATCGAGAGCGACCCGTCGCCGGTGCCCTCCGGAGGGTCGTCGAGGAAGTCCGCCGTCGGCACGAAGTAGAGGTTGCCGGTCACCGCGGTGGAGAAGTCGAGCAGGCGGTCGTGGGTGCCGGCCGGCTTGCCGACGAACATGTGCTGCAGCATCGTCTCGATGACGGCCGCGGAGCGGGCGTAGCCGATGAAGTAGGTGCCGAACTCGGCCGTGCCGACGCGGCCGAAGGGCATGTTGAAGCGCATGATCTGGCGCTCCTCGCCGTCCGCGTCGACGATCGTGTTCAGCGCGACGTGGGAGTTGGCGGCCTTCTCGGGCAGCTCCACGTCGTCGAGCTTGGTGCGCCCGACCGCCTGCTCCTGCTGCTCGACCGTGAGCGCGTTCCAGGCCTCGAGGTCGTGCAGGTACTTCTGCACGATCAGGTAGCTGCCGCCCGCGAACGCCGGGTCCTCGTCGCCGACCAACACGGCCTTGGACGCCGCGCGGCCCTCCGGGTTCTCGGTGCCGTCGACGAACCCGAGCAGGTCGCGTTCGTCGAAGGACTTGAAGCCGTGCACCTCGTCGACCACGCGAGCGAGCGGTCGCAGCCGGCGCGTCAGCAACTGCGCGAACTCGAAGCACATGTCCAACCGCTGCGCGCGGATGTGGAAGAAGAGATCGCCCGCGGTGGCGGGTGCGGTGTGCGTTGCTCCGCGCAGCGCGCGGAACGGGTGCAGCTCGGCCGGGAGCGGCGTCCCGTACAGCCGCGGCCAGACCTCCGCGCCGACGCCCACCACGCACGACAACGCGGCGACCGGGACGCGGAAGCCGACCGAGCGCCGCAGCCCGCTGACGTCGGCCAGCACGTCGCGCACCTCGTTCTCGGCACCGGGCTCGACCACGAACGCGAGAAAGATCGCCGCCTCGCTGATCGGCGTCAGGATCGGCTGCGGCTCGGCGTCCAGCATCTTGCGGGACCCTACCTCTCAGGGCAGCGAATCAGGGCAGCGCCCTGATGATGGCGGCCACGCAAGACCGGAACCTGTGAAGCGTCCTCCCCACGACCTCTACAGGAGCCGGAAATGACCGACGTCAAGCCCTTCAACACCACGCTGCTCGGCTGGATCACCGGCGGCACCACCGTCGCCGCCTTCCTCGCCCTCGGCGCGATCGCGCTGTGGTCGCCGTCAGAGACCGACGCGGCGCGCAGCGACGGTGAGGCGTTCGGCGCGGCCGTCGTGCAGTTGCAGTCCGCCACCACCGCGAGCGAAGTCGACGCCGCGCTGGTCGACCTGCGCGACGCCGTCGCCGACACCGGCGAGCACGCCTCCGACGAGGTGAGCGAACAGGTCCAGCAGCAGGCCGACGCGCTCGAGCGCGCCGCGGACGGGTTCGTGGGCGAGCGCAGCGCCGACAACGAGTTCGACCAGGACCTCTACCAGCTCGAGCTCGAGACGGCGGTCGACGACCTGACCTCGCAGGCCGACGACTTCCGCGCCCAGGGCCCCGCGGTACGCGACGCCTTCTGGGAGGGCTATCAGGGCGCTATGTCGTGATCGCGCGCGCCTCGGTGTTCCCGCGCGCGGGGCCACCGAGGCGACCCGGGATCAGCAGCACCGACCCGGCGGCGACCAGCGCGCCGATTGCCGAGATCAGGAACGCGATCGTGAACCCGGAATCGGCCGGGAGCCCGCCCGCCAGCACGTGCGAAGCGATCACGGTGCCGCCGATCTGCGCGCCGATCGCCGAGCCGATGTTGCGCACGATCGTGTTCACGCCCGTCGCCTCACCCGTCTCGTGGGCGTCGACGGCGTTGACGATCAGGTTCGGGATCGAGGCGAAGGCGGCGCCCATCCCGATGCTCATCAGCGAGGCCCAGAGGATCACGAGACCGGGCGAGGCGTGGTCGGCGGCGAGGCCGAAGAGCGCGAACGCGGTGATCAGCGCGCCGCCGAAGAACGGGAGCTTGGACCCACGGCGCTCGCCCAGCTTGCCCACGAACGGCGCCACGAGCATCGAGAAGATGCCGCCGGGAGCGAGCAGCAATCCGGCTTCGGTGGCCGACAGGCCGAAGCCCGCCTCGCCGCCCTCCGGCAGCTGCGCGAGCTGCGGCACGAGCACGAAGGTGCTGATCATCGCCGAGCCGATCAGGATCGTCGAGATGTTGGTGGTCAGCACCGGCCGGCGGGTGAAGGTCCGCATGTTCACCAGCGGCTGCGCGTGACGGTGCTCGAAGACCCCGAAGAACGCCAGGACCGCGAGACCGCCGAGGATCAGCCCGAGCGTGCGCCCGGAGCCCCAGCCCCAGTCGGCGCTGCGCGAGATGCCGATCAGCAGCGCGGTCAACCCGACGCCGAGGATGCCCGCGCCCACGAAGTCGACCTTGCCGGGGTTGCGCACCGGCGACTCCGGCACGAACAGGATCGTCGTGATCGTCGCCAGTCCGCCCATGATCGCCGCCAGCACGAAGATCCAGTGGAAGCCGGGACCGTCGGCAAGCACGCCGCCCAGCGGCAGGCCGATGCTCGAGCCGACCGCGGCGATCGCGCCCAGCAGCGCGATGCCGGTCGGGACCCGTTCGCGCGGGAACTCGTCGCGGATGATCCCGAAGGAGAGCGGGAACACACCGCCGCCGAGGCCCTGCAGGCCGCGGCCGATGATCATCAGCGTCAGCGAGTCCGAGATCGAGCACACGACCGAGCCGACCGCGAAGCACGCCAGCGCGATCGCCAGCAGCCGCTCTTTGCCGAACATGTCGCCGAGGCGGCCGAAGATCGGTGTCGCGATCGAGGCCACGAGCAGGTAGGCGGTGACCATCCACGTGATGCCGCTCGCCGACGCGTGCAGGTCGCGCTGGATGTCTCCCAGCGCGGGGATGACCGTCGTCTGGGCGAGCACGAAGGCGAGCGTGCCGGCGCCCAGGATGAGCAGGGTGCGGGTGGGTGACTGGCGTTCTACGTCCATGGCGTTCCGGGAAACGAAGCGGCGACTGCGGATAGCCTAGCGATAAACGCAGCAGCGACTGCGGTACCTTCGGTGGGCCAATGCCGAGAGCCGATGCCGTCCGCAACCACGCCCGCCTGATCGAGGCGGCGGCCAACGCGTTCCGCGAGGACGGCCTGGGCGCCAGCGTGAACACCATCGCCTCTGACGCCGGGGTCAACGTGGCGACGCTCTACCGCCACTTCCCGGCCAAGGAGGACCTGCTCGACGCCGTGCTGGACTCGCTGCTGGAACCGCTGTCGGACGCGGTCGAGCGCGCGCTGGCGGCGCCCGCGGCGCCACTCGCGCACTTCCTGCACGACGCGCTGCGACTGCAGGACGCCCACCGCGGCCTGGCGGAGTCGCTGGCCACCGAGGTCCGGATGCGCCTGCGCGAGCCCGCGCTGGCGATCGTCGAACCGCTGGCGCGAGCCGCGCACGCGAGCGGCGAGCTGCGCAACGACTTCGACGGCGAGGACGTGCTGCTGGCGATGCGGATGGTGGCGAGCACCACGGTCAGCGGACGCCCCGAGCGCTACGCCGAGATCGTGTTGCGGGGCATGAGGCCGTGACGCGTCGCAGCGCGGCCGAGGAGGCGCGCACACTCGTCGCCGGAGCCAGGATGGCCGCGCTGGCGACGATCGGCCCGGACGGCGCGGCCTGGGCGTCGCTGGTGCTCTACGCGCCGCTGGCCGACGGCACGCCGATCCTCTGCCTGAGCACGCTGGCCGAGCACGGGCGCAACGTCGCGCGCGACCCGCGGGTGAGCCTGTTGATCGGCGAGCCGGAGGTCACCGGCGACCCGCTCGACAGCGGGCGGGTGACGCTCGCCGGGAGGCTCGAAGCGGCCGAGGGCGACGAAGCGCGCGCCGCGTACGCGGCCGCCGCTCCCGAGAGCGCGACCTACGGCGGGTTCGGGGACTTCACGTTCTACGTGCTGCGGGTCGAGCGGGTGCGCTGGGTCGGCGGCTACGGCCGGATGGACTCCACGGACGCGGCGGCCTACCACGCTGCCTCGCCCGATCCCGTCGCCAGCGGGGCGGCGTCCGCGGTTCGGCACCTCAACAAGGACCACGCGCACAACCTGCTCGACATGGCGCGCGTGCTCGCGGGTCATCCGGACGCGACCGAGGCGCGGTGCGCGCGGATCGACCGCTACGGACTGGACGTGGACATCACGACACCGGGCGGGCGCACCACCGTGCGGATCGCGTTCGCCCAGCCGGCCACCGCGCCCGGCGGCCTGCGCGCCGCGACGGTCGAGCTCGCGCGCCGCGCCCGCGCCTAAGAGAGGTTGCGGGCGAGCTCGAGCTCGCCGCGGCCGACGCGGTGGCCCGCCTCGCAGCGCAGCTCAGCGTGAACCGACGCGCCACACGAGGCGTGCTGGAGCCTTACCGGCCCGCCGTCGTCGTGCTCCCAGCGGTCGCCCCACTGCATCAGCGCGACCAGTACCGGCAGGAGCTCGTGGCCCTTGTCGGTCAGCCGGTAGCCCTGGCGGGTGCGCTCGCCGGGCTCCTTGTAGGGCTCCTTGACGAGCAGGCCGGCGTCGACCAGCTCGCGCAGCCGCGCGGCGGTGACCGGCTCGCTCGCGCCTGCCCGGGCCACGAACTCGTCGAAGCGGGTGGCGCCGTAGAAGGCCTCGCGCAGCAGTAGGAACGCTGTGCGGGTGCTGACGACCTCGAGCGCCCGGGCGATCGAGCACGAGGTCGCCTCCCAGCCGCCGCGGGGGTCGAGCACGCCGGTCATCTGCACGGTGTCGCTCATCTCGCACCTGACTATGGCAGAACTAAGCTAGGATCGCTGGCTATGAGTCAGCTAAGCCAGCTCCGGCGCGCCGACGCGTCCTCGCGCCTCGTCCTGCTCGTCGTCTGCGCCGGCGTCGTGCTGGCCAGCCTGGACCTCTTCATCGTCAACGTCGCGCTGCCCGACATGGCGAAGGATCTGGGCACGAGCAGCCTCTCCGACCTGTCATGGGTCCTGAACGCGTACGCGATCACCTACGCCTCGCTGCTGCTGCTCTTCGGGCGGATGGCCGAGCGCCGCCAGCGCGACCTCGGCTTCCTGCTGGGCGTCGCGCTGTTCACGGCCGCCTCCGCGGCGTGCGCGGCGGCCGACTCGCTCGCCGTGCTCGTGCTCTTCCGCATCCTCCAGGCCGCCGGCGCGGCCCTGCTCACGCCGACGTCGCTGAGCCTGATCCTGGCGACCACCGAGCCGGAGCGCCGGCAGGGCGCCGTGCGCGTGTGGACGGCCGTCGGCGGCGCGGCGGCGGCGCTCGGCCCGGTCGCGGGCGGCCTGCTCGTGGCCGCGTCCTGGCGCTGGGTGTTCCTGGTCAACGTGCCGATCGGCTTGGCCGCGCTCGCGGTCGGCTGGCGCCGCCTGCCGCGCGTGCCCGGCCACGACGTGCCGCACCCGGACGCGCTCGGCGCCGCGCTGGCGACGATCGGCGTGGGCGCGCTGACGCTCGGGCTGGTCAAGGGCGAGGACTGGGGCTGGGGCAGTGCCCCGACGCTGCTCACGCTCGCCGTCGCCGCGGTCACGCTGACGCTCTTCGTCGCGCACACCCTTCGCCACCGCAACCCGCTGATCGACCCGGCGCTGTTCCGCGTGCGCACCTTCCGCGGCGCGAGCCTGGCGATGTTCCTGTTCTCGCTGTCGTTCGGGGCGATGCTGCTCTCGATCGTCCTCTGGAGCCAGGACGCGTGGGGCTGGTCGGCGCTGAAGACCGGCCTGGCGATCGCGCCCGGGCCGCTGATGGTCCCGCTCTTCGGCCTGTTGCTCGCGGGACGGCTGATCGCGCGCTTCGGCGCCGGGCGGGTGGCGGGCGTGGGCGCGACGCTGTTCGGCGCGGGCCTCGCGTGGTGGGCGGTCGCGATCGGGCCCGAGCCCGACTACGTGGGCGACATGCTCGGCGGGATGCTTGTCACCGGGATCGGCGTCGGGCTGACGCTGCCGACGCTGATGTCGACCGCGGCCGGCTCGCTCGGCCCGCAGGCGTTCGCCACCGGCTCGGCGGTGATCAACACGCTGCGCCAGATCGGCCTCGCCGTGGGCGTCGCCGGGCTCGTCGCGCTGCTCGGCGCGACGCCCGACCTCGCGGACTTCCAGCAGGCGTGGTGGGTGTTCGCGGGCGTCTCGGTCCTCGCCGGGGGCGCCGCCGCCGCTAGCATCGCGCCGCGCCGTGCACGTCGCGTTCAGCATCCTGGGATCGCTGGAGATCCAGCATGACGGCCACGCACTCGAGCTGGCCGGCACACGCCGGCGGGCGCTGATCGCGGCGCTGCTGCTGCGGCCCAACGAGCTCGTCAGCGCCGAAGCTAAA
>CAWCSS010000008.1:0-1892053 GCA_963798325.1 uncultured Solirubrobacteraceae bacterium
GGCTTGCCCAGCAGCGGCTCGATCGCCGCCGCCGCGAGTGCGCTGGATGCCGGCATCACGTCCTCGGTCGGGCTGACCGAGCTCGCGCTGGCGCGGATCGCCGAGGACACGTACACGGGCTTCGTGCACGTCGACGCCGAGGCCGCGCTGGCCGAGGCGCGCTCGCGCGACGCCGAGCTGAAGGCCGGCCGCCGGCGCGGGCCGCTGCACGGCATCCCGGTCTCGGTCAAAGACGTCATCAACGTGCGTGGGATGCCGACACGGTGCGGCTCGGACGCCTACCACGACGTTCCCGAGGTCGACGCCGATGGCGTCGACCTCTGGCGCGCCGCCGGCGCCGTGATCCTCGGCAAGACGAGCACCCACGAGTTCGCTCTGGGCGTGACGAGCCCGCAGGCCCGCAACCCGCACGATCCGACGCGCATCCCGGGTGGGTCGAGCGGCGGGTCAGCGGTCGCGATCACGACGGGGATGGGGCTCGCCTCGCTCGGCACGGATACGCGCGCGTCGATCCGGGTGCCGGCCGCACTGTGCGGCGTGGTCGGGTTCAAGCCGACCTACGGGACCATCTCCACGAAGGGCGTCGTGCCTTTGAGCTGGACGATGGATCACCTCGCCGTGATGGCGCCGACGGCCGAGGACGCGGCGCTCGCGATGGATGCCCTGCGGCCTGAGGCGGCCGCGATCGCCCCGGCCGCGGGCGGGCGCACGAGCCACCTCCGAGTCGGCCTCCCGACGGCGGCCTGGGAGGGCGCCGAGGACGCCGTCGTCACGGCGGTGCAGGCCCAGATCGACCGCATGGACGTCGCGTCCATCACCGAGCTCGACCGGCCCACGGCCGCCGACTTCGGTGGCGCCAACGCGATGGGCCTGCTCGTCTCGCGCTGCGAGGCCGCCACCTTCCACCGGGCCGCGGGGCTCGACCGCTCGCTCTACTGGGCCGAGACCCGCGACCAGCTCAACGCCGCCGACGGTGTGTCCGCCACCGATTACATCGACGCGCAGCGCTACCGCGCCGCGCTGAGGGAGGAGATGCTCGCGGTCCTGCGCGAGCACCACGTGCTCGCGATGCCGACGGCGCCCGTCCTGGCGCCGACGGTCGAGCGGGCCGACGAGTACCTCACGATCCTGTCGCGCAACGCGATCCTCTGGAGCTTCGTCGGGTTCCCGGCGATCTCCGTGCCGTGCCCCACCGATGGATTGCCGGTCGGCCTGCAGCTGGTGGCAGGCCCCGGTGGCGAGGCACTGCTGATCGCGCTCGCGACGGCCCTCACGAAAGGTCACGCATGACGACGCTCGTACCGGCGAAGCCTGGTCCCTTCGCCTTCGATCCCGAGACCACCGCGCTGGTGATCATCGATATGCAGCGCGATTTCCTCGAGCCGGGCGGCTTCGGGTCCGCGCTGGGCAACGACGTATCGCTGCTCTCCAGCGCCATCGAGCCGCTGCAGAAGGTGCTGGCCACCGCGCGCGAGCTCGGGATGACGATCATCCACACGCGTGAGGGCCACCGGCCCGACATGAGCGACTGCCCGCCGGCCAAGTTCGCGCGCGGCGAGTTCATCGGCACCGACAGCCCGAAGGGCCGGATCCTGATCCGCGGCGAGTACGGCCACGACATCGTGGACGAGCTCGCCCCGCGCCCGGAGAGATCGTGCTCGACAAGCCCGGCAAGGGCTCCTTCTGTGCCACCGACCTCGACCTGATCCTGCGCAACCTGGGGATCAAGTCGCTGATCGTCACCGGCGTCACCACCGAGGTCTGCGTGCACACCACCGTGCGCGAGGCCAATGACCGCGGCTACGAGTGCCTCGTCCTCGAGGACTGCTGCGGCTCCTATTTCCCGGAGTTCCACGAGGTCGCGATCCGGATGATCTCCGCCCAGGGCGGGATCTTCGGATGGGTCTCCACCTCGAGCGAACTGCTGGCCGAACTTCCCGTCAACGTCGCAGCAGGAGCCTGATCACCCATGGCCGTCCCCTTCTGGACCCGCGGTGATCTCAATGCCTTCTTCGGGCTTGGGATCAACATGCTGGTCAACGTCCTGGTACTCGCCGGGCTCTGCATCGGCGTGGTGCAGATCGCGCCCGACGACGTCTACGGCGTCATCCTGCCGGCGATCGGCGTCGAGCTGCTGATCGGCAACGTCTTCTACTTCTACCTCGCGCGCAAGCTGGCGATGAAGGAGCAGCGCACCACGGTGACGGCGATGCCCTACGGGCCGTCGGTGCCGCACATGTTCATCGTGACGCTGGTGATCATGCTGCCGACCTACCTGGCCACCAAGGACCCGATCGCGGCCTGGACCGCCGGCCTGGCGTGGGCGTTCATCATCGGCTGCATCATCTTGATCGGCGCGTTCGTGGGCCCGTCGATCCGCAAGTGGACGCCGCGCGCGGCCATGCTCGGCACGCTGGCCGGCATCTCGCTGACGTTCATCTCGATGCGGCCGGGCGCGCAGATGTGGGGCGCGCTGTGGATCGCCCTGCCGGTCATGATCATCATCATCACCGGCTTCATCGCCGGCGTGCGGCTCCCCGGCAACTTCCCGGTCGGCCTCGCGGCGCTGCTCGTCGGCACGGCGATCGGCTGGATCGGCGGCTTCATGGAGCCGGCCGCGGTCACCGACGCGGCGAAGTCGATCGCCATCGGCATCCCGTCGCTGAACATCGACCTGCTGCGCGAGGGGCTGAGCGGCATCTCGCCGCTGCTCGCCACAGCGATCCCACTCGGCATCTACAACTTCACCGAAGCGATGAGCAACGTGGAGTCGGCCTCCGCGGCGGGTGACAACTACAACCTGCGCGCGGTCCTGCTGGCCGACGGCACCGGTGCCGTCGTCGGCGCCGCGCTGGGCTCGCCGTTCCCGCCCGCCGTCTACATCGGCCAGCCGGGCTGGAAGGCCGCCGGCGGGCGCATCTCCTACTCGCTGGCCACGGGCGTGCTGATCTTCCTGCTGTGCGTGTTCGGCCTGTTCCCGCTGCTGGGCTCGCTGCTGCCGATCCCGGCGATCGTCCCCGTGCTGCTGTTCATCGGCATGGCGATCGGCTCGCAGGCGTTCGCCGCCGTGCCCAAGGCGCACTACGCGGCGGTCGTCCTCGCGGCGATCCCGTCGCTGGCCCAGTGGGGCTCGGGCATGGTCCACGACGCGCTCCTGGCCGCCGGCACCTCGGTGGACAAGGTCGGCGCGGACGTCCTGGCCAACGGCGGCGTGCTCTACGGCGGGCTCGCGACGCTCGGCTCCGGCTCCGTGCTCGTGGGCATGATCCTCGGCTCGGTCTGCGTCTTCCTGATCGACCGCAAGTTCATCCACGCCACCGCGGCGTGCGCGGTCGGCGGCGTCCTGACGCTCGTCGGCCTGATCCACGCCGAGGAGGTGCACGTCTTCTCGAACCCGAAGATCGCCCTCGGCTACGGCCTGGCCGCGGTCGTCTGCCTCGCCTACTCCCTGCTCGGCCTGCCGCCGCGCGACGTCGACCTGACCGACCCGATGGACGTCGAGGTCGCGGCCGAGTCCGGCTCGATGAAGTTCGAGCGCGAAGAAGAGCGAATCGCCGTCCCCGCCTAGATAAAGGGGCCAGGCCCCTTTTGCGACAGCTGTCGCATTTGGGGTCTGGCCCCTTTAGGTTTTCGGGGGATAGCCCCAGTCGGGCAGGGCGCGGGGCGCGGTACCTTTGACGTCATGAGCTCCATGACCGCGCTCCTCGACACTCCTGGCCCCACGCTGAGTCGCAGGGAGCGTGCGGCGAAGACGGTCAACGGTGCGCTGCGCGGAGGTGTGCTGGCCGGCGGTGTGGCCGCGATCGCCTGGCTGCTGGCCGTGGCCCTGAGCTCGACGGTGTTCTTCGTGCTGATCATCGTCACCGTGCTCGCGCTGATCTACACGGTGGTCGCGGGCGACAAGGCGAAGATGGGCCTCTGGGGCCTGCTCGCGATCGCCTGGGCGCTGGTGATCGCCGAGCGCTGGGTGGTCAACGACAACGGCGGCATCATCGTCGCCGGGGCCTCGTGGCTCGGCGTGGTGCTGGGCGCCCGGCGCGCCGGGATCGCGAAGAAGTCGATGGTCCTGCTGCTCTATCCGTTCATCTTCCTGGCGATCGCCATCGCGGCGAGCACGAGCGTGGCCGACCCCTGGGGCGTCTCGTGGCTGTGGGTGATCGCGGTGCTCGGGCCGGTCGTGGCCGTGCGCGCGCTGGTGACCCCGTCCTCGAAGGGCGACGCGAAGAAGCAGGCCGTCGCGCCACCGCGCGACCCGCTCGCCGACCTCTAGCGAATTTATGGCAGAGCCCCCGGGCCCCGCCTCGCTCATCCGACCCTAATTCTCATCTTGCGCCGATAGCTTCGGTGGCGCATGGAGGACTTCGATCTCGACGCGGCCGGCCTGCGCGCCGACTCCGCGGACCTGAAGACCTACATCGAGGTGCTCGCGCGCAAGCTCGAGCTGGCGCTGCCCTCGCAGTGCGTGGTGGAGCGGCGCTCGAAGAAGTTCCTCTCGCGTGAGAAGGTCGTCGAGTCGATCCGCGTCGACCTCGGCGAGCACCGCTACGAGCTGGGTGCCGACGGACGGGCGAGCCGCGCCAAGGTCGTTCGCGACGTGACGATCAAGACCGAGCCGCTGGAGCTCGATCAGTGGGTGCGCGCACTCGGCGGCGACCTCAGCACCCGCGCGGCGGACAGCGCCGAGGCGCGTGCCGCGCTGGAGCGGCTGGTCGGCTGAGATGGGCTTTCTCGACCGGATTCTCGGCGGCGGCTCCGACGACGACGATCCGGCGCGCCAGGCGGACATCGCGCGGGTCACGGGTGGCGGGATCCCGCTCTCCGCCGAGCAGCGCATCCGCGAGCTCGCGGCCGGCGACACGGCGTTCACCTCGGGGCTGTCGGTCGCTGACTTCGCGCTCGCCCACCTCGACCGGGTGCGGCCGATCTGCCAGGTGATGGGCAGCTCGGTGTACAAGGTCGGCTGGCAGAACTTCCCCTGGGGCGGCTTCGGCTCGAGCGGCCAGCTGACCGAGCTGCGCCAGCTCACCGACGCCTGGAACCACGCGCGCCGGCTCGCGCTGGGCCGCCTGGAGCAGGAGGCGCACCTCGCCGGCTGCCACGCCGTCGTCGACGTCACCTTCGCCAACAACCGCCACGAGTTCCTCAACGACGAGATCGAGGTCACCGTCAACGGCACCGCCGTGCACCTGCCCGAGGGCGGCGAGAAACCGATCCTCACCGACCTGTCGCTGCCGGACTACACGCTGCTGCGCAACGCCGGCTACGCGCCGGTCGGCATCGTCGCCTCGACCTCCGTGTTCTACGTCGTCCCGAACGCCGCGACACGGCGGGCGACCAACCGGACGTACGCGCCCAACCAGGAGCTCGAGGACTTCACGCAGGGCGTCTACGCGGCGCGCGAGTCCGCGCTGACCCGCGCCGACGCCCAGGCCCAGCAACTCGGCGCGGGCGGCATGATCGGCATGCGGATCGAGCACGACATCGACACGCGCGAGAGCGGCAGCGAGAACAACAAGCGCGTCGACCTGATCGTGACCTTCCACATCCTCGGCACGGCGATCGCGCCCGCCGGTGAGCACCGCCCCCTGCACCCGCGAACGATCGTCCGCCAAGGAGCCGCATGAGCGCCTACGACCCGACCTCGATGGAAGGCATCCCCGATGCCGGCCGCAGCCGCCTGGAACAGAACAAGCGCGGGCTGTTCACGTCCGACCTCTCGGTGGCCGAGTTCCTGCTTGTCAAGGAAGCGGGCTTCGACCCGCTCGGGCTGGTCGTCGGCTCGTCGATCTTCCACATCGGTTACCAGCAGTCCAGCTGGAAGGTCAGCGAGGAGATGCGGGTGCTCTCCGGGGCGATGTACACCGCCCGCGAGCTCGCGATGACCCGCATGGAGGAGGAGGCCGACCAGCTCGGCGCGGACGGGATCGTCGGCGTGCGACTGGACATCGGGCGCTACGAGTGGGGCGCGGACATGGCGGAGTTCATCGCCATCGGCACCGCGATCAAGCACCGTGAGGGCAAGCTGCACCGCGCGCCCAACGGCCGCCCGTTCACCTCCGACCTGTCCGGCCAGGACTTCTGGACCCTGCTGCGCACCGGCCACCGCCCGGTCGGCATGGTCATGGGCTCCTGCGTCTACCACGTCGCGCACCGCGGAATGTTCCAGGCGATGCGCCAGACCGGCCAGAACATCGAGCTGCCGAACTTCACGCAGGCGCTCTACGACGCGCGCGAGCTGGCGATGGTGCGCATGCAGGCGGAGGCCGAGGCACTCAAGGCCGAGGGCATCGTCGGCGTGCAGCTCAACGAGGGCAGCCACGGCTGGGGCAGCCACGTGATCGAGTTCTTCGCCGTCGGAACGGCGATCGTGCCCTACGACGAACCGCGCACGATCGAGCCGCCCACTCCGGTGCTCGATCTCAGCGGCAGCTAGCCTTCTCGCGCGTGTTGACGCGCGAGCGGCTTCCGGCGGCGCTGCTCGCCCTCATCCTGTTGGTCGCGTTCGGGCTCCGTGTCTGGAGCATCGGCGCCGGCCTGCCGTACGCCTACAACCTCGACGAGCGGGCGCATTTCATCCCGCACGCCGTCGCGATGACCGGCGGGGATCTCAACCCCGGCTACTTCATCAACCCGCCGTTTCTGACCTACATGCTCGCGCTGTGGCTGTCGGTGGTGCACCTCGGCGGGGTCCAGCAGTGGTTCGCCGACGACCCCGGCGGCGTGTTCCTGGCGGGGCGCTGGATCGCGGTGTTCTTCGGCGTGGGAACCGTGGCCGCGACGTACTTCGCCGGGCGGGCGTGGTTCGACCGGCGCGTCGGGTTGGTGGCCGCGGCGATCATCGCCGTGGCGTTCCTGCCGGTCTTCTATTCGCGGCTGGCCTTGAACGACGGCCCGGGGATCCTGCCGTGCGCCCTGGCGCTGTGGGCGAGCGCCGTCGTGCTGCGCACCGGCTCGCATCGCGCGCTGCTGGCGGGCGGCGCGTGTGTGGGACTGGCCGCCTCGTTCAAGTACTCCGACGGGGCGATCGTGTTCGCGCTGATCGCCGCGGCGTTCCTGTCGCCACTCGGCTGGCGCGAGGCGCTGAAGTGGCTCGTCTTCGCCGGCGGGATCGCGATCGCCGCGGTGATCATCACCAACCCGTACCTGTTCGCCGACTGGGGCACGTTCACCCACGACCTCAACCGCCAGCGCAAGTTCGCCTCCGGGCCGCCGCTGCTGGGGCAGCCGGAGCGCAACGGCTGGTGGTACTACGTGACCTCCTCGCGCTGGGCGCTGGGGATCGTGCCGAGCGTGCTGGCGGTGATCGGCGGGATCGCGCTGATCGTCAAGGGCAAGCGCCGCGAGGCCGCCGTGCTGGGCACGCTGATCGTTCTCTACTGGCTCTACATGGGCTCGCAGTCTCGCTTCTACGCGCGCTGGATGCTGCCGCTGTACCCCGCGCTGGCGATCCTCGCGGCCTACGCCATCTCGCTCGTCCGGCAACGGGTCCTGTTCGCCGGGCTCGTGGTCCTGGTGCTCGTCCCGACCGTGATCCCGACGATCCGCAACTCGATCGTCATGGGCCGGGAGGACACGCGCTCCCAGGTGCGCGACTGGCTGGTGGCCAACGTGCCGGCGGGGACCAAGGTGGCGTTCGAGCCGATCGCGCCGAGCGAGTGGTACGGCGTGACGCCCGGCGGCGGCGCGAAGGCCGCCAAGGGCCAGCAGTGGCAGCGCTTCAACCGCTCCCAGGCGATCATCAGCGAGCTCGCGCGGTCCTACCGCGGCGCGCTGCGCCCGGCGAACTTCCAGAACTACGAGCGCACGCTGACGCCGGCGCTGATCGACATCTATCGCCGCGAGGGCGTGTGCTGGCACGTGTCCGGCTCGACGCAGTACGGCCGCGCGCAGGCCGAGCCGCACCGCGCCCCGGAGGCGCTGAAGTTCTACCGCGAGCTGCGCCGCCAGGCCGACGTCGTCTACCGGACCTCGCCGGTGAGCGGGAAGCTCCCGCGCTACCAGGTCGACAAGTCGTTCAACTACATCGACGGAGCGTACGAGCGGCCAGGCCCCGAGATGATCGTCTACCGGTTGCGCAACTGCGGTTGACGCAGTGCGTTAACTGGCCCCGTGCGCTCCCTCCTTCTCGCGGTCCTCACGCTGGCCTTCCTCCCCGCCGCCGCTGAGGCGCGCGTCGTGCTCGTCGCCACGGGCACCTCGAAGGTCGCGCTGATCGACACGCGCACCAACGCGTCCGTGGGCACGCTGACCGTCCCGGGCGCGGTGCGCTCGGTGGCCGCGGCGCCGGACGGCGCACGCGGGTTCGCGACGGCCGGCCGCGGGCTCGCGGTGCTGGACCTCAACGCGCGGACCGTGCTCGGCGGCGTGCCGCTGCGCGGCGTCCCGATCGCGCTGGCGGTCTCGGCCGACGGGTCGCGCGTGTACGCCGCGCGGCGCAACGGGATCGAGATCGTGGACGCACTGGCGATCCGGTCGCTCGGCGTGCGCGCGCTGTCGGGGACGCCGATCGACATCGCCGTGACCGGGACGCGGGCGGTCGTCGTCCAGGCGGGTGGGAAGGTCGCGATCCTCGATCTCGACAGCGGGCGGCTCGTGCGGCGGCTCAAGCTCGCGGGTGCGGCGGGCGTGTCGATCGACGCCGCCGGACGCGCGTGGGTGTCGGCCACGACGCCCAAGGCGAAGAAGCGCAAGCCCGCCGCGCGGCTCGTGCGGATCACGCTCGAGAGCGGCGCGATCGCCGGGACGGTCAAGCTCGGCACCGACGGTGGTGGCGGCGTGGGCGTGGCGCCGGACGGCTCGCGCGCGGTCGTCGCGCCGGGCGCGCACCTGGCCGGCATCCACCGCAGGGCGGCCGTCGTCGACCTCGCCCGCAGGCGCGTCGTCGCTCGCCCGGCGACCGGTGGCGGGCCGGGCCGCGCGACGTACTCGCCGGACGCCGCGCGGCTCTACGTCTCCGACGCGACGGCCAAGACGGTCTCGATCCTGAGCGCGTTCAGCGCCAAGCGGCTGCGCACCGTGCGGCTGTCCGGCAAGCCGGGCACGGTCGTCGTCCAGCCCGGCCTTGCCCTGCTGACGGGCACCGAGGGCAACGACACCCTCAACGGCACGCGACTGGGCGACCGGCTCGTCGGTCTCGGCGGCGATGACCTGCTGCGCGGCATGCGCGGCGACGACCTGCTCGAAGGCGGGCCGGGCAACGACACGCTCGTGGGCGCCGAGGGCAACGACGTCTTCGACGGCGGTGACGGCAACGACGTCGCCTACGGCTCCACCGGCAACGACCGCTTCGCGATGGGCGCGGGCGACGACTACGCCGACGGCGGGCTCTCCAACGACGTGATCGACGGCGGGCCCGGCAACGACCGCCTCGACGGCGGCGACGCCGACGACACGATCTACGGCGGCGAGGGCGACGACCGGATCATCGAGAAGGGCCTCGGCAACGACATCCTGCTCGACGGCGGCCCGGGCAACGACGTGATCGACGGCGGGCGCGGCAGCGATCGCCAGATCAACGGCGGGCCCGGCGACGACGAGCTCTACGGGCAGACCGGCGCGGACCGCCTCGACGGCGGCGACGGCAACGACACGCTGGTCGGCGGGCGCGCGGGCGATGTCCTGCTCGGCCGCCTCGGCGACGACACGATCCACGGCGACGCGGGCCGCGACAACATCTTCGGCAACGAGGGCGACGACGTCCTCGACGGCGGCGGTGAGGACGACCGCCTGTCGGGCAGCAGCGGCGACGACACGCTGATCGGCGGCACCGGCTCCGACGAGATCTTCGGCGGCACCGGCAACGACACGATCCGCGTGGCCGACGACAACATCGACTACGTGTTCTGCGGCAGCGGCACCAACACCGTCTACGTCGAGGACACGGCGCCGACCCGCGACCAGCTCGACAGCTGCGAGATCGTGCTGCAGATCCCGCCCGAGCCGTCCAACGACGAGCCGCCGCCCTCGGTGATCTACGGCACGTTCGGCAACGACAACCTCTTCGGCACCGACGGCCCGGATTCGGTCTTCGGCGCCGAGGGCGACGACATCCTCAACGGCCTCGGCGGCGATGACTACGTCGACGGCGAGGACGGCAACGACACGATCGACGGCGGCGCCGGCAACGATCAGGTCTACGGCCGCCACGGCAACGATGTGGTGCGCGGCGGCGACGGCGACGATCAGATCGAAGGCGGGTTCGGCGAGGACGTGGTCGACGGCGGGCCCGGCAACGACCGGATCTCCGGCACCCAGGCCGCCGACCGCGTGTTCGGCGGGCCCGGCAACGACCGCATCGACGCCGTCGACGGAGCGGTCGACACGATCGACTGCGGCGAGGGCTACGACATCGTGTCCGTCGACCCGCAGGACATCATCGTCGGCGGGTGTGAGGACATCCGCCGCTGATCAGCCCTTCGCGGCCGGCTTGAAGGAGATCGTCTCGCAGTGCGAGACCTTGTAGCCCTTCAGCGCGCGATGGCTGATGAAGAGGATGTCGTGGCCGGGGCCGCAGTCGATCTTCCCCCGCCCGAAGTGCGAGTGGATGATGTCGGCGCCGGTCCCGCCCTGGATGTCGTTGTAGCCGTGGCTGGCATAGATGAAGTCGTTGCCCGGACCGCCGTCCAGCGTGTCGTGCTGCGCCGTGCCCTGGCCTGAGGGCTTGTAGTCGCCCCAGAGGACGTCGCGCCCGCCCTCGCCGAAGAGCATGTCGTCGCCGTGGCCGCCGAGGATCTCGTCGTTCTTGGCGCCGCCGTGGTGCTCGGTGTCGGCGTCGGACTTGTTGATCCAGGGCTTGGTCTGAAACTTCGGCCAGCCCTTGTGGCTGGTGTCGGCGCCGACGGCCGGGGCGAGCAGCAACGTGAACGCGATCACGGTGGGGAGCAGCAGGGTCTTCACCCTGTCGACACTACTCCTCAGCCCATGAAGCGGAAACGCACGAGCGCCTGGACGGCGCCGAAGCCGTCGCGCCAGGTGATCTTCTTGCCTTCGGCGTAGGAGCGGCCGTAGTAGGAGATCGGGACCTCGTAGAGACGGATGTCCGGGCCCAGGCGCAGGACCTTCGCGGTCAGCTCGGGCTCGATGCGGAAGTCGTTGCTGACCAGCGTCAGGCCGCGCACGAGGTCGCCCTTGAAGGCCTTGTAGCCGACTTCCATGTCCGAGATCGTCGTGTTGTAGAGGACGTTGGACAGCAGCGTCAGGAAGCGGTTGCCGGCGTAGTGCCAGAAGAGGTGGGCGCGCTGCGCGTGCGCGCCGCCGCGCAGGCGCGTGCCGAACACGGCGTCGGCCTTGCCGGTCAGCAGCGGGTCGATCAGCGCCGGGATGTCCTTCGGCGAGTACTCGAGGTCGGCGTCCTGGATGAGCAGGAAGTCGCCGCTGGACTCGTCGATCCCGCGCCGGACCGCCGCGCCCTTGCCCTGGTTGTGCGGCTGGGTGAGGACCTTGACCTGGTGGTGGGTCGCCGCGAGGCGCGCCAGCACCGCGGGGGAGTCGTCCTTGGAGCCGTCGTCGACGAGCAGGATCTCCATCCGCAGCTCGAGCTCGAGCAGTTCCTCCACGATCTGGCCGACCGTCGCGGCCTCGTTGTAGACGGGAACGACCACGCTGACCAGCGGCCGGCCCGCGCCGTTGGTGGCGTCAGTCACGGCGCGCCATGCTAGCCGCTCGTCCGGGCGACTTCCCAGTGGTTGCAGGTCGAATCGCGCTCCACGAGGTAGCGGTCGTCCTCGGGATAGAAGACCGCGGTCGCGTAGTCCTCGCCCGCGAACGCCTTGATCGCGTCGATCGAGTCCCACAGGCTGAAGGTGACGAACTCGGTGAGCTCGCCCTCGACCTCGCGCGTGAGCATCCAGGCGCCCCGGTTGCCGGGCGTGGACGCGTACGCCCGCATGCCGGTCTCGTCGATGTAGGCGGCGTAGGCCTTCGCGTCGGCGCGCTTGACCGCGCCGCGCCACGAACGGGCGATCATGCCGCGCGCACCGTCTCGGCGTTGGCCGACCAGCCGCCCTCGTAGGCGGTCACCTCGCCGTCGGCGACGTGGACGATCCGGTCGGCGATGCGATCGAGGAAGTACCGATCGTGGCTGACGGCGACGACGGTGCCGTCGTAGCGCTCCAGCGCGCCCTCCAACGCCTCGATCGAGTCGATGTCGAGGTGGTTGGTGGGCTCGTCGAGCACGAGGCAGTTCGGGGCGTCCTGCATCAGGCAGAGGAAGGCAAGCCGCGTGCGCTCGCCGCCGGACAGGCTGCCGACCGGCCGGCGGGTCTGCTCGTAGTCGAACAGGAAGCCCATCAGCAGCCGCACGGCCTGGTCCTCGGCGAGGCTGCGCCCGGCGCGCAGCGCGTCGATCACGGTCGCGTCGTCGGGCAGCGAGTTCGCCGCCTGGCTGAGGTAGCCGAGCGTGATCCCGTCACCCGCCCAGCGCTCGCCGGCGAGCGGTTCGAGCTCCTCGGTGAAGATCCGCAGCAGGGTCGTCTTGCCGCCGCCGTTGGGGCCGACGACGCCGACCCGCTCGCCGCGCGTCACCACCAGCTCGACGTCGAGCAGCACCGGCTCGTCGCCGTAGCCCGCGTCGACGCCTTCGAGCGCGAGTACACGCTGGCCGCCGCGCTGGCCGCTGCGCAGCGCCAGTGCCATCCTGCGCCGCTCGAACACGGGCCGGTCGACCTTCTCCATGCGGTCGATCTGCATCTGCTTGACGCGCGCCTGGCGCGCCGCCCGCTCGTTGACGCGGATGTGCGCCCAGTGCCGGAAGCGCCGCACCGCGTCCTCCAGGCGCGCGATCTCCTTCTGCTGCGTGACGTAGGCCTGCCGCTGGCGTTCCAGCTCGAGCTGGCGGGCGACGATGTAGGCGCTGTAGTTGCCCGGCCACATGCGGATCGTGCCGCTGTCGAGCTCGGCGATCTGCGACACCGCCGCGTCGAGCAGGTGCCGGTCGTGCGAGATCATCACCACCGCCCCGTCGAACTCGTCGAGCAGGTTGCCGAGCCGCTCCCGGCGGGCCATGTCCAGGTGCGCCTCGGGCTCGTCGAGCAGCAGCACGTCAGGCCGGCGCGCCAGGCACGCCGCGAGCGCGACCAGCTTGCGCTGCCCGCCGGAGAGCTCGCTCGTGGGCATGCTCAGCTGCGGCCCGTCGATGCCGAGCGCCCGCAGGTGCCCGAGGGCCACGCCCTCGGCGCGGTCGCCACCCGCGTCGGTCCACTTCGCGAGCGCGCGCTCGTGATGGGCGAGCGCCTTCGTCATCGCGTGCAGATCCGAGGCGAGGTGCGGGTCGGCCAGCCGGCGTTCCGCCTGGTGGAGCTCGTCCTCGAGCACTCGGAGCTCGGGTCGCGCGGCCTTGACCGTCGTGAGCGGATCGCGCTCGTCGCCGTCGACGATCTGCGGCAGGTACGCGTGCACGAGCCCCCGCCGGTACGTGACGGTGCCGTCGTCGGCGTGCTCGAGGCCGGCGATGATCTTGAGCATCGTCGACTTGCCGCCGCCGTTGGGCCCGAGGACGCCGATCCGCGACGACGCCTCGACGTCGAGATCGAGCCCGTTGAGGATCGCGCGGCCACCGAAGGACTTGGTGAGGCCACGGGCGGCGAGTTGTGGCACGGACGGCGACGACATGCGGTTAAGCGTCGTCAACCGGCCGGGCGGTGGCAATGCGGGTGGCCGCACCGCTGTGGGGCGGGCCACTCCTGATCGGTTCGGCGGAAGAGACGAGCGCGGCACCGGGGGGTGTGATCGGAACGCAAGCCCTCCCGCGGAGGGCACCCCGAGCGGAGCGAAGCGATCGCCTTGACGCCCGCAAGGCGATCCGCTCGCGGCGAACGCGGGTACGGTGCCCCGCATGGCACCCGCAATCCACATCGGACCCGAACCGCCGCTGGAGTACCTGGTCGAAGCCGTCAAGGAGGGCGGGGGCGAGATCGCGTCGCTGGGGGAGGCGGAGGCGGTCGTGTGGGCGGGATCGCCGGACGAGCTGCCGGAGCTGCCGGCGCAGATCAAGTGGGTGCAGCTGCAATCGGCCGGGATCGAGCCGTGGGTCGAGCGCATCCGCGACACGCCGGACGTGCTGTGGACGAGCGCCGTGGGCGCGTACGCGACGCAGGTCGCCGAGCACGCGCTGGCGCTGTTGCTCGCCGGGACGCGTGGCATCCACCGGTACGCCCGCGCGCGGACGTGGGCGCCGGAGGACGAACGGGTCCTCGAGGGCTCCAAGGTCGCGATCATCGGCGCGGGTGGGATCGGGAAGGAGCTGATCCGCCTGCTCGAGCCGCACGACGTCGAGATCGTGGCGGTGACGCGCAGCGGACGGGACGGGACGCTGAGCGTCGACCAGTTGCCGCAGGTGTGGGGCGACGCGGACCACTTCGTCATCTGCGCGCCCTCCACCGACGACACCGCGCATCTCGTCGGGGCCGAGCAGCTCGAGCAGATGCAGGCGCACTCGTGGGTGGTGAACATCGCGCGCGGGTCGCTGATCGACAGTGACGCGCTGGTCGAGGCCCTGACCGCCGGCGCGATCGGTGGTGCGGCGCTCGACGTGACCGACCCGGAGCCGCTGCCGGACGGCCATCCGCTGTGGGAACTGGCCTTGATCACGCCGCACGTCGCCAACCCGCCGAACACGATGGCGCGCGACCTCGCCAAGCGGGTGCGAGAGAACGTTCGCCGCTATGTCGCAGGCGAGGAGCTGCTCGCACCCGTCAGGCCCGAGCAGGGTTATTGACACCCGCCGCCGAACTCGACGGGCATGCTGAAGGAATTCCGCGAGTTCATCCTCCGTGGCAACGTCGTGGACCTGGCCGTCGCCGTCGTGATCGGCGCGGCGTTCGGCGCTGTGGTGACGGCCTTCGTGGTCAACTTCGTCACGCCGCTGATCGCGGCCATCGGCGGCAAGCCCGACTTCGCCGCGCTGTCGTTCACGATCAACGGCTCGACCTTCCGGTACGGGCACTTCTTCAACGCCGTGGTGTCGTTCCTGATCATCGCCGCGGTGATCTTCTTCTTGGTCGTCAAGCCGCTGAACGCGCTGGCGGCGCGGCGCAAGAAGGACGAGGCGCCGGAGCCGGACGCGCCCGCCGAGGACGTGCGGCTGCTGACGGAGATCCGGGACCTGCTGGCGGGTGGCGGTCAGGCGTCCAGCACGCCGTCGCGCCCGACGTAGCCGCCCTCACCACCGACGCAGACATAGACCGCCTCGGCGTCCGGCGACGTGTTGCGCAGACAGCGCACCGTCGCCGCGTCGACGCGGGCGATCGCACCCGGGCCGAGCAGGCGCGTTTCCCCGCCGAGCGTCATCTCGATCGACCCCTCGAGGACGATGTAGACCTCTTCCTGGCGCTCGTGGTGGTGCAGGTTGGTCGTGTAGGACGGCGGCAGCACGATGCCGTTGATCCCGAACGCGGTCACGCCGAGCTCGCCGCGGATCTTGCGAAAGCCCGGGCCGGACCCGAGCCCGTCGAGGCTGCCGACCGCCCAGCCATTCCCGTGTTCGGTGTCCACAGGACGGCATACTAGGCATTGTGCCCTCAGATGCCACGACGCTCGAGGAACTGCTGCAACCGCTGCGCGACGCCCCGGAGCGGTCCGCTGTACTGCTCGATGTGGACGGCGTCCTCGCACCGATCGTCCAGCAGCCCGACGACGCGCACATGCCCGAAACCACGCGCCGGCCACTGATCGAGGTCGCCCGGCGCTACGGCACGGTCGCCTGCGTCTCGGGCCGGCGGGCGTCGGACGCGCGCCGGATCGTCTCCCTGGGCTCGATCGCCTACCTCGGCTCGCACGGCAGCGAGGTGCTCAAGCCGGGCTCGATCGCGCCTGAGCTCGACATGGAGCTGCAGGCGTGGACGCGCCGCGTGCAGGCCTTCGCGCACGACGCCTTCGGCGAGAAGCTGCGCCGGCTGCGCGTGCGGCTGGAGGACAAGGAGGCGATCGCCGCCCTGCACTGGCGTGGGACGCCGGACGAGGAGGCGTCGCTGTCGGCGATCGAAGAGGTCGCCGAGCAGGCCGAGCAGGCCGGGTTCGTCACCCACTGGGGCCGCAAGGTGCTCGAGATCCGCCCGCCGGTGCGGATCGACAAGGGCGCCGGGATCGTCAGCCTGCTCAAGGACACCCAGCTCCACGCCGCGGTCTACGTGGGCGACGACATGACCGACCTGGACGCCTTCCGCGGCCTGCGCGAGCTGCAGGAGGGCGGCACGCTCGGTTATGCGCTGCGCGTCGGGGTGCGCTCGGACGAGACCCCCGCGGAGCTCGAGGAGGAGGCGGACGCGATGGTCGAAGGCACCGACGGCGTGCGCGGCCTCCTACGCCTGCTGCTGGTTTGAGGTTCGGCGACTTCCTCAAGGCCACGGTGCTGCTCAGCGGCGCGTCGGCGACGCTGCTCGCGGCATTGACGGTGCTCCGCGTGAGCCAGGAGCTCGATGCCACGCCCATGTACGTCAGCGCGGGCTGGTGGGTGCTGGCGACGCTGATCGGCAGCACGATGGGCGCCCGCGGGGACGCGACGGGGCAGATCGCACGGCTGCTGGCGACCGCGAAGTCCCAGCACACGCTGCCCGACCTGCAGCCCGCGCGCACGATCATCAACCGCCTGTGGCCGCTGCTGCTGCTCACCCTCGCCGCCGGCGCGCTGAGCTTCGTCGCGCCGCAGATCGGCGGGATCGCCGCGGGCTTCGCGATCATCTGGGCGCTCGCCTGGCGCCGCCAGGAGGCCGCGGTGGCGGCGATCGAGGAGCGCGACGGCGCCCGCTTCTACGTCGACCGCTCCTCGCCGTTCACCGCGATCAAGCTCGTGCGCACGCCGGGCTTCGGCGGCGACTATCTGGTTTCGCGCTCCGGTCACCGGTAGACGCCGCCCGCGCGACGTTACCTTTGAGCCTCGGCTTCAACCTCGACCGTCCACCGCTCATCCAGCAGCGAGTGGATGTTGAGCATCGTGGAGGCCGGGCGGACGTCGGCGAAGACCTCGCCATGGGCCCGCATCGCGCCGTCGGGATCGGCCGACAGCGTCAGGAACGTCCGGGTGCGCACGACATCGGCCGCGGACGCGCCCGCCTCCGAGAGCGCCGCGAGGACGATCTCCCAGCAGCGCATCGCCTGCTCGTAGGTCGACGCCGGGCACCCGCCGTCGGGCATCACCGGCCCGGTGCCGGAGACGAGCACGCGATCGCCGACCCGCACCGCGCGCGAGAACCCGATCACCGGCTCGAACGGCGAGCCCGACGAGATCCGCCGCCGCCCTGCATCGAGCGCCGCGAGCGCCGCCTCCAGGTCGGTCTCGCGCACGAGCACGTAGTCGGTGTCGTAGGTCGAGACGGCGAAGATCGAGATCCCCGCGGCGGCCAGCGGCGTCGCCAGCGAGGCCAGCACGCCGGTCTCGGTGAACGGGATCGGCCCCGGCAACACCAGCGCGCGGAAGCCCTCCTCGACGGTCGTGTCCGGCGGCACGGACTCCTCCGGGCAGACGATCGACAGCTCGTCCGGGGTGCGCGTGATCGACATGAAGCCCTCGTGCAGCTCCAGCGCCCACGACGGCACCCGCGCCGAAGCGGGCAACCGGCAGACCGACAGCCGCCCGTCGAGGACCTTCATCGCGACGCACGCTTTCGCAGCGGCGCGAAGTCCGCCCACGAGCGCGTGTTGGCCACCTGCTCGGCCGACAGCCACGCGCGCCGGGCGGTGGCGATCCCGAAGCGGACGTTGGTGAGCGTCTCCGCGCCGTGCGCGTCGGAATCGATCAGCACCATCACCCCCGCCTCCGCGGCCGCGCGGGCGTAGGACTCGTTCATGTCGCGCCGGTCCGGCGCGGAGTTGATCTCGATCATCGTCCCGTTGGCCGCCGCCGCGGCGATCACCCGCGACATGTCGATCGCGTAGGCCGGCCGCGCCTCGATCTTGCGGCCCGTTGGGTGGCCGATCGCGTCCAGCCACGGGTGCTCGATGGCCTTGAGCATGCGCTCGGTCATCGCGTCCTCGTCCATGCCGAAGGACGTGTGGATCGAGCCGATCACCCAGTCCAGCCGCTCCAGCAGCTCGTCCGGGTAGTCCAGCGACCCGTCCGGGAGGATGTTCGAACTCGGTCCCGGCGAGCACCGTGAACCCGTCGAGCCGCTCGTTGAGCGCCGCGATCTCCTCGATGCGGGCTTCGAGCGCCTGATCGGTGACGTGGTTGCCGAACCCGTGCGAGGCCGAGTGGTCGGTGACCGCGAGGTACTCGTACCCGAGCGCCTGCGCCGCCTCGACCATCTGCTCGAGCGTGTTCCGCCCGTCGCTCAAGGTGGTGTGGCAGTGCAGGTCGCCGCGCAGGGCCTCGCCGGTGATCAGCGTCGGCAGCTTCCCCTTGATCGCCGCCTCGAGCTCACCGCGGCCCTCGCGCAGCTCCGGTTCGATCCACGGCAGCCCGAGCCGCTCGTAGACCTCCTCCTCGGTCGCGCACCTGGTCGTCTCGCCCGTCTCGTCGTCGAGCACGCCGTACTCGCTGATGTGCAGGCCGCGGCGCACCATCGCCTCGCGCAGCTGCACGTTGTGGGCCTTGGAGCCGGTGAAGTGCTGCAGGACGTTGCCGAACTGGTCGGGCGCGACCACCCGCAGGTCGATCTTCATGCCGGAGTGGGTGACCACCCGCGCGCCGGCGTCGCCGCTCTGGGCGATCGAGTCGACGATCGCCAGCTCCCCCAGCCGGGCGATCAAGGCGCCCGGATCCGACGCCGTGGCGATGATGTCGATGTCCTTGGCGCTGTCGCCCATCCGGCGCAGCGAGCCCGCGACCTCGACCCGATCCGACGCCGGGTGCTCGCGCAGCGCGGCGACGATCTCCTCGGCCACCGGCAGCGCCTTCGACAGCAGGATGCGCGCCGCGGGCGCGCCGCCGGCCTCCTCGTGCGCGGCCAGCGCCTTGAGCAGGTTCTCCTCGCCCTTGGGGCCGAACCCCTTGACCTTGCTGACCTCGCCCTGCTCCGCCGCCGCGCGCAGCGCCTCGAGCGAATCGATCCCGAGCGCGTCGTAGAGCTGGCGCGCCCGTTTGGCCCCGAAGCCGGGCAGCTTGGTCATCTCGACCAGCCCGGCCGGGAACTTGGCGCGCAGCTTGACCGCGGACGGGATGTCCCCGGTCTCGTCGAGGGCCTTGAGCTTCTCCTCGAGCGTCTTGCCGATGCCCGGGACGGTGGTGACCTTGCCCTCGCGGGTGAGGCCCATGATCGAGACGGAGGCGTCGCGCACGGCCTTGGCCGCCGTGCGGTAGGCGATCACGCGATAGGAGACGGCGCCGTCGAGCTCATAGAGGTCCCCGAGCTCGTCGAACGCCGCGGCGATTTCGGCATTGGTCTTGGTGGCCATGGACTCTGGTTAGGCTACGCACCTCGTTATGGATGGCTCCGTCTGGGTGATCCTGCCGACCTACGACGAGGCCGAGAACCTGGAGGCCGTCGTTGGCGGCATCCGTGCCTCGCTGCCCGAGGCCCAGATCCTCGTGGTCGACGACAACTCGCCGGACGGCACCGGGCAGCTCGCCGAGGCGATGGGCGTCGAGGTGCTGCACCGCCCGGGCAAGGCCGGGCTGGGCTGCGCGTACATCGCCGGCTTCACCCACGCGCTCAACGGCGGCGCCGGCTACGTGGTCGAGATGGACGCCGACCTCTCCCACGACCCCGCCGACCTCCCGCGCCTGGTCGAGCCCGCGCTCGACGGCGCCGACCTCGCCCTGGGGAGCCGCTACGTCGCCGGCGGCGGCGTCGAGAACTGGGGCCTTGACCGCCGCGTGCTCTCCCGCCTCGGCTGCGCCTACGCGCGCCGCGTGCTGGGCGTGCCGGTGCGCGACCTCACGGGCGGCTTCAAGTGCTTCCGCGCCTCCGCGCTGCGAGCGATCGAGTTCGAGAGCGCCGTCGCGACCGGCTACGCGTTCCAGGTCGAGCTCACCTACCGGGCGCTCACGCTCGGGCTGGAGGTGACCGAGGTGCCGATCCGCTTCCGCGAGCGGCGCCGCGGCGAGTCGAAGATGTCCGCGCAGATCGCGCGCGAAGCGGCGTGGCGCGTGCCCGCGCTGCGCTACGGGTCGGGGCGGTGGAGTCCGGCGGTACAGCCGGACCCGCAAGCTGCCGATCCACTGCTACATGAAGGCTGATCAGCTGGCTGTCGTTCAAGGCTGGCCGCATACCGTCGTGACCCTGCGCCGCTGGCGCCGCACGCCGTGGCGCGTGCTCGGCGGCTGGGCGCTCGGTTCGCTGCTGGTGACGGCCGCGCTGCTCGGGGCGACCTGGCTGGTGGCGACCAACGCCGTCCCCGACGCCACCCGCCACGGCTACCCGGGCATCACCGGCCCGGCGACCGTCGACGACTTCCGCTACGTCCTCGGCCGCAACTTCACGGTGCTGGCGCTGCACGCGCTGGCGTGCGTGGCGGGCTTCATGGCCGGGTGGGTGCGGCCGGGTGAGCAGCGCTCGCGCACGCAGAGCCACGCCGGACCGCTGGCGATCATCTTCGTCACCGCCGCCACGCTGTTCTCGCTGCTCACGCAGGCCAACGCGCTCGGCCACGTCGGCGCCGACCTCTCCAACCAGCTCGCCATCGGCCCGAACGCGCTGATCCTGGCGATCCTCCCCCACGCCGTCCCCGAGCTGTTCGCCGTCTTCCTCCCGCTCGCCGCGTGGTCGATCGCCTCGCGCCGCGGCGCCTGGCACGAACTGCTGGCCGCCACCCTGGTCACCACCGCGATCGCGATCCCGCTGATCGTGCTCGCTGCGTGGATTGAGACCTACGTAACGCCGGGCATCCTCCTGGGACTGACCTCTCGCTAGCTATATTTTCTGAAGCGACCCGTCCCGGAGGACCCATGGCTGAAAACATCACCGACGTCACCGACAACAACTTCCAGGCTGAAGTCCTGGAGAGCGACACGCCGGTGCTCGTGGACTTCTGGGCGCCGTGGTGCGGCCCCTGCCGCCTGGTCGCGCCGGTCATGGAGGAGATCGCCAACGAGCGCGACGACCTGCGCGTCGTGAAGGTCAACACCGACGACAACCAGGAGACCGCGGTGCAGTACCAGATCATCTCGATCCCGACGATGATCCTGTTCAAGAACGGCCAGGAAGTGCATCGCGTGATCGGCGTGCGCCGCCGCAAGGAGCTCGAGGCCGAGATTCAGCCCGCTCTGGCCTAGCGGAGCATCCCCGCCGCACCCCGATCATCCGGCCTGCCGTCCCGGTAAGTTCGGCGGCCAGTGAATTGGCGCATCCATCTGTGTGGCGAGCTCCGTGTGGAGCTCGCCGGTGAGCGTCGTGAGGCGCAGCTGCGCGGCCGCCAGGGCCGGCTCGCGTTCGCCTACCTGGTGCTCAACCGCGAGCGCCCGGTGCGCCGTGACGAGCTGATCGAGGCGCTGTGGGCGCATGACGGCGGCGCGCCGCCGTCGGACACCGCGCTGAACCCCGTCCTCTCGCGCCTGCGGCGGGCGATCGAGCCCGCGACGCTGGAAGGGCGCGACACGCTGCGGCTGCGCTTCCCGGAGCCGGTGTGGATCGACGTCGAGACGGTCCGCGACCTCGTGGCCTCGCGCGACCTCGAGGCCGCGCGGGTGGCCGCCGAGCTCGCCGCTGGTGAGTTGCTGCCGCAGCTCGACGCGCCGTGGCTGAGCGCGCGCCGGAGCGAGCTCGAGGAACTGCGAATCCTGGCGCTGGAGACGATCGCGCGCTCCGGCGGGCCGGACGCCGAGCGCGCCGCGCGGTCGGTCATCGCCATCGCGCCGTTCCGTGAGTCGGCCCGCGCCGCGCTGATCGAGGTGCTGATGGCGCGCGGCAACCTGGCCGAGGCGATGCGCGCCTTCGACGAGATCCGCGTGCTGCTGCGTGAGGAGCTCGGCACCCCGCCGGGGCCCGAGTTGCTCGCGTTGTACGAGCAGCTGCTCGCGCCGCCCGCCCCGGCGGCGCTGACCGTCGCCAGCGCGCCGGGCCTGCTCGAACGCGACGCCGAACTGGGCGAGATCGCCGCCGCGCTGGCGCGCCTGCGGGCCGGCGAGGGCGGCGTGCTGGCCTTCGAGGGCCCGGCGGGGATCGGCAAGACGCGCCTGCTCGGCGTCCTGCGCGAGCGCGCCCAGGAGGCGGGCGCGGACGTCCTGGAGGCGCGCGCGGGCGTGCTCGAACGAGAGTTCGGCTTCGGCGTGGTCAGACAGCTCTTCGAGCTGGTCGCGGCGTCGCATCCGCCACCCGCCGCGGCACGCTCGGTGTTCGGCGAGGGCGCGAGCGCCGACGGCCTGTTCGCCGTGCTCAGCGCGCTCTTCCAGTACACCGCGACGCTCGCCTCGCGCACGCCGCTGGTGCTGTGCATCGACGACCTGCAGTGGAGCGACACCTCGTCGCTGCGCTTCGTCGCGTACCTGACGCGCCGCGTGTCGGGGTTGCCGGTGCTGATCGCCGTCACCATCCGCACCGGCGAGCCGGACTCCGACGAGCTGCTGCTGGGCGAGATCGGCCAGGATCCGGCGACCGTCGCGGTGGCGCCGCGGCCGTTGAGCGAGGACGGCACCGCGGGGATGGTCTCGGCGCTGCTGGGCGAGGGCGACGACGCGTTCGCCGCCGCCTGCCAGGACGTGACCGCGGGCAATCCGCTGTTGCTGCGCCAACTGCTCACCGCCTTGGCCGCGGAGCACGTGGTCCCGGACGCATCGCACGCCGCGTCCGTGCGCGCGATCGGCCCCCGTGCGGTCTCGCGGACCGTGCTGCTGCGGCTCGCGCGGCTCCCCGCGCCCGCCGCCGGCGTCGCGCGCGCGGTCGCCGTCCTCGGTGAGCAGCCCGGCCTGCCGGCGATCGCGCGGCTCTCCGGCGTGGACGAGGCGACGGCCGCGGAGACGATCGCCGCCCTCGTGCGCGCCGAGATCCTGCGCGCCGACGAGCCGCTCGGCTTCGTCCACCCGCTCGTCCGCGACGCGATCTACTTCGAGCTGCCGGCCGCGCGCCGGGGGCTCGAGCACGGGCGCGCGGCGCGACTGCTGGACGCGTTGAACGCGTCCCCGGAACGGATCGCCGCGCAGCTGATGCTCGCCCCGCCGCGGGGCGACGCGTGGGTCGTCGAGCGGCTGCGCGCCGCGGCTTCGATCGCGATCGAACGCGGCGCGCCCGACGCCGCGCTCTCGCACTTGCAGCGCGCGCAGGTGGAGCCGCCCGCGCCAGAGCTGCGCTCAGAACTCACCTTGGAGCTGGGCGCGGCGGCGGAATTCGTGCGCGGGACGGCGGCGGCCGAGACGCTCGCGCAGGCCCATGCCGGGCTCACCGACCCGGGGGCGCGTGGGATGGCGGCGGTGATGCTCGCGCGGACGCTGCTGTTCATGGAGAACCCGGCCCGGGCGATGGCGGTCGTCGACCAGGCACGGGCCGAGCAGCCCGATCAGGACCTCGACCACGCGCTGCGGGCGATCCGCATCGTCGGCGTGTTCTTCGGCGTCGCCGACCCTATGCATCTGGCCGACGTCGAGGCGTGGCGGCTCGGGCCGCGCGGCGAAGGCCCGGGCGCGAAGACGCTGACGGCGATCACGTCCTTGGCGGTCGCTGTGGCCCTGGGCGAGTGGCGGGAGGGCCGCGCGCTGGCGATCGAGGCGCTGGAGGGCGAGGAGATGCCCGCGTTCGACCGCGGCACCTTCACCTGCCTGCCCGCGGCGGTGCTGGCGATGGCCGACCCGGCCGAGGCGGAGCCGGAGTGGCAGCGCATACGCGCGCTCGCCGGTCGCCGCGGGTCCGTGCTGGACGCGATCGGCGCCGACCTCTGGGGCGGGCTCGCGGCGATCTGGATGGGTGACCTCCTGCGGGCCACGGAGCTGCTCGAGCGGGCGATGGAAGGCGAGACGCTGTTCGGCAGCGCCGGCAACGCGCACATGGCCTATTCGTCGGCGTTCCTGGCGCAGGCGTGGCTCGAGCGCGGCGACGTGGCGCGAGCGTGGCAGGCGCTGCGCGGCCGCGGCGATCAGTCCGGGGCGTCCGACGGCGAGCGCTTCTGGATGATCAGCCACGCCGAGCTGCTGCTGGCCGACGGGCGCTTCGCGGAGGTGCTGCCGATCACCGACGCGCTGGAGGCGACGCGCCCGCCGGAGACTCATCCGCTGTGGTCACCGTGGCGCTCCCTGCGTGCGCGTGCCGCCGCGGGGGAGGGGGATCTTCCGCGTGCGTCGCGCCTCGCGGGCGAAGAGCTGGAGCTCGCACGGCGCGGCGCGGCCCCGTGGGTCGTGGGGCGGGCGCTGCGGCAGTACGGTGCGCTGACCGGCGACCGCGACGCGCTGCAGGAGGCGGTGACGCTGCTGGACGCGTCGTCGGCGCGGCTGGAGCGGGCGAAGGCGCACGCCGCGCTCGGCAATGAAGCGCTCGCGCGCGACCTTGCCGCGCGGTGCGGCGCGTCACGCCTGCGCCCCTGAGATCAGGTCGTCGAGCGCGGCCAGCAGTTCGATCCAGCCACGGAACTGCGTCGCCTGCCCGTCGCGGCTGGCAGAGCCCTCGACCTCGTCGCCGTGGACGCGGATGTCGAGATCGATGTGCAGTCGGTCAGCCATGCACGATGCATGGTGCGCGACCGCCGTTGCCGAAGTGTTGCCGCGCTACGGCAACGTCACCTCGAACGTTGCCGACGACCGCGAGTGCGAGAGCCGGTAGCTGCCGGGCGTGGCGTCGGACGGGATCTCCGCCGTGCCGTCATAGCGCTTGCCCGGCGCGAGCATCAGCCCGATCGTGATGAAGGCCTGATGCGGGTTGACCTGCGTGTAGGAGCCGTCCTCCTGGAGGCGCTCGAGCGTGTAGGCAACGCCGGTCAGCAGGCAGCCCGGGCCGGCGTTGGTGAGCGAGTACGGCAGCTTGCCGCCGGCGGGGACGCTCGTGGCGCCCAGGGTCAGCTGCTCGTCCGCCGCCGACGCCTGCGGGCCGCCGAGGCACACGCGCACATCGAACGGCAGGCCCGCGACCCCCGGCGCCGTCGCCACCACGAGCGTGTAGTGCCCGTCCGGAAGCCGCGCTGGGACGTGACCGTCGATCACGTGGCTCTCACCAGGCTGGAGGGCGATGTCCGGAGCCCGGGCCATGATGCTCATGTCCGTCGGGAGCCGGACGTCGCCCCAGGCGTCCAGCACGACCGGGTTGCCGTCCGGGCCGACCCAGCGAAGTGGTCCCGGCGGAATCGACATGCACTCGATGCCCGTGTTCTTGACCGTGAACTTGACCGGCATGCCCGGGTGTCCCGTCGCGGACGAGGCCGTCAGCGTGCCGGCGTTGCCCGTGCACGCCACGGTCGTCAGCGTCCGGGTGTAGCGCTTGCCGGCCACGGTCGCCCGCAGCGTGTAGGTCAGGCCGGCGGGGCCGGGCACCTTGATCCGGAACGTGCCGTTGCGCAGCGTCTTGCGCGCGAGCACCTTGTGCCCCCAGAGCAGCGCGACCGATGCTCTGCGGTGCTTGGAGCGGACGCCGAGCGAGACCCGCTCCCCGGGCTTGAAGGCCTTCTTCGCGGGCCAGGTCAACTTGACGCCGGCGACCTTGGACGGGGTCGCGGCGTGGGCGGCGGGGGCGAGCGCGAGCAGCGCTACGAACGCGAGACCGGCGATCCTTCGCATGCTCGGGAAGCTCTCATCACTTGCTCAAGCGCGGCTAACGGCAATGTGCAGCGACCTGCCCTCGATGGTGACCGGCTCGGCCGCCGTGCCGTCGTAGGTGACGGAGCTCGCGAGCGTCTCGCGAGCGACGTACTCGGCGTGCTCGCGAGCGGCGTCGAGCAGCGCGTCGTCGCCGCCGAGGAACAGCTCGATGCGGTCCTCGACCTGCAGGCCGGCCGACTTGCGGGCGTTCTGGATCGCGTGGACGATCTCGCGGGCGAGGCCCTCGCGGCGCAACTCCTCGTCGAGCTCGAGCTCCAGCGCGACGGCGTGTGAGCCCTCGCGCTCGAGCTGGTAGCCCTCCAGCGGCTTCATCGCCAGCATCAGGTCGTCGCTGTCGAGCTCGTGGTCGTGGCCGTCGATCGAGACGCCCACGCGGCCACCGTCCCGGAGGGCGCTGGCCACGTGGGCGGGTTCGAGCGCGGCCACCGCGGCCGCGACCTGCGGCATCGACTTGCCGAAGCGCGGGCCGAGCGCGCGGTAGTTGGGTTTGACCTCGTAGGAGCCGAGCTCGTCGGCCTGGGAGACGTAGCGCAGCTCCTTGACGTTGAGCTCGTCGAGCGCGAGGCCGGCGAGGCGCTCGATCGCCTCGCGCTCGCCGCCGGCGGCGACCACGACGGCGGCGCGCAGCGGCTGGCGGACCTTGAGCTTCGCCTGGCCGCGGGCGGCCAAGCCGAGGCGGACGGTCTCGCGGACCGTCGTCATCGCGAACTCCAGTGCTTCGTCGCGCGGACCGGGCTCAGGCCAATCGGTCAGATGCACCGAAGGCTCGGTCCCGTCGAGGTTCTCGTAGATCTCATCGGCGACGAACGGCGTGAACGGCGCGAGCAGCTGCGTGACGGTCACCAGGCACGTGCGCAGCGTGCTGAACGCCGCCGGGTCGCCGTCCCAGAAGCGCCGGCGCGAGCGACGGACGTACCAGTTGCTGAGATCGTCGACGAAGGCCTGGATCGCCTGGCCGGCGCGCGTCGCGTCGTAGTGCTCCAACCGTTCCGTGACGGTCTCCACCGTCGCCGCCAGCCGCGAGAGCGCCCAGCGATCGAGGTCGTTGGCGGGCTCGATGTCGGCCGGCTCGACGCCGTTGACGTTCGCGTACATCACGTAGAACCCGTACGTGTTCCACAGCTGCAGCAGGAATTGGCGCAGCGACTCGCCCACCGTGTCGGCGGAGAACAGGTAGCCGTCCCACGGCAGCTTGTTCGTCAGGAAGTACCAGCGGAACGCGTCGGCGCCGTGACGGTCGATGACGTCCCACGGCGGCACGATGTTGCCGAGCGACTTCGACATCTTGCGGCCCTGCGGGTCGGCGATATGGCCGAGGCAGAGCACGGTCTCATACGAGCTGCGGTCGTTGAGCAGCGTCGAGATCGCCAGCAGCGAGTAGAACCAGCCGCGCGTCTGGTCGATCGCCTCGCAGATGTAGTCCGCCGGGAACTGCTCCGCGTACTTCTCCTGGTTCTCGAACGGGTAATGCCACTGCGCGAAGGGCATCGAGCCGCTGTCGTACCAGACGTCGATGACCTCGGGGACACGCTTGAGCGGCTCGCCACCGGTCGGCGAGGGGATCTCGACGTCGTCCACGAACGGGCGGTGCGGGTCGGTGAGCATCGACGCCGCTGAGCGCCTTGAGCTCCTCGAAGGACCCGATGCAGACCGTCTCGCCCGCCTCGTTGCGCCACACCGGAAGCGGTGTGCCCCAGTAGCGCTCGCGGCTCAGCGCCCAGTCGACGTTGTTCTCCAGCCAGCGCCCCATGCGGCCGTGCTTGATGTGCTCCGGGTGCCAGTCGACGGCGTCGTTGGCGGCCAGCAGGCGGTCGCGCAGCTGGCTCGTGCGGATGTACCAGGACGGCTTGGCGTAGTAGAGCAGCGGCGTGCCGCAGCGCCAGCAGTGCGGGTAGCTGTGCAGCATCCGCTCGGCCTTGAAGATGCGCCCGCGGCGCTTGAGGTCCTCGATCAGGTCGTCGTCGGCGTCCTTGACGAACCGCCCCTCGTACTCACCGATGCGCTCGTCGTAGGTGCCGTCGGGCCGCACGGGGTTGATGACGTTCAGGCCCTGCTCGGCGCCGAGGCGGAAGTCGTCCTCGCCGAAGGCGATCGCGGTGTGCACGATGCCGGTGCCGTCCTCGGCGGAGACGAAGTTGCCGGGCAGGACGGTGTGGCCCTTCTCGCCGTAGTCGGAGGCGGGGATGAACCCGAACGGCGGCTCGTAGCCGGCGCCGAGCATCTGCGCGCCGGTGAACCGGTCGGCGATCACGGCGTCCTCGCCGAGCACGCGGGTGACGAGCGCCTCGGCGAGCACCTCGCCGTTGGCGGAGCGCACGTAGGTGAGCTCCGGGTCGACGGCGACCGCCGCGTTGGACACCAGCGTCCACGGCGTCGTCGTCCACACCAGCAGCCGGTCGCCCTCGCGCAGCGCGCCCGCCGGCCTGGTGATCGGGTAGTAGACGTAGACGCTCGGGTCCTCGACGTCCTCGTAGCCCTGGGAGACCTCGTGGCTCGACAGCGCCGTGCCGTCCTTCGGGCAGTACGGGACGACCTTGAACCCCTCGTAGAGCAGGTCCTTGTCCCACAACTGCTTCAGCGACCACCAGACGGACTCGACGTAGGTGTTGTCGAGCGTCCGGTAGGGATCGTCCATGTCGACCCAGTAGCCGATGCGCTCGGTCAGCTTCTCCCAGTCCTCGAGGAACTCGAAGACGCTCTCGCGGCACTTCTGGTTGAACTCGGCGATGCCGTATTGCTCGATCTCCGCCTTGTTCTCGATCCCGAGTTGCTTCTGGACGGCGATCTCGACGGGCAGGCCGTGGCAGTCCCAGCCGCCCTTGCGGTAGCTGTAGAAGCCGCGCATGGTCTTAAAGCGCGGGAACACGTCCTTGAACACGCGCGCCAGCACGTGGTGCGAGCCCGGGCGGCCGTTGGCCGTCGGCGGGCCCTCGTAGAAGACGTAGGGCGTGGCGCCCTCGCGGCGGCGCAGCGACTCGTTGTAGACGTCGAGCTTGCGCCAGCGTTCGAGGACACCCTCCTCGAGCTTCGGGAAATCGACCTTTTCGGGCAGGGGGCGGTGAGGCACGGGTGTTGCAGTCTAGGCGGCACGCTAGGTTCGAACCGTGATGCGGTTCGGACGGATATTCGCGTTGGTGGCGGGCGGGCTGGCGCTGTGCATCGCGCTGCTGTTGCTCGCGGTCTTCGTGACGCGCGACGAGGACAACATCCAGGCCGACAACCTGCTGGCCGAGCGCTTCACGAAGGCGATCGCGCTGGCCCCGGAGAACGACGACGGAAAGGTCGATCTCCGCGAGGTCGCCCCGTTCGAGTGGGACCGGGTGCTGCTCGTCCAGGCCGGGACGCCGCGCGACGCCATCTCGCGCCGGCTCGGGTACGAGTGGACCGGCATCGACACCGTCGACGGCGGCGACCTGCTGATCTTCCTCAAGGACGGCAAGGTCGTGCGCTTCGCCGACTACCGCGGGAACCTGGAGTTCACCGGGTTCGAGCGGCCGTTCGACGAACTGCCCGCGACGCTGCAGGTCGCGGGGCCCGAGATCCGCGCCTGATCAGCGCTTGCGTTGCTGCTGCTGCACCTTGCGCGCCTTGCGCTGCGCGGAGGTGCGCTTGCGCGCCTTCGCCTTCTGCTGCTGTTGGCGCTTGTGCATGGCGATGCTGCGGTGCTTGTCGTGCTCGATGTCCTCGAGTTCCTTCGTGGACGTCGTGCGCGCGTCGCGCAGGATCAGCCAGCCCATCACGGCGAAGCCGAGGATGAGGGCGCCACCGATGATGAACAGGACGTTGCGTCCGGTCTCCGTCGAGGACGAACTGGTGGCCGTCGGCGTCGGCGTAGCGGTCTGCTCCGCGGCCGGGAGCGGGCCGAAGGCCCCCGACTGGGCTCCGGCCGGAGCGGCCAGGGCGAGGGCGAGCAGAGTGGTTATGAGGGCGATGCGACGCGTCATGGACGCGATCAGGGTAGTCAAGCCGGAGCGCCTGTCAACGCCCAGTGCGAACTTGCGAACCGCGCACCGCACGTAACTAGACGAACGGCGATCAGTGCGACCAGGCCCCACCACACTCCCGCGATGCCCCAATCGAACCGCAGCGTGAGCAGCACGATCGGCAGATAAACCGCTGCTGCGGCCAGCATTCCCCACATCAGGAAGCGGGTGTCGCCGGCGCCGATGAGGATGCCGTCGAGGGCGAAGACGGCACCGTTGAACGGCATCATGAGCACGAACAGCGGCCAGATCTCATTCGCCTGGTCGATCACCGCCTGATCGCGGGTGAACAGGCGCGGGACGGCGTTGCCCAGCAGCAGCAAGCTCACGCCGAAGCACGCGCCGATCGCGACCGACCAAGCGATCATCCGGGTCGCCGCGGCGCGCGCGCCGTCGGCGTCGGAAGCGCCGAGCATGCGCCCGATCATCACCTGCCCGGCGATCGCGATCGCGTCGAGCACGAGCGCGAGGAAGACCCACAGCTGGAAGGCGATCTGGTGCGCGCCCAGCGACGCGGCGCCGATCCGCGCGAGGACGGCGCTGCCCACCAGGAACGAGCCGGTGAGCGCGGTCGTGCGGACCGCGATCTCGGAGCCGATCCGCATCAGCGGGCGCATCTTGTCCGGATGCGGACGTTCCAGCCCCGCTCGGTATTGCACCGCGAAGAAGGCGAGCGCCATGCCGAGCTGCGCGAGCACCGTTCCCCACGCCGAGCCTTTGAGTCCCCAGTCGAAGCCGTAGACGAACAGCAGCTCCAGCACGACGTTCGCGGAGTGGGCGGCGAGCAGGATGTACAGGGGCGTCTTGAGGTCGCCGATCCCTCTCAGGAAGCCCTGTGCGGCGCTCGCGAGCATGAACAGCGGCGCGCCGAGCGCGGAGATCCGCAGATAGAGCACCGCGCCCTCCTTCACCTCTCCCGCGCCGCCCATCAGCGAGACCACCGCGGGCGCGGAGAGCTCCAGCAGCACCAGCAGCCCGACGCCGATCGCGAGCGCCAGCCACAGCGCCTGCGAGCCGAGCCCGGCGGCCTGGGTGTCCAGCTTCGCGCCGTGCAGCCGCGAGACCTGGGCGGTGGTGCCGTAGGTGAGGAAGTTGAAGATCGTGAACGCGGTGCTCAGCACCGTCGCGGCGATCGCCAGCGACGCGAGCTGGCTGGTGCCGAGGTGGCCGACGATCGCGGTGTCGACGAGCACGTAGAGCGGCTCGGCCGCGAGCGCGCCGAGCGCCGGCAACGCGAGCAACAGGATCTCGCGGTCGTACGGCGAGCGGAGCTTCATCGATTCAGGACGGCGGCGATGATCGGCGCGTAGCCGGTGCAGCGGCAGAGGTTGCCCGCCAGCGCAACCTTCACCTCGTCCTCGGTCGGGTTCGGGTGCTCGCGCAGGTAGGCGTCGAGCGTGACGAGGATGCCCGCGGTGCAGAACCCGCACTGCAGGGCGTGATGTTCGTGGAACGCCTCCTGCAGGCGGCCGTACTCGAGCCCTTCGACCGTCTTGACGTCGCAGCCCTCAGCCTGGACGGCCAGCATCAGGCAGGAGCGGATCGGCTCGCCGTCGAGCTGAACGGTGCAGGCGCCGCAGACGCCGTGCTCGCAGCCGACCTTCGTGCCGGTCAGGCCGAGGTCGCGGATGAAGTCGCTCAGCAGCGTGCGGGGCTCGACGTCCTCCTCGTAGGGCACGCCGTTGATGCGGGCCTTCACTCGCGCCCCGCCTCGTTGAGCGCGCGGCGGGTCAGCTCGGTGACGAGCGCGCGGGCGTGCGCGTCGGTCACGGTGCGCGCGGCGAGCTGCGCGGCCTGCTCGGCGCTCGCGCCGTCCAGGAGCGCCTGCTCGGCGTCCGTGGCGCGCCCGCCACCCATCACCGCGACCGCCGCGTGCTCGCGGCCGAGGACCACGGCCACGCCCGCGATGGCGAACGAGCCGCGCGTCTCCTTGTGCTCGTGGAACGCGGTGCGCGAGCCGGGCGCCAACGGGGGGACGACGATGCCCGTGAGGAACTCGCCGCGTTCGAGGCCGAAGGTCGTGAGCATCCTGCGCGAGGTGACGTAGCGGGCGTCGAGCGCGGTCAGGGCGGTCGGCAACTCGGCGAACGGGTCGGCGTGGGCGACCGAGCCGCACACGGTGCCCCTGGTCCGCGTCGCGAAGTGGCCGACGTGGCGGACGGCCTGGGCGAGCAGCGGCCAGTGGTGCGCGATCAGGGCCGAGCGCTCGAGCGTCGCCTGGCGGACGGTCGCGCCGATGTTCAGCGAGCCGTTGCTGCGGCGCATGACGCCGAGGTTGGCGATCGGGTTGATGTCGACGAGGACGCTCGGGGTCAGCTCGCGCAGGTTCAGGAGCCCGATCAGGCTCTGGCCGCCGGCCAGCACGCGGGCGTGCTCGTCGCGCTTGAGGACGGCGACCGCCTCCGTGATCGAGCGTGCGGCGACGTACTCGAACGGGGCGGGCTTCACGACAGCCTCGCGGAGATCAGGCGGCGTGGCGCGCCCTGGGTGGAGAGCGCGTCGGCGAGCGTGGCGGCGAGGACGTGGATCGCGGCGGCCGTGGGCTGTGGATGGGCCTTGGTCGAGAAGTGCAGACGCGTCTGGCGGTCGACCGCTTCGAGCGTGGCGGTGATCGTGGCCGTCACCGGGCCGTTGGGACCGGTGCCGTTGAGGCGCAGGATCGCCGTGTGGGTGTCGTCGTCGGCCTCCTCCAGGCGCGCGACGCCGGTGTAGCCGGCCACGGTCCCGCGCGCCGGCGGGAGCTGCGACAGCCGGGCCCAGGCCTGGTCGAGGGGGGTCTCGAGGATCACTGCAGGGCCCGCCAGACCTTCGCGGCCGTGTAGGGCGGGTCGAGGTGGCGGCCGAGGGCGTCCGCGAGCGCGTTGGCGATCGCCGGCGGCGCGCCGATCACGCCGCTCTCGCCGATCCCTTTCGCGCCGAGCGGGTTCAGCGGCGTGGGGGTCTGCACGAAGTCGGTGGTGAACGCGGGGATCTCGGCGGCGGTCGGGAGCTGGTAGTCGAGCAGGTTGGTCTGTCCGGTCGCGTGTTCGGTGAGACAGGCGCCGAGCCCCTGGACCGCGCCGCCGATCACCTGACCCTCGGCGAGCAGCGGGTTGATGATCCGGCCGGCGTCGTCGACGGCGACCATGTGGGTGACGGTGACCCTGCCCGTGGCGCGCTCGACCTCGACCGTCGCGGCGTAGGCGCCGGAGGCGAAGACCTGCTCGGAGGCAAAGCGCGCGCGGCCGGTGTCCGTGCCGTTGGCGAGCAGGTCGTCGCACGCGGCGGCGACGGCCGAGCCGCCCATCGCCGTGCTGCGGCTGGCGAACGAGCCGAGGCCGTCGGCGATCGCGTCGGTGTCGCCGTGCACGACGGTCACGTTGGCGGGGTCGATACCGAGCCTGTCGGCGGCGATCTGGGCGAACAGCGTCTCGTGGCCCTGGCCGGTGGGGATCGAGCCGACCTTGACCGTGACGTGCTCCTGCGCGCGGGTCACCTCGGCGAACTCGAACAGGCCGCCGGAGCGCTCCACGGAGAGGGCGACGCCGGTGCCGGTGAGCGTGCTCGGGCGGGCGAAGCGGCGCGGGGCGCGCGGGGCGGCCCAATGGGTGTCGGGGAGCTCGGGCTTGGGCTCCGGCTTCGGGGTGTCGATCAGTTCGAGCGCGCGGTCCAGGCAGCGCTCGTAGTCGCCGGAGTCGTAGGTCCAGCCGAACGCCGTGCGGTAGGGGAACTCGCGGACGAGGTTGCGGCGACGCAGGTCGACGGGATCGAGTTGGAGCTGACGGGCGGCGTGGTCGAGCGTGGTCTCGATCAGATAGCTGGCCTCGGGGCGGCCGGCGCCGCGGTAGGGCGCGGTCGGGACCTTGTTCGTGCGGGCGCCCGTGACGATCACCTCGACGGCCTGGATGTCGTAGCAGCCGGCGAGCAGCATCGCGGTCGTGTGCGGCGGGATCGGAGTGCTCGGCAGCAGATAGGCGCCGAGGTCGGCGAGCAGGCGGCCTCTGAGGGCGAGGATGCGGCCTTCGGCGTCGAACGCGAGCTCGAGCGCGCCGTGCATCCCGCGGCCCTGCGGAGCGGAGAGGAGGTTCTCGCGCCGGTCCTCGGCCCACTTGACGGGACGGCCGAGCTGCTGCGCGGCGAGCGCCACCAGCGCGGTCTCGACCGGCAGCGTGCCCTTGGAGCCGAAGCCGCCGCCGACGTCGGGGACGACCACGCGGATGCTCTCCTGCGTGCGACCGAGGCTGAGCGCGAGCTGCTCGCGCGGGCGGTGCGCGCTCTGGCTCGACGTGTAGACCGTCAGCCGGTCTCCCTCCGGCGCGACGAGCGCGCCGCGCGGCTCCATCGGGACCGCGGCCAGCCGCGGGATCACGGTCTCCTTGCGCACGACGTGGGCGGCTCGGGCGAACGCGCCCGCGACGTCGCCGGCGCGCTTCTCCCAGCGCACCAGCGACTCGCCCGCGCGGGGGTCGGTCACGGCGTCCAGCGGCTCGTAGTCGACCTGCACCCGGTCGGCGAGGTCCTCGGCCAGCGCGCGCGACTCCGCCACCACGGCCGCGACCGGCTGCCCGACGTAGCGCACATAGCCATCGGCCAGCAGCGGATGCGGCACCGGCGAGACGTCCAGCCCCGGCGGCGGAACGATCTGCTGCGGCCACGCCCGCCCCTCCAGATCGGCGGCGGCCAACATAAAGGGGCCTGGCCCCTTTAGGTTCGTGATGCGGGCGTGGGCGTGCGGCGAGCGCACGAACGCCATGTGCAGCGTGCCGTCGATCCGGAGGTCGTCGAGGAACTCGCCGCGACCGGCGAGCAGGCGCGCATCCTCGCGGCGACGGACCGGCTGGCCAAGGGTGCTGAGCACTCCCACGTCGGGCGAGGTTACGACGTGGAAAGCTGTCACGCCGGTGAAGCTGCGGTTGTACCACCACCCCGACGGCGCGCGGATCGCCTACCGCGAGTCCGGAACCGGGCCCCCATTGGCGCTCTTGCACTCGCAGGGACTGACCCATCGCGAGTTCGAGCCGGTCGTCGACGACCTGGCGCACCGCCACCGCGTGGTGCTCCCCGACCTCCCGCTGCACGGCGACAGCGAGGACCGCCCGCACCACCCCTACACGCCGGAATGGCTGACCGAGGTGCTCGCCGGCTTCCTGCACGAGACCTGCGGGGCGCACCCCACGGTGGCCGGCCACGGCGTCGGCGCGCAGCTCGCGCTGCGGGCGGTCGCTTCCGGCGCTCTGGCCCCCGCACGGCTGGTCCTGCTGCCCAACTGGATGCACACCAAGCCGACCCGGAGCGGACTGGAGAAGGCGGGCAAGGTGGTCGTGCGCGCGGCGGTCGTGCCCGGCGCCGACCGCGCGCTGGCCCGAGCCGGAAGCGTGGTCATCCGCCCAAGCCGGGGCGACCGGCTGACCGCGACCGGCGCGACCGGCGTCCGCGACCTGTTCCGCCACGCGTACATGGACCTCGGCGGCAACGGCAACCGCGTGCGCTCATGGGCGAAGGCCGCCAAGCGGTGGCCGCGAGGCGCCCAGAAGGACCTCCTGGGGACGTATGGCGGGATGGACTTCCCGGTGCTGCTCCTGTGGGCCGACGACGACCTGCTGCACCCGCTCTCGATCGCCGAGGAGGCGCTGCGACTGCTCCCCGACGCCCAGTTGCGCGTCCTCCCCCGGACCGGCTTCCTGATCGCCTACGACGACCCGATCGGCGTCGCCCGTGAGCTGACCGCGTTCTGCGGGTGATCGCCACCATCGCTACCGTTCACCAGTGATGTACGAGCTTGACCGGCCGGTTACGTGCTCCATCGGCCGAGCGATGGAGATCCTGGGCGAACGCTGGACATTTCTGATCCTCCGGGAGTCCTTCTACGGCGTGCGCCGCTTCAGCGAGATGCAGCGCAATCTGGGCATCGCGCGCAACATCCTCTCGACGCGGCTGCACACGCTGGTGAACGCGGGAATCCTGGAGCGGGTCCTCTACCACGAGGAACCCGAGCGCTACGAGTACCGCCTGACCACGGCGGGTCGCGACCTCTACCCGAGCATCGTCACGCTGATGCGCTGGGGTGACCGCCACATCCATTCCGAGCAGGGCCCGCCGGTCGTGCTGCGCCACAACCTCTGCGGCCACGAGGCCGACCCGATGCTCGTGTGCTCCCACTGCCGCGCGGAGTTGCACCCGCACGACGTGACCCCCGAGCGCGGCCCGGCCGCGGCGCCCACTCCCTGACGGCGAGCAGAGCGCGGCGGTCGCGTCAGGCGCGCCCGATTCTTGTGTTCGCTCGGGAGCGGGTGGGCGCGGTTGACCCGCCTGGCCGCGCTCCGCTTACGGGGCAGCGATGACCGGCTGGCGCCGGTGTGCCCGCCACGGGCGGGCCACTCCTGATCGGTTCGGCGGCCGAAACGGCCTCGGGACCGGGGGGTGACGTACGAAATTCCTCGTCCAGCACGAATCTCGTACCGCACCCCCTACCGACGCGCCACCTCGGCCAGTCGAACGTGTTCGAAACGCCCGGTCCCGCGGTCGTTGGTGACAGGTGGGTCGGCCATGCTGGCGGAGCAGCGCACCGACGTGGCCCCCGAGCGCGGCCCGGCCGCTGCGCCCGCGCCTGAACTGCGAGCAGAGCGCGGCGGTCGCGTCAAGCGCGCCCGATCCTTGTGTTCGCTCGTGGGCGGGTGGGCGCGCTTGACCCGCCTGGCCGCGCTCCGCTTACGGGGCAGTGAGGACCGGCTGGCGCCGGTGTGCCCGCCACGGGCGGGCCACTCCTGATCGGTTCGGCGGACGAAACGGCCTCGGGCCGGGGGGTGAAGCCGGAAAGGTTCGCTCTCGACAGGTTTCCGGCTGCACCCCCACCGACGCGCCAACTCGACCGGTGCGAACGTGATCGAAACCCGCTGGCCCGCGGTCGTTCGTGTCAAGTGCGCTCCCGGAGCCAGCGCACGACGAGTCGAGGGAAGCGTTTAGTTGCGAGCAGAGCGCGGCGGTCGCGTCTAGCGCGCCCGTAGCGCGTGGCCGGCTGGCGCCGGTGTGCCCGCCGCCGGGCGGGCCACCCCTGATCGGTTCGGTGCCCGAACGGCCTCAGGACCCGGGGGGTGACGTCGGAAAGCGTCCTGACAGGAAACTTTGCGACGGCACCCCCACCGACGCGCCAACACGACCCATCGAACGTGATCGAAACCGCCCGTCCCGCGGCCGTTTGTGTCGCGGGGCCCTCCCGCGGAGGGCACCCCGAGCGGAGCGACCATGACCAGCCCAAAAGCGGATCGAGTCGCGGGGGTCAATCGCGAGTCCGTCAGGACCGGGCGAAGCCCGCCGCGAAGCGGTCGCCTTGACGCCCGCGAGGCGATCCGCTCGCCGTTAGGACGAAGCGGGCTCCTTTGCTTCGGCCTTGGCGTCGGCATTGGCGCGCGTACGGGCCAAGGCGCCCTGGGCCATCTCCAACGCGGGGCCGGCCTGCCCGATCACCTGAGCGATGATCTCCGAGATCCCCTGGGCGCCGTTGAGCACTGTGAGGTTGTCGACGTACTTGAAGGACTCGGCGGCCGCGCGGACGATCTCCGGGAGCTGCTCGGCGATCTGCTGGCCGATGACGGCGTCGGCTTCCTTCTCGAGCGCCTCGGCGCGCTTGGCGATCGACTCGGCCTCGGCGAGGCCCTTGGCGCGGATCGAGGCGCCTTCGGCCTCGCCTCGGGCCTTGGTGGCCTCGCCTTCGGCGATGCCGCGCTGGGTGGTGATGCGGGCTTCGGAGGAGCCGATCTGCTCGATCTGCTTGGCCTTGGCCGCCGCGGCGAGCTCGACCTCGCGGGCCTGGGCCTCGGCGATCGAGATGCGGGCGACGCGCTCGGCCTCGGCCTGGACCTGCTTCTCGTAGGCGGCGGCGTCGGCCGGCTTGCGGATCTGGGTGTTGAGCCGCTTCTCCTCGCGCTCGGCCTCGAGCTCGGCGACGGCGGTCTCCTGGACGACGACCTGCTTGCGGGCCTCGGCGTCGGCCAGCGGGCCGGCCTGGGCGGACATCGCGGTCTGCTTGTCGATCTCCGCCTGGTAGGACGCCCGCTTGATCTCGCTGTCGCGCCGGGCGGCGGCCTTCAGCGCCTCGGCCTCCTGCTCGCGCTCCGTCGCCTCGCGGTCGGCGGCGGCCTGGGCGATGCGGGCCTGCATCTTCACCTCGGCCGCCCGCGGCTCACCCAGGGCGCGGATGTAGCCGGTCGGATCGATCAGCTCCTGGATCTGCAGCGAGTCGATCACCAGGCCGAGCTTCTGCATCTCGTCGGCGGAGGCGTCACGCGTGGACTGGGCGAGCTCGTTGCGGTTGGCGATCAGGTCCTCGACCGACATCGAGCCGATGATCGAGCGCAGGTGGCCGTGGAAGACCTCCCGGACGAGGTCATGCATCTGTCCCTGCTGGGCCTCGAGGAAGCGCACGCCGGCGTTGGTGATCGAGGCCTCGTCGTCTCCGACCTTGAAGATCGCCACGCCGCGCACGCCCACCGGGATCTTCTGGACGTCGACGCCCTCGACCTCGAGCAGCGCCTTGTCGGCCGACATCCCGAGGTACTGGGCCTTCTGCATCACCGGGAAGACGAACGCGCCGCCGCCGGTGACGATCTTGAAGATCCGGTCCCCGACGGCTCGCCCCTTGACCCCGAAGCCGGTCACGATCAGCGCCTGGTCGGCGGCCGGGACCTTCCACAGGACCTTGAACATGACCGCCAGCACCAGCGGCGCCAGGATGACCACTGCGACAACCACGAGCAGCGTGGTGTTCAACTCAGGACTCCTCGGTGAGGGGGGTGACGAGCACCAGCCGGGGTGGCTGGTAGTCGACGACGATGACCGCCGCGTAGGGCGCGATTGCGCCCCCGTCGGCGTCGCGGGCGAGGAACGCCTCGACGCCGCCGCGGATCGCGACCATGACCTCGCCCGTGCGGCCAGGCGTGATTCCTCCGGTGGAGGTCACCCGGCCGTGGCACCCCACTGGCGAAGGGTCGCTGGTCAATTCAGCGCTAGCGTAAGGGAAACGAACCCGAAGATGACGCGGAGGAGCCCATGAGCGTGCAGGAGACCCCCACGGAGCTGTGGGGCGGCGAGACCACCAAGGCCGTCGCGAACTTCCCCGTTTCAGGAGAACGCGTGCCACTGCCGGTCGTGCGCTGGCTCGGTCGCATCAAGGGCAACGCCGCGCGCGTGAACGCCGAGCTCGAACTGCTCGACGCCGAGCTGGCCGAGAAGATCGCCGCCGCGGGCGACGAGATCGCCGCCGGCAAGCACGACGCGCAGTTCCCGATCGACGTCTTCCAGACCGGTTCGGGCACGAGCTCGAACATGAACGCCAACGAGGTCATCGCCAGCCTCTCGGGCGCGCACCCCAACGACCACGTCAACATGGGCCAGAGCTCCAACGACGTGTTCCCGAGCGCCGTCCATCTGGCCGCGCTCGACGAGGCGACGAACACGCTGCTGCCCGCGCTGGAGCAGCTCGAGAACAGCTTCGCCGCCAAGGCCGAGGCGTTCAAGGACCTCGTCAAGTCGGGCCGCACCCACCTGATGGACGCCGTGCCGGTCACGCTCGGCCAGGAGTTCTCCGGCTACGCCGCCCAGATCCGCCTCGGCCGCCGCCGGATCGAGAACGCCCTGCCGCAGGTGGCGCAGATCCCGCTCGGCGGCACCGCCACCGGCACCGGCCTGAACACCCACCGGGACTTCGCCGCCAAGGTCCGCGAGAAGCTCTCCGCGGACACCGGCCTGACGATCTCGGCCCCCGAGGACCCGTTCGAGGCCCAGGGCAACCGCGACGCGCTCGTCGAGCTCTCCGGCGCGCTGAAGGTCGTCGCCGTCAGCCTGATCAAGATCGCCGGCGACCTCGCGCTGATGGGCTCCGGCCCGCGCGTCGGCATCGGCGAGATCTTCCTGCCGGAGCTCCAGAAGGGCTCCTCGATCATGCCGGGCAAGGTCAACCCGGTCCTCCCGGAGGTCGTGCTGCAGGTCGGCGCGCAGGTGATCGGCAACGACACGGCGATCACGATCGGCGGCCTCCAGGGCCAGTTCGAGCTCAACGTGCGGATCCCGCTGATGGCCCGCAACCTGCTGCAGTCGATCCACCTGCTCTCGACCGCCTCGAAGCTGTTCGCGGAGAAGTGCGTCGACGGCATCGAGCCCAACACGGCCGGCCTGGAGGCCTCCGCCGAGGGCACGCTGGCCGTCGCCACCGCGCTGAACCCGTACATCGGCTACGACAAGGCGGCCGACATCGTCAAGGAGGCCTCGGCCTCCGGCGGGACCCTGCGCGAGGTCGCGCGCAAGCACGGCGTCGACGAGGAGACCCTCGACAAGGCCCTGGACCTCCGGAAGATCGCGGCGGGCAGCTCTGCTTCCTGAACTCGAGAGCTACTACGACGCGGTGCCGCGCTCAGCGGCCCGCGTCGAAGAGGTCGGCCCGTTCACCGTGTTCGTCGGCACCGGCGCGTGGCCCTACTACGCGCGTCCTCGCCTCGGCGAGACGCACGAGTTCACGCTCGCGGACATCGAGGCCGCGCGGGAGCGTCAGCGCGAGCTGAACCAGCCGCTCGCGTTCGAGTGGGTGCACGAGACGACGCCTTCGCTGCTGGGGGTGATGGACGCCGAAGTGCTCGAGGCGCCGCTGATGGTCCTCGACAGGGCCGCGTGGCGACCGCCGGAGGTGTCCGCGACGCTGCGCGTGGTCGGCCCCGACGATGACCTCGCGACCATCCGCGCGCTGCAGGATGTCGCCTTCACCCACGGCGGGACCGCGCCCGGCCCGGAGGGGATCGCCGAGCGCGACGCCATGGAGCGCCGCGACACGGACTTCCTGCGCGAGCGGATCGAGAGCGGCGTGAGCGTGATGGTCGTCGCCGAGATCGCGGGCGAGCCCGTCGCCGCCGGGATGCACCAGCCGGTCGGGACGACCACGGAGATCGTCGGCGTCGCGACCCTGCCCGCCGTGCGCCGTCAGGGGCTCGGCGGCGCGGTCACCGGCGCGCTGGTGGAGCACGCGCTCGCCCATGGGGTCGAGACGGTGTTCCTGTCCGCCGGGAGCGAGGACATCGCGCGGGTCTACGCGAGGCTCGGCTTCCGCCGGATCGGGACGGCGTGCATCGTCGGCTGAGCGCGATCGACGCCTTCCTCGACGCTGGGCCGCGGCCCAGCGCCCGGCTCGAGGAGATCGGCCCGTTCACGCTGTTCATCTCGCGGCAGCCGTGGCCGTACTACGCGCGGCCACGGATCGGCGAGGCGCACGACTTCACGCCCGCCGACGTCGAGGCCGTGCGCGACCGCATGCGCGAGCTGCGCGTCCCGCAGCACTTCGCGTGGGTGCACGAGATCGCGCCCACGCTGCGCGGCGCGATGCCACTCCCGGTCATCGAGGTCCCCCTGCTCGTGCTCGACGCGCCCACCGGCGCGCCTGACCGCCACGTGCGCTTCCTCGACGCGGACGATCCCGGCCTGCGCGCCGCGCTCGCCGTCGAGCAGGTCGGCTTCAGCGCGCCCGGCACCGCTCTCGGACGCCAGACCTCGGCCGACCGCGACGACGCGCCGGTCGCCGGCGCGATGCTGACCGCGATCCGCGAGCGCCTGCGGACGGGCACGAGCGTCACGGCCGTGGTCGAGGACGACAGCGGCCCGATCGCCGTCGGCACGCTGCGCCCGCTCGGCGACGTGGCCGAGATCATCGCCGTCGCCACCCTTCCGGCCGTGCGCCGCCAGGGCCACGGCGCGGCGGTCACCGCCGCGCTGGTCGAGTACGCGGTCGGCCGGGGCATCGAGACCGTGTTCCTCTCGGCCGCCGACGACGACGTGGCGCGCGTGTACGAGCGGCTCGGCTTCCGCCGCACCGCCACGGCGTGCTTCGTGCAGTGAGGGACAGGCCGGCTGTCGCGGGCGTGCTCGGCGCGCTCGTCATCGCCTTCTCGGCGATCCTCGTCGACCTCGCCGACGTCGAGCCCGTCACCGCCGCGCTGTGGCGCAACGCCTACGCGCTCCCCTTCCTCGGCGTCCTGGCCTGGCGCGAGGGTCAGAGGCGCACCTGGCAGCAGCGGCGGCTGGCGCTGATCGCCGGCGTCGTGTTCGCGATCAACCTGACGCTCTGGCACGAGGCGATCGACGACGTGGGCGCCGGGCTGGCGACGGTGCTCGGCAACCTGCAGGTGGTGATCGTCCCGTTCGTCGCCCTGCTGGTGTTCGGGGAGCGCGTCCCGAAGGCGATCCTCTACGCGCTCCCGCTCGTCTGCGCCGGCGTCCTGCTGGTCAGCGGCGCGCTCGAGCACGGGGCCTACGGCGCCAACCCGGCACGCGGCGCCGTGTTCGGCATCGCCTGCGGGTTCTCCTACGCGACCTTCATCCTGATTCAGCGCCACGGGCTGATGGACCTCTCCCACCCCGCGGGACTGCTGTTCGACACGTCGCTCTTCGCCTCGATCACCGCCGTGATCCTCGCGCTCGTCCTCGGCGCCGACGACCTCGTCCCGACCTGGCCGAGCGCCGGCTGGCTGCTCGTGCTCGCGCTCACCTCGCAGGTGCTGGGCTGGATGCTGATCACCGTCTCGCTCCCGCGCCTGCCGGCGGCGATGACATCGATGATCCTGACGATCCAGCCGATCGGCTCCGTGGCGCTCGGCGCGATCCTGCTGGCGCAGGACCCGAGCGTGTTGCAGCTGTGCGGCTGCGCCCTGATCGTCGTCGGCCTGCTTACGGCGACAGCCGGCGCGCGTGCCAGGCGCCGTCCGAGCCCCGCGTGAAGTGCTCGCGGTCGTGCAGGCGGTTCGGGCGCCCTTCCCAGAACTCGATCGTGTGCGGCACGAGGCGGAAGCCACCCCAGTGCGGCGGGCGCGGGACCTCGCCCGGATAGGTGGCGTCCATCTCGGCGAGCCGGTTCTCCAGCCAGTCGCGGTCCGGGATCGCCTGTGACTGGCGCGAGGCCCAGGCGCCGAGCTGCGAGCCGCGTGAGCGGCTCGCGAAGTACTCGTCGGACTCCTGCGGCTTGAGGATCTCGACCGGCCCCTCCAGGCGCACCTGCCGCTGGAGGGGCTTCCACAGGATCGCCAGCGAGGCGCGCGGGTTCTCGCCCAGCTCGCGCCCCTTGCGGGACTCGTAGTTGGTGAAGAACTCGACGCCGCGCTCGTCGATCCCCTTGAGCAGCACGAAGCGGACCGACGGTGCTCCGTCGGGCGTGGCCGTCGCCAGCGCCATGGCCTCAGGCTCCGAGAGCCCTGCCGCCACCGCGTGTTCGTACCACTGCCTGAACTGCTCGAGGGGCCCGCTCACATGGCCATCGCGATGTACTTGATCTCCAGGAACTCGTCGACGCCGACCTTGCCGCCCTCGCGGCCGAGGCCGGAGGCCTTGACGCCCCCGAACGGCGCCTGGACGTTGGCCACCAGGCCCTGGTTGAGGCCGATCATGCCGGTGTCCAGCTTCTCGCACACGCGGAAGGCGCGCTTGAGGTCGGAGGTGTAGACGTAGGACACGAGGCCGTACTCGGTGTCGTTGGCGGCGGCGATGGCGGCGTCTTCGTCATCGAAAGCGATTACGGGCGCCACCGGTCCGAAGATCTCCTCCTTCATCAGCCGGGCGTCGGCGGGCACGCCGGCCAGCACGGTCGGGTCGAAGAAGTACCCCGCGCCGTCGCGCTTGCCGCCACCGAGCAGGACGTCCGCGCCCTTGCCGGTCGCGTCGTCGACCAGCTCGGCCACCTTGTCGCGCTGCGTGGCGTCGATCAGCGGACCGACCTTGACGCCGTCCTCGGTGCCGCGGCCGACCTTCCATTCGCCGAGCTTGGCCGCGAGCTTCTGCGCGAACTCGTCGGCGATCGAGCTGGCCACGTGGAAGCGGTTGGCGGCCGTGCAGGCCTCGCCGATGTTGCGCATCTTGGCCACCAGCGCACCCTCGACGGCCGCGTCGACGTCGGCGTCGGCGAAGACCAGGAACGGCGCGTTGCCGCCGAGCTCCATCGACGTCTTCAGCATCCCCTGCGCGGCCTGCTCGACGAGGACGCGCCCGACCTCGGTGGAGCCGGTGAAGGTCAGCTTGCGCAGCCGCGGGTCGTTGATGATCGGCGCCGAGACCTTGCTCGACGACGTGCTGGTGATGACGCTCAGCACGCCGTCCGGAAGCCCGGCCTCCTGGAAGATCTTGGCCAGCGTGAGCATCGTCAGCGGCGTCTGCTGCGCGGGCTTCATGACCATCGTGCAGCCGGCGGCGAGCGCCGGGCCGATCTTGCGCGCGCCCATCGCCGCCGGGAAGTTCCACGGGGTGATCGCGTAACAGGGGCCGACCGGCTGCTTCATGGTGATCATCCGGCCCTTGCCGTCCGGCGTCACCTGGAACTGGCCGTCGATGCGGACGGCCTCCTCGGAGAACCAGCGCAGGTAGTCGGCGGCGTAGGTCACCTCGCCCTTCGCCTCGGCGAGCGGCTTGCCCATCTCCAGCGTCATGACCAGCGCGAGGTCGTCGGCGTTGGCCATCATCGCGTCGTAGGAGCGGCGCAGGATCTCCGCCCGCGCGCGCGGCGGGTGCTGCCCCCACTCCTCCTGCACGGCGCAGCACGCGTCGAGCGCCGCTCTGGCGTCGTCCGGCGTCGCGTTGGCGACGCTGGTCAGGGCCTCGCCGGTCGACGGGTCCTCGATCTCGAACGTGTCGCCACCTGAGGCGTCGACCCATTCGCCACCGATGAACAACTGTGTCGGGACCGCGTCCAGCGCGGTCCGCTCCTGCGTTGCTGCGCTCATGCCACCACCGTTTCCGTTCCGAGTTCCTCTGAGATCGACACGTCAAGCGAATAGTCGATCGGCACAACTATTACACTCGGCACGTCGAGCGACAACGCGTGGCGCAGGTGGCGGCCGAAGTCCTCGACCGCTTCGCAGCGCCAGGCCGGCATCCCGAAGGCGTCGGCCAGCTTCACGAAGTCGGGGTTGGTGAAGTCTGTCCCGAAGTGGCGCCCGAACTTCTTGTCCTGCTTCCAGACGATCGAGCCGAATTGGGAGTTCTCCCAAATGACGTTGACGATCGGCGTCTTGAGCCGGACGGCCGTCTCGAGCTCCTGCACGTTCATCAGGAAGCCGCCGTCGCCGTTGACCGTGACCACGCTGCGGCCCGGGTGCACGAGCTTGGCGGCGATCGCCGTCGGCAGCGCGATCCCCATCCCGGCGAGGCCGTTGGCGATCAGCACCGTGTTCGGCTCATGCGCGGGGAACATGCGGGCGATCCACAGCTTGTGCAGCCCGACGTCGGAGATCAGCATGTCGTGGCGGCCGAGCGCCTGGCGGATCTCCCACAGCACGCGCGGCGGGCGCATCGGGAACGCGTCGTCGTCCTTGCCCGCCTCGAAGCGGCCGAGCACGATGTCGTCCAGGCGCGAGCTGCGAGTCGTGCGCTGCGTGTGGCGCAGCTCCTCGGTCAGGCGGCTGAGGATGTGGTAGAGGTCGCCGACGAGATCGATCTCGGTGATGAAGTACTCGTCGACCTCGGACGGCACGCTGTCGACGCAGATGATCGTCTTGTCGCGCTTCGGGTTCCAGTTGCTCGGCGAGTGCTCCACGAGGTCGTAGCCGACGGTGATCACGACGTCGGCGTCCTCGAAGCCCGCGAGCGCGTAGTCGCGTGACTGCAGGCCGACGGTGCCGAGCGCGTGCACGTCCTCGTAGTCGAGCGCGCCCTTGCCCATGAAGGTCTCCGCGACGCCGATCCCGGTGGCGCGCACGAGCTCTCTGAGCGCGGGAGCGGCGCCCGCGCGCTGGACCCCGTTGCCGGCGAGGATGATCGGGTTGGTCGCGTTGCGGATCAGCTCCGCGGCGGCCAGCGTGTCGCCCGCGCTCGGCTCCAGCCGGCGGTTGTGGCCGCCGCTGGGGAGCGGCTCGGCGTCCACCTGGTCGCCCATCACGTCCTCGGGCAGCTCGATGTGGGTCGGGCCGGGCTTCTGCTCCTGGGCGATCTTGAACGCCTTGCGGACGACCTCGGGGATGACCTCAGGCGCGTTGAGGCGGGTGTTCCACTTGGTGATCGGCTTGAACATCGAGACCACGTCGATGTACTGGTGCGACTCCTTGTGCATGCGCTGCAGGTCGCCCTGTCCGGTGAGGGCGACCAGCGGCGAGCGGTCCAGGAAGGCGTCGGCGACGGCGGTCACGAGGTTCGTCGCCCCCGGGCCGAGCGTGCCCAGACAGACGCCGGCGCGCCCGGTCAGGCGGCCGTACATGTCGGCCATGTAGGCGCCGCCCTGTTCATGACGAACGGGGATGAAGTCGACCGACGAATCCTGCAGGGACTCATTCAGGTCGAGGGTCTCCTCGCCTGGGATGCCGAAGACGTACTTGACCCCTTCGGCCTCCAAGCACTCCACGAACAGGTCAGATGCCTTGCGCGAACTCAACTCCGCAACTCCTATCCACCCCTGGTGTCGGGCTAACGTAGATGGCGCTGTCTGATCCTATGCCTCGCACCTTCCTCGCCACGCTGGCTGCCCTGCTGGCGCTCGCCGCACCCGCCTCCGCCGCGTCGAAGACGTTCACGATCCGCGGCGCCGGCTTCGGCCACGGCGTCGGGATGAGCCAGTACGGCGCGTTCGGCTACGCGCAGCACGGCTGGACCGCCGCGGCGATCCTCTCGCACTACTACACCGGGACGTCGCTGGGCACGACCGATCCGGCGGCCAAGGTCCGGATCCGGCTGATCGAGGAGACGTCGTCGGCGCGGATCTCCGGCGCGCGCCAGGCGGGCTCGCGCAAGCTCAACCCGGCGGTGACGTACACGCTCAAGCGCCGCGGGCTCACGCAGGTCGATCTGTCCGCGAGCGGACGCCGGCTGGCGACGTTCACGGCACCGCTGCAGGTGGCGGGGGTCAACGAGATGACCTCGCTGGGCGGCAGGGCGTATCGCGGCGTGCTCGAGTTCAAGCCGACGGTGTTCAAGGGCCTGTCGGTGACCAACGTCGTCGGGCTCGACGACTACCTGCAGGGCGTCGTCCCCGCGGAGTCGCCCGCTTCGTGGCCGGCCGAGGCGCTGCGCGCGCAGGCGATCGCGGCCCGCACCTACGCCATCACCACGGCCAAGAGCGCCGACTTCGACCATTACGCCGACACGCGCTCGCAGGTCTACGGCGGTGTCGGCGTCGAGCAGGCGTCGACCAACGCGGCGGTCGCGGACACGCGCGGGCAGATCGTCACCTATCAGGGTCAGCCGGTCGTCACGTACTTCTTCTCGACCAGCGGCGGCAAGACCGAATCGGTCGAGAACACGACGTTGGGCACGCAGCCGAAGCCGTGGCTGGTCTCGGTCGACGACGAGTTCGAACTCGGTCTCGCCGCGGCACCGCTGGACGTCCCGGCTGACGATGAAGTCGGCGGCGGCGAAGCTCGGCTCGCTCGTGCGGGGGTCCTTCAAGGGCATCCGGGTCCTCAAGCGCGGCGTGTCCCCGCGGATCATGGCCGCGGAGGTCGTCGGCTCGCGCGGCGTGACGCCGGTGGACGGCGCGACGCTGCGGGCCAGGCTCGGGCTCTTCGACACGTGGGCGTACTTCACGTCGATCTCGTCGAAGGCCACGACGCCGACCAGCCCCTCGGGCGGCGCGCAGGCGCCGCGGCCGTTCGCGATGGCGGCGCGGGCGCCGGTGGGCGCGCTCACCGGGACCGTGATCGCCGACGCGTCTCGCGCGACCGTGCAGGTGCGCCGGGGCGGCGCGTGGGTGGACGCCGGCACCGTGCGGCTCGGCCGTTCGGGCAGGTATCGCTTCAACGCGACCGCGCGCGGTGCCTACCGCGTCGTCGTCGATGGGGCCGTCGGCCCCGTCGTTCAGCTCTAGCCCGTGTAGACCCGGACCACCGTCTCGGCGACGCAGACGGGCTTGTCGGCGCCCTCGCGCTCGAACGAGACCTCGAACACGCACTGGGCGCCGCCCGGGACGTCGGTGATCTCGGTGAGCTTCGGGCTCGCGCGGACCTTCGACGGGATCGGCACGGGCGCCGGGAAGCGCACCTTGTTGAGGCCGTAGTTGAGCGCGAAGGCGAAGCCCTCGAGCTTGAACACCTGGTTGTTGAGCGCCGGGCCGAGGCTGAGCGTCAGGTACCCGTGGGCGATCGTGCCGCCGAACGGGGTCTCCTTCGCGCGCTCGACGTCGACGTGGATCCACTGGTGGTCGCCGGTCACGTCGGCGAACGTGTCGACGTCCTTCTGCGTGACCTCGTGCCAGTCGGAAGTGCCGAGGACCTCGCCCTCGGCCGCCTTGAGCTCATCGAGTCCGGTGATCGTCCGCATGGCCAGGCACCATATTTGGTCAGTGTCCGCCCCGCTCCTGTTGTGCGATACGCCCGGTCTGCTCTACCGGGGGTTCTTCGCCCTGCCCGATTCGATCAAGGGCGCCGACGACCGTCCCGTCAACGCCCTCGTCGGCTCCGTGAACATGACCCTCTGGTGCATCGAGAAGTACCGGCCGCGCGCCGTGGTCATGTGCTTCGGCCAGGAGTCGGCCGATTACCGCGTCGAGGCCTACCCCGACTACCACGCCGCCCGGCCCGAGATGCCCGACGACCTCGCGTGGCAGTGGGAGCGCGCGCCCGCCCTGTACGAGGCGCTCGGCTGGAAGGTCCACGGCCACGAGTCCTTGGAGGCCGACGACCTGATGGGCTCCTACGCCGCGTTCGAGGCCGAGTCCGGCGGCAAGGCGATGATCCTCACCGCCGACCGCGACATGTTCCAGTGCGCGACCGATGACGTCACGATCCTGCTGCAGCGCGCGCGCCAGCAGGGCCCGGACGAGGTCGGCCCGGCCCAGGTGCGCGAGATCTACGGCATCGACCCGTCACAGGTCCCGGACTTCATCGCGCTGCGCGGCGACCCATCCGACGGCCTGCCCGGCGCGAAGGGCATCGGCGCCAAGACCGCCGCGGACATCCTTCAGCGCAAGGGCGACCTCGAGCACGCGATCCTGGGCGCGATCCGCGAGAAGCCCGCGGTCCGGCGGGCGCTGATCGAGCAGGCCGCGGAGCTGCGGATGTTCCGCGACATCGCCACGCTGCGCTCGGTGCCGCTGGACGCCGTGCCGGACACGCCGACGGACTACGCGAGCGGCGCCGACGCGGCGGAGAAGCTCGGCATGGGCCGGCTCTCGCAGCGCCTCAGAGACGCCGCCTGACCACTTGTGGCTTGCCTGCGCGCGGCGTCCACGCCACGCGAGGGGGTCCAGGTGCCGTTGTCGACTCGGCATTCGAGGGTGGCGGCCGGGTCGTTGGAGGCGATGTCGAAACTCGGCGACGGCTGTACCCGTCTCCTCACGATGCACTCACAACATTTCTAACCGCGTGGCTCGGCGCGCAGCAGCAGGTCGTACGCGGTGTCCCCGACCCAGTGCGCGGCGCCGACGGCGAGGTCGGCGTCGACCGCCTGCTTCAGGCGCTGGGCGGCGCGGTCGGCGCCCGCCCGGTCGGTCGCCGGCAGCAGCGCGAGCAGCTCGTCGGCCTCCCAGCGGACGACCACGTCGGCGTCGCGCAGACAGGCCGACAACAGCGGCGCGACGGCCTCTGCGGACCCCATGGGGACACTGATGCGGACGAGTGCGAAGTCTCGCCCGTAGCGAACGCCCTCGGCGACCAGCCGCTCGAGCAGAAGCCGCCCGACGTCCGGCCCCGGAAGCACGAAGCGCCGGTTCACGCCGCAACACTATTCGTCACCTCGAGCGCGCGGGAATATTGTTCGGCCGTCAGACGAATGTCGGACGGCCGGTCCATCGAACGCCCGTCGACTCGGCCAGGCGGTCGCCTTCAGTCAGAAGGCCAGATGCCGTCGAGCGGGTTGGACTCGGCCATCGGGTCCGCGACCTTGATCGAGACCATCGCGAACGCCGCCTCCGCGTCGGTGAGGTTGCGCACCGCGCGGGCCGTGGCCGGCTGGATCAGCACCGCGTCGCGCGGACCGAGGGTGTGCACGTCCTCGCCGAGCTTGAGGGTGATCTCCCCGTCGATGACGAAGTAGATCTCCTCGATCGTGTTGTGGCTGTGCCCACCCGCGGGGTCGCCTCCGGGCGGGACGTGCGCCGCGCCGGGTGCGAGCACGCGGACGTTGAGCGCCAGTTGCTCGGCCCCCATCGGGCGGGCGTAGCCGAGGAACGGGCTCGGGACCTTGCCGCCGGTGTAGTCGGGCGCGTCTGACGCCCGCAGGATCGTGTAGTCGCTCATCCGGTGTGCTTGATCGTGATCACGTCGCCGTCCTTCATCAGGTAGTCGCGGCCTTCGAGACGCAGGGTGCCCTTGTCCCGAGCCCCTGCATACCCGCCGGCGTCGACCAGCGCGTCCCAACCGATCACCTCGGCGCGGACGAACCCCTTCTGGATGTCGCTGTGGATCGAGCCCGCCGCGTGCCAGGCCGTCAGGCCCTCGCGCAGGTGCCAGGTCTGGGCGGGCTTGTCCTCGCCGGCGGTGAAGAAGGCGATCAGGTGCAGCAGGCCGAAGGCGCCGTTGACCACGCGGTGCAGCCCGGAATCGCCGATCCCGAGCTCCTCGCGCATCATCGCCGCCTCCTCGTCGTCGCCCATGTCGGCCAGATCGGCCTCGATGCGCGAGGAGATCGCCACCGCCGCCGCACCCGTCGCGGCCGCGTGGTCGGCGACGACGCTCGGCACCGCGTCGTCGCCCTCGTCGACGTTGGCGACGAACAGCACGGGCTTGCCGGTCAGCGGATAGAGGTTGCGGGCGGCGTCGGGCGCGTCCTGCGGGACCGGCACCGCGCGGGCGGGCGTGCCGGCCTGCAGCGCCTCGATCACCTGGCGCAGCCACTGCTCCTCGGCGACCGCCGCGCGATCGCCCGAGCGCGCGTCGCGGACGACGCGGGCGTGGCGGCGCTCGGCGGAATCCAGGTCGGCCAGCAGCAGCTCGGTCTCGATCGTCTCGATGTCGCGCCCCGGATCGACCGAGCCCTCCGGGTGCAGGATGTTCTCGTCGTTGTGACAGCGCACCACGTGCAGCAGCGCGTCGCACTCGCGGATGTTGGCCAGGAACTTGTTCCCGAGGCCCTCGCCCTTCGACGCGCCGGCCACGAGGCCCGCGATGTCGTGGAACTCGATCGTGTCCCAGACGATGTTGGAGGCCTTGACCGTCGCGGCCACCTGCTCCATCCGCGGGTCCTTGACCGGGACGGTGGCGACGTTGGGCTCGATCGTCGTGAACGGGTAGTTCGCCGCCTCGGCGCCCGCCTGCGAGAGCGCGTTGAACAGCGAGGACTTGCCCGCGTTGGGCATCCCCACGAGGCCGACCTTCATCATCGGCCGAGGCTCCCGATGGCCGTGCCGAGCGCCGCGCCGGCGACGACATCGGACGGGTAGTGCACGCCGAGATAGAGGCGGCTGAACGCCATCGCGGCGGCCGCGACCTGCAGCGGCGCGCCCGGGATCAACGCGCCGAAGGCGCGTGCGGCGGCGAAGGACGAAGTCGAATGCGAGCTCGGGAACGAGAGCCCTGTGGGTGTGGCCATCAGGTGCGGGAGATCCTCGATTGCGGGGCGCTTACGGCCGATCGCCAGCTTGATCGACGTCGACGTGGCGTAGGCCGCGCCGACCGTGGCGGTCGCGCGCAGCCAGTGCCGCCGGTTCTCGGCGTCCACGAGCGCCGCCCCCGCGCCGAACGCGAGCCAGATCGCGCCGTGCTCTCCCAGGTGGGAGTAGCGGCGCACCCAGGCGACGGTCTCCGGCGTGTGCGCGAGCGAGCGCACACGCCGGTAGAGGGCGAGGTCGAGCGCATTGGCGCGAAGCCGGAGACTAGAAACCGATGCGTTGTTCGTCTGATTCGACACGGAGGTAGACGAGCTGGCCGATGTCGACCAGCACGGCGCCGTCGGACGCCTCGACCTCCACCCAGCGCTCGCGGCCTTCCTTGAGGGTGTCGCGCAGGCGGTTGAGCGCCTCATCGGAGAGACGCAGCGAAAGCACCTGCCCGCCCTGGAATCCGAGCGCGGTGCGACGTACGGCGTTGGGACTCAATGTGCCTCCACTAGCTCAGTCAGGATGCCGCCGGCGGTCTTCGGGTGCAGGAACGCGACCTGCGTCCCGCGGATACCGGTGCGCGGCGTCTCGTCGATCAGCCGCATCCCCGCCTGCTTCGCCGCCTGGAGGGCGGCGTTGATATCCGCCACCTGGTAGGCGACGTGATGCAGGCCCGGGCCCCGCGCGGCGAGGAACTTCCCCACCGCCGTGTCCTCGGACAGGGGCTTGAGCAACTCCACATGGCTTTCGCCGACGTCGAGCAGCACGGCCTCCACGCCCTGCTCCGCGATCGTCTCGCGGTGCACGAGCGGCATGCCGTACGCACGGGTGTGGAGGTCGATCGCGGACTCGAGGTCAGCGACCGCAACCCCGATGTGGTCGATGCGGCCGAACACGCGAGCGAGTGTATCTTCGAGCCACGTGCGGCTCGCCCTCGTCGTCAACCGAGCGTCCGGCCGCGGCGGCGAGCTGCCGCGGATCGGCGAGGAGTTCGAGATCGGCGAGCTCGACCGGATCCCACCCGACGTGGACCGGATCGCGGTGGCCGGGGGCGACGGCTCGATCGCTCCCGTGGCCGAGTTGGCCGGCCGCCTCGGTGTGCCCTTGGCCGTGATCCCCGCGGGGACGGCGAACGATTTCGCCCGCGCCCACGGGCTCCCGCTCGACCTCGACGCCGCGGCGCAGCTGGCGCTGCACGGCGAGACCACGCGGGCGCTGGAGCTCGGGCACCTGCGCACCGGGCGTCCGTTCGTCAACGTCGCCAGCGCCGGGCTCGCAAGCATCGCCGGGCGGCGCGCGCAGCCGCTGAAGTCGCGCTTCGGCCCGTTCGCCTACGGCCTCGGTGCCGTCCGCGCGGCCGTGTCCGGGCAGCCGCTGCAGCTCAGCGTGCGCGTCGACGGCGAGACGCGCTTCGAAGGCGACGCGTGGCAGGTGATCGTCGCCTGCACCGGCGCGTTCGGCGGCGGGTCCGGGATCGGCGCGACCGACGCGACCGACGGCGACCTCGACGTCGTGGTCATCCCCGCAGGCTCACGCGCGGCGCTCGCCCGGCGCGCGTGGGGCCTGCGGACGCAGACGATCGAGCGTCAGCGCAAGGTCGCGCACTTCGTGGGTCGCGTCGTCTGCGTGGAGGGCGCGGGCGAGCTCAACTGCGACGGCGAGCTCGTCGAGGACGGCCTGGAGCGCGTGACCGCGCGGGCCGGCGCCTTTGCCCTCGTCGTCAGATGAGCGAGCCGCGGGCGCGGCGCAGCACGGCGTCGCCGGGCTCACCGACCACGCCGACGGCGACGCCCACGGGGACGCCGAGCTTGGTGCGCAGCTCGCGGCCCACGGCCTCGGCGCTCGACGCGCTGTCGGGCGCGAAGGCGAGCACGAACTCCGACGCGCCCGTCTGGTAGACGGTCCCGCCGCCCGCGACGACCGCGCGCAGGGCGCCGGTGAGCTCGGGCCCGCCGTCCACGAGCACCACACCCGCCCGCTCCGGGAGGACGTCACGCGGGGGCGCGGACGCGACGCTGGTGCGCAGGCCCACCGCCGCCTGCAGCGCGAGCAGCTCCAGGAACTCGATCGCCTCGACGTCCGGAGCGCGGTTGGCGCGGTCGGCCACGAGCAGCAGCCCGAGCCGGGTGCCGGCCGAGAGCAGCGGCAGGACGATCAGCGACGTCGCACCCGCCCGGCGCAGGATCTCGTGGCCGCTGAAGCCGCGGCCCCCGGTGTCGCCGACGGTGTAGGAGGAGGTGGCGTCGTCGACCCACTTCGCCATCGCCGCGAGCTCGAACGCGGTCAGATCGCTGAAGGCGACGGTGAACGGGCCCACGGCCAGGTGCGGGTAGAGCGCGCCGTGGTCGTCGGTCAACGCGATCAGGCCGGACTCGTAGCCCGACAGCGCGAGCGCCGCGGCCAGCGTCTCGCGGACGATCGCCTCCTCGTCGGAGAGCGCGACGATGCGCGACAGCCGGGCCGCGGGGGACTCCGGCACGTCCGCGCACAGGTGCTTCGAGAGCAGCGCCGCGCAGCGCTCGACCTCGGCGACCACGGCCGAGTCGACCGCGGTCAGCGCCTGAACGTCGAGCACGCCGACGACCCGCCCGCCGACCACCAGCGGCACGCACACCTCGGCGCGCACGCCTGGGACACCGGGCACGAACTCCGGCGCCTCGCCGACGTCCTCGATGACGGCCGCCACGCCGGTGCGCAGCACGCGCCCGACGACACCCACGGTCGACGGCAGGCCGTCGTAGACCTGCCAGACGCCGCGTGACGCCTGAGAGCGGGCGCGGCCCCCGGAAACGACGTAGACGCCCGGCAGCAGCCCGCGCCGCGCTAGATGATCGGTGACCGCTTCGCTGGCGCCGCGAACGTCCTGCGAGCGCGAGAGGTCGCGCTCGAGCCGGTCGCCGGTGGGCGCGGAGCTCGCCGCGGCGCACGGCGCCGGCGCGGCCGACGGCCACGCCGGGCCCGGACGCCCGAACAGGTAGCCCTGGCCGTAGTCGATCTCCATCGAGCGCAGCGTCTCGAGCTCCTCGCTGCGTTCGACGCCCTCGGCGACGATCCGCGCGCCGACCTCGCGGGCGAACGCCGCCGTGGCGCGCAGGATCGCCTGGCCAGTGGTATCGCCGTCGATCCCGTCGACCATGCCGCGCGAGAGCTTGAGGAAGTCGGGCCGGATCTCGGCCACGTACTCCAAGGAGGTGAAGCCGGCGCCCGCGTCGTCGACCGCGACCAGTGCGCCGCGGGCGATCCACGGCCGCAGGCGCTCGCGCAGCAGCGCGTTGTCGAGCACGGTGTCCTGCTCGGTCAGCTCGATCACCAGCCGCGACGGCAGCCGGCCTGCGATCTCGAGCAGGCCCGGATGGCCGAGCGACTCCGGCGAGAGGTTGACCCACAACAGTCCGCCGTCGGGCGGCGCGCCGGCGGCGGCGATCGCCGACCAGCAGGCGAGCTCGAGCTGCTCGCGCAGCCCGTAGCGGGCGCCGGCGGCGAGCATCACGTCCGGCGGCAGCGGGGCCAGGCCGGGCGGCGTGGGGAAGCGGGCGAGGCCCTCGTAGCCGATCGTCGCCAGATCGCTCAGGCGCACGATCGGCTGGAACACGGCGCGGATCGCGCCGGGTGCCGTCAACGCGTGAAAGTCGTCTGCCGCTCCCATCCGTCCTGTAATCGGACGGAGGCGACGGATCCTCACTCGTTCAGGAAATCGGTCCGACGTCCGTCCGGCTCGGTTGCCGCGATCAGCAACCGGCCCGCCCGCGGCGCGAACGGCGCGGCGCCGGCCATGATCGCCTCGATGTCCTCGCGCTCGAGCACCTCGTGGCGCAGCAGCGCGCTCGCGAGCGCGTCGAGCGTGGCGCGGTACTCGGTGATCAGACGCTCCGAGCGGCGCATCGCCTCGTCGGCGAGGTGCTGCTGCTCGGCGTCGCGCAGTTCGCGCGTGCGGTCGGAGACGGCGCCGCCCTCGGCGTTCATCTGCAGCGCGCTGACGGAGGTGCCCATCGCCCACTCGTGGATCATCCGGCGCGTCGTCTCGGCGACCTTGCGCAGGTCGTCGGCGGCGCCGTTGGTGATCGAGCCGAACACGATCTCCTCGGCCGCGCGCCCCCCGAGCGAGACGGTCAGCTGGTCCATCAGCTCTTCCTGCGTGCTCAGGTAGCGGTCCTCCTCGGGGAAGTGGAGGGTGTACCCGAGTGCCTTGCCGCGGGGGATGATCGAGATGCGGTGCGTCTTGACGGCGCCCGCGAGCAGTTCCGCGCAGAGCGCGTGGCCGGCCTCGTGGTAGGCGACCACCGTCCGCTCGCGCTCATTGAGCGCGCGGGGCGTCTCCATGCCCGCCACGACGCGCTCGAGCGCGTAGTCGAAGTCCGCCTGCCCGATCACCTTGCGCTCGTTGCGGGCGGCGCAGATCGCGGCCTCGTTGCAGATGTTGGCCAGCTCGGCGCCCGTGAGGCCGGCCGTGCGGCGCGCGATCTTGTCGAAGTCGACGTCCTCGCCCGTCGGCTTGTCGGCGGTGTGCACGCCGAGGATCGACTTGCGGCCCTTCACGTCGGGCGGCGAGACGAAGATCTGGCGGTCGAAGCGGCCCGGGCGCAGCAGCGCCGGATCGAGCTTGTCGAGCAGGTTCGAGGCGGCGATGACCACCACGTCGCCGCGCGTCGAGAAGCCGTCCATCTCGACCAGGAGCTGGTTGAGCGTCTGCTCGCGCTCGGAGTTGTTGTCCGAGCCGCGCGCGGCGCCGACGGCGTCGATCTCGTCGATGAAGACGATCGCCGGGGCGGCGTCGCGCGCCATCGCGAACAGGCGCCGGATGCGGGCCGAGCCGAGGCCGGCGAACATCTCCACGAACGAGGACGCGGACTGGCCGAAGAACTTCGCGCCGGACTCGTTGGCCACCGCCTTGGCCAGCAGCGTCTTGCCGGTACCGGGCGGGCCATGCAGCAGGATGCCCTTCGGCACCGTCGCGCCCAGCTCACGGAAGCGCTTGGGGCTGCGCAGGAACTCGATGACCTCCTGCAGCTCCGCCTTCGCCTCGTCGGCGCCCGCGATCTGCTCCCACTTGACCGCGCCGGCGGAGTCGGGCTTGATCTCCTGCGGCTTGGTCTTGGGCATCAGCTTCATCGTCCGCCAGAGGAAGAAGACGATGAGCGCCATGAACGCGATCGGCGCCCAGTTGAAGATGATCGGCTCCACGTGCGTCCACCACGAGGTGTCGAGCTGCGCCGCGGCCGTCACATGGTCCGCGGGCGGGATCGGGGTCGGAGTCGGTTCAGGAAATCCGTCTGGGCCACGCCGCATGAAGCCCAGTATCGCCACCGCGGCGCATCTGCATAGGGGGTCTGGACCCTAGTTGGAGTCCTCGACGCGGAGGATCTCCGCGAGCGCCGCGCGGCCGACCTCGAGCTGGTATTCGTCGGGCTCGCGGGTGCCGAAGGCCCTCTGCAGCTCGTAGCCGGGCCGTTTGAGCGCCTTCGAGATGGGCGAATCGATGTGGCGCTCGCTCCAGGCGAAGATCTCGACCGCCGCGCCGGTGCTCGCCAGGCCGACGGCGGCGGCGGCCAGTGGCGTGGGGCGCTCCATGGTCCGCTTGAGCAGCAGCGTGCCGACCAGGTTGGCCGCCAGCATCGGCGCCATCAGGTGCGAGCCGCAGCGCTCGTGCTCCTTCAGGGCGTCGCGTGCGTCCTCGTCGTCGGCCTCGTAGGCCGCGATCGCCTTGTGCTCGACGCCGTGGTAGGCCGCGAGCTCCCCGCCGCGCAGGGCGAAGACCGCGGGCGCGAGGCCGATCAGCGCCGACGCGAACTCGCCGGCGGTGCCGGGCGCGCGGCGCTTGATCAGCGAGGCGACGACCGTGGTGGCCGCGGCGACACCGATCACCGACGGGTTCTCGAAGGCCAGCTTGGCCTCGGGCAGGCCCTTCTTGACCAGCGGGATGACCGCGAAGGCCTCGCCAAGGCGCACCAGCCCGCGCACTCCGGGCACGTCGTCGAACGCGTACAGGCGCGGCTTGGGGCCGCTGGCGACCTTCACCGAGCCGTCCTTGGAGCGAACCGCCGCCGACCAGTGGGTCGGGCCGTGGACGAGCAGTCCGTTGCGCAACGCCATCCCGCCGAGGCGGAGCTTGTCCTCAGGAACCGGCAAGGAGCCTCCCGGGCAGATCGTGGAAGAAGGCCGCCGCGAAGCCGAGGTCGCGCACGTCGATGCGCTCGTCCTTGGCGTGCATCAACGGCCAGGTCTCGTACACCGTCTGGTGGCGCTGAGGAAAGAACCCATACGCCACGCAGTCCGGGAAGGCGGCCCGGAACCAGCGGCAGTCCGTGAAGGCGGGCAGGACGGTCGGCACGGCCTCGGCGCCCGGGTCGTTCTCGGCCACCCAGTCGCCGATCGCGTCCATCAGCGTCGACGCGACGGGCGAGCGGTTGCCGGTGATCGCCTCGGTGAACTCGAGCTCGTAGCCGTCGGAGCCCAGGACCTCTTCGATGCGCTTGAGCGCCACGTCCTCGCCCATCCCCGGCGGCACGCGGCAGTCGACCCGGACCTGGGCGCGCGCCGGGATCACGTTGATCTTCTCGCCGGCGCTGACGAGCGTCGGGGCGAAGGTGACGCTCATCGCGGCGTCGAGCAGCGGGGCGAGCTGCGGCGCGACCTCGCGGACGTTCGCCAGCGCCGCGGCGGGGTCGGCCGGGTCCTGGCCGAGCGCCTCCACGAGCGACACGGTGGCCTCCGTGAGGTCGAAGCCCGGGCGGCCCTCGCCGAGCTTGACGATCAGCGGGGCGAGCTCCAGCAGCGCGTTGCGCGCGAGCCCGGGGACGGAGGCGTGGGCGGCGGTGCCCGCCGTGCGGACGGTGAACCGGAACGTGCCCTTCTCGGCCACGCAGACGCCGTAGAGGCGGCGGTCGCCGTACGGGATGACCGCTCCGGCGCCCTCGTTGAGCAGGTAGTCGACGCGGCTGAGGTCGGGGCGTTCCTCGGTGATCCACTTCGCGCCGAGCTGCCCGCCGGTCTCCTCGTCGGCGACGCTGATGAGCTTCAGCGTGCCGTCGAACTTGGCGCCGCTTCGCGCGAGCCGCGCGATCGCCACCGCCTCGGCGGCGGTCTGGCTCTTCATGTCGATCGCTCCGCGGCCGTAGAGGAAGCCGTCGCGGATCTCGGCGCCCCACGGGTCCGCCGTCCAGTCCTCCTTGTCGGCGAGGACGGTGTCGACGTGGCTCAGATAGCCGAGCGTCGGTCCGTCGCCGCTGTGCAGCGTGGCCACCAGGCTCTGGCGCTCCGGTTCCGGCCCGGCGAGCTCGACGGTCACCCCGGCGTCCTCGAGATAGCCCGCGAGCCACTCCTGGCACTCGCGCTCGTTGCCGGGCGGATTGACGGTGTTGAAGCGGATGAGGCTGGACAGGACCTCGGCGGTCTCGTCCTCTAGCTCCTCGGCGAGGCCCATCGCTGAAGCGTAGACGCAAGGGGGCCCCACCCGACCGGGGGAGAACGTGTCGGAGCGTCCCCCGGTCGGGCACCCCCAGGCGCCGGGTCCCCATACTTAGCCCGATGGGTCAGCTGTTCGATCTGCCGGACGAGCCCGCGGCGCCGAGCGCGCCGCCGGCCGAGGATCTACCGCTGGCGGCGCGGATGCGCCCGCGCACGCTGGAGGAGTTCGTCGGCCAGACGCACCTGCTCGGGCCATCCAGCGCGTTGCGGACGGCGATCCAGTCCGGCGAGCCGCACTCGATGATCCTCTACGGGCCTCCCGGCACGGGGAAGACGACCTTGGCGCGGATGCTCGCCGAGTACGCCGACGCCGCCTTCGAGGAGCTCTCCGCGGTCGAGGCCGGGCGGGGCGAGGTGCGCGAGGTGATGGCCCGCGCCCGCGAGCGCCGCCGCTCCGGGCGCCACACGATCTTCTTCCTCGACGAGATCCACCGCTTCAACAAGGCCCAGCAGGACGCGCTGCTGCCCGCCGTCGAGGAGGGGCTCGTGGTGCTGGTGGGCGCCACGACCGAGAACCCGTACTTCGAGGTCAACTCGGCGCTGATCAGCCGCGCGCAGGTCTACGAGCTCCAGGAGCTGACGGCCGAGGACATCGCCGGGCTGCTGCGGCGGGCGCTGGCGGCCGTCGGCGCGACCGTCGCCGACGACGTGATCGAGTTCCTCGCGGCGCGCTCGGGCGGCGACGCACGGTCGTCGCTGAACGCGTTGGAGCTGGCGCTGGACACCGCTTCGCGGACCGGCGAGGCGGTCACGCTGGCCGACGCCGAGGACGCCATGCAGCGCAAGGCGCTGCGCTACGACAAGGCGGGCGACCAGCACTACGACTTCATCTCGGCCTGGATCAAGTCCACGCGCGGGTCGGACCCGGACGCGTCCCTGTACTACCTGGCGGCGATGCTCGAAGGCGGCGAGGACCCGCGCTTCATCGCCCGCCGGATGGTCGTCTTCGCCTCCGAGGACGTCGGCAACGCGGACCCCGCGGCCCTGCAGGTGGCGGTCGCCACCGCGCACGCGGTCGAACACGTCGGCCTGCCCGAGTGCACCTTCGCGCTCTCCCAGGCGGCGATCTATCTCGCGCTCGCGCCGAAGTCCAACTCGGCGGGGAAGGCGCTCGGCGCCGCGCGGGCGGAGATCCGCCAGCACGGAGTCAAGTCCCCGCCCGCCCCGCTGCGCTCCGCCGCCTACCCGGCTTCGCGCGCCCTGGGCCGCGGTGTCGGCTACGAGTACCCGCACGACGCCCCAGGCCATATCAACGACCAGGAGCACCTGCCGGAAGGGCGCGAGAACCTGCGCTTCTACGACCCGGGCGAGAACGAACACGCCCTGCGCGAGCGGTTGCGCGCGGTTCGTGAGGCTCGTGGACGCGACTGAGCTCGCCGCGGCGGCGCGGACGGCGCAGCCGCTGTGGTCGCTGCTGCCGCTGGCGGCGCGGGCGCGCTACCTGCGCCGCGCGGCGGTGGCGATGCTCGACGAGCTCGACGTGCTCGCGACGCGGCTCGCCGAGGAGACGCGCTGGCCGCGCGCGCAGCTGGAGCTGACCGAGTTGCTGCCCGCCGCGGCCGGGCTGCGGGCATTGGCCGACGACGGGCCGCGCGCGCTGGCCGATCAGCGGCTGATGCCGTATCCGTGGCTGCTCGCCGGGCGCTCGACCCGCCTGGTGCAGGCGCCGGTGGGCGTCGTGGGGCTGCGCGGGCCGTCGGCGTCGCCGTGGGCCGAGCCGGTGCTGGAGACGGCCGCGGCGCTGCTGGCCGGCAACGGCGTCCTGCTCGCCGGCGCGGGCGCGGGCGCCGGGCGGCTGCGGAACGTGTTCCTGCGCGCGGGCGTTCCGGGCGAGCTGATCGCGCTCGTGGGTGACGGGTTCGAGGACGAGTGCCGGCGCGTGTACGACTTCCCGCGGCCGGGGCGGCGGGGCACGCTGCTCGTGCTCAACGGCGCGCCGCGCGAACGGATGATCGAAGCGGCCCTGTGGGCGGGGTTCGGGCTCCCACGTGGGAGCCGCCGGGCGGCTGATCGCGACGCCGGGCGCGGTGACCGGGCTGGTCGAGGAGTTGACCGCACGGGCCGCGTTGCTGCGGGTCGGCGACCCGGGTGACCCGGACACCGATGTGACCGAGACGCCGCGCGTGGTCGGGCCGGTCGATCCGGATGACCCCGTGTTCGTCGATCCACCGATGGGGCCGGTGCTCGCGATCGTCGCCGCGCCGGACACCGAGAGCGCGATCCGCCTCGCCGCCCGCGAACGCTCCGCGCCGCTCTCGATCTGGGCCCGCGACGCCCAGCAGGGCGAGCGCGTGGCGCGGCGGCTGCCGTCGCCGGCGACATGGGTCGGCCGCCACGGGATCGCGCCGACGGCGGTCGGCGTGCGGATCGCGCGCCACGTGGTGCCGCGCCAGCTGGAGTGGCGCGCGGCGTGGGCGCCGGGCACGCCGCAGCTGCCGCTGGACCCCGATCTCGTCGAGGCGCAGCGCGCGCTGACGACCGTTCGCTACGGACGCGAGGCGCGCCGGTGGCCGGCCCTGCGAGCCGGAGCGCGAGCGCTCGTGCGAAACGCCAAGAGAGAGCGGTAAAGGCCGGTGCCCCTCCGACAACCGGCCCCACCGTTGGCACACACCCCTCGCGGACCCAGGGTCCTTGCCCCGCATTCTTTTGTGAGCGACGAGGGATGGCAACGACGAGATGTCGAAGGCGATACCCGGTGAAATTCGTCGAATGTCGGAAGGGTCACATGCCTTTCGACATTCCTCGCAGTCGTCCCGTGCGATCTTGAACGTTGTGAGGGTGCCCGGGGCGGGTACGGCTCCCTAGGCTGGCGACATGCCGAGCAGCCCCAACGTCGTCGTGGTGGGCGCGGGGGTCGTCGGTGCCGCGTGCGCCTATCACCTGGCCCTCGCGGGCGTCCGCGTGCGGTTGCTCGATCGCTCGTTCGTGGCCTCCGGCAGCTCCGGCGCGTGCGAGGGCAACGTGCTCGCCTGGGACAAGGAGCTCGAGCGCGAGCTCCCGCTGGCCATGCGCAGCGCCGATCTCTGGGAGCAGCTCGCCACCGAGCTCCCTGACGACTTCGAGTACGACCGCAAGGGCAGCGTCGTCGTGGCCGAGACCGAGGCCGAACTGGCCGCGTCGTCCGAGCGCGCCCGCGTGCTCGCCGGGCTGGGCGTGCACGGCGAGGTGCTCGACGCCGACGCGCTGCGCCGCGAGGAGCCACACGCGGCGCACGATCTCCCGGGCGGCGTCCTGTACCCGGGCGACGCTCAGCTCGAACCCCGCCTCGCGACGGCCGCCCTGGCCCGCGCCGCCGTGCGCCTGGGCGCCGAGCTCTCCTTGGATTGCGAGGTCGTCCGGATCGTCCGCGAGCCGTCCGGGCGCGCGATCGGGGTCGAGACCGCCCACGGCCTGATCACCTGCGGAGCGGTCGTCATCGCCGGCGGCGTCTGGACGCCCGCGTTGCTGGAGACCTGCGGATTGACGGTGCCGGTCACGCCCCGTAAGGGCCAGATCGTCGTGCTCGAGCGCTCCCCGGTCGTGTTCCGGCGCAAGCTCTCCGAAGCGGGCTACGTCGCGGCGGTCGAGGCCGACGACGCCGCCCTGCAGATCGCGATGGTCGTCGAGTCCACGCCCTCCGGCACCGCCCTGCTCGGCTCCTCGCGCCAGCACGTCGGCTACGACCGCGAGGTCGACCTCTCGGTCGCCGGCGCGATCGCCCGCCGCGCCGCGCGGTTCTTCCCGGTGCTGCGCAACGCCCGCGCGCTGCGCGTCTACGCCGGCCTGCGGCCCCTGACCCCGGACCACATCCCGATCATCGGCCCGTTCCACGACGCTCCGAACATCTGCGTCGCCACCGGCCACGAAGGCGCGGGCATCGGCCTCGCCCCCGCGACCGGCGAGCTCGTCGCCGCCTGGCACACGGGCAGCCCGACGCTGGTCCCGCTGTCCTGGTTCTCGCCGGACCGCTTCGCACCGGTCGAGCTGGCGGCGTCATGATCGAGGTCATCGTCGACGGGGCGCCCTTGCAGGCGCCGGCCGGCCAGTCCCTGGGCGCGGCGCTGCTGTCCTCGGGACGGTGGGTCCTGCGCTCCTCGCCGAGCGGTGCACCGCGTGGCCTGTACTGCGGGATCGGCGTGTGCCAGGAGTGCCGGGTGGTGGTCGATGGCCTGGTCGTGCGGTCGTGCGTGACGCCGGTGGTGGCGGGGATGCGCGTGAGCACGGGGCACACGTAACGGCGCAACGGCGCGCAGATCTCGCGGGATCGTCCGGGGTCGAGATGGCACGTCCGGGGGGTGCCGTCAGAACCTCTCGTTATCCGCCGAGTTTGTGACGGGACCCCCCGGGCCCGGGGCCGCTTCGTCCGCCGAACCGATCAGGAGTGGCGGGCACATCGGCGTCAGCCGGTCACCGCCCCGTGAGCAAGGCGGGTCAAGCGCGCCCATCCGCAACCGAGCCGCCGCGCTTGACGCGACCGCCGCGCCTAGACCTGTCCCTCGACCGCGATGTCCATCAGCACGCCGAGCGGGATCGGCCGCATCGGCGCCCGCGCGCTGAACCGTTCGGGCTCCGGCAGCCGCGAGGCCACGAGGCGCTCGCACGTTCGGCCCTGACACGGGCCCTGTCCGCAGCGGGTGACGACCTTCAGCGCGGCCATCGTCGTCGCGCCCGCGGCGACCGCGGAATCGACGGCGCCCGCGGTGACGTCCTCGCAGCGGCAGACGATCGTGCTCGGCGTGGCCAGCGACGCGAGCCCGGGGCGGGCGTCGAAGAGGTCGCCGAGCACCTCGGCGAAGCCCGCGAGCCTCTCGCGCCGGCGGCGCAGCGACGGCAGGTCCGGGAGCGTCGACGGCCGGCGACCGTTGCCGTTGGCCGAGCGCACCGCGTGGGCGGCGGCCATCCAGCCGGCGAGCTCGCCCTCGACCTGGGCGAGGTCGGCGCCGCCGATCCCCGTCGCCTCGCCGGCGACGAACACGCTCGGGATCGTGGTGCGCATGTCGTGGTCGTGGGCCACGGCGTCGCCGTCCAGCGCGCAGCCGAGCGCGCGGGCCAGGTCGACCGACGGCAGGAACCCGTACGCGGTGCACACGGCGTCGACCTCGAAGGTGCGTTCGCGCCCGGTCGGCGACCAGTCGGCGGCGGCCGGCGCGAGCGTCGCGCTGCGCACGCGATCGTCGCCCTCGGCCCGGACGATCACGTGCCCCCAGATGATCCGCCGCACGGAGGTCCGGTAGCGCGCGTAGTCGACCAGCCGCCCGGGGTAGGCGGCCATGCGCGGGCCGGCGCGCAGCCAGTCGCGGCGCCGGGTCGCCTCGGCGACGGCGACGACCTCGGCACCGGTCTTGGCGAGCTGCTCGGCGACGGGCAGCAGGAACGGTCCCGCGCCCGCGAGCAGCACCCGCCGGCCGGGCGCGACGCCCTGTCCCTTCGCCAGCGCCTGCGCCCCGCCCGCGGTCATCACGCCCGGCAGCGTCCAGCCGGGGAAGGCGATCGGCCGGTCGTACGCGCCGGTGGCCAGCACGACGGCGCTGGCGCGCACGCGCGGCACCGCACCCGTCAGCAGCAGCGTGTCCGGGGCCGGCGCGGCCCAGACGGTCGCGCCGGAGAGGATCTCGACCGGCGAGGCCGACAACCGCGCGCACAGCTCGCGCGCCCGCGCCGGCAAGGAGGCGGGTGCGGGCTCGCGCACCTCGTCGAAGCGCCGGCGCCAGATCTGCCCGCCCACGGCGGCGTACTCGTCGATCAGTGCGACCGAGGCACCGGCGCGTGACGCGGCGAGAGCGGCGGTCATCCCCGCCGGACCGCCCCCCACGACGGCGACGTCGACCTGCCTCTCCTCAGTCATCGCCGTCGAATCTACGGCCGTCTCCGGCAGCCAGATACCGCCAGTTGTCGAACGTTACGCGCTGTCAATACGCGATCTGCCGGAACTCCCGGTGAGGTACGGTCAGCCCATGACCCGCGAGCGCGTGGAGACGATCCTCGTCCTCATCGTCCTGGTCGGGGCGGTCGTGAGCTTCATGGTCCCGATGCCGTGGGCGGCGATCTCGGCCGCGGTCGCACTGGCGATCGCGATCCCGCTGATCATCCGCCGCCGAACCTAAAGGGGCCAGGCCCCTTTAGGTTCGGCGAACCGTCGAGGTAGCGCGGGACCCTGGAACGGAACGCCGTGGCCATGAACATTCGCCACCTCGGTGGCGGTGACCGACCTCAGTCGGGCTTGTAGAGCAGGCAGGCGGCGCGGGAGCTGCCGGTCTCATACAGCGGCGGGTCGATGCCGGGCTCGAACGTCAGGCGCACCCCGTGGGCCTCCGCCTCCATCGTCTTGATGCCCGTCCACAGCGGCTCGTCGGGCTCCTCGGCGCGGATCGCCTCCAGCAGCTTGAGCAGGTCGCCCGTGTCCTTGCCCGCACCGGTCGGGAGGAACGCCTCCTCGTCGAGCTTCTCCATGTCCCCGACCAGCGCACGCTCTCGCTGGTAGGTCTCCTCGCCCGCGGCGAGCCAGCGCTCCTCGAGGATCGAGCGCAGGTCGCGGCTCTCCCACCCGCAGATGTCGAACGCCTTCGGGCAGCGCGGATGGAACGAGCAGCCCAGCGGCGGGCGGGCGGCGTCGGGGATCTCACCGCGCGGGAGATCGCGCGGGAGCGCCTTGTCCGGGTCCGGCTCGGGGATCGCCCGGATCAGCGCCTGCGTGTACGGGTGCTTGGGGTCCGCGAAGATCTGCTCGACCGACCCGATCTCGACGATCCGGCCGAGGTACATGATCGCCACGCGGTCGCAGAAGAACTTCGCGCTGGCCAGATCGTGCGTGACGTAGACGTAGGTCAACCCGAGCCGGTGCTTGAGGTCGATCATCAGGTCGAGGATCTTCGCCCGCACGCTCATGTCGAGCATCGAGACGGGCTCGTCGGCGACCAGCAGGTCCGGCCCGACGATGATCGCCCGCGCGATCGCGGCGCGCTGCTTCTGCCCACCGGAGAGATCGCTCGGGAAGCTCGAGGCGAAGCGCTCCGTCGGTGCGAGGCCGACCAGCTCGAGCGTCTCGCGGACCTTCGCCTGCGTCTCGCCGGAGCCGGTGGAGAGGTTGTGGATCTGCAGCGGATGGGCGAGCGCCGTCTCCAGCGTCATGCCCGGGTTCAGCGACGCGTGCGGATCCTGGAAGACCATCTGCAGGTGCCGGCGCTTGGGGCGCAGCGCCCGCTCCGACAGCCCGGCGAGCTCCTCCCCGCGCAGCTTCACGCTGCCGCCGGTCGGGCGCACGAGGCCGAGCAGGGCGCGGCCGAGGGTCGTCTTGCCGGAGCCCGACTCGCCCACGAGGCCCAGCACCTCGCCCTGATGGAGGTCGAAGGACACGCCGTCGACCGCCTTCACCGAGCCGCCGCCGCGGCCGGTGATACGCGAGCGGAAGGTCCCGTGCAGGGAGAAGTAGACCTGCAGGTCCCGGATCTCCATCAACGTCTCGGTGGCCACCGCGCTCATGCTTCCTCCGCCACGGACAGGGCCTCGCGCTCCAGCGGAGCCTCCAACCCGGCCGGGATCGCGTCCTTCTTGTGCAGCCAGCACTCCGAGCGGCGGGCGGGGCTCGTGGTCTCCGTCGGCGGCCATTGCTGGGCGCAGACCTGCATCGCGTCCGGGCAGCGCGGGTGGAACCGGCAGGCCGGGGGCGGGTGCACGAGGTCCGGCGGGGCGCCGGGGATCGAGTGCAGCCTCTCCGTCGAGAGCGAGATCGTCGAGCGCAGCAGCTCGCGCGAGTACGGGTGCGACGGCTTGGTGGTGATGTCGTAGGCCGGGCCCTGCTCGACGATCCGCCCGGCGTACATCACCGCGACGCGATCGCAGGCCTCGGCGACGATCCCGAGGTTGTGGGTGATCAGCAGCAGCGAGGTGTCGAAGTTGCGCCGCAGGTCGGCGATGATGCGCAGGATCTGGGCTTCGACGAGGACGTCCAGGGCGGTCGTCGGCTCGTCGGCCACGACCACCGCGGGACGCAGCACGAGCGCCAGCGCGATCATGATCCGCTGGCGCATGCCGCCCGAGAACTCGTGCGGGTACTGCGTGTACCGGGTCGGCGGGATCCCCATCCCGCGCAGCGTCTCGATCGAGCGCTTGCGCGATTCCTTCTTGCCCAGTTCCGGCTCGTGGATCTTCAGCACTTCCTCGAAGTGCGCGGAGATCTTCATCAGCGGATTGAGCCGCGTCATCGGCTCCTGGAAGATCATCCCGAGCTCCGGCCCGCGCAACTCGGCCAGTTCCTTGGCCTTGAGCTCGAGCACGTTGCGGCCCTTGTAGGACACCTCGCCGGCGTGGCCCGCGCCCGCGGGCAGCAGCCCGAGCACGCCGCGGCCGAGCGTCGACTTGCCGCAGCCGGACTCGCCGACCAGGCCGACCGTCTCGCCCGGCATCAGGTCCAGGCTGACGCCGTCCACGGCGCGCACGGCGCCGCGTTCCGCGCCGTACCAGATGCGCAGGTCGCGCATCGAGAGCACCGGCTCGGTCATTCGCCCGCCTCCGATTCCACCCGCGGCGCCGAGGCCGGCCCGACCGCCGAGGAGCCGATCTCGCGTCGCTGCATGTTCGGCGTGGTGATCCGGCGACGGCGCAGCGTCGGGTTGAGCACGTCGTTGAGGCCCTCGCCCACCAGCGTCAGCGCGGTCACCGCCAACACGATGCCGAGGCCGGGGAACAGCGCCGTCCACCAGATGCCGGCACCGGCATCGGCGACCGCGCGCTGGAGGTCATAGCCCCACTCGGCCGCCTCGTCGGGCTGGATGCCCAGGCCGAGGAAGCCGAGGCCGGCGAGCGTCAGGATCGCGTCCGCGGCGTTGAGCGTCGCGATCACCGGCACGCTCTGCACGACGTTGCCGAACAGGTACTTGCGGATGATCACGGACGGCTTCGCGCCCATCGCCCGTGCCGCCTCTATGTAGGTGGCTTCTCGGGCACTGAGAGGTCGACGCGCGGACGACTCTGAAGTACTGCGGCACGTAGACGACCGTGATCGCGATCGCCGTCACGACGATGCCGCTGTCGATCGTGTCCGACAGCAGGAAGGCGGCGACGATCGCCAGCAGCAGGTACGGGAACGCGAACAGCGCGTCCATGATCAGCACCAGGATGCGATCCAGCCAGCCGCCGACGTAGCCCGAGACGAGCCCGAGCGGGACGCCGATGGCGACCGAGAAGATCACGGCCAGGAACACGACCTCGACCGCGGTGCGCGCACCGAAGATCGTGCGCGACATCACGTCGAAGCCCTGGACGGTCGTGCCCCAGTGGTTGCGGCCGGTCGGCGGGCCCTGGGTCGGGAAGCGCCCGGCGGCGTCCTGGTAGGTGTCGAAGCTGTAGGGCGCGATCAACGGCGCGAAGATCGCCATCAGGATGATCAGCAGCGACACGATCGTGCCGCTGACGAGCATGAACCGCTGCACGCCGTGCGAGTGCTTGTACGGCGCGACGATCTTGCTCAGGCGACTGCCGCGACGGCGGGGAGCCTCCGGGGAGGGCGCCTTGTCCGAGGAACCGGTGACCGTGGTGGTGGCGGTCATCTCAGTACCGGACCCGCGGGTCGATCATGGCGTTGACGATGTCGATGATGAGGCTGATCACGACCACGACCAGCGCGAAGAACGTGATCAGACCCTGCACCCCGATGTAGTCGCGGTTGTTGAGGTACTGCAGCAGGCGCGACCCCAGCCCTGGCCAGCTGAAGGTCTGCTCGGTGAGCACCGCGCCGCCGAGCAGCAGCGCCGCCTGCAGGCCCATCACGGTGACCACCGGGATCAGCGCGTTGCGGAACGCGTGGCGCGAGACCACCCGTCTCTCGGGGATCCCGCGGGCGCGCGCCGCCTCGACGAAGTCGCCGTTGAGCGCCTGGCCGACGTTGACGCGCACGAGCCGGATGAACACGCCCATGACCAGCAGGCCAAGCGTCACCATCGGCAGGATCAGGTGTTTGAAGACGTCCATCACCCCGTCCCAGTCTCCCTCGATCGCGAGGTCGATCATCAGGATGTGGGTGTGCTCGACCGCCGTGGCCTGCACGATCGGCGACGCCATCTTCGACGCCGGTAGCCAGTCGAGGTTCTTGGCGAACAGCAGCTGCGCGAGCAGGCCGACGAAGAACGGCGGCGCGGCGTAGCCGAGGATGGCGAAGATGCGGATGCCGGCGTCCGGGATCGTCTCCCTGAAGCGGCCCGCGATCAGGCCGAGCGGGAGCCCGACGATCAGGGCGAAGAGCAGGGCGGCGACGGTCAGCGTGAGCGTCGCGCCGCCGTTCTCGACGATCAGCGAGCCGATCGTCTGACCATCGGTGATCGTGGTGCCGAACTTGAAGCGCACCGCGTCCCACAGGTAGTCCAGGTACTGCACCAGCAGCGGCCGGTCGAAGCCCAGCGCGGCCTGCCGGCGGGCAAGCTCATCGGGTGAGAGCTTGCCGCCCAGCGTGGCCGAGATCGGATCGCCAGGGGCAACGCGCATCATCAGGAAGACGACGGTCAGGAGGACCCAGACCATCGGGACCATCAGCGCTATGCGGACGAGGACGTAGCCCCGGAGCGATCCGCCCCGGCTCATCGCGATTACGAGTTCTTCTTGGTCACGACCCAGAAGCGGAACTGGAACGCCGGGTCGAACGTCTTGTCGACGCCCTCGACGCCGTCCCGCACCGCGGCGACCTGCTTGCCCTCCCACAGCGGGATGATCGGCACGTCTTCGGCGGCGATGTCCTGCAGCTTGCCGAACGCCTCTTCACGCTTGGCGGAGTCGTCCGTCGTCGAGCTCCTCGTCGAGGAGGTCGTTGACCTCCTTGTTGGAGTAGCCGTTCTGGAAGAAGCCACCGTCGCGCATGAACGGCTGCAGGTAGTTGTCGGCGTCCGGGTAGTCCGGGAACCAACCGAGGCCATAGAAGTAGTACGTGTGCTTGGCGAACGCCTCGTCCTTGTACTGATCCCACTCGGTCGAGTCCAGGTTGACCTTGAACAGGCCGCTGGCCTCGAGCTGGCGCTTGATCTCGTTGTAGAGGTCAGCCTCCACCGGGCCGTAGTGGGTCGGCGTGTACCAGACGTCGACGTCGACCGGGGTCTTGACGCCGGCGTCGGCGAGCAGCGCCTTGGCCTTGTCGACGTCCGGAGCGCCGTACTTGTCCTTGAAGGAGTCCTTGTGGCCCGCGAAGGCGGACGGCACGGTGGAGTACAGCGGCGCCGCGGTGCCCTTGTAGATCTGGTTGGTGATCGCCTCACGGTCGATGAGCTGCGCGACCGCCTGACGGACGGCCTTGTTGTCCGTCGGCTTCTTGGTCACGTTGAACGTGATGTAGCGGATCTCGGTGCCGGCACCGTCGACGACCTTGACGCCCTTGTCGGACTCGGCCTTCAGCGCGTCGACGTCCGTCGGGGAGAGCGAGCGGTACGCGATGTCGACGTCGCCCTGCTCGATCGCCAGCTTCAGCGCCGAAGCCTGCTCGAAGTACTGCACGATGACGTTCTTGGTCGTGCCCTTGTTCTCGCCGGTGTACATCTCGTTCTGCGCGAAGACGGCCTGCTGGTTCGGCGTGTACTTGACCAGCTTGTACGGGCCGGAGCCGACGGCCTTGTCGTCGGGCTGCTTCTTGTCGGCCGGGTAGATCTTCGACGGCACGATCGCCGCGACGTTGTGCGTCAGGATGAAGGGCCACGTGGCGTCGGCCTTCTTGAGCTTGAACGTCACCGTCGTCGGGTCGGTCGCCTCGACCGAATCGAGCGACGCCCAGCAGCGAGGACGGACCGCTCGGGTCCGCGATCTTGAGCTGCCGGTCGAGCGAGAACTTGACGTCCTCGGAGGTGAGCGGGTCACCCGAGGAGAACTTCAGATCCGCCTTGAGCTTGCAGACGTAGGTCTTCGGATCGGTGAAGTCGCAGCTCTCGGCGGCATCGGGCTTGGGCTGATTCTCGCCCGCCGGAACCGAGAGCAGGTTCTGGTACATGTTGCCGATCAGCTGCTGTGAGCCGAGGTCGTACGCCCCGGCCGGGTCCAGCGAGACGACCTTGTCGGTCGTGCCGAGGATGTAGGTGTCGGCGTTGCCTGCATCCGCCGCCGGAGTGGATGTCCCGCCACCACTCGCCGGAGGATTGTCGTCACTGCTACTGCCGCAGGCTGCCGCAAATGCCGCAAGCGCGGCCGTGCAGCCGAAAACGGCCAATCGATGTGTGCGCATGTTTCTCCGCCCCCCTCCAATGGGCTCGGTTCGACCTCCGTCTCGCCCAACTTAGTGGACAGGCGGCCAGCGGTTCGTCGTTCATGTGTCGAAACCGCGACGCGGCAGCGTAAACCACCGTCGCAAGACAAGCTAGTCGTTGTTGGTGCGTCTCAACGCCGGATGTGTCCCCGTGAGACGCGCGAGCTTGAGCCCCGAATGCAGCGCAAGACGGTCCGCGCCGCTCTTGAGGCTCGTTGAGGTGATGGCTTCGATCCGCTGCAGCCGGTAATAGAGGCTCGCACGGTGAAGGAACAATGCCTCTGCGGTCAACTTCGTGTCGCAACCGTTGTCCAGATAGGCCTCGAGCGTCTGTACGAGTGACTCCTTGCTCTGCAGCGCGAACAGCTTCGGCAGCCCGGGGTGGATCAGCTCGCGGGCGTGCGGGGTCTCGGCGGCGCGGGCCAGCAGGCGGTAGGCGCCGAGGCTCCTCCCAGCCGGCGGGCGTGCCGTGCTCGGGCAGGCGCGCCGGCGACGCGCAGCGCGAGCCGGGCGTGCTCGTGGGCGCGGTGGGCATCGCGCAGGTGCTCGTGCGGACCGCTGTAGCCGAGCGCGATCCGGATCGGCGCGTCGGCGAACGCCTGGTCGAGCGCCTCCTGGGCCTTCTTGGCGAGCTCGTCGAGACCGCCGCCGCGCTGCACGTGGGCGTCGATCGCGACCAGCATCAGGCCGTGGTCGCCGTGGACGACGCTGAGGGACTGGCGGCGCGGCAGCGCGCGCCGGAACTGGTCCAGCGCCAGGCCCAGCCGGGCGCGCTCGGAGGCGCCGAGCTCGGTGTCGGCGTCGTGCCAGGGCCGCATCGCGAGCACCGCCGATCCCGGCGCCGGCGACCAGCAGACTCGGACGCCTGCAGCTCCAGCGCGGCCTGCTCGCGCTGGCTCGGATCCTCGCCGAGGAGCGTCTCCAGCAGCTGCAGCTCGTGCTCGCGCTGGGGCTTCTCGAGCTCGTCGCGGCGGTACATCGCCGTGCCGATCTCGGCCGCCGTGCGCTCCGCCGCGGCGCAGTCGTCATCGGTCAGCGACTGGTCGGCGTCGATCAGCCACAGGTAGCCGAACAGTGCGCCCTGGCAGCGGATCGGGACGCACACGCGCGACTCCAGCCCGATGTCCGGCCGCGGGGCGGTGCGCACCGGCGTCGGTCGCCGTCGCGATCCCCTGGGCGAAATGGAGATCGCGGATCACGCGCGGCGTCTCGCGCGTCAGGATCGCGGTCCGGCGCACTTCGTCTTCTGAACCGAGGGTCGGGCTATAGGCGAGCAGCCGCAGGCTGGCATCGTCGACGAGCACCGAGCGGTCCAGCTCCGCGCTCAGCTGCTCGACGAGGGCCTGAACCTCGTCATCGCGCGCGGGCATGCACCCCGGAGCGTAAGGCTTCACAGCGAGAACCCGCCGGGAACGGGTCCTCGGCGTCGAGCAGGTACTGGCCCATCGCGGTGATCCAGGCGCGCCCGGTGATCTCCGGGATGATCGCCGGGCGGCCCGCCACGGTCGTCTCCTCGACGACGCGGCCGGTGAAGCGGGTGCCGATCACGGACTGGTTGACGAACGGCTCGCCCACCGCCAGCTCGCCGCGGGCGTGCAGCTGGGCCAGCCGCGCCGACGTGCCCGTCCCGCAGGGGAGCGATCGAGCCAGCCCGGGTGGATCGAGGTCGCCGCCACGGCGTCGGCGCCGTCGCGGCCCGGCTCGTGGAAGACGACGTGGCGGCAGCCGGCGATCCGCGGGTCCTCCGGGTGAACCGGGCGGTCGACGTCGTTGATCGCCGCCATGACCGCCAGGCCCGCCGAGATCAGCTCGCCCGAGCGTGCGGGGTCGACGACCAGGCCCGCGTCGGCGGCCGGGGGTGAGCGCGTAGAAGTTCCCGCCGTAGGCCATGTCGTAGGTGACCAGGCCGAGCCCGGGACCTCGACGACGCGGTCGGCCGCGTGCAGGAAGGAGGCGACGTTGCGGATCGTGACCGACTTCGCGCGGCCGTTCTCCACCGCCACGCGGGCCTCGACCAGGCCCGGCGGGCACGTCCAGCCGGATCACGGTCTCGGGCTCGGTGACCTCGACCATGCCCGTCTCGACCAGCACCGTCGCCACGCCGATGGTGCCGTGGCCGCACATCGGCAGGCAGCCCGGAGACCTCGATGTAGATCACGCCCCAGTCGGCGTCGGGGCGGGACGGCGGCTGCAGGATCGCGCCCGACATCGCGCCGTGGCCGCGCGGCTCGCGCATCAGCAGCTGGCGCAGCTCGTCCATTCGCGTCTCGAAGTGGAGCTTGCGCTCCAGCATCGTGGCCCCGGGGATGGTGCCGACGCCGCCGGTGACGACGCGCGTCGGCATGCCCTCCGTGTGGGAGTCGACGGCCGCGAAGTAGCGGGCGGCCCGCAACTCACGCCACCGCCGGCTCGCGCAGGATCGCCAGGGCGGCGTCCTCAGCGCCTCCACCTCGGCCGGCTTCAGCGGCAGGCGCGGCGCGCGCGTCGGGCCGCCGTGCAGGCCCACGGCGTCCTGGGCGGCCTTGAAGTACTGGACGAGCTTGGAGGTCATGTCGAAGCGGGCCACGGGGAGCATCCGACGGTACACCTCGCGCGCGGTGGCCAGATCGTTGGCCTGTACGGCGTCGTAGAGCTCGACGCACTCGCGCGGGGCGACGCACGCCGACGCCGGTGATCCAGGCGGTCGCGCCGGCCGCGAAGCCTTCGAGCGCCCAGTCGTCGCCGCCGACGATGACCTCGAGGTCACCGTCGAGGTGCAGCAGCGCCGGGATCCGGCGGGCATCGCCCGAGCACTCCTTGATCGGCGACGACCGCATCGACCTCCGCGTGGATGCGCGCGATCAGCTCCGCGGGCATGTCCACGCCGGACGCCTCGGGGTTGTTGTAGGCCATGATCGGCAGCCCGCATCGCGCGAGCTACGGCGTAGAAGGCCACGAGCTCGTCGGCATCGGCGCGATAGCCCAGCGGCGGCAGCGCCATGACGTACCGCGCGCCCGCGGCCCTGCCGTCGCGCGCGTATTCCAGCGATGTCGCGGCCGTGGCGCTGGAGACACCCCACCGTGACCGGGACGCGGCCGTCGGCGGCCTCGACCACCGAGCGGACGACCAGCGCGCGCTCCTCTCGCGTCAGCGAGCCGGCCTCGCCCATCGTGCCGGTGGCGACGAAGCCGTGGACGCCGGCCTCGATCAGCGACTCGATGTTCGCCTTCAGGGCCGGGACATCGATCTCGTCCGCGGCGGTGAACGGGGTGGTGACGGCGGGGATGATGCCTTCGAAACGGGCCATTACGAGAGCTCCATGTAGGCGCGGACGCGGTTGATGTGCTGCTGGGAGTAGAAGGCGGCGGCCTCGGCGTCGCCGGCGACGATCGCCTCGTAGATCATCCGGTGCTCGGCCACGTGCAGGCGGGTGCGACCCGCCTCCGCGATCGAGTCGTCGCGCAGGCGCTGCCACAGCGGCTGGTCCATCAGCGACGCGACGTGATCGGCGAAGGCCAGCAGGACCGGGTTGCCGGTCATCGCCGCCAGCTGACGGTGAAACAGCCGGTCGGACGTGTTCCAGACGGCGATGTCGACCGGCTCGGCCTCCATCGCGGCCAAGAGGTTCTCTGCCGCCGGGTCGCGCTGGGCCCGCAGCGCGGCCAGCCGCGCGACCGCCGGCTCGAGCTGCTCGCGCGCCTCCAGCACGGCCGAGGGCGACGCATCGTGCGGGGCTCGGCCGCAGGCGGGCGAGCGGCGACGAACGTTCCCGCGCCCGGCCGCGTCTCGACGGCGCCCTGCACCTGCAGCGCGCCGATCGCCTCGCGCACGGACGCGCGGCGAGACCTCCATGGTGCGGGCGAGCTCGCGCTCGGACGGGAGCCGCTCCCCGGCGCCAGCGCGCCGGACCGGATGTCGGCGGCGAGGCGCTCGGCGACCTGCTCGTAGCGCTGGAGCGGCCGGAACCGACTGGTCTGTTCTTCGGACAGATCATGACTCAATTGGTCCTTTCAGCATACCAGCAGACGCAACCGGACGCAACCGGCCATATTCACCGTGTGCACTCGACTGCTCGCACGCCGGTTGCTGGCGCTCGTCGTGACACGTTCATCGCCCTCTCGTTCGGCCACGTCATGTTCAACGCGGGCCTCGACCAGATGAGCTGGGGCGCGGCGATCCGGGACACGCCGGCGCACATCGTCGACGATCGCCCAGGGTGACCTCGGCTGACACCCCCGGCGGCAGCTGCATCCCAAGAAGGGCGCGGCCCGACTTCATCGGGCTGTGCGGGAGCTACGGCAGGGGAGACATCACGGACGTGTTGCGCGATCGCGTTCCGATCGACGTGCAGCTGGTCCTCGGGGGCCTGCTGCTGGGGACCCTCCTGGGCGTGCTCGTCGGGCGCTTCTGCGCGGCGTTTCCACGTTCCCCGCGTGACCCGGGCGCTGCACGTGATGACCGCGATCCTGCAGTCGTGCCCGCCGTACTTCCTCGCCTTCCTGTGCCTGATCTATTTCTCATGGAGCGCCGGCGACTTCAAGATCCCGTTCGTCTCCGGGCAGGGCGACTACGTGCCGTTCAGCAAGGACCCGCTGCAGTTCTTCAAGGCGATGTGGGTGCCGTGGGTGTGCGCGGGGCTCTCGCTGGCCGCGTTCGTCTCCCGGGTCACCGAGGTCAGCATGGACGAGGCGCTCGAACACGACTACATCCGCACCGCGAGCGCCAAGGGCCTGTCGGACAGCCGCGTGCTCAACCGCCATGCCCTGCCGATCGCCGCACCCGCGATCGCCGCGATGACCGGCGTCAACGTGTCGACGCTGTTGATCAACATCGCCGCGATCGAGTACGGCTTCGGGATCCCCGGGATGTTCCGGACGATCCGCGCCGCGATCATCACCCGTGACATCCCCGTGCTGGAGGCGCTCGTGCTCGAGGGCGTGATCCTCGTCGTGATCGCGAACTTCCTCGTCGACGTGTTCCAGGTGCGCCTGGACCCGCGGATCAGGGCACGAGCCGCCGTATGACCTCCGCCCCGCCGCGCACCGCCAATGCGCGGACCGGGTCCCAGCGGAAGCGATAGAGCCGCCGCACCCGCGCCGGCAGCAGGCCGATCGTCACCTGGTTGACGACCTCGACCACCGGCCGCCACTGGAGCGCGACGTCCGGGCGCAGCACGACGTCGACGGCCAGCTCGCGGGCCGGCTCGGACACGTAGAGCTCGTCGCCGGCGTACATCCCGGCCATGTAGGCCTCGAACGCGTCGAGGTCCGGTGGCATCTCGTCGTCCGCCAGCCCGAAGCGGCGGCCCACCTGCCGGTAGTCGAGCCACAGCTCGTTGAGCTCGTCACGTGAGAGCGTGCGGACGTAACGCGGGAACACGAGCATCGCCGACTCCGCCAGCGCCGCCAGGATCCACAGCAGCAGCTCGGGGTCGTCGCCGCGGTAGGGCGTTCCGGCGGGGTAGCGGCCCGCGTCGAACGCCAGGTTCCCGCGCACGCGGCTGTGCATCTGGCGCACGGGCGCGGTCATGCGCTCGGCCTGGGCGGCGGTGCCGAACGCGACCGCGTCCATCACGCGCGCCGTGCGCCGCAGGCGGCCGTACGGGTCGGCGAGCGCCCCGGTGTGGGCGAAGAACCCGGCGAAGGCGAGCGGGTGGGCGGCCATGACCAGCAGAGCGCGCGGGCCCGAGAGGCCGGTGAGCCGATGACCCACGACCTCCCGTAGGAGGGAGTGATGATCGAAGTAGCGCTGCATTCGCAGTTAGTACGGTGATAACCACATGCCAGCTCAGGCCTACGCCGGCAAAGAGTGCGTCTGCCAGTACCGCCGCGGGATCTGCGATCAGACCTGCGTGCGCGACATGCTCGAGACGCCGTTCTACATCGCGTGCCTCAAATTGACCGGGCGGCGCTGCGTCGTGGTCGGTGGCGGAGAGATCGGGCTCGAGAAGGTCGAGGGCCTGCTGGCCTGCGACGGCCGCGTCGTGCTGATCGCCCCCGAGGCCGAGCCGGAGCTCGCGAAGCTGGCGCGTGAAGGCTCGATCGAGTGGGTCCGGCGCGAGTACCAGGCGGGCGACCTCGAGGCGACGTTCATCGCCATCGCCGCGACCAACGACACCGACGTCAACATCGCCGTCTACAACGACGCCGAGCGGCGCGCGATGCTGGTCAACGTCGTCGACGTCCCGCCGCTGTGCAACTTCATCCTGCCGGCGATCGTCCGCAGCGGGCCGCTGGCGATCGCGATCTCCACCGCCGGCGCGTCACCCGCCCTGGCCAAGCGCATGAAGGCGCAGATCGCCGAGACCTACGGCGAGCCGTACGCGCGCCTCGCGGTGCTCCTCAACGAGGTGCGCGGCTGGGCGAAGGGCACGCTGCCGACCTACCAGGACCGCAAGGCGTTCTTCGAAGGGATCGTCAACGGCGACCCCGATCCGATCGCGCTGCTCGCCCAGGGCGACGAGGCCGCGGTGCGCGAGCTGATCGCCGGCGCCCAGCGGGCGCATGAGCCCGCCGCGCTCTAACCTCCCCGGCATCCGCGCCGCCATTCTCACCGTTTCCACCCGTGTCGCCGCCCGCGAGGCCGAGGATCTCTCCGGTCCGCGGCTCGCCGCCTGCGCGGAGCAGGCCGGCTGCGAGGTCGTGGGGATGGAGGTCGTCCCGGACGACTTCTCCCTGATCGAGGACCGGCTGCACCACTTCATCGCCGCCGGCTGCGACCTGGTGTTCACCACCGGCGGCACCGGACTGACGCCCAACGACGTCACGCCGGAGGCCACCCGCTCGGTGATCCAGCGCGATGCGCCGGGCTTTGCCGAGACGATGCGCGCGGAGGGCCTGAAGTACACCCCGCACGGCATCCTGACCCGCGGCGTGTCGGGGATCGCCGGCCGCACGCTGATCGTCAACTTCCCCGGCTCACCGAAGTCGATCGATCAGCTCTTCCCCGTGCTCGCGCCGACGCTCAAGCACGTGGTGCGCACCCTGCAGGGGGATTCGTCGCACCATGAGAGCGATCGAGGCGACTGACCTCGGTCGGGCCTACGGGGAGCGCGTGGCGCTCTCCGGCGTGTCTTTGAGCCTGGAGGAAGGCGAGACGCTCGCGGTCTTCGGGGCAAACGGCGCGGGCAAGACGACGTTCCTGCGGATCCTGGCGACCCTGCTGCGCCCGCACCACGGGAGCGTCTCGGTGCTCGGGCACGCGCTCCCGCGCGAGGGCTGGGCGGCGCGCGGGAAGATCGGCTTCCTCGGCCATGAGCCGCTGCTCTACCGCGACCTGACGGCGCGCGAGAACCTGCGCTTCCACGCCCGGCTGCACGGGGTGGGGTTCACGCGCGTGGAGGAGCTGCTGGAGGCGGTCGGCATGCTCGGGCGCGCGGATGACCCGGTGCACACGTTCTCGCGCGGGATGGTGCAGCGCACCGCGGTCTGCCGGGCCCTGTTGCACTCGCCCGCCCTGCTGCTGTTGGACGAGCCGTTCGCGGGGCTCGATCCGGGGGCCACGTCGCTGGTCGAGCCGCTGCTGAGCGCCGTGACGCGCGTGGTGATCTCGCACGATCCCTCGTTCCGCGGCGACCTCGTGCTCGGCCTGCGGGGCGGCAAGACCGTCTTCTGCGAGCGCGGCGTGTCCGTCGACGACGTGCGGGCGCTGTATGCGTAGGGCGGTCGCGGCGCTGATCTGGAAGGACTTCCGGCTCGAGCTGCGCACCCGCGAATCCGTGCCGGCGATGGTGCTGTTCTCGCTGAGCACGTTCGTGCTCTTTCACTTCGCGCTGGACGAGACCGAGGTCGAGGGGTCGCTGGCCGCCGGGATCCTGTGGGTGACGCTGCTGTTCGCGACGATCCTCGGCGTCAACCGGCTGTTCGTCGCCGAGCGCGAGGAGGGCGGGTTCGACGGGTTCCTGCTCGCGCCGGTGGACCGCACGTCGCTGTTCGTGGCCAAGGCGTTCGTGCTGTTCGTCTTCCTCGCGCTGGTCGAGCTGTTCGTGGTCTTCGCCTTCACGCTGCTGCTGCTCGGGCCGTCGTTCCCGCTGAAGCTGGTGGTCGTGCTGGGGCTGGCCGACGTCGGGCTCGCGGTGGTCGGCACGCTGGTCGCCGGGCTGGCGGTGCAGACCCGCGCCCGCGACCTGCTCGGCCCGCTGCTGGCGTTGCCGTTGTCGGTCCCGCTGGTGATCGCCGGGGCGAGGGCGAGCGCGCCATTGCTGACCGAAGGCGGCGCGGGGGCGCTGGAGGCACGCTGGCTGCTCACGCTCGGCCTCTATGATCTCGTCTTCGGCTTGCTCGCCTACGCGATCTTCGACTTCCTGCTGGAGGAATGACGCTGTGTTCGGCCGGGGGCTGAAGTCCCTTTCGATTCTCACCGTTGCCGCGCTGGTCGGCGGTTTCACGCTGGTGTTCTTCTACGCGCCCAACGACGCGGATCAAGGGTTCATCCAGAAGATCTTCTACCTGCACGTGCCGCTGGCGATCGTCGCGCTGTGCGGGTTCGTCGCGGGCGGCGTCTACGGGATCAAGTACCTGCGCTCGGGCGACCGGATGCACGATCTGCGCTCCTACGTCGCCATCCACCTCTCGCTGATCCTCGCCGTCGGCGCGCTCGTGACCGGCTCGATCTGGGCCCGCGCCTCGTGGGGCGTGTGGTGGACGTGGGACGAGCCGACGCTGGTCTCGTTCCTGATCGTCTTCCTGCTGTATGCCTGCTACCAGCCGCTGCGGTTCTCGATCGAGGACCCGGAGCGCCAGGCGCGCTACGCGGCGGTGTTCTCGGTGGTGGCGGGCGCGTTCGTGCCGTTGAACTTCATGGCCGTGCGGATGGCGCAGTCGCTCGTGCACCCACGCGTGCTGGGGACCACCGGCGGCTCGATGCCCGGGTCGATGCGGCTGACCTTCCTCGTCTCGCTGGCGGCGATGGCGCTGCTGTTCGTGACGCTGTGGAAGTACGAGCTGGCGTCCAAGCTCACGACGTTCCGGCTGCGCGCGCTCAAGCGCCGGCTCGCCGACGGCGACGACTGGTCCCCCAACCCGCGCCGGTCCGCGGCGCCCACGCTCTGATGCCGGCGCTGCCGCTGGACGAGGCGGGCAAGTACGTCGCCGCGGCGTACCTCGTGTTCCTGGCGCTGATCCTGATCTACGTGGCCATCATGGCCGGCCGCCTCTCGCGCATCGAGCGCGACCTCGGCGAGGTGCTGGACACGCTCGAGCGTCGCGAGATCTCCGAAGAGGAGCCGGTCGCCCGGTGAACGAGCTCTTCGTCGTCGGCGCCTCGCACAAGACCGCCGGCCTGGCCGTGCGGGAGCGGTTGGCGCTGCTCGACGGGCAGATCGAGGCGTTCCTGCAGTCGCTGGACGTGACCGAGGCGGTCGCGGTCTCCACGTGCAACCGGACCGAGCTCTACGTCGTGGCGGAGTCGGCCGACGTCGTTCTGGGCGCCTTGGAGACGCGCGCGGGCGGCAGCGTCGAGCTCTACGTCGAACGCAACTGCGACGCGGCGCGGCACCTGCACCGGGTCGTCTGCGGGCTGGATTCGATGATCGTCGGCGAGGCCGAGATCCAGGGGCAGGTCAAGCGCGCGTACGAGCGGGCGCTGGCCGCCCGCACCACGGGACCGATGACCAACCGCCTGTTCCGGTCGGCGCTGGCGACCGGCAAGCGGGTGCGGACGGAGACCGCCGTCGGCGTCGGGCACGCGTCGGTGGCGACCGTCGCCGTCGATGCCGCGCGCTCGCTCGTCGGCGATCTGGCCTCCCGGCACGTGGTCATCGTCGGTGCGGGCGAGAACTCCGAGGCGGTCGCGCGGGCGTTCTCGCTGCACGGCGTGACGACGATGTTCGTCGCCAACCGCCGGCGGGACCGGGCGATCGCGCTGGCGTCGCAGTTCGGCGGAGCCTCGGGGTCGTTCGACGCGCTGCCGGAGGAACTGGTCCGCGCGGACGTGGTGGTCTCCTCCACGGCCTCGCCGCACGCGATCATCGAGGCGCCCGAGTTGGCGGACGTGGTGGCGTTGCGGGGCGGGCGGCCGCTGCTGCTGGTCGATCTCGCGGTGCCGCGGGACATCGATCCGGCGTGCGCCTCGCTGGACGGCGTCACGTTGCTCGACATGGACGCCCTGCAGGCGTCGGTGCGCTCGCACATGAGCGTGCGCCGGGCCGAGGCCGTGCAGGCCGAGGCGATCGTCGAGGAGGAGATCCAGGCGTTCGCGGTCTGGCTCGGGCGGCTCGACGTGCTGCCGACGCTGACCGCGCTGCGGTCCTTGGGCGATTCGGTCGTCTCCGGTCTGCTGGAGGAGAACGCGGGCCGCTGGGAGTCGCTGTCCGAGCGCGATCTGGAGCGCGTGGAACTGCTCGCGCGGACGGTCGTGAACCGGCTGCTGCACGAGCCCACGCGGCGGGTGCGCGAGCTCGGCTCCGAGCACCGCCACGCACGCCTGGCCCTGTTGCGCGAGCTCTTCGGCCTCGAGGACGCGGAGCCCGCGACCGCCGAGGACGACGCCGAGATCCGCCGGCTGTTCGGGTGACCGGCGACGCTCGCCTGACAGCTCGCGTCGCTGTGAGTTCTCGCCCTGCGGGCTCGGACTCACGCGAGTGTGCGCAATGAGCGTGCTGCGTCTGGGGACCCGGGGCAGCGCGCTGGCGCTGGCCCAGGCTCGCGTGGTGGCTTCGCTGCTGGGAGGCGAGGTCGAGATCATCACGATCACCACCGCCGGCGACGTCGACCGCGCGCGCGGCGACAAGTCGCGCTGGGTGGGAGCGCTGGAGGCGGCGCTGCTCGACGACCGGATCGACCTGGCCGTGCACTCGGCCAAGGACGTCCCGGGCGAGCTCGCGCCCGGCACGGCGATCGTGGCCACGCCGCGGCGGGGCGAGCCCTTTGACGTGCTGGTCGGCGATCTGCGCGAGGGGGCGCGGGTCGGGACGTCCGCGTTGCGCCGGCGCGCGCAGTTGCTCGCCGCGCGGCCGGATCTCGAAGTGGTCGAGCTGCGCGGGAACGTGGACACCCGGCTGGCGAAGCGCGCCGCGGGCGAGGTCGATGCGCTGGTCCTGGCCGCCGCCGGGCTCGATCGGCTCGACCGCCGTGGCGAGGCGGGTTCGCTGCTGCTCGACGGCGTGTTCGTGCCCGCCGCGGGCCAGGGCGTGATCGCCGTGCAGGCGCGGACGGGCGTCTCGTTCCCTTCGGCGGATCATCCCGCGACCCACGCGGCGCTGGATGCCGAGCGTGAGGTCGTCCGCGCGCTGGGCGCGACCTGCCACACCCCCGTCGGCGTGCTGTCGCTGAGCGGCCGGATGCGCGGGTTCGTCGGGCTGCCGGACGGCTCGGAGTACATCGTCGAGGAGGCGGGTTCGGCGGACGAGTTGGCCCGCCGGCTGCTCGACCGCGGTGCGGCCGAGCTCCTGCGCGCGGCCGAGGTCTCGGCGTGACCGTCTTCCTCGTGGGCGCCGGCCCAGGCGACCCGGGGCTGATGACGGTGCGCTCGCGCGAGCTGATCGCGGCGGCCGACGTGATCCTCTACGACCGCCTGATCCCGCCGGGCGCGCTCGACGGTGCCCGCGCCGACGCCGAGCTGATCTACGTGGGCAAGATCGGCGGCGGGGCGCAGATGCCCCAGGAGGAGATCGACCGGCTGCTGATCCAGTACGGCACCGGGCCGCGGACCGTGGTGCGCCTCAAGGGCGGGGACCCGTTCGTGTTCGGGCGCGGCGGCGAGGAGGCGCTGGTCCTGCGTGCGGCCGGGATTCCGTTCGAGATCGTCCCGGGAATCACGGCGGGGATCTCCGCGCCCGCCTACGCCGGCATCCCGGTCACGCACCGCGAGATCGCCTCGGGGGTGGCCTTCGTGACCGGCCACGAGGACGGCTCGCTGGACTGGGACGCGCTGGCGGCCTTCCCGGGGACGCTCGTCTTCTACATGGGCGTCAAAGCGCTGCCGCGGATCGCGTCGAGCCTGATCGCGGGCGGTCGCCCGGCGTCGCAGCCGGTCGCGGTGGTCGAGCGGGGCACGTTGCCGGGGCAGAGGACCGTCGTCTCGACGTTGGCCGAGATCGCTGTCGACGCCGCCGGCATCCGCGCGCCCGCGATCACGCTGGTCGGCGACGTCGCGGCGTTGCGGTCGGAGATCTCCTGGCTCGAGTCGCGGCCGCTGTTCGGGCGCACCGTCGCGGTCACCCGCGCCCGCGCGCAGGCCTCGGCGTTGGCGGCGCGGCTGCGCGACCTCGGGGCGGGCGTGATCGAGGCGCCGACGATCCGCACGCAATCCCTCGACGTGTCGATGCCGGACATCACGACCTACGACCTGCTGTGCGTCACCTCCCCGAACGGCGCCCACGAGCTCTTCCGCCACCTTCGCGACGCACGCGCTCTGGCGGGCGTCCGCGTGGCCGCGATGGGCCCGGGGACGGCGCGAGCGTTGCGCGAGCACGGGATCGAGGCCGACATCGTGCCGGCCCGCGCGGTCGCCGAGGGCCTCGTCGAGGCGCTGGCCGACGTGCCGGTGTCGCGCGTGTTGATCGCGCGGGCCTCGGAGGGCCGGGACGTCCTGATCGACGCGCTGCGCGCCCGCGGAGCGAGCGTGGACGTGCTCTCGCTCTACGAGACGGTCGCCGAGCCGCTCGAAGACCCGGCCGCCGCCGCCGCGGCGGACTACCTGCTCTTCACGTCGGGCTCGTCGGTGCGCTTCTACGTCGAGGCGGGTGGTTCACTGGCCGGACCACGCCTCGTGTCGATCGGCCCGGCCACGTCCGACGAGCTGCGCGCCCACGGGCTGTCCCGGACCTCGAAGCCGACCCGCACACGCCGGACGGGTTGATCGCGGCGCTGTTGGCCGACGTGTAAGGCGGGCGGATCGCGCGGGACGGGGTCCCGTCAGAACCTCTCGTTATCCGACCACTTTCTGACGGGACCCCCCGCCCGAAGGCCGTTTCGTCCGCCGAGCCGCGCTTGACGCGACCACCACGGTCTGCTCGCCGTAACCTCACGCGAATCGTCATCACCTTCCTCAGCGACTACGGCCCGGGCGACGAGTACGTCGGGATCGTCCACGGGGTGATCGCCAGGATCGCCCCGGACGCGCGGATCATCGATCTCGGCCACGGCGTCCCGCCCCAGGACGTCCGCACGGGAGCACGACGACTCGCGCGAGCACTTCCCTTCACGCCTCCCGGCATCCATCTCGCCGTGGTCGACCCTGGGGTCGGCACGAGCAGGCGCGCCGTCGCGCTGAGAGCCGGTGACCGGATCCTCGTGGGTCCCGACAACGGCCTGTTGACGTACGGCTTCGAGATCGACGCCGCGGTGGAGATCTCGCACTCGCCGTGGCGGCTGGAGCCGGTCTCGGCGACCTTCCACGGACGCGACCTGTTCGCCCCCGTGGCCGCGCACCTCGCCAACGGCGAGCCCTTTGCCGACGCCGGCGAGCCGATCGCCGTCGAGACGCTGGAGCGGCTGCCCGTCCTGGCGCCACGCCCGGGTATCGTCCAGGTGGTGGAGGTCGACGGCTTCGGCAACCTCATCACCAACGGTGAGCTGCCGCGGGGTGACGTGCGCATCGGCGGTCACGTCGTGACCGTCGGACGGACCTTCGGCGACGTCGCGCCCGGAGCGCTCGTGATCTACGAGGACTCCGCGGGTGACGTGGCGATCGCGGTCAACGGCGGCAGCGCCGCGGCCCGCCTGGATGTGACGACCGGCGACGAATTGGAGCTGCGATGAGCCTCGGTGACCCGCGTGAGCATCACGAGACGATCGGTTCGACCAACGACCGCGCGCGGGAGTTGGCCGAGCAGGGCGCCGCGCACGGCACGCTGGTCACCGCGGGCGAGCAGACCGCGGGGCGCGGCCGGCAGGGGCGCTCGTGGGCGACGCCGCCGGGCACGGCGATCGCGGCGTCGATCGTGTTGACCGAGTTCGACGACCTGCTGCCGCTGCGGGCCGGGCTGGCCGTGGCCGACGTGGCCGGCGAGGGCGCGCTGGTGAAGTGGCCCAACGACGTCTGGATCGACGGCAAGAAGGTCGCGGGCATCCTCGCCGAGTCGCGTTCGGAGCCGCGCTGGGCGGTGCTGGGGATCGGCGTCAACGTCGCCGTCGACGTCTCGGCGCTGCCGGCCGACGCCGCGGCGGTGGCGGGCTCGCTCGGCAGGTCCGCCGACGATGTGGAGCCGACGCTCACCGCCTTGCTCTCTGCCCTGGAGACCCGCCTGGCCCAGGACCGCGACGGCGCGCTCAACGACCTGCGCCGGCGCGACGCGCTGCGCGGCGAGCCCGTCCGCTGGCAGGACGGCGAAGGCACCGGCGCCGGGATCGACGACTCGGGCGCGCTGCTCGTGACGCTCCCCAACGGCGGTCAGACCACGCTGTCCGCGGGCGAGGTCACCCTCGGCGCCTAGCGCCCCCGAAGCGCGCGCGCACCCGCTTGAAGCGGCCCTTCCCGTGGCGCTGGACGAACGCGTCCCACTCCGCCTGGCGCCGCGGCCCGAGGTGTGAGCGGATCTCGTCGTCCTGCTCGCGGAACGGCCGGGCGGCGGGCGCGAACACGTGGTCGTGCAGCTCCTCGCCGTGGTCGGGCGACTTGCTCCAGATCGTGAACATCATCGCCAGGAGCTCGCTCGGATCCTCGCTGTCCTCGAGCGCGTCCCCCAGCGCGTTGGTCAGCGCCACGTCGAACCCGTGCGCGGCGCGCCGGAGCCGATCGAGCGCCTCGAAGTAGCCGTCGAGCGTGCGCGGTGCGATGAACTGGGCCGCGGCGATCCGGCGCAGCTCGATGGTCCGCTCGTAGGGCACGTCCTCCTCGCGCGCCTCCAGCGCGCGAGCGACGATCCGCGCCCACGCGTCCAGCCGCTGCCCCGCCCCGGGCGGGCGCGCGGCCGCGTACCAGGCGCAGTACTGCGGCATGTCGAGGTGCTCCGGGAGCGCGCGCAGGGCGAGCGCGAGCGGATCGCCGCGGTCCACGTCGTCCAGCGAGGCGTTCATCAGGCTCTCGAGCGCGCGGGCGAGGTCGTGCTCGGGCGGCGGGAGCTCGGCGTCGTGGTAGGTGGAGAGCAGCGCGGCGTGCTCCTCCCGCGCGACCGGCCCGTTCTCGCCCCACAGCGCCCGCACGTCGGCGCCGGAGCTCGAGTCGAGCATCAGCAGCGTCCGCGCCGCGCTGGGCCGGCGGCTCGGGTCGCGGTCGACCATCGCCCACAGGTAGACGGACATGACCGCCAGCGACGGTTGCCTGGACGCGAGCGCGCCGAGCGCCGCGTACGCCGCGGGGATCCGGCACAGCTCGCGCAGCGCCGCGCGGCGGCCGGGGTCCTCCTCCACCGTCCCCGCGAGGCCCTCGGCGATCATCGCGACCAGCGGGTCCAGCAGCGCCTGGCGGGTGATCGGCTCCATCGCCGCCCGCACGGTCTCGTAGCCGTCGACGATCACCTCGGCGGCGCGCCGGTCGATCGCCTCGTCGACGCCCAGCAGGCCGAGTTCCACACCGTTGGCCAGCAGGACGGCGCATGCGGGCGTGCCGGCCGCGGCCTCGACGGCCTCGATCCACGGTTCGATGGCCTTCGCCGCGGGCTTCGTCGGGTTGTGCACGCCGACGAACGGCAGGTCCTCGGGGAGCTCCGCGGCGAGCGGGACGATGTGCGCGAGGGCGGCCTCGGCGAGCACCTGCGACGCGGCGTCCGCGGGGAGCCGCCGCGCGAGGACGTGCAGCTCGAGCCACTGACCGAGCGCGGCGCGGTCGGCCTCCTCCCAGGTCAGCGTGCTCATTGCTCGCGCTCCCGTTTCAGCGACGCCTCGAACTCGTCCAGCGACATCCCGACCTCGGCCTCTTCGGTGATCTCCAGCGTCGCCTCGAGGTCGTGCAGCGACACGCCGCCCTCGAAGGTCTCCTCGCGCACCGGCGGCTCGTCCTCGAGTGGATCGGTCGTGAACGCCGCCATCAGCTCGCCCAGCGAGCGGCCGCTGTCCTCGGAGATCTCGGGCTCCACGAACACCGGCGTGACGATCTCGGGCTCCGCGGCCATCAGCTCCTGTAGTGACTCGCGGCCCTCCGCGTGCGCGGGCGCGTCGTCGTCGCCGGGCAGGTGCTCGACCTCGGCCTCGAGCTCCGTCAAGGGCATCCCTTCCTCGAAGGTCTCCTCGATCACGTCGGCCTGCTCGAGCCGGCGTGGCGCCCAGGCCGTGAGGGCGCTGGCGAAGGCGTCCAGGGTCGTCGTGGTCTCGAAGAACTCCTCGCGGACGACTTCGGCGTCTTCGATGACCTCCTCCGGCTCGGGCTCCACGTGGACCTCGACCGCGGTGGCGGCCGGCGGCGCGGAGAGCACGAGCTCGGTGGAGCGGAGCGGGCGCGAGCCGAGCGCGGCGGCGGCGCGGGCGGCGGTCACGACGTCTCCGTCGCCGGCCAGGGCGGTGATCAGCTCGAGCGCGCGAGGGAGGTCCTCGGGGGTGAGGAGATCGGTGGCGCCGCCGGCCACCGCGAGCGCGATCGCGTCCGGCTCGCGGGCCGGCTTCAGCGCCGCCGGGTTGCGCGCGGCGAGCGCCGTCGCGACCTGCGCGTAGCGGCTCGGCGCCATGATCGAGGGACGGGAGGTGTCGATCGCGTTGGCGAACGCGGCGGCGTACGCGTGGGTCGTCGCGCTGACACGGACGTTGAGCGGGCGCGTCGCGAAGGTGGTGAACGTCAGCGGGCCGGGCACGGTCGCGGCGAGCCAGGCGATCCAGGCCGCGCGGAGCTCCGGGTCGTCCTCGAGCAGCACCATCGGGCCGGCGAGCGCGGCGTCGAGCACCTCCTCGTGCACGCCGGGCGGTGCGTCGGCCAGCAGGTCGACGGCGCGGGCGAAGTCGAGCGGGCCGGGCTCGATCTCGTGGATCTCCTCCAGATGCTCGCCGTCCGTGCGCCAGTGCGGGGCTTCCCAGAGCTCGATCCCCGGCGCGTCGAGCCCGAACACGACGTGCGCGAAGTCACCCTCGACGCGCGCGGCGATCAGCCCGTGCCCGTTGGACTCGACCACGAGCAGCGCGTCGCCGCCCGCGTCCGGGAGGGTGAGGTTGTCGACGTCGAGCGAGGGGCTCGCCGCGATCACCTCGGACGCGCTCAGATACGCCTGCGGGTGGCCGTCCGCCACAGTCCAACGCTACCCGAGACGGCTACCCGGCAGTGACGCGGGCCTGCAGGCGCCGCATCCCGCGCAGCCAGCGGTCGTAGTCCGCGGCCTTGTGGCGGAAGAACTCCAGCACCTCGGGGTGCGGGAGAACGAGGAACCGCTCGGCGTTGATGCCATCGACAACCGCCTGCGCCACATCGGCGGGATCGAGCACCGGCGCCGCGTCCTTGACCACGCGGAACCCGAGCTGGTCGCCGCCCTGATCGAGCATCGCGGTGGCGACGCCCATCGGGCACAGGCAACTGACGCCCACACCCCGGTGGCCGTAGGTGATCGACAGCCACTCCGCGAAGGCCACGGCCGCGTGCTTGGTCACGGCGTAGGGCGCGGAGCCGATCTGCGACGCGATCCCCGCCGCCGACGCCGTGGTGAGGAAGTAGCCGTGGCCGCGCTCGAGCCAACCGGGCAGCAGGCGCTCGGCGGCGACGATGTGCGAGCGCACGTTGACGCCGAACGCCAGATCCCACTCGGCGGGCGTCGCCAGATCCGTGCCGACGGCGACGCCGGCGTTGGCGCAGAACAGGTCGACCGGCCCGAACGCGCTCTCCGCCGCGCCGAGCAGCGCGTCCGCGTGACCGGGGTCGGCCACGTCGCACTCGAACGGCAGCGCCCCGTCGCCGATCTCCGCGGCGACCGCCTCAGCGCCCGCGCCGTCGAGGTCGGCGACGACGATCCCGCGCGCGCCCTCGGCGGCGAACCGCAGCGCCATCGCCCGGCCGATCCCGGACGCGCCACCGGTCACCACCGCGACCTTGTCCGGCAGCTCCATGGCTCAGGCCGCGGCGTCCTCGACGTCCGCGGCGGGCTTGGGCTTCGGCTTGCGAGCCGCCGCCGGCTTCGCCTTCGGCCTTCGCCTTGGGCTTCGCCTTCGGCTTGCGTGCGGCCGGCTTCGGTTCCGGGGTCGCGCCGAGCTCGAGCTGCTCCGGCGCGGCCTTGCGCGCGCGGGGCTTGCGCTTCGGCGCCACCTCGACGACCTCCACGGCGGCTGCGGCCTTCGGCTTGCGGGCGCGGGGCTTCGGCGCGACGTCGACGACCTCCACGGCGGCTGGCGCCTTCGGCTTGCGGGCGCGCGGCTTCGGCGCAACCTCGGCGGACGCGGCAGCCGGCTTGCGCTTGGGTGCCGCGGCCTTCGGCTTGCGGGCGCGCGGCTTGGGCGCAGCCTCACCCGCGACCTCGACGACCTCGACCGGCGTGGCCGCGGGCTTGCGAGCGCGCGGCTTCGGCGCGACCTCAACGACCTCGGCGGCCGCCGCTTTGGGCTTGCGGGTGCGGCGGGCGGGCGCGGCGGGCACGACCTCGACCGGCGTGGCCTGCTCGGGCGCGGACTCGGCGGCGGCGGGCTTCGGCTTGCGCGTTCGGCGTGACGTCGTGGCCGGTTCGTCCGCGGCCGCCGGCGTGGCCTTCGGCTTGCGGGACCGCGACGCGAGCGCCGCCGCGGCAGCGGCGATCTCGGCCTCGGGGGCGGCCTTCGGACGGCGCGTGCGCCGCGACGGCGCGACCTCGGGGGCGCTCGACGCGGCCTCGGCGCCGGCCGCGGCCTCGGGGGTGCTCGACGTGGCCTCGGCGGCGGCCGCGGCCTCGACCGGCTCCGGCGCGGGCTTCGCGCGACGCGAGCGACGCGACGGGCGGGCCTGCGCGCCTTCGACCGACTCGGGCGTCGCGGCTTCGGCAACCTCGGGTGCGGGCTTGCGGCCCCGGCGCGACCGGCGCGACGGGGTGGGCTCGGCGCCCGAACCGGCTTCGACGACCTCGGGTTGGGGCTTGGGCCTGCGCGTGCGGCGACGGCCCGGCTTGGGCTCGCTCGAGGGCGTCTCGTCGCCCGTGCCCTCTTCGCGGCCGGGGCCGGCCTCGCCGGGATCGCTGTTGCGGCGACGCGCGCGGCGCTTGGGCGCGGGCTTGGCGCCGGCGTCCGGGTCGGTGTCGACGATCACACGGCGACGACCCGCGCGGCGCGCCGGCGTGGCGACTTCCTCCTCGTCGGAGTCGTCGTCGTCATCGATGTCGACGTCTATGTCGAAGTCCAGCCCGTCGTCGATCAGCGCCTCGTTCGCGGCGACGCCGGCGACCACGGCCTCCGGGGCGACGCCCTCCCCCGCGCCCTTGCGGCGACGGCGGCGCTTGGCCTTGCCGCGGCCCTTCGGGAAGTTGCGCAGCAGTTCGCGGGCCAAGGCGGCCGGCTTGCGGGCCATCCGCATCCGGGCGCCGTTGATGACCTCGCCCGCCTCGGCGGTGTGCGGGATCGCGGCGGCCAGCAACGCGGCGCTCAGACGCCGGTCCTGCAGACGGGCCTGGTGCACGAGCCGCCGCGCGTTGCGCGCATGGGCCCCGCCGGAGGAGTTCACGAGCAGGCCGAGCAGGCGCTTGGTCTCCGGCCAGCGCTGGACGGCGTACTCCTCGTGGACCTCGCGGGTCATGTTCGCGCAGCGCCAGATCCAGTTGTTGGCCTGGTCGCGGCGCCCGATCTTCTTCTCGGCCAGCGCCTGCAGCACGACCTTGACGCCCTCGCGCTTCTCGTCGCGCGGCCAGGACTCGACGAAGTCCAGCGCGCGGTCGAACGCCTCGGCGTCGCGGCCCGAAGCGATCTCCTGCAGCGCGCGCAGGCGCAGCTGCGGGTTCTTGTTGCGGTCGACGGCGGTGATCAGGAACGTGCGCTTGAGCTCGCCGCCCTGGTCGAAGTGCAGCATCGCCCGCGCCCGGCGCCAGCCGGTCGGCGCGACCCGCGCACCCGCCAGCGCCGCCCACTGCACCTGCTCGCCGTAGTCGAGATGCTCGACGGCGATCCGCCACAGCTCGCGCTCGAAGACCTCGATCCGCCGGTTCTCCTCCGAGGTCACCGGCAGCACGCGACGCTCGACGCGCAGACGACGGCCGCGGCCACGGCGGACGGGGCCGACGACGATCGCACCGCCGCGGTAGACGTCGCGGTCCAAGAGCGAGTGCAGCGTCACCACCGGATCGTCGTGCTTGGTCGCCGGATGCACGAAGTCGACGACGATGCCGGCCTCCTTGCCCTGATGGCGACGCGTGACGCGGCCGACGCGCTGCTGATAGATGCGCTTCGACGCCGTGGGCGCGAGGTGCATGCAGACCGTCGCGCGCGGCGAGTTCCAGCCCTCGGCCAGCAGCTGCGCGTTGACCAGGACGTCGATGTCGCCGCGCTCGTAGCGCGCCAGGATCTGCGCGAGCTCGCGCTTGGGCGTCTCGCCGGAGACGGCCTGCGCCTTCATCCCGACGTCGCGGAACGCCGAGGCGACGTTGTAGGCGTGGCGCACGCCGGCGGCGTAGACGACGCCCGGAACCCCGTTGAAGCGCGTCTTGTAGAGATCGGCGATCGCCAGGTTGAACGGCAGCTGATCGAGCAGCTGGGCCAGCATCTCCTGGTCGAACTCGGTATCGACCTCACCGCGGCGCAGCGGCACCTTGGCGATCGTGCGCACGCCCGGGCCCGGCGGGATGCGGACGCAGCGCAGCGGCGAGATGACGCCGCGGCGCGCGGCCTGCGCGAGGTCGAAGCGCGAGGTCTGCGTCGGGAAGAGGTCGGTGACGTGGCGGGCGATCAGCGCGCCCGTGGCCGTCATGCCGATGAAGACGGGGCCGGTCCAGGCGCGGATCGCGGCCGAGGTCTTCTCGCCCAGCGCGGTGTGCGCCTCGTCGCAGATGACGATCGAGTACGCGTCCGAGATGTTGCCCGCGTTGCGGACGAACCACTGGTAGGTCTCGACCGTCACCGGGCCGTTGGGCGTGTCCTCGTGGCCCAGCAGCGCCGGCGCGATCCGCTTCGCGTACCCGCGGTCGCGCAGCTCGCCGTGGAACTGGTCGACCAGGTTGCGGCGATGGGTGAGGATCAGCACGCCGCCCGTGCGCGACGCCTCGACGAAGCCGACGGCGGCGACGGTCTTGCCCGCGCCGGTCGCGTGCTCGAACCAGAAGCGCTTGCCGGCGTTCGGGTCCTCAGGCGCATCGGCGACGTCCTCGTCGGAGGTCGACTCCCGCTCGTCCCAGTCCTGCGGCTCCTCGGGCTCGTCCTCGTCCTCCTCGTCGTCCTCCTCGCCCGGGATGCCGACCGGAGCCAGGACGGTGACCGCAGCGTCCTCGATGGCGGACGGCGCGGCGGTGTCGCCGGTCTTGAGGCGATCGGCCAGCAGCGCGGTCAGCGTGCCCGACAGCGCGTCGACCTGGTGGGCGGAGAGGACGGTGCCGTCGACGAGCTTGGGCTCGTCCTCGGACAGGATCCGGTCCAGGCCGAGCAGCAGCGACCATTGCCGCCGCCAGTGCGGCGACGGAACCTTGGCACCCGCCTCGAGCTCGACCAGCGCAGCGTCAAGCGCTCGCCGGCGAGGCGTCCCGGGTGCGAGCGCACTCGTGGCGTCCTCGCCCTCGGGCAAGAACGGTTCACGGGCAAACGCCGAAGCGCGCTCGATCTCTTCGATTGAAGGCAACGTGGCCGCTTCGGCCACTGGCGTGGTCTCAGCCATGAACGGCTCGGAAAGTGACGGTGAGAAGCGGACGCCGGGACAAACGTTCGGCGGTCACTTCAGGGAAAGACCCGCGGGTGAGAGCTCCAGGCGCCGATTGGCGTTCCCCTCGGACATGCTCCCGGCGAGTCAGGGTCTATTGAAGCAGACTCGTCGCAACGGACCGCCGATCTGCCACCCTCTGTTCAATGCGCCGGGTGTTGGCTCTTCTCGCCGTGGTCGCCCTCGTCTCCGTCGTGGGCATCGGATTGGCCCAGTCAGGAGGGTCGAGCGATCCGAGCGCCGGCCCGGGCTATGACCTGCCGGAGGCCAAGCAGCGCCTGCAAGGCGCGCCCGCCCCGCTCGCCGAGTTGCACACGCAGGCGAGCACGCTGATCGGCGGCGGCAAGGACGCCTTCGAGACGCGCCTGGCCTCGCTGAAGGGTCACCCCGTGGTGATCAACAAGTGGGCGTCGTGGTGCGCGCCGTGCCAGGCGGAGTTCGGCGTCTTCGAGTCCGTCGGCACCGAGCGCGGCAAGGAGGTGGCGTTCCTCGGCGTCAACGGCACCGACAAGGACCCGCGCGCCAAGCGCTTCCTGGCCAAGCGCTGGCTCCCGTTCCCGTCCTACACGGACCCGCACGAGGACATCGCGCAGGCGATCGAGGCGCCGAAGAACTATCCGATCACGGTGTTCGTCGACAAGAACGGCAAGACCGCCTACATCCACTCCGGGCCGTACAAGAGCGACAAGCAGCTCGAAGACGACATCGACAAGTACTTCAAGCTGAGTGCCTGAGGTCCGCGTCGACCCGATCACGGGGCTGAAGACGATCATCGCCGGTGAGCGCGCCGAGCGCCCCGGCAGCTGGCTGGTGCACGAGGCGCACGAGGCGGTCGACCCCGAGCAGGACCCGTTCCTGCCCGGCCACGAGGACCAGACGACCGCCGAGCTCTACCGCGACGGCACCCCCTGGCGCGTCCGCGCGTTCGGCAACCTGTACCCGGCGCTGGAGCCCGAGGCGCGCACCCCCGAGCGCGACGCCTACCCGGACCTGTTCACCGCCCAGCCGGCCACCGGTGCGCACGAGGTGATCGTCAACGCCCCCGATCCGGTCACCGGCCTGGCCGATCTCAGCACCGAGCAGGTCCAGCTCGCCGTCGACACGTGGCGGCTGCGGATGCGCGCGCACGATCAGGCGGCCTGCCGGCACCTGATCGTCAACGAGGGCCGTGAGGCCGGCGCGTCGCTCCCGCACACCCACGCGCAGCTCTACGCGCTGGACTTCGTCCCCGCCGCCGTCGCCCGCGAGCGCGAGCACTTCCACGCCTACGCGGTACGCACGATGGGCGGGAACCTGCTCGCCGACCTCGTGCAGGAGGAGGTCCGCCGGCGCGAGCGGATCGTCGCCATCGACGACGAGGCCGTCCTGATGGCGCCCTACGCGAGCCGCTCGCCGTTTCACCTGATGATCGCCCCGCGCCGCGGGCGGGCACGCTTCGAGGACGACGGCCCGACCGGCGCCGCCCTGTTGCACGACGCGCTCACCCGGCTCAGGGTTCGACTCGGCGCCAGCCCGCCGTTGAACCTGTGGATCAGGACCGCACCGCGCGGCGCCGAGCACTTCTGCTGGCGGATCGAGATCGTGCCGCGGCTGACGAACTTCGGCGGTGTCGAGCTCGGCACCGGCGTGCACGTGAACATCGTCACGCCGGAACAGGCCGCCGCGGAACTGCGGTGAGGGCGCTCGTCCAGCGCGTCAGCCGGGCGAAGGTGACCGTCGACGGCGACGTCACCGGCGCGATCGGGTCCGGCCTGCTCGTCCTGCTCGGCGTCACCCACACCGACACCGAGCGCGACGCCGACAAGCTCGCCGAGAAGGTCCGCAACCTGCGCGTGTTCGCGGACGCCCAAGGCCGCATGAACGAGCCGCTGGGCGAGCGCCAGGTCCTCTGCATCAGCCAGTTCACGCTCTACGGCGACACCCGCAAGGGCAATCGACCGGCGTACGTGCAGGCCGCCCGCCCGGAGATCGCGGAGCCGCTCTATGACCGCGTGTGCGAGCGCCTGGACGCGCAGAAGGGCGTCTTCGGCGCCCACATGGACGTCGAGCTCGTCAACGACGGCCCCGTCACGGTGATGATCGAGATTCCCGGCTAGGGTTCTGCCCATGCCGATCTGCCGCTTCGCCGCGGAACCGCCCCAGGGTGCGCTGCCTCCGGAGGAGACCCTGCAGGCCGAGTTCCTGGCCGCCTGCCTCCGGGTGGAGACCGAGGAAGGCGACCCCGACCTCGGCGCCGCGGGCGAGATCCACTGGTTCCCCGACCGCACCTGGTCGGGCCGCACCTACGTGCCCGCCACCGCCCGCACCGACACCGGCCTGGAGCTCTACGGCTACGTGTCCTTCGCGCCCGGCGACGAGCCGACCGAGCTCTACGCCTGGGCCGACTACACGCCCGACATCGCCGAGGACCACCCGGAGTGGCGGATGGACATCTGCCAGGAAGTGGTCGGCGGCTGGCGCGGGGAGCGCGAACAGGTGGCGGCCATGACGCTGATCTGGGGCGTGCCCTTCGAGCGCCGCGGCCGGGTCGTCGCCGCCGAGCTCGGCGCGACCACGGTCGACGAGGCCGAGGTCATCGGCGACCGCTTCACGCTGCTCGCCCCCGACGCCTACGACGACGAGTACCTCGACGTCGTGCTGCTCGACGGCGCCGGGAACGAGCTGGTGCGCGAGTCGCTCTACGAGGACGACGACGAGTAGCCGTTGGTGCGGTCGACGATCACGCGGTCGATCAGGCCGTAGTCGGCCGCCTCGTGGGGCGTGAAGAAGCGGTCGCGCTCGAGGTCGATCGACACCTGCTCCTGCGGCCGGCCCGTGTGCTGGGCGTAGATCTCCTCCACCCGCTCGCGGAGCGCGAGCGCCTCCCGCGCGTGGATCTGGATATCGGTCGCCTGCCCCTGGAACCCGCCTGAGGGCTGGTGGATGAGGATCCGGCTGTTGGGGAGCGCGGTGCGCTTGCCGGGGGCGCCGCCGGCCAGGATCAGCGACCCCATGGACATGGCGATCCCGCAGCAGATCGTCGCCACGTCGGGCTTGATGAACCGCATCGTGTCGTAGATCGCCAGCCCGGCGTAGACCACGCCGCCGGGCGAGTTGATGTACATCTGGATGTCCTTGTCGGGGTCGTCGGCCTCCAGATGCAGCAACTGCGCGACGACCAGGTTCGCGATCGTGTCGTCGATCGGGTCACCGACGAACACCACGCGCTCGCGCAGCAGCCGCGAGTAGATGTCGAACGAGCGCTCGCCCCGCGCGTCCTGCTGAACCACCATCGGTACCAACGGCATAACGTGCAACCTCCGAGTTGCGTATTTCTCCCCATGGTAGCCTGTCGAGCAACCCATGAGTTGCAGGAGCCGCCGATGCCCGTCGTGAACCGCGAAGTCGTCCTCCCCTGTGATCGTGAGCGCGCGTGGGAGCTGATCACCGACCCGTCCGAGCTCGAGGGCTGGCTCGCCGACGACGTTGAGTTCGAGGCGACCGAGGACGCGCCGTTGCGGATCGAGGACCGCGAGGGCGTCGTCGAGACGGTCGTCGAGGGCGAGCGGATCGTGTTCCGCTGGGGCGAATCGCGCGTCGAGTGGGCGCTGACCGACGCTCCCGGCGGCACCCGCTTCGAAGTGATCGAGCACCGCTACGCCGCGGATGCGGTCACCTGGGGCCCGAAGCTGTCCGCGCTCTCGAGCGCGAGCCTGCTGTGCCTGGCGTAGACCAGGTCTTCTTCGCGCTCTCGGACCCGACGCGCCGGGAGGTGCTGCGCTCGGTCGCCCAGCGCCCCGAGCTGACCGCCTCGCGCCTCGCGGGCGAGCTGCCGATCACCCGCCAGGCGGTGGCCAAGCACCTCAAGGCCCTCCAGGAGGCGGGACTCGTAGAGCCCCGCCGTCAAGGCCGCGAGACGCTGCTACACGCTCACGCCCGCGCCGCTCGTGGACGCGATGGCGTGGATGGGCGAGGTCGGCGCGGCCTGGGACCAGCGACTCGCACGTCTCGTCGAGCGCGCCTCGGGGTAAGGCAAGCGGCATGGCCCCCGCCGCGCTCGTCACCGGTGCCGCCGGCGGCATCGGTAAAGCGACGGCCGACCGCCTCCGGGCGGACGGCTTCGACGTCCTCGGCTTCGATCTCGACGACGGGGACTCTGACGACCCGTGCGGGCAACGCCAAGGCGGTGCAGGACGCGCTCGACGCGTTCGGGCGCCTCGACGTCGTCGTCGCCAACGCCGGCTTCCAGCACGTCTCGCCGGTCAAGGACTTCCCGGAGGACCGCTGGGACGCGCTCCTGGCGATCCTCCTGACGAGCCCGTTCCTGCTGGCCAAGTACGCCTGGGAGGCGCTCGCGCGAGAGCGCACGGCCGCTTCATCGCCGTCGCCAGCGCCCACGCGCTCGTCGCCAGCCCGTATAAGGCGGCCTACGTCGCCGCCAAGCACGGCGTGCTCGGCCTGATCAAGACGCTCGCGCTGGAGGGCCTGCAGGCCACCGCCGTCTGCCCCGGCTACGTGCGCACGCCGCTCGTCGAGGCCCAGATCCCCGACCAGGCCAAGGCGCACGGCATCAGCGAGGAGCAGGCCCTGGAGGAGATCATCCTCCAGCCGCACGCGGTCAAGCGCCTGATCGAGCCCGAGGAGGTCGCGAACGTGATCGCGTTCCTCGCCGGGCCGAACGGCGCGGCCTTCAGCGGCGTACCCGTCACCATGGACCTCGGCTGGAGCGCACGATAGACCTCCCGGACCGCCTCACCGAACTGCTCGAGCACGCGATCAAGGCCTCTGACCCGGAGACCGCGCTGCACTCGCTGTCGACCCTGCGCCGCGAGCTCGAGGCCTTCGAGCGCGTACAGGCGTGGCGCGCGCTGGACGCCGGCAGCTCCTACGGCGCCGTCGCCCGCGCGCTCGGCATCTCCCGCCAGGCCGCGCACCGCCGCTACCGCGAGCTGGCCGCGGCCACCGAGCCGCCGAGCGGCGCCGAGCCCACCTCCCCGCGGCTGCGCGTCGCGCCCGAGGCCCGCGCCGCGGTCCAGCTGGCGGGTGAGGAGGCGACCCGCATGGGCGCCGTCCGGATGGGCTCCGAGCACCTGCTGCTCGGCATCCTGCGCGGCGGCGACGGCACGGCCGCCGCGACCCTGCGGGCCGCGGGCGTCTCGCTCGAGGCCGCCCGCCTGGCCGCCCAGCCGACGCTGGCCGGCGAGGAGCCGCCCGCCAACGGCGGCATCACCGCCTATGCCCGCCGCGTCTTCCACGAGGCGCTGCGCGCCGCCGCGGCCGACCCGTCGCACGTGATCAGCGTCTCCGACCTCCTGCGCGCCGCCTTGCGCGATCCCAGCGGCGGCGCCCACCGCACGCTGGAGGCGCTCGGCGTGAGCACCTCCGACGTGCGCGCCCGTCTGTAATCCGTCCGGATCGGGCGGGGGCCCGCCGCCTGATGTCTAGTCGGTGAGGTTGCGCGCCGTCGGCACGCGCTCGAGCACTTCGGCGTCCGTCAGCGGGAAATGGCAGGCGGCGACGTTGCCGCCCTGCTTGACCTCCAGCGCCGGATCGTCGTTGCGGCAGACCTCCTGGGCCTTCCAGCAGCGCGTGTGGAAGCGGCAGCCGGGCGGCGGGTTGGTCGGCGAGGGGACGTCGCCCGCCAGCACCTGGCGCTTCTTGGCGCGAGCGAGGCGCGGATCGGCGACCGGCACCGCGGACATCAGCGCGCCCGTGTAGGGCATCCGCGGGTGTGCGTAGAGCTGGTCGGACGAGGCGAGCTCGACGATCCGCCCGAGGTACATCACGGCCACGCGGTCGCACATATGGCGCACGACCGAGAGATCGTGGGCGATGAAGATCAAGGTCAGGCCGAGATCGCGCTGCAGATCGCGCAGCAGGTTGAGCACCTGCGCCTGGATCGAGACGTCCAGCGCGGAGACGGGCTCGTCGGCGACGATCAGCTTCGGCTTAGCGCGAGCGCCCGCGCGACGCCGATGCGCTGCCGCTGGCCGCCGGAGAACTCGTGCGGGTAGCGGTTGTAGTGCTCGGGGTTGAGCCCGACGCGTGTCCATGAGCTCCTGGACGGCCTTCTTGCGCGCGCCCGCGTCCTTGAGCATGCCGTGGATGATGAACGGGTCCGAGATGATCGAACCGACGGTCTTGCGCGGGTTCAGCGACGAGTACGGGTCCTGGAAGATCATCTGCATCTCGCGACGCAGCGCCTTCAGCTCGTCGCCCTTGGATGTGGGCGATCTCCTTGCCTTCGAAGCGGATCGAGCCGTCCGTGGGCTCCATCAGGCGCAGCAGCAGCCGCGCCGTGGTCGACTTGCCGCAGCCGGACTCACCCACGATCCCGAGCGTCTCTCCGCGCAGGACGTCGAAGCTGATGCCGTCGACGGCCTGCACCGCGCCGACCTGGCGCTGGAGGAACCCGGCCCGGATCGGGAAGTGCTTGACGAGGCCGTCGACCTCCATGATCTTCTCGCCGGCGCCGGGATGCTGCGCTTGACCCGCGGGGACACTCAGATGCGCTCCTTGTCCGCCACGCGCGGAGCGAGCCGCCGCCGAAGGATGCGAGCGCGAAGCACGGTCATACGGCCTTCTCCTCCATGATGTCCTCGCGGGCGGTTTCGGGCTTGGCGCCGCCGCGCAACTCGCTCCAGAGCTTGCGGCGCACGCTCGAGTCCAGCAGGCACGCGGACTGATGCGTGGCGGAGCCCGGCACGGGCTCCAGCTTGGGATCGACCTTCTTGTGGGCCTCGCGCACGTACGGGCAGCGCGGGTGGAACGAGCAGCCGCCCGGCAGCGTGATCAGCGACGGCGGCCGGCCCGCGATCGGGACCAGCTCCTCGTCGCGTGGCGAGTCCAGGCGCGGGATCGAGGACAGCAGGCCCCAGGTGTACGGGTGCTCGCGGCGCCTCGAAGATCGTGTCCACGTCGGCCTTCTCGACGATCCGGCCGGCGTACATGACCGCGATCTCGTCGGCCATCTCGGCCACCACGCCGAGGTCGTGGGTGATGACCACGACCGCCGTGTCGAACTCGCTCTGCAGGCGCTCGATCAGCTCGAGGATCTGCGCCTGGACGGTGACGTCCAGGGCGGTCGTCGGCTCGTCGGCGATCAGCAGCTTCGGATCGTTGGCCAGCGCCATGGCGATCATCGCCCGCTGGCGCATGCCGCCCGAGAACTCGTGCGGGTACGCGTCGGCGCGCTTGCGCGGCTCCGGGATGCCGACCAGCGAGAGCATCTCCACCGCGCGGTCCCAGGCCTGCGCCTTCGTGACGTCCTTGTGCGCGAGCACGCCCTCGGCGATCTGTGCCCCCACCTTGTAGAAGGGATGCAGCGACGACAGCGGGTCCTGGAAGATCATCGCGATGTCGTTGCCGCGGATCGTGCGCATGTCGTCCTCGGACGCGCCGAGCAGGTCCTTGCCGTCGAAGCGCACCGTCCCGCTGATCCGGGCGTTGCGCGCGCGGGTCAGGCCCATCACGGTGAGCGAGGAGACCGACTTGCCGGATCCGGACTCACCCACGATCCCGAGCGTCTGCCCGCGATCGACGGTGTAGGAGATCCCGTCGACGGCCTTGACCAGGCCGTCCTCGGTCTCGAAGTGCACTTGGAGGTTCTCGACCTCCAGCAGTGGCGCAGCCATGGCTAGTACCGCACCCGTGGGTCGATGAAGGCGTACAGGATGTCGACGATCAGGCTCATGCTCACGATGAAGAACGCGCCGAACAGCACCGTGCCCTGGATCACCGGCAGGTCCGACAGGTTGATGGCGTTGTAGGCGAAGCGCCCAATGCCCGGAATGTTGAAGACGGTCTCGGTGAGGATCGCGCCGCCCAGCAGGATGCCGATGTCGAGGCCGAGCAGGGTCACGATCGGCGTGATCGCCGCGCGCACCCCGTGGCGGAAGATCACCCGCCGCTCGGACAGGCCCTTGGCCCGCGCCGTGCGGATGTAGTCCTCCTGCAGCGTGTCGATCAGGTTGCCGCGCAGGAAGCGGGCGTAGATCGCGGCGAACGCCGCCGCGAGCACGCACCACGGCATGATCAGCGTCTTGGCGTGGCCGAAGAAGCCGTGCGCCTGACCGTAGGAGGAGTTGCCCGGCAGGATCGGCCACTTCCCGATCTGATCGTCGAACAGGAACAGCGCGACCAGGCCGAGGAAGTACACCGGTGCGGAGATGAACAGCAGCGCGACGGTCATCGCGAGCCGGTCCATCCATGTCCCGGCCTTCACGGCGGAGAGGACGCCGAGCGGGATGCCGATGCACAGCCACAGCAGCACCGCGCCGGCGGTGAGGAAGATCGTCGCCGGGAGGCGCTGCAGGATCGCCGGCAACACGTCGGCCTGGCTCTGGTAGGAGAACCCGAAGTAGACCCCGTTGTGGCCGAAGAACGGCAGGATGTCACCGATGTAGTTGACGAACTGCACCGGCAGCGGCTTGTCGAGCCCGAATTGCTTGCGGATGGCCTCCACCAGCTCCGGCGACGGCTGGCGGCCGGCGCGCGCGACGGCGGGATCGCCCGCCGGCAGCACGTTGAAGATCACGAACGTGATCAGCGTGATGGTGAAGAGCAGAAAGACGACCCAGACGAGACGCCGTGCGATGTACGCAGCCATCTGTCAGCTCACCTCGACTTCGAGCTCTTCGGGTTCAGGGCGTCCTGCATGCCGTCACCGACGAGGTTGAAGGCGAGCACGGTCAACAGCAGCGCCGTACCCGGGAAGACCATCAGCCACCACGCCGTGTTGAACTTGGTCGTCGCCTCCGAGAGCAGCGAGCCCCAGGTGGCCTTGTCGGACACGCCGACGCCGAGGAACGACAGCGCCGCCTCGAGCAGGATGTTCGCCGGGATGAACAGCGTCGTGTAGACGATGATCGGCGCCACCAGGTTCGGCAGGATCTCGCGGAAGATGATGCGGCGGTTGGAGGCGCCGAGCGAGGTGGCCGCCTCGACGAACTCCTTCTCGCGGACCGACAGCACCTGGCCGCGGATGATGCGCGCGACGTAGGGCCAGTTGGAGGCGACGATGATCGCGATCACGATCGTCAGGCCGGGCTGCAGCAGGCCGCCCAGGCAGCCGTCCTTGGTCGAGCACGCCGACGCGAGGCCGAGGCCGAGGAGCAGCACCGGGAACGCGAGCATGATGTCGATCACGCGCGAGATCAGCGTGTCCACCCAGCCGCGGAAGTACGCGGCGATCATGCCCATGGTCACGCCGATGATGACCGACAGGCCGGTGCCGACGAAGGCCACGATCAGCGACACCTGGGCGCCCGAGAGCACGCGGGCGAAGATGTCGCGCCCGATCGCGTCCACGCCCATCAGATGATCGGTCGACGGACCGGTGGGCAGGCCGAACAACGGGTCGAGCGCCGTGGTCGACGGCTGGTTGGGCGGTGGCGCCCCGACGAGCTTGCGAATCGGGGTCGCGAGGACGGCCGTGATGACCAGCAGGACGATGAAGCTCAACGCGACCAGCGCCACCTTGTCCTTGCGGAAGCGACGCCAGAAGAGTTGCAGCGGCGAGCGCGCCGCCACCGGTGCCTTGCCCGAGACGATCTCGTCGATGCCCGGGTCCTCGGCGTTCAGCAGATCGCTGGCGCCTGTTCCTGTACTCAAATTCTCAGCCCCCTCGAGGGTGGTTCCGGCTCCCTAATTTCCCGAACCGGTGAACAACCTACACCTTGTCCACGCACCACGATGCCCGTTTCGGCGCGCGGTGACTCCTGTATGCCCCCGGCAGGAATCGAACCTGCATCCCGCGCTTAGGAGGCGCGTGCTCTATCCATTGAGCTACGAGGGCGCTCCCGGAAGCGTATTCACCCTCGATCGGGGCGGTCCGGATACACCTCATCGATCGTGGCCAGAGCCTCATACGGTGCGTCATCGCTGGCGAGCGCGATATTGGCCGCGCCCCCGGCGAGGCGGTCGAGAATAGTGACGACGCCCACGACGTCGTAGCCCTCGGCCCGGATCGCCTCGATCGCCTTCACGGTCGATCCCCCGGTCGTGACGACGTCCTCGACGACCAGGCAGCGCTCGCCCGGCGACAGCGGCGGGCCCTCGACCTTGCGCTGCAGTCCGTGCGCCTTGGTGTCCTTGCGCACGAAGAAGGCCTTGACGTCCGCCCCGCCGGCCAGCGCGGCGCAGGCGGGCGCGTCCGCGCCCATCGTCATGCCGCCCACCGCCGTGGCCTCCCATTGCCGGGCGTAGCCGGCGATCGAGCTCGGCCAGCGCGGCGAACCCGGCCGGGCGCAGGATCGCCCGCTTGGCGTCGACGTAGTACTGCGCCGTGGCCCCAGAGGTGAGGGTCACCTCGCCGATCACAAGGGCGTGCCGGCGGAGTTCCTCGATCAAAGTGTCTTTTGCTGACATCGCGAGAAGACACTATTGGCGGACGCCCGAGGAGGCCGTTTCGCCCGCCGGGCGGCGAATCTCGCCGCGACCGCGAGGTCTTTTTCCGACGACCGGGTCGAATTCGTCGACCTCCGTGCGACGATACCGTCGTGGAGCACCGGTTCGGCCAGCAGCCTGGCTTCCCGCTCGGAATCGAAGAGGAGCTCCTCCTCGTCGACGGCGAAACGTTTCGCCCGGCGAACATCGCGAGCGACCTCGTCCAGGCGGTGAGGCCCGCCGAGGGCGTGATCATGAACGACCTCTACGAGGCGCTCATCGAGACCTCAACACCGGTGGTGCGCAGCGCACCGGAAGGTGTCGACGTGCTCGCCGCGCTGCGCGAGCAGTTGCGTGAAGCGGGCGCGACATTCATCGGTGGCGGGATGCATCCGAACGTCGAGTTCGGTGACGTGGTGCACGTCGAAACCGATCGCTATCAGGCGATTCGCCACGAGATGCGCGGGCTCGTGTCGCGCACGCCGACCGCCGCGCTGCACGTGCACGTGGGGATGCCCGACCCCGAGACCGCGATCCACGTCTGCAATCGCCTGCGCGTGCATCTGCCGCTCCTGCAGGCGCTGGCCGCGTCCTCGCCGTTCTGGTTCGGACGCGATTCGGGCCTGGCGTCGAGCCGCTCGGCGACCTTCCGCGCCTTCCCGCGCTCACGCGTGCCGCAGGACTTCCAGAGCTGGGACCACTACCAGGAGGTCATCCGCTGGTGCGTGGCCACGGCGGAGATCCCCGACTACACCTACGTGTGGTGGGACATCCGGCCGAGCCCGGACCTCGGCACGGTCGAGGTCCGCGCGATGGACGCGCAGAGCCGGATCGAGTCCGTGGGCGGGATCGCGGCGCTGATCCACGCGCTGGCCGTCGCCTGCGCGGACGGCGTGGAGGAGTTCGCGCCGCCGACCGAGGGCATCGACGAGTCCTCCTTCCGCGCCGCGCGTGACGGGATCGACGCGACGATCTGGTGGCGCGGAGCGCTCCGGCCCGTGCGCGAAGTGGGCGCCGACGCGCTCGCGATCGCGCGCCCGTACGCGCGCGAGCTCGACGGCGGGGACGCGCTCGATGAGGTCGAGCGCATCCTGCGCGAGGGCGGCGGCGCGGATCGCATGCGCGCCGCGCACGCCGCCGGCGGGATGGACGCGATGCTCGCCCACACCGCCGGGGAATCGATGGCGGGACGGCCCGCCCCGATCATCCGCCCGTGAGTTCCTAGGGCTCGACCCAGAACCACGTCGCCGATCCGCAGCCAGTCGTAGATCGACCGCGCGTTCGGCACCGGCACCCGCAGGCACCCGTGGCTGGCGTTGTACGCAGGCACGTCGGCGTACCCATGGATCGCGTAGCCGCGGATGAAGTAGTTGGAGTCGACCATGCCCTTGGCGTTGGTGCCCGGCGTCTTCAGATAGACGTGGAACTTGCCGCGGACGGTCGGCGTCGACGGCTTGCCCGAGGACGTGTGGTAGATCCGCTCGACCTTGTTGCCGTTGATCAGCGCCAGGACCTGCTGATTGAGGCGCGCCTCGACGTGGTGGCCGTCACCCGGGTGGCGGACCTTGAACCGCCCCTTGCCCGCGAGCAGCGCCTTGAAGACGAGATCGTTGGCCGTGAACACGCGCGTCATGCCGGTCACCTTGCGGAACGCCATCACCGCGCGACCGGTGGCCGCGTCATAGACGCCGCCGGTCGAGGTCACGTAGTGCAGCGAGGCGAGCTTGGACTGCAGGAAGCGCACCGCCGGACCGCTGGAGCCCATGCCCGCGCTCATGTTCACGACGTTGACGCGGATCGTCTTGGCGCGCGCGGTGGGGACCACGGGGGTCGCCTTGTGAGAGACCTTGATCGCCAAGGAGCCCGGCTTGCCGGACTTGACCTTGATCGTCGCCACGCCCGCCGCGCCGTTGTTGACGGCCTTGAACCTGCAGCGTCTTGACCTGGATCTTCTTCTTGCCGCGGTAGACCCGGATGATCGCGGTCTGGTTGGCGACGAACGGCTTCATCACCACGCGTGCCGTGAAGGAGCGCCCGACGAAGGCGGCGCGGGTCTTGTCGAAGGTGTCCAGCGTCGCGGTCGAGAGCGTTGCCGGGATCGCCGCGGGAGGCGCCGGCGTGGCCGCGGGTGGCACCGCCGTGGGGGCGGGTGCGGGCGGCGTCTGGGCGGAGGCGGTGGCCGGAACGGCGAGCGCTAGAAGCAGCGCCAAACCGGCTCGCCTCATGCGGGAACCTGCTGGCGGGACGACAGGGCGGTGCCAACGGCGGTGACCACACCGACGGACAGGCACACGACGCCGACGAAGGCCGCCGGATCGAGGTCTTTGATCGCGCCGAACGTGATCGAATTGTTGAGGGCGTGCAAGGCCATACCCGGAACTATGGACCCTGTTCGCCAATAAAGCAGGCACAACCCGAATCCGAACACGCCCAGTGCGGCCAGCGAGACCCACGGAGCGGGCGCATGGCCGAGCCCGAAGACGGCGCCGGTGATCAGCGCGCCCCACACCACGCCCAGGCGCCTCCAGAGCACGGTGAAGATGAAGCCGCGGAAGAAGAACTCCTCCACCAGCGGCGCGATCACGCAGATCAGCAGGAAGTAGCCGCCGAGGATCAGCACCGAGTCCTCGGCCTTGACGTCGGTCACGAGCTGCTGGTCGTCGGGCTTGTGGATCGCGGTCAGCAGCGCGGTGATCAGCCAGAAGCCGACGTAGACGACGGCCGCCGCGCCGACCGCGGGCCAGAGCCGCTTGACGCGGACGAGGCCGAACTGCTCGCGCGGCGTGCTGCCGAGCACGAGCCGGATCGTGATCCACGCGGCGAAGACGAACGCGGCGTCCTGGAGCGCCGTCAGGCCCAGGACCAGGTTGACCGGCGGATCGGCGGCGTCGACGCTCGGATCGTTGGCGGCGACGATCGCCACCACCGCGGCGCCGAACATCGAGATGACCAGCACGGCCGCCAGCAGCGCCGCGAACGGTGCCCAGATCGGCACCTCTTTGGGCGGCTTCGCCGGCTCGGGGGGCGGGTCGGCCCACACCGGGGGCAGCCAGTTCGTCTGATCGCTCAAGTCGAAGTCAAGGGTATGAGCTCTTCTAAAGATCGGATAGCACCCGGTATCGCGGCGCCGCGCGAGATGAGGACCGCGTGCAGCCCGGCGGCCCGCGCGCCCTCGACATCGGCCTCGGGCGAGTCCCCCACGTGCCACGCGTCCCGCGTGCCCGCGAGTTCCAGCCCGCGCTCGAAGATCGCCCGTTGCGGCTTGGCCGACCCGGCCTCGGCGGACGTGATCGCGCCGTCCAGCAGCGGCGTCAGCCCGGTCTCGGCGAGGCGCTCGTGCAGCGAGACGTCCCAGTTGGAGACGACGACCAGGCGCAGCCCGAGCCCGCGCAGCGCGATCAGCGCCGGCGCGGAGTCCGGATAGGCGTAGAAGCGCAGGGCGGCGAGCAGCGCGTCGAGGACGGTCTCGCGCGGGATCCCGTCCAGGCCCATCGCGGCCGCGCAGCGCAGCCGCAGGTCCTGCAGGGACTCGGTGTCCCGGCCGTCGTCGAGGTGGGCGCGGTAGTAGGCGATCTCGTCGCGGATCGCCCGCTCGGCCGTCGCCTCGTCGATCTCGTAGCCACGCGCCTGCAACTCGGCTTGCAGATGCGGCGCCGGCGGCTCGAAGCCGATCAACGTGCCCATCGCATCCAGCAGAATGGCTCGCATGCTCGCCGCGGATACTGGCATCCAGGTCAGCGCCTGGATCAACGCGGGCGTCTCGATCCTGGTGGCCTTCACGATCGCCACGCTGCTCGATCGCGCCTTCCGGGCGCACGCCGTCCGCGAGGCGGCGCAGCGGACGGGGCTCTCCCGCGAGGGGGCGACGCGCCTGCGCTTCGTGCGCCGGCTGCTGTACGCGGTGATCCTGTTGATCGGCGTCGCCGTGGCGCTCTCGGGCTTCGACGGGATCTCCAACCTGGCCCGCAGCCTGCTCGCCTCGGGCGTGATCGCCGCCGCGATCATCGGCTTCGCCGCCCGCCAGGTGCTGGCGAACTTCGTCGCCGGGATCATGCTCGCGATCACGCAGCCGATCCGGGTCGGCGACTGGGTCACGATCGAAGGCCAGTACGGCGTGGTCGAGGACGTGCGGCTGAACTACACGATCCTGCGCACCCCCAGCCAGCAGCGGATCATCATCCCCAACGAGCGCCTGGCGGGCGGGATCATGCGCAACGACACGCTCGCGGCCGACGTCGTGAACCTCGACGTGTCGGTCTGGGTCCCGCCGGAGGCCGACGCCGAGCGCGCCATCTCCGTGCTCAGCGAGGAGACCGGTCAGGACGTGACCGTCGCCGAGGCGGTGCCCTGGGGCACGCGCCTGGCCGTGGGCGGCGACCCCGTGCCCCCACCTGAACGGGCTGCGCGCGAAGCGTCACTCCGTCGACAATGTCTGAGAAGATTGCGTCAAGAAGGGCTGCTCCGGGCGGAGTCGAACTGAACTGCGTCCGCCCTTGAGTCATTCTGCGCGCATGAGAAGGCGCCGCCGTCAGGGCGGCAATACCGGGAAATGGTTCCTCCTCGGGTTCCTCTTCCTGCTCCTTTGCGGGGGCGCCGCGGCCGCCGCGGCGGTCGGCTGGGTCTACCGCGCCGCGGCCGAGGCGCCCGAGCTCTCGACGCTCAAGCAGCGCAACCCGGGCGCCCTCACCGAGGTGCTCTCCGCCGACGGCACGCGCCTCGGCTGGATCCAGAACGACGACCTCGTGCGACCGGCGTCGGCCGACCAGCTGCCGACCCTCCTCAAGCAGGCCACCGTGGCGATCGAGGACCAGCGCTTCTACAAGCACACGGGCGTCGACTACGAGGGCATCATCCGCGCCGCGGTCAAGAACGCGACCAAGCACGAGGTCGTCCAGGGCGGCTCGACGCTGACCATGCAGCTCGTCCGCGTGCTCTACACGCAGGACGTCACGCGCTCAGGCGTCGAGGGCTACAAGCGCAAGATCCGCGAGGCGCGCCTGGCCCAGGAGCTCGAGGACGCGCACTCCAAGGAGTGGGTGCTCAGCCGCTACCTCAACAGCGTCCCCTACGGCACGTTCGGCGGCCAGACCGCGGTCGGCGCCGGCGCGGCCGCGCGGCTGTACTTCAACAAGCCGGTCTCCAAGCTCACGCTGCGTGAGGCGGCGATGCTCGCCGGCATGCCGCAGGCGCCCTCGCAGTACTCGCCGGTCGGCAACCCCAGCGGCACCAAGGCGCGCCGCAACGAGGTGCTGGGCAAGATGGCCGAGCTCGGGATGATCTCCCAGGCCACCGCCAAGGCGACGATGGCCAAGGGCCTCGGGCTGCACATGAAGGGCTACTTCGGCAAGGCCCGCGAGCGCTACGTCCTCGACTACGTCAAGGACGAGCTGATCAAGGAGTACGGCCGCGAGCAGGTCCTGCGCGGCGGCTTCAAGGTCTACACGACGATCAACCTCAAGTTCCAGAAGTACGCGCGCGACACGATGTCGGCCAACCTCGAGGGCATCGGCCCGTCGTCGGCGATCGTGACCATCGACCCCAAGAACGGCGACATCCTGGCGATGGCCTCGACGCAGCAGTACGGCCGTGGCAAGGGCAAGTCGACGTTCAACCTCGCCGCCCAGGGCCATCGCCAGCCCGGCTCGGCGTTCAAGGTCATGGTGCTGATGACCGCGCTGCGCGAGGGCGTGAACCCGAATTCGACGCACTACGTGTCGCGCTCGCCGATGGAGCTCAAGGACCCGCCCTGCGGCTCGCCCACGAGCCCGTGGCAGGTCAAGACCTACGGCGGCAAGGGCGCCGGCGGCATGAACCTCGTGACCGCGACGCTGAAGTCCGACAACTCCGTCTACGCGCAGCTGACCGCCGACCTCGGCCCGGACAAGGTCAAGGAGACGGCGCGCATGATGGGCGTCAAGTCCAAGCTCAACGGCTTCTGCGCCGAGTCGCTCGGCGGGCTCGAGAAGGGCGTGTCGCCGCTGGAGATGGCCAACGCGTACGCGACGATCTCCAACGGCGGCTACCGCAATCGCCCGCGGATCATCAAGAAGGTCATCACCCGCGAGGGCAAGTCCGAGCTGCCCAACCGCTGGAAGGTCCATCGCGTGAAGGCCTTCGATAGCGCCGTGACCTACGAGGCGACCAAGATCCTCGAGCAGAACGTGGCGTCGGGCACCGGCGGGCGCGCCCAGATCGGCTGCCCGCAGGGCGGCAAGACCGGCACCACCGATCACAACATCGACGCGTGGTTCGTCGGCTTCACGCCGAAGATGTCGACCGCGGTGTGGGTCGGCTTCCCGACCTCGAACGCGATCTCGATGAACGGCATGTTCAACGGAGCCAACATCGACGGCGGCACCTTCCCGGCCCAGATCTGGGGCCAGTACATGAAGAAGGCCGTCGGCAAGTCCTGCCCCGACTTCAAGAAGCCGAGCGCGCCGTTCCAGAGCCAGCCGTTCTTCGGCCACTACTCGCGCGAGGGCCTGTCCAAGGACGAGGACCAGGATCCGAGCGCCCAGGACAAGAGCAACGATCCGCAGGCGCCGCCGGACGCCACCAAGCCGGATACCGGCACCGCGAACAAGCCCGGCAACCAGGACACCAAGGCCAACAACGACAACGGCAAGGCCTTCGATCCCGGCGCGTATGAGACGCAACCGCAGGCCCCGCCCAGCACCCAGTCGCCCAGCGGCGGCACGCAGGCACCCAACGACGGCTGACAGCCGCCTCTCCGGCTGGTAGAAATTGCCTCCTCGGCAGGCTGGAACGAGGAGTGCGGTCGGATGGCTACGGGTGTTGTGAAGTGGTTCAGCGACGAGAAGGGCTTCGGCTTCATCACCCCGGATGACGGGGGCAAAGACGCCTTCGTCCATTTCTCGGCGATCGCCGGGGACGGCTTCCGGACGCTGGCCGAGGGGGCGAAGGTCGAGTACGAGCTCGGGCAGGGGGCGAAAGGCCCGCAGGCGACCAACGTAAGGGTCGTCTAGGTTTGCCCAAGGAAGAAAAGGTCGAGTTCGAAGGCGAAGTCGTCGAAGCGCTCCCGAACGCCATGTTCCGGGTGCAGCTGGACAACGGCCACGAGGTGCTCGGCCACGTGGCGGGCAAGATGCGGCGCTTCCGGATCCGCATCCTCCCGGGTGACCGGGTGCGCGTAGAGGTCTCGCCGTACGACCTCAACCGGGCGAGAATCGTGTACCGCCATCGGTGAGCTCGAGCTTCTCGCCGCCATCCACGGCGTGCTGTCGGTGCGCACGGACCGGGTGGTGCGCTGGATCGGCGACGACTGCGCGGTCGTGCGCGCGGAAGGCTACGCCGCCGTCTCGACCGACGTGATGGTCGACGGGACGCACTTCCGGCTCGGCGAGGCGACGCCCGAGGACATCGGCTGGCGGGCGCTGGCCGGCGCGCTGTCGGACATCGCGGCGATGGGCGCTCGCGCCGGCGAGGCGTACCTGTCGGTGGTGCTTCCGCCCTCGCTGGGCGACGACGACGTGGTGGCGCTGCACCGCGGCGCCGAGGCGCTGGCGCGAGAGACGGGCGTCACGATCGCCGGCGGTGACCTGGCCCGCGGCCCCGCGCTCACGGTCGCGGTCACCGTGATGGGCTGGGGCGCGACCCCGTTCATCGGTCGCGACGGCGCGTCACCCGGTGACCGCGTGGGCGTGACGGGCACGCTCGGCGCCTCCGCCGCGGGCCTGGCGCCGGACGCCCCGCCGGACCTGCGTGCGCGGCATCTGCGCCCGTGGCCGCGGCTGGCCGAAGGGCTCGAGCTGGCCAAGGTGGCGACGGCGATGATGGATCTCTCCGACGGGCTGGCGTCGGATGCGCGCCGGCTGGCGGAGGCCAGTGGGGTGCGGATCGTGCTGGACGCGAGCGCGTTGCCGCTCGCTGAAGGGGTCACCGATATCGAGCTCGCCGCGACCGGCGGCGAGGACTACGAGTTGCTCGTCTGCGCGCCTGCGGGAGCGCAGGCGGACGTGACGTGGATCGGCGTGGTCGAGCCCGGTGAGGGCTTGGAATGGACTCAAGCCCCACCAGGCGCAGACGCCTGGCGGGGCTTCGAGCACTAGTTACGCCAGTGGTTCATGCGCCTCCTCCTCGTTACCGAGGAGGCGCTTGAGGATCGCCTCGGCGACAGCTTCGCTGTTCACCGCGTACGCCCCGCACTGGATGCGCTCTCGCAACTGCTGCACTTTGTTCACCGCACCGTCCTTGGGAGGGAGCGATGGGGACGATCGGATGAACCGTCCGTCTCCGTCGCGAGCCGGACCCGTCATCCGGACTCGAGACACATATCGGGTATCCAGCACCGTCATGTGAGTGGCATCGTCGTCAGGCGGACAACGGTCCATGGGGTCACCGCCCCAGCTCACGCCGCGGCGCCGCGCGGCTCGGAGCGCACAAGCCGTGCAAACACGACGATTCTCTTCGCCGCGGAGTACAGCGGATGACACGCGGACAGGATCAGCCGATCGTAGGACACCCGTTGAGTGACCCAGACGTCCGTCGGCTTGACGATGCGCGTGCGCTCGACCCGGTAGGTGAAGCGGCCGTAGGGCATCGTGATCGCGACCTGATCTCCGGGCCTGACCTTGTCGATGTTGCGGAAGGGCGCGCCGTAGGTCGTCCGATGCCCGGCGATCGCGACCGTGCCGCGCTGCCCCGGCAGCGGCGTGTACGGATAGTGGCCCGGGCCCTTGCGCAGGTCGCTCGCGTTCGTGCCCTCCACGACGACGCCGGAGAGATGGATGCGGTCGATCCTCAGCCGTCCCACCGGGTCGCCGTCGTCGGTGCGCCGATCGAGCGAGCGCGCGGCGAACGCGAGCTTGCGCGACGGATCGGGCAGCGCCTTCAGCGCCTTGGCCTCCACCGGCGTCGGCCTGAACTTGTCGAGGCGGTCGAGCTCGCCGGAGAGCGCGCTCTGCTGTTGGTGCGCGTAGAGCGAGGAGATCGGCTCCTCCCACAGCAGCGTCGCACCGGCGTCGATCAGCAGCAGCGAGCCGGACACGATCAGGGCGGTCGAGAGCCCACGTAGAACGCCGCGGCCACGGGTGCGTTTCGGGGCGGCGGCGGGGGCGGTCATCTGTGCCATCTGTACCCCTTATCGGCGCAGGGCGCTCTCGGTCCCACCCAGTGAGCCGGGACCGGCGTAGGACAGCGGCCCGCGGGTGCGGATCGACGCTCCGCTCCCGGGCGCGTCGCCGAGCCGGCGACGGGCGAGCAGCACGCGGACGACGGCGATCAGCGCCGAGAGCAACCCGGCCAGCAGCAGCGTCGTGCCCGCGCCGGCGCCTGTCATCGCCCCGAACACGAGCCCCCGGACCAGCTCGAGCGGCCCGAGGTCGAGCGCCTGACAGAGGTAGACCACCGCCAGGACGGGGATGAGCAGGCCGCCGAGCACCGCCACGACCGCCTTCCATCCGCGCCAGCCCGCGGCCGCGAACAGCCACAGGTGCACGGCTCCGAGCAACAGCCCGGCGGCGTAGGGGTTGCGCAGCCAGGCGAGCGTGGCGACGGCGCACAGCCACACCGCGGTCGCCACCGCGAGGCCTTCGACCCCAGGGACCGGGCGGGCCCGCCCGTTGCGCTCCGGCTGGGCGGCGCGCGCCATGAGTGCCCGAGCGGCCAGCCGGGCGCCGAAGCACGCCAGCCCGCCCGCGATCAGCGCGGACACCAGAGCGACGATCACGCCGGTCTGGAACGGGAAGCGGTCGGGAGCGACCTGCCCGGCGGGGACATTGATCCAGCCCGTCGCCCCGAGCATCCGCAGCCACAACCAGGCGACCGGCAACGGCACGGCGGTGACGAACAGCCAGGTGATCCAGGGCGCGATCGGCGCGCGCCGGCGGCGGGCGCGGAACAGCGCGTCCAGCGCCGCGAGCAGCGCCGGCAGCAGCAGCGAGCCGACGATCAGGCGCACCGCCCAGTCGGGCAGCACGTTGCGCAGCGTCACGATCCCGCTCGGGGCCGACGCAAAAGCGGGCTCGTCGCGGCGGCCGGCGGCGTCCAGCCCGCCGACGGCGCGCACCGCCGCGCGCCCGAACTTGTCGAGGCGCTTCTCCAGCACCGGGTCGCGCGGCTCGGGGCCGAGCTCGCCGGACTCCGAGAGCAGGACCGCGGGCAGGCCTTCGCCACCGATCGGGCCCTGCTCGGAGACGGTGATGGGCAGGGCACGGCGGATCCACTGCCCGACGGCGCGTGGGCCGGCGGCATCGCTCTGGACCTCGCGCCGGACCGCGGCCTGGACGGTCCGCTCGACGCCGAGCGGCGGTGCGCCGGACGACAGCGGCCAGGACACCACCCACGGCTTCTTGATCTTCGCGCCCGCCAGGTCGCCGAGTACGAGCACCGCGTCGACCGGCCCCGTCTCCTGCTGCGCCCACTCGCGCGCCCCGGTGAAGCCGTCCGAGGCGCCCGTGGTGGAGACCAGCACGAGCGTCCGGCGCAGGTCGCGGCTCTTATAGACGCGCGCCAACTCGAGCAGCACCGCGGTCGCCGAGAGGTCGGCGAGGCCACGAGCGTCGCGGTCGGCCAGCACGACGATCTGGCGCGTCGAGGCACCGGGCAGGGTGGCCACGACCGTCTCCAGGCCATCGGCGTTCGTGATCCGGCGCACGTTGAACACCGGCCGCTCGCCCTGCTCCGCGGGCGCGGCCAGGTCGCGGGCGACGAAGTCCGCCATCGCGCGATCGCCGGCCGAGCCGGGGGTGCGATCCGGGAAGGCCTTGGCCAGTCCCATCAGCGACTGCGGCTCCGGGTTGGTCGCCCCGAACGCCCGCTCGGCGTTGAACGTATCCGGGGCCAGAACGGCTCGCCCAGGGGTGGGGCGATCCTGCAGCGCGAACGCGGCGACGCACAGCGCGACGAGCGCCGGCAACAAAGCGGTCCGGTACACACGTCCGTCGAGCACCAGTTCCGAGATTACCCGGGGTACGCCGCGCTTCGGCCGATTGCACCCGCCCGTGCGAGGGGTTCGTCAGTACCCAACTATCCTCACGTTGCAGAGGTCATGGCAGACCGTGCCCCACGTATCTTGCTCGTGGACGACGAGCAGCCGATTCAGACACTGCTCTCGTTCCCGCTGCAGCGCGACGGCTACGAAGTCGTCCAAGCCGCCGACGGCCCAGAGGCCCTGGCTCGCTTCGACGAGCAGATTTTCGATCTGGTCGTCCTGGACGTGATGTTGCCGCGCATGGACGGCCTCGAGGTCTGCCGGCGACTGCGCGCCAAGGGCGAGACCGTGCCGATCATCATGCTCACCGCGAAGTCCGAGGAGATCGACAAGGTCCTCGGCCTGGAGCTCGGCGCCGACGACTACATCACCAAGCCGTTCTCGATGCGCGAGTTCCGCTCGCGGGTGAAGGCGGCGCTGCGGCGTTCCGGGATGGCGCGCACGGACGTCGACGACGAGCGGCCGATCGAGATGCGCGACCTGCGGATCGACCCGAGCAAGCGCACCGTCGCTCGCAACGGCGATGTCGTGCCGACCACCTACGTCGAGTTCGAGATCCTCTCCGCGCTGGCGCGCGCCCCGGGGCGGGTGTTCACCCGCGACATGCTGCTCGCGCGCGTCTGGGGCGATTCCGCCTACCGCGACCCGCGCACCATCGACGTGCACATCCGGCATCTGCGGGAGAAGATCGAGGCGGATCCGAAGGAGCCGGAGTACCTGTTCACGGTACGCGGCGTCGGTTATCGCTTCCGCGACGAGGAGGGGTAATTGCCCGGGTTGCGGTCCCTTCGCAACCGGCTCGCCGTCATCTTCGCCCTGATCATCCTGGGCGCGATCGGCACGATCTATCTGTCGGTGACGCCGCGCCTGGAGGCGTCGTTGACCGCTCAGCGGCTCGATCAGGTGCGCAAGATCGCCGCCCAGCGAGGGTCTGAGGTCGCGGCGATCCTGCCGACGACGACCTCCTCGAACCCCAAGAGGGCGATCGCCCAGAAGCGCAAGCGCGACGACACCCTGCGCAAGTTCGCCGAGAGCGCGAACACCGAACTGCTCGTCAGCGTCAAGCGCGACCCGGGTCCGTACGTGACCTTCGACTCGACGCCCGACGGCGGCGCGACGGAGGGTGACGTGCTCGCGCTCACCAACCAGGCCCTGGACACACATCGCCCGGCGTCGGCGATCGTCAACACCCGCAACGGCCGCTACGCGCTCGCCGCGACCGAGCTCACGCGCGAGGGCAACCGCGAGCTCGACGCGCCGTACGTCGCGATCTTCAGCGACTCGCTCGCCGACGTCCAGGACAACGTTGAGCTGATCCGCCGCCAGGTGCTGCTGGCGGGCGGCATCGCGCTGGTCATCGCGGTCTTGGCGGGCTATCTGGTCGCTCGGGCGCTGTCGGCGCGCGTCAAGCGGCTCGAGCGGGCGGCGCGCAAGGTCGCCTCAGGTGACTTCTCGCAGCCGATCAAGGCCGACTCCGACGACGAGCTCGGCCGGCTCGCGGTCGCGTTCAACGACATGCAGGACCAGTTGGCGCGCCTGGACCGGGCACGGAAGCAGTTCATCGCCTCGGCTTCGCATGAGCTGCGCACGCCGATCTTCTCGCTGGGCGGGTTCCTCGAGCTGCTGGCCGACGAGGACCTCGACGAGGAGACGCGGCGCGCGTTCCTCGAGCAGATCCGGGGCCAGGTCGACCGGATGCGCAACCTCGCCGTCGAGCTGCTGGATCTCTCGCGCCTGGAGGCGGGCGCGATGGAGCTGCGGCCGGAGCCGACGGACGTCGGCCAGCTCGCCCGCGAGGTCGCCGCGGAGTTCACGCCGGCGGCGGCGCGGCACGACTCCGCGGTGACCTTGGACCTGCGGCCGGACCCGATCGAGCTCGAATGCGACCCCGAGCGCGTGGCCCAGGTGCTGCGCATCCTGCTGGACAACGCGCTCCGGCACACGCCCCCGGGGACCGGCGTACGGGTTTCAGCCGAGCGGTCGAACGGGCACGTTCGCCTGGAAGTCTCCGACCGCGGCCTTGGGATCAACCGTCAGAACATGCCCCACATCTTCGAACCGTTCTTCACCTCGAACGAACAGGCGCAGGGCGCAGGACTGGGCCTCGCCATCGCCCGCGAGCTCGCCGAACACATGCAGGGTCGCCTGACCGTGCGCTCCGGCCCGGGCCGGACCACCTTCTCGCTGGTTCTTCCAGCGTGAGGCGGCTCGCGGCAGGACGCGGACGGTGAACGTCAAGCTCGGTGAGCGACCGCTCAGCGATCCTGCCGGGTAAGGTCGAGGCACATGAGCGAGCAGCCGCCACTGGTTCTGGTCTCGAACCGCGGGCCGGTCACCTATCAGGAGGACGGGTCGGTCAAGCGCGGCACCGGCGGCCTCGTGACCGCACTGACCGGCCTCGCCTCCCACCGCGACGCGATCTGGATCGCGTCGGCCATGACCGACCAGGACGTCGACGTCGCGCGCGAGCACGACGGCAAGCCCTTCGAGGTCGAGGCGCCCGAGGGCGGCTCCTTCCGCGTGAAGTTCATCGAGTCCGACGCCGAGGCCTACGACCGCTTCTACAACATCATCGCCAACCCGATGCTGTGGTTCATCCAGCACTACCTCTGGGACCTCAGCAACGCGCCGGACATCCGCCGCCACGAGGTCGAGGCCTTCAAGCAGGGCTATCAGGTGGTCAACCAGGACCTCGCGGACGCCGTCATCGACGAGATCGAGGGCCTCGAAGAGCCCGTCGTGATGGTCCACGACTACCACTTCTACACGCTCCCGGGCATGGTGCGCGAAGCCCGCCCGGACGTGTTCCTGCATCACTTCATCCACATCCCGTGGACCCAGCCGGACGCCTGGCGCGTGCTCCCGAAGGCGATCCGCGAGGAGATCTACATCGGGCTGCTGGCCAACGACATCATCGGCTTCCACACCCGCTCCTACCAGCGCAACTTCCTCCAGTGCTGCCGCGACCTGATGGATTTCGAGGTCGACTTCGAGGCGGGCATCGTGCGCCTGGACGACGGCCGTGAGGTGTGGGTGCGCCACTACCCGCTGCCGATCGACTACGAAGCCACGCGCGGCGTCGCCCGCCGGCCGCGGGTACGCGAGTTCGAGGAGCGCGTTCTGGCCCGGCGGCGCGAGTACGCGATCCTGCGCGTCGACCGCGCCGATCTGAGCAAGAACGTCCTGCGCGGGTTCACGGCGTTCGACATCTTCCTCGAGCAGCACCCGGAGTTCGCCGAGCGGATCACCTTCACCGCGCAGCTGATGCCCTCGCGGACCGACGTGCCGGAGTACGCCGAGTACCTGGAGAAGATCGAGGCGCTCGTCGCCGTGGTCAACCATCGTCACGGCACCCCCGACTGGATGCCGATCGATCTGAAGCTGCGCGACGACCTCGACGAGGCGGTCGCCTCGTACAAGCACTACGACGTGATGATGGTCAACGCGATGTTCGACGGCATGAACCTCGTGGCCAAGGAAGGTCCGCTGGTCAACGAGCGCCACGGCGTGTCGATCCTGAGCGAGAACACCGGCGCCCACGAGGAGCTCGGCGAGTTCGCGATCTCCGTGAACCCGTTCGACGTCCAAGAGCTCGCGGACGCGATCTACTCGGCCCTGATGATGTCCCCGGAGGCCCGCGAGCGGCGCGCCCGGGGCCTGAAGGAGATCGTCACCTCGCGCGACCCGGGCGACTGGATCGACGAGCAGATCGCGGACATCCGGGCCAAGAACACCCCGCGGTCGCGAGCGGCGGGCTAGCCCGCCCCGCGCCTCTGGGCGCGACCTGGCCCGCCGCGCCGCGCGGCCTAGCCGCCCTCGAACCCGAACTCTCCGCGGCCGGGTTTGGCCGCCGTGGGCGCGCTCGGCGAGCGCACGGGCGACGCGACGGCCGGCGGCGGGACGACCTTCGCCGGGCGCGGCGGCTGCGCCTGCGTGCGGCGCGCCACCGGCCGTCTCGCGGGCGCGGGCGCGGGACGCTGGCGCTCGCGACGGCGCGCCGGGCGGCGTCGCACGCGCCGCGGCGGCGCGGCCCGTCTTGCGCGGCGCGTGGGCTCCTGCGCCGGGCTCTTCGCCGGCACGGGAGGCTTGGCGGCCATCCGTGGTCGGGCCTCGCCGGCGATCAGCGGCGCGGCCCGATCGGAGGGCAACCGCGGCGGCGGGGCGGGATCGAGCGCGGCTTCGACGACGCTGATCGCCGCCACCAGCGCGGCGACCGTGAACGCGACGTTGCCCCAACGCAGACGCCGGAGAAGGTCGAACCGCATGCTTCGTATAGGCCACGGCCGGGAGGACTCGCCCCACGTTGCTACCATCCGCGGCCGAAATGGCGAGCGGACAGCACATCTACGACCTCACGCTTCTGCTCGACCCGGCCGTTGAGGCCGAGCGTCGAGAGCAGATCGTGGCGGACGTCGCAGACCTCATCGATCGCACCGGCGAGTTCATCGGGCGGCACGACTGGGGTAGTCGCCAGACCGCTTACGAGGTGCGCAAGAAGGCCGAGGCTGACTACCACCTGATCCAGTTCAGGGGGGAAAACGAGCTGCTTGAGCAGCTCGACCACAATCTGAAGATCACGGACGGCGTTCTGCGTCACCGGATCATCAAGCTTCGCCCAGGGACGCCTGACCCGCCGGACCTTCGTCCGTCGGCAGTCCCGGTCGCGGCCGAGGCAGCGGCGGCTCCGGCCGTCGAAGCCGAGTCCGACGAGCTCTAGGCGCTCACGCGCACCGAGCCAAGCAGGGCCGCCGATGTTCGGCGGCCCTTTGTGTTTAACGGGCCGACCTCGCGCGACGGCGCCTGTGCGCCGCCGCAAAGAGCATCGGGGTGGGGCCGACGGGATGTCCCGGCCTTAGTCCCTAGAACGGGATGTCGTCGTCCGCGGGCGCGCTGTTGCGGGCGCCGACCGGCTGGAAGTCCGACGTGTCCGCCGGAACGTCCGAGTGCGGGGTGAAGCCGTTGCCGGCACCCTCCTGGGCGCCGTTGTAGCCGCCGCCGTTGCCGTCGGCCGGGCCGCCGAGGAACTGCACCGAGTCGGCGATGATCTCGACCGACTCGCGCTTGTTGCCTTCCTTGTCGGTCCACTCACGCCACTCGAGACGACCGTCGATCGCGACCGGGCGGCCCTTGGTCAGGAAGCGCTTGCAGTTCTCGCCCTGCGCGCCCCACACGGTGACGCTGAAGTAGTTGGGCTTGTCGACCCACTCGCCGTTTTCCTTACGACGGGTGTTGGTTGCGATCCGCAGGGAGCACACGCTGTTCCCCGACGGAAGGCTGCGCAGATCCGGGTCACGCGTGAGGTTCCCCGAGATGACGACGCGATTGATGTTGCTTGCCGCCATGATGGGTCGGCTCCTTTCAAGATCTCCTTCGAACCCTCTTGTAGGCGAGTCTACGGTCGCCTTCGGAGGGACCCGGGCGAATGTGCCGGTTTCTCCGCAGAGAATTTGCAGTTCCGTTACACGATGTCGCAGACGGAACGCAATTTCTGACTTCGCTACCCTGTGCGGTCCGGCGCCCGCATGGCGTCTGGCCTCGCGGCGCGCGAGGCGCGCATACGAGCGAGTCAGCAGCTAGAGAGGTTTTACAACAGTGGCAAAGCAGCGCAGCCGGCCCACGCGCCGGCGGGATCGCAAGACCGGAGGCGGCGGCGGACGCCGGAAGTCCTGCCAGTACTGTCGCGACAAGGTCGAGTTCGTCGACTACAAGGACATCAACGCCCTCCGGAAGTTCATCTCCGACCGGGGCAAGATCCGCTCCCGTCGCATCACCGGCGCCTGCCGCCGGCATCAGAACCAGATCGCCACTGCGGTCAAGCGCGCGCGTGAGCTCGCCCTTCTCCCGTACGTCGGCGAGGGCAGCGGTGCCGACGAGCGCGAAGGCGGACCGCGCGGTGGCCGCGGCGGCCGCGACCGCGACCGGTAGGTATCGAGCACGATGCCTCAGGCAATCCTTCTCCAGGACCACGAGCAGCTCGGCACACGGGGCACCGTCGTCGACGTCTCGAAGGGCTACCTGCGCAACTACCTGATCCCGCGCAAGCTGGCCGCGCCCGCGACCAAGGGCGCGATCGCCGCGGCCGACAAGCGCCGTGAGGCCCAGGAGCGCGCGCTCGCGAATGCGACCGCCGCCGCTCAGGAGGCCGCCGCGACGCTCAGCCGCACCGTGCTCACGATCCCGCACCAGGCGGGCGACGACGGCCGCCTCTTCGGCTCGGTCACGTCGCAGGACATCGTGGACGCGATCCAGGAAGCCCGCGGCATCACGGTCGACCGCCGCAAGGTCCACCTCGAGGAGCCGATCCGCACGGTCGGCACGCGCATGATCGAGGTCGAGGTCGAGGACGGCGTGATCGCGACCGTCAAGACCATGGTCGTCGAGCAGTAGAAGCGCCCGCGCGACACCCGCGCGCATGGAGCGCCGGCCTCGGGCCGGCGCTTTTTGGTTAACGCCGCTACGAGCGCGAAGAACATACGTTCGCGTCCGGAGGCCCGCCTAGACTCCGCTGCCCGCATGAGCGCCCCCACGCACAACGGCAACGGCTTCGCCGGCGCCCCTCTGGCACCGCCCCAGAACCTCGAGGCCGAGCAGTCCGTGCTCGGCGCCGTCCTGCTGTCGGACACGACGCTCCCGGCGCTGATCATCGACGAGCGCCTCACGCCCGAGGACTTCTACCGCGAGAGCCACGGCCGCATCTACCAGGGGATGCTCGACCTCAACACCCAGGGCGAGCGGGTCGACGTGCTCACGCTGATCGAGCATCTCAAGCAGGCGGGTGACCTGGACTCGGTCGGCGGCGCCGCGGCGATCGAGTTGCTGTCGGGCTCGGTGCCGGCGATCGGCAACGTCCGCCAGTACGCGCGGATCGTCCGCGAGAACGCGATGCTGCGGCGGCTCCTGCACGCCTCCTACGAGATCCAGGCGCAGGTCCACGGCCACGAGGCGCTCCCGCGCGAGCTCGTCGACCGCGCCGAGCGGCTGATCCTCGAGGTCGCCCACGAGGACTCGCGCAAGGACTTCCGCTCGATCGAGCAGGTGCTGGACTTCGAGCTCGACAAGCTCCAGAAGCTGAGCCTGGAGGGCACGCCGATCACCGGCACGCCGTCCGGCTTCGAGGACCTCGACGCGATCACCGGCGGCTTCCAGCCCGGCAACCTGATCATCCTCGCCGCACGCCCGTCGATGGGCAAGTCGGCGTTCATGGCCAACCTGGCGGAGAACGCGGCGCTGAACTCCAACAAGGCCGTCGCGCTGTTCTCGCTGGAGATGTCCGAGGGCGAGCTCGCCCAGCGCTTCATCGCCTCGCAGGCGTCGATCAAGGGCGACGACCTGCGCAAGGGCCGCGTCCCGCAGGCGCGCTGGGGCAAGATCCTCGCCGCCTCCTCACGGCTGGCCCAGTCCAAGCTCCACATCGACGACTCGTCGGACCTGAGCGTGCTCGACGTCCGCGCGAAGTGCCGCCGGCTCGCGCAGCAGAACCCCGACGGGCTCGGCCTGGTGCTGATCGACTACCTGCAGCTGATGCGCGCCGGCAGCGGCGGGCCGGAGAACCGCGTGGAGCAGATCGGCCAGATCTCGCGTGGCCTGAAGACGCTCGCGCGCGAGCTCGAGGTCCCGGTGATCGCGCTGTCACAGCTCAACCGCTCGGTCGAGCAGCGCAAGCCGCCGATCCCGATGCTCTCCGACCTCCGCGAGTCCGGCTCGATCGAGCAGGACGCCGACCTCGTGATGTTCATCTTCCGCGAGGACTACTACGACAAGGAGTCCGAGCGCGAGGGGATCGCGGACCTGATCATCTCCAAGCACCGCAACGGTGGCCTGGGGACGGTCGAGCTCACGTTCCAGCGCGACTTCCCGCGCTTCATGTCCTACGCCGGGGACGACCGGTACTGATGGACTGCAAGTACTGCGACGGGTCCGGGTTTCGCTTCGACGAGCAGGCGCGCAAGGCGTATCCGTGCTCGTGCCGGCCGGCTCGACTGGCCCGCAAGCGCGCGGCGGCCGTGGCGGGGCGGATTCCCAAGGCCTACCGCGGCGTCTCGTTCGAGCGCGCGCCGCTGCCGTCGCTGGAGCGCTCGCACCGGCACGTCGTCCGCGCCGTGCGGCGCTATTGCGACTCGATGTCCGAGCAGCTCGCCGCGGGCCGCGGCATGTGGTTCACCGGCCCGCCCGGCACGGGCAAGACCACGCTCGCGATGCTCATCTCCAAGCACGCGATGGAGTCCGACCACACGGTCGCCATCTACTCCCTCCCGCGCCTGCTCTCGCTGCTGCGCGAGACCTTCCGCGACGACTCGCCGCGCAGCCTCAGCCAGCTCGTGGACGTCCTCTGCTCGGTCGATCTGCTGCATATCGACGACGTTGGCGCCGAGCAGACGACGCCGTGGGTCCTGGAGCAGCTCTACACGGTGGTCAACACCCGCTACGAGGAGCAGCGGTCGATCATCGTGACCACGAACCTGATCGGCACGGAGTCCTCCGCGGACGCCCATCCGGCGGCGGCGCTGCGCGAGCAGATCGGCGAGCGCACGGTCTCACGCCTGTACGAGATGTGCGGCGAGCCGCTGCCGATGTTCGGCGACGACCAGCGCCTGGACAAGGAGTTCAAGCTGCCCGCGCCGATGACCGTCGCGAAGACGCCGGACCCCTTTGACGACGCCAATTGGGAAGACGATCGCCCTCGCTACGGGAGGGCACCGTAGACTGAACCCACGACATGGCCGGCATCGTGATCGTGGGCGCCCAATGGGGCGACGAAGGCAAGGGTAAGGTCGTCGACCTCCTTGCAGAAAAGGCGGATATGGTCATCCGCTTCCAGGGCGGCAACAACGCCGGCCACACCATCGTGCGCGAAGGCGTGCACTGGAAGTTCCACCTGATCCCTTCCGGGATCCTCTACCCAGGCAAGTTGTGCGCCATCGGCAACGGGGTCGTGATCGATCCCAAGGTGCTGACGGGTGAGCTGGACGAGCTGCGCGCCAAGGGCGTGGACCTCTCCGGCCTGCGGATCAGTGCCAACGCGCACCTGATCATGCCGTACCACATGTATCTGGACCACGCGGGCGAGACCAGGCTCGGCAAGCTGCAGATCGGGACCACGCGGCGCGGCATCGGCCCCTGCTACGCCGACAAGGCCGCGCGACTGGGCATCCGCGTGCAGGATCTCCTGGACGAGAAGATCCTCAAGAAGAAGATCGTCGCCGCGATGGAGCCCAAGCGCCTGCAGCTGCGCCCGTACGCGAAGGCGCCGGAGCTCGACCTGCAGTCGATGACCGAGGACTACCTGACCTACGGGCATCGGATCGCGCAGTTCGTCGCCGATACCGCCAAGCTCACCTGGGACGTCCTGGACACCGGCCACAACGTCCTCTTCGAGGGCGCGCAGGGCACGCTGCTGGACATCGACCACGGCACCTATCCGTTCGTCACCTCTTCGAACCCCGTCTCCGCCTCGGCCTGCACCGGCACCGGCGTCGGCCCGAAGGACATCGACGAGATCTGGGGCATCGCCAAGGCCTACGCCACGCGCGTCGGCTCCGGCCCGTTCCCGACCGAGCTCGACGACGAGCTCGGCGTCACCCTCCGCGAGGCCGGCGGCGAGTACGGCACGACCACGGGCCGCGCCCGGCGCGTCGGCTGGATCGACCTCATCGCGCTGCGCTACGCCACCCGCATCAACTCGCTCACCCACCTCGCCATCACCAAGCTCGACGTCCTGACCGGGCTCGGCTCGCTCAACGTCTGCACGCGCTACCGCGGCGCCGAAGAGGCGACGTTCGACCACTATCCCTACCACCAGACCGTCATGCATCAGGCCTCCGGCGTCTATGAGCAGCTGCCGGGCTGGGACGAGGACATCACCGAGTGCCGCGAGGAGACCGACCTCCCGCAGAACGCGCGTGACTACCTCCAGTACATCTCGGAGTTCGTCGGCGTGCCGATCGCGCTGATCGGCGTCGGCCCCGGTCGCGAACAGGTGATCTGGACCGAGGCCGGCCGCGAATCGCTCGCGGCCAGCGAGGGCGTCACCGTCTGAGCGACGCCTGCAGGTCCGCGAGCACGCGGACCACACGGAGCCCCGCTTCCCCGTCGGAGCGGGGCGTCGTGCCGTTGCGGATCGACTCGACGAAGTGCTCGCACTCCAGCCGCAGCGGCTCGCGGTTGCCGATCCGCGGGCTGCGGATGTCCCCCGAGCGCGTGATGTACTCGCCGTAGGACTGGGCGTCCTCGTCGAACCCCTTGTCGTAGACGGTGACCTTGCGCTCGAGCTCCATGTCGTCGAACGTGGCCATTCGCTTGGAGCCGACGACGGTGAACGCGCGCGTCTTGTGCGGGTCCAGCCACGACATGTGCAGGTGCGCCGCGACGCCTGACGGGAAGCGCAGGAACGCGAACACGACATCCTCGACGCCCGGGTTGGTGTACGCCTCGCCGCGGGCTTCGATCAGCGACGGGTCCTCGCCGGCGAGGTGCAGGATGACCGAGACGTCGTGCGCGCCGAGCGACCACAGCGCGTTCTCATCGCGGCGCAACTGGCCGAGGTTCAGGCGCTGCGAGTAGATGTAGTGGATGTCGCCGAGCTCGCCGGAGTCGGCGATGCCCTTGAGCATGTCCACGCCGGGGTGATAGACGAGCAGGTGCCCGACCATCAGGATCCGGTCGTTGTCCTTCGCCGCCTGGACGGCGCGCTCGGCATCCGCGACGGTGTAGGCCAGCGGCTTCTCGACGAAGCAGTGCTTGCCCGCCCTGAGCACCCGCTCGGCCAGCGGCCCGTGGGTGGGGACCGGGGTGGCGAGCACGACCGCGTCGAGCTCGTCGTCGCTGAGGAGATCGTCGAGGTCGCCGGTGAAGCGCGTGTTCGGATAGGCGACCCGCAGGCGCTCGCGGACCGGTTCCCGCTCGTCGCAGCACCACGTCAACTCGCAGTCCGAGATGGCCGCAAAGTTACGCGCGAGGTTGGGTCCCCAGTAGCCGAGGCCTACGACGCCGATGTTAATGGGCTGCATATGAGTGGTAATACGTAGTCATGGGCTTTATCCGGGGCATTGTCCAAGCCTCCCGGCACGTCGTCTGGTACGTGGATTACCAGTGCGGCGGCAGCGCGCACTCGCGCAGGAACTAACCACCCAGCTCTCGCTCGATCGTCTGCGCCAGCGCCTCGCGAGCGCGGAGCGTGACCGGCCCGGGCGCCGCCGGCAACTGCTGGTCATCGATCGCGGCCAGTGGCTGCACCTCGCGCATCGAGGACGCCAGGAACGCCTCCTCGGCGCCTTGAAGGTCGGCGAGCGTGCACACCTCTTCGAGCGCCCCGGCGTGATCGATCAGCTTCTGGCGCGTGATCGACGCCAGGATCCGGTCCTCCAGCGGCGGCGTGCAGAGCGACCCCTCACGGACCCAGAAGAACGCGCTCGTCGCGCCCTCGAGCACGCGCCCGTGCGGCGTGACCAGCAGCGCGTCGTCGTAGCCCGCGTCCCTCGCCAGGCGCCGGGCGAGCATGTTGCCGGCGTAAGAGAGGGTCTTCAGGCCGTCCAGCACCCGATTGGGCGCGTACCTGATCGTCATCGCGCGCGCGAGCGGCGCGTGATGCGCGAGTGGCTCGACCAGGATGATCCGACGGCCGCCGCGCGTCAGGACGATCCTGAGCCCGGCGTTGACGGGACCGGCGGCGTCGAGGATCGACCCGATCTCCCGCTCGAGCGCATTGAAGTCGGCCTCGAGGCGCAGTCCGGCGCACGAGCGCCTCAGCCGCGCCAGGTGCTCGTCGAGGGCGTACGGGCGGCCGCCGTAGATCCGCGTGCCCTCGAACGCGCCGTCCCCGCGCAGCAGTCCCTCGTCGGTGACGGGGATGCGCGCCTCGTCGGCGGACCCGATGGCGCCGTCGACGCTCGCGAGCAGCATGGCCGCCCAGGGTATTGAACCGGCCGCGCGCGATTCGCCTCCCCGTGCCGAATGACGAATCCTGCCGCTGTGCAGAATCCGGATTCTGCACGGCGGCAGGATCTGCGCATCGCGTCCTCAGGGCACGTCGCGGCGCTGGGTCAACGCCGTCGCGAGCGCTCCGAGCCCGGTCGCGTAGACCAGCAGCGCAATCGCACCTCCCAACGCCGGCGGCAGGTCGTCGGCGCCGCTGGCGGTAAGCGCACCGCCGGCGCCGGTCGGCCCCCAACGCGCGATCTCCGTGCTCAACCCCGCGGCGAAGGGATCGAGCACCAGCAGGACCAGGAGCACCGTGACCACCGCGGCGGCGGGTGAACGGATCGCGAGGCCGATTGCCGCGCCGGCGACGCCCATGAGCGCGCCGTACGCCGTCGCTCCGAGCACGCGACCGACGAGCGGGGCGGGGCCGGGCAACGGCCCGCCGCCGATCCCCAGCAGTACGTAGGTGAGTACGGCGGCGGTGAGCGCACCCGCGAGCCCCATGACCGCTCCGGCCGCGGCGTAGGCGCCGAGCCGGTCCAGAGTGGCCTTACGCCGGTCCTCGCGACCGATCAGGGACAGCGCGAGCCCGCCACGCGACACCTCCCCGCCGGCGGACGCCGCGGCGTAGACGACGGCGACGAACCCGGCGACCGCGCCTGACGAGAGCGCCCGGCGCGCATCGCCGCTGGTGGTCGACGCCAGGTCCTTCACGCCCAGGTATGAGATCCCGAGGAAGCCGCTGAACGCGATGGCGAGGGCGATCGCCCGCAGGTAGGCGGGCACGGACCGCAGCGCGGAGAGCTCAGTCCTCATCGGTCAGTCCCACGTACAGCGCCTCCAACGCGCCCTGGGTGCTCATCTCGTGCAGGATCGCCCCGCTCTCGCGGACCGCGCGACCCACGGCGTCCGGGTCCGCGCCGGCGACGATCACGCTTCCGTCGGGGTCCACGGTCGCGTCCAGGCCCCGCTCACGCAGCGCGCCGAGCAACCGGCCGTCGGGCGACCGCAGCCTGATCCGGCGCGCCAGCAGATCGCTCAGCTCGCCCTCGGCCACCAGCCGGCCGCGGTTGATGACCACCACGCGGTCACACGTCGCGGCGACGTCCTCGAGCACGTGGCTGGACAGCAGCACCGTCCCGCCCTCGCGCGCGTGCGCCTGCAGCCGGATACGCAGGTCTCGCAGCGCGTGGGGATCGAGCCCGGTCGCCGGCTCGTCGAGCAGCAGCACCTCCGGCTTCGTCAGTATCGCGATCGCCAGGGCGAGCCGGCGGCGCTGCCCGTGCGAGCATTCGCCCACCCGCTGGTCGGCGAACACCTCCAGACCGTCGAGGTCCGGGCTCACCCCGTTGCGCGCCGCGGCCAGCGCCAACTCGTCGCGCACCAGCCGAGCGGGATGGAACCCATCCTGGCCAAGCACGCCGTTCACCGTCCCATGGGCGGCCGCGCTCCCGCTGCTCGCGCGCGCGAGGCCAAAGAGAATCCGCAGGGTCGTCGTCTTGCCCGCACCGTTGGGCCCGAGGAATCCGCACACGCTCCCCCGCGGCACCGCGAACGACAGCCCATCGACCGCGGTCGCCCGCCCGTAGCGCTTGGTCAGGTCCTCGACGACGAGCGCATCCACGACACCCACCATGCCGCAGATGCCTTCGGGAACGACACGCGACGGTCGCCGTGAGCGCCGCGCAGCGTGAGGACATCATCGTCACGTCGGACGCCGGCGACATGCAGGTCTTCGCGGTCGACCTCCCGGCGATTCGCGTCTTGGGCCTATCGCCGCGGCGACGCGGGAAGCCGGAAACGCAGAAACCGCGCCGTAGCGCGGTTTCTAGAGTGCCCCCGGAAGGAATCGAACCTTCAACCTTCGGATTAAGAGTCCGCTGCTCTGCCAATTGAGCTACAAGGGCGAGCGGCTAAATATAGCGCCGCCGCGACGCGGGTCAGAGCGTCGGGGTGGGAGTCGGGGCGACCTGCTGGATCTGGTTGATGGTTGCCTGCTGCTTGGCCGAGTCCAGCTGGGTCTTGAGGTCCTTCTGCTGGTCCTTGGGGGCGAGCTCGACGGCCTTGGCGGCGGCGAGGTCGGCCTTGCGGATCTGACCGGCCTGGTAGGCGTAGATCGCGAGGGCCTGGAAGGTCTGCTGGGACGGGTCGGCCTCGGTCAGGCTCTCGTAGGTGCTCACGGCCTTGTCGGGCTGGTTGAGCGAGAGGTAGGCCTGGGCCATCTGCTTGGCCAGACGGTCGTCGAGCGGGCTGGGCTTCAGCGCGAGGTACTTGTCCCAGTTGGTCGCGGCGGCCTGGAGCTGGCGCTTGCCGGCGGCCGTGTAGTCGCTCGTCGTGGAGTCGAAGTTGTCGCCGACGACGGCGAGGCGGACGCGGGCCTGGGCGGCGGCGGCCCAGAGGTCGGCGTCCGAGGGGGTGGCCTTGGCCTTGGTCTCGGCGGCGCGGGCCTGGGTGGTCAGGCGGTTCATCGCGTCGTCGGTGGTGTTGCCACCGCCGCTGGAGGTGCCGATCAGGTCGCCGATGCTGCCGGACAGGCCGCTCGAACCGATGCCGAACCCGACAAAGCCCACGAACATGAGCAAGGCGAGGCCGAGGTAGACAATCTTGACGGTGCGCTTGCGAGCGCCACTGCGAAGGTCGAACAGCATGGGAAGTGCGGACTAGTCCTGGTCGGTGGTGACGGGCTCTGGCGAGTCAAGGTGTCTTGCGGCGGCACGCGTCGCGCGCCGGTCCAGCAGCCAGGAGAACAGGATAGAGGCCTCAAACAAAACGTACATAGGGGCCATCATCATTCCCATCGTGATGGGGTCCTGCCCTGGCAGCAGCATGGCGAGAACGGCGATGGCCAGAATCGCGTAGCGGCGGTTGTGCGACAGCTGTGACGTGGTCACGATGCCAACCCTCGTGAGCGCGATGATTCCCACGGGGATCTGGAAAAGCAGCCCCATCGCGATCAGGAGCATCAGCACGAACTTGTAATACGGCTGTGCCTGTACGAGAACGTCGAAGGCGTCCGTATTGAAGTTCTGGAGGAAGTAGATCGCCCTCGGCACGACCGTGTAGTAGCCGAACACGACTCCACCTATGAATAGGAACGGCACCGCCAACATGGCGGGGAGTGCCACCTGTTTCTCTTGGGGGGAGAACGCCGGCAGGACGAACGCGTAGAGCTGGAAGAGGATCAGCGGCAGCGAGATCAGCAGGCCCGCGTACGCGGCCACCTTCAGCGTCTGCATGAACGGCTCTGAGACGCCCAGGGTGACCGGGCGGCGCGGACGGATCTCAGGTGCGGCGAGCACGAGGGCGTCAGCGACCTTCGCCTGCGCGAGCAGCTCCTGCCTGAGCTGCGGGTCCTCGGTCGACCCGGCGAGCCGCCGGTTGATCGTCGCGGTCTGGCCGGCGAACCTCGCCACGAGCTGGTCGTAGCGCGCGCCCACCTGGATGGGGTCCGTGCTGGACTTCTTCTGGGTCGTCGTCAGCGGCCGATTGAGGATGTTCAGCACCCGCTGGTTCTGCCACATGCACACGGCGGTGCACGCGATGAACGCAGCCAGGCAGACAATGAGCCGGGTCCGGAGCTCCGTGAGGTGCTCGATGAGACTCAGCCGGTCCTCGTGCGAGACCGATCGCAGCGTTTTGGCCATCAGGGGTGCTGCGGTGACGCGCTAACGCGGTGCGCGCTCGCGCACGACGTCGCCCTCGAGCGGGGCGCTCTCACCCTCGGGACGCCCGAGGGCGGCCTCAGTCTGGCGGCGATCGCCGGTTGGCGTGTCGTCATCGTCGTCGTCATCACGGGAGTCCTTGTCGTCCTTGCCCGTAATCGATTCCTTGAACTCGCGCATGCCTGTGCCGAGCTGGCGGCCCAGGCCGGGCAGCCGCTTGGGACCAAAGATCAGGAGCGCGATCACCAGCACGATGATCAGCTCCGGTGCTCCGATGTTGGGCATCGCGTTCTCCGAGGATTACAGGGTGGACTGGCGTCCCTTGTCACAAGGCTAGCGGCAAGACGCGCACACGGATGGGTCAAGTTCGCCAGACGTCCGCCGATGACCGGACTGCAAGCGCCAACCGGCCGCCCACCACCCACCCGAATCCAGTCCATGAGCCAGCCCACAAACTCCAACGGCCAGTACGTCCGCCACGTGACCCTGCCCTCGGGCCGGAAGATCGAGGTGGTCTACTTCGAGCCGCTCGCCGACGAGCCGACGAAGACCGGCAGCCTGCCGGTCGACGAGCTCCACATCTGCCCCGAGTGCGACCGCGACCTCGTGTACCCGGTTGACTGGGAGGAGGCCTCCGCGACGCATTGGGAGGTCGAGCTCCGTTGCCCGAACTGCGAGTGGAACGAGGTCGGCACGTACGACCAGGCAACCGTCGATCGCTTCGACGAGCACCTCGATCAGGGCACCGACGCACTCGTGAAGGACCTGCGCCGCATGGTCCAGGCGAACATGGAGGCCGAAGCCGAGCGCTTCGCCGCCGCCCTGGACGCCAACGCGATCCTGCCCGAGGATTTCTAGTTTCGCCCTCCGGCCCCGGGCCGGACGTGTCTCAAGACCCGACCGTCTGACGGTTCCCGTCCCGGGATCCTGCGGGCGACGTCAGCTGTACCGGTCCACCACGCCATCGGCAACAAGCTCCAACGCGGCTTGTTGCGACGGCTCGGGCAAGGCCGGTAGTCCCGCCTTCGCCTCGGCGACCATCGCCAGCGCCTCCGAACGGGCGGCTTCCAGAGCGCCCGTGGCGGCGATCGCGTCGCACACCCCTTCCGCCTGCTCGGGTGTCCGCACCGCGCGCAGGTCCAGCGACGCCAACTCCGGGTCGCGTTCGCGCGCGAGGATCAACGGCAGCGTGACCGTGCCGTCGAGCAGATCCGTGCCTCGATGCTTCCCGGTCCGCTCCGCCGGCCCGCTGACGTCGAGCACGTCGTCGAGCAGCTGGAACGCGAGCCCGATGCGCTCGCCGAACTCGCCCAGCAGCGAAACGTTCCCCCCGCCCGCCAGCGCGCCCAGCTCGCACGCCGCCCGGAACAGCCGCGCGGTCTTGAGATCGCAGCGCCGCAGGTAGCGTTCGCGCGCCGTGTGGAGGTTCCACGCGTCCTCGCGCTGCAGCAACTCGCCCTGGACCAGCGCCGACGACGCGTCCGACAGGATCCGCACGGGCTCGACCGTCCCGCCGCCCGCGAGCTCCGCGAACGCGCGCGAGAACAACAGGTCGCCGGTCGCCGTCGCGATCGAGCGACCCGCGGTGGCGACCACCGTGGGGCGGCCGCGCCGCAGCACCGCGGCGTCGAGCACGTCGTCGTGGACCAGCGTCGCGGAGTGCACGAGCTCCACCGCCACCGCGGCACGCAGCGCCGCGTCGTGCCCTGAGGCCGCCGGACCCGCGGCGACGAACACCAGCAACGGCCGCAGGCGCTTGCCGCCCGCCTCGATCGTCGCGCAGGCGTGCTCGCCCAGCGTCGCGCCGTGCGAACGCGCGACGGCGCGCAGGCGATCCTCGAGCGCGTCCATCAGGCCCGGGATGTGCGCGCCGCCGGACTCGACGACCGCCGCTACAGCCTCGGCGCTAGCCATCCACGGTCCCGTGGTGCAGCGCGATGATCCCGCCGGCGGTCAGGATCCAGCCGACGTCGCGGCAGCCCGCCGCGACCAGCTCACCCGCGAGCGGGGACGGGCCGGGGAAGCGCCGCACCGACGCCGGCAGATACGTGTAGGCCTCGTCGAAACGTCCGAGCAACGGCACCACGCGATCGAACCACAAAGAGAAGAAGGTGGACAGTGGCGGCTTCTGCGGGGTCGTGATCTCCAAGATCACCACCCGGCCGCCCGGCTTGACCACCCGGACCATCTCACGCAGGCCCTGCGGCAGATCGCCGAAGTTCCGCGCGCCGAATCCGACCGTGACCGCATCGAAGGCATCGTCCGGATACGGGAGCGCCATCGCGTCGGCCTGCTCCCAGGTGAGACCTGGCGCCTTCACGCGCGCCCGCTCGAGCATGCCCTCCGAGAAGTCCGAGCCGACCACGTCACCGCCGCGCGAGGCGAGCTCGATCGCCAGGTCGCCGGTGCCCGTCGCGACGTCCAGCGCGCGCGTGCCCGGGCCGACGCGGGCGAGGTCGACCGCTCGCGAGCGCCACCGGTGGTGGAGCCCCGCGGTCATGACCGTGTTCATGACGTCATAGACCCCGGCGATGCGGTCGAACATCGCCCGCACGGAGTCGGCGGGCAATGTACCCGTGCCGGCGCCCATGTGTCGGGTTATCCGCCGGTCTCGGCGGGGCCGCTCTGGGAGCCGCTGCTCGACTCGCCGCCCTCGCCCTTCAACGACGCCAGGAAGTCCACCAGCGCGGCCTTCTTGTCCTCGGGCAGATCGCGGAACGACGGCATCGGGGCCGTCGGGTTCTCGAGCGTGCGCCGCAGGGCGCCCTTCTCGAGCTTGTTCCCGATGTCGCTCAGATGCGGGCCAGGACCGTCGTTGCCGTTCTCACCGATCTTGTGGCAGGCCAGGCAGCCCGACTGGGCGGCGACGAGCTTGCCCTTCTCGAGGTTGGCGGGGACGACCATGTCGATCGAGTTCGGCGAGCCCGCGGCCGCGCCCATGTAGGTCAGGTAGCCCATCGCAAAGATCACGATGATGCCCGCGATCGTCGCGATCGGGCGGCGCTCCGGGCGCCGTTCCGGGCCGCGGTCGATGAACGGCAGCAGGAACAGCATGATCATGCAGATCGTCGGCACGCCGATGGTCGCGAACGGGACCAGCACCGGCGGCTTGATGACGCGCAGGACCTCGAAGAGGAAGAAGAAGTACCACTCCGGACGCGGCACGTACGTGGTCGTGGTCGGGTCCGCCTTCGGCCCCAACTCCGCTCCCAATGTCAGCGACATCAGGATGATCACGATCATGACGAACACCATCATGATCGAGTCCTTGGCCACCGCGTAGGGGAAGAACGGCTTCCCCTTGGACTTCAGGAGCGCGTACTCGCGGAGGTACTCCTCCTTTTCGCGCTGGTTCATCTAGACCTGCTCCTCGCGGAGCTTCTCGTCGACGTCGGCGCGCAGCCATGGGGGCGCGGTCGTGCCGAGGCGGGCGACGAGGTAGAGGTGAGCGCCGATCAGCGCGGCGATCAACCCGGGCACGAGCAACATGTGGATCGCGTAGAACCTCGACAAGGTGGTCGCGCCGAAGTCGGCACCACCTCGCAGGAAGTCCGACAGGAACGGGCCCACGAGCGGGCCGGTGCCGTTGATGTTCGCGGCCACGATCGTCGCCCAGTAGGAGCGCTGGTCGAACGGCAGCAGGTAGCCCGTCAGCGACATCACGAAGGTGAGGATCACGAGCACCACGCCGATGATCCAGTTCAGCTCGCGCGGGTACTTGTACGCGCCGAAGAAGAACGTTCTCGCCATGTGCAGGAAGATCAGGATCACCATCACCGACGAGCCCCACTTGTGCATGCCGCGCACGAACTCGCCGAGGAAGACGTCGTTGGTGATGTGGCGCGCGGACTCGTAGGCCTGCGTGGGCGACGGCGTGTAGTACATCGCCAGGAACACGCCGGTGATCGCCTGCGAGACGAACGCGAACATCGTCGCCGAGCCGAGCGTGTAGAACCAGTTGGTCCCCTTCGGCACCTTGCGGAAGAACAGCCAGCGGACGCCGCCGGAGAGCGAGGTGCGCTCGTCGATCCAGTCCGCGGCGGTGATGCCGCCTTCCTTGAGTTGCTCCAGCGGCTTGACCTTGTCGGAGTGCGCGGGCGGGGCCGGCTTGTCCTGGAAGCGCTTGGGAACGGGTGGCTTGGGAAGGGTCGGCAGTCTCATGGGTTCTTCGGCGTCGAGAAGCGCCCGGGGTAGAGGTACTGGCCGATGCCGTCGAGCGGCTGGCCCGGATCGCGGAAGCTCGGGAAGCGCTCGAAGCTCGAGTTGACCGAATAACGGGGGCCGACCTCGACCACGCCGTTGCGCATCCGTGTGTAGAAGTGGTCGAGCGGACGGACCGGGGGACCGCCGGAGACCTTGCCGCGGAAGTCGTACACGCCGCCGTGGCACGGGCAGATGAAGCGCTCGGCGGCGGACGTCCAGCGGACCGGGCACCCGAGGTGCATGCACCGCGAGGAGATCGCCACCACCGGCGCGTCCGTCGACGGGGGAGCGGGGATGCCCTCGCCCTCGTCGAACTCCGGGTTGCGGCGGCGCAGGTACACCGTCGTCTTGCCGATCTCGCCGATGCCCTGCGTCGTGGTGATCACGCGCGGGACGTAGTCGTCATCCGGGAAGTCCTCCGGCTTGCCGACCGGATTCCAGATGACGGGGCCACGCTCGAAGAGCGCCGACCCCGCGGCGAACCCGAGGACGGGCAGCAGGACGGCCGCCGTCGCGACGGCGCCGGCGGTGTGCGTCGTCAGCGTCATGAACCGGCGCCGCGTGACCGTCTCGCCCTCGAAGGCGCCCGGAATATTGCGGTCTGCCGTGTACTTGGACAGCGGCTCTTTACGATCCTCAGGCACGGGCGTGGAACTTTACCGCCCGAGGCCGGTCGGGCGGCTTGTACCCGAGCGCCAGCGCGCCTTCGATGTTTCGTGGTCAGCGCCCGGACGGCCTGCGACGGCCTCCGCTCCGGCCCCCCAAATGGCTTCAGCGCGTGCCGGGTCGCCCTCCGCGTGGGCCTGCGCACACAGCGCGATGACGTCTGCAAGTTCGGCGACAGCGTCAAGATCGCCGACCGCCGCGAGACGTTCCAGGCCGAAGGCGTAGAGCCGATCGCCAGCGAGCAGGGCGAGATCCGGGTCCGCCGGCTGGACGACGCGGCCGGAGCCGTAGTGCTGCAGGTAGCCCTCGCGGATCGCCTCGACCAGCAGCGGGTACTCGTCGCCGCGCCCGGCCACGGCGTCGCCGTGCACCTGCTCGGCCGCCGCGTCGCTGACGACCGTCGACGCCAGCAGGCCGCCCTCGGTCCGCAGCGCGTCCGCCAGTCGTTCCAACGCGCTCATGCGATTTCGGCGAACGCGGCGGCGGCGGCCTCGACCGTGCGCGCGATGTGGTCGGGGGTGTGGGCCAGCGACGGGAACCAGGCCTCGAACTGCGAGGCCGGCGGATAGACGCCGCGGGCCAGCAGCGCGCGGCACCAGGCGCCGTAGGTCTCGAGGTCGCAGGCCGAGGCGCCCGCGTAGTCGGTCGGCGGCTCGGCGGCGAAGAACACGGTCAGCAGGCCCGTCGTGGCGGTGATCGAGACCGGTCGGTCACCCGCCGCCTCGCGGAGGCCCGCGGCCAGCGCGTGGGTCGTGTCGCTCAGCGTGAGGTAGGAGTCCTCGTCGAGCAGCCCGAGCGCCGTGCGGCCGGCGGCGACCGCCAGCGGGTTCCCGCTCAGCGTGCCCGCCTGGTAGACGTCGCCCGCCGGCGCGATGCGCTCCATGAGCGCCGCCGAGCCGCCGAAGGCCGCGGCCGGGAGCCCACCGCCGACGATCTTGCCCATCACGGTCAGATCGGGCAGCACGCCCGTGAGGTCCTGCGCGCCGCCCGGCGCGACGCGGAAGCCCGTGATCACCTCGTCGAAGATCAGCAGCGCGTCGTAGCCGGTACAGAGGTCGCGCAGCAACTCGAGGAAGCCGAGCGCGGGCGGGATCAGGCCCATGTTGGCCGGATAGGGCTCGACGATCACCGCGGCGAACTCGTGCTCGGTGAACGCGGCGCGCACGGCGTCGGGGTCGTTCCAGCCGACGATGATCGTCTGTGCCGCCGCCTCGGGCGGGACGCCCGGCGAAGCGGGAATGCCCTGGGTCGCCAGGCCGGAGCCGGCGGAGGCCAGCAGGCCGTCCACGTGGCCGTGGTAGGCGCCCGCGAACTTGAGGATCTTCGACCGGCCCGTGACCGCCCGTGCGAGCCGCAGGGCGCTCATCGACGCCTCTGTCCCGGAGGAGGTCATGCGCATCATGTCTACGGACGGCATCCGCGCGCAGACCAACTCGGCGAGCTCCACCTCGCCCGCGGTGGGCGCGCCGTAGGACGTTCCGGCGGCCGCCGCCGCCGTGACCGCTTCCAGCACCGCGGGGTGCGCGTGGCCCAGGATCAGCGGGCCCCATCGAGCAGACGTAGTCGACGTAGACGTTGCCGTCGACGTCGGTGAGCTCGGCGCCGCTGGCCCGTTCGATGAAGATCGGGTCGCGGCCGATGGCGCGCATCGCCCGCACCGGCGAGTTCACCCCGCCGGGGAGGACGTGCACCGCGCGCCGGTAGAGCTCCGCCGAGCGCGTGTCCGACAGTGAGGACGGGGTGCTCAGGAGTTCTCCGCTTCCCAGCGCTTGAAGTCGTCCGTGAAATACAGCATCCGGACCTTCTTGAACTCGGTGCTCGAGTACAACGTCGCGCGCTCGGTGATGCCGGTGGACTCGGCGATCGCGTCGAGCACCGCGTCGCACTCCTCCTTCGAGCGGCCGTGCGCCATCGTGAAGACGGAGTAGGGCCAGTCGGCGTAGGTCGGGCGCTGGTAGCAGTGGCTGATCCCGCGGAACGCGGCCATCTGGCGGCCGGTGTCGAGGATCTCACCGTCCGGGACCGCCCACACGCCCATGCCGTTGGCGCTGAAGCCGGCGCGGCGGTGGTAGAGGATCGCGGCCACGCGCCGCAGGCCGCCGCGCTCGCGCAGCGATTCCAGCCGCGCCAGCACGTGGGCGACCGGGAGGCCGAGGCGCTCGGCGGCCGGCGTGTAGGGGTCGGTGCGGACCTCCATCGGGCCCTGCGTCGCCTTGATCACGGCGATGTCGAGCTCGTTGAGCTCGATCGGGTCGAGCTCCATCGGCTCGACCGCCTCGCCCGCCACCTTCAGCGCGTCGGTTCCCTGCTCCATCTCGAGGTCCATGCGGATCTTGAAGAGCTTGATCGTCGGCAGCTGGCGGATCGACTCCGCGCCGGTCTTGGCCGCGATCACGTCGAGCGTCCCGTCCATGCCGAGCCGGGTGTCGGGCTCGACCGCCAGCGTGAACCAGAGGTTGAACTCGTGGTTGCGCAGGTAGTTGTGGGTGACGCCCGGGTGCGAGTTGATGAACTGCGCCGCGCGGTGCGGGTTGCTCGCGTCGACCTTCGCCGCGACGAGCATGCTCGAGTAGCCGAGCGCTCGCGTGTCGAAGATCGGCGTGACCTCGCGGATGATCCGCTTGTCGAGCAGGTACTGGACGCGCTCCATCACCTCGGCCTCGTCGATGCCTGCCTTCTCGGCCACGCCCTTGAACGGGTCCGGGCGCAGGTCGAACGAGCCCTGCATGAGGTTCAGGAGCTTCTTGTCGGTCTCGTCCAGCGGCACGGCCGAGCCGTCCTTGCGGGACCGGACCTTGGACCGAGCTACAGCCATCGAGCAACGTCCTTCGCGTGGTAGGTGATGACGATGTCGGCGCCGGCCCGGCGGATGCCGGTCAGCGCCTCGAGCACGGCAGCGCGCTCGTCGAGCAGGCCCTGCGCCGCGGCCGCCTTGATCATGGAGTACTCGCCGCTGACGTTGTAGGCGGCGACCGGCATGCCGGTCTCGTCCTTGACGCGGCGGATGATGTCGAGGTAGGGCAGCGCGGGCTTGACCATCACGATGTCGGCGCCCTCGTCGACGTCGAGCTTGGCCTCGCGCACCGCTTCGAGCGCGTTGGCCGGATCCATCTGGTAGGCCTTGCGATCGCCCGTCTGGGGCGCGGAGTCCGCGGCGACGCGGAACGGCCCGTAGAAGGCGGAGGCGAACTTGGCGCTGTAGGCGATGATCGGCGTCTCGGACAGGCCCTGCTCGTCGAGTGCCGCCCGCAGCGCACCCACGCGTCCGTCCATCATGTCGCTCGGCGCCACCGCGTCGGCGCCGGCCGCGGCCTGCGAGACCGCCGTGCGCGCGAGCAGTTCGAGCGTCTGGTCGTTGTCGACCACGCCGTCCGCGCGCAGCACGCCACAGTGGCCGTGCGAGGTGTACTCGCACAGGCAGAGGTCGGTGATGACCAAAAGGTCCGGATATGCGGCCTTGATCGCCCGGGTGGCGAGCTGGATGATGCCTTCCTCGTCCCACGCGCCGGAGCCTTCGGCGTCCTTGGCGGCGGGCAGGCCGAACAGCAGCACGCCGGGGATCCCCAGCGACGCGGCGATCCCGGCCTCCTCGACCGCACCGTCGATCGAGAGGTGATCGATGCCGGGCATCTCGGCGATCGGCGTGCGCTTCGGGCCGTTGGCCACGACGAACATCGGATAGATCAGGTGCGAGACCGCGAGCTCGGTCTCGCGCACGAGGCCGCGCAGGACGCCGGTCGGAGCGCAGGCGGCGCAGGCGGGTGGCGGGGAAGGCCATCCCCGCAGAGGTTATCCCGGCCCGGATGCCGAAGCTGAGACGGAGGCGTCGTGGTCGCCGAGCTCGGTCCCGCACGCCGGGCACTCGGGCGCGCCGCGGGCGATCAGGGCGTGGCACTCCGGGCAGTGTTCCTGGCGCGGCGCCGGTGGCAGCTCGGCCGGCAGGTCCCAGCGCTGGAAGCGGACGTGCGTGTACATGTAGACGACCGTCTCGCGCACGATCGCGGCGATCGGGAGCGCGAGGAAGGCGCCGAGGAAGCCGGCCAGCTCACCGCCGAGCAGCAGCGCGAAGATCACCAGCAGCGGGTTGATGCGCAGCGCCTGGCCGAAGACGTTCGGCGCGACGACGTGGCCCTCGAGCTGCTGGAGGACCGTGAAGGCGATGATCAGCCACACCGCGTCGAGCGGGTTCTCGCTGAGCGCGGCGATGATCACCGGCGGGAGGCCGCCGATCGCGGGCCCGATGTACGGGATCAGCTCGGCGAAGCCGAACCATGCCCCGAACGCGACGGCGTAGGTCTTGCCCTCGGGGAAGACGCCCAGCGAGCCGAGCACCCAGAGCATCAACCCCGCGCTGGTGCCCATGATCAGGCTGAACAGGAACTGCCCGCGGACGTAGCCGAACATCGAGGCCTGCACGCGCGTCGGGAAGTCGTCGTCCGGCGTCCCGTCGCCGGGCGGCACGACGGCCCGCACCACCGCCCCGATGCGGTCGCCGTAGATCAGCATGTAGATGCTCAGCACGATGATCAGCACCAGCGCGATGCTCGCCTCCACGAGCCGCTGCACGGCGTCGCGGGTGAAGCCGACGACCTCGCCGGCACCGCCGGTGATGCGCTCGCCGATCGTCTGCAGCGCCGTCTCCCCCTCGCGCTTGATCTCGATGTTCCAGCCCCGGCGATCGAGCCAGTTCTGCAGGTCGGCGAGCGAGTCGTTGGCGTCGTCGACGTAGCCCGGGACCTCGCGCTGGAAGCTCGATGCCTGGTCGGAGATCGGGGCGGCGAGCACGAACCCGAGCCCGACCAGGGACGAGATCAGGACGATCATCACGGTCGCCACGGCGGGGCCGCGCGGGATGCGGCGGCGCACCAGCAGCGCGACGAGCGGGTTCAGCAGCAGCGCGATGAGGCCCGCGATGATGAACAGCAGCAGGACCGAGCCGGCGGCCTTCAGCAGCAGGTACGCGCCGACGATCCCGAGCGGCAGCAGCACCATCTGGACCCAGCGCGGGACCAGGACCGGCTCGACCCGGGCGGGCGGCACCGGGGTCGGCGTGTTCAGCGGCTGCGCGTCCTGGGGCCCCGGCTCTCCGACCTCCTCGCAGCTCATGGTCGGTGTCCTGCGCCATGAGACGACGATAGCTTCCAGCGATCACCGCAATCCTTTTCATCGGCGACGTCGTCGGTCGCGCCGGTCGGCGCGCGCTGCGCGAGCTGCTTCCTGTCCTGCGCGAGGAGCTCTCGCCGGACTTCGTGGTCGTCAACGGCGAGAACGCCGCGGGCGGCATCGGCATCACGCCCAAGGAGGCCGACGAGATCCTGCGCCTCGACGTGGACGCGATCACGCTCGGCAACCACACCTACCGCCACCGCGAGATCTGGCCGTACCTCGAGGAGGAGCGGCGGATCATCCGCCCGTACAACTACCTGCCCAACCAGCCGGGCCGGGGCGTGACGACGGTCGAGCGCGACGGGGTGACGCTCGGGGTGATCAACCTGTCCGGGATGGTCCACCTGCAGGCCGGCGCGCCGCCGCTGGTGGCGATCGACGCCGCGCTGCGCGAGGTTGGACGCGCCGATCACATCCTCGTCGACATGCACGCCGAGGTGACGAGCGAGAAGGTCGCGCTCGGCTGGTATCTCGACGGCAAGGTCACGGCCGTCGTCGGGACCCATACGCACGTCCCGACCGCTGACCTGCGCGTGTTGCCCGGCGGGACGGCGTACATCACCGACGTCGGGATGACGGGCGCGCGCGGCGGGGTGATCGGCATGAAGAAGGAGCAGTCGATCGCGGTCATGCGCACGCACATGCCGATGCGCTACGAGCCGTCGGACGAGGACCCGTGGCTCAACGGGGTGCTGATCCGAGCCTCCGCCCCACGCCGCGCGGACTCCATCGAGCAGGTCCTGCGCCAGTTGCCGTGAGCACGTTGCCCTACGCGCTCATTTCACGCCGAAGTGCTCGAGCACCATCGGCGTGATGTCGCGCAGCGCCCACTGCTCGCGGGCGGTCTTCTCCGGCCCGGTTCCGGTCCACAGCAGCGTCGCGTTGGAGTCGTTGGCGTGCAGTGAGCCGTGCGAGCCGCCGCCGATGTGGTGGGCGCCGCCCCAGTCGAGGAACTCGTAGCCCGGGCGGGCGGAGGCGAGCACCTCGCCCGCCGTGGGGCAGCGCAGCGCGCTCCAGACGCGGCTCATCGCGTCCGGGTAGCTCTCGGAGCGAATCTGATCGTCGGTGATCTTCAGGCCGAGCAGGTCGAGGTCGCCCTCGACGCTCCAGCGGGCGCCGCGGGCGTCCACGAGGTCGCCGCGAGGCGCGAAGCGGACCTCCTTGACGCCCCGTGAGCGCTCGCCGCGGACGATCGCCTCGCCGTCCGGGTGGTCGCCCATCCGCATCACGAGGTCGACGCCCTCCAGCGCGAGCAGCGTGCGCTCCACGCGGGGGATCAGCGTCCGCCGCTTCGAGCGGTCCAGCACGTAGACCTGCGCCGCGCGGGAGTTCGGGCAGACGGCGATCTCGTCGTCCTCCTTGGCGCGCTGGGCCGCGCGCACTCCGAACCCGTCGAACGCGCGGAAGAGGTCGATCTCGCCCTCGACCTTGGACTGCGAGTGGTCGCTGCAGACGATCACCGCATGGTCCTCGAGGAACTTCTCAGGCCCGCCGGCGGGCTCCATCATCCGCGCGATCTGGCGGTCGGCGGCGGCGATCGAGTCGACCTGGGCGAACGGTCCGTACTTGTGCGAGTGCGTGTCGTTGTCGGGCAGCGACAGCAGCAGGAAGTCGAAGAGGTCGTTCTGGACCAGGTGCTCGGCGACGCAGCCCGAGTGCTGGTCGCGCACGCCGGGCAGCCCGAGCTGGGAGCGGCAGGGCGTCTTCTGCGACGCGAACAGGTCGGCGTAGAAGAGCTCCTTCGGGCCCCACGTCGGCATCCCGAAGACGGTGTGCGCAAGCCGCGTGAGCGCGGTGTTGACCGACGGCTCGTGGCGGTGGCGGCCGCGGTACATCAGGTACGTCGTCCCGGCCGTGCGGATGTCGGCGTCGTCGAGCGACTCGAAGACGGTCTTGACGTCCTTGCGAGAGGTGCTCGAGGTTCATGTTGTAGATCGTGTCCGTCAGCGACTGGCGGATACCGAACGCCCGCGACGCACCGAAGCTCGTCCCGTACTCGACGTAGCGCTCCTCGCCGCGGTGCCACCAGTTCATCGAGGGGATCTCGTGCTCGCCGGGCCCGCACCCGGTCGCGATCGACGCCGCGCACACCGGCGTCACCGACGGGAAGGCGGCCACGCAGTCCTCGACCAGCTGGCCGCGCTCGACCAACAGCTGCAGCGTCGGCGCGCGACCGGTCGCGATCGCCCGCTCGAGCATGGCGGGCTTCATCGCGTCGATGACGGCGAGGACGAGCTTCTTAGGCATGGGTCACCTCAACCGAGAGAATCGCCCCCGGGGCGATCGCTCTCGACGAAACGAGCCCGGAGGGCGAGGCTTCGTCCTTCAACGGAGAATCCGGAGGCCCGCGTACTTCTCGCCCTGGCGCCGGCGTCCGCCGATCAACAGCCAGGCCAGCGCCGCGACGACGAGGATGGCCAGCGGGGGCAGCAGGATCGACAGCCCGCACGCGGCCAGCGCCATGCCTTCGGCGTAGAGCGGCAACGCACCCGCCGCCTCGGCGTCCAGCCGCGCCCTGACCCGCGAGAAGAGCGAGCGGGCGGCGGCGAAGCCGAGCGAGGCCGCGGCCACGCCGATCGGCACGCCGGGCCACCAGGTGTCGCTGCCGTCGGCGATCGAGGCGCTGGCCAGCAGCGCGCCGAGCACGAGCGAGATCAGCACGAGCACGGCGATCACCGGCCCGCCTCCGCTCGTATCCGCGCCGCGCCGGCGGTCGATCACGCCGAAGACGGCGACCAGCACGACGATCGCGAGCAGGAAACCGGTCGACTCCAGGAAAGAGAAGTCCGTACCGGAGAAGTCGAGTCCGACGTCGGCCGCGGCGAGCGCCCCGGCGAGCAGTGTGGGCAGGAACGGCCGGATGCCGATCGCGGCCGCGATGCCGAGTCCCTGTAAGAGGTCGAGGAGATAGTCCATGGTCGCGCTAGCGTTCCGGGGAGGCGCATGACGATAGACGAGACACCCCAAAACCGGCCGCCTTCGAGCGCGCACGAGATCGAGCGCTACGGCGGCCTGTTCGCCAAGCGCACGCGGGGGATGACCTCCTCGGCGATGCGGGACATGATGGCGGTGACCGCCCGGCCGGAGGTGATCTCGCTCGCGACGGGCCTGCCGGACACGACGACGTTCCCGGCCGAGGACTTCGCGTGGCTGATGTCGCGCGTGGCCGTCGAGAACTCCGCGGCCGCGCTCCAGTACGGGCCGACGGACGGGCTCGAGGACGTCCGCCGCTGCATGGTCCAGGTCATGGCGGCCGAGGGGACGATCGTCGAGACCGACGACATCATGGTCACCACCGGCGGCCAGCAGGTGATCGATCTCGTCTGCCGCGCGTTCCTCGATCCCGGCGACGTCGTGGTCGCCGAGGCGCCGACCTATCCCGGCGCGGTGCCGTGCTTCAACTCCTTCCAGGCCGATGTCGTGCAGGTCGAGATGGACGGCGACGGCATGCGGATGGACGTGCTCGAGCAGACGCTCGCCCAGCTGCAAGGCCGACGGGCGGCGCCCGAAGTTCATCTACACGATCCCGAACTTCCAGAACCCGGGCGGCGTGACGATGTCCCAGGAGCGCCGGCGGACGCTGGTGAAGATCGCGGCCGAGCAGGAGCTCGTGATCCTCGAGGACAACCCCTATGGGCTGCTGCGCTACGAGGGCGACCCGCTGCCGACGCTGTATTCGCTCGACGGCGGCCGCTACGTCATCTATCTCGGCACGTTCTCGAAGATCCTCTCGGCCGGCCTGCGCGTCGGCTGGGCGGCGGCGCCGAAGCCGATCCTGGAGCGCCTGAACCTCGGCAAGCAGGCCGCCGACCTGTGCTCCTCGCCGCTGAACCAGTACTTCGTGATGTCCTACTTCGAGCACCGCGACTGGCGCACCTACCTGACGCAGCTGCGTTCGATCTACCGGCGCCGGCGGGACGTGATGCTGGCCGCTCTGCAGGAGTTCTTCCCCCACGAGGCGACCTGGACGCGCCCGCAGGGCGGGCTGTTCCTCTGGGTCAAGCTGCCCGACTACATCGACACGACCGACCTTCTGGCCCGTGCGCTGCGTGAGCACGTCGCGTTCGTGCCCGGCCGCGCCGCGTACCTGGACGGCCGCGGCGGCTCGGAGATGCGACTGAACTTCTCCGGCGTCGGCGACGACGACATCCGCGAGGGCATCCGACGCATCGGCAAGGTCATCGCCGAGCAGGTCGCGCTCTACGGCACGCTGACGGGTACCAAGCCGGCCAAGCGTCCTGCCGACGTGGTCGAGTTCCGGCGCCGGGAGGCCTCGTGAAGGTCGCGATCCTCAAGGGCGGGTCGTCGCTGGAGCGGACGGTCTCGCTGCGTTCCGGCGCACGCGTGGAGGACGCTCTGGCGCGGCTCGGCCACGAGGTGGTCGCGATCGACGTCGGCGCCGACCTGGTCGACCGCCTGATCGCCGATCGCCCCGACGTCGCGTTCGTGGCGCTGCACGGCCGCGGCGGCGAGGACGGAACCGTCCAGGAGCTGCTCGAGATCATCGGTGTGCCCTACACCGCCTCGCGCCCCGGCGCCTGCATGCGCTGCATGGACAAGGTGGTGGCCAAGCACGCGCTCCGCGACGCCGGCATCCCCACGCCCGACTTCTACGCGTTCTCCCAGACCGCGTTCGAGGAGCTCGGCGCCACGAAGGCGCTACCGAGGATCGAGGAGCGGCTGGACTTCCCGATCGTGGTCAAGCCCGCCGCGGGCGGCTCCGCGCTCGGCATCCGCTTCGCCCGCACGCCCGCCGACGTGCCCAGCGCCCTGATGGCGGCGCTCTCCTACGACTCGAAGGTGCTGCTGGAGCGCTACGTCCCCGGCCGCGACCTGGCGGTCTCGATCATCGACGGACCGGATGGCCCCGAGGCGCTGCCGGTGGTCGAGGCGATCCCGATGGACGAGGACTTCTACGACTTCGAGTCGCGCTACGAGATCGGGCGCACGCGCTTCGTCTGCCCCGCCGATCTCTCGCCCGAGCTCACGCTGCGGGCGCAGGAGCTCGCGCTGGCCACCTACAGGACGCTCGGCTGCGCCGGCTTCGCCCGGGTCGATCTGATGACCGACGGCGATGATCTGACCGTGATCGAGGCCAACGCGATCCCGGGATTGACGGACACGTCGCTGCTCCCGCTGGCCGCCGAGGCCGCCGGGATCGACTTCGACGAGTTCGTGGCACGCGTGCTCGACCTCGCGGTCGCCCGCAGTGCCGCGATCTAAGGTCGGGTGATCAGGGTGGGGCGCAGGCCCTGCCCCACGTTCACTCAGGTGTCGCCGCCGGCGAAGTCCTCCGGCGTCACGCGGTCCAGGAACTCCTTGAACTTGTCGACGACCTCTTCGGTGTCCTCGACCTCGTGCTCGAACTCGATCGCGGACTCCGCGATCACGTCCTCCGCGGCGAAGATCGGAGCGCCGGAGCGCACGGCCAGCGCGAGCGCGTCGCTCGGACGGGAATCGATCTCCACCTCGCGGCCGTTCACCGACAACGTGATCGACGCGTAGAACGTGTTCTCGCGCAGCTCGGTGACCGAGACGCGCGTGCACGCGACCTCGAGCTCCCCGAGCATGTCGAAGAGCAGGTCGTGCGTCATCGGGCGCGGTGTCGACGCCCCCTGAAGCTTCATCAGGATGGCCGCCGCCTCTGGATGCCCGATCCAGATCGGCAGGAATTTGTTCGTGTCGACGGCCTTGAGGAGCACGATCGGCTGCTTCCCGACCATGTCGAAGCTCACGCCGTAAATCACCATCTCCTGCACCTGCCGGAGTATAGGCCGGGAGGGCTAGGAGCCGACGAACACGAATTCGGTGGCGGTGCGCCGCTGGGCGGTGGCGTGGGTCCCGAAGGCGTACCGATGCGGGATCGCGATTCGACGCACCGACTTCCGGTGTCGGCTGAGCAGCGCCTGCAATTCGTCGGCGCCGAGATCGGCGTTGGAGCCGTAGGAGACGACCAGGGCCTGAGCGGGCGCGAAGTGCTCGAACAGGCGGTCGAGCGCCGACCGGGCGGTCCGCTTGGAGGCGAATGGGGTTTGGCGCTTGCGCAGCTTGCGGGTGCGCGTCTCCCACATGATCTCCTGGCCGCGCCAGTAGGTCGCCAGGCCCTCGAGGAAGTGGTAGCGCTTGACGTAACACGTGTCGTCGCGCGGCGGCGCGTACGGCGGGTCGAGATAGACCACCGCCGCGTCGGGTTCGACGTCGAACACGTCCCCGCGGCGCACCGCCGCCCGCCCGGGCATGACGGCCGCGTTGCAGCGCGGCACGGCCTCGCGGAAGAGCGCCTCCAGGCTCATCCGGAACTGGCGCCGGCCGTCGTCGTAGCGGGGCGTGGTGACGGTGAACACGCCGCGCGGCTGCTTCTGCGCGGCGGCCAGGCAGAGCGCGCTCAGCGCCAGCGCGCGCTTGGCCCCGGTGAACGTGTCGAGGTGCGACCAGGCGGCGTCGAGGAACGCGTGATCGGCGGCCGGGAAGTACAGGCCGTCGAACGTGCGTGCGATGAAGTCGCGCCCGTCACGGTTCGGGCCGCACAGTTCCTCGGCGTCGAGCGCGGTCTCCTCGTTGGCCACCAGGGCGCTCGCCAGCGTCGAGGTGAAGTGCAGATGGTCGTTGGCCAGCACCTCGCGCCCGGTCGCCTTGAGCGTGTAGGCCACGATCCCACTGCCGCTGAAGGCATCGATCGCCGGCCCGGGCGGCAGGGTCGCGAACAGCTCCGCCAACCGCGGCGCAAGGCGGTATTTGGAGCCCATGAAGCGGATGCGCGGGTAGGCGCTCAGGCGCAGCGCGAGGGCTTCGTCGCCCCCGGCGGCAAGCACAGCAGCTCGAGCTTGATGTTCCCGCGCTTGACGACCGTCAGCCGCCGCACGGCGCCGATCTCGTTCGGGCGGGTCGTGCGGACCTCGACCACCGCGCCCTTCTTCAGGTAGCGCTTCTTGAAGTACGACAGCACTGTGACGGTCCGCTTGCCCGCCTTCGCCGTGATCGTCTTCGTGGAGAAGGGGCAGCCCTTGCTCTTGCTGGTGCACCGGATCTGGACCTTGTCGCCGTTCTTGAGTTCGCCCACGGTGAACTTCGTGAACCTGGCCCGATTCCCCTTGCGGCTGGTGCTGTAGGAGACCGGGGAGATGACCCGCAGGTACTGCGGGCCGCCCTGGCAGTCCTCGTCGACGTTGTTGCCGACGATCTCGCCCGCGCCCGGATGGATCGCGGCGTCGTCCGGCGCGCAGTCCTGCTCGTTGAGGGTGCCGTCGCCGTCGCGGTCCGGCGCCACCTCGCAGTTCTCGGTCGAGTCGGCCGGGTCGGCGTAAACGACGTCGGTCCCCGGTCCGCAGTCCACCGAGTCGTAGCGTCCGTCGCGGGAGTCGATCGTGTCGTTGCCCTCGTTGCCTTCGAGGCGGTCCTCGGCCTTGCCGCCGACGATCGTGTCGTCACCCGCGCCGCCGTGGAGGCGATTGCCGAGGTCGTTGCCGACGATCCGATCGTTCCCGGAGCCGCCGGTCGCCTCCTCGACGGGGCCGACGTTGTCGCCCTCGCCCGCCTCCCCGTCGTCGGCAACGGCGTCCAGCGTGATCGTGACGGCCGCCGTCCGCGCGGCGTAGGTGACGGTGTCGTTCCCGTCACCGGGCGTGAACGAGTCCGCACCCGGGCCGGCGGTCCAGGTGTCGTCGTTGGGCCCGCCGAGGATCGTGTCGTCGCCGGGCCCGTCGTCGTAGCGGTTCTCGCCCGGTCCGCCGCTGAGCGTGTCATTGCCGGCGCCGCCGGCGATGTTGTCGGCGCCCCCGCCGCCCCCGAGCGTGTCGGCGTTGGGCGTGCCCGTGATCCGGTCATCCGTCCCACTGCCCGCCGTGGTCAGTGTCTGGCTCGTGGTCACCTTCGAGGCGTCGAGGTCGTTCACCACCCCGTCGGCGAGGAACACCTGGAAGGCCGAGCCCGTGTTGCAGCGCACCCGGTCGGCGGCCTGATTGACGCAGTCGCCGGGACCACCGAGCACGACGCTCTGCGCATACGATTGGACGTACGGCAGGCCCGCGTCGGTGCCGAGCTCGATCGAGTCGCCGCCCGCGGCCGACGTGTAGACGATCGTCGCGCCGTTCCTGGTGACGGTGCCCGCCTCGGCGACGGCGGGCACGGCAAGCGCGAGGACGGCCACGAGGGCGACGCGGAGCACGATCATCGGGCGACCGTATCCCCCGCGCGTAAGGCACTGCAAGCCCCGGAAACGAGAAAGCCCCGCGGGGCGGGGCTTTACGAGTGGGCGATCCAGGATTCGAACCTGGGACCTCTTCCTTATCAGAGAAGCGCTCTAACCGACTGAGCTAATCGCCCGCTGCGGCGCGAAATGATAGCCGCTCCGCCAGGGCCTGCGCGGCCTCGAGTGAGTCCACTGACAATGTGACCGTATAGCCGTCCTTGCGAGGGGCGACGCGGACCTCGGCCCCGAGGGCGCGGGAGAAGGAGTCCTGCAGGCGCTCGACGAGCTCGAGTTGGTCCGGGTGCACCTGGCGGCGCGGGGCCGGCGCGACTTCCGGCGGGCGTGTGGTCAGACGCGCGCGATGCTCGGTCTCGCGGACGGTCCAGCCCTCGTCGGCGGCAGCGCGGGCCAGGCGGCGCCGGTCGGCGTGATCGGGCGCCATGAGCAGCGCGCGGCCGTGGCCCTCGGTGAGGCGGCCCTCGACCAGCATCTCCAGCACCTCGTCCGGCAGGTCGAGCAGGCGCATGAGGTTCGAGACGGCGACGCGCGAGCGGCCGACGCGGCGGCCGACCTCCTCGCGGGTGAGCCCGAGCTCGTCGACCAGCAGCGAGCAGGCGCGGGCCTCTTCGATCGGGTTGAGGTCCTCGCGGGCCATGTTCTCGATCAGGGCGACCTCGAGCGAGTCGCGGTCCTCGTGGGGCGCGACCACCGCGGGCACGACCTCCAGGCCCGCGAGCTGGGCGGCGCGCCAGCGGCGCTCGCCGGCGATCAGCTCGTAGCGAGCCGCCCGGGCAGGGGCGGACGAGCACCGGCTGCAGGATCCCGCGCTCCCGGACGGACTCCGACAACGCCAGCAGCGACTCCTCGTCGAAGCTCTGGCGCGGCTGGCGCGGGTTGGGCGCGATCAGCTCGACCGGCAGGCGGCGCAGCTCGGGCGTCGCCTCGCTGCCGTCGGCGGGGATCGTCGGGGAGAGGATCGCGGCCAGGCCACGACCCATCCCGCGCTGGGCGCTAGCCACGGGCGGCCACCTCCTTGGCGAGCGAGAAGTACGCCTCCGAGCCCGGCGCAGTGCGGATCGTGGTGGATGACGGGGATGCCGTAGCTCGGCGCCTCGCCGAGGCGGACGTTGCGTGGGATCACGGTGTCGAACACCAGCGCCGGGAAGTGGGCGCGGACCTCGCGCTCGACGTCCTGGGCGAGCTTCGTGCGCGCGTCGTGCATCGTCAGCAGCATCCCGGCGACGGTCAGCCGCGGATTGAGCTCGCGCTGGATCAGCGAGAGCGTCTCCAGCAGGCCGGCGAGGCCCTCGAGCGCGAAGTACTCGGTCTGGACCGGCACGATCACCCGCTCGGCGGCCACCAGGGCGTTGACCGTCAGCGGCCCCAGCGACGGCGGACAGTCCAGCAGGATGAACGCGTAGTCGCTCGCGCAGCGGGTCCAGCGCCTCGCGCAGGCGCGTCTCCGAGTCCGTCCAGCCGTGGCAACTCCATCGTCGCGCCGGCCAGATCTGGCGTGGAGACGAGGATCGAGAGACGCTCGATGTCCGTCGGCCGGACGGCGTCGAGGGCTGAAACGTCACCCGAGAGGACGTCATAGACCCCCGGATGTTCCCGCGAGACGCCCAGGCCGACGGTCGCGTTGCCCTGCGGGTCAACGTCGACGACGAGCGTCTCGTAGCCGGCGGCGGCGATGCACGCGGCCACGTTGACCGCGGTGGTCGTCTTGCCGACCCCGCCCTTCTGGTTCGCGATCGCGTAGATGGTGCCCATGCGAACCTCGACGCTAGCGGCGCGGTCGGTCGGACTCGCGATGTTTCTGGACAAATCCGGACCGACCTTCACGTGGGGCTCCACCTCGCGACGGATTTATCCGGAGAGTTTCACGTGAAACGGTCGGTCATTGCGCGAGCGGGCGCTTCGACGCCATGCCGGCGCGTCGAGGGAAGCGCTCGGGCGTGGGCGCGATCTTGCAGAACACGTGCAGCGTGTGGTCGCGCGAGCCCTTGTAGGGGGTGACCGGATGCACGGCGAGGCGCTCCAGTCCGAGGATCTCGGCCGCGACCAGGCCGGCGGCGTCCTCCTCCGGCGAGACCGCTCCCTTCCAGGCCACGAACCGGCCGCCTTCGACCAGCAGCGGCGCGGCGTACTCGAGCACCACCGGCAGCGCCGCCAGCGCCCGGGCCGTCACGAGATCGCCGGTCCAGGACCAGTCCTCGATGCGGCGGTTGACCACGCTGACGTTGCCGAGACCGGAGACCTCGATCGCCCGCTCGAGGTAACGGCAGTGCCGGATCGCGGTCTCGACCAGCCACACCTCCGCCTCCGGCAGCGCGGCGGCCAGCGCCAGACCGGGCCAGCCGGCACCGGAGCCGAGATCGGCGATCCGCGTCGGCGATCCGATGAACGGCAGGGCCGTGAGCGAGTCCGCCACGTGGCGATCGATCGCCTCGCCGATCTCGCGCACGCTCGTCGAGGCCGTCGGGTCGACGGCCTGCAGTTCGAGGATGCGCTCCAGCGGCCCGACCGCCACGGCCGGCGCGACGTCGGCCAGGTGTTTCACGTGAAACGTCAGTCCAGCGGGGCGACGACGAGATGCCGGTCGGGCTCGGTGCCCTCCGAGTACGTCTCCACGCCGTCGCGATCCTTGAGGTACTCGTGCACGACCTTGCGCTCGGTGGCGCTCATCGCGTCCAGCGCGACCGGGCGCTTGGAGCGCAGGGCGTCCGCCGCGGCCTCGTCGGCCTGGCGCTGGAGCGCCTGCTCGCGTCGTTCGCGGTAGCCGGCGGCGTCGACGACGACGCGCACCCCGGCCGAAGGCGGCTGGTCGCGCGTGGCGGTCTTGAAGGCCAGGTGCTGCACGGCGTCGATCGTCTGGCCGTGGCGGCCGATGAACAGCCCGAGGTCCTCGCCTTCGAGGGTCGCGTGGATCTCGCGCCCCTCCTCCACGATCTCGACCGTGGCGTCCAGCGCCAGCGCGTCGCTGACGTGCTCCAGCAGGTCGCGGACACGATCCGCAGAATCGCTCATCGACGTCTCCCAGACCGTTTCTTCTTCTTCTTGCTCGGTGGCGCCGGCGGGCGTGTGCTCGGCCGGCCCTTCGGCTCACTGCCCCCGGTCACGCCGGCGGGCTCCTTCTTGCGTGAGGGTGTCGCCTTGGGCCCGTTCCCGGAGGGCTTGGCGGCCGCGGAGCTCCCGCCGCCGCGGAGCTCCGACAAGCCGGCGAACATACTCGGTGGCGATTCACCCTCCGCGAGTTTCGGCCTCAACGGCCCGAGGCGCTTCTTGATGATCAGCTGCTGCACGATCGTCCAGCAGTTCGTCGTGATCCAGTAGACGAGCAGGCCCGCCGGGAACTGGATGACGAACGTGACGAACACGAACGGCAGGGCCAGGAAGATCATCCGCTGCGTGCGGTCCGCGGAGGACATGCTCAACAGCGACGAGGCCAGCTGCGAGCCCACGTAGAGCACGATCAGGATGATCAGCGTCGTCCCGGTCGCCTTGTCCGTGATGTCCGGGATGAAGAGGAACTTCGTCTCCGGGCTCTCGCCGCACGGCTGCGCCGACTGGCCGCAGATGTCCAGGCGCAGGTCGATGCGCAGCATGTAGTAGAGCGAGATGAACACCGGGAACTGGGCCACCATCGGCAGGCACGACGCCAACGGGTTGACCTTGTTCTCCCGGTAGAACTTCATCATCTCCTGGTTGAGCCGCTCCTTGTCGTCCTTGAACTTCGCCTGCAGCTTCTTCATCTCCGGCTGCAGCTGCGCGAGCTTCTGCATCGAGTGGTACTGCCGGAAGGTCAGAGGAAGCAGGCAGGCGCGGACGACCAGCGTCAGGACGATGATCGAGAAGCCCCAGCTGAGCCCCACGTCGTCGTGGAAGATCTTGAGGATCGCTTCGAAGAAGTCGATCAGCGGCTGGATGACGGGAACGCTGGCGAAGAGCACTTAGGTAGCCGGGGAGGAGTCGCGGGTGGGCACGGGGTCATAGCCGCCGTGGCTGAACGGGTTGCAGCGTAGGAGCCGCCATGCGGCGAGGCCGGTTCCTTTGAGGATGCCATAGCGACCGATGGCCTGCACCGCGTACTCCGAACAACTCGGGTAGTACTTGCAGCGGGCCGGCAGGCCGGGGGAGATCCAGCGCTGATACGCGCGGATCGGGCCGATCAGGACCATCTTCACGCGGTCGCGCCCCCTAGGCCCTCGATCAATTCGGCGAGCGCGATGCGGATGCCGGTCGTTCCCTCGCGCGCGGCGAGGTCGCGCGCGTCCGGGCGCGCCACGACGACATAGTCCGAGCCGGTGGGCAACCGCTCCGCCTCCTGCCAGAACGCCTCGCGCAGCACCCGCTTGACACGGTTGCGGTCGACGGCCCCGCCGACCCGGCGGGACACGGACAGGCCAAGGCGCGGCCCCTCGTCGCTCGCATCCTCCTCCGCACGCGGGAAGGCGTAGAGCACGAGGAACCGGTTCCCCTTCGAGCGGCCCTGCCGGTAGACGCGCTCGAACTCCGCGCTGCGTGACAGCCGGCGGCGTCGAGAGCGATCAGGCACTGAGACGCTCTAGGAGGTGTGCTTTTTGACGGTCAGTCGCTTGCGGCCCTTGTCACGGCGCCGCTTGAGGACGACGCGTCCCGCGCGGGTGCTCATGCGGGCGCGAAACCCGTGGGTGCGGGCGCGCTTGCGCTTCTTGGGCTGATAGGTGCGCTTCACGTTCGTGGACTCCTTGGCCGCGGGCCGGGAAAGTTCGCGTGCTCGGCGCAGCACCGAGCCGCCTCTCTGCGCGGCGGCACCCCAGGATACAAGGCGGCTCTCACGCACGGTTGCGAACAGGCCGTCAACAGGTGTGCACAAGACTTTCCACGCGATTTGCGAAGCCCTCCCCGGAGGCCCTGGATCGGCCACGGTGGCCTTTGCTATGTTCGCGCTTCCGGGCCGTTGCCGGCCCTACTTCGAGTCCGTCCCCGAGCCTCGGTCACACCGAGGAGGTCAATCCGCGCGCCTGTGTCAGAGCCCGACTGCACCACCGCCTGGCACCGCTTCAGCGAGTGAGTTGCGCGAAGCCGTCGCCGAGTCCACGTGGCACATCTGGCTCGAGCGCGTCAGCCTCACCGAGTTGGACGGCACGACCTTCGTCCTCGCCGCGCCGGACGACGTGCGCTCCTGGCTGGAGACCCGCTTCGGCCGACTGCTGCTCGCCTGCGCCCAGGCCGCGATCGGCCCCGAGGCGCAGGTCCGCATCGCCGCCGGCGATGCGGACGAGCCGGAGGCCGCGGCCGCTCGGCCGAGCCCCGCCGACCGGAGCTGTCTCCCGCGCAGGAGCTCAACCCGCGGCTGACCTTCGACCAGTTCGTCATCGGCCCGAGCAACCAGCTCGCCCACGCGGCCGCGCTGGCCGTGGCCGAGATGCCCGGCCTGGCCTACAACCCGCTCTACATCTGCGGTCCGCCCGGGCTCGGCAAGACCCACCTGCTGCACTCGATCGCCAACTACGTCAACGAGCACGGTGGCGGGCAGACGGCGCGCTACACGACCGCCGAGGCGTTCACCGATCACTTCGTGGCCGCGCTGCGCGGCGGCGGCGACATCGACGCGTTCAAGGCCGCCTACCGCGGGGTCAACGTGCTGCTGGTCGACGACGTGCAGTTCCTCGCCAGCAAGGCGAAGACCGAGCAGGAGTTCTTCCACACCTTCGACTGGCTCCACCAGGCCGGCGCCCAGCTGGTCCTCACCTCCGATCGCCTGCCGCGCGACATGGACGCGCTCGAGGATCGTCTGCGCGAGCGCTTCGAGGCCGGGCTGGTGTGCGACGTCCGGCCGGCGGACAAGGCCACCCGCCTGACGATCCTGCGCAAGCGGGTGCGCCAGGACGACCTCGACGACGTCGACCCGGACGCGCTCGAGCTGATCGCCGACCGGGTCGACGCCAACGTCCGAGCGCTCGAAGGGGCCCTGATCCGCGTGATCGCGTTCGGCTCCCTGACCGGCAAGCCCGTGACCGCGGAGCTGGCCAACCAGGTGCTGGCCAACCTCTATCCCGAGCTCAAGAACGCCGCGCCCACCGTGCGCGAGATCCAGGAACGCACCTGCGAGGCCTACGGGGTCTCGATGGACGTGCTCCTGTCCGCGACCCGGACCCAGCCGGCGGCGCTCGCCCGCCAGGTCGCCATGTATCTCTCGCGCGAGCTGACCGGGGCGACCCTGCCGACCATCGGCCGCGCCTTCGGCAACCGCAACCACACGACCGTCCTGCACGCCTGCCGGAAGACCAGTGAGCGCATCACGCAGGACACCGACGCCAACGACACGGTCCAGCGACTTATCCAAGAGCTCGGTGGTCCACGCTGATGCGGTCCGATGCGCCTGACAGACTTCGACAGTTCATCCACAGCTTCCGAACACGCTCCGGCGCCGTTCGCAAGGCTTGTGCACACACTGAACAGCCCCGATGACCACTGAATTGATTCATCACCCGATCTCGACGCGAGAGGTGCCGTCCGCATGAAGATCACAACTCGCCGCGACGCGCTCTTCGCCCAGCTGCAGACCGTGACCCGCGCAGCGTCCACGCGCAGCGCGGTCCAGGCCCTGTCCGGCGTCCAGCTGCTCGCGGCCAAGGGGGCGATCGAGCTCCGCGCCACGGACATGGAGATCGGCCTGCGCGTCCCCCTCGATGGCGAAGTCGTCCGCGAAGGCTCCGTGGTCCTGCCGGCCCGCCTGGTCGTGGACGTGATCCGCGCGCTCCCCGGCGACGAGGTGTCGCTGGAGCTGCGACCGGTCGAGCAGGACGTCGAGATCCTCGGCGGCTCGGCCTCGTTCTACATCCGCACGCTGCGGCTGGAGGACTTCCCGCCGTTCCCGGAGGCCGAGGGCGATCACGTCGAGGTCCCGGGCGAGGCGTTCGTGGCCACCGTCTCCAAGGTCGCCCGGTCGGCGTCGCGCGACGAGACGCGCCCGGTCCTGACCGGCATCCTCGTCTCGGCCGCCGGCGACGAGCTGCGGATGGTCGCGACCGACTCCTACCGCCTGAGCGTCAAGGAGACCAAGCTCGAGACGCCGCTGAGCGGCTCCTTCGAGGCCAACGTCCCGGCCCGGGCGCTGCAGGAGCTCACTCGCATCGTCCAGCACGAGAACGCCGAGACGCTCAGCGTGTCCGTGCGCGCCAACCAGGTCGTGTTCGCCGTCGGCGGCGTGGTGCTCTCCTCGCGGCTGATCGACGGCCAGTTCCCGAACTACCGCCAACTGCTGCCGGACAGCTACGAGCACGAGCTGCGCCTCGGCGGCAGCGAGATCTCCGAGGTCGTGCGGCGGATCTCGCTGCTGGCGCAGAAGAACGCGCCGCTGCGGATGGCCTTCACCGAGGGTGAGCTGACCGTGTCGGCGCGCACGCCGGACGTCGGCGAGGCGCGGGAGACCGTGCCCGTCCCGTTCGCCGGTGAGCCGCTGGAGATCGGCTTCAACCCCGAGTTCCTGCGCGACGGCGTCGAGGCCGTCGAAGGCGGCGACGTGCTGCTGCGGCTGATCTCGCCGCTGCGGCCGGGTCTGATCGAGGCGGGTGACGGGTCGGGCTTCCAGTACCTCCTGATGCCCATCCGCCTCAACGCCTGACCCCGACGCCTCGGAGCGAGGCCTTGCTCGTCCGGACCCTCAGCCTGCGCGACTTCCGCACCTACGCCGCGGCGGACGTGCGGCTGGGCCCCGGTCTCACGGTCATCTCCGGGCGCAACGGCGCCGGCAAGACGAACCTGCTCGAAGCGCTCTACTTCGCCTGCACCGCGCGGTCCTGCCGGACCTCCAACGAGCGCGAGGTGGTGCGCTTCGGCGCCGAGCTGACGCGGCTGGAGATGACGTGCGAGGACTCGCTCGGCCGCCATCAGGTGTCGGTCGGGTTCAAGCCGGGCGAGGCGAAGCGGCTCAAGGCCGATGGGGCGCCGGTGGAGACCTTGATGCCGACGACCGCGCGCCCGCTGGTGTCGGTGTTCCTGCCGGACCGCCTGGAGCTCGTCCTCGGGGCGCCGGCGCTGCGGCGGGCGCACCTCGACCAGGTGGTCGCCGCGCTGTGGCCCTCGCGTGCGCAGACGCGTCGCTCGTACAGCGCCGCGCTCGCGCAGCGCAACGCGCTGCTGGCGTCGATCCGCTCCGGCCGCGCCTCACGGGCCTCGCTGCCGGCGTGGGACGCGGAGCTCGCCCGCCACGGCGTCGCCCTGATGGCCGACCGGGCGGAGACCGTCGACCGGCTTCGCCCGCGTTATGCACACCATGCACAGGGGCTCGGGCTCGAGGGCGAGGTGGAGCTCAAGTACCGGCCGCGCTCGGACGCGAGCAGCGCGGAGGAGCTGGCGGCCGAGCTCGCCGAGCGCGTGGACTCCGACCTCGACCGCGGGTTCACGGGCCACGGCCCGCACCGCGATGAGCTCGCGTTCCGGCGCGAGCGGCGGGAGCTGCGGGCGTACGGCTCGCGCGGCCAGCAGCGGCTCGGGCTGCTCGCGCTCCTGCTTGCCGAGCGCGAGGAGCTCGCCGAGACACACGGCGCCGCGCCGTTGCTGTTGCTCGACGACGTGATGTCCGAGCTCGACGTCACCCGCCGCGGCCGCCTGGTCGAGCTGCTGCGCAAGGATGGGCAGTCGGTGATCACGACGACCGAGCTGGCGCATGTTCCCGGAGGCGAGGAGGCCGACGTGACGCGCATCGCGATCTCGCCCGGCGCCGTCCTCGGCGACGACTCGCCCGAAGCGCTCGCGTCGCTGGACCCCGTCGCCCAACGGGCTCCGGCTCCCGGCGTGACGCGAGACGCCGCGTGAAGCGCCGCCACGGCCCACGGCCGATCTCGTTCGCCCTCGAGGCCCTGGCCGACCAACTGGAGCCGCCGACGCCGCTGGCGGCCGTGCAGCGCGCCTGGCCGCGGGCGGCCGGGGCGTTCGCGACCGTCGCCGAGCCGGTCTCCGAGCGCGACGGGGTGGTGGTGATCGCGTGCGACAGCGCGGTCTGGGCACAGGAGCTCGACCTGATGTCCGAGGTCGTGGTGGCCAAGCTCAACGAGGCGCTTGGCCGGCCGGCGGTCAAGCGGCTGCGGTCGCGACCGACGCGAACGTAATCCTTGCCTTTTTGCAGGACCTTTGCTACGCGCGCGCGTCCTTATTTCGATCCCGTCGCTGCTAATATCTACCGCAACGATCGGCCACGCCCCGGCCCAGGACACACCCGTCCGCGCCGGGGCGTCGCTTGTGTGGACGAAGGAGACCCTTGAGCACCGGCGACCCCCAGAACGGAAACCCACAGTCGGGCTATGACGCCCAGGACATCACGGTCCTCGAAGGCCTCGAGGCGGTCCGTAAGCGTCCGGGTATGTACATCGGCTCGACCGGGGTCAGGGGTCTGCACCACCTGGTCTACGAGGTTGTGGACAACTCGGTGGACGAGGCGCTCGCGGGCCACTGCGACAACGTCAGCGTCAAGATCCACCCGGACAACAGCATCACCGTCATCGACGACGGCCGCGGCATCCCGGTCGCGAAGATGGAGAAGGAGAACAAGTCCGCGCTGGAGGTCGTCCTGACCGTCCTGCACGCCGGCGGCAAGTTCGGCGACGGGGGCGGCTACAAGGTCTCCGGCGGTCTGCACGGCGTGGGCGTGTCCGTCGTCAACGCGCTCTCGGAGGAGCTCGACGTCACGATCAAGCGCGACGGCTACACCTGGCATCAGAAGTACTCCCGCGGCTTCCCGCAGGGCGAGCTGGTCCAGGGCGAGCCGACGGAGGAGACCGGCACGACGATCACCTTCCGCCCGGACGCGGAGATCTTCGAGACCACGACCTTCGAGTACGCGACGCTCGAGCAGCGCCTGCGCGAGACGGCCTTCCTCACCCGCGGCCTGCACATCTCGATCACCGACGAGCGCGGTGAGGACAAGAAGCACAAGGACTTCCACTACGAGGGCGGGATCGAGGACTTCGTCCGCTACATCAACGAGAACAAGGACACGTTCTCGGACCGGGTCATCTTCTTCGAGGGCGAGAACGAGAAGGACGGCGCGGTCGAGGTCGCGCTGCAGTGGAACGCGACCTATCAGGAGTCGGTGTTCTCGTTCGCGAACAACATCAACACGCACGAGGGCGGCTCGCACCTCTCCGGCTTCCGCTCCGCGCTCACCGGCACGCTGAACCGCTACGCGCGCTCCTCCGGCCTGCTCAAGGACAAGGACAAGGCGCTCGAGGGCGAGGACATCCGCGAGGGTCTGACGGCCGTCATCTCGGCGAAGCTGACCGACCCGCAGTTCGAGGGCCAGACCAAGACCAAGCTCGGCAACCCGGGCATGCAGGGCTTCGTCGCCTCGGTCGTGAACTCCAAGCTCGCGGAGTTCCTCGAGGAGAACCCCAAGGAGGCCGACCGGATCGTCCGCAAGGCCGTCGACGCCTCACGCGCCCGCGCTGCGGCCCGCAAGGCCCGCGACACCGCGCGCAAGAGCGCCCTGGGGGGCATGGGCCTGCCGGGCAAGCTGGCCGACTGCATGGTCAAGGAACCCGAGATCGCCGAGATCTTCATCGTCGAGGGCGACTCGGCCGGCGGCTCGGCCAAGCAGGGCCGCGACCGTTCGACGCAGGCGGTGCTCCCGCTGCGCGGCAAGATCCTCAACGTCGAGAAGGCGCGGATCGACAAGGTGCTGCAGAACGCCGAGATCACCGCGCTGATCACCGCGCTGGGCACCGGGGTGCGCGACGAGTTCGACATCACCAAGCTGCGCTACCACAAGATCATCCTGATGACGGACGCCGACGTGGACGGCGCGCACATCCGCACGCTGATCCTCACGCTGCTGTTCCGCGAGATGCAGGAGCTGGTCGAGGCCGGCCACATCTACATCGCCAAGCCGCCGCTGTACAAGGTGGTGCAGGGCAAGCAGGAGCGCTACATCGAGAAGGAGTCAGAGCTCGAGGCGCTGCTGCTCAACGACAAGCTCGAGCGCTTCGACGTCAAGGACAACGAGGGCCGCGTCTTCAAGCTCACCGACGTCCGCTGGCAGCGCTACTCGCGCCTGCTCAAGCAGTACGAGGGCTGGTCGGCCGCGCTGCGCGCCGAGCACGGGCACGAGGTCGTGCAGTTCCTCGAGGAGTCGCAGATCCTCGACAACGAGATCAAGACGCCGGAGGCGCTGATCGAGCTGCTCGGCCGGCCGGTCGTGGAGACGGACCCCTTCCTGACCGAGCTGATCTCGGCCGACGAGGACCTGCTCCGCGTGAAGGCCACCGAGCGCCGCTCGAACCTCGCGCGCACACACCGCCTGCGCACGTCGATGTTCACCGCCAACGAGTACCGCCAGCTCGCGCGGGTGCATGCCGATCTGGTCAAGCTCGCCGGCACCCCGCCCTTCACCGTCGCCCTCGGCAACGAGTCCGATGACGCCCCGTCCTTTGAGGATCTGCGCCGCGCCGTCCTGGCCGTCGCCGCCAAGGGCGTGAAGCTGCAGCGCTTCAAGGGGCTCGGCGAGATGAACGCCGATCAGCTGGCCGACACCACGATGAAGCCCACGACCCGCACCCTGGCGCAGGTCACGATGGACGACGCCGCCGCCGCGGACCGCCTGTTCACCATGTTGATGGGGGACAAGGTGGAGCCGCGCAGGGAGTTCATCGAGGAAAACGCCCGCGTCGCCACTCTGGACGTCTAGGAAAATGAAGGCAATGCAGCCCCTCCACCCCACCCCGATCATCCGGCCTTAAATGTCGACAACGATCCAACCCGGAAACGTCGAGCCGCGCGGGCTCGAGGAGGAGATGCGCTCCTCCTATCTGGACTACGCGATGTCGGTCATCGTCGGGCGCGCGCTGCCCGATGTCCGCGACGGCCTGAAGCCCGTCCACCGCCGCGCGCTGTTCTCGATGAACGAGAACGGCCTGCAGCCGAACCGCCCGTACGTCAAGTCGGCCCGCATCGTCGGCGACGTCATGGGCAAGTACCACCCGCACGGCGACTCGGCGATCTACGACACGATCGTCCGGATGGCGCAGGACTTCTCCCTGCGCTACCCGCTCATCGACGGCCAGGGCAACTTCGGCTCCGTCGATGACGATCCCGCCGCCGCCATGCGGTACACCGAGGCCCGGCTGGCGCCGATCGCGCGCGAGATGCTGCGCGACCTGGACTCCGACACGGTCGACTTCACGCCCAACTACGACGGATCCGAGCAGGAGCCGTCGGTGTTGCCGGCGCGGTTCCCGAACCTGCTGGTCAACGGCTCGTCGGGCATCGCGGTCGGCATGGCGACGAACATCCCGCCGCACAACCTCCGTGAGACGATCGCCGCCACGGTCGCCTTCATCGAGAACCCGGACATCGACACCACGGCCCTCATGCAGCACATGAAGGGCCCGGACTTCCCGACCGGTGGCGTGATCCTCGGCCTGTCGGGCATCCGTGACGCCTACGAGACCGGCCGCGGCCGCGTCCGCGTGCGGGCGACGGCGCACTACGAGCAGATTCGCGGCAACCGCGAGGCGATCGTGGTCACCGAGCTGCCGTTCATGGTCAAGAAGGGCGGCGACGGCGGCGTCATCCGCAAGATCGCGGAGCTGGTCAACGAGAAGAAGCTGACCGAGATCTCCGACGTGCAGGACCACTCGGACCGCAACGGGATGCGGATCGTGATCGAGCTCAAGCGCGACGCGAACCCGAAGGTCGTGCTCAACAAGCTCTACAAGCACACGCCGATGCAGACCACGTTCGGCGTGAACATGGTCGCCCTGGTGGAGAACGTGCCGCGGCTGCTCTCGCTGCGCGAGGTCATCCGGTACTACATCCGCCACCAGCGCGAGGTCGTGGTCCGGCGCTCCAAGCACGAGCTGCGTGGCCTCGCCCGTCGCGTCCACGTGCTCGAAGGCCTGCTGATCGCCCTCGATCACATCGACGAGATCATCGCGCTGATCCGGGCCTCCAAGGATCGCGACTCGGCGCGCACCGGGCTGATGGAGCGCTTCGAGCTCTCCTACGTCCAGGCCCAGGCGATCCTCGAACTGCGCCTGCAGCAGCTGACCGGCCTCGAAGCCGACACGCTGCGCCAGGAGCACGCCGACAAGATGGAGCGCATCCGCGAGCTCAAGGAGCTGCTCGGCAACGAGGACATGGTGCTCGAGCTGATCAAGACCGAGCTGCTCGAGGTCTCCGAGCGCTACGGCGACGATCGCCGCACCAAGATCGCGCCGTCCGAGGACGACATCGACATCGAGGACCTGATCGCCGACCAGCAGATGGTCATCTCGATCACGAACTCGGGCTACATCAAGTCCCTGCCGCTCGCCACCTACCGCGCCCAGCGCCGCGGCGGCGTCGGAATCATCGGCATGGACATGAAGGACGAGGACTTCATCGAGCACCTCTTCGTGTCCTCGACGCACGACTACCTGCTGTTCTTCACCAACCGCGGCAAGGTCTACCGGTCCAAGGTCTACGACCTGCCGGAGATGAGCCGCACGTCCAAGGGCCGCTTCCTGGGCAACGTGCTGCCGCTGCGTGAGGGCGAGCGGGTGCAGTCCGTGCTGGCGACGCGCGACTTCAGCGAGTCGCCGTACCTGATCTTCGCCACCCGCAACGGCACCGTCAAGAAGACGACGTTCCAGTCCTACAACACGCCGATCCGCGCCGACGGCATCATCGCGATCAACATCCGCGACGACGACGAGCTCGTCGCCGTGCGCCGGGTGGACGAGGACGACGAGATCCTGATGGTCTCCCACGCCGGCCTCGCGGTGCGCTTCAAGGAGTCCGACGCCCGCGCGATGGGCCGCGACACCAGCGGCGTTCGCGGCATGGACGTCGCCGACAAGGACAACTACGTGCTCGCGATGGACGTCGCCCGGCCCGGCCAGGACCTGCTGGTCGTCACCGAGGGCGGCTACGGCAAGCGCACGTCGGTGGACGAATACCGGCTGACGTCGCGTGGCGCCAAGGGCGTCAAGACGATCACGTTCACCGAGGCCAAGGGCCTGCTGTCCGGCGCGCTGGTCGTCCGCGAGCACGAGGAGCTCGTGTTCATCTCGCAGAACGGCATGGTCCAGCGGACCGCCGTGCGCGGGATCAACAAGTACGGGCGCGCCTCACAGGGCGTGAAGGTCATGAACCTCCGCGCCGGCGACGCCGTGTCCGCGGTGGCGCTGGTCATGGAGAGCGAATCGACCACCACGGCGGCGACGCTCCAGGACGAGTTGCCGATCGAGATCGACACCGTCGGCGAGCCCGACGAGGTCAGCGAGGACACCACGGATACCCCTCCGGAGGTCGAGGACGAGTCCTAACCGTGGCGTTCCGTCCGCCGGTTCTGTATTCTTCGAATCACCAGAGAAAGGGGGTGGTCCGAAGTTGAGTGACAGTTCTTGTGGGACCCTGGAGGTGCCCGGCCGCTAGACCAGCCGGCGCTGGACCCGCGTTTCTAGCGGTATCCACACCGGTGCACCGCTGCCGTCGATGCCGGAGTTAGTCCCCCCGGCCGCCTTAGACCAGTCGGCGACAGCACCAAGTCCAGCAGGTTGTGAGAAGGGCCTCGGTTAGTCGACCGGGGCCCTTCTTCTTAAGCGTCCCGCGCCGACACGTAGGCGGCGACGACGCGCCGCACGCCCGGGCCGGCCGCCATCGCCGTCTCCAGCGCAGCGATCAGCCGGGCCTGCTCGCCGCCGTCGAGCACCCGCTCGAGCTGCTCGCGGATCGTCGGCGCAAGTGGGTTCGGGGAGCCGTCGAGCAGCGTGTCCAGGTCGACCGGCGCGTAGGGCTCGATATCGGCGTGCGTCTCGATGTGCACGCGCTCGAAGCCGGCGTCGACGGTCAACCGCAGCAGGTCGCGGTCGTCGAATCCGACCATCGCCGCCATCCGGACGAAGGCGGAGCTCACGCGGCCGGCGAGCTCGGCCGCGTCGCCGACGTCATAGCCGAGGAAGCGGCCGGCCGGTTCCGGGAACATCAGCGAGTTGATCGGCTCGAAGAGCGAGATCCGCCCGCCGGGACGTAGGACGCGGCGCATCGCGGCGAACGCCGCGGGCTTGTCGTCGACGTAGATCAGCACCGAGCGGGTGGTCACGACGTCGACCGACGCGTCGGGGATGGCGGCGAGATCCTCGGCGCGGGTCTCGACGAACGATGCCCGCTCGTCGCGGACGTCCGCGCGGATGTGCTCGAGCAGCGCCGCGGAGACGTCCGAGAAGATCACGCGTGCCCCACGCGCGAGGGCCTCGCGGCCGATCAGCCCGTCGCCGGTCCCGACGTCGAGCACCGTCTTGCCCTCGAGCGGCCCGGCGAGCCCGAGCACGCGATCGCGGACCGGCCGCAGCCACTCCAGCGTCAGCTCCCGTTGCGCCACGTTGCCGGCGTCGCGCCCGACCAGCAGCCAGTTCGCCCATTTGTCGGTCGAGCCTCGCCCTGCGGGCTCGTTCGCCTTGGGGTCATCGCCCAGGGGGCGAGAGCCCGAGCGCGCGGGGGACACGAACCGCTACGCCGCTCGCGGCAGGTATTGACGCCAGGTCGCCGGGATCGTCGGCGACGCGAGCTGGATGAAGATGTGCGCACCCGGCGTGTGCGGCTTGGTGCGGGGGTGCATATGGATCTGGTGCGGTAGGCGATCCGCCTTGCGGCGGTTGCACGGGGCGCACGCGGCCACGATGTTGTCCCAGCCCGAGCCGCCACCCTTGGAGCGCGGGATCACATGATCGACCGTCAGCGACGTGCGGGCGCCGCAGTACTGGCACGCCCAGCCGTCGCGGGCGAACACCGCGCGGCGGGTGATCTTGCGCTTGTGGGTGTCACGCGGGATGCGGACGTATGTGACCAGCCGGATGACCACCGGGCGCGGGAGCGAACCCGTCGCCCAGTGCAGATCGGTCTGGCCGATCTCGATGACCTCGGCCTTGTCCTTGAGCAGAAGGACGGTCGCCCGGCGCACGGTGCAGACATTGATGGGCTCGAACGTGGCGTTCAGAACCAGCACACGACCACCGCTCCAACGGCTCTGCGAAGAGCCATCGGTTTCAGGTCCGTGCCGCTGGTGGTCAGCTGACGGCACGGACCCCAGTGGGCCTGGGGGTACAGCGCTTGCCATCTTCTGGCGGAGTGTAGCGAGGGTTGCGGACCGGTTTATCCGGTGGCGAACGAGCCGAGGACTCGAACCACCTCGGCATGCTTATGTAAATCGCCCACCGCGCCGGAAACCGCCGCGTCGGCCATCGACCCCTCGAGGTCCAGGAAGAACATGTACTGGCCCATCCCCCGTCGCAGCGGCCGGGACTCGATGCGGGTGAGGTTCACGCCCGCGAAGGCGAACACCGCCAGGCACGAGACCAGCCATCCCGGCGTGCTCGAACCGCGTCCCCAGAAGATCAGCGCGGTCTTCGCCGGTCCCGTCGCCGGGGAGACCGGCGCGTCCTCGACGCGGGCGAGCCAGGCGAAGCGCGTGGCGTTGCCGGGATCGTCCTCGAGGCCCTGGGCGAGCGTCACCGCGCCGTAGCGCCGCGCCGCCAGCCGCGTGCCGATGGCCGCGCGCGTGCCCGTGGGGTCCGCAGCCACCTCGCGCACCGCGTCGGCGGTCGACGCCGCCGGCACCACTGCCGCCTGGGGCAGGTGCTCGGCCAGCCAGCGGGTGCATTGGCCGAGCGCCTGCGGGTGCGAGAGGACCATCGTGATCTGCGAGAGCTCGACCTCGCTGCCCGCGGCCAGGCAGTAGGACACCGGCTGCACGACCTCGCCGATCATCACGACATCGCGGGCCTCGAGCGCCAGGCAGTCCAGCACCGGATCCACCCCGCCCTCCAGCGCGTTCTCGACCGGTGCGAGCGCCCGCTCGACCGTGCGCTCCTGCACGGAGAGCACGACGTCGCGCAGCGAGGACAGCGACACGCCCTCGGCGTCGGGCGCCGCCGCCGTCAGCGCCTCATCGCTCACGGTCCCCGGAGGGCCCAGGTAGGCGACCCTCAACCGCGAGGCCACTAATGGTGCTCCGAGAGGATCACGGAGCCGAGCTCGCCGGCGAGGGCGAGCCGGACGGCTTCCTCCTCCTCGGGCGAGAGCTGCTGCTCGCCGCGGCCGCCGTGCACCTGCTTGCAGTACAGGCGGGCGGTGTCGCGGTGGGCGATCGAGGACAGCACGACACCATTGTGATCGGCGTCGAGCAGCGCGATGGTCGTGGACTGGTGGCCGGACATCTCGTTGTAGGCGTCATAGCGCACGAGAGCGCGGTAGGCGATGGCGCCGTCCAGACGATCCTCGGCGGCGGCCATCCGCTCGGCGAGGTGCTCGGACACTTCATCGACGCGGCTGTGCAGCAATTCGAACGCGCGCTGCAGTTCCGCCGCGTGCTCGACCAGATCGGTCGTGCCCAATTCCCCGAGGACGAGGCGCTGCGCGCTGCGCACCCGCCGGAAGCGCAGGCTCAGGACGAGCAGCCAGACGAGCGCCAACAACGCCGCCCCCGCCGCGGCGAGCGCGACGATGGCGGGCGCATTACTGAACTCCGACACGGCCCAGAGGCTAACCCTGCGTGAACAACGATGGGTACGACGACTTGTTGTTGTCGGTCTTCTGCTCGCCTGGGACCGCCGCCACGGTCACCGAGATGTTCAGCGTGGTGTCCAACGGCGGGCGGCGATTGAGCGGCAGCGTCACGGTCACCTTTTCGCCCTTGGTCGCGCGCGGGACCGTCTTGGTCAGCGTCAGCGGCGAGCCTCCGCTGGTGCGCGCGATCTTCAGGGTGACCTTGATGTTGAACTCGTCGTTGTCGCCCTGGTTGGTGAACGAGACCGTGAACGCCTGGCCGGCGGCGTAGACGAGCCGGTTGGAGGCGCCCGGCTGCAGCGTCGTGTTGCCGTAGGAGGTCGCGTTGAGGCCGGTGCCGTGCAGGCCGGGGCCGGTCGGCGTCTTGCTGTTGGTGGAGCCGCCGTTGCCGGTGCTCGAGCCGGTGGTGAGCTGCTGGCCGAGCTTGGAGGCGACGTAGGCGTCCGAGACCCAGGAGATCTCGTTCATGAACTGGGAGTTGGGGACCTCGGCGGTGATGTTCTGCGACTTGAGCGCATCCTTGATGAACGGCACCACGCGCGACTGGTAGAGGACGTCGGAGGCGTTGAACGCCTGGTTCTGGCCGGCGATCGCCTTGATCGCCCGGTCGGCCGCTTCCCCCGCGTCCCCGAGCGCCGGGCGGATGTCGCCGGCCACCTTGCCCAGCGCATCGCGCCGGAGCATCAGCGAGATCAGCAGCGACTGCTGCGCGTCGGACATGTCGCTCGGCACGCTCAGCGCCTGCGCCTGCTTGAGCGAGGCCTCGGCGGTGCCGCGAAGGCTGTTGATCTGCGTGTAGAGGTCCTGCGCGGACTGATCCCCGCCCGCCGAGAGCGCCTTGAAGAGCTCCTCGCCGGTCTGGCGCGACTGGGTGGCGATCCCGCCCACCTGCAGGTTGTAGTCCTTGAGCGCGTTCTCGTGCCGGCGGTCGTTGCAGGCGCGGACGACGACGAACAGCAGGATCAGGATGAGCAGACCGACGACGACCGCCACCATCCGGCGCACGGCCATGTTCTGGGCACCAGAAGACGGGCCGCCGGCGGGGCGGCCACTGCGCGGGCGCGGCTTCGGCTGCGCGCGCGTTCTCGCGGTCGTTCGTTGGGGCTCGTCGTCCTCGTCGAAGAAGGACAAATTCTGGTTCTCCTCGGCGGCCCGTGAGTCAGGCAGTCGCCCTATCGGTCATTTCAGGATGACATGGGGGTCGGAGGGAACAACGGCGTTGCGCCGAACCGACGTGTGATGGAGAGCACGGAGGAACTCCACACCGAGACCCGGTCCGACCTCGTCCTCGACCGCTACCGGCTCGGGCGGCGCCTGGGCGCGGGCGGGTTCGGCACGGTGTACGCCGCGACCGACGAACGCCTGCAACGGGCGGTCGCGGTCAAGGTCATCCCCTCCGGCGGCAGTTCGGATCCCACGCGCGCACAGCGCGAGGCGCTCGCCGCCGGCCGGCTCGACCATCCCGCGATCGTCGCGATCTTCGACGCCGGCCAGGACGACCAGGCGCGCTACCTCGTCTCGGAGTTGGTCCACGGCCGCACGGTCGACGACCTCACCGGCGAGGGGCTGCTGTCGGACCGCGACGTCCTGCGGATCGGGCTGGCGCTGTGCGGGGCCCTCGCGCACGCGCACGAGCGCGGGGTCGTGCACCGCGACGTCAAGCCGCAGAACGTGATCGTCCCGGACGCCCCGCGCAGCGCGGCGGGCGTGGCCAAGCTGGCCGACTTCGGCGTCGCCCATCTCGCCGGGGATGAGCCGCTCACGCGCACCGGTGACGTGGTCGGGACGCTCGCGTACATGGCGCCCGAACAGGCCGCGGGCAAGCGCATCGACCACCGCGCCGACCTCTACAGCCTCGCGCTCGTGCTCTACGAAGGGCTCGCGGGCGTCAACCCGGTGCGCGCGGGCTCGCCGTCCGCCACCGCCCGCCGGATCGGCACCCAGCTCCCGCCGCTCAAGCGCCATCGCAAGGATCTGCCCGGGGAGCTGACGAACGCGATCGACCGCGCCTTGAAGCCGCGCCCGGTCGACCGCGGGACGATCGAGGAACTGGCCGACGAGCTCGGCGCCTCGCTCAACGAGGTCTCAGACGTTGGCGGGACGATCGCGCGCCACCCGCTCGAACCCACCGCGCCCCTGCCGCGCGGGGTCGGCCGGGCCGTCGCCGCCGTCGCCGCGGGGGCGCTGGCCGCCGCCACGCTGGACTGGGCGCAACAGCCCGTCCTGCCGGCGCTCGCCGCGGTGGCCGCCGTGGCCCTGTTCCCCCGCCTCGGCTGGATCGTCACCGCCGTTGCGCTCGCCGCCGTCGTCTCCGTCCAGGACTCCGACGCCGCGCTGGTGCTCGCCGCCGCGCTCGCGCCCGTCCCGCTGCTGCTCTACCGCCACGGCACCACGTGGTCGGCGCCCGCGCTGGCGCCGCTGCTGGGTGCGGCCTCGCTGGCGCCCGCCTACCCCGCCCTCGCGGGGCGGGCGCCGACGTGGCCGGCCAGGGCCGCGCTCGGCGCGCTGGGCGCCTGGTGGTGGCTGCTCTACGACGCCCTCGACAGCGGCACCGACCTGCAGGCGACCGTCGAGCAGGCAGCACACGACGGCACCTTGCTCTATCTCCCGGTGTGGGCGGTGGCGGCGGCACTCCTACCCTGGATCGTCCGTGGCCGCTGGCTCGCACTCGATCTCGTCGCCGCCTCGACCTGGGCGGCCGCACTCGGCGCTTCGACGGCCGCGGTGCACGCGCCCGCCTCGTCGGGGCTGGTGCTCGCGAGCGTGCTCGCCGGGGTGCTGGCGGTCGCCGTCCCCTACCTACGTCGTGCCCGAGTGGTGGAGCCGTGAGGCTGGGCCGGATACTGTGCACCGGCAATCATGGCGACCACACCCCCGTAGCCGGGCATGAGCGTCCTGCGCAGCCTTGAATCGAAGCTCGCCGGGCTGGTCGAGGGCACGTTCTCGCGCGCCTTCAAGTCCGAGGTGCGTCCGGTCGAGATCGCGCGCAAGCTCGCGAAGGAGATGGACCAGCACAAGGTGCAGTCGCTCTCGCGCGTCTACGCGCCCAACGAGTACGCGGTCTGGCTGTCGGTCGACGACCGCAGGCAGTTCGAGGGCTACGAGGGTGAATTGGCGTCCGAGCTCGCGGGCTATCTGCTCGAGCACGCCAGACGCGAGAAGATCGCGTTGGTGACGAGCCCGCAGATCAGCTTCAAGACCGATGAGCGCCTGCGCCTGGGCGAGTTCGGCATCCAGGCGCGGCTCGTGCGCCCGCCCGCCCGCGAGTACGACCCGCCGAGCCAAGGCGACGAGGGCCACACGATGGTCTACTCGTCCTCGCAGCGGATCTCCGAGCAGCTCGGCGAGCCCGATCCGCGCCGCGGCCAGGCCGTCCTGCACGTCGCCGGCGCCGCCAGCGAGCCGATCGGCGCACGCGGCGCGGTGATGGGCCGCTCGCGCGATTGCGACGTCGTGCTCGACGATCCGAACGTCTCCCGCCAGCATGCGGAGGTGAGGCCGTCCGGTGGAGGGTGGATCGTCAATGACCTTGGGTCCACGAATGGCATCAAGGTCAACGGGCGCCGTGTCCAGGGGCCGCAGTCGCTCAGGCCGGGCGACGTGATCGAGCTCGGTACCTCGCGAGTGACGTTCGAGCTGGAGTGACGGATGGAGCTCGATCCGATCGCCGTCGGTCTCAAGTTCGGCTTCCTCGCCGTGCTGTACCTCTTCCTGTTCTGGGTCGCGCGCTCGGCACTGAAGGACCTGCGCCGCGGTACGGAGCCGTCCTACAGCGGTCCGAGCGCGGACCCCGAGGACGCGACGGGCATGTACAGCGCCTCCGCGCCGATGGCCAAAGGTGGAGATCCGGGCCGTACGCCGAAGCTGCGCGTGGGCACCGCGGCGGGTCTCGCGGCCGGGTCCGCCTATGATCTCAGCGACGGAGCGCTCCTTGGCCGGGGCGATCAGGCGGACATACGGTTGGAGGACGGTTTCGCCTCCTCGCACCACGCGCGCCTCAGTCCGCGCGGGGATGTGATGGTCTTGGAGGATCTTGGATCCACGAACGGCACGTACCTCAATGGCGAACCGCTGCGCGGCCCACAACCCCTGCACACCGGCGACAAGATCCGCATCGGTGACAGCGAGTTCACCTTCGAGCGCTGATTGATGCTGCGGATCGCTGAACAGTGGCACGGCTCCGACCTTGGCCTGCAACGCCAGGGCAACGAGGACAACTACTTCGTGCGCGCCCCGCTCTTCGTCGTCGCCGACGGCATGGGCGGCGCCCAGGCGGGCGAGGTGGCGTCCGAGATGGCGGTCGAGTCGTTCAACACCGGGCTGCCGGACAACGGCGACCCGGGCGAAGGCCTGCGCGAGATCATCGAGGAGGCCAACCGGCGCATCCACGCGCGCTCGCGCGAGTCCTCGGGCAAGGCGGGCATGGGCACGACGGTCACCGCCGCCCACGTCGGCACCGACAGCGTGACGATCGCCCACGTCGGCGACAGCCGCTGCTACCTCGTCCGCGACGATTCGCTGACGCGCCTCACCCGCGACCACTCGCTGGTCGAGGAGCTCGTGGCGCGCGGCAAGCTCACGCCCGAGCAGGCGGAGACGCACCCGCAGCGCTCGGTCATCACCCGCGCGCTCGGGCCCGAGGCCAGCGTGCAGGTGGACATCATCTCCGAGCCCGCGCAGGGCGGCGACGTGTTCATGGTCTGCTCGGACGGGCTCACGTCGATGGTGCGCGAGCCCAACCTCAAGCCGCTGCTGATCGGCAACGACAAGCCGCTGGACGAGCTCGGCCGGTCGCTGATCGCCGCCGCCAACGAGGCGGGCGGGCGCGACAACATCACGGTCATCCTGTTCAAGCTCGAGGACGTCGAGATCCCCGCGGCGGCGCCGCCCGCGCCGGTCCAAGCGGCCGAGATCGAGCACACGGACGAGCCCACCAGCGAGTACGACACCTTCACCGGCGAGGCGGTGGCCACGCCCCGTCAGGGCATCAGCCGCCCGCAGGGGCACACCCGCCACACCGACGAGGACCTGACCGCGGTCGGCGCCGCGTCGGACACGCAGGAGCACGAGTACCGCGCCTCGGGCACCGTCGCGCTCTCCGCGGTGCGCCCGCGGGCGCAGCCGATCGAGGAGGGCGCGCACGCGCCGCCCCGGCGGGATGCGGCACGCCGTCGCAAGCGGCGCCGCCTGGTCACACCGGGCCGCGTGCTCGTGCTCGGCTGCATCATCGGCCTGCTGGCCGCCTTCTGGCTCGCGACGCGACAGGTGTACTTCGTCGGCGTCGACACCGAGCGCGGGAACGTCGTGACCGTCTATCACGGGCTGCCGTACGACCTTCCGCTCGGGATTCGCCTCTACTCCCCCGTCCGGTACTCGGGGGTGACGCTCCAGAACGTGCCCGCGCGCCGCCGGCAGACGTTCATCGACCACAAGCTGCGCTCCAAGAACGACGCCGAGGGCCTGGTCGGAGACCTCGAAGCAGGAAGAATCAGCTAGTGAGCGCCCGCAACCGCGAGCTGATGGCGCTGATCCCGGCGTCGCTGTTGCTGACCGCCGGGTTCGCCGCCATCTTCATCCAGCGCAACGCGGTCCTGTCGGACGTCTCGCTGACCTACGGTGCGATCTTTCTCGGGCTCTGCTTCGCCGCGCACCTCGTGATCCGCTTCACGCTGCCGTACGCGGACCCGTACCTGTTCCCGCTGGTGGCGGTGCTGGCGTGCTTCGGGCTGGTGGTCGTCTACCGGATCGACGAGACGCTCGCGCGCGACCAGGCGCAGTGGTTCGTGATCGGGCTCGTCGCCTTCGCCGCCACCGCGTTCTTCCTGCGTGACTTCCAGGTCCTGGAGCGCTACCGCTACACGATCGCGTTCGCGGGCCTGGCGTTGTTGCTGCTCCCGCGGGTGCCGGGGATCGGCCAGCAGGTCAACGGCGCCTATCTCGGCGTGGCCATCGGGCCGATCTCGTTCCAGCCCGCGGAGCTGGGCAAGATCGCCATCGTCATCTTCCTCGCCGCCTACCTGCGCGACACGCGGCAGGTGCTGGTGCAGGGTTCGCGCCGCTTCCTCGGCATCACGATCCCGCCGCTGAAGCACTTCGGGCCGCTGCTGGTGGTGTGGGGCGGGGCGATGTTCATGCTCGTCTTCATCCGCGACCTCGGATCGTCGCTGATGTACTTCGGTGCGTTTCTGGCGCTGCTGTACGTGGCCACCAACCGGTTCAGCTTCGTGGTCGTCGGGATGGCGATGTTCGCCGGCGGAGCGTGGTTCTTCGCCACCACCGTCGGCCACATCCAGAACCGCATCGACACCTGGCTGCATCCGTTCGCGAACGGCCTCTACGACAAGCCGGGCGGCTCCTATCAGATCGCCAACGGCCTGTTCTCGATGGCGGACGGGGGGTTGTTCGGCCGTGGCCTGGGCGCGGCGATCCTGCGCGTCCCCGACGGCGGGCCGCTGATCCCGGCGCCCGAGACCGACATGATCTACGCGGTCATCGTCAACGACCTCGGGCTGGTCGGCGGCGTCGGCGTGATCGCCGTCTACCTGCTGATCGCCGAGCGCGGGTTCAAGATCGCGATGCTGGCCAGCGACTCGTTCTCGAAGCTGCTGGCCACCGGCCTGACCGCGGTGATGGCACTGCAGGTGTTCGTGATCGTCGGCGGCGTCACCCGCGTGATCCCGCTGACCGGCGTCACGCTGCCGTTCGTCTCCTACGGCGGCTCCTCGATCGTGGCCAACTTCATCCTGCTCGGGCTGCTGCTGGCGATCTCCAACCGCGCGCGCAAACCGGCATGAACGCGCCTATCTTCCGCCTCTACGTGCTCTTCGTGGTGCTGTTCGGCGTGCTGATCGCGTTCAGCTCGCGGTGGGCGGTGTTCGGCGCCACGGGGCTGCGCGAGAACCCGAACAACAAGCGCGTGGTGATCGAGGAGCAGCGGATCAAGCGTGGCGTGATCCGGGCGGCCAACGGCGAGGTCCTGGCCGGCAGCCGGTCGCTCTCGGGCGGGCGCTACGAGCGCCGCTATCCGACCGGGAAGCTGTTCGCGCTCCCCGTCGGCTTCGACGATGTGCGCTACGGGCGCGTCTCGCTGGAGAAGTACTACAACGACGCGCTGACGGGCCGCAAGAACGAGCTGGCGTCGATCATCGACTCCTTCAGCCAGGACACGCAGGTCGGCGACGATCTCCAGACGACGCTCGTCCCCAAGGCGCAGGAGCTGGCGTACAAGCTGCTGGAGGGCCACAAGGGCGCGGTCGTCGCGCTCGGCGTGCGCGACGGCGCGGTCAAGGTGCTCGCGGGCACGCCGTCCTATGACCCCAACGACTTCGACCCGGCCAAGGACAGCATCTTCAACACCGCCACCCAGGGCCTGTATCCGCCGGGCTCGACGTTCAAGACCGTGACCGCGGCCGCGGCGCTGGACTCCGGCCGCTACCAGCCGGACTCGAGGGTCAGCGGCAAGAACGGGAAGGTGATCTCGGGCACGCCGCTGAACAACTTCGGCGGTGAGGACTTCGGCGACATCACGCTCACAGACGCGCTCACGAACTCCGTCAACTCGGTGTGGGCCGAGGTCGGCGTCAAGCTCGGCCGGGCGCGGATGCAGGAGTACATGGATCGCTTCGGGTTCGGCAAGCTCCCGCCGATGGACTACCCGGCCAAGCAGATGGAGATCAGCGGGCCGCGCAGCCGCAAGGGGACGATCCTGCCGATGAGCTCCGATCAGGTCGACGTCGGGCGCACGGCGATCGGGCAGGCGCTGCTGCTGGTGACGCCGCTGCAGATGGCGACGGTGGCGCAGACGATCGGCAACGGCGGATTGCGGATGGAGCCGCGCCTGGTGGACAAGGTCGTCGACCCCGACGGGCGCACGACCGACACGCCGCTGCCGGCCAAGGCCGAGCGCGTCATGTCCGAGGCCAGCGCCGCCAAGCTGGCAACCATGATGAAGTCCGTCGTGCGTGAGGGTTCCGGCACCGCGGCCGCCCTCCAGGGCGTCGAAGTGGCCGGCAAGACGGGAACGGCGGAGATCAACATTTCTCAGGGCATCAACGATCTGTGGTTCATCGGCTTCGCCGGCGACGTCGCGGTCGCCGTGATCATCGATCGCGAGCAGGGTCAGGGCGGCACCGTCGCCGCGCCGATCGCCAAGCAGATCCTTCAAGCTCTGGGCCAATGAACTCGAGGCCGGGCATCCCCTCCGCCGTACCGCGATCATCCGGCCGCAGATGCGCGTAGCGCGCGACACCATCGTCGACGGTCGCTACCGGGCGCTGAAGCGGCTCGGGAGCGGAGGCATGGCCGAGGTGTGGTGCGCGGAGGACGAGGTGCTCGGGCGCCGCGTGGCGCTGAAGCTGATGGGCGGGCGCTTCGCCGAGGATCCGGACTTCCGCGAGCGCTTCCGCCGCGAGGCGCAGGCCGCGGCCGGGCTCACCCATCCGAACATCGTCGGCGTCTTCGACCGCTCCGAATGGGACGGCACGCCGTACATCGCGATGGAGCTGGTGGATGGGCAGACGCTCAAGGAGCTCGTCGCCGAGCGCGGGCCGCTGCCGCCCAACGTCGCCGTCGGGCTGACCGAGCAGATCCTGCGGGCGCTCGGCTACGCGCACAGGCGCGGGCTCGTGCACCGAGACATCAAGCCGCAGAACGTGATCGTGGACCCCGAAGGCCAGGCGAAGGTCGCCGACTTCGGGATCGCGCGCGCCGCCAACTCGACGGAGATGACGCAGACGGGGGCGATCGTCGGGACCGTCCAATACCTCTCGCCCGAGCAGGCCGAGGGCCATCCCGTGGACGCCCGCTCGGACCTCTACTCGACCGGCATCGTCCTTTACGAGCTGCTGACCGGGCACCCGCCGTTCGACGGCGAGGCGCCGATCTCGGTCGCGCTCAAGCAGATCAACGAGCGCCCGGTCCCGCCCGGCCAGATGCGCCCGGGGATCCCGCCGGCGCTCGAGGCGGTCGTGATGCGGTCGCTGGAGAAGGACCCGGCGCTGCGCTACCAGAGCGCCGAGGACTTCATCGCCGCGCTCGAGCAGGCGCGCCGCGCGCCCACGCGGCAAATCGTGATGGAGCCGACCCCCGGCGAGCCGTGGGACGACGCCGAGCGCTCGCGCTGGTGGATCTGGGCGCTGATCGCGGTGGTGATCCTCTTGATCGCGGCCGGCGCCTACTTCCTGCTGGCGGGCGAGAAGGTGACGGTCCCGAACCTCGTCGGCCGTGACGCCAGCGAAGCCGCCGAGGTCCTGCACAACCGCGATCTCGAGATCGCCTACCTGACCGTCGAGGACGACAAGGTCCCGACCAACGAGGTCATCTCACAGGACCCCGAGGCCGGCGAGGAGGTGCGCACGGGCTCGACGGTGACGGTCAAGGTCTCCGGCGGTCGCGGCACGGCGGCCGTCCCGGACGTGGTGGGCCAGTCCCGCGACGACGCCGAGCAGGCGGTCGAGGACGCGGGCTTCAAGGTCAAGGTCACCGAGGCGTTCTCGGACAGCGTGGACGAGGGTGACGTGATCTCCGTCTCGCCCGAGCCCGGCAAGCAGGCGACCAAGGGCCGCACGGTCACGCTCACCGTCTCCAAGGGCCAGGAGGGCGTGGTCGTCCCCGGCGTCGTCGGCAACACCGCCGACGGGGCGACCCAGATGATCGAGAACGCCGGCCTGAAGGTGCAGTCGAGCCAGAAGGAGAGCTCCCAGCCTGAGGGCACGGTGCTCTCCCAGGACCCGGCCAAGGACACCACGCTGCCGCCGGGCGGGACAGTGCAGATCGTCGTCGCCAGCCCACGCCCGACCGTGCCCGACGTCACGACCGGCAATCCGACCGTCGACGACGCCACCAAGACGCTCGAGGACGCGGGCTACAAGGTCAAGACGACCGAGCGCCAGAACCCCGATCCGGCGCTCGCCGGCCGCGTGATCGGCCAGTCGCCCGAAGCCGGGACCTCGCGTTCGACCGGTGGAACCGTCACCATCGCGATCGTGCCCGAAGCCGCAGACCCGAACGCCACTCCGTCGCCGATCCCCACGCCATGAGGGCGACGACTCGCGCTGCGCGCTCGGGCAGAGCCCGACGCTCCCGGCCGGAGGCGATCCGGTGAGGGTGGCGATCCTCTCAGGCGGGCGCTCGTCCGAGCACGACGTGTCGCTGGCGTCGGCCGCGTCGGTTCGCGAGGGCGTGGCCGCGGCCGGCCACGAGGTGCTCGACCTGACGATCGAGCGCACCGGCGAGTGGACCTTCGGCGGCGAGGCGCTGGCCCTGCAGCCCGGAGGCGGGTTGCTCGGCGCCGACGTCGTGTTCGGAGTCCTGCACGGCCCGTTCGGTGAGGACGGCACGCTTCAGGGCCTGCTCGAGCTGCTCGACGTCCCGTACGTCGGCGCGGGTGTGCTCGCGTCGTCGCTGTGCATGGACAAGGTGGTCTTCAAGGAGGTCCTGGCCGCCGCCGACGTGCCGCAGGTGCCCTACGCGGGCGTCCGCCTGTCGCGCTGGCGGGCCGAGCCCGAGGCCGTCCTGCGCGAGTTGGCCGTGCTCGGCAAGCCCGTGTTCGTCAAGCCCGCGCGCCTGGGGTCGTCGGTCGGCATCGCCAAGGTGTGGTCGGAGGCCGAGCTCGGCCCCGCGCTCGACACCGCCTTCGGCCACGACTCGCTGGTGATCGTCGAAGGCTTCTCCGCCGGCATGGAGGTCGAGTGCTCGGTGATCGGGCTCGACGATCCGGAGGCCTCCGTCCCCGGCGAGATCGTCCTCACCGGCTCGGACTGGTACGACTACGAGGCCAAGTACACCGACGGCGGGATGGAGCTCGTCGCACCCGCCCGGCTCGATGCGTCGGTCCTCGAGGAGGTCCGCCGGCTCGCCCGCGACACCTTCGTCCGCGTCGGCTGCGCCGGCCTCGCGCGGGTCGACTTCTTCGTCGAGGACGGCGAACGGGTGCTGGTCAACGAGCTCAACACGATGCCGGGCTTCACCAAGACCAGCGTCTTCCCGAAGCTCTGGGAGGCCACGGGCACACCGTTCCCGGAGCTCTGCGACAAGCTCCTCGCGCTCGCGCTCCAGCGCTTCGAGCGCGAGCGCGCGGTGAGTTTCTAAAGGGGCCAGGCCCCGTCACCGCAGCGTTGACGGGGCCTGGCCCCTTTATGCGGCGACCTTCTGGAGCAGCCGGATCTCGGAGATCTCGGCGCTCTGGGCCTCGTCGGCGAGCTTGGTGATCCAGACGAGGTAGTAGCGGTAGGCGACGCCGCCGGTGTCGAGCTTGAAGGACTTGTCCTTGCTGGTGACCGTGCCGCCGCCGACCTTGGTCCAGCCCTCGCGGCACGCTCTTGGGCACCGGGCCGGGCGGGGCCGCGTAGATCGTCGCCTTCCAGCCGGGCTTGGGGGTCTTGATCTGCATCTCGACGGCTTCGACCTTGGGCTTGGCGTCGACGTAGACGCCGACGCCCTCCTTGCCCGCGCCCTCGATGCCGGCCTCGTAGGACTCGGTGGTCCAGGCCGTGCCGTCGTCGCGGTCGACCGTGCGCGAAGCCTCAGTCGGAGTGCTCGGTCTGGTCGCCGAGCGGGTCGTAGGCGTGGGCGGAGGCGCCGCCGACCGAGACGATCTTGGTGCCCGCCGGCGTCGGCGTGGCGACCTTGCCCGCGCCGGTGCCGCGCTGGACGCGCTCGGGCACCTCGCGTACCGCGAGCGCGACGATCACGGCGCCGACGGCGAACAGCGCGATCACGGCCAGCAGCGAGACCGGGTGGCGCATCCGGAACGGCAGCCGGCGCTTGGCGCGCGCCGGCAGCGTGCGGATGACCGCGGTCGCCTCGCCGGTCGAGGTGCCCTGGCGCGCGGCCTCGATCGCCAGCGCGTCCTCGAGGTCGGCGACCAACGACGGCACGTCGGCGTAGCGGTGGGCGAGGTCCTTGTCGGTCATCCGGTCCAGGACCGCGGCGGTGGTCGCGGAGACCTCCGGCCGGATCGCCTGGATGTCCGGCAGGTCCTCGCGGACGTGCTTCATCGCCACGCTGATCTGGTTCTCGCCGTGGAACGGGACGTCGCCGGTGAGCATCTCGTAGAGCACGACGCCGAGCGAGTAGATGTCCGACTGCCCGTCGACGTCGTGGCCGAGCGCCTGCTCGGGCGAGACGTAATCGGTCGTGCCGAGCACGCGACCGTCGGCGGTCAGACCGTCGTCGCGCAGCGAGCGGGCGATCCCGAAGTCCGTGACCTTGGCCGAGCCCTCGTTGTCGAGCAGGACGTTCTGCGGCTTGACGTCGCGGTGCACGATGTCGTGCGCGTGCGCGCACCCGAGCGCGCGGGCGATCTCGATGGCGTAGGCCAGCGACTCGTCGACCGGCAGCCGGCCGAGCCGGCGGATGCGGTCCTTGAGCGTCTCGCCCTCGACGTACTCGAAGACGATGTAGGGCCGGTTCTCGTCCTCGCCGGCATCGATCACGCCCACGATGTGCGGATGGGAGAGTTGCGCGACCGCGCGCGCCTCGCGCCTGAAGCGCTCCAGCTGATCGGAGTCGGCGGACATCTCCCGGTGCAGGAGCTTGATCGCCACGCGACGCTCGAGGTTGATGTCGAAGGCCCGATAGACCGTCGACATGCCTCCAGCACCGATCTGGGCGTCTAGCCGGTAACGGCCGCTGAGCTGCATGCCCACGAGCGTGCTCATGAACTGACTACCTATTGTGGCCGATCCGCGTGTCACGCGGGTTAACTTCGCCCCGTCCGGGCAGGCTCCCGCTCGTTCTGGTCGAGAACCTGCAAGACGAGCTGCGGCCTACGGCTCGATCGAGCGGCCCGACCAGGTCTGCCACTCGTCGCTGTCACGGGGCGGCGCGACCGGCTCGGCGGTCTCGCCCTCGGCGGGGTTGGAGGCCTGCTCGATCGCGTCGTCGATCTGGCCTTCCTCGGGGCTCACGCCGTCAAACGGCTCGGCCGCCTCGCGAAGTTCGGCCTCGGTCTGCTCCTGGCCCTCGGACTCGCCACCGCCGGCCTCGGCGACCGCGAGCTCCTCGTCGGTGGCGATCTCACCCTCGGGGCCCTCGTAATCGGAGACGACGCCGCCGATGTTGGCGGCCTCGGCGGCAGCGGCGGCCTCTTCGGCGGCCTCGTCGATCGCCGGCTGCTCGAACGCAGGCGGGACGGGCACGGCGGTCGCGGTGTTGCTCACAGGACCGGCGGCGTCGTAGTTGGAGACCGGCGGCGGGGTGTAGGCCGGCTCGGCGGGCGCGGTCTCGCTCTCGCCGCCGGGCAGCAGGCCACGGACGGCTTCGCGCTTGAACAAGCAGCGCGGCGAGGGCGGCGGCGAGGCCACCGCCGATCAGGAGGGTCTTGACCTTGGAGCGCTTCTTCGGCGGTTCCATGCCCGGCACCATGCGCGCAACGCGGTCACGAGCGAAGGCCAAGGCGATGTCCGCCACAGCAAGATTTCGGGCGGTCTTGGCAAAGTCCATGCCAAGACCGTACCCGACGGGGTAACGTCGCACGCAGATCGCGCAGCCGGGCCGCCGGCGCCCATTCGGGCGCCGCACGGTGGCTCCGTGATCGGAGCGCGAAGCCCGCTCAGGGCTTCAACGCGGGCGACGGAAGCTCGAACGGCGCGGCGTCAGCCGCGGCCCGGTTCTCGTCGCGGACGGCGTGCCAGATCTCCTCGCGGTAGACCGGCACGGAGCGCGGGGCCTGAATGCCCACGCGGACGGTGTTTCCGACGATCTCCATCACGTGCACGACGACGTCGTCGCCGACCATGATCTTCTCGCCGACACGGCGGGTGATGAGCAGCATGGTTCCTCCTTGGATTCAGCTGCGAGCGAATGTACGGATTTTGTGGGTGCTACGCGGCGGTAGCCACGTCGGCGGGGAACAGCTGCGCGCGAACTGGTGCATCGGCGGACTCGTTGATCACCTGATGGCCCTTGCCATCGGCGACCAGGATCGGAGCGCGCAGGTTCGCGTGGAAATCGGCCAGCTCGGCGCCGGCGCGGACGGTGACCCAAACGGCGACGTCTGCCGGATCGGCGCTGATCGGCGCGGAGTCGTCGTCGGAGAGATCGACGACGTAGTCGCTGAAGAAGTGCCAGGGGTTGGCGATCGGCAGCGCCAGCGACGCGTCGTCGACGGAGTGCAGCCAGCTGAACGCGCCGCCGTTGTCGGCGTCGACGATCGTGAAGCGGCTGCCGCCGAGGCCGATCAGGCCGTTCGGGAACTCGATGACGTCCTCGGACGCGATCTCGAGCGTGCCGAAGCGCGTGGACTCGATGGTGACGGTGGACATGCTTGCGAAGGTCTCCTGGAGGGGGGAGAGGGTGCGGAGTCTAAGAGCCCGTATCGGCCTAACGCAGGAAATCCATTAGCGATGCCTGCACGATGTTCGCGCCGGCACGCAAGGACGCCTGATAGGCCGCGCTCTGCGAGTTGAACTGGATGATCGTCTTGGCGATGTCGGCGTCCTCGGTGTTCGAGAGCTGCTCGGTCACGGCGCCCTGGATCTGCTCCAGGCGCGACGAGGCGGCATCCAGGCGGTTGGACATCGCGCCGTTGCGGGCGCGCACCTTCAGGACGTCATCGAGGGCTGTCTTGAGGTTGGTGACGTCGGCCCCGCGCAGCGCGGCGCCGTCATTGGCGCGCAGGTGCTCGGTGATGTCACGCAGGGTGTTCAGCAGCTTGCCGTCGGTCGGGTTCGCCCGGCCGTCGCCGAGGATCTCGCGCCCGACCGAGTTGATCGAGAGCGTCACGCTGGGGCCGATCTCGCGGATCACGCCCGGGACGGTCGGGTCCAGGCCGGCTTCGTTGCCCTGGTAGGCGTCGTCGTCACCGAGCTTGTACGGCGCCGTCGCCGTGGCGGTGCCGGACATCAGGTAGCGATCGCCGAAGCTGGCGTTCGACGTCTCCTTCAGGCCCTGGATGATCTGGTCGATCTCGTCGGCGACCGAGTTGCGGGCGCCGGCGTCGGCGGAGTCGGTCGCACCCTCGAGCAGCAGCGACTGCGCGCGGTTGACGAAATCGGTGATCGAGCCGAGCGCCGCCTCGGTCGCGTCCTGCCAGCCGCGGGCGTCGGAGATGTTGCTCTGGTACTGCTCGTTCGCGGCCAGCGTCTGGCGCAGGCCGAGCGCGCGCGACGTCTGGTACGGGTTGTCGCTCGGGCGCGTGATCTCCTTGCCGGAGGAGGCCTTGCTCTGGGTCTTGGCCAGCTTCTCCGACAGCGAGTTGAGGTCCGAGAGGACGTTGCGCTGAACCATCGAGGTGGTGATGCGCATTACAGGCCAACCTTTCCGGTCCGGTTGATGAGGACGTCCAGCATCTCGTCCATCGTCGACATGGCACGCGCGGACGCCTGGTAGGCGCGCTGGAAGCGCACGAGGTTGGACATCTCTTCGTCCATCGACACGCCCGCGACGCTCTGGCGGCGGTTCTCGACCGAATCGGCCAGGACCTGGGCGTTGGTCTGCATGCGGCTGGACTCGTTCAGATCGCCGCCGACCTTGGCCACGAAGGCCTTGTACACGCCGTCGATGCTCGCGCTGCCGCGCAGCTGGGAGATCGCCAGCGCGACGTCGTTGGAGCCCGTGGCGCCGGTGCCGGCGCGGATGCTCTCGGGCGCGGCCTGGATCGGCGCGGCGACCTGGATGGTCGAGCCCTCAGGGCTGCCGTAGTCCAGGAAGGTGCCGCCGTAGGCCGCGTTGACCGTATCGGCCAGGGTCTTGGTGAAGGAGTCGATCTGCGCGAGGTACCCGTCGACCATGCCCCCCGGGACCTTGCCCACGGACATCAGGCCGCCGAGCTCGCCGCCCGGATTCCAGTCGCCGGCCGGCGGGCCGGACCAGTTGGCCTGGTCGTCGGACACGATCGGGTAGGTGACGCCCGTGTCGCGGTCGACGAAGGAGACGTTGGTGGAGCCGCTGGCGAGGCTCTCGACCGAGATCTGGCCGTAGCCGGAGAGCTGGTCGAGCAGCAGGTCGCGACGGTCCATCAGGTCGTTGGGCATGTCGCCGTTGATGACCGACTTCGCGATCGTGTTGTTCAGGCCGGCGAGCTCCTGGGCGACCTTGGCGATCTCACCGCCGGGGCCGGCGATCGCCGCGTACTGGTCGTTGGCGCCCTGCTGGGCGGCGACCATCTGCGAGCGCACGGACTTGATCGAGTCGGTCAGGCCGTTGGAGGCCTGGACCAGCGCCTGCTTGGCCGCCGCGCCGTCCGGGTCCTTGGAGAGGTTCGACCAGGCGTTCCAGAACTTCGAGAGCTGCTCGTTGATGCCGTTCTCGCTCGGCTCGGCCAGCGAGAGCTCGGCACTGTCGAGCTGGGAGGCCTTGGCCGTCCACTCGCTCACGTTGGTGTTCTGGGCGCGGAACTGCGAGTCCAGGAACTGGTCGCGGACGCGCCGGAAGCCCTGGACGTCGACGCCGGAGCCGAGGTGGGCACCGGTCGCCGCCGAGGAGCCGGAGACCGTGAGCTGCAGGGCCTGCGAGGCCGACAGCGTGGCCTCCTGGCGCGAGTAGCCCTTGGTCGAGGCATTGGCGATGTTGTGGCCAGTGGTGTCGAGCATGCGCTGCTGAGCCAGAAGGCCTCGCAGGGAGGTTTGCATGCCGTAAAAGGAAGAGACGGGCATCTTGGGGTCCGGTGGGGTTAGGCCTGGAGATCCAGAGCGCGGTAGACGGACGGAGGAGCGCTACTGCGGGCTGGGTGGGCCCCATTGGGCGGGGTGTATCCACCCTCGGCCTCTTGGCCGATCAGGCGGGTCAGGTGCGACAGGAACGCGAGCTCCTGGCGCATGAGGGCACGGTTGATCCCATGCTCCCGGGCAATTTCGGACAGCAGCCCGCGCAGCTCGGCGGACCGCTCCATCGCGGCCTGGGCCGCGGCGGGGGTGACCAGCTGGCACAGGCGCTCGAGCGTGACCGCCGTGGCCGGCAGGCCGAGGGCGGAGCCGGCGCGCTGGAGCAGACCGGTCCGGTCGGACTCGAGCTTGCCGCGGCGGACCATCTCGTTCTGGATGTCGGCGAGACGGGCGAGCACCGCTTCGGTGTCGCGCTCGCGAATCGCGGAACCCTGGGCCAGGACGAGCTTGAGGAGATGGCGGGCCGAATTGATCTGCTGGTCCAGGTGGACGAGCAGTTCGGCCTCGAGGGCCGTGCTCACGACTGCATCTCCTTATAGATCTGCCGGGCGAGACCCATGCCCTGGCCGCTGGTGAGTGCGGAGGTCAGCGAGTCCTGCATCGAGTCGGCGTACGGGCCCTGACCGAGATCGCTGCTCTCGGAGACCATGCCCTTGACCAGCTGCCCGACCAGCATCTGCTCGAACCCGAGGGCGGCCTTGTACTGCTTGATGGCGGGCGTGCCGGCGGCGCGGATGTCGGCCGGAAGCGACGTGGTGGAGATGGGGTTCATCGCTTGACCCCGTTGGCGATCTCCATCATCTGGTCGGCCGCCTGGATGGCCTTGGAGGTCATCTGGTAGGTGCGCTGGGCCTCGATCATGTCGGTCATGGCCTGCGACATGTCGGTGTTGGAGCCCTCGAGCGTGCTCTGCTTGAGCAGCGTGGTCACGGGGGCGGCGACGGCGTTGCCCGACTTGCCGGTCGTCACGAAGGCGTTGTCGCCGACCGACTCGAGGTTCTGCGGCGAGCGCACGTTGACGAGCGTGATCTTGCCGACGTTCTTGCCCGCCGCGAGGACGCTGCCGTCGGTCTGGATCGAGATCTGCGAGTCCGAGGTGCCGGCGGGGATGTTCACGCCGGTCCTGCGCGCCGAAGTTGGTGACCAGCTGGCGCTTCTCGTCGACGTGCAGGTCGCCGTCGCGCGTCAGCGCGTCACGGCCGTCGGACATCTTGACCTTGATGAACCCCGGGCCCTCGAGGCCGACGTCGGTCGTGACGCCGGTCTGGCGCAGGGCGCCCTGCTCGAAGGTGCGACCGCCGTGCATGGCGCGCGCACCGGTGCCGACCATCGCGTTGTCGGAGGTCGTCGGACGACCGCCGCGCTCGTACACGAGGTCGGAGAACCCCACGCGCAGTCGCTTGTAGCCGTTGGTGTTGGCGTTGGCCAGGTCGTTGGCGACGGCGTCGAGTTTCTGCTGCTGGGCCGCCATGCCGGCCGCTGCGGTTCGGAGTCCTTCGAGCATCTCTTCCTAGTTCGGCAGGTCTCGGCGTTTACTGGAGCGACCCGACGGAGCTCGCGGCCTTGCCGAGCGTCTCGTCGATCGTGTGGATGACCTTCTGGCCGGCCTCGTAGGCCCGCATCGACTCCATCATGTCCACCATGGACTGAGTGGGATCGGCGCCGGAGCCCTCGAGCGACCCGCTGCGGACCTGGCCGGCGGTCTGACCCGCGACGGTCCCGGGCGTGCCGGTGATGTAGTTGTTGCCTTCCTTCTCGGGGTTGCCGAGCAGGACGACGTTGAGCAGGCGGGGATCGACCTTGCCGTCGTCGGCGAGCTTGATCGGCTGGTTGTCGCGACCGAGGACGAGATCGCCCTGGAGCGTCATCAGCTGGCCGTTGGCGTCGGCGGAGAACTGGCCGTTGCGCGTGTAGCGCGTGCCCTCGGCGGTCCTGACGGCGAAGAAGCCGTCGCCATTGATCGCGAAGTCCAGGGGCTCACCCGTCTCCTTCAGCGGCTGCGGGGTCCAATCGGTGACCGTGTTGGTCACGCCGACGCCCGTGGTCACGTTGCCGATCGACTGACCGGTGACGGAGTTGGTGAGAAGCATCTGCCCGAACGACTGCTGCGTCGTGCGCTCGGCCTTGTAGCCGGCCGTCGACGCATTCGACAGGTCGTTGGCAATCTGGTCCTGGCGCAACTGCTCGGCGAGCATGCCTGAGGCTGCGAGATAGAGGCCGCGATCCATGTTGGTCACCCATCGGCCGGTGGGCGTGCATCCTTTAGGGGATGGACCCCATTGCGGTCACCGCGGCGCTGCTGCGCAACGTGCTGCCGGACGTCCCGATCCGCGAGGGCGCGTCGATGATGGCCCGCGTCGCGTCGCGCGGTGAGACGCACGCGGTGCTGGTGATCGCCGGCATGCCGGTCACCGCCGAGCTGCCCAGAGAGGTGCAGGCGGGCGCGACGCTCAAGCTCAAGGTCAAGGAGGTCAGTGCGGAGCGCGTCTGGCTTCAGATCGACCCGCAGACGCCGACTGCGCCCACGGTCGCCGCCACCCCGGCGCCCGTGGAGTTCCGTCCGCAGGTCCAGGTGCAGGAGGAGCCCGGCCGCCGCAACGGCGCCGACGGTGATCCCGCCGACGTCGTGACGCTGGCCTTCACGTCGCCCACGCTGGGCCGTTTGGACCTGCGCCTGGAGCTGCGCGGCGAAGCGCTCCTGGCCGAAGTGACGACCCCCGCGGGCCGCCCACACTCGCTGGCTTCAGGTCAGTCTGAGCGTCTACGTGCCAACTTGGAGGCCGTCGGTTTGCAGGCGACCGTGAAGGTCCTTCCGCGACACGCGCCGCTGGACCTGTATGCCTGATCCGGACGTCACCGCCGCGCTGCGCTACACCGGCGACGGCGCGCCGAAAGTCGTCGCCGCCGGCCGGGGGCATATCGCCGCGCAGATACTCGAGCGCGCACATGAGGCGGGGGTGCCCGTACACAAGGACCCGGAGCTGGCTTCGGCCCTCTCCCAACTGGCCCTCGGGCAGGAGATCCCGGACCAGATGTGGACCGCGGTGGCCCAGGTGCTGGCCTGGGCCTACGGATTGTCAGAGAAGAGCCCTTCCGCGAATCGGAGATGAAGAAACTCGGGTGAGCGCCCGATACAGGCTGGGTCCGTCAGTCCTGTTTCGCCCTCTAGGAGCGCAAACCCGCATGAAAACACCGACGTCCTCCGGCACCCGAAAGCGCGTAAGCGCTGAGGATGCCCTTGCGCTCTGGCGCGAGTACAAGGCGACCGGGTCGATCCAGGTTCGTAACCGCCTGGTGATGACCTACGCGCCGCTCGTGAAGTACATCGTCTTCAAGAAGGTCCGCGAGCTGCCGGCGCGCTGTGAGGTCGAGGACTTCATCTCCTGCGGCCTCGAGGCCCTGATCGCGTCGATCGACCGGTATGACCCGGAGAAGGGCGCCACGCTCGAGCAGTTCGCGTGGACCCGGATCCACGGCGCCGTCCTCGACGAGCTCCGCCGCCAGGACTGGGCCCCGCGCTCGCTGCGCCGCTGGGAGCGCGACATCGCCAAGGCGCGCGATCAGTTCACCACCATTCACGGCCGCCGCCCGACGCGCGAGGAGCTCGCCGCCGCGCTCTCGATCTCGGTCGACGACCTGCGCCGGCGAGAGGACGACATCGCCGTCTCGGACGTCACGTCGCTGAACACGCTCGTGATCTCCGACGACGAGACGACCGTCGAGCGCATCGACACGCTCGCCGACGGTGATCACAAGCTCGACCCCGAGCACCAGGCCGCGAACTCCGAGGCCAAGGCCAAGTTCCGTCGCGCGTTCGACACGCTCCCCCAGCGTGAGCGCGAGGTTGCCGTCCTGCTCTACGTCAAGAACTTGACGCTGCGCGAGATCGGCGAGGTCATGGGTGTCTCGGAGAGCCGGATCTGCCAGATCCACTCGCAGCTGAAGCGCACGCTCAAGCAGCAGCTGTCCGATGACGCGGTTCTCTTCTCCGCGGTCGGCTAAAGGTTCCTGGGTCACGGCCGACTACTGCGTCTGAGATGACTCTTCAGATCGGCCGCTTCACGCCCTATCAGCAGCTCGCTCCGGTGACCCCCGCCGGCAGCCGAGTGGCTGCTTCGGAGCCCCAGGCCCAGCCCCAGTGGCAGGCGCAGATGAAGCCGCGTGTGGAGGAGTCAGGGACGATCGTCGGTGACGTTCCCCCGGCCCCCACACCGGAAGCCCGCGAGTTGGTCGCGAAGGCCGCGGAGGTCGTGCAGAAGCTGCACGCCAACAACCGCGAACTGCACTTCTCGAAGGACGACGACACCAATCGCGTGATCATCCAGGTCCGGGACCTGGACGGAAACGTGCTCAAGACGATCCCCCCCAAGAGCGCGCTGGACTTCTTGACCGGCGACGCGGACCTCTAGGAACCCCATGCCTATCACGCTCAGCGGTATGGCCTCGGGCCTTGATACCGACTCCATCATCTCGCAGTTGATGGCGATCGAGCAGAACAAGGTCACCGCGGTCCAACGGCGTCAGACCTCCGTCACCCAGCACAAGACGGATCTGACCACCATCAAGTCCAAGCTCAACGCGGTCAAGACGGCCGCGGCCGACCTCACGTCCGCGACGCTCTGGAAGCCCGCGCAGGCCACCACCTCTTCGGATCCGACGAAGCTCGATGTGGCCGTGACCGCGGGCGCCGGCATCGGCGGCCACACGGTCCAGATCAACAAGCTCGCGTCCTCGGCGCAGCACGGCTTCTCCTACGACGGCACCGGTGTCGCGACCGACGGCACGCTGAAGATCGCCTACAGCAACGATCCGTCGACGTCGGTGGACATCTCCGTCAAGGCCGGCGCGACCGCGACCGACATCGCCACGTCGATCAACGCCAACGACAAGTCGCCCGTCTACGCCGCGGTGGTCAAGGAGGGCGGCGTCGATCGCCTCGTCTTCTCCTCGCGCAAGACCGGCTCCAACGCCGACTTCACCGTGGACACGTCCGCGCTGGCCGACCCGTCGAAGATGGCGGAGCTCCCCGCCTACAAGCGCGACGGGCTCGCCCTGAACGCCGACGTGTTGATCGACGGCGTGGCGCCCACGGAACCGGTTGAGTCCAACGTCATCGAGAACGCGATCCCGGGCGTGCGCCTGACCCTGAAGGGCGTCAGCACGTCCCCGGTCTCGGTCAACACCACCCAGCCGGCGATCGACACCGATGCGGTCTCCAAGAAGGTCCAGGCGCTCGTCGACGCGTACAACAACGTCGTCACCTCGACGCGCTCCGAGCTCGCCGAGAAGCGCGTCCCGACCGCGACCAGCACCTCGGATCTGCAGAAGGGCCAGCTGTTCGGCGACTCCGGCATGGTGTCGATGCTCAGCCAGCTCAAGAACACGATGACCAAGGCGCTGACCGGCCTCGGGCTCACGGGCCTGGCCGACATCGGCATCACCGTGCCCAAGGCGGGTGCCTCGACCGAGGACGCCAAGGCGGGCAAGCTGGTCTTCGACTCCGACAAGTTCAAGTCGGCGATGGCCGCCGACTACACGAAGGTCAAGGAGCTGTTCGCGGGTTCCGGCGCGACGAAGGGCATGACCTCGGTCATCTCGGACTTCGTGACCGGGCAGACCGGCGCCAGCGGCCTGCTCACCGGGCGCATGGCCAGCGATGACACGGTGCTCAAGGGCTTCACCGATCAGATCGCGAAGCTCAACACCCGGATGGCCACCGAGCAGTCGCGCCTGAAGGCGCAGTTCGCCGCCATGGAAACGGCGCTGAACAACTCCCAGACCCAGCAGGCGTGGCTCACCAGCCAGATCGCCACGCTGGGCTAAGCACGTGATCCCTCCCTCCTCCCTCCCGACTCAGAAACAGGAGCCTTCGTTGGCCTCGTACGCGGCAAATCCGACCGCCACTTATAAGCAGCAGAGCATCCTCACCGCTCCGCCCGGCCGGCTCGTCGTCATGCTCTATGACGGCTGCCTGCGTTTCCTGTTCCAGTCCGCCTACGCGATGCGCGAGGGCGACAAGAACGCGTCTCGTGACCGCATGCGCCGTGCCGAGGCGATCATCGACGAGCTCACCGTCACGCTCGATCACGAGCGCGGTGGCGAGGTCGCGAGCCGGCTGCAGGGCATCTACGCCTTCTGCCGTCGTCACCTGATCGAGGCGTCGCTGGAGCAGAACCCGAGCAAGATCGAGGAGGTCTCCGAGCTCCTGGGCGAGCTGCGCGAGGCCTGGGCCGAGATCGCGGGCAACTAGCCGTGACCTCCGAGACCCCCTGGGTCGAACTCGTCGAGCTCGCCGAGCGCGAGCGCGACATCGTGGTGGACGGCCGCTGGGATGAGCTCCCGGCGGTCTCCGCGCACCGCCTGACGGCCATGGCTTCGATGGGCATCGCCCCCGCGAGCGCCCGGCCGCACCTCGAACGTCTGGTCGAGCTCGAGCATGAGATCCACGCCGGCCTGTCCGCGGGCCGCGCCTTCACGCTCCAGAAGCTCGCCAACATGGATCGCGGCACCGCCGCGATGCGCGGCTATGCCGGTGGGTACTCCCGGCCCGCAGCCGCCTCGGTCAACCGCAGCGCCTGAGCCGGTGCCGCCGCTTCGGCGGCACCCGCCGGGCGACCGGGACAGGCCCCAGGTCCTCGCTTCGCCGCCGCTCCGGGTTCCGAAGCGGACACCTGAAGACGCTAGTCCTTGGGGTGGGGTCTTGACCCTAAAGGTCTGCGGTGGACGGACCGATACCGACAGTGCGCACCAAGGATGGAGCCGCGTGAGGTCCATGGAAGGACCGCCCCCTCTTCCCCTCCAGGAGATCCGTCCCCGTGCTGTTTGACACCACCCAGCTCGCGCTTGAGCGCACCATTGCCGGCGCGACCCAGCGCCACAATGCGCTGGCGGCCAACATCGCCAACGCAGCGACGCCCGGCTACCGCCGCGTCGACGTGGACTTCCACGGCGCGCTGGCTGCGGCGCTCGGCTCTTCCGACGCCAAGAACATGGTCGCCGGTACCACCTTCGCGACGCAGACCGACAACATCGGCGTCACCCAGGCCGACGGCAACTCGATCGACATCGACAACGAGTCCGCCAAGCTCTCGGCCAACGCGCTCGAGTCCGAGGCCGCGATCGCCGTCGCCAAGACCCGCATCGGAATCCTCAGGTCCGCGATGGGTGTCGGCTGATGAGCATGTTCGGCGGCATGGAGATCTCCGCGTCGGCGCTGACCGCTCAGCGCCTGCGGATGAACGTCACGGCGGAGAATCTCGCCAACGCGGAGACCACCAAGGGCGCGGACGGCAACCCGTACCGCCGCAAGGAGGTCGTGCTGCAGTCGGTCGCCGGGAACGGCGGCTTCGGCGCGCAGCTCGGCGCCGCGATGGGCAAGTCGGGCATCGCGCCCGGCGGCGTCCAGGCCACGGCCATCAGCGAGGACCCCACCGACGGGAAGCTCGTCTACGACCCCAGCCATCCGGACGCTGACGCGCAGGGCTACGTGCGCATGCCGAACGTCGACACGGTGACGGAGATGACCGACCTGATCGACGCGCAGCGCTCCTACGAGGCCAACGTCACCGCGATGTCGGCCGCCAAGCAGATGTTCGCCAAGACCCTGGAGATCCTCCGATGACCATTGATCCGACCTCTTTCGCCACCTCCGGCGCCGAGTGGCAGATCGGCGCCGTCGAGGCTCCGGCTCCCACCGGCGATGCCGGCAAGGGCTTCGGCGGCATGCTCAGCGACTCCATCAAGTCGCTCGAGGCCACCCAGAACGACGCCGCTCAGGCGTCGCAGGACCTCGCCACCGGCAAGGCCACGGACCCGACGCAGGTCGTCATGACCGTCGAGCGCGCGCAGCTTGCGATGCAGCTGGCCAGCCAGATCCGCACCAAGGCCGTCGAGGCCGCCCAGGACATCTTCCACACGCAGGTCTGAGACCTAACCAATGCCGCCCTTCATCCAAAACCTTCTCGCGCTTCCGGCCAAGACCAAGGCGATCCTCGGGGTCTCCTTCGTCGCCATCCTCGCGATCGCGTTCATCATGCTCAAGGTCGCCACGGCGCCGAGCTACTCGCTGATCGCGTCGGGCATCGATCCTTCGCAGACCGCGAAGATCACTGCCGCGCTCGACGAGCAGGGCATCGGCTACGAGCTGCGCAACAACGGCACGGCTCTGGCGGTCACCAAGACGTCCATGGCGCAGGCGCGGATCGCGCTCGCCACCGCCGGCGTCCAGGCGACGGGCGGCAATCAGCCGGGCTACGAGCTGCTCGACCAGTCCAAGCTCGGCGCCTCGCAGTTCCAGCAGCAGGTCACCTACCAGCGTGCGCTGGAAGGCGAGATCGCCCGCACCCTCAGCGGCGTGCAGGGCGTCTCGAACCCGACGGTCCAGATCGTCATGCCCCAGGACGACCTCTTCCAGGATGAGGCGACGCCGGCCACGGCCGCCATCCAGCTCGGCAACTCCGCCGACGCGCTGGCGCCCGGCGCCGTGCGCGGCATGGCGCAGACCGCCGCCTCCTCGGTGAAGGGCCTGAAGTCCGAGAACGTCACCATCACCGACTCCACCGGCGCGATCCTCTGGCCGTCCGATGAGGCCGCCACCGGCTCCTCGAGCAAGGCCTCGGCCGAGGCGCGCTACGCCCGTCAGATGGAGAGCTCGATCAACGCGATGCTCACCTCTACGCTCGGCGCCGACAAGGCCCGCGTGAAGGTCAACGCCGACCTCAACGTCGACAAGTCCAGCACCGAGGAACTCACGTACGGCAAGACCGGCGTGCCGATCACCGAGTCCAAGACGGCCGAGTCGATGAAGGGCGCCAAGAGCGGCAACACCGGCGGCACGACCGGTACCGGCTCCAATGTTCCGACCTACTCGGGCACCAACGGCGCGAGCGCGTCCGGCAGCGGGGACTACAAGAACTCCAAGACCGACACGGGCTACGGCGTCGACAAGAAGGTCACCAAGACCGAGACGGCGCCGGGCGCGGTCAACAAGCTCCAGGTCGCCCTGATGGTCGACAAGTCGGTCCCGAAGGCCACCTACGACTCGCTGCAGAAGACGGTGGCCACGGCCGCCGGCCTCGACCAGACCACGCGCGGCGACACGCTCACCGCGATGCAGGTCGCCTTCCCCAAGGCCGTGACACCCAAGGCCGGTCCGGTCCCGACGACGATGCTCGGCCCGATCAAGTGGGTCGGCCTGGGCCTCGCCTCGCTGCTCTTCCTCTTCTTCATGGCCCGCGGCATGAAGCGCCGCGAGAGCGAGAACCTCGGCACGCCGGCGTGGCTGACCACGATCGACGAGCCGGTCTCCCTCGCCCAGCTCGAGGCCGGCGCGGGCATGCCGGACTTCGTGGCCAACGGCGGCAACGCGATGCTCGCCCCGCGCGTCCCGGACGCCAGCCTGCATCAGCTCGACCAGCTGATGGAGCGCGAGCCCGAGCGCGTCGCCGCGCAGGTCAAGGCCTGGATGGCGGAGGACTAGTCCGATGAGCACCGAGCTTGCCACTCGCGCTGACGCTCCCGCGTCCAAGACCGGGCTCAAGGGGGTCCAGAAGGCCGCCGCCCTGCTCGTCGCCATCGGCGAGCAGCGGGCGGGCGAGATCTTCAAGTACCTCGGCGACACCGAGGTCGAGGCCCTCTCGCTCGAGCTGGCCAAGGCCCAGAAGGTCCCGACCGAGGTCTGCCGCGACGTCATCACCGAGGCCGTCGAGAGCGTCCTGGCCGAGGACTACCTGGCCGAGGGTGGCGTCGACTACGCCCGCAGCGTGCTCATGCGCTCGCTCGGCGAGGACCGCGCGGACGAGATCATCGGCCGCCTGGCGGCCACGATCGAGCGCCGCCCGTTCGAGTTCCTGCGCCGCACGCCGGCCGAGCAGATCGTCGTCTTCCTGCGCAACGAGTCCCCGCAGACCATCGCGCTGGTGATCTCGAACCTGCACACGACGCTGGCCGCTCAGGTGCTCTCGAACATCGAGCCCGAGTTCCAGGCCGACGTGGCCCTGCGGATCGCGATGATGGCCGAGACCCGTCCGGAGGTCGTCTCCCAGGTCGAGGCCGTCATGCGCTCGCGTCTGACCGCCGTCGGCGCTCAGGAGTACGCGACCGCGGGCGGCGTCAAGTCGCTGGCCGACATCCTCAACTCGTCCGACCGGACCACCGAGCGCAACGTGCTCGACGAGCTGGCGAAGGCCGACGGCGAGCTCGCCGAGGAGATCCGCCTGCTGCTGTTCACCTTCGAGGACGTCACCAAGCTCGACGACCGCTCGATCCAGATGGTGCTCAAGGAGGTCGATCAGAAGGATCTCGCGATCGCGCTCCGTGGTGTCTCGGAGGACGTGCGCGGGAAGATCTTCGGGAACATGTCCGAGCGCGGCGCCGAGCTGCTCAAGGAGGAGATCGACTTCCAGCCGCCGCAGCGCAAGCGCGTCGTGGAAGAGGCCCAGGGCCGCATCGTGGGTGTCGTCCGTCGCCTCGAAGAGGCCGGCGCGATCGTCATCTCCCGCGGCGGCGGGTCCGGAGAGGACGCGCTGGTCTAGATGGGCATGGTCGCCGAATTCGATTTCGAGACGCTCGAGCCGCCGGCTGCCGCACTGCCGGCCGCCGCTCAGGCCGAAGCCGTCATGGACGTGCTCGCCGAGGCTCGCGCCGAAGCCGAGCAGCTGCGCCAGAACGCGCTGGACGAGGGCTACGCCGCCGGTCGCGCGGAGGCCCTCGAGGCCCTCACGCCCGCGCTCAGCGCTCTGGCCAACGCGGTCAACGAGCTGCGTGAGCAGCAGCTGGCCGCCGCCGATGAGCTCGAGCGCCGGGCCGTCGAGCTCGGTCTCGCCCTGGCCCAGAAGGTTCTGGCCGGTGCGCTGAGCGTCGAGCCCGAGCGGGTGTTGGATTCCGTCCAGGGCGCGCTGCGCGGCATCGTCGACCGTGAGCGCATCACGATCATGGTCAACCCGGACGATCTCGAGATCGTGCGCGGCGCGATGAACGAGATCAAGGCCTCGCTCGGCGGCATCGAGCACTGCGAGGTCCAGTCCGAGCGCCGCGTCGCCCGCGGCGGCGCCATCGTCCGCACGCCCGTCGGCGACGTCGACGCGCGCGTCGAGACCAAGCTCGAGCGCGCGAGCGAAGTCGTCGCCGCCGCACTCGGCCGCAACTGAGCAACCACAGTTGACTAAAGGGGACAGTCCCCCTTTAGTCAACTTGGGTTGCACTGCGGCCCTCAAGTCCCGCCCTCACCTGCCGATACGGACGTAGATGTTTTCGCTGATGGAGAGTGCGCTCGACGCGGTCGGCGCTTCTGACGACATGGTCGACGAGGCGGTCCTCGCGATCCGCGAGGCCGACCTGCACCGCCGCACCGGCCGCGTGGTCGACCTGATCGGGCTGATCACCGAGGCGACCGGCCTCGAGGCCGAGATCGGTGAGGTGTGCACGATCGAGACCGGCCGCGGCCGCGCCTCGGTGCCCGCCGAGGTCGTCGGCTTCCGGGCGGGCCGCACGCTGCTGATGGCGCTCGGCGAGAACACCGGCATCGGCCCGGGCTCGAAGGTCATCGCCACCGGCCAGCCGTTCAAGGTCGACGTGTCCGAAGCGCTGCTGGGTCGAGCGCTCGATGGTCTCGGCCGTCCGCTGGACGGCAAGGGACCGATCCCGAACACGTCCTGGCGACCCGCCGAGGCGTCGCCGCCCGATCCGCTGTCGCGCCCGCGTATTCATGAGCGCGTGTCGCTGGGCGTGCGCTCCTTGGATGCGTTCGTCCCGTGCGGCCGCGGCCAGCGCATCGGCATCTTCGCCGGCTCCGGCGTCGGCAAGTCCTCGCTGCTGGGCATGATCGCCCGCTCGACCTCCGAGGAGATCAACGTGATCTGCCTGGTCGGCGAGCGCGGTCGAGAGGTGCTGGAGTTCATGCAGCGCGACCTCGGTGAGGAGGGTCTCGCGCGCTCCGTCGTCGTCTGCGCGACGTCCGACCAGCCCGCTCTGGTCCGCCTGAAGGCCGCGTTCACCGCCACCGCGATCGCGGAGTACTTCCGCGACCAGGGCCGCAACGTGATGATGATGATGGACTCGGTCACGCGTTTCGCCATGGCCCAGCGCGAGGTCGGCCTGGCGATCGGCGAGCCGCCCGCCACGCGCGGCTACACGCCGTCGGTCTTCGCGATGCTCCCGAAGCTGCTGGAGCGCACCGGCACCTCGCCGTCGGGGTCGATCACCGCGCTGTACACCGTGCTGGTCGACGGCGACGACATGAACGAGCCGATCGCCGATGCCGTCCGAGGCATCCTCGACGGCCACATCGTCCTTTCCCGGCACCTCGCCCATGCGGGCCACTACCCCGCGGTCGACGTCCTGGCCTCGGTCTCCCGCCTCGTCGGCGAGATCACCCCGCCCGAGACCCGCGCGGCCGGCAACGAGGTCCGCAAGCTCATGGCGACCTACAAGGAGAAGGCCGACCTCATCGCCATCGGTGCCTACCAGCCCGGCAGCGATCCCGAGATCGACGCCGCGATCTCCGCCCGCGGGCCGATCGACGGCTTCCTCAAGCAGCTCGCGTCCGAGCCCTCGACCGCGGCCTCCGCCGACGAGACGGTCGCCCAATTGGCGCAGCTCTCAGGTTCCTGGCAGGCGCCGGTCATCGACGGGTACCTGGTCAACCCGGGTGCCGCGGTCGCGGCGGGCGCGGGTGCGGACGGCGGAATGCCGCTGCACAACGCGATTCCGCCGTTGCATATCCCGTCGTAGCGGCGGAGCCGATCAGCTCGCGGCCGTCATGTCACGGTCGGCCTGTGTGGTCTCCGTGTGGCGTGACTTGTGCCGCGACTCGCTCCGCGATTGGGCTGATCACGGCCGGCTCCGCCAGGGCGGCCCACTGACAGACACGACCGCGGGACGGTGCGTGTCGATCACGTTCGGACTGTTCGAGTTGGCGCGTCGGTGGGGGTGCGGTACGAGATTCGCGCTGGGCGAGGAATTTCGTACGTCACCCCCCGTCCTGAGGCCGTTTGGTCCGCCGAACCGATCAGGAGAGGCCCGCCAGTGGCGGGCACGCCGGCGTGGTCGAGGTCCCCGTCGCCGAGCTTCGACGGTCCGGCGGCGAGGTGCGCCGCGCCGCGCGTCGACGGTCGGCCCGCGCGGTCCGCTGCGCCGCGCGTCGACGGTCGGCCCGCGCGGTTCGGTGCCCTACGGGCGCTCGCGCGCGGGCGCGCACGCGGGCGAGAACCAACTGCGCGGCGGACGCCTGATCGGCCGGCGTTCGAGATCGCCGGGACGTGGCGCGCGCCGCGACGCGGGGCGAGCTCTCGCCACGTCGCCGATCTGATCGCGGGCTCCGGCATCGAAATTGCCACTAGCCACCGACCCAGCCGCGGATGTGCCCGCCGCTGCCGAAGTGGTGCCGGACGGCGGCGACCGCGCTGTCGGTGGCCCGGACGACGAGCCAGTGGTCGGCGCCGGGCCAGCCCGCCAGCAGCCGCCGCCCGTCCGGCGACCATTCGAGGTCGCGCAGCGCGCCGGGGCCGCTGAGCGCGTCTCGCCCGTCGATGCGCACGACGGTCTGCTTGCCGTCGAACACCGCGAGGGCGAGGCGGTCGCCGCGCGGTGCGAACGTCGCGGCGACGAGGCGACCCGGTACGCGGGTGCGCCGTCGGGTGTTCCCGGCGAGGGTGTAGGCGCGCTCGCCGGCGACCAGCAGCGTGCGGCCGTCGGCCGCCCACGCCAGCCGGCGGACGGGGCCGGCGTTGAACGACTCCAAGACCTTCGCGGTGTCAGCGTCCTCGACGGTGACCGTCCCGTCGGTCGCGGCCCAGGCGACCGTGTGCCGGTCGGTCGGGCGCCAGGCGGGAGCGACGGCGGCCATCCCGCGGCCCGCGAGCACGTCATGCCGGCCGTTGCCGTAGACGATGCGCAGCGTCGAACCGGAGCGATAGGCGATGTGGGTCCCGTCCGGCGCCCAGCGCGGCATGCTCACGTCGTCCGGCCGCGTCAGCTTCCAGCGGAGGTCGCCGTCGGGCTCGATCGCGGCCAGCGTCTTGCCTTCGGTGACGCCGACGAACAGCCCCTTGGGCGACCAGGTCGCGTCCGCCCACGTGCCGAGGCGCTCGCGTCTGCCGCTGCGCTCGACGAGGTAGAGCGCACCGCGGTCGGTCACCAGGAGGCGCCCGCGGGCGGGAAGCTCGAGCGCGCCCACGGGTTTCGGCGGCGCCGGCTTGTCGACCGCTGCGCGCCACGCGCGCTCGAGCGCCTGCGCCGGCCCGCTGTCGCGCTGGCTGATGACGATCGCGGTCGCCATCACCGCGACCGCGATCCACACCAGCGACGCGCGGACCCGCCGCCGCGGTGCAGCGTGCGTGTGCGCGGCCATCACCGTCCGGCGGGCGCGCTCGCGCGCGGCGACCTCATCCGGGAGCTCGGCCTCGCGCAGGGCCCGTTCGAGGTCGGTCATCGCTCCTCCAACGCCAGGGCGAGGGCGTCGAGCGCGCGGCGCAGGCGAGAGTTGACCGTCCCGCGGGGAAGGTCGAGCATCGTCGCGATCTCCCCGGGCGTGTAGCCGAGCAGGTGCCGCAGGACGACCACCGCGCGGTGCTCAGGGCCGAGCTCGGCGAGCGCCGCGACCACCTCGTCCCCGAGCCCGGCTTCGGCCTCCGGCGCCGACGGCTCGGGCAGACGGTCCGCCGACGCCTCGGGTCTGAGGGCGCGGGCGCGCGACCAGTCGATCGCGCGGTTGATGACGATCCGATGCAACCACGGCCCCAGCGGCCGCCGCCGATCGAACCGATCCAGCGCCCGCAGCGCCGACAGGAACGCCTCCTGCGCGATGTCCTCGGCGGCCGCCGCGTCGTGCACGACCAGCCACGCCGCCCGGTGCGCGGCCGGCCAGTGGCGCCGGAAGAGCTCGTCCACCGCGTCGCTCGAACCGTGCTGCGCCGCCCGCACGAGCGCCGCGTCGCTGCGGCGGCTCAGCGGACGCACCGCGCGCGGCCTTCCCGCAACGACGTCCTGCAAGGCGAGCTCCTCGGTCGACACCGCAACCCTACGTGATGGTCGGGCCGTGATCAGGGCCGGTCGTGACGAGGACGCACGCCTCGCCGAGGCTGCGCCCGGCGACGACGTGCTGACCGGGATCGACCGCCCGCGCGAGCGGCGCGCCCGACGTCCGCACGCCGCGATGCGGGGTGGTGGCGTCGGCGAGGGCGTGTGAGCGGGTCACCCACGCTCTACGCGCGCTCCGGCGCCAGAGGTCCCTACAGGTCGATCGTCGTGCCCAGCCCGCGTTCGAGCGCGGCCGTGTAGACCAGGGCGGCCGCCGCCGCATCCTCGGCGATGTGGCCCATCGCCTTGTAGACGGTGATCTCGTCGTCGCGGCGACGGCCGGCGGCGCGGCCCGCCAATACGGCGCCGAGCTCGGTTCCCAGCGCCGGGTCGAGTCCCGCGAGCTCGGCGCAGCCGGCCGGGGCGGGTGAGAACGCCTGCGAGGTCTCGACGAACAACCGCCCGCGTGACGCCAGCGACGGATCCAGCTCGCCGCCCGGCGGCGCGTAGCCGACAGAGGTCACATGGGTGCCGGGGGCGACGTCCTCGAATCGCAGGACCGGCGATGACGCGCCGGTCGTGAGGCACACGACGTCCGCGCCCTCGGCCGTTCCCGCCGCCACGCCCAAACGCGAAGCCGCGTCCGGATCACGCGCCACCAGCCGGATCTCCGAGAACGAGCGGACCAGCGGCAGCATCCGCAGGTGCGCCCGCGCCTGGACGCCGGAACCGACGACGGCCAGCACGGACGCATTCTCGCGCGCGAGCGCGCGCGTGGAGAGCGCCGAGCCGGCGGCGGTGCGCAGGGCGGTGATGACGTCGCCGTCCATCAGCGCAAGCGCTTGGCCGGTGGTGGCGTCGAGCAGGCAGACGACCGCGAGATGCGTGTCCAGGCCGATCGAGGTGTTGCCCTCGAACACGCCCACGAGCTTCACCGCGACCGGTCCAGCGGCGGCGCGTCCGCCCATCAGTAGCACCGAGCCGCCCTCGCCCGCGATCCCCGCGCGCGGGACGGACGAGAAGCCACCTGACGAAAGCGCCTGCAAACCGAGAGAAACGGCGTCGAGCAGCGCCACCGGGTCGAGTGCGGCCTCGACGTCGCTGCGGGTCAGGATGAGCACGTCGCGGCAGCGTACTTCAGGTCTAGACCCCATCTGCCGATACGGAGTGCGTGGAGACACCCTCCTTCACGTTCCGGCTCGAGCGAGTCAGGTCCCTCCGTGAACGCGCCGAAGAGCGTGCGAAGGAGGCCCTCTCGACGGAGCTGCGCAACGAGACCGCCAGCGCGATGGCGTTCGACGAGGCGCGCGAGGCCGTCAAGGCCGCGTGTGACGTCGGCCGCGGCGCCTTTGGCACCGGCTCGATGATCTCCGCGCACAACCTCGTCGCCGTCCAGAGCTACCTCGAACGGACGGAGCGCCTGCGCTCCGAGGCCGCGCTGGAGCTCAGCCGCGCGAAGGCCGAGGTCGAGGCCAAGCGTCAGCACCTGGCCGCCGCCGCCCGCGATCGCCAGGCCATCGACAAGCTCAAGGAGCGTCAGCGGGCCGAGCATGACGCGGAGTGGGCGCGCAAGTCCCAGAACACCCTCGACGAGCTCGCGCTCGCCGTCCATCGCCGAGGAATCGCCGCATGAGCATCGAAGCCGCCATGAGCCGCATCAACCAGATCCAGGCGATGCTGAGTGCCGGGATCGCCCCGCAGGCGACGCAGCCGACGACCGGGGCCAGCTTCTCCAGCCGGCTCGCGACCGCGCAGGGCGCCGCGATGAACATCGCCGCCTCACCGACGGGCGCGACGACGGCGACCACCACTGTGGCGTCCACCGGCGTCTCCGAGCTTCCGCAAGGCACGCCCTACGGCGCCGAGATCACCGCCGCCGCGAAGGCCAACGGGCTCGACCCGGCCCTGCTCGCGGGCCTGATCAAGCAGGAATCGAACTTCAACCCCAACGCCGGCTCCGGCGCGGGCGCTCGCGGCCTGACCCAGCTGATGCCCGCCACGGCGGCCGGCCTGGGCGTGAGCAACGTGCTCGACCCGGTGCAGTCGATCAACGGCGGCGCCAAGTACCTCAAGCAGCAGCTGGACAGCTTCGGTGGCGACGTCACCAAGGCGCTGGCCGCGTACAACGCCGGCCCCGGCGCCGTGCAGCGCTTCGGCGGCGTGCCGCCCTACTCCGAGACCCAGAACTACGTCCGCATCGTGCAGGCGAACGCCGCCTCCTTCCGTACCGCTCCCTCCGAGATCTGAGCCTATGACCACCGATCGCCCAGCCGCACCCGCCCGTAACACGGCGCTCGCACAATCCCCCTCGGGCGCTCGCGCCGCGTCGTCGATGCCCGCGCCGCCCACGGACATGTTCTCCGCGATGCTCGGGACGGTCACCCAGCGCCCCGAGCAGTCCTCGTCGCGCCAGCCGCGTAACAACGATCGCAGCGACCGCGGGAACGACCAGGCCGTGAGCCGTCCCACCAAGGACGCTCCGAAGCCGAAGGCCGCTGAGGACACCAAGGACGTCGATCCCAAGGACCAGCTCGAGGACGCGGAGAAGCCCAAGCCGGGCCGCCTCGTCACGCCAGAGCTGTTCGCGCTCCAGCTCGCCAGCCCGCTGCCCACGACGCCCGCCGCCGCCCCAGCGACCACGGCGACCCTGCAGGGCATGCCCGGCGACGCGCAGGCGCAGGCCCAGGCGCAGCTGCAGCCGACACAGACGGCGCAGCCGCTGCCGGGCACGCAGCCCCTGCCGGCCTTCGCCTCCCAGCTCCCGACCGCCGCGACCCAAGCCCAGGTGCAGGTCGACGCGCTTCTCGCCACGCCGGCCGACGGCCAGCCCGCGCCGACGCCGGCGCCGCCGAGCAACGGCGGCATCGCGCTGTCGATGCTGGCCGGCCTCACGCCGACGCCGGCCGACGCGCCGGCGACCACCCCCGCGCCGCAGGCACAGCCGGCGTCCCGGACCGACGCGCCCGCCACGCCGCAGCCGGACGCCCCCGCCTTCACCCCGCCGAACCCGGCCGACGCGCAGCAGCAGGCCAACACCGGCGGCCAGCCGCAGAACCAGCCGGCGCCGACCCCGGTGCCGGACGCCGCCCCAGTGGCCGGCAAGCCCGTCGACCAGGCGCCCGCCCCGGTGGTCAACACCACGCCGGCGGTCACCCCGGTCGTCGCTCCGCCTGTGCCGCTGAACACCGTGACCGGCCTGCAACGCCTCGTGCCGCTCTCCCGCGTGCCCGAGACGACCGCCACGATGATCCAGATCGCGGCCGACCGCGGTGTCACGCACGCTCGCCTGAACCTCAAGCCGGTCGAGCTCGGCGGCATCGAGGTGCGCCTGAAGACGACGCCGCAGGGCATCTCCGCCCACCTGGTGGCCGACTCGCCCGAGGCGGCCAAGATGCTGCAGTCCGCCGCCGCGGACCTGCGTCGTGACCTCGAAGCGCGCGACGTGAACCTGCTCTCGCTGGACGTCTCGACCTCGAGCGAGCAGCAGCAGCAGAACCCGCAGGCTCAGGCCGGCGCGTTCACCGACGAGTTCGGCAACGCGCAGACCTACGGCCTCGGCCGCCGGAACAGTCGGAACAGTGACTCGGGCCTTACGGAACCGGGCGCTCCTGCCGAAACGACTCTCGTGCTCCCCAACGGCGTCCTCGTCGACGTCCTCGCCTGAGACCCCGAAGGAACTCACCACTTCATGGCTATCGACACCCAGACCACGAACGCCGCCAACACCTCCGCGGTGCGCGCGTCCGGCACCACCGCCGTCGCCAACCAGAGCGCGACGCTCGACAAGGATGGCTTTCTGAAGCTGTTCGTCGCCCAGATGCAGCATCAGGACCCGTCGTCGCCGCAGGACCCCAACGAGGGCGTCACGCAGATGACGCAGTTCTCGATGCTCGAGCAGATGACGAACATGGCGTCCGATAACGCGAAGATCGCCAGCTCGCTGCAGACCTCTTCCGCCGTCGGCCTGATCGGCCGCACGGTCACCTACATTGGCGCCGATGGCGTGACGCAGACCGGCATGGTCGAGCGCGTCGCGACTTCCACGGATGGACAGGCGTCTCTCACCATTGCCGGTAAGGCCGGAATCAGCCCGTCGTCCATCTCTGAAGTCTCCGCCTAACCGGCGCGGCCTCTCCCCAGAAGAACCAAGGAGCACTCCCTCTCATGATGCGAGGAATGTTTGCCGCGATCAGCGGTCTCAAGCAGCACCAAGTCATGCTCGACGTCACCGCGAACGACATCGCCAACGTCAACACGATCGGGTACAAGTCGGCCCGCGTCACCTTTGCCGACTCGCTCACGCAGATGCAGCGCGGCGCGTCCGGCGCGACGACGGCCACCGGCGGCTCCAACGCCGCACAGGTCGGTCTCGGCGTCGGTCTCGGCTCGATCGACAACCTGATGACGGGCGGCGCTCGTCAGACCACCGGCAACCCGCTCGACCTCGCGATCGAGGGCGACGGCTTCTTCCAGGTCGGCACCGGCCAGCCGAGCGGTGATCAGTCGCCGATCGCCGCGAAGGCCTTCACGCGCGCCGGCAACTTCTCGGTCTCCAGCGACGGCTACCTGACCACGCAGACCGGTCAGTACGTCATCGGCTTCCACCAGCCGCAGGCCGCGAACCCCGAGGGCGTCGCGATCCTGATCCCGGAGGGCGCCACCGGCGTCGCCATCGACCAGTCCGGCGGCGTGTCCTACGTCGACCCGAACACCAACACCCGTGTCACGCCGTACCGGATCACGCTGGCGACGTTCCCGAACGCGTCTGGCCTCGAGCGCGCGGGTGGCAACAGCTGGGTCACGTCGGCCAACTCCGGCCCCGCCAAGGTCAGCACGCCGGGCCTCGACGGCACGGGCACCACGACCCCGGGCTCGGTCGAGATGTCCAACGTGGATCTGTCGCAGACGTTCACGAACATGATCACCGCCCAGCGCGGCTTCCAGGCCAACTCGCGCGTCATCTCGACCGCGGACTCGATGCTCGAGGAGCTCGTCAATCTGAAGCGCTAACGCTTCCCGAACCGTAAGCTGAAACGCCGTGCTCAGCGCGGCGTTTCGTCGTTGCTGAGCCGTTCTGGCCCAGTGTCAGATTCTGTGAAGACCCGCCGCCGGCGGGTCTTTTCGGCTTAAGACCCTAGAACAAATGCCGATGTTAGGGATGTGATCCGTCTTCACCGCCTATCCGCGCGGGCTGAGGTCTTCTACCTCAACCCCGACCTGATCGTCGCCATCGACTCGACACCCGACACGGTGGTGACGCTGTCCACGCACCAGAAGGTGCTGGTCGGCGACTCGCCCGAGACCGTCGTCGCCGCTGTCCAGGCCTGGCGAGCGTCGATCCTGGCGAATGCGTTCCCGGCGAATCACAAGCGCGCCAGCCGCAGCGAGGCGAACCTCTCGCTCGTCAACGCCACGCGCGGCTCTGACACCCACAACGCAGAAAGCGAGGGAGGCGACCGATGAAGGTTTCTTCCGTTATCGGCCTGGTCGTCGCCATCGCCGGTCTCTACATCGGCGCCGTCATGGAAGGGTCCAACCCGATGGCCATCCTGGCGCCTTCCGCCATGGCCATCGTGCTCGGCGGCACGCTGGGCGCCACCATCATCGGCACCAGCTTCGGCTCGATCACGAACATCCCGAAGATGTACATGAAGGCGTTCAGCCCACCGCTGGTCGACCTCAACGCGAAGGTCACCGAGCTGGTCGGCTACGCCGAGGCCGCCCGTCGTGACGGCCTCCTGGCCCTCAACGAGGTCACCTCCTCGATCGAGGACCCGTTCACCAAGAAGGGCCTGCAGCTCGTCGTCGACGGCACCGACCCCGACCTGGTGGCCGACATCCTCGAGTCCGAGAACGACGCCATGCGCAAGCGCCATGCAGCGGGTGTGCAGCCGTTCGACAAGGCCGGCGGCTACGCCCCGACCATGGGCATCATCGGCACCGTCTTCGGCCTCATCCACGTGCTCGGCAACCTCGACAAGCCGGCCACGCTCGGCCCGTCGATCTCCGCGGCGTTCGTCGCGACGCTGATCGGCGTGGCGTCCGCGAACGTCATCTACCTTCCGATCTCTGCCCGGCTGAAGCAGCTCTCCCAGGATGAGCTCCACTCGCGCGCGCTGATCGTCGAGGGCATCCTCTCCATCCAGGCCGGCGACAACCCGCGCGTGGTCCAGGAGAAGCTCATCACCTTCGTCCCGCCGTCGCTGCGTGTCAGCGCCGATGAGGCCGCTGCCGCCGCGAGCGCCGCGAAGGCGGCCGCGTAGCCACCATGGCCGGACACAAGCGCCACAAAAAGGGCGGACACCACGAAGAGGAGCACGAGGAGGGCGAGCGCTGGCTCGTGTCCTTCGCGGACATGATGACGCTCCTCTTCGCCCTCTTCATGGTGCTCTTTTCGATCTCGTCGGTGAACACGTCGAAGTTCGAGGAGCTCCAGAAGTCGCTCCACGACGCGTTCTCAGGCGCGATCCTGAGTGGCGGCAAGTCGATGCTCAACTCCGGTTCGGCGAACACCGACAGCACGGCCGCGTCCTCGACGCAGCCGCCGCTGCCGGCGCTGAAGGCGCTGCAGTCGGTCAACGAGACCGCTTCCAAGAACGCCGCCGAGGAGGCCGCCAAGGCCAAGCAGGAGCAGCAGGACTTCGCCGCGCTCAAGCGCCGCGTGGACCACCTGTCGGCGAAGGCCGGCCTGAAGGGCAAGGTGAACGTGACCGTGCGTCGTCGCGGTCTGGTCATCCAGCTCCTCACGGACAAGGTCTTCTTCGCTTCCGGCGAGGCCAGCCTGAAGCCGGCCGCTCACGCGCTCGTCGACAAGATCGGCGAGATCGTGCGCGACGAGCGGTCGCATCCGGTCGTGGTGGAGGGCTACACGGATTCCCAGCCCATCTCCAACGGCCGCTACCAGTCCAACTGGAACCTGTCCGGTGATCGCGCTGCCGCGGTCGTCAACGACTTCCAGAAGATCGGCGTCCTGGCCAACCGCATGACCGTTCAGGGCTACGGCAGCCAGGTTCCGATCGCCAGCAATGCCACGGCCACCGGCCGTGCGAAGAACCGGCGGGTGGAGATCGTTCTGTCCCGCCTGCACACCGCACCGTCCGACATGGAGTCAACCCCCTAGCGCATGGAGGCGCTAATCCCATGGTCAAGAAGCTCGTCCCCGTCATCGCTCTGCTCGCCGTGCTCGGCGGCGTCTACAAGTTCGTCCTGGCCAAGCCGGCCAAGGCCGAGCCGAAGCCGCACGTCGAGGGCACCATCTACATGCTCCAGAAGGAGTTCCTGATCAACCTCGCCGAGGGCCGCTTCGCCAAGATGCAGATCGGCCTCGTGCTCGCGCACGACGACACCTCCACCGCCGCTGCCGGCGGCCACGAGGCGGCCTCGCCGCCCGAGGGCTACGGCGCGATGACGCAGGAGGGCATCGTCCGCTCGCTGATCACCGGTGAGCTCACCGACAAGCCCGCCGAGGACCTCACCAGCGAGAAGAAGCGTGAGGAAGTTCAGAAAGACATCGTCAAGGTCATCAAGAAAAAGACCGATGTGAAGATCGAGGAAGTCTTCTTCTCCGACCTGACCGTCCAGTAGGGACCACCATGGCTGAAACCGTCGATTACGCACCCTTCGAGACCACCACTGCCGGCCCGCTGGAGCAGACCGCTCCGGCGCCGGTCACGGCTGAGGAGCTTTCCCGCCTGCACGACGTGCCGGTGGAGCTCGCGGTCGAGGTGGGGCGCACGAAGATGACCATCCGCGAGGCGCTCGCGCTGGGCCCGGGGTCGATCGTGACCCTCAACCGCCTGGCCGGCGAGCCCGTCGACCTTCTGGTCAACGGCAAGCCGATCGCCCGTGGTGAGGTCGTCGTCATCGACGAGGAGTTCGGCCTGCGGGTCACGGAAGTCCTTGGCGGCGGCGCTTCCGAGGGCGAAGACGCGTAGGCCTTAGGCCGAGTCGTCGCGTGGTATACGGGCGGTGTGCACCGCGCCGCCCGAGCCGTCTCCGCCTTCTTCCAGAAGGCCTATCAGGACGGTCTCACCGGGCTCGCGGCGATGGTGGCGTACAACCTCCTCGCCTCGATCTTCCCCCTGGCGCTGATCGCGCTGTTCATCTTCAGCCGCGTGCTCCAATCCCCGGAGCTCGCGGCTTCGGTGCTCAAGGACGCGCAGACCGTCTTTCCGAAGGCCGCCGAGAGCACGCTCACCGATCTGATCGAGCGCGTGCAGCAGGCCTCGACCACCGTCGGGATCGTCGCCTTGATCTCCTCGCTGTGGGTGGGCACGTCGTTCTGGGGCGCGCTGGACACGGCGTTCTGCCGGATCTACCACCTGCCGTGCCGCTCGTGGGTGCGCCAGAAGCTGTTCGGCTTCGTGATGCTCGGCGTGGTCCTGCTGTTCATCGCCGCCAGCGTGGTCGTGCCCACGGTGCAGTCGCTGCTGCTGACCGGGGCGCGGGACCTGCCGCTCGGCCTCGGCGACCAGCGCGACCTCGTGTACTGGCTGACGATCGCGCTCGGCCTGACGATCCTCTTCGTCGCGCTGTGCATCACCTACGCGGCGGTGCCCAAGGGCGCGATCCCGTGGGGCTGCGTGTGGCCGGGAGCGCTGGCGGCGACCTTCGCCACCGGCGTCCTGGACTTCGCGTTCCCGATCTATCTGTCGACCACGTCGACGCTGCGGATCGGCACCAGCGCGGTCTTCGTGCTGATCGCGCTGGTGTGGTTCTACGTGCTGGCGCTGATCGTGCTCGGCGGCGCCGTGATCAATGAGTTGCGCTTTGAGCGGGTCCGACACGCGGAAAGCGTCGTGTCGCCGGAACGTCGCGCGACCACGCCACCACCCGCCGTTGCAGCACCGATGCCGGCCGCGAGGGTGAGCGCGGGTAGAGCTGATGACGTGACGAGCGAGCGCGAGGAGACGGAGTAGAGGCCATCGCATCAGCACACCAGGGAGTGACGCGCGCGTGATCGGCCCGGCGGTCGGAACCTTGATTGTCAGAAGTCGACTTCAGGTCTAGACCCCACTTGCCGATACGAGCCTTGAGCCTGATCCGGGGCTCAGCACCGGGGCTTCTCAGCCCTTCTCCCTCCGCCTTGATGCGTCTTCTCTCCGCCATCCTCCCCGCGGCCGTCTTCGGCTGCCTCCTCACCGCTCCTGTCGCATTCGCGTCCGACGGTGAGGGCACCAAGCTGAACCTCGGTTCGGCTGACGAAACCGCCAAGAGCGCCGCGTCCAACAGCGCGAGCACCGGCGGGAACCTCGTCCGCACGATCGTCGGCCTCGCCGTGGTCCTCGGTGTCATCTACGGACTGCACTGGGTCCTCAAGCAGGTCAAGGCCTCCAAGGACTCCGGCAATGCCGGAGAGAGCCTGGAGACCATCGCCTCGCTGAGCCTGGGCACGAACCGAACGCTGCACCTGGTGCGCGTCGGCGGGGAGATCGTCCTGCTGGGTGCCGCTGAGCACCAGATCACGCCGATCCGCCGCTACAGCGAGACCGAGGCGCATGCGCTGGGCCTGCTCGAGCCGGCGCCGATGACGCTGGACGCGATCGAGCTGGAGACCGAGCGTCCCAAGGGCTTCGTCGACATCCTGCGCTCCAAGACGGTCGTGCGATGAAGACCGACGGTTCGAACGCCGTTCAGCTGCTGCTGTTCGTCGGCGGCATCTCGCTGGTGCCGGCGCTGCTGTTCACGGTCACGGGCTTCACCCGGATCCTGATCGTCCTCGGCTTCATCCGCCAGGGGCTGGGCACGCCGACGGCGCCGCCCAATCAGGTCCTGGTCGGCATCGCCTTCTTCCTGACGCTGTTCGTCATGAGCCCGACGCTCAAGGACATCAAGAAGGAGGCCTACGATCCGCTGCAGAAGGGCACGATCACGCAGGAAGTCGCGCTCACCAAGGCCCAGGCGCCGCTGCGCGAGTTCATGTTCGATCAGACGCGCTCGAAGGACCTGGCGCTGTTCGTGAAGCTCGGCAAGCTCCAGAACGTCGAGACCCGCAGGGACGTCCCGACCGAGGTGCTGATCCCCGCGTTCATCATCTCCGAGCTCAAGACGGCCTTCCAGATCGGGTTCCTGATCTTCCTGCCGTTTCTGATCATCGACCTCGTGGTGTCGTCCACGCTGATGTCGATGGGCATGATGATGCTGCCGCCGGTCTTCATCTCTCTTCCGTTCAAGATCCTTTTGTTCATTCTCGTCGACGGGTGGAACCTCGTCTGCGGGTCCCTCGTCCAGAGCTTTCACTCATGACCCAGGATTCCGTCACCAGCCTCGTCATCGACATGATGGGCGTCACGATCAAAGTCGCGATGCCCATGCTGCTCGCCGCCCTGATCGTCGGCCTCGCCGTCTCGGTCTTCCAGGCCGTGACGCAGATCCAGGAGCAGACGCTCTCCTTCATCCCGAAGATCGTGGCCCTCGTCGCGGTCGTCGCCATCGCCGGCCCGTGGATGCTGAGCTCGGTCGTCGACTGGACGCATGACCTCTGGGGCAACATCCCGCAGACCGTGGACTTCAAGCCGGTCGGCGGGGACGGCGGATGAGCGCCGACGCTCTTCTGGCGCACTTCACCGAACAGCAGGTCGCCGCGTTCTTCCTCGTGATCGCGCGCGTCAGCCCGCTGTTCATCCTGGCGCCGCTGTTCTCGAGCAAGAGCCTTCCGGCCCGCGCTCGCGGCATCGTCGCCCTGGCGATCTCGATCGGCCTGATGCCGGTCGTCAAGCACGGGACGATCGATCTCGACCCGCTCGCCTTCGGGCTGCTGATCGTCAAGGAGGTCATCGTCGGCCTCGCGTTCGCCTACGCGCTGGGCGCGATGTTCGCCGCCCTGTCGGCCGCCGGCACCATGCTGGACACGCTGATCGGCTTCTCCTTCGGCGCGACCGTGGATCCGGTGACCGGCACGCAATCCGCGGTCATCCAGCAGATGTACTCGCTGTTCGGCGTCGGGATCTTCATCGCGATCGGCGGCGACTCGTGGGTCATCAAGGGCCTCGGCCGCACGTACGACTCGGTGCCGATGCTCGACGCGCCGGCGATCGGCTCGATGGTCCAGGGCGCGCAGGTCGCGTTCTCGGGGATCTTCGTGAGCGCCTTCATGATCGGCGCCCCGGTGATCATCGCCCTGATCATCGTCGACGCCGCGTTCGGCATCGTCTCCAGGGTCGTCCCGCAGATGAACATCTTCGCGGTCGGCTTTCCGGCCAAGATGATCGTCGGCCTGACGCTACTGGGGGCCACGCTCCCGTTCGTCTCCGGCTTCATCGCCGACCAGCTGCAGCTCTCGGTCGCGCAGGCGCTGCACACGCTGAAGGTCAACTGACCCGATGAGCGAGAACCGGACCGAGAAGGCAACACCCAAGAAGCGCGGCGACGCGCGCCAGAAGGGCCAGGTCGCCCGCTCGCAGGACATCAACGGCGCCGCCGTGCTGATCGCGTCGCTGCTCGCCCTGTCGGCGACCGCCCCGAAGATGCTGGAGCACTGCCGGATCGCGATGCTCCAGGTCTTCGAGCTGATGAAGACGCCCCAGGTCGTCGATCAGAAGGGCATCGGCCGCCTGTTCATGATGGTCGGCCAGCACGTCGCGCTGGCGTCCGCCCCGGTGATGTTCGCCTGCATGGCGGCGGGCGTGACCGCCTCGGTCCTGCAGGTGGGCTTCAAGCCCACGCCGGCCGCGATGAAGCCGGACTTCAAGAAGCTCAACCCGATGTCGGGCCTGAAGAACCTCTTCAACCCGCAGCACTTCGCCGTCGAGGCGGTCAAGAACATCGCCAAGGTCGGCGCCGTCGGCGCGATCGCGGCGATGGCCGTCTACCCCAAGCTCGACGAGCTGGCCGCCCTGGTGGGCACGCCGCCGCAGGATCTCCTGCCCCAGCTGGCGGGAATGATCATGACCATCGCCCAGCGCGCCGCGATCGCGTATCTGGCTCTGGCCGGCGCCGATTACCTCTGGCAGAAGCACAAGTTCGAGAAGTCGCTGAAGATGGACAAGGAGGAGATCAAGCAGGAGTTCAAGCAGCAGGAGCTTCCTGCCGAAATCAAGTCTCAGCAGCGTCGCCGGGCGATGGAAATGTCTCGGGGACGAATGATGGACGCCGTTCCGACTGCAGACGTGATCGTGACCAATCCCTCCCATTACGCCGTCGCCCTCAAGTACGAGAGCGGCTCGACCGCGCCCAAGGTCGTTGCCAAGGGCATCGACAATCTCGCGTTCAAGATCCGTGAGGCCGCCAAGGACGCCGGCGTCATGATCGTTCCCGACCCGCCGCTGGCGCGCACGCTGTACGCCTCGGTCGACGTCGGGCATCAGATCCCTGAAGACCTGTTCCACGCGGTGGCACAGCTTCTCGCCTACGTCTATCGCGTCGCCGGCCTCCGGAGGGCCGCCGCATGAACTCAATGATGAGCAAGATCGGGAAGCACGCAGACCTTGCCGCCGCCGGCGGCATCGTCCTGATCGTGGCGATGCTGATCATCCCGCTGCCGCCGCTGCTGCTCGACTTCTTCATCACGCTGAACATCTCGGCCGCGCTGATGATCGTCGTGGCCACGATGTACGTGCCGCGCGCGCTGGACTTCTCGTCGTTTCCGACGATCCTGCTGTTGACCACGCTCTTCCGCCTGGCGATCAACGTGTCCGTGACGCGTCTGATCCTGCTCAAGGGCGACGCGGGCCACGTGGTCGAGGCGTTCGGCAACTTCGTCGTCGGCGGCAACATCATCGTCGGCCTGGTCGTCTTCCTGATCCTGATCGTCATCCAGTTCGTCGTCATCACCAACGGCGCCGGGCGCGTGGCCGAAGTCGGCGCGCGCTTCACCCTCGACGCCATGCCCGGCAAGCAGATGGCGATCGACGCCGACCTCAACACCGGCCAGATCACCGACGAGGAGGCGCGCAAGCGCCGCGCCGAGGTGGCCCAGGAGGCCGACTTCTACGGTGCCATGGACGGTGCCTCGAAGTTCGTCAAGGGCGACGCGATGGCCGGCATCCTGATCACCGGCATCAACCTGCTCGGCGGCATCGTCATCGGCGTGGTCCAGCAGGGCATGCCGTTCGCCGAGGCCGGCCACCACTTCTCGCTGCTCTCCATCGGCGACGGCCTCTGCGCCCAGATCCCGGCGCTGCTGATCTCGGTCGCCACCGGCATCCTGGTCACGCGCTCGGCCGGCTCGGAGAAGGACCTCGGCAACACGCTCTCCACGCAGCTGCTCGATCAGCGCAAGGCGCCGATGGTCGCCGGCGTGATGATCCTCGTCTTCGGTCTCGTCCCCGGCCTGCCGAAGATCCCGTTCTTCGTCGTCGGCGGCGCTGTTCTTCGCCGTCGGCTGGATGAACCGCAAGAAGCCCACGTCCCGCGAGGCCGAGGCGCAGGTCGCCTCGCTGGCCGCCGCCGCCGCGCCGGAGCAGGGCCAGCTGCCCGCGCCGCGCGACGCCGCGCTGGACGCGCTCGCGCTCGACCCGCTCGAGCTGGCCATCGGCTTCGGCCTGGTGCCGCTCGTCGACGCGCAGGCCGGCGGCACGCTGCTCGCCCGCGTCGGCACGATCCGCCGCCAGATCGCGTCTGAGCTGGGCATGGTCATCCCGCCCGTGCGCATCCGCGATGACGTCCAGCTGGACTCGCACGAGTACGTCATGCGTGTTCGTGGGACGGAAGTTGCGCGCGGCGGCGTGATGGCCGGTCACCATATGGCCATGAACCCGGGCGACGCCATGGGTCAGCTGCCGGGCATCCCCACGACCGAGCCCGCGTTCGGCCTCCCGGCGGTCTGGATTCCGGAGTCCGGCCGCGCCGAGGCCGAGGCCTTGGGCTGGACGGTCGTCGACGCCGAGTCCGTCCTCGTCACCCACCTCACCGAGATGATCCGCGCGCACGCCTCCGAGCTGCTCACCCGCCAGGAGACGCGCCAGCTGCTCGATCAGCTCAAGGAGTTCAACGAGGCCGTCGTCAGCGAGGTCGTGCCGGACGTGCTCTCGCTCGGCGAGGTCCAGCGTGTGCTGCAGTCGCTGTTGCGCGAAGCTGTGTCGATCCGCGACCTCGGCTCGATCCTCGAGGCGATCGGCGACAAGGCCCGCCTCACCCGCGACCCGGCGATGCTCGCCGAGTACGCCCGTCAGGCCCTGGGCCGCACGATCACCGCGCCGTTCCTCGACCACGAGGGCAACCTGCGCGTGATCGCGCTCGACCCGACGCTCGAGCAGGCGATGGCCGAGGCGCTCGTGCAGACCGCCGACGGCGAGTTCCTGGCGATGGACCCGAACCTCGCGGCGATGGTCGTCGATTCGGCCGCCGAGCAGGTCGACCTGGCCATCGCGGCCGGCGGGCGCCCGGTGCTGCTGTGCTCGGCGCGCGTGCGCCGGCACCTGCGGATGCTGTGCGAGCAGCGCCTGCCGCAGATGGCAGTCTGCTCGTACAACGAGATCGCTCCGGGTATCGGAGTGGAGACAACAGGTGTGATCAGCGCGGCGCAGGCGGTCGCCGCCTAAGGAAGGACGCGCACTGAATGGAAGCCTCGACGACCAACGGTCCGGACGACGTCAAGACGTTCCGCGGGAAGAGCCTGGAGGAGCTGCTGCCGCAGATCCGGGCCGAGCTCGGCCCGGACGCGATCGTCCTGCGACGCCGTGAAGGGACCGCCGGCGGGGTCGGGGGCTTCTTCTCGCGCCCCTACGTCGAGGTCGACGCGCGGGCGCCCAACGCCACCGAGCGTCCGCTGGAGATCCGCACCGACCGCGCCACCACCGAGGGCCTGAGCTCGCCCGCGGTGCAGGCCCTGTTCGAGCAGGCGACGCCGTTCGCCGATGCGCTGGCCGCGGCCGCGCGCGACTCGCGGATGGAGAGCGACACGTTCTCGACCAGCTTCGCCGACACCTTCGCTCCGGTCTCCGAGCCTGAGCCGGCGCAGGAGCCGCCACGGCGGATGCGCGAGGCCACGCCGCCGCCGCAGCCCGCCTCCTCCGGCCTCTACGGCCCGCAGCCGAACGCGTCGGCGATCGCCGACACCGACCCGCGCAAGCCGGCGCCGGAACCCGCGCCCGAGCCGGAGCCCGTCGCGGTCGCGCCGGAGCCCGAGCCGCGAGCCCGAGGCGCAGACCTACGACGTGCCGCCCGCTCCCGCCGTCGCGGTCGCCACGCCGACCGGCATCGCGCGCCCAGCGTCCGCGGACGCCGCCGAGGAGCGCCTCGTCGTCGCCGGGCTGAGCCGCGCGCTGGCCGCCGACGTCGTCGGCGAGGCCGTCATCCACAGCCTGCCCTTCTCCGCTCCGCGCAACATGAAGCGCCTCGTGCGCGCTGCGCTCGCGCGCCGGATCCCGACGCCGACGGCGATCGGGCCCGGCCTCGCGCACGATCGCGCTGATCGGCGCCGGCGGCGCCGGCAAGTCCTCCGCGATCGCCCATCTCGCCGCGGCGTACGCCGCGGCGGGCGCCGAGGTGGCGGTCATCGAGCTGCGCGGCGACCGGGGCGTCGCGACGCGCCTGCAGCCGCTCGGCATCGGCGTGATCACCGCCCAGGACGCCGCGCAGGCCAAGGAGCGGCTCGCCGCGCGCCAGCCGGTGATGACGCTGATCGACACGCCGGCCGCCGGGTCGAGCACGCCCGCGGCCGAGATCAAGGCGCTCGCGCGCCGACCTGAAGGCGCTCGGCGCCGAGATCCACCTGGCGCTGCCGGCGACGCTCAGCGCCGCCGCCGCGGGTGAGCTGGCCGCCGCGCTGGCCTCGCTGGCGCCGACGCACATCGCGCTCACGCACGCGGACGAGACCTCGCTCCCGGGCGCGCCCCTGGAGCTCGCGCTGGCCGCCGGGCGCCCGTTGTCCTACGTCTGCTCGCGCGACGGCGCGACGCCGGCCGACGCCGCCTCGCTGGCCGCGCAGCTGCTTCCCTGATAATGGCCGCAGTGACCGCGCCCACACCCCAGCTTGCCGAGGGCCAGCACGTGACGATCCGCCACGTGCTGCTCGGCCTGCTCCCGGGGCGCATCGAGCACTCCAAGGGCTCGACGGTGAAGGTCGCGCTCAACGTCAAGGACGACCGCGTAGGCCGCCTCGTCGGCCAGGAGATCGCGGTCGAAGTGATGTCCGGGCGTGGCATCTACCGCTTCAACGGCGCGCTCGGCGCGGAGCGCAGCGGGTCGCTGACGATCACCCTCAATGGCGACGTCGAACGGATCCAGCGGCGCGAGTTCGTGCGCATCCCCGCCTTCCTGGAGGTCAGCGTGCAGGCCATCGACGAGCCGATCGGCGGTGAGACCACGACGGTCGACGTCTCCGGCTCCGGGATCCAGATCTCCGACAAGTGGAACCTGCCGCTGGGCCTCGACGTCCGCATCGAGCTCAAGCTCCCGGACGGCCTGGTCAAGTCACTCGGGCGCGTCGTGCGCGCAGGTGCGGAGGATGACCAAAAGGGAATCCGGCTGGACGGACTGGCTCGCGCCGACGAAGATCGACTGATGCGCTACATCCGCGAACGCGAGGTGCAGGCGCTCCGGGCGGCTCGAGGCTGATGAGCGACGACGCGAAAAAGAAGAAGAAGGGCAAGGGCGAGGAGACGCTCACCGTCTCGATCGCCGCGCACCCGCGGGCCAAGGCCGGCATCCGCCGCGCGCGCACGCGGGCGGCGTTCGGCGCCTTCATGCTCGTCCTCGCGCTCAACGTGATCGGCAACCAGGATCTCTTCGACGCGCGTCTGGCGAGCGCTGCTGGCCGGGATCATCGTCAACGTCATCGTCTGGCGTTGCGCGATCGTCGTCTGGAAGCACGTGATCGTCTCCGAGGTGCGCCAGGAGGAGGAACGCCGCCTCGAGCGCGTTCGCCAGCAGCGCGAGCGCCTGGAGAAGCTCGCCTCCGACCGCGCCGGGAACGCCGCCTAGGCGATGCGCGATCCCATCTACCCGATCCGCCGCGGCGACGACGGCGTGCGTGAGGTCTCGCCCGTGCAACGCCAGCGGCTGCTGTCACCGGCCGAGCGCGAGGAGGCGCGGCGCAGGCGCGAGGAAGCGCGGCGCAAGGTCGCAAAGCGGACAGATGAGGGATCTGTGAAGGAATCCTCTCAAGGCCCCGGCGGAGGCGTCGACTACTCAGCTTGAGGCGACAAGGAGTCGCCTCGTATCGCCCAAATAACCCGATCAACAAGGAGTGTTGACTCATGGGCCTTCGTATTCAGAACAACATCGAGGCGTTCAACACGCACCGCCAGCTTTCGGCGACCTCGACCCAGGCGTCCAAGGCGATGGAGAAGCTCTCCAGCGGCTACCGCATCAACCGTGCGGCCGACGACGCCGCCGGCCTCGGCATCTCGGAGAAGATGCGTGGTCAGATCGGCGGGCTCTCGCAGGCGCAGCGCAACGTCGAGGACGGCATCTCGATGGTGCAGACGGCGGAAGGTGCCCTCTCCGAGGTGCACTCGATGCTGCAGCGCGTGCGTGATCTGAAGGTGCAGTTCGAGAACGGCACCAACGACAGCAACGACAAGCTGTCGATCTCGGCCGAGGTCACGCAGATCGGCAAGGAGATCGGGTCGATCCTCGAGCGACACCAAGTTCAATGGCACCGCGGTGTTCTCGACGGGTGTGTCCTTCCAGGTCGGCGCCAACGAGGGCGAGACCATCACGGTCGCGTCCGGCACGATCGCCGTGTCGGGCAACAACGCCGCTGCGGGCGGTCTGTCGGAGATCACGATCCTCGGTCTGTCGACCACGACGGGCGTCTCGGCCGCGTTCGACAACATGTCGATCGACACGATCGACACGATGATCAAGAACGTCTCGTCCCAGCGTGGCAACTACGGCGCGGTGCAGAACCGCCTCGAGCACCGTCTGACGAACCTGGCGACCTACCAGGAGAACCTGACGGCGAGCGAGTCGCGTATCCGCGACGTCGACATGGCGTCCGAGATGACGAAGTTCACCAAGCTGAACATCCTGCAGCAGGCCGGCACTTCGATGCTGGCTCAGGCCAACCAGGCCCCGCAGAACGTCCTCTCGCTGCTCCGCTAGGCACCGAGCACGCCAGTGCGCCCCTGGGGTCTTCATACGGACCCCGGGGGTGCGCGCGTTTAAGCCTTTGGGCCGCCCGGCCGAAACACCCTGTGATCCGTCGGGGGCGACACGGAGTCGTCCACCACCTCCACAGGAGTTTCTCTGGCCATGGGCCTTCGCATTCAGAACAACATCGAGGCGTTCAACACCCACCGGCAGCTGTCCGCGACCTCCGCGATGGCTTCGAAGTCGATGGAAAAGCTTTCCTCCGGCTACCGCATCAACCGCGCGGCCGACGACGCCGCGGGTCTCGGCATCTCCGAGAAGATGCGTGGTCAGATCGGCGGCCTCGCGCAGGCCCAGCGCAACGTGCAGGACGGCATCTCGCAGGTCCAGACGGCGGAAGGTGCCCTCTCCGAGGTGCACTCGATGCTGCAGCGCATCCGTGACCTGAAGGTGCAGTTCAAGAACGGCACCAACGACGCCAACGACCAGTTGTCGATCACGGCCGAGGTCATCCAGATCTCCAAGGAAGTCGGCTCGATCCTGACCGACACCAAGTTCAACGGCATCTCGGTGTTCTCGAACGCGTCGACCTTCCAGGTCGGCGCCAACGAGGGCGAGACCATCACGGTCGCCTCCTCGCCGATGGCGCTGTCGACCAACAACGCCGCCGCCGGCGGTCTGTCCGAGGTCACGATCCTCGGCCTGTCGACCACCACCGGTGTCTCGGCCGCGTTCGACGCGATGTCGATCGACACGCTGGACCAGATGATCAAGAACGTGTCGGCGACCCGCGGCAACTACGGCGCGGTGCAGAACCGCCTCGAGCACCGTCTGACGAACCTGGCGACCTACCAGGAGAACCTGACGGCGAGCGAGTCGCGCATCCGCGACGTGGACATGGCGTCCGAGATGACGAAGTTCACGAAGTTCAACATCCTGCAGCAGGCCGGCACCTCGATGCTGGCGCAGGCCAACCAGGCCCCGCAGAACATCCTTTCGCTGCTGAAGTAAGCCCTTCGCGCGGCCGTCCCTCCCGGCCGCCAGAACTTCACCGCAGTCACTCAAGATCGGTCCCTCGGGGCCGATCTTGTTGTTTGAGGCGACACGGAGTTGCCTCGGTTTCAGCCCTTCCACCCGATCATGACAAGGAGTTAGATCATGGGCCTTCGCATTCAGAACAACGTCGAGGCGTTCAACACGCACCGTCAGCTCACCGCTACGGCGTCGAGGCTTCCAAGTCGATGGAGAAGCTCTCCAGCGGCTACCGCATCAACCGCGCCGCGGACGATGCTGCCGGCCTGGGCATCTCGGAGAAGATGCGTGGTCAGATCGGCGGCCTGGCTCAGGCGCAGCGCAACGTGGAAGACGGCGTGTCGATGGTGCAGACGGCGGAAGGTGCGCTGTCCGAGGTGCACTCGATGCTGCAGCGCGTGCGTGATCTGAAGGTGCAGTTCGAGAACGGCACCAACGACAGCAACGACAAGCTGTCGATCTCGGCCGAGGTCACGCAGATCGGCAAGGAGATCGGGTCGATCCTGAGCGACACCAAGTTCAATGGCACCGCGGTGTTCTCGACGGGTGTGTCCTTCCAGGTCGGCGCCAACGAGGGCGAGACCATCACGGTCGCGTCCGGCACGATCGCCGTGTCGGGCAACAACGCCGCTGCGGGCGGTCTGTCGGAGATCACGATCCTCGGTCTGTCGACCACGACGGGCGTCTCGGCCGCGTTCGACAACATGTCGATCGACACGATCGACACGATGATCAAGAACGTCTCGTCCCAGCGTGGCAACTACGGCGCGGTGCAGAACCGCCTCGAGCACCGTCTGACGAACCTGGCGACCTACCAGGAGAACCTGACGGCGAGCGAGTCGCGTATCCGCGACGTCGACATGGCGTCCGAGATGACGAAGTTCACCAAGCTGAACATCCTGCAGCAGGCCGGCACCTCGATGCTGTCTCAGGCCAACCAGGCCCCGCAGGCCGTCCTTTCCCTGCTCCGCTAACCGCCGCTCATTCACCGAGTCCGGAAGGCCGGCCCCGAAAGGGCCGGCCTTTGCGTTTAGGCGCCCTCAAGGTCGGTTGGGACATGCCGATAAACGGGTTGAGGCGACACGGAGTCATCTCAGTTCAGCCCTTACCAAACCGATCATGACAAGGAGTTAGATCATGGGCCTTCGTATCCAGAACAACATTGAGGCTTTCAACACGCATCGCCAGCTCTCGGCTTCGGCGACGCAGGCCTCGAAGTCGATGGAGAAGCTCTCCAGCGGCTACCGCATCAACCGCGCCGCGGACGATGCTGCCGGCCTGGGCATCTCGGAGAAGATGCGTGGTCAGATCGGCGGCCTGGCTCAGGCGCAGCGCAACGTGCAGGACGGGATCTCGCAGGTGCAGACGGCGGAAGGTGCCCTCGGTGAGGTGCACTCGATGCTGCAGCGCGTGCGTGACCTGAAGGTGCAGTTCGAGAACGGCACCAACGACGTCAACGATCAGCAGTCGATCACCGCTGAGGTCCAGCAGATCGGCAAGGAAATCAGCTCGATCATGACGGACACCAAGTTCAACGGCACCGCGGTGTTCTCGAACGGCGTGTCCTTCCAGGTCGGCGCCAACGAGGGCGAGACCATCACGGTCGCGTCCGGCGCCATCGGCCTGTCGACCAACGCTGCCACGGCCGGCGGCCTCTCCGAGGTCATTGGCCTGGGCATGGCGACGTCGGGTGCGGCCTCGGCCGCGTTCGACACGATGTCGATCGACACGATCGACACGATGATCAAGAACGTCTCGACGCAGCGCGGCAACTACGGCGCGGTGCAGAACCGCCTCGAGCACCGTCTGACGAACCTGGCGACCTACCAGGAGAACCTGACGGCGAGCGAGTCGCGTATCCGTGACGTGGACATGGCGTCCGAGATGACGAAGTTCACCAAGCTGAACATCCTGCAGCAGGCCGGCACTTCGATGCTGTCCCAGGCCAACCAGGCCCCGCAGAGCGTCCTCTCGCTGCTCCGCTAAGCACCAAGCACCACCGCAGTACGCAAAGGATCGGCCTCTGGCCGGTCTTTTTGCGTTTAAGCCTCAAGTCCCGTCTTCGGCGGCCGACTACCTCGGTCGAGGCGACAAGGAGTCGCCTCGTATCGCCCAAATAACCCGATCAACAAGGAGTGTTGACTCATGGGCCTTCGTATTCAGAACAACATCGAGGCGTTCAACACGCATCGCCAGCTCACCGCGACGGCGTCGATGGCTTCCAAGTCGATGGAGAAGCTCTCCAGCGGCTACCGCATCAACCGCGCGGCCGACGACGCCGCCGGCCTCGGCATCTCGGAGAAGATGCGCGGCCAGATCGGCGGCCTCGCTCAGGCGCAGCGCAACGTCGAGGACGGCATCTCGATGGTGCAGACCGCGGAAGGCGCCCTGGGCGAAGTCCACAGCATGCTGCAGCGCGTCCGTGACCTGAAGGTGCAGTTCGAGAACGGCACCAACGACGTCAACGATCAGCAGTCGATCGTCGCCGAGGTCCAGCAGATCGGCAAGGAAGTCGGCTCGATCCTGACCGACACCAAGTTCAACGGCACCGCCGTCTTCTCCAACGCCTTCTCCTTCCAGGTCGGCGCCAACGAGGGCGAGACCATCACCGTCGCTTCCGGCGCCCTGGCGCTGTCCACCAACAACGCCGCCAACGGCGGCCTGTCCGAGCTGACCAACAACCTCAGCCTCTCGACGGCCGGCGTCGCCTCGGCCGCGTTCGACACGATGACGATCGACACGATCGACAACATGATCAAGAACGTCTCCACGCAGCGCAGCACGTACGGCGCGGTCCAGAACCGCCTCGAGCACCGTCTGACGAACCTGGCGACCTACCAGGAGAACCTGACGGCGAGCGAGTCGCGTATCCGTGACGTCGACATGGCGTCCGAGATGACCAAGTTCACCAAGCTGAACATCCTGCAGCAGGCCGGCACCTCGATGCTGGCTCAGGCCAACCAGGCCCCGCAGAGCGTCCTCTCGCTGCTCCGCTAAAGCACCGCTTTTCCGTAGCTTTCGAGCCGGTCCCTCGTACGAGGGGCCGGCTCGTTTCGGTTAATCTCGCGTCTCTTTCCCGCCCGTTCCGGGCAACCGAGGGTGGAGACCGTGGAACCAGATCCGACCCTAATCGTCGTCCCTGTCCGTGCCGAGAGCGCGGATCAGCTCGATCCGATCCTGCAGACGCTCGTCTCGGTGGGCACCACCGCGCCCACGACGATGATCCTCGTCGTCGACGACCGCTCGCCGTCACCGCAGGGACAGCTGATCGAGGCCGCGTGCGACGAGTTGCAGTGTGCCTACGTCGCCCAGGAGGACGGGGAAGGCGTCAGCGCCGCCATCAACGTCGGCATGACGGTGGCCAACGAGCACGGGATGGACGTCTGCCTCGTGTCCCCCGGCCTGCTGATCGAGTCCTCCGGCTGGCTCGAGCGCCTCAAGGCGCGCACCGACACCTCCGGGAATCCGGCCGCCGTCGCGGGCGGCGCGATCCTCGAAGCCGACGGCACGATCCGCCACGCCGGCTTCTTCTTCTCGCTGTTCCGCCGCGAATGGAGCGCTCGGCTGCGCAACGTGCCGCAGGAGCTCCTGGACGTCCATGAGCCGCTGCTGTGCCCGGTCAGCGCCGAGCTGGCGCTGATCCGCCGCGCCTGGATCGAGAAGGTGGGCGGCTTCGACGACGTCCTCGAGGCGCCCCAGGCGTCCCTGGACTACTGCCTGCGCGTGCACGCCGAGGGCGGCGAGTGCGTCCTGGAGCCCACGGTCACCGCTCGCGGCCTGGAGAGGGTCGACGCCGAGCCCAACGAGGGCGTACCCTCGGCTCGACGGCTCCGCCTCAAGCACGCGAACGTGAACTTCCAACGGTGGAGCCCGGAGGTCGTCTCATGAGCGATATCCCCAAGACGTTGTTCCTCGGCCTCGGGTCCAGCGTCGTCTCGTACTACCGGTGCTTCCTTCCCGCCATGGCGCTGGGGGCCGAGTACGCCACCTGGATCGCCGGCAAGGAGCACGAGGTTCATCTCACGGGCGGCCTCGGCGACCCGCCGCCGACGCTCGACGAGCTGCCGAGCTTCGAGGTCGTCGTCATCCAGTACGCGAACGGCCGTTCCTGGCTGAAGCGGATCCGGGCGCTGCAGGACGCCGGCGTGACCGTGCTCTTCGAGATCGACGACTACGTGCACTCGACGCACAAGAGCAAGACGCACGAGCTCGCCAAAGGGTTCACCAAGGACCGTGTGAAGGACCTCGAGATGGGCATGCGGGTCGCCGACGGGATGATCTGCTCGACGTCGTGGCTCGCGGGCCGCTACCGCTCGTTCAACCGGAACACGTGGGAGTGCCGCAACGGCATCGACCTCAACCGCTACGCCTACAAGCGCCCCGACCGCCACGGCATGGTGACGATCGGCTTCGCCGGCGGTGTCGGCCATAAGGCCTCGCTGGCGCGCTGGGAACCGGCGTTGCGGTCGGTCATGCGCCAGCGCGAGAACGTGCGCTTCGTCTCCGTCGGTGCTCCGGCGGCCGCCGCCTTCGTCGAGGAGTTCGGCCGCGACCGGGCGATCACCTATCCCAGCGCGACGATCGAGGTCTACCCGGCATCGATGACGCTGTTCGACATCTCCTTCGCGCCGTCGGCCGAGAACAACCAGTTCCGCGGCAAGAGCGATCTCCGCTGGCTCGAGACGGCCGCTCTCGGGATCCCGCTGGTCGCACATCCCGACGTCTATCCCGAGATCGAGGACGGCGTGACCGGCGTGCACGCGCGCACCCAGGAGGAGGTCGAGGCAGCGCTGTTGCGCCTCGTCGACGACCAGGAGGAGCGCGAGCGGATCGGCCGCCAGGCACAGGAGGTCGTGACCGAGCACCGGCGCATCGAGGTCGCGGCCGAGAGCTGGGCCGAAGTGCTCCGCGAGGCGCGCTCTGGCGCCCGTGCGGGCGTCTCGTAGAAATTTCCTACAGGTCTGAATCGACCTGCCGACTATCTCGGGAGAGCCAAGGATGGCGCAGCAAGGAGCACATAGGGCATCCCCGCCCCCTCCCCTCCGCCTTCCGCGGTGACATACGGGTTGCTGGAGGGCGACCCACACATACCCCACCGAGGGACGGATCGCGTACGGGCGGCCTCTTTGAGGCCGCCCGTCTGCGCTTAAGCGGTCTCCATGCCGTCTCCGCGATCGCCGCGGTCGGCGGCGCGCCGGGCGGGGGAGACGGACGCCGTCATGGCCAGCAGTTGCTCATCGTCGAGCCAGACGTCGTTGTTGTCGGAGGCGTAGCGGAAGCCGTCCTCGAGCGGTGTCGCCCCGGGCGGCGGGTCGAACTCCACGCCCAGGCGCGAGGGCATGATCGCGTAGCGGTCGCCGAGGTCATAGGACTGGCGCGCCTCGTCCTCGGTCAGCAGCACCTCGTGCAGCTTCTCGCCCGGCCGGATGCCGACGATGTTGAGCTCGGCGTCAGGCGCGAGCGCCTTCGCCAGGTCGACGATCCGCATGCTCGGGATCTTGGGCACGAAGGTCTCGCCGCCGCGGACGAGGTCCATCGAGCTGAGCACGAACTCCACGGCGGCCGGGAGCGTGATCCAGAACCGGGTCATGCGCTCATCGGTGATGGAGAGCTTGCCGGTGAGCGCCTGGGCCTTGAAGATGGGGACGACGCTGCCGCGGCTGCCGACGACGTTGCCGTAGCGCACCGACGCGAAGCGCGAGCCGCTGCCGCCGGAGTACACGTCGGCCTGGGCGACGATCTTCTCGGCGCACAGCTTGGTGGCGCCGTAGAGGTTCGCGGGGTTGACCGCCTTGTCGGTGCTGAGCGCGATGGTCAGCGGCACGGCGTTCTCGATCGCCGCCGAGATGACGTTCTGCGCGCCCATGATGTTGGTCTGGATCGCTTCGAACGGGTTGTACTCGGCGGCCGGCACCTGCTTGAGCGCGGCCGCGTGCACGAGGACGTCGACCCCGCGCGTCGCGACCCGCAGGCGCGACCCGTCGCGGACATCGCCCAGCAGCCAGCGCAGGCGCTTGTCCTGGAAGGTCTGCTGGAGCTCGGACTGCTTGAGCTCGTCGCGGCTGAAGATGCGGATCGAGGCCACGTCGTGGTCGGCCAGCAGCGTGCGGACGAAGGCGGTTCCGAACGAACCGGTCCCGCCTGTGACCAGCAGGGTCTTTCCGGTCAGGTTGATCACGGAGGCGAACTGTAGTTACCGGCTAAAGCCCGCGCCGCGACGTACCGATGGACTCATTGCATGAGCTACGACGTCGCCCTCGCCCGCATGGCTCAACTCCAGAGCCTGCTCACCCCGGCCGCCCCCTCCACGGCCCCCGTCGCGACAGCACCGGCCGCGACGTCCCCCACCAGTTTCGCCACCCAGTTGCAGAGCGCGGGCTCCACCGCCGCGCTCACCGCCCCGGCCCAAGGCACCACCGCCGGTCAGGCGATCGTCAACCTCGTCTCCAGGGAGGTGGGCGTCGCGGAGCAGCCCCCCGGCTCCAACGACTCGCCGCGGATCGCGCAGTTCCGCCAGGCGACCGCCGGTTCCGGCGTCGGGCCGTGGTGCGCGTACTTCACCTCGTGGGCCGCCCGCGAGGCGGGCGTGCCGCTGGGCGACAACGGCCAGGGCTTCGGCCGCGTGGACGACGTGTACGCGTGGGCGCAGAAGGCCGGCAAGGCGATTCCGAACACCGGCGGCGACGTCAGGCCGCAGCCGGGCGATCTGATCGTCTGGGACGAGCACATCGGCGTCGTCGAGTCCGTCGGTGCCGACGGCACGATCAACACGATCGAGGGCAACTCCTCCGATCAGGTCTCCAAGCGCTCCTACGCGCCGGGCGCGCGGCCCGCGATCGGCTACGTGCGGCTCGGCTGAGCCGCCAGCTCGGCGATTCGATAGGCGATCCGCAGCGCGCCGTAGCCATCCACGGCGCGCTGTCCCCGCTCGGCCAGCGCGTGCCGGTCGAGCGTCGCGAGCGCGTCCAGCTCCGCACCGGGCTCGACCACGCGCGCGGCGCCGGCGCTGTCGAGCGCCTGCGCGTTGCGGCGCTGGTTGTCGACCATCGGCACGGCGATCGTGGCGGCGCCGGTGGCGACGGCCTCGAGTGCCGTCTGCCCGGCGGCGGTGACCACCACGTCGGCCGCGAGCATGTGCTCCAGCAGCGACGGCGGCGCGTCGAGCAGCTCGACGCCGTCCGGGGCCTCGAACGTCGCGTAGGGGCCGCGCACGAGCGCCACCGCGGCGTCGCAAGTGGCGCGGATGCGCGTGGCGAGCTCGATCCCCGCGTCCTGCAGCGAGCCACCGCCGGTGGTGACGAGGATGCGCCGCACCGTGTCTCGCGGCGTGCGCGCCGGCAGACCCCAGTAGGGCGGCCGCAGCGGCGCGTAGGCCAGGCCGGTGAGGCGGTCGGGGCCGGGCTCGCCCGTCACGGCGATCGTGAGCGCGGTGCCCGGCGTGGGCTCGCCGTGGTCGTGGAGCACCACCAGCGTCGAGCGCTCAGCGATCGCTGCACGCTCGGCCGCGGGCATCACGTAACTGTCGAGCAGCAGCGTGCCGGCGCGCGGTGCGCTGTACGGCTCCCACTCGATCGCGTCCACGCGCGTCGGCGAGTCCGCGCCGTAGGCCAGGCAGCGGACCGCGGCGCCGCGGGCGTGGAGCGCGGCGGCGATCGCCGAGCTGCGCGCCAGGTGACCGAGCCCGACCGCCGGCCCGCCGTCGGCCACGATCACGATCGGTTCGCTCAGACCATGTCCCAGGTCAGGATCTCGTCCTCTTCGACGTCGATCTTCAGCGGCCGGCCGAGCACGAGCGAGAGTTGCTTCGGGGCGATGCCGAAGCCAGGTCGCTTGGTGGTGATCATGTCCGGCACGAGCACGGTGCCGGCGGCGAGGTCGCGCGTGGCGATCAGGCTGCGGCGCCCGAGCGGGTACATCTCCTCGGCCTCCTCCGGCGACGGGCCGTCCTTGCGGCCGTCGCCGAGCGCCGCCTGGGCCTCGCGGATGCCGGTGACCATCGCCTTGAGCTCGTCGGGCTCGACGGCGAAGGGATGATCGGGGCCCTCCATCGTGCGATCGAGCGTGAAGTGCTTCTCCACGAAGGCCGCGCCGAGCGCGGCGGCGGCGATCGGGATGGCGATGCCGAGCGAGTGATCGGACAGCCCGACCGGGACCTTGAAGGCGCGCTCCATCGTGTCCATCGCGCGCAGGTTCATGCGGTCCGGCGGGGCGGGATAGACCGAGGTGCACTGCATCAGGCCGACGGCGGGGGCGCCGCCCTCGGTGGCGGCCTTCAGCGCGTCCTCGATCTCCCCGAAGACGGCCATGCCGGTCGAGACGATCAGCGGGCGCCCGGTCGAGGCGGCCTTGCGGATCAGCTCCACGTCGACGATCTCGAACGAGGCGATCTTCAGCACGGGCACGTCGAGCGCGTCGAGCTGCTCGACGGCGGCGGCGTCGAACGGCGTGCTGAAGAAGTGCAGGCCGCGTTCGCGGGCGTAGGCGTCGAGCTCCGGCTGCCACTCGCGCGGAAGCGAGATGTCCTCCAGCAGCTCCGACGGCGACTGGTCGGTGAGCGGCTCCAGGTACTTGAACGAGGGCGTCTTGGTCGAGTACAGGCCGCGCCCGCTGTAGGTCTGGAACTTGACCGCGTCGGCGCCGGCCTCGGCGGCGACCTCGATCAGCCGCCGCGCCGTGTCCCAGTCGCGGTTGTGGTTGGCGCCGGCCTCGGCGATCACGTACGTCGGATGCCCGGGGCCGACCATGCGGTCGCCGATGGCGAACTCCGCGGGGAGGTGCATGGCGGGCATCCTAGGACTGCTTCTGCTCGACGTGCGCGTTGATGGCGGCCAGCTCGGGGTGGGCGCGGACGTGGGCGAGGATCTCCGGGAACGGCGCGTGCGTCGTGCCGAGGTCCAGTTCGGCGTAGAGCGCCCGCGCCAGCTCCAGGTCCGCGGGCGTGTCGACCGTCCAGCGCAGGTCGGCGGCGTCGTAGGGCCGCTCCACCGACCTGGTGACGAACAGGTCGGGGCGCTCCTCGCGCATGAACCACGTCACGTGCTCGCGGGCCGGCGTCGAGGTGGCGAGGCGGGCGGTGCGCTCAAGCGCGTCGCGCCAGAAGGCCTCGGCGTCGAGTCCGCGGGGCAGGCGCCGCGCGAACACGTTGGCGGCGTAGTCGGTGTCGCTCGTCAGCGCCTCGATCACGACGTCGACCTCGTGCGCGTCGATCAGCGGGCAGTCGGAGGTGACGCGCACGATCGCGTCGGCGCCGGCGGCGCGCGCGGCGCCGAGGTAGCGGTCGAGCACGTCGTGCTCGCTGCCGCGGTGGACGCGGATGCCGAGCTGCCCGGCGAGCGTCTCGATCGGGTCGTCGTCGGCGTTGGTGGTGATCGCCAGGACGATCTCGTCGGCGTGCCGGCAGCGCTGCAGGCGCTCGATCTGCTGCTGGAGCATCGGCTTGCCCTGGAGGTCCATGAGCACCTTGCCCGGCAGACGCGTCGAGGTCATCCGGGCCTGGACTATGACCGCGAGCATCGTCCGTCGCATGCTACTTTCGCCGCGTGTCAGGCGAAGCTGAACGGCTCGAAGCGCTGTGGGCGGGCGACTTCGGCGACCAGTACGTCGATCGCAACGCCCAGGCGGGGGAAGGCCGGCGGCCCTTCTGGGCCGCGCGCCATGAGCGGCACGGGTTCACCTCGGCGCTCGAGATCGGCTGCAACCTCGGCGGCAACACGCGCTGGCTGGCCGAGCTCCTCGGGCCCGAGCACGTGGCCGGCGTCGACGTCAACGAGCACGCCCTCGCCGTCCTGCGCGAGAACATCCCGGGCGTCGACGTCCGGATCGCCTCGGCGCGCGAGCTGCCGTTCGCGGACGGCGCGTTCGATCTGGTGTTCACCACCGGCGTGCTCATCCACCAGGCGCCGGATCAGCTGCCGGGGATCATGGACGAGATCGTCCGCTGCTCGGGCCGCTTCGTGCTCTGCGGCGAGTACTACGCCGAGCAGCTCGAGGAAGTGCCCTACCGCGGCCACGACGGCGCGCTCTTCCGCAACGACTACGGCGGTCTCTACCTCCAGCGCCACCCGTCCCTGAAGCTCGTCGAGAAGGGCTTCGAGCCCAACGCCGAGGGCGTCTGGGACGACATCACCTACTGGGTCTTCGAGAAGACCTAGACCAGATCGCGGACGGCCGCGATCACGTAGTCCTGGTCCTCGGGCGAGAGGTCCGGGAAGCACGGCAGCGAGATGCAGCCGGCGTAGTAGCGCTCGGCCTCGGGGCACAGCCCGGGCTCGTAGCCGTAGGTCTCGCGGTAGTAGGGGTGGCGGTAGACCGGGACGTAGTGGACCTGGACCAGCACGCCGCGCTCGTGCAGGGCGTCGAACAGCGCGCGGCGGGCGGGTGCGCCGTCGCGGTGGTGGATCACGAACAGGTGGTGGGCGTGGCGCGCGCCCGCGGGTGCCGCCGGCGCGAGGGTGAGGGCGTCGACGTCGGCCAATCCGTCGCGGTAGCGGTCCGCGATCGCGTTGCGGCGGGCGATGAAGTCGTCCAGCCGGCGCAGCTGTGAGGACGCCAGCGCGGCCTGGATGTCGGTCAGGCGGTAGTTGAAGCCGAGCTCGGTCTGCTCCTGGAACCAGCCGCCCTCGTCCGGGGCCTGCGAGCGGGTGATGCCGTGCGAGCGGAACAGCGCGAGGCGGTCGCGCAGGCGCTCGTCGCGGGTGGTGACCATCCCGCCCTCGCCGGAGGTGATGCCCTTGACCGGGTGAAACGAGAAGATCGCCATGTCCGAGTGCCGGCAGGAGCCGACGATCTCGTCCCCGGTGTGCGCGCCGATGGCGTGGGCGGCGTCCTCGATGATGATCCGGTCGGGCCCGACGGCCGCGCGGATCTCCGCCATCGGCAGCGGCAGCCCGGTGAAGTGCACCGGGATCACGGCCCGGGTCGCGTCGTTGAGCGCGGCGGCGAGGGTCGCGCCGGAGACGTTCCAGGTGCCGGGGTCGATGTCCGCGAAGCGCGGCGTCGCACCCACGTAGGCGGCGCAGTTCGCGCTCGCGGCGAACGTGATCGCGCTCGTCAGGACCTCATCGCCGGGCCCGAGGCCGGCGGCCCAGGCGGCGGCGTGCAGCGCGGCGGTGCCGGAGGAGAAGGCGACGGCGTAGGGCGCGTCGACGGCCGCGGCGAACTCCCGCTCGAAGCCCTCGACGGCGGGACCCTGGGTGAGCCGGTCGCTGCGCAGCACGGCGACGACCGCCTGCACGTCCTCCTCGGTGATCGATTGACGCCCGTAGGGGATGGCCACGCCGCCCAAGGCTAGTGTGCAGGCATGGAGCGCGTCGTCGCCACGATCGAAGCCCGCATGACCTCCTCGCGCCTGCCCGGCAAGGTGCTGCTGCCGGCGGTGGGCAAACCGCTGCTGGAGCTGATGGTCGAGCGCCTGCGCCGCACCCGCCACCTGGACGAGATCGTCATCGCCACCACCGAGGACGCGAGCTCGGACCCGCTGCAGGAGCTGGCCGAGCGGCTCGGGATCGGCTGCTTCCGCGGCAGCGAGGACGACGTGCTCGCTCGAGTCCTGGGCGCCGCTCAGGCCTACGACGCCGACCTGATCGTCGAGCTCACCGGCGACTGCCCGCTGATCGATCCCGCGCTCGTCGATCACGTGATCGAGCGCCACCGCGAGGGCGGCGCCGACTACACGGCCAACGTGCTGGACAGGACGTACCCGCTCGGGTTCGCCGTGCAGGTCTTCCCCACGCGGGTGCTGGCCGAGGTCGCCGAGCTCACCGACGATCCCGCCGACCGCGAGCACGTCTCGCTCTACATCTACGAGCACCCGGAGCGCTACCGGCTGCGCAACATCGTCAGCGACCACCCCGAGTCCGCCGAGCTGCGGCTCACCGTCGACACGGCCGAGGACTACGAGCTCGTGCGCACGGTGTTCGAGGAGCTGCCCGGCGCCTTCGGGCTGCCGGAGATCCTCGATCTGTTCGCCCGCAAGCCCGAGCTGCGGTCGGTCAACCAGCACATCGAGCAGAAGAAGGCCCGATGAGGGCCGCCGTCCTCGGCTGCGGGATGATCGGCGCGGGGACCGGCGAGCCGCATCCCGACGTGGGGGTGATGACCCACTGCGGCGCGTACGTCGCGCACCCCGAGACGGAGCTCGTCGCCGTCGCCGACCCCGAGCGCGCGGACATCGCCGCGGCGCGCTGGAACGCTCGCGCGTACGCCGACCCGCACGCGTTGCTCGCGGCCGAGCAGCCCGAGATCGTCAGCGTCGCCACGCCCGACCACACGCACGCCGAGCTCGTCGCCGCCTGCCTGCGCACGCCCAGCGTGAGGGCGGTGCTGGCCGAGAAGCCGCTCGCCCTCTCGCTCGCCGACGCGAGGGCGCTGGTGGACGAGGCGCAGGGCCGCGTGCTCGCCGTCAACTACACCCGCCGCTTCGCTCCCGCGTTCCAGCGCCTCGCGGGTGAGCTCGGCGAGATCCAGCACGTCAGCGGCGTCTACGTGAAGGGCCTCAAGCACAACGGCACCCACTGGCTGGACCTGCTGCGCCTGCTCGCCGGCGAGCCGACCGTCACACGCGGCTGGGATCGGCTGCACGAGGCCGGCGAGGACCCGAGCCTCGACGCCGAGCTGACGCTCGCCAACGGTGCCGGCGTCCGCCTCGCCGCGCTCGACACCACCCGCTTCACCGCGTTCGAGATGGACATCGTGCTCACCGACGGCCGCGTCCGCGTCCTCGAAGGCGGGCACGTGATCGAGCGCCACCGAGCGGACGCTGACCCCCGGAATCCGGGCTATCGCGTGCTGATCGAACAGCCGCGCGAAACCGGCACGCTGCGCGATGGCGTGCTGCACGCGGTCAGCGATGTCGTGCGCTGCGTCAGCACGGGCGAGACCCCGGCGTGCAGCGGTCAGGACGCGGTCAAGGCCCTGGAATTGGCGGAATCCATCCGGGCCGAAGCGGGTCTACTCTGACGCTATGACCACCGCCACCAGCCGGCTAGGCATCAAGGGCGGGGAGCCCGTCCGCTCGCGCCCCTTTCCCGGGCCGCCCGCGCTCGGTGAGGCCGAGCGGCGAGCGGTCAACGCGGTGCTCGACTCCGGCGTGCTCTCCCAGTTCGTCGGGGTCTGGAGCGAGGACTTCTACGGCGGCCCGCGGGTGCGCAGCCTCGAGGAGACCTGGGCCGCGCGCGTCGGCGCCAAGCATGCGATCGCGATGAACTCGGCGACGAGCGCGCTCAACGCCGCGGCCACCGCCGTCGGCGTCGGTCCCGGCGACGAGGTGATCTGCAGCCCGTACACGATGTCCGCCTCCGCGGTCTGCGCGCTGGTCAACGGCGCCATCCCGGTCTTCGCCGACATCGAGGCCGACACGTTCTGCCTGGACCCCGAGAGCGTCCGGCGGCTGATCACGCCGCGCACGAAGGCGATCGTCGCCGTCGACATCTTCGGCTGCCCGGCCGACTACGCGCCGCTCATGCGGCTGGCCGCCGAGCACGGCCTGGCCGTCATCGAGGACGCCGCCCAGGCGCCCGGCGCGCATGCGCGACGGCCGCTACGCCGGAACGCTCGGCCACATCGGCGTCTTCAGCCTCAACTACCACAAGACCATCCACTCCGGCGAGGGCGGCGTGGCCGTGACCGACGACCCGAAGCTCGCCGAGCGACTCGCGCTGGTGCGCAACCACGGCGAGGCGGTCGTCGCCGACATGGGCTCCGACGCCGGCGACATCCTCGGGTTCAACTACCGCATGACCGAGATCGAGGCGGCGATCGCCGAGGTCCAGCTCGGGCGCCTGGACGAGCTCACCGAGCCGCGCATCGAGCATGCGGGGCGGATCGCCGACGGGCTGGCCGAGCTCGAGGGCATCACCGCCCCCGCCGTGCCCGAGAACACCCGCCACGTCTATTACGCCCACGCGATCCGCATGGACCCGGACGCGCTCGGCGTCTCCCGCGACGCCTTCGCCGCGGCGCTGGAGGCCGAGGGGGTTCCGGTCCGCCCGGGCTACGTCACTCCGCTCTATCGGCAGCCGTTGTACCGGGAGCGCACCTCGGCGGCGTTCGGCGACCCGCGCAACGCCGGCCTGGGGAGCTACGAGGACGGCACCTGCCCGACCTGCGAGCGCCTCCAGGAGCACGAGTTGCTCCTGCACACCCAGGTGCACGCGGGGCTGAGCGAGGAGGACGTCGACGACGTGATCGCCGCCTTGCGCAAGGTCCACGCCAAGCGCGGCGAGCTCTGAAGCTCCTGATCGCGGCGCACGACGCGGGCGGCGCCGAACTGCTCTCGTCGTGGCTGCGCCGGCAGGACGTCGAGGTGAGCCTGTTCCTGGCCGGCCCGGCCGAGCGCATCTTCGCCCGCAAGCTGCCCGAGCTGCGGCCGCTGGACGCGTTGCCGGCGCTGGACGGGTTCGACCTCGTCCTCACCGGCACAAGCGCCGCGGCCAGCCTCGAGCGCGACGTCCTGCGGGCCGCGCGCGAGGTGCGGAGCGCCGCCTGGCTCGACCACTGGATCGGGTACCGCGAGCGCTTCGACAGCGTGCTCCCCGACGAGCTCTGGGTCTCCGACGAGCACGCCGCCGAACTGGCCCGCCGGACCGTTCCGGGCCCCGAGATCAAGGTCGTCGGCAACCCGCACCTGGAGGACACGACCGCGGCGATCCGGCGGCTCGAAGTGCCGCACGAAGGCGAGCACGTGCTCTACGTGGCCGAGCCCACCTCGGTCTCTGCGCTGCGTCTCACCGGCGACCCGCTGGGCTTCGGCTACGAGGAGCGGGCGACGCTGCGCGCCTACCTGGAGCGCGAGCGCCCGGAGCACTTCCGCCTGCGCGCCCATCCCACCGAGCCGCCCGGCAAGTACGGCATGGCGGCCAGTGAGGCGACGCTGGAGGAGGACGTCGCGTGGGCCGACACGGTGGTCGGCTGCGACACGATGGCGATGGTCGTCGCGCTCTACGCGGGCCGGCGGGTCATCTCGGTCATCCCCGAGGGCGGACGGCCGCTCTCGCTCCCGTTCGCCGAGATCGAGCGCCGCCCAACCTAAAGGGGCCTGGCCCCTTTAGAAACGCGGGACGGCGCCGAGCTTGCCGGCCGCCGGCCAGTCGCTCAGCCGTGCGCTGGCGCGCTCGGCCAGCAGCGCGTCCGCGGCGGGTGAGCCCGGCAGCGGCAGCAGCAGGATGTCCGGCAGCGCGTCCTCGTCCACGCCGGCGGCGGCGATCGCGCCCTCGGCCAGCGCGAGCGTGCGGTCGGCGTCCAGGCCCGTGCCCCAGATGATCAGCGTCGCGTCGGCCCCCGGCTTGAAGCGGTCGGTGTACTCGCGGACCAGCTCGGGCCGTTCGAGCAGCTCGTCCGCGAAGGCCACCGTGGTGAAGGCGTGGGTGGGCTCGATCGCCGGCGGCGGCTGCTGACCCCGCACGATCCGTTCCGCGAGCTCCACGAACTTGAAGGCGTCGAACTCCTCGCCGATGAAGCGGCGCTTCCAGGTCTTGATCGGGTCCTCGCTGGCGGCCGCGGCGTGCACCACCTCGTCGAGCGGGCCGCCTTCCAGCGCGTCGAACGGGTAGTAGATGTAGTCGCGGTAGAGCTCCGGCCGCCGCAGCGTCGGCAGGTCCTCGCCGACGAGCCCCAGCGCGGCCGTGACCTGCGAATAGAGCACGGTCGGGATGCCCTGGGCGATCGCGAGCGTCGGGAACGTGCCGTTGCCGGCGACGACCGCGTCGGCGCGGTTGAGCTCGGCCGACTCCTTGCGGCCGTGGCCCTGGACGTACTCGACCCCGTCGACCTTGCGCAGCCCGTTCATCTCGAGCGTCCCGACGTGGCGCACGATCAGCTGCCACGGGCCCTTGACCAGCTGCTCGAACACCTCGGTGTTCTGGTCGCGGTACTCCTGGACCATGTAGCCCTGCCCGACGGGGTGGATCGGGGCGAACACGACGCGCTTGACGTCCGTCTTGGGCGCGAACGGCTTGAGGTTGCCGTAGGTCCAGCCGACGACGTGCACCGGCGCCGGATAGTCGAGCCGGCGCAGGACCTCGGCGTGGCCCGGCGCCATCACGAGGTTCGCGTTCACGCGCGGGTCCGGCTCCCACAGGCCGTCGTAGCTGAGGTCCGGCGAGCCGCCGCTGTGCGGGTAGAGGATCACCTTCGACCCGTCCGCCTCGCACTGATCCAGCAGCGGCTTGTAGGGCGGGTACGGCGGATCGAAGTCGATCAGCAGCGCGTCCGCGGGCGGCTCGGCCACCATCTCGTGCCCGGACCAGTTCAGGGCACCAGCGATCGCCTCGGACTTGCGCCCGTGCAGCTTGATGGCGAACTTGATCCGTCCGGAGCCGGCCACGTACGCTGGCATGATGGCTGATCCGAAGACGGAAGAGCTCTCGGTCACCGAGGTCCAGCGTGAACGGGCCGAGCGCGAGCGGGCGGACGACGCGGAATCGCCCGGTGAAGAGCGCATCCACGAGGCCCGCGCGGACAAGCACGCGTACCTCAAGGAGAAGCTCGCCGAGCGGGCGCGCGCCGAGGACGAGGCGGAGTAGCCATGGACGAGCGGCTCGATTCGCTGCGCGCGTCCTACCGCGGCACGCTCGCCGCGCACGGCAGCGTCGCCGAGGGCGTGAAGATGAGCCCCGCCGGGCAGCGTGACCGCTTCGCGCAGCTCCTGCGCATCGGCGAGCTGGCCCGGCACAGTGTCGTCGATGTCGGCTGCGGCGTCGGCGACTTCTACGCCTACATGCGCGAGCACGTGCACCCGCTCGACTATCTCGGGGTCGACCTGATGGAGGAGATGGCCGCGCGCGCCGCCGCACGCTACCCAGGGGCGTCCTTCGCGGCCCGCGACGTGCTCGCCCACGGCCTCGCCGACGAGTACGACTACGTGCTGCTGTCGGCCGTCTTCAACGACCCGATGGACGATCCGACCGCGTACCTGCTCGACGTGGTCGGGGCGTGTCTGCCCGCCGCGCGGCTCGCCCTCGGGTTCAACTTCATCTCCGCGCGCGCCTCACGTCAGGAGCCCGAATCGCTGGCCTACCACGACCCGGCGCGAGTGCTCGCGGGGTGCCTGGACCTCTCACCCTACGTCGAACTGCACCACTTCTACGCACGGGCCGACGTCTCGGTCTTCATCCGCCCGGGTAGACCGTCGGCATCATGAGCGAGCACCCGCACGAGCAGACGGCCGATGAGCACGAGGCCGAGGCCGACCGCCTCGAGCAGCGCGGCGAGGACATCGCCGAGAACATCGCCGACACCCGCGAGGACTGGGAAGCCAAGAAGCGCGACGACAAGGTCCCGGGCACGCCGATCGTGCCCGACGAGCCCGACGAGGGCGAGGACAGCACCGAGGAGCGTCAGGGCCCGGAGTCGGCGAGCGCCAAGGCGTAGGCCTCGGCCCGCTCGTCGTAGGCCGCGCGGAAGGCGGCGGCCGAAAAGAACTTCTCGTAGGCGGGCGCGAGCCGCGGCACGCCGCCGAAGCCTCGCTTGAAGCGGCTGATGTTGCGTTCCTTCTCGCCCGGCACGTCGTGCAGGAGCGGCCCGAACTGCTGGATGCCGAGCTCGTAGGTGCGCACGCCGTGGTCGACCAGCCACTCGATCGCCGCCCACTGCAGCGCATGGCCGATCGGCTCGTGGCTGCGGGCGCGGTCCATCGCCGCGGCCGTGTAGTAGGCGCGGTCGCCGAAGACCGTGACGAAGCTGCCGCCGGCCTCGGTGATCAGCAGGATGCCGTCGCCGCGCTGGGCCCAGTCGGCCCAGCGGTCGTAGGTCTCAGCGGGGCGGGTCGCGCGGCCCGCGGCGGCCTCGTGCAGCGCCCGGAAACGGTGCAGCGCCTCGTGTGAGGTGAGCGCCTCGACCGTGTGGTTCGCGACGCCCTTCTTCGTCGCCGCGCGATGGCCCTTGGACATCGCGCGCCGCAGTTGCTCCAGGCCCACCGTCAGGTCGAGCACCTGGCTCGTGCGACCGATGTCGAGGTAGCCGGCACGGATCGCCGCGGCGCCGAGGATCTCGTTGCCGCTCGTCAACGGGCTGAGCTGGAAGGCCGCGCGCGCGACGCCCGCGGCGAGTTCGTCGATGTGCTCGAACGCCACGCGCGCCACCTCCAGCGCCCGTGCCTCGGTGAGGTCGGAGCGGATCGCCGGCGCCCAGCACGGCCCGCCGCCGAGCGTGAACGCGTCGCCCTCGCGCACGAGCGGCACCACCGCGAGCAGCTCTCGGCCTTCACTGACCGTGAAGTGCAGGCGCTCGCCGCCGGGGCGGGCGTGGAACTGGTACGCCGCCCAGTCCGTCGTATGCCAGAAGAACGCGCTCGGCTGCGCGCGACAGAAGGCATCCCACTCCTCCTCGTCGCGCAGCGGCTCGGCGTTCACCTCAGCGCAGCCCCTCCCGGGTGCCGGAGACGCCCGGCGCGCGCACGGTGCCCGCCTGGTCGGTGACGGAGCCGATCCGGCGGGTGCCTTCGTGGTGACGTGCGAGGAGCTCGGCCGCGGCGTCCGCGTGCTCGCCGGGGACGACCGCGACGAACCCGCAGCCCATGTTGAAGACCTCCCACGCCTCGGCGTCGGAGACCACCCCGCGCTGCTTGACCAGCTCGATGATCGGGGGCACGGGAAGCGGGTTCTCGACGTTGAAGCCCACGGTTTCGTTGAGCCGCAGGAGGTTGAGCAGGCCGCCGCCGGTGATGTGCGCGAGGCCGTGGACCGGGATGTCGCTGCGGATCAGCTCCAGCGCGGCGCGGACGTAGATGACGGTGGGGGCGAGCAACTGGTCGGCGAGCTCGCCCTCGATCGGCCAGCCCCTCGACCGCGCGGCGGGCGAGGCTGTACGAGTTCGAGTGCAGCCCGCTGCTGGGCAGGCCGATCAGCGCGTCGCCCGGTTGGATCTTCTCGCCCGTGATGATCCGGTCGATCGCGACCGTGCCGAAGCACGTCGCGGTCAGATCGAACCCGTTGGGCGACGGGTGGCCGCGGATCAGCTCGGGCAGGATCGCCACCTCGCCACCGGGAATCTCCACCCCGGCGAGCTCGGCACCCCTCTTCAGGCCGATGCCGATCTGCTCCATCACCTCGGGATTGGCCTGCTCGACCGCGAGATAGTCCAGCAGCGCGATCGGCTCCGCGCCGACGCACACGACGTCGTTGACGTTCATCGCCACGCAGTCGATGCCCACCGTGTCGTAGCGACCGGTCTGCTCGGCGAGGATGAGCTTGGACCCGACGCCGTCGGTTCCGACCGCGATGCCGAGATTCGGCGCGATCTCCAGCACCGCCGCATAATGGCCGGACGCCAGCACCGACCGCGAGGCCTTCCCGGTGTCGATCGTCTTGAGGACATTGACGAGCGCCGTGACGGCGCGATCGGCGGCGTGCTGGTCCACGCCGGACCGTGCGTAGGCGTCGGTGCTCATGTGTGCCATCGACGGTAGCGCAGGCTTCGGCCGTGATAACGGCGAGCGGATCGCCTCGCGGGCGTCAAGGCGACCGCTTCGCGGCGGGCTTCGCCCGGTCCTGACGGACTCGCGATTGACCCCCGCGACTCGATCCGCTGTTGGGCTGGTCATGGTCGCTCCGCTCGGGGTGCCCTCCGCGGGAGGGCCCCGCGACACAAACGACCGCGGGACGGGCGGTTTCGATCACGTTCGATGGGTCGTGTTGGCGTGTCGGTGGGGGTGCCGTCGCAAAGTTTCCTGTCAGGACGCTTTCCGACGTCACCCCCCGGGTCCTGAGGCCGTTCGGGCACCGAACCGATCAGGGGTGGCCCGCCGGTGGCGGGCACACCGGCGTCAGCCGGTCATCGCTGCCCCGTAAGCGGAGCGCGGCCAGGCGGGTCAGGCGCGCCCACCCGCAATGGGCCGACCACGCGATCCGGGCGCGCTTGACGCGACCGCCGCGCTCTGCTCGCAGTTCAGGGGGTGGCCGTCGGAGCTCACGTCGGTGCGCTAGTCATGGCTGGCTCCGCCAGCCGGCCGGCGACTTGACACGAACGACCGCGGGACGGGCGGTTTCGATCACGTTCGATGGGTCGTGTTGGCGCGTCGGTGGGGGTGCCGTCGCAAAGTTTCCTGTCAGGACGCTTTCCGACGGCACCCCCGGTCCCGAGGCCGTTTCGTCCGCCGAACCGATCAGGAGTGACCCGCTAGTGGCGGGCACACCGGCGCCAGCCGCGCTCTGCTCGCAGTTCAAGGGGTGGGTGCGCGGCCGGGCCGCAGTCGGAGGTCACGTCGGTGCGCTGGTCATGGCTGGCACCGCCAGCGTGGCCGGCCCACCTGTCACCAGCAACCGCGAGGTGGACGGTTTCGATCACGTTCGACTGGTCGAGGTGGCGCGTCGGTGGGGGTGCGGTACGAGATTCGTGCTGGAGGAGGAATTTCGTACGTCACCCCCCGGTCCCGAGGCGGTTTCGTCCGCCGAACCGATCAGGAGTGGCCCGCCAGCTGGCGGGCACACCGGCGCCAGCCGGTCCTCACTGCCCCATCAGCAGGGCGCGGCCAGGGGGGTCAAGCGCGCCCACCACAAACCGAGAGACCACGCGCTACGGGCGCGCTTGACGCGACCGCCGCGCTCTGCTCGCAGTCAGGGCCCCCGCCAACACCACTCGCTCAGCCGCGTACGGCCACCACGGCTCGTCCCGCTCCAGGCCAAGGACACGCACCGCCGCCCGCGCACCCGCGAATGCGGCCAACGCACCCGCGAAGAGGCGGGGGTCGAAGCCGCGCCGGGCACGCCAGGCCTTCAACGTCGTCGCCCCCACGAGCACCGGCCCCGCCACCCCAAACGACAACCGTGACGCCTCGACCCGCGAGTACCCCAGTGCACGAGCAGCGGCCAGCGTCGCCCCACTGCGCGACACCCCCGGCACCAGCGCCGCGGCCTGAGCGAGCCCGAGCCACCAGCCCGGATCACCCGCGGCGCGCTCCGGCGCGAGGTCGGCTGCGGCCAACGCCGCCGCGCCCACGACCAGACCGACGACCGGATCGAGTTCCTCGATCGTCCGCTCGAAGAGCAACGCGACGATCACGGGCGGCACCAGCGACCGTGCGAGCGTTCCCACATCCGGCGCCAACCGCAGGAACTCCGGCGCCAACGCGACCGCGGCACCCGCGTGCAGCGCGACCTCGAGCTCCTTGCGGCGCGCCGCGTCCCACGCCGCGATGTCCCAGCCCAGCAACCGCGGGAGCGCGGCGACGTGCGCGGTCGAGGAGACCGGCAGGAGTTCGGTCGCGCCCTGGATCAGGCCCAGGGCCGCGATCTGGAGAAGCTCAGGCGGACGTCGCATCCGGGGCGGACGCATCCGCCCGGCGGCGCCGGTAGCGCAGGAACAGCCACACCACGCCGAGCAGGATCGCGGCGACGACGGCGTAGTCGATGTAGTGCAGGTGCTCCTTCCAGTCCTCCCAGTTCGCGCCCGCCTGCTTGCCGATGAACGCGATCAGGAACACCCACGGGATGCAGCCGAGCGCGGTCAGGACCGTGAAGCGCAGGAACGGCATCCGCGCGACGCCCGCCGGCAGCGAGATGAACGTGCGGACGATCGGGAGCATGCGCGAGAAGAACACCGTCGCGTCGCCGTACTTCTCGAACCAGCGGTCCGCGGTCGCCAGGTGGTGAGGCTTGATGAACACCTTGCGGCCGTGCTTCTCGATGATGTCGACGCGGCCGAAATAGCCGACCCCGTAGGCGATCCACGAGCCGACGACGTTGGCGGCCACGCCGACGGCGGTGACGACGAACAGCGAATACTCGCCCTCGGCCACGTTGAAGCCGGCGAAGAGCATCGTTCCCTCGGACGGGATCGGCAGGCAGGCGCTCTCCCCGACCATCAGCAGAAAGACGCCGATCAACCCCATCTTGTCGATGACGTCGACGGCGAATTGGACGAGCGGATCGGTAATCGAGGCGACAAGCACGGCGCCCAGGGTAATAGGGGTTCGCCCTCCGGTCACCCGAAACACCAAGGGCGACCTCCGGGCGACGTTACCCCGTCGGCTCGATACGCGGAAGCGTCAAGGAAGTCACTCGCTGCTTGGCCCGGCGGATGTCCGTCTTCGGGCGCAGCATCTTGAGGATCATCACCGCCTGGTCGACGTTGGCGGCGACCGCGGGGCGGTGCGCGACGTCATACGAAGCGAGGCGCTGCGCGATGTGGCGCTGGACGCCGGCGACGATCAGCTCGCCCTTGCGGGCCCGCAGGGCGCCGGCCGCGTCGACCAGGCCTTCGAGCACGAGGTCGGTGATGCCGACCGCTTCGCTGAGGTCGAGGATGAGCCAGCGGACGCCGCTTTCGAGCGCCGCTTCGATACGGCGGCTCAGTTCTCCGGTGCTCTCCAGGGCACCGAAAACGTCGATCTGGTGGACGACGTCGTCAAGCCGGTGCTCCTTGAACCCAACGGAGCCCGGCTTCGGTACGGCTCGCAGGGACTGGGACGTGAACATTGTGCGGCGCGGGAATCGGCGGGTGCAGCGTATTTCCCGCGCCGCGAAGACGTCAAGCCTGCATCGAATTCGTCAGCCGACGAGCGAGCCCGTGAACGCCTCGGTTCCGGCCGCCACCGACACGTCCGGACCGCCGTGGGAGCGCATGTAGGCAAGCATCTTGCGCAGATCCGAGACGCCGTTGGAGCCGACGGTCGGCGCGAGCTGCAGGGTCGAGAGAACACCGAACGCGTTGCCCTGATCGTCCATGAAGCCGGAGCCGGAGTCACCGGGGATGCCAGGGGAGACGGTGTAGACCAGGTGCGTCCAGCCGCCGCCGGAGGCGCCGAGGCTCTTGCCGATCTTCGGCGAGAGCAGCGTCACGCCCTGGCGCAGCGAGGAGTTGCCGTAGGTGTAGATCGTGTCGCCCAGCGCCGTCGTGTCACCGAGGGCGGTCGGGCCGCCCATCGTCGGAACGGAGGGGTTGACCTTGCCGTAGTCGGCCGGGTCGAGCTTGATCAGGCCGATGTCGTTGTAGGCGCAGGTGTCCGCGTCGGTCTCACCGGCCGCCTGCATCGCGAGCCAGGAGTTGTAGACGAGCGTGCCCGGCTGCGAGGCGCCGGTGACCTCGACGGGGGTGCCGACCGGCAGGCTGCCCGTCGAGCAGCCGTCGGTGTCGGTCTGCCCGCCGGTGCCCGAGCAGTGGGCGGCCTGGCCGATGTAGACGCCGCCGGCGGCGTCGGTGTAGACGAAGTTCGCGGTGCACTGAGCACCGTCGGTGTAGGTCATGACGCCCGGGTGGACGGTGGCGGTATCCGCCGGCGCCCAGGTCTGGGCGGAAGCGGATGAAGCGCCGACGAGCGTGACGGCGGCGGCGAGTCCGGCGATGAGGCTCTTCTTCATGAGAGCCCTGAACGCAGGTCCGTATCAGAACTTGCGGTTACTAGTCTCACCTGCCACTTGCGCGTCTGGATCGACCTCACGAACTCCCCCCACGTCCTCGTCATGCGGCCCGTGATCGAGGCCCTGCGCCGGCGCGGCGACGAGGTGCTGGTGACGGCGCGCGACTTCGCGCAGACGCTCGGGCTGCTCGAGCGCTTCCGGCTCGACCACACCGCGATCGGCCATCACCGCGGCGGCGGCCGCGCGGCCAAGGCGGTCGGGCTGGCGTCGCGGTCCGGGGCGCTGGTGCGCTGGGCGAGCGGCCGCAGGATCGATCTCGCGCTCGGCCACGGCTCCAACGACATTTCGGTCGCCGCGAAGTTGCTGCGGATCCCGTCGGCGACCGCGTTCGACTACGAATGGGCGCGCCAGCAGCACAGCATCAACTGCCGCCTGGCGACCCGCATCGTCGTCCCCGACGTGATCCCGTTCGAGCGCCTGAAGCCCTACGGTGCCACGCCGGAGAAACTGCGCCCGTACGAAGGCCTCAAGGAGGAGTACTACCTGGCGGACTTCGAGCCCGACCATGCGGTGCTCGACGAGCTCGGCCTGACCGCGAGCAAGCCGCTGGCGATCGTGCGGACGCCCCCCGCCGTCTCGCTCTATCACCGCTTCGAGGCGCCGGTCTTCACCCAGGTCCTCGATCGGCTTCGCGGCGAGCAGGTCGTGGTGCTCCCGCGCACGCTCCAGCAACGCGAGGAGCTCGCCCGCGAGGGCGGCTTCATCGTCCCCGAGCAGGCGATCGACGCGCAGTCGCTGATCGCCTTCGCCGACCTGATGATCTCCGCCGGCGGGACGATGAACCGCGAGGCGGTCGCCCTGGGCACGCCGGTGTGGACGACCTTCGAAGGCCGGCTCGGGGCGGTCGACGAGCACCTGATCGCCGACGGCCGCATGCACCGGCTGACGAGCGCCGAGCAGGTGGTCTTCGAGCGACGCGAGCGTGCTGAACCGACTACGCCGCGCATCCGCCGTGACCCGGAGGTCTTCACCGATCTCTTCGTGAAGGCTTCTTAGGGCGGGGCAGATGCGCCGGGTGGCCCAATACACTGCCCCGGATGCGCCGCCGGCTCCGTAGCGCGGCCTTTCCCATTCATCGCCACGCCGTACCTCAGGTGGCCTTGGATGCGGGGCTGGTCGCGCTGGCTTACTACCTGGCCTATCGGCTGCGGTTCGACGGTGGCATCCCGTCCGCCTACATGGACCTGTTCGAGCGGACGATCGCGTGGGCGATCTTCGGCTCGGTCGGATGCTTCGCGCTGGTCGGCATGTACCGGCACTGGATGCGGTACTCGTCGCAGCGCGAGTACTTCAAGATCGCCGAGGGCACGGTCATCGCCGTGCTCGCGCTGGTCGGTTATGTGACCATCGTGCAGCCGAAGCTGATCACCGCGCCGACCGGTTACGTCTCACTCGGCGTCCCGGCCGGCGTGCTCGTGCTCTACGGCCTGCTGATGGGTGCCTTCCTCACCGGGACGCGCTACGTCGTCCACTTCTTCTACGTGCGTCCGCTCGGCGGTTTCCGCGCGCGCCGCAACGCCCGCTCCGTGCTGATCGTCGGCGCCGGCGACGGTGGCGACCTGCTGCTCCGGGAGCTGATCAAGAACCCGGACCTCGGCTACCGTCCGGTCGGGTTCGTCGACGACGACGAACGCAAGCAGCACATGCCCGGAGTTCACGGCACGACGTTCGACCTCGCGCAGGTGCTCGAGGACGTCGAGCCGGACGAGGTGCTGATCGCGATCCCGTCTGCCTCCGGCGAGCTGCGCGGACGCGTGGTCAAGGCGTGCCGCGAGCACGGCGTGCCGGTGCGCACCGTTCCGACCGTGTTCGAGTTGCTCCAGGGCGGCACCAACATGACGCGCCAGTTGCGCGAGGTCCGCGTCGAGGACGTCCTCGGCCGCGAGCCCGTGCGGATGGAGATCGAGTCCGTCGGCGGCTACCTGACCGGGCGCCGCGTGCTCGTGACCGGCGCGGGCGGGTCGATCGGCGCCGAGCTCTGCCGCCAGATCGCCCGCGTGAATCCCTCACGTCTCGTGCTCGTGGACCACAGCGAGGCGAACCTGTTCGAGATCGAGCGCGAGCTCGTCGGCGAGCGCCACGTCCTCAGCTCGGTCTCCGTCCTGGCGGACTGCAAGGACGCCGAGCGCATGGCCGAGGTGTTCTCCGAGCATCGCCCGGAGGTCGTGTTCCATGCCGCCGCCTACAAGCACGTGGCGCTGATGGAGAACAACCCGATCGAGGCCGTCCGCAACAACTCGTTGGCCACGCGCACGCTGACGTCGATCGCGGGCGACCACGGCGTCAGCGCGTTCGTGCTGATCTCGACCGACAAGGCCGTCGCCCCGGCGACCGTCATGGGCGCGTCGAAGGCGCTGGGCGAGTGGGCGGTGGAGGCGGCCAACACCCGCTATCCGGACACCGCGTTCTGTGCCGTGCGCTTCGGCAACGTGCTCGGCTCCTCGGGCTCGGTGGTGCCGATCTTCCGTCGCCAGATCGCGGCCGGCGGGCCGGTCACGGTGACCGATCCGGAGATGACGCGCTTCTTCATGACGATCCCGGAGGCCGTCCAGCTCGTGATCCGCTCGGGCTCGCTGGCCCAGGGCGGCGAGGTCTACGCGCTGGAGATGGGCGAGCCGGTGCGGATCATGGATCTCGCGGTCCAGATGATCGAGTTCTCGGGCCTGAAGCCCTACAAGGACATCGCGATCGACATCATCGGCCCGCGGCCGGGCGAGAAGTTGCACGAGCAGCTCTTCAACGCCTACGAGCGGCCCGAGCCGACCCCCGCTCAGAAGATCCGGCGCGCGGCGCGGCCGAGCGTGGATCCGGCCTGGGTGGAGTACGTCTTCGACAAGATCGGGATGCTCGTCGCGGCGGGTGACGCGGCCGGTCTGGCGGCCGCCGTAGCGGAGCTCGCAGGCGGCCGTACGGCGGTGGTGGAGACCTCCGCGGAACCTTCCAGCGGGACCGCCTCCTAGACTTCCGTGGTCGGCTCCATGGTTCTGTTCGCGTTCTCCCTACAGGACCAGGTCGAGAAATACGGCGCCTACGTGGGCATTGCCGCATTTTTCGGTCTGGCCATTCTGTCGCTGCTGTACTTCGCCCAAGCGCGCGAGGTCAAGCGTCTGCGTGAGTGGGCGGGCCGCGCGCCGGAGCGTGCGCAGGAGCTCGAGCAGGCCGTCGCCGAGCACGCCCAGGAGGTCCAGCGCGCCCCGGCCACACCGGTTCCCGTCCCGCAGTCGCGGGCCGCCATCCCGGAGCCGGTCCAGGCCGTCGCCAGCAACGGCGCCGTCAAGCTCAAGCCGGAAGAGGTCGCGGCGCTGGCGTTCGCGCGCGCCGCCGGCGTGCACGAGCCGCACGAGCCGACGCCGCATCCGGTCCCGGCCGCCGCGCTCGCCACCGCGCAGCCGGCCACCCGCGCGGTCACCGTCGACGAGCCGGCGCTCAACGGCGGCGGCAACGGCGCTCCGCCACCCGCGACCCCCGCCGCGCGCCGGGGCGAGCCGCCGCTGGAGCCGCTCCCACCCCGACGCAAGACGCCGCCCGCGCGGCGCCCGGTCGTCGCCGCTCCGCCGCCGCGCGAGAGCAACACGCGCGCCGTGGTCGTCACCGCGGTCGTCGGTGTCGTCGTCCTGGTCGCCGCGGCTGCCGCGGCCTTCGGGCTCTTCGGCGGCGGCGACGACAGCCCGCAGGCCGGCACCGGCACGCCGACCGCGGCCGCCACCGAGGACGCCGGCGGCGGCAAGGCGACGCCGAAGCCGACCGCGACCCCCGTCAAGAAGTCCGACGCGAAGGTCTTCCTGTTCAACGGCACCTCGCAGGGCGGGCTCGCGGCCACCTACCAGACCGCGCTGATCGGTGACGCCTATCCCAAGGCCAACACCGAGGTGAGCACGCTCGCGGAGGCCGACCAGGCGCAGACGTCGGTCGTGATGTACAACGGCACCAAGGCGCAGCGCGCCGCGCGCGGTGTGGCGTCATCGCTCGGCATCAAGCAGGTCGTGGAGATCGACGACGCGCTCAAGACCGCGCTCGCCAGCGATGACAAGGCCAAGGGCAAGGACTGGAACGTGGTCGTGGTCATTGGGCAGGACAAGCGCACCTCATAGGCCCGCGGGGGCGATGCAACTCGTCGCCCGCGTGACGTTCGTCGTGCTCGTCGGCGCGACGTTCGCGGCGTTCTTCGTCGCTCAGCGCCTCAAGAGCGCCCCGCCGGTCCTCAACGTCAATCTCACCCAATACTTCTCGCCCAACGGCGACGGCGAGCGCGACACCAGTCGCATCTCGCTGTTCCTCAAGAAGCCCGACGAGGCGACGATCAACGTCGTCAACCTCGACGGCGACGTCGTGCGGCGGCTTGCCAGCAACGTGCCGATGAAGGCCTACAGCCCGTACCGCACGGTCTGGGACGGCAAGGACGATGACGGCGTGAAGGTCGCCGACGGCCAGTACCGCCTGCGCGTCTCATTGCGCGACGAGGGTCGCTCGGCGATCGTGCAGAAGACGATGCGGGTGGACACGAAAGCGCCGAAGTCCAAGGTCTGCATCGGCGTCCGCTGCAGCGTCACCTCGCCGCGCGACTTCGGGAACATCATCTCCCAGGGCGACCGGGCGGTGAAGATCTGGGTGACCGGCGTCTCGCGCTACAAGACGCGGTTCACGATCCTGCGCACCGACGACGGCAAGCCGCGTGCGGTGCGGACGTTCGACCTGCCCGGCCGCGCTCACCGCTACGTCTGGGACGGGCTCGGGTCCGACGGAAAGCCGCTGGACCCCGGGACCTACATCGTCCAGGCCCGCGTCCGCGACATCGCGCGCAACACGGGCATTACGCCGGCCGAGATCGAGGTCGGCGCGGACATCCCGGGGCGCCCGGGCATCACCGTGCGCGGGCTGACGGCACAGCCGCCCCTGCGGCCGGTGACCGCCGGCGCGCGGACGGAGTTCTTCGTCGACTCGCGCAGCGCGCCGTACCGCTGGCGGGTGCGCCGCGTCGGCGACAAGGCCGTATTGAAGCGCGGCGAGGCGACCGATCCGAACCTCGTCTTCCGCGCGCCCGAGGGGGCGTCCGGCGTGTACCTGCTCGAGCTGCGCTCCGGCCGTTGGCACACGACCGTGCCGTTTCTCGTCCAGGCGGTCAAGCGCTCGACGATCCTCGTCGTCGTGCCCACGATCACGTGGCTGGGGACGGACAAGGTCGACGACTCCCCGTTCGACGGCGTGCCGAACACGCTCGCGCCCGGCGGCTCGCTGCGTTGGCCGCGCATGTTCATGGGCACCAACGGGCTTCCGGCCGGGTGGGACGACGTGGCGCAGTTGCTCGTGTTCCTGGACCGCCGCAAGATCCGCTACGACCTCACCAGTGACCTGGACCTCGATCTGACCCGCAACCCGCGTGCCAGCGACCGTGACGGCGTACTGCTGGCCGGGTCGATGAACTGGGTCACGCGCCCGCTGGCGAGTCGTCTGCGCAAGTACGTGACCGACGGAGGCCGGCTGGCGATGTTCGGAGGCGACAGCCTGCGCCGCGGCGTGCGCCTGCGTGTCCGTCAGTCCGAGGACGCCGGGACGCTCTCGCGCCCGACCGAGCCCGCGGCGGCCGACCCGTTCGGCGCGCGCCCGGCCAAGGAGCGCAAGACGAAGGCCCCGGTCTCGCTCGCCCAGTACGAGGGCGATGCCGCCTACGGCCTGATGGAGGGCGCGCTGTCGCTGCCCAACTTCACGGAGCTGGTGGAAACGACATCGCTGGGCAACGGGAAGCCGCTGGCCCTGGTCGGCGAGGAGCTCTCGCAGGCCGAGGAGGCCGAGGCCGAGCAGGCCGGCAAGCCGGCGCCCGACCTGCGCCCCGCGCTGAGCGCGGTGCGGTTGGGCAAGGGCACGGTGATCCGCGTCGGCCTGCCGGAGTGGTCGCAGAACCTCGGCGAGGCCAACGTCGCCCAGGTCACGCGCAACATCGTCGACATCCTGCGCGGCGTGACGCCGAAGATCCGCTCGGAGGGCAACCGGTGAGCTCGACCGCGGCGTTGCCCCAAGGCGTGCTCGTCGCGGGCATGATCGTCGCCGCGCTCCTCGCGGCGGGCGCGGCGCTGGGCCGGACCGTGCGCGGGCGCGCGTGGGCGATGCTCGGCGCGCTGATCCTGACGCCGGTGCTGCTCGTCGCCGACATCTGGGATTCGCCGCAGATCGAGACCGTGCGCAACCGCGGCGTCCTCGCGCTTGCCGCGGCGCTGATCGGGATCGCTGCGGTGGCCGCCCTGGCGTGGCTGTTCGCGCGCCGGCCGGGGCTCTTCGGCGTGCTCGCGCTGGCCGCGCTGCCCTTCCGCGTGCCGGTGCAGGCGGGCGGAAGCACCGCGAACCTCCTGGTACCCCTCTACGTCGTGATCGGGGCGGGCGCGCTCGCGTGGCTCATCCCGCGCCTCGCCACGCGCCTGCAGGGCTCGCCCGCCGAACGCTCGGGGGCGCTGGAGTGGGTGCTGATGGGCAGCATCGTGCTCTACGCGCTGCAGTCGATCTACGCCGAGGACTCCGCGAAGGCGTTCCAGCAGGTCGTGTTCTTCTACGTGCCGTTCGCGCTGCTGTTCGTGCTCCTGCGCGGGATGGAGTGGACGCCGCGCCGGTTGCTGTGGGGCGGCGGCGTGCTCGTCGTGCTGGCGCTCGCGTTCACCGCGATCGGCTTCTGGGAGTTCGAGACGCGCCACCTGCTGCTGAACCCGAAGGTGATCGCCTCCAACCAGGTCGAGGAGTACTTCCGGGTCAACTCGCTGTTCTTCGACCCGAACATCTACGGGCGCTTCCTGGCGCTGGTGATGATCGGGCTGGCCAGCGTGCTGCTGTGGGCCCGGCGCCCGCGTTCGCTGCTGCTGGCCATCGCGGCGCTGATCGTCCTCTGGGGCGGCCTGTTGACGACGCTCTCGCAGTCGAGTTTCGCGGCGCTGCTGCTCGGCCTGGCCGTGCTCGCGTGGCTGCGCTGGGGCGCGAAGTTCGTCGTGATCCCGTTGATCGCCGCGGTGGGCGTGGCCGCGGTGCTCGTGTTCGCCTTCCCGAGCACGCTGCGGCTGGACACCGGGTCCAAGCAGTCGCTCAACGACGCCACCTCCGGGCGCTTCGACCTGATGGACGGCGGGCTGAACCTCGCGCGGGCGAAGCCGCTGCTGGGCTACGGCGCGGGCAGCTTCCAGGCCGAGTACCGCCGCCACGAGCGGTCGTCGGGGCGCGAGGCGACGTCGGCCTCGCACACGATCCCGATCACCGTCGCCGCCGAGCAGGGCGTGATCGGCCTGGCCGTCTACGTGGCGCTGCTCGTCCTCGCCTTCCGGCGATTGCTCAGCGGGGCGGGTGGGATGCCGGCGCGGGCGGCGATCGGCGCCGGGTTCGCCGCGCTCGTCCTGCACACTTGGCTCTACGCGGCCTTCCTGGAGGACCCGGTGACGTGGACGCTGCTCGCGCTCGGCTCCGCGCTGGCCGCACCCGCGCTCGCCCGTCCGCTCGATGAGGAGGACGCGGCGGCCTCCCTCAACGGCCACCGCAAGGAACCGGTCGTCGTGGCGCGCCCCGTGTCGTGAGCCGCTTCCCACGGCCGCTCGAGCGCGCGGGGTTGGCGCTCGCGCTGGCGGTCGCGGTGCTCGTCTGGTGGGTCACCCGGACCTATCCCAACTACGACTCCTACTACCACCTGGTGTGGGGCCGCGAGTTGCTCGACGGGATGGCGCCGTCGTTCGAGGCCTACGCCGCGCCCACCCAGCATCCGCTCTACGTCGCGCTCGGCGCTGTGCTGGGTCTGGTCTTCGGCGAGAGCGCGGACCGCGCGCTGGTGCTCGTCTGCCTGCTCTCGCACGCGCTGCTGGTGTTCGGGACCTACCGGCTCGGCGCGGCCGTCTTCGGCCGCTGGAGCGGCGCGCTGGCGGCGCTGTTCGTGGCCGCGAGCGCATCGTTCCTGCTCTACGCGGCGCGCGGCTATGTGGACTCGCCGTTCCTCGCGATCGTCGTGTGGGCGGGTGTGTTCGAGGCGGAGCGCGCGGGCGCCGCGGCTCGCGCCGACGAGTCGAGCGCGCCGGCCGAGTGGCTCCCGCTCGCGCTGCTCGTCGCCGCGGGCCTCCTCCGCCCCGAGGCGTGGGTTCTCGCGGGGCTGTGGTGGCTGGCGACGATTCGGCCATGGGCCGCGCGTCGCTGGGAGCCGTCGGCCTTGGGGCTCCGGCTCCCGCCGCACGCCATCTCCTACGGCGCCGCCGTCCTCGCCGCGCCGCTGCTCTGGTGTCTCACCGACCTGCTCGTGACTGGCGATCCGCTGCACTCGCTACACGCCACCTCCGAGTTGGCCGACGACCTCGGCCGCGTGCGCGGCGTCCAGCACGTGCCGGGCTCGTTCGTCTCCTTCGTGATCGCCACCGTGCGCCCACCGGTCGCGCTCCTGGCGCCGGTCGGCGTCGTGCTCGCGTGGCGCTTCCTCGGCTGGCGGGCGCTGCTCGTCCCGCTCGGGCTGTTCGCCGCGGGCGTGATCACGTTCGTCGGCACCGGGCTGCTCGGGCTCTCGATCCTCCCGCGCTACCTCACGGTCCCGGCGATCGCGCTCTGTCTGTTCGCCGGCTACGCGCTGCTCGGCTTCACCGAGTCCGGCAACCGCGTCTGGGCGCGCGCTTCCGCGGCGGCGGCGGTGCTCGGGCTGATCGGCCTGATCATCCTCGCCCCGTCGATCACCAACGTGCGCGAGGAGATCCGTTTCATCCGCCTCACCCACGACAGCCTGATCGCGACGCTCGACGACCCCGCGGTCCGCGAGGGGATGCGCTGCGGGACGCTGACCTTCCCGACCTACCGGCTCGTCCCGGACGCGCGCTGGCACGTCGACGCCCGGATCGGCGCGCGCTCGGCGATGCGGCGACCCACGGGCGTCGAGGTCTTCGCGCTGGGCCAGAAGGCGCTGCGCCGCTACGGCTTCGCGGCGGGCACGTCGCCGCGGGTCAACCTGCCGAGTCCTGGCTTCTCGCCCGTCGCGCGGCACGGCGTTCTGAGCGCGTATCGGCGCTGCTGACGCGCTCGGACCCGAGCCGCCCGCTTTCGATCCCCAGTGACTCCATCCGCTCCCACAGCGGCCGGTTCTGAGCGTGCGCGGTCTGGTCGAGCGCCCACGCGCGCAGGTCGGCGTCCGGCCGCATCCGCGTGCCGGCGCTCGCCCGCAGCGCCTCGACCCACGCGTCCGGCGAGTCGGCGATCGTCACCGCCTCAGCCCAGGTGCGCACGCCCTTCAGGTCCGGCGAGATCGTCCGGCGCCCGAGCCGCGCGTACTTGAGGATCCGGTACGGGAGCGCGGTGTCGTTGAACTCGGACTGCTCGAACGGGACGATCCCGACGTCGGCCAGGTTGATCAGCCGCGCCGCCTCCTCGTCCGAGCGCCGCCCGAGCCAGATCAGGTTCGGCGCCCGGCGACACGCCTGGTAGTCCTCGACGTGGCCGGACTCCGCCTCGTGCCACTCGCCGATCAGCAGCAGCGTCAGCTCCGGCATGCGCTCGGCGACGGTCCGCAGCAGCGTCCAGTCGGTGCGGTGCCCAAGGTGCCCGAGCGAGACGGCAACCACGTCCTGCGGCGGCGTCGGGAACGAGTCCGCCGCGAGCGGGACCAGCAGCGGGTTCGCGCCGCCCTCCTCGCGCGCGAGGTCGCCGAGTGCGTCGGAGACGACGATGTTCACCGCGGCGCGCAGGCTGGCGGCGAGGTGCAGTTCCTCGAGCCGGTTGCGCTGGCGACGGGTGGCGTCGTAGGCGGCCTCGTAGCGGTCCCAGCGCCAGTACCAGAGTTCGGCGTCCGGGTGCTGGGCGATCAGCCCGCGCGCGAGCGGATATTGGAGCGGGTGGAAGATGACGATCACGCGCGGCACGCCGGGGAGCTTCAGGCGCCGCGCCTGGGTCGCCGCCAGCCCGTCGCCGACCGCGGCCGGCAGCCGCAGCTGCGCCCCGTAGGAGACGCGCGCCGGCTCGATGGCGAACATGCCCGGCGCGGTCAGCAGATCCTCGGCCTGGTCGCGCAGGATGAACTGCTCGAGCGTGCGCGGGAGCAGCAGGACGCCAATCGGCGGCGGCTCGCGGCCGGCCGATTCAGCCTCCGCGGCGATGCGGCTGAGCGAGAACGGCCCCGTCCCCGTCCGCCATCCGTAGCCCCCGGCAGGATCTGTCATCCGCGCAGACGCTAGCGTGAGCCGCGATGACGAGCTACCTACGCCGGCTGCTGCGGACCGGAGCCGCGTACCAGCTCGCCGACGCGGTGAGCAAGGTGATCGCGCTCGTCACGCTCCCGCTCTACACGCGGCACCTCACGCGCGCCGACTACGGCACCGCCGAGCTGATCCTGACGACGATCATCCTGCTCTCGATCGTCCTGCGGCTTGGCCTGGGGGAGGCGTTCGTGCGCTTTCACTACCTCGACGCCGACCCCGCCCGTCGCCGCGCACTCGCCCGCACGGCGACCGGGACGCTGCTGGCGGTGACGACCGTGGCGGCGGTGCTGATCGCGGTGTTCGCCGCGCCGCTGAGCCGCCTGCTGCTCGGTTCGGAACAGGCGGACGTGGTGCGCGCCGGCGCGCTCGGCCTGTGGGCGTTCACCAACCTCGAGCTCGCCTACGCGCTGCTGCGCGTGGAGGAACGGGCGCGGGCGTTCGCGATCGCCTCGCTGGCCAACGTCGCGCTCACCGTGGTGCTCACGGTCCTGCTGGTCGTCGTCCTCGACCAGGGCGCGCTCGGGCTCGTGCTCGGCAACTACGCCGCGTCCGCGGTGATCCTGCTCGGCCTGTGGTGGGCCGAACGGGACGCGCTGGGGATGCCGTCGCGACCGCAGCTGGGCCCGATGCTCCGCTTCGGCCTGCCGACCGTTCCCGCCGAGGTGTCGGTCTTCGCCTTGTTCTTCGTCGACCGCCTGTGGCTGTATCGCTTCGAGAGCCCGGCCGACGCCGGTCTGTACTCGCTGAGCGTGAAGCTGGCCGGGATCGTCGTCTTCACCGTGCGCGCGTTCCAGTACGCCTGGCCGCCGCTGGCCTACTCGATCGTGGACGACATGGAGGCCGCGCGGGTCTACGCCCGGATCACCACGTACTACGTGCTGTTCACGGGGCTCGTGGTCGCCGGGCTGGCGTTGCTGGGCCGCTGGCTGGTGCGGATCTTCGCCGCGCCGCAGTTCTTCGCGGCGCACGAGGCGCTGACCTGGGTGGCGCTCGGGTGGGCGCTGTACGGGCTGTTCCTGGTACTGGTGGCGATGGCCGGGCGCGCGCAGGTCACCGTCCGCAACGCGCCCGCCGCGCTGTCGGGACTGATCGTCAACGTGCTGCTGCTGGCGCTGCTCGTGCCGCCGATGGGCATCGCCGGCGCCGGGCTGGCGCTGGTCGGCGCCTACGCCGTGATGCTCGTGGCGATGTGGGCGCTCACCCACAACCTGTTCCCGGTCGCGTTCGAGTGGGATCGGCTCCTGCGGTTCCTGCTGATCGCCGGCGGGCTCGCCGCCGCGGGCGAGCTGTTGCTGCCCACGTCCGGCGCCGTCGGCTTCATCAGCCGGGCGCTGGTGCTGGCCGCGATCCCGCTGGTGCTCTACGCGGCGCGGTTCTTCCGGCCGGGCGAGCTCAAGGCCGCTCGCCGCCTGCTGGCCCGCCCGGCCCCAGCCTCCGGTTGAACTCCTCGGCGCCCTCCCGCAGCCCTTCGCCGCGGGCGGGAAGCAGCGTCGCGGTCACGTGCTTGGCGTAACGGCGCGGATTGTGCCCGGGGAGTACGAGCGCGCCGACCGTCCGCACGCCGTAGGTCCACGCCGTCAGCAGCCGCACGGTCCAGGCTGAGAGCTTGGAGTGGTGCTTGCGCATGTAGCGGTCGCGGTTGCGGGAGAACTCGACGATCCGGCGGCTCGGGACGCTGCCGGTGGAGAGCTGCTCGTGGTGGACGGCGCGGGCGCCGGGCACATAGAGCGAGTGCCAGCCGGCCAGCGAGAGGCGCTTGCAGAAGTCGACTTCGTCGGAGTAGACGAAGAACTCCTCGTCGAAGTAGCCGATCTCCTCGGCCGCCGAGCGGCGCACGAGCATCGCCGCCGACTGCACCCAGTCGACCGGGCGTGTCTCCTCGCCGGCACTCTGCACGACGAGCGCGTTGTGCAGCCACAGCGCGGTGAACAACGCGGTTGCGGGCGACGGGAAGCGCCAGGCCGAAGGCTGCTGGCCGCCGTCGGGGCGGACGAGCATCGCACCCGCCGCGCCCGCGTCGTCATCGTGGTCGAGCGCGGCGTGCAGGGCGGCGGTCGCGCCCGGCTCGAGCTCTGAGTCCTCGTTGAGCAGCAGGCAGTAGCGGCCGGTCGCTCGCCGCAGCAGCGCGCTGTCGTTGGCCGCCTTGCCGCGGCGCGCGGAGAGGGCGATCACCTCGGTCGTGACCGGATGCTTGCGCGCCACGTCCACCGACCCGTCCTGGGACGCGTTGTCGAGCACCAGCACCTCGGTCTCGAAGTCGACGGTGGCGCGTTCGCGCGCGATCGCATCCAGGCAGTACCGCAGCAGCCCGCGCTGTTCGGTGTTGACCACGCAAAAGGAAAGCTCGACCCCCACGAGGCCTGCAGTCTGGCGATCGGCGCGGCGAAAGGGCGCCAGACCGGGCGTCGTCGTCCTGACGCCGTGTCATCTGCACGGAGACGACGTCCGGGTACAACGCCCCTCGCGTGGGCTGGGCAGGGGTGTTCGCGGCGGCGCTGCCGCATGCTCGACGACGCGCGCTTGGGGCTCGACAACGCCGACGACGCGCCAGACCGCGGGCCGCGACCCGCAATCCGGCTTCGCAACCTAAAGGGGCCTGGCCCCTTTAGGTTTCGCGGCATACTGGCGCGCGATGCGCGTTCACCTGGTCGATCCGGCGGCCTACACGCCGCCCTATGACCGGGCACTCGCCTCGGCGCTCGCACGAGCGGGCGCCGGGGTCGAATTGTTCACCAGCGCGTTCCGCTACGGCGACGTGCCGCCGGTCGATCCGGCGGTGCATGTCGTCGAGGCCTTCTACCGCCGCGGAGGCGGGCGCTTCGCGCGTGTGGCCTCGCACGTGCCGGACATGCTCCGTTATCGGCGCGCGGCGCGCGCGGCGGACGTCGTGCACTTCCAGTGGCTGTCGATCCAGGCGCTCGATGCGCGGCTGCTGCCTTCCGTGCACCCGCGGCTGCTGACCGCCCACGACGTGCTCCCGCGTGAGCCGCGGCCGGGCCAGCTCGCCGGGCAGCGAGCGTTGTACGAGCGGATGGACGGGATCGTCGTGCACTCTTCGCACGGGGCCGCGCGGCTGCGCGACGAGCTCGGCCTCGACCCCGCGCGCGTGCATGTGATCCCGCACGGGGTCCTGGACGGGCTCGACGTGCCGGGCGAGGCGCCGTTCGCCCGCCCGGACAAGCCGGTCGTGCTCTGCTTCGGGCTGCTGCGTCCCTACAAGGGCGTCGACGTGCTGATCGACGCCTGGCGAGCGGCGGCGCCGGACGCCGAGCTGTGGGTGATCGGCATGCCGCGCATGGACGTCTCGTTCATCCACGGACCGAACGTGCGCACGGCGCTGCGCTTCGTGTCCGGCGCCGAGCTCGCGGGCGCGTTCCGCGGGGCCGATCTCGTCGTGCTGCCCTACCGCGAGATCGACCAGTCAGGCGTGCTGTTCACGGCCCTGGCGTTCGGCAAGCCCGTGCTCGCGACCACCGTCGGCGGTTTCTCCGAGATCCCGGGCGTGGAGCTCGTCCCACCGGGCGATCCGGACGCGCTCGCCGCGGCCTTGACCTCGTTGCTGGCCGACCCGACGCGTTTGGCGGAGATGGCCGCGGCGTCGCGCGCGGCGGCCGCAGGCCCGTACAGCTGGGACGCGATCGCCGCCCGCACCCTCGAGCTCTACGCGGCGCTCCAGGCGTAGACCACGTGGTTCGCGGGGCCAGGCGTCGCACTGCGCGGCGCGGGCCGGCGCTCATCGGTGCCGTCCGTGAACCCGGCGCGCGCCGCGGTCTTGCGCGACGGCAGGTTGTCCTCGTGGACGAGCAGCTCGATCCGCGTCAGCCCGAGCTCCTGGACGCCGAACGCCTTCAGCAGCAGCACCGCCCGGCTCGCCACGCCCTTGCGCCGCGCCGGCTCAGCGACCCAGTAGCCGATCTCCCCGTAGCCCGGCGCTCTATCGAGCTCCATCAGGCTGCACGAGGCGGCGAACTCCCCGGCGAGCTCGGCGACGAACGCCTGCGTGCGCTTGAGCTCGCGCTCTTCCACGGTGCGCTCGATCCACTGCACCGCGTTCTCGCGCGTGTACGGAGACGGAACACCGGTCCAGCGCGGGACCTCGGGGTCCTGGCACGCCTCGAAGATCGCCTCGACGTCATCCATCGTGGGGTGCCGGAGGGTGATCACGCCGTCGGTGAGCATTCGTGCCAGTGTGCCGCGAGTGGCGGCGCGCGTGAAGGCGCTTGTCGGGTTCGAGCCTGGAACCGCGAGCAGAGCGGGGCGGTCGCGTCAAGCGCGCCCGATTCTTGTGCTCTCCTGTGGGCGGGTGGGCGCGCGTGACCCGCCTGGCGCCGGTGTGCCCGCCACGGGCGGGCCACTCCCGCGGCTGATCGGTTCCGCCTCAGGACGGGGGGGTGACGTACGAAATTCCTCATCCAGCGCGAATCTCGTACCGCACCCCACTGACGCGCCACTTCGAACAGTGCGAACGTGATCGATACGCGCCGTCCTGCGGTCGTTCGTGTCAGGCGGGCCCGGCGGAGCCAGCGCACGACGTGAACCCCCCGTCGAGGGAAGCGTCTAATTGCGAGCAGAGCGCGGCGGTCGCGTCAAGCGCGGCCCGAATCTTGTGTTCGCTCGTGGGCGGGTGGGCCCGCTTGACCCGCCTGGCCGCGCCCGCTTGCGGGGCAGTGAGGACCGGCTGGCGCCGGTGTGCCCGCCGACCGGCGGGCCACTCCCGATCGGTTCGGCCGGACGAAACCGCCTCAGGACCGGGGGGTGACGTACGGAAAGCGTCCTGACAGCGAAAATTTGCGACGGCACCCCCACCGACACGCCAACTCGAACAGTTCGAACGTGATCGAAACACGCCTGGCCCGGCGGTCGTTCGTGTCAAATGGGCCCGCCACGCTGGCGGAGCAGCGCACCGACGTGACCTCCGAGCGCGGCCCGGCCGCCGCGCCCGCGCCTGAACTGCGAGCAGAGCGCGGCGGTCGCGTCAAGCACGCCCGTAGCGTGTGGTCTCTCGGTTCGTGGTGGGCGCGCTTGACCAGCCTGGCCGCGCCCTGCTGACGGGGCAGTGAGGACCGGCTGGCGCCGGTGTGCCCGCCAGCTGGCGGGCCACTCCTGATCGGTTCGCGCGGACGAAACGGCCTCGGGCCGGGGGGTGAAGCCGGAAAGGTTCGCTCTCGACAGGTTTCCGGCTGCACCCCCACCGACGCGCCAACTCGACCAGTCCGAACGTGATCGAAACCTGCCGGCCCGCGGTCGTTTGTGTCGAGGGGCCCTCCCGCGGAGGGCACCCCGAGCGGAGCGACCTTGACCAGCCCATAAGCGGATCGAGTCGCGGCAGTCAAGTCACGCCACCACGGACCGAAGGACAGCACGGACGACCGTGACTTGACGGCCGCGAGGCGATCCGCTCGCAGTTCTCGCGCCCTCTGCCACCATCCACGCCGCCCGATGCGCGCCCTCTTTTGGATCTCCGCCGCCCTGATCGCCTGGACCCAGGCCCTCTACGCCATCGCGCTCGCGGCCCTGCGCAAGGCCAAGGGCAACCCGCCCACCGCGCCCGGAAGCCCGATCACCCCGAGCGTCACGCTGATCATCGCGGCGTACAAGGAAGCGGCCGTGATCGCGGCGAAGGTCGCGAACGCCAAGGCGCTCGACTATCCGGGCCTCGAGATCATCGTCGCGGTCGACGGCAGCGACCCCGCCACGATCAGCGGCGCTCAGGAAGCGGATCGCGTGCTTGAGCTCCCGAGGGGCGGGAAGATCCGCAGCCAGGATGCCGCGGTGCGCGTGGCCAGGGGCGAGATCGTCGCGTTCTCGGACGCCAACGCGATGTGGGACGCGCACGCACTGCGCGAGCTCGTGAAGCCGTTCAGCGATCCGCAGGTCGCGTACGTGTGCGGGAACGTCACCTTCAGCAACGAGGAAGGCACCAACCAGGAAGGCCTGTACTGGCGCTACGAGATGTGGCTGCGGGCCAGCGAATCCGCGCTGGCGAGCGTCACCGGCGGCAACGGCGCGATCTACGCGGTGCGCAGGAGCGCGTACATCGAGGTCGACCCGATCATGGGCCACGATCTGAGCTTCCCGTTCAACCTGGTCAAGCGCGGGCACCGGGCGGTGTACGCGCCCGAGGCGCGGGCGACCGAGAAGATGGTCCCGAGCATCGAGGGCGAGTGGGCGCGCAAGCGGCGGATGATGTCCCACGGGTGGCCGATCGTGATCAAGGGCGGCCTCGCCGACCCGAAGGGCTACCCGCCGCTGTACGCGCTGATGATCGTCAGCCACCGGCTGCTGCGCTATGGGACGCCGTTCCTGCACGTCCTCACCGCGCTGGCCACGCTCGGCCTGCTGCGAACGGGCCGGGTGTACCGCCTCGCGGCGGCGGCACAGCTCGCGCTCGTCGGAGCGGCATTCGCGCCCGGCCGCGCGCGCCCGCAACTGATCGCGCCGCTACTACGTCCTGACCACGGCAGCACTCGCCGCCGGCCTCTACGACTGGCTGCGGCACGGCACCGAGGCCGGCTGGGAAGCTCCCGAGGGCACGCGATGAACCGCTACGTCCACAGTCGCCGCAAACGCGCGCTCGACCTTGCCGTGGCCACGAGCATGCTCGTGGTCAGTGCGCCGATCGTCGCCATCGCGGCGCTCGCCGTGCGGCTGGAGAGCCACGGCCACCCGATCTACCGGCAGCGGCGCGTCGGCCAGCACGGCCACGCGTTCGAGGTGCTCAAGCTGCGGACGATGGTCTCCGGCGCCGAGCACATGGGCGCGGGCATGGCGGTCGACGAGGGCGACAGCCGGATCACGCGGATCGGCGCCCTGCTCAGAAGGACGAGCATCGACGAGCTTCCGAACCTGATCAACGTGGTCCGCGGCGAGATGTCGCTCGTGGGGCCACGGCCGACGATCCAGGTTCAGGTCGACAACTACACCGACCGGCAGCGAGGCCGGCTCGCGGTCAGGCCCGGCCTGACGGGCTGGGCGCAGGTCAACGGCCGCGCGTCACTGCCGTGGCCGGAGCGGATCGAGCTCGACCTGTACTACATCGAGCACGCGAGCCTCAAGCTCGACCTGCGCATCATCGCCCTCAGCGCGCGCATGGCCATCACCGGTCACGGCCTCTATCGAGGCGAGACCGGTGGCTGGCGCGAATAAGGCCGGATGATCGGGGTGGGGCGGAGGGACGTCCCGCCTTGACTACGGAACGATTTCGGGGCCCTTGTCGATGTATTCCGTGCGGAACGCGCGGATCGCATCGAAGACCTTCGGGTTCATCGTCGGGCAGCCGAGCTGGTGATCCCAGGCGGTCGCGGCGACGGCGAACGGCATCTTCGTGTCGTTCTGGAAGAGCAGGAGGTGGTGCCCGCCGTCCATCTCGTTGTAGAGCGTCTCGAGCTGGGCGACCGTGGTCGCGGGCGTGCCCGGCTTGTACTGGATGTCGATCCGGCCGTGCTCGAGCGTGTGCACGGCCTTGCCGAGCTCCGGCGTGTCGCCGGGCCCGTAGATGCCGTCCTGGTACCACTCCGGGAAGTGGGCGCCCGACGTCGGCGGGTTCTGCTTGTAGTCGGAGGGCTTGAAGGTCTTCTCCTCGTGGCCGGCGCCCTCGTTGGGCGCGTCCACGAGCTTGCAGCCCGCCGCGGCGGCCGCCTTCTTGAGATCACCCTCCTGCTGGGCGGGGATCTTGGCGCTGCCCGCCGGGACGTCGCTGGTCGACGAGTCGCTGCCGCCACCGAGCGTGAGCGCGAGCGCGGTGCCGCCACCGAGCAACACGACGACCAGCAACGCGCCGAACACGATCTGCAGGCGCTTGCCGCGCGAGGCCTTCGCGCGCTCCGCAGCCTCGCGCTCTTCGCGCTCGCGCTTACGGCGTTCTTTTTCTTCTTGGCGACTCGACATACCGGCGGCTGAGGGTAGCGGTCAAAAGCGCATTTAAGACGCTCGAGCGCGCGTCCGGGCCGCCCGCGGACGCCAACATTCGTCGACGAACCCCCCGATCTCATCCGTCAGCCGCCGCGGGGCGAAACGCAGCTCCAGCAACGAACGAGCCTGCAAAAGCCGACCATTCTGCAGTTCGGAGGCGAGCATCCCGGCGTCGGAGAAGGGATGGATGATGTCGTACTGGTGCCCGATCACGAGTGCAGGCGTCTCCACACCCATGCGCTCCTCACGCGGCGGCGCGATGCGATCGAAGAACAGTCCCTGGAAGACCGCGGCGCTCGGTTCCGGGTCCTGGCGAACCCAGTCGAGGAGGATGTCCGCCTGCCACGGCAGCCGCCGCCGCGGGACCAGTCGCGTCACGCGCGAGAGCGCCCGCATGCCCGGCTCGCCCGCGGTCAGCGCGACCATGATCGGCGTGAACGCCAGCGCGCACCCGATCAGCGCATGGTCGAGCACGGGCATCTCGATGACCATCCCGCGCACGCGGTCGGGAGCGCCGCGCCGCCGCCTCCAGCGCCACGTTGGCGCCCAGCGACGTGCCCATCACGACGGCTTGGGCCTCGCCGAGATGGTCGAGCAGCGCGATCACCTGCGCGCCGAAGGCCGGCATCGAGTAGCGCCACTTCTCGCGCGGGCGGTCGGAGTCGCCGTGGCCGAGCAGGTCGAGCGTGACCACCCGCCGGCCCCGCGCCGCGAGCGCCTGCGCCAGCGTCTCGTGCATGCGCTGGTTGAACAGCAGGCCGTGCAGGAGGATCGTCAGGCGCGGCCCCGACCCGTATTCGGTGTAGGCCAGGCGCTGGCCGTGGATCGAGAAGCTGCCCATCACCCTCGATCGTAGGAGAAGCCCCACGGAGACCGCGAGAGAGCGTCCGCCGGGCGGGCACCCCTAGGCTTGGCGGGGATGGCCGAGATCCGCCCGATGCGCGAAGCCGACGTCCAGCCGGTGATCGATCTCGTGTTCGCGGCTGACGAGGACCTGCAGCGCCGCCGCGGCGAGCCCCTCGACGACCGGCCCGATCCGACCCTCGTCAAGCTCCGCTTCGCGCACCCGCTGCACACCGACCCCGAGGGCGCGTGGGTGGCCGAGGACGAGCACGGCCTGGCCGGCTGTGCGCTCGCACTCCTGCGCGACGGCGTGTGGATCCTCTCGCAGCTCGCGGTCCGCCCCGACCTGCAGTCCGCCGGTCTCGGCTCGAGGCTGCTGCGCCAGGCCTTCGACTACGGCCAACACGCCACGGGCCGCCTGATCGCCACCAGCCAGGACCCACGGGCGATTCGCGCCTACGCGCGGCTTGGCCTCGACGTCCACGCGTGCCTGCGCGCGCATGGCCGCCCGCGGGACGTGACCGAGCCGCCCGGGATCCGCGAGGGCGACGCGAGCGACATCCCGTTCACGGAGGCGGTCGACCGCCACGTGCGCGGCGCCGCCCACGGGCCTGACATGCAGCTCATGCTCGACTCCGGGCAGCTCCTGCTCGTGTCCGAGCGCGGGTACGCCGTCGTCGGGGACAGCGGTGGCCTGCGGCTGCTCGCCGCCTACGACGAGGCCGGCGCGCGCGATCTGCTCAACGCGTTCCTCGCCCGCGCCCGCGATCGCGCGGTCGGCGTCAACTGGATCACCGGCCGCCAGCAGTGGGCGATCGACGTGTGCCTGGAGGCGCGCATGGACCTGCGCACCGACATCGGCGCGCTGTGCGTCGGCGGCGACGTCGGCCCGTTCCGCCCCTACCTGCCGAGCGGGGCGTACCTGTGATCCGCCCGATGCTGGAAGCCGACGTGCCGGAGGCCTTCGCGCTGACCGTCAACGTCTTCGAGCACCAGTCGCGCGAGAACGGCGAGGAGACGCACACGCCCGGACCCGGCGATCGGCATGATCCGCCATCGCCACCTCGTCCGCACCGACCCCGGCGGCGCCTGGGTCGCCGAGCAGGACGGGCGGCTGATCGCGTGCGGGCTGGCCCTGCTGCGCGAGGGCGTGTGGGGCCTGTCGCTGCTCGTCGTCGATCCCGAGCACCAGTCGACGGGCATCGGCGGCGCGGTCCTGCGCGCGTGCCACGGCTACGCGGAGGGAGCGCGCGGGCGCATCATCCTCTCGACCACGGACCCGCGCGCGATGCGCGCCTACGCGCGGCTCGGGCTCCGCGTCGACCCGTCGCTGACCGGTACGGGCGCCCCGCGGATCGAGGCCCCGGAGGGCGTCCGGCCGGGCGACGCGAGCGACATCGCGCATACCGAGGCCGTCGACCGCCACGTGCGCGGCGCCGCGCACGGTCAGGACATCCAGGCGATGCTCGATGCGGGCCACGCGCTGCTCGTCTCCGACCGTGGCTACACCGTCTACGGCAGAGACGGCGAGGTCCGGATCGTGGCCGCCTACGACGAAGCGGCCGCATCGACACTGCTGCAGGCCGCGCTCGCCCGGCTCGACCACGCGAGCGTGATGTGGCTCACGGCCAGCCAGCAATGGGCGATCCGCACCTGCCTCCAAGCGCGGCTCGACCTTCGGTCAGACCAGGGCGCCGTGTTCACCGGCGGCGACGTGGGGCCATTCACGCCCTACATCCCCAACGGCGCCTACCTGTGACCGATCTGGACTTTCGGTGCGCAAACAACCGCCATAATTGACACCATGTCCAAGACTCCCCGCTCGTTGAGCGGCAAGGTCGCCGTCGTCACGGGAGGAGCCCGCGGCATCGGCCAGGCGCTCGCCCAGGCCCTCGCCCGCGAGGGGGTGGTGGTCGCCATCGGCGATCTCGACGCCGCCGCCGCGGAGGCCACCGCACTCGAGCTCGCCAACGGCTCGATCGGCCTCGCCCTCGACGTCACCGACCGTACCGCCTTCACCGCGTTCCTCGACCAGGCCGAGCAGCGCCTCGGCCCGATCGACATCCTCATCAACAACGCGGGGATCATGCACGTGACCACGCTGGAGGAGGAGTCCGAGGCGAGCATCACGCGCCAGCTGGAGATCAACCTGCACGCCGTGATCCACGGCACGCAGGAGGCGATGAAGCGCATGAAGCCGCGGCGGACGGGTCACATCGTCAACATCGCGTCGCTCGCCGGGCGCGCCGGGGCGCCCGGGCTCGCCACCTATTGTGCGACCAAGCACGGTGTGATCGGGTTGTCCGAGGCCGTACGCGCCGAGTTGCGCGGCACGGGCGTCGAGGTCACGGTCGTGATGCCGGGCTTCGCCAAGACCGAGCTCGCCAGCGGCGTCCCGGACCTGCGCGGCGTCCCGCGCGTGTCGCCGGAGGACATCGCCGCGGACACGATCGCCGCGCTGAAGGTCCCGCGCTTCGACGTCTGGGCGCCCAAGCGCCTCGCCGCGGTCATGTGGTCCGGCGCCGTGCTCCCGCGCCGCGCCCGCGAGGCCGTCTCCCGCGCGATGAACTCCAACAAGGTCGCGGACACCGATCAGCGCGCCCGCGCCGCCTACGAGCAGCGCGCCGCGCAGAGCGCCCCCGCGGCGGAAGAGGAACTCGTCAGCTGAGGAAGTCGGCGATCAGGGCGCCGACTTGCTCGCCCTGGTCCTCCTGGAGATAGTGGCCCGCCCCGGCGATCCGCCGGGGGGCGGGCCGCCCGAGCTCGGCCGCGAACGCGTCGCCCTGCTCGGGCGGGAGCGGCACGTCCTCCTCGCCCCACAGCAGCAGCATGTCGCGGCGGTCGTCGCGCAGCGCTTCGAGCGTCTTGCGCGCGCCGGCCGACGCCTGCAGGCGCAGCACCATCGGCGGGAACGCCCGCGCGCCCGACTTGCTCATCTCGTTCGGGAACGGGACGTCGTAGGCGTTGGCCACCTCGTCGCCGGGATCGACATGGCAGCCACGGCGCACGAGCATCCCGACCGGCAACTCCTCCACGCGGTCCACGAAATCGGCGAAGCGGTGCCAGGCCTCGCTCATCGGCACGCTGCCGGTGAACAGCCCGGTGTCCATCAGCACGAGCCTGCTCACCCGGTCGGCGAGCTCGACCGCGAGCCGCAGGCCGATCGGCCCGCCCCAGTCGTGCAGCACGAACGTCGCGTCGCGCAGGTCGAGATCCTCCACGAGCGCCTTGATCGCCTCGACGTGGCGGTCGTAGGAGTACCAGTCCTCGCCGATCGGCTTGTCCGAGCGCCCGAAGCCGGGCAGGTCGGGCAGGATCACGCGGTAGCCGGCGTCGATCACGGGCGGGGCGACCTTGCGCCACAGGTAGCTCCAGGTCGGCTCGCCGTGAAGCATCAGCACGGGCGCGCCTTCGCCGGCGTCGATGTGGGCGAGGCGGATCCCGTCCCAGGTGCGGAAGCTGGGCTTCCACCCGAAACCGGGAAGTTCCTCGAACAATTCGTCGGGCGTCCGGATGGCGTCGGTCACGGGGCTTTTCCTCCGAGCCTGTCGAGCAGCGGTTCCAGCACCTTCGCGTCACGCCCGGCGGTGACGCGGATCGTGCCGGTCGTGCGCGACCAGGCGATCACGTTGAGGACCTGCAGGCGATCCAGAACGTACTGGAAGGCGCGCGCCTGCTGCGGAGACGTGTACCGGCGCGAGACGCGGAACGTCCAGCCGCCGTCCTCGGCGCGCGTGAGCCGCAATGACGGCGCGCCGGAGATCTCGCGGACCTGGGCGGCCATGTAGAGCGCGGTGGCGAGCGCCTCCGGGCGCAGCCGGAGCTCGGGATCGGCGGTCAGCGCCGTGTCCTGCGGTGTCCCGCTGAGTTGGCGAAGCTCACCCTGCGGGGCGCCGGCCAGGAGCGCGTCGCGACCGGACCGGCGGCGCTCGAGGCCGTGCAGGATGTCCCGTGCCGCGAGCAGCTTCCAGTAGTAGTTCGAGGAGTCGTCGCCGAAGGAGGCAAGCCGCTGCTGGGCCTTCGGGTGGCGCAGCGGCGTGGAGTCGAAGTACAGCTCGGCGTAGGAGCGCCGGCCGCCGCCGAAGTCCGCCAGGACGTTCTCCAGGTTGCCCATGCCCATGTGGTAGGAGACGAACGCCAGGTCCTCGCGGCCGAAGCGGTCGAGCGCGAGCTTGAGGTAACGCGCGGTGCCGGCCAGCGCCTTGGCGGGGTCGAAGCGATCGTCGACGCGCCGTCGCGCCCGGTTGAGCGCGGCCGCGCGGCGGACGTTGCCGTCGCGTAGCGCGGCGTCCTGGCGACGCGTGTAGCTCGCGCTCTTGGCCAGGTCGATCTTCATGCCCAGCAGGTTCGTGCCGGTCTCGGCGAGGATCTGCGTCAGGCCCGCGGCGCCCTCGATCCCGCCGGGCGCCCGCGCGTCGGGCCGGCCCGCACTCTCCAGGAACACGAGGCCCTCGAGCAGGTCCGGGTTCACGCCCGCCGCCTTGGCCGCCTGCTCGACCTGCGGCCGGAAGCGCTTCACCCGCTGCGCCGTGGCCACCGCGCCACCGGGCGAGCGCTCGAACAGCAGCCCGCTCACGCCCGCGGCGGCGCGCTTGGAGAGCTCCACGCTGCGCTGCGGCGTCCAGGCGTAGGGGTCCTCGAGCGCCTCACCGCGGTCGGCGCCGGGCGGCGTGGGGACGACGGGAACGTCCTCGTCGGCGACTGGCCTGAGCAGGAGCGCAACCACCGCGCAGGCCACGAGCACGGCGCCGACGAGCGCGAGGCGGAGGCGAAGCACTGGTCCTAGAGTGGCACCTCTGTACCGACTCCTTTTCCAGCACGCGCTCACGCGCATCGACGCCGAGGCCGCCCACAAGCTCGGCACCGCGGTGCTCGGACCGGTCGGGCGGGTGTCCGGCTTCCGGCCGGATCCGGTGCTGCGCGTGGAGGCGCTGGGGCTCACGTTCGCCTCGCCCCTGGGGGTCGGCGCGGGCCTCGATAAGACCGCGCACGCCTTCGAGGGCCTGCGCGCGCTCGGCTTCGGCTTCGTCGAGGTCGGGACGATCACCGCCGTGCCGCAGGCGGGCAACCCGCGCCCGCGGGTCTGGCGTCTGCCGGAGGCCCACGCGCTGGTCAACGCCATGGGCTTCCCGAACCCGGGCGCGTCGGCGGCGGCGCTCGCGCTGGCCAAGCGCAGCGGCCGCGGCGTGGTGGGGGTGAACATCGGCAAGTCGAAGGTCGCCGCGTTGGAGGACGCGGCCGAGGACTACCGGGCGTCGGCCGCGCTCCTGGCGCCACACGCTGATTTCGTGGTGCTCAACGTGAGCTCGCCCAACACGCCGGGCCTGCGGGATCTGCAGACCGTCGAGTCACTGAGCGCGCTCGTCTCCGCGGTCGGCGACGCCAAGCCGGTGCTGATCAAACTCGCGCCCGACCTCGCCGACGAAGACCTCGACGCGATCGCCGACTTTGCCTGTGGCCGTGTCGCGGGGTTGGTGGCCACGAACACGACGATCACGCGGCCGGTGCCGTCGGAGCATCCCGGCGGCCTGTCCGGGCGCCCGCTCAAGCCGCGGTCGCTGGAGGTGCTGCGGCGGCTGCGCGCGCGGGTGGGCGACGAGCTGGTGCTGGTGTCGATCGGTGGCGTCGAGACCGCCGCCGACGTGCTCGAGCGGGTCCGCGCGGGGGCGACGCTCGTGCAGGCCTACACCGGCTTCGTGTACGGCGGCCCGCTCTGGCCGCGGCGGGTGAACACCGAGCTCGCGGCGCTGGTGCGGGCGACGGGGGCGCGATCGATCCAGGAGCTGGTCGGCACCGAATGAACTGGGCGTCCGTGCTCGCCTGGCGGATGCGGCGGCAGCGTCTGGTCGACGGCGTGATGGCGGGCGTGTGAGCGCTCGAGGACGACGTGCTCACGATCGAGCCGTTCGGCAAGCTCGACTCCACCGCGGAGACCGAAGCCGCTCGTCTCACCGCGGACGTCAAATGGGCGAGCTAGTCTCCGCGGCGTGGCGCCGCTCGTAACGATCTCCGCCGCCTACGGGGCCGGAGGCAGCCGGATCGGTCCCGCACTCGCGCACAAGCTCGGCGTCGAGTTCCTCGACCGCGCGATCCCGACCGCGGTCGCCGACCGCCTGCACGTCCCGCTGGACGACGCGCTCGCCCACGACGAGTCGCTCGGTGACGCCATGGGCCGCCTCGCCTCGGCGTTCGCGCTGCTTCCGGAGCTCGCCGGTGCGGCCGCCCAGGCGGGCTTCCACGCCGGCGAGGACTACCGGCGCGAGACCGAGAAGCTAATCCGCGAGCACAGCCGCGACGGCGCCGTCATCCTCGGCCGCGCCGGCGCGGTGATCCTGCGCGACGACCGGGACGCACTGCACGTCCGCCTCGATGGCCCGCCGGACCGGCGCGTCGCGCAGGCGATGGAGATCGAGGATCTCGGGCGCGACGACGCCGAGCGCCTGCGCAAGGACGGCGACCGGGCCCGCGAGGCCTACGTGCGTCACTTCTACGGCTGCGACGCACGCGACCCCTCGCTGTATCACCTCGTGATCGACTCGACCCGGCTCTCGCCGGAGATCGTGGTCGAGCTCATCGCGCTCGCCGCGAGGGGCGGGCCCCCGAGCTCTACGCGCTGAACAACGGGCGGATGACCGCCCGGGCGATCGTGTGGAACGCCAGGTTGAAGCCGACGAACGCCGGTGAGACGTCCTCGTTGACGTCGAGCTTCTCGACGTCGAGGGCGTGGACGGCGAAGACGTAGCGGTGCGGCGGGTCACCTTCCGGCGGGGCGGCGCCGCCCCACGCCTTCTCGCCATAGTCGTTGCGGACGTGGAAGGCGCCCTCGGGCAGCTCGCCGCCTGAGCCCGCGCCGCTGGCGAGCTCGGTGGTGGAGACCGGGATGTTGACCAGCAGCCAGTGCCAGAAGCCGCTGTGGGTGGGCGCGTCCGGGTCGAAGCACGTGACCACGAAGCCCTTGGTCTCCTCCGGGAAACCGGACCAGCGCAACTGTGGGGAATGGTCGGACTCGCCGCCGGCCATCGGCGCGACGAAGCTCTTGTCCATCAGCTCGCCGTCGGTCACCTCGTCGCTTTCGAGCGTGAAGGAGGGCTGCGGCGGCAGAAGGTCGTAGGGGTCCGGCGCTTGCGGGCGTTGCAGTGACATGGACCGGCACGTTACCCCGGCGCGTGCTTCGCTTGGAGGTGTGGTCCTCACCCAGCGCCGGCTCAACCGCACGCTGCTCGCGCGCCAAGGGCTGCTGGCGCGGCGGGAGCGCTCGATCCCGGAGGCGCTCGACGCGATGGGGACGCTGCAAGCGCAGTACGCGCCGTCGATGTACGTCGGGCTGTGGTCACGCGTCTCGGACCTGCGACGAGACGCCCTGACGGGCGCGCTCGAGCGGCGCGAGGTCGTCCAGGGCACGCTGATGCGCCACACGATCCACCTCGTCTCGCGCGCCGACTACTGGCCGCTCAGCCACGCGATCTCCGCCGCGCGGCGGGCTCACTGGCTGCGTGTCTCGAAGGGTCACGACCTGACCGCCGAGGCCGCGATCCTCGCGGCGGCGCTCCAGGACGGCCCGCTGAAGCGCAAGGACGTCGAACGACTCATCGGCCGCGAGGCGCTGCGGGGCATCCACGTCTACCTCGACCTGCTCCGCGTCCCGCCCTCGGGCACGTGGGAGCGCCGGCGCGCCGACCTCTACGCCCTGGCCGAGCGCTCCATCGGCACAGCGCCGCCGCGGCCGGGGCACATCGTCGCGCGCTACCTGCAGGGCTTCCCGCCCGCCACCAAAGCGGACATCGCCAACTGGGCCGGGATGACCCTCAAGGAGCTCGAGCCCGAGCTCGCGGCGCTGGAGCTCGAGCGCTACGAGGCCGAGGACGGGACGACCCTCTACGACCTCCCGCGGCAGCCACTCCCCGACGAGGACACGCCCGCCCCGGTCCGCTTCCTGCCGACCTGGGACGCGGCCCTGCTCGTCCACGCCCGCCGCACGCAGATCCTTCCTGAGGCCTTCCGCGACCGGATCTTCCACACCAGGATGCCCCAGTCGATCGGCACGTTCCTCGTCGACGGGCAGGTCGCGGGCACGTGGAGGCCGACCGGCGAGCTCAGCTACTTCGCGGACGTCGACCGGCGACCCGTCGAGCAAGAGGCCGCCCGCCTGGCCGAATTCATCGCCTGACCTTGTACGTTTGGGCGCCGATGCAGTTCACGGTCTTCGTCGAGGAGGCACATGAGGACGCCTCCGACCTGCTCTTCCTGCCCGAGGCGACCGCCTCCGACTGGGCGACCGTGTTCTCCTACGCCGAGGTCCGCGACGTCGAACGCGGCCTCGCGGTCGTCCAGGCGGGGGAGCGCGACCGCGCGCTGTACCTGCTGACCGAGGGCACGGTGGGCGTGCGCCTGCCCAAGGACGAGGGCCCGTTCAAGACGATCGACGCGCCGTCGGTGCTCGGCGAGCTTGCGTTCTTCGACGGCTTCCCGCGCTCGGCCACGCTCGACGCCGTGACCGACTGCCAGGTGGTGCGGCTCGACCTCGCCGCCTTCGATCGCCTGCACGAGCACGAGCCGGCGCTCGCGCACCTGATGCTGCGCGACCTGGCCCGCATCCTCGCGCTCAGGCTGCGCCTGGCGAGCGCCGTCATCGCCGAGCTGCGCGGTACCTGACCTCCGGCCAGTTGTTCATCTTCCACCGCCGTGCTGAGATGCCCGGTGGTTCACGGAGGAGGAGAAGGATGAAGCGCATGATGCTCGCGGCGGCCGTGGTGGTCGCCGGACTCGTCCCGTCGACGGCGGACGCGGCGATCGGACAGGTGTTCACGAAGACGGCGTCACCCGTCAACTGCGTGGTGCAGGCCTCAGGGCAGCGGTTCTGCGGGACGTCCACCGCGCAGATCCCCAGCTTTGACGGCATCCCGCTCGACGTCAGCGTGGCCTTCCCGCCCGCGCCGACGGACGGCAGCCCTGACGGGCCGTACCCGGTGATCGGCATGTTCCACGGCTGGGGCGGCTCGAAGCTCGTCCCTGACCGGCGCCGACGTGCAGCGCGCGTGACCCGCGGCTACGCCGTGTTCACGATGACCGACCGCGGCTGGGGCGGCTCCTGCGGACGCACGCTGGCAACCGATCCGCGCTGCGTCGGCAAGGGCTACATCCACCTCATGCACAACGCCTTCGAGGTGCGCGACGCGCAGTACGCGCTCGGGCAGCTCGCCGACGACGGCCTGATCGACCCGCAGAGGATCGGCGCCACCGGCGGCTCCTACGGCGGCGGCGTGTCGATCGCCCTCGGCGCGCTCAAGAACCGCACGCAGCTGGCCGACGGCTCGCTCGTCCCGTGGACGAGCCCGCTCGGCAAGCCGATGCAGATCGCCGCGACCGTTCCCGAGTACACGTGGTCGGATCTCGCGACCGCGCTGAGCCCAACGGCTCCTCGCTGGACTACGTGAGCAACGCGCCGTACCTGGGCGGCGGCCACCGCGTCGGCGTCCAGAAGCAGAACTGGAACGGCGTCGCTGTACCTCGCCGGCCAGCTGCTGGGCTACTACGCCCCGGTCGGGACCGATCCGGCCGCCGACATCACCGGCTGGAAGAACCTGACCGACACGGGCGGACCGTTCGACGCCAACCCGGCGGCGGCGAACATGGTCAGCGAGCTCACCGCGAACCACTCGGCGCTACTACATCGACGACTGGATCGCGCCGGCGCCGGCGCTGCTGGCCAACGGCTTCAATGACGACCTGTTCCCGGTCGACGAGTCGCTGCGCTACTACAACCAGGTCCGCGCGAAGTACCCGAACACGCCGATCTCGATGTTCCACCTCGACTTCGGGCACAGCCCGCGCGCCGGCTCGATCTCCACCGCCGATCGCAACGGCCCTGTCGCCACCGAGAACGCGTGGATGGACTACTACGTCAAGGGCGTCGGCTCCGAGCCCGCCGACGCGCGCGGCGGCGTCGACATCCTCACGTCGAAGTGCCCGGTGAGCGGTGCCGGCACCCGCTACCACGCTCCGACCTGGGCGCAGCTCGCGCCCGGCGAGGTCGGCTCGACTCCAGCACCGCACAGACGATCACGGCTCCCGGCACCGCGCCGTCGAACGCGTTCACCAGCGGTGACGTGTGCACCACGACCTCCAGCGCCGACAACGCGTCGGCCGCGACCTACAGGACCGCACCCGCGACCGGCCCCTACACGCTCGCGGGCTCGCCGACGATCGTCGCCACGCTCACCACCACGGGCGCCAACGACATGGTCGCCGCGCGGCTGTACGACGTCGACGGCGCCACGCAGCGACTGATCGCCCGCGGCGTCCAGCGCCCGCTGGGCGTCGGCGGCGGCCCGACCAGGCAGGTCTTCCAGCTGCACCCGCAGGCCTGGACGGTCCAGCCCGGTCACGTGCTCAAGCTCGAGCTGCTGGCGCAGGACTCCAGTACCTGCGCACGCCGGTCGGCCAGCAGTCGGTGACGGTCAACGACCTCCAGCTGCGGCTGCCGGTCGTCGACGCGCCGGGCGCCGACCTCGGAACGGCGTGACGATCCGGACCCCGGCCGCGAAGTTCGTCCCCGCGGGCTACAAGCTGGCCCGGGAGTACGCGACCGCGCCGTCCGGCGGCGCGGGCGGCTCCGTGCCCGCCACGCTGGCGCTCACGCTCGGGGCGCCCGCGAGCTTCGGCAGCTTCGTGCCGGGCGTGGCCGCCGAGTACACGGCCGGCACGACCGCCAACGTCATCACCACCGCCGGTGACGCCACGCCTCGAGCGTCAGCGACCCCGGCCACCTGATCAACGGCGCGTTCTCGCTCGCGCAGCCGCTGCGGGTCGAGTTCTCCAGGTCGAGCTGGTCCGCGCCGACGTCGAACGAGTCGTGACGGTGACGTTCAAGCAGTCGATCGGCGCCGCGGACGCACTGCGAGCCGGCGGCTATGCCAAGACGCTGACCTTCACGCTCTCAACCACGAATCCCTAGTAGCCGAGCGCCGCTGCCGCGTCTGCGCGGTGGCGGCCCTCACCCTTGTGGCACAGCCCATGGCGCTCGTTCGCCTGCTTGAACGACTCGACCGCACGGGTCGGCGCCTGGGCGGTGCTCGTCAGCGCTGAAGCGCCGGCGGCAAGGGAGCCCATCAGCGCCGCGGCCGCCACGACGGCGAGCACGGCGGGGCCGATCCGGCGCGGCGACTGACGCCGCGGAGGCTCGGGGGGCTCCTCCACGATCCGGGTCTCGACATCGTCGAACCGGTCCATGTCGCGGACTCTACTCCTCTCATCTCGCGCCCACGCGCCATGCCGTGCATGATTCGCCGTCGTGTCCGAACGTGAACGGGTCTCGACCCTTGAGCTCTTCTTCGATCTGGTCTTCGTCTTCGTCCTCACACAGCTGACGGACGTGCTGGCCGAGGGCCACGATCTCGCGGCGATCGGCCGCGTCGCCGTGATGCTCGCCCTCATCTGGTGGATGTACGACGGCTACGCCTGGTTGACCAACAGCATCGACCCGGAGCGCCCGCGCTACCGCGTGCTGCTGCTCGGCGGCATGGGCGCGTTCCTGATCATCGCGCTCGCCGTCCCGCGCGCCTATGAGGGCGAGGGACTGGTGTTCGCGCTCGCGTATCTCGTCGTCACGCTGCTGCACAGCGGCATGTACTACGGCGGCGCGACGCGCGAGATCCTGCGGATCGCCGGCTTCAACCTCGCCGGGGCGGCGTTGATCGTCCTGGGCGGGGCGCTCGGTGGCGACGTCCAGTGGGTGCTGTGGGCGCTCGCGGTGATCGTCCTCTGGGGCTCACCGGCGATCACCGGCCTGGACGGCTTCACCGTCGGCGTCACCCATTTCGTCGAGCGCCACGGGCTGGTGATCATCATCGCCCTGGGCGAGTCGGTGGTCGTGATCGGCGTCGGCGCGCAGGGGCTCGAACTCGACTTCGCGCTGGTCCTCGCCGCGCTGCTCGCGCTGGCGCTCAACGCGCTGCTGTGGTGGGTGTACTTCAGCGACGAGCACGAGGTCGAGGAGGCGTTCGAGGCCGACCCCACCCCGCAACGCGCTCTGATCGGCTTCGGCTTCTGGCATTTCGGCCTGCTGCTGGCCGTGATCGCCGTCGCCGCGGGCCTCAAGAAGGGCATCGCGCACCCCTACGACGCGCTGGAGACCTGGATCGCGATCGGCCTCGCCGCCGGCACCGCGCTGTTCATCGCGTCCGACGTCGGCTTCCGGCGCACGTTCGGCCTCGGTCGCAATCGCGTGCGCGGCATCGTCGCGGTGCTCGCGCTGGCGACGATCCCACTCGGGACCGAGGTCGGCGCCACGGTACAGGTCGCGGTGCTAGTCGCGCTCGTGCTGGCCGGGACCCTTGCCGAACAGCGAGAAGCCGCCGGCTGAGGGCGGCGTGATCACGGTCACGCGCACGTCCAGCGCCTCGACACGCTGGGGAAGGTCCTTCTTGAGCCACTCCGAGGAGCGCTTGGGGAGCGTCGAGATGATCACGTCGTAGTAGTCGCGCTCCTCGAGCGCCTGCTTGATCGCCTCGAACGGGTCCTCGCCACCCGCGATGCCGTCGACACGCGCCTCGAGCGTGCCGTGCGGCCCACGTGCCGCCTTGCGCAGCTCCTTCAACGCGTCCTCGAGCGTCCAATCGCTGCCGCTGCGCGACGCGACGTCGGGAACCAGCAGCGTGAACTCCATGTCGCGCTCGGCGTTGCGGCGCGTGACCTCCTGCAGCAGGACGGGGGTCGAGGCGGTGCGGTTGGCCACGATCAACGTCCGGCGCATCGTGGCCTTGACGGTGCCACCCGATGTGCCGACGGTCAAGCGCGAACCGGGCCGCCGACGGCGCAGAGGGCACCGTGCGGGCGGGCGCCGCTGCGTTCAAAGCGCGGGCGGCGGGCGGTCCACGCCGGGGCGGGCGGGGCCGCGAGCTCGAGCGTGAAGGGGACCGGCGCAGGAGAGGCGGGGACCGGGGGCGGCGGTGGAGCCGGGCGCGCGGCGATCACCACGAACTCCGCGGGAGGCGCGTCGGGCACGGCCAAGGCGACCGCTCGTTCGAGCTGCGCGGGCAGCGCGAGCAGATGCTCGGCGAGTTGGGCCTGGGCGCTGGCGGCGGCCTGGATCGCCTCTTCGAGCACGCGGTCGCGATCCTCGCGCTGAGCCTGGGCGCGGCGCTGGCGCTCCAGCAGCGGGGCCCCGAAGAACAGCATGCCGCCGCACGCCAGCCAGAGCAGGCCGAGGGTGCTGGAGAAGAACCCGAACACCTGGCCCGCGGCCGGCAGGTGCGTGACGACCTTCTTGGTGAGCGTCTCGCGCGCGACGGTGAAGGGGTCGCGCTCCTTGCGGGCGTCGCCCTTGGTCGAGACCTGCCCGTCGGGGCCGATCGCCACCACGCGATGGACGACGACCGGCGGATAGCCGTAGCGCGCGCGTGCCTCGTCGGGCACGTGGACCATCACGATGTCGCCGACCTGCGCGGGGGCGCGCAGGTGCTGCAGGACGACGACGTCGCCGGTGTCGATCGTCGGCGCCATGCTCGCCGACATCACGGTCGCCAGCGGCTGCAACGTGCCGAGGTAGCCGGCCGCGCCGACGAGCAGCATCAGCAGCGTGGCGAGCAAGAGCCAGCGCGGGCGGGCGGGCGCGGACCCCGCCCGCGCGACGCGGTGGAAGGACGGCGCGCGCAACCCCGCGAGGCGAATCGCGGGGTCGGCGAGCAGGCTGGTGGGCGGCATGGTGTCGTCGCCCCCGCCGTCCGTTGCCTACGTGGCGCGGTCGACCGTCGTGATGAACGACGGGAAGCTCGACGGCGGCGTGTCCTGGGCGGAGCGCAGGAAGGTGCCCGCGGCGTCGTCGCCGTGGGCCAGGGAGACGCCGAGGCAGTACACCTTGTCGCCCGCCAGGCCGTTCCAGTAGACGCCGGCGTCCTGATCGTCGACGTTGAGGATCTTGGCGTTCGAGGAGCCCGTGAAGTCGGCCGGGTCGCACGCGCCGCCGGAGGCGACCTGGACCTGCTCGAGCTTGAGCTGGATCGACGCCCACCCGGTGAGGTCGGACGTGTTGGCCAGCAGCGTGGCGATGTTGTAGGTCTTGCCGCTGAAGGAGGCCCCGCTCAGGTCGACCTTGAACATGACGGTGTTGGCGTCGATCGAGCCCCAGCGGCCGTCCCAGTCGAACTCGAGGGGATCGACGGCGGTGGCCTTGCCGTTGAGCGCCGAGGTGTTGACGACGGAGGCGGTCTTGGCCAGGGCGGGCGACTCGCCGGTGCCGCCGGCGCGGTTGTCGCCGGTGCTGGTGGCGAAGCCGGACGCCCAGACGGCGCCGGTGGCGAGGCCGGCCGCGCCGAACGCGAGCCATGCGGTCAGACCGCGCTTTGCAATGAGGGAGGAGGTGAGCCTGGACACGGCGCCCTTGCCTTTCTTGGAGAGGGCCGTGTCGTTCGGCCGACGAGTTGGTGGACTTGCCAGCAGTCATCGACAATGTGCAGGGAAAGTTGAGTCAAGCGCCGAGGCCGGTGATCACCGCCTGGGCCGCCTCGCGCGAGCGGCCAAGGGCCGCGTGGCCGCTGACGATGGACCCGGAGGCGTTGGTGCCGACCCAGCGCCCCGCGCCCGCCCCGTCACGCAACGCGAAGAACATCGTGCCCTGCGCGTGGTCGTCGCTGTACCAGCCGGTCAGCGTCCCCTGGTTCCAGCGCCGCAGCTCGCCGCGCCAGCCCCGGCCGTGGACCTCGATCGCGTCGTTGCGCGCCCGCAGCGTCACGTCGACGGTGATGACGAGCGCCCGGCCGTCGACCTCGATCTCGCGGGCCGTCCACCAGGCGCCGTCGAGCGGATCGTTGGCGGTGCCGGCGAGCTCGTCGAGCGTCACCTGCAGCGCGTCCGCAAGCCGCGCCGCGACGCCGAGGACGGGCTGCTGCTCGCCGCGTTCATAGCGACGGATCTGGCGGACATGGACGCCGGCCTTCTCGGCGAGGGCGGTCTGCGAGAGCCCGAGCTCGGCACACCGGCGGCGGATGGTGGCGGCGAAATGGTCCACATCCGGCAGATTACGCCCGGCGCCGGACCAATTCGCCCTAGAAGGGCCCGAACAGCGCGTACCGCCGGCGCTCGGCCTCCAGCGCCGCCGCCCGCCGGTCCGCCGACCACGGGTTGTCGCGCTCGAGTCGCATCTGCCGCTCGACTCGTCGCTCGGCCCTCGCGGCCGCACGTTCCGGCCTGCTGAGCGTCAGTTCATGCAGCCACCGGAGCATGACGGCGAAGCTACTCCGCTTGCTCGCGTTTGGCGAGGCGAACTCGCGACGCGGCTTCTAGAGGAGGTGGCGCACGCCGGTCTCCGGCGGTGCCTCAGCGATCACCGGTGCCGAGCACGTGATCGACGGTGGCACGCTGCCGACCGTCTGATGGAGCTAGCCGGGCTCGAACCGGCGACCTCCTGGGTGCGATCCAGGCACTCTCCCAACTGAGCTATAGCCCCAAATACGGGCGGAAGGAATTGGGGTCCTACCGTCCAAGGGCGCATTATAGCCCGTCCGGATAGATTGCCGGAGGGCGCCGCGCGCCTGCCATGCCCCTGCTCCAGCCCTCCTTCCGCGGCCGCTTGCGGCTGTTCTTCGCCGTGATCGTCATCGTCCCGATGATCGCCGTCGGCGTGGTCCTGTTCCAGTTGCTCGACGCGGGCGGGTCGTTCAAGCTCGACAGCGGGCTCGCCCAGGCGCAGAAGACGGCCAAGGCGATCTATGTACAGGACCGCGAGGACGCGAGGACCGCACTGGTCCCGTTCACGAAGTCGCGGGACCTCGCCACGGCGATCGACAAGAACCAGGAGCCGGTCGTGCGCGAGCAGCTCGAGCAGCTGGCGCGGGAGACCGGGGCCGAGTGGGTCAAGCTCACCGTTCCGTTCGGGACGGTCGAGACCGGCGACAACAAGGCGATTGCCGCGTCGCAGGCGGAACTGCAGGACGCGGGCGGCGGCTCGCTCGGCCAGATCACCGTGTCGACCACGACCGCGAACGAGTACGCCACCGACACGGCGCGCCTGGCGGTCGTGCAGGTGCGCGTCGACCGCGGCGGCAGACCGCTGGCGACGACGATGCCCGCGGCCCAGGACGTGGTCATGCCCGAGGAACCGGGGAACGACGTCAGGATCGGCAACGTCGACTACCGGACGACGTTCTTCCGGGCCGATGAGCCGAGCCCGCCGAAGGTCGTGGTCCGGCTGTTCAGCCGGGTCCCCGAGCGCGACACCAACGCGACGATCCTCATCGTCGGCCTGCTCGTCGGCTTCCTCGCGCTGGCGCTCATCTTCGCGGTGATCGTCAGCCGGACGCTCTCCTCGGAGGTCCAGCGCCTGCTCTACGCCGCCCAGCGCCTCGGCCGCGGCGACTTCAGCGTGTCGATCCCCGTCGACGGCAACGACGAGTTCGCGGCGCTGGGCAAGGAGTTCAACTCGATGGCGCGCCAGCTCGAGGCACGGCTGGAGGACCTGCGAAAGGAGCGCACCCGCCTGCAGGAGGCGATTCGCCGCGTCGGCGAGTCGTTCGCCCGCGGCCTGGACCGGGTGGGGGTGCTCGAGATCGTCGTGCAGACCGCGGTCGACGGCGTGGGCGCCGCGGCGGGTCGGGCGACGATGCGCCGGCGTGCCGACGCGCCGATGGAGGAGGTCGCTCACACGGGCGACCCCAGCGCCTTCCACCGCGCGCTGCACGCCGCCGAGGCGGCGGTGATGGACGCCGGCGAGGTGGCCGAGATCACGCTCGCCGGGGCGTCGGCCATGGCCGCACCCCTCTCGGCCACCGAGGGCGGCGACCGGGTGCTGGCGATCGTCTCCGTCGCCCGCGGCGACCGCGGCTTCACCAGCCCCGAGCGCGAGCTCTTCAGCTACCTCACGAGCCAGGCCGCGGTCTCGGTGGAGAACGTCGATCTGCACGAAACCGTGCAGCGCCAGGCGGTCACGGACGAGCTCACCGGCCTGTTCAACCATCGCCGCTTCCAGGAGGTGATGGACGTCGAGGTCGAGCGTGCCCGCCGCTACGACCAGGAGATGGGCCTGATCATGCTCGACATCGACAACTTCAAGCGCGTCAACGACACCTACGGCCACATGCAGGGCGACATGGTGCTGCGCGAGGTGGCACGGGTGCTGCGGGCCTCGGCGCGCGAGATCGACGAGCCCGCGCGCTACGGCGGCGAGGAGATGGCCGTCGCGTTGCCGCAAACCGACCTTGACGGCGCCTACCGCTTCGCCGAGCGCGTGCGCAAGCGCATCGAGGCCCTGGAGCTGCCGCTGCTGGAGGGTGACGGCATCCTGCGCGTCACGGCGTCCTTCGGGGCTGCTTCACTGATCTCCGCACCACAGAGTGACAAGGAAGGCTTGGTGGCCGCGGCGGACGCCGCGCTCTACCGGGCAAAACGGTCGGGTAAGAATCGGACGGTCAAGGCCGAGTAGGCTGTGAAGGGAGCGGCGCCATGGGACTTCTCGACGACGCCATCCGCGAGCACCTAGAGCTCAAGCGCAAGCACGGAGCCAATCCGGAGGATGTCGCGCGCCAGGAACAGGAGGCGCTCGGCCCCGGTCTGCGCAACGAGTTCGCGCAACCGGAGGGCACGGAACCGGAACCGGCGGCGGTCGTCGCGCCCGACCCGGAACCCGAGCTCGACCCCGAGCCGCAGCCGCCGCTGAACGAGGCGCCGCCGGAGCCGCCGGCACCCGCGCCCGGCTACGACGAGGACCCGTGGCTGGAGGACGATCGCGACGAGGTCCCCGCCGAAGAGGCACTGCAGCAACCGTCCGCACCGCGCGGTGAAGAGGAAGACGTGCTCGAGGAGACGCCGGACTTCCTCCAGGAGACGCCCGAGCACGATCGCCTCTGGTTCGAGCAGAAGCCGCCCAAAGATTTCGACTGGGACAAATAGTCCCTCAAGTCCGACGACGGACGGCCGATTACCCGGGGTGCCTCGACCCCCCGAGCGAGGCGAACCACTGGACGCCGGTCGGCGAAGCGCGGGCCCCAAGTTGCCCCGGATACCGCGCTTCGCCGAGTCCAATCGCGGGTTGGTCGTCGAGCGCGTGAAGGTGCGCGTGTCCGAGGCCCCCCAATGCGTCCAGGACGTACCGGTGCGGATAGGCGGTGCGGCCGTACCCCGACTCGACTGACATCGACGGTCACTTCGGCTGGGACGTCTTCCCCGGCTTCTACCGCGTCCGCGCCACCCACAAGGGCTGCAAGGGGGTCGCGCTGACGAAGTCGTTCCCGGTCCCGCCGCCGGTCACCGACCTGCGACTCGTCCTCGACTGCCCGCACCTCAAGCGCGCCGCGACGAAGACGCGCGTGCTCAAGGTCCGCGGCAGCGTCGTGACGGTGCAGGTCCGCGGTGGCGCGAAGGCCGCGATCGGTCAGGTCAACCTCCGCGCCGGCAGGGCGCGCGCGTTCGGCTTCCTCGACAAGCGCGGCCGTGCGCGGGTGATCCTGCCCACGCACAAGGGGCACGTCACCGTCCGCTACGCCGGGAACGCGCGCTTCGCTCCGAGCCGGTCCTGAGTGGAGGCGAGGGGAATCGAACCCCTACCTCGGCCGTGCAAAGGCCGCGTGCTCCCGTTATCACTACGCCCCCGAGAACAGAGCGAGGATAACGTCGAGCGTCGCGGCGTTGATGTCGACCGTGTCCGTGACGTCCGGCGCGTAGCCGCCGGCGAGCACGACGGTGGTCGGAATTCCGCCCAGGCGTGAGAGCACGAGCTCGTCGCGGGCGCGCAGGCCAGGCTTGGTCAGCGAGAGGCGGCCAAGGCGGTCTCCCTCCCACGGATCGGCGCCGGCGAGGTAGAAGGCGAGGTCGTAGCGACCGTCCAACGCCACGTCCAACGCGCCGTCGAGCTCGCGCAGGTAGTCCTCGTCGCCGGTCCCGCTCGGCAGATCGATGTCGAGGTCGGACGGGATGCGCTCGAACGGGTAGTTGCGCGCACCGTGCAGCGAGAGCGTGAACGCGCCGGGGTCCGGGCCGAGGATCTGGGCCGTGCCGTCGCCCTGGTGGACGTCGCAGTCGATCACGACCACGCGCTCGATCAGGCCCTCCGCGCGCAGCCGCGCGGTCGTCACCGCGACGTCGTTGAACAGGCAGTAGCCGCGGGCGAAGTCGCGGCCGGCGTGGTGGGTGCCGCCGCCGAGGTTCATCCCGACGCCGCGCTCCAGCGCGCGTCGCGAGGCGGCCAGCGTCCCGCCGACCGAGCGCCGCCCGCGCTCCACCAGCAGCTCCGACCAGGGCAACCCGAGGCCGCGTTGCTCGCGCACGGTCATCGCTCCGTCACGAATCCGACCGAGCAGTTCGTCGTCGTGGACGGCCGCGAGCCACTCCCACGGCACCGGTTCGGACTCGACCACCCTGACGCGGGACTGCACGCGCTCGCGCAGCAGCACGTACTTCGAGATCGGGAACTTGTGTCCCGGAGGGAGCGGGATGCTCCAGCGCTCGTGGCTATAGACCTCCACGCCTCACAGGATGGCCGTTTAACCTCACGGGCATGGCCATCTACGGAGGAATCGACCTCGGCGGGACCAAGATCCAGGCCGCTGTCGTGGACGAGGCGGACGACCACAAGGTCCTCGGTCACAAGCGCGACCAGACGCCGTTGAAGGGCGGCCCGAAGGCGATCGCCGCACGGATGGCCGAGGTGCTCACGGAGGCGCTGGACGAGGCAGGACTCAAGCCGTCCGACCTCGCCGGCGTCGGGGTCGGTTCTCCCGGCAGCGTCGACGACTCCAAGGGCACCGTCTCCGGCGCGATGAACCTCTCGGAGTGGGCCGGGAGCTTCAACCTGCGCAAGGCGCTGGAGAAGGACCTGGGCGCGCCCGTGAGCCTCGGCAACGACGTCGACCTCGCGACCGACGCCGAGTTCGAGATCGGTGCCGCAAAGCGGTTCGACACGCTCCTCGGCGTCTTCTGGGGAACGGGCGTCGGCGGCGGCCTCGTGCTCGAGGGCAAGCCGTGGGTCGGCCGCGGCACCGCGGGCGAGATCGGCCACATGGTCGTGCGCGTCGACGGCGCCCTGTGCGGGTGCGGGCGCCGCGGGTGCATGGAGGCCTACGCCGGCCGCGGGGCGATGGAGGCCCGCGCCCGCAAGCGCGTCGAGCAGAAGGAGAAGACCGTGCTGTTCGAGATCATGGAGGAGCGCGGGCGCGACCGCCTCTCCTCCGGGATCTGGGAGCGCGCGCTGGCCCGCGACGACCAGATGGCGATCGAACTGCTCGAGGACGCCGTCGAGGCGCTGGGCAACGGCATCGCGTCCGCGGTCAACCTGCTCGACCCGGAGGCGGTCGTGATCGGCGGCGGCCTCGGGATCCGGCTCGGCGAGCCGTGGGTGGAGCGCCTGCGCAAGGCGATGAAGCCCCACCTGTTCATGGCCGAGGACCCGCCCGCGGTGCTGCTCGCGGAACTGGGCGACCTCGGCGGCGCGCACGGCGGGGCCCTGCTGGCCTCGCGCCGTGCGCGCGGAGAGTGACTCAGTTCGAGACCGTCGACGGCTCCGTGGTGCGCTCGAACCGGCCTGACCGGCGCAGTTCCGGCCCGCTCTCGGAGCCGATCCCGGTCTCCGAGCGCACGAGCAGCTCGTCGTAGGTCGCGTCCGTCGTCGCCTCAGGACGGCCGAGCATGGTGCCCAGCCAGCAGCCGAGGAACCCGATGGGAATGGTCACGATGCCCGGGAACGTCAGCGAGGACGGTGAGCCCTGCGAGTCCGGCCCGGGCCACACGGGCGGGCTGAGCACGATCATGATCACCGAGGCGGTGATCCCGAAGGCGATCCCGGTCAACGCGCCGGTGGTGGTGAAGCGGCGCCAGAACAGCGCGAGCAGCAGCGGCGGGAAGTTCGCGCTGGCGGCAAAGACGAAGGCCATGCTCACGAGCACGGTCACGTTGAAGCCGGAGCCGATCGCGAGCGTGCCGAGGATCGCGGCCACGCCGACGCCGATCGAGGCGATGCGGGCGACCTTGCGCTCGGTCTCCTCGGTGCCGCGGCCGAGCACGTTCTTCCACAGGTCGTGGGCGATCGCGCCCGCGGAGGCGATCACGAGCCCCGCCACGACGGCGAGGATGGTCGCGAACGCGGCCGCGGAGAACAGCGCCAGGGCGATGTCGCCGCCGACCGTGCCGTCGCCGCCGCCGAGCGACTGTGCCAGCAGCGGCGCGGCGAGGTTGCCGCCCTTGCCGACCGATTCGGCCGCGCCTTGGCCGAGCACGGCGCGGGCGCCGAAGCCGATGATCGTGACCATCGCCGTGAACGTCGCGATGATGCCGATCGTGTAGAGCACCGATTTGCGCGCCGCGTTGGAGTCCGGCACGGTGAAGAAGCGCGTGAGGATGTGCGGCAGGCCGGCGGTGCCGATGAAGATCGTCAGGCCGGTGGAGATCACGAGGATCGGGGACGTCAGGTAGGTGCCCGGGCCCTTGATCGCCTCGCCGTCCGGGTGGTTGTCGGCGGCCGTGTTGAGCAGCGTGCTCGGGTTGAAGTTGAACTTCGCGAGCACGGCGACCGCGACCACGGTGCCGGCCACCATCAGCATCACGGCCTTGATGATCTGCACCCAGGTGGTGGCCAGCATGCCGCCGAAGACGACGTAGACGACCATGAAGACGCCGCAGATCATCACCGCGAACGGGAAGCTGATGCCCGCCAGCGCCTCGATCACGGCGCCCGCGCCGACCAGCTGGGCGACGAGGTAGATGCCGGAGATCAGCAGCGTGTTGATCGCCGTCGCGACGCGGACCGGCCGCGCCTTCAGGCGGAACGCGAGCACGTCCGCGACGGTGAACTTGCCGGCGTTGCGCATTCGCTCGGCGAGCAGGAAGAGCACGGGCAGGAAGGACAGGCACGCGCCGAGGCCGATGATCCAGCCGTCGAAGCCGTACAGGTACATCAGGCCCGCGTAGCCGAGGAAGGTCGAGGCGCTGAGGTAGTCGCCTGCGGTGGCGATGCCGTTGGCGCGGCCGGAGATGCCGCGGCCCGCGGCGTAGAACTCGGTGGCGCTGTGCGTGCGCTTGGCCGCCCAGCGGGTGATGACGAGCGTCGAGGCGAGCACGACGGCGAACACGCCGACGGCCAGCTCGTTGAAGTCACCGCTGGCTGCGAGCAGGCTCATCGTGAGGCCTCCTGCACGACGCGGCGTGCCATCGCTTCCCAGGTGGCCGCCTTGCGTGCGTAGAGCGCCGCCATCACGACGGTCAGTGCGCAGATGCTGAAGCCGGCCCAGAGGGCGAGCGAGATGCCCAGCACCTCATTGGCCATGAAGTCCTTCGCGTAGCCCAGCAGGGCCAGGAACACCAGGAGATACCCGGAGTAGAACGCGGTGCCGATGGCGACGAAACGTCGTCGCGTCGACATGAGTTCACGGAACTGCGGATCGCGAGCGATGGCCTCCCAGCCGGGCTCGGCAAGACTGCTCATATGGAGACGACTCCCCCTGTCGGAGATCGTTCGTAAGTGTCGGGCGGAATACCCGAGCGATAATCAGGTCAAACGGCGCAACTGAGCGCGCTGGATACGCTCGCCGTTCGCGCTGGGCGTCGTGGGGAGCGATTCGAGCGCGATCACCCGCCGCGGGACCTTGTAGCCCGCCAACCCCGCTTGACAGTGCTCGACCACGCCCTCGGTCTCGCCGACGACGAACGCCACGGCGTGCCCGTCCTGCTCGATCACGGCGGCCGCCCGCACGCCGTCGAGGGTCTCGATGAAGGCCTCGATCTCGCGTGGGTGCACGAGGAAGCCGCTCAGGCGCAGGGCATCGCCGCCGCGTGAGAGGTACTCGAAGCCGAGGTCGGTCTCTCGCCCGAGATCGCCGGTCCGGTAGTAGCCGTCCTCGGTGAACGGGTCCTCGTCCTCGTTGAGGTAGCCGGCCATCACGTTCGGGCCCTTGACCTGGATCTCGTCGTCGACGATGCGGACGTCGATCCGGTCACTGATCGGCGTGCCGCCGGCCTTCGCGCGGTCCTCGGGCGAGGCATCGGCGGGCGCGTGGGCCACGAGCGCCTGGATCTCGGACGCGCCGTAGCACTGATAGAGCGTGATGCCGCGCTCGTCGGCGGCGTCGACCAGCGGGCGCGGGTCGAGGTTGAACGCGGCGAAGCCGGCCTCGCGCAGCGTGTGCGTGGGGTGCTCGAACAGGCGCTGGAACATCACGTCGGTGCCGGTCATATGCGTTACGCCTTCGCGCTCGATCAGCTCTGACGCCCGCTCCGCGTCGAAGACGTCGAGGAAGACGGTCCTCGCATCGGCGGCGTGCGCGCCGAGGAAGGTGCAGAACCCGAACACGCCACACAGCGGCAGGGCGCAGAGCACGACGCCCTCGCGGTAGCCGAACGACTCGGCCACCGCCGCGGCATGCGCGTCCATGCCGCGCTGGGTGTGAACGACGAGCTTGGGCGCCCCGGTCGTCCCGGAAGACGTGAAGACCATCCACGGCGCGTCCGGATCGCCGTCGCCGGTCTCCAACTCGGGCAGCGACCGCGCGTCGATGAGCTCCACGTCGGCGTCGACCTCGGAGAGGATGGCGTCGAAGTCGATCCCGTGGAATCCCGGCCAGTAGGCGAGGTGCGTGGCTTCGCCGCGCTTGAGGATGTCCTGCACCTCGTGCGCCCGGAAGCGGGTGTTGATGGCGATCACGAGCTCGCTGCGTGCCTTGGCGTCCAGCGCCAGCCGCGTCCACTCGGGCCCGTTGGGGAGCCAGATCGCCAGGCGTCTCATGGCAGCGGAAGCGTCGCCGTCACCTCGAACCCGCTGCCGTGCGGCCCGGCGCGGAAATCGCCGTCGTAGAGCGCCACGCGCTGCTCGATGGCCAGCGCGTCGAGCCCGTCGGCGGAGATCCCCGAGGCGACCCGTACCTGCACGCCCAGGACCGTCGGCCGCCACACGACACGGACGCTCGTCGGCGCGTCGCCGTCGGAGTCGACGACATGCGCGAGCGCGTCCTGGACGATCCGGTACGCCGCCGCCTCAAGCGACGGTGGCGCGAGGCGGCGCTCCCCGTCCATGTGCAGCGTCACGGGCAGGCCGGCCTGGCGGATGCGCTCCACCAGCGCCGGCAGCTCGTCGAGCGCGTTCGGCGGGGTGGGGTCGTCGCCGACGTTCAGGACGGCGCGCAGGCGCCCGAGCTCGTCGCGGGCGGTGAGCGCGTTGCGTCGCGCCTCGGGATCGTCGGAGCGGGCGATCTCGTCGAGCAGGATCGCGAGCACGTCGTGCAGCTCGGCGGCGACGCGGCCGCGCTCGTCGGCCTCGGCCAGCTCGGACTCCAGCTGGTGCTCGTGCTTGACGGCCAGCTCGTACAGGCGGTGCTCCTGCGCCTGCTGGCGCCGGAGGATGCGCGTGATCAGCGCGACCAGCACGGCGGCGCCGACGACGACGATGATGATGGCGAAGACCACTACCTCATTCGTACACCACTACGTCCGGGCGCGGCTGCAGGCGCATCACCTGCGCCGGGGTCATCGTGTTCGTGTCCTCTTCGTAGAAGAGCTTGAACCCGCGCCGGAACTGCGGCGCCTGAGCGACGAAGTTCTTGTACTTGGCGATCTTCAGCGACTGCGTGCCGAAGCCGTCGACGTTGAGCACGTAGGCCAGCTGGTCGCGCTCCTTGAGCTGCTGCTCCGGGACCATGTCGTCGGTGAACTGGTGGATCAGCAGGAGCTTCTGCGGGAGCTTGCGGCGCTTGGTGAGCTTGTTCAGCCAGTCGGTCGTGGCGTTGACCTCGTCCGCGGTCACGTGGCCGATGACCTTGCCGGGGATCTCGCTCGGGCCCATCCGCCATTCGGGGTCGAGCGCGAGCCCGACGTCAGGTTCCTTGAGGTACTTGCGCAGGCGCTTGGTCTCGGTGAAGAAGTCGCTGCGGCCGGGCTGGATGTCGAGGATCAGCAGCGCCTTGGCCTTGCGGGCGGCCTTCAGGTAGCGGCGGATGACCGAGTCCGGCTGGCGCAGGTTGTAGCGCCCGTCCTCGCCCGGGTGGGCGGCGGCGACGACCGCGATCAGCTCCATCGCCGGCATCACCGGACGCGACTTGCGCTCGTAGCCCTTGGACTGCTTGACGAGCTTCTTCGTCATCGCGGTCGGCGAGCCGATCCCGAGGGCGCCGAGCTGCTTGTCCTGCGGGGCGCCGTAGTAGGCCACGACGCGGTAGTCGGGGAGGATCTTGCGGCCGCCGCGCGGGAGCTCGATCGGCTTCGGCGTCGCGGTCGGCGTCGGCTTCCCCTTGGCCGCGGTCTTCGGCGTCTCGGCGGCCTTGGAGCCGGTGAGTTGCGTGATCGCGAAGACGAGCAGCGCCGCGAGCACCGCGAAGGCGATGACGGCGACGATGCGGCGCTGGCGGATGACCTCAGGGGATGTGGCCACGGCGTGGCCTTACCCGATCACTGGGCGCCTGAGGCTTTGAAGCCGCGATCGAGCAACTGCATCGCCTGCTTCCCGGGGTCCGGCGAGTGCAGCAGCACGACGCCGAGTTTGACCGGCCCACGCGTCACGGTCGCCACCAGGCAGCGGCCCGCGGCGTCCGTGAACCCGGTCTTCAGCCCGGTGGTGCCCGCGTAGTTCGCGCGCAGCAGCGGGTTGTGGTTGTAGAGCCACAGCCGCCCGCCCTTGATCGGGAACGGGAGCACGGCCCGCTTGCGCTTGACGATCTTCGCCAGCCGCGGCTCGCGCAGCACGGCACGAGCGATCGCGGCCAGGTCGCCGGCGCACGAGTGGTTGCCCTTGTCGACGATGCCGCTCGGGGTGGTGAAGTGGGTGCAGTACAGGCCGAGCTCCTTGGCCTTCTCGTTCATCAGCCGGATGAAGCGCTTCTCGCTGCCGCCCGCCGCGCGTTGGGCGAGCGCGATCGCCGCGTCGTTGCCCGAGGGCAGCAGCAGGCCGTGCAGCATCGTGTTGATGCCGATCCACTTGCCGCGGGGCAGGACGCCGACGCCCGAGCCCGTGTAGTGCAGCGCCTCGTTGGTGATCCTGACCTTCGCGCCCTCCGGGACGCGTTCGACCACCAGCAGCGCGGTCATCATCTTGGTCAGCGAGGCGATCGGCAGCACCCGCGTCGGGTTGCGCTCGTAGAGCACGCGGCCCGTGTCGAGGTCGAACAGCAGCGCGGAGCGCGGCGGCTTCTTGAAGTCGATCTGGACGCTGTTGTCGGGCTGGTCGATCCGGACCGCGAGCGGTGAGGGCGCGGTCCCGCCGCCGGCCAGCGGCGCCGTCGGGGAGTCCTGCAGCGGTCCCGGTGGCGAGGAGGCGGTCGCGGGCGAGCTGGTCGGATCGTCGCCGGTGATCAGCTGGTAGGCGCCGACGGCGATGGCCACGATCCCGAGCAGGGCCAGCAACCGGATCGGGAACCGCCGCCGGTGTCGTCTGCTCCGGCCGCCCTGTGTCACACGCTGCGCCATCAGTGGCGGGCGAAGCGCTCCTGCGGGCGCTGGAGGCGTTTGGCACCGGCGAACAGGCGGATCGCGACCAACCCGACCGCGAATCCGCCGATGTGGGCGAAGGACGCCGCGCCGCCGATGAGCGCCTGCATGGCGAACCAGAGCACGAGCAGGACCATCGCCGGGAGCTCGACGGTGGTGAAGAAGAAGGGGATGAGCACGACCGTCACGATCTTCGCCCGCGGATTGAGCAGGAAGTAGCCGCCGAGCACGGCGGCGACCGCCCCCGAGGCGGCGCTCGCAGCCGCCATGTCCGTGCTTGGATCGATCGCGAGCTGCAGCGCGAGCGCGGCCGCTCCGCCGAGCAGGTAGAGGCCGGCGAACTTCACCCGCCCCAGCGCGTTCTCGACCTTGGGCCCGAAGATCCACAGGAACAGCATGTTCCCCGCGAGCAGCCAGAGGCCGCCGTGCGCCAAGATCGTCGCGAGGACGTTGGCCACCGCCAGCGCGTACGTGACGACTGGTGTTTTGCCCGTCGGGAGGTTGTCGCGCAGCGGGATCACAGGCGCTGTCGAGCGTAGCCGGTAGCCTCGCTGGAATGGCAGGAATCGAGATGCGCCGGGAGATGGGAGAGCAGCCTGAGGTCCTTGCCCGGCTGCTGTCGCGGCGGCTTGCGGTGGACGCCGCCGACGTCGCGGGGGTCGTGATCGTCGCGCGCGGATCCTCCGATCACGCCGCGGTCTACGGCCGCTATCTGCTCGAGCTCGCGACGCGCCGTCCGGTGGCGCTCGCCGCTCCGTCGCTGTACACGCGCTACGGCGCCCGGACCGACGCGAGCGGGTGGCTCGTGGTCGGCGTCAGCCAGTCCGGCAGGACGCCCGAGATCGTCGACGTCGTTCAGCGCCTGCGGGCGACCGGCGGGAAGGCGATCGCGATCACCAACCACGCGGACTCGCCGCTCGCGACGGCCGCGGAGGCCGTGATCGAGCTGGGGGCGGGCGAGGAGCTCGCCGTGCCCGCGACGAAGACCTTCACCGCCCAGATGGCCGCCTTCGCCGTCTTGGCCGCCGCCCTGGGCGACGTCCCGTGGGCGGACGGCGATCTCGCCCGCGTGCCGGAGTCCGTCGCCGCCGTGCTCGCGGACCCAGAGCCGGTGCAGGCGCTGTCCGAGCGCTGGGCGGACATCGAGGAGCTCATCGTGACCGCGCGCGGGTGGCTGTATTCCGCGGCGCTCGAAAGCGCGTTGAAGGTCCGCGAAGCCGCGTTGGTGACCGCCAACGGGTACTCCGTGGCGGACTTCCTGCACGGGCCGATCGCGGCTGTGGACCCCGGCGCGGCGGTCCTCGCCATGCGCGCGGAGGGCCCCGCGGCGGCCGACGTCGACGAGGCGGTGGCGACGCTCGAGCTGCGCCGCGCCGACGTGCACGTCCTGCCGCCGATCACCGGCGTGCCCGAGGCGCTGGCGCCGATCGCCGCCTCCGTGCGCGGTCAGCAGCTCTCGCTGGAGCTCGCGCTGCGCAAGGGCCTGGACCCCGACGCCCCGCGAGGCCTCAACAAGGTCACGATCACGCACTGACGAACCTAAAGGGGCCTGGCCCCTTTAGGTTTCTAGGCGCTCGCGGCGAGCGGGCCGATGCCCGGGCGGTCCTGCTTGACGTGCTCGTCCGCGTGGTAGGAGGAGCGCACCAGCGGGCCGGCGGCGACGTGCTCGAAGCCCAGGTCGTACGCGGCCAGCTCAAGTGCCTTGAACTCCTCGGGCGCCCAGTAGCGGACGACCGGCAGGTGGCGCTCGGTCGGGCGCAGGTACTGGCCGACGGTGAGGATCTGGACGCCGGCCTCGCGCATCTGGCCGAAGGCGTCGACGAGCTCCTCGTGCGTCTCGCCGAAGCCGACCATGACGCCGGACTTGGTGGCGACCTCGCCCTCGCCCATCTCGCCCGCGTTGCGCAGGACGCGCAGGGAGCGCTTCCACGTCGAGCCGCGGCGGGCGACGGGGTACAGGCGCGGCGCGACCTCGAGGTTGTGGTTGAAGACGTCCGGGCGCTCGGCGATGACCTTCGCCAGCGGCATCTCCTCGCCGCGGAAGTCGGGCGTCAGGCACTCGATCTTCGTGTCGGGCGCCTGCATGCGGATCGAGCGGATCACGCCGCACCACACCGATGCGCCGTAGTCGGGCAGGTCGTCGCGGTCGACGGACGTGATGACGGCGTGGCGCAGGCCCATCCGCGCGACGGAGCGCGCGACGCGCAGCGGCTCCAGCGGGTCGTTCCACGTCGGCTTGCCGGTCTTGACGTTGCAGAAGCCGCAGCGCCGCGTGCAGGTGTCGCCGAGGATCATGAACGTGGCCGTGCCGCGGTCCCAGCAGTCGCCGATGTTCGGGCACGCCGCTTCCTTGCAGACCGTGTGCAGGCCCTCGTCGGCGATCGTCTTCGACAGCTCGCGGTACTTCTCGCTCCCGGGCCGCGGGACCTTGAACCACGCGGGCTTGCGGGTGCGGAAGGGCAGCACGTCCTCGCCCAGGACCTTCCTGACGTCCATCCCGCCCGGGTTGGCACGGGAGCGGGTCTGGTGGATGCGCAGAACGGGCTCGTCGCTCACTGCAAGGAGGGTATCGACGGGTCTGGCTCGGTCTCGAGGACGATCAGGCGCACGGTCGACGCCCGCGTCTCGAAGGGTTTCGAGATTCTCCGGCGTGGCGCCGTAGAAGGTCACCGGGACGTGCCTGCCGGCCCGCTCGCGCAGCGCCGCGACGCGCTCGCGCAGCTCGCCCAGGTCCTTCATGTTCGGCATCCAGCCGTCGCCGTAGCGCAGCACGCGGTCCTCGACGCGCGGGCCGTTGCCGCCGATGTAGACCGGCGGGGCGGGATTCGGCTTCGGCCACTGCCAGATCGGATCGAAGTCCACGTGCTTGCCGTGGTAGGACGGCTCGTCCTCGGCCCAGATCGTCTTCATCGCCTCGACGCGCTCGCGCATGTCGCCGTGGCGCGTCGCCGGATCGGTGCCGTGGTTGAGCATCTCCTGCTTGTTCCAGCCCGCGCCGACGCCGAACACGAAGCGCCCGCCGGAGAGGTTCTGCAGCGAGCTGATCTGCTTGGCCAGCACGATCGGATCGTGTTCGATCACGAGGCACACGCTCGTGCCGATCACGAGCTTCTCGGTCGCCGCGGCGGCGAACGCCAGCGCGACGAACGGGTCGTGGGTGCGGCGGTACTTCTCGTCGAGCCGGCCGCCGTCGCGGGCGACCATCCCCGCCGAGACCGGGATGTGGGTGTGCTCGGTGACCATCAGCGACTCGTAGCCCGCCGCCTCGGCGCGCTGCGCGAGCTCGGCGGGGTGCTGCACCTCGCCGGTGAGGAAGATCGCTAGGCCGACGTCCATACCGGCGTCTCGATTCCGAGTCGGGTGGCCGAAACGAGCCGCTGGCGGCGGCCGAACGCCTCGCAGAAGCGCCACGCCATGCGCTTGCGGAAGCAGGTCAGACCCTCCGCAACGCCCTCGGCCTGCAGCGAGGTCATCGTCACCTCTGGCAGCCCGCAGGCGACGACCCACGTGAACGGGTCGAGGTCGTTGGCCACGTTGATGGCGAAGCCGTGGGAGGACACGCCGTGGGAGATGTGCACGCCCACGGAGGCGATCTTGCGCTCGTCCACCCACACCCCGACGTGCTTGTGGCCGAGCTTGGTGTGCGCCTCCAGGCCCGCGTCGGCGAGCGCGGCGACGATCGCCTTCTCCATCGTGAGGATGTACTCGGGGACGCTCGCGACGCGCATGATCGGGTAGCCGACGAGCTGCCCGGGGCCGTGGTAGGTCAGCTGGCCGCCGCGCGGCGTGCGCACGATGTCGACCCCGCGCTCGCGGTAGAAGGCGTCACCGAACGGCAGGTCGGACGTGCCGGTCCGGCGCGTCACGGTGTAGACGGGCGGGTGCTCGAGCAGCAGCATCAGCTCGGGCAGCTCACCGGCGATCACCCGCTCGCGCAGGCGCTCCTGGAGCGCGGCGGCCTCGCGGTACTCGACGAGGCCGAGATGACAGACCAGCAGGTCCATGCGAACCACGATATCCGGCGGCTGGACCTGTCCCGCCCCGGCGAGCCGGGGCGGGGTGTCCGTCAGATCCGTTCTGTCCTAGCTAATCGGCCAGGACTCGAGTTTCTTGCGCAGCGCGGAGAGGAACTGCGCGGCGAGCGCGCCGTCGAGGGCGCGGTGGTCCCACGACATGCACAGGTAGGTCATGTGGCGGATCGCGATCGAGTCGTTGCCGAGCTCGTCGGTGACCACCACCGGGCGCTTGACGACCGCCTCGGTGTCGAGGATGCCGACCTGCGGCAGGTTGATCACGGGCGTGGCCATGATCGACCCGTAGCCGCCCGGGTTGGTGATCGTGAACGTGCCGCCGCTGACCTCGTCGGGCTTGAGCTGGTTGGCGCGGGCGCGGACCGCGAGGTCCTTGATGCGCTTGGCCAGGCCCTCGACGCTGAGGTCCTGGGCGTCGCGGATGACCGGGACGATCAGGCCGCCGGAGCCGAGGCTGACGGCGATCCCGAGGTGCACGGCGTCGGTGTAGACGGTGTGCTCGTTGTCCTCCAGCGTGGCGTTCAGCGCCGGGAACTCGAGCAGGGTCTCGATCGTCGCGCGGGCCTGGAACGGCAGGTAGCTCATCTTGGCCGCCTTGCGCGCGGCCTCGATGCGGCTCATGTCCGCCTCGGCGATCGTCGTGCAGGTGGCCGCGGTCTGCAGCGACTGCACCATCCGCGAGCCGATCGCCTGGCGCATGCGGCTCGAGCGTCTGTCCGCCGGCGGGCGCCGGGGCCGCCGCGGGGGCCGGTTCCGGGGCGTCTATGCGCGGCACCTCCTCGACGCGCTGCAGGCGCGGCTTGGGCTTGCGCTTGGCCGCGGGCTCGTCGGGCCGGTAGGGCGATTCGATGTGCATCGGCGGCTCTTCCGCGCCGCCCTCCATGAAGGCCAGGACGTCCTTCTTGGAGATGCGCCCGCCGCGTCCGGTGCCCTCGATCTGCGAGAGGTCGAGGTTGTGCTCGGCCGCCATCCGCATGACCACGGGCGAGTAGCGCTTGGACTTCGAGGTGTCGCCCTGGAGCTCGCCGGCCTCGCCGGGCGCCTCCAGCGCGGCCGTCGCCTCGCCGGTTCCGGTCGCGCTCTCGGAGCGGTGCGGCTCGCCCGGTCTGGCGTCGGTGGCGATCCGCGCCATCACCGTCCCGACGTCGACGGTCTCGCCGACGTCGACGACGATCTCGGCCACGCGGCCGGTCGCGGGCGATTCGACGTCGGTGTCGATCTTGTCGGTCGAGATCGAGGCGATGATCTCGTCGGCCTCGACCCAGTCGCCGACCTGCTTCTTGTACTCGACGACGGTGCCCTCGGCGACCGAGACGCCCATCTGGGGCATCGTCACGTCGATCATGGTTTCAGTACTCGAGGAGCTCACGCACGGCCTCCCTGACGTCGTCGACCTGGGGCAGGACCGCCTGCTCGAGGGGCGGTGAGAACGGGATCGGCACGTCCGGCGTGGCGACGCGCACGACCGGGCCGTCGAGGTCCTCGAACGCCTGCTCGGCGATCAGCGCCGCGACCTGGGCGCCCGCCGCGCAGGTCTGGTTGGCCTCGTCGATGATCACGACCTTGCTCGTCTTGCGGACGCTCTTGAGGATCGCTTCCTCGTCGAGCGGCACCAGCGAGCGCAGGTCGAGCACTTCGACGCCCTCGATGTCCGCCGTGGCCTCGAGCGCGGTGTGGACCATCGCGCCGTAGGCGATCACGGTGATGTCGGTGCCCTCGCGCGCGATCCGCGCGGTGAACGGCGTCTCGTAGGTGCCGGAGGGCACGTCGCCCTTCACGCGCCGGTAGAGGTGCTTGTGCTCCATGAAGAGCACCGGGTTGGGGTCACGCACGGCGGCGATCAGCAGGCCCTTCGCGTCCTCGGCGGTGCTCGGGGCGACGATCTTCAGGCCCGGCGCGTGCATGAACCACGCCTCGGGGTTCTGCGAGTGGTACGGGCCGCCGGAGAAGCCGCCGCCGCTGGGGAGGCGGACGGTGATGTTCACCGAGAGGCCCATCCGGTAGTAGGTCTTGCCGGCGACGTTGACGAGCTGGTCGAACCCGCAGCTCACGAAGTCCGAGAACTGCATCTCGGCGATCGGGCGCAGGCCCTCGACGGCGGCGCCGATCGCGCACCCGACGATCGCCGACTCGGCCAGCGGCGTGTCCATCACGCGGTTGGCCCCGAACTCGTCGAGGAAGCCGTCGGTCACTTTGAAGGCGCCGCCGAAGGTCCCGATGTCCTCGCCCATGAGGAACACCCGCTCGTCGGCGCGCATCTCCTCGCGCATGGCGTCGGAGATGGCCTGGAGGTAGGTCATGGTGGCCATGTCGCTACGCCTTGAACCCGGACCAGGGGGCGTTGCCGTCTTCGAGCAGCGCGGGCTCGTCGGCGAACAGGCCGGCCAGCACGGTGTCCGGGTCGGGCATCGGCGACTGCATCGCCTGCTCGACGGCCTCCTCGATCGTCGCCTTGACCTCGTCGCGGATCGTCTGAGGGTCGATCCCGAGAGCCTCGACGCGCTTGGTCTGGCGATCGATCGGGTCCTTGCGGCGCCACTCCTGGACCTTCTCGGTCGGGACGTACTTCATGTCGTCGTGGGCGGCGTGACCGTGCATGCGCATCGTCACGGCCTCGACCAGGGTCGGGCCCTCGCCGGCGATCGCGCGCTCGCGGGCGACGCGGACGACCTCGAACATCGCCTCGGGGTCGTTGCCGTCGGCGGACACGCCCGGGAAGCCGTAGGCGGCGGCGCGCTCGATCGGGTTGACCGCGAACTGCTGGTCCACCGGCGTCGAGTACGCGTACTGGTTGTTCTCGAGGATGAAGATGACCGGCAGCTTCTGGACGCCGGCCCAGTTCATCGCCTCGTGGAAGTCGCCGCGGGAGGTCGAGCCGTCACCGAACCAGGTGATCGCGCAGCGCTCTTCGCCGCGCAGCTTGAAGGCCATCGCCATGCCGGTGGCGATCAGCATCATGTCCGGGAGCATCGAGACCATGCCGACGCAGCCCTTGGTGCGATCGCCGAAGTGCACGTTGCCGTCGCGGCCGTGGGTGATCCCGTCGTCGCGGCCCATGTACTGGGCGAAGATGCGGTGCGGCTCGACGCCGCGGATGATGTGGGCGGCGAGGTCGCGGTGCAGGATGCACAGGCGGTCCTGCGCCGCCATCGCCCACGTCGCGCCGGCGGACACGGCCTCCTGGCCGAACCCGTCGTAGAAGCTCCCCGGCACCTTGCCCTGCCGGTAGAGCGTCATCGCGCGCTCCTCGATGCCGCGCATCATGAGCATCGCCCGCAGCAGGCCGACCCGATCCTCTTTATCGAGGTGCTCGGTTACGTCGGGCGGGACTTCGGTTCGGGCCGTTTCAGTGGCCATGTGACGGATCTCTCCTTCGCGGGTTCTATGCGCCGCCCCAGGATCGCCAGGGCTCACGCCGGTCCGGACGGGTGGGATCTCCACGGCGGTCCGGTCGGGGATGAGCGTACGACAAACGCGCTCGGGCGTGCCCGAGTTGTGGACGCTGCTCAGGTTCCCCGCAACTCGGGCGGGGCCCCCGTGCACCGTTTACGCTTGACGGAGAAGATGGTCGAGTCCCTCTGGAGGCAGCGCCTGCGCTGGCGGCTGCGGGGTGCCTGGCAGTGGCCGGTGTTCGCCGTGCTGACGGTCGTCGACGCCGCCCTGGCCGCCTGGTTGCCGTGGACGGGCGAGGGCGCCGACGCGATCGGCGCGTTCCTCTTCGCGGCGTTCGTGAACCTGCTCGCCGTGGCTCTCGTCGCACCGTTGGTGGGCATGGCGCTGCGCCGCCGCCGGCGCGACCTGCCGTCCATGATCGCCCGCGACTACGCGGGCACGGGACTGCTCGCGTTCCTCTGCGTCGTGCTGATCGCGGGCGGCGTGGCGCATCGCTCCGCGCTGAACGCCGCCCGCGCCGACCGCTCGGCCGTCGTCTTGGCCGTCCACGACTACCTCGCGGCGTCGGACCCGAAGCTCGTCGCGTCGCTGGGCACGCTCCAGTCGCGCCGCCTGGAGGACGAGAGCTACCGAGCGTGCATCTTCCCGCCCCAGGAGCGGGACCCGCTGTGCTTCTTCGTCAACACCGACCAGGTGCCGGCGGGGATCACGCGAGATCCGACGCGGACGCTGAACTAGAGGCCGGGCGAGGGCGCGCCTGGCGCGCACCGGCTTACGCGGACGCTCGCTTGCGCGCGGCGCGCCCCCGCTCGTCGGGACCGGCTGTGGCGCGCCCCCGCTCGTCGGGACCGGCAGGCGCGGGTGTGCCCGCCACTGGCGGGCACACCTGATCGGTTCGGCGGACGAAACCGTCTCGGGGCGGGGGGTGACGTACGACATTCCGCGTCGAACACGAATCTCGTACCGCACCCCCACCGACGCGCCAACTCAAACAGTCCGAACGTGGTCGAAACGCGTGCTCTCGAGGTCGTTTGTGTCAGAGGGTTCCCCCGCGGTCGCGCCCCGAGCGGAGCGCCCCGCTCGCCGTTCCCGCCCTGGACGAACGTTCAGTGGTCGCTCGTGCACAGCGCGCGACGATGCGACCGGATGCGCCTCGTGCCTTCGAGCGATGGGCCGGTCATTCGCCTCGGCGGGCTTGGTCCCAGCGTGGGTGCGGCTGTGTCGTTGCTCGCGGCGGGCGTGTTGCTCTCGGTGCTCGCCGCCTCCCTGTTCGGCGTGCGGGTGTGGCCTGGGCCGTCTGACCGCGGCCAGGTCCCGAGTCTTCGGCTGCCGGCCGCGGCGACGCCCGCGCCGGCGCGGCGGGTGGCCGTGAGCGCGCCCGAAGCGGAGGCGACGGTGACCAGCCGGCCACGCCGTACGGATTCGCGGCGCACGGTCGCGCCGCGTTCGCGCCGTTCCGTCGGTGGCGGGCGGGAGCTGGAAGCGCCGAGCGCGCGGGTGGCGCCGCGGATCGGTTCGCGCCCGGTGACGGAGCCCACGGCGGTCGCGCCGCGCACGAGCAAGACGGTCGACCCGGCGACCGGCAGCGCGCCCGGTCCGGCAGCGACGACGGCGCCCGGTCCGGCAGCGACGGCGGCGCCCGCTCCGCCCACAACCCCCGTGGTCACGCCGGCCCCGACCGCGGCCGCGCCGAGCGCCACTCCGGGTGCCGTGGAGAGGACCGTCAGCGCGGCGCGCCAGGTCGTCGCGCCGGTCACGACCGTGTTGCCGCCGCCGGTGGCCACGCCGGTCGACGCGGTGCTGAACACCGTGCAGGAGACCGCGAAGACCGTCGACCAGACGCTCGGCGGTCTCGGCCTACAGCACAAGCCGTAGCGGCGACTCCAGGTACTCGCGGATCGCGCCCAGGAACTGGGCCGCGTCGGCGCCGTAGAGGATGCGGTGGTCGCAGGTGAGCGTGATGTCCATCAGCGCCCGCACGACGACCTCGCCGTCGCGGACGACCGGTCGCGGCGTGAGCTCGCCGACGGCCAGGATCGCCGCCTGCGGTGGGTTGATCACGGCCACGAAGCGGCGGATGCCGAACATGCCGAGGTTGGAGACGGTGAACGTGCCGCCGGAGAGCTCGGGCGGGGTGATCTTGCCCTCGCGCACGCGTTCGGCCAGCGCGCGCGACTCGGCGGCGATCACGCCAAGGCTCTTCTGGTCGGCGTCGAACACCGTCGGCACGACCAGCGCGTCCTGGCCCGCGACGGCGACGCCGACGTTGACCCGCGAATAGAGCTCGAACTGCCCGTCGCGGTAGGCGCCGTTGGCCCGCGGGAAGTCCTTGAGGGCGAGCGCGGACGCCTTGATCACGAGATCGTTGAACGAGGGCGCCGGCCCGTCGCCCGCGACCGCCTTCAGCTGCGCGCGCAGCGCGACGGCCTCCTCCATGTCGACCTCGACGGTGAGCACGAAGTCCGGCGCGGTCGCCTTGGACTCGGCCATCCGCCGCGCGACCGTGCGCTGCAGGCGGGTGAGCTCCTCGTAGTCGATCTCGCCGCGCCCGTCCTTCTTCTTCTCCTTGGGCGCCTCGTCCTCGGCGGGCGGCTCTTCGCCCCCGCCGCCGGCGGCCTCGACGTCGGACTTGACGATCCGCCCACCGGGCCCGCTGCCCGTCACGCTCGCCAGATCGAGCCCTTGCTCACGGGCCATCCGCCGCGCGATCGGTGACGCCTTGACGCGCTCGCCGGGCGAGTCGTCCTCGGGGGGCGCGTCGTCGCCGCCGTCCGAGCCGTTCTCCTCGTCGCCGTCCGCCGGCTCGTCGTCCTCGTCGCCGCCCGCGTCGTCGTCCGGCGAGTCGTCGTCCGCGTCCGCGTCCGCCGGTCGTCGCTTGGCTCCGCGGAGTCGCCGTCGCCCTCGTCGCCGTCGCTCGCGGCGTCCGCCTCGCCGCCGGCCTCGTCGTCCTCGCCGCCGGCCGCGTCGTCGCCGGCCGGCTCGTCGTCCTCGTCGTCGCCGGCCGCCTCGTCCGCGGGCGCGTCTTCGTCCTCGCCCTCGTCGGCGTCGTCGTCCGCCGACCCGCCGCCCTCGCCGATGCGGCAGATCGTCTCGCCGACCGGGAGCGTGTCGCCCTCCGAGGCCACGATCTCGAGCGTGCCGGCCTCGTCGGCCTCGTAGGTCATGTTGGCCTTGTCGGTCTCGATCTCGACGAGTTCCTCGCCCTTGGCGACCTCGTCTCCGTCGGACTTGAGCCACTTGAGGATCGTGCCCTCTTCCATCGAGTCCGACAGGCGGGGCATGGCGACGTCTCCCATAGGCCCGGAGTATTACCCGGTGGGGAGGGTGAATCGAAACACGGTGCCGCCACCGGTCCGTTCGTCGACCCAGATGCGCCCGCCGTGGCGCTCCACGATCCGGCGGCAGATGGCCAGGCCGATACCGGTTCCCTGGTAGCTCTCGCGGTCGTGGAGGCGCTGGAACATCTCGAAGACGTGCTCGCGGGCTTCGGGGGCGATGCCGATCCCGCCGTCGGCCACGGCGATCTGCGCCATGCCCTCCGCGGCGGGCTCGACGCGCACCCACACCCGCGCCCGCGTCGTCGTCGCGGAACTTCAGCGCGTTGGCGATCAGGTTCTGCAGGAGCTGCTCGAGCTGGCCGCGGTCGCCCATCACCACCGGGAGCTGGTCGAGCTCGATCTCCGCGCCCGCCTCGATCATCGCCGCCGCCAGGGAGCGCAGGACGTCCGCGGCCACCAGAGAGAGCTCGACGGGCTCGGCCGGCTCGTCGCCGCGGCCCGCGCGCGAGTAGGCGAGCAGCCCTTCGATCAGGGTGCGCATCCGCGCGGCGCTGTCGACGGCGTACTCGATGAACTCGTCGGCGTCGGCGTCCAACCGTCCGTGGTAGCGCCGGCGCAGCAGGTTCAGGTACGACGAGACCATCCGCAGCGGCTCCGACAGATCGTGCGACGCGACGTAGGCGAACTGCTGGAGCTCGGTGTTGGAGCGCTCGAGCGCGTCGGCGGCCGCCCGCTCCTCGGTGATGTCCGTGAAGGACACGACCACCGGATAGGGCCCTTCGCGCTCGTTGGCGATCGCGCGAGTGGAGACCGCCAGCCAGCGCGTCACGCCCTGCTGCTTGTGCCGCAGGCCGAGCGTCACACCCACCTGCGGCTCGCCGGTCAGCGCGGTCGAGCGCAACGGGACCTCCGAGCGCGGCATCGGCATCCCGTCCTGGTCGACGACCGACCACTCGAGCTCGTCCATCCGGTTCGCCAGCACCTCCGCCGGGTCGACGCCGAGGATGCGCGACGCGCTCGGGTTGGCCGCGACCAACTTCCCGTGCCGGTCGATCATCACCACGCCCTCGTCGAGCGACTCGACGAGCGTGCGGAACGCGAGCCGGTCACGCGCCGACGCCCGCCACGTCGCCAGGCACACCAGCGACAGCGCGCCGATGAACGCCGAGTGCACGAGCGCCCACTTCCACGGCGAGTTGGCCTCGTCGTAATCGACGATCTCGGCGGTGATGCCCTGCTGGACGAGCACGAAGACGACGGCGACGGCGAACGGGAACCAGTCCTCATAGAGCGACAGCGCCGCGACCATCACGAAGAAGTGGAAGTAGGACTGGTTGACGCCGCTGGAGACGTGCACCAGCAGCGCCGAGCAGGACAGCAGGCCGAGCGTGACCACGAACGCCTGCGCGCGCCGCCCACCGAGGTGGAACTGCACGAGGACGGCGAAGAATCCGACCGTCGCGCCGTCGAGCAGTGCCTGCCCGAGTCCCTGGTCGAAGAGCAGCGAGATGATGAAGATCGCCGGAACGTGTGCACGCAGCAGCCAGACGAGCGCGCGATGGCGGGATCGCCACTGCGATTCGGGCAGCTCGGTCCCGTGCGGGATGAGGGCGCTGACCTGCCGTGCAGCTTCGCGCAGGGTGCCCTGATCACCGCTCATCCGGCGACGGAGATTACGGCCGCGCGGCCCCGGCTTGCAGCTAGAACAGTGAGCGCACCTTGTCCACGATCTGCTCCTCGTGCGGGAAGCAGATCTGCTCCAGCGGCTTGGAGTAGGGCATCGGCAGATCGGCGCCGCTCACGCGGGCGATCGGGGCGTCGAGATAGTCGAACGCCTGCTCCTGGATGAGCGCCGCGAGGTTGGCGCCGACGCCGCCGTGCGGCCAGCCCTCTTCGACGATGACGGCCCGGTTGGTCTTCTTGACGCTCTCGAGGATCGTGTCGAGATCGAGCGGGCGCAGCGTGCGCGGGTCGATCACCTCGCAGCTGATGTCGTCGGCGAGCTCCTCGGCGGCGGACTGCGCGGTGACGGCCATGCGGCTGATCCCGACGATCGTCACGTCGGTGCCCTCGCGGCGGATCGCGGCCTTGCCGAACTCGACCAGATGGTCCTCGTCGTCGGGAACCTCGCCCTTGGCGCCGTAGAGCGACTCGTGCTCGATGAAGACGACCGGGTTGTCGTCGCGGATCGCGGTCTTGAGCAGGCCCTTCGCGTCGGCGGCGGTCGACGGGACGGCGACCAGCATTCCCGGGACGTGCAGGAACATCGCTTCGAGCGAGTGCGAGTGCGTGGGGCCGAGTTGGTGGCCGGCGCCCTGCGGGAAGCGGACGACCATCGGCACCCTCACCTGCCCGCCGAACATGTAGTGGATCGTCGACATGTGGTTGACGATCTGGTCCATCGCCAGCAGCGAGAAGTTGACCGTCATCAGCTCCACGATCGGCCGCAGGCCGGTCATCGCGGCGCCGACGCCGACGCCGACGATCGTGTTCTCGGAGATCGGCGTGTCGCGCACCCGCTTCTCCCCGAACTCCTCCAGCAGGCCCTGGGTGACCTTGAACGCGCCGTTGAAGACGCCGACGTCCTCGCCGATGATCAGCACGCGCTCGTCGCGCTGCATCTCTTCGCGCAGGGCGGCGTTGAGCGCCTCGCGGTAGCGGAGCTCAGACATACAGGTGCTCGTAGATCGACTCCGGTGACGGGAAGTCCGATTCCTCGGCGAACTCGACCGCCTCGTCGATGCGCTTGATCACCGGCTCCTCGAGCGCATCGAGGTCCGCCTCGAGTTGTTCGGCGAACGCGGGGATCGGGTCGCGCTCGCGCCACTCCTCGACCTGCTCCTTGGTGCGGTACTCCTCCGGGTCGGCCATCGAGTGGCCGGCGAAGCGGTAGGTCACCGCCTCGACCAGCAGCGGCGTTCGCTGCTCGCGCACCTGCTCGATCGCCTCCTGCATGACCGTGTAGGTGTCGTTGATGTCCATCCCGTCGCAGCGCAGCCCGGAGACGCCGTAGCCCTCGCCGCGCCTGTGCAGGTCCGGCTGGGCGGAATGGCGCTCCAGCGACGTGCCCATCCCGAACTGGTTGTTGGTGACCATGAAGACCACCGGCAGGTGCCAGAGGGCGGCGAGGTTGAGCGTCTCGCCGAACGTGCCCTGGTTGGCGGCGCCGTCGCCGAAGACGCAGACGGTGACGTCATCGGTCTCCCGGTAGTCGCTGGACAACGCGATGCCCGCCGCCAGCGGCAGGTTCCCGCCGACGATCCCGTAGCCGCCCATGAAGCGCCGCTCGCCGTCGAACATGTGCATCGAGCCGCCGCGGCCGCCGGAGACGCCGGTCTTCTTGCCGAACAGCTCCGCCATCACGTACTTCGGGTCGGTGCCGCGGGCGAGCGCGTGGCCGTGGCTGCGGTAGGTGCTGATCAGGTAGTCCTCGTCGCGCATCGCCCGGACCGCGCCGACGATCGTCGCCTCCTCGCCGATCGCCAGATGCAGGAAGCCGCCGACCTTGTTCTTCGCGTACATCTGGCCCGCGCGCTCCTCGAAGCGCCGGATCAGCAGCATCGTCTCCAGCCATTCCCGCGCCTCGTCGAGTCCGTCGGCCATGCGGATCGTCGTACCCATGCAGCGGCGCGGTAACGCGGCGGTGTTGACATGGCCTGCGTCGAAGAAGGGGGAGACGATGAAGGCATTGGTGTTCGGCGGTGCGGGACAACGGTCCTGGGACAGCGTCGACGATCCGGGCATCCAGGATCCGACCGACGTGATCGTGAAGGTCGACACGACGACGATCTGCGGCACGGATCTGCACATCCTCAAGGGCGACGTGCCCGCGGTGACCGAAGGCCGCATCCTCGGTCACGAGGCGGTGGGAACGGTGGTCGAGACCGGCGCGGCGGTGACCGGCCTCTCGAAGGGCGATCACGTGCTGGTCCCGGCGATCACCTCCTGCGGGCGCTGCGGTCCGTGCAAGGCCGGCATGGCCGCGCATTGCGAGGCGGTGGGCGGGATCGGCTGGATCTTCGGCCACCTGATCGACGGCGTGCAGGCCGAGTACGCGCGGGTGCCGTTTGCCGAGACCTCGGTCCACAAGGTCCCCGAGGGCGTGACCGACGAGCAGGTCCTGTTCCTCGCCGACATCCTGCCGACGGGCTACGAGATCGGCGTCCAGAACGGCCGCGTGCAGCCCGGCGACGCGGTGGCCGTGGTCGGTGCCGGACCGGTCGGCCTGGCGGCGATGATGACCGCCGAGATCGCCGGCGCGAGCCGCATCATCGCGGTCGATCTCGCCGAGTCGCGCCTCAAGCACGCACTGAACTTCGGCGCGACGCACACGGTGGTGAGCGGCGACGACGCCGAACGCGAGATCCTCGAGCTGACCGGCGGCGGCGTCGACGTGGCGATGGAGGCGGTCGGCATCCCGGCGACCTTCGATCTGTGCACCCGGATCGTCCGCGCCGGCGGCACGGTGGCCAACATCGGCGTGCACGGCGCACCGACCACGCTGCACCTCGAGGACCTGTGGATCAAGAACATCACGATCACGACGGGCCTGGTCAGCGGCAGCACCGTGCCCACGCTGCTCAAGCTCGCCCGCGACGGCCGGATCGAGGCCGAGAAGCTCGGCACGCACCACTTCGCGCTCGGCGAGATCGAGCAGGCGTACGACGTCTTCGCCGCGGCCGGCGAGCACGACGCGCTCAAGGTGGTCTTGACCGGGTAGCCGAGGGGCGTGCGGACGTGGACGGCGGACTCGGCGGCGTCGCCGGCGGCGGTGTGGGCGCTGCTGGCGCGTCCGGAGCTGTGGTCGTCGTGGGCGCCGCACGTGCGTGGGGCGTGGGGGCTTGGGACACCCGAGGTCCGTCAGGGCGCGGTCGGTGCCGCACGGCTGCTCGGCGTCGTACCCGTGCCGGCGAAGATCACCGCCAAGGCGGAGGATTCGTGGACGTGGCGGGTCGGGCCGGCGGAGATGGTCCACCGCGTCCAGCCACTGGGCGACGGGTGCCGGGTCGCGATCGACCTGCACGCCGGGCGGCTGGAGCGCGTGCTGGCCGCCACCTACGGGCCGGTCATCCAGACCATGCTCGACCGGCTCGCCAGAAACGCAGAGACCGCCTCACGGGCGGTCTAGTTAGGGTTATCGGCCGATGCGGCCGAGAGCTTTAGCCCGCTTCGAGGAGTTGGCGCGTTGGCGCTCATAGTGCGCCCGGCCCGCGCGGGCGACGGGGAGGCGCTCGCGCGCATCCACGCCGACATGCTCGCCCACTACGCCGAGGTCGATCCCGAGGCGTTCCACGCGCCGGGCCTGTCGGGCTTCGCCGCGTGGGTCGATGGCGAGATCGGCGATGAGGCGGGCCTCGATCTCGTCGCCGAGGTCGACGGCGAGGTCGTCGCGTCGCTGTTCGCGGTGCTGGTCGAGCCGCCGGACGGCGCGCAGTGGGCGTCGGCGCGGGATGTCGGGGCGGTGCGGGTGCGCATCGAGTACCTGGCGACCGCCGCCGCTCACCGCCGGGCCGGCGCCGGCAGCGCCCTGGTCGAGGCCGCGGAGCAATGGGGGCGCGAGCGCGGCGCGACCGTCGCGGAGACGACGACGTACAGGGGCGGGCCGATCAGCGTTCCGTTCTGGACCGAGCGCTCCGGCTACGAGACGCGCTCGATCAACCTGCGCAAGCCGCTCTAGAGGTGCCCGCGCTCAATCCACCTGGTAGCGGCGCCACTTGGCGAGGAACTCGTCCGCCTCCAGGGCGGCGAGGTCGGCGCGCAGGGCGCGGGCGAGCTTGCCGGTGTCGCGCGGGCGGGTGTCCCAGAAGAGCACGACCTCGCCGGTGTCGGTCTCGATCACCTCGACCTGCTCCAGCGCGTCGGACGGGCGGAAGAACCGTCCCTGGCGGTGGACGATCAGCTCATACGCGCGGTTGGCGCGCATCAGGCCGGAATCGCTCGCTCTCCGGCGAGCACGCGCCCGCCGATCCAGATCGACGGCAGCTCCGTCACGCCGTCCGAATGGGCGCGCTCGACGTTGCGGGCGAGCTCACGGCGGGTGCTCTCCAGCGACACGCCCTTGACCACGGCCGTCGGGTGCATCTCGCACGCCGCCGCGGCGATCAGCACGTTGTCGGGCTCGGTCAGGTCACGGCCGGCGGCGAACGCCTGGCGCAGCGCGGCCAGTGAGAAGGCCACGCCGCGGCCGATCCACTTCGCGTAGGTGGCGGCCAGCATCGCCCACGAGAAGTCGCCCTCCGGCCACGCGGCCGGCCAGCGCAGCGCCATCAGGCCGAGGGCGGCGGCGCGGCGCTCCACGTCCTCGCGGTAGGCGTCGATCTCGGCCGCGCAGCGAAAGCCGCCGCCGCCGAGGTCCACCGGAATCCACTCGGGCACCTCGCCGACCGCGTGCAGGGCACGCTCGGCCACGAGATAGGACTCCGGTGAAGCGAGGTCGTAGTAGAAGCGGGGCTGGGCCGGCTCAGCCGTGGATGAGCCAGCCGTCGGCGGCACGCGCGGCCTCCATCACACCCTCCGACAGCGTCGGGTGGCCGTGGATGATCCGCGCGACCTCGGCGTAGCCGCCCTCGAGCGCCTTGGCGTTCACGAGCTCCTGGATGAGCTCGGTGGCCTTGGCGCCGACGATGTGCCCGCCGACCAGTTCGCCGTACTTCTTGTCGCCGATGATCTTGATCACGCCGCCGCGGTCGCCGTAGACGGTGCCCGCGCCGACGGCGCCGTACTGGACCTTGCCGACGACGACGTCCAGGCCCTGCTCGCGCGCCTGCGCCTCGGTCAGCCCGAAGGAGGCGACGTTCGGGGTGCAGAAGGTGGCGCGCGGGACGTCGATGTACTCGATCGGGTGGGTCTTCATCCCGGCCGCGTCCTCAACGGCGATGACGCCCTCGTCGGAGGCCTTGTGGGCCAGCGCGGGGCCGGGGACGAGGTCGCCGATGGCGTAGATGCCCTTGGCCGACGTGCGCAGCGCGCCGTCGACCTCGATCAGCCCGCGGTCGGTGAGCTTGACGCCCGCCGCCTCCAGGCCCAACGCCTCGACGTCCGGCCCGCGGCCGGCGGCGATGATCAGCCACTCCGCCTCGTCGGTCGCGTCGCCGTAGGAGAAGGTCACCTTGTCGTCGGAAGACTCGACGTTCTCGACCGGCACGCCGGTGTGGACCTTGATGTTCTGCTTGGCGAACGCGCGGCCCGCGACCTTGGAGATGTCGGCGTCCTCGGTCGGCAGCACGCGGTCGAGCATCTCGAAGAGCAGGACCTCGGTGCCGAGGCGGCCGTAGGCGGAAGCGATCTCCGACCCCGACGCGCCCGCGCCGAGGACCGCGATCTTCTTCGGCAGCTCCGACAGCGCCCACGCCTCTTCGGTGCCGATCACGCGGCCGCCGAAGGTCGTGCCGGGGACGGGACGCGGGACCGAGCCGGTGGCGAGGATGATCGCCTTCGACGCGGTGTACGTCTGGTCGGCGACCTTGACGCCGCCGTCGCCGGTCAGCGTCGCGACGCCCTCGATGTACTCGATCTTGTTCTTCTTGAACAGTCCGGCGACGCCACCGGTCAACGTCTTGATGACCTTCTCGCGGCGGGCGGAGACCTTGCTGTAGTCGACCGTGCGCTCGGGGACCGAGATGCCGAACTCGTCGGCGTCGTCGATCTCGGCGAGGATGTCCGCCACACGCAGCACGGCCTTGGCCGGGATGCAGGCGTAGTTGAGGCAGCGACCCCCGACCTTGTCCTTCTCGATGACGGCGGTCTTCATCCCGAGCTGGGCGGCACGGATCGCGGCTACATATCCACCCGGCCCGGAGCCGATCACGATGCAGTCAAATTGCTCGGGCATAAGGCGGGTGACGTTAGCGCTTTAGGTAAAGATCAGGATCAAGGCCACGATCGTGCCGCCGATGACCACGATCCAGCGCAGCACTTCCGAGGGAATCGCGCGGCCGTAACGGGCAGCCACCTGCGCCCCCGCGATCGACCCGACGGCGATCAACGCGGCCGCTCCCCAGGCGACGTCGGCGACGAAGATGAAGAGGATCGCCGCGACGCCGTTCGCCACCGCCGTCAACACGATCTTCACGGCGTTCAATCGCTGCAGGTCGTCGGGAAAGCACAGGCGCAACAGCGACATCAGGATGATGCCCTGGGCCGCGCCGAAGTAGCCGCCGTAGATGCCGGTGGAGAACGAGGCCGCGGTGCCCGCCGTCATGTGGTCCTTCTTCGCATGCTGGGACGGCGTGCGCTTGATCGCCATCAGCCCGCAGGCGAGCAGGATCAACGCGGGGACGACCGCGTCGAACACCGAACTGGGGAGCTCGAGGAGCAGGATGCCTCCGAGCAGCGCGCCGAAGCAGCTCCCGATCGCCAGCAGGCCGGTTCGCCGCCACTGGCCGCGCAGCTCGCGCCGGTAGCCGATCGCGCCGCTGATCCCGCCCGGCACGAGCCCGACGGAGTTGGACACGTTCGCCACCACCGGCGGGTAGCCGACGGCGAGCAGGGTCGGGAAGGTGATCAGCGAGCCGGAGCCGACGAGCGTGTTCACGCCGCCCGCCGCGAACCCGGCCGCGGTGATGGCGATCGCCTCGGCGGGCGTCACGGCTGCGGCACCTGCAGCCGGGCCATGACGCGCACGAGCAACCAGAAGACCGGGGCGCAGACCGCGATGCCGACCACACACAGGAGCACGGCGAGGATGTTGCTCGCGAACGCCAGCGACAGCGTGAAGACGATGATCGTCAGCGCCAGGAGCGCCTGGAAGAGCAGGATCACGCCGTAGCTGCGCTGCCACAGGCCGTACGCCACGCCGCCCATGAAGACGGCGAAGACGACGCCCAGCGCCGGCGACTCGCCGCCGAGGCCGGCCGCGGCGCCGATCAGGTTGGCCACGGCGACGAACGCGGCCAGCGCGGTGGCGAGCTTGAGGCCGAGCGGGCGCTCGTCCGGGCCGAGCGGTTCGAGCTGCGCGCGGATCGCGTCGGCCTTGGCGCGCGAGCGGGCGTAGCCACGCTCGAGATCGTGCTCGGGCGGGTCGCGTCGGCTTGGGCCGGCGGGAGGTGTCGTGGTGCTCAGGCAAGGGCGGCCCGCAGCTCTGCGCGCCGCGGCCTCGGGATCGTCCGCGTCGGTGATCGCGCGCACGACGACGATCCGGGTGGCGCCGCGCTCGACGACCTCGTGGACGTTGGTCGCGTCGAGCCCGCCGATCGCGAACCAGGGCTTGTGCGAGCGCACCGACTGCGACGTAGTGACAGGCCCGCGGCGGGGCGCCCGGGCTTGGTCGGCGTCGCGTGCACGGGGCCGACCGCGAAGTAGTCGACGTCGGTGTCGGCGGATCGCCTCCGCCGCCTGCGCCGGCTCGTGGGTGGAGCGGCCCACGATTCGCTGCGGCCCGACGAGCGCGCGCGCCTCCGTGGGCGAGAGATCGTCCTGGCCGACGTGCACGCCGTCGGCGCCGCACGCCTCCACCAGGTCGGGCCGGTCGTTGAGGATGAAGAGCGCCTCGTGGCCGCGGAACGCCTCCGACGCCGCGAGGAGCCCGTCGTCGTCGAGCGCCTTGTCGCGCAGCTGGATCAGATCGACCCCGCCGCGCACGGCAGCCGCGATCCACTCCCGCTCGCGTGGCGGGGCAGACGAGGTAGAGGCGGGCGGTGGACAGGCGCTCGCGAGGGGTCACGTCCCAGGGGATACCATGAACCCAGAACACGGGAGCCCGCAATCGGGCTGAGAGGGCGCCAGCGGGGCGCCGACCGTCGAACCTGATCCGGGTCGTGCCGGCGTAGGGAGGCGAGCCAGGAAAGTGGCAGTGTCAGAGAGCTTCGACGTCGCGGTCGTCGGCGGCGGTGCGATCGGTCTCGCCTGCGCCTGGCGGGCCGCGCAACGCGGCGCGAGGATGGTCGTGCTCGACGCCGGGACGTCGGCCCGCCCAGCGCGTGGCATGTCGCCGCGGGCATGCTCGCGCCGGTCTCGGAGGCCGAGTTCGGTGAGCGCGAGCTGCTCGCGCTCGGGCGTCGAGAGCGCGCAAGCGCTACGAGGCCTTCGTCGGCGAGCTGGAGGACCCTGGCTACCGCGCGGTGGGCACGATGGTCGTCGCCCGCGACCGCGACGAGGCCGAGGCGCTCGATCGCCTGGCCGAGTTCCGGCGCGGATCTCGGGCTGCCGGTCGAGCGCCTGCGCCCGTCGCAGGCGCGGCGGCTGGAGCCCGCGCTCGCGCCGACGATCCGTCTGGCGCTGGAGATCGACTCCGACCACTCGGTCGACCCGCGCAAGCTGGTGGCGGCGCTGCGCCGCGCGTACGCGAGCGAGAGCCGCCCCGCCGCGGGTGGCCTCGGCGTGGTGCGCCAGGCGCGCGTGTCCGGGCTGCGCGTCGATGGCGAACGCGTCACCGGCGTCGTCCTCGCGGGCGGCGAGGAGATCGCGGCCGGCGCCGTGGTCGTGGCCGCGGGCTGCGACGTCGCGCGGCTCGACATGCCCGAGCACGCCCGCGTGCCGGTGCCGCCCGGTGAAGGGCGCAGGTGCTGCGCCTGCGCGACCCGAACGGGCCCGGCCTGGTCGAGCGCACGATCCGCGGCGAGCACGCGTACTTCGTCCCGCGCGGCGACGGTCATTACGTGCTCGGCGCGACGATGGAGGAGCGCGGCTAGGACACGACGCCCACCGCGGGCGGCGTCTACGAGCTGCTGCGCGATCTCTCCGAGCTCGTCCCCGGCATCTTCGAGCTCGAGATCGAGGAGCTGATCGCGGGGCTGCGGCCGACGACGCCGGACAATCTGCCGGCGATCGGTCACGGCGCGCTGGAGGGCCTGGTCTGGGCGACCGGCCATCTACCGCAACGGCATCCTGCTCACGCCGGTCACCGCCGACCTCGTGGCGAGCGCGCTCAACCGGCGAGCCGCTGCCCGAGTGGGCGGCGCCCGCCGACCCGCTCAGGTTCGCCGGGGTGCCCGCATGAACGTCGTCCTCAACGGGGAGCCGAAGCAGCTCCAGGCCGGCGCGACGGTCGCGGCCGCGCTCGAGGCGCTCGACCTGCCCGGCGCCGGCCGCGGCGTGGCCGTCGCGGTCGACGCAGGAGGTCGTTCCGCGCGGGCAGTGGGCGCAACACCGAATTGCACGAAGGGGCGCGGGTGGAGATCCTGCGCGCGATCCAGGGAGGATGAGATGGCCGTCGCCGATACCAGTACCGATGCACTGACCATCGCCGGGCAAGACGCTGCGCTCGCGGCTGCTGCTCGGCACCGGCGGGTTCCGCTCGCTCGATGCGCTGGCCGCCGCGCTGGCGGCCTCCGGCTCCGAGCTCGTGACCGTCGCGCTGCGGCGCATCGACCCGTCGCAGCGCGGCTCGATCATCGACGTGCTCGACCGCGCCGGCGTCAAGCTGCTGCCGAACACGGCCGGCTGCTTCACCGCCCGCGACGCCGTGCTCACGGCCAAGCTCGCCCGTGAGGCGTTCGAGACGGACTGGGTCAAGCTCGAGGTGATCGGCGACGAGCGCACGCTGCTGCCCGACGCGCCCGCGCTGCTCGAGGCCGCCGAGGAGCTCGTCGACGACGGCTTCAAGGTTCTCCCCTACACCAACGACGACCCGATCCTCGCGCGCCGCCTGGAGGACGTCGGCTGTGTCGCGGTGATGCCGCTCGGCTCGCCGATCGGCTCGGGCATGGGCCTGCTGAACACCTACAACCTGCGCCTCATCCGCGAGCGCGCGGACGTGCCCGTGATCCTCGACGCCGGCGTCGGCACGGCGTCCGACGCCGCCCTCGCGATGGAGCTCGGCTGCGATGCCGTGCTGTGCGCCAGCGCGATCTCCGCGCCGAGGACCCGCGAGACGATGGCCCGCGCGATCCGCCTCGGCACCGAGGCCGGCCGCCTCGCCTACCGCGCCGGCCGCATCCCGCGGCGGCTCTACGCCATCGCCTCGACGCCCGAAGAGGGCGTCGCGGAGTTCTGAGGCCGGCTACTTCTTCTTCTTGGCCTTGGGCTTCGCCGTGTAGCGCTTGCGCCTTCTTGACCAGATCGTCTTCTTCTTCACGAAGTCGCTGACCGCGACCACGCCCTGCTTGACCCGCGTCGCGTGGTCGTGCAGGTGTCGTGAACGAGCCAGGTCGTGCCGCGGACGTCGCCGCGCTGTACTTGCCCTCGGTGCGGAACTTGCCCTTGCCGCTGCCCCACAGGCTGCGCGTCTTGGGCTTCTTGGCCGCCGCGCTCGCGAGGCTGCTTCTGGAAGCCCTTCGGGCAGCCGGTGAGCTTCTGGCTGAGCTTGAGCGTCGGTGACGCCGCGCTTCTGATTGACGATGAACAGGCCGTCCCAGAACTCGGCGGTCTCCGGCGGCGCGCCCGCCTTCGGGATCGACGTCAGCGTCACGTGGCCGTGGCGCGCGTCGACCTCGGAGCCGTTCGGGATGCTCTTGATCGTCGGCAGCGGCACGAACGTCTTGGACCCCGGCAGCTTGATCAGGACCTTGCCGGTCTTGGGCGCCACGACCACGGATGATTGACCACCGCCCCGGGAGTGGGTGTCGGCGTGACCGTGGGTGTGACGGTCGGCGCCGGCGTCGGCGTGGCCTGCTGCGGCACGGTCACGGTGAACGCCCGCGAGCTCGTCGTCCGGTTGCCGGCCGCGTCGGTCGAGCGGACGGTGAACACGTAGTCGCCCGCGCGCGAGGTTGGAGAAGCTCTTCGGCGACGCGCACCAGCCGAAGCTGCCCGCGGCGCCGTCGGGGCCGTCGAGCCTGCACTCCACGGTCTCCGTCGGCGGCGAACGCGAACGACGGGCGAGCGGATCGGTGACCGGGCCGCTCGGGCCGGCGATGGGTCGGCTCGGCGGGCGGCGTGAGGTCGACGCGAACGTCCGCGTTGGCGGGCGATCGTCGCGGTTGTCGGCGGCGTCGACCACGCGCACCGAGAGCGTGTGCTCGCCTCGCTGCCAGCGCCGGCGTGGTGAACGGCGGCGCGGCAGGCCGCGAAGTCGCCGCCGTCGAGCGAGCACTCGAAGTGCGCGCCGTTCTCGGGCGTCGCGAACGTGAACGCGGCGTCGCGTGTTGATCGGGCCGTCCGGCCCGGTGACGATCGTCGGTGCATCCGGCAGCGCCGGTGTCGACCGAGAAGTCCGCGGCAGCGACTCGCGGCGTCGGTTCCCCGCCGCGTCCGTGGCCGTCGCCGTGTAGCGTGTGCGTGCCGTCGGGCACGGCCGCCGACCGCGACCTCCGCACCGGGCGGTGGCCGGCGATCACGCTGCCGCGCGACGTCGTGTCCTCGAAGACGGTCACGGTCGCGCCCGGCCTCGGCGGTGCCGCGGACGCGTGACGCGTCGAGGTTGCCGAGCAGCTGGTTCTCGCGTCGGCGCGGTGATCACCGGCGCGTCCGGCGCGGTCGTGTCGACGGTCACGATCTGCGATGCGGGCGTCGCGTCCTGGTTGCCCGCCGCGTCCTTGGCGCGGACCTCGAACGTGTGCGGGCCGTCGCTGAGCGCCGCGGCGTGTAGGGCGAGACGCAGCCGCGTGAACGGCCCGTTGTCGATCCGGCACTGGAACGTCGCGGCCTCGTTCGCGCTGAACGCCAACGTCGGCGTGTTGTCGTTGGTCGGCGCCGGCGGGGCCGCTGTCGACGGTCGTCTGCGGCGCGCGCCGTGTCGACCGTGAAGCTGTTCGACGCCGGTGTGCCGTCCACGTTGCCCGCGGTGTCCTTCGCGCGGACGCGGAACGTGTGCGCGCCGTCGGCGAGGCTCGTGAGCGTCCGCGGCGACGTGCACGAGGAGAACGCGGCGGCATCGAGGCTGCACTCGAAGCTCGAGCCGGTCTCCGTGCTCGTGAAGGTGAACTGCGGCGAGCTGTCGTCGATCGGGCCGCTGGGGCCGTTGAGCGTCGGTGTTCGGCGCGATCGTGTCGACGGTCACCGAGCGCCGGTCGGGCGTGGCGTCGACGTTGCCCGCCTGGTCGATCGCGCGGACGTCGATCGTGTGCGTGCCCTCGGTCAGCGCGGGCGTCGTGTACGGGCTCGTGCAGGCGGTGAAGGCCGCCGCGTCGACGCGGCACTGGAAGGTCGAGCCGGCCTCCGTCGAGCTCAGCGTGAACTGCGGCGTGGCCGTGGTGACCGCGCCGTCGGTGCCTGAGATCGTCGTGTCCGGCGCCGTGGTGTCGACCGTGATCGTCCGTCCGGCGCCGGCCGGGCCGACGTTGCCCGCCGGGTCGGTCGAGCGGGCCGTGTAGGTGTGCGCGCCGTCGGCGATCGAGAGCACGATCGACCAGGCGCCGCCGGTGGCGACGCCGCTTCCGCGCACCGTCGCGCCCTCGAGCAGCTCCACCGTGTCGCCCGGATCGGCGATCCCGGTGAAGGTCACGGACGAGCTGGCGATGCGCGCGTTCTGCGCCGGAGTCGAGATCGACGGCGCGTTCGGGGCGGTCGTGTCGACGAAGATCGTGCGCGAGGCGGGGGTGCCGTCGGGGTTGTTCGCCGAGTCGATCGCGCGGACCTCGAACGTGTGGTTGCCGGCCGACAGCGCCGGCGCCGTGAACGGCGAGGTGCAGCTCGCGAAGCTCGCGCCGTCGATGCGGCACTCGAAGGTCGAGGGCGTCTTGCTCGACCCGAACGCCCACGTCGGCGTCGTGTCGTTGGTCGGGCCGTCCGGGCCGGAGGTGATGGTCGTCTCGGGCGTGGTCGTGTCGACCGTGAAGGTGCGCGACGCCGCCGTGCCGGTGTTGCCCGCGGTGTCGGTCGCGCGGACCTGGAAGGTGTGGCTGCCGCCGGCGAGCTCGGGGCTGGTGAACGGCGTGTCGCACGGCGAGAACACCGCGCTGTCCATGCGGCACTCGAACGTCGCGTCGGCCTCGGAGGAGAACGTGAACGTCGGCGTCGTGTCGTTGGTCGCCGTCGGCGGCCCGCTGTCGATCGTCGCCGTCGGCGCGGTGGTGTCGATCACGAACGTGCGCGAGACGGCCGCGCCCTGGTTGCCGGCCTGATCGGTGGCGCGGACCTGGAAGGTGTGGCTGCCCTGGCCGAGCGCGGCCGCGGTGAACGGGGACGCGCAGCTCGCGAACGCGGCGGCGTCGATCCGGCACTGGAACGTCGAGGTCTCGTCCGCGTCGAAGGTGAACGTCGGCGTCGTGTCGTTGCCTGGGTCGTTGGGGCCGTCGGTGATCGTCGTGGTCGGGGCGGTGGTGTCGATGACGAAGGTGCGCGAGGCGGCGGGGCCGGCGTTGAGCGCCGCGTCGACGGCGCGGATGTCGACGGTGTGGCTGCCCTGGCCGAGCGTCGGCGTGAACGGCGAGCCGCAGGTGCTGTAGCTGCCGCCGTCGATCCGGCACTGGAACGTCGCGCCGGCCTCGCCGGTGAAGGTGAAGGCCGGCGTGGTGTTGTTGCCCAGCGCGGCGGGCGCGCCGGTGATGGTGGGCGCGACGGGTGCGGTGGTGTCGACGGTGAGCGAGCGGCTCGCCGGGGTGGGGTCGACGTTGCCCGCGGTGTCGATCGCGCGCACCTCGACGGTGTGCGGGCCCTGGCCGAGCGTCGGCGAGAACGGGCTCGTGCAGGCCGCGAAGGCGGCGCCGTCGACGCGGCACTGGAACGTCGCGCCGGCCTCGGAGGAGAACGTGTACGCCGGTGTCGTGATGTTCGTCGGCCCACTCGGGCCGGAATCGATCGTCGTCTCCGGCGCGGTCGTGTCGATCAGGATCGTGCGGGTGGCGGGGGTGCCGTCGGTGTTGCCCGCCGCGTCGATGGCGCGGATCTCGAAGGTGTGGCTGCCGGGCGTCAGCGCGACCGTCGTGAACGGTGAGGTGCACGGCGCGAACGCGGCGGCGTCGACGCGGCACTCGAACGTCGCGCCGGCCGGCTCGCTCGACGAGAAGGTGAAGGTCGGCGTCGTGTCGTTGGTCGGGCTGGACGTCGCGCTGTCGATCGTCGTCTGCGGCGCGTCGGTGTCGACCGTGATCGAGCGCGAGGCGACGGCGCCGACGTTGCCCGCCGCGTCGGTGGCGCGGACGTCGAAGGTGTGCGGGCCCTGGTTCAGCGCGCTGAGTGTCAGCGGCGAGCTGCACACGGTGAAGGACCCGGTGTCCACGCGGCACGCGAAGGTCACGCCGGCCTCGTTGGCGCTGAAGGCCCACGTGGGCGTCGTGTCGTTGGTGGCGCCGGACGGGCCGGTGTTGATCGTCGTGACCGGCCCGGCGGTGTCGATCACGAGCGTGCGCGAGGCGGCGGCGCCGATGTTGCCCGCGGGGTCGATCGCGCGGATGTCGATGGTGTGCGAGGCGTCGTTGAGCGCGGCGGTGGTGAAGGGGGAGGCACAGGTCCCGTAGGTGCCGCCGTCGACGCGGCACTGGAACGTGGCGGTGGCGTCGGGCGAGGAGAACGCGAAGGTCGCGGTGTTGTCGTTGCTCGGGCTGGTCGGCGCGCTATCGATCGTGGTGCTCGGCGCGGCCGTGTCGATCACGAGCGTGCGGCCGGCGGGCGTCCCGTCGGTGTTGCCGGCGGGGTCGGTGGCCCGCACCTCGAAGGTATGGGTGCCGTCGCTGAGCGCGGCGGTGGTGAAGGGCGTGGTGCAGCTCGCGAAGGCGGCGGTGTCGACGCGGCACTCGAAGCTCGAGCCGGCCTCGCTGGAGGAGAACGCGAAGGTCGCGGTGTTGTCGTTGCTGGGGCTCGTCGGTGCGGTGTCGATCGTCGTGTTCGGCGCGGCGGTGTCGACCGTGATCGTCCGCGTCGCGGGGGTCGCGTCGACGTTGCCCGCGGTGTCGATCGCGCGGACGTCGAACGTGTGCGCGCCGTCGCTGAGGGCGGCGGCGGTGAACGGCGTCGTGCAGGTGGCGAAGGCGGCGGCGTCGACGCGGCACTCGAACGTTCCGGCCTCCGTCGAGGAGAAGCCGAACGTGGGGGTGTTGTCGTTGGTGGCGCCGGTCGGACCGGTGTCGATCGTGGTGTTCGGCGCGGTCAGGTCGACGCTGAAGGCCTGCGTCGCGGGCGTCGCGTCGGTGTTGCCGGCGGCGTCTGTCGCGCGGACGCTGAGCGTGTGCGGCCCGGCGGCCAGCGCCGCGGCCGTGAACGGCGACGTGCAGTCGCTGATCGCGCCGCTGTCGATCTGGCACTTGAACGTCGACCCGGACTCGCTCGAGCTGAACGTGAACGTCGGCGTGGTGTCGTTCGTCGGGCCGGCGGGGCCGCTGTCGATCGTCGTGTTCGGCGCGGTGAGGTCGATCACGAACGTCTGCGTGGCGGGCGACGGGTCGGCGTTGCCGGCGGCGTCGACGGCGCGGACCTCGAAGGTGTGCGTGCCGGCGGCGAGCGCGGACGGGGTGAAGGGCGACGTGCAGTCGGCGAAGGCCGCGGCGTCGATCCGGCACTGCAGCTTCGTGCCCGTGCCCGTGAAGGAGAACGTCGGCGTCGTGTCGTTGCTCGGGCTCGGCGTCGGGAACCGTCAGCGTCGTCTCCGGCGCGCCCGTATCGATCGAGAAGCTGAACTGGGCCGGCGTGGCGTCGACGTTGCCCGCCGGGTCGACCGCGCGGACCTCGAACGTGTGGGCGCCGTCGTTGAGCGCGACCGTCGTGAACGGGCTCGTGCAGGCCGCGAAGGCGACGGCGTCGACGCGGCACTCGAAGGTCGATCCGGTCTCGGTCGCGGTGAAGCTGAACGTCGGTCGCGGGTTGTTGCCCGGCGTCTGCGGCGTCCCCGTGAGGGTGGTGTTCGGCGCCGTCGTGTCGATCACGAACGTCTGCGTCGCCGGCGTGGCGTCGACGTTGCCGGCGGGGTCGATCGCGCGCACGTTGACCGTGTGCGTGCCGGCGCCGAGCGTCGGCGTGAAGCCGGACGCGCACGTCGCGTAGGCGGCGCTGTCGACCTGGCACTCGAACGTCGAGCCGACCTCCGTCGAGGTGAACTGGAACGTCGGCGTCGTGTCGTTGGTCGGGTTCGCCGGCCCGCTGGTGATCGTCGTGTTCGGTGCCGTCGTGTCGATCGACGAACGTCTGCGCGGCGGGTGTCGGGTCGACGTTGCCCGCGGCGTCGAGTGCGCGCACCTCGAAGGTGTACGTGCCTGCCGCCAGCGCGGCCGACGTGAACGGGTTCGGGCAGGTCGCGAACGCGGCGGTGCCGATGCGGCACTGGAACGTCGCGGTGCCCTCGTTGGAGGTGAAGCCGAAGGTCGGCGTCGTGTCGTTGCTCGGCGTCGGCGCCGGGGCGTTGATCGTGGTGTCCGGGGCGACGGTGTCGACGTTCCAGGTGCGGGCGGCGGGCGTCGGGTCGGCGTTGCCGGCGGCGTCGATGGCGCGGACCTGGAAGGTGTGTGAGCCCTGCTGGAGCCCGGTGTAGCTCGCCGGGCAGGTGCCGAACGCGGCGCCGTCGAGCGCGCACTGGAACGTCGCGCCGGCCGGCTCGCTCGACGTGTAGGTGAACGTGGCGCTCGTGCTGGCCGTCGCGCCGCTCGGGCCGCCGGTGATCGTGGTGTCCGGAGGCACGGTGTCGACCGTCCAACTGCGGGTCGCGGGCGTGGGGTCGACGTTGCCGGCGGCGTCGATCGCGCGCACCTGGAGCGTGTGCGCGCCCTGCTGGAGCCCGGTGTAGCCCGCCGGGCAGGTGGCGAAGCCCGACGCCGAATCGAGCTGGCACTGGAACGTCACGCCGGACTCGGGCGAGGAGAACGTGAAGGTCGCCGACGTGCTCGCCGTCGGGCCGCTCGGGCCGCTCGCGATCGTCGTGTCGGGCGCCACCGTGTCGACGATCCACGTGCGGCTGGCGGGCGTCGGGTCGGCGTTGCCGACCGCGTCGATCGCGCGGACCTGGAAGGTGTGTGAGCCCTGCTGGAGCCCGGTGTAGCCCGTCGGGCAGGTGCTGAACGCGCCGCTGTCGATCGAGCACTGGAAGCTGCCGCCGGTGGGCTCGGTCGAGCTGTAGGTGAAGGTCGCGCTGGTGCTCGCGACGGTCCCGCTGGGGCCGCCGGTGATGGTCGTGTCCGGTCCGACGGTGTCCACGATCCAACTGCGGGCGGCGGGCGTCGGGTCGACGTTGCCGGCGGCGTCGATGGCGCGGACCTGGAAGGTGTGTGAGCCCTGCTGGAGCCCGGTGTAGCTCGCCGGGCAGGTGCTGAAGGCGGCGCCGTCGAGCGCGCACTGGAACGTCGCGCCCGTGGGCTTGGTCGACGAGTAGGTGAACGCCGCGCTGGTACTCGCCACGGTGCCGGTCGGGCCGGACGTGATCGTCGTGTCCGGCGGCGTCGTGTCGATCGTGAACGTGAACGTCGCGGGCGTCGCGTCCTGCAGGCCGGCGGCGTCGGTCGCACGAACGCGGAAGGTGTATGACCCGGCGGGCAGCGTGGGCGTGTACGGCGAGGTGCAGGCCGTGTAGCCGGCGGTGGCCGTGATCTGGCACTGGAACGTCGATCCGGCCTCGTTCGAGGTGAACGTGAACGTCGGCGTCGTGTCGTTGGTCGGGTTGGTCGGCGTCCCCGTGATCGTCGTGTCCGGCGGCGTCGTGTCGACCGTGAACGTCTGGGTGGTCGGCGCCGGGTTCGGGAACGACGACGTCACCGCGCGCACGCTGAACGTGTACGTCCCGTCGGCGAGGCCGCTGTAGGGCTGCGCGTTGGACTTGTAACACGTCGCGAAACCGCCGCTCTGGCCAGGTCCGGTGAGCTGGCACTGGACCGTGGTACCGGGCTCGTTGGCGTTGAAGCCGAACTGCACGTCACCGCTGGTCACCGTCCCGCTCGGCCCGTCGGTGATGGTCACCGTCGCGGCCTGGTCGAGCTCGTAGGCGCCGGCGTCGCAGCGCGGCCCCTGCGGGCGGTACATCCCGCGCGCGTCCATCTGGCCCGCCGCGCAATTGGCGGTCGGGATCAGATCGACGGCGGGACTGGCGGCCGTCAGCGCCAGCACGTCGATCTCGCCACCCGCGGTGGTGAGCGCGGTGGCCAGGCCGGGGACGACGCCTTCGGTCGAGAAGCCGCACGTCTTCTGGTCGTCCACGTTGGCGACGGTGTTGGCCGGTTTCGTCGCCCCGCAGTTGACGGGACTGCCTTCGGCGAGGTTGCGCGCCATCAACACGCCGTTCGCCGAGCCCGTGCCGGTCGCGAGGAGGAGACCGCCGGCGGGGCTGCCCTTGCCCGCGGTGTTGTCAGCGATCGTCACGCGGATCAACTGCACGATGTTGCCGGCGTTGCCGCGTGAGTCGATGCCGCCGACGTCGGCGGAGTTTCCGCCGCTGTTCTTGAAGATCGTCGACTCGCCGACGGCGAGCAGGCCGCGGTCCGGGGCTTCGACGCCGCCCAGGTTGTAGATGGCGCCGCCGGTGCCGGTCGCGACGTTGTTGTCGAGGAGGCTGTAGACGATCGTGACCGTGCCGCCCTCGTTGGAGATCGCGGCGCCGTTGGCCGCGTGGCTCCCGGTGATCCGGACGTGGTCGAGCGTCACGGTGCCGCTGAGGTTCAGGATGCCGCCGCCGTTGTTGGAGCCATTCTGGCCGGACGCCCCGTTGCGGATCGTCAGGTGGCTGAGCCGGCCGATGCCGCTCGAGCTGACCACGAAGCCGCGGGATTTCGCGCCGCCGTCGATGATCGTGGTGCGGGCGCTGTCGCCGATGACCGTGATGTCGGATTGGATCACCAGGTCGTCGGTGATGCTGATCGTCCCGGCCGGCACGTTGATCGTGTCGACGACGCTGTTGTTGTTGGAGGTCGTGACCGCGGCCCGCAGCGAGGCGCAGTCCTTGGTCGTCTGGTTGCAGGTCGCCCGGAGCGGATCGCCGGTCCCGGTGACATTCCAAGTGTCCGCGTGTGCCGAGGCCGCCAGAGTCAAGGAGGCAAGCCCTGCCAGGCACAGCGCGCCTGCGCGCCGTTTCACCGCCCGACACTAACCGAAATGTCAGACTCGGAACAACTCTCCGAACGGTGGGGGCGCTACCGACGGGGTTTCGCTAGGTACCGTTTCCCGGCGCGAACGAGATAGCTCTTCTTGCGCACGTTGTCGCGGACGCTGACGATGCCGACCTTCACACGGGTGAGGGTGCCGTCGCAGGAGTCCTGGACGAGCCAGGTGGTGCCGCGGACGGTGGCGGCGCTGTACTGGCCCGAGGTGCGGAAGTTGCCCTTGCCCTCGCCCCAGAGCTTGCGCGACTTGGGCTTGGACGCGGCCGACTTGGCGCGCTTGGAGCACCGCGCGAGCTCCTCGACGAGCTTGACGTCGAGCGTCGTGCCCGGCTGGGTGACGAGGAAGATGCCGCCGTAGAAGAGTGCCTTCTGGACGGGCTTGCCCGGGCCGGGATCGATCGTCAGTTGCACCTTGCCGTGCTTCGCGTCGACCGTCGAGCCGAGCGGGATGCCGCGGCTCGCGTCGAGCACGACGAACCCGGTGGCGCCCGGGCGCTTGACGAGGATCCTGCCGCTCACCGGGCGCATCACGACGCTCTCGTGGAACTTGGCCTGCGCGGCCGGAGTGGCCACGGGCGACGGCGTCGCGGCAACCACGGCGGCGATCGCGAATTCACGCACCGGCGAGTCCGTCACGTTGCCGGCGGCGTCGGTCGTGCGCAGCGTGAACGTGTAGCCGCCCGGCTGGAGGCCGCTGTAGCTCGTCGGGGAGGTGCACGGCTCGAACGTGCCGGCGCGGCCCGGGCCCTCGAGGCGGCAGGTGGTCGTGCCGCCGGCGGCGGGGAAGCTGAACGTCGCCGAGCTGCCGCTCGTCGCCGGGGCCACGTCGACGGCGGCCGGCGGCGTCGTGTCCACCGTGAAGGCTCGCGTGACCGCCGCGCTGCGGTTGCCGGCCTCGTCGATCGCGACGACCACCAGCGTGTGCGCGCCGTCGGCGATCTGCGGGGCGAAGCTCGCGCCACACGGCGTGAGCACGCCGTCGATCCGGCATTCGAACGTGCCGGCCTCGGTGGTCGTGAAGGTGAAGCGCGGCTCGCGCGTCGGGCCGGCCGGAGCGCTGGTCACGGTCGCCGTCGGCGCCTTCGTGTCGATGACGAAGTTCAGGTCCGCGGGGAGCCCGTCCTCGCCGTTGCGGTGAGCGACGACGCGGAAGGTGTACTCGCCGTCCGGAAGCGGGAACACGCCGGTGTAGCCCTGCGTGCGGGTGCATGTGGTCGGCGGGAACCGGGTGAGGATCTCGCACGTGAACGTGGAGCCGACCGGGCCGTCGAACCTGAACGTCGGCGTCGTGTCGTTGGTCCTGACCGGCCCGTCGACGATCGTCGCCTGCGGGCCGCCGTGGGCGACCTTGAAGCTGCGCTGGGCCGGCTCGCCGACGTTGCCCGCGGCGTCGGTCGGGACGACTTCGAAGACGTACGCGCCGTCGCGCAGGTCGGTCTCGGTGAACGACGGGCACACCCCCTGGATCAGGAGCGGATCGCCGTCGAACGAGAGCCGGCACAGCGACGTCGTGCCGGGCTCGCTGAACGTGAAGTCGAAGCGCACGGAGTCGACCGTCAGCACCTCGCCCTCGGCCGGGCCGCTCGTGATCGTCGCCGTCGGCGCCACCGTGTCGACGGTGAAGCCGCGGGTGATCTCGCGCGAGTTGCCGGCGGCGTCGGTCGCGGTGACACCGAACGTGTGCGCGCCGTCGGCGAGCGGCGCCAGCGTGTGCGGCGAGGCGCAGTCCTGCTCGGCCGCGCCATCGATCGTGCAGGCGATCGCCGCCTCCGCGTCGGCCGTGTAGGCGAACGTCGGCGTCGCGTCGTTGGTCGGCCCGTCCGGCCCGCTGGTGAACGCCGCGGAGGGCGCCGCCGTGTCGACGGTGAAGCTGCGCGTGTCCTCGCTCACGTTGCCCGCCGGGTCGCGGGCGAACACGTGGAAGCTGTGGAGGCCGTCCGCGAGCGTGGCGAGCTCGATCGGCGAGGTGCACGCCGCGGGCGTCGCCTGGTCGACCGCGCACTGCAGGGTCGCGGTGGCGTCCGGCGAGCTGAACGTGAACGACGGCGTGGCGTCGTTGGTCAGCACGCCCGGGTCAGCCGTGATCGACACCGTGGGCGCCGCCGTGTCGACGGTGAAGGTCACCGGCGTCTCGGGGCTCGCGTTGCCGGCCGCGTCGGAGGCGACGACGACCAGCGTGTGCGGGCCGTCGCCGACGGTCGGGAGCGTCAGCGGCGAGACGCAGTCGGCCGCGTCGCCGGCGTCCAGCGCGCAGGTGAAGGTCGCGCCCGCCTCGGAGGTGAAGGTGAACGTGGGGGTGTCGTCGTTCGTGAGCCCGCCGCCGGTGACCGTCGGCGCGGCCGGAGCGGTGCGGTCGACGGTCACGCTGACCGCGGTCGAGAGCGGCGACTCGTTGCCGGCGCGGTCGACCGCCTTGGCCGTGAACACGTGCGTGGCCTCGGTGAGGTCATCGACGCTGAGCTCCCACGTCCCGCCGCCCTCGTCGGCGATCCGCGCCAACTCGACGAACGTACCGCCGTCGTAGACCCGCACGTCGGTGCGCGGCTCGGTCGTGCCTTTGAGCACGACACTGGTCTCGCGCGTCGCGAAGCCGGTCGCCGGGTCGGTGATGGCGGGCGCGGCGGGCGCGGTCGTGTCGACGGTGACGACGCGGTTGACGGGCGTCTGGTCGCGGTTGCCCGCGAGATCGACGGCGCGCACGACCAGCGTGTGGTCGCCCTCGGGCAGCGGGCTGGTCGTGAACTCGCGCGGGCAGGCCGCGAAGTCGCCGCTGTCGAGGCTGCACTCGAACGTCGCCGCCGGATCGTCGGATCCGAACGTGAAGGTCGGCGTGTCGTCGTTGATGACGCCGGCGGGTCCGGCCTCGATCGTCGTCTCCGGCGCCGTCGTGTCCACGCGAACGGTCCGCGGGGCGCTCTCGACGCCGGCATCGGTGCGCGCGACGTAGACATGCGTGCCGTCCGCGACGGCGCTGAGCGCGATCGACCAGCCGCCGGTGCCGTCGGCGGTGGCGGTGCCGCGGACGTCGGTGCCCTCGAGCAGCGTCACCGCCGCCCCGGGGGCCGCCGTGCCGCTGGCCGTGAAGGTGTCCGTCGCCAGCAGCGCGTTCTCCGCCGGCGCCTCGATCACCGGCGCGGCGGTGTCGACGGTGAAGCTGAAGCTCTCCGCGTCGGCGTCGGCGTTGCCCGCGGCGTCGTGGGCGCGCACGCTGAACGTGTAGGCGCCGTCGGCGAGCGTCTCGTAGCTGATGCCGGTCGCCGGGCAGGAGCCCTCCACGTCGGTCTCGTGGCCCGGGCCGGTGAGGCGGCAGGTGAAGGTCGACGGCTCGTCGGCGCTGTAGGTGAACGCGGCCGTCCTGGAGTTGGTGCGCACCGGCGGGTGGGTGTCGATCGCCGTGGCCGGCGGCTTCGTGTCGACCGTGATCGTGCGGCGCGCGGCGGGCGAGACGTTGCCCGCGGTGTCGACCGCCGTGACGTCGTAGACGTGCGGGCCGTCCGTGCGGTCCGCCAGCACGACCTGCCAGTCGGCGTCGTCGTCACCGCCGAGCACGGTGTCGCCTTCGTTGACGACGATCGTCGTGCCGGCCTCGGTGGTTCCGGCGAGCGTGACGTCCTTGGAGGTCGAGAAGCCGTCGGCGGCGGGCTGCGTGATCACCGGCGCGGGCGGCGCGGTGAGATCGACCGTCCAGGACCGCTGCACGACCGTGCTGGTGTTGCCGGCGGCGTCGGTCGCCTGCAGCTCGAACAGGTGCGGGCCGGCCGTCAGGTTCTCGGCGAGGTACGGCGAGGTGCACGGGCCGTGCTCCGCGGCGTCCAGTGAGCATTCGAAGGTCGCCGGGGAGCCGGCGCTGAAGACGAAGCGTGCCGTGGTCTTGTTCGTGATCGGGTCCGGGCCCTCGTCGATGCTCGCCACCGGTGCGGTGGTGTCGACGGTGAAGCTGCGTGTGGCGGAGTCGATCGGCTCGCCGCCCCGCAGCGCCTCGACCGTGGCGGTGTAGGCGCCCTCGGGCAGCGGGAACGCCGTCAGCAGCGGCGACGTGCACTGGGTCGTGGGGCCGGGCGCGCCGTCGGGGCCGTCGAGGCGGCAGCGGAAGCCGTCGACGGTCTCTGAGGAGGAGAAGGTCAACGTCGGCTGGGCGTTGTGGGTCGGGCCGGTCGGGCCGCTGTCGAACGCGACGCCGTAGGCCAGCTCGAACGCGCCCGCATCGCAGCGCGGGCCCTTCGGACGGGGGCCGCCGCGCTGGTCGGTGGTCACGCAGTCGGCCGGACCGAGGTTGCGCGCCGGGCTGTCCTTGAGGATGCGCAGGACGTCGGTCTCGCCGCCCTCGTCGCTCAAGGCACCGTCGAGCCCGGCATCGACGTCGTGGACGTCGACCTCCTGGCCGAAGCGGCAGTCGTGGCCGCTCTCGAGGTTGTAGCCCGCCGACGCCGCCTGGGCGCCGCCGCAGTTGGAGGCGCCGTTGGCGGCGACGATCGTGGAGCCGACGCTGAAGACGCCGGCCGCCGGCAGGTTCAGGCCACCGACGCCGCGGTCGGTCGCGGCGTTGTCCGCGATCGTCACGTGGTCCAGCGTCATCGCGTCCTGCGCGGTGCCCGTGCTGCTCAGGCCGCCCGCCAGCCGCGCGGTGTTGAAGGCGATCGTCGTGTTGCGCAGGGTCAGGTTCGCCGCCGCGCCGAGCTCGCCGCCGAAGTTGAGGATGCCGCCGCCCTCGCCGTCGCCGAGCGTCGCGGTGTTGTGGTCGATCAGGCTGTTGACGATCAGCATCGTGCCGTTGCGGTTGGCGATGCCGCCGCCGCCCGCGGCCGTACCGCCGGTGACCCGTACGCGGTCGAGCGTGACCGTGGAACCCTGCGCCCGCAGCGTCCCGCCGTGGAGGCCGTTGAGCTCGTCCGCGCGCCCGCCCTGCAGCGTCAGGCTCTGCAGCGTGGCCGACGCCGAGCTGATCTCGACCGCCCGCGCCGCGTTGTTGGTGTTGGCGACGATCCGCGTCGTGCGGGCGTTCTCGCCGTGCAGCGTGACGTCGCTACCGACCTGAAGCGCGCCCTGGTCGAGCTGATACGTGCCGGCCGGGATCGTGACCTCGTCCGCGCCCGGGTTGGTCGCCGCGGTGGCCAGCGCCTGGCGGATGCTCGTGCACGTCGTGCCCTCGCAGATCCCCTGGTTGTCCGCCGTCCCGGTGACCACGTAGGTCTCCGCGCCGGCCGCAGGGGCCAGCACCAGCGTCAACGCTGCCGCGCCTAGGAACCTTCGTGTCCACGCCATCATCACCCGCCTCTGGTGGCGAGCGTATTGGCGTTCGTGCTTGTCACAACCGCAACGTCCGTCCAGCTTCAGCGCTTGGGCCTGGCCCGGTAGGACTTGCCCTTGCGCACCGTGATCGTCCTGTGGCGCACCTTGTCGCGCACGCTGACCACGCCCACCTTGACCTTGGTCAGCGTTCCCGCGCAGGTGTCCTCGACGAGCCACTTCGTGCCGCGCACGGTTGCCGCGGCGTATTTGCCCTCGGTCCGGAACTTGCCCTTGCCGTCGCCCCACAGGCGGCGCTTCTTGGGCTTTCTGGCCGAAGCGCTGGCCTTCTTCCCCTTCGGGCAGGCCGCCAGCGACTGGGTGAGCTTCAAGGTCGTGATGCCCCTCGACTGCGTGACCTTGAAGATGCCGTCGAAGAACTTGGCCGTCTCCGGTCGCGCGCCGGCCTTCGGGACCGAGGTGAGCTCGACCGTGCCCTTACGCGAGTCCACCGTCGAGTTGACCGGGATGCCGCGGGTGACATCGAGGTTGATGTAGCGCCGCGCGCCCCGCAGCTTGACCTTGATCGTGCCCTTGAGCTCGCGCACAACGACGAGCTTGTTGACGACCGGCGTCGGCGTCGGCGTCGAGGTGGGCGAGGGCGAGGGGGTCGGGGTGGGCGGGCGCGGCGACGGTGAACGTCGTCGTCGCGGGCGTCGGGTCGATGTTGCCCTGCGCGTCCACCGCGCGCACGGTCAGCGTGTGCGTCCCGGGCGCCGCACCGGGGTCATACGGCGTCGCGCAGGCGACGAACGCGCCGCCGTCGAGCGAGCACTGGAAGCTCGAGCCGGCGTCGCTGGACGTCAGCGTGAACGGCGGGGCCGCGCCCTGAATGGCGGTGTCCGGCCGCGGGTCGAACTCGTAGGCGCCGGCGTCACAGTTGGCCCCGAGCGGACGGGTCATGCCGCGCTGGTCGGTCGTGCGCGTCCCGCACGCGGCGAAGTCGATGGCCGGGCTCGTCTCCGGGATGTTCAGCGTGGGCGGCTGCTGGGTCGCGTCGAGCTCGGTCGCGAGCTCGGGGACCGCGTTCCTGCGGCTGCCCGCCCCGAGCCCGCACTGGTCGGCATCCTCGACGTTGCCGCCGCCGTCGGCGGTCGTCGTGCCGAACGAGCAGTTCAACGTCGGGGTGAGCGTCTGGTTGCCGGTGTTGATCGTCGTCGTGTTGGCGGCGAACAGCGAGCCTTGGATCGTCGCCGGCTGCGTCGTCGACGACTGGATGCCGCCCACGCCGCCGGTGCCGCCGTTGCGGGCCCGGTTGTAGGCCACGGTCGCGCCGCGCAGGGTGATGCCGTTGGTCGACGTCATGTAGACGCCGCCGCCGCGATCGGCGGTGTTGAAGGCGATCGTCGAATCCTGGAAGGACATCGTCGCCCCGTTGGTGATCGCGAGCGAGATCAACCCGCCGCCGTCGTTGCCGGTGGTCGCGGTGTTGTTGTCGATCAGGCTGTTGAGGACGGTCAGCGTCGCCGGTCCGCTCGAGCCGGTGACCTGGATCCCGCCGCCGCCCGCCGCCCGGCCGTTCGTCACGCGGACGCGCTGCAGCGTGACCTGCGCGCCGTTGACGATGAGGTTGCCGCCGGCCCCGGTGGCCGGGAGGCCGTTGCGCATCGTCAGGTCGCGGATGGTGACGGTCGTCGTCGGCGTGAAGGTGCCCGAGACGTTGAGCAGGCGGTTCGTGGCGGCCGGCTCCCAGAACGTCGTGTTGGCCCCTGAGCCGGCGATCGTGATGCCGGACGCGTTCGCCCCTGACATCGAGACCTCGGGGGTCTGGTAGACGCCCGGCGGGACGTTGATAACGTCGTCCTCGGCCACACCGTTGGCCACCGCGGCCGCCACCGCCCCGCGCAGCGAGCACGCGACCGCGTTGCAGGTGGCGCTGTCGACGTTGGTGGTGACCTGGAACGTCGCGGCCTGCGCCGGTGCCGCGAACAGCAGCACCAGCGCCGCCGTCAGGAGCGCGCGCCTCACTTCTTCGGTCTCGCCGTGTAGGACTTCTTGGCCCGCAGCACGATCGTCTTGTGCTTGACGTTGTCGCGCACGTCGACCACGCCCACGGTGACCCTCGTCCTGGTTCCCGCGCAGGAGTCCTGGACGAGCCACTTGGTGCCGCGTACGGTCGCGGCGCTGTACTTGCCCTCGGTCCGGAACTTGCCCTTGCCTTCGCCCCACAGCTTGCGGGTCTTCGGCTTGCGGGCCGCTGAGTGGGCCTTCTTCTTCTTCGGGCAGGGCGCGAGCGTCTCGACCAGCGACAGGATGGTGATGCCCCGGCGCTGCGAGATCTTGAAGATGCCGTCCCAGAACTTGGCCGTCTCGGGCGGCGCGCCGGCCTTCGGGATCGAGGTGAGCTCGACCGTGCCCTTGCGGGCGTCGACGGTCGTGCCGACCGGGATGCCCTTGCTGGGATCCAGCGGCGTGAAGGTCTTCGCGCCGGGAAGCTTGACCAGGATCACGCCGCTGGCCGCCTTGAGCACGACGCTCTTGCCGGCGACGGGCGTGGGGGCCGGAGGCGGCGTGGGCGTCGGGGTCGCCTGCGCCACCACGATCGGCGCCGGCACGGTGAACGAGGTGGTGGCGACGTTGCCGACGTTGCCCCGGCGGTCGGTCGCGCGGACCGCGACCGTGTGCGCGCCGGGCGCGGCGCTCGGGTCATACGGCGAAGCACAGGCGGCGAACGGCGCGCCGTCGAGCGAGCACTCGAACGTCGTCCCCGCCTCGGTGCTGGAGAGCGTGAACGGCGGCCCGGCGGAGATCGTCGCCACCGGCGGGGCGAACACCGCCTCGTAGGCGCCGGAATCGCAGCCGCCGTCCACCGGGCGGGTCACGTCGCGCTGGTCGGTGCCCTTGCAACTGCCGGCGAAGTCGTGCGCGAGGCTGTTGTACGGGATCGTGTAGACCGGCGTGAAGCCGCCGTCCATGCTCAGCGTGGCGGCGAGGCCGGCGGTCGTGTTCTGGCGCCCGTTGGTGAACCCGCAGTCGGTGCCCGACTCGATGTTGCCGCCGCTGTTGATCGGAGCGACGCCGGCGCAGTTCGGTGCGCTCGGCGCCTGATTGCGGGCGATGATCGAGCCCTGGACCGTCGCCGTGCCGAGCAGGACGAGCAGCCCGCCGCCGGCCGTCGTGGAGGCCACGTTGTCGGCGATCGTGACGCGCGAGAGCAGGACGGCGTTACCGGTGCTGTTGGTGGACACGCATCACGCCGGCGCCGAGCTTGCGCGCGGTTTCCCGCGACCGTCGAGTCGCTCAGCCGGACTGTCTGCGGGCCGTCGGTCGAGCGCACGAGCACGCCGCCGCCCTCGGCGGTCGTCGTCTGCCCCGACGCGCTGACGCGCGCCTCGTTGTTGTCGATCAGGCTGTGTGTGATCGTGATGCCGGTGCCGCTGCCGGAGCTCGAGGTCGCGATCCCGCCGCCGTGCAGCGCGACGCCGCCGGTCAGCCGTACGTGGTCGAGGGTGAGCTCCGTGCCGTAGGTCGTGAGGATGTTGCCGCCGTACCCGCCGTCCTGCTCCGACAGCGCGGCGCCGCTCTTGATCGTCACATTCGCGATCCGGGTCGCGGTGCCCGAGACGGTGAACACGCGCGACGGCCGCCGGCGTCGATGGAGGTCACGTCCGCGCCCGCGCCGATGATGCGCACGTGCCGCCGGGTACGGGGAGGTCGCCACCGGTCACCTGGTAGGCGCCGGCGGGCAGGTTGATCGTGTCCGCCGTGTCCGAGCTGTTGGCGGCGTTGTTGAGCGCCATGCGCAGCGAGCACTGCGGCAACCGCGAGGCGGGCGGGCACGGCACCGCGGTCGTCGGCGGTCGGTCGTGACGTCGTAGACGGCCGCGCCGGCCGGCGCGGCGATCAGCAGGAAGGCCGCGAGCGCGGCCACGATGAACTTGGTCACTTGGGGGGCCTCGCCACGTAGGTCTTTCCTTTGCGCAACACGACGTTCTTCTTCTTCGCCGTTGTCGCGGACCAGTACCGACCCCTCTTTGACCTTGACCGTCGTGCCCTTGCAGTAGTCGTCCTCCACGAGCCACCGCGTCCCGCGAACCGTCGCCGCGGCGTACTTGCCGGACGTGCGGAACTTGCCCTTCCCGCTGCCCCACAGCTTGCGCTTCTTGACCTTGGTCGCCGCGGACCTCGCGCCCTTCGAGCACTTGGCGAGCGGCTCGGTCAAGTTCGAGATCGGTGACGCCGGCCTTCTGGGTGACCTTGAAGATCCCGTCATAGAACACCGCCTTCTCGGGCGGCGCACCCGGCTTGGGCACCGACGTCAACTCGACTCTGCCTTTCTTGGTGTCGACCGTCGAACCCACGGGGATGCCCTGAGTTGCGTCGATCGCGACGAACTTGTTCGTCCCGGCCAGCTTCACCAGCACCGTCCCCTTGACCACGCGGACTACCACGGTCTTGTTGACTACGGGCGTCGGGCTGGGCGTGGGCGTCGTGACCGGCGTCGGAACGGGCGTCTGGACCGGCGGTGCCGGCGGCGTCGGATCGGGGAAGCCGCCGTCGCTGATCGGCGGCGCGACCGCTCCCTCCTCGAAGGCGCCGGCGTCGCACGCGTCCGAGGTGCGCGGGGCCTGGCGCTGGTCGGTCGTGACGCCGACGCCAACGTCGCAGGGGGAGAGCGCGTCCTTTGCGCCGCCGGTCGGCGGGATCGTGAAGACGTCGGTGTCGCCGCCCTGGTTCTCCAGCCCGGCGCTCACGCTGACGCCCGAGTTCGGGCTGTCGAACGGGCACGTCGACCCGTCCTCGCGATTGGTGCCGCTGGTGCCCTCGAAGAGCTGCCCCGCTCCGCCGCAGTTGCGGGTCGTGCCGCCCGGGACGGTGTTGGACGCCAGCAGCGAGGCATCGGCGTCGGCGTCGCCGTTGGCGAAGTGGATGCCGGCGCCGCCCGCGCCGGTGTTCGTGATCGCGTTGCGGGCGATCGTGACGAAGAACAGCGTCGTGGTGTTCGCGCTGGTGTTGATGCCGATGCCGCCACCGTTGAACGCGGAGTTGCTGCCGATCGTCGAGTTGATCACGTCCATGGAGCCGTCGGCCGAGCGGTTCAGGACGCCGCCTCCGATCCCGCTGTGGGCGTCGTTGTGATCGATCAGCGAGTTCAGGATCGTGAGCGAGGCGGCGCCTGCGCTCGCGATACCCCCGCCGCCGGTGGCGTTCCCGCCTGTGACGCGGGTCGAGCTCAGCCCCAGCGTGCCGTTGTTGAGGATGTTGCCGCCCTCGCCGCTGCCGGCCTGCCCGTCGGCGACCGTCAGGCGGGTGAGGATGGCCTCGGCCCCCGCCGCGACGGTGAAGACGCGCGACAGGCCGCTCCCGCGCACGGTCGTCGTCCGTGGCCCGCGGCCGAGGATCGTGACCGAATCCGTCAGGTCCAGCGAGGAGTTGACCACGTAGTTGCCGGCCGCCTGCAGGTAGATCGCGTCGGATTGGCCCACGTTGGCGTTGGCCGCCGTGACCGCGGCGCGCAGGGTGTCGCAGTGCAGGCCATTGGGCACGGTCGAGATCGGCGTGCAGCTCGCGAGCCCGGAATCGGCGGTGCCCTGGACGAGGTAGATGTTCTGCGCCTGGGCGCTGTTGGTCAGCACAACGCTCGCCAGCAACGCGAGCACTGCCACTGTCACACGCCGCCCCATCTCAGGCGACCCTAACCGCGATGCGCGATCGCGCGCAACCGCCAGACGTCGGGGATGACGAGTCCGGTGGCCGCGAAGGCCATGCCGATCAGGCCGAAGCGACGGCGCGGCCAAGTGCGTCCCCGGCGCAAGAGGTACGCCCGAGCGCAAGCCGATCGCGCTCGCACGCCGGCTCAGCCGAAGCCGCCGGAGCTCCCGCCCGTGGCGGTCGCTCAGCCATCATGCGTCCTATGGACGTCGACGAGCTCTTCGATGCCTGGGAGCGCGCCTGGTCAGGGCGCTCGACGCGCGCGTTCGAATCCGTCTGCGCCGTGGACGTCCACTACGAGGATCCGCTCACGCCGGAACCGCTGATCGGCGTGCGCGCGCTCAAGCGCCACGCCAAGCAGCTGTGGCGGGCGGTGCCCGACGCGCGGGTCAATTCCACCGGCGTGCGGATGCTCAACGGCGACTTCGCGTGCGCCCCGTGCCGCATCCTCGGCACCCACGAGGGCGAGATCGGGCGGATCCACCCCACCGGACGCAAGCTCAACGTGCACGCCGTCGTCTACGCCGAACTGGCCGACGGCAAGCTCTTCCGCGTGCGGGCGTTCTTCGACGTCTACGCCGCGGCGATGGAGCTCGGCGTGCTGCCGAAGCCCGGCACCGCGGGCGAGCGGGCGATGCTGATGCTGCGCGGGTTCGGGCTCAGAGGGTGACGCGCACCGGCGGGTGGTCGGACAGCCGCCCGCGGTCGAGCACCTCCACCCGCAGCGCCGGCCGGCCCTCGCTGTAGAGGTGGTCGACGTGGTTGCCGCCGAGCCGCCGCAGCCCGGGCAGCTCCGGCTTCCCCCGCAGGTTCACGTCGCCCCCGAACAGCAGCGGCGCGCCCGCCGCCCACCGCTCCGCGAAGGCCACGGCCTTCAGGGCGTCCCGCCGTGCCCACGCCTCGTGGTGCGTCGACGTGTGGACGTTGACCACCCACGAGCCGTCCGCCAACCGCACGCCGTGGGCGAAGCGCCGCTCCGGTCGCAGGCACAGCCGGACGGCGCGATGTTCGAGCACGGACCCGCGGACGAGGATCGCGTTGCACCCGCCGCCGTTGGCCTTCAGGAGATCCGGGTTGCGCGACGAGATCTCCCGCCGCAGCCACAGGCCGAAGTTGCGCGAGGTCAGCCGTGAGCGCCACTGCGCGCCCGCCGCGCCGGCCAGCAGCGGCGGCCACCACGGCGGCACCTCCTGCAGCAGCGCGACGTCCCATTCCCAACCTGCCAAGGTCTGGGCGAATTCGTCCAGCAACGACCGCCGCACCGGGTCGGGGCTGCGACCGTGGTAGAGGTTCCAGGTCAATGCCCGCATCCGTCACCCACTTCATCACCGGAGCAGAACTCGACGCCAACCGGCTGGACCTGCTGCTGCACCGCGCCGCGGCGCTGAAGGCTGCGCCGCTGTCCTCGCGCGCCCTGGAGGGCCGCACGGTCGCGCTGCTGTTCGAGAAGCCGTCCACGCGCACGCGCACGTCCTTCGAGGCGGGCGTGTTCGAGCTCGGCGGGCATCCGATGATCCTGCGCGCCGACGAGATGCAGCTCACGCGCGGCGAATCGGTCCGCGACACGGCCTACGTCCTCTCCCGCAACGCGGCCGCGATCGGCCTGCGCACCGGCGACGAGGATCGGTTGAACACGCTCGCCGAGCACGCCACCGTCCCGGTGGTGAACATGCTCTCGCCCGGCCATCACCCGTGCCAGGCGATCGCCGACCTGCTCACCATGCGCGAGGCGTTCGGCTCGCTCGAGGGCCGCGTGCTGGCCTACGTCGGTGACGGCAACAACGTCGCCCGCTCGCTGGCCATCGTCGGTGCGCTGGCGGGTGTCGAGGTGCGTATCGCCGCCCCGGACGGCTACCAGCTGCCGGACACCGACGCGATCAAGACCGACGATCCGGCGGAGGCCGTGGCGGGCGCCGACGTGATCTACACCGATGTCTGGGTGAGCATGAGCGACAGCGACGACGAGGCCGCCGCCCGCCGCGAGGCGCTCGCCGCCTACGCGATCACCGACGAGCTGCTCGACAAGGCCAAGCCGGACGCGTTCGCGCTGCACTGCCTCCCCGCCCATCCGGGCGAGGAGATCACCGACAGCGTCCTCTACGGCGACCGCCAGCGGATCTGGGATCAGGCCGAGAATCGCCGCCATGCGCAGAAGGCGCTGCTCGAGCTCCTCGTTTCGTCGCCGCGGGACGAGGGGTAGATGGACGCGGCCATGCCGAAGCTCAATCCTGTCGACGTCATGGTGATCACGCGGGAGCGGCTCGCCGACACGCTCGACGACGCCGTCCGCCGCGGCCGGATGACGCGCGACGACGCGAGCGAGTTGCTGGCCGAGATCGTCCGCCGGGCGATCCAGGCCCCCGCCGAGGGGATCATCAAGCGCGTCACGGGCGACGACGAGTTCCCGATCGCCGACTACGACGAGCTGACCGCCGCGCAGATCGTCTCGCACCTCGGCGGGCTCGAGGCGTCGCAGATGCGCCGCGTGCGCGACTACGAGCGGCGCAACGCCAACCGCAAGACGGTGCTGGCGGCGATCGACCAGAAGTTGAACTAGGGGGTGCCTGCGCGGCGGACGCTCACGACGGTCTCCGTCGCGCGGGTGGGCCCCCCGAGCTAATACCGCTCGCCGACCGGGGCCGGGAGCGCGTCCAGCTCCGCGAGATCGGCGGCGCTGAGCGTCAGCCGCACCGCCTCGACGTTCTCCTCGAGGCGGGAGCGGCGCCTGGTGCCCGGGATCGGCACGACGTGCTCGCCCTGCGCCATCAGCCACGCGAGCGCCACCTGGGCGGGCGTGGCGTCGTGGCGTTCGGCGACGGCCTTGACCCGCTCGACGAGCGCGAGGTTCGCGTCCATCGCCTCCTTCTGGAAGCGCGGGTTGTTCTTGCGGAAGTCCCCGGGCGGGAACTGCTGGGGCTCGAGCTTGCCGGTCAAGAAGCCGCGCCCGAGCGGGGCGAACGGCAGGAACGCGGCGTCGTGCGCGGCGCACCACGGCACGACCTCGGCGAACGCGTCGCGCGTCCACAGCGAGCCCTCGGACTGCACGGACGCGACCGGGTGGACGGCGTGCGCGCGCTCGAGCTCCTCGACGCTGACCTCCGAGAGACCGAGCGCGCCGACCTTGCCCTCGCGCACGAGCTCGGCCATCGCGCCCCAGGTCTCCTCGACCGGCACGTCGGGGTCGATGCGGTGCAGCTGGTAGAGGTCGACGTGATCGGTCTGCAGGCGCTCGAGCGAGCCCTCGATCGCCTCGCGCACGTGCTCCGGGCGCCCGTCGCGGCTGAGCACGTACTCAGCCGCGTCCTCGACGACGAGCCCGCACTTGGTGGCCAGGAACACCTCGTCGCGGCGGCCGGCGATCGCGCGGCCGACCAGCGCCTCGTTGGTGAACGGGCCGTACATGTCGGCCGTGTCGAGCAGCCGTACGCCGAGGTCGAGCGCGCGGTGGATGGTCGCGATCGACTCCTCCTCGTCGCGCTCCTGCGCGCCGTACGCCCAGGTCATCCCCATGCAGCCGAGGCCGATGCGGCCGGTGTCGATCATGCCGTGAGCAGGATCGGGGCGCCGTCGGTGACGACGATCGTGTGCTCGAAGTGGGCCGAGTGCGAGCGGTCCTCGGTGCGGATCGTCCAGCCGTCGTCGTCGACGTACACGTCGCCGCGGCCGGCGGCGATGATCGGCTCGACGGTGATCACGAGGCCGTTGGTCAGCTCCGGCCCGTCCCAGGCGACGTTCGGCACGTCCGGCTCCTCGTGGATGCGGCGGCCGATGCCGTGCCCGGAGAGCTCGGCGCAGACGCTGAAGCCGCGGCGCTCCACCTCGGCCTGGACGGCACCGCCGATCGCCCCCACGTTGTTGCCCGCCGCGGCCTGCTCGAGGCCGAGCTTGAGCGCGGACTGGGCCGCCGCCATCAGCCGCTGCTCGCGGCCCTTGGGCTTGCCGACGGCGACCGTGCGGCAGGCGTCGGCGTAGAAGCCGTCGAGCTCGGCGGTGACGTCGAGCTTGACCAACTGGCCCTCGCGCAGGCGGCGCTTGGACGGGATGCCGTGGACGCACTCGTCGTCGAGCGAGATGCACGTCACGCCGGGGAAGTCGTAGTCGAGCTGCGGTCCGGAGCGGGCGCCGTGGCGGGCGAAGACGCCGGCGGCCACGTCGTCGAGCTCGGCGGTGGTGACGCCGGGGCGCACCCGGCGGCTCATCTCGCGGATCGCCTCCGCGACGACCTGGCCGACGGCGCGCATGGCGGCCAGCTCATCAGGAGAGTCGATGGACACCCTGTCATCCTCACACATCGATGTCTTCGCCCACTTTCACTCGACCCCGCGGCGGCGATGTGCTCGAGCTCACGATCGATTCGCTCGCACACGGCGGCAACGGCGTCGCGCGCCTGGAGGGCTACGTGGTGTTCGTGGCCGGCGGGCTTCCCGGGGACCGCGTGCGCGCGGTCGTCGGCAAGTCCAAGAAGGCCTACGCCGAGGCGCGCGTGACGGAGATCCTCGAGCCCTCGCCCGAGCGCATCCCGGACGTCGCCGACCACCCCGGCGCCCCCTGGCAGGGCCTGCCCTACGAGCGCCAGCTCGAGGTCAAGGCCCAGCAGGTCGAGGACGCGCTGCGCCGCATCGGCCGGCTCGACGACTTCGAGCTGGAGCCGATCATCCCCGCCGAGCAGCAGTGGCGCTACCGCAACAAGGTCGAGTTCTCCTTCGGGCGCTGGCCCCGAAGACGAGCTCGTCTGCGGGTTCCACGCGCCCGGCCGCTGGAACGACATCGTGCCGATGGACGACTGCCTGCTCGTCTCCGAGCGCGTCAACCAGGTTCGCCGTCAGGCGCTGGAGTTCTGCAAGGGCTACATGCCGTGGGACCGGCGCGACCAGCGTGGCTTCCTGCGCAACCTCGTCGTCCGCGAGGGCCGTCGCACCGGTCAGCTCCAGGTCCGCCTGGTCACTTCGCCCGGCAAGCTCGACGTCGACGGCTTCATCGACGCCGTCGACGCCGAGGGCATCTGGTGGACGCAGACCGCGGATCTCGGCGAGAGCACCTACGGCGGTGACACCACGCTGCTCTCCGGTGCCCCGCAGCTCGTCGACCAGCTCAACGGCCTGGACTTCCTGATCTCGCCCGAGGCGTTCTTCCAGACCAACACCGAGATGGCCGAGAAGCTCTACGCCGTCGCGCTCGACTACGCGTCCCTGCGCGGCTCCGAGAAGGTCTTCGACCTCTACTCGGGCATCGGCACGATCGCGCTCTCGATGGCCACCCGCGCGCGTCAGGTCGTCGGCCTGGAGATCATCGAGGCGGCCGTCGCCGACGCGATCGAGAACGCCCGCATCAACGAGATCACCAACGCGAACTTCTACGCGGGCGACGCGCGGCTGGCGCTGCGCGAGCTCGTGGAGAAGGAGGGCAAGCCGGAGCTCGCGGTCATCGACCCGCCGCGCGCGGGCCTGTCGCAGAAGATCGTGCGCCGGATCGTCGACGCCGCTCCGTCGCGCATCGTCTACGTCTCCTGCAACCCGACGACCCTGGCGCCCAACGCGGCCCAGCTCGTCGAGGCCGGGTACAGCCTCAAGAAGGTCCGCCCGGTCGACATGTTCCCGCAGACGCCGCACATCGAGTGCGTCGCGCTGCTGGAAGCCGGCCCGGACGGCGTCAAGAACCCCGACCGCGACTAGTCCCCGCGGACGCGTTGCCCTAGCGGCGCGGCCGGGCGAGGTACCTCTTGCCCGCCCGCACGACGAAGGTCTTCTTCTTCACGTTGTCGCGGACGGCCACGACGCCGCGGGTGACCCGCGTGAGGGTGCCCGCACAGGTGTCCTGGACGTACCACGTGGTGCCGCGGACGGTCGCGGCGCTGTACTTGCCCTCGGTGCGGAAGTTGCCCTTGCCGCTGCCCCACAGCTTGCGCTTCTTGACCTTCTTCGCGGCGCTGCTCGCCTTGCCGGACTTCGAGCAGGAGGCCAGCGTCTCGCTGAGCCGGACCGAAAGGATCTTGCCGACCTGACGCACGACGAACAGGCCGCCGTAGAACGTGGCGGTCTGGACCTTGCCGCTCGCGGTCTCGAAGCGCAGCTCGACGCGGCCCTTGCGGGTGTCGATCTCCGACCCCAGCGGCAGCTCGTCCAGTGACTCGACGCGGACGAAACGGTTGCTGCCGGGCACCTTGACCAGCACCGCGCCGCGGGCCGGGCGGGCGAGCACGGTCTCGCCCTTGTCGGGCTCGGGCGCCGGCGTGGCGGTCGGCGTGGGCGTCGGGGTCGCCTGCGGCCCTTCGGACGGCGGGGGCACGGCGACCGTGAAGCGGAAGCGCTCGACGGCCGCGGCGGCGTTGCCCGCGCGGTCGGTCGCGCGGACGGCGAACGTGTACGTCCCGTTGGCCAGCCCGGAGTACGCCTTGCCGCCCGCGGGGCACGCCTGCTCGGATTCGCCGAGCTCCGCGATCCAGCAGGTGAAGGTCGCCGGCTCGTTCGCGCTGTAGGTGAACGCCACGTCGCCGGTGGGTGAGGTCTCCGGCGGGTGCGCGTCGATCACGGTGACGGGGAGGGTGTTGTCGCGCGTGATCCGGACCGGCACGCGCGGGTTCTCGCCCGCCTCGACCTCGAACGTCTGCGCGCCGGGCTCGAGGTCGACGCTCACGGCGAACGCGCCGGTGGCGTCGGTCCCGGTCTCCTGGACCGCCGAGCCGTCGCGGTAGACGAGGACGGACACGTTGGGCGGCGCGGTGCCGCGGATCTCGATCGACGCGGCGGTGGTGAAGAGGTCCTGCGCCGGAGCGGTGATCAGCGTTGGCATCGGCCCGGCCTCGAGCGCGCCCGCGTCGCACGCGGCGCCGAGCGGGCGGGTCACCCCGCGCTGGTCGGTCGGGAGGCACTGACCGGCGGGGATGATGTCCTGCGCGGGGCTGCTCGCGAGGAGGTCGACGACGTCGGTGTCGCCGCCCTGGTTGGTGAGCTCGTCGCTGACGATGCCCTGGCCGCTGACCTCGAACTGGCAGTCGGTGCCCGACTCGACGTTGCCGCCGAGGGATTCGGGCGCCTGCGCGCAGTTCGACGCCGAGTTCGCGGCGATGATCGACCCGCGCACGCGCAGGGTGTCGCCGGAGCCGGTGTCGCGGGCGACGCCGACCGAGCCGTTGCGCGCGACCGTGACGAACTCGAACAGCGCGGTGTTCGGCTGCGCCTGGCTTCCGCCCCAGGAGAGGTAGCCGCCGACGTTCCCGGCCTGGTTGAAGGCGATCGTCGAGTTGCGCACCACGAGGTTGCCGCCACCGAAGTTCAGGATCCCGCCGGAGTCGGAGCCGCCGATGTTCGCGGCGTTGTTGTCGATCAGGCTGCGGTCGATCGTCATCGTGCCGCCGGTGTTGGCGATGCCGCCGCCGCTGGACGCGTTGCCGCCGGTGACGCGCACGCGGTCCAGCGACAGCGCGCCCGAGTTGCGGATCAGCCCGCCGGCGAAGAAGGCCTGATTGTCGACCTGCGGGTTGGCGCGGCCCCCGGCGAGGGTGACGCCGGTGATCGAGGCCGTCACCCCCGCGGGCACCTCGAACGCGCGGAAGGCGTTGACGTTGCCGTGCACGGTCGTGGTGCGCGCGCCCGCGCCGACGATGCTCACGTCGGAGCCGAGGATGATCTGGTCCTGAACGAGTTGGTAGTCGCCGCTCGGGATCACGATCGTGTCCGGGCCGGCGCTCAGCCCGGCCGCGGCGACCGCGGCGCGCAGCGATTGGCAGTCCGTGCCCGCGCACGTGGCGCTGACCGCGTCGCCGGACTGCACGACCGTGAATGTGGCCGCGCGCGCGGCCGGGGCGATCGCGAAGGTCGCGACCACCAGCACCAGCACCATCCGTGTCCATCGCATCAACTTCTCAGGCCTCCTTGCCCCACCAGGCTAATTGGGTCGCGCACGACCGTCCCCGTACCAGCGTCTAGGTCATAGATAGCGGCCTCGGCCTCCGCGTGGCCGATTCAGCGCCTGCATGGGAGCCGCGGGCGGCAAGGCGCCACGGTTCACGCCGGGCGTGACCCGCGGCTACACGGCGACCGTCATCCTCGACGGTCGGCTACGCCGACCCGGGCGCGCGAAGTCGAGGTGGCCGGGCTCCGTGGTGGTGCGTCACGCCCCGCCGAACGGCGGGACGTTGCGGAACGCCGCGGGGCGGGGATCGTCGCCCGTCGCGGGGCGTTCGGCGGCCTCGGTGGTCGGAACCATCGTTCGCGGTTCCTCGACCGGGACCCAGCGGCCGCTCGCGTCCAGGCGCATCTTCACCTTGCCCGGGAGCGGCTCACCGGCGGACTGCTTGGCTGCGGGCTCGTGTCTGGCCACGAGACCCAGGCTAACCGGTGCGCAGCCAACCGTGCCCGAGCGCGTTGCCGAGCTCGGCGTAGACCTGCGGGTTCAGGCCCATTCCGACGTGCGACGCGCGCACCTCGATCTGGTCGGCGGCCGGATCCAGGCAGGCGTGCCAATCGACGATCCCGTCGGTGCGGGAGTAGAGCGCGGTGAAGCCGACCTCGGGCGGGAAGCCGGCCGTCATGTCGCGGCGGAAGTCCGAGCAGCACGCGCCGCGCAGGCAGCTCATGCGGAACATCCCGGGCACGCGGCTGGAGCCGAGCGCGCCGACGACCGCGACCTGGGCGAGCACGAACGGGTGCGCGGAGAGCTGGCTGACGGTGGGGGAGCCGAGCGTGACGATTCCCGATACGAGGTCCGGGCGGCGGACGGCGAGCGCGCGGGCGAAGATGCCGCCGCGGCTCTGGCCGATGATCGCGACGCGCTCGCCGGTGACGTCGGCGAGGTCCTGGAGGCGTTCTTCGAGCCGGTCGCACGCCTCGGTCGAGCAGGCGACGTTGAGCCGCATGCCCGCGCGACGCGTGCGGTAGCCGTTCTCGCGCAGCCAGCGGGTCATCGTCGAGAGCGAGCCGTCGCCGGCCATGAAGCCCGGGATCAGCAGCACCGGACGTCCGTCGCCTGACGGCACGCCACCTCCGCGGTAGACCGAACTGCGGAACAGCGCGGCGGCCTCCACCCCGGCGAGACCTTCGCGCCAGAGCGGAGGGAAGTGCGGTAGCTGGACGCCCACGTCCGCATCCTTACTCATTTCGCGCCTGAGCGCGACAGCCAAACGGGGAGTAGCCTCGCCGCCATGCGTGCCGCCACGATTTCCGACGGCCGGATCGAGGTCGCCGAGCGCCCCGATCCGGAGCCCCAGGACGGCCAGTTGCTCGTCCGCGTCCGCGCCGCGGGTCTCAACGGCGCCGACATGATGCAGCTCGCCGGACACTATCCGGCCCCGCCCGGCGCGCCGGAGGACATCCCCGGCCTCGAGCTTGCGGGCGAGGTCGTCGCCTGCGGCCGCCGTGCCGGGCGCTTCGAGCCCGGCGACCGCGTGATGGCGATCGTCGCCGGAGGCGGCCAGGCCGAGCTTGCCGTCGTCCACGAACGCACCGCCATGCCCGTCCCCGACGAGCTCGACTGGACCGCGGCGGGCGGGGTCCCCGAGGCCTTCACCACCGCCCACGACGCCCTCTTCACCCAGGCGGGCCTGACCGTCGGCGAGCGCCTGCTCGTCCACGGCGCCGCGGGTGGCGTCGGCATGGCCGCCGTCCAGCTCGGCGTGATGGCGGGCGCGCGGGTCACCGCGACCGTCCGCAACCCCCACGCCCGCGACCAGGTGGCGGCGCTCGGCGCCAACGCGATCGCGCCCGAGGGCTTCGCCTCCGAGGGCGAGTACGACGTCATCCTGGAGCTCGTAGGCGCGATCAACCTGTCCGAGAACCTCGACTCGCTCGCGACGCTCGGGCGCATCTGCATCATCGGCGTCGGCGCGGGGGCCAAGACCGAGATCGACCTGCGCAAGCTGATGGCCAAGCGCGGCCGCATCCACGGCTCGACCCTGCGCAGCCGCCCGATCGAGGAGAAGGCGATCGCCGCTCGGTTGGTCGAGAAGATGGTCCTGCCGGGCTTCGCCTCCGGAGACCTCTCCGTGCCGGTGATCGACACCTTCTCGCTCGAGGACGCCCCGAAGGCCTACGAGCGCTTCCAGGCGGGCTCGAAGCTGGGCAAGATCGTCTTGGAGACCTAGCGCGCCGCGAACAGCCGTGCCTTGACGAGGTAGCTCTGGCCGGCCTTCACGATCGTGCGGCGCTTGCTGCCCTTGGTCGCGGTGGCCACGACCCGCCCTTTGGTCACGGTGATCAGGGTGCCGTCGCAGCGGTCGTCCGTCCTGAACGCCGACGTGGCGCCGGACGGGCTGACCGCCGCTGCGCCGCCGACGACGCGCACCACGCCCTTCGCGGTGACGTCAAGGCTCCTGACGACGCCCTTGGCGGGCCCGCCGTGCCTGCACGCCGCTGACGCGCCGGCTGCGCTGACGAGCGCGATCTCCGCCGCCTTGGCCTGGGTGCTGCGCACCTTGAACAGCCCGGCGCGGACGCGCATGCTCAGCTTGGAGGTGGTCAGGTCGAGCACGCCCTTGCGCGTGTCGACCACCGAACCGACCGGGATCGAGCTGAGGGTGGCGATCGGCACCGTTTCGCCGCTGGGCAGCGTGACGGTCACCTGGCTGCCCGTGCTCGCCGTCGGGACGAGACCGGCGGTCGGCCCGGGGGCGGGCGCCGCGAGCGGAGCGGGCATCGGCGTCGCGACGGGCTCCGTCGTCGCCGCCATGGTCTTCACGGCCGTGGGCTCAGGCGAGGGACTCGGCGACGGTGACGGGCTCGGCGTGGGCGAAGGCGTGGCGTCGGGGACGGCGTGGGCGAGGGCGTCGCGGACGCGGTTGGTGTGGGCGAGGGTGTCGGCGGGGGCGGGTCCGGGCAGCCGTCGCCGTCGGCGTCGACCGGGCCGGCCGCGACCGTCGGGCAGGCGTCGTAGATGTCGGCCAGGCCGTCGCCGTCGGTGTCCACGAGCCGCGTGGGACGTGCGGGGCAGCCGATCGGGCTCGCCACGGCGGGGCACGCGTCAGCGTCGTCGGCGACGCCGTCCTCGTCGAAGTCGCCGGCGCGCGGTTCCGGCGCCCGGAACGGTGAGGACCGGCGCGCTGGCGCCGCCGTCGCCGCGGCTGGAACCGTCACCGCTCGGAGCTCCCGCGCCCGGGATGCTGCCGGACTCGCTGGTGGAGCGCGACGTGTACGCGGAGCTTGCGCCGCCGCGGTAGACACCGGCGCTCGGGCCACCGGCGCCGCCACCTCCGGCGCCGCCCTTGCCGCCGCGCCCGCCGTTGCCGCCGGCGCCGCCCGGCGCCGCACCGCCGCCGCCGGGGCCGCCAGGACCACCCGCACCGCCGTCGCTGCCGGCGACGCCCGGCGAAGCGTTCCCGCCCTCGCCGCCGCGCAGCGTCGACTCGACGGCGACGACGCGCGAGTCGGACACGAAGACGCCAAAGCTGCCACCGCCGCTGAGCCCGGCCGACCCGGGCGAGCCGGGCGCCCCGCCCGCCCCGCCCCCGCCGCCGTTGGAGCCGCTGGAGTAATCGATCCGGTAATCGCCGCACTCGATCGGCACCCAGACCTCGACCATCGACGCGCCGCCGCCACCGGCACCGCCGGCGCCCGGGCGTCCGCTCCCGCCGCTGCTCGCCTGGGCGCGCGCCCAACTCGTGCCCGCGCTCAGCACCATGCGAGCGCTCGTCCCGGCCGCTCCGGCCGCGCCGGCGCCGCCATCGCTGCCGCGCCCAGCGCTGCCCGCGGCGCCGCCGCCGCCGGCCACGCCGGCCGCCGCGCTGCCAGCGGTCGCGCGTCGCGCCGCGCCGCCGCGCCGCCCGTCGCGCCGCGCGCGTCCGCTGTCACCGGTCGCCGCGGTGGCGCCGCGCGCGTCCGTGCTGCCAGCGGTCGCCGCGGTCGCGCCGCGCGCGTCCGCCTCGCGGGCCGCCGCCGTTCCGGTCTCTGCCGTCCGTGCGCACTCGGCGCGTGCGGGCGCGGCCGCGCACGGACCGGCCAGACAGCCGCCGCCCGGGTCCGGCGGGGGCGCGACGTACTGGCCGCCGACGCCGCCCTGGCCGCCACTGCGATAGATGCCCAGAACCGTGTCGTACGGCCCGCCGCCGCCCGCCGCGGGCGGCGGGGCGGTCGTCGACCACCAATACTGGGCCTGCACGCCCGCGGCCCCCGCGGCGCCGCCGGCCGAGGCCGCGGGCGGCGCGGCGGAGGGAGAGGCGGCGGCGGCGTTGGGGGCGTTGCCGGCGCTGGACGTGACGCGCTCCAGCGCGACCGTCGCGCCGTTGATCGCCCGCAGCCCGTAGGCGCTGCCGGTGGCGTCGGCCGCGCCGCGCAGCGTCAACAACTGGAGCCCGACGCCGCGCGAGCCGTCGACGAGCACGGCCTGCGGGGCGCCGGTGATCGTCGTCGGCTCCGCCATCCGCGACCGGAAGTCGAGCGCGTAGCCGCCGTAGATGGACACGCCGCCCGGCACGGTCACCGACTCCGCGTAGGTGCCGGCGGCGACGTAGACCGCCTTGCTCTGCGCCTTGGCCGCCGCGATCCCGGCGCCCAGCGTCCGCTTCGGATAGCCAAAGCTCCCCGAGAGCGAGTCGTCACCGCCCGCGACGCTGACGAACACCGCCCCGCCTCGGAGCCCGTCGATCCCGTCGCAGTCCGTGTCCTCGGACTGCAGGTCGGGACGATCGGCCTGCCCCGGGTGCACGTACGGGTCCCAGTCGTCGCAGTCCCCCTGCTCGGCGGCGTAGCCGTCGCGATCGCGGTCGGCCGCGAGGGCCGGCGGGGCGCCGATGAGCAGGAACGTGAGGGCGGCGGCGAGCCAGCGCCAGAGTGCGTGGGGCATCGCCGTCAGTCTTCTCGACCCTCACGCGGGCCAGAAGAGACCCTAGGGATGGTCGGGTGATACCTCGCTAGAAGCGGTCCCGGATCGAGTCCAGGTCCGAGTCCGTCTCCGCCCACTTGCGGCTCTCGGGGCGCTTCTCGAAGGCGATCCGAAGGTGTTCGAGCGCCTTGTCGGCCTGGCCGTCGAGCGCGGCGTAACAGGCGAGGTTGTAGTGCAGGTTCGGGTTGTCCGGGTAGTGCGCGAGGCCCGCGGCGGCGATCTCGTAGGCGCGGCCGGGGTTCCCGGCCTCGGCCTCGGGGCCCGCCAGATACCAGTACTCGAACGGCGACGGCGGCCCGGCCGCGCCCGGCTTGCCGCCGATCACGAGCACGGTCGTGTCGTCCTCCAGCGCCTTGGCCACGCGGTGCTGCTCGGGACGGACGAAGACGAGCGTGCCGGCCGCGGCGCCGACCTGCTCGCCGTCGACCTCGAACTCGGCCGCGCCGGTGGCGACCACGTAGAGCTCCTCGTGCCGGCCGGAGCCGACGCCGCGCTCGTCGTGGGGCTCGATCACGAGCTCGCCCGCGTTGGCCGTGTAGGCGTTGATGCCGAAGGCGGAGATGCCCATCGCCTTGCGGATCGGGCGGTAGTCCATCCCATCGCCGAGCCGGATCTTCGCCAACTCGGAGAGGGTCAGTACGGAGGGAAGTCGCTCCACCAGGTCCCCAGTTCGCGGAACGCGCGCCAGAAGTCGCGCTTGGCTGATTCCTCGTCGAGCGAGCGGTCGATGTCCGGCACGTAGAGCGCGTCGATGGACGGCGTCAGGCGCTGGATGTCTCCCGGTCGCTCGTCGACTTCGCGGGCGAGCGGCAGCTGGAGGTCGTTGAGCACGTCGAGCGCGTCGGTGCCCATGACCACGAGGATCTTGGGCTGCACGATCGCGATCTCCTCGATCAACCGCGCGACGCACTCCGGCGCGGCGAGCGAGGGATCGGCGACCGGGCACTTCACGCACAGCGTGCCGTAGACCACCAGCGGGTCGATGTCGAGCCGCCGCAGCGACTTCATCAGCGCGGTCCCGGCGCGGCCGTAGAAGGCAACGCCCTCCTCGACCTCCGCGGGAGTCGGCGCGTACTTGAGCAGCAGCACGTCGGCCTGCGGATGGCCGGAGCCGAGCACCGGCATCAGGTTGCCGCGGGGGCAGCGTTCGCAGCCCTGCAGCTCGCGGGTGAACGTGTTGAGCTCGCGGATGGCGCGCTCGAGGTACTTCTCGCGGATCTCGTCGTCGGTGGCGGGCATTCCGCCGACCGGGTTCACCCCAAGCCCACGATCTCCTTGCCCCTGCAAGTCACTGCCCGCCGCGACCGGCCACCGCCTTGGCCACTTTGCGCCGCCGGGTGGCCCGCCGCGCGGCGGCGGGTGTGGCCTTGGTTTGCAGGAACTTCAGGGCTTGGACTTGGGCGTAACGGAGGCTCGAGGGCTTCGCTGCAATATCCGCGTCACGCAGCGATTCGAGGAACTCCTCCGGCCCGTCGAAGTCGCGCATGGAGATTCTTACGGAACCTAGACCCTGCGCGACGTGGCTGTCGGAGCCCGCGCCGCCGACGATCCGGTACTTGGCGGCGAAGCGCACCGCCTCCTCGTTGAAGGCCGGGATCGCGATCCGCGGGTTGAACACCTCGATCGCGTCGATCTGGTCGACCACGGCCAGCATGTGCTCGTAGTCGGGCACGGAGTGCATGCGGTCGAACGGGTGCGGCACGTAGACGATCCCGCCCTGACGGCGGATCTCGGCGATCGTCTCCTCCAGCGTCATCCCGCGCGGGATCTTCTCGTGGATGAAGAGGCCGATCACCTCGCCCTGATCGGCGGTCTTGACCTCCTCGCCGACGATCACCTTGATGCCGTACTCGGCGGCCTTGGCGGCGGCGTCGTGGGCGCCGGAGATCTCGTTGTGGTCGGTCACCGCGATCGCGCCCAGGCCCACGTCGTGGGCGGTCGCGAGCAGCACGTCGACCGGCGTCGCGCAGTCGTTGGAGTGGTCGGTGTGCATGTGCAGATCGACTTCGATCAGCTTGTTCTTGGCCACCCGCGCCCGCACCGCCGGCTTCGGGTCCGGGTCGTGGCGCAGCGCGGCGAGCCCGGCGTAGATCTCCTCGACCTCATCGGCCACGTGCGACCAGCTGAGCTCCTCCCGCGCCTGCGCACCCGCCTTGACCAGCCGGTCGCGCAACGCGTCGTCGCGCACCGCGCGCTCGAGCTGCTCGGCGAGCACGTCGACGTCGCCGAGCTGGAACAGGAAGCCGAGGTCACCGTCGCGGAGGACCTCCTCATAGACCGGCACGCGTGCCGCGAGCGGGACCGCACCCACCCCGAGCGCCTTCACGAGGACGCCGGGAGCGGTCACCTGACCCACCGACGCGGCCACCACGATGTCGGCCCCGTGGAACGCGGCCTCCTCGTCGTCGACGACGCTCACCCGGTTGCGCAGGCTGGAGCGCAGCGTCGGCACCGCGCCCGTCCGCGAGTAGATCACGGCCTCCCACGGCAGCTCCTCGGGGAGCCGCCGCAGCGCCCGCAGGAACAGCCGCAGCGCGCCCCGCTCCTCGCGGTCGGAGAACACGATCTTCACCGGCCCGTCCGTCTGCACGCGCTCCTCGGGGGTGATGCCGGGGCGCAGCAGCCGGTAGGAGGCGGGGAAATAGCGGCTCAGCAGCTCGCCGGTGGCCTCGTAGCTCGCCGTCCGCGCGTCCATCCGCCCGAAGAACAGCTCGACGAACTTCCTCGCGACCTGCGTGCTGAGCACCCGCTCGGCGGGATCGTGGAACGACCCGACATTGAGCGCCCGGGAGTGCCTGAGCGCGACGGACCCCGCGCTCGGCGCCCACGGCTCGTGCACGTGCACGAAATCCAGCTGCGCGGTCCCGAGCACCTCCTCGATCGTCCGCGCGATGTCGATCGGCGGCGACGGGTTGATGCCCTTGCGCGACGCGTTGAACAGCAGCTCGCCGACGCCCAGCGTGCGCACGCCGCCCTCGGGATCGAACAGCTCCTGCGGGTTCTCGCGCGCGGCGCGGATCAGCTTGCGCGACTCGCGCACGAACTCCGACGAGCGCGACGGCGCCAGCAACAGCACCCGGTGGCCGCGCTCGGCGAGCTCGCGGGAGACCTCCGCGGCGAACGTCCCCACCTCGTTCGCATCCTCGAGCGGATGCGGCGCGACCTGTGCGATGGCGAACCGTTCTCCCACTCCGCGGGAGGATAACCGGGTCGTGTCACGAGGCTCGGGGCGGGCGTGTTTTGGCACACAGCCGTGACACTTAAGTGGCAAACGCGTCTAGATCCGTTGCAGGCCCGCGGGGGATCGTTCCTGCATGCCGAGCGATTGGTCGATTCATGGTGTAGAGCAACAACAACTGACCACTGACCGGCGAGTGGCGCGTCTCGCGGCCGGCCAGCGGGGTGTGGTCGCGTGGGGCGAGCTCATTGTCCGAGCGCGAGGCTCGCCCTGCTGCGAGGTCGACAGCCGCGAGTGGCATTCGGACCCGCTTGCGCAACGAGGCGACGCCGCGCGACGGGCGCGCCTGGAGCCAGAGGGCCGGGGTCACCCTCGCGCAGGCCGAGCGCAACCCGCAGGTGACGATCGGGCGTCGGCGCGCGGCGGGCGCGAGATGGGAAGATCGGGCGCATGAGCGTCGGTCCGGGCCGCGAGCGCCAGGCGGAGATCTATGGCGAGGGCGTGTACGGGCGGCGTCCGCGCATCCCCACCGACTTCGCCGCGCTGGAGAAGGCCGCGCGCCGGAAGGCGTCGGTGCGCGGGTGGGCGTACGTTGCGGGCGGGGCGGGTGACGGGGCGACGATGCGCGCCAACCGGGCGGCGTTCGAGCGCTGGGCGATCGTCCCGCGCGTGCTGCGCGACGTCGAGGACCGTGACCTGTCGGTCGAGCTGTTCGGCCGGCGCATCCCCGCGCCGGTGCTGTTCGCCCCTGTCGGCGCATCCGAGCTGCTGCACCCACAGGCCGACGTGGCGATCGCCGGCGCCGCCGCCGACCTCGGGCTGCCGTACATCTTCAGCAGCCAGTCGTGCTTCTCGATGGAGGAGTGCGCCGCGGTGATGGGCGACGCGCCCCGCTGGTTCCAGCTCTACTGGAGCCGCGACGAGGGCGTGGTCGACAGCTTTCTCCAGCGCGCGAAGGCGGCCGGATGCGAGGCGATCGTGGTCACGCTGGACACGACGATGCTCGGCTGGCGCCCGCAGGACCTCAACCTCGGCTCGTTGCCGTTCTCCCGCGGCGAGGGCATCGCGCAGTACCTGAGCGACCCGCGCTTCCGCGAGCTCGTGCGCGAGCGGCTCGCGGCCGGCGTCAAAGGCGCCGCGCCCCAACGGCCCACCCGCGCCGCGATCGGCGCGCTGATCACGATGACCCGCAAGTTCCCGGGCTCGTTCGCGCAGAACCTCCGCTCACCCGAGCCACGCGCGGCCGTCGAGACGTTCCTGGACACCTACTCGCGCCCGTCGCTGACCTGGGACGACATCGCCACGCTGCGCCAACGAACCGACCTCCCCGTCCTGCTCAAGGGCGTCCTGCACCCCGACGACGCCCGCCGCGCGGTCGAGGCCGGACTGGACGGCCTCGTCGTCTCCAACCACGGCGGCCGCCAGGTCGACGGCGCCGTCGCCTCGCTCGACGCCCTCACGGACATCGCGCCCGCGGTCGACGGCCGCCTCAAGCTCCTGCTCGACAGCGGCATCCGCGGCGGCGCCGACGTCCTCAAGGCCCTCGCCCTCGGCGCCGACGCCGTGCTGGTCGGCCGCCCACACGTCTACGGCCTCGCGCTCGACGGCCGCGACGGCGCCCGCGACGCGGTGGCGAACATCGTCGCCGAGTTCGACCTCACGCTCGGCCTCAGCGGCCTGAGGTCGGTCGCCGAGATCGGCCCCGAGGCCCTCCGTCACCTCTCATGAGCTGATCTTGACCAGCCGAACATCGCCGGATTAGGCTCGGCGGCAATGCCCACGCTGTGCTTCGTCAGCCACCGCCACAAGGACGAGGCAGTGGCCGGATGGCTTCGCGCGCAACTCGAGAGGGATTTCCTTCGTGGCGTGCGCGTGTTCGCGTCATCGGACCTCGGCAGCCTGCGACCAGGGGACGACTGGTACGAGGTTCTCAAGCAGCGGATGAACGAATGTCACATGCTGTTGGTCGTGTGTACCCCGACGACGCACCTGCAGCCGTGGGTGAACTTCGAACTCGGGTACGCGTCGGCGCTCGAGAAACGGGTCATCGTGCTCTACCACGGTGGGCTCACGCCGGACGACCTGCCGTTCCCGTTCACGAAGACGCAGGGTGTCGTGCTCGGCGACGCCGACGGGCTTCACCGGCTCTACGACGGAATCGCGCACGAGGCCAACATGGACACGCCGCGCGCCGATTTCGTCCAGCTCGCGCAGGACGTTCCCGCTGCCGCCGAGCCGGACGGCCCTGTGGCCGTCAGCGAGGCCGACGCTGCTCGCCGACGCATCCGGGCTTCCCTGATGGATACGCGCTGGCTGTGGCGGTCGATCGACCGTGTGGCGACCGAAGCGGCGATCACACGCGACGAGGCGCTCGCGCTCCTGCGCGCGGACGACGAGGTCCGGTTCAAGGACCGGAAGTTCGTCGGCCTCAAATCGCGAGTGGGCAACGGCTGACACCGGGCGGCGCGGAGCCGCCCGGCGCGACCGCAGGAACTACTTCTCGGCGACCTTCTCGGCCTTGGCCTCGTCGGCCTTCTTGTCGCGCGCCGCGCGCACGACCTTCTCGGCGCGGGCGTACTTGGCGATGAACTCCTCGGTGTCCGCGCGCGCCTGGTCGTCCGGGCGCTGGTTCATCGGGGACTTCATGAGGTAGGAGGAGGGGCCGTCGAGCTGGCCGCCGACGCCGTGGTTCATGGCCAGCTTGCAGCAGCGGGCGGCGTCGATGACGATGCCGGCCGAGTTCGGGGAGTCCCAGACCTCGAGCTTGAGCTCGGCGGTCAGCGGGACGTCGCCGAACGCGGCGCCCTCGAGGCGGATGTGCGCCCACTTGCGGTCCTCGAGCCACGGCACGTAGTCCGACGGGCCGACGTGGACGTCGTGGGCCGGCATGTCGTGGTCGACGATCGAGGTGACCGCGTTGGTCTTGGAGATCTTCTTGGACTCCAGGCGCTCGCGCTCGAGCATGTTGAAGAAGTCCATGTTGCCGCCCACGTTGAGCTGGGACGTGCGCTGGAGCTCCACGCCGCGGTCGCCGAACAGGCGCGCCAGCGAGCGGTGGACGATGGTCGCGCCGACCTGGGACTTGATGTCGTCGCCGACGATCGGCAGGCCGGCCTTCTTGAAGCGGTTGCTCCAGTACTCCTCGCGGGCGATGAAGACGGGGATGCAGTTGACCATCGCGCAGCCGGCTTCGAGGATCTGCTCGACGTACCACTTCGTGGCCTGCTCGGAGCCCACCGGCAGGTAGGACACGACGACGTCGGTGCGGGTGTCCTTGAGCACCTGCACGATGTCGACCGTCGAGCCGCCGGCCTTGGTGATCTTCTGCGAGAGGTACTTGCCGAGACCGTCGTGCGTCATGCCGCGCTGGACGGGAACGCCGAGGTTCGGCACGTCCTCCTTGACGAACTTGATCGTGTTGTTCTGGCCGGACCAGATCGCCTCGGAGAGGTCTTTGCCGACCTTGTCCGCGTCGATGTCGAACGCGGCCGAGAACTCGATGTCCCGGATGTGGTAGCCGCCGAGGTCCACGTGCATCAGGCCCGGGACGCGCGCGTCGGGGTCGGCGTCCTTGTAGTACTGCACGCCTTGAACGAACGCGTTCGCGCAATTGCCCACGCCGATGATGGCGACGCGGACCTTCTCGTTCTGGTAACGGCCGCTGCCGTTGCTGGACCCAGTCAAGTCAGTTCCCCTTCAAAGTTGGTGACCGTCGGTCAATAAACCCGGCTAGGCCGGATCGGTTACACGCTTGGTCAGTTCGGACCGAACGTGGAAGATGCGCTGGAAGACGGTGATGACGGCCATCGCGGCCAGCAGGTAGACCGCCGGCTCGATCGCTTTGAGGTCGCCGAAGACCAGGCCGGCGCTCAACACGACGACGCGGACGGCGCGATCGGCGATGCCGACCTTGCACTCCACGCCCAGCGCCTCGGCGCGGGCTCGCGTGTACGAGACCATCAGCGAGGCGAGGACCGCCAGCACGACGATCGATACCGCGACGTCGGCCCCGGCGATCACCGTCAGATCGGGGTCCTTCACGATCCGGTAGGCGACCGCGGCGAGCACGATGCCCTCTTCCAGGCGATCGAGCGTCGAGTCCAGGAAGGCGCCGAACGGCGAGCCCTTCCCGGACATGCGGGAGTAGCGCCCGTCGAGGGTGTCGCAGACGGAGCCGACGATGAACGCGATCCCGCCCGCGATCCACCAGCCCTGCAGGATGAGCACCGCGGAAACGACACAGAGCGTGAACCCGGTGAGGGAGATCGCGTTCGGCGTCAGCCGCGATTCGATGAGACGGTTACGGAATTCCGTCTGGTAGTCGCGCGTGGCCATGTGGCGCGTCAGCCTATCCGGCCCGTGCCGGGGCGGGTAGGGCGGTTTCGCCCTCCCAGGCCCACGTGGCCGGCCGCACGCGGGCCAGCAACGTCTGCGCGGCGACCGCGGCGATGAGCGCCGCGAGGGCGCCGGTGGCGGCGTCGAAGACCCAGTGGTTGGCGGTCACGATGACCACGCACGCGACGATCGGCGCGTAGAGCCCCCACAGGACCTTCGCCCAGCGCCGGCGCGCCATCCGGATCATCGGGACGCTGAGCATCAGCGCGAAGCCGACGTGCATCGACGGCACCGCGGCGTACGGGTTGTAGAGCGCGTTGACGCTGGCGTCACTCGAGACGCCGGTGAAGTCCGCCACCGAGTCGCTGAAGCCGAGCTCCGGGAGCATCCGCGGCGGCGCGGTCGGATAGACGAGGTAGCCGACCAGCGCAAGCCCCATCGCGACCATGAACATGTTGCGCACGAAGTAGTAGTGCTCGTTGCGGAACAGGTAGATGAAGGCGAGCGTGCACGTGGTCACGATGAAGTGGGTGTTCAGGTACATCCACGAGCCCACCTGGTCGATCCAGCCCGAGTGCAGCGCCCACGACTGCACGGCGGGCTCGATGAAGACGTGCAGGGAGCGCTCCAGCGCGACGATGTTGCGCGCGTGCTCGAAGGCCGCGGCCGACTGGTCCCAGACCTGTCCGCGGACGAGCCGGTAGAGCCAGTACGCGCCGCAGAAGAGCACGATCTGCCACAGCAGGTCGCCCCCGCCACGGGGCAGCAGACGTGAACGCATCGTTTAAAACCTAGAGGGCCGGAAGGGTCGGCTAACAGGCCTTAGCGCGACGGGAGCGCTCGAGGCCGAAGCGCGCCTGCACCATCACGACCCCCGGCTCGTCGGGCTCGACCCGCGTCCAGCCGCCCGGCGCGCGTTCCACGCAGGCGTTCGTCGTCACCCAGTACGGCGTGTAGCGGTAGCGCACGACGGTCGACTTCTTGACGTCGACCATGAACCAGTTCGGGCCGACGGCCAGCAGCGACCCGCCGTTGGAGGCGGGTGGGTCGGTCTGGAGGACCTCCCAGATGCGCCACCGCGGCGAGTCATAGACCAGCTTCAAGAACTTCGCCCCCCGCTCGAGCAGGGCCGCTTCCTGGCGCGCGGAGTAGTCCAGCCGAGCGGCCGGCAGCGCGACGTACTTCACGGCGTTCTCGCGCAGCCACGCGTGGTAGGTCGAGGGTGTCAGCTGCTCGCCGTCGTAGAAGATCGGGTTCGCCTTCTGGTCGAGCTGGCGCTCCCAGCCGCGGGCGAGCGGGACGACCTTGGCGAGATCGGCCGCCTCCCAGTGGTTCATCGTCAGCGGGACCTCGACGCGCTCGCCGGGCTTGGCGTGCGCGCCCAGGAAGTCCCGCGCCTCGGCCTGGAAGGCGAGCCGCGTCGACGGATCGCCGTGCGCCTCGGCCACCGCGCGGACCGCCGGCAGCCACTGGAGATACAAGAGGCCGACACCGACGATGGCGAGCGCGAAGACGGGCACGCGGCGCCGGTGCGCCAGCGCGAGGATCGACGGCCCCGCGAGCACGCCGAGCCGCAGCGCGTTCTGCCCGAACGGCGACGGGACCACGAACGCGCCCACGAGCATCCCGAGATACAGCAGCCCGCCGGCCCACAGCGTGCGCCGGCCGGGGGCGAGCAGCGCGACGCCAGCGGCGGAAAGCACCAGCATCGGCCAGAACGCCGTCGCCGCGAAGCGATCGGTCCCGCCCTCGGGGAACAACAGGTACAGCGCGACGCCGCCGGCCAGCGTCGGGATCCCGAGCCAGGCGACGGAGCGGATCGCCTTCGGCCCGTCCGCGGCGAGCTTCGCCGCCGCGCCGAGCATCACGAACGCCCCCGCCACGGGCGAGGCGAGCATCGTCGCCAGCCCGAGCACGCCCGAGAGCGCCCGCCGCTGCGCCCGCGCGGCCGCCCAGGCGGCGACACCGAACGCGATCCCGAGCAGGAACGGCATGCGCCCGATCGCGACGTTGGAGAGCACGCCGGCGGTGAACAGCCACGACGCGACCGCTCCCGCGGTCTTCGACGGCGCGGCGGCGCGCGCCAGCGGCGAGAACAGCGCCACCGCGACGATCGCGGACAGCACGCCGACCATCGCCGGTCCGATCGTGGCCGCCAGCGGCGCGAACAGCAGCGAGTAGCCGAGCACGTGATGCCCGCCGTACCACTGGGCGTTCCAGACCGTCAGCCCTTCGTGCTGGAACAGCCACGTCCTATAGGAATGCGCGGCCATGTCCGCCGTGGCGGGCTGGGCAATCAGGTAGCCGACGCAGACCAGCGCGCAACCCAGCGCCGGCGCGAGGGGGTGCTCTAACGCACGCCGCATGGCCCGAGGGAGAGTATCCCCCGGGCGTGAGGGAACCTGTAGGGAGCCGCTAGGAAGCCGAACCGAAATCCGCCGTGATGAAGCAGGCGTTCGCCCGTGAGCGCTGTCCGACGCCGACGCGGCGGAACGAGCGCGACAGCATCACGCGGCGATGGGGCGCCGAGTTCAGCCACATCCGGACGATCGCGTTGGGGTCGCAGCGGCTCATCCACGCGAGGTTCTCACCCACCCGGTGCAGGCGCACGTACCTGCGCACGCGCGAGGTGAACGCGCCGTGGGACATCACGTTGCGCCGCAGCATCGACGCCGAGTGGGCGTCCGCGGCCCGGGCGAGCCCGGCGCTCGAGTGCAGCGCCGGCAGGCCGTAGCCCGCCCGCACCTGGTTCATCGCGCGGACCAGAGCCGCCTCGATGCGGTTATGGCGCGCCGAGGCCGACGCCGTGGACGGCAGCAGAAAACAGACCAGCAGGCATGCGGCGGCTAACCCCCGCCGCACCGGCACGGTGACGGACATGAAGAATCTCCTGGGAACCGGCGCCGGACCAGGGCACCGGGTAGATATTCAGCGCGTTCCGTCGCTGGAACTTCGACCATCGCGCCTCGTGCGCGATGGCGGCAACCTACTTAAGCCTTCTAGCGAAAGACGACCATAAGTCGGCTGCCGCGTCAGGAATCATACCGTTCCGAGACTGATTTCCCCGAATCGGGGTAATCGGCGTCAAACCCGCGCGACCGATACGGTCCTGCGTCTCCGTGCCTGCCGACACCCGAGCTCGCGTTCGCCGCATTCGCGATCGCCTCCGCCTCGTCTACGGGCGCCCGTTCGCCCCGCCGCACGGGCAGGGCCTCGACGAGCTGATCCTCACCGTCCTCTCTCAGTCGACCAACGATCGCAACCGCGACGTCGCCTATCTGGCGCTGCGAGATCGCTTCGAAGACTGGGCCGCCGTGCGCGACGCCCCCAACGCCGAGGTGGAGCTCGCCATCCGTCCCGGCGGCATCTCCAGGGTCAAGTCCGCGCGGATCCAGGACATCCTGCGCGAGATCGAGATCGAGGGGTTCGATGAGCGACTCGGGCGGTTGAGCGTCGACGAGGCACGCGAGGAGCTGATCTCGCTCCCTGGCGTGGGTCGCAAGACCGCGGCCTGCGTGCTGCTGTTCGCCTACGGGATGCGCGACGTGCCGGTCGACACCCACGTGTCCCGCGTGGGCACGCGGCTTGGGCTGTTCCGCGAGAAGGCGCCGTTCGAGGAACTCCACGACACGATGCTCGAGTTGACCCCGAGGGGCCAGGAGCTCGAGTTCCACGTGAACCTCCTCCGGCACGGCCGCCGGACGTGTCATTCAAGGCGCCCTAAATGTGACGAATGTGCCCTGCTCAGGATGTGCCCGACCGGCTACAATCTGCGTCAAGCAGACTGAGATTTACACAGAGGAGCAACGACACATGGCAAAGACCATCGGGATCGACCTCGGAACCACCAACTCGTGCATGGCTGTGCTCGAGGGTGGGGAGCCGACGGTCATCGAGAACAGCGAGGGTGGGCGCACCACCCCGTCGGTGGTCGCCTTCGCGCAGAGCGGCGAGCGCCTGGTCGGCACCGTCGCCAAGCGCCAGGCGGTCACCAACCCCACGAACACCGTCTTCTCGATCAAGCGCTTCATGGGCCGCAAAGAGGCCGAGGTGCGCGAGGAGGAGTCGATGGTGCCGTACAGCGTCGTCTCCGGCAGCGGTGGCGACGCGCGCGTCGAGGCGGGTGGCAAGCAGTACTCGCCGCCGGAGATCGCGGCGATGATCCTGCAGAAGCTCAAGGCCGACGCCGAGGCCTACCTGGGCGAGGCCGTGGACTCCGCGGTCATCACCGTGCCCGCGTACTTCAACGACGATCAGCGCCAGGCGACCAAGGACGCCGGCCGGATCGCCGGCCTGGACGTCAAGCGCATCATCAACGAGCCGACGGCCGCGTCGCTGGCCTACGGCCTCGACAAGGAGTCCGACCAGACGATCCTCGTCTTCGACCTCGGCGGCGGCACGTTCGACGTGTCGGTCCTGGAGATCGGCGACGGCGTGTTCGAGGTCAAGTCCACCGCGGGTGACAACCACCTCGGCGGCGACAACTTCGACAAGGCGATCGTCGACTGGCTCGCCGCGGAGTTCAAGCGCGACCAGGCGATCGACCTGACGCAGGACAAGATGGCGCTCCAGCGCCTCTACGAGGCCGCCGAGAAGGCCAAGATCGAGCTGTCCTCCGCGCAGGAGACGCAGATCAACCTGCCGTTCATCACCGCCGACGCGAGCGGCCCGAAGCACCTCGACGTCCGCCTCACCCGCTCCAAGCTGGGCGAGCTCGCGGGCTCCCTGATCGAGCGCGTCGTCGGCCCGGTCCGCCAGGCGATGGACGACGCCAAGGACAAGGGCGTCAAGGAGATCCAGCACGTCGTGATGGTCGGCGGCATGACGCGCATGCCGGCCGTCCAGGAGAAGGTCAAGGAGCTCACGGGCAAGGAGCCGCACCGCGGTGTGAACCCGGATGAGGTCGTGGCCGTCGGCGCCGCCATCCAGGCCGGCGTCCTCGCGGGCGACGTCAAGGACGTCCTGCTGCTCGACGTGACCCCGCTCACCCTCGGCATCGAGACCAAGGGCGGCGTCATGACCAAGCTGATCGAGCGCAACACGACGATCCCGACGCGCAAGTCGGAGGTCTTCTCCACCGCCGAGGACAACCAGCCCTCCGTGGAGATCCACGTCCTCCAGGGCGAGCGCGAGATGGCGACCTACAACAAGTCGCTGGGCAAGTTCCAGCTCACCGGCATCCCGCCCGCGCCGCGTGGCATCCCGCAGATCGAGGTCGGCTTCGACATCGACGCCAACGGCATCGTGAAGGTCTCGGCGAAGGACCTCGGCACGGGCAAGGAGCAGAAGATCGAGATCCGCTCGGGCTCCGGGCTCTCGGACTCCGAGATCAAGCAGATGGTCAACGACGCCGAGTCGCACGCCGACGAGGACAAGAAGGCGCGCGAGCTGGCCGAGGCCCGCAACAACGGCGAGTCGGCCGCCTACAACGCGACCAAGCAGCTCAAGGACCTCGCGGAGCAGATCGACGCCGCGTCCAAGACCGAGATCGAGGACGCGATCAAGGAGGTCAACGAGGCCGTCAAGGGCGACGACCCCGAGGACATCCGCGCCAAGACCGACCGCCTGCAGACCGCGTTCCACCGCGTGTCGGAGCAGATGTACGAGCGCGCCCAGGCTCAGCAGCAGGCCGATGAGCCCGCCGCCAACGGCGCGTCCTCGTCGAACGGGGCCGGCTCGACCTCGGACGATGAGGAGGTCGTCGACGCCGAGGTCGTCGACGAGCAGAAGTGATGAGCGCGGACGGCATCAACAGCGAGATCGTCGCCGAGGACGAGGAGTTCTCGGCGGCGGCACCGCCGCACCCCGCCGCCGCGGGCGCGGGCGAGACGTCGTTCGGTGATGCCGAGGCGCCGCCCGCCTCGACCCTGAAGGTCGACGCGCCGGCCACCAAGGAGCAGGAGTACCTGGAGCTGGCCAAGCGCACCAAGGCGGACTTCGAGAACTTCCGCAAGCGGATGGCGCGCGAGAACGCCGCGGCGATCGACCGTGGGATGGCGAAGCTCGCCAAGGAGCTGTTGCCCGCGCTCGATCACCTGGAGCTCGCGCTGAAGGCCGCGGCCGGTCACGAGGACGTCGTGAAGGGCTTCGCGATGGTCGCCGACGAGCTCAAGGCCGCGTTCGCGCGTGTCGGGATCCAGGCCTTCTGGCCCGAGGGCGAGGCCTTCGACCCCAATGAGCACGAGGCGATGGTCCAGCAGCCCGTCGAGGGTGCCGAGTCCGGCACCGTCGTGCAGGTCTACCAGTCCGGCTACCGGATCAATGGCGCCGTGCTGCGGCCGGCGCGAGTCGTTGTGGCGGCGTAGCGATGGCGCGAGCTCAGGACTATTACAAGACCCTGGGGGTCGATAAGAAGGCCTCCCAGGAGGACATCAAGAAGGCCTACCGCAAGCTCGCGCGCCAGTACCACCCGGACACCAACAAGGAGGCCGGCGCCGAGGAGCGCTTCAAGGCGATCTCCGAGGCCTACGACACGCTCGGGGACCCGGACAAGCGCAAGAAGTACGACCGCGGCGGGTCCGTGTTCGCCGGCGGCTCGCCGTTCGGCGGGGGTGGCGGCGGTGCCGGCACGGGCGCGACGCCGCAGGACTTCGGCTCCTTCTCGGACATCCTGTCGGGCATCTTCAACACCGGCGGCGGGAAGGCCCGCACCAAGCCGGCGACGGAGCGCGGCAAGGACCTCGAGACCAGCGTCACCTTGACGTTCGAGCAGGCGCTGTCCGGCGCGCAGGTGCCGGTCACGGTCGCCACCCACACCGCGTGCACGACGTGCCGCGGGTCGGGCGCGCGGCCGGGTACGTCGCCCAAGGTCTGCCCGGTCTGCAATGGCCGTGGCGTCGAGGCGCAGGGCCAGGGCGTGTTCTCCATCACCCGCCCGTGCTCGCGCTGCAACGGCACGGGGACCGTGATCGAGGACCCGTGCGGGACCTGCGGGGGCGAGGGCCGGCTGCGCGAGATGAAGCGCTACCGGGTCAACATCCCCAAGGGCGTGCGCGAGGGCTCCAAGATCCGCCTGGCCGGCAAGGGCGAGGCGGGGCTGCGCGGCGGGCCGGCGGGTGACCTGTTCGTGGTCACCCACGTCACCGAGTCCGAGGTGTTCAAGCCCAAGGGCGACAACTTCGAGGTCGAGGTGCCGATCACGGTCGCCGAGGCCTTGGCGGGCGCCGAGGTCGAGGTGCCGACCCTGAACGGCACGAAGAAGCTGCGGGTCGCGCCGGGCACCAAGCACGGCACCGTCCAGCGGTTGCGCGGCGAGGGTGCGCCGGTGCTCTCCGGCTCCGGCCGGGGCGACCTGCACTATCGCTTCGTGATCGAGATGCCGGCGACGCTCAACGACGAGCAGAAGGCGGCCGTCGAGCAGCTCTCGAAGGTCATGAACGGCAACCCGCGCGAGCGGATCCTGCGGGCGGCGGGGGCACGGTAACCGTGGCGTCGCGCCGCACCACACGGATCACCGCGCGGGTCGATCACGACCGCGGCGTGTTCATGATCTCGGTCGCCGCCGAGCTGGCCGAGATGCACCCGCAGACGCTGCGCATGTACGAGGCGCGCGGCCTGATCGAGCCTCAGCGCTCGCCCAAGGGCACGCGCCTGTACTCGCAGGCCGACGTCGAGCGGCTGCGCCGGATCCAGGAGATGACGACCGAGTGGGGCATGAACCTCGCCGGCGTCGAGCGGGTGTTCGAGCTCGAGATGCAGCTGGACCGGATGGTCCGCAAGGTCTCGGTGCTGGAGAAGCGCGCCGAGCAGCTGCTCGAGGAGATCGGGCGCCTGGAGGAGAAGCGCGAGTCGGTGAAGGCCGAGCTCGTCCGCTACGAACAGGCGCCCGGCACCTCACTGATCCCGATCAAGCACGTCCGGCGCTAGCGCCCGGGCCGGTCGCTCCGGCCGCGAACCCTGGCCGGTCGTCTCGGGCCGTTAGGCGCCCGACGTCGCGAGCGCCTCGTTCGCGCGGCGGCTCAGCCCCGCGAGCGCGATCACGAAGCTGAGCACCGCGACGCCGAGCACCACCGCGATCGCACCCTGGTAGTCGCCGACGACGGTCACCGCGGCGAGCACGACCGCGCCGCCGAGCTGGAAGGACGTCTGCACGAGGCCGGCCGCGAGGCCCTGCTCGTGGTCGGCGACGCCCGCCGTCGCCTGGACGTTGAGCGCCGCGTACCCGAGCGCGAAGCCCAGGCCGACCAGCAGCATCGTCGGCAGGAACGCGAGCCAGTACGGGGTCGCGTCCACCGGCAGGAAGAGCGCGTAGCCGGCCGAGAAGGCGATCGTAGAGGCCAGGATCGGCTTGGTGGTGCCGTAGCGGCTGATCACGTTGCCCATCCGCGGCGCGCCGAGCGCGACCAGCAGGCCGCCGGGCAGGAACGCCAGGGCGGTCTCCAGCGCGCTCCAGCCGAGCGTTGACTGCAGGTACAGCGTGGCGACGAACTGGAAGCCGACGTAGGCGCCGAAGAGCGCCATCGCTCCCAGGTTCGCCCGCACCAGCGGGGCGTTGCGCAGGATGCCGAGGCGGACGAGCGGCTGCGGTGTGCGCCGTTCGACCGCGACGAACCCCGCCAGCAGCGCGAGCCCGGCGATCGCCTCGGGCCAGCGAGTCTCGACCAGCGAGTGGACGAGCACGAGCATGCCCGAGGTCAGAAGCACCGCGCCCGGGATGTCGTAGTGGCGCGTCGCTCCGATGTACGGGCGGTCTTTGGCGATGTAGCGCGGTATGGCCGCGAGCAGCAGGACGGCGACGGGAACGGGGAGGAGGAAGGTCAGGCGCCAGTTGGCGCTGGTCAGCAGGCCGCCGAACACGAGGCCGAAGCTGAAGCCGCTGGCGCCGAAGGCGTTGAAGATCGCCAGCGCCTTGTTGCGGTTGGGGCCCTCGGTGAACGTCGTGGTGATCAGCGAGAGGGCGGCGGGGACGGTGAAGGCCGCCGCCGCGCCCTTGAGGAAGCGGGCGGCGATCAGGAGCGTGCCGTCGGTGATCAGGCCGCCGGCCAGCGACGCGAGGGTGAAGACGGAGAGCGCGGCGATCAGCGTGCGGCGGCGGCCGAGCAGGTCAGCCGCGCGGCCGCCGAGCAGCAGCAGGCCGCCAAGGCCCAGCACGTAGGCGCTCACGACCCACTGCAGCTGGGAGGTCGTCAGGCCGAGGTCGGCCTGGATCGACGGGAGGGCGACGCCCACCATGGAGACGTCGAGTCCGTCGAGGAAGACGATCCCGCACAGCAGGATCAGGGCGCCCCAGAGGCGGGCGTCCCAGCGGGTTGGGGAGGAGGTCACCCGAGGCATAGTACATGCATGTGCATTTAATGCACCTGCAATCTATGCACGCGGTAAGATCTCGTTATGGACCTGGCCGCGGAATGGCGTGATCTGCTTTCGCGGCACGCGCGCACCGTCTGCGCGCTCGATGACGCGCTGGAGGCGCACGGGCTCGGCATGAGCGAGTTCGAGGTGCTCGAGCGCCTCGCCTGCGACTGCGGCGATCGGCCTCGGATGCAGGAGCTGGCCGCTGCTGTGCATCTGAGTCAGAGCGCCTTGTCGCGCACGGTGGGGCGGCTCGAGAAGGACGGGTTGGTGCATCGCGCCATGTGTACGGAGGACCGGCGCGGGATCGCGGTGTGCCTGACCGACGCGGGGCGCGAACGCTACGAAGCGGCGCGTCCGACCCATCGCCGGGTACTCGAGGAGACCCTTACGCCGTAGCCCACAGCGCGAGCTGCAGCGCGCTCGCGAGGCGATGGTGGGTGGCGTCGGCGACGTCGGACTCGGTGAGGCGGACGACGATCACGCGGTTGGACGCGGCGTCGAGCGCGAACCCGCGGCCGGCCATGCTGCAGGCCACCTTCCAGGCGTCCTTGCCGGTGTCGCGCAGATCGATCGCCAGGCGGACGCTCGACGTGTCGCTCTTGACCTCGGGGCCGAGGACGCGAACGCCGTCGATCTCGGCGATGCGGTCACGAGCCACCGTCGCCGCGGCGCGGACGCGCTCGAGCGTGTTCTCGGCTTCGAAGTCGTGTACCGGCCTGAGGGTTTCGGGCTGGGGGAAGAAGATCAAGGAGTGGGCGGCCATGGGTGAACCCTCCCCGATGGTCTGGGTGCGGACCATCAGCGAGAGGGGTGAACCTTCTCGTCCCCCGGGTGGCCCCGCTCACCCCCGGGGGTGAGTCACCGACTTGTGGTCCAGCGTGGCTGGTGCGTAGAGTGGCCGTTTGGTGCACGACTGGCCCGAACGTCACGGATCTTCTCCCTCCGAGCTGCAGGCCCGGCTGGCTGCCGAGCGCTCCGAGGATCCCTTCGTCGAACTGCGCGACGGCGAGGGTCAGCAGCGCCTGATCACGCTCTCGGGCGAGCGGATGACGATCGGCCGCTCACCGTCCGCGGGGCTCTCGCTCGTGTGGGACGCGCAGGTCTCGCGCTCGCACGCGTCGCTGGAGTCGATCGACGGCGTGTGGACGGTGCTCGACGACGGGCGCTCGACCAACGGGACCTACGTGAACGAGGAGCGGGTGCAGGGGCGGCGCACGCTGCGCCACCTGGACGTCATCCGTGTCGGCGCGACGCGGCTGCGCTTCCACGATCCCGCCGAGGCGGGGCAGGACTCCAAGCTCACCGAGGTGGCGTCCAACGTCGCCGTGCCGACGCTCACGCCCGCGCAGCTCCGGGTGCTGACGGCGCTGTGCCGGCCGGCCGACGGCCCGGCCTCCAACGAGGAGATCGCCGACGAGCTGACGGTCTCGATCGACACCGTGAAGACCCACATGCGCGCGCTCTTCGACGCGTTCCACCTGCAGTCCTCGGCGCCGTATCGCAAGCGCTTCGAGCTCGTGCGGCTCGCGATCGAGGCGGGCATGGTCTCGCCGCCCGAGCGTCGTTAGCCATCTCTTTGCCTTAAGCCGCCTAGCCTTCGGTGGATGAGGCCGCAGGTGTTGTTCGTCGAGGACGAGGAGTCGATCTCCGGGCCGTTCTCGAGGGCGTTGACGCGTGAGGGGTTCGACCCGGTGGTCGCCGCGTCGCTGGCGCAGGCCCGCGAGCACCTCGCCCGCGGCCTGCCGGATCTCGTCCTGCTCGACCTGATGCTCCCGGACGGCGACGGGCGCGATCTCGCGCGCGAGCTGCGGGCGGCCTCCGAGGTCCCGATCATCATGCTGACCGCGCGCGGGACCGAGCTCGAGCGCGTCGTGGGGCTCGAGTTGGGCGCCGACGACTACGTGGTCAAGCCGTTCAGCGGCGCCGAGGTGATCGCGCGGATGCGTGCCGTGCTGCGGCGGGCTCGTCCCGCTCCGGCGCCCGCGGACGCGCAGGTCGGGCCGCTGCGGCTGGAGCTCGGGGCGCGGCGGGTGTTCCTCGACGGCGAGGAGATCTCGCTGTCGCGGAAGGAGTTCGATCTGCTGGCGGAGCTCGTCGCGCACGCCGGCGAGGTCGTCACGCGCGAGGACCTGATCTCGCGGGTGTGGGACGAGAACTGGTTCGGGTCGACGAAGACCCTGGACGTCCACATCGGCTGGTTGCGCGGCAAGCTCGGCGACGACGCGGCTTCCCCCCGCTTCCTCCACACGGTGCGCGGAGTCGGGTTCCGCTTCGCCGGCCCGTCGGAGTGGGCCGGTTGACGCTCCGCGCCCGCCTGCTGCTGGCGCTGGCCTACGTGCTCGTGCTGGCGATCGGGTCGATGCTCGTCCCGCTGGTGCGCTCGGTCCGCGACCGCATCGACGCCGAGGTGCGCCAGCAGGCGTCCGGCCAGGCCGAGGTCGTCGCGGCCACGGCGGCCGGAGGCGGCGATCTCGCGTCCTTGGTGTCGACGTCCGCGCGCGAGGTCCGCGGGCGGGTGATCATCGTCGACCCGCGTGGCCGCGTTCTGGCCGACTCGTCGCCGGGCGGAATCGGCGCCGACTATTCGACCCGGCCCGAGATCCGCAGCGCGCTGGCGGGGCGCACCGGGCATCAGACACGCTCCTCGTCGACCTTGGGCGAGTCGATCCTGGCCACCGCCGTCCCGGTCGTGCGCGACGGCCGGCGCGACGGGGCGGTGCGGATCACGCAGAGCGTCGACGCGGTGGGGCGCGCGGTGCGCTCGGCGACGCTGGGGCTCGTCCTGGTGGGCGTGATCGTGCTGGCGCTGGGGCTCGCGGTGGGCGGGTTGCTCGCGGCGAGCATCGTCCGGCCGCTGCGGCGGCTGTCGCTTGCCGCGCGGCGGGCGGGCGAGGGCGATCTGAGCGTGCGCGTCCCGGTCGAGGGGTCGCTGGAGCAGCGCGAGGTCGGCCAGGCGTTCAACGACATGACCGCGCGCGTGCAGCGGATGGTCGACGCCCAGCGCGACTTCGTGGCCGACGCGTCGCACCAGCTGCGGACCCCGTTGGCCGGCCTGCGGCTGCGGCTGGAGGAGGCCGAGGCGACCGGCTCCGTCGAGGAGATCCCAGGCGCGCTCAATGAAGTCGATCGGCTCTCCGCTGTCGTCTCCGAGCTGTTGCTGTTGAGCGAGGCGGGTACGTCCCGGGCGCCGGACGCCGTCACCGATCTGCTCTCCGCCGCCTCCCGCGCGGCCGATCGCTACGCCTCCGTCGACATCGGCGTCCACGGCGAGCCGGCCCTGGTCCGCTGCACGCCCGCCGACCTCGATCGCATCCTCGACGCCGTGCTCGAGAACGCGATCGACTACGGCCCGCCGGGTCAGACGATCATCGTGCGGGTCTCGCCGGGTCGGTTGTCCGTGACCGACCAGGGCCCGGGGCTGGCGCCGGGTGAGGAGGACACGATCTTCAACCGCTTCCACCGCGGCACCGTCGGCCGCGCTTCGCGTCGCAAGGGCACGGGCCTCGGCCTGCCGATCGCCCGCGAGCTCGCCTCGCGCTGGCGCGGCTCGGTGACGCTGACCAACGCGCCCGAGCGCGGAGCGGTGGCCACGATCCTGCTGCCGCCCGCCGACGGGACCACCCCCAACGAAACGGTGACCACGACTGGAGGCGCGACCGCATGACCCTCGCCACCGCCCACGCGGGCCCGGCGCGTGACGCCCGGCGCGCACCCGCTCGGAGCGCCTCATGACGGGCTGGCGCCGCACCCTCGCGATCGCCGTGCTGGCCATCGGCGGGCTCGTCCTGGCCGCCGCCCTCACCACCGCGGCCTCCACGTTGTCCGGGCAGAGCGTCGGCCTGTCCTCGGAGCCGCTCAGCGCGGGTGAGAGCCTCGCGCCGAGGGGGACCGCCACGCCCTCACCTTCGCCCCGACCCAAGCGGACCGCCACGCCGCGCCCCACGCGGACCGCGACGGCGCGCCCGAAGCCCACCCGCACGCCGCAGCCGACCTCGACGCCGGTGCCCACGCGCACGGCGGTCCCGACCGTCGACGACGACAGGGGCGGCGACGACTCCGGGCGTCACGGCCGCGGGCGGGGCCGCGGCGGCGACGACTAGCGACCGTCGAGTTGGTCAACTCCTGGTTGACCAACTCGACACTCGCGCAGGCTTTGCCAAAGCTTTCCCTGGCGCTGCCAGGCGCTTGGGGGCGCGGATCCGATGCTGTGGGCATGAGCCTACGCACCCCTCTCGTGATCGCCGTCGCCGTCCTTTCGGCGCTCGGCGGCGTCGCCCTCGCCGCGATCGCCATGCCGTCCGCGAAGCCCCGCACCGTGGCCGCGGTGGCCGGTCCGTCAGCCACGCCTGAGGTACAGACCAAGACGATCCGCCGCACGGTCCACGTCGTCCGGCGCGACAAGTCCAGCGCGTCGTCGTCGTCCTCTTCGCGCCGGCCCGCCCGCGCGGCGGCGACCCCCGTCGCGACGCCGGCTCCCACGCGCTCGGTCGTGCGCGTCGACGACTCGGGCCACCACGACGGGACCCGCAGGGTCGACGACTCCGGCCACCACGGCGGCACGGACGACTCCGGCCACCACGGCGGCGACGACCACGGTGGCCGTGGCCGGGGCCGCGGCGGCGACGATGACTGACACCTCCGAAGAGGCTCACCCTCGCCGCGGGCTTCGCCGGCCCGCCGCAACGGCGCAAGAACCTGATCACCTTCCACGAGCAGACCGCGAACGCGTCCCTGATCGCGATCGCGCTGCACGGCGCCGCGCTGCTGGGCGACGGGTTCCTCGAGCCCGGCCTGAGCGGCATCCTGATCCCGTTCGCGACCGACTATCGCCCGGTCTCCGTCGCCGCGGGCATCCTCGGCGGCTACGCGGCCGCGCTGCTCGGCCTGTCGTTCTACGCCCGCAGGCGCGTCGGCGCCAAGCGCTGGCGCAAGCTGCACCGCGCGACCCCGGTCGTCTACGTCCTCGGCCTGATCCACACACTCGGTGCGGGAACCGACCAGGGCTCCGCATGGCTGCGAGCGTTCATGCTTGCGAGTGCCATCGCCGCCGGGGCACTGATCGCCACACGCATCCGAAAAAGCTTGAGGCGACGTCCAAAGCCGAGTAATATCTCAGTCAACCCGACTGAGATTTAGGAACCAATGCAAGCCGATCGCTTCACCATCAAGTCACAGGAGGCGCTGCAGGCCGCGACTGCCGTGGCGGCCGCCCGCCATCACACCGAGGTGCAGCCCGAGCACCTGCTCGTCGCGCTGCTCGAGCAGCCGGAGTCCGTCGTCGGACCGGTGCTGCGCAAGCTCGGGCGCCCGGCCGGAGACGATCCGCGCCGAGCTCAACGCCGCGCTGGATCAGTTGCCCACGATCACCGCCGGCGCCAAGGAACCGAGCACCAGCCGCGAGCTGATGGACATCCTGCGCCTCGCCGAGCGCGAGGCCGGAAAGCTCAACGACGAGTACATCTCGACCGAGCACATCCTGCTCGCGCTCGCCTCCGCCCAGGGCGGCGAGGCGGCCAAGTCGCTCAACCGCAACGGTGCCACGCACAAGGCGCTGACGACGGCGATCGAGCAGGTCCGCGGCCCGCATCGCGTGACCGACCAGAGCCCCGAGGACAAGTACCAGGCGCTGCAGAAGTTCGGCCGCGACCTCACGCAGGACGCCGAGGACGGCAAGCTGGACCCGGTCATCGGCCGCGACGACGAGATCCGCCGCGTCATCCAGGTGCTCTCCCGGCGCACGAAGAACAACCCGGTGCTGATCGGCGAGCCCGGCGTGGGCAAGACCGCGATCGCCGAGGGCCTCGCGCAGCGCATCGTCTCCGGCGACATCCCCGAAAGCCTGCGCGACCGCAAGGTCATCAGCCTCGACATCGGCGCCCTGCTCGCCGGCTCGAAGTACCGCGGAGAGTTCGAGGAGCGCCTGAAGGCCGTCCTGAAGGAGATCGCGGACGCCGAGGGCCAGATCATCCTGTTCATGGACGAGCTGCACACGATCGTCGGCGCCGGCGCGGCCGAGGGCGCGGTGGACGCGTCCCAGCTGCTGAAGCCGATGCTCGCCCGCGGCGAGCTGCGCGCGGTCGGCGCGACGACGCTCGACGAGTACAAGAAGCACGTCGAGAAGGACGCCGCGCTGGAGCGCCGCTTCCAGCCGATCTACGTCGGCGAGCCGACGCTCGAGGGCACGATCGCGATCCTGCGCGGCCTGAAGGAGCGCTACGAGGCCCATCACGGCGTGACGATCACCGACGCGGCGCTCGTCGCGGCGGCCACGCTGAGCGATCGCTACATCGCCGACCGCTTCCTCCCCGACAAGGCGATCGACCTCGTGGACGAGGCCGCCTCGCGCGTCGCGATCGAGCTCTCCTCCGTCCCCACCGAGATCGACCAGGTCGAGCGCCGGATCAAGCAGCTCGAGATCGAGGCCGTCGCCGTCGGCAAGGACGACACCGCGACCGTGCGCAAGGAGGAGATCGAGCGCGAGCTGTCCGACCTGCGCGAGCAGGCGGCGGGCATGCGCGCCCAGTGGGAGCGCGAGAAGGAGCAGGCCGAGGGCCACGGCAAGCTGCGCGAGCGCCTCGACGAGGCCCGGCGCGAGCTCGAGCGGGCCGAGCGCGAGCTCAACTACCAGCGCGCCGCCGAGCTGCGCCACGGCGAGATCCCGGACCTCGAGGCCAAGCTCGCCGACGCCGAGAGCCGCCCGGAGGAGACCTACGAGCCGCCCGTGTACCTCTCCGAGCGCGTCGACGTCGAGGAGGTCGCGGAGGTCGTCGGCAAGTGGACCGGCATCCCCGTCTCCCGCCTGGTCGAGGGCGAGGTCGAGAAGCTCATCCATATGGAGGATCGCCTGCACCTGCGGGTGATCGGCCAGGACGAGGCCGTCGAGGCCGTCTCCGACGCGCTGCGGCGCTCACGCGCAGGCCTGAGCGACCCGGACCGCCCGATCGGCACGTTCCTGTTCCTCGGCCCGACCGGCGTCGGCAAGACCGAGCTGGCGCGCGCGCTGGCGGAGTTCATGTTCGACTCCCAGGACGCGATGGTCCGCATCGACATGTCCGAGTACATGGAGAAGCACTCCGTCGCGCGGCTCGTGGGTGCGCCTCCCGGCTACGTCGGCTACGAAGAGGGCGGCCAGCTCACGGAGGCCGTCAGGCGTCGCCCCTACAGCGTCGTCCTGCTCGACGAGATCGAGAAGGCGCACAACGACGTCTTCAACATCCTGCTGCAGGTGTTCGACGACGGTCGCCTGACCGACGGCCAGGGCCGGACCGTGGACTTCAAGAACACGGTCCTGATCATGACCTCCAACATCCCGGGCGGCCGCGCCGGCGTGGAGGCCAACTTCAAGCCCGAGTTCATCAACCGCCTCGATGACATCGTGGAGTTCTCGTCGCTCAGCCGCGAGCAGCTGCGCGAGATCGTCGACGTCCAGGTCGCCCGGCTGATCGTGCGCGTGGCCGAGCGCGGGGTGTCGGTGGAGCTCACCGACGCGGCCCGCGACCTGCTCGGCAACCTCGGCTACGACCCGGCGTACGGGGCGCGCCCGCTCAAGCGGGTGATCTCCAAGTCGCTGGTCGACCCGCTCGCGCTCGGCATCCTCAAGGGCGAGTTCGCCGCCGGCGACCACATCGAGGTCGACGCCGGCGACGGTGAGCTGCGCTTCACCCGCTCGCGGGTCAGCGAGCCCGAGATCCTTTCGGCGCCCGCCTGACCTTGATCGTCATCAGGACCTTGGTCGGCGCCAAGGGGTTGTAGCGCCGCAGCTGGTCGAACTGGATCGTCCAGCTGCCGCGCGCCGGCCGCTTCTTGAACGGGAACTGCAGGCGCCGCTGATCGAAGGTGCCGCACGGGCCCGACGGGTAGGCGACCTGCACCGTCTTGCGTGACCTGCCGTTGTGGACGTAGTGCGCCCAGACGTACGTGGGCAACATGAACCCGCGGCCCTTGAAGCGCACCCTATCGTCGGTGTGGGCCGACCTGGGCGTCTGGGTGACCAGGAACTTGGTCACCTTCGAGACCGCGGTGACCGTGTTGTTCATGTTGCCCTGCTCAGTGAGGCGCACGCTGAAGTCGCGCTGGTCGCCATCCACGAACGGCGCCGGGAAGCTGCCGTGAACCGAACCGTCATACAGCACGTCGGCGACGGCCAGATTCGACGTCGTCGACGACGATGTCGACCTTGCTGAGCGGGGTGAAGCCGGTGGCGTCGATCGGCACCAACTCGCGCTGGTTCTCCTGAGCCACGACGTAGCACGGCTTGAGATCGGCCAGTACGGGCTCCGCCGAGGCTGGGGCCGCAATCAGCACCGCCGCCGCGGCGCCTAGAAGGATCGAGCGTAGGAACATCGCTGGTATCAACACCGCATCAGCCCCGGAGGTTCGGTAGAAGGGGCACAGAACCCATTGAGGAGGACGCCGTGCCGACATACATCATGCTCTCGACGCTGACGCCGGAGGGCATTCAGACGATCAAGAACAACCCGTCGCGCATCCGCGAGGTCAACCGCGAGGTCGAGCAGCTCGGCGCGGAGGTCAAGGCGCAGTGGGCGACGCTGGGCTCGTTCGACTTCGTGAACGTCATCGAGGCGCCCGACGACAAGACGATGGCGCGCATCTCGCTGGAGCTCGGCTCACGCGGGTCGGGCCGCTACGAGACCCTGATCGCGATCCCGATCGACGACTTCATCGCGGCGCTTTGAGCAAGGTCCTCGTCATCGGCGGCGGCGGGCGCGAGCACGCGATCGTTCGCGCGCTGCTGCGCTCCCCGCAGAAACCCGAGGTGTTCTGCTCGCCGGGGAACGCCGGGATCGCACTGGACGCGCCGCCCGCGGACGCGGCGGACGTCGATCTCGTCGTCGTCGGCCCGGAGGCGCCGCTGGTCGAGGGCTACGTCGACGAATGCCCGGTCCCGGCCTTCGGGCCGTCGGCGGCGGCCGCGCAGCTCGAGGCCTCCAAGGCGTACGCCAAGGAGGTCATGATCGCCGCGGGCGTGCCGACGGCCGACTACACGCTCGTGCACTCGGTCGAGGCCGGTTTGGGCGCGATCGGGAGCTATCCGGCGGTGATCAAGGCCGACGGCCTGGCCGCGGGCAAGGGCGTCGTGATCGCCGGGGACGAGCCGGAGGCGCGCGCGGCACTCGAGGAGATGCTGGTCGAGCGCCGGTTCGGCGACGTGCCGGTGGTCGTCGAGGAGTTCCTGCAGGGCGTCGAGGTCTCCTTGCTGGCGTTGTGCGACGGCGAGATCGCGCTGCCGCTCGCCCCGGCGCGCGACTTCAAGCGCATCGGCGAGGGTGACACGGGTCCCAATACGGGCGGGATGGGCGCGTACTCGCCGATCGAGGACGTCGACGACGCGCTGGTGGAGGACGTGCGCGCGCGTGTGCTGCAGCCGGTCGTGGACGAGCTCAAGCGCCGCGGGACGCCGTTTCACGGCGTGCTCTACGCGGGCCTGATGCTCACCGACGACGGCGTGAAGGTGCTCGAGTTCAACGTCCGCTTCGGCGATCCGGAGACGCAGGTCGTCCTCCCGCGCCTGAAGACGGACCTGCTGGACCTGTTCGTGCGGGCGACCAAGCCGGGCGGGCTCGCCGGCGTCGAGCTCGAGTGGGACGAGCGGGCGGCCGTGACCGTCGTGCTCGCCTCCCGCGGCTACCCGCAGTCGTCCTCCTCGGGCGACGTCATCCACGGGCTCTCCGACGGCGTGCTGCACGCGGGCACGGCGGCCAAGGACGGCGAGATCGTCACCAACGGCGGCCGCGTGCTCAACGTCGTCGCTCTCGGCAAGGACCGCGAAGCCGCCCGCACGGCCGCATATGCTGCTGCCGACCTGATCACCTTCGACGGCAAGACATATCGCCGGGACATAGCCGCATGAGCGAACCCACCACTGAAACTGAAATCGAAGCCGAGCTGGAGAGCCTGCCGGTCGACGCCCCGCGCGTCGGCATCGTGATGGGCTCGAAGTCCGACATGCCGGCCATGGAGAAGGCGGCCAAAGAGCTGGCCGACCGCGGCATCCTGCACGAGGTGCGGGTGATGTCCGCGCATCGCGATCCGGACATGGTCGCCGACTACGCCAAGAACGCACGCCTGCGCGGTCTGCGGGTGATCATCGCGGGCGCGGGGCTGGCGGCCGCGCTCCCGGGCGTGGTCGCGGCGCACACGGATCTGCCGGTGATCGGCGTGCCGCTGACGTCCTCGACCTCGATCGCGGGCGGCCTCGACGCGCTGCTGTCGATCTCCCAGATGCCACCGGGTGTCCCGGTGGCGTGCGTGGGTGTGGACAACGCACGCAACGCCGCGGTGCTCGCCGCTCGCATACTGAACGCGTGATCGCACGCTACACGCGCCCCGAGATCGGGGCCATCTGGACCGACGAGGCCCGCTTCACGGCGATGCGCGACGTGGAGGTCGCGGCCGCGGAGGCCCTCGATGGCCCCACCCCGGAGGATCTGGAGGCGATCCGCGCGGCGACCTTCACGGTCGAGGCGATCGACGAGCGCGAGAAGATCCTCGACCACGACACGGCGGCGTTCGTGGACGTCCTGGCGGCGTCCGCGGGGCCGGCGGGGCGGTGGATCCACTACGGGCTCACCTCCTCCGACGTCGTCGACACCGGGCTCGCGCTGCAGCTCAAGCGGGCGGGTGCACTGCTCGTTCCGGCGATCCGGGGGCTCGCGTGGGAGCTTCGCGAGAAGGCGTTCGAGCATGCCGACACCCTGTGCGTCGGCCGCACCCACGGCGTCCATGCCGAGCCGACGTCGTTCGGCCTCAAGCTCGCGGGCTACGCGATGGAGACCCACCGCAACGCAGAGCGGCTCGAACGCGCCTTCGCCCAGATCACGGCGGCGATCTCCGGCGCAGTCGGGACGTTCGCGACGCTGGGTCCCGCCTACGAGGAGCGCGTCGCGGCGAATCTCGGGCTGATCACGGAGCCGGTCTCGACGCAGGTCGTCCCGCGCGATCGTCACGCGGAGCTGTTGTCCGCGATCGCGCTGGCCGGCGCCGGCCTGGAGCGCTTCGCGACCGAGATCCGCCACCTGCAGCGGACCGAGGTGCGCGAGGTCGAGGAGCCGTTCCGCAAGGGCCAGAAGGGCTCCTCAGCGATGCCGCACAAGCGCAACCCGGTCGTCTGCGAGCGCATCTGCGGGCTCGCGCGGGTGCTGCGCGGCAACGCCCAGGTGGGCCTGGAGAACGTCGCGCTGTGGCACGAGCGCGACATCACGCACTCCTCCGCCGAGCGGATCGTCCTGCCGGACTCCACGATCCTGCTCGATCAGCTGCTGGCGCTGACGCGGCGGGTCGTGAACGGCATGACCGTGCACAAGGACCGGATGCTGGCCAACCTCGAGATCACGTCCGGCGCGCTGTTCTCCCAGCGCGTGCTGCTCGCGCTGGTCGAGGGCGGGATGCAGCGCGACGACGCGTACCGGATCGTCCAGCGGCTCGGCCAGCAGGCCTGGGACACGCAGACGCCGCTGCGTACGCTGCTGGAGAACGAAGGCGTCGCGATCGACCTCGACGCGGTCTTCGACTACGGCTACTACGTGCGCCACGTGCCCGAGGTGCTGGCGCGTCTGGAGGTGATCCCATCGCCGTCCTGATCTACGCGGCGCCCGAGACCTCGGCGACGCTCTTTCACGAGATCCCCGCCGGGATCGGCGACCCGTTCCTCTACATGGAGAACGACGGGCGCCGCGTCGCGGCGATCTCGATGCTGGACGCGGTCAACGTCACGCCGCACGGCGTCGAGGTCCTGGACCCGTCGTCGCTCGGCCGCGACGAGCTGGTCGCGGCGCAGCACAGCGGGCTCTACATCGACGCCGAGCTGGCACTGCGGGCCGCTCGGTCGCTCGCCATCACGTCGGCGTCGGTGCCGCCGGAGTTCCCGCTCTTCGTCGCCGATCACCTCCGGGCCAACGGGCTCGAGCTGACCGTCGACGACGACGAGTTCGTCCGGCGCCGCCGCGTCAAGACGGCGGCCGAGCTCGACGGCATCCGGCGCGCGCAGAAGGCGGCCGACGCCGCCATGGGCGTCGCCGCCTCGCTGATCCGCGAGTTGCGTCCCGGGCTGACGTCCGAGGACGTGCGCGCGGCGATGACCGCCGTCGCCGAGGAACACGGGTGCGAGATGCCGGGCGAGGTGATCGTCTCCCACGGTGCGCAGTCGGCGCTCGGGCACGAGTCGGGCCACGGCGAGATCCCCGCGGGTGCGCCGGTGATCGTCGACATCTGGCCGCGCGACCGGGTGTCGCGCTGCTACGCCGACATGACCCGCACGTTCGTCGCGGGCGGCGGCACGCCGCCGCCGGAGCTGTCGGAGTTCTGGAAGTGGACGAAGGATTCGCTGGACCGCGTCTACGCCGACATCCGCGCGGGCGTCAACGGGAAGGTGCTCTTTCAGCGCTCCGCGGAGCCGTACATCGAGGCCGGTCAGCCGACCCAGCTGACCAAGGAGCCGGGCACGATGCTCGAGGACGGCTACTACCACTCGCTCGGGCACGGCGTGGGCCTCGAGGTTCATGAGCGCCCGTTCATGGGCCGGCTCGACGACGAACTGCTCGCGGGCGACGTCGTGACGCTGGAACCGGGCTGCTATCGCCAGGGTTTCGGCGGCTGCCGGCTGGAGGATCTGGTCGTCGTAACCGACGGAGGTTGCGAGGTCCTGACGAATTTCCCGTACGAGCTGTGAAGTAGCCTGCACGCCGTGACATCCACGCTCCCGCTCCTGCATTCGGGCAAGGTCCGCGACATGTACGACCTCGGTGGCGACCTCCTGATGGTCGCCTCCGACCGAATCTCCACCTACGACGCCGTCCACCCGACGCCGATCCCCGACAAGGGCAAGGTCCTCACCGGTCTCTCGGTGCAGTGGTTCGGGCTGACGCGCGACATCGTGCCCAACCACTTCATCTCGGCGACCGACGGCGTGCCCGCGGAGTACCGCGGCCGCGGCCTGCGCGTGCGCAAGCTGAAGATGCTGCCCGTCGAGTGCATCGTGCGCGGCTACATCACGGGTTCGGGCTGGAAGGACTACAAGGCCACGGGCTCGGTGAGCGGGATCGCGCTCCCCGAGGGCCTGCAGGAGTCCGAGCAGCTCCCCCAGCCGATCTACACGCCCTCGACCAAGGCCGAGGAAGGCCACGACGAGGCGATCGACTTCGACGAGACCGTCCGCCTGCTGGGCTCGGCGGAGCTCGCGGCGCAGGTGCGCGACGTCTCGATCGCGGTCTATGAGGCTGTCGCTTCCCATGCGCGGGAGCGCGGCGTGATCCTGGCGGACACGAAGTTCGAGTTCGGGCTCGACGCGGACGGCGTGCTGACGCTGGGCGACGAGGTCTGCACGCCCGACTCCTCGCGCTTCTGGCCGGCCGACTCCTACGAGATCGGTCGCGGGCAGCCGTCGTTCGACAAGCAGTTCGTGCGCGACTGGGCGACCAACAGCGGCTGGGACAAGAACCCGCCGGCGCCGGAGATCCCGGAGGACATCGTCGCGCAGACGCGCGAGCGCTACGTGACGGCCTACGAGCGGCTCGCGGGCGAGTCGTTCGGCGCCTGGCTGGATCGCGTGGCCTAGTGCGCGTCCGAGTCCTGATCCGGCCCAAGGCGGGGATCCTCGATCCGCAGGGCCAGACCGTCGAGCGCGCGCTCCCCGCGCTGGGGTTCTCGGGCGTGTCGAACGTCCACGTCGGCCGGCTGGTCGAGCTCGACGTCGACGACGCCGCCCAGGTGCCGGCGATGTGCGAGAAGCTGCTGTCGAACCCCCTGATCGAGGACTACGAGATCCAGTGAAATTCGGGGTCGTCCGGTTCCCCGGCTCATGCGACGAGGTCGACGCGCTGCTGGCGGCGTCGCCGCGTCGGTGAAGCCGAACTGCTGTGGCACGGGGACAGCGATCTGCGCGACGTCGACGCGGTGATCATCCCCGGTGGGTTCTCCTACGGCGACCATCTCCGCGTGGGCGCGATCGCGCGCTTCGCGCCGTTGATGGTCGAGGTCGATCGCTTCGCCCGCAACGGCGGGTTGGTGCTCGGCATCTGCAACGGCTTCCAGGTGCTGTGCGAGGCCGGGCTGCTGTCGGGCGCCCTGCTGCCGAACACGTCGCTGCGCTTCACGTGCCGCCAGGTCGACCTCGAGGTCGTCAACGCCTCGACGTCGTGGACCGCGCGCGTGCGCGGTGGGCGAGACGCTCTCGATCCCCGCCAAGCACACCACCGGCCGCTACTGGGCGCCCGATCCCGGTGCTCGACGAGCTCGAGGCCAACGGCCAGGTCGTGCTGCGCTACGCGGCGGGCGAGAACTTCAACGGCTCCGCGCGGGACATCGCGGGCGTCTCGAACAAGGCGGGCAACGTCGTCGGGCTGATGCCGCACCCGGAGCACGCCGTGGACGCGCTGACCGGCTCCGCCGACGGGCTGAAGCTGTTCCTGTCGGCCGCCCAGGTCCCCGCGGCATGAGCAAGCACCGCGAGCTGGGGCTCACCGACTACGAGTACGACCTGATCGTCGAGAAGCTGGGCCGCGAGCCCAACGAGGTCGAGCTCGCCGTCTTCTCGCTGATGTGGTCCGAGCACTGCGGCTACAAGCACTCGCGGCGGCTGTTGAAGACGCTGCCGACCGAAGGGCCGCGGCTGGTGCTGGGCCCGGGCGAGAACGCGGGCGCGGTCTCGATCGGCGAGGGGCTCGCCTGCGCGTTCAAGGTCGAGTCGCACAACCACCCGAGCGCCGTCGAGCCCTTCGAGGGCGCCGCGACCGGCGTCGGCGGCATCCTGCGCGACATCTTCGCCATCGGCGCGCGGCCGATCGCGATCCTCGATTCGCTGCGCTTCGGCGAGGTCGGGACGTCCGCGCGGTCGCGCTATCTGCTGGAGCGCGCCGTCGCCGGCATCGGCCATTACGGCAACTCGATCGGCATCGCCACCGTCGGCGGCGAGATCTACTTCGAGGGCCCCTACGAGCAGAACTGCCTCGTCAACGCGATGGCGCTCGGCCTGATCGAGACCGACAAGCTGATTCGCAGCGCCGCCGCGGGCGTCGGGAACATCGTCGTGCTCTTCGGCGCCAAGACCGGCCGTGACGGCATCGGCGGCGCCTCGGTGCTGGCCTCCGCCGAGCTCGACTCCTCCGAGGACAAGCGCCCGACCGTGCAGATCGGCGACCCGTTCACCGAGAACAAGCTCATGGAGTGCTCGTTGGAGCTGCTCGATCGCGGGCTGCTCGTGGCGTTGCAGGACCTCGGCGCGGCCGGTCTGACCTCCTCCTCGGCGGAGATGGCGGCCAAGGGCGAGGTCGGCCTCGACCTGCACGTGCGACGCGTGCCGCTGCGCGAGGCCGACATGGAGCCGTTCGAGATCATGATCTCGGAGTCCCAGGAGCGGATGCTCTGCGTCGTCGAGCCGGAGAAGCTCCAGGACGTGCTCGCCGTCTGCGCGCGCTGGGAGGTCGACGGCACCGCGATCGGCGAGGTCACGGCCTCCGATCGCCTGCGGGTCTTCGACGGCGACGAGTTGGTCGGCGACCTGCCGGTCGTCGCCCTGGTCGACGAGTGCCCGGCCTACGACCTCGAGCCCGCCGAGCCCGCGACGCCGCTGTACCCGGCGCCCGAGCAGGTGCTGTTCGCCGAGGACCCGGCCGAGGTGCTGCTGGGGCTGTTGTCCTCCGCGAACCTCGCCTCGCGCAAGTGGGCGTTCGAGCAGTACGACTCGATCGTCGGCTCCCGCACCGTCCGCCGCCCCGAGGCCGCGGACGCCGCGGTGCTGATGATCCCGACGGCCATCGGCGACGCGGTCACGGGGCTCTATCCGCCGGTGGACGGCGATGGCCCGCGGCCGGCGATCGCGGTCTCGATCGACGGCAACGGCCGCCGCGTCGCCGCCGATCCCTACCGCGGCGCGGTCGAGGCCGTCGTCGAGTGCAGCGCGAACCTCGCCTGCGTCGGCGCCGAGCCCTTGGGCCTGACGAACTGCCTGAACTTCGGCAACCCGGAGAAGCCGCACATCGCGTGGCAGTTCACGCGCGCCATCGCCGGCCTCGGCGACGCGTGCCGCGCGTTCGGCATTCCGGTCGTCGGCGGCAACGTCTCGCTCTACAACGAGGGCGGCGGAGGCCCGATCTACCCGACGCCGGTCGTCGGCCTCGTCGGCGAGCTTCCGGACGCGGCCCGCGCGGGCCGCCTCGGCTTCGCCGCGCCGGGCGACGCGATCGCGCTGGTCTCCGCGGGCTGGGCGCCCTCCAACGCCGCCTCGGAGCTCTCCAAGCTGCGCGGCGAACCCGTCGAGGGCCCGCTTCCCAGCGTCGAACTGGGCGAGATCAAGGCGCTCCACGCCGCGATCCGCCAAGCCGTCCGCACCGGCACGATCAACTCCGCCCACGACGTCGCCGAGGGCGGCGTCGCGGTCGCGCTCGCCGAGTGCGCGATCGCCTCCGGGCTCGGCGCGACCGTCTCCGGCCTCGACGATCTCTTCGGCGAAGGCCCGGGCGCGTTCATCGTCTCCGGCCCCGCCGGCTCGCTCGCCGCGTTCGGCGCGGCCGCGCGGGTCATCGGCGAGGTCGGCGGGGATTCGCTGACGATCGACGGCGTGTTGTCGCTCCCGCTCGTCGACCTCGAGCGCGCCCACACGTCGGGCCTCGCCGCCTTGTTGGAATAACGGCGGCATCTGCTCCGCCCCGACCTCAACTCGCGGGAATAGAGGCGCGGGGTTCGGCGTCGTCGGGGGCATGACCGCCCTCACGTACGTCCCCAGCCTCCGCGGCGACGCGATGCTCCTCACCCACGGCAGGGAAGGGACGGAACGTCTCGTCGGCGCGGCGCTGCTGCTGGACGGCGTGCTGACCGGCACCATCGACGTCGGACCGCTCGCCCCGGAGCGTCGCCGCGACGGCCACGAGGCCTTCGGCCACCGGCTCGACCGCCGCCGCGTCATCCCCGGCGAGGAGCCGACGTTCGACTCGCTGCTGACCGACCTGCGCGAGCGCGTCATCGCGGGCGCCCCGGAGTCGCCCCGCGCCTGGATCGACCGCGCGGCGCGCTTCGCGCCCCCGCTGGTGGCGGCCGAGCTCATCCTCGCCGGCGTCGCCGCCCCGCACGAACGCCGCTCTCCAGCCCGGCGTCTCGGTCGACGCCCGCGCCGAAGCCGCCGCCCGCGACCGCCTCGACATCAACCCGGCGCTCGCGGCCGCGTGCTTCGCCTGCGGCCTCGCCACCCCGTCCCTGCCGCCGGTGACCCGGTTTTTGCCCCCGGCGGCAGTCGCGGTCATCGCCGCGCTCAGATAAAGGGGCCTGGCCCCTTTAGGTTCAGCCCATCAGGTCGTCGGCCATCGCCTCGAAGACCTGGACGTACGCGTCGACCGCCGTGTCGTCGTGGGTGACGCTGAGCGTCCATTCCTCTTCGCGGCCGGGCGTCATGAAGATGCCGCGGTTCATGTTGTAGAGCCAGGCCAGCTCGGAGAGATCCTTGTCCTGATTGGCCTTGAACGTCTCGTAGTCGATGACCTTCTGCGACGAGAACGTGACGCAGCCCTTGGAGCCGACGCCGACCGAGTAGCCAGGCAGGTTGTGCTTGCGGATCACGGCCTCGCAGCCGGTCAGGATCCGCTCGTTGAGCGCGTCCAGATGCGTGTAGGCCTCGGGCGTGAGCACCTCGAGCAGGTTCGCGCGGCAGGCGGCCATGCCGAGCGGGTTCCCGTTGTAGGTGCCGACCTGGTAGACGGAGCCGTCCTCGACGGACGCCATCGCCTCCTCGGTGCCGCCGATCGCGCCGATCGGCGTGCCGCCGCCCAGCGCCTTGGCCAGCGTGACGAGATCCGGGGTCACGCCCCAGCGCTCGGTCGCGCCGCCGGCGGCGATGCACAGGCCGGTCTTGACCTCGTCGAAGATCAGGACGATGCCGTGGCGGCGGGTGATGTCCCGGACGGCCTCGAGGTAGCCCGGCTCGGGGAGCACGACCCCGAGGTTCATCATCGCCGGCTCCATGATCACGCAGGCGGGCTTGCGGCCCTCCTCCGTGAGACGCTCGATGCGGCGCTCCATCGCGCCCGCGTCATTGAACGGCACCGGGATCGTCAGGTCCACGACGGCCTGCGGGATGCCCGCGCCGTACGGCAGCGACGCGAGGTTCTCGTGGTCGCCGATCTGGTCGTACTCGACGCCGATCGAGACCATCACGCCGTCGTGGTGGCCGTGGTAGGAGCCGAAGATCTTCACGATGGTCTCGCGGCCGGTCGACCCGCGGGCGATCCGGATGGCGTCCATCGTCGACTCCGAGCCGGAGTTGGTGAACCGCCACTTCGGCAGGCCCCAGCGGCGCGCGAGCTCGTCGCCCACCACCACGGCGTCCTCCGTCGGCGCCGCGAAGTGCGTGCCGCTGGAGTAGCGCGCCTGGATCGCCGCGCCGATCGCCGGGTGCGCGTGGCCCTGGACCATCGAGCCGAACCCGTTGTGGAAGTCCCACATCTCGTTGCCGTCGACGTCCCAGACCTTCGGCCCCGAGCCGCGCTCGAGGTAGATCGGCCAGGGGTCGCGGAGCTGATAGGACGACGCGACGCCACCGGTGAGGTGGACCTGCGCCCGTCCGTACATCTCCTTGGAGCGCAGGGTGCGCTCGTTGAGCTCCTTCTCTTCCCGCTCGATCAGCTCTGAGATGCGCTGACGAGGGATCTGAACTGGTGCGTCGGTGGCCATGGTTATCCCGTTCCTGATGTCGGACGTGCCGCCCGGCGTGGCCTCTAGCCGGGCGGCGGAAATGTCCGATGGAGCCTAGTGCTTGACGGTCGCCTTGAGGTTCTTCGTCGTCGGCTTCAGGATCGAGTTGCCCTGGAAGCGCACCGTGATGGCCAGCTTCTTGGCAGCGCCCACCTTGCGCTTGGAGAGGCTGATCGTCTTCGCGAACGAGCAGGACTTGCTCAGCTTCGCGTTGCGGGCGCTGAGCAGCTTCTTGCCCTTCTTGATCGTGAGGAAGACCGTGCCGCTGCACGCCGTCTTCGCGTTCACCCCGGCCGGGACCTTGATCTTGCCCTTCACGACGATCTTCACCTTGCCGCCGCTGATCGTCGCCGTGGCGCCGTTGCCCTTGCCCGACAGCGAGAACGTGGGTAGCGGACGCGAATCGACGGGCGTCGCCGCGCTCACGTTGACGACCTTCGTCGCCTCGTTGACGTTGCCGGCGAGGTCGCGGAAGGAGAGCCTGACGGTGTAGGAGCCGCTGCTCGGGAACGTCAACGCGACGGCCGGGCCGCTGCCGCCGGCGGTGCCGGTCGCGGTCCACGCGAAGCCGTTCGGGTCGATGCCCGAGCCGCCCGCGTTGTCGGCCACGGCCGCGCTGAACGTCACGGGCACGCCGGCGACGGCGGTCTCCGGGCCGGCGATCGTGCCCGTCGGCTTGGTCAGGTCGGGAATCGCGTTCGCGGTCGTGGTGATCGCGAGCTTGCCGTTGTCGCCGCCGATCGCGCCGTCGGCGCCGGACGCCAGGCCGACGGCGTTCCAGCGCTGCGTCGCGAGCGCCCCGTCGGCGCCGTTGTAGAAGAAGTTCACGCCGTCGATCGAGTTCAGCACGAGGCCGGAGTCGCCGGCGGAGAGCACGGTGCCGCCCGCATAGTCGACGTCGGCCGGGCCGGTGTTCGGGAACTCGCGCACCGTGTCGTTGCCGATCTGCCACCAATCACCGGTCTGCCAGCCGTCGCGTGTGTAGGCGGTCGTCGAGCGACCGTAGGGGGTGGCGTTGACCGACCACATGCGGTTCGGATTCTCCGGGTCACCGGCGATCACGCGGTTGGCGGTCCCGCCGTTGCCGGCGCTATCGGCTGGTATCTGCCCGTTCGACGCGAGGTTGTTGGACGTGAAGAACACCGTGGAGTAGGAGCCCGAGACGAGGTAGCCAACGTCCGGGCTCGGGAAGAAGGCGTCGGCGAACCCCTCGGCGTAGGGCGGGTTGAGCCGGCACGTGTCGTCGTCGGGGGTGCCCGTGCCGTGCGTATCCCGATTGGCGTCGGTCCACCCACCGGAGACGCCCTGCGCGCCGACATTCGCGGCAACGCCCGGCTGCGAGCGCACGACCTGGTTCCCAGGCCCGAAGATCCATACGCGGTCGTTGCCCGCGAAGCGGACCGCATTCAGGTTGCCGAGCGCCTCCGCCGTCTTGCACGTCGCGAACGTGCTAGAGGGCGCGGAAGCCGTGATCCCGGTGATCTGGGTCCAACTGTCGCCGCCGTTGGTCGATCGCAGCACCAACCCGCCGTTGCCGACGGCCATCCCGATCTGCCCGCCGTTCTGGAACTCGATGTCGTTGAGTGACACCGCGCCCGGCGTTCGCACCTGCGCGAACGTCCCGTTCGGCTGGCGCTTGAAGATCGCGCCGGCGGCGGTCGTGAACCAGAACCGCGAGGCCGACTGGTACTCGATCGCGGTGATGTTCTGCGTGGTCCCGGACGGGATCTCGGTCCAGATGCTCGCCGAGGCGGGCTGGGCGATGGCTGCCGTGGCGAGTGACGCGGCCACAGCGGCAAGGGAAAGGCGGATGTGCATCGCCGCCGATCCTCGGTGCGGTTGCACTCAGCAACCATCACCCCTGGGGGTGAACCGCCTCCGCAAAATGAGTGCTTCGCGCACACACTGGCCGTTCGGCCGCCGACCGCACTGCTAGCCTCCTTCGGGCCGGTCGTTCCCCGCACAACCGGCTACTCGTTGCGCTCCTCTGAACCCTTTCTCGACGACCGCGATGGCCCACGCGACGAGTGCGGCGTCTTCGGCATAGTCGCGCCGGGTCGAGAAGTCGCCCGCCTCACGTACTTCGCGCTCTACGCGCTGCAGCACCGCGGGCAGGAGTCGGCCGGGATCGCGACCAGCCAGGGCGGCCACATCATGGCCATGCGCGATCAGGGCCTGGTCAACCAGGTCTTCGACGAGCAGAAGCTGCGGGCGCTGCAGGGGGACATGGCCGTCGGTCACGTCCGCTACTCCACGACCGGCGCCAACTCGTGGGAGAACTCGCAGCCGGTCTGGCGCTCGGACAAGCGCGAGGTCGCGCTCGGGCACAACGGCAACCTCGTCAATGTCGTCGAGATGCACGCGGCGCTGCGCGAGAAGGGCGTCACCTTCCGCAGCACGTCGGACTCGGAGATCATCGCGGCGCTGCTCTCCACGCACGAGGCGGAGACGATCGAGGACGCGCTGGTGGACGTCATCGGCCGCCTCGAGGGCGCCTACTCCACCGTCGTGATGACCAAGGACCGAGTGGTCGCCTTCCGCGATCCGCTCGGCCTGCGCCCGCTCAGCCTCGGGATGCTCGGCGACGGCGCCTACTGCGTCGCTTCGGAGACCTGCGCCTTCGACATCATCGGCGCCAAGTTCCTGCGCGACGTGCAGCCCGGCGAGGTCGTCTCGATCACCAAGAAGGGCCTGCAGACGCGCCAGGCGGTGCCCTCGCCGCGGTCCGCGCTGTGCGTCTTCGAGCACATCTACTTCGCCCGCCCGGACTCCCGTCTCGGCGGCCAGGTGATCCAGGTCGCCCGCGGCCGGATGGGCGAGATCCTCGCCCGCGAGGCGCCCGTGGAGGCCGACCTCGTGATCCCGGTGCCTGACTCCGGCAACCCGGCCGCGCGCGGCTACGCCCGCGCGAGCGGCCTCCCGCAGGACGACGGCCTGATCAAGAACCGCTACGTCGCCCGCACCTTCATCCAGCCCGGCCAGGAGCTGCGCAAGCACGGCCTGCGGCTGAAGTTCAACCCGCTGCCCGAGGTGGTCGCCGGCAAGCGCATCGTCGTCGTGGACGACTCGATCGTGCGCGGCAACACCACCCGCCAGATCGTGCAGATGCTGCGCGACGCGGGGGCCAGCGAAGTGCATATGCGCATCTCCGCGCCGCCGATCCGCCATCCCTGTCATTACGGGATCGACATGTCGACGCGCGAAGAGATGATCGCCCACAACCGCACGGAGGCCGAAGTGGCCGCCGAGCTGGGCGCGGACTCGCTCGCCTACCTGTCGCTGGAGGGCGTCTACGAGGCGATCGGGAACTCGCGCGAGTCGCATTGCGACGCGTGCTTCTCGGGGGATTACCCACTCGTCGGTACGTCCGATAAGGACGCCTTCGAGCACGCGTTGCCGCTCGTGCGGAGCTGACGCACAGCCAAGGACGGGGCTCCTCCGCGCTGGCCGCGAGCAGCATGAAGAAGGCGAGCTTCGCGTCCGGCCGCTACGAGGGCGCCGGCGATCAGCATGGTCGGCCCGGTCGACGGCAACGGCCGCGCGAGCTCGACTGCGCTGACTCTGCAACAACTCTGCAAATTCGGGCCTGGGCGTCCGGGCCGGCGGCTATGGTCGCCGGTCCGGTGTCCCTGGCCTGGATAGAGAATCAACTGCCTCCGCCGCAGACGTCGCTGGACCTCGGGGAGGCCGATGGGCGGCTGCCGCGGGTGCCGATCGCGTCGACGTCCGACCCGGACGAGGCGCTGCACGAGCTGTTCGGGTTCGAGGGCTTCCGGCCGGGCCAGCGCGAGGCGGTGCTCGCCGCGCGCGACGGCCGGGACGTGCTGGTGGTGATGCCCACCGGCTCGGGCAAGTCGCTCTGCTACCAGCTGCCGGCGCTGCTGCGCACGGACCTGACGCTGGTCGTCTCGCCGTTGGTCTCGCTGATGCAGGACCAGGTGGAGGCGCTCGAGCGCGTGGCCCCGGGCCGCGTGGCGCAGGTCAACGCCCAGCAGGACTCGGCGACCAACCGCCGCGCGGTGGACGCCGCGGTCTCCGGCCGCGTGCGCGTCCTCTACGTCGCGCCGGAGCGCTTCGCCTCGCCGGGCTTCCTGGAACGCATCCGGGAGGCGGAGATCGGCCTCTTCGTGGTCGACGAGGCGCACTGCGTGTCGCAGTGGGGGCACGACTTCCGGCCGGACTACTTCCGCCTGGCGGACGCGGCCCGCTGGCTCGGCGCGTCGGCCATCGTCGCCTCGACGGCGACCGCCACCCCCGCTGTGGCCCAGGACATCGTTGAGCGGCTGGGGCTGAAGGACCCGGTGCACGTCGCGACGGGCTTCGACCGGCCGAACCTCTCCTTCGCCGTCGTCGCCTGCCCGAACAAGGAAGTCGTGCACCGCCGGATCGCGGCCGCGTTGAGCGCGCCGGACGCGCTGCCGGCGATCGTCTACGCCGGCACCCGCGCGGAGTCCGACCGGCTGGCGGACCGGCTGGGGCGCGAGCTCTCGGTGGAGGTCGTGGCCTACCACGCGGGCCTGCCACGGGATCGGCGCGCGAACGTGCAGCGGCGCTTCATGGCGGGCGAGGCGCCGGTGGTGGTGGCGACCAACGCGTTCGGCATGGGCGTGGACAAGGCGGACGTGCGCACGGTCTGCCACGAGTCGGTCCCGTCGTCGATCGAGGCGTACTACCAGGAGGCGGGTCGCGCGGGCCGCGACGGCAAGCCCGCCCGGGCGCTGCTGTTCGCGACGGGCAAGGACAAGGGCCTGCACGTGTTCTTCATCGAGCGCGCGGAGGTGGCCGAGGACCAGTTGCGCTTCGTCGCGCGCAAGCTCGTCAACTCGGCCGAGGGCACGCCGCCCAGATACAACCTGCACCTCAACGACCTCGCGCGCTCGGACAGCGAGGAGGAGGCCGTCCGCGCGATCGTCGGCTACATGGCGCGCGCGGGCGTGATCCTGCCGGCCCCGTCGTCGCCGGATCGCGTCGTCGGGCGCGTGATCGGACCATGGGACCGGACGACGCTCGCCGGTTGCCGCTCGGCGGCGCAGGAGGGCACGCGCATCCGCTGGCGCCAGTACCGCTCGGTGTGGGCGTGGGTGGAGGGCTCTCAGTGCCGGCGCGAGGGCATCCTGCGCCACTTCGGCGACCGGTCGCAGCCGTCGCCGCTGGTGCCGTGCTGCGACGTGTGCGACCCGTCGGTGGTGCCCGCCGCGCCGGTGGCCGCGCCGCGTCAGGGCGCGCTCGCGCCGGTCGGTGACCTCGAGGGCGCGATCCTCGACGTGGTGCGACTCGCCGAGCCTGGCGTCGGGCGCACGCGCTGCGTGGAGATCCTCCGCGGCGCGCGCTCGAAGGGGATCGAGAAGCACTCCTACGACGGGCTGCCGTTCTATGGCGCGTACCGCGAACTGCGCACGGAGGACGTCCTTGCCGCCATCGACGCGCTGCTGGGCGCCGGTCGCCTCCGCTCGACGGGTGGCCGCTTCCCGAAGCTGGTGGCCGCGTGAAGGTCGGCGTCCTGGCCTCGGGCACCGGCTCCAACCTTCAGGCGATCCTGGACCGCGTTCATGGACAGGACGTGGAGGTCGTGGCCGTGGGCTCGGACAAGCCTGGCGCGCAGGCGCTCGACCGCGCTCGCGCGGCCGGCGTGGCCACCGCGACGTTCCCCGCGGCCGAGTATGCGGATCGAACGGCGCGTGACGCCGCGATGGCCGCGTGGCTGCGCGAACGCGGCGCGGAGCTGGTCGTGCTGGCGGGCTACATGCAGCTCGTCGGCGCCGCGTTCCTGTCGGCCTTCCCGCGCGGCGTGATCAACGTCCATCCCGCGCTGCTGCCCGCGTTTCCGGGGCTGGCGGCGATCGAGCAGGCGCTCGCCTACGGGGTCAAGGTGTTCGGCGTCACCGTCCATTTCGTGGACGAGGGGGTGGACTCCGGGCCGATCATCCTGCAGCGCGCGCTTGAGCTCCCGGACGTCACGGACGCGGCCACGGTCCGCGACCTGCTGCGCCCGGTCGAGCACGAACTGCTGACCACGGCGGTCACACTGATCGCCCATGATCGGGTCCGCCTGGACCCTTCACATCCACGACGAGTTCGAGTTGAGGTCCCCTGAATGGCTGCTCCAGGTATCTTCCGCGACGGCATGGAGGCGATGGTGCAGCCGGGTGAGGTTCGCGTACAGCGTGCGCTGCTGTCGGTGTCGGACAAGACCGGCGTCGTCGAGTTCGCGCGCGGGCTCTCGCAGCTCGGCATCGAGCTCGTCTCCACGGGCGGCACGGCGGCGACGCTGCGCGAGGCCGGGCTCGAGGTCCGCGCGATCGAGGACTTCACCGGCTTCCCGGAGATCATGGGCGGGCGGGTGAAGACGCTGCACCCCAAGCTCTACGCGGGTCTGCTCGCGCTGCGCGACGACCAGGAGCACATGGCCGCGGCGGCCGAGCACGAGGTCGAGTTCGTCGATCTGGTGTGCGTGAACCTCTATCCCTTCGAGTCCACGTCCAAGCGCCGCGGCGTCACCGAGCACGAGGTGATCGAGAACATCGACATCGGCGGCCCGACGATGATCCGCGCGGCGGCGAAGAACTTCGCGTTCTCCGCGGTGGTCGTGAACCCGGCGTCCTACGACGCGATCGTGGCCGAGCTCACCGACGCCGGCGGCAAGCTCTCGCTGGGCACGCGCGAGGGCCTGGCGGCCGAGGCGTTCTCCTACACGGCCCGCTACGACAGCGCGATCTCGCGCTGGTTCCTGCAGAAGCAGGACGACTTCCCGAACCAGCTGCTGACCGCCTTCGAGAAGGTCACCGACCTCCGTTACGGCGAGAACGACCACCAGCGCGCGGCGTATTACGCCGAGTCGGGGGCACGGATGCACGTGCTCTCGATGGTCCGCCAGCACGGCGGCAAGGAACTGTCGTTCAACAACGTCCTGGACCTCAACTCCGCGCGCCTGCTCACGCAGGAGTTCGAGCTTCCGTGCGCCGTGATCGTCAAGCACAACAACCCGTGCGGGGTGGCGGTCGGCGGCTCGATCGTCGAGGCCTACCACGCAGCGTTCGCGTGCGACCCGCTGTCCGCGTTCGGTGGCGTGATCTGCGTCAACCGCACGGTCGACGTCCTGTTCGCCGAGGCACTGCTGAAGCAGTTCTGCGAGGTCATCATCGCCCCGGGATTCACCGACGAGGCGCTCGCGCTGCTGGCCACCAAGCCGAACATGCGCGTGCTCGAGGACGGTGAGCGCCGGCGCTCCAACGTCGCCGAGCGCGACCTCAAGCGCGTGATGGGCGGGCTGCTCGTCCAGGACCGCGACATGGGGCTCGAGGACCGCACGGAGATGGAGGTCGTGACCGAGCGCAAGCCCTCCGAGGCCGAGTGGGGCGAGATGCTGTTCGCCTGGAAGGTCTGCAAGCACGTGCGCTCCAACGCGATCGTCTTCTCCAACGACCTCGCCTCCGTCGGCATCGGCGCCGGGCAGATGTCGCGCGTCGACTCGGTGCGCCTCGCGATCGAGAAGGCCCGCGACGCGGGCTCCTCGCTGATCGGCGCGGCGATGGCCTCGGACGCGTTCTTCCCGTTCTCAGACGGCCCGCAGCTCGCCGTCGAAGCGGGGATCACGGCGATCATCCAGCCAGGCGGCTCGGTGCGCGACCTCGAGGTCGTCGAGGCCGCCGACGCGGCCGGGATCTCGATGGTGTTCACGCACCGCCGCCACTTCCGACACTGAGGGCATCATCCGCCCTCAGCCGGCGCCGCGACCGGTCTTTCCCTGGAGCGCGTCGATGCGCTTGGAGGCGTCGGCCTTCGTCAGCGTCTCGTCGAACGGCTCGTTCGCCTCGTCGCTGAGCGTCTTCAGGTAGGAGGCCTGTGCGCCGGTCATCGGCTCGTCGCCGGTGGTCCACTCGGCCGGGTCCTTCTCGGTGTTCGTCATATCGCTCATACGCTCGGCCTACCCACGAACGTCTGTTCGCATCCGCAGCTTGGCGTCGTCGGCTTCAACGATGCGCAGGCCTTCGCGCTCGTAGAGCGCCTGCGCCCGCGGGTTGGCCTTGAGGACGTGCAGGCTCAGCGCGCGGCCGGTGCCGTGGGCGTAGCGGATCAGCGCGCGCACCATCGCCGTCCCGAGGCCGCGGCCCTGGGCCTCGTCCGCCAACTCGATCAGCTCGAGGTAGAGCTCGCCGGGGCGGTACTGGACCACGATCACGCCGACCGGGCGCCCGCCGACCTCGATCACGTCGCGCGGCCAGTCGTCGAACGCCTCGGTGAAGCGCCGGCGCTGGTCGTCTTCGTCCCAGCCCCAGGTCGCGTCGACGTACGCGCCGAGCGCGCTAAGCGCGCCGCGAGCTCGTCCGCGCCGGCCGCCGTGGTCAGCAGGTCGAGGTCACGCGGTGTGACGTCCTCGCCGTGCAGGGCGCGCGCGGTGCTGCCCGTGACCGCCCACGGCGCGGCGACGGCCTGCAGCCGCTCGCATACGCGCTCCAGCGTCCACTCGCCCACGCTCGCGTAACGTTCGCACGATGGAACCCCGTGCGCTCGCTCGTCAGCTCGCCGTCGGCCGGGTCGTGATCGGCGGCGCGCTCGCGGTCGCGCCCGCGCTCGCCGCCCGCGGCTGGATCGGCGACGTCGCCGACACGCCCGGCGCCCAGGCGGTCGCCCGCGGGTTCGGGATGCGCGATGTCGCAATCGGCGCGGGCGCGCTGGCCGCGCTGGGCGGCGACGGCAACGTCCGCGACTGGATGCTCGCCGGCGCCGCGGCCGACGCCGCCGACCTCGCGGCGACGCTCATCGCCCGGCGCGACCTGCCGTGGCTCGGGCGGATCGGCATCGGGGCGCTCGCCGCCACCGGCGCGACCCTCAGCCTGCTCGCCGCCCGCGACTTGGACTGACGAAATCCGCGCCTGACGCGGTATTTCGTCAGTCGATGTTGCGCACGAAGCGCGCCATCTGCGGGTCGAACGCGTAGCCCGTCGCCCGCCACAGGGCGGTCGCGGGGTCGTCGTCGTGCTCGACCATCGCGATCACGCGGGTCGCGCCGAGCTCGCGCAGGCGCTGGTGGCCCGCGTCGACCAGCGCGCGGGCGAGCCCGCGGCGCCGGAACTCCGGGAGCACCGCGAGCCGGTACATGTTTCCGCGCCAGCCGTCCCAGCCGGCGACCAGGGCGCCGACGATCCGGCCGTCGTGCTCGGCGACGAACAGGGTCCCGCGCTCGATCACCCGCGTGACGCTCTCGGGCGTGTCCGGCGTCACCGCGGCCGCGCTGCGCGCGGCGCCCCAGACCGCCAGCACTCCGTCGATGTCGTCGAGGCGGGCGGCGCGAACGTCAGTTGACGCCATAGAGGACGCGGGTCCAGATCGTCGTCAGCGTGTCCGCGACGATCCCGCGCTTGATGCGCTCATGGCCCATCGAGCGGTTCAGATAGCGCTCCATCATCCAGACGAGCGCCCGCGCGGTCTCCTTGGCGTCGAGCGGGATCACGCGCCCCGCCTCGATCTCCTTCTCGATGTGGCGGGCGGTGACGTCGACGAACTCGTGCACGAGGCCGCTGTAGACGCGCTCGACCTCGGGGTCGTCGGTCGCGGCGTCGGCGAGCGCCCGCAGGACCGCGCCGTGCTGCGCGTAGACCTCGACGAAGCCCTCCATCGCCTCGCGCGCCTGGGCAGGGCCATCGCCCGAGCCGGTGTACCAACGCTGACTCATCGTCCGCAGCTCGGTGCCGATGTGCTCGACGACCTTGAGCATCAGGTGGTGGCGGTCGCGGAAGTAGACGTAGAACGACGGACGCGACAGATCGGTCCGGCGCATCACCTCATCCACGGTCAGCTCGCGGAACGACCGCTCGCGCAGCAACGCCTCCGCGGCGGCCACGATTTCCGCCTCTGCGACCTCAGGCGTACGCCGCCGACGACGACCGCCCGTCTCCACTTCGCCTACGCTCACCCTCGGACCAGCGTACTGCGCGGTACAGTCGCACGCGCCGGCCGCCGTAGCTCAGTGGTAGAGCAGCGGACTTTTAATCCGTTGTGCGTTGGTTCGAATCCAACCGGCGGCATCATGCTCCTCGAAATCTGGACCTACATCTCCGTCGTACTCAGCATCGCCATGTGCGCGATCGTCGTGTACTTCCTGTTCGCGGGCCGTGACGACCGCCAGAAGGAAGAAGAGGCGCGCGAGTACTTCGACGCGCATGGGCACTGGCCTGACGAGGCCTGAGTACCCCCAACGGGAATCGAACCCGTGCTACAGCCGTGAAAGGGCTGCGTGCTAACCGCTACACCATGGGGGCGCGCGCAAGACAGTCTAGGTCAGATGCTGCGAGTCACGGCGCCGTCGACCAGGATCGCCGTGCCGTTGATGTAGGCGGCCTGCTCCGAGCACAGGAACACGGCCGCGGCGGCGAGCTCCTCGACGGTCCCGAGCCGCCCCGCCGGGATCTGGTCGCGGGCCATCTCCTCGGCCGCCTCGAGCGAGCCGGCGGTCTCGATCATCCGGTCGGTCGCGATCCGGCCGGGGTGGACGTGATTGAAGCGTCACGCCGTCGCTCGCGTACTGGCGGGCGAGGACCTTGAACGCCGCCACGAGACCGGGGCGGTGCGCGTTGGAGAGCTGAATGCGCGTCGATCGGCTCGCTCACGGCCATCGACCCGATCGCCACCACACGCCCGAACCCGCGCTCGCGCATCCCGGGCAGCACCCGCTGGATGATCTCGATGGGCGTGAGCAGCAACGTCCGTTGCGCGGACGCCCAGTCGTCGCGGCTGAAGCTCAGCGGGTCGCCGGCCGGCGGGCCGCCGGTGTTGGCGATGTAGATGTCGATCGGCCCGAGGTCATCCTCGACCGCCTCGATCAGACCGGCGACGCTGTCGAGGTCGTTGGCGTCGAACGCGTACCCGCACCCGCCGATCTCGCCCGCCACCGCCTCGGCGCGCTCGGTCGAACGAGACGTCACCGCGACCTTCGCGCCCTCCGCGGACGAGCGCGTCCGCGATCCCACGGCCGATCCCTTTCGAGCCGGCCGTGACCAGCGCGACCTTGCCCTCGAGCCTGAGGTCCATCAGAGCACCACCCCCGTGGCCGCGTTCGGTCGCGCGAGCCAGCCACACCACAGCCGCGAACACCGCCACGGCCAGCGGCGCGCCGAGCCAGTGCTGATCGAGCAACACCCCGATCAGGCTCGGAATCCCGGCCACCGCGGCGCCCGCCAGCACCGGTCCGAGCGGCAACTTCAACACCGCTCCCGTGAACAGCGCACACGCCGCCCACGCACCGGGTCCGGCGAGCCAGCCCCACGACACGAAGAACTCCCGGTCCAGCAGCGCGCCGAGCACCAGCGCGACGACCGTCAGCGTCAGCGCCTGCAGCAGCGCCGCACGCCAGACCACCGAACCGACCATGCCCGCATCATGGCAGGAGCACCAGCCACCCGAGCGGGTCGTCGCAGAACCGGAAGTACTGGCAGATGCCGGGGTCCTCGCCGCCGCCGTCCTCGGGCGTCGGCTCTCGGCTCGACCGTCGGCGTCTCCGTGGGGTCGGGGCTCGGGTCCGGCGTGGGAGACGCGGTGGGCTCGGGCGACGGCTCCGGGCTCGGCGTCTCCGTGGGATCCGGGCTGACGGTCGGCTCCGGGCTGGGCGACGGCGTCGGGCTCGACCGTCGGGCTGGGTGTGGGCGTCGGCGTCGGGCTGGGCGAGGGCGTCGGAGACGGGCTCGGGGTCGGGCTGGGCGAGGGCGTCGGCGTTGGGCTCGGGGTCGGGGTCGGCGTCGGCGTCGGGCTGGGCGTGGGCGTCGGCGTGGGCTCGGGGTCGGGGTCGGCGTCGGGCTGGGCGTGGGCGTCGGGCTCGGCGTGGGCGTCGGCGTCGGGCTCGGCGTGGGCGTCGGGCGTGGGCGTCGGCGTCGGCAGTCGGCGTCGGGGTCGGCGTGATGTCCGGCGTCGGCGACGCGGACGGCGTGGGCGTCGGGCGCGGTGTCTTGGTCGGGCTCGGCGAGGGCGACGCGGCGGGCGTAGGCGTCGGCGGAAGGTCGGTGATCACCGCGGTCGGGATCGCGACCGGCGGCAGCGAGCCGAGCGGACTGGGCGTCGCGGGCTTCGCCGCCACGCCCGGATCACTCGGCGAGCCCGGGATGATGGACGGGTTGCTGGGCGGCGCCGCCGGCGGGGCGGGGTCGCCGGTGACGATCGGCGCGGACGTCGGCGGGTCAGGCGCGATGTGATCGCGGGCGGCGTTCTTGATCAGCTTGCAGGTGTCGCGGTGCTGATTGGGCGTCGGGTCGTACTCGTAGATCGCGTACTTCTCGACGGACACGATCTTCGAGTAGCGGGCGCACCAGGCGTACGCCTCGGCGAACCACTCGGCGAGCGGGCGCTTGCCGAGCCACCAGCGCGTGTGCCGCGCCCGCATGATCTTGCGGAATCTTCCGCGGTCGGAGTTGCTGAAAACGGTCAGGTCGTAGACATGGCCGAGCTCGTGCAACATCACCGATCGCGGGTGGGTCAGGCCCGGCTTGAGGTACACGACCCGCGGCTGGCGCGTGTAGACGCAGCCGGCCGCCTTGGGCAGACCGGGACAGCCGGTAAGGCGCAGCGTCACCGCGCCGGTCACCGTCGGGACACGCGAGGAGTTCGCCCAGGCCTGCCAGCGCCCCTGAACAGAGCTGCCGGTCGCCCCCACCAATCGGACTCCCCCGCGCGCCGCAACCGGCGCCCCCGAAGCGGCACGCAGAAGCGGCACGCCGAGGACAGCGCCCAGGCACGCGAGAACGACGATCATCGCGACCCGTCGCAGCACCGCGGGTTTCGTACCACAGACCGACACCGAGTGCTGCACGATCGCCCGCTCGGACCACGGTCCACCCCGGTTATCCTGGACGCCGCCTCACCGGCCAAGAGCCACGTCACGGGCGGTTAGCTCAGTTGGTCAGAGCGCCTGCCTTACAAGCAGGAGGTCGCGCGTTCGAACCGCGCACCGCCCACTCGCGCCCGGGCCCCCGACCCGGGCGCGGGGGACGATCAGGCGAGGAACTCCGACAGCACACGCGCCAGTTCCTCGGGTGCCTCCTCGGCCATGTGGTGGCCGGAGTCGATCGTCGCGCCGCTCACCGGCCCGCTCGCCCACTCGCGCCAGATCGCCACCGGGTCGCCGTGGAGCTCCTCGAGGTCGTCCTGGAGTGACCAGGCGACGAGCATCGGACACGTCACCAGCCGCCCGGCGGCCCGGTCGGCCTCCTCGTCGAAGCGATCCACCCGCACCCCCGCCCGGTAGTCGCCGACCATCGCGTAGACGACCTCGGGTGTGTGGACGGCGCGCCACCAGTCGGCGTGGTTCTCCGGTCCCAGCTTCGACGGGTCGGCGCGATACCACGCGTCGGGGTCGCGGTTGATGATCGCCTCGGCCGGCTTCTCGGTCTGGGCGAAGAAGAACCAGTGCCACCATGCGGCCGCGAAGCGGTCGTCGCACCGCGCGAGGTGCGCGGCGATCGGTATCCCGTCGAGGACCACCAGCCGCTCCGCGTGCCCGTCGACCGCGAGCCGGTGCGCGACGGGCGACCCGCGATCGTGACCGATCACGGAGAACGCTCCGAAGCGTTCCATCAAGGCCACGAGATCACCCGCCATCGCCTTCTTGGAGTAGTCGCCGACCACCCGCCGCGACTCGCCGTACCCCGGCAGGTCCGGGCAGACGACGGTGAAGCCCGCCGCGACCAACAGCGGCGCGACGCGGTACCAGGTCGTGTGCGTGCGCGGGTGCCCGTGCAGCAGCAGCACGCACGGGCCTGAGCCCCCGACGCGCACCCGCAGCGTCGCCGTGCCCACGTCGACCCGTTCCAGCGAGAAATCAGAGAAGAACGCCATGTATCAGGCGTCCTTCCCGCGGCTCTGCTCTCCAACCCCAACCAAGGAGAGGGTCTCGATGATCCGACTGCAGGCACTCGCCACCGCCGGACTCGCGGTCGCGCTGCTCGCCAGTTCTGCCGCCACCGCGGCAGCGGCCGATGGACCGGCCGACGGCAAGGACGCACTCGACGCCGCCGTCAGCGCCTACCAGCGCGTGTACCCGCGGATCACGCTGGAGCAGGCGCGGCTCGCCGCGTCCCAGCAGGACGATCGCAAGGCGCTCTACGACGCGGTCGACGGCCCGTCGTTCGGCGGCGCGTGGTTCGACCCGCCGAGCGGCGTCCTGCACATCGCGGCGACCGATCCTGCGCTCGCCAGAGCCGCGGCCGCGCGAGGCAAGGCGTCAGGCCTCACCGTCGAGCCGCACGTCGTCAAGCGCAGCTTCGACGAGCTGCAGAAGCAGGCGGTCGCCCTCGGCGGCCCGGACACGGCGATCGGCAAGGCGGCACAGGGCAACGTCGGCCTCGACGTCGAGAACAACCTGGTCGTCGCCGCGGTCCCCGCGCCCCAGCTCGACGAGCTCGCCAAGTCCGCGCCCGAGGGCGTGAAGCTGATCGCCGACCCGGGCATCAAGGACGAGGAGGACGCCGGCTGCACCGGCCGCTTCACCTGCGACCAGACGATCCGCGCGGGCGTCGCGATCTGGCGCGGCTCGAAGGGCAACAACGTCTGCTCCGCGGGCTTCACCGCCCGCAACGCGCTCAACCAGCGCTGGCTCTACACCGCCGGCCACTGCTCCAACGGCAACGGCGTGACCTGGGGCACGGCGAACGAGAACATCGGCCCGATGAACGGCTCGGTCAACTCGGGCTTCCTCGACGCATCGATGATCCGCGTGACCAACAGCTGGTTCACGGGGGACATCGGCGGCGAGATCTTCAACGCGTCCTTCGCCGGCAAGACGGTGAAGGTCAACGGCGTCGCGCCGTCGCTGTCGTTCATCTGGGTCGGCGACGTCACCTGCCTGTCGGCGAACATCAATGCGGCGAACGGGCCGAACTTCTGCGGCGTCGTCGGCAATGCGATGGACCCGAACAAGCGCGGCCTGGTGCGTGTCAACGGCTTCGACGGCTGCCACGGCGACTCAGGGGGCGGCTGGTACTGGCTGACCAATTCGGGCCGCCGTTGGGCCTACGGCATGCACAGCCGTTCCGACGAAGGCTGCCACGGCGACCAGGGCGGCAACCGCTCCTGGTTCAGCGCGCTCCCGCTCGTGAAGGCGTTCATGTCGCCGACGCTGAACGTGGAGACCCGACCGTAAGGCCGAACTCCTCCCAGCGGCCGTCCGCCAGCAACAGCTGCGGGCGGCCGTCGCGGAGCGCCACGGCCGAGCAGTCGTAGCCGAGACAGCGCCCGGCGATGTACGCCGCCCCGAGCCGGTGCACGTCGATCACCTGCCCGATCCGCTCCAGCGACGCGGTCTCATCGCACACCTCGCCGTCGCCGGCTCGCAGGACGACACGCACGGAGTCGCGCGCCGCCATCGCCGCCTCGATGTTGTTGAGGTCATCGGGCGTGACGGCGGCGAACCCGCGTGCCGCGCCGAGCGAGAGCCGTCGCAGCACCGCCGGGTTCGCGCCGCGCCCGATCACGACCGGCAGCTTCACCCGCCGCGCGAAACCCACGTTCTCACCTTCCAACTCGGTGTCCACGGCCACGACCGGCACGCCGCACGCCCGCAGCAGCAGGCACAGGCGCAGCCCGACATGGCCGAGCCCGACGACGACGACGTGATCGCGCCGCGGCACCGCCCGTCGCCCGGCCAGCCCGGTCAACGACGAATCCACGAGCCGGTTGATCAGCCCGCCGGTGAAGCAGGCGGCGCTCAACAACGTCAGCACCATCGAGGCGACGATCGCCACCTTGAACCACGACGGCCCGTCGTCGACCGCCGAGTTCGGCCCGACCGTGGCGAGTGACTTGGTTCGAGCCGTACAGCGCGTCCGCGGCCGACTGGTCGAGCACGATCATCGACCCGATCCACTCGAACAGCAGCATCAGCACGAGCCCGATCGCCCCGTAGAACAGCAGCCCGGCGGAGCGGTCGTGCGGGGCGAACACGGCCTCGACCAGCGAGCGCAGCCGGCGCGCGCGGGTCGTCGGCAGCGGAACCTCCGAGAGCGACGCGTCCAGGCCGACCCACCGGGAACCGGTCTGGCGCACGGCCACGATGTCCGCGTCGAGACACGGACCGGCCAAGGACGGAGCGACGATGTCGGCGACCGACGTGACCTCGCAGTCCGGGATCGTGGCGCGCACCTGCTCGGCCATCGACGGGATCGAAGATGGTCACCACCAGCCGCACCGTCTCGTCCAGATGACGGACCAGCAGCGCCATGCGCAGCGGGAACGCATCCTCGCGCGAGGGCACGCACACGACGTCGAATCCGCCCTCCCGCACGGCGTTCTGCACGGCCTCGTCGTCGACGTCGGAGACCCACGTCACCGCGGCGCCGCCCGCCTCCAGCGCCTCGCACACCTCGACGGCGAGATCGCCGCTGCCCAGTACCAGGACTCTCATCTGAATCCAACCTACCCCCCACGTGTGGAGAGATCTCCGCGAACGCGCCATTGCCGAGAGCGCCCGGCCACAACAGACTGTCGTGTCAAAGCTGAGCTGGGTCTGGAACGAGAGGGGTTCACGGATGGTGTTTGGAAGGCGCCTCGCGCGAGCGAGCGCGATCACGGCGACGGCCGCGCTTGCGGGTGTCGTCGGTGTCAGTGGCGCGCACGCGAACCCGATCCCGCCGAAGACGGCGACGTTCCCCGGGCTCATGTCCAACGCGGCGCCCGAGCCCGCGCCGGCGGTACCGACGTTCGTCAACGGCCTGTCCCAGAACGTGTTCTCGTCCTCGAGCGCCGACTGGATCAGTGGCGAGGTCTGGGTCGAGTCGGAGTTCGACAGCGACGGCGACGGCAAGAAGGACCGCCTGCACGCGGATTACACGCTGCCGAAGGAGACCTCGACCGACGGCCTGAAGGTCCCGGTCATCTACGAGGACTCGCCCGTACTACGGCGGCACCGCGAGCCGCTACAGCAACTGGGTCGTCGACCACGAACTCGGCTCGCCACCGCCGCCCGACAGCCGCAACCTCGCGACCTTCTTCAACGGCACCAACACGAGCCCCACGATCTCGAGCATCTACGAGTCGGCCTGGCTTCCGCGCGGCTTCGCCGTCGTGCACTCCGAGTCGCCGGGGTCCGGCTACTCCGACGGCTGCCCGACCTCCGGCGCCCGCAACGAGACGCTTGGCGCGACCAACGTCATCGACTGGCTCAACGGCCGCAGGAAGGCGTACACCACGCGCACCGGCGACGTCGAGGCGCCCGCCGTCAACTGGCACAACGGCCACACGGCGATGATGGGCACCTCCTACAACGGCACCATCCCGGTGGCGGCCGCCACCACCGGCGTCCAGGGCCTGGACGCGATCGTGCCGATCTCGGCCATCACCGACTGGTACGACTACTACCGCGCCAACGGCATGGTCCGCGCACCGCACTCCGCCGCCGGCGGGACCGGCAACAACTCCTACCTCGGCGAGGACCTCGACGTGCTCGTCGACGACGTCTACTCCCGCCGGGACGAGAACGCCGCCGGCGCGCGCACGATCTGCCGCCCGGTGATTCGCCAGATCGCCGTCGACGAGGACCGCGCGTCGGGCAACCGCAACGCCGCCTGGGACGAGCGCAACTACATGAAGGACGTGGGGAACGTCCACGCCGCGGTGCTGCTCGCCCACGGCAACAACGACTTCAACGTCATGACCAAGAACGCCTCGCAGTTCTACGAGGCGCTCAAGGCCCAGAACGTCCCGCACCAGTTCTACTTCCATCAGGGCGGGCACGGCGGTGCCCCGCCGGACGTGATGCTCAACCGCTGGTTCACGAAGTACCTGTGGGGCCAGGACAACGGCGTCCAGAACCTGCCGAAGTCGTGGGTCGTGCGCGAGACCGCGAGCTGCCCGCCGCGCCAGACGACGGCCGTCGGCGACCAGTCGAACGTGACCACGCTCACCGTGGCCGACACGAGCCAGCTCGTCCTTGGCTTCACCCTGACCGTCCCGCAGCTGAACACGAGCGGGACGACCACGAACACCACGCGGGTGATCACCGCCATCCCCGACGCCACGCACGTCGTGCTCGCCAGCGCGGTCGCCACGGCCGCCGGCCAGAAGGTCGCCGACGGCGCGATCGTCGGCCTGTTCTGCAACAGCCCGACGGGTGCGAACCCGACGCCGTACGCCGAGTGGCCCGATCCCGCTTCGGCGCCGGTCGTCCAGCGCCTCGGCGCGGGCGGCGCGTCCCGCGGCACGCTCGGCTTCGGCCCGGCGTCGGCCACCACGGAGACGCTGACCGACGACGCGTCGGTCCTGGATACGACGATGATGAATGCGGCGACGTCACCGAACCGCCTGCTCTACGTGACGAACCCGCTGACGCAGGACACGCGCATCTCCGGCGTTCCGTCGGTGACGATCAAGGCCGCCTACTCCAAGGCGGCGGCGAATCTGTCGGCGGCGCTGGTCTCGCTGCCCGCGACGGGCAACGGAACGATCCTCACCCGCGGCTGGAAGGACCCGGCGAACTCGGTCGACGACTACACGACGACGCCGCTGGTCCCCGGTCAGTTCGTGACGGTGAAGTTCGACATGCAGGCCAAGGACGCGATCGTCCCGGCCGGCCGTCGCCTCGGCCTGATGGTGTTCTCCAGTGACCGCAACTACACGATCCGCCCGGCGGCGGGCACGGAGCTCACGCTCGACCTCGCCGGCAGCTCGTTCACGCTCCCGATCGTGGGTGGCGCGAGCACGTTCGCCACGGCGACGGGCGGCGACCTGGAGACGGCCCCGGTCAACGGGACGGTGCCGGCGACGCTGGCGCTGACGCTCGGCGCTCCGGCGTCCTTCGGTGCCTTCACGCCGGGCAAGGCGCAGGACTACACCGCGAGCACGACGGCCAACGTGATCTCGACCGCCGGTGACGCGACGCTGAGCGTCGCCGACCCGAGCTCCACGGCCACGGGTCACCTCGTCAACGGCACGTTCTCGCTGCCGCAGGCGCTGCAGGTCAGGTCCGGCACGGACGCGTTCGCCCCGGTCGGCGGCTCCGCCGCTCCGACCTCGGTGGTCACGTGGACCGGCCCGGCGTCGAACGACATGCGGACGATCGACTTCAAGCAGTCGATCGGCGCGGGTGACGCGCTGCGGACGGGCGCGTACAGCAAGACGCTGACCTTCACGCTCAGCACCACGAGTCCATAGGCAACGTCGTCCCCGCCGTCCGCGCTTACGAGGACGGCGGGGCGACATCCTTCTCGGTTGGGCGGGCTCGCGCCCGCCCTCCGTGGAGTCATCTACACGCCTCTCATGGTTGTCTCATCGCCAGAACCGCGTGAGACTCCCCTCGCAACTGAGGGTCCGATGAGAGGGGTATGTATGAAGCGACTCGCACTGGCGAGCGCGGTGGCGTTCCTGGCGGGGGCGGGCCCCGCATGGGCGGTGCCGCCCAAGGACGCGGCGACGTTCCCGGGGGTCGCGGCGGCCGCGCCGGCACCGGCGCCCGCCGTCCCGACATTCGTCAACGGCATGGCGCAGGCCGTGTTCCCGACGAGCTCGGCGAGCTGGGTCAATCACGACCTCTGGGTCGAGCTCGACGTCGACACGGACGGCGACGGCCTCAAGGACCGCGTTCACACCGACGTCTCGCGCCCAGCCGAGACCGACAGCGACGGTCTGAAGGTCCCGGTCATCTACGAGGACAGCCCGTACTACGCGGGCAGCGCGAACGTCGTCAACTGGTCGGTCGACCACGAGCTCGGCGTCCCGCCCGCCACGCGCATCCGCGCCCCCCTGATCGCGGGCCGCGCCCACACCGCGCAGATCTCCACGGCGCACGAGAACCCGTGGGTGTCGAGAGGCTTCGCGGTCGTGCACGCCGAGTCGCCCGGCACGGGCAGCTCGACCGGGTGCCCGAGCTCCGGCGCGCCGGTCGAGACGCTGGGCGCGACGGCGGTCATCGACTGGCTCAACGGCCGTCGCAAGGGCTACACGACCAAGACCGGCACGACCGAGGTCACGGCCTACTGGCACAACGGCAACTCGGCGATGATGGGCACCTCCTACAACGGCACACTGCCGATCGCGGCGGCGTCGACCGGCGTCGAGGGCCTGAAGGCGATCGTCCCGATCTCGGCCATCTCCGACTGGTACGACTACTACCGCGCCAACGGCATGACCCGCGCGCCCGGCGGCTTCCAGGGCGAGGACCTGGACGTGCTCAGCGAGTACATCTACTCGCGAAACGACGATCCCCAGCGCACGATCTGCTGGCCGGCCATCCAGGACGTCGCCGTCCAGCAGGACCGCGCGTCGGGCAACCGCTCCGCATTCTGGGACGAACGCAACTACATGCCCGGCGTGCGCGCCGGCAAGGTCAAGGCCGCGTCGCTGATCGCCCACGGCAACGGCGACAACAACGTCATGACCAAGAACGCCGTCCAGTACTACGAGGAGCTCAAGAAGCAGGGCGTCCCGCGGGCGTTCTACTTCCACCAGGGTGGCCACGGCGGCGCGCCGCCGGACTTCCTGCTGAACCTGTGGTTCTCCAAGTACCTCTACAACCAGGACAACGGCGCCGAGAACCTCCCCAAGTCCTGGGTCGTGCGCGAGACGGCGGCCTGCCCGCCGCGTGAGTCGTCGGTCGTCGGCGCCGCGTCGAATACGACGACGCTGACGGTCGCGAGCGCCGCGCCGTTCCGCGTCGGGAACACGCTCACGGTCCCGCAGACCAATGCCACCGGCACGATCACGTCGACCACGCGCGTGATCACCAACATCGCCGGCAACGTCCTGACGCTGGCGACCGCGGTGGCGACCGCGGCGGGCCAGACGGTGGCCAACGGCGCGGTCGTGAGCCTCGCCTGCGGCACCGCCAACCCGACGCCGTACGCGGAGTGGCCCGATCCGGCCGTCGGCGACTCGGTGCTGCGCCTCGGCGCGGGTGGTGGGGCGCGCGGCGTGCTCGGCTTCGGCCCGGCCGCGGGCGGCAGCGAGACGCTGATCGACGACGCGAGCGTCTCGGCGACCGCCCTGATGAACGCGGCGAGCGAGGATTCACGCCTGCTCTACGTGACCAACCCGCTGACGCAGGACGTGCGCATCTCGGGCACGCCGAAGGTGTCGCTCAACGTCGCCTTCAGCAAGGAGAAGGCGAACCTCACCGCCGTGCTCGTCTCGCTGCCCGCCGCGGGCAGCGGCACGATCATCACGCGCGGCTGGAAGGACCCGCAGAACCGCACGTCGGAGTACGTCACCGAGCCGCTGACGCCGGGCACGTTCTACAAGCTCGACTTCGACATGCAGCCCCGTGACATGGTCATCGCGGCCGGCCGTCGTCTCGGCCTGATGGTGCTCTCCAGCGACCGCGACTACACGGTCCGCCCCGCGCCGGGAACCGAGTTGACGCTCGACCTCGCGGGCTCGTCGTTCACGCTCCCGACGGTCGGCGGCTCGAAGGCGCTCGCCGGCCAACTCGGCGGCGACCAGGAGGACGCGCCGGTCGGTGGGAGCGTCCCGGCGACGCTGGCGCTGACGCTGGGCGCCCCGGCCTCGTTCGGGCCGTTCACCCCGGGCGTGGCGCGCGAGTACACGGCATCGACGACGGCGACCGTGGTCAGCACCGCCGGTGACGCGGCGCTGACCGTGACCGACCCGTCGACGAACGCTCCCGGACATCTGGTCAACGGCGCGTTCTCGCTGCCGCAGCCGCTGCAGGGCCTCGGGACGGTCAAGACGTGGACCGCACCGACCTCCAACGAGGCGGTCACGGTGACGTTCAAGCAGGCGATCGCGGCGACCGACGCGCTGCGGACCGGCAGCTACGCCAAGACGCTGACGTTCACGCTGTCGACGACGACACCCTAGGAGTCTCGGCCCGCCGGAACCTTCCGGCGGGCCCGCTCTCCGTTCGCGCCGCCTCGCGCACGAACAGGAACAGCAGCACGGCACCGCCGATCAGCGCGGCGTCCACGAACACGGCGGCGCTCCACGCGCCGGTCGCGTCCCGAGCGCACCGCTCACGGCGGGGGAGAGGACCGCGCCGATCTCGCCGATCAGGTTGTTCATCCCGAACGCCGCGCCGTGATGAGCGGGGTCGGCGATGTCGGCCAGCATCGCCTGCGCGATCGGCTGCATGGCGTTGAAGAACGTGCTCGCGGCGAACAGCAGCGCGGCCATCAGCCAGACGTTGGCGGCGCCGCCGGCGACGACGAAGCCGAACGCCAGCGTGAGCACGAACTGGATGGAGGTGAAGGCGATCACGAGCGGCTTGCGGCCGATCCCGCGACGCACGGCGACGTCGGACAGCCAGCCGCCGGTCGGGAACCCGAGGATGCCCGCGCCGGCGTTGAAGGCGGCGATCATCGCCGACTTGCCGAACGAGGAGTGGGCGGCGTCGGCGACGATCCCGACCGACCAGAAGCTGAAGAACCACAGGTTCCACAGCACGGCGATGAACGCGAGGTTGATCAGCATCAGGTCGCGATTGCGCAGGACCGGCGCGAGCTCGGTGCCCTTGCGCATGAACACGCCGGCCACCAGCGCGATCGCCAGCGCGACCTCCAGGCCGGCGATCGCGAGGTCGCTCAGGCCCGCGGCGTCGCCGACGAAGTAGACGGCCATGACCGCGGCGAGACCGCAGACGGCGTAGGCGAGCATGTGCACGGTCGCCCGGAGGTACGGCAGGCCCGGCTCCTGGCGGCGGAAGTAGGCCGCGACCGCGGTGCCGACGATGAGCGTCGCCGCGCCGAGCAGCAGGAACGGCATCCGCCACGCACCTTGCTTGCCGAACACGTCGGCGCCGAGATCGATCATGTTCGGCGCGAAGACGGTCGCGATCGTGATGCCGAGCGCGAGGCCGGTGATCACGAAGCCCATCCCGAAGCTGCGCTTCTCCTTGGGCGTGGCCTCGGCGATCAGCGAGCGGTCGTTGGAGTAGAACGCGCCCTCACCGAGGCCGGTCAGCACGCGCACGGCGATGAACGCCACCAGGCCGGTGATGACGCCGCTGAGCAGCGTCGCCAGCCCGGCCCAGATGAGGCTGATGGTGATGATCGTGCGGTGGCCGTACCGGTCGCCGAGATAGCCGCCGGGGAACTGGGTGAGCATGTAGCCCGCGAAGAACAGCCCGCCGATCAGCCCGCCCAGCGCGAACGGGTTCTCGGCATCGGCCAGGAAGCCGACCTTGTTGGCGATCATCCAGGTCACGACCGGTCCGGTCAGCGCCCTGTCGGCGGCGCTCACCGTCCAACCCAGCAGCAGGAAGATCCACATCGTCCGGTACGCCGGCCATCTCCTCATGCCGCGGCAGATACCCGCCTCCGTGAAACGTCATACCTAAAGGGGCCAGGCCCCTGTCACACAGGTTGACGGGGCCTGGCCCCTTTAGGTTCGGGGGTAGGCTTGTCGGTCATGTCCGCCGCCACCACCGTCCCCACCTTCGATCCCCGCGACCCGCTGTTCCTTGATGGGCAGCTCGATGACGAGGAGCGGCTGATTCGCGACACGGTGCGGCAGTACGTGCGCGAGAAGTTCCTGCCCGTGGTGGGCGAGCATTTCGAGGCGGGGACGCTGCCGGACGGGATCGGGACGGACCTCGGCAAGCTCGGCCTGCTGGGCATGCACCTGGAGGGCTACGGCTGCGCGGGGGCGTCGGCGACGGCGTATGGGCTGACGTGCCTGGAGCTCGAGGCGGGTGACTCCGGGCTGCGCTCGTTCTGCTCGGTCCAGGGGTCGCTGGCGATGTTCGCCATCCATCGCTGGGGCAGCGAGGAGCAGAAGGAGAAGTGGCTGCCCGGGATGGCCGAGGGCACCACGATCGGCTGCTTCGGCCTGACCGAGCCCGACGCCGGCTCCAACCCCGCGGCGATGCGCACCCGCGCGAAGAAGACCGACGGCGGCTGGGTCCTCAACGGCTCGAAGATGTGGATCACCAACGGCTCGCTCGCCGACGTCGCCGTCGTCTGGGCGCGTACCGAGGACGGCAAGGTCAACGGCTTCCTCGTCGAGAAGGGCATGCCGGGCTTCAGTGCGCCGGTGATGCACGGCAAGCTCTCGCTGCGCGCCTCGGTCACCTCCGAGCTGGTGCTCGACGGCGTCGAGGTGCCCGAGGAGAACCGCCTCACGGAGGCCAACTCGCTGCGCGCGCCGCTGAGCTGCCTCAACGAGGCGCGCTTCGGCATCGTGTTCGGCGCGGCCGGCGCCGCCCGCGCGTGCTACGACGCCGCGGTGGACTACTCCAAGTCCCGCGTCCAGTTCGAGAAGCCGATCGCCGGCTACCAGCTCACGCAGGCCAAGCTCGTCGAGATGGCGGTCAAGGTCGGCCAGTCGACGCTGCTGGCGATGCACCTCGGCCGCCTGAAGGACCAGGGCCAGCTCTCCACCGAGCAGGTCTCCTTCGGCAAGTACCACAACGTGACCGCCGCGATGGAGGTCGCCCGCTCAGCGCGCACGGTGCTCGGCGCCAACGGCATCACGCTCGAGTATCCGGTCCTGCGCCACGCCAACAACCTCGAGTCCGTGCTCACCTATGAGGGCACGCACGAGATGCACACGCTGATCCTCGGCAACGCGATCACGGGGATTCCCGCCTTCACGTGATCGCGTTCAGGCCCGTGATCTCGCGGGCCACGATCAGGGCCTGGATGCTGTCGGTGCCCTCGAAGGTGAAGATCGCCTCCATGTCGGCGTGCTGGCGGGCGACGTGGTTCTCCAGCAGGATCCCGTTCCCGCCGAGGATGTCGCGCGCCATGCCGACGATCTCGCGCGCCTTGGCCGCGTGGTTCATCTTCGCCAGCGACGCCATCCCGGCGGTCAGCCGGCCGTCCTGGGCGAGCTCGGACAGGCGCAGGCAGAGCAGTTGCATGGCGGTGATCTCGGCCAGCATGCGGCTGAGCTTGTCCTGCACGAGCTGGTAGGACGCGATCGGCCTGCCGAACTGCTCGCGCTGCTTGGCGTAGGCCAGCGCCGCCTCGTACGCGCCCAGCGCCATCCCCAGCGCGCGCCACGCGACCGTGTAGCGGGTGCGCGACAGGACCGCGGCGACGTCGCGGAAGTTCCGGCAGCCGGGAAGCTTGTTCTCCGCCGGGACGCGCACGCCGTCGAGCACGATGTCCGCCTGCCACACAGCACGCAGCGCGGTCTTGCCGGTCATCACGGTCGCGTTGAAGCCCGGCGTGCCCTTCTCGACGAGGTAGCCGCCGACGTGGCCCTCCTCATCGCGCGCCCAGACGATCACGACGTCGGCGATCGACGCGTTGCCGATCCAGCGCTTGTGCCCGTCAAGCACCCACGCGTCGCCGTCGCGACGCGCCGAAGACTCGAGGTGGACGGCGTCCGAGCCGTGGTCGGGCTCGGTCAGCGCGAACGCCCCGATCGCGTCGAGGTCGGCCATCGCCGGCAGCCAGCGCTGCTTCTGCTCCTCGGAGCCGAGCATCGCGATCGACTGCATGGCGAGGTTCGAGTGCACGCCGTAGAACGTGCCCATCGACCCGTCCGCGCGCGCCCACTCCATGCTCACCAGCCCGGCCGCGGTGGCGCTCATGCCCGGGCAGCCGTAGCCCTCGATCGTGCCGCCCGCCATCTGCAGCGTCGCCACCTTCGGCACCAGGTCGAACGGGAATTCCGCCCGCTCCCAGTAGTCGTTGATGACCGGCGTGATCTCCGCCGCACAGAACGCGCGCAGGCGGTCGCGGATCGCCCGCTCCTCGTCGCTGAGCTTCTCGTCGAGCAGGTAGAAGTCCGTCACGCCTCGCAGTCTGCCACCGTTTCGGCATGGACCTGCGCAGTGCCGTCGAGGCCGGATGGGAGCATCAGCTGCAGTTGCTGGCAGCGCTGGTGCGCGAGAGGAGCACGCTCGGCGACGAACGCGGCGCGCAGGCGCTGATCGCCGAGGAGCTGCGTGCGCTCGGACTCCAACCGGAGCTCTGGGACGTCGACGCCGACGTCCCGGGCGCCTCGCCGCCGTTGCTGCCCTACGCCGGCCGCCCGAACGTCACCGCCACCCGCACCGGCTCCGGCGGCGGGCGCTCACTGACCTTCAACGGCCACATCGACGTCGTGCCCGCCACGCCCGAGCACCGCTGGTCGTATGACCCGTGGGGCGCGGAGATCGCCGACGGCCGCATGTACGGGCGCGGCGCGGCGGATATGAAGGCGGGCGTCGTCGCCATGCTCGGCGCCGTCCGCGCGCTGCGCGAAGCCAACCTGCACGGCGACATCCAGATCGAGACCGTGATCGAGGAGGAGTGCACGGGCAACGGCGCCGCCGCCTGTCGTGCCCGGCAGCCGCGGACCGACGCCGCGATCATCCCGGAGCCGTTCAACCACGCCGCGCTCGTCGCCCAGGTCGGCGTGCTGTGGGCGACGGTCACGGTCACGGGCAAGGCCGCTCACGCCGAGCGCGCCGATCAGGCGACGAACGCGATCCTCGAGGCGCTGCCGGTGATCGAGCGCATCAAGGCGCTCGAGCGCGAGGTCAACGGTGACGGGATGCGGCTGAACTACAACCTCGGCGTGATGCGGGCGGGTGACTGGGCGTCGTCGGTCCCGGAGGAGTGCGTGCTCGAGGTGCGGCTGGCGGCGCAGCCGGGCGAGGACCTCGAGGCGGTCAAGCAGCGCTTCGAGGCCGCCGTGGAGGCGCCCGTGCAGTGGCGCGGCTTCCACGCCCACGGGTTCGAGATCGACCCGGACCAGCCGCTGTTCGAGGTCCTGGGTGACGCCCACCGCCGCGTGCACGGCACCGCGATGGAACACCTGGCGTTCACCGGCACCACCGACGCCCGGGCGTTCGTCGTCCACCACGCCACGCCCGCCACCTGTTACGGCCCGATCGGCGGCAACCTGCACGCGCCGGACGAGTGGGTCGACCTTCAGAGCGTCAAGGACACGACGCTCGTGCTCGCCCTGGCCGCGGAGTCCTGGTGCGGCGGCTGATCGTCCTCATCGCGCTCGCGTTCACGGCGTGCGGCGGGCAGACCGACACCGACATCGGCTTCAAGCTGGAGGACTTCCCGTCCGGCTGGACGCAGTACGGCGAGAGAGGCAAGGACTCCACCTGCGAGAGCGTCGTCGCCGCCCGTAAGGCGGCCTCGGCCTATGACCGCTCGGCGACCTTCGAGCGCCGGCCGCGGCTGGTGGCCACGAGCACGGTGTTCCTCTACGACGACGACGCCAAGGCGCGCGAGGCGTTCGCGAAGCTCAACAGCGACGCCACGCGGGCGTGTTTCGCCGAGTCGCTGGGAACGAAGGGCGCGCAGGAGCTCGAGGTCGCTCCTGTCGGCGACGACCGGGCCGGGCTGCAAGTGGATGTCGCCGAGACGTCAAAGCACCCGCCGGCGGCGTACCAGCTGGTCTACGTCCGCTCCGGGCGCGCCGTGGCCCAGCTCGTCTTCGCGGGGCTGCTCAAGCCGTTCGACAAGGGACTGCGCGAAGCCCTCACGGCAAAGGTCGCCGCGCGTGCTGGATCCGTTCCCTGACGAGCTGCGCCGTGACGTGTGGGGCGTCGACGCCGCCCTCGAGTGCCTCGGCCGCTGAGAGATCTCAACACCCGTCACATTGCCGTCCGGTGGGCGATCTGAGACGGTGCGCGGCGGGCCGGTGTATCCGCTGGTCGAGCAAGGGGTTCAAGGGGGTAGTGCGTTTTGAGGTTCCGGGTCCTTCCCGTGCTCGTTGGGGCGGGCGTTCTCTGCATCTCGCAGAGCGCGTACGCAGCGACGCTCACGGTTGACGACAACCGCGCGGATTGTCCCGCTGCGGCGTACACATCAGTGCAGGCAGCGGTCGACGCTGCGGCACCCGGTGACACGATCACCATCTGCCCAGGCAGCTACGCCGAGGGCACAGGCGAGGCCGGCACCAACGCGGTGTCGATCTCCAAGAGCCTGACGATCAAGGGCGCGGGCGCCGATCTGGTGACGATCACGCCGAAGTCCTCCGGCCTCGCCTACGGCCGGATCATGGAATTCACGCCCGACCTGCGCAACGGCGTGGGCGACATCGTGGCCGTGGTCGGCACGCCGTCGCAGCCGCTGAAGGTCGACATCTCCGGCGTCACGGTCGACGGCTGGGACCCGCAGGGTCGCCCCGTCGCCGTCGAGGCCGGCATTCTCTTTCTGGACGCGAGGGGCTCGGTCGTCCGCAGCCACGTGACCAACATCGTCACCTCCGAGGGCGACACCGCCTACACGAAGGCCGGCGGCTACCGCGGTGACCAGCCGGGCATCGGCATCGCCCAGACCACGAACGCGCTCTACGCGCCGGTGGATGGCGCGCGCCAGTTGCGCATCGAGCGCACCCGCGTGGAGAAGTACAACAAGATCGGCGTCCTGATCGACGGCGCGGTCAACGACTCGGCGCCGTTCTCGCCGTCGGGCACGATCGACTGGGGCGTCATCGTCGCCAGCCAGATCATCGGCCGCACGCAGTGCATCAACTACCAGGGCACCGGCAACTGCTCGCTGAGCGGCACCGGCACGCCGGGTGGCCCGCCGCTGAGCAGCGGCCCGCTGTTCGGCCAGGACGGCCTGCGCGTCACCGCCGGCTCCTACGCCACCGTCGAGAGCTCGACGATCTCGCAGAACCTCGTGCTCGGCACGGGCGCGCCGGTCAAGGGCACGACGACCAACAACGACAAGCTCACGCTCGGCGCGGGCGTCCGCTACATCGGCGCGAAGCTCAACGACTACACGACCGCGACCGGCAAGGTCAACTACTCGCACATCTCGACCAGCAACATCATGGACAACGCCTACGGGGCGTTGAACGTGCAGTTGGACGGGACGACGGCGGCCACGGGCAACGTCAACGCGAGCCCGACGCAGAATCTCGGCAACGTGCTGGTCGCCGAGAACAACTGGTGGGGCCTCTACGACACGGCGACCACCAACCCGGGCCCGGCGATCTCGCCCACCACGAACCCGAACGCGCAGGAGAACGGCGTCAACGGGACCGCGACGGTCGAGACCGCCACGGGCGCCACGACGTCGAACGCCGTCGACTTCTATCCGTATCGCAACGGGTCCCAGGGCAACCCGGACACGGGCCAGTTCCCGATCCTGACCGCACCCATCCCGATCTCGGACGCCGCGCCGACGGTTGGCCTGAGCGTCAACCCGTCGGCCCGCCCCGGTGACGTGGTCACGCTCATCGCGACCCCGGCGGATGACATCGGCGTCAAGCGGGTGCGCTTCACCGACGGCTCGACGACGCTCGGCACGGTCTCGGCGCCGCCGTACACGCAGACGTTCACGATCCCGGCCAACGCGGCCTGCAACAGCACCCGCACGTTGACCGCGATCGTCACCGACTCGGCCAACCAGACGGGCTCGACGAGCAAGACGCTGACCGTCTTCTGCGCCGCGCCCGGCCCGAGCGCCGCTCCGGAGGCCACGGTCACCGGCGGCGACGAGACGCCCGCCCCGACGGAGCAGGCGAACACACAGACGGCGAACGCCCAGGCCAAGACGCCGGCGGCGGCGCCGGCCGGCACGGTCGCGCCGTCGAAGCGGCTCAAGCCGACGGTGACGCTGAAGATCACCACCAAGAAGCTCAAGGGCGGCAAGGTCCGCCGGACGATCGCGGGGACGCTGAAGCTCCCCTCGGGCATCTCCAAGGCCGAGGGTTGCCGCGGCCAGGTGACCCTTGTCGTCAAACGCTCCGGCCGCACACTGCTCAACCGGCGGGTGTCGGTCTCCAAGGGCTGCACCTTCTCGCGCTCGCTGACCGTCGCGTCCACCAAGAAGTCGTTCTCGGCCAAGGCCTCCTTCGGCGGCAACGTCGTCCTGGCCTCCGCCCACGGGACCCGGAGGTTCTCCTGATGTCGCTCCGTCGTAATGCGCTGCGAGCCGTCGTCGGGCTGGGCCTCGCGGCGGTCGCCGCGGTGTCGGCACCGGCGGCCGCGCACGCGCAGGTGGACCCGGCCGGGTGCACCGCCACGCTTGGTTACAACGCCAACATCCCGAGCTGGGATACGTACTTCAGCAACCCGGCGAACGCCAACCCCAACGCCGTGGTGCCGTTCGGCGCCGGCTCGGCGACCTCGGGCGGCGGCGCGCCGGCCAACGGTGCGGGCACCCCGCCCACCGGCCGCAACATGACCACCGTCATCTACCAGTACTGGGACGCGCTGGTCGCCCTCACGGCGAGCGACGCCAAGAACGCGGACGGCACCTACAAGTTCCCGTACCAGCTGATCAAGAAGCCGATCGGGACCTCGTTCAACGGGCGCCCGTACAACTTCTACGTCATCGGCACCCGCCAGAACATGGCCAACCTCGACACCGGGGCCAAGGACGCGGAGTTCTGGCGCGGCGTGCGCGAGGGCACCATCTCCACCGACGACGGCCTCGATGCCGCGGCGACGCGCCCGACGTTCGCGTGGGTGACGGCGACGCCGCACGGCGGCGAGTCCGCCGCCGGCGAGTCGATCACCCGTGAGGTGTTCGAACTGCTGTCTCGCACCGACTGCGAGAACGCCCGCCGCGTGGCGGCGCTGGACCTGTTCCTGATGCCCGTCCGCAACCCGGACGGCCGCGACGCGGTGACCCGTACGACGGCGTGGGGCTTTGACCCCAATCGCGACTTCGGCACGGCCAACCAGCAGGAGAACGGCCTGTTCGTGCCGCTCATGAACCAGTACCCGGGCGTCTTCTTCATCGACGCCCACCAGCAGGGCGGCCGGGCGTACTTCTTCCCGCCCAACGAGGATCCGGTCCACCACGAGATCTCGAAGTTCTCGCTCGGGTTCATCCAGGACATCATCGGTCCGGCGCTGCAGAACGCGTTCAACGATCAGAGCGACTACTACACGAACTACAGCCAGTACGACCTGTTCACGCCGGAGTACGGCGACACGGTGCCGTCGCTGCTGATGGGCTCCGCGGGCATGACGTACGAGAAGGGCACCGCGAACATCTACTCGCGCCAGGTCTATGACCACTATCTCGCCATCGACACCACGATCAACGTCACGGCGAACACCAAGACCAGCGTCACCATGGGCTGGGTCAAGCAGTGGGGCGAGGCGATCCAGCAGGGGGCGAACTGCCAGCTGCAGGAGAACTCGCTCGTCAGCCCGCTGCACGACCACATCGAGCAGCAGCCGCAGGGCACCATCTGCGGCTACTTCTTCAAGCCCGGCCAGCACACGGGTGACACCGCGGCGCTGATCGACCACCTGCAGAAGACCGGCGTGCGCGTGTGGCGCCTGGACACGCCCGTGGCGGTCAACGGCTACCACGAGTACGGCCAGGTCACCGCCGACAACAAGCTGATCGGGGCCAACGGGAACTACGCGACCACCGACGGCTCGACGCTGCCGGCGGGCACCCTGTGGATCCCGCTCAACCAGGGCACCAAGCACTGGATCAACTCCCTGCTGGAGGAGAACCCCTGGATCCCGTACTCCTACTACTACGACGTCGTCACCCTGGTCGTACCCGCTCCAGCGCGGCCTGGCCGGCTCGGGCTTCCTGACGACGCCGATGTCGCCGGGCATCGCGATGACCGAGGTCCACAGCCCGACGTACGGGACCGCGCCGGCCGCCTCCGCGGTCTACGCGTTCAACACGGACTCGATGCGCGGCCTCGCGCTCGTGACCGACCTGCTCGCCAAGGGCGTCAACGTGTCACGCGCCAAGTCCGCGTTCAGCGCGAACGGGACGCAGTACTACACCGGCGCGGCGCTCGTCGACGGGGCGTCGGTGGCGGCCAAGGGCGTGGACATCGCCGCGCTCTCGGCGTCGCGCAACACGCCGGTGGCGGGCCTCGCGAGCTACCCCGTCGCCCGCTACCAGCTCACGGTGCCGAAGATCGCCATCTACGTGGGCGGCGCGACGATCCCGTCGTATCCGTTCAACCGGGTCGGCCCGCAGGACGGGCACTGCGGCCTCACGAACGGCGCCAGCACGTTCTGCCAGATGATGTTCACGCTGGCCGTCAAGGACAAGATCTCGCGTGACCTGCTGGTGCCGATCACGAGCACGGATCTGGCCAGTGGTGCGCTGGTCAACGGCCGGTTCACGGCGTTCATCAACGCGTCGAACATCACGACGGGTACGACCACGGACACGACCAACCCGTGCCCGACGTTCACGCCCAACTCGACCGGCATCGCGCTGCAGCAGTTCGTCAACGGCGGCGGCATCTACATCGGCAACAACAGCAACGGCTACAACACCGCACGCTGCGTGCTGACGGGGGTGGCGCCGGCCACGATCCCGCAGCTGCTGACGCCCGGCTCGACGTTCGACGCCACGATCGATACGACCAACCCGGTCGCGTGGGGCTTCGACCTCGGCGGCTGGATCTATCGCGACAGCAGTGGCAACCCGGTGTGGAACGGCGACACGCTCGGCTTCGGCGCGAAGGCGGTCGTGTCCTACGCCGCGGGCACGGCCACCAACCCGGGCCACTACGGCTACCAGACCAACGCCGCCGGCCTCGCCGGCCGCCCGGCCGTGATCGACGCCGCCAACGGCTCCGGTCACGCCATCCTGCTGGGCTTCGACCCGTTCTACCGCGCGTGGAAGGAGCAGGACGAGCGGCTGGTGCTCAACGCGGCGCTCTACCCGGTCGGCAACGAGATCGCCCCGGCGGTGACCTCGGTGTCGGTGGACGCCCCGGTGTTCGGCACGGTTCCGCCGGCCGCCGCGCCCGTGGCCAGCGCGAAGTCGCTGACCACGCACACCAAGTCGGCCGGGGTCGCTGAGCCGGCCGCCGACCGCGACGTGCGCATCGCCGTCAAGCGTGCCGACGGCGCGAAGCTCAAGGCGGCGGTCAAGGCCGCCAAGCTGAGCAAGTCCGTCAAGCGCAAGCTGCGCTACAGGACCACGAAGACCAGCGTCACGCTGGTCGTCAAGGGCGCGCGCACCTCCAACGAGCACGCGCGCCGCGCCTGGGTCTCCCGGATCCAGGTCGCGCTCAGCCACCGCAAGGTCAAGCCGATCTACGGCGTGGTCTAGCTGTCAGGCGCGGGGCGCGGCTCCGGCCGCGCCCCGCGCCATCGCATGCACCCTCGGGACCCTCGCCCGCTGAGACATCTCAACACCCGCGCGATTGTCTGGCAGAAGACAATCTGAGACGGTCGCGCGAGAGGAGCGGGTCAAATCAAGGAAGAGAGAGGGTCCCGAGTGCATCGAAGGAGTACCCGCACCGCCGCGCTGGCGGTGCTGTTGGTCTTGGGCGCTGCGCCTCCGGCGCTGGCCGCCCAATGGACCGTTGACGACGATCGCGGTGACTGCCCTGCGGCGCAGTTCACCAGCGTGCAGGCCGCGGTGGACGCGGCCGCGGCGGGCGACACGATCGCGATCTGCCCCGGGACGTATCGGGAAGGCCCCGGCACGGCGGGGAGCAATGCGGTGTCGATCACGAAGAGCCTGACGCTGAAGGGCGCCGGGGCGAACCTCGTGTCGATCCGCCCGAAGGACAGCACGAGCCAGCTGATCGAGGCCAACCAGGACATCCGCAACGGCGTCGGCGACGTCGTGGCGGTGAGCGGCGGCGCGGCGCTGCCCGTCACGGTGAACATCTCCGGCGTGACCGTGGACGGCGGCGGCGCGTTCGTCGAGGCGGGCATCGTCTACCTCGACGCGCAGGGCACGATCCACCGCAGCCGGGTCACCAACGTCACGACGTCCGAGCTCGCGGCCGACTCCGGGGTCAAGCCCGGCGCGTGGCGCGGGCCGCAGTTCGGCTACGGCATCGCGCAGGTCACGGCGAACACGAGCGCCCCCGCGGGCGCGACGACGCGCACGCTGACGATCAGCCAGACCCGCGTGGAGCGCTACAACCGCGCCGGCGTCCTGATCGACGGCGCGACCAACGACCTGGCGCCCTACACGGCGTCCGGCGTGGTCAACCGCGGCGTGGTGTCGAACAGCAACATCGTCGGCAAGCTGGTGTGCACCAACTTCACCACCAACGGCAACTGCTCCTCGTCGGGCTCGCCGGGCAACAACCTGACGACGACCGGGCCGCTGTACGGCCAGGACGGCGTGCGGGTCACCGCCGGCGCCAGCGTGGCGCTGACCGGTAACACGATCAGCCAGAACCTCGTCCACGGCACCGGCGCGCCGACGCGCGGTTCGGCGACCAACAACGCCAACCTCCCGCTCGGCGCGGGCGTGCGCCTGGTCGGCGCGGCGGCCTCGACGGCCTCCCGCAACAACATCCTCGACAACGCCTACGGCGCGATCAACGTGCAGCTGGACGGCACGACGCCGAACACGGCGGTCCCGTTCTCCGCCGAGAACAACTTCTGGGGGCTGCGCTCGACCGCGGCGGCGCCGCCCACCGCCGGCCCGGCGATCTCGCCGACCAGCAACCCGGCCTTCCCGGAGAACCCCGTCAACGGCGCCGCCGTCGCCGACGGCACGGGCACGAGCTCGACCACGGTCGACTTCTTCCCGTATCGCAACGGCGCGCAGGCCGACCCCGAGACCGGTCAGTTCGTCGTCTTCGACGCGCCGCTGCCGGTCGACGACGCCGCCCCGACCGTCTCGCTCGCCTCCGACCGGACCTCGGCCTTCCGCGGCGAGACGCTCAACCTGACCGCCGCCGCCGGCGACGACTTCGGCGTCAAGCGCGTCACCGTCTACGCCGGCGACGTGCTGCTCGGCGTGCTGACGATGCCGCCGTACAAGACCCAGTACACGGTCCCCGCTGACGCCCCGTGCGACACGGCGCGGACGTTCACGGCGATCGTCGAGGACTCCTCCGGGCAGACGACGTTCGCGACCACCGACGTGCTGATCAAGTGCGTGACCGGGACGGTCTCCGGCAGCGTGCCCGCGACGCTCGCGCTGACCCTTGGCGCACCGGCCTCGTTCGGGGCGTTCGTCCCGGGCGTCACCGCCACCTACAACGCGTCCACGACGGCCAGCGTGCTGTCGACCGCCGGTGACGCGACGCTGAGCGTCGCCGATCCCAGCTCGGTGGCGACCGGCCGCCTGGTCAACGGCAGCTTCTCGCTGCCGCAGGCGCTGCGCGCACGGGCGACCAACCCGGCCAACGCGAACACCTCGTTCGCGGCGATCTCGGGCAGCCCGCTGACGCTGCTGACCTACCCCGGTCCGATCAGCAACGACCCCGTGGCGCTGCAGTTCCAGCAGCAGATCGGTTCCAGCGACGCGCTGCGCACGGGCCAGTACAGCAAGACGCTCACGTTCACCCTCTCGACGACGGCGCCGTGACGATGACCACTTTCTCACTGAAGAAGCTGAGCGTGGCTGCGCTCACGACCCTCACGCTGACCGGGGCGCTCGCCGCCACGGCCAGCGCGCAGGTGGACCCCGCGGGTTGCCCGCAGGACATCACCTTCGACCCGGCGGTCCGCACGTGGAGCCAGGTGTTCCCGAACAGCCCGATCGCCGGCAACAACTCGACCGGATCGAGTCAGAAGCACCTGACGGCCGACCTCTACACCTACGCGGCGGCCGTGATGGCCGACGTGGCGCAGAGCTCGCGCGTCCGGATCGTCGAGAAGGACATCGGCGCGACCGTGCTCGGCCGGCGCCTGAAGTACTACGCGATCGGCACCCCCGACAACATCGCCAACCTCGACGCGGGTCGCAACGACGGCGCGTTCTGGAGCGGCGTGGTCAGTGGCGAGGTGCCCGCGAGCACCGGCCTGGAGGCCGTCCGCTCGCGCCCGGCGTTCGCCTGGATCACGGCGACGCCGCACGGGTCCGAGCCGGCCGCGGGCGAGGCCATCAGCCGCGAGCTGTACGAGCTCGCCGCGCGGACCGACTGCCACAACCTGCAGCGCCTGAGCAACCTGACGCTGTTCCTGGACCCGGCACGCAACCCGGACGGGCGCGACGCGGGCAGCCGCTACACGGCGTGGGGCTTTGACCCCAACCGTGACTTCGGCACGCGCAACCAGCCCGAGAACCGGAACTTCATGCCGGAGATCAACAAGTACCCGGGCCTGTTCTTCATCGACGCCCACCAGAACACGGGCAGCTACTTCTTCCCGCCCAACGAGGATCCCGTCCACCACGAGATCTCGCAGTTCGCGCTGAACTTCATCCAGGACAAGATCGGCCCCGCGATCCAGTCGGCGATGAACGACCAGAGCATCGCCTACCGCAACTACAACACCTACGACCTCTTCACGCCCGAGTACGGCGACACCGTGCCGGCGCTGCTGATGGGCTCGGCGGGCATGACGTACGAGCAGCCGACCGGCGACGCCTACGGCAAGCAGATCTACAACCACTACCTGGCGATCGACACGACGGTCAACGTCACGTCGCGCGACAAGGTCGGCCTGCTCACGAACTGGATCAAGCAGTGGCAGGAGGCGATCGACCAGGGCTCGCGCTGCGAGCTGCAGCCGAACAAGCTCGTGAGCCCGCTGCACACCGAGATCACGCAGCAGCCGTCAGGCAACGTCTGCGGCTACTTCTACAAGCCGGGCCTGCACTCGGGCGACACGGCGAAGCTGATGCGCGACCTGATCAGCTCCGAGGTCAACGTCTACCGGCTCGATCAGCCGGTGACCGTCACCGACGGCGTGCACGAGTTCGGGCCCGCCGGCTCGACGACGCAGACGCTGCCCGCGGGGACGCTCTACATCCCGATGGCGCAGCCCCAGAAGCACTGGATCCAGGCGATCCTGGGCGAGGACCCGTTCATCCCGTTCCCGTACTTCTACGACGTGGTGACCTGGTCGTACTCGCTCATGCGCGGCATGGCGGGCAATGGCTTCACGACGAAGAACCTGCCCTCGGGCACGGCGATGACCAACATCTCCGCCCCGCCGCAGCCGGAGGTGCCGACCGCGGCGAGCCCGGTCTACGCGTTCAACACCGACTCGATGCAGGGCATCGGCCTGGCCATCGACCTGGCGAACGCGGGAGCCACGGTCTACCGCGCCACCGAGGCCTTCGACTTCGGCGGCCGCCACTACGACACGGGCGCCGGCCTGGTCGACGGCGCGTCGATCTCGCTCGCCGACCTCTCGCCGAAGGCGCTCAAGCGTGACACGCCGGTCTACGGCCTGCCGCGCTTCGTCGCCCCGCGCAAGGCGATCACCAAGCCGAAGATCGCCATGTGGACGGGCGGCACGAACACGGTGGCCAACCCGGAGTACGGCACGCACTGCACCTCGGCCTCGGACTACTGCTGGGCGCGCTTCACGCTCGAGCAGAAGGACGGGATCCCGCGTGAGCAGCTCGTCGGCCTGACCACGACGCAGATCACCGCCGGGGAGCTCACCAACCCGGCCAACGGCTACACCGCGATCATCATCCCGCAGCAGTACTCGGTGGCGGCGACCAACGCGATCGCGCCGATCATCCAGACGTTCATCAACAACGGCGGCCGGTTCCTCAGCTACTACACCGGTGGCACGACGAGCGCCCGCAACATCGGCCTGACGGCGCTCAACACGCAGACGCTGAGCCCGTCGATCACCACGCCCGGCTCGACGTACGACGGCACGTTCGACACGACCAACCCGGTCGCGTGGGGCTTCGACAAGGGCGGGTTCGTCTACCGCGACGCGTCGGGCAACGCGATCTACAACCCGACCACGCTGGCCGGCAACGGCGGCACGATCCCGGCCGCCTCGGCGCCCGTCACCTACAAGGTCGGCGGCAAGTCCTACGGCTACGAGGTCAACTCGGTCGGCGCCGGTCGCCTCGATGGCCGTCCGGCGGTCGTCGATCAGCCGTTCGGCTCCGGTCGCGCGTTCCTGTTCGCGTCGGACCCGTTCTTCCGGGCCTGGCACGAGTCGGTCGAGCGCCAGGCGCTCAACGCGCTGATCTACCCGCTGGGCGCCACCCTGCCGGCCGAGTGGCCGCGGCCGCGCCGCAGGCTCCGGCGGCGGCGAAGGCCGAGTACGTGGCGGCCCAGGAGCCGGTCGCGGCGCCGATCGCCGAGGCGAAGCTGCCGGCGGTCGCGAGCCGTCCGGTGGCCTCGACCAACACGACGGACAGTGACATCCGCATCACGGTGCACTCGTTCGACGCCAAGGCGCTGCGCAAGGCCGTCAGCCGCGCGAAGCTGCCCAAGAAGCTGGTCAAGCGCGTGACCTACCGGGCCACGCCCGGCAAGTTCACGCTCGTCATCCGCGGCGCTCGCGCCCTCGGGGACGACCACGATCAGAACAAGTGGGTGTCGCCGATCATGAGGTCGCTGCGGGCCGCCAAGGTCCGCCCGCTGTCCGCCCAGCTGTAGCGGCAGCCAGGAAGAGGCCTGGGAGGGCCGGCAGTTCTGCCGGCCCTCCCTGCTCCAGTGCCGCTCTTTCAGCCGGGGGGCTGGACTGGTCAGGTCCGAGCGGGAGGTCGGCAGGGGTCGCTCTTCGGGGGGTCCGTGAGGGATGCCGACCGCTTGGGCACGCAGATCGTAAACCGGCGCGCGCCGTTAACGCAAGGTCTCTCGACCGGCGCGGTAAGAAACCGTTACATCTCGCGGTCGTTCTCGGTGCCGTTTAATCGCCTCAGCGCCGACTTTGGCTGATGTAAGCGCTCTGACGGGTAGGGTTAGCCCCGACCATGCCCACCAGTTCATCTAGCCCATCCGGTAATACTGCACGGAACTCGACCTCCGGGGGAAACCTCGGAAGCCCGGATCGCCAAAGCGTTGGCTCACCCGCTGCGCGCGCGCATCCTGCAACGGCTCGGAGAACGAGTCGCAAGCCCCGGCGACCTCGCGGTGGAGCTCGACGCTCCTCTCGGCGTCGTCTCCTACCACGTACGCATGTTGCGCGATTACGACTGCGTCGAGCTCGTGCGCACCGAGCCGCGGCGCGGCGCGCTCCAGCACTTCTACCGGGCCACCGCCCGGCCGAACCTCGACGAGGACCAGTGGCGGACCCTGCCGTCGGGCCTGCGGCGCGAGCTCGCGGGCGAGACGATCCAGGAGCTCGTGACCGACCTCGCCGCCTCCGCGGACGCCGGGCTGCTCGAGGACCCGGACATCGTGATCGAGCGCACGCCGCTCGAGCTCGACGACCGCGGCTTCAAGAAGCTCAACAAGCTGCTCGCCAAGACCCATGAGCAGGCGCTGGCCATCGCGGCCGAGAGCGCCGCGCGCCTGAACGAGGGCGACGGCGGCATCCCGACCGAACTGGCCGTCCTGCACTTCAAGCGGACCGCTTAACGACGAAGGGCCCCGCCGCTCACGCGGCGGGGCCCCTCGTACTCACCGCGCTAGTGGTGCTTCTTGGCGGTGACCGTCTTGTTCGTCTTCTTGGAGCCGGAGCTGATCTTGATGATCACCTTCGGCGCCTTCTTGAGACGCTTGCTGGAGCGCAGGGTCATCGTGACCTTGCCCTTGCCGGTCTTGCGCGTGACCTTCGAGCTGCCGGCGATCTTCGCCGAGGCCGTGAACTTGGCCTTGGACGAAGAGCCCGCGGGCGGGATCGCCGTGATGGTGCAGACGATCGACTTGCCGTCGGCGGCCAGATCGCAGGTGACGCGGACGTTGGGCGTGTCGCCCTTATCGCCCTTGTCGCCCTTCGGGCCGGCCGGGCCGGTCGGGCCCGTGGGGCCGGCGGGGCCGACCGGACCGGCGGCACCCGTGGCACCCGTGGCACCGGCGGGGCCGGTGGCGCCCGTCGCGCCGGCGGGACCGGTCGCGCCGGCGGGGCCCGCGGGACCGGCGGGGCCGGCCGGACCTTGCGTGCCGGCGGCGGAGACGACCAGCGGCTCGGTCGAGGTCGACTCGGTCGACTGACCCAGCGCGCGCGTCGTCGCGTTGCTGGCGGTGTAGCGGCACGTGATGGCGCGGCCGATGTCGGCCGTGACCGGCACGTACGTCTGCCCGGTGGCGCCGCTGATGACGACACCGTTGCGCAGCCACGCGATCGTGGTGGTGTCCGGCGCGCCGGTGAAGCCGCCGTTGTTGCAGGTCAGCGTGGAGCCGACGGCGGGCGTGCCGGAGACGGTCGGCGGCGCGACCGGCACCGGGACCGTCGCCTGCGAGGCCGCGGAGGCGACGCGGATGTGGAGGTCCTGCGTCGACGTGTTGCCGGACTTGTCGATCGCCTCGGCGGTCAGGGTGACCGTCTGCCCGACCGTGGAGGTCGGCGGCGTGTAGCGGAACTGGAACGGGAAGACCTCGGTGGTGCCGACGAGCGTGCCGTTGGCGTAGAGGTTGACCTTGTCCATGTCGCCGCTGTTGTCGTAGGCGGTCACGTCGGCCTCGACCGGATCGGCCGGGGTCGCGGTGAAGCCTTCGGCCGGCCACTTGAAGCCGACGATCGTCGGCGGCGTGGTGTCCGCCGTGGTGGGCAGCAGGTAGTCCAGGCTGCGCTTGAGCAGTTCCGAGCGCGACGTGGCGTCGACCTGCTCCAGGCCGAAGCCGAACGTCATCGTGTCGCGCGTCGAGATGATCGCGCCGCCCGTGCTGTTCTGCGCCGGGGTGGTCGTGAAGTCAGCCTCGATGCGCTCCTGGCGCAGGGGCTCGTTGACGTTGTTGCTGGCCGCCCAGTTGCGCAGCCGCATCGCGTAGCGCGGCTCGGGCAGCGGGCTGCCGTCGGCCGCCTGGTTGGGCTCGTTGGTCGAGGACGTGTCGAGCGTGATGTCCGGCATGCCCTCGAACACGCCGCCGGTCTTCGCCGCGACCGGCGCGCCCGCGTAGGACGTCGTGGTGCCGGTGCCGCCGGTGCGTCCGACGACGCCGAGGTAGTTCTGCCAGGTGTCGTTGGACGACCCGCGCGAACGCAGGAAGGCCGTGCCCACGAGGTCGTCGTCGCCGCCGTTGTTGTCCGGGTAGTAGAAGCCGAACAGCTTGTCCGGCGTCCACGAGTAGGGGCCGGTGGCCGACAGGCTCGTGCTGGTCGAGGTGCCGACGTTGTGCACGTTGCGGCCGGCCACGATCAGCTTGCCGCCCTCGTTGGCGTAGTCGCGCAGCTCGAGCATCTCGTGGTGGAACCAGCCCGCCATCTCCTGGGAGCCGGTCTGCGCCGTCGCGCTGCTGAAGCGACGCGGGTTCGTGTTGGTGATGTCCTGCGGGATGAAGTCGTCGCCGGACTCGTAGACGACCGCGTCGAAGTGCGAGAGCACGCCGAGGTTGGTCGGGTACTTGATCTGCGGGTACACGACGCCGTTGGGCGTGCCGCCGGTCGGCGGCGGCGCGTCGATGTCGTAGGTCGCGACCTCGTAGCCGAGGCCTTCCAGCGCCGTCTTGTAGGTGTCGAGATAGCGCGGCGCCGTGGCGTACCCGGGCGTCGTGTTCGGCGAGACGCCCGTGTAGTCCTCGGCCGCGATCACCAGCACGCGCTTCTTGGTCGGGTCCTGGCGGACCGAGGCGACGCGATAGCGGAACTCGCGCTGCAGGCCGCCGGCCTGGATGAGGACGTTGACGACGTCACCGGCCTGCACGTTGCGATTGCCGATGCGACCCGGGAAGGTCGCGCGCCGGCGCTCGAAGTAGTAGCCCGGGACCTCGCCGTAGCGCTCGCCCGCCGGGGCGACCGTCATCGGGACGGCGACCGTGCCGTTGCTGCCCACGACGCTGAACTTCGCGTCCGAGTCGCCCAGCGACTTGCGGAAGAGACCCTCGACCACCTGGTCGGCGCCATAGCCGACGTCGAAGCGGTTGACCTGGATGTCCTCGGTCGGCTTGATCTGGTACTGCGACGGGTCGGACTCGAAGTTGCGCGGGCGATCGAGCTTGGTCAGCGAATGCGCCGCGTTGAGCGCGAAGGCGAGGTTCTTCTCGAAGACGGCCTCGACCTTGTTCTCGACGTCGGGGTAGGTGAACTGGCTGCAGCTGAGCTCGCCGCCGGTCGCGCACGTGTCCATCTCCGGCGTCCAGCCGATGATGCCGTAGTTGACGTACCCGTTGTCGATCGTGTCGCCGTTTGACTCATAGAGGTCCGACGAGCGCTGCGGCTGGTACGGGAACACGGCGCTGTCGCCGTCGGTGCCGGTCATGGCCGCGAAGATCGTCGCGTCCGGCGGCGCGTAGTCGGTCGTGTAGCTCACCGGGGTCAGCAGCAGCTGGCCGTCGGTGTGGTAGTTGATGTTGCCGAGGAACTTGACGCGCCGCTGGAGGCGGTCGACGGCGAGGTTCTCGGGCTCGGACAGCGCGTACGGCCCGCGGTAGGTCTGGCCGCTGAAGGTGTTGACCGCGCCCTCCTCGTCGATGGCGCGCTTGGCCGGGTAGTTGCGGTTCGGGTCGACGCCGTCCTGGCTGTCGCCGTAGACGCCGTTGTTGTTGTTGTCGCGGACGGTCTTGCGCCAGAAGCGGTTGTCGTCCGCCGTGCGCACCCGGTAGTCACAGCTGACCTGGTTGGTGCCGGTCCCGCAGGTGAACGTGAAGTCGTAGCCGTCCGGGTTCTGGATCGGCAGGAACCAGAGCTCGATCTCCCCGATCATCTCCTGGATCCGCGGATCGTTCTTGTGCTGGGCGAACCACAGCGGCAGGCGGCGGCCCTGTTCGGCGGCGAGCCATTCACGGGCGTGGTTGACGGCCGAGAACAGCAGCGCGGGACGGGTGCCGTCCGGCGTGGTGCGCGCGCCCTTGGTCATCTTGATCGCGAGGATCGGCTTGCCCAGCGTCGACGTCCCGATCTGCTCGAGCTTCATCACGTCGGGGTTCGCGGCCGCGGTGGCGCGCATCTCGTCGGCGATGCCGCCCGGCTCGGAGTACGAGCGCCAGACGTTGAAGTACGGATTCGGGCTGTCGCCCAGTGACTTGCTCTTCGTCGTCGGCGCGTCGACCGCCGCGGGCTCGGGGGCGAGCCCCAGGCCCTCCAGTTGCTCCGCCTCGGCCGGGCTCAGGAAGACGCTGAGCTCCTGGGCCTGAGGATCGGAGTTGTCATAGCCCGACTCCGTCATGTCGTAGCCGATCTTCTGCAGCTGAGCCGCGTCCGACGGGCCATCGACCTCGACCGTGTACGGCGAGATGTTCGCCGGTGCGGCCGACTTCGCGGCGGCATGAGCCGCCGACGGTGCCAGCGCGAAGGCCGCGACCAGCGGCGCGAGCGCGAGCACGGGTGCGCGAGAGCGCATCTAGGTAACCCTCCCCTACTTGAACGCCAAAACACCCCCCCAACCCAAAGGAGGCTTCCGTCGATGACACCGCAAAAGCGCGCAAATGCCAACGTTGTGACCGTGGAGTTCACTCCACGACGTGGATTTACGGCGTCCGGCAGTCCTGGCAGCAGCCGTGCAGGGTGACGTCGTGGTCGGAGACGTCGAAGGACACGCGGTCGGCCAGGCCGTGGATCGCGCGCTCGAGCGCCTCGTCCTCGAACGGCTCCAAGCGCCCGCAGCCGTCGCACACGAGATGGTGATGGTGATGCGGACGCTGCGGTTCGTAGCGCGCGACGCCGTCGCCGACGTCCACGCGGGTCAAGAGGTCCAGGCTCACGAGCTCGTCGACGGCGCGGTAGATCGACGCGCGCCCGACGGTCCGCCCGTCGCCGGAGCGCAGGCGCTCCTCGATGTCGAGCACGGTGAGCGCGCAGGGCTGCTCGTCGAGCAGTTCGATCACGGCCTGACGGGCTCCTCCGCGCCGGTAGCCGGCGCCGGAGAGCTGCTCAAGCGCTTGCTCGGACCACTGGGCCATCACCGTCAAGTGTAGGTGCGCGCAGATCGGCCTCGATGCGGGCCGCGGTGGCCAGCAGCGGCGGGAGCAGATCGCGGCGCACCGTCTCGCGTGAGGCGCGGCTGGCGTGCGCGGAGACGTTGACCGCGGCGACCACGCGGCCGTCGCGCCCACGCACCGGAGCGGCGACCGAGCGCAGGCCCTCCTCGAGCTCCTGGTCGACCAGCGCCCAGCCCTGGGCGCGGATGCGGTCGAGCTCCGCGCGCAGGGCGTCGGCGCCGGCGATGGCGTCGGCTGGTCAGCGGGCGGATCTCGGCGCGCGCGAGGTAGGCGTCGAGCGCCTCGGGCGCGAGCGCCGCCAGCAGCACCCGTCCCATCGAGGTGGCGTAGGCGGGAAAGCGCGTGCCGACGTTGATCGACACGCGCATGATCCGGCTCGTGGGGACGCGGCCGACGTAGACGATCTCGTCGCCGTCGAGGACGGAGACCGATGAGCTCTCGCGGACCTCGGCCGCGAGGCGCTCCAGGTGCGGCTCGGCGATCTCCGGCAGGCTGAGGCTGCTCAGGTACGCGTAGCCGAGCTCGAGCACGCGCGGCGTGAGCGCGAAGTGCTTGCCGTCGCTGCGGACGTAGCCGAGGTCGGCCAGCGTGAGCAGGAAGCGGCGCGCGGCGGCGCGGGTGAGACCGGTGCGGCGGGCGACGTCGCTCAGCGTCAGCTCCGGGTCCTCGCTCCCGAACGCCTTGATCACCGCGAGGCCGCGCTCGAGCGACTGGACGAAGTGCTCGCCGCGCTCAGCCACGCCGGCTCCCTCGGCGCGCGCGAGTACGAGCCGACAGGCGAGCGTCGCCCGTCACAGCGCGTCCAGGGTCTCCTGGGCGAGTTTGACCGCGGAGTTCGCCGCCGGCACACCCGCGTAGACCGCGGTGTGGATCAGCACCTCGAGGATCTCCTCGGGCGTGAGGCCGTTGCGGATCGCGGCGCGCACGTGCATCGGGATCTCGTTCTCGGCTCTCAGCGCCGTCAGGATCGCGAGCGTGATGCAGGACCGGGTCTTGCGGTCCAGCCCGGGGCGCGTCCAGGCCTCGCCCCACGCCGAGCGGGTGATGTACTCCTGGAAGGGCTGCGTGAACTCGGTGGCGTGGTCGAGGGCCCGATCGACGTGCTCGTCGCCGAGGACCTCGCGGCGGACCTTCAGGCCGGCCTCGTAGCGCGGATCGCTCATGACAGGTGCTCGACGAGCAGGCGCGAGACGTCGCCGGCGCGCTCGACGTTGATCAGGTGCGCGCCGGGGTCCAGCACCTCGAGGTGCGCGCCCGGCACCGAACCCACGATCACGGCGGCGTGCGCCTCCGGCGGCGTCGCCGGGTCCTGTGCGCCGGCGATGACCAGGGTCGGCGCGCCGATGTTCGGCAGCCCGTCGGTCAGGTCCATCTTCTCGATGATCGCGCAGCAGCTGGCGTAGCCCTCGTCGTCGATGTCGACGAACATCCGGCGCAGCTTCTTGAGCGGGTGCTTGGCGCGGTAGTCCTCGGTGAACCAGCGCTCGAAGGTGCCGTCGACGATCGCCTCGGTGCCCTGCTCGCGTACGAGCTTGGCGCGGTCCTCCCACACCTCCGCAGGCCCCATCTTCGGCGACGTGCACAGCAGGGCGAGCTTCTCGATCCGCGCCGGCGCGTGCATGCCGAGCCACATGCCGGTCATGCCGCCGAGCGAGAGCCCGGCGAACGACGCGCGCTCGATGTTCAAGTGGTCCAGGAGGTCGGTCACGTCGTTGCCGACGTCGTCGATCGTGTACGGGCCGGGCGGCGTGTCGCTCCCGCCGTGCCCGCGCGTGTCGTAGCGGATCACCTGGAAGTGCTTGGCGAGCGCTTTGACCTGCGGGTCCCACATCGCCAGCGTCGCGCCGAGCGAGTTGGACAGGACGAGCGGCGGCCCGTCGCCGGTGACTTCGTGGTGGGGGATCATCGATGGTCCAGCGCTTTCTCGACGAGGCGCGCCGCGGCGCCCGTGTCCCCGGTCACCCGGGAGCGCATCTGGCCGGCGTCGACCTCGAGGGTTTCCAAGGATGTGCGCAGCCAGCTCGCGGCCGAGCCGGTGGTCGTCAACAGCTGCTCCAGCGGACGCCACTCGGCGTGCCAGGAGCCGGCGCCGCGCTCGTGCTCCTGCACCATCGCGGCGAGCAGCGTGGCCACCAGCGCGGGTGCCTGCTTGGCGCAGCCCAGCGCGGAGATCGCCGCGACCGGGTTGTGCTTGTGCGGCATGCTCGTCGAGCCGCCGCCATTGGCCTCGCGGACCTCGGCGACCTCGGTCTGGCTGAGCAGGATCACGTCGAGCGCGGCCTTGCCGATCGCGCCCGCGGCGACGCCGAGCGCCCCGGCGAGCTCGCCGATCCGGTTGCGCTGCGTGTGCCAGGGGATCACGGGGACGTCGAGGCCGAGATCGAGCCGGTAGGCCGGGTCGAGCGTGCCCACCGGGCCGCCCAGCTGGTAGGCGAGCCGCGCGCTGTGGAGCGTGTCCGCGGCGTCGTCGAGGCCCAGCGCCCAGCCCGCGGCCTTCAGCCCGAAGGTGGTGGGGTTGGCCTGCTGGAGCAGCGTGCGGCCGATGATCGGCGTGTCGCGGTGGGTGTCGGCCAGGCGCGCGGCGACGTTGGCCGCGGCGCGCAGGTCGACGAGCAGCGGCGCGAGCGCCCGCTTGGTGATGAGCATCGCCGCGGTGTCGACCGCGTCCTGGCTGGTCGCGTCCTTGTGCACGGGCGCGTCGGTCGCCGCCTTGAGCGCCTTCACCACGGCGCCCGCCGGGTTGCCGATCTCCGCCGCTCCGGCACCGATCTCGGCCACGTCGTAGCGGTCGGCGTCGCACAGCGCGACGATCGCGTCGGCCTGCTCGTGGGTGATCTCTCCAGCGTGCGCCTGCGCGCGGGCGAGCGCCGCCTCGAAGTCGAGCAGGGCCTGCAGCCAGGCCCGCCCGGACACCTGCTCGGCCACGCCACCACGGGCGAGAACACCCGCGAAGACATCAGACTCGGAAGAAGACGGTCTCACTGTCGCCCTGGAGGTGAACGTCGAAGCGGTAGCCGTCCTCGCCGGGGTTGGCGAGGATCGTCGCGCGACGTGCCTCGGGCACGGAGTCCAGCACAGGATCGCCTCCGTTGTCTTCGTCAGCGAAATAGATGCGGGTCACGCATCGGTTCAACATGCCCCGCGCGAACACGCTGACGTCGATGTGCGGTGCCTGGCCGTCGCCGATCCGGCCGGGCTTGACGGTGAAGATCTCGAAGCCGCCTTCGGCGTCGGTGGGGGCGCGCCCGAGGCCTCGGAACGCCGTTCCGAACTTGCCGTCGGCGTCGGCCTGCCAGGTCTCGATCATGCCGTCGGGGATGGGCTCGCCGGCGCCGTCGAAAAGGTGGCCGTAGATGCGGATGCGACCTTGTGTGCCCTCCGGGGCGACGTCCGCGCCGTCCGGCCAGGGCAGCCCGATCGAGAGGTACGGGCCGACCGTCTGCGAGGGCGTGGTCATGGTTCCATCGGGGTCTGGCGCAACACGATGTCCCAGCGGAAGGCGAGCGCCCAGGACTCCTCGGTCGCGTCGTGGTCGTACGCGCTGATCATCCGGCGCGCCGCGCGCTCGTCGCGGACCGAGTTGTAGATCGGGTCCTGGAAGAACAGCGGGTCATCCGGGAAGTACATCTGCGTCACCAGCCGTTGCGTGAACGCGTGCCCGAACAGGCTGAAGTGGATGTGCGCCGGGCGCCAGGCGTTCGGGTGGTTGCCCCACGGGTAGGCGCCGGGCCGGATCGTGACGAAGCGGAAATAGCCCTTCTCGTCGGTGATCGTGCGCCCGCCGCCGGTGAAGTTCGGGTCAAGCGGCGACGGCCAGTTGTCGACGCGGTGGCGGTAGCGGCCGCCCGCGTTGGCCTGCCAGATCTCGATCAACGTGTTGGGGACGGGGCGACCGTCCTCTTCCTTGACGTGGCCGTGGACGATGATCCGCTGGCCGATCGCCTGGCCATCGTGCGTGAGGTCGTTCTCGCCGGCTCGTACACGCTCGTGGCCGAAGACGGGTGCGGTCGTCTCCGTCAGACGGTGCGCGAGGGGGATCAGCCCCTGCTTCGGGTGGCGCAGCGCCGTGGACTTGTACGGCGGGTAGTCCAGTTCCGGGTCGCTCATGCTTCCAACACCACTGCGAGGCCTTGGCCGACGCCGATGCAGATCGCGGCCACGCCGTAGCGGCCGCCGGTCTTCTTGAGGCCTCTCGCCAGCGTGCCGAGGATGCGGCCGCCGGACGCGCCGAGCGGGTGGCCGATGGCGATCGCGCCACCGAACGCGTTGACCTTCTCGGGGTCGATCGGCCAGCTGTTCACGCACGCCAGCGACTGGGCGGCGAAGGCCTCGTTGAGCTCCACGAGGTCGACGTCGTTCCAGGTGATGCCGGCCTGCTTGAGCGCCTTGTTGGCGGCCTCGACCGGGCCGATGCCGAAGATGTCGGGATCGACGGCGTGGACGCCGCGGCCGGCGATCCGCGCGAGCGGCTCGCCCTGGTGGTTCTCGCCGCCGATCAGGACGGCGGAGGCGCCGTCGTTGAGCGGGCTCGCGTTGCCGGCGGTGACCGTCCCGTCCTTGACGAAGGCGGGCTTGAGCTTGGCCAGCTTCTCCAGCGAGCTGTCGGCGCGGATGCCCTCGTCGCGTTCGAGATCCGCCACGGGCTGCACCCAGTCGGCGTAGAAGCCGTCGTCCCAGGCCTTGGCCGCGAGCTGGTGCGAACGCAGCGCGAACGCGTCCTGCGCCTCGCGGCCGACCTTGTGGATACCGGCGAGCTTCTCGGTGCTCTCGCCGAGCGAGATCGTCCACACGCCGGGCATCTCGGGGTTGACCATGCGCCAGCCGAGCGTGGTCGAGTGCATCGTCTGCGGGCCGGCCGGGAAGCCCTTCTCGGGCTTGGTCACCACCCACGGCGCGCGGCTCATGGACTCGACGCCGCCGACGAGGATCGTCTCGGCGTCTCCGGTCTCGATCGCGCGGCTCGCCTGCATCGCCGCGTCGAGGCTCGAGCCGCACAGGCGGTTGATCGGTCACGCCGGGGACCGACGTGGGGAGGCCCGCGAGCAGCGCGGCCATGCGCGCGACGTTGCGGTTGTCCTCGCCCGCGCCGTTGGCGTTGCCGAAGTAGACGTCATCGACGGTCTCGAGGTCGTTGCGCTCGACGATCCGCTTGACCACGAGCGCGCCCAGGTCGTCGGGGCGCTCCTTGGCCAGCGCGCCGCCGTAGCGGCCGAAGGGGGTGCGGATGGCGTCGTAGATGTAGGCGCTGCTCATGCGTTCACCAGTTCCCGGAGGGCTTCGAGCTCGTCGTCGGTCGGCGGCTCGGTCGTGGTCAGCGCCGGCGCCACCCGCAGGTCCCACCCCGTCGCCGCTTTGGCCTGTTCGACGGTCACGCCTTCGTGCACGTGGGTCAGCACGAGCTCCTTGGTCTCCGGGTCGGGCTCGAGGATGCCGAGGTCGGTGATCACCTTGGTCGGACCCTTCCCTCTGAGGCCCAGCTTCTCACGGTCACCTGGCCCGCTGCCGTGACCGACGCTCGTCACGAAGTCGACCTTCTCCACGAACGCCCGCGTGCTCTGGCGCACGATCACGATCACCTCGCCGCAGCTCGCGGCGATCTCGGGGGCGCCGCCCGCGCCCGGCAGCCGGACCTTGGGATGGTCGTAGTCGCCCACGACGGTCGTGTTGATGTTGGCGAAGCGGTCGATCTGCGCGGCGCCGAGGAAGCCGACATCGATCCGGCCGGGCTGGACCCAGTAGTTGAAGATCTCGGGGACGCTGGCGATCGCGTCGGCGGTCTCGCCGAGCATGCCGTCGCCGATGCTCAGCGGCAGCCGCGGCGGCTTGGCGCCGATCGCTCCCGCCTCGTAGACCAGCACGAGGTCCGGCGCGTGCGTGCGGCGGGCGAGGTTCGCGCCGGTGCTCGGCAGGCCGATGCCGACGAAGCACGCGTTGACGTCCTTCATCGCGCGGGCGGCGGTGACGCTCATCATCTCGTCGGGTTCATAGTTCATAGCGCCTCCATCCACGCCTCGAACTGCTCCTTGTCCTTCGAGATCGCGTCCCAGGCCTTGTAGGCGGCGTTGTCGCGCTCGTAGTAGTCCTGCGCGTAGGACGGCTTCGCGCCGCCCGGCACCTCGCACACGCGGTCGACGACCCAGCGCGGGAGCACGACGGCGTTGGGCTTGTCGTCGAGCTCGTCGACGATCTCCTCCACGGTCACGAGGCTGCGCTTGGCGCCGAGGACCGTCTCCTTCTGCACGCCGGTCTGGCCCCACAGCTGGACGTTCCCTTGGCGGTCGGCACGCTGCGCGTGGATGATCCCGACGTCGAGATCGAGCGCCGGCACCGCGGTCAGCGTCTCGCCGGTGAACGGGCAGGTGATCGGCTTGATCGTGTCCGTGTGCTCGGGCAGTGAGGTGCCGTTGTAGCCGCGCATCACCGCGAACGGGAGGCCGCTCGCCGACGCGACGTAGCGGTTGGCCATGCCGGCGTGGCTGTGCTCCTCGATCTCGATCGCGCCCGTCTGCACCGCCTCGCGGAACCGGTGCAGCGACCCGACGCCGGGGTTCCCGCCCCAGCTGAAGATCAGCTTGCGCGCGCAGCCGGCGCCGATCAGCTGGTCATAGACGATGTCCGGCGTCATCCGCACGAGCGTGAGGTCTCGTTTGCGCTGGCGGATGAGCTCCTGCCCCGCGGCGACGGGGATCAGGTGGGTGAAGCCCTCCAGAGCCACGGTGTCGCCGTCATCGACGAGGTCGGCAACGGCGTCGGCGAGGGATGTGATCTCGGCGTGTGTTCGCATAGTGAACGCAAGTGCGTATGTCGAACAGTATCATCGAGCCATGCGTACGCAAGTGGCGATCGTCGGCGGCGGGCCGGCCGGGTTGATGCTCGGGCGGCTGCTCGAGCTGCGGGGGATCGAGAACGTGATCCTCGAGGCGCGCGACCAGGAGTACGTGCAGCAGCGCGTGCGCGCGGGCGTGCTCGAGCAGGCGACGATGGACCTGATGGACGAGGTGGGCCTCGGGCGCGCGCATGCACGCCGAGGGGCTCGTGCATCACGGCGTCGAGCTGCGCTTCGACGGCGAGGGCCACCGCATCGCCGCTGACCGACCTGACCGGCCGCGCGATCACGATCTACGGCCAGCAGGAGGTGGTCAAGGACCTGATCGGCGCGCGCTGGACCGAGGGCCTGTACTTCAAGGTCTCCGACGTGCGCGTGGACCCCGCGACGGGCGTGGTGAAGCTACGTCCACGAGGGCGACGAGCACGTGTCTGGAGGCCGAGCTGATCGCGGGCTGCGACGGCTTCCACGGCATCTGCCGGCCGGCGATCGCCGACGCGCTGACCGTGTACGAGCGCGAGTATCCGTTCGGCTGGATGGGCATCCTCGCGCATGCCGCGCCGACGTCCGAGGAGCTGATCTACGCCCACCACGAGCGTGGGTTCGCGCTGGCCTCGCTGCGCTCCCCGGAGGTGTCGCGTCTGTACCTGCAGTGCGAGCCCGACGAGGAGCCGTGGGAGGACGAGCGGATCTGGGAGGAGCTCGACACGCGCTTCGGCATGCCCGTCAACCGCGGCGAGATCTTCGACAAGGGCGTCACGCCGATGCGCTCGTTCGTGGTCGAGCCGATGCAGCACGAGCAGCTGTTCCTGGCCGGCGACGCCGCGCACATCGTTCCGCCGACCGGCGCCAAGGGCCTGAACACGGCGATGGCCGACGTCTACCTGCTGGCGAACTCGATCGGCGTCGCCGGAGAAGCTGGCCGCGCTATTCCGAGACCGCCTTGAAGCGCGTGTGGCGCGTGCAGCACTTCTCCTGGTGGATGACGTCGATGCTGCACCGCTTCGCCGGCGACGACGACTTCCAGATGCGGCTGCAGCTCTCGCAGCTGGCGCTACACGGTGACGCGCGCGGCGCAGGCGACCGCGCTGGCCGAGAACTACGTCGGGATGCCGTTCACCGGCTGAGCAGCAGCGAGTAGCTGCCGGGCACGACGTCGAACACGCGGATGTAGAACGTGCCCTGAACGTCGTTGAGCGAGAGCTGCGTGGCGGCTCCGGTCACGCACTGCAGCTCCACCACCGGACTGGAGTACACGCAGAAGTCGCTGTCGCCGGACGTGCTCGTGAGCCGCAGCAGGATGTCGCCCGTCGCGGGAAGGGCGAACGCGAACCAGTCGTTGTCGCCGGCGCACGTCGTGCCGGAGAACACGACGGACGTGCCGGGCGCGAGCGTGCCGAGGTGCTGGGCCCGAGCCGGCGCTGTCATAACAGGCGGTGACCTTCCGTGCCGGGGATCGCGCCCGCGGCCACGCTGGCGAAGCCAACCGCGCCGACGGCTCCCGTGAGCACTGCCGTTCGCACCCGATCCGTGCATGAGGCCCCCTTGAAGGCTCGTTGTCCTCCGATCCTCCCGGCGGCGGGCGCGCCGGCGCCATACGGGGTTTCCCTATTCGTTGCGCACCGCGCGCAGCGCGGCGGGCCACTGCGCGACCGTCATCGCGAGCAGGACGAGGATCGGCCACGTCCAGGCGGCCGTCGAGGTCGAACACGGCGCCGACCAGCGCGGGCCGCCGGCGGCGATCAGGTAGCCGACGCCCATCGCCATCGCCGCCATCCCGGCGACCTGCGCCGGGGTCCTTGCCGCGCAGCACGGGCAGGATCAGCGCCAGCCCGAGCGCGCCGCCCTGGCCGATGCCGAGGAAGACCATCCACAGCAGCGACGCGTCCGGCGACGAGCAGGATGCCGAGCAGCCCGATCAGCGCCGTGCCGACGATGATCGCCAGCAGGTCGACCTGTGTCGCCCGCCGCGCGGCCAGGACCGGGATCGCGAACGCGGGGGCGAGCTGCACCAGCTGCGTGATCCCGGACATCGTGCCGGCGAAGCCCTCGGAGAACCCGTCGTCGGCGAGGATGTCCGGCAGCCACGTGATCGTCGAGAAGAACGCCATCGACTGCGCGCCCATCAGCAGCGCGATCGACCACGCCATCGGGTTGCGCCACAGCGGTGCGCCGACCGGCGCCGGCACGGGGTCGTGCGCTCTGATCGCCAGCGGCAGCCAGACGGCGGCGGCGGCCACGCCGACGATCGCCCAGATCGCCAGGGCACCTTCCCATCCGCCGAAGGCGTCCGAGAGCGGGATCGCGACGAAGGTGGCGATCGTCGCCCCGGCCACCAGCGCCCAGCTGAACGCGCCGGTCAGCACGCCCGTGCCCTGTGTCGCCTTCGCCCGCACCCACGCGGGCGTGACCACCTGCGTGAGCGCGATCGCCGCGCCCGCCAGCAGCGTCCCGAGGTACAGCGGCGCGATCCCGCCCAGCCCGCGCATCGCGGTCCCGACCGCGGTCACGAAGCACGCGACCAGCAGCACCCGCTCGACGGGATAGCGGCGCGCGATCCGCGGCCCGAGCGGCGCCAGGATGCCCAGCGCCAGCAGCGGGCCGGTGGTCAGCAGCCCGGCCGCGGCGGCGGACAGTCCGAGGTCCGCGCGGATGTCCGCCAGCAGCGGCGGCAGGCTGCCGAACAGCGGCCGCAGGTTCAGCCCCGTCAGGACGACCGGGACGAGCAGCTGACTCTAACCGAAGAAGACCGCGGCGGTCTCGTAGAGCTCCGCGTCGACCAGCTTCGGCTCGGCGAGCGCCTCGGAGAGCGGCACGCGCTCGATCCGCGTCCCGCGCAGCGCGACCATCTTGCCGTAGTCGCCCTCGGTGATCGCGTCCACGGCGGCGACGCCGAAGCGGCTGCCGAGCACGCGGTCGAACGCGAGCGGCGTGCCGCCGCGCTGGATGTGGCCGAGGATCGTCGTGCGCGACTCGAAGCCGGTGCGCTCCTCGATCTCCTGCTCGAGGATGATCCCGATGCCGCCGAGGCGCACGTGCCCGAACGCGTCCGTCGTCTGGTGCTGCGTGAGCAGGCCGCCGTCCTCGGGCGTCGCGCCCTCGGCCACGACGACGATCGAGAAGGTCGCGCCGTTGTCGTGGCGGTGCTTGATGTGGTCGCACACGTTGTCGATGTTGAACGGGCGCTCGGGGATCAGGATCACGTCCGCACCGCCGGCGAGGCCGGAATGGACCGCGAGCCAGCCGGCGTGGCGGCCCATGACCTCGCACACCAGCACGCGGTTGTGGGACTCCGCGGTCGTGTGCAGGCGGTCGATCGCGTCGGTGGCGATCTGCACGGCGGTCTGGAAGCCGAACGTGTAGTCGGTCGCGGCGAGGTCGTTGTCGATCGTCTTCGGGCACGCCGACGACCGGGATGCCGTCCTCGTGCAGCTTGCCCGCGACGCCGAGCGTGTCCTCGCCGCCGATCGGGATCAGCGCGTCGAGGCCTGCTGCTTCATCGACTGCTTGACCTTGTTCAGGCCGTCCTCGACCTTGTACACGTTCGTGCGGGACGACCCGAGGATCGTCCCGCCGCGGTGCAGGATGCCGCGCGTGTTCTCGAGGGTGAGTGGCATCGCCGTCGCCCGAGAGCACCCCGGCCCAGCCATACCGGAAGCCGAAGAACTCGTGACCGTGGGTGTTGATGCCTTTACGGACGACGGCCCGGATGACCGCGTTGAGGCCGGGGCAGTCTCCGCCCCCGGTGAGCACGCCAATTCGCATAGTGGCGAGCAGGTTAGGCGCCCATCGCCTCCGGTGCCTGCTCGTGATCGAACTTCGGCAACCAGCGCAACTGGCGCGGGAGGTACCAGTTCCGCTCTCCAAGGAGTTTCATCGCGGCTGGCAAAAGCACCGCGCGCACGAGCGTCGCGTCGAGCAGGATCGCCACCGCGAGGCCGACGCCCATCTGCTTGAACTCGATCATGCTCAGGCTGGCGAAGATCGCGAACACGGCGACCATCACGACGGCGGCGCTGGTGACGACGCCCGCGGTCGCCTTGATGCCGTGCGCGACGGCGCGGTCGGTCGACATGCCCCGGTCCACGCCCTCGCGGATCCGGCTGATGATGAACACGTGGTAGTCCATGCTCAGGCCGAAGAGGATCACGAACAGGAACAGCGGCAGCCAGGACGTGATCCCGCCGACGGACTGGAAGCCGAGCAGGCTCTCGAAGTGGCCGTCCTGGAAGACGTAGACGAGCACGCCGTAGGCGGCGCCGACGGACAGCAGGTTGAGCACGATCGCCTTCAGCGGCACGACGATGCTGCGGAACGTGACGAGCAGCAGCAGGAACGCGAGGCCGAGCACGAACGCGAACACGAGCGGCAGGCGTGAGGCCAGGCGGTCGTTGAAGTCCTTCGAGCCGGCGGTGATGCCGGTCACGTAGGTCTTCGTGCCGGGCACCTTGTCGATCGTGTTCGGGATCGTATGGCCGCGCAGTTGCGCCAGCGCGGCGTCCGACGTCGCGTCGGTGCCGTTGCCGGGGAGCGGGATGTCGACGATCGCCACGTGCTTGTTCGGGCTGACGGTGACGTTGGTCGGGCCGCTCGCGGTCTTCACGAGCGCCTTGATGCCGGCCTGCACGTCGGGGCTCGGTGACGTCCTCGGCCTCGACGACGACGTTCGCCGGAAGCGGCCCGCCCGGGAACTTCTCCTGGATGCGGTCGTAGGTCTGCACGATCGGCAGGTTGTGCGGCAGCCCCGCCGCGCCCGGGTTGATCGTGTGCATCCGCAGCGCGGGGATGGCGAGCACGACGAGGAAGCCGCCGGCGGCGAGCAGCGCGACCCACGGGCGGGCGAGCGCGCGGTCGATGACCCAGCCCCACACGCGCGACTCGCCGTGGTTGCGGTGGCGCAAGCTTGGCCGATGAAGGGGATCCGGCCCTTCTCGACGTTGTCGCCGAGCTTGGACAGCACGGCGGGCAGGACGGTGACGCTGCCGAGCATCGCGACGGCGACGACGAGCATCGTGCCGACGGCGAAGGAGGTGAAGACGGCGTTGCCGGCCAGGAACATGCCGGCCATCGCGATCAGCACCGTGACGCCGGAGACGAGCACGGCCTTGCCGGACGTGGCGGCGGCGAACTCGAGGGCGGCTTCACTGCTGCGTCCCGCGTCTCGCTCCTCCATCTTCCGGCGGAGATAGAACATCGAGTAGTCGACCCCGACCGCGAGGCCGATGAGCAGGATCACGCTGTTCGCGGACTCCTCCATCGGCACGATCTGGCTGATCGGCCCGACCAGGCCGAGCGTGCCGATCACGGCCGTGATGGCGAGCAGCAGCGGCACCCCGGCGGCCACGAGCGCGCCGAAGGCGACGAGCAGGATGATCAGCGTGATCGGCAGGCTCAGGAACTCGGCCCGCTTGAAGTCATCGTCGAGCGAGTCGCCGAGCGCCTTGTCGGCGGAGGCGCCGCCGAACTGCTCGATCCGCAGTTCCGGGTGCTCGCTCTGGGCCTTCGCCGTGGCGGCGAGGGTGGCGTCGACGCGCTTGTCGGTGACGTCGGCGTCCCCGGGGATGCTGAACGTGACCAGCGCCGCGGTCTCGTCCTTGGAGATCTGGCCTTCGTTGCCTGCGTCGAAGGGCGAGCGGATGTCCTGGACGTGCGCCGTCTTGCCGAGGCGGGCGACAACGGTGTCCACGCCCGCTCTGAAGGCGGGGTCGTTGGCCTTCAGGTCCTTGTCGCGCGCCGTGACCAGGACCTGTTCATCGTCGGAGTCCGGGAAGCCGGCGCGGCTGATGGCGGTGTCGGCGAGGCGCGACTGGCCGTTGCCGGTGTCCTCGTCGGCGAGCGTGTTGGTTCCGATCGCGCCGCCGAGGACGAACGCGATGACGACGAACGCCAGCCAGCCGAAGATCGCGGTCTTGCGGTGCGTCGCGCTCCAATAGCCGGCGCGCGCGGCGAGGTTGGGCTTGGGCATGCCCGCAGACTCGCAACGGGGAGGCCGGTTTTCACTCGCGTGTACCGGCCTCCCGTGCTCCGGAGCCCCACCGAATGGGCGGTGGGGCTGGCCAGTAGCTAGAGCAAGAAGATGAGCAACAGGATGATGATGATTACCGCGAGTGTTCCGAGGCCTATATACATGCCCCAGGCCCTACCCCGCGGGTCACGGTTCCTACTCCTTCGGGCTCAACGTGTCCGTCGGCTCCGCGCTTTCCTGCTGGTCTTCGCCCTTCTTCGCGCGTCGCGCACGGTTGACGACCTCGCACTCGCCGGGGTTTGCCGAGCACGTCCTTGAAGTCCGCCAGCACCGTGTCCACGCCCGGCCCGCAGTCGATCACGTCGGCCTCGCCGTCGCGGGTCTTGAACGTGTCGTTGCCCGGCCCGCCGTGCAGCACATCGCCCTGCGTGTCGTTGCGACCATGCACGTCCTTGCGCGCGAGCGCCCACAGGACGTCATCGCCGTCCTCGCCCCAGCTCTCGTCGTTCCCGCGGCCCGCATAGATCGTGTCGTTCCCGGGACCGCCGGCCTGCCGGTCGTTGCCGTCCCCGCCACCCATCAGATCGTTGCCGTCCTCACCCCAGGACTGATCGTTGCCGACCCCGCCCCAGATCCGGTCATCGCCCGGGCCGCCGAACAGCCGGTCCGCGCCCCACCGGCCCCACAGCCGGTCGGCACCCTCGCCACCGGTGACCGTGTCCGGGCCATTGCCCGCACCCACCCGGTCATCCCCGGCCTGCGCGTCGATCACATCCGCGTGCCTGGTCCCATGGATCCTGTCGTTGCCGGCCGTCCCGTGAATCTCCGCCGCCCGCGCGGAACCCGACAACCCCAACACCAACCCCGCAACCGCGGTCGCCAGCGTCCGTCCTGCCATTACATTGGACATGCCCTACCTCCGGGCTCAAATCGGTTGACACCCCGTGAACACCCGCGGGCGCGGCCAAGTTGCGGCGCGTGCGGAAACCCACGGCTCGGGCTCGGCGGTAGGGCGCTATCCTTCGGCCGACGCCCGGGGGGCGTAGCTCAGTTGGTTAGAGCGCCGGCCTGTCACGCCGGAGGTCGCGGGTTCGAGTCCCGTCGCTCCCGCTCCTCGGAGAAGCCCTGCACACGCGGGGCTTCTGTCGTTCTGGGGGTCCTCGCTACGCGGCATCTCGCTCGTCCTCCGCGTCCACCACGTGTCCAAGCGCCTCGCGGCGCGCATCGAACGTGTCCAGCAGTTCGCGCAAGGAGGCAGGCAAGCCCTGCCGGCCGAAGGTCGACGCCACAGGTAGGGCAACCTCAGACGGCACCGTGCTGAGCGGGTCCGACGGTACCCTTCGACCTGAGATGACCGCCAAGGAGAAGCTCCGCCAGACCGTCGAGGAACTGTCGGAGCTCGAGGCCGAGCAAGCGCTCGCCTTCATTGCCAGCCGCCGCGACCACGACCCGGTTCGTGAGTTCTTCGACAACGCCCCCGAAGTCGATGAGCCGCTCACGCCGGAGGAAGAGGCCAGCGTCAACGGGGCCTGGACTGGACGCGACACCGAAGACTCTGTCTCGCTCGACGAGCTGCGGCGCGAACTCGGTTGACGGCTGGATGGCGCGTCGCGGTTGAGGCGCCGGCGCGGCGCGACCTGCGCAGGCTCGACCGTCCCGTGCAGACGCGCGTACTCGACGCGCTCGAGCGCCTGGTCGGTGACCCTCCGGGCTCACCGCGGCCTACGTCAAGGTCGCCGCCTAGCCAGAGTCCCGCACGGGTCATGCGTCCATGCCCCGGTGGATGTGGTCGCAGCGGGAGGTCGCGGGTTCGAGTCCCGTCGCTCCCGCTCCTCGGAGAAGCCCTGCACACGCGGGGCTTCTGTCGTTCTGGGGAGAAGTCCGGCGTGCTGGTCGCGGTTGGAGTAGGTTCGGCCCTGTGAGTCGCCTCTCGGTCCTTGCGCGCCGGCACGGCATGGATGCGCTGATCGTGCTGGCGGCGCTGTGGGCCTCGGTCGAGGTGTTTCGCGAGACGTCGGTGCCGCGCGGGTTCGCGGTGCCCGCCGTTGCGGTGGTCGTGCTGGCGCTCCTGGGTCGCCGGCGCTGGCCGTTTGCCGCGCCCGCGGCGTTGTGGGTGCTTGCCGTGGGCCTGTCGTTCGTCGATGGGCGGCTGGTCACCGGCACGTCGGCGCTGTATCTCGCCGGGTTGGCGGCGGCGTTCCTGCTCGGGCAGGTCGCGGACGAGCTGCGTGGGCGGCTCGGGCTCGCCCTCATCCTGGTCGCGGCCGCGGTGGTCGTCGCCAACGACCCGGACCATGGGCCGGGCGAGTTCCTGTTCGTGCCCGGGATCTTTGTCATCGCGTGGGTGGTCGGGTTCGCGCTTCGTTCGGCCGAGGGGCGGGCGCGGCATGCCGAGCGGGAGCGTGAGCACGCGGTGTTCGAGGAGCGGGTGCGGATCGCGCGCGAGTTGCACGATGTCGTCGCCCACCACGTGAGCATGATGGGCGTGCAGGCGGGTGCCGCCCGGCTGGTGATCGACGCCGATCCCGGCAAGGCCAAGCAGGCGTTGTCGGCGATCGAGAGCTCGAGCCGGGAGGCGGTGGCCGAGCTTCACCGTCTGCTCGGGTTCCTGCGCCAGGCGGGTGACACGGACGACCTGGCGCCGCAGCCTGGACTGGGCGAGCTCGACCGCCTGGCCAAAAGCCTGCGCGAGTCGGCGCTGGCGGTCGAGGTCAGCATCGAGGGCGAGCGGCGGTCGCTGCCGCCGACGATCGACGTGTCGGCGTACCGGATCGTGCAGGAGGCGCTGACGAACACGCTCAAGCACTCGGTGGCGTCGCGCGCCGACGTGCACCTGCGGTACTGGCCCGACGAGTTCGAGCTCGAGGTCGTCGACGACGGCCGGCCGACCGGCTCGCCGATGTCACCCTCGGCGGGGCTCGGGCTGATCGGGATGCGCGAGCGGGCGGCGCTGCTCGGCGGGCAGCTGAGCGCCGGGCCCGCCGCGGGCGGCGGGTTCGCGGTCAAGGTCAGGCTGCCCACGTCATGAGCATCAGGGTCCTGCTGGCGGATGATCAGTCGCTGATCCGGGCGGGGTTCCGGATGATCCTCGAGTCCCAGGGCGATATCGAGGTGGTGGGTGAGGCGGCCAACGGTGAGCAGGCCGCGGACGCGGCGCGTCGCCTCAAGCCCGACGTGGTGATGATGGACATCCAGATGCCCGGCGGGGACGGGCTGGCGGCCACGCGGACGATCGCCGCGGCGCCCGATGGGCACAGCCGGGTGATCATCCTCACGACGTTCGAACGCGACGAGTACGTGTTCGAGGCGCTGCAGGCGGGTGCGAGCGGGTTCCTGCTCAAGAACGCGCCGCCCGAGCAGCTGGTCGAGGCGGTCCGGCTGGTCGCGTCGGGCGAGGCGCTGCTGGCGCCGTCGGTCACGCGCCGGGTGATCGAGCAGTTCGCGCGGCGTCCCGTCGAGGCGGAGACGAGCGCGCGGCTGGACTCGCTCACGCAACGGGAGCGCGAGGTGCTGGTGATGCTCGCGCGAGGACTGAGCAACAGCGAGCTCGCGGCCCATTTCATCGTCAGCGAGGGCACGATCAAGACCCACGTCTCAAGCCTGCTCGGCAAACTGGGGCTGCGCGACCGCGTACAGGCGGTCGTACTGGCCTACGAGACCGGCCTCGTAAAGCCCGGCCGGTAGCGCCCTCTCCCCCTTCCGATAGAGAGGGCCACCAAGAAGATCTGCGTGAGGGCGGACCCCGGACGCGCCCTGCGGCCGACGACAGGCGCCCTGACAAACCGGAGACTGCGGCCATGGCACCAATCGAGATCCGCAACCTCTCCAAGCGCTTCGGCGACTTCGCCGCCGTCCGGTCGCTCTCGTTCGAGGTCGAGCCCGGCCGCGTGACCGGCTTCCTCGGTCCCAACGGCGCCGGCAAGAGCACGACGCTGCGTGCGCTGCTCGGCCTCGTCCGGCCGACGGCGGGCTCCGCGACGTTCGGCGGCCTCCGGTACGAGCAGCTCGAACGTCCGGGGAACCACGTCGGCGCGGTGCTCGAGGACGCCTCCTTCCACCCTGGCCGCAGCGCCCGCAACCACCTCCGGGTCCTGGCCGCCACGGCCGGGCATGCACAAACGCGGGTCGAGGCGGTGCTCAGCGACGTCGGGCTCGTCGACGCCGCCGACCGCCGCGTGAAGGGCTACTCGATGGGCATGCGCCAGCGCCTGGCGATCGCCTCGGCGCTGCTGGGTGACCCGCCGGTGCTGATCCTCGACGAGCCGACCAACGGCCTGGACCCGCCGGGCATCAGCTGGCTGCGCGGCCTGCTGCGCGAGCAGGCGGCCGGCGGCCGTGCGGTGCTGGTCTCCAGCCACGTGCTCGCCGAGGTGGCCCAGACGGTCGACGACGTGATCGTCATCGCCGACGGTGAGCTGCGCGCGCAGGGGACGCTGGACGCGGTGCTCGGCGGCGACGACGGGCCCGCCACCGAGGTCCGAGCGCACGACCCGGCGCGGTTGGCGCAAGCGCTGCAGCGTTGCGGGCACCGGGTGCAGCGCGACGGCGACGTGCTGCACGTCCTCGGCGCGACGCCGGAGCAGGTCGGCCAGATCGCCGGCCGCGAGCAGGTGGCGGTGCTGGGGCTCGCCCCCCGCGCGCGCTCGCTGGAAGAGGCGTTCCTCACACTGACCGGAGCACGGGCATGACCGCGTTGCTGCGCGCCGAGCTGCTCAAGCTCCGGACCACCCGCACGTTCGCCGCCGTCGTCGGAACGGCAGCCGCCCTGTCGATGTCGCTCGTGGTCCTCGCGACGGTCCTGTCCGCCGGCCGGGAGCCGAAGGAGTTGTTCACCAACAACGCGATCACCTACATCATCGTGCTGCTCGGCGCGATCGGGATGACGGGGGAGTGGCGTCACCGCACGATCACCGGCAGCATCCTCGCGGCACCGGACCGGCTGAAGTTCCTCACCGCCAAGGCCATGGCCTACGCCGTGGCCGGCGTCGTCCTGTCACTGCTGGTGACGGTCGCGACGATGGCCGTCGGCACCGTGATCCTGCACGCACGCGGTGAGGCGACGCTCGGCGCCTCGGGCCTCGCCGATGTCCTCTGGCGCAACCTGGCCGTGGCCGCGCTGCTGGGCCCGCTGGGGGTCGCCTTCGGCGGGCTGATCCGCAATCAGATCGTCACCGTCGTCGGTCTGATCGCCCTCGCGGCGGTGCTCGAGCCGGCCGTCCTGCAGGTCGCTCCGGACGTCGGGCGCTTCGGTCCGCTCGCCGGCGTGCCCGCGGCGATCCTCGGCAGCACCGATCCCGGCCTGCTCGCTCCCGGCCTGGCGATCGGCGTGCTGATCGCCTGGGCCGGGGCCGTCTTCGCGTCGGCGGCCGTGCGGTTGCGCCGCCGCGATCTCGTCTAGCCGCGAAGGCCGCCGGCCCACGGACGGCTCTCGCCGGACGCGGTGGCGGGCGGGTCGTCCAGGCACAGCACGCGTCCCTCGACGAGCAGGCTGGTCGCGTTCTCGTGCTCCGCTCGCGCGATCACCCGTGAGGGCGGCGACGCGGGCTCGACCCGTCGCGCGGGCGACGTGCTCCGCACGGTCGGCGCCGCCGGCCGGATCTGGGCCTGGCGGGTGTATCGGGGCCGCGCGGCGGGCGGAGGCTGGCCGCCGGCGAGCGCCTCGTCACGGGGCAACGCGCGCAGCGCACGCGGCGCCACGCCGGTCTCGAGGTCAACCGCCCGCGAGCGGATCTCGGCCAGCATCCAGTCGCGCTCGGCCGACGCCGGCATGCCCTCGAGTTGGCCGATCAGCACAAACAACTGCTCAAGACGATCGGGCTGGTGCATCCATTCCCCCCCACGTTGCTCGGACGCGTGACGCGCCCGAACCATCTGCATCGGCATCTTGACCTGAGAGCTTGAGCGAGTTGGCGCGCCGGCGCTCTTCGGTGTCGGTTGACCGCCACCGAGTGTGGAGGGAGACACACCGAACCCCGCGGTCGTTGCTGGGAGTCTTGCGGAGCTCCCCACCCTCCCCAGGAGATACCGAAATCCATGTCGCTCCTCCCGAAGGCGGCCGTCACAGCACTGGCGGCCGTCGCGTTGATCCCTGCCGCGGCGCAGGCCCAGAGCCAGGTGCCGCACACGCTCAGCGTGGCCTGGCAGCCGACCGCGCCGACCATCCTCGATGACGTCACCTTCAAGGCCACGACGTCCGCTCCCGACGTGAGCTGGGACTGGGACGGTGACGGCATCACCGACGCCTCCGGCGCCCAGCAGACCCATCGCTTCACGACCGCCGGCGACTACCGCGTGATCGTCAAGGCCACGTGGCCCGGACGGGTCCCGGAGGTCAAGCAGGTCAACGAGTCGATCACCGTCGCGGCCGATCCGGCGACCGCCACGCCGACCCCGACGGCCGCGCCGGTCGTGGTCCCGACCACCACCGAGATCGCGCCGACCGTCACCCCGGCCCCGACACCCGCGCCGTGCAAGCAGATCATCGCCGTTCTGAAGTTCAAGGCGACCTCGATGATCTGCTTCGACGAGTCGGCCATCGCCGGCGGTAAGCGCTACACGAACAAGTACCCGGTCAACGTCAACGGGGTGTGGCTGCTCCCGCAGGGCGGTAAGCCCATCACGATCGACGTGACGGCGAGCAAGATCGCCGTCAACAGCGACAACGCGCGGGTGATGTTCACGACCCACGGCTCGAAGGTCGAGGTGATCAAGGGCGCCGTGGCGTGGAAGGTCACCGGCGACAAGCTCGACGGCTTCCAGTTCAACTGGGGCGCCCACCCGGCCATCGGCGGGATGCCGATCGTGGCGGCAAGCGGCAGCCCGCAGCTGCTCGCCGGCGGCGGCGTGCGCCTCGGCCTGTACTTCGCGCTGCCGTCGCAGTTCGGCGGCGCGACCTCGAGCGCGCCGGTGAACGTCGACCTCGGCGTCGCCGGCGCCTCCGCCAACGGCGCGTTCACGTTCAAGGTCGCCCAGGGCGGGCTCCCGGGCCTTCCGCTGACGAACCTCGTCGCCAGCTTCCAGGGCGTGACGCAGTGGAGCATCGACGCGAGCGTCGCGCTGCCGCAGCCGATCCCGCTCAAGCTCAACGGCGGCATCGCCGTCAACAACGGCATCTTCGCCTCGCTCTACGGCAACGCGAGCTTCGGCGCGGGTGGGCCCAAGTACGGCCCGGTCACGCTGAAGAACCTGTCGTTCGCCGTCGAGCTCAATCCGAAGGTCTCCAAGTGCGTGCCCAAGATCGGCAAGGAGACGATCAACGTCTCCAATCTGCTCTACCAGCTCACGGGCTACCACTTCAACGTCCCCAACCAGGTGATCGACCACGGCAACCCCGTGATGGCGCTGTGCGGGAACGTGTCGCTGGCCGCCGGCCCGACGCTGCTCGGCAAGCCGGCCGTCGCCCTTGACGGCGGCCTCGGCTTCACCGTCTACAACGATCGTCCCGCGGTCTTCCGCGCCTACGGCAGCCTCAGCCTCGTCGGGATCGCGATGACCAACGCCGAGTTCGAGGTGCACACCAACGGCTACGTCGGGCTGCGCGCGAACTTCGGCCTCGGCTGGAACGGCCTGGCGTCGATCAAGGGCTACGCCTCGCTCGAGATGCAGGGCCTGAAGTTCAACGGCGAGGGCGGGGTGAAGGCCTGCCTGGACTTCATCGACACCTGCCTCGGCGCCAACGCGCTGCTCTCGAGCAAGGGCATCGCCGTGTGCCTGAACATCGACACCTTCCTCGGCGACTGGCACCCGGGCTTCGCCGACAAGTGGGGCCAGGCCCCGAAGCTGTACTTCTCCGGCTGCGACGTCGGCCCGTACCGCGAGAACATCCACGCCGCGCAGGCCGGCGGCGCCCGCGCCGTCACGCTGGGCAAGGACCTGCCCGGCGCCGTGATCGCCGTCACCGGCCAGGGCGCCGCCCCGCGCGTGGCCTTCGTCGGCCCGCACGGCGAGCGCTTCGAGACGCCCGCCGACAACCGGCCGCTCGGCGGCCAGGGCTTCTACCTGATGAAGTCGCCGAGCGAGAGCCTCACGCAGATCGCGCTCGCCAAGCCCTCCAGCGGCACCTGGCGCGTGGAGTCGCTGGACGGCACCGCGATCACGTCCGTGAAGTCCGCTGACGGCCTCGCCGATCCGTCGGTCAAGGCCAGGGTCAGCCACGGCAGGCTCACCTACGAGATCAAGCCCCAGCCGGGCCAGGTCGTCACGTTCAGCGAGCGTGGGGCCAGCGCCGGCGCGACCATCGGGACCGCCCGCGGCGCCACCGGCACGCTGCGCTTCTCCCCCGCCGCGGGCCGCGCGGAGCGCCGTGAGATCGTCGCCACCGTCGAGCAGGACGGGCAGCTGCGCGCCAAGCTCGTCGTCGCCCACTACCGCGCACCCGGCGCGAGCAGGCCGCGCAAGGTCGCGGGCCTGAAGGCGCGCCGCGCGGGTGAGAACATCGTCGTCGGCTGGCGCAAGGCCGGGCAGGTCGAGCTGCGGGCCACGCTCGGTGACGGCCGCCGCATCTACCGGCGTACGCGCGGCCATCGGCTGACGCTCGAGCACGCGCGGCGCGCCACGGTCACCGTGCGCGGGCTGTCGGCGGACGGCGTGGCCGGCGCGCCCGCCAGCGTCAAAGTGCCCTCGCGCTAGCGAGGCGTCGAGGCCCGCGGGTATGGTCGCGACCGGTGATGAGCCGTGTCCTTGCCCTGCTCGCGGGCCTCGCGCTGACGGCGGGGGTCGTCCTGGTGTTCCTGAACGCCACGGTGTTCGACGCCGACGGGTTCGCCGCGCGCGTGGACGCGTCCCTGCGCGACGACGCGGTGAGCGCGCAGGTGGCGCGGCGCGTGACCGATGAGGTGCTCGTCGCGCGGCCCGATCTGGTGGCGGTACGGCCGCTGATCGAAGGCGCCGCGCAGAGCATCGTGCGCGGGGCGGTGTTCCGGTCGATCGTGCGCGGCGCGGCGCGCGACGTGCACCGCTCCGCGTTCGATCGCCACGCGAGCACGGTCACGCTGACGCTCTCGGACGTGGGGCAGCTGGTGGCCAAGGCGCTCGAGCAGCTGCGGCCGGAGGTCGCGAACCGGGTCCCGGCCGGGCTGCAGGTGCGCCTCGCCACGGCCTCCGGCGGGTTCGAGGGCGCGGCGCTGGAGGCGGCCGAGCTCGCCGAGCGAACCAGGGTGGCGGCGTGGGTGGCGGTGCTGCTCGCCGCCGCGCTGGGCGCCGCGGCGATCTGGACCGGCCGCCGCGCCGGAGTCTTCTGGCTCGGCCTCGCGGGCTTCATCTGGGGTGGCCTGGCGGCGGTGGGCTGCGCGCTCGGCCCGCGGCTGTTCGAAGGCGTGGTGCGCGCGATGCTCCACTCCTGGCTCGACCCGCTCGCCGTGTGGTGCCTGGCGGTCTGCGCCATCGGCGCGATCACCGCGCTGGCGGCGGCGTCGGTGCTGCGTCCGGTCGGGCTCGTGCCGTGGCTGGTCGAGCAGGCGCAGACCCGGCGCACCGCGCGCCCGTTCGCCCTGATCGCCCTCGGCCTCGCCCTCATCCTGTGGCCGCGCGCGGTCCTCGCCCTCGCGGGCGGACTGCTCATGCTGGCGGGCGCGGGCGAACTGCTCGGCCGGGTCCCGCAGCACGAGCGCAACGCGCCGCGCCTGAAGCCGCTGGCCGCGACGGCGGGCGCGCTGGCGGCGGTGGTCGTCGCCGCGGCGGCGCTTGCCACCGGCGGCGGCGCGACCGTCGCGCTGACGGGCCGCTGCAACGGCAGCGCGGACCTGTGCCGGCGAACGCTGGACCGTGTGGCCTTCGTCGGCACGCACAACTCGATGGCCGCCGAGGGCGAGCCGGGCTGGCTGTTCGCCGCCCAGGACGCCGGCATCGGACCGCAGCTCGACGACGGCGTGCGCGCACTGCTGATCGACACCCACTACGGCTTCGCCACGCCGCGGGGCGTCGCCACCGACCTCTCCGGGGAGACGAAGAGCCGCGCGAAGGTCGTCAACGAGGTCGGCGAGCAGTTCGTGGCCACGGCCGAGCGCCTGCGCGAGCGGATCGGCTTCCACGCCGACAGCGAGCGCTCGATCTTCCTCTGCCACGCGTTCTGCGAGGTCGGCGCCACGCCGGCCCTCGAGGCGCTCACGCAAGTGCACCGCTGGCTCGTGAGCCATCCCGAAGAGGTCCTCATCCTCTCGATCGAGGACGACACCGAAGCGCAGGACACGGCCAGGCTGATCCGTGACAGCGGGCTGATCCGCGAGGTCTACCGCGGACCCGCCAGACCGCCCTGGCCGACGATGGAGCGCCTCATCGAGCGCGACGAACGCGTGCTCGTGCTGATCGAGAACGATCCCGGCAAGGAGCCGTGGATGCACAAGCAGGACGATGTCGCGCAGGAGACGCCGTTCCACTTCCGCACGGCAGCCGCCCTCAAAGCCGACCGGTGCGAGCCCAACCGCGGCGGGACGAAGGGCTCATTGCTGCTGGTCAACCATTGGGTGGACACCTCGCCCGCGCCGCGACCGACGATCGCGCGCGAGGTCAACCGGCAAGCCGTGCTGGCGTCCCGGCTCGCACGCTGTCGCACTCGAAACCGGCCGTTCCCGACGATCCTGGCGATCGACTTCTATCGCCAGGGCGACGCGTTCAAGGTGGCCGAACAGGTCACCCAGACCGGGTGATCTAGCCTCACCCGTTTCGGCCGTAGCGTCACGTCCATGACCACAGAGCAGGCGGGGTCGGGGGCGGAGCCGGCGGCCAAGCCGACGTTCATGGAGCGAATGCTCGACGGCATCGAGCGGTTGGGCAACAAGATGCCCGATCCGGCGATCCTGTTCATCTGGCTCTGCATCGGCGTGATCGTGCTGTCGCAGATCCTCTACTGGGCCGACATCAAGGTCACCTACGAGGTCATCAAGCCGCCCGCGATTCCCACCGAGGAGACCTACTACGGCGGCTCCACCGTGCCCGTCGACGTCGGGCCGACCGAGGCCGCGCCGCCCGCCGCGTACCACCTCGAGCGCGAGGTGGCCAAGGTCCAGGGCCTGCTGACGACCAAGGGCGTGCGCTTCCTGTTCACCTCGTTCGTGGACAACTTCCGCAACTTCGCGGCGGTCACGATCATCCTTGTGGTGATGATCGGCGTCGGTCTGGCCGAGGCCGCCGGGCTGATCGGGGCGCTGATCCGCAAGCTCGTCGGGGTGTCCTCCGCCAGTTCGCTGACGTTCATCATCGTGCTGCTCGGGATGATCTCGAGCATCGCCTCCGACGCGGGCTACCTCGTGCTCATACCCCTCGGCGCGGTGGCCTTCATGAGCGTCGGGAGACATCCCTTGGCCGGCATCGCCGCGGCCTTCGCGGGCGTCAGCGCGGGCTTCGGGGTGAACTTCCTGATCACCCCGCTCGACGGCGTGCTGACCGGGATCACCAACGACGCGATCGGGATCGTCGACCCCAACCGGGAGATCGACCTCGCCGCGAACCTGTTCTTCAACATCGGCTCGACGCTGTTCGTGACGATCCTGATGACGATCGTCACCGCCCGCCTCGTCGAAGGCCGGCTCGGCACCTACGAGCCGTCCTCGGCGGACCCCGAGGCGGCCGCCCAGGCCGACGAAGAGCCCGCGGTCTCACCCGCCGACGAGGCCCGCGGCCTGCGCTTCGCGCTCTACGGCACGCTCGCCGTGATCGCTGCGATCGTCCTGCTGACCGTGATCCCCGGCGCGCCGCTGCGCAACCCGGTGACCGGAGACATCATCGGCGACTCGCCGTTCATGGACAGCCTGATCGTGATCATCTCGATCGTCTTCCTCGTCGCCGGCCTCGCCTATGGCCGCGGCGCCGGAACGCTCAAGACCAGCGCCGAGGTCATGGCGACGATCACCAAGTCCTGGGCCGGGCTGGCGAGCCTGCTGTTCCTGTTCCTGCTGATCGCGCAGTTCATCGCCTACTTCAATTTCTCGAACATGGCGCAGGTCGCCGCCGTGAGCCTCGGCGACGCGCTCGAGGACATGGACATCGGCGCCGTCTGGCTGCTGATCGGGCTGATCCTCGTGACCGCCGTGGTGAACCTGATCATGCCCGCGGCGATCGCCAAGTGGGCGATCCTCGCGCCGATCTTCATCCCGCTGTTCATGCGCCTCGGCGTCGCTCCCCAGACGGTCCTCGCCGCCTACCGCGTCGGCGACGCGCCTAGCAACGTGATCACGCCGCTGATGGCCTACTTCCCGCTGATCGTGATCTTCACCAAACGCTACGACCGCAACGCGGGCATCGGCACCGTCGTCTCGATGATGCTCCCGTACGTGGTCGTCCTGACCGTCGGCTGGCTGCTCTTCTTCGTCGTCTGGTTCCTGCTCGGCATCCCGCTCGGACCGGGCTCGCCGACCGAGCTCTAGAACGCCCAGATCACCGGCACGAGCAGCACCGCGACCACGCCGAACCAGGCCAGCAGCGGCAGGCCGAGCTTCCAGTAGTCGCCGAAGCGGTAGCCCCCGGGTTCCATCACCATCAGGTTCACGGGGGTGGCCACCGGCGTCAGGAACGACGACGCCGCGGCGACGCCGACGGTCATCAGCAGCGGCCGGTCCGAGACGCCGAGCTCGGCCGCGGCCGAGACGGCGATCGGGATCACGATCAGCGCCGTGGCCGAGTTGCTGATGATCTGCCCGAGCACCGCGGTGAGCACGAACAGGCCGATCAGCAGCACGCGCGGGCCTGCCTCGCCCACGATGTCGATCAGCCCGGACGCGAGCTGATCGGCCGCGCCCGTGGTCTGCATCGCCGTCGTCAGCGGGATCATCGCGGCGATCAGGACGACTGTCGTCCAGGCGACCGCGCGGTAGGCCTGCTGCGGGGCGAGGATGCCCAGCAGGACCATGAGGAAGGCGGCGCCCAGCGCGGCGATCGACGGCGGCATGATCCCCGACGCCAGCGCGATGATCATCGCCACCAGCACGGCGAGGGAGCGCTTGGCGCGCGCGCCCATCGGGACGGCCTGACGGCGCACGAGCTCCGGGTGGTCGACGAGCAGGACCTCGGGATCTCCCGCGTTGCGCTCCAGTGCGTCCCAGGTCCCGCGCACCAGCAGCGTGTCACCGGCCGCGAGCTCCACCTCCCCCTCCTGGTCCTCGCCCGCCCGCTGCACGGCGAGGACCACCAGGTCACCGCTGTCGGTGACCATGCCCGGGAAGACACGCTCGCCGATCAACGTCGAGCGCGGCGGGAGGACGATCTCGGCCGCGCCGAGGTCCCGCGTGATCAGCTCGAGATCCTCGCCGCCGGTGACCGCCAGCCGCCGCTCGTCCGCGAGGCCGGCGATCGCCACGTCGTCACCCTGGACGATCAGCGTGTCGCCGGCCTGGATCGGCTCGTCGCCGAGCGGGCCCGGGCCGCCGTTGCGCAGCACGCCCACGAGCGTCACGCCGTGCAGCTCGAGCGTGCCGCGGGGCCTGCCGACCAGCGGCGAGCCGGGTCCGACGACGAGCCGGTGCAGGTCGTCCTCGCGCAGGTAGTGCGACATCAACGTCCGGGCGTGCGCGCCGAGGTCGGCCGGCAGCGCCTTCGGGGTGCGCCGCGGCAGCAGTCGCGGCCCGCACAGCAGCGTGATGACGACCGTCCCGATCAGCAGCGGGATGCCGACCAGCGAGAACTCCAGGTAGCCGAACGGGTCGCCGCCCGCGTTCTCCGCCGCCTCGGAGACGATCACGTTCACGGGCGTACCGGTCAGCGCCAGCAGCGAGCCGGCGTGGGCGGCGAACGCCAGCGGCAGCAGCAGCTGGGAGGTCGGCTTGCCGAGCCGGATCGCGGCCACGACGACGATCGGCAGCAGCGCGGCGACCGCTCCGTTGATCGAGATCAGCGCGGTCAGCAGCGCGCACATGATCATCACCGCCGGCACGAGGCGCCGGCCGCCACGGCCGGCCAGCGTGATCAGCCACTGGCCCGCCCAGGTGGTCACCCCGGTCGCCTCGAGCCCTTCGCTGACGACGAACAGCGCCGCGATGAAGATCACCATCGGGTCGCCGAAGCCGGCCAGCGTCTGCTGCAGGTCGATCACGCCGAAGGCGAACAGCGCCAGCGCCGCCCCGACCGCCACCAGCTCGACCGCGAGCCGGTTCCAGACGAACAGGACGACGACGGCCCCGAGGACCGCGAAGCTGATCGTCGCGTCGTCCACTCAGTGCGCGGTGCCGAGCCGACGGAGGATCTCGACCTCCGCGACGGTCGCCTTCTCGAACTCGTCGAGCAGGACGCGCTCATCGGGCGCGTGGATGTTGCTGTAGCCGTCGGTCGCGCCGAGCAGCAGGATCTCGGCGCCCGGAACCGCCGCGCTGAGTGCGTTCACGAGCGGGATCGAGCCACCGGAGGCGACGTTGACCGTCGGGCTGCCCCATGCGTCGGCCAGGGCCGCGCTCGCCGCCGCGTAGGCCGGTCCGGAGGTGTCGGCGGCGAAGCCGTTGCCGGTGGCGCCCCGCGTCACGGTCAGCTCCAGCCCATAGGGCCGCAGGGCGGACAGGTGCGCGACCAGCGCGTCCTGCGCCTCGGTCGCGTCCTGCGCCGGGTGCACGCGCAGGTTCATCGTCGCGCGGGCGTATGGCGAGACGGCGTTCAGCGCGCCTTCGACCGACGGCACATCGATCCCCGTGACCGTGATCGCGGGGCCGGTCCACAGGCGCGACCCGAGCCCGCCCGTCCCGAGCAGGGGCAACCCCTCGACGATCTCGGCCAGCGCCCGGAACTCCGCGTCCTCGTAGGTCTCGCCCGCCCATTCCTCGCGCCGCAGGCCGGCCACCGCCACGTCGCCGTGCTCGTCGTGCAGCGAGGTCAGCGCGCGCAGGACGGCGAGCAGCGCGTCGGGCGCCGCGCCGCCGTACTGGCCGCTGTGCTTGGCGCCGCCCAGCGTCGTCAGCTCGATCGTGGCCATCGCCATCCCGCGCAGGGCGACGGTGAGCGTCGGCACGCCCGGGCGCACGCTGCCCATGTCGCCGATCAGCATCGCGTCCGAGCGGAAGAAGTCCGGGTTCTCCAGCGGGTAGAGGTTGAGCGCGCTGCCGACCTCCTCCTGGCCCTCGATCACGAGCTTCACGCCGACCGGCGGCTTGCCGTCGAACGCCCGCAGCGCGCCGACGTGCATCAGCACGTTGGCCTTCGAATCCGACGTCCCGCGGCCGTAGAGCGCGCCGTCGCGCTCGGTGGGCTCGAACGCGGGCGTCGTCCACAGCGACTCGTCGCCCGCGGGCACGACGTCGTAGTGCGAATAGAGCAGGACGGTCGGCGCGCCGGGCGGCGCCGGGATCTCCCCGATCACGCACGGAGCGGTGTCCGGCAGCGAGAGCGTCGTGACCTCCGCGCCCGCGTCGCGCAGCAGCCCCTCCACCATGGCGTGCGCCTCGAGCAGCGGACCCTGATCGAAGCCCGGGAAGGCGATCGACGGGATCCGCGAGAGCGCCACGAGGTCCTGCGTGAGCGCGGGCATCAGCCCTGCGACCACCGCGGCGGCGTCGGACTCCGCGGTCGTCATGCGCATGTCGGTCATCGCGTGCTCCTGGCTCGAAGGAGCCTCGAGCCTCGCGTTTGACGGGGTGAACACGCAATCGTCCCATGGGGACGATTGTCAGCCGCGCATAAGCCCGCCGTCGCTCTTGATCTCCGCTTGAGCCTTTGGCTCAGGAACCCTTGAGCTTCTACTCACAAAGTCGTGGCTCATGAACGATGAAGGCTTCGCGCGCTTCCTGACCCGGATCGGTCAGATACCGCTCCTCACTGCCGCCGAAGAACGCTCACTGGCGTTCCGCGTCGAGCGCGGCGATCTTGCCGCCAAGGACCGCATGATCGAGTCCAACCTGCGCCTCGTAGTCCACATCGCCAAGCGCTTTCAGCGCGAAGACAGCCCGCTCACGCTCCCGGATCTCGTCCAGGAGGGCACGATCGGGCTCGTGCGCGCGGTCGAGAAGTTCGACCCGCGCAAGGGCTACCGCTTCTCGACCTACGCGACGCTCTGGATCCGCCAGGCGCTCGGCCGTGCGATCGCCGACAAGAGCCGGATGATCCGCGTGTCGGTGACGATGGACCAGCGCCTGCGCGCGCTGGACAAGCTCACCGCCTCGCTCGGCTACGCGCCGGACAACGCCGAGGCCGCGGAGAAGCTCGGCTGGACCGAGCGCGAGGTCGAGGCCGTGCACGCCGCCCGCCACGTCACGCGCTCGCTCGAGGAGCCCGTGGGCGACACCGAGCTCGGCCGGCTGATCCCCGTCGCCGACTACCCGGAGGACGCGGTCGACGAGGGCCTGGTCGGCTCGCTCATGCGGATTCTCGACCCGCGCGAGCGGCGGGTGCTGACGCTGCGCTTCGGCCTCGGAGGCGGCGACCCGGAGAGCATCCAGGAGACCGCCCGCCGCCTGCGGATGCCGCGTGCCGACGTGCGCCGGCTCGAGCTCTACGCCCTCAACAAGCTGCGGGCGAGCGGCCTTGCTGCGGCGGCCTAAGCGCTGCGGCTTCGACTGGCCGCGGCTGTCGCGCCGTCCGGGCTGTGGCCCGGTCTCCAGCCCGGAGCCCGGCCGCCGCAATGGAGCACACCACGCGCGCGCTGACCGGCCACGCCGGTGCTCGCACCGCTCCCGTCCCACGAGCTGACCGCGCGCGCCTCATGCCTGTGTGGGTGAGGCGCGCTCGCCCGGATGCGGGCGACACTGCCGCGCGTGGATCCGATCACGCATGCCCTGCAGGGCATCCGCGACGCCTGCGCGCCCGCGGCCGCCTCGGGCGCGCTCGCTGACTACATCCCGGAGCTCGCGCTGGCCGATCCGACGCGCTTCGGCCTCGCGCTGGCCAGCCTCGACGGTGACGTCTACCGCGCCGGCGACGCCGAGACGCCGCTGACGATCCAGTCGGTCTCGAAGCCGTTCGTCTACGCGCTGGCGCTACAGGATCTCGGATTCGATGCGGTCGAGGAGCGCGTCGGGTCCGAGCCCAGCGGCGAGCCGTTCAACGCCATCAGCCTGGAGCCGGGCACGGGCCGTCCCGCGAACCCGCTGGTCAACGCGGGCGCGATCCTCACCACCTCGCTGGTGGGCGGCTTCCCGCGCATCCTCGCGATGCTGGAGGCGTTCGCCGGCCGCTCGCTCACCGTCGACGAGGCCGTCTACGCCTCCGAGAGCGCGACCGGCGACCGCAACCGCGCGATGGCGCACCTGATGCGCGCGGCGGGCTCCCTGCGCGGCGGGGTCGACGAGACGATCGACGCGTACTTCCGCCAGTGCTCGGTGCTGGTCACCGCCGGCGACCTCTCGGTGATGGCGGCGACGCTCGCCCACGGCGGCCGCAACCCGGTCAACGGCGAGGTCGTGGTGAGCGAGGAGACCGCCCGCCACGTGCTCTCGATGATGGCGATGTGCGGGATGTACGACGCCGCCGGGAACTGGATGCTGCGCGTCGGGCTGCCGGCCAAGAGCGGCGTGTCCGGCGGGTTGCTGGCCGTCAGCCCGGGGCAGTTCGGGATCGGGCTCTTCAGCCCGCCGCTGGACGCGCGCGGGAACACGGTCGCGGGCGTGCTCGCGTGCGAGCTGCTGTCCCAGCGCCTCGGGCTGCACCTGCTGCACGACCCGGCGGCCGAGGCCCGCAGCGCGAAGGTGCGCGCGACGGTGCCCGCGCCGCGCTCGGCGCGGCGACGCCCGCGGGCCGAGCGCGCGCTCCTGAACGACGGCTCGATCGCCCTGCTCGCGCTGCGCGGCGACATCGACTTCGCCGCCGCCGAGCTCGCGTTGCGCACGACGCACGGGCTCGCGGCGGAATGGCTCGTGCTCGACCTGCGCGAGATCACCCGCCTGCACATCGTCGCCGACCGGCTGCTGCGCGCGATCCCGGAGGAGGCGACGGCCACGGTGGCCGTCGTCGCCGAGCATGGGTTCCACACGCTCGACGCCGCGCTGGAATGGTGTGAGGAGCAGGTGCTCGGCGAGCGGCGCCCGGTCGCGCTGGCCGACCACGACCTGCTGGCCGAGTTCGACGTCCAGACGCGCGAGCTGGTGATCGCGCTGGGCACCCACCGCCGGCTCGCTCCGGGCGACCCCGGCCTCAGAGAACGAGGACGCGCTGCTGGCGATCCTCAGCGGCCGGGTGGGCGATGTCGGCGACGGCGGGATCATCAGCCGGCTCGAACGGCGTCCCGCCACGCGCCGTCGTCGCGACCTCTGGCGTAGCGTTCACCCGCGATGCGCTGGTCGAGCTCGAACGCGAACGCCCGGAGGCCGTGATCGGGCTCTGGCGGGGGCTGGCTGCCTGGATGGCCCCATCATCCGTGCTGGAGGAGGCACTGTGACCCGGAAAACGTCAGTCGTGGCCGTGCTCGCGTTGACCGCCGTGACCGCGGCGTGCGGCTCGGTCGGCATCAGCGTGCCGGAGGCCGACGTCCCCGCCGCGGAGCTGTTCGCCGAGCGCTGCGGCGGTTGTCACACGCTCACGGTCGCCGGGACGCAGGGATCGGCGACCAACGTGCGCACCCGCGAGTACAAGGACGGGCCGAACTTCGACGTCCGCAAGGTCACCGAGAACTGCGCGCTGTACGCGATCCGCAACGGCGGGTTCTCCTCGGGGCCGATGCCGCAGAACATCGTGACCGGGGAGAACGCGCGGATGCTTGCGGCGTTCCTGGCGAAGTACTCCGGCACCGACGTGCCCGTGCAGGCCAGTCCGGGGGGCGGCGCCCGTGACTGCCCACCGGCCTGACGAAGGCCGGAACCTGCGCGTCATCATCGGCGCGCTGATCGTGGTGATGCTGCTGGCGTCGCTGGACCAGACGATCGTCTCCACCGCACTGCCCACGATCGTCGAGGAACTCGGCGGGCTCGCGCACATCTCATGGGTCGTGACCGCCTACCTGCTCGCGGTCACCATCGTCACCCCGCTCTACGGCAAGCTCGGCGACCTCTACGGGCGCAAGCTGGTGCTGCAGGGCGCGCTCGTGATCTTCCTGATCGGCTCCGCGCTGTGCGGGCTCGCCCAGGGCATGACCGAGCTGATCATCTTCCGCGCGATCCAGGGACTGGGCGGCGGTGGCCTGATGGTCAGCGCGCAGGCGGCCGTGGCCGATGTGGTCTCGCCACGTGAGCGTGGGAAGTACGCGGGGATCTTCGGCGCCGTGTTCGGCGTCTCGTCGGTGATCGGGCCGCTGATCGGCGGCTTCTTCACCACCCACATCTCGTGGCGCTGGATCTTCTACGTCAACCTGCCGCTCGGCCTGGTCGCGCTGGCCGCGCTGGCGGTGGCGCTGCCGAGCGTCTCCGAACGCGTCCAGCACTCGATCGACTACCTCGGCGTCGCGCTGCTCGCCATCGGGCTGAGCGCCCTGGTGCTGCTGACCACGCTCGGCGGCAACACCTACGGGTGGACCTCGGCGCAGATCGTCGGGCTCGGCGTGATCGCCGTGGCCGGCATCCTCGCCTTCCTGTGGTCGCAGACGCGGGCGAAGGAGCCGATCCTGCCGCTGCGGCTGTTCCGCAACCGGGTCTTCGCCATCACCAGTGCGATCGGCTTCGTGATCGGCTTCGCGCTGTTCGGCGCGCTGACCTACCTGCCGCTCTTCCAGCAGGTCGTCCGCGGCTATTCGCCCACCGAGTCCGGCCTGCAGCTGATCCCGGTGATGGCCGGCGTGCTGCTCGGGTCGATCGGCTCGGGGCAGATCATCAGCGCCACCGGGCGCTACAAGATCTTCCCGATCGTCGGCACCGCGGTCGCGGCGCTCGGGATGATCCTGCTGGCGCGGCTGGACGCCGGGACGTCGGTGCTCTACGCGGGTGCGGCGATGTTCATCATGGGCCTCGGGCTGGGGCTCGTGATGCAGGTGCTGGTGCTGGCGGTGCAGAACGCCGTCGACTACTCCGAGCTCGGGGTCGCCACGTCGGGCGCGACGTTGTTCCGGTCCTTGGGCGGTTCGCTCGGGACCGCCGCTCTCGGCGCCGTCTTCACCGCGCGGATCGCGGACGCGGACCCCACGCAGGGCGCGCGCTACATCAGCGCGTTCACCAGCGCCGTGGACACCGTGTTCGTCGTGGCGGCGGCGATCGTCGTCGTCGCCTTCCTGCTCGCGTGGCTGATCGAGGAGCGCCCGCTGCGCCAGACGGTCGACACCGCGGGCGTCGGCGAGGCCTTCGCCTCGCCCACCAGCGGCGACTCCCTGCGTGAGCTGATGCGCGAGCTCTCGCGGCTCGTCGGCCGCGAGCGCACGAAGGCGTTCATCGAGCGGACGGTGGCGGCGTCGGGCGTCGACCTGCCAACCCCGCAGGCGTGGCTGCTCGTCCAGGGCGCCGAGGGCGTGCCGCTCGGGCAACCCGAGGTGATCGCCGAGGGGCGGCCGTTCGACAGCGCCTGGGTGGTCGCGCAGGTGGCGTCGCTGACGGAGCGCGGGCTGGTCGCGGACGACGGCCTGACCGAGGCGGGCCGCGAGACCGCCGGCCGGTTGATGGCCGCGCGCAAGGAGTCGATCCGCTCGCTGGTCGCCGACTGGGAGCCGGACGGCGATCCGCGCGTCAACGAAGCGGTGGATCGCCTCTCGCAAGCGCTCGCTCGGGAGTACGCCGCGGTCTAGTCGGGCGCTTCCTCGCGCTTGACGCGCCCACCTCCAGCGCGCTCACCCGCGAGCGTTTCGGCTGGCCCCCCACCCAGCCGGGCCCGCTCGAAGACCTTCAGGCGGGCCACTCTTCCTTCCGCTGAGGAAATCGTTAGCCGACCCTGGGCAAATCGTTAGCGCACTCCCGGAACAGTCTTACGCAGCCCTGCGTCACTGGTGGTCATCAACTCTCAGTTCGACAAAGGACTCGCATGACCGCACTTTTCCGTCCGCGCTGGCTGGCCGCCATCGGAGCGCTGTTGGCACTGGGCGGAGCCGCGCTGTACATGGGCTCCGCCCACGCCAACCCCAAACCGCAATCGCTCATGCTCCCGTCCGGGGAGCAGCCGACCACGATGGAGAGCTTCCTGACGTCGGTGACCAAGGACGTCGACGCCTACTGGACCAAGCAGTTCAAGGACTCCGGCCTGGATGAGCCGCGCGTCTCCTACCAATGGATCCCCGACGGCCAGTCCGCCTCCAGCGCGTGCGGCGGCGCCGGTGCCGACGCCGCGGCCTACTGCCGCGCCGACGACACGATCTACATCTCCGAGTCGTTCGCCACCAACATCTTCGACGGCTCGCTCGACCAGCAGCTGCCCGGCAGCTCGCAGGGCTTCGGCGGCACCTACGGTGACTTCGCCGTGGCCTACATCGTCGCCCACGAGTACGGGCACGAGGTGCAGGACGAGCTCGGCCTCTACGACAAGTACGGCGACCAGCTGCCGACGATGGCCTTCGAGCTGCAGGCCGACTGCTTCGCCGGCAACTGGGCCAACAGCGCCAACCAGGAGGGCCGGCTCGAGGACGGCGACGTCCAGGAGGCGCTCAGCGCCGCGCTGGCCGTCGGCGACTTCGACGACGCCAACCCGCAGCATCACGGCACGCCCGAGCAGCGCGAGGCGGCGTGGAACGCGGGCTTCGAGTCCGGCGATCCGCAGACCTGCAGTCAGTTCCTCACCACGTAGTCGTGGGTGACGGAGGCGGCGAATGCGCCGCCTCCGTTCAGCACCGAGATCCGCGAGGCGCGCGCTAGCGCCGGGCTTCGAGCGCCTGGAGCCGGCGCTCGTGATCGGCGAGCCGTTGGGCCACGTCCCCGCCGCTCCCGAGCTCGGCGTCGGTGTGCGAGCCCAGCGCGCGCAGGCCGAGCCGGACGCGGATGTAGTCGGAGAGGCTGACCTTGTCGCGGTCCGCGCGGCGGGCGAGATCCGTGCGTTCGTCGTCGTCGACGTGGAAGGTGATGCTGGGCAACTTCGTGCTCCTTCTAACTGGAGGCGCTCAGGGACCGCGACATGGCGCGCGCGACCTGTTCGCGCGAGCGGGCGACAACGGCGTCGCCGATGGCCTCGCGCCAGCGGTCGTCGTCGATGTCGTCGGGCTCGAGGCCGATCTCGGTGAGCACGGCCGCGTGGTCGAGGTGACCGGCGACCTGCTCGGCGCGGCGTCGGGCGGCGAGGTGCTGGGCGCGGTGCAGCGGCGTCCGGCCCTCGGAGGCCGACAGGTTCAACAGGTCCTCGGCGACCAGCGGGATCGCGCGCCGGGCGCAGCGCTCCCAGGGGGCGTCGGCGGCGGAGTCCACGACGACCTGGCGCACGACGCGCCAGCCCGCGTGGTGGGACTCGCAACGCGCGACCAGGAAGCGGGCGAGGGCTTCGGCCAAAACGGGGGCATCCGGTTCTTGGCCGTAGGTGTCGAGGTGGCGGAGCGCCTCGCCGACGCGCTGGCCGCGTTCGACGGAGCGCGCGAGCTCACGCGCCCCGCGGCGGGGTCGGCGCTGGAGACCGGTCGAACTCAAGCGGCCTCAGGGGTCCTGCGGGTGACGTGTGTGCGAATCATTCGACAGTGGGTGGGCGCGTCGGATGACTCAGCGCGTCGCAGAGGGAGTGTAGTCCTCTCACGGGGTCAAAACGAGCTTTGCGTGCGCGCCTGCACGCTGACGCTCCCACGCCGTGCCGACATCGCTGAGCGGAAGCGACTCGACGTTCACGCTGATCGAGCCGGCGGCGACGTGGCGGGCCAACTCGGCATAGCCCGCTCGGCGCGCCTGGATCGGCTCGTGGAAGACGGCGAATCCGCGGATGTCGATCGGCGCGGCGCGCACGAACGGAGCCGGGAGCTCGGCCGTCAGCCCCGCCAGCTGGCCGATCTGGATGTGCCGCGAGCGGTGTGCCGCGGCCTGCATGGCGGCCAGCGCGGGCGCGCCCCACAACAGGTCGATGGTGACGTCGACGGGCCCGCCGGCGGCCTCACGGATCGCCCCCGCGACGTCGTGATCGCCGTCGAGGGCGACGGTCGCGTCCGCTCCCAGCGCCTCCAGGCGCGCGCTCGCCCGCCCCGCCGCGACGACCGACGCCGCGCCGAGCACCTTCGCGGCCTGCACGGCGATCGCGCCGACGGCACCCGTGGCGCCCAGCACCAGCACCCGTTCACCAGCGACCAGGCCGGCGCGCCGGGTCAGCGACAACCACGCGGCGAGCCCGGCGTTGCCCAGCGCGGCGGCCACCACGTCATCGATCCCGTCCGGCACGTCGATCAACCCGTCGCGGGGGACGAGCGTGTGCTCGGCCATCGCGCCGTAGGGCGCCACGGACGAGTCGAAGTACACGCGCCGCCCGTCCGGCAGTCGCCCCACGCCGTCGCTGCCGACCACCGACGGCAGCGGTGGAGGCCCGGTGTAGAAGCGCCCGGTGGCCTTCATCAGGTCGACGTGGTTGACCCCCGCCGCGGTGACCTCGACCACGGCGTGCGCGTCGGTCGCCTCCGGCGCGGCGAACTCGTCGTGAACCGGCGGTGTTGCGTAGTCGTACAGGACAGCGGCTTTCACCCGAGCATTGTGCGCAAAACGCGGGGGCGGGAGTTGCACGGCCTCCACACCGTCCGAGTCGGGCGCTTGACTCTCGGGTCCGGTGACGAGTCTCCTTCCGGCCCCGCGGGGACGCTACAAGCGCCGTCAGGCGCGGTTCACCGCGCCGACGGCGGACGATCTGCGCAGCGTCGCGAGCGAGGGCGTGCAGCTCGACTTCGCCGACGCGCTGGACCGCTACGCCCACTGGCCGACGCCGACGGTGATCATCGTCGACGGGCCCTACGGGGTCGGCGGCTATCCCGGCGACCCGCCGACGCCGCGCGCCCTGGCCGCCTGGTACGAGCCGCACGTCAAGGCCTGGGCCGAGCGCGCCGGCGCGGCCACGACGTTGTGGTTCTGGGGCACGGAGCTCGGCTGGGCGAACGTGCACGCCACGCTCGAGGCGCACGACTGGGAGTACCGCTGCTGCCACGTCTGGGAGAAGGGCATCGGGCACGTCGCGGGCAACGTCAACGGAGACTCGATTCGCCGCTTCCCGGTGGTCACCGAGGTCTGCGTGCAGTACGTGCGGGTGGCCAGGTTGCCGACTGCGGACGGGCGCATGGTGCCGATGAAGCAATGGCTGCGCGAAGAGTGGCGGCGTGCCGGGCTGCCGCTGACCCTGCTCAACGCCGCCGCGGGGGTGAAGAACGCCGCGACCCGCAAGTGGTTCACCCAGGATCACCTGTGGTACTTCCCCCCGCCGGAGGCGATGGAGCGGATCGCGGCCTACGCCAACGCCCACGGCGCCCCCACCGAGCTCGCGTACTTCTCGCTCGAACGGCGCGCCGCTGACCGCTGAGCGGTGGGAGCCGTTGCGGGCGAAGTGGAACCACGCCCACGGCGTGACGAACGTCTGGCATCACCCCACGGTGCGAGGCGAGGAGCGCATCAAGCTGGCGAGCAAGTCCCTGCACGCCAACCAGAAGCCGCTGGAGCTGATGGAACGGATCATCACCGCCTCGAGCGATCCCGGCGACGTCGTGTGGGATGTCTTCGCCGGCCTGGCCACGGGGGCGGCCGCGGCGCGCAACACCGGCCGCCGGTGCTTCAGCGCCGAGCACAACCCGGAGTTCTTCGCGTTGGCCGCCAAGCGGCTCACGGGCTGAGCTCAGGCGCCGGTGGGGTCGGTGCCACGGACGGCACGCTAGGCGATCTCGCGCAGATAGTCATCGGAGAAGTCCACGCGGAACTCCGCCCACAGGGGCAGGTGGTCGGACATCTGGTAGGTCCGCCAGAGGTTGAACTGGCGGACGGCGGCCGCGGCGTCGGCGGGCGGCTTCGGGCTGTCCTGGCCCGCGTTGCGGCGCTCTTGGATGTAGGCGTCGATGTAGGGCCGGTAGACGTCCGGGTCCCTGAAGACGTGCTCGTAGTAGTCGAACGCGCCGGCGCGGCCGGTGGCCTGGAAGTGCCCGCCCGCCGAGCGGAAGGCGATCTGGTCGTACTTCTTGTCCTTGGACACGTTGGTGCCGGGGATCGACTTCACGCCGTCGGGGACGCTGAAGCCGCCGTCCTTGGTCAGCGCGGCCATCGTCGCGTCGCCGGTGGTGAAGATGTTGAAGTCGCCGAGCAGGATCAGGTTGCGGATCGGCTCCACCGTGTCCTCGGTCCGCGCCTTCAGGAAGCGCGCGACCTCGCGGATCTCCTCCACGCGGGCCTTCGGGTCGGGGCTGTCCTCGCCGTAGAGGATGTGGACCGTGGCGAGCACGAACTTCGTCCAGCCGACCTGGAAGGTGGCCATCAGCGGCGTGCGCGCGACCTGCGTCGCCGGCACGAGCGCGCCGCCCTTGTTCACCGGCGGCAGCACGAGCTCGCCCGCGATGCCGAGGAAGCGCACCTTGGTCGTGTCGTAGAGGAACGCGAGCCGCTCGCGGTTGCCGGCCTTGCCCTCGGTGACGTCGGAGACCAGGTAGGCCCAGTGCGGGCCGAGCCGCTCGAGCAGCGTCTCCAGCGCGCGCAGATCCGAGCGCACCTCTTGGAGCGCGATCAGGTCGAAGCGGTCGAGCACCTCGGCGATGTAGGCGTAGCTCTCCGGCAGCCGCAGGCCCCAGCTCTCGGAGTCGAACTCGCGCAGGTTCCAGGTGCCGAGCAGGAGCGTCCCGGGCGCACGCGGCGGCGTGGTGGCGCTGAGCGCCTCGCGCAGGGCGAGCAGGGTGTTCACGCAGCGGCTGCGGGCGGGCGGGTCGGCCGCCCACTCCGGGCCGAGCAGGCGGCGCGGGTCGAGATCGGCGTAGGCGGGCATGCAGGCAGTCTCGACGAAACGCCAGTTGCGCGGTGGCGGGGATGTCGCCACGCTGGAGAGCGCATGAAATGGGTCCTCGCTCTGGCGGGCGCGGCGCTGCTGGCTGGAGCAGCGCCGGCGCAGGCCACGCCGGTGCAACTGAAGGTCTCGCAGCGCGGGGAGTCGATCTTCCGGGTCCCTCGCGGGGTCACGCAGCTCAAGGTCACCGCGGTCGGTGAGCACGGCGTCGCCGGCGCCGCCGCGGGTGGGCGCGGGGCCGAGGTCACGCAGACGCTGGCCGTCAACGCGGGTGATGCGCTGACGCTGCGAGTGGGGACCCACGGCGGCGCCGGGGGGACCGGTGGCCGCGGTGGCGGCCTGTCCGGGGTGTTCGCCGCCACGCCGCTCGTCGTCGCCGCCGGAGGGGGCGGCGGCGCGAGCACGGCGGGCGGGGACGCCGGCGCGGCCGCTCCGGGCGGCGGCGCGGCGGGGACGCCCGGCGGCGCGCTCGCCGGCGGTCAGGGCACCGGCGGCGGGGGTGGCGCGGGGTTCGGCGGCGGCGCCGGCAGCAGCGCCGGCGGTGGGGGTGGGGTCAGCTACCCGAGCGCCGGCCGCCTGGTCGACGCAGCGCCGTCGCTCCTGCTCGAGTACGAGGACGCCGACGGCCCACTGGTCACGGTCGACGATCCCGGGCTGAACCCGGAGCTGCTCACCGGCACCGCGGGGATCGAGGGCGGCGACGCCACCAGTGTGTCCGTGCGGTTCTTCCCGGGCAGCCAGGTCACCCCCGACCCCACGAGCTCGGTCGCCGTGGGCGTCGGGCCGGACGGGCGCTTCGCGACCGTGATCGGCAACCTGCCCGACGGCCAGTGGACGGTGCAGGCCGTGCAGCCCGACGTCGCCGGCCACACCACCTACAGCGAGCCGGTGACGTTCGTCGTCGACCAGTTCGGGCCCGAGGTGAAGATCACGTCGCCGGGGCCGCTCACCAACGACGCGCAGACGCAGATCATCGGCACGCCCGGCTCGCAGTTCGGCGACCTCGCCGAGGTGACGGTCAGGGTCACGGGCGCGGGCTACGACGCCACCGTCACCGCCGACTCGATCCGCGGCGGCGAGTTCCGCGCCGTGATGCCCGAGCCGCTGGCCGACGGTCGCTACACCGCGGTCGCGCGCCAGAAGGACGTCTACGGGCACAGCGGGAGCGCCACCCTGGTCTTCGACGTCGACACGGTGGCGCCGAAGGTGACGCTCGCGGGGCCCGACGGCGACGTGACCGCGGCGCGGGTGAGCGGAACCGCGGCCGAGCCGGGATCGGTCCAGATCGACCTCTTCGACACGGACGGCAGGCTCGCCGGCTCCGCCCGGGCACCGGTCGTCGCCGGGGCGTTCTCGGCCGTGGTCCCGGCGGCCGACGGCGTGTACACCGCGCGGGTGATGCTCTACGACAGCGCCGGCAACGCGGGCGTCGCCACGCGCGCCTTCCGGCTCGACAGCACCGGGCCGGCGATCGATCTCGGCGGCGTGCGCGCCACCTACCGGCTCGGCGAATCCGCCGGTCCGGGCTTCGCGTGCACCGACCCGGTGGGTGTCGCGGCGTGCGACGGTCCCGCGATCGACACCGCCTCAGCGGGCGCGCACACGCTGACGGTGACCGCCCGCGATCGGCTCGGCAACACGAGCAGCGCCACCGCGAGCTACACGGTGCTCGCTCCGCCCGTCGCCGTCGTGCGCAAGGCCGCCGCGGCGCTGAAGATCGGCAAGGTGACCCGCCGCGGGCGCACGGTCACGATCAAGGGCACCGCGGCCAAGGCGGCGACCGGCACGGTCACGGTCACCGTGGCCGGCGTCAAGAAGCGGGTCAAGCTCGCGCGCGGCGCCTGGAGGGCGAAGGTCACGCTCAAGCGGGCGCCGCGCAAGTCCTCCGTCGTCTCGGCGTCGTACAGCGGCGACGCGACCCACCGGGCCGCGAGGGCGAAGAAGACCCTCAGGGTCAGATAACCCACCAGTCGCGCGGGGACTCCGGCGCCTCCGGCACCGGACCGCGCGTGCGCGGCGCGGCCCACTGCACCGCGTTGGCCAGCACCCGCCGGATGGCCGGGTGGTGGTAGACGGGGTATTCCTGATCGCCCGGGCTGAAGTAGAAGACCCGCCCCGCGCCGCGCGTCCAGCAGCAGCCGCCGCGGAACACCTCGCCACCCGCGAAGCTGGAGACGAACACGAGCTCGTCGGGCTGCGGGATGTCGAAGTGCTCGCCGTACATCTCCTGCGCGTCGATCACGATCGGGTGCGGGACGCCCTGCGCGATCGGGTGCGACGGGTTGACCGTCCACACCAGTTCGCGCTCGCCGTCGTTGCGCCAGCGCAGGCTGCAGGAGGTGCCGAGCAGGCGCTTGAGGATCTTCGAGTAGTGCGCGCTGTGCAGGGCCAGCAGGCCCATGCCGCCGAGCACCTGCGCCTGCACGCGGTCGACGATCTCGTCGCTGACGTCGTCGTGCGCGATGTGTCCCCACCACGTGAGCACGTCGGTCTCGGCCAGGATCGCCTCGGTCAGCCCGTGCTCGGGCTGGTCGAGCGTGGCCGTGCGCACCTGCACCTCGTCGCCGAGGACGTCGATCAGCCCGGAGGCGATCGTCGCGTGCATGCCCTCGGGGTAGATCGCGCGCACCGACTCGTCGCGACCTTCGTGGACGTTCTCCCCCCACACCGTTACTCGTACCATCGCGGACCATCACTAGCAGAACCAACACTGCGGGCGGGGGTCATCGGCGTGGGCTGGGCAGGGCACCAGCACGCCGACGCCTACGCCGAGCTACCCGGCGTGGAGCTCGCCGGGATCGCCGGGCTCGAGGTGCCCGTGCGGACGGCGCTGGCCTCACGGCACGGCGTCGAGCGCCACGTCGACCGCTGGGAGGAGCTGCTCGAGGACGACACGCTGGACGTGGTCAGCGTCGCCGTGCCGACCTTCCTGCACCCCCCATCACGGTCGCCGCGCTGGAGCGCGGGCTGCACGTGCTGTGCGAGAAGCCGATCGCGCGCACCGTCGAGGAGGCCGAGGCGATGGTCGCCGCGGCCGCGTCCGCCGGGCGGGTGCTCGACGTCGCCTTCAACCATCGCCGGCGCGGCGACATCGAGACGCTCAAGCGGGTGGTCGAGTCCGGGCGCCTCGGCCGGATCTACTACGCCAAGGCGTGGTGGCTGCGGCGGACCGGGATCCCGTCGCCCGGGAGCTGGTTCACCGATCGCGAGCAGGCGGGCGGCGGGCCGCTGCTGGACATCGGCGTGCACGTGCTCGACTACGCGCTGCATCTGCTCGGGCAGCCGAAGGTGACCACGGTCAGCGCGTCGACCTACGACCTGCTCGGGACGGCCGGGTTCGGTCGGCAGCCCGGGCGCGGACAAGACAGGCGCCGGGCGCTTCGACGTGGAGGACCTCGCGTCGGCGTTCATGCGCCTCGACGACGGCGGCACGCTGCTGGTCGAGGCGAGCTGGGCGGCGCACCGCACGGCCGGCGACGAGTTCGGCATCACGCTGTTCGGGACCGAGGGCGGGGCGGATCTGCGCGTCGTCGACATGGAGGCGATCGGAACGTTGAAGCTGTTCACCGAAGAGTCCGGCGTGGCCGCCGAGACGGTCCTGGGCCCGCCCGCCGGGCGTGGGCACCTGGCGGTCGTCGAGCGTTTCCTCGAGCGGGTGCGCGAGGGCGGCGCCGCGGACGGTGTGACCGCGGCGGAGCTCGCCCGCGTCGTCGACGCCTGTTACCGCTCGGCCCGCGACGGGCGCGAGGTCAGTCTCGCTTGATCGTGCGGACGCCCGTCTCGGGCGTCCAGACGTCGATGATCAGCTGGGTCTTGGCCTCGTCGAGACCCACCGTCGAGACCTCGGTGAGGTCGAGCCGGAAGAGGTGGCTCGGTCCGTTGGCGGCGGCCTCGCCGTTGAGGTCCTTCACCTGCGCCTCGTCGACGATCTCGTGCGCGTGGCCGGCGATCTTGGCCTCGCCGGGCCAGTCCTTGTCCGGGTCGAACGTGGCGCTGTGGATCGCGAAGCGCCCGTCGCGCTGGAGGTCTTTGGCCTTCAGCGCCTGCCACATCGAGCCGATGAACAGCTCGCCGTCGCGGAACGTCGTCTCGGTGCCGGAGATGCGCGGCGAGCCGTCCTTGCGCAGCGTCGCCATCGTCTTGTGCTTGTGCGCGTCGAAGCGCGGCCTTCACGCGCGTCGGCCAGCTCGGGGGCCTGCGGTTTCGAAGTCGGACCAGGAAGCCATGTCGCGCAGCGTGCTCGCTCGCGCGCCGCTGCGGTCCAGTCAGCAGGTCGAAATCGATCAAGCTGCAGGTGTGGATCGTCTGCGTGAGCTGATCGACCTCGTGCTGCGCTCGCTCGACGAGGACGTGACGGTGCCGAGCTGGCCGCGCAGGCGCACTTCTCGCGCGACCATCTCGACCGCCTGTTGGCGGCGGCGACGGGCGAGTCGCCGGTGGCGCTGCGGCGGCGCCTGCTGCTGGAGCGCGCGGCGTGGCAGCTGCGCGGCGGCGCCGTGCCGTCGGACGTCTTCGCCGCCGCCGGCTACGGCTCGCTGGCGGCGTTCTCGCGGGCGTTCTCGCGCGCCTTCGGCTCGCCGCCGTCGGCGTTCTCCGGTGAGGCGTCGCTGCCCGCGCCCAACGGCATCCACTTCCACCCGCCGGCGGGCATCGTCGTCCCGGGCGCGCCGCGCGACGACTTGACCGTGCGGATGGTCCGTCAGCACCTCGATCGCGTGCGCGAACTGCTGCTCGCCGCGTCGGTCACGACGGGGCTGGATCGCGTGCTGCGCCCCGGGCTCGTGCTCGTCTGGTTCGAAGGCGCCGAGGAGACCGCGGCGCAGATGTGTGAGCGGCTCGTGTTCACGCTGGAGGTGTGGGTGGCGGCGATCGACGGCGTGCCGGTCCCGGAGGGCGGGGGCGAGTGGTTGCCGCGCTTCGAGCGCGCCGCGTCGGCCTTTGAGCGGATCGCCCGCCGCGTGCGCGACCGCGGCGCCTGGGACGACGCGTTCGTCGACGCGCTGTGCGAGCCGCCCGAGGCGTTCACCTACGGCGGCGTGCTCTCGCACGTGCTGGCCTACGGCGCAATCCGCCGCGAGGCGCTGGCCGGCGTGTTGCGCGAGCTGGGCGCGGAGCTGACGTCCGGCGATCCGATCGAGTGGGAACGCGCCAACTCATCGCGAATCGCTCAAGTTCCTTCGGGCGGCCGCCGATAAGAGTTCAAGCACGAGCCGTCTCGCTACCGAGGCGGCTCGCTTGCGTTAAGGGCGCGACCCTACGCGTCTTGGACGTAGTGCCGCGCGCGGTCTCCCGGGTCGATCCACACGCGCATGATCCGCTGCGTGGTCGGGTCCACGAAGCGTTCTTTCGTCGGCACCCAGCTCGGGTCGGCGGTGTCGGCCTCGCCGTGGCGGCGGCCCCAGCGTCGCTTCTTCGCGGGTCGCGCCGCGAGCGGTGGCAGGCCTTCCAGCGCGGTCTCCGATCCGGCGTAGGCGAGGTCGAGCCGCCGTTCGAGCTCGTCCGCCTCGATGCGCCCCTCGGCGTAGTGGCGGCCGAGCAGCGTGGCGAGCCGGTCCTCAGGCGCCACGGTCGACCACGACGGCGGTGCCGTACGCGACGACCTCCGTCAGCTGGTTGCCCATCTCCGAGGAGTCGAAGCGCATCGACAGGATCGCGTTGGCGCCGAGCAGCTGGGCGTTGGCCACCATGCGGTCGATCGCGTGGCGGCGCGCGTCCTCGAGCAGTTCCGTGTACTCGCTGACCTCGCCCTTGCGCAGCGACTTGAAGCCGGCGCTGAAGTTCTTGGCGAACCCCATGCTGCGCACGACCAGCCCGAAGGCGATGCCGAGGTTCTCCTTGACGACGGTGCCGGGCAGTTCGATCGCGGTGGTGATGGGGATCTCGTAACCGGTGCTCACCGTTCGAGCCTATCGCTACGGTGCGCGGCGACGAGGATCGTGCCGGCGGGCGGGACGGCGCGATCCTGCGGCGCGCGTTCGCGCGGGACGAATCCGTCGACTGTCGCCACACGCCCGCCAACCGCTTCCCGCAGTGGCCGGCGGGATCTGGTCAATCGACGCGCCTGAGCGCGGCGACGGTCGCGTCACGGCTCACCGCGCGCACCTCGTCCGGCACGCTCTCCAGGTCGACCCGGCGCACCAGCTTGAGCCTGGTTCCGAGCGGCGCGAAGAAGTCGTCGTAGTGCGTCGGCACGAGCACCCGCGGGTCGAGCTTGGGCAGGATCCGCTCCCAGTAGTGGGGCGTCACCTGCCGCCCGGTCACGCCCGCCAGGAACACGTCCACCGGCTCGTGCGCGAGCTCCTCGTCGAGCAGGTCGGCGCTCCCCTGGTGGTAGAAGCTCGTCCCGGCCACCTCGATCCGGATCCCGTACACCGCGCCGCACTTGTACGCGCCCGGGGACAGCGCGTGCGCGTCCTCGCACGTCAGCGGCCCGTCGAACGGCACCTTGCGCCCGAACAGCAACCGGCTGTGCCGGCTCGGCGTGAAGCTGACCACGAACGGCCCGAGCTCGTACCGCCTGCGCGGCTCGACGACCACCGAGGGCAACCCGTGCAGCCGCATCAGCCGAGCGAGCGAGTCCGACCCATACGTCGCGCACCCGAACCGCTTCGCGATCGCCGGAGCGTCGACCGCATGATCCCAGTGCGTGTGCCCGACGAGGATGCCCGCGACCGGCCCGGGCGGATTGATGTAGCGGCCGATCAGCGTTTCGTCCGGCAACGCCGGCCGCCGCAGCACCAGGCTGCGCAACGGCACCCGCGACACGTACGGATCGACGAACAGCGACACACCCGCATACGTCAGCCGGTACCCGGCCACACCCAGCCACTCCAGCTCGAGCCCGTCCGGCAACCCAAGCGGTCTCGCCTCCAGCTCCGACAGCACCCCCAAAACCTAAAGGGGCCTGGCCCCTTTAGGTTTGGGGGACGCTTGCCCGTGGCGGGTCTGCCGGCCGTTACAGCGCGCGGAAGCGCGGCGGCGACGGCGGGCCATGGCGGTGGCGGTGGTGCTGATGGCCGTGGTGATGCCCGCGACGCGACGCCAAGACGATCAGCAGCGCGATCAGGATGAACGGCCCGAGCACGAAGCTCAGCGCGACGACGACGGCCACGATCGCGATCAGCCCCGCGAGGATGGCGACCGGCACGCCGGTCACGAACAGCACGGCGACGCCGGCGACGATCAGGGCCGGGTTGGGCTCGTGCCTGCGGTGACGGTGGCGGGGAGCCGGTGGGCGCCGGTGCCGGGTGGCGGGCTGTGAGGAGCGCGGCAGATCGGCGATCAGGCGCTCGAGATCACCCACGTAGACGGCCGCGTAGGCGAGGCCGATCCGCTCCTCGAGCTCCTCGTTGTCGAGGCGCCCCTGCAGCGCGTGCTCGCGCAGGAAGGCCACGACCCGTTCGCGCTCGGAGTCCGAGGCACGGATCTCCAAGTAGGGGCGCTGCGACGGCATACAGCCAGTTTGGGCACTCGCTCGCGCGATTGCAAGGCTCAGTGGCCAGGTGTCGGGGTAACCCCACCTCGTGTCCGTCGACCCGTCCGTCACCGCCGCGCTCGAGGCCGCGATCGCCGCCGATCCCGGCAACGCGGCCCTGCGCATCCACCTCGCCGGGCTGTTGGTGATGAGCGGGGACGCCGAGCGCGCGCTCGCCCACGCCCAGGCCGCGCTCGCCACAGAGCCCGACAGCGCCGAGGCGCTGGCCGCCGCCCGCGACGCCGCGCAAGCGCTCGGCGACCACCAGCGGGCGGAGAGCTACACCCGCCTGCTGCGCGGTTTCGGTGACGGCGACGGTCCGACGCGCTGGCCCGTCGGCGGACCCGCGGACGACCCGACGCGGTTCGTCGAGGCCGAGCCGGAGGAGCTCGACGATGCCGCCCGGGTTCACCGAGCTCGACCCCGACGGCGTGATCGAGGAGGACCGGCCGCGGGTCACCCTGGAGGACGTCGGTGGCATGGACGAGGTCAAGGCGCGCCTCGACGCCGCCTTCCTCGCCCCGCTGCGCAACCCCGAGCTGCGCGCCTACTACGGCAAATCGCTGCGCGGCGGGCTGCTGCTCTACGGCCCGCCCGGCTGCGGCAAGACGTTCATCGCCCGCGCCGTCGCCGGCGAGCTGGGTGCAAGCTTCTTCGCGCTCGGTCTCAGCGACGTGCTCGACATGTGGCTGGGCGAGTCGGAGCGCAAGCTTCACGACGCCTTCCAGGCGGCGCGACGAGCCGCGCCGTGCGTGCTGTTCCTCGACGAGCTCGACGCGCTCGGCCAGAAGCGCAGCCACCTGCGCCACCACGGCGGGCGCAACGTCGTCAACCAGTTGCTGTCGGAGCTCGACGGTGCCCAGCACGACAACGAGGGCGTCTTCGTCCTGGCCGCGACCAATCACCCATGGGACGTGGACACCGCGCTGCGGCGGCCCGGCCGGCTCGACCGCACCGTGCTCGTCCTCCCGCCCGATCAGCCGGCGCGCGAGGCGATCCTGCGCAAGGCGCTCGAGGAACGACCGATCAAGGAGGTCGACGTGCCCAAGCTCGCGCGCAGGACCGACGGCCGCAGCGGCGCCGACCTCGTGCACATCGTCGAGTCCGCCTCCGAGCTGGCGCTGCAGGAGTCGATCAAGAGCGCCGTCATGCATCCGATCACCCAGCGCCAGCTCGAACAGGCCGCGGCGGAGACCGGGCCGTCCACGCGGGCGTGGTTCGGCGTCGCCCACAACTACGCCCTCTACGCCAACGACGGCGGTCAGTACGACGACCTGCTGGCCTACATCCGGACACACAAGCTGCTGTGACGACGGCGGACCCGGAGCGGGCGGTGCAGCGCGCGGTCGCGCTGCTGGATCTCAAACGGCCCGGCGAGGCGCTCGAGCACCTCAAGGTCGCGCTCGCCGCCGCCCCGGAGATCCCCGAGCTGCACTGCCTGGTCGCGCTGGCCAAGCTCCAGCTCAACGACGCCAAGGGCGCGCTGGAAGCGGCCAACGCCGCCGTCGCCACCGGTCCTGAACACGAGTGGGGCCACCGGCTGCGGGCGATCGCGCTGATCCAGGTCGGGCGCAAGCACGAGGGCCGCGACGCCGCGCTGGATGCCGCCCGCCTGGCGCCGCAGGAGGCGACGACGCACATCGTGCTCGCCTCGGCGCTGCAGGCCACCGGCGACGAAGCGGGCGCCGAGGCCGCGGCCCGCCACGCCGTCGCGCTCGATCCCGACGACGCCGACACCCACTCGACGCTCGGCGAGGTGCTGTTCGAGCAGGGCCGCCACGGCGACGCGATCGTCGCCTACGAGGCCGCGCTGCGGCTGAACCCCGAGGACGCCGACACGCTCAACAACCTGGCGGTGGCGCGGCTGCGCAGCCACGACCGCTCCGGCACCGGGCAGCAGTTCGAGGCGGCCGCCTCGCTCGACCCCCGCAACGACATCGCCCGCCACAACATCCTCCACACCGGCGCGGCGGGACGCACCTACGTGTACCGGCGCTTCGCCGCGGTGTTCGTGATCGCCGCGCTGATCACCGCCATCCCGGAGCCGGGCGTGGCGATCTTCTGGCTGCTCGTCGCCGGCGTCTTCGAGGGCGTGCGCGCGCTCGAGGTCCGCCGCCTGAGCGCGCCCACCCGGCGCCTGCTGGCCGACGATCGCGCCGCGCGCCGCTTGAAGCCGCACCGCTACGACTACAGCTGGCCGACCCGCCTGCGGCCGTGGTGGTGGGTGCTGCTCACCCAGCTCCCGCCGCCGTTCCTGCTGGCGGTCAACGTGATCCTGCTGGCGGCGTCGATCGCCGGCGCGCTCGCGTTCTGGGTCCTGGCCTTCGGCATCGCGCTGCCGTTCAGCCTGATGCGCGCGTGGCGCTGGTATCGCCGCCGCTACCCCGGCGCGAACTCGTGGCGGCCGCCGGCATGATCGACCGACGCCGGAGCCCGCCAGGGCCTGCTCGACCTCGGTGTGCGCGTGCCGGTGCGCTTGATCGCTGACGCAGAGCCCTGTCGGGCCGCGGCCGGCCGTCCGCACCCAGGACACGGCCGGGCGCGCCGAACACGCCCGCCGATGCCGATGTCATCGCTGGGACAATCGGCGGGAGCGTCCCCCGCGACGCGCGCGTCGACACCCCGAAAACCGGCGACCTTCGGCGCGCGCCCCAGGAGCACACCGCCTCGACGACCGCGAACGTGCTCTGCACCGGCGGTGAGCGTCGGCGACGGCTGCCCCGCGCGCCGGGGCCGATAGGAGGCCCGCTTCACCATCGCTCCCACGTGTGGAGGCATCTCCACACCTACCCATTCGGTGGGGGTGGAGATGAGAGGTAGGTTCCGGCCACTTCTAACCCGGGGGGGTTCAAAGGATGAAGGGCAAGGTCTTTGTCGCGGCCATCGCTGCCGCGATGATCGCGCTACCGGCGGGGGCGTCTGCACAGGAGCCAGATCAGGTGACGGGCCTGACGGCGACGCAGGACGTCGGGTTCACCACGCTCAAGTGGAACCCGGTGCCGGGAGCGACGGACTACCAGATCGAGCGCACACCGATCGACGCCGCGGACGCGCCGACCGGCACGGCGACGATCGTGGGCGTGTGGCAGCCGGTTCGCACGATCACGCCGGATCAGCCGGCGTTCGCGGAGTCGGGCTACACGCTCGGCGGCCGCTATCAGTGGCGCGTCCGCGCCCGCTTCGGGACGGGCTCCGCCGCCGTGCTGAAGCCGTACTCGGATCCGGTGCGCGCGACGACGCTCCCGATCCCCGGTCCGGCCAACCTCTTGACGGCGTGGGAGCAACGCGGATCGGCGACCCCGGTCAGCGCGACGTACACCTCGGCCGCCGAGGAGAAGGACTTCATCAACCGGCTCGACGCGGCGACCGACCGCGTGCGCCAGGTGGAGATCGCCCACACGCGCAACGGCCTGCCGATGGATCTGCTGATCATCGGCTATCCGAAGCCGCCCGACACCGCTGCGGCGATCTCGGCCATGCCGACCTACTGGGTCAACTGCAACGTGCACGGCAACGAGGCCTCGGGCCGGGAGTCGTGCTACACGATGGCCCGCCAGCTGGCGACCACCGAGGATCCCGCGATCCTCGCCATGTTGTCGAAGATGACGGTGCTGATCCTGCCGTCGTCGAACCCGGAGGGGCGCGCGGCCAACACGCGCGGAAACTCGACCGGCCAGGACCTCAACCGCGATCACGCGCTGATCGAGCAGCCCGAGACCAAGGGCCAGGCGCAACTGATCCGCGACTACACGCCGGACGTCGCGATCGACAACCACGAGGGCGACAGCGAGGACCTGCCGATCCTCTCGCCGCGTCACCTCAACGTCTACGAGCCGCTCTTCCAAGAGGGCAAGTCGATGGTGATCGACTGGATGTACGGCGACGCCGCCAAGAGCGGCTGGTGGATGGGCCCGTACAGCACCGGCGGCGACAGCCACGAGGGCATCCTGCGCAACACCGGCGGGCTGAAGAACAGCATCAGCATGCTGGGCGAGGCGCGGGCGTCCGGCGGCACCACACGTCCCGCCGAGGGCAGCACGAACTCCCGCGCCAACGAGCATCGCAAGGTCTACGGCCATCTGTGGGAGAACTGGGAGGGCATGCGCTACTTCTACGCGCGCATGGACTCGATCGTGGCGCTCAACAAGGCGTCCGCGGCCTATCAGAACAGCGATGTGCCGACGCGCACGGTCCTTCGCGGCTCGTACCCGTGGCCGTTGACGCCGAGCGTCGGCGCCAACCCCAACGACCAGCCCGACGTGGACACGCCGACCGCGGCGCGGATCCTCGATCCCGGCCCGTGCGGCTACTTCATTCCGCAGGACGAGTACGACATGCCGCGCATGAGCACGGAGTCCAGCATCGCGGTCCCGGCGGGGAGCGTCGCCGAGCGCCTCGCGATCCACGGCATCAAGGTCGAGCCGCAGGCGGGCGGCGTGCTCGTGCGGCTCAAGCAGCCGCTGCGCGGCCTGATCGCACCGCTGCTGGACTCGGCGTCGGTGCTGCCGATCATGGAGACGGCGCAGCGGCGCTATTCGTGCCCGGCGATCGATTCGCCGGTCGGCGGCACGGTGCCGGCGACGCTCGCGCTCTCACTCGGGACGCCGGCGTCCTTCGGCCCGTTCACACCGGGCGTGGCCAACGAGTACGTGGCCGCCTCGACGGCGACCGTCGTCTCCACCGCCGGTGACGCGACGCTGAGCGTCTCCGACGCCAGCGCGACGGCCCCTGGCCACCTGGTCAACGGGGCGTTCTCGCTGCCTCAGCCGGTGCAGGCACAGGCCAACACCGGCGCGTTCGCGCCGATCGGCCCGTCCTCGGCGCCGACGACGCTGTTCACCTACAGCGCCCCGGTGTCCAACGACGTCCTGACGCTCGGGTTCAAGCAGGTCATCGGTGCCAACGACGCACTGCGCACCGGCACCTACTCCAAGACGTTCACGTTCACGCTCAGCACGACCAACCCATAAAGCCAACCTAAAGGGGACTGTCCCCTTTAGGTTCTGCCCCGCCGCCGAACGGCGTCCCGCGTGCACAGCGCGGGGCGGCCTCGGCGGCGACGGCGGACCGTTACGCGCCGAGGGCGCCGGTCGCCGCCACGCGACGGCCTGCGGTCGAGCGGCCGTCTTTGAGCGATTGACGCGTTCCCGTGCTCCGGCTCGAGCGCTCGCTCGTGCGTCACGCGCAGGGCGAGGAAACTGCCGACGGTGGGGATCACCGCGAGCGTGTCGAGGCCGTCGCCCGCCGCGGTTCGGCGTTCTCCTCTCGTGGTCCTGGGGTGCCGACGTGGCCCGGTTTGAAACGATGCTCGGCAATGCGGATCACCGGCGTGTCCACCGCCGTCGTCGAGGCGAACTACGACTGGACCTTCGTGCGCATCGACGCCGAAGGTGAAGGGCTGAGCGGGATCGGGGAGTGCTTCTGCGCGCCCGGTCTGACCGGCATCGTCAAAGAGCTCTCACCGCTGTTGATCGGTGAGGATGCGCGCGACATCGACCGCCTGTGGTCGAAGTTGCGCTGGGGCTGTTCCGGCGCGGGCTCGTCCGCCGGGATCGTCTACAACGCGATCTCGGGCATCGAGGCCGCGCTCTGGGACCTCGTGGGCCAGCACTACGGCGTGCCCATCTACCGCCTGCTCGGCGGTAAGTTCCGCGACAGCGTCCGCATGTACGCCGACTGCCACGCGGGCGAGGCGCTGCACTCGATGAGCGCGCTGATGATCGAGCGCCCGGCGCGCTGGGGCCAGGAGCCGCCGGAGCAGATGGCCTCGGGCGCGCTGCGCAATCCCGAGCACGGCCGCGCCTACGCCAAGGGGCTCCCGGACGAGGTGTTCACGCCCGAGCTCTACGCCGAACGGGCCAAGCAGGTCGTCGCCGAGCTCGGCTTCAGCGCGCTGAAGTTCGACCTCGACGTGCCCACCCCCTACCAGCAGGACACGGCGTCCGGAACCCTGAGCCGGGCCGAGATCAAGTACATGGTCAGTCTCGCCGCCGCGGTGATCGACGCGGTGGGTGACGAGGTCGACGTGGCCTTCGACTGCCACTGGCGCTACCAGGTCTCCGACGCCTGCCGGCTCGCGCACGAGGTGGAGGACCTCGGGCTGATGTGGCTCGAGGATCCGGTCCCGCCGGAGAACGTGCAGGCGCTGGCGAGGGTCACGAAATCGACCTCCACGCCGATCGCCACCGGCGAGAACGGCTACATGCGCCACGGCTTCCGCGAGGCGTTCGAGAACGGGGCGATGGACATCGCCGCGCCCGACCCGCAGAAGACCGGCGGCCTGCTGGAGACGCGCCGGATCGCCGACTACGCCGACACGCACTACATCTCGATGGCGCCGCACTGCATCGCCTCGCCGATCGGGACGATCGCCAACGTGCACGTCGCCGCCGCGATCCCGAACTTCCTCGCCCTGGAATGGCACGGCATGAGCGTGCCGTTCTGGAATGACCTCGCCGTCCGGGTGGGAAGGCAAGGTCATTCAGGACGGGCGCATCCAGGTGCCGGACAAGCCCGGCCTGGGCGTGACCCTCAACCTCGATCTGGCCCGCGAGTACGCGCGGCCGGGGGAGCCCTTCTTCGACGAATGATCGCTGCCACGTATTCAGAGACCGGTCCCTCCAGCGTGCTGGAGGTGCGAGAGATCGACACGCCCGAGCCCGGGCCCGGCGAGGTGCGGGTCAAGCTCGAGGTCGCGGGCGTGAACCCGACCGACTGGAAGGGCCGCGCCGGCGCCACGGGGTCGCTGAACTTCGACTTCCAGATCCCGGGCCAGGACGGCGCGGGCGTGATCGACGCCGTGGGCGAGGGCGTGGCGAAGAACTGGGTGGGCGAGCGGGTGTGGGTGTACCTCGCCGGCTGGCAGTCGCGCTACGGCACCGCCGCGCAGTACACGGTCGTCCCGATCGCGAAGGCCGTGCCGCTCGGCGACGCGTCCTTCGACCTCGGCGCATCGCTCGGCGTGCCCGCGGTGACCGCCTATCACTGCCTGTTCTCCGACGGCCCGATCGAGGGCAAGCGGGTGCTCGTGGCGGGCGGCGCGGGCGCCGTCGGCCACGCCGCGATCTCGCTCGCGAAGTGGGGCGGCGCGGAGGTCGTCACCACCGTGAGCAGCCCCGAGAAGGCCGAGTTGGCGAGCGCCGCCGACGTGATCGTCAACTACAGGCAGGACGGCGCGGCCGAGAAGATCGGCAAGGTCGACCGGATCGTCGAGCTCGCGCTCGGCCCGAACTTCGAGCTCGACATGGCGGTGGCCAACGAGTACGCGACGATCATCACCTACGCCTCCGACCAGCCGAGCGCCGAGATCCAGATCCGGCCGCTGATGATGGCCAACCTCGAGCTGCGCTTCATGCTGCTCTACACGGTGCCGAAGGCCGACCTGGAGGCCGCGATCGCGGGCGTCTCCAAAGCGGTCAACGCGGGGGCGCTGACCACGCTGCCGCTGCACCGCTTCCCGCTGGCCGAGACCGCCGCCGCCCACGACGCGGTCGAGGGCGGCGCGGTCGGAAAGGTCGTCATCGACGTGGCTTAGCGAGGTAGCGCCTGCCGGCGCGCACCACGATGTTCTTCTTCTTGACGTTGTCGCGTACCGTCACCGCTCCCTGCTTGACCCGCGTGAGCGTGCCGCTGCAGGAGTCCTGGACGAGCCACGTGGTGCCGCGCACGGTCGCGGCGCTGTACTTGCCCTCGGTCCGGAACTTGCCCTTGCCGCTGCCCCAGAGCTTGCGCGTCTTCGGCCTCTTCGCCGCCGAGGACGCCTTCTTGCAGGCGGCGAGCTTCTCCACCAGTGCCAGGCGGGTGACGCCGCCCTTCTGCGTGAGCTTGAAGATGCCGTCGTAGAACTTCGCCTTGCTGGTGGCCGACGCCGTGATCTCGACGACGCCCTTGCGCGCATCGACGGTCGAGCCGAGGGGGATGCTCTCGCCGGCGCCGAGCGGCGCGCAGGTGCTCGAGCCGGGGCGCTTCACGCACACGCTGCCGCTGAGCTTCGCGCCGTTGACGTTCTTGCCCGCCACCGGCAGCCCGAGCAGCGTCAGGCTGACGTTGTCGAGGTAGCCGTCGTCGTAGTCGCCCGAGGCGCGCGTGGAGGCGATCCGGACCGTGATCGCGCGCGTCCCCGCCGGGACGGCGACGGTGGCGCTGCGCGGAATCATCGTCGAGCGCGACTGGCGGTCGGCGGCCGTCACCGGGCCGATCGTGACCGTCCCGGTCTGCGCGCCCGAGGCGTTGCTCAGGATGGCCGTGACCGTGACCGAGTCCTCCTGGGACTCATAGCCGCCGAGCAGCGCGGCCAGCGTCACCGACACCTGGCCCGCGTCGATCTCGGCGGCCGCGGGGATGACGCTGACGACCTGGGTCGCGGCGCTGGCCTCGTTGCTGGGGCCACCGGCGAAGAAGTTGCTGCCGCCGCCAATGGCCGTCGACTCCTCGGTGGTGGGAAACGACGGGGAGCCGTAGGCGACCGTCGTGAAGTTGCCTTCCACCGTCCAATAGGGGATCGGGACGGCCGTCGCGCTGTCGGTGGCGCCGGCGGCGGCCTCGCCGCCGGGGTTGGCGAGCAGGTTGCCCGCGGGCACGGCGGCGTTTGCGGCCGGGCTGGCGAAGAGCAGCGCCGCCGCGGCGGCGAACAGGAGGGAGCGCATCTTCGCCAGAGCGTACGTCACCCTGATGAGGTGATCACGCTTAGAACCTTCCGCATCGTGGCCCTCACCGAGGCGACCACCTTCCTGATCCTCCTGGTGTTCGGGACGATCCTCGGCAACGAGGCCGTCGTGTCGATCATGGGCCCGATCCACGGGCTGCTGTTCCTCGCCTACATCTTCTTCACCGTCTATCTGCGCTCCGACGAGGGCTGGAGCACCAAGACGACGCTGCTGATCGCGCTCGGCGCGGTGGTCCCGTTCGGCGGTTACGTCGTGGACGGCACGATCCTCAGGTCGTCTTCCCGATCGCCTGCAACCTCGTAGGCAGGATCGTCAGCTCCGGCACGAACGCGCGCGGCGGCAGATCGACGGCGAACACGCACGCCGCGGCGACGTCCTCGGGTTGGAGCATCTGCGCGCGCAGCTCCGCTGACGGCGGCTCGGGCCGGTTGTCGAGGATCGGCGTGTCGACGACGCCCGGCAGGATCGCCGTGCAGCGGACCTCGCCGCCGACCTCGAAGCCGGCGCCTCGCGTCAGCGCCAGCACGCCCGCCTTGGCCGCCTGATATCCCGGGCCGGAGCGGTCGGTGAAGGAGCCGGACACGCTGCCGATGATCACCACCGTCCCGCCCTTGAGCTTGGGCAGGAAGGCGAGCAGGGCGTTGGCCGGGCCGGTGAGGTTCGCGCCGATCAGGTGGTCCCAGGACTCGTAGGTGAGCTCGTGCAGCCGGCGTTTGGGGATGTTCGCGCCGGCGGCGACGATCAGCGCGTCGACGTGCTCGAACTGTCCCGCGAAGGCGTCGAGCGCCTCACGGTCGGTGAAGTCGAGCTCGTGGGCGGTCACGCCGTCGAGGTCGATCGAGCGCCGCGCGGCGGCGTGCACGATGTCGCCCTGCGCCACGAACGCGCGCGCCGTCTCGAGGCCGATGCCCGAGGACGCGCCGATGACCACGATCGTCCTATTCACGGCCGGCGCCGGCCAAGAAGACCTTGAACTCGGGCGGTGGCGGCCCCTCGGCGAGCCGCGCGAACGCATCCGGACCGTCCTCCAGCGGGCGCACCGCGGTGAGGTCGTCACCGAGCGACGCCTGGCCGGAGACGAGCCACTCGTGGGCCTGGTCGAAGTCCGGCATCGTGTAGGCGTAGGAGCCCTGGATGCGGTGCTGGCTGCGGATCACGTCGTGGAAGCCGAGCGTCGTGTCGTCGTTGGCCAGGCCGATGCAGACCATCGTCCCGCCCGGCCGCAGCAGTTCGAGCCCGAGCCGGCGTGTGGCCTCGGCGCCCACGGCGTCGAGCACCAGGTCGGCTTCGCCGGGCTCCGGCTCGGTGGCGCTCGCCCCGAGCGACAGCGCCCGCGCGCGGCGCAGCTCCTGCGGCTCGACGACCATCACCTCGGGCAGGCCTTCGAGCAGCGCCGCCTGCAACGTGACGAGGCCGATCGTGCCCGCGCCGATGACCACGACCCGCTCCGCGCCCGGGGGCGCGAGCCGCACGGCGTGGACGCCGTTGGCCAGCGGCTCCATCAGCGCGCCGATGCGCGAGGACACGCCGTCCGGCAGCGCCCGCGCGTCGGCCGCGCGGACCTTCACGAAGTCCGCGAACGCGCCCGGGACGTGGACGCCGACCAGGACGCGGTCGAGGCAGAGGTTGCTGTGGCCGGCGTTGCAGAGCCTGCAGTCGCCGCAGCCGCTGCAGCGGGTTGATCGCCACGCGCTGTCCGTCCCACTCGGAGGCGCCCTCGCCGGTGGCGACGACGACGCCCCGCGAACTCGTGCCCCATGACCAGCGGCGGCGTGCGGTTGCCCATGTGGCCGAGGTAGCCCTCGACCTCGGAGCCGCAGATGCCCACCGCCTCAGGCTGCAGGATCAGCTCGCCGGGCCCGGGATCATCCGGATCCGGGCGCTCCTCCACGGTCATCTCGTTCGGGCCCTGCCAGACGATGGCTTTCACACGACCTCCACGGTGTTCGCCAGCTCTCCGAGCCCGGTGATCGCGATCCGCACCTGATCGCCGCCCTGGAGCGTGAACTCGACCGCCGGAATGACCGAAGTACCCGTCAGCAGCACCGCACCCACCGGGAAGTCCATCGCGCGATAGAGCCATGACACCAGCTCGGGCAGCGTGCGCTTGAGCAGACCGGTGTTGGTCGAGCCGGTGAACACGTCCTCGCCGTCGCGCGCGATCGTCAGCGTGATCTCGAACTCCGTCGGCGCCTCGGCCACCGGCACGATGCACGGACCCAGCGCGCAGGAGCCCTTGTAGACCTTCGCCTGCGGCAGATAGAGCGGGTTCTCGCCCTCGATCGAGCGCGACGAGACGTCGTTGCCGATCGTGTAGCCGACGATCTCCCCGCCGGCGCTGATCACCAGCGCGAGCTCGGGCTCGGGGACGTCCCAGCCGGAGTCCTCGCGCACGCCGATCGCCGCGCCCGGCCCGCGCACCCGCCCCGGCGCGGCCTTGAAGAACAGCTCCGGCCGCTCGGCGTCGTAGACGAGGTCGTAGAAGTCGTGCGCGCCCTTGGACTCGTCGTTGCGGGCGCTGCGACTGGCGGCGTAGGTCACACCCGCGGCCCACACCTCCTGGCCCTCGACCGGTGCGAGCAGCACCGCACCCGCGGGGACCGGGCCGTCGCTGTCCGCCTCCAGCGTTCCGGCGGCGAGCAGCGCATCGAGTGTGCCGACCAACAGTTCAACCGGGCCACCGTCGACCGGCCCGCGCGCGAGGCGCGGGCCCTCGGCGGTCTGTACACGCCAGAGCGCCACGGCTAGCTCGCCGGCCCGATCGTGATCGTGTGCGTCGTCGTGTAGAGCTCGCGCGCGGCCTTGCCCTGCTCGCGCGGGCCGAAGCTCGACCCCTTCTCGCCGCCGAACGGCGCGTGGAAGTCGACCCCCGAGGTCGGCATGTTGATGCGGATCATGCCCGTCTCGAGGCCGTCGACGACGGTCAGCGCGCTGTCGAGATCCTTGGTGAAGACCGACGTGACCAGGCCGAACGGGACGCCGTTGGAGATCTCCACCGCCTGCTCGGCCGATGACGCCTTCAGGACGGTGACGATCGGCCCGAACACCTCCTCCTGCGCGAGCCTGGCCGACGGCTCCTGGCCGTCGATGACCGCGGGCGTGAAGAACAGGCCCGGGCCGTCGAGCGCCTTGCCGCCGGTCACCAGGCGGCCGCCGTCGCCCGGGACGCCGTTGGCGGCCTCGACCAGCTCGTCGCGCGCGGGCGGGTTGATCACCGGGCCGACGACGGTCTTGCCGTCGGCCGGGTCACCCATCGGCAGCGCGTCCACGGCGGCGGCCAGCGCCTCGGTGAACGCCTTGGTGTCGCCGAGGACGATCACGCGCCCGGTCGCCGTGCACTTCTGGCCGGCGTAGCCCATCGCCGCGCCCGCGATCACCTTCGCCGCGGCCTCGACGTCGGCGTCCGGGAGGACGATCGACGCGTTCAGCCCGCCCATCTCCGCCTGCGAGGCGATCCCGCGCGCGGTCGCCCCCGCCGCCACGCCCAGCCCGACGCCGGTCGAGCCGGTGAAGGAGACGACATCGGCCAACTCGACCACGGCCTGTCCCGCCGCGCCCGGCCCGGTGACGACGTTGAACACGCCCTCGGGCAGGTGCTTGCTCAGCACCTCCTCGAGGAACAGCGCGCAGGCGATCGCGTCCGACGCCGGCTTCAGCACGACGGTGTTGCCGTAACACAGCGCGGGCGCCGCCTTCCACAGCGGGATGGCGAACGGGAAGTTCCACGGCGTGATCAGCCCGGCCACGCCGCGCGGGCGGCGCCGGCTCATCAGCAGCGTCCGCATGTCCGCGGGTGGAGCCGTCGGATAGGTGTCGCCGTCGGGGTCCAGCGCCGACTGCGCCTGGTAGCGCAGGATGCGCACCGCGCGGCCGTGCTCCATCACCGACTCGGTCAGCGGCTTGCCGACCTCGCGCACCATCAACTCGACGACCTGATCCTTCGCGGCGTCCAGCGCGGCGGCCGCCGCGGACAACGCGTCAGCGCGCGCCAGCGCGCTGCGCGACCACTCGCGCGCGGCCTCCCGCGCCTTCTTGAAGGCCGCGGCCACGTCTTCGCGATCCGCTGCCGGGGCGGACACCACCACGTCGGATTGATCCTGCGGTGACCGGCTCTCGATCGTTCCCGTGCTCATGGCACCGGACCGTAGTACGCGAGGCCCGCCGGACGCGGCAACGGATGCCTGAACGCTTACCGCAACGCCGCGCGCGCGGCGCCGATCTTCTCCGGCACCGAGCCGGATGGGCACAGGAGGCTTCCCTATTCGTTCAGGTTGCGGTCCGATTCGTGCCGCTACTGTCCGGCAGCCGTGGATGCGATTCAAGCCATCGTCCTGGGGATCGTCCAGGGCCTCACCGAGTTCCTGCCCATCTCGAGCACCGCGCACCTGCGGATCGTTCCCGCCTTCATGGGCTGGGAGGACCCGGGCGCCGCGTTCACCGCGGTGATCCAGCTCGGGACCATGGCCGCGGTGCTGCTGTACTTCCGCAACGACCTGTGGCGGATCGTCACGACCTGGTTCAAGAGCCTCTACACGCCGGAACTGCGCGGCGAGCTGGACGCGCGGATGGGCTGGTACATCGGCCTGGGCACGATCCCGATCGCCGTCTTCGGGCTGATCTTCTCCGATCAGATCGAGAGCGGGGCGCGCGATCTCTACCTGATCGGCACGACGCTGATCGTGCTCGGGTTCGTGCTGCTGATCGCCGAGAAGGTCGGCCGGCGCGACCGCGATCTGTCGACGATCACCGCCCGCGACGCGACCCTCATCGGCTTCGCGCAGGCGCTGGCGCTCGTCCCCGGCGTCTCGCGCTCGGGCTCGACGATCAGCTTCGGCCTGTTCGCCGGGTTCGACCGCGAGTCCGCCGCCCGCTACTCGTTCCTGCTCTCGGTGCCGGCCGTGGTGCTCTCCGGTCTGTTCGAGCTGCGCAAGATCGGCGACCCGGGTGGGGCGGGTGCGGTGCCGACGATCCTGGCCACGCTGGTGGCCTTCGCGGTGGGGTACGCCTCGATCGCCTGGTTGCTGCGCTACCTGGTCTCGCACTCGACGGTGGTGTTCGTGATCTACCGCGTCGCGCTGGGCGCGCTGGTGATCGCGCTCACCGCAAGCGGCGCCATCTCGTAGCCTGTCAGGGCAATGGCCGTCCGTGAGCGCGTCCGCATGGCGCCGTCCGTGTTCCGCCTGCCGGTGGAGAAGATCCGCGAGGGCTACTACTCCGACGCGTACTTCAACCTGACCAAGCAGCTGCTGGAGGCCGACGATCACCACCCGCGGGTGCTGATGCAGGTCTTCCAGCGCAAGGAGTCGATCCTCGGCGGGATCGACGAGGCGGTCGCCGTCCTCAAGCAGGGCGCCGGCCACTACGACGGCGACCACTGGGTCAACGGCTTCGAGCAGCTCGAGGTCAAGGCGCTGCACGAGGGCGACGAGATCTCCCCGTGGGAGACCGTGATGACGATCGAGGGCGACTACTCGGAGTTCGCGCACCTCGAGACCGTCTATCTGGGCGTGATGGCCCGGCGCACGCTGATCATGCGCAACGTCCGCGAGGTCGTCGAGGCCGCGGGCGGCAAGCCGATCCTGTACTTCCCCGCCCGCCACGACCACTGGCTGGTGCAGACCGGTGACGGCTGGTCGGCGCACATCGGCGGGTCGATCGGCGTCTCCACGGACGCGCAGGCCTCGTGGTGGGGCGGGCGCGGCGTCGGCACGGTCCCGCACGCGCTGATCGCGGCCTATGGGGGGGACACGGCGCTCGCGGCGCGCAAGTTCGCCGATCGCTTCGGGCGCGACATGAACGTCACCGTGCTGGTGGACTTCGCCAACGACTCCGTGCGCACCGCGCTGGAGGTCGCCGACGCGCTGGGCGAGGATCTCTGGGGCATCCGCCTGGACACGTCGGACAAGCTCGCCGACGAGTCGCTGCGCCGTCTCTACGGCGACGATGCGCCCACGGGCGTGGCGCCCGAGCTGGTCGAGCTGGTCCGCAAAGAGCTCGACGACCACGGCTACAAGGACGCCCACATCGTGGTCTCGGGCGGCTTCAACGCCGACCGCATCCGCGACTTCGAGGCGCGCGGCATCCCGGTCGACTCCTACGGCGTCGGCTCCTCGCTGATCCGCGGGTCCAACGACTTCACCGCCGATGTCGTGCTCAACAACGGCAGGCCGGCGGGCAAGGTGGGGCGCGAGTATCGCCCGAACCCGCGCCTCGAACCCGTGCGCTGACGTACTCCCCGCGGAGTAGTCCGCCGCGGCAAGTGTCATCCCCGGGCCGATGTGCGACGGCCCGGCGCAGAGCAGCATCCGCGGCATGCTCGAACGACTCGGCAGCGCCTCCGCCGCTCGCCCGCGGCGCACCCTCCTGCTTGTGCTCGCGTTCGTCGTCCTGGCCGGGGTGGTGGGCGGGCCCGTCGCCGGCAGGCTGCAGTCCGGGGGTGGTTTCACGCCTGGGGGATCGGAGTCCGGCCGGGCCGAGGCGCAACTGCAGGCGGCGACCGGCCTGGACTCGGCGCCCGGCCTCGCCGTGCTCGTGCGCGGCGCCGACCCGCAGGCGGTCGCCGACCGCCTGGCGCAGCTTCCCGGCGTCGCGCGCACCGGCGTCGAGGTGCGCGGGCCGAACGCGCTCGTGACCGCCTCGATCCGGGCGAGCGCTGAGGAGGAGGACGTCGGCGAGGCCGCGATCGCCGCGTTCGCCGGCCGCCAAGACGTGACCGTCGGCGGTCCCGCCGTCGCCGGGCACCAGATCGGCGAGACGGTCTCGGAGGACCTGGGCCGAGCGGAGCTGCTCGCGTTCCCGCTGCTGCTGGTGCTGTCGCTGCTGTTCTTCCGTGGCCGCGCCGCGCTGCTCCCGCTCGTCGTCGGCATCACCACCGTGCTCGGCACGTTCCTGCTGCTGACCGGCGTCAACCAGATCTACAGCCTCAACGTGTTCGCGCTGAACCTCGTGATCGGGCTCGGACTCGGGCTGGCGATCGACTACACGCTGTTCCTGGTCACGCGCTTCCGCGAGGAGCTGACCGCCGGCGCCGAGCCGCGTGCCGCGGTCGTCACGACGATGCGCACCGCCGGCCGCACCGTCGTGTTCAGCGCCGCGACCGTCGCGGCCGCTCTGGCCACGCTGACCGTGTTCCCGCTCGGGTTCGCGCAGTCGATGGGCATCGCGGGCGCCAGCGTCGCCGCCGTCGCCGCGCTGGCCTCACTCGCCGTCTCGCCCGCCCTGCTCGTCATCTGGGGCACCAAGCTGCTGCCCCGCCGCGACGCGGGCGCGGCCGCCGCGCAGGACCGCTGGCACCGGCTCGCGCACGGCGTGATGCGGCGCCCCGGCGTCATCGCCGCGGTGACCGCGGCCCTGATGCTGGCCGTCGCGCTCCCCGCGCTCGGCGTGAAGTGGACGCCGGTGGACGCGACCGCGCTCCCGAACGACCAGAGCGCACGGATCGTCTCCGACGCGATCCAGCGCGACTTCGGCGGCGCCGGCGCGACGCCCGTCACCGTGGTCGCGACGGCCTCGGACGGGGCCGCCGTCGGCGAGTTCGCCGATCGGATCAAGGGCCTTGAAGGGGTGAGCGCCGTCGCCGCGCCCGCCGACCTCGGCGGGGACACCTGGCGCGTGACGCGTCACCGCTCCGGGCCAGCCGTCCGGTGAGACCGCGCGTGGCGTCGTGGACGAGATCCGCGCGCTGCACCCGCCGTTCGCCACCGCCGTGACCGGGCCGGCGGCCGAGTTCGCCGACCAGCAGGCCGCGATCGGCTCCCGGCTGCTCCCGGCGATCCTGCTCCTGTGCGCGATGACCTTCGGCGTGCTGTGGCTGATGACGGGCTCGGTCGTGCTGCCGGCCAAGGCGATCGCCATGAACGCGCTGACCGTCGGCGCGGCGCTCTCGCCGCTGCTGTTCATCTACCAGGGCGGGCGCCTCGAAGGCGTGCTCGGCTACACGTCCAACGGCGGCATCGAACCGACCGACTTCCTCGTCACCGCCGCGCTCGTGTTCGCGCTCTCCACCGACTACGGCGTGTTCCTGCTCGGCCGCATCAAGGAGGCGCGCGACAGCGGCGAGAGCGAGCGCGAGGCCGTCGCGGTGGGGCTGGCCAGGACGGGCCGCGTGGTCACCGCCGCGGCGATCCTGCTCGCCGTCGCCATCGGCGCGTTCTCCACCAGCTCGGTGCCGTTCATCCAGCAGATCGGGATCGCCACCGCGACCGGCGTCCTGCTCGACGCGTTCATCGTGCGCACGCTGCTGGTCCCGTCGCTGATGGCGCTGCTGGGCAAGTGGAACTGGTGGTCGCCCAGGCCGCTGCGCCGCGTCCACGGACGGATCAGCCTGAGAGAATCCACCGCATGATGCGCGTGCTGGGCGATCCGCGGTGGCAGCGCTGGCTGCCGCTGATCGTCCTGCCGCCGATCCTGCTGCTCGACGGGGTGCTGGCGAACGAGAAGGACGTCACCGCGCTCAGCGTCGTCCTCACCTACCTGGCCGTCCTGCCGCTGGCGCTGCGCACGCGGCTCGGGTTCTTCACGATGGCCCCGCTGCTGGTCGGCGGGGTCATCCTGCTGCTGGGCAACTACGACCCGGCGATGACGGTCGTCGCGCTTCCGGCCTGGGGGCTGTTCGACATGGCGCAGACCTATGGCCGCCGGCAGTCGCTGTTCGCGGCTGTGGCGCTGGCGCCGTGCGTGTTCATCTGCGTGCTGCCGTTCGCCGACGACGGCTCCGAGCTCGTCTCGGTCTTCCTGCGCAACTTCGCGCTGTGCGAGCTCGCCCTCGCCGCCGGCTACCTGCTCTGGCACAAGCGCGAGGAGTTGCAGCGTGAGGTGGCGGCGCACGCGGCCGACAGCGAGCGCCGCCTCGGCGACGAGCGCCTGCGGATCGCGCGCGAGGTCCACGACGTCGTCGCCCACGCGATGGTCGCGATCAACGTCCAGGCGGGCGTCGCCGCACACCTGCTCGACGACGATCCCGAGCAGGCCCGCGAGGCCCTGCTGCACATCAAGCGCACCAGCGGCGAGGCGCTGACCGACCTGCGCGCGACGCTCGGCGTGCTGCGCGATCCCGAGCAGACGGCGCCGGTCGGCCCGGCCGCCGGGCTCGACGACCTCGATGCGGTGGCGGGTCAGCTGCGCGCCGCGGGCGTCGACGTGACCGTCGACGTGGCCACCGCGAGCGGTGTCCCCACGCCGGTGCAGTCGGCGGGCTACCGGATCGTGCAGGAGGCGCTGACCAACGCGCTGCGACACGCCAACGCCCGGGCGGTGAGCGTCGTCGTGCGCACGGACGCGGAGGGGCTGACGATCGCGGTCGCCGACGACGGGACGGGCGCGCCTGGGACGTCGGGCGGCGCGGGGGCCGGCGTCCGCGGCATGCGTGAGCGCGCGGAGGCGCTCGGCGGCCGGTTGACCGCCGGGCCGCGCGTCGAGGGCGGCTGGCAGGTCGAGGCCACGCTGCCCGTGGCGCGCCCGTGATCAGCGTCCTGCTCGCCGACGATCAGGCGCTGGTCCGCGCCGGCTTTCGCGCGCTGCTGGCGGCGCAGCCGGACATCGAGGTCGTGGGCGAGGCGGCCGACGGTGCGCAGGCCGTCGAGTTCGCCCGCCGCGAGCGGCCGGACGTGGTGCTGATGGACGTCCGGATGCCGCGCCTGGACGGCCTGGAGGCCACCCGGCGCATCCTCACCGACCCCGTGCTCACCCGCACGCGGGTGATCGTGCTCACGACCTTCGAGCTCGACGACTACGTGTTCGGCGCGCTGCGCGCCGGCGCGTCCGGCTTCCTGCTCAAGGACATCGACCCACCCGACCTGCTCGCGGCGGTCCGCGTCGTCGCGGCCGGCGATGCGCTGCTCGCCCCACGCCTCACCCGCCGCCTGATCGAGGCCTTCGTCGAACAGGCCCGCAGCGCCCCGACACCCGCCACCGAGCGCGAGGAGCTCGCCGAGCTCACCCCACGCGAGCGCGAGGTCCTCACGCTCGTCGGCCGCGGCCTCTCCAACGCCGAGATCGCCGACACGCTGATCCTCTCCCCGCTCACGGCCAAGACCCACGTCGCCCGCCTCTTCGCCAAGCTCGCCGCCCGCGACCGCGCCCAGCTCGTCGTCCTCGCCTACGAGACGGGCCTCGTCGTCCCGGGCCAAACCTAAAGGGAACCTTTAGGGGCCTGGCCCCTTTAGGTGACGAGTGGGACGAAGCGGACGCGTTCGCCCTCGAAGCGGTCGAAGCCTTCGGGGGTGCGCTGGAGGGTGATGAGGCGCTCGCCGACGGGCAGGACGAGGCGCCCGCCGAGTGCGAGCTGGTCGGTCAGGGCGGGTGGGACGGCGGGCGCGGAGGCGGCGACGTTGATGGCGTCGAACGGCGCTTCGGGGGGGTAGCCCTGCGCGCCGTCGCCCACGAGCAGCGTGACGTTGTCCACGCCTGCCAGGTTCTGTGCGGCCTGGCGCGAGAGCGCTTCGTGGCGCTCGATGCTCCAGACGTGCGCGCCGAGTTGGGCGAGGACCGCGGCGTGGTAGCCGGAGCCGGTGCCGACGTCGAGGATGCGCTCGTCGCCGCGCAGCGCCAGCAGCTCGCACATGCGCCCGACGACGAGCGGCTGGGAGATCGTCTGCTCGCAGCCGATCGGCAGCGGCCCGTCGCGCCACGCCTCCTTGGCCAGCGCCTCCGGGACGAACCGCTCGCGCGGGACGCTCGCCATCGCCTCCAGCACGCGTTCGTCCGTCAGGTGCCGGCGAAGCTCGGCGAGCAGGAGGCGGCGTCTCACGCCATGACGCCACCGGCCGCGCGCACTTCGGCCAGGGCGCGCTCGGAGTCACCCGGTTCGACGTCCACGCCGCGCACGGCGTTGGTGTCGACCGTGACCTGGAAGCCCGCGCGCAGCGCGTCCAGAGCGGTGTTCTTGACGCAGTAGTCGGTCGCCAGCCCGACGACGGTGACCTGGGTGATCTCGTGCTCCTTGAGGATCGCTTCGAGGTCGGTGCCCTCGAAGCCGCTGTAGCCGTCGGTGTCTCGCGCCTTGCCCCTTGTCCACGATCACGTCGATCTTGGAGCGGTCGAGCCCGTCGTGCAGTTCGGCGCCGGGCGTGCCGGCGACGCAGTGCACCGGCCACTGCTCCTGGAAGGACTGGTGGTCGGGCGGGTGCCAGTCGCGGGTGGCGACGACCAGGTCGAAGCCGTCGGCGAGCTCGTTCAGCCGCGGCGCGATCTCATCGCCGTGCGGGACGCCCAGCGCCCCGCCCGGCGTGAAGTCGTTCTGGAAGTCGACTATGACGAGAGCGCGAGGAATGTCGCCGCCATGTCCTCTTCGCCGTGGCCGGCGTCCGTGGCCTTGAGCATCTGCCGCTGGATCAGCTTCGGCAGCGGCAGGTCGGGCGCCGCCTCGGCGATCAGCCCGGCATCCTTGGCCGCCAGCGCCAGCGGGAAGCTCGGCGCGAACGAGCGCTCGATCATCGCCTCGCCCTTGAGCTTGGCGTAGGGCGCGAACAGCGGCCCGCCGTCGATCATCGCCAGGAAGTCGCGCGGATCGACGTCGAGGTGCTCGGCCAGCGCGATCGTCTCCGCCAGGCCCTCGACCAGCGCGAGCACCCAGCTGTTGCCGACGAGCTTCATCCGCGTGCCCGCGCCGACCTCGTCGCCGAGGTCGATCACCTTCGCGGCGACGAGCTCGAACACCTCGCTGAGCCTGTCCCGTCCCGGGCCGGAGGCCAGCACCGTCAGCGCGCCGTCCTCGGCGGGCTTGCGCGTGCCCATCACCGGGCCGTCGACGAAGCCGGAGCCGAGCTTGGCGATCCACTCGACGCCGACGGTGCTCGCCTGCCACCAGACCTGATCATCGGTGAGCGTGACGCCCTCCATGACCTTGGCCACGGTCGGCCCGTCGGCGAGCATGGTGATCACGACGTCGGCGCCGTCGACCGCCTCGGCGGGGGAATCGGCGACGGTCGCGCCGAGTCCCTCCGCCTTCTCGCGGGTCCGGTTCCAGACGACGACGTCGTGTTTGGCCGTGAGGTTGCGCGCCATCGGCGCGCCCATGATCCCAGTGCCTAAGACCGCGACTCTCAGAACCGCAACACCGCCCCGATGCCGCCCAGCGGCTCCAGATCGGTGTGGTGGCGCACGACCATCGCGCTCGCGGACTGCTCGATCGCCTTCTCGATCGCCGGCTCGACGATGTCCGCCACCGCCTCGCCGCCCTCGGCGCCGTCGGGGAGCAGCAGGCCCGCCTGGAAGTCGACGCGGCCGCTGGCCCGGAAGTTCTCGGAGATCAGCAACGTCTCCACGCGCGCCTGGTTGAGCGCGTCGAGGACCTCGGCGATGCCCGCCGCGCCGCGTCCGCCGGTGCCGACGCCCTGCGCCAGGCGATCCAGCGCCTCGCGCTCGCAACGCATGACGTGTTCGGTGATCGCCGGGCTCGCCGCGGCGCACACGTCATCCAACGATGCGTTCTCCACGTCGACGGAGATCTTCCCGGCGATCCGCTCCTTCAGATACGGGTGCAGCTTGCCCTTGAACTCCGCGATCAGCTCGCCGGGCACGCCCACGAGCACGCGGTCCGCGCCCTGGGACTTGTAGAGGTCGAAGGCGAGATCGACGGCGTTCTGGAGGTGATCGGAGACCTCCTTCTCGACCGAGCGCTGGTAGTTGCTCTGCGACCAGCCGCCCTTGGTGTGCTGCTGGTGGACGTCATCGACGAGCCGGTCGGTCTCCTCGAGCGCGTCGCCGGAGCCGAAGAACAGCCGCGCGGCACGGCGATTGGCCAGCAGGACCATCCAGCGCTCGTCGGTGCCCTGCATGACGAGTGGCTCGACGAACGCCGTGCGGTCCAGCACGACCTTGTTCTCGACGGGCCTGCGTAGGCGGATCACCTCGAGCAGGTCCTCCGGCCCGCAGGCGTAGATCGCCAGCGCCCGCGTCCCGTTCTGCGCGATGTCCGACCCGGTGAGTACCTCGCGGACGCGCTCGACGTCATCTCGCAACGCCATTCGCTCGTCGTGCGTGAGCCCGTCGGACTCCTCGACCTTGTGCGCCGCCGCCGTCATCACGGACGTGATCGCGGAAGATCGTGCCGCCGGCGTTGCGAACGAGGTCGGGTCCAGATTCAGGAACACCGACAGCACGCGCCCCTGGTCAGGGTGCACGGCGGAGAGTGCCCGAAGGCGGGCCTGCGTGATCGGTTCGGCCATTATGCGCGCCTACCCCACGTTTGTGGCAGCCGAACCGCGAGGCGAAAGGACGCGCACGCGGGGCTCATGGCCGCCGGTTGTCTGTCTCACCTCAGGGAGAACCCCGAGGCCTTCGAGCATGACGGAGAACGCACGTGCCCACAGTGAGTCCGCGGTGCGTGTCCGGACGTCGGCCCAGTTCACCTGCTCGCGCAACGCCCGAGCGATCTGGAGCAGGGACTCATACCGGAGAGAATGCTCACTGAGCGCCATGAGCTTCGTCACCAGCACGTCCTCGAGCGCCATCACGCGCATCTCCATGCCAAGCACGGACATTACCTCCCCGCGCTCGATCAGGTCGTCATCGACCTGCGTGCCCTTCGGATAGAAGATCAGGTCGATCAGCGTGTCGCCGTCCCAGGCCTTGACCAGCCACTGCTCCGGTGGGTCGTCGGCGCGCAGTCCGGCGCCGGCCAGCGCGGCGGCGGACTTCTTCAACGCATGCTCGATGTCGGAGAACGACATGTGAACGGGCTACCCACCCGCCTCGATCGGGTAGCCCGAACGGGGATGAGCCATGAGCAATGCCGCATCCGGATCGCCGCGGCGGGCGATGTCCACTATGGCGAGCGCGCCGACGATCGCGAGCGCGCGGCCGCCGCGTTCGGCGCTGGAAGGCCGCGCGGACCTGATCCTGCTCGCCGGTGACCTGACCACGCACGGCGAGCCCGAGCAGGTGCGGATCGGTGCCGACGTCGTGCGCGACGTCGAGGTTCCCGTGCTGACCGTGCTCGGCAACCACGACAGCCACCGGATCGTCGAGGTGTGTGGGACCGAGGTCGGGATCGCGGGCGTCCCGGCTTCCCCGGCTCGCACCTGCCCGACTTCTGCTGCGAGTCGCTGGAGGAGGCCGAGGGGCTGCGCGCGATCGCGCTGTGCCCCTTCCGGATCGTGCTGATGCACTACGCGCCGACCACGGAGACCCTCGTGGGCGAGCGCGAGGCGATCTGGACGTTCCTCGGGACCGACCGGCTGGCGCCGCCGATCCTCGAGCACGCGCCGGACATGGTGCTGCACGGCCACGCTCAGGGGCCGGCTCGGCGAGGTGCCGGTCTACTACGTGTCCGTGCCCGTGCTGGACGAGGACTTCTGGGTCTTCGAGCTCACCGGCGATCGCCGCCGCGTGGCGTCAGAGATTCACTCGGGCTGCGTCGCGTCCTTGAGGTCGCCGGTGTCTCGGTCGCCGCCACCGTCGGTGGTGGCGTCGGCGTTGTCGCCCGCCTGGAGGTCGATGCCCTCTGACGTGGCGGGCGTGTCGTCGCCCGTGACCTCGCCGGTGACGTCCGCCTCGTCCTTCTCGACGGGAACGATGCCCTCTTCAGCGACCTCGGCCCATTCGCCCTTGTCTTCGTCCATGGCCGTGGTCCTACCCCTTGCCGGGCCACGTGATGTGGCGGCCGTGCAGGTCGGAGGTGACGTAGGTCGGGTCCATGTTCTTCGCCAGATAGGTGGCGAGCCCGAGTTCCTCCGAGAACACGCTCTGCGGCCGCAGCAGCACGTACTGGATGTTCCCGAGGTCCTTGACCTTCTTGCTCTTGGCGATCCGCTCGATCGCCTTGGGGTCGATCCGGCTGAGCTTGATCGACGGCGGGTTGTCGCCCAGCGCGACGATCTCGCGGCCGGTGAGCTGGGCGTCGTAGCCGTAGCTGAGCTGGAGCTGGCGGGTCTCGCCGCTCTTGAGCTGGACGGACACGCGGTCGGGCCGGACGTCGATGTCGATCAACTGATCGCCCTCCTTGGCCGCCGCGTCGAGCACCTTCTGGAGGTTCTCCGCGCGCAGCATCGAGTCCGCGGACCCGCCGATCGGCTCGGGGTTCTCCTCGCCGGACAGGCGCAGGCCGCCGCCGTCGAGGTTGGCGATGAACGAGTCCGGCGTGCCGCGCAGCATCTCGACCGTCCACTCGCGCGAGCTTCCCTGGAGCCGCAGCTCCTCGACGGGGGCGCCGGTCTCCTTGCCCGCGGCCAGGATCATCTTGTCGATCGCCGCGGGGTCGAGCCGGTTCAACGGGAGGGTCGCGGTCAGGTTGTCGTCGCCGCCGGTCTCGTTGGCGCGCGAGCGGCCGGAGGCGTCGATCTGGACACTGACCTCGGTCCCGTCGGCGCGCTTGCCGGTGCCGCTGGCCTCGGTCAGCTTGATGTCCAGGTAGGTGAGGTTGCCCTCGGAGCCGAGTTCCTTCTTGAGTGCCTTGATGACCACCGGGAAGTTCTTGGACTGCAGCAGCGTGCCGCCGCCGGGCGGGGTGACCGCGCTGTCGCCGAAGCCGAACTCGCCCTCGCGATTCTCGGGGCCGACGGCGTGGATGAAGGTGTAGCCGCCGTAGCTGCCGGCGAGCGTGGCGATGAGGCCGACGAGGACCGCGAGCGCGCGCATGGCCTAGAGCTCCGCCAGGATCTGCCTGCGGCGCTCGGCGTACTCCTGCTCACCGAGCAGTCCCGAGGACTTGAGCTGATCGAGCTGGCGCAGGCGTGAGGCGACGTCCTCCGCGGCCGCGGCGGTCGTCGGCTGCTCCCTGGGCTGCCACTTCGGCGGCACGCCGAAGTTCGCGGCCGGTGGCTGCGAGGTCTGCGGCGCCTGCGGCGTCTGCATCATCCGGATCGCCGCGGGCGGGCGCCGGCGGCCCACCCCGGGGAGCACGATCAGCACCATCGGCGCGACGACCGCGATCAGGATCTCGTAGCCCGGGCGCGTGTCGGTGTCGTCGAGGTCGACGAACCCGAGCACGACGCCCGCGATCGCGGCGATGAAGAACACGAACATGAAGCGCGCGAACACGCCCGCGATCGCCGCCCCGCCGAGCGCGATGAAGCAGCCGAAGACCATCAGCACGATCATCGGCCCGGTCCCCGACGGGCAGGCCGCCCGGTACCCGCCGCAACTGCCGACGTTGATCGACTGCGCGAGCCCGTAGGCGAAGCACGTCAGCCCGAAGGTGGCGGCCACGAGCCCGATCGCTATGCGGAGGATGAGTCTCACGCCGCGATCGTATGCGCCACCCTTCTCGGTGCGCTAGTGAGCAAACCGTACGTTCGGGGGAGGTGTACCGTCGATCGATGCCCGTCACGCGCAAGGAATTGCTCGCCGGCGGGGCGGCGCTGGCGCTGGCGGGGTGCGGCGGCCGGCGCGTCGTCGCGGCGCCCGCACCGACGCGTTCGGGCTGGGCGCACGTGCGGGCGCAGTTCGCGCTCGACCCGGACGACCGCCACTTCGACGCGTTCCTGTTCGCCGCGCACCCGCGCGTCGTGCGCGAGGCGATCGACCGCCACCGCCGCGGCTTCGACTCCGGCGCAAACGTCTACCTGCACGAGCACCAGCAGGAGGCCGAGAAGGCCGTCGCGGAGAGCGCGGCGGCGTATCTCGGGGTCGAGGCGAGCGAGCTCGCGTTCACCGACTCCACCACGATGGGGCTGGCGCAGACCTATCGCGGGCTGCTCTCGCCCGGCGATGAGGTGGTCACCACCGAGCACGACCACTACGCGACCCACGAGTCCCTGCGCCTGGCGGGCGCTGACGTGCGGCGCGTGCGCCTGTACGACGATCCGGCTTCGGCCTCCGCGTCAGCGATGGTCGAGGCGATCGTGAACGCGGTCACGCCGCGGACCCGCGCGGTCGCGGTCACGTGGGTGCACTCGGGAACGGGCGTGAAGCTGCCCGTCGCGAAGCTCGCTTCCGCGCTGGACGGACCGCTGCTGGTGGTCGACGGCGTGCACGCGCTGGGGGTCGAGCCCGAACCGGTCGGCATCTGCGACGTCTTCGTGGCGGGCACCCACAAGTGGCTGGGCGGCCCGCGGGGCACAGGCGTGATCTGGGCGCGCGACTGGAACGCGCTCGCGCCGGTCATCCCGTCGTTCGCGAACGCGCCCTACGGCGCGTGGATGAACGGGCGGGCGCCACACGGTCTCGACGCGTCGTACTTCACGCCGGGCGGCTATCACTCCTTCGAGCACCGCTGGGCACTCGCAGAGGCGTTTTCCTGGCAGTCGTCGTTGGGTCGCGCCGCGGTGTCCGACCGCATCCACGGGTTGGCCACGCGGTTGAAGGACGGGCTCGCCTCGCTCTCCCACGTCCGCCTGGTCACGCCGCGGTCTCCTGAGGTCTCGGCGGGCCTCGTCTGCTTCGACGTGTCGGGAGTCGACCCGGGCCAAGCCGTCTCGCGGCTGCGAGCGGCGGGTATCCGCGCGTCCGTCACGCCGTACGCCGTGCTCCACGTGCGGCTCGGCACGTCGCTGCACATCGACGAGAACGACGTGGACGCCGCTGTGGACGCCGTGGCACGGCTCGTCTGAAACGGCGAGCGGATCGCCTCGCGGCCGTCAAGTCACGGTCGTCCGTGCTTTCGTTCGGTGCGTGGTGGCGTGACTTGACTGCCGCGACTCGATCCGCTTTTGGGCTGGTCATGGCTGGCTCCGCCAGGGTGGCCTCCGCGGGAGGCCCACCTGTCACCAACGGCCGCGGGACGGCGCGGTTTCGGTCACGTTCGATTGGTTGTGTTGGCGCGTGGGTGGGGGTGCCGTCGCAAAGTTTCCTGTCAGGACGCTTTGCGACGGCACCCCCGGTGCTGAGGCGGTTTCGTCCGCCGAGCCGATCAGGCGCGGCCCGCCGGCGGGTCAAGCGCGCTCACCACAAACCGAGAGACCACGCGCTTCGGGCGCGCTTGACGCGACCGCCGCGCTCTGCTCGCAACTAAACGCTTCCCTCGACTCGTCGTGCGCTGGCTCCGGGGGCGCACTTGACACGAACGACCGCGGGACGGTGCAATTCGATCACGTTCGGACTGGTCGAGTTGGCGCGTTGGTGGGGGCGCAGTCGGCGAACCTTTCCGGCTTCACCCCCCGGCCCTGAGACCGTTCGTCCGCCGAACCGATCAGGAGTGGCCCGCCAGTGGCGGGCACACCGGCGCCAGCCGGTCCTCACTGCCCCGTAAGCGGAGCGCGGCCAGGCGGGTCAAGCGCGCCCATCACAAACCGAGAGACCACGCGATCCGGGCGCGCTTGACGCGACCGCCGCGCTCTGCTCGCAGTTCAGGGGTGGGCGCGGCGGCCGGGCCGCGCTCGGGGGTCACGTCGGTGCGCTGCTCCGCCAGCATGGCCGGCCCACCTGACACCAACAACCGCGGGACGGTGCGTTTCGATCACGTTCGCACTGGTCGTGTTGGCGCGTCGGTGGGGGTGCGGTACGAGATTCGTGCTGGACGGGGAATTTCGTACGTCACCCCCCGGTTCTGCGCCGTCCCGTCCGCCGAACCGATCAGGAGTGGCCCGCCAGTCGGCGGGCACACCGGCGCCAGCCGGTCATCGCTGCCCCGTAAGCAGGGCGCGGCCAGGCGGGTCAAGCGCGCCCACCCGCAACGAGCCGACCACGCGATCCGGGCGCGCTTGACGCGACCGCCGCGCCCTGCTCGCAGTTCAGGCGCGGGCGCGGCGGCCGGGCCGCGCTCGGAGGTCACGTCGGTGCGCTGCTCCGCCAGCGTGGCGGGCCCATTTGACACGAACGACCGCCGGCCGGCGTGTTTCGATCACGTTCGCACTGTTCGAGTTGGCGTGTCGGTGGGGGTGCCGTCGCAAAGTTTCCTGTCAGGACGCTTTCCGACGGCACCCCCCGTGCTGAGGCGGTTTCGTCCGTCGAACCGATCAGGGGTGGCCCGCCAGTGGCGGGCACACCGGCGCCAGCCGGTCCTCACTGCCCCATAAGCGGAGCGCGGCCAGGCGGGTCAAGCGCGCCCACCCGCAATCGAGAGACCACGAAGGCCGCCGCGCGCTTGACGCGACCGCCGCGCTCTGCTCGCAGTCACTGCCGTTCTCCTCGTCGCCGACTTCCTCGTGATCGCGAGCCCGGTGTGGACGGGCGGCACGCTCGAGTGGTCGTTCATCGTGGGCGGGGGCGCGTGGATCGTCGTGCAGGCGATCGTGTTCAGTGGGTCGGCGCTCGAGTGGGTGTCGTTCGCGACCGCGCTGGTGGCGGCGGGCATCGCCGCGGTCGGGCTGACGATCCATGAGATGACGACCGAGCGGGTCGTTGAAGAGTTGAGTGTGGTCTCCGCTGGGGAGCGACCGCAGCGCGCCGCGAGGGCGTAGGTGCGGGCGGGCTCCCCTCCGGGGAGCCCGCGACCCGCTTCGTGGGTAGGCTCACTGGCACATAACCCTCCTTTTCACAGGAGCTGAAAACCCGTGTCAGACAATTCCTTCGACGCCCGCGCCGACCTTGAGGTTGGCGGGCGTTCCTATGAGATCTACCGCCTGGACGCGCTCCAGGAGAAATTCGACGTTGCGCGGCTGCCGTTCAGCCTCAAGGTGCTCCTTGAGAACCTGCTGCGGACCGAGGACGGTGTGTCCGTCCGCAAAGAGGACATCGAGGCGCTGGCGAGCTGGGATCACAACGCCGAGCCCTCCAAGGAGATCGCGTTCACGCCCGCGCGCGTGGTGATGCAGGACTTCACCGGCGTGCCGGCGGTGGTCGACCTCGCGGCGCTGCGCGACGCGATGGCCGAGATGGGCGGCGATCCGGCGAAGATCAACCCGCTGGTGCCGGCCGAGTTGGTGATCGACCACTCGGTGCAGGTGGACTCGTTCGGCTCGCGGGACTCGTTCCGCTTCAACGCCGAGCGCGAGTTCGAGCGCAACGAGGAGCGCTACGGCTTCCTGCGCTGGGGCCAGACGGCGTTCGAGGGGTTCGTGGTCGTGCCGCCGGACGTCGGCATCGTCCATCAGGTCAACCTCGAGTACCTCGCGCGCGTGGTCTTCGAGAAGGACGGCACGCTGTACCCGGACACGCTGGTCGGGACGGACTCGCACACGACCATGATCAACGGCGTCGGCGTGCTCGGGTGGGGCGTCGGCGGCATCGAGGCCGAGGCGGCGATGCTCGGCCAGGCGATGTCGATGCTGATCCCGCGCGTGGTCGGCTTCAAGCTCGGCGGCGAGCTGCCCGAGGGCGCCACCGCCACCGACCTCGTGCTGACCGTCACGCAGCGCCTGCGCGAGCACGGCGTGGTCGGCAAGTTCGTCGAGTTCTACGGCCCCGGCGTCCCGAACCTGCCGCTGGCCGACCGCGCGACGATCGGCAACATGAGCCCGGAGTTCGGCTCGACCTGCGCGATCTTCCCGATCGACCGGGAGACGCTGCGCTACCTCGAGTTCACGGGCCGCTCCAAGGAGCAGATCGAGATCGTCGAGGCCTACGCCCGCGAGCAGGGCCTGTGGCACGACGCCGACACCGAGGAGAAGACCTACTCGGAGACGCTGGAGCTCGACCTCGGCGAAGTCGTCCCGTCGCTCGCCGGCCCGAAGCGCCCGCAGGACCGTGTGAGCCTCACCGAGGCCAAGTCGGCCTTCCGCGGCGCGCTCGAGGACATCCTCCCCGAGCCCGTGGAGTTCAAGGGCGTGGACGAGGAGGTCGACGAGTCCTTCCCGGCCTCGGACCCGCCCGGCCACAACGGCGACGGCAACGGCCATGACGCCTCCGAGCCGGTGACCGACGGCACCCGCGTGCAGGTCGCCGAGCGCACCGAGAACGCGGTGCCGGTCACGCTCGAGGACGGCACGGAGACCGAGCTCGACCACGGCCACGTGGTCATCGCCGCGATCACGAGCTGCACCAACACGTCCAACCCGAGCGTGATGATCGCCGCCGGCCTGCTCGCCCGCAACGCGGTCGAGAAGGGCCTGAAGTCCAAGCCGTGGGTCAAGACGTCACTCGCCCCGGGCTCGAAGGTCGTCATGGAGTACTACGACAAGGCGAACCTCGTCGACTCGCTGGAGTCGCTCGGCTTCCACCTCGTCGGCTACGGCTGCACGACCTGCATCGGCAACTCCGGCCCGCTGCCGGAGGAGATCTCCAACGTCGTCGGCGCCGAGGATCTCGCGGTCGTCTCCGTGCTGTCCGGCAACCGCAACTTCGAGGGCCGGATCAACCCGGACGTGAAGATGAACTACCTCGCGTCGCCGCCGCTGGTGGTCGCGTACGCGCTCGCGGGAACGATGGACATCGACCTGCTCGACGAGCCGCTCGGCCACACCGATGACGGCGAGGACGTCTACCTCAAGGACATCTGGCCCTCGGCGGAGGAGGTCGCGCGGGTGGTCGAGGCGTCCGTGCACGAGGAGATGTTCCGGTCCTCCTACGACGACGTGTTCGAGGGCGACGAGCGCTGGAAGGGCCTCGAGATCCCCGAGGGCGACCGCTTCGCGTGGGACGAGCGCTCCACCTACGTGCGCCGCCCCTCGTTCCTCGAGGATGTCCCCAAGACCCCGGAGACCCCGGAGGACATCAGCGGCGCGCGCGTGCTGGCCAAGCTCGGCGACAGCGTCACGACCGACCACATCTCGCCCGCGGGCGCGATCAAGAAGGGCACGCCCGCCGCGCTCTACCTCAACGAGAACGGCGTCGAGCAGCGGGACTTCAACTCCTACGGCTCGCGCCGCGGCAACCACGAGGTGATGGTCCGCGGCACCTTCGCCAACATCCGCCTGCGCAACCAGCTGGCGCCGGGCACCGAGGGCGGCTTCACCCGCCACATGCCCGACGGCGAAGAGACGACGATCTACGACGCCTCGGCCCAGTACCTCGAGGACGAGGTGCCGCTGCTGGTGCTCGCCGGCAAGGAGTACGGCTCGGGCTCCTCACGCGACTGGGCGGCGAAGGGCACCAAGCTGCTCGGCGTGGTCGCCGTGATCGCGGAGTCCTACGAGCGCATCCACCGCTCCAACCTGGTCGGCATGGGCGTCCTCCCGCTGCAGTTCAAGGACGGCGAGAACGCCGAGTCCCTGGGGCTGACGGGCGAGGAGGAGTACTCGATCACCGGCGTCGACGGCGGCGAGGCCAAGGAGGTCACGGTCCGCGCGGACGACAAGGAGTTCACCGCCCGCGTGCGCATCGACACGCCCAAGGAAGTCCAGTACTACCAGCACGGCGGCATCCTGCCGTTCGTGCTGCGCAGCCTCCTCTAAGCGGAACCGCGATCCGTCACGGCTCGATCAGGCCGTGGCGGATCGCCCACCGCGTGACCTGCACGCGGTCGCGCATCCCGAGCTTCGCGAGGATGTTCTCGCGATGGCGCTCGACCGTCCGTGGCGAGATGTGCAGCAGTTCGGCGATCTCGTCCGTCGTGTGCGCCTCGGCGATCAGCTTGACGACCTCGCGCTCACGCGCCGTCAACGGCGAGAGGTCGTCATCGTCGAGGTGGGCCCGCATCAGCGTGCGCACGGTCGGGGGAGAGAGGAACGGCTCGCCGCGCATCGCCGCCCGGCACGCCTCCACCAGTTCCTTGTCGGCCACGGTCTTGAGCACGTAGCCCGACGCTCCCGCCTTCAGCGCCTGAAAGCAGAACTCCTCGGCGTCGTGCATCGAGAGCATCAGGATGCGCAGCTCCGGCCGGTGCCTGAGCAGCTCCCGCGCCGCGTCGAGCCCGGTCCGGCGCGGCATCGCGACGTCCAGAACCGCGAGATCGACCGGCTCGCGCAGCCCCTGCTCGACCGCCTCGATCCCATCGCTCGCCTCGGCCACGACGGTCAGGTCGGGCTGCGCCTCGAGCACCATCCGCAGGCCGCGCCGCACGACCGTGTGATCGTCGGCGAGCAGGATCCTGGTCGTCAGAGGGACGGCGGCCATAGGTCCAGCCGTACTTCGGTCCCGCGCTCGGGCAGCGCGCGGACGCGCAGGCGCCCGCCGGCCAGCAGCGCCCGCTCGCGCATCCCGCCGACGCCGCCGTCGGTCGCCTCGGCGAACAACGGCGGGATGCCGCAGCCGTCGTCGGAGACGCGCAGGACGACCACGCCGTCCTCCTCGCCGAGCTCCACGCGCGCGTTGGCCGCGTGCGCGTGGCGCGCGACGTTGGTCAGCGATTCCTGGGCGACGCGGTAGACGGCCAGGTCCTGATCAGGGCTCAACACGGGCAGCCCGCCCGCGAGCGAGTGGCGCACCCGCAGCCCCGTGAAGCTGCCGGCCAGCGTCGTCAGCGCGCTGCGCAAACCGAGTTCCTCCAACGCGCCGGGACGCAGGCCGCGCGCGATCTCGCGGACCTGCTCGACACCGGCGCGCGCCGCTTCCTGGACCTCCCCGAGCTCCGCTTGGAGCTCGTCCGGCGCGCGCCGGTGGATCTCCTCCAAGGCGAGCACGACACCGGTCAGTGTCTGCCCCACCTGGTCGTGCAATTCGCGCGCGACGCGCAACCGCTCACCCTCCTGTGCGGCCAGCGCCCGCCGGGCGCTGCCCTGGCGCTCGGCCTCCAGGCGATCGAGCATGTCGTTGAAGGCGCGAGCGAGCTCGGCCACCTCGGCGGCGGGCTTGGAGATCCGCACGCGGCGGCCGGGGTCGAGCGGCTCGACGCGGCGCATCGTGCCCGTCAGCCGCGCCAGCGGCGTGAAGATCCGCCGCAGCAGCAGGACGTTCAACGCGATCATCAGCGCCGTCCCGCCGAGCAGCACCTCGACCTCCGCGGCCGTCGGCGTCACGCTGATGCTCGCCGGCGAGACGGCCAGCACGGCGACGGCGGCGATCAACAGCCCCGCATTCATCAGCACGACGCGCCAGAACAACGACATCCGCTCCAGTGTGGTGGTGCGGCGTGAACATTCGATCCGGGACGGTCCCCATTCTCATGCGGGGACGATCACCACGGGCGCGTCCGCGGCCGCCAGCAGGGCGCGATCGAAGCGCGGGCGGGTCACGGGCTCGGCCACCGGATCGGCGGCGGGCCCGACGATCATCACCGGGCAGCGCGCCCCCTTGACGACGCGCCGCGCGACGCTCGGCCACCAGCGCTTGGCGCGCGTGCCGAGGACGATCAGCCCGGCCTCGTGGCTGTCGGCGACGGCGAGGATGCGATCGGCGGGCGGTCCGTATTCGACCACCCGCGGCGTGCGCGCCCCGTCCGCGGTGAAGGCGGGGACGTTCGCCCCCCAGTGGCTGGTGGAGACGTGCGTCAGCACGACCGCCGCCCCCGCGCGTTCGGCGGCGGCCTTGGCGGCGGTCATCACGCTGGTGCCGGCCTCGGTGTCGTCGACACCACACAGGACGATGCTCATGCCCGCCAGGTTGGGCGAGAACCGCCTCCGCATCCATGGGGAGCGCTCCCCAATAGACTGCTCGGTCGCCATGGGGATGCCAGAGACGCTGCACAAGCTGCTGACCGCCGCCGGGCCTTCGGGCTACGAGCAGGCGCCGGCGGCCGTGTTCCGAGACGCCGCGTCGGCCTTCGCCGAGGTCACGTTCGACACGATCGGTTCCACCGTCGCCCGCGTGCCCGGCACGGGCACCGGCAAGTCGCTCGCGATCGTCGGTCACATCGACGAGATCGGGCTGATCGTCCACCACATCGACGACGACGGGTTCCTGTGGTTCACGGGCGTCGGTGGGTGGGACCCGATCGTGCTCGTCGGCCAGCGGCTGCAGATCGCGACGCGCGGCGGCGTGATCGGAGGCGTGGTGGGCAAGAAGCCGATCCACCTGATGAAGGAAGAGGACCGCAAGAAGGTCCCGCTCCTGAAGGATCTGCACATCGACATCGGCGCGGCCTCGGGCGAGGAGGCACGGCGGATGGTGCGCATCGGCGACGTCGCCGTGATCTCCGGCGAGCCCGTCGAGTTCCCCGGCAACCGCTTCGTGTCGCGCTCGATGGACAACCGGCTCGGCTGTTACGTCGCGCTCGAGGCGGCGCGGTTGGTGGCCGAGGCGGGCGGCGCGCCCGGCGACGTCTACGCCGTCGCGGTCTCGCAGGAGGAGATCACCTTCGGCGGCGCCAGCACCACCGCCTACTCGCTGCGCCCGGACATCGCGATCGCGGTCGACGTGACCTTCGCCACCGACCAGCCCGGAATCGACGAGAAGGAGGTCGGGCGCCACAAGTTCGGCACCGGCGCGGTGCTCACGCGCGGCTCGACGCTGGACCCGACGATCTTCGAGTTGCTGCACGACACCGCCGAGGCCGAGGGCATCCCGTTCACCGTCTCCGCCTCCGCACGGGGCACGGGCACCGATGCGGACGCGATCCACAACTCGCGCGCCGGCATCCCGTCGGGCGTGGTGTCGGTCCCGCTGCGCTACATGCACTCGCCGGTGGAGATGGTCCAGCTCGACGACGTGGACGCCTGCGCGCGGTTGATCGCCGCCTTCGCGCAGCGCCTCCCCGCCGATATCGACCTCAAGCGTTAGTTGCTCCTGCTGTTGTTCGACATCGACGGCACGCTGCTGCAGCGCGCCTCGAAGGAGCACGCGCACGCGCTGCGCGAAGCCGCCGGCGAGATCCACGGCGTGCACGTCCATGACATCGCGACGGTCGAGTACGCCGGCCGGACGGACCGCGCGATCACGCGCGACCTGCTGGCCGCGGTGGGGGTGAGCGAGATCGACGAGGCCTGGCTGCAACGGGCGGTCGACGCCTATGACCCGCCGGATCTGACCGCCAACGTCGCGCCGGGGATGGTCGAGCTGCTCGACGCGCTGGCCGCCCGGCCCGACGAGTTCCGGCTCTCGCTGGTCACCGGCAACCTCGAGGCGATCGCGCATCGCAAGCTCGCGGCGGCGGGCATCGGGCACTACTTCGAGCCCGGGCAGGGCGGCTTCGGCTCAGACGACGAGGACCGCGGCAAGCTGCCGGGGATCGCGCGCGCACGCGCCTCGGACCCGCCGTGGCCGCGCGAGCGGACGATCGTCATCGGCGACACGCCGCGCGACATCGAGTGCGCGCGGGTCGACGACGTGCGCGTGGCCGCCGTCGCCACCGGTCACTTCAGCGTCACCCAGCTGGCGGAAGCGGACGCCGTGGTCGACGACGCCCGCTCCCTGCTGCCGGTGCTTACGGATTGGGCCCGGCCCTCGGCGTGACGACCTTGGCCGAACCGCCACCGCGGCGGTTGGGCTCCGCGACCGCCTTCAAGCGCTTGCCGATGAACTCGATGCCCGTCAGCGCGCCGATCTCATCGCCCGCCGGCGCCCGGTAGCTCTCACCCCAGTAGCTGCGCAGGAGCGTGCCCTCGGGCGAGGCGACGAAGGCCGACTCGGCCTCGGTGGTGGAGCTGTTGCGCTGCGACGCGCGCGGCTGGCCGAGCGCGACCTCCAGCGGCATCCGCGAGTCGATCCGGTTGATCAGCGTCTGCAGGACGGTGGTGATGATCGACGCGCCGCCCGGCGACCCGATCGTGAACCACGGCTTGTCGTCCTTCGTGACGATCGTCGGAGCGATCGAGGAACGCGGGCGCTTGTTGCCCGCCGCGCGGTTGGGCGCGGTGACCGACCCGGTGTCGAAGTCGGTCAGCTCGTTGTTGAGCAGGAACCCGTAGCCGGGGACGACCACGCCGTTGCCGCCGGTCTGCTCGATCGTGAACGTGTAGGACACGATGTTGCCCATCTTGTCGGCGACGCTCAGGTGCGTCGTCGAGCCCACCTTGTCCACCGACGCGCTGCTGCCCGCGGGCAGAGCGACCTTCGGCGTGCCCGCGGCGACGACCGCCGCGGCGCCACTCGGGGCCTTCGGACCGATCAGCGCGGCGCGCTCGGCGGCGTACGGGTCCGCGAGCAGGCCCGCGACCGGGTTGTTGACGAACGACGGGTCGCCGATGTACGCGTTGCGGTCGGCGTATGCGAGGCGGCTGGCCTCGAGGTAGTGATAGAGCAGGTCCGAGCGCCCGTTGAAGCTCACGCCGCGGCGCTGAAAGTCCTGGAGGATGTTGAGCGCCTCGAGGATCGTCGTGCCACCGCTCGACGGCGGGCCCATGCCGTAGATCTGGGCGCCCTTGTAGTTGAGCGCGACGGGCTCACGGGTCTTGATCCGGTACGCCGCGAGGTCGGCCGCGGTCATCAGGCCGGGCTTCCATTCGTGCTCGTTGCCCTGCTTGGCCGGGATCTGCGTGACGGCCTTGACGATCGCGTCCGCGAGCGGGCCCGAGTAGAAGCCCTTGGTCGCCCCCAGGCGCCCGAGCTTCCGGTAGGTCCGGGCCAGGTCCGGGTTCCGGATGATCGTCCCGACCTCCTTGGACGTCCCGTCGGGATCGAGGTAGATCTTCGCGGTCGACGGGATGTCGTCGAAGTAGGCCAGGTTGCCGGTCGTCTGGTCGTAGAACGTCTTGTCGACCACGAAGCCGTTGGTGGCCACGTTGACGCCGTAGCTGAGCGCCTTGCCGAGGCTGATCGTGCCGTAGTGCCTGAGCAGGTAGTCCCACGCCGCGGGCGTGCCCGGTACGCCGACGGAGAGCCCGCTGTAGCGGTTGAGCGGGAATTGCGCGTCCGTCGGCGGCTTGCCGTTGATGAAGAAGCTGTCGGGCTTCATCGCCGCCGGCGCCTTCTCGCGACTGTCGATCGTCGTCACCCGGCCGCTGTCGCCGTCGCGGATCACCATGAACCCGCCGCCGCCGATCCCGCAGCTGTAGGGCTCCACCACGCCCAGCACACCCGCCGCCGCCACCGCCGCGTCGAAGGCGTTGCCGCCGCCTGCCAGCACGTCGATCGCCGCCTGCGTGGCAAGCGGGTCGACGCTCGCTGCCGCGCCGCCCGTCCCGTTCGCCGTCGGCTGCTTCTCCTGCGCGCGTGCGCCCGGCGCCACGACGAGCGCAAGCGCCGTCGCAATCGCGAGCGGCCATCTGGTCCGTCCCATATGTGCCTCCTGTTCCCCCCTGGGAATAATCCGCTCGGGACCCTACCCCCGGAGAGCCGCTCGGAGTCTCACGTCCGTTCGACGCGCAGGACCTCGGTGGTGAGCGGCAGGCCGCGGCGCTTGCGCAGGCGGGTGAAGTAGACGGCGGTCTCGTCGGCCGCGGTCGTCGTGAGGGTGTCGTCGACGCCCGCCGGCGGGCGCTCCCACAGCGGCTTGTTGATGTGACCCTTGGCCGGGAAGCGGCCCGCTTCGTGGCCGGCGTCGCGGCGGGCGGACGGCCACGTGCCGTAGAGCGCCTCGTCTGAGCTCGGGCGCTGCGGGCGCAGCGGGCCGATGCGCACCTGCTGGCGGCTCTTGGTGGCGATCACGTAGGCCAGGTCGATGCCGTAGACCGACGGGCCGCGCAGCTGCGCCCGCGCCTGGCGGCGCAGCAGCTTGTGCACGCCGGTGGCGAGGTCGATCGACTCGATCCGCCCGTCGATGTCGAACACCAGCAGGCTCCCGCTCAGGGCGGGGCGCCCGACGTTGCCGCTGATCACGGTGCGTGCGGCGTAGCCCGTGGCCGGGTCGAGACTGGCGACGTTCAGCGTCCTGCCCGCGCGCCAGGCGACGTAGCTCGCGGACACGGCGAGCGAGTCGGCCCCGGCGACGGCGAACGTGGCGACGCCGCTGACCACGATGCCGGTCGGATCGATCCACGCCGTGCGGCTGCCGCCGACCGCGGGGTGATTGCCGGGCAGGGCGCTCGTGCCGCCTGGCGCGCGCAGCTCGCCCAGACCGCCGGGCCGGTGCAGCGCGAGCGCCGGGCCGTCGATCACGGGGTCCGTGAAGCCGGCGGCGGTGACGGTCACGGCGGCCTGGGCGGGGGCGGCGAAGAGCGCGATGGCGACGACGGTCAGCGCCGCCGCGTCGACGAGGCGCAGCGACCGCAGGATCCGCGGCTGCTCGGCCATGGCGGCGTGCAGGCGGCCGCCGCCGAAGGGCGCGAGCGCGATCACCGGGAGCGTCCGGCCGAAACCGAAGCCGAGCCCGATGGCGAGCCCCACCTGGGCGTCCCCGAGCGCGACCGCGACGCCCGCCAGCGCCCACACGGCGAAGGTCAGGATGAAGGTCGTAAAGCCGAGCCCGAGCAGGACGCCGTAGAGGCCGGCCGCGAGCGGCACGGGCATGATCCGGCGCCAGGACTCGGGGACCTGACGGCGGACCTGAGGGACGATGCGGGTGCCGCGCAGCTCGCCGAGCGCGGCGACGAAGGCGATCACCGCGGCGGCGGCGGGTGCGGCGGCGCCGAGGGCGTCCCCGAGGACGGACAGCCCGACGAAGGTGACGAGCGCGCCGGCGAGCGCGCCGGCGGCGAAGGTCGTGCAGGCGACGACCGTCGTCCGCAGCCGGCCCGCGTAGCCGGAGGGCGCGAGCGTCTCGACCATCGAGAACCCGCACGGTGACCACGCGCCGGTGATCCCCGCCACGAGCGCGGCAACTGCAACCACTGCGATCAGCATCGTCGTGCAGGTTACGGGGGCTTGCTGGGCGATGCGCCTCGTGATTGAGTGCCGCACTCATCTAGAGGGGGTCTGTTTGATGTTGTCGTTGCGTTCCGCACAAGGGGTGTGTGCGGGTGTACTGGCCGCTGCCGGAGTGCTCGTCGCGCCGGGGGTCTCACACGCGGCTGCGCCGCTGAAAGCCGACGTCACGTTCGGCACCACCGTGGTCGATTCACACCTCCACGGTCGCGTCTACCTGCTCGTACGCCCGGGGACCTCGGACCCGCTGAGCTCCGTGAGCGCCACCGGGTCCACGCTGGTCTTCGGCAAGGACATCGCCGACGTCGCCCCGGGGCAGTCGATCTCGCTGTCCGGCGGCGGGGACGGCTTCGAGGGCGTCTACGGCTACCCGAAGGCGTCGCTCGACGAGCTGGCCTCGGGCCAGTACACGGTCCGCGCGTTCTTCAACGTGTACGAGACCGCGCACCGCTCCGACGGCTCGACCGTCGACGTGCACTTCCCGTGCGGTGACGGCGGGCGGCCGTTCTCGTCCCCCGGCAACCTGCGCAGCGCGATGCAGACGGTCACCATCGACCGCAACGCCGACACGAGCCTCGCGCTCACGCTCAGCGAGAAGCTCACGCCCGCCCAGGCCGTGCCGGCGGGTGGGACGTGTCAGCAGGGCAACCCGGCCGAGTCGGCGCACGTCAAGCAGGTCAAGATCAAGAGCGACGTGCTCAGCCGGTTCTGGGGCCGCGACATGTACGTCGCCGCCACGGTCCTGCTGCCGTGGGACTACGACGACGCGGCCAACGCGGCCAAGCGCTACCCGGTCGTCTACTCGCAGGGCCATTACTCGACGGGCGTCCCGTTCGGCTTCAGCGAGACCGCGACCACCGGCCTGTCGGGCTGGTGGCGCGACCCCGCCAATCCGAAGATGATCGGCGTCTCGTTCCGCACCGAGAACCCGTTCTATGACGACTCCTACGTCGTGAACTCGCCGAACCTCGGCCCCTACGGCGACGCGGTCAACGACGAGCTGATCCCGAAGATCGACGCGATGTTCCGGACGATCGCGCGGCCGTACGCGCGCGCGTTGACGGGCGGCTCGACGGGCGGCTGGATCACCGTCGCCAACCAGCTCTTCCGGCCGGACCTGTTCGGCTCGTCATGGTCGGGCTATCCGGACTCGCTGGACTTCAACGCCCACCAGACGGTCGACCTCTACAACGCCAACAGCGCCTACGTCGAGGACAACGGCGACGTGATCCCGTCCTCGCACAACTACAACATCGCGACCGGGGTGGACACCGTCACCTTGACGATGCCCAACGAGAACCACTACGAGCTGGCGGTCGGCAACCGCACCCGTTCCCAGGTCGGGCAGTGGGACATCTGGAACGCCGCGTTCGGCGCCCAGGGCGCCAACTGCTACCCGCTCGAGCCGTGGAACAAGGTCACCGGCGTAATCGACCACGGCGCGGTCGAGAAGTGGAAGGGCATGGACATGAGCGAGGTCTTGAAGGCCAATTGGGCGACGCTCGGCCCGGTCCTGCGCGACAAGCTGCACATCTGGGTCGGCACCCAGGACACGTATTACCTCAACGAGGGCGTCAAGGCGTTCCAGGACACCTTGGAAGGGCTCGGGGGCGCGGGCTACGCCACGTTCACCTACGGCGCCGGGCAGCCGCACGGCTACACGCCGTACGCGTCGACGCAGGCGATGCTGACCGACATCCTGAGCTGGATCTCGGCGCACACGCCGGCCGGTTCCACGGACCCGGATCTCTCGGCCACCCGCGGCAACCGGTGGGCGGACGTGTCGAAGAACAGCTGCGCCACGCGCACGGCGACGGCGGCGATCGCGGGGGACAGGGCCGTGGGCTCCACGCTCACCGCCACGCCCGGCGATTGGGACTCCGGTATGGCGTTCACCTACGTGTGGAAGCGTGACGGCGCGGCGATCGGCGGCGCGACCGGCTCGACCTACACGTCGGCCACCGCGGACGTGGGCCACGCCATCACCGTTGCCGTCACGGGCGCCAAGCTCGGCTACGAGACGACCACGGTCATCAGCGACCCGGTCACGGTGACGCCGAAGACCTCTGCCGTCGACGGCACGGTCGGCGGCAGTGTGCCGGCCACGCTGTCTCTGACCCTGGGTGCTCCGGCGACGTTCGGAGCGTTCACGCCGGGCGCCGATCGCAGCTACACGGCGACGACCTCGGCCAACGTGGTCTCCACGGCGGGTGACGCCTCGCTGACCGTGGACGGCGGCAGGCTGAGCAACGGCGCGTTCACGCTGCCCGAGCCGCTGCAGGTCGCGTTCAGCAAGTCGACGTGGACCGCGCCGGTCTCCAACGACAACGTGACGATCACGTTCACGCAGCACATCGGCGCGACCGATGCGCTGCGCACGGGCGCCTACTCGAAGACGCTCACCTTCACGCTGAGCACGACGACGCCGTAGCGGAAACGAACCTAAAGGGGCCTGGCCCCTTTAGGTTCAGCACTTGACCTTCGTGTCGTAGTACATGACGCAGAAGACCTTGCGGCCGTGGTAGCAGTAGCCGGTCAGCGCCTTGTCGCCGTTGACGCGGGTGCGAACACGGCCGCAGCAGTCGACGAGCTTGCGCACGTGGCCGCCGCAGCAGCGGTACCAGGCGCCGTCGATGTGGGGCGTGAAGCCGTGCTCGGACGCGGCGACATCACACACCCGCGTGCGGCTCGCGCTGGCGAGCCGCAGCCCGTCCGCGTCGGTCAGCGGGAGCCCGTCCTCGTCGACCGGCGCGCCGGTGGCGTCGATGTAGCGACCGAGGTCGTCGACGGCGCGACCGTCTCTCGCCTTCAGCGGCAGGCCCCGGCTGTCGATCCGCGGCAGCCCCGTGGGATGCGGGCACGAATCCGTGGTGTAGATGTGGCCGCAGAAGTGGTAGGCCTCGGCCTCGCCGGGGGCGATCAGCGAGGTGATGGTCTTGGCGCCGGCGGCGCCCATCACGGCCGCGCCCACGCGGGCCAGGAAGCCACGCCGTGAGCTCGACGCGGCCACCGCGTCGGCGAAGCGGCCGGCCTCGCTCACGCGCGGACCATTCCGCGCCGCCGCTCGGCGGCGGCGAGCACCGACTCCAGTTGGGCGCCGGTGTTGAACGTGCCCTTGGCCAGGACCGTGCCGTCGCTGTCCAGCGCGACCGCGAACGGGCTCCCGGGCACGTCGGCGGCCGCCCACGCGTCGGCGTGCTCAACCTCGTCGAACGTGCGCAGCGAGACGCTCGGGTGCTTGCCGAACGCGGCCACCGCGGGGGCGAGCACGCGGCACATCCCGCAGCCTTCGCTGGTGAACACCGCGAGGCCGATCTTCCCGCGCTCGAAGTCGAACGCGGTCGCCAGTTGGCTGTAGGCGCCGACCTCGGGGCCTTCGTGGTCGACCTCCAGCGCGCCGCGCGGGGCGACGGAGAGACGCAGCATCCCGACCTCACGCGCGAGTGCGAAGACGACGATCGTCAGCGCGACGAGGCCGATCAGCGCGAGTGCCAGGCCGATGGCGAGCCACTGGTCGGTCGTCGGCGTGGTGCGCGGGAGCAGCGGCGCGAGCGCCAGCGCGGTGGCCAGCAGCGCCGCCCGCCCGGTCGATGCCGAGCCGAGCGTCCCGCGTGATCCGAGGCACGCGCACGGCCGCCCGCCGCGGCCGAGCAGGATCGCCGCGACCTGCACCGCGCACGCCCCGGCGAACAGGATCGCGCCGGCGCGCAGCGCAACCGTCGAGCCCGCGGCGATCGCCACGCCGAGCCCCGCCTCGACGACGATCAACGCGCCCCACACGCCGTACGTCGCGCGCGGAGAGTGAAGGCCGTACGTCGACAGCGCCGCCCGCGCGGACGCGCCACCGGCAACCTTCAATCCCGCGGCAGCGACCAGCACGAGGCCGAGGGCCAGACAGACCACAACCGAGACCATTGACGGCCGCGAAGGTAACAGCATTCCCTGAAGCGGCGGCGCCAGTAGGCGCGCCGCCGCCCTCAGGAAAAGCTCAGATGCAGGACCTTCAGTCGCACTTCTTCTGCGGCTTGGACTGCCCGGGCACGACGCACAGCGCCTGCGCCACGGGCGCCTTGCCCTTCTTCAGCGGCAGGCGCGCGACCTTCGTGTTGAAGTTCGGCGCACTCACCCACACCTCGACCGTCTGCCCGGCACGGAAGCGCCGCTGCTTGGACTTCAGCGACTTCAGGACGCTGCGCGCACCCTTCTTGCGCTTCTCCAGCTTCAGAGACTTCGACTTGAACGGGCACTTCTTGCCCTTGCAGAAGATCTTCACCTTCATCCCGGCGGGCGACTGCTGCGTGATCAGCAGTGACTTCAACGTCAGGATCACCGAATGCTTCTTGTAGCCCCAGCCATGTGACACGCCCACCGCCAGCGTCGGGAACGGCTCGGCGACCCCGTCGCAGTTCTCGTCGATCCGGTTGCCCTTGATCTCCGTCGCCCCGGGCCGGATCGCGGGATTGGCGTCGTTGCAGTCCTGGCCGGCGAAGAAGCCGTCATGGTCACTGTCGATACCGACAGGCACCAGCGAGGGAGCACCGACCACATTGACCGTGATCGACCCGATCGCCTCAAAGGTGGCAAAGCTCGTGTAGTTGGCCTTGAACGTGAACGTCGTCGTGCCGTTCTGGGCCTGCGGCGCCGAGTAGTTGATCTTCGCCGCGGCGGCGTCGATCGATCCGAGCGAGCCGACCGTCGGCTGGCTGATGATCGTGTAGGCGAGCGCGTCGCCGTCCTCGTCGGAGCACGGGAGGTCGAGCGTGCCCTGGAAGCCCGCTGGAACGGTGACGGCCGTGTTGCCGCAGACAGGGCTGTTGGAATCGCGCTTGAAGACGGTGACGCGGCCGGCACCCGAGATCACGTAGACGTGGTGGCCGCCGGGAGCGACATCGATCGACCCTGTAGCGGCGGTGAAGCCCGTCGCGGTGGCACAGAGCGATGCAATCCCGGCCAGCAGGCAGCCGCGGTTGTCGGCGCGCGGCGTGATCGTGCCATCGCCGGCGCGATCGAGTTCGAGCACGGCGGTGTCGCTCGTCGCGTAGAGGTCCTGGCCGTCGGCGGTCGTCGCGAGACCAAACGGATTGGCCAGTTGGCGCCCGCCGGAGCAGAGGCTCGCGATCGCCCCATTGGCCACGCAGCCTGGAACGCCTGCGATGCGCGCAAGGCCTGGGCCGCCGAGCGGACTGAACGCGACGACGCGACCGTTGGCGACGCTCGCGTAAAGCTGGCCGCCGGGGCCGACCACGATGTCGTTGATGTTGTTGGCGAAGTCGGCGACGGTGGTGCATCCCACGAGCGACTGGGCGACGCAGCTCGTGGTGGCTGCGGCCGGCGGGTTCAGGAGGCCGGTGCCGGGGTCGCGCGCCAGGGCCGCGATGGTCCGCGAGCCCTGCGAGGCGACGTACACCGCGGTGTCCGTCACCGCGAGCGAACGCGCTCCGGTCATCGCCTTGCCAAGCGCGCAGCCGTCCAGGATCGCCAGCGACACACACCCCGCCGGGAGCGTCGGGCTCGTCAGCTTGGTCAGGACGCCGCCGGCTCCGATCTGCATCGCGGCGACGGAGTTGGAGGCTGATGACGCGACGTACAGCTGACTGCCTTCGATCGCGATGTCCTGCGGGGTGACCATGGCATCCGCGTCGAAGCAGGGCTGCCCCGGCCCGCCGGTGTTGGAGATGCAGGGCGTCGCCTTCAGCGACAGCGCGCCGCCCGCACCGCGATCGAACTCGAGAATGGTGTTGTTGCCCGCGTTGGCCACATAGACGCTGGCGCCGTCCGGCGTGATGGCAATGCTCGACGGCACACTCAGCGTTGGCGTCGGGGAGGGCACCGTGCCGCAGTTGGCGGCCGCGGCGCTACGCAGGCAGCCGGCTGCGCCCGCCAGCTGTGTGAGACTCCCGGTCCCGGGATCGCGGGCGAACGTGACGAGCGTGTAGGCCGCGCCGTCATATCCGGCGACGTAGACGTTCGCGCCGTCAGGGGAGACCGCGATGGACGGCTGGAACGAGCTGATGACCCCGCCGAGGTTGTGGGCGTTGAAGCATCCGCCGGCACCGCCGTTGATGGCGCAGCCGGCCGCGCCGGGGATCGCGACGAGTCCACCGGGCACGACCGCCGAGGCGCTGCCTGCTCCCACGAGCGTCAACAGCGTGGCGAGCGCCGCGATCAGCACGCCGCGCGTCTTTGTTGGGGCGTGCATTGTCCGTCCTTGACCCTTCCGCATAGCCGTCCTGATACCTCGACTGCACGCTATCTGCAGAGTTTTCGAACCGTCAACCGGTGCACGGTCAGTCGCAGGACGGAATGGACCTACGTTTGACTCCTCACTGCAAATCGGGCGTGCGCGCCCCAGTGTGGGGCGCTGTCAGAACTCCAACAGGGCCGAAGGTCTAGGCCCGGGTGAGCTTCTTGTAGGTGATGCGATGGGGGCGGTCGGCTTCCGCTCCGAGGCGGGCGTGGCGGTGCTCTTCGTAGGCCTCGAAGTTGCCCTCGAACCAGACGACCTGGGAGTCGCCCTCGTAGGCGAGGACGTGGGTCGCGACGCGGTCCAGGAACCAGCGATCGTGGGAGATGATCACCGCGCAGCCCGGGAAGGCCAGCAGCGCCTCTTCCAGGGCACGCAGGGTGTCGACGTCGAGGTCGTTGGTCGGCTCGTCGAGCAGCAGGACGTTGCCGCCGCGGCGCAGGACCTTCGCGAGGTGCACGCGGTTGCGCTCGCCGCCGCTGAGCACGCCGACCTTGCGCTGCTGGTCGGAGCCCTTGAAGTTGAAGCCGGAGACGTAGGCGCGGGAGTTCATCTCGCGGTCGCCGACCTTGATCGAGTCGTAGCCCTCTGAGATCTCCTCCCAGACGGTCTTGTTGGGGTCCAGCGCGTCGCGGGACTGGTCGACGTAGGCGAGATCGACCGTGTCACCGAGCTTCAGCGTGCCCGAGTCCGGCTTCTCGTCGCCCGTGATCATCCGGAACAGCGTCGTCTTGCCGGCGCCGTTGGGCCCGATGATGCCCACGATCCCGGCCGGGGGCAGCGAGAAGCTCAGGTCCTCGATCAGCAGGCGATCGCCGAAGCCCTTGCGCACGCCGTTGGCCTCGATGACCGTTCCGCCGAGCCGCTGGCCGGCGGGGATGTGGATCTGCACGTCCTCGAGCTTGGTGTTGCGCTCCTCGGCGATCAGTGCCTCGTAGCGGTTCAGTCGCGCCTGGGACTTGGTGCGCCGGCCCTTGGGGTTCTTGCGCACCCACGCCAGCTCTTCCTTGATCGTGCGCTGGCGGGCGGACTCCACCTTCTCCTCCTGCGCGAGCCGCTTCTCCTTCTGCTCGAGCCAGGACGAGTAGTTGCCCTTGAAGGGATGACCCATGCCGCGGTCGAGTTCGAGGATCCAGCCGGCCACGTTGTCGAGGAAGTAGCGATCGTGGGTGACGGCGACGATCGTGCCCTTGTAGTCGGCGAGGTGCTGCTCCAGCCACGCGACGCTCTCGGCGTCCAAGTGGTTGGTGGGCTCGTCGAGGAGCAGCAGGTCGGGCTGACTCAAGAGCAGCCGCGCCAGCGCGACGCGCCGCCGCTCGCCACCGCTCAAGGACGTCACGTCGGCGTCACTCGGCGGGCAGCGCAACGCGTCCATCGCCTGGTCGAGCATCTGATCGAGCTCCCAGGCGCCGGCCGCGTCGATCTGGTCCTGCAGGCGGGCGAACTCGTCGGCCGTCTCGTCCGAGTAGTTCATGGACAGCTCGTTGAAGCGGTCGAGCAGGTCGCGCAGGTGGCGCACACCGTCCTCGACGTTCCCGCGCACGTCCTTGGCCTCGTCCAGGTGCGGCTCCTGCTCGAGGAAGCCGACCGTCGCGCCGGGTGCGAGTTGAGCCTCCCCGCGGTAGTCCTTATCGATCCCCGCCATGATCCGCAGCAGGGTGGACTTGCCCGTTCCGTTGAGTCCGAGGACGCCGATCTTGGCCCCGGGGTAGAAGCTGAGCGAGATGTCCTTCAGCACGGTCTTATCCGGCGGATGGGTTCGGCTCAGCTTGTACATCGTGTAGATGTATTGGCTCGACATCGGGGGACGAGGATAGACGCGGCGCCGGCCGCGCCATGCGGTGGCGGAGAACCCCGACCGTCGGGCGAAACCGAGTTGTGAATACTTGGACCATCGGCGGGTGCAACATTCGCCACTAGCGGCCGATCATTGGGGCATGAGGCCGCTGATCGGCGTAACGACTTCCGAGCTCCGCAAGAGCTCACTCGCGACAACGCGCCGGCACGGCGAGCCCGCCCACCCTGAGATGGCGCTGGGCATGACCTATCTCCGCGCGCTGGACGCCGCCGGAGCGATCCCCGTGGTGCTCCCGCCCGTCGGCACCGATCACCTGCAGCCGCTGCTGGATCGCCTCGACGGGATCTGCCTGTCGGGCGGCCCGGACCTCGACCCCGCGGCCTATGGGTCCCAGGACCGTCATCCCGAGCTCGGCCCGACCGAGCCGAGCCTGGACGCGTTCGAGCTCAGCCTCGCCCGCCAGGCGCTCACCCGCAACATTCCCATCCTCGCCATCTGCCGCGGCGCCCAGGCGCTCAACGTCGCCAGCGGCGGGACGCTGCACCAGCACGTCGCGGGCCACCGCCAGAAGGACCCGGCGACGCTGCCCACACACGACGTGAGCATCCAGACCGGCTCGCGCCTGCACCGGATCACCCGCACCAAGGCGCTGCCGGTCAACTCCTTCCATCACCAGGCGGTCAACGACGTGGGCGAAGGCCTGCGCGTCGTCGCCCACGCCGAGGACGGAACGATCGAGGCGATCGAGGGCGAGGGCCTGTTCACCCTCGGCGTGCAGTGGCACGCGGAGGCGCTGATGGCGCACATGCCGCTCTTCGAGGCCCTGGTTAGGGCGGCTGCCCGTACCGAACTGCGCATAGCCGCATGACACTCTGGGCGGGGTGCTCGCACTCCGCCTGCGCAACGTCGTCAAGCGCTTCGGCGATCTCACCGCCGTCGACCGGCTGAACCTCGAGGTCCCCGAAGGGACCTGCGTCGGGCTGCTCGGACCCAACGGCGCCGGCAAGTCCACGACCATGCGCCTGCTGACCGCGCAGGCGATCCCGGACGAGGGCGAGATCGAGATCCTCGGGCTGCCGGTCCCGCAGCGCTCCAAGGAGGCGCGGGCGCTGTGCGGCGTCGTGCCGCAGCTCGACAACCTCGACATCACCCTCACGGTCGAGCAGAACCTGCGCGTGTTCGCGCACCTCTACCGGGTCCCGCGCAACGACCGCAAGCCCGCCGTCGAGCGCGCGCTGGAGATCGCGAACCTCAAGGACCGGCGCGACACGAAGGTCGACAACCTCTCGGGCGGCATGCGCCGGCGGCTGCTGATCGCCCGCGGGCTCGTGCACCAGCCGAAGCTGATCCTGCTCGACGAGCCGACGGTCGGGCTGGACCCGCAGGTGCGCCAGGAGCTGTGGGCGCTGATCGATCGCCTGCGCAGCGAGGGCGTCTCGATCCTGATGTCGACGCATTACATCGAGGAGGCCGAGCGCCTCGCCGACACGGTGACGATCATGTCCCACGGCCAGGCGGTCGCCACCGGCTCGCCGCGCGACCTGATCGCCGAGCACGCCGGGCCGGAGGCGGTCGAGGTCTACGGGCCGCCGGCGCACCTGCAGGACGTCGAGCGCGAGGCACAGTCCGCCGGCTACCGCACGCGCCGCACCGGCACGTCGATCTCGATCCTCAACGCCAACGGGTACCAGGGCGAGCGGCGTCCGACCAACCTCGAGGACGTGTTCGTGCTGCTGACGGGAGAAGAGATTGCCTGAGATCGGTCGTCTGGAGCGCCCCGCGCTGGCGGGCGTGCTCGTCCGCGAGATCATCAACTTCAGCTCGTTCTGGCGCTCCTCGACGTTCAGCGCGACGGTCGAGCCGACCGTCTACCTGCTGGCCTTCGGCTTCGGCTTCGGGTCACTCGTCTCGACGGTCGGCGGCTACGACTACGTGGACTACGTGGGCACGGGCACGGTGGCCACCGCGGTGCTGTTCTCCAGCGCCTTTCCCGGCATGTTCGGGACGTTCGTGAAGTACAAGTTCCAGCGCACCTACGACGCGATCCTGGCCGCACCGGTGGACACCGAGGAGCTCGTCACCGCCGAGGCGCTGTGGATCGGGACGCGCGCCGGGGTCTACGGCTGCGCGCCGATGCTCGTGGCGATGCTCTTCGGGCTGGACCCGAGCTGGGGGATGCTGCTCGTCCCGTTCATCGGCTTCATCGCCGGCTTCGGCTGGGCCAACTTCGGGATCGGCATCGCCGCGCGGATGAACTCGATCGACAACTTCAGCTACGTGATCAGTGCCGTGCTGACCCCGCTGTTCCTGGTCGCGGGCACGTTCTTCCCGATCGACAACCTGCCCGAGTGGGCGCAGGTGGCGGCGCAGCTGAACCCGCTCTACCACCTCGTCCAACTCGTCCGCCACGCCGTGTTCGGCTTCGAGGCGGCCGCCGACCTGGCCAACCTCGCGTTCCTGATCGGCTTCGGGCTCCTGACGTGGCGGCTTGCCATCCGCTGGATGACCAAGCGCCTGGTCGTCTGACTACTTGCTGGGCGGGCCGATCATGAACGGCCCGTCGAGCGCGCCGCGGACGTTGCGCTGGACCTGCAGCTCGGCCTCGAGATCGGCGATGTGCTCGAGGTGATCGGTGTGCTTGCCGCGCAGGACCTGCGTGGCGAACAACCAGACGAGGCGCCCGTCGAGCTGGGAGCCGGCAACGCTGCGCAGCTCGTCCTCGGCCTCGGCGGCCGGCAGCTGCAGCCGGTAGGAATCAGGTGACGTGAGCACGTCGTAGACCTCGGCCACCGCGAGGATGCGGGCGGTCATCGGGATGCCGTCGCCGGATAGACCGTCCGGGTAGCCCTTGCCGTCGATGCGCTCGTGGTGGGCGAGCACGGCCGCGGCGACCTCGCCCATGCCTTCGACGCGCAGCAGCAGGCGCGCGCCGTCGGCGGGGTGGCGCTTGATCAGCCGCACCTCGGCGGGGTGCAGCTCGGCGCGGCCGACGAGGATGTGATCGGGCAGCGCCTCCTTGCCGAGGTCGTGGAGCAGGCCGGCGGTGTGGACGATCGCCTGCTCGCGCTCGGACAGCCCGGCCGCCCGGGCGAGCTGGTGCGCGTAGTGGGCGACCGCGGCGGCGTGGCGGGCGGCGCTCGGATCTCGCAGCGCGAGCGTCTCCAGCAGCAGCCCGAGCATGCCCTCGTGACGCACGTCGAGCTGATTGGTGCGGCGCTCGATCTCCTCCGAGTGCGCGTGACCTTCCAGCAGCGCCCGCAGCAGCAGTTGGTAGACGCCCAGGGCGAGCGCGAACAGGCCGATGATCTCGGCGCCGATGACCTCGAAGCCGTAGACGGCGAACGCGGTCATGACGGCGCTGGCGATCTCCCACGGCAGCACGGGCACGAACGCGTCCCGGAACATCTCGACCAGCGAGCCCCCGCGCAGGATGCGCGTGTGGCCGGCGATCATCAGGAAGTTCAGGAGGTTCGCGCCCAGGAAGACGACGAAGACGGCGACCGCGTAGCCACCGTGCTCGGGGTCGCTCTCGGAGAAGGCCGCGAGCACGAGCCCGCCGACCAGCGGGAAGGTCGTGTACGTCAGGAGGTTGTTGAGCAGGTACGTGCCGCGCACGCGCCGGCGCAGCGCGTCGACGAGCGCGCTGCCGAGGCCGAGGAACGCGGCGGGCGCGGGCCCGAGCAGCGCCATGGCCAGCACCAGGCCGGTGAAGGAGCCGCCGATGCGGAAGCGCTTGGCGTCGAGGACGAGGATGTCCGAGCCGAGCACGAGCAGCGCGAGCAGGCCGACGAGCGGCAGCGGGTCCCACTGGCTCTCATCGCTGAGGTACACGGTCGCGGCGAGCACGCCGACGAGCGCGACGGCCTGTCCGATGGCCATGGTGCGGCGCCGGCCGGCGAACGGGAGGCGGCCGGTGGGGATGCGTTCCGGTGCCGGCGCAGGGGGATCCGAACCGGCGGCGGCCCTCACCACGGAGAGCGACCAAACGACCAGCCCAAGCCAGACGACCAATGCGATCCACACGATCACAGCGAGCAAGGTAATGCGTACCCCTTGTCGAGCGCAATCAGGCCCAGGCCTGAGCTGCTATCAGGCCGAACGTTGCACCGTAAAAGTGTGTCTCAAATCTCTTGCGATCGGCATCGGGTAACTTTCGCTTTCGCGGGTATCACACAGGCCGCGGGGGTCAGCCCGTGCGTTCCAAGCCACGACCAGTCAGGGGGGTCATCATGGGTTGGCGCAACTAGGCAGGTCCGGGTATCAATGCCGGCGCGGCGAGGTTGTAGGGGTCGCCACGCCGGCAGGCCCGGCCCGGCTCGGTACCGTGTGAGGGTCATGCCGCAGGTGCTGGACATCGAACAGGCCGTGCTCCTCCTGGAGATCGATCCGCCGTTCGACAAGCGCGACATCCAGCTCGCCCGCCGCCGTCTCGCGAAGGTGTGGCACCCGGACATCGCCCCGCCAGGCCGTCAACTCGAGCATGAGCGCCACCTGAAGGCGATCAACGAGGCCGCCGACACGCTCGAGCAGCTCGCCGAGGAGTCACGCGGCGGGCGCGTCTCCAAGAACGCCGTGAAGGTCTCGGCCGCGGCCGCGCGCAAGCGCCGCGCCGAGGAGGGCGCGCGCAACTACGCCGAGGAGCAGCGCCGGCGCGCCGAGGACACCGACCGCGCCAAGCACGACCCGTTCGGCTCGCGCGTTCCGGACCATTCGGTCGTCCATCGCTACGCGCGCTGCCTTTCGTATCCGGAATGGGGTGTCGGAAGCGTCAACGGCATCTACTTCACCGGCGGCGGCGACGACATCCAGCAGTGGGCGCGCGTGTCCTTTCAACCGGGCATTCGGACCGTACCGGCGGGTTCGCTGCAATTCGTCGACTTCTCCAAGCCCGACCCCGGCGCCGAGCGCGTCGTGCGCTTCATGACCGCCGCCAAGCACGCGCTGGCCGAGGGCGACTTCAAGCTCGCGGCGCGCCGGCTCGTCTACGCGCGCGACGCCGAACCGGACAACACCCAGGTCCTGCGGCTGATGACGCTCGCGTTCTGGCAGGCGGGCGACTACAGCGCCGCCGCGCGCGCGGTGCGCGACTGGATCCGGGTCGAGCGCGAGCGCCCCGCGCCGTACCGCTACGCCGCGCGGATCTACGAGGACATGGGGGCGTTGTCGCAGGCGGTCGATGCCGCCGAGCGCGAGGTCCAGCACGCGCCCAACGACGCCTCCGCGTGGGAGCGGCTCGGCCGTCTGCGGCTGCGCTCCTTCGATCGCGACGGCGCGCGGGAAGCGCTGGAGCGCGCACGCGAGGTCGGCCCGCCGTCCGAGGAAGGCCTCCTGGACCTGGCGCTCGTCCTGAACCTGGCGGGCGACGTCGGCGGCGAGGTCTCGGCGTGCGAGCAGGCCACCCAGCTGTTCCCGGAATCGCTGGCCGCCTGGTCGCGCTACGCCCACGCGCTGGCGCGCACCGACCGCGTGACCGACTGCCTGGCGGCCTGCGACCGCGCGCTCGCCCTCGGCAACGATCCCGAGGTGCGCGACCTGCGCGACCAGGTCGCGCGAATGGTCCCGCGCGAGCTCAGAGCCGCCTGACCGCCTCTACGGCGTCGGGGTCAGGACGGCGCAGAAGCTCGGCGTCATCCACTCTGTCCTGTGCTTCCGCGGATCGGCCGCGACCGTAACGGTCAATCGCCCGCCGGCGCATTCGTGCGCAGCGGCAACTCGGGCAGCAGCAGGGCCAGCACCAGCACGATCGCCGCCACCGGCACGATCGCGACGAACGCGGAATGCGTGGCGTGGGCGAGCGCGGCGCGGGCGCTCTCGGGCACGTCGGCGGCGCTGGTCGTGAGCCTATTCGGGTCCACGCCGGCGGGCAGCTTGGAGGTCAACAGCGCGCCGAGCGCGGCGACGGCGAGGCTGGCGCCCATCGAGCGGAAGAACTGGATGGCGGCCGTGGCCACGCCGAGGTCGGCCATCCGCACCGCGTTCTGGGTGGCGATCACGAAGACCTGGAACATCGACCCCATGCCGACGCCGATGATCACCAGGTAGGCGCTGGCGACCGCCCGCGAGGAGTGCTGGTCGAGCGTGGTCAGCAGCACGCAGCCGATGAGCACGAGCGTCGAGCCGACGATCGGGAACACCTTGTAGCGCCCGGTCCTGGAGATCAGCTGGCCGCCGACGAAGGCCGCCACCACCCAGCCGAGCGTGAGCGGGATCAGCACGACGCCGGAGCTCGTCGCCGACGCCTGCAGTACGCCCTGCATGAACACCGGGACGTAGATCGTGATGCCGAACAGCACCGCGCCGATCCCGAACGCGGCCGCCGAGGAGACCGCGAACGTCCGGATGCGGAACAGCCCGAGGGGGAGCAGCGGCTCGGGCGCCCGCCGCTCGCGCCAGATGAAGGCGAACACGCCGAGCACGCCGACGACCGCCGCCGCGAGCACCTCGGTCGAGTCCCACGCGTAGCTCGTCCCGCCCCACGCGCACGCCAGCAGGACGCACGACACGCCGAGGGTCAGCAGCGCCGCCCCGCTCCAGTCGATCGAGTGCTCACGGGTCCGCCCGCCGGCGGGCATCGTCCGCATCACCACGAACAGCGCGATCGCCGCCAGCGGGATGTTGATGATGAAGATCCAGCGCCACGACGCGGTGTCGGTCAGCGTCCCGCCGAGCAGCGGGCCGGCGACCGCCGCGGCCGCCCACATCGAGCCGATGTAGCCCTGGTACTTGCCACGCTCGCGCGGGGAGAAGAGATCGGCGATGGCGGCCTGGCTGAGCGGCAGGAGCCCGCCCGCGCCGATCCCCTGCAACGCGCGGAAGGCGATCAGCTCGCCCATCGTCTGCGCCGTCGCGCACAGCGCGGAGCCGACGAGGAAGATCGAGATGCTGACCACGAACAGCCGCCGGCGCCCGTAGAGATCGCTCAGCTTGCCGTACAGCGGCACGGTCACGGTGGTGGCCAGCAGGTAGGCGGTCACGACCCAGCTGAGGTCCTCGAACCCGTGCAGATCGGAGACGATCTGCGGCAGCGCGGTGGCGACGATCGTCTGGTCCAACGCCGCCAGCAGCGTGGCGAGCATCATCGCGGAGAACGCGAACAGCACCTGCCGCTGCGAGCGAGTTTCGGCCGCCATCGAACTACCTACGTTAGAACCCGACCGTCCGATCGGTTGCCTAGGCTTGCCTGGTCATGCGCCTGATCGTCGCCCGCTGCTCCGTCGAATACTCCGGCCGCCTCTCCGCGCACCTGCCCGAGGCGCTGCGGCTGATCATGCTCAAGGCCGACGGCTCGGTGCTCGTGCACGCCGACGCCGGTGGGTTCAAGCCGCTGAACTGGATGACCCCACCCACCGCGGTGATCGAGGAGGGCGACACGATCACCGTGCGCAAGGTCAAGGGCGAGGATCAACTGCTGATCACCCTGCACGAGGTCGTCAACGACATCACGCACACGATGGACTTCGACGCCGACCGGCTCTCCAAGGAGGGCGTGGAGGCGGACCTGCAGGTCGCGCTGGCGGCCGCGCCGCACTTCTGCGGCGAGGGCTTCCGGCTCGTCCGGCGCGAGTGGCCGACCGACATCGGCCCCGTGGACCTGATGTGCCGCGACGCCGAGGACGGCTGGATCGCGGTCGAGATCAAGCGCGTCGGCACGATCGATGCCGTCGAGCAGCTGGCCCGCTACATCGAGCGCATCCGGCTCGATCCGGCCACCGCCGAGTGCCGCGGCATCCTCGCCGCGCAGGTGGTCAAGCCGCAGGCGCGGGTGCTGGCCGAGTCGCGCGGCCTGGCGTGGGTCGAGGTCGACCTCGCGGAGCTGCGTGGCGAGGTCGAGCCGGCCCTGACGCTGTTCGCCTGACTCATCGAATCCGCGGTACGCCGTCCGTACGGTCGGCGCATGTTCGCCTGTGTACTCGGACTGGGAGCGAGTCTCCTCTATCTCGCCCCAGTCGTCGTGATGGTTCTCGCCGTCGTCGTCGCGCGTTTCCGCTACAGCCGTATGGAGGAGGAAGCGCCCCCTACCGCTTCTTCGCTTTCGCCAGTCTGAGCGAGCCGGTGGCCGTCCGCTTGTCGGACGCCACCGAGGGCTTCGCGGTCAGCGTCGTCTTCAGCGACCCCTTCTTGAGCAGCTTCAGGGCCGCCTTGGAGAGCTTGAGCTTGATCGTCGCGCGCTTGCCCGCCTTGACGTTGAACGAGGCGGTGCCGAGCGTCGTGGTGACCTTCTTCTTGCCCTTCTTGACCACGGTCGTCAGCTTGAGCTTGCCCTTGCAGCCCGCGGTCTCGGTCGCCGGGCATGTGGCCGGGATCGAGAGCGCGTTCTTCTTGAGCTTCGCCGAGAGCTTGCCGAACTTCAGCCACGCCTTGGGCGGGACGGTCGTCGTGGTCGGCGGCTGCGGCGTCACGACGGGAGCGGGCACGACCGAGACCGGCGGCTGCTCGGCCGGTGGCTGGGCGCAGTCCACCGCCCCGCTGAGCGCGTCGGAGCGGTTGGCGCTCTGGAGGTTGCCGGCGAGGTCGCGCGCCTGGACGTCGAACGTGTACGTGTGGCCGGCGGTCGCCGGGTAGGAGGCCGACGTCGCCGTCGTGCCGATCTGCCACGGCGAGTACGCGCCGCCGTCGACCGCGGCCCACACGTCGTAGCTGCCGACGCCGGACGTCGCGTCCGCGCCGCTCCAGGTCACTGTGAGCCCTGAGCAGCCCTTGGCGCTGGTCACCGAGCCGGTCGGGGCCACGTCGTCGATCAGGTTCGACCAGACGTTGGTGACGATCGGGGCGTTGGTGTCGAAGACGATCGATGCGCTGCCGGCGATCGCGGTGCCGGTGGCGACACCCGCCTTAGGCGCGACCGAGTAGGCGATCGATCCCTCGCCGGACGGCGGCAGGAACCCGGTCGTGACGTCGGTCGTCTTGGCCAGCGTCTGCGGGTCGAGCGTCGTGAACGTCCACGTCGCCGTGGTGCCGGTGAGCTTGCCTTCGACCTTGACCAGGTAGTCCTTGCCCGGGCGCAGGTCGACTGTCTTGGTCCAGCTCGTGACGCCGGTGGGCGGCGTGAGCAGTTGGTCACCGAAGGCGATCGGCCCGAGGGCGAACGTGGACATGTCGACCTTCGCCGGGTCCAGCGTGTCGGTCACCGTCACGGTCTGCGCGGCGGCGCTGGCCGACGGCAGGTTCTGGAAGCCGACGGTGTAGTCGAGCCGGCGGTCCGAGCGCACGGCGTGCATGTCGCCGCCGCCCTGGGTCCCGTACTTCTCGTTGGGGTCGAAGGACTGCAGCAGCTCCTGGATGTACTTGCTCGGCTTGTAGTTGCCCTTCTCGTCGTACTCGGGCTCCGGGATCGTGTCCTTCGGGTTGCACAGCTGGGCGAGCCAGAGCATCTGGTACTCGTCGTCCTGCAGCAGGTCGAAGCCCCAGGCGGGGTTGGCGATCTGGTCGACGATGCCGATCTTGCCGCCCAGCACGCGCTTCTCCCACGCCCCGGACATCACGGTCTTCATCACGCTCAGGTGGGAGTCGTAGCCCAGGCTGGCCGCGCTCGCCGCGCTGGTCAGGCCCGTGAGCACCACGGCACCGTCGGCGAAGCGCTTGAGGTCCTCGTAGTCGTCGTTGCCGATCAGGCCCTTCTCCTTCAGGCACTCGGTCAGGCGGAGCTTCTCGATCGAGAGCTCGTACTCACCTTCAAGCTCGATCAGCGGACCGGTGATCTTGAACTCGCCGCCGTTGAAGTCGACGGTCAGCTGGCCGCCCGTCGGATCGCCCTTCGCGGCCCGCGCGGCCTTCGCCGACGGCGCCGCCGGATCGGCGATGTCGCCCGTGAACGTCCAGCGCGTGCCCGTGTGGGTGACGGTCGGCGCACCGCCCGACGGCGCGCGCTCCGCGTAGCGCAGGGTGAGGGCGCCGCCGCCGCTGAACGCCATGTTCGACGCGAACAACTCACCCGCCCCGAGCGTCGCGGGTGTCGCCGAGACGAACGTCCGCGCATTGGTCTGGGCCGGCACGGCGGCGCCGAAGCTCATCGAGGCCTGCAGGCCGAGCTTGGTGTGGCCGGGGATCGTCGTCGTCGGCGTGTAGCCGATCCGGATGTAGTCGTTGGCGAGCGCGGCGATCTTCCCGACGGACACCATCACGGTGCGGCCGGCGATGCCGTCGGCGAGCGTGTAGGACGCGCCCGCCGGCAGGTGGTCGACCTTCAGGTCCGCGCCCGCCGGATAGCCCGAGAAGCGCAGGAAGGCGGGCAGCGACGCGCCCTTGCCGACATTGCCGTAGTGCAGGTAGGAGTACGACGTCACGCCGCCGCGGGCGTACGGGGGCACGGCGGCCTGGACGTAGGGCTTCGCCGCCTCGGTGGACGCCTCCACGCTCACCTGCCGGTAGGTGAAGTTGGTGTCGTCGAAGGCGTAGAGCTGGACATACCAGTTCCCGTCCGTCGGCGTGAGACCCGTGGTGTCGAACACCGCCGTGGCCGACAGGCCGTCGTCGGACGGCGTGAAGCTGACCGCGTTGATCGCCTCGTTGGGCTTGGAGATGTAGCGCAGCTTGGCCGACATCCGGCTGGTCAGGCCGCCGCCGCGCAGGGTCACCGTGATCGGGCCGGTGTTGGGCAGCACGGTCGGTGAGACGCTCTGGAAGTCCCAGTCGTCGTTGAGGATCGTGCCCGTCGCGTCCGCCTTGGCGATCGCCACGTTGGTCGGATGGCTGAGGTGGATCCGGAAGGTCTCGTCGGGCTCGGCCGACCCGTCACCGAACGTCTGGATCGCGATCGTCTTCTGCGTCTCGCCGGCGGCGAACGTCAGGTCGCCGGTCTGCGACTGGCCCGCGGTGCCGTACCCGTAGTCGCCGTTGGCCGCCGCGGCCGAGCCCTGCTCGCGAAGCTCCCAGTGGACGGTGGCGGAGCCGGTGCCGTTCGTGCGCTTGACGACGAAGCTCGCGATCGCGCCCTCGCGCACGGAAGCGTCGTCGATCGTGAAGGAGGAGGCGCTGCCGCCGATCGAGGTGTCAACGCCGTCGTTCTCGTAGACGGGCGTGTAGCTGCCCGTGACCGTCGCGAACGTGCCCGTGCGGTAGTGACGGTCATACGGCGTGTACCGGTTGCGCACGACGGCGAAGGTCTGGCCGGCGGGCGGCGTGTAGCCCGCCGTCGGCGCGATGTCCAGCGTGCCCCCGAGCTTGATGTCGGAGCCGACGCTCAGGGCGCTGCCGGTGGCCGCGAGCCGGATCCGCAGCGTGCCGCCCGCGGTCTGGACGTAGTGGCCGCTGGGGGATTCGCCGTTGTTGTCCCAGGAGAAGTTGAGGTTCGTGGCCCCGCCGGGCGTCGGGGCGACGACCCCGCCCGAGTTGGTCACCGTCCGCGCGTACACGCGGCCGCTGCCGGTCAGCGTGCCGCCCGCGAGCGCGAGACCCGGATCGACCGCGTAGGTGTAGTAGCCCACGGCGAGCGCCTTGCCGGACGCCACGGTGGTCGTCCCGCTGTTCTGGGTGAACGGAGGCACAGCGAGGTCGTGGTCGACCTGCAGCGCACCGTTCTGGACGAACGCCGCAGGATCCTTGTAGCTCGGGTTCGGCGTGTAGGGCGCCGCGGTGATCTCTTGAGGGCCGGCGCCGTCGGCGTCGGCGCGGATCGTGCCGGCGTTGATCAGCTTGCCGCCGCCGGCGATGTCGATCAGCGTGGCCACGGCGTTCGTCGTCGCCGTCGGGTCCTTGGCGAAGACGAGCGTGCCACGGTTGGTCCGGGTGGTGTTCGCCGGGATCTTCAGGCGCGTGGTGTCGCTGCCGCGATCCTCGAGGCGGATGGTCCAGCCGCTGCCGACGTCATCGGCGAGCGTCGCGTTCCCGTACTGGATGCGGGCGGTGCCGGACCCGCCGGTGACCGCGAGCGAGCCCTGATGCAGCAGCACCGGCGTGGTGCCGTTGAACGTGCCGCCGGTGACCTTGACCAGATCCGCGACCTGGTTGAAGTTGGTGTTGCCGTTGTTGGTGAAGGTGCCGGCGGTCTGCTCGAGCGTGGAGCCGAAGCCCGAGTTGAACTGCAGCTCGACGCCGGTGGCGACGGTGATCGAGCCGGCGTTCGTCCACGTCGAGCCCACGAAATTGCTGGAGGACCGCACGCTGCTGTTGAGCTGGATCGAGCCGCCCGCGACGTTGTCGACGTCGCCGACCAGGTTGACCACGCCGGTGTTGGTGTGCGCGGTGCGCAGGATCGCGCGGTTGGTGAGCTTCCCGCCGCTGCGGATCGTGAGATCGGTGGTGTCGGTCCCGGTGCCCGTCGAGGTGAACTCGATCAGGCCCGCGTTGTCAACGTTGCCGAAGTTCGCCTGCGTGGATCCGAAGCCCGGATCGGTGCGGAACCGCAGCGTCCCTTCGACCGTCAACTTGGCGGCGGTTGGGACCCCGGGCTCGGCGAGGGTCACGGTCGAGGTCGCCGGGATGCAGGCGTCCTGCGCGCTGGTCGGGGCCGTTCCCGTCGACCAGTTGGCATCGAGCTGCCACTCGCCGGTCGTGTTGGCCTTATAGGTGTTCTGGGTCGTGCAGGCGGCGGAGGCGATGCCGGGAGCGACCAGGGCGAGGGAGAGCGCGGCCGTGCCTGCCGCCAGGAAAGCAGTTCTCATCAAGGCGTTGCGAGCCTAGGTAGAGAGGGCCTCCGTTGACAACTTCGGAGGGGGCAAGATTACGTACGTTTCGACGTATCCTGGACGAACGTTTGGGGTGTCACTCACCGTTCAGGGTGAGGATGAGCGATCGCGCGCCACCACGGTCGCGATGCTCGCAGAGGTAGATCCCCTGCCAGGTGCCGGTCGCGAGCCGCCCGCCGGAGACCGGGAGCGTGAGCGACGGGCCGAGCAGTGACGCCTTGATGTGCGCCGGCATGTCGTCGGGACCTTCGATCGTGTGCGTCCAGTAGCGCGCGTCCTCGGGCACGGTCTCGTTGAAGTGGGACTCGAAGTCGTCGCGCACGTCCGGCGAGGCGTTCTCGTTGAGCGTCAGCGAGGCGCTCGTATGGCGGATGAACACGTGCAGCAGCCCGACCTGCAGGCGCTGGAGCTCGGGCACGGCCTCGAGCACCTCGCGCGTGATCAGGTGAAAGCCGCGCGGCCGCGGTCGCAGGGTGATCTCCCGTTGGACCCACATCGTGCGCCTACGGTATCCGCGCTCGGCGCATGTCCACCTTCTCGCCGTTGAACGGGACGCCCTCCTCGTCGAGCAGTGCGCGCTGCTTTGCGCCCTTGGCGAGGCTGCCGTCGGCACGGACGATCCGCCACCACGGAACGTCCTCGTCGGTGCGATGCAGGACCGTCCCGGCGAAGCGCGGCGCGCCCGGCGAGACGTCGCCGTAGGTGCGGACGAAGCCCTCCGGCGTGTCGCGCACCCGCGCCAGCACCGCCTCGGTGCGATTCCTAAAGGGGCCTGGCCCCTTTAGGTTGTGGGGATGCGCCATGGGACGTATTCAATCGTGGCCCTCGATCCGGAGACCGGCGAGCTCGGCGTGGCCGTGCAGTCGCACTGGTTCAGTGTCGGCCCGCTGTGCGCGTGGGCGCGCGCCGGGATCGGCGCCGTCGCCACGCAGTCGGTGGTCGAGCCCGCCTACGGGCCGGACGCACTCGACCGGCTCGCCGAGGGCGTGGGTGCGCCGCAGGCACTCGGCGAGTTGCTGGCCGCCGACCCGCTGCAGCACGTGCGCCAGGTCGCGGTGCTCGACGCGCGCGGACAGATCGGCGTCCACACCGGGCCGGACTGCATCGGCCACGCCGCGCACGTCACCGGCGAGCATCACAGCTGCCAGGCCAACATGATGCACCGCGAGACCGTCCCGGCGGCGATGTCGGCGGCGTTCGCGGCGGGCACCGGCCCGCTGCACGAGCGCCTGATGGCCGCGCTGGACGCGGCCGAGGCCGAAGGCGGGGACGTCCGCGGCCGCCAGTCGGCGGCGATGATCGTCGTCCCAGCCGAGGGCGAGCCCTGGCGCGCGGACCATCGACCTGCGCGTCGAGGACCACCCGAACCCGGTGACCGAGCTCCGGCGCCTGCTGACCCTCCAGCGCGCCTACGACCTCGCCGGCGCGGCGGACGAACTGCTGGCCGCCGGTCGCTTCGACGAGGCGGGCGAGCTCTACGCGACGGCGGAGCGCCTCGCCCCGGACTCCGACGAGCTGCTCTTCTGGGCCGGTCTCGCCCGCGCCCAGGCGGGTGACCTGGACGCGGGGGTGGCGGCGGTCAAGCGCGCCGCGGAGATCCACCCGAACTGGCTCGTGCTGCTGGAGCGCCTCTCGCCCGAGTTCGCGCCGGCGGGCGAGGCGGTGCGGGCCGCGCTCTAACTGCTCATGGGCTGGTCATGGCCGGCTCCGCCAGGGTGACCTCCGAGGGAGGCCCACCTGTCACCAACGACCGCGGGACGCGAGGTTTCGATCACGTTCGGACTGGTCGAGGTGGCGCGTCGGTGGGGGTGCAGCCGGAAACCTGTCGAGAGCGAACCTTTGCGGCTTCACCCCCCGGCCCGAGGCGGTTTCGTCCGCCGAACCGATCAGGAGTAGCCCGCCGGTGGCGGGCTCACCGGCGCCAGCCGGTCATCGCTGCCCCATGAGCGGGCCGCGGACAGGCGGGTCAAGCGCGCCCACCTGCGAAGGAGCGGGCCGCCCGCGGCGGGCGCGCGTGACGCGACCGCCGCGGTCTGCTCGCCGTTGACTCGCTCAGCAGATGACCTGCACGTGGAAGGAGCCGCGCGTCGGGGTCGTGGGCGGCGTCGCGGCGCCGTCGTTGCCGAGGTTGACCGCGACCTGGTTGACCTGGTTCGGGACGGCGGCGACGCCCGGGGCCTGGTTGCTGGCGGAGCCGACCTGGGACGCGGTGTAGGAGCACTTGGACACGTCGCGCTTGAAGTCGATCGTGTACACGGCGTCGTTGCCGACGGTCGCCTCGCTCACGGTCGGCGGAGTGGCGGCGGTGGCGGCGGGGCCGGTCACGGTCGGGGTGCCGGTGCCGCTGTCGGAGACGATGGCGAACGTCATGGCCGTCGCCGGGGCGAAGTCGGTGGCGCTCTTGCCGTCGACCTGGTCGGCGTTGAGGCCGGTGGCCACGCCGGTCGCGTTGGTGGTGAAGGGGGCGCCGGTGTGGTCGCCGCCGACCTCGATGCGGCCGCCTTCCTTGCCGATGGTGACGAACTCGAAGGCGCGGCCGCCCTTGAGGTTGTTCGCGCGGATGCAGGGCTCGTTGCCCGGGTTGGAGCGGCAGCCGTAGATCGCGCCACCGCCGTCGCCGTCGCGCTTGTTGGACTGGCGGGTGCCGTACGTCGTGGTGTCGGCGATGATCTCCGTCTCGGAGTTCAGCGCCAGGTTCGCGTTCGACGACGGGTTGCGCTTACCGAGCAGGAGGCTTCGGCCTTCGCCGAAGCCCATCGCGACCGAAGGAACACCAATCGCGAGGATGAGGGAGCAGACAATCGCCGCACGGGCGGAGAAGCGAAAAGACTTCATGCTCCTTCTGACCCCGGAAGGCCAAGGGAGTTGCGCCACTGAATGGTTTCGCCCAGGCCCCCGTCGGGTGGCTTACGAAACCGGCTCAGCGGCGCAACAAAGCCCGCGCGTCTACCGTTCGCCCGGCTGCTTGGTCGGGTTCACCGACACGGACACCTCCAGATCGAGCGCGGTGCGGATGATCCGCGTCTGCTCGACGGTGTGCGCGGCCGGGTAGCCCTCGCCCGGCGAGGCCCGCTCGGGCCGGCCGACGTAGCCGAACTCGATCTCCGGCGGCAGGATCTGCAGCAGGCGCGGTGACATGTGCGCGCGGGCGCCCATGTTGCGCGGCTCCTCCTGCGCCCACACGACCTCGCGCAGGTTCGGGTAGCGCCGGACCTCTTCCATGATCTGCGCCTGCGGGAACGGGTACAGCAGCTCGACGCGGGTGATCGCGACGCCCTCGTTGTTCTCGCGCGTGGCGTGACCCTTGAGGTCGTAATAGAGCTTGCCGGTGCACAGCACCAGCCGCGTCACCTTGTCCACGTCGACCCGCGGCTCGGCCAGCACCGGGTAGAAGCGGCCGTCGGAGAGGTGCTCGATCCGCGACGTCGCCTGCGGCAGGCGCAACAGGGACTTCGGGGTCATGATCACCAGCGGGCGCTGCTTGGCCACCCGCGCCTGGCGGCGCAGCATGTGGAAGTACTGGGCCGGTGTCGTGAGGTTCGCGACGCGGATGTTGCCCTCGGCGGCCAGCGTCAGGAAGCGCTCCAGCCGTCCGGAGGAGTGTTCGGGGCCGGAGCCCTCGTAGCCGTGCGGCAGCAGCAGCGTCAGACGCGTGGTCTGGCCCCACTTCGACAGCGCGGACACGATGAACTGATCGATGATCACCTGGGCCGAGTTCACGAAGTCGCCGAACTGGGCCTCCCAGAGCACGAGCGTCTCCGGCGCCTCCATCGAGTAGCCGTACTCGAAGCCGAGGCAGGCGATCTCGCTCAATGGCGAGTTGTGCAGCTCCATCGGCGCCAGCGCGCCCGGCAGCGTCTGGATCGGGGAGATCCGCTGGCCGGTCTTCGGGTCGTGCAGCACCAGATGGCGCTGCGAGAACGTGCCGCGCTCGGCGTCCTGGCCGGTCAGCCGGACCGGGGTGCCCTCGGTCAGCAGCGACGCGTAGGCCAGCGACTCGGCCTGCGCCCAGTCGATGCCGCCGTCCGGCCCCACGGCCTGGCGCCGGCGCTCGAGCTGCTTGACCAGCTTCGGGTGCACGGTGAAGCCGTCGGGGACCCGCAGCAGTTCCTCGTTGAGGGTCTGCAGGCGCTCGGTCGAGACCGCGGTCTTGACCTCGGGCGAGGCCGAGCGGTCCAGCTCGTAGCCGCCTGTCGGCTGCTCGTCGCCGGCGCTCGCGAGCTGCTCCTTGAGCTCGCGGTGGCGCTTGGCGAGGTCGTCCCAGATCTCGGTCGAGATCTGCTCGGACTCGGCCTCGGTGATCGTGCCCTCGGCGGTCAGCAGCGTCGCGTAGAGCTCGCGCACCGGCTTCTTGGCCTTGATCTTGGCCGTCATCTCCGGCTGCGTGTACGCCGGCTCGTCGGCCTCGTTGTGACCGTAGCGGCGGTAGCCGATCAGGTCGATCAGGACGTCGTGGCCGAACTCCTGGCGGAACGCGAAGGCGAGCCGGACCGCGGAGATGCACGCGGCGACGTCGTCGGCGTTGACGTGGAAGATCGGGACGTCGAAGCCCTTGGCGAGGTCCGAGGCCCAGCGCGTGGAGCGCGAGTCGTCCGGATCGGTGGTGAAGCCGACCTGGTTGTTGGTGATCAGGTGCAGCGTGCCGCCGACGGTGTAGCCGTCCAGCGCCTGCAGGTTGAACGTCTCCGCCACGACGCCCTGGCCCGGGAAGGCCGCGTCGCCGTGCAGGACGATCGGCACCGCGGCGTTGGTGTCCAGCTGCGCGTGCGTGCCGGAGCGCGAGGTCTGCACCGCGCGCGTGGCGCCGGTGACCACCGGAGCGACGTACTCGAGGTGCGACGGGTTGGACTCCAGCCGGACGAGCACGCTATCGGCGTCCCCGCACTGGTAGGTGCCCTGCGCACCGTGGTGGTACTTGACGTCGCCGGTGCCGCCCTGCGGGATCGTGGTCACGGCCTCGATCGACGACGCGCCCTCGAACTCGCGGAAGATCGTCTCGTAGGCGCGGCCCAGGTTGTGGGCGAGGACGTTCAAACGGCCACGGTGGGCCATGCCCACCACGACCTCACGCGCGCCCTCGACGGCCGCCAGCTGGATCATCTCGTCCAGCATCGGGACGGTCATGTCCAAGCCCTCGATCGAGAACTGCTTCTGGCCCAGGTAGGCCTTGTGCATGAAGCGCTCGAAGGAATCGACCTGCGTCAGGCGCCGCAGCAGCGCCTTCTTCTCTTCCACGCTCAGCGCCGTGCGGAACGCGCCGGTCTCGATCTTCTCGCGCAGCCAGACGCGCTGGCGGTGCGAGGCGATGTGCTCGATCTCGTAGGCGATCGTGCCGCAGTAGACCTCGCGCAGATGCGGGATGACGTCCGCGAGCGTCTCGCCCGGGACGCCGACGCGCAGGATCGAGGCCGGGATCTGGGCCATGATCTCGGGCGTCAGCTTCAGCGGCTCGGGGTCGAGCGCGGGATCGCCCTCGGGCTCGGAGCCCAGCGGGTCCAGCCGCGCGGCCAGGTGGCCGTGGGTGCGGTGCGCCTTGATCAGCGACATCGCGGCCTGGACGGCCTGCAGCAGTTCGAGGTTGGGCTCGGTGGCAACCGCCGGAGCGGGCTCGGTCTTGGTCGCCAGCGGCGCGGCCGACGGGCGTCGGCGCGGACGGCGCGGCGCCGATCGACGCCCCGAGGTCGGAGAAGACCTGCTCGTAGAAGCCGTGCTCGCCCTGCAGGTAGGCCTCGACCACCTGCAGGAACTGACCGGACTCGGCGCCCTGGATGATGCGATGGTCGTAGGTCGACGTCATCGTCATCACCTTCTCGGCGCCGATCGTGGCGCCGATGGCCGCGAGGCCGGGCGGATAGGCGATCGAGCCGGTGGCGACGATCGTGCCCTGGCCGTTCATCAGCCGCGGCACGGACGCGATCGTCCCGATGCCGCCGGGGTTGGTGAGCGAGACGTTGGCGCCCTGCAGGTCATCGGCGGTGAGCTTGTTCTCGCGCGCCTTGGTGATCAGCGCGCCGAACGCGTCGAGGAACTGCGGGAACGTCAGCCGGCCGGCGTCGCGGATGACGGGCACCATCAAGGTGCGCCCGCCGCCCTTCTTCTCGACGTCCACGGCGATGCCGAGGTTCACGCCGCCGTCGTCGAGGACGTGCGGCTTGCCGTCGATCTCGGCGAAGTGGGTGGCCATCACCGGCATCTGCTCGGTCGCCGCGCGCGCGATCGCGAACGCGATCAGGTGCGTGAAGGAGACCTTGTGGCCGGCCGCCTTGAGCTGCTTGCGGTAGCCGTCGAGCGTGGTGACGGTGATCGTGCGGAAGGACGTCGCGGTCGGGATCTGCCGCGACTCGTCCATGTAGCGGGCGAGCATCGCGCTCGCGCCCTTCAAGAGCGTCTGCTTGCCGGAGGTGGGAGCCGGGGCCGTGGCCGAAGCGCCGTTGGGCTCGTAGCCGAGCACGTCGGCCTTGCCGATGCGGCCGTTGGGGCCGGTGCCCTTGACCTTGGCGAGATCGATGCCCTGCGCGGCGGCGACGCGCTGCGCGACGGGCGTGACCTTCAGGCCGTCCGGCGTCTCGATCGTCTCGACGTCGCCGGCGGGGCGAGGCTCGGACGTCGGCTCCGGCGCCTTCGGCGCGGCCTTGGCGGGCGCGGCGCCATTCCCGGACGTCATCCGGGCGATGACCTGACCGACGGTCACGGTGTCGCCGGCGTCGGCGAGGATCTCGGTCAGCGTGCCGGCGCTTGGCGCGGGCACCTCCGCGTCCACCTTGTCGGTGGAGATCTCGACGATCGTCTCGTCCTCGGCGATGCTGTCGCCGGGCTGCTTGGCCCACTCGAGGATCGTGCCCTCGGAGACGGACTCGCCCATCGCGGGCATCTCGATCTCGATGACGGTTCCGGTGGCGCCGTTGGACGCCTCGGGCTCGTCGGCCTCGAGCGCGGGGCCCGAGCCGTTCTCACCCGGCGCGATCTCGACGAGAACGCTGCCGACCGCAACCGTGTCGCCTTCGGCGGCGTGGATCTTCACCACGGTGCCGGAGACGGGAGAGGGGACCTCTGCGTCGACCTTGTCGGTAGAGATCTCCACCAAGGTCTCATCTTCGGAGACCTCGTCGCCTTCCTGCTTATGCCACTCGAGGATCGACCCTTCGGAAACCGAGTCGCCCATCGGGGGCATTACCACTTCGACCGTGGTGTTCACTGCCATATCAGGGTCCTAGACCATATCGCGTTGGGGGATCTGCGGTGGCACTTCTGTGCGCCGCTCTGCATACAGGAAGCCGAGGCTGCCCGCAAACGGGCCGACACCACCGACGACCGCAACCATCACACCCAGCCAGAGCGGGATCACACGCCGGCGGACGGCGTCGATGCACAGCAGCGACATGACGATCCAGCCGATGCCGTGCGCCCATCCCAGCGCGTACTTCGTCGCGTCGGCCGTGCCCGTGATCGCGAGGACCAACAGGGCCGTGTAGATGGCCGAGTGCGTGAACGACAGGTACTTGAGGGTGCGGAAGCTCAAGGGGCTTCTTCGTTTAACAACGTCGCGAGACGCCGGAGTTGCGGATGTGCCTCGTCGGGCCACTCGACCGGGTTGCGCGGCCACCACGCGTGGGCGTCGTGCTCGTGGTCGCGCGTGACCTCGGCGCCGGGCGCCAGCCACGCCTGCCCGATCAGCATCGTCATGTCGGTCGGAGTGGCAAGCAGGGCCTCGACGGCGATCTTCTCCGGCTCCACACCCCATTCCTCCTGAAGCTCGCGGGCGAGCGCGAGCGCGGCGTCCTCGGGAACGTCGACGGCGCCGCCGGCGCCGAGCGCCCACACACCCGCCCAGCTCGCCACCCATGCGGCGCGCCGGCCCGCGAGCCAGCGGCCCTCGTGGTCGCGCACGGCGCACAGGACGGAGAGCGCGCCGTGGGCGTCATCGGTCAGACGCAGCGCCCAGCGCATCTCCTCGAGCTCCAGCGCGAGCCCGTCCTCGGTCACCGTGTACTTCGCCAGTCGCGCCGCCACCCCGTCGTGGGCGGGCGAGCCGCGTTCGGCCAGCTCGGCGATCACCAGGTCGGCCTCCGCGGTGGCCTCCGCCGTCGGCTCGTACTGCGCTCCGCTCCACCGCGAGGTGACCCGCTCGAGCGGCCAGGGACCACGAGCGAGGATTCCAGGCGGAAAGGACACGTTGCGATTGAGCGTACCCCGGCGCGAGGAGGCGAGCCCTCGTCAGCGACGTGGCCCCTGGGCCGGGTACCCTGGAAGGTATGAGCGTCGAAGCCTCCGGCAAGAACATGGAGCTGATCGTCAAGGCTCGCGATCAGCACGACCGGAGTTGCCCCTACGGCGGCAAGGCGACCGCCGTGGAGATGTCCTATTTCGACATCGAGCGGCTCGGCTGGGAAGAGGGCGACCAGATCGCGGGTCTGACGATCGTCGGCGATTCCAAGCGCCAGCCGTACTCGATCCGCGTCACCTGCGACGCCGAGCCCAAGCCGGACCTGCAGGAAGAGGAAGAGACCGAGGACGTGCTGGACGCGGTCGCCACGCAGGAGCTGCAACCTGTGGGTCCCTCCTCGAATTAGCCCCCTGGGCCAACCGGGGCGATCCATCTCTGGACGGCGGTCCAGAGTCAGGAATGGGGTGACGCGATGTGCTGCGCCGCATGTCTGTCGCCACGCCTGCCGCCGCGCCCATCGCGGCGCCCGCATCGAATGAGCTGGCCCGAGATGCGCTGGGCCTGCCTGCCGTCCTGTTCTGCATCGTCACGGGAGCCGCGCCACTCGCGGCGATGATGTTCAACGTGCCGGTGGCCGTATCCGGCGGCGGCTACGCGGTACCGGCGGCGTTCCTGGTCGCGACGATCGCGCTGACGATCTTCTCCACCGGCTACATCGAGATGTCACAGCGGGTGACGTCGACCGGCGGCTTCTACACGTTCATCTCGCGCGGGCTGGGCAACGTCATGGGCCTCGGCGCGGGCATCCTGATCGGGCTCTGTTACGTGATCTTCGCCGCCGCGGTGACCGGCGTGCTCGGCTACTTCGCCTCGACCTCGTTCGACGCCTGGTTCGGGATCAACCTGCCCGCCTGGGTCTACATGTTCTCCGCGCTCGCGCTGATGACCGCGTTCGCGTTCTTCCACATCGAGCTCACCGCCCGCATCCTCGGCGTCGCGCTGATCTGCGAGGTGCTCGCGCTGGTGATCATGTGCGTCGGGATCATCGTCACCGGCGGCCCTGACGGCTACAGCGCCGCGCCGCTGAACCCGGCCAACCTGTTCGACAACGAAGCGGCGCTGAAGGTCTTCGGCGCGGCGGCCACAGGTGTGGCCATCTTCGGCGCGTTCTGGTCCTGGGTGGGCTTCGAGATGGCCCCCAACTACGCCGAGGAATCGCGTGACCCGCACAAGATCGCCAAGGCCGCGACCTACGGCTCCGTGATCGGCCTCGGCGTCTTCTACATCTTCGTCTCCTACATGTTCGTCACCGGCTGGGGCCTGAACGGCTCCGCCCAGGCCGTGGCCGACCAGTTCTCCGGCAAGTACGCGTCGGCGTTCTATCCGCTCACCGACAAGTACGTCGGCTCCGGGCTGACGACGATCCTCCAGATCCTGATCGTGACCTCGGCCTTCGCCTGCGCGATGGCCTTCTACAACACCGGCGCGCGGTACCTGTTCGCGCTCGCCCGCGAGGGCGTGCTGCCGCGTGCGCTCGGCACCACCCACAGGACCCGCCGCGGCCCGGTCGTGGCGTCGATGGTCGTCTCCTCGATCGTCGGCCTCTACATGCTCGCCTTCACGATCATGGACCCGAGCACCGAGGCCGCGCTGCTCAAGCTCGGCACGTGGACACCGCTGCTGGGCGTGCTCGGCATCCTCGCCGTCCAGGGCCTGTGCTCGATCGCGATCATCCGCTTCTTCCTGACCGAGGCCCGCGACGGGTTCCACCCGCTCAAGACGCTGATCGCGCCGATCCTCGGCGCGCTGGCGATGGCCGGTGCCTGCTACCTGCTGATCGCCAACCGCGGCGTGCTCTCGGGCGCCGGCGACTCGATGTTCATCAAGCTGATCCCGTTCGTCGTGCTCGCCGTGTTCGTCGCCGGCATGGTGCTGGCGCTGTACCTGCGTTCCTCGGACCGCGAGACGTACGCGAAAGTGGGACGCTTCTCGCGAGAGGAGATTCCCGCATGAGCACTGTCGACGCACCGCCCGTCCTGCATCCGCTGGAGCCGCTGAGCGCCGCCGAGGTGGGTCTGGCCAGTTCGATCCTGAAGGCCGAGAAGGCGCTCGCGGCGACCGCGCGCTTCGTCTTCATCAGCCTGCACGAGCCCGCCAAGGCCGCCGTGCAGGCGGGCCGGCCGGTCGCGCGCGAGGCCTTCGTCGTCCTCTACGAGAAGGCCGAGCGCAAGACCTATGAGGCCGTCGTCTCGCTGACCGACCGTTCGGTCGTCTCGTTCGAGCACATCGAGGGCGTGCAGCCGCCGATCACCGCCGAGGAGTTCATGGCCTGCGAGGAGCTCGTCCAGAGCGATCCGCAGTGGCAGGCGGCGATGCGCCTGCGCGGGATCGAGGACTTCTCGCTGGCGATGATCGACCCGTGGGCCGCGGCCTACACCGGCCCGGAGGACGACCCGGGGGAGCGGCGGATCGCGCGGCCGCTCACGTGGGTGCGCTCCGAGCCCGGCGAGCACGGCTACGCCCGGCCGATCGAAGGTCTCGTGGTGACCGTGGACCTGGACGCGATGGAGGTCGTGCAGGTCGACGACCACGGCGTCGTCGGAATCCCGCCCGCGCCCGGCAACTACGACGTCGAGCGGATGGCGGCGCCGGACAACGTGCCGTCCTTCGCGGCCGTGCGCGGCGACCTCAAGCCGATCTCGATCACCCAGCCCGAGGGCGCCTCGTTCACCGTCACCGGGCACCACGTCGCGTGGCAGAAGTGGGGCGTGCGGGTGGGCTTCACGCCGCGCGAAGGGCTCGTCCTGCACGAGCTCTCCTACGACGAGCGCCCGATCATCTACCGCGCGTCGCTGGCCGAGATGTACGTCCCCTACGGCGACCCGGCGCCGACGCATCGCCACAAGAACGTCTTCGACCAGGGCGAGTACGGCGTCGGCTGGCTGGCGAACTCCCTGACGCTCGGGTGCGACTGCGTGGGCGAGATCACCTACCTCGACGGCGTGGTCAATGATCAGGACGGCGAGCCGGCGGTGATCGAGAACGCCATCTGCATGCACGAGGAGGACTTCGGGATCGGCTGGAAGCACACGGACTTCCGGACCGAGGAGGTCGAGGTGCGGCGGCTGCGGCGGCTCGTGATCTCCTCGATCGCCACCGTGGGCAACTACGAGTACGGGTACTTCTGGTACCTCTACACCGACGGCACGATCGAGTACGAGGTCAAGCTCTCCGGCGTGATCTCCACCGGCGCGGTCGAGGTCGGCACGCGACCCGCGCACGGCACGCTCGTCGCTCCCGGGCTCTACGGCCCGCACCACCAGCACTTCTTCTGCGTGCGTCTGGACATGGCGGTCGACGGCAACGCCAACACGGTCGTGCAGGTCGACTCCGAGCCGCTGCCGTGGGGGCCGGAGAACCCGACCGGGACGGCGTGGGTGACCAAGCGCACGCCGCTGACCAGCGAGAGCGAGGCCAAGGGGCAGATCGATCCGCTGCGCGGTCGCTTCTGGCGCATCGAGAACCCGGAGAAGGTCTCGCCGCTCGGCGACGCGGTGGCCTACAAGCTCGTCCCGGGCGAGAACGTCGCGCCGATGTTCGCGCCCGACTCGCGCTTCGCCCAGCGCGCCGGCTTCACCGCCGAGCACGTGTGGGTGACGGCGTATGACCCGGCGCAGCGCTTCGCCGCCGGCGACTACCCCAATCAGCACCCGGGCGGGGACGGCGTTCCGCACTACCAGGCCGCCGACCGGCCGACCGAGGGCACCGACGTGGTGCTCTGGTACACGTTCGGCGCCCACCACATCGTGCGCCCGGAGGACTGGCCGGTGATGCCGGTCACCCACGTCGGCTTCAAGCTCAAGCCGTCCGGCTTCTTCTCCGGCAACCCGGCACTGGACATGCCGCCGTCGCACGCGGCGCACTGCCACCACCCCGGATAACCGGTTCCTCACCGCTGAGAGCAACGGTGCGGCGCGTGTCTCGTGCCGCACCGTTGCTCCGCGCCCACCCAGGCGCAGACATTGCTACGTCCCCGGCACATCGAAACCGTCGATCACGTGTTGAATGGGCCGATGAAGGTCAGTCTCGCCGCCGCGCTCGTGCTCGCGCTCGCCCTGTTCGCCTCGCCCGCCAACGCGGCCGGGCCCAACCTGTTGCGCAACGCCTCCTGGGAACAGCCCTCATTCCAGGGCTGGGACTTCTTCCTCGACGGCGCCAGCGACGCGGGGACGCAGTTCACCCCCGGCGTGGCGCGCGAGGGCGCCGGCTACGGCGTGATCCAGACCCCGGTCGACGGTCGCTCGTTCGCGCAGGACGTGCCCGTGGCCGCGCAGGTCAACCACAGCTACAGCTTCTCGGTGTGGATGCGCTCGGCGAATGGGGCGCCCTACAAGGGCACGCTCGCGCTGTTCGGGATAGGCAGCACGATCGAGGGCGTGGGCACCGACTTCACGGTCGGCGGCGCGTGGACGCTCGTGACCACGTCACTGAACGTGTCACAGTCAGGACACACCCAGTTGCGCGCGCAGGTCTACATGCACTCGCCCGATCTGCAGCTGCAGCTCGATGGCGCGCAGCTGATCGAGGCCGGTCTGACGAACAGCTCATGGGAGCGCGGGTTCAGCGGCTGGTCCACCTTCAACGGGACCGCCGTCACGAGCACGCTCAACGCACCCTCGGTCGCGCGCGACGGCGGCAACGTCGGCGTCGTGCGGGCGGGTGCGGCGTCACAGTCGATCGCTCAGGACCAGCCGATCTCGGCCCAGCCGGGCCAGAGCCACACGTTCTCGCTGTGGCTGCGCTCCGCCAGCGGCGCGCCTGTGTCCGGCCGGGTGGTGCTGTGGGCGCTCGGGGGTGCGCAGGAGTCGGCGGGGACGGCGTTCACCGTCGGCGGGGCGTGGCAACTGGTGAGCGCGACCCTGAGCGTGGCCACCGGCGGCCATAGCGCGCTGCGCTCTGAGGTCTACATCGACACTCCCGGCGTCGACCTCTTCCTCGACGGCGCGCAACTCGTCAACGACGGGCTGGCGAACGCCGGCTTCGACCAGGGCTTCTTCCGCGGCTGGGACGCGTTCCCGCGCGGAGCGCTCGCGGCCGCTACCAGTGGCGGCGGGAGCGCGCGTGACGGGTCGGGCGTCGGCGCGATCAGCACCGACGCCGCCGGGCGCTCGTTCGCCCAGGACGTGGCGATGGCGATCGGCGCGGGGGAGAGCTACACGTTCTCGGCCTGGCTGCGCTCGCCGTCGGGCAAGCCGGTCAGCGGGTCGCTCGTGGTACGCGGCCTCGGCGGCCAGGAGGAGCAGGCCGCCACGTCGTTCACGATCGGCTCGCGCTGGACGCTGGTCTCGGCGCCGCTGAACACGTCCGCGGCCCATACGGCGCTGCGGACCGAGGTCGTGCTCGACACACCCGGGCAACAGCTCGACGTCGACGCGGCGTCGCTGGCCGCCGGCAACGCCCGCGACGACACGATCGTCCCGCCTGATCCTGAGATCCCGCCGGCGGCCCCGCCCGCGCCTCCCGCACCGGCGCCGCTGAAGTTCGTGCGCAGCGCGATCTCCTACAAGTGGAACAACAACAAGGGCAACCTCACGCGCCTGGTGCGGCTGATCGTGCGCGACGTGCCCGAGGGTGGGCGGGTCGAGCTGCGCTGCAAGGGCAAGGGCAAGGGCTGCCCGACCAGGAGGACGGTCGTGCGCAAGCGGATCGCGACGACGAGCTTCAAGACGCTGTTCGGCAAGCGCCGCCTGAGGACCGGGGCGACGGTCGAGGTCCGCGTGCTGGCGCCGAACATGATCGGCAAGGTCGCGAAGTTCACGATGCGCAGGAAGAAGCTGCCGAAGGCCGCGTTCTCGTGCCTGGCGCCGGGCGCCAAGAAGCCCGCGAAGTGCCCTAAGTGAAGAAGGCGGTCTCCTGGCGGCCGAGCTCGGTGACGGGCTCGTCGTCGTAGATCCACTCGCGCGCGATCCGGTGCCAGTTGGCCTTCGCGCGCAGCTGGCCGAGCACGGCGAGCGTGAGCATCTCGACGCGGCGGCCGAAGATGTGGTCGGGCGGGAGCGTCTCGTGGCGCATCTGGCCGAAGTGCTCGGAGCGCGGGTCGGACATGTCGATCATCACCTGGGTGGCGATCTCGGGCGCGAGCTCGATCTCCTCGTCGGTCAGGTACCACCAGGTGGCGTCGAGGAACTGGCTCAGCAGCTTGTCCGGGCGGAACTTGTCCGGCTGCTTGAGCAGGCCGCCCTTGGCCCAGATCTCCCACAGCGTCTGGGCGTCGCCTTCGTGGCCGGCGCGCTGGGTGGCGAGCTCGAGCTCGATCAACTCGCGCGGCATGACCTTGAACAGGCCGAAGTCCAGGAAGGCGACGCGGCCGTCGGGCATCTGCAGGAAGTTGCCGGGGTGCGGGTCGCCGCTGAACTGCCGGTGGCGGTACATGCAGCCGAAGTAGAAGCGGAAGATGATCTCGCCGACGCGATCGCGCGTGGCCTGGTCGGACTCCTTGATCGAGTCGAAGCCGGTGCCGACGACGAACTCGGAGACCATCACCTTCTCGCGGCTGAGGTCGGTGACCACGCTGGGGACGACGATGAACGGGTGGCCCTTGAAGATCCGCGCGAGCGAGCGCTGGTTCTGGGCCTCGAGCTCGTAGTCGAGCTCGTCGTAGATCCGTGAGCGGATCTCCTCGGCCGTGTTCTTGACGTCCAGGCCGGGCGCGATGCGCTTCATCAGCCGCAGGATCATCCCCAGGTTCTGCATGTCGGCCCGCACGGCGGCGGCGACGCCCGGGTACTGGACCTTGACCGCCACGTCGCGCCCGTCGTGCAGCGTCGCGCGGTAGACCTGGCCGATCGAGGCGGCGGCGATCGCGTCAGAGTCGAACTCCGCGAAGTGCTCCTTCAGCGGCCCGCCGAGCTCGGACTCGATCACCTTGCGCATGCCGCCGAAGCTCACGTTCGGCGCGGCGTCGCGGAGCGCGGCGAGCTTGCGCTGGAACTCCTCGCGGTGCTCCTCCGGGACGAGCCCGACGTCGAGGAAGCTCATCACCTGCCCGAGCTTCATCGCCGCGCCCTTCATCGTCCCCAGCGCGGTCACGATCTGCTCGGCGGCCTCGATGTGGCGGCGCTCGAGCGCGGCCGATTTCCCGTCGTCGGAGCGAGCGATGTTCGTCGCCTGGGTCCCCAGATGCCTCGCGGCCTGGCCGGCGGCGAGGCTCGAGATCTTCGCCGTGCGGGCGATCCGCGAGGTGGGGATCTTGTCTTTGGCCACTACGGAGCGGGTACGGGCGTGGCGGCGGTGGGGACGGGTGTGGCGGTGTTCGGTGTGGCCGCGGCGGGTGGCGTGGCGGTGGCGGTCTCGGTGGGTGGCGCGGTCGCGGTCTCGGTCGCCTCGGCGGTGGGCGTCCCGGTCGCCTGGGCGGTGGCGGTCGCGGTCGCCTCGTCGGTCCCGGCGGCCGTCGGGGTCGGGGTCGCGGTCTCGGAGCGGCTGCCGCCGAAGACGCTGGTCGAGCGGTTCGAGTGCCCGACCGAGTGCCCGAAGACGGCCAGCTCGGACGCGGTGACCACGGCGGCGCCGATCACCGCGGCCAAGAGCCCGGTGCTGATGGCGAGCTTCCACGGGAAGGCGCGCCGTTGGCGCTGCGTGCGCTTCGGCGTGCGCAGGCCGAAGGGATCGTCCTCGTCACCCCACCGGCCTACCCGTTCGGGCCCTTGCCCTCGCGCGCCGACGCCCGTGGGCTGCTCCGCCCGCACCGCGGCGCCCGTCCCGGTCCGCCGTGTGACCCGCGGCGCGGCCTTGGTGATGACCTTGGCCGGCCGGTTGAGGGCCTCGGAGACGATCGCCACGATGATCGGCGTGATCGCGGTGGCCAGCAGCGAGCCTCGCTCCCAGAACATCGGGACCACGATGGCGGCGGCCACCGCGGCGAGGCTCGAGATCAGGAGGGTCTGCAGCGAGAGCCCGCTGTTCGGTTCCTTCTTCTCGGGAGGCACGCCTCCGACGTTAGCGCTCCACCTTCGAGCCGGGAACGATGTCGTCGGACCCGTCCGGCCAGCGCACCCAGGCCTTGTGGCCGCCGTCGTAGTCGGGGCCCCAGAGGACCAGCGTGGCGTCGTTCCCGAGCGCCTTGCAGGGCTCGTCGCCCTCGGGGTCCTCGCCGCGCCAGATGCGCACGAACGGGTTGCTCTGAAGCTCGTCGCCGACCGTGCTCGGATCGGTGTGGCCCGGCCGGATCACGGTGTCGCCGGGGAGCTTGAGGATCACTTCCATGATCGAGTGCTTGATGTCCTCGAAGCTCGTGGAGCCGGGCGCGCGGACGCCGCCGACGGAGCCCTTGAACAGCGTGTCTCCCGTGAACAGCTGGCCGTTGACCAGCAGGTTGAGCATTCCCCCCGTATGGCCGGGGGTGTGGATGGCGGTCACGGTCAGGCGGCCGACCTTGACCGTGTCGCCGGGGTTCAGCGGCTCGGTGTCCGCGATCTCCTCGGCCGGGTTGGCCATCACCTTCGCCTCGGGCCAGTGCGCGCGCGCCTGGTCGAGGTCGCACACGTGGTCGTGGTGGTGGTGGGTGAGGAGGATGTGGGTGACGGTCAGGCCGTGCTCGTCGGCCTTCTCGAACAGCGGACCGAGCGGGCCGCCGGCGTCGACCAGGAACGCGTCGGTGTTCGGCCCCGCCGCGACGAGGTAGGTGTTGGTCAGGAAGCCATCACTCATGGAGCGCTCGACGATCATGGCCATGACGGTACCCTCGCGGCGTTATGGAGCTCATCCACACCTGTTACCGGATCGGCGACATCGACCGATCCGTCGCCTTCTACGAGGCGCTCGGCTTCGAGGAGCGCCGCCGGATGCCGATCCGCGAGGAAGCGATCAACGTGTTCATGGGGCTGCCCGGAGACGGCGACCGTCTCGAGCTCACCTACAACCACGGCGTCGACTCCTACGAGCTCGGCACGGGCTACAACCACATCGCGCTCACCGTCGATGACATCACGGCGACGCTCGAGCGCCTCGGCGGGCAGGGCATCGAACCGGAGAAGCCGCCGTATCGCGTGCGTGAGGGCGGATCGCTGATCGCCTTCGTCCGCGATCCGGACGGGTACCGGATCGAGTTGATCGAGAAGCACTAGCCGTCATGGAGCGACGGCTCGCCGTCATCGACTGCGGGTCCAACTCGTTCCGCCTGGTCGTCTTCACCTACACCGACACGTGGTGGAAGCGCACCGACGAGATCCACGAGGCCGTGCGCGTGGGCGAGGGCCTGGAGGGCTCCGGCGAACTGCAGCCGGAGCCGATGGAGCGCGCGCTGGAGACGCTGGACCTCTACGCGCACTTCTGCTCGGCGACGGGGATCGAAGACGTGGCGCCGGTCGCGACGTCGGCGATCCGCGACGCGGGCAACCAGGCCGAGTTCCTGGCGGCGGCGCGGTCGCGGTCGGGGCTGGAGGTCGTCGTGCTGCCCGGGCCGTCCGAGGCGCGCTACGGGTATCTGGCGGCGGTCAACTCGACCACGCTGTCCGACGGCGTGGTCCTGGATCTCGGCGGCGGCTCGATGCAGCTCACGCTGGTGCGGGACCGCCTGGCTGCCGACGCGCGATCGTGGCCGCTGGGCGCCGTGCGCATGACCGAGCGCTTCGCGCCGGGCAAGAAGAAGCAGACGCGGGCGCTGCGCGAGCACGTCGCGGCCGAGCTTTCGAGCGCGTCCTGGCTGGGTTCCGACGGGCGCCTGGTCGCGGTCGGCGGCACCGCTCGTAATCTGGCCGCCGCCGCCCAGCTGGCGGCCGGCATGCCGTCCTACGGCATCCAGGGCTACTTCGTCTCGCGTGAGGCGCTGGGTGCGCTGATCGAGGAGTTCAGCGCGCTGGCTCCGTCCGAGCGCGGGAGCGTGGCGGGGGTGAAGGCCTCGCGCGGCGACCTCATCCTGGCCGGCGCGCTGGTGATCGACAGTGTGCTGGAGGCGGGCGGGTTCTCGGGTTTCGAGGCCACCGAGGCCGGCCTGCGCGAGGGCGTGTTCTTCGAGCGCCTCTACCCGGAGGGCCTGGCCAGCGACGTCCGCCGCGAGTCCGTCCGCAACCTCGCCGCCCAGTACGACACCGACTTCGCCCACTCCGAGCACGTCGCCCGGCTGGCACTGGAGATGTGGGACGCGCTGGGCGCCGTCGGCCTGCACGCCGCCGACCCCGAGGAGCGCGAGCTCGTCTGGGCGACCGCGATGCTCCACGACATCGGCGTGGCCGTCGACTACGACGACCACCACAAGCACTCCCGCTATCTGATCCTGAATGCGGGTCTGCCGGGCTTCTCACCGCGCGAGACCGCGCTGATCGGCCAGGCCGCCCGCTATCACCGCAAGGGCACGCCGGGCCTCGGGATCTTCGCTCCGGTCACGCGCTCAGGAGATGCGGCGCTGCTGGACCGGGTGGCCGCCGCGGTCCGGCTGGCGGAGCAGTTGGAGCGCCCGCGAGACCAGTCCGTGCACGCGTGCGACGTGGTGCTGGAGAACGGCACCGTCGAGTTGCGCCTGCACGCGTCGGGGGACGTCCGCATCGCGCGGTGGGCCGCCGAACGGCAGGGCGAGTTGTTCCGGCGGGCGTTCTCGCGCGAGCTCGCGGTGAGCTAACGGCGAGCGGATCGCCTCGCGAGCGTCAAGGGCACCGCTTCGCGGCTCGCTTCGCTCGGCCCTTCGGGCTGCCGATTGACTGCCGCGACTCGATCCGCTTATGGGCTGGTCATGGCTGGCTCCGCCAGGGTGGCCTCCGAGGGAGGCCCACCTGTCACCAACGGCCGCGGGACGGGCGGTTTCGATCACGTTCGATTGGTCGTGTTGGCGCGTGGGTGGGGGTGCCGTCGCAAGGTTTCCTGTCAGGACGCTTTCCGACGGCACCCCCGGTGCTGGGGCCGTTTCGTCCGCCGAACCGATCAGGGGTGGCCCGCCCGTGGCGGGCACACCGGCGCCAGCCGGTCCTCACTGCCCCAATAAGCAGGGCGCGGCCAGGCGGGTCAAGCGCGCCCACCCGCGATGAGTCGACTACGCGCTCCGGGCGCGCTTGACGCGACCGCCGCGCTCTGCTCGCCGTCAGCGGGCGCGAAGCACGGCTTCGCCCCGCGCAGACAACCGGTACCCCACCTCCAACGACTCCGTCAACCCGAGCTCCTTCAACCGCCGCACATCGCGCTTGAAGTCGAGCCGCTCGCGCCCGAACGACTCGGCGAGGTCGGCCGCCCGGACCTCGGGGCGTGCGCCGATCGCCGCCAGGTACTCGTAGGTCCACGGACCCATCCGGTCGAGCCGCGCGAACAACTCGTCGTCGGGCGGCGTCTCCCGCAGCGCGATCCGCGGGTCCGGGCCCGCGAGGTGCAACGCCACCCGGTGGATCGGCCCGCGCGGCTTCATCGCGGCGTGGATCTCGGCGGGTGACGCGAAGCCCGCCGCCCGCGCCTCCTCGTCGGAGATCGAATCGACCACATCGACCGCCGTCACCTCGAGCACACCCACGGGGGTCTTGAGCGTCGAGCCCACCTTCACGCGCGGCTTCTGCCAGCGCCGGAAGGCCAGCGTGATCTCGCCCGAGGCGATCCGGCTCAGGTCAGCGGGGCGAAAGAGCATTCGAAGCCTGGGCCCTTCGGCGCCGCGCACATCGGACCGGACGCGACGTCGCCGGCGAGCGGGGCGAGCCGGATCGGCTGCCCACCACATGACAACTGCACCGCATCGCCCTCGCGCACGGCCCTGATGTCCCACCAGCCGTCCGCGTCCGCGGCGGGCGCGGGCTGCTGGGACCAGTCGCTGACGCCGTTGGTGACGACGACGCTGAGCCACAGCCGGTCGTCGGCCAGCTCGATACCCGCCTTGATCCAGTGCGACTCGTCCACCCGCAGCATCAATCCCGCCTGGTCGTACTGCGAGGCGAACGCGCCGCGGAAGCGCAGGCCGCTCCAGCCACACGCGGCGAAGTGGCCGGAGTCCTCGACGAAGCCGTAGTGCGTGGTGCGCCAGAAGTCCGTGCCCGGCTCGGCGCGCATGGTCAGGACGTCGCCGTCGCGCGACCATGACGACGGCTCATTGAGCCAGTTCATACCTCCTGGATCTGCAGCAGGGAGGTGGTCCCGGGCTTGCCGGAGGGCAGGCCGGCGGTGATGCCCACGCGGTCGCCGGGCTTGCACCAGCCGAGCTCGACGACGCGCTTGGCGGACGCGGCGATCAGCTCTTCGGTGACCTCATAGCGCTTCATCGAGGCCGCCTGGACGCCCCACATCAGCCCGCAGCGGCGGACGGTCTCGCGACCGGGTGAGAGCGCGTAGATCGGCACGCTCGGCCGGTGGGCGGAGATCAGCCGCGCCGAGCGCCCCGAGAGCGTCGGGCACACCAACGCGGCCAGGTTCAGTTCCTGCGCCGCCTTCGTGGCGGTGTAGGCGAGCGTGTAGGCGGGATCGCGGCGGTCGCGGCGCACGCGGCGCTCGTTCCACTCCCGGTAGGGCAGCGTCTGCTCGGTGCGGCGCGCGACCGCCGCCAGCATCGCCACCGACTCGACCGGGTACTGGCCGACGGCGCTCTCCTGGGAGAGCATCACCGCGTCGGTGCCGTCGAGGATCGCGTTGGCGACGTCGGTCACCTCGGCGCGGGTCGGGCGCGAGGAGGCGACCATCGAGTCCAGCATCTGGGTCGCGGTGATCACCGGGCGGGCGAGCGCGCCCGAGAGGGCGATGATCTGCTTCTGGACGATCGGGACGTCCTGGATGTCCATCTCGATCCCGAGGTCGCCGCGGGCGACCATCACGCAGTCGGTCGCGCGGACGATCTCCTCCAGGCGCTGGACGGCCTGCGGCTTCTCGATCTTGGCCACCAGCGGCAGGCGGGTGTGCTTGCGCAACTCGGTCACGTCGTCGGCGCGGCGGACGAACGACAGGGCGACGATGTCGACGCCGATCCGCTCGCCGGTGCGGACGTGCTCGAGGTCCTCGTCGGGCACGGACGGCAGCGCCGCGGTCTCGCCCGGGATGTTCAGGCCCTGGCGCGAGGCGACCGAGCCGCCGATCTCGACCACCGCGTCGATCTCGCCCGAGTCGGCGCGCACGTTGGTCACGCGCAGGCGGACGGAGCCGTCGGCGAGGTACATGATCTCGTCGCGATCGACGGTCGAGGCCAGGCCGGCATAGGTGATGTAGAGCTTCGACGCGTCACCCTCGCCGACGTCGGGGCCGCAGATGAACGTCGTCTCATCGCCCGGCTTGAACTCGACGACACCGTCGCGCAGCTTGCCGATGCGCAGCTTCGGGCCGGGCAGGTCCTGCAGGATCGCGACCTGGCGGCCGGCGCGACCGGCGGCTTCGCGAACGAGGCGCGCGGTCTCCGCGTGCTCGTCGGCGCTGCCGTGGGAAAAGTTCAGGCGGGCCACGTCCATCCCGGCTTCGATCATGCGAGGCAGGACCTCGGGATCACGTGACGCGGGGCCGATCGTGGCGACGATCTTCGTGCGGCGCTCCATGGGTGTCCCGGAAGGTACCGACCCGCGTTGGGAGGATGTTGTCCGCTGGGTAGCAACCATGCATGGCCTCAGCCGCAAGTTCGTCGACCCGCGACACACCGGACCAGCCGACCGACCTCCCGAAGGAGGCCTGGCCGGCGATCCTCAAGCGCACGTTCAAGCAATTCAGCGAGGATCAGCTGACGACCTGGGCGGCGGCGCTGACCTACTTCGGCGTGCTCTCGCTGTTTCCGATGCTGCTCGCGCTGGTGTCGGTCCTGGGCGTGATCGGCCCGTCGGCGACCCAGCCGCTGCTGGACAACCTGAGCACCGTCGCCCCCGGCCCGGCGAAGGAGATCCTCACCAACGCGCTCACGAGCCTCGAGTCCAACCAGGGCGGCTCGACGGTCGCGCTGATCATCGCCCTTGCCGCCGCGATCTGGTCGGCCTCCGGCTACATCGGCGCCTTCATGGACGCGTCCAACAACGTCTGGGACGTCCCCGAGGGCCGGCCGATCTGGAAGAAGATCCCCGTCCGCCTCGCGATCACGGTCGTCCTGCTGATCCTGTTGACGATCACCGCCCTCGGCGTCGTGTTCACCGGTCCGGTCGCGCAGAAGGCGGGGGACATCATCGGCCTCGGCGGCACCTTCGTCGACGTCTGGGGAATCGCGAAATGGCCGATCCTGCTGGTGATCGTCAGCTTCATGGTGTCGCTGCTGTACTGGGCGTGCCCGAACGTCAAGCAGCCCGGCTTCCCGTGGGTCAGCCCCGGTGGCATCCTCGCCGTCGTCCTCTGGCTCGGCGCCTCCGCACTGTTCGCGTTCTACGTCTCGAAGTTCGGGTCCTACAACAAGGTCTACGGGAGCCTCGGCGGCGTGATCGTCTTCCTGACCTGGCTGTGGATCACGAACATCATCGTCCTGCTCGGGGCCGAGTTCAATTCCGAGATGGAGCGCTCCCGCGCGATCCAGGCCGGCCATCCACCCGAGATGGAGCCCTACCTGCCGCTGCGCGACGAGCCTAAATCGTGAACGTCAGCAGCCGCCCGCCGTACTTCTGGCCCATGGCGATGGTCACGCGGCGCGCCTTGAGGTCATAGGCCGCGCTCCAGCGCGTGATCGGCTGCTTGGTCGCGCGCAGGAGGTCGAGCGTCGACCGCGGCGTCATCACGCCGTGCGTGGCGTCGAGCGTGTCGACCGCCGTCCGGTAGCGGCGGTCGCCGCCGCCGCGGTGACCGGTGAGGACGAAGTTCGTCATCGCCAGGAACGGCCGCGGGCCGCGCCCGATCACGTGCACCCGCCCGTCGACGTACTCGATCACCGCGCCCGCGCCGGACGCGTCGGCGACGAGATAGTGCAGCGGCGGGCCGCCGGAGAAGTCGATCGAGGCGCCGCGGAAGATCGCGAGCGCCTCGGTCACGCTCGCCGCGCGATCGAGCACCTGGCGCATCACGCCGAGCGAGCCGGTCGTGCGCCCGTCCTTGGTCCGCGCGCCGGGGACCGCGGCCATCGCCACCGCCACGCCCTTTTCGTTCATGCCGTCGAACGGGAGCCGGCTGGCGTCGTCGAGTTGCCCGGGATCGTCCACCCGCGCCAGATGCGCCCGGTCGACGCCCAGGTAGGAGATGTCGACCAGCGACACGCTCCGGTAGGCGCCCGGCGGGCGGTGATGGAGCACCAGCGCGGGCTCGTCGTGGAAGTCGAAGTTGCGTCCGAGCATCGGCCGCCCGCCGCCGGAGGTCATGAACACCGTGCACGCCCAGCCGGTCGTGTCGACCCGCGCGTACAGCGACGGCGTGGGCCGCGTATCGGTCAGCTCGTACAGCGGGAACGGGTCGACCTTCCGCAGCGCCGGCTTCGGTGCGTCCGCCACCGCGGCCCCGCCGCACCCGGCGAGGACGACCAGCGCCAGCAGCGCGAAGCGACGCATCTCGCTCACGGGATGACCCCGCAGTGGTCAGCGTGTCGGCAGAAAACGCGTGATGGCCGTGATGCCGCCCTCGCGGGTGTCGAGCACGACGAGCCCATCCCCGCCTAGATCGAAGGCCGGCTGGCCGTTGACCCACGTGGGCGTCGGGGCGTACCGCCAGGTGCGGTAGGCCGCGCTGGCGCGCAGGAAGGAGGCGATCGCCGCACGCCCTTCGTAGACGTGCGGCGCGGGCGGCATCGCCAGCCACGCGTCATCGGTCAGCAGCGACAGCAGCGTCTCGATGTCGTCGTCGGCGAACGCCCTCGCGAACCGCGCGGCGAGCTCGGGTTCGTCGGCTGCGGGAGACACGGGCTCGCCGAGCACCGCGCGGGCGCGTTGCAGCAGGCCCTTGACCGCGGTCGGCGTCGTGTCAAGCATCTCCGCCGCCTCGGCGGTCGAAAAGTCGAGGACGTCGCAGAGGACGACGGCGGCTGTCTGGCGCGGTGGGAGGCGCTGCAGCGCGGCGATGAACGCGAGCCGGATCGTCTCCTCACGACAAGGCTCCAGCCAGGTGACGTCGTTCCACGTCGTCGGCTCGGGCGCCTCGAACGGCGGCGCCGGCGCGAGTGGCGGCCGGCGCTTGGCGTCGCGGATCGCGTTCAGGCAGCGGTTGGTGGCGATCTTGTAGACCCAGGCGCGGTCGGCGATGCCGCTGCGCCAGGCGGCGACGAGCGTCTCCTGCAACACGTCCTCGGCGTCGGTCACCGAGCCCAGCATCCGGTAGCAGTGCAGGTGCAGCTCGCGCCGCCACCGTTCCGGTTCGAACGCCGCCGGTGTTTCAGAGGACATGGACACCATCGACACCTACTACGAGATCCTCGGCGACTTCGACGCCGAGCGCCTGCGGGCGATCCTCGCGCCGGACCTGGATTTCGAGGGCTCGATCGCCGGCCGGCGCTCCGGGGCGGACGCGTTCATCGCGGGAGCGGCCGGTTTCGCCGCGGCGGCGCGCACGATCACGATGCTGCAGCGCGAGCCGACGGCCGCGCTCTACGACGCGGAGCTTCCCGGGGGGACCGTGCGGTTCGCCGAGTTCTTCGAAGTGCGCGACGGCCGCATCCACACGCTCAGGCTGCACTACGACCCGGCAGCGTTCCGCGCCGCCACGAGCTAGAGGGCGCGCGGATCGAGGAGCCGGTTCGAGGGTGGGAGCACACCCGCGCAGGTGCGGTACGAGCGCACCCACCGCGCCTGCCGGCCGTTGCGCAGGCGCGCGACGAGCTCGACGCCATACGTGCCCTGCGGCAGTCCGCGCAGGTCGACGGTGGCGACCAGGCGGTGGTCGGAGTGGCGGCGCAGGACCGCGACCCGGTGTCCGTTGACGCGGACCATCGCGGAGCGGACCTGTCGCGCACGGCGCTCGCGGAGCCGCACGGTGAAACGCCGCTGCGAGCGGCACTCCGTGGTGACCGCCGGCGGCGGCGCGAGTGGTGGCGCGGCCGTCGTCGGCAGCTCGGTCGGCGGCGGCGTGGGTTCGAGCGCAGCGACGGCGAGATCAGCGGCGTCGGCGTTGCTGGCGGGTACCACCTCGGCCGGAGCGCGCGTGGGGTCAGCGGGCTCGGAGGCGATGGTCGCGCGGTTGCGCACCGTCTGGCCGGCCAGCGAAGGGTCGACGCGCACGTCGACGCCGAGCTCGCGTGAGGCACCGGGGGTCATCGAGCCGACGGCGCACGTCACCGCCTGGCCGGCCGCCGAGCACGCGCCGTCCGTGTCGCCGGCGAAGGTGAGGCCGGCGGGCAAGGTGTCGCGAACCGTCACATCGGGCGCGGTGCTGGGTCCCCGGTTGGCGATCTGGAACGTGTAGCGCGCGAGTTCGCCGGGCGTCACGGGGTCTGCCGGCGCCCTCTTGGTCAGCTCGAGGTCGGCCGCGGGGATCGGCACGAAGGAGACGGTGTCGGTCGCGAGCGCGGGGTGGGGATTGACCGAGTTGGAGATGGCGCCGACGCTGTTGAGCACGGTCTTACCGCGGCTGTCGGTTGCCAGTCGCGCGGGAAAGGTGATCGTCTCCGTCTGCCCGGGCGCCAAGGACGCGATGGCGCAGCGCAAGGTCCGGGGCCCGGGCAGCCAGGCGCAGTCGCCACCGCCGGTGAAGGTGCCCTCCGGCACGAACGCCGGATCGTAGAACTCCAGTGGGAGCACGTCGCCGACGAGCACGTCGTCCGCCCTCGATGGTCCCGCGTTGGTTACCGTCACCGTGTAGGTGACGTCCTCGCCGGCGGTCGGGTTCGGCCCGGGGGCGAAGGTCTTGTCGAGCTGGAGGTCGCTGCTGACTGGCACGTCGACCACGGCGTCGGCCTCGTTGTTGCTCTGTACCGGATCCTCGCTGACGCCCAGATCCGTGACGGTGGCGAGGTTGGTCACCGTCGAATCCGCCGCGGCGTCAAGCACCCGCGCCCGGATCGTGACGATGGCACTCTCGCCGCGCGCCAGGAGGCCGAGCGAGCAGACGACGGCATCGGTGCACGTCCCGCGATCGCTGGTGACGTCGAGCGCGGCGAAGCTCGGCGCAAGGGTGTCGGTGACCGAGACGGCGGTCGCCGTCGACGGCCCGCGGTTGGTGACGTCGAGGGTGAAGGTCACCTCTCCGCGCGCGGGCACGACGGCCTGGTCGATGGACTTGGTGATCGTCAGGTCCGCCTGCGCCGTCGCGCCGCCCGCGTCGGTCGCGGCGTTGTTCGTGTCGTCGACGTCACCGCCGCCGGACACGGTGGTGGTGTTGATCACCGTTGCCGGAACCGGGTCGGCGACGGTGGCGTTGACGATGATCGGCGGGTACGACTGGCCGGCGGGCAAGCGGTCCGGGCGGGTGCACGTCACGGTGCTCGCGGCGATCGAGCACGTCCAGCCGGTGCCGGCGGCCGTGTTGACCGACAAGAACTGCGCGGGGTCGAACGGGTCCGTGATCGTCACCGTCCCGGTCGTGGCGAGGTCACCGGCGTTGGCGACGCCGAGTGTGAAGTCATAGGACCGCCCACCGAAGAACGCTCCGCCCGCATGGGTTTTGGTGGCGACGAGGTCGGCTCCGGCGACGATGCTGGTCACGGGATTGGAGAGCTCCTCGGGGAAGTTCGTGCCCAGTGTGAGCCCGATGAAGCTCGCTTGACCCTGGTTGACGATCTCGTCCGTCCGGCGGGCATCCCCTGCGACCTGGACCCGGAACCGCGCGCACGCGGTCTCACCGGGCGCCAGCCGCCCGGCGGTGGTTCCGCTGGCGCCCGTCCCGAGCCGGAAGACCGTCCGGTCCGCAGCGCGATCGAATTCGGCGAGACCGTCGCCGATCGCGTCCGCTTGCGTGACGAACGTGCCGCAGGCGTTCCCTGCCTCCGGCGCGGGCGTGACCGCGAGGCTGCCAGGCACGAACGCCGTCAACGCAGGGATCGGATCGAAGACGCGCAGCGCGACCGCCGGGTCCTGTCCCGTGTTCGTCAGCCGCACGGTGTACTCCAGTTGGTCGCCGCGCTCGGTCGCCCCGCCGTTGACGTCGACGACGGATTTCACCGGCCGGATGATCGGCGCGAAGATGTCGGTCGTGAAGAAGACACCTGCGGGGAAGTAGCTCTCACCCCCGCTGGACAGGCGGATCGTCGCGCTCGTGGTGCCGTTGGCCAGCACCCCGTCTTCTCGGAAGACGTCAGTGTCCGAACCGAGCTGATTGACGTAGTCGGGGCGCTTGTCGGTCACGGCGACCCCGAAGCGGGTGATCGTCGAGTTGAAGACGTTGTTCGCCGGGTTGGCCGCATCGCTGATCGGCGTCGAGTTCAGCGTCGCGCTGTCGCCGGTGGAGGTGCGGTCGCCTTCGGTGCTCCACACGCCGACCGTGCTGCGCACCGGTCCGAACGGCGGTGTCGTGAATCCGGAGAGGGGCAGCGTCGGCGAGGGCGACACGCGGCTGACGGTCGCGAACCCGTCGAACACCGTGAGGTTGCGCGGCGGCTCGGTCGAGTCGCGGTAGGCGACGATCAGGTCCCACGACGCGTAGCGATCCTCGCCTGTGCCGGCCTGGACGTCGGCGACCGTGTAGGTGCCTGCTCCGGTGACGCGCAGCAGGCCGGTGACGTCGGCGAAGCCGCTGTAGCTCGTTCCGCTGGAGTCGAGCGTCTGAGCGGTGATCTGACGGTACGCCTCCTCCCCGGGGGCCCGCAGGCGCACCGTGTTGCGCAGCGCCGCGGCGGGCGCCGCGGCGCCTCGTGCTCCGGCCGCGGTGTCCCCGGCCCAGTACAGCCCGGCCCACAGCACCAGGGCGTCGGCCGGCAGGCTCAGGCCGGCCGAGGATGAGTCAAACGTCTCCGGGCGCCCGTCGATGTCGACGTAGGCCATCGCGTACCCGTTGTTGTTGCCCAGGCTCCCAGTCTGCGTGCCCGCCCGCGCCGCGGCGCACGTCGGCTCCGCGTCCGGACAGGTCATCAGCGTGTTGGCCGCGGAGGTGATCGAGCCCGCGTCGTTGGCCTCGAAGCGAACCGCGAACGGCCGATCGGCGTGCGCGCTGGCGACCGACGCGAACAGCACCAGCACCGCCACCGCCAGGACCCGCAGCCCCATCCACGGCACCCTCTCCTCGGGCAGAGTGAGTGCGCATCACCTCCGGCGGGTGACTACGAGCGTCGGGGCGGAAGATGGCGCCTCCGCCATCCGCGTGAGAGGATGGAGGCCGCTTCCAGGAGGGTGGTGCTCATGTTCTGCCGACTGCCGCACCGTGTCGTCGTGTGCGCGTTGGTACTGGCGGTGGTGGCCGCGGTTCCCGCCGCCGCACAGCAGCCCGCGCACATCGTCTCGGCGGGCCGCTGACCGACATCGCGCTCGGGCCGACGCTGGACTGCCAGGCCACCGTCCACGGCAACGGCATGTACTGGCATCCCAACCAGCCACTCGGTGAATGTGGGACCTTCTTGGCCCTCGCCGGCAGGGACCTGTGGGGGCCAGTCGGGACGGATCGCGTCGTCGACCGGCAGCCGTTCGAGCCCGTGAGCCAGTCACCCGTGACCGGCTCGGGCACCCAGGCCAACCCCTATCTGGTGACGACCACGGCGCGGCTGGGATCGCGCGCCGGGCGGTTCGCGGGGGTGCAGGTACGCGAGAACGTCCGCTACGTGACCGGCCAGAACTGGTACGCCGGCGACGTCAGGGTCACCAACACGTCCACGCACAAGCTGTCGTTCTACCTCTACCACGCGGCGGACTGCCATCTGCCCGACGGCGGCCCCTTCGGCCTCAGCTACGGCTATGCGTACACCGCCCCGTTCGGCATCACCGGCGTCGGCTGCTCGCAGCACCCCGGCAACCTCCCGACCGGCGAGCGCCAGGCACTGCTGCCGACCACCCTCGGCGACCAAGGCTACTCGTACATGCAGGTGCCTCTACCGGTCGGTGTGGGAGCGCGTCAACAACGGTCTGGAGTTGCCGAACACGGTCAGCGAGAACGTGCAGTGGGACACGGCGATGGCGGTCGCGTGGCTCTACGACGACGTGCACCCCGGAAAGTCGGCCGACTTCACCTACGTGGCCTCGTTCGCGATGCCCGATCCGCCCATCGAGCCGCCGATCGAGACGACGCCGCCGACCCAGCCACAGCCGGAGCCGCCGATCCCGGGGACGCAGCCGCCCGAGCCCGAAGACCCGGCGAGCGTCGTCATCGACGACCCGGTGTTCGTCACCGCCCCCGGCGACTCCGCCGACGTCATCGCCGGCTGCCGCACCGAGCCGGGCGGGAGCTGCTCCGTCGAGGCCGCCCGCGGCCTGGTGCGCCGCGCGGCCGAGGTCCTTTCCGGCCACGAGGCGCACCTGCCGTTCCCGCCCAGCCCGTCACAGCGGCGTGAGCTGCGCCGCGACTGCGCGACCGAACTGAACGTGCGCGTCGCCGTTTACCAGCCCCCGGGCCACCGTGCCCGCACGTCCCGGCGCGCCATCGGCGTGTGCTGCGCGAGCCTGCGCGGGCGGTGCGGCACCGCCGCCTCGTCGGCGTTCACCGCCCTGCCGCGGGCCTCCGCGCTGGTGCTCCGGGGGCGGCCGCCGTCGGCTCGCGTAGCCTGCTGAGCCTCGGCCCCATCCGTGACTATGGGACCTTGAACCCGTCCTGGTCGACGATGACTTCGCCGTCGGCGCTCAGTCGTCCCTCGGTGCGCAGGTCGCAGATCATGTCCCAGTGCACGGAGGACTCGTTGGTGCCTCCGGTCTCGGGATAGGAACGGCCGATGGCGAGGTGGACGGTGCCGCCGATCTTCTCGTCGAAGAGGATCGTGCCGATCGGGCGGTCAATGCCGAAGTTGGTGCCGATGCCGAGCTCGCCCAGGTAGCGGGCGCCTTCGTCGGAGTCGAGCGTCGCCTGCAGGTAGGCGTCGCCGCGCTCGGCGTGGGCGTTGACCACGCGCCCCTCGCGGAACTCCAGCGTGACGTCCTCGACGACGACGCCGGGCGGCGAGCTCGGCACGGTGAAGCGGACCGTCCCCTCGGCCGACGTCTCGTGCGGGCCGGTGAAGACCTCGCCCGAGGGCATGTTGCGCTTGCCGTCGGAGTTCACCCACGTCCGGCCGGCCACGTTCAACCGCAGGTCGGTTCCGGGCGCCTCGATGCGGATCTCCGACGCCGGAGCGAGCCGCTCGATCAGCCCCGCCTGGAACGCCCGCAGCTCGCCCCACGCGGCCACCGGGTCGTCGCGGTCCAGGAACAGCGCGCGGGTCACGAACTCCGTGAACTCCGACGTGCCCATCCCCGCCTGCTGGGCGGCGGCCGGTGTCGGCCACAGCGTGATCGCCCAGCGGCGCTTCATCATCAGCTCGCGCAGTTCGCCCCGGGCCCGGGCCGCGCGGGTCATCAACGACGGATCGACGCCCGCGAGCGCGTTCGCGTTCTCGGTGGCGATGATCCGCAGCGAGGCGTCGACCTCGCGCGCCTCGGCGAGCTCGGCCGAGGGGAGGGAGTCGAGCTGCCGGTCGCGCACATGGCGCCAGAACGACTCGTCCTGCCCGGGCAGGGCGGCGCGCAGCAGCGGCCACGCCTCGCGCAGCAGGATCTCCCGCTGCAGCGCCAGCAGCAGCGGCGCGGCATGGGTGGAGGAGCTGACGACGATCTGCTGCCCGGGCTGGACCTCGAGGCAGTAGTCGGTGAGCAGGCGGGCGAAGCCGTCGACGTTCACGGTGCCTCCATCTCTGGGAACCACTCGGCCAGGTGCTTGCGCAGCGTCTCGCGCACGAACTGGCGCTCTTGCTGGGAAGCCATGCGGTAGCGAGCGAGCAGCGCCTTGTGCTTGGCGATCGGCGGCGCGCCCGCGATCTCCCAGCGCACCACGAGCCGCTCGAAGAGGAACTCCACCGCCCGATGCCAGGCGTCCTCGCGCGAGAGGATGTTCCCGCTCGCGACCTCCTTGTACTGCAGGCGCGTGGCGGGGGTGAGCGACCCGCGCAGCACCAGCGCGTTGCCCTGCTCGTCGCGGTATTCGGTCTCCGGCGCCTTGAGGCGATCCTTCTTCGCCATCGCCCGGACGGTAGCGTGCCGGGTCTTGCGCAAGCCGACCCGACCCAGAGACGTGGGCCGCGGAGAACGCGTGCTGCCCGGGATCTGGCGGCTGCGACTCCCGCTGCCGCTGCCCGGCGTCCCGCACTGCAACGCGTGGGCGCTGCAGGCGGGGGACGGGATCGTGCTCGTCGACACGGGGATCCACGACCGGTCCTCGATGGCGAACCTCGAGCTCGCGCTCTCGCGCACCGGTCACCAGCTCGACGACGTGAGGCTCGTGGTCATCACCCACGCCCACATCGACCACTGCGGCCAGGCGCCCGAGATCGCCGAGCGCGCCGGCTGCGAGGTGTGGATCCACCCCGCCTACCGGCTGCACGCCGAGTCCAACCTCGACCGCAGGCTCGAGATCGCCGTCCTCTCGGGCGTGCCGGAGGAGCCGCTCAGGCGCTTCGCGGAGCGCGCCCGCGACATGGGCAGCGGCCAGTACGGCGAGCTGCGCTCCGACCGCGACCTGCTCCCGGGCGTGACGATCGAGACCGACGCCGGCACGTGGAACGTGATCGAGACGCCCGGTCACGCGCCGTCGCACGTCTGCCTGCACCAGCCCGAGCAGCGGCTGCTGATCAGCGGCGATCACCTGCTGGGCCGCGTCTCGCAGTACTTCGACGTCGGCTACACGCCGGACCCGGTGGGCGAGTTCCTGCACTCGCTGACCGTCACCGACGCGCTCGACGCGCGGCTCGCGCTGGCCGGGCACGCCCGCCCGTTCACGGACATCCGCGCCCACATCGAGGCCAACCGCCAGCTCGTCGCCGAGCGGGTGCAGGCCGTCCGCGACGCGCTGGCCGGCGGCCCGCTGAGCGCCTTCGAGGTCGCCCGCTCGACCTACGGCGAGCGGTTCGACGAGGAGATGGGCAGCTGGCTGATGGCGCTCACCCGCGCCTGGCTCGTCCATCTGCAGGCACTCGGCGAGATCGCCAACGACGACGGCGATCCGGTCGAGCGCTGGGCCCTCTCATAGACTGCGACCGCGATGCGGATCGACGAACGAATCGCGAGCGGGGCCGAGCCCGCCTTCTCCTTCGAGTTCTTCCCCCCGAAGACCGACGACGGCGAAGCGAACCTCAACGCGGCGCTGGCCGAGCTGGCGCGGCTGGACCCGACGTTCGTGTCGGTCACCTACGGCGCCGGCGGCACCCCCGCCCAGCGCGGCAAGACGATCGACATCGTGTCGCGCATCAAGGCCGACCACGGCCTGGAGGCGATGGCGCACTTCACCTGCGTCGGCGCGACCGTCGACGAGCTGCGGGCGACGCTGGACACGATGCGCGACGCCGGCATCGAGAACGTCCTCGCCCTGCGCGGCGACCCGCCCGCGGGCGTTGACGCGACCGAGTGGGTCGCGGCCGACGGCGGTCTGCGCTACTCCCGCGAGCTGATCGAGCTGATCCGCGCCGACTACGACTTCAGCGTCGGCGCCGCGTGCTTCCCCGAGGTCCACCTCGCCGCCGAGTCGGTCGAGTCAGACCTCAAGTACACCCGCGAGAAGGTCGACGCGGGCGCGAAGTTCCTGATCACGCAGCTGTTCTTCGACAACGCCGTCTACTACGACTTCGTGGCTCGTGCGCGCGACGCCGGCATCGACGTCCCGATCATCCCGGGCATCATGCCGATCACCAACGCGGCCCAGATCAAGCGCTTCACGCAGATGTGCGGCGCGACGATCCCGCCCGGCCTGCTGCGCGAGCTCGAGCTGCGCGCCGACCAGCCGGACGCGGTGGCGGATTTCGGTGTCGCCTACGCGACGATGCAGTGCGCCGACCTGCTGGTCAACGGCGCGCCCGGCATCCACTTCTACACGCTCAACCGCTCGCCCTCGACGCGCGCGATCCTCTCCGCCCTGCGCTGCCTCGCGCCGTGGCGGCGCGCCGTCTCCGCCTAGCGCGACGTGCGGCGGCCGCCGGGCTTGGCCGCGTAGAGCTCGCGGTCGGCGGTTTCGAGCAGCTCCATGACCTCGGCGCCGTCCGGCGGCGTCTGGGCCATGCCGACGGTAAGGCCGATCGGGCGTTCACCGGTCACGAGCTCGACCGGGAGCGTGTTGGTGATGTCCTCGGCGATCTGGGCCGCGGTGCGGCGGCCCGCCTCCTCGCCCTCGCGCACCCAGACGCCGAACTCGTCGCCGCCGAGCCGTCCGGCGACGCCGTGGCGGGCGAGGATGCGAGCGACCTCCGTGAGGACGAGATCACCCGCGCGGTGGCCGTGGTTGTCATTGACCGACTTGAAGCCGTCGACGTCGCAGATCAGCAGCGCGCCGTAGGTCCCGGCCGCGAGCTCGCGGCGGACGGTCTCGATCCAGGAGCGGCGGTTGTGCAGGCCCGGTCAGGTCGTCGGTATGGGCGACGGCCTCCAGGCGGCCGACGGCCTCGGCCAGATCGCCGGTCGCGCCCGTGGGGGCGACGCCGGCCTTCTCGGCCACCTCGTCGAGCAACTCGACGCTCGCCCCCAGCCGCTCCAGCGCGATCCCGAGCAGCGTGCGGTCCGGGTCGCCGCCGGTGATCAGGTGCGCCAGGACGTCGGCGACGGCGACGCAGGCGGCCTCGTCGGACGGGCAGGCGAGCCCGGTCGGGCCGCCGTGGTGGTAGGCGATCGCGCGCGTCACGTCGTCGTCGGGCTCTGACAGTCCGACGAGCAGCGCGCCGGCGGCGGCGTGGTCGAGCCCGAGGACCTTGCGCTCGAGCTCGGCGCGCGGGGAGCCGTAGGGCGCCTCGGAGGCGATGTCCTCCATCGCCTGGATGCCGAACGCGGCCGGCATCAGCAGCTTGCCGACGTCGTGCAGCAGGCCGGCGAGGTGCGCGGTGTCGGTGTGGGCGCCGCGCAGGTCGGCGGTGGTCGCGGCGTAGGCGGCGACGGTCACGGCGTGCACGTGCAGCTGCCCGCGGCTCAGCGACGCACCGCCGGGGAAGCTCGACAGGAAGCGATAGGTCTCGGCCTCCAGCGCGATTCGCACCAGCGCGCGGCGGCCCAGCAGCGTGACCGCCTGGCGGATCGTGCGGGCGCGGATCGGGCGGGCGTTGGCGGCGCTGTTGGCGTAGCGCAGCAGGTTCGCCGAGAACGCCTCGTCGGACTCGATCACCGTGACCAGGTCGGTCGTGGTGCCGTGCGGGTCGTTCGCGAGCGTGCGGATCCGCGCGACGGTTCCGCTCAGCACCGGCAAGGGACCGATACGCCGGAGGGCGTCGTGAACACGGGTGTCGGGCTTGTCGAAGCGGGCCATTCAGATGTGGTGTCGGCGGCTTTCGCCGCAGCCATGAGCGCGGCCTTACGGGCCGGTTTTTGGTGCTGTGGGCTCGATGTCCAGTGCGTGAGCGATCCGTGGGGCGCCGTCGGAATCCCACGCGACATCAACCTGATCATTGCGTCTATAGGTCCCGATACCCCATGCGCCCAGGAACCATCGCCAGAAGCCAAGTTTGCCCTCTTGGACGAGCTCTTTGGGAAACACCAGGCTGCCCTCGGAGACGCGGTAGTCGCGCCCCAACTCCTGACGCACTCCATTCACGTAGACCGTGAACGGCTCGCGCACACCTGCGGGTAGGGGCACTCGTGACTCCGCCATGAGGCCTGGGAGAGTACGCCGCCGCGGCCTCTAGGCTCTCCCGCCCGATGTCCGTGCCGTATCGAATCCGCCGTTCCGACCGCGCGCGGAGGATCCGTGTGAGCGTCGACGGCAACGGCCAGGTCGAGGTCGTGCTGCCCAAGCGCTCGCCGGAGCGCCACGCCGAGGAGGCGGTGCGGCGCCTCGCGCCGTGGATCGAGCGGCGCCGCCACGCGGTGGCCACCGCGGCGCGGGAGGTCGGCCGCGCGCCCGGGACCGTTCCGTACCTCGGAGAGGTGCTGACGTTGGTGCCCGAGCCCGGCCGCACGCGCGTGCACCGGCGCGGTGACCGGCTCCTGATTCCCGAGGCGGACGCCGCCGTCGCCCTGGAGCGCTGGTACCGGCGCCAGGCGCGCGAGGAGGTGGCGGAGCGGCTGGACCGCGTGTGCGCCCGTGTCGGCTCGCGCTACGACGGCCTGACCATCCGCGCCCAGAAGACCCGCTGGGCGTCCTGCTCGTCCAAGGGCGCGATGTCGTTCAACTGGCGGCTGCTGCTCGCGCCGCCGGAGATCCTCGACTACGTGGTCGAGCACGAGGTCTGCCACCTCGAGGTGATGGACCACTCGCCGCGGTTCTGGCGGCTGCTGGGCTCGCGGGTGCCGGACTGGCGCGAGCGCTCGGCGTGGCTGCGCCGCTACGGGCCGACGCTCACGCTGTAAGCGTGGCGCGCAGGGCCACGAACGGCTCGTCGGCGTCGAGTGGCCGGCGGACGAACCCGCCGGTCCAGGCCGCGATCGACCCGTCACCGTGGATGTCCACGCCGCCCTTGGCGGAGGGACCCTTGACCTCGATGCGTGCCACGACCCGCTGCGCAGGTTCGTAGCGGGAGCCGAACACGTCGATCGCGGCCGCCCGGCCACGACGGAGCTCGCGCGCCTTGTCCTGGACGTACTCCATCGCCTCCTCGAGCGACGCGTGCTTGGCGCGCTCGAAGCGCGGCCCGGCGCGGACGACGACCTTGTAGCTCACTTGGCCTGGGAGAGCAGTGGCTCCACCCGGGCCCAGCGCTCGATCTCGCATCCGTCCTGGCGCGAGAACGACGCGTTCACGGCGTCCCCGCGGATGGTGCCCTTGATCGTCGCGGTCTCGGGCCCGCCGAAGATCTGCGTGCACGCCGTCCCGTCCGGCGTGGGGGCCAGGTCGGCGGCCGAGACGCCGGCCGCCGCGCCGCAGGCGGTGCTGTCGGTGGGCGCCTTGCAGGTGAGCGTGAGCGTCTTGGGCGGCGTGGCCTTGTCCCCGTCGTCGACGGTCACCGTCAGGTCGGCGAGGTCCGAGCTCCCGCTCGAGGCGGGCGAGGGCTCGTCGGACCCGCAGGCGGAGGTCCCGAGCAGTACGACGGCGGCGATGAGAGCCAGCGCGTGGTGACGCATGAGAGTTGAAGTTAGCGTGCGCTGGCGGCAACTGAGCCCGACAGCCGGCGCGCGGGCTCGCCCCAGCCGACCGCGCCGAGCGGCACGCCGTCGGCGTCCCGGGAGAGCGACCAGCGCCAGTTCACGCCCGGCGTCGATGGCAGCGCGACGATGCCGCCCGCCAGGAAGCGCTCCCACACGTCGCGGCCGGAGCCGGTGGTGGCGAACCAGTCGCGGCCCAGCAGCTCGTCCTCCTGCAGGCCGAGCGCGGCGCAGGCGGTGCCGTTGGCGATCTCCACGCGCCCGTCGGCGTCGAGCGCGACCACCAGCGCGCCGGCGCCGTCGAACGCACGGCGGGCGCGGGCGCGCTTGCGGCGGCGGGCCAGGTAGTTCGCGAGCTGGCCGCCGATCGTGGCGAACATCGCCGAGATCTCCGCGTTGGGCTCGCGCACGTCGGTGGCGTAGAGCTCGATCACGCCGAAGCACTCGTCGCCGATGGCGATCGGGAACGCGGCGGCGGTGACCAGGCCCGCGCGCAGCGCCTCACCCGTCGCGCCGAGCCAGATCGGGCGCCGGAAGGCCCAGACCTCACCCGCGAGGCCCTGGCCGGCGGCGAAGGATTGCTCGCGGGTGCTGTTGGTCAATGACGCGACGGCGGCGCGCGCGCCGGCGGCGTGCCACGCGGTCGTGCAGGTGAGCCGCGAGCCGTCCGGACGCCAGACGGCGCCGGCCGTCCAGCCGAGCGAGTCGCCGATCGTCTCCAGCACCCGCTCACACAACGCCACCGCCTCGAGCCCGGCGGCGAGATGGTCGGCGATCGCCTGCTGGGTGGCGAGCAGCTTGTGCGCACCGCCGACCCGGCGGCGCATCCGCGCCTGCTCGAGCTCGCGGTTGAGCACGGCGGGAAGCGTGGCGACGTCCGAGATCGTGGGCACGCCCGTGGGCAGCCCGCGCAGGACGGCGGTCAGCGTCCCGGGGCGCATGTGCGGCGTCACGGCGATGAACGGCAGGTGCGGATCGGCGAGCCGGACGAGCTCGAGCGCCTTGCGCGACGGCACCGGGTCCGTGCCCTCGCCGCCGTAGAGCACCGCCTGCCAGGAACGCCGCTGCAGCGCCGCCGTGAGCGCCTCGACGCCCTGCACCGGGACACTGCGAACGTGCCAGCCGGCATCGTCGAGCGCACGCTGAACGAGCGCCGCGTGCCCGGCGGGAACGTCGACGAGCAGCGCGCTGACAGACCGGTGGCGGCTCACCTACGAGGCATCGGGCGGTTACGGGTGTCGCTTGAACGTTGTGTCCTGAGGCGGACGGTCGTCCGCTGTGCGGCGGCGGTCACGGCGAGCCGGCCGCGGCGGGCGCGCACTTCGGGTAACGAAACGCCCCGCGAACCGGGCGTTTCGTTCCCGTATCACGCAATCAGGCCGCGAGCCGGCCCGCCGGCGCGGTGATGCGCGTCACGACCTCGCGCACGCCGAAGGAGATCTCGTCCCGCTCCAACGGCAGGCCGAACCCGCGCATCAGGCGCAGCGCCCGCCGGTTGTCGGCCAGCATCGTGCCCGCGAAGCGCGTGATGCCCTCCTCCGCCGCGCGCGTGGCGAGCAGGTCCATCAGCCGGCGGCCGAGGCCCTGCCCCTGCCACGGATCACCGACGACGACGGCGACGTCGGCGACGTCCGGACCGACCCGCACGCAGCGGGCGACCGCCACCAACGCGTCACCCGAGACGACCACGTAGGCGATGTGGTCGTGCTGGTCGACCTCGGTCAGGTAGCGCAGCTCCGCCGCGCTGAAGGAGACCTTGGGCGAGAGGAAGCGCTTCATCGCCGTCTCCGGGCTCAGCGCCCGCAGCCCGGCGGTCAGCAGCGCCTTGTCTTCGGGGACGATCGGACGGATGAGGAGCATGAGTTGCATCAAACAACTCAGGCTCCTCCCCGTCAAGTGGGGGTAGCCGCCCCTTAGCGGTTGGCGACCGGCACGTAGTCCCGGTTGCGGGCACCCGTATAGATCTGGCGCGGGCGCGCGATCTTCTGCTCCTTGTCGTCGATCATCTCGAGCCACTGGGAGATCCAGCCGCTCGTGCGGGGGATCGCGAACAGCACCGTGAACATGCCGACCGGCATGTGCAGCGCCTCGTAGATCAGGCCCGAGTAGAAGTCGACGTTGGGATAGAGCTTGCGCTTGACGAAGTACTCGTCCTCGAGCGCGATCTTCTCGAGCTCCATGGCGATCTCGAGCAGCGGGTTGACGCCCGTGACCTCGAAGACGTCCTCGCAGGCCTTCTTGATGATCGTGGCGCGCGGGTCGTAGTTCTTGTAGACCCGGTGCCCGAAGCCCATCAGGCGTTCCTTGCCGTCCTTGACGCCCTGGATGAAGTCCGGGATGTTCTCCTTGGTCTCGATCCGGCGCAGCATCCGCAGCACCTGCTCGTTGGCGCCGCCGTGCAGCGGGCCGTAGAGCGCGGCGATGCCGGCCGCGACGGCCGAGTACGGATCGACCTGTGAGGACCCCACCGCGCGGACCGCACTGGTGGAGCAGTTCTGCTCGTGGTCGGCGTGCAGGATGAACAGGACGTCGAGCGCCTTCTCGAGCCGCGGGTCCGGCTCGTACTTGAGCTCGGACATCTTGAACAGCATCGAGAGGAAGTTGCCGGGGTAGTTGAGCTCGTTGTCCGGATAGACGTACGGCTGCCCCATGTTGTGGCGGTAGGCGAACGCCGCCAGCGTCGGCATCTTCGCGATCAGCCGGATGATCTGCAGGTAGCGGGTCTCCGGGTCGTGGATGCGGTTGGCGTCCGGGTAGAACGTCGACAGCGCGCCCACGGAGGCGAGCAGCATCCCCATCGGGTGGGCGTCGTAGCGGAAGCCCTGGATGAAGCTCTTGGTGTTCTCGTGGACGAAGGTGTGCATCGTGATCTGATGCGTCCACTCATCGAGCTGCTTCTGGTTGGGCAGCTCGCCGTGTACCAGGAGATAAGCCACCTCGAGGTACGTCGAGTTCTCGGCGAGCTGCTCGATCGGATAACCCCGGTACTCGAGCACACCGGCCTCACCGTCGAGGTAGGTGATGGCCGAGCGGCACGAGGCCGTGTTCATGAACGCGGGGTCATAGGCCATGACCCCGAAGTCCGACTCGTTCACCTTGATGCTGCGGAGTGCCGTCGCTCGGATCGTGCCGTCCTCGATCGGCACTTCATAGGTCTTGCCGGTCCGATTGTCGGTGATCGTCAGCGAGTCATCGGCCGTGGCGACGCCACCGCCGTTCTCAGTCTGCTCCTCGGTTCCCATTGCGCTCCTCTGGAGGGGGAGGGTACGTCTCTACCCCCATTGTGGCGGGGAGCGAGATCGTTAGGTCGTTACCCCGTGATCACGGCGGTGAACATGGCCGCGGCGACCAGCACGAGGCACACGAGCGAGAGCAGTCCCTGGACGCGTGCGGACGGCGGGAAGGTCTCGTGGCGCCGGACGCCGACCAGCGAGAGCAGCAGGGCGAACGCGACCAGCGCGATCGCGGCGACGTAGAACGGCGTCTTGGAGGGCTCCGCGGCCTCCTCGGCCGCCAGCAGCAGCGTGGCGAGCATCGACCGGGAAATTACCGCAACGTGATCCGCGAAGCGCTCACGCAGCCGAAACGGGCCGCGCCCGCTACTCGTGGAGCTCGCGTGAGCGGCCCGCGGCGGTCACCGAGCGCACACGCGGCGGCGCGTCCAGGCGCGCGCCGCAGCCCGGCCCGCCACGGCGCGGGGGGCGCGGGCGGCGCGGCCGTCGTGGGTGCGGGCGCCGCGGGACCGGCGCTCCGCCGCCGTCGCTCTCGATCGCGTCCTCGTCCCCGGTCTGCTTGATCGCCCACCAGACGATGTAACAGGCGGCCACGATCGGCAGCTTGAGGAAGACGAACAGATAAAGCATGGTCCAGCCCATCAGCTGGACCTCATGCTACGCCCGGAGCTGGATCGGGGTCGCGTCAAAGACGTTCACCCGTTGCAACTCGGACACACGCGAGGAGATCTCGTCCGCCGTCAGCGTCTGCATCCGCTCGGTTCCGAAGCCCTCGACGTTGAACGACGCCAGCGCCGTGCCGTAGGCCATCGCGCGGCGCAGGAGCTCGTCGGTGATCTCCTCGTCGGCGTGCGCGGCGACGTAGCCCACGAAGCCGCCCGCGAACGTGTCGCCGGCGCCGGTGGGATCGATGACGTCGGCGGTCGGGTAGGCCGAGAGGCCGAAGACGCCCTCGGCGGTGTACATCGCCGAGCCGTACTCGCCGAACTTCACGATCACGATCCGCGGCCCCATCTCCATCACCTTGCGCGTCGCGCGCACGAGGTTCGGCTCATCGGTCAGCTGCTTGACCTCGCCGTCGTTGATGATCAGGCAGTCGACGGTGGCGATCGTCTTCACCAGCGACTCGCGCGCGATGTCGATCCACAGGTTCATCGTGTCCAGCGCCGCGAAGCGCGCGCTGGTGCACTGCTCGCGCACCGCGCGCTGCAGGTCGGGCTGGATGTTGGCCAGGAACAGGACGTCGGCGCTGCGCGACGCGTCGCTGAGCTTCGGCTCGAAGTGCTCGAAGACGTTGAGATCGGTCTGCAGCGTGTGGCGGATGTTGACGTCGCGCTCGTAGCGCCCCGCCCAGAAGAAGGTCTTGCCGCCCGGGACGTGCTCGACGTCATCGGTGATCACGCCGCGGTTGTGCAGCACGGCGTATTCGGCCTCGCCGAAGTCGTCACCCACGGGGCCGACGATCCGGGTCTCGGCGAGAAAGGAGGACGCGAGCGAGAAGTGCACGGCGGCGCCGCCGAGCAGGCGGTCGCGCTTACCGGTCTCGGTTTCGACGGCGTCGAAGGCGATGGATCCGACCACTGTGAGCGACATAAGGCGCAGCAGCCTAGCGGTGACCCGGAAGGCCATCCGGGCCGTGCCGTCGACCCGCTCGCCGCCCGGCAGACGTGGCGGCCGGCGGCGGGCGCGCCGAGATCATGATCGTCCCCGGCGCGGGCGGGCGCGCGTACGGGCGCGCGCCCGGCAGCGGCTCCACATCCGTGTGATCGACGCCACCCGCGGCCTGTCCGTGCCCTTCGGGTTGACGTCCGGCGGTTTGGGAGGTCGCGTTCGGCCGCTAGTGTGACCGGTCGGAATGACGACCTTTGCCGAGCTCGGGCTGTCCGAGCCGATACTGCAGGCCCTTCAAGACGTCGGGTACGAGACACCGAGCCCGATCCAGGAGCAGGCGATCCCGCCGCTGATGGAAGGCCGCGACGTGATCGGCCAGGCCCAGACCGGAACGGGCAAGACGGCGGCCTTCGGGCTCCCGCTGATGGAGTCCGTGGACCCGTCCGAAGATGACGTGCAGGCGCTCGTGCTGACGCCGACGCGCGAGCTCTGCATCCAGGTGACCCAGGCGCTGCGCGCCTACGGCGCCCGCAAGGGCATCGATCCCGTGGCGGTGTTCGGCGGCGCGCCGATCCGCACCCAGCAGGCGCAGCTGCGCCAGGGTGGGCAGGTGGTCGTCGGCACCGTCGGGCGCGTGCTCGACCTGATCAGCCGGCACTCGCTGGTGCTGCACTCGGCCCGCTACATCGTGCTCGACGAGGCCGACGAGATGCTCGACCTCGGGTTCCTCGAGGACGTCGAGAAGATCCTCAGCCTCGCCCCGGGCAGCCGCCAGACGGCGCTGTTCAGCGCGACGATGCCGACCGAGATCAAGCGCCTGGCCGAGCGCCACCTGTACGACCCGGTGACGGTCAAGGTCAAGGCCGCGACGCTGACCATCGACACGGTCGAGCAGTTCTACGTCGAGACCAAGCCGCAGGACAAGGTCGACATGCTCGTCCGCGTGCTGGAGGCCGAGCGCCCGACGCAGGCGATCGTCTTCACCCGCACGAAGATCCGCGCGGAGCAGCTGTTCAAGACCATGCGCGACAAGGGCATGAACGTCAAGGCCCTGCACGGCGACATGAGCCAGGGCTCGCGCGACGGCGTGATGATCGGCTTCAAGGGCGGCCGGACGACGATCCTGGTGGCCACCGACGTCGCCGCCCGCGGCCTGGACATCTCGACCGTCACGCACATCGTGAACTTCGACGTGCCGACGTCCCCGGACGTCTACGTGCACCGCATCGGCCGCACCGGCCGCGTCGGGCGCTCCGGCCGCGCGATCACGTTCGTCGAGCCCCGTCAGCGGCGCGACCTGGAGGCGATCGAGCGCCACGCGTCCACGAGCATCGCGCCATGGACCGAGGGCGCGCGGGTCGCGCCGACGCAGGCGTCCGAACCGCGCCCGCGCCGCCATCGCAAGCCGTCGGACGCGCCGACCAACGGCACGACCGTCTACACGAAGCTGATCGCCAACGCCGGGCGCCACGAGGGCGTCGAGGCGGCCGACCTGATCGCGGCGATGACCGCGGGCGGGCTCGACGGCGAGGCGATCCGCAACGTCCGCATCCTGGAGCGCTTCGCGCTGCTGGAAGTGCCCGCCGGTCACGAGCCCGGCAACGTCAGCGTGCGCGGGCACGACGTGGCGTTCGAGCCGATTCGCAATTGAAGGCGGGGCATCCCCTCCGCCTCACCCCGATCATCCGTCCTGAACTGAGGAGGCCCAGCGATGTCCATCGCGACGATGAGCACCAACCACGGTGACATCACCATCGAGCTGTTCGACGCGGACAGCCCCAAGACCGTCGAGAACTTCAAGAAGCTGGCCGCCGACGGCTTCTACGACGGCCTGTCGTTCCACCGGATCATCAAGGACTTCATGATCCAGGGCGGCTGCCCGCAGGGCACCGGCACCGGCGGCCCGGGCTACACGTTCGAGGACGAGATCAACTCGCACAAGCTGGTTCGCGGCTCGCTGGCGATGGCCAACGCCGGCCCGAACACCAACGGCTCGCAGTTCTTCATCGTCACGCTCGACGCCACCCCGTGGCTCGACGGCAAGCACACGAACTTCGGCCAGGTCACCGGCGGCATGGACGTCGTGGACAAGCTCGAGGCCCTGCCCACGGGCCCCGGCGACAGGCCCCGCGAAGACGCCAAGATCGAAAAGCTCACGATCTCCGAAAGCTGAGCAGGCAGCCGACGAGCGCCACCGCGCCGCCGGCGCCGCAGACCGCGTTCCAGCCGCCTCGCTCCCACGCGAGCGAGGCGCCGGCCGAGCCCGACACGGCGCCCGCGAAGTAGGCCGTCAGATAGGCCGTGGTCAGCCGGCTGCGCGCTTCGGGGCGCAGCCGGTAGATCGCGCTCTGGTTGAGGATCTGGGTCCCCTGGATGCCGAGGTCGAGAACGACGATGCCCACGATCACCAGCGGCAGGGTGTTCAGCGCGAGCAGCCCCCAGCTGGCCAGCACGAGCGCCGTCGCCAGGCGCAGCGCGCCGAGTCCGTGCCCGCGGTCGGCCGCTCGCCCGGCGAACGACGCGATCCCGGCGCCCGCGAGGCCCGCGAGCGAGAACAGGCCGATCGTCGCCTCGCCGAGGCCGTACTGGCTGGCCAGCAGGAACGAGAGCGCGACCCACATCCCGGTGAACGACGCCATCGAGAGCGCGCCGAGCAGCATCCGCGAGCGCAGCACCGGCTCCTCGCGGACGAGCTCGCCGACGGACGCCAGCAGCCGCGGGTAGGCCATGTCCGAGGGCGGCTTGACCTCCGGCAGCGCCCGCCGCAGCACGAACGCGAACAGCAGCATGACCCCCGCGGCGAGCCCGTAGATCAACCGCCAGCCACCGAGCGCGGCGGTGACGCCCGAGACCAGGCGGGCGAGCAGGATGCCGAGCAGCACGCCGGTCATCACCCGCCCGACGACGCGCCCGCGCTCCTGCTCGCGCGCCAGCGACGACGCGAACGGGATCAGGATCTGCGTCGCGCAGCTGGCGACGCCGACGCACGCCAGCGCAGCCGCGAGGACGCCGAAGGAGGGCGCGAACGACGCGGCGGCCAGCGCCACGGCGTCCACCAACAGCAGTCGCGAGACCAGCTTCCGTCGTTGCAGCAGATCGCCGAGCGGGACGATCAGCAGCAGCCCGCCGACGTAGCCGAGCTGCGTCGCGGTCACCAGCAGGCCGGCGGCGCCGGAGGACACGTGCAGCTCGCGCGCGATCGTGTCCAGCAGCGGCTGGGCGTAGTAGAGGTTGGCGACGGTCGCCCCGCAGGCGACGGCCAGCAGGAGCACCAGGCGGGGAGACAAGCCCACCAGGCTAGGCTGCGACGTATGGCCACCATCTCCGTCGAGAATCCTGCGACCGGCGAGACGATCCGCGAAGTCCCGCTGACGCCGCCGGAGGAGGTGGCCGCGGTGGTCGCCCGCGCCCGGGAGGCCCAGCCGGCCTGGGAGGCGCTCGGCTACGAGGGCCGCGGCCGGATTCTCAAGCGCGCCCAGAAGTGGCTGCTCGACCACGCCGACGAGGTCGCCGACACGATCGTCGCCGAGACCGGGAAGGCGCGCGAGGACGCGCTACTGGTCGAGGTCGCCTACGGCGCGAACGCGCTTGGCTTTTGGCCGCGCAAGGCGCCCAAATGGCTTGCGGATGAACGAGTCCGCACGGGCAACCCCTTCGTCCTCGGGCGCAGCATGGTCGTCCGCTACCGCCCGGTCGGCGTCGTCGGCGTGATCGGGCCCTGGAACTACCCGCTCGTGAACTCCGTCGGGGACGCCATCCCAGCGCTCGCCGCGGGCAACGCCGTCGTCGTCAAGCCATCCGAGGTGACGCCCCTCACTTCCCTGCTGTTCGAACGTGGGCTGCATGAATCCGGCCTTCCTGATGGGGTCTTCCAGGTCGCGGTGGGCACCGGTGAGACAGGCGCCATTCTGATCGACCATGTGGACATGGTGATGTTCACGGGCTCGACGCGCACTGGACGAAAGGTCATGGAGCGCGCCGCGCAGACGTTGACGCCCGTGTCGCTGGAGCTCGGCGGCAAGGACCCGATGATCGTGCTGGCCGACGCCGACCTCGAGCGCGCCGCCAACGCGGCGGTCTACTACTCGATGCAGAACGGCGGGCAGACCTGCATCTCGCTCGAGCGCGCCTACGTCGAGGCGCCGGTCTACGACGAGTTCGTCAAGCGGGTGACGGAGAAGACGGCGAAGCTGCGCCAGGGCCCGCCCGACGGGGCCGGCTCGATCGACGTCGGGGCGGTCACGTTCGCGCCGCAGCTGGAGATCGTCGAGCGCCACGTCCAGCAGGCGCGCGACGCGGGCGCGCGCGTGACCACGGGCGGCCACGCGAAGACCGATCACGGGCGCTTCTATGAGCCGACGATCATCGCCGACGCCGACCACTCGATGACGGCGATGCGCGAGGAGACGTTCGGCCCGACGCTGCCGGTGATGAAGGTCGCGGACGCCGAGGAGGCGATCCGCATGGCCAACGACTCGCCGTACGGCCTCGGCGCGTCGGTCTTCACCAAGGACATCAAGAAGGGCCAGGCGATCGCCCAGCGGATTCAGGCCGGCGCGGTGTGCGTCAACGACGCGGCCGTCAACTACCTGGCGCTGGAGCTGCCGATGGGCGGCTGGAAGGAATCGGGTCTCGGCGTGCGCCATGGCGCGGCCGGCCTGCGCAAGTACACCCGCCAGCAGGCGGTCATGACCATGCGCGTGCCGTTGAAGCGCGAGATCCACTTCTTCCCTTACAACGCCCGGGTGACCAACCTGATCACGCGAGGGATAAAGCTGTTCTGGGGCCGCTGAGCCAGGACCCGTCCCAGCGCTCTCCGCGCACGGCGCCGTCGTCGTCGAGCCAGCCGCGCCGCGGCGGCTTCGGGGGCGACGTGGCGCTCGCGGCGGCCTGGCGCACCAACCGGATCAGCATGACCGCGACGAGCACGATCAGCAGGATCACGACGACGCGGGTCATGCCGCCGCCCGCGGCGCCCAGCCTGACCGGGTGAGCTCCTGCTGCAGGCGCCGGCGGGCGCGGTGCTGCAGGGCGTGGATGGCATCGACCGAGCGGCCGAGCTGCTCGGCGATCTCGCCCGGCGTGCGCCCGGCGATGAGCCGCAGCAACATGACCTGGCGCTGGTCGTCGGGCAGGGCCGCGAACGCCGCGGTCAGACCTTCGAGGCGCTCGCGGGCGTGCAGTTCCGCCGTTTCACCGGTGGCGTGGACTTCGGCCAGAGGCACCGAACGCTGCGCTCGCAAGTGGTCGAGCGCAGCGTTTCGGGCGACCCGCAACAGCCATGCCGCGAAGGGGGTGGCACTCACCTTGTAATGGCTGAGCGCCCGCGGCAGGCGTGCGAAAACCTCGCTGGTGATGTCCTCCGCGTCGTGCTCGTCGCGAACGATCGCGAGCACGAAGCCGAAGACGTTGTCGGCGTAGAGCAGATACAGCAGGCGCAGCGCGTCATCGTCTCCGTCACGGGCGCGTTCGGTCGCGGCGGCGACCAGCGCGTCCGCGTCCGGCGGATGATCGAGGTGACGGCGGCGTCGATACCCAGACCGCGCCGCCGTCGCCTCAAGACGATCCGCCGCACGGCGCACCGCCACCTGTCCCGTTCCCTGAGAGATGAGCAACCTTGCCCTTGTCCGAAAAGACGCTGGCCATCCTTGACCGGCGTAGGGCAAGCGTCCCACCGATCAGGGTCTCCGTGAAGACCAACAAACGTCCATCTGGACGCTCGTTCTATCTAGCTCTGTGCGGTGGCGAGGGCCCGCGCCGCCAGCTCGGGCACACCCTCTTTGAGCCGATCGAAGAAGGGATCGTCGGTCGTGCCCGCGAGGCGGCGCTTGTAGGAGCCCTCGAGGAAGATCGCCGACTTCCACAGGGCGAGCGTCGTGTACCAGCGGATGTCGGACATCGAGCGCCCGGAACGCGCCTCGTAGCGGGCGATCAGCTCGTCGCGGGTCGGGAAGCCCGGCCTCCGCGTGACCGCGCCGAGCGACAGGACGGCGCTCTCGGGGTCGCCCGCCTGCGCCCACGTCGCGACGAGGTAGCCGACGTCGGCCAGCGGGTCGCCGATCGTCGCCAGCTCCCAGTCGAAGATGGCGCTCAGGCGATCGCCGGAGAACATCACGTTGCCGAGGCGGTAGTCGCCGTGGACGATCGTTGCCGGCCCGGACTCCGGGAGGTTCGTCCCAAGCCAATGGGCGACCTCGTCGACGGCGGCGATCTCGCGCGTGGCGTTGTGCTCCCAGAGGCCGGTGAAGCGGCGCACCTGACGCTCGAGGTAGCCGGTCGGCTTGCCGTAGCCCTCCAGCCCGCACGCGCGCCAGTCGGCGGCGTGGACCTCGACCAGCGCCTCGATCAGCTCCTCGCCGATGCGCGTGGGCTCGAGTCCGTCGGGCAGGTCGTTGGTGAGGACGTCGCCCTGAACGCGCTCCATCACGTAGAACGGCGCGCCGATCACGGATTCGTCATCGCACGTGGCCAGCACCTTGGGGATGCGGACCGCGGTCTCGCCGATCGAGCTGAGCAGGAACGCCTCGCGCAGCACGTCGTGCGCGGAGGGCGGCAGCGGCGGGCGCGGCGGGCGCCGCAGCACCCACTCGCCGCCCTCGCGGCGGATCACGTAGGTGACGTTGGAGTGGCCCTCGCCGACGGTCTCGGCGGTCACTTCGCCACTGCCCAGACCGTGCGTGTCGAGGAACGCCTCGAGCGGTCGCAGCACCAGCAGCGGGGCCAGTTCCAGGGCCGCTGCCTCCTCTGGCGTGTTTACGATCGTCTTCAAGAGGGTGCGATCCTAATGCGCAACCTTGCAGACCCCAACGGGTTCTGTTCTGGGAGAGCCGGCATTCCCCCATACGGCCGGCTCCGCGCGACTCCCCCATATGAGACGACTTCTCCTTCTGCTGATCCTGCCCGCGCTCGCGCTGCCCGCGAGTGCCCACGCCTCCGCGCGGCAGGCCACCACCTTCGAGGCGCCGCGTGAGCTGCTGTCGGCGTCGACGCGCGACGAGACGCTCGCGCAGATCACGTCCTTCGGCGTGACCCGCGTGCGCCAGCTCGTGTACTGGCGCGACTACGCGCCGGACCCGAGCTCCAAGACCAAGCCCGCGGGCTTCGACGCGAGCAACCCGGCCGCCTATCCCGCCGACAAGTGGGACAACCTCGACGGGCTCGTCAACGCGGCCAAGGCGAAGGGCGTGTCGGTCACGCTCACGCTCACCGGGCCGGTGCCCAAGTGGGCGACCAAGTCCAAGCGCGACAACGTGACCAACCCGAGCCCGGCGGAGTTCGGCGCGTTCGCGACCGCGATCGGCCGTCGCTACGGCGACCGCGTGAACATGTGGTCGATCTGGAACGAGCCCAACCAGCCGCAGTTCCTCAAGCCGCAGTACTCGCATGGCAAGGCGGCGTCGCCGAAGCTCTACCGCAAGCTCTACCAGGCGGCCTACAACGGCATCCGCTCCACGCCCTCGAACGCCGACGACACGATCCTGCTGGGTGAGACCTCGCCGCGCGGGAACTCGAACATCGTGCCCCCGCTGGCCTTCCTGCGCGGAACGCTGTGCCTGGATTCCAAGTACCGGATGGCGAAGTCCTGCAAGGAGCTTCAGGCGGGCGGGTACGCGCACCACGCCTACACGACCTCGGCAGGGCCGCGCTGGGTCCCGGGCAACCCGGACGACGTGACCATCGGCGTCCTGCCACGGCTCGTCACCGCGCTCGACAAGGCCGCCGACGCCGGCGCGATCCCCAAGCACCTGCCGATCCACCTGACCGAGTTCGGCATCCAGACGACCCCGGACAAGATCTCCGGCGTCTCGCTGGAGCGCCAGGCGGCGTACCTGGCGGTGGCCGAGCACATGGCCTACGTCAACCCGCGCATCGTCGCGTTCTCCCAGTACCTGATGAGTGACGATCCGCCGCGGTCCAGCGGCTACCGCTACGGCGGCTTCGAGAGCGGCCTGCGCTCCGCCGACGGCAAGGAGAAGCCGGCCTACAAGGGCTTCCGGCTCCCACTGGCGGTCGAACGCTACGGCAACAACGACGTGCTCTGGGGCCTCGTGCGCCCGCAGCGCTCGCAGACCCAGGTGACGATCGAGTACCGCACCTCGGCGGGCAAGTGGAGGACGCTCAAGAAGCTGACCACGACTTCGGCGGGCGTCTACGCGCTCAACACCCGGCGCAAGCGTCACTACCGCGTGAAGTGGACCTCGCCGAGCGGCACGACCTACACCGGCCCGTCGGTTCGCTCGTATTAGGGTCCTGACCCGGTAGCGCGAATTCCGGCGTATTCCGATGCTTTGGGCATGCGGAAGCGTTGGACTCGATGGAGCGTGCTGGGGCAGCAGATCACCGACGGAGCGGGGGCGCTCGTCGGCGAGGTCGTCGACACCTTTCCCTTCGACGGAGGCGAGGTCGAAATGGTGGTCGTGCGGCTCGACGGAGCCTTCGGCGGCAAGCGGATGCTCGCCGTCGAGGACCTGCAGTTGACGGTGTGGGGGATGATGACCCCGTTCGCGCGCTGGCAGGTCGAGGACTCCCCGGTGCTGACCGGTGGGCGCCACGCCGCCGAGGAGCCCTACCGCGCGCGCAGCCACTGGCGCTTCGAGGAGCCGGCGACCTTCTACGCTGGCGCCGCCGTACGTGACCTGCGGCGCACATGGCGCCGCAGTTGTGGATGCTGCGACACGGCGAGGCCGTGCCGCACGACTCCAAGCCCGACTTCGATCGGGAACTGACTCCGAGGGGACGGGCCCAGTCCGCGACCGCGGGCCTCGCACTGGCCGCGCTCAACGAGGAGTTCGACGGCTGCTACGCCAGCCCGAAGGTGCGCGCGTGGGAGACCGCCGTGCTCGCCTGCCAGAGCCTGAACATCGAGCCCGTCCGCGAGGAGTCGCTCGCCAACGGCTTCAGCCGCGTCGACGCGCTCGCCCTGCTCGACGCCCACCCGGACAAGAAGATCCTCGTCGTCGGTCACGAGCCGACGTTCTCGCAGGTCGTCTACGACTTCACGGGCGCCCGCGTGGACTTCAAGAAGGGCGCGGTCGCCGCGCTCAGCGCGCGCCGCGGCGCCGGGCAGCTGATCCTGATGCTGCGCCCGCGCGAGCTCGAGGCCATCGCGCAGGCGCTCCGCTGAACACGGGCGTTGTTCAGCGAAACGCGAGCGCTGCGCTGATCACCGCGAGCGCCACCTCGGCGCGCGGCTGCAGCGACGCTTCGAGCACGAACTCCTCGGGGTTGTGCGCCTTGCCGCCGCGCGGGCCGAGCCCGTCGATCGAGATCGGCACGGTGGCGGCGAAATGCGACGCGTCGCTCGCCCCGCCCCGGGCGGCGGGCGCGACGGTCCGGCCGAGCAGCTCACTCGCGCTCGCGAGCACGCCGCGCGTGGACTCCTCGCTCTGCATGCCCGGCCAGCGGCGCACGAGCTCGGCCTCGATCCGGACCTCGTTGTGCTCGGCGGGGATGTGGGTGAGCACGTCCTCGATCGCCTCCAGCGTGTCGGCGCGCACGTCGCAGTAGAGCTCGCCGGAGCCGGGGACGACGTTGAAGGCGTCGCCGGAGCGCAGGATCGTCGGGACGGCGCTGAGGTGCGAGGGGCCGTCGGGCGCGTGGCGAGCGGCGACGGCCTGGGCCGCCGCGGCCAGGCCGAGCAGCGCGTTGCGGCCGCGGTCGGGCGCGGAGCCGGAGTGGGCGGTGCGGCCGTGACCGGTGATGTGGATCGTGCCGGCGGCCTTGCGGCGCACGACGACGCCCTCGTGGCCGCCGACCATCTCGCCCGCCTCGAAGCACAGCACGGCGTCGAAGCCCGCGAAGCGCGGCACGTGGCTGAAGTCCCGGGTCCGCCACTCCTCGTCGCACACGAGCAACAGCGTGAGCTCGTCGTAGCGCTCGGGGTGCTTGGCGAACGCCCGCAGCGCGCCGAGGGCGAGGACGTTGCCGCCCTTCATGTCGATCGAGCCGGAGCCGACGAGCTGCTCGCCCACGCGCTTGAGCGGCTTGTGCTCGGCGTGGGCCACGACGGTGTCGTTGTGGCCGACGAGCAGGGCCCGGCGCGAGCCGGAGCCCTTCAGGCGGATGACCAGATCCTCGGCGTGCTCAGGACTCGAGCACGGGACCTTCTCGAAGGTCGCTTCGTCGGGGGCCAGCGCCTGGCAGAGGCTCGCGCACTCCTCCGCGCCGTGCACGTCTCCGGAGGGCGAGGAGACGGCCACCAGCGCCTCGAGCTCGCGCGGCGCGCGGCGCGCGATCTCCGCGGCCGCCTGCTCGATCCACGGGTCCATCCGCGTCAGGCTAACGTGAAGCACGTGCCTGAGCTGCCCGAGATGGAGATCACCGCCCGTCGCCTGGCCGATGCGCTCCCGGGAGAGACCATCGAGTCGATCCTCACGCCGGGCATCAACGTGCTCAAGACCTTCGACCCGCCGCTGAGCGCGCTCGAGGGTGCCAAGTTCACCGACGTGCGCCGCCGCGGCAAGCTGCTGCTGCTGGAGGCCGACTGCGACTCGCACGGGCCGCTGACGCTGCTCATCCACCTGATGAGCGCCGGCCGCCTGATGGTCTACGACAAGCGTGGCTCGCTGCGCGACAAGACCTCGCGCGTGCTGATCCGCCTCCCCGGCGAGCGCGAGCTGCGGCTGCGCGAGTTCGGCACCAAGCAGGCGGCCTGGATCAAGACGCTCACCCTGGACGGCCTCGAAGCCGAGCCGTCGTTGACGTCGCTCGGCCCGGAGGCGTGGCCCGATCCGCCCGAGCTGTCGGAGCTGCTCGCGTCCAATCGCCCGCTGCACTCGCTGCTGCGCGACCAGCAGGTGATCGCGGGGATCGGCCGCACGTGGGTGGACGAGATCCTCCACGCCGCCAAGCTTTCGCCCTTCAAGCGCGGCGACGACCTCTCAGACCGCGAGGCCAAGGCGCTGCGCACGGCGATGGTCTCAGAGCTCCAGCGGGTGCTCGACGTCTACGAGGAGAAGGTCGCGCTCCCGCTGCCGGAGAAGTTCCCGAAGCCGACCAAGGTCCACGCCCACCAGGGCGAGCCGTGCCCGCGCTGCGAGACGATCCTCGAGGCCGTCTTCTACGAGGACTACGTGATGACCTACTGCCCGCATTGCCAGACCGAAGGCCGGATCCTCAAGGACCGCCGGCTCTCGCGGCTACTGAAGTGAGCTGAGCAGCGCGTAGAGCGTGCGGGTCCGGGGCGCCGGCACGTCGTGACGCTCCGCCGCCCGCAGCGCCGCGCCGAGCAGCGTGTCGACCTCCAGCGGCCGCCCCGCGAGCCGGTCGTGCAGCATCGAGGAGCCGACGTCGGCGGGGAGCGCGTCGAAGAACGCGAGCGTCGTCTCCGGGGCATCGTCGCTGAGGTTCGCCCCGTCGGCACGGCCGATGGCCGTCGCCTCGTGCAGCAGGGCGAGCGCCAGTTCGCGGATCGCCGGCTCCTGGAAGAGCTCGGCGCGGCGCAGGGTGAGCGTCGTGAGCGGGTTGCCGACGACGTTGCTCAGCAGCTTGCGCCAGGCGGCGGTCCGAAAGTCGGCGTCGAGTCGCGTTCGCAGCGCGCTGCCCTCCAGCAGCGCGGCGAACTCGGCGGCCCCGGGACGATCGGCGAGCGTGATCAGGTCGCCCGAGCGGTGGACCAGGTGGCCCGGCGCGGTCCGCTCGACGGCCGTGTCGGCGATCGCGGGCACCAGCCGCGGGTGCGCGATCCGCGCCTCGTGCTCGATGCCGTTCTGGATCACGACGACGGTCTCGGGCGTGAGCCGTTCCAGCCACGGCATCGCCTGCGCACTGTCCTGGCCCTTGAGCGCGACGACCGCGAAGTCGACCTCGCCGCCCGCGGGCGGGACCGCGAAGGCGCGCGGGTGCTCGTGGCGCTCGACCACGAGCCGATCGATCGGCGTGCGGGTGCACAGCGTGACCTCGTGGCCGCCCGCGAGCAGCTCAGCGGCGACCAGGCCGCCGATCGCTCCCACCCCGATCACGGCCACGGCCATCGGATCGGACTGTAGTCGAGGGCCGATCTGCGCCGCTGAGTCAGCGTTTGAACACTTCGCGAGTGGGTGCATCGGCAGCTCCGCGTGGGCGCGGCGAAAAGTTCACCGCGTCAACATCGGCGGAGGTTGTATCGCGCTCGTGGGTCACCACGAGCAACAAGCTCGTCGGAGGCGCGCCGCGACGGAGCCGGGCGCGGCCGTCGCCGAGCCGACGCGAGCACAGCCGTCCGCCGCCGCCGTCCTCGCCCTGCAGAGGTCGGCGGGCAACCGCGCGGTCGCCGCGCAGCTGCAGCGTTACAAGACGCACCCCACCTTCCAGATGCAGCACGGCTCGCCGATGAAGCCCAAGACCCCGCAGAAGGGGAAGTGGAAGGAGACCGGGACGGATCCCAAGGGCGTGTTCATGATCCAGCAGAACGACCGCTGGTACTCGTGGAGCCCGACCCACAACAGCTGGATCAGGGCGACCGATCCCACGCCGAAGACCGTGACGCCGGTCAAGGAAGAGACGCCGGTCATCGACGAGACGCCGGTGATCGATGAGACCCCGGTCGAGGAGACCACGACGGGCGAGACGACCGAGGAGCCGCCGAAGGAGCTCGGGCCGTCCAAGCCGCCGCGCGCCATCAAGGTCCCCGAGAACGCGGGTCATTTCACGGGTGAGTCCACGACCACGATGAAGCTCGGCGAGACCGCGGTGCCCGACGGGCTGGTCGAGCACATCTTCGGCTTCCTCGACCACAACCAGCTCGTCGGGATGCGCCAGATGGACAAGTTCTTCCGGCAGTACGGGTCCAGCGCGCTGCGCAAGCACGTCCAACAGCAGCGGGCCAAGGAGAAGGAGGGCGACACGCCCAAGCTCAAGGGCCTGTCCTCGCTGGGCGGCAAGTCGATGCTCGACCAGTACCACGACTCGATCATGGAGCGCCCGCCCTCGCAGATCGTGGTCGCCACCGATCAGGTCAACGCGCAGACGGTCAACCAGATCACCGACGGCTTCAAGGGCGCGGTGACCGTCTACCACGGCTCGGGCCACGGCCAGGGCGGGCCGAACCGAGGCGGGAAGACCTACGAGGAGGTCGATGGGCCGTTCGACAGCATCGAAGGCTCCAAGATGCACAACAAGGCGATGGTCGGCGCCGACGCCGAGGGCGAGGGGCAATTCCTGCTGTCGGGCTCGCCGAACCTGACCCGCGGCGGCCTGCAGGACAACACCGAGTCCTCCGTCGTGGTCCGTTACGGCGGCATCGCGCAGATGTACAAGGACTACATCGGCAACATCTCCAAGCACAAGGGCAGCGACCCGCTGTTCTCGAAGGCGCTCAAGGGCCTCAACGAGACCAACCCGCTGGGCATCCGGGCGGCGCTGGCGCCGTTCGTCGACATCGGCGAGACGCTCAACGCCGAGCTGCAGGGCGCGGACAAGGTCGTCATGCGGATGTTCCTCGTCGGCCAGGTCAAGGAGCACGATCCGATCGACACGCTCTGCGCCATGGCCCTCAACGGCGCCGACGTCACGGTGGTCGTCGATCGCTCACAGGCCAACAGCACCGGCTACGTCCGCGAGGCGCTGCGCAAGCTGCAGGCCTCGAAGGTGAAGGTCCAGAGCGAGACCGGCAAGACCGGCGGCTCGATCATGCACGACAAGCTGATCATGACCCACCACCCCAAGACCGAGACCAGCCCCGAGACGCACAAGGTGATGATCGGCTCCTCCGGGATGACCAAGCACGTCATCAACAACTGGAGCTACGAGAACCTGCTGATCATCGACGACGAGAAGCTCTTCGGCGAGATGATGGGCCACCACGACAAGGGCGCGACCAAGCGCACGAGCGGCATCCCGCTGCTCGACCCCAGCTCGGACCTCGGGCGGGCCTGCGGGCTGCTGCAGAGCAAGGTCGGCACGCCCAGGGGCTGGGAGTGGACGACGTTCGGCTCGGTCATCGGCGAGGCCCGCAAGCAGGGCATCAAGGTCGGCATGCTCTATGGCGGCATCGAGGAGCTGCGCATCCGCATGCGGCAGGACAAGTGGAACAAGGACTGGCTGGGGTACTGATTCCAGGCATCTGACGTTTTCTGGAACGCTTCCAGAATCTGTGGCACACTGGCGGCGTGCCGGCGGACTCGGAACTCGAGACGATCCTGCGCGGGGCGTCCCTGCGCATCACGCGTCCGCGCGTCGCGGTGCTGGCCGCGGTGCACGAGCATCCGCACGCCGACACGCAGTCGATCCTCGGCGTCGTTCGCGGTGAGCTCAGCGACGTCTCGCAGGCCGCCGTGTACGAGGTGCTCAACGCCCTGACCGATGCCGGTCTCGTGCGTCGCATCCAGCCGCAGGGCAGCGTCGCGCGGTACGAGTCGCGGACCGGCGACAATCATCACCACGTCATCTGCCGCTCGTGCGGTGCGATCGCCGACGTCGACTGCGCCGTCGGCGAAGCGCCGTGTCTTGAACCGTCCGAAGCGCACGGCTTCGTCATCGACGAGGCCGAGGTCGTCTACTGGGGCCTGTGCTCCACTTGTCAATCCTGAACTGGGGGAGTTCGAACCTTGTCCGATCCGCAGCCCAACGCCGTCGTCGGCGACATGAACGAGCCGATCGAGGCCGAGGGCAAGTGCCCTGTCGCCCACGATCACTTCCCGCACCCGACCCAGGGCGGCGGCAACCGCGGCTGGTGGCCCGACCGCCTGAACCTCAAGATCCTGGCCAAGAACCCCGCGGTGGCGAACCCGCTCGGCGAGGAGTTCGACTACACCGCGGCGTTCAACACGCTCGATCTGGCCGCGGTCAAGGCCGACATCGCTGATGTCCTGACGACCTCGCAGGACTGGTGGCCCGCGGACTTCGGCCATTACGGCCCGTTCATGATCCGGATGGCCTGGCACAGCGCCGGCACCTACCGCATCCAGGACGGCCGCGGCGGCGGCGGCGCCGGCCAGCAGCGCTTCGCGCCGCTGAACTCGTGGCCCGACAACGGCAACCTGGACAAGGCTCGCCGCCTGCTGTGGCCGGTCAAGAAGAAGTACGGCCAGGCGCTCTCGTGGGCCGACCTGATGATCCTCACCGGCAACGTCGCGCTGGAGACGATGGGCTTTGAGACTTTCGGCTTCGCCGGCGGGCGCCCCGACGTGTGGGAGCCCGACGAGGACGTCTACTGGGGCCCGGAGACCGAGTGGCTGGGTGACGAGCGCTACACCGGCGACCGTGACCTCGAGAAGCCGCTGGGCGCCGTCCAGATGGGCCTGATCTACGTCAACCCGGAAGGCCCGAACGGCAACCCGGACCCGCTCGGCGCCGCGCGCGACATCCGCGAGACGTTCGCCCGCATGGCCATGAACGACGAGGAGACCGTCGCGCTGATCGCCGGCGGGCACTCGTTCGGCAAGACCCACGGCGCCGCCGACCCCGACGAGTACGTCGGCCGCGAGCCCGAGGGCGCGCCGATCGAGGAGATGGGCCTCGGCTGGAAGAACACGTTCGGCACCGGCAAGGGCGCGGACGCGATCACCTCGGGCCTGGAGGTCACCTGGACGGCGACCCCGACCCAGTGGTCGAACAACTTCTTCGAGAACCTCTTCGGCTTCGAGTGGGAGCTGACCAAGAGCCCCGCCGGAGCGAACCAGTGGCAGCCGAAGGACGGCGCCGGCGCGGGTGTCGTGCCCGGCCCGGCCCCGGACTCCGAGCGGCGTGTCCCGACGATGCTCACCACCGATCTGGCGCTGCGCTTCGACCCGGAGTACGAGAAGATCTCGCGCCGCTTCTTGGAGAACCCGGACCAGCTGGCCGACGCGTTCGCGCGTGCCTGGTTCAAGCTCACCCACCGCGACATGGGGCCGATCCAGCGCTACCTCGGACCTGAGGTGCCGTCGGAGACGCTGATCTGGCAGGACCCGGTGCCGGCCGGCCCGGCGTTGACCGACCAGGACGTCACGGCGCTGAAGGCGTCGATCCTGGAGTCCGGCCTCTCCGTCTCCGAGCTCGTCTCGGTCGCGTGGGCGTCGGCCTCGACGTTCCGCGGCAGCGACAAGCGCGGTGGCGCCAACGGCGCGCGCATCCGCTTGGAGCCGCAGCGGTCGTGGGAGGTCAACAACCCCGCGCAGCTGCAGAAGGTCCTGGGCAAGCTCGAGGAGATCCAGGCGTCCTTCGGCAAGGACGTCTCCCTGGCCGACCTGATCGTTCTCGGCGGCACCGCCGCGGTCGAGAAGGCCGCCGCCGACGGTGGCGTCGCGGTCGAGGTCCCGTTCACGCCCGGTCGCGGCGACGCGACCGAGGAGTGGACCGACGCCGACTCCTTCGCGCCGCTGGAGCCGACCGCCGACGGCTTCCGCAACTACCTGCGCGCCGAGCACCGGCTGGGCGCCGAGTACCTGCTGCTCGACCGCGCCAACCTGCTGACGCTGAGCGCGCCTGAGCTGACCGTCCTGATCGGCGGCCTGCGCGTCCTCGGCGCCAACTGGGACGGCTCCGCGGTGGGCGTGTTGACCGACAAGCCGGGCACGCTGACGAACGACTTCTTCGTCAACCTGCTCGACCTCGGCGTGACCTGGGCGGCCTCCGGCGACGAGTTCGAGGCCCGCGCCGACAACGGCGACCTGCTCTGGACCGGCACCCGCGCCGACCTCGTGTTCGGCTCCAACTCCGAGCTGCGCGCCCTGGCCGAGGTCTACGCCTCCGACGACGCGCGCGAGAAGTTCGTCCACGACTTCGCCGCCGCGTGGGCGAAGGTCATGGACCTCGACCGCTTCGACGTCTAGCGCCATCCCTCGATGCCGGGACGGGTCCGGAACCCGTCCCGGCGCCGAGTGCCGCGCCCAGGTCCTGTTCGGGGTGCCGCTGCTCGCCGAGCGAGGGAGCGTATGGCTGATCGCTTGGGCGCCACCCGGTGGGTGGCGTGGCGGGTCAAGCGCCCCGCGGGAACCTGGCCGGACGGATGGGCATCCGGCGTAGAGCACTCATGACATGGTTAGCATCGTTGAATGCGGTTTCTCGTTTTCGCGGTATTCGTCGCCCTGCTGATCCCCGCGACCGCGCGGCGCCGACGGCGCCAAGCTGGTCGAGAAGACCGTCACCGCAGCGAAGGTCTTCAAGGAGGGCGAGAGCCTGGAGATCCCCGGCAACTGCATGACCACGCTGTTCGCGGAGTACAAGGAGATCAAGAACTACTCGGCGATCAAGTGGACGACCAAGGCCGGGAGTGATCCGGCGACGGCAAGGGAGATCTCGGGGCCGATCTACGCGCCGTACAACGACGTCTACCGCTATGGCGGGCTGGAGTGGCGTGCGCCGAAGAACAAGCACCGGTCGGTGATCAGCGAGTCCTGGGCGGCCGGCGCGCCGCGCGCAGGCGGGGGGAGCAACTGCACCGAGATGACCGCCAGGACCAAGGAGCTGTTCCCCAACCCGATCAAGGTCCTCTACCGCTCCAACCAGCACACCGCCCGCATCACCGGGTACCTCGACCCGGTGAAGGCGTACGAGCGGATCACCGATGGCAAAGGCGGCTTTCCACAGCGCGAAGTCGACGAGCTTCCGCAGGAGGAGATCACCAAGCTCCTCAGCGGGCTGACCGTTGTCGCGAAGGGCCCGAAGAAGACCTTCAAGGCGCCCGTGCGGCCCGACGGCGCGAAGCACGGCTGGTTCACGATGGAGATCCCGGGCCGCTACTACGGCCGCTACAAGCTGAAGGTCAAGGCGCCGAAGGGCATTTCGGCCGACCCCTCCGCGCAGACGGTCCGGATCAAGCCCGGTGTGGAGGAGCGGGCCGACTGGGAGATGGGCTACGACTGCAAGGTCAATCCGCCCGGGATGAGCTTCGCGCCCCGCCGCGAGCACTACGTCGACTCCAAACGCGGAGGCGCCCTCGGAGTCGAGCTGCTCTGGAACTGTCGCGCGCGAGCCGGCCGGCTGCGCGTGCACGTGACCAGGCTCAACCAGAGCGCGACCAACTTCAACTTCAAGTGCGCCGACAAGTTCAACGGCGACTTCTGGGCCACCGGGGTTCCCGGGAAGAACTGGATCGAGTCACACACCGTGAGGCTCCTGCCGTCCGGCGAGATCCAGCCCTCGCAGAACGTCTACGTCGGCGTCTTCGACTTCAAGGGGCTCTTCGCCAACGCGAACCTCTTCCGCGCGAGCATCCGCTCCGCCGACTGCGGCTACGACATCGGCGAGCAGCTTCGCGGCTCCGGCGACCAGGGTTGAGCGCGTGTAGATCGGCGGCGACCTGCCGCACGAGCAGCGGAGTAGCCTGAGGTCGATGCTCGAGATCGGCGAAAACGCACCTGACTTCACGCTTCCGGACCAGGACGGCGACGATGTCGCGCTGTCTGGCCTGAAGGGGCAAACAGTCGTCTTGTACTTCTATCCCAAGGCGGACACGCCCGGCTGCACGACGCAGGCGTGCGGTGTCCGCGACCACCTGCCCGACTACGAGCAGGCCGGCGTACGGGTCCTCGGTGTCTCGCCCGACCCGGTCAAGCTCGTCAAGAAGTTCCACGACAAGCAGGGGCTGAACTTCACGCTGCTGGCGGACTCCGACCACGCGGTCTGCGACGCCTACGGGGTCTGGGCCGAGAAGTCGATGTACGGCAAGACCTACTGGGGCGCGCTGCGCGCCACGTTCATCATCGATGGCGAGGGCGTGATCCGCCACGTCATCCCGAAGGTCTCGCCGAAGACGCACGACGACGAGGTGCTCAAGGCGATCGGCGAGCTGTCCGCCGCCTGAGTTGCTCGAATGCGCCGGCGTGACGGTGGGCGAGGTCCTGCGGGACGTCTCGCTGACCGTTCGCGCCGGTGAGGTGGTCGCGCTCACGGCACCGTCCGGCGCGGGCAAGTCGACGCTGCTGCGGGCGTGTGTGCGGCTGGTCGACTCGACCGGCTCGATCACGCTCGACGGCGTGGACGTCCGGTCGCTCGACCCGCGGGTGCTGCGCCGGCGCGTCGGGCTCGTCGCGCAACGGCCGGTGATGCTGCCGGGGACGGTGGCGGAGAACCTCGCCTACGGGCTCGCCGACCCCGACTCGGCCGCCGCGCTGGCCGCCGCGGGGCTGGATGCGTCGTTCCTGGGGCGCGACGCCTCGCGCCTGTCGGGCGGCGAGCAGGCGCGCGTCGCGATCGCGCGGGCGCTGACGCGCCGCCCCGAGGTGCTGCTGCTCGACGAGCCCACCACCGGCCTGGACGCGCCGCTGGCGGCGGCGATCGGCGAGCAGGTGCGCGCGCTGGCCGCCGACGGCCTGGCCGTGTGCCTCACGTCGCACGACCGGGCGGTCGTCGCCGAGTGGGCCGATCGCGAGCAGGCCCTGTGAACGAGGTCCTCACCCAGGGCGCCGCGGGGCTCTTCCTCGCCGCGGTCGCCGTCGGGCTGGCGTGGCGGCTCGGGCTCGGGCTGTCGAGCGAGATCGCCGTCGCCGCGGGACGTGCCGTCGTCCAGCTCACCGCCGTCGGCGCGGTCATCGTCGTCGTCTTCAAGGTGCCCGCGCTGGCGTTCGCGTTCGTCGCGGTGATGCTCTCGACCGCCGCGTTCACGTCCGGCCGGCGCATCCGCGCGCTCCCGAACGCCCGCCGCGTCGCGTTCGCCGCGATCGCGGTGCCCGCCCTGCTCGCCACCGGGTTCCTGTTGGCCGTGGGCGCGTTCGCCTTCACCGCCCGCGCGGCGGTCCCGACCGCCGGCATCCTGATCGGCGGCGGGATGGCGGCGACGTCGCTCACCGGCCGCCGGCTGGTCGAGGAGCTCACCAGCGCCCACGCCGAGATCGAAGCGCGCCTGTGCCTCGGCGACAGCGCCCGCGAAGCGCTGCGCCCGTCGGTCCGCCGTGCGGTCGCCACCGGGCTCACGCCGGCGATCGACCAGACCCGCTCGGTCGGCCTCGTCACGCTCCCGGGCACCTTCGTCGGCCTCCTCCTCGGCGGCGCCCGCCCGGCCGAGGCCGCCTCCACCCAGCTCGTGATGCTGCTCGCCCTGCTGGCCGTCGAACTCGCGGCCGCCGCGCTGCTCACCGAGTTCGTCCAACGCGCCGCCGTCGCCCCGGGCGAACGCGTCCGCCAAATCTAAAGGGGCCAGGCCCCGTCAACCCCGGCTGACGGGGCCAGGCCCCTTTAGGTTCACCACGGCACGACGCCGTGGCGGTCGACGTAGGTGCCGGTGGGGCCGTCGGGGCCGACCTGGGCGAGGGCGATGATGGCCTCGGCGCCCTCCTCGACGGTCTGGTGGCCGGAGTGGTGGTTGAAGTCGGTCGCCGTGTAGCCGGGGTCGACGGCGTTGATCCGCATCGCCGGGAAGCTGCGCGCGAGCTGCGAGCTGATCATGTTCAGGGCGGTCTTCGAGGGCGAGTAGGTGATGTTGGTGAACGAGGACTCGACGCGCTCGGGGTCGCTCGTGAGCGTCATCGAGCCCATGCCGCTGCTGACGTTGACCACGACGGGGTTCCCGGACTGCTCGAGCGCCGGCCGGAACGCCTGGAACACGCGCACCGGGCCGTAGACGTTGGTCTCGAAGACCGGGCGCAGGTGGTCGACGGTGACGTCGGTCACGGGGACGCGGCCGCCGCTGATGCCGGCGTTGTTGATCAGCACGTCGAGCGCGCCGACGGTCTGCGCCGCGGCGGCCACGGACGCGTCGTCGGTCACGTCGAGCTGGACGAAGCGCGCGCCCAGCTCGTCGGCGGCGGCCTGGCCCTTCTCGGGATCGCGGGCGCCGATCCACACGTCGTGGCCGGCGGCGATCAGCTCCTTCGCGGTCTGGTAGCCGATGCTCCGGTTGCCTCCGGTGATCAAGGTCGTGGTCATGCCACCAGGATGGGTCGCGGCGGCCGGAAAGACCATGGCCCTGTCAGGGGTAGGCTGAACCGACGATGGACGACCTTGCGGCGAGCCTGAGGGCCTGGCGGGACCGGCTGGCCCCGTCCGCTCCCGGCCCGCGCCGCCGCGCGCCCGGGATGCGGCGCGAGGAGGTCGCGCAGCTCGCGGGGCTGAGCGTGGGTTATCTCACCCGCCTCGAGCAGGGCCGCGCCAGTCACCCGTCGGCGCTCGTCTGCGAGGCGCTCGCCCGCGCGCTGCGGCTCTCGCCGGATGAACGGCACACGCTCCTGCGTCTGGCCGGCAACGCCACGCCCGGCGGGCGCATCAACCGCGAGCTGACGCCCGGGGTCCAGCGCATGATCGAGCGCCTCGGCGACCTGCCGATTCTCGTCTGCGACGCGGCGTGGCAGATCGTCGCCAAGAACGATCTTGCAAAGGCCCTGCTCGGCGACGTCAACGGCAACACCGCGCGGCAGCAGTTCCTCGGCCCGCGCGGGCTGATCGTCCGCAGCGACGAGGAGCACGCGGCGTTCGAGGCGGGGATCGTCGCCGATCTGCACCAGGCCGTCGTCCGCTTCCCGGTCGACGAGCCGCTGCGCGAGCTGATCGAGGAGCTCCGGCGCGAGAGCCCGCGCTTCGAGGCGCTCTGGCAACAGCGCCCGGCGGGCGTCTACGACGCGTCGCGCAAGACCATCGACCATCCGGAGCTCGGCCACATCACCGTGGACTGCGACACCCTCACCGTGGTCGGCGCGGACCTGCGGATCATCGTCTACAGCGCGCCCCCGGGCACGGCGGACGCCGAGGCGCTGGCCAGCCTCGGCGCCGGGGAGCTGGCGCTCAGCCGTTGAACGTGTCCGGGTCCGGGCCGGTGCGCATGCCCCGGTCCAGCGGCTCGATCCGCGTCATCTCCTCCTGGGAGAGCTCGAAGTCGAACACGTCGATGTTCTGCTCGATCCGCTCGGGCGTCATCGACTTCGGGAACACGACGTTGCCGAGCTGGATGTGCCAGCGCAGGACGACCTGCGCGGGCGTCTTGCCGTGCGCCTCGGCGAGCTCGACGAACACCGGATCGTCGAGCACCGCGCCCTGCGCGAGCGGGCTCCACGCCTCGGTGACGATCCCGCGGTCCGCGTGCTCGCGGCGCAGCCCGTGCTGCTGCAGGTAGGGGTGCAGCTCGATCTGGTTGACGGCCGGTGTCACGCCGGTCTCGTCGATGATCCGTCGCAGGTGCTCGGCCTGGAAGTTCGAGACGCCGATCGCGCGCGTCAGCCCTTGCTCCTGCGCCTCGATCAGCGCCTTCCACGCCTCGACGTAGCGGTCCTGGCCAGGCGCCGGCCAGTGGATCAGGTACAGGTCCACGTACTCGGTCTCGAGCTGCCCGAGGCTCGTCTTGAGCGCGCCCACCGCGTCGGACTGATCGGAGTTCCACAGCTTGGTGGTGATGAACAGCGCCTCGCGGCTCAGGCCGGACGCATGGATCGCCTGACCCACCTGCGCCTCGTTGCCGTAGATCTTGGCCGTGTCGATGTGCCGGTAGCCGAGGTTCAGCGCGGTCGTGACGTTCTCGAACGTGTCCGCCTGCGGTACCTGGAACACGCCGAGCCCGAACTGGGGAATGTGCACGTCCGAGCCGGGCAGCTCGACCGTGGGGATTTCAAGGCTCTTGGTCATACCCCTTGGCCTGCCCCGTTGTGGCGCCGATCATGTGTTCTTCGATGCCTCCCGGCGAGACGACGCGCCCGGCTCGGATCGCTACGGTGCCAGAAGTGACGTTCACCTCGCCTCTTGCCGAGTCTCTCGCACCCGCATTGCTCGAGCGCTTCCTGCGCTACGTCCGCATCGACACGCAGTCCACGCGCGAGCGCACGCAATCCCCGAGTACGCCTGGCCAGCTCGATCTTTCGCGCCTGCTGGTCGAGGAGCTGCTGGCGATCGGGCTGACCGACGCCGCGCTGGACGAGCACGGCTACGTGACCGCGACGCTGCCGGGCGCCGGTCCGACGGTCGGGCTGATCGCGCACGTGGACACGAGTCCGGACGCGCCAGGTGCCAACGTCGAGCCGATCGTGCACGAGAACCACGACGGCTCGCCGATCGCGCTACCGCGCAACGGGACCGTGGTCGAGGCCCCCGCCGGCCACGACATCGTGACCTCCAGCGGCGACACCCTGCTGGGCGCCGACGACAAGGCAGGCGTGGCCGAGATCATGACCGCGGTCGCCCACCTGGCCGCCCACCCGGAGCTCCCCCGGCCGACGTTCCGCGTCTGCTTCACGCCCGACGAGGAGATCGGCGAAGGCCCGACGCTGTTCGACGTCGAGGCGTTCGGCGCCGTCTGCGCCTACACGCTCGACGGGTCCGACCTCGGCGAGCTCCAGGACGAGACGTTCAGCGGCGAGCAGGTGATCGTCACCATCACCGGCGTCGACGCCCACCCCGGCTGGGCGAAGGACAAGCTCGTCAACGCGACCCGGATCGCCGCCGAGATCGTGACCAACCTTCCGCCCGAGCTCACCCCGGAGCGCACGGAAGGCCGCGACGGCTTCATCCACGTCTACGAGTCGCTCGGCTCCTCGAGCCGGATGGAGCTGCGCGCGATCGTCCGCGACTTCGACGACGAACGGCTCCAGGCCCACTCGGCGCTGCTCAAGCAGACCGCCGAGGAGGTCACCGCCCGCTACCCGGGAGCGAAGGTCGAGGTCGCGATCACGCCGCAGTACCCGAACATGCGCAAGTACATCGACGCCTTCCCGGAGGCGGTCACGAAGGCCGAGGAGGCGATCCGCGCGGAGGGCATCGAGATCGTCCGAGAGCCGATCCGCGGCGGCACCGACGGCTCGGTGCTGAGCGCGAAGGGCCTGCCGACGCCGAACATCTTCACGGGCGGCCACGACTATCACTCGCCGCGGGAGTGGGCGTCGGTACAAGAGATGGCCGCCGCGGCGGCGACGGTGGTGCGTCTGGCGCAGGCGTGGGCTCGCGATGGAGCGCCACCCCCACGATGACGAGGGCGATTCCCGCGGCGTCGGTGACCGTGGGGACCTGCGTGAGGACGATCAGCCCGATCACGGTGGCCGTCGCCGGCAGCAGCGAGACCATCAGCGCGTAGGCGGCGCGGGTCAGACGCTTCATGGCGATCTGGTCGGCGACGTAGGGGATCACCGATGAGGAGATCCCGACGCCGATGCCGGCCAGGAGCGCCACGGGATCGCCGAGGGCCGGCAGCGCCGCCCAGCCCGCCATCGGCGTGACGAACACCAGCGCGACGAGCATCGCCGCCGCGAGTCCGTCGATCGAGGACTCGCCCGAGACGCGGTGGGCGAGGACGATGTAGAGCGCGAAGAACCCCGCGTTGGCCAGCGCGAACGCCACGCCCAGCGCCTCGCCTTCGAGGTGCACGCCGGTGAGCAGGTAGACGCCGGGCACGGCCAGTGCCAGCGCCAGGTAGTTGCGCCGGGTGCGCGCGCCGATCGCCGCCAGCACGATCACCGGGAGGAACTCGATCGACGCCACGGTGGCCAGCGGCAGCCGGTCGATCGCGCTGTAGAAGCAGCAGTTCATCAGCGCCAGAACGAGTCCCCACATGAGCACGTTGCGATCGCGCAGCAGCCGCCACGGCCGCCGCCACAGCGCGAAGATCACCGCCGCCGCGGCGATCCGCAGCCACGCCACGCCGAGCACGTCGACGCGCGCGAACAGCAGCACCGCGAACGCCGGTCCGAGATAGTGGAAGACGGCGCTGACGACGAACGGAAGCCTGGCCTGCATCGAAAGACAGGATCGCTGGTGAAACCTTCGGACGGAAGGGCGAAACCACGGTATTCTTGACGATATGGCTTCGGACAATGGTGCTCTGGACGCTCTGAACCTTCGATTGCTCGCCGAGCTGCAGGCGGACGCCCGGATCAGCCAGGCCGAGCTCGGCCGCCGCGTCGGCCTCTCCGCTCCCGCCGTCGCCGAGCGTCTCACCCGCCTCGAACGCGAAGGCACGATCACCGGCTACCGGACCGACGTCGACCCGCGCGCGCTCGGGTACACCCTCGGCGCCGTCCTGCGCATGCGCCCCGCCCCGCGCCAGATCCCGGCCGTCGCCGAGGTCGCCAAGAACACGCACGAGGTCGTCGAATGCCACCGCGTGACGGGCGAGGACTGCTTCTACATGAAGCTTCACGTCCGCTCGGTCGAGCACCTCGAGGAGGTCATCGACCGCTTCACGCCCTACGGCCAGACAACGACGTCGATCATCCAGTCATCGCCGGTCCCCCGGCGCGGGATCGAGCTCGCGCCCTGACCGCAGCCGCGCGGCCAGGTCGTCGAGCTGCGCGCGACTCCCGCGCCAGCCGACGGCGTGGCGCTCGTGCGTCTCGAGCTTGGACTTGGCGAACACCGTCCACGGCCGGCGCAGGACGACGCGCGAGAACAGCCCGGCGAAGAGCGCGACGAGGAAGATCATCAGCTCGATCGCGATCGCGACGACGTTGAACAGGACGAGCGCGAGGAAGACGGCGGCGATCACGGCGAAGATCGCGAGGAAGATCATCGCGAAGATCCCGGTGTCGTCGTCGAAGCCGCCGTCGGGGAGGTCCGGGGCGCTGCCCGGGTCGGCGCGGCCGAGGACCTTCCAGCGCGGCAGCCAGCGGCGGCCGAGCGTCCATTCGGTGCCATCGGGAGCGGTGACGGTGCGCCGGAACATGGGCGTGCCAGGGTAAGGGTTGATGCGCGCGCACACGCTGCCTCTCTACGTCGGCGGCTTCCTCGGGCCGTTCGGCGGTGGGGTGGTCGCGGTGCTCGTGCCGCAGCTCCGGGAGGCCTTCGACGCCACGACGGCGGGCGTGGCCTTGACGATTCCGGCCTACCTCGTGCCCTTCGCCGCGCTGCAGTTGGTCAGCGGGACGATCGGCGAGCGGCTCGGGCGGCGGCGGGTCGTCCGCACCGCCTACCTGGCCTACGCCGTCCTCAGCCTGCTGGCCGCGTTCGCGCCGGGCCTCGGGTCGTTCATCGCCATCCGCGCCCTCCAGGGCAGCGCCAACGCCTTCCTCACGCCGCTGCTGCTCGCCGGGCTCGCCGACGAGACCGACCCGCGTCAGATCGGGCGGGCGATCGGGACGTTCGCGGCCGTGCAGACCGCGGCGGTCGCGCTGGCGCCGCTGCTGGGCGGCGCGCTCGGCGCGGCGGACTGGCGGCTCGCATTCTTCGCCCAGTCGGTCGTGGCGGTCGCGCTGGCGACGATGCCGCCCCAGGACGGCAAGCGGCGCGACGAGGTGCCGCGACTGCGGTCCGTGTTCACCCGCCGCGTCGGGCGGCTGAGCGCGGCCGCGTTCGCCGGCTACGCGAGCGTCACCGGGGTCGGCTTCCTGGTCGCGGTGCTGGCCGCCGACGAATTCGGGCTGGAGTCCGTCACGCGCGGCGTCCTGCTCGCCGGGTTCGGCGTGGCGGGGATGCTCCTCGGCCGCGCCGCGGGGGACGCCGTGGATCGCTTCGGGCGCGTGCCAGTGATCTACGCCGGCACCGCGACCTGCGTCGTGCTCGTGGCGCTGATCGGGATCGCGCCCACACCCGCCGTGCTCGGGCTGCTGTGGTTTGCCACCGGGCTGGGCTCAGCGCTGGTCTGGGCGGGCATCAACGTGCTTGCCGTCGAGGCCGTACCCGGCAATCGCGCGGGTGGGACGTCGGTCGTCAGCGCCTTCAAGTTCGCGGGCAACGCCGCCGCCCCGCTGCTGTGGCTGCCGCTCTACCACATCGATCCGCGGCTCGGCTTCCTCGGCGCGGCGGTGCTCGCTTCCCTGACCGGCGTTCTCGTTGCGCCACTGCGCGTGGCAGGCTAAGAGGGTGTTCGCGAACCTCGGCGACTCCTTCTCGTCCTTCTTCGACGCCGTCGGCTCGTTCTTCTCGAACCTGGCCCACGTGCAGTTCCTGTCGCTGCTGCTCGCGTTGGTGTTCTTCACGATCTACCTCACGCTGCGGGCGCGCGCCTCGTTCCACATCCTGCGCGCGGCCTATCCCGAAGCCAAGATCCCGTTCAAGGGCATCTGGGGTGCGTACTTCGCCGGCTACGGGTTCAACTCGGTGATCCCGGCGCGCGGCGGCGACGTGATCCGCCTGTTCCTGACCAAGACGAGCGTGCCCGGCTCCAGCTACCCGGCGGTCGCCGCGGCGTTCAGCATCGAGTTCATCTTCGATTTGACGATCGCGGTCCCGGTGCTGGCGTACGCGTTCAGTCAGGGCGTGTTCCCGAAGCCGCCGGACTTCTCCAGCCTGCCGGCGTTCGACCTCGCGTTCTTCGCCTCGCACATGCACTTCACGCTGTTCCTGCTCACCGTGCTGGGGATCGCCGTGCTGGCCGCGTTCGCGCTGCTGTCGGCGCGCGTGCGCCGCTTCTGGGAGCGGGTGCGCCAGGGCCTGACGATCCTGCGCGATCGCAAGCGCTACTTCCGTGAGGTCTGGTTGGTGCAGTTCGCGGGCTGGCTGTTCCGCTTCGCCGCGTTCTGGTGCCTGCTCGACGCCTTCCACGTCGGCGGCTCGGTGAGCAACGTCCTGCTCGTGCTCGGCTGCAACGCGATCGCCGCGCTGGTCCCGTTCACGCCCGGCGGCGCGGGCGTGCAGCAGGCGCTGCTGGTGAAGGTCTTCGGCTCGGGCGCGACCGTCGCCGCCTACTCCGTCGGCCAGCAGATCGCGATCGCCGCGCTGACCTTCTGCATCGGGCTCGGCTCCGTCGTCTGGATCTTCCGCTTCAAGTCCTTCAAGGAGGTCATCCAAGCCGGGCGCGAGCAACGCGAGGCGGAAAGGACCGCCGAGCCCGCGTGATCCTGCGGCCGACGGAGCAGCCCTACGACGGCACGGCGCTGCTCGCGTTCCTGGCGCTGCGGGCCGTGCCGGGGGTCGAGGAGGTGCTCGGCGACGGGACCTACCGCCGCAGCCTGCCGAACGGCGAGATCCTCGAGCTGCGGGCGATCGACGGCGGTATGGACGCCAGCCATGACGTCTCGGGACTGCTCGACCTCGACGCGCCGGTCGCCGCGATCGCCGAGCGTCTCGGCGCGCTCTACACGCCCGGCACCCGCGTCCCGGGCTGCGTCGACGGCGACGAGATCGCCGTCCGCGCCGTGCTCGGCCAGCAGATCACGGTCGTCGCCGCGCGCACCCACGCGGCCCGGCTCGTGCAGGCCGCGGGCGAGCCACTGGCCGCACCCTCAGGCACGATCACCCACCGTTTCCCGACACTCGACGCGATCGCCGCCGCACCGGACAGTGCGTTCGCGATGCCGGCCAGCCGGCGCGACACCCTGCGCCGCCTGGCGGGCCAGCCACTCGACCGCCTGATCGAGCTCAAGGGCATCGGCCCGTGGACCCAGACCTACGTGAACATGCGCGCGCGCAACGACCGCGACGCCTGGCTGCCGACCGACATCGGGGTGCGCCACGGGCTCGAAACGCATGGCCCGGCGGACCCGGAGCAGTGGCGCCCGTTCCGGGCCTATGCGGTGGTGTCGCTGTGGCAGTAGTGTCGCCTGATGTGGGTTGCCTCACTGATGGCCGCCGCGGCACTCGCGCCTTGTCCCAAGGCCGCCACCTGTAACTCGTTCACCGTGCCGCTCGATCATTCGGGCGCGGTCGCGGGGCAGCTGACCGAGCGCTACGCGCAAGTTCCCGCCACCGGGACGCGTACCGGCACACTCGTGCTGCTCAGCGGCGGGCCGGGCCAGGCGGCAATCCCGCTGACCGAGAGCTTCGTGGGCATCTTGGGGCCGTTACGCGAGCACTACGACTTCGTGTTTCCCGACCAGCGCGGCACGGGCGATTCGGGCGCGGTCGAATGCCACTACCTCGACGGCGAACTCGAGAACGCCGGCCTGTGCGCTGGGCGGACGGGCGCGAAGCGCACGCTGATGACGACCGCGGAGACCGCGAGCGACCTCGAAGACCTTCGCGTCGTCCTCGGCGTCGAGCGACTCACGCTGCTCGGCGTCAGCTACGGGACGATGGTGGCCACCGAGTACGCACGACGGTTCCCGAATCGCGTGGCCGCGGTCGTGCTCGACTCGGCGGTGCAGCCGGGTGGATACGACATCTTCGATCGCGTGTCGACGCAGACGCTGCCGCGGGTGCTGCGCGAGGTCTGCCGCGCCGCGTGTCGGCGCACTGTTGGTGATCCGGTCGATGCGCTCCGGCGGGCGGTCACGCGTGTCCAACGCGGGCCGGTGCGCGGCGCCTACGTGCTTGGCGACGGACGCACGAAGTCGATCCCGGTCTCCGAGGCGCTGCTTCTGCGGGTGCTCAAGGACACTGACCAGTCGCCGATGCTGCGCTCTGAGCTGCCGGCGGCACTCGAGTCGCTCGCCCACGGCGACGCCGCGGCGCTGATGCACGCGGACGACTTTTACGCGCCGGAGTCCGACGAGACGACTGTGATCAACGACGCCCGGCTGCTGGCCACGGTCTGCACTGAGGCGCCTGCACCGTGGGCGCCCGAGAACCCGACCGCGCCGGTCACCGGGTCCGAGCAGTTCGCGCCGTTCAGCCTCGGCGCCGGCCTGAACGCCTCGATCGAGCCGCTGTGCGCGGAGTGGCCCGCGACGGCGCGCGCCGCCCTCGCGACCGGGCCCCTCCCTGACGTGCCGACACTCATCCTCTCGGGGCGTGAGGATCTGCGCACGCCCCTCGAAGGCGCGCGGCTCACCGCCGCGCAGTTCCCGCACGCGACGCTGGTCGATGTTGCGGCGACCGGCCACTCCGTTCTGCGCAACGAGCTCAGCGGCTGCGGCCGCGACGCCGTGCTCGCACTCCTGCGCGCGCGGCCGGTGCGCCAGTGCTCCCCGCGTCCGAAGCCGTTCGTCCCCGCTCGGGCGTACGTGCCGGCCGACCTGCGTGACGTCGGCGCCGTGGGCGCTCGCGGTCGCGCCGGGCGGACACTGGGCGCCGTCTACTACACCCTCGACGGCGTTTGGCAGGATCGCGCCAATCTCTTCGGCTGGTACGACGTCCGCGGAACGACGCAGATCCCGGGCCTGCGGCGTGGGTACTCGGACGCCTCACGCACAGTCCTCACGCTCCACGGGGTGGAGGTCATCCGCGGCGTCCGCGTCAGCGGGCGCATCGACGATCACCGCACCGGCCGGCTGTCCGTTCGCGGCCCGCAGACCGCGCGCGGAACGCTGACGTTCCGGCGCGGCCGGGTCACAGGGACGCTTGGGGGCGTCCTCGTGAACGACTAGGTGGGGGCGGGGACGATCCGGATGTAGGGCTTGGGCTCCTTCCAGCCGTCCGGGTACTTCTCCTTGGCCTGCTCGTTGGACACCGAGCCGGCGATGATCACGTCCTCGCCGGGCTGCCACTGGGCGGGCGTGGCGACGGCGTGGTTGGCGGTCAGCTGCAGCGAGTCGATCACGCGCAGGACCTCATCGAAGTTGCGGCCGGTCGTCATCGGATAGACGAGCAGCAGCTTGATCTTCTTGTCCGGGCCGATCACGAAGACGTTGCGGACGGTCTGGTTCTGGGCGGCCGTGCGCGCGGTCGGGTCACCGTCGACGTCGGCCGCGAGCATGCCGTAGGCCTTCGCCACCGCGAAGTCCTTGTCGCCGATGATCGGGTAGTTCGGGGCGGTGCCCTGCGTCTCCTCGATGTCCTTCGACCAGCCGACGTTGTTCTCGGCGGGATCGACCGAGATGCCGATGATCTTCACGCCGCGCTTGTCGAACTCCGGCTTGATCGAGGCCATGTAGCCGAGCTCAGTCGTGCACACCGGGGTGAAGGCGCGCGGGTGCGAGAAGAGCACCCCCCACGAGTCGCCGAGCCACTCGTGGAAATTGATCGTGCCCTCTGTGGTTTCTGCCTCGAAATCCGGCGCGGTATCGCCGATCGTCAGGGCCATCGTCTTACTCCTCCTAAAAGGGGGTCTGGTTTTAGGGAGTTTACTGTCCTCCGGCGTCGACGTAGGACGTGGTCCAGCGATACGGGACCGCGCACATGGGTTTGGCCGTCTGCAGGATCTCTGCGTCCCAGTCCGGCCCCTTCGGCGCCCTGGGCGGAAGGATCGACGCGGGCAGCAGCGGCGCGGTCTTTCGCGCGGGCTCGGCCTGCGCGTCGCGCTTCGCGTCGTCGGGAACCTTGGCCCACTCGCGCAGGTACGCCGTGCAGAACCGCTTCGTCTGCTCCGCGCTGAGCGGGTAGAGGCCGTCGGCGAGCCCGCAGTGCTCGGAGCCGTAGGCGCGCAGCAGGTCGCGGGTGTGGCTGCTGCCGGCCTCCAGGTGCTCCTGCGTGCGGTTGTAGGGCTTGCTGAGCAGCGCCTTGAGCTCGTCCTCGCCCGGCACGTCCTTCAACGCTGCCAGGAGCTCGTCCAGCGGCGGCAGGTTCGACGCCGTCACCAGGTCGCTCTGCAGCGTCGCCCCACCCCAGTTCGCGAGTGCCTGGCAGACGTTGCGCGGCCCCCGCGGCGCGGCCGTCGGCTTCTGATCGAGGCCGCTGACCGGGTCGTTGATGCGCAGCGCCCGGTAGAACTCGCCCACGTAGAGATCGTCGTCGGGACCGACGGCGAGGTTGGTGACATCGCCGAGCTGCGCGCTGACGGCGCGGCCGTCGCCCACGCCCGTCCCGGCGACGCCCGTCCCGGCGACGACGCCGAAGCGCCCGTTGGTGGTCAGCGCGAGGATGCGCGGCAGGCCGCTGGTGGAGACGAACAGGTTGCCCTTGGAGTCCACCGCGAGCGCCTCGATGGCGTGGCAGTGGGTGGGATCGAGCGACGCCGGCTCGTCCAGCCCGCGGGCTCCGCAGCCGTCCGGGGCGGAGGCGCCGAGCAGCGGCTCGGGCGTGCCGTCGCGGCCGATGCGGAGCACGCGGCCGTTGCCGGTATCGGCGATGTAGAGCCGGTTCTGGCTGTCGACGGCGATGTCCTGCGGGTCGTTCAGCGCCGGCGTGGTGACGGGTGCGAAGGACTTGCCGTCGTAGCGGTAGACCTTCTCGACGCTGAGCACGTAGAGCGAGCCGTCGGGCGCGACCGCCATCCGCGACGGGTAGAAGTCCGCGATCCGCTGCGCGCTGCGGGGCGGCTCGGTGCGCTGGTTGGGCGGCAGCGGGCCGACCGCGAGCAGCGTCGGCTTACCGCCCGCCGGGAGCTTCATCACCGCGCGGTTGCCGAGGTTGATGTAGAGGTTGTCGTGGCCGGCGGCCATCGTGATCACGCGGTCGGCGAAGCCTGAGGTGATGTCGGAGACGTCGAAGGCCTCGAGGAACGGCTCGGCGCCGTTGCGGCTGCCCGTGGAGACGTCGAAGCCTCCCTCCGGGACGATCATGAGCTTGTCGCCGTCGAGCGCCATCGTCGTGCCGATGACCTTGTCCACCGGAAGCGAGACGTGGCCGGGCTGCGGGCGCGTGGAACCACCGGACCAGACCACGAGCACCAGCAGCGGGATCAGCCCGGCGCCGAACGCGTAGGCGTTGGGCTTGGACGCCACGATCAGGACGACGGCGCCCGCGGCGGACAGCCAGAAGCCGAGGCCCGGCGCGACGTCGACGAACGTGCTCGAGTCCCGGACGATCGTCAAGGCCACGTGCACGGCGAGGCCGAGCAGGACGAGCGCGCCGATCGTCAGCGCGATCGACGCGGCCTTCCAGAGCCTGTAGACGTAGACCGCCGCGATCACGGTGACCGCGAGCAGCGCGTAGCGGAACGGCTCGATTCCGTCGAGCTTGAAGCCCGTGTCGGTGTCCGAGTGCGAGAAGCTGCTCCAGCGCTCCCACACGAGCCATAGGCCGGCCCACGCGAGTGCGACTCCGGCAACGGTGGCGATTCTCAGATACGTGCGCATCGACCTCTGCCCCATACCCAGATCTGACACGCTTGGGACCGTGAAAGAGCGCGTGCGCACGGCGGAGGGGGACGCCTGGCAGGTGCACGGAGAGCTTCGCGCCGGGACCCGTCAGCTGCGCGGCCTACGGGCGATGGCGTCCGGGCTGCCGCACGCGCAGTGGAACAACGCCGATGTCCACGCCGCCGATCCCGACCTCGAGGGCGCGCGCGCCTTCTACGCCGAGATCGGCGTCCCGTGGGGCGTGCGCGTGCCCGCCGAGCTCCCGTGGGGGCACGGGCGACGCCTGTTCCGGCAGCGGCTGATGGGCGTGCTGCGCGAGGACTTCGTGCCCGCGCCCGCCGTGCCCGGGCTGACGCTCGAGCCGACCGTCGACCTCGAGCTGGTGACGACGATCGACGCGATCGCCTTCGCTTCGGACCCGGTGACCGAGTGGGCGCGCGGGCACCTCGGCGCGCCGCCGGTCCAGACGGCGCTCGCGCTGCTCGACGGCAAGCCGGTCGGCACCGCCTATGCGGTCTTCAGCGACGGGCTCGCGGGCCCGGCGGTGTACCTGGCGGGCGTGGCCGTGATCCCCGAGGCCCGCCGGCGAGGCGTCGGCGGGGCGGTCTCCTCGTGGCTGGTCGAGCGGGCGTTCGCCAACGGCGCCGAGCTCGCCCACCTGCACCCCGACGACGACCGCGCCGCGCGCGTCTACGCGCGGCTGGGGTTCACCGAGGTGACCGGGTTCGACATCTACGTCGAGCTATAGCTCCTTCTGGAACCAGTGGTGGGCGTAGGGCTCGTCGTTGAACGGCGCGACCTCCGCGTACCCCGCCGAGCGGTAAAGCGCCATGGCCTCCGTGAGCGAGCGGTTGGTCTCCAGCCGCACGCTCGTCAGGCCCCGCGTGCGCGCGTGCGCCTCCAACTCGCTGAGAATCCGGCGCCCGACGCCCAGCCCGCGGGCGCTCGAAGCCACCCACATGCGCTTGATCTCGCCGCTGTCCTTCAGGGCGCCGCAGCCGACGGGCTCGCCTTTGAGGCGCGCGACGAGCAGCAGGCCGCCGTCGGCGGGGCGGCTCATGCCGGGGTCGAACCCGGCGTCGAAGCGCGCGTTGAGCTCGGCGAAGTAGTGGCGCAGGCAGCCCTGCGCGTCCGCGCTGCGCGGGTCCTCGGGAGCGACCTCGACGAGCCCCGCGGTGAGCAACCGCTCGACCACCCCCATCGCGTCCGCCAGCCGCTGGCGCTGGCCGGCGCTCAGCGGGGCGAGCAGTGACTCCGCGAGGGCGTCGCTGCCGCGGTCCAGGTGCGCGCGCTCGGTCTCGCCCGCCGGAGTGAGCGTGACCGTGCGCACCCGCCGGTCGGCGTGGTCGGCCTGGACGGTGACCAGCCCTTCGGCTTCGAGGCCGCGCAGCAGCCGGCTCGTGTAGCCGGAGTCCAGCCCGAGCCGGGCGCGCAGCGCGCGGACGTCGGTCGCCGTGTCCAGCTCCCACAGCACCCGCGACGCGCCGAGCGGGCGCCCGCGGCCGAGGTAGGAGTCCACCAATGCGCCGATCCGCTCCGTGACCGTGCGGTTGAACGACCGGACCTGGGCAACGCCGTCCATACCTCTGACTCTAGTCAGAGATGGACCGCCTGCCAACCTGAGGGGCGACCATGGCGAGCGCGCGTGAGGGTGGGATCGATGGACGGGCGATCGCCAAGCGCGCCGGGTTCTTCGTCGTCGTCGCCGTGCTGGCGGGCGTCGCCCTGGCCGCGCTGCCGGGCATCGACGAGGTGCGCAACGAGCTGTCCTCGGCGGATCCGAAGTGGCTCGCCGCCTGCGTGTTCTGCCAGCTGATGTCGATGTTCGGGTTCGTGCGCGCGCTGTGGTCGGCGTTCGACCGCGTGATGCCGTGGCGCCGGGCGGTCGTCCTCGGGTTCGCCGAGCAGGGCGCGAACGTGCTGCTGCCCGCGGGCGGCGCGGGCGGCCCCGCCTTCGGCGCGTACGTGCTCACGCGCCTCGGCGTGCCCGCGGAGATCGCCGCCTCACGTCACGCGGCGTTGTTTCTCGCCACCAGCACGATCAGCTTCGTCGCGCTCGTGTTCGCCGGCCTGCTCGGCGCGCTGCTCGGTCAGGCATCGCTGCTGGCGACGCTGGTCCCGGCGCTGGTGGCCGCGGCGGCGATCACGCTGGCCGTGCTGTTCGCCTACACCGAATCGCCGGCCGAGCCCGACGGTGCCGGGCGCATCCGCACGGTCTTCTGGCGCGTGCGCAGCTTCACCCACGACGGCGTGCGCACGACGGTCGAGTTGCTGCGTCACGGCGACAAGCTGCTGATCTTCGGCTCCTTCACGTACTTCGCGTTCGACGTCGCGTCGCTCGCCTGCGCGTTCCAGGCCTTCGGCGGCGGCGCGCCGCCGCTGGCGATCTTCGTCCTCGCCTACGCGCTCGGCCACGCCGGCGCGCTGCTGCCCACCCCCGGCGGCGTCGGTGGCACCGAGGGCGGGCTGATCGGCATGTTCGCCGCCTACGGCACGTCCGTCTCCACCGCCGCGGCCGCGGTGCTCGCCTACCGCGTCTTCCAGCTGGGGCTGCCGGCGATTCTCGGCGCCGTCAGCCTCTGGCGGATCCAGCGCACGCTCGCGCACCCGCCGCCGCGCGAGGCGATCGCCGCCCGCTTCGAGCGCTTGGACTAGAAGCCCACTGAAGAATTCCCTAGAGGGCGGCGAGGCGCCGCTGGAGGTCGGCCATGGCCTTCGGCCAGTCCTCATCCTCGGCGTCGTCGACCCACAGCTCGCGCAGCTCGGACTCCTCGCTGACGACCCGTGCCATCGCCCCGCGCGCGAGCGCGACGTCCTCGCGGGAGAGCTGGCCGCCGTTGGTCGCGATCCACGCCGTCACGTCGTCGGGCAGGTTGGGCGCCGGCTCGCCCAGCGCGGAGGCGACCACCTCCGCGGCGGCCACCACCTCTTCGCCCTCGCGCGCGTCGAGAAACCCGTCCGCGGCGGAGCTCAGCGCGACCCGCACCGCCTCGGCGCCACCGCTGCGCAGGTCAGCGACCCAGTCCAGCGCGGTGTCGTTCTCGAAGGGTCCGACTTCCCAGGCTCCCATGGAGCCAGGCTACCCACGGCGCGCCGCTAGGAAAGGCCCTGGCGCGCCTCGCGCACCAGCGTGACCGCCTCTGGGAAGACCGTCGCCATCACCGAGCGGATCTGCTGGGCCTGCTGCTCCGTGGTGCCCTGGATGTTGACCCGGTTGATCGCCGCCACGGTCATGTCGACCGCGAGCTTGATCGCGTTGTCGGCCCAGGCCAGCGACTGAGAGGCCTGCATCTGCTCGGCCATCTCCTGCATCCGCCGCTGAAAGTCTGGGTCGTTGAAGAAGCCGCCGAAACCTTCCATGGGCTCAACTGTACTGGTGGCAGAGCGCCCGCTGCTTCTGCGTCGGGCGCGTGCGCTGCGGGGCCTCGATCAGCTCGCCGGCGTCCTCGGCCTCCCACTTGCCCACGGTGCGGCGCAGCGAGGCGAAGGAGATCGCGCCGGGGGCGATCGGCAGCCAGAAGGCGAAGAACCGGTAGGCGAGCACGGCGACGATGGCCGCGGCGGGGTCCACGCCGAAGGCGACGAACGCGCCGATCATGCCGCCGTCGACACCGCCGACGCCGCCGGGGAGCGGGAGTGTGTTGGCGAGCATGCCGACGAAGTAGCCGACGACCAGCACGCCGATGGCGGGCGAGGCGCCGAAGGCGTGGAAGCACGCCCACAGGGTGGCGATGTCGAACGCCCACCACATCACGGCGCCGAGCAGCCCCGGGTTGCCCATCCGGACCAGCCGGCGGGCGTCGCGCACGCCGTCGCCGACCGGCGCCAGGACCCGGCGGACGCGGCTCTCGCCGGGCTTGACGAGCTGCGCGGAGGCGACGACGGCGATGACCGCGCCGCCGAAGATCGCGGGGACGATCGTCAGGGCGAAGGAGCCGCCGCCGGGGATGATGCCGGTGTAGAGGCCGATGCCGCCGAACAGCAGCGCGCCCATGTAGACCGAGTAGAGCAGGACCATGAACGTGGTCATGCGCGCGCCGACGTCCCGGGCTTCCATGCCCGACTTCTTCAGCGCCCAGGCCGTGAGCGCGATGCCGCCGGCGCCGGCGGACGCCAGCAGGCGCGTCGCGGCGTGCCCGGCGAGCGTGATCTCGGTGCTCGCGCGGAACCCGATCCGGGTGTTTTCGCCATCGGCGTCGATCGAGACGGCGCGGAACAGGATCGCGTGGCCGACGAAGGAGAGCACCTCCAGGACGAGCGCGAACGCGAGCCAGCCGACATGCCCGGTCATCAGCTTCGACCAGACATCGGGGAGATCGGCCAGCGCGGGAGCGAGCACGACCAGGCCGGCGACCATCACCGCGCTCGCGACGACGAGCACGACGATCTGCCGTCCGGAGACGCGCCCCAGCGGGCGCTCGGCATGATCGGTGGTCAGTGCGGCCATGACCACAGAATCGCGCGCGGGACGCAATCCTCCAGTCGAGGGGGCACCCGTCTTCAGGGTGGGGTTAGCCGCAGGGGTCACCGCAGCCATTCGGTGCGATGGACCAGTGCCGGACCGCGCACCGGGAGCCTGGCGACGCCCCCGTTCAGCGCCCGCTCCGGCAGGAGCGCGAGGCCGTGCCCGGCGGCCACCAGCGAGAGCAGGCCGTTCACGTCCGACCCCTCGTAGGCGAGCGCGGAGCGGAAGCCTTCGGCGCGGGCGATGGCGGAGAGTTCAGACAAGGGAGCGCAGATTCCGGGGGCGTCGATCCAGCGTGCATCGACCAATACTTCTATTTGTATAGCATGGCCGGAGAGTGGGTGATCGAGGGGCGCGGCGACCGCCAGTGGCTCTTCTTTCGACGCCGCCACGCGGGCGCCTGTCTCGGGCAGCCGAAGCGGATCGCTGGGCGCCGCCACGCCGTCCACGACCCCGGTGTCGAGCTCGCCGACGGCCACCGCGCGGGCGATCTCGTCGCGCGCGCCGACCCGCACCGTGACCGAGAGCGCCGGCCGGACCAGCTCAGCGGCGAGCGCCACCGCCAGGGGCGTGGTGCCGATGCGCAGGTGCGACGGCGGGCCGGCCGCAACGCGCGCGACGTCCGCGCGGGCGGCGTCGAGTCGCAGGAGGATCGGCTCGGCGTGCTCGAGCAGCCGCGCGCCCGCCTCGGTCACCTCCACCGGCCGGCGCGTCAGCAGCACCGCGCCGACGTCGGCCTCGAGCACCGCGATGTGCTGGGAGACCGCCGACTGCGTGTAGCCGAGCTCGCGCGCGGCGGCGGAGAACGACCCGAGCCGGGCGACGCGGGCGAAGGTGCGAAGGAACCGCGGGTCCATCAGTGGTTCTTATCAACTGGCCACAGATCATCGTTGGACGTGAACTCGGCGAGGCGCGACGATCCCCGGCAATGACCGCCACGCTCGCACTCGTCGGTGACCGCTCGCCGTCCGTTCGCGCCCACGGGCGCATCCCGACCCTGATCGACGCGCTGCGCCGCCGTGACGGCCTCGTGCTCGACCCGTACTGGATCGCCTCGACCGAGGCCGACGACCTCTCCGGCTTCGACGGCATCTGGGTCGTCCCCGGCAGCCCGTACCGCGACCGCGAGAAGGTGATCACGGCCATCGGCACCGCGCGCGAGCTCCAGATCCCGTTCCTCGGCACCTGCGGCGGGTTCCAGCACGCGATCCTGCACCTCGCGCGCGAGCTCGCCGGCATCGAGGGCGCGTCCCACGCCGAGTACGGGGATGCCGACAGCGCGCGCGTCCGGCGAGGCTCGCAGCCGAACGAGCCCGAAGCGCGAGGCTCGGGCGCGGAGTACGGGGGTGCCGACACCGCGCGCGTCTGGCCCCCTGGGCCATACTCGCAGCCGAACGAGCCCGAAGGGCGAGGCTCGGCCGTGATCGTGCCGCTGGAGTGCTCGCTCGTCGGCCACGAGGGCGCGATCGACTACACGCCCGGCACGCGCATCCAGCGAATCGCGGGCGTCGAGCGCAGCATCGAGCGCTACCACTGCTCCTACGGCATCGACCCGCGGTACATCGAGGCGCTCGAGCGGGCGGGCGTCGTGTTCGGCGCCCATGACGAGGACGGCGCGCCGCGCGCGCTGGAGCTCGACGATCACCCCTTCTTCCTCGGCACGCTCTTCCAGCCCGAGCTGGCCGGCGACGGCACCCGCGCGCACGCGGTCATCCGTGCGTTCGGAGAGGCGGTCGTCGGCCGCGCGACGCGGAGGAGCGGCCAGCCGGCACAGCTCGCCTGACGCGGCCCGGGCCGCGAGTCTAGAATCGCGCCTCAGTGGCCTATCGCACCGCCGACCAGCAAGCACGCGTCCGCCGGATCGAGTCGCTGCTGCGGCTCGCCGCGCCGGCACTGGATCTCGTCCTGTCCGTCGGGGACAAGGCCTCGCGCGTGATCGGGCGCAATGAGCTCGGACCCGAGCCCGTGCGCCGCCCGGGGCTGCCCAAGCCCGGGCGCGAGTAACCTCGTCCGAGGTCTGCGCCTGCGAAGACGGGCGAGGAAATAGACTGTCGTGGGCATTGGCCGCACCGACTTCAAATAGCGAGAAGCAGCTCGCCTGGGAAGCGCGTCACCGCACGCGCGCCGGTATCGCGTCGATCGTCGGCGCCCTCGGGCTGTTCATCTACTTCGCCCTGCAGCAGATCATCTCGCGCGACGCGCCGACCGCCGCGAGCGGGCTGGACACGTTCGCGCGACTCGGCCGCGACGGTCCGATCGACAGGCTGCCGTCGCTGGCGATCCCGTACTACGAGTACATCCACCAGAAGTCGTCGCTGTTCATCGTCATGGGCATCACCGCGGCGCTGGGCTTCATCGGCCTGGCGTGGTCGGCGGGCTTCCTCGCCGTCGCCACCCGCGCGCGGGCCCCCGCGTTCAAGAAGTGGCAGCTCTACCTGCCGATCATCGGCGGCGTCGTGCTCGGCCTGAGCCTGCTGCTGCTCTACATCTCGCAGATGATCCAGGTCAACAACTTCCTCGACGGCCCGCGGACGGTCCGCGCCGCGCAGGACGTCGAAGGCGGTGCGTTCGCCTACGCGCGCCTGCTCGGCTTCCTCGGCGCGCTGGTGCTGGCCATCGGGCTGATCCTGGTGTCGATGAACGCCATGCGCGTGGGCCTGCTGACCAAGCTCTTCGGCTTCCTCGGGATCGTCGCGGGCGCGATGCTGATCGTCTGCCCGCTGGCCGTGATCCACACGTTCTGGCTCGGCGGGCTCGGCGTGCTCTACCTCGGCCGCTGGCCTGGTGGTGATCTTCCCGCCTGGAAGACGGGTAACGCCGAACCGTGGCCCGTGCCCGAACGGCCGCAGCGCGGGTCGCGGGTGGCCACGGAACCATCTGGGCCGGCCTCGTCCGCGCCGCGGAAGAAGCGGAAGAAGCGCAGCTAACTACCGGGAGGAGATCGCAATGGGGACGCTCGAGCAGCAACTGGAAGAGCTGCTGGATCAGGAGCGGTTCTCGCCGCCCGACGGCTTCAAGGACCAGGCCGTCGTGTCCGACGCTGCGATCTACGAACAGGCCGAGGACTACGAGGCGTTCTGGGCCGAGCGCGCCGAGGCGCTGCACTGGGACACCAAGTGGGACCAGGTGCTGGACTGGTCGAACCCGCCGTTCGCCAAGTGGTTCGTGGGCGGCAAGCTCAACGTCGCCTACAACTGCGTCGACCGCCACGTCGAGGCCGGCAACGGCGAGCGCGTCGCCTACCACTGGCGCGGTGAGGAGGGCGAGGAGCTCGAGGTCACCTACAACGACCTGTTCCGCGACGTCCAGCGGTTCGCCAACGCGCTGAAGTCGCTGGGCGTGTCCAAGGGCGACGTCGTGGCGATCTATCTGCCGATGGTCCCCGAGGTCGCGGTGGCGATGCTCGCCTGCGCGCGGATCGGGGCGATCCACAACGTCGTCTTCGGCGGCTTCTCCGCGGAGTCGGTGCGCGAGCGGATCGAGTTCTCGGAGGCCAAGACGCTGATCACGGTCGACGGCGCCCGGCGCAAGGGCAAGACGGCCCCGATCAAGGAGACCGTCGACGAGGTCATCGGCGATCTCGTGGACACGATCGTGGTCGTCGAGCGCACGCACAACGACGCCCCGATGAAGCAGGGGCGCGACCACTCCTACGCCAAGCTGCTCGAGGACGCCGACGACGAGTGCCCGCCGGAGCCGATGGACGCCGAGGATCCGCTCTACATCCTCTACACGTCCGGCTCGACGGCCAAGCCGAAGGGCATCCTGCACACCACCGGCGGCTATCTGACGGGCGTCGCCTACACCCACGCGGCGGTCTTCGACCTCAAGCCCGAAGCGGACGTCTACTGGTGCGCGGCCGACGTCGGCTGGGTCACCGGCCACAGCTACATCGTCTACGGGCCGCTGGCCAACGGCACCACGTCGGTGATGTGGGAGGGCGCGCCCGACTACCCCGCCAAGGACATCTGGTGGGAGATCGTCGAGCGCTACAAGGTGACGATCATGTACTGCGCGCCGACGGCGATCCGCGCGTGCATGAAGTGGGGCGTCGAGCACCCGGAGAAGCACGACCTGTCCTCGCTGCGCCTGCTCGGGACGGTCGGCGAGCCGATCAACCCGAAGGCCTGGCTCTGGTACCACAAGGTCGTCGGCGGTGAGAAGTGCCCGATCGTCGACACGTGGTGGCAGACCGAGACGGGCTCGATCATGATCACCACGCTGCCGGCGCTGCTGGACACCAAGCCCGGCTCCGCGGGCAAGCCGCTGCCCGGGATCGAGGCCGCGGTGGTCGACGAGGAGGGCAACGACGCGGGCACCGAGCAGGGGTATCTGATCCTCAAGCGCCCCTGGCCCTCGATGCTGCGGACCCTCTACAAGGAGGATGACCGCTTCGTCGAGACCTACTGGGACAAGTTCGGCTCCGACGTCTACCTCGTCGGCGACGCCGCCCGCCGCGACGAGGACGGGTACTTCTGGATCATCGGGCGCATCGACGACGTGGTGAACGTCTCCGGGCACCGTTTGAGCACCGCCGAGGTCGAGTCGGCGATCGTCTCGCACCCGAAGGTCGCCGAGGCCGCCGTGATCGGCCAGGCCGACGAGGACACCGGCCAGGCGATCACCGCCTTCGTCACGCTGGAGGGCGCCGACGACGACGGCGACGACGCGCTGATCGACGAGATCCGCGAGCGCGTCGCCTCGCGGATCGGCAAGTTCGCCCGCCCGAAGCGGATCATCTGGGCCGGCGACCTGCCCAAGACGCGCTCGGGCAAGATCATGCGCCGGCTGCTGCGCGACATCGCCGAGGGCCGCGAGCTCGGCGACGTGACCACGCTGCGCGACCCGGACGTGATGGCGCAGCTCGAAGGCAAGATCAAGGAGCGCCAGGCCTCCGAGGGCTAGCCGCTTGTCGCTGTGGCGCGACCGTTCGTCGCGCCACAGCCACCGTCCGTCGATTCACCGCAGGAGCGCGGTGTCCGCGCGCGTACGTTCCCCGCGACACCAGAGCGAGGAGAGACGCGCATGGCTGACTGGGAAGCGATCGAGCACTCGGACGAGTTCCGTGAGCTGATCAAGAAGCGAAGGAGCTTCGTCGTCCCGGCGACGATCTTCTTCCTCGCGTACTACATGACGTTCATCATCGTCGCGGGCTACGCCCCGGACTTCATGGGCGAGTCGGTCTATGAAGGGCTGACGGTCGGCTACTGCTACGCGCTGACCCAGTTCGTCATGGTCTTCGTGCTGGGCATCTGGTACCTGCGCAAGTCCGACAGGGTGTTCGACCCGCTGGCCGACGCGGTGGTGGCGAAGGTCGCCGAGGAGGAGGGCGCCCGCTTCACGCGCGCCGAGGACCGCGCCGAGGTGCCGCGATGACCCTGTTCGCCGACGTCAACGTCGAGGCGGTCGTCATCTTCGCGATCGTCCTCGGGATCACGCTCGGGATCACCTACTGGGCCTCCGGGCGCGCGGGCAGCGCGGTCGGCTTCTACGCCGCCGGGCGCCAGATCACCGGCCGCCAGAACGGCCTCGCGATCTCCGGCGACTACCTCAGCGCCGCGTCCTTCCTCGGCATCGCCGGCCTGATCTTCCTGTACGGCTTCGACGGGTTCCTGTACTCGATCGGGTTCCTCGTCGCCTTCCTCACCGTGATGTTCCTGCTGGCCGAGCGGATGCGCAACGCGGGCAAGTACACGATCGCCGACGTGTTGAGCTTCCGGCTCAACGAGACACCCGCGCGCGCGGCCGCCGCGCTCGGCACCTTCGCCGTGGTGACCTTCTACCTGATCGCCCAGATGGTCGGCGCGGGCGTGCTGATCCAGGCGCTGGTCGGGATCGACTTCTCCTGGGCGGTGATCATCACCGGCGTCGTGATGCTCACCTACGTGATCTTCGGCGGCATGGTGGCGACCACGTGGGTGCAGATCATCAAGGCCGTGCTGCTGATGGCGGGCATCCTGATCATGTCGATCTTCGTGCTGGGCAAGGTCGGCTTCAACCCGATCGAGCTGTTCAACCGCGCGGACGCCAACAAGGGCGCCGAGTCGACCTTCTCGCTCGGCCCCGGGACCTACCTGCCGAAGCCGCTGGACACGGTGTCCTTGGGGTTGGCGCTGGTGCTCGGCACCGCCGGCCTGCCGCACATCCTGATGCGGTTCTTCACCGTCCCGACGGCGAAGGCCGCGCGGTCTTCCGTCGTCTGGGCGATGTTCATCATCGGCTTCTTCTACCTGCTGACGACGTTCATCGGCTTCGGCGCCCGGGCGTTCCTGGGCGAGGGCGGCGTGGAGGCCGCGGGCAAGGGCGGCAACCTCGCGGCGCCGAACCTGGCGCAGTTCCTCGGCGGCGGTGAGGGGACGTTCGGCGGCGACCTCTTCCTGGCCGTGATCTCGGGCGTCGCCTTCGCGACGATCCTCGCGGTCGTCGCCGGGCTGGTGCTGTCGGCATCCAGCGCCTTCTCGCACGACATCTGGTCCTCGATCATCCGCAAGGGCAAGGACTCCGAGCACGAGGAGGTCAAGGTGGCGCGGATCGCGGCGTTCGCGATCGGCGTGATCGCGATCATCATCGCCGTCATCGGCGGCTCCGGCCTGAACGTGTCGTTCATGGTCGGCCTGGCCTTCGCCGTCGCCGCCTCGGCGAACTTCCCGGCGCTGCTGCTGGCGCTCACGTGGCGGCGCTTCAACACCGCGGGGGCGATCACCGGCGTGCTGCTGGGCGTCACGAGCGCGATCTTCCTCGTGATCGTCTCGCCCAAGGTGTGGCCGGGGGCGGACACGGTGACGGGCTCGCCGATCGGCTGGGAGCTGTCGAACCCGGGCCTCGTCTCGATCCCGCTCGGGTTCCTCGGCTGCTACCTCGGGACGATGCTCAGCACCGAGAAGAAGACCGAGCGCACCTTCAACGAGCTCTTCGTGCGCTCGGAGACGGGCATCGGCTCAGAGCGCGCGCTGGAGAAGGTCTAGGGGTTGCCCGCCCGGTGGAGGCTCTGAACGGTCTTCACCGGGCGGGTGGGCCCCCGAGCAGTCTTTCTCAGGGGGACACCGCCTCCGGGACGTGGAGCGCCGCCATCGCGGCGCTCACGTTTCGGGGGCGACTGCGCAGGCTCAGCGCGATCATCGTCGCGAAGGCGATCGGGACCGAGACCGCGGCGGGCTGGGTGAGGATGGCGCCGCCGGCCGTCTCCTCGGACACGTCGCCGATCAGGCCCGCGGCGATCATGCCGGTGGCGACCAGCGCGCCGGCGACCATCCCCGCGGCGGCGCCGGTGGCGGTCAGCCGGGGCCACCAGACGCCGAGCAGCAGCAGCGGGCAGAACGTGCTGGCGGCGAGCGCGAACGCCCAGCCGACGAGCACCGAGATGTCGACGCCGGGCGTGGCCAGCGCGAGCAGGGCGGGCGGGAGCATGCCGGCGACGGCGGCGACCCGGAACCGCGTGCGCCGTCGCGGGTGCTTGCCGGGGAGGACGTCGTGGGAGACGGTGCCGGCGATGCTCACCAGCAGGCCGGAGGCGGTGCGACATGAACGCGGCGAACGCCCCGGCGGCGACGATCGCGGCGAGGATGTCGCCGATCGCTCCGGGCCACGCGGCGGCGGGGACGCGGAGCACCACCGAGTCGGTGTCGCCGGTGACGTAGAGCTCGGGCGTGAACGCGCGGCCGAGCAGGCCGTAGACCGCGGGGAAGAGGTAGAAGACGCCGAGCAGGCCGAGCACGCGCACGGTCGTCCGGCGCGCGGCCGAGCCGTCCGGGTTGGTGTAGAAGCGCACGAGGATGTGCGGCAGCCCCATCGTCCCCAGGAACGTCGCCAGCAGCAGGCTGTAGATCAGCAGCGGCGAGCCGCGGCCGGAGTCGCTGACCGGGCGCGACCACTGGTCGCCGGTCTGGGCGTCGATCCCCTCGGCCACGGGGATCGCGGTGTCGGGCGGCAGGTGCAACTCGCCCGCGGGCACGGTCCGCGTCTCGCCGCTGTCCGGGAAGGTCAGCGTCTCCGGCTCGTCGAGCTGGATCGTCATGCCGCTCGGGCCGGTGCTCGGCAGCTCGGCGCCGAACAGCGCGGCCTGCGCCGGCAGGCCGCCGAGGTGGATCAGCAGCAGCAGCGCGGGCAGCGCGATGGCGAACACCTTCACCCAGTACTGGAAGGCCTGCACGTAGGTGACGCCGCGCATGCCGCCGAGGCCGACGTTGAGCGCCACGATCAGCGACACGACGGCCACCCCGACCCAGTACGGCGACGCCGGTCACGGCGCGCAGCGTCACGCCCGGCGCCCTTGAGCTGCGGGACGAGGTAGCAGCCGCTGATGAGCAGGACGATCGCCGCCGCCAGCAGGCGCATGTAGGCGCGCGGGCAGGCGGGCCTCGGCGAAGTCCGGGATCGTGTAGGAGCCGAAGCGCCGCAGCGGCGCGGCGACGAACAGCAGCAGCGTCAGGTAGCCGGCGGTGAAGCCGACCGGGCAGCCACAGCGCGCTCGCCCCGAACTTGAGCATCAGGCCGGCGACGCCGAGGAAACGACGCCGCCGAGAGGTACTCGCCGGAGATCGCGGCCGCGTTCCACCACGGCGTGACCGCCGCTTGACGCGACGAAGAGGTCGACTGGTCGTCCGCGCGAGCCGGACGCCGTAGGTGCCGATCCCCAGCGCCGCGCTGGTGACGCCGATGATCGCGAGGATCGAGAGTGTCAAGGCTCTTCGACGAGCTCGCGGAACGCCTCGTCGAGCCCGTCCGCGCGGCGCTGCTCGAGCAGGCCGATGGAGAAGAACAGCGGGAAGGGCGGGACGACGACGAGCCAGATCGGCAGCGGCACGCCGAGCAACTGCGCGTCGTGCAGGCCTGGGAGCAGGTAGAGGATCAGCGGCAGCGCGCCGATCGCGCCGCCGAAGGCGACCAGCGAGAGCAGCGCGAGCCGCAGCTGCTCGCGCCGCAGCCGCCGCAGGTAGACGGCGGCGTGGGCGGTCGCCTCGTCGATGTCGCTCGCGGGCAACCGGCTCATGAGCGCAAGCGTCGCCGCAGCTCCGCGACCTCGCGGCGGGCGATCGGCAGCTCGGCGCCGTCGGCCAGGATCAGCATCGCCGTGCCGTTGAGCTGCGGGCGCACCTCGGCCGCGCGGCGCAGGTTCACGAGGAAGCGGCGGTGGACGCGGTGGAAGCCATGCGGCGCCCAGCGGCGCTCGATCTCGTTCAGCGTGCCGCGGACGAGGTGGCGGGCGTCGGCGGTGACCACGCGCACGTAGTCGCCGTGGGCCTGCAGGTAGAGGATGTCCGCGCGTTGGATCAGCTTGGTGCCGCCGCCGGGCGCGTCGACCGCGAGCGTGTCCGGGGTGTCCTCGGCCGGGGTCGCGCGTGATCCGGTCGAGCGCCTCGGCCACGCGGGCGCGTGCTGACCGGCTTCATCAGGTAGTCGAGCGCGCGCAGCTCGAACGCCTCGACGGCCGCCGACTCGTAGGCGGAGACGAAGATCAGCGCGGGCGGGGTGGCGAAGCGCCGCAGCAGCCGCGCGAGCTCGATGCCGTCCAGGCCCGGCATGCGCACGTCGAGGAACACCGCGTCGTACTGCTCGCCGGCCGCCAGCGCGTGCAGCGCCTCCTCGCCGGACTCGGCCGTGTCGACGCTCGTCGACCGCCGGCTGCGCGCGCAGCACCCGCGCGAGGTCGTCGAGCGCCGGCCGTTCGTCGTCGACGGCGAGGACCTTCACGCGGCGCGCACCCCCGCGCGGAACTTCGGGACGAGCATCGTGACGCTCGTGCCCTCGTCCGGGCGTGACTCGCACCTCGAGCCCGTACTCCGGCGCCGAACGTCGACTGCAGGCGCGCCTGGACGTTCGCGAGGCCGATCCCGGCGCCGCGGCCCGCGAGCGCGGCGCTTGCCGCCTCGGCGCTCATCCCCGCGCCGCCGTCGCGCACGGTCAGCTCGACGTCGGCGTCGAGGTCGGCGCCGAGGATCTCCACCCGGCACGGGCCGGTGGCCTTCTCGACGCCGTGGCGCACCGCGTTCTCCACCAGCGGCTGCACGCTCAGCACCGGGACGACCGCGGTCAGCACCTCCGGCGCGACGCTCACCCGCACCTCCAGGCGCTCGCCGAAGCGCGCCTGCTCGAGCCGCAGGTACTTCTCGACGTAGTGCAGCTCGTCGGCCAGCGTCACGTAGGAGCGGTTGCCCCGGAACGCGTAGCGCGTGAACTCGGCGAACTCGGTCAGCAGCTCGCGCGCCTCCTCCGGGCGTGGTGTGGATGCTGTTGGCCACCGCCGCGAGCGCGTTGTAGACGAAGTGCGGGGAGATCTGTGCCCGCAGCGCCCGCAGCTCGGCCTGCGCCAGGCGCTCCTCCTGCTCGGCCAGCGCGGACAGCTCGACCTGCGCGGAGACCAGGCTCGCGACCTCGCCGACCACGCGCGTGTCCTCCGGCCGCAGCCGTCGTTCGGGCCCGTAGAACGCGGCGAGCCGGCCGATCCGCTCACCGCCGACGATCAGCGGCGCGACCACCGTGTTCCCGAACGGGTCCGGCCCGCGCTCGACCACCACGCGCTCGGACTGCGAGAGCCAGTGCAGGTCGTCGGCGTGCACGCCGTGCGTGGCCAGCACCCGCTCACCGTCGTCGATCAGCACGCCGGCCGCCTGCGTGAGCGCGTGCAGGTGACCGATCGCCTTGCCCGCGGACTCCTTGGTCAGCCCTCTGCGCAGGTGCGGGAGCGTCGCCGCCGCGGCGTGCAGCGCGGCGCGAACGCCCTCCTCGCCCGGAGCGAGGACGCGCCGCGGGGCCAGCAGCCGGCTGACCGCGAGCGCCGACGCGGTGAGCACCACGCCGAGCAGCACTCCGAGGACGACGTCCACCGCGGGAAACCTACGCCGTGCTCCGGCGCGCCGCGCTCCTTACGCCGCGTCGGTCTCCTCGATCAGGTGGTCGTGCAGGAGCGCGTGGCGAAATTGGTAGAGCGTGCCGACGCTGCGCAGGATCTGACGGCGCCGGGCATCCTCGAGGAAGCCGGATCGGCGCTTGGTCTCCGGGTCGGGATCGTCGGCCGAGGCATGCCAGATCGAGAGCAGGTTCGGAAGCCGGTGGCCTCTGAGCCGGAGCCCCCAGCGCGTGAGGATGAACGCCACCGCCTGGGACGTGCAGGCGCCGATCATGAAGGCGTACGGGAAGGTCAGCACGAAGGCGAGCACGATCGCGGCGTACCAGCGGTGGTTCTCGGTGAGCACGATCGAGAACGCGATGGTGGCCGTGGCGCTGATGATGGCGGCCAGCAGCGCGGCGCCGAACAGGTCGCGGCGATAGGAGGTGAGCGGCGTCGCGCCCTGCTCAGGACGCTCGGGCGGGCGCGTCGAGGCCACGCCGATGGCGAAGCCCACCAGCGCGACGAGCCCGACCGCGAGGCCGCGCTCCGGGCCGGCGCGCAGGGCGTACGGAAGCCCGGTGAACAGGCCGGCCACGGCCCCGAACAGCAGGTCCTGCGCCGAGAGCTCCGAGAACTTCTTGCGGGTGGCGACCAGCGGCGCGTCGGTGAGCGCGAACACGCCGACCGACGCCCCGCCGAGCAGGCCGAAGGCCACGCCGAGCGCCACCATCGACAGGCCGGCGTGGAACCGTCCCTCCTCGAGCGGGGGCACGAACAGCATCGTGAGGCCGAAGCTGAGGCCGACGAGGGCCGGGACGGCCAGCCGATGCCAGCCGCCTCGGCTCCCCGAGGTGCTGCGCTCCCCGGGCTTGAGCGGGGCGAGCAGGACGGCGACGATCGGGGCGATCACCGCTCCGGTGGCGCCGATCGCCACCCCCATGGCGGGGCCCGCCAGATACCAGGCGGTGCCCCACACGACGAGCATGAACACGAAGCACAGGACCGCCGCCGCGAACCCCGGCAGCCAGCGCCGGACCCGCCACCACGCGAGGTCTCGCTCCCTGCCCATGAGCCGGGCGAGCGAGCGCAGATGGCGCTCGCCGGCGGCCTTGGGAATCGGGTCGACCCCGGCGTGGTGCGCGTGTGCGTCATAGGCGCGGATCACGAGGTGCGAGATCAGGAAGGTCCGCATCGCTTCGCTGTCCGCGAACCGCGCTTCGTTCATGAGCACACACGGATCGGCGTCGGGGTGATCGAAGGCGCCCAGAGCGAGGCTGAGCATCAGCGGTGTGGTGAGGACCTCGGCCGCGAGGCTGTCCGGGTTGCGCTCGAGGAAGTCGATCAGCTCCTCCCAGCGATCCGCATGCAGGCTCGGGTTGTAGACCGAGCGCAGGTAGTCGGCCGCCTCGTCGACCGGCACCTTCTCGAGCGTCAGGCGCGCCGCGAACGGCACGTGGGCGTACTCGGCCGCCTCGGGTCGCGCGGTCAGCACCACGCGGACGCGGCTCGCGTGCTGGATGCGCCGGATCGCCGCCTCCCAGTAGTCCTCGGGCATCTCGTCGAGGCCGTCGAGGAACAGCGCGATCCGGCTCTGCTCGAGCAGTTCGCGGTAGGTGGAGACCTTCGTGCCGGCGAGCAGCGCGCCGTAGTCGCGAAACAGCGCCCGGCTGGCGAAGTCGAGCAGGTCCGTCTCGACCGGGTTCCAGTCGCCCAGCGTCATCAGGACCGGAACCGGCACGTCATAGCGTTTCGCCGTCAGCTCGCGTGACCGGCTGCCGAGGGACTCGAGCAGCAGCTGGATCAGGATCCCGGACTTGCCGGCGCCCGCCTCGCCCACGATCACCACCTTGTCGACGTCCGGATGGCGGTACAGCGCGACCAGCTCGTCGAGCGTCCCGTCATCGCTCAACCTGCGTGGCGGGCTGCTCGTGGGTATCCGGTGTGGCCGGGTGCTGCCCGGCGGCCGGGCGCCGGCCGTCCGCTGCTCTCGCGTCCAGGACACACGGATCGTGGCCGGCGAGGTGATCCCCCGATGGCTCGCTTCCAGCAGCCATTGGTGCTGGACCGCCGTGGCCAGCTCGTCGGTCCTGGCCGGCAGCGCATCGCCGCGTTCGACGACGGGCGCGTCGGCGAGCGAGCCCGATCCCCCGGTCCACGTCGGCCGGTAGCTGGACGGGTCGGGCAGCGCCTCACGGGCCAGGAGGTCCATCGCTTCGGCGCGCGCGGCCTCGAAGCTGCGCCCGGCGGCCCGCTCGACGATCTCCGCCAGTTCGGTGGCCCGCGGACGCAGGCTGGGCTCCGGCGCGGCGATGTCGACCACGTAGCGCACGAGATCCGCCGACGCGTAGTACTCGTCGGCGTCGAGGTCGACGATCACCTGGGCGTCCCGAGCCAACTGCTCCGCGGCCGCCGTCCGCGATCGGCAGCCGACGATCACGCGCGCGAACCTCGCCCAGACGCGCAGCCGCCGGACGAGGTTGTCGGGAGCCTCCGCGTCGTCGACGCCGTCGACGACGATCGTCGCCGCCATCTCCTGCAACAGCCGCGGCAAGCGTCGCTCCGGCGCCGGATCGTCGCGCTCCTCCGGCTCGAGCAGGGCGATGATCTCGCGAGCGACATCGCGCACCGAGCGCCCCGGGCCGGCGGTCACGAACACGTCGATCGAGTTCAGGCGCGGCAGCATCGTCGCGCTGCCGAGGTCGATGGCGCCCCGGTACTGCAGCAGGTCGCGCTCGCTCGCGTCGCTGAGCAGCAGCATGTAGCTGAGCAGTGCCGACTTCCCGGACCCGGGCCCGCCGGTGATGAGAAACAGCGTGTCGCTCACGTGTCGCACGTCGGTCTGGAGCCACTTGGCGAGCCGCTCGCAGGCCGCCCCGCGGCCCTGGAAGCGCCAGCCGTCGTCGCTGTCGTCGATCGCCCCGCCGGCCTTCGGCCGGATCCAGGACTCCATCGTGTCGAGCGTCGCGCGGACGCTGACGCGGGGGTTGGGGAGCACCGGGACGATCGGGCCGGGCGAGCCGATGCAGTCGTTCTGGATCCGATTGCGCTGCTTGCCGAGGTAGGCGTTCGCCGCCTCGACGACGCGACCCGGGCGCAGCGGGAGCTGCGACGAGCCGCCGACTTGCCCGCCCTTGATCACGTTCTCCAGCGCCAGCACGAGGTCGAGTTGGTTGGACACGTCGCCGGCATGGCAGGCGGCGATGAACTCGTGTCCGGCATCGCGCAACTGCTCGCGCGGGTCGGTCAGGGTCAGGTCCAGCTTGTTCTTGAGCAGACCGAGCACGGCGGTCGCGCTGGCCAGCCCGCTGTGGCAGCAGTCGGCGACCACGAGCGTCCGCTGGATCGGCGCGAGCAGCTCCCCGAGCACGGCCGCGGGCATGCCCTCATCAGCGCGATCGCCACCACCCTGCAGCAGCAGCCCCGACTCGCCGTCGCCCACAAGGCCGTGTCCGGAGAACCACACCGTGACGATGTCGGTCGGTTCCGGCGCCGTCTGCTCGAACCAGGTGCGAAGGCATCGGGCCATCTCCTCGCCGGTGGCGTCGTCGCCGATCCCGAGCTCGTCCTTGCCGACGCTCTCGTACCCGAGTCCCCGCCAGCCGTCCTTCTCGCCGCAGAACAGGATGCGGGCGCGCGCCAGCGCAGCCGGAACGGCGTAGAGAGGGGGGACGACATCCTTGTCGGGGTTCGACGCGTAGTCGAACCCGAACCACACGAACCAACGCCGCGTCACGAGGCGCGAATTGTTCCTGACCGCGGCGCCGCGTGTGCGCGATTACGTTCTTTCGGGGGGGACGCGTTCGATCCAGAGGTCGCCGACCTCGCGTGTGTCGAGCGCCGCCCGCGGCAGCCTGACGACCGCCGATCCGTGTGTCACCGGCCCGGCCGACTCGTGCCAGCCGGCCTCGGGCGCCGCGAGCCGGAGGATGCGCAGCCGAGCGCCCTCGAGGTCAGCGGGAAGACGCTCGAACACGACCTCGCTGCCATCGAGCTCCGCCTTCGGGGGGACGCCGGTCGTGCCGACGGACCCCGGCGTGGGCCCGAAGTACGGCCACGCCCCGGGGCCCATCGCGGGTGCCGGGACGAGGACGGTCAACTGGGAGCGCACCCACTCGCGCAGGCGATCGAGGCGGGTGGGCTCCGAAGCGGCGTCGGCGAGGCGCGCCGCGATGGCCACCGGGTCGGGTTCCACGAAGGCCAGCGCGTCCATGCAGGCGGCGCGGACCTCCTCGCTCGGGTCCTCGGCGGCGAGGCGGACGAGCGTGGCGCGCACGGCGGGACCGCTGTGCGCGTCGGTCGGCACGCGCAGCGCGTTGCGCCGGCGCACGAGCGGGTCCGGGCTCTCCAGCCCGTTGACGACCGCGCGCTCGAACAGCGCCCGGACGTCGAGCTCAGACATGCCCGTCCAGCCCCTTGAGGTCGGCCTTCGCCGCGTCGACGCGCAGCCAGCGATAGACGACCGCCAGCTCGGCGTCGTGGCGTTCGAGCGCCTTGAGGAAGTTCAGGCGCGCCTGGCGCACGTTGGCCTCCGAGGGTGCGCCGGTGAGCCGGCGGATCGAGGCGTCGGTGAGGGGCTCGAGATCGTCGTCCCACAGCGCGTCCGAGCGGTCCCGCGCGGCGTCGATCGCGCGCAGGCGCGTCCGTGCGCAGGCGCGCGCCGGGGCCGACCAGAGCGAGAGCCGGCCGACGGCGTTCTGCCGGTTCGGCGCGAGGCCGTGAAGGTACTCGACGAGCTCGGGCAGCCTGCGCTGCTCCAGCTCGATCAGGGCGAGCACACGCGCGCGCTGCTCGCGCCAACGCGCGAGCTCTCCCGCGAGCACGGCTTCTGCCCCGTCGGTATCGCTGACGATCGCGTCGATCCGCTGCCGCAGCTCGGACTCCCGGGCGTGCTCGAGAACGGTCCTCAGGCACGTTCCGTCGCACGTGCTCGGATCGGCCGCGGCGCAGTGCAGGTCGTACGGCGCGTCCAGGAGCGACAGCGCCTCGTCGGCCATTCGCTCGAGCACGGGGTCGATCTCGACCGGGTCGATCCGCTCGCGCGGCTCGGGTTCCGGCGGCGACACCTCCGCCGCTGGGTCGCTGCGCCGGCTGGCGCGCACCGACTTGCACCAGAGCTCGAAGTCGGACTGGAACACGTACTCGGCCGCGGAACCGGGCGGCGTCGTGCGGGCGGTCCGCTCGTCGGCCTCCCCGGGCAACGGGCCGGCGCGAAGGATCTCGGTGATCCGGATGAACGCCTCGCTGACCGCTTCGTGACGGTCCTCGGAGGAGGCGTATTCGCGCTGCAGGAGGTCCGCGAGCCAGCGCATCTGCGCGTCCTCGCCGCGCGTGACCGCGTTGACGCGCTGGGCGCACGCTCGAAGGTTGACCGCGAGCTCCCTGGCCCGACCGGCGAGCACGCGGCCGAGCCATGGATCATCGAGATGAATGCCGTAGTAGCCGGCACGCTGACCCTTCTGGGTGAGCCGCAGCAGCGAATACGTCAGTCGGTCGCGCCCGCTCCAGCGCGCCGCTCGGCAGGCCGCTTCGACGAGGCGTCCGCCGTCGAGCGCCTGCCGCACGCGCGCGTCGCCCCAGCGCACGTACGCGGCCGCTGTGGCCCGCAGCCAGTCGACGTCGTCCAGGTGCCGATCGACGTCGGTGACCCGGCACAGGTGGGCGACGTGCTCGGGGCCGGTGACGTAGGGCATGCCCAACGTCTCGGGCAGGTCGCTGAAGAGCCCGTCGTCGACCCGGCGGGTCAGGCGCACGGTCACGTATGCGCTCTGGATGGCCGTCGGCACCGGCGAGCGGTCGTCGCGGCCGGCGGCGGTGATGAGGAGCTGGTCCACGAGCTCGGCGTGCTCCTTGGAGAGGCTGCGCAGCTTGCGCCGCGCCCCGGCCACCACGAGCTCCTGGTGGGCGGCGAACTCGCCCGCCTCCTCGGCCAGCGGCGCCGGATCCTCCGGGAGGCCCGGATGCCGAGCGCACCAGCGGGCGGCCACGCCGCGCGTGACGGTCTCGATACGGGCGGACGGCCACCCCGAGCCGCGCCGGCGAACCGGCTCGCGCGTCCTGGCGATCACGTCGCCGAGCCGCTGCACGAACGCGCCCAGCAGCCGCGGATGCTCGTCCGGGTCGGCGCGCCCGCCCACCTGCGTCCAGTGCGCCCGCCAGTCCTGCGCGAGCCGCTCGGCCAGCGCCGCGGCGGGCAGCAGGCCGGTCGGCCGGCGCTCGCCGGGAACGATTCGACTCGACGTCAGCGCCAGCAGATGCGAGCCGAGGCCACGCCCGGCGTAGGCGTCGAGCTCCGCCGCGACGCGCGTCGCGTCGACCCCCAGCAACTCGACATACGCGGTGGCGGCCGCGTGGTCGATCAGGCAATGCCAGCGCTCCTGCAGCGAGCGCGTGTCGTCGTCGGCGCGCTCGAGCACAGTCATTCGAACCCTAAACGAGCGGGGTCCAGCCACGTCAAGCCGGCAGCGGGCCGCTAGCGTAAGGCGGCACCCGATGACCCCCCCGGACGACACCCTGCTGCGCGAGCTGCGCCGACGCGTCGACCGGCTCGAGGACGCCTTCGACCTGTCGCGGCTGCAAGGGCGAGGCTCGTCGAAGCACGAGATCCAGAGCTACTACGAGCAATCGCGCCTCGGGTACTGGTTCGTCCACTCCAAGCAGGGGGCGATGCACATGGCCCTCAATCCGGACGGGACGTTCGACGAGGCGGGGTACGAGGGGCAGGCCAACCTCGTCGCCGACCGGTTGCGCGAGGGCGATCGCGACCTGCTCGAGCTGGCGTGCGGCAACGGCTTCAACCTCAACCTGCTGGCGCAGCGCTACCCGCAGCGCCGCTTCACCGGCATCGACCTGGTCGACAGCCAGGTGACGCGTGCCAACAAGGTGCTCGCCGAGCGCGTGAACGCGCACGCGCAGGTGGGCGACTTCCAGGAGCTGGCGCTGGCCAACGAGTCCCAGGACGTCGTGTTCGTGATCGAGAGCTTCTGCCATGCCACCGACCTCGAGCAGGCGTTCGCCGAGCAGCGCCGCGTGCTCCGCCCGGGCGGGTCGTTCATCGTCATCGACGCCTGGCGGACCGACCGCTACGAGACGGCGCCGGACGTGGTGCGCAAGGCGGCGACCGACGTCGAGCAGGCGATGGCGGTGGCGACGAGCCACACGCTCGCGGACTGGATCGACGTGGCCGGGCACCATGGCCTGCGGGTCATGGAGAACATCGACCTCACCGAGCAGATCAAGCCGAACCTGGCACGGCTGGCCGGGGCGGCCGGCAAGTACCTCGATCACCCGCGCCTCGGCGCGCTGGCGCGGCTGATGCTTCCCGCGACGTTGATCGAGAACGCGATCGCGGGCTATCTGATGCCGCTGACCGTGGAGCTGGACGTGCACACGTACCGGCTCATCCGGCTCCAGCGCGACTGAGTTCCACCGCACCCGCTTGACGCGGATGGTCCCCGGGCGTCTCACCCGTGATTCCGAGACGCCCTGGAGGCCCTGTGCGAGTACCTCGTTCGATTGCCGTCGCCGCCCTGACCGCCGTCACGGTCGGGTCGGTCAGCCACGCCATGCTGCCCAGCACGCAGGACCGCTCCGATCCGGTCAAGGCCCAGACGGAGCTGACCCGCGAGTACAACCAGCACCGCAAGCGCGAGCTCGAAGAGCTGCGGGCGAAGTCGGCCCGCGAGGCTGACGCGCTCGCCGCCGACAAGCTCCGCCCGGCCGAGCGGCGCGCAGCCGAGAAGGAGGCCGGCGCCATCGTCAAGGGCCTCCTCAGGCGGCCGTGATGTTCGGCGCCTCCTACTCCGTCGGCGACCACGTGGTCGCCGCGGGCGATCTCGACGGCTGGCTGGGCAAGCTCGGCTACCCGGCGGTCAAGAAGGGGACCCGCGGCATCGTCCGGGAGGTTCCCAGCGGCTGGTTCTCGGACCGCTACAAGGTCGAGTTCCACCGCGGCGGCACGGTCATGGTCCGTGGCTGTGACCTGCGCCGCGCCTGGTCCGGCGCCCGCGGCGAGCAGCAGTGGAAGCGCTACAAGGACACCAAGCTCGGCCTCTCGCTGGGGATGTTCGCCGTCTTCGGGCTGCCCGCCCTGATCGGGCTGGTCCCGTACTACCTGCACGGCGGCACCACCGCCGAGCTCGTCGCGGCCCTTCCCGGAGCCGTGCTCGAGGGTGCCTTCGAGCTCGTCGCCGCCATCGGTCTCCCGCTGACCGTCCTCGCCGTCGTCGTGCTCTGGCTGCGCGCCCGGACGCGCCGCTGACTTGACGTGCCCTGGTCCGGCCCGTCTAGGAGCCGGATCGCCCACCGAACGAAAGGCCTCACATGAGCGGTACCACCATCGAAGCCCAGGTGCGCCCGGGCAGCCTGATCGCGGCGGAGCTCGCCGCGCTGCGCCACCAGTTGCAGGGCACGCTCGAACTGCGCGTCCAGCAGGCGCTCGGCGCGCGCGGCATTCAGACCGCCCGCACCGTCGCGGGCCGCATCGCCGGCGGCCGGCGCGTCGCCGCGACCGACCGCGTCGCGACCATCGAGCAGCTCCGCTCCCAGGACGAGCGCGTGATCGCCGAGCGCACCCGCGAGCTGGTGTTCGCGCGCATGCTCGAGCGGCTCCCGGCGGGCACCGTGGTCCGCCGCACGGCCGTCGCGCCCGGCGGCACCCGCCAGGCCGTCATCGGCGTGGCCGGCGGCGGCGAGGTCACCCTCGCGGTCGACGACCAGGGCCGCGCCGACCTGTTGATGGACCGCTGCGAGCTCCCTGAACTCGACAGCCCGGGCGGCGCCGTCGCCGGCTGCGACGCGGAGACCGAGCTCGGCCGCCGCTTCCACGAGTGCTGGCGCGACAGCGGCCTCGAGGTCGACGCCGACGATCCGCTGCTCGACGGCGGCCACGCGGCCTTCGGTGCGGGCGCATGAGCGAGCTGACCTCTCCCCACGTCCAGCGGACGGCGACCGCGGTCGCGGACGGGGCGCACGTCCTCGTCCGCGGCCACATCGGCGATACCGCGGTCTGGCGCGGGCACGTGATCGTCGAGCCGGCGGCGATGGCGGCCGAGCTCGAGCAGATCGCGGGCACCCGCGTGGTCGTCGTCGGCGACGCCGCCGACGGCCTGCGGGCGCTGGACCCGGCGCACCGCGCCGAGGTCGAGCGCCTGCTCGCCGGCTCGGCCCGTCGCGGCGACGACAACGGCGCTGGGGGCCGCACCGGCGGCCCGAGCCCGATCGACGTCGCGCGCGGGGTGCGCGCCCTGCTCGCCCAGAACCAGTGCCCGCTGGTCGTGATCCTGCGCGACTGCGACCTGCTGCTGAACACCAACAGCGACTCGGGCCGGCGTGCGGTCGCGATCATCCGCCGCGCCATGGAGGAGGCCGCGTGCGTCGCGCAGTCCGGCCCGGTCGCGCACCGCAACGCGCTCGTCCTGCTCGCGGGCGCCGAGCTGCCGTGCCTCGGCCACGTCCACGATCTCGTGGCCGTGCAGGCCGACGTTCCCGCCGAGGACGCCCTGCGCGCGATGATCGCGGAGATCGCCGACGGGTTCCACGGCGCGGGCACGCCGGCGTCGGACGGGACCCGGCGGATGCTCGCCCGCGCGCTGGAAGGGCTGCCCGCGCACGCGGTCGAGCGGGTGCGCCGTGCCTCGCACCCGCTCCGCATCGGCCTCGACGAGCCCGTGCGGCTCGCCCGTCACGCCGCCCGCCGGGCCAAGCAGGGGCGCACGTTCGACGAGTTCGACGTGGACGTGATCCTCGCCCGTGTCGGCCGCGAGGTCGGCGGCCAGCCGCACGCGCTCGTGGCGCTGCGCGTGGCCCTGCACCGCGCCGGCCGCGGGAACGAGCACCGCCCGGCGCTCGAGGCCAGCCGTGCCCCCGCGCTGGTGCTGCTGTTCTGCGGCCCGCCCGGCGTCGGCAAGACCGAGACCGCGCGCGCGATCCAGCGCGCGCTCAGCGGCAACCCCAACGACATGCTGCGCTTCAACTGCGCGGCCGAGCTCTCCCAGCCCCACTCGGTCGCGCGGCTGGTCGGGGCCCCTCCCGGCTACGTCGGGCACGAGGCGGGCGGCCTGCTCACCGAGGCGCTCGCCGCCAACCCAGCGCGGGTGATCCTGTTCGACGAGTTCGACAAGGCCGACGACGAGATCGCCAAGGCCCTGCTCTCGATCATCGAGGACGGCAGCCTGCGCGACGGGCGCGGGCGCGAGACGGACTTCTCGCAGTCGATCTTCATCATCACGTCGAACTTCGGCTCCGACCGGCTGCTGGACGTCATGCGCGACCCGGCCGGACCGCCGGCGTTCGAGGCGTTCAACGCGCTGGCGCGGACGCTCGCCGAGGAGGCGATCCGCGGGATCCCGGAGGCCGGCGAGCCGCTCTGGAGCCGGATCGCGCGCAGCGTCGTCCCCTACGACATGCTGCGCCGGGAGGCGATCGGCGAGATCGTCGCGCCGGTCGCGCGCAACGTCGAGGAGCACCTGTCGGCGATCTTCCGGGTCACGCTGACGATCGATGACGCGTCGGTGGCCGCGGCCGTCGGCGAGACGCTCCCGCCCGACGGGCGCTGGGACGGCCGCGACATCTCCAGCCGCGACGGTGGGGCGATCGCGACCGTGCTCACCGACCCGCTGGTCGCCCAGCTCGAGACGGTGACGCGCGGCAGCGTCGTGCACGCCCGGATCGACCCCGGCGCCGGGCTGCAGCTGACCGTGACCGCACTTGACGCGGATTCCGTCCCCGGCGTCCTAGGGCCATGAGCGTCATTGATCCCCGTCCGGATCCGGCGACGGATCCGATGTTGCCCGACCCCGGGCCCTTCAACTCGATCGGGCGCTACCGGCCCGATCAGGACCGCGCCGCGTCCGACGCGGCGCGGGGCCGGATCACGCATACCGAGCAGGAGCGGCGGGCGCTGGTCGACCGCAACGCGCGTGAGCTGGCTCGCGCGACCGCCGATCGCCGCGTGGGTCCCGGACCGATCCGGGTCCCGCTCGCGGACGGCCTGCGGCACATGCGCGACACGAACATCGCCGAGCAGGCGGGCCCGCTGGTGGGCGCCCGCGCGCAGGCGGTGGCCGACCTGCAGCGCGCCACCAACGACGTCAAGACCGCCGAGAGCGAGGTGCAGGACGCGGAGGGCGCCGTCGCCACGATCGCCGCCCAGGCGCCCGACGAGCCGGCCGGCGGGCGGCACCTCACGCAGCCCTGGGTGCTGCTGCTGGTCATCCCGATCCTCGCCTTCGTCGAGGCCAAGTTGACGGCGCCGAGCCTGCGCGCGGCGCTGGAGACGACCTCGAGGACCGCGACGCTGATCGCCGCCGGGATCGCGCTCCTGGGCGTGCTGGCGGCCGAGTTCGGCGGTGCCGCGCTCGCCGCGTTCGTGGCCGGCCGCCGCCGCGCCGCGCGGGTGGTGCTCGCGGCGCTCGCGTTCTGCACGTTCGTCCTGCTCGCGATCGGGATGGTCTCGCTCGCCGGCAGCCGCGAGCAGAACCTCGAGTATCTGAACCACCTCAAGACGCAGGCGGCGACGACGACGGACGGGTTCGGCGGGGGCGCGACGCAGGCGAAGGCCTCGCCGGCCGGGCCGGAGCCGACGCCGAGCCTCGGGTTCGTCGCGCCGCTGACGCTCGCGGGCCTGCTCGCCGCGTGCGGCCTCTCGATGCGCGTCAGCCTGGCGGGGCCGACGCGCAGGTGGGAAGCCGAGAAGGCGGACGCCGAGCACGACCTCGCCCACCGTCGCGATCGCCTCGACGAGGCGCGCGACGCCGGCGCCGAGGCGACCGCCGCGCTCGACGAGAACGACCTCCGGATCGGTGCCGTGGTGGAGCTCGAGGAGGCCGTCCACGGCAACGTGATCGGCCGCCTGCGGACGGAGTACTCGCGCGCGTGCCACGCGCTCGGCACCCAGCCGGCGGAGCTGCTCCTCGACGAGCCTGACGAGCGACCGATCCACCATCGCCTGATCGACCCCGACCGGGCGACGAGCACACAGCCCGTGGTCGTGCCGACCCAGTTGCAGACCGAGGAGGCCGACCCGGCGCCGGTCGACGTCCCGCCCGCTCCGGAGCCGCTGATGCCGATCCCGCGGGTGCCGCTGCCGGACATCGCCCGGGCCCAGCGCCCGGCGCCCGAGGCACCGGCGCCCGACGTGCCGCCACCCGCGCCAGAACCGCCGCACCCGCCGGTCCCCAAGCCCGCCCCACCCGCTCCGCCCGCCAAGCCCGCACCCGCCGCCGGTCCGGTCGCCGTCCCGCCCGGCGCCTGGCTGCGCCACGGCCGCCCGCCGGGCTGGCGTCCCCCGACCCCGAACGCCTGACCGAGGAGACCCTCCATGGCCACTCGACCCCGCAGCCCCCGCACCCCACCCAAGCGCCGCCAGACGCCGCCGTTGCCCCTGCTCGCCGCCGGGACCGTCGCCGTCGTCGCGCTGCTCCTGTTCCTCCTGCGCGGGGGTGACTCCCCGATGCCGGCTCCCGGTGGCTGCGCGGTCGCGGACGTCTCGGGCTCGACCCGCGACATCCGCGACACCTACGCCGAGGCCTTCCGCACCTTCGCCACCGGCATCGGCACCACGGGCAGCGGCAAGGTCTGCCTGATCGTCGCCGCCGGAGACCCGATCGCCGAGGGCCTGCCGCAGTTCGCCGACGTCGGCCCGGACGCCGACCACCAGGACAGCCCGGACCTCGCGCCCGTGGACATCAAGCGCAAGGTCGACGCCGCCACCGCGGACGTGAGCGCCGAGCTCGCCCATCCGAAGGTCGGCGTCGGCGGGTCGGCGCTGCTCGAGGCGGCGTCCGTCGCCGCCAAGGGCCTCAAGCCCGGCGACAAGCTGCTGTGGCTGACCAACGGCGTCCAGAACAGCCCGGCCGTCGGCGACTTCACGCAGATCGACCTCTCCGACGAGGCGATCGCGCGCCTGCTCAACGACCTCCAGCGCAAGAACCTCCTGCCGAGCCTGACCGGCGTCGAGGTGCAGATGCCGTTCCTGCTCTACCACCCGGGCGGCATGCGCATGCGGGTCGAGCGCCAGCAGCAGATCCAGAAGTTCTGGCAGGCCTGGGCGACGCGGGTGGGCGCTCGGCTCGCTTGACGTCGTTTCGCCCGGCCCGTCTCCCCTCCGAAATCCCCGTCGAAGGAGCCCGCATGTACCCACCGCCGTTGGATGTCGAGGCCGTCACCACCGAGCACCGCGAGCTGGTCGCGGCCTACCGAGCGCGCGGCGTCGCCGACGCCGCGCGCCACGGGGACGAGCTCGTCGCGATGGAGCTTCCGATCAGCGACGAGATCGCCGCGACGATCGACTCCCGCCTGCACCGCCTCGGCGCCGCCCGCGAGACGGTGCTGATCGAGTCGGCGTCGTTCCTGGAGGGCGCGCCGACGCTCCAGCAGTCCGCGCAGCGCCGGGTGACCGCCGCCGAGGCGGCGCTCAGCGAGCGCGGCGTCTCCCCCGAGTTGCTCGCGCTGGACCCGGCTCCCGTGCCCGAGCGCGCCCGCGGCTTCGTCGGGCGGGTGCTGGCGTGGGTGATGAAGCCCGACGAGGACAAGCTCGACGCGCTGCGCCGCATGCGCGTGGCCGCCGTCGGCGATCTGCGCGAGGTCGAGCGCCAGATCCGTGACGCGCACGCCGCCCATCGCCACGCGCTGCGCGCCGGCGTGCACCTCGCGCGCGCGGAGCAGTCGCTCGCCAAGGCCGCCTGGGCCGCCTATCGCGACGGCGCCCAGTCCGCGCTGCCCGCCGGCGCCCGCGACTTCGGCGGCGAGATCGACTGCGGCGAGCTGCCGGAGCTCGATCTCCCGGAATGGGCGACGGCCGGAGTCGAGGCATGAGCCGCCATCACGGAAGCGCCCGCGAGGACGCGGTCCTCGTCAACCGCCGCAAGGCGCACACCGAGGTCCTCGGGCCGGGCAGCCGCGCGGTCATCTGGGTCTCGGGGTGCGAGTTGCGCTGCCACGGCTGCATCGCGCCCGAGACCCATCCGCACACCGGCGGCGAGATCGCGGTCGAGGCGCTCGCGACCTGGATCGTCGATCACGCCCGCGACGGCGTGACCATCTCGGGTGGCGAGCCGATGCTGCAGGCCGCGGCGCTGAACCGGGTGATCGACCGCGCCCGCGCCGAGCGCCCCGAGCTGCACGTGATGGTCTACACCGGCTACCGCGTCGAGTGGCTGCGGCGCAACGGCGCCGATGCCCAGCGGGCGCTGCTCGAGCGGGTCGACCTGCTCGTCGACGGCCCCTACGTCGAGCGCCTGCATGGCGGCCTGCGCTGGCGCGGCTCGGCCAACCAGCGGCTGATCGACCTCAGCGGGCGCACCCCCGAGCTCGACGCGCCGGACCACTCGGCGGGGATCGAGCTCGAGGTGACGCCGGGCCTGACCGTCGAGCTGACCGGGGTGCCGCCCACGCCGCGGTTCCGCGAGTGGCTCGAGCTCGGCGCATAGGCGAAGCGTGCGGCGTCGCCCAGTCGCGGGCGCAATACGAGACCCCCGAGGTCCAGCTCTAGGCCGGCGCCGCCGGATTGACGCAGCGGCCGGACGTGCGCCGGCGCTCGGGCCGTCGGGGATCCTCTACCGGCTGGATGGCGCGCAGGCGCCCCGGATGCGGGTCCTCACCGGCTGACCGGCGCCTATCCTCTCAAGACCCGGTCGATGGGAGGAGCGCACGTGAGCACAACGTCCTACGAGGAGGCCGTCGCCACCCATGAGTGGCACGTGCCCGAGCGGTACAACATCGCGCAGGACGTCTGTGACAAGCACCCCGCGGACAAGCTCGCGATGATCCACGAGCACTTCGACGGGACCGTGCGCAACGTGCGGTGGGGGGAGCTGCAGGAGCTTTCCAACCGGTTCGCCAACGTCCTGCGCGGGCTCGGCGTGGAGAAGGGCGACCGCGTCGCGATGCTGCTGCCGCCCACGCCGGAGACCGCGGCCGCGTTCTTCGGCACGTGGAAGTGCGGCGCGATCCTGCTCTCGATGTCCGTCCTCTACGGCGACGACGGCATCCGCCATCGCGTGTCCGACTCGCAGGCGAAGGTGCTCGTCACCAACGCGGCCAACCGCGATCGCGTCGATCCGTCGCTGGTCGAGCACGTGCTGGTGCTCACGGACGACGTGTTCGCCGGCGCATCGCCCGACTTCACGCCCGAGGACACGCTGGCCGACGATCCGGCGCAGCTCTACTACACCAGCGGCACCACCGGGCTGGCGAAGGGGATCATCCACGCGCACCGCTACCTGCTGGCGCACGAGGAGTTCATCTACTGCCACGACGTGCGCGACGGCGAGACCTTCCACGGCATGGGGGAGTGGGCGTGGGCGGCGGGCATCGCGCCGCTGCTCGGGCCCTGGCGCTTCGGCGCGGTCCAGCTCGTCTACCAGCGCGAGGGCGGGTTCGATCCGCACAAGCAGCTCGCGTTCCTGTCCCGGCACGAGGCCTCCAACGTCTTCACCACGCCGACGGCGATGCGCTCGATGATGTCGATCGGCGACGCGGGCACGCGCTATCCGCAGAAGTTCCGGATCGTCTGCAGCGCCGGCGAGCCGCTGAACCCGGAGGCGATCCGCTGGTTCCGCGAGCAGTACGGGCTGACGGTGCTGGACTACTACGGGCTCACCGAGTCATATCCCCTGTGTGCGAACTACCCGTTCATGGAGGTCCGCGAGGGCTCGATGGGCAAGCCGATGCCCGGCTGGGACGTCCAGATCCTCGACGAGAACGAGCAGCCGCTGCCGCAGGGCGAGAAGGGCGAGATCTGTCTGCGCGCGCGCAGCAATCCCCACTATCCGCTCGGCTACTGGCGCAACGAGGAGGCCGCGCGCGAGACCTTCGGCGGCGACTGGTTCCACACCAAGGACGCCGCGCGCTTCGACGAGGACGGCTACGTCTGGTACGAGGGCCGGGCGGACGACGTGATCATCTCCGCCGGCTACCGGATCGGCCCGTTCGAGGTCGAGTCGGCGTGCCTGGAGCACGCGGCGGTCAAGGAGGCGGCGGCGATCGCCGTGCCGGATCAGCGGCGCGGGGCGATCGTCAAGGCGTTCGTCGTGCTGTCGTCCGGGTTCGAGGCCTCGGATGAGCTGGTCAAGGAGATCCAGGCGCATGTGCGCAACCGGCTCTCGGCGTACGCGTACCCGCGCGAGATCGAGTTCGTCGAGGATCTGCCGAAGACGCTGACCGGCAAGATCCGGCGGGTCGAGTTGCGCCAGCGCGAAGTGGAGGCGCGAGGCTGAGCGTGGCCGCCGCTGCCGTCTCTGCGCGCGCGCGGGCGCAATCGAGTTCGCGCGCGCTGTTCCCGCAGTGGGCGGCGCGGCTGATCGGGCTCGCCGCGCTGGCGATCATCGGCGGGTTCGAGTGGCAGAACCTGGTCCAGGACCTGCCCTCCGGGCGGGTGCTGCTGTGGGTCGTCGCTTCGGTGTCGGCCGCGACGGCGGTGCTGCTGGTCACCCGCGAGCCGACGCGCCGGCCGCCGTCGGTGCGGCTGTTCGGGCCTCGCCGCTCGCGCGCGGACGTCGCGGAGGGGGTGTCGGAGCGCCGCCGGGCGCCACGCGGGTTGTCACCGCGCGCGCGGGGCGTGGCACTGTTCGCGATCGTCATCGTGTCGTTGTTCGTGGGCTACGCGTTGTCCAGCGCGCCGCTCGAGTTGCTCAAGCCGCGACGCTGGGACGACCTGCTCTCCGGGCTCGCCGGCGGTCTGCAGGCGCTCGGCACGGTCCGGCTGCCGTACGTCAGCGCCGACCCGTGGCCGCGGATCGTGCTCGAGCTGCTCGGCTGTGAGCTGCTGATCCTGGCCGGGCTGCTGACCTTCTGGCCGCGGGCGTCGTCGCGATCGAAGCCGCGCGTGCCGCTCGCCGCGCCGGAGCGCGGGTATCCGTTCGTCGCGCTGGCGGTGCTGATCATCGTCATCGCGTCGCCGGTCATCTCCTTGGGCGAGACGAGCTCGATCGCGCTGGGACTCGCCCTGGCCGCGCTGTCGATCTGCTTCTTGTGGCTGGAGCGGCTCCCGCTGAAGCCCGGGCTCGGCGTGGCGGGGCTGCTGCTGCTGGCGCTCGTCGGCGCCTTGCCGGTGGCGGCGGCGGCCGATCGCGGCGAGCCGTGGTTCGACTATCGCGCGTTCGCGGAGTCGCTCGGTCCAGACGATCCGGTGCGCTTCTCCTGGACGCAGTCCTACGGCCCGATCGACTGGCCGCGCGACGGCAACGAGGTGATGCGGGTCGTCTCCGGCGAGCCGCTGTACTGGAAGGCGCGCAACCTCGACGTCTTCAACGGGATCGCCTGGCAGGTCGGTCAGCAGGCGCCGTCGACCTCCGGCTACGACGAGGCGTGGGAGGCCAACCTGGTCGACGACTGGACGAGCCGGCCCGCGTGGACCGAGGAGCTCCAGTTCCAGATCCGCCGGGTGCGCACGACCGACGTCTACGGCGCGGGAACGACCATCGGCATCCGCGACCCGTCGCGCGCGGTCCGGCCCGCGCTCTCGCCCGGAACCTGGGACGCCCCCACGGGGCTGCGCCGCAACGATTCCTACACGGCCGAGGTCCACGTGCCACGACCGGCCGCTGCCCTGCTCGCCAAGGCCTCGGTCGGCGACGGTGACCGCTGGGCCGCGGATCGCGTCCTGACCGTGCCGTTCAAGCCGGGCGAGTCCGCGACCCAGGTACGGGGCGCGTTCTCGCGCTCGAGCGTCGTGCTCGATGCCGAGATGCACTTCAACGCCTGGGGCAGTGACGACCCGGGCTACGCGTCCTACCCGACGCTCGGCCGCGCCGTCGGGGACATCGACGGCGAGATGAAGCGCACCAAGTACGCGCGCACGTGGGAGCTCGTGCAGGAGCTGCGCGCCGGCGCCGAGAACCCGATGGACTACATCCGCCGCGTCGACACCTTCCTGCGCAGCTCGGCCTTCCAGTACACCGAGAGCCCGCCGCGCACGCCGGTCGACGACGCACCGCTGGACTACTTCATCAACGTCTCGCACCTCGGCTACTGCCAGCACTTCGCGGGCGCGATGGCCGTGATGCTGCGGATGGCCGGCATCCCGGCGCGCGTCGCCACCGGCTTCACCCCGGGCGGGTACTCGTCGCGCCACAAGGCGTGGATCGTCCGCGATACCGACGCCCACGCCTGGGTCGAGGTGTGGTTCGAGAAGTACGGCTGGGTCGACGTCGACCCGACGCCCTCCAGCACGCCCGCCCGCTCCCAGGTCGCGGCGCTCGCCGCCGACGCCTCCAACGCCCCGGTCACCCCGGACCGCGACACCGGCCAGCAGGGCGCCGCCAACCGCGAATCGAACCCGATCTCCGTCCGCCCCGAGCTGCAGCTCGGCCGCAACGACGCCCAGAGCGGGACGGTCACCGGCCAGAGCCACTGGGCCTGGCTGCGCTGGTTCGGTGTCGTCGTGCTCGTGCTCGCGCTGGTGCTGGCGATCGTGTTGTTCATTCGCCGCCCGCGAGGCAAGACGCCGATGGACCGCGCGATCTACGAGGTCGAGGACGCCATGCGCCGTGTCGGGCGGCCCGTGTCGACCGGCACGACGCTGACCCAGCTCGAGCGCCGTCTCGGGTCGCACTCTCCGGAGGTCGCGGCGTACCTGCGCTCACTCGCCTCCGGCCGCTACGCAGCCACACCCGAGCCGCCACCGCGCTCCGGCCGCAAGGCGCTCCGCCGCGCATTGGCTCAGGGACTGGGGTTCGGCGGCGGGCTGCGCGCCCTGTGGGCGTTGCCGCCGCGCTACGAGCGCGGCGAGCGGACCCCGCGCACCCGCACGCTGGAAGTCGAGACGAGCGTCCGCGGATAAGGGCTCAGGCGGCGCGGTGGAAGTCACCGGCGCAGACGCCGTGGACGCCGGCGTGCGCGCCGCGGGCCGCCTCCTCGGCTCTGCGATACGCGCTGACCCGCTCGAAGGGCACGCCGCCGTAGACGTAGGGCATCGCCCAGCCGGTCCGGACCATCGTCTCGCCGGCGTCGCGTCCGCCGAGGTCGACGTAGGCGAGCGTGCGTCCGTACTTGTCGCGCGCGTCCTGGGTGGGGTCGCGCCGGAGCGTCACGCGCTTCCCGGTGAGCAGCTTCGTCAGGGTCGCGGCGGCGCGCTTGGCCCCGCACTCGACCGGCGTCTGCGGGCGCCGGCTCTCCGGGGTGTCGATCCCGACCAGCCGGACCGTCTCGTTGGCGCCGTCATCGGTGCGGATCTTGATCGTGTCCCCGTCGACGACCCGGATCACGCGCGCCCGCCTCGATGCGGCCACGGCCTTGGGCTTCGTGGTCGTCGCGGCGCTGAGTGACTCACACGCCTGGCCGTTGCCGTCGGCGTCCAGATGATCGGGATCGCCGGGATGCGCCTCGAGCCAGGTCTGCGCCTCGGCCTGCCCGGCGAAGTCCGAGCAGTTCCTATCGCCCTGGCGCGCGGCGATGTCCGCGCCGGACGACGTGCCCACGCCGCCGCAGCCGGCCGCGAGCAGCGCCGCGAGGACGAGCGCGCCGGCGAGGCGTCCGCGGCCGCGCGCCGCGCCCGCGGGAGCCGCGCCGCTCGCCGCGTCCGCGGGGGCCGCGCCGGCCTCGCCCGCGGGGGCCGCCGATCGCCGCGCGCGCGCCGGCCGCACCGCTCGCGCCGCTCGCCGCGCCCGCGCGGGCCGCGCCGCTCGCGCGTCTCAGCTCGCGGGCCCGGCCTGCCCGGCGAGGACGCGCCATGTTCCGTTCTCGCGGACCCACACGAGCGTGAGCCGCATGGTGTGCGCGCCCGGCTCGCCGGCGCGCTCGTATTCGTCGTGGACGAGCGCGGTCAGCACCGCGGTATCGCCGACGGTCACGACGTCCGCGTCGGTCAACCGCTGAGCGCGCCAGACGAGATCGCCCGCGGTGTTGCCGTGGACGTAGCGGTCGCGGTCGCGCACCTCGCCGCGGTGGGTCGTCCACCGCAGGTCCGGGTGGTGGATGGCGCGCAGGGCGTCGGCGTCGCGGGCGACGAGCGCCGCCGAGCGCCGCTCCGCCGCGGTCAGGATCTCGTCATGGACCATGGTCGCCCGACACTAACGGCGCTCGTGGACGGTCACACTGCACGGATGGGCATTCCGGTGACGGGAGTGAGTGAGCTGGTGCTCGAGGTGGTCGACCTCGACGCCTCGGAGGCGTTCTACGCGGGCATCATCGGCCTGCCGGTCGTGGAGCGCTGGCCGGACCGCGACGCGATCTGGCTGATGGCCGGCGACCGCACCCGCATCGGGTTGTGGCGCCCGCAGGTCGGCCTGGAGAAGGGCCGCGGCGGCGTGCACGTGCACTTCGCCATGCACATCGCCGCATCCGACTACGAGAGCGCCGTCAACCACCTCAAGGCGGCCGGCCTCGACGTCCGCGAGCACGCGTTCGGCGCCTACCAGCACTCGCGCGCGGCCTACGTGATGGACCCCGACGGCCACCTCGTCGAGTTCTGGACGTGGGACGTGGCCGAGCACCTTCAGCCCTGAGCCGGCACGCAGTCCAAGCGCTCGCGCTCGTACGGCCCACCGGTCAGGGCGGTCGCCGAGACCAGGGTCTTGTGGACCTTGATGCGCTTGGCGCTGCCGCCGAACTTGATCTCGCCCGCGATCGAGCCGGCGACGCCGGCCGTGTCGTCGGCGACCTCGGACACGGAGGTCTCGACCGTCCCGTCGGTCCTGATCCGCGCCAGCACCGCCGCGACGCGTTCCTTCGCGCTGCGCGGCCACGGCCAGTCCAGCCCGAGCAAGGGCTGGGCGGCGGCGCGGTTGGCGGGGTCGCGCAGGTCGAGGCGCAGCACCGTCTCGGTCAGCCGCCGGCCGCCGTCGGTCATGTCGCCGTGGCGGAACGCGAGCTCGCGGGCCCCGTCGCGGCCGAACGTGTACTCCACGAGCCAGTCGTCCTGGCCAGGCCCGGTCGAGGGCATCAGCGGCAGCGACACGTCCCCGCCCTCGAAGGTCGCCCGCCCGTAGAGCGTGTAGGCGCCGTCGCGTGTCTTGCGGGCGCCGATCGCCCCGCTCATCCCGCCGGCGACGCCGATCACCTGCCCGGACTCCTTCGACCCGCGCACGCCCGCATCGAGCCCGGCCGAGTCCGACAGCTCCGCGGCGTCCTCGACCGACACCCACGACGGCGGATACCCCGCGATCTCCCCCGCGGAGTTCAGCGTCGCGTGGCGCAGGAAGCGATCGGCGGCGGCCTGGTTCTTGAACGTCCAGCCGAACGCCGCCTGCACACGGGCCTGGGCGCCGCCGGACACACCCAGGCCGAACTCGACCGGCCCCGCCGAGAACCCCGCTCCGACACCCGTGGCGGCGCCCACGGTGCCGCTCCCGGTCCGCACGATCGTGACCGTCCCGTCCGACTGCGGCGTCACCAACAGCGTCCAGCGATGCCCGACCTCGACGCTGAACGCGGTGACCGAGACCGCATGCCCCGTGAGGTCCGACCGCATCGGGCACGGCGCCAACCCGTCCCGGGCGGCCTGTGCCGACGAGCAGACATCGCCGCCGACCACGCACAGCGCGAGCCGCAGCTTGCCGTAGACGAGCCTGCCGACGTCTGGCGCACCCACCGCCGGCCCGGCCAGAACGAGGATCGCCACTAAGAGGGCGAGAGCGGCGACGTACTCGATCGTGGCCTGACCGGCGGTGGTTCGCGTGTGCACGCTTGGGATAGGGCACCCGCGCGAAAGTTCGCCCCCCCGGTTCAGCCAGACACGCCGCGCGCTGCTCGCGGATCAAGGATCCGCGTCTGTCTGGCCCCAAGCGGTCGCGGAGCGGTCAGTTGCGTACCTATGAGGTACGCAACTGACCAGGCAACCGAAGGGTTGCGCCGCAACCGCGCGGAACTAGATCAGGGACCGGATGGCGTCGGCCGCGTCGCGGGCGACGTTGAGCAGCGGCTCGGGGTAGACGCCGAGCAGGATCGTGACCGCCGCGCACACCAGCGCCACGAAGACGACCTCCGGCTGGCGAAGCGGAGCGAAGGAGCCGGGCTCGCGGCCCGCGGCGCGGTCCTCGGCGTCGGCCTCGACGGAGCCGCCGGCGATCGCCGGGCGCATCGCTCCCGCGGCCAGGCCGGACGGGGCCTCGCCCGGAGCGCGCATCCAGACGGCCGCGACCACCCGCAGGTAGTAGGCCAGCGAGACGGCCGAGCCGAGCACGATGACGATGCCCAGCCACGCGTAGCCGTTGTCGACGGCCGCGTTGATCAGGAAGATCTTGCCGAAGAAGCCCGCCGTGGCCGGGAAGCCCGCCAGCGCCAGCATGGCGATGGTCATCGGCCACGCCAGCGACGGCCGGTCGGCGCCGAGGCCGTACAGCGAGGAGATGTCGTCGCCCAGGCTCGTCTCACGCTCGCGGGCGGTGATGACCGCGAACGCCGCGAGGTTCATGACGACGTAGATCATCAGGTAGAAGACCGTGGCCGCGATGCCCGTGCGGGTGGTGACGACGACGCCGGCGATCATGTAGCCGGCCTGCGCCACCGACGAGTAGGCGAGCATGCGCTTGAGGGAGGACTGGCCGATCGCGCCGACGTTGCCGACGACGATCGTGACCACGGCGAGCACCGCGAAGGCGGGCGCCCAGGTCGTGGTGGCGCTGATCAGCGCGACGTCGAAGAGCCGCAGGATCACGCCGAAGGCCGCCGCCTTGGTCGCCACCGCCATGAAGCCGGTGACCGGGGTCGGGGCGCCCTCGTAGACGTCCGGCGTCCACTGGTGAAACGGCGCCACCGAAGCCTTGAACGCCAGACCGACCATGACCAGCGCGATGCCGGTGAGGAACAGTGCGTCGTCGGCCATCGACGAGCCGACCGCCGCGATGTCGTCGAAGTTCGTCCCGCCGGCCGCGCCGTACAACAACGCCAGGCCGTAGAGCAGCGTCGCCGACCCGACCGAACCCACGATCAGGTACTTCAGGCCCGACTCGAGCGAATGCTCGCGCCGCATGTGCGTCGCGCACAGCACGTAGAGCGGAATCGAGAGCAGCTCGAACCCGATGAAGAGCACGACGAGGTCATTGGCCGCGACCAGCACGAACATGCCGAGGATCGACATGAGCATGAGCGCGTAGTACTCGCCCTCACCCGCCTCGATCGCCGCGACCGATCGCCACGACAGCAACACGGCCGCGATGCCGCCGCTGCAGAAGACCAGCAGCAGCGCCAAGGAGAGGTTGTCGACGACCAGCGCGTTGGCGATGATCGCCTCGTTGACGTCCCACTGCCAGATCGCGAGCCCGGCGGTGACGCCCAGCCCGACGATCGCCAGCGCCGGGACGACGCTGCGGCGGATGAAGCCCGAGCGCGCGAGCCCGACCAGCAGCACGATGCACCCGGCCGCGGTCAGCGCGATGGCCGGGGACAGGGCCTCCCAGTTGATGACCGGACCCTTCATCGAACCACCGCCTGCACGGTCGACTTGATGCCGGCCTCGCCCGCGTCCAGCGCCAGCTGCGGATAGAGCGCGAAGGCGATGATCACCAGCACCAGCGGGACGAGCACCAGCGAGTCGCGGAACGAGAGATCGAACGACGAGACCTGCGGCCCGACGCGGTTGTGCATCGAGCGTATGTACATGCGCAGCGCATAGACCGAGGCGAGGACCACGCCGATCGACGCGACGAACGCGATCGCCTGCACCGAGGAGAAGGTGCCGAGCAGGATCAGGAACTCACCCGCGAAGTTCGCCGAGCCGGGCATGGCCAGCGTGGCCAGCGCGACGATCAGGAACAGCACGGCCAGGATCGGCGCGCGGAACGCGATCCCGCCGTAGTCGCGGATGTCCTCCGACCCCTCGGCGCGCTCGGCCAGCAGCGCGACCACGAAGAACAGCGGCGCGACGACCAGACCGTGGTTGACGGCCTGCAGCAGCGCGCCCTGCGCGCCCTGCCCGGCGGGGTCCAGCGCGAAGATCCCGAGCGTGATGAAGCCGAGCTGCGCGACCGACGAGTAGCCGAGGATCAGGCGCGCGTTGGTCTGCGTGAACGCCTGCAGCGAGCCGTAGAGGATCGAGATCACGGCCAGGATCAGCAGGATCTCGTGCCAGCTCTCGGTCGCCGCCGGGAACAGCGGCAGCACCAGCCGCAGGAAGCCGTAGGCCGCGACCTTGGAGACCACGCCCGAGAAGAACGCCAGCGCGGGCAACGGCATCGCGCGGTACGCGTCCGGCATCCAGCCCTGGAACGGGAAGGCCGGCATCTTGATCAGGAAGGCCAGGGCGAAGGTGATGAAGATCCACTTCTGGGTCGACTCCGGCAGCGGGTTGGCCACCAGGTCGCTCAGCACGAAGGAGATGTGCCCGCCGGGCCCGGCGTGCGAGAGCGCCGCCGTGGCCACCGCGCCCGCGAGCATCAGCAGCGAGCCGACGAGCGTGTAGATGACCATCTTCAGCGCCGCGGCCACGCGATCCGGCCCGCCCCACTGGCCGACGAGGAAGTAGAACGGGACCAGCATCAGGTCGAAGAAGAGCACGAACAGCGCCAGGTCCTGCGCGCAGAACGCACCCAGGACGGCGGCCTCGCCGATCCCGAAGTGGAAGGCGAACAGCCCGGGGCGCTCCGCCGGCGGGCGGACCATCAACCAGATCGCCGACGCGAACGCCACGACCGTGGTCAGCACGATCAGCCACAGGTTCAGGCCGTCGACGCCGAGCTTGTAGCGGATGCCGAGCTCGGGGATCCAGCGGTCGTTGGTGACGTGCTGCATCCCGGCGGCGGCGTCGAAGTCGAACACCATGTAGATCGTGTAGACGAGCGGGATCAGCGTGCCGATCAGCAGCACGCCCGGCGCCAGCGTGCGCGGCGTCAGCGCCGCGATCACGCCCAGCAGCGCCGGGAAGAAGATCAGGATCGAGAGATGAATCGTCATGCGGACACCAGGAAGTACAGGCTCAGTGAGGTCAGCCCGACGAGCAGCAGCGCCGCGTAATAGCGCAGGTAGCCCGACTGCAGGCCGCGCACCGCGGCCGACAGCGCCCGCACGAGCCCGGTGCCGCCGCCCACGAAGGCGCCGTTGACCAGGACCCGCTCGATCGTCGAATTGCAGAAGCGACCCAGCCACGCGACCGGGCGGACGATCAGGAAATCGATGATCTCGTCGAAGTACCACTTGTTGACGAAGAACTTGTGCGGCGCGCGGAAGCGAGCCTGCAGCGACGCGGCGTTGCCGCCCTGGCCGTAGATCCGGTAGGCGATGAAGATGCCGGTCAGGCCGATCACGGCGCCGATGGCCAGGCCGATCCACTCCGCCGTGGCGGTCGGCTCGAGCTCGGCGTAGAGCTCGGAGTCCGCGAACGTCGGCTCCAGGAAGTGATGCAGCTCCGACGAGACGCCCGGGATCTGCAGGAAGCCGCCGACGATCGCCAGCAGCGCGAGCGTGCCCATCGCGATCTTCATCGGCGCCGCCCGCTCGGCGATGTGATGCTCCGGGCCGGGGAAGCCGATGTCGGTGTCCTCGACCTCGCCGGTGGCCGGGTTGGTCGGCTCGGGCGCGTGGTAGAGGTGCCCGTGCGAGAGCTCCTCGGCCTCCGGGCACATCGGCCCGTGGAACGCGCGGAAGATCATCCGGAACGTGTAGATCGCGGTCAGGAACGCGCCGACGTAGCCGACCACGCCGAGGATCGTGTGCCAGCCACCCTCCTCGAACTCGAGCGAGAGGATCTCGTCCTTGGAGAAGAAGCCGGAGAACGGCGGGATGCCGGACAGCGCGAGGCCGCCGACGAGCATGCAGCCGTAGGTGAACGGCATCACCTTGCGGAAGCCGCCCATCTTGTCCAGGTTCTGGTTGCCGCCCATCGCCGAGATGACCGAGCCGGCCGCCATGAACAGCAGGGCCTTGAAGAAGGCGTGCGTCATCAGGTGGAACATGCCGGCGGCGTAGGCCGCGGACGACACGGCCATGATCATGTAGCCGATCTGGGACATCGTGGAGTACGCGATGACCCGCTTGAGATCGGTGACCACGAGGCCGATCGTCGCGGCGATCAGCAGCGTCACGGCGCCGATGATCGAGCCCACCGCGGCCGCGTCGGGCGCGCGCTCGAACAGCGGGTGCAGGCGCGCGATCAGGTAGACGCCCGCGGTGACCATCGTCGCCGCGTGGATCAGGGAGGAGACCGGCGTCGGGCCCTCCATGGCGTCCGGGAGCCAGGTGTGCAGCGGGACCTGCGCGGACTTGGCGAACGCGCCGACCAGCAGCAGGATGCAGCCCGCGACCAGCTGCGGCTGGTTGACGGTGAACGCCTCGTCGAGCCGCGCGAAGGTCTGCAGGAAGTCCAGCGTGTGGGTGCCGCGGAAGATGAAGTACGTGCCGAGCACCAGGCCGACGTCGCCGACCACGTTGATCACGAACGCCTTGATGCCGGCCGCGGTCGCCGTCGTGCGGCGATACCAGAACGAGATCAGCATGTAGGACGCCGCGCCGACGAAGGCCCAGCCGACGATCAGCAGGAAGAAGTTCGACGCCAGGACCAGCAGCAACATGCTGAAGACGAAGAAGTTCAGGTAGGCGAAGAACCGCGTGTAGCCACGGTCGCCGCCCATGTACGCGACGGAGTACAGGTGGATCAGCGTCGAGACGCCCGCGACGACCAGGCACATCATCGTCGAGAGCGGGTCGATCAGGATCGCCAGCTGCGCATCGACGCCGAGCGTGTTCGCGTAGTCCCAGGCGACCGAGACGACCTGGCGTTCCCCTTCGCCGCGGTCCTGCAGCCCGAGGAACATCAGCACGGCGAAGACGAACGACGCCGCGATGGCCGCGGTGCCGATGATGCCGTGGGCGCGCGAAGGCAGCGCCTTGAAGGTGAGTCCGATCAGCACGGCCCCGGCGAGGGGGCAGAGCAGGACGAGCCAGCCGTACGTGGTCATCCCTGAAGCTCCCGCAGCTCGTCGACGTCGATCGGCAGGCGGCGGCGGTAGATGGCGACGACGAGGCCGAGGCCGACCGCGACCTCACACGCCGCGACGACCATGACCATCAGCGCGAAGATCTGCCCGCCCATGTCCCCGTGCGCACGCGCGAAGGCGACCAGCGACAGGTTCGCGGCGTTGAGCATCAGCTCCAGGCACAGCAACACGACCAGCGGGTTGCGGCGGGTGAGCACGCCGCCGGCGCCGATGCAGAAGATCAGCGCCGACACGATCAGATACCAGGTGATGCTCATAGCTGAGCCGGCCCCCCGGCCTCGATCATCGTCCCCTCGGGCTCCTCGCCCTTGGTGACCGGCGTGCGCATCGCCTCCATGACGGAGATCTCGCGCACCTCCGCGAGGCCGGACCGGCGGCGGGCCAGGATCACGGCGCCGACGGCCGCGACCAGCAGCAGCAGCGAGGCGACCTCGAAGGCGACGAGGTAGTCGGTCAAGAACAGGCGGCCGACTTCCGCGGGCTCACCGAAGCCGGGCCGGTAGGGCGCGCCCTCGGTGTCGAGCGCGGCCAGGCCGGTGCCGATCAGCGCGATCGCCAGCTCGGCGAACAGCGCGAAGGCGAACACCACGGCGAGCGTGCGCAGCGCGGGGCCGGAGCGGCCGGCGAGGCCGGCCTCCATGCCGCCGACGTAGCCGACGACGAAGACGTAGAGCACCATCACGGCGCCCGCGTAGACGATCACCTGCGCGGCGGCGACGAACTCCGCGCGCAGCAGCAGGAACAGCATCGCCAGGAAGATCAGGTGCGAGACGAGCGCGAGCACGCTGTAGAACGCGTCGCGCAGCATCACGGTCCCCGCCGCCCCGGCGACGGCGCCGATCGCTGCGATGAAGAAGAAGACCTCGGACATGGTTAAGGTCGGATGATCGGGGTGGGCTGCATGGCCTTGGTCACTCGTCGGCGGTCCGCAGCGGCGTGCGGTCCAGCGGCTCGGCGAGCAGCATCTCCTTGGTGAAGATCAGGTCGGACCGGTTGTAGTCCGCCATCTCGTAGTCGTGGCCCATGGTGATCGCGTCGAACGGGCACGCGATCTCGCAGTAGCCGCAGAAGATGCAGCGCGACAGGTTGATCTCGTACACCGCGGCGTAGCGCTCACCGGCGCTGACGCGGTTATCGGGCGTGTTCTCGGCCGCCACCACGCGGATGCAGTCCGCCGGGCACGCGGCCGCGCACAGCGAGCAGCCGACGCACTTCTCCAGGCCCGAGTCCTCGAACTTGTGGAGCTTGTGGCGCCCGCGGAAGCGCGGATAGACCGGCGTCTTCTCTTCGGGGTAGTTGATCGTCGTCGGGCCCTCGACCATCCGGCCGAAGGTCATCTTCAGGCCCTTGAGGGTGGCCGCGAAGGCTCGATAGGTGCCCGCCGCGCCGCCAGGACGCGGGCCACGGATCACCTCTACGACGTCGCCGGGGTCATAAGGCATTAGTTGAGCACCACCACGAGGATCGCGGTCACAAGAGCGTTGAGGGTCGCGAGCGGAAGCAGGATCTTCCACCCGAACGACATCAGCTGGTCGTAGCGCAGGCGCGGGAGCGTCGCGCGGACCCAGATGAAGAAGAAGATGAAGACGGACATCTTCGCGATCACGACGAACGGCTCGATCCAGTTGGGCTGGTCCCAGAAGGGGATGTCCCAGCCGCCCCAGAACAGCGTCACGAACAGACCGGAGACGACGACCATGTTCAGGTACTCGGCCGCGAAGAACGCCGCGAAGCGCCCGCCACCGTACTCGGTGTTGTAGCCACCGACGAGCTCGGCGTCGGCCTCGGCGAGGTCGAACGGCGGACGGTTGGTCTCGGCGAAGCCGGCGACCAGGAAGATCAAGAAGCCGACGAACTGGGGGCCGACCATCCAGAAGTTCTCCTCCTGCCAGCGGACGATCTCGGTCAGCGACAGCGAGCCGACCATCATCACCACGCCGAGCAGCGACAGGCCCTGAGCGACCTCGTAGGAGATCAGCTGGGCCGCGGCGCGCATCGAGCCGAGGAAGGAGTACTTCGAGCCCGACGCCCAGCCGCCGAGCATCAGGCCGTAGAAGGAGATGCCGCCGAACGCGAAGGCGAACAGGATGCCGATCGAGGGATCGACGCCGTAGAGCCCGGTCCGGGTGCCGAAGATGTCGACGACATCCGAGAACGGCAGGATCGCGATCGTCGCCGCCGCGGTCGTCATCGAGATCACGGGGGCGAGGGCGAACAGCCAGCCGTTCGCGCCCACGGGGCGGAACTGGGCCTTGAAGACGAGCTTGCCGATGTCGGCGATCGCCTGCAGCAGGCCGAACGGGCCGACACGGGTCGGGCCGTAGCGGTGCTGGAAGCGGCCGAGGACCTTGCGGTCGGCGAGCAGCGCCAGCGGCACCAGGTTGAAGACGACGAAGAAGATCGCGATCGCCTTGGCGATCTGCATCCACCACGGTTCGTAGTAGCCGACCTCGCCGAACATCACGTGACTTCTCTCGGCGGGACCGGCAGCGGCGCGGAGGCCGGCGCTTCGGCCAGGCCCTCGACGGCGGGCTGCATCTGGGCGGCGATCGACGACGGAGCCGTGGAGCCCGGACCGACGCGCTCGACGTCGACGAGCGAACCGGCCGCGAGCACGTTGACGTTGTTCTCGCTGGTGCCCTCGGCGAGGAACAGGCTGCCGGCCGGAACCGCCTCACGCAGGCGCGCGATGGCGTTCACGCGGATGCCGTTGCCGACGGAGACGTGATCGCCGTCGCCGATGCCCAGCGCCGCGGCGTCGACCGGCGAGAGCTCGGCGACCTGCTTGGCGCGGATGAAGTGCAGCGCCGGTGAGAGGTCGACCTCCTTGGCCGCCCACAGCGGGCGGTAGGTGCCGAGCCGGACCTTGGGCGGGTGCGTCGATGTCGGGGCGGGCAGCGCCGCCGGGGCCTCGAGCTTGGCCGGCTCCCACGCGGGGTTCTCGTACTCGGCCCGCTCGGGCCAGCGCACGCCGCGGCCGCCGATCTCCTCGAGCGTGATGCCGTTGTAGAACGGCACGGCGGCGAAGAGCTTGGTCGAGACCTGGAAGCCGGTGCGGAACTCGCCCGGATCGTGGCCCACGCCGCGCGCGACGTCGGCGATGACCTGCCACAGCGGGCGGACGCCCGTGCCGGGCTGGCCGCCCGGACCGCGCGGATGGCCGATCGCGGGACGCAGCCGCTGCAGGCGCCCGTCGGGATGCGTGAGCGTCCCTTCCTTCTCGGGATAGGCCTCGGCGGGGAAGACGACATCGGCGAACTCGCGCACGGTGTCGTTCATCTGCGACTCGACGGCGATCACGGTCTGCGCGGTCCCGAGCGCGCGCTCCCAGGCGGAGCGGTTCGGGTAGTAGCGCAGCGGATCGACGTGGTGCAGCCAGACGCTGTGCAGCTCGCCAGACGCCAGCCCTTCGGCGATGTCGGTGGAGTCCGGGTTGGCCAGCGTGCCATAGCCCGGGCCGTGGCCGGCGGCGAAGCCCGCCTCGCGCACGCCGCGGGCGTTGGGCGTCGCGGGCAGCTCGAGCACGCCGGCGCCGGAGATCCCGCTGAGGTTCAGACGCCCCGCCAGGTTCAGCAGCGCGGCGCCGGCGCTGGCGCGCAGCGCGCGCTCGCCGTAGACGATCACGATCTCCTCGCCGGCGGCCTTCAGCGCGTCGGCGAACTCGCGGATCGCGGTGGCGTTGGTGCCCGCGGCCGAGGCGGCCCCGCCGAGCAGGCCGGCGTCGTCACCCATCGCCGCGTCGAGCGCGACCAGGAAGCCCTCGCCACCGCCGGGCGCGAAGCGCAGCGTGGCCGAGGCGATCGGGTCCAGCGCCGTCGGGCGCGCGCTGGCGACGACGACCTTGGTGCCGTGGCGGCGCACACCCTTGCGGATGCGCAGGTCCCAGATCGGCGCCTCGTCGATCGGGTCGCAGTCGACGAGCAGGACGGTGTGCGCGAACTCGAGGTCCGGCACGCTCGCCTGCAGCTTCGGGTCGGCGAGCGCGCGACGGACGTCGAGCGGCAGCGACGGGCCCGCGTAGAGGTGGTTGGAGCCGAGGTCGTCGCGCAGCAGCGTCTGCAGCAGGAACGCTTCCTCGTTGGTCGTCGTGCCCGCGGCCAGCGCGGCGGCGCGCGATCCGGCCTTCTTCAGCGCGCTCGACGCGGCGGCCAGCGCCTTCTCCCAGGACGCGGGCATCAGCTCGACGCCCTCGCGCACCATCGGCGTGGTGATGCGCTCGTCGGAGTGCGTGGCCTGGTAGGCGAAGCGGCCCTTGTCGCACAGCCAGCCGTCGTCGACCTCGCTGTTGTCGCGCGCGAGCACGCGCAGGACGCGCTCGTCGCGGACGGTCAGCTCGACGTTGCACTGAGCCGCGCAGCCGGCGCACACGGTTCCGGCGCCCTCGATGTCCCACGGGCGGGCGCGGAAGCGGTACGCGCGGGAGGTCAGCGCACCCACCGGGCAGAGCTCGATGATGTTGCCGCTGAACGGCGCGACGTACGGGTGGCCGTCGAAGGTGCCGACGAAGGAGTCCGCGCCGCGCTGGTGCAGGATCAGCTGGTAGTCCTCGGAGATCTCCTGCGAGTAGCGCACGCAGCGGTAACAGAGGATGCAGCGCTCGCGGTCGATCGCGATCAGCGGCGAGAGCTCCAGCGGCTTCTTGAAGTGGCGCTTGGGCTCGACGAAGCGCGACGTGCCCGGGCCCCAGCCGTAGGTGACGTCCTGCAGCGGGCACTCGCCGCCCTTGTCGCAGACGGGGCAGTCGAGCGGGTGGTTGATCAGCAGGAACTCGACCACCGCGCGCTGCGCGTCGTGCACGCGCTCGGTCTGCGTGTGGACGACCATGCCGTCGCGGATCGGCGTCGAGCAGGCGGTCTGGAGCTTCGGGATCCCCTCGATCTCGACCAGGCACATGCGGCAGGCGCCGACCGGCTGGCCGAGCTTGGGCTCGTAACAGAAGACCGGGATCTCGACGTCGCCGTAGGCGTTCGCGGCGTCGACGAGGATCATGCCCTCGGGCGCCTCGACCTCACGACCGTCGAGCGAGAAGGTGATGGTGCGGACTTCGGGGCGCGGCATCTATGCGGCCTGCGCCGGTTGCAGGAGCGGCTTCGGGCCGGCGTGCGCCCCGCGGTTGACCTGCGGGATGGCGACGCCGAAGCCCGCCTCTTCGCGCTTGGCCTCCATGTAGGCCTCGAACTCGGGCCGGAAGTGCTTGATCATCGAGGAGACCGGCATCGCCATCGCGTCGCCCAGCACGCACAGGCAGTTGCCCATGATCTGCTGGCAGACGGACTCGATGATGTCCAGGTCCATGGGGGTCGCGTCGCCGTTCTTGATGCGGATGAGCATCTTCTCGGTCCAGTTGCAGCCCTCGCGACAGGGCGAGCACTTGCCGCAGGACTCATGGCGATAGAAGTGCGCGGTCTTGTAGGCGACGTCGACGATCGAGGTCGAGTCGTCGAAGACGATGATCGCGCCCGAGCCGAGCATCGATCCCGCCTTGGCGATCGAGTCGAAGTCGTACGGCATCTCGAGGACTTCCTCGGTCAGCGGCATCACCGGGGAGGACGAGCCGCCCGGGAACCACGCCTTGAACGTGCGGCCGTCCAGCGGCCCGCCCGCGAGGTCGAAGAGGATGTCGCGCGTCTTGGTGCCGAGGACGATCTCGTAGTTGCCCGGGTACTTGATCTGCCCGGAGATCGAGATCATCTTCGTGCCCGTCGAGGTCTCGGTGCCGATCTTCGCGTACTCGGCGCCGCCCATCCCGAGGATCACCGGGACGTTCATCAGCGTCTCGACGTTGTTGATCAGCGTCGGGCCCTTGTAGAGACCCTGGACGGCCGGGAACGGCGGCTTCAGGCGCGGGTTGCCGCGCTTGCCCTCCAGCGAGTCCAGCAGCGCGGTCTCCTCGCCGCAGATGTAGGCGCCGGCGCCGCGGTGGACCACGAGGTCGATCGTGTGGTCGCTGCCGAGGATGTTCTCGCCGAGGAACCCGGCCGCGCGCGCTTCGGCGACCGCCGCGTCGAGGATGTCGGCCACGTAGTCGTACTCGCCGCGGATGAAGATGAACGAGCGCGACGCGCCGATGCAGTAGGCGCCGATGATGATCCCCTCGATGAGCAGATGCGGGTTCTTCTGCATCAGCTCGCGGTCCTTGAAGGTCCCGGGCTCGGACTCGTCGGCGTTGCAGACGAGGTACTTGTCCATCGTCCCCTTGGGGATGAAGGACATCTTGCGGCCCATCGCGAAACCGGCGCCGCCGCGACCGCGCACGCCTGAGGCGAGCATCTCGTCGAGCACCGCGCCCGGCTCCATCTTCAGCGCCTTGTGGAGCATGTCGTAGCCACCGCGCTTGCGGTACACGTCGAGCGTGTTCAGGCCAGGCTCGTCGATGTCCTTGAAGAGGATCGTGTCGATGTTTTGGAGCATCAGCGGTTCCAGTGCTTGGAGGCGGCCTTACGGCGGGCGAGCTGCTTGTCCGGGAGGACTTCCTCGTCGTTCTTGACGGCGTCGCGCAGGCGCTCGCAGTCCTCGAGCTCGAGCGGGCCGACGTAGACGCCGTTGACGGACGCCATCGGCGCGATCTCGCAGGCGCCGAGGCATTCGAAGGCGCGCACGTTGAAGTCCGGGTCGCCCTCGAGGACGTCCTTCATGTGGGCGAAGAGGGCGTCCGCGCCCAGCAGCGAGCAGGAGATGTTCGTGCACACGTACACGTCGGTGGCGCCCTTGGGGCGCAGCTCGAACATGTCGTAGAAGGAGGCGACGCTGATCATGTAGGCCGGCGTCAGGCGCATCACGCAGGCGGCCTGCTCCATCGCCGTGGGCGAGAGCCAGCCGTGCTCTTTCTGCACGATCTTCATCGCGGGGATCGCGGCGGAGCGAATGTCCGGGTACCTGCCCATCAGCGTCTCGATCTGCTCACGGACGTGCGCGGGCACGTACGTGGTCGCGGGATCGGGGACGACCGCCGGGTCCTTGGTGAGATCGACCGAGTCGTCCCAGCCGGGGACACGGGAGCCGTGCGCGTAGCGCTTGACCTTGGACGGATCGATCGTGCTCACCGGTCAATCCCTCCGAGGATCGGGTCGAGCATGGCCAGGGCGGCGATCAGGTCGGCGATGTAGAGGTCCTGCACCATCGGCTTGAAGGCCTGCAGGTTCACGAAGCTGGGGTCGCGCATATGCACTCGCGCCGGCTTGGAGGACCCGTCGGAGCGCACGAAGCAGCCGAGTTCGCCGCGCGGCGACTCGATCGGGTAGTACGCCTCGCCGGGCGGGACGCGGAAGCCCTCGGTCACGAGCTTGAAGTGGTGGATCAGCGCCTCCATCGACGTCGCCAGCTCGTGCCGCGGCGGCAGCGCGTACTTGCGATCGGAGGTGATGTAGTCGCCCTCGGGGAGCCCGTCGAGCGCCTGGTCGATGATCCGGCAGGACTCGCGCATCTCGGCCATGCGGACGCGGTAACGGTCGTAGTTGTCGCCGACCGTGCCGACCGGGATCTTGAACTCGAAGTCCTCGTAGGAGGAGTACGGCGCGGCCTTGCGCAGGTCCCACGGGTTGCCGGCGGCGCGCAGCAGCGGGCCGGTGACGCCGTAGGACAGCAGCGTGTCGGCGTCGACGGCGGCGACGCCGCGCAGGCGCTCGAGCACGATCTGGTTCTGGTCGATCAGCTGCTCGAACTGGTCGATGCGCTTCGGGAACTGGGCGGTGAACGCCTTCGCCTTCTTGACCCAGCCGGCGGGGATGTCCTCGGCGACGCCGCCGACCTGGAAGTAGCGCGGGTGCATGCGCTGGCCCGAGGACATCTCGAACAGGTCGAGGATCAGGTCGCGGTCGCGCCAGCCGTACCAGAACACGCTCATCGCGCCGAGGTCGAGGCCGCCGGTGGCGAGCCACAGCAGGTGGCTGGCGATCCGGTTGAGCTCCATGTGGGCGACGCGCAGGTACTGGGCGCGCTTGGGCACCTCGAGGTCCAGCAGGGTCTCGACGGCGCCGCAGTAGGCCAGGGCGTTGAAGTAGTAGGAGAGGTAGTCCATCCGCTCGATCAGCGGGATGACCTTCCAGTACGCCTTGTCCTCGCAGTTCTTCTCGATGCCGGTGTGCACGTAGCCGATCACCGGCTTGATGTCGCGCACGACCTCGCCCTCGAGCGTGGTGATCAGCCGCAGCACGCCGTGGGTGGCGGGGTGGTGCGGGCCGAAGTTGAGCGTCAGCAGCTCGTCGTGCTCGGGGTGCTCGACGTGCGAGACGTCGTAGGACTGCTCCATCTCCCGGTAGCTCACGCCGGGGATGACCGAGGCCTGCGGCTTGTTGGTGACCTCGCTCATTTGCGATCACCCCAGCCCGAACCGGGGACGCTCTGCTCGTTGTAGGTGAACAGGACGGGCTCGCCGCCCATCGGGAAGTCGCGGCGCTGGGGGAAGCCCTCGTAGTCCTCGGGCATCAGGATCCGGCGCAGGTCCGGATGGTCGGAGAAGATCACGCCGAACATGTCGTAGACCTCGCGCTCCTGGTGGTCCGCGGTCGGCCACGCCTGGGTCACGCTCGGCACGGTGGGCGCGTCCAGCGGGACTCGCACCTTGACCGTGATCCGGTCGACCTCGTACATGTCCAGCAGCTCGTAGTGGACGCCCAGCCGCGGCTCCTCCGGGAAGTAGTCGACGCCGTGGAGGGAGGCCATGAAGTTGAAGCCCTTGGTGCGCAGCCACTCGAGCGTCTCGCGGATCGACTCCGCGGTGACGGTGAGTTGCGCCTTCTCGCGGTAGTAGAGCGTGTCCAGCACCGAGTCCGGGCGGGCCTCACGCAGCTCCTGGGCGATCAGCTCCAGGCCGGTGGCGTCAGGCACTGTTGCTCGTCCTGCCGGTCGGGGCCGTGACGTTGAGGGCGGCGGCCGCCTCCTCCAGCTCCGCGGGGTCGAACTCCTCCGTGCCGCCTCCGCCGTAGCGGGTGCGCCAGCCCTGGTCGGGCTTGGCCATGACCATCGAGCGCAGCTTGAGGATCCCGTAGACCAGCGCCTCGGGTCGCGGCGGGCAGCCCGGGATGTGCACGTCCACCGGCATGAACTTGTCGGCCGGCACGATCGCGTAGTTGTTGAAGACGCCGGTGCTGGAGGAGCAGGCGCCCATCGCGATCGCCCACTTGGGCTCGAGCATCTGGTCGTACACGCGGCGGACGACCGGCGCCATCTTGATGCTCACGCGGCCGGAGATGATCATCAGGTCGGCCTGGCGAGGGCTCGCGCGGAAGGCCTCGAAGCCGAAGCGGGCGATGTCCATGCGGGCGTTGACCGCGGCCATCATCTCGATCGCGCAGCAGGCGAGGCCGAACGTCGCGGGCATGAACGCGTTGCCGCGCGCCCAGTTGGCGGCCTTGTCGAGCGTCGTCGTGAGCAGGCGCTCCTCGACGTAGGCCTCGAGGTCCGCACCTTCGAGCTCGTTGTTGAGCATGCGACGAGCGGAGAGCTGGCGTGAGCGGAACTCGCCCTTGTCGCCGCTGCCAAGCGGCTGCCGGATTATTTCCATTCCAAGGCCCCTCTGCGCCAGACGTAGACGAAGGCCACGAACAGCAGCACTATGAAGACGGAGATCTCCGCCAGAGCGAACGACCCGAACGCCTTCAGCTGCACCGCGACCGGGAACAGGAAGATCGTCTCGATGTCGAACAGGATGAAGAGCATCGCCACGAGGTAGAAGGAGATGCCGAAGCGCATCGACTTCTTGACCTCGGACGGGAGACCACTCTCGTAGGGCTCAGCAGTGGCCTTGCGTTGATGCTTCGGCTTCGGGCCAAGCACGCTGTTGAGCACGGCAAAAGTCGCGCCCAGGCCGATGCCAAGGACCACGAAGACGATCGCCGGCAGGTACGCGCGGATCACGTCCCGGATTTGTAGCACCTTGTGCGCGACTGTTACTTAGTGGCAAAGCGCACCTAAAGAAGCTCCGCTGCTCTCAGGCACAAAGTGGTCACCACAAAGGCGGACGTGGCCATGACCGCGAGTTCGCGCTGGAGGATCGCGTCGACCAGTTCCTGCTGTTCGTGTTTCGGGAGCTTGCGGACGTCGTCGCCGCCCTCCAAGCCGCGTCGGTCCAGAAAGGTGGGTGTCGTGACGAGGCGGAGCTGTTCCGCCAGGAAGCTGACGACGATCGGGGTCAGGCCGTAGATCAGGTGCAGCCGGGGCAGGTCATGGCCGGTGAGCGACAGCGTGGCGCCGATCACGGCCTCGAGCATGACCAGCACCTGGCCGGTGCGCAGCGTCCACCAGAACGCCTTCGGGTTCTTGTGCGCCAACCACGAGCCGGCGCCGATCAGCGCCGCGAGCGCGTTGATCGCGATCGTCAGGTAGGCGATCTGGGTGTGTGCGCCGCTCACCGGTATTCGCCGCGATACCAGATCAGCGGCGGCGCCTCGGTCGCCCGTTCGGCGGCGGTCACGGCGCCGATCCCGATCGTGTGGTCGCCTCCCGGGACAAGTTGCTCGAGCGTGCACCCGACCCATGCGAGTGTTCCCTCGATGACGGGAATGCCGTCGTGCACGGCATGGTGCACGCCGGCGAACTTCTCGGCCTCCGGTGCCTTGGAGGCGAACAGGCGGGCGAGGTCCTCCTGGCCTTTGGCGAGGACGTTGACACCGAAGCGCCTGGTCTCGCGGACGACCTTCAGCGTGCGGGCGCCGTTGTCGAAGCAGACGAGCGCGAGCAGCGGATCGAGGCTCAGCGAGCACACGGCGTTGGCCGTCATGCCCACCGGCCCCTCCGGGCCGCTCGCGGTCACGACGGTGACGCCGGTGGCGAAGTGGCCCATCACGTCACGGAAACGGGCGGGCTCGACGGCCTTCATCGGACGTGCAGCTTCCCGGTCATCCCGAGCTCTTCGTGGTTGGCCAGCACGCAGAACATCGTGTAGGTGCCCGGCGCCAACTTCGTCGAGCGCGTCTTGGATTCGCCGGGGCGGATCGTGGTCAGCGCGAACACCACACGGGTCTTGCCCCGGATCCGGAACGTGTGGCCCAGCCGGCCTTCGTTTTTCACCGTCAACGTGAGCTTCCCGCTCTTCACGCTCAGATCCTGTGGGCGGATGATGTAGTCGTCGAGCGTGATCCGCGCATGGCGGTCGGTCGCCTTCACGGGCGCGCCGGCGCTCCCGCAGCCGGCGAGGGCGAGCAGGGCGAGAAGGGTGACGGGTCGAACGGGCATCTGTCTCCCCTATGCTGTCGCACCCGATGACGAGGCCTCGCCGCGCGCTGCTGATCGCCACGCTCCTCGCCGCGACCGCCGGCGGCGTCGCCGCCTGCGGTGAAGAGGGAGTCGACGTCCCGCCCGAGCAGCGCGACGCCGCCGCACTGTTCACCGAGCGCTGCTCCGGGTGCCACACGCTCACCGTGGCCGGCACCCAGGGCTCGACGACCAACGTCCGTACCCGTGAGTACAAGGACGGGCCGAACTTCGACCAGCGGCATGAGAGCGTGAACTGCGTGCTCTACGCGATCCGCAACGGCGGGTTCTCCTCGGGTCCGATGCCGCAGAACATCGTCACCGGCGCCGAGGCCGAGGCGCTCGCCAAGTTCGTGTCCGAGAACTCCAAGCCGGACACCACGGGCGGCAGCGCGCAGGACTGCCCGGAACCGTAGATGCTCGATCTCCGCAGCATCTCCCGTGACCCGGAGCCGGTGCGGGCGGCGCTCGCACGGCGTCGGGACGGGTCCGACGAGCGCCTGATGGCGGCGCTGGCGCTGCGTTCGCAACTCAACGCCCTAAAGCCCGAGCTGGAGACCGCTCAGGCCGAGAGCAATGCCGGCGCCAAGCGGATCGGCGAGGCCAAGCGCACCGGCGCCGACGCCTCCGAGGCGATCGCGGCGATGCAGGCCGTGAGCGCCCGCGTGAAGGAGCTCGCGCCCGAGGTCGCGCGGCTCGACACCGAGTTGACCGTGCTGCAGGCGACGTTGCCCAACCCGCCGGATCCTTCCGCCGCGGACGCCGACGACACGCTCCGCGAGGTCGGCGCGAGGCGCGAGGGCGGGCGCGATCACCTCGAGCTCGCGGGCGCCATGATCGACATGGAGGCCGGGTCGAAGGTCTCCGGGCCGCGGTTCGCGTTCTTGAAGGGCGATCTGGTGTTCCTGGAGTTGGCGCTCGTGCGCTGGGTGATGGAGCTGCTGCGCCCGCACGGGTTCGAACCGGTCATCCCGCCCGTACTGGTCAAGGAGGAGGCGCTCTTCGGCACCGGCTTCTTGCCCGACACCGAGCAGCAGATCTACCGCCTGGCCGACGATCCGCTGTTCCTGACCGGGACCTCCGAGGTGCCGCTGGCGTCGCTGCACGCGGGCGAGATCATGGACGTCGTGCCGCGCCGCTACGCCGGGTTCTCACCCTGCTTCCGGCGCGAGGCGGGCGCCGCGGGCAAGGACACGCGGGGCATCTTCCGTGTGCACCAGTTCAACAAGGTCGAGATGTTCGCGTTCGTCGAGCCGTCGGAGTCGGCGGCCGAGCACGAGCGGCTGCTGGCGATCGAGGAGGAGATCCTCCAAGGGCTCGGGATCCCGTACCGCGTGGTCAACATCGCGGTCGACGACCTGGGTTCCAGCGCCGTCAAGAAGTACGACCTCGAAGCGTGGCTGCCGTCCCAGCAGCAGTACCGCGAGGTCACCTCGACCTCGAACACGACCGACTTCCAGGCCCGGCGGCTGAACATCCGCTACCGGCCCTCCGGCGGCAAGCCGGAGCACGTCCACACCCTCAACGGCACCGCGATCGCGGTCTCGCGCACGCTGATCGCGCTGATGGAGACCCATCAGACCGACGACGGCGGCGTCGAGATCCCCGCCGTCCTTCAGCAGTGGGGAGCTCCTGCCCGCCTGGGTTGAGCTCGAAGGCGCGGCGAACGTCCGCGACGTGGGCGGGGTCCCCGGGGTTCGCTCGGGTGTGCTCCTGCGCTCGGACAACCTGCAGGGGCTGACCCCTGGGGATGTCTCGTTGTTGGAGTCTCTGAGCGTGTCGGTCGTCGTCGATCTGCGCAGCGCGATGGAGGTCTCGCTGGAAGGGCCGGGGCCGCTGGCCGGCCGCATCGAGATCCGCCATCGAGACCTCTACCCGGCGTCCGGCGCGCGCTCGGACGTCGTGATCAACACGGCCGAGGGCGACGATCCCGCCGTCCCCTACTACCTCGCGTATCTGGAGCAGCGGCCGGACTCGATCATGGGCGCGTTGGACGACATCGCGGGCACGCCCGGCGCGGCGATCGTCCACTGCGCGGCGGGCAAGGACCGCACGGGCGTGATCGTCGCGCTCGCGCTGTCGGTCGCCGGTGCGGCGCGCGCGGACATCATCGACGACTACCTCGCGACCGGCGAGCGGATCGGGGCGATCATGGGCCGCCTGCGCGCCTCCGAGACATATCGCGCGGAGCTCGAGCCCTTCACCGACGAGTCCCGCAGGCCGCGCGTGACCACGATGACCCGCGTGCTCGAGATCCTCGACGAGCGGTACGGCGGGCCGGTCGGCTGGCTGAAGTCGCAGGGCTTCGATCCTTCGCCGCTGCGCCGCCGCTTGGCGCAGTGACGTTCGGCGGCGACGATAACGGCGAGCAGAGCGCGGCGGTCGCGTCAAGCGCGGGCCGGCCGCGCTTGCGCTCGGTGCGTGTGGCCGCGCTTGACCCGCCAGGCCGCGCCCTGCTTACGGGGCGACGATGACCGGCTGGCGCCGGTGTGTCCGCCACGGGCGGGCCACGCCTGATCGGTTCGGCGGACGAAACGGCCTCAGCACGGGGGGTGCCGTCGGAAAGCGTCCTGACAGGAAACTTTGCGACGGCACCCTCACCCACGCGCCAACTCGAACAGTCCGGATGTGATCGAAACCTCGCGTTCTGCGGTCGTTCGTGTCAGGTGCGCGTCCCGCGCAGGCCACTAACCGTCGACCAGCGCGAACACCCGCGAAGGCGACCCCGTTCCGCCGACCAGCTTCAAGGGCGCGACGACCGCCACCGCGCCCTGCGGGGGCAACTCGGCGAGGTTCGCCAGCTGGGTCAACCCGTACTTGCCGGCGCCGAGCAGGAAGTGGTGGACCGGGAACGGCGGGTCGAAGGAGTGGGCCGCTCCGGCGTCCGTTCCGACGGTCTCGACGCCCACGCCGATGATCGGCGAGGTCTCGGCCAGCCAGCGGGCGGCTTCGACGTCCGGGCCCGGGGTCTCGGCGCCGTTGAGGAACGCGGTCTGGTCGTGGGCGCGGGCGTCCCAGCCGGTGCGCAGGAAGACCCAGCCGCCGGGTGGCAGCGGGCCGTGCTCGTTCTCCCAGGCCTGGATGTCGGCCAGGGTGAGCAGGTAGTTCGGGTCGGCTGCGGACTCGGCGGACTTGTCGATGACGGCGACCGGGGCGACGAGCTTGGACGGGGCGGCGGCGGCGACGTCCTCGCCGTCGCGGCCGGTGATCCAGTGGATCGGGGCGTCGAAGTGGGTGCCGACGTGCTCGCCGACGGTCAGGGTCTTCCAGGCCCAGGCGGGGCCGAGGTCGTCGTATTCGCTGATCGTCTCCCGGGACAGGCCCGGGGTGTTGGCGAACGGCGGCGGGAGCTGCAGGACCGGCGTGCTCTCGCTCAGCGGCTGGGTGAGATCGACGACGCGCACGGAACCGTCGGCGAGCCCGGCGGCGAGTTGTTCAATGGCCACGAAATGCCTCCTCTAGCCATTCGGCACAGATGTCAGGGTCGACTTTGGCGTCCAGGACGAGCGGGCGGTCGTGGTGAGCGAGCCAGTCGCGGACGGCGGAGAGATCGTCGATCGAGCGGGCGGTCACGCCGACGCAGCCCGCCGCTTCGGCCAGCGCGGCGAAGTCGGTCGGCGGGAACTGCGCGAGCTCGACCGGGACGCCCATCGGGCGGAAGTGGTGGACCTCGGCCCCGTAGGCCGCGTCGTCGTAGATGACCACGAGCAGGTTCGGCTTCAGGCGGCCGAGCGTCTCGAGATCGGGCAGCGACATCAGCAGGCCGCCGTCGCCCACGGCGCAGACGGTCAGCCGGTCGGGCCGCGCGATCGCCGCGCCGATCGCGTTGCCGAGCGCCAGGCCGACGCACTGGAACGCCTGCGGAAAGACGAAGCCGGCCGCGTCCGGCACGCGCAGGTACATCGACGGATACCCCATGAACGCGCCGGAGTCGACGACGACGGTCCGCTCCAGCGGCAGCAGGTCGTCGAGCGCGACCGTGAGCGCGATCGGGTCCAGCCAATTCCGGCTCGGCTCGTACGGCTCGTCGCGCCAGCGGCAGCCGGCGATCTCGGCCGCGAGTGTCGCCGTACGCCGGCCGGAGTCCGCGACGAGGGGGAGCAAGGCCTCGGCGGTCGCGCGGGCGTCGCCGACGAGACCGAGATCGACGCGGCGGTGCGCGCCGATCGCCTCGATGTCGCGGTCGACCTGGATCAGCGTCGCGTCCGGCCCGATCAGCGCGCCGTGGCGCGTGGTCCACACGTTCAGCGCGGCGCCGAACGCGATCACCACATCGGACTCGGCGAGCAGGCGCTGCGCGAGTGGCGTCGAGAATCCGCCGGAGATGCCAAGGTCGAACGGGTCGCCGGCGAACAGGCCGTTGGCGACCGCGGTCGTGGCGAGCATGGCGCCCGTGCGCTCGCCGAGTGCGCGCAGCGCCGGGCCCGCGGCCGAGAGCACCGCGCCACGACCGCCGATGATCGCCGGGCGTTCGGCACGACCCAGGAGGTCGGCGGCGCGTTCGACGAGGGGCGCGGACGTCGAGAGCGCCGGCGCGGGCGGCGGCGGCGTCAGCTCGACCTCCAACGCCTGCACGTCGAGCGGCAGGTTCAGCACGACGGTCCGTCGCTCGACCAGCGCCCGCCGGACCGCGCGGGCGGTGTCGACGACCGCCGTCGCCGCCGAGTGCACCCGCTCGGACACCGCGCCCACCGACGCGACCAGCGCGTCCTGGTCGATCTTGAAGTTCGAGCGCAATTGCGCCGCCGGCGTGTCCGCGGCCAGCAGCAGCACGGGGGAGCGCGACTTCGCCGCCTCGGTCAGCCCGGTGATCGCGTTCGTCAGGCCCGGACCCTGATGGACCGACGCCACGCCGAGCCGCCCGCTCACCCGCGCATAGCCGTCGGCCATGCAGAGCGCGCCCGTCTCGTGGCGCGAGGAGAAGAAGCGCCCACCGGAGGCGACGATGGCGTTGGTCACCGCCAGGTTGCCGCTGCCCATGAGCCCGAAGACGACCTCGCCCCCCAGCGCGTGAACGGTCCGGCCGACGGCCTCAGAGACGAGCATCGGCGGAACGCTAGCGTTGGCGCGATGCGGAAGGTGGCGCCCTGGGTCGCGCTTGGTGCCATCACGGCCGCCGCGGCGGTTGCACTGGGCGCGATCGGGATGCCCTCACCGACCCTGTTCGCCGCGCTGGTGGTCGGGCTGGGCGCCGCTCTGACGCGACCGCAGGCCGACCTCAAGCTCCCAGCGCAGGCCTTCCTCGCCGCCCAGGCCGTGTGCGGCGTGACGATCGGCGTCTACCTGCAGGCCGACGCGCTGAAGGCCCTCGGCCACGCCTGGCTGCCGGTCCTGATCGTGAGCGCGGCGACGCTCTACCTGAGCATCGCGATGGGCTGGCTGCTGGCCCGCTACACCGAGCTCGACCGTCCGACGGCGACGCTCGGGATGGTCGCCGGCGGCGCCTCCGGCATCGTCACGATGGCCGACGACCTCGGCGCCGACGACCGCCTCGTGGCCTTCATGCAGTACATGCGGGTGCTCGTCGTGGTGCTGCTCACGCCGGTGCTGATCGCCGTCTTCGGCGGCGGTGCAAGCGGCGGGGGCGGAGCGTCGGCCCCGATCTTCGCGGACCCGCGCGACTGGCTGCTGACACTCGCCATCGCGCCCGGCGGCGCGCTGATCGCCCGCCGCCTGAACGTTCCCGCCGGGATGCTGCTCGGCCCGATGCTGCTCTCCGGCGTGCTCGTGCTCGCCGGCCTGGACTTCGTCGTCCCGCCGGTCCTGCGCGAGCTGGCCTTCGCGCTGATCGGCCTGCAGGTCGGCCTGCGGTTCACCTTCGACACGGTCAAGCGCCTCGGCCGCCTGCTCGTGCCGGTGATCCTGGGAGTCGTCGGCCTGCTGGTCGGCTCGTTCCTGCTCGGCCTCGTCCTGGTCGCCACCACCGACGTCTCGCTCAGAGACGCCTACCTCGCGACCACCCCCGGGGGCCTCTACGCGGTGCTGGCCGTCGCCTTCGGCGCCAACGCCGACACGACCTTCATCCTCGGCGTCCAGACGGTCCGGCTGTTGATCGCGATCCTGCTCGCCCCGCTCGCCGTGCGCCGGATCGGCCGCGCGGGTAGAGACGCACGCATGGAGACGATTCCCGAAGACCCGCCGCCCGCCGAGGACGGCACCCCGGAGGAAGACGATCAGCCGATGGGGCCGCCGTCCGAGCTGGACCCCGAGGACGCCCCGTTGCCCGGCCTGCCGGAGAAGGAGCCGCCCGCCTCGGAGTGAAAGTGGGCATGGAGCCGGCGGCCGACGACCTGCTCGCCCAGGTCGGCGACCGGCGTCGTGCGGCGCATCCGCGAGGAGGAGAACGCGATGGCGATCCGGCTCGACGGATTCTCGGAGCAGACGGTCGACGCGCCGACTCGAGGACGCCTCAGTCGACGCGGCGCTGACTTAGGAAGAACCAGACGAGCCCGACGATCGTCAACGCGACGGCGATGAACAGGTTCAGGCGCAGGCCGAGGAAGTGCTTCGCGGGATCGACACGCAGCAGTTCCTCGAAGATCCGGAACGCGCTGTAGCCCGCGACGTAGAGCGCGAAGACCCCCGGCGGGCGCACCCGCAGGCGCGACAGGACCAGGGCCAGCGAGAGGTTCCAGATGATCTCGTAGAGGAACGTCGGGTGGAACGTGGGCGAATCGAGATACGCCGCCGGGCGGTGATCAGGCGCGATCTCCAGCCCCCACGGCAGCGAGGTCGGCTTGCCGAAGAGCTCCTGGTTGAACCAGTTCCCCACCCGCCCGATCGACTGCGCGACCAGCAGCGCGGGCGCGCCCGCGTCCATGAACTCCGGGACGCTCGCGCCGGACCGGTTCACCCGCCAGAGCCCGACGGCCGCGCCCAGAGCGATCCCGCCCCAGATCCCCAGCCCGCCCTTCCAGACCGCGAACGGCCCCCACCACGTGTGCGGGACCTCGTCCCAGCTGGTCGCCAGGTGGTAGAGGCGCCCGCCGACCAGCCCCGCCGGGAACCCCCACAGCGCGACCTCGTCCACGAGCCCCGGATCGCCGCTCCAGCGCCGCTTGGTGATGATCACCGCGACGACGACCGCGACCGCGAACAGCAGCCCGTAGGCGTGGACCTCCAACGGCCCCAACGAAAGCCCGCCCGAGGACGGGCTCGGGATGGCGCTCAGGAGGGGTAGACGCAGAACGCGCTGTGGCTCTTGTTGAAGCACACGAGCCCCAGCAGCTGGTCGCCCTCGACCACCGGGATCCGGGTCATGCCCTGCTCGCGGACGAGCTCCAGTGCGGTCTCGACGGGATCGTCCGGGCTCACCGCCGGCGTGTCGGAGCGCACGTGCGGCCCGATCGGCCCGTCGCCCTCGGCCGGCAGATCGTCACGGCCGAGCGTGCCGAGGTACTTCTCGCCGTCCGTGACCAGCATCAGCTTCACGCTGGGGCTGGACATCGTGTCGCGCACCTCGGCGAGCGGCGTGTCCGGGCCGACCGAACGCGGCTCGCGCATCATCACGTCGCGAACGGCGGCGCCGCTCGCCTGCTCCAGGGAAATGTGGACTGTTCCGCTCATGGCTCCAACACGACCTTACCTGTCGCGCCGCGCCCATCGATGAGCTCCAGCGCCTCGCTCGCCTGCTCCAGCCCGAAGCGCGCGCCGACCAGCGGCCGGATATGCCCGGACGCCACCAGCTCGTCCAGCGCCGCCGCGATCTCCCCGATCGACTCCGGCTTGCGCGTGATGTACGCGCCCCAGCCGGCGCCGACGACGTCGATGTTGTTCAGCAGCAGCCGGTTGACCTTGACCTCGGGGATCGTGCCGCCGGTGAAGCCGACGACCACGCAGCGGCCGTCCGGGTTGAGCGACCGCAGGCTGTCGGTGAAGCGATCGCCGCCCACCGGGTCGATCACCACGTCGGCGCCGCCGAGCGCCTTCACCGCGTCCTTGAAGCCCTCCACGCGCACGACCTCATCCGCACCCGCGTCGCGCGCCACGGTCTCCTTCTCGTCTGAGGAGACGACCGCGATCGTCCGCGCGCCCAGCCCCTTGGCCACCTGCAGCGAGGCGGTCCCGACGCCGCCGGCCGCGCCGTGCACCAGCACGGTCTCCCCGGACGCGACCCGCCCGCGGGTCACCAACGAGAAGTACGCCGTCTGGTAATTGAGGATCAGCCCGGCGCCCTGGGCGTAGTCGAGCTCGTCGGAGAGCCGGAAGACGAAGTGCGGCGCCGCCACGGCGACCTCGGCGAACCCGCCGAGCATGCAGAACGCCGCCACCCGGTCACCCGCCTTGAACGGTCCGGCGTCCTCGCGCACCGTCCCCGCCACCTCGCTGCCGGGCACGAACGGCAGCTCCGGCTTGATCTGGTAGAGGCCGCGCGACTGCAGCACCTCGGGGAACGAGACCCCCGCGGCCCGCACGTCGATCTTCACCCCTTCGCCGCTCGGCTCGTCGATGTCGCTCAGTTGCAGCGACGCAGGGCCGCCGAGTTCCACGATCTGGATCGCCCGCATGGACGAACACCCTAACCCTGGTCGGCGGTGAGGCAGGTCACTCCCACGCAGGTGTGCATCCGCGACAGCCGAGCGGCGAGCGCGGCCTGGCGCGCCGGTGGCAGCGACGAGTAGATGTTGCGCTGCTCGAGCGGATCCTCGTAGTACTCGGGCGGGCGCGACGGGTTGTCGTACTCGACGTAGAGCGAGTCGGCGAAGCGCAGCGCGTTGTAGTTCGGCGGCTTGCCGGAGAGGTGGTCCTGCTGGTCGGGATCGCCGTTGCCGGGTGGCCCGTGGTGCTCGATCAGGGTCACGTCGCGCCAGCTCGGCTCGAAGCCGGCGCGCAGCAGGCCGACGAGGCTGCGCCCCTCGACCTCGGCGTGCGTGGGCGCGCCGGCGAGCTCCTCGAAGGTCGGCCGGAGGTCGACGTTGGCCGCCAGCTGACTGACGACCTCGCCACCGAACACCCCCGGCCCGGCGACCACCAGCGGCACGCGGATGTCGTGATCCCACGCGCCCTGCTTGCCCTCCAGCAACCGCCGCTGGCCCATGTGGAAGCCGTTGTCGGAACTGAAGATCACGTACGTGTTCTGCTCGACCCCGAGCCGCACGAGCAACCGCCGGACGTCCCCGAGCATCTTGTCGATCGCCTGGACCGAGCGCACCCGCTTGCGGAAGTGGCGATCGAGCTCGCGGATCTCCCCCGAGGTCAGCGGCTGCTTGGGCAGCCAGCTCGGCGCGCCCTCGAGCTGCGGCGCGTCGAACAGCGGTCCGCGCGGGGTGATCGCGTTCGGGAAGCGAGAGCGGTCGCGCGGCGCGGGGGTGTACGGGAAATGCGGCGCGAACGGCGCGAGCTCGAGGATGAACGGCTGCCGGTGCTGCACCGCGTCGGTGATGAACGCCCGGCCCTTGGCCGAGATCACGTCGGTCAGGTAGTCCGCCGCCCTGCGGCCGTGCCACTCGACCCCGTCGCGGGTCAGCAGGTTGTAGTTGAAGGCCTTATACGCCTCGCCGGCCACGGCCCAGTCCGTCCAGCCCGGCGGGATGAACCGGTCCGAGGGCGCGTAGCCGTTCATGTACTTGCCCATCAGCGCCGTGCGGTAGCCGACGCGGGAGAGCGAGGTGGCGAACGTGCTCTTCTCGGCCATGGCGTGAAACACGGGCCAGCCCCCGTCGGGCGGCTGGTTGCGGATCACGCCGGTGCTGTGCGGGTAACGGCCGGTGAAGATCGACGCCCGCGACGGGCAGCACAGCGAATCGGTGACGACGTAGTGGTCGAAGCTCGTCCCCTGGCGCTGGAGCTTCTGCACCTGGCGCATGTACGGCACGAGGTCGTTCGACAGGTCGTCGGCCAGCACGAACACGAAGTTCGGGCGAGCCTCAGCCGGGGAGGCGAGCGCGAGCGCGCAGAACAACGTGATCAGCCAAAGTCGTCTCAAGGTGCCATCGTTAGGGTATGAGCGCAACGGCAGTGAACGAGAAACTCGCCGCACTGACGGCGGCGGGCACGAGCATCTGGCTCGATCAGCTTTCACGCGGGCTGCTGGAAACCGGCGAGCTCGCGCGCATGGTGGAGCAGGACTCCCTGCAGGGAGTGACATCGAACCCGGCCATCTTCGAGAAGTCGATCCTGGGCTCCGCCGATTACGACGCGGACCTCAAGCGCCTCGCCGACGAAGGCAAGAGTGCCCGCGAGATCTACCGCGCGATGGCACTGCACGACGTGCGCGCCGCCGCCGACGTGCTGCGGCCCGTCTACGACCGCACCGATGGTGTTGACGGCTACGTCTCCTGGGAGGTCGCGCCGCGCCTGGCGCACGACACCGCGGGCTCGCTCGAGCAGGCCCACATGTACTGGGACCTTGTGGACCGCCCGAACCTGATGATCAAGATTCCCGCGACGCCGGAGGGCATCCCGGCGATCGAGGAAGCCCTGTACGACGGGATGAACATCAACGTCACGCTGTTGTTCGCCGTCGAACAGTACGAGGCCGTGATGGAGGCCTACGTGCGCGCGAACGAGCGCCGGCTGGAGGCCGGGCGGCCGCTCGACCGCCACTCGGTCGCGTCCTTCTTCGTCTCGCGCGTGGACACCGAGGTCGACAAGCGCCTCGAGGGCCTCGGCAACACCGAGCTGCAGGGCAAGGCCGGCCTGGCCAACGCCCGCGCCGCCTATCAGGCCTTCCAGCGCGTCTTCGAGGGCGAGCGCTTCGCGAAGCTGGCCGCGGCCGGCTGCCCGGTCCAGCGCCCGCTGTGGGCGTCGACCGGCGTCAAGAACCCCGCCTACCCGTCGACGCTGTACGTCTGGGGCCTCGTCGCGCCGCACACGGTCAACACGATGCCGATGCCGACGCTTGAGGCCGCGCGCGAGAACGGCGGCGTGACCGGCGCGACCGCCGCCGAGGATCCCTCCGCCGATCTGGCCGCGCTCGCCGAGGCGGGCGTCGACCTCTCCGACGTCACGGCCAAGCTCCTGCGTGACGGCATCGACGCCTTCATGGTCCCGATGCAGAAGCTGCTGGACGGAATCGAGACCAAGCGCACGGCGATCGCCGCGTAAGGTCGAGCCCTCGGGGGCAGCAGGACGGCGAGGGCGGCGCGCAGAGAGCCTTGCGCGCCGCCGCGGCCCGCGGTTCTCAGACTCCCTGCGAGAAGGTGGCAACAGATGAGCGACTACACGATCGTCAACGCCGACGACGCGAAGGACTACTACGCCGCAAGCGACGTCCCGGGCGAGTTCCGGCGCCTGACGGATCTGCTCGAGGCCGAGCAGGTCGCGGTGTCGCTGATCCGCGTCCCGCCTCACTCGGACTTCGAGCAGGGCACCGGGCACTTCCACGAGGAGGTCGAGGAGCTCTACATCGTCGCCCGCGGGACGCTGACGTTCCGCACCGGGGAGGAGATCACGCGTGTCAGCGCGCCGTCGGTCGTGCGCTGCGCGCCCGCGACGCCCCGTTCGCACCGCAACGAGGGCGATGAGACGGTCGAGCTGTGGGCGATCTCGAGGAAGATCGACCACGAGGACGCGACCAAGATCGACGACTTCTGGGAGGCGTCACCGGAAGCGGTCCAGAAGCGTTGACGACGTGCTGGAGATCGCGGCGCAAAGGACCCCGATCGCCGCCAACAGCCACACGTAGCGCTCACCGCTGAGCTCGTCGTGCAGGCGGCCGAGCGAGAAGATCGCCACCAGCAGCAGCAGGCGCAGCGCGCGTCCGGGACGGGTGCGCCCGGACATGAACACGCGCGTGGCCAGCAGGTACATGCCGAGCCCGATGCTCGGCAGCGTGTACGCGATGCGCGGTGGCTCCGGCTCGAGCAGCAGCCCCACGCCGGCGGAGATCATCAGCAGCGCGAACGCCGGCAGGATGTGGCCGACGGCGAAGATCGCCCGCGCCATCGTCGGTGAGCCGCCGCTGAGCTCCAGCACCCGCAGATTGACGTCGGCGGCGGCATCGAAGTACAGCCACCACAGCGACGCCGACAGGATCATCGTCGCGATCAGCGCCAGCCACTGGCCGGAGGTGATCGTCTCGCCGGCGGTCGAGGCCTGGCTCGCCTCCACGAGGACCTCGCCCAGCAGGATGATCAGGAACAGGCCGAAGCGCTCGGCGAAGTGGTGCGCGTCCAGCGCCTGACTCGGGTCCGCGGGCTTGAGCTCCTTCCAGTCGCGCTTGGCGCGCGCCCGGCGGACGCCCTCGCGGTCCTCGCGCAGCAACTGGCCGGACTCGCCGGCGATGGCGATCGCCCAGATGACGTAGCTCCAGGGCTCCGGGACGGCCAGCGAGACCAGCAGCAGCGCACCTGAACCGAGGTAGCCGAGCGCCATCCGGTGGCTCACCTCGTTGTCGCCGTTCGCGCACGCGGCCAGCACCAGCCGCACGACCACGAGGCTGATCACGAAGACGGTGTTGTCACCCGTCGCCGCCGGCTCGATCGCGACCGCCGCCACGCCCGCGGGAACGCTCCCGGCGAGGAACAGCGGCCGCAGGCCTTTATCGAGATCGCCGCGCTGGTTGTAGAGGACCGCGAAGCCGATCCACGTCCACCAGATCATCATGAACAGCCCGAGCGCGATCCACACGGATTGGGGCTCCGGGTCGTGCACGATCAGATGACTGAGCTGGCCGACGGCCAGGACGAAGATCAGGTCGAGGTAGAGCTCGACCCACGAGACCCGCTTGTGCTCGATCTCGCTCTCGTTGTCGTGCTCGGTCACCCGCGGATCATCGCTCCGGGAGCGGAGGGGGTGGGATTCGAACCCACGGAGGACTTGCGCCCTCTCCGGTTTTCAAGACCGGTGCGATAGACCACTCTGCCACCCCTCCGGGTGGCAGCAGACGATAGAGATCAGCGCTTGCGGCGTAGCCGCTGGCGCATGCGCAGGGCGAAGAGCAGCGCCTTCGGCGGCGGGCCGGACGGCATCAGCCCGAGTTGGCGGGCGATCTCGGCTTCGTTGATGAAGAACCAGAACTCGGCGCCCTTGCCGTTCGCGATGCGTGCGAACACCGCCTCGGTCGTCACATAGGACTTCCCGGTCGGCGGGAACCCCATGAACGGTCCCGTGCTCGTGCCGCGGATCGTCCAGCGCATCGCGACCGTGTCGCCCTCCGTGACGGCGGCCTCGACGGTCGCGTGCCAGTCGGGAAAGGCGGTGTGCAGCGCTTCATGGAAGCCGCGAAACTCCTCCCGCCCGCGGAGCGGCTCCTCCTGGAAGGGGACGTGCACGACGACATCCTCGGCGTAGGTGTCCGGAGCGGTGCTCCAGTCGTTCGCGTTCCAGATGCGCTCGATCGCGGCCAGGACCTTCTCGCGGAGCACGTCCTGAGGGATCGCGGGCGATGTCATTTTCTCATCTTCCTGTAGACCCGGCGTCCCGGCCCGCACCAGAGGTCCAGGGTTGATGGCTGCGCCGCCGCGTGTGCTTAGGTGAGCGGCCGATGTCCTTGGGACTCTTTGGCGGCTCCGGCCGGCGACGTTCGCGGGGCCGCCTACGAGGCGGCGGGGATGTTGCCGTGGACCTCGGCACGGCGAACACGGTCGTCTACGTGCGCGGGCGCGGGATCGTGCTGTCCGAGCCGTCCGTGGTCGCGATCGACCAGCGCACCGGTGAGGTGCACGCCGTCGGCTCCGACGCGCAGCGGATGATCGGCCGTACGCCGGCCTCGATCTCCGCCGACCGGCCGCTGCGCCACGGCGTGATCGCCGACTTCGAGGTCACCGAGGCGATGCTGCGCCAGTTCCTGGACAAGGTGCTGCACTCGCGCTTCGCGCGGCCGCGGATGGTCATCTGCGCGCCGTCGGGGATCACCGAGGTCGAGCGGCGCGCGGTCGAGGAGGCCACGCTTTCGGCGGGTGCCCGTGAGGTCCACCTGATCGAGGAGTCGCTGGCCGCGGCGATCGGCGCCGGGATCGACATCGGCGAGCCGAAGGGCCGCATGGTCGTCGACATCGGCGGCGGCACCTCCGAGGTGGCGGTCATCTCTCTGGGCGGCCTGGTCGTCGCGCGGTCGTTGCGGGTCGGCGGGTACGACCTCGACGAGGCGATCTCCAACCACATCCGGCTCGAGCACCGGATGGCGATCGGCTCGCAGTCCGCCGAGGCGATCAAGCTCGCCGCCGGGTCCGCGATCCCGCTGATGGAGGAGATCCAGACCTCGATCCGCGGCCGCGATCTCGCCTCCGGTCTGCCGCGCGAGATCATCCTGACCTCCGAGGAAGTGCGCCAGGCGACCGCCCAGCCGCTGGCGGAGATCATGACCGCGATCCACGCGACGCTCGAGGAGACGCCGCCCGAGCTCGCCGCGGACATCACCACCGAGGGCGTGCTGCTCGCCGGCGGCGGGTCCTTGTTGCGCGGGTTGGAGCAGCGCGTGGCGGCCGAGACCGGCATGCCCGTGCGCCTGGCCGACGACCCGCTGGCGTGCGTCGCGACCGGCGCCGGCATGTCGCTGGAGGAGCTCGACACGCTCCCCCGCGGTCGCCGTCACCGAACAGCCTGAGCGCCAGGCCTCTACACTCCGGTCCTCCGGGACAGGTGGCCGAGTGGCTGAAGGCACTCGCCTGCTAAGCGAGTATGGGGTTTATCACTCCATCGCGGGTTCGAATCCCGCCCTGTCCGTCAGCCCCGGGTAGAGCGCGTTCACGACGTCTTCGGGCCACTCGGGCCCGGGGCGGCCGCGCTCGTAGTAGTAGGTGAAGTAGCTGCCCATCAGGGCGTCGGCGGCACGGTCGACGTCGAGGTCGGCCTTCAGCTCGCCGCGTGCCACCCCCTTGCGCAGGACCCGCCGGAAGCGCTCCACGGCCGGCCCGATCATCGTTTCGCGGGCCTTCTCGAGGATCTCGGGGTGGGTCTGCGCCTCGACCAGGACGGTGGCCGTGACGGTGGGGTCGATTCGCATCCGGACCGCCTCGAGCGTCTCGACCAGGTCGCGGCGGGCGGTTCCGGTGTCGGGGTCGACGTTCCCGGCGTTCATGCGGCCGATCGCCGCCAGCGCGAGCTCCACCGTCGTGGGGTAGCGACGGTAGACGGTCGTCTTCGCGACACCGACGGTCGCCGCGACGCCGGGGATCGTCATCCGCTGCAGGCCGCCCTCTCTGAGCATCGCCCCGGCCGCGGCGACGATCGCATCGTCGATCTCCGGATCGAGCGGGCGCCCACGTTTGACCTCTCCAGAAGACACGGGGTTGCAACCTATCGCCGATTTACGCTACCGTTGGTTTCGATACACACGGTAGCGGAAAGGAATCGGCTTGTACCCACGCACCATCGACAACGGCCACGGCGAACGAATGACCTTCCTCGGCGTCGACGACGACCGCCTCTACATCGAGTCGGCCGTCGACCCCGGCGCCGGCCCGCCGCCGCACATCCACCACCTCCAGTCCGAGACGATCCGCGTCCGCTCCGGACGCATGGGCGTCGCGATCTCCGGCGAGCCGCCCACCGAGGTCGGCCCAGGCGAGTCGATGACCTTCGGCCCAGGCGTCGAGCACCGCTTCTGGAACGCCGGCGAGGACACACTGTTGATCGAAGGCGAGGTCTCCCCGCCCGACAACCTCGAGTACTTCCTCACGAAGGTCTACGGCTCCGTCCGGGCCAACGGCGGTCGCCCGGGCGCCCTCGACAGCGCCTTCCTGCTCACCCGCTACCGCTCCGAGTTCGCGATGACCTCGATCCCGGCGCCCGTCCAGCGCTTCGTCCTGCCGATCCAGGCCTTCCTCGGCAAGCTCCTGCGCCGCTACGACGACTTCGCCGACGCCCCGGCCCCGGTCCACCGCCCCGCGGGCGCTACACTCCCCGGCCGCAGCACGACCAGCGCCCGTAGCTCAGCTGGATAGAGCGTCGGTCTACGGAACCGAAGGTCAGAGGTTCGAATCCTCTCGGGCGCGCTGACCAGGAAGCCTCGCTTTGTGCGGGGCTTTCGTCGTTGTTGGGCGGGTTCCGGTCTGGCCCGGACAGCACCAGGCCCGCGGCGCGGACGACCTCGCCGACGCCCCGCGTTCCGCGAGCGCTCCCATGCGATGACCCAGCCGGGGACTCTCCGAGCGACATCGAGACAGGCGATCGCGCGAGTGTCGCGACGATCGGCTTGCCGCCGCCGGTGCGAACCTCGTCGCCGACGACCAACGCGTCGTCGGACACCAGCGCGGCCATCCCGTTCGATCAAGCCCGACGGCGAGCTTCTTGACCCGCCCGGAGTGCGGGACGGGGGGTGACGCAACTGCGTCAGGCATGGCGTGACGCGGTTGCGTCACCCCCGGCCGGGTGTCCTCACCGCGGAGCGCGCGAGCACCTCGTACGGTGCACGCGCACGTAGATCGTCTGCTGTGCAGAACAGTCGAGAACGCACCTACGGCGGAGGAGCTGAACCGACCACCCGAGGCGCCGCGGCGTGCTCGAGGAAGGCGCCGATGCGCGCCCACGCGTCGGCCGCCGCGTCCGCGTCGTGGCCAGGGCGGCTGATCGAGGCGAACCGGTGCCCGACGCCGGGGTAGGTCACGACCTCGGCGTCCGGGTGCCACCGGCGGAGCTTGTCCAGGTCGGAGGCCGGCACCATCGGATCGGTGTCCCCGACCAGGACGAGCAGTGGCCCCGTGAGCGGAAGGCTGCCCGTGGGCTGCGGGCGCGAGGCGGCGATCGCCGTGCCTGCCAGCCAGCCGGCGTACAACGCGACGCAGGCGCGCAGCTTCAGACGCGAGGCGGCGAGCACGGCGACGTGGCCGCCGAAGGAGAGGCCGACGGCGATCGGCGTGGTCGCGGCGTCGGCCTGGGGCCGTGTGCGCGCCGAATCGAGTGCGTCCCGGACATCGCTGACGAGCTCGAGGCGTGTGAGCTCCTCGACGAGGGCGAGGCCGCGCGCGCGGCCGTGCTCGTCTTCGGGGAGCGGTCCGCCGGGCGCACGGCGGTGAAGCAGGTGCGGAGCGATCGCGAGGTGGCCGAGCGCGGCGACGCGCTCGGCGGCGTCGCGCTGGACGTCGGTGAGCCCGAACAGCTCGCCGAGCACGACGGCGACCGGCCATGGACCGGCGCCTTGATCAGGCCACGCGAGCACGGCGGGCATGTGAGTTCCGTCGAGCGTCTCGACGGTGCATTCCTCGGTGGGCACGCCGCCGACGATAGAGCGAGCAAAGGATGACGCGAGCGACTGTTGATCCTGGCTAGCATTCCATATCGGCATGCTCAATCTCTCGCCGGTCGACCTCGCGATACTGCGCGCCGTCGCGCAACGCGGCTCGTTCACCGCGGCCGCGGGCGAGCTCGGTTACACGCAGTCGGCGGTCTCCAAGCGCGTGCGTGTGTTGGAGTCCGTCACCGGGCGCCGGCTGTTCGCGCGCGATCGCACGGGCGTGCGCCTCACGCCGGCAGGCGAGGTCGTGCTCCGGCACGCCGCGGATGTGCTCGACGCCCTGCAAGCGATCGAGCGCGACCTCCACGAGGACGCGGGCCGAGGCCGCGGCCGCCCGATCCGACTCGGTGCCTTCGCGAGCGCCCTCGCCGGCATCGTCCCCGCGGCGCTGAAACGCGTGGGCGAACTCGACGTCACGGTGCGCGAGGGCACGAGTGCCTCCCTCGTCCGCGCGCTGCGAGCAGGCGCGCTCGATCTCGTGCTGCTCGCCGGCGTGCCGCCGTTTCACCCGCCCGACCAGCGCGATCCGCCTCTGATCGTCGAGCACCTGGCCGAGGGGAACTTGCGCGTCGCGGTCAGCGCGACCCACCGGTTCGCCGGCCGCCGGACCGTGGACGTGGGCGAACTCGCCGATGAGCGCTGGGTCGTGGCACGCCAAGCGCCCGACGACCACCGCCTCGGGGCGTGGCCGGGAATGCCGGGCACACCGCGCGCACCGTATGTCGTACGGGACTGGCTGGGCAAGCTGCGCCTCGTCGCCTCCGGCGCCGCGATCACGACCGTCCCCGACGTCCTGGTACCGGCGCTCCCGCCCGACGTCCGTACCGTCGAGATCACCGGCGGCAGCGCCGAGCCGCGACGCCTGGTGCTCGTCCGGGCCCCGGGTCCTCCTGCACCGGGGGTGGAGGACGTCGCCGCGGCACTGCGCGGAGCCGCTCGCGCCTGACGGTCAGGCGCGATTGCGCGACCTCCGACGCGCTGATCCTGTCCTCGCGGGAAACCGGTTGAACGCGTCTGACAGGGGTCGGGACGCCGGCTCGATGACCCGGCTGCGACAGACCCGTGTCGTTCCGGTGCACGATCGGTGGGTGCGAGCGGGGGTGGACGACGCAGACCGGTCACAGCGAGGCGCCGGTTCGCGTCTCCTGGACAGCCGGACACCGGCCCAAGGACCGACACGATCGAGCACGTCGACCGCCTCTGGCCCTGCGCGCCGATGCACTGCTCTTTCGTCGACCGGCAAGACCTCTCGGCGGCCGCGGCAACGGCCCGGCGTCGAGGCCCAATCCGCCCGGCCCGCGGGCGAATTGTGTGTGAGCGAGAACATGTTGAACGTACGACCGTCAATCTCGGTTTGCAGTTCCTTGACCGACTCTCATGTGAGCGTTAACTTCCGCACCTCGCCGAAGGTCGCGGGAGGCGGGCACTCGCGCCTCCCTTCGTGGCCGTGCCGATCGAAAGGATGAAGCGATGGAGGAGGATTCCCGCAAGGGAATGAGGAGACGCGAGTTCGTCCGGACGTCCGCAGCGGGCGTCGCGGTCGCGAGCCTGCCGTTGCTGCCGGCGTACGCGCGTGCCGACGCTCCGCCGCACCCACCAGGTCCGCCGCCGCAGCCGCCCGGTCCGCTGCCGAAGCCGCCCGGAGACGCTGCCGAAGTACCGGACCGACCGCGCGGCGATCGATATGAGCCGGACGTACGCGAACCCGCTCAACCTGCCGAACATCGAGGTCCGCACCAACACGAGCACCATGGCGCCCACGGACGCCGGCCTGGGGAACTCCGCCCAGATGCTGCCGATCCTCGCGAAGGACACGTGGGTGGAGGCCGACGGGCGGAACCTCAGCGGGCGCGCCAAGGCCGGCTTCCGTGCGCTGACCGAGAACCGGTACCGGACCATGGCCGATTTCTCGCCGGTCAACTACGACGGCACGATCTACCTCTACTGCTCGGGCAACCTGCAGACCAACCGGGCGCTGTACTCCACGCGCGACTACCGGACCTGGCAGTACCAGGAGATGAACCTGGGAGTCACGGCACCGACCGCGGTTCGAGTGGGCGGCAAGTACTACCTGGCCGGCAATAACACGCCGGTCTACGTCGCCGATTCGCCGGCGGGCCCGTGGACCCAGCTCGGCCGGTTCACCCGCCCCGACGGGTCGACGTTCAGCGCCGGCGACGTGCAGTTCTTCCTCGATGACAACGGGCGGCTGTACCTGTCCTGGAACATCGGCGCCCCGATCATGGGCGCCGAACTCGACCCGGCGAAGCCCAACCAGCTCATCTCAGAGCCGGTCGTCGTCTTCGACTTCGACCCCTCGCAGGAGTGGATGCACTTCGGCGACAACAAGCAGGGCTACAACTTCGCCTGGGTCGAGGGGTCGCAGATCTTCAAGGTCGGCAACGTCTACTACTTCGCGGTCGCGGCGGGAGGCACCGAGCACACCAGCTACTGCACGGGCGTGTTGAAGTCCCGCAAGGGCCCGCTCTCGGGCTACGAGTACCAGGACGGCAACCCGATCGGCCACGCGCTCGGGGGCGACTACCCGAGCTCGGTGTTCCCCGATGCGGGTCACGGCGGCTTCGTCCAGGACGACGCCGGCAATCTCGTCTTCTTCTACACGTACGTGATCGGCTACGAGGGAGCGGGCTTCGAGCGCCGCGCCGGCATGGACGTCTGCTACGTGGACCCCACCGGCAACATCGTCTGCCGGTTGTCCAACACGCCGCAGCTGGTGCCCAGCACCGAACCGCCCAAGCCCGGGAAGCGACGTGGAGAACACGCTCTCGCCGACGACGCGGGCCTCTACAACGTGAGCACCCATTCCCAGACGTACTGGGCGAGCAGCTACGCGCCGGGGCGCACGCCGTACTACGCCACCGACCGAGTCTTCGAGCACCTGGTGGGAGCCCGCCGACACCGACCCGTCACCGACCTTGATCGTCGGCCTGGCGAACCCGTACAACGTGTCGGCGATCCAGCTCCACTGGAAGGAGCTCGGGGTGAGCTTCACCGCGAAGAACGCCGTGAGGTACACGCTCGAGTACTACAACCTCACGGCGAACGCGTGGGCTCCTCTCGTCGACCGGAGCGCCAACGCCACGGCCCTGCCGGTGGACTATGTGACGTTCGACGAGGTCCTCACGCACGCCGTCCGACTGAAGATCCTGGGCACCACCGAGTCCGTCAAGGTCGGGGTGCAGCAGCTCAACGTGTTCGGAGAGAACTACACGCTCTCGGCCGAGAAGGGCCTGCTCGACCTCAGCCGGTGATCGGTTCGGGCGATCGCGCCCGAACCGCACGCCTGCCGCGCTGGGCCCCGAGGTGCTCCTCGGCGCCCAGCGTGCATGGGCGCCAGCCGGGCCGGGGAGGCGAGCCGGCTGTCAGGTCGGATTGACCAATCGTCACGAGGCCGACACCGATTCGTCGAGCGCTCGGGCGTATTCGGTGAGAGAGCTACGGTGCCCGCGTTGGGAGGCGCACGTGGGGCGCCGCAAGCTGTCCAGGGAGGTCATATGAAGCTTCTCTCACGCACATCCTTCGTCGCTGCGGCGGTCGTCGCCGCGCTTGTTCCGCTGGGGTCGGCAAGTGCCGACCGCGGCCCGTCCGAACACGGCAAGCCGGTCGCCCCCGGGCACCCGAAGTTCAGCGTCCTGGTCTTCACCAAGACGGCCGCGTTCCGGCACACCGACTGCATCTCGAACGGCACCGCCGCGATCGGCCAGCTCGGCGGCCGCGAGCACTTCGAGGTCGACGCCACCGAGGACGCGAACCAGTTCAACGACGCGAACCTGGCCAAGTACGACGCCGTGATCTGGCTCTGCACGACCGGTGACGTGCTCAATGACACGCAGCAGGCCGCCTTCGAGCGCTACATCCGCTCCGGGCACGGCTACGTCGGCATCCACTCGGCATCGGACACCGAGTACGACTGGGCGTGGTACGGCGGGCTCGTCGGCGCGTACTTCCGCGACCATCCGGGCGTGCCGGGCGTCAACCAGCAGTTCCAGACCGCGACCATCAAGGTCGAGGACCGCAAGAGCGAGGCGACCAAGCGCCTCCCGGCCCGCTGGACGCGCGAGGAGGAGTGGTACAACTTCCGCACCAACCCGCGGGGCACCGTGCACGTGCTGCTGTCGGTCGATGAATCGACCTACAACCCGCGTGGCTACAGCCAGCCGGGCGGCTCCCCGCCGATGGGCGATCACCCGATCTCGTGGTGCCACGCCTACGACGGCGGCCGTGCGTTCTACACCGCGCTCGGCCACAAGGGCGACTACTGGAACGAGCCCCTGTTGCTCGAGCACGTGCTCGGCGGCATCGAGATGGCCGCGGGCCGCGCGCCGTTCCGCTGTAACTGACGTACGGCAACGAGGGGGCGCCGGTCCGGCGCCCCCGGGGGTGCGCTGCTTCGCCGACACCCGCCACCGCTGACAGCGGCCATCGGGTTCATCGCGGGGCGTACATGATCACGCCCACACCGACCAGGCAGACGAGGGCGCCCGCGATGTCGTAGCGGTCGGGGTGAAAGCCGTCGAACACCATGCCCCAGAGCAGCGAGCCGATGATGAACACCCCGCCGTAGGCGGCGAGGACGCGGCCGAAGTTCGCGTCGGGTTGGAGCGCCGCGATCGCGCCATACCCGACCAGCGCCACGGCGCCGGCGAGCGCGAACAGCACACCACGACCTTCCTTGACGGCCTGCCACATCAGGTAGGCGCCGCCGATCTCGGCGAACGCGGCGGCGATGAACAGCGCGATCGAGCGGCCGGTCATGCCGGCGGCGCGCCGTTCCGGGTGAGCGCCAGTCGAGATGTGCCGGTCGGGAGGCGCGCGTCGTCGAACAGCGCGCAGTCGTCGAGGCTCTCGCAGCCGCATCGCGTCGCGTCGGCCAGCCAGGCGCGGACCCGGGTGGCGCGCTCGATCAACGCATCGATCTCCGGGAGCCGCCGCTCGGCCAGTTCGCGCAGGCGGGCAGACATCGGGTCGTTGCCATGCTCGACGAGGTCGCGGATCTCCTCCAGCGAGAGCCCGGCGCGCTGCGCGACGTCGATCACCGCCAGCCGGCGCAGCGCCGACGGGTCATAGCGGCGCTGACCGTTGACGCGTCCGGCGGGTGCCAGCAGCCCGACCTCTTCGTAGTAGCGCAGCAGCGACACGCGAACGCCGGCCTGCTCGGCGACCTGCCCGATCCGCATCGTGCTCTCGTTCACCGATCCCCTTGACCTCAAGTCGACTTGAGCATGCACTCTATGGGCTCCCCCACAGCAGGAGCCCTCGATGGATCAACCGATTGCCTGCACACTGGCCGCCGACCAGTACAAGGACCGCACCGGCGAGCTGGCCGACCTGGCCGACCGTGCGCTGCGGTCGCGGCGGGAGACCGCAGACGGCGAACGGCTCGTGTTCGCCGACAGCGCCGAGATCGAGCGCGAGCTGCGCTCCGCGATCGACGCCGAAGCGCGCTGCTGCGCGTTCCTGCGCATCGAGCTCACGCGCGGCGAGGAGGGCCTGGTCCTCGACATCGCCGGCCCGCGGGACGCACGCCCGATCATCGCGGAGCTCTTCGCGTCACAGGACTCGGTCGCTTGAGGGGCGATCCGGTGAACCGGCCCGACGCACGCTGGGCGGCGTCCGGTGTCGGCCGTCGAGGACTTGCGAAGGATCGATGCGCGCGACCTGATCGGGCTTCCCGAAGGCGCGAGCTTTGCGCGGTGGATGTCACATGTCGATCGAGATGCGCGACGGCCCGTCGCTTCTCAGAAGCGCAGATCACCGAGTCGACCGCGTCAACGTTCGCGTTCGCCACGGTGTGGTGGTCGACATCGCCTGACGCCCGCCGCGGCCGAGGACGCGCTCACGGAGCAACGGCATGAAGGCACACGCCTCCTCAGCACTGAGCGTCCACCAGCAGTCCGTTGCGTGACGCAACGTAACGAAACTACCGCCTTCCGAAAATGTCGTTACATATCGAGTCCCGTTTATCGGTCCACGGCGTGGGAGCACGGAACCGCACCTGCTTGTGGTTGACGGGCGCCCGGGCTCGCCGCGGCGACTGGGCCGTCGCGGCACCTCACACCCGGCGGTCACGGCCGGCCCAGTAGGGCTCCTTGAGGCGGTTCTTGAGCAGCTTGCCGGCGCCGGACTTGGGCAGCGGCTCGTCCTGGAACTCGATCTCGCGCGGCACCTTGAACCCGCCGAGCGCCGCGCGGCAGTGGTCGATGAGCGCCTCGGCGGTCACGTCCGTGCGCCGGACGACGACCGCGTGCACCGCCTCGCCCCAACGGTCGTCGGGTACGCCGAAGACCGCGACCTCATCCACGGCGGGGTGGCGCGCGAGGACGGCCTCGACCTCGACGGAGTAGACGTTCTCGGCGCCGGTGATGATCATGTCCTTGGCGCGGTCGATCATGTACAGGTAGCCGTCGTCGTCCTCGCGCGCGAGGTCGCCGGTGCGGTACCAGCCGTCGACGAGCGCCTCGGCGGTGGCGTCCGGGCGCTTCCAGTACCCGAGCATGACGTTCGGCCCGCGCACCCACAGCTCGCCGACCTCTCCGGGAGCGGCGCGCACCTCGGCCTGCACCCCGGGCACGGGCACGCCCATCGACGCCAGGCGGTCCGGGCGCTCCCGGTGGTCTCGCCCGGAGAGGTGCGTCACCGTGGGCGCCGCCTCGGTCATGCCGTAGAACTGGGCCACGTCGCAGTCCGGCAACCGCTCGAGCAACCGCCGCTGGACGTCGGGGGAGATGGGGGAGGCGGCGTATTGCAGGTGGCGGACGCTGCTCAGGTCCGCGCCCTCGGCGTGCTCGAGCAGCATCGCGATCATGGTCGGGACGAACACGGTGTGGGTGATCCGGTGACGCGCGATGGTCTCGAGCACGGCCCGCACGTCGAAGCGCGGGAGCAGGACCTGGTGGGCGCCGGCCCACGTGCAGGCAAAGACGTTCGACGTCCCGGCGACGTGGAACATCGGGCAGACGTGAAGCCAGCGGTCCTCGCGCGCGTGCCCGGTGACCGCGAGGTTGTGCAGCGCGTTGGCGAGGAGGTTGCGGTGGCTGAGCATCACGCCCTTCGGCGTGCCGGTCGTGCCGCCGGTGTAGGAGATCGCGGCCAGCTCGTTCTCGGGGACGTCCGGGTAGTCGTGCGGCTCGCCGGCGACGACCGCTTCGTAGTCCTCCAGCAGCGGCACGCCGAGCGCCTCGCCGACGGCGCGGCGCTCGTCGTCGACGATCAGCACGTCGAGCTCCGCGTCGGCGACCAGGAACGAGAGCTCCTCGGCCGACAGCCGGAAGTTCAGATCCACGAGCACCTTGCCGAACGCCGGCAGGCCGAGCCAGCATTCGAGATGGGCGAGCGAGTTCGCGCCGAGAAACCCGACCCGCTCGACGTCCAGGCCGCCGAGGGCGCGCACGCGCCGATCGAGCTCGCGGTAGGTCACCGCGCGTTCGCCGTCGACGACGGCGACGTCGCCGGCGAACAGCCGCGCGGCGCGCCGCAGCGGCCAGCTGAGGTCGCTCATAGGCCCAGCAGCCGCTTGGCGTTCTCCTTGAGCACCAGCGGCCGCACCTCGTCCTTGATCGGCAGCTGCTCGAAGTCCCGCAGCCACCGATCCGGCGTGATCAGCGGGTAGTCGGAGCCGAACAGCATCTTGTGCTTGAGCTGGGTGTTCGTGTACCGGATCAGGTTCTCCGGGAAGTACTTGGGCGACCAGCCCGACAGATCGATGTAGACGTTCGGCTTGTGCACGGCGATCGCCAGCGCCTCGTCCTGCCACGGGAACGACGGGTGCGCGAGGATGATGTCCAGGCCCGGGAAGTCGGCCGCGACGTCGTCGACCGCCATCGGGTTGGAGTACTTCAGCCGCACGCCGCCGCCGCCCGGCATGCCCGCGCCGATGCCCGGTGGTGCCGGAGTGGAACAACGCGATCAGGCCGGCCTCGGCGATGACCTCGTAGAGCGGGTACCACGCGGGGTCGTTGGGCCAGAACGCCTGCGTGTTGGGGTGGAACTTGAACCCGCGGGCGCCGCGCTCGATCCACTCGCGCGCCTCGCGGACCGCGAGCTTGCCCTTGTGCGGGTCCACGCTCGCGAACGGGATCAGGACATCCGGGTTGCGGGCGGCGGCCTCCAGCACGTCCGCGTTGCCGAGCCGCCGGCGACCCATCCCGGCCTCGTCGTCGACCGTGAAGATGACGGCCGCCAACCGCCGCTCGCGGTAGTAGTCGGCCACCTCCTGGGCGGTCGGCTGTGGCGGCGAGCCCCCGAAATACCGCCCCGCCGCGGCGAGCACCTCCTCCGTGACCGGGTCCTGCGGCTCACCGTCGGTGCGCTCGGCGTGCGTGTGCACGTCGATGGCCACCAGGTCATCGACGTTCATGACAGGTTCAGCTCACTCAGACGGACCCCGTAGGGCTGGGCGGGGAACGACTCGACGGCCGCGGCGATCGCGTCCGCCGTCCACCCGCCGTCGCGCAGCTCGTGCGCGATCTCGGCCGGATGCGAGTACAGCGAGAGCCGGTCGCCGCCGATGCCGAGGGCCTGGCCGGTCACGCCGGACGCCGCGTCCGACGCCAGGTACACGACGAGCGGCGCGCAGTCCTCGGGCTTGCCGAGGGCGTGCTCGCGGCGCACCTCGGGCGGGAACTCGTCGCGGCCGACGAGCGGCGCGTAGACCGGGATCGTCTCGGTCATCCGCGTCCACGCGGTGGGGACGATCGCGTTGACCGTGATGTTCGCGCGCGCGAGCTCCAGCGCCCAGGTGCGCGTGAACGCGACGATGCCCGCCTTCGCGGCGGCGTAGTTGGTCTGCCCGAAGTTGCCGTACTGGCCCGCGGGCGAGCCGACGGTGATGATCCGCCCGCCTTCACCCTGCTCGCGCATCCGGATCGCGGCCGCCCGCGCGCACGTGAACGTCCCCCGCAGGTGCGTCGCGACGACCAGGTCGAAGTCCTCGTCGGTCATCTTCCACAGCACCTTGTCGCGGAGGACGCCGGCGTTGGTCACGATCACGTCGAGGCGCCCGAAGGCCTCCACGGCCGCGGCCACGAGCGCCTCCGCGGTCTCGGTCGAGCCGACGGCGCCGGGCGCGGCGACGCCGCCGATGGCCGACGCGACCGCCTCGGCGCCTTCGAGGTCGTTGACGACGACCTTCGCGCCCGCGGCCGCCAGCGCCTCGGCGTACGCGCGCCCGAGCCCCCGGCCCGCGCCGGTGACGATCGCGACCTTGCCGTCCAGGCTCATGCGTAATACCGGAACAGGCAGTCGGCGACCAGCGCCGGCCGCTCCTGGTCGCGGACCTCGAGCGTCAGTGTGACCTTCACCTGCATGCCTCCCTTGATGTCGGTGATCTCGACGACCTCCCCGGACGCCGCGGAACTGCGCGCCGACCCGCAACGGGGCGGGAAAGCGCAGCCGGTCCATGCCGTAGTTGACGGCGGTCGTCGCGTCGCTTACGTCGAGCAGCGCCTGGGAGATCGGCGCCAGCAGCGCCACGCTGAGGTACCCGTGCGCGATCGTTCCTCCGAACGGCGAGTCCTTGGCGCGGTCCGGGTCGACGTGGATGTAGTTGTGATCCTCGGTGACGTCGGCGAACTCGTTGACGCGTTCCTGCGTCATCTCTCGCCAGGATGTCGGCCCGAGGCGCTGCCCGGCGAGGCCGGGCAGCTCCGCGAGCGTCGGCATCAGAACGTGTAGCCCTCGGCGTCGGCCGCCTGCGCGGGCTCGCCCAGTGCCTCGAGGCCGCCCGGCGCGTCCTTGCTGACCTTCGCGATGTAGACCAGCGAGCCCGGGGGCGACGCCGGGTCGCTGAAGTCCAGCGTCCCCGCGATCGTTCCGCCCGTGTCGAGCGCCGTCAGCGAGTGCAGCGCGTCGAGCACGCCCTTGCGGGTCAGGTCCTTGTTCTCGCAGGCCTTGGTCAGCGCGGCATCGGCGATCTGCGCGCCCGCGTAGGCGTACAGGGAGCCGTTGGAGGACGGCGTGCCGTTCGGGTTGGCCGCCTTGTAGTCGGCCAGGAACTTCTGGACGCCGGCGCTCTGCACCGTCAGCGGCGCCATCGAGGAGACGACGTAGTAGTTGGCCACCAGCGCGTCCGCCGCGGGCGTCGTGAGCAGCTGGGGCGTCCAGCCGGGACCGTTGGCCACGATCGGCACGTCGAGCTTCTGCGCGGCGGCGAGGCCGGCCAGCGACGCGGCCTGCGGTGGAGCGGCGCTGAACAGGATCGCCTTCACGCCCGCCTTCTTGAAGGCCGCGACCTGGCCGGTCATGTCCTGGTCCGCGGGGGTGATCTTCTGCTCGACGATCTTGAGCTGATGCTTGTCGGCCGCGTACTTGGAGCCCTTCAGGGCGTTCTCGCCGTAGTCGCCCTCGAAGTAGAGATGCCCGATCGTGTCGCCCGCCTTGATCCCCTTCTCCTTCATCAGGAAGTCGACGGCGTTGATGGCCTCGATGTCGTAGGTCGTGCCGGCGATGGCGACGTTCTCGCTCGGGAGGATGTCCGACGTCCAGCCCGCGAAGTTCAGGAACATGTTCTCCTGCTGGACGCTGGGGAGCAGGGCCTTGACGATCGAGGAACCGAGCACGAGCCCGAGCCCGATCACGTCGCCCGACAGCTGCTGGTAGGCCGCCACCGCCTTCTGCGGGTCATAGCCCGTGTCCTGGACGCTCATCTTGACCTGGCGGCCGCAGATCCCGCCGGCCTTGTTCTTGGCGTCCCAGTAGAGCTTGGCGCCCTCCATCTGCGACTTGCCGTTGGGCGCGAAGACCCCGCTCAGGTCCGGGAGGTAGCCGAGCGTGATCGTGTCGGCGGTCGCGCCCGGGCCGGTCTTGACCGCCGCTTCGCCCGAGGACGCGCCGCCCCCACCGCCGTTGTCCTCGGCGCCGCCCTTCCCACAGGCGCCGACCACCAGCGCCAGCGCCACGGCCAACGTCCCGACGAGCTCTCTCCTCATGCGACCGGCTCCTTTCGACTGCGGTGGACGAGCCCAGCGAGCCCGTCGCGAGCGAACAGCAGCACGGCGACGATCGCCGCGCCATAGACGAAACGGCTGAACTCCGCGGCCCCGACGCCGCCGCTGCCGGGCTCGGCGAGCAGCGGGATCGAGCCGCTGTAGTGGTTGAGCACCAGCGGCAGCGCGGTGACGAACACCGCACCCGCCGCGGCGCCTCCGACCGAGCCCGCGCCGCCGATGACGACCATGACCAGGAAGTCGACGGACAGCAGGAAGCCGAAGGACTCGGGGACGATGCGCCCGAACGCGAGCGCCATCAACACGCCGCCGAGCCCGGCGTACATCGACGACACGGTGAACGCCGCGGCCCGGTAACGGACGACGTCGATGCCGTTGGTGGCGGCGGCGATCTCGCTGTCGCGGATCATCGCCATCGCCCGCCCGGGGCGGCTGCGGACGAGGTTGCGGCCGTAGAGCAGGGCCGCGAGCACGAGCACCAGCCCGAGGTACCACAGGCGCTCCAGCGTCCCGAACGGCACCCCGAGGATCACCAGGCTGTCGGGGCTCGTGTTGGAGAAGCTGAAGCCGAACAGGCTGAAGGGCGGCACCGCGATGCCTCGGTAGCCACCGGTGATGCCGGTCGCGTTCTGGAGGATGTGCTGGCCGAGGAAGACCAGGCCGAGGCTGGCGAGCCCCAGATAGATCCCGCGTACCCGGCCGGCGATCGGACTGAAGAGGGCGCCGGCCAGGCCGGACAGCAGCACCGCGCCGATCAGCGCGAGCAGCGGCGGCCAGCCGAGGCCCGCGGGCCCGTCGGCGCCCGGCACGTCCTGGCCGGCGAGGAAGCTGTAGCCGTAGGCGCCGACGGCCACGAAGAACGCGTGCGCGAGCGACAACTGGCCGGCGATGCCGACCAGGATCGTCAGCCCGATCGCGGCGATGATCGAGGCCATCGCGAACAGCCCGGTCTGCAGCCAGAAGCTCTCCAGGTAGATGGGCAGCGCGACGAGCACGAAGGCGACGACCACGACGACGGCGGCACGCCTATACACGCGTCACCTCGCGCGTCCCGAACAGACCGGACGGCCGGATGAGCAGCACCAGCAGCATCACCGCGAAGGGCGCCACGGCACCCAGCCCACGGCCGAGGAAGGACAGCTCCTGCTGATAGCCGGCGGTGAGGACCGAGACCACGCCGATGATCAGCCCGCCGACGACCGCGCCGCCCGGTGAGTCGAACCCGCCGAGCACGACCGCCGGGATCGCGGCCAGCGCGAGCACTCCGACACCGCCGGTCACGCCCGCCGCCGGGAAGCTCGTCAGGAACACCCCGCCGACGGCCGCCAGGGCTCCGGCCATGGCCCACGCTCCGGCGGCGACGCGGTTGCGGCGGATGCCCATCAGCGACGCGGTCTCGCCGTCCTCGGCCGCCGAGCGCATCGCGATGCCCCAGTCCGTGTACTTGAACGCGGCCCAGAAGCCGGCGACGAGGACCGCGGCGGTCAGGCCCGCGATCACGCGCGAGGTGGCCACGCGGATGCCGAGGAACTCCGTCACGTGCGCGCCCCACGGGGCGCCGAGGTTCAGGACGTCGGTGCCGATCCGTCGCGAGAGCTCGGTCGCGAGCACGATGTCCACCCCGAGCGTGAGGATCGCGAGCGTGCCCAGGTCCGCGCGGCGGATCCTCCGGATCAGGACCACGTCGATGAGCAGCGAGGCGAACGCCGCGGCGAGCACGCCGAGGACGACCGCCGGCCAGAACCCGACCGTCTCGTGCGCACGCGCGACGACGTAGGCGCCGAGCAGCAGCAGCGATCCCTGCGCGAAGTTCATCACGTGCGTCGCCTTGAAGACGGTCACGAAGCCGAGGGCGACGAGCGAGTAGATCGCGCCCAGGAACAGGCCGCCGACGAACAGCGTCACGAACTGCGTCACGACGCCCCTCCCAGGTACGCGCGCACCACCGCGGGGTCGCGCTGCACCTCGGTGGGGGTGCCGTCGGCGATGCGCTCGCCGAAGTCCAGCACCGTGACGCGATCGGCCATCCCCATGACGAACCCCATGTCGTGCTCGACCAGCAGGACCGAGAGCCCGAGCTCCGCGCGCGCCTGCGTGATCGCCCGCGCCATCGCCTCGGACTCCTCGTGGACCATGCCGGCGACGGGCTCGTCGAGCAGCAGCAGCTCGGGCTCCGCGCACAACGCCCGGGCCAGTTCGACGCGCTTGCGCGTGCCGTAGGACAGCGCCCCGACCAGACGCTGGAGATCGGTGACGCCGATCAGCTCGGCGATCGCCCGCACCCGCGCCTCGTGCTCGGCTCGCTCGCGGCGGGCGCTCGGCAGCCGCAGCCCGCCGCTGATGAAGCCGGAGCGCATGTGGCGATGCCGCGCCACGAGCAGGTTGTCCAGGATCGACACACTCGGTGAGAGCGCGAGGTTCTGGAACGTCCGCGCGACCCCGAGCCCGGCGATCGCATGCGGCCGCAGCCGTGTCAGCTCGTGGCCGCGGTAGCGGACCGACCCGGCGCTCGCCGCGTAGACCCCGCTGAGCACGTTTAGACAGGTCGACTTACCGGCGCCGTTGGGGCCGATGAGCGCGTGCAGCGAGCCCGGCTCGACGGTGAACGACACCTCCGACAGCGCCGACAGGCCACCGAAGCGGACCGACAGCCCCTCGACCTCGAGCGTCGCCGCGGCGCTCTCGACACGCGCCGCGGGCTTCGCCGCGGCGGCCGCGGACACGCCGAGGTAGCGCTCGCGCACGGCATCGCTCTCGGCCAGCTCGGCGGCGGTGCCCTCCAGGGCGAGCAGACCGACCTCGAGGACCACCGCCCGGTCGGCCACGGCCAGCGCCATCGCCGCGTTCTGCTCGACCAGGACGACGGTGACCCCGCGGGCGTTGATCTCCCGGATCACCTCGCCGACCCGCTCGACGATCTTCGGCGCCAGGCCCAAGGACGGCTCGTCGAGCAGCAGCAGCTTCGGCGACGCCATCAGCGCGCGGCCGATGGCCAGCATCTGCTGCTCGCCGCCCGACAGCAGCCCGGCGCGCTGTGACGCGCGTTCGCCCAGGATCGGGAACAGCTCGTCGACCCAGGCCCGCGCTTGCGCTCGCGCGGCCTTGTCCGGCGCCGCCAGCCCACCGGCGCGCAGGTTCTCCTCCACGGTGAGGTTGCCGAAGACCCTGCGACCCTCCGGGACCTGCACCAGGCCGCGGCGGGCGATCAGTGCGGCGTCGTCGCCCCCGATCACGCGCCCGTCGAACTCGATCGTCCCCGCCGGTGATCGCCCCGTTGTGCTCGTCGAGCGTGCCGGACAGCGCGCGCAGGAGCGTGCTCTTGCCGGCGCCGTTGGCGCCCAGGACCGCCAGCACGGCACCCGCGGGCACCGAGAGCGAGACGCCGCGCAGGGCCTGGACGGCACCTGCGTAGCTCACCCGCAGGTCCTGAACCCGCAGCACGGCGTCCGTCGTCACGCCCGAGTCGCCGCCCTGGGTCTCTTGAGCAACCTCGACCACACCTCTCTCCTGGTTGGTGGTGCGGGCAATGTATCAGGGCACCTGATGACGTCAACCCGCACGCCAACGGGCCGGTCGGCGACCGGCCCCGGTATTCGCCTACCTGGCCTGACTCAGCGGGGGCCGAAGCCGGCGCCGAGTCGGTACACGCAACCGACGAGCGCTTCGAGCAATTGCTCGCGACCTGCCTCGTCGAGGTCCGCGAGCATCGCGTTCTCCATGTGTGCGACCGCCCGGTCGCACGCCACGAGCACCTCTTGGCCGCGCTTGGAGAGCGTCACCTCGACCACCCGCCGGTGGTTGGCGGCGGGTGAGCGGACGATCAGGCCGTCGGCCTCGAGCGCGACCAGGACCTCGTTCATCGACTGCGGTGTGACGTAGGTGCGGCGTGCCAGCTGGGCGTTGGAGAGCCCAGGCCGGTCGCGCAGGATCGAGAGCGCGGTGTACTTGGGAACGGTCAGGCCGAACGGAGCGACGAGCGCGCCGATCTCGCGCCGGATCGCGCGGTCCAGCCGGCCCACCACGTAGCCGATCCGGGGGCTGACGGCGTGCGCGGGATTCGCGGGGCGTGACGACACGCGCCCGACCCTACCAGCCCCCGGGCGCGGTCTCAGGGCACCTGACTTCAGCGGCTTGCGAGAGCCTGAGCGCAGGAGTATCATCGCCCAGAGTCTCAGGTTACCTGTTACCCGGAGGAGAGGGGACAACATGGTGGGCGACACGTTTGCCCGTGCGTCGGCGGCTGCCCTGGCGGTGGCGATCGGTCTCGGTGGAGGCACGGCGTACGCCTCCAACGACGTCCAGGGTCTCGAGGTCCTCTCCAACCGCGCGGATCTGATCTCCGGGGGCGACGCGCTCGTCGCCGCGCGACTGGCCGACGGCGCCAACCCGGCGACCCTGCGCGTCGATCTCGACGGCGCCGACGTCACCGGTGCGTTCGCGCTCCGGCCGAGCGGGCGCTTCGAAGGGCTCGTGACCGGCCTGAAGACCGGGGCGAACACGCTGACCGTGCGCGACGCGGCCGGAGCGGGCAAGCGGATCGTGATCACCAATCACCCGATCGGCGGGCCGGTGTTCGCCGGCCCGCAGGTGACGCCCTACGCGTGCAACCCGAACGCGTCGAATCCGCCGCTCGGCGCCGCGCGTCGACGCCCAGTGCAACGCTCCGACCCGGGTCGACTACCTGTACCGCAACACGGCCAACCAGTTCGTGGCCTACGACCCGGCCAACCCGCCCGCGGCCGCGCTCGTCCAGCCGACGACGACCGATCGCGGGATCACCGTGCCGTTCATCGTGCAGCGCGTGACGGGCACCGCCGACCGCGGCATCTACCAGATGGCGGTGCTCGTGGACCCGAGCAAGCCGATCGAGCCGTGGTCGGCCGAGCAGCCGTGGAGCCACAAGCTGTTCTACCCGTTCGGCGGCGCGTGCGGGACCGAGCATCGCCAGCTCGCCCCGGGCAGCGTGCTGCAGGCACAGCAACTCGGTGCCGGCTTCGTGGTCGCCACGTCGAGCCTGAACATCTACGCCAACAACTGCAACGACGTGGTCAGCGCCGAGGCGACGATGATGACCAAGGAGATCGTCATCGAGCGCTACGGGCCGTTGAAGTACACGATGGGCAACGGCGGCTCGGCGGCTTCGATGCAGCAGCACCTGCTCGTCGAGAACTATCCGGGGCTGCTCGACGGACTCACGACCAGCCAGGTCTTCGAGGATCACTGGACGCAGGTGCAGGGGTCGCTCGACTGCCGCGTGCTCATGCACTACTTCTGGCCCACGAGCCCGCTGTCGAACCCCGGCCACGCGTCCGCCCCGGCCAACCCGCTGTTCCCGACCGCCGCGACGCGGCAGCCCGTGTGGGGGTCGAACCCCAGCAACCCGGACAACCTGTGCGGCCAGAAGGTCCTGGCGTTCGGCGCCGATCGCACGGAGCTGGTCCCGACCGCGAACGTCGCATGCGGACTGTCGACGGCGCAGCTGTGGAACCCGGCGACGAATCCGACCGGCGAGCGGTGCGGGATCGCCGACTTCATGCGCGCGGTCTTCGGCGTGACCGTCACGCCTGACGCGCCGAACGGCAAGGGCAGGCTGGCCGTCGACAACGTCGGGGTCCAGTACGGCCTGCGGGCGCTGCAGAGCGGCCAGATCACCGCCGAGCAGTTCGTCGACCTCAACCGCAAGGTCGGCGGGATGGACATCGACGGCAACTTCGTGGCCGAGCGCACGACGGCCGACCCGGATGCACTGCGGATCGCCTACGAGACCGGGCGCGTCAACAGCGCGACCGGCGCGGCGGAGATCCCCGAGATCGACAACCGCACCGGCGGCCAGATGGACGACACGGGCTTCCACCCGGCGTTCCATTCCTTCAGCTATCGCGCGCGGCTGGACCGCTCCAACGGCAACCACGACAACCAGGTGATCTGGCTCTCGCGCACCGGCGGCGTCGTGCCCGACCAGTTCGACGCGATGCGCCGCTGGTTGGACACCGGCACAAAGCCCACCGAGGCCAAGGACGCGTGCTTCATGGCCGGTGGCGTGCAGGGCGATCTGACCTGCAACGGCACGTGGCAGTACTACGGCAACCCGCGCCTCGCCGCCGGCTCCCCGTTCACCGTGGACGTCGTCAAGTGCCAGCTCAAGCCCTTGGTGCGCGGCGACTACGCGGCCACGTTCACCGACGAACAGTGGGCGACGCTGCAGGCGACGTTCCCGACGGGCGTCTGCGACTACAGCCGGCCCGGCGTCGCCCAGCAACCGCCCAAGGCGCGGTGGCTGACGTTCGCCGGCGGCCCAGGCGGGCAGCCGCTGGGCAACGCCCCGGCCGCGGCCGAGATCGCCCCGGGCACCGTGGGAGGCACCGTGCCCGCGACGCTCTCGCTCGCGGTCGCACCGGCGTCCTTCGGAGCGTTCACGCCGGGCATCACGCAGGAGTACGTGGCGACGACGGCCGCGACGGTCACCTCCACCGCGGGCGACGCGACGCTCTCGACCTCCGACGCCGGCCACCTCACCAACGGCGCCTTCACCCTGCCCGAGCCGCTGCGGATCGAGCTGTCGAAGACCACGTGGTCGGCGCCGGTGTCCAGCGACCCGGTTCAGGTGACGTTCAGACAGCGCATCAACGCCACCGATCCGCTGCGCACCGGGACCTACTCGAAGACCGTGACCTTCACGCTCTCGACGACGAACCCGTGAGCGTCGTGGCCCTGCCCGCGGCTCGTTGCGGCGACACGCTCCCGGCGTGCGGGCAGGGCACCTGGACCCGCACGGCAGCACACCGTGCTCCCCAAACCGTCCGGCTGATCAGGCGCGGTCCGCGTGCTTCGTGCGGACCGTCTCGACGGCGCCCAGGATGCCACCGAGCGTGAACATGCCGAGGCCGATCAGATAGACGCGGAAGTCCCGATCCATGCGTGTGAAGCACGCATCCGTCTCGTCGCAACCGTGCACGCCCCAGGCGGCGAACCAGACGATCACCGCGAGGCCGGCCACGAGCAGGCACCCGGACGCGATCGCCGTCGCGTTCCCCTTCGGGCCATGGCGCCGCGCATTTCGGGATGCGGCCATCGCTGAAGTGTTACCGCCGTCACTGGAGCGCGTTGCACTTGCGGTCCCGTCGCGCGGGCGCGGGTGAAGTGACGCGACGCGGAGATCCCTACGCGTAACGTTGTTTCCGGCTACCGGAAATGTCGTTACATCTCGTCGACCGATGGAGCCGTCTTGGGCGTGCTGAGCTCGCGGGCCGGAGGCGGCATGGATCGAGCGGGCATCGACCCGAGAACGACAAGAGCCGCCCCGTGGGCGGCTCGTAGTTCTGTTGTCGGCAACTCGGTGCGGGAGCTTTAGCCCGTCGGTGGGAGTTGGCGCGTTGGCGCTCAGTCGGGCTTGCGGGCGCGGATGATCGCCGAGGCGGCGTGGGTGTGGACGCGGTGGGTCTCGGTGATCTCGATGTCGGTGAGTCCGGCGTCGGTGAGGTAGGTCGCGTATTCGTCGTGGGTGAGCGCGCCCGCGATGCAGCCGACGTATTGCTGCATGTCGGCGCGGGTGGCGTCGTCCATGTCGGCGTCGGCGATCACGTCGGAGACGGCGAGGCGGCCGCCGGGCTTCAGGACGCGGGCGGTCTCGCGCAGGACCTGGGGCTTGTCGGTGGAGAGGTTGATGACGCAGTTGGAGAGCACGACGTCGACGGTGTTGGCGGGGAGCGGGATGGCTTCGATCTGGCCCTTGAGCCAGTGGACGTTCTCGACGCCGGCCTTGGCCTGGTTGCGCTTGGCCAGGTCGAGCATCTCGTCGGTCATGTCGAGGCCGTAGGCGGTACCGCCCGGAGCGACGCGGCGGGCGGAGATGAGGACGTCGATGCCGCCGCCGGACCCGAGGTCGAGCACGACGTGCCCGGGTTGCAGGTCGGCCATCGCCGTGGGGTTGCCGCAGCCGAGCGAGGCGAGCAGCGCGGTGTCCGGGCACGGCATCGGCGTCGGTGCCGTAGAGGCCGGCGCCGAACAGGTCGGCCTGATCGTCGGTGATCAATCCGCCGCCGCTCGAGCAGCAGCTCTCTCCGTCGCCGGCGGCCACCGCCGCGGCGGCGTAGCGCTCGCGGACCGTCTCGCGAACGTCGGCCGCGCCCGCGGCACATCCACAGCTCCCGCCGGCGGCGCTGACGCCGCAACACGCGTCCTTCTGGCTCGGTTCGCAGCAGGTCTCCTGTGCTGACGGGCCGCAACAGCCCGCGGTGGCGGCGTCGGGGGTCAGGTCGGTCAGCTCAGCCATGTGGTCAGCTCCTGCAGTGCTTCGGGGAGGACGTAGTAGTAGGCCCACAGCCCGCGGCGTTCGGAGTCGACGATGCCGGCGTCGCGGAGCTTCTTGAGGTGGTGCGAGAGGGTGGGCTGGGAGATGTCGAACAGCGGGACGAGCTCGCAGACGCAGACCTTGCCGGCGTGCTTGCGCAGGACGTCGACGAGCTGCAGGCGGATCGGGTCGCCGAGCGCCTTGGCGACCTCGGCCATGCGGATCGCCTGCTCGCGCTGGACGTCGGGGTAGACGACGGGCTCGCAGCACGGCTCGCCGGCGGGGCGTTTGGTCTTGGGCGCAAGCTCCAGATCGACGGGCATCTATCTACATCTACCTATTGAAGTGATGATTGTCAATGGAATAGGCTGCGCGGCATGCCCAGGCGCCTGCTCGCGGAGTACCTCGGCAGCGCGCTGCTGGCCGCGCTGGTCATCGGCTCCGGCATCGCCGCGCAGCAGCTCAGCGGCGACACCGGGCTGCAACTGCTCGAGAACGCCGCCGCCACGGCGGCCGGGCTGTTCGCGCTGATCCTGATCTTCGGGTCGGTCTCGGGCGCGCACTTCAACCCGGTGGTCACGCTCGTCGATGCCGCGTTCGGCCGACGCGACGCGCTCGTCTACATCCCGGTGCAGATCGCCGGCTGCATCAGCGGCGCGGTGCTGGCCAACGGCATGTTCGCCCTCAGCGCCGTGAGCATCTCCGAGCACCACCGCGCGAGCCCCGCGCACCTGCTGGCCGAGGTCGTCGCGACCGCCGGGCTGATCCTCGTGATCTTCGCGCTGGCCCGCAACGGCCACCACGCAAGCGTCCCCGCGGCGGTCGGCGCCTACATCGGCGCCGCGTACTGGTTCACCAGCTCCACCAGCTTCGCCAACCCGGCGATCACCATCGGCCGCACGCTCTCGAACACGTTCGCCGGCATCGCGCCCGCGTCGGTCCTGAGCTTCATCGTCGCCCAGCTCGCCGGCGCGGCCCTCGGGCTCGGGCTGGTCCGCGTCCTGTATCCGGAGACCACATGAGCCACGTCCTGTTCGTCTGCCTGCACAACGCCGGCCGCTCGCAGATCAGCCGCGCGCTCTTCGAGCGGGCGACCGACGCGCACACCGCCGACTCCGCGGGCAGCGTCGCCGACCCCGCCGGCCACGTCCATCCCGAAGTCGTCGAGGTCATGCTCGAGGCCGGCATCGACCTCTCCGACCGCCGGCCTCAGCGCCTCACCAGCGAGCTCGCCCAGCGGGCGGACGTCGTGGTCACGATGGGCTGCGGCGACGCCTGCCCCTACATCCCGGGCAAGCGCTACATCGACTGGGACCTGCCCGACCCCAAAGGCCAGTCGACCGAGGCGGTACGAGAACTGCGCGACGAGATCGGCCGCCGAGTCGCCGGACTTCTCGCCGAGCTCGACGCGTGCGCCGCCCCTGAGAACGACAAAAGCCGCCTCGTGGGCGGCTCGTAGTTCATTCATCGGCAGGTCCCCTCGAAAGCTTTCAGCCCTCCGGCTGGAGTTGGCGCGTTCGCGCTCGCAACCGGCGAAGCATCATCTACGCGCCCGGCGCCGGAGCACGAGCGCGCAACAGCCGCATGGCGTTGAGCGTGACCAGCAGGGTCATGCCCATGTCGGCGGCGACGGCGACCACGAGCGTGACGAAGCCGAACGGCGTGAGCACGACGAAGACGGCCTTGATGGCGAGCGAGGCGATGACGTTGGCGCGCATGATGCTCAGCGCGCGTCGTGCGAGGCCGATGGCGTCGGGCAGGCCGGTGAGACGGTCGGACATGAGCGCGACGTCGGCGCTGTGCAGGGCGACGTCGGAGCCGGCGGCGCCCATGGCGATGCCGACGCGTGCGGCGGCCAGCGCGGGGGCGTCGTTGACGCCGTCGCCGACCATCGCCACCGCTCCCGCGGAGCGTTCGAGCTCGGTGACGTGCTCGAGCTTGTCGGCCGGCAAGAGCCCGGCATGGACCTCGCCGATGCCGGCACGGTCAGCGACCGCGCGGGCCACGGCATCGCTGTCGCCGGTGAGCATCACGACCCGCTGGACGCCGACGGCGCGCAGCCGATCCGCCAGTCCGCCGGCCTCCCGGCGAGGCTGGTCGGCGAGCCCGAACAGGCCGAGCAGCGTGCTGCCCTCGCCGAGTGCGATCGCGGTCTGCCCGGCATCGAGCCCGTCGGGAACCGTCCCGAGGCGTTCGTGCATCAGCCGCGGGCCACCCGCCCAGAGCTCGCGCCCCTCGACGGTCGCGGTGGCGCCGCGGCCAGGAAGTGCGCGGAAGCGTTCGGCCGTCGGTACGGGCAGCCGCCGATCCCGGGCGGCGCGGCGCAGCGCCGCCGCGAGCGGGTGCTCGGAGCCGGACTCGACAGCGGCGACGAGCGCGAGCGCGCGCCGGCGGTCGTCGGCGACGATCTGCTGCAGCGACGGCAGCCCGAGCGTGAGGGTGCCGGTCTTGTCGAGCGCGACCACGCGCACGCGGCTGAGGTCTTCGAGCGCCTGGCCGCCCTTGATCAGGATCCCTCGGCGCGCGGCGCCACCGACCGCGGAGACCACCGCGACGGGGACGGAGATCACCAGCGCGCACGGGCAGGCGACGATCAGCAGTGCGAGCGAGCGGTAGATCCACGTGTCGAAGTCGCCGCCCAGGAGCGCAGGCACGACGGCGAGCAGCAGGGCGGCGCCGAACACCAGCGGTGTGTAGAGCGCGGCGAAGCGGTCGATGAAACGCTCGGCCGGCGCGCGGCTGCCCTGCGCGTCCTCGACCAGCGAGGCGACCCGCGAGAGCGTGGAGTCCTCGGCGACGCGCGTCGTCCGCGCCACGAGCGCGCCGGTCGTGTTCAAGGTGCCCGCGAACAGCTCGTCGCCGGGCTCCTTGTCGACGGGAACGGACTCGCCGGTGATCGGCGCCTGGTCGACGCTCGACGTCCCCGTCTCGACCACGGCGTCGAGCGGGACGCGCTCGCCTGGCCGGATCGCGATCCGCGCCCCGACCGCGACCTCGCCGATGCCGACGAGCCGCTCGCCGGCCATGGAGAGCACGCGCGCCCGCGATGGCGCGAGCTCCATCAGCGACGCGACGACGCGGCGGCTGCGTTCGAGCGCCATCGCCTCAAGCCCCGTGCCGACGGCGAACAGCACGAGCACCCACGCGCCCTCGGCATAGGAGCCGATCGCGACCGCGCCGACCGCCGCGAGCGTCATCAGCACGTTCATGTCCAGCCGCCGGCGACCGAGCGCGACGAGGGCGGCACGCGCGATCGGCCACCCGCCCACCGCCATCGAGAGCAGATACAGCGGCTCGTCCGCGATGCGGGGCGCGGACGCCAGCGACGCGACGACGGCCGCGAGCAGCAGGGCGATCGAGAGCGTGGTCGAGAGCGCCCGCGCGTCCCGGCGCCAGAACGGCGTGTGATCGACCTCGACGCGACGAGCGGCCGGGCGTGCGCGGTACCCGGCCCGCGCGACGGCGCTGGTGATCGCCTCGTCCGGGGCGTCGCCGGAGATCGCCAGCGAGCCGTTGCCGAAGGAGACCGCGGCGGAGGCGACACCCGGCAGCGCGGCGACGGCCCGCTCGACGGTCTTGGCGCACGCCCCGCAGTCCATGCCCTCGACCCGGAAGCGCCGGGCGCCCGGCGCGGGCGCGGGCGGCGGCGCGACCGGCGCCATCGGCAACTCGATGGGGTTCACGCCGTCACCCGGCCGAGCTCGCGATAGGCGGCCACGAGCCGCGCCCCGAGGTCGGTGAGCTCGTACATCACCATCCGGCCGTCGCGGCGCGATCGCGCGACGCCGAGGCCCTTCAGGAGCCGCACGTGATGGGAGATGAGCTTCTCCTCGCGCCCGACGATCCATGCCAGGTCACAGACGCAACAGCTTCCGCCCTCGGCGAGCGACAACACCACCGCCAGGCGCGTCGGGTCGGTCAGCGCCTTGAACGGCAGCGCGGCCGTCTCGAGCTCCTCCGCGGCGGGCAGCGCCGCACGCAGCGCCTCGGCCTTGGGCAGATCGAGGCAGAGCAGGTCGCAGCTGTCGCGCTCAGGCATCCGACCAGGCTAGTGCAATATTCGTAAGGACGTACGAATGTCGCGCCGAGGTGCGAGCCAGGGCGATTTACGGCGCGGCGCGGGAGCGGGCCCGATGGCGATGGACCTTGGTGCGGTTGCCGCAGCCGGCCATCGAGCACCAGCGCCGGGTTCCCGAGCGGGTCGTGTCGAGAAACCACAGCACGCACCCGTCGCCGCCGCAGGCCTTGATCCGGTCCGCGCGGGTGGCGAGCAGTTCGAGCAGTTCGCGCGCCGCGGCGAAGGGCAGGCGCCACGCGGGGTCGTCGCAGTCGACGCTCTCGACGGGGCCGGTGGCGGTCAACGCCACGCGCACGCGCCCGTGGTCCAGCACCGCGTTCAACGCGGTCCGGGCGTCCTCGTCGGCCGGGCGCTCCAGGACGCCGCGCAGCGCGGCGCGCGCCTCGAGGAGCGCGGCGAGCAGCGGCCCGCCGGCCCGTTCGGCCAGTCCGCGCTCGGCCAGCCAGGCCTTCAGGTCGGCAGTGTCCGCCAGCGCGTCGCCGAACGGTCCCACCGTGTTGACGAGGTCCAGCGGCAGCGGTTCTCCGGTGAGCGGGCGGTCCATGCACGGGCCAGTGTAGTTGCGTAACCGTCTAATACGTGTTAGATAGTTACACGATGACGACTTTCACCACCGGCCACGTTGGCCTCAACGTCACCGACCTCGACCGGGCCGTCGGGTTCTACACCGACGTATTCGGGTTCGACGTCCTGCGCCGCGGCACCGACGACGCCAGGCCCTTCGCGTTCCTCGGCACCGGCGACACGCTCGTGCTCACGCTCTGGCAGCAGGCCACCGGGACGTTCGAGGCGGCCCGGCCGGGCCTGCACCACCTCTCGTTCCAGGTCGACACCGCCGATGACGTCGACGCCGTCGAGGCGCGGGTGCGGGCGCAGGGCACGCGCCTGTACCACGACGGGGTCGTCGCCCACAGCGAGGGCGCCGCGTCGGGCGGCGTCTTCTTCGAGGACCCCGACGGCACCCGCCTCGAGGTGTTCACCGCCGCGCTGGCCGAGCATGCCCTGGCCCCGGCGGGTGCCGCCCCGACCTGCGGGTTCTTCTGAGATGGCGTTCAGCTACCACGAGGGCGAACGGCGCCGTCAGGGCCGCGCCGGCGTGCGCGAGGTGGCGGAGCTCAACGCCGGCGGCGTCGGGGACGCGATCCCATGGGCGGCCGCGGCGTTCCTGGCCGAGCAGCCGTTCGTCGTGGTCGGCCACCGCGACGCCGCCGGTGGCGTCTGGGCCTCGGTCCTGCACGGGGCGCCCGGGTTCGCCCAGGCGCTCGACGCGCGCACGATCGCGATCGACGCCGAGCCGGCCCCCGGGGACGCGCTGGCCGCCAGCCTTGCGGACGGCGGCCCGCTCGCCCTCGGCCTGATCGCGATCGAGCCCGCGACCCGGCGGCGGATGCGGGTCAACGGCCCGGCCCATGTGGACGAGCGCGGGCGCATCCTCGTTCGCGCCGAGGAGGTCTACAGCAACTGCCCGAAGTACATCTCGACCCGGCATGCGGAGACGCCGGCCGGTGTCGGCGGCGGTCCGCCGGAACGCGCGCCGCTTCTGAGCGCCGAGCAGCGCGCCTTCGTCAGCCGGGCGGACACGTTCTTCATCGCGTCCGCGCACCCCGTGACGGGGGCGGACGTCTCCCACCGCGGCGGCCGTCCCGGCTTCGTCGTGGCGAACGAGGACGGCACCCGCCTGACCTGGCCCGACTATCGCGGCAACTCGATGTTCATGACGCTCGGCAACCTCGACGTCGACCCGGCCGCCGGCCTGGTGTTCCCCGACTGGGCCACCGGCGACGCGCTGCAGGTGCGCGGGCGCGCTCGCGTGGACGACGACCCGTCTCGCGCGGCGGCGTTTGTGCGCGCCGAGCGCGTCGTCGATCTCGACATCGAGGAGGTCGTGGCGCTGCGCGGCGCCCTCGGTACCCGCTGGCGGTTCGGGGAGCTCTCGAAGGTCAGTCCGCCCGTATGACCTCATCGGCGACCCAGCGCGCGACCTCGGCGGGGTAGGGCGGCGACAGGCCGAGGACGAAGTGCGAGAAGCCGGCGTCGGTGGCCGCGGCGATCGCGTCGCGAGTGGCGCCGGGTCGCTCGTAGGAGACCGAGAGGTGCATCGAGCGGGTGATCGAGGCGGGGTCGCGATCGATCTCGGCGCAGAGGCGGTCGAGCCGGGCGCTGCGCTCGATGGCGTCCTCGAGGTTGCCGCCGGGGATGTTCCAGAGGTCGGCGTGCTTGGCGACGACGCGCAGCGTCTTGGCCGTGCGCCCGCCGATGATGATCGGCGGATACGGCCGCTGGACCGGCTTCGGGTTGCCGAACGCGCCCGTGAGCTGGATCGTCTCGCCGGCGAAGTCGAACGGCTGGTCCTCGGTCCACAGGCGGCGGATCACCGTGAGCGCCTCGTCGAGGTTGCGGATCGAATGGTCGAAGTCGTGAAACGGCAGCCCGTGCGCCTCGTACTCCCGGCGCGCGATGGGATGGCCGGGGCGCGAGCCCGCGCCGATGCCGAAATCGAGCCGTCCGCCGGCCACGACGTCGACGGTGGCGGCGATCTTGGCCAGCATCGCCGGCGGCCGGAAGCGGTTGCTGGTCACGAGCAGGCCGACGCGCAGCCGTTCGGTCTGCGCCGCGAGCGCTGACAGCAGCGTCCAGCCCTCGAACGCGGGCCCGTTCGCGTCGCCGCGGATCGGCATCAGGTGATCGAACAGCCAGGCGGACTCGATCTCCGGGATCGTGTCCGCTTCGCGCCAGACCCGCAGCACGTCCTCGTAGGCGACCTGCATCGGCGCGGTCATGATTCCGAAGCGAGTCATGCGGATAGCCTATCCACTTATCTGCAGGCCGTCGAACGCGGCCTGGAGGATGGGCTCGCGATAGCCCGCGTCGCCGTCGATCGTGGCGACGGCGATGATCATGTCCAATACCTGCTCGAGCGTGAGGTCGTCGCGGACCTCGCCGCTGCGCTGCGCGGCTTCGAGCAGCGGGCGGCCGGCGGCGAGCACGCGATCGCGGTTGCCGTCGAACACGGGGTTGCTGCTGTCGACGTGGGTCAGGAGCTCACGTGCGATCGGCCGCTTGCCCGCCGAGAAGGCGACGAACCGGCGCAGCCACTCCTCCAGCGACGCGTCGCTCGCGGCGGCGCACACGGCGTCGACCTCGTCGGTGTAGAGCGCCTCGAGCAGTTCGCGCCGGCCGGGGAAGTTGCGGTAGAGCGTCGCCATGCCCACGCCGGCACGGCGCGAGACCTCGGCCATCGAGATCTCGGCGCCGGGTTCGCCGAACGCCTCGCGGGCGACGGCGAGGATCTTCGCGCGATTGCGCTCGGCGTCGGCGCGCTTCGGCATACGGAGAGGCTATCCGCGTGCTTTCGTACACCCCGTGCACCTTCCCGTCATGCCGCCGGTCGCGCCGATGCTGGCCAAGCCCGCGAAGGAGATCCCGCCAGGGCAGTTCTACGAGCCCAAGTGGGACGGGTTCCGGGCGATCATCTTCCGCGACGGCGACGAGGTGGTGATCGGCAGCCGCAAGGAACGGCCGCTGACGCGCTACTTCCCCGAGGTCGTCGAGGCGGTCAAGCGGACGTTCCCGCCGCGCGCGGTGATCGACGGGGAGATCGTGATCGCGGGCGAGAACGGGCTCGACTTCTGGGCGCTGCAGCAGCGCCTGCATCCCGCCGCGAGCCGGGTGGACATGCTCGCGGCCAAGACGCCCGCGAGCTTCGTCGCCTTCGACCTGCTCGCGCTCGGCGACGACGACCTCACGGGCACGCCGTTCGAACAGCGCCGTGCAGCGCTGGAGGCCGCGCTGCGAGACACGCAGCCGCCGGTGCACCTGACACCGATCACGAGCGACATGCAGATCGCCGAGACGTGGTTCGAGCGCTTCGAAGGCGCCGGCCTGGACGGGCTGATCGCCAAGCGCGCCGACGTCACCTACCAGCCGGACAAGCGCGTGATGACGAAGATCAAGCACGTGCGTACGGCGGACTGCGTGCTCGCCGGCTACCGCGTGCACAAGTCGAGCGAGACCGCGATCGGGTCGCTGCTGCTGGGCCTCTACATCGACGAGGCGGCACCCGCCTCGCACTGGATGGACCGCAAAGGCGGACTCGCGCCGGTCGGCGTCATCGGCGCGTTCCCGATGGCCCGTCGCCACGCGCTGTTCAGCGAGCTCCAGCCGCTGGTGATCGACTTCGCCGAGCACCCGTGGAGCTGGGCGGCGGAGATGATGGACCGCCGCGCGCCCGAGGGTGGCAGCCGCTGGAACCCCAAGAAGGACCTGTCGTTCGTGCCACTGCGCCCCGAGCGGGTCGTCGAGGTCCGTTACGACTACCTCGAGGGCGCTCGGTTCCGGCATCCACCGCAGTTCGTGCGCTGGCGGCTCGACCGCGAGCCGCGCAGTTGCGGCTTTGCGCAGTTGGAGCAGCCCGCGCCCTTCGACCTCGAGGCCGTCCTCGCCGGAACCCTGTGATCAGGGCCGGAGGCAATCAGCCCGTGCGGGAGCGGCTGCCCGTCGTCTTGGGGCGCGTCGGCGTGGCGCTGTCCTCGGCCTCCTGACGCCGCTTGGCCGCGTCCTCCTTGAGTTGGCGCTGATGGTCGGCGAACTCGACGCTGCGCTCCGCGGGAGAAGACGACTTCGGCTTCGGCGGGCGCGGGAAGGAACCTCGGGGCGGCGTCATCAGACGCTCCTCTCGCTCCTCATCTGAGTTCGTCGTTCGCAAGGAAAGGAGCGAGCGCTCGCGTACGACGTGCTACTGCAAGATTACAGGCTGGACGCGGCCGATCGGCCATCGATCCGCCGCGCCGCGGTGCGCACGCGCGTGGTCCGGCGCTCGCGTTCGCGGCGGGTGAGCGCGTCGCGCTCGGCGGCGAGCCCGGTCGCGGTGGACACGGACTCGCGCGCCGGTCGCACGCGCTGGGTGAGCGCGGTGCGCGCAGGGTGGGAGTGGCTCATAGGCGCACCCCTCCGATCAAGTTGTAAGGGACTTCAGACGGGCGAGACCTGCGTCGCGGCGGGGCCCTTGGGGCCGGCCGTGGCGACGTAGGAGACCTTCGCGCCTTCGGCAAGGGTCTTGAACCCGTTGCCGGTGATCTCGCTGTGATGGACGAACAGGTCCTTGGAACCATCGTCCGGGACGATGAAGCCGAAGCCCTTGTCGTCGCTGAACCACTTCACGGTGCCGGTAGTCATTACCGGTGCTCCTTCGATATGTGCAGTGCGTTCGCGGAGGAGCTGCTGAGCAACGACTTTGCGCTCGCCGGCACGGCGGCATCGAGCGCAAACGTGCCCGACTAGTACGGCTCCACCCTAGCAGTGGGTTTTGGCCGGCCGATGAATCCCGGGGGCGATCCGGGTCTGCACTTCGACACGTCAACCATGGGAGGTCGAGCCATGCCCCAGCCAGTGCCCGAGATCGTCAGTGCCGAGCAGTGGGAGCGCGCCCGCAAGGACCTGCTGGTGCGCGAGAAGGAGCTCACCCGCGCACGTGACGCGCTGACCGCCGAGCGCCGGCGGATGCCGATGGTCGCGCTGGAGAAGGATTACGAATTCGTCGGCCCGGACGGCCCCGTGAGCCTGCTCGAGCTCTTCGACGGCCGCCGCCAGCTGATCGTCTACCGCTTCTTCATGGACCCCGGGATGAAGGCCTATCCGGAACGCGGCTGCCCAGGTTGCTCGCTCATGGGCGACCACATCGGCCACCTCAGCCACCTTCGCGCGCGAGACACGAACTTCGTGATGGTCTCGCGCGGCGAGCAGGCGCACCTGCACCGCTACCGCGAGCACATGGGCTGGGACATCCCCTGGTTCACCCTCACCGACGACTGGGACACAGACCACGGCGTCGACGAGTGGCACGGCACCAACGTCTTCCTGCGCGACGACGACGGCACCATCTTCCGCACCTACTTCGTCAACGACCGCGGCGATGAGGTCGGCACGCTCTGGCACTTCCTCGACCTCACCCCCTACGGCCGCCAGGAGGAGTGGGAGGACTCACCCGCCGGCTGGCCGCAGACCCCGCCGTACCAATGGTGGGACTACCACGACCGCTACGGCGACCGCGCGGCGTGACAGAACCGCACTCGGGGCGCCCGAGGCAGCGCGGACGATCGGCCGACGGAGCTCGTCAGCGGGCGACGACGTCCGTGCGCGCGGACGCGTCACGGGCGAAGCGGCGGGAGCGGGTGACCGCTTCGCCGGGCGGGATCCGGCGGCCCTCGGCGAACAGCGCGGCGAACGCTTGGTCTCCGAGCGAGGCGCGCACGGGCGCCAGCGCCCGCTCGTGGATCAGCGTCAAGGACTCCCACGCGGGTGCGCCGATGTGCTCGTGGATCTCCGCCGCGGCGCCGGCCAACCGCACCGACTCGACGAAGCTGCCCTCGTCGGCGGCGAGGCAGGACAGCCCCGCGAGCGCCTCGGCGACGTTGAACTGGTCGCCGACGTGGCGCGCGAGCGCGAGACAGTCGACGAACCCGAGCCGCGCGACCTCGGCCGACCCGCGTGCGTGGTCCAGCCACGCGTTGTCGATCAGCGGCTCGACGAGGCGGCGGTCGTCGCCGAGTTGCCGGCGCAGGTCGAGCGCCTCGCTGAGCCGCTGTTCGGCGCGTTCGAGTCGCCCGTGCACGATGTCGTAGTAGCCCTGCTCGCCCAGCGCCTCGGCGACGCCGTAGGGGTCCGCGGCCCGGCGATAGAGCGTGAGCGCCTCGTCGGCGACGGCGGACGCGCGGTCCCAGTCGGTGGTGCGCTCGCAGGCGCCCGCGAGGGCGAGCAGCGCGTCGGCGATCAGGCCTGGGTCGCCGACGCGCCGGGCAACGGCCTCGCCCGCCTCGCACAGCGCGGCCGCGGCCGGCTCGGCGGTCAGCACCGCGCGCCGGCCGAGCGCCGTCAGGCAGGCCGCCTCGAGTGCCTCATCCTCGAGCGTGCGGGCCACGTCCAGCGCCTGGCGCAGCGGCTCCTCGGCGGCCGCGAAGCGCGCCTGGCCGAGCGCGAGCTCGCCGTCCCAGTAGAGCGCGGTCGCGCGCTGAACGGTCGGCTGCGGGCCGACCATCGTCAGCGCCTGGGAGAGCCAGCCGCGGACCTCGTGGGCGTGCGCGTCCCAGGGCAGCGTGCGCGCGAACGCGATCGCGATCCGCAGCGCGTCCTCAGGCTCGCCCGAGTGCAGCAGTCGCTCGAACGCGACCCGCAGGTTGCCGCGCTCACGGGCGAGCCGGGCGAGCCACGAGCGGCGGTTCGCGTGCGCCGCCTGTTCGGCGGCGTTCTCGGCGTAGGCGAGGAAGTACCGCGCGTGGCGGCGCTCGAGCTCGGCGCGATCCTGGGCGTGCTCGGCCGCGTACTCGCGGACCGTCTCGAGCATCGCCAGCCGCGGCTGCGCGTCCTCGCCCGCCTCGACGACGAGCAGCGAGGTGCGGTCGACGATGCCCGCCAGGAGCACCTCGACCGGCGGCCCGTCGGAGCGGCAGACGGCATGGCAGGCCTCCAGCGAGGCGCCGCCCTCGAACACGCTCAGCTGCGCCAGCAGCGCGCGGCGCGGCGGTTCGAGCACGTCCCAGGACCAGTCGAGCGTCGCGCGCAGCGAGCGCTGGCGCTCGGGCAGGTCGCGAGGGCCGAAGGTGAGGATCGCCAGGCGGTGCTGGAGCCGTTCGAGCAAGGCGGGCAGCGGCAGCAGCCGCGCGCGGTCGGCGGCGAGCTCGATCGCCAGCGGCAGGCCGTCCAGCCGGGCGCAGATCTCGGCGACGACCTCCGGGTCGGGCGTCCAGTCGGGCCGCGAGGCGCGCACGCGGGCGGTGAACAGCGCCGCGGCGTTGGGGATCGCGAGCGGCTGTACGACGTAGGCGTGTTCGGCGGTCAGGCGCAGCGCCGCGCGGCTGGTGGCCAGCACGGTCAGGTTGGGCACGGCCGCCAGCAGCTGACCGACCTGGCCGGCCTCCGCGAGGAAGCGCTCGAAGCCGTCGAGCAGCAGCAGCGCCGGCGCGCCGCGGGTCGCGCGGACGAGTCGCTCGCCAAGCTCCGCGGTGCTCTCGGCGACCATCCGCAGCGCCGCCGCGACGGCCGTCACCAGGCCGCTGTCGACCCCGGCGAGATCGACGTACGCGGCGCCGCCGGCGAAGCGCGCGGAGAGCGTTCGAGCAGCCTCGAGCGCCAACCTCGTCTTGCCGACGCCGCCGGCGCCCGTCACTGTCAGGAGGCGGACTTCAGGCCGCACGAGCAGCGCGCCGATCTCGGCCAGCTCGCCCTCGCGGCCCACGGTCGGGTTGGGTGGCGCGGGCAGTGGGGCCGGCACCTCGGCGGGGCGCTCGCCCTCGAGCTCGGGGTCGTGCGCGAGGATCATCCGCTCGAGCTTGCGCAGCTCCGGGCCGGGCTCGAGCCCGAGCTCCTCGACCAGCAGCCGGCGGCCTTCGCGCATCGTCTCGAGTGCGTCCGCCTGGCGTCCGGAGCGGTACAGCGCGAGCATCAACTGGCCGCGCAGGCGCTCGCGCAGGGGATGCGCGGAGACGAGGGTCTTCAGTTCGCCGACCAGATCGATCGAGGCACCGCGGGCGAGTTCGGCGGCCAGGCGCTCCTCGATCGCTTCGGCGTGCAGCTCCTCGAGCCGGGTGATCTCGGCCTGCGCGAAGTCGTCGAAGCGGTGGTCGGCGAGCGCCGGGCCGCGCCACAGCGCGAGCGCCTCGGCCAGCTGCGCGGCCGCCCGGCCTGAGCGCGCGGACTCCAGCATCGTCTCGAAACGGCGGCTGTCGATCGCGTCGCGATCGATCTCGAGCGCGTAGCCGGCGGCGCGCCGGCGCACCGGGAGCAGCTCGCCCACCCGCGCGCGCAGCCGTGAGACCTGCTTCTGCAGCGCCTGGTCGCGACCGTCGGGTGCCTGATCGCCCCAGATTGCCTCGACGAGGTGATCGACCGACACCGCCTCGGGCGCCCGGAGCGCGAGCGCGACGAACAGCCGGCGCTGCTTGGCACCTTCGAACTCCACCCTCCCACCGGGTACCGCCACCTCCAGGGGACCCAGCAGCCTGACGTCGATCCCAATGTTCATGGCTCCAACCGCTCCGACCGTAACCGGCCATCGATGGACTGTCCAATGGTCGAACTGACCAAAACGTGCTAGCGTAGTTATGGTCATGATGACCAAAACGAGGCGATGACGATGGCCGAGATCAAGCGCTTTCCCCTGTTCCGCCACCTGCGCGCCGAGCCGACCAGCCACGTGCTCGGCTACCAGAGCGGCCGGTTGCGCCGCGAGGGCCCGGGCCAGGCGTTCTGGTTTCGCGCGATCAACGCCGCGATCGCCGAGGTGCCGATCGACGACCGCGAACTGCCGTTCCTGTTCCACGCTCGCGCTTCCGACTTCCAGGCGCTGACCGTGCAGGGCGTGATCACCTTCCGCGTGGTCGACCCGCAGCGGGTCGCGCGCCGGATCGACTTCGCGATCGACCTCGACAGCGGGCGCTGGACGCAGACGCCCTTGGAGCAGCTGGCCGGGCTGGTCATGCAGCTCGCGCAGCAGTTCGTCATCGACGAGCTGGTCAAGCGCCCCGTGCGCCAGATCCTGGCCGACGGCGTGGCGCCGATCCGCGCGCACATCGCCGCCGGGCTCGCCGCGGAGGTCGCGTTGCAGGATCTCGGCATCGAGGTCGTCGCGGTCCGCGTGGCCGCGGTGGCGCCGACCGCCGAGCTGGAGAAGGCGCTGCAGCAGCCGACCCGCGAGGGGATCCAGCAGGACGCGGACGAGGCGACGTTCCGCCGCCGCGCGCAGGCGGTCGACAAGGAGCGCGCGATCGCCGAGAACGAGCTCGGCAACCGGATCGAGCTCGCCCGCCGCGAGGAGGAGCTCGTGCAGCGCGAGAGCGCGAACCGGATGGTCGAGGCGCAGGCCGCCGACGAGCGCGCGCAGCTGGCCGCCGCCCGCGAGGCGGCGACGATCGACGACGTGCAGGGCGCGCGGCTGCGCATCGACGCCGAGCGGGCGAAGATCGACGCCGCGATGCCGGCCGAGATCCTGCTGGCGCTGGCGCTGCGCGAGCTGGCCGAAAACCTCGGCCAGATCGAGCACCTGACGATCACGCCGGACATGCTCACGCCGCTGCTGGCGCGGCTGAACGCGCGATGACGCTCGTCCCGCGGATGGTGCTGGTCGAACGCCCGACGGAGTTCCGCGAGCTGCTCGCGCGTCACGGGACGCGTGAGCAGGCGCGGTTCTTCCTCGCCCAGCGCGGGCTGGGGATCTCCGACGTCGAGGAGCGCCACCTGCACTACGAGGAGGTGCGGGCGGGGGTGCTGGGCGCGGTGCCGCCGGCGTGGCGGACGGCGACCGTGCAGCGCGCCGACCTCGACCGCTTCCTGTTCGCCGCCGACGACGTGGTCGTCGTGCTGGGGCAGGACGGGCTGGTGGCCAACGTCGCCAAGTACCTCGACGGGCAGCCGGTGATCGGGCTCAACCCGGAGCCGTCGCGGGTCGGCGGGGCGCTCGTGGGGCACCGGCCGGAGGCGATGGCGGACCTGTGCGCCGATCTGGTCGCCGGTCGCGCGGCCGTGGAGCCGCGCACGATGGTCCGCGCCGCGCTGGACGACGGGCAGGAGCTGCGGGCGCTCAACGAGGTCTTCCTCGGGCACCCGAGCCACCAGTCCGCGCGCTACGAGCTCGCGGTCGACGGCGCGCGCGAGCACCAGTCCTCCTCGGGGCTGATCGTCGCCACCGGGACGGGCGCGACCGGGTGGGCGCAGTCGATCAATCGCCAGTACCGGTTGGCGTTGCCCGGGCCGACCGCGGACTCGCTGGCCTGGTTCGTGCGCGAGCCGTGGGAGAGCGTGGCCACGGGCGCCTCCCTGACTGCCGGGCTGCTGAGCGCGGGCGCGACGGTCACGGTACGCAGCGAGATCGAGGCCGTGCTCTTCGGCGACGGGATCGAGGCCGATCGGCTGACGCTGGACTGGGGTCAGCGCGTGACGATCGGCGCCGACGACCGGCGGCTCAGCCTGGTCCGCTGACCGGCGGCGTCTGTGTGCGGCCGGCTTCTAGGCGGTCGCTTCGCGGTGCTCCACGAGCAGGAACGAGTTCCCGTCGGGGTCGGTGAACAGGCACATCGGCGGGTTCCCGGCCAGTGCCGCTTCGCCCCAGAAGACCACGTGGCCGGGGGTGAGGTTCGGGCTCACCTCGACGCCGGCGGCCTGGAGCTCGGCGCGGTCGGCGTCGAGGTCGGGCGTGACCAGGATGATGCGTGTCGCGATGCCGGTCTCGTCGCTCTGCGCGAGCACGAGCGCCGTCTCCGCCCCGGGTGGGACGACCTCGATCCAGCGCTCGCCGGTCTCGTAGCTGAAGTCCTGGCGTGTTCCGAAGCCCAGTGTCCGCGTGTAGAAGACGAGCGCGCGGTCCTGGTCGGCGACCGGGACGACGACGTTCGCGGCCTGCGTGATCCGTGGCATGTGCACTGGGACGATCCCAGGCGGCGAAACTCATCGCGTCCGACCCGATCGCGAACATGCGTTCGTCATGGGTCGCGGATTCGGATGGCTGTGGGCAGCGTTCGCGGTGAGCACGTTCGGGACGTTCCTGGCGTTCGACGCGTTCCCGCTGATCGCCATCCTCGTGCTGGACGCCGGGCCGGCCGCGGTGTCGCTGCTGGCGGCGGCCGGGCTGGCGGTGGGTGCACTGGTGGCGGTGCCGCTCGGGCCATGGGTGGAGCTGCGGCGCAAGCGGCGGGTGATGATCGCGATGGACCTCGTGCGCTTCGGCGCGCTGGCGACGGTGCCCGTGGCCTACGCGGTCGGCGTGCTGTCGTTCGCGCAGTTGCTGGTGGTCAGCGTGGTGGTGGCGGCGTCGAACATCGCCTTCCGTGCGGCGAGCGGCGCGGTGCTGAAGGCGCTCGTGCCACCGGCGCAGCTGCTGCGGGCCAACGCGCGGTTCGAGTCGACGACGTGGACGGCGACGGTGCTCGGCCCACCGATCGGCGGCGTCGCCATCGGCGTCCTCGGGCCGATGGTCACGGTGATCGCCAACGCGGTGTCGTTCCTGTGCTCGGCGTGCGCGATCGGCGCGATCCGCGGCGCCGAGCCGGCACCGCCCGAGCGACCACCCTCGCTCGATCTGCGCGAGGGCTGGCGCACGATCCTGTCCAGCCCGGCGCTGCGGCCGCTGTTCTTCAACACCGTGCTCGTCAACGCCCTGATCATGGCGACGGCGCCGCTGCTCGCGGTGCTGATGCTCGGCGACCTCGGCTTCGCGCCCTGGCAGTACGCGCTGGCCTTCGGCGCGCCGTGCGTCGGCGGGCTCGTGGGCGCGCGCCTGTCGCCGCGGCTGACGGCACGGTTCGGGGAGCAGGCGATCCTGCGCGGGGCGGGCGCGCTGCGGGCGTGCTGGTCGCTGCCGCTCGCGTTCGTGTTCGCCGGTGCCGGCGGGCTCGCGCTCGTGATGACCATCCAGTTCGGCCTCGTCCTGAGCGTGGGCGTCTTCAACCCGGTCTACGCGACCTTCCGGCTCCAGCAGACGCCCGACGACCGCATGGCCCGCACGCTCGCCGCCTGGCAGGTCTCCAGCAACGCCACGGTCGCGGCGACGACGGCGCTCTGGGGCCTGCTGGCGGGCCTCGTCGGGCCACGCCCGGCGATCGCCGCCGCGGGCATCGCACTCCTGGCCACGCCGCTGCTGCTCGCGGACCTGCGCCTGCCGGGCATACCACGCGCGGCAACGGCGTCCGCGTCGTCGTGGAGCAACTCACAGACACCATGACCCCACGCCTTGGGGCGGGGGTGGTCAACGCGGGGCGCGGGGGCGGGCGGACGTGGGTCTCGCTGCGGGTGCGGGCACGGGCGCGGCGTGGGGATGTGGGTCTCGCTCCGGGCGCGGGGCGGCGGCGTGGGTTTCGCTGCGGGCGCGTCGGCGGGGCGGGGCGGCCGTGGGTCTCGCTCCGGGCGCGCGGCGGCGGGCGACGCGGGTGTCGCTGCCGGGCGCGGGGGCGGGCGGCGTGGGTGTCGCTGCCGGGCGCGGGGGCGGGCGGCGCGGGTCTCGCTCCGGCGCGGGGGCGGGGCGATGTGGGTGTCGCTCGGGGCGCGGGGGCGTGCGGCGTGGGTTTCGCTCCGGGCGGCGGCGGGCGAGGTCGCGCCGCTCGGGGTGCCCTCCGCGGGAGGAGCCCGCTGACACGAACGACCGCCGGACGGTCGGTTTCGATCACGTTCGCACTGTTCGAGGTGGCGCGTTGGTGGGGGTGCAGCCGGAAACCTGTCGAGAGCGAACCTTTGCGGCTTCACCCCCCGCCGCGAGGCGGTTTCGCCGCCGAACCGATCAGAGGTGGCCCGCCAAGTGGCGGGCACGCCGGCGCCGGCCGGACCTCCCTGCCGCGTGGGCAGGCCGCGGCCAGGCGGGGCTCAACCGCGGCCACCCGCGACGAGCGCAAGCATGGGCGTGGCTGCCTGCCGGGCACCAACCCGGCGGGTCGGGCCCGCGGATGACGCGCCGGCTCGCGCGTGACGCGACGGCTCGCGCGTGACGCGACGGCTCGCGCGTGACGCGACGGCTCGCGCGTGACGCGACGGCTCGCGCGTGACGCGACGGCTCGCGCGTGACGCGACGGCTCGCGCGTGACGCGCCAGCTCGGCGCTTGAAGCGACGGCTCGCGCGTGACGCGACGGCCCGCGCGTGACGCGACGGCCCGCGCGTGGCGCGACGGCCCGCGCTTGACGCGACGGCCCGCGCTTGACGCGACGGCCCGCGCTTGACGCGACGGCCCGCGCGTGACGCGACGGCCCGCGCTTGACGCGACCGCCGCGGGCCCGCTCGCGGCTATGCGCTCGGGGGCCAGGGCGGCGTGACGCGCGTGTACTCGTCCGGCCAGTCGGAGTATGCGATGTCGCCGTCGTCGGCCGGTCGTGGTGTCGACGCGCCGTACCGCGCGGCCAGTTCGCTGACCGGGTAGTCGAGGGTCGATCCCTCGCGGCGCGCGCCGATCTGCAGGACCCAGCAGGGGCCGTCGCCGGCGCCCACGAAGACGTGGGCGGCTCCGGGTTCGCAGTGCACGAAGTCCCACGCGACGAGCGGGCGCTCTTCGCCTTCGAGCAGGAGTAGGCACTCGCCGCCGAGGACGAGGAAGTCCTCTTGGACGGACTCGGCGTGGTACTTGCAACTCGGCTGCCCTGGCTGCAGGACGACGATGTTGATGCCGGTGTCGCGAAACGGGGTGTCGGGGGAGCCGAAGTCGATCGTGACGCCGGAGATGGGGTGCTCGTGCGCGTGGGCGTTCGCGACGTTGACCACGAAGGAGTCGGTCATCCGGCGGGATGTACCCGCCGACCCCTTACGCGAAGCGGAGAAACCGTAGGGGTTCCTCTGATGCGAAGGTCGTCTCGACCGATGTAAATACTCGCTCTGATCCGATCGGTTCTGCGCCGGAGCAGACCGAAACGATCACAAACAGAGGTCATCGAGTGAGGAGAGTGGGTCGTGTACGGCAAACGCTTTGTCGTAGGCGGTGCTGCGTTGGTGGCAGCAGCGGCGATGGTCGGGAGTCCCGCGTTTGCGGCGACGACCGTGACGGGGCTCGAAGCGAACGCCAACGCGGCGCCGCTGGGGATCGACGACGCGACGCCGACGCTCTCGTGGCGGCTCAGCTCGACCGACCGTGGGGCGATGCAGACGAAGTACCGCGTGGTCGTGGCCACGACGGCCGCACGGGCGGCCGCGGGGACGGGCGACGTGTGGGACTCGGGCGAGGTGATCTCGGACCGCAACACCGCCGTCTACGCCGGTCCCGCCCTGACTTCACGCACCCGCTACTACTGGTCGGTGCGCTCGTGGACGGGCGCCACGGCCGTCGGACTGGGCGTCCGGCGGGTGGTTCGAGACGGCCTACCTGAGCCCCGCGCAATGGCAGGGCAGTTGGATCTCCGGGCCGGCCCGGCTCGCGGTGGTCCCGACCGCGGCTCAGGGCACCGCCGACGACGACTGCTGCATCCAGGGGTCGAGCACGCTGTCGGCGCCCGCCGCGGCCGGCGACAGCACGCTGCGCCTCAACAGCACGGCCAACTTCTTCGCCGGCAAGACCGTGACCGTCGACGGCGAGACGGCGACGATCGCGAACGTCGGCACGGGCGCCGTCAGCACCACGACCGTCGGACCCAGCAGTGCGGGTGACACCGTGCTGCGCGTCGCGTCGGTCAACAACCTCGCGCCCGGCGCGCCGCTGACGATCGGCACCCAGACGGTCTCGGTCATGTCGGTCGGCACCGCCGCCGGCGCGGCCACCACGCTGTTCGCGCCCAGCGCGACCGGCGCCACCAACATCAAGGTCGCGAGCACGGCCGGTTACGTCGTCGGCCAGCCGGCGCTGATCGAGAACGAGGTCAGGACGGTCTCGGCGATCGGCACGCAGGGCCGCGCGACCACGCTCTCCGCCGCTGCCGCGGCCACCGATACCAACGTCAAGGTGGCGAGCGTCACCGGCCTCGTCGCCGGCGACCCGATCTCGATCGGCGGCATCGTCCGCACCGTCCAGACGGTCGGCACGCAGGGAGCGACCGGCACCGGCCTGACGCTCACCGCCGCGCTCGGCACGGCGGTGGCCAACGGCGCCGCGGTCCGCTACGACGGCACCGGCATCACGCTCGACGCGCCGCTCGCGGCCGCGCACGCGCTCAACGCCGCCACCCGTGGCCTCGGCTCCGGCGTCGTCGTCGCACCGGCGCTCACCGCCGCCGCGGCCAGCGGCGCCGCCGTCACCGGCCCGGGCACGGGCCTGACGCTGACCGCGCCGCTGACGGCCGCTCACGCGCTCAACGCCGCCGCCAGTGGCCCAACGCCCGCGGACATCTGCCGCCCGGTCGCCGGCTCCCCGAACGCCGGCGCCTGCAAGCCGGTGCGCCCGGCCGTGATGCTGCGCAAGTCGTTCACCGTCGGCACCGAGCACGGCGCCGTGACGAGCGCCCGCCTCTACAACTCCGGCCTCGGCTGGAACGAGATGACGCTCAACGGTGTCAAGACGGAGCGCAACGGCCGGCTGAACCCCGGCTTCACCGAGTACAACGACACCGTTCAGTACCTCACCGACGACGTCACCAGCCTGATCAAGCCGGGCGAGAACGTGATCGCGTCCGAGCTCGGGGCCGGCCGTTACGACTCGGAGTCGCGGCCGTCGAACCACCACTTCGAGGACGCGCAGTGGCGCGCCGAGGAGACGCTCAAGGCCGACCTCTACATCAAGTACGCCGACGGCTTCGAGCAGCTCGTGAAGTCCGACGACACGTGGAAGACGAGCATCGACGGCCCGACCCGGTACGCGGACTTCGACACCGGCGACACGTTCGACGCGCGCAAGCAGATGCCGGGCTGGGACACCACGGCGACCAACGCCTCGAGCTGGGCGAACGCCCGCGTGGTCACCGGCCCGAGCGGCAAGCTGATCGCCCAGAAGCACGAGCTGACCGAGAACGTCCGTGACGTCAAGGGCCCGTTCGCCCGCTGGACGATCTCCCCCGGCGTGTACGGCTTCGACGTCGGCACGCAGCTCACCGGCTGGGCGACGGTCAAGATCTGGGGCGCCACGGCGGGCCAGGTGATCCGCGTCGTCTACGTCGAGCGCCGCAACAACGACGCCGCGATCCCGGGCACGCAGGACGGCGCGCTGCAGCTGCCGGGCAACCTGCAGCAGCAGTACTACGTCTCCGACGGCACCGGCACCGAGGCCAACCCGGAGCGGTTCGCACCGAAGTACAACTTCAGCGGGTTCCAGTGGGTGCAGATCGCCGGCTCCAACGGCGTCGCGCTTCCCGACAACGTCAACGTCGACGTCGACAGCGTGCAGGTCGTCCACACGGCGCTGCGCCCGGTCGGCACGTTCGACTCCTCCAGCCCGATGCTCAACACGATCAACAAGGCCGTGGTCGGGTCGGTGATCGGCGATCACATGGCCGGCTACATGATGGACACGCCGACCTACGAGAAGGACGGCTGGACCGGTGACACGCAGCTGGCGGCGCCGATCGCCTCGCTGCTGTTCGACACGCAGCGCCAGTGGCAGAAGTCGGCGATCGATGTCGTCGACTCGCAGCTCAAGAAGAGCGAGTACCCGGACATGGAGGGCCAGGTCGGCTTCCTGATCCCGGGCTCGACCGGCTACGGCTACTGCTCACAGGCGCAGCCGGTCACGCCCGCCAACCAGTGGGCGTGCGCCAACGGCAGCCTCGCCACGGCCGCGACCGCCGGCCCGTCGGTGAACGTGTTCAAGAACGCCAACGGCGGTGCGTCCCCGATCTGGGACGCGATGCTGCACGTCCTCCCGTGGGAGCTCTACAACCGCTACGGCGACACCTACGGCCTGCGCACCGCCTACGACGCGATGAAGCTCTACCTCGACGTCACGATGGAGAAGTGGCGCCAGGCGCCGGACTACACGCCGCCGTCGGGCAGCACCGCCGACGAGTACACGGTCACCTCGTTTTTGGGTGACTGGTCCTTCCCGACGGGCGCGGCCGCCGACGCCACGCCCGGCGAGAACACCAACGTCAACGCCACCGCGGTCACCAGCGTGGCCAACACGGCCTACTACGCCTATCTGGCCAAGCTGACCGCCAACTCGGCGCGCGTGATCGGCAAGACCGAGGACGCCGCGAAGTACGACGCGCTCTTCGAGAAGATCAAGCGCGACTTCAACGCGCGCTTCTGGGACGCCACCCGCGGCTACTACATCGATCCGCAGAACACGACGTTCATGAGCCAGGCGGCCCAGGTGCTGGCCTTGGCGATGGATCTCGTGCCGGCCGACCAGAAGCAGGGCCTGCAGGAGAAGCTGGTCAATGACGTGCTCAACACCCGCAGCGGCCACCAGCTGACCGGCATCGCTTCGGCGCGCTGGATCTACCCGGTGCTCACCGAGGCCGCGCACGCCGGCGTGCCCAACGCGGCCAAGGCGGCGTTCACGGCCGCCCAGCAGACCACGTACCCGTCCTACGGCTACTGGTTCCAGGGCCTCGGGTTCACGGGCGTGGGCGAGAACTGGGAGCAGGGGACCCGCACGCGCAACCACGAGATGTTCGGCACGATCTCGCAGTGGTTCTACGAGGACGTGGCCGGCATCAAGAACGCCACGGCCGGTTACAAGGAGATCCAGATCCGGCCGCTGATCACGCCGGACGGGATCCAGTCGGCCTCCGCGACCTATGACTCGGTCGAGGGTCCGATCAAGTCCTCGTGGACCCAGACGGACCAGGGCATCACGATGAACGTGACGATCCCGGCCAACACGACGGCGAAGGTCTACGTGCCCGGCAGCGACCCGGCGAAGATCGGCGAGCTCGCGTCCGGCAAGGCGCTCGTGGCCAAGGACGCTCCGGGCGTGTCGCTCGTGGGCGTCGAGCAGGACGCGGTGGTCTACAGCGTCGGCTCCGGCGACTACACGTTCGTCGTCGGCGACGGCGTGTTCAAGGCCACGCAGACCCCGGGCACGGTCGGCGGCAGCGTGCCCGCCACGCTCGCGCTGACCCTCGGCGCGCCCGCGACGTTCGGCGCCTTCACGCCGGGCCTGGCGAAGGAGTACACGGCGACCACGCCGGCCAACGTCATCTCGACGGCGGGCGACGCGGCCCTGACCGTGAGCGATCCCGGCCACCTGGCCAACGGCTCGTTCACGCTGCCGGAGCCGCTGCGGGTGGAGTTCAGCAAGGCGACGTGGACGGCGCCGGTGTCCAATGACCCGGTGACGATCACGTTCAGGCAGGCGATCAAGGCGACGGACCCGCTGCGCACGGGCGCGTACTCCAGGACGCTGACGTTCACCCTGTCGACGACGACGCCGTAGCCACACGATGGGACCCCGGTTGAGCGAGGAGCGACGGTCGATCGTCGCCGAGTGGTTGCAGAGCGAGGGCGCGGTGACGGTCACCGATCTGCAGTCGCGGTTCGGCGTGTCGCCGATGACGGCGCGGCGCGACCTGTCGATCCTCGCCGACCGGGGCCTCGCACGACGCACCCACGGAGGCGCCGTGCTGCCGTCGCTGGCGGCGCGCGAGAACAGCTTCGCGCACCGCCTGCGGGACGCGCCGGAGGCCAAGACGCGGCTCGCGGAGGCGGCGTTCGCGCTGCTGCGCGCCGGCGAGACGCTGTTCCTGGACGCGTCCTCGACGACCTACTTCCTCGCTCGGCTGATCGCTGAGCGAGGGCTGGGGGTGCGGGTGATCACCGAACTCGCTCCCCGTCCTGCAGGAACTCTCGGAATCCGAGGCCGAGGTGGTCGCGATCGGTGGGACGTTCCGGCGCCTCACCTGCTCCTACGTCGGCCCGGGCTCGGTGCGCTCGGTGCGCGAGCACTTCGCCGACCGGCTGTTCCTGAGCGTCACCGGCGTCACCGCCGACGGCGTGATGACCGACGCCGACGTGCTCGAGGCCGAGGTCAAGCGGGCGATGCTCGAGCAGGCCGGCCAGTCGGTGCTGTTGCTGGACTCCTCCAAGCTCAGCGCCCGTGGGCGCCAGGCGATCGCGCCCGTCGCGGCGGTGGCGTTCGTGCTCGCCGACGGCCTCGACGCCGAAGGCCGCGCGCGGCTGGGTGACCTGGGGGTCACTGTGTGTTGACGCGCGGATGACGCGCAACGACCGTGGGTAGAAATCCGACATGCTCTCGCGTGTCGGTAGGGGTGCCTGGTCGTTGCTCGGGATCGTCGTGCTCGTGCTGCTGGTCGGCTGGGTGATCGGGCGTGTGATGCCGGTCGTGCTGCCGTTCGCGGTGGCGATCCTGCTGGCGACGCTGCTGCGGCCGCTGGCCGAGCGGATGGAGCGCCGTGGCGCGCGCCCCGCGGCCGCGGCGTGCATCGTCGTGGTCGGCGCGGTGCTCGTCCTGCTGCTGCTGTTGACCTTGATCCTGCCGCCCTTCGTCGCGCGGCTCACCGACCTCGGCTCCTCGCTCGAAGAGGGCGTCCAACGGGTCGGCTACGAGATCGGCGCCCGGTTCGGGATGGATCACGCCGACGTGAACCGCACGCTCGACGACGCGGCCAACCGGCTGCGGTCGCGCGCGGGCGGGACCGCGATGGCCGTCAGCGTCTCGCTCGCCGGCGCGCTGGCGAGCGTCGTGCTCGTCTTCTTCCTGAGCTTCTTCCTGGTCAAGGACGGACGGCGGATGTGGACCTGGTCGCTCGAGCTCGTCCCGGAGCGCCGCCGCGACACCGTGAACGAGCTCGGCGAGCGCGCCTGGACGGTGCTCACCGCCTACACGCGCGGCGTCGTCTTCGTGGCCACCGTCGACGCCGTGCTGATCGGCGCGGCGCTGCTGATCATCGGCGTGCCGCTCGCGCTGCCGCTGATCGTGCTCACGTGGCTGGCGGCGTTCTTCCCGATCATCGGCGCGATCGCCGTCGGGCGCGGCCTCGGTCCTGGTGACGCTGGTCGCCGTCGGCCCGACCGAGGCGCTGATCGTGCTCGGCTGGATCGTGGTCGTGCAGCAGGTGGAGGGCAACATCCTCTATCCGGTCGTCGTCGGCCCGCGGCTGAAGCTGCACCCGATCGTCGTGCTCGTCTCCGTCGCGCTCGGCGGGACGATCGCGGGCATCGCCGGCGCCTTCCTGGCCGTGCCGATCGCGACGGTGTGCGGCGCGCTCGTGGGCTACCAGCGCGAGCGGCGGTACTGCCGCGAACACGCCAAGCCGACACGGCACGGGCGTTCTGGTGGGTAACGGGACGCATGTGAGTTCGACACATGCCCGCGCGCTGCGCGGATCGGAGAAGCGTGCGCTGGCGTTGCTCGGCGTGCCGACGATGGCGCTCGCGCTCGCCTCGACCGTGGTGACCACCTACACCCCGGTGGTCGCGCGCGAGTTCGTCGAGTCCTCGGCGGTGATCGGCCTGATCATCGGCTGCGAGGGGCTGGTGGCGCTGTGGCTGCCACTGGTCGTGGGCGCATGGTCGGACCGGCTGGACACGCGGACTCGGCGGTCGCCTCCCGTTTCTCCTTGGCGCCACGCCGATCGTCACTGGGCGGGCTCGCCGGGCTGGCGGTGATGGGCTCGACGGCTCGTGCTGGCGGTCGCCGCGCTCGTGTTCTTCGCCGGCTACTTCGTCGCCTACGAGCCCTATCGCGCGCTCTACCCGGACGCGGTGGGCGACGAGGTGGCGGGCCGCGCGCAGGCCACGCAGGCCGTCTGGCGCGGGGCCGGGACCGGGCTCGCGCTGCTCGGCGGCGGACTGCTGCTCGGCCTCGGCCAGGCGGTGCCGTTCCTCGCCGCCGCCCTCATCTACGTCGTCTGCATCGGCGCGTTCACGTGGACGCTCGTCGCGCCGCGGCATCCCGCACACGCCGCGCGAGGGCAAGGACCTGCGCAGCGAGCTGCGCCACCTGCGCGGGCTGGTCCGGCGGCGACAAGCGGTGCAGGCCTTCCTCGTGGCCAACGCGCTGTGGGAGCTCACGCTCGCCGCGCTGAAGACGTTCGTCGTCCTCTACGTCGTCGAGGGGCTCGGCTATCGGCAGACGTGACGGCTTCGGTGATCATCGGCGGCGTCGCCGTCCTCGTGCTGTCTCGCCGCGCTGGCCTCCGGGCGCCTCGCGGACCGCTACGGCAGCCGTGCGCGTGCTGCGCTGGGCGACGCCCGTCTACGGTCTCGGCTTCCTCGTCCCGCTGCTGACCAGCTCACACCTGCTCGTGACGCTCGCGATGCCGTTCATCGCGCTCGGGGGCGGCATGATCATGTCCCTGCCCTACGCCGTCCTGATCCCGTTGATGCCCGAGGACCAACGCGGCGCGATGACCGGCTACTACTCGGTCAGCCGCGGCGTCGGCACGTGGCTCGGTCCGCTGTTCGGCGGTCTCGCGATCTCGGCGTGCTCCAGCGTCGTTCGACGGCACGCACGGCTATCAGGCCGTGTGGGGCGTGTGCGCCGCGGCGACGCTGCTGAGCCTGATCCCGCTGCGGCGCCTGTGATCGTCCCGGCGGTCGTGCGCAACAAGGCGCTGGCGGTCGGTGCCGAGGACTGGCTGAACGAGCTCCCGTCGTTGGTCGACGAGCTCGCCGGGCGCTGGCGGCTGCGGCTCGGCCGCGTGTTCGACGGTGCGACCGAGGCGCTGGTGCTGGAGGTGACGCTGGCCAACGGCGTGCCGGCCGTGCTCAAGCTCTCGCTGCCCGGCTACGCGCGCGACGAGCTGACGGTGTTGCGGCTCGCCGATGGCGACGGCTGCGCGAAGCTCTTCCATGCCGACGAGGCGCTCGATGCGGCCGTGCTCGAGCGGCTCGGCCGTTCGCTGTTCGAGGTCGGTCTGCCGCTGACCCGCCGCCACGAGATCCTCGTCGACGCGGCGGCGGCGGTCTGGCGGCCGGCGCCGGACACGGGGTTGCCGACCGGCGCCGCGAAGGCGCGACGGCTCGCCGAGTTCATCCCGTTGACCTGGGAACAGACCGGCCGGCCGTGCTCGGAGGCGGCGGTCGAGCACGCGCTCGCGTGTGCGGCACGGCGGCTCGCGGCGCACGACGACGAGCGCGCGGTGCTCGTCCACGGCGACGTGCATCAGTGGAACGCGCTCGAGGCCACCGACGGCTTCAAGCTCGTCGACCCGGACGGCCTGCTGGCCGAGCCGGAGTACGACCTCGGGGTGATCATGCGCGAGGACCCGCTGGAGCTCGGTGACCCGTTCCAACGGGCCGGGTGGCTGGCGGAGCGGACCGGGCTCGACGCGCTGGCGATCCACGAGTGGGGCGTCGTCGAACGCGTGTCCACCGGGCTGCTGTGCGAGCGGATCGGCCTGCAGCCGGTCGGCCGTCAGATGCTCGAAGCGGCCGATCGGATCGCGCCCGCGAAGCGCGCGTAGACGGCGGCGCAGTCGCGCATCGCGGCCTCCTCGATGAACTCGTTCGGGCCGTGTGAGACGTCCAGGCGTCCGCCGCCGTAGGCGAAGGCGGGGATGCCGAGTTGCGCGTACCAGCGGGTGTCGAGGACGCCCGGGCACGGCTCGAAGTCCACGGGTGCGCCGATCGCCTCACGCAGCGTGTTCGCGGCCGGCGATGACGGGTCGCTGAACCCCGCGGGCTGCGCCTGCAGGACCTCGATCTCGACGCTCGCGCCGCGCTCGTCCGCCGCGGCCTGCACGGTGTCCCGCAGCCGCGCGACCTCGGTCTCGAGGTCCTCGTCCGGGTTGAAGCGCCGGTCGAGCGAGAACCACGCCGAGCCGGGCACGACGTTGAAGTTCGCGCCCGCGCCCGTCTGCCCGCCGACGACCAGCATCGAGTCGCGCGCCAGCAACTCGCGCGAGAGATCGGCCAACGGCGCCGCGATGGCGAGCATGTGCTCGAAGGCGTTCTCGCCGAGTTGCACGTGGCCGACGTGCGCCTCGCGCCCGGCGATCGTCACCCGCAGCGTGATCGCACCCCGGGCGGCGTGCCAGACGACGCCGCCGGTCGGCTCGGCGGTCAGCATCGCCAGGGCGCCGGGATCGATCTGCCCCGCGGCCTGCAGGCGCCCGGAGCCGTCGGTGCTGCCCGTCTCCTCGTCGCAGACGGCGTGGAACACGATCCGGCGACCGTCGAGCAGGCCGAGCGCGGAGGCCGCGGCGGCGCCGTAGGCCATGCTCACCAGCCCGCCCTTCATGTCCGCCGTGCCGCGGCCGGTGATCCGCCCGCCGGCGCGCCGCGGCGTGAACTGGTCCTGGCTCTGGGCGGGGACGACGTCGAAATGCCCGTGGAAGTAGACGACCTCCGGGCCGTCGCCGACGCTCCCGCGCACACACGGCCCTTCGAGCCACTCGGGCGCGAGGCCGAGCCGGTCCAACGCGTCGAAGACGACGGTCGCGCAGCGCTCGCGCTCGCGGCCCGGTGGGTTCTCGCTCGGGACGGCGACGAGCTCGCACAGCAGCTCGGCCATCTCGTCGGCGCGCTCGTCGAGCCAGGCGTCCAGGGTCATCCTGCGGGAAGTCTTAGCTCAAAGCGCGGCCTCGGTGCCGCCGCGATCACGTCGCCGCCCGCGGCGCGCGCCAGCCGGCGCGCCAGCGCGAGCCCGAGCCCGGCGCCGCCGGTGCCGCTCACGCCGGGCGCGAAGATGCGCTCGGCGTCGCCCTCCGCGATCCCCTCGCCGTCGTTGCTGACGCTGACCACGACGTCGCTGCCGTCGCGCGCGAGCTCGATCTCCACCGCTTCGCGCGCGTGGCGGCGGGCGTTCTCGATGATCGGATGCAGCGCCGCCGCGACCAGCTCCTGGTCGGCGCCGACGGGCACGCTGCCCTCGGGGACGATCACGTGCACGTTGTCCTCGGCCAGCGAGCGGACGATCGCCGCCGCGTCGGAGGAGCCCAGCGGCGCGGTGCCCTCGCGGCGGGCGGCGACCAGCAGCGTGTCGATCACCGCCGCCATCCGGTCGGTCCCGGCCAGCACCTGCTCGAGCGCCGTGCGCAGCTCGGCCTCGTCGGCCGGGTGGCTGAGCGCGAACTCGGCCTCCGCGCGCACGCCGGCGAGCGGCGTGCGCAGCTCGTGGGCCATCTCGGCCGAGAAGCGCTGCTCGTGACGCAGCGCGGCGGAGATCCGCCCGAGCAGCCCATCGAGCGTCGCCGCCAGCGCGGTCAGCTCGTCGCGCGGGGCGCCGAGCGCGAAGCGGCGGTCGAGGTCGTGCTCGCTCCAGTCCGCCGCCTGGACGGTCATATCCGCCACCGGCCGCAGTGCGGCGGCGACCGCGCGCCGTGCCAGCAGGGCGCCGGCCGCGACGACGAACAGCGTCAGCACGAGCGTGCCCAGCGCGGCCAGGTGCTTGGTGCGCTCGTACGGTGACGACGACACGCCGACGATCACCGTCCCGACGCGCTTGCCGTGGACGATCGCCGGCACCGCACGCAGCCGCGCGACGTCCTCGATGACGTGCGTGGTGGGAGCGGTGACGCCCTTGAGCGCCTCGGCCTCCTCGTTGGCCACGTCGGTCACGGGCGGGCGCTCGACCGCGCGGCCCTGCGCATCGAACACCCACGCCTGCTCGTCGAGCACGGCGTCACCGCCGACGTCGTGCACGCGCAGCTGCGAGCCGCTGGTGTCGAGCGTCGCCAGCAGCGCGCCCGCGCGGTTCTCGAGCACGGTGTCGGCGTCGGCAGACAGGCGGTTGTCGAGCAGCAGGTTCAGCGCCACCCCGAGGATCAGCAGCCCCACGCTCAGCGTGACGACCGTGGCGAGCGTGACGCGGCCGCGAAGGTTCACCGCAGGACGTAGCCTACGCCGCGCGCGGTCTCGATCTGCTGATCGACCTCGAGCGCGCGCAGCTTGCGACGCAGCCGCCCGACGTAGGCGTCGAGCGTGTTCTCGTTGACGATCGCCCCGTCCGGCCAGGCGGCGGCGACCAGCTCACGGCGGCGGACGACGGTCCCCGGCCGGGCGACGAGCACGGCCAGCAGGCGGTACTCGGTGGGCGTCAGCGATTCGGTCTTCGCGCCCACGCTGACGCCGTGGGCGCCCGGGTCCAGCCGCAGCCCGCCGGGCGACGCGGGCGCCGCGGCCGCGCGGCGCTTGAGCAGGGCGTGCGCGCGCACGATCAGCTCCGCCAGCGCGAACGGCTTGGTCAGGAAGTCGTCGCCGCCGGCGTGGAAGGCCGACAGCTTGTCCGTCAGCTGGCCGCGGGCGGTGAGGAACAGCACCGGTGCGTCGACGCCGTGGGCGCGCAGCGCCTGGCACACGTCGCGGCCGTCGGCGTCCGGCAGCCCGATGTCGAGCACCAGCAGGTCCGGCGGCTCGGCGGAGAAGATCCGCACCGCGTCGCGCCCGGTGCCGGTGACGCGCACCTCGAACTCCTCCGCCGACAGCGCGCGCGCGAGCACCGACTGCAGCTGAAGATCGTCTTCGCAGATACCGACGCGCACGCCTCACAGGATCGCGCGGCCGGTCCGCGGACGCCTGATCGGAACCTGAACGGTGTCGCGCCGCGGATCGCGTTGCCGAAGGACCGGCCGCCTGATCACGCCGAGTACTCCAGCGACGGCATCCAGTCGCTCGGGCGCCCGCCCGGCATGAAGTCGAACAGGTTCCACAGCGGGTCGATCGAGTCCGCGTGGCGCGGGTCCTGGCCGGGGTCGGCGGGAGCGAACATCAGCTCCGAGCCCCAGAAGTGCCGGATCGTGCCGTCCGCGTCGCGGCGGAAGACGTTGAGCATCGGCAGCTGTCCGCCGTCCTCGGTCTCGCCGTAGTACGCGCGGCTGTAGGTGTTTCCCGCGGCCGAGAGCAGCCGCAGGTGCGTCCAGCCGCGCCGCTGCGCGTGCTCGGCCAGGCGCGGGTACGGCGCCTTGGCGACGACCGCGACGTTGATCGTCTCGCCCGCGTGCGTCACGACGCCGTCGAAGGAATCCAGGAACTGCGTGCACATCGGGCACGGCGAGTCCCTGAACATGAAGCTGTAGATCGCGAGCGCGTCGGTCCCGTCGGCGAACAGGGCGGACAGGCGGACCTCGCCGTCGGGCCCGGTGAACACGTAGTCCTCGGGCACCTCGCCGCCGGGCGGCAGCGCGCGCCGGGCGGCGGCGACGGCCTCGATCGCCCGCCGCAGGTCGCGCTCCTGTTCGAGGAGGCGGTCACGGGCATCGCGGTAAGCGGGGGTCTCTCCAGGAAATCGCGCCATGCTTACGTAGACGAGATGCCGACGGAGAATTCATCGGTCCGCCGCGGGCTCGAGCGCCACCGCGACGAGCTGCGCGAGCGCATCGCGCACCTGGCCAAGCGCCCCGAGCGCGGGACGGCGCAGGGGTTCGGCAAGCGCATCGGCGACGGCACGGTCGAGGCGATCAGCCGCCTGACCGAGATCGGCGTGGGCACGTCGCTCGAGGCGCAGCTGGAGCGCACCGAGCGGGCGCTGGTGAAGGTCGACGAGGGCACCTACGGCTGCTGCGACAACTGCGGCCGGCCGATCGCCCCCAAGCGCCTGGCCGCGATGCCCGACGTCGTGTTCTGCGTCGACTGCGCCCGCGCGAACCCGAGCGCGTTGCCGCAGCGCCGCCGCTGACGCGCTGTCCGGCTTTGAACCACGTGGTCGGCTGGCCCGCGCGGGCGGCCGTACCCATCACATGATCAAGGGAGTCGCAGCCGTCTGGCTGCCCGTCACGAACATGGAGCGCGCGGTCGCGTTCTACGGCGACACGCTCGGCCTGTCGGTGACCGAGCACGACAGCGATTGGAGCGAGGTCGACGCCAACGGGCTCAAGATCGGGCTCAACAGCTCAGAATCACCGAGCGGCGACGGCGGCGCGCTGGTCGCGTTCCAGCCCGACGGTGAGCTCGACGCCGAGGTCGATCGCCTCAAGGACGCGGGCGTGGAGTTCTCCGACGGCATCTCCGAGCACCCGTGGGGCCGGATCGTGCCCTTCAAGGACCCCGACGGCAACGATCTGCAGCTCTACGAAGCGCCTAGCGCCGCGTAAGCGCCACCAGATACCGGCACGGCGCGTCCGCGCTGAAGACCCGCGCCGAGGGGACGCCGAACTCCAGGCAGTCCCCCGCGTGGAGCTCGTGCACGGTCGCGCCCTCGGCGATCCGCAGCGTGCCGTCGAGCATCCAGATCTGCTGGTGGATGAACGCGTAGGAGTCCGCGGGATAGGCGATCTCCGCCCCCGCGGGCAGCTCGACCTCCACGAGCTCCAGCGGCCCGCCCGCAACCGGTGACAACGCGCGCCGGCGGTAGCCGGTCTCCGGGTCGGTCCAGGTGGGCTGCTCGGCTGCGCGCGCGAGACGCCGGCCGGACTGCTCGGCGCGCGCGACCAGCTCGGAGAGGGTGAGCCCGAGCGCCGCCGAGAGCTTCCCGAGCAGCGCCGCGGTCGGCTGCGCCTCGGCGCGCTCGACCTTGGCGATCATCGCCCGCGAGACGCCGGAGCGTTCGGCGAGCGCGCTGGCCGTCAGCCCGCGCGCCTCGCGGGTGGTGCGGACGACCTCGGCCAGCGAATCGGTGAGTGACACTATCGTGGACGATATCGCTACTATCGGCGCATGGATGTGCGCATCGCCACCGAGGCCGACGCACCCGCGTGCGCGGCGATCTACGCGCCCTACGTGACCGACACCGCGGTCTCCTTCGAAGAGGAGCCGCCCAGCGCCGCCGAGATGGCGCGGCGGATCGCGAGCGCCCACGACTGGCTCGTGCTCGAGGACGCCGGCCGCGTCGTCGGCTACGCCTACGCCGCCACCTGGCACCCGCGCGCCGCCTACCGCTGGGCGTGCGAGGTCAGCGTCTACCTCGAGCGCGGCCTGCAGCGCCGCGGCGGCGGCCGCGCCCTCTACGAGGTGCTCTTCCCGCGCCTGATCGAGCGCGGCTACCGGATCGCGATCGCCGGCATGACGCTCCCCAACCCGGGGAGCGTCGGCCTGCACGAGGCGTTCGGCTTCGAGCTCGTCGGCACCTACCGCCGCGTCGGCTTCAAGTTCGGCGCCTGGCACGACGTCGCCTGGACGCAGCGGATGCTGATCGACGACGACGCCGCGCCTCAGGCGCTCGCGTAGGAACCGACCTCGCGCAGCGGCGAGCGCTCCGTCGGTCCCTCGCGACGCGCCTCATGGCCGTCGAGGAACGCGCGGAAGGACGCCAGCGAGGTCAGCTCGAAATCGCCGCTGGCGACGTGGACGAAGCTCACGCCGTCCTCGAGCGTGAAGCACGAGTACTGAAAGTCAGGCGGGCTGACCTCTGCGAGCTCGGCGAACACCGCGCGCACCCGCTCGACGTTGCCCTCCTGCTCCTCGGGCTTGACCGTGTAACGGACCATGACGCTCATCGTGCGACCTCCGGGATGGGATTGAGACGGACGCCGGGCAGGCCGAGGCCCACCAGCGCGCCCACGAACGACAGGCAGGCGGTGACCCCGATCGCGGGGGCGAACCCATCCACGAACGACGCCGGCGAGTCGTAGCCGCCCGCCCCCGAGAAGACCGCCACGAGCAGCGCGATGCCGAACACGCCGCCGAGCTCGCGCATCGTGCTGTTGGTCCCCGAGGCCTTGCCCACGGCCTCGGGCGGGACGGACCCGACGACCGAGTTCTGCGCCGCCGGGAACGACATCGAGACGCCGCAGCCGGCGATGATCAGCGGCGCGATCAGTGCCGGGTAGGAGAGATCGGCGGAGGCGATCAGCGCGATCCAGCCCATGCCGATCCCCTGCAGCGCGAGCCCGCCGACCATGAACGGCCGCTCGCCGAACCGATCGACCAGGGCACCCGCGACGGGGGCGACGAAGAACAGCGTGACCGTCCACGGCAACAGCCGCAGCCCGGCGCCCAACGGCCCGTAGCCGAGCGCGACCTGCAGGTACTGCGAGAGGAAGAACACCGCGCCGAACAGCGAGGCGATCGAGAAGAAGATCGCGACGTTGCCGGCGGTGAACGCGCGCGAGCGGAAGAAGCGCATCGGCAGCATCGGATCGGCGACGCGCAATTCCCAGCGCACGAAGCCGATGAACGCGATCAGGCCGAGCGCCAGCGAGCCGACGACCTCGGCGCTGCCCCAGCCGGCGAGGTTCCCGCGCACGAGACCCCAGACGACGCCGAACGCGCCGAGGCTGACCAGCGCGAGCCCGCCGATGTCGATCGCGCCGTCCGGCCCGTGACTCTCGCGCATCTTGCGCAGCACGAGCGGGATCAGGGCGATCCCGAGCGGCACGTTGACCCAGAAGATCCACTGCCAGGCGAGGCCTTCGGTGATCGCGCCGCCCACCACCGGCCCGCTCGCCACCGCAAGCCCGGTGACGGCGAAGTAGGTCCCGATCGCGCGCCCGCGGCGCTCCGGCGGGAACGCGGCGCTGATCAGCGTCAGGCCGAGCGGCATGACCATCGCCGCGCCGGCGCCCTGCACCGCTCGCGCCGCGATCAGCGTGCCGACATCCGGCGCCAGCGCGCAGGCGGCGCTGGCCAGCGTGAACAACGCCACCCCGGAGGCGAAGATCCGTCGTCGACCGAAGCGATCACCGAGCGCCGCGCCGGTCATCAGCAGCACGGCGAAGCTCAGGTTGTAGGCGTTGACCGTCCATTCCAGGGCGGCGATCGACGCGTGCAACTCGACCCGGATCGTGCTCAGCGCGGTCGAGACCACGAGCGTGTCGAGCGCGACCATCAAGGACGCGACCGAGGTGAGGGCGAGAACCCAGCGGGAATGTCTCATGCCGGGATAGACACGAAGCCGCGCGCGGATTGGCCGATGAATTTCGCCCGCCAACGGTGTCTGAGCCCGTGTGACCGACGAGGCCCAGTTCCGCGAGATGACCGAGCCGCTGCGACGCGAGCTCGAACTGCACTGCTACCGCATGCTCGGCTCGGTGCAGGACGCCGAGGACCTCGTGCAGGAGACCTTCCTGGCCGCGTGGCGCGCCTTCGACGGCTTCGAGGGCCGCGCGACGCTGCGCACGTGGCTGTACAAGATCGCCACCAACCGCTGCCTGAACGCGCTGCGCGACTCCTCGCGGCGGCCGTTCGAGCTCCCGCAGGACCCGCCCGAGCCGACCCGCATGGGCGAGCCGCTGTGGCTGCAGCCCCTGCCGGACGAGCACTACGAGACGCGCGAGGCCGTCGGCCTGGCGTTCGTCACCGGCCTTCAGCACCTGCCGCCCACGCAGCGCGCGGCGCTCGTGCTGCGCGACGTGCTCGGCTACCGCGCGGCCGAGGTCGCCGAGATGCTCGACACCAGCCCCGCCGCGGTCAACAGCGGGCTGCAGCGGGCGCGCACGACGCTCGAGTCCCGCGTGCCGCGGCCCGAGCGGGCGCCGGCGCCGCGCTCACCGCGTGAGCGCGAGATCGTCGACCGCTTCGCCACCGCCTTCGAGGAGGGCGACATCGACACGATCGTCGAGCTGCTGACCGATGACGCCTGGCTGACGATGCCGCCGGTGCCGCTCGAATATCAGGGGCCGCGGGCGATCGGCAACTTCCTCGGGATCGTCCCCGCGGGCGGCGACCTGCGGCGCTTCCGCTTCGTCGCCACGCGCGCCAACGGCCAGCCCGCCTTCGGGCTCTACCTGCGCAACTGCCAGTCCCCGATCGCGCACGGCATCGGGATCGTCGTGCTCTCGCTCCAGGACGACGCGATCAGCGCCATCACCGTCTTCCACGACACCAGCGTGCTGCCGCGCTTCGGCCTCCCGCGGACGATTCCCTACGACGACGCTCACCAGACGTCGCCGTCGCGGAAGTCGGCACACAGCAGGGACCCCGAGCGAGCGGTGTCGTAGACGAGGATCCAGCCCTCCTCGTCGGGCGTGGCGACCACGCCGCCGGGGGTCAGGATCGACAGCGGCCCGTCCCACGGCCGCCACCCGCGGCCGGTGTAGAACGGCAGCGCCATGTCCGTCGCGCCAAGCGCACCAAGGTCGTAGGCGCGCCGGATGATCGGTTCCAGCGCGTCCATCAAGGTGCCCGCCACGCCGCGGCGGCGCCGGTCCGCGCGCACTCCCACGCCCTCGACGTAGCCGGCCCGCAGCGAGCGCCCGTCGTTGACGAGCCGTCTCTGCACCATCGACGCGTGTCCCACGAGCTCGTCCCCGTCGTAGGCGAGCGCGTGCAACCCGCCGAGGCAGTGCTCCCAGTCGGCGGCCGTCAGCTCACCTTCGAAGACGTCCTCGAGCAGCGCCCGGGCGGCGGTCAGCGTCGCGGCGTCGAGTTCGGCGGTGTGGGCGATGCGGACCATAGGCCGGTCGGATCGTAGGCGGCCCGCACCGCGAGGAGCCGCTCCCGGTTGCCCAGGTGGTAGGCCGGATCCCAGGGGTCGCGCTGTGGCTCGGCGAAGTTCGGATACACGCCGCCGGTGCTCAGCGGGGCAAGCCGCGCCCAGGTGCGTTCGACCCACTCGGCGTCGCCGCTGGAGATCTTCAGGCAGAAGCGCGCATCGCGGTGCGCGAACGCGGTGGCGTCGGTCGCCACGCGGTTGTAGGCGCCGCCGAGCGGGTTGAAGTCGTACTCGCGACCGGGGCCAAGATCGTCGAGCTCGACCGGCTGGGAGAAGAACCCGGAGCGATGATGGTCGAGCCCGTCCTCGCCCGGATGGTGGTCGGCCAGCCACTGTTTGGCCGCGCGCAGGTCCAGCGTCTCGCGGTGCGTCGAGCGCGCGCCGTCCAGCAGCTCCACCTCGCCGATCGCGGCGCCGAACACGTGGCACTCGGAGCCGCACAGCAGCGACGCGGCGACCGTCTCGGGTGGTTCCCACGCCTGCCACGGGGCGATGATCGAGGAGGGATAGCGCGCGTGGAAGACGGTCATATCCGGTGCGGGAACCGTCCGCAGCGTGAAGCGCGTGACCACCCCGAAGCGCCCGCCGCCCGCGCCCCGCAGTGCCCAGAACAGGTCCGGCTCGCGCGTGTCGTCGCACTTGACCACGCGGCCATCGGCGAGGACGACTTCGGCGGCGACGAGCTGGTCGGCGGTGAAGCCGTACGTGCGCCCGAGGATCCCGAGCCCGCCCCCGAGCAGCAGCCCGGCGAGCCCGACGTCCGGCCCGCAGCCGCCCGCGAAGGCCCGCCCGTGCGCGGCGAGCGCGTCGTAGAGAGCGCCCTGGAGCGTGCCCCCGCCGGCGTGGACGAGGTCGCCGTCGAGCTCGATCGTGCGCAGTGGCTGCAGGTCGATCAACAACCCCGTGGTCGACGAGCGCCCCGCGAAGCAGTGCCCGCCGGCACGGACGGCGACCGGCAGGCCCCGCGCTCGCGCAAGGGCGAGCGCGTCGACCACGTCGGCGGGCGACGCGCAGCGCGCATGCACGGCGGGGCGGATCTCTGCGTAGCGGTCGAGCATCGAGGCTCCTACACCTTGGCGGCGCGGATCGCGGTGTCCAGCGCCGAACGCGCGTCCTCGCCGTCCGGCGCGCCGAGGCTGACCCAGTAGGAGGCGCAAGCGCCCTCGGAGGACGGGAAGCCATTGATCGACACACCGACGTCGCCCCGGCGCATCGCGGCCAGCCGGTCCTCGGCCCCGGTCAGCAGCGGCTCGGGCAGCTCGGCGAAGGTGGTGGCCCGGGTGGCGCTCTCATAGCCCATGGGCGAAGTCATACAGGCGATCGGCGAAGTCGACGATCTCGTCGTGGTAGATCAGCTTCGCGCGCCATGTCCGCGGGATCGCGTCCACGCCGTAGAGCGCGCCGGCGAGCTGCCCGGCGATCGCCGCGGTGGTGTCCGCGTCGTCACCGAGGTTCGCCGCGGCCAGGATCGCGGCCTCGAAGGTGTCGGTCGACGCGACCGCCCACAGCGCCGCCTCCAGCGCCAGCACGATGTAGCCGTTGCCCTGGATCTCCGGCGGCTTCTTCTTCAGGAACGAGCCACCGGCGATCGGGTCGACCTTCTTGTGGAGCTTGACCCGGCGGCGCTTGAGCACATCGTCGTCACCACGCAGCGCCTTCACCAGCAGCCGCGCGAAGTACTGCGTCGCCGCCAGCGCCTCCGGCGCGCCGTGCGTCGTGCGCGCGCTGTCGATCGCGTAGCGCTCGGCGTCCTTCGGGAACGCCATCGGCACCGGCGCGAGCCTCATCAGCGGCCCGTTGCCGGCCGCGTCGGAGTCGGCGTCGCCCGGGTAGGGCTCGCCGGTCTTGCGGAAGCGCTGCAGCGCGAGCCGGGTCGAGCGGCCGATGTCGAAGCACTTGCCGGTGGAGGACCAATGGCCGTCCTTGTACCAGCGGACGTAGCGCTCGAGCTGGTCGACCGGATCGAACCCGCCGACCTCGACGATGCTCTCGGCCAGGCAGAGGGCCATCGACGTGTCGTCGGTCCACGCGCCGATCGGGAGCGCGAACGGGCCGCCGCCCACCATGTCGGTGACCGGGGGGAAACTGCCCGGCGGCGAGAACTCGACGGTCGTGCCGACCGCATCCCCGGCCGCGAGGCCGAGCAGGCATCCGCGATAGCGCTCTCTCACACCCGCGAGACTACGCAACGTGGACACCATGATCGACGTGCTCCTGGACGCCCGCACCCTCGTCGGCCACGCCGACGACGACATCGTGCGCGAGCTCGACCATCACATCGACCGCGTCCGCCGCGGCGTGTCGCAGGCATGGGAGATCTCCGGGCTCTTCCTGCCGACGGGCCCGCTGCAGGAGGTCGCGCTCGACAACGGCTGGGGCGACGACTATCTCGCGCTGGCTGACCGCTTCGACGCCATTCACTGATCGCTTCTGGGCCGAAATGGTGCTTCGTGAGTGCGCAAACGCGCCGAGTTCGGACGGCTCGAAACAAATCGTCGCACACACAAGTCTGATCGCGCTGGACTTATTTCCCCTCATTTGAAATAAGTCTGTCTCTCAGGGAGTGGAGTCCAACGGAGGAGAGCCGTTAGCTATGCGCCGTTTGCGGTCCGTGCTGCTCGCAGTGGTCGTCGCCATCGGATGGGCGGTAGCCGCGTCACCTGCATCCGCAGCGACGGTGGTGATCGACTCGGTCGATACGAGTGCCCCGCAGTTCCAGCCGGCCAACGTCACGATCGACGTCGGCGACACCGTTCGCTGGGAGTTCGACCAGGCGGCGACCACGCACACCGTCACGTCCTCGAGCTCCAACTGGACGCTCGATGAATCGCGCGCGCCGAACGGCGAACCGATCAGTAAGACGTTCGACACCGCCGGCGTCTACACGTTCCTGTGCAAGATCCACACCGGGATGACCGGCTCGGTCACCGTCGCGGCCGCGGCGCCCAAGCTCGAGAAGGTCCTCGTCTACTCCCGGACCGTCGGGTTCCGCCACGACTCCATCCCGCAGGGCATCACGATGCTCAACGAGCTCGGCGCGGCCAACGGCTTCGCGGTCACCGCGACCGAGGACCCGGCGCAGTTCACCGACGCCAACCTCGCGCAGTTCAACGTCGTCGTCTTCCTGTCAACCACGAGCGACGTGCTCAACGACGCGCAGCAGACCGCGTTCGAGCACTACATCGAGGCCGGCGGCGGCTACGTCGGCATCCATGCCGCGACCGACACCGAGTACGGGTGGGCCTGGTACGGCCAGATGCTCGGCGGCTACTTCCGCAACCACCCGGCCGGAACGCCGACCGCGACCGTCAACATCGAGGACACCGACGAGCCTTCGACGACCGGCATCACCACGCCGTGGCCGCGCGTCGACGAGTGGTACAACTTCCAGCCGCCGACCAACCCCGTGGTCAACGGCGGCGGCAACGACTACTCGCCGCGCGACAGCGGCGTGAAGGTCCTGATGACCGTCGACGAGTCCACCTACGTGGAGGACGACGGCAACACCACCGACGACGACCACCCGGTCACGTGGTGCACCGACTTCGACGGCGGCCGCGCCTGGTACACGGCGCTCGGCCACACGCAGGCGTCCTACAGCGAGGCGCCGTTCCGCCAGATGGTGCTCGGCGGCCTCAAGACCGCCGCGCGCACCGTCAACGCCGACTGCGGCGCCCCGCGCCAGGCGACACCGCAGGCCAGCGACTTCGAGATCACCACGCTCGACGACGACACCGAGAGCCCGATGGAGCTCGCCGTCACCAAGGACGGCCGTGTCCTCTACGTCGAGCGCATCACCGGCGAGGTCAACCTCATCAAGGCCAACGGCAACGTCGTCACCGCCGGCCGCATCCCGGTCTCGAGCGTGCAGGAGAACGGCGCCCTGGGTATCGCCCTGGACCCGAACTTCGCCACCAACAACTACTTCTACGTCAGCTACACCCCGCTCCCGGATTCCTCGACGATCACGCGGATCAGCCGCTTCACGCTGACCGGGGACACGTTCGCGCTGTCCTCGGAGCGGCCGATCTTCGAGATGAACAACCAGCGGACGGAGTGCTGCCACTCGTCCGGCTCGCTGGCGTTCGGGCTCGACGGCACGCTGTACCTCTCGACGGGCGATAACACGAACCCGTTCAACTCCGACGGCTTCAACCCGATCGACGAGCGGCCGGGCCGCGTGTTCTGGGACGCCCAGCGCTCCTCGGCCAACACCAACTCCTACAGCGGCAAGATCCTGCGGATCCAGCCGCTGGCCAACCCGACCGGCGCCCCTGGGCCCGGCACGGGCTACACGATTCCGTCGGGCAACCTCTTCAACGAGGCCCAGGACGCCGACAACAAGACGCTGCCCGAGATCTTCGCGATGGGCTTCCGCAATCCGTTCCGGATCACGGTCGACCCCATCAGCGGGCAGATCCTGATGGGCGACTACGGCCCTGACGCCAGCGCGACGAACCCCAACCGCGGCCCGCAGGGCTCGGTCGAATACAACATCGTCACGCCCGGCAACTATGGCTGGCCGTACTGCATCCGCGAGAACGTCCCCTACAACGACTACGACTTCGCCACCGGCGCGTCCGGGCCGAAGTTCAACTGCGCGGCGCCGGTCAACAATTCGCCCAACAACACGGGCCTGACCAACCTGCCGCCCGCCAAGCCGGCCACGATGTGGATGGGCTACACCGAGGCCGACGCCCGCTTCCCGGGCCTGGGCACCGGCGGCGCCCCCACCGGCGGGCCGCGCTACAAGTACGACCCGGACCTGGAGTCCGACACGAAGTTCCCCGCCTACTACGACAAGCAGTGGTTCATCGGCGAGTGGAACAACGGCTGGATCAAGACGGCGACGCTCAACGCGAGCTCGAGCGCGGTCACCAATGTCGCCGGCACGCCGTGGCAGAGCACCTTCCACCGCCCGCACGAGATGGAGTTCGGGCCTGACGGGTCGCTCTACGTCATCGACTGGGGCACCGGCTTCAACGGCAACAACCTCGACTCGGGCATCTACCGGATCGATTACGTGCAAGGCCAGCGCAAGCCGATCGCGCACGCGACGGCCGATCCGGAAGGCGGCCCGGTCCCGCTGACGGTGCAGTTCTCGAGCGCCGGCTCGATCGACCCCGAGGGCACGTCGCTCACCTACGCGTGGGACTTCGACGGCAACGGGACGACGGACTCGACCGAGGCCAACCCGACGCACGTCTACACGACCGCGGGCAACTACAACGTCCGCCTGACCGTCACCGACCAGGCCGGCCAGACCGGCGTGGACACGGTGGTCGTCGTCGCGGGCAACACCCGTCCGACGGTCAAGATCGAGATCCCCGAGGACGGCCAGTTCGCCGACTTCGGTGACACGGTGCCGTACAAGATCACCGTCACCGATCCCGAGGACGGCACGATCGACTGCTCGAAGGTCTCGCTGAACGTCCAGCTCGGCCATGACGAGCACGCGCACAGCCTGCATACCCAGGCGGGCTGCGAGGGCACGTTCGAGACGCTGTCCGACGCCGGCCACGATCCGAACGCGAACATCTTCACCTCGATCGTCGCCAGCTACACCGACAAGGGCAACGGCGCCGCCCAGGCCCTGACCGGCCAGGACGACGTGATCCTGCACACCCGCCGCAAGCGGGCCGAGCACAACAGCGGCACCGGCCGGGTGGCGGGCTCGACCGCGGGCGGTGACCCCGGCGTCCAGGAAGAGGCGACGCAGGACGCCGGCGGCGGCAACAACATCGGCTTCATCGAGAACGGCGATTACGTCTACTTCAACCGGATGTCGTTCAAGGACATCACCTCGATCGACTTCCGCGTGGCCTCCGGCGGCGCGGGAGGCAAGATCGAGCTGCGGGCAGACTCGCCGACCGGCGCGACGTTCGCGTCTGTCGACGTGGCCAACACGGGCGGCTGGCAGAACTGGACGACGGTCTCCACGCCGCTGACCGGCGCGCCCGCGGGCACGCACACGATCTACCTCGTGTTCACGCACGCGACCGACCAGGGCGGCCTGTTCAACCTCAACTGGTTCCAGGTCCACGGCAAGGGCGCGGCGGTCTCCGCTCCGCCCGAGGTGTCCGCGACGGCCACCCCGAGCGAGGGCCAGGCGCCGCTGAACGTGGCCTTCGACGCCACGGCCACCGACCCCGAGGGTGAGGCCCTCACCTACCTGTGGGACTTCGGCGTCACCGGGACGACGACGGACACGTCGACGCTCGAGGACCCGTCCTACACCTACGTCAACGCCGGCACCTACAACGCCAAGGTCACGGTCACCGACGCCAAGGGCATCAAGTCCTCGGCCACGGTCGCCATCCGTGTCACCGGCGCGCCCAGCCAGTGCCCGTCCAACGCCAAGTCGGACGAGTTCAACGGCCAGGCGCTGGACCTCACCCGTTGGAGCGTGAAGCGGTCGGCCGACAACTTCACGGTCACCAACGGCAAGCTGGTGATGCCGATCGACAACGGCTCGATCTACCAGGGCGGAACCAGCGCGGTGAACATCATCACGCAGCCCGCCCCGACCTCCGGTGTGTGGACGGTCACCGCCGCGGTCGAGGTCTCGGCGCTCGACCAGAACTACCAGCAGGCCGGCCTGCGGATGTACTCCGACGACGACAACTGGGCGTCGGTGCACATGATCTCGGCGGGCGGCGCACGCCAGTTCGAGTTCATCTACGAGGCCGCGGGCACGCCGCGCAACGAGGCCGCCGACCACAGCGACCCGCTGCCGGCGAACGCGCCGCTGGCGTACTTCGTCCGGATTCAGTCGGACGGCACGAGCATCACGGGCCAGTACTCGTTCGACGGGACCACGTGGACCACCGTCGGGCGGCCCGCGCCACTGAGCACGTTCTCCAACCCGGGCATCGGTCCGGTCGCGCTCAGCGACCAGGCGCCGGCGAAGCCGACGGCCTCCTTCGACTGGATCCGGTTCGATCCGGACACCGGCGGGAGCTCCGGCGGCGGTGGCGGGACGACCGCGATCGTCGACGAGTTCAACGGCACCGACGTCGCGATCCCGCCGTGGGAGGTCGTGCGCCGCGATCAGACGCTGACCGTCGGCGGCGGCGCGCTGCACATCCCCGCGCAGCAGGGCGACGTGTACCAGGGCACCAACACCGCGAAGAACCTCGTCGTGCGCGACATGCCGGCGGGCGCCTGGACGGCGACGACCAAGATCGCCTTCAAGGGCACCGCCCAGTACCACCAGGCGGGCATCATCCTGCGCGGTGACGACGACAACTTCGTGAAGTTCGGCCGCATCGCCGCGGGCGGGGCCGGCGAGGAGAAGTTCGAGTTCATCCAGGAGATCGCGGCCGTCGCGCGCAACGAGGCCGCGGACTCGACCGCCAACATCGCGGCGAGCTTCCCGAACGACTACTACCTGCGGATGGTCTCCGACGGGACCAACGTCACCGGCGCGTACTCCACCGACGGGACCACATGGACCCCGGTGGGCCGCCCGGCGGCGATCCCCGCGAACGCGAAGGTCGGCATGTTCGCGTTCAACAACGCCGCGGCCACGACCCCGGTCGCGGACTTCGACTGGTTCCGGCTGGAAGGTCCGGCCGCACCGTCGGGCCCGTCGCGTGACGACGACTTCTCCGGCACGTCGCTGGACAAGACCCGCTGGAACGCGATCCTGCGCGAGAACCCCGCCGCCTACGAGGTCGGCGGCGGCAACCTGACGATCACCACCGAGCTCGGCGACATCTACACGGGTGACACCACCCCGCCGCCGCCGAACTTCATCCTGCAGTCCCCGGATCACGCGGGGGCGGACTGGGTGCTCGAGACCAAGCTGACCGGCACGATCTCGGACGGCTACTCCCAGGGCGGCCTGATCGCCCACGTCGACGGCGACAACTACGTCAAGCTCGACGCGATCTCCGACTCGGGCCAGACCCGGATCAACCGCCTCGAGTTGCGCTCCGAGATCGCCGGAGCGGTCCAGGATCCGCAGCCGCAGGTCGACGTGCCCGCGGGCACGGGCAACATCTGGCTGCGCCTGACCAAGACGGGTACCTCATACAAGGGCGAGTACTCGTTCGACGGCACCACCTGGACGCCGTTCGCGGCCCCGGTGGCCAACACGATGACCACGCCCGCGTTCGGCCTGTTCGCCTTCGGGCCGCAGGCGACCGGTGTCGGCGACACGGTCTCCTTCGACTACTTCACCCTCGACGGCCAGGACGCCGGCGGCGGTGACTGCGGGTGCAGCGGCCCGGGCGATGAGCTCGACGGCCCGCTGGACACGTCGAAGTGGAACGCGATCGTCCGGCCCGATGACACCAAGCTGGCCTTCGACCAGGGCTCGCTGAACATGACCACCGTCATCGGCGACCTCTACACCAACTCCGACCCGTCCGGGACGCGCAACCTGCTGCTGCAGAGCGCGGATCACATCGGGTCCGAGGACTACGTGCTGGAGACGAAGGTGAACGTCTCCCAGCTCAACGGCGGCTACGGTCAGGGCGGGCTGCTCGTCTACACCGATGACGACAACTACGTCAAGTTCGACGCGCTGTCCGATGAGGGGCAGCCGAAGTTCAACCGGATCGAGCTGCGGTCGGAGCAGGCCGGCGCGATCCAGAACCCGCAGCCGGAGGTCAACAGCGGCTTCCCGGCGACGGTGAACGACGTGTGGCTGCGGCTGACGAAGACCGGCACGACGTACAAGGGCGAGTGGTCGCTGGACGGCTCGACCTGGACGGAGATGGCGGCGACCGTGAGCAACACGCAGACCAACGCCAAGTTCGGCATCTTCACGCTCGGCGTGCAGATCGCCGATCGCGTCGTCGGCTTCGAGTACTTCAAGGTCAACGGCTCGACCGGCTGCCCGCCGGAGGAGCCCGAGAACGAGGCGCCGGTGATCTCCGAGGTCACGGCTTCGCCGCAGGCCGGGTTCGCCCCGCTGCCGGTGAAGTTCGACGCCACGGCGACCGACGGCGACGATGACCCGCTGACGTACGCGTGGGACTTCGGCGACGGCGGCACGTCGACGGCCGAGGACCCGACGCACACCTACACCACGGCCGGCACGTACGAGGCCAAGGTCACGGTGAGCGACGGCACGGATACGCGGTCGCGCACGGTCTCGGTGACGGTGTTCGGCGGCAACCAGCCGGACTCGCGCTTCCGGGCGCTGGTGTTCTCGCGCACCACCGGGTTCCGTCACGACTCGATCCCGGCCGGTATCGCCGCGATCAAGAAGCTCGGCACCGATCACCACTTCCAGGTCGACGCCACGGAGGATCCGACGATCTTCAATGACGACGCCCTGGCGCACTACGAGGTCGTGGTGTTCCTCTCGACCACGGGTGACCCGCTCAACGACACCCAGCAGGCGGCGTTCGAGCGCTACATCCGCGGCGGCGGTGGCTACGTGGGCATCCACGCGGCGGCCGACACCGAGTACACCTGGACGTGGTACGGCAAGCTGGTGGGCGCGTACTTCCGCAACCACCCGGCCGGAACGCCCGAGGCCGACGTGCTCGTCGAGGACCTCGACCACCACTCGACCAAGACGCTGCCGGCGCGCTGGCACCGGACGGACGAGTGGTACAACTACCAGGCGCCTGAGGGTGCCGTGGTCGGTGGCGGTGGCGAGGACTGGTCGCCGCGTCTGGCCGGCGTGCACGTGCTCGCCAAGATGGACGAGTCCACCTACGGCGAGGACGACGGCAACACCACGGATGACGACCATCCGATCTCGTGGTGCCAGCGCTACGACGGCGGCCGCTCGTGGTACACGGGCATGGGTCACACCCAGGCCTCCTTCACCGAGGCGCTGTTCCTCGATCACCTGCTCGGCGGGTTGGAAGTGGCGTCCGGCGTCGTGCCGGATGACGACTGCGGCAACGGCCCGCAGAACCACGACCCGACCGTGAGCGCGCAGCGCAACCCGGGCGGCGACGTCCAGCCGGGCGATCCGGTGGCCTTCACGGCTCAGGGCGCTGACGCCGACGGCGACACGCTGACGTACGCGTGGGACTTCGGCGACGGCGGCACCGCGACCACCAAGGACGCGATGCACACCTACGCCGAGATCGGCGTGTACTACGCGAAGGTGACGGTTCGCGACGGCAAGGGCGGCTCGGTGTCCACCCTGCTGAAGGTGACCGTCACGCCGCTGGCCGGTGACAACTCGGTCGAGGTCGGCGTCGGTGGCGTCGTGCCGGGCGTGCTGTCCTTGGAGATCAAGGGCTCGGCGAACTTCGGGGCGTTCATGCCGGGCGTCACGAAGGACTACACGGCGAGTCTGTCCGCGACCGCCACCTCGTCCGCCACGGCGGCCGAGCTGACGGTGCGTGACCCGAGCGCGGTGGCCACGGGCCACCTGGTCAACGGCTCACGCGCGCTGGCCAAGCCGGTGCAGGTCCGCGGCCGCGACACCGCCAACCCGGACGGCGCGTTCTCGCCCGTCCCGGAGAGCGGCGCCCGCGTGCGGGTGCTGTCGTTCGCGGCGCCGTTCAGCGGATCGCCGCTGACGATCGACTTCAAGCAGTCGATCGACGCCACCGACCCGCTGGTCACCGGCGGGTACGGCAAGACGCTGGTGTTCACGCTCTCGGCCACCACGCCGTGATCCCGTGCCGGGGCGGCCGCGCGAGCGGCCGCCCCGGCGCGCGTGTTTTGTTGCGCCTCCGTGTCGGTTTCTTCGCAATCGCGCGTAGATCTGACACACGCTCCGCGCCGACAATGGGGGGGTGACGCAACTCCGTCAGGAATACGGTGACGCCGTTGCGTCACCCCCGATCGACGCGATGATCGCCGAGCTCGCGAAGCGCCAGCACGGCGTCGTGACACTCGACCAGCTGCGCGCCATCGGCCTCAATCGCGAGTGGGTGCGCTACCGCGTCGCGGCGGGTCGGCTCTTTCCGATCCATCGAGGCGTGTACGCGGTCGGCCATCCCGGGCTGTCACGCGAGGGCCAATTCATGGCCGCGGTGCTCGCGTCGGGCGAGCGCGCCGCGCTGAGTCATCTCTCCCTCGCGGAGTTGCGCAAGGTCTCCCGCTGGCACCCCTCCATGATCGACGTCGTTTCCATGTCGCGGCGGCGTGTGGAGGGCACGCGGGTGCACACGGCGCGCTACCTGGATCCGCGCGACTTGACGCGGTTCCGCGGCATCCCCGTCACGACGGTCGCGCGGATGCTGGTCGATCTCGCCGACGTGCTGACGCCGCACCAACTCGCGTGGGTGATTCACGAGGCGGCGTTTCGCGGTCTCTTCGACCTCGCGGCGACGCGCGAGACGATGGCCCGGGCGAATGGCCGGCGCGGGCTGAAGACGCTCAAGCGGGCGATCGAGCTGCACCTCAGCGGCTCCGCCGGGACGCGGAGCGCGAAGGAGGACGAGTATCTGGCGACGCTCGGCGAAGCGGCGCTGGAGGCGGCGCGCGTGAACACGAAGATCGAGGTCGACGTCCACTGGCCCGGTACGCGAACCATCGTCGAGATCGACGGCGCGCCGCACTCGCGGCCGTCGCAGCGCGGCGAGGACGCGCGCCGCGACGCGGCGCTCGCCCGCGCGGGCTATGAGGTCACGCGGATTCCTCGGTGAGCTTGGGGAAGTGCTCGACCGGGAAGGTCTCGATCTCCGGGGAGCGCTGCTGGAAGAGCACGCCGCCGTCGACGACGACGTTGGAGCCGGTGATGTAGGCGGCGTCGTCGGAGGCGAGGAAGACGGCCGGGCCGGCCATGTCCTCGGAGGCGCCGGCGCGCTGGAGCGGGACGGTCGCGGCGGTCCGCGCGAGCGCCTCCGGCGGGGCGTTGTCCGGGGCGATCAGGCCCGGGACGAGGCCGACGACGCGGATGCCGTAGGGCGCGAGATCGAGGGCCAGGGCGCGGGTGAGGGCCTCGATGCCGCCCTTGGAGGCGTCGTAGGCGGTCATGCCGCGGTGGGCGCGGGTGGCGCCGCCGGAGGAGGTGGTGATGATCACGCCGCCGCCGTTTCTGGCCATGTGGTGGGCGGCGGCGACCGCGCAGAGGTAGTGACCGCGCAGGTTGGCGGCGATCACGCCGTCGAAGAACGCGATGTCGGCCTCGAGGACGTGCTTGACCGCGTCGCGGACCTTGCCGGCGTTGCAGAGCATCACGTGCAGGCCGCCGAAGGTGTCGACGGCCTGGGCGACGAGGGCGTCGACCTGGGTGGGGTCCGAGACGTCGGTCTTGACCGCGAGCGCCTCGCCGCCCTCGGCCCGGATCTGCTCGGCGACGCTGCTGGCGTTGTCGCCGTCGATGTCGCAGACGACCACTTTCGCGCCTTCGCGGGCGTAGCGGATCGCGATCGCGGCGCCGATGCCGCGGCCGGAGCCGGTGACGATCGCGACCTTGCCGGCCAGCTTGCTCATGGGTTCTCCTGGATCTCGAAGTCTTCGGGCAACAGGACGCGACCCTCGCGGAGTTGCCGGATGGTCACGCCGTAGATCGACTTGGCGGCGTCGAGGCTGACGTAGCCGTCGACGACGTCGCGCAGGACGGCCTGCGGGTCGCGGTCCGACGGCGCGCCGACGCCGCCCCCGCCGGGCAGGTCGAGGCGCACACGCGCGTCGGGCCGCAGGCTCATCAGGCGCTTGGTCGGCAGTGGCTCGCCGTCGACGCTGACCGCTCCGGCCGCGCCGTCGTGGCCGCCGTCGGCGCCGGGGGCGGGGACGGTCGTGCGGTCGGCCAGCGCGGACACGCGCCACGGGCCGTCGCCGCGCTGGCTCATCACCGACGTCTGGCCGAGCCCGCCGCGCCAGCGGCCCGCGCCGCCGGAGTCGGTGCGCAGCGCGCGCTCGCGCTGGATCAGCGGAGCGGCGAGCTCGAGCACCTCGGTCGGGACGGACGCGACCGCGGACGGGAAGCCGCTGGAGCTGCGCCCGTCGCGCCCGTCCCAGGCGCCGGAGCCGCCGGACTGGAAGAGCGTCAGGTTGAACGGGCTCCAGACGCTGATCCACAGCGCGTCGGCGCTGCCGGCCGAGCGCCGTTGGAGCACGGGGGCGAGCGCGGCCAGCACGAGGCCGGGCACGAAGTGGCCGACGACGTGCCGCGACGCGACCGGCGCGGGCTCCACGCAGTTGAGGATGCAGCCCTCGGGCGCGGTCACGTGGACCGGCGTGAACGAGCCGTCGTTGTGGGGCACGCCGGGCGCGACCGCCGCCTTCAACGCGAACGACGCGTACGCGTGGGTGTAGTTGAGGACGACGTTGATGCCGTGCTCGCTCTGCGGCGAGGAGCCCGCGAAGTCGAGCGTGATCTCGTCGCCGGCGATGATCGCGGCGAGCTTGAGCTCGATCCGCTCGCCGTGGCCGTCGCTGTAGCCGACCGCTTCGTAGCGGCCGTCGGGGAGCTTGCGGATCGCGTCGCGCATGGCGGCTTCCGAGCGCCGGCGAATCTCCGCGCCGACCTCCTGCAGGTCCTCCAGGCCGAGGTCGTCGAGGCAGCGCAGCAGGCTGCGCGCGCCGACGTCGTTGGCCGCCGCCTGGGCGTAGAGGTCGCCGACCGTCTCGCGCGGGGTGCGGACGTTGGCGCGGATCAGGTCCAGCAGGTCCTCGTTCATCGCGCCCCCGCGCGCGAGCTTCATGATCGGCAGCCGCAGGCCCTCCTCGAACACGTCGCTGGCCTCGGCGGAGAGCAGCCGGCCGCCGATGTCAGGCGCGTGGCAGGTGGAGGCGAACAGGCCGATCATGCGCTCGCCGCGGAACACGGGCGTGGCCACCGTGAGGTCGTTGATCTGCCCGGCGGTCATCCACGGGTCGTTGGTGATCAGCACATCGCCGGGGTCCAGCGACTCCGGCGGGAACGCCTCGACGATGTGCCGCGCGCCGGTGGCCATCGCGTTGATGTGCCCCGGCGTGCCGCTGTGCGACTGGCCGAGCATCCGGCCCTCGCGGTCGAAGACGCCGCACGCGAGGTCCTCGGACTCGCGCACGATCGTCGAGAACGCGGTGCGCACGAGCGTCGCCTGCTGCTCGTCGAGGATCGACGTCAGCCGGCCGGCCGCGATGCCGACGGTCACGGGGTCCACGGTTGTCCCTTCGTCGCGACCTCCACGATCAGGCTGCCGTCCTCGGCGACGCGGGCGGTGGCGTTGCGGCCGACCACGGTCGTCGACTCGCGTTCCTCGACGATCGCCGGTCCGTCGATCGTGGTTCCCGGGCCCATCCTGTAGCGGTCGTAGATCGGCGTCTCGACGTAGGCGTCGTCGAAATAGACAGGGCGGGTGCCCTTCTTCGCGTCTCCGTCACCGGCGGGTGCGGCGACGAGCCGGAGGTCCGGGTCCGGGCCGCGCGTGAGCACGCGCCAGCTGATCGCCTCGATCGGCACGTCCGGGCCCTTGCGGCCGTGCGAGCGGATGTACGCCGCCTCGAAGGCCTGCTCGCAGGTCCTCGCCGGGCGTGACGGGAACGGTGACCTCGAAACCCTGGCCGACGTAGCGCATGTCGATCGAGCGCTCGTGGGTGATGTCGGTGACGCCCGAGTGCGACAGGACCTCGGCGCCCTTGGCCTCAAGTTCGGCGAACAGCGGCTCGACGCGGGTCAGCGTCTCGTCGTCGACGGGTTCGAGGCGGCTGCGCACGCCGTCGGTGGCCAGCGGCGCGGCGAGCACGCCGACGCTGCTCATGACGCCCGCGGCGGCGGGGACGATCACCGTCGTCGTGCCGAGCGACGCGCCGACGCCGAACGCGTGCACCGGCCCGGCGCCGCCGAAGGCGAACAGCGGCAGGCCGGTCGCGTCGTGGCCGCGCTCGGCGGCGTGCACCCGCGCGGCGCTGGCCATGTCCTCGTTGACCAGGCGGTGGATGCCCCAGGCGGCCTGCTCGACGGTGAGCCCGAGCGGCGTCGCGATGTGCGTGTCGATGGCTCGTCTCGCCGCTTCGACGTCGAGCGACATCTCGCCGCCGAGGAAGAACCCGGGATCGAGGTAGCCGAGCACGAGGTCGGCGTCGGTCACGGTGGGCCTGGTCCCGCCGCCGCCGTAACAGGCCGGTCCGGGGTCGGCGCCCGCGGACTCGGGACCGCACGCGAGCAGCCCGAGCGTGTCGACGTGCGCCAGCGACCCGCCACCGACGCCGATCTCGATCATGTCGATCGTCGGCGTCTTGATCGGCAGGCCGCTGCCGCGCGTGAAGCGGTCGGTGCGCGCGGCCTCGAACTCGTGCGTGACGAGCGGGCGGCCGTCCTCGATCAGGCACAGCTTCGCCGTCGTGCCGCCCATGTCGAACGACATCAGGTCCGTGTAGCCGTTGAGGCCACCGAAGCGCGCGGCGGCGAGCGCCCCGGCGGCGGGGCCGGACTCGAGCATGCGGATCGGCCGATCGGCGGCGTCCTGCGCGGTCGCCACGCCGCCGTTGGAGAGCATGACGCGCAGGCGTCCGCCGGCGCCGAGCGCGCCGAGTCGCGCTTCGAGATCGTCGAGGTAGCGCACCACGCGGTCCTGCACGTAGACGCTCGCCGCGGTCGTCTGCGTGCGCTCGTACTCGCGGATCTCGGGCGCGACGTCGCTGGAGATCGCGACGCGGAGGTTTGGCGCGGCCCGCGCGACCGCCGCTCGCGCGGCCCGCTCGTTCGCGGGGTTGGCGAAGCTGTGCAGGAAGGCGATCGCGATCGCCTCGATCCCGCGCTCGGCGAGCTCCGCCGCCAGCGCCTCGACCTCCGCCTCGTCGACCGCCCGCTCGATCACCCCGTCGGCCAGCGTCCGCTCCGCGACGTCAAAGCGCAGATGCCGTGGGACGAGCGGCTCGGGGCGCCAGACGTCGAGGCGGTAGATGTCCGGCCGGCGCTCGCGCGCGAGCTCGATCACGTCACGGAACCCGTCGGTGGCCAGCAGGGCGACCCGCGCGCCCTTGCGCTCGATCAGCGCGTTGGTGACGAGCGTCGTCGCGTGGACGACCTGCGAGAGCGCGCCGGCCGTGCCGCCGGCGTCGTCGGCGCGCCACGCGCCGCGCTCCAGCGCATCGCGCAGGACGGTCTCGACGCTCTGGGCGGGTGCGGCGGGCGTGCCGAGCGCCTTGCCGATCGCGACGATCCCGTCCGGGCCGGCGATGCACAGGTCCGTGAACGTGCCGCCGATGTCGACGCCGGCTCGTCCCCGCGCCGCCCCAGGGTCCGTGTTCGTCACAGCGCTTGCTCCAGGTCGCTCCACAGGTCTTCGACGTGCTCGCAGCCGACGCTCAGGCGCAGCAGGCCGGGCGCGCGGCGTTCGATCAGCGACTCGACGCCGCCGAGCGATTTCGCGTGGGTGATCACGCGCACGCGGCGGCACACCTCGTCGGCGTCGGAGTGCTCGAACGCGAGCATCGCGCCGTAGCCGTCCATCAGCCGGCTCGCCCGCTCATGCCCCGCGTCGGCCGCCAGACCCGGGTAGTGCACGACACACCGGGTGGCCAACCGCTCGGCGAGCACCTGCGCGTTGCGCTGGGCGACCGCGAGCCGCACCGGCAACGTGCGCAACCCGCGCAGCGCCAGGTAGGCCTCCAAGGAACCCGGGATCGCGCCGAGCTGCGCGCGGATGTGCTGCAGCTCCTCGCAGCGCGTAGTGGACGTGACGACCCCGAGCAGCAGGTCGGAGTGGCCGCCGATGAACTTGGTCGCGCTCTGGATCGCGAAGTCGGCCCCGAACGACAACGCCCGCTGGAGCACGGGCGTCGCGAACGTGCCGTCGACCGCCACCGCGCAGGGTGCCGCGCACAGCGCGTCGAGCTCGGCGATCTCCACCAGCGGATTGGACGGTGTCTCCACATAGAGCAGCTCAGCACCCTCGCAGGCACGCAGGGTCGCCGCGGTGTCCGTCGTGTCGACGCCCACCAGCTCGATCCGGCCCGCGGACGCAAAGCGCGCGAGCAGCGAGCGCGTCCAGGCGTAGCCCGAAGCCGGGCCGACGACGCGCGCGCCCACGGGCAGCGTCTCGAGGACCGCCGAGATCGCCGCCATGCCCGAGGCGAACGCGACGGCGGTCCCGCCCTCCAAGGCACCCACCGCCTCCTCGAACGGGGTCCATCCCGGCGACCCCTGCTCGCGCGTGTAGCCCTCCGAGTAGAAGTTCGACGCCGGCACGAGCGGCGGGTTGAGCGGCTCGCCGGCGACGCGCGGGCCCCGTCCGGCATGGATCGCAAGGGTTTCGGGCCGCATCGCGCCGGGAGCCTACAGAAATTGTTGACAATCTACAATCTGCGCGCCACCATCCCGGCATGCTTCGTTCTCCGCTGCCCGCAGGTGCCGATGTCGTGGTCGTCGGCGGAGGCGTCGTCGGTGTCAGCGCGGCGTTCCACCTCGCTGAGGCGGGCGCGGACGTCGTGCTGCTCGAGCGCGATCAGCTGGCCAGCGGGTCGACGTCGAAAGCGGCCGGTGGACTGCGGGCGCAGTTCAGCGACGCGCTGAACATCGAGATCGCCAAGCGCAGCCTCGCCGCCTATAAGGCGTTCGAGCAGCGGCCCGGCTGGGAGATCGACTTCGAGGAGATCGGCTACCTGTTCGTCCTCACCACCGAGACCGAGGTCGAGGCCTTCAGGCGCAGCGTCGCGCTGCAGAACGAGCTCGGCGTCCCGTCACGGATCATCGGCGCCGAGGAGGCGATCGAGATCTGCCCGCTGCTCGCCGGCGGTGACATCCTGGCCGCGAGCTATTGCCCGACCGACGCGCACGCGACACCGGAGGGCGTCGTGCAGGGCTACGCGTCCGGCGCCCGCGCGCACGGCGCCCACATCGCGGTCAGTACGCCGGTCGAGGGGATCGAGGTCAAGAACGAGACGATCACGCACGTCCGCACCACACGGGGAACGATCGAGACCGGCACCGTGATCTGCGCGGCGGGCGCGTGGTCGCGCGCCTGCGGCGAGATGGTCGGCGTCCCGCTGGACGTCACCCCGCTGCGCCGCCAGGTGCTCTTCACCGCGCCGATGCCCGACCTGCCCGGAAAGCTCCCGCTGACGATCGACTTCGCCACCGGCTTCTACTTCCACCGCGAGGGCCGCGGGCTGCTGACCGGGATGGCCGACCCGAACGAGACCCCGGGGTTCTTGATGGAGACGACCGACGACTGGATCCCGGGCCTGCTGGCGATCGCCGAGAAGCGCGCGCCGCGGCTGGCCACCGCGCCGATCCAGGGCGGCTGGGCCGGCCTGTACGACATGAGCCCGGACTTCAACGCGATGATCGGCGAGGCCAAGGACGTCTCGCGCTTCCTCTACGCCACCGGCTTCTCCGGCCACGGCTTCCTGCAGGGACCGGCGACGGGCGAGATCCTGCGCGACCTGGTGCTCGGCCGCACGCCGTTCGTCGACGTCACGCCGATGAGCGCCGAGCGCTTCGACGGAGGCCTCCTCGCGCCCGAGTTCCACATTGTCTAGGCGGGGCCCGGCGCCGTCGAACGTCGACCTGGCTCTGGAGGCGATCCGCGACGCCATCGTCGACGGCACGCTCCGGCCGGGCGATCGCATCAAGGAGCTGCCGCTGTCCGAGCAGCTCGGCTTCTCGCGCGCGCCGATCCGTGACGCGCTGCGCCTGCTCGAACGCGACGGGCTCGTCGAGCTGATCCCCAACCGCGGCGCCTTCGTCCCCGAGCTGCGCGCGCTCGACGTGCTCGAGGTCTATGCGCTGCGCGCCTCGCTCGGGACGCTCGCGCTGCAGAAGCTGATGCTCGAGGACGCGGTCCCCACGCACGCGCTGGAGCGCGAGCTCCAACGACTGCTGCGCGCCGATGACGAAGCGGCCGACGCCGACCTCGCCTACCAGTCGACGCTCGTCGAAGCCGCCGGCCTGCCGCGCGTGGCGCTGGAGTTCGAGCGGCTCACCTGGCAGGTGCGGACCTTCCTCGGGGCGCTCGACATCGACCTGCGCGAGACGCTCCCACGCGTGATCGCCGAGGTCCAGGCGCTGCACGAGGCCATCATCGCCGGCGACGTCGCAGCCGCCGAGCGACTGTGGCGAGAGAAGTTCGAGCGCTGGATCCGCGACCTCGTGGGCCGGCTCGGGGAGGACTTCGACGACGAGCTGTGGGCGGCGCTCACACGCGGCGCAGGCGTTCCCGCGCGGCCGCCTCGATCACCTGCGCGACCGGTGGCGCGGAGCGCATGAGCGAGCGCAGCTCACGCGGCGAGAGCACCAGCAGCCGCAGCGGCGACGTCGCCGTGACGTCGGCCGAGCGCGCGTAGCCGTAGCCCGCGCCCCAGTCGAGCGCGGCCAGCTCACCGAAGAAGTCCCCCGGCGCGAGCGAGCGGATGTGCTCGTCGTCGATCTCGACGCTCGCGCTGCCCTCGACGATCACGTAGAAGTCGCGCTCGAGCTGATGGCGCCGCACGACCGCCTCGCCGGGCGCGACCACCAGCTCGCGCGCGTGGCCGGAGAGCCGCTCCGCCTGCGTGTCGGTGAGCTCGGCGAACAGCGGCAGCTCGCGGACCACCCACGGCGGGAACGGGCCGAGCGCGTGCACGTCGGACATCGACTCCAGCCGGACCGAGCGCGGCCGCGCGGGCGGCGGCACGGCCGCGTGGGCGAACCAGTCGAGCACCCACTCGACGTCCTCCGCCCGCGAGGTGTGGTTGAGCACGCACAGCCGGATCGCGTACTCGCCGTGCAGCCGCGTCGAGGACACGAACGCGTCGCCCGTCGCCTCCAGCTCGGCCACCAACGCGGCGTTGCGGGCCTCGTCGACACGGCGCCGGAAGCAGACGATCCCGAGCCGCGCGGGCGACAACAACTCGAGCTCCGGCGTCTGGAGGATGCGGCGCTCGGCGAGCACCGCGAGGTCGAGCGACCGATCGATCGCCGCGCGGAACGCGTCCAGGCCGAGCGTCTGGATCGACAGCCAGATCTTCAGCGCCCGCCACCCGCGCGTGAGCTGCAGCCCGAGGTCGGAGAAGTTGACCTCGCCCTCGGCGACCTCCGCGTCCTTGAGGTAGTCGGGGACGATCTCGAACGCCCGCCGCAGCTGCGCGCCCTGGCGGACGAGCAGAGCGCCGCACTCGATCGGCTGGTAGAGCCACTTGTGCGGGTCCAGCGCGATAGAGTCGGCGCGCTCGATCCCGCGCAGCGCCTCCCGCCCGCGCGTGGTCAGCGCCGCGAACCCGCCGTAGGCGGCGTCGACGTGCAGCCACACGCCGTGCTCGCGGCAGACGTCGGCCAGCTCGTCCAGGGGATCGATCGTGCCGGTGTTGGTCGCGCCCGCGGAGACGGACACGAACAGCGGCGCGCGGCCTGCGGCGACGTCGAACGCGATCGCCTCGGCCAGCGTCGTGGCCGACAGCCGCAGGTCGGCGCCGGCGGGCAGCACCCGCAGCTGGTCGGGCCGGAAGCCGAGCAGCCGGGCCGCCCGCGCCAACGACGAGTGCGCCTGATCGGACACGTAGGCGACCGCCCGGTCGTTCATCGGCCCGAGCAGCGTCTCACGCGCGCACGCGAGCGCCGTCATGTTGGCCGCGCTGCCGCCGGAGAGCAGCAGCCCCGACGCCGAGGACGGATACCCGAGCCAGTCCTTGAACCAGTCGAGCACGGTCAGCTCGACCTGGCTCGGCCCCGCCGCCTCCATCCACGAGCCCGCGTAGACGTTCAGCGCCGATGCGATGAAGTCGCCGATTGCGCCCGGGAAGGTCTGACACGACGGGATGAAGGCGAAGAAGCGCGGGTGGTCGGCGCGGTTCATGTAGGGCAGCACGTCGGCGTCGAGCCGGGCGAGCACCTCGGCGAACGCCGTCGGCGCCTCCGGCGCGGGCCCGGACACCCGCGCGGCCATCTCCGCCGGCGTCGCGCGGCGCAGCGCCGGGAGCGTGTCGTCGGTCAGCCGCGAGACGAGCAGGTCGACGGCCTGGTAGCCGATCGCCCGCATCTCCTCCGCCGACAGCGACAGCGACGGCTCAGACGGCGGCAAGCCGTTCCTCGACCAGGTTGTGGCCCGCGGCCAGCGCGCGGCGGTCGCCCGTGACCGCGGCCAGGAACTCGTCGCGGTCGAGCGTGAGCAGGTCCACGTCGGTGCGGGCGACGACGGTCGCCGTGCGCGGCACCTCGCGCAGCAGCGCGATCTCGCCGAAGCACTCGCCGGCGATCTCGGTGCGCCGGAAGCGCCCCGACTCGGTCACCTCGACCTCGCCGTCGGCGATCACGAAGAACCGCTCGCCGGGCTCGCCCTCGCGGATGATCGTGGTTCCCGCGGTGAACGGCACGTGGGTGGCGTGGCGCGCGAGGTCCTCGAGCGCCACCACCGGCAGCGAGGCGAACATGTCGACGCCGCGCAGCAGGCCGTACTCGGCCTCGGGCACGGGGGTCGACGCCTCGAGATGCCACAGCGCCCGCCAGCGCGCGAGCACGACCAGCGGCAGCGTCAGGCCGACGATGAGGATGGCGCCGCGCAGTCCGAACACAACCACCAAGAGGGGCGCGAGCAGCGATCCGATACCCGTCGTCAGCCAGTACGTGCCCTCGACGACGCCGAACGCCCGCGCGAGCACGGCGTCCGACGCCAGCCGCTGCACCAGCGTGAGCCCGGCGACCTCGATCGTCGCGTAGCCGAAGCCGAGCACGATCAGCCCGGCCACGGCGACGCCGACGGCCGGGAAGATCGTCAATGCGACCAGCGGCACGCCGACGAGCACCGACCCGATCAGCAGCGCGGTGGCGTTGCAGCCGCGGGTGATCAGGACGACCGCGCCCGCCCCGCCGATGACGCCGCCGACCCCCCACGCGGAGTTCAGCCAGCCGACGCCCGCCGCCCCGAGATCGAGCAGCTCCAGCGCGACGAGCACGACCAGCACGTCGATCGCGCCCTCCACGAGCGTGCTCGCCCCGAGCACGACCACGACCATCCGCAGCCGCTTCTCGTGCCGGACCGTGTCGAAGCCCTCGGCAAGCTCCTCGAGCCGGCCGGCACCCGGGAGCCGCGCGTTCTGCGGGTCCACGCGGTCGACCGGGATGCCCGCCAGCGCCAGCGCCGCGATCAGGAACGCGAGCGCCATCACCAGCAGCGCGAGGTCGATGCCGCCCGCCGCGATCAGCAGGCCCGCGGCCAGCGAGCCGACGAGGAACCCGATGCTGTCGACCGCGCTCCAGACCGAGTTGCAGGCCGCGAGTTGGCGCGGATCGTCGGCCAGCGTCGGCAGCAGCGCCGCCTGCGCGGGCTTGTGGCCGGTGCCGACCGCGGTGAACACCGCCGCCAGCGCGAACACCAGCACGACAGGCCCGTCCGCCCACACGACCGCGGCGGCGACGGTCAACAGCAGCGCGCGCGCCAGCGCCAACAGCAGTAGGACGTTGCGGCGCGAGTAGCGGTCGCCGAGCATGCCCATCGCGGGTGCCGCGAGCGCGGCGGGGACCATCCGGACCACGGCGGCGATGCCGACCAGCGAGGCGCCGCCGACGTCGTAGGCGTAGACCGCGAGGATCACGAAGAACGCCCACGCACCGAGGGAACAGGCCGCCCAGGCGATCTGGATGCGGCGGAGCGCTCGAGTGCCGAGCGCGTCGCGGAGGGCAGATACGGCGGCCAGGGCGCGACTCTACCGGCGAACCTGGGGCGGTAACAACCGCCCCAGGTGCCAGATTCCTTACGGTGCGGTCGTGCTGAGCGTGAACGTCAGGGTCTTGCCGTAGGACCCTGAGCGCAGCACGTCGGTCGAGCTGACCACCTGGCGGAAGCCGACCGTGACGACCTCCTGGTTGACCGGTGTGGTCCAGCCGAGGAGGTTCAACGGCGCACCGGTGAGCGCCGTGTAGGCCGGATTCGGCTGGGCCGCGTTGACGGCGCGGATCTGCAGCGCGGACGGCAGCGCGAACGTCGTGGCGCCGACCGTGTTGGTCAGCTTGCCCGGGTTGACGGTGTCCGCGTCGAGTACGGTCAGGGTCGCGTCACCGGCGGTGCTGGTGACCGTCGCGGCCATGGCGGTGTCATAGGTGCGTGTCACCGTGGGCACGAACGTGCCGAACGAGGTGAGCGTCGCCGGCAGCGTCAGCGCGAGCATGCTCGGCACGTCGCCGCCGACCGTGCCCAGCGCGGACCGCGTGCTCTTGGCCGCGAGCAGCACGCGCTCCACGCCGTCGTCGGAGTTCGACGTGAACTGCAGGCGCGCGACCGAGGTGTAGTCGGTGCGGGTGGGCTTGAAGCCGACGTTGACCGTGCACGTGCCGGACGGGACGGCCGGGCTGGCCTCGTTGACGTCCGGTGTCGCCGGGTCGTCCTCGACCGCCGGCCTGCGCGGCGCCAGCGGGCCGACGTTGCCGGTGCCGAAGCAGTTCTGGCTGACGATCTGGAAGTCCGCCGCGGTGGCGTTCCCGCCGTCCAGCGCGTCGGCCGCGACCGTGATGTTGGTGATCGTCAGCGGCGCGTCACCGTCGTTGGTGACGAGGACCGGGACCTGGTTGGCCGCGCCCGGCGTGCCGGCCGCGACCGAGTTGAACACCGGCGGATAGGCGTACAGCGTCGCCGACGGGTTCGCCCGCATCGCCTTCATGCTGTTCTCGATGTTGGTGAACGGGTTGAAGTTCGTCGGTCCCCCGACGGCCACCGGGTCGCGCTCCATGTAGTAGAAGGCGGAGCGGTTCTTGGCGGCCGCGAGCATCGGGGCGAAGTTGATCCCGCCGAGGCCGATCTCCCGTTGTTCGTTGTTCCCGCAGTCGAGGCGGATGCCGGCCGCATCGACGTCCTTGAAGTGGTAGCTGACGACGCGCCGCTGGAACTTGGTGATCATCGCCGTCACGTAGTTCATGCCCGCGGTCGCGTCCGGCGGCGTGCCGAACGCGGAGCCGCAGACGGCCCAGCCGATGTCGATCTGCGCCACGACCCAGCGCGGATCGGTCTTGTCCATGATGTGCTCCCACGAGCTCTTGCACGCGGGGTCGGCGGAGGTCGTCGGGCAGCTCACGCCGGTATCCGTGTAGCGGCGGCTGAACTCGTCGTTGTGGTTGTGGAAGTACGCCGGGCCGAGACCCGCCTCGACCGAGCGCTTGCCCAGACGGTTGAGCTGCGGCGCGGTGGCCAGCAGGCGATCCCACGTGTTGTAGCCGTTGGTGTTGTTCGGCAGGCCGGACTCGCCGACGTGGATCTGACCGACGATCCGCGAGGCGGCGATCTGGTTGTCCCAGTTGCTCTCGGGGAGGAGGTTGCCGTGGCGGCTGGGGAAGCGCAGGCCGTACTTGTCGCCCAAGGCCCGCAGCGCCTGCAGGCCGGCGAGGTTGCCCGTGCTGCCCGCCGTCGCCGTCGGGAACGGGTGGCCCGGGTAGCTGTAGAGCCGCCGTGCAACTTTTGGCGTGAAGTGCAACAAAAAGGGTTAGCTGAGCCAGCGGCGCAGCTGTGCGTAGACCTCGGGGTGGTTGAGCAGCGCGAGATGGTTGGCGCCGCCGAGCGTGATGCCGAACTCCTCTCTGAACCCCTCCCGGCGGCCGGACGCGCTCGCCGTGAGCACGAGCGTGTCGCCCAGCAGGCGGCCGACGGGGTGCGACGGTGACTGCGTGATCGTCGCCGCCACGAAGCAGTGGGTGGCGTGCTCGAGCAGCGGGACCTCGGTCCGCGCCTTGGCCCGCAGCGCGTCCGGATCCTGCTCGCGCCAGTCCTCGTCGACCAGCGAGCCACGACGGAGATCGCGGATCCCGGCGCTGCGGCGGCGCAGCAACCGGGCGAACGGACGCGTCTCCGGGGCGACGGCCAGCGCCGCGCTCATCGCGTGCACGGCCTGCTCCAGCGGCGCGCCCGCGTGCGGGGTGCCGAGCGAGACGGTGTGCTTGACGTGCCGCGTCCACGCGCCGCCGCGATGGCAGGCGCTGCGGGCGACCAGCCCGCCCATCGAGTGGCCGATCAGCACCAGACGGTCGATCGCCACCGGCCACTCCGTGACCAGCGCGTCGAGCAATCGGGCCAGCGACGCGCCGTTCTCGGAGATGTGGCGGCCGGTGTTGAAGCGGATGAAGACCGGCGTGAACCCCAGTTCCTGTTGAAGCCGCTCGCCGTAGGACGGGCGGCCCCACGCGTGCTCGGTCTCCCCGAGGCCGTGCAGGAAGACCGCGATGCGCGGCTGCGGCTCACCGCGCGAGCGGACCTGCATCGGGATCGCGAGCACGCTCTCCTCGGCGTCCAGCCGGTCGCCGTAGAGACCGTTCAACGCGGCGATGGCCATCGCCCCGCGCGGCGTCTCCGACAGCGGCACCTCGCCGGCCCGCGAGCGCGCCGCCGTGCCCGCGGCGGTCGCCGTCAGCCACACGCCGCCGCGCACGGCCTCGTAGGTGCCGCGGGTGATCGCGGTGTGCAGGACCCGGACGGGCGTCGCCGGCGGGCCGAGCGCGGCGAACACGCGATCGGCGATCGCACCGTGGATCGAGCCGATCCCGGCCGGGAGCTCGGACAGCTCCCGCGCGGCCAGCCGGCTCAGCTCGCGGGCCTCGGCCTGGGCCTGCGTCATGGCCCCAACCGTTGTACCGACCCGGTGGCCACCAGACGCCCGTCGAACGGCTCGATGATCTCGCGGCGCTTCACGCCGAGCTCGACTGCTCCCAGATGTTGATGCCGGCGTCGACCGCGTACTGGTCGATCTCGGTCAGCTCCTCGTCGCTGAACTCGAGGTTGCCCAGCGCGCCGACGTTGGTCTCCAGCTGCTCGACCGACGACGCGCCGATCAGCGCGCTCGTCACGCGCGGGTCGCGCAGCACCCACGCGATCGCCATCTGCGCCAGCGCCTGCCCGCGCCGCGAGGCGATCTCGTTGAGCGCCTTGACCCGCGCCATGTTCTCGTCGCTGATGAAGTCCTTCTGCAGGAAGTGGTCCTGCGCCGCGCGCGAGTCCTCCGGGATGCCGCCGAGGTAGCGGTCGGTGAGCATCCCCTGCCCGAGCGGCGAGAAGGCGATGATCCCGAGGCCCTCCTGGTCGCAGGCGTCCAGCACCTCGGGCTCGATCCAGCGGTTCAGCAGCGAGTAGGACGGCTGGTGGATCAGCAACGGCGTGCCGAGCCGGCGCGCGATCGCCGCCGCCTCCAGCGTGCGCTCGCCGCTGTAGGAGGAGATCCCGGCGTAGAGCGCCTTCCCCGAGCGAACGAGCTGGTCGAGCGCGCCGATCGTCTCCTCCAGCGGCGTGTCCGGGTCGAAGCGGTGCGAGTAGAAGATGTCGACGTACTCCAGCCCCATCCGCGCCAGGCTCGCGTCACACGACGCGATCAGGTACTTGCGCGAGCCCCACTCGCCGTAGGGCCCGGGGTACATGTCGTAGCCGGCCTTGGACGAGATGATCAGCTCGTCGCGGTAGGGGCGCAGGTCCTCGCGCATGATCCGGCCGAAGTTGATCTCGGCCGAGCCGGCCGGCGGCCCGTAGTTGTTGGCCAGGTCGATGTGGGTGATGCCGAGATCGAAGGCGCGGCGGATGATCGCGCGCTGGTTCTGCAGCGGCGTGTCGTCGCCGAAGCGGTTCCACAGCCCGAGGCTGATCGCGGGGAGCTTGATGCCGCTGCGACCGCAGCGGCGGTAGGGCATGGCGTCGTAACGATCGTCAGCGGCGGCGAAGGGCATGCCCTGATTCATATCGCGCCCCGCCCCGCCAGCCCACGGCCGTCATGTAGAGCGCGGCCATCCCCTGGTAGGGCGCGTAGCGGTCGAGGACGGCCTTGAACTCCGTCTCGGTCACGCTGCCGGTTCGCACGCCGGCCATGCGGGCGTAGGCATTGCGGATGCCGACGTCCTTCGCCAGCGGGACGTCGTAGCGGCCGTGCCCGAACAGGTCGAGCTGCCCCAGCGTCCACTCGCCGATGCCGGGCAGCGCCGCCAGCCGGGCGTGGTCACCGGGATCGACGCCCGAGCGGGCGACCCGCGCGAGCGTGCGCGCCTGGGCCGGCGCCAGCCCGCACGCCTCGAGCGCCGGCTGGTTCGTGAACGCCGCCCGCGAGGGTGCGGCCCAGGCGCCGCTCGCGTGTCGCGTGCCGTACCGGCGCGTGAAGTCGAACGCGATGTTTCCCGCCTTCTGCGTGTCGATCAGCTGGTACATCACCGCCCACGCGAGCGCCTCGAACGGGTCCGGCGTGCGGGTCACGCGCAGCTTCGGCTTGGCCTTGAGCACGCGGCCGAGCAGGGGGTCGGCGCGGTGCGCGCGGTGAAACGGGGCGAGATCGTCGTCGAGCGCGAGGACGAAGCGCAGCCGCTCGATCGCCCGCTCGTCGCCGCGCAGGTGGACCACCTCCCCCTGCCACGCGGCCTCGGCCAGCAGCAGCTCGCCGTCGATCACCATCGCCCGGCGGACCACGTTCCCGTCGCGTTTGAGCAGGCCGGCACCGCGCGGCGGCTCGCTCGGCCAGGTCGGACTGACGATCGCCTCCATAGGATGCGCTCCATGGAAGCAGTCACGACGCCGCTGAACCAAGGCGCGTTCTCGATGGAACTCAGCGAAGACCAGCGCGACGTGCGCGACTGGGTACACGGATTCGCCGAGAACGTGGTGCGCCCGGCGGCGGCGGAGTGGGACGAGCGCGAGGAGACGCCGTGGCCGCTGATCCAGGAGGCGGCGAAGATCGGGCTCTACTCGTTCGAGGCGCTGGGGCAGTTCTACGCGGACGAGACCGGCCTGCTGCTGCCGATCGTCAACGAGGAGCTCTTCTGGGGCGACGCCGGGATCGGCATGGCGATCATGGGCACGACGCTCGCGGTGGCGGCGATCTTCTCCAACGGCACCGGGGAGCAGCTGGGGGAGTGGGTGCCGCAGTGCTACGGCACCGTCGACGAGCCGCAGGTCGGGGCCTTCTGCGTCTCCGAGCCCGACGCGGGGTCCGACGTGTCCTCGCTGCGCACGCGGGCGCGTTACGACGAGGCCTCCGACGAGTGGGTGCTCAACGGCCAGAAGGCGTGGGCGACCAACGGCGGCATCGCCAACATCCACGTGATCATCGCCTCCGTCGACCCCGAGCTCGGCTCGCGTGGCCAGGCGGCGTTCATCATCCCGCCCAACACCAAGGGCCTGGAGATGGGGACCAAGGTCAAAAAGCACGGCCTGCGCGCCTCGCACACCGCCGACGTCTTCCTCGACGACTGCCGGATCCCCGGGGCGTGCCTGCTCGGCGGCAAGGAGAAGCTCGACGAGCGCCTCGCACGCGCGCGCGAAGGCACGCGCGGCAAGCGCCAGGCGGCGATGCAGACCTTCGAGGCGACACGCCCGTCGGTCGGCGCGCAGGCGATCGGGATCGCCCGCGCGGCCTACGAGTACTCGCTCGCCTACGCCAAGGAGCGCTCCCAGTTCGGGCGCCCGATCATCGAGAACCAGGCGATCGCGTTCGCGCTGGCCGACATGGCGCTGGAGATCGACGCCGCGCGGCTGCTCGTCTGGCGCGCGTCCTGGATGGGGCGCACGGGCCGCAGGTTCGAGCACGCCGAGGGCTCGATGAGCAAGCTCAAGGCGGGCGAGGTCGCCGTCTGGGCGACCGAGCGCGCGATCCAGATCCTCGGCGGCAACGGCTACACCCGCGAGTACCCCGTCGAGCGCATGCACCGCGACGCCAAGATCTACACGATCTTCGAGGGGACGAGCGAGATCCAGCGTCTCGTCATCTCGCGCGCGATCTCCGGCATGATGATCCGTTGATGGACAGAGACCTCGACCCCGTGGAGATCCGGGTTCTGGGCTGCCTGATCGAGAAGCAGCGCACGACGCCCGACCAATACCCGCTCAGCCTCAACGCGCTGCGCAACGCCTGCAACCAGTCGACGAACCGCTTCCCGGTCGTCGCCTACGACGAGGACATGCTGCGCGCCGCGCTGGCCAAGCTCGGCCGGCGCCGCTACACCCGCCTGGCCAGCGGGCACACCAGCCGCTCGGCCAAGTACCGCCATCTGCTCGACGAGGCGCTGCAGGTCGACGCCGCCGACCTGGCGGTCCTCGCGGTGCTCTTCCTGCGCGGTGACCAGACGCCGGGCGAGCTCAAGCAGCGCACCGAGCGCATGCAGCCGTTCGCCAGCGTCGAGGACCTCCAGGACCTGCTCACGCGGCTGATCGACCGCGGGTTCGTCGCCGAGCTCGCGCGCCGCCCGGGGCAGAAGGAAGAGCGCTTCCGCCATCGTCTGATGGAGGATCTCGACCCGAGTGACATCCCCGAGGGCGCGGGCGAGGCGCCCGCCGCCCCGGCGGCCTATGTCCCGCCGCCGCCGCGGCGCGACGAGCGCATCGAGAAGCTGGAGACCGAGGTCGCGACGCTGCGAGAGGAGCTCACCGCGCTGCGGGCGGAATTCGCCGCCCTGCGCGACGAATTGGGCGCATGACTGGACTCACGGCCAGTCGAGCGGCCGGTAGGGTGCCATGAATGTTCCTGCTGGCTGTCGGGTCGTGGGTCTGGGTCGGAGCGATCACCGCCTTCGTCCTGCTCGCGGTGGCCATGCTCGCGCGGCGCGCCTAGCACTGCTCGGACTCGTCCTCGCCGGCTGCGGCGAGTCGGCGCCGCCGCCCAGCGGTCCGAAACTGCCTTTCCCGCCGACGGCGCAGGAGCCGGCCACCGCACCGGCGCCCACGGCCACCCCGGCCGGCACGGTGGTCAAGGTCGGCAGCAAGCCCGAGGGCGTGGCCGTCGACCCGCAGACCGGCGTCGCCGCGGTCGCGATCGCCGAGGGTGTCGCTCTGGTGGACGTCGCCACCGGCGCGCGCAGGGCGCTCGTCACGCTCCCCGCGCCCGCGCGCCATCTCAGCCTGGCCGCGCCCGGCGGGCCGTTCCTGGTGCCGATGGAGACCGCCGACGCGCTCGCCGAGGTCCCGCCCGACGGCGGCACGCCGCGGATCACCAAGACCGGCCCGCGCCCCCACGACGCGTCGGCCGCCGAGGACGGCACGATCTTCGTCGGCGACGAGTTCGGCAGCTCCGTCTCCGTCCTGCGCGACGGCAAGCTCGTGGATACGGTCGGCGTCGACGTCCAGCCGGGTGGCGTCGCGGTCGTCGGCGACTACCTCGCGGTCGTCTCCGTGCGGGCGTACACGCTCGACCTGATCGACCGCCGGACGCTCAAGCGCATCGGCGGCCAGAACGCCGGCTACGGCCCGTCGCACGTGGTCGCCGACGCACGCGGCCGCGTCTACGTCGCCGACACCCGCGGCGGCGGGGTGAGCGTGTTCGAGACGCGTCCGCGGCTGCGCTTCATCGCCCGCGTGAGCCTGCCGGGCTCGCCCTACGGGCTGGCCGTCGACGACGCCCGCGACCGGCTGTGGGTCACGCTCACCGCGCGAAACCTGCTTGCCGAGGTGTCGCTGCGGACCGACAAGGTGCGGCGGACGCTCCCGACCGTCCGCCAGCCCAACAGTGTCGCCGCCGACCCGCGCACGGGCCGTGTGCTCGTCGCCTCGCGCAGCGACGGCACGCTGCAGCTGATCAGCCCGTGAGCACGGTGCCGTCGTCGATCGACGCCGGCCCTTCGAGCTTCACGTTCCCGCGGGCGACGACGTCGGCGCCGAACGTGACGTCGCCGTCGACCTCGAAGCGCTCGGCCTCCTTCAGCGACGGTGGGCCCTTCGGGAAGCGTTGTTCGAAGTCGCGGATCAGCTTGTAGTGGTCGGGGTCCAGCGTGACGATCGGGACGGCCTCGCGGGCGAGCTCCACGCGCGCGTCGTCGGTCAGCCGGTAGGCGTCCGAGCGCAGCGCGAGCAGGTCGTCGGTGGTCTTGACCGGGGCGAAGCGGGTGCGCGGGACGTTCAGCGCGCGGGCGCCCTCGAAGACCTCGATCGCCGCCCCCATCGCCGTCTCCAGCTGATAGACGGCGGGGGAGGACTTGTCGGAGGGATCGACGGTCTTCTCGTTGCGGATCATCGGCAGGCCGAGCACGCCGCTCGCGCTCGCGCATCGCGGTGTCCAGCGCGCGCAGGTCGACCCACAGGTTGTTGGTGTTGGCGAAGCGGTGCCGGCTGAGATCGCGCAGTTGCTCGAGGTCCGCTTCCGGCGTCTGCGCCGTCTCGCGCAGCACCAGCCGCCCGTCCTCGATCCGGCGCGCGAGGTGTCCGCCCTTGCGGTCGGCCTCCGTGCGTTCGGTGACCTCCATCAGGAACGGGATGCGCTCCGCGCGCAGCCAGGTGAGGATGCGCGGGTCGAGCACCGCGCCGAGGTTGTCCGAGTTGGCCACGAACGCGTACTCGAAGCCGCGCTCGAGCAACTCGGCGAGCATGCCGGAGGTCACCAGCGCGGTGTAGAGGTCGCCGTGGCCGGGCGGGCACCATTCGAGCGTCGGCTCGTCGGGCCACCGCACCGGCATCAGGTCGTCGGTGCGGACCTTCGGCTCCTTGTTCTGGAGGAAGTCCAGCGGCAGGCCGACGTCGAGGCCCTCGTAGCCCGACAGCGCCTCCAGCGAGTCCTCGCGGGTGGAGAAGGAGTCCATCAGCACCAGCGGGAGCTCGGCGTCGTGCGCCTCGCGCAGCGCGAGCACCTGGCGGGCGATGATGTCGAGGAAGCTGAGCCCGTCCTTGGCCTCCAGCAGCGACTTCGCCTTGCTCAGGCCCATGCTCGTGCCGAGGCCGCCGTTGAGCCGCAGCACGATCGCCGTGCGCAGCGCCTCGTGCTCGGCCGCCTCGTCATGGGGGAGATCGTCGAGCGCGGGCAGATCGCTGACGGGCTCGATCGAGTCCTCGGGCATCAGCCCCGTCTCGCCGCCCTCGAGCTGGCGGTAGTAGTGCTCGAAGGCGCGGATCGCCTGGTCGGCGACCCCCTCCTCGCGCATTTTCTCGACCGCGGCGCGCAGCCCTTCGTCGCTCACCCGGGTGATGCTAGCCGTCGTCTGAAGGAGCCCGCGCCTTCGACGGAAGCACCCCGCGCGCGCACGCGGTCCGCGAGCGCGGCGTCCGAAGTGACCACCGTGTCGCCGGCGGCGACGAGCCGGGCGATCTCGTCGTCGGCCGCGTCGCGGCCCGTGCGAGCCGCCTTCACGACCGTGACGTGGCCGACGGTTCCGATCAAGTCCTGGGGCCCGTGGTCGAGTACCACGGTGACGTCGTCATCCGCCCACGCGCGAACCTCGTCGACCAGCCGCCGGATCGCGCCCTCGCGATCACGCCACCAGCCGTCCGGGCGCGAGCCGATCACGTTCATGGCGTCGATGAACAACATGGGCTAAAGCTCGATGGACAGATGGCCGATGGGGTGACTATCCCAATGCGCGTCGATACGTCTCTCCTCCAAGGCATCGCCGCCGCGAATCAGGCGGCCACGGCCAAGACCAGCTCGCTCAAGTCGACTGGTACCACCACGTCCTTCTCCAGTGCCCTCAAGTCGGCGTCCAGCGAGAACGAGACGACCAAACCGGTCGATGGCCAGCAGTACGCCGAGATCCTCACGGGTCCGCGAGCCGGCATGTACCTCAACACCGGCGGCGGCGCCCGCGACGGCGAGGCGTTCATCCTCGTCAAGCACAACGGCCGCGAGGATCACATCTACGGCACCGGCAAGGACCGCAAGGTGATCACCGTCGGCGGTGGCTCGTCCGCCTCCGACGACAAGACGTCGACCGACACCAGCTCCTCCTCCTCTTCGACCTCGAAGGCCCCGGCCGACGAGACGACCAAGCAGGTCACCGGCCGCGCCTACGCCGACATCCTCACGGGTTCGCGCTCCGGCCTGTACCTGAACACCAGCGGCAACGTCCGCGACGGTCAGACCTTCGCGCTGGTCAAGCGCGAGGGCCGCGAGTTCCACATCTACGGCACCGGCAAGGACCGTCTGATCATCGGCCTGCGCAAGCCGGCCGACGCCGCCGCCGACACCGGCTCGACGTCGACCACGGGCACGACGACCGCCGACACCACCGGCAACAGCGTCGTCACCACGTCCGACACGCCGGCGACGAACTAGAACCGCCCGACGTCGAGGGCCGGCGGGATCTCCGCCGGCCGTCCGAGGACGAGATCCGCGACGAGCCGCGCCGAGGCCGGCCCGAGCGTGATCCCCCACGCCCCGTGGCCGCTGGCCACGTAGGTGCGTTCGTCGAGCTGCCCGAGGATCGGGCGGCCATCGATCGACCCCGGCCGCGCGCAGGCCCTGAGCCCGCGGCGCGTACCCAGCTCCGGCAGGAACCGTCCGGGCGTGCTCGAGGATGCGCGGCGCGAGCCGCTCCGCATCGGGCCGCTCCGGCAGGAACGTCGAGCCGATCGCGGAGATGCCGCGCGCGGTGACGGCCGAGAACAGCACGTCCGGGACGTGCGCGCTCGAGAGCGCGTCGATCCCGGCCTCCTCCAGCACGTGGACCGGCGCGGCGGGCAGTTCGAGCTCCACGACGACACCCCACACGGGCGTGATCGGGAGGTCCGCGAGCTCGGCCGTCCACGGGCCGGCGGCGAGGACCCTGAGACCCTGCTCGGGCGCGGAGCCGATCACGAGCTTCGCTCCCGCCCGCTGGGCCCTCGCCGCCCAGGCGTGCGCGGCCGCCGCCGGTGGCACCGGCCGGCCGGTCTCCAGTCGCAGCGCGCTGATCCCGGGCGCGAGCGCCGGCTCCAGCGTCCGCGCGTCCTCGATCCACGTGGGCGAGAGCCCCGCGTACGCGTCGGACGGGCCGTGCCCGAGCAGCAACAGCCCGACGTGCTCCTCCGGAAGCTCGAAGCCCTCGAGCTCGCGGTAGTGGGTGAGCGATTCCTCGTAGAGCCCGTCGAGCGCGTCGTCGAGCGGGTGCTGGACGACGCCCGAGTTGCGCCCGGACGCGCCCGCGGCGATCGCCTCGCGCTCGTAGAGCGTGACCTCGGCGCCACCCTCGGCCAGGAACGCCGCCAGCGCGCAGCCGACGATCCCGCCGCCGATCACCGCGACGTCGCTCACGGCTCGGGCGCCCGCTCCGCCGCCGCGAGCGCCTCGCGCGTATTGACGCTGGCCACCAGCTCTCGAGGCACGCCGAGCACCGCCGGCGCGAGGCGCTCCAGCGTCCGGCGCAGCGGAGCCTGGTCGCGCAGCGCCGCACGCAGCACGGGCAGCTGCCACGGCTCGTAGCGGCCCGGGAACGGCTCACCGATCGCCGCGATCGCCGGCCCGTCGTGCTCGGCCAACGCGCGCAGCAGCTCCGGCGTGACGTAGGGCTGGTCGCAGGCGACGATCACCGCCGGGCCGTGCTCGAGCGCCGTGACCACGCCCGCCAGCGGGTGCGAGACGCTCGCGTCCTCGTGCCACACCGGTACGTCGGGCAGTTCCGTGTCGGGCTTGGCCACCACCACCGCCTCCAGGCCCGCGGCCGCCGCCGCGCGCAGCGGCGCCATCACCAGCGGCTCGCCGCGAAACGGCGCCATCGCCTTCGCTCCGCCCATGCGGCGGCCCTGGCCACCGGCCAAGACGGCCACGATCACGAACCTACGGCGTCCGCGCCGAGCAGCTTGCGCAGCTTGACCTGCAGTTGCAGCGGCGAGAACGGCGCCGAGAGGCGCTCGTCGGCGGCCGGGCTGCCCGGCTCGCCTTCCTCGACGACCTGCAGGAGTTTCGCGTCGCGCGTCAGCGGGTCCGCGCGCAGGGCGCCGACGGCCTCCGAGGAGGCGACGATCACGAGGTCGGCGTGGGCGCCGCGGGCGCCCTCGATGCTCGCGGCCTCGCTGAGATCCACACGCTCGCTCAGTGCCACGCGCGCGATCGCCCGCGTGCTCGCGTCCACGCCCGCGAGCAGCACGCGCGAGCGCCGCGCGGCGCGGATGTCGGCGATCGCCGCGCGCACCTCGCTCTGGGTGGCGGCGGTCTCGCTCAGCGGGCCGGCGCCGTCGAGCACGGTCCGGGCGGCGGACATGAAGTCCCCGCAGGAGGCGTAGCGGCGCTCGGGCAGCTTCTCGAGCGCCTTGGCGATGACGGCGTTGAGGTCTTCGGGCAGGTCGGCTCCGAGCCGCGGCGGCGGCTCGGACAGGTGGGCGTAGATCACGGCCACGTCGTTCTCGCGCTCGAACGGCAGGCGGCCGGAGAGGCAGTGGTAGAGCAGGCAGCCGAGCGAGTAGACGTCGGTCCGCGGCGTGACCTTGGTGCCCTCGATCTGCTCGGGGGCGACGTAGTGGATCGTGCCCACGACGTCGCCGGCGACGGTGATCGCGGCCGAGTCACCGCCCTCGATCCGCTTGCCGAGCCCGAAGTCGGTCAGGAACGCGTCGCGGCCGGAGATCAGGACGTTGGCGGGCTTGACGTCGCGGTGGATCAGCCCGGAGGCGTGCGCCGCGTCCAGCGCCGAGGCGACCTGGCGGCCGACGTCGATCGCCCGGTAGGGCTTCAGGCGGCCGTCGGAGGAGAGGATCTCCGCGAGATCGGAGCCCTCGACGTACTGCATGGCCAGATACAGCGTGCCGTCGACCTCGCCCGCGTCATAGACGGTGACGATGTTCGGATGCGCGAGCGCGGCGGCGATCCGCGCCTCGCGTGCGAAGCGCTCCCGGAATCCAGAGGATTCGGCCAGGTCGGGGGCGATCAGCTTCAGCGCAGCCTGGCGATCGAGCTGCAGGTGGTGCGCCCGGTACACCACGCCCATGCCGCCTCGGCCGATGCGCGCATCGATCCGATAGCCGGCGATGACCGTGCCGATCCGCCGGTCCTCGGCCGAGTCCGCCATGATGCGTCCAGTATGGACGACCTTGCGGGGCTGAGGCTGGTCGTCGCCGGTGGGGACTTCTCCGCCGTGCAACCGGTACGCGACCGGCTCGCGGCCCAAGGGGCAGACGTCCGTGCGCTCGTGGGCGATGTGGACGAGCTGGTCCGTGCGGTGGCCGCGGACCCGCCAGAGGCGGTCGTCGTCGACACCGCCTCCGAGGAGGAGCTGCGCTTCCGGCTGGACCCGCTGCGGATGCAGACCGGCCCGCCCGTGGTCGCCGCGGCGGAGGCCAACACGGTTCGCGCGACGATCCAGATCCGCCGCCTGCAGGCGCGGCAGCACGAGCTCGAGTCGGTGTTCGCGGCGGCGCAGGTGGCGCGCGCCCGCGAGGTCCAGAACGCCGAGCACGACACGCTGCAACGACTCTTGCAGGCGGCCGGTTATCGCGATGACAACACCTACGAGCACACCCAGCGCGTCGGCCTGCTCGCGTCCAAGCTGGCGCGCGAGCTCGGCCTGCCGGCGCGCGAGGTCGCGCTGATCAGCCACGCCGCGCCGCTGCACGACATCGGCAAGATCGCGATCCCGGACTCGATCCTGCTCAAGCCCGGCCGGCTGACCGAGGAGGAGTTCGAGGTGGTCAAGACCCACGCCGTGCTGGGCGCGCGCGTGCTCGCCGGCGGCGCGTCGGAGCTCTACGGCGTGGCCGAGGTGATCGCCCGCCACCACCACGAGCGCTGGGACGGCGACGGCTACCCGCGCGGGTTCTCCGGCGACGAGATCCCGATCGCGGCGCGGATCGTGCACCTGGCCGACGTCTACGACGTACTCGTGCACGAGCGCCCGTACCGCGAATCGCTCACCCCGGCCGCGGCCGCGGAGGAGATCACGCGCGGGGCCGGCTCGGACTTCGATCCAAAGGTTGTCGAGGTCTTCGCCAAATTCTCACTGCAGGTCTGATTCGACCTGCCGATAACCGGGGCGTGAGCCCTCGGATTCGCACATTCTTTCTCCTACTCGTTCTCGGATCGCTGCTGGCCGCTCCCGCCGCCGCGTCCGCTGACCCGTGGGCGAGCGTCTTCTCGGTTCCCAGCGCCTGCCCGGAGAGCGGTCCGTTCGCCACGATCGCGACCGACACCACGACCGTCCCCGTCGGCTGGCAGAACGCCGACGTCAACGTCGCGCTGACCGGCTCGAACAACACGGGCTTCGAGTGGAAGCTCAGCTGCGGCGGCGCCGTCCAGACGGCGAACCCGGCGCCGATCACCGGCAGCGGCACCTTCACCCTCACGCACCGGGCGCTGGAGTCCGGCACCGGTCTCCCCACCCACTGGGTCGACGACACGGTGCAGATCGACCAGACGACCCCGGTCAACAGCACCTCCACCTCGACCGCGTGGCGCACCGGCCCCGTCACCGTCCCGCTGTCCACGTACGACGACATCTCGCCCGTGCACGGCGAGTGGAAGGTCGACGGCGCCGTCTCCTACACCGTCTCGAGCACCGCCACGGTGTCCGGGACGGGCACGCACACGCTCTACACGTCCGCCGTCGACGCCGCCGGCAACCGTGATGACCGCTCGCAGACCGTCAAGGTCGACGACACCGTGCCCCTCGACACGACCGTCACGCCCGTCGGCTGGGTCCAGGACGTCGCGCACATCACCTTGAGCGGCACCGACGCGGGCGACCAGTCCGGCGTCGCCAGCGTCTACTACCAGATCGACAGCGGCGCGATCACGCCCGCCAACAACGGCGACGTGATCGACATCACCGCCAACGGCGCCCACACGCTCAAGACGCGCGTGCTCGACAACGTGGGCAACGACTCCGGCTGGACGACGCGCACCGTGCAGGTCGACTCGGCCGGCCCGCTGGACGCGACCACCGGCGCGCCCGTCGGCTGGTACCGCACCGCGCCGTCGGTCAACGTCAGCATCGCCGCGACCGACACCTCCGGCTCGGGCGTCACCCGCATCGAGTGGCGGATCCCCGAGGACGCGCTCTCCGGTGACGTCGCCGGCGCCGGCCCCGTGCCCGTCACCGTGACCGGCGAGGGCACCCACACGCTGCAGGTGCGCTTCACCGACTCCATGAGCCACGTCACGCCGTGGCTCGACCACGAGATCAAGATCGACACGACGCTGCCCGCCGACGTGACCAACCCCACGAGCGCGTGGCTCTCCCAGAACTCCCTGAACGTCTCGGTCCACGGCACCGACGTCGCGCCCGGCTCCGGCGTCGCGAGCGTCGAGTGGAAGATCGACGGCGTGGCGGACTCCGCCGTGGGCGACACCGGCTTGGCCGTCGTCACCGGCACCGGCGAGCACGTCGTCGAGTCGCGCATCATCGACGTGGCCGGCAACGCGTCTCCGTGGGGCTCCCACACGGTCCGCCTGGACCCGACGGCTCCGCGGAACACCTCGCCGACCGCTTCGACGGCCTGGCGCGCCGGCGCCTACTCGGTCCTGCTCAACGGCGAGGACGACAACTCCGGCGTGGACTCCGTGCGCTGGCGCGTGGACGGCGGCGTCGAGCACTCCGGCACGCGTGCCATCGAGACCGCGACGGTCTCCGGCGACGGCACCCACACGCTCGAGACCCGCGTCCGCGACGTCGCCGGCAACTACTCGACCTGGCGTCCCGAGGCGATCAACATCGACTCCGTCGCGCCGGTCAACACCACCACCGCGCCCGGCGCGCCGGTCGGCAGCGGCCACAAGGTCACCATCACCGGTACCGACGCGCTCTCGGGCATCGCGGGTGTGCAATGGCAGGTCGACAACGGCCCGATCATGAGCACGCCGGAGGCGACGATCATCGGCGCCGGCGTCCACATCCTGAAGTCCAAGGTGATCGACAACGCCGGCAACACCAGTGCTTGGCTGCCCCAGAGCATCACCGTCGACGGCACCTACGAGGACAGCGACGCGCCGATCGATACGACCACCATCCCGACCGGCTGGCAGACCGGCGCCGTCACCGTCACCGTCACCGCCGACGATCAGGGCGGCACCGGGGTCAAGCGCGTCGAGTGGCGCTACGACGGCCTCGCGATCGACGGCGGCGTCAGCGGCGCGACCTTCTCGGTCACCGACGACGGCGTGCACGACATCGAGACCCGCGCGACCGACAACGCCGGCAACACGTCCGCCTGGCGCTCGCAGACGCTGAAGATCGACCACACGCTGCCGGTCGACACGACCGCGATCTCCACCGGCTGGACCAACACTCCCGGCTTCACGCTGACCGCGACCGACGCGACCTCCGGCGTGGACAAGATCGAATACCGCATCAACAACGGCTCCGTCGTGTCGGCCGCGTCCGGCACCACGGTCCCGCTCGCCGACGGCACCTACACCGTCTCGCACCGCGTCTACGACATCGCCGGCCAGCTCACCGGCTGGAAGAACGACACGCTGAAGATCGACACGTCGATCCCGGTCAACACGTCCGGCGCCGCGCCGACCGCGTGGCAGACGGCCGCGCTGTCGCTCGACCTCACGGGCACCGACACGGGCTCGGGCGTCGATCACGCCGAGTGGCGGATCGGCACCACCGCCGTCCCGACCTCCGGCACGCCCGCCGTGGTCGACGTCGACGGCACCTCCACGCTGCAGACCCGCATCGTCGACAAGGCCGGCAACGCGTCGGCGTGGCGGTCGGAGACCGTGAAGGTCGACCGCACCAAGCCGACCAACACCACCCCCGCGGTCACGCAGGGCTGGCGCAAGACCAACTTCACCACCACCGTCGCCGGCACCGACGCGGCGTCGGGCGTGGCTTCCGTCCAGTGGCGCCTCGACGGCGGCGCGATCACCTCGACCGCGGCCGTCTCGATCACCGCCGACGGCATGCACAAGCTCGAGACCCGCGTGGTCGACGTCGCCGGCAACATCGGCGACTGGCGCACCGACAGCATCGGCATCGACAAGGTGCTCCCGACGCTGGCCGTCAACTGCGGCAACGTGACCGCCTGGCGCAACGCGCCCGTCGACTGCGCCGTGACCGCCGACGGCGGCGTCTCCGGCGTCTCCGCGCTGACCGGCGCCGCCGGCGGCGACGCCACCGAGATCACCAACGGGCACTACGTCGTCAGCGCCGACGGCGCCTGGACCCTGACCTTCCGCGCCGTCGACGGCGCCGGCAACGAGGCCGTGGCCAAGGCCGATGTGAAGGTCGACGCGACCGCCCCGGGTGCGCACGTCTCGTGCCTGCCGGACGCCGGCCTCGCCTACACCTGCAACCCCTCGGGCGCCGACGCCGGCTCGGGCCTCGCCGCGCTCGCCTACTCGATCAACGGCGCCGCGCCGGTCGCCATCGGCAACGGCTCGGCGTTCAGCGCGACCAAGGGCACGGTCGTCGTCATCGCCACCGACGGCGCCGGCAACTCGACCACCTCGGCCGCGGTGACCCTCACCGACCGCACCCCGCCGAAGACGCCGACCACGATCACCCCGCGCTCGGCCAGCGAGGCGGTCCTGCTGGCCGGCAAGGCCTCCGCGTCCGGCCGCCTGCTCGGCCAGCTCTCCCTGTCGGCCACCCCCACCGTCACGACCGTCGACCTGCGCCCGCTCGCCCTGGGCAAGGGCACGTTCCGGTTCGTCCTGAAGGTCGCGTACGGCAAGAAGACCAAGACCGTCACCAAGACCCAGACCACGGTCAAGGGCTACTCGAAGCGCATCCGCGTCTCCGTGCCCGCCTCGGCCACGGCCAAGGTCGACCTCACCGTGCGCCGCAAGTCGCGCAAGCGCTGGGTCACCCACGCCGCGGCCCACGCCAAGCTGTAGCCGCCCGGCGGCGCACCGCGCCGCCGCGCTCCGCGCGCCCGCCGCGCTCGCCGCGCGCGCCGCGCCGCTCCGCGCGCTCGCGCCGCCGGCGTCCGCGCGCCGACTCGCGCGTCCCGGCCTCGCTTGCAACAATTGGCGCAAGCGAGAAAGGAAGCGTTCATGTCCAAGGTCCTGGTCGTCGCCAACAAGACCGCCGCCACGCCGGCGCTCATCGAGGCCGTCCGCGAACGTGCCGCCCGCGGGCCGGCCACCTTCACGCTGCTCGTGCCCAACACCGCGCACGGGTTGCACCGGCTCGTCGACCCCGAGGACCAGGGCGACACCGAGGCCCAGACCACGATCGAGCTCGCCGTCCCGCTGCTCGAGAAGGCCGCCGGGAGCCCCGTCGAGAGCATGATCGGCGACCCCGAACCGCTCGCCGCGATCCAGGACGCGATCAACATCCACGGCTTCGACGAGCTGATCATCTCCACCCTGCCCCAGCGCGTCAGCAAGTGGCTCAAGCTCGACCTGCCCTCCAAGGTCGCGGGCCTCGGCCTCCCCGTCACGACCGTGATCGCGTCAAGCCGGGAGGAACGCGCGCTCGCATGAGTAGGGTGAGGGGACAGTGACTCCCCTCTGGATCTGGATGCAGGTGATCATCGTCGTGTGCGTGATCGTCGCCGCGATCATCGCGCTGATCAAGCTCTAACGGCGGCACCGCGCGCCGGGCGCCCACCCGGCGGCGATCGTCCGCGACACTCCGTACGTGGGCGCCGCGCGGCCGGGACGCGCGTTGCGCCCGTCACGTCAACTCGCCGGTTTGCGCCCGAACCGTCCATGAGAGACGGGCGAGAACGCGCCGGTGCAGCCGTTCACGCGATCCCGCTGCCCAAGCGGGATCGCGCTGCACGGGCCGCCCGGAAGCGATCAGCGAAGACGGAGCGTGCAGGGTCTACGGCCCGACAGGTGGTCCCGCGGGCCTTCCACCGCCGGTCCGATGCGCCCCCGCGGGACGCCGGGATACAACCCCAGCGCCCCGCGGGTCAGCGGGCGCACACCACGGACGGAGGGGGAACACTTGAAACGCGCATTCGTCGCGGCCGTCATCGGCTGCGCGCTGTGGGCGGCGCCCGCGCACGCCGCCGAGCTCGATCTCGAGACGCTCGACGGGCCGACCGCCGAGAGGATGATGCAGGAGGGCACGCTGACTTCGGTCGAGCTGACGCGCGCCTACATCGCGCGCATCGCCGCGCTCAACAAGCGCGGGCCCGGGCTCAACGCGGTCACACAGCTCAACCCGGACGCACTGAAGGACGCCGCGCTGCTCGACAAGGAGCGCAAGGAGGGCCACCTGCGCGGGCCCGCGCACGGGCTGCCGCTGCTGCTCAAGGACCTGATCGACGTCAAGGGCATGTACACGTCGGCGGGCAACTTCTCGTTGCGCAACTCGTTCCCGGCGATCGACTCGGGCGTGGCCAAGAAGCTGCGCGAGAACGGCGTCGTGATCCTGGGCAAGCTCGGCCTGTCCGAGTACGCGAACTACTTCGGCAACCAGCCGTCGGGGTTCTCGAACCTGACGGGGCAGGTGCTCAACGGCATCGATGCCGACCAGAACCCGTCGGGCTCCTCGTCGGGCACCGGCTCGGCGGCGGCCGCGGCGCTCTCGATGCTGACCATCGGCACCGAGACCAGCGGCTCGATCATCAGCCCGTCGCGCACGAACGGGATCGTCGGCCTGCGGCCCACGGTCGGTCTCGTACCCGGCTACGGCATCGCGCCGATCTCGGCCTCCCAGGACACGGCCGGCCCGATGGACCGCACGGTCTCCAACGCGGCCATGACACTGCAGTCGATCGCGGGCTATGACCCGCACAACGCCGACTACTACCACGGGATCTGGGGCCCGGGGATCAACGACACCGACATCATCCCGCCCGTCCCCGCCACCGTGCCGAACTACATGTCGGCGCTGGACCTGAACTTCGTCCGCGGCAAGCGCATCGGCTACAACGGCACGCTCACCGACGGCACGCCGCTCAAGCAGGCCTACGACGCGCTCCAGGCCGCCGGGGCGATTCTGGTCGAGCGGCCCGTGATCTCCGAGAGCGGCATCCCGGGTTCGGTGCTGGCCTACGAGGCCCACCGCGACATCGACCACTACTACGCCCACCTCGGGCCCGACGCGCCGATCAAGTCGCTGGCCGAGGAGGTCGCCGACAACGAGGCCAACGAGCATGAGGCGCTCAAGTTCGGGCATAACACGCACCTCAGCGCGCTCGCGATCGACATCTCACCCGACTCCGACGCCTCGGTGCAGTACCGCAACAACGTGCTGGTCGGCAAGCAGCTCGCGCACAGCGGGATCGACCGGATGATGACCAACGACACTCCCGACGACCCGAGCGACGACTTCATCGCGATCCTCGGCTCGGTCAGCCAGGGCGCGCGCGCCGGCTATCCGCAGATGACGATCCCGATGGGCTACGACGACTCCACCCGGCGGGCGCTGTACGTCTACATCCACGCCAACGCCTACAAGGAGCGCGACCTGCTCGGCGTCGCCTACGTGATCGAGCAGGCGACCAAGCTGCGCCGCCCGGCGTCGCAGGTCAACCCGAGCATGTACCGCTGCGCCAAGACGATCCCGGCGCCGCCGTACGCCGAGCGCGGCTCGTGCAACCCGGACTACGCGTCGACGATGGACCTCGCCGGCGGCGCGGCGCCCGAGCTGCCGTTCAGCCTCGAGACCGAATCCGCGCAGTCGCTGCAGGACCGGCTGACCGCCGGCACGCTCACGAGCGAGACGCTCGTGCAGGCCTACCTCGCGCGGATCGCGCTCACCAACGCCGAGGGCCCGGCGATCCAGGCCGTGCGGGCGCTCAACCCGCACGCGGTGGCGGAGGCCAAGGCACTCGACGCCGAGCGTGCGAGCAGCGGCCCCCGCGGCCCGCTGCACGGCCTGCCGGTGCTGCTCGACGACGCCATCGACGTCGCCGGGATGCCGACCACCGGCGGCTCGATCGCGTTGCAGCACTCGATGCCGGCCGATGACGCGGCGCTGGTGGCCAAGCTCAAGGCCGCCGGCGCGATCATCCTCGGCAAGACCAACGTCACCGAGCTCAACGGCGTCTTCGACACCACGATGCCCGACGGCTACTCCTCACTCGGCGGGCAGGTGCTGATGCCCTCCGACACCGACGACACGCCCGCGGGCTCCTCCGCCGGCTCGGCGGCCGCGGCGGCGATGGGCCTGGCGGCGCTGACGATCGGTCGCGAGACCTCGACCGACTCGGCGCAGATGATCGCTCCGGCGGGCGTCAACGGCGTCGTCGCGCTCAAGCCGACCGTCGGCACCGTCTCGACCGATGGCGTCATGCCGGTCGCGAAGGCGCAGGACTCGGCCGGGCCGATCGCGCGCACGGTGGCCGACGCGGCGAGCGCCCTGGGCGCCATGACCGGTGAGAGCTACCCGCTCTCGACCTCGCTCGTGGGCACGAAGGTCGCCGTGATCAACAGCACCTCCGGCCCGTACCCGTCGGTCGTCGCCGCGCTCGAAGCGGCCGGGGCGACGACCGCGGTGACGACGGTCTCCACGCCGAGCCCGAACCCGCCGAGCATCGTCGAGCGCGCGTTCGCCCACGACCTCGACGCCTACCTGGGCACGACCTCGGGCGGCGCGGGCTCGCTGCAGGAGATCGTCGACTACAACGCGATGCACCCCGTCGAGGGCCTCAAGTACCAGCAGGAGCAGCTCATCGACGCCGCGTCCGCCGACACGACGGGCTACGAGGCCGACCTGGCGGCCGGGAAGGCGTCCAACGCGGCCGTGATCGACGACATGCTCGGCGACGACGGCGACGTCATCGCCGTCCCGAGCGGCAACGCGCTGGTCAACGTCGCCGACCGCGCGGGCTACCCCGTGCTGACCGTCCCTGCCGGTTACGGCACCGGCAGCGCGGGCCGCAACCCGATCGGCGTGACGTTCGTCGGCAGCGCCGGAAGCGAGGGCAAGCTGCTGCAGGCCGGATACGCCTACGAGCAGGCCTCCAAGGTCCGGCTCGCCCCGAGCTGGACGAACCCGAGCATGTTCCGCTGCGTCGCGGGCAGCACGTTCTACTCGCCGCACCACTGCCACCCGGGCGACGTCGAGAGCCCCTACGCCGCCGGGCCGACGGAGTACCCGGTCGCCGCCGGCGTCGGCGCGGACGTGCCCGCCACGTTGTCGCTCGCGCTCGGCGCGCCGGCCGCGTTCGGCGTGTTCACGCCCGGCATCGCCTACACCTACACGGCGTCCACGACGGCCGCGGTGATCTCGACCGCGGGCGACGCGACGCTGTCGGTGGCCGACCCGAGCGCGACGGCCACGGGCCACCTGGTCAACGGCGCCTACTCGCTGCCGATGACGCTGCAGGCGGGCGCGAGCAGCCCAGGCGGTGTCTCGGTCGCGCCGTTGGCGCCGGTCGGCGGTGCGAGCAGCCCGACGGCGCTGCTGCGCTACGACGGGCCGATCAGCAACGACCCCGTGTCGGTCTCGTTCTCACAGCAGATCGGGGCGAGCGATGCGCTGCGCACGGGCTCCTACAGCAAGACGCTCACGTTCACGCTGAGCACCACGCAGCCGTAGGCACACCGATCGACGGGGCGCGCCGCGGCGCGCCCCGTCAGCGGTGGCGTGGGCGTGACTCGCGAGACCTGAACCGGCGAGCGGGACGAGGTACCGCTTTATGATCGCGCCATGTTCCGTTCGATCGTCGTGGGTACCGACGGGTCAGACACGGCCGGGAAGGCCGTGAACGAGGCGATCGACCTCGCGAAGGCGATCGGTGCGCGGGTGAGCCTCGTGTCGGCCTATGAGCCGGTGCCGAAGGCCCGGTTGCGCGAGGAGGCGCGGCAGACGCCGGCCGACCTCCAGTGGATGGTCAACCCGCGCGAAGAGGTGGATCAGACGCTCAGCGACGCCGCGGCGCTGGTGCGCGAGGCGGGCGTCGAGGTGGAGACGTTCGCTCGCGAGGGGGCTCCCGCCGACGCGATCCTCGACGTCGCGGAGGAGCGGGACGCGGACCTGATCATCGTGGGCAACAAGGGCATGACCGGCGCGCGGCGGTTCCTGCTCGGCTCGGTGCCGAACAAGGTGTCCCACCACGCGCCCTGCTCGGTCCTGATCATCCGGACGACCTGAGGCCGCCGCGCGAGCGGGCCCATCGGGCGCGACGAGGCCCCCCGGCTACGTGACCGGGATCGCGGGGTCCGTGGCGCGGGCCGCGTCGATGCGTCCCCAGCCGTAGTGCGGGTCCTGCCCGACCGGCCCGAGGTCGGTGGCCGTCGTCTCCAGCCGGCGCTCGATCGCGGCCGGGGTGGGGTGCGGGCCGAGGATGCCCGACGCGATCACCAGCGCGGCCGTGGCCGAGACGTGGGGCGTGGCCATCGACGTGCCGATGTAGCCGTCCGGCAGGCCGAAGCGGCTTGGGGACGACGTGAAGGTCATCTGGAAGATGTCCAGGCCCGGCGGGCTCGGCGGGGCGGCAGCCCGGGTCGCCTTCCAGCGCCGCGTCGGCGCCGCCGCCCGGAGCCACGACGTCCAGGTCGCTGCCCTCGTTGGAGTAGTCGGCCTGGCAGCCGTGCTGGGTGGTCGCGCCGACCGACAGCACGTCGTTGGAGCGCGCCGGGTAGGCGACGGCCGCCGCGGCCGCGTTGCCGGAGGCGCCGACGACGAGGACGTTCTTGCGCCGGGCGTGGCGGATCGCGTCCAGGATGTTCGGGATCTGCGCCCGCGTGATGTCCGACGGGAACTCGAACGAGAGGTTGATGACCTGGGCGCCGTGGTCGGCCGCGAAGCGGATGCCCTCGGCGATCTGCTGCGAGTCGCCCTCGCCGGCCCGGTCGAGCACCTTGACCGGCATGATCCTCACGCCGTAGGCCAGCCCGGTGACGCCGACCGCGTTGCCGGTGCCCTCGGCGATCGTGCTCGCCACGTGCGTGCCGTGGCCGAAGTCGTCGTTCGGGTACGGGTCGTTGTTGACGAAGTCCCAGCCACGCACGAAGCGCTTCTTGTTGAGGTCCGGCGACTTGCGGAAGCGCCCGCGGTTCGCGTAGGCGACGCCCGTGTCCAGCACCGCGACGACGACGCCCTTGCCGCCCGGCTTGCCCGCCTGCGCGAGATGCACCCACGCGTCCGGCGCGTTGACCCCGGTCTCGGGCAGGAAGTTCCACTGCAGCGTCTGCCAGCCGCCCGGCGTCGCCGTGTTGCCCGGGTCCGACGGCACCCAGCCGGAGATGTGCGCGACGTAGTTGCGCGTGACGCTCAACACGCCCGGCTGCCTGCGCAGGGCCCGCTCCGCCGAGGCGACGTCGCGGACCTTCATGACCTTGGTGCGCGGCACCGCCCCCGCGGAGGACGCATGCGCGCCGCGGCCGTAGCGGACGACGAGCTCACCCGCCCGGTAGCGAGGAGTGGCCGCGGCCTCGGCGGCAAAGGCGGTGGCGGCCGCGCCGGCCGGGGCGGCGTGCGCGGGACGCGCGTTCGCACCGCTCGCCGCCACCGGCAGGGCGAGGGCGAGCGCGGACGCAAAGAGCGTGGCTGGGAGCAGGGGGGAGCGGGGCGTCATTCAGGTGTGTGGGGAGACGGGCGGATGGTCGGCGAACGGCCCGTCCCGTGTTCGTAGAACATGATCGCCATGCCGTTGTTGCGGAACAACCCCCAGATGCAACAAGAACAGGGTCAACTTTGCGTCCAGATGAGCACGGGATGCGACTTGCGCTCGCGGAGGCCGAGAAGGCCCTCGAGCACGACGACGTCCCCGTCGGGGCGGTGATTCTCGGCCCGGACGGCCAACTCGTCGGCGCCGGACACAACGAGCGCGAGCGCCTGCAGGACCCCAGCGCCCACGCGGAGATGCTCGCCATCCGACAGGCCGCCGTCGCGATCGGACATTGGCGGCTGCTCGACACCACGCTCTACGTGACCCTCGAGCCGTGCGCGATGTGCGCCGGCGCGATCGTCCTCGCGCGGATCCCGCGCGTGGTCTACGGCACGGCCGACCCGAAGGCCGGCGCCGCCGGCAGCGTCCTCGACGTCCTGCAGGAGCCGCGCCTCAATCATCGACCGACGGTCACCAGGGACATCCTCCAACCCGAGTGCGCGGCGTTGCTGAAGGACTTCTTCGCCGGCAAGCGCCGCAGGTCGCTACCCTCAGCAATCGCCACACACCCGGAGGGGTGCGAGAGTGGTTGAATCGGGCGGTCTCGAAAACCGTTGAGCGGGTAACCCCTGTTCCGAGGGTTCGAATCCCTCCCCCTCCGCTTCGAGCCGCGATTGCGGTCCCGGCGAGGGCTCTCGGGCCCTCCCGTCAGGAGGGCCCGGGGCGCAAGGCTCAGCGTCGCGTGCAGGTCTTGAACGTGCGCTTGATCCTCAACGTGGGTGTCCGCTCGAGCGCGATCCTGATCCGGACCTTCACGGGCGTGCAGCCGTGCCCGCGCATGTCGACGAGCAGCCGATAGCCGCCGCGGGTTCGGACGGCCTTGGTCGCGCGGCCGTCGATCGTGGCGTGGATCGCCCGCACCGCGTGACCCCTGTAGCGCGAACGCAGATGGATCGTGACCCGCCGCTTCGAGGTCTTGGCCGGCGCGGCCGGTGCATCGACCTGTGCCGAGCGTGACGTCTTGACGGCTTCGGCGTTGCCCGCCGCGTCGACGGCGAAGTAGCGGATCTTCTCGCCCTGGTTGAGCACCGGCTTGGCGGCGGCGTCGTAGCGGGCGCTGGCCGGGGTCGGGTCGGCCGGGTTGGGCCCGAGCTCGTAGTAGATCGCGGCGACGCCGGCGGAGTCGCCTGAGGAGGCGGGGGCGTCGGTGGCGCTCAGCGTGACCGTCACCGGGCCGTGCTGGGGCGTGGCGGGAACGTCGTCGGTGCTCGTCGGCGCCTGGCTGTCGACCTTCGCCGCGGGCGAGGAGTGCTCGTGCTCGGCGTTGCCGCGCCGGTCGACGGCGAAGTAGCGGATCTTCTCGCCGTGGGCCAGCTTCGGCTTGTCGTTGGGGTCGAAGACCTGGCTGGCGGTGGTCGGGGCCGGCGGGTCGACGCCGATCTCGCAGTAGATGCGGGCGACGCCGCTGCCCGTGCCGTCCGAGGCGGCGAGCGTCACCGTGGGCGACGCGTTGACGAACGTCGGCGGGACGTCATCGGTGGTGGACGGAGCGTCCGTGTCGCGCACGAAGGTGCGGATGCTGCCGCCGTGCGGATTGGACAGGCCGGTCCCGCCGACCAGCGTCGCCGCGCCGGTGGTGAGGTCGAGCGAGTAGAGGTTGCCGGGGTTGGCGTAGGTCGTGGCGAGCATCTGGCACGAGCTGTCGACCATCAACCCCATCACCATCGAGGCGCCGCCGACGATACCGGTGATCGCCGGCTTCGCCGTCGCGACGCCGGTCGTCGTGTCGACGGTCCAGAGGTTGCCGTAGGCGGTCGCCCACAACTGCCCGTCGCAGTCGAAGGCGGTGTCCATCGCCATGCTGATGCCGGTGGCGGGCCCGACCGGGGTGCCGACGCCGGTGGACTTGTCGATCCGGTAGAGGCGCTGATCGGTGTAGCCGATGCCATACATCGTGCCGTCGCCGGCGATGTCGAGGGTGATGACCGACGCGCCGATCGAGCTCGGCGCGGGCGTGGCGTGACCGGTCGTCTTGTTCACGGTCGCGATCTGGGCCGTCGTCGCGTATCCGTCGACGACCGTCCAGACGGTGCCGTCGGTGTCGACGGCGGCGCCGAAGCCGTTGCTGTAGCCGGTCGGGCCGAGGACGGTGCCGGTTCCCGTCGACGGGTCGATGGTCGCGATCGAGGACCCGTTGTCGGACGTGGTGTAGATCACATCGTTGGCCGATGCCCGCGCCGCGGGTCCAGCCGCGGCGAGCAGCGTCAGAGCTGCGAGAAGGAAGATCCGCGAAGCGGATCGCTGGAGGAGGCGCAAAGGATTTCCTGCCTGTGTCGGAGCCGGCGTGCAGGAGGCGCGCCTGTTCGGGGTAGTCGGCCGCGTGCCCGCGCCCTTGACCTGTGCTTCCGCGTCTGGGTCCGGGCGCTCTGGCACCCTCTGCACATCGTCCGCAGCGAAGTACTCCTCAACGACGGCCGCACGCTGGTCGTCCACGACACCGGCCGCGGCGACGCGATGACCGTCCTCTGGCACCACGGCTCGCCCCAGACGGGCGCGCTGCTGGACCCGCTCGTGGACGCCGCCGCCCAGCGCGACATCCGGCTGCTCTCCTATGGGCGCCCGAACTACGGCGGGTCGACCGCGAAGCCCGATCGCACCGTCGCCGACGCGGCGTTCGACGTCGAGGAGATCGTCGATGCCCTCGGAATCGCCGGCTTCGCCACGATGGGCGCGTCCGGTGGCGGCCCGCACGCCCTGGCGTGCGCCGCGCTGCTTGGGGAGCGGGTCACCGCCGCCGTCTCGATCTCCGGCCTCGCTCCGCTCACGCAACGCTTCGACTGGTACGCCGGCATGGTCGCCCCGGACGCGCTGCGCGCCGCCGCGATCGGGCGTCACGCCCGCGCGAGCCTCCCTGACGCGTTCGACACCGAGAGCTTCACCGCGGCCGACTGGGCGGCGCTCGAGGTCCGCTGGAAGTCCCTGGGCGAAGACGCGGGGCGAGGCGGCACCGAAGGGCTGATCGACGACGACCTCGCGTTCACCTCACCGTGGGGCTTCGACGTCCAGCAGATCGGCGGGCCAGTGCTCGTCGTGCACGGCGGCGAGGACCGCGTGGTCCCCCTCAGCCACGCGTATCAGCTCGTCGAACAGCTCAAGGCGCCGGAGCTCTGGCTGCGTCCCCGCGACGGTCATGTCTCGATCCTGGACGCCGCCCCGCTGGCGTTGGACTGGCTGCTGGGCCGTCAGGGCGAGAACTGACGCAAGCTTGGGCGGCTCCGGCCGATCACCCGGGGAGAGATGCTCGACGCGTTCAAACGCACGATCAAGGCCGGACTCGGCGTCGCGTTCTTCGTGGCCGGGATCGCCCTCGGCGACTTCTTCCTACCGGCCCTGTGGTTCATGGCCGGCTGCGCGGTCTTCTCAGCCGCCCTCTAACCCGTTCACGAGGCAGTCGGTGAGCCCTCGCGCCTGCGACCCGTCGGGGTCCAGGTCGGGATCGAACACCGTCACCTGCACCCCCACCGCACCGGCGCGCAGGCGCTGCAGCAGCGCGGAGAGCTCGTCGAACGAGAGCCCGCCGGGCGCGGGGGAGTCGACTGCGGCGATGTCCAGCACGTCGGCGTCGACGTGCAGCCAGTACGGCGCTCTGGGCAGCGCGAAGTCGCCGGCTCGCAGCGCGGCGAGGTCGATCACGCGGATCGTCTCGGCCGCGGGCTCACCTTCGCGCTCCCCGTACGCCACGACGTCGGCGTCGAGGACGTACGGGCGCAGGCCGTCGATGTCGGCCAGCGCATCCTCCGCCCGGCCGGTCACGACGGCCAGGTCTTCCCCCGCCACGGCGTCGACGCCGGTCGTCCGGAAATCCAGGTGCCCGTCGACGAACGCCAGGCCGTAGCGGCCGCGCCTGCGCAGCGCCAGCATCGCGCCGAGCAGGATCGAGCAGTCCCCGCCGAGCACCAGCGGCCGCTCGCCCGCGTCGAGCAGCGCGCCCACCCGATCGGCCAAAACTCGCGTGTAGGCGGGGATCAGCGCGCGGTTGGCAAACAGCTCGACCCAGGGCGGCGCCTCCACCCTTCCGGCGTCCTCCGCGCCCAGGCGCTCGACCAGCCCGCAGGCCCGCAGCGCCTCGCAGCAGCGCCGCGCGCCCGGCTCACCGCCACGCTCCGGCGCGCGCAGGCCGAGGTTCGACGGCGCGTCGAGGACGATCACGCCGCGAGATCGGGCCCGTCGTCGCGCGGCGCATGGATGACGATCACGGGCACATCGGCGTCATGCATCACGCGGTTGGAGACGCTGCCGAGCAGCGCCGCCGTCATCCGCCCGCGGCCTCGCGAGCCGAGCACGATCACGTCGTGGTCACCGGCGCGCGCCGCCCGCAGGACCTCCCGCGCGGGATCGCCGTCGAGCAGCTGCGTGGTCACGGAGAGATCGTCAGGCACGCTGTCGGCCGCGGCGCGCAGATGCTCCTCGAGCTCGTTGAGCTCGGCGTCGTGCACGCCCTGCATCCCACCCGGCGCCTGCCAGGCCATCAGCGGCGGCGGCGCAACGACGGCGACGATCCGCAGCCGGGCCCGGTAGACCTGCGCCATGGCGATCGCGTGGGCGAGCGCCAGTTCGGCTTCGGGCGACCCATCGAAGGCGACCAGGACATGGCGGTAGCGCGGCACGGCTGCATCCTCGCACTCGATACGCTCGCCGTGCCATGGACGATGTAACTCTCGCTCGATTCGCCGAGCTCGCGGTCGACTTCGGCGCCAACCTCCAGCCCGGGCAGGTGGTGTCGCTGTCCGGAGCGCCCGGGAAGGAGCCGCTCGTCCGGGCGATCGCGCAACGCGCCTACCAGAAGGGCGCCAAGTTCGTCGATCTGTCGTGGTTCGATCCGTGGCTCAAGCGCGCGCGGATCGAGTTCGCGCCCGACGAGACGCTCGAATACGTCCCGCCGTGGCTGGGCGAGCGCATCCTCACGCTCGGCCGTGAGCGCGGTGCCGCGATCACGCTGTCGGGGCCGATCGCCCCGGGCCTGCTCGACGATCTCGACCCCGTTCGCTCCGGCCGCGACCGGCTGCCGTCGATCCGCGAGACCGGCGAGGTCGTCGGCCGGCGCGAGATCAACTGGACGATCCTCCCCGGCCCGACGCAGGCCTGGGCCGACCTCGTCCACCCCGACCTCGAGCCCGGCGCCGCGCTGGCGAAGCTCGAGGACCAGCTCCTGCACGTCCTGCGGTTGGACGAGGAGGACCCGGTGGCCGCGTGGCGCGCGCGTGCCGACCGGCTCGTGGCCGTGGCCGCGGCGCTGACCGAGCGCAGCTTCGACGCGCTGCACTACGAGGGCCCGGGCACCGACATGACCGTCGGCCTGCTGCAGGGCACCTCCTGGCAGGCGGCGCGCTTCAGCACCGCCGACGGCATCGAGCACATGCCGAACCTGCCGACCGAGGAGGTCTTCACCTCGCCCGACCCGGCGCGGGTCGACGGGCACGTGACCGCCTCGATGCCGCTCGTGCTCGTCGACGGGACCGTCGTCCGCGACATCTCGGTGCGCTTCGAGCACGGCCGCGCGGTCGAGCTCACCGCCTCCGCCGGCCAGCAGACGATGCGCACGATCATCTCGCGCGACGAGGGCGCCGCCCGCCTCGGCGAGGTCGCGCTGGTCGACAACGAGGGCCGCATCGGCGCGCTGAACACCGTCTTCTACGACACGCTGCTGGACGAGAACGCCCGCTCGCACATCGCGCTCGGCCGCGCCTTCCCGTTCCTGGCCGCCGACGAGGAAGCGGCCTCGCGCCTGAACGAGTCCGACATCCATATCGACTTCATGATCGGCTCCAACGAGCTGAGCGTGACCGGCATCACCGCCGACGGCGACCGCGTGCCCGTGCTGGTTGGAGGCGCGTTCCAGATCTAGCGCGCTAGCCTGTCGCGCTAATCCTGGAGAGGTGCCGGAGCGGCTGAACGGGCACGACTGGAAATCGTGTGACGGGGAAACTCGTCCGGGGGTTCGAATCCCCCTCTCTCCGCTGGTGCGCTTGGGCGCGGCCTCGACGAGGTGCGCCCGGTCATGCCCGACCAGGCGTCAGGCGGGCGCGGCGAGGACCTCCCGCACCTTGTCCATGAGTGCGTCGGGCGAGAAGGGCTTGCTCAGGAACGCGACCCGGCGAGCGGCCACCTTGGAGCGCACCGCGACGCTCTCCGGATAGCCCGAGACGAGCAGGGTGCGGATGCCCGGGCACAGCGACTCGATCCGTTCGGACAGTTCGCCCCCTGAGAGTCCGGGCAGTTCGACGTCGGTCACCAGCAGCGACAGGTCACCCGTTGCCGCCTCGGCCAACCGCAACGCGTCGAACGGGTCGCTCGTCTCGAGGACCGTGAACCCCTGCCCGCGAAGGATCCGCGCCATCAGGGTCCGAAGGGTTGCTTCGTCGTCGACGACCAGCACGGTTCCGCCGCGCTCGGGTGCCGCCGCTTCCGGAACCGGAGTGGGTGATCTCGGTCTGAACCGGGGGAGCACGACCGTGAAGCGCGTGCCGACGCCGGGTTGCGAGCTGACGCTGATCTCGCCGCCGCTCTGGGTGACGATCCCGCGCGCCGTCGCAAGACCGAGACCGGCGCCGAAGGACTTCGTCGTGAAGTAGGGGTCGAACACGCGCGCGGCCGTCTCGGCATCCATGCCCCGTCCCGTGTCGGAGACGGTCACCGAGATCGCGTCTGAGGGCGGCGCCGCATTCGCCGTCTCGATCGTCACCCGCCCGCCCTCGGGCATCGCCTCGCAGGCGTTCTCCACCAGGTCGTGGAGGACCTGTTCGATCTGTGCCGGGTCGACCTCGGCCAACGCGAGATCCGGCGCGAGCCGATGCTCGATCTCGATCGCCGTGGCGCTCGTGCGGTCGACCACGCGCCCGATCTCGCGGACGATCGCGTTGACGTCGACGGCTCGCGGCTGGAGGACCTGCTGGCGGCTGAAGGCGAGCAGCCGCTGGGTCAGCGCGCCGGCGCGTCTCGCCGCCCGTCCGATCTCCTCCAGATCGGCCTTGACGTCGGTGGAGAGGGTGGGATCGGTGAGCGCGAGATCGCCATGTCCGATCATGGACGTGAGGAGATTGTTGAACTCGTGGGCGAGGCCGCCGGCGAGGCGGCCGATGCTTTCGAACTGGCGAGCGTCGCGCAGGCGATCCTCCAGCCGGCGCCGGGCGCTCACGTCGCGGTTGAAACTGACGTAGCCGATCACGTCACCGTCTCCGTCACCGAGCGCGATCACGCTTGCCTCGACGACGAGTTCGACGCCCGCCCGGGTCTGCTGGACGCTCTCGAAGAGCGCGTGGCCTTGGTCGCCGAGCGTGGCGATGATGCGCTCGCGATCCAGGTCGCTCCTGGAGCGCAGGACGTCGGAGGAGAGCCGGCCGACGACCTCGGCCTTGCTCCAGCCGTAGAGCTGCTCTGCCGCGTCGTTCCAGCCGACGATCCGGAACGCGGCATCCGTCTCGATCATCGCGTCGCGGACCGAGGCCAGGATCCGAGCCTGGTGCGCGAGCGACGCCTGCGCGGCCCGGCGCTCGGCGATGTCGCGGACGACGGCCGACATCTCGGTGACGGTCCCGTCCGCCATCCGCACCGGCGAGAACGTCACCTCGATATCCACCGGCCGTCCATCGCGGTGCACCGCCACCGCTTCGTACATCGGGATCGATTCGCCGCGGCTGATCCGCTCGATCGCGCCGAACATGAACGCTGCGCGTTCCGGCCGGACCAGCCGTGTGCACGACATCCCGAGCGCCTCTGACGCTTCGTAGCCGACGAGGCGCTCCGACGCGGCGTTCCAGCTCGTGATCCGGCCGTTGAGATCGCAGCTCCAGAAGGCCTCGGCCGATGACGACACGATCGCCGCCAGCCGGTTGCGCTCGGCTTCGATGCCGAGCCGCTCGGTCTCGTCGCGGAGGAACCCGAGGAAGCGGGCGTCTCCCAGGTCCACGCGCGAGATCGTGAGCTCGACCGGGAACTCCTGGCCGTTGGAGCGCAGAGCGGTGAGTGCCAGGCGCCGGTCGAGCATCGACGATTGCCCGGTCTCGCGCAGGGTGGCAAACGCCCGGCGGTGCGCTTCGCGCAGGTGCTCCGGAATGAGCGTCGTCGCCAGGTCCTGGCCGAGCGTGGCCTCCCGCGTTCGGCCGAACATCCGCTCAGCGGCCGGGTTGAAGCCGACGATCACGCCCCGCTCGTCGATAAGGACAGCCCCATCCAGGGTCGCATCCAAGATCGTTGTGGAATGGTTGAGCAACTCTCAGAAGGTATTGAACTTCATCGCGCAAACCCTTGTCAGTGATCGATGCGCAGGTGCACGGAACCCCCCGGCACCGCGGACACGGTGACCGTGGCGTCACCGACCTCGAACCGATGTGCCGGGCCCTGACCGCCGGCCGCGCCGCGCGCGACCGCGAGGTCGAGACCCTGGCGCAACTCGCGCAGGCCCGCTTGGTCGAGCGTCAGCCGGCCGCCGTCCGGCACCGTGAGGGTCGCGCTGCCGTCGGCTCTCGGTTCCAGCGTGAAGTCCATGCGCCCATGCTGGCATCACGGCAGGATCGTGACGATCCTGCCCACCGCCTCGCCGACCGGGAGCACCCCGAAGGAGCGGCTGTCGATCGACACCTCGGCGTGGTCGCCGAGCAGGAAGACCGCGCCGCGCGGGACCTCCAGCGAGCCTGCCAGCCCGGGGTGCGGCGCGCCGCTGATCGGCCGCGTGACCCCGTTGACCGTGAACGAGTGATCCGTGTAGCTCACGTGGTCGCCCGCCACCGCCACCACGCGCTTGATCGCGCGGCCCGACGTGCCGAGCGGGAAGCGGAACAGGATGATGTCGCCGCGCCGCGGCTGGTCGTCGTCGTGAACGATCACCCAGTCGCCCTCGTCGACCGTCGGTGCCATCGACCCGCTCGTGATCTTCACGGGCGAGAAGCCGGCGACGCGCGCGCCGAGCCCGGCGAGCGCGGCGACGGCGGCGACGATCGCGATCAGACGCACCGGGCGTAGACGCCGCCGGACGGCAGGACCTGGCGCTGGATGACCTGGTAGGCCACGGCGTCGCGGGCGAGCGCGACGGCGGCGCAGGGGGTGCCGGCCGCGGGGGCGCGCGAATCGGAGGTCCAGCTGGAGCTGTAGAAGCGCACCTGCGTGGGGAGGTTGGTGGTGAGGTAGGTCGCGGAGGCCGAGGCGCTGCTGGAGGCCGGGAGCGCGGCGCTGAGCTTGGCCGGCTCGGGGGCGAGTGCGGCACCGGAACCAACGGCGGCGAACGCGGCGGCGAAGGCGACGAGGCTGGTGGCGATGGCGGCGAGTGTGCGGGTCATGGGAGTAGCGTCCGCGACAGGCGTCCAGGATCCGTTACGGGACGCGGGCGCCACACGGTGCGCGGCGCCCCCTGCGCGGCGGGGTCGAGCTCGACCGGCCGGCCGTCGAGGGTGCCTCACACGGCGAACGTCACGGTCCGGGTCTTCGGGTCCGCGCGCTCGAGCCGCACGACGATCTCCGACCCCGGCCTCGGCGCACCCGACAGCTTCGCGCGCACGGCGGGATCGCGCAGCTGGATCAGGTCGTCGTCGATCACCAGTGCCTCGAAGGTCTCGCCCTCGCGGCCGGAGAGCACGAGCGCCTCGACGAGATCGATCACCCCGCGCTCGACGCTGTTGGCGCGCCGCGCGCCGTTGGCCATCGCGGCGGGCAGCGCCGCCAGGCCCTCCCGTACCCACGCGGGCGGCGCTCCGGGTGCGAGGCAGCACTCGGTGACGTAGCGGTCCTGCAGGCGCCGGAGCGGCGCGGTGGCGTGCGCGTAGGACGCGGCGACGGCCCAGTGCGTCGAGATCGCCGGCGGCGTGCCGTCGAACGGCGTGTAGGAGGCGCCGCGGCCGATCCCGGTCGCCTCCTGCATGATCGCCGCGTGGCGCGGGTTGCCGGCGTCGAGCCCGCGGATGAACTCGGGATAGGGCTGCTCGGCCGGCCACGTCACGCCGAGCGCGCGAGCGACCCGGCGCAGGCGCTCGAAGTCAGCCGCGCTCGGGGCCGGCTGCGTCCGCAGGATGCCGACGCCGCCCTCCAGCATGAGCGCGGCGGCGGCCATGCCGGTCATCAGCGAGATCTGGGCGTTGTAGTCCTCGAACGGGTTCGGCACGCGGTAGTGCACCGTCCAGCCGCCGTCCTCGAGGACGACCTCCTGCTGGGGAACGGGGAGCTGCACGCCGCCGCGCTCACGCTCCAGCGCGATCCGCCGCTCACCCACCTCCTTCAGCACCGACGCAAGGTCGGCCGGCACGTCCTCGTAGGTGTGCTGCGCGACGCTGCGGGCGAGCACCCGCCGCACGTCCGTCGAAGTGACGACACCGCGCGCGTCGAGCTCGAACGTCCACAGCACGGACGGGCGCCACTCACCCGGCAGCAGGCTCGCGGCCCCCTCGGAGAGCACCGGCGGGTGCAACGGAACCTTCTCGCCCGGCGCGTAGACGGTCACGCCGCGCGCGTGCGTGTCGCGATCGAGCGCACCGCCGGGCGCGATGAACACGCCCGGATCGGCGATCGCGTACGACACGCGGTGCCCGTCCCCGTCGCGCGCGATGTGCATCGCCTGATCGAGATCGCGCGCACCGGGCGGGTCGATCGTCACGAAATCCAGGTCCACCCGCTCGCGGTCGTCGAACGTCAGCGACGCCGCCGCCTGCGCCTCGGCCAGCACGTCGGCGGGGAAGGCCTCGGGCACTCCCGCCTCGCGCTCGATCTGCGCGACGCCTTCGGCGAGCGCATCGGCGGGGACGACTCGAAGGCGAAGGCCGGGCACGGGCGTGAGCGTACCCACGCACGCCCGTGGCTAAGGCGCGCCTAGGAGCCGATCGGGTGCCAAGCCGTCTTGAGCTCCACCAGCGCCTCCAAGCGCGTCAGCGAGTCGGCATCGACGGACGGCCGCGACACCCGCTTGACCGTCTCGGCCGCGTGCTCGTCGATCAGCGCCGCGAGAGCGGAGTCGCCGGTGGCGTCGATGATCGCGTTGACGTCGCGGTGCCCGCACAGCGGCGCCAATAGCTCGTCGAGGCGGCCGGCCAGCAGGTTCAGCACGCCGCCCGGGAAGTCCGAGACGCCCGCGACCTCGCCCAGATCGAGCGGCCCCAACGGCGCCGAGCGGGACACCACGGCGACGACCGTGTTGCCGGCCGCCAGTGCCGGGGCGATCTCGCGGATCAGCCCCAGGACACTCGGCGAGTCCGGCGCCAGCACGGCGACGACCCCGGTCGGTTCGGGCGTGGAGAACGACAGGTACGGAGCGGCGACCGGGTTGATCCCGCCCATCACGGCCGGGAGCTTGTCCGTCCAGCCCGCGTAGTGCACGAGCAGATCGACGGCGGCGCCGACCTCCTTGGCGTCGCCGAACTCGGACGATCGCGACTCGAGCGCCTCGGCGAAGCGGTAGAGCACCTGCCCGCGGTTGTAGGCCGTCTTGCCCGACCACCCGCCGAACGCGCCGCGCGCGGCCTTGACGGCGTCGCGGACGTCCTTGCGGGAGCCGCGCGGGACGTTGACACCGTCGATCGGGTCGGTCCGGCCGGACTCCGAGCGCACGAACGCGCCTCCCAGGTAGAGCTTGTACGTCTTGGCCACCAGCGCGCGACGGCTCATGCGCCCACCTTCAGGTACGGCAGCAGGCCCGAGGGGCCGCCCTCGCGGCCGAAGCCGCTCTCCTTGTAGCCGCCGAACGCGGCCGTCGGATCGAACTTGTTGTAGGTGTTCTGCCAGACCACGCCCGCGCGCAGCCTGCCCGCCACCTGGAAGGCCTTGGCCCCGTCCACGGTCCACACGCCCGCGGCCAGCCCGTAGGCGGAATTGTTCGCCCGCTCGACGGCCTCGTCGGGGGTGCGGAACGTCGTCACCGAGACCACGGGCCCGAAGATCTCCTCGACCGCGATCCGGTTGGCGGGTGCGACGTCGAGGAACATCGTCGGCGGATACCAGTAGCCGGTCTCGGGGAGCGCGCACGAGACCGACCGCCGCGTCGCGCCCTCACGCTCACCCGCCTCGACGAGCGACGAGATGCGCGCCAGCTGCTCGGCGGAGTTGATCGCGCCGACGTCGGTGTTCTTGTCCAGCGGGTCGCCCACGCGCAGGCGCTCCATCCGCGCCCACAGCTTGCGCACGACCTCCTCGGCCACGCTCTCCTGCAGCAGCAGCCGCGACCCGGCGCAGCAGACGTGCCCCTGGTTGAAGAAGATGCCTTCGATGATCCCCTCGACCGCCTGATCGAGCGCGGCGTCCTCGAAGACGATGTTGGCCGACTTGCCGCCGAGCTCCAGGGTCAGGCCGATCCCGCGGCCGGCCAGCGCCCGCTGGATCTCCTTGCCGACCGCGGTCGAGCCGGTGAACGCGACCTTGTCGACCTCGGAACGAACCAGCGCCGCGCCCGCCGCGCCGTCGCCGGTGACGATGTTCACCACGCCGTCCGGCAGCCCGGCCTCGGCGCAGATCTCACCCAGCAGCAGCGCCGTCAGCGGCGTCGTCTCGGCGGGCTTCAAGACCGCGGTGTTCCCGCAGGCGAGAGCGGGCCCGAGCTTCCAGGCGGCCATCAGCAGCGGGAAGTTCCACGGCACGACCTGGCCGACCACGCCGCGTGGCGCGAACGAGCGCCCGCCGACGGCGTACTGCAGCTTGTCCGCCCAGCCCGCGTAGGAGAAGAAGTGCGCGGCGGCGAGCGGCACATCGACGTCGCGCGACTCCCGGATCGGCTTGCCGCCGTCCAAGGACTCGACGACCGCCAGCTCGCGCGAGCGCTCCTGGATCAGCCGCGCGATCCGGAACAGGTACTTGCCGCGCTCCAGTGGCGGCAGCGCCGCCCACCCCTTCGCGGCCGAACGCGCCGCCTCGACCGCGGCGGCCACGTCCTTGGCACCGGCGAAGGCGACCTCGGCCAGCGGCTCCTCGGTCGCCGGGTTGATCGTCTGCACCCGCGTGCCGTCCTTCGGCGCGACCCACCGGCCGCCGATGAACAGGTCGTAGGACTCGCGCAGCGTCGCCGAATCGCGCGACTCCGGAGCCGGCGCGTAGTCCCATTTGAGGGCGCTGCGAGTCACCGTGGCCATGAAGTCACTCCTTCGAGAAGTCCTCGGCGCGCCCGTAATGGCCGCCGTCGAGCTTGGCGTACTGCAGCAGGAGGTCGTTCAACAGCGACGAGGCGCCGATCCGGAAGCGGTCCGGGCGTCAGCCAGTCGTCGCCGAGCGTCTCCTTGACCAGCACGAGCTGATGCAGCGCGGCCTTGGTGGTGGAGACGCCGCCGGCCGCCTTGACGCCGACCACGCGCCCGGTGGCGAAGAAGTGGTCGCGCACGGTCTCGAGCATCACCAGCACGACACCGGGCGTGGCGCCCTTGGCGACCTTGCCGGTCGAGGTCTTGATCACGTCCGCGCCGGCGGCGATCGCGAGCTCGGACGCGTGCCGGACGTGGGCGTAGGTCGGCAGCTCGTGGGTCTCGAGGATGACCTTCAGGTGCGCCGTCCCGCACGCCTCCTTGACCGCCTCGATCTCGGCCGCGACGCGCTTGTCGTCACCGCTCAGATAGGCGTCGCGCGAGATCACCATGTCGATCTCCGTCGCACCCGCCTCGACCGCCTCGCGCGTCTCGGTGACCTTCACCGACAACGAGGTCTGGCCGGCCGGGAAACCGGTGGAGACCGACGCGACGGCGACGCCGGACCCACGCAGCGCCTCGGCGGCGACGCCGACCAGGGCGGGGTAGACGCAGACGGCGGCGCACGAGGGAATCTCGGGTCGTGACGGGTCGGGGCAGACGGCCTTCGCGCACAGGTGACGCACCTTGCCGGGCGTGTCCGCGCCCTCGAGCGTCGTGAGGTCGATCATCGACGTGGCGAGCAGAATGCCCTGGCGCTTGGCGGCGGTCTTGATCGATCGCTTGCCCAGTGCGGCGGCCCGCTCTTCGACCCCGATGCGATTCACGGGGGTGAGGGAACGGCTCATGTTCAGGAGTGTGGCACGCGCCGCGCGCACCGCCGAGCAGCTCGGAGTGCGCGCGAACGCGGTCGACCAACGCCTACGGTGAGTTCACGAACTCACGAGGCGGGACCCCCGGCGTCTTGCCGATCTCGTCGAACTCGTGACTGCTCTTGGACTTGTCGCCCAGCGCGAACAGGATCGCGCCCTCGCCGGTGGCGTAGGCCTCCTCGCCGTGGGCGACGATGTCCATCCCGAGCGCCTCCTCGTGCTCGGTCGCCCGCAGCGGCGTGACCAGGCCGATCAGCTTGAGCAGCACGAACGTCGCCGCGAACGCGTAGGCCGGCGCCGCGACCGCGGCCAGCACCTGCTTGCCGAGTTGTGAGACGTCTCCGTAGAAGGCGCCGTCCGCGAGGCCGTTCCAGCCGGCGTTCGCCGCCAGGCCGATGAACAGGATGCCCGTGAACCCGGCGACGCCGTGGGCGGCGAGCACGTCGAGCGTCTCGTCCACCCGCCAGCGCGGGCGCAGCATGATCACCGCGTAGCTGGGCAGCGCGGCGAGGATGCCGAGCGCGAGCGCCCAGCCCGGCGAGATGTAGCCCGCGGCGGGCGTGATGCCGACGCAGCCGACGACGATCGCCGTCGCGGCGCCGATCGCCGTGGCCTGCCGCGAGCGCAGGAGGTCGAGCACCATCCAGGTGCCGAGCGTCGCGGCGGGCGTGAGCAGCGTGTTCACGAACGCGAGCACGCCGATGTCGCCCGCGCCGAACGCGGAGCCGCCGTTGAAGCCGAACCAGCCGAACCACAGCAGCCCGGCGCCGAGCAGCACGTAGACCGAGTTGTGCGGGAGCAGCGCCTGGCGCCCGTAGTCCTTGCGCGCGCCCACCACGAGCGCGGCCGCCAGCGCCGAGAAGCCCGAGCCCATCTCGACCGGGACGCCGCCGGCGAAGTCCAGCACGCCGGCGTCGGCGAGCCAGCCGCCGCCCCACACCCAGTGCGCGAGCACGGCGTAGACGAGCACCGACCACAGCGCGGCGAAGATCAAGAACGGCCCGAAGCGCATCCGCTCCACCACCGCGCCCGCCACGAGCGCCGTGGTGACGATGCAGAACGTCGCCTGGAAGGCCATGAACAGCAGGTGCGGGATGTGCGTCCCCTCACGCGGGGCGAAGGCCACCCCGCTGAGCCCGACGTGATCGAAGCCGCCGATGATCGCGTTGCCTTCGCTGAACGCGAAGCTGTAGCCGATCAGCGCCCACGCGACCGTCGCCACCGCCAGGGCGGCGACGCACATCATGAACGTGTTGAGCGTGTTCTTGGCCCGCACCAACCCGGCGTAGAACAACCCCAGCGCGGGCGTCATCAACAGCACCAGCGCGGTGGCGGTGAGCATCCACGCGGTATCTCCGGCGTCGATCATGCGACGGGCGTGACGGCGGCGTTGGCGGTCTCGCCCGAGCGGATGCGCACGACCTGCTCGAGGTCGAGCACGAAGATCTTCCCGTCGCCGACCTCACCCGTGTGGCCGCCGGTCTGGAGCGCCTCGACCGTCGCCTGCGCGAACTCGTCGCTGACCGCGATCTCGAAGCGCACCTTCTCGGTCAGCCCCATGCTCACGCGCGTGCCGCGGTAGGTCTCGACCCGGTCGAACTCCCCTCCGTGACCCTGTACGCGACTCATCGAGAACCCTCGCACCTGCGCGCGGTAGAGGGCTTCAAGCACCTCGTTCGTCTGCTCGGGACGGACGATCCCGATAACGAGCTTCATCTGCAGTTGTCTCCCAGCTCTGGACGGCCTCTCGGCGGAGAACCCTGTCGAGCGAGCCGCGCGGCGTCTTTATCCGCGTGTACAAACGCGGGCGCTAGGCGCTTGTCCAGCGGAAGAAATGCGCGCCCCAGGCCGGGAGGATCACGAACAGCTCGCCGGGCGTGCGGGAGTAGATGGCGCCGGACAGGCGATCGGTGAGCGTCACGTCGGTGCTCCACGGGGCGTGGACGACGCCCTGCGCGCCGCTCGCGCCGAGGTTGACGACGATCAGGTGCTCATCCCACGCCCACGCCAGCAGGTTCGGGTGCTCGGTCTCGCACAGGCGCCACTCGCCGCGCAGTTCGGCGACGGCGGGCAGCAGCCGCTGGTAGAACGCCCGCAGCTCGGCGTCCGGCTGCTCCTCGGGCGCGCGGGCGAGGAACACCGGGACGTGGATCCGGCTGCCGGAGAGCTGGCCGTCGTGGAACAGGCGGGCGCCCGGGATGGTCGACATGACCACGGCGGCGGCGCGGGCCTGGGCGGCGCCGAACGTCGCGGCCGCGCGCGGCTCGTCGTGGTTCTCGATGAAGCGGACCAACCCGGCCTGGTAGTCGTGGTCGGCGTGCAGGTGCCCGCGCACGGCGTCGGCGCCCTCGTGCGCGAGCCGGTCGTAGAGCCGCTTGTCGTAACAGAAGTCGAAGCCCTGCTCCTGCAGCTGGTACTCCATGTCCCAGTAGGCCTCGGCGATGAACACGAGGTCCGGGTGGGTCCACTTCACCCGCGTGATCAGCTGCGGCCAGAACTCCTCGGGTGGCGGGGTCAGACCCCACGTCCGCGCGAACACCTCGTTGGTCATCAGCATCGCCATGTCGCAGCGCAGCCCGTCGCACTGGGCGCCGACGTCGACCAGCATGTCCGCGACCGCGTCGCGCAGTCCGGGCTCGAACGCGTTGAGCTGCACGACGTCCGGCCACGGCGGGAAGTACGGGTCGCGGCCGCGGGCGACGCCGTGGATCCCGTTCTCGTCCGGGATGAAGAAGCCGGGGTTCGATTGCACCCACGGGTGGTCGGGAGCGACGTGGTTGGGCACGTAGTCGAGGATCAGCCCGATCCGGCGGGCGGCGAGCTGCTCGCGCGCGTGTGCGAGGCCGCCGCGGCCGCCGAAGCGCTCGTCGACCTCATAGCGCCGCACGCAATAGGGCGAGCCGATCACGTCGCCGGGGCGCAGGTCCGGCAGGGCGACGCGGAAGCTCTCGGCCAGTGCCGGGTCGGCCAGGGCGATCTCCAGCCCGGCGGGCGAGCGTTCCCACACGCCCATCAGCCAGAACCGCGTCGACGCCCAGCGCGGCGATGCCGTCCCACGCGCGGGCGGGCACCTGGTCGAGCGTGTGCACGCCGAGGTGCGACAGCCAGACGGCGGTGTTGATCTCGTAGATGGTCGGGCGAGCCGGTAGGCGCATTTGTCCTGCACGTTACGCTTGCGGCCGTGAATCGGTTGTTGATCGTCTGCTTCGCGGCGTTTGCGCTGCTCATCGTGCCCTCCGTCGCCAGTGCGGAGACGGCCAAGGTCTACTTCACCAAGGGCGAGCAGCTCGCCACGGTCAAGCGCACCGTCACCGGCGACGAGCCCCAGGCGGCGATCACCGCGCTCCTGGCCGGCCCGACCGCCGCGGAGCGCAAGAAGGGCTTCGGCACGGCGATCCCGTCCGGGGTCACGCTGGTCTCGTCCAAGGTCGACGACACGAAGGTCACGCTGACCTTCAGCGACAACTTCGCCACGGCCGACCAGACGTATCTGGCGCGGCTGGCGCAGGTCGTCTACACCGCCGACGCGGCGGGCATGGAGGAGATCGAGATCCGCGGGCGGACCTTCACCCGCGACGACTTCCGGATGCCGGAGGACTACACGGCGCCCAAGGCGCCCGCGAAGAAGCTGCCGACGCCGGCCAACACGCGGACGATCCAGAAGAAGCTGGCCGCGCTCGGCTACCTGCCGACGAGCGCCGTCACCGGCAGGATGGACTACCGCACGCAGCAGGCCGTGATCGCCTTCCAGGCCTGGGAAGGCCTGTCGCGCGACGGGATCGTCGGCTCGATGACGTCGAGTCGCCTGGCGTCCGCCGGGCGCCCGAAGCCGATGGACGATCTCACGGGCCGCTACGTCGAGATCTATCGCGCCCGCGGCGTCGTGCTGCTCGTCACCGACGGCCGCGTCACGCGGGCGATCCACACCTCCACCGGCGTCGGCGGCGATGACCCGAACCTCGGGACGCCGCCCGGCAAGTTCAAGATCTACCGCAAGGAGCTGCGCTCCTGGTCGGTCCCGTACAAGTCCTGGCTGCCCTACGCCGCCTACTGGAACGCCGGCTGGGCCCTGCACGGCTACGCCGACGTCCCCACCCACCCCGCCTCGCACGGCTGCGCGCGGCTGCCGTTGCCGGAAGCCCAGATCGTCTACGACTTCGTGGACATCGGGACGCCGGTCCGCGTCATATAGCGTCTGAGCCATGGAGGCATCCGAACCGCGCCGGCGCCGCGCCGCGATCGTCTGCGTCGACGACGAGCCCGCCGTGCTGGCCGCGGTCGCCCGCGACCTTCGGCGGCAGTTCGGCGAGCGCTACCGGATCGTGCGCGCGACGTCGGGCAAAGAGGCGCTCGAGGCGCTCAGGGAGCTGGTCACGCGCGGCGAGCAGGTCGCGCTGCTGGTCGCCGATCAGCGCATGCCGCAGATGGCGGGGACCGAGTACCTGGTCGAGGCGCGCAAGCTCGTGCCCGACGCCAAGCGCGTCCTGCTGACGGCCTACGCCGACACCGAGGCGGCGATCGCGGCGATCAACGAGGTCGACCTCGACTACTACCTGCTCAAGCCGTGGGACCCGCCCGAGGAGCAGCTCTACCCGGTCGTCGAGGACCTGCTGACGACGTGGGAGGCGGGCGCGGCGCTGGAGTCCGGCGGCGTGCGCGTCATCGGGCACCGTTTCAGCCGCGACTCCCACGACCTGCGGGACTTCCTGGCCCGCAACCGCGTGCCGATGCGCTGGCTCGACGTCGAGCGCGACGCCGAGGCGCGCGAGCTGCTGCAGGTCGCCGACGTGGGCTCCGAGCGCCTGCCGGTGGCGATGCTCGAGGACGGCACCGTGCTGGAGCGCCCGACGGTGCTGGAGCTGGCCGAGCGGCTCGGCGTGTCCGTCGCACCTGCCGCCGATCACTACGACCTGGTGATCGTGGGCGGCGGCCCGGCCGGGCTCGCCGCGGCGGTGTACGGCGCCTCCGAGGGTCTGAAGACGGTGCTGGTGGAGCGCGAGGCGCCGGGCGGCCAGGCCGGCATGTCGTCGCGGATCGAGAACTACCTCGGCTTTCCGGCGGGGTTGAGCGGCTCGGACCTCGCGCGCCGCGCGACCGACCAGGCGCGCCGGCTCGGCGCCGAGCTGCTGACGGTGCAGGACGCGGTCGGCCTGCGCGCCGAGGGCGCCGGGCGGATCGTCGAGCTCTCCGGCGGCGCCACGCTGAGCGCCAACTGCGTGCTCGTCGCCTCCGGCGTGTCCTACCGCCAGCTGACCACGCCGGGCTTCGAGCGCCTGACCGGCAAGGGGATCTACTACGGCGCGGCGCTGACCGAGGCGCGCTCCTGCCAGGACCAGCACGTGGTGGTGATCGGCGCGGCCAACTCGGCCGGGCAGGCGGCGGTGCACTTCGCCGGCTTCGCGGGGAAGGTGACGATGCTCGTGCGTGGCGAGTCGCTGGAGAAGTCGATGTCCTCGTATCTGATCGCGCAGCTGATGGCGCTCCCCAACGTCAACGTCCGCACCCGTGCGCAGGCGATCGCGGCCGAGGGCGACGGGCATCTCGATTCGCTGATGATCAGCGACCGCGACGGCGAGCGCGAGGAGAAGGTCGACGCGGCGTTCGTGTTCATCGGCGCCGCGCCGCGCACGGAGTGGCTGGAGGGCGTGGTCGCCCGCGACGCGCGCGGCTTCATCCTCGCCGGGCTCGACGTCAAGGAGGCCGGCTGGCCGTTGAAGCGCGATCCGTTCCTGCTTGAGACCTCGGTCCCGGGGGTGTTCGTGGCCGGCGACGTGCGTGCACGCTCGATGAAACGCGTGGCGAGCGCCGTCGGCGAAGGCTCGATGTCCGTGTCCCTCGTCCACGAGTACCTGGCCGAATGACCGTCGCCGAGGAGCTCCGGGGGTTCGACCTGTTCGAGGGCCTCTCCGACGCCGAGCTGGAGGAGTGGGCGGCGATCACCGACATCCGCGAGGCGGCTCCGGACGAGGTGCTGCTGGAGGAGCGCACCGACTCGCCGGGTCCGCTGCTGGTGTTCGAGGGCACGGGGGTGACCTGGCAGGGCAACGAGCCGATGCGCCTGCACGCCGCGCCGACCTGGATCGGTGCGATCGCCGCGATGACCGAGGACCCGGTACCCGTGCGGGTGACCGCGAAGACGGCGTGCCGCGTCGCGATCCTCCCGCGCGACGAGTTCATCGCGCTCGCCTGCAAGCACCCGACGGTGCACCGGAAGGTCATGCGCGTGATCGGCCCGGTGATGCGCGGCATCAACTCGCGCGAGTCGACGCGCGAGCGGCTGACCTCGCTGGGCACGATGGCCGCCGGGCTCGCGCACGAGCTCAACAACCCCGCCGCGGCGGCGCGCCGTGCCGCCTCCGATCTGGTCGACGCGGTGGATATGAACAACCACGCGCTGCGCACGTTCGTCGAGAGCGGGATCGAGCGCGTGGACGCCGAGAAGCTGTTGGCGCTGCAGGCCGAGGCGCTCGAGCGCTGCGCGAACCGCAAGGCCCTGGACGCGCTGGACGCCTCCGACGCCGTCGACGCGATGGAGGACGCCCTGGCCGACCGTGAGATCGCCGACGCGTGGCGCTTCGCCGAGCCGCTGGCGGTCGCCGGGCTGGACCCGGAGTGGCTCGACCGCGTGCATGCGGTCGCCGGGCCGGCGACCAAGAAGGCGTTGGCCTGGGTCGCGTCCTCGCTGACCGCGCGCGAGCTGGCGAGCGAGCTGGTCGAGTCGACCGAGCGGATGTCCGCGCTGGTGAAGGCGATCAAGACCTACGCCTACATGGACCGTGGCGGCATCGTCGAAGCCGACGTCCACGAGGGCCTGGAGAGCACGCTGATCATGCTCGGGCACAAGCTCAAGCACACCGACATCAAGGTCAAGCGCGTCTACGACAAGACCCTGCCGAAGCTGATGATGCACGGGTCCGAGCTCAACCAGGTCTGGACCAACCTGCTCGACAACGCGATCGGCGCGCTGGGGGAGTCCGGCGAGATCACCGTTTCTACGGTGGCCGACAACGGGTGCGTGCGCGTGGACATCGCCGACAACGGGCCGGGCATCCCGGAGGACGTTCGGTCGCGCATCTTCGACCCGTTCTTCACCACCAAGGCCCCGGGCACCGGCACCGGCATGGGCCTGGACACCGCGCGGCGGATCGTCGAGCAGACCCACCGCGGATCACTGACGTTCGACACCGGCGAGGGCGGAACCGTGTTCCACGTGTGGCTGCCCCTGGAGGGCACCAAACGATGAGCCGCTGCACCCATCTGGATTCGATCGAGGTCACGTCGCTGCCCGAAGAGGTCGCGGGCTGCGAGGACTGCCTGGCGTCGGGCGGCGTCTGGCTGCATCTGCGGATCTGTCTGTCGTGCGGGCACGTCGCGTGCTGCGACGACTCGCCGAACAAGCACATGAGCAAGCACGCCGAGGCCGCCCAGCACCCGCTGATCCGCTCGCTGGAGCCGGGCGAGGACTGGTGCTACTGCTTCATCGACGACATCGGGATGCTGATCCCGCAGGTGACCGGGCGGACCCGCATCCCGCCGTCTCCGATGCTGTCGTAGATGTTCGCCGGTCGCGCCGCCGAGCTGCACGCGCTCACGGGGTGCGAGCGGCCCGGCCTCGTGCTCGTCGAAGGTCCGGCGGGCGTGGGCAAGACGGCGTTGATCGAGCGCTTCCTGGCGGGCGAGGAGCGCGTCTTTCGCGCGAACGGTGAGCGCCTTGAAGCGGGCCTGGCCGGCGGCGTCGCCGACCAGTGGACGCGCCGCGGCGCCCCGCGCGATCTGGTCCTCGACAGCGGCGTCGTGTTCCTCGACGACGCCCAGTGGGCGGACGACGAGTCGCTCGCCGCGGTCGTCTTCGGCGCACGCCGGTCGACAGGCGGCCTGTTCATCGTCGCGTCGCGGCGTGTGGTGGAGCCCATCGCGCGGCTCGCCTCCGTGCGGTTGCGGCTGGACCCGCTGCCCCACGACGTCCTCGCCTCTGTGGCCGGCCTGACCGACGGAGCGGCCCGCCGCCTCTGGTCGCACACGGGTGGCGACCTGCGTCTCGCCCTCGACCTCCTCGCGGAGCTCCCATCCGAGGCCCTCGGGGACTTCGAGCGCCGCCTCCCCGCCTCGCGCGACCTCGCGACAAGCGTGTCGCGTCGCCTGGCGGCGTGTGACGCTCCAACCCGCGCGCTGGTCGAGGCCGCGGCGGTGCTCCGCGGCGGCTGCCGCCTGGCCGACGCGGCGACGCTCGCGGGCCTCACGCCCCGGAGCTCGCCGCCCGGCCGTCGCGCCCTCGCCGCTCGCGTCGCCGCCCGCCGACTCGCCGCCCGCCGCCGCGCCCACGCCGCCCGGCGCTCTCTCGCCGCCCTCCTCCGCCGAGGCGTCCCTCGTCGCCCTCGAGCGTGCGATCGCCGCCGACCTGCTCGTCGAGGGCGAGCGGCGCCGGCTCGTCTTCTCCCCGCCCGCGGTCGGCGCCGCCGTCTATGCGCAGCTCGGGCCCGTGCGGCGTTCGGCGCTCCACACCGGCGCGGCCGCCCTGGCCGAGGACGAGCACGCCGAACTGCTGCATCTCGCGGCCGCCGCGGCCGGCCCGGACGCCGACCTCGCGGATCGGCTCGACGCGCTCGCCCGTCGTGCTCGCGAGCGGCCGGAGGCCGCGGCGGCGCTGCTCGCCGCCAGTCGCGTGAGCCCGAGCCGCCCGACGCGCGAGGACCGGCTGATCAGGGCGGTCGACTGGATGCTGCTCGCCGGCGACGCGGCGCAGGCGCGCGGCTACACGCCGGAGGTCGCGGCCTGCGCGCCGACCGCCCGGCGCGACAGCGTGCTCGGCCAGCTGGCGATCGTCGGCGACCGCGTGCGCGAGGCCGGGGACTGGCTGCGCGCCGCGTGGGAGCGCTGCGACGGCGACCCCGAGCTCGCCGCGACGATCGCCCATCGCAACGCGTTTCACGCCCTGATCCATCTCCGCGACGAGGAGGTCTCGGAGTGGGCGCGACGGGCGCTGGAGCTCGCACCGGACGATCCGCTGGCGGTCGAGTGGCACGCGACGCTCGCGCTCTCCACGTGGCGCCAGGGCCACTGGGCGCAGGCGCACGAGCTGCTCGCCACCGCGCTGACCGGCGACGCGGAGCGCGACGCCCCGCTGGTCGGTATGGACGCGTGGCTGCGGATCGTCGGCGACGACATCGACACGGCCTGCGAGGCGCTCGCCACCGCGGCCGCGATCGAGCTGCGGATCGGCGCGCAGGAGATCGGCGTCGTGCACCTCAACGTGCTCGCCCGCGCGCACTTCGAGGTCGGCGCGTGGGACGCGGCGGTGGCCGTCGCCGACCAGGCGGTCGCGCATGCCTCGCAGCTGGAGGACGTCTCGGCGCGCATGTGGGCGTGGTGGGCCGCGCTGCTCGTCCCGGCCGCGCGTGGCGACGACGCCGCGGTCGCCGACTACGCGCGCCGCGCCGCCGCCGAACCCACCGATGCGCCCGACCGGCTCGTCGCGGTCGGCATCGCCCAGGCCGTCGCCGCCGCCGCGCGCGCTGACGCGCCCGCGATGCTCACCGCGCTCGCGCCGATCACCGCGATCGCCAGCGCGGCGGTCGACGAGCCGGGCTTCTGGCCCTGGCAGCACCTGTACGCCGAGGCGCTGGTCGCGACCGACCGGCTGGACGAGGCGGAGGCGTTCCTGCCCGCCCACGAGTGGCTGGCCGAGCAGCGCGGCCACGCGACGGCGACCGCGCGGCTGGCCGCCGTGCGCGGAAGGCTGGAGGCCGCACGCGGGCACGCCCCCGAGGCCGAGCGCGCGTTCATCCACGCACTCGGCGCTCTCGAAGGCCGCGACCGCCCGTTCGTTCTCGCCCAGGCCCAGCTCGCGTACGGCCGCTTCCTGCGCCGCGAGCGCCGGCGCCGCGACGCGGCCACGCTGCTCAGCGCGTCCGCCGAGGGCTTCGAGGCGCTGGGCGCGCGGCGCGGGTTCGAGAGCGCGCAGCGCGAGCTCGTCGCCTCCGGCCTCAGACCCACTCGCCGCGGCGAGCATGAGGCGGTCCGGCTCACGCCGCAGGAGCTGACCGTCGCCCGCCTGGTCGCGAGCGGCTCGAGCAACCGCGACGTCGCCGCCGACCTGCAGCTCAGCGTCAAGACCGTCGAGGTCCACCTCACCCGCATCTACGCCAAGCTCGGCATCCGCTCGCGCGGCCAGCTGGCGCGCCGACTGGAGGAACGCTAACCGCGCACCGCGTCGTACAGCGCGCAGGCGGCGGTGAGCACGCGATGCTCGCCCCACATCGGCCCGGTGAGCTGCACCGCGACCGGCAGGCCGAGATCGTCGAACCCGACCGGCACCGCACACGTCGGCAGCCCGGCCAGGTCCTGCGGCACCGTGAACGGCAGCACGCTGTCGCGGAAGCCCTGCGGGTCCGGCATCGACCGCAGCTCGGGCGAGACGGCGGCGATCGGCGTGATCAGCAGATCGGCGACGGAGAACAGCTTCGCGAACGCCGACCGGATGCGCTCGCGCTCGGCCGTCGCCTCCACGTAGTCGGCCAGCGTCACGTCCGCGGCCATGTCCAGCCGCGCGGCCACGTCGTCGCCGTACTCCGCGCGCCGGCCGCCGAACAGCTGCGCGTGGGTGAGCGCGGCCTCGGCGTTCTGGATCGTCACGTAGGTCGGTTGCAGCCGCTCCGGGCGCTCGAAGCCGAGCTCGATCACCTCGGCCTCGAGGCTGACGACGGCGTGCTCGAACGCCCGCCGGATGCCCGGCTCCAGCGGCCGCACGTGCAGGTCCGGGCAGACCGCGATCCGCCTGGCGGGCTCCGACGGCACGCGGCCCGCGAGCGCCTCGTAGAACAGCCGCACGTCGGCCGGCGTGCGCGCCATCGGGCCGGCGTGGTCGAGTGAGCGCGCGAGCGGATAGACGCCCTCGGTGCTGATGCGCCCGAACGTCGGCTTCAGCCCGGACACGCCGCAGAACGAGGCGGGAATCCGGATCGAGCCGCCGGTGTCGGACCCCAGCGCCAGCGCCGCCTGCCCGGTGGCCAGCGCGACCGCCGACCCGCCGCTGGACCCCCCTGCGACCCGCTCACCGTCAAACGGGTTCCGCAACGGCGGGAAGTGCTCGTTGACGCTCGTGATCCCCCACGCGAACTCGTGCGTCAGCGTCTTGCCGAGCACGATCGCGCCCGCGTCGCGCGCCTTGCGCACCGCCCACGCATCGGCGGCCGGCACGTGCGACGCGAAGATCCGAGACCCATACGTCGTGCGCAACCCCGCCGTGTCGAACAGGTCCTTGACGGCGAGCGTCAGCCCCTCCAACGGCCGCGCCTCATCGTCCGCGTACGCCTGCTCGGCGCGCACCGCCTCCGCGTGCGCCCGCTCGAGGTCGAGCGTGACGAACGCCCCGAGCTCCTCGCGGCGGGTCACGTAGTCGAGCGTCTCGACCGGAGAGAGCTCGCGGCTGGCGAACGCCGCCCGTAGTTCGATCGCGCTCAACATAAAGGGGCCAGGCCCCTTTAGGTTAGGTGTTCGAGGATCAGTTCGTTCACGCGGTCCGGGGCGTCGAGCTGCATCCAGTGGCTCGCGCCCGTCGATGCGCTCGTAGCGGTCGAGCGGGCTGGCCCGCATCTGGCGCTCGGTCACGAAGACGTCGCCGCTGCTCCAGACGCCGAGCACGCTCGCCTGCACGGGCGGCAGCGCCATCGGCGGCTCCAGCGCGCGCCGCGGGTGCAGGTTCGCCCGGTACCAGTTCAGCGCCGGCGTGCTGGCCAGCGTCTCCAGCGCGCCCTCCAGCTCCGGGTGCGTGCCCGCCCACTCGCGCGCGAACGCGTAGTCGTCCCGGCGCAGCAGCTCCTCCGCCTCGGGGAACTGAAACAGCAGCTGGTACCAGCTGTGCCGACGGTCATCGAGCGTCGGTCGGCTCCACACCTCTGGGTGCCCGACCGACAACACCACCAGGCGATCGACGCGCTGCGGTGCCATCAAGGACATCGCCCAGGCTACGCCGGCGCCCCAGTCATGGCCCACGACGTGCGCCCGCTCGATGTTCAGCGCGTCCAAAATCGCGACCATGTCCGCGACGCTGTGTCCCACGCGGTAGGCGTCCACGTCGTCCGGCTTGTCGGAGTCGCCATAGCCCCGCAGGTCGGGCACGATCGTCCGGAATCCGCTCTGGGTAAGGGCTTTGACCTGGTGGCGCCAGAGGCTTCCACGGTCCGGGAAGCCGTGGATGAGGAGGACCGGTTCGCCCTCGCCCCGGTCGTCGACCACGAGGTTCACACCATCGCTGTTGATCCGCCGCACGATCGGGCAGGCTACGGGGTGTGGAGGCTCCTCAACACCCATGTCATTGCAACCGTCCGACGACACCGGTTTAAACCGCACTGTGAAGGCAAGCGAGACGCGCGAACGGGTCGTGGTTCGCATGGCGGGGGACTCGGGCGACGGCATGCAGCTGGCCGGCAGCCGGTTCACGGACGCCACAGCGGTTTTCGGTAACGACCTCGCCACTCTCCCGGACTTCCCGGCAGAGATCCGGGCGCCCGCCGGCACCGTCGCCGGCGTCTCCGCCTTCCAGATCCATTTCGCGTCGCGGGACATCCTCACGCCCGGCGACACGCCGGACGTGCTGGTGGCGATGAACCCCGCCGCGCTGAAGGCCAACCTGGGCCTGATGCGCCGAGGCGCGACGATCCTCGTCAACGAGGACGCGTTCAGCGTGCGCGCGGTCCAGAAGGCCGGCTACACCGTGTCTCCCCTGGACGACGGGACGCTCGAGGGCTACACGATCAAGCGCATCCCGATGAGCTCGCTGACGACGCGCGCGGTCGAGGCGATCGACGGCGCGACGTCACGCGATGCGCAGAAGGCCAAGAACCTGTTCGCGCTCGGCGTGCTCAGCTGGCTCTACGACCGGCCGACCGACGTCACCGACAAGTGGATCCGCGGCAAGTTCGACGGCCCCGTGATGGAGGCCAACCTGGCGGCGTTCCACGCCGGCTGGAGCTTCGGTGAGACGTCGGAGCTGATCGACGTCCAGGTCAAGGTCGAGCGCAACGCCGAGGTCTCGCCCGGCACCTACCGCAACATCAACGGCACCGAGGCGACGGCCCTGGGGCTGATCGCCGCCAGCGTCAAGTCCGGCCTGCCGCTGGTCTTCGGCGCCTATCCGATCACCCCGGCCTCGGACCTCTTGCACTCGCTCGCGCGCCGGCAGGACCTGGGCGTGCGCACGCTGCAGGCCGAGGACGAGATCGCGGCCGCGTCGTTCGCGCTGGGCGCCGCGTTCGGCGGCTCGCTCGGCGTCACGTGCACGAGCGGTCCGGGCCTCGATCTCAAGACCGAGACGATCGGCCTCGCCGTGATCCTCGAGCTGCCGATGGTGATCATCGACGTCCAGCGCGCTGGCCCCTCGACCGGCATGCCGACCAAGACCGAGCAGTCGGACCTGCTGCAGGCGCTCTACGGCCGCCACGGCGAGTCGCCGCTGCCGGTCCTGGCCTCGTCCTCGCCCGGCCAGTGCTTCGAGGCCGTCTACGAGGCGGCCCGGATCGCGATCACCTACCGCACGCCGGTGATCCTGCTCAGCGACCTGTTCGTGGCCAACTCGAGCGAGCCGTGGAAGATCCCGAACGCGTCCGACCTCGCGCCGATCGACCCGCGCCTGCGCACGAGCTGCGAAGGCCCGTACCTGCCCTACGCGCGCGACGACAACCTGGCGCGGCCGTGGGCGATCCCGGGCACCCCGGGGCTCGCGCACCGCATCGGCGGGCTGGAGAAGCTCGACGGCACGGGCGCGATCTCCTACGACGGCCCGAACCACCAGCGGATGACCGACCTGCGCGCGGCCAAGGTGGACGGCATCCCGGTACCGGACCTCGAGGTCCACGGCGACGCCGACGCGGACCTGCTGGTGCTCGGCTGGGGTTCCTCCTACGGGACGATCCGGGCGGGCGCGCGGCGCGTGCGCGAGGGCGGCGGCCGCGTCGCCACGGCGCACCTGCGCCACCTGCGCCCGTTCCCCAAGAACACCGGCGCGCTGCTGCGCAAGTACGAGCGGGTGCTCATTCCGGAGATGAACAGCGGGCAGCTCGCCCACGAGCTGCGGGCCCGCTATCTGGTCAACGTCGAGTCGTACGGGAAGGTGCAGGGGCAGCCGCTGCTCCCGTCGGAGATGGAGCGCGAGATATGGCAGCGCCTGAGCTGACCAAGGCCGACTTCCAGTCCGACCAGGAGACGCGCTGGTGCCCGGGCTGCGGCGACTACGCGATCCTCGCGGCCGTCCAGGGCTTCTTCCCGGAGCTCGGCATCCCGCCCGAGCGGGTCGTGTTCGTGTCCGGCATCGGCTGCGCCGGCCGCTTCGCGTACTACATGGACACCTACGGGATGCACGGCATCCACGGCCGCGGGCCGGCGCTGGCGACCGGGCTCGCCGCCGCCCGCGACGACCTCTCGATCTGGGTCGTGACCGGCGATGGCGACGCGCTGAGCATCGGCGGCAACCACCTGATCCACGCGCTGCGCCGCAACGTGCCCGTGAAGATCCTGCTCTTCAACAACCAGATCTACGGGTTGACCAAGGGCCAGGCGTCGCCGACGTCGGAGCTCGGCAAGGTCACCAAGTCGACCCCGTTCGGGTCGATCGACGGCCCGTTCAACCCGATCTCGCTGGCGCTCGGCGCCGAGGCGACGTTCGTCGGGCGGACGATCGACACCGACAAGCACCACCTCCCGGCGGTCCTGCGCGCCGCGGCCCAGCACGAGGGCGCCGCGCTGGTCGAGATCTACCAGAACTGCCCGGTGTTCAACGACGGCGCGTTCGACGCGCTGCGCGACAAGAAGCAGGGCGCGGTCAACCGCATCCTGCTCGAGCATGGCCGGCCGATCCGCTCCGGCGAGTTCGGCGTCGTGCGCGGCGAGTTCGGCGAGCTGGGGATCGTGCCGCTGGCCGACGTCAGCGAGGACGAGCTGGTGGTCCACGACGCGCACCGCGAGGACCCGTCGCTGGCCTTCGCGCTGTCACGGTTGTCGTCGCTGCCGGACGGGCCGACGCCGATCGGCATCTTCCGCCAGGTCTCGCGCCCGGTGTCCGGGCGCGAGCTGACGCCCAAGCTCGCGGCGGCGCGGGCGAGCGTGGACGACGCGAAGCTCGACGCCGCCCTGCGCGCGGCGGACACGTGGACGATCGCCTGAAGTCGCTGCGCAGCGACAAGTGGTCGCGGTACCCGCCGGACGTGCTCCCGGCCTGGGTGGCCGAGATGGACTTCGAGCTCGCGCCGCCCATCCGCGACGCGCTGATCCGCGCGGTGTCGGCCGGTGACCTCGGCTACGTCGGCAACGTCGACGGGCTGCTCGACGCGTTCAGAGGCTTCATGCGGCGCCGGCTGGGGGTGACGGTCGGGCCGGTCACGCTGGTCGCCGACGTCATGATCGGCATCCAGGAGGTGGTGCGCCATGTGACGTCGCCCGGCGATGGCGTGGTCATCTCGCCGCCCTGTTACCCGCCGTACTTCCGGGAGATCCCGCACGTCGAGCGGGCCACGGTCCAGGTGCCGCTGCTCGAGGACTTCTCGCCCGACTTCGACGGACTCGACAAGGCCTTCGAGGAGGGCGCCCGCGTCCTGCTGCTGTGCAACCCGCACAACCCGACCGGGCGGGTCGCGCCGCGCGAGGAGCTGGTGCGGTTGGCCTCGCTGGCCGACGCGTGGGGCGTGCACGTGATCGCCGACGAGATCCACGCGCCGCTGACCTTTCCCGGCGTCGAGTTCGTGTCCTGGCTGGACGTCTCCGAGCACGGCACGGTGGTCACGAGCGCCTCGAAGGCGTTCGACCTCGCCGCGCTGAAGCTCGCGTTCGTCGTGGGCGCCGTCGCCGACGAGCTCTCCGAGGACGTGCGCGACCACGCCGGCCATCTCGGCGCGCTGGCGGCCGAGGCGGCGTTCCGCGACGGTGACGCGTGGCTGGACGAGACGATCGCGACCATCGTTTCCAACCAGGCGATGCTGGCCGGCTCATTGCCCGAGGGCGTGCGCGTCGCCTATCCCGCCCAGGCGGGCTACCTGGCGTGGCTGGACTGCCGCGAGGCGGGGATCGACGGCGACCCGGCGGCGGCGTTCCTCGAGCGCGGGCGCGTCGCGCTCACCCCGGGGCCGAGCTTCGGCGCGCCGGGTTTCGCGCGGCTCAACGTCGGGACGGCGCCGACGAACGTCGAGGAAGCCGTCAGGCGACTGGCGCGAGCTCTATGACCAGCACCACGTGGCGCGCGGCGAGCGCCAGGTACTCGTGGTGCTCAGGCTCGCGCGACCCGTCGAGATAGGTCACCTCGACCTCGGTCAGCGGCAGGAACGCGTCGCTCTGAGTGTTCAGGAAGTCGGTCAGGCGAGAGCGGAAGCCCTCGTGCGGCAACTGCAGCGTGCCCTCGATCTCGTGACGTGCCGTCTCGATGCGGACGCGCTCATGGCGGGAATGCATGACGCCCAGTATGGATCGAATCCCGGGATCCGTCTGTAGGGTTGCGCACCCATGCTGCTGGACATCGACGCCATCCTGCGCCCGTGGTGGGACAGCATCCAAGAGGCCCACGGCCCCTTCGAGCTGTTCGACGCCCACACCCACATCGGCCAGAACGACCCTGACGGGATGAAACAGACGCCCGCCGAGCTGATCGAAGCGCTGACCGGTGCGGGCGCCCGCGCGGTCGTCTTCCCGATGCACGAACCGGACGGCTACCCCGGCCCCAACGACGCGGCGATCGCCGCCGCGCAGGCCTCCGACGGACGGCTGGTCTCCTTCTGCCGGCTGGACCCGCGCGTCTCACCCGCCGCCGAGGCCCGTCGCTGCCTGGACAACGGCGCGGTCGGCATCAAGCTGCACCCGCGCGCGGAGCAGTTCACGATGCACGAGCCGGGCGTGCGCGAGATCGTCGCCGTGGCGCACGAGCGGCGCGTGCCGATCCTGATCCACGCCGGGCGCGGCATTCCCGCGCTGGGCCGCGACACCGTCGATCTGGCCTCGGAGTTCCCGGACGCGCGGATGATCCTCGCGCACGCCGGGATCTCCGACCTGGCATGGCTGTGGCACGAGCTGCCCGACCATCCCAACGTCTTCATCGACACCGCGTGGTGGAACCCGGCCGACTTGATCGCGTTGTTCGCGCTGGTGGCGCCGTCGCAGATCGTGTGGGCGTCGGACTCGCCCTACGGCATGCCGATCGTCGCGGCGTTCACGCACGGTCGCTGCATGCTCAGCGCGGGGCTCGGCGAGGAGGCGATGCGCTCGATCTTCGGCGGGCAGATCGCGCGACTCGTGGCGGGCGAGGATCCGCTGTGGGTGGGTGACGCGCCCGGTGTCGTGGAGCCGCACCTGCACCCGCTGATGGATCGCGTCGTCACGCATCTGATCTCCGCGATGGGGCGCGCGTTCGGCGGTGCGGACCCGGAGGAGTCGATCGCGCTCGCACGCCTGGCGTGCGCCGTCGGCGACGACGCCCCGCACGCCGACGTCTGCGCCGCCGTGCTCGAGCTGCTCGACCTGTTCCGCAAGCACCTGGCCCCGCCGCCGCCCGGCCGGCCGTTCCCGCTCGCGGCGCGGTTCATGATCGCGGCGCTGACGGTCGCGCGGACGCCCACCGTCCCGATCCCGTCCACCCTGCACCTGCCGCCGCCCACACGGGAAGCGGCAGAGCCTGCCTAGCCTTCTCCGCCGCCGCTGAGCGTCGGCTCGCGGCGGGTGATCCGGCGCGGCGTGGCGGGCGGCGTCGGGTGCGGCGTGCACGGCCGGTAGTCGCGCGCGGACGAGAAGCGCCGGCCGCCGGTCGTCTCACCGCTGACCGACAGGCGGCCGCGCTTGGACGGCATGCGCACGGTCACGCTCGCCTGCTGCGACACGCCCGTCAGATGCACGACCTCTCGGTTGCTCACACGAACATGCACCGGGCTGAGGATCTGGCCCTCGGCGGGCGTGATCCGCACCTGCACCCGCGTGCCGTGCAGGCAGCCACGCTGCAGGGCGATCGACAGCCTGTCGCTCCCGCCGCCCCGCGCCAGCGCGGTCGCGCCGACGCCGAGCATGCACCCGAGGACGACGAGGAGAGCGATCGGTCGGCGCACGAGTTCGACCGTACTGCACGCGGAGAAGCCCCCGCAAGGTGGTCATCCGCACCCCTGGCGAAGGGAATGCGTGAGCCGCGCCGAGTGGCGGCGTTCTGTGCCGGACTGCGCGAGTCGGGCGCGCTGACGCGGACGTTCGTCGCACCGCGGTTTCGCCGGCGTGGCGGCGGGCGCGTGCTGCTGGGTGCGGCCCGCGCCCGGGGCACGAAGCGCCTGCGGATCGACGCCCGTGATGACCTGGTCGAAGCCCGCGGCCTGTATCTGGCCGCGGGCTACGACGAGGTGGAGCCGTTCAACCAGGACCCCTACGCGGAGCACTGGTTTGCGAAGCGGCTGTGACTAGCCGCCGAAGTCGTAACGCGTGAACGCCGAGCCGAAGCCGACGATCATGTTGTCCGCGTCAGCCGCGAACTGATCGCCCGGGATCGTGCCGGAGCCCGAGGTGCCGCCGTTGTCGATGCTGATCGCGGAGATCGTGGCGTCGGGGTTGGTCGCGATCAGGTGGGCCCAGCTGGCGGGCTTGGCCTGCTCGATGTCGCCCGTCTTGCGGGTCGCCCACCACTTGCCGGCCATCGCGTCCATCGAGTAGTTCTGGTTGAGGCCGACGGTGAAGTCGTCCTGCATGTAGGGCTCGAACACGAAGTTCGTGAAGCCGCTCGTCGTGCCGGTGGCGGCCTTGAGCACGCTGATGTGGATCGTCGGCGCGCTGACGGTGTTGCCCGACGGGCGCTTGACGACGCGGAAGTCGTAGCTGAGGGTCTTCAGCGAGCTCAGCGCGACGTCGTCGTAGCCGTGCGCGAGGCCGATGGCGCCGCTCGGCGTCGAGCCGTCGAAGCCGCCCTGCAGGCGCAGCTTGCCGCCGGCGAAGCTCGCCGACGGGTAGGACCCTCCGCCCACGGTCGCCCAGCCGGCGTCGCCGCTGGCCGCGACGAGCGTCGCGGGGTTCGCGCCGTCCTTGCCGTCCTTGCCGTTCGAGCCGTTGTCGCCCTTGGGCCCCGCCTGCGGCGGCGAGCCCTGCACCGTCGAGCCGGGGGCGCCGGTCGCGCCGGTCGCGCCCGTGTCACCCTTCGGGCCGGCCGGACCGGGCGTGCCGGCCTTGCGCAGCTGCGCGCGGACGCTCGAGGCGAGGCGATCGCTGGAGATCGTGCCCTTCTTGATGTCCTTGGACGTGATCGTGCCGTCCTTGATCTTGGCCCCGGTGATCAGCGACGTGGCGGTCGCGCTCCCGGTGCAGGCGATGACCACTGCCCCGATGCCGAGAACGACGCCGGGGGTGAGGCGCTTGCGCATCATGCTTTCTCCCTGTCTCAACGCGAGCCTCCCGTGGCCCGCCATTCGTTGAGGCGAACGTAGGAAGCTAATGCTGAAGACTTAAGTACCGATTGTAATCTGGGTGACCGGACTGGACAGGTGGACGATAAGGCCGCGTCCGGGCCCGCGGCCGCTCAGCCGGCCGGTCGCGTGAGCGCCTTGGCAGTGCGCATGCCCGCTTGATCGTGGGCGGGCGTGGCGTCCGGCTCGGGCTTCAGCACGGCGGAGAGGGCTGGACGCGTGTTGTCGTGGCGGCGGCGCGCGGTGCCCGGTCGCGGCGCTGCGCAGTCGCCGTCGCCGTCGTCCAGTCGGACTCGGCCCGGCGACGGCCGGCTCGCCGGGGTCTGTTCGGCTGTCAGGTCAGCGCGCGGCGGCCAGCCGGCAGATCGCCGCGCCCGTGGCGGCCGCAAGGACTCGCGGGTCGATCGGGAACACCGCGTGCGGATGCCCGGCCGCCGCCCACACCGTGTCGAAGCGCAGCAGGTCCTCGTCGAGCACCGTGCGCACCGGCGCGGGGTGCCCGACCGGCGGGATGCCGCCGATCGCGTAGCCCGTCACCTCGCGCACGTACGCGGCGTCCGGGCGCTCCACGTGCTCGCCGACCGCCGCCTCGATCTTCGCCTCGTCGGCGCGATTGTCACCCGACACCAGCGCCAGCAGCGGCGTCTGCGTCGCGGTCCCGCGGAACACCAGCGACTTGACGATCGCGCCGAGCTCGCACCCGACCGCGGCCGCGGCCTCGGGCGCCGTGCGCGTGGAGTCGGTCAGGCGGTGGATGTCGGCGGGCAACTCCAGCGCCACCAGGGCGTCGCGCACACGCCGTGCGCTGCGGGGCAGGTCATCCATCCGCCATGACTCTACGAGCAGAGCTCCGGCCGGCGGGGATCCAGCCCGACGTCGGCGAGGCGCATCCCCTCACCGGGCTCGAGCTCGAGTGCCATCTCGCCCAGGTGCGCGGCCGATCGCCCGTTCTCGACTGCCGCCGCCGGAACACGTCGCTGCGCGGTCCGTGTCCGCTGCGCACGGCTCCGCCGGATGACCGTGCGCCCGAAATCACCACGCTGCAACGCCATCCCCGATCCGCGAAGCTCTGTCGTGATGCCCGCGCTCGACCTCGAAGCCGCCGTCGCCACCTACTGGTCGCCGATGCGGGTGGGCGTGACGGACGCGGACATCGTCGCGGCGTGGACCGCCGCCGCCGACGCCGTGTGGAAGGACGAGGTCCACGTGCTCGAGCGCGACGGCGTGCTGCATGCCGGCTTCCTGTTCAACAGCGGCCACGTGCGGATGGAGGTGTGCGAGTGCGCGCTGCTCGTCGCTCCCGTCCGGAACCGCACCACGTATTTCCTGACCGCCGTGCTGGAGGGGTCCTTCGATCTCAACCTCGGCTGGGCGCTGCACACACGCACGCTCGACGCCACCTGGGGCGAGGGCTGGATGAACCCGTCCTTCGGCGAGCAGGCCAGACGCGACTGGACGAGCTTCGAGGCGGGTCGCTAACCACTCGACGGCGACCGTGGGGCGAGATGGAGCGAGGAACGCTGGGCCTAGTGGACCTCGACGCACAGATACGGACACGGCACGACCGCGGAGTTCACTTCCTCGGCCCCTCCCCCGCCTACGCGTACGAGGGTGCACTCACTTCCGTCCTCTCCTCGGCCCGACGTGAGTCATGTTCCGCGACGTGGTGGTCAGGGCGTCGGCTGCTCAGGCTGCACGGGAACGGTTGTGCCCGGCGCGCCCCCAGGTCCAGCGACGCCGCCCGGTCGTCGCGGATCAAGCCGCGCCAGCACCCGCCTTGCGGCGCATGTCAGATCGCCCGGGCCGGTGCGAACCGCAGTTCTCGCTCAAGTCCCACGTGCAGATGCCGATAGACGCTGCGATCGCCCTCCGGTCACCTTCGCCAAATGCCCCTGCTGTCTACGCGTGCCCGCCCGCTGCTCTTCTCACTCGCCTCGAGCGCGTCGCTGACGGCTGCAGTGGTAGTCGTCGGCGCAGCTGCGCTCGCCGCCGGCGGGTTCGCCGACGACCTGGCGACGACGCTGCGCGGCCACGACGCCGAGTCGATCAGACTCGCCAGAGTGCTGGACGCCCCCGCGCCCGTGCCCCGGGCACACGCCGGCCCGGCCGCGACGGCCCTCCCAGGCGGCCGCCCCGCGCCAGGAATGCCTTCCGGACGCTCAGCTCCTGCCGACGGAACCCGCACCCCGGCCGCTGAGCCTGTCCACCACCCTCGGCGCACCGCGCCACGTCGGCGCCCAGCCCACAGTGCCCCGAAGCCCGGCGGCGCCCCGTCCGAGCAGCCTCAGGCGGCACGCGAATCGGTCGCGGTGAGCCCGGCGCGGGTCGAACCGTCCACCGGTTCCGACGCCACCAGCGCCCGTACGCAACCACCGGGTCGCTCGCGATCGGCACACGCACCGCGGCGACCCGCCGCGCACGCCGAGATCCGGTCGAAGGCTCGCGGCCAGGGACACGCCACGCAGAATCCCGGGCACGTTGCGCCCTCCGGCGCGGTGCGCCCGGCCCGGCCGGAGAAGGCCACGGGACCGGGCGAGGTTCGCTCCCGCGGAAGCGGGCACGGACCCCACGCGCCGGTCACGCAACCGCAGACCGATCACACGCCCCCGCCGTCTTCCGGGCGGACCGACACGCCTCGCGCCGAGCACCCAGGGCAAGCAAACCGCCCGCCCGAGCACCCCGGCGCCGCCGGCCCTGGGGATCACGGTCCAAACCCTGGTCACGCTCGCCGCTGATCGCCGATCCAGACGCACCGCTCAACCAGCTCATCGTCGCTTGCTGACCCCCGGCCCTCAACGCCGGGCCGAGATGCCGCGTCGAGGTCATGTGGTCGCTGCGGGGAACGCGACGTCCAGCACGTGCGCGACGGAGCCGTGCGTTCCTGGTCAAACGGCTCGGTCGGGGAGCCGTTGCGGCAGTAGGCTCCCGCCCAATGCGATCGAGCATCGGCGTTCGGATCTGCGGCTTCCTTCTGGTGCTGTTGATGGTGCTGGTGGCTCCCGGCGCTGTGCAGGCGTCGGTCGGTCGCCCGGCGGACGCGCTGCCGACGGTCAATGACCTGCCGGGCGCGGCGTCCGTTCCGGTGCCGGCGACCGCATGGTTTGCGCGGCTCAGCGCCAAGCAGCGCAAGCGCGCTCACGGCAAGGCGGTGGGTGTACGGCTGACCGTCGCCGGCGCGTCGGTCGTCGGGTTCGCGGCGGTCCTGCGCGACAAGGCGACGGCGAAGCACGCCGTGGCTGCCCTGTCGGCTGCGTCGCCGGCCGGCGACGCGGTGGCCGTCGCCGGGCTTGGCGCGAACCCGGGCACGCCGGTCACGCGCAGCGTCTTCGCGGCCGGCGCGGCCGTCGTCGAGGTCGCCGGACAGGCCGGCTCGACGGCGCTGCCCGGTGTCGTGGGGCAGGTCAGGGCGCGCGTGACCGCGCTGGCCGCGCAGTCGCGCTGGCAGGATCTCCAGGCGCAGGCGCCCGCGAAGTCAACGCGGTCGAGCAGGTTGAAGGACTTCGCGCTCGCGTTTGGGCCGGTGCCGGGGGTGAAGGCCGACCGCTCGGATCTCGGGACGATCGAGGACGGCACGGACGCGCTGGTCGCGATCCGGGCCGACCTGAAGCACTTGACCAGGCGCCAGCGCGCGGCGGTCAACGCGGTCCTCGACGCCCCGGCCAGGCGGGGCAAGCGCAAGAAGGCGCACGCGGCGGCGCTCGTCGCGCCGACCGGCCAGCTGCGCAAGCTCGCCGAGGAGGCCAAGGCGTACTTCGCCAAGGCGCTCGCTCTGGCGCCGGCGTTCACGCTTGACGTCGCGCCCGCGGTGCTCGGCTACCGCCCGCAGGGCGACGATCTTCACGGCGCCAACGCGTGGGCCTACGCCACCGACGCCAAGGGCGGCGCCGCCGGGCCGATCAAGGTCTGCCACGTGCGCGTCAACTACCTGCTCGGCTACCGCGGCACCGACCTCGAGCAGACGATGGCCCACGAGGTCTTCCACTGCTTCCAGGACCAGATCCTCGGCGGCGGGGCGGCGATCGCGGCGATCACGGCGGGCGCCAAGTGGCTGACCGAAGGCGGCGCGGAGTGGGCGGCGTGCACGTTCGCGGGCGGCGCCAACGGCCGCAGCTGGTTCGCGCGCTGGGCGGCCGCGCCCGAGCAGATCCTCTACGGGCGCAGCTACGGCGCAATCGGCATGTTCTCCGAGCTGCGCAAGAGCACCGGGGTCGACCCGTTCACGACGATGGCCGCCGCGCTGAAGCAGACCAATCAGGTTGCGGCCTTCCAGCAGCTGACGGGCGGTCAGCAAGAGAAGCTCCTCGACGACCTCGGCCCGAGCTTCCTCCAGCAGCCCCAGCGCTTCAACACGGGCGACTGGGACCAGCAGGGCGAATGCAAGGACGGCCCGCCGCCTGCGCCGTCCCCGCTCGTGCTCGCGCAAGAAGCGCCGCAGACGATCGATGTCCCGGCGCTGGCCGCCAAGCTGCTGGCGCCCCAGGCCGAGAGCGACGCGCAGAAGCTGACGGTCACGGCCGTCGCCGGGCGCGTGCGCGTCTCCGGCGCCAACGGCGCGACCGGCCAGCCGACCGACGACCTGCTCAGCCCCGCCGGCACCGCCAGCCGCGACTACTGCATGAACAACGGCGGCTGCTCCTGCCCCGGCGAGGAGTCCGCTGCCGGTGCTCGACCCCACCGCGCCCACCACGCCGGTGATCGCCGTCACCGGCGACACGCTCAAGGGCCAGGTCGTCGTCGTCGCGCACAAGGTCGCCTGCCCGATCATCACGGCCGCCGAGTTCAAAGTCGACGGCGCGGTGTTCCACGGCCAGGACGGCCTGGACTACAACCCCAACACCTACGAGGCGCAGCTGCACTGGGACGACACGTTCACCGGCGCCATGCCGCTGCTGGCGGACCGGTACGTGTGTGCCTGCGCGGCGGGGACCCATGGCGGCGGGACCTACACGTCCCATGTGCCCTTCGTCGGCGATTGCCAGGGAACGCTGAGCTTCGAGAATGCCGACGCGCCCAAGGACGCGTGGATGAAGGTGCTCTCCGTCAACGGCAGCGGCACGTCGCGCAGCTGGACGATCCAGCTCAAGGCGTCCAGCTACGGCGTGCCGAGCGCGGCCGACTGCTCCCCACCGCCGCCGTTCGGCCGCTACCACCCCGACACGCTGTGGCAGGGCACGATCACCCTCCCTGCCAGCGGCAGCTCGAACACGAAGACCGCGACATACCCGATCTCCTCGGATCCCTCGCACGCCGGCTACGAGAGCTGGACCGGGTCGGTCACGTTCACCGGCGTCTGGTGACGTCATCCCGTCGAGATCCGTCCGACGCCTTCATCCCAGAGGTGGTCGCCGTCGATGTCGCACTGCCGGGCGATGTCGCCGGCGTGGTCTCCGACGCGGAGAAGCGATCTCTGATCTGAACCGCGCGGCTGGGCCCGAGTTTGATGCCACTCGCGCGGCTTCTGCTGCGAACCCGAGTCGATCGCTTCCTCGAAGGTCGAGGGCATGCTGGTAATGCCCGCAGTCTTGCTCGTGCCGAGGCCAACCAAGGTCGCTACTCCCCGGTAGCGATCACCGGGTACAAGAGGGTCCGATAACGATGACTACGGCAAGCCCGTCTTGACCGACGGACAGGGTGCCTGACCAGCGCCGACGATCGGACCGGACCGCAGCGGTGCGCGTCTGCGCACCTGCCCACCGACGCAGCTGCGCAGACCGCCCCACCTCCGGCCGCCGGCGCCGCCTTGCGGCGCCGGCGACTCCGCGGGACTCGTTTCAGTCCGCGGGCCGTCCGCGGCGATCCGGCTGCGGCCCTTCGTGCAGCTCGCCAGCCGCGGCCAGTCCGGCGCCTTCGCGCTCGCGCACGTCCAGCCGAAGTGCTCGCGCACGCACGCCGAGCCCGTGCAGGGGGCGTGCGAGCGGAGGTAGGTGCGCAGCACCTTCTTGGCCGTCGCGCAGCTCGGCTTGCCGCGCTCGATCACGAGGCCCACCGGGTCGCGCCGGGACCGCGGAAGGAGCCGCAGACGGGGGCCTTGGCGGGCTGGTGGGCGGCCGAGCTGGCGGCGTGGCCGGCGGCGAGCATGGCGACGCAGAGGGCGAGACGGGCGGCAGGGTGGTGCATAGGACGCCGCCTGACCGGGCGGGGGTCGCTTGCACAAGCGACGCCCGTCGCAGCTCTTGGTTCAGGCCCGTGTATGGGCCGGGACGACCGCTCAAGACGATCCGATGCCAGTTCCACGCGAAGCCCAAAACGCAGAAAAGCCCGCCGGAGCGCGGTTTCTGAGTGATGGGCGCGGCGGGTTTCGAACCTGCGACCTCTCGCGTGTGAAGCGAGCGCTCTCCCACTGAGCTACGCGCCCTCAGGGGAGCGGCATTCTATCGCGGGAGGGCGTCCCACCAGGAAGTCCAGTGGGATTCGGCGGTGGTGAACGCTTCGTCGTCGAGGTCGTAGGTGGTGACGAGCCCCATCGCTTCGCCGGAGGGCTGGACGAACACGACGATGAGCGTGCCGTCGATGTCGGCGCCGGCCTGGAACGGGGAGGAGTGCCAGGGCGAGCCCGGGAGCGTTGGCACGCCTGGCAGTTCGCCCTTCAGGACGACCATTCGGCGGTTCGCACCCGCGGGGGCGCGCTCGAGCAGGTGGCGGAGCTGGTTGAAGAACGTGATCCAGCCCTCCTCGACGCCGCCGTAGACGTCCTTCCACTGGAGGGCGGAGAGGTCACCGGGCTTGGTGGCGCGGATGACGGTCCGTCCGTCGCGCTCGAAGACGGAGATGTCGATGTCCATGCCCATCTCGATCTCGTGGTCGCCGAGCTTCGCGTGGTCGACGAAGATGTACTGGATCTCGTCTTCGAGGCCGTCGTACTCCCAGCCGAACCAGTGGCGGATCTGCTCGGTGTCGGTGAGTGCGCGCCAGAACGACGTCGCGGGGAGCGTCGACGGTCACTTCGATGTGGAACGGCTTGTCCATGCTCACGCCGGGACGCCTCCGATCAGCACGCGGTAGCGGCGCTTGCCAGGCCCGAGTTCGTCGGCGAGCTCGGCGATGCGCTCGGCCAGCGCGTCGGTGAAGCGCTCGAGATCCGACGGCTGGGCGAAGCCGATCTCGGCCTCGATCGCGAACGTCAGCAGCCGCTGGCCGCGTGCGGAGGCGGCCGCCCGGGCGGCGGCGACGTCGCGGACCATGCGCGCGCCGCCGGCCAGCAGGGTGTCGGCGGCGAACCTGTCCTGCGAAGCCACCGAGCCGACGACCGTCGGTTCGACGACGACCGCGTCGGCGGTCGCGCGCACGACGCGCTCGATGCAGCCGCGTCGCGGGCGGTTCTCGACCAGTTCGACGAGCCCCCCGCGCTCCAGTGCCCGCACGTGGTAGTTGACGCGCTGGCGGCTCTCCCCGAGCCGCGCGGCCACCTCGGTGGCCGACAAGGGGTCGCGCAACTGCTCCAGGATCGCTTGGCGGAGAGGGGCGAGCGGCGTGCTGACGACGTTCACAGCGAATAGAAAATCAGATTTGTCAAATGTGGACGATGGATTATGGATCGGCGGGTTTCAGCTATTCAAACGCTCGCGCTCGACGAGTTCAATGACACCCATGCTCAAGTCACTGATCCTCCTCGGCGCGACGTTCACGATGGGCCTGGCGGCGGGGGTCTTCGCGCTCTACGCCCACACGATCATGCCCGCCCTCAAGACGACGGACGACCGGACGTTCGTGGCGTCCTTCCAGGCGCTGGATCGAGCGATCATCAACCCGTGGTTCATGGTCGGCGGCTTCGTCGGCGCGCTGGTGCTGACCGCTCTCGCCGCGCTGACGCAGCTTCGCCAGGACCCGCTGCCCTTCATCCTCGTCGCGCTCGCCCTCTACCTGGTCGCCGTCGTCGTCACCGTCGCCGTGAACGTCCCGCTCAACGACGCGATCAAGGCGGCGGGCGACCCGGACCGCATCACCGACCTCGCGACGGTCCGCGCGCAGTTCCATGAAACGCGCTGGGCGGCCTTCAATCTCGTGCGCGTGGTGACCTCGACGGGCGCGTTCGCGTCGCTGCTGTGGGCGCTCGTGGTCTACGGCCGGACGACGGTATGAGTCAACCCGTGCGCGGATCGGCCGATCACATGAAGCAGTGGAGCCGCTCTACGTCATCTTCGACCTCGACGACACGCTCGTGCACTCGGACGCCGTGCGCGAGGCGTTCGCCTGCGTCGGACGGGAGCGGGGGATCGACGCGCAGCAGATGTCGGAGACGCTCGACGAGCTCCCCGGCCGCCCCGCGCGCGAGATCTTCGAGGCGCTCGGGTGCACCGAGCAGGAAGCCATCGCGTGCACCGACCGCTTCCTCGCTCGCCTGGAGGAGCTCAACGGCGCGCTGCCCACGGTCGCCTACGCCGACGCCGACCAGACCCTGCGAGAACTGGCCAAGCTCTCGACGCTGATGCTCTCGACGGGCAGCAGCCCCGAGCGCGCCGAGCAGGTGCTGCGCCAGGAGGGCTGGGACGCGTTCACCGTCGTTCTCGGCTCCGATGACACCTGCCGCAAGGGTTCAGCGCACTACGCGCAGCTCGCCGAGCATGCGCCCGACCCGGAATGGGTGGCGAACGCGGTCACGATCGGCGACAGCCCGACCGACATGCGCCTCGGCGTCGAGCACGGCGTCCCGGTCCGGATCGGTGTCGACCGCAGCGGCGATCCGTGGAAGCTGATCAACGCCGGCGCGACGCACGTCGTGCGCTCCCTGCGCGACGTGCTGACGATCATCGCCGTCTAGCTTTGAACTGCCGGAACACGTCCTCGTAGTTCTCGGTCAGCTCGACGTCGAAATCCGCCAGCAGCTCCCGGAACGCGGCCTCTGAGCGGTCCCCGCTCGCGGACAGCGCGATCTCGCCGGCGAGCGTGTCGATGCGCCCGAGGTCGACCGACCGCAGCGCCTCGAACTCCGAGCCCTCGACGACGAGCTTCAGCACGTCGATGCGGTCGACGCCGAAGCCGGCGAGCAGCCGCTCGAACGTCTCGACGGGAACCTCGACCGGCTGCTGAGCGCCGTGGGTCTGAAACAGGGACGAGGCCACGGCGCCCGGCGCGCTCCAGAAGGTCGCGGTGCCCCCGTGGTCACCCACCGCCGCCTGGCGGACGGTCACGCGGCCGAGGCCGGCGACGTTGCGCTGCAGCAGTTCGAACGCCGTCGGATCCGGCTCCACGCCGTAGATCTCCGCGCCCGGGAAACGCAGCCGGAAGAAGAGGATCGAGAGCCCGATGTTCGAGCCCAGATCGACGACCACCCGCGGCTCCGCGACGAGCGGGTCGACCGCGTAGTGCCCCTCCAGGAAGATCAGCTCCAGCAGGCGGATGTGGGAGTAGTCCGAGAGCACGGCGCGGCCCTCGCGCCCGTACGCCCGCACGCGGACGACCAGGCGGTCGCGTCCGCGTCGGCCGGTCTGCGCGGTCGCCAACAGGAAGAAGGTCCCGAACAGCAGCCGCGCCCGATCGATCGCGCTCGCGCCCAGCGCCGACACCCGCCACGCGCGGCGCGCGGCGACCTGGAGTTTGCCGACCGCACTGGGCGGCGCTTCGTGATCAGGTCCGAGTTCGAAGCCGCCCATGCGGCGGCAGTCTATGCGTGGAAGCCGCGCGAGGCCGACTTCGAGGGCCGCGAGGTGCCCGTCCCGAGGAACGAGCCGCGGAGGCGGTACGTGCCGTGCGACAGGCGCGGAATGTCCTTGTAGAACGAACCGGAGCGCTTGACCGTCGCCGCGACGCGACGCGCGAGCACCCAGCGGCCGCCGCGCCTGCGCTCGACGGTCAGGCGGACCTGCCCGGCGACGGCGCCCTTGACGGTCCCGGAGAGACGGGCCGCGGAGCCGCGCACGCTCGTCGAGGTCTTGCTTGGTGCACGCGCACCCGCGACGTGGCCGACGGCGGAGACGCGGGCTTTGGTGCCCGTCGAGGTCGGCGTCCTGGGCGCGGTCGGCGTCGCCGGGCCGGCAGGCGGGTTGGGAGCGACCGGGATCGAGGTCTCGACCGGGGGCTCGGGCGTCGGCGTGGGGGTGGGGACGGGCGGGATCGGCACGAGGACGATGCCGCTGCCGCCGGTGAGCGTGACCGACGTGCGGGCTACGCCGTCGAGGTCCTTGTAGCCGTCCGGGATGGTCAGCGTGCGGGTGCTGCGGTAGGGCTCGTTGACGAGCACGATGCCACCCGCGTAGTCGCGCCGCCATACGTTCGACCACGAGTAACGCGCGCCCAGCGGGGCACCGAGGTCGGCGTCGTAGCCCGGCCAGAAGCTGTCCGGGCCGGTCGCACCGTCGTTGGCGATCGCGGACAGCCCGTTGTTGACCAGCAGGTAACCGGCGAGGCCGTACACGCGTGCGGCCGCGGTGGTCCCGGTGCTCGTCGAGTCCAGGACGACGGACCCGCCGCGCGCCTGCTCGCGCTCGAGCCAGCCCGCGAGCGTCGCGTAGCCGTACGTGCTCGACCCGCTGACCACGGAAGCGTCGTTGAAGCCCTTGTCGAGCGAGACGGCGTTGGCGGCCTGCAGTTCACGCAGGACGTCGCCGGCGTCGCCCTTGTACCAGAGGACGTCGTGGACGATCTCGGTGCTCGGCAGCGCGGCGCGGACGGCGACCATGAAGTCGGCCATCTGCCGCTGCCAGTTGGCCTCGGTCATCGAGACGCCGGTGCGCGGGTCGATCGGCGTGCGCGAGGCACCCGCGAGCGTGGTGAAGCGGCGCTCCATGAAGACGTCGTCGACGATCAGACCGCGGTGGCCGAGCGCGACCGCGGCCTGCGCCTTGGCGATCCACCACGTGCGGAAGGCCGCGTTGCCGACATCGGCGGCCACGCGGGAGCCGACGTAGACCGGCTGGCTCGTGTTGTCGAGCAGCCGCCATTCCGGATGAGCGGCGGCGTCGGCGGGATCGAGCCCGAAGGCGTGCTGCGTGACCCAGGTGTTCGCGGACCAGCCGAGCGACGTGGCGCTGCGCAGGCGCCAGAAGCGCGCGTTCATGAACGCCTGCTGCGCGGGGGTCGACGCGTCGGCGGCGCGCACGAGCCTCGCGGGCGCGGCGGCGGCCGTGTCCGCGGCCGTCGCGAACAGCGCGGCGGTGGCCAGCAGCCCACAGGTCTTGGTCATCCGGGTCATCGCACCCCGAGTGTTCGGCACCAGGCGACCGTGGCTATAGTCGCGAGCGCGCCAATGCCGGACCGGATCGTGCATCTCCACGTCGGCCGGTCCGTCCATCCGGTGTATCGCGAGCAGCTCAACGCGCTTCCGCCCGGGTTCCGGTACCGGTACGTCCACCCGAACCTCGGCGACGCGAGCGCCGGGACGCGCCTGATCGTCGAGCAGGGCGCGCGCTTCGCGGGCGAGCGGGCGGCGGTCAAGCGCATCCTGCAGCGGACCCTGGCCAACGCCGGCTACGTGCGCCGCTCGAGACCGCGCATCAAGGACGACGTCGACCTCATCCACAGCGCCCAGTTCTTCCTGCGGACGCACAAGCCCTACGTCGTCGATTTCGAGCAACTCGGCACGTTCGCGCTGTGGCAGCCGCGCGCGTTCGACCGCCCGTGGGCGCGCGAGCGGCTGCGCCGGATGATCGAGGACGACCACTGCAAGCAGCTCTTGCCATGGTCGGACGCGGCCCGCGACGGGCTGCTCAACGTGCTCGGGACGACGCCCAAGCTGACCACCGTGCGGCCCGCGATCCGGCCCGCGACGTCAACGCCCAAGACCCGCGGTGACGGCCCGCTGCGAGTCCTCTTCGTCGGCACCGCGTTCTACGAGAAGGGCGGGATCGAGGCCTTGGAGGCGGCGCGGCGAGCGAAGCACATCCAGCTCGACCTGATCAGCTACGTCCCGTCCGCGGTCGAGATCCCGGCCAACGTCACCGTGCACGTGCCCGGCCCGCGCGAGCTGGTCGAGCGCCTGTACGCGGAGTGCCACGTGCTGCTGTTCCCGTCGCACATGGACACGTTCGGCTACGTGGTCCTGGAGGCGATGGCGCACGGCCTGCCGGTGCTCGCCCCCGGCCACCTCGCGCTCAACGAGCTGATCGACGACGACAGCGGTGTGCGCTTCGCCCCCGAGAACATGCTCTACGGCGACGACGGCCTGTGCCGTTTCGACTACACGAACCCGCTCCCGAACGCCTATCTCGACGCGTTGCGCAGGCCGAGAGACGCCTACATCGACGGCATCGTCGAGGCGCTGGGCAGCGTCGACGCCGACTACGAGCGGCTCGCCGCCGGCGCGCTCGCCCGCGTCACAGGCAGCATGGACCGCCGCCGCGACCAGCTCGCGCGCATCTACGGCGCGGCGGTGAGCTGATACATCCCGCAGGCGTAGGTCGAGCCCGCGAGCTCGTCCAGCGAGCGGTGGCGCCGGAACACCTGCGCGTCGTCGACCCCCGCGAACTCGACGAGCTCGAGCCCGTCGAACCACGAGCGGACCTCGTGCGGATCGTGCACGCGGTGCGCGTTGAACTCCACCCGCGGACGCCCGACCGGGAGCGAGAACAGCAGCTGTCCACCGGGCGCGAGCACCCGCCGAGTTCGGCGGCGGCCTTGCTGCGTGCCCAGCGGATCGAGCGGATCGCCATAGCGGCCGAGCCCGATGTGCTCGGCCACGTGCAGGCAACTGACCGACTCGAGCGTTCCGTCCTCGAACGGCATGTCGAGCACGCTGCCCGCGACCGGCTGGAGATCCTCGATGTCGACCTCGAGCGGGCGGATGTCGACGAACATGACCGACGTGACCGCGGTCAGGAACCCGACGAGATCGACCCGTGAGCCGACGTCCACGTGCCGTGCGGGCCGGCGCTCGGCGATGCGCCGCGCCGCCCACGTGTCCTGGTGGAAGTAGTGCGGGTCGAACGGCGAGCTCGCGACGCGGTCGGTGAGCTTCGGGAACGAGTCCCGCCAGCGCAGCGTCTCGGCGCCGGGCAGCTGCCGGTAGGCCGAGCGGTCACGCAGATAGCGCGCGGCGCCGGGAGCGACGGCCGCGGCCCGCACCACCCGGCCGGCGACGTAGCGAAGCGCAGGGTTCACGCGGACTAGGCTAGGGCGCGATGCGGACCTTGGTGACGGGTGGGGCGGGCTACATCGGCAAGGAGCTCGTGGACGAGCTGCTGGACGCCGGGCGTGAGGTGACGGTGCTCGACGTGCTGCTGCACGGCCAGCGCGTGGACGACCTGACGCAAGCGCGGCGTGAAGTTCGTCGAGGGCGACATCCGCGATCCGGACGCCCGCCGGGCCGCTCTGGAGGACGCCGGGGCGGTCGTGCACCTGGCGGCGATCGTCGGCGATCCCGCGTGCGCGCTCGATCCCGAGCTCGCGCAGGCGGTCAACGTCGACGCCAGCTTCGCGCTCGCCGCGGAGGCCGACGTCGAGCGCTTCGTGATGGCCAGCACCTGCTCCAACTACGGGCGGATGGCCGATCCGACGACGCCGATCGACGAGACCGGCACGCTCGCGCCGGTCAGCCTCTACGCCGAGCAGAAGGTCACGATCGAGCAGCACCTGCTCAAGAGCAAGCCGGAGGCCGTCTGCCTGCGCTTCGCCACCGTCTACGGGGTCGCACCGCGGATGCGCTTCGACCTGACGGTCAACGAGTTCACCCGCGACCTGTGGGCCGACAGGCCGCTCGAGGTCTTCGGCGAGCAGTTCTGGCGCCCGTACGTGCACGTCCGCGATGCCGCGCGCGGCATCCGCACCATCCTCGAGGCGCCCGCGGACAGCGTGTCGCGGCGAGGTGTTCAACATCGGCGACACGCGCGAGAACTACCGCAAGCTCGATCTCGTCGAGGAGATCCAGAAGCAGACCGACCGTGGCACCGTGAGCTTCGTCAAGCGCCACGAGGACCCGCGCGACTACAAGGTCGACTTCGGCAAGGTCAAGCGCGTGCTCGGCTACGAGATCACGAGGACCGTCCCGGATGGGGATCGCCGAGGTGATGGCCGCGCTCGACGAGGACCGCTTCCCGGACCCGTTCGGCCGGCCCTACCGCAACATCCCGTGACGGAACGGGCGCGCCGCCCGGCGCGCCACCCGGCCCGGGGCCGAATCGAAGACCAGCCGCCACAGGTCGCGTGACTTCAGCTCCCAGGTGAGCCGGTTCTCGAGCGAATCGATCGCCACCCGGCGCAGCTCGTGCGGGGCGAGCGACCCGCGCGACCCGCAGGTCACCGCGGTCGCGTAGCCCGCCTCGCGCGCCGCCGCCGGGCAGGCCGGCGAGTACCCGCACTCGGGGTAGGCGAAGCTCGTGACCGGGGCGCCGCGCAGCGCCTCCAGCGCGCGCTTGGAGTCCACCATCTCGCGCAGGGCGACCTCGTGGGAGGCGTCGTCGAGCACGGTGTGACGCAGCGTGTGCGAGCCGAGCTCGATCTCCGGGGGCAGCGCCGCCAGCTCCTGCGCGGTCATCAGCCGTACCCCCGCCGCGGCGTCCAGGAACGGGTGCGGCTCGCCGAGCAGCCCGGGGCAGACGTAGAGCGTCGCCGGCACGCCGAGCGCTGACAGCAGCGCGGGAAGCTCGTCGTGCGCCCCGTCGTCGAAGGTCAGCGCGCACACCTTGCCCGGCCGCAGCTCGGACATCGGGACGAACGACCACCCGCGCCGGCGCAGGGTCTCGACCTGCGCCGTGAACGCGTCGGGCGTCACGACGAGGTTGTGCGGGTCGTGCTCGCGCGCGACGGCGCCGATCACGTGGTACGCGAGAACAAGCACGCGCAGTAGGTTGTCAGGCCGTGCGTGCGCTCGTGACCGGCGGGGCGGGGTTCATCGGCTCGCATCTCGTCGACGTGCTCCTCGAGCGCGGCGATGCGGTGTCCGTCGTCGACCATCTCCGGCGCCCTGAGAAGACCAACCTGCAGGCGGCGCTGGCGAACGGCGCGACGGTCCACCAGGCCGACGTGACCGACGTCGACGCGATGGTCGCGGCCTTCACCGAGGCGCAGCCGGATGTCGTCTACCACCTGGCCGCGCAGATCGACGTGCGGCGCTCCGTCGAGGATCCCTCGACCGACGCGCACGTCAACGTCGGCGGCACCGCGGCGGTGCTCGAGGCGGCCAAGCAGACCGGCACGCGGCGCGTGATCCTCGCGTCGACCGCCGGCGTCTACGGCGATCCCACGGCGCTGCCGATCGACGAGGCCGCGCCGGTCGCCCCGCTGAGCCCGTACGGCGCGAGCAAGGCCGCGGCCGAGACCTACATGCAGCTCTTCGAGCGCCTGCACGGCCTCTCGACGCTCGCCCTGCGGATGGCCAACGTCTACGGCCCGCGCCAGGACCCGCATGGCGAGGCGGGCGTGGTGGCGATCTTCAGCGGCGCCGCGAGGGAGGGCCGCACCGCGACCATCTACGGCGACGGCAAGCAGACGCGCGATTACGTGCACGTCTCCGACGTCGTGGCCGCGTTCGCCGCCGCCGGGCGGGCGGCGATCACCGGTGTCCTGAACGTCTCCACCGGGAACGAGACGAGCGTGGCGGAGTTGGCGCGGCAGTTCGGGCTCGAGACGGTCAACCAGCCGGGACGGGCGGGCGAGATCAGCCGCTCGTGCCTGGACCCGACCGCCGCGCGGCGCGCGCTCGGCTGGCACGCACGGACGTCGCTCGCGGACGGGCTCAGGACGCTCCTATGAGCTTCCCGGAGATCCCGCTCTTCGACCTCACGCTCAACGAGGAGGACGTCGAGGCCGTGCTCGACGTCTACCGCGGCGGCTGGCTGACGATGGGGCCCAAGACGGCGGCGTTCGAGGCCGCGTTCGCCGAGCATCTGGGCGTCAGGCACGCCGTCGCGGTGAGCAGCTGCACGGCCGCGCTGCACCTCGCCTACCTGGCCGCGGGCGTCGGCCCGGGCGATGAGGTGATCGTGCCCGCGATGACCTTCGCCGCCACCGCGTCGGCGGCGATCTACTGCGGCGCGACGCCGGTGTTCGCCGAGATCGCCGGCCCGCACGACCTCTCGCTGGACCCGGCCGACGTCGCCGCGAAGATCACGCCGCGCACCAAGGCGGTGTGCGTCGTGCACTTCGCCGGCTATCCCGCCGCGGTGCGCGAGCTGCTCGACGTCTGCGGGCGACATCCCACTGATCGAGGACGTCGCCCATGCGCCGTACGCCCACGTGGACGGGCAGGCGCTCGGCACGTTCGGGCTCGCGGGCGCCTTCAGCTTCTTCTCCAACAAGGTCCTGGCGTGTGGCGAGGGCGGGCTGCTGGCCACCGACGACGACGAGGTGGCCGAGCTCGCCCGCCTGCTGCGCTCGCAGGGCATGACGAGCGGCACGTGGAGCCGCCACACCGGCCAGACCGAGACCTACGACGCGGTGGCGATGGGCTTCAACTACCGCCTCGACGAGCCGCGGTCCGCCCTGCTGCTCTCGCGGCTGAAGCGACTGCCCGCGGGGATCGAGCGCCGCCGCGAGCTCACCCGCGCCTACCGCGAGAAGCTGCGGATGCCGGGCCTGATCGTCCCCTACGCGGACGACAGCGTGCAGCACTCGACCTGTTACGTGATGCCGGTGCTGGTCGAGGACGCGACACGCAGGGACGGTGTCCGTCGCCACCTGCGAGACGAGCACGGCGTGCAGACGAGCGTCTTCTATCCCGCCGTGCACGAGTTCACCGCCTACCGCGAGCGCTTCGGCGCGCACCTGCCCAAGACCGAGTTCGTCGCCCGCGCCGAGATCACGCTGCCGCTGTTCCCGGACATGACCGAGGCGATGCAGGACCGCGTGGTCGACGCCCTGCGCGAGGCGCTGGCATGAGCTGGGACATCCCGCTCACCGACGTGATCCTCGACGAGGACGACATCCAGGCCGTCGGCGACTGCCTACGGTCAGGGCTGGCTGACGATGGGCCCGCGGACGAAGGCGTTCGAGGAGGCGGTCGCCGCGCACACCGGGCTCCCGCACGCCGTCGCCGTCAACAGCGGGACGGCCGCGCTGCACCTCGCCTGCGCGGCGCTGAACCTGGGGCCGGGCGACGAGGTGATCGTCCCCGCGTTCACCTTCCTGGCCACGGCCAACGCGCCCCGCTACCGCGGCGCCACGCCCGTGCTGTGCGACGTCATCAGCCCGCGCAACCCCAACATCGACCCGGAGGACGTGGCGCGCAAGCTCACGCCGCGGACCAAGGCGATCATCGCCGTCCACATGCTCGGTTATCCCGCGGACCTCGAGGGCCTGAAGCGCTTCGGGCTCCCGGTGATCGAGGACGCCGCGCAGGGCTTCGGCGTGCGCAACCTCGGCGACTCCGAGCTCACGTGCCTGAGCTTCTTCTCCAAGAAGCAGCTTGCCGTGGGCGAGGGCGGGATGGTGCTCACGCGCGACGCGGACCTGGCCGCGCGGGTGCGATTGCTCAGATCTCACGCGATGACGAGCGGCACCTGGGACCGCCACCGCGGCCACGAGGACTCCTACGACGTCGTCGACGTCGGCTTCAACTTCCGTCTCGACGAGCCGCGCGCCGCGCTCGGCCTGTCGCGGCTGCCGAAGGTGGCGGCCGAGATCGAACGGCGCCGCGAGGCCGTCCGCGCCTACCGCGAGCGCCTCGACAACGCGCTCTTCGACGACGTCGACGGCTCGGCGCACTTCGCGTTCGCGGTGCTGTTCGACAGCGTGGCGACCCGGGTCAGGGTGCGCGAGGCGCTTGCCGACGCGCGCATCCAGACGACTCGCTACCCCGCCCTGCAGAAGCTCACCGAGTTCACGCGCTACGACACGGGCCTGCCCAACGCCGAGACAGCCGCCGAGCGCCACCTCGCGCTCCCGCTCTCCGCCCACACGACCCTCGAGCAGGTCGAGCGCGTCAGCTCGGGTAGTAGCCGCGAACGCATAGCCTCGAACTCGGCCATCGCCTGCTCGTAGTCCTCGTGGCGGCCGAGGTCCAGCCAGTAGCCGCGCGGCCGGTGCGCGCGGACCTCCTCGCCCGCGGCGATCAGGCGCAGGATCAGGTCCGGGAAGTCCAGCCGCACCTCGGGCTCGATGAACGGCAGCACGCGCGGGTGGAAGGCGTAGACGCCCATCGACGCCTCGTAGGTGAGGTTCGGCTTCTCGATGTAGTCCGTCACCCGCCCGGGGTCGGCGCCGTCGCCGAAGCGCATCACGCCGAGCGAGACCTCGATCACTCGCGTCGTCGTCGCGATCGTCGCGGCCGCGCCGGACTTCAGATGCGCGGTGAAGAAGCGCTCGAAGTCCATGTCGGTGAGGACGTCGCCGTTCATCACCATGAACGACTCATCGAGACCGTCGATCGACGCCAGCGCGCCGACCGTACCCAGCGGCTCGCGCTCGCGGAAGTAGTCGATCCGGAGGTCGTAGGCGCCGCCGTCGCCGCAGAAGGCCTCGATCAACTCGGCCAGGTAGCCGGTGGCGATCGTCACCCGCTCGACGCCCGCGGCGCGCAGCTGGCGCAGCACGATGTCCAGGACGGGCCGGTCGCCGACCGGCATCAGCGGTTTCGGGATCACGGCCGTGTAGGGGCGCAGACGCGCCCCCTGCCCACCCGCCAGTACCACCGCCCGCTTCGGCATCCCCGTCATCATCACCCATCGTGAATCCGCGTGTGGCCGTCATCGTGCCCTGCTTCAACGCGGGCATGCTCGTTCTGGAGACGGTGGCGTCGATCGACGAGCCGGAACCGGTGGAGCTGATCGTCGTCGACGACGCCTCCACCGACCCCGAGACGCACGCCGCGCTGGCCCAGCTGCAGACCAAGGGCGTGCACGTGATCTTCCAGGAGGTCAACTGCGGCGCGGCGGCGGCGCGGACGGCGGGGATGCGGGCCACGGTCGCTCCCTACGTGTTCCCGCTCGACGCCGACGACCTGGCGATCCCCGGCCGTATCGCACGCGCCGCGGACCTGCTCGACGCCCACCCGGAGGCGTCAGCCTGCGTTGGCGACTACGAGGAGTTCGGCAACGAGGCGATCGTCCGCGCCGTCCCGGACCGGCTCGATCCCTTCCGGATCGCGTTCACCAACGAGTACGCGATCACGTCGCTGTTCCGCCGCGAGTCGCTCAACCGCCACGGCGGCTGGCGCGACCCGCTCCCGTCGCACCGCGGCTATGAGGACTGGAACCTGTGGATGGACATGGCGCAGGACGGCGAGGCGGTCGTGCACCTGCGCGACGTCATATACCGCCGCCGCCTGCACGCGCCCGGGCTCGACCTCGCCGCCCGCACCCGCCACGGCGAGATCTACCGGGCGCTGCGGGAGGTCCACCCGGACCTCTTCGCGCGGCTCCCCGAACATCGCCGGCACTCGCAGCTCCCGCTCCATCGCAAGCTGATCTACCCCTACCTCTACGGCGAGCGCAAGCTGCTCAACCGGGTGCGCTTCGTCAAGCCACTCCTGGACCGGACTGGCCTATGGACGCCGAAGCGGTAGGGCACTGAGATACGACTCCACGTCCTCGCGGTGGACCGTCCACTCGAAGGCGATCAGCACACCCGCGTAGGCGACCAGCGCCAGGGCCGCCGCGGGGACGGCCGGCAGCGGGACGAGCACCGCCACCGCCACCAGCACCGCGCCGGCGATGAGCGGACCGAGGAAGGCGCGCGGGACCGACAGGCCGCCTGCTCGCTTCGACGCCGCCGATACGGTCAGGATCGTCATCAGCACCCCTGAGCTCAGCGCCACCCCGGCCGCGCCGTCGGCGCCCCACAGCGGGATCGCGATGCAGTTGCAGATCAGGTTCTGGACGAACACGATTCCGGCCGCGCGGGCCAGCAGCCCGGGCACGTCGCGGGCGATCAGCAGCGTCGAGGAGAACGACTGCAGGCCGTAGAGCGCGAGCGTCCCGCCGAGCAGCCGCAACGGTGTCGCCGCCTCCTTGTAGTCGTCGCCGTAGAGCGTGATGATGATCACGTCCGCGAAGCACGCGGCGATCAGCGCCGATCGGGAGCAGCGTCGACCACTGGAGCTTGAGCCCGAGCAGGTAGCCGCGGGCGAGCCTCGGGCCGGTCGCCCGCGCCAGCCACGGCAGCATCGCCGCGTCGAACGCCCACGGGATGAACTGCGAGCCCTCGATCAGCCGGTAGGCGGCCGAGTAGAGCCCGACCTCGGCGTTGGAGTCCAAGAACGACAGCAGCAGCACGTCGACCTTCAGCAGCAGGACGAACAGCAGCGCCGCGAGGCCGATCGTGAACCCGCCGCGCAGCATGAGCATCCCGTCGGCCTGCGTCGGCACCGGCCGCTTGGACGGCGTCCAGCGCCGATAGCAGTACTCCGCCGCCGCCAGCCCGACGACCGAGCACCCGAGATAGACGACCGCCGTCTCGACGAGGCCGCCGCCGGTCACCAGCACGGTGATCCCGATGACCGCGGTCAGCGTTCGCTGCAGGATCAGGCAGGCCGAGATCAGCGCCAGCCGCTCGCGGCCCTGAAAGACCGCGTGCCAGCTCTTGGCCAGCACCTCGATGGCCACGCCGCCGCCGACGATCAACACCGCCAGTCGCTCCTCGGCACCCGTAGCTGCCGACGAACACGACCGCCATCGCGATCCCCAGCAGCAGGACGGAGGTGACCGTCTTGAGGCCGGCGACGTTGGCCAGGTAGTAGCCGGCGCGCGAATGCTCACGGGCCACCTGGCGCGCGATCAGCTCGTCGGTGCCGAAGCCCGAGCCGATCAGCAGCGTCCCGGTCAGCGCCAGCGCGAACACGTAGGAGCCGTAGCCGTGCGTCCCCAGCTCACGCGCCATGACCACGTAGAACGCCAGCGACGCCGCCTTGGCCACCGCTTCGCCGGCCGCGCGGGCGATCGTGTTGGTCGCGACGCGACCCGGTGCGGAACGCGCGCCAGCCATACGCCACTAGTCTGAACGGTGTGGCCTCAGTCGCCGGTTCGTCCCCCAAGGACGAGCGCCCAGCACGCTTTCACCATCCGGTCAACGACGTCGCCGGGCTGGTCCTGCTGCTCGTCCTCGGAGCGAGCGCTGGGCCTCGAGCTCGGCCGCAACCCCGTGCCGCCGCTGTACGTCGCCGCCGGCTGCATCGGGATCGTCTTCGTGCTCGGCCTGGCGATCCTGCGCTACGACTGGGCGGTCGCGCTCGGCATCCTGCTGATGCCGATCGTGCGCCAGGAGCCCGCGCCGGTGGACGCGCGTGCTGGCCATCGTGATGGCGGTCACGGTCGTCACCGACCGGCTCGAGCTGCGACGCGTGCCGCTCTCGATGCTCACGCTGTGCATGCTCTTCATCGCGCTCAACCTGCTCTCGAGCATGGAGGCGATCGAGTCCAACACCGCCGCCAAGTACCTCGCGGTGACCGCGTACTGCCTGTTCATCGGCATCTGGATCTGCGGCTACGTCGACTCGCCGCGCCGCGCCCGGCTGGTGATCAAGACCTACATCATCAGCGCGGTGGCGATCGCGGTCGCCTCCTCGATCGCGCTCTACGTCCGCTATCCGGGCTCGACGGTCCTGCTGAGCGCCGACTACGAGCGCGCCCGCGGGTTCTTCAAGGACGCCAACGTCTACGGCCCGTACCTGATCCCGGCGGCGCTGTTCCTCGCCAGCGAGTCGCTTCAGCCGCGGCTGCTGCGGCTGAACCGGCCGACCCAGATCTTCTGCTTCGGCGTTCCTCGCGGCCGGCATCCTGTTCTCGTTCTCACGCGGCGCGTGGCTGAACCTGGTCGTCGCGATCGTCGTGATGACGTTCACCATCGCCCTGCGCCGCGGCGGCTCGCGGCGCGCGTTCATGATGCTGATCGTCCTCGTCATCGGCGGCGGCGTGCTCATCTGGGCGGTCTACGCGTCCGGCTCGCTCGGCTTCCTCGAGCAGCGTGCGAAGTTCCAGACCTACGACACCGAGCGCTTCGGGGCGCAGCGGGCCGGCCTGGAGCTCGCGGAGACGCACCCGATCGGCATCGGGCCGGGGCAGTTCGAGCTCGTGCAGCCGCTCTCGGCCCACTCGACCTACGTCCGGGCGCTGGCCGAGGAGGGCATCTTCGGCGCGGCGACGTTGTTCACGCTGCTGTTCGGGACGCTGCTGTTCGCCCTGCGCAACACGGTGCTCGGGCCGGGACACCTACGGCATCAGCTCGGGGGCGCTGCTGGCGGCGTGGTGCGGGATGCTCGCGAACTCGTTCGTGATCGACTCGCTGCACTGGCGCTACCTGTGGCTGCTGGCCGGCCTGATCTGGGCCGGGGCGGCAGCGCACCGACGTGCGAAGTCAGCTCTCGTCGAGAGTCGGCCGCGCGGCCGTCAGGTAATACGGCGACGCCTCGCCGCGGGCGCCGACGACGACCATGCCCAGCGGCTCGGTGTCGAAGCGGTCGAGCATCTCGCGGGCGTCGAAGATCGTGTCCAGCGTGAGCCGGTCGAGACGGCCGACGAACAGCACGTGGTGCAGCGCCCGGGCCAGGCTCGAGCGAGTCGGCGATGCCGAGGATCGGCGCGGAGTCGACGAGCACGTAGGCGTAGTCGAGATCCAGCAGCGCGTCCGCGAGCGAGTCCATCGCCGGACCGGTGAGCAGGCGCGCGGGGTCGGGCACCTTGTTGCCCGACGGCAGGAAGTGCAGCGTGCCGCGGCGCGACTGGTCGCTGACCGGCACGATGCTCGAGAGCATCTCGTGGCGGATCGCGTCGCGGTCGTCGTTGCGCTCGAAGCGCTGCAGGATGTCCGTCAGGCCCGGCGCGAGCGGGCCTTCGATCTGCTCGTGCAGGGTCGGCCAGCGGAGGTCGGCGCTGACACCAGCAGCGTGCGCTGCCCGGCCTGGGCGAGCGCGGCGCCGAGGCGGGCGCAGACGGTCGACTTGCCCTCGGCGTGCAGGGCGCTGGTGACCAGCACGAGCCGCGGCTCGTCGCCCGCCGGGAGGGCGAAGCGCACCGAGGCCGCGAGCGACTGGTAGGTCTCGTACTCGATCCCGGAGAGCACCTTCGGGCGCAGGCCGAAGCGGCGGCTGACGTAGGGGATGCTCGCCAGCAGCGGCAGGTCGATCAGGCGGCTGAGCTCGCGCTGGCTGGAGACGCGCGGGACGAGCTGGTCGCGGCCGAGGGCGACGAGGACGCCGATGAACAGGCCGAGGAAGAGGGCGAGGACGCCGTTGCGGACCGGCTTCGGCGAGGAGCGGTCCTTCGGCGCCTCGGCGCGCTCGGCGATGCTCAGGTCGGTGCCGGCGGCGGCGAGGCTGACGCCGAGCTGGGAGAGGCGGTCCTGGATCGCCTGCAGCTGGCTGTCCGAGCCGGCCGTGTTGCGCAGCCGGGCCTGCTCCTCGAGCAGGTTGGCGCGCGCGGCCTCGATCTGGCGCTTCTCGGTCTCCGCCTGCGCGTCGACGAACGTCTGCGCGACCGTGTTGGCGATCCTGGCCGCGACCGATCGCGGTGCCGTCGTGGCCGGTGACGTAGATCAGGTTCGCCTCGGGATCGACGCTGGACTCGACGTTCTTCGCCAGCGAGTCGCCGGTCTCGCCCGGGCAGCTTGCGGGCCGCGGCGTCGAGCACGTTGGACGTCGTGATCAGCTGGCCGATCGTGTTCAGCTCGCGGGTGACGACCTGCGGGTCCACGCTCTCGAACGGCGCCCGAGTTGACCTGCTTGACGATGCTCGCGTCCGCCTCGTAGCTGCTCGGGACGCTCACGCAGACGCCGACGACGACGCCGGTGAGCAGGACGGTGATCGCCGCGATCAGCCAGCGCGCACGGCGGATCGCGTCGATGTAGCGGCGAACCTCGACCGGCTCCTCGGACCCGCCGGTGCGGCGCGGGTCGATGGCCGCGGAGCGAGAAGCTCGATGGTCGGTCTGCTGTGCCACTACTGCATTACGGTATCGCGGGTTCCGCGGCTAAGCGCACGTAAAGCGTCCGCCAGGTCGGCGACCGTTCGATCCAGGGTCATCAGCCGCTCCACGCGGGCGCGGCCCTTCGCTCCGGTTCTGGCCGCGAGCTGCGGGTCCTCAAGGTAGGGCTTCAAGCGCGGCGGCGATGTGCTCCGCCTCCGGTGGATCGAAGAGCGAGCCGCAGTCGTCGATCACCTCGGCGATCCCCGGCAGGCCCGTGCCCACGACCGGCCGCGCCCGCGCCCATGCCCTCCATCAGCACGAGCGGCGCGCCCTCGCCGGGCGCGCCGTTCTCGCCCTTGGGCTTGCTGGCGAGCGCGACCACGCGGGCCAGCTCGTAGACCTCGTCGAGGTCGTCGACCCAGCCGACCTTGTCGGCGCCGATCCCGAGCTCGTCGGCGAGGCGGCGGAGCTCACCCTGGGTCTCGGTGTGGATGCGGTCCTGCGGGCCGGCGATCCGCACGTTGACCGCCACGCCGTCCGCGCGCAGCTTCGCGACCGCCTTCAGCAGCTGGTCGAAGCCCTTGAAGGGATCGAGGCGGCCGACGCTGACCGACCGTGGGCTGGTCTGCTCGACCGGCTTTAGGTCGCGCGTCATGACGCCCGGGTAGACCACCGAGACGCGTTCTCGAATGTCTTCGAACTGGCTGGCCATCGCGTGCGAGACGCACACGACATGCGTGCAGCGGCGCGGCGAGCAGGTGCGTCAGGCGGCCGTCATAGGAGTGGTCGTGCTTCATCCAGATCAGCGGGATGCCTTCAGGCGGCGGGCGAGCGGCAGCGCGTAGACCGCGGCCTTGCCGCCGTTGGCGTGGATGACGTCGAAGCCCTTCGGGATCCGCCGGCGCGGCGAACGGGAACTGCAGCACGCCCTCTTTGCCCGGCATGTGCTGGACGAGCGACGGGATGCCGAGCTCGGCCACGCGGTCGCGCAGCGGGCCTCGTTCCAGCAGCAGGACGTGCGGGTCGAAACGCTCGCGGTCAAGCCGTTCGAGCACGTTGACCAGCACGTTCTCCGACCCGCCGAGCCCGCCGTACGGGGCGATGAAGAGCACGCGCATCCGTCCGCCATCCTGCCACTTGTCTTCAAGGAGTCGGGGCAGCGCCGGTCGATCACCGGTGCATGGTCCGCCGCCTCATGATCAGCCTCGCTGTGCGCCGCTCACCGTGCTGGGCTGCGCCGACTCCGCGTTCGGCGCGGCGCCGGGTACGTGACCGCGCGGGCATCATCCATTTCGCCAAGTCCGCCGACTCCTCGTTCGACCGCTTCTCGCAGGCGCCGACGCCCGCGCGCCAGCAGTGGATGCGCACGAAGTACTGGCGCATGCGGGCCTACTCGCCCTACTTCGACACGCGCACCGCGTGGTATCAGCGCGCCTGGTTCTACAAGGACGCGATGGCGATCTACCCCGGCGAGACCGGGGTCCCGTCGGACTTCTACCTGCGTGACGCGCAGGGCCGCAGGCTCTACATCTGGTACGACTGCGGCGGCGGCAGTTGCTCGCAGTTCGCGGGCGACATCGGCTCGCCGGCCTTCCGCGCCGCCTGGATCGCCGACGCCAGGCGCAGCTACGCGCAGGGCTACAAGGGCCTCTTCGTCGACGACGTCAACATGCAGCAGCGGATCTCCGACGGCAACGGCAACCTGCAGTGGCCGCTCGACCCGCGCACCGGGCAGCTCGATGAACGAGCAGTCCTGGCGCCGCTACATGGCCGAGTTCATGGAGCAGATCCGCGCGCGAGCTGCCGGGCGCCGAGATCGTCCACAACTCGCTCTGGTTCGACGGCGACGCCGATCCGCTCATCCGCCGCCAGCAGGACGCCGCCGACCTGATCGAGATCGAGCGCGGCATCAACGACTCCGGCCTGCGCGGCGGCGAGGGCAGCGTGTCGCTGCGGACGCTGCTGAAGCTGATCGACCGCCTGCAGGCGCGCGGCAAGGGCGTGATCCTCGACGCCTCCGCGCCGACCGCGGACGAGCGCATGTACGGCCTGGCCGGCTACTTCCTGATCTCCAGCGGGCGCGACGCGCTCGGCAACAACCCCGCGGGCACGCCCGAGGACTGGTGGGCGGGCTACGACACCGACCTCGGCGAGGCGCTCGGCGGGCGCTATGACCTGCCCAACGGCGTCATCCGGCGCGACTTCTCCGGTGGCACGGTGCTGCTGAACACGCCGGACACGCCAGACGCGCACGGTCGCGCTCGGCGACGGCTACAAGGATCTGGCGGGCGTGGCCCGCACGAGCGTGACGTCGGCGCCGGGCACCGGCATCGTGCTCCTGCGCGTCGGCGCCGTGAGCCAGCAGCCGCCGACCGAGACCGAGACGGTCGTCGATCCACCCGCCCCGATCTCGCCGGTCACCCCGACCCCGACGCCGACACCGACACCGACGCCGACCTCGACACGGACCGCCGACGCCGACCCCGACCGGGCCGGCGGCCAAGACCTCGACGCAAGAAGCGGCCGGTCGCCCGCGTCTCCCGCGTCGGCGGCAAGGTCAAGATCACCGGCCGCGTCAACGGCGCGTCCACCGGCTCCGTGCGCGCTCGTCGTCCAGCGCCAGAAGGGCCGCAGGTGGAAGACGGTCAAGAAGGTCGCCGCCCGCGTCTCCCGCGACGGCTCCTTCTCGACGCACGATCAAGGCCACGGCCGCCGGCAAGCACCGCGTCCGGGCGCGCTTCAAGGGCACGTCGAACGCCACCGCGTCGATCTCCTCCTTCCGCACCTTCACCGCCCGCTGACCTAAAGCCAACATTAGGGACTGTCCCCTTTATCTAAACTCCCGCTAAAGGGGACGTCCCCTTTATGTTGGGCGGGTGCGCGTCGCGTTGGTGTGCGAACCCCCCGATGGCGGCGCGGCCGAGCATGTCGCGCACCTGGCGCGCGGGCTCTCGGCGCACGGGTGGGAGCCGCACGCTGTTCGTCGCGCCGGAGTTCAAGCACAAGCTCGGGCGGGTGCGGGAGGTGTCCTTCCGGCGCGACTATCGGCATCCGGCGTACGACGTGCGGACGCTGGGGCAGCTTGATCCGGGCGCTCGGGGCCTTCGACGTCGTGCACGCGCACTCGGCCAAGTCGGGCGTGATCGGGCGCCTGGCGGCGCGCGTCGCCGGCAAGCCGGTGCGTCTACACGCCGCACGGGTTCCCGTTCGTGGGCGAGATGTCGTCGAAGCGGCGGGCGTTCGGCGTGGTCGCGGAGCGCGCGCTGGCGCCGTGGACCGACACGATCATCGGCGTCTGCGAGTTCGAGCGCGGATTGGCGCGGCGAGAACGGGCTGCGCGCGCGGGTGGAGGTCGTGCACAACGGGTGCGAGCCTTGCCCGCCGGACGTGCCGGTCGCGCCGGAGATCCTCGCGCTGCGTGGACCGGTCGTCGGGGCGGTGAGCACGCTGCGGCCGGCCAAGCGGCTCGACGTGCTGATCGACGCGATGCCGGCGGTGCTGGCGGCCGTGCCCGACGCGCAGTTCGTGATCGCGGGCGACGGGCCGCTCGAGGCTGACCTGCGCGCGCAGGCGTCGCGGCTGGGCGTCGCGCCGGTGTTCCTGCCCTGGCAGCCGCCCACCTATCGGTTCCTGCAGGGCCTGGACGTCTACGTGCTGTCCTCCGGCTGGGAGGCGTTCCCGATCGGGCCCCTGGAAGCGCAGGCGTGCGGGGTGCCGCAGGTGGTCTCCCGCGTCGGCGGGACCGCGGAGTCCGTCACGCCGGACACGGGCCTGCTCGTCCCGCCGCGCGAGCCGGCCGCCCTGGCCGACGCGATCATCGAACTGCTGCGCGACGACGCCCGCCGCGCGGCGATGAGCGTCGCGTCCCGCCGAACGCTACGCGGAGCACTTCACCGTCGAGCGCATGGTCGCCGGCACCGCGGCGGTCTACGACGCGATCCTAAAGGGGCCAGGCCCCGTCACCCTGCGTTGACGGGGCCTGGCCCCTTTAGGGAGTGGGGAGCGGCTCGTCGGCGAGCAGGGCGGCCGGGACGCGCTTCATGTACCAGCCGGCGCGCTTGGCGACGAACGGGAGCGTCTCGGCGGCGTCGAGCAGGCCCTCACGCAGGCCCGGCGGGCGGCCGAGCGCGTCGTGGGCGTCGGAGTCGACGCTGTGGACGAGGCCGTCGCGCAGGAGCTCGAACGCGAACCACTTCGCCCCCTGACCGAAACGGCCGGAGAGGGCGGCGGCGGTGATCGAGCACAGGGCGCCCTGCTCGACCAGGGCCTTCAGCCGCATGCGGGCGGTCCATGAACATCGGCGCGCGCTCCGGGTGGGCGAGCAGGACGCGGTAGCCGCGCTGTTGCAGTTCGGTCACGCAGCGCTCGAAGACGGGTCCGACGCTCGGCGAGAGCGCGGACTCGAGCAGGATGCACGAGGAGTCGCCGAGGGTCAGGCGGCGCAGCTCGCTGTCGGGCAGCTCCAGCGCCGGCTCGTGGGCGACCTCGGCGCCCGGCGAGGATCTCGATGCCGGGCGGGGCGACGGCGCGCAGCTCGGCCACGCCCGCCTCGATCGTGTCCGCCGTCGTCGGGTAGCGCGGCGAGACGTGCGGGGTGGCGACGACGGTCGTCGTGCCCGCGGCGATCGACACCCGCAGCAGCGCCAGCGCGTCCTCCATGCTCGCCGGGCCGTCATCGATGCCCGGCAGCGCGTGGCAGTGAAGATCGATCACCGCGATGGAGCGATGGGGCGGTGCCCCACCGACTAGTACGCGCCGCGGCCGGAGATCACGGCCGGGAGCGTAGCGAGCAGGATCTCGATGTCGCGCGCCAGCGACCATCCCGCCACGTACTGATAATCGAACTTGATCATGTCCTGGAACGGGATGTGCGAGCGGCCGGAGATCTGCCACGGTCCGGTGAGCCCGGGGCGCAGATCGGCGCGGCGCGCCTGCCAGGCCTCGTTGAGCGACGCGTGCTCGGCGAGCACGAGCGGCCGCGGGCCGACCAGGGACATATCGCCCTTGAGGACGTTGAACAGCTGCGGCGCCTCGTCGAGCGAGAAGCGGCGGATGAAGCGGCCGACGCGCGTGATGCGGTCGTCGTCAGGGCGCTTGACGATCGCCCCGTCCTCGCGCACGAGCACGGTCGAGTCGACCTTCATCGAACGAAACTTGTAGAGCTTGAAGAAACGCCCGCCGCGCCCGGAGCGCTGCTGGGTGAAGAAGACGGGGCCCTTGGAGTCCAGCCGGATCGCGACGGCGATCGCGGCCAGCAGCGGCGAGAGCAGCAGCAGCGCGACCGACGCGCCGGCGATGTCCAACCCGCGCTTGGACGCACGCGAGAGGCGCGAGAACGTCGGCTGCTTGATCGACATCAGCGGCATGCCGCCGATCTGCTCCGCGCGGGCGCCCTCGAGGAACTCGAACAGGCGCGGCACGATGTCCACGGTCACGCCGGCGTCGCGGCACACGCGGATGGCGTGCAGCAGCTCGTCGTGGCTGGCGCGCGTGAAGGCGATCATCACGCGATCGACGCGGCCGAAGGTGATCAGGTCCTCGAGCGTGTCCAGCGTCCCGAGGCGCGGGATGCCGAGGCGGCCGGGCTCCTGCACGTCGTCGTCGATGTAGCCGACCGGCTCCAGGCCGAGCTCGGCGTGGCGCTGGAGGCGCTGCACGAGCTGCAGGGCGACGTCGCCGGAGCCGAGGATCAGCGTTCGCTGGCGCAGGGCGGGTGAGCGGTGCAGGGAGACGCGCGCGGCGGCACGGCCGGCGGCGGCGCCGGTCCCGGTGACCACGATCGCGATCAAGCGCGCCCGCGACGGGACGACCCGCGTCGAGCGCGGTCAAGAGGAAGTAGATCGGCCAGGAGATCAGCAGCGACGTGACCGCGAGCCGGGGAGCATCCCCGACACCGCTGGCCCACGCACGCAGGTCATCCAAGGCGTACAACCCGCAGACGTAGGCGAGGATCGGCCAGGCAAGGCCGACTGCCAGCGCCACGACCGGTAGCTTCTCGACGGTGAGGCCAGCGGCCAGCGCGGCGAGCGCCCCTGTCAGCGAGCCGGCGATGATGTCGGCCGACAGCAACTGGCGGCGCAGTTGCGTCTGCCGGCGTCCTGCCGGAGGCTCTGCGGGTATGAACGCCTCAGTGAGGACGTCTGTGGAGACGCTCAGAGACCCTCCCGGATCGGCCGATGTGGCATTGGTGCTCACGACTGTGTCCAAGCCGGCGCGAGGGCATCATGCCCAGGATTACTGAGTGTCAATCCCTGCTCTCCGGTCTATTCCAGCTCTGAAGTCTGGTCCATCATGGCGATGGACTGTCAACGCCCTTAATCGGCAACTGTTGGCGAGAACTTGAGCCCCCGCACCCGCGATGCCCTCCACGGCACACCCTTAACCCTACCGGGCCTCGCCACGGCGTGGCTGGGCTTTCGGGCAGGTGGGTTCTTCGAAGGTCAGGTCGGACTGGTCGCGACGGTCTTCGCGCTCGCGCTCGTGCTCCGGATCACAGTCGCCCGCCGGCCGTTCGAGGGCTGGAGTCCCGCGCTCGCACTGGCTTCCGGAGCGCTCGCGGGCTTCGGCGTCTGGATCCTGCTCTCCGCGATCTGGTCGGACGCCCCCGCTCGCGCGTTGTCCGAGTTCGATCGCACCCTCTTGTACACGTTGGTTCTCGTGCTGACCGGGAGCGCGGCGGCACGGGTCGGCGACCTCGCAATGTTGCTCCGGATTACAGCCGCGGCGTTTGCGGCGATGACCGTGGCGGGGCTGCTGACGCGGCTCGCCCCGGGGACGTTTCCCATCTCAGCGGGCTTTTTGCCCGAGCGGATCGCGTTCCCGCTGACCTACTGGAACGCCATGGGGATCGCGTGTGCGCTGGCGATCCTGTTCGCCGTCCACCTGAGCGCGAGCGCTCGGGAACCGCGGGTGCTGCGGGTGGTCGCGGCGGCGTTGCTGCCGGCGTTCGGCGTGACGCTCTACCTGACGTTCTCGCGCGGCGCGATCTGGGCGCTGCCGGTCGGCGTCGTGCTGTACGCGCTGCTCGGACAGCCGCGCGGGCTGCTCACAGCGGCCGTCGCGGCGATCCCCGCGGCGATCGCGGTGAAGGTCGCCTACGGCGCCGACCTGCTGGCGCGTGCGGACTATGACACCGCCGCCGCGGCGCCCCAGGCTCGTCACGTCGGATTGACGGTGCTCGCGTGTTGCGTGGCTGCCGGGGTGCTGCGGGCGGGTGGATTGTGGGTGGACGCGAGGGTGGAGCGGGTGCGGTTGCCGAAGCGGGCGCGGCTGCTGTTCGCCGGTGGCGTGATCGCCGTGCTCGTCGTGGGCGCGCTGGCGGTGGACGCCCCGCAGCGGCTCAACGACGCCCGCAAGACGTTCAGCCAGGGCAGCTACCTGAACACGTCCGACCTGCGCGATCGCCTGACCTCGACGGTCGACAACGGGCGCGTGGACAACTGGCGGGTCGCGCTCGACGGGTTCGACGAGAGCTGGTGGCACGGCACGGGCGCGGGGACGTACCGGCTCACGTGGGAGCTCGACCGCCCAGCGCCGCCGGTGAAGATGAACGACGGGCACTCCTTGTACCTGGAGACGCTCTCCGAGCTCGGTGTGCCCGGGCTGTTGCTGGTGGTGATCGCCCTGGGCACGCTGCTCGTCGGCGGGCTGCTGCGCCTGGCCGGGCCGGAGCGCCACGCCTACGCGATGTTCGTCGCGGGCGGGGCGATGCTCTGCCTGCACGCGGGCGTCGACTGGGACTGGGAGATGCCGGCGCTCTTCGTCTGGCTCTTCGGCGCCGGCGGCGTGGCCCTGGCCGCGCGTGCCGGAGCGCCGCGGCGAAAGCCGATCGCTGCCGCGGTCGCCTCGGAGCCGGTCGTCGCGCGGCGGCGCGCGGGCGCGATCCGCACGCCCGAGGAGGTCGCGGCGACCGCACCGGTGGCCCGGCTGCGGCCGGGCGCCGCGCCGCTGAAGCGACCGCGGGACGAGACGTCGGTGCCGGCGCCGGCCGACGAGACCGCCGGCCCGCCGCGAGGCCGCCTCGTGGCCGCGTCGTCAGCGCCCCGGCCCGCCGAGCCCGTGGACCGTGCCGGCGGGCCGGGGAGCGGCGGCGACGTGGCGGGGCGCGGCGACACGGCGGGGCGCGGCGAGAGCGGCGGCGACGCGGGCGGGCGCGGCGAGAGCGACGGCGACGCGGGCGGGCGCGGCGGCGAGCCGGGGAGCGGCGAGAGCGGCGGCGACGAGGCGAGGCGCGAGGGCGGCGACGCGGCGGGGCGCGAAGGCGACGGCGACGAGGCGCGGCGCGAGGGCGACGCCGGTGTCGGGCTGCCCGGCGAGATGGGGCGGACGGCTCGGCTCGTGGCGGCGCTGGCCGTGCTGCTGGTGGCGGTCACGCCGGCGCTGATGGCGGTCTCGCAGTTGTCGCTCAATCAGGCGACGGACGCGTGGGCGGTCCGGGACTGCCCGACGGCGATCGATGCCGCGCTGACCGCGACGGAGCGGCTCGGGGTGCGGCCGGAGCCGTGGCGGATCCTCGGGTACTGCGATGCGCGGCTCGGGCAGTACGAGCTGGCGCGGCGGGCGATGGACGCCGCGAGGGCGCGTGACCCGCACAACTGGCAGCTCGCGTACGGGCAGGCGATCGTCTACGGCGTGAGCGGCAAGGACGCGCTCCCGTACGCCCGTGAGGCGGTGGCGCTCAATCCGCTCGACCCGTTCGCCCGCAAGCTGCTGCGCGGGCTGGAGAACGCGAAGACCGCGGCTGCCCGGCGACTCGTCGCCGGGCAGGCGCAGATACCGTCGTCCTAGTTCGTGCGGCGGCGGAGGATCAGGCCGCCGGTCAGCAGCGCGAGGCCGCCGAGCAGGACGGGGATCGCCGCAAAGCCGGTGAAGGGCAGCTGGCTGGTGGTGGCCGCGGCGGCCGCCTGGCGCTCGGGCTGCGTCGAGGACTCCTCGGCCGGCGCGACGCCGGTCTCCTCGGTGGGGGAGGTGCCGCCGCCGCTGGCGGGCTGGCTCTCCTCGGCGGGGAGGACGCCGCCCTCCTCGCAGACGTCGCCGCCGCCGCTGCCGGTGGTGTCCGAACCGCCGACGGTGCCGCCGGTCGTGGTGGTGGGCGCGGGCGTGGGCGTGCACTCGGCGTACTGGGCGACCGAGGCGTTCTTGCCGCCGCCGGACAGCGCAAGGCCAGCCCCGGCCGTGCTGAACAGCATCCCCGTGACCAGGAGGGCGAGGATGGCAAGACGTGACTTCATGGGCTGGTTCCTCCGTGAGGGATTCGCCGCGCGGCGGCGAACTCGCTGCTTTATCTCGTCCAGCTCTCGATCCGTGGCCACCGGGCGGCCTTCTTCGAGGAGCCGTATGACGTCGTCGAACTCGGTCATCGCACACTGATACGAAGCTCGATCCCGATTCCTGACTGAAAAACTTTGCGCGACGACGAATTCGAGCGCCTCTATACGGAAGAGGCGCAACCGCTGTTCGCCTTCCTGGCCTATCGGACAGGGGATCGGGTCCTGGCCGAAGACCTGCTGGCGGACGCGTTCGAACGCGCGCTGCGGGGCAAGTTCAATCCGCGCAAGGCGTCGGCCAAGACCTGGCTGTACTCGATCGCGCTGAACGTGCTGCGCGACCACCTGCGCAGGGCGGCGGCGGAGGGGCGCGCCTACGCCAAGGTGGAGACCCCCGCGGCCGGTGATCCGTTCGCCGACTTCGAGGCCCGCGACGAGCTGATGGCGGCGATGTCCGCGCTCTCGGCGCAGGAGCGGGAGGCGATCTCGCTGCGCTTCGGCGCGAGCCTGACCGTCCCGGAGATGGCGACCGTCCTCGGCGAGCCGCTCACCACCGTCGAAGGCCGCGTCTACCGCGCCCTGCGCAAACTGCGCGAGACGCTAGGCTAGGCAGCGGACCGTGCTAGGCGGGGACGTAGCGGCGCCCTGTATCCGCAATCCGCTCTAGCGGGGCCGAATTCCCTCTCGAGGGGCACGGCTCCGGGCCACCGTCGCTGCCACGGCGTCGATGGTCGGGTCCCGCTCGACGTCGGCCCGTGAACCAGGTCAGGTCCGGAAGGAAGCAGCCTTAAGCGGTCACCGGTGGGCGGTGCGGGGTCGCCCGACCGGAGTCAGTGAGGCGATAGGTACCTGGAGGCCGACTTCGACAGAGGGTGCACGGTCCATTTTCGCCCGCCCCGCGGGCGGTCGCGCCGCGGCGCGGGCTAGCACCGCGCGTAGAGCACCCAGGACCGGTTCGCGGTCACGCGCTCGAAGCCCGGCGGCACCGCTGCCGTCAGGCGCTTCGGGTCGCGCGGGTCGAGCGTGAAGTTGCGCAGCACGCGCTCGCTCGCCGGGTCCAGGTAGGAGCCGGACGTCGGCTGCGAGAGCTGCGCGGAGGCGATGTCGCGCGGCCGGACGCCGGTCCACAGCGCGACGTGCGGGATCGGCCGGTGGTTGGGGACCGCGACCGGCTCACACGGGATCTCGTCGCTGATCGCGTGCAGGTCGGCGAGGATCTCGGCCTGGGTGTGCATCGAGCGCCGCAGGTCGGCGACCCGGTCCGCCTGCCCGGGGGCGAAGACCGCGAAGACGACGAGGATCAGCGCGCCGATGATCGCCCAGCGCGTCCGCCACGGGTGATCGGCGGGCAGACGCGTCCAGCCGAACACGCCCGCCCCGCAGAACACCGCGAGGATCGCGGCCGGCAGCAGCAGGTAGCGGCCGAGGATCGGCAGGCCGGCCGCGGCGAGCACGCAGAACGCGCCGAGCGAGACGACGCCCGCCGCGAGCAGCAGCGCCGCCCGCCGGCGCATGAAGGCGAGCACCAGCAGCCCGCCCGCGGCCGCGCCGAACAGCCCCGGCTCGCGCAGGATCTCGCCGATCCGGCGCGGAACGGTCAGCGGCACGTTGCCCAGGCCGGTGATCCGCTGGAGCGTGTCGGCGTTGTCGGAGGTGTAGGTGAAGGAGTGCAGCGGGTTGCCGGCGAGCACGAGGTCATGGAGCGCCCAGAGCACCGGTGCCGAGAGCGCGAGCGCCAGCAGGCGCAGATCGCGGCGCCAGGCGACGTAGGCGAGTGAGATGAGCCACGCCTCGGGCCGGAGGAGGCCGGCGAGGGCGAGCAGGACGAGCGGGAGCGTGCCGCCGCCGCGCGGGCGCGCGGCGGGCGCGCCGGGGCGGCGCGCCTCGGCGAGGATCGCTCCGAGCACGAGCGCGACGTACGGGATGTCCACGTAGGCGCGGACCCCGAAGCTCAACACTGGGATGCGGGTGAGGATCACCACCGCCGCGACCAGGCCCGCCGCCGGGCCGAACCAGTGGGCGCCGAGCTCGTAGGTCAGCCAGGCGAGCGCGCCCAGCGCCAGATACGCGAGCACGACCCACGCCGGCTGGGCCGCGCCGCCGAGCAGCAGAGAGCAGCGCGCCGACGACGGTGGCCAGCGGGTGCGGGGTCGGCGAGAGCGTCAGCGACATGTCCGAGCCGCGCAGGTGCAGGGCATCCTGGCCCCACAACAGGCTGTAGGCCGTGTCGTAGTTGAGGAAGCCCGCGCCGATCAGCAGCCACGCGACCAGCGCTCCGACCGGAATTCCGATCGCGGCGCGCACGCCGAGGCGACTGGTCACGCCTCTAGACTCCACGCTCCCGTGGCCGCTTCGCTGTACCGCCGTCATCGCCCCCGCACGTTCGCAGACGTCGTGGGCCAAGAGCACGTCGTCAGGACGTTGAGCAACGCGATCGAACAGGATCGCGTCCACCACGCGTACCTGTTCGTCGGATCGAGGGGCACGGGCAAGACGTCCATGGCCAAGATCCTGGCGGCTTCGCTGAACTGCCAGAACGGGGGCCCGACGCTCACCCCGTGCGGGAAGTGCGAGTCGTGCCTGTCGATCGCCTCCGCCACGTCGCTGGACGTCGTGGAGATGGACGCGGCCTCGAACAACTCCGTCGACGACGTGCGCGACCTGCGCGAGCGCGTCGCCTACGCGCCGGTCGGCGGTGGCTACAAGGTCTACATCCTCGACGAGGCGCACATGCTCACGCCGCAGGCGTGGAACGCGTTTCTCAAGACGCTCGAGGAGCCGCCGCCGCACACGATCTTCGTGCTGGCCACGACCGAGGCCAACAAGGTCCTGCCGACGGTCGTGGACCGCTGTCATCGGTTCGACTTCGGCCGTCCGTCGGTCGTCCAGATCTCCACGGTGCTGCGCCGCGTCGCCGATTCCGAGTCGATCGAGATCCCCGACGAGGCGATCGCGCTCGTCGCCCGCGGCGCCACCGGGTCCTTCCGCGACGCGCTCGGCACACTCGAGCAGCTGCTCGCCTACTCGGGCTCGAGCATCGTCCTCGACGACGTGCTCGCGGTCCTCGGCGCCGCCGACGCGGACCTGATCTTCGGCTCGATCGACGCGGTGTCCGCCGGCGACGCCCGCTCGGCGCTGCTCGCCGCCGCCCGCCTGGCGGAGTCCGGGCGCGACATCGGGCGCTTCTTCGGCGACCTCGAGGCCCACGCCCGCGCGCTGATGGTCGTGCAGGTGCTCGGGGAGGTCCCGGCCGAGCTGCGCGTCACGCCCGAGCAGGACGAGCGCCTGGCCGCGCAGGCCAAGCGCGTCGGCGCCTCCGAGGTCGTGCGGCTGATCGAGCTGATCGCCGCGTCGCTGCGGGCGATGAAGGACGGCGCGGACGCGCGCACGCAACTCGAGCTCGCGCTGGTGAAGGCGGCCACGCCGGAGCTGGAACCGTCCGTGAAGGCCCTGCTGGCGCGGATCGCCCGGCTGGAGGCAGCGCCACCGCAGCCGTCCGGCCCGAAGTCGCCGGAACGTGCCGAGACCGCCGCGGGCCGCGCCGCCACCGGCCGGACGTCGGTGGCGATCACCGCGCAGATCGAGGACCAGCCGCCCGTGGTCGTCAAGGCCGCGGTGCCGGGCGTGGGCCACCACGTCGACCAGCACATGGTCGACGAAGCCGCCGAGGAGATCGCCCGCGACCTGGCCACGGAGACCGATCCCAGCCCGGCCGTGACGGCCGTCGCCACGGTGGAGCCGGACGCGCCCGCGGTGCCGAGCTTCGAGCTCAACCTCGAGAGCTTCGGCACGCTCTGGCCGGCCATCAAGGAGGAGCTGCGCGAGACCTCGCCGATGGTCGCCAGCCTGCTGGACTCCGCCGTCCCGGCGTCGATCGCCGACGGCCGGGTCACACTCGCCTGGCCCGAGGAGTCCGCGTTCCTCAAGCGCAAGGCCGAGGACGCAGCCAACAACGACCTGCTGGCGAAGGCCATCCGCGCGGTCACCGGCAGTTCGCTCAAGCTCGCCTACGAGCTGCGCGCCGTCGCCGAGATCGCGCCCGTCGCGACGATCCCGGCACTTTCCGAGGACGATCTGGTACAGCGATTCAAGGACGAGTTCGACGCGGAGGAGCTTCCTCCGGAGCCCGAGGAGCAGACCTGACATGCCGCAGCCGCCCAATCTCCAGAAGATGCTCGCCGAGGCGCAGGCGATGCTGGCCTCCCAGCAGGAGGCGCAAGAGGCGCTGAAGGCCGAGAAGGTCGACGCCAGCACCGGCGGCGGCACGGTCAAGATCGTGATGACGGGTGACCTGCGCGTGGAGAGCCTGGTGATCGACCCGGACGCGGTCGACCCCGAGGACGTCGAGATGCTGCAGGACCTGCTGATCGCCGCGATGAACGAGGTCATCCGCAAGGCCGAGGAGCTCCAGCAGAGCAAGCTCGGCGGTGCCGAGCAGGGCGGGTTCGACCCGATGAGCGCGCTCGAGTCGCTCGGCCTTGGCGGCATGGGCGGGATGGGCGGCGGAGGCGGCGGGCTGCCCGGCGGCATGCCCCCGGGCGCCGGCGGCGGGAACCGCGCCGCCAGGCGCGCCAACAAGAAGAAGTGATGAAGGCGGGACATCCCCTCCGCCCCACCCGATCATCCGACCTCGAGCTGACGTAGTTGCTGGCGCCTCCGCTCCAGCGGCTCGTCACCGAGCTGTCGAAGCTGCCGGGGATCGGCAATCGCACCGCGCAGCGGCTTGCGTTCCACGTCCTGCGGACGTCAGAGGCGGACGCGTTCGCGCTCGCCGAAGCGATCCGCGACGTGAAGCTGAAGATCACGCTGTGCGAGATCTGCTTCAACCTCGCCGAGGGGCCGCGCTGCGCGATCTGCCTCGACGAGCGGCGCGACCTGAGCACGCTGTGCGTGGTCGAGGAGCCGCAGGACGTGATCCCGATCGAGCGCACCCACGAGTTCCGCGGGCGCTACCACGTGCTCGGCGGCGCGCTGTCGCCGATCGACGGCGTGGAACCCGAGGACCTGCGGCTCGCGCAGCTCTACCGGCGACTGGACGGCATCACCGAGGTCGTGCTGGCGACCAACCCGACGACGACCGGCGAGGCGACCGCGCTGCACGTCGCCGCCGCGCTGCACGAGCGCTCGCCGGACGTCACCGTCACCCGCCTGGCCTCAGGCCTGCCGGTCGGCGGTGACCTCGAGTACGCGGACGAAGTGACGCTGGGCCGCGCGTTCAGCGGCCGCCGCGCGCTGTAGACGCGCGGGCGGCGGCGGGGTGCGCGGCGGCGAGGCCGCGGCGGCGGGGTGCGCGGCGGCGGGGCGCGCGGGCCCTAGGAGCTCAGCTGTGCGACCTGTGCGATCGCCGCGCGTTCGGCGGCGTCGACTTCCTTGCGGGCGTGTGCCCACGCGTCCGCGTCGCCGGTGGACGCCGCGGTCGCCAGTGCGCCGTAGGAGCGCGCGGCCTCGCTGAACGCGCCCGGCAGCTGGGAGCCGTCGCCGGTCGTCGGCGCGAGCTTCGCCGCGTCGGTGGCGGCCGCGGAATAGGCCGTCGCGATCGCCGCCGCGGCCTTCTGCTGCGCGGCCGTGTCGCCGCCCGCGACGAGCGACGCGCGGCCGCTCACGCGCGCCTGGTTGAGCGCGGTGGTCAGACGGGGGAGGGCGGCCTTGAGCTTGTCCAGCGGTTCCGCCTTGCGCGGGACCTTGACGGTCAGCGCCGTGATGTCCGCGGGGCATGAGCCCGCGGGCAGCGGGTCGTCGACCGGCGCGATGCAGGTGACCGCGACCGTGCCCACCGAGGTGCTCAGCGTGTAGACGTCGACGAGCCCGTTGACGCCCTGCAGCGACAGCGCGGTGTAGCCGGTCGCGCGCTCGCCGCCGAGGGTCGCGCGCTGCGGCTTGCCGAGCGGGACGCGCAACGCGTCCACCGTCGCCTGCGGCAGCGCGGCGGTCTCGCCCGCGAGCATCGTCACCAGCATCCGGCCCTTGCCGCCGTCCACCGGCGCGAGCACCTTGGTGTCGGCCGTGGCCAGGCCCGGCACGTTCGGCACCTTGGCCTGGAGCTGCCAGCCGGAGCGCAGCTGCACGGTCGCGGCGCCGCTGGAGACGTTCAGCGTCGGCAGCGTCGGCTCGACGACCGGCTGGTCGGCGAGCTGGCCGGCGGCGAACCAGCCGCCCAGGGCGGCCGCGGACACGACGACCAGGCCCGTGATCGCCGCCAGCGGACGCGGCAAGAGCGACTTGCCGTACGGAAGAGAACCCATGCCCATGTCCAGCTAGCCCTTGGAGTCGAAGTCCTTGCCGACGTAGCTCTTCTTCGGCGCCGGAGGTGTGTAGGTCGGGGGCGTGTAGACCGGCGTCGGGACCGGGGTCGCGACGACGCGCGGCGCCGTGCGGGTGACCGTGGTGGTCGTGGTCGGCTTGCGCGCGGCGGCCTTCTTCTTGGCCGCGGCGGCCTTCTTCTTGCGCGCGGCAGCCCGCTTGCGGCGCTCGGCGCGTTCCCTCTTCAGACGCTCGGCGCGCTTCTTGGCCTGCGCCGCCGCCCGCTTCTTCGCCTCGGCCTTCCGGGCGCGCGCCTCGATCACCGACTTCGGCTCGCCCTGCAGCGCGGGCAGCGCGGCCACGTCGGCCAGCGCGACGCGCACGCCGGGCGAGGCGGGCGAGCTCTCGAGCACGCTCGCGCGGGCGGCGTGCAGCGACGACGCGGCCGCGGCGGGCTCAGCACTGTCGGAGCTGGTGTGCGCGCGGAAGCCGACGACGAACGCGCCGGCGGCCAGCACCGTTGTAACTCTCAGCCAGCGGGACACTTCTGGGTCTTTCCACTCGTGGGGGACAGGCACGTGTCCTTGCGCAGCGGGGCCTTGCCGCGCCGGATCGTGAACGCGGTGCGCTTACCGATGTACCCGCGACGCGTGATCGTCACGGTCAGCTTCGTCCCCGAGTTCCACACGCGCTCGAACACACCCACGCGGGTGACCGTCCTCTTGCGCTTGGTCGCCGTCCAGGTCTTGCGCGGGCAGCTGCCCGAGCAGCGGATCCTGACCTTGGCCGCCTTGGGCGCGCGGACCGACAGGACGGTGACGCGAGCGCCGAACGTCGTCAGCTCACCGCTCATCCGTACGAGCGGGACGGGAGACATCATCTTCTGCGTCCGGTTGGAATGAAGCACCTGGCCGGCGGTCGGCACGGGTGTCGCCACCGGCGGCGCCGCGGGCGCCTCGAACACGACCGGCGGCGGCTCCGGCGTGGCCACGGGCGTCGGCGTCGGCGTCGGCGTCACGCGCGGGCGCACGGGCCCGGTCGTGGAACTGACGTTGAGGTCGCTCGCCGAGTCCAGGCGCACGTAGCGGGCGACCGCGATCCAGTGATCGGCGTCCGCGTCCGTGAGTCGGTAGAAGGGGGTCGAGTTCATCGAGTTGATCGTGATACAGCCGTGCGCGAAGGGGTTGTCGCAGCGCCACCACTGCCAGAGCGTGAACGTGTCACGCGGGTTCGGGCTCTGCCAGCGGCCGCCCGCGGCGATCAGCGTGTTGCCGACCACCGGTGTCCCCGTGATGGTGGGGATCGTCGTTATGTCGATCGGGCTCGCCCGGTCCTGTGACCACGCGGGGCCACACAACGCGAGCGCGGAGATACCGGCGAGCACGCCCGCCATCCTGTACCGCCTAAAGCTCATAAGTGAAGAAGCCACTCCCGCCTCTGCATCAGTCCGCCGCCGAAAACCATGGTCGTCCCGGACACGCGCATCCACAAGTCGTCCACTCGTCCAGGTGGAGGCTTAACCCCTGGATAGGTCGAGAGTTGCACGGGCGCTGATGGCAGCCTACTTCACCAGTACCTAGACTGACCAGGGTGTCAGGCACGGTGGTCATGAAATTCGGCGGCACCTCGGTCGCCGACGCGGAGCGAATCAAGCGCGCAGCGCGGCGGATCGTCTCCGCGCGTGAACAGGGACATCGCGTGGTCGCGGTGCTGTCCGCGCGCGGCAAGACGACGGACGAGCTGATCTCGATGGCCGAGGAGGTATCGACCGTCCCGGACCCGCGCGAGATGGACATGCTCCTCTCCACGGGCGAGCGGATCTCCTGCGCGCTGTGCGCGATGGCGATCAACGATCTCGGGCATCGCGCGATCAGCCTCACGGGCTCCCAGGCGGGCATCGTGACCGACACGAGCCACACCAAGGCACGCATCCTCGACGTGCGGGCGGATCGCATCCACGAGGCGCTCGACGAGGACCTGATCGTGCTCGTCGCCGGCTTCCAGGGGGTCTCGACCGCGCGCGACGTGACGACGCTCGGCCGTGGCGGGTCGGACACGACCGCCGTCGCCCTGGCCGCCGCGATCGACGCCGAGGTGTGCGAGATCTACACCGACGTGGCCGGCGTCTTCAGCGCCGACCCGCGGATCGTGCCCGACGCGCGCAAGCTTCCGGTGATCTCGTTCGAGGAGATGCTGGAGATGTCGGCGTCCGGCGCCGGCGTGCTGCAGCTGCGCTCGGTCGAATACGCGCGCAACCACGGCGTCCGTATTCATTGCCGGTCCTCGTTCACCGAGGCGCCGGGAACGTTCGTGGTCGGAGAAGAGGAGACGATGGAACACCCCCTGATCACCGCTGTGACGCACTCGCGCGACGAGGCGCGGCTGACGCTGCTGGGGGTGCCTGACCACCCGGGCGTCGCGGGGCGCATCTTCACCGCGCTCGCCGAGGCGAACATCAACGTCGACATGATCATCCAGAACGAGCCCGTGTCCGAGGGCGCGCAGGCCGACATGTCGTTCACCGTCCCGCGCACGGACCTGCGCAACGCGCGCGCGGTGATCGAGCCGGTCGCGGCCGAGGTCGGGATCACCGAGGTCCGCGACGACCCGGAGATGGGCAAGGTCTCGATCGTCGGCGCGGGCATGAAGTCGCATCCCGGCGTCGCCGCGCGCGTCTTCTCGACGCTCGGCGACCAGGGCATCAACATCGAGATGATCTCCACGTCGCCGATCAAGATCTCCTGCGTCGTCGCCGCCGACGTCGTGGACACCGCCGTCCGTGCGCTGCACGAGGCCTTCGACCTCGGGGCGGACCAGATCGAAGTCGAGCACCCCTTTGGAGCACCCGCATGAGTGAGTACAAGGTCGCAGTCGTCGGCGCCACCGGCGCCGTGGGCACCGTCATGCGGGCCAAGCTGTCCGAACGCGGGTTCCCGGCGTCGCAGATCGTCCCGTTCGCCTCGGAGCGCTCCGAGGGCCGTGAGCTCGACGGCGTGCCGTGCCGCGTGCTGTCGGCCGAGTCGATCCAGGGCTTCGACATCGCGCTGTTCTCCGCGGGCGCGACGACCTCGCGCGCGTGGGCGCACAAGTTCGTCGAGGCGGGCGCGGTCGTCGTCGACAACTCGTCCGCGTTCCGGCGCGACCCGGAGATCCCGCTGGTCGTGTCGGAGGTCAATCCGGACGCCCTGGACGGCCACCGCGGGCTGATCGCCAACCCGAACTGCTCGACGATGCAGCTGATGGTCGCCCTGAAGCCGATCTACGACGCGGCCGGGATCGAGCGCCTCAACGTCTCCACCTACCAGTCGGTCTCCGGCACCGGCGTGAACGCGGTCAAGGCGCTGGAGGCCGAGACGGCCGCCGCCCTGGCCGGCGACCCGCTGCCCGATCCCGCGATCTATCCGCACCACATCGCGTTCAACGTGCTCGGCGGCGCGGGGAACTTCCCCGACGGCGACGATCACACCGACGAAGAGCGCAAGATGATGTTCGAGACGCGCAAGATCCTCGGTGACGAGTCGATCAAGATCGCCGTCACCTGCGCGCGCGTGCCGGTCCGCAACTCGCACTCGGAGTCGGTGACGCTCGAGACCCGCGAGGCGCTGTCGGTCGAGGAGGCCCGTCGCCTGATGGAGGGAATGCCGGGCCTGATCGTCGTCGACGATCCGGCCACCCACGGCTACCCGACGGCGTTGAGCGCCGCCGGCCGCGACGAGGTGTTCGTCGGCCGCCTGCGCCGCGATCCCACGCACGAGCGCGGCCTGCAGATGTGGGTGGTCAGCGACAACCTGCTCAAGGGCGCGGCCACGAACGCGGTGCAGATCGCAGAGGTTCTCCACGAGCGTGGGCTCGTGCGGGTTTCAACCCCGGCCTAGCCTGGGTATCACATCTGTCAAGAAGATTTCGTCGCAGGACGGAACGGGGTACGAACAATGACAGGGCGGGCCGGCTGGCCCGCCCTTTGTCATCTCGAGGCCGGGGTGAAGCTCTCCTAGTCCTTGCAGACGCTCTTGCAGGACTTCTCCAGCGTGCAGCACAGTGAGCAGATCGCGCTGGCGTGGAACGGGCAGGAGATGATGTCCGGCTTCTCGTAGTGCTCCAGGCAGACGCTGCACTGGATCTGCTCGGTGCTGCGCTCCGCCGGCTCCACGGTCGGCGTCCGGGCGAGGTAGACCTTCTGCCCGAACGCCAGCGAGAGCAGCGGCGAGAGGACCATCGCGATCGTGATCGCCAAGAACGGCGACCACGCGTCGAGGAACTCGCCGAAGGCGCCGAAGTAGGCGATGATCGAGACGGTCGAGGCGACCACCATGGCGCCGAAGCCGACCGGGTTGAACGCGGGCAGGTGCGCGCGCTTGAACTCGATGAAGGACGGGCTGGTCTTCAGCAGCGGCTTGTTGATCACGAGGTCGGCGACGACCGCGCCGATCCAGGCGATCGCGACGTTCGAGTAGAAGCCGAGCAGCTCGTTGAGGAAGGAGAACATGTTCGCCTCCATCAACACCAGCGCGATGGCCACGTTGAAGAAGACGAAGTAGACGCGGCCGGGGTACCACTTCAGGACGGTCGAGAAGAAGTTCGTCCAGCGCAGCGAGCCGGAATACGCGTTGGTGACGTTGATCTTCACCTGGCTGAGCACGACGAAGAGCACGGCGACGGTCAGGGCGATCGTGTACGGCAGGAAGGACTCGAAGCCGGCCAGGAACTGCTCGACCGGCTCGACGGCCTTGCTGGCGCCGATGTCGCCGATCACGTAGAAGGCCAGGAACGCGCCGCCGAGCTGCTTGAGCGCGCCGAGGATGACCCAGCCCGGTCCCGCGGCGACCACGGCCGTCCACCAGCCGCGCGCGTTCTCCTTGGTCTTGGCCGGCATGAAGCGCAGGTAGTCGACCTGCTCGCCGATCTGGGCGATCAACGAGAGCGCGATGCCGGCGCCCGCGCCGAGCGCGATGACCGAGAAGCCCACGTTGTCGACGCCGCCGTAGTGCGTCCACTGCGAGTAGGTCTCGGGCTCCGCGATCGCGATCACGATGAACGGCAGGAACATCCCGAGCAGCCACAGCGGCTGCGTGAAGAGCTGCATCTTCGACAGCAGGGTCATGCCGAAGATCACCAGCGGCGGGATCATGATCGCCGAGGCGAAGTAGCCCAGCCACAGCGGTAGGCCGAGCCCGAGATGCAGGCCCTGGGCCATGATCGAGCCTTCCAGCGCGAAGAAGATGAAGGTGAAGCTCGCGTAGATCAGCGACGTGACCGACCCGCCGAAGTAGCCGAAGCCGGCCCCGCGGGTGATCAGGTCCATATCGATCGAGTACTTCGCCGAGTAGTAGGCGATCGGGAACGACGTCAGGAAGATCACCGTCGCCGCCAGCAGGATCGCGAACAACGCGTTGGTGAACCCGAAGGTGACCACCAGCGAGCCGCCGATCGCGAAGTCCGCGAGGTAGGCGATCCCGCCGAGGGCGGTGTTGGCGACGGCGAAGGAGCTCCAGCGGCGATACGTCGTGGGGGCGTAGCGCAGCGAGTAGTCCTCGAGCATCTCCTTGCGGCCGTCGTGCGCCGCGGATGGCTCGGTGGGTGTGGCAGTGCTCGGCTCGACAACGGTCATGGCGCGACAAGCTCGCGGCGACCGGGGTGAGCGCACATCCCCCGGGCGAAAATCACCCCGGGCGATTCGACCGTCGGGCCGTTGTCGGGAGCCCGTGCGCGCGTGAGGATGCGCGCCTGTGACCGCGGTCTTCCCGCGCACGAAGTTCCATCGGCCGCTGCTCCGCGACGAGCACGTGGAGCGTGGGCGCCTGCTCGAGGCGATCGCCACCAGCGGCGCCCGTGTGGTCAACGTCACCGCGCCGGCGGGCTTCGGCAAGAGCACGCTGCTGGCGCAGTGGGCGGCGCGCTGCGAGCGGGTGGCCTGGGTGCAGCTCGACGATGACGACCACGGGCCGCGGCTGTGGTCGGCGGTGCTCACCGCCCTGGGCGAGCTGGTCGACGGCACCGGCGACGCGCTCGACGCGGCCGACGCGCCCGACGCCGACCTGCGCTCCAGCGTGCTGATCGCGCTGCTCGACGTGCTCGCCGCGACGCCGCCGCTGACGCTGGTGCTCGACGACCTGCACCTCGTGGGCGACGACCAGCCGACCCACGAGAGCCTCGACTGGGTGCTCGGGCGCCTGCCCGCCGGGCACACCGTGCTGATCGCCTCGCGCCGCGACCTCGAACTGCCCGCGCTCGGACGGGCGCGGATTCGCGGCGAGGTGCTCGACGTGCGCACCGACGACCTGCGCTTCGCCGCCACCGAGGCCGCGTACTTCCTCGGCGAGCGGCTCGGCCTGGAGCTCACCGCGGGTGAGGTCGAGGCGCTCGACGCACGCACCGACGGCTGGCCCGCGGCGCTGTACATGGCGGCGCTGCGACTGCGTCTCGGTGACGAGCTCGAAGCGGTGATCGAGCGGCTCGCCGACGGCGATCTCACCGACGAGCTGCTGCGCTCGTCGCCCGAGCACGAGCGCCGCTTCATCGTCGAGACCTCGGTGCTCGACCGCTTCAACGCGGGGTTGTGCGCACGGGTGCTGGGTGACGACGGCGGCGCCTTCCGCACGTTGACGCGCTCATCGCTGCTGTTCAGCCCGTTGGACCGGTCGCGCACGTGGTTTCGCTGCCACCATCTGGTCCGTGACGCGCTGCGCGCGCGGCTGGCGACCGAGCAGCCCGAGCGCGCGCGCGAGCTGCACCGCCGCGCGGGTGCCTGGTTCGAGTCAGAGGGCGGCGAGAGCGAGCTCCACGAGGCGATGCGCCACTACCTCGCGGCGGCCGAGTGGGACCTCGCCGCCGAGCTGCTCGCCCGTCACGCGCTGGCCTTCGTGCAGTCCGGCGCGCTCGGCGGTCGCGCCCGCGAGTGGCTGGCCGGCTTCCCGGCGGAGACCGTCCGCGCCGACGCGCGGCTGGGCTACGTGTCCGCGCTGCTCGCCGCGCTCGACGGCGACCGCGCCGGCCGCGACGCGTGGCTGTCCGCGGCCGCCGCCGCCGGCTGGGAAGGCCCGATGCCCGACGGCACCGCCTCGCTCGAGCTGGCCGGAGCGATCCTGGCCGCCCTGCTGTGCTTCGACGACCTCGGCGGGGCGATCGCCGCCGCCGACGCGGCGCTCGCCGCGCTGCCGGCGGCCGCCCCCGCGAGGCCGGCGATCCACGCGCTGACCGCCTGGCACGAGTACCTGCGAGGCGACCTGGAGGCCGCGACCAGGCACGCACTGGCCGCGGCCACGAGCGGGGCACTGGGGGGCGGCGCGAGTGGGGCGCTGGGCGGGGGCGGGGTGGCACCGCCGCGGCTCTCCGCCGTGCCGATCGCCGTGGGGCTCGCGCCGCTGCGCGTGCTGCCGCTCGTCGCGTATCTGCCCAGCGCGGTGCTCGCGCTCGTCGCGGCCGAGCGCGGCGACGTCGACACCGCGGCGGCTCATGCGGGCGCCGCCGTCGCCGCTCGTGACGCCGGGCCGCTGCGCGGTGCCCCGCACGCGCTGCCCGTCACCTGCGCCGCGGCGCGGGTGAGCACGCTGCAGGGCGACCCGGAGGCCGCGGTCGCTCGGTGCGCGGCCGGGCTGGAGCTCGCGAGCGGCTGGCGCGACTCGAGCCTGATGGTGCCCGCGACGTGGACCGAGCTTGCGCGGGCGCATGCCGCCGCCGGCGATCAGGTGGCGGCGACCGAGGCCACGCGGGCGGCGCTGGCGCGGATCGCGGGCGCACGAGATGCGGGCGCGCTCGCCGGGAGGCCGGCGAGTCTCCGGACCGTCGCGGGGGTGGAGGAGTTGAGCACGCGCGAGATCGAGGTGCTCGAGGCGCTGGCTCGGCCCGGGAGCCTGCGTGAGGTCGCGGACCGGTTGTTCATCTCGCGCAACACGATCAAGACGCATACGCGGGCGCTGTACGCGAAGCTCGGGGTCACGTCACGGGAGGACGCGGTGGAGAAGGGCCGGCGGCTCGGGGTGCTGCGATGACCCTGGCGAACTGCACCGTGATGGTGGTCGAGGACCACGAGTTCCAGCGGCAGACGATGCTGCAGATGCTGGCCAACCTGGGGGTCGGGGCGCTGCTGGAGGCGGCGGACGGGGACAGTGCGCTGGCGCTGCTCGCGCAGGCCGACATCGTGATCTGCGACCTCGACATGCCCGGCATGGACGGCGTGGAGTTCCTGCGCCACGTCGCCGACTCCCGCCGGGGGACGGCGATCGTGATCGCCAGCGGGCTCGATGAGAGCGTGCTGCGCTCGGCGGAGTTGACGGCGCGCGAGTTCGGGCTCGAGGTGCTCGGGGCGATCCGCAAGCCGCTCACGGCGCGGCGGCTGCTGCAGGCCGTCGGCCTGCACGCCGCGCCCGCGGCCCCGCCGCACCCGCCGGGCGAGCTCCGGACGCAACTCGTCACCGACCTCGGCGACGGCCGCCCGGTCGCGCTCGAGGTCCGCGGCGGCACGCCGCACGATGCGCTCACAGCGGCCGGGGACCTCCGGCTGACGCTCGTGGTCGAGCGCGCAACCGACGACCTGCTCGAGCTCGACCCCGCGCGGGTGACGATCTCCCTGCTCGACGGCCCGCAGCTTGCCGACGCGCCGATCGCCCTGCTCACCCGCCTGCGCGTGCACGGCTTCGGGCTCGGGGTGGCCGACTTCGGCGCCGGGCGCGCGACGCTGGCCGACCTCGCGCGGCTGCCGCTGACCGAGGTCCAGCTCGCCGCGCGGATCGTCCAGGAGGGCAGCCCCGACGCCCTGGCGGCGACGGTCGAGGCCCTGCATCGCGAGGGCGTGACGATCGTCGGCGGCGGCTGCGACAGCCGCGCCGAATACGTGCACCTGCTCGAGCTCGGCTGCCACCGCGCGCAGGGGACCTACGCCCCGTGAGATCCGCGAAGCGATCGCACAGCCGAGATGGGCACATGGGGCGCCGGTGACGATCCGGCGCTTGCTCGGGACCCTGCTCGCGCTGGCGGTCGCGCTCGCCGCCGCGCTGTTCGGGATCACCGTCCTACAGGGCGCGACGGCCAGCGAGCGCACCGACGCCGAGCACGCCCGGGTGACGTCGTTCGCGCTCTCGGACCAGATGCGCCAGAGCTCCAACGACCTCACGCGCATGGTCCGCCTCTACGTGACCACCGGCGACGAGCGCTACCGCCGCTACTACGACCAGATCCTCGCGATCCGCCGCGGCACCGCGCCGCGGCCGGTCGACTACGACTCCTCCTACTGGGATCGCGTGCTGGCCGACGGCCGGGAAGGACGCACGGGCCCGGCCCGCTCGCTACAGGACCTGATGCGCGATGCCGGCTTCTCACCGCAGGAGTTCACCGCGCTCAACGCCTCGCTGAGCGCGTCCGACGCGCTGGCCCGCGTCGAGAACGAGGTGATGCGCAGCAAGGACTACGACCGCCTCGTCGACGCCGCCTACCACCGGCAGAAGGCCCGGATCATGGCCGCGATCGAGCACTTCACCGCGCTGGTGAACGCCCGCACGGCCAGGCGCAGCGAGGCGCTGACCACCCGCACCGACCGCCTGCTGGTCCTGCAGACGCTGACCCTGGTCGCGCTGGCCGCCGTCGCGGCCGCGATCTTCGCCGCCGCCGCGCGGATGATCGCCCGCCCGCTGGCGCGCCTGACCGCCGTCACCCGCCGGATCGCCGGCGGCGACTGGACCGAGCGCGCGCCCGCCGAGGGCGTCACCGAGCTCAGGCGCCTCGCCGCCGACTTCAACGAGATGACCGATGCGGTCCAGCGAGACCTGTCGGCCCGGCGTGCCGCCGAGCAACGGCTGCAGACGATCGCCGACAGCGTGCCCGGCGCCGTGTTCCACTTCTCCGTCGACGCCGACGGCGCGCTGACCGCGCGCTTCTTCAGCCGCGGCGGCGAGCAGCTCGACTTCCGCTCCTTCGCCCGCGAGGTCGTGGCCGACGACCGCGGCGCCTGGCTCGACGGCATGCTCGAGGCCGCCCGCGAAGGCAGCGCCTGGCACCACGAGTACCGTGTCCACGCCGAGGGCGGCGGGCTCGCCTGGATGGAGGCCAGCGCGCTCGCCCGCGACGGCCAGCTCTACGGCTACGTCACCGACGTCACCGAGCGCAAGGCACTCGAGGCCCAGCTCACGCACGCGCGCGAGGCCGCCGAAAGCGCCGATCGCGCCAAGTCACGCTTCCTGGCCACGATCAGCCACGAGCTGCGGACGCCGCTCGTCGCCGTCTCCGGCACGCTCGACGTGCTCAGCACCACCGAGCTCACCGCCGAGCAGCGTGACCTGACCGAGATCGCCGTGCGCTCCGCCCGCTCGCTGCTGGCCCTGATCGGCGACGTGCTCGACTTCTCCAAGATCGAGGCGGGGCACCTGGACATCGTGCTCGCGCCCGTGGACGTCGGGGCGCTCGTGCACGACCTCGCCGCCCAGCACCGCCAGGCCGCGCAGGCCAAGGGCCTGACGCTCAACGCCACCGTCGCGAACGACCTCGCACCCGCCTACGAGACCGACGCGATCCGGCTGCGGCAGGTGCTGGGGAACCTGCTGGGCAACGCGATCAAGTTCACCGACCGCGGCGTCGTCGAGATCGAGGCCAAGCCCGATGTCAGCTTCACCATCACCGATCAGGGCGTCGGCATCGAGGACACCGGCGCGCTCTTCAGCCCCTTCACGCAGGCGGGCGAGCGCCGCGAGGGCACCGGCCTCGGCCTGGTCATCTGCAAGGAGCTGACCGAGGCGATGGGCGGGACGATCGCCGTCCAGAGCGCACCGGGCGTCGGCACGATCGTCACCGTCGACCTCCCATCGACACCGACGACCCAGGCGCTCGGCGAGCAGGAGCCGCTGCGGCGGGCCCTGCCGACGCGCGAACAGGCCGAGCGCGAGGGGAGCGTGATCCTGCTCGTCGAGGACCATCCCGTCAACCGCGAGATCCTCACCCGCCAGCTCGAGGCGCTCGGCTTCGTCACCGACACCGCCGAGAGTGCCGAAGCCGCGCTCGAGCGCTTCGCCGCCGCCCGCTACGGATTGGTGTTCTGCGACCTGCTGCTCCCCGGCGCCGACGGCTACGAGCTCGCACGCCGCCTGCGCGAGGAGGAGGGCGACCACCGGCGCACGCCGATCGTCGCGCTCACCGCGTCAGCCGTCCGGGGCGAGCGCGAGCGCTGCCGCGCCGCGGGCATGGACGACCTCGTGGTCAAGCCCGCCACCCCGGCGACGATGGCCGCGACGCTGCGCCGCTGGATGCCGCACGTCGGCTTCGACGCCGACGTCCTGGACGAGCTCACGCTCGGCGACCCGGCGCTGCGCCACCAGGTCGTCGCCCGCTACCGGCAGAGCCTGCAAGCGGACCTCGAGGCGCTGCGAGACGCGCTTGAGGCCGGCGATGTCGCGCTGGCCCGCCGCCGCGCGCACCAGATCGCGGGCGCGAGCCGGATGGTCGGCCACCACGAGATGGCCGCGCGCGCCGCCGCGTTCGAGCAGGCCGACGAGGACGAGCTGGCGGCGCTCGTCCCCGAACCTACAGGGGCCTGGCCCCTTTGACGACTACGCCGCCGAGGCGACGACCGACGTCGACCAGTCGATGACCGACGACGGCTTGACGACGTGCTTGTTCATGCCGAGTTCCTTCGGGCTCAGGCCGAAGGCCAGCCCGAGCAGCTGCGGCAGGTGCAGCACGGGCATGTTCAAGGGCCGGCCGACCACGCCCGAGGCCAGCGGCTGCTGGAGGTCCAGGTTCAGATGGCACAGCGGGCACGGGGTGACCAGGCAGTCGGCCTCGGCGTCCATCGCGTCGCCGAGGTGGCGACCCGCCTGCTTGAGGGAGTTCTGCTTGTTCATCGTGATGATCGGGAACCCGCAGCACTTGTACATGCCCGCGTAGTCCACGACCGTGCCGCCGAGCGCCTCGATCAGCAACTGCAGGTAGCTGTCGCGCGGGTGCTCGGAGTCGATCCCGAGCCGGTCGGTCGGGCGGACGATGTAGCAGCCGTAGAACGGGCCGACGCGCAGGTCCTTCAAGGGCCGCGTGACCTTGGCCTTCACGGCGTCCAGGCCGATCTCCTCGACCAGCAGCCACAGGAAGTGCTTGTTGGAGATGCCCTTCTCGTACGTCAGGCCCTCGGCCGAGAGCGTCTCGTTGACGTGATCGCGATACGGCGTGTTCGCGTCCAGGCGCTCCTGGCACTCGCTCTGCGCGCCCTGGCAGGTCGAGCAGATGTTCATCATCAGCGACGCGCCGTTGGCGATCTCCTTCTGCGCGAGCGCGAAGGTACGGGCGTTGAGGGTGTCCGCCAGCTCCTGGTTGTGCTCGGCGATCACGCCGGCGCCGCAGCAGGAGGCACGGTCGAGCTCGACGAGCTCGATGTCCAGCATCGGGGCGACCCTCGCCATCGAGCCGTGCAGCTCCGGCGTGAAGCCGCGGCTCACACAGCCGGGCCAGTACGCGACCTTCACTCGTCGTCCTCCTCTTCCCCGACCACGTAGAGGTTCAGCTCGTAGCGCTCCTCGCGGTCGTGGATGTCACGGAAGATGCGCTTCACCTCGCTCGGCGCCTTGTGCTTGTGCAGCAGCGCGCCCGCGGGCGTCACCTTGCCGCGCTGCAGCGCCTTCAGGACGACCGGCAGCGAGCTCAGCAGCTCCGGCACCGCGCGCGGGTGGAACTTGCCGCCGTAGGAGTCGGGCAGCAGGTCCGCCTCGTGCAGCAGGCCGTTGCGCTCGATGTTGTTGACGAACGCCATCTCGTGCCGGTGGCCGTTGTTGCGGTCATCGATGTGATGGTCGCCGCCGGCGATCCGGCGCAGGCGCATGATCTGCGACATCGGCGCCACGCCCTTCGGGCAGGCCTCGATGCAGTTGAAGCAGTGCGTGCAGTCGTAGATGCCGTGCTCGTCCTCGGCGAGGTCGCGCAGGCGCTCCTCCTGGCGGCCGTCGCGCGGGTCGCCGACGAAGCGGTAGGCCTTGGCCAGCGCCGCCGGGCCGATGAACAGCGGATCGACCTCCATCGACAGGCAGTCCGAGACGCAGGCGCCGCACTGGATGCAGGCCATCGTCTGCGTGACGTCGATCATCGCCTCCGGCGGCACGATGTACTCGCGCTCCGGTGGGTCGCCCTCGGGCAGCAGCCAGGGCGTGACGCGGCGCATCTTCTTCCAGTGCACCGCGTCCATGTCGACGATCAGGTCCTTCAGGACGGGCATGTTGCCCATCGGCTCGACGGTGATCACGCCGTCGGCCGAGGTCTCGAAGGCCTTGTCCAGATGGGTGTGGCACGCCAGGTTCGGCTTGCCGTTGACGCGGACGCCGCAGGAGCCGCAGATCGCGGCGCGGCAGGAGCAGCGGATGCCGATCGAGCCGTCCGTGCGGTCCTTGGCCTGAAGGATGCCGTCGAGCACCGAGCGGTGCCCGTCGAGATCGATCTCGAAGTCCTCCCAGTGCGCGGCCTCGCCGGATTCCGGCGAGTAGCGGCGGATACGGAGCGTGTACTCAGGCATGGTGTTTAAGGTCGGATGATCGGGGTGGGGCGGAGGGATGTCCTGCCGTCAACCCTAATACGTCCGCTCTTGCGGCTCCCACTTGGTGATGGTCACGGGCGAGTAGCTGACCTTCGGCACGTCGGAGCCGTTCATCGAGATGTCGATGTGCTTGAGCCACTCATCGTCATCGCGCTTCGGGAAGTCCGTCCGGAACTGCGCGCCGCGGGACTCCTTGCGCTCCAGCGCGCCGACGACGATCGTCTCGGCCACGTCGAGCATGTAGGAGAGCTCGATCGCGCCCAGCACGTCCTGGTTGAAGATCGTCCCGCGATCGTCGATCGACGGCGTTCTTGGCCTCGTCCTTGAGGCGCCGGACGACCTCGTGCGCCTCCGTGAGGCCCGTCTCGTCGCGGAAGACGGCGACCTTCTGGTTCATCATCTCGCCGAGCTCGTCGCGGATCTCGGAGACCCGGCGGCCGCCGGTGCGGCCCATGATCTCCTTGATCTCACGCGTCTGGTCGTTGACCGCGGCGCGGCCGGGATCGGGCATCGACATGCCCGCGGCGCGCTCGGCCGCGTGCTCGCCTGAGCGACGGCCGAAGATCAGCGTGTCCAGCAGCGAGTTGGCGCCCAGGCGGTTGCCGCCGTGGACCGAGACGCAGGCGACCTCGCCGGCGGCGTAGAGACCCGGGATCGACGTCGCGCCGTGGATGTCGGACTTGACGCCGCCCATGATGTAGTGGCAGCCGGGCTTGATGTGGATCGGCTCGCGGGTGATGTCCACGCCGGCGAAGTCCTTGCCGATGTTGACGATCTCGCGCAGCGCCTCGAGGGTGCGCTTGCGCGGCACCTTGGTGATGTCGAGCGCGACCGTGCCGTCCGGGAAGCCGCGGCCCTCGTTGATCTCGGTCTGCTCGGCGCGCGAGACCACGTCACGCGAGGCGAGCTCCATCTTGTTGGGCGCGTACTTCTCCATGAAGCGCTCGCCCTGGGCGTTGTAGAGGTGCGCGCCCTCGCCGCGGGCGCCCTCGGTGATCAGGATCCCGTTCCCGGCCAGCGTGGTCGGGTGGTACTGGATCATCTCCATGTCCATCAGCGGCGCGCCGATGCGGTACGCCTGGGCGATCCCGTCGCCCGTGCAGATCAGGGCGTTGGTGGTGGGCTTGAAGCACTGCCCCGCGCCACCTGAGGCGAGGATCGTGGACTTGGCGCTGAAAAGCTCCATCGAGCCGTCACGAATGTTGCGCGCGACCGCGCCGACGCAGTTGCCGGCGTCGTCCTGCACGAGGCCGGTGATGAACCACTCCTCGTAGCGGTCGATCTGCTCGTGGTGCTTCATCAGCTGCTCGTAGAGCACGTGCAGCAGCGCCTGACCGGTGATGTCGGCGATGTAGTAGGTCCGGGCGGCGGAGGCGCCGCCGAAGGCGCGGGTGCCGAGCTTGCCCTCGGCGTTGCGGTGGAACGTGACGCCCGCGTGCTCGAGCCAGAGCACCTCGTTCGGGGCCTCACGGCACATGATCTCGATCGCGTCCTGGTCGCCGAGGTAGTCGGAGCCCTTGACCGTGTCAAAGGCGTGCGACTCCCAGGAGTCGTCCGGGTTCAGGGCGGCGTTGATGCCGCCGGCGGCGGCGTTGGAATGCGATCGGACCGGATGGACCTTGGACATGATCGCCACCGTCGCGCCCGCGCGGGCAGCCGCCAAGGCGGCCCGCTGACCGGCGAGACCGGCGCCGATGATCAACACGTCGTGCGCGGGCATGGCCGCGGGACAATAGCTTTCGGCTAGGAGGGAGCGAGCCGCGCCTGCAAGGCGCGTGACACCTGATCGCGGGTCACGACGCCCCGCAGGTGCCCTTCCGGGTCCACCGCCATGACCGCGCCGAGGGTGCGCAGCGGCTCGGAGGCGACCAGCGTCTCGAGCGTCGTGTCGGTCGAGACCGAGTCCGCGTCGGCCACGAGCTCGCGCACGAGCGCGGTGCCGCCTTCGGCGAGCGCGGCGTGCTCGACGGCCGCGCGGTGGGCGAGCCCCACGAAACGGCCGTCCTCCTCGACCGCCGGGAACCAGATCCAGCCCTGATAGCGCAGGAAGTAGTCGTCCCAGGCGGTCAGCGCCGAGATCGAGGCCGGGATCGTCACCGGCTCGGTGTCCATGATGTCGCCCGCCGTGATGCCCTCCAGGCGGTTGACGAACGTGCTCTGGGCGATCGCCGCGCGGGCCGCGCCGCCGAGCATCCAGCCGAGCACGAGCCACCAGATGCCGGACTCGCGGTTGGAGGCGTCGCCGAGCAGCCGGTAGAGGCCGTAGCCCATCATCAGCGCCGCGAAGCCCTGGCCGAGGTAGGCCGAGAACCTGGTCGCCTTGTGGCGGTCGCCGGTCAGCCGCCAGACGATGGCGCGCAGGATCCGCCCGCCGTCGAGCGGGAACGCGGGGACGATGTTGAGCGCGAAGACGGCGGCGTTGGCCAGCGCGGTGAACGCCGCGAGGACCTCGATCATCGAGCCGGAGTCGAAGGTCAGCGTGGCCGCGTCGCCGAAGCCGTCGCCCAGCGCCGCGTAGGCGTAGGCGCCGAAGGCGATCGCCAGCAGCAGCGTCACCGCCGGGCCGGCGGCGGCCACCCGGAACTCCTCGCCCGCGGTCTGGCTGTCGCGGTCGGCGCGCATGAAGCCGCCGAAGAAGAACAGCTCGATGCCACCGACGCCGATGCCCTCACGGCGCGCGGCGAACGCATGCCCCAGCTCGTGGGCGACGATCGAGCCGAAGAACAGCGCGGCCGAGATGACCGCGGCGATGAAGCCCTGGCCGGTGCCGATGATCGCGTTGTCCAGTGAGTCCTTGAGCCAGATGATCCACAGGAACAGGATCAGGAACCAGGACCAGTGCACGCCGACCCGGAACCCGGAGATCCGGAACAGCTGCAGGGACATACCGCCGCCGAACACGTGGTCTCATGGTGACAGGGAAGGCGCGCGACAGGACCGCGCGTCCTAGCCTGTTCGACCATGGCCACAACCGTCACCGTCACCGGCGCCGCCGGGCAGATCGGCTACGCGCTGCTGTTCCGGATCGCCTCCGGCCAGCTGCTCGGCCCCGACCAGCCAGTCCATCTGAAACTGCTCGAGATCCCCCAGGCCGTCAAGGCCGCGGAGGGAACCGCGCTCGAGATCTTCGACTCCGCGTTCCCGCTGCTCGCCGGGATCGACATCTACGACGACGCCAAGCAGGCCTTCGAGGGCACCAACATCGCCCTGCTCGTCGGCGCTCGCCCGCGCACCAAGGGCATGGAGCGCGCCGACCTGCTCGAGGCCAACGGCGGCATCTTCAAGCCCCAGGGCGAGGCGATCGCCGCCGGCGCCGCCGACGACATCAAGGTGCTCGTGGTCGGCAACCCGGCCAACACCAACGCGCTGATCGCGATGTCCAACGCCGACGGCGTGCCGAACGAGCGCTTCACCGCGATGACCCGTCTCGATCACAACCGCGCGATCGCCCAGCTCGCGCAGAAGACCGGCGCCGCGGTCGACGAGATCGAGAAGATGACGATCTGGGGCAACCACTCGCCCTCGATGTATCCCGACCTGTTCAACGCCACGGTCAAGGGCGAGCGCGCCTGGGACGCGGTGGGCGACGAGGCCTGGGTCGCGGACACCTACATCCCGCGCGTCGGCAAGCGCGGCGCGGAGATCATCGAGGCCCGCGGGGCCTCGAGCGCCGCGTCGGCCGCCTCGGCCGCCATCGACCACGTCTACGACTGGGTCAACGGCACCGGCGACAGCTGGGTCTCGATGGCCGTCCCGTCGACCGGCGCCTACGGCGTGCCCGAGGGGATCATCTCCTCGTTCCCGGTCAAGACCTCCGGCGGCGCCTACGAGATCGTCGAGGGCCTCGACGTGCCCGAGTTCTCCCAGGCGCGCATCGACAAGACCGTCGCCGAGCTCCAGGAGGAGCGCGAGGCCGTCGCCAAGCTGGGCCTGGTGAGCTAGAGCAGCTCCGTGCGGATGTCGCCCGGCGCGTGGCTCTGGTTCTGGGAGCCGCGCCGGGCCGGTCGGTGAGCGCGATCTCCCCACCGGCCAGCGGCGCCCAGGCCGGCGATGACGAGCCCGCGCGCCTCGTAGGTGATGACGTTGCCGCGCCGATCGACACGTTTGTGGTGATAGGTGAACGGACTGCCGCCCGACGACAACTGCGCACTGGCTTGATGTGTGTCGCTGCCGCCGAGGCCACCGGTTCCGTGTGCCTCATCCACCGTGTGGCCCGTCATACGTCGCCGCCGACGCAGGTGTGGCGACGGCGAAGAGAAAGACACATGTGAGTCCCCGCGCGAGCGTGGGGACCCTGACTACCCGTTAAGCGGCGCTCTCGCGCAGGTGCCACCCGCGACCGGATTTGGTGACCTTGCCCTCCTCGGCGAGGCTCGGCATGACGCGGTAGAGATAGTTCTGCTGGATGCCCATCGCCTCGGCGAGCTCCGGGATGGTGATGCCGGGGCGCTGACGTACGAGGTCAAGCGCCTGCGCGGAGCGTGTGCCGCCGCCCTTGGGCCGGCCGCGGCGGGCGCCCGTGGAGCCGGAGGACGCCTGGCGTGGGCGGCGCGCCGGGGTCGCCGCCGCGGGCGCCGCGGTGGAGCCGTTGGAGAGACCGCTGAGTGCTTGGTCCGCCGCCTGGAGCAACTGGTACTCGTCGACGTAGGGCTTGAGCTCGTTCAGTCGCGCCTGGATCTCTTTGCGCTTCTCGTCGAGAAAGTCGGCCATCTGAGTGTGACTCCATCCAGGAAAGTGGGGACTGCCATAAACGGTAGACCACGCAGGGGAATTTCGCGCACAGGGAGTTGCCGCTCAGCGTTCCAGAAGCGCTTTGAGTTGTCGCAATGAAGTGTGAGCCTCACGCTCGGGCACACCACCCACCACCACCCGTGAAGCCGCCGCTCCCAGAAAACCGCCAGGTGCCTTGAATTCGTTCTCGTACTCGAAATGCGTGCCGTCACCGTTGGGTGTGAGCGTGTAGGAGGTGCGTGCGTAGGAGCCCGCCGGTCCTTTCCCTTCCCACGTCGCGTGGTTGGGACGGTCGCAGCGCGTCAGCGTCCAGTGCACCTTGAAGTTCTTATGACGCAGGCACAGTGTCTGATCCATCTCATAGCCCTTGCGCGGCTCGCCGCCGTCGGCATGGTTGATCCTGCGATGGATCGACACCCACTCGTGCAGGCGCTCGGGGTCCAGCATCACGTCGTACACCTGCTCAGGTGGCGCCGCGATGTCGATCTTGGCCGTCACGAGCGTCATCGAGCCTCCATGTCGCGCAGGGCGCGTTCGACTGCCGCCTCGAACGGATGCAGCCGGACCCCGAACGCGGCGGCGGCACCGTCGTCGCGAGGGAGCAGGTCGTGTTCGAGCGATTCCATCAGTGGTTCGATAAGCCCCGGGTCTTCCCCCGCGACGGCGGCAGCTATCACCGACGCCACCGGCGTGAGGTTGAACCCGAGTCGCAGGGCCGGTCGGTCGATCATCATGACGTCAGCGATACGGCCGAGCATGTCCGCGTAGGTCATGCGGTCCGGGCCGCCGAGATCCCACGCCCGGCCGGCGTCCCGTGGCGCCACGGTCGCGGCGCCGGCCAGGAACTCGAGCACGTCGCGCCCGTCGATCGGCTGCGTGCGGTTCTCGCGCCACGCGGGCAGGGCGAGGATCGGCAGGCGCTCGATCAGCCGCACCAGGAACCTGAACGAGCGCGAGCGGGCGCCGACGACGATCGAGGCGCGGAACGCGATCGACTCCGGCACGGCGTCCAGCAGCGCCTGCTCGACCGCCAGGCGCGAGGCGAGATGACGCGACAGCGAGCCGTCGTGGGGCAGCAGCCCTCCGAGGTAGACGATCCGGCGCACACCCGCCGCGGCCGCCGCGTCGGCGAACTGCTGCGCCTGGCGGCGCTCGACGTCGACGAACTCGACCGGGCCCTCCATCGAATGGATCAGGTAGTAGGCGACCTCGATCCCGTCGAGGGCCGCCGCGAGCCCCGCGCCGGTGGTCGCGTCGCCGAGCACGAGTTCGTCGACCGCGACGGTCACCCGCCCGGCGGAGCGGGCGAACCCGCGGACGTGATGCTCGTCACGAGCGAGGCGGCCGGCGAGCGCCGAGCCGACGTAGCCCGACACGCCCGTCACGAGAATCTGCATGCCTCCACAAAAGCACGGAGGATGCGGGAACGACATCCCGCAAAGCAGGAGGAAAAGCGTCCTTTCGTGGGTATTTGCGGGGAAAGCACGGAATCTGTGCGTTTTGCGGGAGCCCCGGTCCTGGCGCCCCTTGAACCACCCGCGCCCCTGCGCTTTGATCGCCCCCGGTCCTGTAACGGAGTGGTGAACGAAGGGGTTCTCGAGGGTGTCCGTAGTTGCTGCGCCGCCGCGCGCGAACAAGAGGTCGAAGAAGGTGACGTGCGAGGAGTGCTTCTTCGCGCGCAACGGCCTCTGTGCCCTCGGACTCGACGAACCGTGCCCCACGTTCCGGCCGGATCACCCCGAGGGGTTGCGCCCGCCGGAGCAGTTGCGCTTCGTCTTCCGTCAAGAGCGCCGCCGGCAGGCCGTGTGGGCCTTCCCTACGGCGCAGGAACAGGCCGCTCGCTTCGGTTAGCCACCCAGTCCGAGCCCGGCTTGTCGGTCAGCCCGTGGGCGAGGATCGACGCGAAGACGCACAGGGCGGCGAGGTTGAAGAGGCGGTCGAAGCCTCCGGCGAGCACGAGCAGGCCGAAGGTCATGGTGGCCACGCCCTTGGGGCCGAACCAGGCCATGAAGGCCTGCAGGTAGAACGGCAGCTTCGTCCCCACGAGCGCCACCGTGATCGCGACGGGACGCGCGATCAGCAGCGTGACGGCGACGATCGCCACCGCCGCCCAGCCGTCGGCGAACAGGCTGTTGAACGTCAGCAGCGAGCCGAAGACGACGAAGATGCCGAGCTTGACCGCCTCAACGATGTCGGCGGCGCCGGTCTCGAACTCGTGCGGGAGCTCGTGGCGGCGGACGGCGAGCGTGATCGCCGCGACGAACACGGCGATCAGCCCGTTGCCGTGCACGAGCACGGCGAGCCCGTAAGTGGCGAACGCCGTGCCGAGCCCGTAGAGCGAGCGCTGCTCGCGCGGCAGCGCCCACCCGGCGATCGCCCCGCAGGCGATCCCGACCGCGAAGCCGAGCGTCACGTCCTGGAGCACGAACCGCCACCACACGAAGTCGTCGTCGCCGGCCGCGATGGCCATGAACGCGAGCACACCGGGCAGGGCGAGCCCGTCGTTGAGCCCTGACTCGAGGTTGAGCGAGTGGCGCACGACCCGCGGCACGCGGGGGTTGGTGACGACGCTGGACGAGAGCACCGGGTCGGTCGGTGAGAGCAGCGCGCCGAGGAGGAAGCTCTCCGCCCAGCTGAAATCGGTCAGCGCATGGGCGGCCAGCGCGACGATCACGCACGTCAGCGGCATCGCCACCACCAGCTTGCGCAGCGGCAGTCGCCACGCGTTCTGGAGCATCTCCGCCTCGACCTCGAGCCCGTCCCGGAACAGGATCACGATCAGCGCGACGATCGCGAGGTCGTGCACGAAGTCCGCCGTCGCGTCGAACTCGAGCACGCCCAGCCCGCCCTTGCCCAGCACGAAGCCGGCCACGACGAAGAGCACCGCGAGCGGCAGGCGGACGACGCTGAGCGTCGCGACGACCAGCAGCACGCCGAGAATCAGCGCCGCGGTGTCGAACTCGACGGCGGCGAGGACGGGCACGTGCAATAAGGTGGCACACCGAGGAGGACCTGGAAGAGACGGTGCAGATCACGGTGTTGGGCAAGTCCCCGGCCTGGCAGGACGCCAACGGCGCCTGCTCGGGCTATCTCGTCGAGGGCGGCAACCAGGTCGTGCTGCTCGATTGCGGTCCCGGCGTGTTCTCCAAGCTGCGCACGAAAGTCGCCTACGAGTCGATCGACGCGATCGTCATCAGCCACCTGCACGCCGATCACATCCTCGATCTGGTCCCGTTCGCCTCCGGGCTGCGCTACCGGCCGTGGGACGGGGCGCCGCCCAGGCCGCGGCTGATCGCCCCGCCGGGCGCCGCGGAGGCGTTCGCGTCGGTCTGCTCGGGCTCGGGCATGACCGCCGACCACCTCGAGCTGGCGTTCGACCTGACGATCTACGACCCCGCGCAGGCGCTCGTGCTCGGCGGGCTCGGGGTGCGCTTCCAGCCCGTCCCGCATTACATCCCGGCCAACGCCGTCGAGTTCGCCGACGGCGAGGGCCGTTTCACCTTCGGCGCCGACTGCGGCCCCAGCGAGGACCTGTGCGCGTTCGCGGCCGGCACCGACCTGCTGATGGCCGAGGCGACGCTGCCCGAGCCCGAGCCGCCGGACGACCGCGGGCACCTGACGGCCTTCGAGGCGGGCGAGCACGCGGCCAAGGCCGGGGCGAAGCACCTGGTCCTCACGCACTACGCGGACGAGCTCGGCGCCGATTGGGTCGTCGCCGAGGCGGAGAAGGCCTTCGATGGTCGCGTCAGCGCGGCCCACGAAGGTGCGATCTTCACCGTAGGTCAGTAAAGAGTCAGGCCCTTGCGGCCGATCACTCCGGCTGTGACCACCGCAGCCGCCATGGATGGCGTGCGCTTGCTTTCGCACAGACCGTCAGTCCTCTACAAGGTCGAGCACCTCGCGTCAGAACCTGCCGCGGGCGATATCGCCGTGGAAGGACTCGTGCTCGCCGGCCCTGGCTGGGATGAGCGTCTGCGCTCGGTCATGAAGTCGCTGGGCGCCTCCGAGCGCGCGTGCCTGTTCGCGGTGCGCCTCGCCGACGAGCAGGGCCTGCCCGTGCCGGCCGAGACGCTGCTGGACCGCACCCGCACCGACTGGTTCCCCGAGTTTCTCTCCCACGGCCGGATGCACCCGCACTTCCAGCCGATCGTCGAGCTCACCAGCGGCGTCGCCTACGGCCGCGAGGCGCTGATGCGCGGCATGCTCGGCACCGTCGAGCTGCGCGGGGCCGAGCTCCTGGCCGCCGCGGAGGCCCACGACGCGCTGTTCTCCTTCGACTACCGGGCCCGCACCGCGGCGCTCGAGGTCGGGCTGCCGATCCTGCCGCCCGGCGAGATCCTGTTCGTCAACCTCGACCCGCGCGCGGTGCTGGACGTCGAGAGCTCGATGCGCACGACGTGGCCGGTCGTCGGCCGCCTCAACGCCGACCCCTCGCGCATCTGCCTCGAGCTGATCAAGCCTGAGCGCTGCCCGGATCGCGAGCTGCTCGCGGCGATGGTCGCCGAGCACCGCAAGCGCGGCGCCCTGGTCGCCCTCGACGATCTCTCCGGCGGTCCGGACTCGCTCGCCTGTCTGGAGTTGCTCAAGCCCGACATCGCCAAGATCGACACCGCCCTGACGGCCGGCATCCAGCACTCCGCCGCCCGCCGCGCGCTGGTCAAGGCGCTGGTCGACTGCGCCCACGAGTTGGGCGCGCGCGTCGTCGCCGAAGGCGTCGAGCGCGTCGACGAGTTCCGCGCGATGGCCGACCTCGGCGTCGATCTCGGCCAGGGCTTCTACTTCGGGCAGCCGACCGAGCGCCCGATGGCGGTCGACACCCGCCTCGTGCGCCCCTCCGCCTTCTAGCGCAGGGTGATCACGAGGCCGGGGTAGCCGGCCACGGTCAGCCGCACGTCGAGCTTCCCGCGGCGCTTGAGCGTGCGCTGGGCGGACCGGCTGAGCTTGAGCGTGAGCTTGGCGGTCGTGCCCGGCTTCAACGTCACGCGGCCGCTTGCAAGTGACCTGCCGCCGCGCTTGATCGAGACGCGGATCGCGCACGTGTTCGTCAGCGGGCAGCGCGCGGTGAGCCTGAGCGCGCCCTTGGACACCTTCGGCCTGGCCGGGATCACCAGGAAGTCGCGGATCGTCAGCCTGCGGGCGGTGGTGCTGAGGACCTCGCCCTGCGGCGTGGGGGTCGGCGTCGGCGTCGCGGCCACCGCCGGCGCGGGCTCCGGGCTCGGCGACGGCGACGGCGAGGGGGTCGCCGTGGGCGTCGGGGTGCCGTTGCCGATCGAGATCGTCGCGGTCGGCTGCGCCGTCGGCTGGGCGTTGATGAAGCTCAGCGCGAATTCCGGGAGCGCGGCCTGGTTGCCGGCCGCGTCGATGATCGCGACGCGCAGGACGTGTTCGCCGTCGGGGTAGGCGGTGGTGTCCACCGCGAGCGTCTGCTGGCCGACGGCCGGGCAGTCGGCGCCGAGCGCGCGGTCGATCGTCGTGTCCTGCGGTGAGAGCTCCGCGCACACGCCGAAGTCCTTGCCGGCCACCACCGTGCCGTCGATCGAGGCGGTCGTGCGCGCCAGGCCGAGCCCGTTGTCGACGGCACGCACGTCGAGCACCATCGTGCCGCTCGCCGGGTTCGAGATCCCGCCGATCGCGGCCGTCGGCGCGGTCGCGTCGTCGACCGTCAGCGCGATCGAGCGCACGTCGATCGTGCCGCCGGAGAGCGTCACGCCCGGGCCGCCGGTCGCCCAGTCGGCCCTGCCGTCGAGCACCGACGCGTCGTCGATGCGCTCCAGGTCCGCGGTCGCCTTCGCCAGGTAGCCGGGGCCGGCCGCGCGGCGGTCGAGCGCCACGTGGGTGAGGGTCGTGCCGGCCGGCGCGTCGACCCCCAACGTGGTCGCGCGCAGCGTCGTGGCGGGCGCGTCGCAGTTGCCGCTCACGGTCCCGGTCGTCGCGATCGGCGCCGCGCCGAGCGCGCCGCCCGTGGGGCCGTGACAGGCCCACAGGGTCGCCTCACGCGCCCCCGACGGCGCGACCAGGGCGAAGAACGACACGACGACGAGACCTGCGAGCGACCGGTGCACCCGCCGACACTACAGAACCCCCGGCCCGTTAGCATCGAAATCGATGCCACAGGAGCGGGACCTCTTCGCGAACTTCGAGCGGATGAGGCGCGAGATGGACGAGCTGTTCGGCGACGTGCTCGATCGCGGCCTCGCCCCGCGCCGTCGCGGCGGCTTTTCGCCCGCCGTCGACGTCTACTACGCCTCCGATCCGCCGCGGGCGGTGGTTCGCGCCGACCTGGCGGGGATCGACCCCGGGCAGGTGCAGCTGGAGGTGCGCGGGCGTGAGCTCGTCCTCTCCGGCCACCGCGAGGCCGAGGCGACCAGCGACGATCGCGTCTACCAGCAGCTCGAGATCGAGTCCGGGCCGTTCAAGCGCGTCGTCTCGCTCGGAGCGGAGGTCGACGCCGACGCCGCCGACGCCACCTACGAGGACGGCATTCTGACCGTCGAGCTCCCGCTGACCCGGCCGTCACGGCCGACCACCGTCCCGATCCGCGGGACCGACCGGTGATCGCCGACGACGGCGAGCTCCCGATGGAGCTCCCCGACCGCCTGCCGGTCCTGCCGCTGCGCGACACCGTCACCTACCCGGACACGCTGACGCCGCTGGCCGTCGGCCAGGACCGCTCGATCCAGCTCGTCAACGACGTCCTCACGTCCGACCGGATGCTGGTGATGCTCGGGTCCAAGGACCCGGACCTCGAGACGCCCGGTCCCGACCAGCTGCACACCGTCGGCGTCGCGGGGATCGTCGCGCGCATGCTCAAGGTCCCGGACGGCTCGCTGCGCATCCTCGTGCAGGCCGGCCAGCGGGTGCGCGTGGAGGAGTGGATCGGCGAAGAGCCCTATCTCGTCGCGCGCGTCTCCGTGATCCCCGACGAGGTCGAGGAGGGGCCGGAGCTGACCGCGCTGATGCGCAACGTCCAGCAGACGTTCACGCGGATCATCGAGGAGGTCCCCTACCTCCCCGAGGAACTGCAGATGGCGGTGGCCAACGTCGAGGACCCGTCCTCGCTCGCCCACCTGATCGCCGGCGCGCTGCGGATCAAGGTCGAGGAGAAGCAGGCGCTGCTGGAGGAGGTCAACGTCGGCAAGCGCCTGCGGATGCTCTCCGAGACGCTGGCCAAGGAGCTCAACATCGTCGCCATCGGCTCCAAGATCCAGTCGCAGGTGATGTCGGAGATGGAGAGCTCGCAACGCAACTACGTCCTGCGCCAGCAGCTCAAAGCGATCCAGGAGGAGCTCGGCGAGAAGGACCCGCTCGAGGCCGAGATCGACGAGCTGCGCTCGCAGCTGGCCGAGCTGGAGCTGCCCGAGGACGTGCGCAAGCAGACCGACCGCGAGCTCTCACGCTTGGAGAAGCTCCCGCAGGCGGCGGCCGAGCACGGCGTCATCCGCACCTACCTGGAGTGGATCGCGTCACTGCCGTGGGACAAGCGCACCGACGACAACCTCGACCTCGCGCACGCCCGCGGTGTGCTCGACGAGGACCACTACGACATCGCCAAGGTCAAGGACCGGATCCTCGAGTTCCTGGCCGTGCGCAAGCTCAAGCCCGACGCCACCGGCTCCTCGATCATGTGCTTCGTCGGCCCGCCCGGTGTGGGCAAGACGTCGCTGGGGCGCTCGATCGCACGGGCCATGGGACGCAAGTTCGAGCGCATCAGCGCCGGCGGCGTGCGCGACGAGGCGGAGATCCGCGGCCACCGGCGCACCTACATCGGCGCGATGCCGGGGACGATCATCCGCGCGCTGCGCGACGCCGGCGCGAGCAACCCGCTGTTCATGATCGACGAGATCGACAAGATGGGCGCGGACTATCGCGGCGATCCGTCCTCGGCGATGCTCGAGGTGCTCGACCCCGAGCAGAACTCGACCTTCCGCGACCACTACCTCGACGTCCCGTTCGACCTCTCACGGGTGCTGTTCATCACCACCGCGAACACCCTGGACACGATCCCGCCGCCCCTGCGCGACCGCATGGAGATCATCCAGTTGGCGGGGTACACGGAGGAGGAGAAGCTCCAGATCGCCAAGCGCTACCTGGTCCCGCGCCAGGTCGAGCGCTCCGGCCTGAAGAAGTCCCAGATCGCCTTCACCGACACGGGCCTGAAGGCGATCATCTCCGACTACACGCGTGAGGCGGGGGTGCGGTCGCTGGAGCGTGAGATCGCCAGCGCCTGCCGCAAGATCGCGCTGACCGTCGCCGAAGGCTCCTACGACAAGAAGGTGTCGGTGTCCGCGCCGCGCGTGCGCGAGCTGCTCGGGCGCCCGCGCTTTCTGCCCGACGTCAAGCGCCGTACGACCGAGGCGGGCGTGGCCACCGGGCTGGCGTGGACGCCGGTCGGCGGCGACGTGCTGTTCATCGAGGCGACGGCGATGCCGGGCAAGGGCCGGTTGACGATCACCGGTCAGCTCGGGGACGTGATGAAGGAGTCGGCGCAGGCGGCGCTGTCCTACGTCCGCGGGCACTCGCCGGAACTGCCCGCGGACTGGTTCGCCACCCACGACATCCACATCCACGTGCCCGCGGGAGCGATCCCGAAGGACGGGCCGAGCGCCGGGATCACGATGGCGACGGCGCTGATGTCGCTGGTCACGGGGCGTCCGGTGCGCGACGATGTGGCCATGACGGGCGAGTTGACGCTCACGGGTCAGGTGCTGCCGATCGGCGGGCTCAAGGAGAAGGCGCTGGCGGCGCAGCGAGCCGGTGTCAAGCGGGTGCTGGCGCCGTCGCGAAACGAGGGAGACCTCGAGGACATCCCCGAAGCGCTGCGGTCCGGACTGGACTTCGTGTGGGTGAGCGAGATCGGCGATGTGTTCGACGCCGCACTCGTAAACGGCCGTCCCGGGTATGCTCGGCCCAACGATTGACCTTGAACAGCGAGGCGAAGCGAGGAGCGATGGCGAACAAGAAGGTGCAGAAGGCCGGGAAGGCGGCTCAAACGGCCCGCTCCAACCCGTACGTCCAACGGCTCATCGAGGACGAGGACCTGCGGCAGAACATCGTGCAGGCCTACGAATCGGCTCGCGACGCGTACGGGCGGCTGAACAACGGCAAGAGCCCGGCGAAGCAGATCTTCGAGGACAAGAAGCTGCAGAAGCACATCAAGGAGACCGCGGGCAACGTCCGCGACGTCAGCGTCGGTCTCTACGAGGCGCCCAAGGCGCGCAAGAGCGGCGGCGGTCTCGGCCGCGTCCTGCTGCTCGGCATCGTCGGCGGCGCGGTCGCGCTGGCGCTCTCCGAGGGCCTGCGCAAGAAGGTGCTCGACGCCCTGTTCGGCGCCGAGGAGGAGTTCGAGTACACCTCGACCACCTCTTCCTCGTCGTCCACCCCGGCGGGAACGGCCGCCTAGATAAAGGGGCCTGGCCCCTTTAGGTTTGCGAGCGGGCGCCGGATCGGCGCCCGCTCTCGTTAAGGTGCGGGGCATGGGTTTGGACGTGTACGGGCTCTGCCTGGGCGGCAACGTGTTCGGGTGGACCGCGGATCGCGAGGCGTCGTTCGCGGTGCTCGACGCCTACGTCGAGGCAGGCGGCAACTTCATCGACACCGCCGACTCCTACATGCGCCCGAACATGGGCATCTCGGAGACGATCATCGGCGAGTGGATGGCCGCTCGCGGCAACCGCGACGCACTGGTCATCGCCACCAAGGTCGGCTCCGACGGCGGGCTGTCGGCGGCGAACATCGCGGCGCACGTCGACGAGTCGTTGGAGCGGCTGCAGATCGAGCGGATCGACCTCTACTACGCCCACAAGGACGACGGCTCGGTGGGCGTCGAGGAGACCGTGCGGGCCTTCGATCAGACGGTGCGCGACGGCAAGGTCCTGGAGGTCGCGGCCTCCAACGTCCCGCCGGAGCGGCTCGTGGAGTCCTTGGAGCTCTCGGCGCGCGAGGGGCTCGCGGCCTACACGTGGCTGCAGCCGCACTACAACCTCGTCGAACGCGACGGCTACGAGCGCGACTACGCGCCGATCGTGGCGCGCTACGGGCTGCGGGTCGCGCCGTACTACGCGCTGGCCAGCGGCTTTCTGACCGGCAAGTACCGCGACGGCGCGTCCGGGGACAGCCCGCGGGCCGAGAAGGCCTCCGGCTATCTCGATACTCGCGGCGAGGCGGTCCTGCGTGCGTTGGACGAGGTGGCGGGCGCCCACGACGTTCCCGTCGCCGCCGTCTCGATCGCGTGGCTGGCGGCCAAGCCCGGGATCGCGTCCCCGATCGCCAGCGCCCGCACGCCCGAGCAGCTCTCCGCGCTCCTCCCCGCCGTCGGGCTTTCGCTCTCCGCCGACGACATCGCCCTTCTCGACGAGGCCTCCGCGTAATGGACCCCACCCGACAAGCCTTCCTCGACGAGCTCTACGCCCACGGCCGCGAGCGCGACGAGCGCCTCGGCGACCGCCTGGAGCGCTTCCGCAACGTCGAGCCCGAGACCGCCGAGCTGCTCGGCGTCCTCGTCCGTTCGATGGCCGCCCAGCGGGTGCTGGAGATCGGCACCTCCAACGGGTACTCGACGATCTGGCTCGGCGACGCCGCCGAGGCCATCGGCGGGACCGTGCTCTCGCTGGAGATCGAGCCCGAGCGCACCGCGGAGGCCCGCGACAACCTCGAGCAGGCCGGGGTCGACCAGTTCATCGAGCTGCGCACGCAGGACGCCGGCGAGGCGCTGTCGGCGTTCGCGTCCGGCGCCTTCAACGTCGTCTTCCTCGACGCCGAGCGCAAGTTCTACGTCGGCTATTGGCCGGACCTGCTGCGCGTCCTGCGCGCCGGCGGGCTGCTCGTGGTCGACAACTGCCTCTCGCACGCCAAGGAGCTGGTCGAGTTCTCCGAGCTCGTCTACTCCGCCGAGGGCGTCACCTCGACGCTCGTCACGGTGGGTGCGGGCGTGCTGCTGATCGTCAAATCGCCCTGAGCTTGAACTGCTGCGGCGAGACACCGCGCAGCCGCTTGAACGCGGTCGAGAGCGCGAACGAGCTGCCGTAGCCGACCTGGGGCGCGACGCTGCCGACGGTCGCGCCCGGTTCGAGCAGCAGGTCGGCGGCGAGGGCGATCCGCCAGCCGGTGAGGAAGCTCATCGGCGGCTCGCCCACGAGGTCGTTGAAGCGGCGGGCGAGGGCGGCGCGGGAGACGCCGGCGCGCTGCGCGAGCGATTCGACCGTCCACTGGTGGGCGGGCTCGTCCTGCAGCGCCTTCAGCGCGGGGCCGACGATCGGGTCGGCGGAGGCGCGGTACCAGCCGGGCGCGTCGGTCTGGGCGAAGTGGGCTCGCAGGGTGGCGATCAGCAGCAGGTCGAGCAGGCGGTCGAGCACCGCCTCCTGGCCGGGCTCGTCCTTGACGATCTCGTCCGCCAGCAGTTGCACGAGCGGTGAGTCCAGGCGCTGGGTGAGCAGCGGCGGGAGCGCTCGCAGCAGGCGGGCGCTGATCTCGCCGGCGTGCTCGTAGGTGCCGGTGAGCATGACCGTCCCGCCCGCGGCGCTGTTGCCCCATGAGCGCGTGCCCAGGAAGTCCATCAGCTTGACCTCGTGGCCGTCCGGCAGGCGGCAGATCTGGCCGGGGGCGATCACCACCTGCGGGTCGCGGCCGGGCGTGTCGGCGACGGTGTAGGGATCGGGCCCGCGGGCGACCGCGATGTCGCCCGGGAGCAGATGGATCTCCTCGTCGATCCAGGCTTCGCCGGCCACGACGGCGACGACGGTCAGGGGCGCCTCGTCCTCGATCCGCAGGCACCACGGAGGCTCCAGCGTCGAGCGCAGCAGGAACGCGCCGCGAGCACGCGGTCCGTCGAGGAGTCCGGCGACTGCATCCATGGCCTTCTAGACGATGACGCATGAAGTCGCGCATTTCAACTATGGATCGTCTACGGATCTGGGAGTTCAATGCTTCCCATGACGACCCTGGTTCTCGGCGCCACCGGCAAGACCGGCCGCCGCATCTGTGACCGCCTGACCGGCGACGTGCGCCGCGGCTCCCGCGCCACCGGCTTCGACTGGAACGACCGCTCGACGTGGGCCCCGATGCTCGCCGGCGTCGACGCCGCCTATGTCTCCTACTACCCGGACCTCTCGATCCCCGGCGCGGCCGAGACGGTCGAGGCGTTCGCGCGGCTGGCCGCCGCGTCCGGCGTGCGGCGCCTGGTGCTGCTCAGCGGCCGGGGCGAGCCCGAGGCCCAGCGCGCCGAGGCGCGCATGGCCGCCGCCGGCACCGAGTGGACCGTCGTGCGCTGCTCGTGGTTCGCGCAGAACTTCTCCGAGGACTTCCTGGCCGACGTGCTGCGCTCGGATGAGGTGTACCTGCCCGCGGCCCAGGTGCCGGAGCCGTTCGTCGACGCCGAGGACATCGCCGACGTCGCCGTCGCGGCGCTGACCGAGGACGGCCACCACGGGCAGGTCTACGAGCTCACGGGGCCGCGCGCGCTGCACTTCTCGGACGCCGTGGCGGAGATCGCCATCGCGTCCGGGCGGCCGCTGCGCCATGTGCCGATCCCGCTCACGGATTTCGTCGCCGCCGCGCCGGAGGAGCTCGCCGAGCTCGTCGGCTTCCTCTTCGGCGAGTTGCTCGACGGCCGCAATGCCACGCCGCAGGACGGCGTGTTCCGCGCGTTGGGACGTGCGCCGCGCGACTTCGGTGAGTTCGCCCGCCGCGAGGTGGGGGCGTGGGCATGACACGATGAGGTGCGCCAACCCCAGTCATCCAGTCGTCCGTTTGGGGTTGAAATCTGCAGGGAGTGGCCACACTTGGAAAGGCATGAGTAACGCACCGGCCGACCGGCGCCTCGAGCGTCCCGCGCTCTCGCTCGCGCCCCACGACCCTTTCGGCCCGGTGGATGTGGTCGACTTCGGGGCGCGCCTGCGCTCCGCGATCCGCGAACCGATGCAGATCGCCGACGACGCGCTCGAGCTCGTCCTGAGCACGCTGCTGGCGCGCGGGCACCTGCTGCTCGAGGACAAGCCGGGCGTCGGCAAGACCCAGCTGGCGCGGACGCTCGCCGGGGCCATCGAGGGTCGCTTCTCGCGCGTGCAGGCGACCGTCGACCTGCTGCCGACGGACATTCTCGGCGCGACGATCTGGCACGCCGGGGCGGAGAAGTTCGAGTTTCACCCCGGCCCGGTGTTCGCCAACGTCGTGCTCGTCGACGAGCTCAACCGCGCCACGCCGAAGACGCAGTCCGGGCTGCTGGAGGCGATGCAGGAGCTGCAGGTCACCGTCGACGGCCGTTCGCATCCGCTCGAGCCGCCGTTCATGGTGATCGCCACGCAGAACCCGAGCGTCGGCTACGACGGCACCTACCGGCTTCCGCCCGCGCAGCTGGACCGCTTCCTCGCGCGCGTCTCGCTCGGCTATCCGAGCAACGCGCAGGAGATCGCGCTGCTGCGTGAGCCGCCGACCGGTGGCGTCCAGCGGGCCGGCACGCTGCGCGAACTGGTCAGCGCGCAGGCGCAGGTCGAGGAGGTGCGGGCGAGCGAGGCGCTGCTGGCCTACGTCGTCGCCGTCCTGGAGGCGACCCGCGCCCATCCGCTGGCCGACACGGGCGCCAGCCCGCGCGCGGGCCTGCAGCTGCTCGGCGCGGCGCGCGCCCGCGCGGCCCTGCAGGGCCGCGACTACGTGACGCCCGACGACATCCAGGCGCTCGCGGTGTCGGTGCTCGCCCACCGCATCGAGCCGGTCGCCGCCGCCGGCCTGGAGGCGCAGCTCGAGATCGTCGCGGACGCCCTGCGAGACGTTCCCGCGCGGTGATCCGCACCGCCGCGCTGGTCGGCACTCCGCTGGGGCTCGGGTTCGGCGCGGCGGCGCTGGGCTCGCAGGCGCTGTTCACCTTCGCGCTCGGCGTCCTCCTGGCCTACGCCGCGTGCGCGCTCGTCCTCGCGCTCGCGGTCCGGCGCATCGACGTGACGCGCAGCATCGATCGTCACGAGGTGATGGAGGGCCGCCCGATCGCGCTGCGCTTCGCCGTGCGTGGCCTGCGCGGGCTGCCCGTGGGCCTTCAGGCCCTCACCGCGGACGGCTGGCAGGACATCCACACGGGACGTCCGAGCCGCGAGGCGAGCGTCGTCATCGACCGCCCGGGCGCGCACGTGCTCGGCCCGACGGCGCTGCGGCTGGTCGACGATCTCGGCCTGTTCGCGCGCTTCACCGTCGGCGGTGCGCCCGAGTCGGTGCTCGTGCTGCCCGAGCCCGCGACGCCCCCACCGGGCCTGCGCCGCGGCGGCGCCGAGGTCAGCGGTGACCCCGAGCCCGATGGTCTGCGCCCGTACGTGCCCGGAACGTCGATGAGCCGCATCCACTGGCCCAGCGCGGCCCGTGGCGGCGGCATTCAGGAGCGCCACTTCGTCAGCGGGCGCGATCAGCTCCCGCTGGTCGTGGTCGACACGTCGAGCGCGGTCACCGTCGACCAGATCGCGCGCGACGCGGCGGGGATCGTGCTGGCGCTCGCGCGCTCCGGCGGCTGCCGCGTGCTGCTGCCCGGCGACCGCGTGGCGACCACGCTCGACGACACCGCGGGCTGGCCGGCGCTGCACCGGCGCCTGGCCGCGCTCGAACCTGGCGGCCGCGCCGCGCCCGTCGATGACCCGGTCGTGGTGCGCGTCGCCGACGCCGGTGAAGCCGAGCGCGGGGAGCTCCCGCCCGGCGTGGTGGCGTTGGCGGAGTGGGCGTGAGCAACCGCGGCGCCGCCTTCCTGCTGCTCGCGGTCGCCGGGATCGTGGGCTGGTGGGGCGTGCTCGGCCCGCCGTTGCTGTGGGCGCTGCCGATGGCCGTGTGCGCGAGCCTGGTCGTCGCCCGCCGGCTGCGTGGCGTCGCCGCCGTGGCCGCGCTCGCGGTCTGGGTCCCGGTCTCGCTGCTGATCGCCGGGGTGCCGCCGCACGCGCTGCGCCCGCGCGCGTGGGAGGACACGGCGCGCTCGCTCGGCGACGGGCTGAGCTCGTTCGCCACCGCGGGCGGCGGGCGGCTGTTCGACGACCCGTGGGCGCTGGCCGCGGGGCTGCTCGCGCTCGGCGCGGCCTGGACGGTCGCGGCGCTGCTCACCCGCCACGGGACGCTGCTCCCGCTGGCCGGGCTGCTGGTCGCGATCTGGCCGCTGATCACCGCGGTGCTCTACCAGAGCACCCCGCTCAACGCCGCCTGGCACGGCGCCGTGCTGCTTGCCGCCGCGGTGCTGTGGAACGCCCGCGGCCGGCTCTCGCTCGCCCTCCCGGGAGCGCTGCTGATCTCGCTGATCGCGGTCGGCGGGGCGCAGGCCTTCGGCCCGCACGATCGCTGGCTGCGCCTCGACGGCTCGCTGCCCCAGCCGCCCTTCTCGCGCCTGGATCCGGAACAGACCTACGGCCCGCTGTCGGACCGGCGCACCGGCGCGACGATGCTCGAGGTCACCTCCAAGGAGCCGCAGCTGTGGCGGATGGCGGTCCTGGAGGACTGGACCCGCCACGGCTGGTCGGTCGAGGACGATCATGTCCTGTTGCCCGAGCCCGCCGCCGAGCGGGTGAGGACCAAGGTCCGCATCGCCGGCCTGCGCAACCGGACGATCGCGGCGCCCGGGCGCATCGTCTCGGTCGACAGCGAACGCGACAGCGAGCAGGGCCGCGCCGAGGGCCGCCGCTTCACCGGGCCGCCCTCGACCGGCGACACCTACACGGTCACCAGCCAGGTCGTGCACGCCACCGCGGAGGAGCTCGAGACGGTCCAGATCCCCGCCCGCGGGACCTACGAGCACGTGACCCAGCTCTGGCCGCGGCGCTTCTATCAGGGCGGCGACCGCCGGCCGGAATGGATCGACCAGAGCCCGTGGGGCGAGGCGCTGCGGCTCGCCGAGTCGCTGAAGGCGGGGACGAGCAGCCAGCTCGAGGTCGTCCGCAACGTCGAGGACTACCTCGACAGCGGGCGCTATCGCTACACGACCGACGTCGCGCCGCCGGGTGAAGACCCGCTGCTGCAGTTCCTCTTCGTCACGCACGCCGGCTACTGCCAGCACTTCGCCGGCGCCGCCGCGCTGCTGCTACGGCTCGTGGGCGTGCCCACCCGCGTGGTCACCGGGTTCGCCACCGGCAAGCGCACGGGCGCGGACACCTACAGCGTCCGCGACGAGGACGCCCACGCGTGGATCGAGGTCTACTTCCCGGGCTTCGGGTGGGTGCCGTTCAACCCGACCCCGTCCGCCGCCGAGGCCGAGGTGGCGCGTGAGCTCGACGTCTTCGCGCCGCCGTCCGCCGGTGGTGGCGTCGGGGGCCGCGTGCCCGCCGGTGTGGTGCTTGCGGTCGGCGCGCTGCTGGCGGGCGGCTTCGTGTTCGCGCGCCGGCGCCGCCGGCCCGCGGTGGCCCTCGGGGAGCTGCTGGCCTCCGTCGCCGGACCGGTCGCGCCGTCGGTGACGCTGCAGGGCCTGCGGCCACGCCTGGCGGCGATCGGGCCGTCCGTGGCCGCGCTGGCCGACGATGCCGAGCGGGCGCGCTTCGCGGATGCCGGCGAGCCCACACACCCACGGCTGCGCGTGTGGCGGGCGCTGTCGCGCGATCTCGGCCGGGCGGGCGCGCTGAGGCTGCTCCTACGTCAGCGGTTCCAGCACCGTGCGCCGGAGATGCTCATAGACCACTGACGTGTTCACGTCGGCCACCTCCGGGCGCTCCGTGAGGCGGTCGATGACGAACGCGTAGAGCGCGTTGGTGTCGGGCACGGCGACGTGCAGCAGGAAGTCGGCGCTGCCACTGACCACGAACACGCCGACGAGCTCCGGCAGCTCGTTGACCCAGTTGCGGAACGCCTCGATGTTCTGGCGTGTCGGCGGGCGGATCGTCACCGCGGTCAGCGCCTGCACGTGGCGGCCGAGCGCCGCGAAGTCGACCTCCGCGTGATACCCGCGGATCACCCCGTCCGCCTTGAGCGCGCGGACGCGCTCACTCGATGTCGAGGGCGAGACGTGCACCGCGGCGGCCAGGTCGCGGTTGCTCGTCCGTGCATCGTCCTGGAGGACGCCCAGAAGCGCCCAGTCGACCGAATCAAGCTTGGTCATTCCGTCATTCTGTCGTATGACGTGCGGACTTTGCGGCGAAGAGCCGGAGAGATGCTGTCATCTGTGGCCTGATGAGATGCGTTGTGGTGGTGGACGAGACGCTCGCGCCCGGCAAGGCGGCGAACGCCGCGGCGGTGATGGCGATGACCCTCGGGACCAAGGTCCCGGACCTGATCGGCGCCGACTTCGAGGACGCGTCCGGCGGCGCGCACCCGGGCCTGTTCCGGCACGGACTGCCCGTGCTCAAGGCCCGCGGCGAGCAGCTTCGCGACTTGCGCGCGAGAGCCGTCGCCGCCGAGGTGGGCGTGATCGGCTTCCCGGTCGACGGCCAGCAGACGACCGACTACGAGGACTTCCGGGCCATGGTCGCCACGTTGACCGAGCCGGACTACCTCGGCCTCGCGCTCTACGGCCCCGACAAGGCCGTCCGCAGGCTCACGGGCTCCTTCGGCCTGTTGCGCTAGCTACTCCGTTCGGGATGATGCGCGCCGCCCGGGTCCGCCCGTACGGTCGCACCATGAGCGTCGAGCGAACGACTGTCGAACATGCCCGGCTGGAGGACGCGCGGACCGGGACGGCCGCCTGGAAGGCGTGGGGGCCGTACCTCTCCGAACGTCAGTGGGGCACCGTCCGCGAGGACTACAGCGCCGGCGGAGACGCCTGGGACTACTTCCCGCACGACCAGGCGCGCTCGCGGGCGTACCGCTGGGGCGAGGACGGGATCGCCGGCGTCTCCGACGATCAGCAGCGGCTGTGCCTGGCGCTGGCGCTGTGGAACGGCCAGGACCCGATCCTCAAAGAGCGGATGTTCGGGCTGACCAACAGCGAGGGCAACCACGGCGAGGACGCCAAGGACTACTGGTTCTACCTGGACTCGACGCCCACGCACTCCTACATGAAGTGCCAGTACAAGTACCCGCAGCGGGCGTTTCCCTACGACGACCTGCTCGCGACCAACCGCGCGCGCGGCAAGCAGGATCTCGAGTACGAGCTGCTCGACACCGGCGTCTTCGACGAGGACCGCTACTTCGACGTGATCGTCGAGTACGCCAAGGCCGCGCCCGACGACATCCTGATGCTGGTGACCGTGCACAACCGCGGTCCCGAGCCCGCGACGCTGCACGTCCTGCCGACGCTCTGGTTTCGCAACACGTGGTCATGGGGCGACGGCGCGCCGCGCCCGTCGCTGACCGCCGACGGCTCCTCCGTGCGCGTCGCCCATCCCGATCTCGGCGACTGGCGGCTGCACGTCGAGCAGGACGCGGGGCTGCTGTTCTGCGAGAACGAGACCAACAACGAGCGGCTGTTCGGCGTGCCCAACACGTCGGCGCACCCGAAGGACGCGATCAACGACCACGTGGTGGCGGGCGCGCCGCTGGACACCACCCAGGGCACGAAGACCGCGGCGCACCACGTTCTCGAGCTCGCGGCCGGGGCGAGCGCGACGGTCCGCGTCCGGCTGACCGCCGGCACCACGGCGGCGGCCCGTCCCCTCGCGCGCGGCTTCGAGCAGACGTTCGCCGCGCGCCGGGAGGAGGCCGACGCGTTCTACGCGACGGTCATCCCGCCCGCCCTCGACGCCGACCGTGCGCTGGTGATGCGCCAGGCGCTGGCCGGCCTGCTGTGGGGCAAGCAGTACTACGAGTACGACGTGCACCGGTGGCTGCGCGAGCACGGCGTGAACCCATGGGCGCAGGAGCGCGGCTCCACGCGCAATGCCGACTGGTTTCACATGGTCTCGGGCGACGTCATCTCGATGCCGGACAAGTGGGAGTACCCGTGGTTCGCCGCGTGGGACCTGGCCTTCCACTGCGGACCGCTCTCGCTCGTGGACGTGGACTTCGCCAAGGAGCAGGTCGAGCTCCTGCTGCGCACGCGCTACATGCATCCCAACGGCGCGATCCCCGCGTACGAATGGAACTTCTCCGACGTCAACCCGCCCGTGCTCGCGTGGGCGGCGCTGCACGTCTACGAGCGCGAGGCCGAGATCCGCGGGGAGGGCGACCGCGACTTCCTGCAGCGCGTCTTCCAGCGGCTGCTGACGAACTTCAGCTGGTGGGTCAACCGCAAGGACCCCGACGGGCGCAACCTCTATCAGGGCGGCTTCCTCGGGCTGGACAACATCGGCATCTTCGATCGTTCGGCGCCGCTGCCCGGCGGCGGCACGCTCCAGCAGGCCGACGGCACGGCGTGGATGGCGCTGTTCTGCCAGTGGATGCTGCAGATGGCGGTCGAGCTCGCGAAGGAGGACGAGAACTACGTCGACATGGCGCTGAAGTTCGTCTCGCACTTCGAGTGGATCGCGATCGCGCTGAACCCGCCCGGCGCCGACACCCCGCTGTGGGACGAGCAGGACGGCTTCTTCTACGACGTGATGCGCATGCCCGACGGCCAGACGTTCCCGTTGAAGGTGCGTTCGCTCGTCGGACTGCTGCCGCTGTGCGCGGCGACGGTGTTCGACGCCGACGTGCTCGAACGCCATCCCGTGCTGATCGAGCGTGCGCTGGCCTTCGCCAAGCACTTCGCCGGCGACGTGCCCTCGCTCGCCCACCTGCCCGGGCCGGGGCTCCAGGGCCGGCGCCTGCTCGCGCTGGTGGACGAGACGCAGCTGCGGCGGATCCTCGGCGTGATGCTCGACGAGGGCGAGTTCCTCGGCCCGCACGGCATCCGCTCGATCTCACGGCGCCACCTCGACGAGCCCTGCCGGTTCGACTGGGGCGGCGAGCGCCACGAGGTCCGCTACCTGCCCGCGGAGTCAGACACCGGCATGTTCGGCGGCAACTCCAACTGGCGCGGCCCGGTGTGGTTTCCGATGAACGTCCTGATCCTGCGCGCGCTGCTGCAGCTTCACCGCTACTACGGCGACGGCCTGAAGGTGGAGTTCCCGACCGGGTCGGGCCACGAGCTACACCTCGGCGACGTGGCGGCGGAGATCGCCGGCCGGCTCACGCGGACGTTCACCGAGGACGAGCACGGTCGCCGGCCCGTGTTCGGCGGTATCGAGAAGTTCCAGAACGACCCGCACTGGCACGACCTGTTGCTCTTCCACGAGTACTTCCACGGCGACAACGGCGCCGGCCTCGGCGCGAGCCATCAGACGGGGTGGACGGGGACGGTCGCGTTGCTGATGTTCACGGCCGAGGGCGTGTCCGCGCGGCCGGGGCAGGCCGCGGATCCGGTGAGCTGACGCTGAACTCGGCGGGCATCTGCCGCCGGAACCGGCCTGTCCCGGCGGGCGAGGGGCGCCCGACGAGGAAGCCCTGACCGAGCTCGACGCCGAGCCCGCGCAGCGCGGTGAGCTGCGCGGGCGTCTCGATGCCCTCGGCGATCACCTTGAGCCCGAGCTTGCGCGCCAGTTCGACGATCACGCCGATGAAGCTCGCGTCATGGCCGTCGCGCCCGAGCCCGTCGACGAACGGCTTCGCGATCTTGAGGCTGTCGAGCGGCAGTGAGTGCAGGTAGCTCAGCGACGAGTAGCCGGTGCCGAAGTCGTCGAGCGCGATGTGGATGCCGAGCGAGCGCAGTTCGCCGAAGCGGGCGGCGCTGGCCACGGCGTCGTCGAGCAGTTCGGTCTCGGTGATCTCGAGCGCGAGGCGCTCCGGGGCCACGTCGAACGCCTCGAGCATGGCCTGCACGCCGGCGGTCAGCTCGGGGTCGCGCAGCTCGACCGCGGACAGGTTGACGTGCAGGCGCGGTGGCGGCTCGTCGGGCGCGACGACCTCCCAGCGGCGCGCCTGGCGGCACGTCAGCTCCAGCACGTAGCGGTCGATCGCCCGGATCAGGCCGGACTCCTCCGCCAGCGGGATGAACTCGCCAGGGGCGATCCGGCCGCGCACGGGATGCTCCCAGCGCACGAGCGCCTCGGCGGCGCTGATGCGCCCGGTCTCGAGATCGACGATCGGCTGGTACTCGACGACGATCTCGCGGCGTTCGATCGCCTGCGCGAGCTCCTTCTTGAGGTCGTGGCGGCGCAGCATCGCGGCCGCCATCGGCGGGTCGAAGAACGCGAGACGGCCCTTGCCCGAGGTCTTGGCCTGATACATCGCCAGGTCGGCCTCGCGGATCAGCTCGTCGGGCTCGCGCGTCCGGCGGCTGTCGGCGATGCCGACGCTGAGGTGCACGGGCACCAGCTCGTCGGCGGCGTGCACCGGCTCCTCGAAGGCGCGCAGCACGCGGGTGGCCACCGCGCCGAGCTCCGCGATGGGATCCTCGACGCCGGGCAGCACGACCGCGAACTCGTCGCCGCCGAGGCGGGCGACCATGTCCTGGGGGCGCACGGAGTGCCGCAGCCGGCCGGCGACGGAGACGAGCAGCCCGTCGCCGACGGCGTGGCCGAGCGTGTCGTTGACGATCTTGAAGTCGTCGACGTCGATGAACAGCACGCCGAGCGTGCCGGCCCCGGCCTCGAGCTCCTCGCGCAGCCGCTCCATGAACATCAGCCGGTTCGGCAACCCGGTGAGCGGGTCGTGGTAGGCCTGGTGATGGAGCTCCTCCTGGAGCGTGCGCAGCTTCGTCACGGCCTGCTCGAGGCGGTCGTACTGCAGCGCCACGCTGGCGTTGTTGGCCAGCACCTCCAGCAGCCGCCGGTCCTCCTCGCCGTACCCGCGCTCGAGGCCGAACCGGTTCGCGAGCATGATGATGCCGATCACGCGGCTCTCGCCCGGCAGCATCGCGACCATCGCGTTGCGGATCCCGCGGCGCTCCAGGTGCGCCCGCAGCCCGGCGGGCTCGTACGGCGGCGTCAGAGAGACGACCGGGGTCTCCGCGTCGACCAGCGCGGCGAGGTCGTCGGCCGCGCCGGGGTCGGCCTCGACCATCGTCACGCGCTCGCTGCCGGGACCGTAGGTGCTCCGCAGCGGCGTGCCGTCGGCGCCGAACAAGACGACCTCGGCGATCTCGGAGCGGAACGCCTCGAGCGAGCGCGCGAGCACGCCCTCGATCGCCTCCGCGACCTCGGGCGAGCGCGTCAGCGCCCGGTTGGACTCGTAGAGGAACTCGAGCTTCTCGTGTTGCTGGCGCTCGGAGATGTAGGCCCGGTAGCCGCCGAAGACGATCCCGGCCGGGACGAGCAGCAGGATCGCGGCGCGCGCGTCGACGGAGACGAGGACCGCGGCCGAGATGGCGATGCCCGAGTTGGCGGCGGTGAACACGAGGTCCATCGTGAACATCTGGCGCAGCGTGGCCGGCGTCATGTTCCCCTCGGCGATCGCGATCGCGCCGGCGATGCAGAAGATCGACAGGGCGCCCGCCGCGAGCGCGGCGACGTAGAGCGCGATCCACGCGCTCGGCTCGATCGTCTCGGCGGGCTCGACGAACGCGCGGACGATCCCGAAGGCCACGCAGGCGACCAGCGCGAGCTGCGCGAGGTTGAAGGCCAGCTTGACCGGCGGCAGCCTGCGCAGCGCGTAGGCGGCGCCGGCGCCCAGCAGCGCGCCGGTCAGGAACCCGTCGCCGCTGGCGAACGTCAGCCCGAAGATGAACGGGAAGTCCGCCAGCGAGAACGAGTGCGCGCTGCGACGGAAATGCAGGTGCACCACGCACGTCTCGGCCACCGCCCAGGCGATCGCGATCGCCCACCAGGGAAGATGGGGGTCGGCCAGCGGCTCGGCTCCGTGCACGAACCACCCGAACAGTGCGAGCGCAACCGCCGCGAGCGCCGCGCAGTAGCACACAATTCCGGTCTGTTTCTTCACGCGGTGAACACCGTCGACTGTCCCTGTCGTCAACCATTCGTCCAGAAGCGGCGGCATTTCTCAAGCGCGCACCCCGAATAGGTCAGCACGCCGACCCATCCGGAGATCGCCCATCAAGTGTGCGCCGTCTGCTGCCGATGGCGCGCACAATGCCCAGGACTTTCCTCGTCACCCTCGTCGCGCTCTTCGGCGCGCTCGCCGGCACCGCACAAGCCGCACCGCAACGCGCCACCGACATCGTGCAGTTGCGCGGCGGAGTCTCACTCACCGAGGGCAGGGCCGCCGTCCGCGCCGCCCACGGCCAGGTCGCGGACTCGCTGCCGATCATCAACGGCCTCGCCGTCCGCCTGCGCTCCGGCGCCCGCACCCGCCTCGCCCACGACCCGCGGATCGCGGCGATCAGCGCCAACGCGCCGATCCATTCGCAGAGCGACCGCTTCGACCCCGCCCAGCTCGGGACCGCCTACCCGGCCTCGGTGCTGGCCCCGCCCGTCTGGAACAGCGCGACGGGCGCGACCGGCGCCGGTGTCGGCGTCGCGGTCATCGACACGGGCATCGACGGCGGTCTCACCGACTTCTCCGACGCGGATGGCCATTCGCGCGTGATCGCCTCCGTGGTCACCAACCCGAACGCGACGACGCCCAACGACGGCTACGGGCACGGCACCCACGTCGCGGGCATCATCGCCGGCGACAGCACCCGCCGGCCGGCCGGCGACCCGCTCGCGGGCAAGTACGTCGGCATCGCCCCGGACGCCAACCTGATCGCCATCAAGGCGTCCGACGACGCCGGCAACGGCACGATCCTGGACGCGATCTACGGCCTCCAGTTCGCCGTCGACCACAAGGACGCGTACAACATCGGCGTCGTCAACCTGTCGGTGTCCTCGACGGTCGCCGAGTCCTACCTGACCGACCCGCTGGACGCCGCGGTCGAGTCCGCCTACTTCCACGGCATCGTCGTCGTCGCCGCCGCGGGCAACAAGGGCGACGCCCAGGACGCCGTGTCCTACTCGCCGGCCAACGACCCGTTCGTGATCACGGTCGGCGCGGTCGACGATCAGGGCACCACCGCCCGCGCCGACGACACCTTCGCCACGTGGTCGAGCGTCGGCACCACCCAGGACGGCATCGCCAAGCCCGACCTCGCCGCCCCGGGCGCGCACATCGTCTCCACCCTCGCGCCCAACAGCGCGTTCAGCCAGCTCTGCCCGGAGTGCGTCGTCGACGGCGACTACCTGCAGATCGGCGGCACCTCGATGGCCGCCCCGGTCGTCGCCGGCGTCGCCGCGCTGCTCCTGCAGGCCCACCCCGACTGGACCCCGGACCAGATCAAGTCCACGCTGATCGCCACCGGCCGCGACGTCCCCGGCGGCATCGACGAGGTCAACGCCTCGGCCGCCATCTCCGCCGAAACGCCGTCGTACGGCGCCAACGCCGGCTTCGACCCGAACTATCTCGTCGACCCCGCCACGGGCGACATCGACTACACCCGCTCGAGCTGGGGCCGCTCCAGCTGGGGACGCCCGAGCCCGGCGATGTCCCCCGGCTGGGCGCGCTCGAGCTGGGGCTGCTTCTGCACCCGCGGGCGCCAGAACCAGAGCGGCGAGCAGGGCACCCGCTCCAGCTGGGGCAGCGCGACGTGGCTCGTGAAGTGGAACGGCTGAACCGCGTGTCGTGGGGCGGCGGACGCCGCCCCCGAACCTAAAGGGGCCTGGCCCCTTTAGGTGTAGGGGACGACCGGGATCTCCCACAGGATCGACGCGACGATCGCCGCGGCGATGGCCAGGGCGATCGCGATGCCCACCGCGATGCGCTGAGCGCGGGTCGTCTCCTTGGCCGACTGCTGCGCCTTCTCCGCCTGCTCGAGGGCCTTCTCGAGCAGGCGGCCGGCCCAGGCGAACTCGAGCGAGAGGATCGCGAGGCCGATCGGGATCACGACGAACGCCGGGCCGGGCAGCAGGAGCATGGCGATGCCCGCGAGCAGGACGGTGAAGCCGGCGATGACGAACCCGAAGCGGACGATCCTGGAGCGCTCGAGGTGGCGCTCGCGCTGGGCGCGCAGGCGCTCGACCAGGGACGGTTGGCTCATCCCTCTCCGATGAAGTCGCGGACCTCGACGAGGGCGCCCGGGCGTTCCGCGGTGTCGCGCAGGGCGGCCCCGGAGCGCTTCTGCCAGGCGAGCAGGAAGCTCCGCGGGTCGACGGCGTCGCCGCCGTTGGGGTGGATCTCGAAGTGCAGGTGCGGCGGGGTCGGCTCGGCGTCGCCGGTATTGCCGACGTAGCCGAGGATCGTGCCCTTCTCGACGTGGCGGTCGTTGACGGCGGCGGGCGCGAAGGCGGACAGGTGCGCGTAGAAGAACTGGTCGCCGCTGTCGGCGTAGACCCACAGGCGGTTGCCCGAGATCGGCAGCGTGCCGACGTTGGCCAGCGTGCCGTCGGCGACCGCGACGACCGGCGTGCCGAAGTCGGCGAAGAGGTCGTTGCCCTGGTGGGCGCCGGTGTCGGCGCGGAAGGAGCCGAAGTCGCCGCCGATGCTCGTCCTGCCGCCGACCGGGAAGACGAAGCGGGTGCTCATCAGCCGCGTCTTGAACGAGGGCTTCTTGGCGGCCGGCTTCGGGGTCGCGGTCGCGGTCGGCGCGGCGGTGGCCTTCGGCGTCGCGGTCGCCGTGGCGGTGGCGGTGGGCTCCGGCGCGGCGCCCTTGGTCGCCGTCGCGGACACGTCGGCGACCACGATCCGCGAACCGGCGGGCACGCCGGCAACGTCGTCGGTGAGGACGACCGTCAGCCCGGCGCCGCCGTCGTTGGCGGTCACGGTCCCACCGTCGAACTTGTAGGTCTTCCTGCTGGAGACCGCGTCGATCTCCTTGTCGCCGACGACGAGGCCCTGGACCGAGCCGCGGTACTTCACGCCGGCGCCCTTGTCGGTGGCGAAGCGCTGCACGAGCGCCGCGGTGATCACGCCGCCGAGCAGTTCCACGTCGTCGGCCTCGGCCTGCGCGTCGGCGCTCAGCTGGCTGGTCGAGGTCGTTGCGCCCACGAACCCGTCGCCGAGCACGATCCCGTCGGGCAGCTTGGCCGGGATGCCGCGCGAGGCGCCGTCGTTGCCGGAGGCCTTGATCGAGGCGACGCGCCCGAGATCACCGGTGATGACCGCGGCCGAAGCCTTCGCGGTGGCGCTCGATTGCGCCCGCGCGGAGGCGGCGACGACGACGAGGGCCGCCACCGAGGCCAGGGCTGCGAGGACTCGAACCGGCACCCGAAGAGTGTGCCAGACCGTACCTTCACGCCAACTAACCTTCGCTAGGGTCCGCCGCTGGATGGCGGAGGCGGCGATCATCGCTGAGGGCTTGCAGAAGTCCTACGGGAAGGTGCACGCGCTGCGCGGGGTGGACCTGCGCGCCGAGGCCGGCTCGGTGCTCGGCCTGCTCGGCCCCAACGGCGCGGGCAAGACGACCGCCGTGCGCATCCTCACCACGCTGCTCGCCCCCGACGGCGGGTCCGCGCGCGTCGCGGGCCTGGACGTGGTCAAGGACGCCAAGCGCCTGCGCAGCAACATCGGCCTCGCCGGGCAGTACGCCGCGGTCGACGAGAACCTCTCCGGCTACGAGAACCTGGACATGGTGGGGCGCCTCTATCACCTGGGCAAGGCGACGTCCTCCGAGCGCGCGCACGAGCTGCTGGAGCGCTTTGAGCTCTCCGACGCCGCCGACCGTCCCGTGAAGACCTACTCGGGCGGCATGCGGCGCCGGCTGGACCTCGCGGCCGCGCTCGTCGCGCACCCGCCCGTGCTCTTCCTCGACGAGCCGACCACGGGCCTGGACCCGCGCAGCCGCGTCGGCCTGTGGGAGACGATCGAGGCGCGCGTCGCCGAGGGCACGACCGTCCTGCTCACCACCCAGTACCTCGACGAGGCCGACCGGCTCGCCGACCGGATCGTCGTGATCGATCACGGCCAGGTGATCGCCGAAGGCACCTCCGACGAGCTCAAGGACCGCCTCGGCGGCGAGCGGCTCGAAGTGCGCCTCGGCGACCCCGCCCACGAGGAGGCGGCACTGCGGGCGCTGGGCGAGCAGGCACGCGGGGAGTTCCCGCTCGTGATCGTCCCCGGCGGCATGAACATCGCCGACGCCGTGCGCGCGCTCGACGAGGCGGAGGTGCGGATCGAGGACATCGCGATCCACCGCCCGACGCTCGACGACGTGTTCCTGTCGCTCACCGGCCACGCCGCGGAAGAGGAGGAGGCGGAGACCGATGCGTGAGGTCGTCGGCGACTCGCTGGTCATCCTCAAGCGCAACCTGATCCGGTTCCGCCGCCAGCCCGAGATGCTGGCCGGCTACACGATCCAGCCGATCATGTTCGTGCTGCTGTTCGTGTACGTCTTCGGCGGCTCGATCAACACCGGGATGGACTACGTGGACTTCCTGATCCCGGGCATCCTCGTCCAGAACATCACCTTCGGCGGGGCGCTGACGGCGGTCGGCCTGGTGGAGGACCTCAACAAGGGACTGATCGACCGCTTCCGCTCGCTGCCGATGGCGCGCTCGGCGGTCCTGACCGGCCGCACGCTGGCCGACGTCGTGGTCAACCTGCTGATGACCGTGATCGTGATCGTCGTCGGGTTGGTCGTCGGCTTCAGCTTCAGCGACACGACGGTCGTGAACGTGCTCTACGGCCTCTTGTTGCTGTTGCTGTTCGGCTACGGGTTCAGCTGGCTGTTCGCGCTCATCGGCCTCGTGTCGACCAGTGCCGAAAATGCCCAGCAGTTCGGTTTCATCCTTATTTTCCCGCTCACCTTCATCTCGTCCGCGTTCGTGCCGGTGGAGAACATGCCACCTGTGTTGGAGGCGTTCGCCAAGGTGAATCCCTTCACCATCGCGGTGGACGCGATGCGCCATCTGTTCGTGGGCACGCCGGCCGGGAATTCGGTGTGGGGAGCGACGTTGTGGTCGATCGGCCTGATCGCCGTCTTCGCACCGATCGCCGTACTGAAATACCGCCGCGTTTCCGCGCGCTAGGCTGGCCTGCGTTACACGACTTACATGCATTAGGCAGGGGTGTCAATGCATGTGAAGACGGGAGGCAGTTCTTTTGCGACGTATCACTACGGCGGCGTTGTTGGCATGCTTTTTGCTGGCCGCACCCGCCCACGCGCAGGTCTCACGCCAGCAGGTGGACAAGGCCAGGAGCTCGGTCGAGAGCTACTGGACCGCTGAGCGGATGCAGGCCGCGACGCCACGCGAGCTCAGTCGCGGCGGCGGGTCGGCGGCGGCCAAGGCGGCGCCGCTGCCGTGGACCTCGGCCGAGGTCACCTCGCCCTACACGCAGCAGCCGACGTCCACGCACGGCAAGGTGTTCTTCACCCTTGGCGGCTCGGACTACGTGTGCTCCGGCACGGCGCTCCTGAGCGGGAACAAGAGCGTGGTGTGGACCGCCGGTCATTGTGTGAACGAGGGCCCAGGCGACTTCGCCACCAACTGGGAGTTCGTGCCGGCCTACAAGGACGGGTCCGCGCCCCTGGGCGTGTACGTGGCGTCGGACCTCGTGACCAGCAACGCGTGGGCCACACAGGGCGACTTCAGCTACGACTTCGCCGCGGCGGTCGTCGAACCCGCCGGCGGGACGGCGCTCACCGACCGCGTCGGTGGTCGCGGGATCGCGTTCAACACGGCGCGCTCACAGACCTACACGTCCTACGGCTATCCGGCCGCGCCGCCGTTCAACGGCGAGCGCCTGTGGACGTGCAACTCGCCGCTGCAGACGAGCGACAACTCGGCCAGTCCGGCGACGCTGGGCATCGGCTGCGACATGACCGGCGGCTCTTCGGGCGGCGGCTGGATCGTGGGCAACAACCTCGTCTCGGAGAACTCCTACGGGTACTCCAACCAGCCCAACGTGATGTTCGGCCCCTACCTGGGCAGCGTCGCGCAGTCGGTCTTCAACGCCGCCGCGGCCGAGTAACCGTCGCTGTTGCCGCCGGGTAGCCCTCCGGCGCAGGGGACCCGGAGATCACCCGGCGGCGCCCGATCCAGGTCGCGTTCTGCGATCGCCTTCCCAGGCGGATGTTCTCAGTCAAGGCGAGCCCTCCGGGCGAGCGTCGCACGGGTGACGCTGCTTCGGTAGCGTCGGCCCGTGCAGGAGCGCGAGACCGCCACCCCCGTCGCCGAACCGCTCGCCCCGACGGCGAGCCCCGCGTCGGCTCCGCTGATCGGGGCGTTTTCGCCCGAGCGGGTTCTCGCGCTGCAGCGCACGGCGGGCAATACCGCCGTCACGCGCTTTCTCTCGACCCATGACCTGATCGCCGGCGTGCAGGCCGAGCGGGCCGCCCAGCGCCCACTTGGCAGCAAGCGCTTCCGCGTCCCGAAGACCGCGGACGTGCAGAAGATGCTGGCCGATAAGACGCTCACGCTCGAGCAGGTGAAGGCCAGTATTCGGACCGGCCTGGAGCGCCTGCGCGCCGAGAACCGGATCGACGTCAAGCAGACCGTCGATCAGCAGATGGCGCTGATCTTCCCGAAGGCCGGTGGCTTTGACGCGAGCGCGTACGAGCGCCTCACCGGCGCGGGGACCAACGCGATCTACAAGGACGCCGCGCAGGGCCTGACGAAGGTCAAGGACGCCGACAAGCCCGGACTGCTGGCGGCCATCGCCGAAGCCTCCAAGCTCGCCACGCAGGCGCAGTCGCGCGATGCGGACCTCGCACAGGTGTTCGGCGCGGCGAACGTGGCCAAGGCCAAGGCGATCTACGTCAAGGCCGTCGCGGCGATGGCCAAGGTCAAGGGCAACCTCGACGGCACGGTCGACACCGACTACAACGGCGACGACGACGAGGTCGGCCTTGGCGGCTTCGCCGTGCACGACGAGCAACGCATCCATCTCGACCTCACGACCGTGCAGGTCACCGATCCGGACGAGTCGGCCCTGACGATCGTCCACGAGTGCGCGCACCTCGCCGACGCGTCCGTCGACGACAACGGCTACTACGGCTCGGACGGCTTCGAGTCCATGGACGAGGCGCTCAAGCTCGCCAACGCGGCGCACTTCGAGGAGGTGCCGCGGCGCATCAAGGGCATCTCGCAGTACGCCGGGCAGACGTTCACGCCCGGCAAGACGTCCAGCGGTGGGGCGCTGACCCTCGAGGACAAGGTCAGCCGCGACGTCAGTGAGTATCTCCGCAACGCGTGGGACAAGGCGGTCGACGTCCACACGTTCATCCGCGCCGTGCTGGTCGCGGGCAACGGCAAGGCGTTCACCGACGCCAAGGCGGCGCTGCTGGAGATCTCCGCGCTCATGCAGCTCACGATCCACCAGCAGCCACCGGCGTCGCAGAAGGTCACACCGATGGACGTCACGCTCGCCGAGGGCGTCGCCCACGCGATGTCGCAGCTCAGCCAGAAGCCGATCACGCTGTCGCCCGAGAAGGTCAAGACCGGCAGCGAGGACGTGCGCAGGGCGCGCTGGGTCAAGGACACGATCGACCAGGAGATCCGCGCCAACCCGCTCAAGCTCACGGGCGGCCCGGCCGGCGACCGCAAGTTGCTCGACTGGCTCGTCGGGCACTATCGCCAGGCGATCTGATGCCGCGCTTCGCGGGCCGGGAGCTCGATCCGGACGCGACCAGCGTGCGCGTGGTCAACGTCGCCGTCGCCGACCTCGAGCCGCTGCGCTCGCTGTCGCGGTTGCGGGAGTTGCGCGTGCTGGCCACGGACCCGCATCGCAAGCTCGAGCACCCGCTCGCCGATCTCTCGCCGCTGGCCGAGCGGCACCAGCTCGAAGTGCTGGAACTGCCGCGCACGCAGGTGGCCGATCTCGCACCGCTGCGCGGCTGCACGCGTCTGCGTCGTCTGGACCTGCGCTTCACGCGCGTGTCCGATCTCTCACCGCTGGCCGAGTTGCCACTTCAGTGGCTGAGCCTGATCGGCACGCCGGTGGCGGACGTCGCCCCGCTGCGCTCGATCGCCACGCTGACGCACCTTGACCTCGGCCACACGCAGGTCTCCGATCTGTCGCCGCTGAGCGAACTGCCGCTCACGTTCCTGTCCGTCCGCCGGACGCCCGTGAGCGACATCTCGCCGGTGCCCGCGCTGCGCGACGCGGAGCGGCTGGACCTCAGCGGCACCCAGGTCCGCGACCTGAGCGCCGTCGGCCCGCACGTGAAGGAGCTGATCCTCAGCCACACGCCTGTCGACGACGTCTCAGGCCTGCCGGACAGCCTCGAGTCATTGTGGTTGGACTACACGCCGGTCCGCGACCTCTCGCCGCTCGAGCGCCTGCCCAACCTCACCCACGTCTCGCTGCTGGGCGTCCCTACCTGACCTTGATCGTGCCCGCCATCCACGGGTGGACGGCGCAGATGAAGTTCAGCGTCGATCCCTTCTTGGCCGTGACCTTGAACGTCACCTTGCCCTTCGGCGGCAGGTAGATCGAGTCCCCGGCGACGTCGAAGCCGTCCGCACCCGCGTTGACCAGCGCGACCCCGACCTCGCCGGTGTCCTGGTTGACCTGGTGCGCCTCCATCAACGGCCCACAGGCCTCGCAGCCCATGATCTGGGCCGCCGTCCTGGGCAGCTTCGCGACGAGCGAGACCGAGTGCGGCTGGCCCTCCTTGGACTTGTCCCTGACGGTCACCGTCGCGCCGGACTTGACCGTGTAGCGGTCAGCGTCCCAGCGCTGGGCGTCGGAGACGAATCGATTGAGCTTGACGTCCATCCCGCCCACGGCGGTGATGGTGTTGGCCTTCGGCGCGGCCTGCGCGGTGCCGGAGAAAGCGACGGCCGCAACCGCGGCGGCGAGTGAGAGTCGGCGGATCATGGTGCGGCGCATCCTGCAGCGACGCGCCCCGGGTTACATCGGGGGGATCCCTAGTCTCAGAACAGGCCGCGGGCGGCCCAGAGGGCGCGCGGCGAGCCGTGCGGGCGCAGCCGCCGGGTGGCGATCGCGCGCTTCGGGTCGAGCCGGCCGGCCACGATGTCGACCCAGTCGCCGTACGCGCAGCGGACCTCGAGATCGACCTGCGGGGCGCGGCCGGCGGCCGCGGCGGTGGAGCCGTTGTCGACGCGCAGGTGCCACGGCTCGGCGTCGGCGAACTCCCACTGCACGGTGAACGGGCCGGCGGGTGCGCTGCGGAGATCGACGGCGCGGGCCATGGCGTCGAAGAGCATCCGCATCGACGACGGGTCGCGCGGCGGCGCGCCGTTCGCGGGGCCGAGGAAGCCGGCCCGGAGCATCGCCAGGCCGTACTCGGCGCGCTCGCGGTGGGAGAGCTCCAGCGGGAACACCGACGGGCCCGGCAGCGACTCCAGCGCCAGCCCGGCGGAGCGCAGCTTCTGCTCGAACGAGCGCGCGCCCTCGGTGTAGATCTCCTCGAGCGTGAAGCCGAAGCACTCCGTGTAGGAGCGATCCCAGCCCGGCGGGACGAACACGGCGAGCGCGTACGGGGTGACCTCGCGCACCAGATCCGCGACCGCGTCGCGGACCAGCGGCTCCTCCTCGAGCAGATCGTTCAGGAGCTTGACGCCGAAGCCGATGTGGCGCTGCTCGTCCAGCGCGACCAGGCGCATGCCCTCGCGGAAGCCCGGAAGCAGCTCACGCCTCTCCAGGTAGTCGGAGATGAAGTGCTGCCCGGGCTGGGCCAGCAGCGACTCGACGACGACGTGGTACATCGTCACCGCCCGCGCCAGCGCCACGCGCGAGTGGTCGCTGCGCAGCGCGCCGGTGATCTCGTCCAGCAGCGCGAAGGTCTTGCGAAAGCCCCAGGTGAGCTCCGGCTCGACCGCCCGTAGCCCGCCGGCGATCGTCCCGTCGCCCACGCCCACGACTTCGTGCATGAAGCGCTTGAAGAAGATCGCGTGGCGAGCCTCGTCGACCTGCTGCGTGGCCAGGAAGTACTTCTGCTCCTCGCGCGGCGCGGCGTCGATGAACGGCGCCAGGTCGTCGGCCACCGCGTCCTCGCCGTGGAAGAACATCGCGTAGTTCCACAGCGCGGCACGGCGCTCGTGCTCGGTCAGGACCTCATGCCACTGGCGCCGGTCCTCGCTGAAGTCGATCTCCATCGCGCGCCAGTTGCCGCGCTCCCAGCGCGCGTAGAGATCGGTGTAGGAGACCTGTGCGCCGGCGCTGCTCACTCGGTGATCCGTTCCTCCAGGATCTCGGCCAACCGCGTCACCGGTACCCGCTCCTGCGACAGCGAATCGCGATCGCGCAGCGTGACGGTGTCGTCCTCGAGCGTCTGGTGGTCGATCGTGACGCCGAACGGCGTGCCGATCTCGTCCTGGCGGCGGTAGCGCTTGCCGATGTTGCCGCCGTCGTCGTACTCGGTGCTCATGCGCGTGCGCAGCGCCTCGTAGATCTCGCGCGCCTTCTCGGGGTGCCCGTCCTTGCGCAGCAGCGGCAGCACGGCGACTTTGATCGGCGCCATCGACGGGTGCAGGCGCAGCACGGTGCGCTTCTCGCCGCCGATCTCGTCCTCGTCGTAGGCCTCGCACAGCAGCGCGAGCATCGCCCGGCCGACGCCGGCGGCCGGCTCGATCACGTGCGGGAGATAGCCCTTGCCGGTCTGCGGGTCCTTCCACTCGAGCTTCTGGCGCGAGAACTCCGCGTGCTGGGTGAGGTCGAAGTTGCCGCGGTTGGCGACGCCCTCGAGCTCCGACCAGCCGATCGGGTAGAGGTACTCGACGTCGGAGGTCCCGGACGAGTAGTGGCTGAGCTCCTCTGCGTCGTGCGGGCGCAGGCGCAGGCGCTCAGGGTTGATCCCGAGCTTGACGTACCAGTTCAGCCGTTCCTGGCACCAGTACTCGTACCACTGCTCGGCCTCGTCGGGCGGGACGAAGAACTCCATCTCCATCTGCTCGAACTCCAGCGTGCGGAAGATGAAGTTGCCGGGGGTGATCTCGTTGCGGAAGGACTTGCCGATCTGCGCGATCCCGAACGGCGGCTTCTTGCGCGCGTAGGAGAGCGTGGTCTTGAAGTCCAGGAAGATGCCCTGCGCGGTCTCCGGGCGCAGGTAGACGGTCGAGCCCTCCTCCTGCACCGGCCCGATGTTCGTCTGGAACATCAGGTTGAACGCGCGCGGCTCGGTCAGGTCGCCGCCGCACTGCGGGCACTTGACCGCCTCGGGGTCCTCGCCGTTCTCCACGGCGGCCTCCTGCAGGTGGTCCAGGCGCCAGCGCTTCTTGCACTTCCCGAGGCACTGGACGAGCGGATCGCTGAAGCCCGAGAGGTGCCCGGAGGCCTCCCACGTGCGCGGGTGCTGGATGATCGCGGAGTCCAGCGCGACGATGTCGTCGCGCTCCTGGATCATCGCCTTCCACCACGCGTCGGTGACGTTGCGCTTGAGCAGCACGCCGTAGTGCCCGTAGTCGTATGTGTTGGCGATGCCCCCGTAGATCTCGGAGGCGGGGAAGATCAGGCCGCGCCGCTTGCAGAGCGCGACGACCTCGTCCATGGTCGATGCGGGCATGGTGCAGCAGGATAGGCGGCTAAACTCGCACGCTCGTCATGCCCATTTACGAGTACCGCTGCGAGAACGGCCATCACTTCGACGTGATGCAGAAGATGACCGACGGTCCTGTGACCGAATGCGAGGTCTGCGGAGCGCCCGTTCAGCGCGTATTCCACCCAGTCGCCGTGCATTTCAAGGGGTCGGGCTTCTACAACACCGACTACGGGACGGCGAAGCGCAATCGCCAGTCCGCCTCGTCCGCCGAGTCCGGCGCCGACAAGCACGACGCCAAGCAGGCCGAGAAGAAGTCCGATTCGGGTTCGAGTTCGTCCTCGAGCACGTCTTCGGACTCGGCGCCGACCAAGGCGACGCCGAAGTCCGATTAGCGGCGTGCATTAGCGAACCTGATACCGAGGTGGACGAAACGTCATTTGCGCTGCGGTCGGCGCGCGATGACACTGGCTGACGTCCATGTCTGCACGCCACGCCACGCTGCTCGCCGTCCTCTCGTTCGTCTGGGGCGGCTCCTACCTGCTGATCAAGTACGCGCTCGACGGCTACTCGGCCGCGATGATCGTCTCCGCGCGCTGCCTGCTGGCGTCGCTCGTGCTCTACCTCGTCCTGCGCTCGACCGGGCTCGCCGGCTCGGCGTGGGCGGACGTCCGCGCGCGGCCGAAGTGGACGCTGATCCTCGGCACGACCGCCGTCACCGCGCCGTTCCTGCTGATCACCTACGGCGAGCACGTCGTCCCGAGCGGGCTGACCGCGGTGCTGATCTCCCCGGCTTCGCTGTTCATCGCGCTGCTCGCGCCGTTCATCCTCCCCAGCGAGTCGATCGATCGCCGCCAGGGCGTGGGCATGCTGCTCGGCCTGGCGGGCGTCGCGCTCGTGGTCGGCGTCGAGTCGGTGCAGTCGCTCGACGAGTTCCTCGGCGCGCTGGCGATGATCGGCGCGGCGTTCTTCTACGGCCTGTCGAGCTTCGTCGTCAAGGGCCGCTACGGGAAGCTGGCCGCGGTGCAGACGTCGTGGATCTCGGTCACCGTCGCGGGCGTCACGGTGCTGCCGCTGGCGATCGCCACCACGCCCGGCCACACGCCCGATCTCGGCTCCACCGCCGCGCTCGTGGTCCTCGGCGTGGTCGGCACGGCGCTGGCGTTCGTCATCTACTACGAGCTGATCGCGGGCATCGGCGCGGCGCGCGCGGCGCTCGTCTCCTACCTCGCGCCGGGCATCGCGCTGTTCTACGGCGCGATCTTCCTCGACGAGGCGATCACGGTCGCCGCGGTCGCCGGCCTGGTGCTGATCCTGGGCGGCGTGGCGATCGCCGCGCGGCCGAAGCGGGTGCCGGTTCCGGCACCCACGCCGGCGGTGGCGCGAGCTTCCTGACAGCGTGTTAGTTTCCCCGGCGTGGACCTGACGCTTTCGCCGGCGGAGGAGGAGTTCCGCGACACGCTGCGGTCGTGGATCGACGAGCACCATCCGGGCCGCGAGCCCGAGGGGGACGAGGCCTCCTTCCAGTTCCGGCGCGAATGGCAGCGCAAGCTCAACGAGCGCGGCTGGGCCGGGCTGACGTGGCCGACCGAGTACGGCGGCGCCGGGGCGACGCAGATCGAGCAGGCGATCCTGTTCGAGGAGTTCGCGCGCGCCCGCGCCCCGCAGATGGCCAACGTGCTCGGGCTGACGATGGGCGGGCCGACCGTGATCGCGCACGGGACGGACGACCAGAAGGCGCGCTTCCTCTCGCCGATCCTGTCGGCCGACGAGATGTGGTGCCAGGGCTTCAGCGAGCCGGAGTCGGGCTCGGACCTCGCGTCGCTCAAGACGCGCGCGGTGCTCAAGGGCGACGAGTACGTCGTCACCGGCCAGAAGGTGTGGACGACGTTCGCGCATCACTCCAAGTGGTGCATGCTGCTCGCCCGCACCAACCCGGACGCGCCCAAGCACCGCGGGCTGACCTACTTTTTGATGGACATGGAGCAGGACGGCGTCGAGATCCGCCCGCTGGTGCAGATCACCGGCGAGGCCGAGTTCAACGAGCTGTTCATCGAAGAGGCGCGGATCCCGGTCGAGAACGTCGTCGGTGGTGTCGACAACGGCTGGCGGGTGGCGATCACGACGCTGATGCACGAGCGGGCCGGCCTGGCCTTCGCGCTGCAGGCGCGGGTGCAGGTCGCTCTGGGGGAGCTCGCCGACGAGCTGCGCGGCACGAAGGACCCCGTGATCCGCCAGCGCTTCGCGCAGATCGCGATCGAGGCCCAGGTGCTGCGCCTGCTCGCCTACCGCGGGCTGACGACCGCGCTGAAGTCCGGCGAGCCCGGGCCCGAGGGGTCGCTCGGGAAGTGGATGTGGGCGGACATCAACCAGGCGCTGACGACGCTGGCGATGGACGCCAAGGGCCCGTCGGCGCAGCTCGTGGACGACACCTGGACGTACCGCTTCCTGCGTGCCCGGGCGAACTCGATCGAGGGCGGCACGACCGAGATCCTCAAGAACATCGTCGCCGAACGAGTGCTGGGACTGCCGCGCGGATGAACTTCGACCTGACCGAGGACCAGCGCGAGATCAAGCGCACCGCCCGCGAGTTCCTCGCCTCGCGCTACACGCCCGAGAAGATCCGCGCGATCGCTCTGGACGGCGAGCCCGACCCGCACTGGGACGAGATCGCCGAGCTCGGCTGGCCGGACGTGATGGAGCTCGGGATCGTCGAGCTCGCCGTCGTCGCCGAGGAGATGGGCTACGCGCTCGCGCCCTCGCCGCTGGCCGCCACCTGGGCGGCGAAGCTGCTCTACCCGGAGTTGGAGGGCCGCGGGACGGTCTCGATGTGGGAGGGCGGCATCGCCGTCCCCAACGCCGACGTCGCCGACACGATCGTCGTGCGCGACGGCGACCGCGTCTTCGTCGTGCCGGCGTCCGAGGCGACGGTCGAGCCGGCCCGTGCGCTGGACTCGACGCGCCCGCTGTTCACGGTGCACGCCGAGGGCGGCGAGGAGATCACGCCCGACGCGCGCGCCTGGCACGCGATCGAGGTGATGGCCGCCGCGGAGTCCGTGGGCGTCGCCTCGCGGGTGATGCGGATGACGGTCGAGTACGCCAAGGAGCGCAAGCAGTTCGGGCGCCCGATCGGCTCCTATCAGGCCGTCTCGCACGCCTGCGCGCAGATGTTCCTCGAGACCGAGGGGGCGCGGAACGTCGTGCTGTGGGCGGCGTGGGCGCTCGACCACGACCCGGACGCCGCGCCGATGGCGGCGCACGCCGCCAAGGCCTACGCGTCGGATGCGGCGGTCAACGTCTGCCGCTCCTCGCTGCAGGTCCACGGCGGCATCGGCTTCACCTGGGAGCACGACCTGCACCTGTTCCTCAAGCGCGCGGAGGCCAACGCGCACGCCTACGGCGATGCCGGCTGGCATCGCGAGCAGGTGGCGAGCCTGTTGCTCTAGTAGATCAGCGCGACGATCGGCACGTGCGGCATCGTCGCGCCGTAGAAGCGGATCAGCACGAGGTCGTCGCGCGCGCTGCCGCCGGCGGCGATCAGCTCCGCGTTGGCCCGCACGATCTCGGCCGCCTCGTTGAACGCGCTGTAGCGGTCCACGTCGTCGGCCCAGCCGGTGCCGACCTCGAGCCACAGGCAGCCGTCGAAGCGCAGCACGTGCTCGCGCTCCCGGTGGTCGACGAAGTGCAGGACGGCACCCTTGGCGTCCTGCACGACCGAGGCGAAGTGGCCGTCGGCCCAGGTGACCTCGTCGAGTCCGCTCATCGCAGGAAGCGTTCCACGGCGGCGCGCTTGGTGGCGTCGTCGACGGTCAGGCCCTGGCCGCCGTTGGCCTGGGTCACCGCGCCGGTGGGCTTGAGCACGGTCGGCTTGGCCGTACCGCCCGAGAGCACGGCGCCGACGAGTCCGAGCAGGGACGGGCCCGACATGTCCGAGCGGATCGCCTTCGGCGCCGCCCAGGCGACCCAGGGCAGGCGGATGAAGGTCTCGAGCGACGTGATCTTGTCCTTGATCGAGCCGAGGATCTTCTGCTGGCGGCGGGCACGGGTGAGGTCGGATTCCTTGGGGTTGCACTCGTTCTTGCGGGTGCGGGCGAGCGCGAGCGCCTGCTTGCCGTCGATCTCCTGCTTGCCGCCCTTCAGGCGAAGCGTGTAGCCGCCGTTCTTGAAGCCGCCGTTGATCCTCGACACGACGCAGCCGCCGCGGTAGGTGACGCCGCCGAGCGAGTCGATCAGCTGCGGGAAGTTCTCGAAGTTGACCTCGACGAGGTGGTTGATCGGGATGCCGAGGTACTGCTCGATCGTGCGGATCGCCAGCGCCGGCCCGCCGTAGGCGTAGGCGGCGTTGATCTTGTCCTCGCCGTGGCCGGGGATCGGGACGATCGTGTCGCGCGGGATGCTCAGCGTCGCGTTGTGGCCGCCACCGATGCGCATCAGCAGGATCGAGTCCGAGCGCGACGGCTGGCCGATCTTGTTCGCGCCCGGCTCCTTGGAGTCCTTGGCGCGCGCGTCGGAGCCGAGCACGAGCACGGTGTTCGGCGAGGTCAGCGTGTAGCCCGCGCCGCCGAGCTCGGCGTCGGCGTCGCTCGAGGTCTTCGACGACTGGATCTGCGCGGAGACGAGGAACAGCACCAGCGAGATCGCCAGCCACGCCACCACGGCCGTGAGCACCCACCGCAGGACGCGCCAGACGCTGATCCGGCGCCCGCGGCGACGCCCGGGGAACCAGCGGCGGCGGCGCTTCGGCGGAGCCTCCTCATAGGCCCCCGGAGGCGCCTCTTCCTGCATCCCGCGCAGGCCGCCGTCGTCACCGCCGCGGCGCAGGAACTTGGGCCTGGCGCGGTAGAGGGTGTACTCGGGCTTGTCGGGGTCGCGAGGATCAGCCATGCGGGATCGGTAGTGTTGGCCGGCATGGCCGAGGGCTACGTCATCGGCGTCGACCTCGGCGGCACGAAGCTGCTGGCGGGTGCGGTCGGCGCGGACCTATCAGTGATTCACCGTACCAACCGCCTGGTCTACGGTCTCTCACAGGACGAACTCGTGCAGATGATCGCCGACGCCGTCGACGAGATCCGCACGGCGGTCGGCGGGGAGATCCTCGGGATCGGCTTCGGCATCCCGTGCACGTTCGATTCACGCAGCGGAATGGCGGTCCAGGCGGTCAACGTCCCGCTCAAGGACATCGCGTTCGGCGAGGTCATGGCCGCCCATCTGGGCATGCCCGTCCTGGTCGACAACGACGCCAACTGCCACATCGTCTGCGAGTCGCGGCTGGGCATCGCCCAGGGCGCCACGGATGTGGCGTTGCTCACACTCGGCACCGGGATCGGCGGCGGGCTGCTGCTGCGCGGCGAGGTCTACCGCGGGTGGATCATGGGCGGGGCCGAGATGGGCCACATGGTGGTCGAGATCAACGGCCGCCCGTGCCAGGGCAACTGCCCCAACTGGGGCTGCCTGGAGTCCGTCGCCTCCGGCTCCGCGCTGGTCCGCGAGGCGTCGCTGGCGGTCGCGCGCAACCCGAACACCGCGCTCGGCGAGGCGCTCGAGAACGGTCGCGAGCTCACCGGCCCGCTGATCACCGAGCTCGCCAACGCCGGCGATGAGGTGGCCCGCGGCGCGATCGAGACGATCGGCCGCGCGCTCGGCGTCGGCATCACGAACCTGGTGAACATCTTCAATCCGCAGACCGTCGTGATCGGTGGCGGCGTGATCGCGGCGGGCGAGTTGCTGCTCGCGCCCGCCCGCGAGGTGATGCTCGAGCGCGCGCTCTCACCCGCGAAGGACGTCGTACGCGTCGAGGCCGCCCGGTTCGGCCCGGAGGCGGGGATGATCGGCGCCGGCCTGCTGGCCCGCGATCTCGTCGACGGAGTGCCCACCGGGGCGATCGAAGCGCACCCCGCATGAGCGGCCACACTGGCCTGACGGCTCGCGCCGCCGCGAGTCCTCGCCCGAAGGTCTCGCACTCGCGGGCGTGGCGGGGATGAGCGGCCGGCTGGTCGTCTGCCCGACCCCGATCGGGAACCTCGAGGACATCACCCTGCGGGTGCTGGCGCGTTGCGCGAGGCGGACGTGGTGGCGTGCGAGGACACCCGCCACACGAAGACGCTGCTGGATCGCTACGGCGTCAACGCCAAGCTCGTCTCCTACCACGAGCACAACGAGCGCGCCCGCGCGTCCGAGCTCGTCGAGCGGATGCTGGCCGGCGAGGTCGTCGCGCTGGTGTCCGATGCGGGGATGCCGCTGGTCAGCGACCCGGGCTACCCGCTGCTGCAGGGCTGCGTCGCCGCCGGCCTGTCCGTCGAGGTCCTGCCCGGGCCCTCGTCGGCCATCACCGCGCTGGTGGCCAGCGCGTTGCCGAGCGACGCCTGGCGTTTCGCGGGCTTCCTCCCACGCAAGCGCGGCCCGCTCGAGGCGATCTTCGCCGCGTCCGAGACGGTCGTCGCGTTCGAGTCCCCGAAGCGCGTGGGCGCGACGTTGGCGATCCTCGCCGAGCTCGACCCGTCGCGTCCCGTCGCGGTCTGCCGCGAGCTCACCAAGGTCTACGAGGAGATCGTCCGCGGCAGCGCCGGCGAGCTGGCCGCGCGCTACGCCGACGAGCCGCCGCGCGGTGAGATCGTGCTCGTCGTCGGCGGCGCCCCCGAGCGCACCGGCGCCGACCCCGCGCACATCGAGGCTGTCCGCAGACTGGTCGAGTCCGGCGCCCGCGCCCGCACCGCCGCCTCGGTCGTCGCCGAGCTCACCGGCGCGGCCGCGAACGATCTGTACCGCGCCGTCGCCACCTAAAGGGGCCAGGCCCCGTCACCCTGCGTTGACGGCCCTGGGCGCTTTGGGTTCCGGACGATCCCGTAACGGCCGGAGCGGAGACTGGCTCCTATGACCAAGAAGCTCATCGCCTCCGTGTTCGTCGCGCTTTCGCTTGCCGCCGCCACCGCCCCGACCCCGGCGCACGCCATCAACCGCTGCTACCCGGCGCCATGCCACTGAGCCCCGTGATAGACCTCCAGCCGTGAGAGTCCTCGTGGTCGGCGGAGGCGCGATCGGCGGGATCACCGCCGCCAAGCTCGCGGCCGACGTCGTGGTCCTGGACGCCAACGCCGAGCACGTCGCCAAGCTCACCGGCCCGGGGCTCGTGATCAACGACGAGCCGCCGGTCAGGCTCGACGCCGTCACCTCCGTGGACGCGCTCGAGGGCGAGTTCGACTTCGCCCTGATCGCCGTGAAGGCGCCGCTGCACCATGTCGCCATCCCGCCGCTCGTCCAGCGCGGTGGGATCAAGGCGTTCGCCACGCTCGGCAACGGGCTCATCCAGGACCGCATCGAGGCGATCGTCGGGCAGGGCAACCTGCTCGCGTGCCTGGTGGAGTGGGGCGGCACCAACGCCGGCCCCGGGCACCTGATCCGCGACAGCGAAGGCGGGTACGTCCTCGGCGAGCTCGACCACGCCCGCACCGAGCGCGCCGAGCGGCTCGCCGAGGCGCTGCGGCCGATCGGCCCCGCCCGCGTGACCGAGAACGTGCGCGGGATGATCTGGACGAAGCTGCTGGTCAACAGCACCTTCACCGGGCTCTCCGCCATCTCCGGCCTTCGCTACGGCCCCGCGTCCGAGCACCATCCGGCGACGTTCGCGCTGTGGAACGAGGGTCTCGCCGTGGCCGACGCGCAGGGCTTGGAGCTCGACACGATCCACGACCTCGACCCGCGCGCCTTCGACGCGGCCGCGCTGGCCGCCTACATGGAGCACTCGGCCAACGTGAAGCCGTCGATGCTCCAGGACCTCGAGGCCGGCCGCGAGACCGAGGTCGACGTCGTCAACGGCGGCGTGGCGGGGAAGGGCCGGGAGCTCGGCGTCCCGACGCCGGCCAACGACAAGGTGGTCGAGCTCGTCCACGCGATCGAGCGCGGCGAGCTCGCGCCCGATCCGGCGAACCTCAGGTCAGTGACGCACAGATGACCAGCGCGACCGCGATCTGAATCCCGGCCGTGACCCACGCCGCCGGGTGGAATTTGGGGTCGAAGCAGTGCTCGGCGAGCTTGCCCGGGATCAGCACGTCGAGGACGAGGAACCCGACCGTCTGCGCGGCCACGCCGACGATCCCGAAGATCGCCGCGTCGTCGAGGCCGTTCCAGCCGGCGCCGGTGAAGTAGATGGCGAAGTACAGGATCAGGCCGAGCGACGCCAGCGAGGTCGCGGCGAGCAGGCCTGCTCCCGGGTTGCCCTCCATCACCAGATGACCGAGGCGGCCCGGCGTGATCGCGTCCAGGACGACGAACCCGACGACCAGGATCACGAGCCCGACGCCCGTGTAGGCCAACACCTGCAGAATCGACTCGAACACGGCGGGGCGCTCCTAGCGGTCGGATGATCGGGGTGGGGCGGAGGGAATGTCTCGCCTCTTACTCAATGACGTGCGGCACGAACCGCGACAGATTGTTGGTCACGAGCCCGTCGGACTCGCGGATGCCCAGCCCGGCGGGCTCCATGTCGACGGTCCACACGCCCAGCACCGGGCGGTTGCCGTCGTAGTCGCCGAGGTCGGTGTACTGCTGGATGACGAAGCCTTCCTCGCCGTAGCCCTGCACCGGGCCGCGGTCGACCTCGTCGCCGTCGATCACGATCACCGAGTCCGCCCCTTCGCGCGCCAGCAGCGGCTTGCGCACATAGGACTTCAGGTCGTGCGGCTCGTCCTCGAAGAACGCCGGCAGCAGGTTCGGGTGGTCCGGGAACAGCCGCCAGAGCACGGGCAGGATGCCCTTGTTGGACCACAGCATCTTCCAGATCGGCTCGATCCACAGCGTCTGGCCCTGCTCGTCGCCCATCCGCTTGAGCGCGTTGTCGGCGAACTCCTCGTGGACCAGCCACTCCCACGGGTAGAGCTTGAAGACGCTGCGCATCGTGCGGCCTTCGCGGTCGATGAAGCCGAGCTGCTCGTGGAAGCCCATCGCCTCGATCGGCATCAGCTCGCAGACCAGCCCGGCCTCGCGCGCCGCCTCGATCATGTAGCCGACGGTCATGAAGTCCTCGCCGGAGTTCTCGGCGGTGGTGTGCACGAAGTACGTGCGGTCGCCGGGCAGGCGTGGGAGCAGCTCCTTCCAGCGCTGGACGAGGAGCTCGTGGACCATGTTCCACTGGTCGCCGCCGGCGCCGTAGACGTCCTGCACCCAGTGCCACTGGACGGCGGTCTCGACCAGCGCCGTCGGTGTGTCCGCGTTGTACTCGAGCAGCTTGAAGCCGGCGGGGCCGTAGGCGAAGTCGAAGCGCCCGTAGAGCATCGGCGGCTCGGACTCCCACGTCTCCTTGATGCGCGGCACCGCCCAGCCGGGAATGCCCATCTGCGAGAACAGGTTCGACTCGATGATGTAGTCGCCGGCCTCGACCAGCATCTCCATCAGCAGCCGGACCGACGCCTCCATCTCGTAGACCTCGTCGGCGGTCAGCGTGTAGGCGTGCGACTCGTGCCAGTACGGCATGACCGACCCGTCCGGCAGCTCGGTCTTCCAGTAGATCAGCCCCTGCTCCTCGATGATCGCCGGCCAGCCCTGCCTGGGCTCGACCTCGATCCGGTTCACCGGATCAACCGCCGCCGGAGTGCGAGGACACGGAGCGCCCGACGCCCGAGGCGCTGGTCTTGGACGAGGAGCCGAAGCCGCCGCGGCGGGCGTTCTCGGCGATGTTGGAGGTCGACACCTTGTCGCCGCCGGACAGCTTGGTGCCGGGGACGAAACGCCCGTTGGAGCCCACGTGCCCGCCGTAGTACCAGAAGTACGACCCGCCGCCGCGGTAGGCCGCGTCATCGCATTTCTGGTTCTCGACGATGCGGTCGGACTGGTCGACGCAGTAGGCGTCGTCGTTGCCGCCGCACGCGCTGAAGGCGAAGGCGAGGATGGGGACGGCGACGAGGGCGACGTCGCGGGAACGGTGGCGACGGCGTGCGGTCAACGCGCGTTCTCCTTTTCGGTGTGCACTTTGCGCAGCGCGGCGACGACCTCGGGATGCGAGACCTTCGCGCGCAGCTTCTCCATCTCTTCGGCCATCATCGCCATCACCTGCTCGATGTCGTCGTCGAGCTCGGGGGTCTCGTCGGCTCCGTGGATGCGGGCCTCGCGGATCATGTCGGCGAGCAGGCCGGTCAGGATCGCGACGGCGCCGATGCCGCCCGCCATGACCAGCGCGCCCAGCCAGCGGCCGAGGAAGCTCTCGGGCGAATAGTCGCCGTAGCCGACGGTCGTGAGGGTCACGGTGGCCCACCAGAACGCCGTCGAACCAGTCGGCGTCGGGCTCGATCACGCTGAACAGCGCGCCGCCGATGCAGACCGTGCCGATCAGCAGCATGATGCAGGACTGGCCAGGGCGTCGTGCGATGAAGCGCATAACGGGATACAAGGAGCGCGACTCTAACGGCCACGGCGGCGCCCTGCGACCGGTTCGAGTCTCGCTAACGTCTCGGACGCGATGGCCTACTACGTCACGACGCCGATCTTCTACGTCAACGCGGCCCCTCACCTGGGGCACGCGTACACCACGATCGGCGCGGACATCCTTGCGCGGCACATGCGCCAGCGCGGCGAGGAGGTGTTCTTCCTCACCGGCACCGACGAGCACGGCGAGCCGGTCGCCCAGGCCGCCGAGCGCGAGGGCGTGACGCCGAAGGAGCTCGCCGACCGCAACGCGGAGCGCTTCAAGGCGCTGATCCCGCGCATCAACGTCACCAACGACTTCTTCATCCGCACGTCGGACCCGCGTCACAAGCGCGCCGTCCAGGACGTCATGCAGCGCATCCACGACAACGGCTACACGTACAAGGGCACCTACGAGGGCCTGTACTGCCCGCGCTGCGCGGACTTCAAGACCGAGCAGGAGATCGGGCCCGAGAACACCTGCCCGATCCACAAGATCGCACTCGAGCACCACAGCGAGGAGAACTGGTTCTTCCGGCTCTCCGCCTTCCAGGAGCCGCTCGAGCAGCTCTACACCGACAAGCCCGGCTTCGTGCAGCCGCGCACCCGCTACAACGAGGCGCGCTCGTTCATCACCGGCGGGCTGAACGACATCTCGCTGAGCCGGTCGAAGATCACCTGGGGCGTCGAGGTGCCGTGGGACGAGGGCCACGTCTTCTACGTCTGGTTCGACGCGCTGCTGAACTACTACACGGCGCTCTCGTTCGCGGGCGAAGAGGACCTGACGGAGAAGTTCTGGCCGGCGTTCCACATCATCGGCAAGGACATCCTGAAGTTCCACACGGTGTTCTGGCCGGCGATGCTGATGGCGGCCGGCATCGAGCTCCCGCGCGAGATCTACATCCACGGCTTCCTGCTGATGGACGGCGAGAAGATGTCCAAGTCGCTCGGCAACGTGCTCGATCCGTTCGAGGTGATGGACCGTTTCGGCACCGACGCGCTGCGCTACTACTGCTTCCGCGAGGTCTCCTTCGGCCACGACGGATCGGTGTCGACGGCCGGCTTCGAGGAGCGCTACACGAGCGAGCTGGCCAACGACTTCGGCAACCTCGCGTCGCGGACCACCAACATGGTCGGCCGCTACTGCGGCGGCGCGGCGCCGACGGTCGACGTCGATCCGGTGCTGGCGGCCGACTTCGAGGGGATCGTCGAAGAGGTCTCGGGGCTGCTCGACGGTGCGGAGATCACGCAGGCGCTGGAGCGCATCTGGGTGCGTGTGCGGCGGCTGAACCGCTACGTCGAGGAGACGCAGCCGTGGCAGCTGGCGAAGGATCCTGCGCGCGCGGATGAGCTGGCGACGACGCTGCGCTCGCTGGCCGAGGGCCTGCGGGTCGTGACGGTGCTGCTGAACCCGTACATCCCGGAGTCGACCGAGAAGCTGCTCGACGCGTTGGGCGCACCGGACATCTCGTTGGCGGGCGCGGTGTACGGGTCCCATCCGGGCGGGCAGCCGGTGGCCAAGCTCGCGCCGCTGTTCCCCAAGCCGGAATGATCGACAGCCACACCCACCTGCACGCCGACCCCGGGGTCGCGGCCGAGTGGGTCGCGGACGCGCGGGCGGTCGGCGTGACGCGGATCCTCACGATCGGGACCGACGAGGAATCCTGCGTCGCGGCGCTGGCCGCCAGCGAAGCGCACGACGACGTGTTCTGCGCCGTCGGCCTGCACCCGAACTACACGTCCGACTACGCGGGGATCGACTGGCTGCGCTCGATCGCCTCCCATCCGAACGTGCGCGCGATCGGGGAGACCGGGCTCGACGACTTCCGCGATTACGCGCCGCGCTCGGACCAGGAGCCGGCGTTCGCCGACCAGATCGCGCTCGCGCGTGAGGTCGGCAAGCCGCTGGTCATCCACACCCGCGCCGCCGATGACGACACGATCGCCACGCTGGCGCGCGAGGCGGAAGGCCTCGAGGTCATCCTGCACTGCTTCTCGATGGCCTCCCGGCTCGAGGAGTGCCTGGACCATGGCTGGTGGATCTCCTTCGCGGGCAACGTCACCTATCCGAAGGCGACCGATCTCGCCGACGCCGCCGAGCGCGTGCCGCTGGAGCGGATCCTGGTCGAGACCGACGCGCCGTACCTGACGCCCCAGGTCGTGCGCAAGGAGCGCAACCGCCCGGCCTACGTCGTCCACACGGCGCGCTTCATCGCCGAGCGCCGCGGCATCGCCTACGCCGAGCTGGAAGCGGCGGTCGAGGCGAACGCTGCCAAGCTCTTCGGCTGGTGAGTCAGCCTTCCATCCGCCGGATGCGCGAGTTCGGGGTGCGCCCGAACCGCGACCTTGGCCAGAACTTCCTCGTCGACTCGAACATCCTCGACGTCATCGGGCGGCTCGCCGAGCTCTCGGGCGAGGACGTCGTGCTCGAGGTCGGCGGCGGGCTGGGCGTGCTCAGCGAGTACCTCGCCGAGCGGGTCGCGCACGTGCACGTGGTCGAGATCGACCGCGGGCTGGAGATCCCGCTGCGCGACGCGCTGGAGCCGCACCCGAACACGACGCTGCATTTCGCCGACGCCGTGAAGCTCGACCTCACCGCGCTCGACCCCGCGCCCACCAAGGTCGTGGCCAACCTGCCCTACGGCGTGGCCGCCACCGTGATCATCCGCACGATCGAGCTGCCGTCGGTGGTCACGTGGGTGGCGATGGTGCAGAAGGAGGTGGGCGAGCGCTTCGCGGCCGGCCCGTCGACCTCGGCCTACGGCGTCCCCTCGGTGCTGGCGCAGCTCGCGTGCGACGTGCGCGTCGGCCGCAGGATCCCGCGCAACGTGTTCTACCCCGTGCCGAACGTGGACTCGGTGCTGGTCGTCCTCCAGCGCCATTCGCCCGCACCGCCCGCCTCGCTGCGGACGCTGGTCCAGCACGGCTTCGCCCACCGCCGCAAGGCGCTGGGCAAGTCGCTGGCGCTCTCGCCGGGCGCCGCCCCCGGCATCCGCGATCGCACCCGCGCGGCCCTGGAGGAGCTGGGCAAGCCCGCCGACGCCCGCGCCGAGACGCTCAGCCCGGCCGACTGGCGCGCGCTGTGGGAGAAGGTGTGTTAGCGCCGGGCAAGGTCAACCTCTGCCTGCTGGTCGGCGCCCCCCGCGACGACGGCCTCCACCCGCTCGTCTCGCTCGTCCAGCCGGTCGACCTCGCCGACGAGCTGAACCTAAAGGGGCCAGGCCCCTTTAGGTTTGACGCGGTGCTCTGTCCTGGCGTGGAGGGCGAGAACCTGGCGTTGACGGCGCTGCGGGAGTTCCGGGCCGCGACCGGGTGGGACGGGCCGCCGGTGGCGATCGAGATCACCAAGCGCATCCCCATCGCGGCAGGGATGGCGGGTGGGTCGAGCGACGCGGCGGCGGCGCTGAAGCTCATCTCGCAGGTGTCCGGGCTGGCGATCCCGAAAGAGCTGCCGATGCGACTCGGCGCGGACGTGACCGTGATGCTCGGCGGCGAGCGGGCGCTGATGACCGGCGCGGGCGAGCATGTCGAGCCGTTGCCGGGTGAAAAGCCGCCGCTGATCGTGGTCCCGCTCGACGCGGAGCTCTCCGCCGCGCAGGTCTACCGCGAGTTCGACGCGCACGACCGCCCGCGCACGCCGGAGGAACTGGAGGCGGCTGCGCAGGCGCTGCGCGCCGGCACGTTCGAGCACGTCAACGACCTCGAGCCCGCGGCGCGCCGGCTGTGCCCGCTGATCGAACCGGCGCTCGAGGCGCTGCGTGAGGCGGGTGCGCAACACGCCATGGTCAGCGGCTCCGGCCCCACGGTCTTCGGCATCGGCGGCGACCTCGAGCTCCTGCGCGCCCGGTACCCGCGGGCGGTGGCGGCATGAAGTGGACGTGGCTGGCCGCCGCGGTGGTGCTCGCCGGCTGGCTGATCGCCCGCCGGCACAAGCAGGAGCGCTGGTTCCAGATCGGCGAGGTGGTGGCGATCGTCGCCGCGCTGCTGATCGGCGTCGGCGTCGTCAAGCTGCCGAACTTCGAGCACCTGCTGGCCGACGCCGGCCAGGCGCTGGGCAAGTGGACCTACATCGTCGTCGGGGCGCTGGCCTTCCTCGAGACGGGCGCGTTCCTGGGCTTCATCGCGCCCGGCGAGACCGCCGTGATCGTCGGCGGCCTCGTCGCCGGGCAGGGCGAGATCTCGCTGCTGGCGCTGATCGCGATCGTGTGGGCGTGCTGCGTCGCGGGCGACTTGACCTCCTACGAGCTCGGTCGCCGGCTCGGTCGCGGCTGGCTGATCCGCCATGGCGAGCGGCTGAAGGTCACCGAGGACCGGCTCGATCAGGTCGAGGGGTTCCTGGAGAAGCGCGGCGCGGTGATGATCATCGTAGGTCGCTTCCTCGGCTTCGTGCGGCCGCTGATGCCGTTCATCTGCGGGGCGAGCAAGATGCCGCTGCGGCGCTTCTTGCCCTACGACGTGCTCGCCGCCGGCCTGTGGTCGATCACGTTCTGCGTGCTCGGCTTCGTCTTCTGGCGCTCGATCGACCAGCTCACGACCTACGTCTCGCGCGGGCTGTTCGCCTTCGGCACGCTGGTCGCGCTCGTCGGCGGCATCGTCGCGCTGATCCACCTGCGCCGCAGCCCCGAGGCGCGCGCGAAGGTGCGCGAGTTCATCGACGAGCGCGACGACCAGCCCGGCTGGAAGCAGCTGGCCAAGATCTCGCGCCCGGTCTGGCATCTGGTCCTCAAGCCGGCCGCCGCGGTCGCCGACATCTCCGCCCGGTTCACCGCCGCCCGAGTCACGCCGGGCAACCTCGGGCTGGAGCTGACGACGCTGCTGGCGCTGCTCATCGTCGGCGGCTTCAGCTTCCTGCTGATCGGCGACGCTGTCCTCAACACCCCGTACCCGCGCATCGACCGCATGGCCTTCGACCTCGTCGACCGGCTGCGCAACGACACGCTGGTGAGCGTCGCCAAGGTCGTGACCGACCTCGGTTCGAGCCCGGTGACCGCCGCGCTCACGCTCGCCACCGCGATCTTCGCCGCCGCCCGCCGACGCTGGATCGAGGCCGCCGCGCTCGTCTCCGGCTGGCTGCTGGTCTTCGGCGCGGTCCACCTGACGAAGGCCGCCTACGACCGCGCGCGCCCGGTCGACGGCCTGGTGGACACGTTCAACGCCTCCTATCCGAGCGGGCACACCGCGTACGCCGTCTCGCTGATCGCCTGTGCGCTCGTGCTGGTGCGCGCGGGCGTCGGCTGGGCGACCCGTGTGGCCGCGGTGACGGTCGCCGTGATCCTCGTCGTCGTGGTCGCGCTGACCCGCGTCTACCTCAAGGCCCACTTCCTCACGGACGTGCTCGGCGGCGCCGCGCTGGCGATCGCGATCTGGTCGCTCGTGGGCATTGTCGCCCTGTTCGCCGGGCGCGTTCGCCACAATGTCCCGCAGCCGTCATGACCGAGAACCAGAAGACCTACCTGATCGCGGGGGTCGCGGCTGCGATCTCGCTGGTCGCGTGGCTGGTGCTGGTGGTGGTGCCCGCGTGGCGCTCCTACTGGCGCGTGCGCGACCGCCTCGTGGCCACGCTGCTGAGCGTCTACATCCTCGCCGCGTTCGTGCTCGCCGGGGCGGGCGTGGGGCTCGCGGCGCTGTGGTACTTCAGCGACCGCCTCTAGGGGCCCGCCGCGATCCAGCGCGTGCAGCGCGGCGCCTCGGCGCTGGAGCGATCACGTGCAGCGCGACGTCGAACCAACGGTCCTGCTCATCGCCAGGTCTTGCGGCGAATGGACGTTCGATCGACCAGTCTCCTGGACATTTGTCGATACGGCGTTTCGGAGCCGGACTAAGCTTTGAGGCTGTGAGCTCGCCCGCCCGCAAGGAGGCGGCGCTGCCCGATCTCGGAGCGCTCGGGGCCATGTCGGATGCGGTCGAATCCGGCCTCGGCCTTCCCGAGGTGGTCCGCGCCGCGGCCCGCGCCCTCGACGCATCGCTCGTCTTGATCGACCGATCGAGCTCGGTGCTGGCCGTGGCCGCGCGCTCCACCAACGATGAGCGCCTGTTGATGCGCGACGCCGATGGTGTCGAGACGCACGAGCTGCGCGTGGGCGACGCCGTGGTCGGGCGGCTGCGCGTGCGGCCCCGCAGCGGCGGGACGTCGGCGGCCATCCTGCGGATCGCGACGACGATGATCGCCTCCGAGGTCGAGCGCCTGCGGGCACCGGACCGCGCGTCCGAGGCCGCGCAGGCCGCGTTCCTGGGCGCGCTGTTCGATCGCAAGGTGACCGACCGCGGGGACATCCTGGCCCGCGCCTCCGAGCTGGGGACCGACCTCTCCGAAGGCGGCGCGGTGGTCGTCGTGCGCGCCCACCACTTCGCGCCCGCCGACGACGACTGGCGCGCGCGCGTGCTCGCCGCCGCCGAGCGCGCCGCCCGCGCCGGCGCTCCCGGGGCGCTGGCGGCGGTCGTCGAGGATCACGTGGTCGTGCTGCTGCCCACGGCCGAGGACCAGGGCCTGCGCCGCGTCGCCGAGGGCATCGCCCGCGAGCTGCACGCGTCCGTCCACGGCTTCACGTTCGCCGTCGGCCACTCACGCGTCGCCCAGGACCCGGTCGACCTCTACCGCGCAGGCAACGAGGCGCTGCTGGCGGCCAACGTCGCCACCGCCAACACCGGCCCCGACGACGTGGCCATGCTCGCGTTCGAGGACACCGGCGCCTACCGGCTGCTGCTCCCGGCGATGAGCGAGGACCCGGCCGAGCTGCAGCGCTTCTACGAGGAGACGGTCGCTCCGCTGGTCGCCTACGACGACCAGTACGAGACCGACCTCGTGCAGACGCTCGAGACCTTCCTGGACGCCGACGGCAACGTCGCCGGCACCGCCGCCCGGCTGTTCACCCACCGCCACACCGTGCGCTACCGGCTCGAGCGCGTGAAGGACCTCACGAGCCTCGACGTCGCCTCCACCGACGGCCGCGAGAAGCTCGGCCTCGGGCTGAAGGCGATGCGCGTGCTCGGCATCGCCGCGCCGCGCGGCCCGGCCACCGAGGCCGGAGCCGGCGGCGGGCGCGTGCGGCGCGAAGCCAAGGATCGTTAGGCGTTCGTCGGAGGATGGTCGCACCGGCCATCCTCACGGGTTCCTACCCGACGGTCACCGTGACCACGTGGCGCCCCCTGGTGCTCACCGGGACCGAGATCTCGACGCCGCGGCGGGTCTCGCGGCTCCTCGCGCGCGTGACCTTCCCGTCGACACGGACACGCAGGGCGACGCTGCCGGGCGGGAGCGTCGTGCCGGCCCGCAGCGTGCGAACGTGCGTGTTCGGGCTCAGCGAGACCGTCGTCGTGTAGACGACGCCGCGGTGCTCGGCACGCACGGCGAGTGCGCCCGCGGCGAGGCGGATGTTCTCGCCCGCGATCCGCGTCTGGCCCCGCGGGACGCTCGGGATCACGTCGAGCCGTCCCTCGCCCAGCGCGGGCCGCACACCGAGTTGCTGGTGGACGACCGGCCAGGCGGTGCCGTAGTGGCCCCACGCCTGCATGAACATCGAGCGGCAGGTCCAGCAGCGATCGACGTTGGCGTTCTGATCGGGTGACGGCAGGATCTCCGGCAGCGCGCCCGGCTGCTCGTCGGTCAGCCCGGACGCGTTGGCGTCGGTGAACGTGCGCTGTTCCGGGCGGCCGTAGTTGCCGTCGGCGACGGCCTTGATCGCCGTGTTCAGCGAGAAGATCGTCCGCTCGCCCTTACCCTCCGGGCCGCCCTCGCAGCCGGTGTGGAAGAGGCCGAGGTTGAACGGTGAGCGGCCGCTGAAGCAGTCGTTGTCGCGCTCGGCCAGCGCGGCGAGGCCGTGCTCGGTCGGCGCCAGGCCGAACAGCGGCTGGTCGCCGACGTTGAGCTCGGCCTCCATCGGCGTGACGCCGATCCAGTGCTGCTGCTGGACCCGTTGACCGTTCTTGAGTGAGTCGGCGTACTGGATCGACTTCGCGTCCCACCAGGTGCGGTCGAAGCGGGCGCGCAGGCCGTCGGCCAGGCCCTTGGCCCAGGCGTGCGCCTTGGTGTCGTGCTCGGCCTCGGCCATGTCGGCGAAGTCGTAGAGCCCGCGGATCAGGTAGACCGCGTTGTCGAGCTTCTCCTCGCCCATCCCGTCGCGCTCGACGTTGCCCAGGCCCTCGGGCCAGCCGTCCTTGTCGGCGTCGAGGTTGGTGGTGACGAAGCGCAGCGCGCGGTAGGAGAAGTCGTAGAGGTCGTGGCGGAAGCGGTTGTCGCCGGTCCAGCGCCACACCAGCGCGACCGCGCTCGGGAACTTGACCGACTCGTCGGTGTTGCCCTTGTCGGCGTTGGCGCCGAAGTAGACCGAGCCGTCGGTGACGATCTCGTGCGCGACCTTGCCGGAGCGCTGGTTGAGGATCTCGCTGACGTCGCGCAGGGCTCGCAGGTGCGCCTTGATCACGTCGAACTGCCCGAGCGCGACGGCGGCGAACGCCGTGTACTCGCCGTCGGTGGCGAACAGCCACGGGTAGTCGGGGTAGCCGGCGCCGAAGAAGGTCACGCGCGGCACGGTGCCGACCGGGGCCGGGAACGCCTTGCCCTCGGCGACGTTGCGGATCTGCAGGTTGCTCGCGGTCTGCGTGAGGTCGGCGAGGTTCTGCTTGCCCCACTCGACCGCGTTCTCGAGGCTGCGGTCGCCGGGCAGATCGACGCGCGAGCGGTCCGCGATCGTCGTGCGCGACCTGGTCTTCGAGCGCAGCCGCGCGGCCGGATCGGCGAGCGCGGAGGTGAGGTCCTGGCGGGTGGCGGCGACGGACACCCAGACGGTCTCGGTCTTGCCCGCCTGGACGGTCACGCGGTAGGCGAGCTGGCCGCCGGCGCCCTTGCCGAAGGGCCCGTCGTCGCAGGTGAACGGGGCGACCTTGTCGCCGTCCTGGCAGATGGTGCCGATGCGCGGCCCGCGGAACCCGGTGCCGACGGCGTTGGCCGCGGGGGTGCGGTCGGACCCGGCGACGGCGGAGAGCGCGCCGTCGCGGAACACGAGCGCGCCGTCCTCGAAGGCGGCGGTGTCCTGGCCGTTGGCGGACGCCGACGGCGTGGTCGAGCCCCACGGGTAGGCGGTCATCAGCTCGGAGTGGACGTCGACCCTGACCGTCACGGTCTTCTCGGCACTCCCGGGATTCTTGAGCTGGAGCCCGAACAGGGCGGCGCGCCGGCCGTCGGGGACGAAGTCGGTGCGGGTGAGGTCGAGGCCCTTCAGTGACGGCAGGTCGTAGCGGACGTAACCATGGCCGCTGGTGAAGCGCTTCGCCTGGCCGGCCCACTGATCGTCGACGCCGAACCACAGGCCGTCCGCGAGCTTCAGCGGCGGCGCCCAGATGCCGCCCATCTCACCGGTGATGTGCCAGCCGTTGGCGTAGAACCCGCCGTCGGCGAACCCGACCGAGTAGGCGCGCGTGCCCGCGGCGACCTCCCGCCGGTCCTGCAGCCGGTTGCTGGTCGATGCCTCGTCGGCGGCCTGCGCGGCGGTCGTCGAGAGCGCCGCGATGGCCATACCCAGACAGAGCGCTTGCCTCATCGTTCCTCCCATTTCCCCTAAAGCGCTTTAGATAGGCTACCCACTGCGTGACTGCGGGTAACGGGACAACTACGCCTGAACGTCGCCCCGAACCCACTCGGCGCCGCCCCACCATTGCGGACGTCGCTCGCCGTGCGGGCGTGTCCGCGGCTGCCGTCTCGTTCGCCGTCAACGACCGGCCGGGCGTGTCCCCGGAGACCCGCGAGCGCATCCTCGCCGCGGCGCGCGATCTCGGCTGGCAGCCGTCCGCCAGTGCGCGGGCGCTGACCGAGGCGCGCACCCGCGCGATCGGGCTGGTGCTGACGCGTGACGCGGCGCAGCTCGAGGTCGACGCGTTCTTCGTGCGCTTCCTGTCGGGGATCGAGCGGGCGCTCAGCGCGGCCGACTACGCGCTCCTGCTGCAGCTCGTCCCCGGTGGCGCGGCCGCGGCGCTGCCCGCGTACGAGCGGCTCGCGGCGGCGGGGCGGGTGGACGGGTTCCTGCTCACCGACGTCGAGGCCGGCGATCCGCGCTTCCCGCTGCTGGCGGCCTCTGGCATCCCGGTCGTCGTCGCCGGGCGCCCGGAGAACGGCGACTGCCCGTTCCCGTGGCTGGAGACCCGGCACGACGAGGGGATGGCGGCGCCCGTGCGCCACCTCGTCGAGCTCGGCCATCACTCGATCGCGTTCTTCGGCGGGCGCGAAGACTTCGAGCACGTCAAGGTGCGGATGGGGTCCTGGCGCCAGACGCTCGCCGCGTCCGGGTTGCCTTCCGGTCCCGTCGTCCACGTCGTCGACGACCCGGCGACGGCCGCGCGGGAGCTGCTCGATGCGGAGCCGACCGCGGTGGTGTGTGCGAGCGACGTGCTCGCGCTGGCGGTCGTCGTCGCCGCTCGCGAGCGCGGGTGGCGCGTGCCGGAGGATCTCTCGGTCACCGGGTTCGACGACTCGCCGGTGGCGGCGCTGTCCTCACCGGCGCTGACGTCCGTGCGGGTCGACTACGCCGAGTTCGGCGAGGCGGCCGCTCAGGCCCTGCTGGCCGCGATCGGGTTGACGGACATGCCCGACTACTCACCTTCGTCGCCGGAGCTGGTCATCCGCGCCTCGACCGCGCGGCGTCGGCGCCGGTAGATCAGGTACCCGATGATCAGCGCCACGACGGCGCCCGCGGCGGCCGGGCCGACGATGTTCATCACGTTCTCGGCCACCGAGCCGAGGAAGTAGATCGTCAGCACCACGCTCGCCGCCCAGCAGATGCCGCCGAGCGCGTTCCAGAACAGGAACGTCGGCCAGTTCATCTTGTTCATGCCGGCCAGCCATGCCGAGGCGATCCGCAGGCCCGCCACCCAGCGGCCGAGGAACACGGCCTTCGGGCCGTGTTTCGCGAAGAACGGCTCGCCGTGCTCGAGCGCTTTCGCCCGGTGACTGAACAGCGGCCCTCTCGCCAGGAACAGTCGTCTTCCGTACCGTCGCCCGATGGCGAAGCCAACGTTGTCACCGACGATCGCGGCCGTTGCGGCGACGATGGTGAGCGTGGTCACATCCATCTGATGGTCGTGCGCGAGCAGCGCCGCGGCGATCAGTGCCGTCTCCGCCGGCACCGGGATCCCCATCGTCTCCACCGCGATCAGGGCGAACACCGCGGCGTAGCCCACGTTCGCCGGAATCTCGATCAGCGATGCGATGAGCACCGGGCGACTGTAGCCTGCGGCGCCATGGCCATCGGGATCCTCACCGGCTCGGGCACGTACGCGCTCCCGGGCTTCACCGGGAGCGGGCTCGAGCCCGTCGATACCGACTGGGGCGAGGCGTTCGTCTCACGCGGCACGTGGGCGGGGGTCGACGTGCTGCACATCTCGCGCCACGGCGCCGGGCATCCGCGGCTCTCCAACCACGTCACCCACCGGGCGAACATCGCCGCGCTCGCGAACCTGGGTGCGACCGCCGTGCTCGCCGTGACCGTCTGCGGGGCCGTCGACCCGTCCGTCGAGCTCGGGTCGCTGATCTGCTTCGACGACCTCCATTTCGTCTCCAACCGGTTGCCCGACGGGTCGCTCTGCACCTTCTTCTCGCAGCCGGGCGCGCCCGAGCGCGGGCACTGGATCTACGAAGGACCGTTCTCCGCGGATCTGCGCGCGGCACTGCTCGCGGGGGGTGCGCAGGCGGGCGTTCCGGTGCGCGACGGCGGGTGTTACGGGATGGTCGACGGGCCGCGCTTCAACACCCGCGCCGAGATCCGCGGGCTGGCCGCCTGCGGCGTGACCGCCGTGTCGCAGACGGCGGGGCCGGAGACCGTTCTATGCGGCGAGCTCGAGCTTCCCTACGCGCTGCTCGGCTTCGCGACCGACTACGCCAACGGCGTCATGGACGAGGCCACGCCGGTCTCGACGTTGGTCGAGATGATGGCGTCTTCGACGGCGGCGTTCGCCTCGGTCCTGAGCGCGGCGTTGCCCAAGATCTCCGAGCCGTCGCGAGCGGGCATCGTCTACCGCTTCGAGGATTCGTAAGCCGCGTCGAGCTTGGGCAGTGCGGTTCGTGCCGTCGCCGGTCTCGGCGGCTCGGCCGGCGCTCGATCAGGCGCCGCTGCTTCAGATTCGATGCGCGAGCCGGGCGTCGCGCCGCGCCGGGGTCGCCGCGCACGACGTCCGCGTCCGACGGCGACGGCGACGCCGCGACGACCCCAGGGCCGCGCTAGCGGATGACGCGCGTCGTGGTCTCGACCTGGCCCGAGATACGGAAGTCGTCGTCGCTGAACGCCTGGGCGCCGCGGCCGCGGCTGCCGACACGCACGCTCACGCCGTCGTAGCGCTCGGTCGCGCGCACCTCGTCGGCGAGTTCTCGGAGCGTCGCCGGCCCGGGATCGCCGCCGGCGTTGCCGTCGGCGTCGTCGCCGAGGATGATCGTGGTGAAGCCGTCGTCGCCCGCGTCCGCGTCGGTCCCGACGAGCCGGACGCGCTGCTTGCCGCGCTTGGCGCCGGACGGGATTCGCAGGCTGTAGGTGCGGGTGAACGTCGCGCCGCGAACCCGTCGCAGCGAGACGCGGGCGCGGACGCGCTGCCCTGGCCGGACGTGTGACGGGAGCGAGACGCTGCGCATGAACGCCTGGTCGGCGCCGCGGTTGACACGCAGCAGGACGTTCACGCCGGTCACGTGCGGCGGCGTGCCCGTGTACGCGTCGATCGACGCCAGCGCGCCGGCAAGGTCGTTCGCCGCGCCGCTCAGCACGGCGTTGCCGGTGCTGCCGTCATCGCCCTGGCTGAGCGCGGTCGACACGTAGCGGTTGCAGAAGCGCAGCGGCGACTTGATCTCCTGCAGCGAGATCCGCGCGCACATCTCGCCCGTCAAACGCCCGGGCGTGCTGCCCAACACCGCGTTGGCCGCCTGCGAGACGGCCAGTGGCGCGACGAACGACGTCCACGAGCCGCCGCTGGGCAGGTCGACCGCGGCCTCGTCGGCGGCGGCCGTCTTGACGGTCCGCCATGTGTCGTTGTCCATGTCGCGGGCGGTGACCTGCACCGGCACGGTGTGCGGCAGCGCGCCGAGGCGCCCGGCGACGGCTGAGAATCCGTCGGAGCTGACCGTCCCGAGGTCGTGCCCGGACGCGGCGAGCTTGTACGTCGAACCGATCTGCCCGAGGCTGAGCGGGTTGTTGATCACGCGAAACACATAGGCGTCCTGCAGCAGCAGCGCCCGGCGGCCGGCCGCCTCGAGTTGATGCCCGAAGACCCACACGCGGTCGCCGTCGACGTAGGTGACGGTGCCGATCGAACTCGTCCGCACGTCACCCGTCGAGTAACCCACCGCGACCGCCGAGCCCGGCCGCAGCGTCTGCGGCGGGAACGACCCGAGCGGCCCCGACGGCACGGCCAGGATCTGCCGTCCCGCCTTCGCACCCGCGGTCACGAGTCGTTGTGCCAGCGAGGTGTTCAGTCCGCTGACCGAGAGCGGCGAGACGATCGGCTTCGCGCTCGCCATCGCGGCCTTCATCCGCGCGGACGCCGGCTTGCGCGCAAAGGCCGCCTTGGCCGCGGCCGACGACGATCCCGGCACGTCGATCGGTGTGCCGATGATCGCCTCGATCGGCGTCGCCAGCGCGACCTTGCCGCCGTACTCGACCACCGATTCCGAGATCGCGCCGATCACGCGCGGCAACCCCGTCGCGTCCGGGCAGTAGATCGGCGACCCCGAGAAGCCCGGCCCGATGCCGGTCGCGTCCACCGCCGGCCCGGACACCCCGACCAGGATCGCGCCCGGCCCCACCGAGGCCTCGCCGGCGGTCACGTCGAGCACGTCCACGTCGAACGAACTGATGTCCGTCCCACGAACCACCGAGTACGCGGTGCACTTCATGCCCGCCGACACCTGCCACAGCGGCATCGTGGGATCGCCCGCGAAGGCCGGAGCGGCGGGCACGAGAAAGGCCGCGACCGCGGCGGCGAGCGGAACGAAACGCATGAAGCCGCCAGCCTAGGGGGTCGGCGAAAACAATCGACGTCTCCGGACGAAACTCTTACGCCTGCGCACCTCCCGCACCCGGGGTTGCGGCGCGTTCGCGCTCATACGCCCGCACCCACTTGCGCACCGCGTTGTCGCTCACGCCGTACCGGCGGCCCGTCCCCGACCAGCCGAGCGCCCGCACCTCCGCCAGCAACTGCTCATACGGCGGCCGCTCCACCCGGCGCGCGCCCGGGATGGGCCGCCCCCTGCGCTCCCAGCGCATGCCGCAGGCCCGCGAGCAGTACCGCTGACGAGCGAACCCCGGCCGAAACGCCTCGCCGCAGCGGGCGCAGATCTGGTCCTCGGCCGTCCGCCGGTTCGCCCGTCCGCAATGCGTGTCCAGGGTCGCGGCACAGTTCGGACACACGATCTGCAGATTTTCGATGCGGTTGTCGTCGGCGACGCCGTTGATGTGATCGAGGATCAGCGACATCCGCGCACCGTTCCACTCCTCGCCCTGACCGCACTGCTCGCACGTGCGTTGCTTGAGCCCGGTCGCGTAGAGCCGTTGCTTGAGCTTGGAGCGTGGGTACGTCGAGTGCTCGACGAGCACCTGCTCGAGCGGGATCGGCTCACGCGATCGGGGCGGCGGCGTGCCGACGAAGTGCTCCGTCGAGATGTCCCATTGCGAGAGCCAGTGCCGGAGCACACGGAAGTTCCCGCCCGCCGGCCGCAGGCCGAAGTGGACGAGAACCTGCTTCAGCGTCGTCGACCGACCGACCACCTCACGAAGTTCAGCTTCCGTATAGCGCGCCACGAACATATGTTCGCGCCGATGCCGGACGGACTCGCTCTGTGGACTGGGGGACCCGGATTCGAACCGGGATAGCTGGCACCAAAAGCCAGAGTCCTGCCGTTGGACGATCCCCCAAAGGACCAGTGGGTCTCAGCCCGATACTACGATGCAAGCGGTGTCCGCGCCCACGGTCGTCATCCTCGCCGCCGGCGAAGGAACGCGCATGCGTTCCAAGCTGCCCAAGGTCCTGCACCCGCTATGCGGGCGTCCACTGATCCTGTGGCCCGTCGCCGCCGCGCTCGAGGCCGGCGCCGGCAAGGTCGTCGTGATCGACAACCCGAAGCGGCGGCTGGAGGACTATCTGCCCGCCGGCGTGGAGCTCGCCGTCCAGGAGAAGCCGAACGGCACCGGCGGAGCGGTCGCCGCCGCTCGCGAGCAGATCGACCCCGAAACGACCGTCGTGATCCTCTCCGGCGACGTCCCGCTGATCACCGCGGAGGCGATCACAGCGCTCGTGAAGGCCCACGAGGACAGCCAGGCCGCCGGCACGATGGCCACGATGGAACCCGAGGACCCTGGCCAGTACGGGCGCGTGCTCCGCGACACGGAGGGCAACGTCGACCGCGTGGTCGAGGCCAAGGGCGGCGCGGGAGACGCGACGCCCGAGCAGCTGGCCATCCGCGAGGTCAACACCGGGATCTACGCGTTCGCCGGCGCCGGGCTGCTCGACGCGCTGGAGCAGCTCGACTCCGACAACGCCCAGGGCGAGCTCTACCTGCCCGACGTGCTGCCCAAGCTCAAGCAGGCGGGCAGGACGATCGGCGCCCACCCGATCACCGACCACACGCTGACGCTGGGGATCAACGACCGCAACGAGCTCGCGACCGTCCGCAGGCTCGCCCAGCGGCGGATCCATGAGCGCCACGGCGCCAACGGCGTCACGATCCTCGACCCCGCTTCGACGTACATCGACGTCGACGTGACGATCGGGCAGGACACGGTGGTCGAGCCGGGCACGAGCCTGAAGGGCGCCACGCGGATCGGCGCGGAATGCCGGGTCGGCCCGCACACGACGATCACCGACTCGACATTGGGCGACGGCGTGAGCATCCCGCACTCCTACCTGGTGCAGGCGACGGTGGAGGACTTCGGGACGATCGGGCCGTTCGCCTACCTCAGACCCGACGCGCACCTGCACGAGGGCGCCAAGGCGGGCGCGTTCGTGGAGATCAAGAACAGCACCATCGGCCGCGCCTCGAAGGTCCCGCACCTGTCCTACATCGGAGACACGGACGTCGGCGAGAACACGAACATCGGCGCAGGCAACATCACGGCCAACTACGACGGGAAACGCAAGCACCGGACGACGATCGGCTCCAACGTCCGGACGAGCGTGGACACGGCGTTCGTGGCGCCGGTGGAAGTCGGGGATGGCGCGTACACCGCAGCGGGTAGCGTCATCACCGAAGACGTGCCGGCCAACGCCTTGGGGATCGCTCGTGCTCGCCAGACGAACATCGCGGATTATGCGGAGCGGCGTCAGCCATGACGACCGGGACGCCCCCTAGACTTCCGCACGTCGTGAGTGCCGTGCCTCGCACCGATTCGGTCACTTCGCTCCCGCTTTTCGGCTACGACAAGCGGTTGATGCTGTTCGCGGGTCGCTCGAACCCCGAGCTCGCCGCGAAAATCGCCAACAAGCTGGGCGTCGAACTCGGCGGCGTCACGCTGAAGACCTTCTCCAACGGGGAGGTCTACTGCCGCTACGAGGAATCCATCCGCGGCGCGGACGTGTTCATCGTCCAGCCCACGTGCGGGAACCCGGAGACGGGCGTCACCGCCAACGACGCGCTGATGGAGCTGCTGATCATGATCGACGCGGCCGTGGGCGCCTCGGCGCACCGCGTGATCGCCGTCACGCCATGGTTCGGCTACAGCCGCCAGGACAAGAAGTCGGCGCCGCGCGAGCCGATCAGCTCGAGGCTCGTCGCGCACATGCTCGAGGCCGCGGGCGCGGACCGCGTGCTGACGATGGACCTCCACGCCGGCCAGGTGCAGGGCTTCTTCTCCAAGCCCGTGGACCACATGACGGCGATGTTCATCCTCACGCAGTACTTCCGCGACCAGCAGCTCGAGGACCTCGTGGTCGTCTCGCCGGACGCGGGCCGCGTGAAGCTGGCCAAGAAGTTCGCCGAGAAGGTCGGCGCCGAGCTGGCGATCCTCAACAAGGAGCGCCCGGCCCAGCAGGTGGCGGAGATCTCCTACGTGATCGGCGACGTCAAGGGCAAGACGGCGGTGATCGTCGACGACATCATCGACACGGCCGGCACGCTGCGGGCCGCCGGGCAGACGGTCAAGGACGAGGGCGCGCACCGGGTGTTCGCCGCGGCCACGCACGCCGTCCTGTCCGGGAACGCGTTCGAGAACCTCGCGGCGAGCCCGTTCGAGCAGATCGTCACGACGGACACGATCCCGCTGCGCTCGGGCGCGCCGGAGAACATCACCGTGCTCAGCGTCGCGGACCTGCTCACCGACAGCGTGCGGCGGATCTTCACCGACGATTCGGTCGCCGAGGTCTTCGGCGGGGAGAACCAGCTCTTCTGAGCACCGCGCGCCTGCAGACGATCCTGGGCTGCAGCGACGACGAGTTGCTGCAGATCCTCAACTCCGACCCGATCGCGGTGATCACCGGGGATGAAGATGAGCGGCCGGAGGTCAAGATCCTGCTCGAGTTGCTCGGCGACGACCCGCCGCCGCAAGCGTGGATCCGCGGCAAGCTGCAACTCCTCTTGCAGCACGACTTCGGCGCCTTCGAAGACGCGCTCGCCGAGTACCGCGAACGCGGGTTCATCGTGCGCAAACGCGGCTAGGGCGAGCTCAGTCGTCGTCCGGGTCCGGACGTTTCTCGCCCGGCCACGAACCCGTGAGGTAGTTCCAGCCGATCGCCCCGTAGCGATCGACGACCACCCGCGTGACCTTGAAGATGACGCCCTGCATGGCCGCGGCGCCGATGATCTTCACCCACGGCGCCTGCTCGGTCGTGCCCTTGGGCGGATCCTCGTCGTCGATCTTGGTCCACGCGAGATCGAAGAGCCGCTTACCGACAAGGCCGGCAAGGATGCCCAGAATCAGGCCGAACGGCTTGTAGATGAGCTTCACGGGTCGCGACCATACCCGTTCGGACGGCCTGGCCAATCGGCGGTGGCGTATTTCCACCGCCGGGCGGTAATGATGAGAGTCACCAGCACCGATAATCGCTCCAAGGAAGCATGAGCATGGACGGCGAGCACTCAGACGATCTCCTGAGGAGGGCCCTGATCGACGCGGACGCGTCGGCCTCGGTCGCCCTGCGGGTCTCGCCCCTCACGCTCTCGGAGCAGCTGACGGTGGTCTTCCACGGCCGCAAGGACCTCGGGACGATCCAGACCTACGTCGCCAATGGCGGGCGCGGCGCCGGCAACTCGGTCGGCAAGAACGAGCTGATGCGCGTGCCGTGCGATCTGGACCTGGCCTCGGCCGAGGATCGCGCCGAGGCGGAGCACCTCTTCGCCGAACAGGCCGGTGCGCTGCGCGACGCCCTGGTGGGTGCGGACACGGTGCTCGACATCTGGCGCGAGCCGCTCGAGGACCTCGCCCACGACCACATCCGCGTCGACCGCAGGATCAACCTCAACCTGCGCCTCCCCGTCCCCCGGCTGCTGCCGACCGCGCTGATCTCGCCCGAGACGCAGATCGTGGTCACCGCGGTGTGCAACGCCCGCCCGCTGGCCGAGGGCCGCCCGCCGATGGGGATCGCCTGCGCCCAGCAGGACTTCGTGCGCATCTATCCGCTCCCCGACGATCCGGAGCGCTGCCTGCTGGAGTTCCTCGAGATCGCGGCCGAGCACGCTCATTCGCTGGCCGAGCAGCTGGGCCGCCAGGAAGCCTCCGTGCAGCGCTTCCTCGAGATCTCCGGGGACGACTTCCACGCGACCGGGTAACCCGCCGCCATCCGCTAGAACTGACCGCCCGTGCGGCGGTCCAAAGTTCTGATCCTGGTCGGCTTCGGCGTCTTCCTCTTCATCGCCGTCAGCGCGATGCTCGCCCGTTCGCTCAGCGCCACGGGGACCGAACGCTCGCGCGTGCTCGAACTCGCCCAGGCCCAGGCGCGAGGGGACGTCAACGCGGTGCTCGCCAAGACGCCGGCGTGCCACGCCCAGCCCGCCTGCGTGGCGACGACGAAGGCGTTCGTGACCAAGCTCAAGCGGCCGGGCGAGGTCGAGATCCTGCAGTACCGCCCGAGTGTCAACCTCCCGCTCACGACCGACACCGCGACCGGCCGCGTGGCGTGGCGCGCGGGCACCAATCTCCCGGTCGTGCAGTGCGTGCGCGTGCGCCGCCAAGGGCCGCTCTCCGGCGCCGGCGTCGAGGTCCTGGCGATCTCGGCACCGATCAAGTCCGACGCCAGCTGCCCCCAATAACCGGAACTTGCCGCCGGGCCCCGTGTTGAGATTGCCCGTGATGCGGCCCCTGATCGTTCTCGTACTCGTCTTCTTCGCCATGCCGGCGGCGGCTTCGTTCGCCGTCGACAAGCCCACCGAGCAGGCCCTCTACCGGGACGGCCCCGAGGGCCGCTTCCTGCTCGACGGCGACTGGCTGTTCAAGCTCGACAACGCCGACCAGGGCCTCAAAGCCCACTTCGAGCGCAGGAGCTCCGCCAGCGGCTGGACGACGGTGAAGGTCCCCAACGTCTGGAACCTGGGCGACGCGTCCAACGAGTCGATGGCCGGCGGGATCGGCTGGTACCGCAAGGACTTCGAGCTCCCGGAGGCCGACTCCGCGCTGGCCTGGGCGGTTCGCTTCGAGTCGGTCAACTACCGCACGCAGGTGTGGCTCAACGGCAAGCCGGTGGGGCAGAACACCGGCGCGTACATCCCGTTCGAATTCGGGCTCGCCTCGCCCAAGCGCCACGGCACGAACCGGCTCGTGGTGCGCGTCGACAGCCGCCGCCTGACGCGCGACTTCCCGCCCGCGGGCCTGAACACCGACGGCGTGCCGACCGGCGGGTGGTGGAACTACTCCGGCATCCAGCGCGAGGTCTACCTCAAGAAGCTGGACACCGCGGACTTCCAGAAGGTCCTGGTGCGGCCGGTGATCGCGTGCGGCACCTGCCCGGCGAGCGTGCAGATGAAGATCAACCTGCGCAACGTGACCTCGCGCGGCCAGCGGCTGACGATCACCGGCAAGTTCGGGACGCGCAAGGTCGATATGGGCACCAAGACGCTCGGCCCGGGTCAGATCGCGGCGTTCGAGGACACGATCCACATCGACAAGCCGCAGCTGTGGTCGCCGGCGACGCCGAACCTCTACGACGTCAGCTTCACCGTCAGAGACGGCGATCGAAAGGTCGCGGGCTACAGCCTCCACAGCGGCATCCGGTCGATCAAGGTGTCCGGCGGGCGCCTGTACCTCAACGGCCAGCCGATGAACATCCGCGGCCTCGGCCTGCATGAGGACTCCAAGGCGCAGGGCTTCGCGATCGACAACGCGCGCCGCGACCAGCTGGTCGCTCAGGCCAAGGAGCTCGGCGCGACGGTGCTGCGCACGCACTACCCGCTGCATCCGTACACGCACGAGCTCGCCGATCGCCTCGGGCTGCTGATCTGGAGCGAGATCCCGGTCTACAGCGTCAAGACCGAGGTGCTCAAGGAGCCGAGCGTGCGCCGCCTGGCGGTCCAGGAGCTGGGCAAGAACATCAACGCCAACGAGAACCACCCGTCGGTGATGCTGTGGTCGATCGGCAACGAGCTGTCCTCACAGCCGGGCCCGGTGCAGGAGGCCTACATCGCCTCGGCGACCAAGTTCGCCAAGCAGATGGACCCGACGCGCCCGGTCGGGCTGGCCGTCGCCGCCTACCCGAGCTCGCTCTGCCAGGCCGACTCCTACCGGCCGCTGGACGTGCTCGGCCTCAACGACTACTTCGGCTGGTACCCGGGCCCGAGCGGGCAGATCTTCGATCGCACCAAGCTCTCCGGCTACCTCGACGCGGCGCGCAACTGCTACCCGGACAAGGCCCTGATGATCTCCGAGTTCGGTGCCGAGGCCAACCGCGACGGCCCGATCGAGGAGAAGGGCACCTGGGCCTTCCAGCAGGAGTGGATCAACTACCAACTTGGCGTGTTCGCGACAAAGCCGTGGCTCAGCGGCGCGATCTACTGGGCCCTGAACGAGTTCTGGGTCCGGCCCGGCTGGGAGGGCGGTAACCCGCGCCCGGTCCAGCCGCTTCATCAGAAGGGCTTGATCACCTATGACGGCGTGAAGAAGCCGGCGTGGGCGGACGTGCAACGTGCGTTCACGACCACCCCGCAGTTTCTTCCGGCGAGTTAGCCCGCCACGCGGCGGCGCACCGGGCGCGCAGGCTCCATCGGCTTGCGCGTCCGCACACGGCGGCGAGCAGGGTCGACGAGCTTGTCGTGGCCAGAGCGCGTTCGCTTGTCGGACTGCACCGCGAACGGCAGCGGAATGCCGCCGGACGGGGACGTCTTGGGCTTGTCCGAGATACGGTCGTTCCCGCCGCCCCCGGAGTCGTCCTCGTCGTCGGGTGTCCATGTCGATGCGTTGTCAGAACGCAGGAACATGAGGAAGAGGACGCCGCCAAGCAAAAGGGCCACGAGATGGAGAACTCCGAAGATCACAAGCAGCTCCGCATCGGGGGACATTGAGCACTGATTACCCTCCAGGCGGAGTGGCCAGACAGCATTTCGCTACCATCGTCGGCCGCTTGTCGCGTTGAGACCCCCTGCCCGCGACGACCCCAAAGACATGTCCGACTCCACGAAGCTTCAACTCACCGCCCGCGCGCCGGAAGGCTCGCGCGCCACTCGCCGCCTGCGCCGTACTTCTCAGGTTCCCGGCGTCATCTACGGCGGCGACGCCGAGCCGTCGCACTTCGCTGTCGACGCCCGCATCCTGCGCAACACGTTGGCGCGTTCGGGCGCGATCCTCGACGTCACCATCGACAGTGGCAAGGCCACGCCGGTGCTCGTCAAGGACGTCCAGCGCCATCCTGTCCGCGGCGAGATCATGCACGTGGACTTCCTCCGCGTGAACATGAACGAGACGATCCAGACCACGGTCGTGCTCGAGCTGCTCGGCGCCGACGATGCCCCTGGCGTCAGCGAGGGCGGCGTGCTCTCCCAGGAGACGCGCGAGCTCAACATCGAGGCGCTGCCGGGTGACATCCCGGACACGATCCAGCACGACGTGTCGGGCATGGAGATGAACACGACGCTGTACCTCTCCGAGCTCACCGCTCCGGCCGGAATCACCTTCCTCGATGACCTCGAGGAGACGCTCGTGGCCACGATCACCCCGCCGACGCTCGAGCCGGCCGAGGACGAGATCGAGACCGAGACGGCGCTCGTGGGCGAGGGCGGCGAAGCTGCGGCGAGCGACGAGAGCGGCGACGAGGCCGGCGGCGAGTCCGCCGAGTCCTCGGACGAGTCCTGAAGGTCTTCAGCTCCACCCCGGTCGACTGGTTGATCGTCGGGCTCGGTAACCCCGGGCCCGGCTACGTCGAGACCCCGCACAACGTCGGCTTCAAGGTGGCCGACGAGCTGGCGCGACGCTGGGATCTCCCGCGCCCCAAGAAGAAGTTCGCGGGTGAGTTGTCCGAGGGCCGCACCGGAGTCGCCGGCCCTCGGGTGGCGGTTCTGAAGCCGCAGACCTTCATGAACGAGGCGGGACGGTCGGCAGGACCGGCCCGCGGCTCGTTCAAGCTCGACCTCGACCACGTGTTGGTCCTGCACGACGAGATCGACCTGCCGTTCGGCGAGATCCGCGTGCGGCTCGGCGGCGGGCTCGCGGGCCATAACGGCTTGAAGTCGTTGAAGCGCGAGCTCGGCGCGGCCGAGTTCCACCGCGTGCGGATCGGTGTGGGGCGGCCGGACTCGACCGACCCGGACATCGTTGCCGCCTACGTACTGGGCAAGTGGCGCCAAGGGCGCGACGAGGTCGCGGACCTCGTCGGCCGCGCGGCCGACGAGGCCGAGCGTCTCGTGACGTCAGCTTGACGCTGACCGAGTGCTTCAACGCGCCGGACGCCAGCGCAAGCGCCCGGCTCGATGGACGTCGCGCAGGCCACCAAGAAGGCTGGGACGCGCCCCATCGTCTGCACTACGGTGCGCGGCGGGATCTCGCAGTGCGACAACGTCACGACCATCAACGGCAACCAGATCGCCGAGGCCGGCCCGCGGCCCGCCACGCTGTCCTTCGACAGTTCTTAGGTCACACGCGGCGGGTGGGCCGCTAAGGAGAAAGAGATGGACGGACGCTCCGACGACGATCTGCTCGCCGCCACGCGCCATGAGCCCGAGGCCTTTGCGGTGTTCTACCGCCGGCACGTGCACGGGCTGCTGGCGTTCTTCGCGCGGCGTACGAACGACGCGGAGCTGGCCGCCGACCTGACCGCGGAGACGTTCGCCGCGGCGCTGGACGGCGCGCATCGTCATCGCCCGGACAAAGGGCCCGCGTCCGCGTGGCTGTACGGCATCGCCAAGCGCCAGCTCTCTCACGCCGTCCACAAGGGCGCGGTCGAGGACCGCGCCCGGCGGCGTCTCGGGATGAGCCCGATCGGGCTGACCGACGAAGGGTTGGAGCGCGTCGAGTCGCTCGCCACCGCCGACGCGGCGTCGCCGCTGTTGCTGCAGGGGCTCAAGGAACTTCCGGCCGACCAGCGCGAGGCGGTGCTCGCGCGCGTGCTCGACGAGGACGAGTACGCGACCATCGCCACCCGCGCCCGCACGTCGGAGTCGGTCATTCGCAAACGCGTCTCGCGTGGCCTCACCGGCCTGCGCCAACGTCTCGAAGGAAACGGAGCATGAGCGACTTCGTGCGCGATCTCGAGGCCGAGTTGATCTCCGCGGCGCACCGCCGCGCGAGGCAGGCTCGTCACCTCCGCCTCCACCTCCGACCACCCGCGCTGCTCACGGCAGTGCTCGTCGTCGCCGCCTTGACGATCACCGCGCTGATCCCGCGCGCCGGTGACAGCGAAACGGCCAGCGCCTTCCGCGCTTCCGGATCCTGCTCTTTCCCCGACGCCACGCTGCTGTTGCGTGACGCGCCCTGTACCTCCAACCCGTTCGGACAATGATCAGAGCCGCAATCACCTTCTTTGCCATCGCCGGTGTAGGCGCCACCTTCGCCGCGTGCGGTGGCGTCCCAGGCAACGCCGTCGCCACCGTCGACGGCGAATCCATCGATAAGACCGACTTCGCCCACTGGATGACCGTGGCCGCGAGGTCCTCAGGCACGAACGCCGCGGTGCCTGATCCCGAGAACGACTACAAGAACTGCGTCGCGACCAAGCGAAAGGCGACGCCGGCCCCGGCCAAGGGCCAGCCGAAGACGACCGACGCGCAGCTCAAGACGCAGTGCAAGACCGAGTACGAGCAGTACCGCAGCCAGGTCCTGCAGCTGCTGATCAGCTTCAAGTGGATCCAGGGCGAAGCCGAGGCGAAGAACATCAAGGTGACCGACGCCGAGGTCAAGAAGTCCTTCGACGAGCAGAAGAAGCAGAGCTTCCCGAAGGAAGCGGACTACCAGAAGTTCATCAAGGACTCCGGGCAGACCCAGGAGGACATCATGCAGCGGGTCAAGCTCGACCTGCTGTCCAACAAGATCCGTGACAACGTCGTCAAGGGCAAGGACACGGTCACCGACAAGCAGATCGCCGACTTCTACGCCAAGAACAAGGCCCGCTTCGCGCAGCCGGAGAAGCGCGATCTGCGCGTCGTGCTGACCAAGGAGAAGGCCGACGCCGACAAGGCCCTCGCCGCGCTGAAGGCCGGCGACTCGTGGAAGACCGTCGCCAAGAAGTATTCGATCGACGACGCCTCGAAGGCCGACGGCGGCAAGTTGGCCGCGCAGGCCAAGGGCACGCTCGACAAGGAGCTCGACGACGCGGTCTTCTCGGCCAAGAAGGGCGAGCTGTCCGGGCCGATCAAGACCCAGTACGGCTACTACGACTTCCTGGTCACGGCGATCACCGCCGCCTCTCAGCAGACGCAGGCCGAGGCCAAGGAGACGATCAAGCAGACGCTCGCCTCCCAGGCGCAGCAGAAGGCGCTGGACTCGTTCGTGAAGGACTTCACGAGCCGCTGGCGCGAGAAGACCGAGTGCAGCGACAGCTACATGACCAGCGACTGCAAGAACGGCCCGAAGCCCACGCCGACCCCGACGGCGCCGACCGGCACCTAGTCCGCGGCATCCCGGGCGGGCACCTGCCCGCCCGGACGCCACGCGCTTACCGGGTCGCCCCGGCGAGGTCCAGGATCTGGCTGTGCAGGTCGAGCAGCGTGGGCACGTCGTCGCGCTGCACGCGGCCCATGCCGCACTCGGTGCAGATGCCCCACTCGCGCCCGCCGAGCACCGCGTCGATGTGCTTGATCTGGGTCGCGGTCGTGCCCTCGGCCTGCGTGGCCGGGTGATAGGGCACGAGCGCGAGGTTGAGCTCGGTGTCCGGCGCCTGCAGGTCGCTCAGCGGCGCGAAGTACGCGGCATCGTTGGTGGCCTGCGGGACGGTGAAGGACACGAAGTCGACCGCGCGCGACGCCCCGGCGACGACCGCGTTGACGACGTCGACCTGCATCTTCAGCGACTTCGGGTCCCAGAAGTGCTGGTGGCCGTAGTCGCCGTAACACAGGTGCAGCCCGACCGGCACGTCGGCGGGCACCGTGTCCACGGCGCGCACGAGCCCCGGAGCGAGATGCTCGAGCGGCACGGCGGGCCCGTACGCGCCTTCGAGCAGGCCGAACTCCACGGCGACGTCCCACTGCACGGCGACGCGGTCGTGCCCGATCGCCGCCAGCGCCTTGTCGAGGTCGGCGAACAACGCCGTCTCGTAGGAGGCGGTGACCGCCGGGATCGACTCGGGCGAGAACGTCACGCCGACTGACGCGAGCGGCGTCGGGTACTGCATCTGGAAGCGCACGCCGTCCGGGATCGTCCCGTCCTGCTGGAGCGCATCGAAGATCGCGTACGACTTGCCGTACTCGTCCGCGTAGCCGAGGTTCGGCCACTGGATCGAGTCCGCCGTCGCGCCCTCGCGCAGCGAGATCTGGAACATCCGCGGCGCGTCCGGGTCGGTCGTGTACGCCTGCGGGGCGGGCGCCGAGTCGAACTCCGGCATCTCCCGGAACTTGTCGATCTGGTAGTGAATCCAGTAGTTGCGCTCGCCCGGCTCACCGTCGGTCATCCGGCGCACGCCGGTCGGGATCCGCGTGCTGATCTCCCGCATCACCGTCTCGGCGTCGGGCAGGTTCACCGAGCCGTTGAAGTGCACCCCAGTGGGCGGCATACGAGCCTCCTCCTCGTTGGACCCGCTCGACGCTACCGTCCACCCTCGGACATGATCAAGGCCGCGTTCACACTGCTCGCCGTCGTCAGCGCCGGCGCCGCTCTCTCCGCCTTCGGCGGCGACCCCGGCGCGCCGGTCGCCACCGTCGCCGGCGAGCCCATCGCCCAGCAGGAATTCGACCACTGGCTCTCGGTCGCGGCGAAGTCCCGGGGCAACCCCGACGCTGTCGCCCCGGCCCCCGGCACGCGCGGCTACAGGGAGTTGCGCGACCAGGTCATGCAGCTGCTGATCAGCTTCAGGTGGATCGAGGGCGAGGCCGCCGCGCTGCAGCTCACGGTCACCGACGCCGAGGTGGCGCGGTCCTTCGACGAGCAGAAGCGGATGAGCTTCCCGAAGCAGTCCGACTACCGGAAGTTCCTCAAGACCTCCGGCCAGACGGAGGCGGACGTCATGCGGCGTGTGCGGCTGGACCTGCTGTCCAACCGGATCCGCGATCGGGTCGTCGCGGGCGCCGCGCCGGTCACCGACCAGGCGATCGCGGACTTCTACGCGACTCATAAGAAGCGCTTCACCGTGCCCGAGAAGCGCGACCTGCGGATCGTGCTGACCAAGCGCAAGGCGGAGGCGGAACGGGCTCGAGCGGCGCTCGTGGCCGGCAGCTCGTGGAGGGCGGTGGCGAAGCGCTACTCGATCGACGACACCTCGAAGTCGGCCGGCGGCCGGCTTCCGGCGCAGTACGAGGGCACGCTGGACCGCAGGCTGGACAAGGCGGTCTTCGGTGCCCGCAAGCACAAGCTGATCGGGCCGGTCAAGACGTCCTACGGCTACTACGTGTTCACCGTCACCCGCGTCACGGCCGCCCATCGGGAGCCGCTCGCGCAGGCCAGGAAGTCGATCAAGCGGGAGCTCGTCGCCGAGGCTCAGCAGAAGCTGCTGGACACGTTCATCGTGGCCTTCACGGCGCGCTGGCGTGCGCAGACGGAGTGCGCCGAGGGCTTCAGGACCACGGACTGCCACAACGGCCCCAGGGCGACCCCGACCCCGACGCCCGACTGGACGCAATACAAGCGTATGCGATAACGTACACGCGTATGCCGCCTCGTGAATGGAACGCCGCCTCCTACGACCGTATGTCGGACCCGCAACTGGCGATGGCCCGCGACGTCATCGACCGGCTCGACCTCCGGGGCGACGAGCGGGTGCTCGACGCCGGCTGCGGCAGCGGGCGGGTCACCGAGGAGCTGCTGGAGCGGGTGCCCGACGGCGAGGTCGTTGCCGTGGACGGCAGCGCGGCCATGATCGAGCAGCTCAAGCAGCGCCTCGGCGGCCGGGTCGAGGCGTTCGCCTCGGACCTGCTCGAGCTCACGCTCGACGAGCCGGTGGACGCGATCCTGTCGACCGCGACGTTCCATTGGATCGACGACCACGAGACGCTGTTCGCGCGCCTGCGCGCGGCGCTGAAGCCCGGCGGGCGCTTCGTGGCCCAGTGCGGCGGCCACGGCAACGTCGCCAACGTGGAGGCGGCGATCGCCGCCGTCGACCACCCCGCGCTGCGGGGTTGGCCTGGCCCGTGGAACTTCGCGACGCCGGAACGGACGAGCGAGCGTCTGGCGGCCGCCGGCTTCAAGGACATCTGGACGTGGCTTCAGCCGTGGCCGGTCGAACCGCCTCACCCGCACGAGTTCTTCACGACCGTGGTCCTCGGCTCGCACCTGGAGCGTATCCCGGCGGCGGAGCACGAAGCCTTCGTGAACGACGTGCTGGCGCAGCTCGAGCAGCCGGTGCGGGCGAACTACGTGCGGCTGAACATCCTCGCCAGGACCTGATCGACCCGCTCCTCGACGGTCCCGCGGACCTCGATCCAGGGCGGCCGCAGCCGCGAGCGGAACCGCTCGGTCATCCACCCGCGCAGGTGCTCGCCGTCACGCAGGCCGTCCTGCACGAACGGGATGTCGTCGGAGGTCAACACCGACAGGGCGTAGCCGCGACCCGCCGCGATCGCCTCCACCGGCGCCGGTCGAGCGCCCCATGTAGCGCTCCTGCCAGATGCAGGTGGCGAGCGCGTCGGTGTCACACACGAGCACCGGCCCGGACACCCGCGCGGCGCGGTCCTCGTCGAGCTGCTGGCGGCGGGCGATCATCTCGAAGTCGGCGTCGGACCAGACGTAGGGCACGCCGCGCGCCGCTGACACGGCGCGCCCGACCTCCGGCACCCAGACCGTCCCCAGCCGCTCCGCCAGGGCCCGCGCGAGCGTCGTCGTGCCCGTCGACTCGGCCCCGGTGATGACCACCCGCCGGCAGTACCACGCGCGCACGGCAGGGGTGAGCCGATCCCAGAACGCGGCCGGGTCGGCGCGCACCTCCGTCCCCGAGATCGTCCCCGGCCGCGGCAGGCGCACGTGCTCGATGCCCCAGCGCTCGGCCAGCAGGTCCCCGTAGCCCTCGCCGGTGAAGACCACGTCGGGCCGCCCGGCGAGGAGGCGCTCCATCACCTCGATGTGCGCGTCATGGACGAGCGGATCGTCGAAGTCGACGGGCAGCTCGTCCCAGCCGGCGACCACGCGGGCGCGAGGGTGACGCTGACGCATCCAGTCGCGCCGCAGAGGCAGGGGGATCGGCTCGCTCGCCGCCCCGAGCACCAGGACCGTGAGCTCGGAGCACCGTGCCAACGCCCCGTCGACGAGGTCGTGATGCCCCGCGTGCGGCGGCAGGAACTTCCCGAGGACTAGACCACGGCGATACGCCATTGGCGCCAGCCCTCCACACATAGCCCGAGGAACACGACGTACACCAGGGCCGTCAGGTTCAGATCGCGGCTCAGATACAGCGGCACGTAGATCACGTCGACCGCGATCCACACGTACCAGGTCTCGAGCCGCTTGAGGTTCAGCAGCAGCTGCGCGCCGAGCGACATCGAGGTCGTCAATGCATCCCAGCCCGGCGCCGCGCCATGCGCCGCACGCAGGATCGGGACGAGCACGAGCGTCGCCGCGCCCACCGCGAGCGTCGTCCACAACAGCAGCCGGAAGCTCGCGCGCTCGACCACCAGCGGCCCGCGCGAGCGCATCGCCCACACCCACCAGCCCATGAACCCGAGCACGACGTAGACGACCTGCAGCCCCGCGTCGGCGTAGAGCCGCGCATCGACGAACAGGACGATGAAGAACACGTTGTTGGCGATCCCGATCGGGAACGTCTCGATCCGCTGGGCGACCGCCAGCGCGACGCACGCGATGCCGGTCACGAATCCCAGCAGCTCGGCCCACGTCACGGGCTCGCCCAAGAACTCGAAGACAGTTTTGGTCAACACGACTAGAACTATATCGTCTTCTAGGATCGAAGGGTTGCTCAGAGCCTTTCTCGACCACCTCGAACACGACCCCGCCGCCGTCCAGCTTGCCAACGAGGGCGGGTCCGCCTTCGTCAGCCTCTCGCTCCGCCCGTTCGTCGTCGCCGCGCTCGCGGACCGCGACGCGCGTCGCCCTGCCCTGATCGTCGTCGGCGACGACCGCGCCGCGCGCGACCTGTCCAACGATCTCAAGGCGTGGCTCTCCCCGCGGCCGGTCCGGTACTACCCAAGTCGCGGCGTCGCGTACGAATCGCACCTCACCCCGCCGCCGCACCTGGTCGGCCTGCGGGTCGGCGCGCTGGACGCCCTGACCGACACGCCGGAGGGCTCCGAGCAGCCGGTCGTGGTGATCTCCGCGACGGCGCTGTCGGAGAAGGTGCCGGATCCGACGCTGCGCCCGCACGGGTTCATGCTGCGCGTCGGCGACCTGATCGACCTCGAGGAGACCGCCCAGCAACTCGTCGCGGCCGGCTATGAGCGGATCGACCAGGTGGAGGAGCGCGGCCAGTTCGCGATCCGCGGTGGCCTGCTCGACGTCTACCCGGCGACCGAGGAGCGCGCGGTCCGGATCGATCTCTTCGACATCGAGATCGAGGCCCTGCGGTGGTTCTCGACCTTCACCCAGCGGAGCCTGGGGGAGACCGACTGCGTGGAGATCTCGCCCGCGGCCGAGCTCGCGCCCGAGCACCGCGAGATGGCCGAGATCGCGGCCTCCGACGCGCCTGAGGACCGGCCGGACATCGCCGAGCTGCTGCCCGTCGACCAGTTCCGCGCGCTGCTGGACCTGATCCCCGAGCGCACGCAGATCATCGTCGCCGCCGACGAGGACGTCGAGCCGACGCTGCGCGACCACTGGGAGGACGTCTGCACGGCGTTCGACGACCAGGACGCGCGCGACCTCTACGTCAACCCGAAGAAGATCAACGAGGAGCTGGCCAAGCGGGCCGAGGTGCGCCTGTCGAGCATCTCCGCCGACCAGCCGATCGAGATCCGCGGCCAGGCCGCGGACTTCGCCGCGCGCAACCTGCGCGAGGCCGAGACCGAGCTCGAGAAGCTCGTGCGCAGCGACTACACCACGGTCGTCGCGTGGCCGCAGCTCGGCGCGGCGGAGCGCGCGGCGTACAACCTCGATCGCGTCAAGGCCTCCTTCAACGGCGCGCGCAAGGGTCTGATCTTCACCGAGGCCAACCTGCGCGACGGCTTCGTCGCGCCCGGCCTGAAGCTCGCCGCGTTCCCCGAGCACCGGCTCATCCACCGCAAGAAGGCCGCGGCCAAGACGCAGCGCAAGGGCCGCGGGCTGCTGCGCTCGTTCACCGATCTGCGAACGGGCGACTACATCGTCCACGAGGACCACGGCATCGCGCGGTTCTCGGGCTTTGACACCAAGACCGTGGCCGGTGTCACCCGTGACTACCTGAACCTCGAGTTCCAGGGCGACGACAAGGTCTTCATGCCGACGGACCAGCTGGCGAAGATCTCGCGCTACCTGGGCGCAGACGGCGGCGCCCCGACCTTGAGCAAGCTCGGCGGCACTCGCTGGGACAAGATCAAGGCGCGGGCGAGACGGGCCGCCCAGGAGCTCGCGGGCGAGCTGCTGAACCTCTACGCCGAGCGCAAGCGCCGCCGCGGCCATGCCTTCCCGGAGTTCTCCGAGGAGCTGCGCGAGATCGAGGAGGCGTTCCCGTACCGCGAGACGCCCGACCAGCGCGACGCGATCGACAACGTGATCGCCGACATGGAGTCCGAGCGCCCGATGGATCGCCTGATCTGCGGTGACGTCGGCTACGGCAAGACCGAGGTCGCGCTCAGAGCGGCCGTGAAGGCGGCCTCGGACGGCAAGCAGGTCCTGATGCTGGTGCCGACGACGATCCTCGCCCAGCAGCACTACGGCACCTTCCTGGAGCGCCTGCGCGACCAGCCGTTCGTGATCGAGCACGTGTCCCGCTTCCGTTCGGCCGCCGATCAGCGCGAGGCGGTCAAGCGCTTCTCCGAGGGCAAGGTCGACATCCTCATCGGCACGCACCGGCTGCTGTCGCGCGACGTGCGCGCGAAGGAGCTCGGGCTGCTGATCGTCGACGAGGAGCAGCGCTTCGGCGTCAAGCAGAAGGAGCTGATGCGCCAGCTCAAGCTCAAGGTCGACGTGATCAGCATGTCCGCCACGCCGATCCCGCGCACGCTGCAGATGTCACTGGCCGGCCTGCGAGACATCTCCGTCATCGAGACACCGCCCGAGGGTCGCCGGCCGGTCAAGACCTACGTCGGCGAGTACGACGAGCAGCTGGTCAAGCAGGCGCTGCTGCGCGAGGTCGAGCGCAAGGGGCAGGCGTTCTTCCTGCACAACCGCGTCGACGACATCGAGGAGACGGCCGAGCGGCTGCGCTCGCTGTGCCCGAAGCTGACCTTCACCGTCGCCCACGGGCAGATGGACGAGAAGCAGCTCGAGGACCGGATGATGGCCTTCCTGCGCGGCGAGGCCGACGTGCTGGTCTCCACCAGCATCATCGAGTCGGGGATCGACATCCCGCAGGCGAACACGCTGATCGTCGACCGCGCGGACCTGTTCGGCCTCAGCCAGCTCTACCAGATCCGTGGCCGCGTCGGCCGCTCCCGCGAGCGCGCCTACGCGTACCTGCTCTATCCGTCCGCCGCGGCGCTGACGCCCGAGGCCGCCGATCGCCTCAGCGCCCTGTCGGACTACACGGAGCTCGGCGCGGGCTTCAAGGTGGCGATGCGCGACCTCGAGCTGCGCGGCGCCGGCAACCTGCTCGGCGACGAGCAGTCCGGCCACGTCGCGGCGCTCGGCTTCGAGCTCTACATGCAGATGCTCGACGAGGCCGTGCGCGAGATGGACCCCGACGAGGACGGTACCGAGCCGCCGGAGCCGGTGCGCCTGGACATCAACGTCGACGCGTACGTGCCCGCGGACTACATCCCCTACGAGCAGGCCAAGGTCGACGTGCATCGCAAGATCGCGGGGGCCCGCGAGAACCACGAGCTGGTCGAGCTGCGGACCGAGCTGGAGGACCGCTTCGGCGAGATCCCCGAGCCGCTCGAGAACCTGATCACGCTCCAGCAGGCGCGGATCAAGCTGGGTCGCGCGGGTGCCACCGCGGTCTCGTTCAAGGGGGGGCGGCTGGCGGTCACACCGATCGAGCTCGACGCCGCGACGGCCCGCCGTCTGCGCGAGCTGCTGCCTGGCGCGAACTACGAAGCGGGACGCAGTCAACTCTCATTGCGCGTTCCTGATGACCCGGCTCAGCGATTCCCCGCGGTGGTGCGTGCGGCGGACGCTTTGTTAGCGGTTCAAGTACCTGCCTAAAGGTCGCGTCAAAAGATCGGGCCTACCCCGAACCCACCGCTACCATGCCTCGCCGGGAGAAGGTCAAATTCGCTTGCTCCGGGCCGCATTTCCGCGCCCGGCTCCGTACTTCCACGTCCCCTTCTCAGGCACTTTAAATGATCAAGGCTGCTCGCATCGTACTCAGCCTCGCCGCCATCACCGGCGTCGGGGCAACCTTCGCCGCATGTGGCGGAGTGCCCGGTAATGCCGTGGCAACCGTCGATGGCGAAGCCATCGACAAGACGGACTTCAGTCACTGGATGGCCGTGGCGGCGAAGTCCACCGGAGCGGCGAACGCGGCCGTGCCGGATCCTGAGGCGGATTACGTGAAGTGTGTGGCCGCCAAGCGCAAGTCCACCCCGGCGCCGGCCAAGGGCCAGCCGAAGGTGACCGACGCTCAGCTCAAGACGCAGTGCAAGCAGGAGTACGAGCAGCTTCGTAATCAGGTCCTGCAGCTGCTGATCTCCTTCAAGTGGATCCAGGGCGAGGCCGAGGCGGCCGGCGTCAAGGTCTCCGACGCCGAGGTCAAGAAGTCCTTCGACGAGCAGAAGAAGCAGTCGTTCCCGAAGGAAGCCGACTACCAGAAGTTCATCAAGCAGTCCGGCCAGACGCAGGAGGACATCCTCCAGCGCGTCAAGCTCGACCTGCTGTCGAACAAGATCCGCGACAAGGTCGTCAAGGGCAAGGACACGGTCTCCGACAAGGCGATCGCCGACTTCTACAACAAGAACAAGGCCCGCTTCGCGCAGCCCGAGAAGCGCGATCTGCGCGTCGTGCTGACCAAGGACAAGGCCACGGCCGACAAGGCCTACGCGGCGCTCAAGAGCGGCGACTCCTGGACCACGGTGGCCAAGAAGTACTCGATCGACGACACGTCGAAGGCCTCCGGCGGCAAGCTGCCCGCGCAGGCCAAGGGCACGCTGGACAAGGACCTCGACACCGCCGTCTTCTCCGCCAAGAAGAACGACCTGCAGGGCCCGGTCAAGACCCAGTACGGCTACTACGTCTTCACCGTCACCAACGTCACCGACGCTTCCCAGCAGACGCTGCCCGAGGCCAAGGAGACCATCAAGCAGACCCTCCAGTCCCAGAACCAGCAGAAGGCTCTGGACACCTTCGTGAAGGACTTCACGAAGCGCTGGAAGGAAAAGACCGAGTGCTCCGAGGGCTACAAGACCACGGACTGCAAGAACGGCCCGAAGGCCACGCCCACTCCGTCGGCCGCTGGCGGCGACGTGACCAACGGGCCGCCCCCGACGGCCGAGGATCCGGCCGCCGCGGGAGCCGATCCGGCCGCCACGCCCGCCGGCTGATCCTCAACCGACCCTCGTTGTGACGAAGCGCCGCCTCCGGGCGGCGCTTCGCGTTTAACCTCAGACGTATGGAATCTGCAGCCGACGCCGTCGCGCGTCTCGACGAGCTGACCCGGAAGCTGCGGCGCGAATGCCCGTGGGACAGAGAGCAGGACGAGCGCTCGATCGTGCCGCACACGGTCGGGGAGGCGTACGAGCTCGCCCAGGCCGCGCACAGCGGCGATGACGCGAAGATGGTCGACGAGCTCGGCGACGTGCTCTTTCAGGTGCACTTCCTGTCGCTGCTGCTCGAGGAGCGCGGGCAGGGCTCGCTCGCCCAGGTCGCCGACCACGTGCACGCCAAGCTCGTGCGCCGGCACCCGCACATCTTCGGTGAGGTCGAGGTCGACTCGTCCGGGCAGGTGCTCAAGAACTGGGACCAGATCAAGAAGGGCGAGGACGGCCGCGAGCCGGGGATCTTCGGCGACGTGCCCGAGAACCTCCCCGGGCCGCTGTACGCGCTCAAGACGCAGCGCAGGGCCGCCTCCACGGGGTTCGACTTCGATCACGTGCCCTACGACGGCGTGACGGGCGAGCTGGAGGAGCTGGAGGCGGCGCAGACGCGCGAGGAGACCTTCCACGAGGTCGGCGACGTGCTGTTCGCGGCGGTCAACGTGGCGCGCAAGCTGAAGGTCGATCCGGAACTGGCGCTGCGGGCGGCGTCCGAGCGCTTCCAGGGGCGCGTGGAGGCCGCGGCGGAGATCGCGGCCCGTGACGGGGCGGCCTGGGACGAGTTGGATACCGAGGCGCAACTCGGCTACTACGCGCGTGCGCGTATCGTGCTCGGCCGATGAGCCAGATCGAATCCGTACACGCACGCCAGATCCTTGACTCGCGCGGCAACCCCACCGTCGAGGTGGAGGTGCAGCTGCGCTCCGGCGCCCATGGGCGCGCCGCGGTCCCCTCGGGCGCCTCTACCGGCGAGTTCGAGGCCACCGAGCTCCGCGACGGCGGCGACGCCTACGGGGGCAAGGGCGTCACCAAGGCCGTCGGCAACGTCAACGGCGAGATCGCCGAGGCGGTCGCCGGTCACGACGCCTCCGACCAACAGGGCCTCGACCGCAAGCTGATCGAGCTCGACGGGACCGACAACAAGTCCCGCCTGGGCGCGAACGCCATCCTCGGCGTGTCGCTGGCCGCCGCCCGCGCGGCCGCCGCCGAGGAGAACCTGCCGCTGTGGCGCTACCTCGGCGGCGAGTCGGCGCACATCCTGCCGGTGCCGATGATGAACGTCCTCAACGGCGGCGCGCACGCGGACAACTCGGTGGACTTCCAGGAGTTCATGATCGTGCCCGTCGGGGCGCCGACCTTCGCCGAGGCGCTGCGCACGGGCGCCGAGGTCTTCCACGCGCTGAAGTCGACGCTCAAGAAGCGCGGCCTGAACACCGCGGTCGGCGACGAGGGCGGCTTCGCGCCCGACCTGGAGTCCAACGAGGCGGCGCTGCAGGCGGTCATCGAGGGCATCGAGGCCGCCGGCTACACGCCCGGCGAGGACGTCGCGATCGCGCTCGACCCCGCCGTCAGTGAGATCTTCGACAACGGCTCCTACGTGCTCGCGGCGGAGAACCGCTCGCTGGGCGCGTCCGAGCTCGCCGCCTACTGGACCGACCTCGCCGCCCGCTACCCGATCCTCTCGATCGAGGACGGCATGGACGAGGAGGACTGGGACGGCTGGAAGGCGCTCACCGAGAGCATCGGCGACAAGGTCCAGCTCGTCGGCGACGACCTGTTCGTGACCAACGTCAAGCGCCTGCAGCGCGGGATCGACGCCGGCACGGCCAACTCGATCCTGATCAAGGTCAACCAGATCGGCACGCTCTCGGAGACGCTGGCGGCGATCGACCTCGCGCGCTCGAACGGCTACACGGCCGTGATGTCGCACCGCTCGGGCGAGACCGAGGACACCACGATCGCCGACCTGGCCGTCGCCACCGGCTGCGGCCAGATCAAGACCGGCGCGCCGTCGCGCTCCGATCGCGTGGCCAAGTACAACCAGCTGCTGCGCATCGAGGAAGCCCTCGGCGCCGACGCCACCTACGGCGGTCGCTCCGTCTTCCGTTCCTAAAGGGGCCTGGCCCCTTTAGGTTTCGGGCGGTCCGTTGCAAAGGAAGGGAGCCTGCCGCGTCGAACGAACGCGGCAGGTATGGACCGCCGTACCCACGGGATCCGATGGGACAGACTGGGCCGCTGGGCGCTGATCGGCGTCTTCGCGCTCGTGCTCTACCTCTACATCGGACCCGCCCTGAGCTGGATCTCCACCTATCGCGAGGCGGGGCGTCAGCGCGCCCAGGTCGCCGAGCTGCGCGCCCAGAACGAGCGCCTGCGCGAGCGCAAGAAGGAACTGACCGCGCCCGGAGCGCTCGAACGCGAGGCCCGGCGCCTCGGCATGGTCAAGGCCGGCGAGCGCGCCTACATCGTCGAAGGGCTCAAGTAACGTCGCGCGGGCGCCGGATTCGCCCGCCTGAGGCGGGCAGGAGCCGGCACGCTGGGCACGGTGGGGCGAAACACCTTTTCTATCCTGTGGCGCGTGTCTTCGTACGAGACGGCACGCGAGCAGTGGGAAGCCGGCCTCAGGCGCCTGGACGACGCCTATCCCGAGCAGGTGCCCACGCTGGAACGCGTGACCCGTGAGGTTCAGCAGGAGCTGCGCCGGCGCCTCGGTGGGCGCTTCACGATCGACGAGCTGGTCGACCTCTACGACGAGGGGACCGGCTGGTGCACCGATCTCGCGGTCGAGGTCGCGCCCGACGAGCCGTTCGCGTGGGACGCGAGGGTGGTCGGCGACGCCGCCTTCGGCCGCTACGCGCGCGCCGCGACGGACTTCGCCGGCGGCCGGCGGATCCGTTGAGTGGGGCGGTGGGGATGCCCGCCGTCGATCACGGCTTGCGCGTGAAGTCGTGGAACCGCCACACGGCGCTGAAGCCGTTGCGCTCGTAGAGCGCCCTGGCCAAGCCCTTCTCGTCGGCCACGACCCACGCGCGCTCGCGTCCGCCGGCCGTGAGCGCCGCGGCGATCAACGCCTGGCCGATGCCGTGCCCGCGTGCCGCCTCGGTCACGTAGAGCTGATCGAGCTCCATCTCCGCTTCGCCGGCTGAGAGCCACGCGAAGCCCTTGCCGGGCGCCACGAAGGCCCGCATGCCGCGCCGGGCCGCGTAGGGCTCGGCGTCGATGACGTGCTGCGCCTGCGACGGCCCGTACCACTCGCCGCGCAACGCGCGCGTGTCGGAGATCGGGACCTCCTCGATCGCGTGCGGGGCGGCGGCGACCGGCGGGGGGCCGGTGCGCAGCATCATCACCTCGCGCTCGGTGTCCCAGCCGCGCTCGGCGAAATACGGCTGCGCCGCGATCCCGGTCGCGTCGTCCTCGACGAGCAGCCGGCGATGCCCGAAGTCGGCCAGCCAGGTCTCGGCGGCGGCCTCCATGGTCTCGGCGTCCACGCCGGATGTCTCCACGCGGACGCAGTTGAGATCCCAGTACCCAGGCGACGAGGGCGTCTGGAGGACGCTCCCGTGCACCCATGAAACGACACGATCGCAAGCGAGCCGGTACTGCGCCCGCTTGAATGCGATCGCGGCGTCAGTCTTCGTTGTCGTCCTCGCCCGCGCCAGAGCGGCGGATCACGATCATGTCTTCCTCGATCGTGATCTCGACGGGGCGGTGACCCGCCCAGTGCTCGGCGTAGATCGGATCGTCCTGGATGGCGGGGTCAAGCCAGAGGCCGTACCCCTCTTCACCATGGTCGAACGTACCCTCCAGCGGACCGGCTGGTGCGGAGCGGCGACGAGAACGTCCACCACGGCGCCTCGCGGCGCGCTTGGGCTTGTCGTCCTCTTCGTCTACTTCTTCGGCAGCGCGACGCGCTGCCTCTTCGGCGGCGCGGGCCTCTTCTTCAGCGGCCTTGCGCGCGGCCTCCTCGGCGGCAGCTGCCTCTTCCTCGGCGCGGCGCTTGGCTTCCTCCTCGAGTTCGGCGGCGATCAGCGCGTCGTCTTCCGCGCGCAGATCAACCTCCTCGAGGGCGGCGCCATTGTCTTCCGCGTCGGGTTCGAGGCCCTGCTCACGCTTGAAGGCCTGGATCTGTTGGACCGTCACTTCCAGCTGATGCGCAATCCACGCGTCGGTGCGACCCTGTCGCACCCACCCGCGGATCTGGTTAAGCTGAGGACGCAGGGACCGGCGGCTCATAGGAGGGCCGGAGCCTAGCGCATAGGGTCCAACCTTCCAGGGGCGAACCGGGTGCGCGCCCCATTCACATCCACTCCAACACCAGGTAGCCTCACCACTGCTCGCCGTACCGACAGATGCGGGTCTGGCCGGCGGATCGAGTCGAAAATCGCCAGGGAGGCGGCGTCATGCTGGTTCTGACACGCAAGTCCAACCAATCGATCATGATCGGCGACGACATCGAGGTATCGGTGTTGTCGATCATGGGCGAGAAGGTCCGTATCGGCATTCAGGCGCCGCGGGATATCCCGGTCTTCCGCAAGGAGGTCTACCTGGAGATCCAGCAGGAGAACGTGGCCGCAGGGGCCAGCGCGCGCGCCGAGGTCGACGACGCCCTCAAGCGTCTGAGCGCGAAGTAGGGCCGCGGCCCTCCGCCCCGCGCCTGATCTCCGGCCTGACGGGAGTCGGGCCTAGCTGGGGCTGAGCACGTAGTACAGCGTGGCGAACATCGCCCACGTGACGAGCACGGCCGTCCCGAGCAGGACGAGCACCAGAAGCGCGAAGCGCATCGTCCCGAGGCGGTGCGTGCGCTTGGCCTGACGCTCGCGCCGGCGCCGATCCGCGCGCTTGCGCAACCGTTCGCGCCGCTCTCGGTCGTCCTCGATCTCGTCGAAGAAGGCGTCCTCGATCTCGGCGATGCTCTGCCGCATCCGCATGAGCGCAGAATCTAACAGCGCGGCTCCATAAGATCCTCCAATGTCCAGCCTCCAGGCGCCGGCGGGGCTCCAGCCCTCGGCCTCCTACTCCTTCACCATGCGCCTCGAGTTGCCCCAGCGCCCGGGCGCGTTCGCGGGCGTGGCCAACGTCATCGGCAACGAGGGAGCGATCCTCGGCGCGATCGACCTCGTGCGTGTCGATCAGCGCGGCGTGACCCGTGATGTGACCGTCGCCTGCGTCGATGCGCAGCACGGTGAGCGGGTCGTCAACGCCGTCCGCGCGCTCGACGGCATCACGGTCGCCAGCGTCTCCGATCGCACGTTCCTGATGCACAAGGGCGGCAAGATCGAGATCGTCGGCAAGGTCCCGATCAAGACCCGCGACGACCTCTCGATGGCCTACACGCCGGGCGTCGCGCGCGTCTCCAGCGCGATCCACGAGGACCCGGAGTCGGCCTGGACGCTGACGATCAAGGGCCACACGGTCGCGGTCGTCTCCGACGGCACGGCCGTGCTCGGCCTGGGCAACATCGGCCCCGAGGCCGCGATGCCGGTCATGGAGGGCAAGGCGATGCTCTTCAAGGAGCTCGCCGGCGTGGACGCCTTCCCGCTGTGCGTGAACACCACCGACGTCGACGAGATCGTCAAGCTCGTGGAGCAGGTCTCACCGACGTTCGGCGGCATCAACCTGGAGGACATCGCCGCCCCGCGCTGCTTCGAGATCGAGCGGCGGCTGAAGGAGTCGCTCGACATCCCCGTCTTCCACGACGATCAGCACGGGACCGCGGTCGTCGTCCTGGCCGCGTTGCTGAACGCGCTGAAGGTCGTCGGCAAGAAGGCCGACGAGATCCGCGTGGTCATGGTCGGCGCGGGCGCCGCGGGCCTGGCCTGCGCGAAGATCATCCTCGAGCACGGGGTCAAGGACCTCGTGGTCTGCGACATCGACGGCATCCTGTACCCGGAGCGCCCGGGCCTCGAGGGCGAGCTGGCGGCGATGGCCGCGCGCACGAACCCGCGCGGCCTGCAGGGCACGGCCAACGACGCGCTCAACGGCGCCAACGTCGTCATCGGCGTCTCCGCCCCGCGCGCGTTCACCGCCGAGGGCGTCAAGACGATGGCCGAGAACGCGATCGTGTTCGCGATGGCCAACCCGACGCCCGAGGTCCAGCCCGAGGACTGCTGGGAGCACGTGGCGATCATGGCCACGGGCCGCAGCGACTACCCGAACCAGATCAACAACGTGCTCGCCTTCCCGGGCATCTTCCGCGGCGCGCTCGACGTGCGGGCGCGCGGGATCGACGAGTCGATGAAGCTCGCCGCCGCGCGCGCGATCGCGGCCGTGATCCCGGAGGATCAGCTCGGGCCGGAGTACATCGTCCCGAGCGTCTTCAACCGCGCCGTGGCACCCGCGGTCGCGGCGGCGGTGTCGGCCGCCGCGATCGAGTCCGGCATCGCCCGCCGCGAGCGCGTGTCACGCGCGCAGTCGGGCCTGTTCCCCGCCCTGACGGACGAGCACCTGCAGATCCCGCCCAATTGACGGCGGACATCCCCTCGGACCCACCCCGATCATCCGGCCTGGATCAGGCGCTGACGCCGCTCGCGGCCTCGTCGTAGACCTTGATGAAGCGCATGTAGTTGTCCGCGATCTGCTCGGCGGAGGCCTCGCGGTCGCCGCCGTCCAGGAACGCCTTCAGCGCGTCCCACCAGATCGAGCGGCCGATCGCGAAGCCGATGAAGCCCGGGACGGGCGCGGCCTGCGTGAGCCAGTGGTCGACCTTCTCGTCGGACGCGCCGCGGCCCAGGAGCACGCTCTTGACGTTCTCACGGCCCTCGCCGCTCGTCGCCTGCTTGGACAGCATCTCCGCGTCCGCGCGCGTGTCGACGCCCTCGATCTTCCAGATGTCGACCTCGACGCCGGCGTTCTGGAAGTCCTCGATCGCGCGGCGCATCAGCTCGGGCCGAAGCTCGGCGTCGTAGCGGTCGGTGTCGCCGCCGACGGATTCCAGCTGGTCCTTCTCGGCCGGCACCAGCAGCTCGAACAGGAACAGGCGATCGTTCTCGTGCAGCCAGTCGGCGAGCTGCTTGAGGCGCTCGATCTGGCGCGCGTTCATCTCCTTGTCGCCGTCCGGGTTGTAACGGACGAGCACCTTGGAGGCGAGCAGGTCGTACTTGGAGATGTGCTCGCCGAAGTCCTCGCCGTACTGGAACTGGAACTCGTCGACGCCGCTCTTCTCGACCGGCATCGTCAGCGACAGGCCGTGCTGCTTGGACAGCTCGGGGATGTCGGAGCCGAACTGCTCGTCGACCAGCACGCCGGCCGACTTCGCGTCCAGCCCGCGCTCGACGGCCTTCTCCATGCCTTCGAAGATCAGCTTCTTCGCGTCCGCGATCGTCGCCGTCTCCGCTTCCGTGGGATCACCTTCGATCCCGAACATCTTCTTCTGGAACGACCCTCGGTGATCGAAGGCCAGGATGTAGAGCTTGCCGCCGTCGTAACCGAGGGCCATCGTTCTTACCTCGCGAGATCGAGTTTCAACCACGCCGTACTCTACGCGGCCACATGGAGCAGAAGTTCAGCGGCCCCGCCTACACGGTCGGCATCGAGGAAGAGTTGATGATCCTCGACCCGGACACCTACGCGCTGGTCAACGCGATCGACGACCTGCTCGAGAACTCGCCTGACGGCGAGATCAAGCCCGAGCTCATGGAGTCCGTGCTCGAGATCTCGACCAAGCCCTGCCAGGACCTACGCGAGGCGGGGGCGTCGCTGCGAGCCCTGCGCCGTCAGGTTCGCGACATCGCCGACAAGAAGGGGCTGCTGATCGGGTCGGCCGGGACGCATCCGGTCGCGCGCTGGGAGGACCAGCGGATCACCGCCGCGCCGCGCTACCGCGATCTCGTCGACGCGCTGCGCTTCGTCGCCCGCCAGGAGCTGATCTTCGGGCTGCACGTCCATATCGGCCTCGACGACCCCGACAAGGCCATCCACGTGGCCAACGGGATGCGCGTGCACGTGCCGATCCTGCTGGCCCTCTCGGCGAACTCGCCGTTCTGGCGGGGTGACGACTCGGGGCTGGCCTCGGTGCGGATGCCGATCTTCCGCGCGTTCCCGCGCGTGGGCATCCCGCCGTCCTACAAGAACTGGGCGGACTACCAGGAGCGCATCGGCTTCATGGTCGAGGCGGGGGTGATGGAGGACTACACCTGGCTCTGGTACGACGTCCGCCCGCACCCGAACTTCGGCACCGTCGAGATCCGAGCGATGGACGCGCAGACGCACATCGAGCACACGCTCGCGCTCGCCGCCCTGATCCAGGCGATGGTCAAGGAACTGGCCGAGCACTTCGACGCCGGCAAGCGGCTGGCCAGCTACCCGTACGAGATGCTCGACGAGAACAAGTGGCTGGCATCGCGCCACGGGCTGGAGGGCGAGCTCGTCGACCTGCCCAAGCGCACCACGGTGACCACGAAGGCGCTGGCCAAGCGGCTCTATGACCGCTTGCAGGGCCACGCGCAGGACCTCGGCGCGGGAGACGAGCTCGAGGGCATCCTCGACCTGCTCGAACGCGGAAACGGGGCCTTCAGACAGCGCAAGGTGTTCGAGGCGAACCGCGACTACACCGAGCTTCTGGAGGACATCGTCGCCGCCTCCGCGCCATAGCTACATAAACATCGAGAGAGTGCGCTCAGCGGCGTAGACTGAGATGCCCGACATGTCGAGCGGCCCGGACCTCTATCTCGTCTGTAAAAGCTGTGGTGCGGAGGTATCTCCGTACATCACGGAATGCCCGTACTGCGGGACGCGGATCCAGAAGCGTGCGCCGAAGCTCGATCGCGGCGGGGTGCCCAAGGCCGCCAAGCGGGCGCGCTCGCGCCCGTCGCTGCCGCGGCTGCGGCCGGGAGAGATCCCCGGCATCCGCGCCGACCGCCGTCCCTGGGCCGCGTGGATCCTCGTCATCGTCCCGCTGGTGATCACCGTCGGCATCAAGTCGGGGCTGATCCCGCTCGCCGATTTCACCTACGGCGCGGGGTTCGACGAGCCCTGGCGCGCGTTCACCGCGCCGCTCGCCTACACCGCCACCGGCTATGAGGCGATCACCGTCGGGGCGATCGCGCTGTTCGCCTGGCTGCTCGAACGCCGCCACGGCTGGTGGGCGCCGCTGTTCGTCTTCTTGGTGACCGGCGTGGGCGGAGCGTACGTCGCGGTCGAAGTCGCCGGCGAGGGCGTGACGCGCGGGGGCAACGGCGCCGCGCTCGGCCTCCTCGCCGCCTGGACGATGCGCGACGTCCTCGGCCGCCGCCGTGGCCGCGAGGACGACAGCGATCTGCTGGGCGTGCTGGCGATTGCCGCGGTGTTGGTCCTGATGCCGCTGGCCGCCACCGAGGCGAGCGGGATCGCCGGGATCGTGGGCGGCGTCGCGGGCCTGCTCATCGGGCTCGCCCTCGCGCGGCTCCCAGAGCGCTGACGCGCTCTGATCGGTTCGGCGGGCGAAAACGCCGCTCGCGCCGTGGCCTCCGCGCTCGCCGTTCACGTCACGTGGATCGTGCCCGGCCCGCCCGGGTGAAGCTCGCCGATGGCCCAGCCGTCGACCTCGCCCGCGCGCGAGGGCGAGACCGCCGCGAGCAGGCCGCCGGAGGTCATCGCGTCGCAGACGAGCCGGGCACGGTCGGGGACGACGGAGCCCCACGAGGTGAAGCTGTCGGCGTCCGCGCGGTTGCGCTTGGAGCCGCCCGCCAGCGCCCGCTCGTCCGAGAGCAACTCGAGTACGCCCTCGATCGCCGGAACGGCGCCAGAATCGATCGACGCCGCCAGGCCTGAGGCCAGAGCGAGCTCGTGGGCGTGTCCGAGCAGGCCGAAGCCGGTGACGTCGGTCAGCGCGTGCGCTCCCGCCGCTCGGGCCTGCAAGGCCGCGCGGGCGTTGAGGGTCGTCATCACCTCGATCCCGCGCTCGATCAGCTCCGGCGAGGCGAGCCCGCGCTTGATCGCGGTGGCGATCGTGCCCGCGCCGAGCGGCTTGGTCAGGACCAGCACGTCGCCGGGGCGGCCGCCGCCGTTGCGGAGGATCTCGTCCGGGTGCACGAGGCCGGTGACCGCGAGGCCGTACTTCGGTTCGGGGTCGTCGATCGAGTGCCCGCCGATGATCGAGGCGCCCGCCTCCAACACGGCGTCCAGGCCTCCCGCGAGGATCGCGCGCAGCGGCTCCGCGCCCAGTGTCTCGAGCGGATAGGCGACGAGATTGAGCGCGGACACGGGCTCCGCGCCCATCGCGTAGATGTCCGAGAGGGCGTTGGTGGCGGCGATCCGGCCGAACCAGTACGGGTCGTCGACGATCGGCGTGAAGAAGTCGGCGGTCTGCACGATGGCCACCGAAGCGGTCAGGCGCACGACACCGGCGTCGTCGGAGGTGTCGGTCGCGACCAGCACCCGCGGGTCGACCGGACGGGGCAATCCGGCGACGATCGGACGCAGGTCGGCGGCCGAGAGCTTGCACCCGCAGCCGGCGCCGTGGGACAGGGAGGTGAGGGGAACGGCCATCGCGTTCGTATGATGGCCACCAGTGGCCGACCGCCGCGCTTACACCGACGACGAGGTCGAAGCCGCCGTACAGGCGCTCAACGACCCCGCCCGGCTCGAGGAGGCCCAGCGCATCGTTGCCGCGAATGCGCCGACGCTGCAGCGCATCTTCAACCTGGCGCTCGAGGATGCGGAGTGGTTCGGCTCGGCGCATCACGCGCAGGTGCTGGAGGCCGCGGGCAAGGCGGACATCGACGACCGGCTGACGGCCGTGCGGATGCTGCTCGCCGAAGAGACCCGGGTGGCGATGCTCATCGGGGTCGCGGTCGGCTTCGAGCTCGCCCACGAGCTGATGACCAAGGAGGAGTAACCGATGGCAGTAGACGTGAGATGGCTCGGACATTCCGCTTTCCACCTCTCCGGCGGCGGCGCCGACGTGCTCGTGGACCCCTGGCTGACCGGCAACCCGAAGGCGGCGGTCAAGGCCGAGGAGCTCCCCGCGGACGCGATCCTGCTCACCCACGGCCACGGTGATCACCTGGGTGACACGGTCGACATCGCCAAGCGCACCGGCGCGACGGTGGTGGCGATCGTCGAGCTCGCCGCCGAGATCGAGGGCGCAGGCGTCGAGGATGTCCGCAACCCCAACTACGGCGGCACGGTCCAGTTCGACTGGGGCTGGGTCAAGCTCGTCCCCGCCTGGCACACCGCGGTCTCGCCGTCCGGTACCGCGCACGCGCCCGCCGGGCTGCTCATCCACTACGGCGACCACCTGATCTACCACCTCGGCGACACCTGCCTGTTCAGCGACCTGCAGCTGATCGCCCGCCGCGGCGATCGCGTCGACCTGGCGCTGGTGCCGATCGGCGGCCACTTCACGATGGACCGCTACGACGCCGTGACCGCGGTGGAGTTCATCAACCCCTCGCAGGTCATCCCGATCCACTACGGGACGTTCCCGCCCGTCGAAACCGATGCCGAAGCGTTCAAGCAGGACGTGCAGAACGCCGGCTTCTCGGAGGTGCTCGTGCTCAACCCCGGCGATACCCACAAGCTCAAATGACCCACGCCGTCGTCCTGATCGAGGCCGAGCGCGAGTCGATCGCCACGCTCGGCGGCCAGCTGGCCGATGTCGCGGGCGTGGCGGAGGCCTACTCCGTCACGGGGGAGTGGGACTTCGTGGCGATCCTGCGGGTGCGCAACCCCGAGGAGGTGGCGAAGGTCGTCACCCACAAGTTCGCGGAGATCAAGGGGATCAGCCGCACGCACACGATGGTCGCGTTCGAGGTCTTCTCCCAGCACGACCTGGAGGCGCTGTTCAGCATCGGCAACTGAGCGCCCGCCTAGAATCACCCGCCTGCTCGTCGCCGAATCCCATCGCCCCACGCTCCGCGAGGAGCTCTCCGGCCTGTCGGCCAAACCGCGGATCGCCGCGATCGCGCTGCTGGTCCTGCTCGCGCTGGCCGCGATCCTCCTGCTCGCCCGCGGGACGACGGAGGACGGCATCCGCACCGTCGTGGAGAAGCCGCTCGCGTTCAATCTGCGCTACCCGAGCGACATGCACAAGCTCACGCCGAGCGACGGCGAGTACCTGCATCTGCAACGCAAGGGCCTCGACGAGTTCATCGTCGAGCCGCTCCAGCTCCCCGCCTACACGGGCGACGTGGGCGGCGCCCTCCCGGTGCAGGCCTCGCGCGAGATGGCCGCGCTCAGGCAGCGCTTCCCGGACCTCGAGCCGGTGGAGGAGGGCAAGACGCGCATCAACCGTGTCGCCGGCTACTCGATCGTCTTCAGGGCCTCGAGGAAGCCGCGCCTGTACGGCCGCGTCGTGCTGCTCCCGCAGCCTGCTCCGGGGGCGCGCGACGGAGTGAAGCTCGTGATGCTGGCCACGCCCGACGGCGGCGCCGACAAGGCCCGCGACGTCGGCACGCGCGGCGAGCTCAAGACGCCCTACCGCAGCTTCCGCTTCGGCACGGAGGGCCCATGAGCATCGACTACGACCACTTCGCCGCCGTCGACATGCGCGTCGGGCGGATCATCGCCGTCGAGGACTTCCCGGAGGCGCGCAAGCCCGCCTGGAAGCTGACGATCGACTTCGGCGAGGAGCTTGGGGCCAAGCGCTCCTCCGCGCAGATCACGAACTACACCCGTGAGGAGCTCGAAGGTCGCCGCGTCGTCGCGGTGGTCAACTTCCCAGCCGCGCCAGATCGGCCCGGTGCGCTCCGAGGTGCTCGTGCTCGGCGCCTCAGACCAGGACGGGCGAGTGATCCTGCTCGCGCCCGACACCGACGTGCCGCTCGGCGCGCGGATTCACTGACCCGGGGGCGTCGCCGAGGGCGACGGAGCCTCGACCGTGGGTGTCGGCGTGGCCGAGGGAGCGGTCGGCGTGGGCGTCGGCGTGACCGAGGGAGCGGTGGGCGTCGGCGTGGCGGCCGGCGGCGCGCTCGGCGTCGGCGTGACCTCCGGCGTCTGCGACGGGGTGCTCTCCGGCTGCGGGGTCGGCTCGGCGGGCGCGACGGCGAGCACCGGGCCGGTCGGAGTGATCGCCGGCGGAGGCGGCGGGGCGTAGGTGCTGCTGCCGGTCTCGGCGACGCCGAGGGTGTCCGACGGGAGCGTCGTGGTGTCGCCGCCGTGCGCGCTCGGCGCGGGCGACGCGGACGGCCCAGGCGAAGCGGTGGTCGTCGGCGTGGAGGTCGGCGTCGCGGTCGCGGTCGCGGTCTTCTTGGCCTCGACCGGCTCGGCCGGCGCCTTGGTCTCGCGCTTGGCCTTGTCCAGGTGCACCGGCTCGACCGGCTGCGGCCCGGAGTCGACGGCGACCGGGGCGGTCGTCGGCGCGGCGGTTGCGGCCGGAGTGGCGTGCTTGGGCTTGGCCTGGGCGACGACCGCGGCGGGAGCGCTGCGCGGCTTGGCGGCGTGCTGGACCTCGACGGCGCCGGCGGTGACGATCGCGGCCGCGGCGAGGCCGGCGGCGGCCTTGGAGGCGACGGTCCCGAACCCGACCTGCAGCGCGGCACCCGCGCCGCCGCCCGCACTCGCGGCCGCGGCGCCGCTGCCGCCGGTCGCGGCGGTCGTGCCCAGGTGGGCGATGAAGACCTTCTTGAGCAGCAGCAGCGGCCCGAGCGGGAACAGCGCCGCCAGCGCCTTGTTGTTCTGGCGCAGGTGCTTCTTGAACGCCGTGCAGCGATCGCAGGTGCGCAGGTGGCGGCGGACCGGCGGGCTGGTGCGGCGCAGGCCCTCGGCGACCTCGCCGAGCTCCAGGCGCACCTCGTCACAGGAGAGCAGCCGCGCCTCGGCGGCCTCGGCCAGCGACACGCGCGCCCGCACCAGCAGCGACTTCACCGACGGCACGGTGGTCTCCATCGCCTCGGCGATCTGGTCGTAGGAGAGTGCGTCGATCTCGCGCAGCAGCAGCGCGGTCTTCTGGGTCTCCGGCAGATCCTGCACGTCGGCGATCAGCAGCCGGAACTCTTCGCGCTTGTGGACCTTGTCGGCGGTGGTCAGGCCGCCCTCGGACAGATGGATGTCCATCGAGTCCATCCCGACCGCCTGCGTGCGACGCAGGTGGTTGAGCGAGCGGTTGCGCGCGATCCGGTACAGCCACGGGCGCACGTTGATCTCGCGCTCGTCGGCCAGCATCGCGTTGAACGCAGCGGCGAAGACCTCCTGCAGCACGTCCTCCGCGTCCTCGCGCGAGGACAGCATGTGGCGGCAGAACGCGAGCAGGCGCGACTGGTAGCGGGCGACCAGGGCCTCGAAGGCATGGTGGTTCCCGCGCCGGATGAGCGCGACGAGACGCTCGTCCGACTGCAATCGCAGGAGCGGCGAGCGTCCGTGTAGGCCGGCCGCGCCGGCGTGCTGTAGAGCTGAGGCTTCCAAAGTCGTTTGCTCACGTGCAGAACATGCGGCGCGCGAGGAAGTTGCGGCAAAGCCAGCGTAGCTACAGTTCTGCCAGAGCCCGGGTGGCGGAACAGGTCAGACGCGATCGGCTTAAACCCGATTGTCCTCCGGGGCGTGTGGGTTCAAGTCCCACCCCGGGCACTTGTCTGAACACGCACTGGTGGCGATCCGGTTGCAACCTCGAGCCAAGCGCGACGAGGTCGTCGGTGAGCGTGGTGAGGCGATTGTCATGAGGGTCACTGCACCCCCTGTCGACGGCAAGGCTAACGCCGCACTCTGTGCGCTGGTTGCCCGTTTGGTAAGAGTTCCATCAACGCGCGTCAGTGTTGTCCGCGGTCTTACATCACGCGAAAAACTGGTACGCGTAGAGGGCGTCACGCAAGATCACTTGCGGGACGCCCTCCTACGTCAGCGTTCGAACTAGGCGGCCGCCGAGGCGGCGCGAGAGCCAGAGTTCGAGAAGCCGTCCAGGACCGCGCCCGCGAGACCTTCGCGGCCGGAGATCTGGAGCATGTCCGTCGAGCCGCCGGGGCCGAGGGCTCGCACCCAGGCTCCGACGCTGCCGCGCACCGAAGCCGTCGGCTGGGCCCCGCCCACCTCGGACACTTCGACGCGACCGCTTTTCAGCGTGATCAGGAACGTCCGTTCGGGCGTATCGCCGTCTGCCTCAACGACCAGTTCGACCGTCCCCTCGAGACCCGGTGGGGGCTCGAGGATCCCTGGTGCGAGGCGGAAGATCGCCCCGACATTGACGTCCTCGCCTGGCCGTGGCGCGCTCCACGTCCAGTCATAGCCCCAGCGCGCGAGCGCGCCGAGGACGGGAATCAGCTCGCGAGAGCGTTCCGTAAGCTCGTAGTCGACACGCGGCGGAACCTCGCGGTAGCGCTGACGCGTAAGCAGGCCATCGGCCACCATGCGGTTCAGCCGCGAACGCAGCTGCTCCGTGGAGATGCCCGGCAAAACGCGTTGGAGCTCCACGAACCGGCGCGGACCGGCAGCGAGATCACGGATTATGAGCAACGTCCACTTGTCACCGACCAGATCAAGGGCGCGCGCGTCCGGAGACCATTGGTCGTAAGGGTGACGTTTAGGTGGTGGAACAGGTGGTATAGGAGGCCTCCCTGGTGCGGCCTGGGGTGCGCGGAGAATACCTGGTCTTACGACGCAAGGTTGCTGCTATCGACAATTACGGCCGATGACATGGATGTGATCACGAGCGCAAGTTCCTGTCGTCTGACTCGTTGTATGGCTGCGACGGGGGCAACTGCTCTCGCGTCTGGGGAACGACACGAGATCGAGGATGTTCGTTAATGGGTGAGGTCATACGGCTGGAGGACCGCCGAGCGCGGCGCCGGCCGGAGACGACTATGGGGGATGCCGTCCGGGCGGAGTTCTTGTTCGACCTCGCGTCGCCGTTCACGTACCTGGCGGCCGAGCGGGTCGATCGGGCCTTCGACGAGGTGACGTGGACGCCTGCGTGCTCGCGCACGCTGCGTTGCGCGGCGATGCCCACCGACTTCGGCGATGTCCAGGAGCTGGTCAATCACGCGCAGGAGCGCGCCGCGGCGCTGCGCCTGCCGTTGGAGTGGCCGGAGCGCTGGCCGATGCCGGTTCCGGCCGCGATGCGCGTCGCGCACTACGCGGCGCAGCAGGGCCGAGGCGGAGCCTTCGTGCTCGCGGCGACGCGGCTCGCGTTCGCGGGCGGCTTCGACCTCGACGAGCTCGAGATCCTCACCGAGGCGGGTGCCGCCGCCGGGCTCCGGCTCGACGGCTGCCTGAAGGCCGCGCGTGAGGAGCGCCGCGACGGCGCGATGGAGGCGGCGTCACGCCGCCTGCTGGGAGCGGGCGCCGACCGGTTGCCGGCGCTCGCGGTTGCGCGTGGGGTGTTCTGGGGCGAGGAGCGAGTGGCCGACGCGGCCGCGACGGCACGCCTCGCCGCGGCCAACGCGCGCTAGGGGCTGACGAGCCCGGCGAGGATCTGCGAGTCCAGCGACTCGCGCGGCTCCTCGGAGCCTTCGACGCGCGGCGCGCTCAGGAACGGATCTTCACGATCGGCTTCGGCGAGCAGCAGCTCGAGGTCGGCATCACTGAACTTGGGCTCGGGCATGGCGTAAGTGCTCCTGGTCTCTCGCTCGGACACCGACGCTAACCGCACCTTCACCAAAGGTCAGTGGGAGCGGGTGGCGCGACCCCCCGCCCGGGGGGGATAGATTGCCGCCGCAATGGACGACGAGCCCACCCGGCTGCACGGCGGCCGCCTCATCGCCCGGCGCCTGAAGGCGCACGGCGTCAGCCGCCTGTTCACGCTCTCCGGCGGCCATCTGTTCTCGCTCTACGAAGGCTGCCGGCACGAGGGGATCGAGATCATCGACACCCGCCACGAGGCGACGGCCGCGTTCGCCGCCGAAGGCTGGGCGAAGGTCACGCGCGAGCCGGGCGTGGCGGCGCTGACCGCCGGCCCCGGGATCACCAACGGCATGAGCGCGATGGCCTCGGCGAAGCAGAACCACTCGCCGATGATCGTGCTCGGCGGGCGCGCGCCCGCGTTCCGCTGGGGGCAGGGGTCATTGCAGGAGATCGACCACGTGCCGTTCGTGCGGCCGGTGGTCAAGCTCGCGGCGACGGCCGGCGCCACGCTCGAGATCCCGGGCCTGGTCGACGAGGCCTTCAACGTCGCCCAGCGCCCGCACACCGGCCCGGTGTTCGTCGACTTCCCGCTGGACATCGTGTTCATGGAGGCCGACGTCGACGAGCGCGCGGAGATCTCGCGGCCGCGCCCGGCGCAGGCCGACGGCGGCGCGATCGAGCGCGCGGCCGCGCTGCTCGCCGAGGCCGAGCGGCCGGTGATCATGGCCGGTACGAACCTCTACTGGGGCCACGGCGAGGACGCGCTGCGCGAGCTCGCCGAGCGCCGCGGCATCCCGGTGTTCCTCAACGGCCTCGGCCGCGGCTGCCTGCCCGCCGACCACGACCTGGCCTTCGCACGTGCGCGCAAGACGGCGCTGGAGGAGGCCGACGTCGCGCTGGTCATCGGTGTGCCGATGGACTTCCGGCTCGGCTTCGGCAAGGCGTTCTCCGAGGACGCCGAGGTGGTGGTCATCGACGTCGCCGAGCCCGAGCGCGAGCACCCGCGCCCGGTGGCCGCCGAGCTCTACGGCGACCTGCCGTCCTCGCTGAGCGCTCTGAGCGGCCCGGGGGCCGACACGGCGGGCTGGGTCGAGCGCCTGCGGGGGATCGAGACCGAAAGGCGCGCGGCGGAGCTCGCCCAGCTTCAGGACCCGCGAGCGCCGCTGCATCCGATGCGCGTCTACGGCGAGCTCGCCCAGATGCTCGACCGCGACGCGATCGTCGTCGGCGACGGCGGCGACTTCGTGTCCTTCGCCGGCCGCGTGGTCGACTCCTACAACCCCGGCTGCTGGCTGGACCCGGGGCCGTTCGGGTGCCTGGGCAGCGGCCCGGGCTACGCGCTCGCGGCCAAGCTCGCGCATCCCGGCCGCCAGGTCGTGCTGCTGCTCGGCGACGGCGCCTTCGGCTTCAGCGGGATGGAGTACGACACGCTCGCCCGCCACGGCGTCAACGTCGTCGGCGTGATGGGCAACAACGGGATCTGGGCGCTCGAGAAGCACCCGATGGAGTTCCTCTACGACGGCTGGTCGGTCGCCGCCGACCTGCGCCCGGAGACCCGTTACGACTCCGTGATCGAGGCGCTCGGCGGCCACGGCGAGCTCGTCCGCTCGCCCGACGAGCTGCGCCCCGCGCTCGACCGCGCCTTCGAGTCCAACCGGCCCGCGCTGGTGAACGTGCTGACCGATCCCTCGGTCGCGTACCCGCGCTCCGCCAACCTCGCCTGAACCTAAAGGGGCCAGGCCCCGTCAACCCAGGTTGATGGGGCCAGGCCCCTTTAACTTCAAACGGCACCTAAAGGGGCCAGGCCCCTTTAGGTGCCGTCAAAGAGAAGCCGCCCGCGGCGGGGGCGGGCGGCTTCAAAGTGGCCCCGTCAGGACGGGCAGGGGTACGTGCCTTGAGGGGCCTATTTGATGATCCAGGCGGCGGGAGGCGCCGATGATGCGGCATCGCCCGGATCTATGTGTCGGTGGACGGCGGCGGGAGGCACGACCGCCCTTCCGACAAGCGGATTCTCCACCTTGATCGAGCGCCGGAGCAATCGAACACATGTCCATCCTCGGACAATTTGGACCGGTTCACTGAGTGTCGGCGGGAGTCGAGAGCGCCAGGCCCCACAGGATGTCCCGTTCAGACGCCTCGACCCGGTCCAGGCCGAACGACTCGCAGTACTTCTAGCAGGATGGCGATCCCGCCGACCAGCACCGGCGCGCGGGCTGGATCGATGCCGCGAGTGTGGCGCAGGCGCTCGAGCGGGAGGACCGACAGCCGGTCCAGGAGTGCCTGCAGGCGATCGAGGGTGAGGATGTGGCCTTCGATCCGCGTGGGGTCGTATCGGTCGAGTTCCAGGTCGATCGCCGCGCACTGCGTGGGGGTGCCGGCGACGGCGATCGCGTGGGTGGCGGGCGGGTGTTCGGGGAGTCTGTACGTCCGCGCGCAGAGCGGCGAGTTCGTCGCGGGTGGGCGGGTCCGTGTGGAGGTGGCGCTCGCGGTGGCGGACGACGCCGATCTGCGTCGAGGCGTGCCACGTGACGGTGCCGCGGGTGCCCGAGCACGAGCTCCGTCGAGCCGCCGCCGATGTCGATCACCAGCACCGGCTCGGTGTCATCGCGCAGCGAGGTGGCGCCCGCGAAGGTCAGCGCGGCCTCTTCCTCGCCGCTCAGGATGCGGGTGCGCAGGCCGAGTACGTGCTCGACGCGGGTCGCGAACGCGGCGCCGTTGGTGGCGTCGCGAACCGCGGAGGTCATGACCGCGGTGCCGGGCGCGTCGCCGATCCGTGCCTTGAACCGCTGGAGCACGTCGAGCACGCGCTGCTGGGCGTCCTCGGCGAGGCGGCCCGTGCGGTCGACGCCCTCGTCCGAGACCGGTGACGATCGATTCGCGCGTGAGTTCGCGCGGGCCGTCGGCGATCAGCAGGCGGGTGGAGTTCGAGCCGATGTCGACGGCGGCGACGCGGGTCATGCCGCGCGGTGCGGCATCTCGTCCCCCGCGAGCGCGGCGAGCAGGTTCTCGACCGCCATGTCGGCCATCCGCGAGCGGGTGCGCACGGTGGCCGAGCCGACGTGCGGGACCACGACCAGGTTCGGCGCCTGCAGCAGCGGGTCGTCCTGCGGGAGCGGCTCGGGGTCGGTGACGTCGAGGCCCGGCGCCGGCGATCTCGCCCTCGTGCAGGGCCGCGGTGAGCGCGGCCTGGTCGACCGTCCCCCCGCGGGCGGTGTTGATGAAGTACGCCGTCGGCTTCATGCGCTTGAACTGCTCGGCGCCCATCAGGTGGCGGGTCGCGTCGGTCAGCGGCGTGTGCAGGGAGACGTGATCGGCCTGCTCGAGCAGCTCATCGAGCGGGATGCCGGACGAGCGCGAGCTGTGGATCACGCGCATCCCGAAGCCTTCGCCGCGACGCGCCATCGCCTGCCCGATCCGGCCCCAGCCGACGATCCCGAGCGTCGTGTCCGCGAGGTCGCCGCCGAGCATGTGGCGCCGGGTACCACGCGGGCCATTCGCCCGCGCGGACCTGGCGCTCGCCCTCGGGGATGCGCCGCGCGACGGCGAGCAGCAGCGCGAAGGCGATGTCCGCGGTCGCGTCGGTGAGCACGCCGGGGGTGTTGCCGACGGGGATGCCGCGCTGCTTCGCCGCGTCGAGGTCGATGTTGTCGGTCCCGACGGCGAGGTTGGCGATGGCCTTCACGCTGGGCGCGCCGTCGAGGAACGCGCCGTCGATCTTCTCGGTGATCGTGGTCAGCAGCGCGTCCGCCCGCTGCGCGTGTTCGAGCAGCTCGTCCGGCGGCGGTGGCGTGGTCGATTCCCAGACGTCGACGTCGTGCTCGGACTTCAGCCGGTCGAGGGCGGGGAAGGGCAGATCGCGGCTCACGAAAATACGTCCCACGGAAGGCATGATGGCGGTTAAAGTCGTCTGATGACTTTCCGTAACCATTCTCGCCTCGTGGCCGCGGTGCTCGTCACCGGCTTCGCTCTGCTCACCGCGGCGGTGGCCCACGCGGCGAACGGGATCACCGTCGTCTCGCCCAAGGCGGGCTCGAAGGTGAAGACCGGCTCGCGTCCGACCTTCAAGGTCAAGGTCGACGGCGACGGCACCGTCTTCATCCACGTCTGCAAATCCAAGAAGAAGGACTCCGACGGCGTGATCTGCAGCAAGGAGCTCATCCGCCAGGCCAAGCGCCGCGGCGGCACGGCCTCCCTGAAGGCGCCGATCTACAACTACGACGCCTACTGGCTCAACTCGCCCGGCACCTACTACTGGCAGGCGTATCGGATCAACTGCGAGGGCGACGACCTCGACGACTGCAAGCAGGAGGGCCCGGTCGTGAAGTTCAAGGTCGGGTAGAGCCCGATGCGTGGCTGACGTTCACCTTGGCTGCTCGGGCTGGCAGTACCGCGACTGGCGCGACGGCGCGTTCTATCCGCCGAAGCTGCCGCAGCGCCGCTGGCTCGAGCACTACGCCTCCGTGTTCGGCACGGTCGAGGTCAACAGCACCTTCTACCGGCTGGCCAGGCCCGAGGCGGTCGAGCGCTGGGTGTCCTCGACGCCTCCGGGCTTCGTGTTCACCGTCAAGGCCAGCCGGTACCTCACGCACGTGCGTCGCCTGAAGGACGTGGGCGAGGGCGTGGGGCGCTTCTACGACGCGATCGCGCCCTTGGTGTCCTCGGGGAAGCTCGGCCCCGTGCTGTGGCAGTTGCCGGCGAACTTCAAGCGCGACGAGGACCGGCTCGTCGGCGTGCTCGAGCGGTTGCCGGCGGGGCGCCACTGCTTCGAGTTCCGCGACGAGTCCTGGATGACCGGCGACGTGTTCGAGATCCTGCGGCAGTTCGGGGTCGCGCTGGTCTACGGCGACCACCCCGAGCGACCCTGGCAGCCGCTCGAACTGACCGCCGACTGGACCTTTGTCCGCTTCCACTACGGCCACCGCGGGCGGCGCGGCAACTACTCGGAGACCGAGCTGGAGGAGTGGGCCTCGCGCCTGCGGTCGGTGCGCCGCTCGGCGGAGGTCTTCGCCTACTTCAACAACGACTGGGAGGCGTTCGCTCCCCGCAACGCGCAGCGCCTGCGTAGCCTGCTCGGCGATGGATGAAGACATCCGCCACGTGCTGACGCAGTTCAAGACCTGGGCCGTCGTCGGCTGCTCGCCGTCGCCGTTGCGCGACTCCCACCGCATCGCCACGCTGCTGCAGTCGCGCGGCTACCGGGTGATCCCGGTCAACCCGTCGGTGACCGACGACGAGTTGCTCGGCGAGCGCGTCCACCCGCGCCTGGAACCAGGCCTGGGCATCGAGGTCGTCGACCTCTTCCGCCGCTCCTCCGCCGTCTCCGCGCACGTCGACGAGGCGATCGAAATCGGCGCCAAAGCCGTCTGGATGCAGCTCGGCGTGATCGACCTCGAGGCCGCCGAACGCGCCCGCGACGCGGGGCTGCGGGTCATCGTCGATCGCTGTCCGGCGATCGAATTGCCCCGATTGCAGGCGGCGTAGTGGCTGCTAATATTTTCTGTCCGCCGCGGGGTGGAGCAGTCAGGTAGCTCGTCGGGCTCATAACCCGAAGGTCGCAGGTTCGAATCCTGCCCCCGCTATTCGAAAGCCGCCTCTCGCCAGGCGGCTTTCGTGCTTTCCGGGGTCGTTTCGCGCCAGAACGCGAGGCGAGCCTTTCCTGGGAGCAGCGACAAGGGACGCTTAGAGCAGATCCTTTCCTGCGCCTCCGCGCTACCGACGTGCGTGCGAACACGACGCCTTCGTTCCTGAGCCGGTCGCGGGGATCGACGTCGTCCTTTCGGGAGCGGTTGCCGGCGTCGTGTCTGATGCGGAGAAGGCGATCGCCGATCTGAACCGAGGGGCTGGACCCGAGTTGATCCCGCTCGCGCGGCCGCTGCTGCGAACCGAGTCGATCGCCTCCTCGAAGGTCGAGGGCATGCAGGTGGATGCCCGCAGCCTGGCTCGTGCCGAGGCCAATCAGGAATCCGGACGGAAAGTGGGTTCGGGAGCGGCCGAGATTCTCGCCAACATCGACGCCATGCAGCTCTCGATCGAGCGCGCCGCGGACCTCGAGGGGGTGCACCCCGCGGACTTCCTGGACATCCATCAGGTGCTGCTCGAGCGTGCCCCGAACTCTCAGGTCGCCGGGCGGTTTCGCAGCTCACAGAACTGGATCGGCGGCAACGACCACAACCCCTGCGGCGCGGCGTTCGTCCCGCCGCCGCCGGGAGCGGTCGATCGCCTGCTCGACGACCTCTGCGTGTTCGTCAACGACGTCGCCCTTCCGCCGCTCGTGCAGGCCGCGATCGCGCACGCCCAGTTCGAGACGATCCATCCGTTCGAGGACGGCAACGGCCGAACCGGACGCGCCCTCGTGCAGGTCGTGCTGCGCCGGCGCGGACTGACACCGGCGTTCGTTCCGCCGATCAGCGTCGTGCTCGCGCGCGACAAGGACCGCTACCTCAGAGGTCTGACGCTCTTTCGCGAGGATCGGCTCGCCGAGTGGATCGAGCTCTTCGCCGCCGCCACCGCCGAGGCTGCGACGCTCGCCGCGCATTACACGATCCGTGTCGGCGAACTGCAGGACGAGTGGCGCAAACGACTGCGAGAACACGCGAGTCCCCGAGCGGACGCAGCCGCATGGAGCCTCATCGGCGTCCTTCCCGCCCATCCGATCGTCACGGTGCCGGTCGCCGTTGCCGCGACGCAGCGCACGAAGCCGGCCGTCGCGAACGCCATCGCCCAGATGGAAGCCGCCGGGATCCTCACGCGTCTGACCGAATCGGCACGCAATCGTGCCTGGGAGGCCGAGGGCCTTCTCGATCTGATCGTCGGGCTCGAGGCCGGTGTCTCCTCGGCCAGCCGTAGGTGAATTCGCATGAAGGCCGCCGGACGCAGCGCCGCGGCAGACGCGGACCGCGGGGCGGGCCGGAGCGGCGAATCGGCCTCCCGCGATGCCGGTCAGCGGCCGTTCGCGGCTGCCCAGGCCGCCCGTCCGGCCTCGTACTCCGGCCGGTCGCGGTAGACGAAGACGTAGGCGACGTCGACGTCATTGCTCTGCTGCGGGATGACCGCGTAGACGTCCTCCGGTCGCAGGCCCACGGTGGCGATGTAGGCCTCCACGGTCATCTGGTGAAAGCGGGCCGAGAGACGGACGAGATCTCGTCTGGGCAGCTGGGTCCCAGCCGGAAACGCCCGGGCGAGGTCACCGCGTGCGCCGGCGGCCTGCTGGTCGGCAAGGTTCTCGGCGGCGCTCTGTATGCGGTCGAAGAGGCCCGTGCGGAGAACGTAACTTGCGTTTCCACGGCTGTCAACGACAGCGCGGCGGACCGGGGCAAATGTGTGCGCGCGGGTGCTGAGTGCCGCGCCGCCGGCGGCCACCGCAACGGCGAAGCCGCGCGTGGCGGCCATCGCCTCGAGCGGCGCGTCGGCCACCCGTCACGCCCTCCAGCGGCCGGCTCCAGCCGCGTGCACGTTCGCACCACCCCAGCGTGAGATGAGCTCTTCGGCGACCCCGTCCAACCGCGTCCGCTGGGCGATCGCCCGGGATCAGCTCGCGCCGCGGGCCGGCGGGCGCGCACGCGCAGGCGGCGTGACGCCGTAGGCGACGAGGAGCCGCCACAGGTACTTGCGCTCCGTCTCGCCCACCGCCCCGAGATGCGACGCGTCGAGCGGCCCCCCGCCGGTCAGGCTCTCGGCCAGCCGCCGCGCCCTGCCGTCCGCGCATAACGCCTGCCACTCCCACTCGTCTCCCGGCGCCGTCGTCGGGATCGCGTCCAGCGGAAGCACGAGCCCGCGATGCCACTCCGCTGCGAAGCCGTAGCGCGATGCCGCGGCCAACAGCTCCACACCCTCGAACGCGGGATCGATCACGACCGCCTCGACATCGGACGCGAGTGAAACCGGCCCGTGGACGTGGGCCTCGATGTAGGCCTCCGGCAGGCGGTCGATCCCGTCGATCCCGATCACGCCCACCCGCGTCTGGTGGCTGTCGCCGTAGAGGAACGTCGCCCGCTCGTTCACGTGCTCGTGCAGGCGCAGGTGGCACGAGCCGAACCCCACGCACGCGCCGTAGGGGAGGTCGAGCACGTTCAGGCCGCCGTACTTGACCCGTTCGTGCGGGGCCGCGTCGCGGTAGCGCCCAGCGAAGAGCTCGTCCTCCCAGGCCACGCGCTCGCCGCCGAGCAGGCCGTTGGAGATCCCGGTCTCGAACTGGTTGCGGTACACGCCCTCCTCCAGCAGCGCGCGAGCGACGGAGCGCCCGTCGGCCAAGCGCCGATCCGGGTGGAAGTTGAGCGTGATGCGCGGCACGCCTTGACGCTATTGAACCTCCGGCCTACGCTCGCCGTAACCCTTTCGGAAAGGTTCTGCAATGCGCAACCCTGTCCGTTCAGAGGCCGACGCCTTCCATATCGTCGTCGGCAGTGGAGTCGTGATCGTCGCGGCCGGCGTGGTCGGGGCGCTCGTCAGTCCGTGGGTCGGGCTGGCGCTCGTCGCGGGTGCGGTCGCCGGGGCGCTGGTGTGGGAGATCGCCACGCGTGACCCTGACCGGCGCCGGCCGCTGAAGGAGGCGATGGAGCTCGGCCGTGCCCAGGGCGCCGCCGCCGACGGGCGCCGCCGCGTCCTGGTGGTCGCCAACCGCACGCTGCAGAGCAACGCGCTGCGCGGTGAGATCGCCGAGCGCGCCCAGGCCGGCGCGGACGTGCGGCTGATCGTCCCGATCCTGTGCTCGCGCGTGCACTACGTCGCGTCCGACATCGACAGCGAGCTCTCCGAGGCGCGCATGCGCCTGGAGGACGTGCTCGCGTGGGCGGCGGAGCACGACGTGCGCGTGACCGGCGCGGTCGGCGATCCGAACGTCGCGCTCGGCGCGATCGAGGACGAGCTGCGCCGCCGCGCCGCCGATGAGGTGCTGATCTCCACCCACCCGCCCAAGCGGTCCAACTGGCTCGAGACCGGGATCGTCACCCGCCTGCGCGACGAGCTCGACATCCCGGTCACGCACCTCGTGGTCGAGACGGTTCAGACCGTCCGCGCGTCGTAGGCCAAGTCCTGCTTGTGCTGCTTGTAGGCGAACGGGAACGTCGTCTTGACGAACGCGTCCCGGCCCTTCACCAGCGCCGGGCGATTGACCATCGCGATCTTGGCGACCATCTTGGAGCGCTTGACGAAGGTCGCCGCCCGCTTGATCCGCACGCGCTCGTACTCGCGCAGGCCGGCGACCGGGTCCGGGTTGCGCTGAAGGCAGCGCGCGAGCACGACGGCATCCTCGATCGCCTGGTTCGCACCCTGACCAACGGCGTTGGTCATCGCGTGGGCGGCGTCGCCCAACAGGGTCACGCGGCCGCGGCCCCACGTCCGCGCCACCGGCCGGGCGAAGGAGTCCGAGCGGCGGATCGCGGCCTCGGGGGTGGCCTCGATCAGGCGCTCGACCGGATCGACCCAGCCGCCGAAGCGGGCGAGCACGTCGCCCTTCTTGCCGCCGGGGCCGTCGGGGGCGCCGGCGGGCGCGCGGGAGATCCCCTCCCAGTATGTGCGTCCGCCGGTCATCGGCCAGGCGATGAACCGCCCGCCCGCCCCGAAGTAGACGCGGATCGCCTGATCGAGGTACGGGTCGTGGAACGGGATCGTCGCCAGCCAGGTCACGTACCCGCTGTAGACGGGCTCGGCCTCGCCGAGGATGAGCTCACGGACGCGGGAGCGCAGCCCGTCGGCGCCGATCAGGATGTCGAAGCGCTCACTGGCGCCGCCCGCGAGCCGGACGGTGACGCCGTCACCGTCGTCCTGGAAGCCCTCGACGGCCGAGCCGAGGCGGATGTCCGCGCCGCGGGCCAGCACCTCGTGGACCTCTCCGCGTACGACCGACAGCGTGGGCAGATCCATGTCGCGCCCGATCGGCCACTCGACGAGCAGCTTCCCGTCCTGGGCCTGGAAGGTCTGCGTGGTCAGGTAGGCGCTCTCGTCGATCGACGCGTACAGGGCCTCTGACAGGCCCGCCCACTCGAGCGCGCGCAGCGCGTTCGGGAACAGGTGGAAGCTGCCGCCCACCTGGACATGACGCAGATCGGCGGCGCGTTCGAAGACGACGGACTCGATGCCCGCCTGTCGCAGAGCGGCGGCCGCCGTGAGGCCGCCGACTCCGGCTCCGGCGATCCCGATTCGAAGTGTTCTCGGCACGGCGCGACCCTACTCCGAACCCGAAGCGCCGTGTCAGATCAGCGTCGACGGCTTCAGCGCGTAGCCCCCGTAGGTGACCGAGTGGTCCTTGCTCTCCTTCATCGTGAGCTTGTGCCCGAGCTCGTCATAGGTGAGCTTGCCGTGCGCGCGGTCCCACATGGCCTTCAGCGCGAGCGGCCCGTTGGTCGCCGCGAAGCCAACCTGGTCGCGTTTCTGAAGCCCCGCTCGCTTCAGGTGCGCGTCCAGTTCGACGGGCTTGATGAACATGTCGAAGTCGTGCAGGTCGGGGTCGGCGAACGCCGTGCCCTTCCAGTCCTGTGCGACCTTGATCATCAGCAGGCGGCTGCGCCGGGTGCGGTTGATCGTGTCGAACAGGAACACCCCGCCGGGCGCGAGCACACGAGCGATCTCGTTGACGGTGCGGCCAACGTCGTCGACGTGCTCGAGCACGTCGCAGCAGTACACGACGGGGAACTCGCCGTCGGCGAAGGGCAGTGACTCGCCGGAGGCCTCGCGGTAGTCGATGTCGAAGCCGGCGATCGCCGCGTGCTCGCGCGCGACCTCGATCGACTTGGGTGACGGGTCCACGCCGGTGACCGCGCAGCCGAGCTGCGCGAACTCCTCGGCCAGCAGCCCGCCGCCGCAGCCGACGTCCAGGGTCCGCAGTCCGACCGGGTCCAGGCCCAGCTCGTTCACGAGGATCCGGCGCATGTAGCCGAAGCGAGCGGGGTTGAGCCCGCTCTTGAGGATGCTGAGGAAGCCGCCTTCCCACCATGTGTGGCTGAGGCGGTCGTACATCTGCTTGTCAATGGGCACGGCGTGCTCCTGTCGGATGTGAGACCCCCAGGAGTGCGACTCAATCAGCCGCGGGACCCGCTTGGCAAGGGGAGCGTGTCGGGAAGGCCGAACGCCCCGAACAGCGACGCCCCGAACGTCGTCACCTCGGCGATGCGATCGCCGCGCACGCGCAGGACGTCGAGCTTGAACTTGCGGAACGTGTCGTCGCCCGGCTTGCGCAGGTAGCTCGCCGCGGCGGGCATGCGGTTCGCCCGCACCGGCACCAGGCGCCATTCGCCCATGCCGGCGAACGCGCGATCGAGCAGGCCGGTCATCGCCTCGCGACCCTCGTAGAGCCACGGGTGCGGCGGCATCGTGATGCGGATGTCGTCGGTGATCGCGGCCAGGGCGGCCTCGGCGTCGCCGCGCTCGTGGGCGTCGATGAACCGCTGCAGCAGGGCGCGCTCGGTGCCGTCGGCCGCGGAGGCGCGCCACTCTTCCCGGCGGTCCTGCGGGAGCGTCCTGCGCATCGTCTCGCGGGCGCGCTGCAACGCGGAATTGGCCGCGGCGACGCCGATCTCGAGCAGCTCGGCGACGTCGGCGGCCGGCCAGTCGAGCACGTCGCGCAGGATCAGCACCGCGCGCTGGCGCGGCGGCAGCTGCTGGATCACGGCGAGGAAGGTGAGCTCGATCGTCTCGCGGGCGAACAGCGCCGCGTCCGGCTCCTCCTCGGCGGGCAGGAGCGTGTCCGGGTAGGGCTGCAGCCACGAGACCTCGGACGCGAGCGAGGGCACGCGCCGCTTGCGCATCTTGATCGCGTCGAGGCAGGCGTTGGTGGCGATCTTGTACAGCCAGGCACGGAACCAATCCTCGCGGGAGAGCTCGGAGCGGTTGCGCCACGCGCGCAGCAGCGTCTCCTGGACGAGATCCTCGGCCTCCTCGAAGTTGCCCATCATCCGGTAGCAGTGGACGTGCAGCTCGCGGCGGTGGCGCTCGGCGCGCGCGCTGAATTCGGCTTCCGTCGTCGCGGTCATGCCCCTAAGACGACACGAATGGGGGAACTCATCGGTTGACTTTGTAGTGCGTGGCGCAGACCATCGTCAGCGTGGGCGAACGCGACGCATTCGGGCGGGAGATCGGCGAGGACACGCTCAAGGAGATGGGCTGGTCCGGGTCGGCGACGCCGCCGCGCCAGGAGCCCGCGCGCACGGCCCCTCCGCCGCAGTGGACCAAGCCGCCGAGCACGCCCGAGCCGGCGCCACCGGCCACCGTCACGCCGTTCGACGCCGGCGAGGCGTGGTCGGTCGGGGGTGGCAACGAGAAGCCGGTGGCGAAGACCGTCTCCGCGCCGCCGGTGCAGCGCTACCAGGGCCGCCGCCGGCGCGGGAGCTTCTCGAGGCTGATCTTGTTGATGGTCGTGATCGTGCTCGTCGGCGCCGGGGCGGGCACCGCGATCCGGCTCGGCGGCGACGCCGTGGACCGCGGTCAGCGCGCGCTGCGTGACGCGATCCCGACCGCCGTGCCGGTCACCAAGCCGCCCGCGGTCGAGCCACCCACGTCGTTCTTCAGCACCGCCTCGGTGCGCAAGGCGCTCGCCGAGCTCCCCGGCAGCCGCGTCACGGTGCTCACGATCAGCCCGGGCTCGCTGTCCGCGACCGGCAAGAAGACGATCGTGCACATGGGCGCGGACGGGAGCATCACGACGGTCGCCTCGCCGACCGCCATCCCCGGCAAGGCGATCAGGGTCGACCCGGCCGCCCCGTCGCGGATCGCCCGGGCGATCAAGAAGCGCTCCAAGAGCCGGATCGAGAGCATGACGCTGACGAGCATCGTCGGCCCCGCGCAGTGGAACATCACGCTCGCCAACGGCCGGCGCTACACCGCCGGCGCGAACGGCACGCACGTCAAGCGGGCCTGATCGAGCCGGGCTCGCATCGCCCCGGGGACCAACTACCTTGAGCGGCGTGAGGGCGTGGACCACCGAATTCGACTTCGCCTACGAGCACGGTCACGCGTACCTGCTCGACGGCGCCGGCCACTGGTCCGACGACGCCCGCATCGACCTGCGGATGCCCGGCGGCGCGGGCTTCTTCCAGCGGTTGCGCATCGAGGGCTGGGGCGCCAAGCCCGCCCTGGAGATCAACGGTTTCGAGCACGTCGCGGAGTTCTCGCTCGTCCTGCCTTCGGGCACGTTGGCGCTCGCATCGGGCAACTGCGGCGCGATCAAGGCCGAGATCGAGCCCGGCGCCTACCGCGCCCGCTGGAGCGCCCGCGGCAGCGAGTTCCGGTTGCAGCTGTGGCCAGGCCCCGCGTCGGCGCCGCGGCTGGAGCTCAAGCGCCGGCCCGAGCTCGGCTCAGACCTCGGGGACATCCCCGCGCTGCTGCTCGACGAGGGCGTGCAGGCGGTCGGCTCGGTCGTCGGCACGCGGGTGCGCGGGACGGCGCTGCAGCTCTACCTGGAGCTCGGCGCCTGGGCCAAGCGCTCCTGGCTGCGGACGCTGCGCTGCGACGGCGTGGTCCGCTGGCAGGTCACGAGCGAGGCCTTCACCCACGCGCTGCTGCACCGCGAGCACCCGGCGCTGCTGCCGTTCGCCGACGAGCGCGGCGGGTTGAGCTTCAACGGGCGACCGTCCGAGCCCGAGCGCCTCGCGCGGGCGCTGCGCGAGGCCCACCACGACACCGCGGGACCCCACATCGGCTTCGAGGACGGCCTCGCCGAGCGGCTCGCGGTCGGGTACGGGCGGTTGGCCAGCGGCCCGGTGACGCTCCTGCGCCGCTACGCCGACGTGGCGGACACGCACGGCGTGGAGACGAACCTGACGGTCACGGGCCCGGGCCGCAACGACCTGTGCCTGCTGGAGCTGGGCGACTCCCTGATCGTCGCCGAGCGCTTCACGGTCACGTGAGGTCCGATGATCGGGGTGGGGCGGAGCGGCCGCCCCGACTCAGGCGCTATTCGATCGAGCGTTTGTACGCGTCGTTCTCGCGCTTCTCGCCCCGGGCGAGCACGACCGCGTAGACGATCAGGCCCTGGACGAGCACCGGGAAGAGCACGACCCAGATGAACAGCGAGACGAGCGTGACGGCGAGCGCGTAGTCGGCGAGCAGCAGCATCAGCGTGAAGCGTAGCTAATGGCGGCGCCTGGCCCGGAACTCGTCGAGCGCCACCGCCTCCGCGGACAGCTCGGGGGCTTCGAAGCCCGCCTCGCCCGCGTCCAGCGACCAGAAGCCGGGATGCTCCGCGAGCCAGCGCTCGGCGTGGGCGCGGCCGAGCTCCAGCAGGCGCTCGATGAACACCTCGTCGAAGAAGATGAAGCTCAACAGCTCGCCGCGGGCGGTCGCCTGGGCGCCGCCGAGCAGGCGTGAGAGCAGCGCGAAGTCGGGCGAGCGCAGCCCGCGCAGGCCGCCGTAGCGCTCCTTGAACGTGCGCTCGGCCAGTTCGCCGATCTCGCCGCGGCGCGACGGCGAGACGAGCGCGTAGGAGATGCGCCGGTACGGCGGGCGGCCATGGGCCTCGCGGTAGGCGCGAGCCGCGCGCGAGGTCCCGGTCGAGTGGTGCTCGGCGAAGAAGGAGTTGACCGCCAGCATCCGGCGGACGTCGTGGGCGACCTGGTCGAGCAGCAGGCCGTCGAGCGCGTTGGCGGCGACGTCGGCAAGCCGCGGCATCCGCCCGTGGCCGACCGGGCGCTCGCCCGCGAACGGCTCGTAGCCGACGACGATCACCTTCTGCGCGCCGAGCGCCAACACGGGGGAGATCGGCGCGTTCAGGCGGGTGGCGCCGTCGACGTAGTGCCCGGCGGCCCCCAGCGGTGCGGTCACCTCGACCGGCGGGAAGAGCAGGGGGATGGCGGCCGAAGCCCGCACGTGCTGGCCCTCGATGCGCGTGTGGACGTACTCGATCTCGCGGTCCGAGCGCGGCGGCTTCTCGGCGCTCTCGACGAAGCCGACCGGGAGGCCGCGCTCGACCGAGGTGGCGACGACGCAGACGGCGTGGACGAGGCGAGAGGCGACGTTGGCGTGCAGCGCGTCCCAGTCGATCCAGCCCTCGAGGCTGCTCGCCAGCGGCGACGGATCGAGCAGCGAGGCCGCGCGCAGGCCCGGCAGCTCGAGGATCTCGCCCGCCAGGCGGAGCAGTCCGAGGCCGGTGCCGATCCCGATCACCGGCCGGATCACGCTGTTCTTGCGCACCGAGCGCCAGTGCTCCAGGAACGTCTCGGCCTGTTCGCGCGCGGGGAGCGAGGCGACCGCCGCCACGACCGCGGCGTTGATCCCGCCGACGCTTGTGCCGCAGACGATCTCGACTCGCTCCCCGCGCGCCTCGAGCGCCGGGATGAGGACGGAGAGCGCGCCCGCCTCGTAGGCACCGCGCGCCCCACCGCCGGGGAGGACCAGCCCGATCTGCACGAGGGGACAGCGTGCCCGCTCGACGCGTTCACGCGTTCGGCCCGCGGGCCAAGATGTCGCGCTACTCGCCCGACACACCGGCCAAGGCGTCCTCGCGGCTCTCGTAGAGCGCGAGCAGGCGATCGACGCCGCGGAAGCGGAAGATCGACGGCGGGCGGCCATGCGCCAGCACCAGCGCGACCGCGCCCCCGCGGTCACGCGCGGCGGCCGACGCGGTCAGCAGCGTCGAGAGGCCGGACGAGTCGATGAAGGTCACGTCGGTGAGATCGACGATCAGGTGCTGGGTGCGCGTGAGCGCCTCATCCAGGCGCCGGGTGAGCGTGCCGACGTTGGAGAAGGTCACCTCGCCGGCGACGGCGACGATCTCAGGCATCGAGCTCCAGCCAGACGCGGTGACGTTCGCCGCGCTCGGTGCCCCAGCGGGCGGCGCACTGGTCGACCAGGTACAGGCCCCAGCCGCCAGGGCCCTCGGGCGTGGCCAGCGGGCGCGGCGGCGGCTCGAAGCCGGGGCCGTCGTCGGTCACGCTCAGGTGCAGGGTGCCGCCCGCCCGGCGCAGGTCGATCCCGATCGTCCCGTTGGCCACGCCCGTGTGCCTGACCGCGTTGGCCACCAGCTCGGTGGCCAGCAGGCGCAGGTCCATCGCCGTCTTCTCGCCGAGCGTCTCGCCGATCGGGGCGAGCGCGTCGGCGACGTCGTGGGCGGCGTGCGGCGTGGCCGCGAAGCGCTCGGAGACGAGCATCGGCGTCGTGATCTGCAGCGCCAGGCAGGCGATGTCGTCGCGTGGGTTGCCGCCGGCGTTGGCGACCGCGGTGCGCTCGAGGTGCTCGACCACCGCATGCGGGCCATCGGCCGCGCGCTCGCCGACGAGCACCGCCAGATCGAGGTCGGACAACAGCAGGCGCGGCGCGGCGGCCTCGGTCACGCCGTCGGTGTAGAAGGCGAGCAGGTCGCCGGGGCGCAGCTCGATCGTCACCTCGGGCAGCTCCGGGCGCTCGATGATCCCCAGCGGCGTGCCGACGTCCCCCAGTGGCGCCGCGCCGCCGCCGCTGGCCACGATCGGCAGCGGATGGCCGGCCGTCGCGAGCTCGATCCGCGCGCCGTGCTCGGTCCGCTCCAGCCGCGCGAGCGCACAGGTGACGAAGCCCGGAGCGTGCTGGCGCAGCAGGGCGTCGTTGAGGCGGGCGAGCTGGTAGCTCGGGCGCAGGCCGGCGACGGCGTGGGCGCGCAGCGTGTAGCGGGCGAGGGCGGTCACCGCCGCGGCCTGCGGGCCCTTGCCGCAGACGTCGCCGACCACCAGCGCGTAGCTTCCGTCGGCCTGGGCGAAGACGTCGTAGAAGTCGCCGCCGACCTCGTTGCCCTCGCCGGCGGCGCGGTAGGTCGCGGCCAGCTCGATGCCGGGGATCTCGGGCAGGTGCGGGGGCAGCAGGGCGCGCTGGAGCGTCTGGGCGGTGCGGGTGCGCTCCTGGTAGAGGCGCGCGTTCTCGATCGCGATCGCCGACTGGGCGGCGATCCCGACCACCATCTCCTCGTCCTCGGCGGAGAACATGCCCGGCTCGGAATGACCGAAGAACAGCCCGCCGGCGACCTCGCCGTCGGCGGTCATGACCGGGACGGCCAGGTAGCTGCGGACGGGCAGGTGCCCCTCGGGCATGCCGTGGTAGGTGTCGTTGTGGCCGTAGCGCGGGTCGACGAGCACGTCGTCGAGGCGGACGATGCCCTCGCCGTTGAAGGTCGGCGCGAAGATGTCCGTGTTGCGCGGCATCGGGAAGCGCTCGAACGCGCTGCGCTCCACGCCGGAGAGCGTGTAGAGCATGTAGGACTCGCCGGCGTCGGACGTGACGTTGTAGAAGAAGGCGCCGAACTCGGCGGGCGTGAGGGCCCGCGCGGAGTCGGTGGCGAGCTGGACGATCTCCTGCAGCTCGAGCCGCCCGGCGATCGCGCTGCCGACGCGCTGCAGCGCCTCGGCGCGCTGCTTCTCGCGCAGCAGCCGCCTGCCTGTCTCCTCGGCCTCGAGGCGGGCGAGGTGCTCGCGGTTGAGCAGCTCCAGCGTCTCGATCGCGTTCGCGGCCATCTGGGCGAGCTGGATCAGGATCGCCTCATCGTCGGCGGTGAACTCGCCCGGCTTGTCCCAGAGCTCGATCATGCCGAGGCTCGACCCGTCGCGCGCGACCAGCGGCGCGACCAGGCGCGGGCCGTGCGGCGCTCCGTTCGGGCCGCGCCTCGCCGCGCCGTGGCGCGCACCGATCACGTCGCGCGCCGCCTCGGTCACGATCGTCAGCACGTCCTCGTCCGTCGCCGCCGCCGTCACGGCGCGCGCGGCGTCGGCCAGCGAGCGGAGCGGGTGACTCATCGAGCGGGATCGTATTGATGAGGCCCGCGCGTGGCATCATTGAATCCGATGAGCGATCTCGAACGCCGATCCGGTTCCAACTTGTCCCGCAAGCAGCGTGAGCAGCGCGCCTACCGCCTCGTGCTGGCGACCGGCGCGTTCGGTCTCGTCGGCGTCGCCGGCGTCCTGCTCGCCATCCTCACGTCCTTCAGCGCGTTCTGGCCGGTCGTGGCGCTGATCCTCGCCGCGATCTGCTTCACGCTGTTGCGCCGCACGGTCCGCTAGTCGATCGGGACCTGGAACTTCTGGGCGAACTCGTCGAAGTCGCTCACGCGCAGCGCCGTCTCGATCGTCCACTTGCCCTTCACCGGGAGCGCCGCGCCGTCGACGACGTAGTGGCCCGGGCCCGCGACGTGCGGGTTCAGCGTCAGCTTGGCGATCCCCTTCTCCGGCAGCTCGGCCGTGACGGTGAGCTCCTTGGTGCCCTCGTAGGCGGCGCCGGTCTTGCGGTCGAAGAGGTAGAGGTGGAGCTGGTTGGGGCCGACGCGGGCGGGGTCGACGGTGACCTCCATGCGCGCGGGGCCGACGTTGACCGTCGTCGCGTACGGGCCGCTGGAGACCGCGGTCGACGGCGCGTAGCTCGAGAGCGCGCCGGTCGTGGCCAGAGCGAGCACGCCGAGCGCCAGCTCGACGCGCAGGATCCGGCGCAGCAGGACGCCGGTGTGCCCGGGTGAGCCGGTCGCGGCCTTCAGCGCCGGGACGATCCTCTGGCGGTTGTAGGCGCCGAGGGCGACGATCGCGATCGCGATGATCGACTTGATCAGGACGGCGCGGCCGAAGGCGGTGTCGAGCAGAGCGCCGAAGCGCCCGACCTCGACGATGCCCTGGATGACGCCGGTGAGCAACAGAACCGCGATCGCGGGGCCGGCGAGGGTCGAGAAGCCGCCGACGACGGTCGCCAGCAGCGGTGTGCGCTGCTCGGGAGCGAGACTCGCGGTGGCGCTTCGCAGGGCGAAGACGAGCACGGCGATGCCACCCAGCCAGGCGCTCATCGCCAGGACGTGGAGGATGTTCGCGGGCAGCAGGATCGCGACCGGCGACTGGACGCTGGTGTGGCCCCCCAGCGAGGGGAGCAGGGCGAGGGCGAAGAGCGGGACGGCGAGGATCAGCGCGGCGGGGTTGAGCGTGGCCTGGCCGCGTGTCGGCGGTGGCGCCGCCGGCGGCGACGACCATCGTCTTCGGCGCCCGGTCTCGCAGCGGGCGCGCGGCGAGGATCGCGCCGGTGGCGAGCCACGCGACCGCGGCCAGCGCCCATGCGCGACCGAAGCGGGTGCCGATCACCTCCTTGAGCACGTCCGGCCTGGCCGCGTCCCAGAACGTGCCGCCCTGGCCCACGGCGCCCTGCAGCGTCAGCGCCGCGAGCGCGGAGAGGAAACCGGCGACGGCGGCGATCAGGATCAGGCGCTCCAGCCGCGCGCTGAACGGTTTCGAGACCACGCGGGCGGGCCGCCAGCAGGCGAAGAAGAAGATCAGCGCGCCGAGGCCAAGGGCGATCGCGCCGTACTGCACGCCGCGGGCGACGGAGAGCGCCGAGTTGGTGATGCGGCCGGTGCCGCCGCCGGCCAGCAGTTGGTCCAGCGACTGCGTGGGTGCGGCCGCCTCGCCGACGGTGAACACGAAGCCGCTCGAGACGGGGTGCCCGTCGGCTGAGACGACCCGATAGGTCGCGGTGTAGGTGCCGTCGCCGAGACCCGGCTTGAGCTTGACCGCGATCTTCTTGCCTTCGCCGTTGGGGTGGAAGGCTTCGCCGGCCTGAACCTCCTTGCCGGCTGAGTCGAAGACGCGCAGCGCGCCGAAACTCGCTTCGACCGACTCGTCGAAGGTGAAGACGACCTCCGCCGGCGGCTTGTCGAGCTTGGCGCCGCGCTCAGGGCTCGTGGCTTGGAGCGTGGCGTGGGCGAGCGCCGCCGCCGGGGTCAACAGCAGCACGATCAGGGCGAGGACGATCGTCCCGCTGAGCGGGCGACGCGAGCCCGCGGGGCGAGTCGTGGCCCGCTTCACCACGCTTCGACGGTCTCGTTGCGTTTCTCGGCGTCCGTGTCCGGCTCGGCACGGCGGCGCCGCACGATGAACACCACGATGCAGAGCACGATCACCAGCGCGGCGAAGGCGAAGATCGCGCCGAGCGGCAGGCCACCCTCATCGAGCGGCACCCACGTCAGCGTCCCGGCGATCGTGCCCTTGGTGCCGTCGATCTCGACCGGCACCTCCCAGGAGTCGATGAACGTCTTGACGTTCTTGTCCTTGAGGTTCGGCGGGTCGCCCTTGCCCATCCAGTGCGACCGGTGATCGTGCCACTGGAAGCGCCCACCCTTGGAGAGCTCCTTCCACTGCGGCGTCTTCGGCAGATCCTTGGGCACCGGCGTCTCGCCGAGGCGGTCCTCGTTGAGGTAGTAGGCCTCGGACGCCGTGTTGACCTTGACCGTGCCGTCCGCCAGCACCTGCGCGTACGGCTGCTCCCTGTAGTCGAGGATCGTGACGTCCTTGCCGCTCTTGTTGACCAGCAGCAGGGAGTCGTCGAAGTTGGTCATCGTGACGTCGAGCCCGCTGGTGGCGGGCGTGATCGTCTTGACCACGGAGCGGTAGTGCGGGTTGCCCTGGTGCGCGAGGGCGACCGGCGCGGTGAGCGCCAGCAGGGCGAGGGCGAGGGCGAGGGCGCGCTTCATCGGAAGGCCTTCACGAGTGCCGCGCCCGCGAGCACGACCGCGGCGATCGACAGGATCAGCGGCAGCGGCGAGTCGCTGCCGTCGTCTTCGGAGGTGTCGGCCGCGGCCGGTGCGACGGCGGTCGTCGCCGCGGTCACGGCGGTGGCGGTCGCGTCCGGGGCGGAGGCCTCCTCGCCCTCACCGCCCGCGTTCTCCTTCGGCGCGGCCTTCGAGACCTTGGTCACCGCGGCGGGGTTGTCCGAGCCGGTGTCACCGATCCAGCGGACGGTGCTGCCGTCGTCGTATTTCTGGATGGCCTTCCAGGAGATGTCGCCCTCGGTGTCCGGCGTGCTCGCCAGAAACGAGAACTGCGCGAAGCCGTCGTGCTCGAGCTTGCCCTTCCACGTCACCGTGTCGATGCTCTGGTCGGAGGCGAGCTGGTTCGTGCGCTTCCAGCCGGCGGGCTCCTCGAAGGAGAACGGGAGGACGTCCTTCGGGACCTGCAGCGTCACCTCGACAGTGTGCGCGTCCTTCTCGTTCGGCACGATGAGTTGGAACAGCACCGGGTCGCCGGGGGCGACCAGCGTCGGGCGAACCTGGATGTGCGCCGCCGCTGGCGCCGCAGCGATGGCGAACACCGCGAGACCGGCTGCAAGCGCGCGCCAGATCACTTGAGCTTGAAGGTGAAGGAGCCGTGCTGGTTGTCACCGTCGGACGCGACGATCGTCCACGTGGCCTTGTAGCTGCCGGCCTTCAGGCCCGACTTCAGCGGCACGCGCAGGCGCTTGACGTTGCGCGGGTCGCGCCCGCCGGTGCCGCTGGAGACCGTCTTGTTGCCCGGGCCGGTGACCTTCAGCGTGCCCTTGCGGAACTGGCCGCTGAAGGTGACGGTGACCGTGGAGGTGCGCTTGCTGGCGGTCTTGCCCTTGCCGGGCGAGGTGGAGACGACGGTCTCGTGGGCGAACGCGGTCGCGGCGGTTACCGCGCTGACCACGGCGGCGGTGGCCAGCGCCGATGTGATGCGCTTCATGAGCATTTCCTTCCGAAGTTGAACGTGCCCGGCGGTGCCGGGCGGGCCTAGTGGGAGACGGCAGGCCCGGAAGGGGGCGGCCGCATCGCGAGCGCGGAGGCGATGCTGCCGGCCCGCGGGGCGCACGACCAGTGCGAGCCGCGGGCGTGGGTGCGACGTGGCGCGTGGCGCCGCTTCGCGAGCACGGTCGCGCAGGCGCGCGATCAGCGCCTCACCCGGCCGGACGCCGATCGGTGAGCAACGCGAGCAGCAGCAACGCGGGCGCCATCGTCAGCGCCAGGCCTGGATCGGCGAGCCCGGCGGTCGCGACCAGCGCGAACATCCCGGTGAAGGCCAGCACGCGCTTCATCGACCCGAGCGATATACACGGATCGCGCTCACGCGGACACACTTCCGTCCAGATAGAGTCGGACCCGTGAAAACCTGCGCCTCAGTCGTCGCATTCGCTGCCGCTCTCATCGTCGCCGGCTGTGGCGGCTCGGACGAGGGCTCAGGCACCGCCACACCCGCCGCTGCCGGCGCGCGGGAAGGAGCTGTTCGCCCAGAACTGCTCGAACTGCCACACGCCTGGCGACGCGGGCGCGAAGGGCCAGGTCGGCCCGAACCTGGACCAGCTGCGCCCGGGCCGGACCTCGTGACCTCGCAGGTCAACAACGGCGGCGGCGCGATGCCGGCCTTCAAGGCAAGCTCACCGCCGACCAGATCAAGCAGATCGCCGACTACGTGTCGAGCGTGGCCGGGAAATAGCGCTCGGGTGGACGCCGCGCGATGCGCGGCGCCGGGTCCTCCGACTTAGCGGTTCGCGCGGGCGGCGCGAGCGCGACCGCGAGCGGTTGCGGCGGGTGCCGCTGGTGGTGTGCGGGCGCGGCGCGGGCATCAGGCCCGCGTTCTCGAACTCGCCGTGCAGGTGCAGCGCGGCGGCGATGCGGCCGACGTCGCGGGCCTGCTCGGCCTCGACGAAGGTGATCGCCGATGCCCGTGCGACCCGCGCGGCCCGTGCGGCCGATGCGGTGCACGTAGCTCTCGCGGTCGTCGGGGGCGTCGAAGTTGATCACGTGGCTGACGCCGGTGACGTCGATGCCGCGGGCGGCGACGTCGGTGGCGACGAGCGTGTTGACCTTGCCCGAGCTGAACGTCGGCCAGCGCGCGCTCGCGCTGGTTCTGGGACTTGTTGCCGTGCATCGCGACGGCGCGCACGCCCTCGGTGCCGAGGCGCTTGACGAGCCGGTCGGCGCCGCGCTTGGTGCGCACGAAGACGAGCGCCAGTTCGGCGTCGTCGAGCTCTTCGACGAGCGCGCCGATACGGCTGTCACGGTCGACCGCGCGGAAGCGGTGCTCGATCTCGCCGATGCTCTCGGGCGTCGGCTTGTGCTCGTGCATGACCGCGTCGGACGTGTAGACGCCCGCGATGCGGCCGGCCTCGCCGTCGAGCGTGGCGCTGAAGAACAGCGTCTGGCGGTCGGCCGGGCACTTCGCGACGATCCGGTCGACGGCCGGGCGGAAGCCCATGTCGAGCATCCGGTCGGCCTCGTCGAGGACGAGGATCTCGACGCCGGCGAGCGAGAGCGCGCGGCGGTGCAGCAGATCCTCGAGCCGGCCGGGCGTGGCCACCACGAGGTGGGCCGCCTTGGCGTTGCGGATCTGCTTGTCGAAGCCGACGCCGCCGTAGACGGACGCGACCTTGAGGCCGCTTGGCCTCGGCCAGCGGGCGCGCCTCTTCGACGATCTGGCTGACCAGCTCACGCGTCGGCGCGAGCACCAGCGCCGACGGCTTGCGCGCCGCCGGGTCGAGCACGTCGACCATCGGCGCCACGAACGCGATCGTCTTACCCGACCCGGTCGGGGACTTCGCGAGGACGTCCACGCCTTCCAGGACGTCCTCGATCACGAGGGCCTGGATGGCGAACGGGGACTGCATGCCGTTCTCGGCGAGCGCGCGCACAACGGGCTGCGACAAGCCGAGATCGGCGAAAGACTTATGGGACATGAAACTCCTATGGGCGGCGCTGGGGGAGCTGCCGCGAACGATTCGGGAGGCTGTAGCAAAACCCGAACCGCCCGTGTGGCGGGACTCAAGCGCGCGTGAACCTCACAGGCAGCCGGTTGCCGCCCGTACGCTGTACGTTAGCACGCCGATCTGCGGAAACTGCGGGCGTGACCACCGTCACTCCGCTCGCGGCGACTTTCGGGTCGAACTGTGAGCGGATCGCCTCGCGGCTGGGTGGCTCAGGGTCGCTCCGCTCCGGGTGCGTTCCGCGGGAGGGACCCGATGACACGAACGACCGCGGGACCGGTGGTGTCGATCACGTTCGGACTGTTCGATGGCGCGTTGGTGGGGGTGCCGTCAGAAGTTCTCGTTATTCGCCGAGTTTCTGACGGCACCCCCCGGGTCCGAGGCCGCTCCGTCCGCCAAGTCGATCAGGGTGGCCCGCCAGGTTGGGCGGGCGCACCCGGCGGGGCCGGGCCTCATCGCGACGTGAGCAGGCCGCGGCCCGGCGGGCTCCACGGGAGGGACCCGATGACACGAACGACCGCGGGACCGGCGATTTCGATCAGGCTCGGACTGTTCGAGTTGGCGCGTTGGTGGGGGTGCCGTCAGAAATTCTCGATATTCGCCGAGTTTCTGACGGCACCCCCCGGGCCTGAGGCCGCTCCGTCCGCCAAGCCGATCAGGGGTGGCCCGCCAGGTGGGGCGGGCACACCCGGCGGGGCCGGGCCTCATCGCGACATGAGCAGGCCGCGGCCAGGCGGGTCCAGCGCGAGCGACCTCGATGACAGCGAGCGACTCGGCGGGACCGGCGATTTCGATCACGTTCGGACTGGTCGAGTTGGCGCGTTGATGGGGGTGCCGTCAGAAGTTCTCGTTATTCGCCGAGTTTCTGACGGCACCCCCGGGCCTGAGGCCGCTCCATCCGCCAAGCCGATCAGGGGTGGCCCGCCAGGTGGGGCGGGCACACCCGGCGGGGCCGGGCCTCGATCGCGACATGAGCAGGCCGCGGCCAGGCGGGGCAAGCACGACCGCGCGCTTGGCGCGCAGGGTGCGGTGCGGCCGCGCTTGGCGTGACCGCCGCGCTTGGCGACCGCCGCGCTCGGTGCGGCCGCGCGCTTGGGGCGCCCGGCGCGGTGCGGCCGCGCTTGGCGCGACCGCGCGCTTGGCGCGCCCGGCGCGGCTCGGCCGCGCGCTTGGCGTGACCGCCGCGCTTGGCGGACCGCCGCGCTGCGCGGTGCGGCCGCGCGCTTGGCGTGACCGCCGCGCCTGCGTGACCGCGGCGCTCGGCGCGGTGCGGCCGCGCGCTTGGCGCGACCGCCGCGCGCTTGGCGCGCCGCCGCGCGCTTGGCGCGACCGCCGCGCGCTTGGCGCGACCGCCGCGCGCTTGGCGGACGCGCTGCGCGCCGCCCGCGCTTGGCGCGACCGCCTCGCGCTTGGCGCGACCGCCGCGCTCTGCTCGCGGTCAGAGCGGTTTGACCGCCCGCACCTGGTAGACGGAGATGAACCCGCTCTCGAAGCCCTGGCGCGACACGCGCAGGTAGATCCGCCAGACGCGGACCCGCTCGTCGCCGCCGAGCTCGCGGGCGCGCTCGATGTTGGACTCGAAGCGCCGTTGCCACTCCAGCAGCGTCCGCGCGTAGTCGTCCGGGAAGTCCTCGACGTGGCGCGAATGCAGGCCGGCGCGCTCGACCGCCAACTGGATGCGCGACAGGTGCAGCGGCGCGGCGTCCGGGAACACGTAGCGCTCGCAGAACGGCCCGGCCTCGGCGTCGCCCACGCGCAGGCGCGCGATGCCGTGGTTGAGCAACCGGCCGCCCGGCCGGAGCAGCGACGCGAGCTTCGCCGTGTAGGCGTCGATGTTCACCGAGCCGACGTGCTCGACCATGCCGATCGAGGCGATCGCGTCGAACGTCTCGCCGGCGATCTCGCGGTAGTCCATGACGCGGATGTCGACGCGATCGCCGACGCCGGCGGCGTCCGCGCGTTCGCGCGCCAGCTGCGCCTGCGGTTCGGACAGCGTGATGCCGGTCACGTGCACGCCGTGCTCGCGGGCGGCGTGGATGGCGAAGGCGCCCCAGCCGCAGCCGACGTCCAGGACTCGCTCGCCCGGCTGCAGCGCCAGCTTCGTGCAGACGAGTTCCAGCTTGACCCGCTGCGCCTCTTCCAGGGTCGTCAGCGCCGCGCGACCAGATCGCGCAGGAGTACGTCATCGACTCGTCCAGGAACAGCGAGAAGTACTCGTTGGAGAGGTTGTAGTGGTGCGTGACCGCGCGCTTGTCGCGCAGGATCGAGTGGCGCGCGCCCTTGGGGCGCAGCTCCATCGCCGGCACCTTGGGGACGCGGCGCAGCGCGCCCGCCTTGACCGCCGCGAGCCCGATGCGGGCCTTCGCGCGTGCGTCGAGGGGCGGCGGCGACCAGCGGGCGATCAGCGCCAGCGCTTCGTCGATGTCGTCGACGTCGATGCCGCCGCTGACGTAGGCGCGGCCGACGCCGAGCTGCCCTGGCGCGCGCAGCACGTGGCCCAGCGCCTCAGGGGTGGTGATGCGGAAGACCGGACCGTCGTCGCCGTTGGTCGGCGGCAGCGAGGTGCCGTCCCAGAGCGAGAGGGTGAAGGGGCGGTCCGGCAGGGCCTCCGCCAAGACGGCGCGGAGCTCCTCGGTCACGTCGCGAGTTTGGCGGCCTGGCGGTCCGGAGCGATCCGCACCACGTCCCACGCCAGCCCTGTCTTCTCCAGTGCCCAGATCACCCAGGCGGAAGGATCGAATGCCCATGGTGAGAGACCATGGCGGGCGGAGGTGGGAAACGCATGATGGTTGTTGTGCCACGCCTCACCGAAGGTGAAGAACGACAGCCACCACAGGTTGCGTGACTCGTCGCCGGTCTTGAAGCGCTGGCGACCGAAGAAGTGACACAGCGAGTTGATGCTGTAGGTCGAGTGGTGCAGCACGAGCATCCGCACCGCGCCGCCCCACAGCAGGCCGGTCAGCGCGGCGTCGAGCGTGCCGCCGATCAGCCAGCCGAGCAGGAACGGCGCCGCCAGCCCGGCGAACACCCACAGCACGAACGTGCGCGAGATGAAGTTGACGACCGGGTCGGCGATCAGGTCCGGCGCGTAGCGCGTCTTGAGCCCGCGGCCGGTGTGGATGAACAGCCACCCGAGGTGCGCGTGGGCGAGGCCGCGCAGGGCCCCCTTGAGCCCGTGGCCGTGATCGACGTGGGGCGAATGCGGATCGCCCGGCTGGTCGGAGTAGGCGTGGTGCTTGCGGTGGTCGGCGACCCACGAGATCACCGGGCCCTCGATCGCGGCGCTGCCGAGCGCGGCGAGGATCGCGCGCACCGCCTTGCCGGTCTTGAACGACCGGTGGGTGAACAGCCGGTGGAAGCCGACGGTGATCCCGAGGCCGGTGAGGACGTACATGATCGCGAACACGATCAGGTCGCTCCAGCCCAGAAGCGACGACCAGACCTGCCAGCCGACGACGCCGAGGGCGAGGATCGGCAGCACGGTGACCGTGCCGGTCAGGAACCGGTCCAGGTTCTCATTCGCGACGGGTTGAACGTCGTCGCGGGTTTCTCGCGCAGTCGCGGCCATCGAGCGCAAGTCTGCCACGTCACCGCAAGTTTGGGTCTTCAACTGCGTTCCGGGCTTTCATGAACAGGCTCCTGATCGCCGTCGCGACCGCTTCGTCCGCGCTCGCGCTGACCGCCGCTCCGTCGCACGCGATCGTGGGGGGCCACGACGCCGCCCCGGGCGCGTATCCGTCGATCGCCGAGGTCCACCTCGCCAAGAGCTTCCTGTGCACCGGCACGCTGATCGCGCCCGACTGGGTGCTGACCGCCGGCCACTGCGGATCGATCACGGGCAGCGCGGTGGCCACGCCGGTCTCCTTCCCGGGTCCGCTGATCGACGTCTACATCGGCTCCAACAAGGCCGGCCAGGGCGAGAGCGTCCCCGTAAGCGAGGCGATCGTGTCCCCGAGCTACCTGCTCACGCAGGGCTACGACGTCACGCTGCTGCACCTGAGCCGGGCGAGCGCGATGACACCGACGAAGATCGCCGGCGCGAGCGAGACCGCGAGCTGGGCGGCGGGCACGACGGAGACGATCGTCGGCTGGGGCGCGACCTCCGAGGGCGGCGACACGCCGACCACGCTGCAGGAGGCGCAGGTCCCGGTGACGACCGACGCCGCGTGCGCGAGCGCCTACAGCGAGTTCGACGCCACGACGATGCTGTGCGCGGGCTTCCCGCAGGGCGGCGTGGACAGCTGCCAGGGCGATTCAGGCGGTCCGATGTACGGCACGGTCGGCGGCGCGCTGCGCGTCGTCGGCGCGACGAGTTTCGGCGAAGGCTGCGCGCGACCCGGCAAGCCCGGGGTCTACGCGCGTGTGGGTGATACGGCGCTCCGCGACTGGATCGCCGGCGTCGCCCCCGCAGCCGTCGCGAGCTAGCGGCGGGAGGCCGCGGCGGCGGCGTCGCCCTTCCGGCTTCCCCTGGTCGGTTTGTGCGGCGCCGCCTTCTTCTTCTTGTGCGTTTTCACCGGCTTGGGCAGCTTGACCTTGACCGTGCGCGTCTCGACCCCCGCGGGCCCGCTCGGCCCGCGGGCTTCGATCCGCACCGTGTAGTGGCCACGCCCCGGCGGGCGCCAGGCGAACGTGTGGGTGCCGCGCGGGAGCGTCGCGAAGTCGCGCGAGACGGTCATCCCGCGCTTGCCCCACACGCGCACCTTGACGCTTGAGACCTTCGAGAGACGGAACCGCACCGTCGTGGCGCGCGTCGCGCTCAGGCGCGTCAGACCGGCCACGGCGATCTTCGTCGGCTCACGCTCGTAGCGCTCGAAGCGCGCGTTCGCGCGGCAATAGACGGCCGCCTTGACGCGCTTGCAGAGCCCGCCGAGGAAGTTCGCGGTGAGCTCGTGGTAGTTCAGCGTCGACTCCGCCCCGGACGCCGAGTACAGCGACCACGCGCCCGTGTCGAACGCCGCGACCTCGCGCCGCGCGGCACGATCGCCGGCCTTGAACAACCGCCGGGCGCGGGACGAGTGCAGCAGCGCGCCCGCGTCGCGTAGGCCGATCACGGCCTGCAGGCCGCCGTTGAACACCAGATGCGACGGCGCGAACGAGTACAGGAGGTAGTGCTTGCCGCCGTTGGCGCGCACGGCCACGCCCATCGGCGGCGGCTGCTCGAACGCGCCCAGCGCCCGCTCCGCCGCCCGCTTCCAGCGCATCAGGCCCAGCGCGCGGTAGCCGCGCGAGAGCGCCTGGATCGCGGTCGCCTGCGTCATCCCGCTCACCCACGGCGGATAGCCGCTCCCGTAGGCGAAGTAGTACTCCCACGCGAGGTAGCCCGACCGCCGCGCGCCCAGCGAGAGCAGACGATCCAGCCAGCGCGTCATCGAGGCCGTCCGGCAGGTGTCCTTGGTCGTCCGCGTGCGCAGCGCCGCCAGGCACGCCCCGGCGATCGCGTTCGCCCGTCCCCAGGAGGCCAGCGGCTGGAACTGCAGGCCGTGCCCCGGGTAGTACTGGAAGATCGCGGGATCGCGGCCGAAGGACGTCCGCCACGCCGGCGCCGGGAGCGGCGAGGCGGGCCAGAAGCGCACGTTGGCGTTCATGATCAGGAACGTCGGGTCCAGCCGGTCGGCCGTCAGCTGGTGCGAGGCGGCCAGGGCGCGCACGCTGTCGACGACGTAGCCGAGCTCGGTCCGGCGCACGCCGCTGAGCCCGGAGAGCACCTGGTTCGCGTGCGCCCAGTCGCGTCGCATCCGGCCCTCGACGTTCGGCGTGATCCGCCCCGCGAGCCGCGCCACGCGCAGCGACGCCTCGACCGTCGGCGAACGCCGCGCCTGCGCCAGGGCGCGCCGCCGCGCCCGGTCCTCGGCCTGCTGGCGCGCGTACAGCGCGTCCCAGTTGCCCGTCTTGGGCGGCAGGCGATCGAGCGGCCCGGTGGCGGGCATCGGGGTGGGCGTGGCGCGCGGAACCGACGGCCCGCCGGACCCGCACCCGGCCACCACCAGGACGACAAGCAGCGCGGGCCAAAACTTCACAGGATCACGATGCCAGCAAATCCGGGAACATGAGCTAGACGAACGGAGAAGGAGCATCCGCATGCAAGGACTGATGTCGTCATATCCGCTCACCCTCACGCATATTTTTCGCCGGGCTGAGCGTCTGTTCTCCGACAAGGAGGTGGCGACGGTCCAGGCCGACGGGATCGAGCGGGTCACCTACGGAGAGTGGGCCGAGCGCACGCGCCGGCTCGCGACCGTGCTCGACCAGCTCGAGGTGAGCAAGGACGGCCGCGTCGGGACGTTCGCCTGGAACACCCAGCGCCACCTCGAGCTCTACTTCGCCGCGCCCTGCTCGGGCCGCGTCCTGCACACGCTCAACATCCGCCTCTATCCGGACGACATCACCTACATCGCCAACCACGCCGAGGATGAGGTGATCTTCGCCGACCGGTCGCTGCTGAAGCTCCTGTGGCCGCTGATCGACAACCTCGAGACGGTCAAGCACGTCATCGTGATGGACGACGGCGTCGACGACGAGATTCCCGACGACGACCGGATCCGCGACTACGAGACGCTGCTCAAGGACGCCGAGCCGGCCGAGTTCGGGCCGATCGACGACGAGAACCAGGCCGCCGCGATGTGTTACACGAGCGGCACCACCGGCCACCCGAAGGGCGTCGTCTACAGCCACCGCAGCACGGTGCTGCACTCGATGGGCGCGATGATCGCCGACGCCGCGGGCGTCTCCGAGCGCGACACGATCATGCCGGTCGTGCCGATGTTCCACGCCAACGCGTGGGGCCTGTGCCAGGCGGCGGTGATGGCCGGCTCGAACCTCGCCATGCCCGGCCCGAAGATGCAGCCGCAGGCGATCGCCGAGCTGATGGAGGGCGAGAAGGTCACGCTCGCCGCGGGCGTGCCGACGATCTGGATGGGCGTGCTGCCCGAGCTCAAGGGCCGCGACCTCAGCCACCTGCGCGAGGTGTTGTGCGGCGGCTCGGCCGTCCCGCAGTCGCTCAGCGAGCGCTACCGCGAGCAGATCGGGCTGCCGATCCTGCAGGCCTGGGGCATGACCGAGACGAGCCCGGTGGCGACGACCGGGCGCATCAAGTCCACGCTCGGCGCGCAGGACGACCCCGAGCTGGCCGAGCTGCGGGCGATGCAGGGCATCGCGATCCCGCTGGTGGATCTGCGGATCGTCGACCCCGGCACCGACGAGGAGCTGCCCTGGGACGGAGAGGCGCGCGGCGAGCTGCAGGCCATCGGCCCCTGGATCGCCTCCTCCTACTACAACGACGAGCGCTCCGGCGACTCCTTCACCGACGACGGCTGGCTGCGCACCGGCGACGTCGCCACGATCACGTCCGACGGTTACGTGAAGCTCGTCGATCGCACCAAGGACCTGGTCAAGTCCGGCGGCGAGTGGATCTCCAGCGTCGAGCTCGAGAACGCGATCATGGCGCACCCGAAGGTCGCCGAGGCGGCGGTGATCGGCATCCCGGATGAGAAGTGGTCCGAGCGCCCGCTAGCGTGCGTCGTCCCGGACGGCGACGAAGAGATCACGCTCGAGGAGCTCAAGGAGTTCCTGGCCGAGCGCGTCCCGAAGTGGTGGATCCCGAACGACATGCAGATCATCGAAGAGGTGCCCAAGACGTCGGTCGGCAAGTTCTCCAAGAAGACGTTGCGCGAGCAGTTCGCGAAGGAGACGGCCGCGTAACGGTCAGTGTCGGCATCCTCGGGCCACTGGTTCTCCAGCGCGACGGCCAGCCCGTCGAGCTCGCCGGTGGGCGCCTGCGCGCGCTGCTGACGCGGCTCGCGCTCGACGCGGGCCGCCCGGTCTCCACCGGCGCGCTGGTCGACGCCGTCTGGGACAACGACCTCCCGGCGGATGAGTCGCACGCGCTGCAGTCGCTCGTCTCGCGGCTGCGGCGCAGCGTGGGGGATGCGCTGGAGGCCGCGCCCGGCGGCTACCGGCTGGCGGCCGACGTGGACCTGCAGCGCTTCAACGCGCTGCTCGAGGAAGGGCACGCGCGCGAGGCATTGGCGCTGTGGCGCGGCCCATCCGGCATTCCCGCGCTCGAAGAGGCACGGCTGGAGGCGCTGCTCGCGCTGCCCGACGCGACGCTCGGCGAGCTCGAGACCGCGGCCGCCGAGCACCCGCTCAACGAGAAGCTCGCCGCGCGCTACATCGAGGCGCTCGCGGCGGCGGGCCGCCAGGCCGACGCGCTGTCCGCCTACGAGCGCATCCGCACCCGCCTCGACGAGGAGCTCGGCGCGCTCCCGAGCGGCGAGCTGGCCGCGGCGCACATGTCCGTGCTCAAGGCGCCGACCCGCCGCACGAGCAACCTGCGCGCGCCCGTCACGAGCTTCGTCGGCCGCGAGGCCGACCTGGAGCGGATCGACTCGCTGCTCCAGACCGCCCGCCTGGTCACCCTCGTCGGCCCGGGCGGCGCGGGCAAGACCCGGCTGACCGGGGAGGCGCTCTCGCGCTGGGTCGACCGCGTCAAGGACGGCGTATGGATGGTCGAGCTCGCGCCGGTGACCGCCGACGTCGAGGTCGTCCCCGCCGCGCTCGCCGCGCTCGGCCTGCGCGAGCGCGCGCTGATCGAGAAGCCCGGCGGAGCGCCGCCCGCCGGCGGGCTCGAGCGCCTGGTCGACGCGCTGATCGACCGCGAGACGATCATCGCGCTCGACAACTGCGAGCACCTGATCGAGGCCGCCGCCGCGCTGGCCGACACGCTGCTGGCCCAGTGCCCCGGGCTGCGGATCGTGGCGACGTCGAGGGAGCCGCTGGCGATCGCGGGCGAGAACCTCGTCCCGGTGTCCCCGCTGGCCGAGAAGTCCGCGGAGCAGCTCTTCTTCGATCGCGCCCGCGCGGCCTCGCCCGGCTTCGTGATGACCGACGAGGTGGGCGAGATCTGCCGCCGCCTCGACGGGCTCCCGCTGGCGATCGAGCTCGCCGCCGCGCGGTTGCGCACGATGTCGGTGCAGCAGCTCGCCGTGCGGTTGGACGACCGCTTTCGCCTGCTCACCGGCGGCTCGCGGGCCGCGCTCCCGCGCCACCGCACCCTGCGCGCGGTGGTCGATTGGAGCTGGGGCCTGCTGGCTGAGGACGAGCGGGTGCTGGCGCGGCGGCTCGGTGTGTTCCAGGCGGGGGCGACGGAGGAATCCGCCGCGGCGGTGTGCGGGGTCGAGGACGCGCTGGACGGGTTGACGGCGCTGGCCGAGCGCTCGCTCGTGGTCGCCGGGCCGCGCTACCGGATGCTCGAGACGATCCGCGAGTACGCCCTCGAGAAGCTCGACGAGGCGGGGGAGGTCGAGGCCGTCCGCGGCGCACACGCCCGCTGGTTCTCCGAGCTCGTCGACCGCGCCGAGCCCGAGCTGCGGCGCGCCGATCAGCGGATCTGGTTCCAGCGCCTGCAGGACTCCAAGGACGACGTGCTCGCCGCCCTGCGCTGGTACGGCGACACCGGTGACGCCCGCAGCGCGATGCACCTCGCGGTCCGGCTGCTGTGGTTCTGGGTGCTGTCCGGCTCGCCGGACGAGGCGATGGCGTGGATCGCCTTCGCCGCGGAGATCGAGGGCGAGGCCGACCCGCTGGACCGGCTGATCGGCGAAGGCCTGCTGATGATCCGGGAGATGGCCGAGCAGAACGCCCCCAAGGCCGACGAGCTCCGGGGGCTGGCCGAGCGGCTGGAGACGCTGGATACGAGTCCCTACCCGTGGCTCGCGCTGCTGCGCCCGATGTTCCCGATGTTCGCCGGCCGGATGGACCTCGTGGAGCAGCGCCTCGCGGAGACGCTTGAGCATCCCGACCCGTGGGTGCGCGCGACCGCGACGATGATGCGCGCCCACTTCGCCGAGAACCACGGCGACCAGGTCCACATGCGCTCCGACCTCGAGCTGGCGGTCGCGGCCTACCGCGAGCTCGGCGACCATTGGGCGCGGGCGATGGCGCTCTCGTCACTCGCCGGGACGCTCAGCGTGGTCGACGATCTCGACGGCGCCGAGACCGCTCTGGACGAGGCGACGGCGTTGCTGGACACGCTGTCCGGCACCGCCGGCTCCGGCATGCTGCGGATGCGGCTGTCGGACATCCGCGTGCGCCGCGGTGACATCGCCGGCGCCCGCGAGCTCGCCGAGGAGGCGGTGCAGGACTCAGACCTCGACCGCGATCGGGCGGTCGTCGGCTACGCATCGGTCGCGCGGCTCGCCTGGCTCGACGGCGACTTCGAAGCGCTGCGAGCGCAGAACGCCGAGGCCGAGCGGCGGCTCGAGCGCCTCGGCGAGCTGCGCCCCGAGCAGGGCCATGCCAAGGCGCTCGTGGAGGCGATGCAGGCGCTCGTGGCGCTGGAGGACGGCGACCTCGAGCGTGCGCACGCGCTGGCGGGACAGGCGATCCGCACTGCCGCCGCTACGCAGGACATGCCGATCACGGGGATGACGGGCGTCGTGGAGGCGACGATCTCGCTGCGCGAAGGCGACGTCGAGCGGGCCGCGACGCAACTCGGCGCCGCCGCGAGGCTGCGGGGCGCCGAGGATCTCTCCAATCCTGAGGTCGGGCGGCTGGAGGCGGCTCTTCGTCACCCTGCGTATGAGCGCGCCCGCGCGCTGGCGCAAGACGAGGCGTTGGCATTGCTATGCCCGCCGGTTGTAGGCGCGCAGGGCGAGCGGCACGAAGACGGCCAGTAGTCCGGCCATCCAGCCGAGCGTCCAGAACAGGTCGGTCTGTACCGGGCCGCCGGTGATCAGGCCGCGCAGGGCGCCGATCAGGTGGGTCAGCGGGTTGACCTCGGTGAACGTCTGCAGCCAGTTCGGGAGCGTGTCGGCGGGGACGAAGGTGACCGAGCCGAACGTCAGCGGGAACAGCGCGAGCATGAGGATGCCCTGGACCGAGCCGGGCGTGCGAGCGAGCATGCCGACCCAGACCGAGATCCAGCTCAGGCACAAGGCGAAGCCGATCGCCAGCAGGAGGGCGGCGAACACCTCAGGGACGCTGGTGGTGGCGCGGAAGCCGAGCACGTAGCCGAAGCCGAGCGTGACCACGCAGACCACGACGTATCTGACGACATCGGCCATGACCGAGCCGATCAGCGGCGCGGCGCGCATGATCGGCAGGCTCCGGAAGCGGTCGAAGACGCCCTTCTCGATGTCGGAGTTGAGGTTGACGCCGATGGCCACGCCGCCGAAGGCGATCGTCTGCGCGAGCAGCCCGGGGAGCAGGAACTGCAGGTAGTCGTGCTGGGAGCCGCCGGCGATGGCGCCGCCGAAGACGAAGGTGAAGAGCGCGATGAAGATGATCGGCTGCAGCGTCACGTCGAGCAACGCCTCGGGGTTGCGGGTGACGCCGATCAGGTTGCGCTTGGCCAGCGCGGAGCTGTGCCGGACGAGACGGGTCATACGGTCAACGCCTCCTGGGGCTTCGACGTGAGGTTGAAGAACACCTCGTCCAGGGACGGGAGGTGCAGGGAGAGCTCGGTGACGGCGATCCCGGCCTCGTTGAGGCGGTAGATCGCGGTGGCGAGCGCCTCGTCACCGGCGACCGGCACGGCGACGGTGCCGCGGGCGGGGAAGACCGGGAGCGCGTGGGAGATCTCGGCGATGATGTTCGCCGTCTCCTCGAGCCGGCTCGGCTCGCTCGGGCGGACGGTCAAGGTCTGGCCGCCGACGATCTGCTTGAGGCCGGTCGGCGTGTCGTGGGCGATCACCCTGCCGTGGTCGATCACGCTGATCTCGTCGGCCAGGGCGTCGGCCTCTTCGAGGTACTGCGTGGTGAGCAGGATCGTCGAGCCGTCGTTGACGAGGTTGCGCACGACGCCCCACATGTCCTCGCGCTTGGCGGGGTCCAGGCCGGTCGTGGGCTCGTCGAGGAAGACGATGCTCGGGCGGCCGACGAGGCTGGCCGCGAGATCGAGGCGGCGGCGCATGCCGCCGGAGTAGGTGCGGGCGGGGCGGTCGCCGGCGTCCTTGAGGTCGAACCAGGTGAGCAGCTGCTGGGCGCGCGCCCGGGCGTCCTTGCGCCTGAGGTCGAGCAGGGCGCCGATCAGCTCGAGGTTCTGACGGCCGGTGAGCAGCTCGTCGACGCTCGCGTACTGGCCGGTGAGGCCGATCTTCTCGCGCACCTTCGCGGGCTCGGCGGCGACGTCGTGGCCCGCGACGATCGCGGTGCCCTCGTCGGCCTTGAGCAGGGTGGCGAGGATGCGCACCGCGGTGGTCTTGCCGGCGCCGTTGGGGCCGAGCACGCCGAGCACCGTGCCCTCACGGGCGGCGAGGTCGACGCCGTCCAGCGCCTGGGTTTCGCCGAAGGCCTTGCGCAGGCCCCGGGCTTCGATGGCGTAGTTCATGGTCGGAGTTATCGGAGGTCGCGCTCGCAGCGCGCTCGCACGGCGCTCACACGGGTGTGAGCGACTTGACATAACCGGTACGTTGGCGGTCGTGAGGGGGGTGGTTTGCCTGTGGTTGCTGGTTGCGCCGTTTTTCTTTCTGGGGGCGGGGGTGGCCTCGGCGGCCGTGACGGTGGCCAACGGCGGGACGCTGATCGTGACCGGGACGGCGGGCGATGAGTCGGTCACGCTGACCGAGGCGGCGGGCTCGATCACGGTCGCGTCGCCGCAGGGGGTCGCGGGCGCGTGCGGGACCGGCGCGTCGGTCGTGTGCGCCGTCGGGCCGAACGCGACCGTCGACGTGCGGCTCGACGCCGGCGCCGACACGCTCGACGCGTCGACGCTGACGCGCGCGGTGTCGGTCATCGCCTCCGACGGCGCCGACACCGTGCGCACCGGCTCCGGCGCGGACACGATCAACCTCCAGGGCGACGACAACCACGTCTTCGCGGGCGAGAGCGGGGACGTGATCGCGGGCGCGGGCGACATCCACGGCGAGGGCGGCAACGACTGGATCTCCGGCGGCGGGACGCTTGACGGCGGGCCGGGCGACGACGCGCTGCTCGGGCTGCTCGCGACGTTCGTCGGCGGGTCCGGTCGCGACTCCGTGCAGTTCACCAACGCAGGCCCGGTGGTGATCTCGCTCGACGGCGTGGCCAACGACGGTGCGGGCAACCTGAAGATCAACAACGTCGGCTCGGACGTCGAGGTCCTGACCGGCAGCGACGGCGCGGACGTGCTCGTGGGGACCGACGGCGCGCAGGAGCTGATCGGCCTGGCGGGGAACGATCAGCTCGACGGCGGGGCGGGCGACGACCACCTGCTCGGCGGCGACGGGACGGACGCGCTCGTGGGCGGGCCGGGGACGGACACGCTCGAAGGCGGCGACGGCGACGACCGTTTGGACGGCGGCGGGGAGCCGGACACGCTGTCCGGCGGCGACGGGATGGACGTGCTCAGCGGCGGAGCCGGCGCGGATCGGCTCGACGGCGGCGCGGGCGACGACACGCTCGACGGCGGTGACGGCGTGGACGCGCTGCTCGGCCGCGATGGTGTGGACTCGCTCGACGGCGGCGCCGGCGACGACACGCTCGACGGCGGTGCCGGCGATGACTCGCTCTCCGGCGGGGACGGGTTCGACCAGCTCCTGGGCGGGCCGGGAGCGGACACGCTGGATGGCGGGGAGGGCGACGACGCGCTGGACGGCGGGGACGGCAACGACGTCGTGCGCGGCGGCAACGGCCTGGACACGCTCCTGGGCGGCGCCGGCGCGGATGCGCTCGACGGCGGCGACAGCGACGACGCGGCCGATGGCGGCGCGGGCGACGACGTGGTGCACGGCGGGCTCGGCAGGGACGCGCTGACCGGCGGGGCCGGAAACGACGTGCTGGCCGGCGATGCCGGAAACGACGTCATCAGCGGCGGCGACGGTGCCGATCAGCTCTCCGGCGGTGCGGGCCTCGACACGCTGAACGGCGATGGCGGAAACGACGTCGTCAGCGGCGGCGACGGTGCCGATCAGCTCTCCGGCGGTGCGGGCCTCGACACGCTGGCCGGCGATGCCGGCAACGACGTCGTCAGCGGCGGTGACGGTGCCGATCAGCTCTCTGGCGGTGCGGGCCTCGACGTGCTGAGCGGCGACGGCGGCAACGACGCGCTCGACGCGCTCGACGGCGAGCGCGACGAGGCCGACTGCGGGGACGGCGTGGACACCGTTCGAGCGGACGTGAGCGACGTGGTCCGCGGCTGCGAGTCGGGAACGACCGAGACCGTCGCGTCACCGCCGGCGCAGGCGGCGCTGACCGATCGCCCGGCGCCCGACGTGGGGGTGTCCTTGACCTCGACCCGGCGGGTCGCGCGGTCGCGGTTCGCGCGGCGCGGCGTCGTGACGCGCGTGCGCTGCTCGGAGGCCTGCACGGTGCGGGTCGAGTTGCGCCTCAGCGCGAAGACGGCGAAGCGGCTCAAGCTCCCGCGCGTGCTCGCGCACAGGACCGGCCGGCTCGCCGGGGCGGGCACGGTGCGCGTGACGCTGAAGCCGACCAGGTCGGTCGCGCGGAAGCTGCGGCGCGTGAAGGGCGGCGCCGTGAGGGCCACGCTGCGCGCGACCGCGACCGACGGCGCGGGCAACGTCCGCGGCGTGTCGCGGACGCTGCGGCTCAGCCGCTGAAGGTCTTGCCGGCGATCCCCACCGCGCGCACGGCGGGCTCGCCCGGCGTGACGCGCACGGGCAGGTCCTCGCCGTCGAGCCAGTCGCGCAGGCGCGCCTCGTCGCCGCTCACCTCGACCCACTCCAGCAGCGCCGGCCCGTTGCCCCCGGGCCGCGCGTTGCCCTGGATGAAGAACGGCAGCGTCGGCTCCTTCAGCGCCTCCTCGACGCCGGTGATGTAGCCGAACAGGCCGTCGCGGCTGACGGTCAGGACCGGCGTGGCCAGCCGCTGCGCGGTGGCGTGCAGGTCGTCGACCGCGACCGCCCAGCCGATGAAGCCCTCGCCGCTGATCTTCTCCAGCAGGATCTGCCCGATCGGCGAGGCGGCGGCCTCCTCGCGGTCGTCGATCGCCATCAGCTCGAGGTAGCCGTTGCCGAGCGGCACGATGCGGTTGTGCGAGCCCTGCTTGTCGTGGTGACCGCCGGCGCGAACCTCGAGCCCGAGCGTCAACTCGATGTGGTTCTGGGCGACGTCGAGGTCCTGCGTGCCGTAGATGACGTGATCGATCCTCATCGCGCGACGCTGTCGATCTCGAGGAAGTCGGCCACCTCGTTGTCCCAGCGGTTGGCGACGAACCCGGCGTGCTCGGGGTGCTCGTTGTAGGCCTCGTACGCGGCCCGGTCGGCGAACTCCATCGTCAGCGCGTGCGCGAAGCCGTTCTTCGGGCTGACCTCGCGCAGCAGCTCGAACGCCTCCACGCCGGGGATCGCCTCGAGCCTGAGGGCCGCGGCCAGGAAGTCCGCCTCGTCGGCCTCCGGCTTGAGCGTGAACACGACTTGGTGGCGGATGCGCTCGGCGCTCAGGATCGGCATGACCGGAGCCTACGACGCCTGCCAGCGAGCCGTCACGCGGCTTGTCCGCGTCGCCGGCAGGTTGAAGCCGACCGGGCAAGCGTCGACCGGCGCCCGCTCGACCTCCACGCACTCGTCACGGGTGACCAGCGTGATGGTCAGCCACCCTGACGAATGCCCGCCGTCCCGCTCAGGCCATGTGATGGACCTCCTGCAGGCCGTAGACCGGCGTGTCGATGCCCTCGGCGCGCGCCTTCAGCTGCAGCGCGAGGTAGAGCGAGTAGTGGCGCGACTGGTGCAGGTTGCCGCCGTGGAACCAGAGGGCGTCCTGCTGGGTCGGCTTCCACATGTTGCGTTGCTCGCCCTCCCACGGGCCCGGGTCCTTCTTGGTGTCCGAACCGAGTCCCCAGACCTTGCCCACGCGGTCGGCGACCTCCTGGGAGATGAGGTCGGCGGCGTGGCCGTTCATCGAGGCGTAGCCGGTCGCGTAGACGACGACGTCGGCGGGGACCTCGGTGCCGTCCTCCATCACCACCGCGTTCTCGCTGAGGTGCGAGACCTGGCCGCCGACGAGCTTGATCTCGCCGTCGGCGACGAGCTCGGAGGCGCCGACGTCGATGTAGTAGCCCGAGCCGCGGCGCAGGTACTTCATGAACAGGCCGCTGCCGTCCTCGCCCCAGTCGAGCTGGAAGCCGGCGGCCTCCAGGCGGTCGTAGAAGTCCTTGTCGCGCTCGCGCATCTGGTCGTAGAGCGGGATCTGGAACTCGTGCAGGATCCGGTAGGGCAACGAGGCGAAGATCATGTCCGCCTTCTCGGTGGTGACGCCGGCCGCGACCGCCTCCTCGGAGTACAGCGCGCCGAGCCCGATGTCCATCAGCGTGCTGGAGCGCACGATGTGTGTCGGTGAGCGCTGGATCATCGTCACGTCGACGCCCGTCTCCCACAGCGCCGCGCAGATGTCGTGGGCGGAGTTGTTGGAGCCGATGACGACGACCTTCTTGCCGACGTAGCCGTCAGGGCCGGGGTGCTTGGACGAGTGGTGCTGCTCGCCCTTGAAGTCCTCCATGCCCTTGAAGTCCGGCTGGTTGGGCTTGGAGCTCATCCCGGTGGCGAGCACGAGCTGCTTCGGGCGCAGCGTGATCGCCTGGCCGTTGCGCTCGACCTGCACGACCCACTCGCCGGCGTCCTCGTCGTAGGTCGCCGACTGCACCTCGGTCGAGCCCCAGTAGTTGAGCTCCATCACCCGCGTGTACATCTCGAGCCAGTCGCCGATCTTGTCCTTGGGCGAGAACACCGGCCAGTTCTCGGGGAACTTGATGTAGGGCAGGTGGTCGTACCAGACCGGGTCGTGCAGGCACAGCGACTTGTAGCGGCGCCGCCACGAGTCGCCCGGCCTCTCGCCGCGCTCGCAGATGATCGTCGGCACGCCGAGCTGGCGCAGGCGCGCGCCGAGCCCGATCGCGCCCTGGCCGCCGCCGATGATCACGACCTCCGGCTGCTCGGCGTAGCCGAGCGTCTCGGCCTCCTTCTGGCGCTCCTCGAGCCAGGTGAGCCGTTCTCGCGAGGCCCCGTGGTTGACGCCCTTGGGCCGGTGCGTGCCGCGCGGCTCCTCGTGGCCCTTGAGCTCGTAGAGCGCGGTGAGCAGCGTCCACGCCTTGCCGTCGCGCAGGCGCAGCAACCCGTTGCCGCGCCCCGCCTCCGTCTCGAACGCGATCCACGCGGTCGTGATCCCGTCGGCCGTGTCCGGGGGTTCGGTGGTGTGCCAGTTGCTCGGGCGGATGTGCTCGAGCTGGGCGTCGAGCATCGCCTGGATCTCCTGCGGTCCCTCGACGGTCTTCAGGTTCCAGGTGAACGCCACGAGGTCACGCCAGAAGCTCTCCTCGTGGAACAACGCGGCCGCGGCCTCGCTGTCGCCTGCGGTCAACGCGCTATCGAAGTCGGACAGCCACTGATCGACGTCGCTCACGGTCTCTCCTCCTGCCGGTCCTACGGAACACCGTGAATATCAGCAGGGCGGCGACGCCGACGCCTGCACCTACGCGCGGGCCGCGCAGCGCGTGCAGGACGCGCAGGGCGCTGCGCTGCTCGCGCGCCCACCCGACGAGCGTCGCCATCTCGTCCGATTCGGTCGCGTCAAAGCCGTCCAGGAGCCGCCCGTAGGCCTCGATCGCGCTCGCCCATTGACGCCTGCGCGCGAGGTAGCCGGCGACCCACACGTGCGCGGAGGCGACCCGGATGCGCACGTCGGAATCGGTCGCGCCGTCGAAGCGCGCGATCACGTTGCGTGCCACCTGGAGCCCCTGGTCCCAGCGCTTGAGGTCGCCCAGCAGCTCCGCCTTCCACGCGAGCGCGGTGGCCGTGATCGCGTCGTCGTCGAGGTAGCGCTCGGCCACCTCGTCGTAGAGCGCGAGCCCGTCGTCACCCTTGAGCACGAGCGCCTTCAACAGCAGCGCGTCGGCGATGATCAGGTCGTCCTCGTCGCGTGGATCGTTGCGCAGGATCTGATCGACGTCGGCGAGTGCCTCCGCCGAGCGGCCGTGCTCGTAGGCGCTGGCCGCGCGGTGGTAGCGGGCGTAGGCGACCAGGTCGGGCTGGTCGGCGAAGCGCTCGATCACCTCGTCGCACGCCTCCAGCGACTGGTCGGTGCGGTCGAGCTCGGCCAGGATGCGCGCCTTGTTGGTCAGTGCCGCGGCGACCAGGCGATCGTCTCCGGCCATGCCGAGCACCCGGTCGATCAACGCCAGCGCCTCGTAGAAGCGGCCGTCGTCCTCGAGCGTCTGCGCCTCATTGAGGAGCATGTAGGGGTCGCTCACCGCTGTTCGATGCTACGCGCTCTGGCAAGCAACAGGTCACGTTCGCGCGCGTTGCTGGTCAACGTGGCGGCGCGCTGCAGCTCCTCGCGCGCCTCGGCGGCGCGGCCGAGCTTGGCCAGCAGGTCGGCGCGCACGCTCGGCAGCAGGTGATAGTCGCGCAGCGCGGGCTCGTCTCCCAGGGCCTCGACGTGGCTGAGCGCCACGGCCGGCCCGAACGCCATGCCGATCGCGACCGCGCGGTTGAGCTCGACCACCGGCGAGGGCTGGATCCGCGCCAGCAGCTCGTACAGCGCGGCGATCCGGACCCAGTTGGTGTCCTGCGCGCGGGGCGCCTTGGCGTGCTCGGCGGCGATCGCGGCCTGCAGGCCGTACGGCCCGAGGCCAAGCTGCTCGGCGCGCTTGAGCGCCGCGAAGCCACGCTCGATCAGCAGCCGGTCCCAGCGCCGGCGGTCCTGCTCGAGCAGCAGCACCGGCTCGCCCCGCGCGGTGGTGCGAGCGGGCGTGCGCGAGGCCTGGATCTCCATCAGCGCGACCAGCCCGTGCACCTCGGCCTGCCGTGGCGCGAGCGTGGCGAGGATGCGCCCGAGCCGCAGCGCGTCCTCGCACAGCGCGGGCCGCATCCAGTCGTCGCCCGCGGTCGCGCTGTAGCCCTCGTTGAAGATCAGGTAGACGACCTCGAGCACGCTCGCGATCCGCGGCTCGATGTCGTCGGGAATCTCGAACGGGATCTTCTCCGACGCCAGCGCCTTCTTCGCGCGGACGATCCGCTGTGCGACCGTCGCCTCGGAGACCAGGAACGCCCGCGCGATCGCGGGCGTCGTCAGGCCGCCGAGCATCCGCAGCGTCAGCGCCACCCGGGCTTCGGTCGACAGCGCCGGATGGCAGGTGGTGAACATCAGCGCCAGCACCTCGTCGCCGAACGCGGGCGCCGGACGGGTCACGGTCATCAGCAGCGCGAGGTCCTGCTGCTTGCTCTCCAGCGTCTTGGCCCGCCGCATCAGGTCGATCGCCCGGTGCTTGGCGGTCGCCATCAGCCAGGCGCCCGGGTTGTCCGGAACGCCCGACCGCGGCCACTTCTCCAGCGCGGCGACGAGCGCGTCCTGGGCGAGGTCCTCGGCCAGCGAGACGTCGCGCACCATCCGCGCGAGCCCACCGATCAACCGGGCGGACTCGATCCGCCACACGGCCTCGACCGCGCGCTGCGTCGCCTGCGAGCTCACTCGGTCGAGAGCTTCGCAGCCTCCTGGACCTCCTCGGAGAAATCGCTCATCTCGTAGATCTGGCGCAGCTCCACGAACGAGTCCCCGCTCAGCGGCACGCGCTTGGCCCACTCGCGCGCCTCCTCCTGGTCCTTGGCCTGCAGGATCCAGTACCCGCCGACCATCTCCTTGGCCTCGCTGTACGGGCCGTCGATCACACCGGCCGACCCGACGCGGAAGCGCTCGTGCTGGAGCCCGTCGCCGGCGAGCATCGCGCCGGCCTGGACGAGCTCCTCGTTGTACCGGGTCATCGCCTCGACGTCCTCGACCGACGGACCCTCGGCGTAGACGTCCTCGCTGATGGCGGGGTACATGAACAGCATGAAACGGGGCATTTCGAACCTCCAGGTGGTTGCCGTGTCACTAGCGCGACGAACCGCGTGCCGAGATTTCGACACGCGGTTCGAGTTGGCACGCAAACGCTAGGCAGGAGTATGGGCCAGGCTCTGCCCCTCGATGTCGAGGTTGGGCACCAGGCGCGCCATCCGCTTGGGCATCCACCAGGCGCGCCTGCCGAGCAGGGTCATCACCGCCGGGACGAGCGTGAGCCGCACGAGGAAGGCGTCGGCCAGGATCCCGAAGGCCAGCGACAGGCCGATCGACTTGATGATCGGGTCCTCGGAGAGGATGTAGGCGCCGAAGACGACCATCATGATCGTGGCCGCCGCGGTGACGACGCGGCCGCTCTGGGTGTAGCCGGTGCTCACGGCTTCGCGGGCGTTGCCGGTGTGGACGAAGCGCTCGCGCATGCGGGAGACGAGGAAGACCTCGTAGTCCATCGCCAGGCCGAACAGGATGCCGATCAACAGGATCGGGAGGAAGGACACGATCGGGCCGGCGGAGGCGACGTCGAAGAGGCCGTTCAAATTGCCGTCCTGGAAGATCCAGACGGTCACGCCCAGGGAGGCGGCGATCGAGAGCAGGAAGCCGGCGGCGGCCTTCAGCGGCACGAGGATCGAGCGGAAGACGACCATCAGCAGCACCAGGGCGAGCCCGACGACGACGGCGACGTAGAGCGGCAGCGCCTCGCTCAGTCGCTGGGCGGTGTCGATGTTGATCGCCGTCTGGCCGGTCACGTAGGCGGCGACGTGGGCGTCCTTGGGCAGCTGGGCGGCCTTCTCGCGCAGGGCGGTGACGAGGTCGCTGGTCTCCTGTGCGGCGGGGCCGGTCTCGGGCGTCACCTGGACGATCCAGAGGTCGCCGGCCTCGTTGGGCATGGCGGGGGAGACGGCGGCGACGCCCGGGAAGTCCTGCAGCGTCGAAGCCACCTGCTTGCCGAAGGCCTCCTGCTCGGAGCGGGCGATCTCGGGTGCGTCGACGACGACGGTCAGGGTGCCGTTGAAGCCCGGGCCGAAGCCCTCGGTCAACAGGTCGTAGGAGCGGCGCTCGGTCGAGGTGGTCGGCTGCGAGGAGCCGTCCGGCAGGCCGAGCTCCATGTGCGCGGCGGGGACGGCGACGGCGGCCAGCAGCGTGAGGCCGACGAGCAGCACGGCCGCGGGACGACGCGTCACGAAGCCGACCCAGCGGGCGCTCATCGGGGTGCCCGTGCGCTTGCGGCTGAGCAGGCGGTTGGGCCTGGCGAGCCGCATGCCGGCGAAGCCGAGCAGCGCGGGCAGCAGCGTCAGGGCGACGAGCACGGCGACGGCGACGGTGCCGGCGGCCGCGAGGCCCATGACCGACAGGAACGGGATGTTCACGACGCACAGTCCGACCAGCGCGATGATCACGGTCAGGCCCGCGAAGACGACGGCGCTGCCGGCGGTCCCGGCCGCCTGGGCCACGGACTCGCGCGGCTCCATGCCGTCACCGAGGTTCTGCTTGTGGCGGGCGAGGATGAACAGCGCGTAGTCGATGCCGACGGCGAGGCCGAGCATCGTCGCCAGCACCGGAGCGGTCTCGGACAGATCGATCACGCCCGACAGCGCGGTCAGCGACGTGGTGCCGATCACGACGCCGAGCGCGGCGGTGAGCAGCGGCATGCCCGCGGCCACCAGCGAGGTGAGCGTGATGGCGAGCACGAAGAAGGCGACGACCATGCCGAGCGACTCCGACCCGGCCTCGGCCTCCTCGGCGGCGATCCCGCCGGAGAACTCGACCTGCAGGCCGTCCTTCTCGCCGACGGTGGCGACGTCCGCGAGCTCCTCGCGGGCCTCGGTCGAGATCTCGCTCGACGGGGTGGGGTAGACGACGTCGGCGTAGCCGATCGTGCCGTCCTTGCTGGTGACGAGCTTGGAGACCTGGGAGACCTCCGCGGCGCCGGACGCCGCCTTCAGGGTCGCGTCGACCCCGCGCTGGTGGTCGGCCAGCGTCTCGCCCTCCGGCGCGGCCAGCACCACGCGGGCGTAGGAGCCGCTGGCCGCGGGGTAGCGCTGCTCGAGCAGCTCCTGGGCCTGCTGGGACTCGGTGCCGGGCACCTCGAACTTGTTGTTGGTGGTGCCGCCGAACGCGGCGGCGAGCGCGCCGACGCCGACGAGCACGGCGAGCCAGAGTGCGAGAACGGTGCGCCGGTGGTCATATGACCACCGTCCAAGCCGGTACAGAGACGTTGCCATCGGGGCTCCTTCGAAGCGGGTGGTGAACTGGCAGCGAGATTGCCGGTCAGCCGGCACCCCGACTTCAGGGCACGACCCCGATTGCGCACCCTTACGACACCCCGTCAGGGTGCGAGATCAGGGCGCCACCCGGATGAACCCGTAACGGCCGAACGGGAGCATTCGCCGCATGCTCCGCTCCTCCCCAGACATTCGCCCCGCCCGTGGCGGCACGCTCGTACTCGGCGGTGGGTTCGCCGGCGCGTACGTCGCCCGCGGCCTCGGCCGTCGCGGCGCGACGATCGTGAACCCATCGAACTTCATGCTCTACACGCCGCTGCTCCCCGAAGCGGCCGCCGGCACGATCGAACCCCGCCACGTGACCGTGCCCCTGCGCACGATGTCCCCACACGCCGACCTGCTGCTCGGCAGCGTCACCGCGCTCGACACCGACGCCAAGCTCGCCCACGTCAGCTCGCAGGCCGGCACCTTCGCCGTCCGCTACGAGCGACTGGTGATCGCGCTCGGCAGCGTGACGCACACGCCCGAGCACGCGTTCGGCCTCAAGGACATCGGCGACGCGATCCGCCTGCGCAACCAGGTGCTGCGTCAGATCGAGCTCGCCGACACCGACCCGTCGAGCGCGTCGCGGCGGCTCACGTTCGTGTTCGCCGGCGCCGGCTTCGCGGGCGTCGAGGCGCTCGCCGAACTGCAGGAACTGGCCGAGGGTGCGCTGCGGCGCCATCCGCGCCTGGACGGCGTGCGTCCGCGCTGGTTCCTGGTCGACCACGCGCCGCGCATCCTCGGCCAGGTACCCGATCGCCTCGCGGGCTCCGCCGCGCGCACATTGATCCGGCGCGGTGTCGAGATCCTCCCGGGCACGGGGATCACGAGCATCGACCGCGCCGGCGCGCTGCTCTCCAACGGGCGCAGGATCGAGACCGAGACCGTCGTCTGGACGGCGGGCGTCTCGGCCAACCCCGTGGCCGAGCGGCTCGGGTTGCCGCTCGACCGCCGCGGGCGCGTCCCGGTCGACGAGCTCTTCCGCGTCGACGGCCTCGACGGCGTGCACGCGCTGGGCGACATCGCCGCCGTGCCGAACGCGGCCACCGGCACGTTCGACCCGCCCACCTCGCAGCACGCGCTGCGCCAGGCGCGCCGGCTCTCACGGAACCTCAGGGGACGCGAGAAGCCCTACGCGTACACGTCGAAGGGCTCGATGGCGACGCTCGGCCGCCGTCATGGCATCGCCGTCGTCGGGCGGATGCGGCTGCGCGGCCTCGCCGGCTGGGCGATGGCCCGCGGCTACCACCTGGCGGCGCTCCCGCTCGCCGCCCGCCGCGCCCGGGTCCTCGGCGACTGGATGGCGGCCGCCGTGTTCCGCCGCGACGTGGTGGCGACATGAAGGGGCGTCGCGAGCTGGCGCTCTTCGGCGCCGCCTACCTGCTCTACAACGCCGGCCGCTGGCTGACCAACGGTGACATGGACCTGGCGCTGGCCAACGCGCAGACCGTGCTCGCGCTGCAGGGCGGCGACGGCGTCGAGCACGCCGTCCAGGACGCCTTCGGCGGCGTGTGGATGACGCTGCTGAGCCACATCTACCTGGCCGCGCAGATCATCGTGCTCCCGGGCGTCCTGCTGGCGATCTACCGATGGGCGCCGAAGGTCTACCCGCGCCTGCGCAGCACCGTGATCGCCACCTGGATGCTCGCGCTGCCGGTCTATGCGCTGTTCCCCGTCGCGCCGCCGCGGCTCGCGGGGATCGGGATGGACGACGCCGTGTCGCAGACCTCGGCCGTCGCCCTCGCCGGGCACTCGACGCTCTTCTACAACCCGATCGCCGCCGTGCCGAGCCTGCACAGTGGCTTTGCGGCCGCGCTGGCGATCGCCGTCGCCGCATCCGTCAGGCGCCCTGTCTACAAGGTCGCGGCGCTCGCCTGGGGACCGATCGTCGCACTTTCCACGGTCGCCACCGGCAACCACTACGTGTTTGACGTCGGGGCAGGACTGGTAATCACCGCCATTGGGTACGGAGCCGTTTCGTGGCGTCCGAACTTCTCCCTCCCCCAGCGCACCCCGGTGGCGACATGATCCGCGTCGCCATCCTCGACCAGCACCCGGCGATGCGGGCCGGGCTGGAAGCGATCCTGCGCGAGACGGCCGGGATCGTGCCCGTCGGCGCCGCCGCCGACGGCCGCGAGCTGTGGCCGCTGCTGTATCGCACCGACCCGGACGTCGTGGTCATCGACGAGCTGCGCCTGTGCCTGCCGATCTCGGCCCGTCACCCGAACGCGCGCGTGGTCGTGTACTCCGCGCGCGCCGGCTTCGACGCGATCGTCCCCGCGGCGTTCGCCGGTGCGAGCGCGCTGGTGGACAAGACCGGCGCGACGCACGAGCTGATCGCGGCGATCCGCGGCGAGCACCCGCTCCCGCGGATCACCCCGCGCATGCAGCGCCGCGCCGCCGAGCGCCTCGACGGCACCGACCGCGCGATCCTCGCCATGCGCCTGGCGGGCACGCCGGACCGCGAGATCGCCGAGATCGTCGGGATGCCGCGCGAGGCCCTCGCGGCGAGGTGCGCGGCGATCGTGTCAGGCTCGGTCAGCGCGCTCGACAGCGCGCGCCAGCTCGACGCGGGATGACACGCCGACCTTGGCGAAGATGTTGCGCAGGTGCGTCTCGACCGTCTTCTTGGAGAGGAAGAGCGCGGCGGCGATCTGCGGATTGGTCTGGCGATCGACGACCAGCCGGGCGATCTCGAGCTCCCGCGCCGTGAGCCCTTCGAGGCTGCCGGCGCCGGCGCCGCTGCGCCGGTAGACGCTCCGTCCGAGCTTTCGCAGCTCCCGCTCGGCCATCTCGCGCCGGCGCGGCGCGCCGCACGCGTCGTAGACGGCGGCGGCACGTTCGAGTTGGACGATCGCGTCGTCGCGGCCGAGCCCCTGAGCGGCGAGCATCGCGCGACTGTGCGCCGTGCAGCGGCGCGTCGAGGGACTCGAAGAGCTCGGCGGCGGCCAGGGCGCGCTCGGCGCCGCGTGACGGGTCCAGCGTGGCCGCCGCCCGTTCGGCGTGGGCGAGCGCGTACTCGAGCCCGGTGGCGCGCGCGCAGGCGGCGCTGCGCTCGGCGGCGTCGGCCGCCCCGCGGGCGTCGCCCACGCCCAGCCGGCAGTGGGTGAGCAACTCGTAACTCCCGGCTCGCCACGCGCCCGGGACGAACGGCAGCTCGTCGCCGCCGCCCGTGCGCATCAGCAGGGCCTCCGCCCGCGCGGGCTCGCCGGCCAGCACGTACGCGCGCACCAGCGCGAAGCCCGCGAAGGCGATCGGCATCTGGTTGCCGATCGCGGTCGCCAGCGCGAGCGACTCCTCGCCGTAGGCCAGCGCGAGCTCCACCTCGCCGGCCGTGGCAGCCGTCGTCGACCGGTTCATCAACGCCAGCGCGAGCGCCTGCTGGTTGCCGGACACGCGGGCGGCCTCGATCCCGCCCTCGAGCAGCTCGACGCTCTCGTCGAGGCGCCCGAGTGCCTCCGAGCACGCCGCGAGCCCGGGCAGCAGGACGGGGAACAGGTTCCCCTGGCCGGTCGCGCGGCCGAGCTCGAGCGTGCGCAGGCCGTGCCGGCGGCCGGTGGCGAAACGGTTCAGATGCAGCTCGGCGCCCATCAGGTACAGGCCCGCGTCGAAGCGCTGGGCCAGCAGGTCGTCCGGCAGCCCGTCGACCAGCGCGCAGGCCGCGTCGCAGTGCTCGCGGGCGTCGCCGATCATGGTCACGAACGCGTCCGCCACCGCGGCCAGCGCCGTGCTGGCGGCGAGCGTCGGCGCGTCGTCGAGGGCGACCGCGACCGCGAGCGCCTTGCGCGCCGCTTCCCACATCTGCGGCCAGTCCGCGCGCAGGAAGCCGTCGGCGGCCATCTCCATGATCAGCAGCACCGCGTCGGGCGTCGCGCGGTCGGGAAGCTCCTCGAGCTCGAGCTTGACCCGCGCGCGGCCCTCGTCCGGGCGCCCCAGCAGCCGCTCGGTGGTGGCGCACGCGGCCACCATGCGCGCGCGCGGCGGCGAGCCGGGCGGGGCGAGCCGCAGACCCTCGAGCAGCGCCTCACGGCTGCCGGCGAAGTCGCCGCTGGCGGCGAGCGCGCGGGCGTGGACGAGCAGCAGGCCGAGCCGGTCGCCATCGCGGTCGGCGGGAAGCAGCGCGAGCGCGGCGGCGAACCAGTGCGCGGCGGTCGCGGGCAGCGCCTCCCCGGCGGAGAGCCCGGCATCGCGCAGGACGCCGACGGCCTCCATGTCGCCGAGCTGCGCGAAGCGCTCCACGTGATGGGCGCGCGCCGACGCGGGCGCGCCGGCCGCGGTGAGCGCCCGCGCCGCGCGCTCGTGGGCGCCGAGCCGCCAGCCGCCGGGCGCGCCGTCGTAGACCGCGCGGCGCACGAGCGGGTGGCGGAAGCGGAACCGCCGCGCCACGTCGGTGGGGCGCACGAGGTCCAGCCGCAGCAGCTCGTCGAGCGCCTCCAGCGGACGCTCGACCTGGCCCGCGGCGGCGGCGAGCTCGGGGGCGAACGGGTCACCCGCGACCGCGGCGCCCTGCAGCATCCGGCGCCCAGGCTCGGAGAGCAGCGCGAGCTCCTCCGCCAGCGCCGCGGTCACGTCGCGCGGGAGGTGCCCGGTGCGGCCGAGCACGCGCGCGAGCTGCTGGAGGTAGAACGGGTTGCCGCCGGACTCCTCGTAGACCGCATCGGCGTGCGTCGCCGAGCAGCGACCGCGCCTCCTCGAGCGAGAGCGCGCCGAGCTCCACGCGCTGGAGCGTGCCGGCCCGGTTCGCGCGCTCCAGTGCCGGCAGCAGGCGCTCGGGAATCTGCCGCGGTCGCAGCGCGAGCGCGATCAGCACCGGCCCCGTCGGCGGCCGCCGCAACAGCGCGCCGAGCAGCTCCAGCGACCCGGAGTCGGCCCAGTGCAGGTCGTCGAGGGCGAGGACCACGGGCTGGCGCTCGGCCAGCAGCGACAGCAACTCGCGGACGGCGTGGTGGGCGCGGTGGCGCTCGTCCGGCAGCGAGATCGCGCGCGGCGGGCCGCCGGCCGGCGGCAGCACGCGGGCGAGCTCGTCGGCGTCGAGCCGTTTGCGCGCCGCCGGCGGGAGCGCTCGCACGCAGTCGTCGAGCGCGTCGACGAACACCCAGAACGGCAGCTCGTTCTCGAGCTCGGAGGCGGAGCCGCCCAGCACCAGGTGCCCGCGTTCCTCGGCCAGGCGGCAGACCTCCGCGAGCAGCCGCGTCTTGCCGATGCCGGGCTCGCCCTCGATCTCCAGCGCGGCCCCGCGGCCGTGCGCGAGCTCCTCGAGCGCGACGTCGACCGAGCGCAGCTCGCCCGACCGGCCGACGATGTGCTCGACGACGTGCACCTCATGGCCGACCTTACATGAGGCTCTATCGCGACCTACGGGCGCGCTTGACGGCGTACATCTGCTCGTCGGCGCGGGCGAGCAGCGCGTCGGCGTCGGCGGGGCCGGTGGCGATGCCGACGCTCACGCCCACCCGCAACCACTCGTCGCCGACGACGAACGGATCGAAGAACGCCGTGCGCACGCGCTCGGCGACCTCCTGCTCGGCGCCCGCGCCCACCAGCAGCGCGAACTCGTCGCCGCCGAGGCGGGCCACGGTGTCGGCCGCCGCGGACGCAGTGCTCCAGGCGCCGGGCGACGATCCGCAGCACCTCGTCGCCCGCGGCGTGGCCGTGGACGTCGTTGATCGGCTTGAAGCCGTCGAGGTCGAGGTAGAGCAGCGAGACGTCGCCCTCGCGGGCGGCGATGCGCTCGCCGAAGCAGCGCGCGGTTGGCGAGCCCGGTCAGCGGATCGTGCGAGGCGCGGTGGCGCAGGGCCTGGCGCAGCTCGTCGTCGCGCACGGTCACGACCAGCGCGCGCACGTGCGGATCGCCGGTCAGGTCGGCGGCGACGGCGTGCACGTGGCGGTCGCCGTGGCGCAGGCGGAACTCGGCCTCGCCCGGCGCGCGGGCGAGGAACGGCGCACGGTCTGGACGTCGTCGGGGTGGACGCGGTCGAAGCAGGACCGTGCTGGTGTTGGCCTCGCCCAGCAGCGTCGCCGAGGAGCCGAGGACCGGCTCAGGCGCCCGTCGCGGCTGGCGATCAGGATCAGGTCGGAGGCGTGCTGGAGGATCGTCTGCAGCGTCGCCGCCTGCTCGTCGCGCAGTCCGGCGCTCGCGGGCGAAGAAGGCCAACAGCGCGGCCAGCGGGAGGATCGCCGCGGGCGCGAGCGCGACCTCGCGCGCGCCGAGCGCGATCGCGAAGCCGAGCGGCACGCAGCATCGCGTCGAAGGTGTAGACCCAGAGCCGTCGCGCGCACCTCGGCGCGCGGGTAGGAGCCGGTCCCGATCCACAGGCCGTGGGCCAGAGGGCGAGGTCGGCGGCGATGATCGCGGCGAACGCGGCGGCGGTCAGCAGCGCCTCGCCGGTGTGCGTGTCCGGCTCGGGCGCCAGCATGATCAGCAGCGCGGGCGCGAGCGCGTAGAGCGAGTCGGCGAGCGGGGTCAGCAGCCGCAACCCGCGGACGCCGCGGCGCACGCCGGCCGGTGAGCGCCCGCGCGAGTTGCGCCGCGCCGATCAGCAGCGGCACGACCGGCGCCGGGCAGAGCACGAGCATCGGGATCGTGGCCAGCATCACCGGCGCGCCGTGGCCGTTGCCGACCCGGAACTCGACACGGGTCAGCAGGGCGCACAGCAGCGTCAGCCAGAGCCCGGTCATCCCCGGCCCCGGCGCGCCGCCGGCGAGCCACAGCCCGGCGGCGGCGAGCGCGAACACGGCTGAGGCCACCGCGTCGGTGGTCAGTTCGCGCCGGCTGATGTCGTCACCCATCCCCAGGGTGGTCGGCCCGGGGATGGGAAACTTCAGTAATCCGGCGCGTCGCTAGGCGGTGGCGAGGACGTGTGCCGTTTCGAGCGTGCCGTCGGCGTGGACGTGCACGTGGTCGTCGATCTCGCCGGCGAGGATCGCCCGGGTCAGCGTCTTCTCCAGCGTGCGCCGGATGTGGCGCTGCAGCGGGCGCGCGCCGTAGGCCTCGTCGAAGCCGTCACGTGCGAGCTGCGCGACGTACTCGTGGTCGACGGTGACCTCGATCCCGCGCTCGGTCCGCAGGCGCTCGGCCACGCGGGCGACCATCTGGGCCGCGATCCGCTCGACCTGCTCCGGCGTCAGCGAAGCGAAGGTGACGATCTCGTCGATCCGGTTGATGAACTCCGGCAGGAACGCGTCCTTGGCCGCCTGCTGCATCCGCTCGGCCTCGGCCTCGGGCTGCTGGGCCGTGAAGCCGATCCCGCGCTTGGCCTGGCCCGCGCCGAGGTTGGAGGTCATGACGATCACCGCGTTGGTGAAGTCGACCGTGCGGCCCTCGCCGTCGGTCAGGCGGCCGTCGTCCATCACCTGCAGCAGCACGTTCCAGACGTCCGGGTGGGCCTTCTCGATCTCGTCGAGCAGGATCACGCTGTACGGCCGCCGGCGCACGGGCTCGGTCAGCTGGCCGCCCTCGCCGTAGCCGACGTAGCCGGGCGGCGAGCCGATCAGCCGCGCCACCGTGTGCGGCGCGCGGAACTCGGACATGTCGATCCGCACGAGCGCCTTCTCGGTCGCGAACAGCCGCTCCGCGAGCGCCTTGACCAGCTCGGTCTTGCCGACGCCGGTCGGGCCGAGGAAGAGGAAGCTGCCGAGCGGGCGGTCGCCCTCGGAGAGGCCGACGCGGGCGCGGCGGATCGTGTCCGCGACGACCTCGACGGCTTCGTCCTGGCCGATCACGCGCGTGTGCAGGTCGGTTTCCAGCTCGTTGAGCCGCTCCAGCTCGCCCTCGATCAGCTCGCCCACCGGGATGCCGGTGCGGGCGGCGACGACGTTCGCGATCTCGGTCTCGCCGACCTCGATCGGGCCGTTCTCGTCGAGCTTGCGCTTCAGCCAGGCGGCCTTCTCGAAGTCCTCCTCGGCGATCGCCTGGTCGAGATCGCTCCGGGTCGGGCCGTTCAGGCGCAGCTTGGCCGCGGCCTGGTCGATCAGGTCGATCGCCTTGTCGGGCAGGTGGTACTCGGTGATGTAGCGGTCCGACAGGCGGGCCGCGGCCTCGAGCGCCTCGTCGTTGATCAGTACGCCGTGGTGCGTCTCGTACGCGGTCCGGAGGCCGTCGAGGATGGTGATCGTGTCCTCGACGCTCGGCTCCTCGACCGTGACGGGCGAGAACCGGCGGGCGAGCGCGGAGTCGCGCTCGATCGTGCGGTACTCGGCCAGCGTGGTGGCGCCGATCACGCGCAGCTCACCGCGGGCGAGCAACGGCTTGAGGATGTTCGCGGCGTCCATGCCGCCCTGGGCGTTGCCCGCCCCGAGCAGCGTGTGCAGCTCGTCCAGGAACAGGATCGTCTTCTCGTCGACGGCGGCCTCGAGCGCCTTCTTGAGGCGCTGCTCGAACTGGCCGCGGAACTGGGCACCGGCGACCATCCCGCTCAGGTCGAGCGCGAAGATGCGGGTGTCCTTGAGCGACTCCGGGACCGAGCCCTCGTGGATGCGCAGGGCGAGGCCCTCCGCGATGGCGGTCTTGCCGACGCCGGCCTCGCCGATCAGCACGGCGTTGTTCTTGCGCCGGCGAGCGAGGATCTCGATCGTCTGGGCGATCTCGTCCGCACGCCCGATCACGGGGTCGATACGGCCGGCGGCCGCGGCGGCCGTCAGGTCATGACCGAACTCGTCGAGTGGGGACTTCTTGGCTGGGGCCTGGCGCTCGCGCACCTCGGTCGCGCACGTTTCGCACAGCATCGCCGCCCGCCGTTGCGGGCCCGCCGCGAAGACCATCCGCACCGTGCCCGGCCGCTCGCCGCAAACAGCGCAGGCCGTGGGGTTGGTGTCAAAAATCTCAGTCACGGTCACTAAGATAGCGGTTGCTTGCGCAAGCAATGTGATTGACCGCACGTCCAGCCTAAGCACTCCCTAAAGGGGCCTGGCCCCTTTAGATTTGGGGCGTGATCTTCCGGCAGATCGTCCACGAGGACCTGGGGTGCGCGTCGTACCTGATCGGCGACGAGGACGCGGGGATCGCGGCGGTCGTGGATCCGCGGCTGGAGATCGGCGAGTACCTGCGGCTGGCGCGGTATCTCGGAGTGTCGATCGAGCACATCCTCGAGACCCACAACCATGCCGACCACGTGAGTGGCCACGGCCGGCTCGCGGCGGCGACGGGCGCGGTGATCCACGTGCACGCGCTGGCGGACGCCGAGTACGAGCACTCGGCGTTCGAGGATGGGTGGGAGCTGTCGCTCGGCGCGGTCGCGGTACGCGCCCTGCACACGCCTGGGCACCGGCCGGAGCACACGGCGTTCGTGCTGGTCGACACCGCGCGCGGGCCGGAGCCGTGGGCGGTGCTGACCGGCGACTCGCTGTTCGTGGGCGACATCGCACGCCCCGATCTCGCCGTCGAGAAGCGCGAGGGCGCGCGGGGCATCCATGGGTCCCTGCGCGAGCTGCTGGCGCTCGGCGATGACGTCGAGGTCTGGCCCGGGCATCTCGGCGGGTCGCTGTGCGGCGGACCGGGGATGGACCTGAAAGTGAGCTCGACGATCGGGTTCGAGCGGCGCCACAACGAGTTGCTCGACATCGACGACGTGGATTCGTTCGTGGAGCGCACGACCGTCGGGTTGCGCCCGCAGCCGCCGAACTTCCAGTCGATCGTGGGGCTCAACCGCGGGCCGCTGTACGTGTCGGCGGTCGAGGCGCACCCGCTGACCCCGCGCCAGGTCCAGCAGCTCGACGCGCCGGTGATCGACGTCCGCACCGCACTGCAGTTCGACGAGGCGCACATCCCGGGAGCGATCGCCAACACGATCCTGCAGGCGGGCTTCGGCACGCGGCTCGCGTGGGTCGCGGGGCCGGACACCGCGGTCGTGCTGGTGGGCCGCGACGACGCCGACGCCCTGCGCGCCGCCGAGCTCGCGGCGGCGGTCGGCGTCGCACGCATCGCCGGCTACCTCGCGGGCGGGATGACGAGCTGGCGCGAGGCGCGGCTGCCCGTGGCGTCGATCAAGCGGGTGACGGTCGACGAGTTGTTCGCGCTCGGCGAGGTGCAGATCCTCGACGTGCGCGAGCGCGACGAGCGGGAGCGCGAGCACATCCCGGGCTCGCTGTTCACCCCGTACCACGACATCGACAGGCTGCCTGACGGTCTCGATCCGTCGTCGCCGGTCGCGGTCATCTGCGCGTCCGGCCAGCGCGCGGCCGTCGGCGCGTCGCTCGTCCAGCGGTTCGGCGCGCGGGACGTCCTGCACGTCGTCGACGGCGGCGTCGGCGCCTGGGGTCGCGCGGGCTACCCGCTCGTGCGCTAGTTTCAAGCCTCATGGCCGTCCCACGTCTGCGTGTCCCTCCAGTGTCCGATGGGACGCTCCGCCAGGCCTCGGACGAGGTCGAGCTCTACCACCGGACCTACACGACGCTGCTGCGCTCCTCCGGGGAGACGCTGCTGCGGGTGCTCGAGCCCTCGCACGCGGCGATGAACTCGTCGCTGCACGCGCTCGCCTACGACATGGAACAGCCGGACCTCGGTGCGTTCCTGTACTCGCTGCGGCGGCTGCCCTCCTCGATCTGGAAGGCCTCGGTGATCGTCCTCGGGCAGGAGTCCGAGCAGTTCGCGCGGGCGGGCTTCGGCCGGATCGAGGACTGGGAGTCGCTCGAGGCCCCGGCTCGCCGGCGTCGCTGGTACGACTCCGGGTCGGGCGTGCTGGCGGTGCTGCTGGCGTCGACCTCGGACCTCGACGACGCGATTCCCTCGCTGGTCGCCTACCAGCTGGAATGGAACAAGCTCAACACGCTGTTCCGGGCGGCCGAGCTGCCCGAGGTGCCCGAGCCGCTGGACCTGAGCGAGTCCTGCGGCGGGACCGAGGAGGACTGGAAGCGGGTGCACGAGTCCTGGCCGGAAGGGCTGAGCGGGTTCGTGGATCGGGTGCGCGACCAGAAGCTCAACCTGCGGATCCGGATGCTCGGCGGGTCGCAGTCCGGCTACGCGCGGCTGACGCGCCGCTGGTGGGCGCCGGTGCGGGCCACGATCACCGACCAGGGGCTCTCGGACCGGCCGATGTACTTCGTCTCCTCCAACACGCACTCGCTGGTGAACCTGGTGACCACCGGGGCGGGCGCGAGCGAGGACGAGATCGTCACCTGGGTCGAGGCCAACGGGCCCGACTACATGCGCGACGAGCTCGAGCGCTTCCGCGCCAGCCGCAAGACCGGCTCGTGGGAGAACTTCCTCTACTACGGCGCGCGGCTGTTCTACGAGGCCGCGCCGGAGGACGGCCAGGCCTGGGAGCGCCGCCGCCGTGCGGAGCGCGAGCTCGGTTTCACCCACATCTCCTCGCGCACCGGCGTGCGCGTCAGCGCGCAGGTCATCGACCTCTCCAAGCTCGACCCGGCCGCACTGGACCCGCGGCTGGGCCCGATCGACGCCGCGACGCTCGCCCGCACCGAGGGCGTGGTCGTCAACATCGAGTATCCGCTCGGGCTCGCGGCCTACAACATCCTGCGCGAGATCACCACGGCGCACGACACGCTGCGCGGCGTCTACGTGCTCGGCAAGGCGGCGACGCTGAACGCCGACGTCGGCGACGTCCTGATCTCCAGCGTCATCCACGACGAGCACTCCGGCTCGACCTACTGGCTCGACAACGCGTTCTCCTTCGACGACATCGCGCCGTATCTGGTGTTCGGCTCGGGGCTGGACAACCAGCGCGCGGTGACGGTCAAATCGACCTTCCTGCAGAACCGCAACTACCTCGACTTCTACTACCGCGAGGCGTACACGGTGGTCGAGATGGAGGCCGGCCCGTTCTGCAACGCCGTCTACGAGATCGCCGACGCGGACCGCTACCCGAACGGTGAGGCGGTCAACTTCGCCAAGCTCCCGATCGACCTCGGGATCATCCACTACGCCTCTGACACGCCGTACTCGCAGGCGCGCACGCTCGGCGCCCGCGGGCTCTCCTACTACGGGCTGGACTCGACGTACGCGTCGAGCGTGGCGATCATGCGGCGCATCTTCACCCTGGAGGGGCTGTACAACGATTGAGGGGCCTGTTGCAGGCCCCTGATCCGGCGCTGGAGCGGCTCTACACGTGCGAGCTCGGACTGCGCACGGTGCCGTCGTGGTACGCCGAGCTCACGGGCCTGCGGACGCTCGACCTCGGCCACAACCGCCTGGAGTGGGTGCCGGATCTCTCGGCGCTGACGCGGCTCGAGATCCTCTACCTGCACGACAACGCGCTGAGGGCCCTGCCGGCGCTGCCGCCCTCGCTCACCTATCTCAACGTGAGCGAGAACCCGCTGGCCGGGCTGCCCGCGTTCGACCTGCCGGCGCTGCTGGAGCTCCGCTGCCTGGAGTTGGGCCTGACGACCTTCCCGGACGTGCGGCTGCCGCGCCTGCGCGAGCTGCACCTGCGCACCAACGCGCTCACCGCCGTCCCGGACGCGGTGCGCGGGTTGCGCGAGTTGCGGACCTTGGACCTGCGCGCGAACCGTCTCACGTCCGTCCCGGACTGGATCGTCGAGCTCCCGCGCCTCGAGAAGCTCGACCTGCGCTGGAACGACGTCGCCGAGGTGCCGCAGGCCCTGCTCGACCGGGGCTGCTTCGTCCTGTTTGCGTAAGCCCGGGCTTACCGAGTACGCTCACGCTCATGGAGCAATTCGTCTACTTCATCCACGCCCCACGCGAGGACTTCGGCGCCACCATGACCGACGAGGAGCAAGCGGTCTGGGGCCGGCACTTCGAGCTGCTCCAGCGCCGCCTCGACGAGGGCTCCCTGATCCTCGCCGGTCCGACGCTGGGCAAGGTCAACATGGGCATCCACGTCTTCGAGGCGCCCGACGAGGAGACCGCCGAGCGGATGATGAACGAGGACCCGGCGATCGCCTCGGGCATCGGCCGCGGCGAGTTGCGCCGCTTCCGCGCGACGTTCCTCCGCGGGCACTAGCGCGCGGGGGCACCAGCGCGTGGCGCTGCCGGGGCCGGCGGCCGCGGGGCTTCGCAGCCGAGGTCTGCAACCACATATCGACCGTCAGCGTTGCCCGGCCGTACTGCATCGAAGGCGCACGATGCCCGGCATCGGCAGCTTCAACTCCAGGGGCTTGTCGACCACACCAAGATCCTCGACGTCCAGCCGGTCGTTCGCCCGCAGCGCGGCGAGTTCCGTCTCGGTCGGCCACGGATGCTCGCCGTGCCAGTGAGCGGCGAGGTTGGAATGCGTCGCGTCGACGCGCGTGACGGGCACGCGCCCGGGGGGCAGGCCGTCCACCACGACCGTGGGATCGAACAGCTCCGTGCCGTGCTGCTTGGACTGATCGAGCGTCCCGTTCCAGAGCAGCACGTCGACCGTGCCGTCCTCGCGCCGCGCCGCCCAGCCGTCGACCAACGTGCCCGCCCCGTCGCCCTCGAGCGACAGCGGGAGCAGCTCGTCGCCCAGTTCCTGGGCCAGCTTCAACGCCCACCAGCGCGGCTTGCGCAGGTTGCCGACGGTCATCAGCCCGAAGCCGCCGTGCAACCAGGCAGGCGGCCTGCCCAACTCCTCGAAGTGATCGGGCGCGACCCAGTACGCCAGCGCGTCGGCGCGTGGCGCAGTCATCTCTCCCCTGTCGCCCACACCGCCTCTCTCCCGAAGAGGCGTCGATCTAAGCGCTTCCTAAAGGGGCCTGGCCCCTTTAGGAACCTTTAGAAATGCGCCCAGGTCCTTGCGCGCAGCGTGTCCTTGATGCGCTGGATGTAGTCGTTGGCCGGCTGGGTGTGCCAGCGGCCGGCGAACCAGGCGCCGAGGCTGCCGTAGAGATCGCCCTTGCGGTAGGCCTCGCCGTGCTCGACGTCGTTGAGCCACGGCATCCTGCCGTCGTAGTAGGCGCGGATGATCGCGCCGTAGTAGTCGGCGTTGAAGGCGGTGCTGGTCCGTGCGTACTTCGCGCAGCAGTGGTAGGGACGGCGGATCTGGAAGAGCCCGAACGAGTCGCCGTTGTCGCCGACGGTCGACATCCGCCAGTAGGACTCGACCACCGCGACGGCGCGCATGACGTTGACGTCGATGCCGTGCTTGGCCGCCGCCCACTGGATGATCTCGTCGGTCGTGCCGCGGTAGTGGCCGGTGACGCGGGCCCTGTAGGGCATGTCGGAGTGCTTGCGGAAGGTCGCCAGTTGCGCCCTGGAGAGCAGGTGGCGATTCTCGTCGCGGTTCTCCGCGCGCACCTCCGCGGCCGGCTTGACGCGCTTCGCCGCCGCTCGGTCCGACAGCGGCTTGGCACCCACCGGCCTCGTGTGCGCGTGGGCCGGTGTGCCGAGCAGCAGTGCGGCGAGCACGACGAGGACAAAACGCACCTCGTGTGCATACCCGGCTACCTTGCCGGTATGCGCCGGACCCTTGGTGCGCAGCGCCGCCGCGTTGCGCTGATCACGCTTCCGGTCGCCGCCGTGTTCACGATCATCACCGCCTCCGAGGGCCTGTGGATCCTCGCCATCCCGGGCGGGCTGTACTTCCTGGTCGAGCTCGTGGTGCTGCTCAGGACTCGGCGAGCCGCTTCACGGCGTCCAGCCGCGCGTCCCAGTCCGCCGCCAGCCGAGCCATCCACGCCGCAGTCTCCGCGAGTGGTCGGGGCACCACGACATACCTCACCTCGCGACCGTGTCGCTGCGCGGCGACCAGGCCGGCGCGGTCGAGGACGGCCAGGTGCTTGATCACCGCCGGCCGGCTCACGGGCAGCTCGGCGGCCAGCGTGGTCGCCGTGCCGTGCCCGTGGGTCGCCAGCAGGTCGAGGATCTCGCGCCGAGTGGGATCGGCGAGCGCGGTGAAGACGTCCTCGGTCACACGGTGACGGTCTGCGCGTAGCGCTCCAGGTCGCCGAGTTCGTGCTTCCAGCCTTGGGTGTTGCCCTCGCGCAGCTCGCGCCGGCGCTCGGGGGAGGTCGTCAGCTTCGTCCAGCCTGATTCGACGACCTTCAGGCGGGTGCCGTCGCCCTCGGCGGTGAGGGTGAACTCGACGAGCGTGTCGCCGATGTTGGGCTCGTTCGCGTCCCAGCGGTAGGCGAACTTCGTCGGCGGCTGCTCCTCGACCACCCGCAGCTCCGCCTCCCCGTGCTCGGCCCAGCGCATCTTGATCGTGTCCCCGTCGCGCTCGGCGCCGGCGTCCCCGAACCACGCGCCCATGTGCTCGGGCCGCGTGACGATCTCGTAGACCTTCTCTGGGGGCGCGGCGATGACGATCTCGCGTTCGATGGTGTCCATGATGGCCTCCATAGTCGAGTGTTACCCGTAGGTTACACGTAACTTAGCGGTTACACAAGAGGGTGAGATGCAGGACCTCGGGCGGGGCGAGAAAGCGCACCGGGATGCCGCTCGTGCCGATGCCGCTGGAGACGACCATGTGGCGGCCGTGCTCGACGATGTGCCCGCGGGCGTAGCGCTCCCCGTAGTGCGAGGGCATCAGCGGGCGGCGGATGAGCGGGATCGCGACCTGCCCGCCGTGCAGATGGCCCGCGAGCGTGAGCGCCACCCGCTCGGGGATACGCGGGAACAGGTCGGGATCGTGCGAGAGGACGATCACGGGCGCGTCCTCGGGGACCGTCCGCAGCGCGCGGCTGACGTTCGGGCGCCGGTGGCGCATGTCGGCCAGGCCCGCGACCCAGAACTCGCCCAGGTTGGTCGCCCGGTTCTCGAGCACCGTGATGCCCGCGACGTCCAGCGCGCGCCACATCCGGTCGCCGGACTTGCGCCAGTCATGGTTGCCGACCACGGCCACGGTTCCGTGAGGCGCTTCGAGCCGTCCGAGCTCGCGCGCGATCGTCTCCGGGGCGAGCGGCCGCTGCAGCACCTGGCTGGCGTCGAGATAGTCGCCGAGCAGCAGGTGCACGTCGGGCTCGAGCGCGTTCATCGTGTCCACGACGCGGCGGATCGCCTGCAGCCCGACGTAGGGCACACCCGCGTGCAGGTCCGACATCGCGGCCGCGCGCAGCCCGCTCAGGCGCTCCGGCCACCGCGGCAGCTCGAGCTCGAAGTCGCGGACGACGAGCCGCCGCGGCTCGACCCACCCGGCGTAGGTGGCGAGACCGGCGCCGGCGAGCAGGCCGGCGGCGGCGAGTTGTCGCTTCACGCGGCGCGCGCCCACGGCGTGGCGTGGCGCGCCCGGGTGGCGGCGGCTCGCGCGGCGGCGGGTCGGGCGGCGGCGGCGCGGCTCGCCCACGCGGCGGCGGGGCGCGCGGCGGCGGCGCGGCTCGCCCACGCGGCACGCGCCCGCGGCGCGCTCACTCGCCCACCTCTTCGCGGCGCGGCATCCCGCCGCGCGCGCCCGGTTTGGTGGTCGAGATCGCCGCCGCCCGCAGCGCGAACGCCGCCGCGTCCTTCAGCGAGGCGCCGTTGGCGAGCTCGGCCGCGAGGGCGCCGTTGACGGTGTCGCCGGCGCCGGTGGTGTCGACCACGTCGACGTTCGTCGCCGGCAGCCGCTGCGGCTCGCCGCCCGGTTCGAGCAGCAGCGCGCCGTCGCCGCCGAGGGTGATCAGCACGGCGGCGCCGGTGCGGTCGGCGAGCACGCGCGCGGCGGCCTCCGGCTCGTCCTCGCCGGAGAGCTCGGCCGCCTCGGTGCGGTTGGGCGTCAGGACGGCCATCGGCACGTCGGGCAGCGCGCGTGCCGGCGCGGGGTTGAGCACGACGGGCCAGCCGGCGTCCGCGGCGGCGCGGGCCGCGCGCTCGACGACCTCGGCCGAGACCTCGTGGCTGAGCAGCATCACGCCCTTGCCGTGCAGATCCAGCTTGCCGAGGAACGGCGTGGCGTTCGCGCCGGACGCGACCGCGATCTGGTTCTCGCCGTGCTTGTCGACGACGATCAGCGCGACCCCGGTCGGCTCCTCGACGACCGCGATCTGCGTGATGTCGACGCCTTCGTCGTGCAGGGCGCGCAGCGCGGCCCCGCCGAGATCGTCGTCGCCGACCGCGCCGACCATCGTCACCGCGGCGCCGAGCCGCGCCGCGGCGACGGCCTGGTTGGCGCCCTTGCCGCCGCCGTGCTGGGCGAAGGTGCCGCCGGTCGTGGTCTCCCCGGCCGCGGGCAGCCGCTCGGTGACGACGACGAGATCGGCGTTGATGGACCCGACGATGATGACCCGCCCCATCCGAATCAGCCTACGCAACATCAAGGACTGGAAGCCGAAGACCGCCTACGCCGGCACCGAGAACAAGGCCGGCGGGGTCAAGGCGGGCAAGTGCATCGCCAAGACGCTGCACGGCCAAGGGACGCCGGCGGTCATCTCCGGCATCCCGGGCTCACAGGTCGGCATCGACCGCGTCGGCGGCGTCAAGGCAGGGCTCAAGCAGGCCAACGCTTCGAGGAGGTGCGGGGGAAGCTCGGCGGGACCGGCCGCGGGCTAGATGGCTGAGCCGACGCCGTCCAGCATCCGCTGCAGGCCGTACTCGAAGAGGTCCTCGCCGGTGTCGTCGCCGAAGACACCGGCCTCGGCCGCGCGCCTGAGCGCCGGGAACTCGTCGAGGTCGAGATCCTCCGGGATCATCGGCGACTGCAGGTCCTCCGGCACCTGGAAGGCCAGGCGCGCGGACCAGAACACGTAGCCGTTGACCAGCAGCAGCAGTTGCGCCTTGCGGTCCTCGTCGAGGTCGGTGTCGGCGAGGCACTCGAGGCCGCGGTTGAGCCATGACAGCTGCGCGACCGTCCCGAGCATGCCGGTGATCGGGACATCGATGCCCCACGGGTGGATGTAGAGCCGGGCGAGCATCTCGCGCGCCCACCGCTCCAGCCCGGTGCGCCAGTCGGGGATCTCGAACTCCGGCGCGAGCCCGAGCGCGACCTCGAGCATGCGCCGCACCAGTTCGTCCTTGCCGGACACGTGCCGGTACAGCGACATCGTCGTGAACCCGAGCTTCTCCGCGACCTTGGCCATCGAGACGGCGGCGAGCCCCTGCTCGTCCGCGAGCTCGACGGCGGCCGTGGTCACTTTCTCGACGGAAAGTCCTCTTGCCATCCGCGTCAGTGTATGCCATATACTTATGTGTATGGCATACACAATCGAAGCGGCCGGGTTGACGAAGGCGTTCGGCGAGCACGTCGTCCTCGACGGGCTGGACCTGTCCGTGGAGGCAGGCGAGGTGTTCGCGCTGCTCGGGCCCAACGGCGCCGGCAAGACGACGACGGTCCGCATCCTCACGACGCTGCTGCGGCCGGACGGCGGGACCGCGCGGGTCGCCGGCCACGATGTGGTGACCGGCGCCAACGCCGTCCGCGGAGCGATCAGCCTGACCGCGCAGGAGGCCGCGGTCGACGGGCTGCTGACCGGCCGCGAGAACCTGCGGATGATGGCCCGCCTGCGCGGCGCCTCCCGCGCCCGCGCCGACGAACTGCTCGAGCGCTTCGACCTCTCCGAGGCCGCGGACCGCCGCGTGAGCACCTACTCAGGCGGCATGAAGCGCCGGCTGGACCTGGCGATGAGCCTCGTGATCACCCCCGAAGTGCTCTTCCTCGACGAGCCCACCACCGGGCTCGACCCCCGCAGCCGGATGGCCGTGTGGGACGCCGTGACCACCCTCGTGGACGAAGGAGTGACCGTGTTGCTGACCACCCAGTACCTCGAGGAGGCCGACCGCCTCGCCAACCGGATCGCGGTGATCGACGGCGGGCACGTCGTCGCACAGGGCACCGCCGCCGAACTGAAGGCGCACGCCGCCGTCGAGACCCTCGACGAGGTGTTCCTGGCGGTGACGGGATGAGCGCCGCGCTCGCCGTCCCCCTGACCTTCGTCGGCCGCAGCCTGCGCCACAGCGTCCGCAGCCTCGACTCGCTGCTGACCTCGCTGATGCTGCCGGTCTCGATCCTGCTGATGTTCGTCTACGTCTTCGGCGGCGCGATCCAGTCCGACGGCCGCTACGTCGACTACGTCGTCCCGGGCATCATCGTGCTCTGCGTGGGCTTCGGATCGGCCGGCATCGCCGTCTCCGTCGCCCTCGACATGACCACCGGCGTGATCGACCGCTTCCGCACCCTGCCGATCTCCGCCGGCTCGGTGCTGACCGGGCACGTCACGGCCAACATCGCCCGCAACCTCGTCTCGACCACGCTGGTCATCGGCGTCGCCCTGGTCTGCGGCTTCCGCCCGGTCGCCGACCCGCAGCGCTGGCTCGCCGCCGCCGGCCTGCTGCTCGCGCTGATGATCGCCATCTCCTGGATCGGCGCCGCCTTCGGCCTGCTGGTCAAGAGCGTCGAGGCCGCCAACGCCCTGACCTTCATGGCCGCGTTCGCGCCGTACATCTCGAGCGCGTTCGTCTCGCCGGACACGATGCCCGCCGGACTGCGGTGGGTGGCCGACAACCAGCCGGTCACGCCGATCGTCGACACGCTGCGCGACCTCACGCTCGGCGGGCACGTCGGCTCCGAAGCGTTCGTCGCTCTGGGCTGGTGCGTCGCCGGCGCGTTGATCGGCCGCGTCGGGGCGGGTGTGCTGTTCCGCCGCCGCTAAGCGCGGGACCCTGCAACGAAACAGGACGGGTTCGTTACAACTCTGCGCCGGAATGTTGAAGGTCACGCGCGCACAGGTGAGACGACTCGCGATCCGCAACCAGCGGCTGGCCGGGCCGATCCCACGTGCGCGCCCGAGCGCGCAGGACCTGCTGGACACGGTGAAGGCGATCCGCTGCCTGCAACTCGATCCGACCGCGGTGGTGGCGCGCAACCAGGCGCTCGTGCTGTTCAGCCGCCACGGCGCCTACGACGAGACGCTGCTGGACGAGATCGCCTACGAGAGCCGCGACCTCTTCGAGTACTGGGCGCATGAGGCGAGCCTGGTGCTGACCGAGGACCTGCCGCTGCACCGGCATGAGATGCGCACGTGGCCACCGCCGTCGGACGGCGCATGGCGCAAGCGGGTGGGGGCGTGGTACGAGAGCGAGACGAAGTTCCGCGCGCACATCCTCGAGCGGCTCGAACAGGATGGGCCGCTCAGGGCGAAGGACCTCGACGACCGGGCCGAGGTGAAGTGGGAGAGCACCGGTGGCTGGTCGAGCGGGCGCAACGTCGCGCGGATGCTCGACCTGATGTGGGTGAAGGGCCACGTCGGGATCAGCCGGCGCGACGGCGCGCAGCGCGTGTGGGATCTGATGGACCGCTGTCTCCCGCCGCACCCGCCCGAGGAGGAGATCGACGCGCGCGAGGTGACGCGCCGCGCGGCGCCGCTCGCCATCCGCGCGCTCGGCGCCGGCCGGCCCGTCCATATCCGCAACCACTTCATCCGCGGCCGCTACGCGGACCTGCCGCAGGTCCTCGAGGAGCTGGAACGACACGGCACGCTGCAACGAATCGCGGTCGAGGGCCTCGGTGACGACTGGTGGGTCAACGCCGACGACATCGAGACGCTTCACAGCGCCGACGACTTCAAGGGCCGGACCACGCTGCTGAGCCCGTTCGACAACCTCCTGTGCGATCGCGCCCGCACCGAGCAGCTCTTCGGCTTCACCCACCGGCTCGAGATCTACACGCCGAAGGCCAAGCGCAAGTGGGGCTACTTCGTCCTGCCGATCCTCGACGGCGACAAGCTGGTCGCCCGCGTCGACCTGGCGTTCGACCGCAAGCGCGGCGCACTGCAGGCGCACTCGGTGCACAGCGAGCCGAACGCGCCAAAGGGCAAGCGCCTCCCCAAGGCGATCCGCCGGGAGCTCGAGCGCCTGGCCGCGTGGCAGCAGGCCACGTCGATCGAGATCCACGACGCGCCCGTGAGCTGGAAGCCGGTCCTGGACCCGCCCTAGCGCCTAGGGGCGTTGAGAGAAATCCACGCTGTGCAGAAGGCTAGGAAGCCCATACTTCGAGCGGCATCGCCTTGCATTTCCCCGCAGCACGGGAGAAGCTGGCGGGTCACTGGGTCTCCGGGCATAAGCCCGCACGAGGGGGTCATATAAGACATGGATGGTCGACGTATCAGGTCGCTGGGCGCAGGCGTGCTCGCGATGGCAGCAATTGGATTGACCGCGCCGGCGGCGTTCGGCGCCTCGGGCATCGCGGTCTCCTCCGTCAGCTCGCTCAAGGCGGGTGCAACGTCCGGCACGCTGACCGGCAAGGTCACCAACGACACGGACCGCGCCAAACGCGCGAAAGTCGCCGTGCGGATCTACCGCCGGGGCACGAAGGTGCCAGTCATCGGCCGCACCGCGGTCAACGTCGCGGCTCACAGCTCCGCGGCTTACAGCGTCAAGGTGAAGCTCCCTGCGTCGCTCACGCGAGGCAACTACTACATCGGCGCCTGCACCGCGTACGGCCGCGCTGGCGCTGAAGGCTGCGCGACCGCGCAGGACGACGTCTACATCAAGGGCGGGTTCCCGGTCCGCGGCGTCGGAACGACGCGAGCGCTCGCCAAGGCCGCGCAGTCCCCGGCCTGCTCCCCCGGGGCGCGCACGCTCGCGCAGCCCGGCTCGCGGCTGTACCCGGAGACGGGCAACAGCGGCTACACGAGCACGCACTCGGACGTCTACCTCAACTACGACGCGCAGACGAACCTGTTCCTGCCCGGCACGCACGTCGATCTGGCGCAGACGGCGACGCAGTGCCTGAGCGAGTTCAGCCTCGACTTCGAGCGCTCGAACACGATCACGAGCACGTCCGTCCCCGGCCCGAACATGACCGTCAACTCGGTCCTGATCAACGGCCAGCCGGCGACGTTCACGTTCAAGCAGCCGACCTTCCCCGGCGACCCGAACGGTCCCGGATGACCCGGACCCGGCCGCGCACGCCGGCTCCAACAGCAACCCGGTCAACGCGACCAACCCGAACCCGCCGGCCTGCTCGCCGTCGGGGACCAGCGCCGCCCTGCAGGGCGTGCAGTGCCTGGCGACCAAGCTCGTCATCACGCCGGCGGCGCCGATCCCGGCGGGCACGGCCTACACGGTCACCGTCAACTACACGGGCCGCCCGGGCATCCACATCGACGGTGACGGCGCCACCGAGGGCTGGTTCCGCAACAACACGACCGCGGCGCCGCTCGACGGCGTCCTTCGTCACCACCGAGCCGATCGGCACGATGGCCTGGATGCCGCTCAACAACCACCCGACCGTCAAGCCGACGTACGACTTCTACAGCACGTCGAACTGGGACGCGGCGACCGGCACCGGCCGCACGTCGATCGGCAACGGCCGCCTGATCGGCTTCACCGACAACGCCGCGGACGCGAACTTCCCCGGCGGCTCGCGCACCTACCACTGGAAGTCGCCGGAGCCGATCGCGAACTACCTGGTCGAGAACAGCATCGGCAACTACGAGCTGACGATGCCGCCGTCGACCAACGGCGTCATCTACTACCACGCCCAGGCGACCGGCATCACCGCCTCCCGCAAGGCCACCAACAAGGCGATCATGGACATGCAGGAAGACATCACGAACTTCCAGTCGACGTTCAACGGCCCGTTCCCGTTCACGACCGATGGCGTCATCATCGGCCTCGCGTCGGTGAGCTTCGAGGAGGAGATGCAGACGAAGATCACCTTCCAGGGCGGCACCATCTCCCTGGGCACGCTGCACCACGAGAACATGCACCAGTGGTGGGGCGACAACGTCTCCGAGGACAAGTACGAGCGGACCTTCTTCAAGGAGGGGTACGCGGACCTGTCCGAGGGCTATAACGCCGCGCGCACGGCGGCGAACGCCGCCGGCGGCATCGGCACGCCCGCGGGTGACGCGGCGTTCGACAACAGCCTGATCAACCGCTTCAACTCGACCTACAACAGCACCAACGCGAACAACTGGAACGTCGCGCCGTCGAACCCGACGAACGCGAACCTGTTCGGCAGCCAGACCTACACGCGCTCCGGCCGTGCCTACATCGCGCTGCGTCAGATCCTGGGCAAGGACAACTTCAACAAGGCGTCCAAGGAGATCCAGACCACCTACGGCGGTGGCTCGATCACCCAGCCGCAGCAGATCGCGATCTACAAGAAGTGGCTGCCGGTCCAGACCGGCGGCTGCCTGGCCCATCTGGACCAGTTCTTCAAGCAGTGGTGGGACACGGCCTACTCGGGCTCCCCGGCGGCCGGCAACAAGCCGCAGATCACGGGTCCCGGCCTCGCCGGCCCGGGCTTCTATGACGCCAACGGCGGCTGCTCGGCCTACGGCACCGACGTGCCGTCGACGCCCGGCGGCACCGTCCCGGCGACGCTCGCGCTGACGCTCGGCACGCCGGCCGGCTTCGGCAACTTCGCGCCCGGCGTGGCGAAGGACTACACGGCGAGCACGACCGCGACCGTGGTCTCCACGGCCGGCGACGCCGCTCTGTCCGTGGCCGACCCGAGCAGCAGCGTTCCCGGCCATCTGGTCAACGGTGCGTTCAGCCTCCCGAGCGCGCTGACGGCCACGGCCACCAGCGCGGCCGGTACGGCTGCCGCGGGCGGTGCCCTCAGCGGTTCGCCGCTGACGCTGCTGACCTACAGCGGTCCGGCCTCCAACGACCTCGCGACGGTCACGTTCACGCAGCCGATCGCCGCGACCGATGCGCTCCGCACGGGTTCGTACAGCAAGACGCTCACGTTCACGCTGAGCACGACGACCCCGTAGGCCAGTCCCGCAGTCGCGCCGCCGTTGAGCCCACTCAACGGCGGCGCGATTGACTCGATGAGAGCAGCATGGGAGGCTCGTGACTCGCTCGAGAGGACACGAGGGGGTCTGGCATGAAAGGTCTCAAGCGCGCCATAGGTGCGTCCGTCGTGGGGTTGGCGGTGCTCGCACCGGCCGCGCACGCCGCGGGGGTCGGCGTGACGTCGATCAGTTCGCTGCCGGCGGGAGCCAAGGCGGGCACCTTGACCGGTGTCGTCACCAATGACGGTGACCGCGCCACGACCGCCGACGTGAGCCTGCGCGTGATGCGCCGCGGCTCGGGCGGCGCGCTGATCGGGCGCGCGAAGGTCGACGTCGCCGCGCACGCCACCAAGAGCTTCCTCGTCAGCGTCAGGCTGCCGAGCCTGAAGAAGGGCACCTACTACGTCGCCGCGTGCGCCCCCCAGGGCGGCGCCGACAAGGGCGCGCTCGGCTGCGCCACCTCGCTCGCCGACCTGAAGATCAAGGGCGGCGACCCGCTGCGCGGCCGGCTGGCGCAGAAGGCGTTCGACGCGGCCGGCAGGGCCCGGGCGGCACAGGCGGCGTGCTCACCCGGTGCACGCACGCTCGTCCCGGCGGGCGATCGCGTGTGGCCCGAGCTCGGCAACGGCGGCTACCAGTCGCTGCACTCGGACGTCAACATCGTCTACGACGCGCTGACGAACAAGTTCTTGACGGGCAACAACGTCGAGCTGACGCAGCGCTCGACGCAGTGCCTGAGCGAGTTCAGCCTCGACTTCGACCGCCACTCGAGCATCTCGCAGACGGCGGCCGTCCCCGGTTCGGACATGACGATCCAGTCGATCACGATCGACGGCGTCCCGGCGACGTTCCGGCACGCGCAGCCGAGCTATCCGGGCAACCCGAACGGCCCGGACGACCCGGATCCGCTCGCCCATCGCGCCTCCAATACGAACCCGGTCAGCGCGACCAACCCGAACCCGCCGGCCTGCGCACCGGCGGGCAACAACGCGAGCCAGCAGAACGTGCCGTGCGGCGAGACCAAGCTCGTGATCACGCCCGCCCAGCCGATCCCGAGCGGTACGACCTTCAAGGTCAAGATCAACTACACGGGCCAGCCGGGCATCCGCGTGAACCCGTCGCTGGGCAACGAAGGCTGGTTCAAGAGCAACACGCCGGCCAACGACGGCGCGATGGTGACGTCGGAGCCCTCCGGCTCGATGGCGTGGATGCCGCTGAACGGCCACGTGTCGGTCAAGCCGACCTACGACATCCATTCGACGGTCAACTACGACCCGGCGGCCGCGCAGAACCGCGTGTTCATCGGTCCGGGCCGGCTCGTGTCGAAGGTCGTCAACGCACCGGACGCGAACTACCCCGCGACCGGGTCGCGCACGTTCAACTGGCACTCGGCCGAGCCGATCGGCTCCTACCTGGTCGAGAACAGCGTCGGCCACTACGACGAGACCGAGCGCATGGCGACGGCCGGCGACGTCATCTACTACACGTACCAATCGTCCGGGATCTCGGCGACTCGCAAGGCGACCAACGTCGCGATCATGGCCCAGCAGGAGGACATCACCCACTTCCAGGAGCAGTTCAACGGGCCGTTCCCGTTCAACGCCAACGGGATCCTGGTCGCGCTGCCCAACGCCGCCTTCCAGGAGGAGATGCAGACGAAGATCGTCTTCGTCAACGGCAGCATCGGCAACACCGCCGAGATCTTCAGCCACGAGAACATGCACCAGTGGTGGGGCGACTCGGTCTCCTACAACAACCCCAAGTACACGTTCTTCAAGGAGGGGTACGCGGACTTCTCGCAGTACCTGTTCCTGGCGGACGTCGCCGGCAAGGCCGCCGGGCCGGTGGGCTCGGCCGCCTACAACACGGCCTTCGAGGCCGCGATCGTCAGCCGCTTCAACACGCGCTACCAGACCACCAACACGACGTTCTGGAGCGTCGTGCCGACGAACCCGACGTCCGGCCAGCTGTTCGGCTCCAACAACACCTACAACCGTCCGGGCCAGTCCTACGCCGCGCTGCGGGCGATCTTCGGCAACGACCAGTGGGTCAAGGTCAACCGGGAGATCCAGACCGACTACAAGTACGGCTCGATCTCGCCCGAGCAGGAGATCGCGGTCTACCACAAGTACCTGCCGGTCCAGACCAAGGGTTGCCACAACAAGCTCGACGCGTTCTTCAAGCAGTGGTGGTACACGAGCTACACGGGCACGCCGGCCAACGGCAACCGCCCGCAGATCACCGGCCCGGGCCTGGCCGGCGGCGGGTTCTATGACGCAAGCGGCGGGTGCTCGGACTACGCCACCGACGTGCCGGGCACCCCGAGCGGCACCGTCCCGGCGACGCTGAGCCTGTCGCTCGGGACCCCGGCGACGTTCGGGACGTTCACGCCAGGGCTGGCGAAGGAGTACACGGCGAGCACGACCGCCAACGTGATCTCCACCGCCGGCGACTCGTCGCTGACCGTGTCCGACCCGGGGCATCTGATGAACGGCACGTTCAGCCTGCCGCAGCCGTTGCGTGTGGCGATCACACCCGACACGTGGAACGCACCGGTCTCCAACGCGGTCTCGACGCTGCTGTTCACGCAGGCCATCGGGGCCACCGATCCGCTGCGCACCGGCAGCTACAGCAAGACGCTGACCTTCACGCTCAGCACGACTTCACCGTAGTCTCATTTGGCTCCCCGCCGTTGATTGCTGTCAACGGCGGGGAGTTTGACTCCCCCTGAACCGCGTGGCACGCTCGCCCCTTCTCGGGTCGCAATGAGGGGGTCAAAACATGGAAGTTGGCATGAGACGCGCCGGAGGCGCGTCAATCGTCGCGCTTGCGGTGCTTGCCTTGGCACCGGCCGCGCACGCCGCGGGGCTGGGCGTGACGTCGATCAGCTCACTGCCCGCCGGAGCCAGCTCCGGCAACCTCACCGGCGTCGTCACCAACAACGGCGACCGCGCCGCCACGGCCAAGGTCAGCCTGCGCGCGATGCGCTACCGCACCGGCGGCGCCCTGATCGGTCAGACCAAGGTGCAGGTCGCCGCGCACGCCACCAAGACCTTCCTGGTCGCCGTTCGGCTGCCGAGCCTGAAGAAGGGCACCTACTACATCTCCGCCTGCGCGCCCCAGGGCGGCGCCGACACCGGCAGGCTCGGCTGCGCCACCAGCGCCGCGGATCTGAAGATCAAGGGCGGCGACCCGCTGCAGGGCAAGCTTGCCACCAAGGCCTTCGACGACCAGAACGGCGCGGCCAAGGCACGCGCCGCGCAGGCCCCGGCCTGCAGCCCCGGCGCCCGCACGCTCTCCGAGCCGGGCAACCGCGTCTGGCCGGAGCTCGGCAACGGCGGCTACAAGTCGCTGCACACCGACATCTTCACCGTCTACGACGCGCCGACCAACAAGTTCTTGGCGGGCAACCGCGTCGAGCTCACGCAGCAGGCGACGCAGTGCCTGAGCGAGTTCAGCCTCGACTTCGATCGCAAGAACAACATCTCCAGCACGGCGACCACGCCGGGCCCGGACATGACGATCTCCTCGATCACGATCGACGGCGTTCCGGCGACGTGGGCGCACAAGCAGCCGACCTACGCCGGCGACCCCAACGGCGCGGACGATCCCGACCCGCTGGCGCACGCCGCCTCGAACACGAACCCCGTCTCGGCGACCAACCCGAACCCGCCGGCGTGCGCGCCGACCGGCAACGGAGCGGCCCTGCAAGGCGTGCAGTGCGGTGACACGAAGCTCGTGATCACGCCGTCGGCGCCGATCCCGAGCGGGACGACGTTCAAGGTCGTCATCAACTACGCCGGCCAGCCGGGCATCCGCTCGAACCCGTCGCTCGGTTCCGAGGGCTGGTTCAAGAACAACAGCCCGGTGGGCGAGGGCGCCATGGTCACCGACGAGCCGTCCGGGAACATGGCCTGGATGCCGCTCAACAACCAGGCATCCGTCAAGCCGACGTACGACATCCACACGACGATCAACTACGACCCGGCGATCGCGCCCGAGGCCAACCGCGTCGCGATCGGCAACGGCCGCCTGGTGTCGACGGTCGTCAACGCGCCCGACGCGAACTTCCCCACGGGCGGCTCGCGCACGTTCAACTGGCACTCGGCCGAGCCGATCGCCTCCTACCTGGTCGAGAACAGCATCGGCCACTTCGACGAGGCCGAGCGGATGGCCACGGCCGGCGACGTCCTCTACTACGAGTTCCAGAGCTCGAACATCACGACGACCAAGAAGGCCTCCAACAAGGCCATCATGGACACCCAGGAAGACATCACGCACTTCCAGGAGCGCCAGGTCAACGGCCCGTTCCAGTTCAACGCCAACGGCATCATCGTCGCCTCCCCGTCGGCCTCCTTCGAGGAGGAGATGCAGACGAAGATCGTGTTCGTCGGCGGCAGCATCACGTCGCAGACGTTCGCGCACGAGAACATGCACCAGTGGTGGGGCGACGCGGTCTCCTACGCCCAGCCGAAGTACACGTTCTTCAAGGAGGGCTACGCCGACATGTCGGAGTGGCTCCACATCGCCAACATCGCCGCCCTGCCCGCCGGCCCGGAGGGCTCGGCCGCCTACAACGCGGCCTTCGAGGCGTCGATCGTGAGCCGCTTCGCCGCCACCAACAAGTACAACACCACGAGCACGTCCTTCTGGAACACCGCGCCGGACAACCCGACCACGGGCAACCTGTTCACCACGTCGAACACGTACACCCGCCCGGGCATGTCCTACATCGCGCTGCGCGCGATCCTCGGCCCGGACAACTTCCGCAAGGCGAGCACGGAGATCCAGACCACGTACCGCTACGGCTCGGTCGTGCCGGCCGACGAGATCGCCATCTTCCACAAGTGGATGCCGAACCAGTCGATCGGCTGCTCGAAGAAGCTCGACGTGTTCTTCAAGCAGTGGTGGGACACCTCCTACACGGGCTCGCCGGCGGCGGGCAACAAGCCGTCGATCACGGGTCCTGGACTGGCCGGCGGCGGGTTCTATGACGCCAACGGCGGGTGCTCGGACTACGGCACCGACGTGCCGTCGACGCCGGGCGGCACCGTCCCGGCGACGCTGGGCCTGACGATCGGCTCCTCGGGTGTGCTCGGCCCGTTCGTTCCGGGCGCGGCCAAGGACTACACGTCCACCACGACGGCGAACGTCATCTCCACCGCGGGTGACGCCACGCTGTCGGTGGCCGACCCGAGCTCGACCGCTCCGGGCCATCTGGTCAACGGCGCGTTCAGCCTGCCGGCCGCCCTGAAGGCGGTGGGCACCAGCCCGGCCGGCACGTCGGCCGGCGCCGGCTCGCTCAGCGGCGCGCCGCTGACGCTCGAGACCTGGACCACCCCGGTCTCCAACGATCCGGTGCAGGTGCTGTTCACGCAGTCGATCGGAGCCACGGACGCGCTGCGTACGGGCTCCTACAGCAAGACGCTCACGTTCACGCTGAGCACCACAACACCGTAAATCATCCCGAGCGGGCCGCCTGAGGGGGCGGCCCGCTCGTTCTTCCGCACGAGGGGGTCACCATGAAGGGTCGGACGAGGCGCGCCGCGGGCGCGTCACTGGCGGTCTTAGGACTGCTCGCCTTGACGCCGGCGGCGCATGCCGCGGCAGGCGTGTCGGTCACGTCGCTGAGCTCGCTGAGGGGCTCGGCGGGAACGCTCACCGGGGTCGTCGCCAATGAGACGAGCCGCGGCACGCGCGCGAACATCACCGTGTCGCTGCATCGCGGGCACTTCAAGCGCAAGATCGTCGGCCACACGACGGTCGCCGTCCCGGCGCGCGGGCGGGTGGACTACTCCGTCGCGGTCAAGCTCCCGTCGGGGCTGGCGCGCGGCAACTACTACCTGTCGGCGTGCACGCCGTTCGGCGGGGCCGACGCGGGCAAGCTCGGCTGCGCGACCAGCGCCAACGACATCAAGATCAAGGGCGGCACGCCGGTCCGCGGCGCCAAGGTTCAACTGCCGTCGCTCAGCTCGCTCGCGCACTCCGCGGCGGCGGAGGACTGCACCTCCGGCGCGCGCACGCTCGTCAAGCCGGGCGACCGCGTCTACCCGGAGGCCGGCAACGGCGGCTACAAGTCGGTCCATACCGACGTCTTCACCGTCTATGACGCGATCACCAACCTGTTCCTGCCGGGCACCCACGTCGACCTGATGCAGCGCTCGACGCAGTGCCTGACGCGAGTTCAGCGTCGACTTCGACGCCCACAACACGGTCGCCGGCACGGCCTCGACGCCGAGCACGGACATGACCGTGGAGTCGATCACGATCAACGGCACGCCGGCGACCTGGACGTTCAAGCAGCCGACCTACCCCGGTGACCCGAATGGGCCGGACGATCCCGATCCGCTGGCGCACCGCACCGGCCTGACGATCCCGATCAGCGCCACCAACCCGAACCCGCCGGCCTGCGCGCCGTCAGCTGTCGGTCAACAACGGCGGCATCGACAAGCCGTGCCTGCCGACCAAGCTCGTGATCACGCCCGCCGCGCCGATCCCCAGCGGGACCGACTTCAAGGTCACGATCAACTACACCGGCCGCCCGGGCATCCGCAACCAGGGCGACGGCCGCACCGAGGGCTGGTTCCGCAACAACAGTCCGACCGCCGACGGCGCGATGGTCACCACCGAGCCGATGGGCACGATGGCCTGGATGCCGCTCAACGACCACACCGCGGTCAAGCCGACCTACGACCTGCACTCGACGGTCAACTACGACCCGGCGGTCGCGGCCGACCAGAACCGCGTGTTCATCGGCAACGGCCGGCTGGTCTCGACCGTCGTCAACGCGCCGGACGCGAACTACCCGACGGGCGGCTCGCGCACGTTCAACTGGCACTCGGCCGAGCCGATCGCCGCCTACCTGGTCGAGAACAGCGTCGGTCACTTCTCGCTCACCGAGCGTGTCGCCGACCGCCGGCGACGTCCTCTACTACGAGGCGCAGGCGGCCGAACATCACCGACACCCGCAAGGCGTCCAACAAGGTCGATCATGGACATGCAGGAGGACATCACCCACTTCCAGGAGCAGGTCAACGGCCCGTTCCCGTTCAACGCCAACGGCATCGTCATCGCGCTGCCGATCGCCTCCTTCGAGGAGGAGATGCAGACGAAGATCGTGTTCGTGGGTGGGTCGATCGGCGTCCAACGCGCAGACGTTCTCGCACGAGAACATGCACCAGTGGTGGGGCGACAACGTGTCCTACTCCGACCATCGGTACACGTTCTTCAAGGAGGGCTACGCAGACCTGTCCGAGTACCTCTACGTGGCGCGCAACGCCGGCCTGGCCGCGGGGCCGGAGGGCTCGGCCGCGTACAACACGCGCGTTCGAGGCGAGATCGCGACCCGCTTCGCCGCCACCAACAAGTACAACACGACCAGCACGTCGTTCTGGGGCGTCGCACCGACCAACCCCACGTCGGCCAACCTGTTCGGCACGGCCAACACCTACACGCGACCGGGCATGACCTACGTCGCGCTGCGGGCGATCCTCGGCAAGGACAACTTCGCCGCCGCGGCCACGGAGATCCAGCGCGACTACGGCGGCGGCTCGATCTCGCCGGCGCAGCAGATCGTGGTCTACAAGAAGTGGATGCCGAACAAGTCGATCGGCTGCCTGAACAAGCTCGACGTGTTCTTCAAGCAGTGGTGGGACACGGCGTATCACGGGTCGCCCGGCGGCGGGCAACAAGCCGCCGATCACCGGCCCCGGCCTGGCCGGCAACGACGGCTTCTATGACGCCAACGGCGGCTGCTCGGACTACGGCAACGACCAGACGGGCACGCCCGGCGGGACGGTCCCGGCGACGCTCGAGCCTGACGCTCGGCGCGCCCGCCGCGTTCCGCGACGTTCACCCCGGGCGTGGCCAACAGCTACACGGCCTCGACCACGGCGACCGTCGTCAGCACCGGCCGGCGACGCCACGCTGTCGGTCGCCGATCCGAGCGCGACCGCTCCCGGCCACCTGGTCAACGGCGCGTTCAGCCTCCCGGCGGCCCTGGAGGCCAAGGCCGCCAGCCCGCTCGGCCGGCGGCAGCCGGCGGGGCCCTCAGCGGCGCGCCGCTCACGCTCGAGACCTGGAACGCCCCGGCGTCCAACGACATCGTCGCCGTCACGTTCACGCAGGCCATCGGCGCGTCCGACGCCCTGCGCACCGGGTCCTACGCCAAGACCCTCACGTTCACGCTCTCGACGACCACGCCGTAGTTAAAGGGGCCAGGCCCCGTCAACCAGGTTGACGGGGCCAGGCCCCTTTAGGTTCTGGGCGGCTAGTGTTGCCCACGTGAGTGAGGACGGGGCCGCAGCGCCACGCGAGCCGGCGCCCCTTCCCTGGGACGGCAAGGCCGAGCGCGTCGACATCTTCCTGGTCGCGGCGATCGCGATCAGCGGGATCTACATACTTGCGCTGATCCCGTTGACGCCGACGTGGGTGAACTCGCATCCCGTGTGGCTGGAGATCCTCAAGGGGTCGGTCAGCGGCATGGTGATCATGGGCGCGAAGGCGCGGATCGGCGAGGCGTCGCTGTGGGTGGCCGTGCTCGCGGCGATGCCCGGGTTGATGATGTTCAACTGGATCTACTGGTGGGCGGGCCGCCGGTGGGGCAAACGGGCGCTGGACTTCTTCCTCGGCAATCACCCGAAGGCGGAGGTGCGGACGGCGCGGCTGGAGCGGCTGTTTCACCGGTTCGGGTGGATCGCGGTGGTGATCGCCTGGTTTCAGCCGATCCCGAACGCGCTGATCTACGCCGCCGCGGGGTGGACGCGGATGCGGCTGGTGACGTTCGTGCTGCTCGACCTGATCGGGTCACTGCTGTGGATCGGGTTCTGCGTCGCGCTCGGCTACGCGATCGGGCAGAGCGCGGTGGACATCGCCAAGGCGGTGGGCCGCTACGCGCTCTACGTCACGATCGCGCTGATCGTGGTCGTGTTCGCCCGCCAGTACTACGCGGCAAGCCGCAAGCAGCGTTAGGCGAGCGCGGCGCGCAGGACCGCCGCGGCGCGGGCGAGCGCACCCTGGTCGCCGCGTTCCAACGCGTCCTCGGCCGCCCGAGCGGTGTCGGCCAGCTCAACATGGCCGAAGGAGCCGAGCGTGCCGATCAGCGTGTGCGCCTCGATCCGGGCGCGCTCGTGCGCCTCGCCGGGACCGGGCGCCGCGACCGCGGCCTCGAGCACTTCGACACGTGCCCGCAGCCGGGGACGGGCATCCTCCCAAAGCTTCGCCAGCGCCTCCTGAAGCTCACCCTGCATCGCGACGCATGGTAGGTGGCTACCGTATTCAGCCGTGCCAGCAGGCGCCACCATGGAGGCCGATCGACTCAAGGCGCTCCACTCCCTGCGCATTCTCGACACGCCGGCGGAGGAACGCTTCGACCGGCTCACGCGGATCGCGGTGGCGGTGTTCGAGACGCCGATCGCCACCGTGACGCTGATCGACGAGGATCGTCAGTGGCACAAGGCGTGCATCGGGGTCAGCGGGCGCGAGGACGACCGCGCGGTGTCGTTCTGCTCGGTGGCGATCGAGAAGCCGCAGCCGCTGATCGTGGCCGACGCCGCCGAGGATCCGGTCTTCAAGGACAACCCGCTGGTGACCGGCCCGCCGCACATCCGCTTCTACGCCGGCGTGCCGATCACCACCGTCGACGGCTTCCGGGTCGGCACGCTCTGCGTGATCGACACCCGCCCGCGCGAGTTCGGCGCGGGGGAGATCGCGCTGCTGCGCGACCTGGCGCGGATCGCCGAGGACGAGCTCAACCACAAGGAGCTCTCGGATGCGCTGGCGGCGTGGCGCGAGAGCGAGGCGCGCTTCCGCGCGGTCTTCCAGCAGGCGGCCATCGGCATCACGCTGGTCGACCGCACGGGCCGCTACGTGGCGGTCAACGACGCCTTCGGGAGGATGGTCGGCATCCCCGCCGACGAGTTGCGCGGCATCCCGGTCTCCTCGATCACCCACCCCGACGATCGCGCGGGCGACGTCAGCCTGTTCCAGACGGCGGCGGAGTCCTACCGGCGCGAGAAGCGGTTCATGCGCCCGGACGGGACGTGGTTCTGGGCCGCGCTCACCGCCTCGCTGCTGTTCGACCGCGAAGGCATGCCGGACGTCGCGATCGGGATGGTCGAGGACATCTCGCAGCGGCGCGAGATCGAGCGGCTGAAGGATGAGCTCGTGGCCGTCGTCGGGCACGAGCTGCGGACGCCGCTGACGTCGATCCGCGGCTCACTCGGACTGCTCGAGGCGGGGATCGCCGGCGAGCTGCCCGGCGAGGCGCGCAACATGGTCACGATCGCGCGCGAGAACACCGAGCGGCTGTCGCGCCTGGTCGACGACACGCTCGACCTCGAGCGCCTGCAGGCCGACCGCGTCGACATCGACCCGCGCCCCGTCCGGCCGGTCGACCTGCTGGCCGGCACGGCCCAGGTCGTGCAGCCCCTGGCCGACGCCGCGGACGTCGAGCTCAGCTGGGAGGCGCCCGCCGACCTCGAGCTGATCGCCGACCACGACCGGATCGTGCAGACGCTGGTGAACCTCGTGGCCAACGCGGTCAAGTTCTCGCCGCCCGCCTCGTGCGTGAGGACCAGCGTGCTCGCCCAGGGCGAGGTCGCGCTGATCTCGGTCGCCGACGAGGGCCGCGGGATTCCGCAGGATCAGCTGGAAGCCGTGTTCGAGCGCTTCCGCCAGGTCGACGTCTCCGACCGTCGCGAGAAGGGCGGCACCGGCCTCGGGCTGGCGATCTCGCGCGCGATCGTCGAGCAGCACGGCGGCCGGATCTGGGCCGAGAGCGCGCCCGGGGAGGGCGCGACCTTCCGCTTCACGGTGCCGTTGCACCAGCAGGCGCCGCCGGTGGCCGTCTACGACCGGCGCGGGCACCGCCGCGACGAGCTCGCCCGCGCGGTGCGGCGGCTCGGGCGCCGCGTGCTCGCGTTCGAGACGCCGGACGCGCTGCGGACCGCGGGCGGCGCCTACGCGCTGGTGCTGATCGCGGGCGCCGGGTTGGAGGACGTCGAGCTGGGCGTGCCGGTGATCGCCCTCGACGGCGCGGACCTCGACCGGGCCGTCGCCGAGGCGCTCAGTTGAGGCTGTTGCTGGTCGACGACGAGCCGGACATCCGCGCGATCGCCAGGATGGCGCTGGAGCGGATCGGCGGCTGGCAGGTGGTCGCGGCCGCTTCGGCGGACGAGGCCCAGGCCGCGGTGCAGCGCCAACTGCCCGACGTCGTGCTGCTCGACGTGATGATGCCCGACGTCGACGGTCCCGCCACCTTCGAGCGGCTGCGCCCGCTGCTGGGCGATGTCCCCGTGATCTTCCTGACGGCCAAGGGCGACCCCGCGCCGCTGCTCGCGCTCGGCGCCGCGGGGGTGATCGCCAAGCCGTTCGACCCGCTGAAGCTGTCGGACGAGGTCGCGGCGATCACCGGGAACTGACGACGGTCCCGCGCACCGCGCCCAGCTCGATCGTCCCCGCGCGCCCGCGCAGCGTCACCGTGTCGCCGTCGTGCAGGAACCCGCGGTCGGTCTCCAGCAGGCAGCCCTGCGTGCCGGGAGCGAAGCCCGAGATGGTGCCCGACGCGAACAGGTCCCCGGGCCGCACGGCCGCGCCGTTGACCGTCGCGTGCGCGAGCTGCTGCGGGACGGTCCAGTAGAGCGAGCGGGCGTTGCCGCGGGTGATGACCTCGCCGTTGAGGTCGACCTCGAGCTCGATGTCGAACGCCCAGTCGGCGTCGGTGCGCAGGTAGTCCGCCGGCTCCGGATCCTGCGCCACGGCCTCCACGCGGTAGGGGTCCAGCGCCGCCAGCGGCGTGATCCAGGCCGACATCGACGTCGCGAACGACTTGCCCAGGAACGGCCCGAGCGGGCGGTACTCGAAGGCCTGCAGGTCGCGCGCGCTCCAGTCGTTGACGAGCACGAAGCCGAAGACGTGCTCGCGCACGTCGGCCGCCGCGATCGGGTGACCGAGGTGCTTGCCGGGCCCGGTGATGAAGCCGAGCTCGAGCTCGAAGTCGAGCTGCTCGGTCGGCCCGAAGGACGGGCGCAGCCCGTGCGGGCGCACGATCGGCGTGCCGGTGACGACGACCGAGCCGGCGCGCCCGTGGTAGCCGATCGGCAGCGCGCGCCAGGCCGGCGGCAGCGGGTCGTCGGGGCGGAAGCGCCTGCCGACGGTGGTCGCGTGCTCCAGCGACGAGTAGAAGTCGACGAAGTCGCCGATCGTCACCGGCAGCTCCGGCTCGTGGATCGCGTCCAGCTCGACGGTGCCGGCCTCGAGCACGCGCGTGACCTTCTCGCGCACGTCCTCCCACGCCGGCCGGCCGAGCGCGATGAACTGGTTCAGCGAGGCGTGGTCGAAGACGGGCGGGAGCCCGGGGACGGTGCTGAGGTCGAGCACGTGGTCCTCGTAGCGCACGACGCAGTGGCCGTCGACGACGCCGTAGGGCAGGTGATCGAGCCCGAAGCCGCTCACCGCGGGCGGTACTCCACGTGGCCCTGTGCGGCCTCGCGCAGCGTGTGCTCGAGCGTGGGGAGCTCCAGCGGGAGCTCGACCACGATCTCCAGCACCGGACCGTCGCGGCGGGTCACGGAGACCTCGCCGAGGTTCTCGAAGAGCGTCAGCATCGCGTCATTCTCCGCGAACAGCGACGCGCTGAAGATCTTGATGCGGTTCTCGGTCGCGCGGGCGGTCAGGCGGCGCAGCAGCTTGCCGCCCAGCCCGCGGTGCTGCCAGGCGTCGATCACGGTCACCGCGGCCTCGGCGACGTGCGGGCGGTCGTGCTCGCGGACGTAGCGGGCGACGCCGACGCCCTCGCGCGTGACCGCGTCCAGCGCCCCCACCGCCTCGTGGTCGACGTGGTCGATCTCGGTGAAGAACGCCAGCTCGTCGACGTTGAGGTCTGACCGGGTCTGGCAGGAAGCGCTTGCGCACGGAGTCGCCGGAGAGGTGCTTCCAACCGGCCACGAACAGCGGCTTGTCCTCGGGGCGGACGGCCCGGATCAGCGCCTCCGAGCCGTCGCGCAGCTGCACGTGCTCGACCGTGTCCTCGCGCGCCAGTCCGCGCTCGTACGCCGCCGCGGCGGCCTCGGCCTCCTCCTCGGTGTCGTGGCGCGACACCGGCGCCGGTTCGCCACGCAGGCGCACGAAGTACCCGCCCGCGGGGCTCGGCTCGACGTAGCAGCGCACGTGCTGCCAAGGCTAGCCATCCGTCCAGGGCCCTTGCGCGGGCGAGCACGACGCTGGGAGGATCGCGGGCGGTTTGTGGAGATGGGGTCTTCTGTGGCCGGCTTTGCTGCTGCTGCTGCTGGGCGCGCCGAGTGCGCGGGCACAAGCGCTGCCCGAGATCGACACGTACCCGCTCAACATCGTCGCCGATGGCCGCGGAGCGCTGCAGATCACGGTCGACGGCCACGGTGACGGCGAGTTCCAGCCGGCCAGGGCCAAGCCCGCCGTCGCGGGGCTGGAGCTGCGCGAGAACGACGCCTACAGCATCCCGGGCGACGACAAGCGCGAGGTCGTCGATGAGCCGAAGCTCTCCGGCGACGGTCGCACGCTGACGTCGCGCTACACGATCGGCCCGTCGCTGGAGATCTCGGAGACCATCGTCGGGGCGGACGTCAAGAACATCGACAGCGACATCCCGCGCGTCCGCATGTCGTACGCGATCAAGAACCTCACCGGCGCCCCGATCACCTTCGACGCCGCCGAGATCGCGCCGGTCTCGTCCCCCGTGGACGGCAACGCGCGCGGGATCCAGGGCGTCAGCCCAGGGCCCTTCATCGGCACGTTGGACCGCATCGGGCGCCGCGTCGCGCTCGAGCAGGTGACCAAGTGGGACCGCACGCAGGTCGGCCCGGTGGAGAGCGTGCGGGCGAACTTCCGCACCGGTGGCGGCCTCGACAACAGCCTCGGCGACGGGTTCACCAACGCCGCGGTGGGCGCGCAGTGGCGCCGGACGGTCGCTCCCGGCGAGTCGACGACGATCACCGTCGACTGGGGCATCGACGTCTACCGCTCCGTCTACTTCGTCGACAGCACCGCCGATCACGACGACGGCGCCTGCGCGGGCGGGGACTGCACGCTGCGCGAGGCCATCCGCTACGTGCCCCAGACGTCCGAGATCAAGATCCCCAAGGGCCGTTTCCCGCTGCGCGACAGCCAGATCGGCGTCGACCACAGCCTGACGCTGACCGGCGAAGGCGCGCGCGCGACGATCCTCGACGGCAACGGCGCGGCGCGCTACTTCGACGTGCGCGCCGGCGCCCAGCTGGACCTCAACGACGTCACCTTGACCGGTGGCACGGGCGAGGCCGGCGGAACGCTGCCCGGGCCGTTCGAACGCGCGGCCGCCGTGCCACCCGGCAACGGCGGGGCCGTCTCGGTCCAGGCCGGGGCCACGCTGAACCTCAACGCGGTCACCGTGACCGGCAACGACGCGCGGCTGAACGGTGGCGGGATCGCGTCCGAGGGCGCCCTGAGCGTGTACGCCTCGACGATCGCGAACAACCGCGCGGCCGGCGGCAGCGGCGGCGGGATCGCGGCTTCCGTGGGCTCGCTGTTCGTCCAGGACGCGACGGTCAGCGGCAACAGCGCCCCGACCGGCAGCGGCGGAGGCATCCTCACGAGCGTCCCGACGCAGCTCTGGCACGCGACGATCGCGGCCAACCGGGCGGAGGGCGGAGGCGGCGTCACGTTCGCCGCCCAGGACGGGGTCCAGACGCGCAGCACGCTGTTCGCGCAGAACACCCCGGTCAACTGCGCGAGCCCCGGTGCGGACGAGACGAGCGGCTCCCTGTCGGACGACCTGACCTGCGGGCTGACCGGCGAAGGCGATGCGCAGGGGGTCGACGCGCTGCTGGACAAGCTGGCCGACAACGGCGGTCCGACCGACACGCACGCACTGAAGCCCGGCAGCCCGGCGGTGGACGCCGGCGACCCGAAGTTCTGCCTCAGCGTCGACCAGCGCGGGGAGGAGCGGATGATCGACGGGCACTGCGACATCGGCGCGTATGAGGCGCCGTCGGAGTCGCTCGAGTCGCCCGGCCGGATCGTCGGCGGGCCGCTGGAGGCCACCGCCGACGGCCTCGGCAGGCTGCAGCTGCGTCGCGAGGACGACGCCCGCGACGTCTTCGCGAGCGGCGGTATGGCCTTCTTCACCGACGGCCTGTACTTCCCGGCGGGAGGGCCGGACGTGACCGACACGACCGGCTCGCGCACCCCGATGAGCGGCCCGACGGCGACGATCACCGGCGCGGGCGGCCGGCAAGTGCAGTCGGTCTACTACGTCGGCGCGTCGCTCGAGGTCACCGAGACCGTCAGCTACGCCCTCGGCGACCGCGGCGTGAAGGCCCGCTACGCGATCCGCAACACGTCGACGAAGCCGGTCGACTTCCGCGCCGCGGAGCTGGCGACGGTGAACACGCAGGGCAACGCCACCGCCGGTGATTCGGTGGGCGTGATCGCCGGCGACGGGTCCGGCACGCGGATCGAGCAGGGCTCCAACCCGTGGACCGCGCTCCAGGCGGGCGCGGGCGGCGGCGCCCTCGACGTCTACGACGCGTTCGCCCACTCGGGGCTCAAGGACCAGATCGCGGACGGCGCCGACACCGACCAGCTCGGCGTCGAATGGAAGGTCGAGGGTCTCAAGCCGGACGACACGCGTGTGCTGGACCTCGTGTGGACGGTCGCCGACGCGACAGCCGAGGTCGTGGTGACGACCACGCAGGACGGCCCGCAAGCGAACTGCACCGCGGACGCGTGCACGTTGCGCGCGGCGCTGACGGCCTCGCCGGCCGGATCGGTCATCCGCGTCCCGAAGGGCGACTACCAGCTCACGAGCCCGCTCACCTCGAGCGAGAACCACATCGTCCGCGGCGACGGCGCCGACCAGACCGTGCTGCGCGCGGGCAAGGACGCGCGCGTGCTCAGCGTCACCGGCGGCGCGCTCGGGCTGTCGGGCGTGCGGGTGACCGGCGGCAACCCCAAGGGCGAGGGCGCCGACGGGGGCGGCATCCTCGTCAGTCCCGGCGCGTCGCTGGCGCTGGCCAACGCCCGCGTGGACCACAACACGACCACCGGCTCGGGCGGTGGCCTGTACCTCGGCGGCCCCGCCTCGATCACCAACAGCACGATCGACGCCAACACGTCGCTGCGCGATCCCGACAACGAGGGCCTGGGCGGCGTCGGCGGCGGCCTCAGCGCCCAGCCGTTGAGCCCGCTCTCCCTGGTCAACGTGACGATCAGCGGCAACCGGGCCGAGCAGTTCGGCGGCGGCGTCGACAGCGAGTGGTTCGCGCGGCTGACCAACGTGACGATCACCGACAACACCGCGCCCGTGGCCGCCGGCTACTTCCATGTTGCCAGCTACGGTCGCAAGGCTCCATCGGTCGCGCCGGACTTCCTCGGCGCCGACCTCGCGGGCGTGATCATTGCCGGCAACCACGGTCCCAGCGCGTGCGCGGGCGACATGCGGCTCCAGAGCCGGTTCAGCCTCGCCGACGACGGTACCTGCATGATCGACACGGTGATCGGCGACGCCGGCGTCGGCGCGCTGGCCGCCAACGGCGGGCCGACGCCGACGCACGCGCTGACGCCCACCAGCCCCGCGGTCAACCTCATGGCCGACGCCCGCTGCGCCCTGCGCGACCAGCGCGGCGGCCTGCGACCGGCCAATGGCAACTGCGACGCCGGCGCCTTCGAGCGCACCGGCCCCGAGCCGCCGGCGATCACCGCCCCGGCGGAGGGTGCGCTCCTCAACTCGACCACGGTGCAACTGGGCGGGACCGCGCCGGCGGGCGCCACGGTGGAGGTGTCAGAGGGCGGTCAGCCGCTCGGCTCCGACGTCGCGTCGGGAACGGGCGCGTGGCTGGTCGAGCTGACCGGGCTCTCCCAGGGCGCCCACACGTTCGCGGTCACGCAGGGCAGTTCCGAGCCGGCGCTGCGCACGATCACGGTCGACACGCTCCCGCCGCCCGCGCCGTCGCTGAACGCCATCGTCGACGGCGCGACGGTGACGTTGACCGGCGCCGTGGTCGACTCGGTGGGCGCGACCCTGTTCGACGGCCAGACGGCGCTCGGTGCGCTCGAGCTGACCGGCGGCGAGTTCTCCCGCGTGTTGCAGGACGTCGCCGTGGGGGTTCACGCCTACCGCGTCGTGGCGCGCGACGCGGCCGGGAACACCGCGGAGAGCGTGCGCGAGGTCACGGTGACGGCTCCGGCGCCGCCCGCGACGCCGGCGTTCACGGTCGCCGCCGCCGGTTCGACGGTGACGCTGGCCGGCACCGCCCCGGGCGCGGCGACGGTCGAGCTCTTCGAGGGCACGGCCTCGCTCGGCGTCGTCGGCGTGGCCACGGACGGGAGCTGGACCAAGACGCTCGAGAACGTCGCGCCCGGCGAACACGCCTACACGGCGGTCGCGCGCAACGCCGCCGGCGGCCCGTCGGCGCCGTCCGGCGCGAAGACCGTGACGGTGGCGCAGGTCGCCCTGCAGACGCCGGCGCCGACCCCCGCGCCGCCCGGGCCGCCCGCGCCGGGCCCCACGCCCACGCCCACGCCGACTCCGTCGAACGAGCTCCCGCCGCCGGTGGTGGGCAAGGACGTCAACGTCGAGGTCAAGACCGGCAGGGTGCTGCTCAAGGTCCCGGGCGCCAACCGCTTCGTCGAGCTCGTCGCCGGCCAGAAGATCCCGCTCGGCACGATCGTCGACGCCACCAAGGGCCACGTCACGCTGACCTCGGCCGGCGCGCGCGGCGTGCTCGAGACCGCCGAGTTCTACGCCGGGATCTTCAAGGTCAGCCAGACCAAGGGCGCCAAGCCCGTGACCGTGGTCACGCTCGCCGAGAAGCTCAGCTGCCCGAAGAAGGGCAAGGCGGCGAGCGCGGCAGCCAAGAAGAAGAAGACGCGCAAGCTGTGGGGCAGCGGCAAGGGCAACTTCCGGACCGCGGGCCACTACAGCGCCGCGACCGTGCGCGGCACCAGGTGGCTCGTGCAGGACACCTGCACGACGACGCTGACCAAGGTCACCCAGGGCGTCGTCGAGGTGCGCGACAACGTCAGGCGAAAGACGGTCCTGGTCAGGCCGGGCAAGCCCTACACCGCCCGCGCGCGGCGCCGGTAGATCCCATCCACCGGTCCAGGCCGACTTGACACGGGTAGGCGCGCTGCAAGACCATCGGGGCGGTTTGATCAGACGAGGCGGCATCCGGGTGCTTCTAGCGGCTGCCCTCGTAGGGCTTGCCGTGCCTTCCGCGGCCTCCGCCCAGGGTGCGCTGCTCGACGGAGCGCCGCTGAACGTCTTCGCCGACGGGCTCGGGGCGATCCAGGTCCGTCAGGACGGCCTCACCGCGGGGTTGTTCTATGACCCGGACGAGAACCCGGGGCACGCCGGGCTGGAGATCAAGGAGGGCAGCAGCTACTACCCGCTGATCGACGGCTTCTCGACCGCCCCCGGGCGCGTCTCGAACGAGCCGATCACGACCACGGTCCTGCCCGACGGCTCGCAGCTGATGCACACCTCCTACCGGGTCGGGCCGCACCTGCTGGTCGGCGAGGACATCGCCTACGTCAACGGCACGTCAGTTCGTGACGATCCACTACGGGATCCAGAACGTCAGCGGCAACGCCGTCTCGCTGCGCGCGGGCGCGGTCGCCGACCTCTACGTCGGCAACAACGACAGTGGCAACGGCGTCATCTCGCCGCTTGCACCGCGCTTCGTCGGTGGCCGCGACGAGACGAGCGGGCTCGTCTACGGCCTGCGCGAGATCACCCCCTGGCGCACCTACCAGGAGGGCGACTTCGAGCTCGTCTTCAACAACTTCTCCGACGCCGGCCTGAACAACACGGTGGACGCCGCGGCGCCGGACAACGGCGTGGGGGCGGACTTCGCGCTCGACCTCGCGCCGGGCGAGACCAAGCCGATCGACGTGCAGTGGCTGCTCGCGGCGCCGGCCCCGCCCGGCACCGTCCCGGGAACGGCGATCAGCGCGAGCGAGGTGGGAGACGCTCCGGACGTCGTCATCACCGGCGACCCGAAGCTCGACGCGCTGCCGCCGCCGGTCCCCGGCAAGTTCGTCAACATCGGCGTCCGCAAGGGTCGTATCTTCGTCAAGATCCCGCCCAGCAAGAAGTTCGTCGAGCTCAAGGACCCGACGCCGGATCCCGGTCGGTTCCACCGTCGACGCCACCAAGGGCCGCGTGAACCTGGTCACCGCCGCCGATCTGCAGGGCTCCACCCAGCTCGCCTGGTTCTACGACGGAATCTTCATCATCGGGCAGGACAAAGCGACCAAGCCGTTGACCTCGCTCAAGCTGGCCGAGAAGCTGGCCACGTGCGCGAAGGCCTCCGCCTCGGCCGGCAAGAAGAAGAAGACCCGCAAGCTCTGGGGGGAGGGCAAGGGCACGTTCCGCACCGAGGGGAAGTTCAGCTCGGCGACCGTACGCGGGACGAGGTGGCTGGTGCAGGACACCTGCGCCGGCACGCTCACGAAAGTGACCCAGGGCGTGGTGCTCGTACGCGACTTCAAGCGCAAGAAGAACATCACCGTCAGGGCCGGAAAGAAATACCTGGCACGCTCGAAGTGAGCTGGGTCTCCGTCTTCGCCGGCTTCCTCGTCGCCCACATGGTGGGTGACTACCTGTTCCAGACGGACTGGCAGGCGCGGCACAAACGCCGCGGCCTCGGAGGCGACTCGATCTCGCGCCGCGCCCTGTTCACCCACGTGACGACCTACACGCTGGCCTTCGTGCCGGCGTTCATCTGGATCGCCTCCGAGCTCGATGTCGCCTGGGGTGTCCTGGCCGCCGTGCTCGTCTTCGTGCCGCATCTGGTGATCGACGACGGGCGCTTCGTGATGCTCTATCTCGCGCGGGTCAAGCGCGTGGACGGGCTCAACCTCGGGCTCGCGGCGTCGGTCGACCAGTCGTTCCACGTCCTGTCGCTGTGGTTGGTCGCGATGCTGGTGGGCGCGGCATGAGGTCGCCCGCGCGCCGCCGGGTGCTGTCGCTGCTGGCGGCGGCGCTGTTCGCGGCGGCGGTCGGCTGGCTGATCGCGGCGACCGGCTCGCTCCGGGTCGCCGAACTCGCCACCGTCGACGCCCGCTTCGACCTCCGCGGCACGCAGCCCGCGCCGGCGGGCGTGGTCCTGGTGGCCGTGGACGATCAGACGATCCGGGCCGGCGCGGGCGGGGTCTACCCGATCAATCGCGCGCGCGACGCCGACGTGATCGGCAAGCTCTCGAAGGCGGGCGCGGGCGTCATCGCGTACGAGACCCAGTTCACCGACGCGAGTGACGACCCGGACGCCGACGACGCGCTCGTGCAGGCCGTGCACGACGCCGACAACGTCGTCCTCGGCACGGCCGACGTGGGCAAGAACGGAACCACCGGGATCTTCGGCGGCGAGGACGGGCTGAAGTACAGCGGGGCCACGCCGGCCAACACCAACGTGCAGCTCGACCCTGACGGCCGCGTCCGTCGCATGCCGTTGGAGCTGGAGAAGCTGGAGACCTTCGCCGCCGCGGCCGCCCGCCTGAAACTGGGTCATCGCCTCGCAGCGCCCAGCGGTGCGCCGCCGTGGATCGACTATCCCGGACCGTCCGGCGCGGTCAAGACGGTCAGCTTCCTGGATGTCGAGCGCGGCCGCGTCCCCGCCGCCGAGCTGCGCGGGAAGGTCGTGGTCGTCGGGACGACGGCGCCGCGCCGGGCCGAAGTCCATCCCACCTCGACCACCGAGCGGATGGCCGCGCCCGAGCTGCAGGCGGGCGCGATCGCGACCGCGCTCGCGGGCTTCCCGCTGCACGAGGCGGCGTGGTGGGTGGACGCGCTGATCATCCTCGTGCTCGCGGTCGTCGGACCACTCGTCGCGCTGCGCTGGCGCAGGCTCGTGGCCGCGGCGGCGACGGTCGTCGCGGTCGTCGTGTTCCTGGTCGTCGCCAAGCTGGCCTTCGACGGTGGGACCATGCTCGCGGTCATACCGCCGCTCGTCGCCGCGTTCTTGGGCCTGGCGGGCGCGGTCGCCTTCGCCAACCCGGAACGCTCCGCGCTGAACGCGCTGCTCGACGCGCTCACCCGCGGCGGCACCGGCAACCACCGGTCGCGCCGGCTGCGGGCGTCGCTGCTGCTGGGCACGATGGTCTTCTGCGTGGTGAGCGGGCTGATCCTGCAGGGCACCGAGCTCTTCAACCGGATGGAGCTGAGCACGGTCAACGCGCGCTTCGACGTCCGCGGCCCGACGGCTGTGCCCAAGGACGTGGTCCTGGTCGCGATCGACGACAAGACGTTCGCCGAACCGCCGAACCCGCGCTTCCCGTTCGACCGCGGTGACTACGCCAAGGTCATCCGCCACCTGTCGGAGGCCGGGGCGAAGGTGATCGCCGTCGACGTCCAGATCTCCGAGCCCAACCGGGACGACCCCAAGGGCGACGAGGCGATGGTGGAGGCCTCACGCGCGGCGGGCAACGTGGTCATGGCCACCACCGAGGTCGGCGAGCACGGGGAAGCGCCGGTCTTCTTCGACGTCGACACGCTGTCCTACAGCCGCGCCACGCCGGCTCTCTCGAACTACCTCCCGGACAGCGACGGGCGGATCCGGCGGATGTACTTCAAGGTGCAGAACCGCATCGCCTTCGCCATGGCGGCGGCGCAGATCGCGCGCGACGCGGTGGTGCCCACACCGCGAGGCTCCAACGCGTGGATCGACTTCGCCGGCGGCACCGGACGGGTCAAGCGCATCAGCTTCGTCGACGTACGACGAGGGACCTTCAACCCGGCCGACGTGAAGGGCAAGGTCGTCGTGGTCGGCGCGACCGCCCCCGTGCTCCAGGACCTGCACTCGACGTCCACCACCAAGCAAGGGCTGATGCCCGGGCCGGAGGTGCATGCGAACGCGATCCACACCGCGCTCGCCGGCTTCCCGCTGCGCAGCGCATCCACGGCGCTGAACTGGCTCCTGGTCATCCTGCTCGGCGCGATCACGCCGTTGGTGGCCTGTCTTCGCCGCGGAATCCTCGCGCCCGTGATCACCGCGCTGGTGGTGATCGCCGCGTTCCTCGTGGCCGCGCAACTGGCGTTCAACTCCGGGACGATCGTGTCCGTGGTCTACCCGCTGTACGCCGGCATCGCGAGCCTCGTGCTGACGGCCTCGATCCACGGGCTCACCGTCGCCTTCGAGCGCGAGCAGGCGCGCGACGCGTTCGCGCGCTTCGTGCCGGAGGCGGTCGTCGACCAGGTGCTGGCGGACGCCGACGGCGTGCGCCTCGGCGGCGTGCGCGGCGAGGCGACGGTCATGTTCAGCGATCTGCGCGGGTTCACCTCGTTCAGCGAGACGCTCGAGCCGGAGCGCGTGATCGAGTCGCTCAACCGGTACCTGACCGAGATGAGCGAGGCGATCCTCAACCACGGCGGCACGCTCGTGGCCTACATGGGCGACGGCATCATGGCCGTGTTCGGGGCGCCGCTGAAGCAGGACGACCATGCCGACCGCGCGCTCGAGGCGGCGCGCGACATGCTCGACCGGATGGAGGGCTTCAACGCCTGGCTGCGCGAGCAGGAGCTCAACGACGGCTTCAAGATGGGCATCGGCCTCAACAGCGGGCCCGTGATGTCCGGCAACGTCGGCTCCGAGCGGCGCCTGGAGTACACCGCGCTCGGGGACACGACCAACACCGCGGCGCGCCTGGAGGGCATGACCAAGGGCACGCCGCACCAGCTGTTACATCGCCGACACGACCAAGCAGGCGCTCACGCGGCCGGTCGACACCTCGTGCGGTGGGCGAGGCCGAGGTCCGCGGGCGCAAGGCCAAGGTGCTGCTGTGGTCGATCAGCGACGAGGAGCCGACGGATGCCCCGGCTCCGCCCGAGCCGGAGCGTGTAGAGGCCTAGACACTTGATTGAGTTGACGTGTGAGTGCGCACGTCTGGCAGGCTCGCCGTCTGCGTCTCGCTGCGGGTCTGGTGTGTGAGACCGGTGTTCAAGGAGGGGAAGGGAAAAATGCGAGTTAATGCTCGTGTGGCCGGCGTCGTCGCCGCCGCCACGTTTTCGCCGTGCCGGGGCTAGCTCGGAGCCGCTGAGCTGCCCGCGCGGGCCGGTGACCGCACAGACCGTCGCGTCCGCCCAGGCCGAAGCCACCAGGCGCCGCACCGCCTCGACCGAACGCCGCGCGCGAGGCCGCCGACGGCCAGGTCGCGCTCGACGCCGCGAAGGCCGCCGCCACCGCGGCCGCCACTGCCGCTGCCGCGAACCCGACACCGGAGAACATGGCCGCCGCCGCCGCCGCCTCCGCCGCGCAGGCCACCGCGCAGCAGAACTTCGACGCGAAGGCCGCGCCGCCGCCGCCGCGGCGCTCGCGGCGAGCGACTTCGCAAGGACCAACGCCGACCGCGAGGCGGCGTCGTTCGCCAGCCTCAACAGCGGCACCGCCACCGAGGGCACGCACACGGTGCGGATCACCGACGGCGGCCGAGCCGCAGCCGACCAACTACCTGCACAGCGACAACGTCTCGCTCGTCGGTCACGTCCGCGGCCTCTTCTAGCACGACCACGGCCGGGCAAGTCCTGCCCGGCGTACAACCCGACCAAGTGCCCCGGCTACTCGTCGCTGAACTTCCTGCACTACGAGAACCTCGGCTACGACGTCATGGTCGCCAACGGCACGGCCGGCCTCTCGGTCTGGTCGCTGAAGGACCCGGCGAAGCCCAAGTGGATCGGCCAGGTCACGCTCGACGACCTCAAGACCGGCACCAAGGCGGATCCCGACGATCCGAACCAAGTCCGTGCCGATCATCCCGGACGGCGCCAGCATGACGCAGTTCTGGGAGGGCGAGAACATGACGGTGGACAGCCGTCGCAAGCTCGCCTTCATGTCGCGTGACTCGGGCCAGAAGGGCCAGATCATCATCGATCTCAAGGACCCGTGGCACCCGAAGCTGATCAACTTCTCCAAGAACTTCCAGGGCCACACGTCCACCTGCCTCAACGACTGCCGCTTCATGTGGTCGGTCGGCGGCACGCAGGGCGCGCCGACCCCGTCGAAGCCTCGTCGGTCTCCGTGACCGACATGCGTGACGCGCTGCATCCGTTCGTCTTCCCGACGCTCGATCTGCGCCGACATGCTGCGCGCCGGCACCAACAGCGGCTCGACGCACTCCGTCGACGTCGACTTCAACGGCGTCGCCTGGGTCTCCGCGTCCAACGGCGTTCGCGGCTGGTGGGTCGAGGGTCAGCACCTGGACCCGAAGACGCGGCCAGACCCGCTACGCCACGCCGTATGACCCGATCTCCTACGCCGGCGGGCGCATCCTCGGCAACGAGAACTCGTTCATGCACAACTCCTACCACATGCCGACGGCGCTGGGGAACGAGAAGGCGGGCGACGTTATGCTCGTCACCAACGAGGCCAACAGCACGAACTGCGCCACCGCGGGCGTGTGGATCATCGCCTCGCTGAGGGGCAGCATGACGCCACCGACAGCCCGACCTCGGCCACCCGCCTGACGCGCCTCGCGGCCTACCGCCCGACGCTCAGCACGCCGGGCGTGTTCCAGGGGCAGAACGGTCGGGACGACGACCGTCGGCGACTGCTCGGCGCACTGGTTCACGGTCAAGGGCAACATCGTCGCCCTCGGCAACTACGAGCAGGGCACGCGCTTCATCGACATGTCCGACCCGACGAACCCGCAGCAGATCGGCTAGTTCCGCGTCCCGGCGCAGGCGCCAACGCCGCGCCAGCCGAACGAGATCATCTCGTCCGACACCGCCGGCGCCTACTGGCACGGCAAGTACGTCTACATCGCCGACTACCAGCGTGGCGTGGACATCATCAAGCTCGACGACTCCGCCATGCGCGGCAAGGTCCAGCCGAAGGCGTGCTGGAACTCCTGCGCCGACGACTGCACAGGTCCGTCGATCCGATCACGACGAGCGCCACCGGCGGCGCCGGCGGCGAGCGTCCCGGCCACGCTGGCTCTGACGCTGGGCACGCCGGCCGCGTTCGGCGCGTTCACCCCGGGCATCGCCAAGGACTACACCGCGGCCGGACGGCCAACGTGATCTCCACCGCGGGTGACGGCGACGCTGGCCGTCGCCGATCCGTCCGCGACGGCGACCGGCCACCTGATCAACGGCACGTTCTCGCTGCCGTCGACCCTGCAGGCCAAGGCCACCAGCCCGGCCGGCGCGGTTCGGCGCGCTCGCGGACGTCGGCGGCTCCTCGGCCCCGACCTCGCTGCTGACGTACTCCGGCCCGATCTCCAACGATCCGGTCGACGGTCAGGTTCTCGCAGCACATCAGCGCCGGGGACGCGCTCCGCACGGGCTCCTACAGCAAGACGCTCACGTTCACGCTGTCGACGACGACACCGTAGGGGACGAAGCGCGCTACACAGTGTGTAGGTGAAAGTGAAGTCGAAGTCATGGATCGGGGGCGCCGGCATTGCCGGCGCCCTCGCCGTTCTCAGCCTCGCCGGCTGCGGCGGGTCTCGGGAAACCGAAGCCGACCGCGACGCCCGCCAAGGTCGCGAACGGCGGCTACGTCAGCCGGGCGACGTGTCGTTCGGCGTGCTCGCGCCCGACGTCCGGCGCGCACGCCGAGCGCGGGCGCGACCTGGTCGACGGCGCCAAGATGGCGATCGCCGAGACTCAACGTGCGCGGCGGCGTCAACGGGCACAAGGCGGCGCTCGTCACGCTACGACGACGGCTGCGACGCCAAGACCGCGCGTGAGCAGCGCGCTGGCGCTCAAGGAGCTCCGAGGTCGCAGGCGTGGTCGGCGGCATCTGCGAGGGCGCGGCGGGCGCAGCGGCGCGCACGCTCGGCTCGGGCGTGCCGTTCCTGATCACCTCGGCCAACGCCCGAGCCTCGTATCGGCGCGGCGCACGCCGACGGCCTACCTGACCAACGGGACGCCGTATCAGTCGGCGCTCGCGACCGCGCACTGGTTCGTCTACCAGCGGGCGCAGCGGCTCGCGATCGTGACGCAGGACGATCGCGCCTCGAAGTTCCTCGGCGAGCCAGGTGCACAAGCTGTCGGCGCCGGTGCCGCACCCGACCTCGCGCCAGAGCGGTTCCCGCGGGCACGACCGACTGGGCGAGCCGTCGCCAAGGCCGCGCTGACCGGCAATCCGGACACCGTCTACTGGGCGGGCCCGGCGGCCGACGGCGGCGCGCTGGTGAAGGCGCTGCGCGACGCCGGCTACAAGGGCACGTTCGTCGCCTCGGCCGAGGCCGAGAGTCCGGAGTTCCTGGCGGCCGCCGGTACGGCGGGCGAGGGCGCGATCGTGATCGCTCCCGCGACGCCGCAGACGTTGCCCGCGGCCGCCAAGTGGGCGCAGACGCTTCGAGACGCGCTACAAGCACGCGCCGGGCTTCGACGCGCTGCAGGCCTACGAGGGCGTGCGCGCGCTCGCGCAGGCCGTCACGCAGAGCGGGAAGGTCGACCGCGATGCGCAACAGCGACGAGCTGGCCGTGCTCGACGGTACCTACAAGACGCTGCTCGGCGACACGGGCCTGTCGTTCTCGACCGACCACACGATCAAGTACGACAACAACATCGCGTTGAAGGTCGACGGCGGGAAGTTCGCCGTGGCGAACACGCTGCGCTCCGGGGGCTGAGATGCGGCGGGTCCTGATGTGCGCGGCGCTGCCGCGGTGCTGCTCGCCGGGTGCGGCTCCGACGCAAAGTCAGCTACACCGGACGCCGCAGATCAAGGCCGCGTACTACCGGGCCTCTGACGAGAGCGAGCTCGCGCGCACGCTGGTCGAGGACGCCTGGGCCGACCCCGACGCCCACGCGCACACCAACTACGTGCCGCAAGACGGGATCGAGACGTGCCCGCAGGCGCAGCGCGCCAACGCGAACGCCGCGGTCGACGGCAACAGCGTCAGGCCCAGCGCCGGCACGCCGGTCAACCAGTTCGTCGTCGCGCCCGAAGGACCCGGACGACGAGCGCACCCCGTCGATCACCCAGGGCGCGCTCGTCTTCGGGACGAGCGACGATCGCCGGCAACGGGATGAAGCTGGTCGACGAGGCCGTGTCCAAGTGCCCGGCGACCTACGAGGTGCGCGGCGGGCCTTCCCCGATCCTCGGCACCTACAACGTCTCCAGCCGCACGCTGGAGACCGGCGGGTGGAAGGGCGTCGTCCAGCAGATCGCGCACACGAACCCGGCCGACGACGTCTACTACGAGGACGCCGCGCACGTCATCGTCCAGCGGGCGAACGTCATCCTGTACCTGAACGTGACCCACGAGAAGATCATCGGGGAGCGCTCGGACTCGTCCGCCACGGCCGAATCCGTCCTGCGCACGGTCGATCAAGCGCCTCGGATGAGGGCGCTCGCGCGCGGCCTGCTTGGCCGCGCTGCTCTTCTCGTTGGTCTTCGCCCCGGTGGCGGGGGCGCACGCGACGATCGTGCGCACCATCGCCGGCCGACCGGGCCGTGGTGGCGACGCAGCCCGCGGACGTGAAGATGCGCTGGAGCGAGCCGGTCGACCTCGGCCCGGGTTCCGTGCGGCTGCTGGACGCGACGGCGGGAAGCTCCTAAGACGCCGAAGGCGCGGCACGATCGGGGGCGATCGGACCACCGCGGTGATGGCGTTGCCGCGCGGCCTGGAGCAGGGACCTACGTCGTCGCCTGGCGGGTCACCTCGGCCGATTCGCATCCGGTGTCGGGGGCGTTCTCGTTCTCGTGGGCGAGCCGAGCGTCGCTGGTCACGGCGGGCGGCGCCGGGCTCCTCCGGGGCGCTCGTGCGCGTGGTCGACGGGATCGCGCGCGGGCCTCCTTCCTCGGGTTCGCGCTGGCCGTCGGCGGCGCGTGCGTGCTGCTTCCTGCTGTGGCCGGAGGGTCCGGCGAGCGCGCGCGGGCGGCGCTTCATGCAGGTCGGGCATCGGGCTGCTGATGGGCGGCACGGTGGTCGTGCTGCTGCTGCAGGGGCCCGTACGCGAGCAGCGGGTCGCTGCTCGACGCGTTCAAGCCGTCGCTGCTGTCGTTCAGCCTCTCGACGCAGTTCGGGCAGGCGCTGGTGGTGCGGCTGCTGCTTGAGGCTCGCGTTCGCCGGGCTCGTCGGGCAGGGCTGCGCGAGGAGGTGAGCCGCGCGCTGCTGGGGTCGGGCGCGTGCGTGCTCGGCATGCTCTTCACCTGGACGCTGACCGATCACTCGCGCACCGGCGTGCAGACGTGGCTCGGCGTACCCGCGGCGACCGTGCATCTGCTGGCCATGATGTCTCTGGCTCGGCGGGCTCGCGATGCTGCTTGGTGTGCGTGCTCGCGCGCGACGTGCACGAGACCGCTGGAGCCGGTCGTGCCGCGCTTCTCGCAGCTGGCGCTGGGCTGCTTCGTGGCGTCGGCGTGACCGGGCTGTATCTGGTCTGGCGCCAGTCGGGCGAGCTCGCGGCGCTCCCGGCGACCGAGTTCGGGCGGCTGTTGCTGATCAAGAGCGCGATCGTGCTCGTGATCATCGGCCTGGCGTCCGTTTCGCGGCGAGCGGTCGCGGGCGCGGCGGGGGCGGATCTCGCCCGCCGGCTGCGACGGACCGTGCTTCGCCGAGGCGGTGCTCGGCGTGGTCGTGCTCGGCGTGACCGCGGGGCTCGTCAACGCGGCCCCGGCGCGCGTCAGGTACGCGCAAGCCGTTGAGCACACCGTGCCGGGGATCGACGGAGGGTCGCGTCCAGGTGCGCATCGACCCCGCCAAGCAAGGCCAGAACATCGCCGACATCTACCTCGTCAACCGCGACGGGACGCTGTTCATCCCGCCCGAGATCGAGGTGCGGCTGCGCGACGGCAAGTCCACCTCGCTGCCGGTGGACCTGACCAACGCCGAGCCCGGCCACTACGTCGCGACCGCGCTCAGCGTCCCGTCGCCCGGGAACTGGACACTGCGGATCGTGGTCCGGACCTCGGACATCGACGAGCAGACGATCAACGTCCCGGTGAAGATCCGTTGAGGCCGTTGCTCGTCCTTCTGCGCGTTCCTCGCGCTGGCCTCGCCGGCGTCCGCGCACGTCTCCGTCCTCCCGGACGTCGCCCGCCCGGGAGACACGGTCGAGCTCACCTTCCGCGTCCCGAACGAACGCGCCGACGCCGCCACCTCCGGCGTCGAGCTCTTCCTCCCCAAGGGCGTCCCGGCCAAGCTCGCGCCGCATCCAGGGCTGGACCGCCGAGGACAAGGGCAACGGCGACATCGACTGGACCCCGGACGACCCGTCCTCGGCCATCGCCCCCGGCCGCACCCAGGACTTCAAGGTCACCCTCGGACCGCTGCCACAGTCCGATCGCCTCGTCATCAAGGCACTCCAGACCTACGCCGACGGCCAGATCGTCCGCTGGATCCAGGACTCCGGGCCCGACGACGAACGCCCGGCGGCCATCCTGAACCTCTCGGGCAGCGGCAACGCCAAACCTAAAGGGGCCTGGCCCCTTTATGTTGGCGGCGCGGTCGTGGTGCTCGTGCTGGTTGCCGTCGCGCTGCTTGTAACGCGCCGCCGCCGCCGCGACATCTAACTCCCGACATGCGAAGCGACGCCGCTTTGATCAGCGCGGCGCGCACCGACGCCGGTGCGTTCCGCGAGCTCTATGACCGTTACGCGGAGCGCGTGCTCGGCTACCACCGGCGGCGCAGCCGCGACGAGGACGCCGCGCACGAGCTGACCGCCGAGACGTTCGCGCAGGCGTGGCTGGCGCGGACGCGGTTCCGTGACGACTGTGATGGGTCGGCCGGGCCGTGGCTGTTCGGGATCGCCCGCAACGTTCTCAGTGCATCGGTGCGCAAGCGCGCGCTGGAGGCGACCGCGCGGGAGCGGCTGGGGATGGAGGTCACGGCCACCGTCTCGCCGCAGGAGGACTGGCTCGAGGGTCTCGATGACGAGGACGTGCCAGACGTGGTGCGCCTGCGCGTCCTGGATGAGCTGACCTACGAGGAGATCGCCGAGACGCTCGGCACGACGCCCGGCGCGGCGCGGGTGCGCGTCCATCGCGGCCTCGCCGCGCTACGGAAGGAGAGGAGCCGATGACCGCTCGTCTGGACGCGATCGGCGACGCGCTGGAGCGCGCCGCCAACGACGATCTGCGCGCCGCGCGCAGGCACAGCCGGCGACGGCGGCGGATCGGGATCGCCGCGGTCTCGCTCGCGATCCTCGCTCCGGGCGCCGCGCTCGCCGGGAGCCTGTTGACCACCGCGGACGTCGAGCGGTCGATGCCGGCGGGGACGAAGTTCCTGGCCGGGACCGAGCCGCGGTGCGAGGTCGTGCAGTCCGGCGTCGAGTACCGCTGCACGATCAAGGGCGAGTTCAAGTCCGAGATCGACGGCAGCCTCAAGGGCACGGTCGAGCCGACGGTCGACGCCACCAGGCACGTCAACGGCGGCTGCCGCTCACTCACCGCGGACGGGCGCGAATGGTCGTGCTACATCGGTCAAGAGGCGGTCACGCAGCAGATCATCGGGCCCGACTTCCTGGGCGAGTACGCGCCTTCACCCGGAGTGGGGTGAGGGTCACCGCGACGCCACGCGCAGCGTCTCGCGCCCGCGCTGGCGCTTCGGTGCCCCGCCGGCGGTCACGTGGCCGCCCGGCGTGCCGCGGTGCCCAGCAGGCCGAGGACGCGACGATCGCCCCGCCCGCAAGATAAAGGGGCCAGGCCCCTTTAGGTAAGCGCGGGATAAAGGGGCCAGGCCCCTTTAGGTTGGGGGTGGGCTCAGGGTGTTGCCCGATGGCAGGGGCGGGTGCTTCAGGCACGCTCGCGGCATGATCCTCCCCATGTCCTTGGTGGCCGCGTTCGTGGCCACCTTCACGTTCTCACCGGGGGCTCCCGCGCCCGGGCAGGACGTGCAGTTCGAATCGACCTCGCCGGACTCGCCGGCGATTGCCTGGGACCTCGACAACGACGGAGCGTTCGACGACGCCGAAGGCAGACGCGCGAAACGGGCGTTCGAGGCGGGTGCGCATGTCGTGCGGATGCGTGCGCGCTACGAGGGCGCCGGCGAGAGCGTGGCGACGCAGACCGTCCAGGTCGGGACGGCGGCGGAGACGCCGACGCCGACGCGCGACCGCAACCGCAACCGCGACCGCGACCGCCGAGCCCGCGCCGCCCGTGAACCAGTCGCCCGTCGCCAGGATCGCGTCAGGGTGCGCGCCCAACGCGGTGTGTGCCGGTCTGCTCGCTCGCGAAGGCGAGCCGCACACCTTCGACGCCACCCCGAGCCGCGATCCGGACGGCACGATCGTCCGCTACGACTGGGACTTCGACGGCATCGCCGGCTACGAGCAGTCGACGGTGACCCCGACGGTGGCGCACACGTTCGAGCGCTACCACCTGGTGGACACGATGAAGCGCCCGGTCCGCCTGCGGGTGACCGACGACCGAGGAGCGCAAGCGGAGACGACGATCACGCTCACGCTGCTGGAGCCGAGCTGCAAGAGCACCGTCACCCTCGGCCGGATCACGGCGACGGGCGTCTGCCTTCGCCGGCACAAGGCGACGTACGTCTCGGCGAATCCGATCACGGTCAACGGGATCACGATCACGCCGAAGGCCAACCGCACGGTGAGCGTCAAGGAGCACGCGATCGCTTCCAACGGGGCGACGGTCAAGGTCAGCGCCAAGGGCGCGCCCGCGACGCTCGTCGACGGCGCGTTCAGCTGGGGCCTCGACGACGGTCGCCATCTGACCAACGTCAAGCCGGGCGGGACCCTCAACGGCCTGAAGATCACGCAGCTGACCGGCGAGCTCGCCGCCGACGGCAGCTCGAAGCTGAGCCTGCGCGTCGCGCTCCCCGCGCAGTTCGGCGCACCGACGTCCGACGAGCCGATCGTCGTCACGCCTGGGAAGGCCGGCGCGTCCAGTGCCGGCGCGCTGCACTTCGGCGTCGCCAACGCGTCGATCGGCCCGATCGGCCTCGACCGGCTCGACGTGGCGTTCGACGGTGAGGACCTGTGGACGATCTCGGCCAAGGTCAAGCTCCCGCCGCCGATCCCGTACACGGTCGAGGGCGACGCGGGCATCCGCGGCGGTGCGTTCGAGCACGCGGGTGCGGCGATCGACTTCGGCACGCCGGGCATCGGCCCGCTCGGCCCGGTGTTCCTGCAGCGGATCTCGTTCCGGATCGAGATCAAGCCCAAGCGGAGCAAGTGCGTGCCGCACACCGGCGTCGAGGTGCTCGACCAGCGCAAGCTGCTGCACGAGATCACCGGTCGCTGGTACGACGTGCCGGACATCAAGGTCGACTACGGCATCCCGACCTTCGCGCTGTGCGGCGAGGTCGGCCTGACCGCCGGCCCGACGGTGCTCGGCGCGGCCGCGATCGGCCTGGACGCCGGGCTCGGCCTGGCGACCTACGACGATCGCCCCGCGGTGTTCCGCGCCTACGGGAACGTCCGGCTGGTCGAGATCCCGCTGGCGGACGCGCTGCTGGAGATCCACACCAACGGCTACACCCGCATGCACGCGAAGTTCAACTGGGGCATCTCGGGCCTCGCGAGTCTCAAGGGGTTCATGCAGTTCGAGATGCTGGCGCCGAAGTTCAACGCGCAGGCCCGTGTCGACGCCTGCCTGGAGTTCGTCGACTGGTGCGCGGGCGCCCGGGCGATCGTGTCGAGCAAGGGCCTCGCCGTGTGCCTCAGCATCGACGTGCTCTTCGACGACTGGACGCCCGGCTTCGGCTACCGCTGGGGCGAGGCGTTCCCGTCCCTGTACTTCTCCGGCTGCGACGTGGGCGACTACAAGGAGCACATCAACTCCGGAACGGCGAAGCTCGCCCAGGCGGGCGCCGCGCGGGACATCGAGCTTCCGGCCGGCCTTCCGGGCGCGACGATCGTCGCCACCGGCACCGACGCCTCGCCGAAGCTCACCCTGATCGGCCCCAAGGGCGAGCGCATCACCAGCCCTGACGACGACAAGCCGGTGGTGCAGGCCCCGTTCTTCGTCGTCAAGGACGCGCGCGCGAAGCTCACGCAGTTCGCGATCGCCAAGCCGAGCGCGGGACACTGGAAGGTGGTCGTGGAGGACGGCACGCTCGTGAGCCTCAAGTCCGCCGAGGGGCTCCAGAAGCCGGACTTCAAGGCGCGGGTCAGCCATGACCGCCGCGGCTACCACCTCGCCTACACGGCGCCGAGCCCCACGCCGGTGACCTTCATCGAGCGTGGCGCCAGCAACGGCCAGCAGCTCGGCAAGCCCGTCCAGGGCTCCGGCCGGATCGACTTCACCCCGGCCCCGGGCGCCGGCGAGCGGCGCAAGATCGTCGCCGTCGTCGACGGCCGCGGCGAGTACGAGGTCGCCTCCTACCGCGCACCGGCCGTGCACAGGCCCGGAGCCGTCCGCGGCCTGAAGGCCAACCGCCACCGCGTCAGCTGGCGCGACGGTGGAACCCACGAAGTCCGCACCACCCTCACCGGCGGTCGCCGCACGATCCGCCGCACGACCAAGCACCGGCTGAGCCTGCACGCCGCGCGTTCGGTCCAGGTCCGCAAGGTGCTCGATAACGGCCTCGCGGGACCGTTCGCCACCCGCCGGATCCGCTAGCCGATCCCGGGACAGAGGCGCGCGTACGGCCGATTCCCGGCCGTCGCGCGCCACTGCGCGCGGGTGAGATTGCGGTTGACGAGCCGGCACGCGCGCGTGCGCAGCGCGGCGAGCCCGAGGTCCCAGGTCAGGAACCGATCCCCCGCGGACGCCAACAGGCGGGAGCCGGACCAGCCCATGAAGTTGACGTCCTCGCCCGCGTCGAGCGTGGCCACGCGGCGGCGCGAGCGCGTGTCCCAGACGGTGATCGCGGCGCCGTCACTGACCGCGAGGCGCGTGCCGTCGGCCGTCAGGCTCAGCCGGTGCACGGCCTCCGACAGCGTGGTCACGGTCTCGGCGCGACCGGTCGCGAGGTTCGAGAGGCGCACCTGGTACTCGCCGTCCACGGTGGCGACGACCCGCTCGTCGGCCGAGATCGCCGGGTCGGCGCCGCCGGAGTCGGGGAGCTCTCGCCGGAGCGTTCCATCGACGTTGACCTGGAAGAAATGCCCGGACGCGGAGGCGAACACGCTCCGCCCGTCGCCGGCGAAGCGCAGCCAATCCACCTGTCCAGAGGTCAAGGCCTGCTGCTTGGATTCATAGATCGTTCGCGGCGACCCCGGCGCCCGGGTGAGGTCGACCAGGAGCACGGACCGTTCCGTGGTGCCGAGGGCGAGTGTGCGGCCATGCGGAGCGAACGCCAGCGCGGTGACCCAGGTTCCGATCTGCACCCGGGTCGGCGCATCGTCTCCGTGCTGCAGGTCCCAGACGAGCACCGTCTCCTCGTCGTCCGGCGCCACCGCCGCCGCCAGGCGCCCGTCCGGGCTGAGCACGGGGCGCGCGCCGATGTCCGCGCCCTTGAGCCGCACTTCGCGCTTCACGGTGCCATCGACGGGATCGACGACGCGAAGCGCGCTCGGACCCCGGCGGCGCGGCTGCTCGGACTCGGGGACGTTCACCTCACGCCCGATGACGGGCGGCGGGCCGAGCCCATCGCCGAACAACACCTCGCGGCCGTCGGTCCGGACGTCACCACTCCAGGTCGTGATGTCCGGGGCACGGACGGTGGCCAGGGCGGGGGCGGCCTGCACCTGCCACAGGGCGATACGGCCGTCCGCCGACGTCAGGAACCGGTCGTCGCCGACGAAGACGGTCTCGCCGGGGGCGATGCCGCGAAATGCCCGGTCAGGCGCGTGTCCGGCACGGCTGAGCCGCGCGTGGCGCCCGTCGAGATCCGTGCCGGCGACGATCGAACCGTCGTGGTTGGCACCCAGGACGTACGGGAACGGCAGCGTGCGAACCATGCGTCCGGCGGCGTCGAACACCACCGATCGCTCGTCCTCGGCGCTCCAGAGCTGCCCGTCGGCCGTGTACCCGGCATTGACCGAGTCGCTGTCGGCCCGCGCGACGACGCGGCGCGTCCGGAGGTCACGAACCTCGATCGTCCCGCTCGGCTGGTTGTACTTCGCGATGTGCTCGCCATCCGGCGCCAGGCCGAGCACGGGGTTGTACTCATCGCTGCCGACCGGCCAGGGCAGCGGCCGTAGGCGCCTGCCCACCGTCCAGACGAGCCCTGGGGCCGTGACACTGTTCACGAACAGGTGCCGTCCGTCGTGGTCCAGCGTGACGGTGGACGCGGTCGCGTCCAACTCGGCGTAGGGGGCGACGAGCGCGTGAGACGACGCGTCCCAGACGCCCAGTCGCTTGCGCTGGTCGATCGTGGCCAGGCGGCGCCCATCGCCGCTGAACGCCGCCGCCGCGAGCGCGCCGGCCCGCATCGCGATGGTCGGCGGCCGGGTGCCGGCGAGATCCCAGCGCGTGACCGCGCCGGTGGCGTCCACCGAGAGCGCGGTCTGCCCGTCCGGCGCCGCGGTGAGCGCCAGGACATCCGGTCCCGACGGACGGAGGATCGCGGTCAGGCGCGGCTCGACGCTGAGCGCCTCGGCCAATGCGTCGTGCGTGTCCACGTTGCCCGGGTCGAGGTGGATCGCGGTCAGGATCTCCAGCAGCGCGTCGTCGAGGTGCTCGTCGTAGGACTCGCGAGCCTCGGCCAGCAGCAGCCGGGCCGTGGCCGTGTCGGCCTGGCGCTCGGCGACCCCGCGCTGCACCCTGGCCTCGTCGCCCTTGCGTCGCGCGTCGAGCGTGGCGAGCGAGGCCGCCACGACGCCCAGGAGCAGCACCACCGCGGCCCACACCAGCCGGCGCTTGGCCCGGCCCTGGGCGGCGGCGAGCTCCTGGGCCTGGCGAAGCTCCCGGGCGTGCTCGGCCTCGACGAGCTCGGCGCTGGCGTCGAGGAAGGCGCGCTCGCGGGCGTTGAGCTCGTCGTCGCTGCGTTCGCGCCAGGCGAGGGCCTCGGCCAACCGGGCGCCGCGGAAGAGCAGGCCGGCGTCGTGCGAGGCGTCCCACTCCAGCGCCGCCTCGGAGACGCGGCGGTGGATGCGCAACCCGGCACGGTCCTCATCGAGCCAGCGGCGCAGGCGCGGCCAGCCGCGGATCAGCGCCTCGTGGGCGACGTCGACCACGCCGTCGTCGGCGGTCAGCAGGCGCGCGTTGGTGAGCGCGCCGACCACGCGCATGACCGCCTCGGCCTCCGACGGCGTGCGGGCGAGCTCGTCCAGGGCGGCGCGGCGGCGGGTGTCCTCGGTGCCGTCGCCGGGCTCGGTCAGGCGCAGCAGGACGCGCCGGGCGATCTGCTGCTCGTCGGGAGCGAGGTCGGTGAACACCTGCTCGGCGCGCTGCGCGACCGCGCCCGCCACGCCGCCGGTGTCCTGGTAGCCGGCCAGCGTCAGCACGCGCCCGCTGGGACGGGCCCAGAGCTCGAGCAGCGCGTGCTCGAGCAGCGGCAGCGCCCCCGGCCGGCCTTCGACCTCGCTGACGAGCAGCTCGACCAGCCCAGGCTCGAATTCGGCGCCCGCGGCGCGGGCGGGTTCGACGATCGCCTCGCGCAGCGCGTCCACCGCCATCGGGCCGATCAGCGCCTGGCGTGCCGAGACCAGCTGGGCCAGTTCGGGGTAGGCCGCGCAGCGCGGATAGAAGTCCGCGCGCAGGGTCAGCACGGTGACGAGGCGCCCGTCGGCGGCGGTGGCGGCGAAGACGAGCTGCTCGACGAACCGGCGGCGCTCCTCCTCGTCGCGGCAGCGGGTGAAGACCTCCTCGAACTGGTCGACGACGAGCAGCAGGCGGTCCTCGTCGGGACGGTCGACGAGCATGCGCAGCGCGAGCAGGTGCAGCGCGTCGGCCCCGCCCTCGCGCAGACGCTGCAGCGGACCGGCGACGTCATCGCTCCCGCCCGCGGCCGCGAGCTGCGTCGCCAGCGAGGTCAGGGGCGCCGCTCCCGGCTTCATCACCCGCACGCTCCAGCCGGCCGAACCGGGGAGCGCGCCGCCGCGCAGCGCGGGGATGATCCCGGCCCGCGCGAGCGAGGACTTGCCGCTCCCGGACGCCCCGACGACGGCCAGGAAGCGCCCCGCCTTCAGGCGCTCGATCGCCCGCTGGGTCTCGGCGTCGCGTCCGAAGAAGTCATCCGCGTCGGCCTCCTCGAACGGCCGCAAACCGCGGTAGGGCGCGGGTCCGAGCGTGTCGGAGGTGGGCCTGGGACCGGCGGACGGGAGCCCGCGGATCGCGTTGACGAGCGGCTGGAGGTCGATCAGCCCGCCGCGCAGATCGACCCACGTGCGCGTGGTCAGAAAGGGCGAGAGCCGGCCCGGATCGAAGGGCTCGGGCAGCCCCGGCAGGAGCACGAGGAAGACGCGGAAGACCGGGTCCGAGGCGCCACGGACCAGCGCGACCCGGTACTCCTCGCGCGACCAGTCGCCGAGATCGCCCGGGCCGACGCACACCGCACACGCGCCGGCGGCCTTGATCCCGTCCGCGAGCTCGTCCTCCCACGCGCGCCCGGCGGTCAGGTTCCAGCGATCGAACCAGACCGAGAGGCGCGCGTCGAGCAGCGCCTGCGCGACCGCCTGGACCGTGGCGCGGTCAGGGCTCGAGTACGAGAGGAAGACGTCGTAGGCGCCGTGCACGGAGCGCCATCGTCTTCGACCTAGAAACCCTCCGCAAGCCGCCGCAGGGCCGTCATCGACGGCTGGAAGAGGTACTCGCCGCCGCGCATCGTGACGAAGCGCGGCTGCGGCTTCAAGAAGAACGGCGGGCGGCCCGGGATGGTCATCTTTCCGGAGGTTCCGTGGGGCTCGCCGACGAGGAAGTCCTTGTCGGCGCCGAGGCCGAACGGGTCGCCGTCGTCGATCCAGAGCGCCTGGATGGTCTCGAACTGGCGCCAGATGTCGGCCTGGAAGCAGACGAAGATCAGGCCGCGGTCGACGCCGTCGTCGGTCAGCACGCCCGGCGGGCAGCGTGGGGCCGTAGGCACGGCCGCGGCGGACGATCCGGTGGCGGTTGGACAGGCGGCCGTCGAAGAAGCCGATCGAGTCGCGCGGGTTGGTGCGGCGGACGTGGGCGCCGTGCGGGCAGCGCAGGCCGTGCGGGTCGTCGGCGTAGCCGAAGTCGTTGATGCGCAGCGGGTCGCCGGAGACCGCGGCGTCGGGCGCGGCGGGCGAGACGGAGAGCGGCGTGCCGTCGGGCCAGCGGCCGACGATCTTGGCCGCCAGCGCGTCCGGGCCGTCCGGGTAGCCGGCGTCGCGGATGAAGCGGCGGAACGCCGCGGGGTCCATGTGCAGCTTGCGGTAGACGACGAAGGTGCCGTTGCGGTCGAACGGCGCCAGCGGCGCGGCGGGCAGCGTCCCGTCCTCGTCGACGTAGCCGAGCACGACCTCGCCGGTGGCCAACTCGCGCCAGCCGCCCGCGCCGTCGGGCTGGCCGTCACCCGGCCGCGCCGACACGCCCGCGCCCTCGACGGCCGGCTGGGCGATCCCGTCGAAGAAGCCGAAGTGGTCGCGCCCACCGGGCAGCGCCTCGGCCTGCTGGAGGTGCACCAGCGAGACGGCCTGCTGCTCGAGGTCCTCCTCGATCACGTCCGCGACGGCGGCCCGCAGTTGCACGAGGTCGGCGGCGTAGACGGTGACGAGCACGTGCGCGTCGCCGGTCCCGAGCCCCGGCTCCCACTCCGACGGCGCCGACGGCCCGCGGTCGCCGAGGTGGGCGGCGCGCGCCGCCATGCCCTCGCGGAAGACCGGCGGGAACGAGGCCAGGATCGTCTCCGGCAGCCCCAGCCGCTCCAGCCCCGCGTAGGTGAACGCGACGTTCATCGCGCTGCCCGGCCGCTCGCTCCAGGTCTCGGCGGTCATCACGTGCGGCAGCATCCGGATCATCAGCCGCCACGCCGCCTCGACGTCGACGATCCGCAGGAACAGGTACGCGGCGGCGGGCAGCGTGTACCCGCGCAGGACGTTGCCCTGGATGTCGTCGAGGTCGATGTGCGCGGGCTTACGCTCCCGGCGCGGGACGTTCGGTGGGCGGCCGAGCATCAGAACTCGGAGCGGAAGCGCGCTTGCAGCGTCGCCGCGTCCAGGCCCTGGGCGTCGACGGCGAAATCGATCACCCGCGAGCGCAGCGCCAGCGCCTCGCGGACCTCGCCGACCGTGGCGTTCGGCATCGCGCTCTGGAACAGGCCGGGCGGCGCCTGGATCGAGCGCACGTACGCCCGGAACGCACGCGCGTCGCCCCGGCCCGGATAGCCCGCGCACGCGCCCCACCAGACGTCGCACTCGGGCACCCGCTCGGCGAGCACGTCCAGGTACGGATCGAGATCCCCGTCGATGGTCGAGGTGAACACCAGGTGAGCATTTTGCAGCACGTCGGTCTTCTTCTGCTTCGGGCCCTGATGCACGAGCGCCCGGAAGATCTGCACGCGTGCGATATGCAGCGTCGAAATCCGCGCGAACGGGCTCTCGGCGCCGACCGGCAACGCCTCCAGATACGCCTCCAGCTCGTCCTCGCGCCCCCGCTGGAGGCGGGCGAAGGTGGTCAGCGCGTACGCGCTCCCGAGCCGGTTGCCGCGGTCAGAGGTGCGCCTGAACATCGCTGAGGAACCGCTCCCACTCGGCCTTGAACTCCTCGGGCGGCAGCTCGCGATCGATAGCGGCGAACCGCTCGGAGACCGCCAGCGCGCCGTTGACCATCCGCGTGGACTCGGTCGAGTGCGCGCAGTAGTAGGTCCCGCCCTCCATCGAGTTGTGCGCGATCCACGCCTTCAGCGGCTCCGCGGGCGGCGGCGCCGGGAACCCCGGCCCGCGCCCCCACGTCACGCGGATGTCGAGCGGGATCACGTACGCGAACGCGTCGATGTAGTGCTGCCAGGGACCGTCGAAGTTGCTCTCGAAGAACAGGTACTTGTAGTTCAGGCGCTCGCCGTCGAGGCCGGGCACGATCGTCCAGCGCACGAACTTGATGAAGTTGAACTGCAGGATGTGGCGCGCCATGAACGGCAGGTGCCGCGTGAGCGGCAGCCCGATGCGCAGCAGCCACACCCACTGGGGCCGGATCGGCGTGAAGAGCGTCAGACCGGTCATCCGGCCGTGGACGTTCCCCATCTACTTCCGATCCCAGATCTCCCGGCCCTCAGCTTGGCGCTTCACATGGCTCGGGTTCGCGTACTGCTCGTAGTACTCGACCTCCAGATGCGAGCACTGGAGCCAGATGCCCGGGAGGTGGAACGGGTCGGTGTGGGCCGGGAAGCGCCCGTAGGTCTCGACCAGGTACTTGCAGATCGTCTTGGTGTACTCGATCGCCTGTGCCGCCGGATGGCCGGCGGCCTTCATGTAGACCTCGGCCGTCGCCTTGTCCTTGTAGGACTGGGCGAAGACGTCGGCGTTGGTGTAGGTGCCGTCGGGCCCGAACTTCTCCTCGAGCACCTGGTCGACGGCCGCGTCCATGTCGTTGACATAGGGCGGGCAGAGGCCTTCGAGCACGCCGTCGATGCCGACGTAGGCCGGCTGTGAGGCGGGCACCGGCGGCCAGCGCTTGAAGCGCGAGTCGAAGGTCTTGCCCTGGTACTGGCGGAAGCCCAGGCCGAGCACACCCTTGGCGGGATCGCGGTCCCACACGTGCGGGATCATCGGCGCGCCGTGCACCCACGCGCCCAGGCGCAGCGCCTCGGCGGTGAGCATCAGGTTCTGGAAGAGGAAGTGCGCCTCGTAGTCGGTGCGCACGGTCGTGATCGAGCCCAGCGGCGCGGGCACGTCCAAGGAGGAGTAGCCGCCGCGGGCCTGCTTGAGGCCGCCGATCGGCTGGTAGGGGATCGGGTCCACGAGCCCGACCTTCGACGCCGCCCAGGCCGCCCACTCCATCGCGTTCGACGGCCGGAACGGCTGCCAGTCGTCGATGAACAGCGGCGCCTTGCCCGCCGGCTCGCTCAACAGGATCAGCAGCACGTTGATGTACTGGCGCGTGTTGTCGACCACCGGCAGGAACTGGGTCGTGCCGGGCGCGTTGGTCATCTGGCCGTTCCAGCCGAGGAAGTACGGCCACTGCTTCTCGGGGAAGGCCATGCGGCCGTCGTAGACCTTGCGCTTGACCGCGTTGGCGAACGACAGCCAGTCGTCCTCGGTGCGGTCCTCCCAGCGCGGCGGGATCTCCGTGAACAGCTCCAGCGCCTTCGCGCCGCGGGGGCGCTCGATCAGGAACACGCCCTCGTCGTTGGTCATGAAGAACGACGTCGCCTGCGCGTTGTCCGCACTCGACGCGGCGCGGCCCGCGACCTCGAGGAACATCGTCCCGAGCTCGGGCGACCCGTCGACCTTCTTGGTCGGGCCGTCGTGCATGACCGCGCCGGTGACGCTGGTGGAGGCGATCAGGATCGCCTCCTCCAGCGGCGAGAGCGGCGAGGGCGCGTTGGAGGACTCGTAGGGCTGTGCGCCGTGCTTGAGCGAGGTGCCCTGGGCGACGCGCCGGGTGCGGCGATCCTGGATCGCCTGCGCGAACGGGTAACTGAAGAAGTCCTGCAGCCCGGCGTGCTGCTGCTGCGTCGTGGTGTCGTCCTCAGTGGCGCTCATCTAGTTGTGCTTCTCCAGCTCGGCGAGGGCGGTGGGCCACACGTCGCGTTCGGCGTTGGTGCCCAGCCACAGGTCCAGGTGGGCGTAGTCCTTGATGACGGAGTGCGAGTAGTTCTGCGGCCCGTGGGCTCTGCGAAGCGTGTCATACGAGCGCTGCAGGCCCTTGGGCACGAACATCTTGTTGTGCTCGCCGGTGATGAAGTTGATCGGGAAGTTGAAGTTCTCCAGGTTCGCCCAGTAGGCGTCCGACCCGTTCGCCGCGCGGGCCTCACTGGCCCGGATCATCAGTGAGATGTGCTCGAAGAACGTCATGTTGCCGCCGCCGAAGAAGTCCGGCACGGCGTCGGTCATCGTCGGCTGGTTGATGTTCTCGTAGTCGTATACGTCGCCGTAGATGAAATAGATCCTGCGGGCGATCGGGTTGTCGTAGACGTGCCGGAACGGCAGCGTCTTCATCACCAGTTCGATCGCGCGGGCGTCGAGGCGCTTGGGGTCGTACTCGATGTCCAGGCGCTTGATCCGCAGCAGCTTGAACAGCGTCGCCAGCCGCGCGTGGGCGCGGGCCTGGTTGCCGGGCGTGGGGATCGGGTTGCCGGCCAGGCTGGAGAACGTGGCCGACCGCAGACCCTGCATCCCGCCGCCGATCGCCATGAACAGCGAGAGGCCGCCGACGCAGTGCCCCATCGCCTGCACCTGGTCCTGCCCGGTCTCCAATCGGACCCGGTCGATCGCCGCCGGCCAGTCGCGCATCGCGATGTCGTCGACCGTGAACTGGGTGAAGCTGCCGGGCAGATCCGGGCTCGCGCGGTAGTCGAAGAGCCAGACGTCGTAGCCGTGCTCGCCCAGGTACTGGACCCAGTTCTTGGGCACGGTGTCGATCGCGAACGCGCGCGCCGCGTTCCCATAGCCCGGCGCCAGGACGATCGGGCCCTTGTTGCCGAACTTGTAGCGGGTGAGACGCACCTCCGTGCCATCGGAGGTGGGCACGGAGTGCACCTCGGCCGGGGGCAACACGGCCGCTGCGGTCGCGGACTCCATCGTCATCTCCTTCGGGGCGTCTCAGTCAGAGATGTCTTTCTATCCGCGATCGAACCCGGATTGCAACCGTTGACCCTGGCCGTTAGACATGACCTATGCAAGCTGCCATGGACCGGCTCGAGCGCCTCGTCGCGCGTCGCCGGCGTCTCGTGCTCGGTGTCTGGGTCGTTCTCCTGCTCCTCGCCGTCCCCCTCGCGTCCCAACAGACCAAGAACCTGACCGGAGGTGGGTTCGAGAACACGGGCTCGGGCTCGCAGCGGGTCGCGGCCGCCCTGAAGGACATCCCGGGGGCGCAGGCGGAGACGCTGGCGGTCGTCATCGACAACCGCAAGGGCGATCCGGCCAAGCTCCAGGCGGCACTGGACCGCATCAAGCGCGACGGCTTCAAGGACGTCGACGGCGTGACCCTGGCCAAGGGCGCGACGGTCGAGAGCGGGCCGATCGTGATCGTGCCGCTCGACGTCACGGCGTCCCGCGACGAGGCGGTCGACGCCGCCTCGAAGATGCGGCTGAACCTCAAGATCGACGAGACCAGCCCGGACCTGCCGCTGCATCTCGTCGGCCAGGGCGCGCTGTGGGCGGGCATGCAGGAGCTCTCCAAGCAGGACCTCGAGCAGGCCGAGTTCGTCGGGCTGCCGATCGTGCTGATCGTGCTGCTGGTGGTCTTCGGCTCGCTGGCCGCGGCCGCGCTGCCGCTGGCGCTGGGCGTGGCCTCGGTGATGATCACGGGCGCGATCGTCTTCCTGCTCTCGCAGTCGATCGAGATGTCGATCTTCGTCACCAACATGGCCTCGATGCTCGGCATCGGCGTGGCGGTGGACTACTCGCTGTTCATCCTCGCCCGCTACCGCGAGGAACTCGCCTCCGGCCTGTCGCCCGACGAGGCCCGCGCGACCGCGATGCGCACCAGCGGCATGGCCGTGACGTTCTCCGGCGTGACCGTGATCGTCGCGCTGGCCGGGTTGTTCCTGGTCGACGCCGCGGTCGTGCGCTCGATGGCGATCGGCGCGATCGTCGTCGTGGCCGTCGCCGTGCTGGCGGCGGTGACCCTGCTGCCCGCGCTGATCGGCGCGCTCGGCCGGCGCGTCTCCGAGCCGGGGCGGATCATCGGCAAGCTGCGCCGCAAGCCCAAGCCGCGCACCGGCCCGGGCTTCTGGGACCGCTGGACGGCGACGCTGATGAAGCACCCGCTGCCCTACGCCATCGGCGCCACCGTGGTGATGCTGCTGATCGCCTCGCCCGCGCTCTCGCTCAAGCTCGGCAACGGCGCGATCGTCCAGTTCCCGAAGGACTTCGAGACCCGCCAGGGCTTCGATCTCGCGTCCCAGGCCGCCGGCCCGGGCACGCTGGGCCCGGTCCAGGTCGTCGTCCAGGGCAACCCGGGCAGCTTCGGTGACACGCTCAAGGGGCTGCCCGACGTCGAGTCCGTGGCCGACCCGCTGACCTCCGCCGACGGCACCAAGACCCTGTTCGTGGTCACGCCCAAGACCGCGCCCGAGAGCGAGCAGACGACCGCGCTGGTCAACCGCATCCGCGCCACGCCGCCGCCCGCGGGCGCACAGGTCTTCGTCGGCGGCGCCAGCGCCCAGAACGAGGACTTCGCCGACCTGATCTCCGGCTCGCTGTGGAAGATCGCGCTGTTCGTGATCGTGCTCAGCATCATCGTGCTGCTGCTCGTCCTGCGCTCGGTCTTCCTGCCGATCAAGGCCGTGCTGATGAACATCCTGTCGGTCGCGGCCGCCTACGGCGTGCTCGTGATGGTCTTCCAATGGGGCTGGTTCGACGGCCCCACGGGCTACGAGCACCTCGGCTACATCCAGGCGATCACGCCCGCGCTGGTGCTGGCGATCGTCTTCGGCCTGAGCATGGACTACGAGGTCTTCATGCTCTCGCGCATCAAGGAGCGCTACGCGGCCACCGGCTCCAACCAGCTCGCCGTTGCCCAGGGCCTGGCGGCCTCGGCCAAGACGATCACCAGCGCCGCGATCATCATGGTCGCCGTCTTCGCGATCTTCGCCGGCACCGGCGTCCCGCAGGTCAAGGAGATCGGCGTCGGCCTGGCGGTGGCGATCGCGCTCGACGCGACGATCGTGCGCCTGATCCTGGTGCCGACGACGATGCAGCTGATGGGCGACTGGAACTGGTGGCTGCCGAAGTCGCTGGACCGCGTCCTGCCGGACATGGACTTCGAGTCCTCGCCGACCAAGGAACCGGCCGAGCTCGCCGCTCGCTAACGTCGCTCCCGTGGACGAGGTGGTGATCGCCGGCGGCGCGCGCACGCCGATCGGCAGGTTCAACGGCGCGCTGGCCAAGGTCGACGCCGTCGAGTTGGGCGCCCACGCCGTGCGGGCGGCGCTGGAGCGCACCGCGCTGGAGCCCGACTACATCGCCATCGGCAACGTGCTCCAGGCCGCCAACGGGCAGAACCCCGGCCGCCGCGCCGCGCTCCAGGGCGGTGTGCGACGCGACGTCCCCGGGATCACGCTCAACGACGTCTGCCTGGCGTCGATGAGCGCCGTGGGCATGGCCGCGTCGATGATCCGCGCGGGCGAGGCGAGCACCGTCCTGGTCGGCGGCTTCGACTCGATGACCCGCGCGCCGCACGCGCTGCGGCTGCGGCCCGCCGTCAAGATGGGCGACCGGCCGATGATCGACGTGATGATCCACGACGGCCTCTACTGCTCGATCGCCGACGAGGGCATGGGCGCGATGTCCGACGCCGAGAACGCGCGGCTGGGCGTCTCCCGCCGGGCGCAGGACGAGTTCGCGGCGCGCTCGCACGAGCGGGCGCGCGACGGCGCCGGCCGGCTCGCCGAGGAGATCGTGGGCATGAGGACCCTCGCGGCCGACGAGGGCGTGCGCGAAACCAGCTACGCGGCTCTCGCGGCGCTCCCGCCCGCCTTCGGCAGAGGGGGCACGATCACCGCCGGCAACGCGTCGCAGGTCTCCGACGGCGCCGCCGCCGCCGTGATCACCACCGCCGACCGCGCGAGCGCCCCGCTGGCCGCCGTGCTCGGCCGCGCGGTCATCGCCGGCCCCGACAGCACCCTGCACCTGCGCCCCGCCGAGGCGAGCGCGAAGCTCCTGTCCCAGCACGGGCTGGAGCCGCGCGAGATCGACCTGTGGGAGATCAACGAGGCGTTCGCGGGCGTCGTGCTGGCGTCGGCGAGCGCGCTCGAGCTCGATCTGGAGCGCGTCAACGTCAACGGCGGCGCGGTGGCGCTCGGGCACCCGCTGGCCGGCTCCGGCCTGCGCCTGGTACTCACCCTCGCCTACGAGCTGCGCCGGCGCGGCGGCGGACTGGGCATCGCCACGCTGTGCGGCGGCGGCGGGCAGGGCGAAGCGATCCTGTTGCGCGCGTGAGCGACGTCCTCGTCATCGGCGCGGGCCCCTACGGGCTCGCCACGGCGCGCGCGGCCAAGGCGAAGGGGCTCAGCATCGAGGTGCTCGGGCGGCCGATGGGCTTCTGGCGCGATCACATGCCGCCCGGGATGCTGCTGCGCTCGGGGCCGGACTGGCACATGGACCCGCTCGGCGAGCTGACCTTCGAAGCGTTCTGCGCGGATCCGCCCGACCCGATCCCGCTCGAGCTCTACCTCGACTACGCGGACTGGTTCCAGCGCGAGGCCGGGATCGAGGTCGTCGACGAGGAGGTCACGCACCTGAAGCCGGGCTGGGAGGCGTGGACCGCCTCGGGGCGCCACATCAGGGCGCGCACGGTCGTCGCCGCGCCCGGCGTCGGCTACTTCACCCACCGTCCCGACTGGGCGCCGGACGGCGCTCACACCTGCGACCTGGTCGACTTCACCCAGCTCTCCGGCGCGCACGTCGTGATCATCGGCGGCCGCCAGAGCGCGTACGAGTGGGCGGCGCTGATCGACGAGGCGGGGGCGGAGCGGGTCCACGTGGTGCACCGGCACCCGCAGCCACGCTTCGCCGAGGTCAGCTGGGCGTTCGTGGAAGCACACACCGAAGACACCCTCAACCACCCCGGCTGGTGGCGGAATCTGCGTCAAGCTGAGCGCGACGCGATCACCCGCCGCTTCTGGGAGGTCGGACGGCTGACCTTGGAGCCGTGGCTGGCACCGCGAATCGAAGCGGTCGAGGTCCACCCCGAAACCGAGGTCGTCGAGGCGACCGCGGGCAGCCTGACGCTGAGTGATCAGACCCGGCTCGTCTACGACCGGGTGGTGTTCGCGACCGGCTACCTCAGTGACCTCCGGCGCGTCCCGTATCTGCCGCCCCTCGCCACACAGCGCCTCGACGAGCACATGCAGTCCTGCCTGCCCGGCCTCTACCTCCCGGGCTTCGCGGCGACCGCGGACTTCGGGCCGTTTTTCGGATTCGTCAAGGGCGCTCCGGCCGCCGCAACCCTGATTGCGTCCAACTTGGCCTCCACGAACGGCTAGCGCCGCGTCTCAGGGCCGGGTTATGCTCCGGCTCTGCCTGGACTGATCACGAATATGCAGGACGCTGGAGGACACGGATGCAATCCGCGATGAACCGTCTCTCGGCCTTTGTCCGGACGCGGCGCAAGCTCGTCCTGGGCGGCTGGCTGGCGCTGCTCATCATCTCGATCCCGTTTGCCTCCCAGCAGACCAAGCACCTCTCCGGAGGCGGCTTCGAGGTGCCTGGGAGCGGAGCGGACGCCGTCGACAAGGAGATCAAGCGCTTCGCCGGTCAGAGCACGGAGCCGCTGGGCATCGTGCTGCGCGCCGACAAACAGGGCGACGGGGCGGCGCTGACCGCCGCCGTAAACCGCGTGGGGACGGCGGCGAAGACCGTCGATCACGTCGAGCTCAGCCCCCAGGGCAAGCAGCTCGCCGCGCAGCAGATCGCCGCCAACCAGGACGTGATCCTCTTCCCGCTCGCCGTCACCGGCACCCGCGACGAAGTGCTCAAGGCCGCCGTGGACCTGCGCGACGAGCTCAAGGTCGGTGAGGTCACCGACGGCGCGCAGCCGTACGTGGTCGGCCAGCAGGCGCTCTGGGCGGGCATGCAGAAGCTCCAGCAGGAGGATCTGGCCAAGGCCGAATCGACCGGCTTCCCGATCATCCTGATCGTGCTGCTGGCCGTCTTCGGCTCGGTCCTGGCGGCGCTGCTGCCGGTCGGGCTCGGGGTGGCCGCGGTGATCGTGACCGGCGCCGTCGTCTACTTCATCTCGCTGGCGATCACGATGTCGGTGTTCGTCACCAACATCGCCTCGATGCTCGGGATCGGCGTGGCCGTCGATTACAGCCTGTTCGTCCTCAGCCGCTATCGCGAGGAGATCCACGCGGGCAAGAGCCGCGAGGAGGCGCTGGACACCGCCATGCGGACGTCCGGGGCGACCGTGGTCTTCTCCGGCGTCACGGTGATCGTCAGCCTCGCCGGCCTGTTCTTGATCAACTCGACCGTCATGCGCTCGCTCGCGATCGGCGCGATCGTCGTCGTCGCGATCGCCATCATCGGCGCCGTCACGCTGCTGCCCGGGCTGATCAGCCTGGCCGGCCGGCGGATCGAGGAGCGCGGCAAGATCGTCAGCTTCACCGGCTCGCTGTACCGCCGCGTGCGGCCCAGGCAGGAGAAGCCGGCGGGCACGCCGACCTTCTGGGAGCGCTGGTCGAACGCGTGTCATGAAGCGCCCGGTCGTCTCCGCGGTGGTGGCCGCGGGCATCCTCATCCTGCTCGCCATCCCGGCGCTCTCGCTGCAGTTCGGCAACGGCGCGCTGCGCCAGTTCCCGGCCGGCAACGAGACACTGGCGGGCTTCAACCTGGCGAAGAAGCTCGCGCCGCCCGGCGCCTCGGCGCCGACGCTGATCGTCGCCAGCTTCAAGGGCCCGGTCGATACCGCCGCGGTCGAGAAGTACAGCGCCGACCTCAAAGCGACGGCCGGGGTGGCCGCCGTCGACGCGCCGATCATCTCCGACGACGGCAAGGCCGCGCTGATCAAGGTCACGCCCTCCGAGGACCCGGAGAGCGAGGCGACGCTCGGGCTGATCACCCGCCTGCGCGACGAGGGCGGCCGGTCCTCGGGGATCGCCTCGGTGGCCAAGATCGACGTCGGCGGCGCATCCGCCCAGACGCGCGATTTCACCCACCAGATCTCCGGCGGCATGTGGAAGATCTTCCTGTTCGTCCTGATCTGCAGCTACCTCGTGCTGCTGGTGGTGCTGCGCAGCGTCGTGCTGCCGCTCAAGGCCGTCCTGATGAACCTGCTGACCGTCGGTGCCGCCTACGGCGTGCTGGTGATGGTCTTCCAGTGGGGCTGGATGGACTGGACCGGGTTCAACTCGCTCGGCTACGTCAACGCGATCACGCCACCGCTGCTGCTGGCGATCGTGTTCGGCCTCTCGATGGACTACGAGGTCTTCCTGCTCTCGCGCATCCGCGAGCGCTACCTGGCCACCGGCGACAACCGCCGCGCCGTCGCCGAGGGCCTGCAGGGCTCGGCCAAGGTGATCTCCAGCGCCGCGATCATCATGGTCGTCGTCTTCGGCGTCTTCGCCGGCACCGGCGTCCCGCAGATCAAGGAGATCGGCGTGGGCCTCGCGGTGGCGATCGCGCTCGACGCCACGCTCGTCCGGCTCGTCCTCGTCCCCGCGACGATGGAGCTGATGGGCGAATGGAACTGGTACCTGCCCAAGTGGCTGGACCGCCGTCTCCCGAACGCGGACTTCGAGTCCGACCACGCTGCCGACGAACGCACCGCGACCGCGGTCGCCTAGAAAGGACACTTCACGGACATGGCCGCCCTGACGCAGAGCCGGCTCGAAGAGCAGCAGGCGTTCCTGACCTCGTACTGGACCTGCCTGATGGTCGAGAACGACTGGGAGAAGTTCGCCTCGATCGTCGGCGAGAACTGCATCGTGCACTACCCGGGCAACCACTTCCTGTCCGGCGACCACGTCGGCCGCGCGGCGGTCGTCGCAGCTCTACCAGAACCTCACCAAGCTCGGCCCGGACACCGGGACCTTCATCGGCGAGCTGCACGACACGGTCTATTCCGACACGCACTGCTGCGCGCTGGTGAAGTACACGATCGTCGTCGACCCGCTCGGCAAGATCGAGGGCGACGCCGTCGGCGTCTTCCACATCGAGAACGGCCAGATGGTCGAGTACTGGCTGCTCGAGCGCGACCAGAAGATGATCAACGACATCATCGCGATGTCGGGCAAGCCCCTGCTGGCGGGTGCCGGCAAGCTCAAGGTGACGCTCGGGGTGCTTCTGCACCCGATCGCGCTGGTTCGGACCATCCTGCGCATCAAGCGCCCGAGCAAGAAGATGCTTTAGCCCTCATGCAACAGCAGTTGACGGACATGGCGCGAACCGCGCCGGCGGCGGCGCGCGGCCATCGGCCGGTCACCACCTACCGCGAGGACCTGATCACGGTGGTGCTGACGATCCCGCCGATCGTGGCCATGTTCTTCGACGGGCGCAACCACAACAACAAGACCGGCCAGGAGTCCTTCTGGTCGCTGCCGCATCTGTTCCTGTACGCGGGAATGACGGTCGCGGCGCTGTGGATCACGATGATCGTCACGCGCTACCAGCTCGCCGCCGGGGTCGATCCGAAGAAGCTGCTGCCCGACCTGAAGGCGATCCCGGTCGGCTACGGCGTGGCCATCCTCGGCCTGATCCTGCTCGCCGTCGCCGGGCCGACGGACTTCATCTGGCACGCCGCCTACGGCTTCGAGGTCGGCGTCGACGCGATCTACTCGCCGCCGCACCTGGCGCTGTTCTTCGGCGGGCTGCTCGTGACGTCGCTCGGGATCCGCTCGATGTGGGCCAAGCAGGACATCGTCCTCGACCTCAGGGGCTCCGCCCCGGTCCTGATCTCGACGACGCTGTTCACCGGCGTGGCCGGGTTCATCACGATGTACCTGTCGGCGTTCATGACCAACGTGACGCCGACCAGCGACTTCGTGCACGACTACGAGTCGCGCTTCAAGGACCCGTTCACCGACCAGACGATCAGCCTCAACGCCGGCCTGACCGGTTACGGCGACGACCAGTGGTCGTACTACTACTACGCCGCCTCGCACGGGATCGCGTCCGAGATCGTGACGACCCTCGTGCTGCTCGGCCCGATCCTGCTGCTGCTGCGCCGCTGGCGGCTGCCGATGGGCGCGGTCACGCTGATCTTCATCGGCTACGGGCTGCTGGTGAACGTCATGACCTCCTACCGCGACATCGTGCTGATCATCCCGCTGGTGCTCACCGGCATCGCCGTCGACGTGCTCCAGAGCCGTGCGAGGGCGGGCGAGCGGCTCTCGCTCGGCGGCATCCGCGCCGTCGGCCCCGTGGCCGCCGGCGTGCTGTGGATCTCCTACTACGCCGTGCTGGCCGCCGACAAGGGGCTCGGCTGGACACCCACGATGTGGGTGGGCGCGATCATGGTCGGCCTGCTCACCGGGTTCGGCGTGGCGTTCCTCGTCGCGCCGCCGTCGTACGGCCCGCGGCTGGTCGAAGCCGAAAGGTAACGTCGTCCGAGGTCCGAGCTTGCGAGGACGGAGGACGAAACCGATTTACAGGTATTCGTCGAAGAAGGCGACCACGTCGCCGGAGCGCTCGGAGATGTATTGGTACCCCTCGTAGCGGCCGGTCGAGGGGTACTCGATCACCGGGCCGGAGGTGTGCGGCGTCGCCGCGGCGAAGGCCTCGACGACGCTCAGCTCGCCCCACGGGTCGCCCGTGCCCTGGACGTACTGCACGACCGTCCCGTTGAGCTTGGCGGCCGGGATCGCCGGGTCGTGCCGGCTCGGCAGCGGTGCGCGCAGGAGCGCGTAGATGATGTCCATCGGCTTCACCAGGGCCGGGCCGAGCGGGCCGAGTTCGGTGCGGGCGAAGTTCGCGTTGAAACTGGTGAGGCGGGTGGGCTGGATCGCCAGGATGGCCTTGATCGGCTGCGCGTCCGGCGTGCCGTAGAGCACGACGTTGCCGCCCGCGGAGGTGCCGATCGCGCCGATGCGCTCGGGGTCGATGTCCGGACGCCTGCGCAGGTAGTTGACCGCGCCCACGAAGTCCTGTCCTTCCAGCGGCCCGTAGGTCTGCGGGCGCGGGCCGTCCTCGCTCTCGCCGTGGCCGCGCAGGTCGAACGTCAGCACGTGGTAGCCGGCGTCGTGCAGGGCGCGGATCGCCGGCATGAAGTCGACGTCGCGGTCCGGCACCGTGGTCTGCCCGGCGACGTTGCCCAGCCGGTTCCACATCCAGCCGTGGACGAACACGACCGCGGGGCCGCGGCCGCCCGCCGGGATGAACCAGCCCTTCAGCCCGAGCCCGTCCGTCGAGTCGAACGCCACGTCCTCGAAGGAGAGCCCGGCGTCCGCGGGCGTGCGGGTCAGCGGCGCGCGATGACCACGCAGCATCAGCTTGGTCATGGTCAGCGCGCGGAAGGCCACTCAGGTCGACCCTAACGCACGCAAATGAGGATCAAAGGTGCTCGCGGAAGAAGCCCGCGACCTCCTCCACCTGCTCGTTGACGTAGCGGTAGCCCTCGTAGCGCCCGGCCGACTCGTACTTCACGAGCGGGAGCACGTTGGGCGTCGCCGCGACGAACTCCTCGGTGTCGGCCATCTCGCCCCACGGGTCGCCGGTGCCCTGCACGTACTTCACGAGCGTGTTCCCGAGCCGGGCGGCGGGCTATCGCCGGGTCCTGGTCGCGCGGCATCGGCGCGCGGAAGAGCAGCTTGTACATCGGGTCCACCGGCTTGAGCAGCATCGGCCCGAGCTTGCCGATCTCGTCGAGCGAGTAGTTGTGGTTGAAGTGCGCCACCCGGGTGGCCTGGACGGCCAGGATGGCCTTCACCGGCTGGCAGTCCGGCGTCCCGTAGATGCACGCGTTGGCGCCCATCGAGCAGCCCAGCAGGCCGATGCGGTCCGGGTCGACGTCGGCCCGGGTGCGCAGGTAGCTGAGCGCGCCCTGGACGTCGTAGGCCTCGCGAACGCCGTAGGTGATCGGCAGCTTGCGGGCGCTCTCGCCGTGGTTGCGCAGGTCGAAGAGCAGCACGTGGTAGCCGGCGTCGTGCAGCGCCTTGGTGGCGGGCAGGAAGTCCACGTCCTTGTCCGGGACGGGCACCTGCCCGGCGACGTTGCCGAGCCGGTTCCACAGCCAGCCGTGGACGAAGGCGACGACCGGGCCCGGCTCGGCCGCGCCGCTGGGGATGAACCAGCCGCGCAGCTTGACGTTGTCCGTGGAGGACTCGAACGCCACGTCCTCGTAGTCGCAGCCGATGTCCTTCGGCGTGCGGTTCAGGGGCGCGCGGCGCCCCACGATCATCAGCTTCGTCAGGACCGTCGGCTTCAGCGCTGCGTTCATGTCGGGCGCCTACGCCTCCTGAGGAGCCGCGGGGAGCGCCGGCGGGTACATGATCAGCGAGATGGCGTAGCCGACGCCGGCGGTCGTCGAGAGGATGCCGGTCCACACCGTCGGGCCCCAGCCGAGGCCGTCGGTGATCGCGATCGTCAGCTCGTACGGGGCCCAGATGCAGATCGGGATCAGCAGCGCGAAGAACCGCAGGCGCCACGTCTTGGTGTGCGAGCGGCCGATCAGGAAGTGCGCCAGGGTGTCGATGATCAGGCCCGAGACGATCATCTGGACGATGAACTCCGGGTGGGTGAACCGGCTGAAGAACGGGAACAGCACCGCCAGCAGCGCGCTCATCAGCGTCACCGTGCCGAACGGGATCACCCAGCGCCGGCGCAGGTAGAGCACCGCGGCCACGAACACCGCGCTGAAGATGATCATGCCCGCGATCACCTGCATGTTCCCGAACAGGTAGTAGGGGAAGGCCGTGTCGCTGAAGTTCTGGTAGGCGTCGTTGAGGCCCTGGGCGTGCACGGCGTCGCTGCCCGGGGCGTAGGCGTCCTTGAACTTGGAGGCCTTCAGGTCGTTCTGGAAGGCGGTCGTGGGAACGCGCGTCCAGAAGTACGGCAGCAGGTTCATGAAGCAGAAGTTGATCATCGCCACGACCGCCGTCGCGGAGAGCACGGCGGGCCAGATCTCCTTCAGCGAGTGCACGCGGCCGGGCCGGTGCCACGTGGAGGCGAGTCCGATGCCGCCGAGCAGGCCACCGGCCAGGAACAGCATCTGGTGGGTGGGGGAGAACGGCGCGTCGACCTGGTTCTCGAAGCCGTAGGCGGCGTGCCAGGCGAAGTCGCCGGGGCCGCCGAGGGCGGCCAGCGGCAGCGCGACGAGCGCCAGCCCGTAGCCGAAGGGCACGGCGGACATGCTGATGTTGAACCTGCCCCGCGGCTGGCGCTTGACGAAGACCCACCCGATCCAGCCGCCGAGCGTCGTGAGCCCGGCGTACATCGCGATGTGGGCGCTGGACCAGAACGAGTCCAGCGTCGTCGAGTTGTTGTGCAGCCAGCCGTCCCAGAAGACGGCGAACAAGGTGGCGACGGCCAGCAGGACCGTGACCTTGTCCTCCCACGGTTCGGTCTGTGGGCGTCCGTCGGCGTTGAGGGCTTGCAGCGCCTTGTTGCGTGCCGTTGTGAGTTGCGACATGGTTTCGGTTCCTTCCGTGTTACAGGCCGATTCCGGGGACCCCGCCGGAACTCATCTGCAGGTCGTCCCAGGCCTTGGCGGCCAACTCCCAATCGGTTTCCGAGTCGTCCGCCTCGCTGTGGCGGATCATCCGGATCAGATACGCGAACGCGGAGAGCGCGGCGATCGCCGCGAACGCGATCTGAATGCTGAGCACGCCCTCCTCGGTCCAGTACACGTCGTCGAGCTCGAGCAGCAGCGCGGACTCGTCCAGGACCAGCGCGACGCCGACGCCGAACGGGAACGCGAGGTACTTGTCGAGACCCTGGCCCTTGGTGCCGATCGCGACTCCGCCCGCGGCGAGCGCGAGGATGCCGCCCGGGAGGAAGTGGTGGATGTGGCGGTTTCCGACCTTCACGTCCTTGATCGGGCCGAAGCCGCCGTGCTCGCGGATCGTCCAGGTGATCGCGCGCGTGACCCCGAACGCGACCGTGAACGACGCCAGCATGTTGAACAGCGCGTTTTCTCTGGTGCGGCTGACCGCGTAGCCCTCGCGCAGCGTGATGACCGCTTCGATCGGCTTGGCGCGGCGCTCGTCCTCGGACGTGATCTGCCGGCTGCGCGGGAGCGTGCCCAGGCGCCACACGCGCGTGAGCTCGGCACCGAACACCGCGAGCACGGCGCCGCCGGCGAGGATGCCCAGGAGGTGCGTGCGCCCGCCGGTGCCCTTGCGGGCCTCCTCGGCCGCCTTCAGGCGGTTGGCCTTACGCGGCGACACGCGTGCGAGACCTCCTGCGCAGGTAGGTGTCGGCGAGTTGCTGGGCGAAGATCACGCCGAACCGGAGCATCGCGACGATCCCGGAGCCGATGCTCGGCGAGGTCGAGCGGAACGTCGTCAGCTGCTTGGCGAAGTCGCGGGCGCGGATGATGATCGTGCCGCTGGCGACCAGCTCCGCGGTGGCGTCCTCGCCTTCGGGGACGTGGCCGCGCAGGATGCGGGTGAAGAGCGTCGTCGTGTCGCCCCAGATGTCGAAGCCCGCGTCGTTGGAGACGAGCTTGAAGCCGGTCATCGTCAGCGGGTGGCCGACGCCGTCGTAGAACCAGAGCCGGTAGAGCATGTGCTTGACGCCCGGCTCGACGTCGACGAAGAGGTTGAACCACCCCTGCACGACCGGCAGGCGCCCGCCGAGCGCGTCGCAGTGGACCCAGCCGGTGGCCACGGCGGGCCGCAGCGGGTCGTGGGCGAACCGCTCGATGTCCTCCACCTCGATCGTGAGGTGGAACTTGAAGGCGGCCGCATCGTCGCGGTCCGGCTGCGCGCCCCGGGCGAAGTCGGTCTCGCCAAAGGTGACGTGACCGAGCATCTCCTCGGTGAAGCGAACGGTTGAGGTCATCTGGCGGCCGCCTCCGCGGCGCGTCGGTCGGGATCGATGATCTGGTCGGCGAAGCGATCGGCCAGAGCGGCGATCGTGAAGCTCGGGTTGGGTCCGGTCGGGCCCGGCATCACCGAGCCGTCGGCGATGTGCAGCCCCGGCTGGCCGAAGACGTTGCCGTAGCTGTCGACCACGCCCTCGTCGCGGTCGCGCCCCATCGGGGCGCCGCCGAGCGGGTGCACGGTGATGACCCGCCGGAGAAACCAGAGCGGGATTGTCCGCGAAGCGGCCGCCGAGCACGCCCGCGACGTCGCGTGACACTGTGCGCACCCGTTCAAAGTACGGCCCCGAGGCCTCGCGCGTCCAGTCGATGTCCAGCTTGCCGTTGCGCAGGAACATCCGGCCGTCGGGAACGTCGCGGCCCATGCTCAGCAGCGGCAGGCCGCCGGCGGAGAGCTCGGAGGGCAGCATCAGGTCGGCGATCTTGCCCGTCACGTCGGTGTCCGGCGTGCCCTTGAGCCAGTTCTTGACCAGGTAGGAGGCGCCGTCGCGCCAGCGCCAGACCTGGATCGGCGCGGCCAGCACGTGCAGGATCCAGGCCAGGTGCTGCGGGTAGCCGGCGTCCTGCAGGTAGAAGCCGCGGCCCTCACCGCCGTCCTCGGCGCCGGGGATGCGGGCGGTGGTCGTGATCACCGGGCCGTACCCGGGGTCGACGATCCGCGCGTCGCGCTTGCCGTCGACCTCCTGCTGCCGTGGTGTTCAGGACCAGCGTGAGGAGGTCGCCGTTGCCGCAGAAGCGGGTGCCGATCTTGCTGCTCAGCCCCGGCAGGACGGCACGGTTGCGCAGCAGCAGGTTGGTCGTGCCGAGCGTGCCGGCGCTGAGGATCAGGTGGTCGCACGTCAGGTGGACGGTCGGCGGGGCCTCGGGAGCGCCCGCGTCGAGGTCCGCGTAGTGGACGTGGTAGCCGCCGCCCTCTCTCGGCTCGAACCGCCTGACGTCCGCGAGCGTGCGGATCTCCGCGCCCTGGTGCTTGGCGTGGGTCAGGTAGTTGTAATCGAGCGTGTTCTTGGCGCCGTAGTTGCAGCCGACGTCGCACTCGCCGCACATCTGGCAGGTCGTGCGGGTGCGGCCGTGGAGGTTCTTGAGCTCCTCCTCGATCGCCTCTCCCGGGACCGGCGGGCGGCCCTGGTTGGCGAACGTGACCGCGAGTTGCGGGTGGAAGTGCTCGTAGCCGAGGGCGTCGGCCGCCTCCTTGAAGGCGAGCGTCTTGGGCGTCGAGGCGTAGGGCTCGTGCTCGATCGGGAAGCGCTGGAGCCCGATCATCTGCTCGACCCGGTCGTAGTGCGGATCGAGCGTCTCGCGGTCGACCGGCCAGTACTCGTAGCCGCCGGCGTTGAGGTCTTCCTTGACGAACCAGCGCTCGTCCTTGCGGATGAAGACGTTGGCGTAGATCAGGCTGCCGCCGCCCAGGCCGGCGGAGACCAGCGCGTCGATGCCCTTGAAGGACCAGTAGTGGTACATGCCCACCAGGCCCCGGGGCGGGTCCCAGAAGCTCTCGCGGGCACGGTAGGGGCTGCGCGTGAACGAACCCGGCGGATATGGGCGGCCGCGCTCGAGCACCAGCACCCGCTTCCCGGCCTCCGCCAGCCGGTACGCGGTCACCGAGCCCCCGAAGCCCGAGCCGACGACGATCGCGTCGTAATGCGTGTCAAGACTCAATGTGGCCCAACGCTAACCGGCCGCACCGAGAAACAGCAAGTACCACCCGTACAGGGTTGGTAGGCATTACGCTGCGACTCGACGTGGCGGCGACGACCGGACAAGACCAAGGCGAGACCCTGCTCGACGCTCTGAGCCGCACGCGCGACGCGGTGGCCGACCCGCGCTTTCCGAGCATGGCCGACGATGCGGTGCGGACCTACGGGAACGACCTGCGCGCCTTCCTCGGCCGCGCCGACCAGGGCGAGCTCTTCACGCCGCTGGACGTCTGGACCGGGATGCAGTGGGAACCCGGCTGCGCGGTCATCACCCAGGACCGCGCCGTGCTCGCCTGGGGCCAGGCCGGCCGCGCCCGCACGCAGGTGATCCCTCGCAAGCGCGATCCGGGCGGCGTGACCGACATCGACATCCAGCCGGACGCGATCACGCTGTGGATCGACTGCGAACAGCCGCTGAACGTCCGCATCCTGCGCTTTCAGCCGGGGATGGACGTCCCGCAGACGTTCGCCGAGAAACTTCGCCAGGCCCGTTCTGAGGCGCCGACCGCCGTCGAGCTGCCCCCGGCCGACCACCAGTGCCCGCACTGCTTCGAGCCCGTCCGTGCCGACGCCGACTTCTGCCCGGCGTGCGGGCGCCACATCGGCCCGAAGCCGAAGCGCTCGAAGAAGTGGCTGATCATCGGCCTGCTCGCGCTGTTGCTGCTCCTGCTGCTGGCCATCGTCGCTCTGGCGGTGTTCGGCGGCGACGACGAGCCCGCGCCCACGAAGCCCAAGGCGACGGCCACCGCGACCGCCAAGGCGGCCCCGACCGACGCTCCCCCGTCGACCACCCGCAAGATCTCCGGCCCCGGCTGGGAGGGCCAGGCGCCCCGCCAGGGCTGGAAGCTCACCCGCTCCGGCGGCGGCGACCTGCGGGTCCACGTTCTGACCGGCCCCGACGGCGCGGTCATCCGCATCTTCCACACGCCCAAGGAAAAGGCCAACCCGGGCAACTTCGAGACCGGCAAGCGCAAGACCCTGAAGTCCAACGCCGACTCGGCGCAACTCGCGACGGTCAAGAACTTCGGCACCGCCGAGTGCGCGTCGCGGTCGTGCAGCGATCTGCTGCTCAACGACCCGGCCTGGGGCGGCATCGCGATCACGGTCAACGCCACCGGCGGCGAGCGCCTGCAGACGGCGAAGGACATCGCGGCGTCGATCACCCAGAAGTAGGAACGGCGAGCGGATCGCCTCGCGGGCGTCAAGGCGACCGCTTCGCGGCGGCCTTCGGCCGGTCCTGACGGACTCGCGATCGACGCCCGCGAGGCTCCGCCGGGGCGGGGGCGGTCCGCGTCGAGGACCTCTCGGTATCCGACCACTTTCTGACGGGACCCCCCGGCCCGAAGGCCGTTTCGTCCGCCGAACCGATCAGGAGTGGCCCGTCAGTGGCGGGCACACCGGCGCCAGCCGGTCATCGTTGCCCCGTAAGCAGGCCGGGACCAGGCGGGTCAAGCGCGCCCGCGCGCAACCGAGAGACCACGAAGGCCGGCGCGCGCTTGACGCGACCGCCGCGGTCTGCTCGCCGTTCAGCCGTTCAGGCCAACAGGGTGCGCCCGCCCGACGAGGACAACGGGAACGTGTCCAGGTCGAGGGCGACAACCGCCAGGTCGGCGAACAACGCGACCTTGTTGAGGTCCTCGCGCAGGTACGGGCCGCCGTCGCGCTTGTCGAGCACGGCGAGCACGCCGATCGTCTTGCCGTCGCGGATCAGCGGCGCGGTGACCATCGTGTAGGGGACGTAGCCGGTGCCGGCCGCGACCTGGCGGGCGAAGCGCGGGTCCTTGCGGCACTCCGGGACGAACACGCCGTCGCCGCTGGCCACGACCGCGCCCGCGATGCCGACGCCCGCCGGGAGGCGCATGCCGACGACCTCGGAGGCGCCGGCGCCCCAGGCGGCCTCGTAGACGAGCTCGCCGTTCTTGGGGTCGGTCAGGGCGATCGAGCAGGCGGCGGCGTCGAACATGCCGGCGGCGGTGCGGACGATCGCCTCCATGACGCGGCGGCGGGTGGTCGCCGCGGCCCAGGGACTGCGCCAGCGAGTGGCCGCGGTCGCCGGTCAGCGGGACGCCGACGGCGTCGGCGAACGCCGCGGCCGAGGAGATCCGCTGCTCGGGCAGCATCTCGAGACCGCCGGCCAGCGCGGCGTGGAGCTCGGGCGGCAGGCCCGGGGCGAGCTTGTCGAGCTTCAGGACGTCGCCGTAGCGCGGCGGGGCGCCGATCAGCAGCGTCCACAGGGTCGCGGCGAGCGAGAAGATGTCCGACGCGGCGCGAGACGGTCCCGCCCGCGAAGACCTCGGGGGCCATGTAGCGCGGGGTGCCGACGGCGATCGTGCCCTGGTCCTCGCCCGACTCCGAGCCGAGCGCGCGGGCGACGCCGAAGTCCACGAGGATCACGCCGTCCTCGCCGAGGATCATGTTCTGCGGCTTGACGTCGCGGTGGACGATCTGCTGGGAGTGCACGTAGGCGAGCGCTTCGCAGCCGTGGCGGACGTACTCGATCGCGTCGCCCATCGTCAGGCCGGGGTCGCCGGAGCGCTTCAGCGTCGCGCCCAGGTCCACGCCGTGGACGAGCTCCATGACGATGTACAGGCCCTGGTCGTCGCTGGAGTGGTCGAGCACCTTGACCACCCGGGGGTGGCTGCAGGCTCGCCAGCAGACGCGCCTCGATCTCGAAGCGTGCGGCGTGGCGTACGTCCAGCAGGCGTTTGACGGCGACGTCGGTCGCCGGTCTCGCGATCGATGGCACGGTAAACCGCACCCATCGCCCCACTGGAGATGGGCGCCACGATCTCATAGCGCCCGTTGAGCGCTTCCCCCCCGACGGCTGTTGCCTGCTGATCGGGCCGTGTCAGTCGATCACGCCCCTCACGCCGCCTGCGGCGAGGCAGGCCGGAGCAGGCCGCCCGAGGGCTCCGAGCATCTCGACGACCAGCGTCCCGGCCGATGCGGGCCGGTCCTCCGGATCCTTGGCCATTCCGGAGGCGATCACGGCATCCAGCGCGCGTCGGCAGCTCGGGCCGGCGCTCGCTCACGCTCGGGTGGTGGGTCGACGATATGGGCGTACATGGTTGCGGCGTCAGTTTCGCGCAAGTAGGGGACGGTACCGGTCAACGTTTCGTAGGCGAGACATGCGAGCCCATAGATATCGGTCGCTGGGCCGACACGCTCGCCGTCCAGCAGCTCCGGGGCCATGTAGTCGATCGTGCCCAGGACCTGCCCGGGCGCGGTCAGCTGCTGACCGTCATTGTCGCGCGCCAGGCCGAAGTCGCCGAGGAAGACCTGCGGGACCGGGGTCCATCAGGACGTTGGCGGGCTTGATGTCGCGGTGGACGATGCCGAGCGCGTGCGCGGCGTCGAGCGCGGAGGCGACGCTGAGCGAGCACCTTCATCGACTCGTCCACGCAGAGCGATCCGGCGAGGATCCGCGCTGCGCAGCGTGCTCGAGACGAGCCGCGACGCGATGTAGAGCTCACCGTCGATCTCGCCCATGCCATGGATCGGGAATGATGTTCGGATGATCGAGCTGGGACAGCAGCTCTCCCTCGCGCCGGAAGCGCGCGCGATACTCGGGATCGGAGCCGACGTCTTCACGCAGGACCTTCAACGCGACAGCGCGTCCGGAGATGCGGTCGATCGCGAGATACACGACGCCCATGCGCCCCACGCCAACGATCCCCTCGATCCTGTAGTCACCGAGCACTGGCTTGTCCATAGCGAGATCGGATCTAGTGTCCCGTCTACGGGGGTGTGACGCAAGTCGCCGCTGTCCGGAAGTTCTGGTGTCGACGCTGGACTCCCGGTCGAGTAGATAGACTTGCGCCGCTCGTATGCCTGAGATTGCGATCGAGCCCAGGCCGGGCGATTCAGTAGGTCCCTACCGGATCACCCGGACCATCGGCCGTGGCCGTATGGGTGTCGTCTTCGAGGGCGTCGCCGACGGCGGCACGCCCGTGGCGATCAAGGTCGTCACGACCGAGCTCTCCCAGGACGAGGTGTTCGTCCGCCGCTTCAAGCGCGAGGTCGCCGCGGCCCAGAAGATCCAGCACCCGCACGTGGTTCCCGTGCTCGGGGCGGGCGACGAGGGCGGGCTCCCGTACCTCGTCCAGGAGCTGATCCCGGGCGGCTCGCTGCACGACCGGATCGCGGCCGCGGGCAAGCTGGACCTCGCGACGACGATCACGTTGCTGCGCGGCCCCGCCGAGGGCATCGACATGCTGCACGCCTCCGGGCTGGTGCACCGGGACATCAAGCCCGCCAACATCATGCTCGACGGCGATCGCGCCTACGTCACCGATTTCGGCCTGGCCAAGGATTCGCAGGCCTCCAACCTCACCCGCCCAGGTCAGGCGCTCGGTTCGCTGGATTACATGGCGCCTGAGCAGATCCGCGGCGAGGACGTGAGCGCGGCAACCGACATCTACGCGCTCGGCTGCATGATCCACGAGTGCCTGACGGGCACGCCGCCCTTCGGCGGGCGCCCGTCGATGCGCGTGCTCTTCGCCCATCTCCAGGAAGCTCCGCCCGACCTCACGGACACCGGCATCAACGCCGCGACGGCGAAGGCGATCAACCGGGCCATGGAGAAGGAACCCGAAGACCGCCCCGCCAGCGCCGCCGGCTACATCACGTCGATCGCCAAGGCCGCCGGCATCTGAGGCGGGGCGGCCCCTCCGCCCCACCCCGGATCGAGGTCGGCCGCCCCACCCCGATCATCCGACCTCAGATCGGCGCTAGCCGAGCGCTTTCGTCACGAACTTCGTCGCGTCCCTGGCGGGCGCTGACTTCACGACGACGCCACCGTGATCGGTGTTCGCGTATGTCTTGTAGGTGACATTCACCTTGGCCTTCGTGTAGTCCGCGATCAGTGCCTGGGTGAACTGCGGGAAGACCGTCGTGTCCGCCGTGCCCTGCTCGATCTGCACCGGCCCGGACGGCTTGAGGTCCTCCGGGTCGTTCTTGGCGAGCGCAGCGACGAGCCCAGCGGTGCTCGTGCCCGGCGCGAAGAGCTCGGACGGCGCGAGCCCGCCGAAGGACGTCGACTCCGTGAGGTCGCCGAGACAGGCCGTGTCGGTCTGCGGGTACAGCGCCTTGGCGCGGTCGCTGAGCTGCGAACCGATGTTCAGCGACGGGTTGGCCACGTCGGCGCCGCGGATGATCAGCGCGGCGAGGCCGGTGATCCCGCCCGGGGAGGTCAGCGAGGCCAGCAGCCCCGCCTGCTCGGCGACGTGGCTGGCCGGCGCGAACGCGAGCGTCCCGCGGATCTTGAGGTCGGGCGTGTACTTCTTCGCGATCGAGTCGGCCCACAACACGGCGTGCCCGCCCTGCGAATGGCCCGCCAGGACGACGTTCTTGCCGATCGTCCGGTCGAGCTTGCGCGCCGCGCGCACCATGTCCAGCACGCTGCGGCCTTCGGAGACGCCGATCAGGTACGGGTGGGTGACGTTGGGGACGCCGAGGCCCTCGTAGTCGGTCCGCACGACCGCGTAGCCCTTCTTGAGCCACGCGTTCATCAGCGCGTTGTCGTACTGGAGCGGCATGCCGATCAGCGACGGCGCGCAGGCATCGGCGATCCCGACCGTTCCGTGCGCCCACGAGACCACCGGCCAGCCGCCCTTGGGCGCCTTGCCCTTCGGGACGGCGACCGTCCCGGAGACGGCGACCGCGCCGCCGTCCGTGGATTGCGAGCGATACAGCAGCAGGCGGTTGCTCGCCGCGCTCTTGAGCACCGACTTGCCGGTGAGCTTGCGCCACTGGATCGCGGCGCCGTGGCCGCTCGGGAACGACTCGGGCGACTTGTAGAAGTCGAGCCCGTTCGGCCCCTTGGGGACCGTGGCGGCGTTGGCGGGGGCCGCGAGGACAAGCACGGCGAGGGCGGCAAGCCCGGCGAAGGTGCGCTGCATTCACCTGAAAGTAGCGACCGCCTCTCCAGCGGGGGTGAGTCCGCTCAGCAGGTCGAAGCCCGTGCGGATCGTGTTGTCGGCGGTCAAGCAGTGCAGCAGGACCAGCGCGACGTCGTCGCGCGGGATCTGGCCACGGCGGTTCAGCGCGCGCGCGAGGTCCACGTTGCCGCTCCCCGGCTCGTTGGTCAGCGCGCCCGGGCGCACGATCGTCCAGTCCAGCCCGCTCTCCTGCAGCGCCAGGTCGGCGTCGCGCTTGGCCTCGTAATACGGCCGCATCGGGCCCTCGGCGATCGTGCCCGTGGTGCCCATGCTCGAGACGATCAGGAAGCGGGCGACACCGAGCTCGCGCGCCGCCTCGATGCATTTCACGGCACCGCCGAGATCCATCGTACGCTTGCGCGCCGCACCGCTCCCAGGCCCGGCGCCCGCGGCGAAGACCAGTGCGTCGGCACCGCCGACGAACGGCCGCGGATCGTCGGTCTCGAGGTCGCAGAGGATCGGGTGCGCGCCGTCGGCCTCCAGGTCGGCAACGTGGTCAGGGTTGCGAATCAGCCCGCGCGCGTTGTGGCCTTCACGGGCAAGCAGGCGGAGGAGGCGACGGGCGATCTGTCCGTGCCCTCCGGCGACGAGGACGTCCATCCGACCCACGCTACCCGTCCATGGCGGCCGACCTCCCTGCTATCAACGGGAAGGTGAGCGACCTGGTCAGTGTGCTGGACGAGGATCCCGGGCTCGCGGAGCTGATTCCGCCCGAGCAGCGCCAACAGGCGCGTCAGACCACGTCCGCGACGCTTGTCAGCTACCCATCGGGGCCGTGGCGAGCACCCGACGGCAGCCAGCCCAGCGCCGGCGGTTATGGACTGCTGGTGCTCGACGGGCTCCTGCTGCGCCGCGTCGAGGTCGCCGGTCGCCACGCGGCCGAGCTGCTCGGCCCGGGGGATCTGCTGCGGCCCTTTCAGCTGAGCGACAATTCGACGCTGGATCTCACGTGGACCTGGCGCATGGTCGCGCCGACCAGGTGCGCGCTGCTGGACCCGCGCTGGGCGGCCCGCGCCGCCGCGTGGCCGCAGCTCGGCGCCGAGCTCGCCGGCCGCGGGCTGGCGCGTGCGCTGCGGCTCGTGGTCACGATGGCGATCGCCCAGCAGCCGAAGCTGGACATCCGCCTGTGGATGCTCTTCTGGGAGCTCGCGGATCGCTACGGCAAGGTCCATCCGGACGGCATCCACCTCGAGCTGCCGCTCACCCACGAGGTGCTCAGCCACCTTGCGGGGGCCCGCCGGCCGTCGGTCTCCGGCGCGCTGACGCGGCTCGCCGAGGACGGCCGGCTCACGCGCTCCGGGCGCAACTGGGTGCTCAGCGGTGAGCGCCCGGTCCTCGAAGAGCTCGTGACCTGAGCTTCAGGCCAGAGATCCGCTCCACCGCCACGCCGATCATCCGACCTCAGTCAGTGAGGCTTCGAGCGCGGCCATCAGGTCCGGGACGGGCTGGGTGCGCTCGGGGTCCGCTTCGGGCCGCTTGATCTCGCCGCCCTGGCGCTTGGAGCGCACGATCGACTGCAGTCGCTTGCGGTACTCGTCGTCGTAGTTCTCGGGCTTCCAGTCGGTCGAGAGCGCCTCGATCAGCTTGACCGCCCGCTTGACCTCCTTCGGCTTGGTCCGCCCCCCGGCGCCGGGGAGGCCGTCGGTGTCGCGCACCTCGTCGTCGAAGCGCAGCGTGCTCAGCGCCAGCACGCCGTCGCGCACGCGAATCGCCACCAGGTACTCCTTGGTGCGCAGCACGAAGCGTCCCAGCGCCGCCCGCTCGGACTGCTCCATGACGCCCGCCAGGAGCCGGTACGCCCGCACCGTGCCGTCGGTCTCGCCCGCCGGGACCAGGTAGTAGGGGTGGTCGAAGTAGAGCGGATCGATCTCGGCCAGCTTGACGAACGCCTCGATGTCGATCGTGCGCGTCTTGGCCGGGTCGGCGGCGCTCAGCTCCTCGTCGGTGACGACCACGCCGTCGTACTCGCGCCCGATCTCCTCGTACGGGACCTCCTTGCCCTCCTTCGAGCACACGCGGTGCGTCTCGATCGGCGTGTCGTCGGAGGCGTGCAGCTGGCGGAAGTGCAGGTCGAGGTCGCGCACGGCGCTGACGAGTTGCACGGGCACGTTCACCAGACCGAAGCTCAGCGAGCCGGTCCACAGCGATCTAGCCAAGGCTGGCCTCCAACGCGGCCGCGAGATCGTCGGGCTCGTCCTTGGGCTCGGGTGCCTCGACGGAGATCTCCTCGCCCTTGCGCTTGCGCTCGATCACTTCGAGCACCGCGTCGCGGTAGCTGTCGGAGTACTTGTGCGGCTCGAACTTCGCCTCCAGCGACTTGACGAGCTTGCTCGCCATCTCGAGCTCGCGCTTGGTCGGGTTCTTCTGCGGGCTCGGCAGGTCGAGGTCGTCGGGCTCGACCACCTCGTCGTGGAAGTTCAGCGTCCCCATGGCGAGCACGCCGTCGAGCGGGCGCACCGCCACGAGGCGCTCGCGGTCGTGGAAGACCCAGCGGCCGATCGCGACCTTCCCCGACTGCTCGAGCGCCTTGCGCAGCAGCCGGAACGCGTCCTCGCCGTCGTCGCCCGCGCCGAGGTAGTAGGTCTTGTCGTAGAAGATCGCGTCGATGTCCTCGCCGGCCACGAAGTGCTCGACGTCGATCAGCTTCGCGTTCTCGCCCGCGGCGGCCGCGATCTCGTCCTTGGAGAGCTCGACGTAGTCGCCGCTGGAGAGCTCGTAGCCCATCACGATCTCGTCGGCGTCGACCTCCTCGTCGTGCTTCGGGCAGACCTTGCGGTGCTCGATCCGCGCCTCGTCCTTGAGATGGACCTGGTGGAAGTGGATGCTTTTGGATTCGGTCGCCGTGAACACCTTCACGGGGACGTTGACCATCCCGAAGGTCAGGGTGCCGTTCCAGAGCGAGCGCGCCGCCATCGCTGGATGCCTACCCAGGGTCAGGGCAGGAACATCGCGATTTCTTCGACCTCGGCGCGTTCGGGGGTGCGCTGCGGTTGGCGCGGGGTGCCGAGATGGAGCAGGCCGATCGGGAGCTCGTCCTCGGGCAGCAGCGCCGAGAGGACGGGCACCGTCCGCCAGTAGCCCGCCAGTCCCCGCGCGTGGGCGGCGACGAGGACGATGTAGGCCGCGACGGCCGTCGACAGCACGTCCTCGTGGTCCTGCTCCGCGTCCCCCGTCTGCTTGACGGAGGTCGCGATCAGCGTGGGTGCGCGGTCGAGCTTGGCGCCGGAGCCGGGCTTGGCGGCTTCGGCGGCGTCCTTCAAGGCCTGCTTGGCCTGCTCGCCCAGCACGCGGAACCGCCACGGGTCGGTGAGGTGGTGGTTCGGCGCCCAGCGGGCCAGCTCGAAGAGCTCGAGCAGCGTCTCGCGCGGAACGGGGTCGGGGCCGAACGCCTTGTGGGTGCGGCGGGTCCGGATGAGCTCGTCGATCACTCGAGCGATGCTACGAGGGCGCGCAGGGCGTCGAGCGCCTGCGGCGCGTCCTGGGACTGCACGCCGTGGCCGGCGCCCTTGACGACGATCAGCTTGCCGCCGGGCGCGTGCTCGAGCGCGGCCTGCGCCCACTCCATCGGCGTCGAGAGGTCCTTGTCGCCCGCGAACAGGAGCGTCGGCACGTCGGGCAACTCGCCGGCCGGGGAGGGATCGGGCGCGAGCGTCGGCGGCCACCACAGGCACTGCAGCGCCATGCCGTTGCCGGTGAACGTCGCGCGGTCGTAGGGGTAGGGGTCGAGCTTGGCCGCCGCCGCGTCGAGCGCCGCCTTGCGGTCGACCATCGCCGCGTCTTCGCCCCACGGGGCGGTCGTGTCGGCGCACAGCGTGCTCGCGTGCAGGCCCTGGCTCAGGCGCTCCGCGTCCCACGACTGCATGACGCTGCGCACACCCGCGATCAGGCCGTCGAGCGGGCCCATGTTGCCGTCGGCGGCGGCCGCGATCGCGTTCGCGGCGCCGTTGCCGCGCGGCGCGCCGACGCTCAGGCCGGTGAGCATGTCGAGGATGTCCGGGCCGTTGTGGTGCTCTTCGACGACCTTCGCCAATTGCTCGGTCGTCTCTTTGCCCATCACGCGTGCGGTCGCTTTGATCGAGACCTCCGAGAGCAGCGAGACGCCCTCGGACGGCACGACGCTGTCGAGCACCAGGGCGCTCACGCGGTCGGGGTGGGCGAGCGCGTAGCGCTGGGCGACGAACGTGCCGTAGGAGGTGCCGTCGATCGCCAGCGCGTCGGCCTTCAGCGCGATCCGCAGCGCCTCGATGTCGGCCACGGTCTCGCGGGTGGTGAAGAAGTCGCGCTCGGAGTCCAGGGCGTTCGCGCACTCGGTCACGGCCGCCCGCGGCGGGGGCGTGAGATCCGACGCGCCCATCGCGCTCTGCAGCGCCGGGCACTGGAGCGCCTGGCGGCCGGTCCCGCGCTGGTCGAGCGCCACCAGTCGCACGTCGTTGACGGCATCGCCCAGCCACGCTCGGGCGCGCTTGATCAGGAACAGCCCGGCCTCGCCGGGGCCGCCCGAGAGCACGAGGAAGACGGGCTTGTCCTTGCCGCCGGAGGTCGCGACCTTGAGGTCGAGGGTCGGCGCGTCGTCGCCGATCGGGTGCAGCGCGACCCGCAGCGTGGAACACGTCGCGTCCGGGAAATCCGCGCACGGCCGGGGATCGCGGAGCTTCGGGACGGGCGTCCTGGCCGGCTTGGGCGTGGCCGTGGCTTCCGCGGGGGAGGGCGTGGCGGTCGCCGTGGGCGTCGTGGCCGCCTGCGGCGTGGGCTCGCCGCCATCACCGCAACCGGCGGCCAGCAGCGCGAGGACGAGCGCGAGGCGACGCATCAACCACTCATGTCTTCAGCACCGTTTCGCGGTCGGAATCGCGGGGAAGTTGTCCGGTCAAATGGCCGAGAACGTCGAAACTCGCATCCCGTCGCGGATGGACCGGCTGCCGTGGAGCGGCTGGCACTGGCTTGTCGTCTTCGGACTGGGGACGGTCTGGATCCTCGACGGGCTCGAGGTCACGATCGTCGGCGCGATCGCGTCGCGGCTGTCCGAGAAGGACGCCCTGGGCATCAGCGAGTACCAGGTCGCGGTCGGCGGCACCTTCTACATCGTCGGCGCGGCGATCGGCGCGCTGTTCTTCGGCTACCTCACCGACCGGCTCGGGCGCAAGAAGCTCTTCCTGGCGTCGCTCGGCCTCTACCTCGTCGCGACCGTGGCGACCGGGCTCACCTGGAGCGCCGCTTCGTTCTGGGCGTTCCGGTTCCTGACCGGGCTGGGCATCGGCGGTGAGTACGCGGCGATCAACTCCGCGATCGACGAGCTGATCCCGGCGCGCTCCCGCGGCTGGGTCGATCTCGGCATCAACGGGTCCTACTGGCTGGGCGCGGCGTTCGGCGCGGCGCTCTCCGGCGTCCTGCTCGACACGGACATCTTCGCCCCCGACGTTGGCTGGCGGCTCGCGTTCTTCCTCGGCGCCGTGCTCGCGGTGGCGATCATGCTCGTCCGCCGCCACGTGCCGGAGTCGCCGCGCTGGCTGATGATCCACGGCCGCAACGACGAGGCCGAGGCGCTGGTGGCCGCGATCGAGCAGGACGTGTCCGAGCGCACCGGCGAGCGGTTGAGCGAGCCCGAGGACTCGATCGAGATCGAGCAGCGAAAATCGACGGGGTTCATCGAGATCGGGCGGACGCTGTTCTCGCAGTACCCGCGGCGCTCGCTGCTCGGGTTCACGCTGCTGGCCACGCAGGCGTTCGTCTACAACGCCGTGATCTTCACGTTCTCGATCGTGCTGACCAAGGTCTTCAAGGTCGATTCGAGCGTCGCGGGCCTCTATCTGATCCCGTTCGGGATCGCCAACTTCCTCGGCGCGCTGATGCTCGGGCGGCTCTTCGACACCGTTGGCCGGCGGATCATGATCTCGGCGACCTACTTCGTCTCGGCGGCGATCCTGGCGGTGCTGGCGGCGCTGCTGGCCGGCGGCTCGCTCGGTCTCACCGGCTACATGGTGCTGCTGTGCGCGGCGTTCTTCGTCGCCTCAGCGGCGGCGTCGGCGGGCTATCTGACCGTCAGCGAGACGTTCCCGCTCGAGATCCGCGCGATGGCGATCGCGTTGTTCTACGCGATCTCGACGGGGATCGGCGGCGCCGTCGGCCCGCTGCTGTTCGGCAAGCTGCTGGGCGGCGACGATCCGACCGGCGTGGCCGTCGGGTACTGGATCGCGGCGGGGCTGATGGGCCTCGCCGCGATCGTGGAAATCGTCTTCGGCGTCGACGCCGAGCAACAGTCGCTCGAGGACATCGCCGAGCCGTTGTCCGCTACCTAAGCGGCAAGTGGCAGAGATGCGGTCGGCCCGCAGGCCAGCAGGTCGGCTACGAGTTTGTCGACCCGTTCCTCGAGCCAGCGGCCGCTCTTGAGGAGGTGCTCGGCGAGCGCGCTCATGTCGAGCAGCGCGTCGCGGGCCTCATCCAGATCGGTCGCGAAGATGAGATTGTCGGCGGCGTCGCGGATGCGAGCCTGCTCGCCGGGCAGGAGCTTCGTGGGCCCCAGCTCAGTGAGTGTCTGTACAACGCGCCCGTAGGCCAGTGTGCGTTCGTTGGTCATGACACGTGATCTCCAGTCGGAGTACTCGTCACATGGGTAACGATCTTGAAGTGGCCAACTGGCAGTTTCTTGCCGGACTCCACAAGTGTTCGAGTGGCGGCCCGTGGGTAGGCGCTCTGCCAGGGGGATGCCTCATCTAGCGACCAGACACCGGGCCCCGGAGCTCGCGGTGCTCGATCCCTCGACGGGCGAGGCGATCGGCCACGTGCCCGCGGGCGCCGCGCCCGAAGCCCACGATGCCGTCGCGGCAGCGCGCTCGGCGGCGGTCGCGTGGGCGCGTACCGAGCCGGATGCACGGGGTTCGCTGCTGAAGTCGCGCACCCGCCAGTTGCGCGAGCACGCCCGCGAGCTGGCCGAGCTGCAGACCCGCGAGGCCGGCACGCCCCTGGCCGGATCACTGGGCGGGATCGAGAGCGGGATCGCGACCTTGGAGGCCTACGCCGAGCTCGGGCCGCTGGACCGCGCGCGCCCGCCACGAGGTGACCTCGTGGTGCGTGAGCCGCGCGGCGTGGTGGCGATCCTCGCGCCCTGGTGCGATCCGCTCGCGGCCTCGTGCGGCGCGCTGGCCGCGTCGCTGGTGACCGGCAACGCGGTCGTGCTCAAGCCGTCCGAGAAGGCGCCGCTGGCGGCGCAGCTGATGGTCGAGCTGCTCGACCTGGGCGATGTCCTGCAGCTGCTGCACGGCGACGAGCGCGCGGCGCGGCCCTTGTCGACGCATGCGGGCGTCGATCTCGTCGTGCGCCCCGGCGAGGAGGCGGCGGGCAGCCACCTGGTCGTGGTCGATGCGGGCGTGGACATCGAGTGGGCGGCGTCGGTGGTGGCCGCCGGCGCGTTCGCCGGCGCGGGGCAGTCCTGCGGGTCGGTCGAGCGGGTGCACGTGCACCAGGCGGTGGCGGAGGAGTTCCTCGACGCGTTGGCGGCGCACGCGCGCGGATTGCGGGTCGGGCCGGGCATCGATCCGTCGACCGAGTGCGGGCCGCTGATCGACGACGACCACCGCGACTGGGTGCACCGGCAGGTGCAGGACGCGGTGTATGCGGGCGCTTCGCTGCTGGCGGGCGGCGAGCCGCTCTGGGGACCCGGGTTCTTCTATCCGCCGACGGTGCTCGTGGGCGCACCCGACGAGGCGCTGGTGATGTGCGGCGAGACGCGCGGGCCGGTGGTCAGCGTCCGCGTCTGCGAGTCCTTCGACGACGCGTTGGACGTCGGCGAGCGGATGGGTATCGCCTCCGTCCTCACCCCCTTCCAGGGCCACGCCCAGCTCGCCTGGCGAGAGCTCCCGGCGCGCACCGTCTCGATCAACGCCGTCTTCGGCCGCCTGCGCCCGGGCGCCGAGCCCGAACTGCTCGACGCGATGACCCGCACCAAGGTCGTCCACCTCTCATAAAGGGGCCAGGCCCCGTCAGCGAGGGTTGACGGGGCCTGGCCCCTTTAGGTTGGTCCCTAAGGGTCATCCCCAATGGCGGGATCGGCCTTGGGGCGGCAGCCTGTGCGCCATGGAACCGGACGACTCGCCACGCAAGCTCTCGCGCTCGACCACGGACAAGTACGTCTGGGGGGTCGCGGGTGGGCTCGGCCGCCAGTTCGGGATCGATCCGATGCTGTTCCGGGTCGCGTTCATGGTGTCGGTCGTCTTCGGCGGGATCGGCGTCGCCGCCTACCTCGCGCTCGGGGCGTTCCTGCCGCGCGACGATGGTGATCCCGCCTGGATCTCGGACAAGTCGCGCGTAACCACCTTCGCGGTCATCGGCGCACTGGTGATCGCGGGCGTGTCGGCGTTGAAGCCGCCGACGTTCCTGCTCGGCCCGGGCCTGATCGTCGTCGCCGGCTTCACGCTGCTGGGCGTCGGCCTGTACCGCGCGTTCGGCGGCCGTCGCGGCGAGGACCCGGCGCGGGTGGCCGCGCGGATCACGCTCGTCGGCCTCTGCCTCGTGGCGGCCTTCGCCGTGTCGGTCGGCGTCGGCTTCGTCGCCGCGCTCGGCGGCGGCGTCGCCATCGCCGCGATCTCGATCGTCGCCGGGCTGGGCCTGATCGCCGCCGGGCTGCTCGGCGGGCCGCGATGGCTCATCCTCCCGGCCATGGTGCTCGTGGTGCCGCTCGCGGTCGTCTCCGCCGCCAACCTGGACCTGCGCGGCGGCGTCGGCCATCGCGAGTACCGGCCGGCGTCGGTCGCCGACCTGCGGCCGGAGTACAAGCTGGGCATGGGCCAGATCGACCTCGACCTGCGCAACATGGAGATCCCGGCCGGGCGCACGCAGCTCAACGTGCGCGTCGGGTTGGGCGAGGCGCGGGTGCGCGTCCCGCGCGGCGTGTGCGTCGCGACGGACGCGCAGATCGGCGTCGGCGCCGCGGACCTGCCGCGGCGCGTCGACGACGGAGCCGACATCAACATCGACGAGCCGGTGCGTGAGTCGTCGCGGCGCGAGCTCGTGGTCAACGCGCGCGTCGGGGTCGGGCATCTCCAGATCGATCGCGAGACGAGCTGCGCGTGAGGCGTGGGCATGTCGATCGAACGCTCCTCGTGGCGGGCCTGGCGACCATCGCGCTGGGCGTGCTGTTCCTGCTCGACCGGCTCGACATCCTGGACGTCCGGTTCGATTACGCGGCTCCCGCGGTGCTCGCGGCGATCGGTCTCGTGCTGCTGTCGGCGGGTCTCTCCTCATGAAGGATCTTCGCTCTCCGGTCAGCGGCTCGCCCGATCCGGGCGATCCGCCGCCGGCGGGGCCGGCACCGGAGAGCCTCCGAGCGACCTGACGCGCTCCGGCGCCTGCCTGAGAAGGGCTACCTCGGCGGCGTGTCCGCCGGGTTCGCGGCACGGCTGGGCATCGACCCGCTGCTGATCCGCGTGGCGTTCGTGCTCGCGCTGGTCGCCGGTGGCGTGGGGATTCCGCTGTACGCGGTCGGGTGGTTGCTGATCCCGGCCGACGGGCCCGAGAAGCCGGCCTTCGCGCGGCTGCTCACGCGCTCCGACACGTGGCTGGTCGCGGCGGGGATGGGCTTCCTCACGCTCGCGGGGGTGCTGCTGCTGCGCACGTGGGGCGTGTGGTTCTTGTCGGACAAGATCGTGTTCCCGCTGGTCGTCGCCGCCGCCGGTGGCGCGTTGATCTGGCGCCAGTCCGCGGGTGCGCCCGAGGCCCGGCCGCATCAGACGGCGGCGCTGCCCCGCGCGGCGGTCAACCGCGTCGGCGTCGGCGTGGCGCTGGTGCTCGGCGCGGCGCTGATCTTCCTCTGGCTCAACGACATGCTGGCCGCGGCGGGCGACGTGATCCTGCCGGTGGTCGTGATCCTCGTCGCGGCGGCGATCATCCTCGCGCCGTGGTGGTTGCGGCTGGTGCGGTCGGTCGCCTCCGAGCGCGCCGCGCGCATCCGCTCGCAGGAGCGGGCCGAGGTCGCCGCGCACCTGCACGACAGCGTGCTGCAGACGCTCGCGCTGGTCCAGAAGCGCGCCGACGATCCGGCCGCCGTCGCCGCGTTGGCGCGACGCCAGGAGCGCGAGCTGCGGGCGTGGCTGAACAACACGCGGCCGGCCGGCACCGCCACCTTGGCCGGCGCGCTGGAGGGCGCGGCGGCGGAGGTCGAGGGCGACCATCATGTGCCGATCGAGGTCGTGACCGTGGGTGACGGGCCGCTGGACGAGCGCGCGTCCGCCCTGGTCGCCGCGGCGCGCGAGGCACTGGTGAACGCGTCGAAGTTCGCGGGGCCGGAGCCGATCACGGTGTTCCTCGAGGTCGAGGGCGCACGCGTGGAGGTCTTCATCCGCGACCGCGGGCCGGGTTTCGCCGTCGATGAGGTGCCGGTGGACCGGCGCGGCGTCCGGGACTCTATTGTCGGTCGCATGGAGCGCCATGGCGGCCGGGCGACGGTGCATTCGACGCCCGGGGTCGGAACCGAGGTCGAGCTGGTGATCGAGCCGTGACGAGCGTCGTCATCGTCGATGATCACTCGCTGTTCCGGGCGGGTGTGCGGGCGGAGCTCGACGGGCTCGTCGACGTCGTGGGCGACGCGTCCGGAGTCGAGGAGGCGGTGGGGCTCGTGGTGTCGCTGCAGCCCGACGTCGTGCTGCTCGACGTGCATATGCCGGGCGGCGGCGGGGTCGAGGTGATCCGCCAGGTGGCGGAGAAGCGGCCGGCCCAGCGGTTCCTGGCGTTGTCCGTGAGCGACGCCCCCGAGGACGTGATCGCGATCATCCGAGCGGGTGCGCGTGGCTACGTGACCAAGACGATCTCCGGCGTCGAGCTGGCCGACGCGGTGCGGCGGATCGCCGACGGCGACGCGGTGTTCTCCCCGCGCCTGGCGGGCTTCGTGCTCGACTCCTTCGCGTCCGGGTCCGCGCCGGTCGAGGTCGACGCGGAGCTCGAGACGCTCACCGCCCGCGAGCGCGAGGTCCTGCGTCATATCGCCCGTGGCTACCTCTACAAGGAGATCGCAGCGCGGCTCGGGATCTCCACCAAGACCGTCGAGGCGCACGTCAGCGCCGTGCTCCGCAAGCTGCAACTGTCCACTCGGCACGAGCTCTCCCGGTGGGCAGTTCAGCGGCGCTTGGTCGACTGAGAGACGAGATCGTCGCGCACGGCGGGTGTGGTTTCGAGCCGTGCGAGACCGCCGCGCGCTGCGTGCCGGGCGAAGGCAATCCGTCCGCGTCGGTCATGTTCGTCGGCGAAGCGCCCGGGGCGACCGAGGACAAGGAAGGCCGGCCGTTCATCGGGCGCGCCGGGAAGCTGCTCGACGAGCTCCTGGCCGAGGCCGGGCTGGTGCGCGCCGACGTCTGGATCACGAACGTCGTCAAGGCCCGGCCGCCGAAGAACCGCGACCCGAAGGCGCCTGAGGTCGCGCACTGGATGCCGGTGCTCGAGCGCGAGGTCTCGCTGATCCAGCCGCGGCTGATCGTGCCGCTCGGGCGCCACGCGCTGAAGCACTTCGCGCCGCCGGCGAAGATCGGCGAGGTGCACGGGACGTTGCTGGACGGGCGGCTGTTCCCGCTCTACCACCCGGCGGCGGCGATGTACAACCAGACGCTTCGGGCCACGCTGTTCGCGGACGCCCGTTCGCTTGGTGTCCTGCTGCGGGAGTAGATTCCGCTCCATGCGGTGGCTCGGGGTCCTGATCGCGTTCCTGGTGTTCGTCCCGTCGGCGTCTGCGCAGGTCACCAAGCCGCAGACGAAATCGCTGGACTCCGAGGCGCCCCCCGGCTCGCCGCCGCACTGGCTGCCGAACGAGACGTGGGTGATGCAGCATTGGCTGCCCTACGACGAGACGCGCCTGTACTCGCTGCTGGGCGTGACGCGCGGCGACGTCTGGCGCTGGCTGCGCGACGACACCCGCAACCTCGCCGGGCTCGCGGCGCTGCACGGCTACACCGATCCGCACGTCCTGGCGCGCGAGCTCGTGCAGCCGTGGGAGGGGACGTTGCGCGAGCCGGCGCGGCTGTCGGTGCTGCAGTCGCGCGCGCTGCGGACGCTGACCCAGGGCCATCTGTCGCAGCACATGTTCTTCCACTCGCTGCACCAGAACGCGATCCCGGACGCGGCGCCGAAGATCTTCGGCACGAGCACCACCCAGTTCCGCAACCTGCGGCGCTCGGAGCTCTCGCCGCTGATGATCTGCCGCCTCAACGGCCTCTCTCGCGCGCACGCTCAGGACACCGCCGAGCAGACGCTGCGCGACATGGCGTCGCGCGCCGTCAAGGGTCAGGCGATGCCCGCGGCCCAGGCCGACCGGCTGCTCGCCCGCCAGCTGCGGCAGGTCCCGCGCTGGCTCGCCCAGACCCGCTACAACGGCCCGCCACCGTTGAAGCAGCCACGCGGGTCGATCGCCACGGCCTCGAACTACTCCAACAACGCGGCGCTCGCCGGGGACGGTCGCGCGCTGGTGTGGGAGGGCTACGAGGCGAAGCTGCCGACGGCCAAGGCGCGCGGCGAGATCGGCGTGGTCGCGGGCTCGGTGTTCGGGGCGGCACCGGCCACCGTGACGGGCGATTCGCGGCGCACGCCACGCTCGGCCTACAACCCGTCGATCTCCGGCGACGGGCGCTTCGTGGCCTTCGAGTCGGCCGAGGGCAACCTCAACTTCGCCAAGCGCTACGGGCAGATGCGCGTCTACGTCACCGACCGGCTGACGGGCAAGACCGCGCTGGGCTCGCAGGCGATCGACTTCGCCCACGACCACCACTCCGCCTATAACCCATCGCTCTCGGCCGACGGGCGCGTCGTCGCCTATGAGACCTCCGAATCCTCCCGCGGCGAGCTCGACATCTGGGTCACGAACGTCAAGACCGGCCGCTCGGTGCTGATTCCCGAGCCTGCCGGCGTGTCCAGCGATCTCTACGAGCCCGCGATCTCCCCCGACGGGAAGTTCCTCGCCTTCACCGCCCTCGCCCGCGAGGGCGCTCGCCAGTCGCAGGTCTTCCTGCGCGATCTCGACCGCGGGATCACCACCCGCGTCTCCGGCGCCGGAGAGGCATGGGAGCCGGTGGTGGCGCCGAGCGGGCGCGCCGTCGCCTACACCAGCGGCACACGGGTCGTCGTCCACTCGGCCGCGGGCACGACCGAGATCGCTCCGCCGGACGCGTCGATGTCGGCGTCGGAGCCGTCGCTGAGCGCCGACGGCCGCCATGTGGCGTTCACCGCCCGCGGCGCCGGCGGCGCCACCGGCATCTACGTCCGCGACCTCTCGACCGGCGCGACCGCCCTCGTCTCGCGCGCCTCGGGGCCGACCGGCCCGCCCGCGATGGGCGCCTCCGAGCACCCCTCGATCTCGGCCGACGGCACCCGCGTGGCCTTCACCTCGGACGCCTGGAACCTCACGCCGTCCAAGTGCAACCCAGCTCGGGGGATCTTCGTCCGCGACCTCACCGCGGGCACCACGACCCTGGTCTCGCGTGGCGACGGCGAGAACGCGGGGCTCGGCCCCACCAAGGGCTCCGGCTCCGCTGACACGATGCGCGTCCGGCTTCTCTGCGCCGTATGAACCCCGCGATGCGGGCGTACTACGAGCAGCGTGCCGCCGAGTACGACGACTGGTGGCTGGGCACCGGGCTGTTCGCGCAGCGCGACCGGCCGGGCTGGGACGAGGATCGTGAGGCGTTGATCGCCGCGATCCAGGCGCTCGCGCCGCGTCGCACACTCGACCTGGCGTGTGGGACCGGGTTCCTCACACGTCACCTGCCCGGCGACGTGACCGGCCTCGATCAGAGCGCGTCGATGGTCGAGATCGCGCGCTCGCGGGGCGTGAATGCCATCCAGGGAGACGCCCTGCACCCGCCCGGCGGCTTCGAGCGCATCTTCACCTCGCACTTCTACGGGCACCTCGACGAGGAGCAGCGTGCGGCGTTCAAAGCGCTGTCGGCGGGCGTGGAACTCGTCGTCGTCGACTCAAAGCTCAGGCCCGGGCAGCCGGCCGAGACGTGGCAGGAGCGGACGCTCAACGACGGCTCGACGCACTCGGTCTACAAGCGCTGGTTCACCGCCGAGTCGCTCCAGCGCGAACTCGGCGAAGGCCAGGCCGTGCACGACGGCGCCTGGTTGATCGCCTACCGGTTCGAGCCGGCGCTGCGAAACGACGCGCCCTTCTCGCGCTGACCGACCGCGAAGTGCGGCGGGAGCGGGAGGTTCTCGTGCCAGGCGGCCGTGATCCGCTCGGCCATCGCCGGTCCGTGCTTGAAGCCGTGCCCCGAGCCGCCGCCGACCAGCCACACGTGCGTGTGCTCCGGGTGCGGGCCGGCGACGAAATGCGAGTCGGGCGAGATCTCGTAGCGGCAGGTCCTGGTGCCCACGAGCGTCGCGTCCGCCAGCGCCGGGAAGCGATCGTGCACGTAGCCGCGGGTGAGGCGCTCGATCTGCGGTGTGACCTGCGGGAGCGGCGCGTCAGGGTCCAGCGCCGGGCCTTCCTGATCCCACGCCACCTTCACGCCCAGGTGGTCGATGTCGCCGGTGCCGTAGACGGCGCGGTCGTAGTCGACCCAGCCGGGGCTGCGTTCCCAGTTCGGGCCGCCCTCGAAGAAGAAGAGCTCCTGCTGCGTGACGCGCAGCTGGATCAGGTCGGGGAAGAGGCCCGCGAGCCAGCCGCCGGACGCCCACACGACGCGGTCGGCTTCGAGCGTCTCGCCGTTGACCGCCACGCGCCCGCCGTCCGGCGTCGCCTTGCCGAGCACGATCCGCGCGCCGCGCTCGACCGCCTGCGCCGCCAGCGTCTGGATCGCCCGCTGCGCGCGCAGCACCCCCGCCTCGGGCTCGTGCAGCACCCACGCGAGGTCGTCGCCCTTGAAGGTGGGGAACTGGCGAGCGGCGACCTCGACCGACAACTGCTCGCAGGGGATCCCGAGCCCCTTGAGCACGCGCATCGAATCCGACTCCCAGCCGTGTTCGTCGTGCGCGAACCACTGGACGCCGCGCTCGCTCATCAGCCGCACGCCGGATTCCTTCTCCAGCCGCTTCCAGAGGGTCCGCGCGCGCCGGGCCATAGCGGCGTAATCATCGTCGCGACCGTGGGCGCAGCGGATCAGCCGGGTCTCGCCGCCGGAGGTCGCGCGGACGTCGCCAGGCTCGAACTGATCGACCAGCACGACCTCGTCGCCGCGCCCGGCGAGCCACCACGCGAGCGATGCTCCGAACGTTCCAGCACCGACGATCACGACCCGCTCCACACTCAAGACGGTACAAAGAAGTCAGTGCTCGCCGCTGCCGCCCTCGCCTCGCTTGTGATCGGTCACTCCTCACAGGGGCGCGAAATCACCGCGACGCGCGTCGGGGCGCAGGACGCGCCGGTGCGGGTGCTCGTGGTCGGCGATGTCCACGGCAACGAGCCCGCGGGCGAGGCAATCGTCGCCCGGCTGCGATCCGCGCATCTCGACGGGGTGGCGTTCTGGCTCGTGCGCACCGCCAACCCGGACGGCCGCAGGGCCGACACGCGCCAGAACGCGCGCGGCGTGGACCTCAACCGGAACTTCCCGTACCGCTGGGCGTCCGCCGCGCGTGGCACGTACTTCCCGGGGCGCTCCGCGGGCTCGGAGCCCGAGACGCAGGCGATCATGCGCCTCGTGAGGCGGGTGCGGCCGAAGCTCGGGATCTACTACCACCAGCACATGGGGATCACCGTCCGTGCCCGCGGGGTCGATGCGTCGCTGCAACGCGACTACGCCCGCCGCACCCACCTGCCGCTGCGTTCGCTGCCGAACTACCACGGCACGGCGATCGGCTGGCAGAATCACCTGATCGAGGACGGGACGGCCTTCGTGGTCGAGCTAAAAGCCGGGCCGGCGCCGGTGCAGACACACGTCGACGCCGTGCTCGCGCTGGCTCGGAGGCTGTTATGAGGATCGTGCTCATCCGTCACGGCGAGACCGAATGGAGCGCCGCCGGCCGCCACACGTCGTTCACCGACCTCGCGCTGACCGAGCGTGGCCGCGAGGCGGCCTCGCGGCTGAAGGATCGGCTCGCGGGGCACTCGTTCGCGCTCGTGCTGTGCTCGCCGCGCGCGCGGTCGCAGGAGACGGCGGCGCTGGCCGGCTTCTCGCCGCAGGTCGACGCCGACCTGGCCGAGATCGGCTACGGCGCCTACGAGGGCCGCACGACCAAGGACATCCGCGAGGAGCGCCCGGGGTGGACGGTCTGGCGCGACGGCTCACCGGGCGGCGAGACGCTCACCGAGGCGGGTGCGCGCGCCGACCGCGTGCTCGCTCGCGCGGCGGCGGCGGACGGCGACGTCGCGCTGTTCGCCCACGGGCACATCCTGCGGGTCATCGGCGCGCGCTGGATCGAGCTGCCGCCGGAGAGCGGCGCGAGTCTCGCGCTGGACACCGCGGCGGTCTGCGAGCTGGGCTTCGAACGCGAGACGCGGGTGATCTCGCGCTGGAACACCTGAGACCACAGCGTTTCCACAACAACCGTGTTCAAGCTCGTGGCATGTCTCGATGGATGATCGCCGCAGTCCTTGCCGTCGCCGGAGCCGGGCTGCTCGCCGGTGGGGCCACGGCCGCGAAGAAGGAGAAGAAGCCCGCCGGGCAGTTCCGGCAGGTGCTGTCGGCCAAGCTCGGCAAGGAGCTCGGCAAGCCCGCCGCTGACGTCGCCGCCGCGCTCAAGGCCGTCCCGAAGCCGACGAAGGCCGCCAAGCCGACGACCAAGCCCACGCCTGAGCAGCGCAAGGCCCGCCGCGAGGCCGCGGCCAAGCGCCGGGCGGACTGGACCAACTCGGTCGCCAAGTCCTTGGGCGTCGAGCCGGCGAAGGTCACCGCGGCGGTGAAGGCGCTGGTCAAGCAGCGGCTCGACTCGCTCGTGCAGGACGGCTGGCTGACGCAGGCGCAGGCGGACAAGCGGGTCGACAAGCTGGGGGTCGGATTCCTGCGCGTCCGCTGATCCTCGTCGTCGACGACGAGCCCGCGATCCTCGTCGCCCTCGAGCGCGCCCTGCGCCTCGAGGGCTTCGCGGTGCGGACGGCCGCGACGGGCGAGGCGGCGCTGAGCGCCGCGGTCGCCGAGCCGCCCGCGGCGATCGTGCTGGACGTCGTCCTGCCCGACCTCGACGGTCGCGAGGTCGCCGCCCGCCTGCGCGCCGGCGGGCTGGACACGCCGATCTGCATCCTCAGCGCCCGCGACCAGGTGTCCGACCGCGTGGCGGGGCTGCAGGCGGGTGCGGACGACTACCTGGTCAAGCCGTTCGCGATGGAGGAGCTCGTCGCGCGCCTGCACGCGCTGCTGCGCCGCGGCGCGCCCGCGTCCACCGGCGCCGCGCTGGTCGCCGGCGAGCTGCGGCTCGATCCCGCTCGGAGGCTCGCCTCGCGTGGCGGCGATGCGCTCGACCTCACTCGCCGCGAGTTCGACCTGCTCGAGGCCTTCATGCGCCACCCCGGCCTCGTCCTCTCGCGCCGCCAGCTGCTCGAGCAGGTGTGGGGCTACGACTGGGAGGCGGACGGCAACGTCGTCGACGTCTTCGTCGGCTACCTGCGGCGCAAGCTCGGGGAGCCGCGCGTGATCCAGACCGTCCGTGGCGTCGGGTTCGTCCTGCGATGAAGACCCTCGCGGGCCGCGTCACGGCGCTGGCCACGCTCGCCTGCGCGATCGTCTTCCTCGTCGTCGGTGCGGTGCTGATCGCCGAGGTCGGCCGCCGCGAGCGCGCGACGCTCGACCGCGAGCTGACGGCCACCGCGGCGCGCCTGCAGGCCCCGGCCCGGCGCGGGCAGACGGCCCAGCTCGAGCGCCTCGCGGGCGACGCCTCCGTGCGCCTGGTGCGGCGAGGCGAGGTGGTCTACGACAACCAGCGCGCCGCGTTGCCGATCCCCAAGGCCGGCTTCTCGACGGCGGCGGAGTGGCGCATCGTGCGCCGCGGCCGGTTGATCGTCGCCCGCCCGCTGGCCGACGTCGAACAGCAGATCGCCGAACTGCGCCGGGTGATCGCGATCGCCGCGCTGCTCGGCCTGCTCGCCTGCGCGCTCGCCGTCCGGCTGATCACCGCTCGCGCCCTGCGCCCGCTCGCCGAGTTGCGCACGAGCGCGGCGGGCGTGAGCACGACCCGCGATCTGACCACGCGCATCGAGGCGACCGGGACCGCCGAGGTGGACGAGGTCGCGAGCGCGCTCAACGCGATGCTCGCCCGCCTGGAGGGCTCGGTCGCCGCGATCGAGCGCTTCACCGCCGACGCCGGCCACGAGTTGCGCACGCCGCTGACGAGCGTGCGCGCCAACCTCGCGACGCTGCGCCGCGACGCGGCGGCGGCCAGCGCGAACGGCGCCCCGGGCACGGCGGCGGACGGCGCGGCCCCCGGTCTCGCTCTCGGCGAGCGCGAGCGGGTGCTCGCCGAGCTCGAGCGCGACGTCGCTCGGCTCGCCGCGCTGCTCGACGCGCTGCAGGCGCTGGCCCGTGGCGATGCCGGCGCGGTCGTGCGGGAGCCGGTCGACGTCGGCGACGTGGCCGATGCGGCGATCGCCGACGCGCGGCGGCGGCATCCGCACGTCGACTTCGGGTTCGGTGACGCCGGCGAGCTGACCGTGCTCGGCGACGAGAGCGGGCTGCGCTCGGCCATCGACAACCTGCTCGAGAACGCCGCGCGGCATGGGGCACGCACCGTCCGCGTCGCAATCGGCGCGAACCGCATCGAGATCGACGACGACGGTCCCGGCATCCCGTCAGGAGAGCGTGAGCGCGCGTTCGAGCGCTTCGCCAAAGGGCCGAGTGGGGGATCGGGGCTCGGGCTGGCGATCGTCGCTCAGCAGGCGGAGCTGCACGGCGGCCAGGCCAGGATCGAAGACTCCGCGCTCGGCGGGACTCGCGTTGTGGTCACAATGCGCGGGTGAAGGTCTCCGCCAAGGCCGACTACGCCGTGCGTGCCGCCGCCGAACTCGCCGCCGCCCAGCCGGCGGGGTCGCTGGTGCGCGCGGAGGCGATCGCCACCGCTCAGGGCATCCCGCAGCGCTTCCTCGAGAACATCCTCTCCGACCTTCGTCACGCGGGGCTCGTGCAGAGCCAGCGCGGGGCCGAGGGCGGGCATCGCCTCAATCGCCCCGCCACCGAGATCAGCGTCGCCGACGTGATCCGCGCCGTCGACGGCCCGCTGGCCGCCGTGCGTGGCGAGCGCCCCGAGAGCGTCACCTACGCCGGGCCGGCCGAGCCGCTGCAGCGGGTGTGGATCGCGTTGCGCAAGAACCTGCGCGACGTGGTCGAGCAGGTCAGCCTCGCGGACCTGGCGAGCGGTGCGCTGCCGGACCCCGTCAACGCCCTCGCCGACGACCCCGAAGCCTGGACGACGCGCTGAGGGCGGCGGTCTATCACGGGGCGGGTGAGATCCGGATCGAGGAGCGGCCGGTGCCGCGCCCCGGTCCCGGCGAGGTCCTCGTGGCGATGCGGGCGTGCGGCCTCTGCGGCTCGGACCTCATGCAGTGGTACCAGGACCCGCGCGCTCCGCTCGTGCTCGGCCACGAGCCGGTCGGCGTCGTCCTGGAGTCCGGCGAGAACCTTCCGGCGCCCGGCGCGCGCGTGTTCGTCCACCACCACGTGCCGTGCGGCGAGTGCGACTACTGCGCGCGCGGCCACGAGACGCTGTGCGCGACGTTCAAGGCCACCCGCATCGACCCCGGCGGCTTCGCGGAGTTCATCCGCGTCCCCGCCCTCAACGCGGCGCTCGACCTGCTCGAGCTGCCGGACGGCGTCAGCGACGAGGCCGGGACGCTGATCGAGCCACTGGCCTGCGTCGTGCGCGGCCTCGACCGCGCGCGGGTCGACGCGAACACGCGACTGCTGGTGATCGGGGGCGGCCAGATGGGCCTGCTGATCGCGCAGGCGGCGCTCGCCCGCGGCGCGGAGGTGACCGTGGCCGAGCCACGCGCCGACCGGCGCGCGCTGGCGACCGAGCTCGGCGCTCGCGGCGCGCAACCGGATGACGATCTCGGTACGCCGACCGTCGTCGTGCTCGCGACCGGCGCCGCCTCGGCGTGGGCGTTGGCGGTCAGGAGCGCCGACCGCGGCGCCGTGATCCAGCTCTTCGCTCCGTCGGGCCCCGGCGAGCGTCGCGACTTCGCCGTCGACGAGCTCTTCTTCAAGGAGATCGAGATCCAGGCCAGCTACTCCGCCGGCCCAGCCGACACCCGCGCCGCACTGGCGCTGATCGCCGGCGGCGCGATCGCCACCGAGCGCATGATCACCCACCGCTTCCCGCTCGACCAGACCGGCGCGGCGCTGGCCGCGGCGCGCAGCCGCGAGGGCATCAAGGTCATCGTCACCGCGCCATGAGGGCCGCGCTGGTCCATGGCCCCGGTGACCTCCGCGTCGAGGACGTCCCCGAGCCCGTCGCCGGCGCGGGCGAGGTCGTGCTCGCCATCGGAGCGGCGGCGACCTGCCACACCGACGTCAAGAGCGTCCTGTACGGCCATCCGTCCCTGGGGCCGTATCCCGCCCGCCTGGGCCACGAGTTCGCCGGTGTGGTCGAGACGAGCGAGCACCCGGCGTTCGCCCCCGGCGACGAGGTGTTCTGCGCCAACAGCGCGCCGTGCGGCGACCTGCCGCCAGTGCGAGCGCGGCCGCGAGAGCCTGTGCGAGGACCTGCTCTACCTGACCGGCGGGTTCGCCGAGAAGCTGCTGGTGCCCCGCCGCATCGTCGAGACGAACCTGCACCGGATCGACATCCCGCTCGCCGTCGCGCCGCTGGCCGAGCCGCTCGCCTGCGCCGTCCACGCGCTGGCCGTGGTCGAGCTGCCCGAACGCACGACGATCCTCGGCGCCGGTTCGCTCGGGTGCATGCTCGCCGCCCTCGCGTCGACGCGCGGCATCCGCCCCCTCGTCCTCGACCCACACCCCGAGCGCCTCGCGCTGGCCGAACGCTTCGGCGCCCGCACCGCACGAGCGACCAAGACCGCCGCCGACATCGACACCGGCCGCGCCGACCTGGTGATCGAAGCCGTCGGCCGGCCGGAGTCCTGGGAGCTCGCCGTGCAGATGGCCGAGCCCGGCGGCACCGTGAGCCTCTTCGGCGGCTGCGCACGTGGCAGCACCTTCAACGTCCCCACCGCGCGCGTGCACTACGAGGAGGTCACGCTCCTCGGCACCTACCACCACGCGCCGCGCCACATCGCCGAGGCCCTGCGCATCCTCGCCGACAGCACATACCCGTGGGCGGACCTCCTCGGCCCCACGATCACCCTCGAGCAACTCCCCGACGCCCTCGCCGGCCACCTCCACCACCCACGCCCGGCAAAGTACGCAGTCAACCCGAATTGACTAAAGGGGCCAGGCCCCTTTAGGTTTGCGCGTAGTCCCGAATCTCCATCGGGTTGGTGGGGTTTGCGTATCATGCAAACCCCGATCAACTTCAAGGCATTTCGGAGGGTTCATCTCGTGAGGTCCCATACGCCCAGATTCATGGCCCTGGCGGCCACGCTTCTCGCCATGGTCGTGGCGGGATGCGGCGGCGCCAGCGACGAGGTCGGCAGCGGCTCCGCGGCCCCGCAGGCTGCCGCCGCCGGCGCGTCCACGACGCTCTCGCTCGTCGGCTACTCGGTGGCCAAGCAGGCCTACGACGAGATCATCCCCGCCTTCAACGCCACCGACGCCGGCAGGGGGATCGGCTTCAGCCAGTCCTACGGCGCCTCGGGCGACCAGTCGCGCAAGGTCGAGTCCGGGTTCGCGGCCGACGTCGTGCACTTCAGCCTCGAGCCCGACATCACCCGCCTGGTGAAGTCCGGCCAGGTCGACGACAACTGGAACTCGGGCCCGAACAAGGGCATCCCGTTCGGCTCGGTGGTCACGATCGTCGTCCGCAAGGGCAACCCCAAGGGCATCACGACCTGGGACGACCTGCTCAAGCCGGGGATCGAGGTGGTCACGCCCAACCCGTTCTCCTCCGGGTCCGCCAAATGGAACCTGCTGGCCCCGTACTCCGAGAAGAGCGACGGCGGCAAGAACCCGCAGGCCGGCCTGGACTATCTCCAGAAGCTGATCGGCGATCACATCAAGGTGCAGCCGAAGTCCGGCCGCGAGGCGACGGAGACCTTCACCCAGGGCACGGGCGACGCGCTGCTGACCTACGAGAACGAGGCGCTGTTCGACGAGCGCAACGGCGAGGACGTCGAGCACGTCACCCCGGACGACACGTTCAGGATCGAGAACCCGATCGCGGTGGTCAACACGTCCAAGCACCTCGACCAGGCGAAGGCGTTCGTGGACTTCCTGTACACCAAGCAAGGCCAGGAAGCGATCGCCAAGGCCGGGTTCCGGCCCGTCGACGAGGCCGTCACGCAGGAGCACGCCGCCGAGTTCCCGGCGCCGAAGAAGCTGTGGACGATCGACGACCTCGGCGGTTGGAGCAAGGTCAACGACGAGCTCTTCGACCCGGACACGGGCAGCGTGGCCAAGCTCTACAACGAGGCGACGGGATAGCGTGGCGGCGCTCGCCGCACCCCGGCGCAGCCGCGCTCGCCGGACCGCCGGCGGCGGTGTCGGGCCGCTCGGGCTCGGCGTCGCCACCCTGTGGCTGAGCGTCGTCGTCCTGCTGCCGCTGGCCGCGGTGCTCGTGAAGTCCTTCGCGGACGGCCCGGCGGCGTTCTGGGACGCGATCACCTCGCCCTCGGCGCGCGCGGCGCTGACGCTCACGCTCGGCATCTCGTCCGTCGTGACCCTGATCAACATGGTCACGGGCACGCTGATCGCGTGGGTGCTGGTGCGCGACGACTTCCGCGGCAAGGCGTTGATCAACGCGCTGATCGACCTGCCGTTCGCGCTGCCGACGATCGTCGCGTCGATCGTCCTGCTCGCGCTCTACGGCCCGCGCAGCCCGATCGGCCTGGACCTGTACGCCACCCGCCCCGCCCTGATCATCGCGCTCGCGTTCGTGACCTTGCCGTTCGTGGTCCGCTCCGTCCAGCCCGTGCTGATGGAACTCGACCGCGAGGCGGAGGAAGCGGCCGCGTCCCTGGGCGCCGGCGGCTGGACGACGTTTCGCAGGATCATCCTCCCCGCCCTCTTGCCGGCGCTGCTCAGCGGCGCCGGGTTGGCCTTCGCCCGTGCCATCGGCGAGTTCGGGTCCGTCGTGCTGATCGGCGGCGGCATCCCGCGCGAGACCGAGGTCGCGTCGCAGTACATCGCCAAGCAGATCGAGATCGACCGGCCGGCGACCGCCGCGGCCGTCTCGGTCGCGCTGCTGGTGATCGCCTTCGCCGTGCTGTTCGCGCTGCGGCTGGTCTCGAGCCGGCGGGAGCAGCGATGAAGACCCGCATCACCCTGCGCGTGCTCGCGCTCGCCTACCTGGGCGCGCTGGTGCTGGTCCCGCTGGCGATGATCCTCTACCGCACGTTCGAAGACGGCATCGGCGCGTTCATCGCTTCCGTGACCACGCCCGCGGCGATCTCGGCGATAAGCCTCAGCCTCACGATCGTCGCGATCGTCGTGCCACTGAACGTGGTCTTCGGACTGGTGACGGCGGTGGCGCTGAGCCGCGGCCGCTTCCCCGGCCGCGGGCTGCTGCAGGCCGTCGTCGACCTGCCGTTCGCGGTCTCCCCGGTGATCGTCGGCGTCGCCCTGATCCTCTTCTGGGGCAACAACGGCTGGATGCAGGGGGCGCTGCCGGTGATCTTCAGCCTGCCCGGGATGGTGCTGGCGACGACGTTCGTCACGCTGCCGTTCGTGGTGCGGGAGGTCGAGCCGGTCCTCAACGAGATCGGCACCGAGCAGGAGGAGGCGGCGACGACGCTCGGCGCCTCCAAGTGGCAGACGTTCTGGCGGATCACGCTCCCGGCGATCCGCTGGGGCCTGGCCTACGGCGTCGTGCTGACGGTCGCCCGCTCGCTCGGCGAGTTCGGTGCCCTGACCGTCGTCGCCGGCGGCGTTCCCGGGGAGTCCCAGACGCTCACGCTGCTCGTGCACTCCCGCTACATCGACGACCACAACGCCTTCGGCGCCTACTCGGCGTCGACCGTGCTGATGGGCCTCGCGCTCATCACGCTGTTGCTGATGACCATTGTGCAGCGCAAGGAGCGGACCACATGATCACCATCAAGCACGTGACGAAGCGCTTTGGTGACTTCGTGGCGCTCGACGACGTGTCCCTCGATGTCCCGGACGGCTCGCTGACCGCGCTGCTCGGGCCTTCGGGCTCGGGCAAGTCGACGCTGCTGCGGATCATCGGCGGGCTCGAGTTCCCGGACTCGGGCAGCGTGGAGATCCACGGCCAGGACGTGACCGACGTCGCCCCGCAGCGGCGCGAGATCGGGTTCGTGTTCCAGCACTACGCGGCGTTCAAGCACATGACCGTGCGCGAGAACGTCGCCTTCGGGCTGAAGATCCGCAGGCAGCCGAAGGACAAGATCGAGGCCCGCGTGTCGGAGTTGTTGACGATCGTCGGGCTGGCGGGGCTCGCCGGGCGCTACCCGTCCCAGCTCTCGGGCGGCCAGCGCCAGCGGATGGCGCTCGCCCGCGCATTGGCGGTCGAGCCGCGCGTGCTCCTGCTCGACGAGCCGTTCGGCGCGCTGGACGCCAAGGTCCGCACGGAGCTGCGCGAGTGGCTGCGGCGCCTGCACGAGGACGTGCACGTGACGACGCTGCTGGTCACCCACGACCAGGAGGAGGCGCTCTCGATCGCCGACAACATCGTGGTCATGGACAACGCGCACGTCGTGCAGGCCGGCGGCCCGCGCGAGCTCTACGAGCGGCCCGCGAACCGCTTCGTGATGGGCTTCCTCGGCCCGGTGGCCAAGCTCGACGGCAGGCTCGTGCGCCCGCACGACATCGCGGTCTCCGCCGAGGCGCGAGGACGGCGGGCGCGAGGCGCAGGTCGCGCGTGTCAGCCACCTCGGGTTCGAGGTTCGCGTCGAGCTGCTGCTGCCCGACGGCGAGGCCGTGTTCGCGCAGTTGACACGTACCGAGGCCGAGGAGCTGGACCTCTCGACCGGCGACATCGTCTGGCTGCGCCCGCCCGCGGGCGGGCTCGCGGCCACCGAGGAGCCGTTGCCCGAGGCGGCTTAGCCGCGGCCAGGCACGGCAACGCCCGACTCGTAGGCGAGCACCACGGCCTGGACCCGGTCGCGCAGCCCGAGCTTCATCAGCAGGCGCGCGACGTGGGTCTTGACCGTGGTCTCGCTGACGATCAGCTCGGCCGCGATCTCCGCGTTGGAGAGCCCGCGCGCGACACAGCGGAAGACCTCCAGCTCGCGCGCGGTCAGCTCGTCCAGGCCCGGCGGGGGCGCCGGTGGGGTGGGGGAGGCGGCGGCGAACTCCTCGATCAGCCGGCGGGTGATCGAGGGGGCGAGCAGCGCCTCGCCCTGCGCGACGACCCGGATGCCCGCGGCGAGCTGCTCCGGCGGCACGTCCTTGAGCAGGAACCCGGACGCGCCCGCTCGCAGCGCCTCGTAGACGTACTCGTTGAGGTCGAAGGTGGTGAGCATGAGCACGCGGACGGGCTCGTCGCGCAGGCGGCGCGTGGCCTCGATCCCGTCGAGCTCGGGCATCCGGATGTCCATCAGCACGACGTCGGGCTTCAGGCGCTTGGCCTGCGCGACCGCCTCCAGGCCGTCGCCGGCCTCGCCGACGACCTCGAGATCGTCCTCGGCGTCCAGGATCATGCGGAAGCCGGCGCGCACGAGCGCCTGATCGTCCGCGATCAGCAATCGCACCGTCACGTCAGGGCCAACTCTTTCATCTCGGTCGGAAGGGTCGCGCGCACACGCCAGCCGGTCTCGCACGGACCCGCCTCGAACTGACCGCCGTAGAGCCGCACGCGCTCACGCATACCCACCAACCCGAGTCGCCGCACCGGCGACACTCGCCTGACGGCTCGCGTCGCTGAGAGTCCTCGCCGGCGCTCGGACTCTCGCCGATCCCCGCTGCGAACCGCCGACGGCTCGCGTCGCTGAGAGTCCTCGCCCGGCGGCTGGACTCTGCCGATCCCCGCTGCGACCCGCCTGACGGCTCGCGTCGCTGAAGCCTCGCCGGGCGATTCGGACTCCGCCGATCCCCGCTGCGAGACCCGCCGACGGCTCGCGTCGCTGAGAGTCCTCGCCCGGCGGCTCGGACTTCGCCGATCCCCGCTGCGAGACCCGCCGACGGCTCGCGTCGCTGGAGTCCTCGCCGCGGCTCGGACTCTCGCCGATCCCCGCTGCGAGACCCGCCTGACGGCTCGCGTCGCTGAGCGCCTGGCCCGGGCCCGTCGACTTCCACGGCAAGCGTCGCAGCTCGACGAGCACGTCGTCGCGCCCGGCGCTGCTTGATCGCGTTCGTCAGCGCCTCCTGGACGATCCGGTACGCGGCGAGGTCAAGCCCGACGGGCGATCTCGCGGTCATCCCTGAGGATGACTCGCGATCATCCATCGGCGCAGACGCAATCGTCACGGCGGCCGACGACACGCGACGTTCGTCCCGGGAGAGTTCTCGTCATGAGGACCTGGACCGCCAACGCACACCCCGCGGGGAGCACGTCGCGGGTCTCCGGCGGGCTCGCCGGGCGCCGCGTCGGCTTCGACGCCCACGTCCGCTGCGCCGAGGTCAACGGGCCGGCGCTGAGCGCCGCCGGCCCGCCGGGCTCGACGTCGACCACCAGCGACGTGAGGCCGCAGGCCGAATCGTCGCCCGCCGCCTAGGAAAGGACTCCCATGACCGCCCTCGCCCAACTCCCCGGAACCGACCGCGCGGCCGTCTCCGCCACCGCCCTGACCCGCACCTACGGCGAGGGCGGCTCGGCCGTCCACGCGCTGCGCGGCGTCTCACTGCAGCTCCGCGCGGGCGAGTTCACCGCCGTGATGGGGCCGTCGGGCTCGGGCAAGTCGACCCTGATGCACCTGCTCGCCGGGCTCGACACGCCCGACGCCGGCGCCGTCCACATCGCGGGCGAGGACATCACGCGCATGTCCGACCGCGAGCTCACCCGCCTGCGCCGCAAGCACATCGGCTTCATCTTCCAGTCCTTCAACCTGCTGCCGACGCTGTCGGCGCAGGAGAACGTGACGCTGCCGCTGGCCATCGCCGGCCGCAGGCCCGAGCCGCACGTCGTCGACGCGCTGCTGGAGCGGATGGGCCTCACCGAGCGCCGCGACCACAAGCCGGCGCAGCTCTCCGGCGGCCAGCAGCAGCGGGTCGCGATCGCCCGCGCGTTGATCTGCCGCCCGACGGTGCTGTTCGCCGACGAGCCGACCGGCAACCTGGACTCGTCGTCCGGCGCGTCCGTGCTCGAGTTGCTGCGCGAGGCCGTCGACCGCGACGGCCAGACGACCGTGATGGTCACCCATGACGAGCGCGCCGCGGCGATCGCCGACCGCGTCATCGGACTCGCCGACGGCCGCATCGTCGCGGACCAGCGGCCATGATCCGCTTCGCCTGAAGGGCCTGGCCGCGCGCGTTCGCCGTCCCGATCCCGAGCCTGCTCGCGATCGCGCTCATCGCCGCCCTCCCGGCCCGCCGAGCGAGCCGGATCGACGTCCTCAAGGCGCGTCGATGGGGGTGTGGTCGCTCACTCTCGCTCAGCACGAGTCAGCGACTACACCCCCTTGACGGTCCGGACGAACCGATCACTCGGACCGCGCGGAGCGGCGATGCGCGGGGCCGCCATCGCTCGCGGCCTCGCGGGGAAGGTGAGGGTGCCGTGGGCGAGCGCGCGCCGCGGCGTCAGCGCTTGTGCTTGGCCTTGGCCGCGTCGAGCGTGGTGCGCACGGCGCGGAGCAGGTCGTCACCGTCGAAGGGCTTCGCCAGGAACGCGGTCATCGGGTCGTCGGACCCCGCGATGGTCGCGTCCCCGGTGTAGCCGGAGACGAAGATGACGGGCAGCTCGGGCCGGCGCTCGCGGGCCTGGACCACGAGCTCGACGCCGGACATGCCCGGCATCACGACGTCGGTGACGAGCACGTCGCAGGTGTCCAGGCGCTCCAGGGCGGAGGCGCCGGACTCGACCGAGATGACCTGGTAGCCGGCGGCGTAGAGGATCCGGCCGGTCAGCACGCGCACGGCGTCGGCGTCCTCGACGACCAGCACCGCCTCACCGCGGCCGCGCGGGGCCGACGGGCTCGGATCGTCGTCACTCGCCCGGCGGACGGCCGGCAGGATCACGGTCACCGAGGTGCCGCGCCCGGGTTCGGAGTCGAGCTCGATCTGGCCGCGCGCCTTGGTGACGATCCCGTAGACCGTCGCCAGGCCGAGCCCGACACCGTGGCCGGACACCGCCTTGGTGGTGAAGAACGGCTCGAAGGCGTGGGCGGCGACCTCACGCGGCATGCCGCGGCCGCTGTCGGTCACGGTCAGCTTCACCGCTCGGGCAGACGGGCTGTCGGTCTCGCGCAGGACGGTGTTGGACGCCTCGATGCGCAGGCTGCCGCCGTCCGGCATCGCCTCGCGGGAGTTCATCACCAGGCTCATCACGAGCTGCTCGAGCTGGCTGCGGTCGGCCTCGACGTCCCACAGGCGCTCGTCGAGCTCGACGAACAGGTCGACGTCATCGCCGAGCGTGCGGTGCAGGAGCAGCTCCAGCGACTCGATCACCCGCCGCAGGGAGAGCACCTCGGGCGTCCCGGACTGCCGGCGCGAGAACAGCAGCAGCCGTCGCGTGAGCTCCGAGGCGCGACGCGAGGCGCTGATGATCTGGTCCATGTCACCCGCGGCGCGGCTGTCGCCGTCGAGCTCCTTGCGCACGAACTGGGCGTAGTTGGCGATCACCGCCAGCAGGTTGTTGAAGTCGTGCGCGACGCCGCCCGCGAGCTGGCCGACGGCCTCCAGCCGCTGGGCCTCACGCAGCCGCGCCTCCAACCGCACGTGGTGGGTGATGTCGGTGGCCACGCCGCCGATGCCGTAGAGCTCGCCGTTGTCGTCGTCGATCAGCGGGAACTTGACGCTCAGGAAGGTGCGCGTCTTCTCGCCGTGGGTGACCTCTTCCTGGAGCTCGATCGGGGTGCGCTCGCCCATCACCCGCAGGTCGTCGATCCGCATCCGGTCGGCGATCTCGACCGGCAGGACCTCGCGGTCGAGCCTGCCCAGCAACTGTGCGGCGGGCTTGCCGTGCAGGCGCTCGAACGCGCGGTTGACGAGCAGGTAGCGCCCGTCCGGGTCCTTGAGATAGATCGCCGCGGGCGTGTTGTCGAGCACCGCCCGCAGCGCGCGCGGGTCCGCGCCGCGCAGGACGACGAGCTCGTAGTCGCCCATCGCCGAGCGCGAGATGTCCAGCGCGGCGGGGAGCTCACCGAGCGGTTCGCCCACCGGGTCACGCCCGAGGATGGCTCTGGCGCGGCGCGTTGGCGAACGCGACAACGCCGGCCGCGTCGGTGCCGAGCATGGCATCGGGGGCGGCCTCGAGCAGATCCTCGAAGGAAGGGGGGCCGGTGGGCATCAGTGCCTTGTGCGGCCGAAGTGTAGGCGCGAAATCAGGTGCGGAGACGTCGAGCTGCTCGGACACGCGCCACCTGCTCCAACTCGACCTTGCGCATCCGGACCGAATGCGGGGTGACCTCGACGCACTCGTCCTCGCGAACGAACTCCAGCGCCTGGTCGAGCGAGAGCTTGCGGGCGGGCACGAGCCGCACCAGGACGTCGGACGTTGAGGAGCGCACGTTGGTCAGGTGCTTCTCCTTCACCGCGTTGACGTCCAAATCCTCCTGGCGGGCGTTCTCGCCCACGATCATGCCCTCATAGACGTCCTCGCCGGGCTCGACGAACATCGTCCCGCGCTCCTGCAGGTTGAACAGGGCGAACGAGGCGGTCTTGCCGCGGCGATCGGCGACCAGCGACCCCGTCGGGCGCAGGCGCATGTCGCCCGCCCACGGCTCCCAGCGCTCGAAGACGTGGTGCAGCAGGCCGGTACCGCGCGTGTCGGTCAGGAACTCGGTGCGGAAGCCGATCAGCCCGCGCGCCGGGACCAGGTAGTCCATCCGGACCCAGCCCGTGCCGTGGTTGATCATCTGCTCCATCCGGCCGCGGCGCAGCGCGAGCATCTGCGTGATCACGCCGACGTACTCCTCGGGCACGTCGATCGTCATCCGCTCGACCGGCTCGTGGCGGACGCCGTCGATCTCGCGGATGACCACCTGCGGCTTGCCGACGGTCAGCTCGAAGCCCTCGCGGCGCATGATCTCGACGAGGATCGCCAGCTGGAGCTCGCCACGGCCCTGGACCTCCCAGGTGTCCGGGCGCTCGGTCGGCAGCACGCGGATCGACACGTTGCCGACGGTCTCGGCGGTGAGCCGGTCCTGGATCTGGCGGGCGGTCAGCTTGTCGCCGTCCTGCCCGGCCAGGGGCGAGAGGTTGATGCCGATGGTGACGCTGATCGACGGCTCGTCGACGTTGATCAGCGGCAGCGGCCGCGGATCCTCGAGATCCGCCAGCGTCTCGCCGATCGTGACGTCCGGCATGCCCGCGACGGCGATGATCTCGCCCTGGCCGGCCTCGGCCGCGTCGACGCGATCGAGCGCCTCGGTGATGTAGAGCTCTGACACGCGGAAGGAGGTGATCGTGCCGTCGTGACGGCACCAGGCGATCTGCTGGCCCTTCTTGATCGTGCCGTTGCGGACGCGGCAGATCGCGAGCCGGCCGACGTACGGCGACGCGTCGAGGTTGGTCACGTGCGCCTGGAGCGGGTGGCCTTCCTCGTACTCCGGCGCCGGGATCGTCTCCAGCAGCGTGTTCATCAGCGGCTCGAGCGTCGTGCCCTGATCGGTCGTCGTCAGCGAGGCCTTGCCGGCCTTCGCGTTGGTGTAGACGATCGGGAACTCGATCTGGCTCTCGGAGGCGCCGAGATCGATGAACAGCTCGTAGACCTCGTCCACGACCTCGGAGATGCGCGCGTCCGGGCGGTCGACCTTGTTGACCACGAGGATCACCGGCAGCTTGTCCTCGAGCGCCTTGCGCAGCACGAAGCGCGTCTGCGGCAGCGGCCCCTCCGACGCGTCGACCAGCAGCAGCACGCCGTCGACCATCTTCAGCCCGCGCTCCACCTCACCGCCGAAATCGGCGTGGCCGGGCGTGTCGATGATGTTCAGCTTGACGCCGTGGTAGCGGACCGCGGTGTTCTTCGCGAGGATCGTGATGCCCTTCTCGCGCTCGAGATCCATCGAGTCCATGACCCGGTCATTGACGTCCTGATTTTCGCGGAACGCGCCGGACTGCCAGAGCATCGCGTCGACAAGGGTCGTCTTGCCGTGGTCGACGTGCGCGATGATCGCGACGTTTCTGAGGTCTTCCCGTAGAGCCATGAGCGGCGTCCAGGTTAGGACGCCGCCCATGTTCGACGGTTACGACACCGCGTGGATGACGACCGGGCCGAGGCTGCGGTCGAGCTCCGTGGCCTGTGTCGGGCCGAGCACATCCATCGCCTTCGGGAGCTGATCGAGCGCCACCTGGCAACGCGGATCCGGTGACGGATCGACCGCGCAGCGCCCGAACGTGTACGAACCCGCGGTCGGCGTGAACGTCCGCGCCCCGTCCTGGCCGAAGCCGTCCTGGCCGTGCAGGATCACGTTGTACGTCCAGCCCGCGCCGGGCGTGCCGAACGCGGCCTTGGGCACCAGGATCGTGATCGTGCGCGTCACCTGGCTGGCCTGGACGCTGATCGTGCCCGCGGGCGCGAAGGCCGCGTCCACGAAGCGTGGCGACTCGAAGCCGCGCACCTGGATCGCGCGCGTCCACGGGTCCACCGTGTAGTTGCGGCTGGGGAAGAACGCCGCCGTGCTGGTGGTGCTGTTCGCCGGGTCGCGGGCGAAGATCGTCAGCAGTTGCGCGCCGATCGGGTCGCCGAACGTCGGCGAGAGATCGCGCAGGGTGGTGCGCAGGTAGATCGTGTCGCCGCCGTCGATCACCTGGAAGCGGGTGAGGTCGAAGGCGCCGGCGTGGAAGTCGCCGCTGGTCGGATAGGTGAAGGTGCCCGGGCCGTTGTCGTCGCCCGACGGGTCGGCGGTGTCGAACACCGTCGTCCCGTTGATGACCTCCGAGGCGACGCGGCGCTGGTCGTACGCGGTCGCGGTGCTGGTGGTCGCGGTGGTGGTGATGACGCTCGTGCCGAACGCGGTCGGGACGGTCACGTCGAACGCGCCGGTGGTGGACGCGGTCGTGGCGACGATCGCCGTGGGCGCGCCGGTGTCGGTGTTGGTGGCGGCGACGACGACCCGCGCCCGCGGCGCCGTGGTGCCGGTCACATGGGTGGTCGCGCTGGCGACGGTCGAGCCGTCCACCGGAGCGGTGACGGTCAGCGGCGCCTTGCCCGGCGGTGACTTGTAGCGGTCGCGGACGGCGGCGGGCTGCTCGAGCGGGCGGCCCGCGTCGAGGCTCAGCGCGAGCCGGACGTGCTGGGCCTGCGCCCACGTGAGCGGCGTGGCCGAGCCGGCCGCCTCGTTGGTGAAGAAGCCGATCGAGGCCGTCGTGGGATCGCTGCCGAACGGCGAGGCCGCCAGCGGCGGGTTCTCCCAGTTCTGCTCGGGCATCAGCCCGACGCCCCAGGCGAAGCCGCTCATCGCGTCGTAGAGGGCGGCCGCGCCCTTGGTGTCGCCCGTCTGCAGCAGTTGCTCGGCACGCTCGCCGGAGAGCACCGGCCAGATGTGGCCGGAGCCGTGGTTGTCACCGGCTCCCGGCCACGGCTTGCCCTCGGGGTTGCAGTCCGTGGGATCGGGCACGTGGCAATCGCCGTAGCCGTCCTCGGTGCCCGCGCCGTCGGTGCCGTAGCGGTAGAAGCCGTTGCCCCTGCGGATCACGCTGTCGACGACGGCCAGCGACTGCTTGACGTCGGGATCGCCGGCGGACAGCGCTCCGACGCGGGTGAGCTCGAGGAAGCCCTGGTCGATCACGGCGCGCTGATCGGCGTCGATGCTGCCGTTGCCGAGGTTGTAGGTGATGGCGGCGTTCGGATCGCCGGTGCGCGAGAGCCGGATGAAGTAGCGCCCGGGCGCGTACGGGCCGGTCGTCGTCACCGTCCAGCCCTTGATCGAGCGCTGGAAGTGATCGGCCGTCGCCAGGTAGACCTTCGCGCGGTCGTCGTCGTTCTGGGTCTGCGCGATCCGGCCGGCCGCGACCAGGCCCGCGATCTCGGCCGCGATCGTCGAGGGCGAGTACCCGCCCTGCTCCTCCCAGCGCTCGTTGCCGAACGACGGGCCGTGGGCGACGAGGAAGTCGGCCGCCTTGCGGATGTGATCGGTGTAGAGCGTGCGGTCGCGCGAGAGGCCTGACTGGTAGGCCATCAGGATCGGGAACGCGGTCTCGTCGAGCTGGTCGCCGCCGGTGTCCGGGGCGGTCTTGCCGTTGAGCAGGCTGTTGCGCGGCATCCGGCCGTCGGCCAGCTGCTGGCGCTCGAGCAGGAAGCGCGCCGTGTCCTGGGCGGTGTCCTCGTCGCCCGCGACCAGCAGCGCGGTGAACGCCTCGTAGAGGTCGCGGCTGAAGACCTCGCGGTAGGAGCCGAAGTACGGCGCCTTGCCGTCCTGCAGGTTGCCGGCGGGGACGGCCTGGCCCCACGGGGAGGCGAGGCCGGCGGCCACGGCGCCCGGGAACTCCTTGTCCTCGGAGGCCTTGACCACGTTGATGCCGAGGTAGTAGCCCTGCGCCCGCTTGAGCGAGGGGCGCTCCAGTCGCGCGTCGTAGAGCGCCCACTCGAGCAGGTAGCGCCCGAGCGAGAGGACGTAGGGCGTGTCGAGGCTGCGGTCCGCGGTGCTGTTCGCCTGCGCGGCGGTGCGGCCGAAGCCGAGCGCGAGCGTCGCCTCGCGCTGCATCTGCGCGGTCAGGACGACGTTGCCGGAGGGCGCGCTGTCGTACTCCGTGCTGAGCCTGCGGGCGCTGTCGAGTTGCTTGAGCCCGTCGCTGTCGGTGCCCGCGTAGCCGGCGCTCGCCGACGTGAACGGCTTGTCGGCGCGCAGGGCGAGGAAGGTGGGCTTGGCGTAGTCGCGGTTGACGGCCGCGGTCTGCGTCGTCGTGTCACCGGCGACGAGCGCGGAGCGACTGGCGCTCGCGCTGTCGGCGCCCGCGTTGTCCGCGCCGCCGCCGCCGTGGCCGCCGACCGTCGGGTCCAGACGCACGTAGAGCTTGAGGTTCGACGGTCCCCGCAGTCGCGTCCGGACCAGGACCGTATCCCGGGCGGGATCGGTGCTGTAGGTCGCGGTCAGCGTGTAGTTGCGGGCCTTCGACGTGATCGTGCAGACCATCCCGGTCGGGTCGGCGTCGGCCGTGTAGGTCATGTCGCGCGACTGCAGGTCGCTGAACGTCGCGCCGTCGGTGACGATGAACTGCATCGTCTCGACGTTGGTGGTGTCGACGTTGGGCTCATAGACGTCCGACAGGACGCCGTTGGCCACCGTGTACCAGACCCGCGAGGTGGTGTTGCGCGCCGTCCCCACGCAGTCCTTGCGGGCCAGGTCGAAGTGCGACAGCGCACCGGGCGCACCCGGTGCGGGGGCAGCCTGCGCGCTCGGTGCGGCCAGCGCCACCATGGCCAGCGCGGCCGCCGTGGACCCTCGGAAACTCCCCATGCCTCTCCTCCTTCGGGTAGTGCCTGAACGGATCATGCCAAGGTCGGATGAGTGCTACTTTCCGGCAATCCGACGGGAGGGTCTGATGCGCCGTTTGCTGTGTCTGGTGGGGTTGTTCGTCCTGGCGATCGCGGGGTCGGCCCACGCCGCCGGCTCGCCGGGAGCACCAGGGGTGGGGGATCGGCTGTACCCCCTGGAGGGCAACGGCGGCTACGACGTTCAGCACTACGACGTCGATCTCACGTACGGCAACCGCTTCACCGACCCGGTCGACGGAACGGTCAACGTCCTCGCGAAGGCGACCCAGGCGCTCTCGCGCTTCGACCTGGACTTCAGCGGCCGCAGTGTCGGCGCCGTCGCGGTCAACGGCCAGCCCGCGTCATTCCGGCGTGACGGCCAGGAGCTGATCATCACGCCCAGGCGGGCGATCGCGAACGGGTCGCTGTTCGTCGTCACCGTCTCGCACTTCGTGGCCGTGCCGACGGTGCCCGGAGACGACCCGTCCTCGACCGCGCTGTTCATCCACCACGACGGCACGGCGACCGCGCCGCAGCCCGACCTCGCGCGCTACTTCCTGCCGTCCAACGACCACCCCAGCGACAAGGCGTCGTTCGACATCCGCTTCGACGTGCCGGCGCAGTTCACGGCGGTGGCCAACGGCGTGCAGTTGCTCAACTACGTCGACCGCGGTCGCCGCCACGTGGTCTTCGTCCAGCGCCAGCCGATGGCCACCGAGCTGATCCAGCTCGCGGTCGGCAACTACGACGTCACCAACGAGGGCTTCCACAACGGGGTCTTCCTGCGCGAGGTCACGTCGCACGCACTGACCCGCGAATACCTGCCGCTGCTGGACAAGACGCCCTCGCAACTCGACTACATGAAGGCGCGCGCGGGTGACTATCCGTTCGACCTCTACGGATCGCTGGTCGTCACCGCCGGCCTCGGCTTCGCGCTGGAGACCCAGACGCTCGAGCTGATCGACACCTTCTGGTACACGGACTACGGCCGCGGCACGTGGGACGCGACGCTGATCCACGAGATGTCGCACATGTGGTTCGGGGACTCCGTCGCGCCGAAGACGTGGAGCGACCTGTGGCTCAACGAAGGCCACGCCTCCTGGTACGAGTTCACCTGGGGCGAGGAGAACGGTGTGCTCGAGGAGGACACCGAGGGCTACCCCGACGACAACGGCTACGCGACGCTGGACGAGCTGATGCGGGCCGTCTACGCGCACGGCGACGAGTGGCGCGCCGAGGACGGGCCGGTCGCGGCGCCGTCCAGCACGGACTCGCTGTTCGCCTACCAGCGCTACCACGGCGGCGCGCTGGTGCTCTACGCGCTGCGCCAGAAGGTCGGCAACGCCGCGTTCGCGAAGATCGAGAAGGCCTACCCGAGTCGGTTCGGCGGCGGCAACGCGAGCACCGACGACTTCATCGCGCTCGCCGCGCAGGTCTCCGGCCGCGCCAACGTCGTCCCGTTCCTGCGCGACTGGCTCTACGGCACCAAGACGCCGAAGATGCCGGGCCATCCGGACTGGACGGTCAACGTGCCGTCACAGCAGAAGACGCTCTCCGCACCGAACCGCAGGGCCCGGAAATAGCACCGGGGGGCCGGCGCCCCCCGGCCCCCCGGCTAATGCCGACCGCGTTGGTAGGCTTTGTGGCCGATGATCTTCACCACCAAGGCCGAATACGGGGTGCGGATGCTGATCCAGCTGGGCCGTCAGGGCACGGGTCATCCCGTGTCCCTGAAGGCGATCGCGGAGGCCGAGAACCTGCCCTTGGCCTACTGCGAGCGGATCGCGGCCCTCCTGAAGAAGCACGACCTGGTGGTGTCCACGCGCGGCGCGCATGGCGGCTACGTGCTGGCCAAGCCCGCGGAAGAGATCACGATGGACCAGGCGGTGCTCGCGCTCGAAGGCGCGATCGCGCCGATGGACTGCTTCCTCGACGACTCCGACGGGCGCGTCCAGTGCTCGCACGGGGAGGACTCGGGGACCTGCGCGACCAAGCTGCTGTGGACCCGGGTGCAGTTGGGCGTCATCCGCTCGCTGCAGAAGACGACGCTGGCGGAGCTGATCGAGTTCGACTCGCGCCCCGGCGTCGGCAGCCCCGCTCCCGCGATCACCGTGACGACCCACTGATTGAGGCTGGACATCCCCTCCGCCCCACCCCGATCATCCGACCTCAAGGAAACAATGGCCGAGCTTCAGATCAAGAACCTGCACGTCACCGCTGCGGACAAGCAGATCCTCAAGGGGGTCGACCTGCACGTCCGGCCCGGTGAGTTCCACGCGCTGATGGGCCCCAACGGCTCCGGCAAGTCCACGCTCGCGAACGCGATCATGGGTCATCCGAACCTCGAGGTGACGGAAGGCCAGATCCTCTTCAACGGCGAGGACATCACGGAGGCCGACCCGGACGAGCGCGCGCGTGCCGGTCTGTTCATGGCGTTCCAGTACCCGGTCGCCATTCCGGGCGTGACGGTCGTCAAGTACCTGCGCATGGTCATGAACGCGCACCGCGAGGGCCGCGGCGAGGCCGCGATCTCGCTCAAGGAGTTCCGCAAGACCGTCGAGGCCGCGATGGAGCTCTGCCACGTGCCGCGCGACTTCTCCAACCGGTATCTCAACGACGGCTTCTCGGGCGGCGAGAAGAAGCGCATGGAGATCCTCCAGCTCGCGCTGACCAAGCCGTCGCTGGCCGTGCTCGACGAGACCGACTCCGGCCTCGACATCGACGCGCTCAACACCGTCGCCGAGGGCGTCAACACGGTCGCTCAGGGCACCGACATGGGCGTGCTCATCATCACCCACTACCAGCGCATCCTGCACCTGGTCAAGCCGCAGTTCGTGCACATCATGTTCGAGGGGCGGATCGTCAAGGAAGGTGGCCCCGAGCTGGTCACCGTGCTCGAGGAGAAGGGCTACGGCTGGATTCGCGATGAGGTTGCGGCGGCGGCTGCGTAATGTCGCTCGCGGTCCCCACCTCCTCTGAGTTCCCGACCCTCGCCCGCGAGGGTCTGGTGTACCTCGACACTGCGGCCACCTCGCAGACCGTGCGCTCGTCGCTCGAGGAGATGGACCGCTACTACGAGACCTACCGCGCCTCGATCCACCGCGGGATCTACTCGATCGCGACGGAGGCGACGGACGCCTACGAGCTCGCCCGCGAGCGCGTCGCGCGGTTCACGAACTCGACGGCCGGCGAGACGGTCTTCACCAAGAACGCGACCGAGGCGATCAACCTCGTGGCGTACTCGTGGGGCCGCGCGAACGTCGGCCCGGACGACCTCGTGGTGATCTCCCAGATGGAGCACCACGCGAACATCGTCCCGTGGCAGTTGCTGGGCTGCAGGCTCGCCTACATCCCGATGCTCGACGACGGGCAGCTCGACCTCGACGCGTTCGACGCACTGCTCGCGCGGGGCCCGAAGCTGGTCGCGGTCGCGCACGTCTCCAACGTCGTCGGGACGATCAACCCGGTCGAGGAGATCGTGTCGCGGGCGCACGCCGCGGGGGCCGTGGTGCTCGTCGACGGCGCGCAGGCCGTGCCGTCGATGGCGGTCGACGTCGCCGAGATCGGCGCCGACTTCTACGCCTGGACCGGGCACAAGGCCTACGGGCCGACCGGCATCGGCGTGCTGCACGGGCGCCGCTCGATCTTGGAGTCCATGCCGCCGTTCCTCGGCGGCGGGCACATGATCGCCCGCGTCGGCGACTTCGAGTCGACCTGGGCCGAGCCGCCGACGCGCTTCGAGGCGGGCACGATGCCGATCGCCGAGGCGATCGGGCTCGGCGCCGCCGTCGAGTGGCTGTCCGGCATCGGGATGGAGAACGTCCGCTCGCACGGGCGCGACGTCACCGCCTACGCGCTGGAGCGGATGGGCGAGGTGCCCGGATTGTCGATCCACGGCCCCGCCGACGCCGATGCGCGTGGCTCGCTGATCAGCTTCGCGCTCGACTACGCGCACCCGCACGACGTCGCCGAGCTGCTCGGCCGCGAGGGCGTGTGCGTGCGTGCCGGCCATCACTGCGCGCAGCCGCTGATGCGGCGGCTCGGCGTGCCGGCCTCCACGCGGGCGTCGTTCGCCGTCCACGCCACGCGCGAGGACGTCGACGCGCTGATCGACGCACTCGGGACCGTACAAGGGATTTTCGGCTAGCCATGGACGACCTCTATCGCGAGAACATCCTCGAGCACTACAAGCGCCCGCATCATTGGGGGGAGCTCGAGGATCCCGATATGGAGGCCTTCGACACCAACCCGCTGTGCGGGGACGAGTTGAAGGTCCAGATCAACGTCGAAGACGGCAAGGTCACCGACGTCGCCTTTTCGGGCCACGGCTGCGCGATCTCCCAGGCCGCGGCCTCGATGACCTCCGACGAGCTGATCGGCATGGACGCCGACAAGCTGCTCGAGCTCGACAAGGACTTCGTGCTCGAGTTGCTCGGGATCGACATCTCGGCCACGCGCCTGAAGTGCGCTCTGCTGTCGCTGAAGGTCATCAAGTCCGCGAGCCTGGGGCACGCGGCTTCGTGGGAAACGGCCTGACGGCCTAGCGGCCGCCCCGGTGTTGCTTCGGCATCTGCCGGGGCATGGGCTTCAAGGCCGGCCGCGGCGCGGCCTTCAAGACGGGTCGCTTCGGCGCCTTTGAAGGCGGCTTCGGCTGTCGCTGCATAGAGACGCTCCTTGTGAAAACTTGCCTGAGGTACGACCGGGCGGTGGAGGCGCGTCAGAGAATGATCATGCGCTCGAAGGTACCGGGCGACCGGCGGGTGCACGGTGCGGCTGGCCGTACTCTGGGTCGCATGAAGCTCTTCGCACCCGTCCTGCTCATCTGCCTCGCGCTCGCCGGGTGCGGCGGCGACGACGCCAAGAAGGACGCGGCCTCGACGCCCGCGGCCACCCAGGCCGCGACCGAGGCGCCGAGCGAGGTGGCGTCGTCCGGGTCAGCCGACGAGGGCGAGGTCACGGCGATGTTCAACGCCTACCTGAAGTCGCTCGTGGACCGCGATTGGGACGCGGCCTGCTCGCACCTCGCGCCCGAGACGACCGAGAAGCTCAAGGCGAACATCCAGCAGCTCGGGGTCACCGACGTGCCGGACGAGTGCGCGGCTCTGATGGGCCGGCTCTACGCGCAGATCGACAAGGACCCCAACGCCAAGAAGACGATCGACGACATCGCCGGCACCGCCAAGGTCAAGAGCGTCAAGCTCGACGGCGAGAAGGCGAGCATCACCTGGAGCGCGAAGGTCAACGGCGTCGACACGCCCGTCACGCAGTCCGCCCGCATGATCGACGGCGAGTGGAAGCTGATCGACGTGAACTGAACGAGTCCGCCGATCGGATCGAGGCCGAGCGCCGGCGGGTGCGGTGCCCGGCGACGACGCGCCTGATCACCTTCGTCCGATCGCCCGCGCCGCCTCGTCGGCCCCGACTCGCTCCGCCTCGGCGGCGAACGCCTTCTCGACCGCGGGCATCGACGAGCCGACCAGGCGGTCGGTCAACGGGTTGTCGATCAGCCCGCGCAACAGGAACAGCACGCGCAGGCCCGGCGGGTGAGAGATCGCACGCGAGCGCTTCTCGATCGAGGCCACGGTGCGGGCGATCGCCGGCTCCAGCGGCCACACCTTGCCGATCGGCCCCGAGGGGCGCTGGCGGGCCGCGGCGAACACCGGCGAGTGCTCGCCCGCCGCGACCATCGGCGTGTCCAGGAACAGGTAATAGGCGACCTGGACGGTGACGCCGTGGTGACGGACCTCGATCCGCAGCGAGCGCCCCAGCGCCTCGACCCCCGCCTTCGCCGCCGAGTAGGCACCGAGCCCACCGCTGGGGAGGATCGCCGCCGCGGAGGCGACCATCAGCACGTGGCCGCGAGCCGAGAGCACGTACGGCAGGCACGCCCGCACCGTCCGCCAGACGCCGAGCAGGTTGACGTCGATCGTGTCCTGCACCGTGTCCGGTCCGACCAGCCGCAGCGGCCCGCCGGTCGCGATCCCCGCGTTGGCCACACACAGGTCGATCCCGCCGCAGCGCGCCGCCAGCGCGTCCACCGCCGTGGACACGGCCGCTGCGTCGCGGACGTCGGCGACCTCCCACTGCGCGCCCGGGAGCGTCGCGGCGACAGCCTCCAACCGCGGGCCGTCGACGTCGATCAGCGCCGGCCGCATCCCGCGCGCCGCGAGTTGCCTGGCGAGCTCGGCGCCGATGCCCGAACCCGCTCCCGTGATCAGCGCCACGCGCCCGTCGAGATTCCACGCCATCGCGGCAACGCTACCGAGGCATTGCGCCACAGGTCTCGGGTAGGGTTTCTCTCATGAGTACGAGCGGGCCGGAGGACGACGAGCAACAACCACCGCAGTGGCAGCAGCCGCAATGGCAGCAGCCACAGGATCAGCCTTCGTGGCAGCAACCGCAGCAGGATCAGCCCTCGTGGCAGCAGCCCCAGCAGGACCAATGGGGACAGCAGCAACAGCCGCAATGGGGCAGCCAGCAGCAGCAATGGGGCGCGGCGCCCTCCACGCCGGGTTCGGCCACCGCGGCGCTCATCCTCGGGATCTGCGCGCTCGTCATCTGCCCGCTGATCTGCGGTCCGCTGGCGATCGTCTACGGCAACAAGGCCAAGAACGAGATCAACTCGTCCAACGGCAGCCTCGGCGGCGGCGGGCTCGCCACCGCGGGCATCGTCCTGGGCTGGATCGGCGTGGCCTGGGCCGTGATCGTGATCCTCTTCGTCATCGCCGCCATCGCGGGCAGCAACTAGCTCGCTAGGTCGGCGGGGCGATGGTCGCGCGCTCGGCGAGCGCGTAGGCCCAGCCGAGCCCGCCGAGCGCGAACAACGTGATCATCGCGCGCTGCGGGGTGCGCATCAGCGCGTCCAGGAAGCCCCGTCCGCGCAGCAGCACGACCGCGCCGGCGAGGATCATCAGCACCGCGATCAGCACCCAGAACGCGTTGTAGTTCAGAAAGCCGGAGTCCCCGCGCGCGGCCCACGCGAAGGCCCGCGTCCCGCCGCACAACGGGCACGGCAGCCCGGTCAGCGTCCGGAACGGGCACGGCGGCATGAACGCCACGCCGTCACGCGTCGCCAGCGCTCCGACCGCGAACGGCAGACAGCCGGCGGCCACCAGGCCCAGTCCTTCACGCGTCGCGGCACGCATCCGCACTCCAGTGTGCCGCACCCGCGTGCGGCCCGACGCATTCACGGCTACGCCACGTCAGGCGGCCCGGCCATTCGCCGACCGGCTCCTCGCCGCCTCCACGAGCGCGGCGAACAGCCGCGGGTGCGGGCCGCCGTCGAGCGTCTCGGCGTGCCACTGGATGCCGAAGACGAGTTGCTCGCCCTCGCTCTCGATCCCCTCGACCGTGCCGTCCGGCGCCCAGGCCACCGCTCGCAGCCCGGAGCCGAGCCGGTCGACGGCCTGGTGGTGGAACGAGTTGACCCGTGAGGATTCGGTGCCGAGGATGCGCCCCAGCCGGCTTGCGCCGTCCACGAACACCGAGTGCGTCTCCTCCCAGCCCGGGGCGGTCTGGCGATGGTCGACGGAGTGGTCGGTGATCGCCGGCAGGTGCTGGTGCAGCGTCCCGCCGCGGGAGACGTTGAGCGCCTGCGCGCCGCGGCAGATGCCGAAGATGGGCAGGCCCATGGAATCCGCGACCTTCGCCACCTCGAGTTCGAAGACGTCGAGTGCCGGCTCGGTCGGGCCCAGTTCCGGCGCCGGCGCGGCGCCGTAGGCGTGGGGATCGAGGTCCGGGCCGCCGCTCAGGCACACGCCCATCAGCGGCGCCAGCAGTTCCGGGACGAACTCGATGGCCAGCGGCGGAAGCACGATCGGCACCGCGCCGGCCCGCGCGAGCGCGCGCACGTAGGGCATCCCGAGCGCCATCTCGTGCTGCGGCGGCTCGCCCTCCGGCAGCGGCCGCGTGCGCTCCGCCCGCCGGACCTCGGACGTCGTCACCCCCACCAGCGGTCGCCTTTGCATCCGCGAGAAGGTACTCATCAGGCCGGTCGGTAGAATCCCTACCTCCGGAATCGGTATTACGTGAGTCCTCTGATCGACATCTGCCCGCTGGACGAGCTCCCCCTGGGGGAAAGCGCCTCGTGGAGTACGAAGATCTCGAGATCGGCGTCATCAATTGTCGCGGCGAGATCTTCGCCATCGAGGATCGGTGCTCGCATGACGACGGCGAGCTCGTCGACGGCGAGCTCGACGATGAGGACTGTGCGATCGAATGTCCCCGGCACGGGTCGCGGTTTGACCTGCGGACCGGGAAGCCCCTGAACCTGCCTGCGTACGTGCCCGTCGACACCTTTCCGGTGGTCGTCGAGGACGGCGTGATTCGAGTGGAGGTCGACTGACCTGATGGCTACTCCCGAGGTGATCGCCGAGCAGCAGGCGCTGGCCGGCATCAACGATGATTACGAGACGAAGTTCGGCTTTCACGACCCGGAGACGGGTTATGCCTTCAAGGCCCCCAAGGGCCTGACGAAGGGCCTGGTCGAGCAGATCTCGGAGTTCAAGAACGAGCCGCAGTGGATGCGCGACTTCCGCCTGAAGGCGCTCGAGCACTTCCTCTCGCGCCCCCAGCCGACGTGGGGCTCGCCCATGCTGGCCGAAGTCGACTACGACAACATCCACTACTTCGTGCGCGCGTCGGAGAAGTCCTCGCGCACGTGGGATGACGTCCCCGACGACATCAAGAAGACCTTCGACCGGCTCGGCATCCCCGAGGCCGAGCGCAAGTTCCTCTCCGGCGTCGGCGCGCAGTACGAGTCCGAGGTCGTCTATCACCAGGTCCGCGAGGATCTGGAGAAGCAGGGCGTCATCTTCATGGACATGGACTCGGGGCTGCGTGAGCACGAGGACCTGGTCCGCGAGTACTTCGCGTCGATCATCCCGGCCAACGACAACAAGCTCGCCGCGCTGAACTCGGCGGTCTGGTCGGGCGGGTCGTTCGTCTACGTGCCCAAGGGCGTGCACGTCGAGATGCCGCTGCAGGCCTATTTCCGGATCAACACCGAGAACATGGGCCAGTTCGAGCGCACGCTGATCATCGCCGACGAGGGCTCCTACGTGCACTACGTCGAGGGCTGCACCGCCCCGGTGTGGAGCTCGGATTCGCTGCACTCCGCGGTCGTCGAGCTGATCGCCAAGCCGGGCGCGCGGATCCGCTACACGACGGTCCAGAACTGGTCGCAGAACGTCTACAACCTCGTCACCAAGCGCGCGATCGCCGAGACCGACGCGACGGTCGAGTGGGTCGACTGCAACCTCGGCTCCAAGCTGACGATGAAGTACCCGTCCGTCTACCTGACGGGCGAGCGGGCGCACGGCGAGGTGCTGAGCATCGCCTTCGCGGGCAAGGGCCAGCACCAGGACGCGGGCGCCAAGATCGTCCACGCCGCGCCGAACACGACGTCGAACATCTTCGCCAAGTCGATCTCCAAGGACGGCGGCCGCAGCTCCTACCGCGGCCTGCTCGAGGTCGCCAAGGGCGCGCACGGCTCCAAGTCCAAGGTCGTCTGCGACGCGCTGCTGCTCGACGAGCACTCGCGCAGCGACACCTACCCGACGATCCGCATCGGCGAGGACGACGTGGACGTCGGACACGAGGCCTCGGTGTCCAAGATCGGCGAGGAGCAGCTCTTCTACCTGATGAGCCGCGGCATCCCCGAGGACGAGGCCGGCAAGCTGATCGTCAACGGCTTCATCGAGCCGATCGTCAAGGAGCTGCCGATGGAGTACGCGGTCGAGATGAACCGCCTCATCGAGCTCCAGATGGAGGGCTCCATTGGCTGAGTTGGCCGCCGTCCGCGAGCCCCAGTGGCTGAAGGAGCGCCGCGGCGACGCGGCGCGCCGCGCCGCCGAGCTCGACGTTCCCCGCTTCAAGGGCAAGGCGGGATGGGAGTTCACGGACATCTCCAAGCTCGACCTGGCGACGTTCACCGCCGCCGCGCCCGGCGAGGGTGATGCGGGCGCTGTGGATCGCGTCGAGACGCTGCTCGAGGCGCCCGAGGGGGCGCACCATCTCGGGCAGGTCGACGGCCGGATCATCGATGGCGGCGACGCGCCGGACGAGGTGCTCGTCCTGCCGCTGACGCTCGCCTGCGAGACCCACGCGGACCTCGTGCACGAGCACTTCGGCACGGTCGTCGATGCCTCCCAGAACGTCTTCACGACGCTCAACGACGCCGGCTGGACCGGCGGCGCGTTCGTCTACGTGCCGCGCAACGTGCGCGTCGAGGCGCCGATCGTGCTGACCGCGATCACCGACGCCGAGAAGGTCGCGCTGCACCGCCGCGTGCTGATCGTCCTCGAAGAGGGCGCCGAGGCCGAGGTCTGGGAGCAGCACCTGTCCGGCTCCACCGACGCCGAGACGCTGCTCACGTCGATCGTCGAACTGCGCGTCGGCCAGAACGCCAAGCTGCGCTTCGTCGGCGCCCAGGACATGAACGAGAAGTCGTGGGTGTTCGGCTCCCAGCGCGCCGAGGTCGCCCGCGACGGGCACCTCGACTGGGTGACGGTGGGCTTCGGCTCGGGCAACGGCAAGGTGTTCACCGAGACGCTGCTGGCGGGCGAGGGCTCGCACGCCAAGGTCACCGGCGCCTACGCCCCGCACGGGCGCCAGCACGTGGACTTCCACACGCTGCAGGAGCACGGCGCGGCCAACACGACGTCGGACCTGGCCTTCCGCGGCATCCTCGCCGATCGCTCGAGCGCCGTCTGGCGCGGGATGATCAAGGTCGACCCGGGCGCCCAGCAGACGGACGCCTTCCAGGAGTGCCGCAACCTGCTGCTGTCCAAGAAGGCGCACGCGGACGCGATCCCGGGCCTGGAGATCCTGGCCAACGACGTCCGCTGCACGCACGCCGCGGCGATCGCCCAGATCGACCCGGAGCAGGTCTTCTACCTGCGCTCGCGCGGGCTGGACGCGGCGCACTCCAAGCGGCTCGTGATCGAAGGCTTCATGGCCGAGCTGGTCGCGCGCTTCGAAGAGGGCCCGATCCGCGAGGCGATGGCCGGCGCCTTGGACCGGCGCCTGGCCGTTCTGCTGGATTGAGGCGGGCATCCCGTCCGCTCAGCATCACCGCTTGATGGTCGCCTTCACCGCGAGCGTCGTGGTGGAGGCGCCGGTCGCCGTGGCCGAGACCTTGAGGGTCACGGTCGCGGTCCTGCCCTTGAGCTTCTTGTAGGCCGCCTTGGGCAGCGTCAGGCCGACGTTGCGCTTCTTGGCGCCCGCGAGGGTCTTGGCCGCGGAGACGGTGAGCGTGTAGGTCTTCTTCGCGATCTTGACCTTGACGGTCTTGGGCGCGGAGATCGCGCACGTGGCGGCGGCCGGGCAGGACACCGTGGCGATCGTCACCGTGCGCTTGGCCGAGACCTTGCGCTTGCCGGCCAGCGTGCTGATGGTCGCGGTCGGCTTGGGCTTGCTCTGGACGATCGGGGTCGTCGCGATCGGCGTGGGCGTCGCGGTCGTGACGGGCTTCGGCAGGCTGCCGGTGATCGTCACGGGAACGTGTGACGCGCCGCCCGCGCCCTCGTTGCCGAGCTCACCGTGGGAGTTGCCGCCCCAGCAGTAGGTGACGCCGCCGTTGGCCACGGCGCAGGTGTGGCTGTTGGAGGTCGCGACGGCCGTGACGTCGCTGAGCCCCTGGACCTGGACCGGGACGGACGACGGCTTGACGTCGCCGTTGCCCAGCATGCCGTTGGCGCCGTCGCCCCAGCAGAACAGCAGGCCGGTCTTGATCGCGCAGCCGGTGTACCAGTTGTGGCTGATCGCGGTGACGCCGGACTCGAGCCCGGCGACCTTCACCGGGGTGCTGACGTCGTTGTCGGTGGGCTGGCCGATCTGGCCGAAGGTGTTCGAGCCCCAGCAGTAGACGGCGCCGCCGTAGATCGCGCAGGTCGAGTCGGCGCCCGCGGCCACCGCGGTGGCCTGGCCGGGAGCGGGCGCCGTGACCGACCGCGGGGTGCTCGTCAGCCCGCCGGGCGAGCCGAGATCGCCGTGGTCGCCGCCGCCCCAGCAACTCACGGCGCCGTCCTTGAGCGCGCACGCGTGGCGCCAGCCGGCGGCGACCTGCGTCACGCCGGTGGTCATTCCGGTCACCTGCACCGGCGTGCCGCTGCCCTGGTTGGATCCGTTGCCGAGGTAGCCGCCGCCCCAGCACTTCGCGGCGCCGTTGTGCACCGCGCACGCGCGGAACGCGGACACCGAGATGTCGGTCACGCCGGAGCCGAGGCCGGCGATGTCCACGGGCACCGCCGAGGACGTCACCCCATCGCCGAGCTTGCCGCTGTTGCCGATCCCCCAGCACTTGGCCGCGCCGGAGACGATCGCGCACACCGTGGCGTCCGAGCCGCCGCCCTGCTGGCTGGAGACGATGTGCGTCACGCCGCCGGTCAGCCCGGTCACCTGCACCGGGTCGTAGCTGTTCGGGCGCGTGAGGCCGTCACCGAGCGAGCCGAAACCGCGCGAGCCCCAGCACTGGGCGGCGCCGGCCGGAGTGATCTGGCAGCTCTGGCCTTCGCCCGCCGCGACCGGGTTCGCGTCGGCGGCAGATGGGAGAGCGAGGGCGGCGACGACGAGCGTCAGCGAGAGACGGCGCATGCGTCGACTCTCGCTGAACGGTTCTCGGCGCGTACTAACCGGACGGTCAGGTCCGATCAGCGCCGCGCGGCGCCGGTCAGGCGCTGATCGAGCTGTGCAGGGCTCCGCGGACGGCTTCGGCCAGGTCCTCGTGCAGGCGCTTGGCGCCGTCGGCCACGCCCTGCATCCAGTAGAAGCCATGGATCATGCCCTCGTACTCGACGTAGGTGACGGGCACGCCCGCTTCGTGCAGGGCCGCGTGGTAGGCGCGTCCGTCGTCGCGCAGCGGGTCGAACTCGGCGGTGGCGATGAACGCGGGCGGCAGCCCCGAGTGGTCGTGGGCGCGCAGCGGTGAGACGCGGTAGTCGTCGACGACGGACTTGTCCGGGACGTAGTGGTTCCAGAACCAGCGCATCGACTCGCGCTGGAGCAGGTAGCCCTCGGCGTTCTCGTGCGCGGAGCCGGTGTCCCAGCCGTGCTCGACGGCCGGATAGATCAGGCCCTGGAACGCGATCGACGGCCCGCCGCGATCGCGCGCGTGCAGGGCGATGGCGGCGGCGAGGTTGCCGCCGGCGCTGTCGCCGACGAGGCCGAGGCGGGTGCTGTCGACGTCGAGCTCGTCGGCGTGCTCGACCGTCCAGAGCAACGACGCCCAGCAGTCGTCGAACGGGACCGGGAACGGGTGCTCGGGCGCCTTCTGGTAGTTGACGGCGACGACCACGCAGCCCGTGCTGTTGGCCAGCGTGCGCATCGTCGTGTCGCACACCTCGATGTTGAGCACGACCCAGCCGCTGCCGTGGAAGTAGACGAGCACACCGAACGGGCCGTCGCCCTCGGGGGTGTAGATGCGCACCGGCAGGTCGGCGGTGGGGCCGGGGATGAAGTGGTGCTCGACCGAGGCGACGTCCTCGGGCGGGCCCTGGAGGTCGGCGAAGGCGCGGGCGGCGACGCGCGCCTCCGGCGACGCTCAGCTCCTCGAACGGCTTGGCCCCCATCTCGGCCATCTCCGCCAACAGCGTCTCGATCTGCGGATCCACCGGCATGACGCCTCCTCCTCGCTAGTGTCACGCGTCTGAAGTTCGTTGACGCCTACCGGGCGCCTCGCGGCGCCTGACGCCCTCCGGCGATCCCGCAAGTACGCCCGGTACGAGCCGGATCACCGGCGAACGCCATGCATCCACGATGCATCCCGCTATGCGTGAACGAACTTGCGACGCGCAACACTAGACGGCTCCCATTATCCGCTCGCCGATGAGGCGGAGCCGCTCGACCAGCTCGGGCGGCTCGTGGACCACGTAGTCGGCGGGAATCATCGCGATCCGCATCGCCAGCCAGTCGAGGTTGTCGTCGCCGGTGCGCAGTTCACAGCGCGCCTCGCCCAGCGCCGTCAGCTCGCCGGCCAGCCAGCGCCTGGATTCCAGCTCGGCGGCCGGGCACTCGACGGTCACGCGCGCCTCGTAGCGCATCCGGTAGGAGCGCAGGCCCTGTTGGACGAAGGCGGCGGCGTCGTCGGCCGGCAGCGTGCGCGGGTGGAAGCGCACACCGGTCGAAACGACCTTCGCGATCCGGTCGACGCGAAACGAGCGCCAGTCGGTGCGGCCGGTGTCCCACGCGACCAGATACCAGCGGCGCCCGGCGTTGACCAGCGAGTGCGGCTCGGTCTCGCGCTTGGAGGCCGGCCTTGTCGCGGGCGGTGTAGGCGAAGCGCACGCGCTCGTGGTCGCGCACGGCGGCGGCGAGGGTCGTCAGGCACTGCGGGTCGACGGTCGGGCCGCCGTAGACCTGCAGCGTCTGCGTGGCGCGCTGCAGTGCCTGGACGCGCCGGCGCAGGTGCGCGGGAAGCACCTGTTCGAGCTTGACCAGCGCCCGCACCGCGGTCTCCTCGACGCCCGCGACGCTGCTGCCGGCCGCGGTCCTGAGCGCCACGGCGATCGCGATCGCCTCGTCGTCGTCGAGCAGCAGCGGCGGCATCGCCGTGCCCGCGCGCAGCTGGTACCCGCCGGCCGGGCCCGTCATCGACTCGACCGGATAGCCGAGCGTGCGCAGCCGGTCGATGTCGCGGCGGATCGTGCGCGGCGAGACCTCCAGCCGGTCGGCCAGCTCGTTGCCCGGCCAGTCGCGGCGGCCCTGCAGCAGGGACAGCAGCGTCAGCAGGCGACTGGAGGTCGTCTCACTCATCCGCGTTCAAGGATCTTCGGTGTTGCGGACAGATACTGACCTAAACGGCCGGGAGACTGCGTCGCATGCGACTCGAAGTCACGTTGACCCACCCCGCGGCGGCGTTCGCGGCGATGCTCGCGCTCGAATCGATGAGCGAGGAACCGGTCCACGCCCAGCACACGCTGATCTCGGTCAGCGTGCCCGAACGCTCCGGAGCGGTGATGGAGGCCGCGCAGCGGCTGATCCGCGCCGGCGTGGCCGCCGACGACATCGAGGTCCGTCCCGACCCGGTTCAGCGCTTGGGCTTGGCCGTGTAGCTCTTCTTGGCGCGCACCGTGAACTTCTTGTGGCGCACGTTGTCCTGGACCTCGACGACGCCGACCTCGACCTTGGTCAGCGTGCCCGCGCACGAGTCCTGCACGAGCCACTTGGTGCCACGCACGGTGGCGGCGGCGTACTTGCCCTCGGTCCGGAACTTGCCCTTGCCGTCGCCCCACAGCTTGCGCTTCTTGGGTTTGGCGGCGGCGGCCTTGCCCTTCTTCTTCGGGCACGGCGCGAGCGTCTCGACGAGCGCCAGGTTGGTGTAGCCGCCCTTCTGGGTGACCTTGAAGATGCCGTCGTAGAACTTCGCCTTGTCGGTGGCGGAGGCGGTGATCTCGACCGTGCCCTTGCGCGCGTCGACGATCGAGCCGAGCGGAATGCTCTGCCCGGGGCCGAGCGGGACGCAGGCACTCGACGCCGACCGCCGCACGCAGACGGAGCCGCCGCTGGTCCCAGCGACCACGGTCTGGTTGGGGATCGGCGTCGGCGTCGGCGTGGCGCTCGGCGCCGGGGTCGGCTGGGCCGTGGGGATCGCCTGCGGCGTCGGGTCCGGGCCGGCGACGGTGAACGACCGAGCCGCGGGTGAGGGATCGGTGTTCCCCGCCGCGTCGCGGGCGCGCACCCGCAGGACGTGCTCGCCCGGCGCCAGCGCCGGCGGCGTGTACGGCGAGGCGCACGCGGTGTACGCGCCGTCGTCGATGCTGCACTCGTACGTGGAGCCCGTGTCCGTCGCGAAGTCGAACGGCGGGCCCGCGGCGGGTGAGATCGTCGTCTCCGGCGGCGTGGCCGATCCACCCGCGTACGCGGCGGAGGTCACGGCCGGGACGTCGGAGGTGGTGCTCACGCGCAACGTGTACGGCCCGGCGCTCGCGGGCGTCGTGACGCGCGGGAAGGTGACCTCGACCCGGCCGCCCGGCGGGACGGTGCCGGTGGTGGAGAGGTTGCAGTGGACGACGAGCCCGGACGGGCTGCTGCACCCGCCGATCACGGTGCTGGAGCCGGCCAGGCGCACGGTCGAGCTGGCGAAGTTCGGGAAGGTCGTCCCGGTCGGGAAGGTCACGTCGATCGCGCTGCCGGCGTCGCCGTACATCCCGCCGGTGGACGAGGCGGTGAAGGTGACGACGTGCTGCCCGGAGGTCGCGGGCGTCGTCGGGGCGACGACCGCGACGTTGCTGACGGACTGCCCGGCGGGGATCGTGAACATCGGCGAGCTGGAGCTCGGGACGTCGCTCGTGGTGCTCACCGCGACCTGGCGGCCGGGACCCGCGGGGCCGTTGATGACGCCGCGCAGCGTCACGCGGATGCGGGCGCCGGCGGCCGCCGACGCGCTGGAGTTGAGCGGGCACGTGACGACCAGGCCGCTCGGGCTGTTGCAACCGCCGAGGGACGTCTGGCCGACGTTGATCGTCCCGCCGAACCCGGAGCCGAACGTGGTGCCCGACGGCAGCTGCAGCACGATCTGGCTGCCCGCGTCCCCGAACAGCCCGCCCGTGCTGGGCGAGGCGGTGAACTCGACGACGTAGAGCGTGCGCGCCCCGGCGGCGGGGGACGGGTTCGTGGGGTCGACGGTGACGTCGGACGGGGCCGCGCCGGGATCGACGGTGAAGCCGGCCGAGTCCACGAACGGGAGGTCGGTGGTCGTGCTGACCTTCACGACCTTCCCGGCTCCGGCGGTGCTGTTGATCACGCCGCGCAGGGTCAGCTCGAGCTGATGGCCGGCCGCCGCGCTCGCGCTCGAGTTCAGCGAGCACGTGACGCTCTGGCCGCTCGGCGCGAAGCAGCCGCCGAGGCTCGTCGCGGTCGTCAGGTCCACCAGCGAGCCGTTGAAGTTGACGCCGAACGTCGTGCCCGCCGGCAGGTTGACGGTCACCTGGCCGTTCGCGTCACCCGTGAGCCCGCCGGTCTCGGAGAGGGTGAACCGGATCACGTACCGCGTCCGCGAACCGGCGCCCGAGGACGGGTTGTCGATGGCGGCGGTCACGTTGCTCACCGAATGCGGGTCGACGACCGCGTAGGTGCCGGAGGACACGGCCGGCAGGTCGCTGGTCGTCGCGACCGTCACCTGCTTGTCGGTGCCGGTCGCCGTCGGGTTCACGACCGCGCGCAGGGCGACCCGCAGCTGATGGCCGAAGCCGGCCACCGCGCTGGAGTTCAGCGGGCAGGTCACGGTCTGCAGGCTGGGCGTGTTGCAGCCCCCGAGCGTGGTGGCGGTGGTGACGTCGGTGATCGTCCCGTTGAAGTTGTTGGCGAACGTCGTCCCGGTCGGGAGCGTGATCTGGATCTGGCTGTTCGCCTCGCCCGCCAGCCCACCGGTGGCGGAGAGCGTGAAGTCCACGAGGTAGGTCGTGCGCGCGCCCGCCGCGGCCGACGGGACGGTGTTGTTGACGCTGACGGCGCTGACCGCGTTGCCGTCGACGACGGAGAAGTTCGCCGAGGGGACGAGCGGCAGGTCGGTGGTGGTCGACACGCCCACCTGTTTGGTTCCGGTCGTGCCGTTGACGACGCTGCGCAGCGTGACCCGCAGGTGCTGGCTCGCGGCGGCGGTGGCGCTGGAGTTCAGCGGGCAGGTGACGGTCTGGCCCACGGGCGCGTTGCAGCCGCCGAGGTTGAGGCCGGTGGTGACGTTCGTGATCGTGCCGTTGAAGCCGGAGGCGAAGGCGCTGCCGGCGGGGAGCGTGAGCCGGATCTGGCTCCCCGCGTCACCGGTCAACCCGCCCGTGGCCGAGAGGTTGAAGTCGACGACGTAGAGCGTGCGCGCTCCCGCGCCGGCCGACGGGAGGCTGTTGTCGGTCGTGACCGCCGTCACCGGGCCGCCCGTCACCACCGACGCGTTGTTCGTCGAGGACGCGGGGTCGACGTCGGTCGTCGTCGTCACCGAGACCGCGATCGCGCCGGGCGTCGAGGCGTTGGTGACGGCGCGGAACTCGACCACGAGCGCGGTGGCGGCCGGGATCGACGCGCTCGAGTTCAACGGGCACGTGATCGTCAGCCCGATCGGGCTGTTGCAGCCGCCGTTGGAGACCGCGCCGCGCATGATCGACCCGCCGGAGAAGGTCGAGAGGTCCGTGCCCTGGGGGAAGGTCACGCGGATGTTCTGGCTCAGCGAACCGCTGAGTGCGCTGGTGGTGGTCAGGCCGACGCGCCAGGTGGTCTTCGCCCCGGCGGCCGCGGAGGGCGTCGTGTTGTCCAGCGTGACGTTGGTGACCTGCGAGGCGGCGGCGGGTGAAGCGAGAGCGAGAACGGCCAGCAACGTCAGGACAACGAGGCGCACGAGCCGACCCTAACCGCAGCTGAGAAGCTCGTGTGAATCGTTCGTTCAGGTCACGAGCATCCCGCCGTCCACGGGGAGCAGCGCGCCGGTGATGTAGGAGGACGCGTCACTGGCGAGGAAGATCAGCGCGGCGGTGAGCTCCTCGGGCTCGCCCTTGCGGCCGGCGGGCACCCGCTGGAGCATCGCGTCGATATAGCCCTCGGGGTAGGTCTCGGTCATCTCGGACGGGAAGAAGCCGGGGGCGAGCGCGTTGACGCGGATGCCCTTGCGGCCGGTCCACTGCTGCGCGAGGTCGCGCGTGAGGCCGATGATCGCCGCCTTGCTGGAGCTGTAGGCGGCCTGCGGGAGGCCCGCCGTGGTCGAGCCCAGGACGGAGCCGATGTTCACGATGCTCGATCCCGGCGGCATCACCTTGCCGCACGCCTGCGCCATCCAGTAGGAGCCGTTGAGGTTGATCTCGATCACCTGGCGGAACTGGTCCGGCGTCTCCTTGGACGCGGGGACGGCGGTACCGATCCCGGCGTTGTTGACGAGGATGTCGAGACGGCCGAGCTGCTCGACGGTCTCCTCGGCGACGCGGATGCAGTCGGCGGGGTCCGAGACGTCGGCGGTGATCGCGACGCAGCGCCGGCCGAGCGCCTCGACGTCGGCCTTGGTCTGCTCGAGCCGGTCGGTGCGGCGGGCGCAGATGGCGATGTCGGCGCCGACCTCGGCGAGCCCGGCGGCGAACGCGGCCCCGAGCCCGGAGGAGGCGCCGGTGATGACGGCCACCTTGCCGTCGAGCCGGAAGCGATCGATCAGGGACATGCCGCCGCAGGCTACGTGGTCGCGCCGGGGATCAGCGTCGGCACCGGCACGATCGGTGAGGCGTCGGCGTGCTCGTCCTCGATCAGCGCGTGCAGGCGACGCGCCATCGCCACCCGCCGTGACGGACTGATTGTATTCGTCTGCCCGGGAGACACCCGCGGCCCTGGCCACATCCGCGCTGGTCACGTCCGGTCGCCCCCACGTTCGATCCTAGTTGCGCGCGCGAACCGATACCGAGCTTGCGGTAGGCGGCGCCGAGGTGGCCTTCGACCGTCTTCTCGGTGAGAAACAGCGTCTCCGCGATCTCGCGGTTGCTGCGACCCTCGGCCGCGAGGCGGGCGACACGGCGCTGCGCGGCCGTGAGCGAGGCGACGCCCGTGAGCGCGCTGCGGCGCGGTCGCGCGCCGGTGTCGATGACGCAGTTCGGCGCGCGCGTCTCGGCCAGCGCGGTGGCGCCGAGTCGCTCGGCGATCTCGAGCGCCCGCTTGAGGGTTCGCGGCCGCCGAGGGCGGTGAGCGCGCGGGCGTGTTCGAGCCTGGCCTCGGAACGTGCTCGAGCGTCGACGGCCGCTTCGAGCGTCTCCCGGTCAGCGTTGATCTCGCCGATCGTGCGCAGTGCCATTCCCTCTTCGCGCCGCGCGCCGAAGGGGCGGGCACGGTCGACCTGCTCGTCGCAGGCGTCGAGCGCCTCCGAGGTGCGGCCGCTGGCGTGCAGTGCGGTTGCGAGGCGTCTTGCCGCAGGCGATGAAGCCGGGATTCCTCAGGCCCCACGCGCGCTGCCGGCGCTCCGCCTCGCGGGCGTGGCGAGCGCGTCTTGGACCCGCCCCTGCGCGAGGCGGAGGCGCGCGAGCGTGTCGAGCATGAACGTGAACCCGAACTCCTCGGGCAGGTCGTCCTCGAGGCCGGTCAGCGCAGGCCAGTGCCCCGCCTCCTCGAGTTGCCCGCGTTCGAGTCAGCGCGTCGACGAGCGGCGAGACCACCGACGGCAACGCGGTCCGGTACGCGCGCAGCGGTAAGCTCGAGCTCGGTCACCCACTCGATCAGCCCGCGCAGATCGGCCTCGACATCCGCCACCCGACCCATCCGCAACCGCACCATCGCCCGCAGCGCGATCGCCATCCGCAACGTGTGGAACTCCCCGGCGGCGCGCGCCGCTCGGCGACTCCACTCCACTCCGCGTCGGCCCGCTCGTAGCGCCCGGCGGCCTGCAGCGCGACGAGCGCCGCGGCGAGCCCGACTCGGTCCGAGCCGGTGCGCGAGCGCCTCCTCCGCGAGCCGCGCGCCGTCCGCGGCGGGACCACGCGCGACCTCGATCCACGCCCGCACCGGCGAACCGGGCAGGCGAGCGCTCGATCGCATCGAGCCCACCGAACCGCCTGACGAGCGACAGATCGAGCACGGCGACCGATCGCCAGCTCGACCTCGAGCTGCGCTGCGCGCGCGCGCCCCGCGTCGGCCGCGCCGCTCGTCCGCGGCGGGATCACGCGCGCCCTCGATCCCGCCCGCACGGGAGAGCCGGGCAGGCGCGCGCCGATCGCGTCGAGCCCACCGAAGCGCCGGACGAGCGAGAGATCGAGCACGGCGACCGTCGCGAGCTCGATCTCGAGCCGGAGGAACGAAACGCCCCGCCATCCGGGCGTTTCGTTCCCCGTTCGGACAGTCCCGCCTCCAACGCGGTGCACGCCTCCGCGAAGTGGCCGTGCGCGAACAGGGCGCGGCCGAGCTCCAGCGACAGCGCTCGCGCGCTCCTGCGGTTCGGCGAGCGCGAGCGCTTCGCGCAGCACGGGCAGGCCGTCCGGGCCGGCGGAGGCGACGAGGGCGTGGGCCAGCTCGCGCGGCAGGCCGGCGCGCTGCACGCGCGGCATCGGCTCCTCGCGCGGCGCGGCGCAGGAGCGTCGCGGCCTCGTCCGGCGCGCCTCGCGCCCAGGCCAGGCGCGCGGCGCGCCGCAGCGGTTCGACCGTCCAGGCGCCCAGGCCCGGTCCGGCGGCCATGAGCTGCGCCGCGACGTGCTCCGGGTTGCTCAGAAGCCGCGCCGCGGCGGCGTGCAGGTCGGCGCGCTCGCCGGCCGGGATCGCCTCGTAGACGGCGGCGCGGACCAGCGGGTGTGCGAAGTCCTCTCCGCGCACGATGTCCGCGCGGCCGAGCGCCTCGAAGGCCTCCACGGCGGACGCACATCCAGCGACGCGAGCCGGGCGGCGACCGTGCCGGAGGCCATCCCGTCGAGCACGGACAGGGCGCGCGCGAGCCGCGAGCACGGCGATGGGAGCGCTCGAGGCGCAGGGCGATCGAGTCGATCACCGACCGCGGCGTCCCGTCACCCGCGGCCAGCAGCGCGTGCACGTAGAACGGGATGCCGCCGGTGGCCGCGAAGTCGCCGCCGAGCTCGGCGACCGCGGCTTGGGAGAGCGGCTGCGGCTCGAGCACCGTCGTCGCGTCGTGGACGGCGATCCGGGTCAGCGTGTCCAGCGGCTCGTCGCGCGCGGCGAGCACGATCGCCAGCGGCAGGTCGGCGACACGATTGACCATGAACGCCAGCCAGCGCAGCGTCGGGCGGTCCAGCCAGTGCGCGTCGTCGACCAGGCAGCACCGCCGGGCAGCGGTGGCGGCAGACGGCCAGTAGAGCTCGTATCTGGATGGAGATCGCCAAGACGAGGAAAAAAGTCCCGAGACCGGCCCGAGCAACTGCTGGACGCCGGCGAACGCGAACGCCGTCTCGAGCTCGCTGCCGCGGGCCGACAGGACCGGCACGGTCGCCAGCTCGCGCGCCCGGGCGAGCAGCGCCGTCTTGCCGATCCCGGCCGGCCCGCGCACGAGCGCGCAGCCGCCGCGCTCCAGGACGCCGCGCAACGTTTCGATCTCGGCATCGCGCTCGAGCAGAAAAGTCAGGGGAGAACTCCAGGGGGCGCGCGCCTCTCGGCGAGGCGAGGCTGGGGCGGGTGAGCACCTATTCCGTCGTTGTCGCGGTGCACATCATCGCGGCCTTCGCCGCGTACGGGCTGCCCGCCGCGTATCCGCTGCTGCTGCCGTACCTGCGCCGCCACCACCCGGAGGCGCTCCCGGGCGTGCACGCGATCCAGTACCGACTCAACGTCGCGCTGACGGGGCCGTTCACGGTCGTGCTGCTGGCGGCGGGCCTCTACCTCGCCACCGACGGCGACCGGTGGGGCGAGCCGTTCACCACCGCCGGGCTGGTCGCGGTCGCGATCATCGCGGTGGTCGGCGGCGCCGTGATCGTGCCCGCCACGCAGTGAGCTCGCCGCGCTGGACCCCGCCGGCGAACGGCTACGCACGCGTCTACCGCCGCTACCTCACCGCCGAGATCATCCTCGCGGCCGTGGTCGTCGCGGCGATCTTCACGATGGCGGTGCAGCCCGGCTAGGCTCGAGCCTATGCCGACCAGCCTCGCCCAGCACCTGACCGAGACGGCCAAGGCGTTCGCCGACCGGCCGGCGCTCAAGCTCGACGACGCGATCGTCAACTACGCCGTGCTCGACGAGGGCGCGACGCGGGTCGCCGGGCCTGCTCAAGCAGAAGGGCATCGAGCCCGGCGACCGCGTCGGGATCATGCTCCCCAACGTCCCGTACTTCGCCGTCGTCTACTACGGCATCCTGCGCGCCGGCGGCGTCGTCGTGCCGATGAACGTGCTGCTCAAGGGGCGCGAGGTCGCGTTCTACCTCAAGGACTCCGGGCGCGAAGGTCCTCTTCGCCTGGCACGACTTCGCCGAGGCGGCGCAGACCGGCGCCGAGGAGGCCGGCGCCGAGGCGTCCTGGTCAAGCCCGGCGAGTTCGAGCAGCTCGTGCTCGGCGCGCCGCGCGCCGAGGAGGACGAGCCGCGCGAGGGCGACGACACCGCGGTGATCCTCTACACGTCGCGGCACCACCGGCACGCCCAAGGGCGCCGAGCTCACCCACGCCAACCTCGCCGAGAACTGCACCGTGACGGCGGCGACGCTCGTGCAGATCACCGAGCGACGACATGATCCTCGGCGCGCTGCCGCTGTTTCACTCCTTCGGGCAGACGTGCGGGCTCAACGCCGCGGTCGCCACCGGCGCCTGCCTGACGCTGATCCCGCGCTTCGACCCGGCCAAGGCGCTCGAGATCATCGAGCGCGACAGCGTGACGGTGTTCGAGGGCGTGCCGACGATGTACCACGCGATGCTCAACGCGGCCGAGCAAGGACGACGGCCGACACCTCGATCGCTGCGCGTGTGCGTCTCCGGCGGCGCCGCGATGCCGGTCGAGGTCATGAAGGGCTTCGAGAAGGAGTTCGGCTGCAAGGTCCTCGAGGGCTACGGGCTCTCGGAGACGTCGCCGGTGGCCTCGTTCAACCACCCCGACAGCGAGCGCAAGCCGGGCTCGATCGGCACGCCGATCGAGGGCGTCGAGATGAAGGTCGTCGACGAGGACGACGACGAGGTCGGGCAGGGCGAGCGTCGGCGAGATCGTCATCCGCGGCCACAACGTCATGAAGGGCTACTGGGACCGCGAGGACGCGACCGAGGAGGTCATGCGCGGCGGCTGGTTCCACTCCGGCGACATGGCCACGGTCGACGAGGACGGCTACTTCTTCATCGTCGACCGCAAGAAGGACATGATCATCCGCGGCGGCTACAACGTCTACCCGCGCGAGATCGAGGAGGTGCTCTACGAGCATCCGGCGGTCTCCGAGGCCGCGGTCATCGGCGTGCCCGACGACTCGCTCGGCGAGGAGGTCGGCGGCGTGGTCGTCGCTCAAGGACGGCGCGGACGCCGTCCGAGGACGACATGCGCGCCTTCGTCAAGGAGCACGTCGCCGCCTACAAGTACCCGCGCAAGATCTGGTTCTCCGACGAGCTGCCCAAGGGCCCGACCGGCAAGATCCTCAAGCGCGAGATCAAGTCGCCCGGCGCCGACGAGCGTCACGCCGTCCGCGAGGCCGAGCAGCACGGACTCGACCCGCTCGTCGGCGGCGATCCGCTCGTTGAGCGTTGATATCGTGGCGGTCGGTCGTCCGGGTCGAGCACGTTCTCGCCGAGCAGCATGTTGTCCAGCACGACCACGCCGCCGGGCCGCAGGCGGGGACGAGCGCCTCGTAGTACGCGGGGTACTCGGGCTTGTCGGCGTCGACGTAGGCGAGGTCGATCTGCGGGTCCTCGGGGATCCGCTCGAGCGCGCGCGGCCGCCGGGCCGACCTCGATCGTCGCGCGGTCGCCCATCCCGCCTGCTCGACGTTGCGCTCGGCGATCGAGCGCGTACTCGCGCGACCTCGAAGCACGTCAAGCCTGCCGCCCTCGGCCAGGCCGCGGGCGATGCAGATCGCTCCGTAGCCGGTGAAGGTGCCGACCTCGATCGCCTCCGCGCCTCGAGCATCCTCGCGAGCAGCGTCAGCAGCGCCGCCTGATCGGCGCGCGACTGCATGCCCGCGTTGGGCAACTCGCTCGTCTCGCGCGCGACCTGCGCGAGCACTTCGTCTTGGCCGGCGAAGCGATTCAGGTACGACGTCAGTTCGGGATTGCGCGGCATCCGCGCATGATTTCAGCCCTCGATGCCGAACTCGCCGCCTGCTCGGCTTCGACGGCGCCGCCGCCGCCACCACCGCCGCCGCCCCCGCCGCTGCGTTTCGGCGCGGAGCCCGCCGCCGCCGACGCTGGAGGGGTCGCGACGTGTTGGCTGGCCGGCGCGCTCGCGGGCGTGAGCGCCTTCGATGCCGAACTCGTCGACCACGGTCTTCTTCTTCTCGACCACCGGCTTGGTCTTGCGCGTGGCCTTCGCCTTCGCCTTCGGTGTGGACGTCGGCGCCGGCGTCGCCGTCGGCCGCGTACATGCGCGGCGGCGGGTCCGGCGTGCGGCGTCGCCGACGGCTTTGAGGCGGCGACGATCCGGACCTTCTTCTTCGCCTTGTGCTTCCCGGCGTCGGCGCGGGCTTCGCTCGTGGTGGGCGATCAGCGGCGGCGCCGGCAGCGCGCCGGTCATCACGCACGCCGCTCCCGCCCCGGCGCCGCTCAGGCACAGGCCGACGAGCGCCGGCGGCCGGCCCGAAGCGCCCACCGCCGCTCGGACGTCAGCTAGCACGCTCGACGTCGGGCGCGCGACAGGACGCGGCTCATCCACGCGAACGGCGCCAGCAGCGCGATCCGCCGCGTGCGCGAGAAGCGCATCGACCGCACCGTCGCGCGGCAGGTCGCGCAGTGGCGCAGGTGCGGGCGGATCGAGAGGATCTGCGCGCTCGTCGCGGTCCCGCCCGCGAGCGCGTCCAGCACCGGCTCGTAGCGCTCGCACGCCTCGCCCGCCTCGATCCCGCGATAGACCTTCAGGAACGCGCTTGCGGCCCTCGGTGATGCTGCGGTTGACCTTCGTGTAGCTCCAGCCGAAGTGGCGGCCGATCTCGTGGTAGGAGAGGTCCTTCGGCCTTCAGCAGCAGCGCCTTCGCCTCGTCGGGCTTGAGCGACTTCAGCGCCTCGACCGAGCGGCCCACGCGCTCGCCGCCCGCCACCGTGTCCTCGACCTCGCGCAGGACCGATTCGCGCTCGTCGAAGTCGACGTCATCCGCCTCGACCAGGGCGCCACGGGCGTTGCGGATGGCCATCGCCTCATGCTTGACCACCACCCGCAGCCAGGCGCCTTCGGTCGCGCGGTCGACCGTGTTCAGTCGCCGCAGGTAGATCTCCAGCGCGCGCTGGTAGGCATCCAGTGCGTCGTCGTGACAGAAGGAGAACTGATTGGCGACACGCAACAGCATCGGCCCGTGCCGCGCCACCATCGCCTCGATCCGTTGCGCGTCGTTCCCCACGCCGCGCTCGCCCAACGCCGCCACTTCGCCCTCCGTGCTTCGCCCTCGTGACGGATTTAGGCGGATCGCCCGGTTCTTCGCCCCCTACCAATGGGGGAATTGTTCGCAAATAGCGACCTTTTTCGGTCAGGGGCGAGCGGGGGTGGAGCGCTAGCCTGCCCCGCGTCCTAACGGGAAGGGGTGGTACGTGAGCGACGTGATCGCTGCGCTGCGGCGGGATCTGGAAGAGCGGTTGAACACGATCGAGCGCGAACTGGCGGCGTATGAGCCGCTGGTGCAGCGAGCGCGAGCAGATCCAGGCGGCGCTGGCGCGAGCACCGTTCGCGGCGGAGCGCCGCCCGGTCGCGACGCGCGGCACGTCGCCGCGCAAGCAGACCAAGCGCGCGCCGCGCGGCGCCAACCGCGAGGCGATCGTCAGCGTCGTCGGCGAGCGCCCCGGCGTGTCAGCGCGGCGGAGATCTCCGACGTCACGAAGATCTCGCGCGCGGTGACCTACAACACGCTCGCCAAGCTCGTCTCGCAGGGCAAGGTGGAGAAGACCGAACTGCCCGGTGGCCAGACCGGCTACAAAGCGCGCCGCGCCCGCCGATCCCGGCCTATAGTCGCTTTCATGACCCGTACGGCGACGACATCCGAGATCAAGGACTCACTCCTGGACACGGTGGGTGAGACGCCCCTGGTGCGCCTGAGCCGGATCAGCGCGGGCTGTGCGCCACAGGTCGTCGCCAAGGTCGAGTACTTCAACCCTGGTGGGTCGATCAAGGATCGGGTCGCGATCCGGATGGTCGAGGCCGCCGAGCGCGACGGTCGGCTGCGGCCGGGCGGGACGATCATCGAGCCGACGTCGGGCAACACCGGCACCGGCCTGGCGATCGCCGCGCGCCTGAAGGGCTACCGCGTGATCGCGGTGATGCCGGACAAGATGTCGCGCGAGAAGATCGACCTGCTGCGCGCCTACGGCGCCGAGGTCGTGGTCACGCCGACCGACGTCGCGCCGGACTCGCCGCAGGCCTACTACCGGGTCGCGGACCGGCTGACGCGAGGAGATCCCGGGCGCGTTCCAGCCCAACCAGTACGCCAACCCCGCCAACCCCGAGGCGCACTACCTGGGCACCGGGCCGGAGCTGTGGCGCCAGTCGGGCGGGCGGATCACGCACTTCGTGTGCGGCGTCGGGACGGGCGGGACGATCACCGGCACGGCGAGGTACCTGCAAGGAGCAGAACCCGAAGATCGAGGTCATCGGCGCTGACCCGGTCGGCTCGATCTACTCCAACGAGGAAGTCCATCCGTACCTCGTCGAGGGCGTGGGCGAGGACTTCTGGCCGGCGACCTATGACCCGTCGGTGGTCGATCGCTACGTGACCGTCTCCGACCGCGATTCGTTCCTGACGACGCGCCGGCTGGCGGAGACCGAGGGGCTGCTCGTGGGCGGGTCGTGCGGGCTCGCCATGCACGCGGCGCTGGAGGTCGCGCGCGGCGATCTCGGACCCGGAGGCGATGGTCGCGGTGATCCTGCCCGACGGCGGGCGCGGCTATCTCTCGAAGATCTTCAACGACGAGTGGATGACGCAGTACGGCTTCCTGGAGCGCTCCGCGGACCGGACGGTCGGCGACGTGCTGCGGATGAAGACCGCCGCGGGGGAGATCCCGCGCTTCGTCGTCGTCCAGACGCATCAGCCGGTGCGCGAGGCGATCTCGCTGCTGCACGAGCATCGCGTCTCGCAGTTGCCGGTGGTCAGCGCCGACGATCCCTACACGGTCGTCGGGTCGGTCGGTGAGCGCGGGCTGCTCAAGGCGGCGCTCGTGGACCCGCAGGTCATGACCGCGCCGATCGCCGACGTGATGGAGGCGCCGTTCTCCGGCGTCTCGACGGTCGATCCGGTGCGCGAGGCGGTCGAGCTGCTGACCGGCGACACGCAGGCGTTGATCGTGAGCGAGCACGGCCGGCCGGTGGGCATCGTGACGCGCACCGACCTGCTTGAGTCGCTCGTCTCATGACCCGATTCGCGACCCGCGCGGTCCACGCCGGCCTGGAGCCTGATCCCTCCTTCGGCGACGTGATTCCCGCGATCCACCAGTCCACGACCTACGTGCAGAGCGCTCCGGGCCAGTTCCGCGAGCGCTTCGACTACTCGCGCTCGGCCAACCCGACACGCGACGCCCTCGAGCGCGGGCTCGGTGAGCTCGAGGGCGGCCTCGGCAGCGCGTTCTCCTCGGGCATGGCCGCGACGCACGCGCTGCTGACCGCGGTGTGCGACACCGGCGACCACGTCGTGATCCCGGACGATCTCTACGGAGGCACCTACCGGCTCGTCGACAAGGTGCTCTCGCGCTGGGGGCTCTCGTACACGATGGTCGATCAGACCGATCTCGATGCGGTCGCGGCGGCGATCACCGATGCGACGAAGCTGGTGTGGGTCGAGACGCCGACGAACCCGACGCTGAAGGTCATCGACGTGCCGGGCGTGATCGCTCGCGCGGGCGGCGTCTTCGTGGCCGTCGACAACACGTTCGCGACGCCGGTCTACCAGCGTCCTCTGGAGCTGGGCGCGGACGCCGTCGTGCACTCCGCGACCAAGTATCTGGGCGGACACTCGGACGCGGTTTCCGGCGCCGTGGTGGTGCGCGATCCGGACGTGCACGAGAAGGTGCGCTTCGTGCAGAACTCGATCGGCGCCGTGCCCGGGCCGCTGGATTGCTTCCTCGTGCATCGCGGCCTGCGGACCCTGCATCTGCGGATGGCGGCGCACACCGAGAACGCGCGCGTCGTCTCGGCGTGGCTCGAAGGCATCGAAGGCGTGTACGAGGTGCGCTGGCCCGGCATCTCGGGGATGGTCTCGTTCCGCCATCCGGACGCGCTGAAGATCGTGTCGGCGACGAAGCTGTTCTCGTTGGCGGAGTCGCTCGGCGGGGTTGAGTCGCTGATCGAGATCCCGCAGGCGATGACGCACGGATCCGTGGAAGGTTCCGCGGCGGCGGTCCCGGCCGATCTCGTGCGTCTGTCCTGCGGCGTCGAAGCGCCCGAGGACCTGGTGGAGGATCTGGCTCAGGCGCTCGGCGTGGAGTGACTTAAGTCGCGCCGGGAAACGACCGATGGGATGGTCGGTGGGTTTCCTTACGTCCTCTCAACGTCCTCGTCGCCATCCTAGGTGGATGCTCCGGATCGCCGCTGCCTTCACGACCGCAGGGTTGCTGACCCTCGGCGGCGGCTATCTGGCTCTCGGCGCATCCGGTCAGGACACGCCCCCGGCGGCGGCTGTGGCCGCGACCGCCACGTCTTCACCGATGGTGGCCGCCGCGTCCGAGGACGCGGTCTCTCTGCCGCCGCTGCCGACGACCTCGCGGGCGCGCTCCGTGGCTCCGGTCGCGGGTGAGGCGGGTTCGCCGACCGCCGCGGCCGCCGACCCGGGCCTGAGCACGACCGACGCGAAGCCGACCAAGGAAGCCTCCTCCGCGATCCAGGGCAAGAACCCGGCGTCCGGTGGTTCCAACGCCGTCGACAAGGCGGTCGCCTTGGGCAACGGCGTCGCGCTGCCGCCGTTGGAGGCGCCCGAGGCCGTCAAGCAGATCATCGAGGCCGGTAACGGCATCGCGCGCACGCCCTACAAGTGGGGCGGCGGGCACGGCAAATGGCAGGACACGGGCTACGACTGCTCGGGTTCGGTGTCCTTCGTGCTGGCCGCGGCGGGCCTGCTGAACGGGCCGTTGGCGTCCGGTCCCCTGATGTCCTGGGGCGAGGCCGGCAAGGGCAAGTGGGTCACGATCTACGCCAACGACGGGCACGTCTTCCTGGAGGTCGCCGGCGTTCGCTTCGACACCTCCGCCGCGAAGATCACCGGCTCGCGCTGGATCAACGAGATGCGCTCCACCGAAGGCTTCGTGGCGCGACATCCAGCGGGCCTTTAGTCAGGTTTATCGGGCTTGGGGTGTCGACCCCATGTCCCCCATTTGGGGTAGGGCCGATCACCCGGGGTGCAAGCTCTTGATGACCCCCTGAGGAGTCCGCCTGATGTACCGCTTCGCGCACGTTCACACCCCCCTTCTCGACTCGCCGCCGCCGTGCGTGCAGGCCGAGGTGGACGCTGCGTGGGAGCGGTCGCAGGACTCTGATCGCGGGTGAGCTGGAGCTGCACTTCTCGGTGGATTCGATGGCTCGCGCGCTGTGCTGCGAGCTTCGCTCGGTCGACGGCTCGATGTGCGAGCGCGTCTCCGCGACCGAAGCGCTGGCGCTGGCCTGCGGCGATGCCGCGCTCGCGCTCACGGCATAGGGGTTAAGGGCGATGGGCACACTAAGGCCCGTATGCCATCGATACCGAAGAAGCTGATCGACACAGCCGCCGACGTCGTCAGCAAGGCGGCCGACGTCGCCCGCCGGCTCGTGCGCGACGAGGACGACACCACCGTCCCGCCCGCCGAGCCCACCACGTCCGAGCGGCCCAGCCCGGCCCCTGACGCGATCGGCGCCCCCAAGCCCGGAGCTCCGGCCGCCCCCAAGTCCGCCACCGCCCGCAAGCCCAAGGCGAAGGCGCGCGCGAAGGCCAAGGCGAAGCCGTCCGGTCGCGGCGCGACCGCCAAGGCGGGGCCGGCCGTCAAGGAACCGGCCGCCACCGCCAACGCCGCCGGAGCGACCGCCGACCAGGGCCCGGTCCCGACCGGCAAGGCGAAGCCCGCCAAGAAGCCGGCCGCGGTCAAGCCCGCCGCCTCGAAGCTCACGGCGAAGAAGCCGGCCGCGAAGAAGTCGGCCGCGCCCAAGGTCGCGGCGAAGAACCCTGCCGCGCCGAAGCCCGCCGCGCCGAAGGTCGCTGCCGCGAAGCCCGCGGCGTCGAAGCAGGCCGCGCCGAAGACGGCCGCAAAGAACCCGGCGGCGCCGAAGCCCACGGCGGCGAAGAAGCCGGCGCCCGCGAAGCCCGCGGCGGCGAAGAAGCCGGCGCCCGCGAAGCCCGCGGCGACCAAGCACGGCGGCCTCGAAGCCGGTCGCGGCGGAGCCGGTGGCGAAGCAGTCCGCGCCCGCGAAGGCCGCTCCGGCCAAGCGCACGGCGCCGAAGCCGGTCGCCAAGCAGCCCGCGCCGGCGAAGCCCGCCGCCAAGAAGGCCGCTCCGGCCAAGCGCGCGGCGCCGAAGCCGGTCGCCAAGCAGCCCGCGCCCGCGAAGCCGGCGGCGGCCAAGAAGCCCGCCGCGAAGGCGCTGGCCGCCAAGAACCCGGCGACGACGCCCGAGGCTCCCGCGAAGCCCGCCGCGCAGGCGCCGAAGGACCCGCCGCAGGCCGCGAACGGGGCCGGCGCGACGCTGTCGGAGGGGCCGGTGCCGACCGGTCAGGGCGGCTCGGACTCCTAGTTCCACACGTCAGGGCGCGCGCGGCCGGGCTGGTCCGGTTCGTGCGCGCCTATTAGGGTCAAGGTCATGCGCCCCATCCCCGCGACCCGTCTGGGCGACGCTCACGGCCTCCTGCGCGCGATCGAGAAGCGCGGCCGGCTCCGTACGGATGAGTTCGTCACCGAGTTCAACCTCGACGAGCTGTTCCCGCCCGACCTCGAGAACGCGCTCGGCCGGATGCGGCACTTCATCTCGTTCTGCCGGCTCGCCGGGCTGGTCAAGGAGGACCGCGGGGTCGTCGAGCTGACCGATCTCGGCAAGCGCTACATGCGGTCGGGCGATCCCGACGCGCCGTTCGACGTCTCGAGCTCCCAGGCCGAGTGGCTTCGCCGCCAGCTGCGCGAGAAGCACATGACGGACTCGATCTTCCACGGGCTCGCGATCGGCCTCAGCCTGCTCGCCTCGGTCCCGCCCGGGACGCGGATCTCGACGATGGACTTCGGCCGCGCGATGGCCTACCTCGGCCGCGCCGGCTGGGACAACGAGAACACGCTGCGCATCCAGGGCGAGCGCCACATCATCCTGCTCACCGACCTCGAGCTGATCGAGGACGACCACAGCCTGACCCCGGCCGGCGAGCAGCTCCGCCTCGAGCTCACGCTGCCCGTGCACATGTCGCTGGTCGACCTCGCCGCGCAACTGAATCCGGGTGGCATCGAAGCCGTCCGCGCCGCCGCCGAGGAGGAGTTCGCCGCACCGGCCCCCGAGCCGGAGCCCGAACCCGAGCCACCCACGGTCGACGAGGCCCAGGCCGCCGAGCCCGAGGACGACGACGACAACGGCTACCACACCGTGATGTCGCCCTCGCCGGTGCGACCGGCGACGCCCCCTCCGGCGGACATCATGCCGCCGGGCGCGGCGACGCCGCCGACGACCTCGCAGGGCCCGCCGCCGGCCCCCGCGCCGCCGTCGCAGCCCCCGCCGATCGTCCCGCGTGCGGGCGCCGGCGGCACGCCGCAGGCACCGACCGAGGACCGCCCGCAGACCGACGACCCGCTACTCCCCTTCGCCGGGCGGGACCCCTCCACGCCACCGCCCCCGGGCTCCCTCAGCGCCGGCGATCCGATGGGCCCTGGACCGCAGACACCCGCCGGACTCACGTCCGGCGACCCGTTGGCCGCAGGGCGGCCGGGCGGTTCCGTCCCGCCGCCGCCGTCCTCCTACGTCCCGCCCCGCACACCGGCCGAGCCGTCGAGCGAGCCCGCGCCGAGTGCCGCGGACGTCGCGCCGGTCGCGCCCGCGGACGTCGCGCCGGTCGAGCCCGCGGCGAGCGCGCCGGTCGCGCCGCCGAGCGCGCCCGCGGACGTCGCGCCGGTCGAGGCCGCGCCGGTGGCGCCCGGTCGCGCGCGCCCGCGTCGCGCCCGCGGACGTCGCGCCGGTCGAGCCCGCGGTGAGCGCGCCGCCGAGCGAGGCCGCGTCGCCGCCCTCGGACGTCGCGCTGGTCGAGCCCGCGGCGAGCGCTCCGGTCGCGGCGCCGAGCGAGCCCGCGGACGTCGTGCCGGTCGAGGTCGCGCCGGTCGCCCCGCCGAGCGAGCCCGCGTCGCCGCCCGCGGACGTCGTGCCGGTCGAGCCCGCGGCGAGCGCGCCGCCGAGCGAGCGCCGCGTCGCCGCCCTCGGACGTCGCGCTGGTCGAGCCCGCGCGCGAGCGCGCCGGTGCGAGCCCGCGCAGCGTGCCCGCGGACGTCGCGCCGGTCGAGTCCGGCGCGGCGGCGAGCGCGCCGCCGAGCGAGTCCGCGCCGCCGCCCGCGGATGTCGCGCCGGTCGAGCCGGGGACATGGCGCCGGTCGCGCCCGGTGCCGCGGACGTCGCGCCGCGCGCCCGCGCGAGCCCGCGCCGAGTGCCGCGGACGTCGCGCCGCCGAGCGGGGCCGCACCGCCGCCCGCGGACGTCGCGCCGGTCGCGCCGCCGAGTGCCGCGGCGGTCGAGCCCGCCGCGAGCGCCTCGGTGGCGCCCCCGAGCGGCGCCGGCGTCCCGTCGGCGGGCGAGCCCGTGGAGGTGTCGCCGCCGGGCGCCCCGGAGCGCTCGATCGCGCCGCCGGTCAGCGTCGCTCCGCCGCGAACGGTCACTCCGACTGGGCCGTTGCCGCCGGTCGCCGCTCCGCCGAGCGGGGCGCGGTTCGTGGACGCCGCGACGATCCGGGCGGCCGCGTTGTCGGCGGGTCTGCGGCTCCCGCAGTCGGTGTACGCGAACGTCGCCGCCGGCCTCGCGACCGGCAAGCACCTGATCCTGACCGGCGCGCCCGGCAGCGGGAAGACGACGTTGGCGATGGCGATCGCCAGAGCGGCCGCGCAGACCGGGCAGGCGCACGGGGCGACGGTCGTCACCGCCGAGCACCGCTGGGAGCCGAGGGAGCTCCTGCTCTCCGCGGCCGCTCAGGGCCGGTGGGTGATCGTCGACGAGCTCGACCGTGCGCGGCCGGATCGCGCGCTCGGCTCCCTGTCGACGTTCTTGATGGGCATCCCCGTCGCGACGCGAGACGCCGATGAGGCCGAAGCGGCGGACGGCTGGCGGATCGTCGCCACGTGGGGCGGTGGCGCGCCGCAGGCGTCACGGCCGCTGCTCCGGCGCTTCGCGTTCGTGGAGGTCCTTCCCCCGCCCGCCGACGAGCTGCGCAACGCGCTCCACCAGGCCGCGAACCACGACGCGACCGCGACGAGGGCGGCCGAGCGCCTGATCGCGTTGAGCGAGATCACGCCTCTCGGCACGGGCGTGTTCCTCGACGCCGCGAGGCACGCCGCGGTGCGCAACGAGGCCAGTCCCGCGGACGACCTCACGCTCGCCCGCGAGGCGTTCACCGCCTACGTCGAGCCCTTGCTCGGTGAGCTCGACGACGAGGCGCAGACCCGCGTCCAGCAACTCCTCGGCACCGCGTGACGCTGAAGAGGACCGAAGCGGAACGCCAAGCGCTCGAACGCGCGAAGGCCACGCTCGATCAGTTCGACTTCTATCCCGAGAAGGTCAAGATCAACCACGTCCGCATCCTGCACGTGCCGTGGCTGTTCCGGCTGCCGTGGTTCCGGCGCTTCCACGGGTACGAGATGGGTCCGCTGATCCTGCTCAAGCACCCGCTGAGCGAGTCGAGCCCGGGCCTGATCGCCCACGAGCTCACCCACGTGTGGCAGGACCAGGATCACCGCTTGAAGATGTGGTGGAGCTACGTCCGCGGCGGCTACGCGAACAACCGGCACGAGATCGAGGCGCGCCGGGCCGGCGCCGCGGCGACGTGAACCTCGACGAGGCGATCGCCACCGCGATGGCGTTCCAGGAACGCTCGGGCGCAACCCGGGTCGTCCTGCTGCTCGAGGGCGAACACGGGGGCACGCTGATGATCGACGCGCAACCGCACTCGACAACGGTCACCGAAGGCGATGCGACGACGACCGCCGACGCGCCGAGTGCACCCCCGAAGGCGCTGCATCGCCTGACGCCGATCCCGGCCACCGCGATCACGATCAACACCGAGACCGGCGAGCTCTCCGCGCCGCTCGGGACGATCGAGCATCTCGCCCGCGCCACCAAGGATTTGGCTTCGGCGTTCGGCGGGCGGACCGTCGCCACCGCGGAATTCGCCACGAGCGATCCCGAACTGCCGATCACCTTCGCCGCCCGCGAGGGCGAGCCCGTCGTGCTCGGAGCGGGTGACGCGCAGTACGAGCTGTGAGCGCATCGCTAGACGTTTGCGTAGTCCTCTTACACCCAGGTCTGCCGATGCAGGGACTCGGGTAACAGGAAAGAGACGATGCTCCACCAGCGCCATTACACAGCCGAGCAGGCCAACGCCCTTCTCCCGGAGGTCCGGGTGACCGTCCGCCGCCTGCAGGAGGCCAAGCGGGTGCTCCAGGACGAGGGCTTCGACACGGGCTTCGCGACGCTCGCCAACGTCGTCGGCGGTGCGTACCCGGGGCGTGCACGCGCGCAGGCCGCGGTGGCCGCGACGCTGGGGTTCGAGCACCTCGAGGAGCTCGACCTCCTGGTCCGCGATCTCGAGACCGGGATGATCGACTTCCCCACGTTGCGCGAGGGGCACGAGGTCTATCTCTGCTGGCAGGTCGACGAGTCCGAGGTCAGCCACTGGCACGCGGCCGAGACCGGCTTCCCGAGCCGCCTCCCGCTGGACCCCTGGTCCTAGCCGAAATCGCGCCCGCACCGGCGAAGCCGGTCGCGGCGAGATACAGCGCGGAGCTCTTACACGCTTCTCAGGTAGCTACCTGAGGATTCGCTGTGTGCGAATCCTCGTGGTCGATGACGAACCGAGCGTCCGCGACGCGCTCGACCGGGCGCTGCGGATGGACGGCTACCGCGTGCTGCTCGCCGCCGACGGCGCCGAGGCCCTGGACGCGCTCGCGCACCAGCCGCCCGACGCGATCGTCCTGGACGTCCTGATGCCCGAGCCCGACGGGCTGGAGGTCTGCCGCCGGCTGCGCGCCGCGGGTGACCGCACGCCCGTCCTGATGCTCACCGCGAGAGACGGCGTGCCGGACCGCGTGAAGGGCCTGGACGCGGGCGCCGACGACTACCTGGTCAAGCCGTTCGCGCTGGAGGAACTGGGCGCCCGGCTCAGAGCGCTGCTGCGCAGGACCTCCGGCCCCGTCGGCGAGCGCCTGCACCACGCGGGCCTGGAGCTCGACCCCGCCGGTCACACCGTGGCCCGCGACGGGCGCCCGGTCGAGCTGACCCGCACCGAGTTCCTGCTGCTGGAGCTGCTCATGCGCCACCCGCGGCAGGTCCTCACGCGCACGCAGATCTTCGAGCACGTCTGGGGCTACGACTTCGGGCCGACCTCCAACTCGCTGGAGGTCTACGTCGGCTACCTGCGCCGCAAGCTCGGCGAGCCGCGCCTGATCCAGACGGTCCGCGGCGTCGGCTACGTCCTGCGCGAACGGTGAGCTTCCGCCGCCGGATCGCGCTTTCGTGCGGCGCGGCCGTCGCGATCGTCGTCGTGCTCGGGTCGGTGCTGGCGTACTTCGTGGTGCGCAACACGCTGCGCGGCGAGATCGACTCGGCGCTGCAGCGCCAGGTGGAGATGGCCAGGGCGGGAGCCCCGCCGTTCGGCGACGCCGGGCCGCCGGACCGGTTGATGCTGCTGACCGGCGAGGCGCCCGCGTACGTGCAGACGATCGCCGGGACGCGGGGGCCGCAACCGCCCGAGCAGCTCGTCCCCGACGAGGAGGTCCAAGCCGTCGCGGACGGCCGGCGCGGACCGTTCTTCGCCGACCGCACCGTCGACGGCGCGCATGTCCGCGTCTTCGTGGCGCGCGCGCCGGCGACGAACCTGACGGTGATCACCGCTCGCTCGCTCAACGAGGTCGACGGCACGCTCACCCGCCTGCGCCTCGCGCTCGGTCTGCTCGCGGTGGCGGGCATCGCGCTCGCGGTGCTGCTCTCCCGGCTGGCGATGCGCACCGCCGTCAGACCGGTGGCGGAGCTCACGACGACCGCCGAGCACGTCGCCTCGACGAGGGACCTCACGCGCAGGATCGACGCCCACGGCGACGATGAGGTCGCCCGCCTGGCCACCGCCTTCAACACGATGCTCGGCGCCCTCGAGGACTCCCAGAAGGCGCAGCGCCAGCTCGTCGCCGACGCCTCGCACGAGCTCCGCACCCCGCTCACCTCGCTGCGCACGAACCTCGAGGTGCTCGCCCGCGGCGGCTCGCTGGACCCCGACGACCGCGAGCGGCTGCGCGAGGACCTCGTGACCCAGCTCGAGGAGCTGACCGCGCTCGTCGGCGATCTCGTGGACCTCGCGCGCGACGAGGAGCCGGACGAGCCGTGCGCGGAGGACGTGCGGCTGGACCGGCTCGTGGCGGTCGCGGTGGAGCGCGCGAGGCGACACGCGCCGAACGTGACCTTCGAGACGACGCTTGAGCCCGCCCTGGTCGCGGGCGTCCCCGCGCGGCTGGACCGCGCGATCGCGAACCTGCTCGACAACGCGGCCAAGTGGAGCCCACCGGGGGCGGTGGTGGACGTGCGGATCGCCGGCGGTGAGCTGCTGGTGCGCGACCGCGGCCCGGGCATCCCGGAGGACGATCGCGCGCACGTCTTCGATCGCTTCTACCGCGCCGACACGGCACGCGGACGGCCGGGGTCCGGGCTCGGGCTGGCGATCGTGCGCCAGGTGGCCGAGGCCCACGGCGGGACGGTCTCCGCGGAAGCCGCCGACGGTGGCGGGGCGCTGCTGCGCCTGTCACTCCCGGTCCTCTCAGCAACTTCCTAGGTTCGCCTGAAAGCCGTCTCATACCCGCCCGGTGAATTGGCGGGTATGACGACTCGACTTCTGGTCGCCGCGCTCGCGGCGACCGCCTCGCTCGCGGCCTGCGGGAGCGAGAAGCCCTCCACCTCCGGTGCCGGCGGCACCGGCCGCGACGACGCCAAGAAGGCGATGCTGGCCTACGCCAAGTGCATCCGCGAGCACGGCGTCGACATGCCCGACCCGGTGTTCGAGGGCAACCGCATCAAGCAGCTGGGTCCGAAGAAGGTCGACCAGGCGAAGATGCGCGTCGCCGAGAAGGCCTGCGCGTCGATCCGTGAATCGATCAAGCCGCCGGACATCAGCGACACGGAGCGGGCGGAGTTCAAGCAGGCCGCGCTGGCCAACGCGAAGTGCATGCGCGAACACGGGATCAAGAACTTCCCGGACCCGACCTTCGACGAGAACGGCGGCGCGCAGATCCGGATGACGAAGGGCAGCGGCCTGAACCCGGACTCGGCGAGGTTCAAGGCGGCCATGAAAGCGTGCGAAGACACGCTGCCGGGCGCCGGCACGACGGACAACGAAGACGGATGAGACGGCTCGCGCCTCTGGCCGCGCTGGCCCTGGCCGGATGCGGCGCGGCGCCACACGCGCCCGCCGAGCCTTCGGGGGGGAAGGCGACGGCGACGGTCCAGCGGACCAACCTGGTCGACCGCGAGAGCCTCTCCGGGACGCTCGGCTACGCCGATCCGTCGACGCTGGGCGCCGGCGCCGCGGGCGTGCTGACCGCGCTGCGCGAGCCCGGCACGGTGATCACCCGCGGGCACTCGCTCTACTCGGTCGACAACGTGCCCGCGGCGTTCCTGTTCTACGGCTCGCTGCCGGCCTGGCGCGACTTCGCGCCCGGCATGACCGACGGCGACGACGTGCGCCAGCTCGAACGCAACCTCAAGGCGCTGGGGCACGACCCCGGTCACGTCGACGACGACTGGGACAGCGACACGACCGCCGCCGTCAAGCGCTTCCAGCGGGCGCGCGGGCTCTACGCCGACGGTTCGCTCTCGCGCGGCGAGGTCGTCTTCCGCGCCGAGCCGGTGCGGATGGGGGAGGCGAAGGCCTCGCTCGGGGACGCCGTGTCGCCGGGGCGCCCGGTCGCGTCGATCTCGTCGGTCTCGCGACGCGTGACCGTGCAGCTCGACGCCAGCCGCCAGGAGCTCGCCCGCGTCGGCGAGAAGGTGACGGTCGACCTGCCGACCGGCCGCACGACCACGGGGCGCATCACGTCGGTGGGCAAGGTCGCGAGCAAGGCGTCGCAGGACGCGGACGCCTCGATCGAGGTGACGATCACGCTGCGCGGCGCGGGCGGCGGGTTCGACCAGGCGCCGGTCGACGTCGGCTTCTCCGTCGAGCGCGCCGACGACGTGCTGGCCGTGCCGGTCAAGGCGCTGCTGGCGCGCCAGGGCGGCGGATACGGGCTCGAGCTCGCGTCGGGGCGGCTGGTGGCGGTCGAGACGGGGCTCTACGCCGACAACCTCGTCGAGGTCTCCGGCGGCGGCCTGCGCGAGGGCGAGCGGGTGGTGACGGCGCAATGACCGCCGTCCTGCGCCTGCTCGATGTCTGCAAGTCCTATCCCGGCGGGGTGGAGGCGCTGCGCGGCGTCTCGCTGACCGTCCTGCGAGGGCGAGGCGGTCGCGGTCATCGGCCCGTCGGGGTCGGGCAAGTCGACGCTGCTGCACGTGATGGGCACGCTGGAGCGGCCGAGCGCCGGGACGGTCGAGGTCGCGGGCAACGACACCTCGCGGCTGGGCGAGCGGGCGCTGGCGGCGCTGCGGGCGCGCGAGATCGGGTTCGTCTTCCAGCAGTTCTTCCTGCTCGACGGGATGACCGCGCTCGACAACGTGGCGACCGGGTTGCTCTACGCCGGCGTCGCGCCGGGCGCGCGGCGGGAGCGGGCGCGCGAGGCGCTGGAGGCGGTGGGGCTCTCGCACCGCGTCGGCCACACGCCGAGCAAGCTCTCCGGCGGCGAGCGCCAGCGGGTGGCGATCGCGCGGGCGCTGGTCGGGCGCCCGTCGATCCTGTTCGCCGACGAGCCGACCGGCAACCTCGACTCGCGCTCCGGGGCAGGCATCCTCGCGCTGCTGCAGGAGCTGCACGCGGCGGGCTCGACGATCATCACCATCACCCACGACCACGCGATCGCCGCCGCGTTCCCGCGCCGCGTCGAGTTGCGCGACGGCGAGATCCTGCCGGCCGAGGCGCTCGTATGACCGCCGGCGACGTCCTGCGCACCGGCGCGCTCGGCCTGCGCACCCGCCGCGCGCGGGCGGCCCTGTCCGCGCTCGGGATCGCGATCGGCGTGGCCGCGATGGTCGCCGTGCTCGGGATCTCGGAGTCCTCCAAGGCCGACCTGCTGGCCGAGCTCGACCGGCTGGGCACGAACCTCCTGCGCGTCGCGCCCGGTCAGTCCTTCATGGGCGACGAGTCCGTGCTGCCGGAGTCCGCGGCGGCGATGCTCCGGCGCGTCTCCGGCGTCGAGGCCGTCGCCGCCGCGGCTTCGGTCGATGGTCAGACGGTCCGTCGCTCGCCGTTCATCGACGAGGCCGAGACGGGCGGGATCGCCGTCGTCGCCGCCGACCCGCAGCTGCGCGCGACGATCGGCGCGACCCTGAGCCACGGCGTCTTCCTCAACGCCGCGAACAACCGCTACCCGACGGTCGTCCTCGGCGCCGACGCCGCCGAGACGCTCGGCATCGACCGCGCCGACACCCGCGTCTGGCTCGGCGCGCGCTGGTTCACCGTCATCGGCATCCTCGCGCCGGTCACGCTGGCGCCGCAACTCGACAGCGCCGCGCTGATCGGCTTCCCGGCCGCGGCGTCGATCTTCGGCACCGACGCCAACCCTTCGACGGTGTTCGTGCGCACCGACAAGGAGCGCATCGCGGGCGTCCGCGCGCTGCTCGGCCGCTCGGCCAACCCGGAGCACCCGGAGGAGGTCGACGTCTCGCGGCCGTCGGACGCCATCGAGGCGCGGGCGGCGGCGAAGACCGCGTTCACGTCCTTGTTCCTCGGGCTCGGTGCCGTGGCGCTGCTGGTCGGCGGCGTGGGGATCGCGAACGTCATGGTGATCTCCGTGCTCGAGCGCCGGTCGGAGATCGGCCTGCGGCGGGCGCTCGGGGCGACGCAGCGCAACGTCGGCGTGCAGTTCTTGGCCGAGTCGCTGCTGCTCGCGGGGTTCGGCGGTGTGGCCGGCACGGCACTCGGGGCGCTGGTGACGGCGGGGTACGCGATGTGGGAGGGGTGGACGGTCGCGGTGCCGCTCGTCGCGTTGGCCGGCGGCGTGCTCGTGGCCGTGGTGGCCGGTGGAGTCGCGGGGCTCTACCCGGCGCTGCGGGCCGCGCGGTTGTCTCCGACGGAGGCGCTGCGTGCCGCGTGAGCGAGACGCCGTAGGCTGCGCGGCATGCGCGAGCTGCCGCCTGGCCCGAAGGCGCCGTCCGCCCTTCAGACCATCGAGTGGATCGTCCGGCCGACCGCGCTCCTGCGCCGCGCCCAGGCTCGCTACGGGGAGCCGTTCACGCTCAGAACCGCGTGGTCGGACGCGCCGCTGGTCCTGACGAGCGACCCTGCCGAGATCAAGCGCGTGTACGCCGCCCCGCCGGACGTCCTGCAGGGCGGGGAGGCCGCGGGGTTCCTGGAGCCGTTCGCCGGGCGCAACTCGATCCTGATCCTCCACGGCCCCGAGCACGCCCGCCAGCGCAAGCTGGTGATGCCGCCGTTTCACGGTGAGGCGCTCACGCGCTGGACGGACACGATGGCCGAGGTCGCCCACGAGGAGCTCGACACGTGGCCGCCCGACACGCCGTTGAAGACCCTCCCGCGCATGCGCGCCCTCACCCTCGAGGTCATCCAGCGCGTGATCTTCGGCAGCCGCGACCCCGAGCTGCGAGACGCACTGAGAGCCGCCCTGGACATGACCGGCTCGACCGCGAACCTGATCGCGATGTCGCTCGTGCAGAGAGACATCGGCCCATACAAACGGTTCCTAACCGCCACCCGCCGGATCGACCAACTCGTCTATGACCGCATCGACCGAGCCGGCGACGGAGACGCCATCGTCGACCTGCTGAAGAACTCCGGCGCCACCAGAGAAGAACTCAGAGACCAGCTCGTGACGCTCCTCGCGGCGGGCCACGAGACCACCGCGACCGCCCTCGCCTGGGCCCTGGAACGCCTCGCCCGCCACCCCTTCCCGCTCACCGACGACGACCACATCGACGCGTTCGTGAAAGAGGTCCTGCGCACCCGACCGGTGCTGAGCATCACCGCCCGCAAGACGCTCCAGCCCTACGAACTCGCCGGACACACGCTCCCGGAAGGCGTCTACGTCGCGCCCTGCCTGTACCTCGCGCACCGACGCCAGGGCACGACCTTCCGGCCCGAGCGGTTCCTCGAGGCCAACCCGGACCCATTCACCTACATCCCGTTCGGCGGCGGCAACCGCCGCTGCCTCGGCGCCGCGTTCGCGGCGCTGGAGATGCGCGAGGTGCTCAGAGCGGTCGGGGCACGGTTCGCACTCAGACCGACGCGGCTCGAGGGAGAGCGCATGCGACGGCGCAGCGTGACGCTGGCACCCGCGCGTGGAGCGGAAGTGCTCGCCAACGCGCTAGCGTGAGACGGCGCGAATGTCAGGCATGTTCTGTCGTCATAACCGGATGACCTCGAAGTGCGCGATCTGCTCGCGTGAGATCGAGGATCAACTCCGTACCAAGAGCCCTGTGCGCCACGTTCACGTGCGCAAGCCCGGCGCCACGTCCACGCCGCGGTCCGCGCGCGCGACGAGCGGCACCGGCACGACGAAGGCCAACCCGAAGCGCGTCGTCACCCGGCAGCTCCAGCGCGCCGCCGACGACGGGTACCGGAACCCGCTCGTGCCCGGCCTGAAGGCGACCGCCGATGCCGAACGCCTGGCGGGCGCGCTGACGCAGGCCGAGCTCCGGCTGCACCCGCCGGGGCCCTATCCGATCCTCGCCGAGGAGCCCGACCTCGAGCAGGCCACCTGGCTGGCGTTCCTGCTCGCGCTCGCCCCCGACCTGCAGGAGCTGATCGAGGAGACCCGGCCGCGCTGGGAGGACACCGACCTCGACGCTCTGCCCGAGGCCAAGGCCCGCACCGCGGCCGCCTACCGGGCCTGGGTGGCACGCGCCGGTTCCCAGGAGGAGGCAGTCACGGGCGAGGCGTCGTGGACGCCGGAGCGTCGCTTCGAGCGCGTCTTCGAGCGGATCGCGCTGCCCGGCTTCTCCCGCGCCGGCCGCTACGGCTTTTTGACCACGCTCGGCGCCGCCGGCCGCTACCCGCTGACCGCCAGCGCGGTGCACTTCGTGGAGGACGACGCGACCGTGCTCGCGGCCAAGCGCGCGCTGGTCTCCGGCGACCGGATGCTGTTGGAGCGCCGCGCGAAGGATTTCGCCGAGGCGGCCGACCTGCCGATCGCCGCCCTGGACCGGGGCTTCGCCGTGTGGGGAACCCCGGGCGAGCACGTCGACCTGACCGTGGACCCCGCACCGGGCGTCGCCGCGGCGCTGCGTATCGGTTAGACGATCCGACCGTCCGGCCTGGATCTTGGCGCTGTCCTCTCTCTCCGCTCTCGCGCCGCGTGCCGAGCGGGTGCTCGAACGGTTCGCGCCGCCTCCTGAGACGACGTCCGAACCGCCGCCCAAGGCCAGACCCTGGCGGCTGCTGGTGCTCGTGTGCTTCGCGCTCGCGGCCCTCACGCTGTTGCTCCCGAGCGTCCCCACCTACGACCCGTGGGCGTGGATCATCTGGGGCCGCGAGGTCGCCCACCTGGACCTGATCACCAAGACGGGCCCGTCGTGGAAGCCGCTGCCGGTGATCTTCACGACGCCCTTCAGCCTCGCCGGCGACGACGGCGCGCCGCTGCTGTGGCTGACCGTCGCCCGCGCCGGCGGCATCCTCGCCTTCGCGATGGCCTACCGGCTCGCGTCGCGACTCGCGGGGCCCGTCGCCGGCGTGATCGCCGCCGGCGGGCTGATCCTCGCCGACGAGTTCATCCGCAACTTCTGGCGCGGCAACTCGGAGGGCATCCTCGTCGCGCTGTGTCTGTGGGCGATCGAGCGCCACCTCGACGGCCGCCGCCGGGACGCGTTCCTGCTCGGCCTGGGCGCCGCCCTGCTGAGACCCGAGGTGTGGCCGTTCATCGCCCTCTACGGCCTCTTCCTGATGGTCACCGACCGGCGCCTGAAGACCGTCGCGCTGGTGCTCGGCGGCGGCTTCGCGCTGATGATCCTGTGGTTCGTGCCCGAGTACCTCGGCAGCGGCGACTTCCTGCGCGCCGCCGCCCGCGCCCGCCAGCCGAACCCGGACAGCGCCGCGTTCGCCCGCCACCCGTTCGTCGAGGTCTTCAACCGCAGCGCCAGCGTGCTCTCGATCCCGATCTACGTCGGCGGGGTGATCGCCGTCGTGGTCGCGGCGTTCAAGCGCGACGGCCTGTACCTGGCGATGGCCGCGATCGGCACCGTGCTGATGGTCGCTGTCGCCGGGATGACGCAGGCGGGGTTCGCCGGCAACCTCCGCTACGTCGCCCTGCCCGCCGCGCTCGTGTGTGTGCTGGCGGGCGCCGGGTGGGTATGGCTGGTCAAGTCGGCCGACGCCAAGTTCGGCAGGATCGCCGCCGTCGCGCTCACACTGGTCATCGTCGCCGCCTCGTTCCCCGCCGTCCGCAGCGATATTCACGAGCTCGATTACAACTACGACCAGATCGTCGCCGAGGCCGACCTCTACGGGACCGCCGACGCCGCCATCAAGGCCGGCGGCGGCGAGGCCAAGTTGAAGGCGTGCGGCGCGGTGTACACGGGGGCCTTCCAAACGCAGGTCGTGGCGTGGTACATGCATCTGCACGAGATGGACACGGAGATCTTCGCCTACCCGCCGGGCACGACGATCGCGCCGTGGTTCTCCGCCCTGTCCCGCGACCCCCGCTTCCCACCGATCGCCCGGACCCGGAAGTGGGTCATCGGCTCGTCCTGCGCGAAGTAGATGGCCACCTACGCCTCCCGACCGACCTGGAGCCTGCGGACGCGGGCCGTGACGAGCGCGAAGATCGTCGTCCCGCTCGGCCTCGGCGCGCTCATGCTCGTCTCGCTGCTGCTGCGCACGACCGAGATGGGGATCGGCTTCTGGATCGACGAGGGACTGTCGGTCGGCATCGCCGATCGCCCGCTCGGGGACATCCCGGACGCGCTGCGCAAGGACGGCTCGCCGCCGCTGTACTACATGCTGCTGCACTTCTGGCTGGACCTCGCGGGCTCCAGCGAGCAGGGCGTGCGGTCGCTCAGCCTGGTGTTCGCGCTGCTGGCCATCCCGGTCGCGTTCTGGGCCGGGCGAGCGATCTGGGGCACCATGAAGGCGGGCTGGTTCGCGGCCATCCTGATGGCCTTCAACCCGTTCCTGGCGCAGTACGCCCAGGAGGCGCGGATGTACTCGATGGTCGCCTTCCTGGCGATCCCCGTGACCGCCTGCTTCATCAAGGCCTACGCGCTGGAGACCCCCAACCGGCGCCCGTGGCTGGCGGGCTTCGCCGTCTCGACCGCGGTCTCGCTCTACACGCACAACTGGCCGATCTTCTTCATGCTCGCCGCGGGGGTGGCGTTCCTCGTCCTGCTGGCGTTGAGCGACCGCCGCAAGGACCTGTTCCGCGACGGCCTGCTGGGCTTCGGCGGCGCGGTCGTCCTCTATCTGCCGTGGGTGCCGACGACGCTCTACCAGGCCGCGCACACCGGCGCCCCCTGGTCGGACGCGCCCGTGTTCAGCTCGCTGCTGGGCGTTCCGAGCGTGCTGCTCGGGCGGATGCCGGAGATCGTGCTGCTGATCTGCGCCGGCGCCGGCGTGATCACGCTGCTGCGGGCCAAGCCGCTGGGTGAGCGCGGACGCGCCGCGCTGTGCCTGCTGATCATCGCCGCCGGCACGCCGACGCTGGCGTGGCTGATGTCGCAGGCCTCACCGGCCTGGGCGAACCGCTACCTCGCCGTCGGGCTCGCGCCGCTGCTGCTGCTCGCCGCCGGCGGCCTCGCCCACGCACGGCGCCTCGGGATCGTCGGCCTGGTGCTGGTGGTGATCATGTGGGCGCAGGACTCCGCGCCGGTGGAGAAGAGCAACGTGCGCGCCATCGCCCACGCGATCGGCCCGAGCCTGCAGCCCGGCGACCTCGTGATCTCCACCCAGCCCGAGACCATCCCCGTGCTGCACTACTACCTGCCCGACGGCCTGCGCTACGCCACGCTGACCGGCGAGGAGACCGACCTCGGCGTCTGGGACTGGCGCGACGGCGTCGAGCGCCTGGACCAGACCACGCCCGCCAAGGACCTGACGCCCTTGATCGATTCACTGGCGCCGGGCACGCGGGTGGTGCTGGTGGAGCCGATCACGTGGACGCTGAACCGCTGGCGCGCGCCCTGGACGGCGCTGGTCCGGATCCGCTCCAAGGAGTGGTCACAGGCGCTCTCGAACGATCCGCGGCTGGCGGTCTCGAGCATCCAGCCGACGCATTTCACGCCGCCGCGGCCGAATCCGGTGCAGGCGACGGTGATGGTGAAGACGGGCTAGCGGGCAGCGACAGCGCGAACGTCGCGCCCAGTTCGGACGCGATCAGCTCGAGCCGTCCGCCCATCCGCTCCGTCAGCTCGCGCCCGATCGCCAGCCCGAGACCGAATCCGCTCTCGGCGCTGGACGCCTTGCCGCGGTGGAAGCGCTCGAAGATGTGCTCGCGCTCCTCCTCGGCCACGCCCGGGCCCTGGTCGGCGACGCGCACGATCACCTCCCGGCCGCGGTGCTCGGCGGTGACCTGGATCGGCCGCCCGGCGGGCGCGTAGCGCAGCGCGTTGTCGATCAGGATGCGCACGACGCGGGCGCAGGCGGCCGGGTCGGCGCGTGCCCAGCACGGGCCCTCGCTCTCGACGATCTCCAGCGGCACGTCGCGCTCGCCCGCCCGCAGCGAGAACTCCGCGGCGACGGCGCGCGTGATCTCGGTCAGCTCGACCGGCTCCGAGCGCAGCTGCACGTCCGCGTCGAGCCGGCTGAGGTCCAGCAACTCGCTCGCCAGCACCGCCAGCCGGCGCAGCTCGCGGCGCGCGTTCTGCACCTGCTCCTGTGCGTCCTCGAGGTGCGTGCCGTCGCGCAGGTCCTCCTCGAGCAGCTCCATCGTGCCCTGGAGCATCGTCAGCGGCGTGCGCAGCTCATGCGACGCGGTGGACACGAACGACCGCCGCGCCGCCTCCTGGCGTCTGAGCTCCTCCTGCATGCGGCCGATCGCGCGCGCCAGGTCGCCCACCTCGTCCTGCCCGCGATCGATCGGCGGCGGCGCCTCCGGGCCCTCGGCGGTGATCCGCAGGGCGGTGCGCTGGAGCCGGCCGAGGCGGCGCGTGAGGGTGCTGGAGAGCGCCAGGCCGAGCCCGATCGCCACCGCCAGCCCGATGCCCGCCGCCGCGAACAGCGCGTTGCGCACGAGCCGCACCGCGGTCGTGACCTCGGTCACGTTGCGTTCAGCGACGACCACCCCGGCGATCCGTCCGTCGTCGTAGAGCGGCATCGCGCTCAGAAGCTCGTCGTCGCGGAACTCCGTGACCGGGGCGTTCTCGCGCAGCGCGCGGAAGCCGAGCGCGAGCTGCTCGGTCTGCTCGCCGACGAAGTCGGTGTCGTAGATGAACGCGGGGGTGTTGGGCGGGACGCCCTGGTCGGTGAACGTCGTGTCGGCGACCAGCACGCGGGCGCCACCGGTGCGCTCGCGCAGGTCCTGCGCCGCCTGGCCAAGCTTGTCGTAGCGCCGGCCGCGCCGCGCGGTGTCGGCCTCGTCGAGCGTGATGGTCCGGCGCTTGAGGGCGGCGGCCTCGTCCTTGGGCCGCTCGGCGTCGAGCGACGTGGACTGCAGCGCCTTCTCGAGCGCCGGCCGCTCGACGAACGCCGCCTGGCGAAGCGCCGTGGCGCTCTCGGACCGCAGGCGCGACTGCAGCGGACCGAGGGTGATCGCGGCGGCGACCGCGAGGGTGACCGCGCTCGTGAACACGAGGGCGGCCAGCAGCCGCCCCCGGAGCCCGGCGACGACCCGCCGGATCATGTCTCGCGGAAGCGGTAGCCCTGGCCGGGGACGGTCAGGATCAGGCTCGGCTCCTCCGGCCGCGCCTCGAGCTTCTCGCGCAGATGCCGGATGTGCACGTCGATGGCCCGCGGGTCGCGGTAGGCGGAGTCGCCCCAGATGGCGCGCAGGAGCTCCTGGCGGTTGAACGCGTAGCCGGGGCGGCTCATCAGGCAGCCGAGCAGCTCGAACTCGCTGAAGGTCAGCCGGACGGGGTTCTCCTCGACCGTGACGCGCCGCAGGTCGCGGTCGAGCGTCACCGGCCCGACGCGCACGTTGCCCTCGACCACGCGGCCCTGCGTGCGGCGCAGGACGGCGCGGATCCGCGAGCGCAACTCGGCCAGGCCGAACGGCTTGGTGACGTAGTCATCAGCGCCCGCTTCCAGGCCCTGCACCGCGTCGGCCTCGCTGTCCAGTGCGGTCAGCATGATGATCGGCACCACATCCCGCCGCGAGCGCAGCATCCGCGCGACGTCGTAGCCGGTCGGCCCCGCGCCCAGCGCGACGTCGAGCAGCACGATGTCGTAGGACCGCTCGGCGGCCGCGTCCAGCGCGGTCTCGCCGTCTCCGACCGCGGTCACGTGATGGCCCTCTCGTTCGAAGGAACGAGTGAGCATCTCCCGCAACGGGCGGTCGTCGTCGACCAACAGGATCTCCAGCGCGCTGCTCGCCTGCATCGGCCCGAGAGCTTAGTCGGGCCGCTTAAGGCCTGTTAGCGGCCTTTAGCAACGCGCGGGAAATCCGCTCCGAGTGGGCAAGGTGAGGCGTATGTCCACGGTTGACATCACGCCGACCGACGCTCCGCGTCGGCCTCGGTCCGAGAAGCCGGTCGCTGTCCTCGGCGGCGGCCCCGCCGGCCTCACGGCCGGGTACCTCCTTGCGAAGGAGGGTCGGCCCGTCATCGTGTTCGAGGCGGAGGACCAGGTTGGTGGCATCGCGAAGACCGAGGTTCGCGACGGCTACCGCTTCGACCTGGGCGGCCACCGCTTCTTCACCAAGTCCAAGGAAGTCGACGATCTCTGGCATGAGGTGATGAAGGAGGAGTTCCTCCGGCGTCCCCGCATGTCGCGCATCTACTGGCGCGGCAAGTTCCTCGACTACCCGCTCAACGGCTCCGACGTCATCAAGAAGCTCGGCCCCGTCGAGCTCACACGCTGCCTGGCCTCCTACCTGTGGGCGGCGATCACGCCCAAGGGCCGCGAGGACAACCTCGAGCAGTGGGTCTCCAACCGCTTCGGCAAGCGGCTCTACCAGCACTTCTTCATGTCCTACACCGAGAAGGTGTGGGGCGTGCCGGCGCACGAGGTTCGCGCCGAGTGGGCCGCCCAGCGGATCAAGGGCCTGTCGTTCTTCTCCGCCGCCAAGGCCGCGTTCTTCGGCAACAAGGGCAACAAGATCAAGTCGCTGATCAACGAGTTCCACTACCCGCGCTTCGGCCCGGGGCAGATGTGGGAGACGATGGCCGACGAGATCATCGCCAACGGTGGCGAGGTCCGGATGAACACGCCGGTCACGTCGCTTGAGGTCCGTGACGGCAAGGTCGTCGCGATCGAGGCCGGCGGCGAGCGCATCGAGCCCGGCGAGGTCATCTCCTCGCTGCCGCTGCGCGCGACCGTCGGCATGGCCGGCGCCGCCGCCAGCGGTTCGGTCCAGACCGCCGCTCAGGGCCTGCGCTACCGCGACTTCCTGACGATCTCGCTGATCATCGACGGCGAGGATCTGTTCCCGGACAACTGGATCTACATCCACGAGCCCGGCGTGCAGGTCGGCCGCATCCAGAACTTCCGCTCGTGGTCGCCCTGGATGGTCCCGGACCAGTCCAAGGCGTCGATCGGCATGGAGTACTTCTGCTTCAAGGGCGACGAGCTCTGGGAGTCCTCGGACGAGGATCTGGTCGAGCTCGGCAAGCGCGAGATCGAGCAGCTCGGGCTGGCCAAGGCGGCCAACGTCGAGCGTGGGTTCGTCACGCGCGTCCCGAAGGCGTACCCGATGTACGACGCCGACTACAGCGACCGCGTGGCCGTCATCCGTGACTGGCTCGAGGGCATCGGCAACCTCCAGCAGGTCGGCCGTAACGGCCTGCACCGTTACAACAACTCCGATCACTCGATGCTCACCGCCATGCGCGCGGTGGAGAACGTCATCGCGGGTACGAACCATGACCTGTGGGCGGTCAACGCCGAGTCGGCGTACCACGAGGAGCATCAGGAGCCGGAGCAGCCCTACCGCCGCGTACCGAGCACCCAGTACGAGCTCGAGCCGCTGCATTCGCGCGAGGAAGCAGCCGCCTAGGAACATCCGCGAAGCGATTTCCACAGCTGAAATCGCTTCGCACCGGCGAAGCCGGTCGCAAGCGATCGGACGCCCTAGACGCATGTCCGATTGGCCCCTTCGTGGAGCGCTGGCATCCTGATCCTCACGCTTACGGAGGGCGTTCGGAACAGATTGGTTGCACCTCACGGAGGGGGAGCGGACGGATTCGCCGTGTGACGGCCGTGTCAATTGACACGGCCGTTTCTCGTTAACGGGTACACCCCGGCCATGGGGGAAGCAGCCGACAAGGCCAAGGCCGACGAAGACGAGTTCGAGCAGGCGAAGCAGGAGATGCGCGAGCTCGAGGAGGGCGACCCGCCCGAGAAGCTCGAGGACTGGCCCGACGGCAAGGCCAAGTACGAGACCTACGGCGGCCCGGACTCCGAGTCCGCCTACGACGAGGGGCCGACCGAGAAGCTCGGCCCGTCCGACCTCGAGTACCAGGAGGACGGCTCGATCGAGGTCAAGGGCGAGAAGGTCGACAACCCCGAGGACTACAAGGGCGAGAAGATCACCGACGCCGAGACGTGAGCCGCGGGAAGGCCGTTCCAGAGCCCGCTACAGGCTGTCGCGCGCGGCCACGAGTGAGCCGGTCAGACCTGCCACTGTGCCGGCGGCGACCGGATGAGATCACGTTCGTCGAGGGCTCCGAGCGCGCGTGACCAACACCCGCGCACGCGAGCGTCGACTTGGTCAACCACTGGTTGACCAACTCGACGCTCGCGGGCAACGAACCGCCGCTGCCGACGAACGGCACCGTTCGCGCGCCGGGCCGGTCGGCGCGACAGCGCGCACACGGTCGATCGTCGGCGAGGCTGGTGTCAGCGGGCGCGCACGGTCTGCTTGGCTGAGCCGGCGGTGATCGTGATCCGCTTCGCCTTGCCCTTGGTCCGGCGGATCTTGACCACCGTGCGCTTCCCGGGCCGGAGCGTGGAGGTGGCCTTGGTGAAGCCGCGAGCGGTGACGGTCACACGGCACGTGCGGTCGGTCCGCAGCGCGACCGAGAGATAGCGGCGCTTGGCGAGCGAGTTGAGGCCGGTGACGCGCATCGACACCACGCACGGCTGCGCGGCGACGCGATCAGGGGCCGGCGGCGGCGACGAGGGCGAAGCGCCGAGCGGGTCGGGCGTGGGCGGCGCGGGCGCGGTCGGAGTGGGCGACGGCGACGGGCTCGGGCTGGGCGACGGGCTCGGGCTGGGCGAAGGCGAGGGCGACGGGCTCGGGCTGGGCGACGGCGACGGGCTCGGGCTGGGCGACGGGCTCGGGCTGGGCGAGGGCGACGGGCTCGGGCTGTGGCGAGGGCGACTGGGCGACGGGCTCGGGCTCGGCGACGGGCTAGGGCGCGGCGACGGGCTCGGGCTGGGGGAGGGCGACGGGCTCGGGCTGGGGGAGGGCGACGGGCTCGGGCTCGGGCTGGGCGACGGGCTCGGCGACGGGCTGGGCGTCGGAGTCGGGTCTGGGCCCGGGTCTTCGTCGCAGGCGCGCAGCGTGCCGTCGATCAGCCGGGAGATCGTGCCGTTCTGCTGGACGACGAGGATGCGGCCGCAGCCGTCCTCGCCGAAGGAGACGAGCGAGCTCGCGGTCACGCCGATCGCGGCGTCAGTGGCGGCGTTGGTGAGGTCGACGGAGCGGATCGCCGAGGCGCAGTAGTCGCCGTAGACGTAGCGGCCGAGCAGCGTCGGCAGGCCTGGGTCGCGGACGACGTAGCCGCCGGTGATCGAGCAGAAGCCCGCGGTGTGCGGCTTCTCGAGCAGGGGGATGTGCCCGACGACCCCGGCGCAGCGCGGTCGCCCGGTGTCGTAGGTGTGCAGCGCCTCGTAACACGGCCAGCCGTAGTTGGTGTCGAGGCCGACGTCGACCTCCTCGTAGAGGTTCTGGCCGACGTCGGCGAGGACGAGCCCGCCGGTGAGACGGTCGAAGGAGAAGCGCCAGGGGTTGCGCAGGCCGACCGCGGCGACGGTCACGGTCGGGCCGGCCGGGTCGATGCGCAGCAGCTTGCCGAGCAGCACCGCCGGGTTCTGGGCGTTGTTGGACTGGTCGCCTCCGCCTCCGCCGTCGCCCGTGCCCGCCCACAGGTACCCGTCATGCCACTGGAGCTGGCCGCCGTTGTGGTTGGACTGACCCGGGTGTGGGATCGCGATCAGCCGGCGGCCCGACGTCGCGTCCGCCACGTTCGGATTCGCCAGCGAGCGTGTGTACTCCCAGATCTCGAGGTCGCCATTCGGAACCGACGTGAAGTACACGTAGAACTTGCCGCTGAGCGCGTAGTCGGCCGCGAACGCGAAGGAGAGCAGGCCGCGCTCGTTCTCCGAGGAGCGCACCGACGAGGTGAGGTTCAGAAACGGCGTGGTCTGCAGCGCGCCGTCCACCGCCAACCGGATCTGCCCGGTCTTCTGGACGATGAAGACGCGGTGGAGGTCACCCGCCGGGGCGCCCGCGTAGGTCGAGTCCGCACCCAGCGAGACGAACGGCGCCAAGGACGGGACGGCAGCCGCGGGCGCCGCCGCGACCAGGGCGACCAGCAGCGCGACGACGGCAACGACCCGGCGCAATCTCGTCCTAGCCTTTCACACGCGCCGTCTGCCTGACGGCGCGGATGTTCCCCGCCGCGTCGACGGCCTGGACGCTGACCGTCACGCGCAGCGAGCGGTGCCGGCGCAACGCCGCCCGCACCTTGCGCACACCGGCCGCGCTGAGCCGCACGCGCACGACGGTCCGCGCACCCGCGGTCAACGCCGCGCGGGCCGCCTTGAACGATGTCACCCCCGCCACCCGCGCGCTGACCGTCGCCTGGCACGCCTCGTCGACCCGCAGGGCGACCGACAGCCGGTGCGACCGCCGCACGCTGCGCAGCCCCGTCACCCGCGCCGCGAGCGAGCAGGCGCGAAGATCGCGCGGCGCGGTCCGCGACGGTCCGAGCCCGCCGGTCGGATCGCACGGGGAGATCGAGCCGTCGACGATCCGGTACACCCCGCCGGCGCGGGAGACGACCAGCGGGTGCCCGCACGCGTCCTCACCGAAGGAGGTCGGGCTGTCGACGGTCAACCCGGTTCCCGCGTCACTCGCGGCGTTGGTCACGTCGACCGACCGCAGTTCGCCCTTGCAGAAGTCCGTGTACAGGTAGCGTCCGTTCAACGTCGGCAGCCCCGCGTCGCGCACGACGTAGCCGCCGGTGATCGAGCAGTACCCGGCGCTGTGCGGCAGTTCGAGCAGCGGCTCGGCGGGGGTGCCGGCGCACGCCGGGCCGGGGCCGGCGTGCAGGCCCTCGCGACACGACCACCCGTAGTTCGACGCGAGCCCCACGTCGATCTCCTCCCACTCGTTCTGGCCGACATCGCCGATCACGAGCTGACCGGTGAAGCGGTCGAACGAGAACCGCCACGGGTTGCGCAGCCCCACGGCCATGATCTCCGGGACCGGCGCCGCGGGGTCGAGCCGGATCAGCTTGCCCAGCAGCGACGCCGGGTCCTGCGCGTGGCCGAACTGGTCGTTGCCGCCGCCGCCGTCACCGGTGCCCAGCCACAGCTTGCCGTCGCGAGCGAACTGCAACTGCCCGCCGTTGTGATTCTCGGCCTCGTCGTGGCGGATCGCCAGCAGCAGGCGCCCGGACGCCGGGTCGGCCGTCTCGCCGGACATCGCGTACTCGCGGACCTGGATCTCTCCGGCGGTGCCGCTCGTCGCCGCCGCGGCCTTGGCCGTCAGATAGACGTAGACCTTGCCTGGCGCGAAGGCGACGGAGAGCAGGCCGCGCTCGTTGCCGGCGGACTCGGTGATCGAGGTCAGATCGAGCAGCGGCGCGGCCAGCACCTCGCCGTCGCGGATCACACGGACGCGACCCGCCTGCTCGGTGACGTAGAGATGCGCGAGGTCACCGGCGACCGCGGTCACGTAGGTCGGCGACGAGAACGTCCCGATCTGCACCAGGGCCGGCGCCGCGGCGGCCGACGGAACACCCGCGATCAGTGCTCCGCCACACGCCCATCCGAGGGCTCGAGCGGCAAGCCGCGCGCCTCCCATGCCAGCAGGCCTCCCGTCATCGTGTAGGCGTCGTAGCCCGCGCGCCGGAACGCGCCGGCGGCCATCGCCGAGCGCCCACCCACCCGGCAGTAGAAGACGACCGGCGTCTCGCGGTCGATCGTCTCGGCGTTCGCCGTCAGCTCGCCCAGCGCCAGATGGCGCGCGCCGGCGATCCGGCCCTCGTCCCACTCGTAGGACTCGCGGACGTCGATCAGCTGGACCGTCCCCTTCAGCTCAGCGACTCGCCCGGCGTCGATGTCCATCTCCCGGACGGTACCGTCCGCGGGCATGGAGTGGGTCAATTGGTCCGGCTCGCAGCGGGCACAGCCGCGGCGCTTCGTGATGCCGCGCTCCCGGGAGGAGCTCAAACGCGCCATCACCGACGGTCCGGCGCCGATCCGCGTGGCCGGCGCCGGGCACTCGTTCAGCGGCGGCGTCCCCACCGAGGGCACGCTCATCAGCCTCGACGACCTGCACCGCGTGCTCGACGCCGACGCCGGGTCCGGCCTCGTCCGCGTCGAGGCCGGCATCCGCCTCAAGCAGCTCTCGCTCGAGCTCCACGCCCGCGGCCTGGCGATGCCGAACCTCGGCGACATCGACGCCCAGTCGCTCGCCGGCGCGCTCGCCACCGGCACCCACGGCACCGGCACGACATTCCCGAACCTCTCGGGCCAGGTCCAGTCGGTCGAGCTGATCCTCGCCGATGGCAGCGAACGAACGATCGACGACGGCGACGAGCTCAAAGCCGCGCGCGTGAGCCTCGGCGCGCTCGGCGTGATCGTCGCCGTCACGCTCCGCTGCGTCCCTGCCTTCCGGCTGCGCAACGTCGATCAGCCGGAGTCGCTCGAGGACGTCCTGAGCACCCTGCAGGAGCGCGCCGACGCGCACGACCACTTCGAGTTCTGGACCTTCCCGCACGCGGACGTCGCGCTCACGCGCGTGCACGAGCGCACCGAGGACCCGCCGCGGCGGCCCGGCAGGCTCGGCGCCTACACGAGCGACATCCTGCTCGACAACCACGCCTTCCGCGCGGTCAACGAGGTCGCGCGCCGCTTCCCGTCGACGATCCCGCGCCTGAACCGGTTCGCCTCCGCGGTCGCGTCGCAACGCGAACGCGTCGACTGGTCCTACGCGATCTTCGCCAGCCAGCGGCTCGTGCGCTTCGAGGAGATGGAGTACGCGCTGCCACGCGAGAACGCGGTCACCGCCGTCCGCGCCGCCCGCGAGGCGCTCGAACGCCATCCGGTGAGCTTCCCGATCGAGCTGCGCTTCAGCGCCGCCGACGACGCCCTGCTCTCACCGGCGCACATGCGCGAGTCCACGTTCGTCGCCGTCCACGTGTTCCGCTCGATGGCCTACGAGCCCGCGTTTCGCGACGTCGAAGCGGCCCTGTCGGCGCTCGGCGGCCGCCCGCACTGGGGCAAGCGCTCGTTCCTCACCGCGGCCGAGTTCGCGCCCCGCTACCCGCGCTGGGAGGCCTTTCAATCGATCCGTAAGAACCTCGACCCGGACGGCCGCTTCGCCAACGCCTGGATCCGAACCGTGCTGGGATGACGCGATGAAGACGTTCGACGTCCACGAGGCGTCCTTCCAGTACGACGAGAGCGATCCGGAGGGCTACCGCTGCGGGATGGACCGCTTCGGGCCCAAGCTCGGCGCGGAGAAGCTCGGCGCCAGCCTCTACGAGCTCCCGGCCGGCCAGACGCTCGTCCCGTACCACTACGAGTACGACGAGGAGTGGCTGATGGTGCTCGAGGGCGAGCTCACCGTGCGCCATCCGGAGGGCGAGACGGTCATGAAGGCGGGCGAGATCACGGCCTTCCCGGCCGGCCCCGCGGGCGCGCACCAGACGATCAACCGCACCGATCAGACGGTGCGGATCATGATGTTCTCGACCCGGATCGAACCGGCGGTCGCGGTCTATCCGGACTCCAAGAAGATGGGTGTGTGGACCGGCCGCAAGGACGAGCACGTGATGGTCCGGCTCGGCACCCGGCTGGAGTACTACGACGGAGAGCTATGAGGCACTTCAACGTCTTTGACGCGGACTTCGAATACGACGACGCCGACCCCGAGGGCTACCGCTCCGGGTCGCACCGGTTCGGGCCCAAGCTCGACGCCACGCGGCTCGGCGCGACGGTCTACGAGCTCCCGCCCGGCCAGGCGCTGTGCCCGTACCACTACGAGACCGAGGAGGAGTGGCTGCTGGTCCTCCAGGGCGAGCTCACGGTGCGCCACCCCGAGGGCGAGGAGGTCCTCAGGCCTGGCGACGTCGTGGCCTTCCCGACCGGCCCGTCGGGCGCGCACAAGACGACCAACAACGGCAGCGAGACGGTGCGACTGCTGATGTGGGCCAACAGCGACCCGTCCGGGTACTGCGTCTATCCCGACTCGGACAAGATCACCTACTGGGCGCCAGGCGAACGCAAGCGCATTCACCGCGGCGCCGACGCGCAGTACTACGACAACGAGCCCCTATAGGAACGTCTGGCCCTCGCCGCGGTAGGTCGGGACCGTCTCCACGATCTCGGTACCGCTGATGAGGTGCACGACGTCGAAGCGCTCGCACAGCTCGCCCGCCTTGGCGTGGCGGAACCACACGCGGTCACCGACGCGCAGGTCGCGGGCGCCCAGCAGCGGCGTCTGCACCTCGCCGGCGCCCTCCGCGCGTCGAGCTTCAATCCGTGCGGGAGGAACGGCCGCGGCAGCCGGTCGCGCCCCGCGGCGCCGGACGCGGGATAGCCGCCGCCCAGCGCCGTCGCGATCTTCGCGGTCGGCTTGCGCACGACCGGCAACGCGAACAGCGCCGCCGGCGCGGGCGTGAACGCGCGGTAGGTGTCGAACAGGGTCGGCCCGTAGAGACCGCTGCCGGCCGCCACCTCGGTGACGGCGGGCTCGGCCGCGGTGCGCTCGATCGAGCCCGTCCCGCCGCCGTTGACGAACCGCAGCGGCGCGACGGAGCGCACCGCGTCGACGATCTCCGCTCGCCGGCCGGCGAGCTCGCGCGCGGACAGCGCCTGAAGGATCGGCAGCACGAGCGCCATCAGCGGCCTGCCCGGCGGCCGGTCGCCGACGCCCGCGATCTGCCCCTCGTAGGCCATCAGCCCGTCGAGCTCCAGGTACGGTCGCGAAACGATCTCCCGTGCGAGACCGGCCACCTGAAATGGATCGTGCAGCGGTGAGCGCTTCGCCCCGATAGTCATAACTCCGACACGCCAGCCGGCATCGACGTCGATGCACACGCGGACCGGACCAGCCGGTTCGGCGGCCGCGATCGCGTCGAGGTGCTCGCGGCAGTCGACCATCACCGTGACGCGCTCGCGAGACCCTCCCTGAGCCAATTCGCGCAGTGCGCCGCGGTCCACGGTGGGGTAGGCGACGACCAGATCGTCAGCGCCCAGACCCGCCAGCCAGAGCGCTTCCGGCAGCGTGAAGCACAAGGTCCCGCGAAAGCCGCTCTTCAACGCACGGTCTTGCAGTGTGCGCACACGCAGGGATTTCGACGCCAGACGCAGGGGGACACCTCCGGCGCGCCGCATGAGGTCGGCGAGGTTGGCGTCGAAGGCATCGAGGTCGATCACCGCAAACGGCGGATCCATGCGGGAAGTGGCGATATCCAACCGGCTTTGGAGAGTTGTCTGGAGAAAGTTCACCCGAATCGGGGACGCTATCCGCTCCGAGATGAGCTAGAGTCCCGGCCGGAACACGGGACATAACGCCGAACCCGATGGTCGCCACGGCGACATAGGGGCGGGGGAACCAAGGTGTGGAGCAGGGGTCACTGCTCCGGGGGCGAATCGCCGCAGTATGCGGTGTAGCGCGATGCTTTCCGCGCGAGCCCGACAGCTAACTCCGTAGGCGGTTGAAAGAGGAGATCGTCTTGTCACGCTGTCGCACGCTCTGCGTGGGTCTGTTGTTAGCTGTTTTCGCGTTGCCTGTCGCGCAGGCTGATGCTCGTCGCATCACCTTCGGCGAACGCGACCTGCGCCAAGGAATGCGCGGCACGGATGTGCGCGTGCTGCAGGGCTTCCTGACGAAGTACGGGATCAGAACGACCGTCGACGGCCAGTACGGCCGCAAGACGACCCGCAGCGTCCGCCGCTGGGAGCGCAAGATCTCGCTCCCCGTCGATGGACGGATGAGCCGCGAGGACGCGGCGACCCTGCGCGGTCAGGTCGAACAGGGCGCTTCCGCCCTTCAGGGTGCGACCCCCGCACCTGCACCCACTGCGAACGCAACGCTGGGGGCCGACGGGTTGGCGACCGCGCCGGCAGGCGCGCCGCCCGAAGTGGTCGCGGTCATCGCCGCGGCCAATGAGATCGTGGGCAAGCCGTATCGCTACGGCGGCGGCCACGGGGATTTCGACGACTCGGGCTATGACTGCTCAGGCTCTGAGTCCTTCGCCCTCCACGGCGCCGACCTGGTCAGTCGGCCGATGAACTCCACCGAGTTCATGTCCTGGGGCGAAGCCGGTCCGGGTCAATGGATCACCAGCTACGCGAGTAGCGGGCACTCCTTCCTCGTGGTCGCCGGCCTGCGCTTCGACACGGGCTACAACAACTCGTCGTCATCCGGCCCGAAGTGGTCGGACCGGATGCGCCCGTCGGACGGCTACGTCCAACGGCACCCAGAGGGCCTGTAGGCGCTAGTAGTACTCGCGGTCCTGGACCACCGGTCGCTCGACGACCGCGGTGGTCCGGCGGCCGCGCCACTGGTTGAAGAAGAACAGCGAGAGCACGAAGCCGATCGCCCCGACGGCCATCAGAATCCAGCCGACGACAGCGATGTCCAGGCCGGAGATGGTGGCATTGACGGCGAACGTGAGGATCGCCCCGACGGCGATCAAGAAAAGTGAGGATCCGATCTGCATGTGCCCAATCGGATCCCCACGGACTCGGCGCGCCAAACTAGGTGGCCTATGCCGACAACGTCCGTTGACACCTATGCGCTGACGCCTGATCAGGTCGACTTCCGCGACACGATCCGCCAGATCGTCCGCGAGCGGGTCGCGCCGCGCGCGGCTGAGATCGATGCCAAGGCGGAGTACCCGTGGGATCTCCGCAAGCTCTTCGCCGAGCAGGATCTGCTCGGCCTCCCGTTCGAGGAGCAATACGGCGGGACCGGCACCGGCGCGTTGATGCTGAGTGTCGCGATCGAGGAGGTGGCCAAGGCCTGCGCCTCGACCGCGCTGATCCTGATGCTCCAGGATCTCGGCACGCTCCCGATCAAGCTCTTCGGCACCGACGAGCTCAAGCAGCGCTTCCTGCCGAAGTGCGCCAGCGGTGAGTGGTCGCCCGCGTTCGCGTTGAGCGAGCCGGAGGCCGGCTCCGATCCGGGCGGCATGATCACCAAGGCGGTCAGGGACGGCGACGAGTGGGTCGTCAACGGGACCAAGAACTGGATCTCCAACCTCGGGATCGCCGACTTCTACATCGTCTTCGCCAAGACCGACCCGACCGCGGCGCGCTCGCGCGGCATCAGCGCGTTCGTCGTCGAGGCCGACCGGCCCGGCTTCTCGGTCGGCAAGGTCGAGCACAAGCTCGGGATCAAGGGCTCGCCGACCGGCCAGCCGATCTTCGACGACGTGCGCATCCCCGCCGAGAACCTGATCGGCGTCGAGGGCAAGGGCATGAACGTCGCGCTGGGCACGCTCGATCACTCACGCCTCGGTGTCGCCGCGCAGGCGGTCGGCATCGCGCAGGGCGCGATCGACCACGCGGTCGCCTACGCCAACGAGCGCCGCCAGTTCGGGCAGGCGATCGCCGACTTCCAGGGCATCCAGTTCAAGCTGGCCGACATGGAGACGCGCACCGCCGCGGCGCGTGAGCTGCTCTACCGCGCGAGCGCGAAGATCGACCGCCACGAGCCCGACGCCGGCAAGTACTCGGCGATGGCCAAGCTGTTCGCCTCCGACACCGCCATGTACGTCGCGGTCGAGGCCGTCCAGGTGCTCGGCGGCTACGGCTACGTCAACGAGTACCCGGTCGAGCGCTACATGCGCGACGCCAAGATCACGCAGATCTATGAGGGCACGAACGAGATCCAGCGTCTCGTGATCGCGCGCACGCTCAGGTAGCCTCAAAGGATGCTTTCGCGCTGGCCCACCGGGCGACGGATCGCCTTCACCACCGTCATTTGCCTGGCGGTGGCGTTGTCCATCGCCGTGATGCTCCAGGGACTCTCGAACTCCGGTTGGCTGCGGGCGCTGGAGGTGCTGTCCATCGTCGTCACGTGCGCCGGGGCCGCGGCGCTGGTGATCGGGCTGATCGTCTCCAAGCTCGCCCATTACGAGGACCCCGAGAGCGAGGCCGACTTCGAGCGGCTCGTGATCCGCTCAGAGGAGCTCGCCCGCGAGAACCTCGCGGCCGAGCCCGACGAGGGCGAGTTCATGGAGCTCGACCCGTACAACCCGGTCGACTTCGAGACGCTTGTCCGCGAGGCACTCGACGATCTGCCGGACCTGCTTGCTCAAGGCGCTCGACCGGGTCCCGGTCGTGATCTCCGACAAGGGCCGCAAGGTGGGCGCCTACGGGCTCTACCAGGGCGACACGGTCGCCCGCGACAACTATCACGACCGCATCATCATCTTCCGCGACACGCTGCTGCGGGACTTCGGGCACGACCCCGACATGCTGCGCGATCAGGTCACGCGGACTGTCCGGCACGAGCTGGCGCACCACCTGGGTGCGGATGAGCTCGGGGTGCGGGAGCTCGGCCTCTGAGGTTCGCGTAGAGCAGCGCGGAGATCGTCAGCGCGGCGCCCACCAGCTCCCAGCCGTTGGGGTCATAGCCCTGGATCGTGATCGCGATGGCGAAGCTGATGATCGGCACGAGGTTGAGGAACAGCGCGCCGTTGGCCGGGCCGATGCGGCGCACGCCCTCGTTCCAGGCCAGCACGGCGACGACGGCGCCGATCAGGATGATGTAGAGCGCCTGCCACCACAGCGCGCCGCCGCCGTCGAAGCGCGTGCCGCCGGTCAGCGCGACGATCGCGGTGACGGCGAAGATCGTCAGCGTGCCGTAGGCGGCCGAGATCGCCGTGTAGCGCAGCGGGGTGTAGCCGGCGAAGCGGCGGGCGCCGAGCGTGTAGACGATCCAGCAGACGCAGCCGATCAGCACCAACAGCTCGCCGAGCGCGCCGTCGCCGTGCGCGAGCGTCGCCGGATGGCCCTTGGTGATGACCAGGAAGACGCCGAGCAGGGCGACGGCCATGGCGACGAAGGTGTGCCGGGTCGGCACCTGGCGCGTGGTCAGCCAGAGGCCGATGGCGGTGATCAGCGGCTGCAGCGCGACGATCAGCGCGGCGTTCTGCGGGTGCGTGTGCTCCAGCCCGACGTAGGTGAGCAGGTTGAAGCCGGCGAAGCCGAGCGAGCCGAGCACGAACAGCTCGCGGTGACGGCCGGGGGCGCGCACACCGCCCTCGATCGCGCGCAGCAACGCGAGGAAGATCACCGCCGCCGCGCCGTAGCGGATCGCGGTCAGGGTGAAGGGGTCGATGCGCGTGATCGCCGAGGCGGCGATCGGGAACATCACGCCCCACGCCAGCGCGGCGGTGAGAGAAGGTACGATCTTCATCGAACCATGCAGTCTGACGAACCCGACCTGTCAGAGCTGACGCTCGCGTCGTTGATGGCCGCGCTCGCCGACCCCGTGCGGGTCGCGATCGTGCGTGAGATCTCGGCGCGGGGCGAGAGCGCGTGTGGCACGTTCGAGCTCGGCGTCTCGAAGGCCACGCGCTCACATCACTTCAAGGTCCTGCGCGAGGCGGGGTTGACCCGCACGCGCGCCGAGGGGACGCACCGCTACGTGTCGCTGCGCCGCGAGGAGGTCGACGAGCGCTTCCCCGGCCTGCTCGGCGCCGTGCTCGCCGCCGCCGAGCGAGAGGCGATGGGAGACGGGAACCCACCCGAGGGCGGGAGAACGTTTCGGAGCGTCCCGCCCTCGCGCACCCCTAGCGCGGTCCCTTCCTGATCGCCGAGTTCGCCAGCTTCACGAGCTCGGCGCGCGGGTTCTTCTCGAAGTCCATCTGGATGACGTAGAGCACGCCCTTCCGCACCCACTGGATCTCCGGCGGCGAGCAGGACCCGCCGCAGCTCAGCGGCAGGTAGCGCCCGCTGATCCCGTTGGCCAGCGTGGCCTTGCGGGTGCCGTAGAGCTTCATGCCCTTATAGGCGCTGAAGAACGCGAGCGAACAGGCGTTGGCGCCGCAGTCCTCCACCGTGCTGACGGAGAACTGGTAGTCCTTGCGCGTCCCCGCTCCGCTCGCGAACAGCTCGGGTTCGTCGGTCTTCAGCGTGCTGGGGAGCAGGATCGGGAGCTTCGTGTCCTGCTTGACCTCTGCGACCGGCGTGGTCAGCAGGCCAGGGAGGAGGGCGACGGTGGCGAGGGCGGCGGCGAGCATCGCGGCGGACGCTACCCCCAGAACATTGCGTCAGCCTTGCCGAGCGGGGTGCTCGGCGGCCCGTCGCCCCAGTATTCCTTGCCGAGCGCGAGCCAATCGGCCTCGGCGCGGACCTCCCCGAGCGTGGCGAACACGAGCCCCTCCATGCGCCGGATGAGCAGCGCCTGCGGCGGGATCGTCTCCCGGCGCATCTGGTCGAAGTACTCCGAGCGGGGCGAGCCGCTGCGCTCGAGGACGTCGCTGACGTAGGCGGCGTCGAGGCGCCGGCGGCCCGGCTGCAGGTACCACTCGCCGGCGGCGCGGATCTGGCCGAGCAGCTTCGCGGGGTCGAACGTGTCCGGCTCGGGCAGGTACCCGAGCGCCGTCAGCAGCGCGTGGGTGCGCGGCGCGTCCTCCTCCGCGACGGCTTGCGCCAGCCGGCGCTCCTGCTCGAGGTAGTCGGCGTCGACGACGCGCATCAGCCCGAAGTCGAGGAAGCCGACCCGGCCGTCGTCGAGCAGCAGGTAGTTGCCGGGGTGGGGATCGCCGGCGGCGCGGCGGGTGTGCTTGAGCGTGCCGAAGAAGAAGCGGAAGACGATCTCGCCGAAGCGGTCGCGCTCGGCGTCCGGGAGCGACTTGACCTGCTCGAACCGGCGGCCCTCGATGAACTCGGTGACGAGCACGCGGCGGCGGCTGAGCCGCGTGTCGACGGCGGGCACGTAGGCGAACGGGTGGTCGCGCCACGCGCGCGCCATCGCGCGATGGTTCTGGGCCTCGACCTCGTAGTCGAGCTCGTCGCCGATGCGCTCGCGCAGCTCCTGCGCGAGCGCGTTGACGTCGAGCCCGGGGGCGAGGCGCCTGACCAGCGGGAACAGCAGCTGGGCGTTGCGCAGGTCGGTCTCCACCGCCTCGGCGATGCCGGGGTACTGGATCTTGACCGCGACCTTCGCGCCCTCCTTCGTCGTCGCGCGGTGGACCTGGCCGATGCTCGCCGCCGCGAACGCGTCGTGCTCGAAGTCGTCGAAGGCTTCGTTGAGGGGCATCCCGAGCTCGTCCTTGAGCAGCTTCTCCACCGACTTGAACGGCAGCGGCGGCACGTCGTCGCGCAGGGCGGCGAGCGTCTGCTTGAACTCCTCGCGCTCGGATTCCGGGATCGCCGTGAAGTCGACCGTGCTCAGCACCTGGCCGATCTTCATCGCCGCGCCGCGCATCGTGCCGAGCTGCTTGACCAGCTCGCGCGCGGTCGCGGCCGCGCGTTCGCCGGTGGCGGCGTCGGCGGCTTCGTCGGAGCGCAGGGCGTTGGCCGCTCGCGTGCCGGCCCACCTGAGTCCCTGGCCGGCCACGAGGCCGCCGAAGCGGGTCGTGCGGGCGATTCGACTGGTGGGGGGTTTCTCAGCCATGAGCTCCAGAGCTTGACAGAATGACTATCGCGATATATCGTTGACGCATCGTTATAGATCTACGAAGGGAACTACGAATGCATGCCGCTACTGCGGACTACGGCTTCGGGCAGGCTCGAGGCCATCGTCACCACCATCACCATCACCACCGCGGGGGCTCTCGCCCGTGGGAGGACTTCATCACGATGATGTCCGGGCGCGGAGGACCCTTCGGGGACCCGCGCATGTTCAAGCAGATGTTCTGGGGACCTGGGCCTGGCGGCCCCGGCGGCCCCGGCCATCGCGGCGGCCACCGTGGCCGCGCCCGGCGCGGCGACGTCCGCGCCGCCCTGCTCCTGCTCATCGAGGGCGGAGCGCAGAACGGCTACCAGCTGATCCAGGAGATCGAGCGCCGCACCGACGGCGTCTGGAAGCCCAGCCCGGGGTCGGTCTACCCGGCCCTCCAGCAGCTCGAGGACGAGGGCCTCGTCCACGCGGTCGAGTTCGAGGGCAAGCGCGCCTACGAGCTCACCGACGAAGGCCGCACCTACGTCGACGGCAACCGCGAGGAGCTCGGCGACCCGTTCGCCGCGGCCACCGGCGGCGTCGACGAGGGCTTCATGGACATGCGCGGCCTGATGTTCCAGGTCGGCGCCGCGGCCATGCAGGTCGCGGCCGCGGGCCACACCGAGGAGGCCAAGCGCATCCTCGGGGAGACCCGCCGCGCGCTCTACAAGATCCTCGCCGAGGACGAACCGACCGACGCGTAGCCGCCCGGCGACGCGGGGGTGACGTAACCACGTCAGGCCTGGCCTGACGCAGTTGCGTCACCCCCCGGTCGACTCGTCGTTAGCCTCTTCGCGATGCTCGTCGCCGACGAAGTCAAAGAGGCGCTCGACGCCGGCCAGCCCGTCGTCGCGCTCGAGAGCACGATCATCGCCCACGGCCTCCCGCAGCCCGACAACCTGCGGGTGGCGCGCGAGATCGAGCAGGTCGTGCGCGACAACGGGGCGGTTCCGGCGACGATCGCGATCCTCGGCGGCGAGGTTCGCGTCGGCCTCGACGACGCGGCCCTGACCGCGCTGGCGACCGCCGAGGACGTCGCCAAGTGCGGCGTCCGCGACCTGCCGGTCGTCCGCGCCAAACGGCAGGACGGCGCGACGACCGTCGCCGCCACCTCGCACCTCGCCGAGCGCGCCGGCATCCGCGTGTTCGCCACCGGCGGGCTCGGAGGCGTCCATCGCGGCGCCCACGACACGTTCGACGAATCCGCCGATCTCGGCACGCTCGCGCGCGTCGGGATCTGCGTCGTGTGCGCGGGCGTGAAGTCGATCCTCGACATCCCCGCGACGCTCGAGCGCCTGGAGACGCTGAACGTCACCGTGCTCGGCTACCGGACGGACACGTTCCCGGCCTTCTATCTGACCAGCTCGGAGCTGCCCGTGCCGTGGCGGATCGACTCGCCCGCCGAGGCCGCGGCGGTCCTGCGCTCGCGGCTCGAGCTCGGCGCCCCGGGCGCCGTCGTGGTCGCGAACCCGCTCGACGAGCAGCTCGACCCCCAGCTGCACCAGCGCACCCTCACCGAGGGCCTGCTGGCGGCGGAGGAACAGAACATCACCGGCAAGCACGTGACGCCGTTCCTGCTCGAGCGCTTCCACTCGCAGACCGGCGGCGAGTCGCTGCGGGCGAACGTCCGGCTCGTGCTCCGCAACGCCGCGCTCGCCGCGGAGATCGCCGCCGCGCTGTGATCTACGTCCTCGGCGACATCAACGTCGATGTCGTCGCGGTGCACGAGCTGCCGATCGCCGACGGCAGCGACACGCCGGCCAGCATCTCGCTGCAGCCCGGCGGCTCGGGCGGCAACGTCGCCGCGTGGCTCGCCCGCGCCGGCGTCGAGGTGACCCTGATCGGCCGCGTCGGCGACGACGCCCTGGCCGACGTCGCCCTGGCACGCCTGGACGGCGTGCACCTGCACGTCACGCGCGACCCCGAGCGCGCGACCGGCACCTGCGTGGTGCTCGTCGCGCCCGGCGGGGAGCGCACGATGCTCCCCGACCCCGGCGCCAACAACGGCCTGGCCGCGACCGACCTGCCGGACCTCGAAGGCGGCATCCTGCACGTCTCCGGCTACTCGCTGCTGCGGCCCGGCAGCCGCGCCGCGGCGCTGACCGCGATCGAGCGCGCCCGCGACGCCGGCATGCGGATCAGCGTCGACCCCGCGAGCGCCTCGCCGCTGGCCAACGACCCGATCTTCCTCGCGCGCGTGGCGCCGATCGACCTGCTGCTGCCCAACGCCGACGAGGCGCACGTGCTCGGCCCGCAGATCGACGTCCCGGAGCTGGTGATCAAGCACGGCTCGATGGGCGCGACGTGGAGCGACGGGATCGCGACGGTCGCCGCCCGCGCGGTGGCCGTCGACGATGTGGTCGACACCACGGGAGCGGGCGACGCGTTCGCCGCCGGGTTCCTCAGCGCGTGGCCGGGGCCGCCTTCAGCCGCACTCGAAGCGGGTGCGCGGCTGGCCGCGCAGGCGATCGTCCGGCCCGGAGGGCGTCCGGCATGACACGGATCCTGATGGTCTGCATGGGCAACATCTGCCGCTCGCCGACGGCCGAGGGCGTCATGCGCTCGCTGGTGCGCGAGGCGGGCCTCGAGGGCGAGATCGAGATCGACAGCGCGGGCACCGGCGACTGGCACGTCGGCGACCCGCCCGACCGCCGGGCGACCCAGGCGGCGAAGGCGCGCGGGATCGTGCTCGAGGGCGCCGCGCGTCAGATCACGCCGCGCGACTTCGAGGACTACGACCTGCTGCTGGCGATGGACAACCAGAACCTGCGCGGGATGCTGGACATCGCGCCGTCCCCTGAGCTGGCGCGCAAGGCCCGGCTCCTGCGCTCCTACGACCCCGAGTCCTCCGAACGCGACCTCGACGTGCCCGACCCGTACTACGGCGGCCCGAACGGCTTCGAGCTCGTGCTCAACCAGGTCGACGCCGCCTGCCGCGCGCTGCTCGATGAGATCCGCGGTTGAGGCGGCGACCGGCCGCACCGTCCGGTCACTCCAGCGGATCGGCGGCGGCGACATCAACGACGCCTACAAGGTTCAGTTCGACGACGAGTCCTTCGGCTTCGTCAAGACCCGTCCCGATGTCGCCCCGGGCGAGTACGCCGCCGAGGCCGCGGGCCTGCGTTGGCTCGCCGAGCCCGGCACCCTGCGCACCCCCGAGGTCCTCGGCGTCGCCGACGACGTGCTCGTCCTCGACTGGGTCGACGAAGGCGCCCGCGGCGACCCCGCGGCCTTCGGCGCCGGCCTGGCCGCGATCCACGCCGCGGGCGCGCGCGAGTTCGGCGCAAACCTAAAGGGGCCAGGCCCCTTTAGGTTGGGGGCGCTGGCGTTGCCGAACGCCCCGGCCGACGATTGGGCGACGTTCTATGCCGAGCGGCGGCTCTCGGCGGTGCTGCCGCGCGCCGGGCTGTCGCGCGAGGGGGCGCGGGCGGTCGAGCGGGTGTGCGCGCGGATGGGCGAGCTCGTCGGTCCGCCCGAGCCGCCCGCGCGGCTGCACGGGGATCTGTGGAGCGGGAACGTGCTCTGGGGGCGCGACGGGCGGGCGTGGCTGATCGACCCGGCCGCGTACGGCGGGCACCGCGAGGTGGACCTGGCGATGCTGCGGCTGTTCGGCAATCCCGGGCCGCAGTTCTTCGCCGCCTACGAGGAGGTGTTCCCGCTCAGCCCCGGCCACGAGGAGCGGGTGCAGCTCTATCAGCTGTTCCCGCTGCTCGTGCACGCCGCGCTGTTCGGCGGCGGGTACGTGGCGTCAGCCGAGCGGGCTGCGCACGCCTACGTCTGAGTCGCGCGCGACCAGCGCCGCGTAGCGCCCGCCCAGCGCGAGCAGTTCCTCGTGGGTGCCGCGTTCGGCGACCTCGCCCTTGTCGAGGACGACGATCTGGTCGGCGTCGCGGACGGTCGAGAGCCGGTGGGCGATGACGAGCGTCGTGCGGCCCTCGGCCAGGCGCTCCAGGGCCTCGCCGACGGCGCGCTCGGTGGCGACGTCCAACGCCGACGTCGCCTCGTCGAGCACGAGCACCGGCGGGTTGCGCAGGATCGTGCGGGCGATCGCGATGCGCTGCTTCTCGCCGCCGGAGAAGCGGAAGCCGCGCTCGCCGACGACCGTGTCATAGCCGTCGGGCAGGTCGCTGATCTTGTCGTGGATCTGGGCCGCGCGGGCGGCCTCCTCGATCTCCTCGTCGGTCGCCGCGGGCTTGGCGAAGCGGAGGTTCTCGCGCACCGAGGCGTGGAACAGGTAGGTCTCCTGCGACACCACGCCGACCGTGTCGGCGAGCGCGTCGAAGGTCAGCTCGCGCAGGTCGGTGCCGTCGATGCGCACGGCGCCCCGCTCGGGGTCGTACAACCGCGCCGCGAGGTAGCCGAGCGAGGTCTTGCCCGCCCCGGTCTCGCCCACCAGCGCGGTGCGCGTGCCGGGCGCGACGGTGATGTCGACGTCGCGCAGCGTCCACTCGTCGCCGTAGCGGAACCACACGCCGTCGAAGGTCACCTCGCCGGTGACGTCCTCCAGCGTGCGCTCGCCGGGCTCGATGTCGATCTTGAGGTCCAGGTACTCGAAGACGCGCTCGAACAGCGCGGTCGACGTCTGGATGTCCACGGCGACCGAGAGCAGCGACTGGACCGGGAAGAACAGGCGTGTCTGCAGCGTGGTGAAGGCCACGATCGTGCCGATCGAGGGCGCGCCGCCGGCGAGGCCGGCGAAGAGGTAGACGAGCGCCGGCATGACGGCGAAGGACGTCTGGATCGCGGACATCATCCAGCGGCCGGCCATCCGCGAGCGCACCTCGAGGTCGGCGAGGTTCTCCGACTCGCGATCGAAGCGCTCGGCCAGCTCGGCGCCGCGGCCCATCGTCTTGCCCAGCAGGATGCCGCTGACGCTCAAGGACTCCTGGACGAGCGAGGAGATGTCGGCCATCGCGCCCTGCTTGACCGTCGTGATCTTGCGCCGCTGGGCGCCGACGCGGCGGGCGAGCAGGACGAAGAACGGCAGCAGCGCCAGCGAGAACAGCGCCAGCCGCCAATCGAGCAGCAGCATCGCGATGACGCTCGCGATCACCGTCGTCACGTTGGAGACGATCGACGCCGCGGTCGAGGTGACCACGGACTGCACGCCGCCGATGTCGTTGGCGATCCGCGACTGGATCTCACCCGTGCGGGTGCGCGTGAAGAACGCCAGGGACAGCTTCTGGAGGTGCCGGTAGACCTGCGTGCGCAGGTCGTGCATCACCCGCTGGCCGACGACGTTGGTCAGCCACGTCTGCCCGACCCCGAGGATCGCGGTGAGGACCGAGATGCCGATCATCCCCGCGACGAGGACCATCAGCAGCTGATCGTTGTTCTCCGGGATCGCGTGGTCGAGGATGTCGCGCAGCAGGAACGGCGAGACCATCCCCAGGACCGCGCCGATGGCGATCAGGACGAGGACGGTGAACAGGCGCCCGCGGTACGGGCGGAAGAGCGCCGTGATCCGACGGGTCAGGCCCGGCATCCGAGGCTTGCTCGGATCCCGGGCCGGGGGAGTTGGGCGGTGGCGTCGCCCTCCCGAGGGTTCGCCACCGCCTTCTCCGTAGCGCCGGAAGGCTGCCGTCACACAGCCACCGTATTCGGCGCAGGCTCCAGAGCGAGGTCAAGGACCTCGCCGATGCTCACGACAGGGTGGAAGGACATGACCTTGCGGACGTCCTCGGGGACGTCATCGAGGTCGCCGCGGTTGCGCTCGGGCAGGATGACGGTGGTCAGGCCCGCGGCGTGCGCGGCCAGGACCTTCTGCTTGAGCCCACCGATCGGCAGCACACGGCCCTGCAGCGTGACCTCGCCGGTCATGCCGACCGTGTGCTTGACGGGGCGCCCGGACAGCAGCGACGCCATCGCCGTGACCATGGTCACGCCGGCGGACGGGCCGTCCTTCGGGATCGCGCCCGCGGGCACGTGGACGTGGAACTCACGGTTCTCGAAGGCGTCGTCGGCGATCCCGAGCTCCTCCGCGTGGCCGCGCACGTAGGAGAGCGCGATGCGCGCCGACTCCTTCATCACGTCGCCCAGCTGGCCGGTCAGGACGAGCCCGTCCTTGCCCTTCATACCGGTCGCCTCGATGAACAGGACGTCGCCGCCGGTGCCCGTGACGGCGAGGCCCGTGGCCACGCCCGGGACGGCCGTGCGCAGCGCCGCCTCCTGCCAGACCTTCTGACGGCCGAGCGCGTCGCGGACGATCTCGGTCGAGATCTCCACCGGCGCCGTGGCCTTGCCGGACGCGATGTTGGTCGCGGTCTTGCGCAGGATCGTGCCGAGCTCGCGCTCGAGGTTGCGGACGCCCGCCTCCCGCGTGTACTCCATGACCACCTGGGTCAGGAGCTCGTCGGAGACGCTCACCTCGTCCTCGAGCAGGCCGTTGCGCTCACGCTGGCGCGGCCACAGGTAGCCGCGGGCGATGGCGGTCTTCTCGGCGGTGGTGTAGCCGTCGAAGCGGATGACCTCCATACGGTCCAGCAGCGGGCCCGGGATCGTCTCGGCCACGTTGGCGGTGGCGATGAACATGACCTGGCTGAGGTCCAGCTCCACGTCCAGGTAGTGGTCGCGGAACGCTGTGGTTCTGGGCCGGGTCGAGCACCTCGAGCAGGGCCGCGCTCGGGTCGCCGCGCCAGTCGGCGCCGACCTTGTCGACCTCGTCGAGCATGATCACCGGGTTCATCGTCCCCGCATCTCTTAGCGCACGGACCAGGCGGCCCGGGAGCGCGCCGATGTAGGTGCGCCGGTGACCGCGGATCTCGGCCTCGTCACGGACGCCGCCGAGCGACATGCGCACGAACTCACGGCCGGTGGCGCGGGCGATCGACTCGCCGATCGACGTCTTGCCGGTGCCGGGAGGGCCGATCAGGGTGAGGATGGCGCCGGAGCGCTTGTCCTCCTTGATGCCGCGCTCGGTGCGCAGCTTCTTGACCGCCAGGTACTCGGTGATCCGGTCCTTGACGTCCTCGAGGCCCGCGTGGTCGGCGTCGAGCACCTCGCGCGCGGCGTTCGGATCGAGCTTCTCCTCGGACGTCTTGGTCCACGGCACGGAGATCAGCCAGTCCAGGTAGGTGCGGATCATCGAGGACTCGCCGGACTGCTCGCCCATGCGCTCCAGGCGCGCGAGCTCCTTGGTGGCCTGCTCCTCGACGGCCTCCGGCATGCCGGCGTCCGCGATCTTCTTGCGGTACTCCTCGGCGACCGAGGCGCCGTCCTCGCCCAGCTCGCGCTGGATCGACTCCATCTGCTTGCGCAGGATGTACTCGCGCTGCTGCTTGTCCGCGCCGGACTGGACGTCCTCGCGGATCTTCTTGCGCAGCTGCAGCTCGGTCAGGCGCTCGCGCTGGAGGTCGACGACGATCTGCAGGCGCTCGGTGACGTCGAGCGTCTCGAGCGCGCGGACCTTGTCCTCGAAGGACACGTCGGGCGCGTAGCCGATCGTGTCGGCCAGCGGGCCGGGATCGCCGATCGCGCGCAGGAACGCGCCGATGCGCTCATCCGCGCCGCGCAGCTCGAGGATCTCCTCGATGATCGCGCGGTACTCGCGCTCGAGGTTGCGGGTCGTCCCGTCGACCGGCACGTCGTCGGCGTGCTCGGCGACCTCGACCATGAGGCGGCCGGCGGGGTCGGTGTGCGCGGCACCCGCGACGCCGCGGGTGACGCCGGACAGGGCGACGGCACGGCCGCCGCCGGGGAGCCGGATGTGGTCGGTGACCTCGGCGATCGTGCCGACCTTGGCGAACTCGCCCTCGTGGCGAGGAACAAGCAGCACACGCTCCTCGTCGCCCACGCGGACGGGAAGCGTCACATCCATGGTGGGGAAGACCACCGTGTCGTCCAACGGGACGAGCAGGAGCGATGTCATGGGGTGTGGCTTCACTTTCTGTAGCAACTTACCCTTGGTAGGTGACTACAGGGTAGCGGGCGCACACGTGCCCTGCAAGAAGATCTCAGTGTAAAGGACTGAGGTTTCGCCGCGCGCCGGGGCGCGGCCTCGTCCTCGGGCGCCGACGGGTCGTCGAGCACCGTGCGACGGTGCCTACCGGGGTGGCATGCGGAGCGCGCCGTCGAGCCGGATGACCTCGCCGTTGAGCATCGTGTTCTCGACGATGTGCAGCGCGAGCGCGCCGTACTCGTCGGGGCGGCCGAGGCGGGGCGGGAACGGCACCTGGCCGCCGAGCGCCTTGCGCGCCTCCTCCGGGAGGCCGGCCAGCAGCGGCGTGTCGAACAGGCCCGGGGCGATCGCGCAGACACGGATCCCGCTCTGCGCCAGGTCGCGCGCGGCCGGGAGGGTCATGCCCACGATGCCGCCCTTCGATGCCGAGTAGGCGATCTGGCCGATCTGGCCGTCATAGGCCGCGATCGAGGCGGTGGAGATGCACACGCCGCGCTCGCCCTGATCGTCGGGGTCGTTGGCCAGCATCGCGTTCGCCGCCAGGCGCAGGACGTTGAAGCTGCCGATCAGGTTCACGCGGATGACCCTCTCGAACGGCTCGAAGGCGTGCGCGCCGTTGCGCCCCGCGACCTTCTCGGCCCAGCCGATGCCCGCGCAGCAGACGGAGATGCGCAGGCCCTCGTCGCCCCCGGCGGTCGCCACCGCGGCCTCGACGTCCGCCTCCTTGGTGACGTCGGCGGCGACGAAGGTCGCGCCGAGCTCGTCGGCCAGCGCCTGGCCCCGCTCGGCGTTCAGGTCGGCGATCGTGACGTTGGCGCCGGCGGCGTGCAGCGCGCGGGCCGTCGCGGCGCCCAGGCCGGACGCCCCGCCCGCGACGAGTGCGTTCACTCCCTCGGTGTTCATGGGGGCGGAAGCTAGCCGAGGCGCACGGTGCGAGACGCTGCCGAGCGGCGCCCGAGCACGTCGTTGCCGCCGAACTTGGCGGTCAGGCGCAGCTTGGACGCGACCTTGGAGCGGAACTTGACCGTCGTCACGAACGCGCACGTGCGGGTCAGCGGCGTGCGGCGGGTCGCGACCGTCTTGGAGCCCTTCTTGGCCGTGATCGTGACCGTTCCCGAGCACCCCTGACTCGGCGAGACCAGCGTCGGGCGGGTCAGCGTGCCGGTCGCGCGATACGAGTACGGCGCGCGGCGATCGCGGCTCGGCCGCAGCTTCAGCGAGAACGCGGGCGGGGTGAAGCGGCGCACGGTCACCGCGCGCACGACGCTGGTGGTCTGGTTGGCGCCGTCGACGGCGACCGCGATCAGCGTGTCGCGCCCGACGTCGCCGCCGCGGGGGACGTAGGAGCAGTCGTAGGGCGGCGCGGTGACCTCGCACAGCAGGCGGTCGTCGTCGTAGAACTGCACGCGGGCCAGGCCGCGGTCGTCGCTCGCGTTGATCGCGAGCTTCGACGGAACGTTGGCGCTGAGGCTGGCGTTGGCCGCCGGCGCCGCCCAGGCGAGCACCGGCGGGCGGTCGTCGAACGCGCCGCCGGGGGTGGCGACGGTGGAGACGACCTCGCAGCTGGGCGAGACGGTGTCCACCGTGTCGGCCTCGACGGTGTCGATGCCGCCGTTGCAGAGGATCGTGTCCGGCGTGCCGTCGCGGGCGTGGAAGGTGTCGTCGAGCGGGCCGCCCTCGAGCACGTCGGCGCCGTCGCCGCCGGTGAGGTCGCCGCGGCCGTCGGTGACGGTGAGTCGATTGGCCCGGCCGTCACCGACCAACGTGGCGACGCCGGAGGACGCGGCCGCCGTCACGTTCTCGACATCGGCGCCGATCAGGTCGTTCTCGGCCTGCTCGCCGTCGTTGGCGACCCCATCGAGGGTGAAGGCCGGCGCGACGCGCAGGCCGTAGATCACCGTGTCGATGTCGGCGCCGCCGCTGATCGCGTCGGCTCCGGTGTTCGGCGAGATCGCGTCGTTGCCGTCGCCGCCGCGGAGCGAGTCGTTGCCCGCGAAGCCGTTGATCTCGTCGTCGCCCGCGCCGCCGTCGATCGTGTCGCCGCGGGCGCCGCCGTCCAGCGCGTCGTTGCCGTCGCCGCCGTTGATGACCGCGGGGATGTTCTGCAGCCCGTAGAAGATGCCGGTCTGACGGTCCTGGTAGGTGGCGGTGACGCGATCGTTGCCTAGTCGCCGGCGTCGATCGCGGCGCTCATCACGCCCGTGCACGCGTGAGCTGTCGGCAGTGCCGGAGCAGCCGCCGCCAGGCGCGAAGCGGATCGGTGTCGGTCGAGATCTCGCGACTCAGCGTCACGGTGCCGGCTCCCGTCTCCGTGAACGTGACGTTGCTCGTCTTGCCCGGCGTGGCGGTGTAGCGCAACACGCCGTTGTCGACGACGACGTCGCGGCGCGCGCGGCCGATGGGGCCGCGAGCGCAACGAGGATCGTCAAGACCGCCAGCCGCACCATCGATCTTCGAGGCTAGCGGACGATCTCGTAGCGCAGGAACAGCTCATCCCCCACCTGGTGGACCGAGCCGAGCGTGAAGCGCGCCGGCTCCGCCAGCGGCCCGCCGGCCACGATCGCCGTCTCGTCGCCGCCCGTGATCAGCGGCGAGAGCGTGAGGAACAGCTCGTCCACGAGGCCTTCGGCGAGCAGCGCGCGAAACAGCGTCGGCCCGCCCTCGCTGAGCAGTGTCCGGATGCCGCGGGCGTGGAGGTCGGCCAGCGCCGCGGCGGGCGTGACGTCCGCGAGTCGCACGACCTCGACGGGGGCGGCGACGTCCGGCGGCGCGGGCGCATCGGCCGGGCCGTAGATGATCACCGGCTGGTCGGGCGCCTGGAACAGCAGCGCCTCCCAGGGGATGTCGAAGCGCCGCGAGATCATCACCAGCGGCGGCGGCTCGGGGCGCCGGTCGGGGCCGACGAGGCGCCCGTAGCCCTCGGCGCGGATCGTGCCCGGGCCGACGAGCACGGCGTCGGCGCCGGCCCGCAGCGACAGCAGCAGTTCGAGATCGGCCGGCCCGCCCAGGGCCCGCGTGGACCCGTTCAGCGCGCCGCGGCCGTCGAGGGTGGAGACGAAGTTGAACCGCGTCGCGCGGCCGCTCAGACACAGCAGCCCTCGATGTGGTCGTCCACCAGCCCGCAGGCCTGCATCGCCGCGTAGGCGGTCGTCGGGCCGACGAACACGAACCCGTGCTTCTTGAGCTCCTTCGAGAGCGCCTTGGATTCCGGCGTGATCGGCGGGACCTCGGCGCGGGTCTTCGGACGCGGCCGGGGCTCGGGCGCGAAGCGCCACATCAGCTCGGACAGGTCGACGTCCAGCGCTGCCCGGGCGTTGGTGATCGTGGCCAGGACCTTCGCCCGGTTGCGCACGATCCCCGCGTCGGCCATCAGCCGCTCGACGTCCTGCTCGCCGTAGCGCGCGACGACCGCCGGGTCGAAGTCCGCGAACGCCGCCCGGAAGTTCTCGCGCTTGCGCAGGATCGTGATCCAGGACAGCCCGGACTGGAACGCCTCGAGGCACACCTTCTCGTACAGCGCGCGCGAGTCGCGCACCGGCCGGCCCCACTCCTCGTCGTGGTAGGCCACGTAGTCGGGCGTCGAAACCCCCCACCAGCAGCGCAACTGCCCGTCGTGACCCGGTGCGAGCGCGTCGTTCACACGGCGGCAGGCTATAGGCTCCGCGGCGCATGAACTTCAGCCGCCTTGGTCGCGGAGAATTCCTCGCCGTGCTCGGCGGCGTCGCGCTCGCGCTCAGTCTGTTCCTCCCCTGGTACAAGACGAACCCCGAGAACCGCAACGCCATGATCGACGGCCTGCGAGGCTCGGTGAGCGGCTGGACCGCATTCGGAATCCTGCACTGGGTCCTGCTCGCCGCGGCGGTCGCGCCGCTGATCCTCGCCTGGGTGATCCTGCGCGACCATCAGCTCTCGTGGCCACGCGGGGAGATGACCGCGGTGGTGGGAATGATCGCGCTCGTCCTCGTCCTCTACGTCGGTCTCGTCGACAAGCCGGGGTCGCCGTCGGGCCAGATCTCAGTGCAACCGGGCTGGTACATCGCCGTGCTCGGATGCGCGCTGATGGTCGCGGGAGGAGCGTTGCGGGCAAGTGGTACCGAACGACCACGCAAGCCTCCAGGAGTCCTATGAGCCCCTCCCGTGACAACGACATGCCACCCGATCGCAACCTCGCGCTCGAGCTCGTACGCGTGACCGAGGCCGCGGCGCTCCAGGCCGCGCGCTTCGTCGGCATGGGCGACAAGGAGGCGGCCGACCAGGCCGCGGTGGACGGCATGCACGCCGTGCTGCACACGATCCACATGGACGGCGTGGTCGTGATCGGCGAGGGCGAGAAGGACGAGGCGCCGATGCTGGCCAACGGGGAGGTCGTCGGCGACGGCACGCCGCCGCACGTCGACATCGCCGTCGATCCGCTCGACGGCACCCGCCTGACGGCGCAGGGCCGCCCGAACGCGGTCTCGGTGATCGCGCTGTCCGAGCGCGGCACGATGTTCGATCCCGGTCCCGTCTTCTACATGGAGAAGATGGCCGGACGCGACGAGCTCGTGGACCTGCTCGACCTCGATCGCCCGCTGGGCAAGACCGTCGAGCTGGTGGCCGAGCGCCGCGGCGTCGAGGTGCGCGACGTGATGGTCGTCGTGCTCGACCGCCCGCGCCACGAGGAGGGCATCAAGGCCATTCGCGAGGCGGGCGCGCGCGTGCGGCTGATCACCGACGGCGATGTCGCGGGCGCGCTGCTCGCCGCCGACCCCGTCCGGCCGGTCGATCTGCTGTGGGGGATCGGCGGCACGCCTGAGGGCGTGATCACCGCGGCGGCGCTGAAGTGCTACGGCGGCGGGATGATCGGCCGCCTGTGGCCGAACAGCGACGAAGAGCGCACGAAGGCCGCCGACGCCGGGTACGACGTCACCAAGGTCATGACCCACGACGACCTGGTCAAGGGCGAGAACTGCTTCTTCTCCGCCACCGGCGTGACCGACGGCGACGTGCTGCGCGGCGTGCACTACGAGGGCACGCGCGGGGCGACCACCGAGTCGCTCGTCATGCGCTCGCGCTCGGGCACGGTGCGGCGGATCGCCTCGCGCCACGATCGCACCAAGCTGCGCCAGCTGACGGGCTACCGCCTGGGATGAAGGAGGTCCTCGCGCAGCGGCTGGCTCGCCTGCCCGCCGCGGGTGCAGCGGCGCCTGTCGGGCGCGAAGCCGATCGTCATCGACGGGCAGCGGCTGGAGGCCGACGTCCAGCTGATGCTCGCGCTGCGCCGCTATCTCGGCGAGCCGGTGTGGAACGAGCAGCTCGACGTCGAGACCGCGCGGCGGCTGACCCGTGAGGAGGCCGCGGTGGCGCGCGGGACGGTGCACGTCGCCGTCGGCGGCGTCGAGGAGCTGCGCGTGGCGGGGCGGCCCGCGCGGCGCTACGTCAACGCCGAGCCGGGCGAGAAGCCGACGCTGCTGTACTTCCACGGCGGCGGCTTCGTGGCCGGCGACCTCGACACCCACGACGCGCCCGTGTCGCGTGCTCTGCCGCCACGGGGGCGTGGACGTGCTCAGCGTCGAGTACCGCAAGGCGCCCGAGCACCGGTTTCCGGCCTACCTCGATGACGCGCGCCGCGCGTACGAATACGCGGCGGCCACGTACGGGCGCGTCGCCGTCGGCGGAGACAGCGCGGGCGGCAACATCGCGGCGACGATCGCGATCGAGTACGACCCGGCGCTCGCGCTGCTGATCTACCCGGTCACCGACGCCACCGTCGAGCGCCCGTCGCGCAAGCTGTTCGGCGAGGGCTTCTTCCTCACCGACGAGCTGATGCAGTGGTACACCGGGCACTTCATCGCGGAGGGCGAGGACCCCGCCGACCCGCTGCGCTCACCGCTGCTCTCGCCGCGGCTGGGCGAGTCCGCACCCGCGCTGGTCATCACCGCGGGCTTCGACCCGCTGCGCGACGAGGGTGAGGCCTACGCCGAGGCGCTGCGGGCGGCCGGCGTGCCGGTGCTCGCCCATCGCTTCCGCGGGCTCTTCCACGGTTTCATCAACGCCATCGGCGCCAGCCCGTCTTCTTACGCCGCTCTCGTCGAAACCGCAGGTATGACGCGAGCCCTGCTCCGAGCAGGAGGGTGAGCACGGCCACGCCCTGCCAGGGCGTGTCGCCGACGTTGACCGGGCGGCCCTTGCGGTCCTCCTCGGAGAAGCGCCCGACGGCCGATTCCTCGAGCTCGCAGCCTGGCCAGCGAGCGCAGGAACCCGTGCGTGACCAGCACGTGGATGCGCGACTGGGTGTTCACGTAGACCCAGCGCGCGATGAACGTGGACAGCGACGGGTAGAAGTTCGAGATCTCGACCTCGACGTGGATGCGCGCGAAGCCCTCGCGGTCGGACTTCTCGCGCTTGACGTCGATCTCCAGATAGCCCTCGTTGCGCTTGGAGACCAGCAGCCCGTCCTGGATGCGCCACTGCACGATCCCGCGGCCGTCGGAGATGTCGTACTCGGGCACGTGGAAGCGCAGCAGGACCAGCGGGCGGCCGATCACGACGACCGCGCGCTCGGAGTCGCTGTAGGTGACGCGGATGATCCCCAGCGTCACGCGGCTGAGGTACTTCCAGTAGGTCCGCGCCAGCCGCTCGAGGTTGACCGGCTGCCACAGCGCCAGCAGCTCCTCCTCGGGCATGTCGACGTTGGCCGCCTGGATCGAGCGCACCGCCCCGTTGGCATCCATCACGGTGTGCTCCTCCGGGTCGGCGAGCACCGCGTTGGCGATCTGTCGCTCACCGTGGCGGTTGAGCAGCTTCATAGCGCGGCGCGCACCGCTTCCTCGAAGCCCAGCGGGTGGTCGTTGAGGCCGGCCGGCGGGTCGCGCTCGACCAGCATCTCGGCGCCGAGGCCGTCGACGAGCGGCTTCACCAGCCCATACTCGACCGGGGTGAACAGGGTCACCCAGTACGACGACAGGCGCGGCGTGAGCACGGGGACGCGAATGACGAGTGGCGGGCGGCGGCCCAACAGCGGAGCGGCGCGGCGCATCATCTCACGATAGGAGAGGACGTCTGAGCCGCCGAGCTGGAGCTCGTCCGGCGCGTCGTCGAAGTGCGCCAGGTCGGCCAGCGTCTTGACGACGTCCTGCAGCGCCACCGGCTGGGTCCTGGTGTCCAGCCACTTCGGGCCGATCATCACCGGGAGCTTGCGCAGCAGGTTCTCCAGGATGTCGTAGGACGCACTGCCGGGGCCGATGATCATCGCCGCGCGCACGTACACGAGCTTCTCGTGCAGGCGGGCGCGCAGCAGGTTCGCGACCTCGTGGCGCGAGCGCAGGTGCTCGGAGTTCTCGCTGCCGAGGCCGCCGAGGTAGACGACGCGTTTGACGTTCACCGCGGCCTCGGCGAAGTTCACCGCCGACTGGCGGTCCTTGGCGGCGAAGTCGCCGCCCGAGCCCATCGAATGCACGAGGTAGTACGCGGTGTCGACGCCGTCCAGCGCCTCGGTCAGGCCGTTGCCGGAGAGGACGTCGCCGGTGAAGGCTTCGCCCTTTCCGGCGCCACGGCGCGAGAGGGTGCGAACCTGCTCGCCGCGCGCGAGCAGTTCATCGACGAGTGTTGAACCGACATAGCCGGTAGCTCCGGTGACAAGGATCATGAACGCAGTCAGCTACCCGCCGGGAATCCCGATCTCACGCAGCGCCGTAGCTTGTGCGGGCGATCACGAGTGAAGAAACTGGCCATCAAGGACGTTGCCGAGCAGACGGGTGTCGCGGCGGGGACGATTCGCATGTGGGAGCAACGCTACGGGTTCCCGTCCCCGGCACGGACCGCGGCCGGCTACCGGATCTACTCCGAGCAGGACGTGGTCACGATCAGGCGCGTGCTCGCCTATCGCGACAGCGGCCTGTCGGTGCCCGCCGCGCTGGAGCGGGCGCGGTCGCTGGAGGGGCCGACCGACCGGCCGTCGATCTTCGCCGCGCTGGCCGCGGGCGACTCGCCGGTGCGCCCGCAGAAGCTGCGCAAGCCAACGCTGGTCGCCCTGTCGCGGGCGATCGAGGAAGAGGCGATCGCCCGCGCCGCCGGACCGGTGGTGATCGCCGCCTTCCAGTCCGAGCGCAATTACCGCGCGGTCGAGCATCGCTACCGGCGACTCGCGCGCGTCGCTGATGCGGTGGGCGTGTTCGCGGACTTCTCCGAGCCGCGGGTCGGCTCCGATGACGAGCCGTCCGAGCTGCCGACCGGGGTCTCGGATTCGCTCGGGCACGAGTGGGCGGTGATCGTCGACGCGCCCGGCTACGCGGCGTGCCTGGTCGGGTGGGAGACACCCGATCCGGGGCGGATCTTCGAGGCCGTCTGGACGATGGAGCCCAGCGTCGTCCGGCGCGCGGCGCAGGTCGGTGCCGCGCTCGCCTCGCGCGCGGCGCCTGACTGGTCAGAACGCTTGCTCGGTCTGCTCGCGGACCGCCCGTTGGCCGTCGAGCAACCGCCGACCGGTCTCACCGCCTTGACGAACCGGATGATCGGCTACCTGGACGCCGGCGCAGAGCGCGCTTGACGGCCTGGCCGCCGATCGTGAAACCGATCTGCGCGAGCTCACCGGTCGCGCGGATGGCCGTCGTCACCAGCTCGGTTCCCTTGGGCGGTGCGAGCGGCTTCGGGGGCGGCGCCTCGGGGGGCGACGTGCGCGACAGCGGCGGTGCGCCAGGGCTGACCGCGCGAGGTTTCGGTGCCAGTTTCGGTGTCCCCGCCGTACGCTTGACGGCGCGCGGTTTGGCTGTCCCGTTGCGTGGCGCGCCGATCCGTTCCGGGCGCGAGGCCGGCAGCGTTCCGAGCACCGACTTGGGCTTCGGGAGCCTTGTCCGCCATAGCAGTTCGACTATACGCGTGACTTCGGCGGCGCGACCCTCGTACCATTGGTTGCAAGACCCCCCAGGCCGCGACACGCACAATCGTGCGCAGGCCGGATTTCAAGCCGGCTCAAACTGCGGGTGGAAGTCGACAATCGCAGCGCCTAGACTCAGCCACGACGGAAGCGCCGACGGGACGTTCGTACCCACGGGGCCGCCGCCGCAGCACACATATCCAGAAAGGCCGGCTCTCACGAGAGCCTCGCTAGAACGGGACCTCCATGTCAGTTGTGGATCTGCAGGAACTCGAAGAAGTCAAGGGACTGATCCTCAAAGGCCAGCAGGTGGGCGTACTCACGTTCGCCGAGATCTCGACCGCTCTGTCGGAGATGGATATCGACGAGACGGACCTCGAGGAGCTGCATGCCTTCCTCGAGCAGCTCGGAGATCGAGCTGGTCGAGGAGATCGACCCCGCGGTCGCCGCCGGCCAGGAGGACCGCGCGCCGGACAAGCGCGGTCGCCGCAAGGCCAAGGCGGCGATCGACCTCAAGCCGGACATGACCACCGATTCCCTTCAGCTGTTCCTGAAGGACATCGGCAAGGTACGCCTGCTCACCGCCCAGGAGGAAGTCGATCTCGCGCGCAGGATCGAGCGCGGCGACCTGGACGCCAAGCAGAAGATGGTCGAGTCGAATCTGCGGCTCGTCGTCTCCATCGCGAAGAACTACCGAAACCAAGGTCTGCCGTTCCTGGATCTGATCCAGGAGGGGACGCTCGGTCTCGTTCGCGCGGCGGAGAAGTTCGACTACCGCAAGGGCTTCAAGTTCTCGACGTACGCGACGTGGTGGATCCGCCAGGCCATCGCCCGGGCGCTCGCCGACAAGGCGCGCACCATCCGGATCCCCGTCCACGTGGTCGAGAAGCTCAACAAGATCGGCCGCGCCGAGCGCAAGCTCGTCACGGAGCTGGGCCGCGAGCCCACGCCCGAGGAGATCGCCGAGGTCACGGGGATCGATCCGGAGGAGGTCGACTCGATCAAGCGCTCCGCCCAGGCGCCGGTCTCGCTCGAGAAGCCGGTCGGCGACGAGGAAGAGTCGGAGTTCGGTCAGTTCATCGCCGACGAGCGTGCCGAGTCACCGTACGAGCGCGCCGCGGAGATCCTCACCAAGGAAGCTCTGCGCGAGGCGCTGGAGAACCTCTCCTATCGGGAACGTCGCGTTCTCGAGCTGCGCTACGGCCTCGGCGGGGAGCACCCGCGCACGCTGGACGAGGTCGGGCGGACGTTCAACGTCACGCGCGAGCGCATCCGCCAGATCGAGAATCAGTCGCTGAAGAAGCTGCAGTCGCTCGCGGAGGCCCAGAAGCTCCGCGACGTCGCCTGAGTCGAAGGTGGGGCGGGCCTTCCGCCCCCCGATCATCTGACCTTGATCTGACTCGCGGCGGTCAGCGGGCGCGAGTGAACGCCGAACTTGCCGCTGTGCTGGGGAAAGAGCGAGTGTTCGCGGCCGCTCGCACGCTCAAGGATGCGCTGGCCGCCCGTGGTGCGATGTCCGAGGTACTGTCCAGGCGGGTACGCAGCGCTCAAGGCCTTCTGGATGAGGGCCGATGAAACCCTTCGTATGGCTTTCGATCTCGATCACGCGCTGCGGTATCTGATCGCGGCCGAGGGTTCTGACCTTCACCTCAAGGTCCCCTCGTACCCACTGATCCGCCTCCACGGCCACCTCGAGCCCATCGCGGGCACTGAGCGGCTGTTCCCGGAGGACACCCGCCAAGCCCTGGCGCAGATGCTGCTCGACCCCGAGAAGGTGCACGAGTTCGAGGCGGAGAACGAGGTCGACTTCTCGTACTCCGTCGAGGGCCTCGGCCGCTTCCGCGTCAACGCCTTCATGCAGCGCGGATCGATCTCGATCGTCATGCGCGCCATCCCCGTCACGATCAAGTCCGTCGACGAGCTCGGGCTCCCGGAGGCGGTCACCAAGCTCGCCGAACGAGCAGCGCGGGATCATCCTGCTGACCGGCACGACCGGCTCCGGCAAGTCGACCACGCTCGCGGCGATGATCGACCACATGAACCGGACGATGCAGAAGCACATCGTCACGATCGAGGACCCGATCGAGTTCCTGCACCGCGACCGCAACTGCGATCATCAACCAGCGCGAGGTCGGGCAGGACACGGCGTCCTTCAAGCGCGCGCTGCGGCGCGTGCTGCGCCAGGACCCGGACGTGATCCTGGTCGGCGAGATGCGCGACGAGGAGACCGTCCACACCGCGTTGTCGGCGGCCGAGACCGGCCACCTGGTGCTCTCGACGCTGCACACGGTCGACGCGCCCGAGACGGTCAACCGCATCATCGACTTCTTCCCGCCCCATCAGCAGCAGCAGGCCCGCGCGATGATCGCCGGCACGCTGAAGGGCATCGTCTCCCAGCGCCTGGTCAAGACCGCCGACGGTCAGGGCCGCGTCGCGTGCTGCGAGATCATGGTGATGACCGGCCGCGTCCACGACATGATCCTGGACCCGAAGCTCACCGGGCAGCTCCCGGAGGTCGTCGCCGAGGGCGGCTACTACGGGATGCAGACGTTCGATCAGCACCTGCTCAAGCACCTGCGGGCCGGCCGGATCACCTACGACGAGGCGATGCGCTCCGCCACCTCGCCGCACGACTTCAAGCTGATGGTCGCCGCCGAGGGCCCGATGCCCACCGAGCAGCCCGCCGCCGAGGGGCCTGAGGCTCCCGCCACGCCGCCGATGCAGGCCACCATCACGCCGCCCGCGCCGAGCGGTCCCCCGCCGGCGTCGGCGCCCCCGCCGGGCGTACGGTTTTAGCGCGCGATCGTGAGCGCGGGCCTTAGGCTTGCGCTCATGCAGACCACGCTCGGGCAGTTCAACGAGACCCAATCGCAGGACGCCTTCGCACTCCAGAACTCCAAGCTGCTGAAGGTCCGCCTGGATCAGGTGACCATTCAGGCCAAGATCGGATCGATGGTCGCCTACCAGGGTGACGTGACGTTCGAGCACGCGGGTTCGGGCGGTTTGGGGCGGATGCTGAAGAAGGCCGTCACCGGCGAGGGCGTCCAGCTGATGAAGGTCACCGGCCGCGGCGAGGTCTTCCTGGCCGACCAGGCGCAGGACGTCCACCTGATCTACCTCGAGAACGACATGATCACGGTCAACGGACCGAACCTGCTCGCGTTCGACACCGGTATCGACTGGGACATCCGGCGCGTCGAGGGCGCCTCGGGAATGATGGGCGGAGGCATGTACAACATGGCTCTGCACGGCACCGGCTGGGTCGCGATCCTCTCCGACGGCCCGCCCGTGCTGCTCAACGTCGCCCAGGCGCCGACGTTCGCCGACGCCCAGGCCGCGATCACGTGGTCCTCGGGTGTCACGACCGGGATCCGGACCGACTTCAAGATGAAGAACCTGATCGGCCGCGGCTCCGGCGAGACCTTCCAGATGGCGTTCTCCGGCCAGGGGTGGGTGCTCGTGCAGCCCTCCGAGGGCCAGGTCGCGGCCGCGACCACGACCCAGTCCTCCAGCGGCGGCGGCCTCGGGTCGCTCCTGAACAGCTAGACGAAGACCGTTTCCTCATCGTCGGGGTCGTCGACGGCGACCTCGCAGGAGGGGCACCACCATCTGGCTTGCAGCGCCGATCCGCACGCCGCGTGGCGGTGCGGCTCGCCGCCGCCCCAGTCCGCGAGCAGGCGCAGCGCGCCGGCGAGCTCGCGGCCGGGCTCGGTCAGCTCGTACGCGAAGCGCGGCGGGCGATCCTGGTAGGGCTCGGCGATGATCAGCGCGTGTTCCTGCAGCGACTTCAGCCGCGACGAGAGAACGTTGGGCGCGATCCCGTCGAGCTCGTCCTGGAGCTCGTTGAAGCGCTTGGGACCCTCGAGCAGGGCGGCGACCACGAGCAGCGTCCAGCGGTCGCCCACGCGGGCGAGGGCGTCGGCGAGCGGGCTCGTGGCGCGGCGTTTCATAGGAGGTCGTGGACGATAGACGCCGCGGTCTTCAACCCGGCGGCGATCGCGATCGGCACCGACGGCATGTCGCCGGTCACATCGCCGGCGGCGAAGAGGCCCGCGACGCTGGTGTGCGCCATCGCGTCCACCTCGATCGGGTCCTTGGCGAGCATGCCCGGCTCGCCGATCGTCGCGCCCAGCTGGTGGGCGAGGTCGGTGCGCTGGTGCAGCGTGACGGGGACGAGCAGGCCGCCGAGCGGGCTGGTATCGCCGTCCTCGAAGACGATCTCGCCGTCGCGAACCTCCTTGACCGGGCGCGGCTCGACCTTCACTGCGTCGGGTGCTTCGTCGGTTTCGCCGTAGTAGGTGACGTCGTCGCTCCAGGCGGTCAGCAGCCGGGAGCGCATCACCTCACCGCCGAGCACGCCCAGCGGCTGATCGCGGTGCTCCCAGCCGTGGCAGAACGGGCAGTGGAACACCGAGTCGCCCCAGCGCTCCTTCAGGCCGGGAACGTCCGCGAACCGGTAGTCCATCCCGGTCGCGAGCAGGACGGTCCTCGCCGTCTCGCCGTCGAGCTCGAAGCCGGGCTCGGCGTGCTTGACGGTGCCCTCGCGGAACTCGACGCTCGGGTACTTGCCGAGCTCCGCTCTGGCCTTGGCGTAGAAGTCCTTCGGCGATGTCCCGTCGTTGCCGAGCAGCCCGCCGATCCCGTGCGCCGGCAGGTTGCTCTGGCCGCCGGCGTCGATCACCAGCGTCTTCCGGCGCGCCCGTCCGAGTACCAGCGCCGCGCTGAGCCCGGCGGCCCCGCCGCCCACGATGATGCAGTCCCAAGTCATTCCTTCGAGGGTGACGCGAAGGGTACGATCTGCCAAGCTCGTTTGCCATGCAGGCAAACGAGGAATCCGTCGACGTCCGTGTCCGGCGCCGGTTGCGCGAGCTGCGCTCACGCCGCGGGCTGACCCTGGCGCAGGTCGCCGAGCGCGCGAACATCGACGTCTCGACCCTGAGCCGCCTGGAGTCCGGCAAGCGCCGGCTCGCCCTGGACCACATCCCGGCCCTGGCCGGTGCTCTGGGCGTGACGACCGACGAGCTGCTGCACTCCGCGCCGGTGCCCGACCCCCGCGTCCGCGGCAAGCCGCGGCGCTTCGAGGGCATGACCATGTGGGAGCTCAGCCACGAGACCGACCGCCTCCGCGCCTTCAAGGTCTTGGTCGGTGCCGAGCGGCGCGACCCGCCCGACGAGTTCCCCGTCCACGAGGGCCACGAGTGGCTCTACGTCCTGTCCGGCCGGCTCCGGCTGATCCTCGGCGAGCGCGACGAGATCATCGAACCGGGGGAGGCGGTCGAGTTCTCGACCTGGGCTCCGCACTGGTTCGGGGCGATCGACGGGGACGTCGAGCTGATCGCGATCTTCGGGCCGCAGGGCGAGCGGGTGCATCTGCGCGAGTGAAGGGCCTCAACGGCGAGCGGATCGCCTCGCGGCCGTCAAGGTCACGGTCGGCCTGCGTGGTATCCGTGCTTGCGTGTGGCGTGACTTGACTGCCGCGACTCGATCCGCTTTTGGGCTGGTCATGGCTGGCTCCGCCAGGGTGGCCTCCGAGGGAGGCCCACCTGTCACCAACGGCCGCGGGACGGGCGGTTTCGATCACGTTCGATTGGTCGTGTTGGCGCGTGGGTGGGGGTGCCGTCGCAAAGTTTCCTGTCAGGACGCTTTCCGACGGCACCCCCGGTGCTGAGGCGGTTTCGGCCGCCGAGCCGATCAGGAGTGGCCCGCCCGGTCCTCAGTTCCCCGTGAGCGGAGCGGGGCCAGGCGGGTCACGCGCGCCCACCCGCGATGGGCCGGCCACGCGCTGCGGGCGTGCTTGACGCGAGCGTCGCGCTCTGCTCGCAGTCAGGCGCTTGCCTCGACGGGGGGTTCCGCTCGTGCGCTGGCTCCGCGGGCCCACTTGACACCGACGACCGTGGGCCGTTGGGTTTCGATCACGTTCGCACTGGTCGAGTTGGCGCGTCAGTGGGGGTGCAGCCGGAAACCTGTCGAGAGCGAACCTTTCCGGCTTCACCCCCCGGCCCGAGGCCGTTTCGTCCGCCGAACCGATCAGCAGTGGCCCGCCGGTGGCGGGCACACCGGCGTCAGCCGGTCATCGCTGCCCCGTAAGCAGGGCGGGGCCAGGCGGGTCAAGCGCGCCCACCCGCCCACGAGCGAACACAAGAATCGGGCGCGCTTGACGCGACCGCCGCGCTCTGCTCGCAGTTCAGGCGCGGGCGCGGCGGCCGGGCCGCGCTCGGAGGTCACGTCGGTGCGCTGCTCCGCCAGCGTGGCCGGCCCATTTGACACGAACGGCCGCGGGCCGGCGGGTTTCGATCACGTTCGGACTGGTTCGAGTTGGCGCGTGGGTGGGGGTGCCGTCGCAAAGTTTCCTGTCAGGACGCTTTCCGACGGCACCCCCCGTGCTGAGGCGGTTTCGTCCGGCGAACCGATCAGGGGTGGCCCGCCGGTCGGCGGGCACACCGGCGCCAGCCGGTCATCGCTGCCCCGTAAGCGGAGCGCGGCCAGGCGGGTCAAGCGCGCCCACCCGCAAACCGAGACGACCACGCGCTGCGGGCGCGCTTGACGCGACCGCCGCGCTCTGCTCGCAGTTGAGGGGGTGGGCGCGGCGGCCGGGCCGCGCTCGGGGGTCACGTCGGTGAGCTGCTCCGCCAGCGTGGCCGGCCCACTTGACACGAACGACCGCCGGCCGGCGGGTTTCGATCGCGTTCGGATAGTTCGAGTTGGCGTGTCGGTGGGGGTGCCGTCGCAAAGTTTCCTGTCAGGACGCTTTCCGACGGCACCCCCCGTGCTGGGGCCGTTTCGTCCGGCGAACCGATCAGGAGTGCCCGCCAGCCGGCCACCCGCCACGGGCGCGCTTAGCACGACCGCCGCGGTCCGCTCGCCATTCCTGCTAACTTGCGATTTGCAAGTGACTACTCGGAGGCGCGAAGTGCTCGAGGCAATCAAGGACGCAGTGCAGAAGGCCGCGGCCGACGTCGGTCCCGCCGTGGTGGGCCTACGACGCGGCTCCGGCATCGTGATCGCCAAGGATCAGGTGCTGACCGTCGCCCACGTGCTCAGAGGCGACGAGGCGAGCGTCACGTTCAACGACGGGCGGACCGCGAAGGCGACGGTGGCCGGCGTCGACGGGGACCTCGACGTGGCGATCCTGACCGTCGACACCCAGGACATCGCGCCTGTCAGGTGGGGCGAGGCGCCTGAGCTCGGGTCGCCCGTGCTCGCGCTGGCCAACCCCGCCGGCCACGGGCTCCGCGTGACGTTCGGGACCGTGTCCTCGACCGGGCGCAGCTTCCGCGGACCGCGGGGGAGAAGGATCGGCGGCTCGATCGAGCACACCGCTCCGCTTCCGCGGGGCTCGTCCGGCGGGCCCCTGGTCGATCCGACGGGAACCTCCTGGGGCTCAACGCGGTCCGGCGCGAGGGCGGGCTGATCCTCGCGATCCCCGCCGACGACACGCTCCGGGAGCGGCTGGACGGCCTTGCGACCGGCAGGCAGAGCGACAAGCCGCGGCTGGGCATTGCGCTGGCACACCCGCGCGCGGCCAAGAAGCTGCGGGCGGCGGTCGGGCTCCCGGAGCGCGAGGGGCTGCTCATCCGTGCCGTCGTCGACGGCTCGCCGGCGGCAGCGGCGGGCCTGCAGCAGGGCGACCTGATCATCCAGGCCAACGACGCGCCCCTCACATCGGTCGATGACCTCTACGAGGCGCTGGACGGCGAGTCGATCCGCCTGCGCGTGCTGCGCGGCACCGAGGAGCGCGACGTGGCGGTTCACTTCAGTTCCTGAAGTCTTGGGCTAATATGGGGGTTGGATGCCTGACCCCGATTGCCCCGTCTGTCGTACCGCGGAGATCGTCTGTGGCAAGTGGACGCTCCTGATCGTGCGTGACCTGTCCGAGGGTCGGTCGCGCTTCTGCGAGCTCGAACGGTCGCTCGGCGGGATCTCGCCGCGCACGCTGTCGCTGCGGCTGCGTGCGCTGGAGGAAGAGGGCATCGTCGATCGGGCGACGTTCCCGGAGGTGCCGCCGCGCGTCGAGTACGCGCTGACGGAGAAGGGCCGCGCGCTCGTGCCGATCATCGACTCGATGCGCACCTACGGCGCCGAGTGGCTCGGCGCGCAGGGCTCCTGCGCCGAGGCTCCCGAGCCCGCACAGCCCGTCGCGGCCTAACTGACGGCGGGGCGTCCCCTCCGCCCCACCCCGATCATCCGACCTCAATCCGTCCGAGGGTCGTGCTGCAATACCGCCTGCTCCGGCAGGAGGGCGTGAGCCTGCGGCGAATCGGCCGCTCATGCACAACCGGGCGCTGCACGACTCACTTGCCGCGTTCGTCCAGGAGGCCGCCTGGCAACTCGCCGAAGAGGTCTCGGGCGGCGCGGAGATCCCGTTCGAACTGGACGCGACGCCGACGCGAAGCGCCCCGCTGTACTGCTACCGGCCGCTGACCGGCCGCTTCATCGCGCAGCGCTCGTCGATGCTGTCACGGCTGCCGACGTACGCGAGTGCCGCCCGGCAGCTGCACCGCGCTGCCCGATCTCCCCGCCTACCTGACCCGCCGCGGCCGCCGCGTTCCCGCTCACGAGCAGCCCGACGCCGCGCTGCAGGCGTTTCTCGGCGCGGTCTGGGCCGACGTGACCGACTTCGTGTTCGACGAGCCTCGCTTCGAGGCCGCCTACCACGAACTCGAGGACGCGGTCTACGCCGGCTGCGCCCTGAGCGTCGTGATCACGCCCGTCGAGGGGCTCGTGATCGAGTCCGACGAGGTGCCGCTCGGCGAGGGCCTGTCGCTGGTGCGCGCGGTGACGCTCACCGACGTGCCCAGCGGCCTGGCGAACGACCCGCACCAGACCGTCGCGGTGCTGGCGCTTGAGTCCAAGGACGGCCGCGCGCTGGAGTCCGCCGGCCGCCGGCTGAAGCGCCTGCAGACCGCCCTGCGCCTGTGGGACGACGCCGAGCCGTCGCTCGGCCCGACCGCCTACGCCCGCACCGACGGCAGCGCCTGGATGACGATCCCGCTGGCCACCGGTCTGCGCCGTCCGAGCGAGGACTGCCTGCTCCCGTCCGAGGAGGAGGACCCGCTGCGGGCCTTCTGCGGCCTCGTCGCGCGCCGCACGCCGCGCGCCGGCGAGCTCGCCTGGGCGCTGCGGCGCTTCGAGCTCGGCTGCGAGCGCTCCGGCGCCGTCGAGGCGCTGACCGACTGGCTGCTCGCCGCCCGCGCGCTGTTCGCCGACGACGCCTACGAGGGCGTCGCCGAGCGGCTGTCCGCGATCTGCGCCGAGGCGTCTGACCGGCCGCGGCTCGAGAACCGGGTCAAGGAGGCCATCTCCCTCGAGCGTGCCGCGATGTGCGGGTTCGTGCGGCCCTCGCACGAGGTCGACGACCTGGTGGAGGAACTCGGCGGCTGCCTGCGGGCGGTCCTGCGCGACGTGCTCTGCGGGCACCTCGATCCCGCCCTGCGCAAGGTCGCGGACGAGCTAGTCGAACAGGTGTGAGCGCACGCGGACGAGACCCTCGAGGTCGTGCACGTCGTCCTCGAGCTCGGGGACGACGAGGGTGGGCGGGTCGCCGAGCGAGGAGCGCAGCCGCTCGACGTTCGCGGCGTCGCGGGAGGCCAGAGCCGCCAGCTGACCCGTAGCGGCGTTGACGCGCTCGGCGAGCTTGGGGCCGAGTGACTCCGCGACGTCCTGCGGCAGCTCGTCCGACGGCGGCTGGTGGACGCGGTTGACGACCAGCCCGCCGAACGGCATGCCCGCCTCGCGCAGCTTGCGGTGGAAGAAGATCGCCTCCTCCACCGGGTCGTGGCGCGGGGCGGTGACGATCAGGAAGGTCGTCGCCGGGTCCTCCAGCAACGCCCCGACCCGCCGCGCGCGCTCGGTGAAGGCGTCGATCATCCCGCTCAGCGCGTGAAAGAACGCGGACAGGTCGCGCAGCAGGTCGACGCCGGTGATCCGCCGCATGACGCCGAAGACGAGCCCCGTCCCGCGCCCGAACAACCCGGCCGGCTTCAGGAAGATCCGGATCGCGCGGCCCTGGAAGAAGCGCGAGAGCCGCCCGGGCGCGTCGAGGAAGTCGAGCGCGTTGCGGGCGGGCGGCGTGTCGAGCACGAGGACGTCCCAGGAGCCGGACGCGTCGAGCTCGTAGAGCTTGGCGATCGCCGTGAACTCCTGCGAGCCCGCGACCGCGGTCGAGAGCTGCTGGTAGATCCGGTTCTCGAGCACCTCGTCGCGGGTCTGCTCGTCCGGCGCGAGGTGCTCGATCAGCTGATCGAAGGTCCGCTTGGCGTCGAGCATCATCGCCCACAGCTCGCCGTCGGCCTCGCACTCCACGCGGGTCGGCTCGTTGGAGAGCTCGCTCAGCCCGAGCGCGTTCGCCAGCCGGCGCGCCGGGTCGATCGTCACCACCGCGACCTTCAAACCCGACTCGGCGAGCCCGAGCGCGACGGCCGCGGCCGTCGTCGTCTTGCCCACCCCGCCCGAGCCGGCGCAGATGACCATCCGCTTTCCCTCGAGCAGGGGCTCGAGAGACGTCAGCATGCGGACGTCAGATCAGGCCCTCGCGCACCGCGAACGCGACCGCTTGCGAGCGCGACCGCGCGTTGAGCTTGGTCACGACGTCGTGAAGGACATTCTTGACGGTGCGTTCTGAATAGCACAGCTCCTGGGCGACCTCGCGCGTCGGATGGCCGGCGGCGATCAGCGCCAGGACCTGCTGCTCGCGGTCGGTCAGCTTGGCCGCGACCGGGCGCGCGGCGGCGGCAGCCTCGGTGTGGTGGTTGGCCAGCAGGTGCTCGAGCAGATCCGGGGTGACGACGCCGGTGCCGTTGACCGCCGCCTTGACCGCCGTCGCCAGCGTCTCCGGCGTGAGCTGGTCCTTGCGCAGATACCCGACGGCACCCTGCTGGAGCGCGCTCACGACCGCTTCCTGTCCGCTGTCGCTCGAACAGACGATCACCTTCGCGCCGGTCGCCTCCGGCACCGCGCCGACGAAATCGTTCCCGCCGGGCAACGCGGGGTCCACCAGCACGATGTCGCATTCGAACAAGGCCGGATGTTCCCAGGCATCCCGTACGCGCTCCGCGTCGTTGACCGACTCGACGTCCTCGAGCAGGTCAAGGCACGCCACCAGTCCTCGGCGGTAGATCGTATGGGTGTCGAGGACGAAGAGTTTCACCCCTGTGGGTGGTTGCCGTTGTTCAAGCTCGTGGCGATACTACGCGGACCTTGCTGTCAATGCAGGTGTATCACGGAGCGAGAGCAACCGGGTCTTCTTCGGGCAATGGACGGACGAGCAACAAAGCGATGGGCGAAGTGTTGATGGCTCCAGGCGGGGCGGTATCAGGTCGAGAGGAACGCAGGGATGCCTGAGGTAATGAAGACGGTAGGCCGGTACGAGATCCTCCGCGAGGTCGGCCGCGGCGGCATGGCGATGGTGTATCTGGCTCGCCAGACCGATCTGGACCGGTTCGTCGCGCTCAAGGAGCTCGGCGCCTTCCACGCCTCCGATCCGTCCTTCGCGCAGCGGTTCCTGCGCGAATCGCGCGTCGCCGGCTCGCTCTCGCACCCGAACGTGGTCACCGTCCACGACTACTTCGAGCACGACGGCACCCCGTACATCGCGATGGAGTACATCGAGCGCGGTTCGCTGCGCCCGTACGTCGGCCGGATGACGATGGCGCAGATCGGCGGGGTCCTCGAGGGCCTGCTCGCCGGCCTGACCCACGCGGAAGCGCACGAGATCGTCCACCGCGACCTCAAGCCGGAGAACCTGATGGTCACGGCCGACGGGCGCGTGAAGATCGCGGACTTCGGCATCGCCAAGGCGACCACCCGGATGCAGACCGGCGCGTTCCTGACCGCGACCGGGACGACTGTCGGCACGCCAACCTACATGGCGCCCGAGCAGGCGATGGCGCAGGACATCGGCCCCTGGACCGACCTCTACTCGGTCGGCTGCATGGCCTTCGAGATGTTCACGGGCAACGTCCCGTTCCACGACTCCGAAGCGCCGATGGCGATCCTGCTGCGCCACGTCAACGAGCCCATCGCGGCGGTCAAGTCGATCCGCCCCGAGGTCGACCAGCGCATCTCGGACTGGGTCGAGCGCCTGCTGGTCAAGGAGCCCGAGGCCCGCACGCAGAACGCGCAGGACGCCTGGGACGACTTCGAGGAGATCCTGCTCAGCCTGCTCGGCCCGCGCTGGCGGCGCGAGGCGCGGCTGGTCGAGGCGCGCACGGACAACGGCACCAACGGCAATGGCGCCAAGCCGCTCACGCCGGCGCCGTTCCAGGGCACCAACGTCGGCGACGTCGCCTCCGAGGAGTTCAAGTCCTTCGCCTGGGGCGCGCCCGCTGATACCGGCGGCTCGCCCGCGGCGCCGCCGATGTGGACGCCACCGCCGTCGGAGGCCACGCCGTCGATCCCCGAGCCGGTCGTCGGGCCGCCGACCCCGATGCCCTCGCAGGCGATCCCGGCCCCGCCGCCCCGGCCCCGGTCCCGCTGCCGATCGACGAGATCGAGGAGCCGACCGGCGTCACCGGCTTCGTCACCTTCGGCGTGCCCGCCCCGGCGCCGCCGAGCGACGCGCTGCTGACGCCCGTCCCGGCGCCCGAGCCGGTGGCCGAGCCCGTCGTCGAGCCGGCGCCCGAGCCCGTCGCCCCGGAGTCGTTCGAGACCTACGTCGCGCCGCCCCCGTCGCGGCCGCCGACGAGCGAGCCCAAGGCGATCACGCCGCCGCCGGTCGAGGCCGTCGCGGTGCCCGAGCCCGTGGCCTTCACGCCTCCGCCGCCGGTTGAACCGGTGCCGGCGGCCGAGCCCGCGACCCGCGCGCCCGAGTTCGTCCCCGCGACGATCATGCCGAGCAAGGTGGCTCCGCCGCCGAAGGCGCCCAAGCCCCCGAAGCCCGAGAAGTCCGGCGAGTCCTCGCGGCCCGGCTGGCTGATCCCGGCCATCGCCGGCGGCGCCGCGCTCGTGCTGCTGATCATCATCCTGGCGATCCTGCTGGGCGGTGGCGGCGGCGGCGAGAAGCCGGTCGCGACCGCGACGGCGACGCCGAAGGCCACCGAGGCGGCGGCGGCCGACATCGAGGCCTCCGGCATCGCGCTGCAGGTCCCGGTGGGCTGGAAGGACGGCGCGCCCGCCGCGATCCCCGGCTTCGCCGACGGCGCGGTGACGATGGGCGGCCCGAAGGGCGGCACGATCGTCTTCGGCCTCGCCGACAAGAGCGCCGCCAACCCGACCCTGCTGGCCGACGACCTGCGCGGTGACACGCTGGCCACCGACGCGACCAAGGCCGACCTCGGCAACGGCGCCCAGGCGCTGCGCTACGACCAGCTGCCGGCCGGCGATCAGACCGCGACCGTGTTCGCCGTCCCGACCTCCAAGGGCGTGGCCACGCTCGCCTGCGTCGCGGAGGACGCCACCTGCGCCAAGATCGCCTCCTCGATGCGGATCACCGACGGGAACGCCTTCCCGGTCGGCCCGAGCGACGAGTACGCGGGCAAGCTGGAGTCGGCGCTGACCAAGCTCGAGAAGTCCGAGAAGTCGGCGGCCAACGACCTGCGCAACGCCAACAAGCGCGCCACGCAGGTCAGCGCCACCTCGCGTCTGGCGACCGCGTACGGCGCCGCCGTGAGCTCGCTCGCCAAGGTCGACGTGAGCCCGGCCGACGCGTCGCTCAACGCGGCGACGCTGGCCGGCCTGCGCGACGCTCGTGACGCCTACAAGAAGGCGGCGTCGGAGGGCAAGGCCAAGGACCGCAACGGCTATCACGCCCAGAACGCGAAGGTCGTGGCCGCGGGCAAGGACATCAAGACCGCGATGGCCGCGTACGCGACCGCGGGCTATGAGATCCCGTCGAAGGTCTCGGCCGCCGCGGCGAAGGTGACGCAGCTGCCGACGCTCAAGAAGGACCCGGCCAAGAAGAAGGTCGTGAGCTCCGGCGGCGGTGGCAGCACCGTGACGCCCACGGCGACAGCCGTCCCGCAGGCCACGGTGGTGCCGTCCACCGGCGGTGGCGGCGGCGGCGGCGGCGGCAGCACCTACACTCCGCCGCCCGCCAAGAAGAAGACGCGGCGGCGGCGGCGGTGGAGGCGGCGGCGGTGGCGGCCTCTCCGGCGGCGGCGAAGGCTAGGAGCTGAGAGCGGGCCCCGCGGGGCCCGCTTCGCGTTTGCGCGCCGAAGACGTCGAGTGGGTGGGCGGAGACGTCCGCGACGCGGAGCCGCTCACGGGCGGGATCACGTCGGCGATGCACGCCTTCACTCGCGACGGGCGCTCGCTGGTGCTCCGGCGGATCGACAAGCAGCCGTGGCTGCGGCACGCGACCGAGTTGCTCGAGCGCGAGGCGGCGGTGATGGAGTTGCTGCGCGATACACCGGTGCCCGCGCCGGAGCTCGTCGCCGTCGAGCCGCCGCGGCTGCTGATGACGCGGCTGCCCGGCGCGCTGAACATGGCGTGCGAGGACTTCGACGCGCTCGCGCGGACGCTGCTCACGATCCACGGCGTCGACTCGCGACCGCGCGACTACCAGTCGTGGGCGGCCGGCAAGCAGCCGCTCTCGCCGCTGTGGGAGCGGGCGATCGCCGCGATCGACCGGGAGCCGCCGCCCTTCGACGGCAGCTTCCTGCACCGCGACTTCCACCTGGGCAACGTCCTCTGGGCGGACGGCGCCGTCAGCGGCGTCGTGGACTGGGTCGAGACCTCGTACGGGCCGCCGGACCTCGACGTCGCCCACTGCTGCACGAACCTGGCCATGACCCACGGCGCAGACGCCCCGGAGCGCTTCCGCGCCGCGTACCGGCGGGCGGGCGGAGCGCTCAGCGACGACCCGTACTGGCAGCTGCTGGACGCGGTCGGCTTCCTGCCCGGGGCCGTCAACCGCCCGCCCGGACTTCGAATGGGACCGGCTGGAGGCCTACGTGGCGACGCTGCTGGAACCGAGCAGCTTGCGGGCCTCGTCCAGGCGCAGCTGATAGCGGCCGCGGTACTGCTCCGCGGGGCGCTCGACATCGGCGATCCACTGCCCGAACTTGGTGGGGTCGGTGCCGAAGTCGGCGTCGCCCTCGGCGATCCGGCGGCGCTTGATGGCCAGCGCCTGATCGATGAACCACTTCGCCTGCAGCTCGGGCTTCTCCGGGTAGCCGGCGTAGGCGCCCTGGTTCCAGATCGCGGTGCGCATCTGGAAGAAGCCGACGGAGTCGCGGTCGCCGAAGTTGAGGTTCTTCACGCCGGACTCGACCAGCGAGGCCATGACCGGCAGCTCGGGCGGCAGGCCCGCCTTCTCGGCCTGCTTGGACAGCCACTTGGCGAGCTCGGCCTGCGAGGCGTCGTTGCCCGGGTAGTCGGTGGCGGCGCTGGTGAGGTCGATCGAGGCCGCGGCGACGCCCGGCGCGGGGTTGCTGACCGGCACCGACGCGGCCTGCTCGACCGGCGCGGCGGGGGTGACCGGCACGGCCGGCGTGACCGGCGCGGCGGCGGCGGCCGAGGCCACGGGCGCCCCGCGCTTGAGCTGCGACGGGTCGACGGCCTTGAGGAACATCATCGAGTTGCTGCGGACCTGCTCGTCCTTGCGCGACTCGACGGCCTTGACCGCCTGGAAGAGCTGCGAGTCGCTGCGGCGCACCTCGGCGGCGTCGCGGGCGACCGCGGCCTGGGCCCTGGCCACCTCGGCCGGGTCGATGCCGGGCGCGACCGCCGCGGCGGAGGCGACCGGCGCGCCGGCGACCGCGGGCGCGGCGGCGACGGGCTGCGCCGCGAGCGCGGGTGCGACCCCCGCCGCCTGGTCGAAGCGGCGCCCACCCACGAACTGGCCCGCGTAGTAGGGCTCGCTCAGGCTCGAGACCTTCACCACGTCGCCGGTGTGCGGGGCGTGCAGGAACTTGTCGCCGCCGAGGAACATGCCGACGTGGTGGACGTCGCCGTTGGCGGCGAAGAACACGAGATCGCCGGGCTTCAAGGCGGCGCGGTCGGCGATCTCGATGCCGTTGGGGGCCTCGATCTGGGTGTAGGTGACGCGCGGGATCTGCACCCCGGACTGCGCGTAGGCCCACTGCATCAGGCCCGAGCAGTCAAACCCGGTCTGCGGTGTCGACCCGCCCCACTTGTAGTCGGTGCCGATGTACTTCGACGCCTCCTGGATGGCGGCCATCGCCTTCGGGCCGGGGACGTTGCCGGCGGCGATCGCCTCCTGGACCGGCGCGAGGATCTCGGCCGGAAGTTGCGCGGCGCCGCCCGCGGCGGCGGCGGCCGCGGCGGGGTCGACCACCGGGGCGGCGACCGGCTGGGCGACGGCCTGGGCGGGCGGCGGTGAGGCGGAGCCGAGCAGGCCGTTGGCCTCGGCGAGCTTGGTCTGGTAGCGGCCGCGATACTGCGCGGCGGGGCGCTCGACGTCGGCGATCCACTCACCGAACTGGTTTGGATCGTCGACCGACTTGCCCGCCACCAGCCGCTGCTTCTTGACCGCCTCGGCCTGGTCGAGGAACCACTTGACCTGCAGTTCGGGCTTCTCCGGATAGCCGGCGTAGGCGCCCTGGTTCCAGATCCCGACCCGCATCTGGAAGAACCCCACCGAGTCGGCGTCGCCGAAGTTGAGGTTCTTCATCCCGGACTCGACCAGGCTGGCCATCAGCGGGAGCTGCGGGGGGAGCCCGCGCTTCTGCGCCTGGCCGGCCATCCAGGCGGCGATCTGCTCGCGCGGGGCGTTGTCGCCGGGGTAGGCGTCCGGGGCGGCGGCGGCCACCGCGGCGGCGTCGACCACGGGCGCGCCGGCGACGGGTTGCGCGGCGCCGGGCTCCGACCGGGACCGCTGGCTGGACCGGCGGTGCGGCGGCGGCCGAGGCCGTCGGCGGGTCGACCGCCTTGAGGAACATCTGCGAGTCGGCGGCCTTCTTGCCGCCGTTGCCTCCGGCCGAGGCGGCGTGGGCGGAGACGGCCTTGAGGAACATCTGGGAGTCGTTGCCGCCGGCGGGCTCGACGGGCGGCGCGGCCGCGGGGGTGGCGGGGGGGACGACCGCGGCGGCCGACGCGACCGGTTGCGCCGCGACGACCGGTGCGGCGACCGGCTGCGCGGCGGCGACGGCGGGCGCCGCCGCGGCGGGGGCGCCGTCCGCGGACACCTCGGCGGGCGGCTTCCAGTCCGGCGTGATCGCCTCTTTGAAGCCGATGTGCAGGTGGTTCTGGTGAGCCGCGTCGGTGAAGTAGCCCGGCCCGGCGATCGCGAACGGGGAGCCGATCTCGTTCGGGCGGATGTCCGGATTCAGCGACGACAGCTCGCTGGCCACCGCCCGGGCGAGCGGGCTGCCGGGGCCGACGATCTCGCCGTCGATCGCGCCGATGTCCATCCCGCGGCCGAAGTGGTGGTTGGAGACCGAGCCGCCCGCGGTGAACTTGTCGTGGTCGGAGCACATGCAGGTGACCGTGATCTTGTGCTCGGAGCTGAGCTTGGTCATGACGGCCACGACGCGCGGGTCGATGCGGCCGGCCTTGATGTCCGCGATGCCGTCCGGGTCCAGCACGACGTTCTTGTTCTTGAGCAGCGCCAGCGCCTCGGGGTCGGGCGCGCCGCCCGTGCCGTCGCCGCCGAACTGCGTCGGGTCGATCGGCCGGCGCGGCGCGGCCGGCGCGGCCTCCACGGCGGCGGCGACCTGCTGGCCGCCGGGCTGCGCGTAGGGCGTCGGCGCGACGGGCTGGACGGGGGCGGCCACGGGCTGTGCCTGCTGCGCGGCGGCAACGGCGCCCGCGCCCGGCGTCGCGTTGCCCTCGGCGCGGATGAAGACGATGTTCGCGCTGCCCATCGAGCGCGGGACGCTGTTGACCGCGTCGGCGTTGTTGCCCTCCAGCGCCGTGAACTTGCCGTCCTTGACCGTGCTGTCGAGGAACCCGATGTGGCCGTCTGAGCCGAAGTCGTTCTGGCCGCCCCAGTCGTAGGCGACGATGTCGCCCGGCCGCGCGTCGGCGGCGCTGACGATCTTCAGCCCGTTGGCGCCCTGCTCGGCGTTGCGCACCCACGTCTGCACGCCGGCCCAGCCTCCGCCCGGCATCTTGTGCCCGGCCTGCTCCAGCGACCACGTGATGAACGACGCGCACCACGGGTTGCCCGGCGCGACCTTGGCCGCGGCGAGGTACTCCTCGACCTGCTTGCCGCGGTTGGCCCCGCCGACCTCGCGCACCCCGAGTTGCGTCTTGGCGATCTTCAGCGCCTCGCTGCCGAGCGGGCTGCCGCCGCCGGCCGGTGCGGCCGCGGCCGCTTCGACCACCGCGGCGACGGGCGGAGCGGGCTGCGCGTACGGGAGCGGCGCCTGCGCGGCGACCGGCTGCGCCGCGGCGACCGCCACCGGCGCCGGGGCGACGGGCTCGGGCGGCGCGGCGGCGCGGCTCTTGAGCAACCCCTGGGCCTCGGCGAGCTTGGTCTGGTAGCGGCCCCGGTACTGCTCGGCGGGACGCTCGACGTCAGCGATCCAGTCGCCGTAGTGGTTCGGATCGTCGATCGGCTTGCCGGCCGCGATCCGCGCCTTCTTGACCGTCTCCGCGTTGTCCAGGAACCACTTGACCTGCAGCTCGGGCTTGTCCGGGTAGCCGGCGTAGGCGCCCTGGTTCCAGATCCCGACCCGCATCTGGAAGAACCCCACCGAGTCGGCGTCGCCGAAGTTGAGGTTCTTCATGCCCGACTCGACGAGCGACGCCATCAGCGGCAGCTCGGGCGGCAACCCGCGCTTCTCGGCCTGTCCGGCCATCCACGCCGCGATCTGCTCCTGCGGCGCGTCGTCGCCCGGGTAGGCGTCGGGCGCGGCGGCCGCGACCGCGGCGACGTCCACGGCGGCGGGCGCGCCCGGCTGCACCGGCGCGGCGGACGCCGCCGACGCCTTCGGCGGCTCGACCGCCTTCAGGAACATCTGCGAGTCGGTCGCCTTCTTGGCCGCCCGCGCCGCCGGCCGCCGCGGCATGCGCGGACACGGCCTTCAGGAACATCTGCGAGTCCTTGCCGCCGGGCGCCTCGCCCGCCGCCGCGCCGGGGGCAAGCCCGGCGACACCGGCCGCGGGGGCGACGCCGCCGACGGGAGCGGCGCCGGGCACGCCGGCCGCGGGCGCGACGCCGCCGGCCGGGACGACTCCGGGCACGGCCGCCGCGGGCGCGACGCCGCCGGCCGGGACGGCTCCGGCCGCGGGCGCGGCGCCTGCCGCGGCGCCAGGCGCGGCCGCCGCGGGGGCGACACCGCCCGCCGGCACGACTCCGGGCGCGCCTGCCGCGGGCACGGCGCCAGGCACTCCGCCCGCGCTCGCCGCGGACGCGACTCCCGCCGGCGCGACGCCGGCCGGGGGGTAGCCGCCGGGCGCGACTCCCGCCGGGTACCCACCCGCGGGCGCGCCTGCCGGGTACACACCGGCCGGCGCCGCGATCGGGAGGGAGTTCTCGGCCGGGGCCGGGGCGGCGACGTCCGCCGGTGGGGTCCAGCCCGCGGGGAGCGGAGCCGTGAAGTTGATCTGCAGGTGGTCCTGGTGGGCGGCGTCGGTGAAGTAGCCGACGCCGGCGATGGCGAAGGGCGAGCCGATCTCGTCCGGGCGGATGGTCGGGTCCAGCGTCGAGAGCTCGGATGCCACCTCGCGGGCCACCGGGCTCCCGGCGCTGACGGGCTCGCCGTCGATCGCGCTGATGTTCACGCCGCCGTCGAAGTTCGTGATCGTGAGCTTGTGGGCCTCGGAGAGCTTGGTCAGGACGCCGATCACGCGCGGGTCGACGGTGCCCGACTGCAGGGCGGCGACCCCGCTCGGATCGAGCACGAGGTTGGTGTTGTTCAGCAGCGCGGCGGTCTCGGGCGAGGCGTCGACGAGCGACTCGGGCAGTGCGGTGGTCGACTCGACCGCCTGCGGCAGCCCGGAGCTGTCCGGCGGCTTCTCCAGCGAGTCCAGCGCGGACGCGGCGTCCGCGGTCTTCGCCGCCTGCTTGGCCTCGGGCGAGTCCGCGGCGGCGATCTTGGCCGCGGCCTCCTGGGCCTTGTCGGGCTTGGGCTCCGCGGCCACCTCGGGCGCCGCCGCGGCCGCCTTGGCGCTCGTGGCCGGCGCGTCCTCGGGGAGCACGCTCGGATCGGCCGCGGGGGCTGCCGCCGCAGCCGCGGGAGGGGGTGCGGACGCCGCCGCTCCCCCAGCGCCCGTGTCGGCCGGCAGACCGTTCGGGTCCAACGCCGGCGCGGGCGTCGATCCCGACACCGCGGGCGCGCCCCCGCCGCCTCCGAGCTTCGGCAGCGCGGGCAGGTCCACCCGCGAGAGCACGTTGCGCACGTCGCCCGGCAACGCCTCCAGGTGCGGCAGCACGTCCTCGGTGAAGCGGCCGATGACCATGCCCTCCATCGCCGCGGCCATCATCACGCCCGCCAGCGAGGACTTGGACTCGCGCATGTCGAGCGTGTGCATCGCCTTGCCGGCGCCGAACGCCATCTCGTCGGCGAGGCGGTCCAGGCCCGCGTCGCGGCACGCACCCGCCGGGTCGCGCCGGAAGCGCGCGCGGAAGCCCGGGATCGACGAGCAACCGCTCGATGATCCGCGCGGCGAGGTCCGCCTCGGTCAGGTTCGACGCCATCTCAGCCGCCCCTGAACCGCGTCCACAGCGGCTTGCCCAACACGAAGATCACCGGCAGGAAGAAGGCTACCCACAGCGTTCCCATCACGCCGTACACCGCCGCCTTGGGCACGTCCATCGCGAGGAACACCTGCTCGTAGCGCAGCGACATGCCGATCGCGAACAGCGCCGCCAGGATCGACCAGCCGATGCCCCACAGCGAGTAGCGCATCAGCACCGGCGAATCCGTCGACGCAGCCTCGCCCTTCAGACGCCGCTCGAGCTGCTCCTTCGCCCGCCGCCGCAGCCCGGGCTCGTCCAGCCAGTCGACGAGCATGTGGTAGCCGTCGCGCTCGATGAACGGGTTGAGGTTGAAGAACCCGCCCACGTAGGCCGCGAACGCCAGGTTGAAGAAGATGTCGCGCACCGTCCCGTCGGGCAGCAGCAGCGCGCACAGCGCGAACACCGCGCCGAGCGAGAAGTCGGACACCGGCCCCGCGGCCGAGACCGCGATCCGCCGCCGCCGCGGCTCGAACCACGCCTCCGACGTGTCCACGAACGCGTACGGGAAGATCGCCACGAGCTTCAACCCCGCCCGTTCGACTCGCCGGCCGAAGGACGCCATCGTCAGCGCGTGCGCCAGCTCGTGCACGGCGACGACGGCGAAGCGCCCGAAGAGGAAGACCAACCCGCCCCACCCGAACTTCGAGGCGACCACGAAGGGCGTCCCGTAGCGGCCGGCGATCAGGTACACGAACGTCGCCAGCCCGACCACGACCAGCGCCGCGATCAGGTAGCGGACCTGGCGCGTGAAGAGCACCCAGCCGCCGCCGCGGTAGATCGCCTCGACCTTCGGCCCGAGCCCGGTGAAGACCTTCTCGCGCGGTTTGAACAGCTTGCGCCAGAACCCGAGCGGCGCCTCGCCCGACGGCGTGCTGCTCGCCACCCCCGCCAGGAATCCGCGCTCGCTCAGGTCCGACAGCAGCCGCGCCAGCCGCGCCGGGCCGGGCGGGCCGTAGCGCTGCTCGCACATCGCGATCAGCTCGATCAGCGAATGCGACCCGTCGAGCTGCTCGAACACCCACGCGTCGTTGTCGCTCAAGCGCAGGAACTTGCCCGTGTGCGCGTCCTTGAGCACCCACCGGCGAGGCCCCTCGTTCGCGTCCAGGCGCTTGAGCGCGTAGCCCGAGCGCACCCGCGGCTTCATCCCGAACTGCGTGGCCGACCCGCCGCTCACGGCCGGCGCGCCCACCGACGGGACCATCACCGACGCACCCGCGCGCACGACGATCGTCCGCCCCGCCTCGGCCATGTCGCGCCGTCGCTCGACCCGCAGTTCAGCGTCCCCGAGCCGGATCTTCGCCCCGTCGCGCAGCGGCGACGGGCGGGTGACGCGCTTGCCGTCCAGCCACGTGCCGTGCGAGGAACCGGCGTCCTCGAGCACCGCGTCCGCGCTGATGCGGGCGTGCACGCGCGAGACCGACGGATCGCTCAGCACCAGCGACACGCCCGGCGCGCGGCCGATCGTCATCTCCGTCACCACCGGCACCCGCGTCGCGTCCCCGAGCACCAGCTCCAGCGGCGCGCTCGCTCCGTTCTGCGGTGTGCCACAGCTACCGCAGTAGCTCGCGCCCCGCTCGAGCTGGCGGCGGCAGCTGGGGCACAACACTCGCCTAACCTCCGCTGGGAAGCGGGGGCCGGAAGGACGGATCGTCGCCCGCGGCGTTCAGGTCACGCTCGTCGCGCGAGGTCGACGGGTCGACGGTCACGAGAGCCGACACTTCCTCGGTGCACTTGGCATCGCCCTGCACGACGATCACGCGCTGGCTGTCGGAGCGCCAGTTCGACCTTGCAGGCGCGCGTCGGCTTCGCCGAGCCGTCCTTGAGCAGGAAGTCGTCCGCGGCGCCCGTGTTGTCGGTCAGCCACAGCCGGTACGAGGACGAGCCGATGTTGGACACGAGCGCGAGCTTCTGGCCGTTGGGCGAGAACGCCGCGTCGAGCACGCCCTTGCCGGCGGTGTCGATGTCGGAGACGAACTTGCCCTTGTTCCAGTCCTTCTCGTTGGGCGAGAACGCCTTCTTGCCGTCCTTGAGCGTCCAGCGCACGATGCCGAAGGTGCCCGAGCGCGGGAGCTTGACCCCGACGCCGATCAGCGTCTTGCCGTTCGGTGCCCAGTGGATCGCGCGGATGACCGAGAACTTGGGCTCGGTCTTGCACGAGACCTGGGTCGCGTCGCTGCGGACCTCCGCCAGGCACAGGTCGTTGTCGTCGGTCCCGTTGGGATCGGAGCGCATCGCGATGACGTTGCGGTCCACCGTCGGCGCCCACGCGAGGTCGCCGTACTTCTCGTTCGCCGGCCGCAGCGGCACGACGCCCGAGTTCTCCTTGACGACGTTCTGGAGCATCAGCTGGCCGTCGGCGGTGTAGGCGACGTGGGTGCCGTCGGCGCTCCACGTCGGGTCCTTCTCCTCGGCCGCGGTGTCGGCGACCGGGTCCTCCTTCGCGCCCGTGGCGCCGTTGATGCGCAGGACGTTCTTGCCGTTGGAGAAGACGACGTCCGGCTGGCCCTTGGAGACGAGCACGGTCACCTTGGACTTCGGCTTGACCTCGGTGCCGCCGGGCGGCTCGGTCTGGAACGGCGTGCCCACCGGCTTGTCGCTGAACGCGGGCTTGGTCAGCGGGACCAGGCCGAGATCGGCCAGGGACTTGGCGTAGGTCTTGGTGTCGGCCTTGCCGACGGCCGGGATGATGATCTTGCCGCCCGCGCCGCCGCCGCCGTCGCCACCGCCGCCGTCCTTGCCGCCACCGGCTCCGGCCCCGTCCTTGCTGTCGCCGCCCTTGCCGTCGACGCCGCCCGGCTTGGGGTCGGGGAAGAAGAAGTTGACCGGCGTGCCCTTCTTGACGACCTCGCCCTCGGCCGGGATCTGGGACTCGATCTTCGCCTCCGGCTTGGCGTTCGGGGGCGAGGACTGGCCGAGCGTGAGCTCCTTGCCGCGCAGCGCCTTGTCGGCGTCGGTCTGCGACAGGCCGACGATCTTGGGCACCGTCACCTGGCCGCTGCCGACGGCGATCTGGATCGTGACCTTCGAGCCCTTGGCGACCTCTTTGCCCTTCTCGGGCGTCTGGTTGACGACCGAGCCCGCGGGGACCTTGTCGTCGACGACCGACTTGGTGTTCGGGTCCAGCACGAGCTTGGATTTCGTCAGCGTCTCCTCGGCCTCGAACGCCGACTGCTTGCCGACGACCTCAGGCACGACGACGTTGTGCGGGAGGATGAACTTGAACAGCAGCAGGAGCAGGAGCGCGAGCAGCAGGATCACCGGGATCAGCCACCACGGCAGCCATGGCCGCTGGCGGAACATGCCCTGCGAAGGCATCATCGGGCCCATCGGCGCGGACGCGCCGCCGCCGCGGCCGGGCAGGCCCGGCATCTTGACCTTGCCGCGCGCCATCGAGCCGGCGTTCACGGCGCCCAGGTGGGGACCCTGGACCTGCGGGGCGCGGAACTGCGGCATGCGCACGTTCAGGCCGCCCGGGCCCATCTGCACGTCCGGCGGGAACATCTGCGGCTTGTAGACGCGCGGGGGATAGACGCCCGGCACGTGCGGCGCGCGGCGGCGCTGCCAGAAGCGGCGCTTCTTGGGCGGCGGCGCGTTCTCCAGCACGGCGGCGCTGAGCGGCTCGGCGGCGGCGCGCGCCGCCGCCTCCTCGCCGGTGACGGTGAGCACCGAGAGGTTGCGGTCACGGCCGCGGCCCATCCAGATCTGCTTCGGCGGCCGGACCTGCATCTGCGTGGTCACGGCGCCGCCCGCCGGGATCTCCTGCGGCGGGCGGTTGAAGCCGAAGATCATCTCGCCGTCGGGGTCCTCGCCGTCGAGCGCGACCAGCACCGGCGCGTTGGCGCGATTGGTCACGGTGACGTCGTAGGTCGCCTTCTTGCGGCCGCGGCGGCGCTGCGGGCGCAGCGCCGTGGCCGTGTCGATGTAGGGCTCGACGTGCAGCGCCAGCGGCGCCTGTGCGGCGACGATCCGGTGCGCCTTGGAGTCCGCGACGACCTTGAGCTCCCACACCCGCGCCTCGGCGGTCGGCGTGCGCGGCGGGTGCAGCTGGACCAGGACCTCCTGCTCGTAGGTCCCGCCCGAGCCGAACGGCACCAGGTAGACGGTCCCGGGCGAGATCGTCCACCAGTCGTCGGGCATGCCCTCCACGCGCAGGTCGTAGTTGTCGACGATCCCGCTCTGGTTGCGGATCAGCGCGAAGATCTGCTGCTCGGTGCCGGGCTCGACGGCCATGTGCAGCACCTCGCCCTTGGCCGACTCGCCGTCGCCGCGGCGGAGCACGATCGTGGCCGGCTCGGCCTCGTCGTGGCGACCGGCGGAGGACGCCGTGGGCGGCGGCGGCACGGCGCCGCGGATCATCGTCTTGGCCACGGGGCGCGACACCGACTCCGACTGCGGCTCGGGCTGGCGCGTGACCGGCAGCGGCGGGGGAGGCGGCGGCGCCGCCGGGGACGCGGAATGCCCGTTGCCGTGGCCGTTGCCGGGCGTCTCGGGGACGACCGGAGCGGCCTGCTGGACGGCGGGGATCGACGGCGGCGGCTCAGCCTCCTGCTTGGCCTCGGCGGCCTGCTCCGGCGTGATCGCCTGCATGTAGCCCGTCGGCTCCCAGCGCAGGTACTCGCCGCAGCTGCAGAAATCCTGATCCATCGGATTCTCTTTGCCGCAGCTCTGACACGTCCTCATGACTCAACCTTCTTCTTTGCTGCCTTCACGCGCAGGCGATACGTGGCGTGCACCGGCTTGTACTGCTCGATGCAGCGCGCGATCGCGGCCTGCGCGGTCTCTTCGACGGGCTTGTCGCAGTAGACGACGAAACTGGCGGAGGTATTCCCCTCCTTCGGCTTATGCCCGTGCCAGACCACCCCGCCATTGTCCTCGACGCGCATCGGCACGTTGGGAAAATGCAACTTCAGCGCCAGCTCGAGTCCCTTCACCGTCCCCCGCCGGCGCCCAAGCTCCGCTGCCCGCAGCACCATCTCGCGCTGGTCGGAGAGCTTCTGCGTCTCGTCGAGATCGACGCCCAGCCAGGCGGCCAGCAGGCCGAGAATGTCCTGCGGGGCGTGGTTGGGATCGAAGTGGTAGTGGAGGTTGTCGAGGATCGCGACGATCGGGTCCAGCAGCTCCTCGAGCGCCCCCACGAACCGCATCCCGAAATCGCCATCCTGATACAGAGACGGCAGGCCGTTGCGCAGATACGCGCGTGTGGAGGCGACCGGCGGCGTGGGGGCGGGCACGTCCGCGCTGAAGCGCAGCATGAGCGTGCCGAACCCAGCGCCCGAGAACGTCTGGTGGCCGTTGCCGACGCCCTCCATGAGCTCGCCGTTGTCGCCGGGAACCCCGTTCTCGCTGCCGTCCTCTGCCGCCATCAGTCCTCGCGGTGCGTGGCCTTGACGATGTGCAGGCCCGAGGCCATCAACTCGTCAGGCTCCAGCACGATGTGCGTGCCGGCCGGCTTGGCCGACTGCTCACCGGTCTCGAGGTTCGTCTCGTACAGGCGCAGGATGCGCACGAACTCAACGCCGTCGACCGCATGCACGACACCGTAGAGCTCGCCCTGGTTGAGCGCCCGTCCGAAAGCCCAGCCCGCGCCCGGCCCGGTCGGGTTGCCACCGACCAGCGGGTTCAGGTACGTGTAGAGCGCGTGCGCGACGTCCTGCTCGACCCGCTGCGTGTCTGCAAGCGGACGTGCCTGCAGGTTGACCACCACGGACAGGCCGCGGTAGCGGCACGGCTTGAGCTCGACCGTGGTGCCGATCAGGCGGCGCTCGTCGAGGTACTCGGCGACCTCGGTGAGCAGCTCCTCCTCGGGCATGAGCTCCTCGAAGTGCAGGCGCCGGTCGGCCGGATGGATGCGCGGGACCAGGTGCAGCGGCACCGCGCCGCCGTCGCGCGGCGGGATGCAGACGGCGCGCGCGACCCGCGGGCTGGCCTCGCCGGCCAGGAACTCGAAGTCCTCGGCGGTGACCGCGCGGTAGCGCGAGCGGATCTCCATCGACGCGCGCTGGCGGGCGTGGGTGATGATCTCGGCGTCCACGCCGCCTGAGGCGGCGTCCGGGTTGGTCACCGTGTCCACGCCGGCGATCGTGCTCTTGAGCACGGTCAGCGTGCCCGCGGTGACGTTGCCGTCGCGCCCGCCGCCGTGGCGGTAGCGCGTGAAGCGCATCGCGGCGCCCTTGGGCGGGACCGCGCCGTACTGGATCCAGCGGCCGCTGGTCTCGCGGATCGCCGGGCCGAGCTCGACGTCGCCCGAGACGAGGTCGACGGTGAAGTGGCGATCGTGCTGGGTGGAGCCCACGAAGTCGTTGCGCCACTCCCAGCGCACCCAGTCGCCGGTGTCCGGGTCCTGGACCTCGAGCGTCTCGCCCGCGCCGACCTTGAGCACCGGGTGATGGCGCAGCGGGAAGATCTGGCCGGGCGTGCCGTCGCTGACGCCGAGGATCTCGCGCTCGATCAGCGACGCGTGCGTCGAGGGCAGGCGGGCGCCGACCGGCGCGGCCGTCATCGCGTAGATCTCCGGGGCGTGCGTGTAGCTGGCGCCCTGGCGGCCGGCCGCGGTGGTGTCGGTGATCCGGCAGCGCAGCCAGTACAGGCGCTGGCCGGCGATCGCGGTGATCGCGCTGCGCGGCGGCAGTTCGAGCTCGATCGTTCCCGAGCCGTAGTTGAAGCCGCCGGTGAGGTCCTCGAGCACAACCGCCGGCAGCCACTGGTCGTCGCCCTGGGAGACCTCCCAGCGCAGCGGCGGGTCCTCGGGGTTGACACCGGCGCCGCGGGCCTGTGAGGCCTCCATGTCGATCTGCAGGATCAGGCGGTCCAGCGGGTCCTCGAAACCGATGTAGAGCGCATCGCCCACCTGCGGCGGCGTGCCGAACGCGAGCTGGTCGGAGCCCTGCGGGCGCGCCTCGCCGTCGGCCACGCCGACGTTCTTGGGCGACTGGCCCGTGCGCTGGAGCACGTAGGCGGCCGGGCCCATCGCGGGGATGGTGAAGTCCTCGTCGACCTGGAAGATGATCGACTCGTCCGTCGAGGTGCGCGGGGTGCCGACCTCGGTCGAGCCGCCCTCGATCAGGATCGGCTCCGTCGGCGCGTCGGCGAGCCGGAAGCGCAGGCTCGTCGTCGCCGCGGCCGGCCCGTCGAGGCGGATGCCGAGCAGGTCCAGCAGCGCCACGTGCAGCTTGTCCGGCACGCGGTTGAGCCGGTAGATCGTCATCTCCGTCATCCACGCGAACAGCTCGATCAGCGTGATGCCGGGGTCCGAGACGTTGTGCTCGGTCCATTCGGGGCAGGAGCGCGAGATGCGCGTCCGCGCCTCGGAGACGAGGTCCTGGAACCGGCGATCGTCGAGCTCGATCTCTGGGAGCCTCACTCCATCTCCTCCGCCGGGATGACGTAGAACGGGTAGACGAGGTTGCGGTCCGTGTTCGTGGCGCGCACCTTGTATTCGATGTTGATCGTCAGCAGGCCGTTGACCGCCTCTGACGCGTCGAACTTGACGTCGGTGACGTCGATCCGTGGCTCCCAGCGCAAGAGCGCCTCGCGGATCGCCTGCTCCATGTTGCCGATCGTGTTGGCGTCGATGGAGTCGAACACGAAGTCATGGACCCCGCAGCCGAACTCCGGGCGCATCGGGCGTTCGCCCGGCGCGGTGCCGAGGATCAACTGGATCGCCTGGTCGATGTCCTGCTCGTCGCGTGCGAGCGCGATCCCGCCGCGGCGGTCCACGGCGAGCGGGAAGGCGAGTCCTGAGCCAATGATTTCCGACACGTGAAAACCCTATCCGAGGTTGATCATGCCGCCGCTGATGTTGACCATGCCCGACCCCTGGATGTTCACGGTCGCACCCTTGAGGGTCAGAACCCCACTGGCCTCGACGTTGACCGCGGCACCCTTGACGGTCACCGTGGTCCCCGCCTCGACGTTGATGGTCTGGGCCTTGGTCTTGGAAGCGCCGGTGATCTCGTGGGTGTGGCTGCCCTTGGTCGTGGTCTTCTCGTCCTGCTTGATCTCGATGACCATGTTCTGGTCGCTCTTGATCTCGTAGTCCTTCTTGGAGTGCATGTGGATCTTCTCGTTGGACACGACGCCCAGAGATCCATCCTTGTTCTGCACGAGCTCCTCGCCCGGCTTGTCCTTGCCGTTGAAGGTCGAGCCGAGGACGATCGGGCGGCGCGTGTCGCCGTGCTCGAAGCCGATCACGACTTCCTCGTCGACCTGCGGGAGCATCAGCATGCCGCGCTCTTTGCCGCTGCTCATCGTCGCCACCGGCGCCCACGCGGACTCCTCGGAGTCCGACAGGCTCGGGAACTTCACGCGCACGCGGGCCCGCTGCTCGGGATCGTTGTTGTTGGTCACCACGCCGACGACGAGGCCGGAGCCCGCCCAGTCGCGCTTCTCGGGCGGGCGGATCAGCTCGGTGAGCGTGCGCGAGGAGCGCCCGGCGATCTGGAAGTGCGTCTGGTAGCCGCTCGCGCCGCGGTAGTGGTGGGTGCTCGAGCTGATCGTGAACTCGCCGCCGAACTTCTGGCCGACGCCCTCGACCTTGACCTTGGAGCCGGCCTTGATCTTCGGGTTGCCGATCGCGGTGCCGTCGGCCTCGAAGAACGCGTCGGCCATCCGCTGCAGCGTCGACTTGGCGATCGCGTTGGCCTCGGCGGCGCTCGTCGCCACGCGGTCCTTGACCGCGGTCGTGCCGCCGCCCAGGTCGCTTGCCACCTTGGAGCGCTGAACGCCGGCCTGCGAGGAGGTCTGCGGGCTCGAGGCTGAGCCGTTGACGACCTTCTTGGCCTTCGGGTCCCAGCCGCGGACCTCGACCTTGTCGACCTGCTGGATGCCGCTCATGCGCGGGCGGAAGGTCTGCAGCGACTCGCCGAAGCGCAGCGACGTCGCCGCGCCGCCGGCCTTGTTGGCCTTGCGGAAGTTGAGCGTCTTGTCGTCGACGACGACCTCGAAGTCCTCCATGTACGCCAGCCGCCAGGCGAAGTCCCAGTCGGTCTCGTTGCTCTGCTGGAAGAACTCGTGAACGACGCTGGTGGACTCGCATTTCGGCGAGAGCCCGGAGTCGCCCGCGATCTTGCGCACCATGTCCGAGGCCGACATCTGCTGAAACGTGCGCGTCTTGCGCTCACGGTTCATCTTGTGCGCGTTGTCGTAGGCGCGGATCGAGATGTTGCAGCCGGTCGGCGTGAACTCCGGTTCCACGGAGGCGATCTGGCCCTTGAAGATCGAGGTCGTCGCGCGCGATTCCTGCTCGGCCATCTTGATCTCGATGTTCACGCCGAGCTGGAGCGGCTGCGAGTCGATCTTGTCGCCCTTCTTGTCCGTGATCCGGATCAGGGCCATGTCCGGCAGGGTCAGCGAGTCGACGACCTTGACCTCGTGCAGGAGGTCCTGGAACTGCGGGTCGATGGAGGCGCCATTGACCAGGATGTCAATCGCGGCGACCTTGTCCTTCGAGCTGACCGGCATCAGAGCTCGAGGCTCGGAAGCGACAGCGCGCTGCCGCGACGGAGGTGCATCGGGTTGTCCACGCCGTTGGCCTCGGCGATCAGGCGCCACTTGGTGGCGTCGCCGTAGGCGCTGTAGGAGATCGAGGGCAGCGTGTCGCCGTCCTTGACGCGGTGCACGCCGAAGCCGGCCTGCGCGCGCGTCGTCGGGTTCTGGCCCTTGGGCGGCTCACCGGTCTGCGTCAGGCTGAGCTTGACGTCGGCGCGCAGCGGCTCGCCTTGGGGCGAGAAGAGCTTGTACGTGCAGGTCAGGCTCGTGCACGCGCCCTTGAACTTCAGCCGGCCCCAGCCGAACGTGAAGAACGGCGGCGCGGACGTCGGCGTGCCGGGCTTGGTGCCGCCCGGGACCTCCATCGCGTCCAGCAGCATGCTCGTCGCGTCGCCCACGCTCATCTTGTAGGGCGGGAACGTCTGGTCGAAGAGCAGGCTCAGTTCGAGCTTGCGCGGCGTGCCGCTCGTGAACTTCTGGTCCGGCGACGGCTTGCCGTTGACCTTGATGGCCTCCCAGGAGTTCGACTTCGCGACCGAATACTCGGTCGGATTGAAGTAGCAGTCGAGGTGACCGCCGCCGTCGATGTCGAGGTACGCGCGGACGAAGCCGGCGGGAAGGATCTCGTCAGCCATCAGGACTGCACCACCTGCATGCCGCTGTGCGCGACTTCGAGGGACTGGGTCAGAAACTCCGAGCCGCCGGCGTTGAGGTCCGAGCCGGTCCACTTGACCGGATAGGCCTGCCTGAACGACCACGTCTGCAGCGGCTTGCCCTCGAAGTCGAGGACCTTGATCGAGAGGTCGGTCTGCTTGACCTTGATCACCGACTGCTGCAGCCATTCCAGGAGCGAGGCTTCCTTGGCGATCCCGCGCTTGAGGGTGATGTTCCCCTGCTTGATGCGGGACGGCAGGCGGTGCACGTAGTCGTTGATCCCGCCCTCGGGATACTCGAGCACGTCCACCTGCGCGGAGAAGCCACTGACCTGGGTGAAGAAGCCCACGTTGAGCGTCAGCACCGGGATCTCCACCTGGAAGTACTTGGCGTGGATGATCGGCGGGTCAGAGAGCGTTACGGATTTGGCTGGAGCGGGCGACATTGGCAGCTCACTACGGGTTGTCGATGATCAGGTGGCCCATCTGCTCGCGTTCAATGAGCAGGTCGCGCTTGAAGCGGTCGAGGAAGTACTCGTACAGCTCCTCGCGCTCACGGGCCTTGTCTTCGGGGGATTGAGGTGCGGGGGCGCCGCTGTGGCCGGGGCCGGACGGGCTCTCCGCGGTGACGGTCGTGGTCTGTGCTCCCTCAGCTTCGGGAGCGGCCAGTTCTCTGGAGACGGTGTACGGCTGCTGCAGGCTGACCGGCGGCGGGAAGTTCACCGTTCGCAGTCCGCCCTCGCCGCTCTCGATCGACCCGCCGGTGGCGTCCGCGAGCCGTTCCGCGGCGCTGCGCGCGAGGGTCGGCGCGGCGGGTGTGTCGAGGTCGGGATGCGGCTGCTCGGCGGCGGCGGGCTTGGTCGCGAGCGTGCGCTCGGGCTGCGGCGTCTCGACGAGTTGCAGGTGCGGGCGAGCGGGCGGCAGCGGCGCCTCGGCCGGTGCGGGTGCGGCGGCGGCCCGGCTCGCGATCCGCTTGGACGCCGTCGCCTGGCGCGCCAGCGCGCGCGTCGCCGCCGGGCCGGGAGCGCCTGCGACCGACATCGGTGCGTCGAACGACCGCGCCAGCGACGGCTGCTCGGCCACCGTGGGCTGCGGGGCCGGATCCTCGGGACCGGCCTGAGCGAACCGCGCGACATCCGCGTCGCTCCCGGCGAGGGGCGCCGCGTCGGCGGCAGGCTCGTCGCCCGTGGTCGGAGCGGGCGCGTCGGCGTCAGCGGCCGGGGCGTCGTCGGCGGCCGTCTCGGCGCGGGCGAGCGAGGGCGTGGCCGCGCTGCGAGCGAGCGAAGGGCCGGCGGCGCTGGGGGCGAGCGACGGCGCGGCGGCGGGCGTGGGCTCGCCTGGTGGGGCGGGAGTGCGGGCGAGCGACGGCGTGGCGGGCGCGTTCGCGCTGCCGGTGGGCGTGTCCGCCGGTGCGGCGCTGCGAGCGAGCGACGGTGTGCTCGCGGGTGCGTTCGCGCTGCCGGTGGGCGTGTCCGCCGGTGCGGCGCTGCGAGCGAGCGACGGTGTGCTCGCGGGTGCGTTCGCGCTGCCGGTGGGCGTGTTTGCCGGTGCGGCGTCGCGAGCGAGCGACGGCGTTGCCGTCGGGGCGCTCGCGCCGCCGGGCGGTGTCGGCGCGGCGGCGCTGCGAGCGAGCGTAGGCGCCGAGCCGCTCGTCACCGGCGAGTCACTGGAGGCGGCGGTGCCGGCGAGTGCCGGGGGCGCCGGCGCGGCGCCACTCGGCGTCTCGGGCTCGGCCACGGAACGAGCGACCGTCGAGCCGTCGTCGCTCGCGGGCTCGGGCCCGCGAACCGCGTCGACGAACCGCCGGAACAGCCCACGCCGCTCGGGCTCGGGCTCGACGGGCGCGGCCGCTTCGGCCGCCGGCGGAGCCGCTTCGGCCACCGGAGCGGACTCGACCGGCACGACCGGCGGCTCGGGCGCCGCGACCCGGGCGAGCTTCAGCACCGGCCGTGCCGGCGCCTCGTCCTCGACGACCTTGCGCGCGACCTTCACCGGCCCACTCGGAGCCGGAGCCGGAGCGTCGTCGGCGGGAGTCCGCGCGACCGACGCCGGGCCGCTCGGCGCCGGCGTCTCGGCGGGGGCGGCCGAGGAGGTCGGCGCGTCGTCGGCCGCTGTGCGCGCGAGCGAGCCCGAGGTCGGGGCGCTCGGCGCATCGGCGGGCGTGCGCGCGACTGAGGCCGGCGAGCCCGAGGCCGGGGTGGGCGGGTCCGCCGGCGTGCGGGCGACCGAAGCCGGCGCGCTCGTGGTCGGGGCGGGCGTGTCGTCGGCGGGGGTCCGCGCGACCGAGGCCGGGCCGCTCGTGGGCGTCGGCGCGTCGTCGGCCGGCGTGCGTGCGATCGACGCCGGCGAGCTCGTGGGCGGGCCGCTCGGCGCCGGCGTGTCCGCCGGGGCGCTCGTGCTGGGTGGGCGCGTCGTCGGCGGGGGTCCGCGCGATCGAGGCCGGGCCGCTCGTGGGGGTCGGCGCGTCGTCGGCCGGCGTGCGGGCGATCGACGCGGGGGCGCTCGATGGGGTCGGCGCGTCGTCGGCCGCTGAGCGCGCGAGCGAGCCCGAGGTCGGGGCGCTCGGCGCATCGGCGGGCGTGCGCGCGACCGAGGCCGGCGAGCCCGAAGCCGGGGCGGGCGGGTCCGCCGGCGTGCGGGCGACCGAAGCCGGCGCGCTCGTGGTCGGGGCGGGCGTGTCGTCGGCGGGGGTCCGCGCGACCGAGGCCGGGCCGCTCGTGGGCGTCGGCGCGTCGTCGGCCGGCGTGCGTGCGATCGAGGCCGGCGAGCTCGCGGGCGGGCCGCTCGGCGCGGGCGTGTCCGCCGGGGCGCTCGTGCGGGTGGGCGCGTCGGCGGCGGGGGTCCGCGCGATCGAGGCCGGAGAGCTCGTCGGGGTGGGCGCGTCCTCGGCCGGGGTCCGTGCGATCGACGCGGGGCCGCTCGGTGGGGCCGGCGCGTCCTCGGCGGGGGTCCGTGCGATCGACGCGGGGCCGCTCGACGGGGTCGGGGCGTCCTCGGCGGGGGTCCGTGCGATCGACGCGGCGCCGCTCGTCGGGGCCGGCGCGTCTTCGGCGGGGGTCCGTGCGATCGACGCGGCGCCGCTCGTCGGGGCCGGCGCGTCCTCGGCCGCCGTGCGTGCGATCGACGGCGGCGAGCTGCTCGGCGCGGGCTGGTCCGCAGGGGTGCGCGCGATCGAGGCCGGCGAGCTCGTCGGGCTCGGCGCGTTCTCGGCGGGGGTGCGCGCGATCGATGCTGGGCCGCTCGACGGGGTCGTGGCGTCCTCGGCCGCCGCGCGTGCGATCGGCGGCGAGCTGCTCGGCGCGGGCTGGTCCGCCGGGGTGCGTGCGATCGAGGCCGGTGAGCTCGTCGGGGTCGGCGCGGCCTCGGCCGGCGTCGAGGACGGGGCCGGCGGGTCGGCCGGCGTGCGCGCGATCGAGGCGGGTGACGGGCCGATGTCGTCGGAGGGCTCGTCCGCGGGGGTGCGGGCGACGGACGCTTCGGAGGTCTCGGAGCCGGACACCGGCGCCCCCCCGGCGGTGGGCTTGGGGGTCTCGGCGGCGGGCTTGCGCGACAGGCGCATCGGCGGGCCCGCGGGCTCATCGGCCTGGACGCCGAGGTCGGACTGGGAGAGCGGCCCGCTGGCCGGCCCTTCGACGATGCGGGCGCCGCGGGAGCGCTCGAGGCCGCCGCGGGCGATGAACCGCGCGAGGCGCTGCTCCTTGGACTCCTCCGGCATCTTCTCGGCGACGGCCATCGGCACGAGGTCGCTACCCGCGGACTGCTGGTCGCCGAACAGCCACTGGGCGGCGAACGGGCTCATGCCCGCGGCCACCCACGCGGGCGGCGCATCGGCGGGAGCCGCCGGAGTGGGTGCGGGCGCGGCGCTGCGGGCGAGCACGCCGGAGGGCTCCGGCGGTGCGGCAGGGGCGGACGGCTCGAAGTCCGGCCCGAAGAACTCGGGCACCGGCGGGGCGGGCGGCGCGGCGGCCGCGGGCGGGGCCGGAGGCGCCGGCGGTGCCGGGGGCGCGGGAGGAGCGGGATGACGTGCGAGTCGGGTCGACGCGTCCAGGTGCTTCGGGCGGTGCGACTCGGCAACGTCGCGGGCCAGGGCGCGACCGCCCTCGCGGCCGGCGGAATGACGCGCGACGACGCGCAGGCCCATACGGACCGGACGGCGGGGCGGTTGAGAGTCGGGCTGGATGTCGTCGTCGGCCACTGGCGTCTTAAAGTCGGGTGATCGGGGTGGGGCGGAGGGGTTGTTCGCCGTCAAAATTCTGGATATGCGAGCGCTTCGGCCTCGCGAAGGAACTTGCGCCGGTCAGCGTGTTCCAGGTCCAAGATCGTCTCAAGCGGCCAGTGCAGGTGATACGCGAGCCGGGCCGTCTCCTCCATCAGATCGGAGGGAGACGGCCTCGTCATTCCCCCAGGCGCCCGTCCTCTATCTCGGTGAGGTCGACCTCGAATTCATTCGAGCAGGCCGGGCACGCGACCACCCCCACCGCTTCTCCGTCGGAATTGATCCGCTCGTAGAGGCGCTGGAGGTGGTCGAAGTCGGCCGCGTACAAACTCTCCACCAGCTCGGGGGTGATCTCCGTGAAGTCCCCGATGCGGGTGACGGTCCGAGCCAGCAGCAGCACGGCGAGGTACGCCTCGTTCTGGCGGACCTCGACGGAGCGCAGCGGTTCGATCTCGTCGCGGGCCGTCGCCAGGCGCATGACACCGTCGCGATGGACGGTGCCGGCGCTGTCGACCAGCCCGCGGGGGAGGGTGAACGCGTATTCCGACTTCATTACGTGTGGCTCGATCTCCTATCGAGGACGGATGATCGCGGTGGGGTGGAGGGGATGGAATCCCGTCCTATTGGATTTCGAAGCCCTCGTGGCAGAGGGTGATGCCCTCGACCGCGACTTCGTTGGAATCGGCCTTCAGGCCCACGCCCGTGTACTTCTTGGGCCACGCGTTGATGATCGAGTACGTGACCACGGGGTTGAGCTCGTAGTCCATCATCGTGACGGTGCAGTCCTTGCGGGCTTCCTTGAGCTTGCCGTCGACGATCAGCTTGCGCCAGTTCCACAGCGTCTTGTCCTGATCGACGCCGCGCTTGAGCTCGATGTCGCCCCACTTGGTGTTGCCCATCGCCTTGATCACGTCGGTGCGCCCGTTCGGGAGCGACCGCTTGATCTCGGTGACCTCGGACTCGGAGTCGAAGCCCGTCGCCTCCTTGAAGAACCCTGCCGCCTCGGCGCCGCCGATCGAGAGGGTGAACCAAATGGGGACGTGTGCTTCCTTGTCATTGGCCGGCATCCCGGTCTGTCCTTTCTCTCAGGTTCCCAGCTGGATCAGCTGGCGGTTTCGCTGAACTGGCTCAGGCGGAAGACGACGAACTCCGCCGGCTTCACCGGTGCGATGCCGATCTCACAGACGACCTGGCCGGCCTCGATGACCTCAGGCGGGTTGGTCTCGGAGTCGCACTTGACGTAGAACGCCTGGCCCGGGGTGGAGCCGAACAGCGCGCCGTCATTCCAAACGCGGGTGAGGAAGTTCGAGGCAGCGATCCGCAGCTGAATCCACAGCTTCTCGTCGTTGGGCTCGAACACGCTCCACTGCGTGCCTTCCATGATGCTCTCGGACACGAAGTTGAAGAGCCGGCGCACGTTGATGTAGCGCCACTCCGGATCGCTCGAGAGGGTGCGGGCGCCCCAGACGCGGATGCCGCGTCCCGGGAACGACCGGATGCAGTTGATGCCGACCTTGTTGAGGCCGCCCTGCTCAGCGTGCGTGACCTGGAAGCCCAGGCCGTTGGCACCCATGACGACTTCGTTGGCCGGAGCCTTGTGGACGCCGCGCGTGGAGTCCGTGCGGCACCACAGGCCGGCGACGTGCCCGCTGGGCGGGACCATCATCGGCTTGTTGGTCAGCGGATCCATGACCTCGATCCACGGGTAGTACAGCGCCGCGAACTTCGAGTCGTAGCCGGCGGTGTTCATCCGCCACTCGAGGATCTCCTGCGGGAGCATGTTCGGCGGGCAGTCGAGGATCGCCATGCGGTCGCCGGCCTGCTCGCAGTGGGCGATCATCTTGCCCTGCAGGTCACGGACCTGGACGTCATCGCCGTCGTCGGTGGCCAGGGACATGATGTCCGGCATCACGACCATCGTGATCTCGTCCACGGCCGCGAGGCCGCCCATGCCCTTGCGCTTGGCGACGTCGCCCTCGAAGTGCGTCGGCTTGACCTTCGACGGGTCGATCGACGGCGCGGAGAGCTTGAACACGCCGGTGGCCGGTGCGCGCTGCGCCTCGGGCAGCGACGCGCCGGTCTCCTCGATCTTGATCAGCTTGGAGGTCGCGTTGACCTTCGTCGCCAGGTTGGTGCGGCCCTTCTTGGTCGTCAGGCCGGTGAACTCCTCGTTGCCGCCGCCGCCGGACACCTTCACGGTGTAGGTCTTGTCGGCGCCGTCGCCGGCCGAGGGCTCCTCGGAGATCTCGACGGTGACGTCATCGGAGCCGGCGTTCAGGGCGACGGCCGAGTAGGTCTCGACGCTGGCGTCCGTGGCCGCCGGCAGCGCGGCGCGAGCCGCGGAGGAGGCGGCGCCGTTGGCCGACCCGTCGTCGCCGACGCGGACGATCCAGCAGGTGCTGCCGCCGTTCATGAAGAAGCCGTAGACGCTGTGCGCCAGGTAGGCGCCCTCCATGAAGGGCCCGTTGTCGGGCTCGTTCGGATCGCCGAAGATCTTCGTGAACTGGGTCCAGTTCGAGATCCGCATCGGCGTGTTGATCGGGCCGCCCGGGGCCAAGCCCACGAACGCGGCGATGGACGTGCTCACGCCCTCAATCGGCTTGTTCGCGGACGGGACTTCCTCGACGTAAACGCCGGGAGTCAGGTACGTGGGCATGTCACTCCTTCACTCGTGGACGTGCTGGCCGCTCAGTTCGCTTCGCAACCGCTCCACAATCGGGACGGCGACGAGGCGCGATGTATTCCAGACCGGCTCGAGGACCTCCATGAGGTCCTCCTCACGGGCCCAGAGCACGACGGTGGTCTCGGGAGACGCGCCACGCACGAGCTGAGCCAGCTCATGCGAGGAACCGTTATCGAGATCGAGCACCACGATGTCGGGACGCAGCCGATGCGCGGCCCCGATGATGGCGCTGGGTCGGTCCTCGTGACCGACCACTTGGCAGCCCTCCTCGCTCAGGACGCGGTTCATGCCGAGACGCATGATCGGTCCGAGATTTCCGAGCAGGACGCTGGGACCAGGCTCGCTAGGCATAGCCCAACCTTTGCGTCTGTTCGTCGAAGAGGCCAGAGACTGCGAGGCAGTCTTTCGGGCAATCCGTGCCCATTAGGGTCATTTCCTGCCGTCGATCACGAGGTCGACGCCGCCACCGGGTACGACAAGCTGCGCATCGGCCTCGCGGCCGTCGGCGGTGCGCGCCAGCAGCCGGTGCGAGCCCGGCGGCAGGCGGTTGAAGGTGAACCGGCCCTCGGCGTCACTCGACGCCCAGGTGCCGACGTCGGGCAACGTGACCCAGACGTCGGGCAGCGGCTCGCCCTTCTTGTTGCGGACCTGGCCCACCGAGCGGTGCATTTCCAGCACCGTACGGGACGGGTTGTCCGTAAGGCTCGTGCGGATGGTTTGCGTGCGGACCTCAGGCCCGCGCTCCTTGTGCGCGCCGGACTCGACAGAGAGCCTGACGACGTAATCCAGCGACACCTTGTACTGGCCGCCGACCGCGCTCCAGAAGTCCGACTTCTCGCCCTTGCCCTGCCCGATGCGGCCCTTGATCGGCCACGGCTGGGAGCCGTTGACCAGGCGCCCGTTGAGGCGATCCTCCGGGATCTGCGGGATAGGCGAAGAGGATCGCCAGCACCTGGCTGAGCAGGCGGTGCTCGTCCTCGACGGCCTGCGTCCACGCTGTCACGGCGTAGGAGCACTCCATGACCATCGGCGGACGCGTCTCGACCCGGCGCCCGTTCTGCGACGTCGACCGATTCCACTCCGAGGCGCGCAGCGACTCGGCTTCGCGCAGGTCGTAGAGGAAGACGTTGACCGTCGGCTTGGACAGCTGCCCGGACCAGTCGCGTGACGGCGCGTCGAACGCGATGTCGACGCCTTCGAAGCCGTGTCGCTCGAGCTCGTCGCGCAACAGGTTGCGCAACGTCTCGTCGAGGTCCGCCAGCATCGTGTTCAGCGGCACGTCGACGGTCAGCACGTGGGCCACCCTAACCGCAGCTCAGCCCCCGATGTGAAAATTGCACAGCGATGCCGCCCTTCATCTACGACCAGGTACGTTACTCCAACTTTCCGTACGCGCAGACGCACCCCGATCGCCTCGCGACGGTGGCCACGCTGCACGGTCTGGACCGCCCGATCCCTTCCACGCGCGCGTGTTGGAGATCGGCTGCGGAGCGGGGGGAAACCTGATGGCGATGGCCGCGGCGACGCCCGGCATCCGCGCCACGGGCGTCGATCTGGCCGGCGCCGCGATCGAGGAAGGGCGCGCGATGGTGGCCGACATCGGCCTCGAGAACGTCCGGCTGCGCCAGGGTGACGTCCGCGAACTGACCGACGGATCGCTCGGAACGTTCGACTACATCATCGCCCACGGCGTGTACGGCTGGATCCCGGCCGACGCGCGCGAAGCGCTGCTGGCCACGATCGACTCCTCGCTGGCGCCGGAGGGGCTCGCCTACGTGTCCTACAACGCCGAGCCGGGCGGCTACTTCCGTCGCATGCTGCGCGACGCGGGGCTGTGGCATGCACGGAATGAGCAAGGTGAGGCGGCGAAGGCCGAGAAGGCGCAGGAGTTGTACCTGTTCCTCAAGGAGCACCGCGTCACCAGCGCGGATACGTACGGCGCGCTGCTGGAGCGCGAGGTGCCGATGCTGGCCGACGCGCCGCTGTACCGGCTCGTCCACGACGACCTCGCCGAGCACTGGCACCCGGTGTGGTTCGCCGAGTTCGCCGAGCACGCGGGGCGCCACCGGCTCGCCTACGTCGGCGAGGCGGACATGTACAGCCTGCGCACGGAGATGCTCCCCGAGGGCATCGACGCGATGGTCTGGGAGCTGGCCGGCGGCGACCGGATCGCCTTCGAGAACCTCAGCGACATCCTCACCGCCCGCCACTTCCGCCAGAGCATCATGTGCCGCGCGGGCGCGCCGGTCGTCACCGAGCCGGTGCCCGAGCGGGCGCAGCGCCTGCACTGGAGCGTGCGCCCCAACGCCGAGCCGTTCGAGACCGGGCTGCTCGCGGACGCCTTCGCCGAGCTGGACCGCCGGCGCCCGCACGTCGTCGCCTTCGACGAGTTGCGGCAGTCGCTCGGCGTCGATCCCCTGGAACTGGGCGCCGCGCTGCTGGAGGGCTTCCGGCGCGAACGGCTGATGCCGCACGCCGGGTCCCTGCACGCCGCGACCGAGCCGGGCGAGCGCCCCACGGTCTCGCGCCTGGCGCGCTGGCAGGCGGCGAACGGGCACGACATGGTCTCGCTGGCGTACATGCGGGTGCTGATGGACGACCCGGCCGCGCGGCTGCTGATCACGCTGCTCGACGGCACCCGCGATCGCCAGGCGATCCTGGCCGAGCTGAAGGCGCGCACGGGGCTCGAGCTGCGCCCCGAGGACCTCGACCGCAACTTGGTCGAGCTCGCACGTTTGTTCCTGCTTGAGCCGTAGTCCCTCCTGCTAGGACGCCGTCCGCGCTTTGCTGTTCCCCACCGTCGAATTCGCGCTGTTCTTCCCCGTCGTCCTGGCGCTGTCGTGGCTGTTGATGCCGCGCCAGCAGCTGTGGAAGCCGTTCATCGTCGTCGCCAGCTACGTCTTCTACGGCTACGCGAGCTGGCGGTTCTGCGTCCTGCTGGGCGCGGTGACGATCGGCAACCAGGCGGCGGCGGTGCTGATCTCCCGCACCGCCGGCGAGCGCGCCCGTGCGTGGATCCTCGGCGTCGCCGTCGCGCTCGACCTCGGCGTGCTCGCGGTCTTCAAGTACTACGGGTTCTTCGTGGAGAACTGGGACCACGCGCTGGGCCCGTTCTCGCTGCCGTTGCCGCTGCTGACGATCGCCCTGCCGGTGGGGGTCTCGTTCTTCACCTTCCAGGCGATCTCCTACGTCGTCGACGTCAAGCGCCGGCTCGTGGAACCCGCGTCGACGCTGGACGTGGCGATCTATCTGAGCTTCTTCCCGCACCTGGTCGCGGGGCCGATCGTGCGGGCGCGCGAGTTCCTCCCGCAGCTGCAGGCGCCGCGCGACCCGACCCGCGTGGCGGTGGGGTCTGGCATCGCGCTCATCGGTCTCGGACTGGTGAAGAAGCTGGCCATCGCCGACACGCTCGCGCGCTCGGTGGTGGACCCGGTGTTCGCCGTCCCGGGCGCCTACTCCGGGCCCGACCTGTGGCTCGCCGCCTACGCCTACACCGCCCAGATCTACTGCGACTTCAGCGGCTACACCGACATGGCCATCGGGCTCGCGCTGCTGCTGGGCTACGTGTTCCCGCAGAACTTCCGCTCGCCCTATCGCGCGACCGGGTTCAGTGACTTCTGGCGACGCTGGCACATGACGCTCAGCCGCTTCCTGCGCGACTTCCTCTACATCCCGCTGGGCGGCAACCGCAAGGGCCGCTGGAAGACCTACCGCAACCTGATGCTGACGATGGTCCTGGGCGGCCTCTGGCACGGGGCGGCGTGGCCGTTCGTGCTCTGGGGCTTCTTCCACGGCACGTGCCTGTGCATCGAGCACGCCTGGCATGGGCGGGTGAAGTTCCCCGCCTGGCTGCGCTGGTTCGTGACCTTCCACCTCGTCGTCTTCGGGTGGATCCTGTTCCGCTCCACGAGCCTCGCCGCGGCGGGGGAGTTCTTCGCCGGCCTGGTGCGGCCCGGCTCGGCTACGTTGTTCACGGTGCCGGTGGCGCTGATGATCCTGGTGGTCATCGGGCTCCAGCTGCTGCCCGAGCGAGCGGTGGAGCGGGTGCAGGTGCGCATCGAGCGCCTGCAGCCGGTCATCCTCGGCGCGGGGCTGGCGGTCGTGATCGCGCTGGTGGCCGCGACCGTCTCGTCCCAGGGCGTGGCGCCCTTCATCTACTTCAGATTCTGATGCCCGACGACTCCCTGATGAACCGCTTCGACCGCAACGGCCTGCGGCGGTTCCGTGCGCGCGACGGCGTGATCGCGCTGCTCGTCTGCGGGGCGCTGCTGGTGGTGTTCAAGGGCGATTCGCTGGAGCGCCAGGGCGAGCGGATGGACCCGGGCTTCACCCGCGACGTGGTGCTCGCGGTCGGGCGTCCCGCGGCCGACGTGGCGAACGCGCTGCCCTTCGCGAGCGCGACCGACGACGCGACCGCGTTCCTCTCGCCCGACGACCAGCTGAGCGCCGAGGGCGGCTTCGCCACCGTCGCCGCGGGCACCGGGGCGGAGGTCCCGCCGGTCACGGCCGACGCGTTCGTGCCACAGGCGCTGGGGGAGAAGCCGCCCGCGCGCAGACCGCTCAAGACGCTGCTGGTGACCGGCGACTCGATGGTCCAGCCGCTGGACGCGAAGCTCGCGGGCGCACTCGCCGACCGCGGCGTGAAGGTCACGCGCGAGGCGAAGCTCGGCACCGGCATCTCGAAGACGTTCCTGGTCGACTGGGGCCAGCTCTCGACGCAGCAGGTGAAGCGTTTGAAGCCTGACGCCGTGGTCGTGTTCATCGGCGCCAACGAGGGCTTCCCGATGAAGGGCGCGGGCGGGCGCGAGGTCGCGTGCTGCGGCGCCGACTGGGCGGCGCTGTACGCCAACCGCGCGCGCCGGATGGCGGCCACCTACCGTCGGAACGGGGCCGCGCGGGTGTACTGGATCACGGTGCCCACGGCACGTGCCGCCAACCGGGCGCCGATCACCCGCACGGTGAACGCCTCCGTGCACGTCGCCGTGCAGCCGTGGGCGAGCCAGATCCGCGTGATCGACACGAATCCGATCTTCGCTCCGAAGGGGTATCGCGATTCAATGGCGGTCGGCGGGCGCGACCGCATCGTTCGCGCCCCTGATGGGATCCATCTCAACGATGCCGGTGCAGGGGTCCTTTCGGAGACCGTCCTGGCGCGCTTGTCCGAAGACTTCACGTATTAGGAGAGGGACCATGAAACGACTCGCCGCTCTTGTCCTCGTGCTCTGCGCCGTGGTGGTCGCGTCCGCCCCCGCGGTCGCCAGCGCCGCCAGCTGCACGCCGCCGAAGTACCCGGGCTCGGGCTATTTCACCTCGCTGAAGGTGAGCAAGGTGTCCTGCTCGACCGGCAAGTCGGTCACGCTGGCCTTCCACAAGTGCCGGACCAAGAAGGGCATCACGGGCCGCTGCGTGTCCAAGGTCAAGGGCTATTCCTGCCGTGAGACGCGCCAGTCGATCGCGACCGAGATCGACGGCAGGGTCACCTGCACGCGCGGCTCCAGGAAGGTCTCGCTCACGTACCAGCAGAACACGTGATCCTCGCGTTGCTCGCGCTCGCCCTCCTGTTCCCAGGAGCGGCGGACGCGAAGCCGCGCTGCTACGGGGCCGCGTCGCGCGACGCGGCCAAGCCGTGTGTCAATCACAGGCTCGACCGTACGGTCACGCCGACGCCGGAGCGGGCGCTGATCACGCCCAACGTCGCGTGCACGCCCGCCGACGGGGAGGGCTGCGCGTTCGGGAGCGGAAGCGAGACCGTGGTCATGCTCGGCGACTCGCACGCCTCGCACTGGCGCGCGGGCATGGAGGTCGTGGCCAGGCGCCGCGGCTGGCGCGTGCTCGAGTTCGCCCGCCCGCACTGCCCGTTCTCCTTCGCGGTGCCCGCGCCGACCGAGGCGGGCGCCGACGAGTGCGTGGCCTACAACCGGGGCCTGATCTCGTTCCTCGCCGCGAACCCGTCGGTGACGAAGGTCTTCGTGTCCAACAACGCGCGGCTGCCGATGGCCGTGAAGGGCATCGAGTACCGCCTCAAGGGCGACACGGACGCGATGCGCGCGCTGCCGGCCTCGGTGCAGACGGTCTACGTGCTGCGCGACCCCCCGACCGACCGCGTGACCTCGCACGACTGCGTGAACCGCGCCCTTCGCCGCAAGACCACCTTCGCCCGCTGTGCGGTGTCGCGCAAGCGGGCGCTCGTGCGTGACCCGACGGTCGAGTCCGCGCTGCGGCTCGGGCGCACGCCGATCGACCTGTCGAGCTTCTTCTGCTCGACATCGAAGTGCTTCCCCGTCGTCGGCGGGGTCCTGACCCACAAGGATCAGGACCACCTCACGCAGGACTTCGCGCGGACGCTCGGGCCCTACATCGCTCGCGCGCTCACGTGAGCTGCTGGATGCGGATCAGGTTGCCCGCGGGATCGCGGACGGCGCAGTCGCGGACGCCGTAGGGCTGGTCCGTCGGCTCCTGCACGATGTCGGCGTCGCTGGCCTGCAGGCGCTCGAAGAAGGCGTCGAGGTCGTCGGCGCCGAGGTTGACACCGGCGTAGGTGCCCTTGGCCATCATCTCGGCGATCGTGCGGCGCTCGTCGTCGGTCAGGCCCGGGGTGGCGGCCGGCGGGTGCAGGACGATCGACGTGCCGGGCTGGCCGGCCGGGCCGACGGTGATCCAGTGCAGCCCGTTGTACTCGACGTCGTTGCGGACCTCGAAGCCGAGCGTGTCGCGGTAGAAGGCCACGGCCGCGTCCGGATCGTCCAGTGGAAGGAAGCTCGAGTGAATGGTGATGGCCATGGCGGCCATGCTAGGAGCGCTCGGCGACCCGCGCTTCTCGATTCCTGATCGGGCGTGTGACCTGCTTGGCCACGCAGGGCGCCATCCCCTCGGTGGTCTGGCCGGCGTCGCGCCGGTAGGCGCTGGGCGGCATCCCGACGAGCTCCGCGAAGCGGGTGCTGAAGGTCCCAAGCGACGAGCAGCCGACCTCGAAGCAGACCTCGGTGACGCTCATGTCGCCGCGCTTGAGCAGCGCCATCGCGCGCTCGATCCGGCGCGTCATCAGGTAGCTGTAGGGCGACTCGCCGTACGCCGCCTTGAACGCGCGGCTGAAGTGCCCGGGGGACATGTAGGCGTCGCGGGCGAGCGCCTCGACGTCCAGCGGCTGCGCGTACTCGCGGTCGATCCGGTCGCGCACGCGCCGCAGCCGGGCCAGGTCGCTCAGCTCGGTCATCAGTTGCTGCGCGCGGAGGTCTTCCCGCCGCCGACGCGGATGATGTCGTGGAAGCGCTCGAAGTCCGCCTCGAGCGTGAGCCGGCCCTGCTTGCCGTACTCCGACGCGACCGCCTTGACGAGATGGCGCATCGCGATCGGGCTGTCGTCATCGGCGGCCTGGAAGGCGGCCGAGAGCGAGCAGTTGCGGATCGCACCGCCGGAGAGCTTGAACTTCTCGCTCAGGAAGGTGAGGTCGATGTCGTCGGCTCGCGGCGCCTCGGGCGGGAGCACCTTGTTCCAGATGCGGATGCGGTCCTCGGGCTCCGGGAACGGGAAGTCGATCACGAAGTCCAGGCGGCGCACGAACGCGTCGTCGATGTTGCGGCGGAAGTTCGTGGCGAGGATGACCGCGCCCGGGTAGCCCTCCATCTTCTGCAGCAGGTAGGCGACCTCGATGTTGGCGTAGCGGTCGTGCGAGTCGCCGACCTCGGAGCGCTTGCCGAACAGGGCGTCGGCCTCGTCGAAGAACAGGATCGCGTTGGAGCCCTCGGCGGCGCCGAAGATCCGATCGAGGTTCTTCTCGGTCTCACCGATGTACTTGCTGACCGTCGTCGCCAGGTCGACGCGGAAGATCTCCAGGCCGAGCTCGGCGGCGATCACCTGCGCGCCCATCGTCTTGCCGGTGCCGGACTCGCCGGCGAACAGGACCTTCAGGCCCTGCGTGCGCGAGACCGTCTTCTCGTAGCCCCAGTCGGAGAGCACACGGTCGCGATGGCGCAGGTAGGCGCTGATCGACTTCAGCTGCTCGGCCTGCTTGGGCGGGACGACCAGGTCCTCCCACTTGTAGCCCGGCGGGAGCCGTGCGGCGAGCTCGCCGAGCCTTGACGACGACGCCTGGCGGGCGCCGAGGTCGAGGTCGGAGGGCACGGGCGCCGCGTCGCCGCGGGCGGTGGCCGACAGGCGCGCGACCTCCGCCGCCTCGATGATCTGCGTCATCGAGAGCCGGAACTTCGCGGCGACGTCGGCGGTGTCCGCGATCCCGCTGAGGTCGGCCCAGGCCTGCTTGCGCTCGGCGAAGGACGGGTTGGCCGCCTCGACCAGCAGCACCGTCCGCTCGCCCAGCGCGAGCGCCGCGGTGCGGGTGGGCGCGGCGAGGACCGTCCGCTCCTGGCGCTGCTCGATCGCCCGCAGCAGCCGGCCGCGCTCGGACGGCTCGATGTCCTCGAGGCCCTCGAAGATCAGCGGCCGGTCCTCCAGCGCGCTGATCAGCGCGGCCTCGGCCATCACGTCGCGCTCGCCGATGTCGCGCACGTGCAGGGCGACCAGCGGGCGGTTGAGCGCGGTGGCGATCAGCGTGTCCGCGTCCGGGCCGGCGAGCACGATCGGCAGCCGCGACGGTCGCGCCAGCAGCGCGCTCATCAGCGACACCGCCTCCTCGCGCCCGGGCGCGTGCGCGGGGATCGGAACCATCCGCAGGCGGGTGGGCTGCGCGGACTCGTCCATGCGCCCGCCCAGCAGGGCGGCGGCGAGCCGGTCGGCGATCTTCACCGGGCGCTCCGCGAGCGGCGTCTGCGCGTCGCCCAGCAGCTTCAGCGCACCGAGGTGCCGCAGCCGGCCGTTGAGGTCGAAGGCGCTCATCACGTCCGCCGACGTCAGGCCCTCGCCCTCGAGCAACTGGCCGACCAGTCGCGGCGACGGCAGCTTGCGCGTCACGTCGTCCTGCAGGTAGGCGTACAGCCGCCCGTAGCGCGGGTTGAGCTCGGTCGCGGCGCACACCGCGAGCACCGCGGCCTCCAAGAGGTCCAGCCCGAGGGCCTCGACGACGGCCCCGAGGCGCTCGTCGGCGTCGGAGGCCGAGTCGCCCTGCGTGAGCTTGAGCGCGACCTCGTCGGAGATGTAGAGCCCGCGGAAGGGGTCGCCGGGATCGGGGTCAGAGCCCGCGACCCGCTCGACCGCCGCCATCACGCGGCGGTCGATGAACCCAAAGGAAATGGCTGCCGGTTGTGGCTCAGCCACTGATCTTGTCCGCCACGGCGTCCGCCTCGTTCTCCATGGCGTCGCCAGGGTTCGAGACGGTCAGCGGGCCGCTGGTCGGCGCGCCGCGCTGCTGGACGACGTGCGCGAGCTCATGCGCGATGAGCTTGTCGCCGTCCGAGGTGTTCGGCTTGTACTGGTCCTTGGCGAAGTAGACGTCGGAGCCGGTGGCGAAGGCCTTGGCCGACACGGCGTGATTGAGGTCATTCGACGTCGTGTCGGTATGGACGCGAACATCCGACAGGTCGCCGAGCGAGGGCGAGAGCTTGTTGGCGACGCCGTTGTCGAGCGCCGCGCCGCTGCCGCGGGTGGCGTCGATCTTCGACTGCACGCTCGGGTGGACCTCGCCGGTCGGCATGATCCCGGCGCCTTGGGTGCGCGCGATGGCGCCGCCGAACGCCCGGTTGCCGACGTTGGACACGAGGTTGTGCAGCGGTGCGGCGGCATCCTCCTCGCGCGTCTTGCGCTCGGGCGCGCGCGGCTTCTCATGCTCGAGAAGACGGTCGTTGTCGCGGGAGCTCACTCGACGAGGATAGGGGCGCGCGGGTTAAGGGCGCAAGAGACATATGGGCGTCCGATCGGGCCATGCTTATCCTGAAAGACGCATGGCACAGTCCGCTCATTCCACACAGCGCAAGGCCAACGTGCTCGAGATCGTCGGGGCGTGGCTGCACGTGTGGGTGCCGCCGCGTGACGCGTACGTGCCGCCGATCCCCTGGAAGAAGCTGGGCATCGGCCTCGCCGCCGTGCTCGCCGTGACCGGCATCGCGGTGGCGATCCTGGTGCCGCGGATCGACGACCACAAGACGCAGACCGCCGTCGCCAACGCCGAGTACAAGCGCAACGCCGTGGCCAAGAACCGCGCGCGCATCACCAAGGCGCAGGCGCCGCGCCACGGCGAGGCCAAGGCCCTGCTCCCGCCCGCCGGGGCCCTGGCGGCCGAACGCGCGGCGGCCAAGCAGAAGCTGCTGGCCCAGATGGAGTCCGACATGTACGCCGACGCGAAGCTGCGCGCGGCGGCGGGCGAGATCCGCCCGGTCAAGACGACGCCCGACTGTGAGCGCACGCCCGGTTCGCCGGCCACGGGCGACATCGGCGTCTTCGACTGCTTCATGGTCACCAACGCGATCCCGAAGGGCCAGGCCAACCCGGCGGGCGCGATCGGCTACCCGTTCCGCGCGGTGGTCGATTATCGGACCTTCACCTACAACTGGTGCAAGACCGAGCAGATCCCGGGCGAGATGATGATCCTCGCGCCCAAGGACGTGACGCTCCTTCCGCCGGAGTGTCGGGGTCCCAAGGCCTAGGTCGGGGAAGGAATCGCGCCGCGGGGCGCGAACCGTCAAGCCCGTATGGGTTCGACGCGAACGGAGCGTGTGACGTGACCGGCCAGGCCAAGGTGATCGCCTTCGCCAACCAGAAGGGCGGCGTCGCCAAGACGACGACCACCCTGAACCTCGCGGCCGCGTTCGCCGAGGAGGGTCATCGCGTGCTCTGCGTGGACATGGATCCGCAGGGCAACCTGTCGATGTCGCAGGGCATCGATCCGGAGACGCTCGAGAAGTCGATGTTCGACGTGCTGGTGCACGATCTGCCCATCCGCGAGATCATCTACCGCTGCGAGATCGACGTCGCGGCCGCCTCGATCGACCTCGCCGGAGCCGAGATCGCGATGTCGGTGAAGATCGGTCGCGAGCGCTCGCTGGACAAGGCGCTGCGCGCCGTCCGCGACGAATACGACTTCATCTGCATCGATACGCCGCCCTCTCTGGGACTCTTGACGGTGAACGCGCTGACCGCGGCCGACAAGGTGATCGTCCCCGTGCAGTGCGAGTATCTGTCAATGCGCGGGCTCCTCCAGCTCCAGAACACCCTCAGCATGATCCGCGAGAACTTGAATCCGGCGGTCGACATCATGGGAATCCTCCCGACGATGGTCGATACGCGGACGCTGCATGCACAGGAGGCGATCTCGATCCTCGAGGAGAACTTCGGGGATCGCGTGTTCGGGGCGCGCATCAAGAAGACCGTCCGTTTCGCGGAAGCGCCCGTGAAGGGGATGTCCGTCCTGAAGTACGACCCGAATGGGCAGGCGGCCGACTCGTATCGCCGGCTGGCGAAGGAGGTGCTCTCGAATGGGTAGCGGCAAGCGGGCAAGCATGCGGGAAGGCCCGTTGGCCAACCTGTTCCGCAAGACGGAGACCGAGGGGCTGGAGCCGCCGCCCGCAGCGGTCGAGCAGCCGCCCCTGCGTGGCGAGGAGCCGCTCCCCGAGCGCGCCACGCCGACGCCGCAGGAGCGCCTGCGCCATGCGTTCAACGCCGAGATCCCAGGAGACATGATGGCTCCGCCCGCCGAGGACCCGGGGCCACCGCCGCCGGCCGCCAACGAGTACCAGTGGGGTTCCCCCGGCGATCGTGGCGTGGGCACGCCGCAGTTGCGCGTGGTGGGCGTGGGCGGTGGCGGCGTCAACGCCGTCAACCGCATGATCGAGGCCGAGGTCACCGGGGTCGAGTTCATCGCCCTGAACACCGATGCCCAGTCGCTGCAGCAGTCCTCCGCGCACATCACGCTCCAGATCGGGGCGGACATCACCCGCGGGCTCGGCTCGGGGTCTGACCCCGATCGCGGCCGCTCGGCGGCGATGGAGGACTACGACCGCATCAAGTCCCTGCTCAAGGGCTCGGACATGGTGTTCATCACCGCCGGCGAGGGTGGCGGCACGGGCACCGGCGCCGCGCCGGTCGTCGCCCGCGTCGCGCGCGAGCTGGGCGCGCTGGCGGTCGGCATCGTCACCAAGCCGTTCGGCTTCGAGGGCTCGCGCCGCCTGCAGGCGGCGGAGGCGGGGATCGCCGCGCTGGCCGAAGAGGTCGACACGCTGATCGTCGTCCCGAACAACAAGCTGCTGTCGGTGCTGGACAAGCAGACGTCGATGGTCGAGGCGTTCCGCGTCGCCGACGACGTGCTGCGCCAGGGCGTCCAGGGCATCAGCGACCTGATCACGCTGCCGGGCCTGATCAACCTCGACTTCGCCGACGTGCGCACGATCATGTCCGACGCCGGCAGCGCGCTGCTGGGCATCGGCATGGGCTCGGGCGAGCAGCGCGCGATGGACGCGGCCGTGCAGGCCACGTCGTCGCCGCTGCTGGAGACGACGCTGGAGGGCGCCAAGGCGATCCTGCTGTCGATCACCGGCGGGCGCGACCTCTCGCTGTGGGAGGTCAACGAGGCCGCCCGGCAGGTCCAGGAGACCGCGCACCCGGACGCGAACATCATCTTCGGGGCCATGGTCGACGACAAGCTCGAGGACGAGGTGTGGGTCACCGTCGTCGCCACGGGCTACGAGGCGGTGTCCCGGCCACAGGCGGCTCGGACGGGGTTTCGCGAGCCGATCGGGGAGCCGCGGGTAACCCGTACGCGTGAGCCCGAACGCCCAGCACGTCCGACCGACGTGGACGTCCCTGAGTTCATCCCCCGTTTCTGAAGGCAGCGCAGCGCCTCGAGCCCCACCCCGATCATCCCGACATCAAGGCGAGGACATCCCCTCCGCCCCACCCCGATCATCCGACCTTAATGGCGCGAAGGAACGCGGGTGGCTGAACGCGGCGTCGTCGCGGCCGGCCACCCCCTGACCGCCGAGGCCGGCGCGGGCATCCTGCGCGCCGGCGGCAACGCGGTCGATGCGGCGCTGGCCGCGCTGATGACCTCGTTCATGACCGAGCCGCTGCTGACAGGGCTCGGCGCGGGCGGGTACATGCTCGTCTCGCCGCCGGGCGGGGAGCCGGTGCTGCTGGACTTCATGGTCGAGGTCGGCGCGCACACCGGCCCGCACGCGCCGCTGGACGCGGTGGTGATCGACTTCGGCGACGCCGTGCAGGTGTTCCACATCGGCGCCGCGTCGTGCGGGACCTACGGCGTGCCGGCGGGGATCGCCGAGGCGGCCGCGCGCTTCGGCAGCGTGCCGCTGGCCGAGCTCGCCAAGCCCGCGATCGCCGCCGCCCGCAACGGCGTGATCGTCAACCACTCCCAGGCGCTGCTGTGGGACATGCTCTATCCGATCGCGAGCGCCACGGCCGAGGCGCGGGCGCGCTACGGCAAGCCGCGCGAGGGCGAGCGGGTGCGCGACCCGGAGCTCGCGGACGGCATCGAGCGGCTCGCCACCGAGGGCGCGGCGCCGTTCTACACCGGCGACATCGGCGCGGCCGTGTCGGAGTGGGTGGTCGAGCGCGGCGGGACGCTCACGCGCTCGGACCTCGCCGCCTACACGGTGCTCCCGCGCGACCCCATCCACGTCCGCTACCACGGCCGTGAGGTGCTCACCAACCCGCCGCCGAGCGCCGGCGGGGTGCTGATCGCCTACGCGCTCGCGCTGTTGGAACGCGGTGACGGCCCACCGGGTGCCGCCGCGCTGGTGGACGCGATGGAGGCCGCCCAGGCCGAGCGGACCGACGACTTCCTCGAAGGTCTCGACGCGCCCGGCTTCCTGGAGACCTTCATGGGCTCGCGGCTCGGCTCGACGACCCACATCTCGGTCATGGACGCCGACGGCTGGGCCTGCAGCGTCACGACCACCAACGGCGAGGGCTCGGGGATCGTGGTCCCGGGCACCGGCATCCACGTCAACAACATGCTCGGCGAGCAGGACCTCTCGCCCGCGGGCTGGTTCACGCACCCGCCCGGCCGGCGGCTGCCGTCGATGATGGCGCCGACGATCGTGTTGGAGGATGGGCGCCCCGAACTGGTCGTCGGCTCCGCCGGCTCCAACCGGATCCGCAGCGCCATCCTGCAGGTGATCGTCAACGCGATCGACCACGGGATGGACGCGCAGCCCGCGGTCGACGCGCCGCGCCTGCACTTCGAGGACGGCCTCGTCTACGCCGAGCCGGGCATCGAGGACATCCCGGGCCGCACGCTCGTGCGCTTCCGCGAGCCGAACCTGTTCTTCGGCGGCTGCCAGGCCGCCGAGCGCCATCACGGCGCGGGCGCGTTCAGCGGCGGCGGCGACCCCCGCCGCGGCGGCGCCGTCGTCACCGTCTGAGGGTGGAGGTGGCTTTCCACCCAGGGTGAGATGATGATCGCGGCCCGATCGCTCAGCCTCAATGCCATGAAGTTCTCGAACGCTCTCCTGGCGACCGCCGCGCTGGCGCTCGCCCTCCCCGGCAGCGCGCTCGCCGCTGCGCCGTGGAGTGAACCTGTGACCGTCGGCAGCGGTGGCGCTCCGGCGGTGATCGGCGACACCGTCGCCTTCAACGCCCCCGGCTCGTTCCCCGGCGTTGCCCTCATGCGGTCCGTCGACGGCGCGCCCGCGACCACCTGGAACACCCGCGGTGCCGCGTTCGACGCGCAGTTCGGCGCGTTCGCCGGCGACCTCTACGTCGGCTCCAACGGCTCCGGCCATGTCATCGTCGCCCGCCAGAAGGGCTCCTCGTGGAGCGTGAAGGCGTACGGCCCACGGACCGGCGGCGCGCGCGTCGCCGCCGCCCCGAAGGCGGCCGTGTTCTCGACCTTCGAGGCCGGCGACGTCGGCAATGTCTACCTCGTGCGCGAGGGTCACTCGGCGCAGAAGCTCTCCGCGCGCGGGCACATCCGCTCGGTCGCGGTCGCGACCAACAGCGGCGGCGACGTGCTCGCCGCCTGGGACCGCCACGGAACGATCGAGTACCGGATGTGGATCGGGCGCTCCAAGCGGCTGACCGCCGTCAAGACGTTGGGGACGGTGACAGCCGCCATGCATCTGAGCGCCTCCCTGGGGGGCGATCGCCGCGCGGTCGTGGCCTGGGTCGACCAGCCCGTCAACGAGGGCGGGACGAACACCAAGGCGCAGATCGTGGCGGTCGCGCGTACGGCCTCGCACGGCTTCGGCACGCCGAAGGTGCTCGAGACCTACCCCGACCTGCGGGTGATCTCGGGCGTGGGCGTCAAGACGGCGTTCACCGCCGGCGGGCGCGGCGTGATCGCCTGGAGCGGCGCGACCGCCGTGCGGGCGGCGTTCCTCAACGGTCGCCTGATCGGCGCACCGATCGACCTCGCGCCGATCGCCGGCGCCGACGGTGACACCAACCAGGGCCTGACCGACCTCGAGGTCTCCGGCGAGAAGGGCGTGGCCGTGATGGGCTCGGGCACGCAGATCTTCGCGGCCCCGCTGGTCGACGGCGCGTTTGGCCCGGCGGAAGCGGTCTCGCCCGTCGGGCAGTTCCTCAGCCGCGCCTCCGCGGGCTTCGACGGCGCGCGGGTATTCGTCGCCTGGAGCGTTCCGGGCGACGGCGTTGAAGTTGCTCAACGGCTCATCTGAAGCTAACGTCGCTCCCGCCAATCACTCACGCGCGCGGTCCAGAGCGTCGTGCCTTAAGAGGGGAAGCGTGTCGCTTACAAGGAAGGTCGTGTCCGTGGTCGCGGGCATGACGCTCGCAGGCTGTGCTCTGCCCGCGGTCGCCGCGGCGGAGCCGACCGTGGACGCCGCGGTCGCTGAGCTGCAGGCGCTCGGGCTCACCCAGCTCAGCGCGATGCCGAGCGGGCGCGTGCTGCCCACCGGCATCCTCAACGCCACCAACAACTGGGGCTACCGCACCTACGACCAGATGAACACGGAGATGGACGCGCTGGCCGCGGCCAACCCGACGCTCGTCAAGGTCAAGCTCGCGCCGCGCAAGTCCGTCGAGGGCCGCGACATCAAGTACATGGAGATCACCAACAACGTGTCGTCGGTCTCCGACGGCAAGCCGGTGTTCTTCCTGATGGCCTCGATCCACGGCAACGAGCAGGCCGCCGGTGAGCAGGGGATGGAGTTCGCCTACGACGTCATCAACACCGGCAAGACGAACCCGAAGGTCGCCGCGATCCTGGATCGCGTCCGCATGATCGTCATGCCCATCGTCAACGTGGACGGCTGGGTGCGCTTCCGGCGCACGAACTGCGGCGGTGCGGTGGTCGCGCCGAACACCTGCAACGCCACCGGCGTCGACATGAACCGCAACTATCCGTTCGGTTGGGGCTCCAACGTCAACGGCAGCTCCACCTTCGCCAACCGCGGCGCGGGCCCGGGCTCCGAGCCCGAGGTCCAGAACACGATGGACATCGTGAAGAACAACCAGGTCGTCGCCCTGATCACGATGCACACCAACTCGCACGCGTTCTTCTATCCGGGTCTGGAGATCGCGGCCGGCCTGCCGCCCGACCTCGACGTCATCCGCGGCCTGTCGGTCGCGATGGCCAACGCCACCAACAACGGCTACACGAACGTCCGCGACTCGGCGCACGACTACGAGACCAGCGGCGAGACGATCGACTGGTCCTACTACGCCACGCGGGGCTTCTCGGTGACGCCGGAGGTCGTCGGCGGGTCCTGCACGTCCACGACCGACTATCCGAACCGCTCCAGCCAGTCCCCCTCCTACCAGCGCTGCACGACGCCGGACTACACGGGCACGTCGCACCCCACGGCCACGGCGGCGATGATCGCCAACTACGGCAACCATCCGGTCCGCAACGCCCTCTACCAGTCGCTCGTCTTCGCGGGCATCAAGAGCGGCCACTCGGTGATCACCGGCAAGGCCGCCCCGGGCGCGACGCTGAAGATCTCCAAGGACTTCACGCTCTACACGAACCCGGTCCTGCAGCCGACGACGCCGGCGTCGACCACGCCGCCGCTGCCGATCCCGACGCACCTCGAGTCCTCGCTGGTCGTGCCCGCCTCGGGCTCGTTCACGTGGGAGGTCAACCCGTCGGTCCGCCCGGTCCCGCCCTACCGCGCCGAAGGCCGTGTCGGTGGCCCCAACGGCTACCTGCAGGAGTCCTGGACGATCACCTGCACGGCTGCCGACGGCACCCTGCTGGAGACGAACACGATCACGGTCGACAAGGGCCAGACCGTCAACATGTCGCTGTGCACGCAGGGCGGCGTCGGCGGCACGGTGCCGGCGACGCTGGCGCTGACGCTCGGCACGCCGGCCACGTTCGGCGCGTTCACGCCCGGCATGGCCAAGGACTACACGTCCTCCTCGACGGCGACCGTGATCTCGACCGCCGGCGACGCCACGCTGTCCGTCGCCGACCCGTCCTCGACGGCGACCGGGCACCTGGTCAACGGCACGTTCTCGCTGCCGTCGCCGTTGCAGGTCGCGGCGGGCGCCGCGGCGTTCCAGCCGGTCGGCGGCTCGGCCGCGCCGACCACCCTGCTCACCTACTCCGCGCCGGTCTCCAACGACCAGGTGACGGTCAACTACCAGCAGTCGATCGGCGCCTCCGACGCGCTGCGCACGGGCGCGTACTCGAAGACGCTGACGTTCACGCTGTCGACCACGACGCCGTAGCACCTAAAGGGGCCAGGCCCCGTCACCCTGCGTTGACGGGGCCAGGCCCCTTTAGGAACGGCCGGGGAAGAGGCCGTCCGCGTCCAGGCGGGCTTTGAGCGTGCGCAGGCGGTGGACGGTGTAGCCGTCGAAGACGCGCGCCGGGCGGTCGGTGAAGTTGAGGATCGCCCGGCCCGCGTCGTAGGGGTGCAGGGCGTCGGTGAGGCGGGTGAGCGCGGCGTCGACGGCCATCGCGGCCTCGGCGTTCGGGACGATCCCCACCGCGAACAGCGCGTACTCGCCCTGGACCCGGTTCGCCGCGCCGTGGCACACGCTGCCGCGGCTCAGCCGGCCGCCGAGGTGACGCAGCTCAACGCTGATCAGGGGCGGGCCCGCGTGGTCGGTGAGCGCCGAGATCGCCTCGTCCGGGAGGCTGGAGAGCACCCGGTGGCCGTGCATGCCCGGGCTCGGCTCCTTCGGGTCGTTGTGGATCTCGATCAGCTCGGCGGGGCTCATCGGGCGGATCGCGTCGGCGATCGGCCCCAGGTCGCGCAGCGGCTGCAGGATCGCGTCGTCGCCGAGGATCGCGGCCTCGACGAGCGTGATCGCCGGCTGGCCGGGCGGCGAGACGATCCGGCAGATGCTCGTCACCGCGTCCGGGACGGTCTTGGTCCACTCGCGCCAGGCGGTGAAGATCTCCGGCGCGCGTTCGCCCGGGAAGACCAGCGCGCCGCCGTGCAACTGGTTGACGGGGAAGAGCTCGAACTCGAGCGCGGTCACGATCCCGAGCGGGTGCGTGTTACCGCCGCGCAGCGCCCAGAAGAGCTCCGGGTCGGTCGCCGTGTCGACACGGATCAGGCGCGCGTCGGCGGTCACCAGTTCGATCGCGGTGATGCTGTTGCAGGCGAGGCCGTGCGCGCGGCCGAGCCAGCTGACGCCGCCCCCGAGCATGTAGCCGACGATGCCGACGTCGCCCGCGGAACCGGCAAGCGGGGCGAGCCCGTGGATCGCGGCGGGGCCGGTCACGTCCTGCCAGAGCGCGCCCGCGCGGGCGCGAGCGGTGTTCTTGGCCGGGTCGATCCGCACGCCGCGCAGGTGCTTGGTGTTGACGAGGATCGTCGCCTCGAGCGGGCCGTTGGCGGCGGCGCCGTGGCCGGTCGCCTGCGGGGTCACGGTGAAGCCCTTCTCGCTCGCGAAGGCGACGATCGCCTGGACGTCGCCGTCGGTCACGGGCAAGGCGATGGCGGCGGGACGCTGATCGACGGCCAGGTTCCACGGGCGCCGCGCCTCGTCGTAGCCGGCGTCCGACGGACCGAAGACCTCGCCGTGCAGGCGAGTGCGGAGGGCGGCGACGTCAGCGGCGGGGCGGTCGGTGATCAGCATGCCGCCGATCGTCCGGTGTTGCGCCCCCGAGTACATCGGGGGAACTCCTAGTTGGCTACACGCCGCCGATGTCCTTCGGCGGCCAGTAGGTGACGACCGCCTTGCCGATGATCCACTTGCGCGGGACCGGGCCCCAGAAGCGGCTGTCATCGGAGTTGCCGCGGTTGTCGCCCATCAGGAAGTAGCTGCCCTGCGGGACGGTGATCGTCTCCAGGTTGCACTCCGCGCCCGCGCAGCTGGACGCGAACGGCTCCTTCGCGCGCTTGCCGTTGCGGACGACGTGGCCGTCGACCACGGCGATCTTGTCCCCGGGCATGCCGACGACGCGCTTGACGAACGTCGTGTCCGACTTCTTCGCGGTCGCCTTGCTGCACGAGTGCCGCGTGGCCGGGCCGCCGCTGTAGAACGGCCCCTCGCCTTGGGCGCCGCACTCGCCGTCGACGGCGCCCTGCGGCGGCGTGAAGACGGTGACGTCACCCAGTTTCGGGTCTCCGCCGATCTTGTGACTGAAGCGATCCACGAGGATGCGCTGACCCGTCTGGAGCGTCGGCACCATCGATTCCGACGGGATTCGATAGGGCTTGACGGCGAACGCCTGGATCGTCAGCGCGAAGAACAACGCCACCGCGATCGTCAGGACGAGTTCGACCGACTGGCGGACTGGCTTCGTCTTCACTCGCTCCAGGGTAGTCAGCCTGCACCGAAGCAGACAAACGCACATGTCGCCGGCGACCGGCCCGTCCGTGCCTTCACCAGCGCTGTGGCAGGGTTTTCGCCTCGGCTCAGTTCTTCGTCCAGGGCGAGCATCAGGCCCTTCGTGGCCTCGTCCGGGACCGGCACCACCGCCGCGATCACCGTTTGCGTACCGAGCGCGAACACCGCCGCGGTGAAGCCCATCAACTCATCGCCGGCATGCACAGCGCTCAGGCCTGTCTCACAACTCGCCAGCACGATCTGCCGCGGGACGCTCCGCAGGCGCTCCAGGTCATAGACCGTGACGTTCCCGTCGGCGAGCTCCAGGCTCGTGAACAGCGGGTTGTCGTCGCGGAAGCGGCCGTGCGCGGCGACGTGCGCCTGGTCGGCGCCGTCGATCGCTCTCGCGACGTTGGCGATTGTCGCCTGCTCGCGGGTGAGGGTCGTCGCTTCGGGGTGGCGCTGTCGCAGCGTCTCGATCTCCTCCTCGGCCGCCGGGAGGCGTGGGCCGGCGACGTACACGGCGCGTGGGTGCTCGGGCGGGTGCATCCTGCTGGCGCGCTCCCACAGCTTGAGCGAGGGCGCGACGCTCAGGGGCCGGTTGCGCGAGACTCGGCAGCAGCGACCACGGGAGCGCGTGCAGCTCACCGGTGGGGACGAGGACGAGCGGCGTGGTGCCGGTGTCGAGTGGCGCGAACAGGAGGCTGTCGAGCCTGGCCGCCACCGCGGCGCACACCGCGGCCATCTTCGTCCGGCCCGCCGCCAGGCTTCGCAGCGCGAACCGCAACGAGGAGACCTCCTTCTCGACGGCCCGCGCCGGGCCGAGCGTGTGCAGCGCGGCCCGCCCGTCGACGACGCTCACCGCGAGGAGTTGGTCATCGAGCGCGACGAACTCGACGAGCGCGTGGTCGTGGAGCGCATCGAGCGAGGCGGGTCGATCGTCAGGCGCGCTGTCGATCTGCCCGCGCGCCCGCAGCGCCCGGCGCCGGATCGAGCGCTCCAGCGCGACCTGCCGACGCGACAGCTCCGGACTCGGCCGCCCCTCCCGGAGCGATTCGTCCAGCTCGGCGGTCACCCGCCTGAGCTCCTGGAGGTCGCTCGCCAGCTCCGGCTCATCCGGCGGCCGCGCGGGTCGCTGCCGCAGCCCGGCCGCGCGCCGCCGCTCGGCCGCGGCCAGCACCCGCCTCGCCGACCCGGACGCGACCGCCAGTTGCAGGCCGAGCGTCGCCAGCTCCTCGCCGTGCCCGGAGGCATGCGCCCGCAACTCGCTCGCCCCGAGCGTCATCCGGTGCGCTTCAAGCGCCCGCAGCCCGGCGGCGACCGCGGCACTCGCGCCTCGTCGATCCCCGTACGAGAGCCGAAGCAGCGCCGCGGCGTGCCACGCACGAGTCCGCACCTGCACCGGCCCGCGCTGCCTCGCCGCGGCCGCGAGCTCCAGCTGCCGCCGAGCGAGCGTCGTGCGCCCGAGCTCGAGCGCCGCCCGCCCGGCGATGAGCCGAGCGTCGAGCGCCTCAACGCCCCATCCGGCGGCCTCGAGAGACCGCAGAGCGCGCTGCGCCGCGGCGAGCGCGGCTTCGAGCCGCACGCGCCGCTCCGCGTCCGCCTCCGCGCCGGTCGCGCCGCTCGCGCCGTCCGTGCCGCTCGCGCCGTCCGCGCCGCTCGCGCCGTCCGCGCCGGTCCGCGCCGCTCGCGCCGGTCGCGCCGTCCGCGCCAGCCGCGCCAGCCGCGCCCGCCTCTCGCGGCGCGCTCTCCGCCTCAGCCCACGCGGCCCTCGCGGCCGCCACTCTCGCCAGCGCGGCCCACCCCGCTCGCTGCTGGCGGGTGAACGCGGCGTCGGCTCTCGCGGCCTGGTCGTGCGCTCCCGCCACGTCGCCCGCGAGCAACTCGGCGTGGGCGGCGAGCAGGCGGGCTTCGGCGAGGTCGGCGTCGAGGCCGGCCGCGTCGAGCTCCGCCACGGCGGCCTCGGCGTTGGCGCGGGCCTCGGCCGCCAAACGCGCCGACAACAACACCTCGCACCGGTCCATGAGCAGCAGCGCGAGCGGGACGCCGTGCTCGCGGTACTCGGCTTCAACGCGGTCGTAGAGCTCGAGCGCCGCGGGCACGTCGCCGCGGCGGGCGGCGACCCAGCCGAGGTTGTGGCGGACCTGGGTCGCGGCGAGCTTCTGGCCGATCGACTCGTGGAGCTCCTCGGCGCGGAGGAAGTCGGCCTCGGCGGCGCCGAGCGCGCCGCGGTAGCCCTCGAGCACGCCGCGGTTGCACAACAGCCGGGCTTCCCACAGCGCGTCGCCCGCGCGGCGGAACGTGGCCAGAGGCCGGCGGTAGCCGTCCAACGCCTCGTCGAGGCGCCCGAGCTTCTGCAGGATCACCGCTCGCTGGCCCTGGACCTGCGCGCGCTCGTGGCCGTCCAACACGGGCTCCGCCGCCTCCAGCGCGGCCAGCGCCTCGCTCGAGGACCCCACCAGCGTCAGCGCCAGCGACAGGCTCATCCGTGCGACCGCCGCGCGCTTGTCCAGCCCGCCCTCCTCCGCGACCGAGACCGCGCGCCGCAGGTGCTCGACCGCGGCGTCGGCATCGCCCAGCTCGACGGCCGCGAGACCCAAGGCGCGCTCGGCGGTCGAGCGGGTCTCCAGATCATCCGAACGAGCCAGGGCGTCGGCGGCCAGGCGGCGCGCGGCGCGAGCGTCGGCAGAGGCCAGCCGGACGGCTTCGTCGGCGATTTCCAGCACACGCGGAGCCTACGGCTCCCTTGCCCGCGGTCCGGGTTTCGGGGAGGGTCTTGATATGCCCGAACTTCCCGCGAACTGGGATCCCCGCGCCGTGGCGGTCAACCGCGACACCAAGAACTCGTTCCTGCTGCGTCCCGGCCAGCTGCTCGTCGGACCGGGCGATGCGGCCGACGCCGCGAAGGTCCTGAACGGCTGGAAGCCGCAGGAGCGGCGGACGACCTTCGGCGTGACGATGTTCCAGCGCGAGGTGCAGAACCCGGACGACCCGGCCCGGGAGGTCCTGGCGGCGATGGCGCAGGTCCGCCGCGCCACGGCAGACCGTCCGCGAGGGCCGGTGCGCGTCGCGCCCAACTACGTCTTCGTCGGCGAGGCGATCACGTTCACCGGCGAGCCGCGCATCCAGGGCGGGCCGGGGTCATCGGTGCGGGTCGCGCGGCCGCCCGCCAAGCTCCCGCTGCGCACCAAGCAGGCGGGCGACGGCAAGGGCGTGCGCATCGCCGTGCTCGACACCGGCCTGTTCGACCACGCGTGGCTCAAGGGCGTCCACCACACCGCCGCGGCGCACGACGCGTGGGACGTCGACCACGACGGCTACGGCGACAACGAGTCCGGCCACGGCACGTTCATCGCCGGGCTGATCCTGCAGGTCGCCCCGGCGGCCGACGTGACCGTCGTGAAGGTGCTCGACTCCAACGGCCTCGGGGACGACTTCACGGTCGCGGCGGCGATGGAGCAACTGCCGAAGGACATCGACATCGTCAACCTCTCACTCGGCGGCTACACCGACAACGACACCGCCCCGCTGGCGATCGCCACCGCGCTGAAGGTGATGCGCAGCAAGCGCAGCGTCGTGGTCGCCGCGGCGGGCAACAACAACTCGTCGCGCCCGTTCTGGCCGGCGGCGTTCAAGCAGGTGCTCGCGGCCGGCGCGGTCGAGGAGAAGGGCGGCCACTGGTCGCGCGCATCCTTCAGCAATTACGGCTGGTGGGTGGACGCGACCGCGCGCGGCGTGAACCTGCACTCGACGTTCGCGAAGGCCAAGACCAAGGTCGCCCAGGGCGCGACGGCGGACCCGGCGACCGACCCGACCGTCGCCTTCGACGGGTGGGCCGCCTGGGACGGGACGTCCTTCGCGTCACCGATCACGGCCGCCGTGCTCGCCCGCGTGAAGACGCGCCAGGGGCTCGCGACGGCGGAGGACGCCAAGGACCTGCTGCTGGCCTCGCACCCGCCGGCGCCGCAGCCGGACTTCCCGCTCGCTGTGCTGGTCGACGAGCTCGGTTAGATCGTCGTCCACGGGATCGCGATCTGCGATCCGCCGAGGAGAACGTGCAGGCGCACGACACCGGCGCGCAGGCCGTCGAGCACGAAGCGCCCGAGGTCGTCGGCCTGGACGGTGAGACGGTCCTCGCCGGGGCGCTCGACCGTGACGGTGGCCACTCCGGGCGGGAGGAGCTGGCCCTCCAGCCGGCGCTCGCGGGGACCGGTGGACACGACCTCCAGCTCGATCTCGATCTCCGGCGACTCGAAGGAGAGCTGGCGCGGGCCGCCCGGCCCGCGGACCAGTGCACCCGCCTCCTCATCGGCCGAATCACGCATCAGCTCGGCCAGTTCCTCGTCGAGGGTCCGCCATTCGAACGCGTTGCGGGCGGCCTCGTCCAGCAGCGGCGGGACGGGATCGAGGTGGGTGAGGATGGCGCGCAGTCGGGCTTCGGTGTCGTCGATCATTCGAGTTCCCTCCGGTCGGTGGCGGAAACGCCTTCACCCTCGGCCAGCCCGCGCAGGCGCTCCAGGCACCGCGCGCGGGTCGGGCCGATGCTGCCGATCGGCATGTCCAGCGCCGCCCCGATGTCCTCGTAGCTGGGCGGAGGATCGGAGACCAGGATCCGCAGCAGCGTCTGGCAGCGCTCGGAGAGCCCGCCGAAGGCCTGCCACAGGGCGCGGTCGCGCTCCTCGATCAGCAACGCGGAATCGATCTGCGCCTCCGCGACCGTCTCCGGCACTTCCTCCGTGGGGAGGTGCCGGGCGGAGTGGCGCAGCGTGCGCAGCGACTCCCGGCGCGCCGTCGTGGCGAGCCAGGCGCCTACGCGCTCGGGGTCCTGCAGTCGACCGAGGTGTTCGACCAGACGCAACCAGGTCGTCTGGACCACGTCGGAGGCATCGACCGTGGAGAGCCGGTGGGCGCGAGCGACGGACCACACGAGCCCGTTGTAGCGGTCCACCAGCCCGTGCCAAGCGGCCTGATCCCCTTCCGCGGCGGCGCGAACGAGCTCTGCCACCTCAGCCATGTGGCGCGAACGTACCATGACCCAATGTGGGTGTGACGTCGTCATGCACCCGAACAGAGCAGTGGGCGTCGCCGTTGATACGTCAGGGGATCAGCAGGAGCTTTCCGGTGCTGCGGCGCGCTTCGAGGTCCTCGTGGGCCTGCTGCGCCTGCTCGAGCGCGTAGCGGCCGCCGATGCGCACGTCGAGTGAGCCGTCGGCGACCCATCCCAGGACGGCGCCGGCGCGCTGGTCGAGCTCCTCGCGGCTGGCGATGTACTGCGGCAGGCCCGGGCGGGTGAGGTAGAGCGACTTGGCCTGCAGGCGCTGTGGGTCCCAGTCGGGCGCCGGGCCCGAGGCCATGCCGTAGAGCACGAAGTACCCGCGGGCGCGCAGCGCCTCCATGCCCGCCTCGAACGTGTCCTTGCCGATCGCGTCGTAGACGACGTGGGCGCCGCCGAGCTCCTCGACGGTGGCCGCGAAGTCGTCGTAGCCCACGGTGTGGTCAGCGCCGGCCGCTCTCGCCAGTTCCGCCTTCTCCGCGGTGGAGGTGGTCGCGACCACCGTCCCGCCGAGCTTCTTGATCATCTGCGTGAGCAGCAGGCCGACCCCGCCCGCGGCGGCGTGGACGACGGCGACGTCGCCGGGCTGGACGGCGTAGGTGGAGTGGCACAGGTAGTGGGCGGTCATGCCCTGCAACATCACCGCGGCGGCCTGCTCGGCACTCACGCCGTCGGGGATCGTCACCGCGTTCTTGGCCGGGACCGCGCAGCGCTCGGCGTAGCTCGCCGGCGCGGCGGCCCACACGACGCGCTCGCCCTCGCGCGGACCCGCGAGCACCGTCCCTGCGCCTTCCGCACCGACGATCAGCGGGACCTTCGCCTTCCCGTACGCGGCGCCCCGTCCCTCCCGCTCGTACACATCGCGGTAGTTGACGCCGACGGCCTCGACCGCGACCAGCAGGTCGTCCTCGCCGGGCGTCGGCTCGGGCTCGTCGGTCCGGAACTCGAGGACGTCCGGGCCGCCCTTCTTCTCAATGACGATCGCGCGCATGACGGCGATTGTGGAGCACGAGCCCCACCGCGAGCCCGAACGCCGCATGATCGGCCCACTGGCGTCCCTGCGGCAATTGCGCGATCGGCCCGAAGAACCGCCCGAGCACCGCCAGGTCGAGCGCCGCGATGGCCACCCCGCCGGCGGCGCCGAGCAGCGGCTCGTCGCGCTCCGGCAGCACCGCCGCGAGCACACCCGCCCACCCGAGCGACAACGCCAGGTGCACCGGCGCACCCGCCACCAGCAGCACCAGCGTCCGCTCCTCCCGCGGCAGCAGCACCTTCCCCAGCGCCCGCCCACCCTCGGCCGGATCACCACCCTCGAGCAGCGTCCACACCGTCGACGGAAACCCGGACACCACGGCCCCGACCAGCCCCGCCTGCAACACCCCACTGCGCACGTCCCCAACCTAAAGGGGACAGTCCCCTTAACGTTCCCTTTAGGTGCACTTGGCGCGCCGGCGTCGATCGTGCGCGCTCGAGGTTCGGGCGGGCGAAGGTAAAGGGGACAGTCCCCTTTAGGGTGGGTTTAGGTTCCGAAGAGGCGGGCCTCGGCGGTTTCTTCTCGGTCGGCGGCGGCTCGGTAGGCGAGGTAGGCGTCGCGTTTGTGGTCTCGGGGTGCGTCGCACCAGAGGCGGAAGGCGCGGTGGGCTTCGTCGCGGGCGTGCTCCCACGCGCTGCGGGTGTCGTGGTCGTTCATGCCCGATCAAGAGCGCGAGCGGTCCGGGTTGATACGTAGGCTTGGGGGCGTTGAACGAGATCGGCGTTGTCTTCGACTGCGACGGGACGCTCGTGGACTCGGAGCCGCTCTCGATGGACGCGTGGCGCCGGACGCATCGCGCCCTACGGGTACGCGATCACCGACGAGGACTTCCTCGAGGTGGTCGGGCGGCCGTACACGTTCACCCACCGCTTCCTGTCCGAGCGGGTGCAGTTGCCGGACCCTGAGGCGCTGTGGCCGGAGCTCAGGACGGAGCTGTTCGCGCTGATCGACACGCGTCTGCGGCCATTTGCCGATGCAGTCGCGGCGGTGGCGGACCTGGAGGTGCGTGGGGTCGCGCTCGCGGTGGCGTCGTCCTCGCGGCGTGAGCGGCTGGACCGGACGCTCGCCCAGCGTCGGCCTCGACTTCGAGGTGACGATCGCCGGGGACGAGGTCGAGCACGGCAAGCCGGCGCCCGACATGTTCCTGCTCGCCGCCGAGCGCCTGGGGGTCGATCCTTCGCGCTGCGTCGTGGTCGAGGACTCCCCGGCGGGGATCGCCGCGGGGCGCGCCGCGGGCATGCCGACGCTCGGGGTGTGCCGCGTCGACGGCACCGAATCGACGCTTTCACAAGCGGACCGAATCGTCTATGTAGTGAGCGCCGAGGAGATCCTGTCGTTGCTCTAGGAATCTGAACTTTTCGCGCGCCGGCGAATTCGCCCGTAAAAGTTGGCGGGAAGGTGACTTTTTGTGTCGGCGGGCGTAGATTGCGCCTCGATTCGGAGCTCGACAATGACCGAGGCCGACACCCATCCTGGCGCAGGACTCGGGCGAACTTGACGAGGCGCTTCTGCGAGCGATCTCCCACCCGCTTCGTCACCGCTTGCTCGGGATGCTCGACGGCCGGACCGCGAGCCCCAACCAGCTCGCCCGCGAGCTCGATCTGCCGCTCGGGCGGGTGAGCTACCACATCCGCCTGCTCGCCGATCTCGGCGCGATCGAGCTGGTCCGCACCGAACCGCGGCGCGGCGCACTGGAGCACTTCTACCGCGCGGTGACGACCGTCTGGTTCAGCGAGGCCGACTGGCAGAAGCTGCCGCGCTCCGCCCGCCGCGGCATCCTCGGCCAGAACCTCCAGCACATCTTCTCGAGCGTCACCGCGGCGGCCGACGGCGGCGGCTTCGACAACGCCGCCAGCGTCGTGCTGCGCGCGCCGCTGGAACTCGACGAAGCAGGGCCTGCAGGAGCTCTCCGCGCTGCTGCAGGAATCGATCGAACGGGCGCGCGACATCAACAACCGCGCCGCCGAGCGCCGCGCCCCCGGCAACGGCACCACCTCGTTCCGACCGAGCTCGCGATCCTGCATTTCGAGCGCCGCGCGTAAGCTGCGCGCTCAATGAGCGGACTGAAACGCGCGCTCGCCGCGATCGCGGCGGCACTCGCTCTGGCCGACGCGTCGATCGTCGCGCTCGCGCTGCCGCCGATCCTGGTCGAGTTCAACACGACGATCAGCGGCGTCGCAGCGATCGTCGGCGTCTACGCGCTCGTCGTCGCGCTGGCGATCGGGCCCGCCCGCCTCGGGCCGCTCGGGCATGCTCCTCTTCGCCGCCGGCAAGCCTGGGCTGCGCGCTCGCGCCCTCGCTGTGGGTGCTGCTGCTGTTCCGCGCGGTGCAGGCGATCGGCGCCGCGGGCGCGCTGCTGACCGCCTACGACGTGCTCGACGCGGGGGACTCCACGAGCGGCCGCCGCTGGTGGCTCGGAGCGGCGCTGATCGGGACCGCCGCCGGCCCGGCGATCGGCGGCGTGCTGACCGAGCTCTTCGACTGGCGGGCGATCTTCGCCGTCCAGGTCGCCGCTCGCGCTGCGGCCGCGGGGCATCGCCGCCCTGAAGCGCAACACCGTCGAGCGACAGCAGCCGGCATCCCGCCCTGGCCGCGCAGCCTCGCCCCGCTCGCGCTTCACCGCCGCCGTCGTTCACCGCCGTGCTCTTCCTGCTCGTGCTCGAGCTCGTCGCCGGGCTTCGCGATCTCGCCGATCCGCGCCGCGCTCGGCGTCTCGATCCTGCCGCTCGCCGCGCTCGCCGCGGCCGCCATCCCGGGCGAGCCGCGCGGCCGCGCGCTCGGCCGGCGCGGTCCTGCTCGCCGGCGGCGCGGGCGGCGCTCGCGTTCCTGCCCGCGCCGACGATCGCCTGGACGATCATCCCGCAGGTGCTCGCCGGGCTCGGGATGGGCCTCGCGCTGCCCGCGCTCTCGCCCGAGCGCAACGTGAGCGAGGCCGCGCGCAACGCTGATCGCCCGCCACGTCGGGATCGTGCTCGTGCTGGCGATCCTCGCGCCCGTCGCCAGCGTGCGGCTCAACGACGCCACCGACACCGCGATCCTGCAGGGCGCCTCGCTGATCCTCGACGCCCAGCTCGACCCGCTCAAGAAGCTCAAGCTCGCGCCCGGCCTGCTCGCAGGACGTCGACGCCTCCAACCCCCGCGGCGCGCTGCGCGACGCGGTGGCCGAGCGCCGCAAGGACTTCCCCGACCCCGCCGTCTACGACCGGCTCGGGGACCGGCTGGACGACGTGGTGGTCGGCGCGATCGAGAACGCCTTCCGCGTCTCCTACCTGATCGCCGCCGCGCTCGCCCTGATCGCCGCGGCGCTGCTGATCAGCGCCTGGCGACGGCCGGCGATCTGGCTCGCCGCGGCCGCGGCGGCGGGAGCGGTGGTCGTCTACGCGGTCGAGCGCGACGCCGAGAAGCCGCCGCCGGTGACGCTCGCCGATCCCTGCCAGGAGCGCGACCTGCCGAGCACCGGCGGGATCGCGGGCGTGATCCAGGAGCAGGCGCTCAAGCAGCTGGACCAGCGGCCTGCAAGCTCCACGTCGCGCGCGAGGAGCTCGCGCTGGCGATCTTCGACGCCGACCGCGCGAAGACGTTCGAGGAGGATCACGGGGTCGATCCCCGCAGCACGATCTCGCTGCTGTCACTGCTCGGCGGGGGCTAGAACCAGGCGCTCGCCGTCGTGTGAGAACGCGCGGCCGGTGTCGACGGCGAGCGCGGCGAGGTCGATCGGCGCCTCGCGATCGTCGGCCAGCACGACCAGCGTGTCGTCGTCCGCGAGCGACCGCAACGCGGCCCGGGCGCGCAGCAGCGGGAGCGGGCAACGGAGCCCGCGGGCGTCGAGCACATGGTCCACCGCTTCAATGGTGGCGTGGCCGAGGTCGAAGTGTTCGTCTTCCTGCTGTTCGCCGTCGTGGTCCTGGCCGGGCTGGGGCTGCGCTCCGGCGTGCCCTACCCCGTCGCGGTCGTCCTCGGCGGGCTGGCCATCGGGGTGATCCCCGGGCTGCCGTCGCCGAAGGTCGACCCCGACGTGATCTTCTTCGTCTTCCTGCCGCCGTTGCTCTACGCGGCGGCCGTCCACGTCTCGCCCGCCGAGCTGCGCGACAACGCGAAGCCGATCGGGCTGCTCGCGGTCGGGCTGGTGCTGGTGACGATCGGCGCGGTGGCGCTGATCGCGCACACGGTGATCGGCCTCCCGTGGGCGGAGGCGTTCGTGCTCGGTGCCGTACTCGGCCCGACCGACCCGGTGTCCGCCGCCGCCGTGCTCGACCGGCTCGGCGTGACCGGCCGGGCGAAGACGATCCTCCAGGGCGAGTCGCTGATCAACGACGCGACCGGTCTCACGGCGTTCCGGATCGGGATCGCCGCCGCGGCCGGCACCGCGGGCTCGGTCGGCACCGAGGCGCTCGAGTTCGTCTGGATCGTCGCCGGCGGCGTGGCCATCGGCCTCGCCACGGGCTGGGTCTTCGGCCACCTGCGGCGGATCGTCACCGACCCGTCGCTGGACGTCGCGCTCTCGCTGCTGACGCCGTTCGTCGCCTACGTCCCGGCGGAGAAGCTGGAGGTGTCCGGCGTGCTCGCGACGGTCGTCGCCGGCCTCTACATCGGCTCGCGCTCGCTGGACATCATCGAGGCCGGCACCCGCCTGCGCACGCTCGCCTTCTGGGACTCGACCGCGTTCCTGCTCGACGGCCTGCTGTTCGTGCTGATCGGCCTGCAGGTGCCGTCGATCATCGACCGCATCGACAGCGCCGACCTGGTGACGCTGAGCGCCTACGCGCTGCTGGTGGCGGTGGTGGTGATGGGCGTGCGCGCGCTGTGGATGGTGGTGTTCCCGACGGTCCTGCACTCCGAGACCTCGGTGCCGGAGCGGATCGTGATCGCGTGGAGCGGGATGCGCGGCGGCGTGTCGCTGGCCGCGGCGCTGGCGATCACCAACGAGGGCTTCCCGCAGCGCGACCTCGTGATCTTCATCGCCTACGCGGTGATCGTGCTCACGCTCGTCATCCCCGGGCTGACGCTCGCGCCGCTGGTGCGGCGGGTCGGGCTGCAGGAGAGCGAGGAGCACCGGCGCCGCGACGCCGACGCGCGGCTGCGGATCACACAGGCCGCGCTGGAGCGTCTCGACGAGCTCGCCGACGAGGCGCCCGAGCATCTCGTCCAGCGCCTGCGCGACCGCTACGACGCTCGCGTCGACCGGTTGGAGGCGCGGATGGGGGGCGACCGCGACGAGCACGGGCGCTCGGACTCGGCGGTGGCGGGGAAGCTGCTGGCGGAGTTGATCGAGGCCGAGCGTGACGTCCTGCGCGACATGCGCCGCGACCGCGACTTCCCCGCCGACGTGCTCAAAGAGATCGAGCGCGAGCTGGACCTCGATGAGTCCCGCCTGCGCGCGCGGATTAGGCTCTAAGGCGGTGCTGGCCGTGATCCTCGAGACCGCCGACCCCGAGCGGCTGTACACCGGGCTCTCGCTTGCCGTCTCCGCGGCGGCGCAGGGCGAGTCGGTGCGCGTGCTGCTGGGCTTCGGGGCGCTCGGACGCGACGGTGCGCCCGAGACGCATGTCATCGAGGCCGAGCGCGAGGCGTTCCGGCGCACGCTGGCCGAGCTGTGGACCACGGCGCACGAGCTCTGCGACGTGCGGGCGTGCGCCGCGGCCGCGCAGGCGACGGGAACGCAGACCGACGTGATCTCCATGCCGCAGTTCCTGCGCGAGATCGGCGACGCTCGCCTGGTGGTCGTGTGAGGATCGTCGTGGCGGCGCTCGCCGCACTGCTGCTCGCCGGCTGCGGCGCGCCCGCGGCGGACCTGTTCGTGGTCAAGCGCACCGGCGCCGACGCCAACGCCAACCTCACGCTGCTCGTCTCCGACGACGGCAGCGTCACCTGCAACGGCAAGCGCCACGAGGTCCCCGGCGACACGCTGCTCGAGGCGCGCGAGCTCACGCGCGACCTCAGCCCGCAGGCCGAGCTCAACCTCGAGCTGCCGCCCGGCCCGAAGTCGGTGCTCAGCTACAACGTGCGGATGCAGGCCGGGACGATCGTCTTCTCGGACACCTCACGCCCGCTGCCGGGCTCATTCGCGAAGCTGACCGTCTTCACCAAGCATGTGAGTGAAGACGTGTGCGGACTCAAGCGAAACTGACTGTCGCGCTGGGCGGGTTCTCGGTCCGAGCGGTCCCCTAGTATCGCGGCCGCGATGGACCTGGCGGCCACGATCACTGCTGGGGAGCTTCCCTCGGACCCGGATGCGCGTGACGAGACGGGCGTGTCGGCGCTGCTGTTGACGTTCTACCTCCGGCGTCCGGATGTGCGCGACCGGTTGCTCGGCGCGGGTGCGACGGTCGGCCCGCTGGAGGCGGCCGCGCTCGGCGATGTCGAGCGGCTGCGCGGCGCCGACCTGAGCGTGCGCGGCGCTGACGGGTTCACGCCGCTGCACCTGGCGGCGTTCTTCGGTGGGGCGGAGGCGGTCACGACCGTGCTGGCGCGCGGGTTCGATCCCGACGCGGACGCCGACAACACCTTCAAGGTGCGGCCGTTGCACTCGGCGTGCGCGGTCGGCGACCACGACGCCGTGCGGGCGCTGCTCGAGGCCGGCGCGAACCCGAACGTCCACCAGCAGGGCGGCTACACGCCGCTGCACACGGCCGCGCACAACGGCGACCGGACACTGGCCGAGCTGCTGCTCGCCCACGGCGCCGACCGGACGCTGACCACCGAGGCGGGGGAGACCCCGCGAGACCTGGCGGCGAGTGACGACGTGAAGGCGCTGCTCAGCTGAAGTGCACGCGACCGTTGCTGCGGGCACGAGCCTGGGCGCGGTCGACGAAATCGAGGCGCTTGATCGCGGCCCGGCACAGGCGGGCGAGCAGCCGCAGGCGGGCGGCCTCTGAGCGCAGGTCCAGCAGGCCCTGCTTGGCGTCGAGCCCGAACTCGACCGTCGCCGCCATCTCGTAGGCGCTCATCGCTCCGATGTCCGCCGGGTCGGGCGTGTTGTCCGTCGCCTGCAGGACGAGCTCGGTGTAGGCGGCGTGGGCGCTCGCGGCGGCGTCGGCGTCCACGTCCTCGTGGCGGTCCTCGAGGAACTCGATCACCCCGGCGGGATAGGCGAGCTCGTCCTGGCGGGACTCGATCCGGAACGGCCGCGTGCCGCGGGCGACGAGGTTCAGCCGCCCGTCGTCGAAGCGCTCGAGCACCTCGGAGACCTCGCACGCGCAGCCGATCGGGCGCAGCCCGTCGTCGGCCATCCAGACGATCCCGAACTCGGATTCCTCCTCCAGGCAGCGCGCGATCATCGACTTGTAGCGCTCCTCGAAGATGTGCAGCGGCACCAGTTCGCTCGGCAGAGCGACGAGGCCCAGCGGGAACAGCGGGAAATCACGCACCAAGCTCACGACGATCCAGTTTAAGCCGAGTCTCGTAACCCATGCGATGGATACGGCGCTCGTCTGGTTCCGGCGCGATCTGCGCGTCCACGACCATCCGCCGCTGCGGGCGGCGCTGGACGCGTGCGAGCGCGTGGTGCCGGTGTTCGTGCTCGACGAGCGGCTGCTCGGCGTCAGCGAGAACCGGGAGAGCTTCCTCTACGCCTGCCTGAAGGACCTGCGCGAGTCGCTCCAGCAGCGCGGCGGGAACCTCGTGATCGTCAAGGGCAGGCCCGAGCAGGAGCTGCCGAAGCTCGCCGAGCGGCATGACGCAACCGCGGTCTACTTCGCCTCCGACGTCTCACCCTTCGCCATGAGCCGCGACAAGCACGTCGTCGAGGCGCTCCAGCAAGCGGGAATCGAGCCCCGCCGCACCCCCGGGAACTTCATCGCCGACATCGGCAAGCCCAAGCCCTACGTCGTGTTCACGCCGTTCTGGAAGGCCTGGCAGCAGCTCCCGCGGCGCGACATCCATGGCGCGCCGCGCAAGGTGCCGGTGCCGGCCGATCTGCACGTCGGCGAGATCCCCACGCCGAAGCCCACCTGGCTGGAGGGCGGCGAGACCCAAGGCCGCAAGCGCATGCTCGCCTGGGACCACACAACCTACGACGGCTCGAGGAACCGCCTCGACCGCGACACGAGCCTGCTCAGCCCCTACCTGCACCTCGGCGCGATCAGCGCCCGCGAGCTCGAGGAGCGCAGCGGCGGCGCCTACGCCCGCCAGCTCGCGTGGCGCGACTTCTACGCCCACGTCCTCTGCACAACCCACAGAACACCAGACACGCCTTCCGGCGAGAGCTCGACGGCATCGAGTGGGAGGGCACCGACGAGCACTTCGACGCCTGGCGCGAAGGCCGGACGGGCTTCCCGGTGGTCGACGCCGGGATGCGCCAGCTCAAGGAGACCGGCTGGATGCACAACCGCGCCCGCCTGATCGTCGGCTCGTTCCTGACCAAGGACCTGCACATCGACTGGCGCCGCGGCGAGCGCCACTTCATGGAGCTCCTGCTCGACGGCGACGTCGCCCAGAACAACGGGAACTGGCAGTGGATCTCCAGCGTCGGGGTCGATCCCGCCCCGCTCACCCGCCGCCTCTACAACCCGAAACTGCAAGAGGAGCGCCACGATCCCGACGGCGCCTACGTGGACCGCTGGGCACCCGACAGCCGCGAGCTGGAGCCGATCGTCGACCACGCGGTCGAGCGCGAGCGGACGCTTGAGGCCTACAGCCGCGCCAAGGGCTCGTAAGCTCCCGCGCATCGGCACCTACACGATCGAGCCCCAAGGACCGTTCACGCTCGCTTCAGCGGCGCGCTTCATCGCGGGCTGGCCGCCCGGGCAGGGCGACCTCGACGACGACGCGGTTCGCCTCAACTTCCTCGTGGACGACTGGAGCGGTCCCGCCAGGGTCACCTTCACGCAGCACGGGGACACGGTGCGCGCGAAGGTCGAGGCGAGCAACGAACAGCGCGCGCTCGAGCAGGCCAAGCGCGTCCTCTCGCTCGACCACGACGGAACCGGCTACCCCGACATCGAGGACCCGATCGTCCGGGAGCTCCTCCAGCGCAGCGGCCACCTGCGGCCCGTGCTGTTCCACTCGCCCTACGAGGCCGCCGCCTGGTCGGTGCTCTCCGCGCGCACCGGCCACGCCCAGGCGACGGCGCTGCGCGACGCGATCTCCAGCGACGGCATCTTCCCGGCGCCGGAGCGCCTGCTCGAAGTCGACCACGTGGACGGGATGCCCGACCTGAAGATCCCCCGCCTGCACGGCATCGCCCGCGCCGCGCTCGAAGGCAGGCTCGACCGCGAGCCGCTGCTCGCCCAGGACGCCAACGAGGCCTACACGGCGTTGCAGGAGCTGCCGGGCATCGGCCCGTTCTACGCCGGCCTGATCTACATCCGCGCCGTCGGCCCGACCGACCTCGCGCCCAAGGGCGAGCCGCGGCTCGACGAGGCGGTCAAGCAGCGCTGGGGTCGCCCGCTGGAAGAGGTGGCGAACGGCTGGAAGCCGTTTCGCACCTGGGTCTCGGTCCTCGTGAGGGCGTCGCGATGAGCCAGGAGCTCTACGTCCAGCGCGACCAGCCGCCCGGCGTCCCGCCGCTGCACCTGACCGGCGAGCGCACCCTGCCCGACGTCCCCGAGGAGAACTACTGGTACCGCCGCCACCTCGTCGTCTACGAGTGGATCGCGGACCGCGCGCACGGACGCAGGGTCGTCGACCTCGCGTGCGGCGAGGGGTACGGGTCCGCGGTGCTGGCGCGGACCGCGGAGGCGGTCACCGGTGTCGACGCCAACCCCGAGGCGTTCGAACACGCCCGGCTGCGCTACCCGGAGGTCACCTTCGAGCGCAACATGATCGAGCTCTGGCAGGGCGACGTCGATTGCGTCGTGTTCCTGCAGACGATCGAGCACATCCAGGACCCGGACGCGATGCTCGAGCACGTCCGCTCGCTGATCGAGCCCGACGGGGTGGCCTACGTGTCCACGCCGAACGTGTTGACGCTCGCGCCCAAGGGCGCCGAGCGCTCCGGCAACCCGTGGCACGTGCGCGAGTACAAGCCCGACGAGTACCGCGCGCTGTGCGAGCGGCACTTCGCGCGCGTGGACCTGCTCGGCCTGTTCCACGCGCGCAAGCTCCGAGCCCACGAGCTCGCGCTGCGCGCCGGCTGGGACCAGGTGCACGCCGCGCTGCACATCACGCGCCCGTTCTACGAGCGCTTCACGCCGGCGATCAGCGCGCGTGACTTCACGCTGCGACGCGCGTCGCTGGAGCGCTCGCTCGATCTCGTCGCCGTCCTGCGCCCGTGAAGCTGGCGACGACTCGCGCTGCGCGCTCGCGTCGCGGGGAGCAATCGCCCAGAGGGCGATTCTCCCGGTTGGAGGTGAGCCCGTGAAGCTGGCGACGACTCGCGCTGCGCGCTCGCGTCGCGGGGAGCAATCGCCCAGAGGGCGATTCTCCCGGTTGGAGGTGAGCCCGTGAAGCTGGCGACGACTCGCGCTGCGCGCTCGCGTCGCGGGGAGCAATCGCCCAGAGGGCGATTCTCCCGGTTGGAGGTGAGCCCGTGAAGCTGGCGACGACTCGCGCTGCGCGCTCGCGTCGCGGGGAGCAATCGCCCAGAGGGCGATTCTCCCGGTTGGAGGTGAGCCCGTGAAGCTCGTCCTGCACACCCACATGCCCTACGTCGAGGGCTACGGGACATGGCCGTTCGGCGAGGAGTGGCTGTGGGAGGCGATCGCGACCTCCTACCTGCCGCTGCTCGACGTCCTCGACCGCCACCCCGGCAAGGTCACGCTGAGCGTCACGCCGGTGCTCGCCGACCAGCTCGAGGCGCCCGGGGTGCTCGAGCGCTGCCTCGCGTTCCTGCGCGACGTGCGCCCCGCCTCGCATCGCCTCGACGCGGAGGACGGCTTCGACGTGGCGTACTCCGCGCAGCGATACGCCGACGCCGCCGACGCGCTGGAGCGCCGCGGCGATCTGATCGACGCGTTGCGCCCGCACGTCAACTGGACCTCGGCCGCCACCCACGCCGTCCTGCCGCTGCTGGCCACCGACGCCGGCATCCGGCTGCAGCTCGAGACCGGCATCGCCGCCCACCGACATCGCTTCGGCGCCTGGCACGGCGGCTTCTGGCTCCCCGAGTGCGCGCACGCGCCGTGGCTGGACGAGCTGCTCGAGGAGGCGGGGGTGCACGTCACATGCGTCGACTGGTCCGCGCTGGACATCACCGAGCCGGTCCGGTCCGACGCGGGGATCGTGCTCGTCCCGCTCGACCGCCCGGGCGTCGATCGCGTCTGGCACGAGAGCGGCTACCCGTCGCACGGCGACTACCGCGACACGAACCGGCTGACGCCGCGCCATCACCAGGTGTGGGCCAACGACGGCGGGCCCTACGACCCGCAGCGCGGCCACGCACGGGCGCGCGAGCACGCGCGCGAGTTCATCGCGACCGACCCCGGGGTCGTCGCCTTCGACACCGAGCTCTTCGGCCACCACTGGCACGAGGGCGTCACGTTCCTCGAGACGCTGCTCGCGGAAGGCGCGGTCGAGCCGTTCGAGGCGACCGCCACACGGGGCGCCGTCGACGTCCCGCCGACGAGCTGGGGCGAGGGCCGCGACCTGCGCACCTGGGACGGCGAGCTCGCCTGGCGGCAGCGCAGCGCCGAGCTGCGCGCGCTCAACGCCGCGTCCAACCCACGCGCGCTGCGCGAGCTGCTGGCGCTGCAGGCGTCGGACTGGGCGTTCCAGATCCACAACGCCAACGCGGGTGACTATCCGCGCGAGCGCGCCGCTCAGCACCACGCGGCGTTCGAGTCCGCGCTTCTTAACAATGGCGCCGCGGAGCTGCGGAATTTGGCTCCGCAGCTTGCGGATTGGGCCTTCGTCCAGCCCTAGGACTCAAGTTCGGCACGCCGCTCGCCGAACATCACATTGAGGCGGTGTGTATTCTGCCGCCCGTCATAAGAGCCGAGTTCCCACTGGTCTGTCCGGTGGGGAACGGGGGAACCGATGGAGCCTTGGTCAGGCTCCCGGGGCGAATCGCCGTCAGAGACGACGGCGTAGCGCAGGTCATCGCGCGAGCCCGTCAGCTAACCCCGTAGGCGGATGAGACCAAAGGGGTTCAAGCTGTGCCGCAAGTCGATCGTTCCTTACGCCGTTTCGCCGGGCTGGTGCTCGGGGTGCTCGCACTCTCGCTCGCCCTGGCCGTCAGCGGCGCATCCGCTTCCGGCACCGGAGGCGCGACGGCTCGGCCGACGCAGGCCGCGCCGAAGCCGACGACGAAGCAGATCCAGAAGGCTCTCGGCATCAAGGCCGACGGCGCCTTCGGCCCGCAGACCCGGCGCGCGCTCAAGCGCTTCCAGCGCGCCCACAGGCTCAAGGTCACCGGCCGGCCGAACGCCGCGACGCTCGCCGCGCTCGGCCTCACGACGGTCCCGACGGACCGCAGCTTCGAGACCACGGGCGCAAACGACGCGGTCGGCACGCTGGCCAGGATCGCCCAGTGCGAGTCCGGCGGCGACATCACCGCCGTCTCCGCCAACGGCAGGTACTTCGGCAAGTACCAGTTCTCCGAGGCCACGTGGGAGTCGCTCGGTGGCGAGGGCAACCCCGCCGAGGCCGATGAGGCCACCCAGGACGCGATGGCCTGGAAGCTCTACTCGCTCAGGGGCACGGCCCCCTGGCCGGCCTGCTCCGCCGCGCTATCGGAGTCGTAGCCGGATCGGCCCACGGGCCGCGTCAAGCTCCACGACGCGGCCCTTCTGGGTGATCTCGATCTCGTCCATGGCGTCCGCGACGCGGCGGACCGGGTCCATCAGCGGTCGCCAGTCCCGCGCGAGCGCGCGCGCCGCGTCGGAGGGGCAGATCGTGCCTTCGCGGGCGTTGAGCAACTCGAGGATCTTCGCCTCGATATCGGCGTCGCTCACCGCCACCGCAGCGTCTCCGGTGTCGCCCGCATGCGCACGACGCGTGCGGGGGTGCCGGCGGCCACGGCGTTCGCCGGGATGTCCTTGGTGACCACGGTGTTGGTCCCGATGACGGCGTTGTCGCCGACGCTCACGCCGCGCAGGATGCACGCGCCGTAGCCGATCCAGCAGTTGCTGCCCACCTTCACGTCGCGCTTGTAGATGCCCTGCACGCGGATCGGCCGCTCGACCTCGACGACACCATGGTCGAAGTCGATCAGCATCACGCGGTCGGCGATCACGCATTCGCGGCCGATCGAGACGTGCTGGAAGGCGGAGATCGTGCACTCCTGCCCGAGCACCGTCTTCGCGCCGATCTCGCACTCGCCCTCGTGCACGCGGATCTTCGTGCCGTGCCCGAGCCAGGACCAGCGGCCGAGCCGCAACACCGCGTCCTTGCCGATCTCGAGCTTGACGTCGGGCGCGACGAAGCAGAGGCCGTCGGTCTGCAGGCGCTTGCCCCAGCGCAGCTTCAGGAACGCCCAGCGGGCGATCAGCCGGGCGTAGCCGAGGTTGAGCATCCCGTGGGCGCGCATGAAGCGCGCGAGGGCGAGCGGCCCCCCGTGCAGCGGGGCGGGCACGCCGTGCACAGGCGGCGTGGCAGCGGACCTGGACACCGTCGCCATCGGCAACCGAGACTATCCTGCCCCGCCTCATGTCGGATCTGGCCGAGCGACTGCTCAACGGAGACAAACGCGCGCTGGCGCGGGGGATCTCCCTGGTGGAGGACGACGTTCCCGAAGGCTGGGATCTCGTCAAGGCGGTCTATCCGAAGACCGGCAACGCGTCGATCGTCGGGTTCACCGGCCCGCCCGGCGCGGGCAAGTCGACGCTGATCGGCGCGCTGATCCGCGTCCAGCGTGCGCTGGAGCGCCAGGTCGCCGTGCTCTCGATCGATCCGTCCTCGCCGTTCCGCGGCGGCGCGCTGCTGGGCGACCGGATCCGGCTGACCGAGCACTTCCTCGATCCAGGCGTGTTCATCCGCTCGATGGCCACCCGCGGGGCGCTCGGCGGGCTCGCCGAGGCGGCTCTGCAGAGCGCGCTGCTGATGGACGCCGCCGGCAAGGACGACGTCTTCCTGGAGACCGTCGGCGTCGGGCAGGCCGAGGTCGACGTCATCGACCACGCCGACTCCGTCGTGCTCGTGCTGATCCCGGGGAGCGGCGATTCGATCCAGGCGCTGAAGGCGGGCGTGATGGAGATCCCGGACATCATCGTCGTCAACAAGTCCGACCACCCGCTGGCGGACACGATGGTCCGCGAGATCCGCGGCGTGCTCGCGCTGGCGCCGCAGGAGGGCTGGAAGGTCCCGATCCTCAAGACCGAGGCGGCACGGGGCGAGGGCGTCGAGGCGCTGGCGGAGAAGCTGCGCGAGCACCGCGCGTTCGTCGAGGCCGAGGGCACGCTGTCCGAGCGCAGACGGCGCAACCTGATGAACGAGGTGCTGGGGATCGCCACGATGCGGCTGCGGCGGGCGCTCGAGGAGTCGATGCGCACCGACCCCGACGTGCAGGAGTTGCTCAGCGAGGTCGTCGCCCGCCGGCTGGACCCGGCGAGCGCCGCGAGCGCCGTTCTGGCGCGCGGCGCGGTCGACCCGAGCGACGCCGCTCGCGGGTAGCCATTCGTCCAGTTCCCGTTGCAAGCGGGCCGCGGGACCCTAGAGTCGGAGCATGCGAAGGTCGGCGATCACGGTCATCGCCTGTCTCGCCGCGCTCGCGGCGATGGGCGGGCGCGCCTTCGCGGCCGGCAACGGCATGCTGGCGGCGGTCGCGTCCGACGGCAGACTCGTCACGATCAACTCCGACGGGAGCGGCCTGCGGACGCTGTGGACGCCGACCGCGCCGATCAGCGCGCTGGCCTGGTCGCCGGACGGCAACCGGCTGGCGCTGATCGCCGGCGGCAAGCTCGTCGTCTGGGACGTCGTCAACGGGACGTCGAGGTTGATGGGGGGCGACGAAGTCGTGTCCGATCCCACGTGGTCGGAGGACGGGACGAAGATCGGCTTCCGGCGCGGCTCGCAGGGCATGATCGTGTCCTCCGATCTCGAGACGGACCTGATCGTCAAGCAGTCGGATCTCGTGGCGGAGACGTTCGCGTGGGCACCCAACCTGAGCGAGTACGTCCGCATGGCCGGCACGCTCCTGTACTGGTCGGGGATGCCGCTCGAACTCGTCGTCGGCGCCGTCGGCACGCCGGCGTGGTCGGCGGACAGCACGGCGCTCGCGTTCGTATCCGCGCTGCCGCAGGTGCCGGACCCGCCAGGGCTCTACGTGCGCACGCCGATCGGCAACCAGGCGGCCACCCAATTCGTCGCCCCGATGCCCGTGCAGTCGCCGCGCTGGGCGCCGAACGGCCAGTCACTGCTCTATCGCGCCGACGCCGACTGGAAGATCGTGCCGACCACCGGCGGCGCCGCCACGACCGTGCCCGGGCTGACCGGGGCCACGGTCGCCGACTGGCAGCCGTGCGTGCCCGGCGTCTCGCAGTCCTGCGAGTCGGTCGCGCCGCCGATCTGCAGCTCCGTGTCGCTGAGCGCGACGACCGAGGCCGACCGCCCGGTGGACCTTCCCCCGATCCCCTGCACCGACCCCGCGGGCCGCGGCCTGTCGATGGTGATCGTCAAGGCGCCCGAGCACGGCTCGCTCGTCGGCCAGCGCTACACGCCCGCTCCCGGCTTCATCGGCCAGGACGCGCTCACCTACAAGGTCTCCAACGGGGTCGGCGGGTCGCCGGAGGTCACGGTCAAGCTCTTCGTCGTGCCGCGCGCCGCGGCCAGCGTGCAGCCGACCGCGACGCCGACCCCCGTCATCATCCGCGCGCCGTTCCTGACCGCCCGCGCGACCCCGAAGCTGGACCGCAGGCGGACCACGCTGGTCAAGCTCGCGTGCGACCAGAACTGCTCGTTCAAGCTGCGCCTGACCGCCACGCTCAAGAAGCGCAAGAAGACCGTCCGCGGCTCGACGATCAAGCGAACGCTCGCCGCCAACAAGGTGCTCCGTCTGCGCCTGCGCCTGCCCTCCAAGCCCAAGGGCGGGCTCAAGACCGTCTGGATCATCGGCACGGTGCGCAGCGCGACCGGCGAGTCGCGCACCGTCAAGTTGCCGGTGCGGCTGCCGCGCTGATCAATTCGAGCAGCGCGTCGAGGTCGGCGCGCGTCGTGTTCGGGTTCAGCAGCGTCAGCTTGAGCACCGGCCGGCCGTCGACCGTCGTGCGGCCGATCACCGCCTGACCGGAGTCGAACAGGTCGCGGTGGAGGGCGACGTTGTCCGCGGACGCGTGCCGGAAGGCGACCATCACGGTCTGCGGGCGAGCGACGAGCTCGAAGTCCGGGTGCCTCTCGATCGCCTCGGCCGCGTACTGGGCGAGGGCGAGCACGTGGTCGACCATCGCCTCGAGCGTCTCCCGCCCACACGCTTTCAGCGCGACGAGGACCTTCAGCGCGTCGAACCGCCGCGAGGTGTCGAGGCTGCGCCCGACGAGGTTCAGCTGGCCCTCGGCCTCGTCCTCGGGCCGGTTGAGATAGACGCTGGCGTGGTGGACCGCCTTCAGCGCACCGATGTCGGGCACCAGCAGCGCACTCGCCCCGAACGGCATCCACCACAGCTTGTGCAGGTCGGCGGTGACCGAGTCGGCGCGCTCGATGCCCTTCAGCCGTCCTCGGTGGGTGCGCGAGAGGGTCAACCCGGAGCCGACCGCGGCGTCGACGTGGAAGTGCGCGCCCCGTCGTTGCGCTTCGTCGGCGAGCGCCTCGAGCGGGTCGATCGCGCCGAGGTCGGTCGTCCCGGCCGTGCCGACGATCGCGATCACGTGCTCGTGGCCATCGAGCGCGCCGGGGATCGCCGAGCCGGTGGCGTCGGTCGGGAGCGCGATCACCGCGTCCGTCCCGAGCCCGAGCAGCGCCGCCGAGCGCCGGATGCTGTCGTGCGACGCGGCGCTCGCCGCGATCTTCCACTCGTTCTGCGGCAGCCCCGTGCGCCGGACGTCCTCGCCCGCCTTGTCGCGCGCGAGCAGGAGGCCGAGCAGGTTGCTCGCGGTGCCGCCCATGGTCATCACGCCCGAGCCGCCCGGCAGGCCGTGGAGCTGGGCGAGCTTCTGGACCAGCGCGTCCTCGACGAACGTCGCCGCGGGCGAGGCGTCGAACGCGTCCATCGACTGGTTGGTGCTCCCGACCGCGAGCTCCGCCGCGGCCGCGGCGATCAGCGGCGCGGGGTGCAGGTGGGCGACGCAGAACGGGTCCCCGAGGCGGATGCCGCCGTCGAGGATCGGCTGGAGCTCTTCGAGCACGTCGCGCAGGGGCGTGCCGTGCTCGGGCAGGAGGTCGATCGCGGCCACCTGCGCCCGCAGCGCGTCGGCGCTCACCGCGGAGCGCGGGCCGGCGAGGCTCGCCGCATCGATCAGTGCGTCGGTGACGGCCGCGGCCGCCTCGCGCAACTCGTCGTGGGTGGCGGGGTCGGGCGTGAGGAACATGCGCGGGGGAGTTTGCCTGGAAACGGCGAGCAGACCGCGGCGGGCGCGTCCGGGGCGTGTGGGCGGCTCGTCTGCTGGTGGGCGCGCTTGACCCGCCTGGCCGCGGCCTGCTTACGGGGCAGCGATGACCGGCTGGCGCCGGTGTGCCCGCCACTGGCGGGCCACTCCTGATCGGTTCGGCGGACGGAACGGGTTCGCGCCGAGGGGGTGTCGTCGGAAACTCGCACTGGGCGCGAGTTAGAGACCACACCCCCACCGACGCGCCAGCTCGAACAGTCCGTACGTGATCGAAACGCCACGAATCACGGTCGTTTGTGTTGGGTGGACCGGCAGGGTCGCCCCGGTCAGCTCGCGCGAGAGATACATGGCGACCTGGCGGGCGAGCGCCGCGGGCTGGGTTCGGGTCGCGGAGAGGAGCACGTCCAACACCCGCACGCTGCGGCTGGAGGACTTCCCGCCGTTCCCGGAGGCCGAGGGCGATCACGTCGAGGTCCCGGGCGAGGCGTTCGTGGCCACCGTCTCCAAGGTCGCCCGGTCGGCGTCGCGCGACGAGAAGCGCCCGGTCCTGACCGGCATCCTTGTCTCGGCCGCCGGCGACGAGCTGCGGATGGTCGCGACCGACTCCTACCGCCTGAGCGTCAAGGAGACCAAGCTCGAGACGCCGCTGAGCGGCTCGTTCGAGGCCAACGTCCCGGCCCGGGCGCTGCAGGAGCTCACTCGCATCGTCCAGCACGAGAACGCCGAGACGCTCAGCGTGTCCGTGCGCCCTGCGCAAGCGGGTGCGCCAGGACGACCTCGCGTGCGGAGGGCGCCCCTCCTAATGAAGCGCCTTCGACGTCCGCGAGGCCGCCGCCGCCCGCCGGAACTCACCCGCCGAGCGCCGCTCGCGCCACCACAGCGCGAACGCGCCACACGCCAAGAGCCCGCACAGGATCGCCGGCCACAGCGGCGCCCCCGTGAAATCCGGGAACACGCTCACGACAGGACCCCACGGCGAGGAGGTGTCCACGTCCAGCCACCCGCTCAACGTGCCGCGCCGCTCGGAGATCAGCAGCCAGGCGCTCGAGCCGACGGTGAGCAGCGCCAGCAGCGCACCGACGAGGCGTGGCACGTGTCTCAGGCCCCACGCCGTCAGCGCACCCACCGCCGGCAGGCAGGCGACCAGCGGCACGCCCGGGAACGTCGACCCGCGCAGCCCGCCCGTCGCCAGCAGGGCCACGACGACGAGTTGTGCGCCGACCACCGCGAGCAGCAGCCCGGCGCACGCCTCCGCCTCACGACGGGCGAGGGCGACGCGGGCGAGCTGGTCGCGCCGCGACGTGTACAACAGCCAGCCGGCGAAGAAGACCATCCCGAGCAGCGGCGCCCAGCGCAGCAGCCCGACGTCGCGGTCCAGCCACAGGCCGGCGAGGCGCGGGATGCGCTCGACGTAGCCGAGCGGCAGGTCGGGCATCGACGTGCTCCCGGCCGAACGCGGCGTGATGCCGCCGTAGAAGCGGTCGTTGATGGTGGCGTAGAAGACCAGCGACGCCGCCAGCGCTTCACCGGCGACCAGCGCCGCGAGCCGGCGCCGCTCGCGCAGGGTCCAGGAGACGAGCGCCCACGCGACGATCGCTCCCGCGGCCAGGAAGGTCCAGCCCAGCCACGGCAGCACGGCGAGGCACAGCGCGCTGATCAGCACGTAGCGCCGGCGCGGGTTCTCGCGGATCGCCAGCGCGCACAGCGCCGCCGCCGACAGCAGCACGGCGGCCGGGACCCCCGGCGTGATCGTCGTCGAGGCGGCCAGCGCGGGTGGCGAGAGGCCGACGAGGCCCACCCCCACGGTCGCCCACGGTTCCGGCACCATCCGCCGCGCCAGCGCCGCGCCGAGCACGAACGCGAACGCCAGCAGCGCGAGCATCTCGCCCTGGACGGCGCGCGCTCCACCGATCGCGTAGGCGGGGGCGATCAGCAGCGCGAAGCCGACCCCGTGCGGCTCGACGAGCCGCCCGGCAACCTCGCGGCCGTCGGTCTTGAGCTCCTTCGGGTACCAGGACGCGTACGAGCGCTCGGCGTACTCGTCGGTGAGGTCGACGTCGCGATCGGAGACGATCGACTCCGCGGCCAGCAGGTGATGCGGCTCGTTGCCCGCGTAATCCATCCCCGCCGTAGCGGGAATGCCGAGCGTGGTGGCATAGACCGCCACCAGGAGAATCCACAACCCCACAAGCCTCACGCCCACCCATTATGGCGACCCCTCGCGCGGAACCCCCGGACAGGCGAACCGCCGCTCAACTCCCGACGGCGTTTGTCCGATGGGAGACCACCATGTCCTCTCATCGCCTACGCCGAACCCTCGGCCTCAAGCTCGGGCTCGCGTTCGCCGCGGTGCTCGCGATCATGCTCGCTTCGCTGGGCATGGTCCGTCTGAAATCGTCGAGTGCCTCGCACGCGTACGAGCGCGCGATCGGCTGGACGGCCGCGGTGGAGGGCGCCGCCAACCAGGCCGCCGGCACCCGCCAGCAGCAGGCCGCGCAGGCGCTCTACGTCGCCACCGGGGACGTTCGCTACAAGCGTGAGTGGCAGCAGGGCGTGGACAAGTCCGAGAAGGCGGGCGCGGCCGTCGAGGCGCTGCACGACCCGCAGGTGACCAAGATCGCCCAGACCGCGACCGAGGCCGACCGCAAGCACGACACGTCGGTCAACGAGAAGCTCTTCCCGGCGATGGCGGCCGGCGACTACGCCGCGGCCAACGAGGCGCTGCAAGCTCGCCGATCGCTACGTCCGCATCCCGCTGCAGCGCGCAGGAGAAGATCGGCGCGTACGTGAGCGCGCAGCAGAACAAGGACATCGCCGACGCTAAGGCCGCGTCCGCCTCCGCGCGGCGCTTCGGCCTGATCGCCGGCGCCCTCGCCACGCTCTTCGCCGCCCTGATCGGCGTGCTCATCAGCCGCGGCATCCGCCGCTCCGCCGCCGACGTGCTGGACCGCCTGACCGCGCTCGAGCGCGAGGACGCCGCCGCGCTGCAGGGCGCGCTGGACGCCGTGGCCGGGGGCGACCTGACCCGCTCGATCGTCGCCGTCACGCCCGCCATCGAGCATCCGGGAGAGGACGAGCTCGGCGACATCGCCCGCGCGACCAACGCCATGCGCACCCGCCTGCACGCCTCGGTCGACGCCTACAACGACATGCGCGGCAAGCTCGCCGTGATGATCGGCGAGGTCGCCGGTTCCTCCCAGACCGTCGCCGACGCCTCCCGCCACATGGCGGCCACCTCGCAGCAGACCGGCGCCGCCACGTCGGAGATCGCCAGTGCGGTGACCGAGGTCGCCCACGGCGCCGAGCGCCAGGTCCGCAGCGTCGAGCTCGTGCGCGCCGCCGCCGAGGAGGCCGCGGTCGTCGCCGCCCGCAGCGTCGGCCAGGCGCGCGAGGCCGCGCTGGCCGCCGACGAGGCCCGCACCGTCGCCCGCGACGGCGCCCTGACCGCCCAGAACGCCTTCGAGGCGATGGCCGGCGTCCAGCGCTCCTCCGCCGACGTCACCTCCGCCATCCGCGATCTCGCCGCCCGCAGCGAGGAGATCGAGACGATCGTCGAAACCATCTCCGCGCTCGCCGAGCAGACCAACCTGCTCGCGCTCAACGCCGCCATCGAGGCCGCCCGCGCGGGCGAGCAGGGCAGGGGCTTCGCCGTCGTCGCCGACGAAGTGCGCAAGCTCGCCGAAGGCTCCTCGACCGCCGCCGGCTCGATCGCCACGCTGATCGGCCAGATCCGCGAGGAGACCGTCCGCGTCGTCTCCGTCGTCGAGACCGGCGCCGCGAGCACCGAGGCCGGCGCCCGCACCGCCGAGCAGTCCCGCGCCGCGTTCGCCGGCATCGAGGTCGCCGTCGATGCCGTCACCGCCCGCGTCGAGGAGATCGCCGCCGCCGTCGAGCAGATCTCCGCCGGCACCGGCCAGATCAAGGCCAACATCGTCGACGTCGCGACCGTCGCCGAGCTCTCCTCCGCGTCCGCGGAAGAGGTCTCCGCCTCGACCGAAGAGACCTCCGCCTCCACCCAGGAGATCGCGGCCGGCGCCCAAGAGCTCGCCGCGACCGCGACCCGCCTCGACTCGCTCGTCGGCACCTTCCGAATCTAAAGGGGCCTGGCCCCGTCACCGCAGCGGTGACGGGGCCAGGCCCCTTTAGGTTCAGTGCAGGTCGGGGGCGGCCGGTTCGCCCCTGGCGAGCTCGACCAGCAGGCGGACGCCCCAGCCCGCGCCGCCCTTGGGCGTGTACGGGCGGCCGTTGTCGTAGGCGCCGCCGGCGATGTCCAGGTGCGCCCACGGGACGTCGCCCGTGAAGCGGTGCAGGAACTCGGCGGCGGTGCTCGCGCCGGCGCCGCGGTCGGCGGAGGAGTTGACGATGTCCGCGTAGCGGCCCTCGATCATCTTGCGGTAGTCCTCGTCGAGCGGCATCCGCCAGACGCGCTCGCCGGTCCGGTCGGCCGCGGACTGGATCTCGCGCGCCCAGTCCTCGTCGTCGGAGAACAGGCCGGCGTAGGCCTTGCCCAGCGCCACGACCATCGCGCCCGTCAGCGTCGCCAGATCGACGAGCCGCTCGGCGCCGAGGTCGATCGCGTGGGAGAGGCAGTCGGCCAGGACGAGGCGGCCCTCGGCGTCGGTGTTGTTGATCTCGATCGAGACGCCGTTCGCTGCCCGCACGATGTCGCCGGGCTTCATCGCGTGGCCGGAGGGCATGTTCTCGGTCGCCCCGATCACGCCCGCCACCCGGACCGGAAGCTCGAGCGCCGCGATCGCCCCGACGGCCTCCAGGACCGCGGCGCCGCCGGACATGTCGAACTTCATCTCGTGCATCTTCCCGGCGGGCTTGATCGAGATCCCGCCGGTGTCGAACGTCACCGCCTTGCCGACGAAGCCCAGCAGCGGCCCCGCGACGTCGGTCGGCTCGTAGCGGATGGTGATCAGCCGCGGCTCCTCGTGCGACCCCCGCGCGACGGCGGCGAAGGCACCCATCCCGGCGGCCTCGATCGCGGCGCGGTCCATCACCTCGACGGTCACCCCCGGGAGCTCGGACGCGCGCGTGGCCAGCGCATCCGGCGTCATCACGTTGGCCGGCTCGTTCTGCAGGTCGCGGGCGGCGTTGACGGCCGCGCAGACGGTCGCGGCGTGCGCGACGGGGGCGCTGACGTCGTCGTGCGAGGACAGGATCAGCGCCTCCAGGCCCGGCGACGGCTCCTTGTACTTCGTGAAGGCGTAGTCGGCGAGCAGCGTCCCCTCGACCAGCGCACCGGCGTGTGCGTCGCTCATGTGATGGGGGACCTCCCAGCACAGCGTCTTCGTGCCGAGCTCCTTGGCGCGGCCGACCACGCCCGCCGCCGCCACCCGCGCCCGCTCGGGGTCGAAGTCCTTGCGGCCGCCGAGCCCGGCGACGATGTAGCGCCGCCCCTCGGCGTGCGTGACCGCGAGCTTGCGCAGCCCCCGCCTGGCCTCGCCGGAGTCCACCAGCGCCTGCAACCCGCCGCCGTGATCGTGCTTGATGCCCTCGTCCTCGAACACCCCGACAACGATCGTGTCGGCCTCCGTGGATGGCGGTGCCTCGGTCGTCGCTGTGACTCGCATGCGGGCCACGTTAATCGACTCGGCCTATGCCTCGAACCGTGATCCTGAGCAGCGCCCGCACGCCGATCGGCAAGCTGGGCGGGGGGCTGAGCAGCCTCCCCGCGACGCATCTCGGCGGTGTAGCCATCCGTGAGGCGCTCGATCGGGCCGATGTCGCGCCCGAGCAGGTGCAGCACGTCGTGATGGGCACGGTGCTCCAGGCCGGGCAGGGCCAGATCCCCTCGCGCCAGGCGCAGATCGAGGCCGGGATCCCGATCGAGGTCACTTCCGAGACGATCAACAAGGTCTGCGCGTCGAGCGTGCGCGCGGTCGGGATGATCGATCAGGCGGTGCGCGCCGGGGACCTCGAAGTGGCCGTCGGCGGCGGGATGGAGTCGATGTCGCAGGCGCCGTACCTGCTGCCGGGCGCCCGCCAGGGCTTCCGCATGGGCGACGTCCAGGCGCTCGACGTGATGATCCAGGACGGCCTGCGCAACCCGTTCAGCGGCAAGCAGATGTTCGAGGAGGCGACCGAGGTCGGCGACGAGCTCGAGATGACCCGCGCCGATCTCGACAAGTGGGCGCTGCGCTCACACGAGCGCGCGCTCGCGGCCACCGACGACGGCCGCCTGGCGGAGGAGATCGTCCCCGTCACGATCACGTCCCGCAAAGGCGACACCGTGGTCGAGGTCGATGAGGCGCCGCGCCGCGGTTCGAGCTTGGAGGCGCTGGCGAAGCTCCCCGGCCTGACCGGCAAGGACGGTTCGCACACGGCCGGCAACTCGCCCGGCGTCAACGACGGCGCGGGTGCGCTCGTGCTGGCCTCCGAGGACTGGGCCGAGCGCAACGGCAAGGACATCCTCGGGACGATCATCGCCCAGGCGGCGGTCGCCGACGAGTTCGCCTACCTCGCCCGCACACCCGCCAACGCGGCCCTGAAAGCCTTGGACAAGGCCGGCCTGCAGCCGAGCGACATCGACCTGTGGGAGATCAACGAGGCGTTCGCCTCGGTCGCGTTGAACTCGGTCCGGATGCTGGGCATCGACGAGGAGCGCGTGAACGTCAACGGCGGCGCGGTCGCGCTCGGCCACCCGATCGGCGCGTCCGGCGCGCGCATCATCGGCGCGCTCGTGCTCGAACTGCGGCGGCGCGGCGGCGGCTACGGCGTCGCGGCGATCTGCTCCGGCGGCGGTCAGGGCGACGCCGTGATCGTGCAGGTGTGAGCATCCGCGAGGCGATGCTGAGAGCGACCGCCGATCGGGCCCTCGGCAAGGGCGGCAGCGGTCGCCTGTGACGGAGCGGCCACACATCCTCCCCCCGCCTCCGGGCGGGGGAGCGATCCGCCGCGAAGGCGAGCACGGCGCCGCGTTCTTCGACCTCGACCGCACGCTGATCGCCGGCAGCTCGTCCTTCCAGTTCGGCCGCGTCGCCTACCGGGCCGGGATGATGACCCGGCGCGACATCGCCCGCGACGCGTACGAGAACGTTCGGTTCCGCCTGCGGGGATCGACGGACGCGATGACCGACGTGGTGCGTGAGCGGGTGGGGAAGATGCTCGAGGGGGCGCGCGTGCGCGATCTGCAGCGGCTCTCCGGGCCGGTGCTGGCCGGCGTGCTCCCGCGGCTGTATCCGCGCATGCTCGAGCTCGCCTACGAGCATCAGGATGCCGGCCGGCCGATCTTCATCTGCACCGCCGCCGCGCAGGAGATGGCCGAGCTGCTGGCGATCGTGCTGACCTTCGACGGCGCCGTCGGTTCTGTCGCCGAGGTCATCGACGGCACCTACACGGGCCGCGAGGGCGGGCCGTTCAACTACCGCGAAGGCAAGGCGCAGGCGCTGCGCGAGCTCGCCGCACGCGAGGGGATCGACCTCGCCGCGAGCTATGCCTACAGCGACAGCGAGTCCGACCTGCCGATGCTGCGCCTGGTCGGGCATCCTGTGGCGGTCAACCCGGACAAGGAACTGGCGCGCGTGGCGCGCGAGGAGGGGTGGGAGATCATGCGCTTCGAACGTCTGGGCCGCAAGCTGCGGGTCGCGGCGGCCGCGACCGCGGTGGGTGCGGCCGCCGTCTACCGGGTCGCGCGATGAGCTGCCGCGAAGCGATGCTCACCGCGACCCCCGATGGCGCCGCCTCAGCGGCTGCTCGGATGGTTCGCCGATGAGCCTGCACGAGCTGACCGACGATCAGCGTGAGATCCGCGATCTCACGCGCCGGTTCGCCGACGAGAAGATCGCGCCGCGCGCCGCCGCGTGGGACCGCGAGCACCACTTCCCGCGCGAGCTGTTCACCGAGCTCGGCGAGCTCGGCCTGATGGGCGTGTGCGTGCCCGAGGAGCACGGCGGGGCGGGTGCGGACTTCCTCGCCTACGTGCTCGTGCTCGAGGAGCTCTCGCGCGCCGATGCGGGCGTGGGCGTGACCGTCGCCGTCCACACGTCCGCGGGCACTCTGCCGATCCTCAACCACGGCTCCGAGGAGCAGATCGCGCGCATCGTGCCGGCGCTCGCGTCGGGCGAAGAGCTCTCGGCGTTCGCGCTGACCGAGTCCGGCTCGGGCTCCGACGCGGCCGCGATGCGCACGCGCGCCACCGACGGCCGGATCACCGGCGCCAAGCAGTGGATCACCAATGGGTCCTTCGCCTCGACCTTTCTCGTGTTCGCCCGCGAGGACCGGCCGAGCGCCTTCATCGTGCGCTCCGACGCGGAGGGCTTCAGCGTCACCCGCGAGGAGGAGAAGATGGGCTTGAACTCGTCCTCCACCGCGGACCTCGCGTTCGAGGACACGCCCGCCGAGCGCCTCGGCGAGCCCGGCAACGGGATGCGGGTGGCGTTGCGGACGCTGGACGGCGGGCGGATCGGGATCGCCGCGCAGGCGGTCGGGATCGCGCAGGCGGCGTTCGAGCTGGCGACGTCGTACGCCAAGGAGCGCAACGCGTTCGGCGGCCCGATCGCGCGGCTGGGGGAGATCCAGCACAAGCTCGCGGAGATGCACACGTCGATCGAGGCCGCGCGCGCCCTGGTGTGGCGCGCCGCGCGGCTCAAGGAGGCGGGCAAGCCGCACACCGTGGAGGGCGCGCAGGCCAAGCTCTTCGCCTCGCGCGTCGCCCGCGAGCAGACCGGGGAGGCGATCCAGATCCTCGGCGGCTACGGCTACACCAAGGAGTTCCCCGCGGAGCGCTACTACCGCGACGCGAAGGTCACCGAGATCTACGAGGGCACGAGCGAGATCCAGCGTCTGGTCATTGCCCGCGCGCTGCTTGGTGAAGCCATGCGTGGGTAGTTAGGGGTTCATGAATAGGTGGTTCGTCGTGCTGGTCGCACTCGGCTTCGCCGGGTGCGGAGGTGGAGAACTGCAGCGAGCCAGCGCGGTACGCGCGCCGGCGTGTCCGAAACAGGTCTCGCCCGGTCCACGGGCGGCACCGCAGGCGAGCAAGGCGCTCTTCGCCGCGTTGCCGAAGCTGTACCCGACGCTCGAGCGCAAGGGCGCGGCGATCCAGGGGATGTTCAGCCTGGCCGGTGGGCTGCCGAGCACGATCAAGACCAAGCGCTACGCCAGCGGCCCGGCGTTCCGGGCCTGCGGCCGCGACGTCACCAAGGCCTCGTGGGTGGCCTTCGTGTTGTTGCCCAACGCGCCGTCGGAAGCCTCCGAGCACGTCGTGTTCATGGTCCGCACGGCCAAGGGCGGCTGGAAGGTCTGGTACGAGTGGAGCCCGCAGAACCCGGAGGGTGCGGTCGTCGACGTCTAGCGGGCGCTCGACGCCGAGACGCGCTTAAACCACACATTAAGGGGACTGTCCCCTTTAGGTGTGGTTTAGGTTGGGATGTCGGCCCGGAGGGTGGTTCCGGTGCCTCGGGGGCTGTCGATCGAGAGGCGGCCTCCGAGGGCTTCGACGCGGTCGGCGAGGCCGCGCAGGCCGGTGCCGTGGTCGGCGTCGGCGCCGCCGATGCCGTCGTCGACGACCTCGATCTGGGCGCCGGAGGACGTGCGGGAGATGTGGATGCGGACGTGGGTGGCTTCGGCGTACTTGGCCACGTTGGTCAGGGCTTCGGAGACGACGTAGTAGGCCGCGGCTTCGGCGGGGCCGGGGAGGCGCTCGTCGAAGTCGACGGTGAGCTCGACCGGCAGCGGCGCGCGGTCGGCGACGGCACGGACGGCGGGCTCGAGGCCGCGCTCGGTGAGGACCGCGGGGTGGATGCCGCGGGCGAGCTCGCGCAGCTCCTGCAGGGCCTGCGAGAGCTCCTCGCCGGCCCGCTCGAGGTCGTCGTCGTCCGGATGCCGGCGCGCCGCCAGCCGCAGCATCAAGGCCAGCGAGACCAGGCGCTGCTGGGCGCCGTCGTGGAGGTTGCGCTCCAGCCGCCGGCGTTCGTTGTCACCCGCGGCGACGATGCGGGCGCGCGACGCCGCCAGCTCCTCACGGGCGCTCGCGTTGGCCAGCGCCTGCGCGGCCAGCTCGGCGAAGTAGGCGATCCGCTGCTCCGCTCCCGGCGGGAACGGCTCCGCGTCCATCGACGAGACGATCACCGCGCCCCACAGCGACCCGCCGAGGAAGATCGGCGCCGCGACGACGGCCTGCACGCCGTAGCCGCGCATCATCGCCGCGAGCTCGCCCTCGGCGCCCTCGTAGCTGTCCATCCGCGCCGCGGAGCCGGAGCGCCAGACGCGCATCGCCGCGGTGTCGCCGTCCATCGGCATGTGCGTGCCGGGCGGCAGGATGTGCTCGGGCCGCAGCGCCCACCCGCCGACGATCGTGCCGCCGCGGCCGTCGGGATCGAACCGGAAGATGTGGGCCGTCTGCGCCTCCAGCAGCCGCCCGACCTCCTCGCCCACCAGCGCGAACAGCCGCGTCGGGTCGCTGGCCGCCGCGACCGCCGTCGCCACCCGCCGCAGCGCCGCCTGCTCGTCGGCCAGCCGGTGCAGCGCCGCCTCGGCGACGTTGCGCGCGGTCAGGTCGCGCAGGTACCCGTAGAACGCCCGCTCGCCCGGGATGTCCGGCCGCGTGACGACGAGCTCGACCGGGAACTCGGTCCCGTCGCGGCGCATCGCGGTGAGCTCGACGCGCCGCCCGACGATCGGCCCGCGCCCGGTCCGCAGGTAGCGGGCGATGCCGGAACTGTGCGCCTCACGGAGCGTCTCGGGAATGATCAGCGGCGCGAGTTCGCGACCGACCATCTCCGCGGCGGTGTAGCCGAAGGTCCGCTCGGCGGCACGGTTGACGGCGAGCACGATCCCGTCGTCGTCCATCGTGATCACGGAGTCGAAGGCGACGTCCAGCATGGCGGCCCGCCGGGCCTCGAAGTCGCGCATCCCGCGCTCGGCGCGGCAGCGCTGCGCGAACTGGGAGACCTGCACGCCGACGCTCTCGGCGGCGGCCATCAGCTCGTCGTCGGGCGCACCGGTGGGCACGGCCAGCACCCCGACCCCGGATATCGGGATCGACAGCAGCGACCCATCCCACGTCACCTTCGTCCGCGAGCCTTCAACCACGTCGCGCGTCAGCCGGCCCGGGAGCCGCGCGTAGGCGGTGTCCTCGTCAGGCGACGACAGTGCGGCCGTGACCGCTCGCAGGAGTTCGGACGCCTTCAAGTCACCGACTAGTACACGGGATCTGCGCCCGCAGTGTCGTCCCGGCACCCACCGGGCTGTCCACCTCGAGCCACCCGCCGAGCGCTTCCACCCGGTCGGCGAGCCCGCGCAGGCCGGACCCGCCGCCCGCCGCCGCCCCGCCCACGCCATCGTCACGAACCTCGATCCGGGCGTGCCCGTTCGAGCGCGCGACGTCGACGAACACCCCGCTGGCGTGCGCGTACTTGGCGACGTTGGTCAACGCCTCGGCGACCACGTAATACGCGGCGGCCTCGACCGGATCGGGCAGGCGCCCGGACAGCTCGACCGACAACTCGACCGGCAGCGGCGCGCGATCCGCCAGCGCCCGCACGGCGGGTTCCAGCCCACGTTCGGTCAGCACCGCCGGATGGATGCCGCGCGCGAGCTCCCGCAGTTCCTTGAGCGCCTCGGAGAGCTCGTCGCCGGCGCGCACGAGCTCCGGGTCCTCCGGGTAGCGCCGCCCGGCCAGCCGGAGCATCAACGCCAGCGACACGAGCCGCTGCTGCGCGCCGTCGTGCAGGTTGCGCTCCAGCCGCTGGCGCTCGAGATCGCCCGCCTGGACGATGCGGGCGCGCGACGCCGCGAGCTCCTCACGCGCCTGCGCGTTGGCCAGCGCCTGCGCGGCGAGCTCGGCGAAGTCCGCGATCCGCTGCTCGGCGTCCGGCGGGAACGGCGTGCGGTCGACGCTGAGCACGATCATCGCGCCCCACAGCCGGCCGCCGAGGAAGACCGGCGCACCGACCGCCGAGCGGAAGCCGACCCGCAGGAGCTCACGAGCGACATCGTTGTCGACCGCGGCGTAGTCGTCCACGCGGGTCGGCGCGCTCGTCTGGTAGATCACGCTCGCGGCGGTGTCGCCGCTCAAGCGCATCCGCGTCCCCAGCGGCACGCCGCGCACGCCGTCGGCGTTCCACGCGCCGACCGCGACCGCGCGCTCCTCGTCGAAGCGCATCAGGGTGCCGGTCTGCGCCCGCAGCAGCCGCGCGAGCTCCTCGGTGACGACCGCGAAGGCATGCGCGGGATCGGCCGAGGCGGCGACCGCGGTGGCCACGCGCCGCAGCGCCGCCTGCTCCTCCAGCAGCCGCCGCAGCTCGCGCTCGCGGGTGTGCGCCTCGGTGACGTCGCGCAGGTAGCCGCAGAAGACGGGCGGGCCGGGAAGGTCAGGGCGGGTGACGATCAGCTCGATCGGGAACACCGTGCCGTCGGCGCGCATCGCCGACGCCTCCATCGGCCCCTCGATCGTGGGATGGCCGGTCCGGACGAACCGCTCGACGCCCGCGCGGTGATCAGACCGCAGGTGCGGCGGGACGATCAGCGCCGCCAGCTCCCGCCCGATCATCTCCTCGGCGCGGTAGCCGAACGTCGCCTCCGCGGCGCGGTTGACCTCGAGCACCCGCCCCGCGTGGTCCATCGTGATGATGCAGTCGAAGGCGGAGTCGAGGATCGCGCTCTTGCGCGCGTCGCTGGCGCGGACGGCGCTCTGGGCCCGGCAGCGGGCGACGAACTGCGAGATCTGCAGCCCGAGGCTGTCCATCGTCGCCAGCATCGCCGCGTCGGGCTCCAGCGGCGCGGCGGTCGAGAAACCCATCACGCCGACGCCCGGGAGCGGGAACGCGAAGCTCGCCGGCGGCCCGCGGCGCGACAACGGCTCCTGGAGCTCCCAGACGTCCGCGACGAGCTCGGCGCCTACCGCCGCGTCCGACGGCCACGTGTGCGCACACCACAACTCGTCGTCGAACAGCCACAGCGACCCGGCGCAGCCGAGTGAGGTCCCGATCGCCGCCAGCAGCGCCGGGTAGGCCTCGGACTCGCTCTCGGCCGAGGCCAGCACCCGCACGGCGGCGTGCTCCGTGCGGAGCAGATCGGCCGCATCTGGGTGCTCGTGCGGGCGCAAGGCGTCCCTAGCTTCGTCGATCCGCCGACAGCTCGGCAAGTCCCGCGGTCGTCTAGGGTTTGGTCATGGCTCGCAAGATTCGCGTCGTCGTGGCCAAACCTGGGCTCGACGGCCATGACCGCGGCGCGAAGATCATCGCGCGCGCGCTCCGCGACGCCGGCATGGAGGTCATCTACACGGGCCTGCATCAGACGCCGGAGCAGATCGTGGAAACCGTCCTGCAGGAGGACGCCGATGCCGTCGGGCTGTCGATCCTCTCCGGCGCGCACATGACCCTGGTGCCGCGGATCGTCGAGCTCCTGCGCGAGCAGGACGCCGGCGATGTCGTGGTCACGGTGGGCGGGACGATCCCCAGTCAGGACATCCCGGAGCTCAAGGAGCTGGGGGTGGCCGAGGTCTTCACGCCCGGCGCGCCGACACAGAAGATCATCGAGTTCATCGAGGGTGCGGTCGGCGAACGAGCTTGATGTGTACCGTCCAGACGGTACAGTAGAGGTATGACCGCTCTCTACCTCGCGCTCGCCATCACCTCCGAAGTCATCGCCACGGTTGCTCTCAAGCACGCCGAGGGATTCTCCAAACCGTTACCCATCGTGCTCGTCGTGGTCGGCTACGGCGTCTCGTTCTGGCTGCTCGCGCTCGTCCTCAAGCACCTCTCCGTCGGCACCACCTACGCGATCTGGTCCGCCGTCGGCACCGCCGCGATCGCGCTGATCGGCATCGCCGCCTACGGCGAGGGCGCCTCCCCGCTGAAGCTGGCGTCGCTCGCGCTCATCATCGTCGGCGTGATCGGACTCAATGCCGCCGGCGCGCACTAGGGACAGGCTCCTCGACGCCGCCGCGAAGGTCGTCCACCGAGACGGCGCGCAGGCGCTGACCCTGGACGCCGTGGCCAAGGAGGCCGAGGTCTCCAAGGGCGGGCTGCTCTACCACTTCAAGTCCAAGAACGACCTGGTCAACGCCATGGTCGAGCGCTGGATGGCCGAATTCCAGCGCGAGATCGACGACGCGGACCCGCATTTCGTGCGCGGGTACGTGAAGGCGAGCGCGCCTGCCGGGAACGAGTTGGGGATGCTCGCGGCGCTCGTCGCGGACCCCTCGTTGCTGGTGGCGGTGCGGCGTCAGTACGGGATCTGGCAGGATCGGGTAGAGCGAGAGGGCCGGGATCCGGTCGATGCGACCGTCGCCCGGCTGGCCGCGGATGGCCTGTGGCTCGCGGAGCTGCTGGGCATGGGGCCGCCGACGGGAGCCCTGCGCGAGCAAGTGCTCCAACGTTTGTCGGACCTGGCAGAACCAATGGATTGACTGGTCAGTCAATCGGCTAGGATGGCCTCCGATTGTCTTAGGTACGAGGAGTTGACCCTGTGAAGATCTGCGTCCTGGTCAAAGAGGTGCCGGACGCCGCCGTCACGAAGCGCATCAACGCTTCGACGGGGCGTCTGGACCGCAGCGGGGAGAAGAACCTCAACCCGTTCGATACGCATGCCATCGAGGAGGCGATGCGGATCAAGGAGGGCGGGGTGATCTCGGTGGACGAGGTCGTCGCCGTGACGATGGGCCCTGAATCGGCCAAGCGCGCGCTCCAGAAGGCCGTGTCGCTGGGCGCGGACCGCTCCGTGCATCTGTCCGACGAGGCCCTCGCGGGCAGCGACGTCAACGGCACCGGCTACGCGCTGGCGCAGGTGCTGGCCGCCGAATCGCCCGATCTGGTGCTGCTGGGCCAGCAGTCCGATGACGGCGAGTGCTACACGATCGGCGCGGTCGTGGCCGACCACCTGGAGATGCCGTCGCTGACGCAGGTGATCAAGATCGACGTCGAGGACGGCGCGCTCAAGTGCGAGCGCCAGGCCGAGTACGGCTACGACACGGTGCTCGTCGAGCTGCCGGCGGTGATCTCCGTCGGTGACGCCATCAACGAGCCGCGCTACCCGTCGCTGAAGGCGATCATGGGCGCCAAGAAGAAGCCGCTGGAGACCAAGTCCGCGGCCGACGTCGATATCGCCGCCGACCGTGTGGGCTTCGAGCACGCCCGCGCGCACTGCAGCGAGTTCGCCGCGCCGCCGGCCAAGTCCGCGGGCGAGATCTTCGAGGACGAGGACACCAACGAGACGGTCGAGAAGATCATCGCCTGGCTCGACGAGAGGAAGCTTCTGTCATGAGCGGGATCCTGGTCTTCGCGCTGCATTACGACGGCGCGTTCAACAAGAACTCGCTGGGCGCGGTGTCCGAGGGCGCAAAGCTCGCGGCCGAGCTCGGCACCGAGTGCGACGCGATCGTCATCGGTGAGGGCGTCAGCGACGAGCTGGCCTCCCAGCTGGGCAACTACGGCGCATCGAAGGTGTACCGCGTCGAGGGCCCCGAGGGACTCGCGCAGCCGGTCGTGGACGCGATGGCGGCCGCGATCGAGGCGGGTGGCCACGAGTACGCGCTCTTCGGCGGCGGCCTGCTGGGCTTCGAGATCGGTGCCGGCCTGGCCGCGCGCCTGGACGCGGGCGTGTGCATGGAGGTGACGGCGGTCAAGGTCGCCGACGGCAAGCTCGTCGCCGAGCGCCCGATCCTGAAGGACTCGCAGATCTCGTCCGTGCACTACCGCAGCGATGTCGGCGTGATCATCGGGCGCCTGAACGCGTTCGAGCTCAAGGAGACCGGCGGCACGGCCACCGTCGAGGACCTGGCGGTGGAGTTCAAGGCGCACAGCCTGAAGGCCAAGATGGTCCAGCGCGGCGAGCAGCGCGGCGCGGACGTGAACATCGAGGACGCCGACGTCCTCGTCGCCGGCGGCCGCGGCCTGCGCGAGGCGGCGGGCTTCAAGCAGCTCGAGGAGCTCGCCGACGCGCTCGGCGGCGCCGTCGCCGCCACCCGCGCGGTGGTCGACGCCGGCTGGTGGCCCTACTCGGCCCAGATCGGCCAGACGGGCAAGACCGTGGCGCCGAAGCTGTACCTGGCGGCGGGCATCTCGGGCGCGATCCAGCACAAGGTCGGCATGCAGGCCTCCGAGAACATCGTGGCCATCAACAAGGACTCCAACGCGCCGATCTTCGAGTTCTCCGACCTCGGCGTGGTGGGCGACCTCAACAAGATCGTCCCCAAGCTCACCGAGGCCGTGAAGGCCAAGAAGGGCTGACCCAGTGGCTTACGCCCCCAGCGAGTTCCCGCCGCCGGTCGATTCGGCGGCGGAGTTCGTCGGCCCGCCGACGGATGACCCGGACGAGCGCATCGAGGTCGGCGTCGCGATCGTCGGCGGCGGCCAGGCGGGCATGGCGTGCGCGATCCGCCTGCTGCAGCTGCTGGCCGACGACGAGGACCTGACCGAGCGCCTCGGCGAGGTGCCGGTCGCGGTGATCGAGAAGGGCCGCGTCGCGGGGGCGCACCAGCTCTCGGGCGGCGTCATGAACCCGAGCGCGATCCGGGAGCTGCTCCCGGACGACGACTCCTGGCCGCACTACGGCGAGGTGAAGAAGGAGACCGTCTACTTCTGCCTCAACAAGAAGCGTGCGGTGCCGCTGAAGCCGACGCCGCCGCCGTTCCGCAACCACGGCAACTACGTGGTCTCGGTCGCCGAGCTCAACCGCTGGCTGGCCGAGAAGGCGGAGGAGATGGGCGCCTACGTCCTCACCGAGACCGTGGGCGAGAAGCTCCTGGTCGAGGACGAGCAAGGTGGTAGGCGTCCGCACGGGCGACAAGGGCCGGGATAAGTCCGGCGGCGAGAAGGGCAACTTCGAGCCCGGCAGCGACGTCATGGCGCAGGCCACCGTGCTGGCGGAGGGCTGCTGGGGGCACCTCACCGGCGCCGCGATGAAGACGCTCGGGCTCGCCGCCAAGGACCCGCAGGTGTGGGCGCTGGGCGTCAAGGAGGTGTGGGAGGTCGAGCAGCCGTTCGAGAAGATCGTCCACACCCTCGGCTGGCCGCTGCGCGCGAGCGGCAAGTGGCAGGAGTTCGGCGGCTCGTGGATCTACGGCATGAACCGCGAGGGCGAGACGCCGAAGGTCTCGATCGGGTTCGTCACCGGCCTCGACTGGACCGACGCGCGCTTCTCCGTCCACGACGTGCTGCAGGAGTTCAAGCTGCACCCGCTCGTGCGCAAGATCCTCAAGGACGGCAAGCGCGTCGCGTGGGGCGCGAAGGCGATCCCCGAGGGCGGCTACTGGGCGATGCCGAAGCTGCACGCGCCCGGCATGGTCATCTGCGGGGACGCGGGCGGGATGGTCAACGTCCCCAAGCTCAAGGGCATCCACTACGCGATCGAGTCCGGCCGCCTGGCCGCGGAGACGATCTACCAGCAGCTCAAAGCGCAATCGAGCGACTTCAGCGGCTACGAGAAGCGCATCTACGCGTCCGAGATGGGCAAGGAGCTCTACGAGTCGCGCAACATGAAGCAGCCCTTCGCCAAGGGCCTGATCCTCGGCGGCGCCATCACCAACGCGATGGTCCTCACCAAGGGCCGCTTCCCGGGCGGGCACTGGGCCACGCACCGCGACGCCGAGGCGCCGCTGCGTTACTCCGGCCGCGAGGAGCGCTATCCCAAGCCGGACGGCAAGTACACCTTCGACAAGCTCTCCGGCGTCTTCCTCACCGGTAACGCCACCCGCGACGACGCGCCGTCGCACATCCGCATCCAGCAGCGGGTGCCGCGCGAGGTCGGCGACGCGTGGGCCTACATGTGCCCCGCGGGCGTCTACGAGGTGCCCGAGGACGCGCCCGAGGAGGGGATGATCGACCTGATCGTCAACCCCTCCAACTGCGTCCAGTGCGGCGCGATCACCGCCAAGGGCGGGCGCCTGACGCCGCCCGAGGGCGGCGACGGCCCGGTGTACCAGGTCACCTGAGCCTCACCAGCCGAGCGTCCCTGGTGGGCCCTTGAACGGGCCCACCAGGTCGGCGGTGATCCAGCCGCCGTAGAAGTCGCCCTCCTGGGCGAGCACCCGCTCATCGTCCAGCCAGGCCGCGTCGACGCGGCCCGGGTAGAAGGCGATGTGATCGCGCAGCGCTTCGTAGCCGTGCGACGGCGACGGATAGGTCCAGGCGACGGGCCGGCCCGCGTGGTCCAGATACGACGCCACGCCCTTGAACTCGCAGAACGTCTGCCGTGCGCGGCTCGGGGTGAGGACGGCGGTCACATCCTCGGCCGGGATGTAGATGACCGGCGGGTGGCTGGTCTCCAACACGCGCAACGCGCGCGTTGAGTCGGCCGCGATCGCCCCGCCCAACTCGACCCGCACGCGGCGCTCGCACGGCACCACGGCCGGGGGTCGCGGGTAGTCCCAGACACGTTCCATGCGTTCAGTACGCTTCGGCCGATGACACGGCTCATCCGCGGCGGCCGCGTGGTCACCGCGACCGACCAGTTCGACGCCGACGTCCTCATCGACGGCGAGTCCATCGTCGCCGTCGGGACCGGTTTGCGGGGCGACGAAGAGATCGACGCGTCCGGGTGTTTCGTCATGCCGGGCCTGGTCGACAACCACACCCACCTCTCGATGCCGTTCGGCGGCACCTGGAGCTGCGACGACTACGACACCGGCACCGCGGCGGCGGCCGCGGGCGGGACGACGACGATCGTCGACTTCATCATCCAGTACGTCGGCGGGTCGCTGAAGGACGCGCGCGAGGAGTGGCAGGGCCGCGCCGACGGCGCCGCCCACATCGACTACGGCTTCCACATGGCGATCACCGACGCGCGGCCCGAGGTCGTGGCCGAGATGGAGGACTGCGTTGCCGAGGGCATCACCTCGTTCAAGGTCTTCATGGCCTACAAGGGCGCGCTGATGGTCGACGACGAGCAGTTCATCGCCGTGCTCGAGCAGACGGGCAAGACCGGCGGCCTGGTCATGGTCCACTGCGAGAACGGCGACGCGGTCGTGCGCTACCAGAAGGAGGCGCTCGAGCGGGGCGACGTCGACCCGAAGTTCCATGCCTCGACGCGTCCCCCGGAGGTCGAGGGGGAGGCCACGTCGAGGGCGATCCGGCTCGCCGAATGGACGGGCCGGCCGCTGTTCGTCGTGCACGTCACCTGCGAGGAGGCGGTCAAGGAGATCCAGGCCGCGCGCGACAAGGGCCTGCCGATCTTCGGCGAGACCTGCATCCAGTACCTCTACCTGACCGTCGACGACCTCGACCGGCCGGACTTCGAGGGCGCCAAGTACGTCTGCTCTCCGCCGCTGCGCGAGGCCTACAACCAGCACGTCCTCTACCAGGCACTGCGACAGGGCGCCCTGCAGGGCATCTCGACCGATCACTGCCCGTTCAACTTCAAGGAGCAGAAGGAGCTCGGGCTCGGGGACTTCACGAAGATCCCGAACGGCCTGCCGGCGATCGAGCATCGGCTGACGCTCCTGCATGACCGCTCGGTGCGCGAAGGCCACATGAGCATCGTGGACGTTGTGCGCCACGGCTCCTGGGGCCCGGCGCGGATCTTCGGCCTCGACCGCAAGGGCGCGATCGCCCCGGGCTTCGACGCCGACATCGTCGTCTTCGACCCCGAGGTCAAGCACACGATCTCGGCCAAGACGCACGTCATGAACGTCGACTACGACCCGTTCGAGGGCTGGGCGGTGCAGGGCAAGCCGCGCTTCACGCTGTCGCGCGGCGAGACGGTCTACGCCGACGGCAAGGTCGTCTCCGAGCCGGGCCGCGGGCGCTTTGTCCGGCGCTCGCTGTTCGAGCCCGAGGTGGTGTGATGCTGGACTTCGGCGTCACCGTCCTCCCGGACCCGCCCTACCAGCGCCTGGTCGAGCTGATCGTCAAGGCCGAGCAGCTCGGGTTCGACTCGGGCTGGACCTACGACTCCCCGATCCTCTGGCAGGAGCCGTACCCGCTGATCACGCTGCTGGCGGACAAGACGTCGACGATGCGGATCGGCATGTGCGTCACCAACCCGGTGACGCGCGAGCCGGCCGTCACGGCCTCCGCCCACGCCACGCTGCAGGACATCAGCGGCGGGCGGATGGTCCTGGGGATGGGCCGCGGCGACAGCGCGGTGCGCGTGATGGGCCGCAAGCCCACGCCGATCGCGATGTTCGAAGAGCGCCTGCGGATGATCAAGGACTTCATGAACGGCCGCCCGGTGGACTGGGAGGGCACGGAGATCCAGCTCAAGTGGGCGGCCGAGAAGGAGGAGATCCCGCTCTACGTCGCCGCCTACGGGCCGCGGGCGCTGGGCGTGGCCGGGCGCGTCGGCGACGGCGTGATCATCCAGCTCGCCGACCCGGCGATCATCCAGTGGACGATGGCCACGGCCCGCAGGGCGGCCGAGGAGGCGGGGCGCGATCCGGACGCGCTGCGCTGCCTGGTGTGCGCGCCGTCGAAGGTCACCGACGACCTCCAGCAGGCGCGCGACGAGGTGCGCTGGTTCCCGGCGATGGTCGGCAACCATGTGGCCGACATCGTGCGCGTACACGGCGAGACGTCGGACATCCCGCGCGAGCTGACCGACTACATCAAGGCCCGCGACGAGTACGACTACGCCGACCACTCCCGCGTCGGAGCGGCGCACGGGTCGTTCGTGCCGGACGAGATCTGCGACCGCTTCACCGTGATCGGTTCGGCGCAACAGGTCGTCGAGCGGCTCAAGGGCCTGGAGGAGATCGGGGTCGACGAGTGGATCGTCTACCTGATGACCGAAGGCCAGGACGAGACGCTCGAGGCCTACGGCTCCGAGATCATCCCCGCCGTCAAGTCGTAGAGCCGGCCGTAGGCCGCCAGCGCGAGCCGCAGATCGTCTTCGGGGGTGTCCTCGGAGGCGTTGTGGCTGACGCCGTCGGTCGAGCTCGAGAAGAGCATCACCGTGGGTGCTCGGCGCGCGACCTCGGCGGCGTCGTGCAGCGCGCCGGACGGCAGCCGCGGCGGGTCGTCGTCGCCGGTGACCTCGCCGACCGCCTGCGCCGCGAGGTTCGACCAGCGTCTCGTCGAACGGGATCGGGTCGATCTGCCAGATCGGCTTGAACTCGACGGTCACGCCCTCCTCGTCGGCGATGCGGTCGGCCGCCGCCTTGACGTCGGCGAGCATGTCGCGCAGCTGCTCGGGCTTGAACGCGCGCTGGTCGAGCGTGACCTCGCAGGTCTGGTTGATGATCGTCGGAATGCCCGGCTCGGCGGTGACGGTGCCGATCGTGGCCACGCCGCCGCGGTCGATCGCCGACTCACGTGCCGCGAGGCCGAAGCGCCCGGCGGCCAGGAAGGCGTCATGGCGCAGGTTCATCGGCGTGCTGCCCGCGTGCGAGGACTTGCCGGTGAACGTGATCGCGTGGCGCTCGACGCCGAAGCAGCCGATCACGGCCGCGGCCGGCTTGCCCATCTCCTCCAGCCGCGGGCCCTGCTCGATGTGCAGCTCGAGGTAGGCGGCGATGTCCGGGAGCTCGGCCTCGCCCATCGTGTCGAGGTCGACGTCGTTCTCCTTCAGCGCGTCCGGGAGCGCGATCCCCTGGTTGTCCTTGAGGTGGCGGACGGCGTCGGGGTCCAACGTCCCGGCGGCGGCGCTGGAGCCGAGGAGCGAGCGCCCGAAGCGCGCACCCTCCTCGTCGGCCCAGTCGATCAGCTTCAGCGTGACCTTCGGTGTCTCGCCCTTGTGGCCGCGCAGGATCTCCAGCGCCGCGGTCACGCCCAGGCAGCCGTCGAGCCAGCCGCCGTGGGGCACGGCGTCGATGTGCGAGCCGACGACGACGACCTTGTCGGACTCGCCCTCGATCGTCGCCCACAGGTTGCCGGCGACGTCGCGCTCGACGGTCGCGTCGGTCTCGGCGAGCTTGCCGAGCAGCCATTCGCGCGCCGTGCGCCAGTCCTCGCTCCAGGCCAGCCGGCGTGCCCCGTCGGGCCCGCCGGTCAGCTCCGCCAGTTCGTGCAGGTCCTTGAGCGGACGCTCCCAGTCGAAGTCGGGCATGTCACGAAGATTGGCGCAACTCGAAGCTCCGTGCGGGGTTCTTGGTCCGCATGGTTCGCTGGAGGCGTATCACCGGGGTCTGCGTCGCCCTGTTCTGTCTGCTCTCGCCCGCCGCGCACGCGGTCAGGGGCACCTACGGCAAGGCGGTCCTGACCGACTGTGACGTCGACCTCCACGAGGCGACCTTCCAGGGCCAGGTCACCCAGGTCCGCAAAGGGCTGAAGATGCAGATGCGCTTCACGCTGCAGGCCGCCACGCCGGACGCGCCGAAGTTCCGCAGGATCGGCGCAGACGGCTTCGGGGTGTGGATCACGGCTCCGTCGAGCGTGCGCAAGTACACCTACGACAAGACCGTCCAGGGCCTGCTGACGCCCGCTCGCTACCGCGTCGCCGTCGACTTCCGCTGGCGGACGTCCGGCGGCAGGACGGTGCGCAGGGACCGGGTGCTCTCGCCCGTCTGCAAGCAGCCCGACCTGCGGCCGGATCTCGCGCTGCGCAACGTCAGGACCGACCGCGACGGCTACGTCGCCGTGGTCGTCAACCGCGGGCGCGGAGCGGCCGGGGCGTTCGACGTGGACTTCCTGCGCAACGGCAGGTCGATCGGCAGCGCGCGCGTCGCGGGGGTGGCGCCCGGGGCGTCGGTCAACGTCTTCCTTCCGGGCGGCACCTGCGGCGAGGGCGAGGCGCTGCTGGCGGTCGTCGACCCGCGCTCGGAGGTCGACGAGTCCAACGAGGAGAACGACTCGTTCGACGTCGCGTGTTGACCCCTTGTAGACCCGCCTAAACTGGGATGAGCCATGAAAACTGACATCCATCCCGAATACAAAGAGGTCAACGTTCGGTGCACCTGCGGGAACGAGTTCGTGACTCGCTCCACGTCCGGCGACATGCACGTTGAAATCTGCTCGAACTGCCACCCGTTCTACACCGGCAAGCAGAAGCTCATCGACACCGGTGGACGCGTCGAGCGCTTCCAGCGCAAGCTGGCGAAGTCCGGCTCGACCCGTAAGTAAGTGAAGGCGGACATCCCTTCCGCCCCACCCCGATCATCCGACCTTAACCGGTCGCTTCAGTCGCGCTCCGGGTTGCCGATTACACCTATGTGAGCAACCCGGAGCAGCGCGACGCCCCCGTCGGCGGCCAGGCCGTCCTCGAAGGCGTGATGATGCGCGGCGTCTCCACCTGGTCGGTGGCGACCCGCAAGGACGGAGAGATCTCCGTCGAGTCCCACCCCGTCGTCTCGTGGGTGCGGCGTTCCCGCGCGCTCCGCTGGCCGGTGATCCGCGGCGTGGTCGCGCTCGGTCAGTCGATGAACATCGGCTTCAAGGCGCTGGAGGTCAGCGCCAACGCGCAGGCCGACCCGGACGAGAAGCCGGTCGGCAAGGCCACCTGGGCCTTCACCATCGTCGCCGCCCTGGCGCTCGCGATCGGTCTCTTCTTCGTCGTGCCGGTGATGCTGACGAACCTGATCAAGGACCGGCTGGACTCCGCCGTCCTGTTCTGGCTGGTCGAGGGCGTCGTTCGCACCGTCATCTTCCTCGGCTACCTGACCGCCCTCTCCAGGCAGCGCGATCTGCGCCGCCTGTTCCAGTACCACGGGGCCGAGCACAAGGTCATCTCGACCTACGAGGCGGGCCTTGAGCTCACGCCCGCCAACGCCCAGCGCTTCTCGCGGCTGCACCCGCGCTGCGGCACGAGCTTCCTGCTCGTCGTGATGATCGTCGCCATCTTCGTCTTCGCGCCGGTCGGCCTTCCGGCCTGGTACATCCTGCTCGCCACGCGCATCGTCGGCGTCCCGCTGGTCGCGGGCCTGTCGTTCGAGCTGATCAAGTTCGCCGGCCGAAACCGCGGCCGCGGCTGGGTCCAGGCGATCATCTGGCCGGGCATGCAGTTGCAGAAGCTCACCACCCGCGAGCCGGAGGACGAGCACGTCGAGGTCGCGATCGCGGCGCTCGAGGCCGTCCTCGCGGTCGAGGATCCCCGCGCGGCCTCCGAGGACGATCGTGTTGGAGTCGAGGTAGCCGCCTAACATCAGGGGGGCGATGATCGAGTCCCTGGTCGAACAGATCGAAGCGCGCTACGCCGAGGCGCAGGCGCAGATGAGCGACCCCGAGGTGATCGCGGACCGGCAGAAGTACGCCGACGCCGGCCGCATGTTCAATCAGCTCGCGCCCGCCGCGAAGCTCGCCGAGGAATGGCGGCTCGCCGTCTCGGACGCCGAGGGCGCGCAGGAGATGCTCGACGAGGGAGGCGAGGACGCCGAGATGCGGCGCGAGCTCGAGGACGCGCGCGAGCGCATCGAGCGCCTCGAGGAGGAGATCCGGCTCGCGATGGTCGAGCGCGACCCCAACGACGACAAGAACGTGATCGTCGAGATCCGCGGCGGCGCGGGCGGCGACGAGGCCGGCATCTGGGCCGGCGACCTCTTCCGGATGTACAACCGCTACGCCGAGCGGCTGGGCTTCAAGCCCGAGACGATGTCGGCGTCCGACGGCTCCTACACGTTCGAGATCAAGGGCGACGGCGCCTACTCGATCTTCAAGTTCGAGGGCGGGACGCACCGCGTGCAGCGGGTGCCCGAGACCGAGTCCCAGGGACGCATCCACACCTCGACGGCCACGGTCGCGGTGCTGCCCGAGGTCGAGGACGTCGAGGTCGAGATCAACCAGAACGACCTGCAGATCGACGTCTACCGGTCATCCGGGCCGGGCGGGCAGTCGGTCAACACGACGGATTCCGCCGTGCGGATCACGCACAAGCCGTCCGGGATCGTGATCTCGATGCAGGACGAGAAGTCCCAGCTGCAGAACCGCGAGCGGGCGATGAAGCTGCTGCGCGCGAAGCTCTACGAGGCCGAGCTGCAGAAGCAGCAGGCGGCGCTCTCGGCCGAGCGCAAGTCGCAGGTCGGCTCCGGCGACCGCGCGGAGAAGATCCGCACCTACAACTATCCGCAGCGCCGCGTCACCGACCACCGCATCAACTTCACCGTCCACAACCTCGAGCAGGTGCTCGGCGGCGAGCCCGACGAGCTGACCTCGGCGCTGCAGGACGCGGAGAAGCGCAAGCGCCTCGAAGACGCGGCGGAATGACCCGCCGCGCGCTCGCTGCCACCACGGTGCGCGATGCGCTCGACTCCGCAGTGATCCCGCTCACCGCGGCGGGCTGCGAGTCGCCGCGGCTGGACGCCGAAGTGCTGCTGGCGGCCTCGCTGGGGGTGTCGCGGGCGATGCTCATCGCCGACTCGCGGCGGGAGCTGACCGGCGAGCAGGCGCGGACGTTCATGGGCTTCGTCCGGCGGCGCCGCGAGCGCGAGCCGGTCGCCTACATCACGGGTTTCAAGGGCTTTCGCTTCATCGATCTCGCGGTCGACGGGCGGGTGCTGATCCCGCGGCCGGAGACCGAGTTCGTGGTCGAGGCGGCGCTGTCGCTGCCGGCGGGCACGCGCGTCGTCGACGTCGGCACGGGCTCCGGCGCGATCGCGCTGGCGCTCAAGAGCGAGCGGCCGGACCTCGACGTCTTCGCCACCGACGTGTCCGGCGACGCGCTCGGTGTGGCCGCCGCGAACGCGTCACGGCTCGGGCTCGACGTCACCTTCAGGCACGGCGATCTGCTGGCGGGCCTCGAGGCCGACGCGATCGTCTCGAACCCGCCGTACGTCAACGCCGGCGACACCCTGATGCCCGACGTGGCGCGCTTCGAGCCCCACGGCGCCCTGTTCGCGGGCGCCGACGGCCTCGACGTGATCCGCCGCCTGGTCACCCTCGACGTGCCGTTCCTCGCGCTCGAGCACGGCCAGGGCCAGGCCGGCGCCGTGGAGGCGCTCGCCCGCGCGGCGGGGTTCACGCGGGTGGAACGAGTCCGCGACCTGCAGGGCACAGAGCGCGTCGCGATCGCGACGCGCACCGGCGGCGAGCGGGGCGGCGCCGGCGCGCGTGGCGGCGCGGACCGCGCAGACGGCGGCGCGGGTGGCGGCGCGGGCGGCGCGGACGGCGGCGCGGGCACGGCGCCGTGATCTCGCCCGGCGACGCCGCGGCGCTCGGCGCGTGCGTCGCCGCGGGCGGCGTGGCCGTCTTTCCCGCCGACACGGTGTACGGCCTCGCGTGCGACCCCGCGAACGAGGCCGCGATCGAGCGGCTCTACGCGCTCAAAGGGCGCCCGCCGGACAAGCCCTCGGCGACGATGTACTTCGATCTCGAGTCGCTGCCGGAGACCGGGCCGCGCACGCGCGCGGCGATCGAGCGGCTCCTGCCCGGGAAGGTCACGCTGATCCTGCCCGGCGGGCTGGGCGTCCGGGTGCCGTTCCTGGCGGCGGTCGGTCATGCCGTCCTGCAGTCCTCGGCGAACCTGTCCGGCGAGCCCGACGCCCGGCGCCTGCAGGACATCCCCGCGTCCATCCGAGAAGGCGTCGATCTCGTGATCGACGGGGGAGAGCTTCCGGGCACGCCGTCGACGGTCATCGACCTGCGCGAGTACGAATCCGGCACCTGGAGCATCCTGCGACACGGCGCGGTCGGTGAGGACGAGATACGCGGGACCCTTTAAGCCTCGCCAGGCGTAGAGGGGGCATGCGAGCGATTGGGTTGATCATCGCGGCCGCGGCGCTCGTCGCGCCTGCCGCCGCGCACGCGTCGGGCGGTGGGTTGACCGCGGGCTTCGGTGGCAAGGGCGCCGCGGGCGAGCAGTACACGTACGTCGCGGTCGCCGCGGGGAACCGGTCGGTCATCCAGATGATCCGGCGCGACGGTGGGGCGGTCGAGCGCTTCCGGCAGCTCGAGGGCATCTACGGCGTCCCGCAGGTGGCCTACGACGGCTCGATGACCGGCCTGTCGCACGACGGCGGCACGCTCGTGCTGTCCGACCTCCCGCAGACCTATCCGATCAAGAGCACCCGCCTGCTGGTGCTCGACGCGCGCACGCTGAAGACCGAGCAGCGCATCACCCTGCGCGGCTTCTACAGCGTCGACGCCGTCTCGCCGGACGGGGAGACGATCTTCCTGGTCCACTACACCAGGCCCACGCGCGACCCGAGCGCGTATGAGGTCGTCGCCTACGACCGCGCGTCGGGCAGGCGCACGGTGATCATGGACCCCGACGAGCCCGACGAGCAGATGTCGGGCATGCCGCTCTCGCGCGTCACGAGCGCCGACGGCCGTTACGAGTTCACGCTCTACGACAACGCCGAGGAGCCGTTCATCCACATGCTCGACACGGCGGGCAAGAGCGCGGAGTGCATCGACCTGCCGCAGCTGAAGGGCCAGGATCTCTCCAGCGCGCCGCTGCGGCTCGACGGCGGGACGGTCCGGATCGGCGAGCTCGCCGTGCTCGACCCCGAGACCCAGGCGGTCACGCGTCCGCGAGCCGGCGCGACCCCCACGCCGCGGGCGACCGCGACCCCCGCACCCGCCAACAACGGCGGGATGTCCCCGTGGCCGATCGTCGCGCTCGGCCTCGCGCTGCTGGCCGTCGTCGCGGTCATCCTCGGCCGCCGGCGCTCAGCGCACGAGGTGGCAGACCTGGAGGTGACCGCGCACCATCCCGACGAGGCGCCGGCCCTGAGAGAGTGACTCGCCACGCTCGGGGCGCTTCGCTACGGTCACTGCATGACCGCTCTCCAGCCCGACTACTTCGAGCGCCCGCTCGCTGAAGTCGATCCCGAAGTGGCCGAGGCGATCGGCCATGAGCTCGAGCGCCAGCAGCGCACGCTCGAGATGATCGCGTCCGAGAACTTCGTGCCCCAGGCCGTCCTGGAGTGCCAGGGCAGCGTGCTCACCAACAAGTACGCCGAGGGCTATCCGGGCAAGCGCTACTACGGCGGCTGCGAGTTCATCGACGTCATCGAGCAGCTCGCGATCGACCGCGCGAAGTCGCTGTTCGGCGCCGAGCACGCGAACGTCCAGCCGCACGCGGGCGCGCAGGCCAACACGGCGGTCTACCACGCACTGCTGCAGCCCGGCGACACGATCATGGGCCTCTCGCTCCCGCACGGCGGTCATCTCAGCCACGGGATGAAGATCAACGTCAGCGGGCGCCTCTACACGATCGTCCCCTACGAGGTCTCCCCGGACGATCACCGGATCGACATGGACGAGGTCGAGCGCCTGGCCAAGGAGCACCGCCCGAAGCTGCTGCTGGCCGGCTGGAGCGCCTACCCGCGCGTGCTGGACTTCCCGCGCTTCAAGGCGATCGCCGACGAGGTCGGCGCGCTGTTCATGGTCGACATGGCGCACTTCGCGGGCCTCGTCGCGGCCGGCATCCACCCGAACCCCGTCGAGTACGCCAACGTCGTCACCTCGACCGTCCACAAGACCCTCGGCGGCCCCCGCTCCGGACTGATCCTGTCCAAGGAGGAGTACGCCAAGAAGATCAACTCGGCGGTCTTCCCCGGCCAGCAGGGCGGCCCGCTCGAGCACGCCATCGCGGCCAAGGCAGTCGCCTTCAGGATCGCCGCCAGCGACCTCTTCAAGGAGCGCCAGCAGCGCACGGTGGACGGTGCCAAGGCGCTGGCCGAGAACCTGCTCAACGCGGGCAACGGGGTCAACGTGCTGACCGGCGGCACGGACGTGCACCTCGTCCTGGTCGATCTGCGCGATTCCGAGCTCGACGGACAGCAGGCGGAGGACCGTCTGGACAGCATCGGGATCACCGTCAACCGCAACGCCGTGCCGTTTGACCCGCGTCCGCCGATGGTCACCAGCGGCCTGCGAGTTGGCACGCCGGCGCTCGCCACGCGCGGCCTGCAGCTCGCCGACTTCAACGAGATCGGCCAGATCCTCGCTCGCGCGCTGCAGCCCGGTTTCGACGACGTCAAGACCGAGCTGACGGAGCGCGTGACCCAGATCGCGGACCGCTACCCGCTCTACGCGCAGCTCGGAACCCCTGCCGCGGTGTAGCGCGCGGGGTAGGCTCCCGTGCCAGGGAGCGTGACCCGTTCGACCGAAGACCAACAAAGCGGCGCCGCGGCTCAGCTGGCGCTGCTTTCGCGCGTCGGTGCGATCCTCGGCTCGGGGCTGACGCGACAGGCGACGCTCGACCGCGTCGCCGACCTGCTGGTCCCGGGCTTCGCCGCCTGGTGCGCGATCGACGTCGCCGACGAGTACGGCGAGCTCGAACGGCGCGTCGCGCTGCCCCGCTCGTTCCCGCCGCTGCCGGCCGACGCGCCGCACGGCCCCGCGATCGTCATGCGCACGGGCGAGCCGGAGCTCGTACGCGAGATCACCGAGGACGCGCTGTTCGCCGCCTCGCGTGGCAACTGGGGCGCGATGAACGAGATGCGCGCGATGGGGCTCAAATCGGCGATGTGCGTGCCGATGGCGACCGCCACGCGGGTGCTGGGCACCGTCTCGCTGCTCGCCACCGGCCGGCACTACGGCAACGCGGACCTCGAGCTGGTGTGCGAGATCGCCCGCCGCACCGCGATCGCGATCGAGGACGATCGCCGCCGCCAGGAGTCGCAGATGCTCTTCGAGGCGAGCCCGATCCCGATGTGGGTGTGCGATCTCGAGACGCTCGCCTTCCTCGAGGTCAACGACGCCGCGATCCGCCACTACGGCTATTCGCGTGAGGAGTTCCTGGCGATGACGACCAAGGACATCCGCCCGGCCGAGGACGTCCCGCGGATGATGGTCGACCTGGCCGCGCGCGGCGGCGCCGACGATCCCTCCCCGCGCGTCTGGCGCCACCTCAAGAAGGACGGCACGCTCTTCGAGGTCGAGATCACCGCCGGCCGCATCTACCTCGCGGGCCGGCCCGCGGCGCTGATCGTCGCCAACGACATCAGCGAGCGCCGGCGGCTCGAACGGCGGCTCGCCGACGCCGAGAAGATGGAGGCGATCGGCCGGCTCGCGGGCGGCGTCGCGCACGACTTCAACAACCTGCTGACGGTGATCACCGGCTACGCCGAGATCCTGCTCGAGCGTGACGGCAACGAGGAGCTCGAGGAGATCTCCCGCGCCGCCCGCCAGGCCGCCGGGCTCACCCGCCAGCTGCTGGCCTTCAGCCGCCGCCAGGTCCTGCACCCGAAGATCCTCGACCTCAACGAGATCGTCGCCGGGATGGAATCGATGCTCGCGCGCATCATCGGCGACGACGTCAGCGTCGGCATCCGGCTGGCGAACGACCTCGCGCCGGTCGAGGCCGACCGTTCCCAGCTCGAACGCGTGATCCTCAACCTGGCGGCCAACGCCCGCGACGCGATGCCCGACGGCGGCGCGCTGACGATCGAGACGGCCAACGTCGACGTCGACAGCGAGCAGATCGCCTCGCACGGCGACGACGGGCTGGAGGGCCCGCACGTGCTGCTGGCCGTCTCCGACACCGGCGTCGGCATCGCCGAGGAGATCCGCGAGCACGTCTTCGAGCCGTTCTTCACCACCAAGGGCACCGGCGGCGGCACCGGCCTCGGGCTGGCGACGGTGTTCGGCGTGGTCAAGCAGAGCGGCGGCGGCATCTACGTCTACTCCGAGCCGGGCCGCGGCACGACCTTCAAGATCTATCTCCCGGCCGCCGGCGTCCGCCGCCGAGACACCGGTCGTCGTCGCCGAGCCCGACACCGTGGGCGGCACGGAGACGATCCTGGTCGTCGAGGACGACGATTCGGTGCGCGAGCTCGTCCGGCTGATGCTCCAGGCCAACGGCTACGAGGTCCTGACCGTCCACGACGCCGACGAGGCCGCCCGGCTGTGCCTGGAGCGCCCGTCGCCCGTGCACCTGCTGCTGACCGACGTGATGATGCCCGAGGTCAACGGCCGCGCGCTCGCCGAACGGCTCGGCGAGATCGCCCCCGACATGCGCGTGCTGTTCATGTCCGGCTACTCCGAGGAGGCCGTGTACCGCCACGGCATCCTCGGCGACCAGTCCGCGTTCCTGGAGAAGCCCTTCACCGAGCGCGCCCTGGCCCGCAAGGTCCGCGAGATCCTCGACGCAACCTAAAGGGGCCAGGCCCCTTTAGGTTCGGCCGAGCGTCATTCGCCGCGGGAGGGTGGCGACCAGCGGCTCGAGCGCGACCGCGAACTCGCGGGCGGTCGGGCGGGCCGCGGGGTCGTCGTCGAGGCCGGCGGTGACGATCGTGGTGAGCTCGCGCGGGACGCGGCGGGGGAGGGCGCAGGCGAGCGTCTTGGCCAGGCCGTAGATGTCGGTCGCCGGGCCGAGGTCGCCGGCGGGGGCGCGCTGCTCGGGCGCCATGTAGGCGTCGGTGCCGACCGCGGTGCGCAGGGCGGCCGCCTCCTCGTGGGTGCGCGCGACGCTCAGGTCGATCAGCCGCGGCGGGCCGCCCATGACGATGTTGCTCGGCTTGACGTCGAGGTGCACGACGCCCTCGCCGGCCAGGTAGTGCAGCGCGGAGGCGACGTGCAGGCCGAGTGGGAGCAGCTGCTCGAGGGCGAGCGGGCCCTGCTGGGCGAGCAGTTCGTCGAGCGTCGGGCCGTCGAGATGCTCGAGGACGAGGTGCGGGTAGCGCCCGTCGAGCGACGCGCCGAAGCCGCGCACGAGCACGGGATGGGCGAGCGCGGCGACGAACGCCGCCTCGCGCTGGAGCTCGCGCAGCGCCGTCGGGTCGGTCGCCATGTCCGGACGCAGGACCTTGGCCACGAGCACCGCGAGCCGGTGCTCGTCCCAGACCAGGAACGCCTCGTAGCGGCGCCCGCCGCCGATCCGGCGCAGGACCGTGCGCCCGGGGGCGAGCTCGTCACCTTCGTCCAGGCCCCAGGTGGGCCGCGGCCGCCGCGACCACGGCGGCGGCGAGGCGACGGTGGTGTCACTCATCGTCGGAGGGCGCGAACGCGGACTTCGAGCTCAGCGGCCCGATCGGATGGTCGGACGGGTTGACGACGAGCAACCCGAGCGGAGCGCCGACGGCGAGCACGATCGCCGCGGCGGCGGCGGCGAACATACGGGGGAGCGTTCGCTGCGGGAGGGGATCGTCGTCGGCGAGCGCCAGGTAGGCGGAGGCGAGCGGGGGCATGGCTCGCGGCGTAACTCCCCAGAAGCCTCACTCGACAATCCGGTTTTACGGCATGTCAACAGTTCTTGACGTCGAGATGTCAGGCGCGGCTGCGATCCTGTGGCCCGTGGAGAAGGCACTGCTCGCCGCGCTGGTCGCCTTCGCGGTGGCGGCCGCGCTGACCCCGCTTGCCGCCAAGGTCGCCACGGCCCTCGGCGTCGTCGACGAGATGAAGGAGATCGGGCTCGCCCGCTCCAGGACGCCGCTGCTGGGCGGGCTCGCGATCTTCGCCGGCACGCTCGTGGCCGGTCTGCTGTTCCTGCCCGACAACCAGCGGACCGAGGGAATCCTCGCCGGGGCGGCGCTGATCACGATCGTCGGCGCGCTGGACGACATCTACGACCTGCCGCCGTGGGTGAAGCTCGCGGGGCAGATCGCGGCGGCCGTCGTGCTGGTCACCAGCGGTGTCGTGGTGGACGCGTTCACGTTCCCGTTCGTGCACCGCGTCGAGCTCGGCGATCTCGGCGGCGACGTGCTGACCGCGTTCGCGCTCGTGCTGCTGATGAACATCGTCAACTTCTCGGACGGCGTGGACGGCCTGGCCGCGGGCGTGTGCGCGATCGCCGCGGCCGCGTTCGCGATCATCGCGTTCGACCTCGGGCGCGAGACCGCCGGCATCCTGGCCGCGATCACCTGTGGCGCATCCCTGGGCTTTCTGATCTTCAACTTCGCCCCGGCCTCGGTCTTCATGGGCGACTGCGGCTCAAACCTCCTCGGGCTGCTGCTGGGCGCGGTGATCATCGAGGGCACGCTGAAGACCAATGCCCTGATCGCGCTCGTCGGCCCGCTGGTCGTGCTCGCCGTGCCGTTCCTGGACACGAGCTTCGTGGTCGCCAAGCGCATCAAGTACCGGCGTCCGATCTACCGCGGGGACTCCAACCACTTCCACCATCGCTTCCACCGGATGGGCTGGTCGCCGCGGCGAACGGTGCTCTACCTCTACGGCTGGACGCTGATCATGGCCGGGGACGCGATCGCACTGCGCTTCATCCCCTACTCGGAGCGCTCGGGCAAGCTGATCCCCGGCTGGGCGGCCCTCATGGCCTTCCTGCTGCTGATCGCGCTGGCCGCGAGCTTCTACCTCGTGTGGGTGCTGGAGATCCTGAAGTTCCGCCGCGTGCGCGCCTGGCAGCTGCGGCGCGCGGACCCGGAGACCGACGAGCACGCGATCGACGAGCAGGTCGAGCGCGAGCTCGAGACGGGCGAGTTCGGGCAGGTTCGAACCTGAGGCGAAGTGCGAAGTGTGCGGCTAACCGCACTTGGCAGATGCGCCAAGGCGCTGGTACGGTTCTTCCCGAGCAATCGACCCACGGCTTCAGGCCGCAAGGAGGTGAGCAGGACAGTGATGAACATTGACGCGATTTTCCGGTGTGGCCTTTCGCCCACCTTCGGCGTGTCTCCTCGTCACGCCCAAGTCCTGCTCGCGTCGCATTGATTGCCGGTCGCGGGCAGCCCTGCCGCCCGCGACCTCTCGAAGGTCTCTCTGCATAGATAGCTCTCTCGCGAGAACGCGCGGGCGGCTCCTTTCTCATCCACCAGGAGCCGATCCACAATGCATTCGCTGAATCACGCCGTCATGGGCAACACCGTCGCCGCAGAGCGCGCCGGCCGCCCGATGGTCCGTGCGGTCCGAACCCGACGTCCCGAACGACCCCCCAGCGTCCCGCTGCGCGCCCGCGCGGCGTACGCCACGGGGCGCTTCGCTCGCCGGCTGGACCGTGAGATGGCGCGCCGCGCCACGGCGTAACACGTCGTCGGGGGTCGCCTCGTGCGGCCCCCGATACCCTCGTTGCGCGTGGAAATCGCACGGCTCGAGCATCGGGAGTCCTTCATCACCGCCGACGGATCCTCGATCCGCGAGCTCGCGGGCATCCCGTCCGGCAACAGCGCCAACCAGTCGCTGGCCGAAGCCACCGTCCCACCCGGCGGCGAGACGTTCGAGCACTTCCACCGGCGCTCGGAAGAGATCTACCACTTCACCTCGGGTGCGGGCCGGATGCGGCTCGGCGACGAGGAGGCCGACGTGCGCGCCGGCGACACCGTGGTGATCGCCCCGGGCGTCAGGCACAAGCTCCTGAACCCGGGCGCGGAGCCGCTCGTGCTGCTGTGCTGCTGCTCGCCCGCCTACTCGCACGAGGACACCGTGCTGCTCGAAGGCGGGCAATGAAGCGCGCGCTGATCCTGGCGGCGCTGGCCCTCGCGGGCTGCGGCCAGAACAAGGACGAGGGCATCTCCGGTGGCGGCAAGGTGATCGGCAAGACGGTCACCGTCTACTCCCTGACCGATGATCCGGGCGCGAAGAGCCGCGATTTCGTCGACGGCGAGAAGTTGGCGCTCTCGGATGCGAGCGGGCGCGCCGGGCCGCTGGCGGTCAACTTCACCGCGCTCGACCTCGGCGGCGACGACACGGCCACGCAGGCCGAAGCCGCGCGGCGCGCGATCAGCGACCCGCAGATCATCGCGGCGATCGTCGACGCGACGAAGGTGACCGTGCCGCTGTTCAACGCGGCGGGGCTCCTGCAGGTCGCGCCAGGCGGCGACCGCGGCCTGGCCCGCGACCCGAACCTGCTGCCGTCGGGCAAGCAGACCGTCCAGGCGCCGGCCGGGAGCGTCCCGGCCGACTTCGCCGAGCGCTTCGAGAAGGCGATCGGCCGCGCGCCCGGCGACGGCGCCGAGGACGGCTACCGCTCGATGTCCGGGATCATCGCCGCGATCACGAAGGCGGGCGCGGCCGGCAACGACCGCACCCGCGTCATCGCTTCCTACTAGCCGGGCGAGTCGCGCCCGCTGGACCGCGGGCGCAACCCCATCGAGCATCGCCCTGTGGGCGATCAGCCCTCGAACGTCGTCTCGAGCGTGATCTCCGGGACGGAGGCCAGCGCCTTCGACAGCGGGCAGCCCTCCTTCGCGCCCTGGGCCGCGGCGGCGAAGCCGTCGGCGTCCAGGCCCGGCACCTTGCCGGTCACCGAGAGCTCGATCTTGGTGATCCCGAAGCCGCCCTCGACCTGGGCGACGGTCACCTTCGCCTCGGTCGCCAGCGACTCGGGCGGGTTGCCGGCCTGCGTGAGGCCGACGCTGAGCGCCATCGTGAAACAGGACGCATGGGCGGCGGCCAGCAGCTCCTCCGGGTTGGTCCCGGTCCCGCTCTCGAAGCGGCCGCTGAAGTTGTACGGCGAGTCGAGCACACCGGTCTCGGTCGAGACCGAACCGCCGCCTCGCTTGAACTCGCCCTGCCAGTCGGCCTTCGCGCTGCGTGTCGGCATTGCTTCCTCCAGGGGGTCGGACTACGTGAAACGCACTGTATGACTAGCCTTCCGCGCGTGTCGCGCAGAGGACGCGACCGTGGCGCTCACCCCCTGCTCACGGTATTCCGCTAGCGACGGGTGTCACAAAGTTGTTACAAACTCCAAGAAGCCGCTACACTGGCGCCCGCCGAACCGGCCGGGGAGCGATCCGACCCTCCCGCTGCGCGAGCCCGCGTGGGGATGGCCTGGTACGGCGCGTCAGCCTGCCATGAGCTCGATCACCATGCCATCTTCCGACCCCTTGGTCTTCGTCCGTTATCTCGACGTCTTCCTCGTCGTGCTCGCGGCGCCCTTCGTCCTGCTGATGGGCGGGCCCATGCTGGGCTACGTGGTCGCGGGCGGCGTATGGATCGCCAGTCGCTTCGCCGCGACCGCGATCGAGAACGCGGCCAAGCGCAGCAAGAACCCGCGAACGCAGGTCGGCGTCGCCTTCGCGGTCCTGATGGGTAGAGCGTGGCTGATGGGGATCGTCATCCTCGCGGTCGGCATCGCCGGCAGCCGCGAGGACGGTCTGATGGCGGCGCTGGTCTCGCTCGTCGCGTTCTCGGTCTACCTGGCCACGCAGCTCATCACTCGTCCGATGGAGAGGAACACGCCAAGCACATGAGCACCTCGCGGAAGATTCTCGTTTTCGGCCTGCTGGGTTACGTGGCGCTCACGGCGCTGGCGTTCCTGCTGTTCGGCTCGGCCGGCCGCAACGACGAGTTCAAGCCTCAGGACGAGTTCACGCTCTACACGTGGATCAACCTGCCGGGGTCGCTGGACATCAACAAGGCGGTCCTCTACCTCGTCCTCTCCGGGATCCTGACGATCGCGTCGATGCTCTACATCTCCAACCGGATGCAGGCGCGCCCGAACCGGGTGCAGACCGCGGTGGAGACGCTGTTCAACCTGATGCGGGACAACATCACCCGCGGGAACATGGACGACAAGATGGCGGCGAAGTACTTCCCGTTCATCGGCGCGCTGTTCCTGTTCATCTGGTTCAACAACCTGATCGGCTTCATCCCGCTGCCGACCGCGCACGAGAAGTTCAGCCTCTTCGGCCTGGAGATCCCGACGTTCGCGCTCTACGCGGCCACCGCCAACGTGTCCGTTCCGCTGGTCCTGTCGCTGATCGTCTTCATCTCCTACACGGCCGAGGGCATCCGCGCCAAGGGCCTCATCGGCTACCTCAAGAGCCTTATCCCGGCGGGGGTGACCGGTGGCATGGCCGCCTTCATCTTCGTGCTGGAGCTGCTGTCGAACTTCATGCGGATCATCTCGCTGAGTGTCCGACTCTTCGCCAACATGCTCGCCGGCCACCTGATCATCCTGTTCATGGCCGGCGGCCTCGCCATCATCCTCGGCGTCGCCGGGATCGGCGTGTTCCTGCTGCCGCTGGGCATCGTGCTGTACCTGTTCGAGGTGGGCCTGGTGGCCACTCTGCAGGCGTTCATCTTCGCCACTCTGTCCGCGATCTACATCGGCGGCGCGGTCGCCGAGTCCCACTAGAAGGAGTCCACACCCGTGCATACCCTGAGCGTGCTCCTCAGCTTCATCTTCGCCGCTGCTGAAGACGGCTCCGACGCCGGCAAGGCGATCGCCCTCGGCGTCGGCGGCGGCCTCGGCGCCGTTGGTGCAGGCGTCGGCATCGGCATCATCTTCGGCAAGGTGATCGAGTCCGTCACGCGCCAGCCCGAGATGCGTGACGAGATCACCTCCATCCAGTGGCTCGGCTTCGCCCTCACCGAGGCGTGCTTCTTCTACGGCCTGGTGGCGGGCCTCATCGCCTTCTTCCTGTAGGAGCGCGATGAGCCTGCTACTGCTCGCAGCCGAGGAAGGCGACCCGCCCGGGCTCGTCGATCCCGTCATCGGGGTCATGATCTGGACGCTGGTCGTCTTCGGCATCGTCTTCATCGTTCTGTGGAAGCTCGTGTTCCCGCGGATCACCGAGGCGCTCGACAAGCGCCAGCGGATGATCGAGGACTCGATCGACTCGGCGGAACGCACCAAGCGCGAAGCGGACGAGTTGCTCCGCGAATATCGCGAGCGCCTCTCCGATGCGCGTGGCCAGGCCGACGAGATCGTCGCCCGCGCCCGTCGCACGGCCGAGGCCAACGAGAACGAGACCATCGCCGAGGCGCGCGCCAAGCGCGAAGAGATGATGGAGCAGACGCGCAAGGACATCGAGGCCGAGACGCGCCGGGCGATCCAGCAGATCCGCGCCGAGGTGGCCGACCTGACGGTGCTCGCCACCGAGAAGGTGACGCGCAAGTCGCTCGACTCCGCCGATCAGAAGCGGCTCGTCGAAGAGGCGCTGGCCGAGCTCGACTTCGCGGCGCTGGCCACTGAGGAGCGCCACTAACGATGGAAGAGATCGCCACGGTCTACGCCCGCTCGCTGTTCGAGGTCGCGCAGGAGCAGGACAAGCTCGACGTCGTGCGCGACCAGCTCGGCGCGGTCGCTGACGCGATCGACTCCTCGCGCGAGCTGCAGACGTTCTTCTTCTCGCCGTACTTCTCGACGGCCGAGAAGCAGGACGGCCTCGACCGGGCGGTCACGGACGCCGACGAGTTCGTCGTCAACTTCCTCAAGCTGTTGATCGAGAACCACCGCATGCCGGCCATCTTCCGGACACGGCGAGAGTTCGATCGTCTCTGGCAGCAGGAGAACAAGCTGCTGCCGGTGACCGTCACCTCCGCGGTCGCGCTCGACCAGGCCACCGTCGACCAGATCGGCGCACGCATCGCCGAGCAGACGGGCCGCAAGGTGGACCTGTCCGCCGCCGTGGACGCGGACATCCTCGGCGGGATCATCGTCCGCGTCGGCAACTCGATCCTCGACGCCTCCATCCGCAATCGCCTCGAACAACTTCGCAAGCAGGTCGCCAGGGCCTAAGGAGCTCTCCCCTTCATGCAGATCAAGCCCGACGAGATCACTTCCATCCTCAAGTCCCGCATCGAGGGGCTCGAGGCCGGCCAAGCCGACCTGACCGAGGTCGGCACCGTGCTGTCCATCGGCGACGGCATCGCCCGCATCCACGGCCTCGAGAACTGCATGTCGTTCGAGATGCTCGAGCTGCCGCATGACGTCATCGGCCTGGCGCTCAACCTCGAATCCAACAACGTCGGCGCCGTGCTCTTCGGCCCGTGGGAGAAGATCGTCGAGGGCGACACGGTCAAGCGCACCAAGCGCCTGCTGGAGATCCCGGTCGGCGACGCGATGCTCGGCCGCATCGTCTCCCCGCTCGGCCAGCCGCTCGACGGCAAGGGCCCGATCAACACCGAGGAGTTCCGCCCCGCGGAGTTCAAGGCCCCGGGCGTCGTCCAGCGCCAGCCGGTGAAGGAACCGATGCAGACCGGCATCAAGGCGATCGACGGCATGATCCCGATCGGCCGTGGCCAGCGCGAGCTGATCATCGGCGACCGCCAGACCGGCAAGACGGCGATCGCGGTCGACACGATCATCAACAACAAGGACACCGGGGTCATCTCGGTGTACGTGGCCATCGGCCAGCGCATGTCCACCGTCGTCGGTCTCGCGAAGACGCTCGAGGACGCGAACGCGCTGGAGAACTCGATCATCGTCGCCGCTCCGGCCGACGAGGCCGCGCCGATCAAGTTCATGGCGCCCTACGCGGGCTGCGCGATGGCCGAGTACTTCCTCTACAACGGCAAGCACGCGCTGGTGGTCTACGACGACCTCACCAAGCACGCGTACGCCTACCGCCAGATGTCGCTGCTGCTGCGCCGCCCGCCGGGGCGCGAGGCCTACCCGGGCGACGTCTTCTACCTGCACAGCCGCCTGCTCGAGCGCGCGGTCAAGCTCAACGACAAGCTCGGCGGCGGCTCGATGACGGCGCTGCCGGTGATCGAGACCCAGGCCGGCGACGTGTCGGCCTACATCCCGACCAACGTCATCTCGATCACCGACGGCCAGATCTTCCTGGAGCCGAACCTCTTCAACTCGGGCGTGCGCCCGGCCATCAACGTGGGCATCTCGGTGTCCCGCGTGGGCGGCAACGCGCAGATCTCCCCGATGAAGAAGGTCGCCGGCCGCCTGAAGATCGAGCTCTCGCAGTTCCGCGACCTCGAGGCGTTCGCGCAGTTCGGCTCAGACCTCGACGCCGACACCCAGCGCACGCTGGCCCGCGGTGAGCGCCTGGTCAAGACGCTCAATCAGAACGAGCGCTCGCCGCTGCCGGTCGAGGATCAGGTGGCGGTCATCTACGCGGCCACCAACGGCTTCGTCGACCGCATCAACGCCGACCGCGTGGGCGAGTTCCACGAGGGCCTGGTCGAGCGCCTGCACGCCGACGCGGGGGAGACCCTGAAGGCGATCAAGGGCGGCGACTGGTCCGACGAGACCCAGAAGGCGCTGCGCGGCTCGATCGAGCAGTTCGTCGACGACTTCGGCTACGACCTCGACGAGGACGGCCAGCCGCTCTCCGAGGACGACGAGCTGCGCGCCGAAGAGGGCCGCAAGTCGTCCGAAGAGCCCGTCGGGGCGGAGGCGTAGGCACCCGCCATGGCGCTCAAGGACGTCAAGAGCCGCATCGCGTCGGTCAAGAACATCCAGAAGATCACGCGCGCCATGGAGATGGTCGCGGCCGCGCGCCTGCGCCGGGCCGAGCAGCGCATCGAGGCGCTGCGGCCCTACGCGGGCGCGATCCGGCGCATGACCCGCCAGGCCGCGGAGGCAGCCGGCAACGTCCCGAACCTGCCGATCCTCAACGAGCACGACTCCGAGGACGCCATCGCGATCCTGCTCGTCACCGGCGATCGCGGCCTCGCGGGCGCGTTCAACTCCCAGATCGTCCGCGCCGGGCTGCGTGCGGGCGTGGAGTACGAGAGCGGCGGCAAGTCGACCAGCTGGTACGCGTCGGGACGGCGCGGCGTGTCCTCGCTCACGTTCCGCGGCCGTGAGGCCAAGGGCGCGTACACGGGCTTCACCGACCGCCCCTCCTACGCCAATGCGCGGGAGATCGCGGCCGACCTGATGGCCGCCTACGTCGACGGCGAGGTCGACCGTGTGGAGATCGTCTACAACCGCTACGTCTCGCCGCTCACGCAGGAGGTCACGCGTGAGACGCTGCTGCCGCTGCAGCACGCGACGATCATGGGCGACGACGGGGCCACCGACAGCCTCGGCGAGCGCGCCTCCGACGGCGAGGACAAGGCACACGAGCACTCCGCGCTGGTCGAGTACGAGCCCGACCCGGACGCGATCCTCGAGCGCCTGATCCCCGCCTACGTGGAGATCTCGATCTACCGCGCGCTGCTGGAGTCCACCGCCTCCGAGCACGGTGCCCGCATGACCGCGATGCGCAACGCCTCCGAGAACGCGGGGGACATCATCAAGGACCTCACGCTGGAGTTCAATCGCGAGCGCCAGGCCGCAATTACGCAAGAGATCATGGAAGTTGTCGCCGGCGCCGAGTCGCTGGTCTAAGGAGACTGTATGGCTGCGACCACGGACAAGAAGAATGTGGGCCGGATCGAGGAGATCCAGGGCGTCGTCATCGAGGCCGTGTTCCCCGAGGAACTGCCCGAGATCTACTCCGCGATCACGATCGACCGCGGCGACGGCGAGGTCCTCGTGTGCGAGGTGCAGCAGCACCTCGGCGACGATCGCGTCCGCGCGGTGGCCATGGACACCGCCGACGGCCTCGCGCGTGGCATGGAGGTCGTCGACACCGGCGGCCCGATCACCGTGCCGGTCGGCGACGTCACGCTCGGGCGCATCTTCAACCTGCTCGGCGAGACGATCGACGAGGGCGACGCGATCGAGGTCAAGGAGCGCTGGCCGATCCACCGCGCCGCCCCGACCGTCGAGGACCTGACCCCGACGACCGAGATGTTCGAGACCGGCATCAAGGTCGTGGATCTGCTCGCGCCCTACGCGCAGGGCGGCAAGGTCGGCCTGTTCGGCGGTGCCGGCGTGGGCAAGACCGTGCTCATCCAGGAGCTCATCCACAACCTGGCCAAGGAACACGGCGGCCTGTCGGCGTTCTGCGGCGTGGGCGAGCGCTCGCGCGAGGGCAACGACCTCTGGCTCGAGATGACCGAGTCGGGCGTGATCGACAAGACCATGCTCGTGTTCGGCCAGATGAACGAGCCCCCCGGGGCGCGCATGCGCGTCGCGCTGTCGGGCCTGACGATGGCCGAGTACTTCCGCGACGAGCGCGGCCAGGACGTGCTGCTGTTCATCGACAACATCTTCCGCTTCGTGCAGGCCGGCTCCGAGGTGTCCGCGCTTCTGGGCCGCATGCCGTCGCAGGTGGGCTACCAGCCGACGCTGGAGTCCGAGATGGGGCAGCTGCAGGAGCGCATCACGTCGACCCGCAAGGGCTCGGTCACCTCGGTGCAGGCGATCTACGTGCCGGCCGACGACCTCACCGACCCGGCGCCGGCCTCGGTGTTCGCGCACCTGAACGCCACGACGGTGCTCTCGCGCTCGATCTCCGAGAAGGGCATCTACCCGGCGGTGGACCCGCTGGACTCGACGTCGACGATCCTCAAGCCCGACATCGTGGGCGAGGAGCACTACAACGTCGCCAACGAGGTCAAGAACGTGCTGCAGCGCTACCGCGAGCTGCAGGACATCATCGCCATCCTCGGCATCGACGAGCTCTCCGACGAGGACCGCGTGCTCGTCCAGCGCGCCCGCAAGATCGAGCGCTTCCTGTCGCAGCCGTTCAGCGTCGCCGAGCAGTTCACGGGCACGCCGGGCCAGTACGTGCCGATCTCCGAGACCGTGCGCTCGTTCCGCGAGATCCTCGAGGGCCAGCACGACGATCTGCCCGAGTCGGCCTTCCTGCTGAAGGGCACGATCGAGGACGTCGTCGAGGCGGCGAAGCGCTAAATGGCGCGCACGCCCTTCAAGGTCGAGGTCCTCACCCCGGAGGGCGAGGTCTTCAACGACGAGGTGGAGATGGTGTCCACGCGTACCAGCGTGGGCTCCATCGGCATCCTGGCCAACCACCAGCCGCTGCTGGCGATGCTCAACCCGACCGAGCTGCGGCTCTACAAGTCGGAGTCCGAGGTCATCCGCTACGCGCAGGGCGAGGGCTTTCTGCAGATGACCGGCGACACCGCGCTGGTCCTCGTCGACGAGGTGTTCAAGGTCGACGACCTCGACGCCTCCGAGCTTCGTGACCGCCTCAAGCGCGCCGAGGACGAGCTCTCCGGCGCCGAGGAGGGCACCGAGGAGCGCCGCATCGCCGAGCGCGACAAGCGTCGCTTCGAGGCCTTCCTCAAGCTGGCCGAGGGCGACGCCGCATGACTCGCGCTGCGCGCTCGCATGACTCGGCGGCGGCTCACCCCCGCACCTTGCGCGTCTAAATCAGCCGCGCTGTCAGCGCAACAAAAAGGGGCCCCGCGAGGGGCCCCTTTTTCGTGCTCTGTCGCCTTCGACTACGGGTTGGTGGTCGAGAGCGTGAAGGTCAGGGTCTTGCTGTACGGACCCGTGCGCAGCGAGTCGGCGGCGCCGATCGGCTGCTTGAAGGTCAGCGTGTCCGTCTCGTTGAGCGGCACGTCGTAGGTGAGGACGGTCGTCGGGGCGGCGCTGCCGCCGACCGGGGCGAACGTGACCGCCTCCTTCTGCTCCGGGCGGGCGCCGGCGACCTGCAGCGGTGCCGGGAGGAAGAACGCGCCGTTGACCAGGTGACCGGTCTGCACGGAGCTCGCGTCGCTGACGCTGAGCGTCGCGTCGGCGGCCGTGGAGAGGATCTGGACGGCCAGCGTCGAGGTGTAGTCCTGGGCGACACCCGGGATGAACGGCGCGAAGACCGTCGGAGCGCCGAGCGTCATGGCCAGCGTGGCGGGCACGTCGCCGCCGCCGCCACCGTCGCCGGACTCGGCGATGTTGTAGGTCGCCTGCTGCTGGACGGTCGTCGTCGCGTCCTTCGCGGTGACCGTGATGTAGCCCGGGCCGAGCGTGTTCGTGTCCAGCGCCGCGCCGTTGGCCAGGGCCGCGCCCTTGCCGTCGGTGGCGGTGCACTCGGTGGCGTCCGTGCACGTGAAGGCGACCGCGACCGGGGTGCCCTTCGTGTACGTCTTGCCGTTCTCAGGATTCGTGATCGTGATCGTCGGTGCGGCCATGGCGGAGCATGGCAAGAGCGCCGCTCCTAGGACACCCGCAACAACAACCTTCCATGGCCTGAACATGAACACCCTCTGCGAAATCGATGAACTTCCCCCGGGACCCGGATCTACTTTGTAGAAGCAGGGCCCCTCTTGTCAACCGTCCGGCAGCAATTCCGGACGGAAGTGCTACTGGGGCGCCGGCCGAACATAGCGGCCGGCGCCCAGCAGCGGACGCGATTTACGGCGTCGTCGTCGACAGCGTGAAGGTCAGCGCCTTGTTGTACGAGCCCGTGCGGAGGGCATCGTTGGCGTTGATCAGCTGCGAGAACTCCAGCGTCACGGCGTCGTTGGAGACCGGAGCGCTCCACATCAGCAGGTTCAGCGGCGAGGCCGAGGAACCCACGTTGTTGAACGCGGTGCCGGTGTTGGCGGCGTTGGTGGCACGGACCTGCAGCGGCTGCGGCAGGAAGAACGTCCCGTTGACCAGGTGGCCGGTGGCGGTGCTGGACGGGTCGGCGACGCTCAGGAGCGCGTCACCCGCCGTGGAGACCACGGTGGCCGTCGTGGACGCCTTGTAGGTGTTCGTCACGCCCGGCACGAAGTTGCCGAACGTGGCCGGCGAACCGAGCGTCAGCGCCAGCGTCGCCGGCACCGAGCCGGACACGCCACCGTTGGTGTTGGTCGCCGTCAGCACGTTGTACGAGCGCGTCACGGTGGTGACGTTGCCCGCCTTGTCGGTCGCCGTCACCGTGTAGGTGAAGGTGCCGGGCGTGCTGGTGTTGAGGTTCGCTCCGGACGCGGTGGTGCCGACGCAGGTGTCGATGCCGGAGCCGCCCGCCTCATCGGTGCAGGTGTAGGTCACGGGGACCGGACGGCCCTGCGTGAACGTCTGGCCCTCGGTGAACCCGTCGAGCGAGATCGTCGGCGCGACGGTCTCGATCAGGAACGCCTTGGTCTGCACGGCGGACGTGTTGCCCTTGAAGTCCACCGCGATCCACTTGAGCGTCTTGCTCGAATCGATCGTGATGGGGTCGGGCTTCTCGCGCGGCCGGTTCGGCTTCCACTCCGTCGAGGCGGTGGTGGGCGTCGAGCCGTCGAGCGTGTAGTAGATCGAGCTGGCCTCGTCGGACGTGAACTTCACGTCCTGCGGCGCGTTGGCGAACGCCTTGCCGGAGGCGGTGACCACCGGGGCCGTCGTGTCCTGCGCGTACTGCAGGGCGGAGCCGAGCAGCGCGTAGTTGCCGTTGGCGAACTCCATGCCCTCGTCGTGGCCCTCGTTGACGAGGTTGGCGTTGCAGGAGCCGGCGCCCCCGCAGGTGTCGACGGTGCTGTAGCGGCGGCTGGAAGCCGGTACCGACTGCTGCTGCCGTCCGCCAGGACCTTCGAGGCGCCGATCTCGAAGTCGTAGCCGATGATGCCGTGGTTGTAGTACGCCTCGTCCGCGGAGTTACCGGCGGCGGAGTAGAGGACGTCGAGCACCGGGCCGGTCTGCTGCGGCAGGACCGCGGTGTGACGGTAGTTGTAGATCCGGTCCAGCACCTGCGAGGCGGTCTGGTCGAAGTAGTTCAGCGTGCCGTAGGGCGGGTACGGCAGCGGCTCACGCGTGGTGGGCTTGTACGCACCCGGAGGCCACATGAAGTAGCCGCCCGAGGAGTGCACGTTCATGGCGAACTTGATGTTCGGGAACGTGCGACTGGACGTAGGCCTCGTTGCGTGATCTCGGGCTCGGAGATCTCGGAGGGGCCGGCGAACGTCGTCGCTCGTGCAGCTGTCCGAGGCGCCCTGGAAGCCGTCGAAGAACGAGCCGACGCTGAAGTTGCGGTTGAGGTCGACACCCCAGCTGTTGCGGGCGAACGGATCGTTGTTGCCCGTCGGGCTCGACGCGCAGTAGTTGACCATGTTGCGGCGCTGGCTGAGCGTAGTCGTACATCGAGTACGCGGCGCCGTCGGCGTTGATCGTCGGGATCAGGAAGATGTCGAGATTGTCGATCAGCTTCGTGGTCTCGGGATCGGAGCCGTAGTTGCGGATCAGGCGCTCGGCCGTCTCGAGGCAGACCAGCGGCGTGCCCCACTCGCGGGCGTGCTCCTGGCAGTAGATGAAGACGCCGACCTTGGAGCCGTCACGCTGCTTGCCGATGCGGATCATCTTCACCGTCTGCGGCCCGCGCGGGTACTCCGGGGGGGCGTTCAGGAAGTCGCTGAGCGTCGACGTCGCGGTGCCCGCGGAGACGATGCCGTCGCCGGCGTTGGTGCGGTACAGCGATGCCGTGACCAGCGCGGAGGCGCCCGCGTCGGCGTTGATCGCGTCGACGACCTGCTTGGCCGTCGAGGTGATCGCGCCGGCGGCGTCGGTGGCCAGGTTGACGCGGATCATCTTCGTCGTGGGGTTGGTGCTGACGAAGATGTCCGGCTCACCCGCGCCGGGGTTGACGAGCCGGATGGCGATGCTGTTGCCGCCGTTCTGGCCCATCGTCTTGGAGGTGATGACGACCGCTTTGGCCTGCTCGGCCGCGGCCGGACTCGAGGTCGAGCCGGTGTAGGCCGCGGACATGCCGACCACGGTCTGCGAGAGGCGCTGGTAGCCCGGCGTCTTGTTCGGCAGGTCGTAGATCTGGGCGATGTCGGGGTTCAACGCCGCCAGGTCCGTGATCCGCTTGTAGCCCTCCTGCGGGTCCACGTAGTGGGTGTTGAAGTCCTGCTGGAAGCCCGCCGCGTACTGCGGGGCGCCGTTGCCGACCCACTTCTTGACGTCCATCTGCGCGACGTCGCCGTTCGGGGCGGCGATGCGGATGAAGGACGGCATCGGCGTGCCGATCGTGCTGGCGTCGCCGAGGCGGAAGCGCGACACGTGGTAGAGGTACGGCGGCAGCGGCGTGACGTCGGTGTCCAGGTAGGCCGACAGCGTGCCGGTACCCACCTGGTTGCCGTCGGCGTCGTACCAGGACGCGACCAGTTCCGGACCGTCGTAGGCGCAGCGCGTGCGGTTGTTGACCACCGGGCACGGATTGGTGACCGATGCCTCGGTCGTCGTGCCTTCGATGGAGAGCCAGCGTCCGCCGGCGTCCTCCCAGTAGTCCGCGTGCTGGGCACGCACCGTGCCGACCGCGGACTTCGTGCTCTTGCCCGCGCCGTCGAGCGCGGCCTTGGCGGCGTTCTCGGCGTCGATCGTGGCCTGGCGCGCGGCGCGCAGGGCATCGACGTCCGCCGGGGTCTGAATCGTGTTGACCGCCGGGTACCCCATGGCCTCGAGTTGCGCCTTCTCGGCGTCGGAGGCGACGATGGTCGCCTTCACGAACCCGGGCTGCGACTGGTCGAGACCGTCGCCGAGATCGAAACCAAGATCGATCAGCTTCTCGGCCGCTGCCTTGTTCGGCAGCTTGAATTCATAGACGGACGGACCGTCATCCGCCAGCGCGACCGCCGGCATCAGCGCCATCGCGGCCGTGGCCGCCAGCGCTCCCATCCATGGCCTCACAGGCCACCCCCTCGTCATTGGACCCTAACTGCGGATGCCGTTGTAAAGGGAAGTGGAGGGTCAGCGCAAGGGGGTAGACGGACGTATGAGTCCGCTTATGAACCAATCATGAACGATCGTTGTCGCGCGGGTGACAAGCGTCACGCGGAAGGGTCGGTTGCCTTACGAAACAGGGCGCCCACATGCCCCGTCGCCCGCTCGACGACGCGCGAACGCGCGCACCTGTTCGACCCTGGCCCGCGCCGCCGCCCAGCCCGCCCGCAGCGCGGCTCAGGTAGCTCCGGGCCGGGTCGTCGTCGTCCGGCGACGACGGCGAGGGGCCGGCCGGGCGAACCCGACCGGCCCCTCGGCGAGCCCTTAGGGGGTCGTCGTGCTGAGCGTGAAGGTCAGCGTCTTGGAGTACGTGCCCGTGCGCAACGGGTCCGTGTTCTTCACGAGTTGGGTGAAGTTGATCATGACGCTGTCGTTGGAGACCGGGGCGGTCCAGGTGGACTTCGAGAAGGCCACCTGCAGCGGCTCCGGCAAGGTGAACGCGCCGTTGCTCAGGTGGCCCGGATCGGACACGGTGAGCGCGGCGTCGCCCGCGGAGGAGACCACGTTGGCCGTGGTGGAGGCCGTGTAGGTCTGCGTCACGCCCGGGGTGAACGCGCCGAACGTGGCGGGGGCACCGAGCGTCAACGCCAGGGTGGCCGGCACGGTGCCGGACACGTTGCCGTTGGTGTTGGTCGCCGTGAGCACCGTGTAGGTGCGCTCGAGGACCGTGACGTTGCCGGCCTTGTCGGTCGCGGTCACCGTGTAGGTGAACGTGCCCGGGGTGCCGGTCGGGAGGTTCGCGCCCGACGCGGTGGTGCCGACGCAGGTGTCGATGCCCGACCCGCCCGCCTCATCGGCGCACGTGTAGCTCACCGGAACCGGCCGGCCCTGGGTGAAGACCGCACCCTCGGTGAAGCCGGTCAGGGTCGCGGTCGGCTTGTCGGTCTCGATCATGAACGTCTTTGAGCCGACGCCCGAGACGTTGCCCTTGAAGTCGGTGGCGATCCACTTCAGCGTGGCGTCGTCAGCGATCGCGATCGGCAACGGCAGCGCGCGGGCGCGCGTCGGCTTCCACTCGGTGGAGGCCGTGGTCGGGGTCGAGCCGTCGAGCGTGTAGTAGATCGACGACGCCTCGTTGGACGTGAACTTCACCTGCTGCGTCACGTTGGAGACGGCGTTCCCGCCCGCCGTGACGACCGGCGGAGTGGTGTCGGCCCCGTAGGCCATGGCGGCGTCGAGCATGCCGTAGTTGCCGCTGGCGTACTCCATCGCCTCGTGGAAGCCCTCGTTGGACGTGCACGGGTTCGTGGTCACGCCGAACGCCGGCTGCTGTCCCGCGCTGCAGCTCGTCACGGTCCCGGTCACCGGGTCCTTGTAGTAGTACGTGGTCCCGATCTCGAAGTCGAAGCCGATGATCCCGTTGGCGTAGTAGGCCTCGTCCGCGGAGTTGCCGGCGGCCGAGTAGAGCACGTCGATCACGGGACCGGTCTGCGTCGGGACGATCGTGATGCCGCGGTGCGACTTGATCCCGTCGAGGACGTTCTTGGCCGTCTGGTCGAAGAAGTTCAACGTGCCGTACGGCGGGTAGGGCAGCGGGACGCGCGCCGGGGTGTAGGAGCCGGGCGGCCACATGAACAGGCCGCCGTTGGAATGGATGTTGTTGGCGAACTTGATGTTCTTGAACGTCGTCTGCACCCAGGTCTCGTTGCGGACCTCAGGCTCGGAGTGCTCGAACGGGCCGGTGAAGTTGCCGCTCAGGCAGTTCGTGGTCGACGCGCCCTGGAAGCCGTCGAAGGCCGAACCGACCTGGAAGTTGCGGTTCATGTCGACGCCCCAGCTGTTGCGCTGCGCCGGGTCGGTGTCGTTGTTGGGGAACTTCGTCGTGTCCTCGCAGTAGTTGGACAGGTTCTTGCGCCGGTTGGAGTCATACAGCGAGTGCGTCGCGCCGTCGCCGTTGATCTGCGGGAGGATGAAGATGTCCAGGTTGTCGACGAGCGCCGTCGTCCGGGCGTCGGTGCCGTAGTTGCGCACGAGGCGCTCCGCGGTCTCGAGGCACACGCCCGAGGTCGCGATCTCGTTGCCGTGCTCCTGGCAGTAGAAGAACACGCCGGGCTTGGAGCCGTCGCGGACCTTGCCGACACGGAGCATGTACTGGTCCTGCGGGCCGCGCGGCGTGGTCACCGGGGCGCGCAGGAGATCGCTCAGCGGCGAGGACGGGCCGGGCTGCACCGCGCCGGCGCCGGCGTTCGTGCGCCACAGCGACGCCTTGACGATGGTCGAGATCTGCGGGTGGGCGTTGAGCGCGGCGACGACCTGCGCGGCCGTGCTCGTGATCACGCCGTTCTCGTCAGTGGCCGGGTTGACGTTGATCTTGTTGCCGGCCAGCGCGACGCTCAGCGCCTGGTTGGCCGCGCCCGTGGCCGGAGCGACGATCTGGGCCGCGAGGGTGTTGCCGCCGAGGTGGCCGAAGGTCTTGGAGGTGAGCACGACGGTGCCCGCCTGCTGGGCGGCGGTCGGCGAGCTGCCGGCCACCGGCAGGTTGTTGGCGTCGAAGCGGACGTAGGGGACGGTCGCGGTCGGCCCGTTCCCCGTGGTGTTCGTGTAGCCGAGCATCGTCTGCGCCTTGCGCTGGTAGCCCGTCGTCTTCTCCGGAAGCTTGATCGCCTCGGAGATGTTCGGGAACTCCGTCGCGAGGTCGCGCATCTTCTGATACGCCTCGGACTCCTCGTTGTAGTGCGTCACGAACCCGCTCTTGAAGCCCGCCGCGTAGCCGGGCGGGTTCTTGGCGATCCATTCCTTGACGTTGACCGTGTCCACGGTGCCGTTGGAGGACGCGACCTTGACGCTGACCGGCAGCGGGGCGCCGTCGTCCGGCGCGCCGAGACGGACCGTCTGGGTGTGGTACTGGTAGTAGCGCGGGCTGACGTCGGGGTCGCTGTAGATGCCGACGGTGACGGGGTTGCCGATGCGAGCGCCCGTCGCGTCATAGATCTCGGCCATGACGGTCGGGCCGGAGTAGGTGTTGGTGCCCGTGCCGGTGTAGGTGGCGCCTTCGGCGTTGGCCTCGATCGAGAGCCAGCGGCCGCCGGCGTTCTCGTAGTAGTCGGCACGCTGCGCGTGGATGTCACCGGCGGCGCTCTTGCCCTTGGCCTGGACACCCTTGCCCTGCAGCGCATCCTTCGCGGCCTTGATCTCGGCGAGCGTCGCGTTGCGCTCGGCGCGGATGCGGTCGATGTTGTACTTGTCGTGGACGACGCCGACGTCCGGGTACCCGTGCGCGCGGACCATCGCGAGCTCGGCGTCGGTCACCCACGCGCTGACGATGACGCTGTCGCCGCCGCCGCTCTCGACGGCGTGGTCCATGTTCAGGCCGAGCCGCTCGAAGTCGTCGTACGCCGCCGAGTTCGGCAGCTTGAACTGCATCAGCGCAGGGTCATCCTCGCCCGCCAAGGCGACACCCGGCGCGATCAGCATCGCGGCGGATACCGCAACCGCTCCCAGCCATGGCCTCATGGCCACTCCCCTCACTCAGAGATGGGTCCCCTCAGACCCTGTGAGGTGTGCTTGTACGTGAAATCGCTCTGAAAAGAAAGGGAAGAGGGGCCGGACGGGTGATGAAACCCCGTCCGGCCCCTCGGTGAGCCCTTACGGCGTGGTGGTGCTGAGCGTGAAGGTCAGCGTCTTGGAGTACGTGCCCGTGCGCAACGGGTCCGTGTTCTTCACGAGTTGGGTGAAGTTGATCATGACGCTGTCGTTGGAGACCGGGGCGGTCCAGGTGGACTTCGAGAAGGCCACCTGCAGCGGCTCCGGCAAGGTGAACGCGCCGTTGCTCAGGTGGCCCGGATCGGACACGGTGAGCGCGGCGTCGCCCGCGGAGGAGACGACGTTGGCCGTCGTCGACGCGGTGTAGGTCCGCGTGGTGCCCGGCACGAAGTTGCCGAACGTGGCTGGGGCACCGAGCGTCAACGCCAGGGTGGCCGGCACCGTGCCGGACACGCCGCCGTTGGTGTTGGTGGCGTCGAGCACGCGGTAGCTGTGGGTCTCGGTGGTGACGTTGCCGGCTGCGTCCTTGGCCGTGACGGTGAACGTCCGCATGCCGGCCACGCTCATGTCCATCAGCGCGCCGTTGGCGGCCGAGGCGGAGCATTCGGTCAAGCCCGAGCCGCCCGTGTCGGCGCACGAGTAGACCGCGCGGACCGGCTGGTTCTGTGTGTAGACCGCGCCCTCGGGCGGGGTCGTCAGCGTGATCGTCGGGGCGTCCGTCTCGATCAGGAACGTCTTGGACTGCACCGCCGACAGATTGCCCTTGAAGTCGTGGGCGATCCACTTCAGCGTGCCGCTCTGCGTGATCATGACCGGCAGCGGCAGTGCGCGAGCGCGGTTCGGCTTCCACTCGGTCGACTCGACCGTCGGCGTCGAGCCGTCGGTCGTGTAGTAGATCGAGCTGGCCTCGTTGGACTCGAACTCCACTTCCTGCGTGGTGTTGGCCACGGCCTTACCGGTCGCGGTCACCACCGGCGGGGTCACGTCGTTCTGGTAGTCCAGCGCGGACTGCAGCAGACCGTAGTTGCCGTCCGAGAACTCCATCGCCTCGTTGAAACCCTCGTTGTCGAGGCAGTCGTTGGTCGAATCGCCGAATGGCGGCTGCTGACCCGGGTTGCAGGTCGACTCGGCGCCGGTGGTCGGGTTCTTGTAGTAGTGGACGTCGCCGATCTCGAAGTCGTAGCCGATGATCCCGTAGTTGTAATAGGCCTCATCCGCCGAGTTGCCGGCAGCCGAGTAGAGGACATCGATCACGGGTCCGGTCCGCTGCGGGCGGATGGCGGTGCCGCGGTAGGTCTTGATGCCGTCGAGCACGTGGCGCGCGGCCTGGTCGAAGAAGTTCAGCGTGCCGTACGGCGGGTACGGCAGCGTCACGCGCTGCGGCGTGTAGGAGCCGGGCGGCCACATGAAGTAGCCACCGGAGGAATGGATGTTGTTGGAGAACTTGATGTTTCGGAACGTCGACTGCACCCACACCTCATTGCTGGTCTCGGGCTCGGAGAGCTCGAACAGGCCGGCGGTGTTACCGCCCGAGCAGCCCGTGCTCGCGCCCTGGAAGCCGTCGAAGAACGAGCCGACGCTGAAGTTGCGGTTGATGTTGACGCCGTAGCTGTTGCGGTTGGCCGGGTCACCCAGGTTCTCGGTGCTGGCCGGGTCGTAGCAGTACGGGGCCATGTTGGTGCGACGCGGCGAGTCATAGATCGAGTGGATCGCGCCGTCGCCGTTGATCTGCGGGACGAGGAAGATGTCCAGGCCGTCGACCAGCGCAGTGGTCCGGGGATCGGTGCCGTAGTTGCGCAGCAGGCGCTCGGCGGTCTCCAGGCACACACCCGAGGTCGCGATCTCGCCCGCGTGCTCCTGGCAGTACAGGTACACGCCGACCCGGGAGCCGTCGCGCTGCTTGCCGATGCGCAGCATGGTCATCGTCTGCGGGCCGCGCGGCACCGTCGAGGGCGCCCGCAGCAGGTCGCTGAGCGGCGAGGCGATGCTCGGGGCGACGATGCCGTTGCCGGAGCTCGTGCGGTACTTGGTGGCGCGGACGATCTTGCTCGCGTCCGGATCGGCGTTGATCGCCGCGATGACGTCGTTCGCGGTGCTCGTGACCGAGCCGTCGGCGCTGGAGGCCAGCGCCACGCGAACCGCGTTGCCCGACACGGTGACGTCGAGCGGCTGGTCGGGCCCGGTCGGGGCGATCAGTCGCGCGGTGAGCGAGTTGCCGCCCATGTGGCCCATGAGCTTCGACGTCACGACGACCGTGCTGGGCTGCTGGGAACTGGAGGGCGCGCTGCCGGCGACGGGAAGGTTCGACTCGTCGTAGCGCACGTACGGGGTGGTCGCGTTCGGCGCGGCCGTCGTCGTGTTGAGGTACCCGAGCATCGTCGCCGCGGGGCGCTGGTAGCCCCAGGTCTGCTTCGGCAGGTCGTAGACCTGTGAGATGTTCGGGAACTCGGCCGCGAGGTCGCGCATCTTCTGGTAGGCGTCGACCGCGTCGTAGTAGCGCGTGACGAAGCCGTACTTGAACCCGGCGGTGTAGGGCGGCGGGTCCTTCGACACCCACTCCTTGACGTTGAGCGTGTCGACGTCGCCGTCGGAGGACGCGATCTTGATCGTCGCGGGCTCCGGACCGGTGTCCGGCAGGCGGAACACGCCGTAGTGGTACTGGTAGAAGCTCGGGCTGACGTCCGGGTCGCGGTAGATGCCGACGTCCCCGCCGCCGAGCCGGTTGCCGGCCGCGTCGAACCATTCCGCGGTGACGGTCGGGCCGACGTAGGAACCGGTCGAGGTGCCGGTGTAGTGGGCGCCGTCGACGTTGGCCTCGACCGAGAGGAAGCGGCCGACGTTGTTGTAGTAGAAGTCGGCGCGCTGCGCGTGCAGCTTCCCATCCGCCGCGTTCTTGGCCACCTTCCGGTTGAGCGCGGCCTTCGCGTCCAGCTGCTCCTGCTTGTTGGCCATGCTCTCCGCGCGGATACGCTCGAAGTTCTGCTTGTCGTGGACGACCCCGACGTCCTCGTAGCCCGCCGCGCGAGCGAGCGCGAGCTGCTCGTCGTTGACCCAGGCGCTGACGATGATGTCGTCGCCGTCACCGTTCTCGACGGCGTGGTCCATGTCGAACCCGAGCCGCTCGAAGTCGTCATACAGGCTGCTGTTGTCCAGCTTGAACTTCAGTAGCGCCGGCGCGTCGTCGTCGACCGTTGCCATCGACGCGCTCGGTGCGACCAGCATCGCAGCCGCGATCGCGGCTGCGCCAATCCATCGCTTCACTAGCCCAACTCCCCCTTCGGATGAGAATCCTCTGGGAGGAATCTGAACAAAGTGTGACGATCGGCGCAATACAACGAGCGTTGACACGTCTCCACGCAGGGGGCTCACCGCTACCCTCACGCGGATGGACGAACGGGTCCTGGCCGAGCGCCTGATCACCTACGACACGTCGAATGTCGAAGGCCTCAGAGCCGCCGCCGGGTTCATCAAAGGCTGGCTGGAGGCGCGCGATATCGCCGTCCAGGACCATCAGTACGGGGACGTCTTCGCGCTCACCGCCGAGGTCGGGCCCTCCGATGGCCCGACGCTCGTGTTTCATGGGCACTACGACGTGGTGCCGGCGCGGGCGGAGCAGTTCACGCCCCGGATTCAGGGCGATCGGCTCGAGGGCCGGGGCGCCTACGACATGAAGGGCGGCCTCGCGGCGATGATGTGCGCGCTGCAGGACATGCGCGACCAGAGCGACGTGCGCGTGCGCTTCGTGTGCGTGCCCGACGAGGAGTCCGAGGAGATCGACCAGCGGACCTCGGATCTGCTGGTCAAGGCGGGCTATGTGGGTGATTTCGCGATCACCGGCGAGCCGACCAACCTGCATGTCGGCGTCCAGGCGAAGGGCGTGCTGGCGCTGCGGATCATGGTCTTCGGCACCTCCGCGCACGGCTCGACGCCGTGGCTCGGAGACAACGCGGTCCTGAAGGCGATCGACGTCTTCCGGCGAATCGAGTCCATGCCCTTCACCCTTGAGTCCTCGGAGCTCTTCGATCGCCCGTCGGTCAACCTCGGGCGGATCAACGGAGGCGACGCGCCGAACAAGGTGCCCGAGGAATGCGTCATGGACGTGGACATCCGCTACCTCCCCGAACAGGACCCCGGCGAGCTGCTGGCGCAGATCCGGTCGCTGCCGGACGTCCACGTCGCCCGTTCCTTCATCTGGCCGCCCGCGCGCGTGTCGCCGCAGAACCCGTACGTGCTCGCGCTCTGCGAGGCCGCGACGCGGCTGACCGACGGCGAGTCGATGAGCGTCGGCCGCGACGGCGCCTCCGACGCGGTGGCGTTCTTGAAGGCGGGCGTGCCGGCGGTCGAGTTCGGGCCGAGCGGCGGCGGGCACCACGGGCCGGACGAGTGGGTCTCGATCACCTCGCTGGCGCAGTACCGCCGCGCCCTGGTGGACTTCGCGCGCGGTATCCCCAAGCGTTTCACGGCCGCTGAGCCGACCGATCTGCGCGCCGTGGAGGGCGGGCTGGCGTGAAGTCGCCGGATCGCCCGCCCAGGCCAGGGCGGGGTGTACTCATCCGCGCCCTGTTGGCGGCGGTCCTGACGATCTCGCTGTCGGCGACCGCGGTCGCCTCGGCCGTGCTGCTCGAGGTCAAGTCGGTCGTCACCGAGTTCTCGGGCGGCAAGGAAGGCCGGACGGTCATCACGGTGCCCGAGGTCGACCGCGCGGACGCCGGCGACCCGCGCACGTTCCTGGTTCTCGGCACCGACGCGCGCTACGCCGACCGTGTGGCGAAGATCAAGCCGCGGTCGGACACGATCCTGCTCGTGCGCGTCGATCCGGACGCGAAGCGCATCGCCGTGATGTCCCTGCCGCGCGACCTTAAGGTCAAGGTCCCCGGCGCCGGGACCAACAAGATCAACGCCGCCTACGAGATCGGCGGGCCGCGCAAGACGATCGTCACGATCAAGAAGCTCTTCCGTGACGCGACGGGCGAGAACTTCCCGATCAACAACGTCGTCAGCGTGTCCTTCGGTGGCTTCCGGCGGGCGGTGAACTACGTCGGCGGCGTCTACGTCGACATCGATCGCCGCTACTACAACGACAACACCACGGCCGCGTACGGCGAGAACTACGCGACGATCGACGTCCAGCCCGGCTACCAGAAGCTCCGGGGCCAGGACGCGCTCGACTACGTGCGCTACCGGCACTTCGACAACGACTTCTTCCGCGCCTCGCGCCAGCAGGACTTCCTGCGCCAGGTCTCGCATCAGGACGCGATCCGGCAGCTGCTCAACGCGAGCAAGATCAAGGAGCTCGCGCACATCTTCGGGCGCTACTTCGAGGTCGACGACTCCTTCGTGAAGACCTCGAACCTGATCGGCATGGCGCAACTCGGCCTGTACATGGCGCAGGCCAAGGCGCCGGTCAATGAGGTCCGTTTCCCCGCCTACGAGGCCAAGAACCCGCAGCTGGACAGCTATCTCTACGTCAAGGACTCCGACCTGCGCAAGACCGTCGACGAGTTCATGACGGGCAAGGGCTCCTCCAACCCGCGCAAGCTCGACGACACGACCAAGCCCGACGCCACCCCGACCGTCGCGCCGCCCAAGAAGAAGAAGAAGAACAAGCCGTCCTCGGTGCCCGGGCTCGAGCAGGCGCGCGTCGAGGGCGAGAACATGGCCATCCTGGCCGAGACCCAGGGCAAGCTCGGCTTCCCGTTCTACTTCCCGGGCCTGCGCAAGACCGGCTCGCGCTACGCCGACAACAAGCCCCGCATCTACGGCATCCGCGACTCGACCGGCAAGCTGCACCGCGCCTATCGCCTCGTGCTCAACGCGGGCGCGTTCTCGGAGTACTACGGCGTCCAGGGCATGTCCTGGAAGGACCCGCCGATCCTCGACGACCCGGACCGCACCCGCACCGTCAGCGGCCGCAAGCTCCAGCTCTACTACGACGGCTCGCACCTGCGCCTCGTCGCCTGGAAGACGCAGAAGGCCGTCTACTGGGTCACGAACACGCTGAACCTCTCGATCCCCAACAGCGGCCTGATCGCGATCGCGGCCTCCCTGCGTCGCCTCAAAACCTAAAGGGGCCAGGCCCCATCAACCTGCGTTGACGGGGCCTGGCCCCTTTAGGTTGGGCTACTTCTTCGTGACGTGGCGGGTGCGCTTCTCGCAGTCGCTGGAGATCTTCACCAGCTTGCGGTTGCCCGGCCACTCGGACTCGATCACGGTGTCGATGCCCGGGCCGCACTTCACGGTCGCGTGGCCGCGGGCGATGATCGCCGTGATCGTGTCGTTGCCGTCACCGGCGTCGACGCTCGTGTTGGCGCCGGAGGTGACCTTGATCGTGTCGTCGCCCGCGCCGCCGGAGATCAGGCTGCGCAGACCGCCGCCCTGCAGGTAGTCGTTGCCGTCGCCGCCGAGGATCGAGTTGGTGCCGCGGCCGCCGTAGATCGTGTCGTTGCCGGCGCCGCCGTCGAGCTGGTCGACGGCCTTGCGCGAAGCCGCGGTGGTCTCGTGGTTCTGGTCGCCCCAGATGACGTCATCGCCGCCGAGGCCCCTGATCTTGTCCGAGCCGTGCTGGCCGCGCAGGTTGTCGTTGAGCTCGGTGCCGGTCTTGGAGCCGCCGGAGTTCGGGATCGAGGCGCTGATGCCCTTGAGCGGGTCGACGGTCGGCGCCAGCTCCACGATGTTCTCGCAGTTGACGATCAGGCCGTCGCGGATCCGGGCGGCGGTCGCCCGGCCCCAGTTCGTCGCGCGCGGGGGCACGTAGAGGGTGTCGGTGCCGTTGCCGCAGTCGACGTCGTCGACGAGGCTGTCGCCGTTGACGTAGATGACGTCGTCGCCGTCCTCGCCGAAGATGTGGTCGGGGCCGGAGTCGAAGTAGATGGTGTCGTTGCCGGGGCCGCCGAAGATGTCGTCGCCGCCGGAGCCGCCGTGGAGCGTGTCGTTGCCGTCGCCGCCCTCCACCCGGTCCGGGGCCGGGCCGCCGTCGAGGTTGTCGTCGCCGGGGCCGCCGCGCAGCGTGTCGTGGCCGAAGCCGCCGATGCCGATGTCGTTGCCCTCGTCGCCGTCGATGATGTCGTCGCCCGAGCCGCCGTCGAGCGTGTCGTTGCCGGCGCCGCCGCCGAGGTCGTCGGGACCGGTGTCGCCGGTGACGTTGTCATCGCCGCCGAGGGCGCGGATGCGGTCGGCTCCGCCGTTGCCCGCGATGCGGTCCGGACCCTCGGTTCCGGTGAGGGCCTCAGCGGCGTTTGAGCCGCTCATGGACTTCGCCGTGGCGATGGCGGTGGGGGCGAGTGCCGCGACCAGGGTCGCGGCCAGGATGGCGGGAATCCGGGTGCGCATGGTCGGGTAATCGACAGGTGGCGGCTAAGCTGGACCGCCTTCTATGAGCAAGAATCGAGAACCGATCGGCGTGATCGGCACCGGCTATGTGGGCCTGGTCACCGCGGCCGGGTTCGCCGAGCTCGGCAATGAGGTCTATTGCGTCGACATCGACGCGGCCAAGATCGAAGGGCTGCGCGAAGGGCGCATCCCGATCTGGGAGCCCGGGCTCGCGGAGCTGGTGGCCAAGCACCGCGACCGCCTGCATTTCTCGACCGAGCTGTCGGACGCGCTGGACAACGCGCGGCTGCTGTTCGTGGCCGTCGGTACCCCGCCGACGTACTCCGGCGACGCGGATTTGTCCGCCGTCCATGCTGTCGTTGACGCGATGCCGCCGTCGGACCAGCACGCGCTGGTGATGAAGTCGACCGTGCCCGTGGGCACGGGGGAGACGATCAAGCGCGTCTTCGCGGAGCAGGGCAAGCAGGGCTTCCGCTACGTCTCGTGCCCGGAGTTCCTCAAAGAGGGCGCGGCCATCTCGGACTTCCTGAACCCCGATCGCGTCGTCGTCGGCGACGACGGCGACTGGGCCGGGGACGCCGTGGTCGAGCTCTACGCGCCCTTGAACGCCCCGCTCGTGCGCACGGACATCAAGAGCGCCGAGATGGTCAAGCTGGCCTCCAACGCCTTCCTGGCGACGAAGATCTCGTTCATCAACGAGATCGCCAACGTGTGCGAGGAGACCGGCGCGGACGTGGTCGAGGTCGCGCGCGGGATGGGCCTGGACAACCGCATCGGGCCGAAGTTCCTGCAGGCCGGGATCGGCTTCGGCGGGTCCTGCTTCCCCAAGGACGTCACCGCCCTCAAGCAGTTGGCCGGCAACTCCGGCTACCACTTCCAGCTGCTGAACTCGGTGATCGAGGTCAACGAGCTGCAGAAGCGCCGGGTGATCGCCAAGCTCGAGAAGCACCTGGGCAAGCTGGTCGATCGCGAGATCGCGCTGCTCGGGCTGGCGTTCAAGCCCAACACCGACGACATGCGCGAGGCCTCCTCGCTGGTGTTGTCCTCGCGGCTGCAGGCCGCGGGGGCGCACGTGCGCGCCTATGACCCGGTGGCCGAGGGCGAGGCGCGCAAGCTGATCCGCGGCGTCGCCTTCGCGGAGACGGCGATGCAGGCGATCGAGGGCGCCGACGCGGTCGTGCTCGTCACCGAGTGGCCGGAGTTCGCGGAGCTCGACCTTTCCGCCGTCGCGGCCGCGATGAGGGGCGACGTGCTGGTCGACGGGCGCAACCTGTTCGCTCCGTCGGCCGTGCGCGACGCCGGGCTCGTCTACGAGGGCATCGGGCGCGCCGCCGAGCTCGCCACCGGCTGACGTATGCCGATCGAGGACGTCTTCGACCTCGGCGAGCACCTCCGTGACGGGCTGTGGCGCGTCGAGAGCGCGTCGCTTCCCGACCTGCGCGCGGTCAGCGGCGTGGCGATCGCGGGTGAGCCGGATGCGCTGGCCGGGGCGCGGCTCGCGCTCGCCGGGCCCGGCAAGCCGGTCACGTTCGGCGAGCCGCCAGCCGAGGGCGCGCTCGTCGTGTGCCTCTCCTACGACGGGCACGACGCCTCCGCGCTGGAGCACCTGGCCGCCGCTCGTGGCCCCGTCGTCGCGGCCACCACCGGCGGTCCGCTGGCGGCCGCGGCGCGTGCGGCCGGGCAGAAGGTGGTGCCGATCCCGGCGGGCTTCACGCCCGCCTCGGCGGTCGGCTACTGGGTGGCGATCACCTGCGAGCTGCTCACCCGCGCGGGCGCACAGCCGAGCCGGGAGGCCGAGATCGAGGCCGCGGCGGAGGCCGTGGAGGGGCTCGCCGCCCGCTGGTCGGGCCCCGAGGTCGAGGCCGCCGAGCTGGCCGAGGCGCTCGAAGCGGCTCGCGCGCTCGTTCTCGGCGACGAGGATTCTGCGCTCCGAAGGGCGCTCTCGGTCGTCCTGCTCCTCAACGCCGTCACCTTCCACCTCGGATCGTTAGCGAGAATCTGACCGATGCCAATGACCTCTCACCTCAGCACGAGCGCCCGCCGGGTCGATAAGCCGTGGGGCCACGAGCTGATCTGGGCCGAGTCCGAGCACTATGTCGGCAAGATCCTCCACGTCCGCGCCGGCCACTCGATCAGCCTCCAGTACCACGAGATCAAGCACGAGAGCTGGTTCATCCGCTGCGGGTCGGCGGTCGTGGAGCTGGCGGCGCGCGTCGGCGAGCCGCTCGAGCAGATCGACGCGGCGCCGGGGGACACGTTCTCCTTCCCGCCCGGGACCGTGCATCGCCTGATCGCGATCGAGGACGTGGACGTGTTCGAGGTCTCGACGCCGCACCTGGACGACGTGGTGCGCATCGAGGATCTCTACGGGCGCGACTGACGCGTTCGCCCGTGGGCGCTAGCGTCTTCGGGCATGTCCACCACCGTTTCTTCGACCACGATCGCCTCGATCGTCGGCGGCGAGTCCCGCACCGACGCTCCCGGCGGGAAGCTGACGTCCACCAACCCCGCCCGGCTGGATGATGTCGTCGCCGAGGTGCTGCTCGGGGACGCGGGGACGTTCGTGGACGCGTGTCGTGCGGCGCGTGCGGCGCAGAAGGAGTGGGCGTCGGTACCGGCCCCCGCGCGCGGGCGGGTGATCGCGCAGGTCGGGCGGCTGATCGAGGCCAACAAGGAGGCGCTCGCCGCGCTGGTCACGCGCGAGATCGGCAAGCCCTACCCGGAGGCCCTGGGCGAGGTTCAGGAGATCGTCGACACCTGCGACTTCTTCCTCGGCGAAGGGCGACGCCTGTACGGGCAGACGGTGCCGTCGGAGATGCCCGACAAGCAGCTGTTCACCTTCCGCATGCCGGTGGGCGTGGCGGCGATCATCACCGCCGGAAACTTCCCCGTGGCCGTGCCCGCCTGGTACCTGGTGCCGGCCATCCTGTGCGGCAACGCCGTCGTCTGGAAGCCCGCGGAGTACTCCGCCGCGCTCGGCGACGCGATGGTCAAGCTCTTCCACGCCGGCGGCGTGCCCGCGGGCGTGCTCAACCTCGTCCAGGCCTCGGGCGAGGACACCTTCGCCGGCCTGGAGTCCGCGCTGGACGAAGGCCTCGTGGACAAGGTCGGCTTCACCGGGTCCTCGGCGGTCGGCTCGAAGATCGGTGAGCTGTGCGGCCGGCACATCCAGTCGCCCTGCCTCGAGCTCGGCGGCAAGAACCCGATGGTCGTGATGGACGACGCCGACGTCGATCTCGCCGTCGAGGGCGCCCTGTTCGGCGGCTTCGGCACCGCCGGCCAGCGCTGCACGTCGCTGGGCACGGCCATCGTGCACGAGTCGATCTTCGACGAGTTCGTGACCAAGCTCTCCGAGCGTCTCTCGTCGTCGCCGATCGGCGACCCGAACGCCGACGTGCTCTACGGGCCGATGATCCACGAGAAGTTCGCCGAGCGCTTCGAGGACTGGCTCGGGCTCGTGCGTGACCATCACACCGTCCACGGCTCCTCCGCGACCGGCCGGATCACGGCCGACAATCCGCGCGAGGGCTTCGTCGGCGACCCCGACGCCGGGATCTTCTACCACCCGACCCTCGTCGTGGGCGTGACGCTCGAGGACGAGATCTACTCGACCGAGACGTTCGGCCCGATCGTCGGCGTCGCCAAGTTCTCCACCTTCGACGAGGCGATGGACCTGGCCAACAATCACGGCTACGGGCTGTCGTCCTCGATCTACACGACCTCCGGCACCCACGCCTTCAAGTTCCGCGAGCGCATCACCGCGGGCATGGTCTCGGTGAACAACTCGACGTCCGGCGCTGAGGCGCACCTGCCGTTCGGCGGCAACGGCAAGTCCGGCAACGGCTCGCGGCAGTCGGGCATCTGGGTGCTCGACCAGTTCACCCGCTGGCAGTCGATGAACTGGGACTTCGCCGGCAAGCTCCAAAAGGCCCAGATGGACCTCGTGGAGCTCCCGGCGGACATGGACTTCCGCCTGTCCTGATGTTGCTCGCGGAGGCGCTGCTGCTGCTCATCCTCGACGAGGACAAGGGCACGAACAGGTGGGTGACCGCCGCCGACCACGGGCTGGCGGGCGCGCTCCTGCTCGACCTCGAGATGCACGACCGCGACGGCCGGCTGGTCGTCGCGGGCCCGCGCCCGGCGGAGCCGCCGCTCGCTGCCGCGTGGGACGTCGTGTCCGCCGAGGAACGGTCGGCGAAGCACTGGGTGTCGAAGCTGCCGGGCAAGTTGAAGCCGATCAAGGGCACGGTCGCCACTGGCCTCGTCGAGCGGGGCGTGCTCGAAGAGGAGCGGCACAGGACGCTCGGGCTCTTCGCCTCCACGCGCTATCCGGAGCGCGACCCCGCGCCCGAGCGCGAGTTGCGCGCGCAGCTCCGCGCCGTCCTGGTCGACGACGCCGAGCCCTCCCCGTTCGTCACCTCGCTGCTCGGGCTCCTCGTCCCGCTCGATCTCGTCAAGCGGATCGTCGACCGGTCCGAGCGCAAGGCGGCGACGGCGCGTGCCAAGGCGATCGCGGAGCGCGGTGCGGTCGGCGACGCGGTGAAGGCCGCGGTGAACCAGCAGGTGATGGCGGCGATCGTCGCGACCACCGCCGCGACCGCGGCCACCACCAGCGCCTCCACCTAGCGCGACCGGTCGAGCTCGGTGACCGGCGCGCCGCCAGTCAACCCAAGTTGTCTAAAAGGGGACTGTCCCCTTTAGTCAACTTGGGTTGCGCTTGCGGTACCAGTTCGGGGAGGTGTTGGGCGGCGGGATCAACGGCGTCGGGGTCTTGGCCACCAGGACCGAGGGGGCGTTCATCGCCACGTGCCTGGCGAGGGCCTCGCCGAAGGCGTCGTCGAGGCCGTCAACGGTGTCCGCGTGGACGCCGAAGGCCTGGGCCGCGGCTTCGAAGTCGGGGGTGTGGAGATCGACGCCGAAGGTCTCGGTGCCCGCGAGCACCTGGTCGTAGCGGAGCATGCCGTAGCCGCCGTCGTCGACGATCACGCAGGTCAGGGGGATCTGCTCCTGGGCCATGGTGGCGAGCTCGCCGCACGCGAAGAGGAAGCCGCCGTCGCCGCAGACGGTCACCGCCGGGCGGCCGGCCAGCGCGGCGCCGAGGCCGGCCGGGAAGGCGTAGCCGAGCGTCCCCCAGCCGAGCGGCACCTGCAGGCGCCGTGGGGCCGCGGGCGTGTGGAAGCCGGCGAGCCAGTAGCCGGGGATGCACATGTCGACGACCAGGGCGGCGTCGTCGGGTACGGCGAAGCGGATCGCGTCGAGGAAGCGCAGCGCGGTCGAGTCCAGGCCGGAGCAGGCCTGCGCACGCGCGGCGGCCACGTCCGGCGTGACGCCGCGGTCGCGGACCTCGAGCGAGCCCACGATCGACGCGTCGGCCGCGACGTAGGCGTCGACGCGGTAGTTGGTCGGGCGCTCGAGCCCGATCGCGATCAGCGTCGGCGGCTGCGGCTGGGCGAAGTTCTGGGTCTGCACGCCGTCGAGGTCGGAGCCGATCGCCAGCACGACGTCGGCCTCGTCCCACAGCCGGCCGGCGGCCTCGACGTGGGGCGGGAGGCCGACCAGGCACGGATGGTCGCGCCCGAGCAGGCCGGCCGCGCCGTAGGTGGTCAGCACGGGCGCGCCGAGCCGCGACGCGAGCGCGCCCACGGCCTCACCCGCATCACGCGCGCCGCCACCCGCCCAGATCAACGGCGACGTCGCACCGTCGAGCAGCTCGGTGACGGCGGACAGGTCCGGCGACGGCTCGAACAGCGGCGGCCGCGAGGACCCGTGCTCGGGCACCTCGCCCGCCAGCAGGTCGGTGGCGATCTCGAGATAGACGGGCCGCGTGGGCGCGGGGACGGCGTCGCGGACCGCGTCGCGCGCCGCCGCGGCCACGAAGTCCGCGGTCAGCCCCAGATGCACGGACTTCACGACGGGCGCGAACATCGCCGACTGGCCGTCGGTCTCGTGCAGGATCCCGCGGTACTCGCCGCGCCGGCGCAGGGTCGACGGGATGTCGGTGGCGATCACCAGGATCGGCGAGCGCGACGCCCACGCCTCGCCGACCGCGCCGAGCGTGTTGGCCGCGCCTGGGCCGGTGGTCGTCAGCGCGACACCGAGCTTGCCGGTGGCACGGGCGTAGCCGTCGGCGGCGTAGGCCGCGGCCTGCTCGTGGCGGACGCCGATCAGCCGGATCGACGATTCGCGCAGGGCCGCCCAGAGCGCGAGGTTGTGCACGCCGGGGAGCCCGAAACAGACGCTGACGCCCGCCTGCTCGAGCTCGGAAACGATGATCTGCGCTCCGGTGGACATCTCAGAGACGCTATCGGTCGGTCAGCCCTACAGACTTCGTCCGATCGGCCGACCCCAGGGGGAGATGGCTCGCCGTCACGCCTTCATCGCGCTCTTCGTCGTCCTCGCGGCGCACGTCGCGCTGACGGCCTTTGAGCTTCCGGGCTCGGACATCGCCTACGGGGTGATCGAGCTCGGCGCGCTGGCGCTGATCTCCGCTCGCGCGGTCGCGATCAAGCGCAACCGCGGGGCGTGGGGCCTGTTCGCCGCCGGGATCGCGCTCTGGGTCATCGGCGACGCGGCGTTCACGGTCGGCGCGGACGCGGTCTGCGCCGTCGCCTACCTGTCGATGTTCGGCGCGCTCTACCTGGCGCTCGCCGGGCTGCTGCGCGACCGCGTGCGCCCGTTCCCCGCGTGGCTGACGATCGACGGCCTGCTCGCCGGGCTCGCCCTCACCGCGCTGGCCTCCGCCGCCTTCTATCCGCTGCGCGACGCCACTCACGGCGACATCAACACGGTCGCCGTCGCGCTCGCCCGCCTCGTCGGCGACCTGCTGCTGCTGGTGGTCGTCCTCGTCGGCTTCACCGCGACCGGCGGTCGTCCCGGCCGTAGCTGGTGGCCGCTCGGCGCCGGCCTGGCGGTCACCGCGCTCGGGGATGCGATCTACGCACTGCTGGACGACTACACGCCCGGCACTCCGCTCGACAGCCTGTGGCTCCTCGCCGTGATCCTCTTCGCGGTCGCCGCCTGGCAGCGCACCGCCGCTCCCACCCGCGCCCACGTCGGCTGGGCGATGGCCGCGGTCCCGCTGACGGGCTCCGCGCTCTCGATCACGACGCTGCTCGCCGCCGGGCTCCTGCACGGCCGCCCGATCACCCTCTTCCTGGCCGCCGCCGCGCTGTTCGCCGCGCTCGCCCGCGCGATCCTGATGCTCGGCGAGAACTTCCGGCTGCTCAGCACCGCCCGCCACGAGGCGCTGACCGACAAGCTCACCGACCTCCCCAACCGCCGCGCGCTCGTCCACGATCTCGATCGCGCGAGCGCGACCGGCCGCTCGCACACCCTCGTCTTCTTCGACCTCGACGGCTTCAAGGACTACAACGACGCCTTCGGTCACCCCGCGGGCGACGCCCTGCTGCGCCGGCTCGCCCCGGCCCTCGCGCGCGTCGGACACGCCTACCGCCTCGGCGGCGACGAGTTCTGCCTGCTGGTCGAAGCGGCGATGACCGATGACGACCCGATGGTCCTCGGCGCCGTCGACGCGCTCAGCGAGCACGGCGACGGCTTCAGCATCACCGCCTCGCACGGCCTCGTCGTCCTCCCGCGCGACGTGGCCGACGCGACCGACGCGCTGCGGCTCGCCGACGAGCGCATGTACGCGCGCAAGCGCCGCAAGCGCACCGGTAGCCGCGGCCAGGCGCGCGACCTGCTGGTGAAGGTGATGGCCGAGCGCAACGGCTCCCACGAGGCCGTGGCCGAACTGGCCGCCGCCGTCGGCCGGGCCCTCGGGCTCGACGCCGAGGAGCTCGACGTGCTGATCCGCGCCGCCGAGTTGCACGACGTCGGCACGCTCGCCGTCCCCGACGAGATCCTTCACAAGGACGGCCCGCTCGATCCCGAGGAGTGGGCGGTCATGCGCCAGCACACGGTCGCGGGGGAGCGGATCCTGGGCGCGGCCGAGTCGATGCGCCCGGTCGCGCGGCTGGTGCGCGCCGCCCACGAGCGCTGGGACGGCCGCGGCTATCCCGACCAGCTGCGCGGCGAGGAGATCCCGCTCGGCGCGCGGATCATCTACGCCTGCGACGCCTACGATGCGATGGTGCGCGGCGCCTCCTACCGCGAGGCGCTGGAGCCCGCGGCGGCGATCGAGGAGCTGCGCCGGTGCGCCGGCACCCAGTTCGATCCACGCGTCGTGGAAACCTTGACACAGTTGTGTCAGGGTTTCGCTACACTGGCGTCCAGTGGACGCGCTGACGATCAACGAGGCTGCTGAAACCACGGGCTGGAGCCCGCGCATGCTTCGTTACGTCGAACGCGTCGGGCTCGTCGAGCCCAAGCGCTCGGCCGCCGGATACCGGCTGTACGGCCCCGCCGAGCTGCAGCGCCTGCGCACCCTGCGCGAGCTGTTGGACGAGCACGACATCGGGCTGTCCGACCTTGCCTTCGCCCTGCGTATGCGCAGGCAAGACGGCCTTCGCCAGGCGACGGATGCCTGGCTGGATGCCGAGCCGCAGCGTCCCGCCCACGTTACGGCGAGCGATTGGATGCGCTTCGAAAAAGAGAAGCACCAGCGCCTCCTCGCCGCGTTGACCCCCACCCCGGAGATCGTATGACCGCTATCACGTCGACCGACTACAAGGTCGCCGACATCGGCCTCGCCGCCTACGGCCGCAAGGAGATCCAGCTCGCCGAGCACGAGATGCCCGGCCTGATGTCCACCCGCGCCGAGTTCGCCGACGCGCAGCCGCTCAAGGGCGCGCGCATCACCGGCTCGCTGCACATGACGATCCAGACCGCCGTGCTGATCGAGACGCTCGTCGCTCTCGGCGCTGAAGTCCGCTGGGCGTCGTGCAACATCTTCTCGACCCAGGACCACGCCGCGGCGGCCATCGCCGAGGCCGGCATCCCCGTCTTCGCCTGGAAGGGCGAGACGCTGGAGGAGTACTGGTGGTGCACCGATCAGGCCCTCACGTGGCCCGACGGCGACGGCCCGAACATGATCCTCGACGATGGCGGCGACGCCACGCTGCTGATCCACCTCGGCAAGGAGTACGAGGAGGCCGGCGCGGTGCCGGACCCCGCGACCGCCGACAACGACGAGCACCGGATCATCCTCGAGACGCTCACCCGCACGCTGGGTGAGGACTCGCAGAAGTGGACCAAGGCCGCCGCCTCGATCAAGGGCGTGACCGAGGAGACCACGACCGGCGTCCATCGCCTCTACCAGTTCGCCTCCCAGGGCAAGCTGCTGTTCCCGGCGATCAACGTCAACAACGCGGTCACCAAGTCGAAGTTCGACAACCTCTACGGCTGCCGCCACTCGCTGGTCGACGGCATCAACCGCGCGACCGACGTCATGATCGCCGGCAAGGTCTGCGTCGTCCTCGGTTACGGCGACGTCGGCAAGGGCTGCGCCGACGCGCTGCGCGGCCAGGGCGGTCGCGTGATCATCACCGAGATCGACCCGATCTGCGCGCTGCAGGCCGCGATGGAGGGCTACCAGGTCACGACGCTCGAGGATGTCGTCGAGACCGCCGACATCTTCATCACGACGACCGGCAACAAGGACGTCATCTCCGCCGCGCAGATGCAGCGGATGAAGCACCAGGCGATCGTCGGCAACATCGGCCACTTCGACAACGAGATCGACATGGCCGGCCTGGCCAAGATCCCGGGCATCGAGCGCGTCGAGATCAAGCCGCAGGTCCACGAGTGGCGCTTCGCCGACGGCTCGACGATCATCGTCCTGTCCGAGGGCCGGCTGTTGAACCTGGGCAACGCCACGGGTCACCCGTCCTTCGTGATGTCGAACTCCTTCACCAACCAGACGATCGCCCAGATCGAGCTGTTCACGAAGACCGAGGAGTACGACAAGCAGGTCTACGTGCTGCCCAAGCACCTCGACGAGAAGGTCGCGCGCCTGCACCTCGACGCGCTCGGCGTCCGCCTGACCGAGCTCACGCCCGAGCAGGCCGCCTACATCGACGTGCCGGTCGAGGGCCCCTACAAGGCTGACCATTACCGCTACTAGCGCCGGGCTTGCCCGGATCGAGTGGGCGGACGGGCAGATGCCCGTCCTGCGCTCGATCCGGGCGCGCTTCACGCGCGAGCGGCCCCTGGCCGGGGTCGTGGTCGGCGCCTGCCTGCACATCACGTCCGAGACCGCCGTGCTGGCGCGGACGCTGCAGGCCGGTGGAGCGGACGTGGTGCTGTGCGCCTCCAATCCGTTCGCCATTCAGGAGGACGTCGCGTTGGCGCTGTCCGCCGAAGTGGAGGTCCACGCGGGTGGTCCCGACACGTGGGCGGAGGGCGTGGCGGCGGTCGTTGCTCGCTCGCCGCGGGTGACGCTGGACGACGGCGCCGACCTGCTGGGCGCGCTGCACACGGCTCGCCCGGACCTGCTGGACGGCATGTTCGGCGGGACCGAGGAGACGACCACCGGGCTCTTGCGACTGCGCTCGCTGGAAGCGTCCGGCGCGCTGGCGGTGCCGGTCATCGCGGTCAACGAGGCGCGGGCCGAGCGGGCGTTCAACGATCGCTTCGGCGCGGGGCAGTCGGTTCTGGATGGCATCGTCCGGGCGACGAACCTGCTCTTGGCGGGGCAGACCGTGGTCGTGCTCGGCTACGGCTGGACGGGCCGCGGCGTGGCGCTGCGGGCGAGCGGCTTCGGTGCGTCGGTGATCGTCTGCGAGGTCGATCCGCTGCGCGCGCTGGAGGCGCGGATGGAGGGCTTCGCGGTCATGCCCGCGCTGCAGGCGGCGGCCGTCGGCGACATCTTCATCACCGTCACGGGGGTGCCCGAGGTGCTGCACGGCGAGCACTTCTTCCGGATGAAGGACGGGGCGGTGCTGGCCAACGCGGGGCAGTTCGACGTCGAGATCTCGCTTGGCGATCTGCGCGAGCAGGCGTCGAGCGTGCGGCAGATCCTGCCGCTGGTCGAGCGCTTCGAGTTCGGCGATCGCGGGCTGCACCTGCTGGCCGGCGGGCGGGTCGTGAACCTCGCCGCCGCCGAGGGGCACCCGGCAGCGGTCATGGACGTGTCCTTCGCGCTGCAGGCGCTGGCCGCGGAGGCGCTCGTGCGCGAGCCGTGGGCGCCGGGCGTGCATCCGGTGCCTGAGGTGATCGAGCGTGAGGTCGCGGCGTTGAAGCTGGCTGCGCTGGACGTCGAGATCGACTCGTTGAGCGAGACGCAGGCGGACTACCTGTCGCTCACATCGCCACGGCGCGACCGCTGACCTTGATCTCGCGGCGGTCGGCCTCGATGTCGACCGTCAGCACGCTCGGCCGGCCCATGTCGACGCCCTGGTGGATCGTGATCGTGCCGGTCCTGCCGGTCGTCGCCCACAGGTAGGCCCCGAAGGCCGCGGCGGCCGCGCCGGTCGCGGGGTCCTCGACCACGCCGCCGACCGGGAACGGGTTGCGCGCGTGGTAGGTGGTCTCGTCCTCCTGGTAGACGAGGTCGACCGTGATCAGGTCGAGCTTGTGCATGAGCTCCTTGAGGGCGTCGAAGTCGTAATCGAGGTCGGCCAGGCGCTGTCTGGTCTTGGCGACCAGGACGAGGTGGCGGGCACCCGCGTAGACGATCAGCTGCGGGAAGCGGTCATCGAGGTCCTCCGCGTCCCAGCGCAGGGCCGCGAGCACGGCCCACAGGTCCGCGTCCTGGATGTCATCGATGAGCGGGGTGGCGCTCGTCAACGTGGCGCTGTCGGGCGTCGTCTCCACCGGGATCGGCCCGGACTGCGTGTGGAACGTCAGCGGCCCGGCGCCGTCGCGTTGCGCCAGCGCCACCGCCGTCGCGATCGTCGCGTGCCCGCAGAACGGCACCTCCATGTCCGGGCTGAAGTAGCGCACGTCGTACTCGCCCTCGGCCTCGCGCTTGGTCACGAAGGCCGACTCGGAGTATCCGACCTCCTTGGCGATCCGCTGCATGTCCTCGGCGGTGAGGTGGCTCGCGTCGAGGACGACGCCGGCGGGGTTCCCGCCGTCGGGCGAATCGGTGAAGGCGGCGTAGCGCAGGATCATGCCCTCGATAGTTGCAACGCGAATCGGTTGTGACGGTGCGGCTGGCCTCACAGTTCTTAGTAACCGTCGGTCAGTAAGCGGTGTAGGTTGCTGTTGAACGACGGTCAACAAGGAGGATTGGCGATGTCCGCGGATGCACCGCGTGAGAAGGCGTTTCTACTGGCGGCTCCCGAGGCCCGGCTGCTCGCCGCCATCGCCGGCCGGCTGCCGCGGTTCGTCCGGCCCGATCATCTGACCGTGCTGGCGCTGCTGGCGGCGGTGGCGTTCGCGGTGTCCGCCGCTCTGGGCCACTTCTGGACGGCGGCGGCGCTGCTGGTGGTGCACTGGCTCGGCGATTCGCTCGACGGGACGCTGGCCCGGGTCCGGCACGCCGAGCGGCCCCGCTACGGCTATTACCTCGATCACCTGGCGGACGCGGTGGCGACGGCGCTGGTCGGTCTCGGCCTCGGACTGTCGGCGCAGATGCACCTTTTCGCCGGGCTCGTGCTGGTGATCGCCTACCTGGCGCTGTCGATCAACTCGTACCTGGAGACGCAGGCGCTGGGGCGGTTCTCGCTCGGCTACGGGCGGCTCGGGCCGACCGAGGCGCGACTGGCGCTGATCGCGTTGCTCTCGGCGGTGGCCTTGGGTGCCGACGTGTCTCTCGCGGGATTGACGCTGCTCGATCTTGTCGCGCTGGGCGGTTCGTTGGTGATGGTGGTCGCGTTGACGGGGCGCGCGGCGAAGAACCTGCGGGTGCTGGCCGCTCGCGAGCCTTACACCGCGTCGTAGTAGCGATCGGCGCGCTGGTCGGCCTGGTCGGACTCCTGCAGCATGCGGATGAACAGGTAGGCCAGCGCGACGCCCATGACCAGGGACTGCTCGAGCGCCATCAGGACGCCGGCGATGTGCTGGTCGTCGATCGCCGACAGGCCCCAGCGGGTGCCGCCGGTCTCGTAGAAGTCGTACAGGACGTGCGGGGCGAAGGCGAGCACGATGCCGAGCAGGCCGACGGCGATCTTCGTGCTCGCCATGTAGAGCACGGGGCCGAGCCCTTCGAGGCGCATCCGTGAGCGGATCGGGCTCAGCAGGTGCCACCAGTAGAGGAGGCCGACGGCGGCGAAGGTCAGGTGCTCGAGCACGTGGATGAACGAGTGCTCCAGCGCGGCCTGGTACATGACCGGGACGTGCCACATCCACATGCCGACGGCGTAGGCGATCACGCCGAACGCCGGGTGGCCGAACGGCCCCGACTTGCGCTCGACCCACTGGATGCGGCGGGTGACCGGGCGCAGGATGTGCTTGGTCAGCGCGAGCGTCAGGCAGATCGGCACGAGGTCGGCGAGGATCAGGTGCTGGACCATGTGGAAGGAGGCGAACTGCTCGCCGAGGCGGTCGATCGGCGAGATCAGCGCGACGAACAGCAGCACGATGCCCGTGATCCACAGGACGAGCTTCGCGTAGGGCGCGGCCCGCGCTCCGCCCTCCCGCCGTGAGACGCGCCAGCGCTGCACGTAGATGGCGGCGTATGCGGCCAGCGCGATCAGGACGATCGGGGCGAAGGTCCAGCCCGCATCGACCGGGACCGCCGCGCCGAACAGAATTGGCACGAACACGTCGCACAATTGTGACGATCACGTGCTGATCCGTTGCACCGGACCCGGCAAGCTCTCATGAGTGGACTGGATCGGTGAACTCGTGGCGGCGATCGCGCCGCCGGGCTGCGCGTCATGCGGGCGGGCGTTGACGCGTTCGAGCGAGCGGCTGTGCCCGGAGTGCGCGCTCGCGCTGCCGTGGTTGCGCGGCGGGTGCGCGCGGTGCGGGCTGCCACGCCATCGCGGTCGCGGCTGCCCGGCCGCCCACGCCGCCTACCCACGGGCGTGGGCGCCGCTCGCCTACGAGGGCGTCGCGCGCGACCTCGTGGCGGCGCTGAAGTTCCGCGCCGCGCTGCCGGTCGCCGACGTGATGGCGGCGCACATCGCAGCCACGCTCCCGGCGGCGCTGCGCGGGCCGGAGGTCGCGCTCGTGCCCGTGCCGGCGGTCGGCCCGCGCCGGCGCGCCCGCGGGTTCGACCCGGCTCGCACGTTGACGACCGCGCTCGCCCGCCGGATCGACCGCCCGGTCACGGATTGCCTGGTACGCGCCGATCGCTCGGGACGCCAGGTCGGCGCGAGCCGCGCGGCCCGCCGGGCGCCGGGACGCCTGCTTGTGCGCGTGCGCGGCTCGCCACCGACCCACGCCCTGCTCGTCGACGACGTGCACACGACCGGCGCCACGCTGGACGCCTGTGCCCGCGCGCTCCTGGCCGACGGCCGCGCCACGCTCGTGGGGGCGATCAGCTACGCGCGCACGCTGTGAACGGCCGGCCGTCGCCGTGCGCCGCGGGGGGTGCAGCGGGAAACCTGTCGTGGGCGAACCTTTGCGGCTTCACCCCCCGGGTCGGCGTGGACTCTCGCCCCGCGCGGCGCGGCGGATTACGCGATGACGCGGCTGGCCTCGTCGGCCCATTCCATCGCCGAGCGGTACGCGCCGGCCATGGAGGGGCCGGGAGCACCGGCGGGAAGCGTGGGGAACTCGCCGCGCTCGTACGCGGCGACCGCGGCGAGCAGGTCGCCCTTCGGACCTTCGTGGCGCAGCAGGGCGGCCTGGATCTCCTCGGTGAAGGGAAGCGACTCCAGGACCTCGGCCATCGGCACGTTGAGCATCGCGTCGGCGACCGAGAAGAGGCCGATCGTGAAGAGCGTGTCGCGTTCATCGCCGGACACGCTGCCGGCGAGGATCTCGCACATGTGGGCGCGGCGCAGGCCGAGCGCGACGAGCTCGTCCGGGACGTCCGGAATCGAACTGATGACCATCACCGTCGCCCAGCGGCGCACGGTGCGCACGCCGAGGAGGTTCAACGCCTCGTGGACGGACGAGACGGTGCGGGGAAGGGCGAAGAACGCGCTGTTGACGTAGCGCAGCAGCTTCAGCGAGAGCCCGATGTCGGAGGAGATGATCCGCTCGAGGTCCTCGAAGGAGATGTCGCCCTGGGTGAGCTCGGCCAGCCGGCGCAGGGAGCCCAGACCGGAGGTGGCGACCCCGCGGTGCTTGAAGGTCCGCGGCTGGGCGAAGTACTCGCCCTCGAAGTAGGTGAAGCCGAGCGCCTTGCAGCGGTCGAAGGCGGCGTGGTCGCCGACGTTGGTGGCCACCAGCAGCGCGCCCTGCATCTTGGGCACGCGCAGCACGCCCGGCAGGTCCTCGGCGGAGACGGCGGCGACGTCGACCTTGACGATCGAGCACAGCGACATCAGCTCTTCGACGTTGTGGCCCATCTCGCCCTCCCACTCGTCGAGGGCGATGGTGTAGCCCGAGCGAGAGAGCCTCTGGAGGATCGCGAGCAGGTCGTCGCGCGCCTGGTAGGCCTTGACCTGCAGCACGGCGCGGTCGGGGCGGACCGGCGGAGGTCCGATCTCGACCAGGAAGTTGCGCGCGATCGTGACCCACGCGGGGTGCTTGCCGGCCAGTACCTCCAGGCCGATGTCGCCGAAGGCCTCGACCAGCAGGGCGGACGTCGCCTTTGCGTCCATCGCCGGGTCGCCAAGGTTGATGGAACCGCCGAACCGCAGCTCATAGCCGACGACGACGTTGCGGGCGTCGGCTATCGGATGACGAACGACCGCGACCTCTTGGCGGCGGCCCGAAGCGGCGTCGGCTGGCACGGAGAGAGCCACACTACTAGTTCGGCTGCTCGAGCCCGCGGCTTGAGGCTAGGATTGACAATCAGCCGACCCCGACAGAGGAGTCCCATGCAGATCGAGGTTAAGGGACGCAACCTTCAGGTCACCGACGAGATTCGAGAGCACGCCGAACGGCGGTTCGACAAGATCGGAAAGCAGGTCTCCGAACTTGCCGTTCTCGAGCTCGAGGTCGCTGACGAGAACGTCCCGGGAGACCCGGTCGCGGCGGAGGCCGTCCTGCACCTCAAAGGCACGCAGCTGCGCGCCAAAGAGGTCTCCAAGGACGCCAAGCACGCGATCAACCTGGTCGGGGACAACATGGAGCGCCAGGTCAAGCGCCACCGCGACAAGCGGCGCGGCCGGCGCGAGTCGCGGGCGGCGGTCGACGAGATCCGCAGCACCCCGCCGACCCTCGAAGAGACACCCGCCGACGCGTAGAAACGCACCGGGGCGGCGCGCTCGGGAACGCTAGGCTAACTAGTCATGTCCATCCTCGAGCGCGCCCTCCGAATGGGCGAAGCGAAACAGTTCAAGACCTACTCGAAGCGCGTCGAACGCATCAACGCGTGGGAGGCAGAGCTCGAGCTGCTCGAGGATGAGGAGCTCACGGAGCAGTTCGCCGAGCTTCGCACGCGCGTACAGGACGAGGGGCTCGACCTGGAAGAGGCGCTGCCCGAGTCGTTCGCGCTGACCCGTGAGGTCGGTCGCCGCCGGATGGCCATGCGCCATTTCGACGTCCAGCTGATCGGCGGCATGGTCCTCAACGACGGCCAGATCGCCGAGATGCGCACCGGCGAGGGCAAGACCCTCACGGCCACCCTCGCGGTCGTGCTCAACGCGCTCGCGGGCAAGGGCGTCCACGTCGTCACGGTCAACGACTACCTGGCCCGCCGCGACGCGGACTGGATGCGCCCGATCTACGAAGGCCTCGGCCTGACCGTCGGCATCCTCCAGAACAACCAGCCCTACGAGGAGAAGCGCGCGGCCTACGCGGCGGACATCACGTACGGCACGAACTCCGAGTTCGGCTTCGACTACCTGCGCGACAACATGGCCACCTCCCTGGAGGAGAAGGTTCAGCACGGCGGCCGCATCGGCGAGGACGGCAAGCCCGTCGCGATGCACAACTTCGCGATCGTGGATGAGGTCGACAACATCCTCATCGACGAGGCGCGCACGCCGCTGATCATCTCCGGCGCGCCTGAGCAGGCCGCGGACCTCTACGACCGCTTCGCCAAGCTCGCCCCGGTGATGGAGCCGGGCAAGAAGCCCGAGGGGATGGACCCGCGCGCGAAGAAGCAATTCGAGGCGGACTACGACTACGAGTTCGACGAGAAGCACAAGACGATCTCGGTCACCGAGCGCGGCGTCACCAAGGCCGAGAAGTTCCTTGGCATCGACCACCTCTACCGCGCCGAGAACGGCGTGCTGGTCAACCACCTGCATCAGGCGCTGAAGGCCGAGTCGCTCTACAAGAAGGACGTCGACTACGCCGTGATCGACGGCGAGGTCAAGATCATCGACGAGTTCACCGGCCGGATCCTCGACGGCCGGCGCTGGTCGGAGGGTCTGCACCAGGCCGTGGAGGCCAAGGAGGGCGTGCGCGTCCGCGAGGAGAACCAGACGCTCGCGACCGTCACGCTGCAGAACTACTTCCGCATGTACGACAAGCTCGCGGGCATGTCAGGCACCGCCCTGACCGAGGCCACCGAGTTCATGAAGATCTACAAGGTCGGCGTGGTGGAGATCCCCACCAACCGCCCGATGGTCCGCAAGGACCAGAACGATCAGATCTACAAGACCAAGGAAGGCAAGTGGCGCGCGGTCGCGCGCGTGATCCAGGAGCGCCACGACGCGGGCCAGCCCGTGCTCGTCGGCACGATCTCGGTCGAGACCTCCGAGTTGCTCTCCGCGCGCCTGCGCAAGATGGGCGTCCCGCACACGGTGCTCAACGCCAAGCCCGAGTTCGCCCAGCGCGAGGGCGAGACGATCGCCGAGGCCGGCGCGCCCGGCGCGGTCACGATCGCCACCAACATGGCCGGCCGCGGCGTCGACATCAAGCTCGGCGGCAACGCCGAGCACCTCACGCAGATCGAGCTCAACAAACTGGGCCTCAAGCCCGGCGACCCGGACTACGACGAGCGCTTCGCCGAGATCCTGCCCAAGATCGAGCAGCGCGTCGAGGCCGACCGTGTCACCGTCGAAGAGGCGGGTGGCCTCTACATCGTCGGCACCGAGCGCCACGAGTCGCGCCGGATCGACAATCAGCTTCGCGGCCGCGCCGGCCGCCAGGGGGACCCGGGCGAGTCACGCTTCTTCCTCTCCGCCGAGGACGAGCTCGTGCGCCTGTTCGCCGGCGACCGGATCTACAAGATCCTGGATCGTCTCGGCCCGAAGGGCGACGACGGCGAGGAAGAGCCGATCGAGGCGAAGATGCTCTCGAAGCAGATCGAGAACGCGCAGCGCAAGGTCGAGGAGCAGAACTACCTCATCCGCAAGCGCGTCCTCGAGTACGACGACGTGATGAACCAGCAGCGCGAGGTCGTCTACAAGTACCGCGACGAGGTGCTCGAGGGCCGCGACATGGCGTCCGTCGCGCGCGAGCAGATCGGCGAGGTCATCGAGCGCCTGGTCGACGAGTACACCCCCGGCGATTTCGTCGACGACTGGGACCTCGACGAGCTCTGGGTCCAGCTCGAGCAGATCTACCAGGTGGACTTCGGCGCCGAGGAGATCGACCGCACGGCGACCGACCGCGAGCAGCTCAAGCGGATGCTCGTCGACGACGCGATGTCGCTCTACGACGAGCGCGAGACCGAGCTCGGCGAAGAGCTGATGCGCGCGCTGGAGCGCTACCTCGTGCTCCAGATCATCGACCAGCGCTGGCGCGAGCACCTCTACGACATGGACTACCTGCGCGAGGGCATCCACCTCCGCGGGTTCGCCCAGATCGAGCCGCTGGTGGCCTACAAGAACGAGGCCTTCACGCTCTTCGACGACCTGATGAACTCGATCTGGTCGGACTTCGCGCGGATGATCTACAACGTCGAGGTCGAGGTGCAGGGCCCCGAAGGCGAGGCCGTCGAGCAGCAGGGCCCGCCGCCGGAGTGGACCCCGACGCCACAGATGACGTCAGGGATGGGCGCGCTCGCCTACAGCGGCGGGACCCTGGAGGATCAGCCGACCGCCTACGGCGAGCCGGGCGAGCCTCCCGCCGAGGAGCAGCCGATCGTCCAGCAGCGCCGCGTCGACGAGCACGCCACGATCGGGCGCAACGACCCGTGCTGGTGCGGCTCAGGCAAGAAGTTCAAGAAGTGCCACGGCGCGTGAACAACCGGCGCTTGCGCGGCTGACTCACCGGGTCGGTTCCGCGGGCGCCCTGTGTCGAGCGCCGCATGAGCAGTACAACGTTGATGGGGTACATGCGGGCAGTCTCGGGTGCCCGCGCCATCAATTCAAATCATGGTTTTCGCCAGGCTATAAGCTGAGCGAATGGACCCGCGTCGTGTCCTGACGTTCCGCGCCGTCGCGCGCGAGCGGTCGTTCTCGGCCGCGGCACGGTCGCTGTCCTTGACCCAGCCCGCCGTCTCCCAGCAGGTCGCCGCGCTGGAGCGAGAGGTCGGCAACCGGCTGCTCGATCGCGAGAACGGGATGGCGCTGACGCCCGCGGGGGAGATCCTGCTCGCCCACGCCGACGCGATCGCCGAGCGCTTCGCGCTGGCCACCCGGCAGCTCAGCGAGCTCGCGAAGCCGCCGCGGCTGCGGATCGGGGCGTTCCCGAGCGCGCTGGTGGCGTTGGTGCCGCGGGCCGCCGCCCGGCTGGGAGAGGTGCTGCTGGAGGAAGGCTCGACGCCGGAGCTGGCCGAGCGTGTCGCTCGCGGCGAGCTGCACGTTGCGGTCGGGTTCCAGGACGCGGCGCTCGAACGCCGCTCCCACGAGGGCACCGAGCGTCGCGATCTGTTGCAGGAGACGTTTCTCGTCGCGCTCCCGCCGGGGCATCGGCTCGCCGCGTTGGACGCCGTGCCGTTGGCGGCGCTGGCCGAGGAGCGCTGGATCGCGCCGAGTCAGAACAACCTGATCGCCCGCGCGTGCGCGGCGGCGGGGTTCGAGATGCGGCTCTCGATGGTCTCCCGCGACCCGCTGGCGAACCGCGGGGTGATCGCCGCCGGGCTCGCCGTCACGCTCGTGCCGCGGCTCGGCGCGGACGGCTTCCACGGCCTGGAGCTGCGCCCGATCGAGGGCGACGGCCCGCGTCGCGACGTCTACGCGATCCTGCCGCTCGGCGGGCGCCATCCGCAGGCCGAGGACGCGTGGGACGCGCTGGTCGAAGTAGCCTCCGCGTTCGTATGAGAGGCCGTCTGCTCATCAACTGCCCTGACCGCCACGGCATCGTCGCCGCGGTCGCCGGCTTCCTCGCCGACTCCGGCGCGAACATCATCAGCTCCGATCAGCACTCGACCGATCCTGAGGGCGGCGAGTTCTTCATGCGGATGGAGTTCCACCTCGAACACGGCGACCTCGAGGGCTTCGACGAGATCGCCGCGCGCTTCGACATGGAGTACACGCTCCGACGACGCGTCGGTCCCGAAGCGGATGGCGGTCCTGGTCTCGCGCGAGGAGCATTGCCTGGTCGACCTGTTGTGGCGCCACCGGCGCGGTGAGCTCGACGCGACGATCCCGTTCGTGGCCTCCAACCACCCGGACTGGGCGGCCGACGTCGAGGGCTTCGGGCTGCCCTACCACCACGTGCCGTTCCCGAACGAGCCGGAGCTGATCGCGCTGCTGAAGGGCCAGTGCGACTTCATCGTCCTGGCGCGCTACATGCGCATCCTCAGCGGCGACTTCCTGGCCGCCGTGGGTGTGCCCATCATCAACATCCACCATTCGTTCCTGCCGGCCTTCGCGGGAGCGAGCCCGTACCAGCGGGCGTTCGAGCGTGGCGTGAAGATCATCGGCGCGACCGCGCACTACGTCACCGAGGAGCTCGACGCGGGGCCGATCATCGAGCAGGACGTCGCGCGCGTCTCGCACCGCGAGCAGGCCGAGACGATGGTCCGCCTCGGCCGCGACATCGAGCGCCAGGTCCTCGCCCGCGCCGTCAAGTGGCACCTCGAGGACCGGGTGCTGATCCACGGCAATCGAACGGTGGTCTTCTAGCCGTCGACCACCAGCGCGTCGAGCGGGCCGAGCAGCCGGCGTGAGCGTCGCGACACGCCCGGGAGCTCGACGAGGTGGTGGGTGAGCGGCTCGCCGCGGCGCTGGCGCTCGAGCTGCTCGGACGCGATCGGGCGCCACTGCTCGTCGACCAGCGCCGCCGGGTCGCCGCCGACGTCCTCGTGCTCGAGGTGCTCGGCCCAGAGCTTCAACCGGGTCGCTCGGGCCAGGTGCGGGTCGCAGGTCACGACATCGACCTCGGTGTCGTTGAACAGACTGTGCTCGTTGAGGTTGGCCGAGCCGATCGCCAGCCACGCGTCGTCGACGATGCCGATCTTGGCGTGCACGTAGAGCGGGCCGGAGCGCTCGCCGCTGCGGGAGAGGATCGTGGTGGCCAGGAAGCGCTTGTCGTGGTCGGCGGCGACGAGCCGGCCGAGCATCCCGCGCGTGTCGTCCTGGCCGTTGTTGGCCTTGTGCGGGAGCAGGACGACGACGCGGAAGTCATCGCTGGGCGGGTTGCGCAGCTTGCGCTCGAGGATCTGGACGATCTCCGGCGACCACAGGAACTGGTTCTCGAGGTAGATCAGGTGCCTGGCGCTGCGCAGCGCGCGGACGTAGGTCTCGAGGATCGAGAACTCGCCGCGGGGGAGGACGTCGTAGGCGCCCTCGGGAACGGTGCGGACGAACTGGACGGTCGTGTCGCCGGCCGGGGCGATGCCCTCGGGGAGCTCCAGCGCCTGGCCCGTGACGGCCTCCCAGCGCAGCGCGAAGTGGGCCGCGACGTCGCCCACGATCGGGCCCCTGAGCAGCGACGACGCGTCGTGCCAGCCGATCGCGTCGTGCTTGTGCGGGTGCTCGTTGGAGTCGTAGCGGTCGCCGGCCAGCGCCGTCAGGTCGATCCCGCCGACGAACGCGAGCTCGTCGTCGACGATCACCAGCTTCTCGTGGTGGCAGTGCATCATCCGGCCGTGCGAGTCGAGCTCGCACTGGATCCTCGTGCCCTTCACGAGCTCGTCGCGCTCGTGCTTGACCAGGCCACGGCGGGGCTGGAAGACCGGCACGGGCGCGCCCGCCCACACGAGCACGCGGACCGGGATGCGCTCGGCGGCGTCGGCCAGGAGCTCCTTCACCGGGCTGGCCTGGCGCGGGCCGGGGTCGAAGCCGGGCTCCAGGTGCCACGAGCACACGTGCACGTGGCGCTTGGCGTTGCGGATCGCGTCGGCCATCAGCGGCAGTGCGTTGGCGCCGTCGATCACGACCTCGAGCGTGTTCCCGTCCCGCGGCGGGACGCTCGTCCGCGCCCAGAGTCCCTCGCTCGCGGGGGCGATCGCGTCGAGGTGCCCGTGACGGCGCAGCCGCCGCATGTGGTGATGAATCATCGCGCGCTCGATTCCGTCCCCGAGCGCCGCGTCGAACCGATCCAGTGTCCTCGGGGCCATGCACCCCTCCGTACCCGCTAGTGTCATCGGCATGGCCTCAGATCAGCCCACTCCGCAGCGCCTTGCCGCCATCCGTGAGCAGATGTCCCTGCTCTCGGACTATCTTTGACCCGGCTGGGATGAAGGAGCGCCTCGCGGCGCTGGAGACGGAGATGGGAGCCGCCGGTTTCTGGGACGACCCGGAGGCCGCGGCGAAGGTCGGAGCTGAGCACACCCGCACCCAGCGGCGGCTCGACGCCTTCCTGAAGTTGCAGACCGACGCCGGCGATCTCGACGAGCTCGCCGAGATGGCGGCCGAGGATCCGGACATGGCGGGTGACTTCGACGACGCGATCGCGTCCGTCGAGGTGCGGCTCGCGGCGGCCGAGGAGCAGCGGCTGTTCACCGGCGACTACGACGCCGGCGATGCCCTGGTCACGGTCAACGCGGGCGCGGGCGGCACCGACGCCCAGGACTGGGCCGAGATGGTCCTGCGCATGGAGATGCGCTGGGCCGACCGCCGCGGCTTCAAGACGGAGTTGCTCGAGGCGAGCGCGGGCGAGGAGGCGGGCATCAAGTCGGCCACGTTCCGCGTCTCCGGCGACAACGCCTATGGGCTCTATTCGGCCGAGAAGGGCGTCCACCGGCTCGTCCGGCTCTCACCCTTCGACTCCGCGAACCGCCGCCAGACGTCCTTCGCGGGCGTCGAGGTCGCCCCGGTCGTGGAGGAGGCGGGCGAGATCCAGATCGAGGACGACGACCTCCAGGTCGACACCTACCGCGCGAGCGGCGCCGGCGGCCAGCACGTCAACAAGACCGATTCCGCCGTGCGCATCACCCACCGCCCGTCCGGCATCGTCGTCCAGTGCCAGAACGAGCGCTCCCAGTCGGCCAACCGCGCGACCGCGATGGCGATGCTGCGCGCCAAGCTCATCGAACGTCAGGAGCGCGAGCGCCAGGAGGAGATCGCCAAGGCCCGAGGCGAGACCCTCGACGTCAACTTCGGCTCCCAGATCCGCTCCTACGTCCTGCACCCGTACACGATGGTCAAGGACCACCGCACCGACTTCGAGGTCGGCAACGCCAACGGCGTGCTGGACGGAGACCTCGACGGCTTCGTCCGTTCCTGGCTCGAGTCGAACGCCAAGTCACGCGCGTAGCTCTCATTTTAGTCGAGCTGACTCTTATTCGCTAGACTCGTTCTCGTGAACGAGTTGATCGACCGAGCGCTTGCCGAGGATGTGGGTGACGGGGACGTCACGACCGAGGCCACCGTCGCCCCCGAGGCACGCGCGCGGGCGACGATCACGCAGAAGGCGCCCGGCGTGATCTCCGGGCTCGATGTGGCCGAGGAGATCTTCCGGCGGCTCGATCCAGAGGCGGAGATCGAGCGGCTCGTCGACGAGGGCGTGTGGCGCGAGGGCGGTCCGGTGCTGCGCGTGACCGGTTCCGCTCGCGCGCTGTTGACCGCCGAGCGGACGGCGCTGAACTTCCTGGGCCGGCTCTCCGGGGTGGCGACGAAGACGGCCTCCGTGGTGCGCCGGCTCCCGGGCGACGCGGCGAAGATCCTCGACACGCGCAAGACCACGCCGGGGATGCGGATGCTCGAGAAGGCCGCGGTCGCGCACGGCGGCGGGGTCAATCACCGCATCGGCCTGTTCGACTTCATCCTGATCAAGGAGAACCACTCGGAGCTCGCGGGTGGGGTGGGTGAGGCGGTCCGGCGCGCCCGGGCCGCGCGGCCGGACCTGCCGCTCGCGGTCGAGGTCCGCGATCAGGCGGAGATCGCACAGGCGCTGGAAGCGCAGGCGCCGCGGCTGCTGCTCGACAACATGACGCCCGACGAGGTGCGGGCGGCGGTCACGCTCGTCGGTGGGCGTGCGGCGCTCGAGGTGAGCGGCGGCATCGACGACGAAACAGTTTTGGTCTATGCGACCATTAGGGGTGTAGACTACGTATCGATCGGCGCCCTCACGCACTCCGCGCCGGTTCTCGATTTGTCGCTGATCATGGAGACTGTCCAGTGAACCTGCTCACGCTCGAGTCTGTGCCTGCGCTGCAGGCGGAGGTACGCGCGCTGGCCGCCGAGCGCGGCGCGGTGATCCTCGCCCACAACTACCAGCTGCCCGAGGTCCAGGATGTGGCCGACTTCGTCGGTGATTCGCTCGGGCTCTCGCAGCAGGCGGCGAAGACCGGCTCCGACGTGATCGCCTTCTGCGGCGTGCACTTCATGGCCGAGACGGCGTCGGTGCTCTCCCCGGAGAAGACGGTGCTGCTGCCGGACCTGGACGCGGGCTGCTCGCTCGCGGACAGCATCACCGCGGAGCAGCTCAGGGCGTGGAAGGCCAAGCACCCGAACGCGCTGGTGGTGATGTACGTCAACACCACGGCCGAGGTGAAGGCCGAGACCGACTACTGCGTCACGTCGTCCAACGCCGTGCAGGTGGTCGAGCACATCTACCGCGAGCACGGCGCCGACACGGAGATCCTGTTCGGCCCGGACATGTTCCTCGGCGCGTACGTCGAGAAGCAGACCGGACGCAAGATGCACGTGTGGGACGGCGAGTGCCACGTGCACGCGGGCATCCGCCCGTCCGACATCTCCGACATGCGCTCCGCGCACCCGGGCGCGGACTTCCTGATCCACCCGGAGTGCGGGTGCTCGACGTCGGTCATGGAGTACGTCGCCGCCGGCGATGTCGACGCGGAAGGCGTCCACATGCTCTCCACGGGTCAGATGTTGACCTGGGCGGCGGAGGCGCCGGCGGGCACGACGGCGATCATGGCCACCGAGACCGGCATGCTGCACCCGCTGCAGATGGCGCGCCCGGACATCGACTTCGTGGCCGCCAACGAGGCCGCCTCGTGCCGCTACATGAAGATGATCACGCTGCCGAAGCTGCGTGACACGCTTCGCGACATGTCCGGCGTGGTGAAGGTGCCGGCCGAGATCGCGAAGCGCGCGCGGCTGCCGATCGAGCGAATGGTCGCGATCAGCTGAGGGCGGGAGATCGCGTCCGTCCCGACCTTGGGATTACGCGAGCTCGTAGTCGACGAGGTAGGTGACCCCGCCGTCCTTCTCGAGCTCGGCGCTCGTGAGGACGGCGCCCTTCTCGAGGTCCTCGTCGTCGCAGGAGGAGGCGTCGGCGTCGTCATCGTCCCCGAGGTCGACGTCTTCCTCGACGCCATCGTCATCGACGGTGGAGGCGTCGGCGGTGAACTCGCCGTCGAGCGAATCGTCGTCGTCGGTGCCGACGAAGCCGTCATCGACCGAGGAGTCGTCGGCGGTCGCGTCGTCGGCCGGCGTGCAGTCGGTGTCGAGGGTCGCGGTGACCTTCTTGCCGGTGGCGAACTCGCTGATGGTGATGGTCGAGCCGTCGAAGGCGGTGATGGTGCCGGCGTGCTCGGCGCCGTCCTTGATCCCGTCGCCGTCGGTGTCGCGGTCGGTCGGGTCGTTGCCGGACGCGACCTCGTCGGCGTCCTTGAGGCCGTCCTTGTCGGTGTCGGCCGACTTGGGGTTCGTGCCGAGCTTGAACTCCTTGAAGTTCTTCAGGCCGTCCTTGTCGGTGTCCTTGGCCTTCCAGGAGCCGGTCAGGTGGTACTTGGCGGCGAAGGCGCCGGCCTTCGGCTTCTTGGCGGCCGACGCGGGGCCGGCGCCGATCAGGGTCAGAAGCGCCGCGAAGGCGATGGCGCTGAGGGGGCGAAGGCTGCGCATGCTCCCGTCATCGACCGCACGGGGGAAAACTTGGGAGCACTAGACGGACGGCGTAGGTTTGGGGGTGAGCCGGTCATGCCCGCCGCAGCGCCTCGCGCTGGCAAGATAAAGGGGCCAGGCCCCTTTAGGTTTCAGGCGTGCTCGGGCAGGAGCTCGAGGCCCCACTCGGCCGCATCGCGGACGGCGGGGAGGTTCTCGCGGCGGCGCTCGAACTCGGCGGAGGTGTAGGCGTGCATGTCGGCGGGCGCGCCCATCTCGTAGGCGTCCCACAGCGTCCCGGTGACGTAGACGCGCTCCAGCCACGGCACGCCGTCGAAGTGGTCGGAGACGAGCACGATCACGTACTCCGGCCCACGCTCACGCTGCGCGCCGGCGCCGCGCATGTCCGCCACCCGCGCGCCGCCGAGCAGCGCGCGATCCAGCGGCCACCGGTCCGAAACCCGGCGCACATAGCGCTCGAGTTCGCGGTGGTTGAGCTCTTCGAGGCCAGTCACCCACGACCCATTGTGGCCCACCGGCTCAGATGCGGCAAGCGTTCCTATGAGAACTCGGACTGATCGTGCGGTCCGACGCAGGCGACCGACAGCGACTCCGAGATCCCGCGCGCCACTTCGACCACCTGGTCGAAGGTCACCGCGTCCAGCGCCTCGATCGCCTTGTCGGGGTCGATGTCCTGCCCGAAGACGACGGTCTGCTGCGCCGCGTGACGGGCGACGGCGTTGGTGTTCTCGAACGCCAGCACCCGCCGGCCGGCGGAATACGCCCGGGCGCGCTCGAACTCCTCCTCGGTCGGCCCGTCGGTGCGCAGTTCGTCGACGATCTCGCGCATCCGCTGGTAGGCCTCGACGCACTTGGACGAGTCCAGGCCGGCGGAGAGCTGCAGGATCGGCACGTCGTTGTAGGAGTGATCGATCGCGTAGACGGAGTACGCCAGGCCGCGCTGCTCGCGGATCTCGTCGAACAGGCGCGAGCCCATCGATCCGCCCAGCAGCGTCGAATACACGCCCAGCGCGGCGCGCTCGGCGGGCGCGCGGGGCTCGATCGCCGGCCGGTAGGACATCCGCAGGTGCGACTGGGCGGACTCGCGCTGCTCGACCAGCGTCACCGGCTCGAACGGGGGCGCGGGCTCGGAGCCGCCGTTGGCCGAGATCGACGGGAAGCGGCCGAAGAGCTCGGCCAGCTCGTTGTTCTCGGGCAGGTGATCGAGGTTGCCGACCAGGAACGCGCCCCCGCGCGCGCCAACCCACTGGCGGCGCCGGAAGGCCAGGATCCCGTCGCGCGAGAAGGTCCGCAGATGCTCGGCGGGGCCTAGGACAGGGCGCCCGAGCGGGTGCTCGCCGAACGCCGCGCGGTCGATCAGGTGCTCGGCCAGCACCGACGGCTGGTCCTGCGCCCGCGCGATCTCCTGGATGACGACGCCGCGCTCGCGGTCGAGCTCCTCGGCGTCGATCTTCGGGCGACCCACGAAGTCCGTCAGCAGGTCCAGCGCCTCAGGCGCGACCTCGGCGCGGAAGGTGATGTGGAACGCGACCAGATCGTGCGACGTGTAGGCGTTCAGCACCGCGCCCATCGTCTCCGCGGTCTGATTGACCTTGCGGTAGTCGTCGTACTTCTGGCCGCCCTTGAACACGAGATGCTCCAGAAAATGGGCCATCCCGTTCTCCTCTGGGCGTTCCGTGCGCGCGCCCGCGTCGAACGCGACCAGCGCGGTCGTGGACCGCGTGGGGAGCTCCACGCGGTACAGCGGCAGGCCATTTGGCAGGGAGGAACTGTCGATGCGCGCCATTCCCATGAGCCTACTCGACACACGTTGCAGGGAACTTTGCGTTCCAGGCGAACCCTCCCCCGTACCCTCGGAGAGAGAGATCGACCGAGAGGGCTGCCGCCCCCTCGAGACTCCCCCGCTAAAAATGGCTGCAACCGAACGACATCTCCGCCGCCGTCGGCACCGCGAGGCCGACCATCGAAGCGCGGCCCCCCATCCGCCCGCCACGGGCGCGGTGGTCTCCTTCAGCAACGTCGAGAAGCGCTACAGCGCGACCGACGTCGCGCTGGACGGCATCAGCTTCGACATCTATCCGGGCGAGTTCGTGTTCCTCGTCGGCCAGTCCGGTTCGGGCAAGTCGACGACGATGCGCCTGCTGATCAAGGAGGCCGAGCCGACCGGCGGTGAGATCCGCGTCGCCGGCCGCGACGTGGTGAAGATCCCGCGGGCGCGCATCCCGTACTACCGGCGCAACCTCGGCGTGATCTTCCAGGACTACAAGCTCCTGCCGAACCGCACGGTCTATGAGAACGTCGCCTACGCCCTGCAGGTCACGGGCGGCGGCCGCCGCGAGATCCGCGACAAGGTGCCGGACATCCTGCGCCTGACCGGGCTCTCCACCAAGCTGCACAACTATCCCGACCAGCTCTCCGGCGGCGAGCAGCAGCGCGTCGCGATCGCCCGCGCGTTCGTGAACCACCCGCCGCTGCTGATCGCGGACGAGCCGACCGGCAACCTGGACCCCGAGACCTCGATCGGGATCATGCAGCTGCTCTACCGCATCAACCAGACCGGCACGACCGTGCTCGTCGCCACGCACGACGTGGCGATGGTGGACAAGATGCGCCGCCGCGTGATCGAGCTGGCCGACGGCCGGATCGTCCGCGACGAGCAGGCCGGCGCCTACGCCGCGCGTGAGAACACGCGCGAGTTCGCGATCCGGATGCGGAGCGCCCAGGGATGAGGCCCGTCTTCTTCCTGCGCGAGGCGCTGCGGGCGCTCAAGCGCAACGCGATCCCGAGCTTCGCCGCGATGGCCACCGTGCTCGTCACGGTGCTCGTCCTCGGCGTGTTCATCCCGGTCGTGCAGGCGACGACCGGCGCGGCCAACGAGGTCCGCGGCAAGGTCATCGCCGACGTCTACCTCACGACCGACGTCAAGCAGAAGGACATCGACCGCGTCGACCGGCTCCTGAAGTCCGAGCCGATGATCCGCAGCGTCGTGTTCATCTCCAAGGAGCAGGCCTACAAGACCGAGAAGCAGCGCAACCCGAAGGCCTACGCGCTGCTCGGCTCCAACCCGCTGCCGGACACCTTCCGCATCACCCCGCGCAACCCGGACGACATCGGCAAGATCAAGGACGCGCTGGCGCCCACCGCGGCCGGCGGCGGCACGACGGTCGTCGATCCGGCGATCGACGAGGTGCGCAACCGCGAGGAGGACACCAACAAGATCCTCTCCGTGACGCGCGTGGTGAAGATCACGATGGCGCTGCTCGCGGGCCTGCTGGGCGTGGCGAGCATGCTCCTGATCGCCAACACGATCCGGCTGAGCCTCTACGCGCGCCGCCGTGAAGTCGAAGTCATGAAGCTCGTCGGCGCGACCGACTGGTTCATCCGCTGGCCGTTCGTCCTCGAGGGCGTCATCGTCGGCGCGATCGGGGGCGTGGTGGCGATCCTGCTGCTGGCCGTGATCAAGATCGCCGTGGTGGACCCGCTGGCGGCCGACTTCGCGCTGATCGCGGCGCCGGACACGATCGACTTCCGGCTGCTGATCGCGATCCTGCTGGCCGCGGCGGTCGCGGTCTCGGCGCTGGGCTCCGGCCTGTCGCTCAGGAAGTTCCTGCGCGTCTAGCGACGAGCACGGCCACGTCGTCGCGGCGCTGGCCCGCTCGCGCCGCGGCGCGGTCGACGCGCGCCGCGATGCCGCCGGCGTCCTCGTGGGCGGCGGCGCGCAGCAGTTCCTCCAGGCCGCCCAGGCCGTAGGCGTCACCGGTCGTGCGGGCTTCGGTCACGCCGTCGGTGAACAGGACGAGCGATTCGCCGTCGGCGAGCGCGAAGGGCACGTCGACGAGCTTCGGGTCCGGCACCCACCCGAGCACCGAGCCGGGCCGGCCGACGTGCTCGACCTCGCCCGAGCCGCGGATGACCATCGGCAGCGGGTGCCCGGCGCAGCAGATCGTCGCCGGGCCGTCGAACGCCAGCCGGCACATCGCCACCGTGCAGTAGCGCCCGCTGACGCCGCGCTCGGCCAGCAGCGTGCGGTTGACGACGTCCAGCACCGCGCTCGGAGAGGCCTCGTACTGCGCCGCCGTCCGCAGCGTGTGGCGCACCTGCGCGGTCAGCGCCGCCGCCCGCGCGCCCTTGCCGGTGACGTCGCCGATCACCAGGTCGAGGCCGTCCTCGCGCGGCAGCACGTCGTAGAAGTCGCCGCCGATCAGGCTGCCGTCGCCGGCGGGGCGGTAGCGCGCGGCGAGGTCCATCCCCGCGAGCGTCGGGAGCCGCTCCGGCAGCAGGCCCTGCTGGAGCGAGCGGGCGACCGTGCCGAGGTTCTCGTACAGGCGCGCGTTGTCCAGCGCCAGCGCCGCGCGCAGCGCGAGGTCCTCGGCCAGCACGAGGTCCTGCGCCCCGTAGCCGCGCTCGGTCGACGCGAACAGGACCGCGCCGAGGATCTCGCCGCGTGCCTTGAGCGGGACGATCATCGCGTTGGCCGTGCGACCGAAGAGCTGCTCGTCGGAGACGATCTCCGCGCGCCCGCCCAGGACGGCGCGGACGATCGGGTTCTCCTCGGTCGCGGGGACCCGATTGGGCATCTCGCGCAGCCGGCGCTCGACGTCGGGCAGGCGCGCGGCGCACGCGAGCCGCCGCAGCTCGTCGTGACGCAACTCGTCGACGACGCACACGTCGCCCAGGAACGGGATCGAGAGCCGCGTCAGCGAGGCGAGCGTCGACTCCAGGTCAAGCGACGCGTCCAGCAGCGGGCCGGCGTCGGCGAGGAAGGTCGAGCGACGGGCGGGCTCGCGGTAGGCGGTGACGTCGACCTGCACGCCGACGAAGTGCACGACCTCGCCGTCGGGGCCGCGCACCGGCGAGATGTGGACCTCGTTCCAGAACGGCGTGCCGTCCTTCTTGTAGTTGCGCAGATGGACGGTGGTCGCCCGCTCTTCGGCGATCGCGCGCCGGAGCTCGTCGATCGCGGCCGGGTCGGTGTCCTCGCCCTGCAGGAAGCGGCAGTTGCGCCCGAGCACCTCGTCCTCGGCGTAGCCCGTGAGCTCGAGGAAGGACTGGTTGGCGTAGACGATCGGGAGATCGTCCAGGCGCGGGTCGCTCAGCACGAAGCCGACCCCCGCCTGATCGAGAGCCTCGCGCAGGATCGCTCAGCCCTCCAGGTTGAGCCGGTCGGCCACCTCTGCGAGCTCGAGGACGCGTCGCGGCTCGCCGTCGGAGCGCACCGCGACGATGAACGTGCGGCCCTCCTCGCGGGCGCGCACGTCGGCATCGAGCACGAGCTGGAGTCCGGTGGAGTCGAAGAAGCTGACGTTGTGCAGATCGAGCACGAGCACGGGCGGCTGATCGTTCTCGGCGCGGCGCAGTTCCTCCTCGGCGCGCGGCCCGGTCTCCATGTCCAATTCGCCGGAGACGACGATCCGGACACTGCCGTTGGACTGCTGACGTTCGACGGAGAATGGAAGCATGGCTGTTTCGGTCGTACGGCGGGTAAGCCGCCGGTGGCCAATGTTCTACTCGGAAACGCTCCCGAAGACACCCGGTTCGGCCGGCCTCGCCCGCGATCTGCTCGCGCGCGTCGGCGACGGGGTCCCCGCGAATGTACTCGACGACGCGCGCCTGCTGGTCTCCGAATTGGTGGCCAACGCCGTCGAACACGTGGCCGAAGAGGGCGAGATCACGGTGTCCATCGCGCTGGAGAAGGGCGTGCTGCGGATCGAGGTTCGTGACCCTGGGCCTGGGTTCACATTCGCCGAGCGCGCCGGCGACGCGGGCGCGAGCGATCGTGGCTGGGGGCTGGTGTTCGTCAACCGCGTCGCCTCGCGCTGGGCGAACGAGCCCGGCTGCGTCTGGTTCGAGCTGCGCGGTTCTTAGCTGCACGTGATGTTGGTCGCGGTACCGTCACCGATCGCAAATGCGACGCTTGCTCATTGTCCTCGTCCCGGTGGCGCTCGTGCTCGGCGTCTGGCTGGGTGGCCACCCCGATTTCCTTCCCGGCTTCGCGCGTAACGCGCTGGTCGCCGACAGCGACGGGCAGCAGTACGAGCAGGCGATCGACACGATCGAGCGCGACTACTACCGCAAGGTCGATCGCAAGGACCTGCTCAACAAGTCGCTGGGCGCGGCGGTCGAGTCCTTGCAGGATCAGTTCTCGCACTACTTCTCGCCGACGGACTACGCGCAGTTCCAGCTCGACACCGAGGGGCAGTTCGAGGGCGTCGGGATGACCGTCACCGAGGTCAAGCAGGGCCTGCGGGTGATGGAGGTCTACGAGAACTCGCCGGCCAAGACGGGCGGGCTGAAGAAGGGTGACCTGATCGTCGCGGTCAACGGCAAGCCGCTGGCGGGCAAGACGTCCGATCAGGCGACCGCGCTGATCAAGGGCCCGGCGGGCTCGACGGTCACGCTCGGGGTCAAGAGCGGCGACAAGACCAAGACGCTCAAGCTCAAGCGCGAGAAGGTCGACGTGCCGATCGTGCGCAGCGAGACCGAGACCGACAACGGCAAGAAGGTCGGCTGGGTGCGCCTCGCGGGCTTCACCTCCGGCTCCGGCGACGACGTCAAGGCCGCGGTCCAGAAGGAGCTCAAGGGCGGCGCGAAGGCCATCGTCCTCGACCTGCGCCACAACGGCGGCGGGCTGCTCAACGAGGCCGTCGGCGTCTCGTCGGTGTTCCTCAAGGACGGGCGCGTCGTCTCGACCAAGGGGCGCGCGCGGCCCGAGCACGTCTACAACGCGACCGGCGGCGCCATCCCCGACGACATTCCGGTCGTCGTGCTCGTCGACGAGGGCTCGGCGTCGGCGTCGGAGATCGTCACCGGTGCGCTGCAGGACCGCAAACGCGCCAAGGTCGTCGGCACGCGCACGTTCGGCAAGGGCGTCTTCCAGGAGATCGAGCGGCTGGAGAACGGCGGCGCGCTGGACATCACCGTCGGCGAGTACTTCACGCCGTCCGGGCGCAACCTTGGCGGCGGCGGCGTGCGCAAGGGCGCGGGCATCACGCCTGACATCCGTGCGACCGACGACCCCAAGACCGTCAAGGATGAGGCGCTGCAGAAGGCCCTCGACACCGTGACCGGTTGATCGGTGTCCTCTCCAAGCACGGCGGCCACTACGCGGTCACGCCGTTCTTCGAGCGCGGCCAGCGGATCCATGTAGACAAGCCCAAGCGCGGCGAGGGCCTGGGCGATCTTGTCGTCGTCGCGCCCGGGAAAGGGCGCTCGTGGCGGATCGAGCGGCGGGTCGGCCGGCCCGATGTGGCCCGCGACGTGCTCGAGGCGCTGATGGTCGAGCGCGGGCTGCGGCGTCGCTTCGACGCGCTCGTGGAGCGCGAGGCGCGCCTGGCGTCGCCGTCCTCGGAGGGCCGTAACGATCTGCGCTCGCTGCCGACGTTCACGATCGATCCGCCGAGCGCCCGTGACTTCGACGACGCGATCTCCGCCGAGGAGTTGCCCGACGGGGCGGTGCGGGTGTGGATCCACATCGCCGACGTCTGCGCCTACATGACGCCCGGCAGCGCGCTGGACCGCGAGGCGTTCCGGCGGGCCAACTCCGTGTACGTGCCCGGGTTGGTGGAGCCGATGCTGCCCGAGACGCTCTCCAACGGGGCGTGCTCGCTGGTGCCCGGGGTCGACCGGCTGGCGGTGACCGTCGAGCTCGAGTTCGAGGGCTTGAACGTGAGGCGGACGGCGTTTCACCGCTCGGTGATCCGCTCCGACGAGCGCTACGACTACCCGCAGGTCGACGCGATGTTCGCCTCCGGCGACGTCCCGGGACCGGTGGCGACGGCTCGCAAGGTCGCGGCCGCGCTGGCGGCGCGGCGCGGCGGGCTGGCGATCGAGTCCTCCGAGCCCGAGTTCACCTTCACCCGCGACGGCCACGTCGAGTCCGTCGCGCCGAGCGAGTCGACGGAGTCGCACCGGCTGATCGAGATGCTGATGATCGCCGCCAACGAGGCGGTCGCGGGCCTGCTCGAGTCGCGCAAGCTCCCCGCGCTGTACCGGGTGCACGAGCCGCCCGACCCGGCCCGCGTGCAGCGGCTGCTCGAGCAGCTCGCGTCGCTCGGCGTGCCCACCCCGCCCGCGCCCGAGCACCTGACCGCCGAGCAGGCGGGCGCGCTGGTCGAGGAGGCGGCCAAGGCCGTTCACGGACCAGCGTTCACGTCGTTGGTGCTGCGCTCTTTGAAGCAGGCCCGCTACTCGGCGCGCAACCTCGGCCACTTCGGGCTGCGCTCGCCGCGCTACTGCCACTTCACCTCGCCGATCCGCCGCTACCCGGACGTGATCTGCCACCGCGCACTGCTGTCGGCGATCGGAGCGGGGGAGGCGACGGTGCGCGTGACCGACCTCGAACCCGCCGCCGAGTGGTGCTCGGCCCGCGAACGCGACGCGATGACCATCGAACGCGCCGCCGACAACGTGGCGCGTGCGTTCCTGCTCGAGCAGGAGCTCTTCCGCGGCAAGGGCGGGTTCCAGCGCGAGTTCACCGGCGAGGTCGTGGGCGTGATCGGGGCAGGCGCATTCGTGGCCTTCGAGGGCTACGAGGGCCTGCTGCCCGTGCGCCGCCTGCGCGACGACTGGTGGGAGCTGGACCCGCTCGAGACGATGCTGATCGCCTCGTCCGGCAAGCGGATCCGGCTCGGCGATCCGGTCACGGTGCAGGTCGAGAGCATCGACGCGCCGCGTGGGCGCGTCGAGCTGCTCCCGGTCTCGCTCTAACAGGCGACGCCCACGCACTGCGCGCCGCCGTTGCCGAACGCGTGGTTGCCGCCGCCGTCGGTGACGCCCGAGACGGCCGTGATCCCCGTCTGGCCATTGTGGATCGCCAGGTTGCCGGTCAGGGTGGAATCCGGCGCGAGGACGTAGATGCCGTCGAGCGCGTTGCCCCAGACCGTGTTGCGCGCGACAAGCGTCCGGGTGCTGAAGTCGTCGACGAAGATCCCCCCGCTCTTCGTGTTGACCACGTTGCCGACAATTGCGTTGTCGGCGCCCATCTCCTCGGAGTCGATGTGCCCGACGAAGATGCCCGGGCCTGGTCCGTGCCCGTCGGTGATCGCATTGTGTTCGACGCGGTTGCGACTGGCTCCGTCAGCCACCGCGACGCCGAAGCCGCCCGTGTCGATGCCTCCGGTGCCGGTGACGAGGTTGTCGCGGACGACGTTGCCGGTGGCGGCGCTGCCCGCGAGGACGATGCCGTCGCCGTTGCCGAGCAGGTGATTGGCCTCGATCCGGTTGGCGGCGCTGCTGACGTCGATCCCAGCGCCCGCGTTGTGCGTGATGAGGTTGCGGACGACGACGTTGCCCCTGCCGCCGGCGAAGAGCTGGATGGCGATGTCGTTCTGGTCGAGCCGGTTGTCGCTGACGACGTTGCTCACCCCCGCGTAGACGAGGATCCCGCCGTCGAACTCGCGGATCGTTCCGCCGGTGACGTGCACGCCGCGGCGGCCGGAGACGATCGCGACGCCGAACTGGCGCCCAACGCCGTCGAGCGTGTGACCGTTGAGATCGAGCGTGACGTTGTCGGCGTCGACGACGATGCCGTTGCCCGGGCAGTTGACGAGATCGGCCGTCAGGCGGGTGTCGCGGGTGATCGTCTGACCGCACCGCAGGGGCGCGGCGGAGGCGGCGGGAGCGCTCAGGGCGAGGGCGCCGAGCGCGAGCAGGAATGAGGTGCGCATGGTGCGCGCAGCCTCGCTGCCGGCACGTCTCAATTCCGTCTCAGCGCGTGTGGGAGACTCGCGCCCTGAGATGGACTACCGCATCCTCGGCCCGCTCGAGGTGTACGCCGACGGCGAGCTGATCCCGATCGGCGGTCCCCGCCAGCGCGCGCTGCTGGCACTGCTGCTGCTGAACGCCAACCGCGTGGTCTCGCGCTCGCAGCTGATCGACGCGCTGTGGGAGGACGGCGCGGATGACCATGCGCTGCGCGTGTGCGTCTCGCGCCTGCGCAAGGCCTTGGGCACCGACACGCTCGAGACGCGCCCGCCCGGATACGTGCTGCACGTCGCGCGCGGCGAGCTCGACCTCGATCGGTTCCGGGAGCTGGTCGAGCACGGACAATGGCGCGAGGCAGAGGGCTTGTGGCGGGGACGCCCGCTCGCCGATCTCGAGCACGAACGGTTCGCGCGGACGGAGATCGAGCCGCTCGCCGCGCTGCTGCCGAGCGTGATCGAGGAGCGGGTGGCCGTGGAGCTGGCGGCCGGCCGCCACGCGGCGCTCGTGCCGGAGCTGGAGGCGCTGGTCGAGGCGTATCCGCTGCGCGAGCGGATGCGGGCGCACCTGATGCTCGCGCTGTATCGGTCCGGGCGCCAGGCGGATGCGCTCGCGGCCTACCGGGTGGGCCGCGAGCGGCTCGTCGAGGAACTCGGCCTCGATCCGGGCCCGGACCTGGTGCAACTCGAGCTCGCGATCCTGCGTCACGATCCCGCGCTCTCGCTCCCGGTGGCGCGTCCGCTCGTACGCCGCCGACCGCGGCTCGCGCCGTGGACGGTCGCGGCGCTCGTCAGCGTCGTCGTGATCGTCCTGGCCATCGCGCTCGGGGACAGTGGCCCGCGCGCCGCGCCGTCACCCGTGCGCGGGAACGCCGCGATGCGCATCGGTGGCTCACCGGTGGCGCTCCCGGCCGCCCCTTCGCGCGCCGTTGCCGGCTTCGGGTCGCTGTGGATCACGCACGTCGACGCCGGGACCGTCACGCGCGTGGATCTCGCGACGCAGACCGTCCGCCAGACCGTGCACGTGGGCGCCGGGCCGCTTGGGGTCGCGATCGCCGACGGGGCGGTGTGGGTGGCCAGCTCGCTCGCCGGGACCGTTTCGCGGATCGATCCCGAGACCAACACGGTCGTGCAGACCGTACCCGTCGGCAGCGGGCCAAGCGCACTGGCCGCGGCCGGGGCGACGCTGTGGGTGACGGTCCAGGGCGACGGCGGGGTCGCTCGGGTCGACACGCGGACCGCGCGGGTCGTCGATCGAGTGCGAACCGGCAGCGGGCCGGGCGCGCTCGCCGTCCACGGCGGCACGCTGTGGGTGGCCAACGCCGGCGACGGCACAGTCGCACGTGTAGAAGCCGGCGCGGTCGTAGGGCGGATCCGCGCCGGCGACGCGCCCACGGCACTGGCCGCGACCGCGAACGGAGTGTGGGTCGCCGATCGCCTCGACGCGACGCTCTCCTACATCGACGCGGAGCGCGGCGTGGTCACGTCGACGCTGGCGGTCGGGGGCGCGCCGGCTGACGTCGCCGTACAGGGCAAGCGCGTATGGGCGACCGTCGCGGGCACACTCGCGGAGCTCGACGGGCGGCGCGTCGTGCGCCGGACGCCGGTGGGCGAGCGCGCAGGCCCGCTGGCGGTGATCGGCGGTGCCCTGTGGGTCGGCGTCGGTGCCGGCGGCGCGCAGCACCGCGGCGGCACGCTCACCGTCGCCATCGCCGACGGCGGCCCGCCGTTCCTGGACCCGGCGCTCGGCGGGCCGCCGCTCGTGTTCGCTCTGAGCCACGACGGGCTGGTCGGTTTCGAGCACGCCGAAGGGTCACGGATCGTCCCCGATCTCGCCACCTCGCTCCCGCTCCCGAGCGACGAGGGCAGGACGTACGTGTTCCGGCTGCGGTCCGGCGTGCGCTTCTCCGACGGGACGGTCGTGCGACCCTCCGACGTCCGGCGCTCGTTCGAGCGCATGTATGCGCTCGACTCGGCCGGGACCGACATCTACGCCGCGCTGCGCGAGGTCGTCGCCGACGACCGGCAAGGGACCGTGACCTTCCACCTCGCCGAGCGCGACCCGGAGTTCCTCTACAAGCTCGCGCTGCCGTACGCCAACGTCGTTGGTCGAAAGCTGGTGGGCACCGGTCCGTACGTCGTGCGCGTGACCGCCAACGCCGTCGTCTACGACCGCAACCCGCACTTCCGGGAGTGGTCGAGCGCCGCACAGCCCGACGGCTATCCCGATCACATCGTGTGGCCGCGCCGGCTGACGACCGAGCAGGCGGCGACGCTGGTGGAGACCGGCGGCGCGGACCTGCTCCTGAACATCGGACCGGCCGCGCCCGGGCATCGCGAGCTCCTGCGCACGCGGTTCGCGAGCGGGCTGCACATCAATCCGCTGCTCGGCACCGAGTTCTGGGCGCTCAACGTCCGCTCCAGGCCGTTCGACGACGTTCGCGTGCGGCGCGCCCTGAACTTCGCCATCGACCGCGACCGCGTGGCGAAGATCTTCGGCGGCGCCACCCCCACCTGCCAGTTCCTGCCCGCCCAGATGCCCGGCTACCGGCACTACTGCCCGTACCGCCGTGATCTGGCGCGGGCGCGCCGGCTCGTCGCCGCCTCTGGCACGCGCGGGATGACCGTGACCGTGTGGGCGACGACCGAGCCGGCGGTCGGGCTCGCGGAGGCACGCCACGTCGTTGCGACGCTGCGCCGGATCGGGTATCGCGCACGGATGCAGCGCCGCAAGGACCCTTCGTTCCCGGCCGACGCGCAGGTGATGACCGGCGGCTGGACGGCCGACTACCCTACGGCGGGCGCCTTCATCGGCCGTCTGCGCTGCGGCGACACGCATTGGAACGCCGCACGCTTCTGCGACCCCGCCTTCGACCGCCGGATCGCTCGCGCGCAGCGCCTCCAGGAGACGGCGCCCCGGCAGGCACAGCGCCTGTGGCAGCGCCTGGACCGCGAACTGACCGACCGCGCCGTCCTGGTCCCGACGGTGGCCTTCGACGACACCGCGGTCACGGCGCGGCACGTCGGCAACTACCACTTCAACCCGTTCCTGAGCGTCCTCGTCGATCAGTTGTGGGTGCGGTGAAAGTAGTGGGTGCGCTCATACAGCGCGACCTTGGCACCGAGCTTGACACCCTCGAGGTCCGCCGTCCGGAAGTGGATGCCCGCCCAGACGCGGGCGTCGATGTTCTCGCGCAGCGCGTCCGACAGGCGGGGGAAGCTCCGCGTCGTGCCCGACATCGTGCTGGTCGCCGAGAAGCCGATCCGGTCGGTGCCGAAGAAGCTGTAGAGGGTCCCGAGGATCGAGCCGGCCGCGCAGTTGTGCCCGGAGGGGTGGTCGGGGAACGGCGGGGTGCTCAGCGCCGGCAGGGTTGACGGGTCGAACAGCGGCGTCCAGGTGGGGTCGGCCGTGGTGGCCGCGTTGCCGTCGCTCGCCGCCTCGCGGATCGCGGTGATCGGGCGCCAGAAGTTCCAGTGGTACTTGTTGTTCCAGCAGCCGATGGCGGCGTCGGCCGCGGCCAGGTCGACCATCGCCAGCATGCGGGCGCTGTCGGCGACGCCGAGGCCCTGGTCGGCCACGATCGTGCGCAAGATGCGGTTCCAGAGCGCGAAGGCCGGTTCCTGCCAGAAGATCGCGGCGTCGGTCTGGTCCGCGGTCCGGGTCGTGCTGTGGAGCGCGCCGACGGACTTGATCTCGTTGAAGTCGCGCGCGTAGGCGCGGCTGGTGAGCGCGTTGGGCGGGGCGGTGCGCAGCCGGTCGACGTCCCCGAGCAGGAACGGGCGCACGAAGGCGACCCAAGGGGCGGGGTCCTTGGCGAAGGCGGGCGGGGTCGGCCGCCACGCGCCGGGGGTCGTGCCCGGGACGGGGACGAAGGGTCCCTTGCGGCCGTCGTCGGTGCGCGCGGCGAGCATCGCGGCCGCGGCGGCCTCACCCGCGGCGACGCCGCCCGCCTTGGCGCCGGGCGGGGTGTCTTCGATCGCGGCCAGCGACGTCTGATAGTGCGGGTCGAGCGTGTCCGCCTGGCCGGGGAAGAGCCCGATCAGCACGCGGTAGGCCGCGGTCGCCGCGGCGGCGTCCTTGGAGTCCGAGCGACGCGCAGGCGGCGCGACGAGATAGGGCTGGTGGCGGCCGTCGATCGCGTTGACGGCGTCGTAGACGGCGCCCTGGACCATCGCGAAGCTGAGCACCGAGACGGGCGGCGGCTCCTTGTCGTTGACGACGATCGCGGTCGACGCCCACTCGTTCCAGTCGGTGACGGTCTGGGCGGGGCGCTGGGCGGGCGGCCCGGTGTCGACGATCGGCATCGCCGAGGCGGCGGACGGCAGGCTCAGCGCGGCGATGGTGCCGGCGAGCGCGGAGCGCCAGTGCTTGGAGGATCGGGGCATGGCGCCATCCTCCGGCGGCGCGCGGGCCCCGCCCATGGGCCGCGAGGGGGCAATGCCCAGCCGCCGGGGAAGCCGCACCTTGCCTGCGGGACACCCTCGAGCTACTCGCCCTCGGCCACGCGCAGCTGCGTCAGCGAGACGGCGCCCCGGCGCAGCGCCTCGTTCGCCAGCCGCGAGCGGCGGTGGTCGTCCCCGAGCGCGACGCCGAACTTGTCGAACAGGTTGGCGAGGTGCTGCTTGACCGCGGCCTGGGTGATCACGAGCTCCTCGGCGATCGCCCGCGTCGACGCCGGCTCGGTGAACATGTCCCGGGCCAGCAGGGGGCGACAGAGCGCGACGAGCACGTCGTGCTCGCGCGGCGTGAGGTCGGGCGGCGCCTGCTCGACCTCGGTCACCGCGCCCGCGGTGGTCAACGGATCGCGGAAGATCAGCCGCGTCTGGCCGATGCGGATCTCGTCCCCGTGTCGCAACCGCCGCGAGGCCCAGATCCGCTCGCCGTTGACCCACGTCCCGTTCGAGGACCCGAGGTCGGTCACGCACCAGCCCGCCGCGAAGCGCTCCAAGACCGCGTGCAGATGGCTCGCGGTGGGATCTTCGGCGACCGCGACATCGTTCTCGGGTGCCTTGCCGACGGTCGAGCGGTCCGCCACGAGGTCGAGGCGCTGGCTGCGCACGCCGGAGATCACCTCGATCTGCGGTGACACGCCGCCGAGTCTATGACTTTGGTCAAGGAACGCTACGAAGTCCTCGCGGGGCTCGGCTCGGCGCGAAGCGCCGATCTTCAAGGGCGTGCGCTCACAGCGGCGCGCCGTGCTCCTCGAGCTTCGTGGTCGCAACGATGTCGCCACTGACGCGGCCGGACGCGCCGCGCGGGACCCGGAGCACGGCGGTCCACGACTCGCCGCGGTGCAGCCGGCGGGTCACGACCGGCGTGGCCCGGCCGCCGTGCCAGCGCAGGTGCGCGGCGACGCGGACGCGGACCGAGCAGCGCGCGCGGAGGCGCATCGTCAGGCCGCTGGCGGTCGCGCGCAGGCAGTGCTTCGGCGCGTCGTAGCCGTGCGCGCGCAGCCGTGAGCGGGTGTGGAGGCCGTCGCCCAGCAGGCGCGCGGTGACGGTCGCCGCCGGGATGCCGTAGATGTCGTAGCTGCCTTCGTGCGGCCCGTCGAACTGCTGGATGACCTCCTGGTAGAGCAGCCCGCAGCGCACCTCCCGCGCCGACTGTCGCGTGCAGTCGCCGAGCCGGTTGCGGCTGCCGCCGCCCTCGTCCCCGTGCGAGTCCTCGTACGCCGCGCGCAACGCCGCGCGCGCCTCACGCAACGGAAGGACGCGGCGGGTGTCCACCCGCTCGACCGTCTCTGCGGTCGCATCCGCGAGCCGCAGCTCGACCCGGTAGCGCCCGGGTGGCGGCGCGCTCGGCAACCGCACCTCGCCGCCGCTGCCCGTCGCCTGCACGGTCGTGCGGCCACGGACGGTGACAGCCACCGTGCCGGGCACGTTCGCCGAGTACCGGACAACGGGCCCGAAGGCGGTCAGCGCGATGTGCGGCCGCGGGCTGTCGGGCGCAACGAGGGCACGGAGGTGGCCGGAGGCGTCGGTGAACAGCAGCGACCCGTCTCCGGCGACCGCGAGCGCGCCGGTCTCCTCGCCCTGGGGCAGGAGCTCGCTGAACGGCGCGAGCCCATCGCCGTCGCCGAGCGCGGTGGCGGGCCGCCCGCGAAGCGCCAGCATCGCCCTCAGGGTGCCGTCGGCGCCCACGCGCGTGATCGTCGGCTGCGGGGGCCCGCTCCAGTCGCTGCAGGACGCCGTCGCGAGCCTGACGCAGCGGCCGCGTGCGGGCTCGTCCTCGTGCTGATCGATCGTGGGTTGCGCGTACGACAGGGCCAGCACACCGCCGTCGCCGGACGCGGCGAGCGGGCCGCTGAGCGAAGCGGCCGAGAGCGACCGGGGTGGGCCCGTCGGCGACTGGATCGCGAGCCCGTCGGGGCCGAGGAACACGAACCGTTCGCCCAGGGGCGCGAGCTCCGTGGACGCAGGACCGTCGAGGGTCGTGACCTGGCCGCCGGGCGCGATCGCGAACGTGCGCGCATAGGCCGCCGCGATCACCGTCCCGTCGGCGAGCACCGTGAGCGCGTCGAGACCGTCGTTCGCGGGGAGCGCGGGGAGCGGCGTGAGCGCGCCGGTGCGCACGTCCACGCGTTCGACGCCGCGTCCGGACTCCGGCACACGCACCACGGTCGTCGCCGATTCGGCCGCGAGCGCGTCCGCGCCGTCCGCACGCACCTGGGACCGGTGCCCGTCGGCGGTGAGGCGTTCGATACGGCCTCCGGCGGCGTACACCACATCGCCGCCCGGGAGCGCCGCGACCGCGGTCACGTGGCCGCGGTCCAGCGTGAACACCTTCGCGCCGGGGTCGGCGAACGTCGTCGTGCGCGCGGTCGGGTTCACGAGCGCGAGGCCCAGCAGGGCGGCGAACGTCGGGAGCACTGGCTCGACCGACCGTACGCCTGCAGGTGCCGGGCACGCAAGCCTTCAAGCCGGGTTTCTTGCCTTACCGGCCACTGCAGGCATCGCGCGGAGCTGCCGATTCACTGGTCGTGGGGCTATCGACCTACAAAGGGGCCTTCGGCGAGGAGCAGGCGGCGCGGTTGCTGTGGCGGGCGGGCTTCGGTCCCGCTCCGGGGCAGGCGGCGCAGCTGGCCAAGCTCGGTCTGCACGGCGCGGTCCGCTCGCTCACGCGGCCGGCGTCCACGCGGCTCGTCGGTCCCGCGCCGCACGACGGCAGCGGTCCGCTCGCGCCGCGCGACGCGTGGGGGCACGATCACCTGTGGTGGCTGGACCGGATGGTGCGCACGCAGGCGCCGCTGGTCGAGCGGATGACGCTGGTCTGGCACGACTGGTTCGCGACGTCGAAGTCGAGCGTCCCGCAGGGGCTGATGCTGCGCCAGAACGCGCTGCTGCGCCGGCATGCGCTCGGGAACTTCGAGCGGCTGACGCTGGACGTGACGAAGGACCCGGCGATGCTGCTGTGGCTCAACGGGACCTCCAACAACGTCTGGGCGCCGAACGAGAACTACGCGCGCGAGCTGCAGGAGCTGTTCTGCCTCGGGGCGGGCCAGGGCTACAGCGAGCGCGACGTGCGCCAACTCGCGCGGGCGCTGACCGGCTTCGCCAACGACTGGACGGACGCGGGACCGACGCACTTCCGCTACGAGCGCAAGCTCCACGACGCCAAGCCCAAGCGCATCTACGGCAGGCGCGGCCGGTTCACCTGGCAGGACGGCGTCAAGCTCGTCACGCGCCATCGCCGCCATCCCGAGTTCATGGTCAGCAAGCTCTGGGGCGCCTTCATCCCGACCAAGCCGAGCGCGGCGACGGTCAAGGCGCTGTCGCGGCTCTACGTGGCACACAAGCGTGAGGTCCGGCCGCTGCTGGAGGCGATCCTCGTCCACCCCGACCTCTACGGCGCGCGGATGGTCAAGCCACCCGTCGTGCAGGTGGCCGGCATGCTGCGCGCCGTCGGCCGCGGCATCGACACCGGCGACTGGGCGTGGCTGTGCGACGGCGCCGGCCAGTACCTGTTCATGCCGCCCAACGTGTCCGGCTGGGACGACAGCCGCTGGCTGGACACCGCCACCTTCCGCGCGCGCTGGATGATGGCCCAGTACATCTGCGAGCCGGCTCGGCTCGATCCCGACAAGGACACCGCGCCCTCCGATCCGGCCGAGCTGGTCCGTCGCGCCGCCGCCTTCTGGGGCACGCCGGCGTTGAGCGGGCCGGTCCGCGCGGGCCTGGAGCGCTACGCCGCCGAGACGCTCGCCGGCGCCGACGAGGCCTGGAAGCGCACCGTCTTCCCGGTGCTCGCCGAGAACGCCCTGCGCATGCTCGTCGCCACATCCCCCGACTACCTCACCTCCTAGATGAACACCTGCTGCAACGAGCACGCCCGCGCCTCCTCGGGCCTTCCCGCGATCGAGCCCGGCATGCCCGAGCCCGCCGGCACCGGCCTCTCGCGCCGCTCGCTGCTGCTGCGCGGCGCCGGGCTCGGGCTTGCCGTCTACGGCGCGGGGAAGCTGGCGAAGCTGCCGGCGTTCGAGGCGGGCATCGCGCAGGCGCAGGCCGCCGGCCCGGGCACGGTCCTGCTCAACGTCTTCCTCGACGGCGGGGTCGATTCGCTGAGCGTGCTCGCGCCGAGCGACGACCCGACCTACCGCCGCCTGCGCCCGAACCTGGCGATCAGGGAAGGCCGCGTGTTCGCCGAGGACCCGCGCCTGCGCTGGCACCCGAGCGTGAACGCGCTGGCGGACCTGCACGCCGAGGGCAAGGTCTCCGTGCTGCCCGCGGTCGGCTACACCGGCGCCGATCAGTCGCATTTCACCTCGCGCCACTTCTGGGAGGTCGGCGCGCTCGATCCGCACCTGCGGACGGGCTGGCTCGGGCGGGTGCTGGATCGCATCGGCACGTCGGACAACCCGCTGCAGGGCGTGTCCCTGGACGGCGCGCTGGCGCCGACGCTGGCCACCGCCTACAACCCGGTCGCCGCGATCAACAAGCCGGAGGACGTCGGCTTCTGGACGCCGGGCGCGTGGGGTGTGGCCGAGGACCGGGCGGTCCCGGCGTTCACGGGCATCGGCCGCTCGTTGCTCGGCTCGCCCGATCCGGCGATCGCCCAGGCCGCTCGCGCCGCCGCGTTCGCCGGTGGCGTCCGCGACGCGCTCGCGCCGCTGGGCGTCGACGGCAAGCCCGCGTACACGTCCCCGGTCGCGTACCCGGCGACGACGGATGCATTCCCCAAGCGCCTGGCCGGGTTCGCCGCGATGCTCGCCGCCGGGTTGCCGATCCGCGCCGCCGCCGTGCGCGCCCCCGGCGCCTGGGACACGCACGCCAACCAGGAGGACGTGCTGCCGCGCAACCTCAAGCTCACGTTCGACTCGCTGCTCGCCTTCCAGCGCGACCTCGAGGCGCGCGGGCTGGCCGATCGTGTGCTCACGCTCGTGTGGTCGGAGTTCGGGCGCCGCGCGGCCGAGAACGGGTCCGGCACCGATCACGGCGCGGCCGGCATCGGCTTCCTGATCGGCACCCGCGCCGCCGGCCGGATGGTCGGCGAGTTCCCGGGGCTGGAGAAGCTCGACGGCGACGGCAACCTGCGCGCGACCTCCGACTTCCGCGGCGTCTACGGCGCGCTCTGCGGTGACTGGTTCGGGGTCGATCCCGCTGCGGTGCTGCCGGACGCGCGCGGGATCGGCAAGCCGGTGGTGGTGAAGTGAAGGCGCTCGCCCTCGGCGTGCTCGCGCTCGCCTTCGTCCCCGCTCCCTCACGCGTGCTCGTCGAGGCGCGCGAGTTCCACTTCACGCTGTCGCGCACGACGATCAAGCCCGGGCCCGCGGTCGTCGAGCTCGCGATCCGCGGTGAGGACTCCCACGACCTCGCGCTGCGCCGGATCGGCGCGCCCAGCGCGCGGGTCTCGCGGGTGCCGGAGACGTTGCCGGGCGCGGTCGCGCAATGGCGCGGAACGCTCAAGCGCGGGCGCTACGAGCTCTACTGCTCACTCCCCGGACACAAGAAAGCCGGGATGCGGACGGTGCTCGCCGTAAAGTAAGACGTTCGCCATGCCGGACGTCGCCACCAATCGCCAAGCCTCATACCGCTACAACCTGCTCGACACGTGGGAGTGCGGGATGGTGCTCACGGGCACCGAGGTCAAGTCGCTGCGCGACGGCAAGGCCGTCCTCAAGGACGGCTACGCGCAGGTCCACAACGGCGAGGTGTGGCTCTACAACATCCACATCCCGCCGTATGCGCCGGCCACCCGGGACAATCACGAGCCCGAGCGCCCGCGCAAGCTGCTCATGCACCGGCGCGAGATCGAGCGGCTGATCGGCAAGCAGAAGGAGAAGGGCCTGACGCTGGTGCCGACGCGGCTGTACTTCAAGGGCCGCCACGCCAAGGTCGAGATCGCGCTCGGCCGGGGCAAGGACCAGCACGACAAGCGCCACGCGATCAAGGAACGCGAGCTCAAGCGCGAGATGGAGCGGTCCTTCCGGCGCTAGGCGAACCCGAGGTCGAGCGGCCCTTGCGGAATGATCCGCTTGGGGTTGAGCTCGTCGTGGGTCGTGTAGTAATGGCGCTTGATCTCCTCGAGCGCGAACGTCTCGGCGACGTACGGCTGCTCGTAGAGGTCCTTCGTGTAGGCGATCAGGTGCGGGTACTCGATCAGCCGTCTGCCGTTGCAGCGGAAGTGCGTGTGGTAGACGGCATCGAAGCGCAGCAGCGTGGGGAGCACGCGCCAGTCGGCGAGCGTGATCGCGTCGCCGGTGAGGTACCTGCTCTCGGTGAGTGTCGTCTCGAGCCGGTCCAGCGCGGTGAACACGCCGCGGAAGGCCTCGTCGTAGGCCTGCTGTGAGCGGGCGAACCCGGCGCGGTAGACGCCGTTCTGGAACTCGCTGTAGATCCACTCGTCGAGCTCATCGATCAGCGGCTGCTTGCCCGGTGGCGAGTATGCGCCGCCGGTCCAGGCATCGAAGATCTCCACGATGTCCGCGGACTCGTTGGAGACGATCCGCTTCGCCTCCTTGTCCCAGAGGACGGGGACCGAGACGCGGCCGTCATAGTCGGGATCGGTGGCCCTGTAGCCCTGTTCGAGGAAGTCCCAGCCGTTGATCTCGTCCGTGAAGCGCCCGCCGGTGAACGCCCAGCCGGTGTCCTCGCGGTACGGGTCGGCGTAGGAGATGCCGATGTCCAGGCCGGTCACGGCGCGCACGATCGCGGCGCGCTGCGACCACGGGCAGGCGAGCGCGACGTAGAGGTGATGGCGCTCCGGGCCGGCTTCCGGGCGCTCGCGGAACTGGCTCTGCCTGCGGACGAAGGCCCCTGAGCTCATGGGTTCAACTGCAGCCAGATCTCGCTGCGGGTCGGGAAGCTCGGGACGGCGTGGCGCAACGTGCTCAACGGCACCTCGCCGACGATCGCGATCGTCGCCGCGTGCAGGAACTCCGCCACGTCGGCGCCGGTGATCGTGCAGCCGACGACGATCCGGCGCTCGCTGTCGACGATCCAGCGGGCCGTGCCGGGCACGTTGCGGCCGTGGAAGCTGCCGCCCGCGTTGCCGGACGTCTTGGCCTCGTAGATCTCCGTGAGCAGGCCGGCCTGCTCGGCCGACTCGCTGGTGTGGCCGACGGCGGCGACCTGCGGCTCGGTGAAGATCACGCGCGGCGAGAGCGGACCGTCGGCGCCGTGGGCGAGCACCCGGTCGTGGCCGAGGACGAAGTCGGCCGCGACGCGCGCCTGGTACTTGCCCATGTGGGTGAACAGGGCCTTCCCGTTGACGTCACCGAGCGCGAACAGCCACTCGTGGCCGGGAACGCGCATGTGGGCGTCGACCTTGACGATCTCGCCCGGCCGCAGGCCGAGCGTCTCGATCCCGACGTCCTTGGTCGACGGCGCGCGGCCGAGCGCGACCAGCAATCGCTCACCCTGGGCCGTGCTCTCGTCGTCCATCGTGACGGTCACGGTGTGGCCGTCCTGGCGGACCTTGGTGGCCTTGCGGCCGGTGCGGATGTTCACGCCGAGGTCCTCGAGCGCCTCCGTCAGCTGCACGCAGGCGAACTCCTCCTCCTTCGGCAGCAACCGGCGCGCGCCCTCGATCAGCGTGACCTGACAGCCGAGCGTCTGGAAGGCCTGCGCCATCTCGACGCCCACGACGCCGCCGCCCATCACGACCATGCTGTCCGGGATCGTCTTCGTCACCGTCGCGTCGCGGTTCGTCCACGCGTCCTCGATCGCGTCCAGGCCGTCGATCGGCGGCATCATCGGCAGCGACCCCGTGGCCAGGAACACCGCGCGCTTGGCGACGAGCTCCTCGTCGCCGACGCTCACGCGGCGCTCGCCCGTGATCCGGCCGTGGCCGCGGATCAAGGTGATCCCGCGGTCTTCCAGCCACGGCAGCTGGGCGTCGTCGGAGAGATCGTGGATGACCTCATCGCGCCGCGCGAGCGCGGCCGCGACGTCAAGCTTGCCGGTGACGGCCTCCTTGGCGCCCGGAACCCGCTCGATCTCGGCCAGCGCCTCGTAGGGCCGCAGCAGCGCCTTCGACGGCATGCACGCCCAGAACGAGCACTCGCCGCCGACCAGCCGGTCCTCGACGATGGCCACGTCCAGCCCGTGTTCGGCGAGCCGGCCCGCCACGACCTCGCCCGCCGGTCCGGCGCCGATCACGATGACATCGAAAGTCCGCATGGACCTCGACCCTACCCGCCTCTACAATGGATCGAGTAACAACCCCAGGGGACGACAGGCTTCAACGTGGTCGGTTCGTGGGGTCGGTTGCGAGTCGAGGTACCGGAGGCCTCGTAAAACCCCGGCACAACACAAATGCGGATAATACTCCCGCGCTCGCGACCGGTGACGGTCACGAGTTCCAGCTCGTCGCCTAGCCGAAACTAGGTGAAGAGTCTCGGCCCCCGCAGCCTGCGGCGGGATCAGGCCGAGTCATTAGCAGGCTCACCCTCCAGACGCTCGCCTGAGCCGACGGGAGGGGAAATTCCGATCAGGCTGGCGCCCCTCAACCTCGCCGGTGAAGCGAGAGGGGAGCGAGATCTAGAGCACCGGCTACGCTCGTAGACGCTGACCTTTACGCGATTGCGGACGCGGGTTCAATTCCCGCCGTCTCCACTCTCAAGAGCCGTTGCGCAGGACCGCGAATTCGGTCCATGTGCAGCGGCTTTCGGGACCGCGCTCCTCATCGCGAGCGCCTTGCCGCGGCCATCGAGCTACGTGTCGAGTGCGCTCATGGCTCAGACCTTGGAGTGCGACGTCGCGCGCTTGCGCGGCGTGCAGGTGTGGTAGGTCCGAGTGCCTTTGATCGTTCGCCCGGTCGAGGTGCGGGCGCTGATCGTGACCTTGAAGCGTCCCTTCGGCAACCCGGTGAGGTTGACGGGTGCGGTGATGCGCTTGCGCTTGACGGTCTTGACCCGCTTGCCGTTGACCTTCACCACCGCGCTGACGAACTCGATGTGCGGGACGCGGCGGATACGGATGGTGAACTTGCGGCGGCTGACGCATCGCTTCGCGGACGGCAGCGAGAACGCCTCCGCCGCGGTGAGCTTCGGCGCGGATGCCGGGGTCGGGCGCGTGGCCGTGACCGTCGGGATCGCGGTCGGAACCGGTGCGATGATCGGGCGCGGGGAGGGCGTGGATGTGGGGCTCGCGGTCGGCGCGGGGCTCGCGGTCGGCGTCGGCGTGGGATCGGTTGGCCCTTGCGGGACGCCGGAGCCCCAGCACGTCACCCGCTGGTCGACGCCGACGGCGCAGGCGAAGAACGTCCCGACGCTGAGATCGGTGTAGTGCCCCGCCGGCGGCGTGTTCACGCCGGCCGTCGCCTTGCCCCAACAGGCAAGGTCGGCGTTGCTGCGAAGGCCGCACGCGAACTCGCTCGCGCTCGTCCCGATCGCCGTGTACGCACCGGCGGGCGGGGACGTCTGGCCGTAGGCGCTCAAGCCGGAGTCAAGTCCCCAGCAGACCGCGTCGGCATTGGTCTCGATCCCGCAACTGAAGCTGAAGTTCGTCGCGATGTGGGCGAACTCGCCCGCGGGCGGGGAGCCCTCGCCCCACGTGTTGTGCCCCCAGCAGACCGGTGTGTGGTCCGTGCGGATCGCGCAGTCGTTGCCGTTGTCGGCGCTGACGGCGAGAAACGCGCCGGCCGGCGTCAGTGCGAGCCGGCTCGCGGGCTCGCCCCAGCAGACGAGGGCCTGGTCGTCGCGGATCGCGCAGTTGTGGTCGTAGCCGGCGCTGACGGACACGAAGTCGCCGTCCGGGGGCGCTGTCAGATGGTAGATCCCGTCGTAGCCCCAGCAGACGAGCGAGTCGTCGGTGCGGATCGCGCACGCGTCAACGTCGCCGGAACTGACCTGCTTGAACGTCCCGGCCGGCGGCACCGCCTGCCCGTAGCCGTTCGAGCCCCAGCAGAACAGCGTCTGGTCGGTCCGCAGGGCACAGACCGTGGCGCGCCCGACCGCAACCTGCGTGAACGCACCCGCTGACGCGGGCGTCGTGTACTGCTGGGCGCCGGCCCCACCCGCCCAGACGAGCGCGGCCAGGACGGCGACGATGGGCACTCCCAGACGCCGGAGCATCCTCCGTTCTTATCAGGCACGGATGGGTGCCGCTCACGACGAACGTCCAGGCCGCGCCGTGGGCGTGAGCCGGGAACCCGGCCCGTATACGCTCGCTGAACCCATCGTGAGTCACGCCGCTGCGCAAGTGAGCTAAGGCATTGCATGTTCGCGCTGATCGCGACCTCGCCCCTCAGCGGCGTCAACGCGGACGGTCGATCTGTTGCATCGCGTCCAGTCCTTCGCGCGACGTGCAGCGATTGGAGCGAGATCCGCGGTCCTGGCCGCCAGCGCGCAAACACGAGCGCTTACCGTCGCGGGCTGAGCGAGGTCTAGGCGGTGGCGTGCCGGCGGACCTGATCGAGCGCGGCGGCGAGGGCGACTTCGAGCGGCCGTGTGTCGCGCATGGTTGGGAGAGCAGGACGCCGCCTTGCAGTGAGGTCATCAGTGTCAGCGCGGGCGTGTCGGGGTCCGCGTCGGCGTCGAGCGGGCAGGCGCGTGTCTCGGGTCTCTTCGGTGTCAGCGAGCAGTTCACCGGCGAGTCACCCGAGCCGGCAGCCGGTGACGCAGTAGAGCTCGCGCCCGCGTTCGATGTTCAGCCGGGCTCGCACGAGGCTGGCCTTGTCCGCGAAATAGTGCCCGAGCTGGGAGCCGCTGACGCCGGCGGTGTTGCGGACCTCCTCAAGCGCGCTCGTCTTCACCCAGCGAGATGGCCAAGGCGGCGAGAAGCCGCCCGGGAACGGGCGCTGCGCCAGGATGCGCTCGCCACGTCTTCGCCGCGGGCCTGAGCGTGGTCCGCGGGAGGTTCGCCGCCTGTATCCCGCGCGACCGTACGGCGGCTCAGCGCGTAGGAGTTGCACGCCGTGACCGAGGCGCCGGCTCGGCGTCCGGCGAACGGGTTACGCGTCCGGTGGCGGGATCAGCCGGACACGCGCTCGAGAAAGGCGAGCGCGCGCTCGAGCAGGAGCGCGGCTGCCTGTGGGTCGTAGGACGGCAATGTGGGATCGGCGAAGTAGTGCGCATCGCCGGGATACAGGAACAGTTCGGCGCCTAGCGCGCGGGCCGCGTCGAGGTCGCCCTCGCCGACGAAGATCGGGTCAGCGTCCATGCCGTGCACCTGCACGGGCACCCCCTCCGGCCAGCCGCCGAACTCCTCCGCGGGAACGCACGAGTACATCAGCAGCGCGCCCTGCGCGCCGGCCCTGCGCTGCGCGAGTGCCTGCGCCGGCAGCACCCCCAGCGACATCCCCACGTAGACGATCGCCGCGGGCAGGGCCTCTACCGCCGTGACACCACGTTCGATGACCGTCGCGAACCCGATCTCCTCCACGTGCGCCATGCCCTCCGGCAGCTCCGCGAACGTGCGCCCCTCCATGAGGTCGGGCGTGTGAACGGTATGGCCGGCGCGGCGCAGTTCGTCGGCGAAGGCGATCACGCCATCCGTCAACCCGAGCGCGTGATGGAACAGCACGACTTCGGTCACGGTGGGAACGATAGGTGAGGTGCCGGATTCCGACTCGAGCGGACCGCTTTCGAGCGGGAGATGTGACGTCCGGCTTACGGACGGGACCGCCGGGGACGCGCGCCGCGGTTGAGCCCGGATACTGGGTGCGATGGAGGCTGCGGCGCGTTTTCGTCTTCCCGTCTTCGCCGTGGCGATGGCCGCGGTCCTGGTCTGCGGGTGCGGTGAGCGCCACGGCCAGGCGACGCCGGACGTGGTGGACCGCGGCTCGCTGGTGTTCTCGCGCGCGCTCGAGGGGCCGGTCGTGCCCGGCCCGCTGGTCGCGGCCGACGGCACCGTCGTGGCCGCGTCCAACGGTGGCGTGCTGCACGGGCTCGACCCGCGCACCGGCAGCGACCGCTGGACGTTCGACGGCGGCGGGAGCTACGGAATCGATCTGAGCACCTCCCCGGTGCAGTTGCGCGACGGGACCATCCTCTGGCCCGGCCCGCGGGAGCGCGTGTACGCGCTCACCCCCAACGGTCGGCTCAAGTGGTCGGTGACGCTTGCGGGGATGCCGCTGACGCCCGCGGTCAGCGCGGACGAGCGGACGTTCTACGTGCAATCCATGAGCGGTGAGCTCGCGGCGTTCGAGCGCAGACCAGGCCTCGCCCCGCACCGGCGCTGGTCGCTCACGATCGGCGGGACCTCCTACGGCAGCCCCGCGCTCAGCGGGGACGTTGTCTTCGCGACCGCCGACGATGCACTGATCGCGGTCACCGACCGCGGCTCATCGGCCAGGGTGCGGTGGCGCTTCCGCGCCCGCGGGCTGGTCGAGGTCTCACCGGCGGTGAGCGCCGACGGCACCATCGTTCTCGGGACCAACGACGCCTACCAGTACGGCGTCGGGCCCGACGGGCGCGAGCGCTGGCGCTGGCGACGCGACGTGTGGACCTACTCCTCGCCGACGGCGACCCCCGACGGGCTGGTCCGCTTCGGCGATCACCGTGGCCGGCTGATCGCCCTCGACGGTGCGACCGGCCGCCTCGTCAGCACCCTTCAGGGGCACGGCCAGGTGTGGGGCCGGCCCGCCGTGACCGCCTCGGGGACCGTCGCGTTCGGCACCCACGGCGGCGAGGTGTTCGCGTTCGACCGCAGCGGGAACAAGATCATTCACGCCACCACCCAGGCGTCGGTGGACTCCTCGCCGGCGATCGGCCCCGACGGCACGGTGTACATCGGCTCCGAGGACGGGCGCCTCTACGCGCTGAGGCCCTGAGCAGCCGGCGCCTGGAATGCGCCGGCCCGGCCCACGAACGCCGCGTTCGTGCTTGCTGGAGTCCCCTCCGGAACGTTTCTCATCATATTTGATGAAGTTCGTTCCGCACCCCGGGTCGCCTGGTAGGCGACGGGTTCGTTCAGTTCGTGCGTCGTGCGGATATGCGAAGTGAGCCCGGCCCATCGTCCGCGGTGTGCGCGGCGACGCGCCGGGTCCCGGCCCTTAGCGGCAGCGGGTGTAGGTGATCGTCTGCGTGCCGGACGTGGCGTCCTTCAACCGCACGGTCACCGTGACGGTGGTCTTGCGGTGCCGTAGGCGGACCGTGAGCTTGGCCTTCGGGTGCGTGCTCGTGACGGTGCGTCCGTTGGCCTTGACCGCGGTCGACCGCAGGGCCGAGTCGCCGCGCGAGCGCACGTGGATCGTCGTGCCGCGCACACAGCGCTTGGCCAACGGCGTCGAAACGTAACGGCCGACCCGCACCGGCGCCGCGGGGGCGGCGTGGTTCGGCGGCGACGGCAGGACGGGCACGCTGCCGCCGAGCGTTCTCGGCAGTGGTGAGACCGCATAGCGGACCTGGTCGCCGTACGGGGCGAGAATCGACTCGACGAGCGCGGTCTGCTCGGGTGTGAGTGCCGTGTCGGAGAAGATCGTCACTTCGACGCGGATCGCGTCCGAGAGCCGGCACAGGCCGATGGCTCCGCCGCCGTTGAAGCCGGCCGCGCGCAGGGCCGGGTTGACCGCGTCGCGCGTGGCGAGCAATTGCGCCTCGCTGTACGGCTGCGCGACGACGTGCAGGGAACCGGTCAGCAGCGCGAGCTGATCCGGCGTGTAGTGCGGTGCGAGTTGGGTGATGATCGCGGCGCGGGCCGCCTCGACGTCGAGCGTTCCAGGCGCGAGACCGACGTCCCAGCCCTGATCGACCGTGCTGAGCCAGAACATCGTGAACTGGTCGCCGAGCGCCTGCCGGGCCGCGGGCTCTGCCACCGGGACAAGCGGCGCCGCCGTTCCCGGCGGTGACGGCTGCGCGACCGACAGCAGCGGGCCCACCACGGCCTGGTAGCCGACGGGACCGTTCACGACGGCGCACGACGGGGGCCCATCCGCGCGCGCCGCCGACGGCACCACAGACACGACGACGGAAGCGACCACCGCAGCCAAGGCTCTCATCGCCGCCCAACGTACCGACGTTTCCCACGATCGTGACGTGAAAGCTCCCGACATGGTGTCGAGAGCGACGTTAGGCAGGCGGCCTGTCTTGCGAGTCAGGTGCCGCTTAGACGCGCCAGATAGCCAGGAGTGTGGCAGTCGCGGAGCGGTCCGCCTGGCGAGAGGCAACGCGGCGGCCTCGATGGCAGGATGGATCGCGGGGGAACAGGGTTCATGCTCACCTTCCGTGTCACCGGCGTGGCCGCCCGCGCGGACGCCCTCGTCGATGCCGTGCGGGTCTTTACGCACGCCACCAGCCTCGGCGGGGTCGAAAGCACGCTCGAACGCCGCGCGCGCTACCCGTCCGAGCGCGCCGTCGTCCCGGAGGACCTGCTGCGCGTCAGCGTCGGGATCGAGCATGTGGAGGACCTGTGGTTGGACCTCGAAGGCGCGCTCGAGACCAGTCGACGCACCAGCATCTGAGCTCGGAACAACGCGTTGAGCCGCTCGAGCCGAGTGTCGTTCGTCGACGCTCGCGCTCAGCGTCCCGGCGGCGGGTGTCTCGTCAAGTGCTCGTCGCCGATCGGCGAGCGGTCGGGAGCAGGCGGTTGGTGAGCGCGAAGACGTTCGGTGCGACGAGCGTCGTCAGCAGCGCGAGCATCCAGGGCGAGCGCCCGTCGGTGCCGGCGCCGATGACGTGGGCGAGCGCGAGGAGGTAGACGGCGAGCATCCAGCCGTGCAGCCAGCGCCAGGTCTTCGGGCCGATCCAGCGGCGGACGTAGAAGCTGCCTGTGAGGATCAGGGCGAGCCAACCGCCGATGACGCCGAGGCCGGTCCAGACGGGCCGATACCCGAGCGCGAACGGGAGCGTGACTTCGGCGAGGCTGGGTCGCAGGTAGCCGTCGAGCAGCAGCACGCCGCCGTGTGCGGCGATGAGCCCGAGCGTCACGATCGCCGAGGCCTCGTGGTAGCGCTTGAGCTGGGCGCGCCGCGCAGGCCGGCGCAGCAACCGGCCGGACATCGCGAGCCCGAGCGACACCGAGACCGAGAGCAGCACGATCGCCACGATCCCGAGCGCACGGCTCGCCAGCCAGAAGATCTGCGAGCTCGGATCGGTCGCGGTCATGCGGCAACTCGTTCGGGTGTGGCGGCAAGGGCGCCGGCGAGGACGAGGCTGCCGTCGTCGAGGACGAGGGCGCCGCCGCGGCGGTCGAGCAGTTCGCGGCCGGCGTGCGGTCCGCGCAACAGCGCGGTCTTGGCGAGCGTCTCGGCCTCGAGCCCGGTCGGTGCGAGGGCCGTGGCCTGGATGACGCCGGTCCAGGCGGGGGTGCCGCGGGCGGGGTCGATGAGGTGGTGCGCGTAGCCATGCTCGGTACGCCAGATCCGGGTCTGCAGGCCGCTGGTGGCGACGGCGCCGGCGGTCACGGCGAAGCTGTGGGCGATCACATCCTCGAGTGGATGGCGGATGTGGACCGTGCGTGGCATGCGCTGCGTGCCTCCGATGCGGATGTCGCCGCCGACGTCGACGGCATAGCTCGTCCGATGCCCGAGCAACTCGGCGGCGAGGTCGGCGGCCAGACCCTTGGCGCTGCCGCCGAGGTCGATGCGGACGCCTTCCGGCAGCCGGATCGTGCGCCGTGACCGGTCGAGCGCGATGTCCTGCCAACGGGCTGACGGGCGCGGAGCCGCACGGCGGCGCGGCGGGGCGTCGGCGACGGCATCCAGGAGCCGCGCGGAGGGCGCGCCGTCGCGGGACGCGGTGTACCCGGCGCGCTGGAGGGCGTCGAGGACCGTCGGGTCCACGAGCCCGTCGCTGGCCCTGGCCGCCCACAGTGCCGCCTCGACTGCCCGCAGCAGGGTGGTCGACACGCTCACCGTCTCGCCCGCCCGCGCGTTGAGGGCGCTCAGTTCGCTGCTGCCGTCAAAGCGAGTCAGCGCACGGTGCATGCGCACAAACAGGGATTGGACGCGCAGCGCGTCGAGCGGCACAGACGCGCATACGAGGACGCCGACATCGGTCCCGAAGGCGCGAAAGCGGTGGTGGTGCTCGCTCCCCGGCATCGTCACGACGTGCGCGTGGTGACCGGTGCCGGCGCCCGGGCGGACCGGTCGGAGGACGGCTCGCCGTTCAGGCTCCGCGCGGTCCCGCCTTCACGGTGCTCGAGCAGGGTGTCGGCGAACAGCACCGACCAGACGAGCACAGCCGCGACAAGGGCGGCCGCCGTCAAGCGGAATACGGCAGCCGACAGCGAGGGCCGCGCGGCCCGGCGGACCGGCCGCGGGGCTGGGGCCGCGGGACTACTCATGGTCGTCGCGGTCCTCCCCTGAGGCCGCGGCGAGCGCGGCGTCGATGACCTTGGAGACAGTGAGATCGTCGCCGGCGGCCGCGGCCAGCGCGGCGTCGATGACCCGGGAGACACTGCGGTCCTCGCCTGAGGCCGCGGCGAGCGCCGCGCCGATGACCCCGGAGAGACTGCGGTCCTCGCCTGACGCCGCCGGGGCGGGTGCCGGCGCCGCCTCGGACGCTGCGTTCGCTGTCTGGGATTGGCCGCCGCGGACGGCGAGGCCCGCGACGCCGATGCCGGCCAGGAACAGCGCTGTCACTCCAGCGGCGATCTTGATGCGGGTCTTGTCGGTCATGGCTTCAGCCTGGCTGCGCTGAGCAAGACGCAGGTAAGAGGCGATCCAGAAGCCGCTTACCGTCCCGGCGCCGCGCCAAGCCGCGCATACCATGCACTCGAGATGCGGATCCTGGTCGTCGAGGACGAGCGCACGCTGGCCGGGTTCATCGCGCAGGCGCTTCGCGCCGAGGGCTACGCGCCCACGGTCGTCCATGATGGCGAGGAGGGCATCGCCGAGGCACTCACGGGCGGCTATGCGCTGGTGCTGCTGGACCTGATGCTCCCGCGCCGCAGCGGGCTCGACGTACTTGACGCGATCCGCGCTCGTCAGGCTGATCTGCCGGTGATCGTGGTCACCGCGCAGACGGCGATCGAGCAGCGCGTCGAGGGACTCGACCGGGGCGCCAACGACTACGTGAGCAAACCCTTCTCGTTGGAGGAGCTGCTGGCCCGGGTGCGCGCGCAGTTGCGGGCGCCGCGCCAGCGCGAAGCGTCTGTGCTGGAAGCCGGCGGCGTGCGGATCGACCTGCGGACTCGCCGCGTGGAGCGCGAGGGGCGCCAGGTGCAGCTCACGGCCCGGGAGTTCGAGCTCCTCGCATACCTGGTGCGTCACCCGGATCAGGTGCTCTCGCGCGAGCAGATCCTCAACTCGGTGTGGGGGTTCGACTTCGACCCAGGCACGAAGGTGCTGGAGGTCTACATCGGTTACCTGCGTCGCAAGCTCGGCGAGGACAACGGTGAAGGGCCGATCGAGACCATCCGCAACGTCGGCTACCGCCTCAACGCGCCCGATGGCTAGACGGCTGCTGCCGGGAGGCCTGCGCGCGCAGCTCGCGCTTGCGATCGCGCTCATCACCACCGTCGCCCTTGGCCTGAGCTTCGTGGCCGTCTATCGCGGCACCGGTGCGCGCCTGCGGGACCGCATCGACGAGGGGCTGGCGACACAGCTCGCCGAATGGGACCGGCTGCTTGCCGCGGCCGAGTTCTCGACGCCGGACGACGTGGAGCGCTTCGCGCAGCGGTTCGTCGACTCCCAGAGCTATCGCCCGGCGTCGCGTGTGTTCGTCGTGGACGTGCCCGGCGCCGCGCCGGTGACCAACCAGCCGCGAATCCTCGATGAGGAAGAACGCGAGGACGAGAGCGAGCACGAGAACGACGGCGACGAGCACGACGAGCACGCCGACGGGCTGCGGGACGCGCCGGTCGGGCTTTCGGACATCTCGGTCGAGGAAGCCGGTCGCATGCGCGTGCTCATGCAACCGATCGCACGCGATGGCCGGCGGATCGGGACGATCTACATGGCCGACCCGTTGACCCCGGTCACCGACGCGCAGGCGAGCCTGCTGCGCACCTTCGCACTGGTCGGCTCTCTCGCCCTCGCATTGGCCGTGGCGGCGGGGGTGCTGATCGCGACGCTGATCGCGCGGCCGCTGCAGCGCATGGCCGCCGTGGCCGCCGCGGTCGACTCCGGCGATCTCACGCTGCGCGCCAGGGCGGTCGGCGCCCGCGGTGAGGTCGGTGTGCTCGCGACCGCGTTCGACCACATGCTCGAGCGGCTCGAGCGTGCCTTCGCGCGCCAGCGCGACTTCGTATCGGACGCTTCGCACGAACTGCGCACGCCCTTGGCGGTGCTGCGCGCACAGGTCGAACTGCTCGATCGCGCCGCCGACGAACGCACACGAGGCGAGGACACCCGCCTGCTCCTGCGACGGCTGGATGAAATGGACCGCCTGGTCGACGACATGCTCACCCTGGCCAGCGCCGAGGCCGGGCACCTGGTTCAGCTCCGCCCGATCGAGCTCGGGGACTTCTTCGAAGACGTGCGTCGCGACCTGCCGCTGTTCGGCGAGCGCGAGTTTCACATCGAGCCGGTGGACGGCACGCTCGAGGCCGACCCGGACCGCCTCACCCAGGTGCTGCGCAACCTCGTGCGCAACGCCGTCGCGCACACCGAGCCAGGCGGCCGCGTCGCCGTCGTCGCCAGAGCGCACCACGGGTCGCTGCAGATCGTCGTCAGCGACGACGGACCGGGAATCCCACCCGAGCATCTCGAGCGCGTCTTCGAGCGCTTCCACCGCGTGGACGAGAGCCGCGCGCGCGAGCGCGGCGGAACCGGACTCGGTCTCGCGATCGCCCGCGCCATCGTCGAAGCCCACGGCGGCCACATCCGGGCCCAGTCGCGCCCCGGAGCGGGCACCGCGATCATGCTCGAACTGCCCGGCTATCGACCTGCGGCAACCGCCGCCGACGTGCGCCCATAGCGCGCGACGAGCCGGACACCGGCCGCGCCGCAGGGGGCGGGTCCGGAGAAATCGATCCGCGCCGCTGAGCGTCGACCGCCGCTCCGATCCTCAGCGTTTCAGCGTCACCGTCTTCTTCAGCGTGCCGCCGACCGCGGGGTCGACGATCAGCGTCGCCTTGAGCGTGCGGTGCGACTTGAACAGCTTCGTGACCGCCTTGCCCAGCTTGAGCGTGATGACCACCTGCCTGCCCGGCGCCGTCGAGTAGCGCTTGGCGCCGAGCGTCTTCTTCCCGACGGCCAGCTTCACCGTGCCCGTGCACGTGCCCGGGCACTTGACGGTGACCGTCACGGCCTTCTTGCTCGTCTTGACCGACGCGCTGAGCTTCGCCACGGGCGCGGTCGGGGTCGGCGTCGGCGTCGAAGGCACCGGCGCCGCGGGCGATGGCGCCGCCACCAGGGGCGGAGGCGTGTTGGACGGGTCCTCCACGTGCAGCGGAAGGGAGACGAAGTTGACGTTCGGGTTGAACTTCGAGCCCTCCTCGTCCAGCGCGATGCCGGTGTCGTCGCGCGCCTCGATGTACATCCCCCGGTCGACGTCGCTCAGCGTGTAGGTCGGGCTCGAGTCCGCTGTGGCCCGCACGCAGCGCGAGCCCGAGTCCTGGCAGCGCCACCAGATGGTGCGGACCCACGCCCGGGTCTCGTCAAGGGCCGGGTGCGTGACGGTGAGCGTTTCGCCGAGCTTCCCCGTCCCGTTGATGACCGGCTTGCTGGAGGGGACGATGCTCCGGGCAAACGCCGACGTCAGGGAACCTGAGGTGGCGACGCAGAGATCGGCGGCCAAACAGGACACGCTCGACGGTGCGCTGAGCGTTGTGCCGCGCAGGTCGGTGCTGCTCGACCACGTGACGCCGTCGCCGGTGGAATAGCCCTTGACGTTCTGGTCGATCGCCTGGCAGGTGGTGGTGGCCGGCGCGCAGCCCGCGAAGATCGGCACCTGCACGGTCTGCACGACCTGCTTGACCGTCCATGTCGAGTTGCCGTCGAAGCGTGCCGCCGAGCCCTTGTTCGTCGTCAGCAGGCAGAAGCTGGCCAACGTGCAGACGAGGCTGCGGGGCGCCGCGTCGGCAGCGGTCCCGACGCCCGTGGCCGTCGACCAGCCCGAAGCGGTGAACTTGTAGTAGACGACGCCCGAGGCACCCTGGGCGACGGCGACACAGAACTGCGGAGTGGCGCACGACAGCCGCGGGGTGCCCTGCGCGGGGGTGCCGGAGAGCTGCACCGAGGTCGCGCTCCACACGCCGTTGGCGTAGGTGAAGACCTTGCCGAAGTCATCGACGGCCTTGCAGAAGGTGTCCGTCGGACACGACACCGACTCCAGGACGAAGGTGCCGTCGACGTGCGTGAGGTCACCGAACTCGCCGTCGATCCACGGCACCGCCTGGCCGCGGCTGTCGACCGCCATGCAGAAGCGCTTGCCGGGAACGCACGAGATCGAGTTCAACGACGGCAGGTTGGCGTCCTGATCGGCGATGGTCAGGTACTCGTAGGCGCCGTCCTCGACGGCGGCGATGCCGTTGTCGCCGACCGCGATGCACAACGTCGGCGTCGAGCACGACGCGCTCTGCAGGTCGTCGTTGTCCGTGGCGATCAGCGCGCTGTGCCAGAACGGCGTCGCCGCGGACGCGGTCGCGCACAGCGCCAGGACGAACACGGAGACGAGGCCAGCGAGTCGCACAGTCATGGCGGGCACCCTCTCCGCTGAGTGGTGAGAGCGTTCTGAGATCCCCCGCGAATGGCTAGGGCGTGCGATGCGCGAACGCGCCGCGCACGGTAGAACCCGCTCATGCGCTATCCCGCCGTCGGGCTCGCGGAGCGCCTGCGTGAGCGGGCCGAGGCCGGACGTCCCGTGCGCGTCGCGCTCGTCGGATGCGGCAAGTTCGGGACGATGTTCCTCGCCCAGGCTCGCCGGCTCGCCGGGCTGGAGGTCAGCGCCGCGATCGACCTCGACCTCGACCGGGCGCGCGCGGCCTTCGTGCGCGCCGGCTGGACCGCGGCGGAGCTCGTCCGCGGTCCATCTGACGACGACGCTGGACGAGGTCGTGGACGCGCCCGAACTGGAGGTCGTGATCGAGGCCACCGGGCTGCCGCGGGTCGGCACCCGTCACGCCCTGCGTGCCATCGCCGCCGGCAAGCACGTCGTGCTGGTCAACGTCGAGGCCGACGTGCTCTCCGGGCCGGCGCTGGCCCGGCGAGCGGCGGAGCGCGGCGTGCACTGCTCGATGGCCTACGGCGATCAGCCCGCGTTGATCTGCGAGCTCGTCGACTGGGCGCGCACGTGCGGCTTCGAAGTGGTGAGCGCGGGCAAGGGCACGAAGTACCTGCCGCGCTATCACTCGGTCGACCCCGACGGCGTATGGGAGCACTACGGCTTCACGGCCGAGGAGGTGCGGACGGGCGATTACAACGCGAAGATGTTCACCTCGTTCCTGGACGGGACCAAGTCGGCGATCGAGATGGCGGCGGTGGCCAACGCGACCGGTCTGCTCCCGCCCGAGCGCGGGCTGGCGTTCCCGCCGGCGGGCGTCGATGCGCTGGCCGACGTCTGCCGGCCGATCGGCCACGGGGGCGTGCTCGAACGCACACCGACGGTCGAGGTCGTGTCCTCCCTCGGGCGCGACGGCCACCCCGTGCCACGCGACCTGCGCTGGGGGGTGTTCGTGACGTTCACCGCGCCCGACGAGTACACCCGCCGCTGCCTGGCCGAGTACGGCGCGGCGCTCGACTCGCGCGGCGAGTACGCCGCGCTGTACCGGCCGAACCATTTCATCGGGCTCGAACTGGCCGTGAGCGTGTTGTCGGTCGTGCTGCGCGACGAGCCGACCGGCGCAACGCGCGCGTTCAGCGCCGACGTGGTCGCGGTCGCCAAGCGCGACCTGCGCGCCGGCGAGCGGCTCGACGGGGAGGGCGGCTACTGCGTCTGGGGGCGCTGTGAGCCCGCGGCGACGTCGGTGCGCGAGCGACGCATCCCGATCGGCTTGGCCGACCAGGTCGAGGTGGTCCGCGACGTCGCCGCCGGCCAGGCCCTGACGTGGGACGACGTCCGCGAACCGGCGTCCGACGAGACCTGGGAGCTGCGTGCGGAGCTGGTGCGGACCGCGTGAGCCGGTCCTCACGTACCGGTAGCCGTCACCCTCGACGACCTCCCGGATCGCTTCGCCGCTCACGTCACGCCACAGGACCGTCAAGCTTGCCCGCATGGATCGTGACTACGAAGCTGTCCGGCGCGAGCTGGCCGCGGCCGGGGTGGACCTGCTGGTCGTCGGGCCGACCCCGAACGCCGCTCGCCTGATCGGCTACGACACGCTGCCCACCGATCGGCTGTTCGCCGTGCTGGTGACCGCCACGGACGCGGCGATCGTGCTGCCGGCGATGGAGGTCTCGGCCGTGCAGCCGTTCGTACGCGACGAGCTCGTGCTGGGCTGGGAGGACATCGACGGGCCGGCGGGCGCGCTGACCGAGGCGTTCGCGCGGCTCGGCTCGCCTGGTTCGGTGGCGGTCGACGAGGGCGTGCCGTTTCATGTCGTGGCGGCGCTCGGGGTCCATGCCGACGTGCGGTCGATGCGCGTCGCGGGCGACATCCTGGCTCGCCCGCGGTTGCTCAAGACCGCCGAGGAGATCGACCGCATCGCCGTCACCGGCGAGTTGCTCGCGAACGTCGTCAACGAGGTCCTCGCGGGGGTGGGGCCGGGCACCACCGAGCGCGAGCTTGCGGGTGAGATCGCGCGCCTGCTCTGGCGCGGCGGCGCGGACCGCGAGGCGTTCATCCTGGTCTCGGCCGGGCCGCGCGCGGCGTTGAGCCACCAGACGCCCGGGGATGCGGCGGTGCAGCCGGGCGAGTCGATGCTCGTCGACATGGCGACCTCGGTGGACGGCTGGTGGGCGGACATCACGCGTTCGGTGTTCCTCGGCGAGCCGGACGCGGAGTACACCGAGGCCTACGCGCTCGTCGCGGCCGCGCAGGCCGCGGGCGTCGCCGCCGCCCGCCCGGGCGTCACCGCCGCGGAGGTCGACGCGGCGACCCTGTCGGTCCTGCACGACGCCGGCTACGGCCAGTGGGCCAGTGGGCGCACCGGGCACGGCATCGGCCGCGCGGTGCACGAGGACCCGTCGATCGTCCGTGGCAACAACACCGTCCTCGAGACCGGCATGGTCTTCACGGTCGAGCCGGGGATCTACATTCCGGGGCGTTTCGGCATCCGCATCGAGGACACCGTGGCGGTCGGCGATCCGCTGCGCAACCTGACCGCCGCGTCGTCCAAGGCACTGCGCACGACGTAGGCTCCGCGTTGTGCCCGCCGACCTGCCGACGGCGGGAGCGAACGCGGTGTATGCCCGAGGTCGTCTGCGTTCAGAGCGTCTCGATGGCGCAGAGCAGGTCGACCAGGCCGCGGAAGCCGCGCGGGTCGTGGGCGGTGGTATCGCTGATCCGCTCCAGACGGTGGCGCAGGGTGTTCTGGTGGATCGACAGCGCGGCGGCTGCGCGCGCGACGTTGAGATCGGCGGCGGCGAACGCGCGGACGGTGTTGATCGCCGCCGCCCGAGCGGCCGGGTCGAGCGCGCGGAGGCCCTCCGCCTTGGCGGCGATCACGGCGCGCGCGGTGGCGTCGATGCCGACCATCGCGGTCTCGAGCGCCGACAGATCGCCGAGCACGACCACTGGGCGTTCGGGCGTCGCCCACTCGAGGCACAGCCGGGCCTCGCGGTGGGCGCGAGCGATGCCCTCGAACCCGCTCGACGGGAGTCCCAGGCCGAACCGCACGTCGACGCCGCTCGTGAGCTCCCGGACCTCGAGGAGCTCGGCGACGCGCAGCGCGCGGGTGATCACCACCAGCTCATCGTGCCGGAGCGCGGACAGCGGCGGGCGGAGATGCTCGGCGACGGTGTCACGGACCAATGCCATCGCCTCCCCCGGTGACTGCTCGGCCGACTCGACCCTGGCCACCACGACGAATAGGGTCGCGGCGGGGTCCAGCCCGGGATAGCGTCGCGCCGGCGGTTGTCCGCTCACCAGCCGCTCGATGAGGTCGCGTGCCTCGCGACCGCTGCGGGCGCGAACGCGCGCCTCCTCGCGCAGGTAGCCCTCGGCAGCCTGCGTCGTCAGGACGTCGATCGCCTCGATCGACGCCCGGCCGAGCGCGTAGCCGGCCGACCGCGGCAGCCGGAGCCGCTCGGCCTCCTGCGCGCACGCGTCCCAGAACTCGAGCAGCGCGACCCGGTAGGCGTGCAGGAACACCTCAAGCTCGACGCCCTGCTGCACGCGCCGGGCCGCCAGTGCGCGAACGCCGGCGGCATCTTCGCGACGGAGCGGGTGGCCGCCCGCGAGTGACCCCGCCAGCAGCCCGGCGACCTCGGTCGCGCCGGCGAGGAGATCGGCCTTGATCGGCTCGGGCGCGTCCTGATAGCCGGGCAGCTCGTCGACGATCCGTGCGCTGATCGCGCGGCCGAGCTCCTGTTGGCGCGCCAGCAGCGCGGTTCCGATCCGTCGCAGCTCGTGAGCAGCGGAAGACATTGGAGGATCTTCGCATCATTCTCCATCGGCGTTGGAGATCTCGACACTGAAAGGGAGCGTCGATGGTGGAACTGTGAGGTCCATGACCAACACCGACTACGACCTTCACGGCCGCACGGCACTCGTCACCGGCGCCACCTCCGGCATCGGGCGAGCCTCCGCGCTCGCACTGGCCAGTCACGGCGCGGAGGTCGTCGTTCACGGCCGCGACGCCGAGCGCGGCGCCGAGGTCCTCGAGGCGATCGTCTCCGCCGGCGGGCGCGGGCGCTTCCTCGCCGCCGACCTCACCGACAGCGCCGGCACCCACCGCCTCGCCGACGCCGCTGGCGACATCGACATCCTCGTCAACAACGCCGGCATCTCGCGCTGGGCGCCCACCGGCGAGCACTTGCTCGACGACTACAACGCCATGTTCGACAGCAACGTCCGCGCCCCGTTCGTGCTCGTCGGTGCGCTGGCCCCCAAGATGGCCGCCCGTGGCCGCGGGGCGATCATCTCCATCAGTTCGATGGCGGGGGAGATCGGCATGCCCGGCGGCGCCGCCTACGGCGCGACCAAGGCCGCGCTCGCGGCGATGACCCGCTCCTGGGCCGCCGAGCTCGGCGGCCGGGGCGTCCGCGTGAACGCCATCGCCCCTGGCCCGGTCTACACCCCCACGCCGTCCGGCCCCGAGTTCATCCGCCAACTCGGCGCCACCACCCCGCTCGACCGCGCCGCTCAGCCCGAGGAGATCGCCGAGGTCGTCGCGTTTCTCGCCTCCGACCGCGCGAGCTACATCACCGGGGCAACGGTGGCTGCCGACGGCGGGCGCACCGCCGTCTAGGACGCAGCGACGACGAGTTCGATCACCGGGTCGCGTCCGGCCGCGCGCGCGCACGCACCACATGCGCGTCGGCAGTCGAGAAACGCCGACCCGCTCCGCTCACACACCATGCAGCCGAACGAGATCAGCGAGATCCTGAACCGCCCACTGAGCCAGGCGCTTCTGGCCCGTGACCTGACCCGCCTGGCCTACGTCGCCAAGGACGGCACGCCGCGAAACATCCCGATCGCGTTCACCTGGAACGGCTCCGAGGTCGTCATGTGCACCACCAAGAACGCCGCGAAGCTGACGGGCCTGCGCCACAACCCGGCAGTCGCCCTGACGATCGACACCGAGGTGCACCCGCCGAAGCTCCTGCTCATCCGCGGCCGGGCCGAACTCGACGTCGTCGACGGCATCCCGGAGGAGTACCTCCAGATGAACGGCAGCTACGAGATGACGGCCGAGCAGCGGGTCGAGTGGGAGGCGGAGGTCCGCTCGCTCTACGACGGCATGGTCCGCATCGTCGTGACCCCGACGTGGGCGAAGCTGATCGACTTCGAGACGACCCTCCCGAGCGCGGTCGAGGAGCTCATCCGCCGGCGCGAGGAGCGTCAGAGCCGCTCGGCGAGCTCGACGATCAGCCCTTCCGGTCCGCGGACGTAACAGAGCAGGAACATCTCCTCGTAGTTGACGATCTCGCCGACCGTCTCCCAGCCGCCCTCGCGGACGCGCGCGACGACGCCGTGCATGTCATCGACCTTGAAGGCCACATGTCGCAGGCCGGGACGGTTCGCGGCCGGGGCCGGCTCGTGCGCGCCGGCCGCCGGTGTCTGGAAGCGCACCACCTCGAAGATGTCGGGGCCGCCGGGCAGGCGAGCCATCACGGTCTCGACCGTGGCGTCGTCGAGGCTGATGATCCGATCGATCCACGCGCCGCCGAACACCCCCGGTTTGCTGCACTCCAAGCCGAGCAGCGTGAGGAACCGGACGGTCTCGTCGAGATCCTCGACGACGAGGCCGATGTGGACGAAGTTGGTGACGCCGGGCTGATGGCTGTCCATAGTGGTACACGATGACGACGGAGATGGCGTCGACGGCGACACAGTTCGGCACCAGGGTGGATGCATGATCGAACGCGTCCGGCTCCGACTCGAGCGGATCCGCGCCGCGGTCGGCGAGATCGACCCGGTGTTCCTGGACACGCCGGCGCTTCCGTGCGCTCCGCTCGGCCGGGCGCTCGGGTGCGAGCTGACGCTGAAGGTCGAAACGCTCAACCCCGTCCGGAGCTTCAAGGGACGCGGCACCGAGACGGTGACCGCCGCGGCCCGTGCGCACGGCGAATCTCGCGTGGTGTGTGCGAGCGCCGGCAACCTCGGGCAGGCGCTGGCCTACAGCGGCGTTCGTCGCGGCCTCGACGTCACCGTCGTCGCGGCGCGGACGGCGAACCCGCTCAAGCTGCGCCAGATCGCCGCCTTCGGCGCGGACGTGCGGCTGGAGGGCGAGGACATCGAGGACGCGCGGCTGCTGGCACGCGAGATCGCCTCCGGCGAAGGCGCGTACCTGGTCGAGGACAGCCTCGATCTGGCCACGTGCGAGGGCGCCGCGACCATCGGCCTGGAGTTGGTGCGCGACGACGCGGGTCTCGACGTCGTGCTCGTGGCGCTCGGCGGCGGCGCGATGGCCAGCGGCGTGGCCTCCGTCATGCGCTCGCTGGCCGAGCACGTCGAGGTGATCGGCATCCAGCCCGTCGGTGCGCCCGCGATGGCGCTGTCGTGGCGACGGCGTAGCGGTGGTCGAGACCGACCGCATCGACACGATCGCCGACGGAGTTGCCGGGCGCTGCCCGATCCCGGAGGTGCTCGACGACCTGCTCGTCGTCCTCGACGACGTGGCGCTGGTCCGCGAGGACTCGATCAAGGCCGGCATGCGGCTGCTCTACGAGCACGCGGGACTGGTGGTCGAGCCGTCCGCCGCGCTCGGGGTGGCCGCCGTCCTCGAGGACCGCGAGCGCTTCGCCGGGCGCCGCGTCACCACGATCCTGTGCGGGAGCAACGTCGGTCCGGCCGACTTCGCGCGGTGGGTGCTGGAGCCCTCAGCCCTTGGGGCAGCGTGAGAGCTTCTTCGCCCGGGGAACACGGCACAGGTCACTGCGCAGCGGCGCCTTGGCCTTCCGGATCTTGATCGTCGTCACCTTCGAGATGTAGCCCCGCTTGGCGACCGTGATCGTGAGCTTCACGCCCGAGCGCAGGTAGGTCTCGAACTGCGAGATGTGGACCATCCGGGTCCGCACCTCGCGTGCGACGCTTCGCTCCGGGCAGCCGGCGCCTGAGCATTTGATCGTGATCCTCACGCCCTTGGGCCCCTTGACCGTCAGCCGCGAGATCTGCGCGCCGTTGGTGGTCAGCACGCCGCTGACGCGCACGATCGGGAACGGCCGCATCCGCTTCGCCCGTGCCCGCGCCGGTGCAACCGTGGTGGGCGTCACCGCCTGCTCGGTCGGGAGCGGCTGTGCGACCGGCTGGACGGGGACCGGCGTCGGCGTCGCGACGACGGGCGGCGCGACCGGAGCCACGGGGGGCGTGGCCGTCGGCACCGGGGTCTTCGCCGGCGGCGGCGGGGCGGGGTTGGCGACCGGAGCGGTCGCCGCCGACATCCTCCACACGAGATCGCGCGGATAGTCCTTGTAGGCGTACAGCGCCGACCGCACGCGCTTGCCGAGGTCGGCGCTGGTCAGCGTGTAGGTGCTCGTGTTCCACGCGCCGTCGATCAGTTGGCACGACCTCTCGTCGGTGGCGTTGGTGCAGCGCAGCCACGCCCGCCCGACCGTCGTGCCGTGCGGACCGCCGGCCTGCCCGCCGACCGAGGTCAGCCGGCTCCCGACGGTGGCAGTGCCGCTGGTCGTCGGCGCCGAGCTGACGTAGGGCCGGTTCTGGGCCGACGCCGATCCGGCCACGCCGAGGCCGGCGATCGCCCCGATCACTGCCGCTCTGATCCACCTGCTGCGCACCTCGCCGCCTCCCTGCCGTCCGTCCACGTCGCAGACATAGTGCCTCGGATCGGCCGAAAGAGAACCCGGTTCGCGCCTTTTCTGGATATCGCTGGGACACAGGCGTCAGCGGCGGCGCGCGCTGCCGGTCCGGGCCGGACCGACGGCGGCACGTCGGAAGCCGAGCACACGCAGGGAGGCGATCGCGATGGCGAAGATCGTCGACCGCGTGCTGCGCTCCGGCCCGTTCTACGGCAAGACCTGGCCCGGCCGCAGCCGCTAGCGCTTGACCGCCGCCCGCGCGCGAGCGGCCTGGCGGACGAGGTGGTCGCGCTCGGCGACGTTGGTGGACAGCCGGGCGGCCTCGGCGTAGGCCGTCGCCGCGGCCGGCAGGTCATCCCCGAGCTCGTGCAGATGGCCGCGGACCGCGTGCCAGCGGTGGCGGTCGCCGATCACGTCGCGCAGGCGGTCCGTCTCGCGCAGCCCAGCGGCGGCGCCGAGGACGTGGCCGACCGCGACCGCGCGGCCGAGCACCGCGGCCGGGTCCTGGCGCGCGGGGTCGTCGGTCAGCGCCACCAGGTCGTCGTACCACGCGAGAATCTGCTCCCAGTCGGTCTCCGCGGCGCTCGCGGCGTCGTCGTGCAGGGCGGCGATCGCGGCCTCGATCTGGTAGCGGCCGGGACGCTGAAGGGCGAGCGCGGACTGCAGGACGCGCACGCCTTCGGCGATCGCGCGCGTGTCCCAGAGGGCACGGTCCTGGTGGTCGAGCGTCACGATCCGGCCTTCGGCGTCGAGCCGCGCCGCGAGCCGGGCGTGGTTGAGGAGCATCAGCGCGAGCAACCCGCGCGCCTCCGGCTCCTCGGTTGCGAGCGTCAGCTGCCGGGTGAGCCGGATCGCCTCGGCGGCCAGGTCCACCCGGCCGGCGTGGCCGGTCGTGTAGACGAGATACAACACGCGCAGCACCACGGCGAGGTCGCCGGGCTGGTTGAGCCGGCGGCCGTGCACGGTGCGCTTGGCGCGGCTGATGCGCTGCGCCATCGTCGCCTCGGGTACGTAGAACGCGTCGGCGATCTCGCGGGTGGTGAGCCCGCCGACGGCGCGCAGCGTCAGCGCCACCTGGGAGGTGGGCGCGAGGTCCGGGTGACAGCAGCAGAAGAGCAGGAACAGCGTGTCGTCGCCCACCTCGTCCGAGCGCACCGGGTCGGGCTCCGCGTGGATCGTCTCCTCGCGGCGCTGCCGGGCGACCTCGCTGCGGCGGGCGTCGACGAGCCTCCGTGTCGCGACCGTGATCAACCAGGCGCGTGGATCGCGCGGCGGGTGCTCGGGCCAGACCCGCAGCGCCTCCAGCAACGCCTCCTGGAGCGCGTCCTCGGCGGCGTCGAAGTCCTCGCCGCGCCGGACCAGGCCCGCCAGCACACGCGGGACGAGCGCACGCAGCGCAGCTTCGTCGATCACTAGGACATGATCTCCCGGACTTCGAGCCACTCGTGGATCGGCTCGCCGCCGGGGCCGGGCTCCGACGACACGAGCGCGGCGATCTCGAGCGCCCGCTCGTAGGTCTCGACATCGATCATGTACCACCCCGCGACGAGATCGCTGGTCTCGGGCAGTGGGCCGTCGGTGGTGACGGGCGCGGCGTCCGGGCCGTCGTAGCGCACCCACGTCCGCGCCGGTGTCAGCGCCTGCGACCCGACGTACTCGCCGCTTTCCTCCAGCGCGCCTCTGACCTTCCGCAGGAACGCGAAGTGCGCCTCGACGTCCTCCGGCGCCCACTGGTCCATCGGCGGGAACGGATGGTGCGGCTCCGGGCCGCCGCGGTAGTGCTTGAGGATCAGGTACTTGGGCATGGGTGGTTGCTCCTGAGGTCGTAGGCCCTGTCACGGAGTGAGCGGAGCCGTCCGGCGCTTCTCGACATCGTGCCCAATCGCGCCCGGACGGGTGTCCCACGCTCAATCTCTGTGCGTTGCGGCCGACTTCATGGGCGTTGATGGCTCGTCACGGGAAACCCCGCATCCTTGCGATCTGGTGGTTCGACGCCGCGCTGCTGGTTGGCGCTCTGCTGGTCTCCTCGGCGACGTTCGACGCCGGCTCGATCGCGCGCCCGCAGGTGCCGTGGTACCTCCTGGCCGCCGCCGTCGCGGTCTGCGAGCTGCGGCCGGTGCGGCTCGCGTTCCGCAGTGCCCACGCCTTCTCACTCACCGAGGTGCCGGCCGCGCTGGGCCTGATCTTCGTCACCGGACCGCAGTACATCGCCGGCCTGGCCGCCGGCACCGCGGTCGCGATGCTGCTGGCCCGCCTGCCCGCGGTGAAGGTCGTCTTCAACATCGGCCAGTACGTGCTCTCGCACGCCATCGGCTTTCTGGTGCTGCGCGCGATCGCCGGTGAGCAGCCGGACTTCGGCCCGGTGACGTGGATCGGCACGTTCGTGGCGATGCAGATCTCAGGCGCCGTCTCGATCGCGATGCTGACCGGCGTGATCACCATCACCGAGGGTCGCCCGACGCTCGCCGACATTCGCCAGATTGTCCGTCTCGACGCGATCGTGACCCCGGCGAACACCAGCCTCGCGCTGCTCGCCGCGGTGATCGTCATCCGCGAGCCCGCCGCGGTGCCGATCATGATCGTGCCGCTCGCCGCCGCGGCCATCGGCCTGCGTGGATACGCCCGCGAACGCGCGCGCAGCGAGAAGGCCGAGTTCCTCTACGAGGCGAACCGCACGCTGTCGGACTCGCCCGAGATCGCCGACGCCATCGAGGGCCTGCTCGACCGTGCGCGCGACGCGTTCCGCGCCGACCACGCCGAGATCATCCTGTTTTCGGGCACCGGCAGCGCCCCGATGCGCACCCGCCTCGGCCCGAACGGCGAGCGCCACGCGATGGAGCCGGTCGATGCCGTGGCCGCCGAGGCGCTGCGCGTCCACGCCGCCGACGGCCCGGTCACGCTCAACGCGCCGCTGGCGCCCGCGCTCGCACCGCTGCTCGCGGGCCGCGACTTCCGCAATCTGATGACGGCGGTGCTGCGCGGCGAGGACCGCATCGTCGGCACCGTGACGGTCGCGAACCGCGTCGGGATCAACCGCGGCTTCGACAGCGGCGACCTCGCGCTGTTCGACACGCTCGCGACCAACACCAGCGCCGCGCTGCGCTTCGACCGCCTCGACGAGGCCGTGTCCGAGCTCGAGGAGCTCCAGCAGCGCCTGCACCACCAGGCCCACCACGATCCGCTCACGGAGCTCGCCAATCGCGCCCGGTTCATCGATCGCGTCAGCGCGGCGCTCAGCGCGCGCGGCGGCGTTGCGGTCCTGTTCGTCGATCTCGACGACTTCAAGACGGTCAACGACACACTCGGCCATGCGGTCGGCGACGACCTGCTGCGGGCGGCCAGCGCCCGGATCGTCCGCGCTGTGCGCGGTGAGGACCTCGTGGCCCGGCTCGGCGGTGACGAGTTCGCGATCCTCGTCCGCACCGCCGACGCGGCCGAGGTCGAGGCCGTCGCCACGACGCTCGCGGAGCGGATCCTGCGCAGCTTCGAGTTGCCGGTCGCGGTGGGGGAGCGGCTGCTCGCCGTCAACCTCAGCGCCGGCATCGCCACCGGCCATCACAGCGAGGGCAGCACCGCCGACCTGCTGCGCGACGCCGACCTCGCCATGTACGAGGCCAAGTCCGCCGGCAAGCGCCGCTTCGCGGTCTTCACACCGGAGCTGCGCGACGCGGTGATGCGCCGGCACACGCTGCGCGACGAGTTGCGGGTCGGCATCGAGCGCGAGCAGCTGATCCTCCAGTACCAGCCGATCGTCGACCTGGCCACGGGCGAGACCACCGCCGTGGAGGCGCTGGTGCGCTGGCAGCATCCGACGCACGGCCGCATCCCGCCGCTGGAGTTCATCCCGCTCGCCGAGGGCAACGGGCTGATCGTCCCGCTCACCCGCTTCGTGTTCCGCGCCGCCTGCCGCGAGGCGGCGACGTGGACCGCTCCGCTCGCCGTCCAGGTCAACCTCTCGGGCTCAGAGCTCGAGGACCCTGAGCTGGCCGGCGAGATCCTCGAGATCCTCGCCGGCAGCGGCCTGTCGCCGGACCGGCTCGTGATCGAGCTCACCGAGACCGTGCTCGTCCAGGACGCCGCGCGGGGCAGCGAGCAGCTCAACCGCCTGCGCGCGCACGGGATCAGGCTCGCGCTCGACGACTTCGGCACCGGCTTCTCGTCGCTGAGCTACCTGCGCTCGCTCCCGCTCGACGTCCTGAAGATCGCCAAGGAGTTCACCGACGGCATCGCCCACGACGACGAGGACGCCACCTTCGTGCGCCTGATCGTCGAGCTCGCGGCGATGCGCGGCCTGAGCGTGATCGCCGAGGGCGTCGAGACGCCCGCGCAGCTCGACGTCCTGCGCGGGCTGAACTGCCACCTCGGCCAGGGGTATCACTTCTCACGCCCGCTCGATCCCGACGACGCGTTCTTCGCCGAGCGCCGCGCCGTCCCGGCCGGCTAGCTCACTCGACGTTGGTGTCGAGCTCCGTCTCGGAGCTGCGGAAGTTCATCACCACCCACTTCCCGTCCTCATCGCGGATCTGGGTCTTGAAGTAGACGGGCTTGCCGCTGGTGCCCTTCAGCGTGTAGGTGAAGACGGCGATCTTCCCGTTGTCGGTGCTGGCGCTGATCGCCTTGCCCTTGGGTGATTGGGCGTCCTTGGTGACGAGCGTCGAGAGGTTCTTGACCAGCTCGGTGAGTTGCGCCTCGGTCGTCGCCGCGCGGAAGGATGGGCCTGTGAGGGCGTAGGCCCTGGCGCCGTCGCCCGTCTGGACCGCGGTGACGAACTGGTCGGAGACCTTCTGCGCGTCGGCGGTCGATCCCTTGACCAGGAAGAAGATCCCGACGATGAACAGGATGAAGACCACGACCACCGCCGCGACGACGATCGCGATGATCTTGCCCACGCTGCGCTTCTTCTTCGGCGTCTGCGGAGGCGGCGGCGGGTACAGCGGCGCGGGCTCAGGGGCGGCGGTCATCGCGTGACCGTACCTCTCATGAGGGTCGCCCGTGGCGGTAGCGCCTTCCGGTGGTCTGGCCGTAGATCTCCTCCATGACCTCCAGGTGCTCGTCCATGGCCGCGTCCACCAGGCGCGGGTCGCCGTCGCGCAGGGCGGCGAGCGTTCGCTCGTGGACGCGCAGCGAGCGGTCGGTGTCGGCCTCGGTGCGCATCGCCATGTCGAGCACGGCCTCCAGCTCGACGTAGACGTCGCGCATCGCGCGCTCGAGCGCGGCGTTGTCGGCCAGGCGCCACATCAGGCGGTGGAACCGGCCCTCGGCCTGGACGGCGCGCGGACGGTCGTCCCCGAGCTCCCGCTGCTCCTCCACGGCGCGCTCGAGGTGCTCGAGCCCGGCATGGTCGGCGCGCTCGGCCGCCAGGCGGGCGAGCGCCGGCTCGAGCACTCGCCGCGCCTCCAGCAGCGCACGGAAGCGATCGGCGTCCGGGATCGCCGTCGTCTGCAGCGTGTCCGGCACCCAGCTCGCGCAGACCACCGAGCCGATCCGCCCATGCCCGGTGGTGACGACGCCGTTGGCCTGCAGCTGCGCGACCGCGGCGCGGACACTGGCCCGCGCGACGTGCAGGTGCTCGGCGAGCTCGCGCTCGGCGGGCAGGCGATCACCCTCGCTCAGCGCGCCGCTGCGGATCAGCTCGAGCAGCTGCTGAACGACGTCCTCGACGACGGTGCGCGCCCGGACCGGGTGCAACGCGTCCAGGGCCGAGGTCACGCTTGAACTTCCGCCTTTGGTCTACTAGTGTGCCAAAACATGTCCACGAGCATACCATCGGGGTTCGACGTCAGCCGGGCCGATGTCGAGGCGTTCGAGCGCGACGGCGCCGTGCTGTTGCGCGGCCTGCTCTCGCCGGAGGAGGTGCAGACGCTGCGGGCCGGCGTCGAGCGCAACCTGGGGAGCCTGGGGCCACTCGGGATGAACGCCACCAAGCCCGGCGAGCCCGGCGCGTTCGTCGAGGACTTCCGCAACTGGCAGCGGATCCCCGAGTACGAGCAGGTGTTCCGCGGCTCGGCACTCGCCCCGGTCGCGGGCGCGCTGATGCGTTCGCGGACGGTCCGGCTGTTCCACGATCACCTGCTGGTCAAGGAGCCGGGGACGCTGGACCGCAGCCCGTGGCATCAGGATCAGCCGTACTACCCGATCGATGGCTCACAGACGATCTCGTTCTGGATGCCGCTGGACCCGGTGTCGCGGCCCAGCACGCTCGAGTTCGTGGCCGGTTCGCACGCGGAGGGCCGGTGGTTCATGCCGCGCTCGTTCGTCAAGGGCACGGCGATGGTCTTCGACGAGGGCGCGCTGGAGGAGGTGCCCGACGTCGAGGCCGACCGCGACGCGTGGCCGATCGTCGGGTGGGGCATGGAGCCCGGCGACGCGGTCGCGTTCAACATGCTCACGCTGCACGCCGCGGCCGGGTCGCCGACGCGCCGGCGCGTCGTGTCGCTGCGCCTGACCGGCGACGACGTGCGCTGGGCGCCGCGACCACATCGCACCAGCCCGCCGTTCCCGGAGGTCGAAGGGTCGCTCGGCGCCGGTGAGCCGCTCGACCACGAGAGCTTCCCCTTGCTCTGGCGCGCGTAGCCGGTCAAGGGGTCCGGGCCAGGGGTCTCCCGGGTGGTTGCGGGTGGGCGCCGCGGCGAGGGTTGCTCTCGAGGCGCCTCTCCCTCCCCCTCCCACAGCAAGGACCATCACCATGCAGCGCACACGCTTCACCCGGGCCGCAGCCACCACCATGGCCATCGCCGGCCTCGCCGTCGCGGCGGCCGCGGGCACCGCGTCCGCCAGCGACGTCGGGCCGATGACCAGCGCCTCCGGCGACACCGCCTTCGGCAACAACTGGAAGTTCGGGGCGCCGACGCTCCCCGGCACGCTGGACTGGAACGTCTCCGGGGCCAACACCACCCCGGTCCTGACGGGCAGCAACTTCCTGCGCAACTCGCTCGGGATCAGCTCGCGGTTGCAACTGCGGTTCTACGATTCGTCAGGCAACCTGACCGTCACCAGGACGAGCCCGATCATCAACGGCGCCAACGGTCTCGTCGTCGGCCCGGTCAGCATCGGCAACGTGACCAGCACCAGCCAGCACGTTCACATCGTGCTGCGCGACAACCACACCGGCTCCTGGCAGGACGTGGCCAACGTCCACTGCGACCCGACGCTGGCGCTCTGCAGCTGACCTGACCCGGCGCGAGCTCCCCGTCCTGACGGGGAGCTCGCCTCAGGCGTCACGCCACCGCGGCGGTGGCGGACATCGGGGTCACGTGCCCCGCGTCGACCATCGTCCGCAGCAGCACGCCGGTACCGCACTGCAGGCTCACGAGGTTGGCGTCGAAGCGCCCGTCGGAGGAGAACTTGCCGCGCGTGTAGTGCTGCGAGAAGCTCCACAGGTACGGCGAGTGCAGGTTGATCGACGGCTTGCGGTAGCCGAAGCCGTTGTAGCGCTCCAGCCGGAACAGCGCCTGGCTCATCGACCAATCCGCCTTGTGCGCGAAGCCCTCCATGGTCAGCGCGTCGCGGGCGCTCTCCTCGAACGTGAACGGCGGGTTGCCGGGCGGCCGGCCCTTGGGCACGTGGACCGTCTTGTGCGTCAGCGGGTCGCCGTTGTGGAGGTGCGTGTGGAAGTTCCGCCCGCCCTCGAGCTCGTGGATGACGCCGACGAACCACCACGGGATCCCGAGTGGGGTCCCGACCGCCTGGTAGCGCGCCTTCTGGCCGACGATCCCGTGGACGATCTGGTTGACCTGCCCCACGTGCGTGTCCCGGACCCGGGCGGTCGTGAACAGGTGGCGATACTCGTCGCGCAACTGTGGAGTGAATTCCATGATGTCCTGCAGAGGCCCCGGCCGGACGCGCGGATACGTCGGCGCGGACAAGGTGAAGGCTCGAGCGGCCTGCGCTGCGACACACTCGAGTCATGCGAGCACTCTCGATCGTCGGGGCGGGCGCGGTGCGCTGGGACGAGGCGCCGGCGCCGCGCCTGGAGAGCGACGGGCAGGCGCTGGTGCGGCCGCTGGCTGTGGCCATGTGCGATCTCGACGGGGCGTTCCTGTCGGGGATCATCCCGATCGCGCAGCCCTTCCCGCTGGGGCACGAGTGCGTGGCCGAGGTGCTCGAGGTCGGCGACGACGTGACGGGTGTGACCGCCGGCGACGTCGTCGTGGTGCCGTTTCAGATCTCGTGTGGGGCGTGCGCCGCCTGCCTCGCGGGGCACACCGCGAGCTGTCTGACCGTCCCGCGCGGCTCGGCCTACGGCATGGAGCCGCTGGGCGGGGCGTGGGGCGGAGCGCTGGCCGACGTGCTGCGGGTGCCGTTCGCCGACGCGATGCTCGTCGCGTTGCCCGACGGGCTCGATCCGGTGGCGGTGGCCAGCGTCGCCGACAACGTGCCCGACGGCTACCGCGCGGTTGCCGGACCGCTTGCCGCGTCGCCCGGCGCCGAGGTGCTGGTGGTCGGCGGGCACGCACGCAGCGTCGGCCTCTACGCGGCGGCGTGCGCGAAGGCGCTCGGCGCGTCACGCGTGGTCTACGCCGACAGCGACACCGGCCGGTTGGAGCGCGCCGCGGTGCTCGGCGCCGAGACCGTGGAGGTGGGCGAGTGGCCGGCCAAGTTCGGGCGCTTCCCGATCACCGTCGATGCCTCCGGCGGGCACGCCGGCCTGCACGCGGCGGTGCGCTCGACCGCGCCCGACGGGACGTGCACGAGCGTCGCGATCTACTTCGAGCAGTCGACGCCGCTGCCGCTGCTGGAGATGTACACCCGCGGCTGCACGCTGCACACCGGCCGCTGCCACGCGCGGGCGCTGATCCCCGAGGTGCTCGCGCTCGTCGCCGACGGCCGCCTCGACCCCGCCTCGGTGACGAGCGAGGTCGTCGGCTTCGACGACGCGGAGTCGGCGCTCACGGAGCTGCCGACCAAGCTCATCCTCCGCAGGGATGGGCGGTTGATCCCCAGGGTGCCTGTCGATCGCGCCTGACGGGCGACGGCCTCGCCCTGGCAACGCCGGCTCCGGGCTACTGACGGTCCATCTTCCGCGGCCGATCATCGGACCGGCGGAACATGCCGGACGCCGCGCGTGACCGGAAGGCTCCCGCCCTCAATCGACGGGACGGAGGGGTTCCATGGCCGGGGTCACACGAAGGCGGTTCATCCAGACGACGGCGGCGACGGGCGCCGCGGCGGCGCTGCTGCCGGCCACCAAGGCACGGGCGGCGCGGACCGCGCCCGTCGCTCTCGATCTGCCGCTGCGCACACGCAGCTATCTCGAGCAGCAGCGCAAGATGGCGCTGGCGATGGGCGGGGACCTCGCGTTCCTGACCGGGACGCAACTGGCGGCGATGCTCCAGGCGCGTGACGTCTCCTCGCGAGAGGTCACGCAGGCGTTCCTGACGCGCATCAACCAGCTCAACGGCGATGGCCGGTTCTCCGTCGGCTCGCGCCCGATCAGCGGGACGACGCCGAACACGGACATCCCCGTCTACGGCAACAACGGCAAGCTCAATGCGTTCGTCCGCGTCTACGACGACCTCGCGCTGGCGATGGCCGCGGAGGCGGACGCGCGGTTGGACGCGGGTGGGGCGCCGCTCGGCTGCGGCGTGCCGATCGCGATCAAGGACATCTTCGCCATCGCCCAGCAGGAGCTCACGCTCGGCTGTCCGCTGATGCAGGGCAACGTGGCCACCGGGGACAGCACGGTGGCCGCGCGGGCCCGGGCGGCGGGGATGCCGATCCTCGGCCACACGCATACCGGCCCGTGGACGTCCGACGACACCTGCCCGCAGACCGCGAACCCGTGGAAGCGCTCGAAGTGCGTCGGCGGCTCGTCCGGCGGCTCCGCGGCCGCGGTCGCGTCGCGGCTCGCGGTGCTGGCGGTGGGCAGCGACACCGGCAACTCCGTCCGCAACCCGGCCTGCAACACCGGCGTGGGGACGATCAAGCCGACGTACGGCCTGATCCCGCTCTACGGCGCCACCCCGCTGACCGTCTCGCTCGATCACGCCGGGCCGATCTGCCGCTCGATGACCGACGTCGCGCTGCTGCTCGGCGTGCTCGCCGGCCCGGACCCGCTCGACCCCCGCTCGCTCCAGGCCCCGCCCGCGCCGGCCTTCTACCCGATGTCGCCGCGGCCCGGCGACAAGCCGCTGGAGGGTGTCCGGATCGGCTCGACGATCGAGACCGAGCCGACGCCCGCCAAGACCGCCTGGGCGCCCGGCATCCTCGCCCAGCTGCGCGCCGCGGTCGAGCAGTTCCGCGCGCTCGGGGCGACGATCGTCGACGTCGCGCCGGCCAGGTCGAACCTCGGCAGCACCGCCTACTTCAAGGCCGCTGCCCCCGACCCGTTCTCCAACAACGCCGTGTCGGCCAGCACGGTCTACGGCAACTCCGAGAACGCCTACGTCCTCAAGGACACGTACGCCCAGACGGCGGACCCGCTGCTCGTCGGCGGGGTCAAGACGCGCTTCCGCCGCAACGGTCCGACCAACGGCGTCGAGGCCAAGGACCAGCTCGGCCAGCGCGCCGCGACGTACACGCCGGAGGACCTCTTCGGCGCTTACCAGGTGCGCCGCGAGTACTGCGAGGCGTGGGCGAAGGTCTTCGCCGACAACGACCTGCACGCCTGCCTGTGGCCGCAGAAGGTGCAGACTCCGCCGGACCGCGCGGACGACTTCACGGGCGGCTTCAGCGGCGTCGAGTCCAGCCGCCCGAACGTCACCGGCTGGCCGTGCGTTGACGTCCCCGTCGGGCGCGACGCGAACACCGGCATCCCGGTCGGCATCGACATCGCCGCTCCGCTCGGCGCCGATCACGTCGTCCTGCAGATCGCGATCGACTACCAGGCGAACTTCCCCTACCACCTCGACGTCCCGACCGAGCTCTAGCCATGGCCGATCCCACCAACGCCCGCCAGCGTTCGATCAACAGCTTCTTCGACTCGCCGCGCTTCACGATCAAGGAGCTGCCGGCGATCCCCGACGAGGCCGTGCCGCTGCCGGCGCCGCCGCCCGCCGCACCCCCGGCCGCCGCCGTCGCCGCGCCCACGCTGACGCTGTCGCTCCAGCCCGCCGCCAAGCGCACGCTGAAGGGCTTCCTCAGCGACGGTCTGCTGGTCAAGGTCGCCGCCAACCGGCCGCTGACCGATCTCGAGGTGCGGCTCTTCGAGGTGCTCCCGACCGGCAAGCTGCGTCCGCTCGGCTCGGCGTTCAAGGTCGAGCCGACCCCGGCCGGAGCGAGCATGCGCGTGCAACCCACGCGCTTCGCGCGCACCCGTCTGCGCACCAAGGGCGTGCGCAGCGTCCAACTGCAGATCAAGGGCACCGACCGCGCCGGGATCACCGGCACCGCGACGTCCTCGTTCCACCTGCGCTGATCGATTGTCAAAAGTTGCACCCGTCCCCCTTGTGCGAGGCGCACAACGGTGTTCAATGCCTGAACAACGCCAAGGCGGGACGGGAGGCAACATTGCAGGTGCTTCGCAGGGGATCAGCCCTCGGGCTGGTCGCTGGTCTGTGCATGCTCGCGCCGGGGGCCGCGAACGCACAGGAGCCCATCGAGGGCCAGTACATCGTCGTTCTCAAGGACGGGACGAGCACCGCGACCGCGGTGAAGTCGCGCGAGCGGGCACGCTCGCGCGGCGGTGACGTCGAGCACGTCTATTCGCAGGTGCTCAACGGGTACTCCGCGCGACTCGACGGCAAGGCGCTGGCGGCGGTCAAGGCCGACCCCAACGTCGACTACGTCGAGCAGGACCGCGTGGTGAAGCTGGACACCACGCAGACGGGCGCGACGTGGGGGCTGGACCGCATCGACCAGCGCGCGCTGCCGCTCAACGGCACCTACGACTACACCCCGACCGGCGCGGGGGTGACGGCCTACATCATCGACACCGGCATTCGCTTCAGCCACAGCCAGTTCGGCGGGCGGGCGGTCAGCGGCTACGACGCGGTCGACGGCGGCACGGCCGACGACTGCAACGGCCACGGGACGCACGTGTCGGGCACGGTCGGCGGCTCGACCTACGGCGTCGCCAAGCAGGTCACCCTGGTCGGCGTGCGGGTGCTCAACTGCAGCGGCTCGGGCACCAACTCGGGCGTCATCGCCGGCATCAACTGGGTCACGAGCAACCACCAGGCGGGCGCGCCCGCGGTGGCCAACATGAGCCTCGGCGGCGGCGTGTCGACAGCGGTCGACACCGCCGTCAACAACGCCATCAACGACGGCGTCACCTTTGCCGTCGCGGCCGGCAACGACAGCGGCGCCAGCGCGTGCAACGGCTCGCCCTCGCGCGTGCCGAACGCGCTGACGGTCGGCTCGACGACCTCGACCGACGCGCGGTCGTCGTTCTCGAACATCGGCACCTGCGTGGACCTGTTCGCTCCGGGCTCGAGCATCACCTCGGCCTGGTACACGTCCGACACGGCCACCAACACGATCAGCGGCACCTCGATGGCGACGCCGCACGTCACGGGCGCCGCCGCGCTCGTGCTCCAGGGCTCGCCGACGGCGAGCCCGGCGAGCGTGAGCTCGACGATCATCGCCAACGCGACGACGGGCGTGGTGACCAACGCGGGCAGCGGCTCGCCGAACCGGCTGCTCTACACCAACCCGGGCACGGTCGACCCGGGGCCGTCACCTTCGCCCTCGCCGTCGCCCAGTCCGTCGCCGTCACCGGCGCCGGGAGGGTGCGGGACGCCCGTGACCGGCAACCTCGCCGGCGCCGGCGACGCGGACCTCTACCCGACAGGGTCGCCGACCTACTACCAGTCGACGACCAGCGGCGTGCACAAGGGGTGCCTCGTCGGCCCGGCCGGCACCGACTTCGACCTCTACCTCTACAAGTGGAGCGGGTCGAGGTGGTCCTACGTCGCCCGCGCCATCAGCAACTCATCGACGGAGACGATCACCTACAACGGCACCCCCGGGTATTACTACTGGCGAGTGGTCTCCTACTCCGGCAGTGGCGCCTACACGTTCGGGTACTCACGACCCAACTGATCCGGACGCCTCACTTCGCACTCCGGTCGCTTGCCGTTCGAAGCGGCCGGAGCCCGCCGCTTCGGCGTCGCTGCCGCCGCCGAACTCGATGCCTCGCGCCTCTCGCCCGAGGGCGGTCAGCGCGATCACCGCGATCAGGACCGGGACGATCACCACGAACAGCGCGTAGCGGCCGTTGTGGCTCTCGGCGAGCGCGGTCTGGATCGGCAGGTTCACCGCCGCCAGCAGGTTGCCGAGCTGGTAGGTCACACCCGGGTAGAAGCCACGGATCTCGTCCGGCGAGAGCTCGGTGAGATGCGCCGGGATCACGCCCCACGCGCCCTGGACGAAGAACTGCATGACGAACGCGGCGATCGCGAGCGTGGCGATGGTGGGGGAGAAGGCGAACGCGGGCGAGACGACCAGGGCGAACGCGGCGCACATGATGATCGTCTTCTTGCGGCCGAAGCCCTGGCTGAGAGCACCGAAGTAGGCGCCGCCGATGATCGCGCCGAGGTTGTAGACGATGGCGACCAGCACGGTCGTCGTGTGCGAGGCGTCGAAGGTGTCCTCGAGGAACGTCGGGTAGTAGTCCTGCGTGCCGTGGCTCATGAAGTTGAACGCGGCCATCAGCAGCACCAGGTAGCCGAAGCGCCGCGCGACCTGCGGGTTCAGCAGCACCTTGCGGAAGCCGACCTTGGACTGCTTCTGCGTCTGCTCCCACACCTCGGACTCCTCGACCCGCATGCGGATGAAGAGCGCCAGCAGCGCCGGGATCGCGGCGCAGATGAACAGGCCGCGCCAGCCGGCGATCGGCTCGACGAGGAAGAACGCGATCGCGGCCAGCAGGTAGCCGACCGGGTAGCCCTGCTGGAGCACGCCGGAGTAGAAGCCGCGCTTGGCGGCCGGGATCTTCTCCATCGCCAGCGAGGCGCCGAGACCCCACTCGCCGCCCATGCCGATCCCGTACAGCGCGCGCAGGATCAACAGCATCGTCAGCGAGGTGCTGAACGCGGTGGCGAGACCCACCGTGGAGTACATCAGCACGCACGCGAACAGCGCCGGGCGGCGGCCCTTCTTGTCGGCGAAGTAGCCGAACAGCGCCGCGCCGACGGGTCTTGCCGCCAAGGTCAAGGTCGTCGCGACGGCGACCTTGGTCTTGGACGTGTCGAAGGTCTCCGCGACGTCGCTGATCACGAAGACGAGCAGGAAGTAATCGAACGCGTCCATCGCCCAGCCGAGCCAGGCGGCGACGAACGCATTGCGTTGATCGCGCGTCAGGCCCCTTGCCTGTTCGCGAATCATCCGCGGTCCCATGGGCAGACCCCCTCGGGTTATTTGCCCCTGGCTTACCCGAAGTTCCTAGGATTGGATGCATATGGAGGGTTCAGTCGGCGCGCCCCCGCAGCGCGTGTGTCCAAGTTGCGCCCGTATTTCGTGGGCGACCGGTCCGCAGTGCCCGTATTGCACGGCACGCTTCCGGCGCCGCCAGGGGGTGACCCCGGTGCAGCTGTTCGCGACCGCCGCCGTCGTGATCATCCTCGTGGCGGTGATGCTGCTGATCGCCGGCAACCAGCTGGACAAGCAGCTCAACGACCGCGTGGACGAGGTCAACAAGACGCTGGATCAGAACTTCAACCAGATCCGGACCGACGTCCAGAAGCAGCTCTCCCAGGGCGGGGTGCCGACGACGGTCCCGACCGCCGTGCCGACGCCGTTCGACACCGCCACCGCGGTCCCGACCGCGGCGCCGACCGAAACGGCGACCGCGGCCCCGACGGAGTCGGCGACCGAGACGTCCACTCCGTCGCCGACGATCGGCCCCGACAGCCCTTAGGGCCTGTAGACCTTCTTCTCGTAGTCCTCGAGCATGCGCCCGGCGCCGAACATCGGTCCGAGCGTCCGTAGCGAGCGGCGCACGCGCGCCACCCAGTCGCGCGGGATGCCGTCCGGCCCGACGTTGTAGAACTCGGGCGCGACGTCCTCCTCGAGCAGGCGGAAGAGCTCGTGGGCGTGACGCGCGTCCTGGGCGCCGTGGTCGTGATCGACGTCGCCGCTCAGCGCCCAGCCGTTGTGCTTGTCGTAGCCCTCGGCCCACCAGCCGTCGAGCACGGACAGTTGCAGGCCACCGTTCATGACGTTCTTCATGCCGGACGTGCCGGAGGCCTCCAGCGGCGGGCGCGGGAGGTTGATCCAGACGTCGCAGCCGCGGACGAGGTGCGCGGCCATGCGCAGGTCGTAGTCGTTGAGGTAGGCGATCCGCTGGTCGAAGCCGGGCAGGTGCTTGCTGGTGAACAGCTCGTGCACGAGCCGCTTGCCGCCGTCGTCGCGCGGGTGCGCCTTGCCGGCCAGCAGGACCTGGACCGGGCGGTCGCCGGCGACGATCCGCATCGCCCGCTCGACGTCCTGCAGGAGCAGGTTCAGGCGCTTGTAGGTGGCCAGGCGGCGGGCGAAGCCCACGGTCAGCACGTCGGGGTCGAAGGCCGCGGCGGCCTCGGCGTAGGGGGCGGGCTCGTCGCGCTCGAGACGGTCGACGACCGCGCGATGGCGGACGTACTCGATCAACTCGGCGCGCTGCTGCGTGCGGACGGCCCAGATCTCCTTCGCCGGGATGTCGTCCACCGCCGTCCACGTCGCCGGGTCGGTGGCGCGGTCCAGCCAGTCCTCGCCCAGGTGGCGGTCGAGCAGCTGCCAGATCGGCTTGCCCAGCCACGTCGGGATGTGCACCCCGTTGGTCACGTGGGTGATCGGGACGTCGTCGACGCCCTTGTCGGCCCACATCGGGTGCCACATCTCGCGGGCGACCTCGCCGTGGCGGCGGGACACGCCGTTCGCGGCGCGTGACGTGCGCAGAGCGAACTGCGTGACGCCGAACGGCTCCGCCTCTTCGTCCTGGTTGGTCCGGCCGAGGCTGATGATCTCGTGCGGGTCGACGCCCAGCGTGCCCGCCATGTGCTTCAGCGCGCCGGCGACCTGGTGCGCGGGATAGGTGTCGTTGCCGGCCGGGACCGGCGTGTGGGTGGTGAAGATCGTGCGCTTGCGGGCGATCTCCAGCGCGGCCTTCAGCGAGCCGTTGCCGCTGTACTCACGGCGGGCGAGCTCGAGCGAGACGAACGCCGCGTGGCCCTCGTTGAGGTGCACGATGCTCGGCTCGATCCCCATCGCCTCGAGCGCGCGGACGCCGCCGATGCCGAGCAGCAGGTACTGGGCGAGGCGGGTGTCCTCGTCGCCGATGTAGAGGCGGCTGGTGATCCAGCGCGCGGTCTCGGTGTTCTCCGGACGGTCGGCGTCGAGCAGGTACAGGGGGATCCGGCCGACGTTCGTGCGCCAGATCTGCGCGACGACCTCGACGTCGCCGACGGTGACGCTGACCGTGATCGGCTTGCCGTCGTCACCGGTGACCAGCGCGGCGGGCAGGCGGTCCGGGTCGGTGTCGACCCAGTACTCGTGCTGCCAGCCGTTCGCGTCGATGCGCTGGCGGAAGTAGCCGTTGCGATACAGCAGCCCGATCGCCGCCAGCGGCCACGCACGGTCAGACGCCTCCTTGAGGATGTCTCCGGCGAGCGCGCCGAGGCCGCCGCTGTAGATCGGGAACGAGACGTGCCAGCCGTACTCCGCGGAGAAGTACGCGATCGGCCGGTCGTCGGTGGCGGGACCGTCGTGGGTGGGACGGTGCAGGTCGGCCAGGACGCGCGCCTCGAGGGCGTTCGCGCGAGCGAGCAGCGCCTCGTCGCCGGCGGCGTCGATCAGTCGCTGCGCGTTGGCCTCCTGCAGGAGCTTGACCGGGTTCTCGGCCACTCGCTCCCAGCGGTCGGGGTCCAGCTCTCGGAACACGTCCGGTCCGTCGGGGTCCCAAGCCCAGCGGTAGTTGTACGCGAGGCGCGCGAACACGCCCAGCGGCTCGGGAAGTCGAGTAGCGAGCGCCTCGGCGGCTCGTTCAAGGTCGCGGCTGCCTGCTTGCACGTGGGCCAGCATAGGTCTTTAGGTTCCCTTCTCGCGTGCCGATAACCTTGCTTGTGTCGATCGAGCGCGGCCAACAGGCTGCGCGCTCTCGGCCAGAAAGGAGGATCTATGACGATCCGATGCCTTCGCTGCCTTCGGCTATGGCCTGCCGAGCGCTACGCGGAGCGGGCGACCTGCCCGCACTGCGGTGGAGCTCTAGACACCATGCCCCGCTAGGACGCGACGCCGGGCGGCTCCGATAGCCGCCCGGCGCCAGCCAATTCATGCTGGAGCAGGGCCTTCTTGACCGCGAGGCCGCCGGCGTAGCCGGTGAGGCTGCCGTTGCTGCCGATCACGCGGTGGCAGGGGACGATGATCGAGATCTGGTTGCGGCCGTTGGCGCGACCGACGGCTCTTGGCGCGCTGTTGAGCTCCCGGGCGATCTCCCCGTACGTGACGGTTTCGCCGAAGGGGATCTGGCGCAGGCGCGCCCACACGGTGCGCTCGAAGGGCGTCCCGGACGCCTCGAGCGGGAGGTCGAAGCGCGTTCGCGTGCCGGCGAAGTACTCGTCGAGCTGGCGCTTGGTCTCCGCGAGCACGCCCGTCGTGGCGGCACCGGCGCGGCGGTCGCAGTTGGTGAACAGGCGCGTCAGCCGGTCGCCCTCGGCCTCGATGTAGATCGGGCCGATCGGGCTGGAAATCAAGGCGGCGTGCATATCCGGTGAAACGCTTACAGGGCCTAACAACGTGAGGTCTAGAATGGATGGGTCCTAATCCCACCCACCACGACCTAAGGAAGTGGCTATGGCAGTTGAGCAAAAGCTCGAAATCGACGGCGAGGTCACCGAGGCCCTGCCGAACCTGCTGTTCCGCGTCAAGCTCGAGAACGACCACGAGCTGCTCGCCCATCTCGCCGGCAAGATGCGCCGGTTCCGCATCCGCGTCCTCCCGGGCGACAAGGTGCGGGTCGAGGTCTCGCCCTACGACCTCAACCGCGGTCGCATCGTCTACCGCTACAAGTAGGCCAACGCCCCGCGCTATCGCTGCCCAGGCCCCTTGGCCTCGGCGGCGACGAAGCGGGTGTGCGGGAACTTCTTCTCGACCGGCGTGATCGCGATCCGCCGGTCCACACCGACCGTCAGCACCTTGTCGTAGCCCTTCGCGGCAAGCATGTGCGTGACGCCGAGCTGGTCGCTGGTCGTCTTGACGACCCGCACGTCGCCGGTGGTCGCGCGGGCCTGCGCGATCGTCGCCGGATCGGTCGCGGCCTCACCGGCGATCACGATCGCGGTCTTCGGGGCGGGATGCTCGGCCGTCTGCGCCAGGCCGGCGGCCACCGCGGAGCCTGCCAGCAGGGCAAGCGAGGCGCCCGCGATTCGGGCGCTGGTGGTTCGGGTTCTTGTCATACGTATGAGCATAATACGTATGACGGCAGGTTACAACGAGACTTGAGCGGTCCTAACAGGCGCGCACCGCGCCGTTACACGCTCGACGTCGACGCGCGCACGCAGAGGGACACCGGCATCACCTGCTCGGCCGGCACGGCCTCGCCCGCGAGGTCGCGCCCGAGCGCTTCGAAGGCCGCGGCGCCGAGGCCCTCGGCGTCGACCGCGATCGTCGTCAGCGGCGGCGCGAGGACGCGCGCGAAGTCGAGATCGTCGAAGCCGACGACGGACAGGTCCTCCGGGATGCGCACGCCGCGGGCGCGGGCGGCGAGGTAGACGCCGCCCGCGAGGATGTCGTCGTCGCAGAACACGGCGGTCACGTCGCCGTCGAGCAGCTCGGCGGCCGCGGCGGCGGCGCCCTCGAACGTGAACGGGGCCTCGACGCGCGGGACGTCGCCGAGCCGGGCGAACATGCGCGCCCGGCGCGACGCGAAGGTCGGGGCGGTGAAGCTCGAGGCGACGTGGCCGATGCGGACGTGCCCGAGTCCGAGCAGGTGGTCGAGGGCGAGATCGACGCCCGCCTCGACGTCGAGGCGCACGACCGGCAGGCCGCCCGGGGACATCTCGATCTGGATGGCGTGCTCGGAAGCCCCCGGCGGGAGGTCGGCCTCGAAGAGCAGCAGGCCGTCCGCCGGGCCGGCGAGAAGTGCCTGCAACGAGGCCGCTTCCCATGCGCGGTTGTTGCCGATGTCGACCAGCACGACCGTGTAGCCGGCGCGCTGGGCGGCGCGCTGGGCGCCGCGCAACACGCGGCCGAAGAACGGGTTGGTGATGTCGGGCACGACGAGCGCGACGCTCCGTGCGACGCCGGTGCGCAGGGCGCGGGCGGCGACGTTCGGCCGGTAGCCGAGCTCCGCGGCCGCGGCGCGGACCGCCTCCTCGGTGCGCGCGGAGATGCGCCCACGGGCCTTGCCCGAGAGCACGAGCGACACAGTCGACTGCGAAACGCCGGCTCGGCGGGCGACGTCGACGCTGGTGACGCGAGGCGGAGCGCTGATGTCCGCAATCCTAGGGGTGTGGACGACCTGCTCGAGGAAGTCGTGGGAATCGCCGGGCGCGACCTGGCGCTGCTGCGGCCGCGCGACAGCGAGTCGCTGCTGAGCGAGGAGGCGTTCGAGAGGGACGAGTTCCTGCCCTACTGGGCGGAGTTGTGGCCGAGTTCGCTGGCGCTGGCGCGGTTCATCGGCGCGCGGGCGCTGAAGGGGCGGCGCTGCGTCGAGCTCGGGTGCGGGCTCGGGCTGCCGAGCCTCGCGGCGGCGGTCGCCGGGGGACGGGTGACCGCGACCGACTGGGCGGCCGAGGCGACCGCGATGACGGTCGAGAACGCCCGCCGCAACGACCTCACCGTCGAAGGCCTCACCGTCTCCTGGACCGAGCCCGGCGCGCTGCTCGAACGCGCCCCGTGGGACCTCGTGCTCGCCAGCGACGTGCTCTACGAGCCCCGCAACGGCGAGGCGCTGCTGCCGCTGCTGCCGCGCCTGATCGACGAAAGGGGCGAGATCTGGCTCGCCGACCCCGGCCGGACGGCGGCCGAGCCGTTCCTGCGACGCGCCGCGGAGGTGTTCACCGATCGAGCGCCGCGCGGCACCCGAGATCCCCCAGGGGGGCCGTGTATAGGCTGCGGGTATGACGCAGCGCGAGAAGGCTGAGGAACTGCGCCGCCTGCACGCGGCGCCGGAGCCGCTGGTCCTGGTCAACGCCTGGGACGCGGCGAGCGCGCGAACGGTGGCGGGCACGCCCGGCTGCCGGGCGATCGCCACCGCGAGCTGGTCGATCGCCGCCGCCCGCGGATTCCCCGACGGCGAGGCGATCGACCTCGATTCGATGCTCGACGCCGTGCGCATCGTGGCCGAGTCCGTCGACCTGCCCGTCACCGCCGACCTCGAACGCGGCTACGGCGACGCCGGGACCACGATCGCCCGGGCACTCGAAGCGGGCGCGGTCGGCTGCAACCTCGAGGATGCCGACGGCGCCGGCGGCCTGGTGGCGGTCGAGGACCACGCCGCCGCCGTCGCCGCGGCCCGCGCGGCGGGCGAGCAGGCCGGCGTCCCGCTCGTGATCAACGCCCGCACCGACGTCTACCTCAGCGGCCTCAACGACATGGACCAGGCCGTCGAGCGCGCCCGCGCCTACCTGGCCGCCGGCGCCGACTGCGCCTTCGTCCCCGGCGTCCGCGACGTGGCCACGCTCGAAGAGCTCGTGATCCGCATCCGCGGCCCGGTCAGCGTCCTCGCCGGCCCGGGCAGCCCGCCGCTGGCCGAGCTCGCCCGCCTCGGCATCGCCCGCGTCAGCTACGGCCCCGGCCCGCTCGGCGTCGCGATGGCCGCGCTGCGCGCCGCCGCCGAGACCCTGCTCTCAGGCGGAGACCCACCCGCCGAGCTGGCCTTCCGAACCTAAAGGGGCCAGGCCCCTTTAGGTTGAGGCGATGATCGCTCGCGTGCCGGTGCCGCCGGTGCGGCGCAGGCGGTGCGGCACGGCGCCGTCGAAGCGCAGCGTGTCGCCTTCGTCGAGCGAGTGGATGGCGCCGTCGAGGTCGACCTCGACGGAGCCGCGCGCGATGTAGACCGCGACCTCGCCGTGCTCGACCGTCGCCGCTTCGGGCCAGCGGCGGGTTCGGGAGGACCACTCGCGCAGGACGGGCGTTCCCGGCTCGCCGCCCAGGTCGCGCACGCCGGCGGTCTCGTCGAACTCGCCCTCGTCGCGGCGCAGGAGCACCGCGTCGCCGTGGCGCGGCGGCGTCCAGAGCTGGGCGACCGAGACGTCCAGGGCGGCGGCGATCCGCTCGACCGACCCGACGCTCGGGCGAGCCAGCCCTCGCTCGACCTGTGAGAGGAAGGGATGGGAGAGCCCGGCCAGACGGCCCAACCCCTTGAGGGTCAGCCCGCGCTCCCGGCGCAGCGTTCGCACGCGCGCACCGAGATCCGACTCAAAACCATTGGTGGAAGAGCTACTGCTAAGCACCGTCTTCCAGACTAACGCGCAACGCTCGGAAAACTGTCGCCAGCGCGCCGGAAAATGTTGAACGGCTCTACGCGGCGCGTGCGAGCAGCGCTTCCCACTGCTCGGCGGATCCAGCCGTGGCGCGCAACGCCAGCGCTTCGACGCTTCCGCGGTAGCGGGTCCGGCCCGCGGCCAGAACGGTGACACCCGAGGCGAGGCCGTGCAGCGCATCCAGGCGCCGGGTGGCCCACACGCAGGCACCGCCGCGCGCGGCATGGCGCTGGACGAGCGCGCGGGTCGCGGCGGCCGTCTCGGGGTCGAACCCGCCGGCCGGCTCGTCGACCAGCAGCACCGCCGGCTCGCTCGCCACCGCTCGCGCCAGCGCGATGCGGAAGCGCGTGCCGGCGCCGAGCTGCGTCTCGATCGGCGAAGCCGCCAGGGCCTCTTCGGCGACGAGGACGCACGACTGCGCCACCGATACAGCCCCCGCGGTTGCCTCCTGCCCACCCGCGAGCACGCGCAGCAGCGTGCTCTTTCCCGCACCCGACGGGCCGAGCAGCCCGTGCACCTGGCCCGGGCCGACATGAAGATCGACGCTGGACAGCGTCGCCCGCGGACCGCAGCGCACATCAAGTGCGTCGACCGCGACGAGGGAGGCGTCCATAGGGATGATCATCTGCTCCCCCATCGGCCCGGATCCAGTACCAAAGTCCAGGGTCGGACGAAGGTACTAGGCTCGCCGCCCCATATGCACGAAAAGGCAGCGCTCGCCGCACTCGATTCTGGCGCGCTCGCGCGCGATGCCTCCGCGCTCGTCCAGGCTCCGAGCGTGACGGGGGACGAACGCCAGGCGCTGGAGACGCTTGCGGCGCTCGCGGAAGCGGCCGGTCTCGACGCCGACCTGCACACCCACGACCTCCAGGCGCTGCGCGCCCACCCCGACCACCCGGGGGAGGAGGCGCCGCGCGACGAGCTGCTGGGCGTGACGATCACGCTGCCCGGCACCAAGCCCGGCCGGCTGGCGCTCAACGGCCACATCGACGTCGTGTGGGAGGGAAACGAGCCGTGGCGGCTCGGCCCGTGGTCCGGCGCGATCGAGGGCGGTCGCGTCCACGGCCGCGGCGCGCTCGACATGAAGGGGCCGGTGATCGCCGCGCTGCACGCGCTGAAGGCGATCAAGGACGCCGGCGCCGACGCGCCCACGGTCGTCCTGATGGGCGTCCCGAGCGAGGAGGACGGCGGGCTCGGCACGTTCGCGGAGCTCCAGCGCGACGACGCGTTCGACGCCGCGCTGCTGCCCGAGCCGACGGGCCTGCGCGTCGTCTGCGCCCAGGCGGGGGCGCTCACGTTCAAGGGCGTCGTGCACGGGCAAGGCGGCCCACGCCGCCGAGCGCCTCGCCGGCGAGTCCGCGATCGACAAGTACATGGCCGTCCATGCGGCGATGCACCAGCACGAGATCACCGTCAACACGAACGTGGCGCATCCGCTCATGCGCCGGCTCGAGCTGCCCTACCCGCTGCTGGTCGGCAAGGTCAATGCCGGCGAGTGGTCGAGCATGGTGCCCGACCGGCTCGAGTTCGAGGGAAGGCTCGGCGTGCCCGTCGGCGCGGACCTGCAGGAGGCGAGGGAGGCGCTCGAGGCCGTGGTCGGCTTCCCGCTGGAGTGGAGCGGTGGAGCGTTCGCGCCCGGTGAGACCTCGGCCGATCACCCGTGGGCGCGGACCGTCCGCGGCGCGCTGAGCGACGAGCTCGGCTACGAAGCTCCGATCGCCGGCGTTCCCTGGGGCGCCGACATGCGGCTGTTCACCGCCCGCGGGATCCCGGCGGTGATGGTCGGCACCACCGACATCGAGAAGGCCCACGCGGTCGACGAGTCCGTCTCGCATCGACGAACTCGTCACGGTCGCCCGGACGATCATCCGGGCGATCCTGCGCTTCTAAAGCCTAAAGGGGCCAGGCCCCTTCAGATTCGGCCGGCGTCGCGGGCGGCCTGCTCGGCGGCGTCGAGCTTGCGCTCCACGAGGTCGAGCCCGCGATCCCAGAAGGACGGGTCGGCGAGGTCGACGCCGACGATCGCGCCGAGCTCCTCCGGCGACTTGGAGCCGCCGGCGCTGAGCAGCTCGACGTACTTGGACTCGAACGCCGGGCCTTCCTCCTCGTAGCGGCCGTAGACGGCCAGCGCGAGCAGCTGCCCGTAGGCGTACGCGTAGACGTAGCCGGGGGAGGCGATGAAGTGGGGGACGTAGGACCACCACGACCTGTAGCCCTCGGTGACCTCCACCGCGTCGCCCAGCAGCTCCTCCTGCGACTGGCCCCAGAGGGAGCCGAAGTCGTCGACGGAGAGCTCGCCCTGCTCGCGCCGCTGCGTGTGCACGAGATGCTCGAAGCGGTTCATCGCCACCTGGCGGAAGACGGTCGCGATCGTGCCCTCGATCGACTCCGCCAGCAGCGACAGGCGCGACTCCGGCGTCGGCGAGGCCTCCAGCAGCCGCCCGAACACCAGCGTCTCGCCGAACACCGACGCGGTCTCGGCCAGCGTCAGCGGCGTCGCCATGTGGAACACGCCCTGCTTGGAGCCGAGCGCCGCATGGACGCCGTGCCCGAGCTCGTGGGCGAGCGTCAGCACGTCGCGGCGCAGGTGGGTGTAGTTGAGCATCACGTACGGGTGCACGCTCGGCACGCCGTAGGAGCAGAACGCCCCGCCGCGCTTGCCGGGCCGCACCGGGCCGTCGATCCAGGACTCGTCGAAGAAGCGGTCCACGATCGAGCCGAGCTCGCTGGAGAAGGACCCGTACGCGTCCTGCACGATCGCCTTGGCCTCGGGCCACGCCACCTGCGTGGTGTCCTGCGTGACGGCGGCCATGCGGTCGTAGTCGGCGAGCCGGTCGACGCCGAGCATCTGCGCCTTCAGGCGATACCAGCGCCGCGGCAGCTCGTAGCGCGAGCGCACGGCGTCGATCAGCGCCTGGACGGACTCGTCGGAGGCCTCGTTGGACAGGTTGCGCGCCGCCAGCCAGTTCGGGTAGGCGCGCAGCCGGTCGTCGGTCATCTTGTCGGCGAGCAGCGTGTTGAACGTGTAGGCGCGTGTGCGCAGTCCAGGCTGCAGGCCCTTCGTCACCCGCTCGGCAGTATCGCGGCGAACCTCGCGGTCGGGCGAGAAGAGCTTCGACAGCGCGACCTCCAGCGCGACCTCGCCCTCGGGCAGCTCGATGCTGATCGACGCCGTCTGCTCCTCGAACAGCCGCACCCAGGCGGAGCGCCCGGAGACGTTCTTCTCGGTGAGGATGCGCTCCTCGGGCTCGCTCAGCAGGTGCGGGCGATAGCGCCGCGCGGTCTTCAGATGGTGGCGGGCGAACTCGAGCCCGTCGGTCGCGAGCAGCTCCTCGGCGCGCGCGTCGTCCAGCGCGGCCCACTCGAGGTGGAAGAACAGCAGCGCGGTCTCGATCTGCGTGCCCTTCTCCTCGACGCGCTGCAGCAGTGCGCCGTTGGCGGGCGAGGCGGTGTCGATGGCGAAGGCGAGGTGCGCGTAGGTGCCCGCGCGCCCGGCGATCTCCTCGATCGCGGCGAGCTCCCGCATGGCCTCGATCAGGCCGGCTCCGTCGAGCTCGGCGAGCTTGCCGGCGAAGCGTTCGGCGAACGCGTCGGCGCGACGCTGGGCGTCCGCGAGCAGCGCGTCGACGCCGGCCTGCGGATCATCCCCGGCGCCGTTGAGAAGGTGGGAGAGATCCCACGCGACCTCGTTCAGATCAGGGTCGCTGACGGTCTCAGGGGTGCTCATGACCCCTAATGCTAGGTCGGCAGTGTCCCCGAGGCGTTCGTGGCGCGCAGACCATCGATGACGATCGCCAGGTGGCGGCGCCAGGCCTCGGGGCAGCAGTGCGGCTTGGCCGTCGCCATCCCGATGCCGCACATCACCATCGGGATGTCGTCGAGGACGATGTCCTCGCGCAGCTGACCGGCCGCCTGCGCGCGCCGGACGAGCTCCAGGAAGATCCCGTTGAGCTCGGTCTGCAGCTCGGGCGTGATCGGCATCTCGGCCATCGAGGCGATCTCCGTGAAGGCGCGATCGGAGGCCAGCAGGTTGCCGCCCGTCCACAGCGCGTGGGTGAAGGCCTCCCACGGATCCTCGATCTGCAGCGCCTCGCGAGCGCCTCGGACGAGGCCCTCGAAGAGGTCCAGCGCGAGCGCCTGGACGAGGGCTTCCTTGGTCGGGAAGTGGCGGTAGACGGTGCCGACGCCGACCCCGGCGCGTCGCGCCACATCGTCCATCTGGGCTTCGCGGCCGTGCTCGGCGAAGACCAGGCGGGCCGCCTTCAGCACCCGCTCTCGGTTGCGCCGGGCGTCGGCGCGGAGGGGCTTGACGACGACGTCGCTCATATGACGACTGTAGGGCTTGACAAACGGAACGTCAATTCCGTATCTTCAGAAACGAAACCGGAACTCCATCTCCATTTCCTCCCCAGGGGTCACCTGTATGTCTACAACCACCGACCGGCGCTGGTTGGCGCTGGCACTTCTCGCCGCGGCGCAGTTCGTCGTGGTGCTCGACGCGTCGATCGTCAACGTCGCGTTGCCGAGCATCGGCTCGGCGCTGCACTTCTCCCAAGACAATCTTTCGTGGGTCGTCAACGCCTACACGCTCACCTTCGGCGGCTTCCTGCTGCTCGGCGGGCGGATGGCCGACCTGCTCGGGCGCCGAAGAATGTTCATGATCGGCCTCGTCCTCTTCGCCGGCGCGTCATTGGCCGGCGGGCTCGCCCAGTCCGACGTGTGGCTGATCGTCGCCCGCGCCGTCCAGGGTCTCGGCGCCGCGCTGCTTTCCCCAGCAGCGCTTTCCCTCATCACCACGATCTTCGCCGAAGGCGCCGAGCGCAACAAGGCGTTGGGTGTGTGGGGTGCAGTCGCCGGGTCCGGCGGCGCGGCGGGCGTGCTCCTCGGCGGCATGCTGACCGAGTGGGCCGGCTGGGAATGGGTCCTCTACGTCAACGTGCCGATCGGCGTCATCGCCGCGCTGCTCGCGCCGCGCCTGCTGCCCGAGTCGCGCAACGAGGGCGCCCGCCACTTCGACATCGCCGGCGCCGTGACCATCACCGCCGGTCTGTCACTGCTCGTCTACTCGCTCGTGAACGCCAACTCGGCGGGCTGGGGCTCGGCGGAGACGCTGATCCTGGTCGGGATGGCCGTGCTGCTGATCGGTTCCTTCGTGATCATCGAGCTCAACACCCGCGCGCCGCTGGTCCCGTTCCCGGGCATCTTCCGCGTCCGCTCGATCCGCGGCATCAACATCGTCGGGCTGCTGATCGCGATGTCGCTGTTCTCGATGTTCTTCTTCATCTCGCTCTACATGCAGCAGGTGCTGGGCTTCGACGCGCTCAAGACCGGCTTCGCCTACCTGCCGCTGGCGGGCGGCATCATCGTGTCCGCCGGCATCGCCTCGACGCTGGTCACGCGCCTGGGCGTCAAGCCGGTGCTGATCCTGGGCCTGGTGCTGACCGCGATCGGCCTGGCGTGGTTCTCGCAGATCTCGGTCGACGGCAGCTACGTCGGTGACGTGCTCTTCCCCGCGATCATCTCCTCGCTCGGGCTCGGGTTCTCGTTCGTGCCGATGACGATCGCCGCGGTGGCGGGCGTCGACCAGCACGAGGCGGGCCTGGCGTCGGGCATGATCAACACCTCTCAGCAGGTGGGTGGCGCGCTCGGCCTGGCGATTCTGGCCGCGGTCGCCAACTCCCGGCGCGATTCGCTGCTGGAGGCCGGGTCCGCGCTCCCCAACGCGATGACCGAGGGCTTCCAGACCGCGCTGATGGTCGGCGCCGGGTTCGCCGTGCTGGGTGCCCTGCTGGCCTACCTGCTCGTCGACGGCCGCGTCGTCGAGGAGAGCGTCAACGGGGATCTGGTCCCCGCCGCGAGCTGAAGGCTCGCCAGACGGAGATCTGGAGCCGCCGCGCCTCGACCCACAGTCTCAGCTCCCCTGGGTCGAGGCGCAGGCCGGCGGCGTCGTACGCGGCCCGCTGGCGCTCGGCGCCGTGGCGGCCGGCGATCAGGCAGGCGGCGTCCCAGCCGACCGGCCCGAGGCAGGTGTCCTCCCAGTCGTTCCAGCGCCCGCCCAGGACGTTGTTGAGGTGCGCGTCGCCGTGCAGTGGCTGGATCGGTGAGCGCAGCTCGGCGAGCAGCGGCATGACCTCCTCGAAGCGCCGCTGCAGGTCCATCGCCGCTTCGAGCTCGATCACGCCCTCGGCGGCCAGGCGGGCGAGCATCGCCTCCGCCTCGGTCAGCCCGCCGAGGACGGGAAGCGAGCCCTGAAAGCCGCGCAGCGCCTCGTGGCACTCGTGGAGCGCGGCGCCGGCGGTGGCCGGGTCGGTCTCGCCCTCCGCGTAGGACCAGAAGCTCAGCACGCGCCCGTTGTGCAGGTGCGGGCCGGGATCGAGCTCCTCGCTCGGGCCGACCACAGGCGCTCCCGCTCGCGCGAGGAACCCGGCGACGGCGAGCTCGCGCTCCTGCCAGTCGGTGCCCGGCCGGACCCGGCGGATCGTCCCGGCGACGCGCGCGACGACCGGCGCCGGTCGCAGGTGGACGAGGACGTTGAGCTGATCGCGCAGGATGGCGGGGTCGGTGGAGCGCAGCCCGTGGGCCGCGGCCACCGCGACGGCCGCCTCTAACGCGTCGCGGTCTTCCACACCCACGCGATCATCGCGCCCTGGAGTGGGAGGCGCGCCCACAGCGCGGGTTCTGGGAACTGCTTGAAGCGCTCCGCGTGCACCGCCATCTCCACGTTGGCGGGGAAGACGGCGAGGAGCGTGGCGATCAGCCACCAGCCGGCGTTGCGGCGGGTGCGCGGGTGCATCACGCCCAATCCGCCGGCGATCTCGGCCACGCCGCTGGCGTAGACGAGTTCGCGGTGGGCCGGCAGGTAGCGCGGCATGATCGCCTCGTACACCCTCGGCTTGAGGAAGTGCAGGACTCCGGTGGCGACGAACAACGTGCCGAGGACGCGGGGCATACGTGTGAGTATGCCCCGCGTTTGTTGATTACCGGACCGTGACGTGCAGCACGGAGGACCCGGCGCCGCGGCGGCCCGAGTCACCCGCCCAGCGCGCGACGAACTCGGCGCTGCCCGAGACCTTGAACGCCGCGGTGAAGCGCCCGCCGTTCGCGCCGGCGGTCACGACCTGCTCACTCCAGCCGGTCGAGCCGACCGAGCGGGCGGAGACGACGATCGGCTCGCCGCCCTGCGCGCCCTTCAGCGCGCCGTTGACGGTGATCTTGCGCTTGGCCTTCTTGAACGCCTTCTTGGTGAGCTTCTTCTTCTCGGCGGTGAGGCTCAGCGTGGTCTCGCTGCCGGCGTCGCCGCCGGTCGGCGTGGTGAACAGGCTGCGCCACACGCCGTTGCCCGCGGCGGGCGTCGAGGTCAGCGCGTAGGAGCGGATCGAGGTCGGGCTGATCACGCCCTCGGTCCCGGCGAACGAGCCGGAGGCGATCCGCTGCGCACGCCAGTGCTTGCCGCCGTCGCTGGTGCGCTGGACGTAGGCGACGCCCTGATCGGCGGGCCACGAGCGCAGGGTCAGCGACCCGGAGGACGCGCTGCCGAACGCGAGTGAGAGGCCCTGGTCGGTGCCGACCGCCGCCAGTTCGGTCCACTTCTTGCCGCCGTTGGTGGTGCGCCACACGCGGCCCTTGGTGTCGAGCACGTAGCCGTCCTTGGCGGTCGTCATCTCGAGGTCGCTGAGCTTCTGCTTCTTCGGGCCCTTGACCGTCGACCACTTCTTGCCCGCGTTGGTGGTCCGCACGATCGTGGTCGAGCCGTAGGCGAAGATCGCCGAGCCGGCGCGGTCGAAGTGGCTGACCTTCGCCGTCTTGACGGCATCGAAGGCGCCGCCGCCGGAGGCGCGGCGGATGGCGCTCGGGCCGGCCAGCAGCACGGTGTCACCGCTGGTGATCACGGCCAGCGGCGCGCTGGTCGTGCCGGGGTCGATCGGCTGCCAGCTCGCGCCGCCGTTGGCGGTGCGGAACAGGCCGCCGCGGACGTCGAGCGCGTAGCCGTCGTCCGGGGTGGAGAAGCTCGTGTCGCGCATGTCGGACGAGGTGGCGACGTTGATCGCCTTCCAGGTCACGCCGTTGTCGGTCGTGCGCGCGAGCTGGCCGCGGGCGCCGAGGGCGAGCGCGATGTTCGGCGCCGGGCCGAGCCGCAGGCCGAACTGGAAGGAGCCCGCGATGTCGCCGCCGATCGGCGTGTAGTTGACGCCGCCGTCGTTGGAGACCGCGGTCGCGCCACCGGAGCCGACGGCCACCGCGCGCGCCGGGTTGGCATAGCCCGCGGCGAACAGCGGCGCGGTGCTGGCCGTGATCGGCGTCGAAGCTGTCGCCGCCGTCCGCGGTCCGCAGCAGCCGGTCGCCCTTGTCGGTGGTCAGCAGGCAGAGGTCGAGCGTCGCGCAGCTGATGCCGGTGATGTTCCCGGCGGCGCCCGCGGCGCGGGTCGTCCACGTCTGCCCGGAGTCGTTGGTCCGCAGCAGCGTGCCCGGGCCGAAGGCGTAGAACGTGTTGCCGTCGATCACCTTCAGGCGCTGGACGTTGCCGGGGGCGACGTCGGGCTCGGGCGTCCACGACGCGCCGCCGTCGGTGGTACGGAAGGCGACGTTGCCGCCGGCGAGGAAGACGACGCCGGCGTCGGCGCTGGTGAAGATCGCGTCGGCGGGGACCGCCTGGCCGCCGCCGGAGCTCTGCGCGCGTGCCCGGGATCGCGGTCACGCGGCTGAACGTCTGGCCCTTGTCGTTGGTGCGCAGGACGTTGCCGTTGCGCAGGAAGCAGGTAACCCGTGTCGGGGTCGACGAAGTACGACGCGACGACCGGTTCGGGGCAGTTGATCTCGGTCAGCACGTACATCTTCGTGAACGTCCTGCCGCCGTCGTCGGAGCGGCGCACGACGCAGCCGCCGCCGCCGAGCACGATCACCGTGTCCGGGGTGACGGCCTGGATGCGGGTGAGGTCGAGCGAGGTGCCGGTGGCCAGGCCGGTCCAGGTCGCGCCGCCGTCGTCGGTGCGCAGCGCGGTGCCGTCGTCACCGATCGCGTAGCCGCGGCCCTGGACGAAGTCCATCGCCCGGATCGTGTTGCCCTGCGGTGTCGGATTGCCCCACTGCCAGCCGGATTGGCTGACCTGCACGGCGGCGTCGGCCGAGCAGGCGCAGGCGAGACTGAGGGCAGCAAAGATGCCCAGGAAGGCCCTGATATTCACGCACGTCTCCTTCGTGCCGGGAGTTGCTTGATAAACGCGGACCGGCGCTAGGTGTTGCGCGTAATGAACAGCCGAACGTTGCGATCTTCGCGTGATCCTGCGAAGTCCTGCGGTCGGCCGCCCTGCGCGTCGAGGTAGGCGTAGCTCGCGTGAGATGCCCGCCAGGCCCTTGCCGTCGTGGTCGACCATCCAGGTCTCCAGCGCGACGCCGGTGTCCGTCGCCTTGAGGCGGAACATGCGCGCCTTGCTGGGGAAAGTCGGCGAGGCTGCTGGTCGAGATCAGCCAGTAGCGGTGGTGCTGGGCGATCCGGTTCTTGTGCGTGTTGCCGGAGATCGAGGCGACCACGTTGGGGTGGCGGTCGAGGATCTGCAGCGCTTCGGGGGTCAGCGCGTTGTGGGAGAACACGACGACCCAGCGGTCGGTGGTCAGTTCCCGGTCGAGCTGTGTCAGCTGCCTGCGGGGAGATGCTCGCCTGGCACGTGCCCTCGCGGTTGACGGTGTCGACCAGGACGGCGTTCAGCTTGGGCCCGAGGCGACCGTGGGCGGCGGCTTGAGCTCCTCGCTCGGGGGTGATGAAGCGGCGGTTCGGGTCGGCGGGTGTGGGCACGCTGTCGCTGGTCGCGCTCGAGCACGCGCTGGACGGCCTCGCGCGCGCTGGTCTCGTCGCGCGGGCACGCGCAGCAGGCGGCGGTCGAAGGCCTCGCACGAGCCGGTCGCCGGTGGCGATCGCGTTCAGCTGCGGCGTGGGCGGGACCTCGCCCTGCACGAGCACGTCGTGGTTGCCGACCATCGCGTAGAACGGGCTCTTCAGGCCTTCGGCCTTGAAGGGCCGTTGCGCTTGCGCGAGCGCGCCCGGGTGGGCGGGGGCGTCGAAGTCGGGGCGGAAGTAGAAGGGATCGGCCTGGTCGGGCGCCTGCACGCCGTCGTAGCCGGGCTTGCCCGCTGTCGGGGTCGACCTCGCCGCCCTTCAACACGGCCTGTGCCAGGTCGAGCTCATTGCGCTGCGCGTTGTCGGTGACGTCGCCGGTGATGAACACCGCCTGGGGCCTCTGCGTGTTCAGCGCCCGCACGGCGGCGTCGAGCGTCTGCGTGGAGAACGCCTCCTGCGGCCGGAAGGTCGACGTGAACGGCGGCCCGAGCCGATCCATGAACGGCACCCGCGCGGGCGACTCCTCGTCGCGCACATGCGTGTCCGTGAGCTGTCCGAACGTGGCGAGGGTCTTGCCCAGTTCGGCCTTCGGGCCGCGATCGATGAGCGGCTCGCCGGGACCGGGCTCGAGGAAGCCGTCGCCGTCGTTGTCGACGAGCGTGGCGGTGAGGGTCGAGCCGCCTGATGTGGGTGCGGTGGCGGGCTCGCCGTCGCCGCCGCATGCCGCGAGGGCGAGGGCGAGGGCGGCGAGCGCCGCGGCTCCCGCCGCCGCGCCGCGGGCGCGGCTGGAGTCGTGGGTGCGGCTCACTCTTCCCTCAACCCCGCGATGATCGGCTCGCGCATGACCCGGCGGGCGACCAGCGCGGTCGCGAGCACGGACAGCGCGAGCAGGCCGCCCGTCACCAGCGCGACCTGCCCGAGCGTGGGCGAGAGCGGCAGCGACGCGAACCCCGCGGCCAGGCGCACGACGAGCGGGCCGAAGATCGCCAGTTCGAGGACGACGCCCAGGATCGCCGCGGGGATCGCGACCGCGACCGCGGCGCCGGCCAGGACGAGGCCGACGGTGGTGCCGTCGGCGCCGCACGCGCGCAGCAGCGCGACCGCGCCGCGGCGCTCTCTCGCCGTGACGGTCAGCGCCTGCACGAGCGCGTACAGGCAGACCAGCCCGACCGCGAGGCCGACGCCGCGCAGCACCGCGGCGAGCACGGCGAGGAACGCGGCGTTGTCGGTCTGGGCGGCGCCGACCGGTTGCAGGCGCGCGCCGAGCTCGACCAGCTCGCGCGTGACCGTCGCGGGGTCGGCGCCCGGCTTGAGGCGCACGACGACCTGCGGGTTGAGGTCCGGCCGCGCCGCGAGCAGCCGCTCCGGCTGCACCCAAGCGATCCGGCCGTCGTTCTCGAGCGCGCGCACGATGCCCGCGACGCGGAAGCGCACCTCGCCGCCGTCCGGGATCTGCGCGGCGAGGATCGAGCCGGGCCGCAACCCGAGCGCGTCCGCCATGCCCACGCCGACCTCGACCTCGCTCGGCCCGCGGATGCGTCGCCCCTCGGCGAGCGGCGGCGCCTCGAACCGCGTGTGGTCGCCGTAGTAGGCGACCAGCCGGATCGGCTCGCCCGAGCCGGAACGAGTCCGCCGCGTCGATCGAGAACCGCTGCCCGACCGCGCCCACGCCCGGGAGCTCCTTCGCGCGCGGAACGAGGAACGGGTCGAGCGCGACCGCGAGCTGGTAGCGCTTGCCGACCGTGCCCGGGTCCTCGCGCAGGCGCTCGAGCAGCGAGGCCAGCGCGAGCATCAGCGTGACCACGCCGGCGCAGACGGCGATCGTCGCCACGGCGGCGATCCAGCGGCCCCGCGCGGCGGTGGAGAAGCGAGCGCCGAGCGCGAAGAGGGAGCCGCCCGGGGCGGCGGGCGAGCGTGCGGCCGGCTGCGCCCGCCGCGCCGCGGCCTCGCCACGGCCGCCACGCGCGCGGCGTGCGCGCCATGTCGCCGCCGCGCAGGATCTCGACCGGCGGGCGCCGCGCGGCGCGCCACGCCGGCCAGGTCGCCGCGCCGACGACGACCGCGGTCACGACCAGCAGCGCGAGCGCGAGCGGGCCGATCATCGCCGCACCCGGCCCGAGCTCGTTCAGGGCGGCGAGCAGTTCCCCGGACGGGCGCGCGACGATCAGCGCGCCCAGCGCGATCCCGAGCGCCGCCGCGGGCACCGCGACGAGAGCCGACTCCACCGCCTGCTGCGCCGCGATCCGGCCCGGGCCGAAGCCGAGCGCGCGCTGCACGCCGAAGCCCGTCAGTCGCCGCTGGACCTCGGCGTGCGCGCCCGCCGCGAGCATCGTGCCCGCCGCCACCAGCGCCACCAGCGAGAACGCGACGAGCAGCGAGATCACGATGCCGGCGGCCTGGGACAAGAGGATCTCGACCCCGGTGCGGGTGATGAACTGCAGCTTCCCGAGCCCGAAGGTCACCGAGCGCGCCTGGGTCAGCGTGACGTCGGCCTTGGCGGGGTCGTTGAGCCACAGCAGCGCGACGTTCGGCCGCGGTCGTGAACCGCAGCTGCGCCCGCGTGATGTAGACCCGCGCCGCCTTCGCCAGCGGGTACGCGACGTTGTCCGGCGCGACCGCGATCCCGACGATCCGCAGGTCCCGGCGGTTGACGATGCGCAGGGTGTCGCCGACGTGCAGGTCCCACTCGTGCGCGAGGCCGCGCTCGATCACGACGTCGCCTCGCCGGCCGTCGCGCAGGTCGCGGCCCTCGGTCACGACGTAGCCCCGGCGACCGGGCCACACCGCGGTCACCGCGCCCTTGCGCGTCCGGTGGCCGCGCGCGGCGAGGTCGGCGTTGAGGTACTCGGCGCGGTAGGCGCGGGCCTGGAGGTTGGGCAGGGCGGAGACGCGCGCGTCCACCTGCCGCCGCGGACTGCTCCGGGAAGCGGGCGATGATGTCCGGGAGGCCGGGCTGGTTCGCGGAGCGATCGAAGCCCGTCGCCAGCGAGTAGCCCGACGGTCACCGCGGTGCCCACCACCAGCGACGCCGCGAGCACGCCCAGCGCGGCGAGCAGCGTGCGCCCGCGGCGCGCGCGCAGGCCCGCGATGGCGTCGCGGATCACCGCAACAGCCCGTCGTGGAGCGTCAACACGCGATCGGCGATGTCCGCGGCCGCGGTCTCGTGGGTGACCATGACACCGCGCGGCCGTCCTCGGCGCCGGCGCGCAGCAATCGCAGGACCTCGGCGCCGGCGCGCACGTCGAGGTTGCCGGTCGGTTCGTCGGCCAGCAGCACGTCCGGGTCGTTGACCAGCGCGCGAGCGATCGCGAAGCGCTGCTGCTCGCCGCCCGAGAGCTGGTGCGGGAGCGAGCCCGCGACCTCGCGCAGGCCGAGCCGGTCGATCAGCTCCTGCCCGCGCGCGGCGGCGTCCGGCCGCGCCCCGCGGACCCGCCCCGCCAGCAGCACGTTGGCCTCGCCGGAGAGCTCCGGCATCAGGTGAAAGAACTGGAAGACGAAGCCGATCCGCCGCCGGCGCAGCCGCGACAGCGCCCGCTCGCCGACGCCGGTCACCGGCTCGCCGGCGACCGTGATCGTGCCCGCGTCCGGCCGGTCGAGCCCGCCGATCAGGTGCAGCAGCGTCGATTTGCCGGTGCCGGAGCGGCCGAGGATCGCGACCACCTCGCCCGCGCTGGACGTGGATCCCGGCCCCGTCGAGCACCCGCCGCGCGGCGCGGCCTTCACCGAAGGACTTGACGAGCCCGGAGGCGGCGACGACGGCGGGCATTGGACCCACCGTAGACCGGACCATAAAGCCCCGCTCAGGGCTTGACACCGCGGCGTTCGTAAGTTTAGGCTAACGGTAAGTACAACTTACTTACGGAGGTGGAGTCATGCAGGCGACGAGCCGTTCGTCGGGAAGTCACGGTCGAGGCCACGCCGGAGCGGGCGTTCGCGGTCTTCGCGGACGGCATCGACCGCTGGTGGCCGCGCGCAATACAGCATCGGCGAGGAGGAGCTCGACCGCCTCGTCGTCGAACCGACCCGGTGCGTTGGAGGTGGGTCAAGCAGGGCGGCGAGTGCGTCTGGGGCGGCGTGCTGGCCTATGAGCCCGGCCGCCGGCTCGTGCTCGAGTGGGGCATCGGCGGGGACTGGCAGCTCGACAGCGCCCGGAGCGAGATCGAGGTCACGTTCGAGGCGGCGGCACGGCACACGCGTCACGGTCGAGCACCGCGGGCTGGAGCAGCCACACCGCCGCCGAGGCCCTCAGGGAGGGCATCGACGGCGATGGAGGGTGGGACGCGCTGCTGGCGGCTCTACTCGAGGCCGCGGTCTGAAGGTTCAGCGCCGCGCTGTTGATGCAGTAGCGCAGGCCGCCCGCCTCGCGCGGGCCGTCGTCGAACACGTGGCCGAGGTGGCCGCCGCACTTCTTGCAGGTCACCTCGGTCCGGACCATGCAGTGCGAGAGGTCCCGCTTGGTCTCGACGTCTCGGCGAACGCCGGCTCGGTGAAGCTCGGCCAGCCCGAGCCCGAGTCGAACTTGGTGTCGCTGCGAGAACAGCTCCGCTCCGCAGCCGGCGCAGCGGTACACGCCGTCGTCGTGGCAGTCCCAGTACTTGCCGGTGAAGGCCCGCTCGGTCCCGGCCTTCCGGAGCACCGCGTACTGCTCCGGCGTCAGCTCCTCGCGCCACTGCGCGTCAGTCTTCGAAATCTCAGTCGCCATGCATCAGATTCTACACGTGCGCGACGCGCGCCAGACGGCGCGGCCGGCGCAGCGTGAGCAGGCGCCACGGACGGCGCGGGCCGCTGGAGCGCCGGCGGTGGTCGGCGGTGCTGCGCAGCGCCTCGCTGTGGGCCTCGGCGAACATCGTCATGAGCTGCGGATGCATCGTTCGCTCCTCTGGTCGATTCAAAAGGTCGACATCGAAACTACGGCTGCGCCGGACCCCCTACATCGGGCGTTCGCGCCGACCTCGCGGGCCGCACCCCTTAGGCCCGTCGACCCGTGCCTTAGCCTCTTTAGACAACCCCTGACGTGATCTGAGAGGGTCCCGCGACCATGCGCGCCGTCGTTCTCGCCCTCTCCGCCGTCCTGCTGTTCGCCGCACCCGCTCGCGCGGGAACGATGCTGCTCGCGCCCGTGATCAGCGGCGCGGGAACCGTGTACTCGCAGGACGTCGAGTACTCGTGCACGAAGACCAACGACTTCAACGACGATGCGAGCACGAAGTGCCCCGCGCAGTTCGTCGACGGCATGTCGGTGTGGCTGAGCGCCAGCCCCGCGCCCAACTCGGACTTCACCTTCGCCGGCTGGCAGGGCTGCACGGCGACCCGCGGGACGGGCGCGGCGACGGAGTGCAACGTCGCCCCGCCCGCGAGCGGCAGCGCCGAGCGCAACCCGGTCGCGCGGTTCGCCGACACGATCGCGCCCGCCACGACCCTCGCGAGCGTCCCGAGCGGCCGGGTGGTCGCCGCGACCGCCAAGCCCACGTTCGGCTCCCCCGACGCGCTGGCGAGCTTCCGCTGCCGCTTCGACAGCGCCGCGTACGCCCCGTGCGCCTCTGGCACGGAGTACACGCTCGCCGACGGCCCGCACACCTTCTCCGTCCTCGCCGTGGACCCGTCCGGGAACGTCGGTCCCGCGCAGACGGCGACGTGGGAGGTCGACGCCTCCCCGCCGACGGTTGCGCTCGCCGGCGGCCCCGACGAGGGCTCGGCGACGCCGAGTCGCAGCGCCGCCTTCGAGCTCGTCGCCAGCGCCGACACCAAGACCACCACGTGCACGCTCAACGGCGCGCCGTGCTCGCTGCCGATCCAGCTCTCGAGCCTCGCCGACGGCGCCTACACGCTGACCGTCACGGTCAGCGACGGCCTGCGCGAGGCGAGCGCCACGCGCACGTGGACGATCGACACCGTCGCGCCGGACACGGCGATCGGCGACGCCTTCGCGTTCAGCGCCAACGAGCCGGGCGTGAGTTTCGAGTGCAGCCTCGACGGCGGCCCGTTCGGCGCCTGCCCGAGCGCCGCGGCGCTCAACGGGCAAGGGGCGGGAGCGCACGTGCTCGCCGTCCGCGCGCGTGACCGCGCGGGCAACGTCGACGCCACACCCGCGTCCTACAGCTGGCGCATCCTGGCCGGCGCCACCCGCCGCGCGATCGCGTTCACCGTCCCGTACTTCGTGACCGTGGCCAAGCGCGGCACGACCTTCACGTCACTCGCGCTCAAGGGCGTCCCCGCGGGCGCGACGATCAAGCTCACCTGCAAGGGCGGCTGTCCGCGCAGGGCACAGACGATCAAGTCCAAGAAGGGCGGAACCGTCCAGCTCGCCGCCTTCCGCCACCGGGTCTTCAAGCCGGGGGCGAAGCTCACGATCGCCGTCACGGCGCCGGGGCTGACCGGCATGGCCAAGACGTTCACCTTCCGCACGGGCAAGCGCCCAAAAATCACGACGAAGGCGCTCGCGCTAGCTTCCTAGGCCGCCATTTCGACCCTATTGGAGGCCAGCGTTGTCCGTCGCAGAAGATCGGACCACCCTCGACGAGCTCTGCGTGAACACGATTCGCACCCTCTCGATGGATGCGGTTCAGAAGGCCAACTCCGGCCATCCGGGCACGCCCATGGCGCTCGCGCCGCTCGCGTACGTGCTCTACACGCGGGTCATGGAGCACTCGCCGAAGCACCCGCAGTGGGCGGATCGTGATCGCTTCGTGCTCAGCTGCGGCCACGCGTCGATGCTGTTGTACTCGACGCTCTACCTGACCGGGTACGGCCTCACGCTCGACGACCTCAAGAACTTCCGCCAGCTCGGCTCGCCGACCGCCGGGCACCCCGAGTACGGCCACGCGGCCGGCATCGAGACGACCACCGGGCCGCTCGGCCAGGGCATCTCGACCGCCGTCGGCATGGCGCTGGCCGAGCGCATGATGGCCGCGCGCTACAACCACGAGGGCCACGAGATCGTCGATCACTACACCTACGTGATCGCGTCCGACGGCGACCTCCAGGAGGGCATCGCCTCCGAGGCGTCCTCGCTGGCGGGCCACCTCGGCCTCGGCCGCCTGATCTCGTTCTGGGACGACAACCACATCTCGATCGAGGGCGACACCGCGATCTCCTTCACCGAGGACGTCGCCTCCCGCTATGAGGCCTACGGCTGGCACGTCCAGAACCTCGGCGAGGACATCGGGCTGGACCGCATCGAGGAGGCGCTGGCCAACGCCCGCGAGGTCGTCGACCGCCCGTCGCTGATCGTCGTGCGCACCCACATCGCCCCGGGTTCCCCGAACAAGCAGGACACCCACGGCGCCCACGGCTCGCCGCTCGGCGAGGAGGAGATCCGGCTCACCAAGGAGGTCTACAACTGGCCTTCGATGGAGCCGTTCTTCGTCCCGGACGAGGCGCTGGCCCACTTCCGCGAGTGCGAGGCCCGCGGCGAGGAGCTGGTCTCCGCCTGGGACGAGAAGTTCGAGCGCTACCGCGCGGAGTTCCCGGAGCTGGCCGAGCAGTTCGAGCGCCAGCTCTCGCGCAAGCTGCCCGAGGGCTGGGACGACGACGTGCCCACCAAGGGCCCGGACGCCGGCATGATCGCCACCCGCAAGGCGTCGCAGGACATCATCCAGTGGGCGGCGGCGAAGGTGCCGGAGATGGTCGGCGGCAGCGCCGACCTCGCTCCCTCGACGCTGACGTTGATCAACGACGGCGGGTCGGTCAACACGAACGAGTACGCGGGCCGCAACTTCCACTTCGGCATCCGCGAGCACGGCATGGGCGCGATCACCAACGGCCTCGTGCTGAGCGGCTTCCGCGCGTTCGGCGCCGGCTTCTTCATCTTCAGCGACTACATGAAGGCGTCGATCCGGCTCGCGGCGATCATGCACATCCCGAGCACCTTCGTGTTCACCCACGACTCGATCGGCGTCGGCGAGGACGGCCCGACGCACCAGCCGATCGAGCAGCTCGCCGCGCTGCGCGCCACCCCGAACATCAACGTCGTGAGGCCCGCGGGCTTCAACGAGACCGCCCTCGCCTGGCGCTTCGCGTTGAGCGCCACGGAGACCCCGACGGCGATGGCGCTCTCCCGCCAGGGCGTCCCGGTCTGGGACCCCGCCGGCGTGCCGCGCGACGCGATCGAGCGCGGCGCCTACGTCCTGAAGGACTCAGACGGCGAGCCGGACCTGATCCTGATGGGCAGCGGCACCGAGGTGCACGTCGCCAACGACGCGCTGAAGATCCTCGTCGAGGAGGGCGTGAAGGTGCGCCTCGTCTCGATGCCGTGCCTGGACCGCTTCGAGGTCCAGGACCAGGCCTACCGTGACTCCGTGCTCCCGCCTTCGGTCACCGCGCGCGTCGCGGTCGAAGCGGCCTCGCCCCTGGGCTGGCACCGCTGGGTCGGCGACCGCGGCGCGGTCGTGGCGATGCAGGGCTTCGGCGCCTCCGCTCCGGCGGGTGCGCTCTACAAGCACTTCGGCTTCACGGGCGAGAACGTCGCTTCGGTCGCCCGGGGGGTGCTGGGCTCGTAGGAACGGCGAGCGCGTGACGTTTGTTCGCCACGAGCGAACGTTCGTCACTCCCTCGCCGCGTGGGTGGCGCGTTGCCGCTCGCCAGCCGGGTCGGTGGTCAGTTGTGAACCGCATCGGTTCATAACTGACCGCGCTCGACCCGACCGCCGCGGTTACCGGGCGACGGTGAACTGCACGACGAGCCCGCTCAACGCGGCGGCGGCGCCGTCCAGACGCTGCGCCGACTCAGCCAGCTGACCCGCCGTGGCGGCGGTCTGCTGGGTCGAGGCGGCGACCTGCTGCGTGGTGGCCGAGGAGGACTCGGCCAGCGACGTGAGCTCCATCATGCGCCCGCGCGAGTCCTCCGCGTGGCCGGCGGCGTCGCGGCTGGCGTCGGCGATCGCGTCGACGCGGGAGGCGACGGTGCGGGCCGAGCCCGCGATGCCCTCGAACGCGCCACGGGACAACGCGACGGTGCGGGCGCCGGTCTCGGTGCGGGACGCGCCCTCGCCCGCCAGGGCGGCGACGCGCTGGGTCATCGAGGAGATGTCGGAGACGATCGCGTCGGTCGAGCGGGCGGCCTCGGCGGACTGTTCGGCCAGCTTTCGCACCTCGTCGGCGACGACGGCGAACCCTCGGCCGCTCTCGCCGGCGCGGGCGGCCTCGATGGCGGCGTTCAGCGCCAGCAGGTTGGTCTGCTCGGCGATCGTGGAGATCGTGCCCACGAACCCGGTGATCTCGTTCGAGCGGCGGACGAGCGCGGACGCGGCGTCCGTGATCGCGGCCGCGGACTCCTCGACGGCGGTCATCGCGTGGCGCGCGTCGTCGGCGGTGGTCATGCCGCGCTCGGCGTCGGTCAGGGCGTGGGCGGCGGCCTCGGACGCGGCCTCGGCGGCGCTCATGGCGCGCTCGACGGCCGCGGCGGCCTCGCCGGCGGCGTTTCCGGCCTCCATGATCAGGCGGGCCTGCTGCTCGGTGACCGAGGCGACCATGTTGACGGCGCCGGCGATCTCCTCGCTGGAGCGCTCGGACTCGACGGAGGCCTCCGAGACCTGCTGTGAGGTCAGCGAGATCTCCACCGCGGTCGACTGGATCGTCTCGACCAGCGAGGCGACCTGGCCGATGCCGGAGCGCAGGATCGCGGCGGCGCCGTCGGCGGTGCCGCTGGACACCGACAGGTCGCGGCGCTCCAGAGCGTCGGCCAGCGTGGCCAGTTCGGCGCGCTCGGCGGCGTCGGCCACCCGCATGCGGGCCCCGGCCAGCGTCTCCTCCTCCATCGAGCGTGAGAGGACGATCAACACCGAGCTCTCGAAGACGACGAAGACGGCGTGCAGCAGGACCATGCCGAGGCTGAGATGCATCGGCGGCATGACCCACACCGGAGCGCCGCCCTGCTGGAGGACCATGAACAGCAGGTGGTGCACGGCGATCGTCCCGGCGGCGATGATGATCAGCCGCCAGTCGCGGTAGACGAGCAGGAACGCCAGCGAAGCGAAGAAGTAGAAGTGCATCTCGATCAGCCCGTGGGACTGATCGACGAACAGCGCGCCGTAGATCGGCAGCGCGACGGCGATGAACACGCGCGTCGAGAAGGCACCGGGCGAGCGCGAGGCGAGCAGGTAGGCGCCACCGGCGACGCCGCCTCCCACCAGAAAAGCGGCAATCCAGGTGCCGTGCAGCGCGGCGAGGCCGAAGGCGGCCGGAAGGTGGAGCAACAGCAGGAGGCTCAAGAGCCGGTCCGCACCGCGACGGACCTCGAAGAGCTGCTCTGAGGGCGTGGGAACGGACGTCATACCTCAGTCATCGGCCGGACCCGAACTTCTTGGAGTGTCGCCGTTCGCTAGCGTGCGGGGCGATACGACGGCCCTGCAGGAGGTTCCGAGCATGAGCGACGTCACGACGATCGAGGCCGATGTCCCCGAACGCTATGCCGATGCCGTATCGGCCCGTCTGCAGACCGCCGACGCCAACAACGTCGTCGCGCGGATCTGGGCCAAGGACGGCACGTTGTGGGCACCGGAAGGCACGCCCGAGGTGACCAATCGTCTCGGGTGGCTGGACATTGCGGAGCGCTCGAAGGAGCAGCTCCCAGAGCTCGACGCGCTCCGTGAGGAGCTCGTGAGCGCCGGCTACACGGACGTGGTGGTCCTGGGCATGGGCGGGTCGAGCCTCGCGCCCGAGGTCTTTCGCCAGAGCTTCGGCCCCCAGGACGGAGGGCTCACCCTCCACGTCCTCGATTCCACCCACCCGCACGAGGTCAAGAAGTTCCTCGACGCGCTCGACCTCGACAAGACCCTCGCGGTCGTCTCGAGCAAATCCGGCGGGACGATCGAGCCCAACTCGATGTTCAAGGCCTTCCACGGCGTGCAGGGCGGCGGCGAGCACTACGTCGCCGTCACCGACCCCGGGTCGAGCCTCGAAGGCGTCGCCAAGGACATGGGCTTCCGCGGCGTCTTCTACGGCGACCCGGACATCGGCGGCCGCTACAGCGCCCTGTCAGCGTTCGGCCTCGTCCCCGCGACCGTCGCGGGCTTCGACGTCGCCGGCGTGCTGGACTCGGCGATCGGCGCCGCCGACGAGTGCCGGAACACCGGCGGCAACGCCGGCCTGTGGCTCGGCTGCGCGCTCGGCGAGCTCGCCCTGCAGGGTCGCGACAAGCTGACGTTCGTCGCCGACGCGCCGCTGGACTCCTACGGCGTCTGGTCCGAGCAGCTCTTCGCCGAGTCCACGGGCAAGCTCGGCCGCGGCATCCTGCCGATCGCCGACGAGCCGCTGCTGGCGCCCGAGCACTACGGCGAGGACCGCGTGTTCCTGCACGTCGCGCTCGGCGACGCGGGCAACAAGGCAAAGCTCCAGGCCTTGCAACAGGCCGGTCACCCCGTGATCACGATCAACGCGCTCGGCCCGTCCGACCTCGGCCGGATCTTCTTCCTGAGCGAGTTCGCGGTGGCCGTCGCCGGCTGGGTCCTGGAGATCAATCCGTTCGACCAGCCCAACGTCCAAGAAGCCAAGGACAACACCAACCGGGTGCTCAACGAGGGTTCGCCGGACCTCGACCCGGGAAGCCTGAGCGAGCTGACCGAAGGGCTCGAACCACCCCACTACTTCGCGATCATGGGCTATCTGCCGTACTCCGCCGACGCCGAACAGGCGATCTCCGGGCTGCGGGAGGCCATCCTCGCCAAGTACCACGTCGCGACCACCTGGGGCTACGGGCCGCGTTTCCTCCATTCCACCGGCCAGTTCCACAAGGGCGGGCCGAAGGTGGGACGTTTCCTGCAATTGATCGACGAGCCCACCGAGGACCTCGACGTCCCCGGCGAGCCGTTCAGCTTCGGCACGCTGATCCGCGCCCAGGCGGACGGCGACCTGCAGACGCTGCGCAACCACGGCCTGCCCGCCGTCCGGATCACGGTCGGCGACATCGACGCCATCAAGGAGAATTTGTAAGCCATGCAGATCGGATTCGTCGGCCTCGGGAAGATGGGCGGCAACATGGTCCATCGCATCGAGCGCGACTCGGACCACGAGGTCGTCGCCTTCGACCCGAACCCCGACGCGGTCAAGGCCGCCGAGGAGAAGGGCGCCATCGGCGCAGCGTCGCTGGAGGAGCTCGTCTCCAAGCTCGAACCGCCTCGCATGGTCTGGCTGATGGTCCCGAGCGGGAAGATCACCGAGTCCACGATCGAGGCGCTCACCGGGCTGCTCGACGAGGGCGACACGATCGTCGACGGCGGCAACTCCAACTGGCATGACGACCAGCGGCGCGCCGCCGACCTCGAGCCCAAGGGCATCCGCTACGCCGACGTCGGCGTCAGCGGCGGCGTCTGGGGCCTGGAGGTCGGCTACTGCATGATGGCCGGCGGGCCCGAGGAGTCGATCAAGCAGCTCACGCCGATCCTCGACGTGCTGGCGCCGCCGGACGGCTGGCGGCACTTCGGCAACACCGGCGCCGGCCACTTCGTGAAGATGGTCCACAACGGCGTGGAGTACGGGATGATGCAGGCCTACGCCGAGGGCTTCGACCTGATGCACCAGTCGGAGTTCCCGATCGAGCTCAAGGAGGTCGCCGGCCTGTGGAACCGCGGCTCGGTCGTGCGCTCCTGGCTGTGCGAGCTCGCCGAGCTGGCCTTCGAGCAGGAGGGCAACGACCTCGGGAGCCTGCAGGGCTACGTCGACGACTCCGGCGAGGGCCGCTGGATGATGAACGACGGCATCGACATGGCGGTCCCGACGCCGGCGCTCGCCGCCTCGCTGTTCGCGCGCTTCTACTCGCGCAAGGAGGGCGACTACGCGGCCCGCGTCCTCGCCGCGCTGCGCAACCAGTTCGGCGGCCACGCAGTGAAGAAGGTCGAGGAGACCTGAGATGGCGGTGGACGTCAAACCCGACCTGCACGCAGTCGGCGACAACCCGCTGATCGAGGGGCTCGAGCGGCTCCCGGTCCCGGCGACGACGCTGACGATCTTCGGCGCGACCGGCGACCTCGCCCACCGCAAGCTCCTGCCCGCGCTCTACAACCTCGCCCACGAGGGCGCCCTGCCGGAGCGTTTCAACCTCGTCGGCGTGTCGCGGCGCGAGATGCCCGACGAGGAGTTCCGCGCGGTCATGAAGGCGGCGATCGAGAAGTACTCGCGCCGCGAGACCGACCCGACGGTGCTCGACGGCCTGCTCGGGCGCGCCCACTACGTCGGGTTCTCCTTCGACGACGTCGAGTCCTACGCGAAGCTGCGCGCGGTCCTCGGCGAGCTCGACGAGGAGGGCGGCGGCAAGCTCAACCGCGCCTTCTATCTCTCGACCGCGCCGGAGTACTTCCCGGTGATCGTGAAGGCGCTCAAGTCCGCCGACCTCAACTACGACAGCGATGTCGACGTCCGCTGCATCATCGAGAAGCCGTTCGGCGTCGATCTCGAATCGGCGCTGGAGCTGCAGCAGGTCGTCGAGCACGTCTTCCGCGAGTCGCAGGTCTACCGCATCGATCACTACCTGGGCAAGGAGACCGTCCAGAACGTGATGGCGTTCCGGTTCGCGAACTTCATGTTCGAGCCGGTCTGGAACCGCAACTACATCGACAACATCCAGATCACCGCCGCCGAGGACATCGGCATCGGCACCCGGGCGGGCTACTACGACCAGGCCGGCGCGATGCGCGACCTCGTCCAGAACCACATGCTCCAGCTGCTGACGCTGGTCTGCATGGAGCCGCCGGCCACGTTCGAGGCCGACAAGGTGCGCGACGAGAAGGTCAAGGTCCTGCACGCGATCACGCCGCCGACGCCCGAGGAGGTGCGCGAGACCACGGTGCGGGCGCAGTACACGGCCGGCACCGAGGGTGGCGAGGACGTCAAGGGCTACCTCGAAGAGGACGGTGTCCCGGACTCCTCGCGGACCGAGACCTACGCGGCGCTGAAGCTCGAGGTCCACAACTGGCGCTGGGCGGGCGTGCCGATCTACCTGCGCACCGGCAAGCACCTCACCCGCAAGGTCACCGAGATCGCGGTCCAGCTCAAGCCGGTCCCGCACCTCGCGTTCCAGTCGGCGGGGTCGGTCGGCGTGCAGCCCAACCAGCTCGTCCTGACGATGCAGCCCAACGAAGGCGTGTCGCTCTCGCTGGGCGCGAAGATCCCGGGCTCGAGCATGCGCATCCGCCCGGTGAACATGGAGTTCCTCTACGGCTCGGCGTTCATGTCGCAGTCGCCGGAGGCCTACGAGCGCCTGATCATGGACGCCATGCGCGGCGAGGCGACGCTCTTCACCCGTAACGACGAGGTGATCGCGCAGTGGTCGATCATCGACCCGATCCTGCAGGCCTGGAAGGCCGATGACATGCCGCTGCACACCTACGAATCCGGCTCGGCCGGCCCGACGGCGGCCGAAGAGCTGATCGCGCCGCATCGCTGGAGGGCGCTGTAAGCCATGGAAGACGTCTGGCGCGAAGACGACACGACGCCCGGCGCGGTCGAGTCCGCGCTCCGGAAGATGTTCGCGGAGCGCCACAAGGAAGAGCGCGCGTACGTGCCGGCGCGCGTGATGAACATGGTCGTGATCGCCGACAAGGAGTTTCGCGGCGAGATCGAGAACCGGCTCGTGCGGGTGGGGCGCTACCACCCGTCGCGGCTGATCTTCGTGGCCGTCGAGTCCGGCCGCCAGCGGCTGTCGGCGACGGTGCGGATCGGGACCGTGGACGCGCCCAGGGCGGGTGCGATCTCCGTCGGCCGCGAGCGCGTGGAGCTGACGATCGGCGACCGCCACGTGGCGAAGCTGGACACGATCGTCGACCCGCTGGTGGTCAGCGATCTGGCGACGATGGTGTGGGCGCCTCACGGGCATCCCGGCGCCGTCGACGCGCTGCGCCGGCTCGCGCAGATCGTGCTGATCGACTCCCAGGACGAGCCCGACGTGGAGGCCGCGCTGACGCGCGCCGACGACCTCTCCGACGACACGTACGTCGTCGATCTCGCGTGGCTGCGCTCGACCCCGTGGCGCGAGCGCATCGCGGCGGCGTTCGACTCCCCGCGCCGGCGGCCGGAGCTGCGCGCGATCGCGGGCGTCACCGTTCGCCACCGCGAGGACTCGCTGGCCTCGGCGCTGCTGTTCTGCGGCTGGCTGTCGTCGCGGCTGGGCTGGGAGCCGGGCGCGCTGTCGCAGGCCCGCGGGAATTTCAGCGGGTTCTGCCACACCCGCCGCCAGGACATCAAGATCAGGCTCGAGCCGGTCGAGATGAGCTCCCCCGGTCTCGCCGGAGTGACGATCGAGATGGCCTCCGGCGCCGCGGTGTCCCTGGACCGCGCGCCCGGCGGGTTGCGCGCGATGCGCCGTGAACGCAACGGTGCGGAGCGCGCGTGGATCGTGATGGGCGCCTCGCGGGGCGAGGGCGGCATCCTCGGCGAAGGGGTGCGGCAAGCGCTGCTGCGCGATCCCACCTATCGTCCGGCTCTGCAATCTGCCGAGGCGATGGTGAACTGAGTTGGAATTCCGAGTGGAGGAGAACCCGGCCGAGTTCGTGTCGGGGCTGCTGGTCGACGCCGCGAAAGCCGCCGGCCACATCGTGTTGACGGGCGGCTCGACACCGAAGCTGGCGTACGAGATGGCGTCGCGCGCGGACGTGAACTGGAGCGACGCCACGATCTGGTTCAGCGACGAGCGCTGCGTCCCGCCCGAGAGCGGGCTCTCGAACTACCGGATGGCCAACGAGGCGCTGCTCGGGCGCCTGAACAAGGGCGTGCGGCCCACCGTCATGCGGATGGAGGGCGAGCTCGGGCCGGAGGCCGGATCGGCGTCCTACGAGGCGCTGGTGCGCGAGCACCTCGGGCGGCGAGCCGCGGTGGGACCTGCTGCTGCTCGGGGTCGGCCCGGACGCGCACTGCGCCTCGCTGTTTCCCGGCAAGCCCGAGGTCGAGGAGCGCAGGCGGCTGGTCACGGGCGTCGAATTGGCGGGGATGGAACCCCAGGTGCCGCGGATCTCGCTGACGCTGCCCGCGCTCAACAGCGCGCGCCGGACGGTCTTCCTGGTCACCGGCGCCGACAAGGCGGGCGCGGTCGCGCGGGCGTTCGGCGATCCGCCGGACCCGTCGTCGCCCGCCGCGCACGTGCGCCCGGGCGCGGGGGAGTTCCTCGTCGTCCTTGATCAGGCCGCGGCCAAGGAGCTCATATGAGCGATCAATTCGTAGGGGTCGACGTCGGCGGGACCAAGATCGCCGTCTCCATCCTCGAAGGCGGAGAGCTCAGCGACTCGACGATCACCCCGACCAACCAGGCTTCCCAGGACGAGCTCGTCGAGCAGCTCGCGGTGGCCATCGAGGGCTCGATGGGCCCGGACGTGCGCGCGGTCGGGATCGGCATGCCGTCGATCATCGAGTTCGCGACCGGCAAGATCCTCTCCAGCGTCAACATCCCGCTGCACGACATCCCGCTGCGCCAGCTGCTGACCGAGCGCATGGGCGTGCCGGTCTACGTCGAGAACGACGCGGGCTGCGCGGCGCTGGCAGAGGCGTCCGAGGGCGGGCGGATCACGATCCCGTCGCTGGTCATGCTCACGATCGGGACCGGCGTCGGCGGCGGGTGGGTCTTGAACGGGCGTCTGTACCGGGGCTCGACGACGTCCGCCGCCGAGGTCGGTCACACGATCATCGGGCGCGACCTCACCTACGGCAACCGCGTGCCCGGGGACCCGTTCCCGCAGCGCGGGTCGCTGGAGACGATGGCCTCCGGCCGTGCGCTGGACAGGCTGGCTGACCATGCCGCCGAGCAGTATCCGGACTCGCACCTGGGCAAGGCGCTGGCCAAGAAGGGCAGCATCAACGGTCATGACGTCGTGCAGGGGGCCGAGGCCGGCGACCCCGCCGCGCTGTGGTGCCTGCGGGTGCTCGGCGAGCGCATCGGCGTCGGCATCGCGAACGCCATCAACACCTTCGACCCGCTGGAGGTCGTGATCGGCGGCGGCGTGTCGCGGGCGGGCGAGCTGCTGCTGGAACCGGCACGCGACGCGGCCTTCCGCCACGTCGTGCCCGGCCTGGGCATGAACACCACGATCCGTATCGCGCGTCACGGGCCGCGCGCGGGCGTGCTCGGCGCGGCGCTGATCGCCGCGCAGGAGTACGCCGACGAGTCGCGCGAGAAGACGTTGCTATCCGGGGAGGCTTCATGAAGATCGCCTGTGCGTTCGACCACGCGGGATTCCCGTTGAAGCCGATGGTGCTGGAGGCGGTGGCGGCGGCGGGCCACGAGGTCCACGACCTCGGCACGTGGTCCACCGACCCGGTCGACTATCCCGACACGGCGCGGCTCGCCGCCGAGGCGGTGCGCAACGGCGAGGCCGAGCGCGCCGTGCTCGTCTGCGGCTCCGGGGCCGGCGTCGCGGTGGCCGCCTGCAAGTTCCCGAACATCCGCGCGGTCGTCGCTCACGACACCTACACGGCGCACCAGTCCGTCGAGCATGACGACTGCAACGTGCTCTGCCTGGGTGGGCGGGTGATCGGGCCCGCGCTGGCGGCTGACATCATCCGCGCCTACCTCGGCGCGCAGTTCACCGGCGAGGACCGCCACAAGCGCCGTCTGGCGAAGATCGACGGCATCGAGCGCGAGTTCCTGCGCGACGACATCTAAGACACGAGAGGCTTCCGGCAATGCGAGTAGTGGAGTGCAACACCTGTGGAGAGACGATCTCCGGCAACGACGACGATGAGCTGGCGGGTCGCCTGAAGGACCACATGGAGAACGAGCACGACGAGGAGATCTCCGAGGACGACGCCCACCAGACGGTGGATCACGGCGCCTACGACGCGATGGACTCCTAGACGCGCGCCCGCTCGATCCGGCGGGCGACGGTCTCGCCCCAGCCGGCTTGGGCGCGCACCTTGTCGGCGCTTGCCTGGTGGTCGTAGGGGACGCGGCGGTGCTCGATCGAGCCGTCGTCGTGGATACGGACGTAGCTCGCTCGCTGGTCGCCGTCGAACGGGAGGCCGACGCTGCCGGGGTTGATCAACTCGATGCCGTCGGCCGCCTCGCGGAGGAACGGCAGGTGGGTGTGGCCGAAGATCAGCCGCTTGGCCTCGACGCCCTCGAGCAGCTCGGCCTCGTCCTCGGCGGGCTCCGGGTAGAAGGAGCGGATGTCGGACGTGGGGGAGGCGTGGCAGATCAGCGTCTCGCCCTTGCGTGCGCTCGTGGGGAGCGCCGCGAGCTCGCCCACGAGCCGCTCGCCGAGTTGCGTCCTGGCCGTCTCGAGCGCCTGGAGGGCGACCGGGTGCATGAGCTCGGTGTCCGGGTCGGTCAGCCAGCGCTCGCCGTTGCCGCGGATCCAGAGCGCGTGCTCGAGCGCCCGAAGCCGCTGGACGGTCTCCGTCGGCCAGCCGCCGAAGAGCGCGTAGTCGCCGCCGAGGACGAAGCTCGTCGCGCCCTCGGCGTCGGCCAGCACCGCCTCCAGCGCCGGCAGGTTGCCATGGACGTCGTAGAGCAGCACCTCCATGGCGCGTGTATAGCATCGGGGCCGTGACCGACGAGCTGGTCGTCCGCGGGCCGCGGCTGGTGCTCCGCTACGCGCGCGCCGACGACGCGACGCGGCTGTTCGAGCTGGGGGCCGACCCGGCCGTCACCCGCTTCTTCTCGTGGGGGCCGTACACGAGCCTCGACCAGCCCGAGGCCTACATCGCGTCGTTGGCGCCGCGGCGCGAGGCGGGCACGCTGCTGGACTTCCTGATCGTCGACCCTTCCGACGGCCCGATCGGCGTGACGGGTCTCAGCGAGCTCGCCCGCCGCGACGGCCGCGCGACCGTCGGCTCGTGGCTCGGGCACCGCTGGTGGGGCTCGGGCGCCAACCTCGAGAGCAAGGCGATGATCTCCGCGCTGGCGTTCCGTGTGTTGGGGCTCACGCGGCTGACGGCGTGGGCCAACACCCGCAACGGCCGCTCGCAACGCGCTCTGGAGCGGATCGGCTTTCGCCGCGAGGGCGTCCTGCACGAGTGGCACCGCCACGGCGACACCGTTCACGACGTCGTCGTCTTCGGCCTCCTGCGCGCCGGCTGGGAGCACGGCCCGCTCCACGACGTCCCGGTGACGATCGAGGGCACGCCCCCACCCGCGTTCGTGCTCAAGTGAGGTCGAGCCGGGCGGCGATCGCCGCCGCCTGCGCCCGCCGCGCGACCTGCAGCTTCGCGAGGATGTTCGACACGTGCGCCGAGGCCGTCTTGCGGCTGATGAACAGCGTCTCGGCGATCTGCACGTTCGTGTAGCCCTGCCCGACGAGCCTCAGCACCTCCACCTCCCGCGCGGTCAACCCGTGCGGCCGTCGCTCGCGCCTGGCGCCGATCGCGTCGACGAGCGGCATCGCCCCGAGCCGCTCCGCGAGCTCCCGAGCGTCGGCGAGCGCCCGCGCCGCCTCGGTCCTCCGGCCCTCGCCACGCGCGGCTTCACCCGCCCGCCACAGGCAGTACGCCCGCGCCCACGGCTCATCCCACGACGCCGCCGCGGCAAAGAACGCATCCGCCGCCGGACGCCCTTCCAGCCGCGCCTCCTCAGCCTCGACACTGCGCGCCAGCGGACCTAAAGGGAACGTTAAGGGGACTGTCCCCTTTATGTTTGCGCGGAGGCCGGACCAGAGCAGGCGAGCGGCGGCGGGGAGGTCGTCGAGGCCTTGCAGGGCGGTGAGGCCGGCGGTCAGGTGGGTGCGGGCGGCGTCGGGGTTGCCGCGGGCGGCGTCGAGGCCGGTGGCGACGGCGGAGAAGCGGCCCGCGAACGGGTGGTCGCCGCGGACGGCGGTGCGAGCGGCGGCGAGGGCGTGGCCGGCGTCGTCGAGGTCGCCGCGGGCGAGGGCGAGCTCGGCGCGCAGGACGTTCAGGAGGCGTGCGGTGATGCCCGTCGGCCGGCGGGCGAGTGCGCCCGCGACGAGCGTCTCGGTCTCCGTCCAGCGGCCGAGGCGGAAGCACGCGGTGCCCTCGAGGCCTTCGAGCCAGGAGCGCTGGTTGCGGTCCATGCCGTGGCGGTGCATCAGCTCGATGCCCGGCTGCACGGCGGAGATCGCCGCCTCGAGCCGGCCGTGGTCGAGCAGCGCGCTGGTCTCGTAGGAGTAGGTGACGAACAGGCGGTCGGGCACGGGGTCTGTCGCCAGCAGCCGCGTGCGTGCCTCGCGGACCATCTCCAGCCCGGCGTCGAGCTCGCCGAGGCTGGCGATGGCCGCCCCCAGCGTCGCCTGCGCGCGCGGCTCCTCGGCCGCGATCGCCGTGCAGACCTCCACGGCGCGGCGATAGTGGTTGGCGATGAAGAGGGCGTGGCCGAGCGAGGCGAGCAGCCGCGTGCGCTCCGGGGCGGTGGAGGCGACGGTGCGCGCGGACTGCTCGTAGGCGGCGAGCGCGTACTCGGTGTCGCCGGCGATCCACGCGTAGCGGCCGAGCCGCTCGCGCAGGACCGGGTCGTCGCGCTCGGCCAGCGCCTGCTCGATCAGCTCGACGCCGCGGGCGGGATCGCCCAGGCAACTCGCGGCCTCTGCGGCGCGAGCGAGCAGCTCGACGCGGGTCAGGCCCGCGACCCGCTCGGCGTCATCCCACAGCTCGAGCGCCCGCTCGTACTGCGTGAGCGCCTCACCGTGCGCGTAGATCTCGTCGACGGCGACGCCGGCCGCGACCGCCGCGGCCAGTGCACGCGGCCGGTCGCCGGCGGCGTACCAGTGGTGCGCCTGGTCGGCGAGCGCGGTGGCGTCGGTGGGCTCGATCGTCTCCGCCAGCGCGCGGTGCAGCCGCCGGCGCTCGGGCGCGAGCAGCGTCGCGTACAGCGCCTCGCGGGTGAGTGCGTGGCGGAACGCGTACGCCCCGCCGCGCGCCCGGACGAGCACGTGATGGTCGAGCGCCTCACGCACCGCCGCCTCGAGGGTGGGCGCGGAGAGCGCGTCGCGCGGCGAGGGCGCGGCGGCGGGCGTGGGCGCGGCGGCGGGCGTGGGCGCGTGCGCGCGGCGGGCGTGGGCGCGGCGGCGGGCGAGAGCGGCGCGGCGGCGGGCGTGGGCGGGGCGGCGGGCGTGCGGGCGTGTCGGGCGGCGGGCGTGGGCGCGGCGGCGGGCGTGGGCGGCAGCGGCGCTCTCGCGGGCGCGCCAGCACCGCCGCGAGGACGTCGTGTGCGAGCGGGCCTCGCGCGGCGGACAGGGTGCGCAGCACCGCTTGGGCGGGTTCGGACAGGGCGGCGACGCGGGTGAGCAGGATGTCGCCCGCGCGGCCGCCGCCCGCCAACAGCTCTTCGGCGAGGAACGGGTTGCCCTCCGAGCGGGTGTGGACGTCCTCGATCACCGCGAAGTCCGGGGAGCTGCCGAGAATGGCGGTGAGCTGTGCGGCGACCTCGTCGCGGGAGAAGCGGGCCAGGTCGAGGCGCTCGGCGGTGCCGGAGCGGTCGAGCTCGACCAGCAGCGGCTGGAGGTCGTGGATCTCGTCGCTGCGGAACGTCGCGACGAGCACGCAGCCCGGGACGCGCGCGGCGTGGCTGCGCAGGGCGATCAGGTCGAGCGTCGAGCGGTCGGCCCAGTGGAGGTCCTCGAGCACCAGCACCAACGGGCGCTCCCGCACGAGGTCCTCGAGCACACCCAGCAAGAGCTCGAACACCCACGTCTGGCCCGACTCGAAGCCCTCGCGGCGGTGCCACTCGCCGCCGAGCTCCGGCAGCAGCCAGGTCAACGCCGGCGCGCGCTCGACCAGCCGCTCTCGTTCGTCCGCGCCGGCCCCGCGTGTGTAGCCCCGGAGCGCCTCGACCACGGCGGTGAACGGGAGTGGGCTGCGCCCGAACGGCACGCACCCGCCGCTGAGCACCCGCGCGCCGCTCCCGGCCGCGCGGCGGCAGAACTCCGCGACCAGCCGGGACTTGCCGATCCCCGCCTCGCCGCCCACGAACACCGCCGGCGTCTGGCCCTCCGCGGCCCGCGAGAGCGCGGCGTCGAGCACGCGCGATTCGAGGTCGCGCCCGATGAAGTCCGGGCTGGAGATCCGGCCGATCGGGCGAGAATATGGGGCAGTTGCCCAATAGGCGAGCGCGGCGGGCGGTGGGAGGCTCCGGGCATGTCAACTGTGATCCAGGACCCCGCCGCCAAGGCTCGCGCCGTATGGGCGGCCGGTGACTACCCCGACGTCGCCGCACGGCTGATCCCCGAGCTCGGCACGCTGCTCGTCGGCGCGGCCGGCGTCCGTCCCGGCCAGCGGGTGCTCGACGTCGCCGCCGGTCTCGGCAACGCCGCGATCGCCGCCGCCGCGGGCGTCGGCGCCGACGTCGTCGCGCTCGACGTCACCCCCGAGCTGCTGGCCGCCGGCGAGCGCGCCGCCGAGCACCGCGGCGCGACGATCGAGTGGGTCGAGGGCGACGCGGCCGAGTTGCCGTTCGCCGACGGCGCGTTCGACGTCGTGCTCTCCTGCCTCGGCGTGATGTTCGTCGGCGACCACCAGCGCGCCGCCGCCGAGCTCGTCCGCGTGTGCCGCCCGGGCGGCACGATCGCGCTGCTCAACTGGACGCCCGCGGGCTTCATCGGGCAGATGCTCAAGACGCTCAGCGCGTTCGCTCCGCCGCCGCCGGCGGGGGCGCGCTCACCGATCCTGTGGGGGACCGAGGACTACCTGCACGAGCTCTTCGGCGACACGATCACGAGCCTGCGCACCTACACGGGTGTGGCCGTCAACGAGACCTTCGAGCGCCCGCTGGACTTTCGCGAGTACATGAAGCGCGCCTACGGCCCGACGATCATGGCCTACCGCCACGCCGCCACGACCGGCCGCACCGACGAGCTCGACGCCGCCTTCGGTGACTTCTGCGAGCGCCAGTTCAACGGCCGCCGGCTGGAGAAGGAGTACCGGATCGCGCTCGCCCAGCGCTGAACGTCACCGGCGCGCGACGGCCGTGTGGCCGTCGCGCGCCGTCAACGAGAACCTGAAGGGTCTGACGCGTTAGACGGTCGCGAGGGCGGCGTCATCCGAGTACTCCTCGGTGCGCGCCGCCAGCGACTCCGGGGGTGTGAAGCGCTCGCCGTACTGAGCGGCGAGCTCCTTCGCGCGGGCGACGAAGCCCTGCACGCCGCCCTCGTACCCGTTGATGTACTGCAGGACGCCGCCGGACCAGCCGGGGAAGCCGATGCCCATGATCGAGCCGATGTTCGCGTCGGCGACGGACTCGATCACCCCCTCGTCGACGCACTTGACCGTCTCGAGCGCCTCGATGAAGAGCATCCGCTCCTGGAGGTCGCGCAGGTTGATCGTGCTCGGGTCGGCGACGGGCGGGAACGCCTCGCGCAGGCCCGGCCACAGGCGCGTGCGCTTGCCGTCGGCGTACTCGTAGAACCCGGCGCCCTCGAGCTTGCCGGGGCGCTCGAACTCGTCGAGCATGCGGTCGATCACGCCGTCCGCGGGGTGGGCGACCCAATCGTCGCCCGCGGCCGCCGCGGCCGCCTTGCGAATCCGGCGCATGAGCTTGAGGTTCAGCTCGTCGGAGAGCTGCAGCACCGGCGCCGGGTAGCCGGCCTGCGAGGACGCCTGCTCGATCGACGGCGCGGGGATGCCCTCGGCCAGCATCGAGATGCCCTCGTTGATGAAGGTGCCGATCACCCGCGAGGTGAAGAACCCGCGCGAGTCGTTGACCACGATCGGGGTCTTGCCGATCTGCTTGGCGAAGTCCAGCGCCCGATACAGCGCGGCGTCGGAGGTCTTCTCGCCCTTGATGATCTCCAGCAGCGGCATCTTGTCCACCGGGGAGAAGAAGTGCAGGCCGATGAAGTCGGCCGGCCGCGAGACGTTCTCGGCCAGCGACGTGATCGGCAGCGTCGAGGTGTTCGAGCCCAGCAGCGCGTCGCCGGCGAGGAACGGCTCGATCTCGGCCATCACCTCGCGCTTGACCTCCGGGTCCTCGAACACGGCCTCGATCACGAGGTCCGCGCCCTCGGCGGCCGAGGCGTCGGTCGTCGCGGTGATCAGCGACAGCAGCTTCTCGCCCTTCTCCTGCGTCGTCTTGCCGCGCTCGACGCCCTTGGCCACGAGCTTCTCGGAGTAGCCCTTGCCCTTGTCGGCCGCCTCTTGGGAGACGTCCTTCAGGACGACCTCGATCCCGGCTTTGGCCGACACGTAGGCGATCGCGGCGCCCATCATGCCCGCGCCGAGCACGACGACCTTCTTCACCGACGTCGGCTCCAGCCCCTCGGGCCGGTCGCGGTCGCCGTTGACCTTCTGGAGGTCGAAGAAGAACGCCTGGATCATGTTCTTGGCGACCTGCGAGGTCACCAGGTCGACGAAGTAGCGCCCCTCGATCTCGATCGCGGAGTCGAAGTCGACCTGCGCGCCCTCGACCGCCGCGGCCATGATGTGGTGCGGGGCGGGGTAGTTCGCGCCCTTGATCGTCTTGCGCAGGTTGGCCGGGAACGCCGGCAGGTTGGCCGCCAGCGCGGGCGTGGAGGGCGTGCCGCCCGGGATCTTGTAGCCCTTGACGTCCCACGGCTGCACGGCCTCGGGGTTCGCGGCGATCCACTTCTTCGCCGCCGGGACGAGCTCGTCCCGGGACCCCACGACCTCGTTGACCAGGCCCATCTCCAGCGACTTGTCCGGCCGCAGGCGCTGGCCCTGGAGCAGCAGCTGCAGCAGCGCGTTGGCGATGCCGAACATGCGCACCGAGCGCGTGACGCCGCCACCGCCGGGCAAGAGGCCGAGCTGGACCTCCGGGAAGCCCAGAACCGCCTTGGAGTCGTCGACGATCACGCGGTAATGCGTGGCCAGCGCGATCTCCAGGCCGCCGCCCAGCGCCGCGCCGTTGATGGCGGCGACGACCGGCTTGCCGAGCGTCTCCAGGCGGCGCAGGTCGCGCTTGAGCTCGCGGACCATGACGGCGACCTCGGCCGCGTCCTCCTTGCGCGCCTTCTTGAGATCGTTGAGGTCGCCACCGGCGAAGAAGGTCTTCTTGGCGGAGGTGATGATGACCCCAGAGATGGAGTCCTTCTCGGCCTCCAACCGGTCGACGGTCGCGCTCATCGAGGCCTTGTAGGCCTCGTTCATCGTGTTCGCCGACTGGTTCGGGTCGTCGAGCGTGAGGATCACGACCCCGTCGGAATCCTGCTCCCACTTGATCGTCGACATCTAGATGCGCTCCACGATCGTCGCGATGCCCATGCCGCCGCCGATGCACAGCGTGGCCAGGCCGTAGCGCTTGTCCTGGCGCTCGAGCTCGTCGATCAGGGTGCCGAGGATCATGCCGCCGGTCGCGCCGAGCGGGTGGCCCATGGCGATCGCGCCGCCGTTGACGTTGACCTTCTCGATGTCGAGTTCCATGTCCTTGATGAACCGGAGCACGACCGCGGCGAAGGCCTCGTTGATCTCGACCAGGTCGAGGTCTTCGACCGTCATGCCGGCCTTCTTCAAGGCCTTCTTCGACGCGGGCGCGGGCCCGGTGAGCATGATCGTCGGATCGGCGCCGCTGACCGCCGTGGCGACGATGCGGGCGCGGGCCTTCAGCCCGAGCTCCTCGCCCACCGCGGCGCTGCCGATCGTCACCAGCGAGGCGCCGTCGACGATCCCGGACGAGTTGCCGGGGGTGTGCACGTGGTCGATGGCCTCGAGCCAGTGGTACTTCTGCAGCGCGACGGCGTCGAAGCCGCCGTGCTCGCCCATCATCGCGAACGACGGCTTGAGGCCGGAAAGCGTCTCGACCGTCGTGCCGGGGCGGATGAACTCGTCGTGGTCGAGGATCACGTTCTCGTTGAAATCCACCACGGGGACGACCGAGTTGGAGAAGTAGCCGGCCTCGCGGGCGGCCGCGGCGCGCTCCTGCGAGCGGACGGCGTAGGCGTCCACGTCGTCGCGGGTGAAGCCCTCGACGGTCGCGATCAGATCGGCGCCGACGCCCTGCGGCACGAAGGACGTGTCGTAGTTGGTCTCCGGGTCCATCGCCCAGGCGCCGCCGTCGGAACCCATCGGCACGCGCGACATCGACTCGACGCCCCCCGCGAACACGAGGTCCTCCCAGCCGGAGGCGACCTTCTGGGCGGCGATGTTGACCGCCTCCAGGCCCGACGCGCAGAAGCGGTTGAGCTGCACGCCCGCCACCGTGTCCGGCAGGCCCGCCTTGATCGCCGCGGTCTTGGCGATGTCCGCGCCCTGGTCACCGATCGGCGTGACGCAGCCGAGGACGACGTCGTCGATGCGGTTCGGATCGAGCTGCCCGTTGCGGGCGAGCGTCTCGTGGATCAGCCCGACGACGAGATCGACGGGCTTGGTCGTGTGCAGCGACCCGTTGCTCTTGCCTTTCCCGCGGGGCGTGCGAACTGCATCGAATACCAGTGCTTCCGTCGCTGCCATAGCCGATTCTCCTCTACAAAATGCCGAGGTCCTCAAGGTTACTGACGTTACGTCAGCGCGACGGCGGTTCCGGAGCTATCTCACGCGGTGGCGGTCCCGTCGCGGGGACCGAGCCGTGTGGGTCCGGTCGCGGGCGCGCCGTCGGAGTACATAGAACAGCACGCCGATGGCGAGCCGCGTGATGTCACCGCAGCGGCGGTGAGTGACGGATGGGACCGTCAGTCCTCGTCGCGCCGCGGCGCACCCGCCACGAGGGCGGTCATGAGACCGAGGATGCCGCCGATCACCAGCGGCGCCCACTGTGCGGGCATTCCCGCAAAGAGCGCGATGAACGCGATCAGACCCGCGGTGCTGAGGCTGACCAGCAGTTGCAGCCAGCCCGGAAGCGACGCGAGGTCGCGAATCGCCAACAGCGATCGACTGACTCTTTCCCGACCGTGAACACCCGCTGCCATCCCACTCCTTGATCTGACATCGATGCCCGCCGGCAGTGCCGGCTTGGTTCGAGTGCTGACCCTATCGCGAGAGGTGGATGCCGTGCAACGTCATGAATGCCGACGGGCTTCCCAGGTGAACCCACGCACCGCAAACACCGCGCCAAACGCGCCCCAGAGGACGAGCACGAGCAGCGACGTCCAGTGCTCGGCGACGCTCTCGCCGTCGATCATCGCGGCCGAGAGCCCTTCGATGAGGTGAGTCAGCGGCAGCGCCTGCGCGATGTCGTGGATGATCGACGGGGCGTCCGTGGAGTCGAAGAACACGCCCGCGATGAGGATCTGCGGGAGAAAGACGGCGTTGACGTAGGCCGGGGCGGATTCCGGGTTCGGGATCACATGCGAGAGCGCGACGCCCAGGAAGGTGAAGCAGACGACGCCCGCCACCGAGAACACCGCCAGCGAGCCCCAGTCCAGCGGCCAGTCGACGCCGAAGGCGAACTTGCCCGCGAGGATCACCAGCGCCAGTTGCAGCGCGGCGTTGGCCACCGCGTTGCCGGCCAGGCCGCCGAGGTAGGCGGAGGTCGGCATCGGGGTCCCGCGCAGGCGCTTGAGGATCCCGCGCTCGCGCAGCGTCGTGAGGTTGTACGCCAGCGAGGTGAAGGTCGCGGACATGATGCTCATCCCGGCGATCCCGGGGACGATCACGTCCAGGTCCGCCTGGCGCCCGGCGAACACCGCCCCGAAGATGGCCAGCAGCCCGAGTGGCAGGAGCACACCGAAGAACGCGGCGGTGGGGTTGCGCCAGAACATCCGGCGCTCGAGACGGAACTGGCGCCACGTGGCGCCGACCAGCGCGGTCAAACCGCGATCTCCAGCAACTCCAGATAGACGTCCTCGAGCGACGGGCGCGTGACGCTGAGCTCCTCGAGCTTCTCGCCGCGGGCGAGCGCCTCGGCGGTGAGCGTGTGCAGCAGCGCGGTCGGGTCCTCGGTGAAGCGCTCCTCGAGCGTGCCGTCCGCGGCCCGCCAGGCCACGCGGAAGCGCGAGGCGCCGAGCGAGTCCGGCGGCCCCTCGGCGAGGATCAGGCCGTCCTGGAGGATCGCCACGCGATCGGCCAGCGCCTGCGCCTCGTCGAGGTAGTGCGTGGTCAGCACGACGGTCTTGCCGAGCGCCTTGAGCGTGCGGATGACGTCCCAGGCGGCGCGCCGGGCGGCGGGATCGAAGCCGGTGGTCGGCTCGTCGAGGAAGATCAGCTCGGGGTCGCCGACGAGCGCCAGCGCGAAGTCCAGTCGCCGCGCCTGGCCGCCGCTGAGCGTGCGCGCACGGCGATCCGCACAATCGTCGAGCCCGGCGAGCGCGAGCACCTCCTCGACGCGCCGCGGGTGCGGGTACAGCGAGGCCCAGTGGGCGATCGTCTCGCGCACGGTCAGATACGGATAGGTGCCACAGCTCTGCAGCACGATCCCCACACGCGCCCGCAGGTCGCGCGCGCCCGGGTCACAGCCGAGCACCCGCACCTCACCGCTGTCGCGCACGCGATAGCCCTCGAGCACCTCGACGCAGGTCGTCTTCCCGGCGCCGTTGGGGCCGAGCAGGCCGAACACCTCGCCGCGCGCGACCGTGAAGTCCACCCCTCGAAGGGCCACCTGGGAGCCATACGCCTTGCTCAGCCCAGTGACCTCGATCGCGGGGACGGCACTCGTCATCGCTCCCATCATGGCAACATCGCTGGAGCGCGGATGCTCTGTGGCTGCATCGACATCGGGACGAACACCACTCGTGTGCTGGTCGCCGATGCGCGGGACGGGCGACTACACGAGGTGCTCCAGCGGCGCGCGTTCACCCGCCTGGGGCGCGGGTTGACGGCGGGTGGGCGGATCCCGGAGGCGCGGATCGCCGAGAACGCCGGCGTCGTCGCCGAGCAGCTCGCGCTGGCCGAGCAAGCGGGCGCGCGGACGGTACGGACGGTCGCCACCGCGGTCATCCGCAGCGCCGTCAACCGCGACGAGTTCTGCAAGGCGATGCGCGAGCACGGGGGCGTCGACGTCTGCGTGCTCGACGGCGAGGAGGAGGCGCGGCTGGCCTTCCTGGGCGCCACGCGCACGCTCGGCCGCCCGCTGCACGGCCGCGTGGCGGTGGTCGACGTCGGCGGCGGCTCGACCGAGATCGCGGTCGGGACGCTCGCCGGCGGCGTCGAGTGGTGGCGCTCGTTCGCGTTCGGCTCGGGCTTTCTCGCCGACGCCTACCTGGGCGGGGACCCGCCGACCAGGGCCGAGCTCGACGAGGTCCGCTACCACGCCTCGCAGATGCTCAAGGACATCGACCCGCCGGCGGTCGACGCCGCGGTCGCGGTCGGCGGCAGTGCAGCGTCACTGCGCCGGCTGGTCGGCGACGTGCTCGATCGCCACAGCCTCGCGCGCGCCATGGAAGCCCTCACCGGTGGGCCGGCGACGGAGGTCGCGGGCCGGTTCGAGCTCGACCCCCAGCGGGTGCGGCTGATGCCCGCGGGCCTGCTCGCGCTGGAGGCCGCGGGACTCGCGCTGCGCCAGCCGCTGCAGATCGCCCGCGGCGGATTGCGGGAAGGTGTATTGCTCGACCTGGCGGGGCGTAACAAGTCATTCACGGAATCGGCGCCGTGAGTGCGAGAATCCGCGGTTGTGACCGACGTCACCAGCCCACTGGAAGCGAACGACACCCGCGAGGTCCCTGATCTGGGGGACCGGAGCTACTACTTCAACCGGGAGCTCTCCTGGCTCGAGTTCAACGATCGGGTGCTCCAGATCGCTGAAGACCCCGAGGTACCGCTGCTCGAGCGGGTGAAGTTCCTGGCGATCGTCTCGTCCAACCTCGACGAGTTCGTGATGGTCCGTGTCGCGGGCCTGCACGATCAGATCGACGCCGGGATCGAGAAGCCGCTGCAGGACGGGCGCACGCCGAAGGAGACGCTGGAGGCGATCCGCGTGCTGCTGCGCGAGCACGGGCAGCGTCAGAGCGGCTGTCTGGACCGCGAGTTGCGGCCCGCGCTGGCCGAGCACGGCATCCGGATCGTCGGCTACGACGACGTGTCCGCCGAGGAGCGGCGCAGCCTCGACGAGCGCTTCCGCCGCCAGATCTTCCCGGTCCTGACACCGCTGGCCGTCGGCCTGGGGAGGCCGTTCCCGTACATCTCCAACCTCTCGCTGTCGCTGGGCGTGATGGTCCGCGACCCGGTCACCGAGGTCGAGACCTTCGCCCGCGTGAAGGTGCCCAAGGAGATGCTCCCGCGCTTCGTGCCGGTCGGTGAGGGGCGCACGTTCGTCGCGCTCGAGGAGCTGATCGCGGAGAACCTCGACGTGCTCTTCCCGGGCATGGAGATCACCGACCACGCGTTCTTCCGTGTCACCCGCGACGCCGACTTCACGGTCTCCGACGAGGCCGACGATCTCCTGCAGGCCGTCCAGGACGAGCTTCGCGCCCGCCGTTTCGGCGAGCCCGTGCGCGTCGAGGTGTCGGCCGGCATGAGCGAGGCGATGCGCGAGCAGATCACGCTGGCGCTGAAGGTCGACGCCGAGGACGTCATCGAGATCAACGGCTTCCTCGACCTCAAGGACCTGTGGTCGATCGTCGGCCTGCCCGGGCACGCCGAGTTGCGCGACCCGCAGTGGACGCCGGTCACCCAGCCGCTGCTGCAGCCCGACGAGGACGAGCAGCCGGACGTGATGGGCGCGATGCGCAAGCGCGACATCCTGCTCCACCACCCCTACGACTCGTTCGTGAGCTCGGTCGAGCGGTTCGTCGACCAGGCGGTCAACGACCCGGACGTGCTCGCGATCAAGCAGACCGTCTACCGCACCAGCGACGACTCGCCGCTCGTCCGCGGGCTGATGCGCGCCGCCGAGCGCGGCAAGCAGGCGGTGTGCCTGGTCGAGGTCAAGGCGCGCTTCGACGAGCAGGCCAACATCGAGTGGGGCAAGGCGTTGGATGAGGCGGGCGTGCACGTCGTCTTCGGCGTCCCGTCGCTGAAGACCCACGCCAAGTGCATTCTCGTCGTCCGCCGCGAAGGCGACGGCGTGCGTCATTACCTGCACGTCGGCACCGGCAACTACAACGCCAAGACCGCGCGCCTGTACACCGATTTCGGGCTGTTCACGTGCGACGAGCAGCTCGGCAACGACGTCGCTGACATGTTCAACTTCCTCACCGGCTTCGGCCGCCCGCGCGGCTACCGGAAGGTGCTCGTGGCGCCCGCGTACATGCGCCAGGGGATCATCGAGGAGATCGAGAAGACGATTCGCGTCCACCAGGACGGCGGTCGCGCCCGGATCCGCATGAAGATGAACTCGCTGGTCGATCGCGAGTGCATCCAGGCGCTCTACCGCGCCTCCCAGGCGGGTGTGCCGGTGGAGATCAACACGCGCGGCATCTGCTGCCTGAAGCCCGGCGTCCCCGGCGTCTCGGAGAACATCCGCGTCGTCAGCGTCGTCGGCCGCTTCCTCGAGCACTCGCGGATCTACGCCTTCGACCGCGACGACGACACGGTGACCTACATCGGCTCCGCCGACCTGATGCCGCGCAATCTCGACACGCGTGTCGAGCTGCTCACCCCCGTGCGCGATCCGTCGTTGCGCAGCGATCTGGTCGACGCACTGGACCGCTGCTTCGCCGACAACGTGAACTCGTGGGAGCTGCGCAGCGACGGCGAGTGGGTGCGGTTGAAGCCGGGGTCCGCCGAGCCGCGCAGCGTCCAGCGCGAGCTGATGTCCGCGCACGCCGCCGCGGCCGCCGAGGCCACCGCCAGCGCGAGCAGCGAGCAGTAGCAACCTCCAGGCTTCACGGCGCGCGCGGCGGGCTCTTCGCGCGGCGGCGGCCGCCACAACCGCCGCCGCGCAAGATAAAGGGGCCTGGCCCCTTTAGGTTCAGGCTGCGTCCCGGAGGGCTCCGGTGGCCGGCGAGGCGCGCAGGTGGCGCAGGGCGCGGTCCTCGGCGCAGCGCACGCGGCGGGGGGTGATGCCGAGGACGCGGGCGGCTTGGCCGGGGGTGTGGGGGGCTTCAGCGCCGAGACCGAAGCGGAGCTCGAGCACGCGGCGCTCGAGCCCGCCCAGTCCGGAGAGCACGCCGTCGAGATCGGCGTGCATGCGTGAGACGGCGGCGGACTCCTCGGGGGTGGGGCCCTCGTCGGCCAACAGGTGGCCGAGCTCGGCGTCGCCTTCGTCGCCCACGGGGGCTTCGAGTGAGACGGGCGCCATGGCGATGCGGCGGACGTCGGCCACCTCGGCCTCGGTCCACTCCAGCGCGTTCGCGAGCTCCACCCCTGTCGGTGTCGCTCCCAGCGCCATCGCCAACCGCCGTTCGACCGCCTGCAGCTTGCGCACGCGGTCGCCCACGTGCACGGGCAGGCGGACGGTACGGCCCTTCTCGGACATCGCGCGGCCGATCGCCTGGCGAATCCAGAGCGTCGCGTACGTCGAGAAGCGGAAACCGCGGCGATGGTCGAACTTCTCCACCGCGCGGACCAATCCGATCGTGCCCTCCTGGATCAGATCCAGCAGCGTCATCCCGGAGTCCTCGCGCTGGAAGCGCTTGGCCAGGTGGACGACAAGCCGCAGGTTGGCCTCGATCATCCGATCCTTCGCATCCATGTCGCCGCGTTCGATGCGGCGAGCGAGCTCGAGTTCCTCAGCAGGAGTCAGCAGGCGTGTTCGAGCGATGCGCTGGAGAAAGATTCCGAGGCCGTCGCCGAGCTCGCGGCCTTGTTCGGTCGGCAACGAAACGGTGGGCATGTCCAGCAGCATCGGTCACGATGCTCAAGGGATTCTGAGGTGAAGATACGCGCGGGTTAAACACGACGGCCCCGCCTAGGGCGGGGCCGTCAAGTCTCGGGTTATCCCCAGTTTCGGTCGGTTGACCGGGGTGGGGCAGAGGGGATGAACTCCCGAAAAACGCCTACTTGATGGACGTCCAGGAGAGGTCCCACTGCGAGTTGTTCTCGGCCACGACACCGTTGACGTTCTTGGACTGGATCAGCGGGGTCTTGTCCCACAGCCACGGGATCGCCGGGGCCTGCGCGGTGATGTCCTTGTCGATCTGGCCCCACAGCGCCGCGCGCTGGTCGGCCGGGGCGACCTCGGCCTTATCGATCTCCGCGTTGATCGCGTCGTCGTCGAGCTGCGACCAGTTCGAGTTGCCCTGCGGGAGGATGTTCTTGCCGGCGAACGTCGGCGAGAGCATCGTCTGGCCGTCCGCGAAGTCCCGGATCCAGCCGACGTTCGGGCAGATCGCGACCTTCGCCGACGGGGTGTTGCAGTAGCGCGTGTACATCGTCTGCGGCTGCACGAGGCGCATCTGGACCTGGAACCCGAGCTTCTCGAAGTTCTGCTTCGCGACCTCGGCGGTCTTCGCGGCGACGCCGACGTTGGAGCCGACCATCAGCAGCTTGTCGGTGCCCTCGTACTTGCCGGAGGCGAAGCCCGCCGCCTTGAAGTACTCGGCCGACTTCTCCATGTTCGGCTGCCCGTCGACGGACAGGAAGTCGACCCCGGTGCCCTTCATGCCGCCCGCCTCTTCGAAGCCGGCGGTGCCCGGGCCGAGGAAGTGGGTGGCGATGTCACCGATGGTCGGGCCGCCGCGCGTGAGCCGCAGCGCGTTGCGGTCGAAGCCGGCGAGCACGGCCTTGCGGACGTTGATGTCGTCGAACGGCTTCATCGTCATGTTCATCGCGATCCAGCGACCGCCGATGCCCGGCGCCAGGATGAGCTGTTCCTTCTTGTTGTCCAGCGCTTCCTTGAGGTTCTCCGGCAGCGGCGCGAAGTCGCCGTTGATCATGCTGTCGCCGTCGAGGATCTTGCGCGAGGCGATGCCCGGATCGTCGTTGCCCTGAAGGTTGTCGATCTCGTCCAGGTACGCCGGCTTGTAGTCCAGGCTCTTGTCCCAGTTGGGGTTGCGGACCATGTGGATGCGCTTGCCCGGGGCGTACCCGATCGACTTGCCGCTGGCGTCGTTCTCGATCATGTACGGACCGGTCGAGAGCTGGTTCTCACCGTAGGTCGACGTCGGCTCCTTGTCGAACTTGAGCGCGTAGTCCTCCGGCACCGGCGCGGTCGCCGGGTAGCCGAGGGCGCCCGCGGCCATGACGCCGCCGACGGCACGCTTGAACTTCAGGACGACCGTGTAGTCATCCGGCGTGGTGATGCCGGAGATCTTGGTCCCGGCGTCGACGCCGACCTTCGCGCCCTCGAGATCGCCGTAGTAGGACGTGGTGAAGCCGTTGGCGGCCGAGGCGGTGAAGCCACGCTCGATCGCGTACTTGACGTCGGCGGCCTTGACCTCCTTGCTGTAGGGCGGCGAGTACTTGACGCCCTGCTTGATCTTCACCGTGACGGTCTTGCCGTCCGCGGAGACCTCCGGCGGGCCCTCGGCGAGGTCCGGGACCATCGTCGTCGAGTCGTCGGGCTTATAGGAGTAGAGCGACTTCTGGGTGGCCGAGCAGATGAACAGACCCATCTGGGCGTACGTCCGGCCACAATCGATGAAGTCGACGTCGCCGGCCCAGAGGACGGTCAGCTTGCCGCCCTGCTTGGCGGGTGTCGACGTGTCGGTGCCCGTACTGGGCGTCGACTTCGGCTCATCAGTGGAACTGCCACCGCAGGCGGCAACCACCAAAGAGAGAGCCGCGAGCAGGGCGGCCCCGATGGTCCAAGCGGACCTACGCATGTAGAGCGTCCTTTCCTAGAACCTCAAACAACCGACGCAGTGACTCCGGGTGTGGCCCCCGCCAACCCTGAAATCGCTGCCGAATGGCCCAGAAGGTAGCGACAAGACGTCGCGGGAGGGGGCAGTTCCCGCTCAAGGGGCGATCATCCCGGTAAGTACCGGTAGGGAGGGTTCGCCAGGGCGATACCTGAAGATGGTCAGGGCTCTGACACCGATCGATGACTGTGTAACAAAAACCGGTCCGTCGGGCACTCGCGCGTCCATGCATCGCGCTCTCGTCGTGGCTTGAGTGTTCGCCGCCGGCCTCGTCCTCTCCTCCACTCCAGCCGGTGGATCACGTTTGCTGACCGCGCATCCGGCGGGGCAGGCGGCGAGATCCGCGGCGTGCTCCTGATGCCTCGGCGAGCCGGCGCGACGTTCGTGCCGCGGACGGTCGGCGCGGACGGGCGCACCTCGGAGTTCGGGCCGTTCTGCTCGCAGCGGTCGGCACGGTGCGCGGAGCGTGCCGTCGAGCGTCACTCAAGACCCGCACGTCTCGGCCGACAACCTCTGCCGCGTGACGCTCGCGCCGGAGACGGGGACGGCGAGAAGGCAGGCACACTGACCGTTTCCGCGCCACCTCCGTGACATGCTGCCTGAGCTGGACGGGCGGCCGGAGCTGCAGGGCCGCTCCGATGTGAAACGAGCCGTCACCTTCAGGACGACACAGCGGTGGGGTCACTTCGATTACGGCAACGGCGCCAAGAGCGACGTCGCGCCGGTGGGTGACGCACCGGCCGCTCCGCCGCGGCCGTCGGCGTGGCGGGTGCACGGCGCGCACCGTGAAGGGGCTCAGGCTGCCGGTGACACGGACACGCTGAAGCGTGCCTCGTAGCTCTCGCCGGGCGCCAGCACGCCCGGCGAGACCGCGGGCGCGGTCATCGGCTCGAAGCAGATGACGTCGGCGATGGTGGGGGCGAAAACCTGCGCGTAGCCGTAGCCGTGCTCGCAGGCGAGTTCGACCCTGAGCCCGCCGCCGGTGAGGACGAACGGCCCGTCGCGCAGCGTGAAGAGGTCGTCGAAGGTGCGCTCGCCGAGCGGGCCGTCGAGGTCTCCGGCGGGGGTGCGCTCGCCGGTGGGGAGGAGGCGGTCGTCGAGCGTCAGGCGCTGATCGACCGGCAGCTCGATCCGCCACTGACGTCTCGGTCCCGGCACCGCGAAGTACGGGTGGTAGCCGAAGGCGATCGGGACCGCCGTGTCGTGGGCGGTGAGGGTGGTGGTGATCGTCAGGCGGTTCCCCGCGAGCTCGCGCTCGATGCGCAGCGTGTGATCGAACGGGAATTCCGCGAGGCCGACGAACTCCTTCGCCGGCCCGCTCCAGCCGGTGTGCGCGCTCAGCAGCCCGTGGATCGGGAGACCGTTGTCGTCGAGGCGCACGTCGTCGGAGACGATCGGCGCGGCGAGGCGGTTCGCCCACGGGTGCAGCAACGGGATCCCCCGCGTCCACGGTAGGCCCGGCGCGAGGTGCGAGATGTCTCCCAGCACCTCCACGCCGTCGTGGCGCAGGCTGACGCAGGTGATCCCGTCGAAGCGGGCGCTCAGGGGGTGGGCCCCCGATGGACTTACCAGTGCACGCCCTTCATCAGGTAGGCGAGCGCGGTCGCCTCGCCCGAGGCCTTGTCCGAGCTCGAGTCGCCCTTGCCGCCCTTGGCCGCCGTCGACTCCGGGAAGACGCGGTAGGCGAGATGCAGGATCTGGTCGACGGCCTTCGGCGCGAGCGCGTAGGCGACCTCGCCGAACGTGCCCAGCTTGGTGTTGATCTGCTTGGGCTTGGCGCGGATCGCCTCGCACACGAGGTCGGCGGCCTCCTCCGGCGAGATCGTCGGGAAGCTGTCGTACATCTTCGTCGGCGCGATCATCGGCGTGCGCACGAGCGGCATGTGGATCGTCGTGAACGTGACGTTGTCGCCGATCGTCTCGGAGCTCACCACGCGCGTGAACGCGTCCAGCGCGGCCTTGGAGCCGACGTAGGCGCTGAAGCGCGGCGGGTTGGTCTGGACGCCGATGCTGGAGACGTTGACGATGTGGCCGCCGCCCTGGTCACGCATGTGCGGCAGCAGCGCGAGCATCAGCTTGACCGGGCTGAGGTAGTTGAGGTGGACCGTCCGCTCGTAGTCGTGGAAGCGGTCGTAGGAGAGCGCGACCGAGCGACGGATCGAGCGGCCGGCGTTGTTGACGAGCATGTCGATCTTCGGGTGGTCGGCCAGCAGCGTCTCGACCAATTGCTCGATCGCGTCGAAGTCGCTCAGATCGCACGGCGCGACGTACGCCGTGCCGCCCGCGGCCTCGATCTCGTCCTTGACCTCGTCCAGCTTCTCCTTGGTGCGGGCGACGAGGATCGGGATGCCGCCCGCGGCGGCGATCTTCAGCGCGGCGGCGCGGCCGATGCCGCTGGACGCGCCGGTGATGATCACCGTCTTGCCGTTGACCGCGCCCTCGAAGGAGCGGTCCTTGTAGAGGTCCGGGTCGAGCGTGCGCTCCCAGTAGTCCCAGAGCTTGGTGGCGTAGCTCTTTAGCGGCGGGATCTCGATTCCGGAGTCCTTCAACGCGCGCTGCGTGTCGCGGGCGTCGAAGCGGCAGGTGAGCGCGATGTAGTCGACCACCTCATCCGGGATCCCGAGATCGGCCAGCATCTGCGACCGGATCTGCTTGAGCGCCGGCAGCTTCATGGCGAAGCTGAGCACGCCCTTGGGCAGGTTCTGCGTCGCGCGCCGGTCGATCCGCATCACGGCCTTGGGCGCGTGGCCGGCCTCGGCGAAGGTGTTCAGGACGTCGCCCACGCGCTGGCCCTTGGGGTCCACGACGTGGAAGGTCTGGCCGTCGAGGTCGGGCTTGTGGGCGATGTGATCGACCACGGCGGCCACGTAGTCGACCGGCACGATGTTGGTCCAGCCCCACTCGAGGCTGATCAGCGGGAACCACTCCGGCAGCGTGTGCCGGATCTTCTGGATCACCTTGAAGAAGTAGTACGGCCCGTCAACCTTGTCCATCTCGCCGGTCTTGGAATTGCCGACCACGATGCTCGGGCGGTAGATCCGGTACGGGCTCTTGACCCGCGTGCGGACGAGCTTCTCGGACTCGAACTTCGTCCGGTGGTACGGGTGGGTCAGCTTCTGACCCTCGTCGAACATGTCCTCGTTGAACGTGCCCTCGTCGTACATGCCCGCGACGGCGATCGAGGAGACGTGATGGAACGTGCCGACCTCGAGCTGGTTGGCCAGGTCGACCGCGTTCTGCGTCCCGCCGACGTTGAGCAGCGCGTTGCGCGTCTCGTCCGCCGCCATGTCGTAGATCGCGGCGAGATGGAAGAAGTGGTCGATCTTCGGCAGGACCTGGTTGACGCCCAGGTTGTGCTCGCCGAGGTCGCCGACGACCGGCTTGATGCGGTCACCCTGGCCCCAGCCCTCCACGAGCGCTGCCAGCTTGTCCTGCGACGCCTCGCGGACCAGGACGTAGATGTCGCCCTCGCGCTCGAGCAGGCGCTCGACAAGGTGGCGGCCGATGAAGCCGGTGGCGCCGGTGACGAAGTAGGTCGTCAACGCTCTCTCCTCCTCTGACCGTGCAAGGACCGGAGCCTACTTTCTTCCGGCGAAGCGCTGCGCGCCCTCATGCGCGGTGGCCAGGCGCTCGCGCCCGAGTTCGGCCTCCCGGGCCAGGCCCTGGGCCTCCAGCAGTGCCTGGCGATCGCTGTTGGTGGTGTCCCGCGGGTGCTGGGCGATCTCCTCGGCGAGGTCGAGCGCCGCGTCGATCTGGGCGCCGGGCTCGACGATGTTCGTGACCAGGCCCATCTGGTGGGCTTCGTGGACGTCGATCGTCCGGCCGGTCAGCACGAGGTCCAAAGCGCGGCCCTGACCGACGATCTTCGGCAGGCGCTGCGTGCCGCCGTCGATCAGGGGCACGCCCCAACGGCGCTCGGCGCAGCCGAAGGTGGCGGTCGTGGTCGCGACCCGCAGGTCACACCACAGCGCGAGCTCGAAGCCGCCGGCGAGGCAGTGGCCGGAGATCGCGGCGATCGTCGGCTTGGGGCTCTCGAGGCGGGTGAAGCCGAGCGGACCGCCCGGCGCGTCGGCGTCGAGCGTCTCGATCGCCTTCAGGTCGGCGCCGGCGCAGAAGGCGACGTCATCGCCGGTGAGCACCAGCACCGCGGCGTCGTCCGCCTTGAAGCGCTCGAACGCGGCCAGCAGCGCTTGCGCGGTGGCGCCGTCGATCGCGTTGCGGCGCTCCGGCCGGTCGATCGTCACGAGCGCAGCGGAGCCGCGGCGCTCGTAGTGGACGCTCACGCGCAGCGCGAGTCGTCGCCGATTACCAGCCGCCGCGGGTGTCGGCGCGCTCGCGGCGCGCCTTCGCCGCGGCCATGCGACGCGTCTTGCGCTTGTCGAGGCCGCCCTGCAGCAGCGAGAGCAGCATGATCAGCAGCGGGAAGCCGGCGATCAGGATGAAGCCGGTGTTGGTCACGACCTTGTCGTCGGCCGGGACGTACCACCCGTTGCCCTGATCCTCTCCGGGGTGGGCGAGCGCGACGGGGGCCGTGAGGGCGAGCAGCCAGACGGTGAGCAGCGCGGTACGGACCATGGACGGCATGGTACCTATCCTCGTTGGCGATGGCTGTCGTCATTGCTTCCGATCTCGCCAAGGACATGGCCGGCGAGCCCCTGCTGCGGGGCGTCTCGTTCAAGCTCGAGCGCCGCGATCGCCTGACGCTGTCCGGGCGCAACGGATCCGGCAAGACCACGCTGCTGCGGATGCTCTCGGGTGAGACCGGGGTCGACGGCGGCGAGCTCTCCTTCCAGAAGGAGGTGCGGGTCTCGCTGCACGACCAGCGCCCGCCGCGCGACCGCGACCTGACGCTGCGCGACTACGTGCTCAGCGGGTGCAAGGAGCTGCTGGCGCTGGAGGAGCAGCTGGCGTCGCTGGAGGCCGAGATGGCGTCGGGGTCGATGGACGACGGCGTGCTGAGCGCCTACTCCACGGCGCAGACCCGGTTGGAGCACGCCGGCGGGTACAACTGGCGCGAGTCGGTGAACTCGACGCTGCACGGGCTCGGGTTCCGCGACGAGCACATGGACCGCTCGCTCGAGACGTTCTCCGGGGGCGAGCTCACCCGCGCCTCGTTGGCCCGCGCGTTGGCCGGCGACCCCGATCTGCTGCTGCTCGACGAGCCCACCAACCACCTCGACATCGAGTCGCTCGAGTGGCTGGAGACGCATCTGCAGACGCTGGACGCCGCCGTCGTGCTGGTCGCGCACGATCGCTGGTTCCTCGAGGCCGTGGGTACGTCCGTGCTGGAGCTGGAGGCCGGACGGGCGAAGTTCTTCAAGGGCACCTGGCACGCCTGGCGGGCGGAGAAGGCGCAGCGCGAGCTGGCGTTGGGGCGGGCGATCGAGAAGCAGCAGGCCGAGATCGCCAAGCTCGAGCGCTTCGTCGCCCGCTTCAGCGCCGGCACCCGCTCACGCCAGGCGACCTCACGGGCCAAGAAGCTCGACAAGATCGAGCGGCTCACGACCGACCCGAAGGACGGCAAGGGCCTCGGCTTCGCCTTCAAGCCGCCCGAGCGCTCCGGCCGCGTCGTGTTCGAGGTCGAGGACGGGCTGCTGAAGATCGGCGACCGCGTGCTGCTCCAGGACGCCGAGCTGTGGCTCGAGCGGGCCGAGCACGTGTCGCTGGTGGGCGCCAACGGCTCCGGTAAGACGACGCTGATCACGGCGTTGACCGGCGGCCGCGAGTTCGACGGCGGCAAGCTGCGGACCGGGCACAACGTGAAGCTGGGCGTGTTGGCACAGCACGCCGATTGGCTCGGGCAGGGGCGGACGGTGCTGGAGGCCCTCCAGCGCGCCACGAAGCTGACGCCGAACAACGCGCGGTCGCTGCTGGGGCAGTTCCTGTTCAGCGGCGAGGACGCCGAGAAGCCGTTGGACGGGCTGAGCGGTGGTGAGCGCCAGCGGCTGTCGCTGGCGATCCTCGTGCACTCGGGCGCCAACGTGCTGATCCTCGACGAGCCGACCAACCACCTGGACCTGGAGAGCCGCGAGGCGCTCGAGGACGCGCTGCAGCACTTCCAGGGCGCGCTGCTGCTGATCTCGCACGACCGCGCGCTGCTGGACGCGGTGGGGACGCGGACGGTCGCGCTGGAGGACCAGACGCTGCATTCCTATGTGGGCGGGTGGCCGGAGTACGTGCGAGTGCGCGAGGAGCGGGCGGAGGCCAAGAAGGCGGCCAAGCGCGGCAAGCCGGTCGTCAAGCAGGCGCCGAAGCCCGTCGCGGCACCGTCGCGCTCGAAGAACGACGTCGCCAAGGCCAAGAAGCTCGAGCAGCAGATCGAGGCCGCCGAGGCGGCCCTCGCTTCGCTGGAGATCGAGCTCGCCGACCCCTCCGCGTGGAACGATCCGCGGACGTCGGCGAAGTCGACCGCCCGCCACGCCGAGGCCAAGAAGAAGGTCGAAGAGCTCTACGCGCGCTACGAGGCCGTGAGCTCCTAAGGCCGGCCCGCGCCCGGGACGGCCTGAAAGAACTTCGCGGCCAGCGGCGCGGCGACGGACCCGCCGCTCTTGCCCTGCTCGACGAGGACCGCGATCGCGACGTCGCCGCGGTAGGCGATGAACCAGGCGTGGGTGTCCGGCGGGTCCGCCTCGCCGAACTCGGCCGTGCCGGTCTTGCCGGAGGCGTCGCCCGGGAGCCCGGCGCTCGCCGCCGTCCCGCGGGTGACGACCTGGCGCATCAGGTCTCGCAGCGTGCCCAGCTCGCTGTCGGCGATCTTCGGTCCCTGCTTGCCGGGATCGTCCTCGGTCAGGCGCGGCTGGTGCCAGCGGCCGTCGGCGACGGTGGCGGCGACGCCGGCCATGGCCAGCGGCGTCGCCGTGATCCGGTCCTGCCCGATCATCGCCGCGGCGCGGCTGACCTTGTCCGTGCCCGCGGGGACCTGCGAGCGGGCGGTGGCGACCGGCAGCTTGTAGCTGCGGCCGACGCCGTAGTCCTTCGCCGCCCTGCCGAGCGCGCCGGCCGCCAGCCGGTCGCTGAGTGAGACGAACGCGGTGTTGCACGAGATCGCGAAGTCGTCGGCGAAGCTCGCGGTGCCGGCCTCCTCGCCCTCGAAGTTCTTGAACGTCTTGCCGTCGACGACCAGCGTCTGCGGGCAGGGGACGTTGCTCGCGGGGTCGAAGCCGTCGCGCAGCAGCGCGGCGGTGGTGATCACCTTGAACGTCGACCCCGGGGCGTAGGCGCCGGCCAGCGCGCGGTCGAAGGTCGAATCCGTCGGCCGGTTGGCGACCGCCAGGATGTCGCCGGTCGACGGCTGCACCGCGACCAGCGCGGCTTCCTTGTCGATCCCGCTGAGCGCGCTCTCGGCGGCCTCCTGCGTCTTGCGGTCCAGCGTCGTGCGCAGCGCCTTCGGCCTTCGGCCCTTGAGCGTCTTGAGGGTGCGGACGGGCTCGCTCGTCTCGCGGTCACGGATCACGATCCGGCGCTCGGCGACGCCAGCGAGTTGCTTCTCGAACGCCTGCTGCAGGCCCCATTGGCCGATCTGCCGGCCGGGCGCGACGCCTTGCTCCTGCACCTGCTCGGCGGTGGCCGGCCCGACGCCGCCCAGCAGCGCGCGGGCGAAGTCACGGGTGGGTGCGAGCGGCGCCGTGTCGTCGACCGCGAGCAGCCCGTCGATGCCGTCGAGGTCGTCCTTGATCGTGTCGTAGTCGGCCTTGCGCAGCGTCTGCGCCTCGACGAACTGCTTCGGCCCCGCGCCCTCGAGCGCGGTCTTGAGCGCCTTGGCGTCGACGTCGAGCGCGGTCGCCAGGGCGGTCGCGCTCTCGTCGACGTCCGTGACCTTGTCGCGCTGCAGGCCGACCCGCACGACCTGCCGCGGCGCGACCAGCGGATCGCCGTTGCGGTCGCGGATGCCGGCCCGGGCGGGCGCCTCGGTGCTCGTCCCGAGGCGGGTGGTGGCGGTCAGCCGTGGGTGGATCGTCTGCGGGCCGTAGTGCACGAGCCAGCGGTCATCCGGCGTCTTGACCGCGGCGACCGGCGCCGTGTAGGCGTAGGTGCCGATCGCGGGCACCTGCCACTCGACCCTCCAGCGCCCCGTCGCCCGCCCGTCCTTGACCGTCAGCGCGCCGGGCGTGACCTTGACCTTCGCGCCGTCCAGGCCGGCGCGGTTGGCCTTCAACGCCGCGGCGGCCTTCGTGGGCGAGTCCGTCAGCGCGCCCGCGCCGGCGTCGTCGCCGCGGCTCCAGGCGGCCGCGGCGCTGTCGACCGCGGCCTTGGCCTTGGCCTCGCTGTCATCGCTCGCACGCACCAGCAGGAACGCGCCGACGGCGAGAATCGGGATCAGCAGGGCGGTGATGGCGGCGATACGGCGGCTGGTGGTGCGGGACACGCGACCAGTGTTAGCGCCCGCGCAGGATGGATCAGCGTTCGTCGATCGAGCGCAGCAGCGGCTTGACGTCGAGGATCGGGGTGCCGTCGAGCGCCTCGAGGTTGCTGACGCGCAGGCGGGTGCCGTCGATCTCGAGGACCTGCACGCGGTGCAGGCCGATCGGGTTCGGCCGGTCCGGCGAGCGGGTGGCGAAGACGCCCTTGTGCGGCGCGGAGAAGTCGTTGCGCGGGCGCACTCTGAGGACGTCGCGGAACGCGCGGTCCAGCCAGGTGAGGACGAGGAGCTCGTCGCCGGGCTCGATCCCGTCGAGGCCCGCACGCATGCCGTCCTCGAAGCGCAGGTCGGCGTCCGGCGCGCCCTCGTCGCCCTGCTTCGGCGCGCTTGTCCGGTCGGTCAGCGGCGACTCCACGCGCCCGATCGCGATCAGCTCCACTGCGGCGCAATCCTACGCTGGAGGCGTGATCGAGCGCCCGGACGTGGTGGACGAAGAGCTGGAGGCCTGGGAGCCGGAGGCACTGGGCTCCGGGTTCGCGATCGAGGACGCGCTCCTGCGCGAGGCCGACTGGAGCGAGGTGCGGGCCGCGGGCGGGGTGATCAAGCGCAGCCGGCTGGAGGGGGTCAGGTTCTCCGGGGCGCGGATGCGCTCGCTGCGGCTGGTCGACTGCATCATCGCCGACTGCGACCTCTCCAACGCCGACCTCGGCGCGGCCGAGCTCAACCGCGTCGTCTTCGAGCGCTGCCGGATGACGGGCCTGGGCGCGGGCGGGGTGCAGGCCGAGAGCGTCGCCTTGCGCGAGTGCTCGTTGGAGCTCGCGAACTTCCGCGGCGCGCAGCTTCGTGGTGTGGCGTTCGACGACTGCGAGCTCGACGACGCCGACTTCGCGGCCGCGGTCCTGCGCGAGGTCCGCTTCGAGCACTCGCGGCTGCGGCGGGTGCTGATCGACGGCCTGCGGCTCACCCGCGTGGACTTCCGCGGGTCGGTGCTCGAACCGGACGGCGACGTCGCGGCGCTGCGCGGCGCGATCATCGACTCGCTGCAGCTGGTCGAGCTCGCGCCGCTACTGGCGAGCGGGCTCGGCCTGACCGTCCGCGACGGATAGGACGACCTTCAGCCGTCCGGCGGCGGGCAGCGAGGCGAGCTCGAACGCCGCCTGCGCCTCCGTGATCGGGAGGACGCTGGTGATGTAGGGCTCCAGCAGGTCGCGGTGCTCTTTGAGGTAGGCGTAGGCGTTCGCCAGCGCCTGGGCGCGGTCGACGGCGGCGCCGGCGAGCAGCGTCGCGTGCTTGCGGAAGAAGGCGCGGAAGGGGAAGGCGTAGTGGGTGTCGTCGGGCACGCCGAAGGCGAGGATCGTGCCGTGGTCGGCGAGCGCGCTCACCGCCGCCTCCAGCGGCCCGGCGTGATGGCCGACGGCCTCGACCACGATCTCGAACGTGTCCTCGGCCAGCGCGGCGGCGTCGCCGTGGATCGCCTCCGTGATCCCGAAGGCGCTCGCCACGTCGGCGCGGTCCACGCGGTCGACGCCCGTGACCGTCGCGCCGCGCGCGTGCAACGCGTGGGTGAACAGCAGGCCGATCGAGCCGAGCCCGATCACCGCCACGCGCCTGCCCGACACGTCGCCGAGCCGGTCGAGCTGTTGCAGGACGGTGCACAACGGCTGGATGACGGTCGCCTCGACGTCGCTGAACTCGTCGCCGATGGCCAGCGTGGCGTCCACCCGCGCGACGTAGCGCTCGGCCAGTCCGTAGTGGCCTTCGGCCCAGCCGACCACCCGCGTGCCCGCGGAGAGCTCACCCGCGACCACCTCACCCACGACCTCGTGCAGCGGAAAGCCCGGCTCGCCGTAGCCGTCGACGAACACGCCGCGCACGCCATGGAACGACGGCAGATCGGACCCGCAGATCCCGCCCGCCTTCAGCTCCACCAGCACCCGCCCGGACTCCAGCGGCCCCGGCTCCGGCGCCTCGACCCGTTCCAACCGCCCGGGCCCGGTGATGGCATACGCCCACATCTCGGGCCGAGAATAGTTCGCCCATCGAAGACGTCCTGCGCAACATGCGCGTCCCGGCCACCACCCGCGCGGAGCCGCGGTCCGGCGCTCCGAGGCTCAGACGGCTTCGGCGGGCTCGACGTCGATGTGGGCGGCGCCGGTGCCGAAGACGGTGGCCGCGGTGGCCTGCGCGCGCTCGACCGCGGTCTCGGCGTCGGCGGCGTCGAAGCGCATGACGACGCGCAGGCGACCGACGCCGAGCTCGACCACGGCGTCGGACTCGGGGGCGGCGGCGCGGAGACGATCGCGCAGGCGGTCGGTGCCCGCCTGGTCGGGCGGGTCGCCGGTGAGCGTGAACTCTTGGATGACGCGGTAGTCCATAGGTGCCGGGGCGCGGGAAGCCTATGCGGAGTAGATGTGAAGCGCCATGGACCGGTTGTCGTATGCATCGCTCGCTCCGCACGATCGCCGTCGATCGCCTCTCACAAGGGGGTGGATTCCAGGTACACGCCCACCTAGGATTCGACGGGATGCTCAGGACCGCCGAAAGCCCCATCGAAGACGAGCTGGAAGCCCACCGCAAGGCGCTGACCGGCTACTGCTACCGGATGATCGGCTCCGGTGCGGAGGCCGAGGACGCGGTGCAGGAGACGATGGTCCGGGCCTGGAAGTCGGCCGCCAAGCTGCAGGAGCGCGCGGCGCTGAAGGCCTGGCTGTACCGGATCGCCAACAACGTCTGCCTGGACATGCTCCAGAGCGCGCAGCGCCGGGCGACGCCGATGGACATGGGGCCGTCGTCGGACGCCGACGCGCCGCTCGGCAACCAGCTGCTCGACAGCGCCTACGTGCGCCCGATCGCGGACGCGAAGGTGCTCGACGAGGGCGGTGACCCCGCCGCGCTGGCGGGCGAGAAGGAGTCGCTGCGGCTGGCGTTCGTCGCCGCCCTGCAGCACCTGCCGGCCAAGCAGCGCGCGGTGCTGATCCTGCGCGAGGTGCTGCGCTGGCAGGCGAGCGAGGTCGCCGAGTTGCTCGACACCAGCGTCGCCTCGGTCAACAGCGCGCTGCAGCGCGCCCGCGCGACGATCGAGGAACTGCACCTCGAGCAGGCGGACACGTCCGCCGCCGTCGACGGGTCCGACGACGAGAAGCGCCTGCTCGAGGACTACGTGAAGGCCTTCGAGGCCTACGACATGAGCGCGCTGGTCAGCCTGCTCAAGGACGACGCGGCGTTCAGCATGCCGCCGTGGCCGCTGTGGATCGAGGGACCGGACGCGATCGTCGCCTTCATGCACGGCACCGGTGCCAAGTGCGAGGGCTCGAAGGTGCTCGTCACCCGCGCCAACGGCGGCCCGGCGTTCGCGATCTACAACCCGACCGAGGACGGCGAGTTCGTGGGCTGGGCGGTCGTCGTGATGGAGACCTCAGACGGGCGGGTCTCCGGGCTGCACCACTTCATCTACCCGGACCTCTTCGCCGAGTTCGGGCTTCCGCTGCGCCTCGACGAGGAGCACGTCGGACAGCCCGACGAGCTCCAGCAACCCGCGTAGCCGAGCCGACACGTTCGTCAGCCGCACCTGTGACCCGCGCCGGCGCGCGCTGAGCTGCACGCGCGCCAGCGCCTCGACCATCGCCAGATCGGGCGCGCGCGCGTCCACGTGGCCGAGCACCTCGTTGGTCTCGGCGTCGACGATCAGCACGATGTCACGGTTCATTCACCGCTAAGACGACCGGGGCCCGCAAAACTCATCGGCGACGTCGACCTGCGGACGCCGGTGGGTCGCGCAACTATTCCCGACAGCAGCATTTCGCCACGCCCTTGACATGGAGGGCGGGATTAGTTGATCATCACATCGAATCCGTTCACCCGTCAGCGACGGCGCCGCGGGCGGGATATGTCGCGGCGGCCAGGTACTCCTCCCTGGCCGCCGCGGCAGAACTACCTACATGCGGCGACGGTCGTCTTCGAGCGTGCCGTGCGAGACGGCGGTGCGGTCTTCGACGGGAGCGTCGCGACGCGCGGGCTCGACGGCCTCCGGCTCACGCTCGAAGCGACGGGGGTGCTCCTCGACGACGCGCTCCTCGCGGGTCGCCATCGGCGCACCGCCGCGGCGACGGCCGATGCGCGGCATCATCGAGAGCACGATCAGTGCCGCGCCGCCGGCGCCCATGATCAGCGTCGTCCAGTTGTTGGTGGCCACGACGCCGAGGACGTCGTCGCCGTCGGAGAGCGAGATCAGCGCGGCGACGACGCTCACGACGCCGACGATGAACGCCATCGACTTCGCGCCCCAGTGGATCGGCGAGCCGAGCAGGAGCAGCAGGCCGGCGGCCGCGAACGCGATCCACGTCCAGCCGTTGCCTTCGATGCCGAGGAAGGTGGCGCCTTCGACCGTTCCGCTGGGTGCGTCGAACGTGAAGCTTTGATCAGCAAAGATGAAGCCCAGAATGCCGAGCACGAGCGACGCGACGCCAAGAACGGCGACCGGGCCCTTTGCCAATGACACGCCCCGCCGCGGCGGAACGGTGTCGTCATATTTCTCTACGCTGGTGGCCATTGCGGTCGTCCTCCTAGAAGCCTGTGTCGTCAGGTTTCCCGGACGGAGGCGACTCCATGCCTGCCTGTCCGCCGCGTTGACGCTCGCGCTGCCCGCGACCGCGGCCGCGGCGCCGTTCGGGGAGTTGGCGTTCCGCGAGGTTCCGACCGCCGCGGTGTGCGTGCGCGCGACCGGCGTGCCCGGCGAGTTGCTGCGCTGGTCGCGTGGCGGCTTCACGCTGATGCAGGCGCGACCGGACGGCGTGCGGGACGTGGGAACGGTCCCGCTCGGAACACTGGCCTCGTGCCCCGGCGTCGCGGCCGACGCCGCGACCGGCGCGGCGGTCGTGGCGGGAACGGACAAGGGCGTCATCCGTGTCGTCCAGCGCGCGCCGGGCGGCGGTTGGGGCGCTCCCGCGACCCTTCCGACCACGAGTTTCACCGACCCGCGGGTGGCGGTCTCGGCGCGTGGCGACGCGGTGCTGGCGTGGGTCGAGTACGCCAAAGGCGGACGGCGCAGCCGCGTCCGCGTGGCCCGCAGACCGGCCGGTGCGCCCGTCTGGACGGTCGAGACGCTGGCGCCGTATCGCGACGTCACGCTCGAGACCGTGGCGGTCGGGATGACCGCCGCCGGCGAGGCGCTCGCCCTGCTCGGCGTCGACACCGCCGACCGCTCCGGGACCGGGTACGTCGAACTGGCGATCGCCGCGCCGGGAGCGAAGTTCGGCGCGGCGCGGCGGATCGCGAAGACCCGCTTCGGGGATGAGCCCGCGCTGGCCGTCGCGCCCGACGGGCGCGCGCTGATCGCGGTCGTCGGCTTCAACGACCTGTCGGTCTACGAGCGCCCGCCGGGCGGCGTCTTCGGCAAGCCGGTATCGATCTTCGACGGCGCCGTCTCCGGCGCCCCGGTGATCGCGCTGCGAGACGACGGCGCCGCCGCGATCGCCTGGCGCCAGGGCTCTGACGACCCGCTGTTCGGCGTCCTGCGCGGCGCGCCGGGGCCGTTCGGCGCCGTGCAGAAGTCGCAGTTGGAGATCCCGCGGCGGCGCTCGTCCTACTCGGTCGGCTCGATCGTCTCCCCGGGCTCCGTGCCCTACGAGGCCGGCGCGGAGCTGCGGGTCGTGCTCGGCGGCGACGGCCGGGCGCTGGTCGCATACCCGACCAGTGAGGCGGGCGTGGGCGTCGCGACCTTGACCGCGACCGGCGTGGCCGAACCGGCGTTCCTCGGCAGCCGGCTGCGCGATCCACTCGGCCTGACGCCGCTGGTGCTCGGCGACGGCACGCGCGCGCTCGCCTGGTCGGACAACCGCGGTCAGTTGCAGGGCGGCGCGCAGCACGGGCGCGTGCACTTCGCGGTCGAGGGCGCGCCCGCGCCGGCGGAGGCGGCCGCGCCGGCGATCACCGTGCTCGTGCCACGCCGCCGCGCGCTGCGTCCGTCGCAGTCGCTGGTGGTGCCGATCCGCTGCACCGCGGCCTGCGACGTGCGCGCCACGCTGGCCGGCCGCCCCTCGGAACTGGACGTGACCGCCACGCTGAAGGCCGCGGGCACGGCGCAGCTCAAGTTCGAGCCGGCCGCCGACCCCGTGGCGCCCGCCGACGGCGAGCCGCTGAAGGTCACGCTGCGCTACGGCCCGCCCGGCTCCCACTCGCCACTGACCAAGACCTTCAGCGTGAAGCTCAAGCGCCTGCCGGCGCCGCCGCTCCCGCACCTAGTCAACGTCCGCGTCTCCCGCGACGGCAAGGATCTGGTCGTCCGCTGGGAGGTCGACGGGCCGGTGCGCGAGGCCTCCTTCATCGCCCTCGCCCACCGCAAGCGCGATTACCACCAAGAGGACGAGCCGGTCGTCGGCGTCTCACGGCATACCGGCCGGCACTACCGCGCGCGTCTGGAGGGTGCCGCAGGCCGGCCCTACGTGACCGTCGCGCTCGGGCAATTCCGCGGCACCGGGAGTCGCACGAAGACCATCCGGGTCGGATAGGTTCAGCCCATTCTGCAGTCCAACGAGTCACAGAGCACCGGCGTCCGCTACAGCAACCGCGTGCGCCTGCTGCAGACCTTGTTGCGCCATCCGGCGCGCAGCCGGGCTGACATCGGGCGCTCGCTCGGGCTCTCTCGCGCGACGGTGACCGCGCTGCTGTCCGAGCTCGAGCAGGCGGGGATGGTCGAGCAGCAGGCCGACGAGCTCAGCGACGAGCGCCGGCGCACGATCGGCCGTCCGCCGCTGCAGGTCTCGCTGTCGCGCACCGCCGCCTACGCCGTCGGCCTGGACTTCGGGCATCGCCACATCCACTGCGCGGTCTGCGACCTCAGCGGCGAGATCGTCAGCGACCAGTGGGCCGGGATCGACGTCGACGATCACCCCAAGGCCAGCCTCGACCTCGCCCACAAGCTCACCGTGGCCGCGCTCGAGGAGGCGGCGATCTCGGCCGAGCACGTGATCGGCGTCGGCGTCGGCCTCGCGGCGCCGGTCAATGCGCTCCAGGGCGCCGTGCACTCCGACGGCATCCTGCCCGGCTGGGACGCGATCCGGCCCGCGGTCGAGCTCGCAGCAGCGGCTCGGCATGCCGGTGCAGATCGAGAACGACGCCAACGCGGGCGCGATGGGCGAGCACCTGTTCGGCGCCGGGCGCGGCGTGGCCGACATGCTCTATATGCGGCTGTCGGCGGGCATCGGGCTCGGGATGATCCTCGGTGGGGACCTGTACGGCGGCGTGAGCGGGATCGCGGGCGAGATCGGGCACAACCAGGCGGTCCAGGACGGGCTCATCTGCCGCTGCGGCAACCGCGGCTGCCTCGAGACGGTCGCCAGCCCGGCGGCCGTCGCCGAGCTGCTGACCCGCAGCCGCCACGAGCCGGTCTCGCTCGCCGGGCTGCTCGAGCTCGTCCACGCCGGTGACCGCGGCGCGTGCCGCGCCGTGTCCGACGCCGGCGACGCGGTGGGCCGGGTGATCGCGGGCGCGGTCAACCTGCTCAATCCGCAGCTGGTGATCATCGGCGGCGAGCTGGCCGAGGCCGGCGACGTGCTGCTGGACCCGATCCGGGCCGCCGTCGAGCGCCGCGCGGTCGCCCCCGCCGCGCGCGACGTGCGCATCGCCCAAGGCGCGCTGGGCGAGAACGCCGAGGTGCGCGGCGCGGCGGCGATCCAGCTCGCCCGCGCCCCCGAGGCATTGGCCGCCAGGCTTCCCTAAAGGGGCCTGGCCCCTTTAGGTTCAGTCCGCGTGGGCGCGCTTGAGCGTCATGCCCTCGAGCACGTTGGCGAAGGTCTCGCAGGCGTCGACCGAGGACTCGAGCGTGTCGAAGATGTCCTTCCAGCGGATCACGAACATCGGGTCGATGCCGGTGACGAACAGGTCGGCGATCGCGGAGCGCTGGATCTTGTCGGCCTCGTTCTCGAGCCGGTGGATCTCGACGAGCTGCGCGCCGACCTCGAGGCCGTTGCGTAGTCCGCGCAGGCTCGTGGCCACCTGCTCGGCGGCGGCGACGAGGACCTCGGACATCGCCTGCGCCTGCTCCATCGTCGCCTCGACGTTGTAGAGGCCGAGCTGGTCGGCGGCCTCCTCGGCGTAGTCGACGATGTCGTCGAGCGCTCCGGCCAGCGCGTGCACGTCGGCGGAGTCGAAGTGGTCGTTGCGGTGCTCGGCGAGCCGGTGGTGGATGTCGTGGACGATCCGGTCTCCCTCCTGCTCGCACAACAGGATGTCGCGGGCGAGGCCCGCGCGCTCGGGGTAGTCGGCGAGCAGGTCGCGCAGCAACAGCGCGGTGCGCTGGACGTTGCGGCCCGATTCATCGAACAGCGTGAGGAGTTCCGGGTCGGGCTGAGTCCGGCGGGAGCGCACAGCGGCAACGTAACCGCCGGGCGAGGTGGCAGCGGGAGTGTTTACAACCTCTTCACCAGCTGCCGCCGCCACACACGCAAGGTTCGCGTCGATGCAGATGCGTGAACAGGTCGAGGTGCTCACGGCGGGGGAGCTGGAGATCCGTCCCTCCGAGCACCTCGCGCGAGCCCGCGGCCGGACGCTCACGCTGTCCGTGCGCGAGCTGGAGCTGCTCGCCGCGCTGGCGCGGCGAGAGGGCCGGATCGTGGCGCGCGAAGAGCTGTACGAGACGGTCTGGGGTGCACCGCTTCGCGGTCAGGACAGGTCGGTGGACGTCTACGTCCACAAGCTGCGCACGAAGCTTGCGGTGGCGCTGCCGGAGTGGGGGTTCATCCACACCCACTTCGGGTTCGGCTACCGCTTTCAAGCCGAGCCTTCACGACTTTTTCACAGGTCGCCAACAGGTCGGTAACAGGTGACCGCCGGCGGCCTGCGAGGGTCGGCGAGGGTCAGATCATGAGAAGGAAGGGTCAATGAAAACGACACGGTTCGTGGCGGCATTCGCCGCTGCGCTCTCCCTGGGCGTCGCCGCTTGCGGCGCGTCCAACGAAAGCGACACCCCGCCCGCGAGCACGGCGAGCGGCGACAGCACCCCCGCCGCGGCGGCCTCGGTCTCCGGCAACCTCACCGGCGCGGGCTCCAGCGCGCAGGAGGCCGCTCAGGCGGCGTGGATCGCCGGGTTCCAGGACGCCAACCCCGACGCGACGATCGCGTATGACCCGGTCGGCTCCGGTGGCGGTCGCGAGCAGTTCATCGCCGGCGGCACGCAGTACGGCGGCACCGACTCGCGCTTCAAGGACGAGGAGCTGACCAAGGCGCAGGAGCGCTGCGGCGGCGCCGACAACCTGATCGAGATCCCGGTCTACATCTCGCCGATCGCGATGATCTACAACCTCGAGGGCGTCGACAACCTGCAGCTCTCGCCGGAGACGCTGGCGAAGATCTTCAAGCAGGAGATCAAGACCTGGGACGACGCGGCGATCAAGGCCGACAACCCGGACGCGACGCTCCCGAGCACGCGGATCACCGTCGTCAACCGCTCCGACGAGTCGGGCACGACCCAGAACTTCACGGAGTACCTGGCCGCCGCGGCCCCGGACGTCTGGACGTTCGAGCCCGGCCAGGAGTGGCCGGTCAAGGGCGGCGAGGCCGCCCAGGGCACCTCCGGCGTCGTCGATGCCGTCAAGGCCGGCAAGGGCGCGATCGGCTACGCCGACGAGTCCCAGGCGGGCGATCTCGGCAAGGTCAACGTCAAGGTCGGCGAGGAGTTCGTCGGGCCGACGCCCGAGGCGGCGGCCAAGGTCGTCGAGCTCTCCAAGGAGACCGACGATCCGGGCGCCAACGTGTTCACGTACGACCTCGACCGCACCACCACCGAGGCCGGCACGTACCCGATCGTCCTCGTGTCCTACGCGATGGCGTGCACCAAGTACGACGACGCCGCGCAGGGCGCCCTGGTCAAGGGCTACCTCAACTACGTCATCAGCGCCGACGGCCAGGCGGCCGCCGCGCAGAACGCCGGTTCGGCGCCGATCAGCGACGCGGTGCGGTCGAAGATCCAGCCGGCCGTCGACGCCATCGCCACCAGCTAAGACACCACCAAGGAGCTGAGAGACGTGAGTTCGGCACCTGTCGACGACCTGCAATCCGTGGTTCGCGGCGGACCCGCCAGAGGCGGTGTCGGCGATCGCGTCTTTCGCAGCCTGGCGATCGGAGCGGGCGTGGTCATCCTGGCCACGCTCGCCGGCGTCGCCCTGTTCCTGATCGTCAAGGCCTACCCGGCGATCACCGCCGGCGCCGACGAGATCCCCGGCGGCGAGGGCCTGGTGAAGTTCATCTGGCCGCTCGTCTTCGGCACGGTCGTGGCGGCCACGATCGCGGTCGTGGTCGCCGTGCCGATGGCGGTGTCGGTAGCGCTGTTCATCAGCCACATCGCGCCGCGGCGGATCGCGCAGCCGATGAGCTACCTGATCGACCTGCTGGCGGCGATCCCGAGCGTCATCTACGGCCTCTGGGGCATCGCCGTGCTCGGCCCGCACTCCGTCGGGCTGCTGCGCTGGCTGGAGGACAACCTCGGCTTCATCCCGTTCTTCAAGGGCCCGGCCTCCGCCACCGGGCGCACGATGATCATCGCCGGCCTCGTGCTGGCGGTGATGATCCTGCCGATCATCACCGCGGTCACGCGCTCGGTGTTCGAGCAGACCCCGCGACGCCTGCAGGAGGGCGCGCTGGCCCTGGGCGCGACGCGCTGGGAGAGCATCCGGCTGACGGTGCTGCCGTTCGGCCGCTCGGCCATCATCAGCGCCTCGATGCTCGGCCTCGGCCGCGCGCTGGGCGAGACGATGGCCGTGGCCATCGTCCTCTCGGTCTCGGGCGGCGTGACCTTCAACCTGATCGGCTCCGCGAACCCGTCGACGATCGCGGCCAACATCGCGCTCGACTTCCCGGAGTCCTCCGGCGTGGCGGTCAACGCCCTGATCGCCTCCGGCCTTGTCCTCTTCGCACTGACGCTGGTGGTCAACATGGCCGCGCGCACGGTGATCAACCGTCAGATCCGGATCTGAGATGAGTACCGAACCGACCGAACGCGAACCCTTGACCGAGCCGACCTCCTCCGACGAGCCGCACGTCCACCCGCAGTCGCCGGCGACCGACGTGCAGCGCGGGGTCGAGGCGGTTGCGGCGCCCCCGGCGCGTCATCGCCCACCCGCCCAGATCGCGGGCGTCGTCCTTCCGGCGTGGGCGCCGTGGGTCGCCGTCGGCGGCGCCGCGGTGGTCATGGCGCTCATCAGCCTGATCAACGGCTTCAACCTCGCGCTGTTCATCGTCGGCACCGTCATCCTCGGCGGCGTCGCGCAGTACGTCTGGTCGCGGTCGGTGGAAGGCCCGCGGCGGGCGACCGACCGCGGCGTCACCTACGCGATCGTCGCGGCCTTCGCGCTGGCCCTGACGCCGCTCGTGTCGCTGCTGTGGACGGTCGTCGATCGCGGCCTGGCCCGCTTCGACAGCACCTTCTTCACCTGGTCGATGCGCGGCGTGATCGGCGAGGGCGGCGGCGCGATCCACGCCATCTACGGCACGCTGATCATCACCGGCTGCGCAACCGTGATCTCGGTGCCGATCGGCATCCTGGCCGCGATCTATCTGCAGGAGTACGGCGTCGGGCGGCTCAAGCGCGCGCTGACGTTCTTCGTCGACGTCATGACCGGGATCCCGTCGATCGTCGCCGGCCTGTTCGCCTTCGCGCTGTTCTCGTTGTTCTACGGGCCGGGGGTGCGCATGGGCATCATGGGCTCGGTCGCGCTCTCGGTGCTGATGATCCCGATCGTCGTGCGCTCCACCGAGGAGATGCTGCGGATCGTCCCGAACTCGCTGCGCGAGGCCTCCTACGCGCTCGGCGTGCCGAAGTGGCGGACGATCACCAAGGTCGTCCTGCCGACGGCGCTGGGCGGCATCGTCACCGGCGTGGTGCTGGCGATCGCGCGCATCATCGGTGAGACCGCGCCGCTGCTGATCACCACCGGTGTCGTCTCGTCGGTCAACACCAATCCGTTCGACGGCCGCATGAACAACCTCGCGGTCTTCGCGTTCAGCTCCTACAAGTCGCCCGGCGTGCCGCCGCAGCCGTCGATCGACCGGGCCTGGACCGCCGCGCTCGTCCTGATCCTGATCGTGATGGTGCTCAACGTCACCGCTCGTCTCATCTACCGCCGCTTCGGCACGGAGATCCGCTAATGGCCGCCGCAACCGAGATCGCCGCCAAGACCATCACGGTCTCCGATCTGAACCTCTACTACGGCAGCTTCCTGGCGGTCAAGGACGTCAGCATCACGCTGCAGCCGAACAAGGTGACGGCGCTGATCGGTTCCTCGGGCTGTGGCAAGTCGACGTTCCTGCGCTCGCTGAACCGGATGCACGAGCTGGTCGTCGGCGCCTACGCCACCGGCGAGGTGCTCCTGGATGACGTCGACATCTACGGGCCCGGCACCGATCCGGTCGCCGTGCGCCGCCAGATCGGCATGGTCTTCCAGGCGCCCAACCCGTTCCCGACGATGTCGATCTACGACAACGTCGCGGCCGGCCTGAAGCTCAACAGCCGCAAGATGAAGAAGCCCGACATGGACGACATCGTCGAGCGCTCGCTGCGCGGCGCGAACCTCTGGGAAGAGGTCAAGGACCGGCTCGGCAAGCCGGGGATGGGGCTCTCCGGCGGCCAGCAGCAGCGCCTCTGCATCGCGCGCGCGACGGCCGTCGAGCCCGACGTGCTGCTGATGGACGAGCCGGCCTCGGCGCTGGACCCGATCTCCACGCTGGCCATCGAGGATCTGATCCTCGAGCTCAAGAAGCAGTACACGATCGTGATCGTCACCCATAACATGCAGCAGGCCTCGCGCTCGAGCGACATGACCGCGTTTTTCAACATCGAGGGAACGGGTAAGCCGGGGCGGCTGGTCGAGGTGGACACGACCGAGAAGATCTTCTCCAACCCGACCCAGCAGGAGACCGAGGACTACGTCAGCGGCCGGTTCGGCTGAGTTGGGAGACATGCGTCGGATGCCAGGCCGTCAGCAGTTTCACGAAGAACTTCGCACGCTCGAACAGCAGGCGCTCGGCGGGATCGACCTCGTCCTCGCCACGCTCGACCGCACGCTGGAGGCGCTCGAGCATCAGGACATCGAGCTCGCCTCGATCGTCATCCACGACGACGACCGCATCGACGGGCGCTACCTGGAGGTCCAGCAGGGGATTCTCTCCCTGCTGGCGCTCCAGGCGCCCGTCGCGTCCGACCTCCGCGTCGTCGCGGCGCTGCTGCACGTGATCAAGCACGTCGAGCGCATGGGCGACCAGTGCGTGAACATCGCCAAGATGCTCCCGGTGGTCGGCTTCGAGCCGCCCAAGGACCAGGAGCTGCTGGACATCATCTTCCGCATGGGCAAGCTCGCCCGCTCCGAGGTCGCGCAGTCCAAGCAGGCGTTCCTGCTGCGCGACGTGGCCGTCGCCGAGGATCTCGTGCGCCAGGACATGGAGATCAACCGCCTGAATCGCTGCGTCTTCTCGCGCGCGGTGGAGGTCGGCACCGACGCCGACCGGCGCGAGTGGGCGATGTCGATGATGCTCGTCGCGCGCGCGCTGGAGCGAATCGGTGACAACGCGGTCGACATCGGTGAGCAGGTCGCGTTCGTCGTGACCGGGCAGTTCCGGGAGTTCTCGGACGCCTCCCACGTCAACTGACAGGCGGGATCCGAGGCGGTGCGACTTGCCCCGCGTCCTCCGTAGATCCGGTTTCCGGCTTGTAAACAGAGCGTTATCTTTGGGGTTTGAACATCGTCGCCAAACGTTCTGGCAGATACTGTCCCCGGCGAGATGATGGGAACTGGTCAAGCCCAGGTGGGCGACGAGCGGCGCATGGGCGCCGCGGGTCAGGCGACAGTGCGCCTGGCGGTCATTGATTCCGACACGGGTTTTCTCCAGGTGCTGGGAAAGCGCCTGGAAGGGATGGGTTGGCAGCACCGCGTGCTCGCCTCCCCGGTTCCGCTGGATGCGATGGTCGCGCTGCGGCTGAACGCCGTCGTGGTCGACCTCGCGGTGCTGGGTCCGCAGGGCTGGACGTACCTCGACAAGCTCTGCGCCCGCCTGCCCGGGCTGGGCGTGATCGTCTGCACCGGCCAGTCCTCCGTGGCCCAGCGCGTGCGCGGGTTGCGGCTGGGCGCCGATGACTGGGTGACCAAGCCCTGTCACCCCGAGGAGCTGATCGCTCGCATCGAGGCCGTCGTCCGGCGCCGCAAGCGTGCCGACGTGCGCGTCGACAAGGCGCCCGTCTCGATCGGCGAGGTCGAGATCCGCGCCGATCAGTTCCAGGCCTTTGTGAGCGGGGTCTCCGTCGATCTGACCCGGCGCGAATTCGAGTTGATTCAGCTCCTGGCCGAAGCCGAGGGGCAGGTCCTGCAGCGCGAGGAGATCTACCAGCGCGTCTGGGGCTACGCCATGGTCCACGGCGACCGGTCCGTGGACGTCTTCGTGCGCAAGCTGCGCTCCAAGCTCGAGAAGGCGTCGCCCTCGTGGCGGTACATCCACACGCACTTCGGGATCGGCTACCGGTTCTCCGCCGAGCCGGCCGACCTGCCGGAGTTCTCGACTTCGCCGGATCTCGCCGTCGCGGATGTCGCGGCCCTGCCGCCCGCGCCGGCCTTGCCGCCGGTGCCCGTCGACTCCGCCGCGCCCGCGGCGCCTGCGCCGCCCGCGCCCGAGTTCGTCCCGGCGCACTAGAGTTGGTGGTCCGCGATGTCGGACCGCACCAAGAACATCCGTAACGCCGCGATCGTCCTCGCTCTGGCCGTTGCCGTCTGGAAGCTCCCAGGCGGCGGAACCGCCGCGGCGACGATCTCGAACATCTTCTCCGTCCTGTTCCTCGGAGGCCTCTTCTTCCTAGGCTTCCGGCAGTACATGGAGAACCGCGAGACGCTCTTCGTCCTGGAGGAGCGCCAGCGCGCGTTGCTCTACGGCGCCCTGGCACTGATCGCCTTCGCGTTCGCGGCCACCGCCCGCATGTGGGACGTCGGCATCGTCGGCGGCATGCTCTGGCTCGCAATGATCGGCGCCGGCGGCTGGGCGATCTACAGCGTCTGGCGCGCGTACCACACGTACTGACGCGCCGCCCGCGGGTGTTTCGCGGTTTCGCGCCTCGTCCGTCCGCGTCAGGCGGGCGTCGCGCTCGAGCGCCGCGTGCCTTGCGCCGCGTGCCGCGTGCCTTGCGCCTCGCGCCGGCGTGCCTCGCGCCCTGCGCCCGCCTACGCCCGCGTTCGCGTCCGCCGTGTGCCTCGCGCCCGCCGGTGTGGCTCGCGTGGTCTTGCGGGTCCGCGTCGTAGCGCCCGTCGGTGCGTGCGTCGCGCCCGTCCATGCGGTTCGCGCGGTCTCGCCGGTCCGCGCCGCCGCGCCCGCCCATGCGTGCGTCGTGTCCGCCCATGCGGGTCGCGTGGTCTTGCCGGTCCGCGCCGTTGCACCGGCCTATGCGTGCGTCGCGCCCGCCCATGCGGCTCGCGCCGTCGCGCCGGCCCGCGCGTGCGTCGTGCCCGCCCATGCGGCTCGCGGGGTCTTGACCATCCGCGCCGTTGCGCCGGCCCATGCGGCTCGCGCGGTCTTGCTGGTTCGCGCCGTTGCGCCCGCCCATGCGTGCGTCGCGTCCGCCCATGCGGCTCGCGTGGTCTTGACCATCCGCGTCGTTGCGCTGGCCCATGCGGCTCGCGTGGTCTTGACCATCCGCGTCGTTGCGCTGGCCCATGCGGCTCGCGTGGTCTTGACCATCCGCGTCGTTGCGCTGGCCCATGCGGTTCGCGCGGTCTTGCTGGTTCGCGCCGTTGCGCCCGCCCATGCGTGCGTCGCGTCCGCCCATGCGGCTCGCGCGGTCTTGCTGGTTCGCGCCGTCGCGTCCGCCCACGCGGCTCGCGTTGTCTTGCCGGTCCGCGCCGTCGCGCTGGCCCGAGCAGCTCGCGCGGTCTCGCCGGGTCGCGCCGCCTCGCCGCCCATGCGTGCGTCGCGTCCGCCCATGCGGCTCGCGTGGTCTTGCCGGTCCGCGCCGTCGCGCTGGCCCGAGCAGCTCGCGCGGTCTCGCCGGGTCGCGCCGCCTCGTCCGCCCGCGCAGCTCGCGCGGTCTCGCCGGTCCGCGCCGTCTCGCCCCTCGCCGACGGGTCTCGCCGCTGCGCGTCGCGCTCGCCCGCGCCGCGACGCAGTCGCGTGATCTCCCCGATCCGCGTCCGCGCTGCCTCGCCCGCCCGCTCTCCGACGGATCTCGCCCCCACGCGTTTCGCCCGCCGCGGATCTCGACCGCCCGCGCCGCACGCAGTCGCGTGATCTCCCCGATCCGCGCCGCGTCCGTGCGTCTCGTTTCGCCGGCGCTCTCGTCCCGCCCGCGCGTTTCGTCCTGCCTGAAGTCCTCTCACCGCGGTTCCGCGTGGCCCGATCGCACCCGCCCACACTGCTCGCCGATTCGATCACGTTCGCACGGTCGAGTTGGCGCGTCGATGGGGGTGTAGTCGCTCATTCGCGCTCCGCGCGAGTTTCCGACGGCACCCCCTCCGGACGGTGAGGACGGTTCGATCACGTCACAAAGTTGTTGCGAAATTGGCACAGTTTCGTGGCAATTCGGTGTAGATCCGTTCAGGCATCCCATGAAGGCTGTGGGACATGCCCGAAGCGCCCGCCCCAGCGTCGCCGATCCAGCCCTTCCCGTTGGCTCGCGCTGCGGCGGCTCGTCGTGACGAGAGCCCGGGTCGGCCGCCGCTGCGCGCGCTCGCGGGGGGCGCGCAGGGACCTCCCCGGCCGCCGGGTCGCCCGCCGCTGCGGCTGATCGTCGGCGGGCGCGCGTCCGAGGAGCGCGGGCAGGCCTCGGTCGAGTTCGTCGCCCTGCTCCCGCTGATGCTCGTGATCGTCGCCGTCGCGTGGCAGGCGCTGCTCGCCGGACAGACGGTGTGGGAGGCGCGGGTGGCCGCCCGCGCCGCGGCGCGGGCGAATGCGTTCGGGGGTGACGCGGCGGCCGCCGCCCGCGCACATCTGCCGGCCAAGCTCGAACGCGGGCTGAGAGTCGACGCGGAGCTCGACGGTGACGTCCGTGTCTCGCTGCGCGTGCCGACCGTCCTTCCGTCGGTGCGCCTCGGGCGGGTCGGCGCCACCTCCCACTTCCGGCCCCAGGGCGGATGAACGGCACCCGTGGACAGGCCTCGGTCGAGGTCATCGGGTTCCTCCCGCTCGTGCTCGTGGTCGCGCTGGCGGTGTTCACGGTGATCGCCTCGCATAGCGCTCGCGAGCAGGCGGGCGAGGCCGCCGAGGCCGGCGCACTCGTCCTGCTCCAGGGCGGCGACACCCCTCAGGACGCCGCGAGGGCCGCGCTCCCCGAGCGCACTCGCCGCCGCGCCACGATCGAGGTCGATGGAAACCGCGTCAGCGTCCGGGTCCGCCCGCGTCTCGTCCTTCCGATTCCGGGCCTCGCCGACCGCCTGTCCGGCGAAGCCCACGCCGACGCCGGCCCTCTCCCGCGATGACCGCCCTCGCCCGTGCCCTCGAGTGGTTCGTCGCGCCCGACCCGCGAGCCTCCGCGGAGCCGTCTCACCTCGAGCCGGACCCGCTCCTCGCGTTGTCGCCTCCGACGGCAGAGCCACGCCCCGCGCCGCCGACGGCCGCGGACCAAGCCTCCCTGCCGGACGAGCTCGCCGCGGCACTCGCGCCGCCGGTTGTCGCGCCGCCGGTTGTCGCGCCGCCGGTCCGCGCCGCCGGTTCTCGCGCCGCCGGCACTCGCGCCACCGGTTGTCGCGCCGCCGGATCTCGCGCCGCCGCCTGGCGCCGCCACGGAGCGCGCGGCCCTCGTCGCGCCGCGAACCGCCCTGTCCGACGAGCCGTTCGCGGTCACGTCCGCGGCGGTGCTCGGACGCCCGGCGGACGTCGGACCCATGGCCGCCGGGGTGGCGCTGGCACTGCGGCGAGAGACGCGGGCGAAGGCCGCGTCGGTCGTGGTGCTCGGGGACCTTCCGCGCGACCTCGGCGCCGGCGGGAGCGGGGGCCCCGCCGGACGAAGGATCGCCGCGCGATTCGAGGCGCTGGGGCTCGCGCCGGTGATCCGCGGGCGGCTGGTCTGGGTGGCGCTCGATCCGCGCCTGCCGCAGTTGGTCAGCGCCGTCCGGCGGGTGACGCTGGTGGCCGCGCCCGCCGTCCTGGCGATCACGACGGCGCGCACCGCGGCGATGGATGAGGCACTCGCTGAGCAGGACCTCGTGGTGCTCGTCACGTCACAGCCGGACGGCGCGTTGGCGAAGGCCGCCGAGGTCGGCCTGCCGCCCGGGCTGACCCGCGTGGCGGCTCCGCTCGACCGGAGCCCCGCGCGAGCGCTCGCCCGCGCCGGGGTTCGTGCGCCGGCTGCCGCACGGGCACTCCTCGGGGAGGCGCGGCGATGACCGGACGGCGGGCGGGGTCGCAGCGCGGCCAGGCGTCGATCCTGCTGATCGCCGGGATGATGGGCGTGCTGATCGCGGCGGTGATCGCCGGGGTCGTGGCGCGGGCGGTCGGGAGGGAGGCGGCGGCGCAGCGGGCGGCGGATCTGGCCGCGGTCGCGGGGGCGCGGGTCATGAACGACAACTATCCGCGGCTGTTCGAGCCGGCCCTGATCGAAGGTGAGCCGAACCCGCGGCATATCGAGAAGGCGACCTACATCGCGCTCGGCCGGATCGCGGCGACCAAGACGGCGCAGGCGAACGGTGCGCGGCACACCCAGATCTCCTTCCCCGACGCGGAGACGATCGCGCCCGTTCGCATCCACGTCGCGGTCGCCGAGACGATCACGATCGGCAAGGACGAGCACCGCCGCCGGGCGAAGCTGACGGCGGAGGCCGAGGCGCAGCTCGGGCCGGCGGCGACGGCCGGGTTCGCCCAGGGCGGCGGGTACGACGGCCCGCTCGCGTATCGCCAGGGCAAGCCGATGCGCCCGGACGTCGCCCAGGCCTTCGACCGGATGGAGGCGGCGGCGGCCGACGAGGGTGTGACGCTCACGATCACCAGCGGGTTCAGGTCCGACGCCGAGCAGGCCGTCCTCTGGGCGCAGAGGCCCGACCCGAAGTGGGTCGCGCGGCCCGGCACGTCGCTGCATCGCAACGGCACGGAGCTCGACCTCGGCCCGTCGGCCGCTTGGGCGTGGCTGCAGGCCAACGCGCCCCGCTTTCACTTCATCCAACGCTACGCCTGGGAGGCCTGGCACTTTGGCTACACACTCAACGCCCGCTCGGGCGCCACCAGCGGTTCGGACGGGCGGGCGGGTGCGTCGCACGGCGCGGTGCCCGGGTTCGTTCCCGCGAAGTACGCGCCGATGCTGCGCAGGGCGGCGCAACGCTGGAACGTGTCCGCGGCACTGCTGGCCGCGCAGATCTACGCCGAGTCGAACTTCAATCCGTTCGCGGTCTCGAAGGCGGGTGCGCAGGGCATCGCGCAGTTCATGCCCGGCACGGCGCGGCAGTTCGGGCTCGAGAACCCGTTCGACGCCGAGGCCGCGATCAACGCGCAGGCGCACTTCATGCGCGATCTGCTGCAGCGCTTCGGCTCCGTGCCGCTCGCGCTGGCGGCCTACAACGCCGGCCCGGGGGCGGTGGCGCCGTGCATGTGCGTCCCGCCGTTCTCGGAGACCACCGGGTACGTTGCGCGCATCCTCGGGCTGATGTCCGGGGCGGGCCAGCCGATCGTGCCCGGGGACGGGATCGGACTCGCCGTGCGCCTGGTCCGGTGACGTGGCTACGATCGCGCAGGGCCCCGGGGTGCTGCGACTCGAGGACCCACTGGTCGCCGCTGACGGGATCTCGATGCCGCACCCGGATGTCGCGGTGGTCGAGCCGGGCGATCATGACTCGGCCCATCCGACGACCGCGCTTCTGCTCGCAGCGATCGCCAGGACCTCGTTCAAGCTCGACACCACGGTCAAGCCGGCGATCTACGCCGCGTGCGGCGTGCCCGACTACTGGGTCGTCGACACGGCCAGAGGACGCGTGCTCGTCCACCGCGACCCGACGCCGGACGGCTACGACACGCGGACCACGCGCACACCCCGCAGCACCTCGAGCCGCTGCTCGTGGACGTCGCGCCACTCGACCTCACGACGCTGTTCGCCCCCGGGCGCTGAGAGAACTCCACGCCCGGGCGTTTTCCTTAGCGTCTCATCTCCCCTAGCGTGGAGCACGCCGGGAGCAGGTCAGGAGGAGAACTTGACCACCAGAGGGGGGAAGGGCTCAGTGCATCGATGGAAGCTCGCCGCGAGTGCGGCGTTGTGTGCCGGGATGCTCGCACCGGGCGTCGCGCAGGCCAGGACGACGCTCGTGGCGGTTCCGAGTGACCACGCGACGATCAACCGGCTCGAGGCGCTCGGGCTCGACGTCACCTATGAGGGCGACGACCGCACCGAGGTGATGCTCCACGGTGCTGAGGACGCGGAGATCCTGGCCGACTCGGGGGTCGAGTCGACCGTCCTCAAGGACGACATCGACGGGGACAACGACGCCTGGCTGGCCGCGGAGGCGGCCAGGCAGAAGGCGCTGAAGAAGGGCATCGCGCCGCTGACCGGCCTGCCGACCGGACGGGTCGCGTACCGCACGCTGGCCGACGTCAACGCCGAGCTCCAGCAGCTCGCGACGACCTACCCGACCAAGGTCAAGCTGTTCACGCTGTCCAAGACCAGCCTCCTGGGCAAGACGATCTACGGCGTCGAGGTCAGCCACAACGTCGCGCAGAACGTGGGCAAGCCGACGTTCCTGCTGACCGGCGCACATCACGCGCGGGAGTGGCCCACGGTCGAGTTCACGATGGAGTTCATCAACGACCTGCTGATGCACGACGGGACCGACGCGGACGCCACGAACCTGCTCGAGAAGGGCAAGCTGCTCGCCGTCCCCGTGGTCAACGCCGACGGCTATGACCTGTCGAGAAGCCTGCAGAACGAGCAGAAGCGCAAGAACTGCCGGATCACGGCGGGCGTGATCCCGACGCTGGCCGACTGCACGCTCGCGGCGAACGTCAACCGCGGGATCGACCTCAACCGCAACTACCTGCCGTTCTGGGGCGGCCCGGGCTCGAGCACGAGCCAGACCGCCTCCAACACGCGCGGCGAGTTCCCCGGCTCCGAGCCCGAGATCGCGGCGATGATCGACCTGCTCAACCACAACCCGGCGACCGTGGCGATCAACAACCACACGCCCGACCAGCGCCTGCTGCGCGTGCCCAGCTCATCCAACGAGCCGGACGTCCTGGCCGACCAGACGGCGTATCAGGCGCTGCAGGACCGCCTCTCCAAGAACCTCCCCGGCTGGCCCGCGGGCCCATGGACCGACGTCTACTACGAGGCGTCCAGCACCGCCGAGCAGCAGGCCTACTACGCCTACGGCGCGTTCGGCTTCACGCCGGAGGCGACGCCGGGCTTCAGCGGCGCGCAGACGTACCACCCGCCGTATCAGAACGTGATCGACAACTACCTCGGCACCGGCACGCGCTATGCGGGCCAGACGATGCGCGGTCTCTACTACGACGCGTTCAAGGCCGCGACCGAGCCGAACCTGCACTCGGTGATCTCCGGCACCGCACCCGCGGGCTCCAAGCTCACACTGACCAAGACGTACAGCCTCGACACGAGCCTGACGAGCTGGCCGTCCGGCACCACGCCGCAGGTGCGCGTGTTCCCCAACGCCCTGGACGCCTCGATCACGGTCCCCTCGACCGGCACCTTCGAATGGCATGTGAACCCGTCACTGCGCCCGAGCCAGTACGACGACACCTTCTATCAGGAGTCCTACACGCTGACGTGCACCGCGCCGGACGGCACCGTGCGCGAGAGCACGACGATCAAGATCGCCCGCGGCGAGCTCGTCAGCCGCTCGCTGTGCACGCAGGGCGGGGCGACCGGCACCGTGCCGGCGACGCTCGCGCTCACGGTAGGGCACCGCGTCGTTCGGCCCGTTCACGCCCGGCGTGGCCATGGACTACGACGCCAACGCCACCGCCAACGTCATCAGCACCGCGGGTGACGCGACCCTCTCGATCTCCGACCCGTCGACGACCGCGACGGGCAAGCTCGTCAACGGCACGTTCAGCCTGCCGCAGACGCTGCAGGTGAAAGCGTCGAGCCCGGCGGCCGGCGCCGGCACGGCGCTCGCCCCCGTGGGTGGCTCTGCCAACCCGACCTCGTTGCTGAGCTGGACCGGCCCGGTCAGCAACGACCCGGTGACGGTGGCCTTCAGGCAGGCCATCGGCGCCGGCGACGCACTGCGGACGGGGACGTACAGCAAGACGCTGACGTTCACGCTCTCCACCACGAACCCGTAGAGAGCGAAGAAGTCCGCTTCGACCACCCGCCGGCGTGCTGCCGGCGGGTGGTCGGCCAAACGTCCGTTTAGCCATTTGCACAGGGAATTCGAGCCACCCTCGACTACGCTGCAATCAGTCGTGCCGCAGACGCTTTCGTCAGCTTCTCGCCGGGTGCTCACCATCGGCGTGGTGATCGTTGCCGCCGTTTCGGTTGGCCTCGCGCTGCAACGGCGCGGTGGCAACGAGGCGACGGCCGCGACGGGCAACGTCGCCAGCTGCCTCCAGCTCAAGGGCGACGTCGCACGCGCGTGTTACTCGCGTGAGGTCGGCAAGCAACTCGCGGCCGCCGGGAGCGCCCCGCGCGCCGTCTTCGTCGCCGCCGCCGACCCTGGCGCGACCACGTTCGTCTCGGATGACGCGCAGGGCGCCGAGTTGCTGTGCCCGCTGCACACCCGCGTGGGCGTGACCGACGAAAACCGCCCCTCGTGGGTGAGCTGGACCGAGCCGCCAGTTACGTGAAGCGCTCGCGGCTGATCCTGTTCGTCGTGCTCGGCGCGCTCGTCCTCGCGGGCGGCGCCGTCGCGGGCACGATGGCGTTCGGAGGCGGCTCCGACGAGCAGCCGCAGGCCGCCACGCAGAACACGCCGGCCGCGACCAAGGACACGCCCGCGACCGGGGACCTGAACACGTGCGCCGGCCTGATCCAGGACGAGGGGCGCGCGTGCTACTCGAAGGAGCTGGCGGCGATCGTCAACGGCGCCGCCGACCCGCTCGCCGCCGTCGAGGGCATCACCCAGGCCGCCTACGCCGACAAGTCCGGCTTCCTGCTCGCCAACTGCCACGGGATCATGCACACGGTGGCGCGCGAGTACGCCCTGCGCACCCACCTGACACTGGCGAAGCTGATGGACAACCTCCCGGCGACGAACGACCCGGGCTGCTCCGCCGGCTACGCCCACGGCCTGGTCACGGCGGTCGCGCCGGAGATCGAGAAGGCCGGGCCGACGGTGGCCAACAAGCTCTGCGCCGAGTCCGAGACCCGCTACCAGCGCTACAGCTGCACGCACGGCTTCGGTCACGCGTTCATGCGCCTGAACAACGACAACATCGCGCCGGCGCTGCAGATGTGCGGCCAGCTCGGCACCGGCGCCGCGCCCGACTGCGCCCAGGGCATCTACCACGACTACTGGTTCTCGATCAACGGCATCGACGACACGCAGAAGCCGAAGGAGCCGGTCACCGACCCGCGCCAGCTGTGCGGCGCCCAGCCCGCCGAGTACGTGCGGCCCTGCTGGTACCGGGCGTTCGTGGAGACCGCGAACGGCACGCGCGTGGAGTCGGCCGCGCAGTTCGAGGAGCTGTGCGGCGGCCTCGAGGGCCTCCAGCGCCACGCCTGCGTGACCGGCGCCAGCGTGATCGGCCCGCCGGACCCGCGCAACCAGCTGACGGTCTGTGCCCAGCTGGAGGACGTCCAGGACGTCGAGGCCTGCATCCGCGGGACCAAGGTCCAGAACCTCCTGAACTTCGACCCGCAGTTGCGGATCGACCTGATCCAGGACTGCAACACGACCTTCCAGGGCGCGATCGCGCTCACGTGCGACCGCTGGCTGGGTAAGACGCTCGGCGTCATCAGCGACGGGAAGTTCCGGACCGACGGGTGCCCCAAGCTCCCCACCCCCTCGGCGCGCAAGGCGTGCGTGGCGGGTGTGAAGAGCATGGAGGGCCCGCTCGTGACCTTCTCGTAAGCGCCGTATCCGCAATGACGCCGGGCGGCTCTCCGGCGTGTGGATCTCCGCCGCCTGCAACTCGCCTGGGCCGCCGCCGCCGTCGGTGGCTGGGTGTTCATGGTCACGCTCGCCGTGCACGCCTACGCGGTCGGCGGCGCCGCCGCCGTGGGACTGGCCGCGCTCGTGCGGATGGCCCCGGCCGGCCTCGCCGCGCCGCTCACCGGCCTGCTCGCCGATCGCTTCCCGCGCCGCGACGTGCTGCTGGTGTCGGCCCTCGATCCGCGCCGCGCTGCTGATCGCCTGCGCCTTCGCGCCCTTCCCGCTGCTGCTCGTGCTGGCCGTGGCCTTCACGATCGCCCAGACCGCCCATAAGCCCGCCCAGGCGGCGCTGTTGCCGCACCTGACCCGCGACCCCGCCGCGGCGAACGCGGTGTGGGCCAGCATCGACAACGCCGCCTTCGTCCTCGGTGCTCTCGCCGGCGGGACGATCGTGGCCGCGCTCGGCGTGCCGGCCGCCTTCGCCGCGGCGGCGCTGACGTTCGTCCTCGCCGCCGTGCTCGTGCTCCAGATCCCGCGCGACCGGGTGACCCCCACCGAGGCCACGAGCACCCTCGCCGGCGTGCGCGTCGTGGCGCGCGACCCGCGCCTGCGGGTGCTCGTCGGCGTGCTGTCGGCGAGCACGCTGATCGAGGGCATGGTCGACGTGCTCGTGGTCGTCGTCGCGCTGGACCTCGTCGACCTCGGCGACGGAGGCGTCGGCTGGCTCAACGCGGCGTGGGGCGTCGGCGGCGTGATCGGCGGGGCGTTCGCCCGCGGCCGCGGGCTGCGCCTCGGCTGCGTGCTCGTGGGCACGCCGCTGATCGCGCTCGCGCTCGTCCCGAACGCGGTCGCCGCGCTCGTGTTCCTGGCGATCCTCGGCGCGGGCTACGCGCTCGTCGAGGTCGCCGGCCTCACGCTCGTCCAGCGCCTCGCCGACGACGCGGTGCGCGCCCGCGCGTTCGCCGTCGTTGAATCCTCGTACTGGCTCACGACCGGCGCTGGAGCGATGCTCGCGCCGCTGGTGATCGCGGTCGCCGGCCCGCGCGGAGCGCTCGCGCTCGTCGGCGCCGCGCTCCCGCTGCTCGCGCTCGCGCGCCGGACGCGCCAGGAGGGAGAACTCGCCGCAACGGCGCCCTATAACCGGCATGCGAGCGTATCCTTGTGACTATGCCCACCGCCGTTGAGCGGCTGACCGCGGAGGAGTATCTGGCCCGCGACGACCGCCGCCGGACTGAGCTCATCGACGGGGTCATCGTCGTGAACCAGCCGACGGTTCTGCACCAGCACGTGTGCGCGATGTTCACGGCGTGCGCGAGCTGATACAGCTCCCGTTTGCGGCCGATGTCGTATCGCGGCGACGACTCGCGAGAACTCGGTGCCGAGGACACGCTCACCTCACCGATGCTTCCCGGCTTCGCGGCGAGCGTCGGGGCGCTTATCCCGGCTGCGTGACCGGGCGCCACTGCCGCACGTCGGGCAGCGGCGTGAGCAACGGCTCGACCTGCTCGCGCAGGCGCTCGAAGTCCGGCGGCAGCGCCAGGTGCTCGCCGAGCGTCTCCAGCGGCTCGTCGGTGGTGAAGCCCGGGCCGAGCGTCGCGATCTCGTAGAGGATCCCGCCGGGCTCGCGGAAGTAGACCGACTTGAAGTAGTAGCGGTCGATGACGGGCGTCGCCTGCAGGCCGGCGGCCATCAGCTTCTCGCGCCAGGCGTCGTGCTCGTCCATCTTCGACGCCCAGGCGATGTGGTGGATCGTCCCGGCGCCGCCGAAGCCGCGCCCCGTGGCGGGCTCGAAGGCGATCGACCCGCCGCGCGAGTCGCCGCGCGTCTCGAACTCGGACTCGCCGAACGCGGCGAAGCCCATGACGCCGGTCAGGAGGTCGTAGGAGCGGCGCGGGCTGGCGACGGCGGCATCGACGGCGTGAAAGCCCTGCAGCGCGAACTCGGCCGGGACCTCGGTCGAGAGCGCGACGAGCGGCTGGTCGGGCACGTCGACGACGCGCAGCTCGTGTTCCAGCCCTTCGGGATCGGCGAAGCGCAACCCGTCCGCAACCCGCGCAACCGACACGCCCTCGGAGCCCAGCCGGTCCTCCCAGAACTCCAGCGACGGCACCCGGTGCACGATCCGGTGGACCATCCCCGCACCCGCCCGTCCGGGACGGGCGTTGGGGTACTCGAAGAACGTCAGGTCCGCGCCCGCCGAGGCGTTCTCGTCGGCGTAGAAGAGGTGGTAGACGGTCGGGTCGTCCTGATTGACCGACTTCTTGACCAGCCGCAGCCCCAGCACCCGCACGTAGAAGTCGACGTTGCGCGGCGCATCTCCGGTGATCGCGGTGATGTGGTGGATGCCTTCGAGCTTCATCTAGGTCACTACGAGTTCTAGCGCGTTGAGGGCCTGCTGGACCCCGTCCGCGTCGACGTCGAGGTGCGTGACCGCGCGGACACGGCGCGGGCCGACGGCGCCCATCCGCACCTCATGGGCCTCCAACGCGGCGACCAGCGACCGGGCGTCGTCGCATTCGAAGATGACGATGTTGGTCTCCACCTCGCCCACCTCGAGACCGAGCGACGCGATCCCACGGGCGAGCACGGCGGCGTTCGCGTGGTCCTCGGCGAGCCGGTCGACGTTGTGGTCGAGCGCGTACAACGCACCCGCCGCGACGATCCCCGCCTGGCGCAGCGACCCGCCGAGCATCTGCTTGTAGCGCCACGCTTCGTCGATCAGCTCCGCCGACCCGGCCAGGCACGCACCCAGAGGCGCGCCCAGTCCCTTGGTGAAGTCCAGCCACGCGGTGTCGAACCCGGCGGTCATCTCCGAGGCGGGCACGCCGGAGGCGACGACGGCGTTCATCAGCCGCGCTCCGTCCATGTGCAGCCGCAGGCCCGCCTCGCGAGCGACGCCCACGACGTCACGCAACTGAGACAGGGGCCACACCCGCCCACCCGCCATGTTCGTCGACTGCTCGACGGACACGAGCCGCGAACGTGGCGCGTAGCGATCACCCGCGGGCCGCAGCGCGCCGCGCACGTCGTCGCCGGTGAACATCCCGAGCGGGGTGTCCAGCGGCTGCATCATCGCGCCGGCGAAGGCGGCGGGCCCACCGGCCTCGGCGATGATCGGGTGCGACGTGCGATGCAGGATCGCCTCGTCACCGCCGGGCCGGATGTGCAGCCGGAAGGCGATCTCGTTGCACATCGTCCCGGACGGGAGGAAGACGGCGGCCTCGAAGCCCAGCAGCTCCGCCGCGCGAGCGGTCAGCTCGGTCACGGTCGGGTCCTCGAAGCGCTGCTCGTCACCCACCTCGGCCTCCGCCATGGCCTTGCGCATGGCGGAGGACGGGCGAGTCTGTGTGTCTGAATACAGGTTGACCAGGGCCATGAATGGCCGTGGACGCTACTTCAGACGGTGCTTCGCGTACTTCGCGAACTGCACGAGCGCGGGGCGCGACGAGCCGTCCGGGTTCACCAGGCCGGAGTCCCACGTGCCGGTCTCACCGAACCAGCGGTAGACGTACAGGCGCGTCAGCTTGGACTTGTAGCCGCGCTTCTTGGAGTCGTAGCGGTCGGCCAACTGGAACATGTACTTCGTGGACGACGCCGCGCGCGAGGACGACGTTGGGAAGCTGGGCGCGAAGGTCGTGATCCCGCCGGTCTCGGTCAGCCAGACCTCGCCCGGCACGGTCTTGAGCACCGTCCTCAGGCCCTTGGACTGACGGCGATTGACGTCCTTGTAGTTGTGCAGGCCCCAGATCCGGGCCTTGTTGTGCGAGTAGCGGATGAAGTCCTTGAGCCACTTCGCGACGGTGCTCTGATCGAGGACGTCGGCACCCAGCACCTTGCACTTGGACCCGCACACCGAGCGCAGCGTCGTGTAGTAGCCCGCCGCGGTCTTGGGCGACTTGGCGGTCGGCTGGGAGACGTGGTTGGCCTCGTTCCAGGGCGCATAGGTCTTCACCCACGGATACGCCTTGCGGAACTTCTTCACCGCCGTCTTGTACGCGCTCTTCGACGGCGCCTTGCACGTCTTGGACTTGGAGTACTTGCCGTCGACGTAGCACCCGCGATGAGCGGTGAACATCACCAGCACGTCCTGCTTGGCCGCGTGTGCCGAGTCAAGGAATTCGGCGGCCTGCTGAACCTGAGCCGGATCCTTGTAGTAGTCCCACGAAAGGATGTAGCGCACGCGCTTGAGCTTCAGCGCCTGCCATGCGGGTTGGGAGAACACCCGGGCGTCCTGCTCGCTGAGTCCGACCCGGTAGTTCGCGGATGCCGGCGCGCAGAGGACGAGGGCCGCGAGTGCGGCCACGACGATCGTCGTTCTCGTTCGGTGCATATGGTCACCAACCGATAGCAGTCGCCCGAGTTGCGGACCGCAACCGGTCGTAGCATCTGTTGCAGCACTTCGATGGCTATCGAAACTCCAACCGAACGCATCCGGGAGCAGCGCCTCTCCCTGCCGGACCAGCCCGGCGTCTACGTCTTCCGTGACCGCCGCGGGCGCGTGATCTACGTGGGCAAGGCGAAGTCGATCCGCAAGCGGGTGGCGAGTCACTTCTCGAACCCCACGATGTACGGAACGACCGCTCTCACCGAGGAGATCGACGACATCCAGGCGCTGGTCGTCGTCACCGAGGCCGAGGCGCTGCTGACCGAGCAGAACTTCATCAAGCAGTACAAGCCGAAGTTCAACATCCGGCTGCGCGACGACAAGTCCTACCCCTACATCGCCATCAGCCTCGACGAGGACTACCCCCGCGTCTACTTCACGCGGGAGCGCCACAAGTCCAAGCGCGCCTACTTCGGCCCGTATTCCTCCGCCAAGCGCGTGCGCGGGACGCTCGACCTGCTCGGCAAGATCTTCCTCTTCCGCTCGTGTGAGGGCACCGAGCCCGGCCGGCACTCCGGCTCGCCCTGCCTGGACTACTTCATCAAGCGCTGCGGGGCGCCCTGCGTGGGCTACGTGAGCAAGGAGGAGTACCGCGAGGGGATCGACGGCGTGGTCGCGTTCCTCTCCGGCCGTTTCAAGCAGATCGAGCGCGACCTCGAGCGCAAGATGTACTTCGCCGCGGGCGAGCGCAACTACGAGCAGGCGACACTGGAGCGCAACCGCCTGCAGTCCGTGAAGGCCCTGCTGGAGCGCCAGCGGGTCTCCGAAGGGGGCGCCGGGACCTACGACGCGGTGGCGATCGCGGTCGACGGGGTCGAGGCCAACGCGCAGGTCTTCCAGGTGCGCGACGGCGTGCTCAGCGACCGCCAGTCCTTCTACCTGGAGAACCAGGCCGAGCAGAGCACGGCGATCGTCGCCGAGGAGTTCATGCTCCAGTACTACTCGAGCACGCTCAGCATCCCGGCGCTGATCGTGGTCCAGAGCGACCTCACCGAAGAGTCCGAGCTCGGGGTCCTGGGCCAGTTGCTGGCCGAGCGCCGGGGCGGGCCGGTCGAGATCCGCGCCGCCGAGCGCGGCGGCAAGCGCCGCATCCTCGATCTCGCCGAGCGCAACGCGCTGCTCGCGCTCGACCAGGAGAAGCTCAAGACCGAGCGCCGCCGCCAGCAGCGGGTGGACTCGGTCAACGGCCTCCAACTCGCGCTGAGCATGGAAACCCTGCCGATGCGGATCGAGTGCTACGACATCTCGCACGTCGGCGGCACCCACACGGTCGCCTCGATGGTGGTGTTCGAGGGCGGCGCGCCGAAGAAGAGCGACTACCGGCGTTTCACGATCCGCGAGGTCGAAGGCAACGATGATTTCGCCTCGATGGCCGAGGTCCTGTCGCGCCGGTTCGCGCAATGGGAGAAGCAGACCGAGAAGTCGCCCTACGACGCCGACCGCGACGCGTCGTTCGCCGCCCTGCCGAACCTCGTGGTGATCGACGGTGGCAAGGGTCAGCTCAGCGCCAGTCTCGGGCCGCTGCAGGGCTTCCGTGATCGGGGTGTGACCGTCGTGTCGCTGGCCAAGCGGATCGAAGAGGTGTTCACCCCGGGCAGCCCGAATCCCATCGTGTTGCCCCACGACACGCCCGAGCTGCAGCTGCTGCAGCGGGTGCGCGACGAGGCCCACCGCTTTGCCATCACCCATCACCGCAGCCGCCGCGACAAGGCGATGACCGAATCGATCATGGACGACCTTCCCGGCGTCGGCCCGGCGCGCAAGCGGGCGCTGCTCAAGCACTTCGGGTCGCCGGAGGCGGTGCTGGGCGCCACGCGCGAGGACCTGGAGAACGTCCCCGGCTTCCCGCAGAAGGTCGCGCGCGACCTCTACGCCCACCTCAACAAGACGGGGCGCTGAGATGGCCAACGCCGTACGTGACAGCGACGGCGCCGGGCCGGCCTCCAAGCTCGAGGACCTGGTGGTCATCTCGGGGCTGTCCGGCGCGGGCAAGTCCAGCGCGATGAACGTCTTCGAGGACGCCGGCTATTTCTGCGTGGACAACCTGCCGCCGGAGATGATCCGCTCGCTGAGCGAGCTCTTCATGCACGAGGGCTCCAAGGTCGAGCGCGCCGCGGTGGTCTGCGACTCGCGCGGCGGGGAGTACGTCGCCGGCCTGGCGGGGGTGCTCGGCCAGCTCGCGGAGGTGGGCGTCTTCCACCGCGTGGTCTTCCTCACCGCCGACGAGGAGGCGCTGGTCAAGCGCTACAAGGAGACGCGCCGCCGGCACCCGCTGGCGCCGCACGGCAGCGTGATCGAGGGCATCCGCGCGGAGATCGAGCTGCTCGCGCCGGTGCGCGAGCGGGCGGACATCGTGATCGACACCTCAGGCCTGAGCGCCGCCGCGTTGCGCCGCAAGGTCGTCGACGAGTTGCTGGCGCCGGACACACCGGGGCGGCTCGCGGTCACCTTCACGTCGTTCGGCCACAAGCATGGGCCACCGCGCGACGCGGACCTCGCGTTCGACGTCCGCTTCCTCCCGAACCCGCACTACGACCCGAACCTGCGCCCGCTGACGGGCTTCGACAAGCCGATCGTCGACTACGTTGCCCGTGACGGCCGGCTCGAGCAGTTCTATGGGCACGTGGTGCCGCTGCTGGAGTTCCTGCTGCCGCAGTTCGTGGCCGAGGGCAAGGCGCACCTGATGGTCGCGATCGGCTGCACGGGCGGGCGCCACCGCAGCGTCGCCATCGCCGAGCATCTCGGCAGCGTCTTCCGCGATCGGCCGGAGTACTTCGTCGACATCGCGCATCGCGACGTCGACCGCTTGCCGATCAAGCGATAGCCGCGGCGAAGAGCTTCTCGGGGTCGAGCCGCATCGAGGCGAAGTTGCCCTCGATCTCGAGCGAGACGTGCCCGTGCACGCGTGACCAGAGGATCACGGCGCGCTCCTCGTCGACCAGCGTCAGGAGCTTGTGCATCGACTGCTGGGCGGCGGCGACGAGCGCCGGGGCGTGTGCGTCGTAGCCCGGGAGGGGGGCGGTGAAGAGCAACCGGTAGCGATGTGGCTGGGCGAGCGCCCACGCGCGGTAGGCGTGCGCGAAGGCCTCCAGGCTCGACGCGTCGAGCGCGTCCGCGAGGTCGTCGTAGGCGTCGAGCACGAGCGCGGTCAACAGGGCGTCGCGGTTCTTGAAGTAGCGGTACAGCGCCGGACCGGAGACCCCGAGCTCGCGCGCGATCGCGTTGATCGCCACGGCGGCGGGCCCGCCGGTCTCGAGCTGGCGCAAGGCCGCCTGCTTTACGGCTGCCCGTACTGTCTTCGCCCGTTCGCTGGTTAGAGTCTCTAACATCAGTTAGAGCCTATAACGACGGAGATGGACATGCAAGCCACGCAGATCGAGATGCCGGCCGTCAACGAGTTCCCCCGCGTGCGGACGAGCGCGCTGCCGGTGCCCGGCCCCGGGCAGGCGCTGGTGCGCGTCGAGGCCACCGGCGTGTCCTTCGCCGAGCAGCAGATGCGTCGCGGCAAGTACTACGAGCAGCCGGCGTTCCCGTTCGTGCCGGGGTATGACCTGGTGGGCACGATCGGCGAGCGGCGCGTGGCGGCGCTGACCAAGGTCGGCGGTTGGGCCGATCACGTCGTGCTCGACGAGGCCGATCTGGTCGACGTGCCCGACGGCGTGAGCGCCGAGGCGGCGGAGACGGTGGTCGTGAACGGGCTGACCGCGTACCGGATGCTGTTCCGGGTCGCGAAGGCCAAGCGCGGCGACACCATCGTCGTCCACGGTGCCAACGGCGGCGTCGGCTCGGTGCTCGTGCAGCTCGCACTGCACGCCGGCCTGCACGTCATCGGGACGGCCGGCCCCGGCGGGCAGGAGCATCTCCGCGCGCTGGGCGTGACCCCGATCGACTACCGGTCCGAGAACGTGCTCGCGCGCGTGCGTGAGCTCGCCCCCGGCGGCGTCGCCGCGGTCTTCGATCACGTCGGCGGGCCCGGCATCGACGACTCATGGGCGATGGGCGGGACACTCGTGTCCTACGGCACCGCCGCGACCCGCGACGTCCCCGGCAATCCGCGCGTTCCGGTGCTCAAGCTGCTGGCCAAGCTGACGGTTTGGAACGTGCTGCCAAACGGCCGCAGGGCGCACTTCTTCAACCTCTGGGCCGGGCATCGCTTCAAGCGCGCGCAGTTCCGGGCGCAACTGCGCGAGGATCTGACGAAGGTCTTCGAGCTCGTCCGCGACGGGGCCATCACGCCGCAGATCGCCGCCCGCTACCCGCTCAGCGAGGCCGCGGAGGCGCTGCGCTTCGCCGAGGCCGGCGGCTTCACCGGGAAGGTCCTGCTGCTGCCTTAGCGCTCCTGAGGATCGTGAGCGCGCCGTCGAGCGCCGCCTCGAGCGGCGCGATCGAGTGCGAGGCCTTCATCACGACCAGTCCGCCCTGGAGTGCCGCGAAGATCGCGAGCGCGATCCGGTCGGGATCTCCGTTGACCTGCATCCGCTCGACCCCCGCGTGGATGTACTGGAACCAGCGGTCCATATGCGGTCGGACGTCGACCTCGGCCTCGTTGGTCAGCGCACTGATCGGACAGGCGAGGTTGCCGTCGTAGTGGGCGATCACCGCATCGCGCCAGCGTTCCCACGACTCGAGGGTGTCGAGCTCGTCCAGATGGGGCCGTTGCGCGTCGAGCACCCGCTCGGACTGGAAGTCGGCGATCGCGGCCACGAGCTCGACCTTGCCGCCGGGGAAGTAGTGGAAGACCTGGCTCTTGCTCGTGTGCGTGCCGACGCAGATGTCTTCCAGCGAGGTCCGCGGAACCCCGCGCTCGAGGATCAGATCGGCGGCGGTCTCGACGATCCGCGCCCGCGTCGCTGCGCCCTTCTTCGTCAGCACCCGACAGAGGTTACTGGACCCGACAGTCCAGTCTGATACGTTCTGGACCATGCAGTCCAAACTTGAAGGCAAGACCGCGCTGGTCACCGGCGCCACCAGCAACATCGGCCGGGCGATCGCGATCGCCCTGGGCGCCGCGGGGGCGCACGTGGCGGTCAGCGGCCGCGACGAAGCGCGCGGGGCGGAGGTGGTCGCGCAGATCGCGGCCGCGACGCGTGCGCGCGGCGCGGCGGGCGGCGGCGCCGTTGTTCCTCCGGGCCGACCTCGACGGCTCGCCCGCCGCCTCCGAGGCGCTCGCCGCGGCCGCCCGCGAGGCGCTCGGCGGTCACATCGACATCCTGGTCAACAACGCCGGCATCTACCCGGCCACGACCGGCGCGGCCGTCGACGAGGCGCTGTTCGATCGGATGTACGCGGTCAACGTCAAGGCGCCGTTCTTCCTCACCGAGGCGATCGCGCCGCGGATGGCCGAGCGCGGCGATGGGGCGATCATCAACCTCGGGTCGTGGATCGTCCGGCTCGGGGTCGGGAGCGCGCTCTACAGCTCGACCAAGGGCGCCATCGAGACGATGACCCGCGCGTGGGCGGCCGAGTACGGTCCGCGTGGCGTGCGCGTCAACGCGATCTCGCCGGGCGTCGTCCAGGCCGAGGGTCACGCGGGCGAGGTGATGATGCGTGGCACGCCGCACGGGACGATGGGGAGGCCCGAAGCGATCGGCGACGCCGCGGTCTACCTGGCGAGTGCGGAGTTCGTGCACGGCACGGTGCTCGACGTCGACGGTGGCCGCACGAGCGTGGCCGTCATCGCCGCGTGAGCGTGCCGTCGCGCGAGGCGATGAGCACGCGCGAGCCGCGATCGCGCGGCGCGGGCACGTTGGCCACGACCGCCAACGCCGCGCCGCACGGCCCATCGCGGCCGGGGCGCAGCGCGAGCGTCGAGTTGGTCAACCAGCGGTTGACCAACTCGACACTCGCGACGTCACCGTCACGCCCGCGGGGCGAGCGCGCACCGATCGGTTCGATCCACGCGGCGGACGGGGCGATCATCGGCGAGTGCCGCACCGACGCGCGCGGGCGGTCACCGACCACCTCCACGATCGCCCCGCCGAGCGCGTGACGCCGACCGAGCCCCGGCGATCCCGATCGAGGAGATCGCCCCGCCCGCGCGGTTTGCCGACCAGAGCCATTGCCCCCGCGTTTTCGTCAGACAGATCGGACGGTCACCAGGCCGCTACCGCCGAGCCGCCGGGGTTCGGTAGCCTCACCCCCCGTTTCTTCACTGGGAAAGGGATCGGGACATGGCTGTACGCGTCGGGATCAACGGCTTCGGCCGAATCGGCCGCAACGTCTTCCGCGCGGCGCACGAGTCGAACGCCGACGTCGAGATCGTCGCCGTCAATGACATCACGGACGCCGGGACGCTGGGGCACCTGCTCAAGTACGACTCGGTCTTCGGCCCCTTCCAGGGCGAGGTGTCGGTCGGCAACGGCGTCCTGAACGTCAAGGGCAGCGAGGTCAAGGTGCTCGCCGAGCGCGACCCGGCCAACCTCCCGTGGGGCGACCTCGGTGTCGACGTCGTGATCGAGTCGACGGGCTTCTTCACCAAGCGCGCGGACGCCGCGAAGCACATCGAGGCGGGCGCCAAGAAGGTCATCATCTCGGCCCCGGCGACCGAGCCGGACGCGACCGTCGTCCTCGGCGTCAACTTCGACGAGGTCTACGACCCCGAGAACCACCACGTCATCTCGAACGCCTCGTGCACGACGAACTGCCTTGCTCCGGTGGCGAAGGTCCTCAACGACCTGGTCGGCATCGAGAAGGGCCTGATGACGACGATCCACGCCTACACGGCGGATCAGCGCCTTCAGGACGCGCCCCACAGCGATCTGCGCCGCGCCCGCGCCGCCGCCATCAACCTCGTCCCCGCCTCCACCGGCGCGGCCAAGGCGATCGGCCTCGTGATCCCGGAGCTCAACGGCAAGCTGCACGGCTTCGCGGTGCGCGCCCCCGTCCCGACCGGCTCGGTGGTGGACCTCACGATCGTCGCCGGCCGTGACACCACGGTCGAGGAGATCAACGAGGCGATGAAGGCCGCCTCGGGCAACGGCATCCTGCGCTGGACCGACGAGCCGCTGGTCTCCTCGGACATCGTCAAGGACCCGCACAGCTCGATCTTCGATTCCAAGCTGACCGCCGTCCTCCAGGGCAACCTGGTCAAGGTCGTCTCCTGGTACGACAACGAGTGGGGCTACTCCAACCGCGTCGTGGACCTCGCCCAGAAGGTGCTGGTGCGTGCGCACGCTTGACGATCTCGACGTCGAGGGGAAGCGCGTCCTCGTCCGGGTGGACTTCAACGTCCCGCTGGACGAGGACCGCAACATCACCGACGACGCGAGAATCCAAGCGGCGCTGCCGACCCTGAAGGAGCTGCGCGAGAAAGGGGCCAGGCTCGTCCTGCTCGCACACCTCGGGCGGCCCAAGGGGCGCGATGAGAAGTTCTCGCTCAAGCCTGCCGCGGACCGCCTGTCCGACCTGCTCGGCACCGAGGTCGTGCTCGCGCCCGACCTCGACGACGTGCCCGACGGCGACGTCGTGATGGTCGAGAACGTGCGCTTCTTCGCGGGCGAGACCAAGAACGACGCGGAACTGGCGGAGCGCTACGCGAAGCTCGCCGACGTCTACGTCAACGACGCGTTCGGCGCCGCGCACCGTGCGCACGCGCGCACCGAGGCGGTCGCGCACCTGCTGCCCTCCGCGGCCGGCCGGCTGCTGGAGCGCGAGGTCAAGACGCTGACCGGCATCTTGGAGGACCCGAAGCGCCCGCTCGTGGCGGTCGTCGGCGGCGCGAAGGTGACGGACAAGATCGGCGTGCTCGAGGCGTTCCTGCAGCGCGCGGACACCGTCCTGATCGGCGGCGCGATGATGTTCCCCTTCTACAAGGCGGCCGGCCGCGAGGTCGGGAACTCGCTGTGTGAGCAAGAGGGCATCGAGCCCGCCCGCAAGGTGAGCGGCAACGAGAAGCTCGAACTGCCGACCGACCTCGTGGCCGGCCGCGAGTTCAAGGCCGACACCGAGGTCCGGGAGATCGACGGGATCGACGTCCCGGACGGCTGGATGGGGCTCGACGTGGGCCCGAAGACGAGCGAGCGCTACGCGAAGACGATCGCCGAGGCGGGCACCGTGTTCTGGAACGGCCCGATGGGCGCGTTCGAGCTCGCGCCGTTCGCGGCGGGCACCAAGGCCGTCGCCGAGGCGATGGCGGCCACGGAGGCGACGACCGTCATCGGCGGCGGCGACTCCGCGGCGGCACTCAAGCAATTCGGGCTGACCGATCAGGTCACGCATCTCTCGACCGGCGGCGGCGCCTCCCTCGAACTGATCGAGGGCAAGGAGCTGCCAGGGGTGAAGGCACTGTCATGAGCCGCAAGCCCTTCATCGCCGGCAACTGGAAGATGAACAACACGATCGCCGAGTCGGAGGAGCTGATCCAGGCGCTCCTGCCGCGCGTCGGGGCGGTCGAGGACGTCGACATCGTGGTCGCGCCCGTCTACCTCTCGCTGCAGGCCGTCGTGGACTCCGCGCGCGGCTCCGCCGTGCAGGTCTACGCGCAGAACATGCACGAGAAGGACAGCGGCGCGTTCACGGGTGAGATCACCGCGCCGATGCTCTCGGAGATCGACGTCCAGGGCGTGATCCTGGGCCACTCCGAGCGCCGGCAGTACTTCGGCGAGACCGATCGCGCGCTCCAGCAGAAGGTCCCGCGGGCGCTGGAGGCGGGCCTGATCCCGATCCTGTGCGTGGGCGAGACCGAGGAGGAGCGCGAGCGCGGCGACACCGAGCGCAAGCTCCGCCACCAGGTCCAGGAAGGCCTCGAGAAGGTGCCGATCGAGCGCCTGCACGAGGTCGTCGTCGCCTACGAGCCGATCTGGGCGATCGGCACCGGCCTGACCGCGACGCCGGAGATCGCGCAGGACGCCTGCGGCTTCGTGCGCGCGCTCGTCCAGGGCTTCGACAAGGAGGCCGGCAACGCGGTGCGCGTCCTCTACGGCGGGTCGCTGAAGCCGGACAACGCGGCCGAGCTGCTCGCGCTGGAGGACATCGACGGCGCGTTGGTCGGCGGCGCCTCGCTGCAGGCCGAGTCGTTCGCGGCGATCGTCGAGGCCGCCCGGTGACACTCGCCCCGGGGGCTCGTACTCCAGCCGTGCGCAGGGGGCAAGCGTGACGGTCCCCCACGTCGTCCTGATCGTGCTCGACGGCTGGGGCCTCGCTCCGGACGGCCCCGGCAACGCGGTCTCGCTGGCGAAGACGCCGGTGTTCGACGAGCTGTGGGCGTCCAAGCCGCACACGCAGCTGATCGCGATGGGGCCTTCGGTGGGCCTCCCCGAGGGTCAGATGGGCAACTCCGAGGTCGGCCACCTCAACCTGGGGGCCGGCGCGATCGTCCCCCAGGACCTCGCCCGCATCGACAAGGCGGTCGAGGACGGGTCGCTGGCCTCCAACGAGGTGCTGCGGTCGGCGCTGAAGGATGCGCCGCGCGTGCACCTGATCGGACTGGTGTCCGACGGCGGCGTCCATTCCAGCGATCGCCACCTGAAGGCGCTGGTGGAGATGGCCCCGGGCGCGATCGTCCACGCGTTCACCGACGGCCGCGACACCTCGCCCAAGGGCGGCGCCTCCTATCTGGCGGACGTCGAGTCCTGGGGTGGGCGCGTGGGGTCGGTCATCGGGCGCTATTTCGCGATGGACCGCGACAAGCGCTGGGACCGCGTGCAGAAGGCCTACGACCTGCTGGTGCACGGCAAGGCCGAGCACCACGTCGACACGGCCGCCGAGGCCGCCGAGCAGGCCTACGAGCGCGACGAGACGGACGAGTTCATCGAGCCGACGATCGTCGGTGACGGCGATGAGACGCGCATCCGCCCCGGCGACACCGTGATCGCGTTCAACTTCCGGCCCGACCGGATGCGCGAGATCACGCTGGCGCTGTGCGACCCGTCGTTCGACGAGATCGACCGCGGCGGCGCCGAGGTCATCGAGCGCTACGCGACCCTCGCCGAGTACGACGAGGACTGGGACTATCCGGTCGTGTTCCCGCCCAAGCGCCCGTCGATGACGATCGGCGAGGTCATCTCGCGCGAGGGGCTGGGTCAGCTGCACGTCGCCGAGACCGAGAAGTACCCGCACGTGACCTACTTCTTCAACGGCGGCGAGGAGCATCCGTACAAGGGCGAGGTGCGCGAGCTGGCGCCGTCCCCGCGCGACGTGCCGACCTACGACCACAAGCCGGAGATGGCGGCGCGCGAGGTCGCGGCGGCGTTCGTGAAGCACTTCGAGGCCGAGAGGCCGGCGTTCACGATCATCAACTTCGCCAACCCGGACATGGTCGGCCACACCGGCGTGATCGAGGCCGCGGTCAAGGCCGTCGAGACCGTCGACGAATGCCTGGGCGAGGTCGTCGAGACCGTCCACGCCGCGGGTGGCGCGTGCCTGGTCACGGCCGACCACGGCAACTGCGACCACATGCTCAACGACGACGGGTCGGTCAACACCGCGCACTCGCTCAACCCGGTGCCGTTCATCGTCACCGCCGGGGCCGATCGGCTCGACGGCGAGGGCATCCTGGCCGACGTCGCTCCGACCGCGCTCGCGCTGCTGGGGATCGAGCAGCCGTCCGAGATGACCGGGCGCTCGTTGCTGGCGTGACCACGCAGCGCATCTACCGGCTGCCGTCAGGCATCTCGACCAAGGCGGAGTTCTTCGCCGCGGTCATCGACACGTTCCCGCTGGACCCGCCGCTCTCCGACGAGCGGCAGGTCTGGGACGCGCTGTCGGACTCGCTCTTCCAGGGCCTGATGGAGTCCCCGGACGCGCACATCGCGATCATCTGGCCGGACCCGGCGATGGCCGACGCCAAGGACTTCGAGACCGCGGCCAACATCCTCCGCGGTCTCGTCGCGCAGTTGTACGGCAGCAAGGCCGCCTCGGTCGATATCGCCACTAACGTCTGACAGTTAGCCGTTGTGTGCGCAACTACCGCTCGCTAAACTGAGCGTTCGACATGGCTGCACCCGAAACCAGCGTGAACCTCTCGCCCGCCCAGCTCGGCGCCTGGCGAGGCCTGCTTCGCGTCCACACGGCGCTCGTGAAGGCCCTCGACGCCGAGCTCACCGCTGAACACGATCTCCCGCTCAGCTCCTATGAAGTACTGATCACGCTGGAGTCGGCGCCCGATCACAAACGTCGCATGGCCGAACTGGCCGACTCCGTGCTGCTCTCCCGTTCGGGGATGACGCGGCTGGTGGACCGGCTCGAGCGCGAGGAACTGCTCGCCCGCGACACGTGCACCGATGACGGTCGCGGCTGCTTCGCCGTGCTGACGCCGAAGGGCGCGGAGCTGCTGGCCAAGGCGCGCCCGACGCACCTGGAGGGCGTGCGCGAGCGCTTCCTCGCGCATTTCTCCGAGGACGAGCTTCGCCTGTTCGCCGACGCCTGGGACCGCGTGCTCCCCGGCGCGGCCGCGACGGACTGATGTCCGCCGGCCGCGAGCGCATCCTCGATACGGCCTACGAGCTGTTCAGCCGTCACGGCATGCGTGCCGTCGGCGTGGATCGCATCATCGCCGAGGCGGGGACGGCGAAGATGACGCTCTACCGCCACTTCGCCTCCAAGGACGAACTCGCGCTGGCATTCCTCGACGAGCGCGAGCAGCGCTGGGTCAGGGATTGGCTGCGGGCCGAGGTCGAGCGCCGCAGCGACGATCCGCGCGAGCGCCTGCTGTCGATCTTCGACGTCTTCGGCGAGTGGTTCGCGCTACCGGACTTCGAAGGCTGTGCGTTCATCAACCTGATGCTCGAGCTGTCCGACCCGGCCGATCCCGTGCGCGTCGCCAGCGTGTCGCATCTGTCGAAGATCCGCGATTTCCTGATCGAGCTGGCGAGCGCCGCGGGCATCGAGGACCCCGACGCGTTCGCGCGCCAGTGGCACATCCTCATGAAGGGCTCGATCGTCGCCGCCGGCGAGGGCGACACGCTCGCCGCCGCGCGTGCCCGGGAAATGGGCGCGCTGCTGTTGAGCGCCAAGAGTTAGCTGCCGATCGGGTGGCCGGTTGCCGCCGATGCCCGATCAACCGGACGCCGCTGAACGCTCTCTACGGGCACCGACGCCGAGGTCCAGCCGTTCTGCGACGCGGCCCGAACCGGCGGGCTGCGCAAGGCGATGACGGTCGTGCGCCGCCTCCTGCGTCGCAAGCCCGACGGCGCCGGCACCCTGCCGCACCGAGCGGGCGCCTGGTCCTGATAGCTTCCGGCGCCGAGACAGACCTGTCTCACTCCACGTCCAAGGGAGGAGAGCGCCATGGCCATTCCCACCGAGCTGGTTGGGTCCCTGCCGCGTCCGATGAAGCTCCAGGAGGCCTACGAGGCCTACGACCAGGGGTCGATCACGTGGGCCGACCTGCAGGCCGAGCAGGACGCCGCCGCGGAGGATTCGATCAAGCGCCTGGAGGCGACCGGCGAGCCGTACGTGACCGACGGTGAGCAGCGTGAGTCGAGCTTCGCCACCTACCCGATCACCGACACGCTCGCCGGCACCGGTCTCGCCGACAACCTCGCCGGCGACGGGCAGTTCTTCGCCATCTTCGACGACGGGCACCACCGCCAGTTGCCGCGGCTGACCGGTGGCCCGTTCCGTTACAAGACGTTCGCCCGCGAGTTCGTCGAGAAGAACCGCGCGATCGCGACGCATCCGGTCAAGCAGGCCGTGATCGCGCCGTCGATGCTGATGCTGCTCTATCCGCTCGAGGACGCGATCGACGGCTACTCGCGCGAGCAGTTCCTCGACGATCTCTGCGACGAGGTGGAGAAGGACATCCGCGGCTGCTTCGACGCGGGCGCCGTGCGCGTGTCGATCGACTTCACCGAGGGCCGCCTCGCGAACAAGAACGACTCGCGCAATCCCTGGACGAACAAGGACATGCTCCAGGAGTTCATCGACCTCAACAACCGCGTGATCGATCGCTTCAGCCCCGAGGAGCGGGCGAACATCGGCATCCACACCTGCCCGGGCGGGGACTGCGACAGCGTCCACTCCAAGGAGGTGCCCTACGAGAAGCTGCTGAGCAAGATGTTCCAGCTCAACGCCGGCTACTTCCTGATCCAGTGCGCCTCCGAGGAGGACCGCGAGAGCGTCTACCGGATGTGCGGCGAGTACTCGCGCGAGGACGCCAACGGCGTGCCGCAGGTCTGCTTCATGGGCGTCATCAACCCGCTCAATCCCGAGGTCGAGACCGCCGAGCACGTGCGCGACGAGCTGATCCTGGCGTCGAAGTACATCCCGGTCGAGCGGTTGGGGGCGACCGACGACTGCGGCTTCTCGCCCTTCTCGCGCGACGTCAAGCCCAAGCACGGCTCGCCGGACTTCGCGCGCGACGTGGCGATGCAGAAGATCGAGGCGCGGCTCAAGGGCGTCGAACTGGCCCGCGAGGCGCTGGGGGTCCACGCCGCCGTCTGAAGAAAACTTGACAGTCCTCGACTCAGATCTCTATACTGCGGATCAAGCAGTTTTCATTCCGTGACCCCTGGAGGATCTGATATGGCCATCGTTCGTTGGGAGCCGTTCCGCGACATCTCCGAGCTCAACCGTCTGTTCGCCCCCGCCGCCACGCAGCGTCGTTGGCTGCCGGCGATGGACCTGGTCGAGACCGCCGATCAGTTCGTGCTGACCGCCGACCTTCCCGGCCTGGCCGAGGACGACGTCACGATCGAGGTCGAGGACCGCGTGCTCTCGATCTCCGGCGAGCGCAGGACCGTGACCGAGGAGACCAAGGCCGGCTACCGTCGCGTCGAGCGCGCGTCCGGTTCGTTCCGCCGCACCCTCACGCTCCCCGAGGGCGTCGACGGCGACGCGATCGTCGCCTCCTTCGAGAAGGGCGTGCTCGAGATCTCGATCCCGAAGCCCGAGCAGCGCAAGCCGCGCCGCATCGAGATCGCCCCGAAGGCGATCGCGGCCTGACGTGTCGGCGGGGGTGTGACCACCCCGCCGGCATGACGCCGTCTTGACCTGGGTCGGCCCGACGCCGCGGCGCCGTGCCGGCCCGGCCGCCGTTCTGGCGGCGACGGCCGGCGGCGCGAGGGCGGCGATACGGCGCGGCGGCTAACGTGCGCGCCTTCGTGTTCGAGATCCGCACCACCGACCCGGGCTCCTACGCCCGCACCGGCACGCTCAAGCTCGCCCACGGCGAGGTCACGCACGCCCGCCTTCGTGCCGCTGGCGACCAAGGCCGTGGTCAAGACGCTCGAGGTCCGCGAGGCCGCCGACCTCGGCTTCGACATGGTGCTCGGGAACACGTTCCACCTGTTCCTGACGCCCGGCCACGAGCTGATCGAGCAAGCTCGGCGGGCTGCACGCCTTCCAGCGCTGGGACCGCCCGATCATCACCGACTCCGGCGGCTTCCAGGTCTTCTCGATGGGGCACGGGACGGTCGCCGACGAGATCAAGGGCCGCGCCGCGCAGTTCGCCGGCGAGCGCTCCGGCGCGATCCTCGCGATCGAGGAGGAGGGCGTGACGTTCCGGTCCTACCTCGACGGCTCGACGAAGTTCATGGGCCCGGAGACCTCGATGGAGGTCCAGGCGGCGCTGCGGTCGGACATCGCGCTGGTGTTCGACGAGTGCACGCCGTTCCACGCCGACCGCGACTACACCGCCCGCTCGACCGAGCGCACCCACCGCTGGCTGGACCGCTGCCTGGCCTGGCACGCGCAGCATGGACCTGAGGGTCAGGTCGTCTACGGCATCGTCCAGGGCGGCGTCGACGAGGACCTGCGCCGCTCCTCCGCGCAGGAGGTCGCCTCGCGCGACGCGCTCGGTGGGATCGCGATCGGCGGCTCGCTCGGCGAGGACAAGGCGCAGATGTTCGAGGTCGTCGAGTGGACGATCGAGGAGCTGCCGGAGCACAAGCCCCGCCACCTGCTCGGGATCGGCGAGATCGACGACCTGGTGCGCGGCGTCGAGCTCGGCATCGACACCTTCGACTGCGCGATGCCGACCCGGATCGGCCGCCACGGCATGGCCATCGTGCCCGACCCGGACAAGCGCTGGCGCGTCGATCTGGCCAAGGCGCGCTGGCGGGAGGCCGACGAGCCGATCTGCGACGGCTGCGGCTGCCCCGCCTGCGCGCACGGCTACTCCCGCGCCTACATCCACTACCTGTTCAAGGCCAAGGAGCAGACCGCGATGCGCCTGCTCACGATCCACAACCTGGCCTACCTCCAGCGCCTGATGGCCGAGCTGCGCGCCGCGATCGACGCGGGCCGGCTGGCCGCAGGCCGCCGCCGCGGTGCGCGCGCGGCGCCGCGCCCTGGGAGATGTGAGCTTCAAGGCCTTCGAAGCCGCCGGCTGGAGCGCCCGCGCCGCGACCTACGACGCGCTGATGGCCCGCGCCACCGCGGTCGCGATCGAACCGCTGCTCGCGCAGGTGTCGAAGCCCGGCGATGCGCGTGCTCGACGTCGGCTGCGGCCCCGGCGACCTCGCCGGCGCCGCGGCCGCCAGGGGCGCGCGCGTGACGGGCGTGGACCTCGCCGCAGGGCATGATCGACGAGGCCCGCCGCCGCCACCCGCAGGTCGAGTTCCTCGAGGCCGACGCGGAGGCGCTGCCGTTCGCCGACGACAGCCTTCGACGTCGCCCTCGGCGCCTTCCTGGTCAACCATCTTCCGGACGCGGAGCAGGCGATCGCCGAGCTGCGCCGCGTGGCGCGCCGGATCGCCCTCGCCGCCTGGGGCCCGGAGGCCGAGGTCGCGTTCCTCGTCGCTGCCGGCCCGGGCCGCGGCCGGGCTCGGCGGCGTCCCGGACGGCCCTGACGGCGAGCGCTACGCCGGACGCCGGCGCCCTCGCCGCCCTGACCGGTGGCACGGTCGACCGAGCTGCGCACGACGCTCGAGCTCGACACCCTCGACACGCTCTGGGACGGCATCCGCGGCGGCACCGTCCGCACCGCCGCCCGCCTCGAACAGGCCACGGAGCCGAGCGCAGCGCGCGCCCGCGACGAGCTCACCCGCCTCGCCGAGCCCTACCGCACCGCCACCGGCTACGCCCTGCCGGTGACGATCCTCATCGCCCGAACCTGACGGGCACCCGAACGGTCTGAACCTTGAGGCTCAGCGCGTGTTGTCCTGCACGAGCTGCTTGAAGTCCCCGACGGCCTCGTTGAGGGAGCCGCCGACCTGCTCGTTGAGCTGGACCTGCTGCTTGCCGCCGGAGCTCACCGCGTGGTAGCCGACCACGCCGGCGACGATCACGACCAGCACGACCAGCAGCGCGATCCACTTGCCCGCGCCGCCGCCCTCGCGGGGCGCGGGCGCGCGGACTGCGCCGGGCCGGCGGAGGCTGGCGCCGCGGCGGGCTCGTCGACCGGCTGCAGCCGCTGGCGCGGGCGCGCGGCCGTCGTCGGCGCGAGCATGCGGGTCGCGTCCTCGGCCGGCAGCGCGCGGGTGGCGTCCAGGTTGGCGGTGCCGCCGATGCCCGCGAGGCCGTCGCGCAGCGCGTCCTCCATCTCGGCGGCGTCCTCGTAGCGGTCGCGCCGGCGTCGCGGGCCAGCGCGCGCGTGACCGCGGCCGACAGCGCGGGCGGGACGTCGCGGTTGATGTCCGTCAGCCGCGGCGGCGCACCCGCCTCCTGCAGCCGGGCCAGGTCGGTCAGCGACGCGGCCTCGTAGGGCAGCTTGCCGGCCATCAGCTGGTAGGAGACGACGCCGAGCGCGTACAGGTCCGAGGCCGGGCCGGCGGGCTCGCCGCGCGTCTGCTCGGGCGACAGATAGGCGGCCGTGCCGAGGACGGACCCGACCTTCGTGATGTCCGACTGCTCGGCCGCCTTGGCGATGCCGAAGTCGGCCAGCTTGACCACGCCGTCGGTGTTGACCATCAGGTTGCCGGGCTTGACGTCGCGGTGCACGACGCCGTTGCGGTGCGCGTAGTCGAGCCCGCGGCAGGCCTGGGTGAGGATCTCCACGGCGTCGCGCGGGGCCATCGGGCCGCGGTCGCGCAGCAGCTCGGCGCACGACTGGCCGTCGACGAACTCCATGACGATGAACTGGCGCTGCGAGGCGGCGTCGGTGCCGAAGTCGAACACCTGGACGATGTTCGGGTGCACGAGCTTGGCCGCGGCCAGCGCCTCGCGGCGGAAGCGCGAGACGAACGACGCGTCCTCGGCCAGGTGCTCGGCCAGCAGCTTGACCGCGACGTTGCGCTCCAGGCGCGTGTCGAAGGCGAGCTGGACGGTCGCCATGCCGCCGACGCCCAGGCGCCGGTCGAGCTGGTAGCGGTCGGCGAAGAGCTGCTCGGTCGCCATCAGGGCGACGACCGGGGTCGTGGTGGGCTCCGCGGGCGGGGCGGTCTCGGTCGGCGCCGCGGTCTCCGTCGGCGCGGCGGTCGGCGTGTCCGTCGGCGCCTCGGTGGCGGTCTCGGTCGGCGCCGCGGTCGCGGTCTCCGTCGCCGTCTCGGTGGGCGCGGCCGTGGCGGATTCGGTCGCCTCCGGCGTCGGCGTGTCCTGCGGCTCGTCGCCCTGGCAGTCAGCCGTGATCCGGCTCCTGGATGCGGTCGATCCACGCCTGCAGGTTCGCCCGCAGCTGCGAGTCGACGGTGCTCGGCAGCGCGTCGATCTCGCGTTCCGCGTTGCGCACCTCGTTGCGCGCCACGGTGCGGTCGGCGGCGTCGCAGGCGGCCTGGATCTTGTCCGCCGTCGCCGTCAGCGCGTCCGCGTTGGACTGCGGGATCAGCTCGGGGTTCGACTGTCCACAACCGGCCAGGACCACAGCCAGGAGGACGAAGGGCGCGAAAAAGCGTCGCATCGACGGAACGAGGCTAGCTCACTGCCCGTACTGCAACCGCTCGGCGAGCGAGTCCGGCAGCCGTGCGGCGCGGATCGCGGCCTGGGCGCCCGCGATGTCGTAGTCCGAGCGGTGGTAGGTGACCGGTCTCACCCTCGGTGTCCAGCATCAGCCAGGCGGCGCGCGGGTCGCCGTCGCGGGGCTGGCCGGCCGAGCCGGGGTTGATCAGCCACTCGCCCGTGGCTGATGTCGAGCTCGGTGCCGTCGCGGCGGGTCTGGCCGCTCGCGGGCTCGCCCTCGGGGCGGTGGAAGGACAGCGCGACGTGCGAATGGCCGATGAACGAGACGCGGTAGTCGGTGGCGTCGAAGCACAGCTCGGCGGTCAGGCCGGAGAGCACGTACTCCCAGACGGGATCGCGCGGGGAGGCGTGGAAGAGTCCGTAGCCGAACCCGTCGCCCTGCGGCTTGAGCGCGTGCAGGAAATCGTGCGTCGGCCCGGAGATCGTCTCCCGCGTCCACAGCGCGGCCAGCGCCGCCCCGCGCGAGAAGTCCTCGAGCGAGAGGATCTCGACCACCGCGAGGTCGTGGTTGCCGGCCAGCACCAGCGAGCACTCCTCCGACGCCAGCTCGACGCAGCGGTCGGGCTCGGCGCCGTAGCCCACGAGATCACCGAGGCACCAGATCTCGTCGGCGCCCGCCTCCTTGGCAGCGGCGATCACCGCCTCGAAGGCGTGTCGGTTGCCGTGGATGTCAGAACAGATGGCGACCTGCATGGCGTAGCGTCTATTCGGTGCCGCCTAGGCTCCGCCTGCCTGCCGCTGTCGTCGCCGCGATCGTCGTCGCGGAGGCTGCGGTGTTGCTCCTGCGTCCGAAGGAGCGCTACCCGGTTGTGCCGACGGATCCGCGAGCCTACTTCAGCGCGGCGGAGCTTGAACGTGCGGTGCAGTTTCGCAGCGGCCAGCTGTGGCTCTACGGAGCCCGGTCGCTGGTCGAGCTGGGCATCCTCGTCGCCGCCGTGCAACTGGCTCCGCGGGCGGGAAGACGCCCGGTCGTGACCGGCGCGGCGGCGGCCGTGGCGATCGGCCTGGCCACCACCGCGGCCGCGCTCCCGCTGCGCGCCGCGTCACGCCAGCGCGCGATCGACGTCGGCCTGATCACGCAGTCCTGGGGCGGCTGGGCGGTCGACCTCGTCAAGTGCGACGGCGATCTCCAGCGTCCTGGCGGCGGGCGGCGGTGCGCTCGTGGTCGTCGGCGTACGGCGCTTCGGCCGTGACTGGTGGGCGCCCGGGGCGGCCGCGATCGTCGGCTTCGCCGTGCTCTTCAGCTACCTCGGCCCGGTCGTCCTGGACCCGGTGTTCAACCGGTTCACGCCGCTGCCCGCCGGTCAGACCCGCGACGACGTGATCGACCTCGCCAAGAAGGCGGGGGTCGACGTGGGGGAGGTCTACGAGGTCGACGCTTCACGCCGCACGACCGCCGCCAACGCCTACGTCAACGGCCTCGGCCACACCAAGCGCGTCGTCCTCTACGACACGCTGCTGAAGGACTTCACCCCCGCCGAGACGCGGCTCGTGGTCGCCCACGAGCTCGGCCACGTCCGCTACCGGGACGTGCCGCGCGGCCTGCTGTGGCTCGCGCTGGTCGCGCCGTTCGCGACGCTGGTCGTCGCGCGACTGGGCGAGAAGCTGACCAGGCGCGACGCCACGCCGGTCCCGGCGATCCTGCTCGCGCTCGCCATCACCGCGCCCGTCATCACCACGATCAGCAATCAGCTCTCACGCGCGATCGAGCGCCGCGCGGACGCGTTCGCGCTGGAGGTCACCGACGAGCCCGAGGCGATGGTCAGCTTCGAGCGCCGGATCACGCTCCAGAACGTCGGCGACCCGGACCCGCCGCGCTGGCAGAGCCTCCTGCTCGGCACCCACCCCACGACGATGGAGCGGATCGGGCAGGCGCTGGCCAGCGCTAGGAGTAGTCCGGCCGGTCCTTGATCTCCGGGAGGCGCTTGATGCCCTCCCGCGTCTGCCACTTGGACCAGTTGTCCTCCATGGCGTCGATCAGCTCGCGCATCGCCTGGTGCGAGACCGACACCCGCGACACCACCACGCCGGGCACCTCCTCGGCGTCGACCTCGTGGTCCACGCGCGAGAACGTCAGCGTGAACTCGTAGTCGGAATGCGACACCGTGGCGAAGTTGGCGTAGACGCCCGCCATCACCTCGGGGGTCGTGTGGAGGTTGAAATGCCGCTCGCGGTCGTCGGAACTCATCCCGCCTAGCATCCCACACCGTGCACTACTCCGTGGTGGCGGTGGGCAAGGCGAAAGCGCCCTACGCCGACGATCTCGCCCACTACACGAAACTGCTCTCGCGCTACGCCCGCGTCGACGTGATCGAGGTCGGCGACGACGACGCGCTGCTGCGCCGGATCCCGGACCGCGCCTACGTCTGCGTGCTCGACAGCCGCGGGCGCAGCTACACCTCCGAGGCCTTCTCGGTCTGGCTCGAGGAGCGCCGCCAGGCGGGCCGCGACGTGTGTTTCGTGATCGGCGGCGCGTTCGGGGTGCGAGTTGCCCAGCGCGGATCACCAGCTCTCTTTCGGACCATTGACGCTTCCCCACATGCTGGCGCGCGTCGTCCTGCTGGAGCAGCTCTACCGAGGCCACAAGATCCTCGCGGGCGAGCCGTACCATCACTAGGCGTGCACCCGATCGATGAACTGCGGGCGGCGGTCGAGGCGGCCGCGGGGGACCTCCGCAACGGCGGCCCGGCGCCGAAGACGAAGCCCAGCTTCGAACGCCCCAAGAAGGCCGGCTTCGGCGACTACTCGACCAACGCCGCGATGCTGCTCGCGCCCGCGCTGGGCGCGCCTCCGCGCGAGATCGCGGAGCGGTTGGGCGCGAAGCTGAGCGAGCGCCTGGGCGACGCCGTGGACCGCGTGGAGGTGGCCGGCCCGGGCTTCCTCAACGTCTTCCTGGCCGACGCCTGGTACGTCACCTCGGCCCATGAGGTGCTGGGCGACGGCGAGCTGGGGGCACGGCGTCCCGGCCAAGCCGGAGCGGGTCAACGTCGAGTACGTCTCGGCCAACCCGACCGGCCCGCTGACCGCCGCCAGCGCCCGCCACGCCGCGTACGGCGACGCGCTCGCCCGGATGCTGCAGATGGCCGGCCACGAGGTCAGCCGCGAGTACTACTTCAACAACGCCGGCTCGCAGGTGCAGCGGCTCGGCGCCTCCGTCGGCGCCCGCGCGCGGCACGAGCCGGTGCCCGAGGACGGCTACCAGGGCGACTACGTGGCCGACCTCGCCGCGCAGATCCCGGACGCGGCGTCGCTGGACGACGACACGCTCGGCACGTTGGCGTCGGAGATCGTGATGGCGGGCATCCGCACGACGCTGGCCGCCTACCGGGTCGAGTTCGACACCTACTTCCTCGAGGGCTCGCTGCACGAAGGCGACCCGTCCCCGATCGCGATCGCCTACGAGCGCCTGCGCGAGGGCGGGCACATGTACGAGTCCGAGGGCGCGACCTGGCTGCGCACGACGACCTTCGGCGACGACAAGGACCGCGTGCTGCAGCGCTCGTCCGGCGCGCCGACGTACTTCGCCGCCGACGTCGCCTACCAGGAGGACAAGTTCCGCCGCGGCTTCGACCGCGCGATCTACGTCCTCGGCGCCGACCATCACGGCTACATCGCGCGGCTGCGGGCGATCGCGTCGACGCTGGGGGAGGACCCGGAGCGCGTGGAGGTGCCGATCCTGCAGTTCGTGCACGTCGTCGAGGGCGGCGACCGCGCGAAGATGTCCAAGCGCCGCGGGGATTTCGTCACGCTCGACGAGCTCATCTCGCGCATCGGCGTGGACGCGACGCGCTGGTTCATGCTCAGCCGCTCGCACGACTCGACGATCGACCTCGATCTCGATCTGGCCGCCAAGCAGGACCCGGAGAACCCCGTCTATTACGTGCAGATGATGCACGCGCGGATCGCGGGCATCTTCCGGCAGCTGTCCGACGGGCGGGTGGAGCAGGCGCTGGCCGCTTCGCCCGGGGCGATCACGCTCAACGACTCCGAGCGCGAGCTGGTGCGCAAGGTGCTGGCGTTCCCCGGCGAGGTCTCCGAGGCCGTCGTCAAGCGCGCGCCGCACCGGATCGCCACCTACGCGCTCGAGCTCGGGCAGACCTTCGCGGCCTTCTATCGCGATTCGCCGGTGCGCGACGAGCCCGACGCCGACATCCAGAACTTCCGGATCGTGCTTTCCCGCGTCGCGCAGCGTACGCTTGCCAGCGCCCTCGACCTCCTCGGTGTGTCCGCTCCGGAGTCCATGTAGATGCTGACGATCCCCGCTCGCCTTCCCGCCCCCTACGTCCACGCGGACAACCGCGGGATGGTGATCTGCAACGGCCCGCAGTGCGTGTTCATCGCGGCCTCGCAGCTGCGCGCGTGCGCGGAGACGTTCGAGATCATCGCGTCCGAGGGCCGCGCGACCCGTGGGCAGGGCGGGCACGTCGTCGGCGGCTACCAGGTCGACGGCAGCGTCGTCCTCTACGCCGGCACGCACGACATGCTGCTCTCGGTGCAGGTCTCAGACGGCGAGTTCCGCGCGCTGCGCGAAGCGATCGCCACCCGATGAGGGCGCTCCTGGTCGCGGTGGCGGCGTTGCTGGTGGTCGCGGCCCCGGCGCGCGCCGACGAGCAGTTGCTGACGCTGTACTCGCCCGCGATGAGCTCCGAGCCGTACGTCCACAAGTCGACGACGGTGACCTTGAAGCCCGACGGCGTGCAGGCGCCCGCCGTGCCCGGCTACGTGCTCGGGTTCAAGGAGCAGGTGCTGGTGGACTCCAAGGACCCGGACGCCAAGCCGCTGCCGGTGGGCAAGATGATGGTCCACCACTTCCTCTACTTCACCCAGGGGCGGGTCGATGCCGGACCCGGCGGGTGCCTCGGGCCGCAGTTCTTGTCGGGGCGCGGGGAGGAGCATCCGGACGGGCAGTTCGGGACGATCTGGCCCGCCGAGCAGCGCGCCCGCTACGGCGTCCAGAACGCCGACCCCTCGGGGCACGCGCCGGCGTGGCTGCTCACGGCGATGGTGATGAATCACTACAAGAAGCCCAAACGCTTCTACGTGCGCACCAAGGTCTGGTACACGACCGAGCCGCGCCGGCAGGTCTACCCGCTGACCGTCGGCGACTGCTCGCACCTGGTCAACGGGATGGCCTACGACGTGCCGGGCGGGGGCAAGCCGGGCTCGACCTTCGTCGATCGCTCGACGTGGACGGTGCCGTTCTCCGGCCGCATCCTGACCGCGGGGTCGCACAACCACGGCGGGGCGCTGCACCAGACCTTGAGCTCGCAGTCGTGCGGGCGCTCGCTGTTCGACGCGAAGGCGTACTACGGCGCGCCCGATCACGTGTACAACACGATCCGCCCGATCCTGCACGAGCCCGGGCCGATCGCCAACGGGACGTTCGCGTCGTCCGAGGGCGTGCCGGTCACCCAGGGCGAAGTGCTCGAGCGGGTGGCGGTTCACGATGACGTCAAGCCGCACGTGGCCGCGATGGGGTTCTGGATCCTGGCGATGGTCCGCGACGACACCGTGACGCCGTGCGCGCCGATGCCGTGGGACCTGCGCGAGGTCACCGTCCCGCCGAAGTACGACACGTCCGCGCCCTACGTCTTCGACCGGCTGGTGCCGCAGCTCTCGCCGGCGCGCGGGCCCTGGAAGCCGTTCCCGGCGAAGCCGTCACCGGTCTACGACCGGTTCTTCGCGCCGCAGCGGCTCACGGCGCGCGTCGGCCAGAAGCTCACCTGGCGCTTCAGCGGGGTCGAACCGCACAGCGTGACCGTCGCCAACGGCCCGCGCGGGTTCTCCTCCAGCTATCTCGGCAACACGGCGGGCGATTACTCGTTCACGCCGACGGTGCCCGGTGTGTACCGCCTCACCTGCCTCATCCACCCGACGACGATGAGCCAGACGGTTCGGGTCGCTAGACGGACTTGAAGAAGTTGATGCCCAGGGAGTCGAGCGCTTCCTGGGCCTTGATGTTCAGCTGCTGCAACTCGCCGGTGTAGAGCAGCAGGCCCATCGCGATCAGGATGATGCCGGAGACGGCGGTGACGATCAGGTAGCGGTCGCGCAGCCAGCGGAACGCGGTCGTCATGCGGGTGAAGGCGACGGCGGTGAGCAGGAACGGGACCGCCAGCCCGGCGCTGTAGAACGCCAGCAGGATGCCGCCCTTGGCCACCGTGTCCTGCGTGGCGGCGGCGGAGAGGATGCTGCCGAGCGTCGGGCCGACACACGGCGTCCAGGCGACCGCGAAGGCGGCGCCGGCGACGAGCGGGCCGCCTGAGCCGGCGCGGGTGATCAGCGCCTCGGGCCGCCATTCCTGGTTCAGGCGGGGGACGAACGGCGTCAGCAGGAAGAACACGCCGAGCGCGACGATCACCGCGCCCGCGACCTTGTCCAGCGTGTCGCGCTCCTGCAACAGCGAGTTGCCGAGGCCGGTCGCGGTCATCCCCAGCGCGACGAACACCGCGGTGAACGACAGGCAGAAGACGATCGCCGGCAGCAGGATCTTGGCCGTGCCGCGCTCGCCCGACTTCATGTCGGCGAGCGTGTAGCCGGAGACCGCGGACAGATAGCCCGGGACCAGCGGCAGCACGCACGGCGAGATGAACGAGACGAACCCGACCGCGAACGCGGCGATGACGGTGGTGTCGACGCCGCCGCTCATCGGCTCAGCTCCGCGTCCAGACGTCGGGCGTCCTCGGCGCTCAGGGGTGGCGGCAGTTCGGGCTCCTCGGTCGGCGTGCGTCCGCGCCAGCGGCGGATCGCGAAGCCGATCCCGATCGCGGCGACAAGCGCGACGACGACCGGCACGAGCCACAGCCACGGCGTCTTGGGGGAGGCGATGACCTCATCGCCGTACTCGTCGACCATGGCCGCCTTGATCTGTTCCTTGTTCTTGCCCGCGGCGATCTGCTCGCGGATGAACTGGCGCTCCTGCTGGGCCACCGGCGAGTTGCTGACGGCGAGCACCGTTCCGCACTCGACGCACATGACCTCGTCCTCGATGTCCGGCAGCGAGGCCTGCGGCGCCGCGGTGATGGCGAGAATCAGCGCGACACCCAGCACGGCGAATCTCATGCCTGCTCCGCGAGCAGCTTCGGCAGGTGCTGATCGAGCCACTCCTGCGTGACCGGCAGGCGCCGCACGGCGGCGATCCGGCCTTTGCGGTCGATCAGGAAGGTCTCGGGATACGCGTTGACGCCGAACTGGCGGCCGTAGTCGCGGTCGCGGTCGCGCAGGCTCGGGAACGTCGCGTTCAAACCCTGCAGGAACGCCGTCGCCTTGCCGCTCGCGTCCTGCGTGTCCACCCCGAGCACCACGCCGCCCTTGGCGGCGATCGTCTCATGCGTCTTCTGCAGCAACGGCACCTCCTCGCGACACGGTTCACACCACGACGCCCAGAAGTTCAACACCACGACCTTGCCCTTATGGTCGGCCAGGGACGAGTCCCCGTCGCTGCCGAGCGTCGGCAACGCCGCCGTGGGCGCGCTCGGCCGCTGGCCTTTGGCCACCGCGTCGTCGAGCGACGTGTCCGTGCCCTTGGACACCACCCCGTAGGCGAGCAGGCCGATGAGCATCGCCGCTGCGACGGTGACCGGCCAGAAAACGCGCATCCGCACGCCCTGCAGGGTATCCGCGTCGGGTACACTCTCGACTCCCGCGGGCGTTGTCCAATGGCTAAGACGTTGGCTTCCCAAGCCAAAGATGGGGGTTCGATTCCCCTCGCCCGCTCTCATCAAGTCGCGTCCAGGAGGGCCTCCACGGACGCGACCTTGCTCTCGAGCGTCTGCTCCTTGTCGCGCCGCTCATCGAGTTTGAGCACCGTGTAGACCCGCGGAATCCCGAGCTCGAACGGCACGGCGTGCAACTCGGCGACGATGCTCGAGGATGTCGGCCGTCTCGCCTTCCAGCGACGTGCCCATCGCGTGCATGACGTGCTTGACGCGATCTTGGCGCGCGAGCCGGCGCTGGATCTCGGCGATGTATTCGGACGCGCTCGCGCTCGGTCGCCCGAGCGCGATCACGGTGAGGTCGGCAGTGGCCATGGGGCCCTAGGTTGACGGTTACCAGATGCCGTCCCGGCGCATCGACTTCGTGATCTGCTTGTGCCAGGCATCGCGAGCGCGGGTCGCCGCGCGCGAGTCCTCGACCCAGGCGAGTTCGCGTTGGAGCTTGCGCCACGCCGCGACGCGCTCGGGGTCGAGCCCCTCGCGGACGGCGCAGCCCGGTTCGGTGTCGTGGCCGCAGTCCGCGAAGCGACACTGCGAGGCCAAGGAGTCGACGTCGGCGAAGGACTCGCCGGTGCCGTCCCAGAGGCCGGCCACGCGGATGCCCGGGGTGTCGAGCAGGTAGCCGCCCCCCGGGAGCGGCAGCAACTCGCGGGTGACGGTGGTGTGGCGGCCGCGCAGGTCGGACGCGCGGACCTCGCCCGTCTTCTGGCGTTCCTCGCCCAGCAACGCGTTGACCAGGGTCGACTTGCCGGTGCCGGAGGCGCCGAGCAGGACCGTGGTCGCGCCAGGCGCCAACAACGAGCGGACCATGCCGAGGCCCTCCCCGGTGACGGCGCTGACCGCGATCGCGTCGGCGACGCCCATCCGGCGGGCCAGCGCGGCGGCGGTCTCGTAGCCGTCCTCGGCGAGGTCGGTCTTGGTCAGGACCAGCGCCACCGGCACGCCGCCGGCCGCCGCCAGCGCCGCGAAGCGCTCCAGCCGCCGGGCCTTCGGGTCGGGCAGCGGCTCGGTGACCAGCGCGAGGTCGACGTTGGCCGCGAGCACGTGGGCGTGCACGGGCTTGCCCGGGAGGCGCTCGCCTGGCGCTCGTCGGACGATGGCGCCGCGGCGCTCGAAGACGGCGGCGATCGCGCCACCTTCGTCCAGGCCGACGTAATCCCCGGTGACGGGGGTCTCGGTCAGGCGCCCGCGGGCTTCGACGAGCCGCGGGTCATCGTCTTGGGATGCGACCAGCCAGTGGCCGCGGTAGGACGCAAGCACCCGCGCACGGGTGAGTTCTGCTGAAAGCAACGGAGGATCTCCACAAGGATTCGCAAGGTCACGACATGGGAGCGGGCGCCGGGCGCGTCGGCCCAGAGCCCGTTCAGGCGGTCGTGGCGAGGATGTGAAGGCGGTGCGTCACGGCTCCCATTGTACGGGAGCAGAGGGTGGTGCCACCACCCGAATTTCGGCGGCTACCAGGCCTGGTCGGTGCCGCAGTGCGGGCAGCCGACGGACGTCGTGACCGCGGCCTTGAAGATGTAGCCGCAGGCGCAGTTGTAGAGGGCCGCGTCCTGGCTGACGTTGGCCCGCTGGTTGCGGGCGCGGGCCGGGCTGGCGACGGCCTGTGCGCGCCGCTTGGAACCGCGGCGGGAGCGGCGTCGGGAGAGGTTCATCGAGGTGGTGATGTGCATCGTCTCTAACCCGTTAACGGCAAGTCTCCCCCGAGGTTTCATTTTCCGGTGTTGAGATTCGTTAGCGCCGTTGCGATCCCTCGCGCGCCATACTTCAACTCGTGGACCCGTCTCGTAAGCGCACGATCCGGTTCGTGGTTGCGCTCAGCGCCGCCGTCCTGCTGGCAGGCGCGCTCGCCTACACGAGCTTCTCCGCCTCGACCGAGGCCCGCAAGCCGTCCGAGCTCGCGAGCGCCGCGGCGACCCCGGGCAAGACCTACCAGCTCGTCGGCAAGGTCGTGCCCGGCTACAAGCAAGAGGGCGACACGACCTACTTCAAGGTTCGCGACCGCGACGGCACGGCGTCCGTGCCCGTCAAGTACGCCGGCCGGCTGCCCGATCCGTTCCGCGCGGACCGCGAGGTCGTGTTGGACGTGGTCCGCGACGGCGACGTGTTCGTCGGCCAGAAGGGGTCGCTCGTGACCAAGTGTCCCTCGAAGTTCTCGGCCGACCAGACGCAGACCTGACGTGCTGGTCGCGGGCCAAGGCTGTCTGATCGTTGCGCTCGTCTGCGCCCTGTACGGGGTGGGGGCTTCGCTCTACGGCGGACATACGCACAAGCGTGAGTTCGTCGCTTCCGGCCGGCGCGCGATGTACGCGATGGCCGGCTCGACGACCGTGGCCTTCGTGTTGCTCGAAGCAGCGTTCGTGCGCTCAGACTTCAGTTTCGATGTCGTCGCTCGGCACTCCTCGACGACGACGCCGCTCTTCTACCGACTGACCGCGATGTGGTCCTCACAGGAGGGCTCGCTGCTGCTGTGGCTGTTCCTGCTGGGCGCGTGGTCGAGCCTGATCCTCTTCATCACGCGCCATCGGCTGCGGATTCTGGCGCCCTACGCGCAGGCCGTCCTGCTCGGCTTTGGGGCCTTCTTCGCGTCGCTGCTGGTGCTCAGCGAGTCGCCGTTCGCAAAGCCACGCTTCGTCGTCAGCGAAGGCATCGGCCTGAACCCGCTCCTGCGCGACCCGGGAATGATGATCCACCCGCCGATGCTCTACAGCGGCTACACGCTGTTCGCGATTCCGTTCGCGTTCGCCGTCGCCGCCCTGGTGACGCGAAGGCTGGACGCGGAGTGGATCCGCTCGACGCGGCCGTTCACGCTCGCGGCCTGGTGCGCGCTCGGGTTCGGCATCGTGCTCGGCGCCCGCTGGAGCTACCACGAGCTCGACTGGGGCGGCTACTGGATGTGGGATCCGGTCGAGAACGCCAGCCTGATGCCGTGGCTGACCGCCACCGCCTTCCTGCACAGCGTGATGATCCAGGAGCGCCGCGGGATGCTGCGCATGTGGAACGTCAGCCTCGTCCTGGCGACCGGCGTGCTCGCGATCCTCGGCACGTTCCTGGTCCGCTCCGGCGTGCTCAACAGCATTCACGCGTTCGGCGCGAGCACGCTCGGCGTGCCGTTCCTGACGCTGATCGCCTGCATGATCGCCGGCTCGATCTACCTCGTCGCCAGCCGCGCCGACGCGCTGAAGTCCGAGCACCGGCTGGACTCGCTGCTGAGCCGCGAGGCGATCTTCCTGGCCAACAACTTCGTGCTCGTCTCGCTGTGCTTCGTCGTCTTCTGGGGGACGTTCTTCCCGTTGATCGCGGAGGCTCTGACCGGCCGCCAGCGCAACATCGGCCCGCCGGTCTATGAGCGCTTCGTCGTCCCGCTGGCGCTGATCCTCGTGCTGCTGAGCGGGATCGGCCCGCTGATCGCCTGGCGCCGCGCGACCGCCGCGAACCTCAAGCGCAACCTGGTGCGCCCCGCGCTGGTCGGCGTGGTCACCGTCGCCGTGCTGATCGCCATCGGCGTGACCAGCTCGTGGACCGCGCTGCTGATGTTCGGCTTCGGCGCGTTCGTGGTCGGCGGCGTCGCGCAGGAGCTCTGGCGCGGCGTGCGCGCCCGGCGCGCGGTCGCGCGGGAGTCCGTCCCGGTCGCGCTGGTCTCGCTGGTCAAGCGCAACCGCCGCCGCTATGGCGGCTACTTCGTGCACGTCGGGATCGTCGTGCTGTTCGTCGGCGTGGCCGCGTCGAGCTCGTTCAAGGCCGTCCGCGACGTCACGCTCAAGCCCGGGCAGACGGCGCAGGTCGGCGACGCGCAGTTCACCTACGTCAAGCCGGTGTCCGAGCTGCACGCGGCGACCAACGGCCGCCTGGAGCGGATCGAGTTCGGCGCCGTGCTGCGTGTCAAGCGCGGCGGCAAGACGCAGACGCTGCGCACGTCCAAGGATTACTTCCCGAGCATGCTGGGTGGTCCCGTGTCGCGGTTCTTCACCGGCGAGTCGACCACCGAGGTGGCGTTGGACGCCGGGCTGCACAAGGACGTCTGGGCCGCCGTCGCGCCGGACATCGTCAAGCTCCAGCCGCGGATCGCCGAGGGCGACAAGGTCTTCACCAAGGCCGCCGACGACCTCACGCAGGAGCAGTCGGACGAGTTCCTGGCGGTCGCGCTGAAGGGCCTGACCGACCGCTACGCCGTCGACCCTCCCGCCGCGCGCTTCCGCTTCGAGGTCAACCCGCTGGTGACCTGGATCTGGCTCGGGGCGCTGATCGTCCTGTTCGGCGCGTTCATCGCCGGCTGGCCGTCGCCGCGCGGCCTCACCCGTGTCGCCAGCGCCCGCTACGCGGCGCGCGTCGGCCAAGACGTGCGAGAGCGCGTCCCTGTCTAGGGGTGGAATTGATCGTCATCTTCCTCGTCGTGGCCGGAGCCGCGTGGATCATCACCGCGCCGCTGCGCGGGAGCGCGCGCGACAGCGACGAGCAGCTCGAGGCCGAGCGCGCCGAGCTCGAAGCGCTGCGCGAGGCCAAGTACCGCGAGATCCGTGACGCGGAGCTCGACTACCGCACCGGCAAACTGTCCGACCACGACTGGCGCGTGCTCGACCGGACGCTGCGCGCGGAGGCGGTCGAACTTTTGAAGCGACTGGACCGGTTGGAGCCGCTACCCTAAGCGACCGATCATGCTCGACACCGTTCTCAGCGTCCTTCAGGTCTTCATCTCCGTCGGGGTCATCTTCCTCGTGCTGCTGCACTCCGGCAAGGACGCGGGCATGTCCGGCGCGTTCGGCGTCGGCGTCGCCGGCGGCTCCTCAGGCGGCTCCTTGATGGAGCGCAACCTGGATCGCTGGACGATCGTGTTCGCCGTCGCGTTCGCGGTGAACACGCTCTTGATCCTCAAGTTCTGAGGTACTAGGGCACGCCAGGTCAGGTGCCCGGCACCAGTCGCACCTCGGCGCTGCCCTGCTGGGGCGTGTCGCCGCCGCCGGGGTCGTCCGTGTGCTGAGCGACGAACACGGCGCTCCGGCCCGTCAGGCGAACCGGGACTGTAGGGCTAGACCGTGCGCAGCCGCTGCTCGAGCTGCTCGGCGGTGCGAGCGATCTGGCGCGCGACGTGCCGGCGGTGCTCCACGCTGGCGTCTTCGGCGGCGGCGAGGGCGCCGGCGAGGGTGCGAATGAGCCAGAGCTCCTCGACATCGCCGACCGGTGGCCACGTGAAGGCGCGCGCGTCCTGTTCCCCTAGAACGGGCGTCATCTTGCTCCCGAATATCGACCGGATGCCGGTTCTCTAAACCGGAATTCAGAGTGCGCTCTCGTAAAGAGCGAGAATCTCGGCGCGATCCGCCGGGGGTGGGGTGCCCCGCAGCTGTGGCCTGGCGGCGGCCGCGTCGGCACACTCGCGGAGCACGGCGGGGCTGACGCCGAGCTCGGTCAGCGTCGGCGTTCCGATCCGCCGGGCGATGTCGGCGAGGTCCTCGCCGGCGGCGGCGGTGAGCTGGTCGATCGCCTCCGGCCGGCGCCACGCGAGCGCCCCGATCGAGTGCGGGAGCATCGCCGCGTTGGCGCTTCCGTGGGTCACGCCCGCGATCCGCACGAGCGTCTGGGCGAGCACGTGGTGCAGGGCGAGCCCGGTGTTGTCGAGCGCGTAGCCCGCCAGCAGGGAGCCCAGGGCGAGCGTGTCGCGGTCGGGTTCGGCGTGCGCCCAGCCGTCGCGCAGGAGCCGTACCGCCTCATGAGCGGCGAGCGTCGCGACCGGGTTCGCGTTGACCATGCACGGCGCCTCGATCGCGTGCCCGAGGGCGTTGAGGGTGCTCGCGGCGAGATCGTCGGCGGGTTGCGAGGCCGCGAGGGCCGGGTCGACGATCACGACGGCGGGCCGGACGCGCGGGGTGGACTCGTCGACCCCGGCCGCGTGCCGGTGGATGCGGGTCATCTCGGCGCCGGAGAGGGTGGTGGGGACCGCCATGGCCCGCACGCGGTCGCGCACCGGGGCCGCCGCGCCGGGGCCCGCGCCCGCCGACAGCGCGGCCGCGAGCGCCTTCGCCGTGTCGACGACGCGACCGCCGCCGAGCGCCACGAGCCGGTCGCCGGACACCTCGTCCAGCAGGTCCGCGGCAATCTGGTCCACGTGCCCGGACGGCACGATGTGCAGCGCGTCGGCCGCCGCCACGATCCCCGGGGCGGCGTCCTTGGCCCGCGCGGTGGTCAGCAGCGTGTAGCCGGGCCCGCCGAGGGCGTCGACCGCGTCCTCGACCGCGCCGCGGCCGAAGACGATCAGTCGCTCGCCGTCAACCCAGCGAAACGGGTTCCTCATACCACGAGTACGCATAGCTCGGATCGTCCAGCTCGCGAGCCAGGGTCGTCAGCTTCAAGGGCCGGAACGTATCGCACATGACCGCGAGCTCGGACGTCTCGGTGATGCCCAGCGTCTTCTCCACCGTCCCCGGCTGCGGGCCGTGCGGGAGCCCGCTCGGGTGCAGCGTGATCGAGCCGATGTCGACGCCCTTGCGCGCGGCGTAGTCGCCGTCGACGTAGTACATGACCTCTTCGGACTGCACGTTGGAGTGGTGATACGGCAGCGCGATCGCCATCGGGTCCCAGTCGAGCTTGCGCGGGCAGAACGAGCAGATCACGAAGTTCTGGCCCTGGAAGGTCTGGTGCGCCGGCGGCGGCTGGTGCAGGCGCCCGGCCTTGGGCTCGAAGTCCGCGATGTTGAACGTGTACGGGTAGACGTAGCCGTCCCAGCCGACGACGTCGAGCGGGTGGTAGTCGAGCAGGTAGTCCTGATAGCCACCGCGCACGCGCAGCTTGACCTCGTGGTCGCCGCGGTCGCGGTGGGTGACGAGATCGGTCGGCGGGTGGAAGTCGCGCTGGGAGAACGGCGCGTGCTCGAGCAGCTGGCCGTAGCGGTTGCGATAGCGGTTCGGGGTCTCGATCTCGCCGGGCGTGTGGAAGGTCAGCCAGCGCTGCGGCTCGTCGAAGCGGAACCGGTAGGTGGTCCCGCGCGGGATGACGATGTAGTCGTGCCGGCGGTAGGGCAGCGTCCCGAAGATCGTCTCGAGTACGCCGGACCCCTCGTGGACGAAGATCACCTCATCGCCCTCGCCGTTGCGGAAGAAGTACTCGGCCTCGCGCTCCGGGATGCAGATGCCCAGCTCGACGTCGGCGTTGTACTGCAGGACGCGCCGGCCCAGCACGGAGTCGCCGTGCGCGGTCAGCTCCTGCGTGTGCGTGAGGCGGTGCACGTGGGTGTCCGGCACCCACTCCTCCAATTGGATCGACTCGAACGCCCCGACCTCCTTCACGCGGCAGGGCGAGAAGAGGTGGTAGAGGATCGACTCGTTGCCGGAGAAGCCCTCGAAGCCCATGACCTCTTCGACCAGCAGGTTCCCGTTGTCGCGGAACTGCACGTGCCGCTTGGCCGGGATCTCACCCAGGGTGGCGTACCGCATCAGTCTCTCCTCTTGGGGTTGCAGACACGCCCGGCGAACAGCAGCGTGCCGGTCGGGGCGTGCTCGATGGCCCAGGTGAAGGGCCGGTCGAAGGTCAGGTGGAAGGGGTTCACCGGCATCGAGACGGTGCGCATGGTCACCGCCGTGGTGGCGGCGGCGCGCGTGCCGGCCTCGTCGACGTCGACCCGCGCGCGCTGCAGGATCCGCCCGAGCCCTTTCTCGCCGGGCCCGTCGATCAGCTCGTCGAGGTCGTGGCCGGCGTCGAGCCGCAGGCCGAGCAGCCGGTCGAGCTGCAGCGAGCTCGTGGTGGTGAAGCGCGGCAGCTCGACGACGCCCTGCCCGCGCGTCCACTCCGGGATCTCGTGCCATTCGCCGAGCATCGCCACGAAGCGCAGGTCGTGCTCGGCGTACGGCAGCCGCACAGCGTCCTCGGCGTGCTCGAAGCGCGCGTCGACGTGCATCATGGGAACGTCCCCGACGTCGGCGAAGGGCTTCTCGACGGTCCCCTCGAACGGGTGCTGCCACTTGCCGTCGAAGTACTCGGCATCGGTGATGACCGCGATCTCGTCCGGCGCGATGTCCTCGAGGATGCGCGGGATCATCCCGTGCGTCTTCTCGTCCGACCAGGCGTTGATCGCGTCCAGGTCCAGCGGCCCGGTGTCCAGCGTGAGCTTGGGACCAGGCCTGTACTCGGGCGCGAGCCACGCCGCCTGCGCACTCAGGATGCCGGGCACCTCCGGCGGCATGACGTACTCCGAGAGGGCGCGGCGGGTCTCGCCCGTCGCGCCCTCGCGGATCACGCTCAGCGCTCGGTTCAGCCCGTACGGCGAGTAGACGACGTCACCGGTGAGCTGATCGAGGAGCATCGTCAAGGTCGGATGATCGGGGTGGGGTGGAGGAGATGTCGCCTTACAGATTGCCTCGCAGCGCCTGCTCGCGCTCGATCGCCTCGAACAGGGCCTTGAAGTTGCCGTCGCCGAAGCCGCGCGCGCCGTGGCGCTCGATGACCTCCAGGAAGACCGTCGGGCGGTCGCCGATCGGCTTGGTGAAGATCTGCAGCAGGTAGCCCTCGTCGTCGCGGTCGACGAGGATGCCGAGCCGCTTGAGGTCGTCGAAGGACTCGGCGATCTCGCCCACGCGACCGGGGGCGTCGTCGTAGTAGGTCTCGGGTGTGTTGAGGAACTCGATGCCGCGCGCTTTCAGTTCCTCGACGCACTTCGACGATGTCGCGCGTGGCGACCGCGATGTGCTGCGCGCCGGCGCCGCCGTAGTACTCGAGGTACTCGTCGATCTGCGACTTGCGCTTGCCCTCGGCCGGCTCGTTGAGCGGGAACTTCACGCGGCCGTTGCCGTTGGTGACGACCTTCGACATCAGCGCCGAGTACTCGGTCGAGATGTCGTCGTCGGAGAAGTGGATCATCTCGCGCATCGCGAAGACGTCCTCGTAGTACTTGACCCACTCGTCCATGTGGCCGAGCTCGACGTTGCCGACGATGTGGTCGATCGCCAGCAGGCCGGCGTCGCCGCTTGACGCGTCGCGCGACGCGTAGCCCGGCATGAAGGGGCCGTCGTAGCCCGAGCGATCGACGAACGTGTGCACGGTGTCGCCGTAGGTGGCGATGCTCGCGAGGCGGACGGTGCCGTGATCGTCGGTGAGGTCGTGTGGCTCCGACACGCCCTTGGCGCCGCGGGCGGTGGCCTCGGAATAGGCGTAGTCGACGTCGGGAACGCCCAGAGCGATCACCTTCACGCCGTCGCCGTGGCGCGCCACGTGGTCGCCGATCTCATGCCCCGGCACGAGCGCGCCGGTGAGGACGATCCGGATCCGCCCCTGCTGGAGCACGTGCGAGGCACGATCACGCACGCCGGTCTCCAGGCCGGTGTAGGCGACCTCCTTGAAGCCCAGGTTCTTGACCCAGAACGACGCGGCCTGCAGCGCGTTGCCGACGTAGAACTCCACGTGGTCGATGCCGTGGAGGGGCATGAAGTCTTCAGTCTTGGAGGGTGCGACGATCGGCTGGGTGGACATGCTGTTCATGATCCGCCGGTCGGGCCGCGTTCTCAATACCGATCCGTTGCGTGGTGTGGGAGGATTACCCGCGGATGGATGACATCGACCGGCAGATCGTTGCGCTGCTGCGACAGGATGCGCGCCGCAGTTTCCAGAGCATCGGCCTGCGCGTCTCGCTGTCCGCGCCGGCGGTCAAACGGCGCGTGGACCGGCTCGAGGCCGACGGTGTGATCCGTGGCTACACGGCGCGCGTGGACCCGGCGCGGTTCGGCTGGAACACGCACGCGCTGGTCGCTCTGTACTGCGAGGGACGGATGGCGGCGTCGGAGGTGCGCGATGCCGTCGAGCACCATCCGGAGGTCGAGGCGGCCTACACCGTGGCCGGTGAGGCGAGCGCCGTCGTCCACGTGCGCGCGCGCGACACCGCGCACCTGGAGGAGACGCTCGAGCGCATTCGAGATCGGCCCGGTGTCACTAGGACGCAGACCCAGATCGTGCTAAGCACCCTTTTCGAGCGTCCTTTTGAGGCCTAGCTACAAAAATGAGAGCCTGAATCCTTGGTCTGCCCGTAAGAAGGTCTAGCGGGCTGTGGGTAGCCTCCATGTCATGACCCCGCTTGAGCGCCGTGTGAACATGGCCGCAGTCTTCATCCCCTTTGCCGTGACCGCCGTAGCCGTCGCCGTGCTCTGGGGCGACTGGGTCGGCTGGTCCGACGTCGTCGTCTTCGCCATCATGTACCTGCTGAGCGGCTTCGGCGTGACCGTCGGCTTCCACCGGATGCTGACTCATCGTGCCTTCCAGACGCACAAGGTGACCCGGTACGTATTCGCCTACCTCGGCATGCTGAGCGTGCAGGGGCCGGTCATCGACTGGGTGGCCGACCACCGCAAGCACCACGCCCACACCGACGTCGAGGGCGATCCGCACTCGCCGCACGTGGGCGAGGACGGCGGTGCCATGGGGACGCTGAAGGGCCTCTGGCACGCGCACACCGCCTGGCTCTGGCGCACCCACGGCCAGGCCCGCGCGCACAAGTACGCCAAGGATCTCGTCGAGGATCGCGGCATGCGCATCCTCAACAAGAAGTTCCCGCTGATCACGCTCGCCTCGCTGCTGATCCCGGCCGTCCTCGGCGGCCTGCTGAGCTGGAGCCTCAAGGGCGCGCTGACCGGCATGATCTGGGGCGGCTTCGTGCGCATCTTCCTGCAGCACCACGTCACCTGGTCGGTCAACTCGGTCTGCCACTTCTTCGGCAACCGCCGCTTCGACATCGAGGACAAGTCGACCAACGTCTTCTGGCTGGCGATCCCGTCCTTCGGCGAGTCCTGGCACCACAACCACCACGCCTTCCCGCGCTCGGCCGCGCACGGCCTGAAGTGGTACGAGGTCGACCCCTCGCAGATGCTCATCGGCCTGATGAAGCGCCTCGGCCTCGCGTGGGACGTCGTGACGATCACGCCCGAGCGCCAGGCGCAGAAGCTGATCGGCGCCGAGAAGCCGGCGCCGAAGAAGCAGGAGGAGTCAGACGAGAAGGTCGCCGAGCCGGTCGCCTAGGGCTCGGATCGTCTTCTCCGTGATCGGGCTGCAGACGAGGATCGCCTCGTCTGCGCCCAGCCTGGTCAGGTGCTCGGCCAGGTCGTCGGGCGCCACCGGCGGGCATGTCGGCTCGCGCTCGACCGCCTCGCCCGGCATCTGCACCAGCACGCAGGCGCTGCGCTCGAGGTGCGGCGGGATCTTCGCCTGGAGCTCCGCGAAGCCCTCCGGCGTGTTGCCGTAATCGGCCCACCAGGTGTTCCAGCTCGTGCAGTGCTCGGCCGCGATGCCGAGCATCCGCGGGCCGTTGGAGCCGATCATCAGCGGGATCGGCCGCGGCCGCGGCAGCAGCTGCAGGTCCTCGGCCGAGTGGTAGGTGCCCGCGAACGAGAACCGCTCGCCGGCGAGCGCGCGACGGATGATCGTGAACGCCTCCTCGAAGCGGCTCACCCGCCTGTCGTACGGGATGTCGAACGCCTTGAACTCACGGTCGTTCCAGCCGGCGCCGAGGCCCAGCACGAAGCGGCCGCCGCTGATCTCGTCGATCGTCGAGGCCATCTTCGCGATCAGCCCCGGCGGGTGAAAGCCGACGCACGACACCAGCGGGCCGATCGTCACGCGTGACGTGACCGCGGCCAGCGCGGCCATCTGCGTCCACACCTCCCACGGGCCCTTGTCCTCGTAGAGCAGGTGATCGCCGAGCCAGACCGAGTCAAAGCCCGCCTCCTCGGCGGCCACGGTCATCGCCCGGTACTCGGGCCAGCGGACCTCTCGTTCGACCTCAGGAAGCTGAATTCCGACGCGCATATGCGCGGACGATACGCACGAGCGCCGTCGTCGCGAGCAGCGCCACGGCGCCCAGGGCGAGGTCGCGCCGCCAGTTGCGGGCCGGCGTGTAGATCACGGATTCGCGCGAGCCCGCTTCGGTGATCGCCGTCGAGGTCTCGGCCTTGGGCGAGAACGCCCAGCCGTCATGCGCGTCGCGGCGCCAGAGCGCACCGTGCAGCCGCGCGACCGAGTGCTCGAGCTCCTCCCACGCGGCCTCGGCGCTCGCCGGGCGGTCCGAGGGGCGCTCGGCGAGCATCCGCTCCAGCCATGCGGCGACGTCCGGGTCCAGCGTCGGGCAGACCTCCAGCGGCGGGCGGATCGGCTCGTTGTGGCGGCGGGCGAAGACGCTGGCGTCGGCGTGATCGACGATCGGGCGCCCCGTCAGCAGCTCGTAGGCGACGGCGCCGGCCGAGTAGAGATCCGAGCGCGGACCGGCGGGGACGCCCGCGATCACCTCCGGCGATACGTAGCCGGGCGTCCCGGCGGGCTTGTCGGTGATCACCGCGAGGCCGGAGGCGAGGCTGAAATCGGCCAGCTTGACCGTGCCGGCGTCGGTGACCAGCAGGTTCTCGGGCTTGACGTCGCGATGGACGATGCCGCTGCGGTGGGCGTAGCCGAGCGCTTCGAGCATGCCCTCGATGGCGATGAAGGCCTGCGCGGAGCCGACCGGCATCCAGTGGCGCAGCGACCCGCGCTCGACGTACTCCATCGCGATGTAGGGAACGCCCTCGTGCTCGAAGACGTCGAACACGAACACGATGCTCGGGTGCGTCAGCGAGCCCGCGAGCTGCGCCTCGCGCACGAAGCGCTCGACGGCTTCGGCCGGCGCGTCGAGGTCGACGCGCTTGAACGCGACGGGCCGGCCGAGACGCGGGTGGTGGCCGAGGAAGACCACGCCGCTGCCTCCGCGACCGAGCGCGTCACCTTCAAAGATCTCGTAATCACCGATGGTCCGTGCTGACCCGTAACGCTCCACAAAACACCCTTGTCCGCGTGCGGACAAGGGTAGGCGCTCACGCCGTCTTGGGACGGGCGCGCGCCTCAACCCTGACCACCAGGGCCACGGAGGCGACGATGATGCCCGCGCCGAGCAGCGTCAGCGGCGTGATCGCCTCCGACAGCACGAGCCAGCCGAGCGCGATCGCGACGACCGGGTTGACGTAGGCGTAGGTGGAGACCTTCGAGATCGGCGCGTTCTGCAGCAGCCACGCGTAGGACGTGAAGGCCAGCAGCGAGCCGAAGGTGATCAGGTAGAGCAGGCCGCCGATCGAGCGCGCGGAGAACTCGGCGAGGTGGACGTCGCCGATCTCGCCGCCGACGACGCCGACGAGCGCGACCGCGACGCCGCCGAGCAGCGACTGCCACGCGGTGGAGACGAGCGGGTCGCGCGGAAGCGAGATCCGCGGCGAGGCGAACGAGCCGAGCGCCCACATCATCGCCGCGCCCACGCACGCGAGCAGACCCCAGAGGGTCGCGTCGCCGGAGGGGTGCAGCAGCAGGACGAGCCCGCCGAAGCCGACGAGCACGGCGCCGATCGATTTGCCCGAGACGTGCTCGCCGCTCGCGCGGCGCAGCAGGATCACCCACAGCGGGATGCTCGCGACGAGCAGGGCGGCGAGCCCGCTCGGCACCGTCTTCTCGGCGACGGAGATGACGGCGTTGGCGCCCGGCAGCATCAGCCCGACGAAGCCGGCCGACAACAGTTCGCCACGGGATGGCCTCCAGACGGAGGCGCCCTGGCGGAAGGCGAGGATCGGCAGCAGGATCAGCCCGACCATCATGAACCGGAAACCCGCCCCGAGCAGGGGCGGGATCGTCTCGACCATCAGCGCGATGGCGAGGTACGTCGAGCCCCAGACGATGTAGACGATCCACAGCGCCGTCCAGACCTTCCAGGGCGGGGCGGCCTCCGCCCGCGCGCTGGGGATGGCGCGAGCGGAGGCCTCGATGGTGCTCATTAGCGGCGCAGCCTCCGGGCCCGGTAGGCCAGCAGGTCCACCACGTCGGAGGTGTGGCGGAACGGGTCGGCGACCTTGTCACCGGTGTCCAGCGACAGCGCGGCGACCATCTCGTCGTCGGCCTCGGCGACCAGGACGGAGCCGGTGAGGAAATCGGCCGAGTCCAGTTCGGCGAGGCGGCGCAGGGCGGGCCCATCGGAGCCACGGGCCGCGCGGATGACGACTGTAGGGGAGAGCGTGTGGGAGAGGGCGGACATGGTGGATTCCTTTGTGTAACGGGGTTGACCCTGCAGGACGTGAGATCCATATTGGGGACTCCCGTGCATCAGTTCAAATGACCTTTTCCGACCCGTGGTATAAGAGTTGCTGATGCTCGACGTCCGCCGTATGAAGGTGCTCCGGGAAGTCGCCGTCCGCGGCTCGTTCAGCGCCGCGGCGGAGTCGCTCTCGTTCACACAATCCGCCATCTCCCAGCAGATCGCCGCGCTGGAGCGCGAGGCCGGCTGCACGCTGGTCCAGCGCAACGCGCGCGGCATCAAGCTCACCGAGGCGGGCGAGGCCCTGGTTCGTCACGCCGACGCGATCCTCGCGCGGCTCTCAGAGGCCGAGGCCGAACTGGAGGCGATCGCGGGCGTCCGCGGCGGCCGCCTGCGCCTGGCCGCGTTCGAATCCGCCGCCGCGTCCTTGATGCCGCTGGCGATCGCGGCCTTCCGCGCCGACCATCCCGGCGTCGAGCTCTCGCTGATCATCACCGAGCCCGAGCAGGCCTTTCCGCTCCTGCGCTCGGGTGAGATCGACCTCGCCCTGGGCTACGACTCGCGCATCCGCGCCGACGTCGACGGGATCGCCCGCCAGCACCTGATCAGCGACCCGATGTACATCGCCATGCCGCTCGATCATGCGCTCGCGCGCAAGCGCAACCTGCGCCTCGCCGACCTCGCCGACGACCCGTGGATCGCCTCCGACCGCGACTGCGAGTGCAACCGCCTGATCAACCGCGCCTGCGCGGTCGCCGGGTTCGAACCCCGCATCGCCTTCCAGACCGACGACTACACCGCGATGCAGGGCTTCGTCGCCGCGGGCGTGGGCGTCTCCCTGATCGCCGAGCTCGGCCTGACGAGCGTGCGCGACGACATCGTGATCCGCTCGCTCGGCCGCGAGACGCCGATCCGCGAGGTCTACGCCGCGACCGTCGCCGACGCCCACCGCACCCCGGCCACGCAGGCGATGTTGACCATCCTGCAGGGCGTCGCGTCCCGCTACGAGACGCGCCGCCCGCAGTTGCAGCTCGTCGTCGGCTAGTGTCGCGCGCCGGAAGTTCGTTCACGCATAGCGGGCCCGATCGTCGTGGCTGGCCCGGCGGTGATCCGGTGCATACCGGGCGTACGTGCGGATCGCCGCCGGCCGTCAGGCGCGGCGAGACGCCCGGTAGGCGTCAACGAAATTCGGACGCGGGACACTTGTTGCCGCGAGTCATCTGCGCGTCTAACTCGTTGAAGATCTCGGTACGCGGGTCCTAGGGCACGTACGGGACGTCCGAAGGCGGATTCGTGGTGCTCAGCGAGGTTGACGAGGCGCTCAGCGGTCGGCGCGGCGGCTCGCCGAGCGCGCAGGCGTTGCGCGCCCGCGGCCTGCTGGAAGCGCCGCGCCCGTCTGTGCGGCTCAACGCCGCGCGTGGGCCGGTTCCGCGTACAGCCGGCCGTTCAGGCGCGCCGGGGTCGCGTGTCCGTCTCCGTGCACGTTGCACGCCGCGCTAAACCCGAGCGGACGGAATGCGGGAGCTGTCCGGACGGCCTCAAGCCGCCCGCCGGCGATGCCGATGGCGTGCCAAGCATCGGCGCGCGATGGCTCCTCAGCCGTGTTTCGTGCGCCGCAGGTCTCTCGTGCCCGGTATGCGGTCCCGTGTGCGTCGACTGTCAGCAGACCCCGGGCTCTCCCGGCTCCAGACCCGCGACCAGGAAGTAATGACCCTTCATGGAAATATCCCGCAGGACCCGTCCCACGGTCGGTGCGCTGCTCGCGCTCGCAGTGTCGACGCTGACGCTCGCCGGCGCGGCCAGCGCGCAGGCCGCCGTCACGATCGTCAGCCCCGCCGCTGACGCTCACATCAACGGCGCACACCCGACCGTCTCGGTCACGGGCGCTGCCGCCGACGCCGACCTCCAGCTGGAGGTCAACGGCAGTCCGGTCGGCGCAGCAACGGCCACTTCCGGCGGCACCGCTGACGTCGTGGCCGTCCTAGGCACATCACCGACCCGGGTCTCGAGCTGTCCCCGTGACAGCGTTGTGCTGACGGTCACCGACACAGCCAATGCCAACGACTTCGCCTCCGAGTCGGTCATCTTCAACACGATCCCGTCGCTCTTCAGCGAAAACAGCGATGGCGGCACCGTCCCACCGGAACTGACGTTCCCGTCTACATGTCAGGTGGCTCTCCGCGACGGTCGACGGCAAGTTCTACTTCGACGGGGTGGCCTCGAGCTTCCACTTCGACGCCTTCGGCGGCGTCACCGACGAGCTGGGGTACCTCTCAGCGTGGCTCCCGCCAGCCCCGCTGTCGGCCACCACGTCGGCTACGCCACGACCGTGGGCGCAGACGGCGCTGAGTCCAGCCCGTCGGAGACGTTCAGCTTCTACGTCCGTCCGCAGAGCCGGGCGTTCGTCAACCTGGAGGACGCCGGCCATCTCAACACCGGCGCGCTGGACATCTCCGTCAACGACCTCGACCCGACCGCCGAGTCTGGTCACCGTGTACGACGTCTTGTACGACGCCGACGGGGATTACCTCCGAACTACGGCCTTCACGAGCACTGACATCATCAGCGCCACCGCGACCGTCCCGGTGGCCCTCGCCGACGGCCATCACACCCTCTCGGTCTCCGAGACCGTCAACAGTGTCGAGAGCGCCCAGATGAGCCTCGGCAGCAACGGCGTCACCGTCCTGAGCTCTGCGCCGGTGCTCGGAGCCGTGGACACGCCGAGCAAACAGAACCTGCCGATGTTCGAGGTCGACAACGTGCTCGGCAACAACTTCGACAACACCAACCAGGTCAAGCTGTACATCGACAATCAGCTGCCGGTCACCAGCGACGTCGGCGGCGACAACTCCACGTTCGCGACGCCCGACGCCGCGCTGGCCGACGGCGAGCACACCGCGTACGTCACCACCGTCGATGACCTCGGTCACGAGGGCACGCCGTCGAACACGGTGAGCTTCGTCGTGGACACCGTCGCCCCGGTCGTGACGCTCACCGCGCCGACCGACGGTCAGACGCTGACCACCGCCACGCCGACGTACACGGTGCACACCGATCCGGGCGCGCACGTGGAGATGTGGTTCGGCGACGGCAGCGACGCCACCCTCACGGCTGACGGCGACGGCAACGCGTCCCATGCCGCGACGCAGCCGCTCTACGACGGCGAGCACACGTACGGGGCCATCGCCACCGACGCTGCCGGCAACCGCTCCGACGACTCCGGCGATGACCTCGTCGCGACCTTCTACGTCAACACCGCGCCGGACAACGGCGGCGGGGACGACGGCGGCGGCGTTCCGCCCGCTCCGGTCCCGCCGACCGTGCCGGTCCCGCCGACCGTGCCGATCCCGCCGACCGTGCCGACCAAGCCGACCGCGCCGACCAAGCCGACCGCGCCGACCGACACCAACGACTGGACCGTCGGCGGCAAGACCGCGCCGGCGCCCGCCACGCCGAAGGTCCACGTGACCGACGGCAAGGTCAAGCTGAGCCTCACGGCGGCGCCCAAGGGCGCGAAGTTCCTCCGCGTGTACCGCGCCGACGGCAAGGGCGGCTACAAGCTCGTCAAGACGCTCAAGCCCGGCAGCAAGACGTTCACCGACACGAAGGTCAAGCACGGCCATTCGTACAAGTACAAGACGGTCGGCGTCAACGCCAAGGGCCAGCAGGGCAAGGCCTCGCGCGCGGTGACCGCGAAGGTCAAGAAGAAGTAGCCACACCCGGACGGGCGCCCTCAGGGCGCCCGTCCGCGCGAGGAACGCAACCTCGAGACTCAGCCGCGTGCGCCCACGCGCCCTTCACACGCACTTGGTCATCACACCGCTGTGCGACACCGGGCATCGTTCAGCCGGTTTCCAACAGGTGACCGATGACTGGACGGGCCCTCCCGGTTAGGTTTCGGCCGTTCGGAGGGTCTTCTAGGGGGGTTGCACGTTGAGGTTTGCCAGGATGGCGTTGTTGGTGGCGCCGCTGATCGCGTTGTTCGCGGCCGCGCCCGCGGTCAAGGCGCAGACGATTCCGACGACGGGCGTGGGCTCCGCGACCGTCGTCCCGCTGCAGGTGACCGGGCCGCCGGCCAACCGCTTCAACCTCGTGATCGCGGGTGACGGCTACACCGAGGCCGAGCAGGACAAGTTCATGGCCCAGGTCGACAAGCACCTGAACATCATGTGGTCGATCGAGCCGTACAAGAGCTACCGCAACTACATCAACGTCTACGCGATCAAGATCATCTCCGCGGAGTCGGGGATCGACTGCGATCCGAACCTCACGTCGCCGCGCAAGGACACGGTGCTGGGGATGGGCTTCTGGGGCGGCTGCAACGCGAACAGCGTCCAGCGCCTGGTGACGGTCAGCAACTCCACGCTCTCTCGCTACACGGCGCTCGCGCCCGGCGTGTCGCAGCGCCTGGCGATCGGCAACAGCGACACCTACGGCGGCGCCGGCGGCACCTACGCCACCGCGACGGGCGGCAACGCGCTGAGCGCGCTGATCTCCCCGCATGAGATCGGCCACTCGCTCGGCAACCTCCAGGACGAGTACGACTACTACCAGCGGGGCGTGCTGGGCGGGTGCTACACGGGCGGCGAGCCGTCCTCGGTCCACCACACGCTGCTGACGATCGACCAGATGCTCACCCAGCAGAAGAAGTGGTGGCGCTGGATCGGCGAGCCGAGCGAGGCCGGCGGGCTGATCGGCCGCTACGAGGGCGGCATGTACTTCGACAAGTGCATCTGGCGCCCGAGCCAGCACTCGATCATGAAGTCGCTCGGCTTCTACTACGACCAGGTGAGTCGCGAGGTCATGACCCAGCGCATCTCCGCGCGCGTGAAGCTCGTCGACGCGTCGACGCCGACCACCGCGCAGGTCGGCAACCAGGACACGCTCTGGGTCGACACGCAGCACCCGGTCGACCACGAGCTCGACGTCAGCTGGACGGTCGACGGCACCGCGGTGCCCAACAGCGCGAACAGGCGCTCCCTGAAACTGGCCGATCTCGCGCTGACGCCGGGCACGACGCACACCGTCGCGGCCAAGGTCGTGGACCCGACGACGTTCGTTCGCGACCCCGCGATCCAGAACGGCACGGCGCTGACCCAGACGCTGACGTGGACGGTCAAGGACGCGGCCAACCCGCCCGGTGCCGCGGAGACGCCCACGATCACCGGCGGCACGCAGAACGAACGCGCCGTCGGCCGCAACGACGTGATCGTCGCCAACACCTCGCATCCCGCCGACGGCGCGGTGCCGGCGGTCGCCTGGAAGCTCGACGGCGCGACGGTCGCCGCGGGCGCCAACGCCAACGCGTTCCATCTCGCGGACCAGTCGCTGGCGCCTGGCACCCACACGCTGACGGCGACCGTGGGGGACACGACGAAGACCTGGACGGTCGACGCGACCGACGCCGTGACGACGTTCACGACCTCGGCGCCGAGGGCCACGGTGTCGCCCGCCGGCGCGGCCATGCCCGAGTACATCTTCGAGGGCCCGTTCTCGATGAAGCTCACCGCCACCGACGACCAGCCGGGCTACGTCGTGCCCGAGTTCCGCGTCGACGGCGACGGCTGGCAGAACTTCTACGGCTGGCCGACCGACGCCAACGCGCCGTTCCAGTTCAGCGTCACCGGCACCGACATCGACCTGCTCAACTACGGCAAGCTCGCCTACGGGCGCCACATCATCGAGTACCGGGCGATCGACGCCGCGGGCAACATCGCCGCGCCGAAGAAGTTCGCTCTCACCTACCTCGATCCGGAGAAGAGCGAGGTCGGCACGGTGGGCGGTTCCGTCCCCGCGACGCTCTCGTTGTCGTTGGGCGCGACCCCGCCGACCTTCGGTGCGTTCACCCCCGGCATGGCCAAGGACTACACGGCCCAGATGGCCGCCGACGTCGTCTCCACCGCCGGCGACGCCGCCCTCTCCGTGGCCGACAACGGCGCGAACCCGGGCAAGCTGGTCAACGGCACCTTCGCCCTGGCCGAGCCGCTGCAGATCAACGCGTCCTCGCCGGCCGGCACGGGCGGCGCGCTCGCCCCGATCCCGGCGACCCTGCTCACCTACACCAACCCCACCTCGCATGACCCGGTGACCATCGGCTTCATGCAGCGCATCGGCGCCAACGAGCCGCTGCGCACGGGTGCCTATTCGAAGACGCTGACCTTCACGCTCTCAACCACCACCCCCTAGATAAAGGGGCCAGGCCCCGTCAACCCAGGTTGATGGGGCCTGGCCCGTTTAGGTTTGCGGCAACGTTCGGGCAAGGCGGGTGCAACGGCCGGTGGGCACCGTGGTGGCATGTCAGTCATCCAACGCTGGACGCTCGCCGCGGTGCTTGCCGCCACCGCCATCCTCATGCTCGACATCGCGGTGGTGAACACCGCGCTGCCGACGCTGGCGGTGGATCTCGACACCGATCTGCACGCGCTGAAGTGGGTGCTGGACGCGTACACGCTGGCGCTCGCGAGCGTGGTGCTGACCGCGGGTTCGCTGGCCGACCGGTATGGACGCCGGAAGCTGTTCGCGCTGGGGGTGACGGTGTTCACCGTGAGCTCGGCGGCGGCCGCGGCGTCGGGGACGATCGAGTTCCTGATCGCGGCTCGCGCGGTGCAGGGCGTCGGTGCGGCGTTGATGTTCGCCGTGTCGCTGGCGCTGCTGAGCAACGCGTTCCGCACGCCCGCGGAGCGCACGAAGGCGTTCGCGGCCTACGGCGCGGCGATCGGCGCCTCCTTCGCGCTCGGGCCGTTCGCCGGCGGCGCGCTGACCGAGGGCCTCGGCTGGGAGTGGGTGTTCCTGGTCAACGTGCCGATCGGCATCGTCGTGCTCGCGATCGCCGCGACCAAGCTCGTCGAGTCGCGCGATCCCAACCCGCCGCGGATCGACATCCCCGGCCAGGTGACGCTGATCGGTGGCCTGTTCGCGCTCGTCTACGGCCTGCTCAACGCGGCCGAGGACGGCTGGAGCGCGACCCCCGTCGTCGTCGCGCTGAGCGCGGCCCTCGTGTTGCTGGCCGCGTTCGTGGCCATCGAGGCGACCTCGCGCGCGCCGATGATGCCGCTCGGGATGTTCGGCAACGGGCGCTTCGCGGGCGCGCAGCTCGCGGCCTTCGCGATCTCCTCCGGCCTGTTCGCCGGCTTCATCTACATCATGGTCTACCTGCAGGAGGTGCGCGGGTACTCGCCGATCGAGGCCGGGCTGATCCTCGTCCCGGGCACGATGGTGAACCTGCTCTGCGCCGCCGGCACCGCCTCGCTCGCCCAGCGTGTGCCGCCCGTCGCGCTGATCGCCGGCGGGCTCACCCTCGTCGCGCTCGGCCTGATCGTCTGCGCCGCCATGGTCGGCGCCGACACCACGTGGCTGCAGCTGCAGCCCGGCTTCATCATCGCCATGGCCGGGACCGGGCTCTTCAACCCGGCCGTGAGCGCGGTCGCGCTCGACGTGCCCGAGCACCAGGCCGGGCTGGCCACCGGCATCCACGACACGGCGCGCCAGGCGGGCGTCGCGGTCGGGATCGCCGCGCTCGGGACGCTGATCCCCGCGAGCGGGGACTTCGCCGGCGGTCTGCGCAACGTGTTCCTCGCGGGCGCGGCGATCACCGCCGCGGGCGCGCTGGTGACCTTCGTGCTGTTCCGCCGCCCGGCGACCGTCGCGGCGGGCTACGGGGAGCCGGTCAGCCCGTTGGCGTAGGCGTACACGACGGCCTGCGCGCGATCGCGGGCGCCGATCTTGGAAAAGATGTGGTTGACGTGCGACTTCACGGTCGCCGCGCTGACCACGAGGCGCTCCGCGATCTCCGTGTTGGTCAGCCCCTCGGCGATCAGCGTCAGCACCTCGACCTCGCGCGGGGTGAGGTCGTCGGGCGCCTCGGCGACCGATTCGACAGGGGCACTGACGGCCGCGAGCACGTGGTGCTGGATCGCCGGATCGAGCGCCGCCTCGCCGCGGGCGACCGCCTCGACGGCGGCCAGGATCTCCTCCGCGCCGGCGTCCTTGGTCAGGTAGCCGCGGGCACCCGCGCGCAGTGCGCCCAGCACCGACGCGTCGTCGGCGTAGGTCGTCAGCGCGATGCACGACGTCCCGCGCGCGGCGAGCCGCTTGATCGCCTCGATGCCGTCCATGCGCGGCATCCGCAGGTCCATCAGCACGACGTCCGGGTTGTGCTCGGCGGCGAGCGCCAGCGCCTCCTCGCCGTCGGCGGCGGTGCCGACCAGCTCGATCCCGTCGAGGAGCCCGAGCACCATGCCCAGCCCTTCGCGGACGACGCGCTGGTCGTCGGCCAGCAGCACCCTTACGACGGCAGCCATAGCTCCACCCGGAACCCGTCGTTGGTCGGACCGGCGTTCAGGCGCCCGCCGAGCAGCTCCGCGCGCTCGCGCATGCCGGTGAGCCCGTAACCCGGATTGCCGTTCATCTTCGCGGCCTCCAGGCCATGGTCGGAGACGGTCAGCGTCGTGCCGTCCTCCGCGTAGTCGAGGCGCAGCTCCACGCGATCGGACGCACTATGGCGGCGGACGTTGGTGAGTGCCTCCTGGGCGGTCCGGTAGAGCGCGAGCTTGGCCTCGGACGTCGGCTCGCGGGGCGTGCCGGAGATGGTCACGTTCGCGCCGGGGAAGGTCAGCGCGAGGTCCTCCAGCGCGGGGAGGTCCTCGCCGCGCAGCGCCGAGATCGCCTGGCGGGCCTCGCTCAGCCCGCTGGTGGCGAGATGGTGGGCGCGGTCGAGGCCCTCGATCACCGACGGGTCAGCGCCGCTCTTGCGCGCCAGCAGCCGCGTGCCTTCGAGCTGCAGCGAGAGCGCGCTCAACGAGTGGGCGAGCACGTCGTGCAGCTCGCGCGCAACCCGCCCGCGCTCGCCGAGCTTGGCCGCCTCGGCCTCCGCCTCGCGTGACTCGCGCAGCTCGACGATCAGCTTCTCCGCTTCGTTGCGGCGCAGCGCGAGCTGCCGGATGAGGCGCATGATCAGAAACCACGGCGCAACGCTGAAGAGCAGGCCGACGATCGTTCCCGGGTCCTGCTTGGTGGCGAAGGCGATGATCACCAGGCCGCCGACGGTTCCGCCGCAGACGATGGCGGCCGCCGCGCGATCGAGCCGCATGGCGCCGAGCACGACGACGAAGTACACGCCCGCGTAGCCCGCGCTGCCGGGCTGGAAGGCGCCGAAGAGCAACGTCGCGGTGCCGATCAGGCAGAGCCCGATGAAGCGCGCGGCCGGGAACCACTCGCGCCGCCGCATCGCCAGGGTGAGGCCGGCGACCATCAGCACGAGCGCGATTGACACCGCCAGGCCGTCGCCGTGCAGGCTCGGCTTCGGGTCGGTCACCAGCGGCGAGCCGACGATCGCGATGATCGACGCGAACCCCACCGCACGCAGGGCGCGCGGGGGCCCCTCGTTGCCGGGCGGGGCGAAGTCGCGGAATCTCACGGTGAGAACGGTAGGGGGCCTCGCGCGGACCTTCATCGGCGGGTGGGTGGAATCGTCTCCACCCACGGGTGGAGACGCAACTTCGACCTCCGCGCCGATGACGAATCGCGGCCGGAAGCCGAACCTATGGGGCATGACATTTGAAGTCGCCCAGGGGGCCGCCGCCCCCCGGACCCCCCACCAGGGAGACGACGCGGTACGGGTTCGCGGCCTGCGCAAGTCCTACGGCGAGCACACGGCGCTCGACGGCGTGGACCTGACGGTGACGCGCGGTGAGGTGCTCGCGCTCCTCGGTCCCAACGGCGCGGGCAAGACCACGCTCGTCGAGATCCTCGAAGGCCACCGCAAGGCGGACGCCGGCAGCGTGTCCGTCCTGGGCTTCGATCCCGCCAAGCGCGAGACCGAGTTCCGCTCGCGGATCGGCATCGTCCTGCAGGAGACCGGGCTCGACCAAGCGATCGGAGTGCGCGAGGCGATCGAGCTCTACAGCGCCGCCTACCCCAACCCGCGCGATCCCGACGAGGTGCTCGCGCTGGTCGGTCTCGAAGGCCGCGAGAAGGCGCGCGCGAAGGATCTCTCCGGCGGCCAGCGCCGCCGCCTGGACCTCGCGCTCGGCATCGCCGGCGATCCCGAGCTGATCTTCCTCGACGAGCCCACGACCGGCTTCGATCCCGCCGCCCGGCGCCAGTCGTGGGAGCTCATCGCCGGGCTGCGCGAGCTCGGCAAGACGATCTTCCTCACGACGCACTACATGGACGAGGCCCAGCACCTCGCCGACCGGGTCGTCGTGCTGGCCGGCGGGCGCGTGATCGCCGACGCCGACCCAGAGCAGCTCGGGGGCGAGGTCACCGTGATCTCCTTCCACGTGCCGCCCGGCATGCCGGTCCCGGCGGGCGCGGTCGTCACGGCCGGCATCGCCCGGCTCACCACCGACCGCCCGACGCGCGACCTCGCGCCGCTGCTGAGCTGGGCCAACGAGCGGGGCATCGAGCTCGAAGGCCTCTCCGTCACCCGCCCGTCCCTCGAAGACGTCTACCTGGAGCTGACCGCATGACCGCCGTCGCCCTCTCCCAACGCTGGGTCTTCTCCCGCATGAAGCTGACCGCGCGCAACCCCCGCGCGCTGGTCTTCACCTTCGCCTTCCCGCTGATCCTGATCGTGCTGTTCAACGCGCTCAACGGCAACGCCGAGGTCCAGAACCTCGGGCAGGACATCCGCTTCGCACAGTTCTACACGCCCGCGATCGCGATCTTCTCGCTGGTCTCCGCCTGCTACACGACGCTGGTCATGGGCCTGGCGTACGCGCGTGACGAGGGCCTGCTCAAGCGTGTCCGCGGTACGCCGCTGCCGATGGCGATCTACCTCGGCGCGTGGGTGACGAGCGCGATCGTCGTCGGCTGCCTGGCCGTGTTCCTGCTCTTCGCCGTGGCCGTGCCGGTCTTCGATGTGCACGTCTACACGTCCAAGCTCCCGGAGGCGATCGTCAGCCTGCTCATGGGTGCGCTGTGCCTCTCGGCACTCGGCGTGGCCGTCGCCTCGCTGGTCAAGAACGCCGAACAGGCGCAGCCGGTCGTCCAGCTGACCTTCCTGCCGCTGTCGTTCATCAGCGGCATCTGGTTCCCGCTCGACAACGCGCCCGACTGGCTCGTCCAGGTCGCGCACATCTTCCCGCTCTCGCATCTGGTCCAGTCCTTCTCCGCGGCCTTCACACCGGGCGGCGGCTGGGAGCCGGGGCACCTCGCGGTGCTCGCGCTGTGGACGGTCGGCGCGCTGTTCGTGGCGGTGCGCCGCTTCCGCTGGGAGCCGTAGTCTCTCGCCGATGTCGTGGTTTCAGAGCGCGGTCGTCTACCAGATCTATCCCCGCAGCTTCGCCGATGCCGACGGTGACGGCATCGGCGACCTGCGGGGCATCATCGAGCGGCTCGACCATCTGGCCGAGCTCGGGGTGGACGTCGTGTGGCTGTCGCCGATCTACGCCTCGCCGATGGACGACAACGGCTACGACATCAGCGACTACCAGGCCATCGATCCGATGTTCGGGACGCTGGAGGACTTCGACCAGCTGCTCGAAGGGCTGCACCGGCGGGGCATCAAGCTGGTGATGGACCTGGTGGTCAACCACACCTCCGACGAGCACGCGTGGTTCCAGGAGTCCCGGCGGCTCGGATCGCCCAAGCGCGACTGGTACTGGTGGCGCTCGACGCCGCCGAACGAGTGGCGGTCGTTCTTCAGCGGGCCGGCGTGGGAGCTCGACCCAGTCAGCGGCGAGTACTACCTGCACCTCTTCTCGCGCAAGCAGCCGGACCTCAACTGGGAGAACCCGGAGGTCCGGCACGCCGTCTACGCGATGATGCGCTGGTGGCTGGAGCGCGGCGTCGACGGCTTCCGGATGGACGTCATCAACCTGATCTCCAAGGACCTGGAGGCGGGCGTCTACTTCAACGGCCCGCGCATCCACGAGTTCCTGCAGGAGATGCACCGCGAGGTCTTCGCGGGAAAGACAGGGCTCCTGACCGTCGGCGAGATGCCGGGCGTGAGCGTCGAGCAGGCCGTGCTCTACACCGACCCCGCACGGGGCGAGGTGGACATGGTGTTCCAGTTCGAGCACGTTCAGCTCGACCAGCAGCCGACGTCGAAGTGGGACCTCAAGCCGCTGAAGCTGACGGCGCTGAAGGAGACGTTCGGGCGCTGGCAGAGAGGGCTCGCCGAGGTCGGCTGGAACTCGCTGTACTGGGACAATCACGACCAGCCGCGGGCGGTCTCGCGCTTCGGCGACGACGGCGAGCACCGCGTGGCCGCGGCGAAGATGCTCGCGACCGTGCTGCACCTGCACCGCGGGACGCCGTACGTCTACCAGGGCGAGGAGCTCGGGATGACCAACGCGCCGTTCAACGTGATCCACGACTTCCGCGACATCGAATCGCTCAACCACTACGCCGAGGCCGTCGAGGCGGGCGCCTCGCCGGACGACGTGCTGTTGGCGCTGCGCACGATGGGCCGCGACAACGCGCGCACGCCGATGCAGTGGGACGCAGGGCCGCACGCCGGGTTCACGACCGGCGAGCCATGGCTCGGCGTGAACCCGAACCACACCGAGATCAACGCGCAGGACGAGCGCGCGAACCCGGACTCGGTGTTCCACCACTACCGCCGGCTGATCGCGCTGCGCAAAGAGCTCCCGGTGATCGCCACCGGTGACTTCACGATGCTGCTCGAAGACGACGAGCGCGTCTACGCGTTCACCCGCTCACTCGACGGGGTCGAGCTGCTCGTGCTCGGGAACTTCACCGGCGATCCGGTCGCCGTCGACCTTCAGGGCTGGGACGACGCCGAGCCGCTCGTGGGCGAGGCCGGGCTCTCGCTCGGTCCCTGGGAAGGGCGCGTCCTGCGGAAGAGGTAGAGGCTCACCACGGCGCCGATGACCATCAGCAGCACCATCTCGACGAAGCCCGCCCACGAGTCCTTGCCGGGCAGGCTGACGTTGACGCCGTAGATGCTGGCGATGAGCGTGGGGACGAGCAGGATCGCGGTGGCCACCGTCAGGCGGTCCTCGAGGCGCTGGGACTGCTCGCGCCGCGCCTCGGCGTCGTGCGTGGCGAGCAGGGCGAACGCGGAGCGCAGCCGCGCGGCGAGCCGGTCCAGCGCGCGCACCGCGTTCGCCGTCCGGCGGTGGGCGTGCTGCAGGTGCGTGTCGTTCGGCCAGACGCCCGTCAGCTCGTCGAGCACGTCACCGAGCGGGCCGAGCTGGCGGAACAGCCGGCCCACGAGGTCGCGCACCTCGCGCAGCGTGTGGCGCTCGGTGCTCGCCCGCTCGCGGTCCAGCGCGTACTCCCACTGCTGCAGCCACGCGTCGACGGTGGCGATCGCGGGACCGTAGCCGCAGGCGAGCTGGTCGAGCAGGGTCGCGGCGAGCGCGGCCGCGGAGTCGCCGTCGAAGCCCGCGCCGAACGCCGCCGGCCGCTGGACGGGCTCGCCGGTCAGCGGGCGATGCCAGCAGGACAGCAGCCACGTCGGGCCGACGACGAGCTCCAGCGACTGCGCGCGCAGGCGCCCGGTCGGCGTGCCGTGGTCGTCGCTGGGCTCGTCGGCGAACAGCTCGACGGTCGAGATCTTCAGCACGCCGTCGTGGCGCTCGAGCTGCGGGTGCGCGTTAGGGCGCAGCAGCTCGTCCACCTGGGCGGTCGTGAGCGGGTGCCCGACGACGTCGCTGAGCTTCGCCGCGTCGGCCGCGGCGTCGGCATCGAGGTCGATCCAGCGGACCGCGCCGAGCGTCCGCTCCGTCCACGCTTCGGGCTTGGGCCGATGGTCGACGAGCTGGAGCCGGATGGCCTCGCGACGGTGCACGCGGGCCAGCGGCGGGTCGGCCACGATGCCGGCCTTGGCGAGCTGCGCGCCGAGGTCGGCGCGAACGTCGGCCGTGAGCCGGTCCTTGCCGTAGGCGTCCAGCAGCTGCGTGACCGGGACGAAGATCCGGCCGTGCCGGCGGACGCGTTCGGCGAGGTCGTCCGCCGCGCTCATCGCTCGCCTCCGACGGCCTTCGCCACCTCCGCCCGCGAGCGCACGCCGAGCTTGCCGAACAGGCGGCTCATGTGCGACTCGACCGTCTTCTCCGACAGGAACAGCTCGCCCGCGATCTCCTTGTTGGTGCGCCCCAGCGCGACCAGTTCGGCGACCTCGCGCTCGCGGCCGGAGAGCGAGGCGAGCCCGTCGGTGCCCGTGGCCCGGCGCCGGCGCGCGGTCGCCTTCACGCCGCGGCGGCGCAGTTCGCGCGCTGCCTCGTCGCGGAAGCGCGCCGCGCCGCAGGTCGCGAGCTCGGACTCCGCGCGCTCGAGCAGCGCGATCGCGTCCTCGCCGGGCGTCAGGCGCCCGGCCAGCAGCCGCGCGCGGGCGGCCTGGACGTTGGCGCCGACCCCCGCGGCGCGTTGCGGCGGCGCGGAGTGCGGGTTCGGCGTCGTCGTCGAGTTGCGCTCGGGCGCACAGCACGGCGGCCTCGGCATACCCGAGGTCGAGGCCGGCGACGCCGCGCTCGGCCCGGTCGACCCACTCGGCGGCGGCGGAGCGACGCCCGAGGGCGAGCTCGGCCCGGGCGAGGACCGCGTAGAGCCAGGCGCGGCGGCCGGGCTCGACGCTGGCGAACTCGGGCGCGCCGCCCGCGCTCATCGCCTCCAGGCAGCGCTCGGGCTCGCCCGCCTCCAGCCACGCGGACGCGACCGTGACCCGGGTCGCGCGCGAGAGCACGCTCTCGTCGATGCCCTCCAGCAGCGCCATCGCCTCGTCGCCGGCCGCGCGAGCCCGGTCAAGGTCACCGCGCACGGCGTTCACCCACGCGTCGGCGGTCAGCGCGAAGCACAGCATCTGGTTGTTGCCCCACAGGCGGGCGCCGTCGACGGCGGCGTCGGCGTGCTCGGCCGCCTCGTCGAGCCGCCCGCCGGCCTCCAGCGCGTGCGCGAGCCCGATCGTCATGGCGATCACGAACTGGCCCTGCCCGGACTGGCGCGAGATGGCGATCCCGCGGCGGAAGTGGCGGATGGCGTCGTCGTAGCGCTCGCAGAAGAACTCGCCGAAGCCGAGGTAGTACGCGGTGTCGAGGCGGCCGGCGAGCGCGCCGTCGTCGAGCGCGTCGAGCATCGCCGCGCCCTGCGCGCGCAGCGCCTGGGCGTCGGCGATCTTGCCCTGGCCGATCGCGCCGAAGCACTCGATCGCGGTGGCCACGGCGAGGAACCCGGGAACGGCGAGCTCGGTGGCGGTCGCGCGGGCGCGGCGCGCCCAGGTGACGGCGCCGGCGAAGTCGGTGTCGTAGAGCGCGTCGGCGGCGAGCTCGACCTCGAGGTCGCCGGTGGCGTAGGAGTCACCGATCTCCTCCAGCGCGCCGAGCAGCCGCGCGTGGGCGGCGGCGTGGCGTCCGAGCAGGTTCTCGCACATCGCGCAGCCGGCGATCAACCGTGCGCGGACGGGGGCGAGCTCCGGGCCGACGAGATCGAGGCCGGCGTCGAGGGATTCCAGCGCGTCCTCCAGCCGGCCGGTCGCGGCCAGCGCCTGCGCGAGCCCGACGTGCAGTTCGAGCCGCGACGGCAACGTCTCCGGCGTCTCCGGGAGCAGCCGCAGGGCCGCGGCGAAGCGATCGGCGGCGGTCGCGGGCGCCCGTGCGGCGGCGTGGCGGCCGGCCTCGACCAGCACGCTCACCGCCTCGGTGTCACCGGGGCGCGCGCAGCGTTCGAGGTGCGCGGCGCGGGCGGCGAGCGAGCCGCCCCGCGTGGCCAGAGCGGCGGCCGCCCGGCCGTGGGCGCCGATCCGCCAGCCATCGGCCGCGGACTCGTAGATCGCGAGGCGCACCAGCGGATGGCGGAAGCGATAGCGGCGGGGCACGTCGGTCGTGCTCACCAGGCCGCCCGCGAGGAGCTCGTCCAGCGCGGGCAGCGAGTCCGCCTCGCCCAGGTCCGCGGCGGCGAACGCGAGGTCGAGGTCGACCGGATCGCCGGCCACCGCGGCGCCCTGCGCGAGCCGCCGGCCGGCCTCGCTGAGCGCCGCGATCTCCTGCTCCAGCGCCCGTGCCACCGCGCGCGGGACACCCGCCCCGGAGGGCTCGGCGGTGACGCTGCGGCCCGCGGCGTGCTGGCGCGCGAGCTGCTGCAGGAAGAACGGGTTGCCGCCGCCGGCCTCGTAGATCGCGCCGCGCACCGGGCCCGGGACCTCGGCGCCGAGCAGCGTCTCGGCGTCGGCGAACGACAGCGCGCCGAGCGCGTGCTCGATCACCGCGCCGTCGCGCTCGGCGGTCGCCAGCGCGGTGGCGAGCAGCGGCCGGACGGGGGCGGGGCGGAAGGCCAGGGCGAGCAGGACGCGACCGCGCGGCGCCCGGCGCAGCAGCGCGGCGACCAGCTCCAGCGACGCGTCGTCGGCCCAGTGCAGGTCGTCGACCACGAGCGCCAGCGGCTGCTTGGCCGCGATCCCTTCGAGCAGCGCGCGGACCGCCCGGTGGGTGCGGTAGCGCTCGTCCTGCAGGCCCGCGGGGACGCGCCCGATGGCCGGGATCACGGCCGCCAGCTCCGGCAGCTGGTCACCGACCAGGCGCTCCAGGCGATCGACGCCGAGAAACGCCGCATGGTCGGCCAGCGCGTCCTCCCAGACCCCGAACGGCAGCTCGCGCTCGAGCTCGGACGCGCGGCCGGAGAGCACCAGCGCCCCGGCGGCCTCCGCGCGCGCCATCAGCTCGTCGAGCAGCCGCGTCTTGCCGATCCCGCCCTCGCCGGAGAAGGCGATAACGGTGCCCTGGCGCCGATTGAGGTGCTCCAGCGCCTCGTCCACCGCTGCCAGCTCCGCGCGCCGTCCGAGGAGTCGATCGATGGTCACAACGCGCCAATCTAACCGGGAGGGCATCCGCTCCGGTGGCCAGGCCGCATACCTCAGCAACTCAACCTCCCGGAAGTGAGGCTCCATGAAGCTCAAGACTTTGGCCGCCGCAGGCGCCACGCTCGCCCTCGCCGTCGGTACTGCCGCGTGTGGCGGCGACGACACGAGCACCACCAGCAGCAAGTCCGATTCGACGACGGCTCAGGCCGCTCCGAGCCCCGTCGCGCAGATCCCGGCGCTGACCGGCAAGGACACCGCCGTCACGCTCGATTCTGGCTTCGTGAAGGCGCTCGGCACGCTCAAGCTGACGCCGGCGCCGGTCGGCGACGCGCAGATCTCCGACGCCGGCGTCGCCTCGTTCCCGATCACCGGCGGCAACGTGACCTACTACACGCCGGGCACCGAGTCCCCGTACGTGCAGGGCATGATCGACCATGACGGCAGCGGCCTCAGCCTCACGGGCGGCGGCAAGGTCGTCGAGCTCACCGACTTCGAGGTCGACCCGGGCAAGTCCGTCCTGACCGGCAAGGTCACCGTCGACGGCAAGGTCGCCGCCGAGTCCGCGCCGCTGTTCTTCCTCGACGGCCGCACGCTCAAGCCGCTGGAGACCGAGGACAACGGCACCGCCGTCCTCGAAGGCACCACGGTCAAGCTCAAGCAGGAGGCCGCTGACCTGCTCAACCAGACCTTCGGCACCGACGCCCTGAAGGCCGGTTTCGTGATCGGCGTGGCCAAGATCACGGTCAACACCGCCTAGCAGGGGGCGAAGTCTGCAGGCCCGGTCCTACTGTCGTCATGGTGGAAGAACTGCTGCGACGACTGGCCGGGCCCGAAGCAACGTTTCGTGAGCACCAGCGCGAGGCGATCACCGACCTGGTCGATGATCGCGCTCGCGTTCTGTGCGTTCAGCGGACGGGGTGGGGGAAATCGGCGGTCTACTTCGTCGCGACCTCGATGCTGCGCGAGCAGGGCGCCGGCCCCGCGCTGATCGTCTCGCCGCTGCTGGCGCTGATGCGCAACCAGATCGCGGCGGCCCAGCGGCTCGGCATTCGCGCGCACACGATCAACAGCACCAACCGCGACGGCTGGAGCGAGGTCGAGGCGCTGCTCGCCGACGATGCCGTCGACCTGCTGCTGATCTCCCCGGAGCGGTTGAACAACCCGCAGTTCCGCTCCTCGATGTTGCCGCTGTTCGCCTCCCGCGTGGGGCTCTTGGTCGTCGACGAGGCGCACTGCATCTCGGACTGGGGCCATGACTTCCGGCCCGACTACCGGCGCATCCAGGACATGCTCACCGCGCTGCCTTCCGGTGTCGCCGTCCTGTGCACGACCGCGACGGCCAACGACCGCGTGGTCGCGGACATCACCGACCAGCTGGCGCTGGGTCACGCGGGCGCGTTGCGCACCTATCGCGGGCCGTTGTCGCGCGCTTCGCTGCGGCTGGAGGTCGTCGAGCTGCCGGCGCCCGCCGACCGGCTGGCGTGGCTGGCCACGCATCTGCCGGAGCTGCCGGGAAGCGGGATCGTCTACACGCTCACCAAGCGCGACGCCGACCTCGTGGCCGAGTTCCTCAACGCGCGCGGGATCCCCGCCGAGGCGTACTCGGGCGAGGTCGACACCGCATCGCGGATCGTCACCGAGGAGCGGCTGCTGGGCAACGAGCTCAAGGCGGTCGTGGCCACGAGCGCGCTGGGGATGGGCTACGACAAGCCGGACCTCGGCTTCGTCGTGCACTACCAGGCGCCGGGCTCGGTCATCTCCTACTACCAGCAGGTCGGGCGCGCGGGGCGGGCGATCGAGCGCGCCGACGTCGTGCTCCTGCGCGGCGCCGAGGACCGCCGCATCCAGGACTTCTTCATCGAGCAGGCGTTCCCGCCGCAGGAGCTCGTCGAGCGGGTGCTGTCGGCGCTGGACGACGGCGGCGCGACGACCAACGAGCTGATGGGCGCGGTCAACCTCGGCAAGGGCCGGCTGGAGGCGATGCTCAAGGTGCTCGACGTCGAGGGCGCGGTCGACAAGCAGGGCACGCGCTGGGTGCGCGTCCCCTCCGACTGGGCCTACGACGCCGAGCGCTACGCGAACGTCACGGCGCTTCGCCGGCGCGAGCAGGCGGCGATGGCCGCGTTCGGGTCCGACGGACGCTGCCTGATGCGCGCGCTGCAGGAGGAGCTCGACGACCCGTCGCCCTCGGACTGCGGGATCTGCTCGGTGTGCGCGGGACCGCGCTTCGACGGGGCGCTGGATCCGGCGCTGGTCCGCGACGCGTCGCTGCACCTGCGCTCCAAGCCGCTGATCATCGACGTCAAGAAGATGGCCCCGGACGCCGACGGCAAGATGAAGAAGCTCTCCGACGACGTGCGCGCGGAGGAGGGCCGCGCGCTGGCCCGGCTGGGCGACGGCGGCTGGGACCCGCTCGTGCAGTCCGGCAAGCGGGCGGGTGCGTTCGACGATCAGCTCGTCGCCGCGGCGGCGGAGGCGATTCGCACCTGGCACCCGGCGATCTCCTACGTGACGGCGATGCCGTCGCGGCGCTCGGGCTCGCTCGTGCCGGACTTCGGCGCGCGGCTCGCCGCCGCGCTGGGGCTCCCGTACGAGGCGTTGCTGGAGCGCACCGGCGACAACCCTCCGCAGCGCGAGATGGCGAACTCCCCGCAGCAGGTGGCGAACGTGCGCGGGCAGTTCCGCGTCGTGTCGCCGCCGCCACAGTCAGGTTGCCTGCTCGTCGACGACACGCGCTTCAGCGGCTGGACGCTGGCGATGGTGGCCGGGCAGCTGCGCCGCCAGGGCGCCACCGCCGTCTACCCGTTCGCGCTCTCAACCGCCTTTTAGAAGCTTCTCCCACAGCCGCTTGTTGCGGACCCTGACCGTGCCGAAGACGCTGCCGCCGGTGAGCACGATCCGCGGCGCGCCCGGTGCAATGGCGCCGCCCTCCTGCTTGAGCTGGCCGAGCTTTGAACTGGCGCGGACATCGACCTCGACGCCCTCGGGGACGAGCAGATCGACCGTGCCGAACAGCGACCACGCGTGGATGTGGATCTCCTGCGACGTGATGCTCGCCTGGCGCAGGTCGAGCTTGATGTGCCCGAGCCAGGAACGGAAGTGGTTGTCGTCGGGCACGACCCACGCGCCGGAGCGCTTGACGTCGCCCAGCGCCCTCACGCGCAGCGGCTCGGTGGCGCGGGCCGGCAGCGACCTGGGCAGGTCCGCCGTCAGCGGGACGAGCTCGCCGCGGGTGACCGCGTTGGCGGCCGCCTCGATGCGATCGGCGAGCTCCTCGAAGCTCAGCCGTCCCTCGGCGGCGGCTTCGCGGAGGAGGTCCACGGTGGCGTCGCGTTCGGCGTCGGAGGCGCGGACGTCCATGAACATGCCACTCTAGGGCGCATGGCGATCGTCGTCGGAGGAGAAGCGCTCGTCGACCTCGTGCCGCACGAGGCGGGTGAACTGCGCGCGCATCCCGGGGGCGGGCCGTACAACACCGCGCGCACACTGGGCCGGCTCGAGCAGGACGTGCACTACCTGGGGTGCCTGTCCGACGATCGGTTCGGCGCGCGGTTGCGTGGGCAACTCGTCGAGGACGGCGTGCGGCTCGACACCGCGGTCGACACGACGCGACCCACGACGCTCGCCCTGGCTGAGCTCGACGGGCAGGGCGTGGCGACGTATCGCTTCTACACCGAAGGGACCAGCGCGCCCGCGTTGACGCCCGAGCAGGCGCTCGCGGCGCTGCCCGCGGAGGTGGACTTCCTCCACGTCGGCACGCTGGGGCTGATGATGGAGCCGATCGCGGCGGCGCTGCAGGCCGTGGTCGAGGCGGTCGCGCAGCGCGCCCTGATCGTGGTCGACCCGAACTGCCGGCCGACCTTCATCGAGGATCGCGACGCGTACCGGCGCGGCCTGGCGGCGACGTTGCGCTACACGCACGTGGTCAAGGTCAGCGGCGACGACCTCGAGTACCTCACGCCCGGCGCCTCGTTGACCGAGGGGGCGCGGGCGCTGCTGGCCGACGGGCCGAGCGTCGCGTTGGTGACGCTCGGCGGTGACGGCGCGCTGATCGTCACCGGCTCCGACGAGGTGCAGGTGACGGCGCCGAAGATCACGGTCGTCGACACGATCGGCGCCGGCGATGCCTTCGGCGGCGGCTTCATCGCGCACTGGGCGCGCGCGGGCCTCGGCGTCGAGGCGTTGCAGGACCGCGAGGCCGTGCGGGCGGCGACGCAGTTCGCCTGCGCCGTCGCCGCCCGCACGTGTGAGCGAGCCGGGGCGTCGCCGCCCCGGTGGTCAGACCTCGACCGCGACCTCTGAACCCGCCGCGCGCTGGCGCTCGCGGGGCATCCGCAGCACCACCGCGGAGATGGCGATACCGATGATCACGGCTCCGGCCGCGACCTGGAAGGCCAGCGTGTAGCCGCCGGTGAGGGCGTGCAACGCGCTTGCGCCGTCACCCGCGAGGGTCTCGCTGCGGCTGCTCGCCAGCGTGCCCAGGATCGCGATCCCGACCGCGCCCGCGAGTTGCATCGAGACGTTGACGATGCCCGACGCCAGGCCGGCGTCCTGCTGCGGTACGCCGCTCATGGCGATCGTCAGCAGCGGGAGCATCGCCGTGCCCATCCCGAGGCCCATCAGGGCGAACGGGACGAACAGCGCCGGGAAGTAGCCGGTGTGATCACCGACCGTGCTGAGCAGCAGCAGCGCGACGGCGACCAGCGAGAGGCCGGCGAGCACCGTCCGCTCCGGGCCGAGGACCTTCATGACGCGCGCCGTCGTGCCGAGCGAGAGCCCGCCGACGATCAGCGTCATGGGGAGGAAGGCCAGGCCCGTGGCCCAGGCGCCGTAGCCGAGCACGTGCTCGACGTAGAGGGAGCCCATCACCCACGTCCCGAACATGCCGGTGACGAGGAAGCCGCGGACGATGCTCGCGCCCATCAGGGTGCGCACCTTGAGGATGCGCAGGGGGAGGATCGGGTTCTCGATGCGGGACTCGTAGAACAGGAACGCCCCGCCGAGGATTGCCGCCGCGCCGAGGAAGGAGAGCGTGTGCGCGGAGGTCCAGCCGTGACTCGCCGCGGTGACGATTCCATACACGGCGGTCATGCTGGAGAGGGTCATCAGCGCCGAGCCGGCGACGTCGATGCCGTTGCGGATGCCCGTTCCGGGCCGGTTGTCGATCAACCGCGCGCCGAGCGCGAGCACCGCGATGCCGATCGGCACGTTGACGGTGAAGATCCAGTGCCAGTCGACGTTGGCCACGAGGGCGCCGCCGAGCAACAGGCCGAGCGAGCCGCCGGAGGTGACGACGAACATGTACGCGCCCATCGCCTTCACGCGCTCGTCGACGCGCGGGAAGTCGGTGGCGATCAGGGCGAGGATGACGCTGGTGGCCACGGCGCCGCCGAAGCCTTGGACGAACCGCGCGGCGATCAGCGTGAGCTGGGAGTCGGCGACTCCACACGCGAGCGACGCGAGGGTGAAGATGAGGGTGCCGGCGAGGAACACGCGCTTGCGACCGAGCAGGTCGCCAAGACGGCCGGCGAGCAGCAGGAAGCTGCCGTAGGAGATGAGGTACGCGCCCACGACCCACGTGAGGTCGGACTGCGAGAACTGCAGATCGCGCTGGATGACGGGGAGAGCGACATTGACGATGGTCATGTCCACGACCATCATCAACTGACCGAGACAGACCACCACCAGCGCCATCCACGTGCGCCGAGAGGCGCTCTGTGGGGAATGGATAGTCACTAGGACAGTGACTATAGTGCATCAAATGATGATCCTGCAACCGCTATTATCTGGACGGACATGTCCGCTTCACAGCCTCCCGGCTCGATCGTGTCGCTAGTTCGGCTCACGAAGCTCGTCTACAAGCAGGCGACCGACGACGTGCTGGGAATGAAGCTCAAGGCCTACGCCACGCTGTCGAACCTGCGCGACGGCGACCTCCCGCAGCAGGACCTGTGCATCGCGATGCACATGGACGCCAACAACTGCGTGCTGATGCTCAACCACCTCGAGGAACACGGCTGGGTCGAGCGCCGACGCGATCCCGCGGACCGCCGCCGGCACATCGTCTGCCTCACCGAACCCGGGCGCGAGGCGATGCTCCGCGCCGAGGTCGCGATGGAGTCCCTCGAGGGCGAGGTCCTCGGCGCCTTGTCGCCCGAGGAGCGCGAAGTGCTCCGCGGCCTGCTGGGCCGCGCGCTGGCGGCCGATTCGGCCGCCGTCGTCACTTAGGCCTGCAGGCGGGGACGCCGGCAGGCGTCCTCGTCGAAGCAGACCTCGGGGAAGTCGTCGCTCTGGCCCTGGTGGAAATGCACCGCGGGCTCGGTGTAGGGACGGTCGAACGGCCGCCGCAAGGCGGAGAGGAGCTTGCTCATGGGGAGATCTTTCTCTTGGGGAGGAGAGAGGGTGCACCCAGTCAATCGACCGGGCGCGGCGAGATTGTAACAAGCTTGTAACACTCCCCATGGGTCCTAACACGCGAAGAATCGGGGCCGGTGGTAGACGTCCGCGGCGCCGCTCTTCGTGCCGGAGCTGCTGCTCTCATGGCGTTCGTGCGTGCGGTTACGTCGGCCGTCGCGGCGGAGCCGAACAGCCGTGACCTCGTTTCCTCGTACGGCGGGCTCGAGCAGCCGACCGTCCGGACGCGGTGCTGGATCGCGTTTGCGGGCTCAACCCGGGGCAACTGCAGAAGCGCGACCACCGCGCGCGGGGTACTGACTCCCGGTGGGCATATCGAGTAACGAAACGCCCGGTTCACGGGGCATTTCGTTACCGTGACGACGCCGCGCACATGGCCGGACGCGCGCTCCGTGCCGTGCCATGCACCCCAACCAACGCGCCAACTCGACCAGTCCGAGCGTGATTGAACGGACGGTCCCGCAGTCGTTGGTGTCCTCGGGGCACTCCCCGAGCGCCGGCGCGTGTGGCCGGCTCGCGTGGGCGCGCCGCGGCCGGCTGATGGGACAGCGGTGACGGTCTGCCCCCACAGGGCCGGCGGCGCGCGGGCACGAGGGTCGCGCAACGGATCGACCCGCGTTTGCGACGATTCTGTGTCAGATGTGTGCCGTGATCGTGCTTGCCCCGATGGCCGGTGGGCCGTCGACGCCGGAACTCGCCGCGGCGGTCTCGAAGGCGGGTGGGCTCGGGTTCCTGGCGGCCGGATACCTCAGCGCGACCGCGCTGGCGGAGAAGATCGAGCAGACGCGGGCGCTCACGAGCCGGCCGTTCGGGGTGAACCTGTTCGTGCCCGGGCCGCGACACGCGCCCGACACCTACGCAGGCGTACGTCGCAGGACCTCGGCGAGCCGAAGTGGGACGACGACGACTGGGACGCGAAGCTCGAGGTCTGTCAGGGACGTCCCGGTCGTGTCGTTCACGTTCGGGTGCCCGGCGCCGCGAGGTGCTCAGCGCGCTCGAGCAGACGTGGGTGACCGTGACCAGGCCGGTCGAGGCGCGCGCGGCGTAGGCCGCGGGGCGAGCGCGGTGATCGTGCAGGGCGCGGAGGCCGGTGGGCACCGCGGCTCGTGGGTCGACGAGGAGGGCGCCGCGCCGATCGGGCTGATCGCGCTGCTGCAGACTGATCGACGTGCCGAAGATCGCGACCGGCGGGATCGCGACGCCGGAGGCCGTGCAGGCCGTCCGCAAGCTCGGCGCCGAGGCCGCGCAGGTCGGGACGGCGTTCATGCGCGCGCCCGAGGCGGGCACGACGCCCGTGCACGCCGAGCGGCTCGCCGGCGAGGACGCCGACCGGCGCTCACCCGCGCGTTCAGCGGGCGGCTCGCGCGCGGCATCCGCAACCGCTTCATGGCCGAGCACGAGAACGCCCCGATCGCCTACCCCGAGATCCACTACGCGACCTCGAAGCTCCGTGCGGACGCCGCGCGAAGCGGCGACAGCGACGGCTTCAACCTCTGGGCCGGCCAGGCGTACCCGCTCGCGCAGGCGCGCCCGGCCGGCGAGATCACTCGCTGGCTAGCGGGTGCGAGGGGTGAGGCCCGCGTCGAGCACGAACTCCGTGCCGGTGATGTAGCGCGCGACGTGTCTCGAGTACCAGGTAGCGCACCGCCTCGGCGACGTCGGACGCCTCGATCCACGGCACCGGCAGCAGGTTCCCCGCGGAGGCCTCGGCGATCTCCTGCGGCGTCTTGCCCTCCATCATCGCGAGGCCGTCGTTCAACGCGGTGTCGACGCCGGTGGGGTGGATCGAGACGACGCGGATGCCGTGCGGCGCGAGCTCGATCGCCCACGATTTGCGTCAGCCCGGTCAGGCCCCACTTCGACGCCGCGTAGTGCGACAGGCGGACACATCCCGCGCAGGCCGGCGATCGAGGAGTTGTTGACGATCACGCCGCGCTTGGCCGCGATCATGTGCGGGATCACGTGGCGGGCGACGATCCACGGCGCCCTTGAGGTTGATGTCGATCATCGCGTCCCATTCGGCCTCGGTGAGCTCGTGGGCGAGGCCGTACGCGCAGATGCCGGCGTTGTTGAACAGCACGTCGATGCGGCCGAACTCGCTCGATCGCCGCGGCGACGGCCGCGGCGACCGCCGTCGAAGTCGCGCACGTCGGCGACGACGATCAGGCACGCGCTGCCCGAGCGCCTCGACCGGCCATGCGCAGCGAATCGAGCTCCGCGGTCGACCCCATCGGGTAGGGCGGGTACGCCAGCGGCGCGGCGACGTCCAGCGCCACGATGTCGTAGCCGTCCTCGGCCAGCGCCTGCGCCGTCGCGCGGCCCTGCCCGTGGGCCGCGCCGGTCACGAACGCGATCATGCGGCGTAGCGGGTCAGGTAGCGGTCGAGCTCGACGCCCATCGCGTCGTTGAAGACGTTGGTGGCGACCATCATCGCCCCGAACGCCATCAGCGAGACGATCTGCGGCGGCGTCAAGCGCGCGGACAGCGCGCGAGTACAGCGCGTCGTCGACCGAGTGCGGGTCGACCACCAGCCGCCGCCCGAGGTCGACGATCATCTCGTCGAACTCGTCGAGCGCGAGCTCGTCCGGCTCCTCGCCCGCGTCGATCAGCAGCCGGCGGAAGAACGTCGAGCAGATCAGGCAGTCGCTCTGGGTCGAGATCGCGTGGCAGAACAGCCACACGCGGCGCTCGCCGAGCACGGGCACGAGCTCGTCGTGCAGCGGATACCACTGCAACAGCGCGTCGAGCGCGACCGGTGAGTGCGCGAGCGTCCACTTCATGTTCGTCATCCGCCCGCCGGTGGCCAGGTGCTCGGAGGCGAGCGAGCGGGAAGCGGGTGGCGCGGAGGATTCGTCGACCGGGGGGATGCGGGCCATCCGGCAATCATGGCGGCTGGCGCGCGACCGACGGCGCCCCCTGTCCGCCGGGCCGTTCGCCCGGCGCGCTCGCTCGGGTCGAATCGGAAACGCCGGCGAAAGCGGGCGTTAGCAGTTGTTTTGAGGCGGTGAAGCGTCACAGAGCCCACCCGAAGAGGCTGTTACCACTTATGGCGAATGTCGTTTGTCGATCTCCACTGCCACATCCTCCCGGGGCTCGATGATGGGTCCCGCTCGCTGACCGAGACGGTGCGCTTCGCCCGCCGGCTCGACGCCGAGAACGTCCTCGACGTCGCCACCACGCCGCACATCAAGCACGCGCATCATCCGTTCGACCTCCGCGACCTCGCACCCCTCCGCGCGAGTGCCCAGCGCGCGATCCGCGACGAGGGCCTGCGCGTGACGCTGCACCAGGGCGGCGAGCTCGCCCACGAGGACGCGCTCACGCTCGATCCCGAGGAGCTCGCGCTGATCGCCCAGGGCCCGGACCACGCGCCGTGGCTGCTGCTCGAATGCCCGTTCGAGGGGGTCGACGATTTCTTCGACGCCGCGGTCGCGCGTCTGACCGGCCTCGGCTACGGCCTGCTGCTCGCCCACCCCGAGCGTGCCGCCTCCGACTGGACGCGGCTCGTGCCCTACGTCGAGCAGGGCGCGCTGCTGCAGGTCAACGTCTCCAGCCTGCTCGGCGAGCACGGCCCGCGCGCCCGCCGGCTCGCGACCGGGCTCGTGCGCGACGGCCTCGCGTTCTGCCTGGCGTCGGACACGCACCCCGGAACGCGCGAGGCGATGCTCCCGCAGGGCCTCGAAGTGCTGCGCGAGCTCGGCGTCAGCGACGTCCACGCCACGCGCCTGACGCAGTCCAACCCGCGCTTCCTCCTGCGCGAGGGCGTATCGCACCTGCCGCTGGAGCGCACCAACAGCGCCTGCTGAACCAGTACCGTCGGTCCCAACGGTGGACCGAGGGCTTCAGGAGATCGTCGACGCGCTGAGCCTCAGCCTCGGTCGGCCGGTGTTGATCGACGACGCCGAACTGCGCCCGCTCGCCTACAGCACGCAATTCGGCGAGCTCGATGCGGTGCGCACCGCGAGCATCCTCGGCCGGCTCGCGCCGGACGACGCGCGGGTCGCGCTGTTCGCCGAGGGCATCCGCACGGCCGCCGGGCCCGGTGCACATCCCCGCCCGGCCGGAGATCGGCATGCGCGCGCGGGTCTGCGTGCCGCTCGTCGGCGCGGGCCGGCGGCTCGGCTACCTGTGGCTGTTCGAGGAGCCGCCGGTCAGCGCGGAGGAGCTGCGCCAGGCGCGCGCCGCCGCCGCCGAGGCCGCCGCGCTCGTCGGGCCGGACGCCGACGCCCAGCTCGTCCGCCGCCGCCGCGAGCAGCAGCTCGTCACCGCGCTGCTGAGCTCCGATCCCGGCAGGTGGAGTCCGCGGCGGTGAGCCTCGAAGCCGATCATTACCTCGCCGGTGCGTCCGATGCGCGTGTGGGTCGCGGCGCCCGCCGGGCCGGCGGGGGAGGAGTGGAGCGCCGAGGCGCTGGATCGGCTGCGCGCGCGGCTGGCGGCCAAGCAGGCGGTGTGCGCCGAGCTCGACGGCAGGCTCGTGTGCGTGGCGGCGAGCGCGGGATGGCGGGCCCGGCGGTGCTCGAGGCGCTGGGCGTGCTCAGCGCGCCGCGGGCGATGGTCGGCCAGGGCGAGGCGGTCGAGCGATCTGCGCGAGGCCGGGACGTCCTATCGCCGCGCGCTGGCCGCGCTGCGGGTGGCCGCACACGAGGAGTCGGGGTTGGCGAGCTGGGACGCGCTGGGGGTGGAGCGCGTCGTCACCGCGCTACCCGGACGCCGCCCTGGACGACCTACCGGACGGGCTGCGCAAACTGCTTGCCGGGGACCAGTCGCTCGTGCGCACGCTCGAGGCCTACCTCGATCACGCGGGCGACGTCAAACGCACCGCTGCGGCGTTGTCCCTTCACCGCGGCGGGCTGTATTACCGCCTGCGCAGAATCGAGGACGTGGCCGGAGTGAACCTGCACGACGGCGAAGATCGGCTGCTGTGCCATCTCGCCTTGCGACTGGCCCGGCTGAGCGATCAGGCGCAGAATCTGAAGGCGGGGGAGCAGCTCGGTGAGCTGCTGGGCGACACGGCGCAGGGCCTGGCCGGCGCTGACGATCTCGACCGGCACGCCACGACGGCGAGCTCCTGGACGGCCTGCGCGACGGCGAGCAGGCAGCTCTCCATGCCGGCGACGGCGACGCCGGCCTCGTCGAGCTGCTCGGCGTCGGTGCTGGCGGACTCGAGCTCGCCGACGAGCCAGGCGATCTCGCCGGCGGCGACGCCGGTGCCGACGGCCAGGCGGCAGATCTGGTCGACGACGACGGGCGGTGCGGCCCTCCGCGTCAGCGCGGGCGGCCTCCATGGCGGAGTCGAGCGCGAGGTGGTTGCTCTGCTCGGCGAGGGCGACGATCGACGCGACGAGGTGCTGGGGGTGGTTGCGATTCGGAGTGAAGCGGGACATGGAGACCGTATCGGGACGGCCCCTCAAGCCCAGGTCCGGTCAAAGTCAAGATGCGGTCAAGACGTGCGCACACGCCAGCGGCGGAGCGCTCGCGCACCCACTCGAACTCCTGCTCGAGCCCGCTGCAGCGAGGTCCGTGCGGGGCACGAAGCCGAGCACGTCGCGGGCGCGCGAGATGTCCGCGCCCGTGTCGAGCACGTCGCCTGCTGGCGGTCGCGGCGGCGAACGTCGAGCGGCCGGCCCGCGATCCCCGCCAGCGTCTCCAGCGCGCGGTTGAGGCTCACGGAGCCGCCGCCGCCGACGTTGAACACGCTGCCGGGCTGCGACCGCGAGCTCGCCCGCCGCGCGCGTGGCGGCGACGATGTCGGCCACGTAGGTGAAGTCGCGCGACTGCGTGCCGTCGCCGTAGACCTCGATCGGCCGGCCGGCGACGATCGCCTCGCAGAAGCGCCGGAACGCCATGTCGGGGCGCTGGCGCGGGCCGTAGACGGTGAAGTAGCGCAGCGACACCGTGTTGCGCTGCCGCTGTTGCGCCGTAGAGGACGCACAGGTGCTCGGCGGCCAGCTTGGTCACGCCGTAGGGCGAGAGCGGGCGCGGCGCGACGTCCTCGGGCGTGGGGAGCGTGAGCGCGTCGCCGTAGATGCTCGAGGAACTGGCGTAGACGAAGCGCTGGGCCGGCGAGTGACTTCGAGCAGGCGCTGGGTCGCGGCGACGTTGTGGCGGGTGTAGGTGTCAAAGCGCGAGCCCCAGCTGGCGCGCGCGCCGGGCTCGGCCGCCAGGTGGTAGACGACGTCGACCTGCTCCACCAGCGCGGCCACGTCGAGCTCGACGAGATCGCCGGTGACCAGCTCGAAGCGTGCGTAGTCGCTCGCGTTGAGCAGGTTCGCGCGCTTGTCCGAGCGGCGGTAGTTGTCGCTGAAGCAGTCGACGCCGAGGACGGAGTGCCCGTCCGCGAGCAGCGACTCGGTCAGGTGCGAGCCGATGAAGCCGGCGCAGCCGGTGACCAAAGCGCTAACGGCCAATGGGGGCCTCCGTGATCCGTCCGTGGTCGAGTTCGACGATCTGGTCGGCCGTGCGGGCGAGCCGTGCCGAGTGGGTGATGAGCATGCAGCGTGCGTCCTGGCATGAGCCGGTCCAAGCCTTCCAGCACCTGGGCCTCCGAGTCCTGGCCGAGCGCGGTGGCCGGCTCGTCGAGGATGACGAAGGGCGGGTTGCGCCGCGGCGTGCGCGCGATCCCGATGCGCCGGCGCCGGCCAGCGCGCGGCACGCACGGCTTGGGGACCTGTACACCGGGGCTCAAAGGAGCGCTGCGGTCCGGGCGGCGCCGCCGAGGTCGAGCCGGCGCGGTCTGCGCCTCTGTTCGTCCTTGCCGTCGGCGGCGTAGGGGACGACCACCGCGGGTGCGGACGAGAGCCAAGGCCGTGTTGTATCCGCATTGGCTGATGCCGTGTGCCGCGCCGCCCAGCTCGTCACCGTGGTTCGGCACGCTGCGCAGCCGCTCCACGTTGTCGGACGTGAGCTCCCGCGGTTGCGCGAGCGTCCGCGCAGTCCGGCCGCGCCGAAACCTAAAGGGGCCTGGCCCCTTTAGGTTTGCGCGCTTCGGGGACGAGCTCGGAGCGGTGCTCCGGCCGCTCGGCGGGGCCCGGCGGCTGACGAGGAGCTACCTCGACGTGCGCTTCGCGGCGCTCGTCGGCTCAGGGCCGATCGGCGTGATAATCCATCACGGTGATGGAGCCCGACGACATGACCGCCGCCTCCGAAGTGCCGGCGCTCCTCGCCGGCCACGCCACGGTCGTCCGGCGCCGGATGGCCGAGCCGTGCCCCTGACCGACCACGGCGACTGCGTGCTCGTCGTCATCGACGTGCAGCCGGGGTTCGTCACGACGCGTGACGTGGTCGAGCGCCTGCAGTGGCTGATCTCGCTGGCGCGGGCGCTGGACGTGCCGGTGATCGCCACCGAGGAGGAGCCGGAGCGCAACGGCCCGTCGGAGATCACCCCCGCGTTGGTGAAACCGACCTTCGGCCTGGCGGGCACGCCCGAGATCCTGTCCGCGGTGCGCGCGACGGGACGGACGATCGCGGTGCTCGTGGGCTTCGAGACCGATGTCTGCGTCTACCAGTCCGCGGTCGGACTGCTCGACTCCGGCCTGCGCGTGCTGGTCGTCGAGGACGCGACGGGCTCGCCGGGCGAGTTCCACGCGCGCGGCCTGGAGCGGCTGCGCGAGGCGGGCGCCGGGCTCACCCACTGCAAGGCGCTCGGGTACGAGTGGGTGCGGACCGTCGAAGGCGCGTCCGTCCTTCCGCGGCCCGCGCCCTTCCCGCTCTAGCTAAAGCGCCTTCCGGAACCAGAGCAGGGAGTGCCCGCGCGGGTAGCCGGGCAGCTCGCCGACGACCTCGTAGCCGTGGCGGCGGTAGAAGTCGGGGGCCTGGAAGGAGTGCGTGGCGAGGGCGACCTGCACGCAGCCGCGGGCCCGGCCTTCACGCTCCGCGTCGGCCAGCAGGCGGCTCCCGAGTCCTTCGCCGCGGGCCGATTCGGCGACGAACAGCGAGTCGATCCACAGCGTCGCGCCCCACGTCCAGCCGTAGAGGCCGCCGAATTCGTCGACCGTCAGATGCAGTGCCTCGTAGTCGTCGGCGCCGGTCAATTCGATGTTAAGCGCGTTGATCGCGTCGGCCAGTTCGCCGGGGTCCATGGTTGGATAGTCGCCGATGGACGCACGGACGCGGCGGGTCTTCCTCGCTCAGGCAGGTGCGCTCGCGGCGGTGCCGTTGCTGCCGCGGGTGGCGTGGGCGGCCCCGCCGGACGTGCCCGTGGTCGGCGCGCCGCCGTTGACCAACGAGCAGTACCTGGCGCTGGCGGACCGGATCATGTGGCGCCTCAATCACACGTGGGTACGCCATCGGGCGTCCTACAGCGCGGGCAGCCTGAACGTCGGCGTGATCTACAACGCCGCGCTGCTCACCGTCCACGCGACCGCCGCGGAGGCCGGCCACGTGGGCCGCGCGCGCAACGACGCTCGCGCGCGGCTGCTGGTCGACCGGCTGTGCGGGGCGCCGCCGTTCTTCGTCGGCCCGCGCGGGAAGCGCGGGAAGATGTACCACTCGCCCGGGTGGGTCGCCGACCTCGACACGTTCGACTCGCCGCAGGACAAGTCGGTCGATCCGAAGGTCGCCGAGGGGCTCGCGGCGGCCTGGCGGGCGCGCGAGGTGCTGCAGCTCACGCCGGCGCAGCTCGACCGGCTCACCCACTGCGTCAACGTCGTCGCGCGCGACCGGTTCTTCCGCTACCCGGCCGTGCGCCTGAACCAGATCAACTGGCCCGCCGAGCTCTACGCCAACGCCGCGCTGCTGACCGGCGATCCGGAGCTGCTGCGACGCGACTACCGCCGGCACCTGAGGCGCTTCGTGAAGGGCGTGCGCCACCCGCTGACCAAGTTCGGCACCACGAACCTCGGTCGCGGCTACCAGTTCCACTACCTGCCGCACTATCCGGGCGCCGATCCGAGCAACCTGGACAGCGCCGAGTACGGGAACATGACCCTGCACGCCCTGCACGCCTACGACACGGCGCTCGAAGCCGGGATGGAACCGCTGCCGGCGGCCGACGTCGCCGTCCTGAAGCACTGGGTCGAGCGCGCGCTGTTCGGCTACTGGATGCACTCCGGGATGCTCAACTGGGACACCGGTCTCGGCCTCGCGCGGTGGATGAAGGCCAAGACGTGGGCGTACGCGCAACAGGGGCTGCTGACGATCGCCACGTCCCGGCACTTCCTTCGCGAGCCCGAGTACGGGCCGTGGGCGAAGCACCTGTTCGACCGCGGGCTCGCCCTCTACGAGCGGATGCTGATCGACGGCGACACGCGCGACTACCCCTCGGCGCACCTCTACGGGACGACCACCGTCCATCAGTCGACCGGCGACGAGCGGGTGTTCAGCGCGCGGATGGCGGCCAACGCGGCGCGCGCGGTCACACTCGGCCTGGGAACGATGGAGGCGCCGGAGCCGCCGCCGTTCTACGCGTTCGACCCGGACACGCGGCGGCTCGCGGTCTCGACCCCGCGCTACGGCACGGCGATCGTGCCCGAGAACCGCGGCGCGTTCCCCTACGGCGGCGGGGAACCGGCGCGGCTCTTGAACGCCAACGGTCTCCCGGTCGGCGGGATCGGCGGCCGCGGGGTGGCCGCGTTCGGGCTGGTCGTGCGCGGCCCGCACGGACGGATGGCGACCCAGCAGTCCGGCGCCTCGTTGAAGCTCGATCGCGCGCCGCGTGGCGTCTTCAGGGAGCTGCGCGCGACCGCGACGACGACCGGCAAGGACGCGTCGATCACCGCGCACCATCGCTTCACGGAGCGGTTCTTCGAGACCACGTGGACGATCCACCGGCACGCGAGGGTGTCCGTGGAGGCGCAGTTCCCGACGTGGCGCGGTGCGGTCATCGAGGCCTTCCACGCCGACGGGACCGTCACGCGGCTCGGCGCGTCCCCGATCCGGCTCGACGATGTGGAGCGCTTCGAGCTCGGCGGCTACTCGGTGACCGTGGACGGGACGAGCGCGCGGGCGGTGGGCGTCGCCAAGCAGTCCACCGCACCGCAGCCCGGGCCGACACTGGTCGTCCGCGTGGGCGACGCGACGACGGTGCGCGCGCGCGTCACCGTGCGCTGAGCTTCGCTCGCAGCGGCAGTCTCGGGTCTCAGGCGGCGATCTTCAGCGCCGGGCGGCCGGCGGCCTTGATCAGCGCCTCGACCACGGGCGCGTGCTCGGGGCGGTGCGTGAGCAACTCGGCGTGCCACTGGACGCCGAGGCAGAAGCGGCGAGTCGGGTCGCTGATCGCCTCGACGATGCCGTCGGGCGCACGGGCGATGATCTCGAGGTCCTCGCCGAGCGTGTCGACGGCCTGGTGGTGGATGCTGTTGACCTGCAGCCGGCGCCGGCCGGTGAGCCGGTGCAGCGTGGAGTGACTGGCCACGTGCACGTCGTGGGCGGCCTCGTAGGGCGGCTGGGCGGGGCGATGGTCGAGGTCGGTCAGGTCCGGCACGTGCTGGTGCAGGGTGCCGCCGCCGGCGACGTTGAGCGCCTGCATCCCGCGGCAGATCGCGAGCAGCGGGAGGTCGCGCTGCCGGGCCGCTTTGAGCATCGTCAGCTCGTACTCGTCCGCCGTGCGCTCGACGTTCGGGCCCAGCAACGGGTGCGGGAGCCGGCCGTAGGTCTTCGGGTCGAAGTCGGGGCCGCCGCTGAACAGCACGCCGTCGAGGCGGTCGAGCAGGGCGTGCGCGTCGTCGGCGAATCCGTGCGCGGGAAGCACGACCGCGATCCCGCCGGCCTCGCTGATCGCCTGCACGTAGGTCAGCCGCAGGTTCAGCCTCGCGGGGCTCAGGTCACGCTCGCTGCGCCCGGGCGCCGGCGCCCAGCCAGGGGCGGTGTCTTCGCGCAACTCGTGCGTGACGATGCCGATCAGTGGGGGGCGTTCAGAAGCGATGAGGCAGAGTACGTTTAGCGCGCCGGCCCGTTACATGGGGGCAGCCGGTGAGTGACGCTGCGCACAGACGACCGGCCGGGGTGGGGCGATCCCCACCTCGATCGAGGAGGAGGCACGGTCGCGGCCGGCCGCGGCGCGCCGCATGCTGTGTGCACGATGATTCGTGTAGCCGTCCTCGACCGCCATCCCGCCGTCCGCGCGGGCCTCGCCGCGATCGTGCGCGACGCACCGGGGTTCGCGTTCGCGGGCGCCGCCGCCGACGCGCGGGACCTGCCCGCGCTCGTCTACCGGTGCGATCCGGACGTGGTGGTCGTCGACTCCATCTCGGCGCGCGTCGAGGGCCGGGCACGGGTCGTCCTGTACGCCTCGCAGCTGACACCGGCGGTCGTTCTCGCCGCCTCCGTCGCGGGGTTCGCGGGGGTGGTCGACAAGTCATCGATCGGCCTGCTCGACGCGTTGCGCGTGGTCGCGGGCGGCGGGCTCGTGCTCCCCGATGTCGCGCCGCGCGATCACGCGTTCGCCGCCCGGCGCCTGGACCCGCGCGACCGCCCGATCTTCGCCATGCGCCTGGCGGGAACCGCTCCACGCGAGATCGCGTCGGTCGTCGGGGTCGGCGTCGCCGCGCTGAACGCGCGGATCGCCGCGATCGTCGGCCAGCTCAGCCCAGCGCTCGCCTGAGGACGAGCTCGTCCTCGACGACGTGTGCGGGCTCGAAGCCCGCGGCCTTGTAGGCGGCGATCGCGATGGCGTTGTCGAGCTTTGCGTTCAGGTTGATCGCGGGGTAGCCGCGCTCGGTCGCCCACGCGATGCAGGCTTCGCAGAGCTGTGTGGAGAAGCCCTGCCCACGGATCTCCGGGGCGACCCACATGGCGTTGATCACGGCGTCGCCGGGCGAGTCCTCGTCGGCGCGCACGAGGGCCATGCCGAGCCAGCGCTCGCCGTCGTCGATGACAAAGTTGCGTCTTGTCTCGCCCAGTTCGGAGCCGGCCGCGCCGGTCGTCCACCACTCGTCGGGGCGGGCGAGGTCGCCCTGGTAGGTCGATCCGTAGGCGCTCGGGTCCGTCTTCAGCGACCGCAGGCGCACCTCCTTGAGGCGCTCCCACTCGTGCGCGAGGACGTGCCGGACCCTCACAGCGGCAACCGCCCGGGCGACTTGATCGTCTTCATCGCGAACTGCGAGGTCATCCGCGCGAGGCCGGGCAGGTCGGCGAGGACGTTGATCAGGAACCGCTCGTAGGCCTCGGCGTCCTTGACCGCGACCCGGATCAGGTAGTCGGGGTCGCCGAACATGCGGTTCGCCTCGATCACGTCCTCGAGCTGCACGAGGGCGGCCTCGAAGGTCTCGATCGTCTCTCGGGTGCGCAGCATCAGCGTGACGTGGACGGTCACCACGTAGGCGCGGCCGACCGCCGCGGGGTCGATGACGGCGTGGTACCCGGTGATCGCGCCCGTGGACTCCAGGTTGCGCACGCGCCGCAGGGTGGCGCTCGGGCTCAGGCTGATCTTCTCGGCCAGTTCGACGTTCGCGAGCCGCCCGTCCTCCTGCAGGTGGAACAGGATTGCGCGATCAACGGCATCCATCGTGGAAAATGCTACTGACAGCGGCGAAAGCGCGGCGATTTGGTGGGAAATGCCGCGGATCACGCCGTACTCTGCGGGGAGATGAGGCCGATCGTTCGAGACGCAGTGGGGATCGGCGCCGCGACCGGCGCCGCGGGCCTGTCGTACGGCGCCCTGGCCGTCGCCGCCGGGCTCTCCGTGGCGCAGGCGTGCGCGCTCTCGCTGCTGATGTTCACGGGCGCTTCGCAGTTCGCCTTCGTGGGGCTGATCGGCGGCGGGCCGGTCGCCGCGGTCGGCACCGCGCTGCTGCTCGGCGCCCGCAACGGGTTGTACGGGCTGCGGCTGGCGCCGTTCGTGCGCCCGCGTCCGCTCGCCGCACAACTCGTGATCGACGAGTCCGCGGCGATGGCCGTCGGCCGCGCGACCGCCGCCGACACCCGCCTCGGCTTCTGGTCGACCGGCCTCGCCGTGTTCGCCTTCTGGAACGCCGCGACGCTCGTCGGCGCCCTGGCCGGCACCGCGTTGAGCGACCCCCGCGCGCTGGGGTTGGACGCGGCGGCGCCGGCCGCGTTCCTCGCGTTGCTCGCGCCGCGCCTGCGAGAGGCCGAACCGCGCATGGTGGCCGCGCTGGCGACGATCGCGGCGCTGGTGAGCGTCCCCTTCGTCCCGGCCGGCGTGCCCGTGCTGGTCGCGGCCGCGGTGGCGGCGATCGCGGCCCTGTCGCGTCGCGGAGAGCGCGCGAGTGGCGCGGCGCGCACCGTCGAGGGCATGGCGTAGCCGTGTGGGGCGCGATTCTTGTCGCCGCGGCGGGGTGCTACGCGCTCAAGCTCGCCGGGCTCTCGGTGCCGCAGCGGGTGCTGGACGGGCCGCGGGTGCAGCGCGTGGCGAGCCTGCTGCCGGTGGCGTTGCTGGCCGCGCTGATCGGGACGCAGACGTTCAGCGGCGGTGTTGACGCGCGGGCCGCCGGGCTCGCCGCGGCCGTCATCGCGTTGCTCGTGCGGGCGCCATTCTTGGTCGTCGTCACCGCCGCCGCCGGGACGACCGCCGTGCTCAGGCTCGTGAGCTGAGCAGGCGCACGTACTCGTCGCGGAACGCGCGCTCGTCGTGGATCGTGTGGCTCGCGCCCGGCAACCTCACGACCTCGACGTCCGGGTGCGTCCGCGCCAGACGCTTCTCGTGCGAGGACGGGAACGCCGAGCCGGTCGCGTCGTCCGCGGCGAGGATGAACGTCGGGGCGGCGACCGCGGAGGTCGTGTCCGTCCCGGCCAGGAGCGTGCCGTCGATCACGCGGTCGAGCACCTCGAGGTCCAGATGCGTCAGGGCGTAGCCGCGCGCCGCCCGGGCCTCGTCGGTCTGGACCTCCTCCACGGTGCGGCCATCCGGCAGGACCTGTGCGGTCAACTCGGCCGTGACGTCGGCCGGTGACGCGCCCGCGGCCTGCCAGCGGGCGGTGCTCTCGCGCATCAGCACGAACGCCGGCACCGCCGGGTTGCTCGCGTGCCCTTCCGGCTCGCCCATGAACAGCGGCGGGTCCTCGAGGAAGAGCGACGCCACGAGGTCGGGGCGCTGCTGCGCGACCATCCACGCGACCACGCCGCCGAGCGAATGCCCGACGAGCATCGCCGGGCCGTCGAGCACGGAGATCGCGTCGTCCACGTAATCCTGGATCAGGTAGGTCCCGGGCGCGCGGTCCGACGCGCCGTGGCCGCGGAAGTCGAAGCGGACGTTGGTGCGTCCGTCCAGCTCCAGCCACGAATACGTGCGCGAGCTCCCCGCCACACCGTGCAGGAACACGACGCGCGGACCGGAGCCGCTGGATTCGACGTACAGGTTCATCGGTGGGCGAGCAGCGTATAGAGCACGGGCAGGGCCTCGCCGCTCACGCGCAGCCGGTACATGCCATCCGCCTCCTGCGGGAGCAGCCCGCCGCGATGCTCGCGGTCGGTCTCCAATGCCTCGTGCAGCGCGTCCACCACCAGCCCGGCCTCGACCGCGGCGGTCACGACCTCCCCCAGCGAGTGCGCGAACTCGATCGTCTTGGTCGCCTCGACCACCGCGTCGCGGTCGGCGTAGGAGCCCTCCTCGTCGAATTCGCGCGGCCCGTCGAACGCGTACGGGAAGTCGAGCGTCAACGGCGAGAGCGACTCGACCGTCAGATACAGCGGGTGCAACTCGTGCAGGAACAACCGCCCGCCCGGGCGCAGGGCCACGAACACGCTGCGCATCCACGCCGGCAGATCCTCGATCCAGCCGAGCACTCCGATCGTCGCGTAGACGAGATCGAACCGCCCGTGCAGCGACGCGGGCAGGTCGGTGGCCGACGCCTCGACCAGCTCCAGCGACACCCCGCAGCGCGCCGCCAGCGCGCCCGCCTCCGACAGCGCCCGCGCCGAGAAGTCCACGCCCGTCACCCGCGCCCCGCGTCGCGCCAGCGAGATGGCGTCGTATGCGAGGTGACACTGCAGGTGCATGACATCCATCCCGCGCACATCTCCGAGCCACCGGTCAGGCACCGTGTCGCGCCCCGCGATCAACGCGTCCGCGTCGTAATAGCCCGTGTTCTGAGCGGCGTGCACGCGCGCCAGCGCCTCCCAGTGCGCGCGGTTGACCTCGGAGGGTTCCATCCGCCGCGACGGTATACCTGAAGTGATGCGCACGGCCGCGCTCGCCATCGTCCTGCTCCTCGCCGCAGCCGCCGGTGCGGTCGCGTTCGCGCAGGACCCCGAGCCCGCGCCGACGCCGACCGAAACGCCTGCGCCCACGGCCGTCGAGCCGGTCGAGACGGCCGTTCCCACGCCGTCGGCGACGATCGGTCCGACGCTCCCGCCGGACTTCAGCCTCGTCGTCTGGCATCACTCGAAGGCGCTCGGCAAGCCCGCGTACAAGGGCCGCCTGGTCAACGGCACGCAGCTCCCGGAACTGGGCGAGGACTTCTTCACCTGGGACCCGATCTACAACCGGATCCCCAACCGCGAGTGGCGCCGCTACGGCACGGATCGCCTGATCCGCACGATCCTGACCGTCCTGCACGAGTACCGCACCGCCCGCGACGGCGCGCAGCGCGTCGGGATCATGGACCTCTCGCGCACCCACGGCGGCAGGTTCGGCCGCAACTTCGGCGGGCTCGGGCACGCGTCGCACCAGAACGGGCTCGACGCCGACATCCTCTACCCGCGCAAGGACGGGACGGAGGCGCGCGCGACCAAGCCCTCACTCGTCGATCGCGAACTGGCGCAGGACCTCGTGGATCGCTTCGTCGCCGCCGGTGCGGTGAAGGTGTTCGTCGGCCCGCACCTGCACCTCAAGGGCCCGAAGAACGTCGTCGTGCCGCTGATCTACCACGACGACCACCTGCACGTCCGCATCCGTTAGCGCACCTGGTAGAGCTCCGCGCGCACGGTGTTCTTGCGCCACGGGAGCGTCTCCACAGTGCCGATCGCCCGCAACCGCTCGCTCGCCTGCAGCGCCGCGCGCCACTCGCGGGTGCGGATGCGGATCGCGCGCGCCCACGGTGACTGCGAGAGCCGCCGGCCCGGCTCCGGGGTGACGATCAGGACACGCTGGCCGCTGGCCAGCCGGTCGATGGCGGGGAGCAGCTCGGTCTCCGCCTGCCCCGCGCGCAGCCGCGCGAGCCCGTTGCGCCAGTCCGTCTGGCGCGGGTCCTGGACGAGCCCCATCGGCGTGAGATAGACGACCCCGCGCGGCAGGTAGCGATACAGCGCCGGGACCTGCTCGGGCTGGGTGGAGATCACGATGTCGCCAGGCCGGATCGTCGGCGCCACGCCGTGCGACACGGTGCGCACGTTGCTCTTGGTCGGCGGCGGGCCGCTGAAGTACCAGACGATCCCCACGCCGACGAGCGCCAGCGCCGTCCAGCGCGCGCCCTTGGAGACCACCGAAGCCAGCGCGAGCAGCAGCGGGCCGAGCACGACCGCCAGGTAGCGCGTCGCCCACGCCGGCTCGATCTGCGAGCACAGCCACGCCAGCACCGTCGTGCCGACGGCCAGCGCCGCAAGCACCCGCACCGCCTGATCGACCGGCGGGTGCCGGCGGATGGCGAAGCCCACCGCGATCGCCAGCAGCGGCAGCGCGAGGTAGCCGAAGAGCCCGCCCGCGAACCCGAGCAGCAACAGCGGCGACGGCCGCTCCGCCCACGGCGCCGCGGTGTGGGCGGTCTGTGACACCACGACCGGCAGCCACGGCAGGTAGAGCACGGCCAACGCCAGACCCAAGCGCACGCCGTCGCCGCGCCGGGACCTGTCGCCGGCGATGGAGCACGAGCCACGCCCCCGCCATCGAAGCCGTCAGGAACAGCCCCCACGTGTGCGTGTAGAGCAGCAGTCCGAGCCAGACGCCCAGCCACACCACGTGCTTGCGCTCGCCGCGCACGAAGGCGAGGACGAAGCTCGCCGACGCGAGGATCGAGAGCAGCACGACCAGCGAGTACATGCGCGTCTCCTGCGCGTAGTACGTGAGGAACGGCGACCCCGCCGCGCCCGCCGCGGCCAGCGCCCCCGCGCGCTTGTCGAACACCCGCGCGCCCGCCCAGAACGAGGCGGGAACGGCAAGCAGCGCGAAGATCAGGCTGAGCGAGCGGGTCGTCGCCTCGCTCGTCCCCGCCACCCGCATCCACCCGTGCAGCAGCAGGTAGTACAGCGGCGGGTTGCCGTCTTGGCCGAGCACCCGCGGGATGTCGGTGAAGTCGTGCGAGGCGATCCCGACCGCGATCCCCTCGTCGATCCAGTACCCCGCGTCCAGCGCGCCGGTGCGCAGCAGCAGCGACGCACCCGTCAAGAGCGCGAGGGCGGCGGCGATCAGGACCGGTTCGCGGCTGGACAGACCTCGGTTCACGGCAGGGTGAGTGTGCCCCGCGCGTGGGGGTCAGCCCCACGACGCCAACAGCTCTTAAGCGGGCACCGGATCGATGATGTGGAAGGCCGGCACGGCCTCCGGCTCGGTCTCGCGGAAGCCGATGTAGACCCACTCGCCCGCGCGCGTCCGCACGAGCGGAGCGGCGAACAGCTTGGGCTCGGCGGTGTACGGCCGCGCCCGCGTGAGATCGAACGGTCCGAGCGCTGAGTCCAGCTCCAGCAGCCACGTGCAATACGCGCCGCCGGCGCGCTGCTCGGGGCTCTGTTCGTCCGGATGGCAGGTGAAGCTGAGCCGCCAGCGGCCATCGACCTCGCGCACCTGCGGGACCTCGAGCTGCCCGAAACCGGCCGGCTCACAGAGCGGCGGCTGGAGCTCCCATTCGAGCATGTCCTCGCTCGTGGCGTGGCCGAGCACCCCGTCGTGCAGCCGCTGCGCCGCGGGGTCGCGAGCGGTGATCAGCATGTGCCACAGGCCGTCCACCCGATAGACGAACGGGTCGCGCCAGGTCTCACTCACGCGGCCGTCGAGCGTGCGATACCAGCGCGGGTCGGGGGCGACGATCGGCCCGTGGTCGACGCGCCGCCACGACTGAAGGTCACCGGACTCCGCCATGCCGATCCGCTGGTCGCGCACGCCGTGCCCGCCGGCCGTGTTCAGCGCCGTGTAGTAGAGGCGCCAGAGGCCGTCGGCGCCGCGCGCGACCGAGCCGGTCCACAGCGCGAGGTCGTCCCACCGGCCCGGTTGGCCCGGGGCGAGCGCATCGTCGTGGAACTCCCAGTCGACGAGATCCGTCGAACTGGCGTGGCCGATGCGCGCCGCCGTGTGGCGGAGCCCGGGGTCCCCGAGCGCGCTCGGGGCCTTCAGGAAGAACAGGTGGTAGCGGTCGCCGTCGTCGGCGATCCAGCTGTCCCAGATCCAGTGGTCGGGGTCGTGCAGCACAGCGCCGAACGGTGGCACACTCCGCTCGGCCTCAATGCTGCGCCTGCTCGCCAACCGCAAGGAGCGGTGCTTCGCGAGCGCGATCGGCCTCAGTCTGTCGGCGTCACGCTTCGGGGATCGTGGTCTTCGTTGACCACGTCGATCAGCGCGCGGATCGCTCCACCCAGCTGGGCCTGCTCGGCGAGTCCGGCCAGGCCCGCGCCGCGCTTGGCCTGCACCTGGTGCTGATAGTGGCTGAGCATCGTCTGCGCGCTGGGCATGGTCTCGTGAAGTAGGCCGTGGGATCGGGTGCGTTACAGGAATGCTGTGATCTTTGTCACAGCAACTTGAGCGCTTGATCGGACAGCCGGATACAAACCTTGAGTGGCCCGTCCGACCGACGGGCCACCCGGGGGAGGTTTGCTAGGCGCCGGCGGGGGCGACGCGCGCCGTGCCCTCGATGTCGACCTCCGGCATCCAGCGCAGCCAGCGCGGCAGATACCAGTTCCAGTCGCCGAGCAGCTTCATGCTCGCGGGGAGCAGGACGCCGCGGATGATCGTCGCGTCGACGAAGATGGCGAAGGCGAGGCCGACGCCCATCTGCTTGGTGTCGAGCGAGCTCTGCATCGCGAACTCGCCGAACACCGCGACCATGATGATCGCCGCGCTGGTCACGGTGCCCGCGGTGCTCTTGATGCCGTGGGCGACGGCCTCGGCGGACGTCATGCCGCCGCTGACCGCCTCACGGACGCGGCTGAGGATGAACACGTGGTAGTCCATCGAGAGGCCGAACAGGATCACGAACAGGAACAGCGGCAGCCAGCTCGTGACGGCCTCGCCGCGCTGCTGTTGGAAGACCAGCGTGAGCAGCCCGTAGGACGCGCCGACCGACAGCAGGTTCAGCACGATCGCCTTGATCGGGATGACGATCGAGCGGAACGTGGCCAGCAGGAGCACGAACGAGAGCCCGAGGACGAAGGCGAACACGATCGGGGTCTTCTGGTGCATCGTGGCGTTGAAGTCGGCGGTTCCGGCGGCGGCGCCGGTCACGTCGGCGGAGGCGTTGACGCCCGCGAACGCGGCCGGGATGGTGTGCTCGCGCAGTTGCTCGAGCGACGCCATGGCCTCGTCGTCGACGCCGCTGCCGGCCAGGTGGACGTCGACCTTGGCGACGGTGCCCTGCGGGTTGACCTCGACGTCGGCGGGCTTCAGGCGGGCGATCGCGCCCTGGACGTCCTTCGCGTCGATGTGCTCGGCCTTCACGACGACGGTGGCGAAGTCGGCCTCGGCCGGGAAGGCCTTCTGGATCTTCAGGTAGGTCCCGATGCCGGGCTGATCCTTGGAGTAGGACTCGATGCCCGGAAGCTTGGTCTGCATGCCCAGGGCGGGCAGCGAGAGGGCGACGAGCGCGCCGCCGGCGACGACGATGGCGACGATCGGGTGACGCATCACGCGGTCGGTGACGAAGCCCCAGAAGCGGGACTCGCGGGCCTGGGACTGGCGCTTGCCGATGAACGGGATGCGGACCTTCTCGAGCTTGTCGCCGAGCGCGGCCAGGACGGCCGGGAGCACGGTCAGTGAGCCGAGGACGGCGACGGCGATCACGAGGATCGTGGCCAGGCCCATGCTGATGAAGATCGTGTTGCCGGTCAGCAGCATGCCCGCCATCGCGGAGATGACGGTCAGGCCGGAGATCAGCACCGCGCGGCCGGACGTGGCGGCGGCGATGTCGATCGCCTCGAGCTTGCTTGCGCCCTTCGCCCGCTCTTCACGCTCGCGGCGGATGTAGAAGAGCGAGTAGTCGATGCCGACCGCGAGGCCGATGAGCATGATCGCCGGCAGCGCGATGTCGTCGATCGGGACGATCTGCGAGACGAGCGCGACGAGGCCGGACGTGCCGACGATCGCCGTCAGGGCGAGCAGCACCGGCACGGCGGCGGCGACCAGCGCGCCGAACGTCAGGGCCAGGATCAGCAGCGTGATGAGCAGCGAGCGGAGGTTGGACGAGCCCTCCTCCTTGGCGGCCTGATCGGTGATCTGCCGGTTCAGGCTGGCGTCGCCGAACTGCTCGACGGCGATGTGCGGATGGCGCGCGGCGACCGTGGCGGTCGCGTCGAGCGTTGGCTGCACGCGGTCGATCGCGGTGTTCGGATCACCCTTGAGGTCGAACTGGACGAGCGCCGAATGCTTGTCTGCGGAGACGGTGTCGCTGGTGACGTTGGCGACGATCGGCAGGGCGCCGACGGTCCTGGCGGCGTCGTCGACGGCCGCCTTGAAGGCCGGGTCGTTGACGGTCACGGTCCGGCTCTGGACGAGCACCATCTCGCCCGACTTCTTCGCGAAGCCCGCGCTCTCGAGGATCGTCTCGGCGCGGCGGGTCTCGCCGTCCATCTTCTGGGCGTTGGTCGGCTTCTCCTGGCCGAGCGAGTTGCCGATGAACGCGACGGCGATCATCAGGGCCAGCCATCCGAAGATGGCGGTCTTGCGGTGGCGGGCACTCCAGTGGCCCGCCCGGGCGGCGATGCCGCGAGGCTTGGGAGTCATGTGGGGAGTTCCTCTGCAAATGGGTTGATGAGAGGAGCATTCCGTTCCCGCGGAAGCGATTCCCCCGAGGTGGCAGGCGTCCAGTGGTTGCGATCCGGCTACCCGAAGGGGTTCGGTTGACCGCCCCCTAGGATCTCCTTTGATGGACTCGCGCTCGATCTTCGTGGTGCAGCGGACGTTCACGGAGGTGCGCCGCGGCTACGACCCGGATGAGGTCGACCGGCACCTCCAGTTGGTGGCGGAGATGTTCAACCGCGGACGCGGCGGCGAGCAACGGCGTGAGGCGGAGCGTCTGCAGGCCGCCGCGCGGCACGAGTTGGACGCCGCGGCGCTGGAGGCCGAGGCGACGCTGGACGGCGCTCGCAAGAAGGCGGACGCGGACACCGCGGCGGCGGCCGCGGTCTTGGACGCGGCGCGCGCGCAGGCGGAGGAGATCGTCGCGGCGGCGCGTGCCGCCGGTGCGGACGCGGCGCGCGAGGAAGCCGAGCGGCTCGTCGCCGAGGCTCACGCGGCGGCCACGGCCGTGCGTGCGGCGGCGGAGGCCGACGCCGACGCGGCACGGGCGCGCGCGGACGGGGCGCAGGCCGAGCGCGACGCGGTGCTCGCGGATGCGCGCGCGGAGCTTGAAACGGCGCGGCGTGAAGCCGCGCGGCTGCTCGCGGACGCGAGGGGCGAGGCCGACGCGCTGGCCGCCGGGGCGCACTCGGAGCGCGAAGCGTTCGTGGCCGACGCGCGGGCCGAGCGCGCGGCGGCACGGGACGAGCGCGCGGAGATCGTCGCGACCGCTCGCGCGGAGCTCGAGGCGGCGCGGGCTGAGCGGAGTGAGATCGTCGCCGCCGCGCGGGCCGACGGCGAGCGCGTCCTCGCGGCGGCGAGCGCCCGCGCGCACGACCTGGAGGCCGGCGCACGCGGGGCGGTCGCGGCGGCGCGCGAGGAACGCGCGGCGATCCTCGCCGAGTACCACCGCGAGGCCGCCCGCGAGCGCGACGCGCTGATCGCCGAGGCCGAGCGCGAGGCGGCCGAGCTGGGCGCCGCGGCGCGGGCACGATTGGAGGACGAGGCCGAGGACTACGTTGGGCGCCGCAGGCGCGAGGCCGACCGGCTCGTCGAGGCGGCGCGCAAGGAGCGCTACGGGTGATCGCCGGCGAGCGTGTCACGCTGCGGCCGCTGGAGCCGGCGGACGTCGAGCCGCTGAACGCGATCATCGCCGAGCCGGAGGTCCGCCGCTGGTGGGGCACCGACCCGACCGTCGACGACCAGGACGCGTTCACGATCGTCGTCGGCGGCGAGCTCGCCGGCTGGCTCGGCTGGTACGAGGAGACCGAGCCCGACTATCGCCACGGCGGGCTGGACATCTTTCTCGCGCCGCGCTTTCACGGGCAGGGCCTCGGCCGCGAGGCGCTGTGGCTGGGCGCGAACTGGCTGATCACCGAGAAGGGCCATCACCGGATCATCATCGACCCGGCCGCGCGCAACCATCGCGCGATCGCGACCTACGCGTCGATCGGGTTCAAGCCGGTCGGGGTGATGCGGCGCTACGAGCGCTCGCCCGCGGGCGAGTGGGAGGACGGGCTGCTCATGGACCTGCTCGCGGACGAGCTCAGCCCCAGATGAGCTCGCGGCCGTGGCCGTCGGCCCAGGCCACCCGCTCGCCGTCCTTCGCCAGCGCCATGTGCGTCTGGTCGTCCTTGCCGAACCCGAGCACATCGGCGCCCTCGCAGGCGAGCCAGGTCGCGCCGAGGGCCTTGACCTTCTCGCGGAACGGGCCCCGTTGCGCCCGGCGCACGTAGTACAGGACGGCGGTGTGGAAGATCACCAGCGTCGCGTCCTTGGGCGCTTCGGCGGCGAGTTCATCGAGGTCGGTGGTCGTGAGGTCGCCCTGGACGAGCCGCGGCGGGTCCTGCCGGGCGACAGCGACCGCCTCGCGCAGGATGTCCAGCCGGTACTCCATCCCGGGCCAGATCAGCAGCTCCAACCAGCGGAGCTGGTCGTCGTCGGTGACGTCGATCGGGTCGAGATCGAGACCGGCGCGCCAGGCGATCTCGGGAAGTCGTCGCGGGAGCGGCGGGTCGTTCGCGACGTGCGTCTTGAGGATCGGCGGACCGTCGCCGAGCCTGTGGCCGTCGTAGTCGTAGCCGTAGCGATCGGGCAGCAGGCACAGCCCCGCGCTCGCGCCCACTTCGAGCAGCGCCAGCGGCTGCGGCAACTGGGCGAGCAGCGGGAGCATCAACGCGCAGCGGGTCGCCTCGTTGGTCTGCGTCCGGCGCTCGAGCATCACGCCCTCGATCTCGTCACGCCGCTCGCCGAGGATCGAGTGGAATTCCGGCCACCCGCTCGGCGTGCCGGCCACGAGCCGGTAGGACGCGAACAGGAGGTTCGGCTGGCGCTTGCCGTCCGGCATTCCGTCCAGCCAGGCGATCAGCTCGGCGTCCTGCGCGACACCGGCCGCGAGCTCCGCGTACAGGGGCGACCGGCTCGGCGCGTCGTGCTCGGCGACGAACCGGTAGCCCCTGACCAGCTTCTCGCTCACGCAGGCATCATGGCGGGCGCGATGCGCGTCGCGCGGCGGGGGAGGGTGAGCAACGCGGCCGCGGCCAGGACCGCGCCGACGAGCGCGAGGACGAACACGGCGGTGCCGGTGGCCGTGGCCGGGTCCGAGCCGCTGCTGTAGATCGTCTCCGCTCCGGCCAGCGCGACGGCGCCGCCGACCTGGCGCAGGAGCAGCAGCGTGCCCATCGCCGCGCCGATCTGCGCCGGCCTGACGGTGCGCTGCAGCGCGATCTGCAGGCCCGAGAACGTCGGCCCGACGCCGAGGCCCATCAGCGCCATGAACACCAGGCTCTCCCAGTCCGGGGTGGATGAGTCGAACGTCGCGAAGCCCAGAGCGCCAAGGGCGAGCAGGCCGAGGCCGGCGAGGATCGGCGTGCGGTACTCGCCGCGGCGGACGATCATCGCCGCGGCGACGTTGACGCCGATGATCAGGCCGATCAGCAGCGGGTAGATGAGCAGGCCCGAGTGGGTGGCGCTGACGTCGCGGACGCCCTGGAAGTAGCGCGGGAGCAGGAAGACGCCGGCGAACATGCCGAACGCGCCCGTCGCGCCGGCGGCGAGCAGCGCGGCCGTGCGACGGTCGGCGAACAGGCTCGGCGGGACGATCGGCGACGCCGCGCGGCGCTCGACCCGGATGAAGGCGACGAGCACGGCGAGCCCCGCGAGCACCAGCCCGCCGGTGCGGACGTCGCTCCATGACGCGACCTCGGCGTGCTGGGTGAGGCCGACGAGCACGAGCCCGATGGCGCCCGTGAGCAGCATGATGCCGGCGAGGTCGAGCGGGTTGGTCCGGCCTTCGCTGCGGCCGACCGAGGCCGGCAGGACGCCGGCGACGACGGCCAGCGCGGCGGCGCCGATCGGCAGGTTCACGAGGAACACCCAGCGCCAGCCAACGTGGTCGGCGAGGAAGCCGCCGACGAGCGGGCCGGCGATGAAGCTGATGCCCATCAGCCCGGCGAGCATGCCCTGCAGGGCGGCGTTGCGCCGGCCGCCGTAGAGGTCGGCGACGAGGATGAACGAGAGGCCTTCCAGTGCGCCCGCGCCGAGGCCCTGCAAGCCCCTGAAGGCCACGAGCTCGCCCATCGACTGCGCGGCCGCGGAGAGCCCGGAGCCGAGCAGGAACAGGACCATGCCGATCATCAGCAGCAGCCGGCGGCCGTAGCGATCCGATAGACGGGCGTAGACCGGGATCGAGACGGTCGCCATCACGAGGTAGGCGGTGACGACCCACAGGTAGAGGCTCGAACCGTCGAGGTGGCGGACGATCGCCGGCAGGGCCGTGCCGACGATCGTCTGATCGAGCATGGCCAGCAACAGGCCGGAGATCACGGCCGCGAGCAGCAGCCGCTGGCGTTTCGGCGAGAGCGCTTCGGAGTCCATATATCGAGTTTTACATGTCGATTTCGATATGTCTAGTCCGACATGTCGAAATTGCCATGTAAGCTGGACGGCGATGTCGCTGCGATACGCGCTGCTGGGGATGCTCGCCGTGCAACCGGGCACGGGCTACGAGCTCGCGCAGCGGTTCGACTCGTCGATGTCGAACGCCTGGCACGCGAGCCATTCGCAGATCTATCCGGAGCTCGCGAAGTTGCAGGAGGCGGGCCTGCTCGAGGTCGTTGGCGAGGGTGCTCGCCGCAGCCGCACCTACGGGATCACCGAGACCGGCCGCGCGGACCTGCGCGACTGGCTCGTCGAAACCGAGCCGAGCCGCGCCCAGCGCAACGAGACCACGATCCGCTGGTTCCTGCTCCAGCTCCTCTCGCCCGAGGACCGCCGCGCCGTGCTCGAACGGGAGCTGCGCGAGGTCACCGAGTACCACGACGGATTGGTGGCGGCCGCCGAGACGCTCGACGGGCTCGAAGGCGACCACCCGTTCCGGCCGATGGTCGGCCTCGCCGTGCGAACCTCCGCGGTGATGGTCGACTGGCTCGGCGAACAACTGGAGGCGATCGAATGACCCTGCGCGGAGGTTGCAACTGCGGCGCCGTCCGCTTCGAGGTCACCGAACCGCTCAAGCTCGCGTCCTACTGCCACTGCAAGCGCTGCCAGCGACGCTCCGGCGCGGGCGCCTCACCGAGCGGCTTCCCGGTCGAGGGCACGTTCCACATCACCGCCGGCGCCGACGACGCGCTGCGTGCCTGGAAGCCCGAGAGCGGCGGCACCAAGTACTTCTGCGGCATCTGCGGCTCCCAGATCTACGCCGACAATCCGAGTCACCCGGACTCGATCGGCATCCGCCTCGGCGCCTTCGACGACGATCCGGGCGTCAAGCCCACGGTCCGGCAGTTCGTCACTTACGCCGCGGCCTGGGAGCCGATTCCGGACGACGGCCTTCCCCGTCATCCGGAGAGTCGTCACGCGCCATCCTGATCGTCAGGTCGATGTCCGGGCGATCGGCGCGGATCTCGACCGTCCGCCCCGCGGGGATCAGTGGCGGAACGAGGAACCGTCCCTCGTCATCGAGGTCATCCCAGAAGCCGGGAGGCTGATCGATCGCGACCCGTTCCGCGTCGATCGCCAGCACCTGGACGTCGTGTTCGAACCGCAGCCGGTCGCCGGATGAGTAGTCGTGCAGGACCTCGGTGCCATGACTGACGTCCCAGATGTACAGGCGCCCTGTCGAATCGCGCGCGGCGACGGTGTGATGACGCGCGGCGAGCGCGACCAGCGGAGCGGGCGCGTCGAAGTACTCGATCGGTTCGAGCAGCTCGAGATCCCACAGCGACAGCGTGCCATCGCGCGTCGCGCAGACGAGCACGCCATCGGAAGGCGAGGCGAGCCCGGTGATCTCGGTGTGCGGCCACGCGGCGAGGATGCTGGATTGGCCGTCGTCGAGGTCCCACAGCCGCACGGCGTGACCGTCAACGGATGCGGCAAGCTCGCCACAGAACGCGACGTGCGTGGCCGGCGAGACCTGTTCCAGCAGCAGCGAACGCTGGAGCAGGCCGTTGCTGGGAAGCCAAAGCCGGATCGTCCCATCCTCGTGCCCGGACAGGACCCGGCCTCGCTCCTCTGCATCGAGCGCGAGCACGGGCGTGCCCGGTGCGTCAGCGGCCCAGTCCGCGCCCGGCGTGAGCTCGACCGCTCCGTCCGGCCGCCCGGCGACGAACCCCGGAACGAGCTCCGCGATCGGGCGGTCGAAGGACGCCACCGGCTCGGCGCCGGCGAATGCGCAGGCGACCGGGACCCGCGCTTGCGCGAAGTGCTCGGTGCCGCGTCCCTGAGTCACGACCGCGAGGCCGGTGGGCGCACCGTAGGCCACGGCGTCGCCGAGCTCGTTGATGGCCAGCGCGCTCAGGCCGTCGAGCTCGGCCGGATGCTCGACCGTCACCGTGGCGTCGCCCCAGAGCACGACCACGCCGTCCTCGCGGGCCAGCGCGCGCTGTGCCGGGCCGGGGCCGCGAAACACGATCGAGTCGTCGGTCCAGAGCCGCACCGAACCGTCAGCCGCCCATGAGACGACGTCCACACCGTCAGGATCGATCCCGAGCACGCGCCCGCTGTGGCCCGCGATCCGCTCGGATTCCGCCGGGTGGTCGGGTTCCCAGAGGCCGAGCGAGCCGTCCGCCGCGCCCCACGCGACCTTCAGGTCGAACCGGATCGCGAGCGCGGTGAGCGGCGCACCGACGCCGAGCACCGCGACATCCGTGCCGTCCTCGGCGGACCACAGGCGTACGGTGCCGTCGTCTCCGCCCGAGACGACTCGCCGGCCGCGGATCGCGACCGCGCGCACGGGCGCGCCATGGCCGCGGTAGCGCGTCACGGGCGTGTCGGCTCGTTCGGTCCAGACGGCGACCGTGCCGTCCTCGCTCGCCGTGGCGAACCACGGTCCGGCCAACGGGGTGGTGAGATCCGACCCGGGCATCGGGAAGATCGGGTGCCCGGTCACGTCGACGCGAAGGCCCGTCGACCCCGCCGGTATGGCGGCATATCTCCGGCCTCCGTACTCGATCGCGTCCGGGTCGAGGCCCGGGCGAACCTCGTCCAAGAGGACGAGGCCGTCGTCGATGAAGCGGCCGCGACCCAGCCGCTCACCGCCTCTGAAGACCTCGACCGACGGGCCGCGTTCGTCCGTTGCGGCCGCGGTCACCGCGCCGCTGTGCCCGAGCAGCCGCCGGGGCTTCGGGATCATGTCCGGCCAGTGCAGCAGCGAGCCGTCGGCCTCGGTGCCGACCAGGCCGTCGCCCACCGCGGCCGCCCACTCGACGTCGCCCTCCAGCGAGAACTGGCCCTCGGCCGCTGCGACGGTGATGCCTTCGGGTCCGATCGCGGCGACCATCTGCTCGGGCAGGGCGACGAACTGGACGCCCGGCGCGAGAAACGTCGCACCGTCGAACGGGTGGATCTCTCCGCTGGTCAGCGCGACACCGAACGGGAGCAGAGCCGCGGCTTCGGTGAACCGTTCCTCGTGCACGGCGAACGTGTCCTCCCAGGCGGTCAGGCGCGGGCGGAGCGCCTCGTTCGGAGGCAGGTACTCGGCGGCCGCGCACGGGCCGAGTTGCCCGCAGAGCTCGTGGTAGAGCTGCACCGCGAAGTCCGCTGCGTCCGTTCGACGGGAGGAGAGGGCGCGGATGGCGTCGGCGAGCGCGGGTGGCGCGTCGGCCGCGACGGCGTCGAGCCCGAGCCGGTGGACGCGCTGGGTCATCGCCGCGACGTGCCGCACGGCGTTGATCGCCGTTGGTTGCCCGCAGGCGAGCGCGTGGGCGACCTCGTGGCGGGCGAAGTACTCCGGCGGCACGCCGATCCCGCCGATGGGGACCAGCGCCTCGTGGGCCGCAGCGAGTGCGACGGGATCGAGGACGTCGGCGAGGTTCGGGTCGCGCGGTGCGAGTGAGCGGTGGCCGGCCAGTTCGATCTGCTTGGCGGGATCGGACGCGATCGGGAACGGCGTCCCGTCGATCAGGTACAGCCCCTGGAGCCGGCCGAGCGCGTCCATCACGGATGGCCAGTCCGCGGGTGGCAGCGTCCAGAGGACGTCGCCGAGGGTCAGGCCGGGGAAGCCGGCCGCGATCAGCCCCAGGACGCGGTGCTCGATCGGCTCGAGATCGCCCCAGGGGATCTCACCCGTCAGGCTCGCGGGGAGCGCGGTGATGGTCAGGCTGCGCGGCGGCTGGGTGACGATCCAGTCGAGGAGCCGGCGCAGGCGGGCGATCGGCTGGGTGACGAGCGGCTCGACGCCCGGCCAGGTGAGGCCCATCAGCCGCTCGCGGAGCAGGTCCGGCCCGGCGATGAACTCCTCGGGGGAGAGCTCGCCGAGCATCGATCGGGCGAGGTCGAACGGCACGTTGTCACCCACCACGACGAACGGGTTCCCGAGCGAGCGCTGCCGGCGCACGAACTCGATCGGCGGCGGTGCGCTGTTGGTCACGACCGCCACGCCCACGCCGTTGCCGACGGCATAGCCGAGTGCCTCGATGGCTTCGCGCAACAGGCTGTCGGTCGTCGAGTCCGCCAACGTGACGGACCCGCCGAAGGCGCGCGTCAGGTCCGGCCAGCGCGCCTCCACGAGGGCTCGGCTGAGATCGAGGCGGTCGATGTCGATGCGCCAGTACGGGTCGCCGTCCTCGAGCCAGTCCCGGACCGCCGCGGCGTAGGCGCCGGCGACGATGAACGTCGAGGGCCCTGGGGTGAGCGATGGGAACGAGGACTCGAAGAGCCACCGCTTGAGTTCCTCGTAGCCGCGTGGCGGCGGGTTGTCGAGGGCGACGACGATCGACCGTGCCTGTGCGGCGCGGAGCAGTTCGTCCAGCGGGCCGTCGGGCAATTCGGGCCGGGCCGCGCGAAGCTGGGCGACGAGCGAGCTCAGGACCGTGGCGTGGTCGTCCCACCACGCGGGGCCCTTGCCGTAGAAGTGCTGGAGGACGATCGCGCCTTCGGCTTCGAGCGCGTCGAGCGCGGCACACAGGGCGGTCGTGGTCCCGGAGCCCTCAGGGCCTGAAAGCGCGCCCCAGCCGCCGCGGCCGATGCGCTCGCGGATCTCGCCGATGACCGCTTCGAGCCCGACCGCGGGCCGGTGGGCGGCGCGGACGGCGCTGAAGTCGAGACCGGCCGACGGCGCTCCGCGGCGACGCACGGTGAAGCGGCGGCCGGCGATCGTGGTCAGTTCAACCTCGTCGGCGTCGACCGCGACCGTGGTGCGCTCACCGCGGCGGACGGTGATCTCGCGCTTGGTCGTGCCCCAGGCGAGGGTGAGGAGCACCGGGTCGGTGTCCGGTGCGTCGAAGCTCTCGCCGGTCTCGCCTTCGAACTCGATGCCGCCGTCGATCAGGGCGACGCGCAGCGAGGCCGTCTCGAGGCGGGAGAGCAGCCACGGGAACCAGTTGTCGAACGCGTCGGCAGGGAGCCTGTCCAGTTCTGGTGTGCGGCCGAGGTGGGTCGCGGCGGCCGCGCCGAGGGCCGCGCCCGCGGGTGAGGCGGCGGCCGCGCGGGGGAGGCGCCGCAGGGCGCCGGCGATCCAGCGCACACCGCCGGCCGGCTCGGCGGCGGTGGTCATCCACTCGCGCGCGGCGGCGATCAGGAGCTCCTCGATGCGGTCGGCGGCCTCGGCGCCGCCGGTCACCGAGAGCCAGTTGACGAGCTCCTCCAGGCGGACCGCGGTGTGCTGGCCGGCGTGCTGGGCGGAGATCAGCGACCAGGACGCGTCCAGCAGTTCCGGGCGCTCGGCGAGCCGCTCCCGCAGCGCCTCGGCGGCGGCCGGTTCGAGCATGATGCCGTCGGAGTTCTGGGAGGCGACGAGGTTGCTCCACCAGAGGTCGGCCTCGGCGGTGGCGTCGGCGCCGACGGCGAGCCGCGCGTGACGGAGCAGCTCCGGGTCGGCGCGGACGGCGAGCGAGATCGCCGTGGCCAGTTCGACCGCGCCCGGGTTGCGCTCGCGCAGCGCCTGGATGCGTTCGGCGGCGGGGATCACCTGGTCGCCGCCAACGCGTCGCGGACGGAGGTCGCGCGGTCCCAGCGCACGACCGGGGGCAGGCCCGCGGGCCGGCGCGCAGGTGGGTAGGGGACGAGCAGGACGACGCGGCTGCCCGCAGCGGAGACCAGTGACGCGAACGCCGACCATTGCCGCGCCGCGGCGAGCGGGCTCGGGGAGCGCCCGCCGAGGCCGGCGTCGGTGACGACGACCACCGGCCGCCCGGGTACGAGCGGTCGCTGGGCGACGTAGGGCAGCCAGTCCCACACCGGCCCGTCGCCGACGCCGCGCGGGCCGAGCGGCGAACCGTCGAAGTCGAGCCGTTCGACCCCGTCCTCGCCGACGAGGTGCTCGATCCGCTCGACGACGCGTTTGACGTCGTGCCGGAACGGCAGCATGCCGGTGCCGACGTCGACCAACAGGCGGAGGCCGAGCCGCGTGGTGAGCACCGGGCGGCGCGGCACGGACGCGATCGCCTCGCCGGTCGCGATCCGCGGCACGAGCGCCTCGAGGTCCGGCTCCCCGTCCGGCCGCCGGCTCGCGACGACCGCGCCGAGGATCGCCCGCTCGAGCCGCGGCGCGAACAGCCCGGCGGGCCGCAGCGGCCGCCCGGTCGCGGGTGGGACGAGCTCGGCGAGCGGCCGCGCGGGCCGCGGCGGGGAGCTCGCGGTCGGCAGCGGCGGGTGCGCGATCAGCTCGACCGGCCGAGGCGCCGCCATCGCCGGCAGCGGCCGCTCGGGAGCGGCGGCCGGCCCCCGCCGCACGGCCGGGCGTGGAGATGTCGCGGCGGGCCCGGGCGGCGAGATCGGCGGCGGCGGCGCCGTCGTCGCGGTGGCGCGAGCGGGCATCGGCGCGGCGAGCCCGAGCATCACGGCGGCGTCGGGCAGCGCCGAGCGCGGCAGGTCGAGCGCCCGCACGACCCGGATCAGATCACCGACGGAGACCGCCCCGCGATCACCCGCCATCGTCGGTGCGGGCTCCCGCCGGTTTGTCGAGCGTCAACTCGGCGACGAGCTCCCAGACGGTCGCGTCGCCCGGTTGTGCGCCGAGGTTGCGGGCGGCGGCCACCGCGTCGAGGAACTCGGCGATCGACGCCTGCGGGGCGCCGCGCTGCTCCTGTCGGGCCTGGACGGCGCGGTAGCTCGCCAAGATCGTCGCCAGGGTCGCGGCGTCCACGGAGTCCTCGAAGTGCGCGTGGGCGATGCGCGTCAGGCGATCGTCGTCGGGCGGCTCCAACGTCAGCGTCACGCAGCGGCGCAGGAAGGCGCGCGGGAGGTCTCGCTCCTCGTTGGTGGTGATGATCACCAGCGGCGGCTCGGTCGCGACGACCGGCGTCTCGTCGACGTCGAACCGCAGGGAGCCGAGCGGGACCAGCAGATCGTTCGGGACGTCCGGGTCGGCCTTGTCGATCTCGTCGATCAGCACGACCGCGCGGTCGCTGGAGACCTCGCCCGCCGGGTCGGGTTTGCCGTACGCCGACGCCTGCGCGCGCGCGAACGCCCACCACAGCACGCCGGGCGTGATGTACGCCGCGTCGTCCTGCAAGCGGTCCTTGACCTGCGCGTCGCCCAGCCGCTTGACGGCGTCGAAGGTCCACAGCAGGTCCCGCGCCTGCGTCCGCGAGGAGACGACGTGCTCGTAATAGCGCCAGCCGAGCCCTCCGGCCACGCTGCGCGCCAACGAGGACTTGCCGGTGCCCGGAACGCCGCGGACGAGCAGTGGCCGCCCGGTGGCCAGCGCGAGGTTGACCGCGAGCTCGATGCGGCCCGCGTCGTCATGGACGTAGCCGCCGCCGGGCGGGGCGGCGTCGCCGCGCCGGAACGCGCGCTCGGGGTCGAACTCGGTCTTGCCGGTGGCGTCGAACAGCCGCTGGTAATGGAGGGTCATCGCCGCCTGAGGTTGCGGTGGTAGAAAAGCGCCGATTCTTCTTCTTCGGCGTCGATCACGGGCTCGATGCGCACGACCCGCGGGCTGCCCGCCGGGTCCCAGGCGCGTCCGCTGCGCACGAACGGGAAGGTGCCGAGCTTCGCATGCACCTCTTCGAGCTCGGGCGGTTGCAGATCGATCGGTGGGAAGGGCAGCACGAGCCCTTCGTCCTTCACCCAGTCCAGGACGCGACGGCGGAACTTCGCGTTCTCCCACCAGCCGTCCTCGGCACCGGGCACGGCCTCGCGGATGACGCCCTCGACCGCCGTGAACCACGAGTCATCGGGGGTCAGCGCCTCGTGCGGCTCGCTCTCGAACAGCGTCAGCGGCGCGCGACCAGAGGCGCGGCGGACGAGCATCCGCAGCGTGTCGCGCTCGTCGGTGGCCACGTGGGCGATCCGCGGATCGTCGGCGCTGAGCTCGCGGAAGAGCTGCTCGGCGGCCTCGGGCGGGATCCACCACGCAAGCCCTTCGGTACGGTCGGCCGGGACGCAGCAGGCCACCGTCTCGAACAGCTCCAGCGCATCCTCGCGGGTCAGGTCGCCGCGTTTGACGATCGCGCTGAGCACGTGCGCGAGCGTCTTGGCGTCGGTGCTGAACAGGCCGGCGGCGAGGTCGTCACCGATCTCCACCTCGCGTCGCGCAAGCTCGGTGGACAGGGCACCTGCACATCCCGTCCGCGCCACGATCTGCCCGACGCGCGCCGGCAGCTCGCCCCAGCGCGCCTTCGCCTCCGAGCTCACGCTCCCCGCATAGGCCTCGATGCCGGCGACCAGCTTCGCCACCCCCGGGTGCGCGAACGCGAGCACGTCCGCGATCGCCGTCGAGTACCCCTCCGTCTCCGTGGCGGCGCTCTTCATGATCGCGCACACCTCGCCCGTCGCGAGGTCCAGCAACGGCGCGCCGCTCATGCCCTCGACGATTCGATCTCCGGTCAGGCGCAGCAGCCTGGCTCCTGGCGCCGTCACGGTCGGGCCGGTGTAGCGGACGACGATCGACGTGGCGTCGACCGCCTTGGGGTCGTAGTGCCTCGCGTACGCGTAGACGTACAGCTGCGCCAGCACGTCGGGCTCGTTCGCGGCGAGCCGGACGCACGGATGGTCGGAGCACTCGACCTCGAGGATCGCGGCGTCCGGCCAGGGGTGCGACTTGTCGCCCGGGATCGGCTCGACCAGCAGGTGCCGCTCGCTACACGCAAGGGACGCATCGCCCCACCGGACCGAGAGTTGCTCGGCGGCATATCCCGCCACGACGTGGCCCGCGGTCACCACCAGACCCGGCGCGGCGAAGACGCCGGTTCCAAGGTGCTTGCCGCTGGTGCGCTCGATCCGAACCGTCGCACAGCGCACGAGTTCGGCCGTCGCGTGCGCGCTCACTGCGCGATCGTAACCGCGATGCGCAGTGAGCGTGACGCGCCGCGCGAGCGTCGAGTTTGTCAACCAGGGGTTGACAAACTCGACACTCGCGCGCCCGCGCGCCGACTACGCGACCTCGAGGAACCCGGTCACGGAGGCAAAGCGCCCGTCCTCGGCGACGGTGGCGAAGTCCTGCCCGGCCGCCACCGGCCCGTCGGCGCCGACGAGCGACCACGTGAACCGCACGACGTCGTTGTGCGCGTCCGGCCCGGCGGCCAGCTCGAAGCGGTGGCCCGGGAACTGCGCCTGGGCGGCGCCGATCATCGCCGTGATCTGCTCGGCGCCCGCGCCGGCCATGAGCGGATCCAGGTAGCTGCCGTCCTCGGTCCACGTGGCGGCGACGAGCGCGCGGCGGCGCTCCGCGTCGGTCTCGTTCCAGGCGGCGAGGTAGGTCTCAACGGTGTTCGTCATGAACAGCACGGTGCCAGGCAGAGGTAAGTGCTTCAATTACCTCCGAGGTAAATGCACAACGTCGGACCCCTGCTCAAGACGTGGCGAACCCGCCGCCGGCTCAGCCAGCTCGACCTGGCCCTGGAGGCGAACGTCTCCGCGCGTCACCTGAGCTTCGTGGAGACGGGCCGGTCGCGGCCGAGCGAGACGATGGTGCTGCACCTGGCCGAGACGCTGGACGTGCCGCTGCGGGAGCGCAACCGCCTGCTGCTGGCCGCCGGGTACGCCCCCGTCTACTCCCAGCACACGCTTCAAGCGCCCGAGCTGGAACCGATCAAGGCGGCGCTCGACCAGTTGCTCAGCGCTCACGAGCCGTTCCCCGCGGTGGTGGTCGATCGCGGCTGGAACCTGATCGCGGCCAACGCGGCGGTGCAGATGCTCACCCACGGCGTCGCCGCGCACCTGCTCGAACCGCCCGTCAACGTCCTCAGGCTGGCGCTCCATCCCGACGGGATGGCGCCGCGCATCGGCAACCTCGGCGAGTGGCGCGCGCACCTGCTGAGAGATCTCGAGGCGCAGAACGACGGCGATCTCGACGAGCTCTACGACGGAGCTCAGCGGCTATCCCGGCCCGGACGCGCCCGCGACCCACGCCGTGTTCGTGCCGCTGGAGGTGGACGGCCTGCGCTTCTTCTCGACCAGGACGACCTTCGCGACCGCGCACGACGTCACGGTCTCCGAGCTCGCGATCGAGTCCTTCTTCCCCGCCGACGACGCTACGCGTCGAGCGATCGCTCGAGCTCATCGAGCCGGTCAGCCCAGAAACGACGATACGGCGCGAGCCACATATCAACCTCAACTAGAGGCTTAGCTTCGAGCCCGTACCAGCGCTTCTGGGCGTCCACCCGCACCTTCACCAAGCCGGCGTCGCGCAGCACCCGCAGGTGCTTGGAGACGGCCGGGCTGCGACATCCCCAGGGACCCGACGAGCTCGCTCACCGACCGCTCGCGCTCCAGCAGCAGGTCCAGAATCTGCCGCCGAGAGCCATCGCTGAGGACGTCGAACAGCGTCACGGCAGGTTCTGATCACCGGTGATGAGCCGGTTCCCGCGTCCGTGGGTGAGGAAGTTGAAGCCCCAGCGGATGAACACCAGCAGGCGGTTCTGGAACCCGACGAGGTACCAGAGATGGATGCCGAGCCACAGCGCCCACGCGGGGAACCCCCAGGCGCGGATGCCGGGCGGCAGCTCGGCGACCGCGCGTCCCCGCCCGATCGTCGCCAGATTGCCCTTGTCCTTGTACTTGAACGGCCCGACGTCGCGCGTGCGCAGCCGCCCGCGGATGAGCTTGGCCGCGTAGCGGCCCATCTGCATCGCCACCGGCGCGACGCCCGGGAGCGGATCGTGATCGCGGACGCGGACCATGTCGCCGAGTCGCGATCACGTCGGGGAAGCCGGGAACGGTGAGGTCGGGCTCGACGATCAGCCGGCCGATGTTGTCCACCTCGGCGCCCGCGGCCGTCGCCAAGGAGCCGGCGACGCTCGCGGCGAGCACGCCCGCGGCCCAGATGACCGTGCCCGCGCGCACGGTCTCCTCGGTCTCGCCCGAGCGCATGGTCACGCCGTCGGCATCGATCCCGGTGACCAGATGACCGAGCATCGACGTCACGCCCAACCCCGTCAGCGAGTGCAGCGCCCGCTTGGACAGCTTCGGCGGGAACGACGCGAGCACGCGGTCGCCGCCCTCGACGAGCAGGACGCGGGCGTTGGAGGTGTCGGCGACGCGGAAGTCGCGCCGCGTGTCACGGGCGATCTCGGCGATCTGCCCCGCCATCTCGACGCCGGTCGGGCCCGCGCCCACGATCACGAACGTCAGCTGGCGCTGCCGCTCCTCCTCGGTCTCCGCGACCTCGGCGGCCTCGAGCGCCCGCAGGACCTGCGCGCGGATGTGCAGCGCGCCCTCCAGCGACTTCAGCTCGGCGGCGTGCTGCTGCCATTCCGGGTGGCCGAAGTAGTTGTACTTGGAGCCGCCGCCGACGATCAGCGTGTCGTAGCCGAGCGTCTCGTCGCCCGCCGGTGTCCGCAACTTGACCATGCGCTCGGTCAGATCGAAGCCCGTGGCCTCGGCCAGCAGCACCTTGACGTTCTCCTCGCCGCGGAAGATCGAACGCAGCGGATAACAGACCTCGCCGGGCGCCAGGGCGCCCGTGGCCACCTGGTAGGCCAAAGGCTGGAAGAGGTGGAAGTTGCGGCGATCGATCAGGGTCACCTCGACGTCGGCGCTGCGCAGATGCAGTGCGGCCTGGAGGCCGCCGAAGCCGGCGCCGACGATGACGACACGGTGCTGGGGCATCGCCTGAGACTATGTGGTCATGAGATTCGGCATAGCGATCCTCCGCGCCGTGATCGGAGGCCTCTTCATCGGTCACGGCCTTCAGAAGCTCACCGGCGCCTTCGGTGGGCATGGGCTCGAAGGCACCGCCGGCTTCTTCGAGTCACTCGGCCTGCACCCCGGCAAGCACCACGCGACGGCCGCCGCGCTGTCCGAGACCGGCGGCGGCGCGCTGCTGGTCGCGGGCGCCGTCACGCCGGCCGCCGCGGCCGCGCTGACGGGCACGATGACCGTCGCCATCGCCAAGGTCCACGGTCAGAACGGCATCTGGGGCCAGAACGGCGGGTACGAATTCCCGCTGGTGATGGTCGCCGGGCTGTTCGCCATCACCGCCAGCGGCCCGGGCGCGCTCGCGCTCGACCGCCGCGAGTGGGGCACGCCGTGGGCGATCGCCGCGCTGGCCGGCGGCATCGGAGGCGGCCTCGCGGCGATCAAGTACGGCGAGATGAACGCTCCCGCTGCCCCCGCGAGCGAATAGCGCTCCAGCGCCCGCGCGGCGTCGCCACGGGCCGGCGGCCCGTGGCGCTCGACCCGGCGGACTCGCCGGGGCCGTCAGGTCCGTCAGGCGAAGCGCAGAAGCGAGCGGCGGCCGTGCGAGCGGCGGCGCTGCGGGCGGCGGATCTGCGCCCCGCGCTCGGCGAGGATCAGCACCGCCTGCGCGCTCGGGCGCAGCGGGTCGGCCACGTGGTCGCCGTCGGTCATCGAGTAGGCGGCCCACAGCTCGTCGCCGACCTCGGCGAGCAGCAGCTCGCCGGCCGGGACCTGTGAGGAGTCCAGTGCCGCCAGCCGCTCGACCGCGGCCGCGTCGGCGGGACGGGCCTGGCGAATCCGCAGCGCGGCGGCGGTCGCCGGGATCTCCTTGCGTCGTGTCAGCTGGTTGATCATGTGACACAGGATCGCGCTGAGACGCACCCCGTACATCGGGCGTTGTGTGCGCGTCGGAGGGCGATCGCGCTTACTCCGCGGCGTCCGGGCCTTACGCCTCGCAGCCGTCAGGTCACGGTCGGCCTGAGTCCCCTCAAGGGCGCGGTGACGAACGGCGCGGCACGCGTGGGTTTGGTCGCGTCTCGCGTCAGCCGGTTCACGGGGCGGAGCCGCACGAGACGCCCGTCGCACCCTTACCCCTTAGTCTTCGGGACCCATGATCGCCGTTGTCACCGGAGCCGGTTCAGGCATAGGAAGAGCCGCCGCACGAGCCCTGATCGAGGCCGGCTGGAGCGTCGTCGCGGCAGGCAGGCGCGAGCCGCCGCTGAAGGAGACGCTGGGGGACGCGGACGGCCTGGCCGTTCCCACCGACGTCACCGATCCGGACTCGGTGTCCTCGCTGTTCACCGCCGCGCTGCAGCGCTACGGGCGCGTGGATCTGCTGTTCAACAACGCCGGGGTCGGCCTGGCCAAGCCGATCACCGAGATCAGCTATGAGGAGTGGACGCGGGTCGTGGACACGAACCTCACGGGCTCGTTCCTGTGCGCGCAGGCCGCCTTCCGGGCGATGGCCGGCCAGGACCCCCGCGGCGGGCGGATCATCAACAACGGCTCGCTCTCGGCCTACGTCCCGCGCCCGGACTCGATCGCCTACACGGCGACCAAGCACGCCGTCACCGGCCTCACGCGCTCGCTCGCTCTCGATGGGCGCGCGTTCGACATCGCCTGCGGGCAGATCGACGTCGGCAACGCGGGCACCGAGATGGCCGAGCGGATGGCCTCCGGCGTGCCCCAGGCGGACGGCTCGGTGCGTGCCGAACCGCTGATGGACGTGACCGAGGTCGGCCGCGCCGTCGCCCATATGGCGTCGCTGCCGCTGGAGGCCAACGTGCAGTTCATGACGATCATGGCCACGCAGATGCCGTTTATCGGTCGCGGCTGAGCCGAAGGCTCACGCGCCTTGACGGCGCGCGGAAAATCGGTGAGTCTTGGCTGAGTGGTCGCGATAGTCGGTCGGGCCCACGAAAAGTCACGGGTGCGGGACCTGATCTTGAACGGTGGGGCGCTGGCGGTCGTCGGCGAACCAGGGATCGGCAAGACGGCGCTGCTCGAATACGCGCGCGCCGCCGCGCCGGCGCTCGTGCTGCGGGCGACGGGCGCGGAGGCCGAGCGCGACCTGCCGTTCGCCGCCCTGTTGACGCTGCTGCGCCCGGTGCTGCACCTGCTCGATCGCCTGCCGGCGGTGCAGGTCCGTGCGCTCGAGGGCGCGCTGGCACTCGGCCCGCCGGGGCTCGCCGATCGGCTCGTGGTGCACGCCGCGGCGCTCGGCCTGCTCTCGGCGGCCGCCGAGCGGCAACCCGTGCTGGCGATCGTCGACGACGCCCACTGGCTCGACGACGCCTCCGCCGACGCCTTGCTGTTCGTCGCCCGCCGGCTCGAGGGGGAGCGCGTGGCGCTCCTGCTCGCGCTGCGGCCGGTCGAAGGGCAATCGCTGCCGCTGGCGGGCATCGAGCAGCTGACCCTGGGCGGTCTCGGGCGCCGCGAGGCGGGGGAGCTGCTGAGCGAGGTCCCGGGCATCGTCGTCGAGCGCCTGCACCGGGCGACGGCCGGCAACCCGCTGGCCCTGTTGGAGGCGCCCGCGCATCTCCCCGCCGAGCAGCTCGCCGGTCGCGACCCGCTCGGCGATCCGCTGCCCGTCGGCCCTGGCGTGCAGGCGGGGTTCCGGCGGCGGCTGGAGCGGCTCCCGCAGCGGACCCGCACCGCGCTGCTGCTCGTCGCCGCGGCGGGGGCCGAGCCGCTCGGACAGGTCGCCGCGGCGGGCGCCGAGCTCGGCGTCACGCTCTCCGACCTCGAGCCCGCCGAGCGCGAACATCTGGTCGAGGCCGACGTCGACGAGGTGCGTTTCCGCCACCCGCTGGTGCGAGCCGCCGCCTACCGGGACGCGCCCGCCCCCGAGCGCCGCGCCGCCCATCGCGCCCTCGCCGCCCACACCGCGGGCGCCCGGCGGGCGAACCACCTCTGGGCCGCCGCGACCGGGCTCGACGACGAAGCCGCCACCGCGCTGGAGTCCGCCGCCGGTGAGGCGCGCAGCCGCACCGGGTTCTCCGCCGCCGCGCTGGGCATGGAGCGCGCCGCGCGGCTCACGCCGCCCGGCGACGCTCGCGCGCTGCGGCTGCTCGCGGCGGCCAACGACCGGGTGATGGGCGGTGACACGACGCGCGCGTTCGCGCTCGCCCGCCAGGCGCGTAGCCGAGGCGTCTGACACCGCTGGTGTGCCGCCGAGGTCGACGGGCTGCTCGGGTCGCTGGACATGCTCGCCGGGTCGCTCGACAGCGGCATCGAGCAGCTGATCGCCGCCGCCGAGGCGATCGCCGACGCCGACCCCGAGCGCGCCGCCTGGATGCTCTCGAGCGGCGGCCGTCACGTGCTTCATGGCCGGTCGCGGTCCCCGCGGGCTGGCGACCGGCCTGCGCGCCTTCGAGCTCAGCCGGCGCGTGGGCGGACGCACCGAGCTGTGCGTCGGTCTGCAGCTGGCCTCGTGGCGCGTCCTCTCCGGCCGCGAGCTCGACGAGGGCGAGCGCGCCCTGCTCGACCGCTGGCCGGAGGCGCTGGACGAGCGCATCCTGATTCCCGGCGCGCCGCACCTGATCGGGCTGCTGCCGTTCCGCGCCTGGCTGGAGGACTTCGACGAGGCCGAGGCGTTCGCCGCGCGCGTCGACGACGATGGTCGCGGCCACCGGCGCGGTCGGCGCGCTGCCCATCCTGCGCAGCGCACAACTCGAGGTCGACCTGCGCCGCGGCCACTGGGCGCAGGCGCGGGCACGCGGCGCCGAGGCGATGCGGATCAGCGTCGAGACGGGACAGACCGTTTCAAGCGTGCTCCCGCTGGCCATCCTCGCCCGCCTGGATGCGGCGATGGGCAACGAGCAGGCGTGCCGCGAGGCGGCGAGCGAGGCGCAGCGGCTCGCGCAAGCGGCGGGGATCGGCGCCTTGAACGTGTACGCCGAGGCCGCGGTCGGCCTGCTCGAGCTCGGCCTCGGCCACGCCGGGCGGGCGGCAGAGCACCTCGACGCCGCCGCGCAGCTGTGCCGCGACTACGGCCAGCTCGACCCGAGCGCCGTCCAGTTCTATCCCGATCGCATCGAGGCCCACGTCCGCGCCGGCAACCTCGACCGCGCCCGCGAGGCCCTGGCCGAGTTCGAGGCGATGGCCGAACGCACGCAGCGTCAATGGCCGTTGGCGTGCGCCGCGCGCGGCCACGGGATGCTCGAGGACGACTACGAGCCCTGGTTCGCACGCGCCTACACCCACCACGTCAAAGCCAACTCGCCGTTCGAGGTCGGCCGCACCGAGCTCTGCCACGGGGAGCGCCTGCGCCGCTCCCGCCGCGTCCGTGAGGCCCGCGACCGGCTGCGTTCGGCGCTGGAGCACTTCGAGGCGCTGGGCGCCGCGCCGTGGGCCGCCCGCGCTCGCACCGAGCTGCGCGCCGCCGGCGGCGCCACCCGCCCAGAGCGCGCTCCGGCGACCCGCGAGCTGACCCCGCAGGAGCTCGAGGTCGCCCTCGCCGTCGCCCGCGGCGCGACCAACCGCGAGGTGGCGGCGGCGCTGTTCGTGAGCCCGAAGACGGTCGAGGTCCACCTCACGCGGATCTTCAAGAAGCTCGGGATCCGATCGCGGACGCAGCTCGCGACGTTGTTCGTGCGCTGATAGTTGGGGATACTCGCGCGGTGGTCGGTCGAGACGTTCCGCTGCGCCAGATCCTCGACGTGCTGGGGGCGGCGCCGGGCGTGGTGCTGATCTCGGGCGAGGCGGGGATCGGCAAGACGCGGCTGGTGAGCGAGGTCGAGGCGTCGGCCGCCGGGTTCACCGTCCTGCACGGGGAGTGCGTGGAGTTCGGCGGGGAGGAGCTCGCGCTCGGGCCGGTGGTGGCCGCGCTGCGCGGGGAGCCGTTGCCGTCGGCGAGCGGGCGTGGGCAGCTGTTCGAGCTGCTGCTGGAGCGGCTCGGGGACGCGGCGCCGGTGCTGCTCGTGCTCGAGGACGTGCACTGGGCGGACGCGGCCACGCTCGCCCTGCTTGCCTTCCTGGCGCGCAACCTGCGCGACGAGCGGGTGGTGGTGATCGCCACGCACCGCGAGGATTCGCCCGAGTTGCAGCGGTTGGCGGCCGAGCTCGGACGGCGCAGGACGGTGACCCGGATCGCGCTGCCACCGCTCACCGCCGATCAGGTCGCGCGCCAGCTGGAGGCGATCGCCGACGCCCCGGTGCCGGTCTCGCTCGCGGCCGAGCTGCACGCGCGGACGGGCGGGAACCCGTTCTTCGTCGAGGAGCTGTTCGCGGCGCGGACGGGGACGCTCGAAGAGGCGGTCCTGGCGCGGATCGAGCGGCTCGATCAGCCGACGCTGCGGATCCTGGCCGCGGCGGGCGGGCACGCGACGCACGAGCTGCTCACGCGGCTGGAGATCGACCCGTCCGCCCTGCGAGCCGCCCTCGATGCCGGCGTCCTGGTGCAGGAGCGCGACGGGGTCGCGTTCCGGCACGGGCTGATCGGCGAGGTGATCTACGGGCGGCTGCTGCCGGGCGAGCGAACGGCCCTGCACGGACGGATCGCCGCCCAACTGCACGATGCGCCGGCGGCGCTGCGCGCCCACCAGTACCAGCGGGCGGGGCTGCCCGAGGAGGCGCTGCAGGCGTCGATCGAGGCGGGGAGCGAGGCCGCGGGCCTGCACGCCTACGACGCCGCGCTCGCCCACTACGAGCGCGCGCTCGAACTCGGTGAGCGCAGCGCTGACCTGCTCGCCCGCGCCGCCCAGGCCGCCCGCTTCAGCGGCGACGCCGAGAAGGCGGTCGCGCTGTGTCGTGAGGCGATCGCGCTGACCGAGGACCCGCTGCTCTACGAGCGCCTCGGCGAGTACCACTTCTGGGACGACGAGGCCGCGCTCGCCAGCTACGAGCGTGCGCTCGAGCTGGCCCCGGGCGAGCCGCGGCTGCTGGCGGCGAAGGGTCATGCGCTGATGGGCCTGCGGCGCTGGGAGGACTCGCGCGCGTGCTGCGAGGCGGGGCTCGCGGCGGGCGCCAAGCCGCGGATCACGCTCGGGCTGGTGCTCGCCCATCTCGGGGAGGCCGACCAGGGCGAGGCGTACCTGCGCGAGGCGCTCGCGCTCGCCGCCGACGGCGAGGACATCGCCCGCGCCTACATGCACCTCGGCGAGTTGCTGCGCATCCGCGGCGACCGCGCGGGGGCCCTGCGGGCGATGGAGGAGGGCGAGCGCCAGGCGGCGCGGCTCGGGCTTCGCGGGTCCTTCGGGCACTTCCTCTACGTCAACGCCGCCGACGACCTGTTCCGGCTCGGTCGCTGGGACGAGGCGGCGGCGCGGCTCGAGGAGAGCCGTCGGATGGACCTGTCAAAGACCGCGGTCGCGTTGCGGCGTGCCGTCGCCGGACAGCTGCACACGCTGCGCGGGGACCTCGCGGCGGCGCGCGCGGAGCTCGAGGAGGGCGATCCCGACCTGCCGAGCGAGTTCCTCGCGCCGCTGGCGGTCGCGCGGGCGTTGCTCGCGCTCGCGCTCGGCGATCGAGACGCCGCGCGCGTGCACCTCGACGGCGCGCTCGCGGGCGTACAGGACTCGCTCTACACGCCGCCGCTGTACTCGCTCGCCGTGCGCGCGGAGGCCGATCCCGGGCAGGCGCTGGCCGGTCTCGCCGCGCTCGCGCCGCTGCCCGACGCCCGCGCGCACCGCCTGCTCGCCCATGCCGAGCACGAGCGCACGCCGGCCGCGTGGGCCGCCGCCGCCGAGGCCTTCGACGCGCTCTCGGAGCCGTATCCCGCCGCCTACGCGCGCGCCGGCCAGGCCGAGGCGCTGCTGCTGGCGGGCGGTGAGCGCGCGGCGGCGACCGCGGCGGCGAAGGCCGCGCACGCCACCGCGGCGCGGCTCGGCGCCCGTCCGTTGCTCGAGCAGGTCGAGGCGCTGGCGCGGCGCGGGCGCCTGGACCTGACCACGGCGCCGGTCGCGGCGGCCAAGGAGGACGGCGTCGGCTTGACCGCACGCGAGATCGACGTCCTCAGGCTGCTCGCCGAGGGCCTTACCAACCGCGAGATCGCGACCCGCCTGTTCATCAGCCAGAAGACCGTCGGCGCGCACATGGCCCACATCTACGCCAAGCTCGGCGTGCACTCGCGCGTCGAGGCGGCCGGTCGGGCGCAACGGCTCGGAGTTCTCACCACCTAGGGTGGAACCGACGTCCCCGCTGGGGTGGGCGAACGGCACCTTCCGCCCGTGGGAGCGAGGCCCCTAGGCGAGGATCGTCGGTCCGGTCAACTACCGGAGGTCCCCATGACCACCCGCTCCATCTTCGCCGGCCTCGCCGTCCTCGCCACGATCGTCGCGGTCACCATCTCCACCCCCGCGACCGCCCAGACGCACGCTCAGACCCACGCCGCAATCGCGTAGATAGGGCGCCCGGGCCACGCAAGATCGAGTGTTCGCCCGATGTGCGCGCGAGCACGTGTGCTTAGCGTCGTGGGCATGCGTCCGTCTCTCCTCCCCGGCCTCACCGCCGCCGCCGCCACGGCGGCGGTGCTGGCCGTCTCACCGCCCGCCCTCGCGGCGGACGCCGTCTACGGGGGCAGCACCCGCAGCGGCGACCCGATCGTGCTCAAGGCCGACTCCGCGGCCGCCACCATGCGCAAGCTCGTGATCTCGTGGGAGGCTTCCTGCGGCGAGGGCGGGTCCTACGCCGGTCGCGCCGAGCTCACACCGGTCAAGCCGACCGTCGGCTTCGCGCCGGGATCGCAGGAGCTCCTGGTCTCGCAGAACGCCAAGGGGCGCGTGAAGGGCGTCCAGCTCGTGGGCTACGACCTCGGCGCCAACGTCGCCGCCGTTCAGGTCGAGTTCGCGGGCAAGCTCAAGCCCAAGAACGCCTCGGGCACGCTGTCGGCGATCGTCAAGATCGTCGACAAGGCGACCGGCAACGCGGTCACCTCGTGCCAGACCGGCACGCTGCGCTGGACCGCCGCCCGCGACCCCGGGTTCGTCTACGGCGGCACGACGAGCCAGGGCGAGCCGATCGTCGTGCGCCTCGACCAGCAGCGCAAGCGTGTGAACGACCTGCTGTTCACGTGGCGCGCCGGGTGCACGCCGTCCAACGGCTTCTTCCGCATCCCCGAGCACTTCGGCGGCTTCCCGGTCAAGGGCAACGGCAGTTTCGGGAATCCGATCAGCGACGACTATCCGCTCACCGAGGGCGGCAAGCGCAACTTCACCTACCAGATCGCCGGCCGTGTCGGGAAGCCCTCGATCAAGGGCACGCTGCAGGTCAAGGTCACCGAGACCGATCCCGCGGGCGCGCCTGTCGACGGCTGTGACAGCGGCACGGTGACCTGGAAGGCGGCGACGGGCTAGCGCACCAAGATCTGGCCAACCTCCCGCCAATGCCGGCGGGTCACAGTGCAGGCCGCGGCGGGCGATTCCCCCCGGATCGCCCGCCGCCAATCGTTGGCTACGGGGTCGTGAACGCCGGCGTTCGTGTGTACGGGCCGGTGCGCAGGGCGTCGGCCACCGCGATCGCCTGCCGGAACAAGATCGCCACCGTCAGCCGCGGAGCGTGACGACGCGGGTGCTGGTCGCGTCGGTGGTGGCCAGGTTCAGGATCGCGCGCGTCCGTTTGCGCGTGAGCCGTTTGCGCTGGCCGCGGGCGATCGGCACCGCGAGCCGCTTCGCCGCACCCGCGGTGAGGTCCACGTTCGCGCGGCCGAGCACCCGGCCCCGGGCGCGCAGCGTCGCGGTGGCGCGGCAGCGGCCGGCGCTGCGGGTGCAGCGCAGCGTCATCGGCGCGGCGGCGGCACCGCGGTTGAGCGTGATCGCGGCGCCGGACGTGAGCTGGACGCCGGTCGTGCCGAGCGTCATACCTCCGGGCGCGGCGGGCGCCTCGTCCCCAGGCGCTTCGTCCGTCGCCGGCGGCGCGGGCGCGGCCGGGACCGTCGTCGGGTCCACCAGGCCCGTGGCCGCCGGGCACGCCGTCGAGGGCGTCATCTTCAGGCCGATCGCACCGACGACGAGCGCGAACGAATCCGTGACCCAGCCGTCCTCGTCCGAAGCGCTCAACACGCCCGCACCGAGGTGCTCGAGCTCCTTGGTGAGGATCACCGCGCAGTGCGACGCGCTCGTCATCCAACTGGTCATCGCGGCCTGCGCCGTCATCATCTCGGAGTTGGTCACGGGCGTCGTCTGCGAGGCCGTGTGCAGCGTCTCGCCCACTTCCCAGTTCGGCGTGCTGCGCGTCCCGGGATAGCCCGCGGCGGCCGCCCGCTCGTGAGGCGTGGCCCCGAACGGCGCCGGGTCCGGCGCGACGTGGCCGATGAAATCACGCGCCGCCATGTCCTCGAGATGCCGCTGCGCGGCGCGGTCCAGCGCGGGGTTCGCCGTCACCGGCTTCAGCCCGCGCGACAGGCGCTCATTGTTGACCAGACACAACATGCCGGCACGCACCTGCGCGTCGTTGACGCCGGGTTGATACAGCGCGTCGGCGCCCGGGCAGACGGCAGCGCGCGCGGACTCGCACGTCACTGCGCAGGCGACGACCATCGCCAGCAACCCCACCCTGACCCACCTCACGGCCCCGCAGACTACCCGTTCGGATCAGCTACCGTCATTCGGTGCGGCGGCGTATCGCTCCGAAGCCTCGGAGCGGATTCCCGGCGCCAAGGAGACCGATGCCCGAGCAGACGATCACCGCGCGGCTGGCCGACGGTCCGTGCAAGGGCGACCGGATGGAGGTTGCGCTGGTTGCGGGGCGCCCGCCGATGACCCTCGATCTCACCGACAAGGGCGGCGGCGGCGAGTGTCGCTACTGCCTCGACGCCCTGGTCCAGAACGGCGACTCGGCGGTCTACACCTTCCTCTATCGCGTCTGAGACGCTCAGCTCCTGCTCGCCGGCGCCGCGGCGGTCACTCGATCCGGAACGACACGTTCCCGACGCGCGGGCCATCCCGCATCGGCAGGACCATCGCCTGGCCGGTGCGGGCGCGCTGGTAGGTGATCACGCCGTGGTAGCGGCCGTGGCCGCCGAGGTAGTCGAACTTGAACACGACCGTCTCACCCGCCTTGATGTCGCGCGAGGTCGCGGTGCCGATCCCGCGGCCGCGCTTCTTCGAGGGGACGGACAGGTTGATCGTGTAGGCCGCGCTCGCGTCCGTGATCGCCACGGGCGCGCGGAAGCTGATGCGCGCGTGCCAGCGCTTGCCGGTCTTGAACGTCTTGACGTGGATCGGGGTCTTCACGTCGGCGCTGGTGAGCGTGGGTTGGGCGGGTGTGGCGTAGCCGGGGTTCTCGCAGGCCTTGTCCGGGCCGGCGATCCCGACCGGGCAGGAGCTGCCGTCCTTGAAGCGGATCTCGGTGATCGGGCTGTTGGTCGGCCACGTGCCGGCCATCACGCCGCCCATCCCGCTGTCGCCGATGCGGTCGACGATCAGGTACGCGCCCTCCTCGCCGACGGTCGGGATCTCGCGGGCGCCGATCATGATGCTCTTCGCCTGCGGGCCGAGCAGGCCGTAGTAGAGGATGCGGATGCTCTCCGGCGCGCAGAGCTCGTCCTTGGGCACGCCGCGGGCGAACTGGGGCGGGAGGCACTCGCCGCCCTGGCTGGCGCTCGCCGGCACGCCGCCGAACACGACGCTGCCGATCAGCTGCCCCTTGCCGTCGAGCTGCATGCAGGTGGCGGGGTGGCCGACGCTGCCGTCGGCGATCGGGTGAAACCGTCCGTCATCGTGGAACGCGCCGTCGCGGCCGAGCACGCCGATGCGGCCGTCGAGCAGGCGACCGGCCTGCAGGCAGCCGAGGCTGCGGGTCGTCCTGGCCACCCGCAGTCCCCACGGGAGCCCGCCGTCCGGGTCCTGGGTCTGGATCGTGAGCACCCGCACGCTGCCGGGGGCGAGCGCGCCGATCCCGCTGTGCGGCTTCAGCTCCACGGTGTCGGTGGTGGGCGAGCCGACCCCGATCACCCCGGTGGCGGCGAGCGCGGCGGTTCCTCCCGCCAACAGCGCCACGCCGAGGCCGAGACCGACACGCAGCGTCCGGCGAGCCCTGCGCACGGGCATCACCCGCTCCAGTTCGCGTTCCAGTTCCGGGATCAAGCTCATGACTCCAGCCCCCGTCGCAACGTCGCGATCCCGCGGCTCACGCGCTGGCGGACGACCGCGGGTGAGCACTCGAGGTCACGCGCGATCGCGTCGTAGTCCTCGTCCGCCAGCACGCGCCGGCGGACGGCCTCGCGCTGGTCCTCGGGCAGGTCGGACAGCCACGCCTCGACGACCGCGCTCTCGGACTCAAGCACCGCCTCCTCGACCGAGGCCAGCGTCTCCGCGCTCAGCGCCAGCGTGCGCATGCCCAGCCGGGCGCGCATCTCGTTCTCCACCCGGCCGCGCCGCCACGCGTCGAGCACGACATGGCGGGCGATCCCGAGCAGCCATGCCCGCTCGTTGCCGATCGCGGGCTCGAAGCTCGCCCGCGACTCGAAGGCGCGGGCGAACGTCTCCGCCACCACGTCCACCGTCACCTCCGGATCGCGCACCATCGGGCCGACGAACGCCACCACCGCGCGCTCGTGCCGGCGGTAGAACCCGGCGCCATCAGTCAGTGCGTCGCGACGCATGACTCCTTATTGCGAGACGTCGCGCGATTTGTGACGGCGCTAGCGATCGGCGACGAGATCGATCCCGAACGCGACCAGCAGCGCGCCGCTCGCACGCAGGAGCCGGTCGGTCAACCTGCCGCGGACCACGCGCCGGGTCGCGGCGAGCGCCCCGACATAGACCGACAGCGATGCGAAGCCCAGGACCGCGAAGAGCACCCCGAACAGCGCCACCTCGGCGGCGGGCGGGTGCGGCGAGAGGAACTGCGGGATGACGCTCGTGAAGACGATCAGCGACTTCGGGTTCGACAGCTCACACAACAGGCCCTCGACGAACGAGCGCCGTGAGCGAAGCGCGGGCGACGGGGCGTGCTCGTGTTTCTCACCGCGCGCCAGCAACAGCTTCAGGCCGAGATAGATCAGGTACGCGGCCCCGGCCAGGCGCAACACCTCGAACGCCGGCCCCGAGGCGACGATCAGCGCCGTGATCCCGGCGACCGCCGCGGCCGCCCAGATGAAGTCTCCGCACAGCACCCCGCACGCGACCAGCATCGCGCTCGACCGGCCACGCAACATCGTCGCCTTCATGACGAGCATGACCGACGGGCCGGGGATCGCCACGATCACCGCCGTGAGCCCGATGAACGCGGCCAGGTGCATCGTCTGATTCTTACAGCCGCAGCCCCACGCGCACCAGAGCGAGCTTCTCCGGTTCGAGCCGCACCTCCCACAGGGGCCAGCACGCACGCGCGGTCTCTGCGTCGAGCCGGCGGAACACGTCCTCGTGCACATCCCACTCGTCGAAGAGGTGCTCGTAGAACGCGACGTACACGGCGTTGTGCAGGTCCCCTCCCTGGTTCCCACACCAGCGCGCGAACGCGTACGCCCGGCGCAGCGCATCCTGATCGCCGCGCCGGTGAGCGTCGACGGTGAACGGCAGGAGCGAGAAGAAGAACAGGTACGGCGTCGTGCGGTCGAACTCGTCAGCCCACAACTCGGGAAGCAACTCCGCCGCCTGCCTGCGCCACGCCGCCATTCGCCGAGACGCTACTCCGCCCGGCGCGCGGGTAGGCTCGGCGCCATGAGCGTGGAGGTACGTGACGTTGCCGAGGGACTGTGGCTGTGGCGCCAGCCGCATCCCGACTGGACCGAGGACAACGAGGACTGGCAGCCTGAGGTCTCGAGCTTTGCCGTGCGCTCGAACGGGGTGCACGTGCTGCTGGACCCGTTGGCGCCGCATCCGTCCGCGACGGAGGTCTACGACCGGATCGAGCGGGTCGACGCGATCGTGATCCTCAAGCCCGATCACGTGCGCGACGTTGACCTGTTCGCCCGCTGGTACAAGGCCGAGGCGCACGGGCCGTTCCTGTTCTGGGCGGGTGACGCGCCGCACACCGAGCTCAAGCCGGTGCGGCCGGGCGACGAGCTTCCCGGTGGGATCTACGCGCTCGATGATGGGCGCGGGATGATGGAGACGCCGCTGTACCTGCCCGAGCAGGAGGCGCTGGTGTTCGCCGACGGGCTGACCGCGCCCGAAGGCGAGCTCCGGGTATGGAACACGCCGTGGCACGAGTCGCGGGTGCTGCCGACGCTCCGAGCGATGCTCGGGCTGCCGTTCGAGCATGTGCTCGTCAGCCACGGCGAGCCCGTGCACACACGAGCGGACTTCGAGGCCGCCCTCGACCGCGACCCGTGGGCCGAGGTCGAGGGCGGCTGAAGCGCTACCTCAGGTCTTGCCGGCCGCGGCGGCCGCGACCTTCACGGTCATCGACGTGCCGTCCTGCTTGGTGACCGTGATCTTCACGCCCACGTGCGGGACCTTCACGCCGACGGTCGGCTGCGCCGGGTCCCAGTACTCCTTCAGGTCGTTGAAGGTGGGAACGGCGTTCTGGCCACGGATGTAGGAGGCCTTGCCGGTCGTGGTGTGCAGCGTGAACGAGTCCGACTTCTCCAACCCGAAGGGCGCGTCGTAGGTCTGGATGCGACCGCGCCAGACCGCGCCTTCGAGGTTGTAGATCGGCGCCGGGTTGGCGTCGATCGGCAGCACCAGGCCGTTGCCCGGATGCTGGGACTCGTTGTTGTCGCCGTAGGACGTGTCCCAGTAGGAGACGAGCAGGCCGTTCTGGTACGGGAAGTGCTCGACCCAGTCGGGACGGTCCGGGAAGCCGAAGTTGTACGGACCCGTCTGCAGGTGACGGTCGTAGTCCGTGTAGGTCCGGTTCGAGGCGATGTAGAAGTGGTCGTACGCGGTGGTGAAGGACCCGCCGACGGCGGAGAAGCCGACCGAGGTCCACCCGTTGTTGCCGCTCTCGGCACCGTCGGAGAACACCGTGGTGGTGCCGTTGACGAGCTTGATCTCGTCGACGAACAGACCGGACGGGACGTCCGGGTTGGTGCCCTGAGCCGCGCCGTCGGTCTTGTAGTGAAAACGCAGCGAGACGGTCTTGCCGGCGTAGGCGCTCATGTCGAACGTCGCCGGCGTGTAGGTCGCCTGGTAGCCGTCGATGCCGTTGCCCTCGGCGGCCTTGGTGATGTTGCCCGGGATCGCCTTGAACCCGGTGCCGTCATCGACCTCGACGTAGGCGTAGTCGCACGGATCGGGACCGCAGTCCTCGATGTTCCACCGCGCCTGGAAGCTCAACGTGGAGGTTCCGGCGGGCACCGCGACCGAGCGCGTCAGCGTCGCCTCGTAATCGTCACCCGCACCGGACCACCACTGCTTGGTCCCGGCGGCGGGCGCACCCACGTTGGTGGTCACCTGCTTGTCCGGCAGCACGACGACCAAGCCCTGCGCCCTGGCGCTGTTGTACTCGTGCGGGCCGAGGTCGACCGTCTTCTTCTGGCCGGCGACGGCGATCTCGTAGTCGAGCCAGCCGAGCTGCAGCTTGTCCCACGCCCCGAGGTCGGCGGCGCGGGTGCCGATGCCCTGGTCCTCAGGCGCCGACACGCGGCTCTGGGCCATGAGCGTCCACCAGTTGACGGCGTTGTCCGGGCCGCCGGCGGTGTCGTAGTGATCGGGCAGGCCGAGGTCGTGGCCGTACTCGTGCGTGAACACGGAGACGCCGCCGTTCTCGGGCTGGATCGTGTAGTCGGCGACCCACAGGCCGGTGGTGCCGATCTGGGTGCCGCCGTCCTGGTTGCCGGCCGGGCCCTGGCCGGTGCCCTGGAAGGCCTTCCAGCGGTGCGACCAGATCGCGTCCTCGCCCTGGATCGGGTCGCCGTCGGCCTGGTCGCCGCCGGCGTGCACGATCTGGAAGTGGTCGATGTAGCCGTCCGGCTCGTTGAAGTTGCCGTCGTGGTCGTAGTCGTTGCGGTCCCACTGGTCATAGGACGCGAGGTCGGCCTTGATCTGGGCGTCGGTGCGACCGGCGGCGTGCTGCTGATCGACCCACGAGTTGATCGCGTCCTGGATCAGGTTCCACGTGTTCGAGCAGACGTTGCCCGCGCACGGGTAGCCGTTGGAGCGGCCGTAGCGCGCCTCGTTGTAGCGGACCTTCACCCAGTCGGTGACGGTGCCGTCGACGCTGTAGCGCCCCGACGACTGCTTCTCGTAGTAGGACCGCAGCGAGTCCTCGCCGGTCCCGAAGTAGAGGTCCTGGTAGTGCTGACGGTTGTAGTCAGGCTGCCAGACCGTCGAGTTGTCCTTCGTGCGATCCGGGGCGGGGATCGCGTTGTGCAGCGGCCCATTCCAGGTCGTGGGGCCAGGCGTGTTCGGATCCTGGTCCTTGTCCGGGTAGTTCGGCGCGCGCTCGTTGCCGAACTCGGCCAGGATCACGAAGATCTTGTCCGTCTTCTCGCGCTGGAGCTCGACGTACTGATCCTGCTGGGCGACGGTGCCGGACACCGTCGTGGTCTGGGTCTCGCCGATCCTGACCACCTTGCTGCCGTTGCGATTCTGGACCTTCGCCTCGCCCTTGAGCACCTTCTGCAGCGCCGCCTCGCGCAGCTCGCGGCGCTTGGTCTCCGCCGGATTGGGCAGCTCGTCGGACTCCGTCCGTTGTGGCAGGCCCGCCGATCCCTGCGGTGGAGCCGCACCCGCGCTCGAGAGCGCGACGGTCGTGGCCAGCCCAGCAGCGACTGCCAGGCTCCCCAGCCCGGCCATGAATCTCCGCATGTACGCCTCCCGGCGTTGAACCTCAATTGTCCCTACTCCGCCACGACGACACCCCTGCCGGGTAGCGGAACGGCGACCCAGGCTAGCTCGACCCCGCAGGCTTTCCAGACCCTTGTCGGGGAAGCGACCGCCAATACCTCGCACACGCGCCTTCGACGCCGGACACGGCTTGGGTGCCTCTGCGCACGAAACCCCGCGCCTCGTAGAACGCGATGCCCGCCGTGTTCCCCGCCGCGACGGACACCCATTGCTCGACGGCGCCCAGTCTCACCTGCTGCTCGGTGATCGCGTGCAGCAGCGTCGTTCCCGCCCCTTCGCCACGCCGGGAGCAGGCGACGCTCAGGACGAACACCTCGCCGGTCGCGACCCCCGTCAGCCCGCCCGCGCCGGCGGCGATCACGGCGTCGTCGCAGGCCACGAACCACCCGCCCCACGAGGGCAGCGAAGCGTCAACCTCGCGCGCCACGCGTTCTGGCGTGTACGAGCTATCCGCGCAGATGCGGCGGATCGCCTCCACATCGTCGAGCGTCGCGGGACGGGCGTGCACACGGGGAGTATCAGTCGCCGGCCACGGCGCCCGCGGGCCGGCTCAGTCCGTGACCTCGACGATCATCAGCGTGTTGTTCTCCGGGTCGCGGAACCAGAACATCGGTGGGACCGGGCCGCCGAAGCGCGAGACCTCGGCGTCGACGTCCACGCCCGCGGCCTTCAGCTCGGCGTGCACGGCGTCGACATCGGCCGTCTGCAGCGTGATGCCGGTCTGGACGTTGCCGGTGGCCGTGCCGGGCGGGGGCGGCGCGAGCGCGATCGTGGTCTCGGCGTCGGCCGGGCCGACCTCGACCCAGCGCATTCCCTCGGCGAACGGGACGTCGACACGCTTCTCGAGACCCAGCGTGTTGACGTAGAAGTCGATCAACCCGTCCTGGTCGGAGACGGGGATGCAGACGTTGGCGATCCGGCTGAGGCGGGTGGCTGCGGTGTTCGTCATGCCCCAAAGACCGGGGACGCCGGCGAAACTCATCGACGTCCCCGGAAATTCGGGTCAGGGCAGGAAGTAGAAGGGGTTCGCGAGCTTGTAGGCCGCGTCGGCGTGGCCGCCGGCGAGGTCGGAGTACTGGTCGCCGACGTTGGCCACGATCTCGTAGCCCTGCTTCTCGATGTCGGCGCGGGCGGCGCTCTTGTAGGCCACGGTCGAGAGCGTCGACCCGGCCGGTTTGAGCACGACCGCCTTCCAGGTGCCGAAGCCCTGGGTGCGCAGGTTGTTCTCGGTGTGCGCGCGGGAGTCCTCGCCACGGCCGGTGATGAAGAAGACGGTGATGCCGTGAGCGATCGCGTCCTTGTAGAGCGCGAGCGTCGCGGGGATCGCGACGCCGATCTCGTTGGTCGCCTCCGCCCGCGAGTTGGTCCCGTACGTGAAGTTGTCGGCGCTGATCGCCGAGTAGTTCGACAGCGACGTCTCGTCGATGTCGAGCACGAGTGCGGGCTTGCGGGGCATGTGCCCGCCGCCGTGGCCGTGGCCGTGGTGCCGTGTCCGCGGCGCTTGGCCGCCGCGCGCGCCCTGCGGTAGTGGCGGCCGCCCTTGTCGATCGCGTGCTGCGCGATCGCGTCGATCTGCGCGACCTGGTTCAGGTAGACGCCCGAGTCGTGGTAGGTGCGCAGCGCGCCCTCCCAGTCACCGGCGTTGTAGCTCGTGGCCGAGCCGAGATACGGGAGTCCGCCGCCGCCGTCGTAGAGCTCGACCATCGGGACGCGATCGATGGTGGTGACGATCGGCTTGGGCGCCGGGGCGTTCTGGGCCGCGGCGGGCGCGGCGGCCACCAAGCTGGCGGCCGCGGCGAGGGACAGCATGAAACGACGCATGCCGCGACCGGTACCCGCCCTTGCGGAGAGGACGATGAGAACGCCGTTCAGCAGCCCCAGCTGATCTTCGAGTACGCCTTCGGTACGCCGCTGATCGTGCCGTCGATGCATTGGTAGACCCGGCGGTTGCCGTCCCTCACGCGCTTGCGCAGCACGACGCGGACCGTGCCGTTGACGCGATGGCCGTCGGCGCAGCTCGTGTCACAGATCAGGACGTTGGCCTTGCCGCGTCCGATCGCGCGCAGCTTGCCCCAGTGGATCCACTTCAGGCCGGTGAGGTCGACATCGCGGAAGCTGACCGTCTTCGGGCGCTGGTGCGCCTTGTTGGTCAGCGGGTCGCGGACGTAGACCTTCTCGGCGGCGTGGGCCAGGGCCGGCGCGGACGCGAAGAGGGCGAGGACCAGAACGAGGAGGGAACGGCGCATGCGCCATAGGGTCGCACGGATCAGGCCCCGCGACCCCGTGTCGTGTAGACGCCCGTGGGCTCGGCGTGGTAGCCCTTCGCGCCGACCGCGAGCGCGAGGTCGCTGCGTGGATCTTCGCCGCGGGCGAGGCGCTCCAGCGCCCGGCCGAAGTCGTAGCGCGGCGCCCAGCCGAGGTCGCGGCGGGCGCGGGCGTTGTCGTAGACGCGCTCGATCGTGCCGAACATCGTCCAGCCGCGCTCGGTGAAGACGGTCTCGTAGTCCGGGAAGTGGCGTGCGACGACCGCCGGCGCATCCGCGGTCAGCAGCGGCGCGTCCTCGCGGGTGAACGGCGTCGTGGCGCTGATGATGTAGCGGCCGAAGCCGAGCGCGGGGGCACGGTCGAGCGCGTCGAGGTGGGCGCGCACCGCGTCCTCGAGATCGACGCGGCGATAGAGCAGTTCGTTGACCTTGAGGTTGAGGTCCGCGTAGGCGTGGGCGTCGTCGCGGTCGTCGGTCTCGGGGAAGAAGCGCGAGGTGCGCAGGATCAGCACCGGCAGTCCATGGTCGCGGTGGATCAGCTCGCAGAGGTCCTCGGCCGCGCACTTGGTGGCGCCGTACACGTTGCGCGGCCGGGGGACGACGTCCTCGGTGATCCACGCCGCCGGCTCGCCCCGGGCGGGCTTCAGCGCGCGGCCGAACGCGCTCGTGGTGCTGGTGAAGACGAAGCGGCCGACGCCCGCGGCGACGGCTTCCTCGAGCAGGTTGAGCGTCGCGGTGACGTTCGCGGCGACGAAGTCGGCGCGGGTGTGCGAGCCGATGTGCGGCTTGTGCAACGTCGCCGTGTGGATCACGGCGTCGACGCCCTCCAGCGCTCGGCGCGCGACCGCACGGTCGGCAAGGTCGCCGACGACGTGCGTGTCCGGTCCGGCGAGCAGATCCGCGCCGACCGCCTTGTCGCCCAGGACGCGCATCAAGCCGGTGCCGAGATGGCCGGAACTCCCGGTGACGAGCGTGGTCATACGTATAACTTACAACTTGACCACCATCTTGCCGGTGTTGGCGCCGCGCAGGAGGTCGATGAACGCCTGCGGCGCGGCCTCGACGCCGCCCTCGACGACCGTCTCGCGGTACCGGACGCGACCGGCGCGCACGTGCGCGCCGACCTCCTCGAGGAACGCGGGCATGCGGTCGGCGTGGTCGATGATGATGAACCCGCGCAGGGTCAGCCGCTTGCCGATGGCGAGCGACATGTTGCGCGGCCAGGGGGTGGGCTCGGTCGCGTTGTAGACGGAGATGGCGCCGCACAGGGCGACGCGGCCGTGGTTGTGCAGGCGGCCGATCGCGGCCTCCAGATGCTCGCCGCCGACGTTGTCGAAGTAGAGGTCGATGCCGTCGGGGGCGGCCTGCTTGAGCCCGTCGCGCACGCCGTCGTGGTAGTCGAACACCGCGTCGAAGCCGAGCTCGCGCAGCCACTGGAGCTTCTCCGGCGAGCCGGCCGAGCCGATCACGGTGTGCCCGCGCAGCTTCGCGAGCTGGCCGGCGAGTGAGCCGACCGCGCCCGCGGCGCCGCTGACGAACACGATGTCGCCGTCCCGCAGCGCCGCGATGTCGAGCAGGCCGACGTAGGCGGTCAGGCCGGGCATGCCGAGCACGCCCAGGAACGCGCTCGGCGAGATGCCCTCGGCGTCGACCTTGCGTGCGCCGCGGCCGATCTTCGCGTACTCGCGCCAGCCGCCCTGGTGGGTGACGACGTCGCCCTCGGCGAAGCGCGGGTTGCGCGAGGCGACGACCTCACCGACGGCGGCGCCGTCGAGCGTGTCCCCGAGCTGCCACGGCGGCACGTAGGACGGCACGTCGTTCATCCGCCCGCGCATGTACGGGTCGACCGACATGAAGGCGTTGCGGACGACGATCTCGCCGTCGCCCGGGTCGCCGATCTCGACTTCAGCGAGCTGGAAGTCGGACGGCTGCGGCTCGCCCTCGGGGCGTGAAGCGAGCCTGATCTCGCGGCTGGTCCAAATCATCGACCGACACGCTAGAGCGCTCGACCTGCACGCGGTTGTCGTGGTAGATCGCGCCGCCGCCCATGTCGGCGTCGCGCTCCTCGGTGGTGGCGTTGATGTTCGCGCCGCCGCGGACGTGCTTGAGCCAGTGGCCCTTGGTCGAGGCGATCACGCCCGGGCGGACCATGTTGGACACCTCGACGCGGGCGAGGAAGCTCCCGCGGGCGTTGAAGATCCGCGCGCTGTCGCCGGTCTCGAGCTCGCGGTGCTTCGCATCCTCGGGATGGAGCGTGATCCTCGGCTCTCCCGCCTTCTTGATCAGGTCGGGCTTGTTGGCGAAGATCGTGTTCAGGAACCAGTGCGAGGCGGGCGCGATCAGCGCCAGCGGATGCTCGTCGCCGCCGGTCAGCGCCGGCGGCGTCCAGCCCGGGAGCGGGTCCAGCCCGTCGCGCTCGGCTGTGCTCGAGAAGAACTCGAGCTTGCCCGATGGGGTGGGGAAGCCCTCCGTGAACGGGACGTAGTCCTCCGGCAGATACCGTCGCCAGCCGTGCTCGGAGAGGTACGCGAACGCTTCGTCACCGAGCAGCGTCCGCGCGACCGCTTCGTCGGAGGCGTAGAGCGCGGGCTCGTCGAGCTCCATCGCGCGGGCGATGCGCCGGAACGTCTCCAGCGTCGAGAGGCACTCGCCGGGCGGCTCGACCGCCTTGACGTTGAGGTGCACGTAGGAGTGCCCGTAGCCGTCGTTGACGTCGAGGTGCTCGGTCTGCATGGTGGCCGGCAGCACGATGTCCGCGTAGTCGACGGTGTCGGTCGGGAACTGGTCGATGACGACGGTGAACAGGTCCTCGCGCATGAGCCCCTGCTGGACGCGCCGCGAGTCCGGGTTGGAGCCCATCGGGTTCGCCTGGTAGACGACCAGCGCCTTCACCGGCGGGTCGTCGAGGTTGAGCAGGTGGTCGGCGAGCCGCGTCATGTTCAACGTGCGGACCGGCTGTTGCAGCAGGTCGTCGCGCATCACGTCGGCGACGTTGGGCTGGAAGCGCCCGCTGGTCGAGTACGACGCGCCGCCGCCCGGGTACTGCCAGTCGCCGGTCACGCCCGGCAGCGCGTACAGGGTGCGCAGCGCGGCGCCGCCGCCCGCGTGGCGCTGCATGCCCTGGGTGCAGCGGATGCCGGTCGGGCGCGTGGTCGCGATCCGCCGGCCGAGCTCGATGATCCGCGGTTCCGGAAGACCGGTGATGTGCGCCACGCGGTCCGGCGGGAACTCGGCGATCCGCTCCTTCAGCGCGTCCCAGCCGACGGTGTTGCGCTCGATGTAGGCGCGGTCCTCGGCGCCCATGTCGACGATCACCCACATCAGGCCGAGGGCGAGCGCGGCGTCGGTGCCGGGGAGCGGCGCGAGGTGCTCGTCCGCGCGCTCGGCGGTGCGCGTGCGCAGCGGGTCGATCGACACCAGGTGCGCGCCGTTCTTCTGCGCCGCGCGGATGAACTTGAAGACGTGATGGCCGCTCGTCAGCGGGTTCGTGCCCCACAGCAGGATCAGCTTGGAGTCCGCGAACGTCTCCGGGTCCATCCCCGCAGCCGTGCCCGTCGTGTAGGCGGCGCCGATCCGCCCCGCGACCGAGCACGCCGTCATCTCGTGCCGCGACGCCCCGAGCACGTTCCACAGGGGCTGGCCGGCGCGGCCCTCCAGGCCCTGCACGAAGCCGAGGGACCCGGTGCCCTGGAACGGCCAGATCGCCTCGCCGCCGAACTCGTCGCGGACGGCGTGGAGCTTGTGCGCGATCGTGGCCAGCGCCTCGTCCCAGGTGATCCGCTCGAAGCGTCCCTCGCCCTTGTCCCCGACGCGCTTGAGCGGGTGCAGCAGCCGGTCGCTCGCGCGGGCGTGGTCGAGATAGCCGTTGACCTTCGCGCACAGCGCGCCCGCGGTGTACGGGTGATCGCGGTTGCCACGCAGGTTCGTGGCCACTCCGTCCTCGACGGTCACGACCCAGCTGCACCCATCGGGGCAGTCCAGCGGGCAGGCACCGAAGAACTCGGTCATCACCTGCAGCCTACCTTTGCCCCTGACGCGTAGGGTGCGCCTCCGGACTGAGACGAGAGGAGAGCGGCCGTGCGTGCGGTGGTCTACGAGGGGTTCAGGGAACCGATGGCGGTGGCCGAGGTCGAGGACCCGCGACCGACCCCCGGCGGCGCGGTCATCCGCGTGGAGGCGACGGGTCTGTGCCGCAGCGACTGGCACGGGTGGATGGGGCACGATCCCGACATCGAGCGGTTCCCGCACGTGCCGGGGCACGAGCTCGCCGGCGTCGTGGAGGCGGTCGGCGGCGACGTGCGGCGGGTGCGCGCGGGCGACCGCGTGACGGTGTCCTTCATCTGCGCGTGCGGCACCTGCAGCGAGTGCGTGCGCGGCGAGCATCAGGTGTGCGAGCACCAGCACCAGCCGGGCTTCTACGCGTGGGGCTCGTTCGCCGAATACGTCGCGATCGACAACGCGGACGTCAACGTGGTGGCGCTGCCCGACGAGCTGGACTTCGCGACCGCGGCCTCGCTCGGGTGCCGTTTCGCGACCGCCTACCGGGCGGTGCTACAGGTCGGCCGCGTGCGCCCCGGGGAGTGGCTGGTCGTGCACGGCTGCGGCGGCGTCGGCCTCAGCGCCGTGATGATCGCGGCCGCCGCCGGCGCCCGCGTGGTGGGGGTCGACGTCAGCGAGGACGCGCTCGAACTCGCGCTGGCCAGCGGGGCGGAGCACGCGGTCCTGGCGGGCGCCGACGTGCGCGAGCTCACCGAAGGCGGTGCGCACGTCAGCCTCGACGCGCTCGGCCTGGAGGCGACGTGCCTCGCGTCGATCGACGGATTGCGCCGCCGTGGCCGCCACGTCCAGGTCGGCATCATGCCGAGCCCGCCCCCGGTCCCCATGCACCGCGTGATGGCCCACGAGCTCCAGCTGCTGGGCACGCACGGGATGGCGGCGCACGCCTATCCGGAGATGCTCGGCCTGATCGCCGCCGGGCGCCTGGACCCCGCACGGCTGATCACCAACCGCATCCCGCTCGAGCAGGCCCCGGAAGCGCTGGCCGCGATGGGCGACGCGTGGCTTCGGGGCGTCACGATCATCGAGCCGCGGCGCTGACCGGATCAACCGCGGCTACAGCGACAACGCTGCGCCTCGCGGGTCTCCATCAGGCCGACCGCCCAACACGTCGGGCACCCCCGCCAGGCCGCGACCGTGACGATCAGCAACGCCAGGGCCGCGGGCGTCCCGAGGGCGGCGCCGGTGAAGGCGAGCACCAAGGCGACCAAGCCCAGCACGCCGCGCAGGTAGTGCTGCTTGAGTGACGCACTGGCGAACGGCGATGGGCGCATGGTGGTTCTATCGCGCCCGCGCCGTTCGCGGATCACGGCGCGATGAGCTCCAGGTCCTGCAAGAGGGACGGGTGGGTCGGCTCCCACCCCAGGGCCTCACGGGTGTGCCTGCTGGAAGCGGGCTGGTCGGCCGCGAAGATCGGGCCGAGCGGGCCGAAGCTCTCGGTCGGGAGCGACTCGACCGCGACGCCGAGCCGTCGCCCGATCACGGCGGCGATGTCGCGCACCTGGTCGCCCTCGTCGGCGACCGCATGCCATGCGCTTCCGGCGGGCGCGTTCTCGAGCGCGAGCCGGAACAGCACGGCGGCATCGAGGGCGTGCACGGCGGGCCAGCGCTGCGTGCCGTCGCCCGGGTAGCCGGAGACGCCGGAGCGGCGGGCGATGTCGGTGAGCAGGCCGGCGAATCCGCCCTTCCCCTGGTTGTGCACGGTGCGCGGGAGGCGGATCGCGGACGTGCGCACGCCGCTCGACGCGAGGGCCAGGATCGCGTTCACGGTGAGGCCGCGCCCACCGACCGGACCGTCGGTGGGCAGCGGGTCGGACTCGATGGACGGGCGCCCGGGAATCCACGGCGTGCCGGAGACCGTCACGAGCGGGCGATCGCTCCCGGTGAGCACCGCGCCCAGCGTCGTGAGCGCCGCGGTCTCCTCCGCGATCGAGCGGGTGAGGGCCTCGGGGCTGCTGAAGTCGTTGCTGAAGGCGAGGTGGATCACGCCGTCGGCCGCTTCGGCGCCGGCGCGGAGGGTGTCGAGGTCGCGCCAGCGCGCCGTGCAGCGGCGTTCCGCCGAGCGTCGACGACCGCCTGCGCCGACGCCTCTGAGCGGGCGAGGACGGTGACGGCGTGGTCGTGGGCGATGAGTTCGGCGACGACGGCCGAGCCGACGAGGCCGGTGCCACCGGTGATGAAGACGTGCATGTCGCCTCCTGAAATAGGTGATGGGACTCTTGTCCCGTCACTCTAGCGCGTGACGGGACAATTGTCCCATCACGTAGAATGACGCCATGGCCCGCTGGGAACCTGGTGCCCGCGAGCGACTCGTCGTCGCCGCTGTCGACCTCTTCATCGAGCAGGGGTATGACCAGACGACGGTCGCGCAGATCGCCGAGCGCGCCGGGGTCACCAAGAGCACGTTCTTCCGGCACTTCCCGGACAAGCGCGAGCTGCTCGTCGCGGGGCAGGACACCTTGAGCCACCTGCTCGCCGAGGGGATCGCGGAGGCTCCCGACGGCGCGACGCCGCTCGAGGCGGTCGCGGCCGGCCTCCAGCGCGTCTCGGGCGAGATGACGGCGTTCAACCGGGACCTCGGCCCGCGGCTGAAGGCCGCGGTCGCCGCCAGCGCGGAGCTCCAAGAGCGCGACGCGCTCAAGAGCGTTGGGCTCGCCGTCGCCATGACCGACGCCCTCGTCGCCCGCGGCGTCCCCGATCCGACGGCGCTCGTCGCGGCCGAGCTTGGCGTGCTTGCGTTCAAGCGCGGCTATTCGCAGTGGAGCGAGGCCGACCGTGCCGTCGAAGCCGACCTTGCGACCTACACGAGCCGAGCGCTCGACGAGCTCCGCACCGCCAGCGCCGCCCTCGGCTGAGGGCGGGAAGTCGTCCGGGTGGGCGAGGACGAAGCGACCGATCGCGACCGCAGCGCGATCAACCCGGCCACGCCCGCCAGGCGAGCCACGCTTCTCCCGGCCCGGGCGCTCGTGACCACGCGCCCAATCCAGCCCAGCGGCGGTCGCTCAACGACGGAACCCCGCGTGCGCGGGGTTCCGAGGTGACGACTGGCTAGTGGGCTTCTAGTGCGCGAAGATCGGGTCGTCGGGCAGCGGGTCGTGGTTGAAGTACAGGCGCTGGATGTGGACCGAGCGGACCTTGCCGCAGGAGTCCTTGACCTGGAAGCGCGCGCCGACGGTGTGGCGGCCCCAGAGGTGCTTGCCCCAGCGCTCCTGAGCCCACAGGTAGATGTGGTAGGCGCGGCCGTGGTTGTTGATCCACTCCCACTTCTTGCCGGACTTGCCGGCGGCGCGGGTGTCGACGAACCAGCGCACCTTGCTGACGCCGGTGCCCTTGAGGTGGAACGTGACGAGGCCGTGCATCGCGCCCTTCGGCGTGACGCTGATCTGGTAGCGGCCCAGCTTGCGCGGGGTGCAGTCCGTCGCCGCCAGGACGCCGCCCGTCGAGACGATGGTCGTCGGCGGCAACGGCGCGGCCGGCGGGGGTGTCGGGCTCGGTGTGGGCGTCGGGCTCGGCGACGGCGTGGGGGTGGGGCTTGGCGACGGTGTTGGCGTCGGACTTGGCGACGGTGTCGGCGTGGGGCTCGGCGTCGGCGTCGGGGACGGCGTGGGCGTCGGCTTCGGCGGCGTGGGGCAGGTCGCGTCGGCGCTGAACTTGCCGTTCATCCCGTCCTGATGCGGCCACGTGAACTGACCGGTGATGTGGTGAGCGCCGGCCGTCGCGGTGATCGCGGCGCTCTGCCACGTGCCGTTGGACCCCGTGAAGGTGAAGCCGGTGATCGTCGCCACCGTCTTGCCGTCGACGGCGATCGTTCCGGAGATCGGCTTGTTGCTGCTGAGAAACCCGATGAACGACGCTTGGGCTTTGATCGTCGGGACGTTCCCGACCAGGGTGCATGCCGCACTGCCACTGTCGACGTGATGCGCATCTGCCACGGCGGGTGCCGCCAGCGCAGCCACCGCAGTCGCGATCACGGCCGTGGGGAATCCGTTCCTCATCGGCTTCGCTTTCTGTTGATGAACTCGCCGCCCGCTCACGCCCTGGCGGCCCTGTTGAGCTGCATAGTGCGTCGAGTCAGGCCGAGCGTCTTCCCCCACATTCGTCCAGCGATCGCCCACCCACTCGCGCGCTCACACAGTTGCCCGCTCATCTCTACCTATGTAGAGTTGCGCGCATGCCGCGTGCCCTCTCGCCCCAGACCCTCGCCGTGCTCGACGCGCTTGCGGGGACGCCGGACGAGTGGCGGCACGGGTACGACGTGGCCAAGGCGACCGGGCTGAAGTCCGGTTCGCTGTACCCGATCCTGATCCGCCTGAAGGAGCGCGGGCTGCTGGAGGCCCGCTGGGAGGACGAGACGCCGGAAGGGCGGCCGCGCCGGCACCTGTACAAGCTCACCGCGGCGGGTGCGGCGGCACGCCGGCCGCAGCCGCGGTCCGCGGCCGGGCGGCGCCTCGCGGGCGGCACGGCGTGATCGAGAACCTGCTGCCGCGCGACCGCCGCGAGTGGGGCCGTGCGCTGCTCGCGGAGTCGCCGTCAGGGCGCGAGCGCTGGGCCTGGCGAGCCGGTCTGCTGTGGCTGGTGGTGCGCGAGGGGCGACTCGCCACGCGGGTGCTGCTCCCGCTGGCGCTGGCGATGTTCGTGGTCATCTACGGCTGGGAGCCGGGCTCGACCAACCCCGCGGCGCCGATCTACCGCGTCTACCTGGTCGCGACGGTCGTGATGCTGCTGGCGCTGCCGGTCTGCTTCCGGCCGGTGACGGGCGTCGCCCGAGCGTTGCGGATCGGCGCCTACGGGACGCTGATCGCGCTGGTCGGCGTGGTCGACGCGCTCGGGCGCTATGCCGGAGCGCGCTTCGAGGACTTCCAGGCGTTCGACGAGTCCGCGTGGCGGGCGGCGAAGATCAGCGGCGCGATCACCGAGTCGATCGTCCTGTTCGCGGTGATGGCCGCCTACGCCCTCGGCATCCTGCTCATGACCTCCCGCAAACGTTCCGCGAACGAGCTCGGAGTGGGCGCGATCGGCGCATTGACAGGCGCCCTGATCATCTTCGCGCTGATGCCGTTCGGCACCGCGAATCCGCTGGCGGGCTTCGTCGCGGTCGGCGTGCTGATGCTCGTCGGCGCCCGTGGCGGACCGGTCGCGGGCGTGATCACCGGCGGGGCCGGGGCACTGCTCCTCGTCACGTTGACGATCCCGATGATGCTGCTGTTCCCGACGCACGTCGCGCTCAAGTGGGCCAACCCCGACCCGGACGTCCCGCACGGGACGCCCTACGAGCTGGAGATGAGCGTCGGCGACGGCGCGGCCAAGTACGAGGGGTTCCTGCTCGCGGGACCGCTGCTCGGCCTCGTCCTCGGCGCCGCCGGCGCCGCGCTCACCTCTTCTTCTTCGGCTTCGCCAGGTACTGCTTCCCGGCGCGCAGCGTAAGCGTCTTCTTGGCCACGTTGTCGCGCACTGAGACCAGGCCGACCGCGACCTTCGTCAGCGTGCCCGTGCAGTTGTCCTCGACGTACCAGCGGGTGCCGCGCACGGTGGCCGCGGCGTACTTGCCCTCCGTCCGGAACTTGCCCTTGCCGTCGCCCCACAGGCTGCGCTTCTTGACCTTCTTGCCCGCGGACGCCCCGGCCTTCTTGCACGTGGGCTCGGGACCGGAGAGCCGGAGCACGGTGACGTCGCCGACCTGCGTCACGGTGAAGATGCCGCCGTAGAAGTCGGCCGTCTCGGCCACGCCGCCCGCCGTGGGCACCGAGGTCAGCGTGATCTTGCCTTTGGTGACGTCGATCTGCGAGCCCAGAGGCACCGACTGACCGGTCCCCAACGGCACGAACTTCGACGTGCCCTTGCGCTTGACGAGCACCGTGCCACCGGCGGGAGCCACGACCACGGTCTGATGGAACACCGGCTTCGGGCCCGTCGGCGTGGGCGTGGGCGTGACCTGCGCGACGACCACCGGTGCCGGCGTCGCGGTCTCCGCGGGCGTCGCCGTCGCCGTCGGGGTCACCGTCGGGTCCGGGATGGTCTCGGCGATCACCGCATAGGCCTCGCCGGCGTCGCCGGTGTCGTAGGCGAACGTCACATGGAAACGGCCGGCCGCCTCGTAGGTGTGCCTGACGCGCGTCTCGTAGCTGACGTTGTTGCCGCCGATGTCGGCGCAGGTGATGTACGCGGCATCGAAGTCCTGGACGGGCGTGCCGTCGCCCCAGTTCACGTGGGCGATGGCCGGGCACGCGTCGCCCGTGTTGGTCCCGTTGTCGACGACGGTGATCTCTTGGCCGGCGTCACCGGTGGCCCGGCGCACCGTCGTGAGGTCCGCCGTCGCGCCGTCCGGGCCACTGGACCCGGAGGCGTTGGTGGCCAGCACCTGCACCGTGTAGGTCGTCGCCGGCGTCAGCCCGGTCAGCACCCGTGTGTACTCCTGGATGCCCGCGGTGGCCGGGATCGTCACCGGGGGTGTCTCCGCGGCACCGCCCTCGATCACGTAGGTGGTCTCTTGGCCCTGCGGGTCGATCTGGAAGCGCAGCGCGGCCGTGGTATCGGTCACCGCGTCGACGTTGATCGACAAGACCTGAGGCGGATTCGACGAGGCCGAGGTCATGAACTGCTGGGTCGGACCGGTGGCCGAGCCGGTCGCGTTGTCGACGACCGCGGCGAAGTAGTAGGTCGTCGTCGGCTCGAGCCCGTCGAGCTCGATGGACTGCACGAGCTGCTGGCCGACGCCGGTCGCCACCGTCTGGGTCGTGTTGATCAGCGCGTTCGGGTTCTGGCCGTAGACGAAGCGCAACGTCCCCGACTCGCCCTTCATGTCGAAGTCCGAGGAGAGCGTCGCGTGCGTCGCGGTGACCTCGTGCGAACTGGTGCTGGTGATCGCCGGCGCGGCGATCATGGTCGCCTCGAAGGCGCCGATGTCGCAGTGCAGGCCGAGCCCGGCGCGCTGGTTCGCGCGGCCGTCCAGCGGCGAGCAGGCGGCGTCGTTGGCGCCGTCGATCGCGGACGAGCCGTGCAGCAGCGCGGCCGTCCAGCTGTAGGGATTGCCACCGTTGCTGGCCGCCGGCGCCAGATGGGCGTTGCCGTCGATCTGGTCGCCCGGCCCGTTGAGGTTGCAGATCGTGTCCTCGGAGAGGTTGTTCCCGAGGCTGGTGGTGATCGGCTGGGCGGCCGTCCCGCCCGCTGCCGAGGACAGTCCGGGCGAGACGCAGGCGCTCGCCTGGCCGTCCTGGTAGGGGCTGGCGCCGAGGATCGTGTTCTGGACGGTGGTCGACGCCGAGCCGTCGGTCTCCAGCCCGCCGCGCAGGTTGCCGACGAGGGTCACGTTGCGCAGCGTGAGGGAGCCCGCGTGATTGACGATGCCGCCGCCGCGGGTGCTCGAGCGGCCGTTGTCGGCCACGGTCGAGTTGGTCATGGTCACCGGGCTGCCGTTGTTGAACAGGCCACCGCCCTGCGTGCCGCCGCCGTTGCGCAGGGAGACGCGATCGATCGTCACGGTGGCGTTGCCGCCCGTGAAGATGGCCGCGCCGAACGACGCGCTGTTGCTGTCGAAGTCCGCGTCCTGGATCGACAACGCGCCCACGTTGTAGACGGCGCCGCCGTTGGGCACGAAGGAGTTGCCGGAGAAGCGCACGCGCTGCATGATCACGCTGCCGCCGTCGTTGAAGAGCGCGCCGCCGCCCGTGGCGTTGATGGGCGGGTTGGTGGCGTCCGAGCCGCTGCCGTTGACGAAGCTCAGGTCGGTGAGCGCGACGGTCACGCCGAGCACGCGCATGATCCGGTTCTGGCCGTTGTTGAACCCGTCGATGACCGAGGTCAGCCGATTGGTGCCGGCGAACGTGAGGTTCTTGTCCACCAGCAGCGTGCCGCGCTCGACGGAGAAGCTCCCGTTGCCGAGCGTGAGCGTGTCTCCCCATGTGGCGAACGCGATCGCCTGGCGCAGCGAGCAGTCGTTGGCGGCAGCCGTGCACGCCCCCGCACCCGCCGGGTCGTCGAAGCGGTCGACGTTGACGTCGGCGGCGGAGGCGACCGCGGCCAGGCTCAGCCATAGGACCGTGGTGAGCACGAGGAGGCGTCGCAGCACACCCACATCGTCGAGCGTCATAACGGCACGCTACCTGGATCAAGGTCTAGACGTAGATTCTGTCTTATGAGAATCGTCGTCCTGGGGGCGGGGCACGTCGGCCACGCGATCGTTGACGCCCTCTACGAGGAGCACGAGATCACGGTGATCGACACCAACGCCGATCGTCTGACGATGCTTGCGGATCGCTACGACGTGCGCACGGTCGAGGGCAACGGGACGACGAAGAAGGTCATCCGCGAGGCGGGGATCGCCCAGTGCAGCCTGTTCATCGCCAGCACCTCCCGCGAGGAGGCGAACCTCGTCAGCGCGATGATGGTCAAGAAGCTCTCCGGCGCCCGCGTGGTTGTCCGCACGACCTCCGTCGAGTACCTCGACGCGTGGCGCGAGCGCGAGATCGACGTCGACTTCATGGTCTCCTCCGAGCTCGAGACGGCCAACGCGATCTCCAGCCTGATCGGCATCCCCGCCGCCCGGCAGACCGACGTGTTCGCCGACGGCCAGGTCCAGGTGGTCGAGTTCGACGTCCCCGAGGGCAACAACGCCGTGGTCGGCAAGACGCTGAGAGAGGCGGAGCTGCCGAGCGACAGCAAGGTCGTGAGCATCATCCGCGGCGACCAGCTCACGTTCCCGCGCGGGAGCGAGCGGATCGTCCCGGGCGACCGGATCGTCGTCATCGGCTCGCCCGACGCCGCCCGCCGCTGGAGCCGCCTGATCAGCCGCGAGCACCAGCGCGTGGACGACATCGTGATCTTCGGCGGCGGCCGGATGGGCACGACGATCGCCCACGTGCTGCTCGACCGCGGCATCCGCGTGCGCTTCGTCGAGGGCCGCGCGGAGCGGGCGCGCGAGGTCGCGGAGGAGATCCCGCAGGCGCGCGTGTTCCACGCCTCGGCCTTCGACACCGAGTTCTTCGAGCGCGAGCGCATCGGCCGCGCCACGGCCGCGGTATTCGCCCTCAACGACGACCCCGGCAACCTCTTCAGCGCCGTGCTGGCCAAGGCCCACGGCGTGCAGCTGACGATCGCGCTGGCGCACGACCAGACGTCGCTGAAGGTCTACGAGCTCGGCGGCGTGGACGTCGCCATCAACCCGCGCCAGGTGATCGCCGAGGAGCTCGTGCGCTTCGGCCACGACCCGCGCATCCGCCAGATCGCGATGCTCGACGACGATCGCTTCGAGATCCTCGACCTCACCGTCCGCGGGGAGTCCGAGCTGGCCGGGCTGCGCTTCGACCAGATGCCCGAGACCGGCTCGGTGATCGGCGCGATCCTGCGCGACGGCGACGCGATCATCCCGCACTCCGCCGACACGCTGGAGGCGGGCGACCGCGTGATCGTCTTCGTCGAGTCGCGGCGGGCGTCGACGGTCGAGAAGGTCCTGTGAGGCTGCATACCGGGATCGACCTCGGCGCCGCCCTGGACCTCGTGGGCGGGGTGCTGAAGTGGCTCGCGCCCGCGTTCCTGATCCCGGTGGTGGTCGCCATCGGCTACGGCGAGCCGTTCTGGTCGTTCCTCGTCGCCGGCGCGATCACCGGCACCGCCGGCCTCGCGCTCGACCAGATCACGGGCGACAAGGCGGGCGCGGCGGTGACGCCGCGCGAGAGCTTCTTCGTCGTCGCCGTGCTGTGGCTGCTGATCCCGATCTTCGGCGCGCTGCCGTACGTACTCGACGGCGGCCCGCAGCTCAACCACCCCGTCGACGCCTATTTCGAGTCCGTCTCCGGCTTCACCGCCACCGGCGCGACGCTGGTGGCCCACATCGAGGAGCTCAGCCGCTCGATGCTCTTCTGGCGCCAGCTCAGCCACTGGCTCGGCGGCATGGGCATCATCGTGCTGGCCGTCGCGATCCTCCCGCGGCTGCGGATCGGCGGCCGCCAACTGCTGCAGTCCGAGCTCGCCGGCCCGACCGAGATCGAGAACCTCGGGGACTCGATCCGCGGGACCGCCCGGCGCCTGTGGCGGCTCTACGTCGTGCTCACGCTGCTGGCCATCTTCACACTCGCGATCGTCGGCTGGACCGGCCTCGACGACGAGATGACCACCTTCGACGCGGTCGGGCAGGCGCTGTCGGTCGTCGCGCTCGGCGGCTTCAGCACGCGCACGATCTCGATCGCCGCCTTCGCGCCGATCACGCAGTACCTGATCCTCGTCTTCATGGTCATCGCGGGGATCAACTTCCTGCGCCTGTACCGCTTCTTCGTCCAGCGCCGCTTCGGCGTGCTCGGCCGCGACGAGGAGCTGCGGCTGTATCTCACGCTGATCGTGATCGGCACGATCCTGATCGCCGTCGAGGTGATCGGCGGCGGCTACGAGACGGGCGAGGCGGGGGTGCGGCACTCGCTCTTCCAGGCCACCGCGATCCTCACCACCACCGGCTTCGCCACCGCCGACTACGCGCTCTGGGGCCCGCTCGCGACCCTCACGCTGCTGCTGTTGATGTTCTCCGGCGCCTCCGCGGGGTCGACCGGCGGCGGCATCAAGATCATCCGCCACCTGCTGCTGTTCAAGCTCGTCCGGCGCGAGCTCGAGCAGACGGTGCACCGCGAGGCGATCCTGCCGATCCGCGCCAACGGCCGGGTGATCGACGAGAAGGCGCTGCGCTCGACGATCATCTTCGTGCTGCTCTATCTGGCCGTGTTCGCCATCGGCGCGCTCGGGCTCGTCGCCGACGCCCATCGCACGGGCGAGGAGCTGAGCGCGTTCGACGCCTTCGGCGCGGCCGCCGCGTGCCTGGGCAACGTCGGCCCGGCGTTCGGGTTCGCCGGCCCCTACGGCTCCTTCGCGCCGTTCAGCGATCTGTCCACCTGGCTGTGCACGGTGTTGATGTGGTTGGGTCGCGTCGAGATCATCCCTGTGGCGGTCATCCTGACCCGCGCGTATTGGCGTTCCTGAGGAGAGACGATGAGCTTTGACACGACTGGGCTGGTGGCGTACGTCAACGGGGAGTACAAGCCGCTGAGCGAGGCCAGCGTGTCGATCTTCGACCACGGGTTCCTCTACGGCGACGGCGTGTTCGAGGGCATGCGCGTGTTCGACGGCGGACTCTTCCGCGCCGAGTTGCACATGGAGCGCATCACCCGTTCCGCGCGCTCGCTCGGCATCGCGCTCCCGGTCGGGACCGACGAGATCGTCAACATCATCGGCGAGGTCGTCCGCCGCTCCGAGCTGCAGGACGCGCACGTGCGCCCGATCATCACGCGCGGCTTCGGCGGCCCCGGCATCGACCCGCGGCTGTGCCCGGTGCCGAGCCTGATCGTCTCCGCGTACCCGTTCCCGCCGTTCCTCGGCGCCGACCCGATCAAGCTCTTCACGAGCGCGATCGTGCGCAAGGCGCCGCGCTCGCTGGGCGCGCACGTGAAGTCCCTCAACTACCTCGACGCGATCGTCGCCAAGCAGCAGGCCGGTGCGCTCGGCGTGCACGACGCGGTGATGCTGGACTCGCTCGGCGCCGTCGCCGAATGTACGGGCGCGAACCTGTTCATCGTCGTCGGTGAGCGGCTGATCACACCGACCACGCGCGCCGCGCTGCCCGGCATCACCCGCCGGACCGTGCTCGAACTGGCCGCCGAGAACGGGATCGAGACCGAGGAGCGCGACATCTGGCCGATGGAGCTGCACGCCGCCGACGGCGGGTTCGTGTGCGGCTCGGGCGCCGGCGTCGTCCCGGTCGGGTCCTTCGACGGGCGCCCGGTCACGTACCCCCAGCACCCGCTGATCGAGCGCCTGCAGGAGCTCTACAAGGAGCGGACCAGTGACCCCGCCTACCGCACGGAGCTCTACATTGGCGCCTCATGAGGTTCTTGATCTCGGCGCTGGCGCTGATCGCGCTGCTCGCGCCGCAGGCCGCATCCGCCAACGGTGGCGGCTACGCCACCAAACTCGCCCAGCGTGACAACCTGATCCACGGCATCGCCGGCGACGAGGAACACGTCTTTGTCACCGAGCCCGGGATCGGCTTCGGCCCGGCCGGCCCGCGAGTGGTCGTGCTCGACCGCGACAGCGGGCGCCAGGAGGCGGTGCTCCCCGCACCCCCCGGTGGGTTCAAGTTGCCGTTCACGCTGCGGGTGCCGGAGACCGGGCATCTCGTCGTCCTCGACAGCGGCGGCTTCCCGCCGCAGGGGCCGCCGATCGTCTACGACTACGCCTACAGCGACCGCCACGGCTTCCGCGCCGTGCTCGAGCGCCGCGTCGACTTCGCCGGGCTCCCGCTCGGGTTCGCCGAGGACGTCGAGGTGCTGCCCAACGGGGAGCAGGTCGTCTCGGAGTCGGTGTTCGGCGGTCTGTGGATCATCGGCCGCGACGGCACGATCCGCCCGGGCATCGTCCCGCCCGATCCCACGGTCCCCCTGAAGAACCTCGGCCCGTGCACCTTCCCCAACGGCGGGACCGGCACCGTCGGCGGGCTGCCCTTCCAGGCCGGCGGGAACTTCGCGCCGGGCGTCGGCTCGCTCGCGGTCCACGACGACGAGCTCTACCTCAGCTCGACCTGCAAGGGCGGCGTGCAGAAGGTCAAGCTCCGCACGCTGTTGGACACCAAGCGCTCCGCCGTCGCCCGCGACGCGCAGATCAAGACCGTCGCCCCGCGCGTGTACGACCTCGAAAGCCTCAAGGGCATCACCTTCAACCGCTGGGACAAGCACGACGACTCGATCTACGCGGGTGATCCGTTCCGGCTGCAGCTGATCCGGATCAACTCGCACAACGGCCGCCGAGAGGTGCTGTCCACGGACCAGCGGCTGTTCGACTTCACGACGGCGACCACGTTCCTGCCGCCCGCGGGGCGCGACCGGGGCAACCCGCTCGTGACCGCGTCCGACCAGGAGTACCGCTGGGCGACGCTCAACGTCGCGCTCACGCAGGACATGTTCCGCCCGCCGTTCACGGTGGCGGAGTTCTGGCCCAGATAGTCCTGATCCACGGCTTCACCGGGTCCCCGCGGGTGTGGGACCTGGTGACGCCGCGGCTGCGGCACCACGAGGTGCTGGTGCCCGGGTTGCCGGGGCACCTCGGCGGCCCGCCGCTGCCGAGGACGATCACGCCGACGACGATGGTCGAGGCGGTCGAACGGGCGCTGGATGCGGCCGGGTTCGAGGCGCCGTACGTGGTCGGCAACTCACTCGGCGGCTACGTCGCGCTGCAACTCGGCGCGCGCGGCCGGGCGCGTGCGGTGACCGCGCTCGCCCCCGCCGGAGGCTGGGGCGAGGACGCCGGCAAGCACGACACGCTCGGCCTGAACGCGATGCCGACGCTCTCCGCGATGGTGTCGGACCCGTCGCGCCTGGACGCCGGCACGGTCGCCTGTGTGCTGGCGGCGGCAGCGAGGTGCGTGGAGGCGCCGCGGATGATCGCCTTCGCCGCCGGCAGCGACTGGCCGCTCGATCCGGTCCTGTGTCCGCTCCGGTTCGTCTGGGGCACCGAGGACAGGCTCCTGCCGTGGCCGTCGGCGGCCGCGCGCTACCGGCGGCAGATGGCCCACGCCGACTGGGTGGTCCTGGACGGCGTGGGCCATTGCCCGCAGCTCGAGCTCCCGCTCGAGACGGCCGAGCTGCTCCTGATCTGAGTTGACACATACCCATATAGGTATATGATGGCCGCGTGGCCCGAGCAGCGACGACGGCGGATGTGTTCAACGCGGTGGCCGAGCCCCGGCGGCGCGAGATCCTCGACGTGCTGGTCGAGGGCGAGCGCCCGGTGGGCGACCTCGTTGCGCGGCTCGGGCTGGGCCAACCGCAGGTGTCCAAGCACCTGAAGGTCCTGCGGGAGGTGGGTCTGGTGGATGTCCGCGACGACGGGCGCTTTCGCGTGTACCGGCTCAACGGCCGGGCGCTGAAGCCCATCCACGACTGGGTCTCGAACTACGAGCGCACCTGGCGCGAGCGGTTCGACGCCCTCGATGTTGTCCTCGACGAGTTGAAGGAGCCCGAAGATGCCTAGCGCGGTGCTGACCACCCCGACCGAGACCCAGATCCTGATGACCCGTGAGTTCGACGCGCCGCGCGAGCTCGTGTGGCGCGCCTACACCGAGCCCGAGCTCGTCTCACGCTGGTGGCCCGGGAAGCGTGGCCGGATGCAGTCGTGCGAGATCGACTTCCGCGTCGGCGGCGCGTGGCGCTACGTGATGACCGCCAGCGGCGGCTTCGAGGTCGCCTTCCACGGCGAATACCAGGAGATCGCCGTCGGCGAGCGGATCGTCAACACCGAGGTCTTCGAGGGCGCGCCCGGACCGGGCATCGTCGTGACGACCACGTTCGTCGCCGACGGCGAGCGAACCGTCCTGGAGATGCTCTCCGAGTGCGGCTCGCCCGAGGTCCGGGACATCATCCTGGGCTCCGGCATGGAGACCGGAGCCCAGGAAGGCCTCGACATCCTCGAGCAGATCGCGCAGGAGCTAGACGATGCGGCCGCGCCAGCGTAGGGTCGTGAAGGCGGCGCCGCCGAGCATCAGGAGGCCGATCGCGGCGAAGCCGGCCGACACCTCCTTCTTCTCCTTGCGGGTGCCGATCCGCGAGCCGAGCGTCTTGTAGACCTCATCCAGCGAGTCGGAGTCCTCGGCCGTGAAGGCCCTACCGCCGGAGATGTCGGCGACCTGCTTGAGCGCCTCCGGGTCGGGCGGAACCGACAGCAGCTGGCCGCCGGCGTCGACCGTGCCGTCGGGCGTGCCGAGGGCGACGGTGTAGATCGGGATCTTGGCCGCGCGCGCCTTCTCGGCGATCGCGGCCGGGTCCTGCCCGGTCTTGCTGGCGCCGTCGGAGAGCAGCACGATCGCCGCCGGCTTCTGGTCGGCCAGCGCCGTCAGCGCGCTGTCGAGCGCGTCGCCGGTCGCGGTGCCGCCGTCGGCGGTCAGCGCGGCGATCGTCGACTTGATCTGCGCGCGGTCCTGCGTCGGGCTGAGCACCGTGTGCGGGCCGTCGGCGAAGGCCACCAGGCCGACCTGGAGCTGCTCGGGGACCTTGTCCACGAAGCTCTCCGCCGCCGCCTGGGCGGCGGCGAGGCGGGTCGGCGAGACGTCGGTCGCGTTCATCGAGCCCGACGTGTCGGTGACGAGCATGACCGAGGCCTTCTCGACCGGGACGGCGATGGTCGCCTCCGGCCGCGCGAGCGCGATCGCCATCGCGGCCAGCGCGGTCATCAGCAGCGCGGGCGGGATGTTGCGGCGCAGCTTGCTGCTCTTGGGCATGACCGCCGCCAGCGTGCCCGCGGCGGGGAAGCGCACGACGTACCTCGCGGGGCGTCTGCGAGCGAACCACAACGCGGCGAGCGCGATCGGGATGACCGCGAGGCCGGCCAGGAACAGCGGTGCCTGAAAGCTCATCGCAGGCTCCTTCCGAGCGAACGCAGCCAGTCTTCGTCGGTCCCGACCTCGACGTGGCGGGTGCGGGCGCGGCGCAGGTGGGACTTCAGCAGGTCACGCCGCTCGAGCTCGGCCGCGGCGAAGCGCCGGCGCAGCTCCCTGCTCGAGGAGTCGGCCTCGACGCGCCGGCCCGTCTCCGGGTCGATCAGCGTGAGGTGCCCGACGTCCGGCAGCTCGGCCTCGCGCGGGTCGTTGACCTCGACCGCGAGCACCTCGTGCTGTGCTCCGAGACCCGCGAGCGCGCGCGCCCAGTCGGGGCGGTCGCCGGCGCGCGGTGCGTCCTCGCGGAAGTCCGACACGACCACCACGAGGCTGTGGCCGCGCGCGAGCCGCCCGATCCGGCGCATGCCGTCCGCGAGCGAGGTCGCGCCGACGATGCCGTCGCCGGCCACGCCGGCTCCGAGTGCCTTGCGCAGCTCCACCAGCGCCAGCCGGCCGCCGCGGGGCGGCATCTGCCGCGGCTCGTCCGTGCCGCACGTGAGGAGGCCGATCCGGCCGGCGCGGCGGACGGCGAGACGTCCGATGACGAGCGCGACACCCTCGGCGACGTCGGACTTCAGGCGATCGGCGGTGCCGAAGGCCATGCTCGCGGAGACGTCGACCAGCAGCCAGGTCGTGAGCGTGCGCTCGGGCACGTGGTCGCGGACGTGCGGGACGCCGGTGCGGGCGCTCGCCGCGGGGTCGATCCAGCGCACATCGTCGCCGACCTGGTACGGCCGCACCTGCGCGAGCTCGGTGCCCGTTCCGCGGCCGGACGCCCGGCGCTCGCCCGGCAGCGGGCCCGCCGCGCGGCGGGCGAGCACCAGATCGAGCGCCTCGACGAGCGCCGTCTGCATCGGCCCCGGGCCTTGCGACCCGGGAGGTGCGGCCAGCGTGCTCATGCGGCGATGCGCTCCGTCCGGGCCTCGTGCCGCAGGTCGTTGGGGCGCATGCCGCCGACGGTGCTGAGGATGCGCTCGAGCAGGTCGTCGGTCTTGACGCCGTCGCCGAGCGCGTCATAGGTGAGCACGATGCGGTGGCGCAGCACGTCCGCGGCGAGGTCGGCGACGTCCTCGGCGACCACGTGGTTGCGGCCGCGCAGCATCGCCAGCGCCTGGGCGGCCTGGACGGCGCCGATCGGCCCGCGCGGGCTGGCGCCGAACTCGATCAGGCCCTCGAGCTCGTGCAGGCCGTACTTGCCGGGGTGGCGGGTGGCGTCGCCGAGCGCGACGGCGTAGGCGATCACGTCGCGGTCGACGAACACGCGCCGCGCGAGCTCCTGGTAGCGCGTGAGGTCTTCGGTCGAGAGGCGCTCGCGGACCTGCGCCGGGGGCGAGATCGCGCGGCCGACGACGGCCGCCTCTTCGCCGACGGTCGGGTAGTCGACGATCAGCTTGAACAGGAAGCGGTCGACCTGGGCCTCGGGCAGCGGGTAGGTGCCCTCGGACTCGATCGGGTTCTGCGTGGCCATCACGAGGAACGGCTTCGGCAGCGGGTAGGTGTTGCCGGCGATCGTCACCTGGCGCTCCTGCATGACCTCCAGCAGCGCGGACTGCACCTTGGCCGGCGCGCGGTTGATCTCGTCGGCGAGCAGGAAGTTGCCGAACACCGGCCCGAGCTCGGTGTCGAACTGGCCCGTGTCCGGGCGATAGATGCGCGTGCCCACCAGGTCGGACGGGACCAGGTCGGGGGTGAACTGGACGCGCTTGAACGATCCACCGAGCACATCGGAGAGCGTCTTGACGGTCAGCGTCTTGGCCAGCCCGGGCACGCCTTCGAGCAGCACATGACCGCCGGCGAGCAGCGCGACGAGCAGCCGCTCGAGCATCGCGTCCTGGCCGACGATCACACGCTTGAGCTCATACAGTGCGCCTTCGAGCCCGGCGCGAGGATCCTCGATCTCTTGCATGGATTCGAGACTGGCGATGGATTCGTCATATCCGCATAAACGCCGTTCAGGGTCCCTTGAGGCAACGAACCTAGTTTGGCTCCCATGCGAATCCTGGTCGCCGAGGACGAACCTCGGATTGCCTCCGCCGTGGCCCGTGGGCTGCGCCGTGAGGGGATGGCTGTCGACGTCGCCGGGGACGGGGCATCCGCGCTGTACAAGGCCCGTGTCTATCCCTACGACGTCGTGGTGCTCGACCGTGACCTGCCCGAGCTGCACGGCGACGAGGTTTGCCGCACGCTGACCGCCGAGCAGCCGAACACGAAGGTCCTGATGCTCACCGCGATGCGCTCCACCGACGACCTGGTGAACGGTCTCTCGCTGGGCGCCGACGACTATCTCTCCAAGCCCTTTCGCTTTGCCGAGCTCGTGGCCCGGCTGCGCGCACTGGCGCGGCGCTCGGGCGAGGCGCGGCCGGCGATCCTTTCGTCAGGCGACCTGACGCTCGACCCGGCGCGCCGGGTGGCGGAGCGGGCGGGTGTCGAGCTCGAGCTGACCGCGAAGGAGTTCGCGGTGCTGCAGGCGCTGCTCGAGGCCCAAGGTGCGGTCGTGACGCCCGAGATGCTGCTGGAGCGCGTATGGGACGAGAACCTTGATCCGCTCTCGAACACCGTGCGCATGACGGTCATGACCCTGCGTCGCAAGCTCGGTGAGCCGGCGTTGATCGAGACGGTCCGTGGGAGCGGCTACCGGGTGTGATTCCCGCACTTCGTGTCCGCCTGACCGCCATGTACGGCGGTGTCCTGTTCGTCTTCATGGCGGCGCTGCTCGGCGTCTCCTACTGGCTCATGGGCCGCCACCTGCATCGCACCCTCTCGGTCTTCGACGCCAACGCCGCGCAGGCGCAGCTGGGCGAGCAGTACCTGCTCGGGCTGGCCGGCGTGACCCTGGTCGCCTGCGCGCTGGGCTGGGCCTTCGCCGGACGCGAGCTGCGCTCGATGCAGGCCGCGTTCGACGCACGCGAGCGCTTCATCGCCAACGCGTCCCACGAGCTGCGGTCCCCGCTGACCGTGATCCGCACCGAGGCCGACGTCGCGCTCTCGGACCCCGACGCCGGCATCCGTGACCTGCGCACGATGGGCGTGATCGTCATGGACGCCGCCGACGAGATGGACGCCCTGCTCGACGGCCTGATGGTGCTCGCCCGCTCCGACCACGGCGTCTCCTCGATGGAGTCCCTGGATCTCGCGACCGTCACCCTCGCCGCCACCCGCCGTGTCCGCTCCGCCGACGTGCGCGTCCGGCTCGACCTGCAGTCCGCGGGCATCCATGGCGAGCGCCGCCTCCTGGAGCGCCTCGCGGTCAACCTGATCGAGAACGGCGTCCGCTACAACGACCCGGGCGGCTTCGTCTCCGTCCGCACCCGCTCCTCCGAGGACGGCTCCGTGCTCGACGTCGAGAACTCCGGTCCGGTCGTCGACGCGAAGATCGCCGCGCGCTTGACCGATCCCTTCGAACGCGGCGGCCGCACCGGCCGCAACGGCTCGGGCCTCGGCCTCTCGATCGTGCGCTCCGTCGCCGAGGCCCACGGAGGCCGCATGTCACTGACCCCTCGAGTCGGTGGCGGCCTCTCGATCCGGGTCGTCCTACCGGCCGCGTAGCTCACGGCGAAGGCGGATGACCGTCTTGCCCGTGGTCCGCTCGGTCGGGTTCAGGGCGGCGACGGCGTCGTCGAGGGTCGCGACGCCGGCGATGTTGGTCCGCAGGCGTCCGTCCCGCACCCGCTTGACGATCTCGCTCAGCTGGGCGCGATCGGACTCGACGACGAAGTCGACGGCGAGTCCGTCGGCGGGTCGCGCCTCGGGCGGCCCGACCACGGTCACCAGGGTTCCGCCAGCACGGATCAGTGCCGTGGACCGCTTCTGGATGTCTCCGCCGATGACGTCGAACACCAGGTCGACGCCGCCGACGTCCTCGAGGGCGTCGTTGTCGAGGTCGACGAACTCGTGCGCGCCGAAGTCGAGCGCCTTCTCGCGATCGGCGGCGCGTCCGGTGCCGATGACGTAGGCGCCGGCCTCACGTGCGAGCTGGGTCACCATCGTCCCGACCGCCCCTGCCGCCCCGTGCGCGAGGACGGTCTGCCCCGCCCGCACGCGGCCGTGGTCGAACAGTCCCTGCCACGCGGTCAACCCCGAGATCGGCAGGCTCGCGCCCACGGCGAAGTCGACGTCGCCCGGCAGCGGCGCGAGGTTGCGCGCCTCGATCGCGACGTACTCCGCCAGGGTGCCGTCGCGATGCCAGTCGGCGAGGCCGAGCACCCGTTGTCCCACCGAGAGCCCGGTCGTTCCGTACCCGAGCGCGCTGACGACTCCGGCCAGCTCGTGCCCCGGGATCGACGGTGATCGGTCCCGGTCGCGGCGGTCGGTCCAGGTCGATGGCCACTCGAGCTCGGTCGGGACGAATCCCGACGCATGAACCTCAACGATGACGTCGTTGATCGCCGCCGATGGCTCGGGCCGCTCCGCAAGCGTCATCGCGGCCGTACCCGCGGCCTGGTCCGTCACCACAATCGCCTTCATCCGGTGCCCCCTGAGCCGATCCGAGCAGAACGTTGCAACGGCTCGAAGTCTGCCTCAAGCGGCGCGCGGTCACTGTGGTCCGACACGCCCGCGACAGGTCGCGCTCGTCCCAGGCCTAGGCATGGACGCGTGGGACGGGAGGCAGCCGCGGACTGCGCAGCGCGAGGTACCCGCCGCCGGCCACGACGACCAGGGCCAGCGCTCCGCCGGCCAGCGGGATGGCGAGGGACGGCCCGTCCGTGGGCACCAGCGCGCTGACCTGATCGTCGGTCGGGCGCACGGTCGGTGGGTCCTGGATCGGCATCGCCGAGGCGGCGGTGGGCAGGGAGACGGCGGCGGCGGCGACGACGGCGAGGGCCGAGCGACGCGGGGTGAAACCGATGGACATGGGGGACTCCTGGCGGGGTTGGCGGGACGAAGCCATCCTCCATCGCTGCGCCTGCCTCGACCATGAGCGCCGGGTGGGGGATCCCCTGGGCCGGTGGTAAGGCAAATCTTGCCGTCGCGCTATGGCGCTGGAAGAGCCGGAGCGCAATGCTCAACCTGTGCGTCAGGTCTCACTGAGCCAAAGGGCACCGCCGTGGCGACCCTGATCAATGACCGTTACGAAGTGCTGGCGATCCTGGGCGCCGGCGGTGAGGCCCAGATCGTCAAGGCGGTGGATCGGCGCCACGACCGCGTGGTGGCACTGAAGATCAGGCCGGTGCCCGACGCGGGGTCGCGTGACGCGTTGCTCGCCGAGGCCCGCGTGCTGCTGGCCGTGCCGCCGCATCCCGCGCTCCCGCTCGTGCGCGAGGACTTCTTCGACGGTGACCGCTACGTCGTCGCGATGGACTGGGTCGACGGCACCGACCTGGCGCTGCTGCTTGCGGAGCGAGGGCGCCCCGGGCTGGCGCCGTCGAGCGTTCTGGCCTATCTCGCGCAGGCGGCGGAGGCGCTCACCCACCTGCACGCGCAGTCGCCGCCGGTGATCCACGGCGACGTCAAGCCGGCCAACCTGATCCTGACGCGCGGCGGCAGGGTCAAGCTCGTCGACTTCGGCCTGTCATCGGCGCCGAACGTGCCGATGCGACGCGCGGGGACGCCCGGGCTACCGCGCCCCGGAGCTGGCCGCCGGCGCCGCGCCCGTCGCGCGCGAGCGACGTCTACGCGCTCGCCGCGACCGCGTTCGCCCTGCTGACCGGTGCGGCGCCCGCGGGCGTCCTGCCCACATGGGAGGGCCTCGACCCGGCGCAGGCCGAGCAGCTCGAGGCGGCGATCCGCCTCGGGATGGCGACCGATCCGGCCCGCCGGCCACGGAGTGCGGGCGAGCTGGTGGAGCGCCTGCGGGCGGGCTGGGCGGCGGCGCTGCCCACCGGCGTGGTGACGCTCTGCCTCTCCGACATCGAAGGCTCGGCCGCGCTGTGGGACGCCGACCCGGCGGCGATGGCCGACGCGCTGGTGCGCCACGACGAGCTGATCGCCGACGCCGTGGCCCGCCACGGCGGCAGCTTCATCGCCTCGATGGGCGACGCGACGGTCTCGGTCTTCGACTCCGCGCCCGCCGCGGTGGCCGCCGCGCTGGAGGCCAACCGCGCGCTCGGCGAGCTCTCGCTCGCCGTGCGCTGGGGACTGCACACGGGCGAGGCCGAGCGGCGCGACGACGTACGTCCGGCCCGACCGCGAGCACCGCCGCGCGCGTGCGCTCGCTCGCCGACGGCGGGCAGGTCTTCCTCTCCGCGGTCACGGCCGAGCTCGTCGCCGGGCACCTCCCCGAGGGTTACTCGCTGGTCGCCGTCGGCCCGGACGGCGTGCGCGCGGTGCGCGGCCCGGGCGTCGAGCGCGCCGCTGGCCGAGTGCCCGTACCGCGGGCTGCTGGCGTTCGAGGCCGGTGACCGCCGCTTCTTCTTCGGCCGCGAGGCGGTGGTGGCCGAGGTGATCGGCCGGCTGGAGCCCGGCCGGCTGCTGGCCGTCGTCGGCGCGTCGGGCAGCGGCAAGTCCTCGTTGCTGCGCGCGGGCGTCGTCGCCGCCGTGCGCGCCTGCGAGGTCGAGGGGTTCGCGCACGCCACACTGCTCGTGCCCGGCGCCGACCGTCTGGACGTGGACGACGCGCCCGATGGGCTGCTCGTCGTGGACCAGTTCGAGGAGCTGTTCACGCTCTGCGGCGACCCCGACCGCCGGCGAGCGTTCATCGACGGCCTGCTGGCGCTGCGCTGCGCCGTCGTGATCGGGGTCCGCGCCGACGTCTACGCGCGCCTGAGCGGCCACGCCGGGCTCGCGCGCGCCGTCGCCGCCAACCAGGTCCTGCTGGGGCGATGACCGCCGCCGAGCTCGAGCGCGCGATCACGCGAGCCGGCGCGGCTGGCCGGCCTGCGGCTCGAGCCCGGCCTGGTCGAGCTGATCCTGCGCGACGTCGCCGCCGAGCCCGGCGCGCTGCCGCTGCTCTCGCACGCGCTGCGCGCCACCTGGGAGCGGCGCGAGGGCCGCACGCTCACGGTCGCGGCGCTACCGCGCGAGCGGCGGCGTCGCCTCGGCCATCGCCCGCACGGCGGACGCCGTCGTCGACGCGCTGCCCGAGGCAGCAGCGCCGGCTGGCCCGCAGGCGTGTTCCTGCGCATGACCGAGCTCGGCGAAGGGATCGAGGACACGCGCCGGCGCGTGACGATCGACGAGCTGGTCCCCGAGCGCGCCGATCCCGCGAGCGTCGACGAGCTGCTGCAGCGCCTGGCGGACGCGCGCCTGGTCACGCTCGACGCGGGCTCCGCCGAGGTCGCCCACGAAGCGCTGATCCGCGAATGGCCGCGACTGCGGCGGCTGGCTCGACGAGGACCGCGCGGGCATGCGCGTGCACCGGCAGCTCGGGCACGCCGCGCGCGCTGTGGGACGGCCGGTGGTCGCGAGCCGTCCGACCTCTACCGCGGCGCGCGCCTGGCCGCGGCGGCTGAGCTCGGGGTCGAGCTCAACGCCACCGAGCGCGCGTTCCTGGACGCGAGCGGCGCCGAGGCCGGCCGCGAGCGGCGCGCGCAGGTCCGGGCCAACCGCCGGCTGCGCGGCCTGCTGGCGGCGGCCACGCTCCTGCTCGTCGTGGCGGTCGCCGGCGGCGCGCTCGCGCTGGGCCAGCGCGACAACGCGCGGCAGTCGCAGGCGGCCGCCGAGGCGCAGTCGCTGACCTCCGACGCCGAGCGGGTGGGCGCGCTCGCGCTCGGCGAGCCGACGCTCGACCGCTCCCTGCTGCTCGCCACCGCCGGGGTCACGCTCCAGGATCGCCCCGCGACCCGCGGCGACCTGCTCACGATCCTGCAGCAGAACCCGGCGGTCGATCCGCACGCTGCGGCTGTCCAGCGTCCCGGTCCACTCCTTCGCCGCCAGCCCCGACGGCCGTGTGCTGGCCAGCGGGGACGTCAACGGCGTTGTGCGCTTCACCGACCTGCGCACCTGGAAGCCGGTCGGCGCGACCGTCAAGCTGCCCGCAGCCGGTCGCGGTCCAGGCGATCCGCTACGCGCCGGACGGTCGCACGCTGGCGGTGGGCACGCGCACAGCACGAGCGCTCGGGGCTCTACCTCGTCGACGTCGCGACCCGGCGGTTCCGCCAGATCGGGGCCTGGGCGGGCGACGTGGGCCCGGACAAGTTCATCAACCTCTCGTTCGCCTTCTCGCCGGACGGACGGCGGCTCGCCGTCGCGCTGGCCAACTGGGACTGCGCCCGGACGTCTACGGCCCCGTGGCCCAGCGCTTCATGGCGTTCGACGCCCACACCGGACGTCGGCTCTGGCGGCGGCACTATCCGTTCCGGCGCCCGCAGATGGAGGCGCAGGTCCTGTTCGGCCGCGACGGCGCCCTGATCACCTCGGCGCCGCAGGGCGCGACGCTGGTGTGGAACGCGCGCAGCGGACGGATCGTGCGCCGCTACCCGTTCGGCGGGCGCCCGGCGCTCTCACCCGACGGGCGCACGCTCGCCCTGGCGCTCGACAGCTGGTACGCGGGCGACCCGAGCGCCGCCCTCGGCCTGCTCGACCTGCGCACCGGCCACCTGCGGCGCCTGAAGGGCAACCTGCCCGAGCGAGTGGATCATGAGCCTGGCCTTCGCCCGCGACGGCAAGCAGATCATCGGCCCGTCGTTCGTCGGCGCGCACGTGTGGGACATCGCCAGCGGCGAGATCGTCGACACCTACGGCGCGGCAGAAGGGACTGTCGAGCGGGAACACCGACATCGTGATCGACCGCCGCGGGCTCGCGCTCTTCACTTCGGGCGACGGGACCGTCACGGCCTGGGACCCCGAGGGCGCCAGCCGGCTCGGGCGCGAGTTCCCCACGACCGACGACTCCGGGCCGTGCCCGCACCACGGACTGCATGGTCGTGCCGATCCGCACAGTCCGGTGCAGGCGGTCAGCCTCACCGACGGGAGGACCGCGCTGCGGGATCCGCGCAGCGGGCGGTTCGTCGACATCCTGCCCGCGCGCGACGGGACGACGCTCGCCCGCGCCTGCCGGCCTTCCTCGCCCGGCGGGCGCCGGCTGGCGACCGGCGGCAGCAACGGGACCGTGACGATCTGGGACGTGCCGACGCGGACGATCGTGCGGCAGTTGCGCTACGCCGAGCCCGTCATGGCGGTGGCGGTGTCGCCGGACGGGACGCTGCTCGCCGTCCAGCGGCAGGCGCCGGGGGGCGCCGGACGCGCACGTGGAGGTGCGCGCCCTGCGCCACCGGCCGGACGCTCTACACGCGCACGATGCGCTTCGGTCGCGGGCGGGCTGGCGTTCACCGGCGACGGGCGCGTGCTCGTGGCCTCCGAGTGCTGCGCCGCAGGGCGCGGCCGTCAGCGGCTGGGACGCGCGATCGGGCGCGCTGCGCTTCCGGCGCGCGGTGGCCGAGACGCAAGCCGGCGCTTCGCGATCTCGCCGCGAGACGGCACGCTGGCGGTCGGCACCGCAGACGGGCGGGTCCTGTGGTGGGACGCGCGCACCGGCCGGTCGCTCGCGGCCGCCGACGAAGGTCACTGTCGGCGGAGGTCGCTCGAGCTCGCGTTCTCGCCCGACGGGCGGCTGCTCGGCGGTGGCCTCCAACGGCGTCGTGCTCTGGGACGTCGACACGCGCAAGCGCGTCGGCAGCGGCTTCCCCGCGCGAGGAGGGCTGGCTCCCGGACATCGCCTTCGAGCCCAACGGCCGGCTGCTCATCTTCCAACTCGCCGCGACGATCGAGTGGCCGACGGACCGACCGACCCTGCAACGCTTCGCCTGCCAGATCGCCGGCCGCGACCTCACGCCGGAGGAGTGGCGGGAGCTGCTCCCGAACCGGCCATACCGTCGTGTGTGCCTCGGCTGAGCGCCGTCCGGCTTCGGCGATCACGTCACGACTCGCAGTTCGAGTGCCGTCGGGGCGAGGAGCATCGTCAGCCCGTCGCGTGGGTCGCGTGGCGTGCGACGGCGTTCGCGCAGGACCAGCGCGCTCCAGGCCGCGCCGACGCGTGCAGCGAACTCGCGCGGGACGTAGCCGGCCGGCGTGCCGTCGGAGAGATCGACGGCGATCGCGTTCGGGTCGTACTCGTTCGACGGCTCCAGTCGCAGCGTCAGGGAACTGCCCGGTGCGGCGAGCGATGAGGCCAGGGCTTCGGGGCGGTGCACTGCTCCCGCGACGTTGCAGACGATGACGTCGTCCGGCAGGCCGTCACGGCCGATGAAGCGGCCCTCGGCGTCGACGAGCTGGTAGCCCGCGATCCAGACCTGCCCGCCGTCGTCCGGGTACCAGTAGCGCTCCTGGAACTCGACGTCGACGATCACGAACTGAGGTCGGCAACGCGGCGCAGGGCGCGCTCCGCGGCCTCCGGGGTGCGACGGCCGAGCCCGCAGGCGTGCGAGACGCTGATCGGGACGCCGGCGATGCGCTCGATCAGGTCGCGCACGAACACCTGGTCCTGGAGCGATTGGTCCTCGTGGGCGAAGCCGGCGACGAAGCGCGTGCCCGGCTTGAGCTTGAGGCCGTCGAGTGGCTGGTACCAGCGGGGCGCCAACGGCGGTGGCTGGTCGGCCGCGGCGAACGGGGCGTGGACGAACTCCAGCGGCCGGTCGTCCGGCCACGCGCGAGCCAGCGCGTTGGCCAGCGTGACCAGCGGCGCGGTGTCCTTCATCTGCGCCAGCGCGCGGTGGTTCATGTCGCCGAGGCAGAGGTGCAGGCCGAAGCGGGCGCCCTCCGGCGAGCGACGGGCGAGCGTTGCCACGCCGCGGGCGAGGATCGACGCCACCGCGGCCTGCGTCGGCCTCGGCACGCGCGCGACGGACACGAGCTCGACCGGGATCTCGATCTGGAAGATCACATCGTCGCCGCCGATCGCGTGGATCGCTTCGATCTCGGCCACGGTCGCGTCGGTGAACGGCTTCTTGCCGCGCAGGGCACCACGCGGGCCGAGCACGAAGAGCGCCATGTCGAAGTCGCCCGGGATGCCGGCCTGGAAGGTCAGCTCGGGCCGGCCGAGCCGCTCGCGCTCGGCCAGGAACAGCGGGAACGAGCGCTCGAACTCGCGCACGTGCCCGAAGTCCAGCGACGCGCCGCTCAGGGTGTGGCCGCGCTTGACGCGGAAGACCGGCGTGTCGTCGTAGTCGGACCAGCCGCCGGGCTTGACGAGCTCGAGGTCCGGATGCGACCGGAGCGCCTCGATGATGTGGACGATCCAGTGGTGACGCTCCCCGGTCTCGCCGTCGGGGAGGTAGCGCAGGCCGTTGCCTACTGAGTCAAGTGCCTGCCGCAGGGCAGCCTGCGGAGTGTCCGCCGGAAGGCTGCCGACCAGGTGCGTGCCTCGCATGCACCGACATTACACGCGCGGGCCGCGGCGCTCCCGGCGCTCGCCGCCACGATCGCAATCGCGGCCGTGGTGAGCGCCCACGAACTCCCGCTGGTCCTGCTGGATCACGGGGGCGGGCGTGGCGGCGGCGACCGCCAGCGTGTGGTCCATGCTCGTCATTCCGTGCAGCGAAGCGCCGAGCAGACCCACCCCGGCGGCGAGTGTGGCGAAGAATCCGGCTCGGCGCATGCCTGCAGTCAAGAAGGCCCTCCTAAGAGCAGCTCAAAGAAGACGACGGAACCACCTAAGAGATAGGCCGCCGCCCAGCAGCAGGAACACCGCCGCGCCGCCCGCGAACGCGCTGGTGACCTCGCGCTTCTCGAGCTTGGTGGCGATCTCGGAGCCGAGCTTCTGGTAGACGGCGCTCAGCTGCGCGCCCTGGTCGGCGGTGAACGCCTCGCCGCCGGAGCGGTCCGCGATCTCCTTCAGCGTCGCCGTGTCCGGCGGCACCGCGTCGCCGTTGGGCAGGGTGCCTGACGCTGTGCCCAGCGCGACGGTGTAGATCGGGATCTTCAGCTTCTTGGCCTCGTCGGCGATCGGCAGCGGATCACGGCCGTGGGTCGCCTTGCCGTCGGACAGCAGCACGATCGCACCCGGCGCCTTGGTCGCCTTGATCATCTCCAGCGAGGTCGCCAGCGCGTCACCGGTGGCGGTGCCGCCGCTCGGCGTCATCGCCTTGTTGATCGCGTCCTTGACGAGCTCGCGATCGGTCGTGGGCGAGGCGACGGCCGCGGCGCTGTTGTTGAACACCACGCCGCCGACGCGGACCTTCTTCGGCACCTTCGTGAGGAACGCCTCACCCGCGTTGCGGGCGGCGATCAGCCGCGAGGGGGAGACGTCGGTGGCCATCATCGATCCCGAGTGGTCCATCGCCAGCACGATCGTCGCCTGCTCGGCCGGCACGGCCACGCTCACCTGCGGGCGTGCCAGGGCGCCGATCAGCGCCGCCGTGGCCAGGCCCGCGAGGGCGAGCGGGAAGTGACGCCGGAAGCCCGGTCGCTTCGGGACGACCGACGCGGCCACGCCCGGGGAGGCGAACGCCGCCGCCGCGCGCTTGCGCCGCTTCTCGCCGAGCACGTAGGCCACGCCGAGCAGTGGCAGCAGCGCCAGGCCGAGCAGCAGCCATGGCGACTGGAAGGTCATGGCGTCGCGCTCGCCGGCCGCTCGCCGAGGCGGACGTCGATCGTCTGCGCGGACCCGGCGCGCTTGACGACCAGCTTGATCGTCTCGCCGGGGCGGCGGTCCTGGATCGCGGCGGCCACGGCATCGGGGGTGGCGACCTTGCTGCCGCCCACGGACTGGATGACGTCACCGACCTTCACGCCGGCCGTCTCCGCCGGGGCGCCCGCGGAGACGGCGGCGACGGTGACGCCGCCGGTCCCACCGCTGGTGGAGACGCCGAGGTAGGCGCGCTTGATCGCCTCGCCGCGCTCCAGGCGCGGGATCACGTCACGGACGGTGTTCGACGGCACCGCGAAGCCGATGCCGACGCTGCCGCCGGACTGCGAGGCGATCTGCGAGTTGACGCCGATCACGCGGCCGGTGGCGTCCAGCAGCGGGCCACCCGAGTTGCCGGGGTTGATCGGCGCGTCGGTCTGGATCACGGAGTCGATCTGGAAGCCGTCCGGCGCCTGGATGTGGCGGCCGGTGCCCGACACGATGCCCGCCGTGGTCGTCTGCGACAGGCCGAACGGCTCGCCGATGGCGACGGCCAGCTGACCCGTCTTGACGGTGCCGGAATCCGCGAGCGAGAGCGCCTTGAGCGGGCGCCCGGTGCTGATCTTGACGATCGCGAGGTCCGACGAGCGATCGACGCCGCCGACCTGCCCGGTCACGGTCTTGTCATCGGCGAACTGGACCTGCACGGTCGAGGCGGTGCCGACGACGTGGGCGTTGGTGACGATCGTCCCGTTGGCGTCGACGATGAAGCCCGAGCCCGAGCCGTCCTTGGTCTTGATCGACACGACGGACTCGCGCGCCGCGGCGTAGATCGCGGCGACGTCGCCGGTCTGCTTGGCGCCCACGAGCGCGGGCGTCGCGGGCACGGCCGGACTGCCGGTGTCGAGGACGCCGAACGCGAACGCGCCACCGCCGACGAGGAGTGCGGAGACGAGCCCGCCGGCCAGCGCCGAGCGGAAATGCCCGGAGCGCCGCGGCGCCACCGGCTCGACCGGCGGCGGTGAGGGCGCCGCCGGAGGCGATTGAAATTCATGCGGACGGGCCCGGCGGCCGTCCGTGGGGTCGCCGTCGAGCCAGAGGAGAGGGTCGGTCATCGTCCACCGAGCCTGGAGGGGCGACCGTCAGATCAAGATAAGGAGCGCAGCGCCGGGCTCAACGTCGCCCCGATGGCGACCACCAGCGCGACGGCGGCGAACGAGCCGACGGCCACGCGTTCGTCCACGTGTTCCAGCAACACCCCCGCGAGCAGCGGCCCGAGCGGCATGAGCGTGAACGCGATCGTGGCCCGTGCGCTCTCCACCCGCCCGACGAGCCGGTCCGGCGTGATCTCCAGCCCGTGCCCGAACACCACCGAGTTGGTGACCGGGATCGCCAGCGCGCACGGGAGCGTCGACGCCACGAGCACGTAGACGTTCGGGACCAGCACGAACAGCCCGCAGCCCACCCACGTCCACGCCTCGAGCACCACGATCGCGTGTGAGGGCAGCGTCCGCCGCGCGAGCGGCGACAGCAGCGCACCGATCAGCAGGGTGACGCTGAACCCCGCCAGCAGCAGCCCGATCGCGCCGCTCGAGAGCCCGTCGCGCGTGCCGATGACGATCGTGCAGAACACCAGCGCCGACCCGACCGGGTTCAGCAGCCCGAACCCGACCGCCGTCACCCGCAGGAACGGCGTGCCCCACAGGAAGCGCAGGCCTTCGATGACCGACGGCCGCTCGCGCACCCGCTCCTCCTGAAACGGGGTGCGCATCAACAGCAGCGAGACGATCGACGCGAGATAGGAGAGCGCGTCGAAGACGAACGGGATCGCCCGGCCGAGCCCGAACAGGGCACCCCCGAGCGGCGGTCCGGCGACGCCGACCGCTCCGATCCGCGCCTGCTGGATGCCCGCCGCCTCGCGCAGCCGGGCGGCCGGGACCACCGAGCGCAGCGCACCGGCCGCGGCCGGCCGGAAGAACGCCGAGCCCGCGCCTTCGACGAACGCCACCGCGACGATCACGCCGAACGGCACGCCGAGCACCAGCACCGCGATCGCCGCCGCCCGCACGAGGTCGGCGAGGACCATCACACGCCGCCGGTCGTAGCGGTCGGCGACCACCCCCGCGAAGAGCCCGAGGAGCGCGTTCGGGATCACGCGCGCGAACGCCACGATCCCCGCCTTCGTCGGCGAGTCGGTCACGGCGAGGACGAGCAGCGGGTAGGCGATCGCGGTCGTCTGGCTGCCCGCCTCCGACAGCAGTTGCCCCGTCTGCAACAGCCAGAAATCTCGCCGCATCGGCAATAGGGTGCCGGGTCGCGGGAAGATCGGGTGGATGCCCGATGCGCGCAGGGTTCCTTCGCCATAGCGTCGGCGCAATGACCCACGCGCACCGCACATGGCTCCTCACCGGGGCTCTCTGCCTCGCGGGCGCCGCCCCCTCCGCCGCCGCGGAGCCGGTCAACGGCCGCATCGCGTACACCACGTTCGAGTCCAGCGCGGACCCGGCCGCCGGTGACATCTGGACGATGGATCCCGATGGCGCCACCAAGCTTCCCGCCGTCCTGCACCCGGGCTACGACGCCCAGAGCGACTGGTCGCCCGACGGCACCAAGGTCGTCTTCCGCAGCCGCCGCAACAACCGCTACGAGGTCTCTGTCGTCGACTTCACCGTCAGCCCGCCGCGCGTCACCGACCTCGCGACCGCCCCGGACGGCACGCAGTCCAGCCAGCCGTCGTGGATGCCCAACGGCCAGGGGTTCCTCTACCGCCGCACCAACGGGCCCGAAGCGACCCGCTCGGACATCTGGGCGATGAGCCTCGACGGGACCAACCGCCACCCGGTCGTCGTCGCCCCCAACGACCAGTTCTATCCCGCCTACAACCCGGACATGACGAAGATCCTGTTCGCCACCACCGCGACCGGCGGTGGCCGCGGCGTGCAGGTCTTCGACGTGGCCAGCGGGCAGACCACGACCCTGTTCGACCCGACGCCGCAGAGCTATGACTCCGGCCCCTCCTGGAGCCCGGACGGCAGGCAGATCGCCTTCGAGAGCGACATCGACGGCGACATGGAGCTCTACGTGATGAACGCCGACGGCACCAACGTCCGCCAGATCACCCACAACACCGTCTGGGACGAGGGCCCCGCCTGGTCACCCGACGGCACCAAGTTCGCGTTCTCCCACGGCGCCGACGACCTGCACCTCGATATCTGGACGATGAACGTCGACGGCAGCGACCAGCGCCAGCTGACCACCTACCCGGGCCGCGACGAGTCCCCGGACTGGGGCGTGAACCCACACCCGGCCGTCGTCGGCGGGACCGTCCCGGCGACGCTCGCGCTGACGGTCGGGAGCCCACCGGTCTTCGCCCCGTTCGTCCCCGGCCTCGCGCGCGACTACCTCGCCTCCGCCGCCGTGACCGTCACCAGCACCGCGGGTGACGCCGCCCTCGCCGTCGCCGACACGACCGGCATCCAGCCGGGCCATCTCGTCAACGGTACCTTCACCCTGCCCCGGCCACTGGAGGTCCAGGCCGGCACCGCCTACACGCCGCTCCCCGCCACGGTCAAGACCTACGCCGGCCCCGTCAGCGCCGACCCCGTGACGATCGGCTTCCGGCAGTCGATCGGCGCGACCGACGCATTGCGCACCGGCACCTACGCGAAGACACTGACACTGACCCTGACGACGACCCAGCCGTAAGCACGGGCTCGCTCCGGCGAACCCCTATCGTGGGCGCGCGATGGATCGCACGCGCGCCTCCGACGTCGAACGAGAAGCCGCGGTGGGCGTCCTGCGCACCGCGGCGCAGGAGGGGCGCCTGGACACCGACGAGCTCGAGGAACGGATCGCCGCCGCCTACGCGGCCAAGACCCGCGGCGAGCTCAACACGCTGCTCGACGATCTCCCGCCGGCGATGGCGCCGTCGGTCCCGGCACCCCGTCCGCCGGGCGCGATCGCACGCTGGCGCGCCCCCGTGCCGCTGGATCGCGCGATGGTCGACCTGGTCGAGTTCGTCGCGCCGCCGCTGCAGTCGTACGGCTTCCGGATCGTGAGCCGCACGGCGAACGAGCTCGTCTTCGCGCGCAGCCGTCGCCCGGCCTGGACGATCGCGCTCGCCGTCTTCCTGTTCCCGGTCGGCTTGCTCGCTCTGCTCTACTCCGAGAAGCACAGCGTGGTCCTGAGCGCCGCCGAGCACGGCGGCGAGACGATCATCGTCGCCCAGGGCAACGTCCCGCCGCGGATCAGGCGTGCGCTGATGGAGCTCGAGCGATAGCGATGTTCCACGCGGGCGGGAACCAGGCGGTGAACTCGTCCGGCGCGGCGACGATCCACGCCGCGAGCTCCTCGAGGTCGATGAACTTCCACTCGACCACCTCGTCGGGATCCGGCACCGGGTCGCTGGTGACGGTCGTGACGAACAGGTGGTCGAGCTCGTTCTCGACCAGATCGAGGATCTCGGCGCGGTAGCGGTACACGCCCGCGGGCTCGAGCGGGCCGCATTCGATGCCGAGCTCCTCGAACAGCCGCCGGCGCGCGGCGTCGGCGGTCGCCTCGCCCGGGCGCGGGTGCCCGCACGCGGAGTTCGTCCACAACCCACCGGAGTGGTACTTGGTCAGCGCGCGCCGCTGCAGGAGCAGTTCGCCGCGCTCGTTGAAGGCGAACACCGAGAACGCGCGGTGCAACTCGCCGGAGAGGTGCACGGCGAGCTTCTCGCCGATGCCCAGGTCGGCGTCCGCCTCGTCGATCAGGACCACATTCTCGATCATTGAGACGGAGACACTACCCAGTCGGCCGGGGCTCCCGTGGGAGCCCCGGCCGGATGGACTATGGAGTGGTGGTGCTCAGGGTGAACGTCAGCGTCTTGCTGTACGCACCCGTGCGCAGCGGCTCGTTGGCGCCGATCGCCTGCTTGAACGTGACCGTCGTCATGTCGTTGGAGACCGGCCCGGCCCACGTCTTGACCGTGCCCAGGCCCTGGATCGGCTGGGCGAGGCTGAACGCGCCGTTGACCAGGCGACCGGGGGCAGTGCCGCTCGGGTCGCTGATCGTGAGGGTCGCGTCCGCGGCCGTGCTGATGACGTTGGCGCTCGTGGTCGCCGTGTACTCGCGCGCGACACCCGGCGTGAACGCGCCGAAGGTCGCGGGGGTGCCCAGTGTCAGCGCCAGTGTCGCCGGGACGGTCCCACCGCCGCCGCCGGGGACGTCGGTGCTGTTGACCATGTAGGCGACGGTCTCCACGGTGGTGTTGCCGGCGTTGTCGATCGCGGTGACCGTGAACGTCTTGTTCCCGATCGTCGCCGTGTCGAGGTTGGTCACCGACGCGGTGCAGGACTCGACGCCGAGGCCTTCATCCGCGCACGCGAACATCGCCGGGACGACGGCGCCCTGGCGGTAGCCGGCGCCGGCGTTGCTCGACGTCACCGTCGGCTTCGCGTTGTCGCCGACGTAGGAGCCGATCTGCGTCTGCGGGTTCGAGACCTCGACCGTGTTGGCGCGGTTGGTGTAGGCGTTGTCGAGATTCCAGACCATCACCCCGCGGTAGATGTCGGACTCGTAGATCTTGCCGTTGTACCAGTACGTCGACCAGTCGCCGCCGTCCGGATCGCTGCCCGTGGGCGTCTTCGGGAGCGGGGTCGGGTCGGCGTAGGCGATGACGCTCGGCGCTGACGGCTGCGTGTAGTCGATGACGTAGATGCCGGACTGGTAGTTGCCCGACACGAGGAAGTTGCCGCCCTTGGTCGGGACGGTGTTGAAGTTGTGCCACGTGCAGTTCTCGAGGCTGGTCTGCGGCCGTGGGTGCAGCAGCGTGCCGACCTGGTCACCGGTCGCCGTGTCGAGGAAGAACAACGTGCGGGCCACGACCGTGCTCGTCGTCTGGCACTGCGGTGAGGTGCCGCCGCCCGGCTCCCAGCCGAAGACGACCGTCTTGCCGTCGTAGGAGAACGCCGCGGAGTGGCCGATCGAGACACCGGTCATCGGCTTGGTCCACAGCAACGTCGGGTTCTCGATGCCACCGGGTGCGTCCGGGGCGATCGTCGTGTCGAACTTGAACATCGAGATGCCGTTGCCGCCGGCGCAGGAGGCGTAGCTGTTGGCGCCGTTGAGCAGCACGGTGTTGTCGTGGCACTGGCGCATCGCGTTCGCGCGCTTGACGACCACGGCGTCACTCGGGTCCGAGAGCTTGATCTTGAGGATGTCGATGCCGGTGCAGGAGCCGCTGGAGCCGCCGTTGTAGATGTAGAGGTAGCCGCGGGCGGTGTCCGGGACGGCGGTCGCGGTGTGCGAGCCGCAGCCCGCCAGGCCGCCCGGCGTGCCGGTCGCCGCCAGGCGCAGGCCCTGATCGCCGGGGGCGGTCTTGTCGACGTCGAGCATTCTCGGGTTCGCCGGATCGGAGATGTCGAAGATGTGCACGCCCTCGAAGCCCTGGCCGACGAGCGTCCCGCCGCAGGACTGGGTGGCGGCGCCGGCGGCGTTGACCGGCGAGTCCCACGAGCGCACGAGGATGTTGCCGTGGACGACGATGTCGCCCTGGCCGGTGGTGCAGCCGGTGTAGTTGACGACCTGCTTCGGATCGGCCGGGTTCTCGATGTCGAGGATGCGGAAGCCGGTGTAGGTGCCCTGGTAGGCGTACTTGCCCTGGAACGCGAGATCGGAGTTGATCGCGCTCGAGCCGGTGCCGCTGGTCGGCACGGTCCGCGCCGAGTAGCCGATCGGCGTCATGTTCGGCGAGTACTCGAAGGTGCTCACCGCGTCACCGACCGGGTCGGCGGCGGAGGCCGAGTTCTCCAAGAGCCGGGCCCCGACCGGGCCACCTTCGCCCTTGCACTCGTGCTCGACGGCGTAGGTCGGGTACATCCCCGACCAGCCGGTGCTGTTGTGCAACGACAGGAAGCTGCTCGCCTCCGCGACGCCGTTCGCGCACGGGTGCGCCGACGCGGCGGGTGCCCACAGGGCCAGCGCGGCGATCGCGCCGACGCCCGCTGACAGAGCCCTCGTCCTCATCCGTAAGTCCTCTCCGCATGTTCCGCGGCCGACCCCCTCAGGAGAAACTAATCGAACTCTCATCCTTTCGCCAGTGCGATGCGCGTGCAGACGACTCCACGCTGCGATCATCCGTCCCCACATGATCGAGCCTCGCCCCGCGCCGTCCGAAGCGGTCGCCGCAATGCGCATCCACGCGCCGACGGAGCGCAACCCGAAGCTCGCCCGCTTCTTGGAGGCGGCCAACGCGAGCACCGCGCTGAAGGCCCGCTGGCACGTCCAGCAGGTCACCGCGGAGCGGATGGACATGAACGACCACTCGTGGGTGCACCTGCAGATCGTGCTCAACCGCGCGCTGCACCTGTTCCGGCTGCTGCACCGCGCCGGTCTGCAGTCCTCGGTGGAGAAGGACTACTCGATGTCCAACAAGGACGCCGAGGTGGTCGTCGCCGGCGGCTGCCTGCTGCACGACCTCGGGATGTCGATCCACCGCACCGACCACGAGGCGTTCAGTCTCTTCCTCGCCGCCGAGGCGCTCCCCGCGCTGCTGGAGAAGGTCTACGAGGAGCCCGAGCGGACGGTCATCACGTCCGAGATCCTGCACGCCATCATCGGCCACCGCAAAGGCGGGCGGCCGCTGACGCTGGAGGCCGGGATCGTCCGCGTGGCCGACGCGCTGGACATGGAGCACGGCCGCTCGCGGGTGGCGTTCGAGACCAGCCTGCCGAACATCCACTCGCTCTCGGCGGCCGCGATCGACGAGGTGCGCATCATCGCCGGCGAGCAGCGCGCGGTCCGCATCGAGGTCGAGATGAACAACTCCGCGGGGGTGTTCCAGGTCGACGAGCTGATGGCGAACAAGCTCCGCGGATCGGGGTTGGAGGACCACGTGGAGTTCGTCGCCCGAATCGACGCGGAACACGAAAAACGGTTGCTTCGGGTTTACCAGATATAGGGGCGTTACAGCGCGGGCTTTCTGACGTTTTCCAGGTGGTTTCGGAAGGCCGGATGAGGGAAACTCGCGCGCTGAGATGCCCCGCTCACTGCTCCTCGCGCTCGCCGCGCTGCTGTTCGCCGCCCCCGCCGCTCAGGCCTGCCCCGACGAGGCACTAAGCCGCCCCTTCACACCGTGGCTGGACTTCGCGCAGTACCAGACCGCCCCGGATGGCCACTTCAACGCCGGCGGCGCCGGCTGGACGCTCAACGGCGCGTCGGTCGGCAACGGCGTGCTCAGCGTTCCGGCCGGTGCGTCCGCGGTCACACCGCCGATCTGCATCACCCCGTCGCATCCGACGCTGCGGTTCTTCACCCGCGGCACGACCGTGCTCGCCACGTCGGTGATCGCCGACGGGCTCGAGGTCCCGATCGGCGCGGTCGTCGGCGTGGGCAATTCCTGGGCGCCCTCCCCGATCCAACTGATCGTCCTCAACCTGCTCGGCGAGCAGGACGTCCAGTTCCGCTTCTCCAGCGTCACCGGCACCGCACAGATCGACGACGTTCTGGGTCGATCCCTACAGCAAGGGCTGAACGCGCACGGCGAGCAGGGCCAGGTCGTCGCGCAGCGGACCTGGCACCTGCGCGCCGAGGTGCTCGACGATCCCCTGCGCGCTCAGCCGGCGCGCGCCGGAGACGGCGGCGTCGAGTTGATGCGGCGTCCACACGTCCGGCGCCGTGGCCTCGGTCAGGCCGTCCGTGTAGAGCAGCAGTGAGTCGCCCGAGGCCAGCCGCGTCGTGCGGTCGCTCGCGTCGATGTCGTCGAGGACGCCGAGCACGGTGCCGATGCTGCCGATCGACTCCACCAGGCCTGTGGCCCGCAGCACGCGCGGGGGCGGGTGGCCGCCGCAGGCGACGGTGACCGTCACCACGCCCTCGTCGACGTCCAGGCGCGCGCACGCGAGCGTCACGAAGCGCCCGGAGGGCTGGCGCAGCAACGCGGCGTTGACCCAGCGCAGGATGCCCGCGGGTGAGCGGTGGCGCATCACCGCGGCGCGGATCGTGTACCGGGCGAGCGCCGTCACCGCCGCCGCCTCGGGACCCTTGCCGCAGACGTCGCCGATGACCGCGAACCACTCGTTGTCGCCGGTGCGGAAGAGGTCGTAGAAGTCGCCGCCGACCTCGTTGTGCTGCGCGGCGCGGTAGAGCGCGGCGGTCTGCACGCCCGGGATCTCGGGCAGTTCGGGCGGGAGCAGCGAGCGCTGCAGCGTGTGGGCGATGTGCGTCTGCTCCTCCGCGCGGACCCGCTGCTCCTCCTCGCTGCGCCAGGCGAGCTCCTCGAGACGCAGGTTCTCCAGCGACACCGCGGCCTGGGCCGCGAGGTGCTCGAGCAGGTCGCGCTCGACGGCATCGAACGGCCGCTTGGTGCGCACGATCGCCAGCACGTGGCTGTGGCCGACGCCGATCGCGAGGGCGTTGCGGCGGATCGCCCCGAGGTCGAGCTCGGCCGCGTCGAGCTCCGGCGGCTGCGCGCCGATCGCCAGCCGGACCTCGAACGCCCCGTTGTCGTCGATCTCGCTCAGGCGGCCCGACTCGGCCTGCAGGGCCTCGACGGTCGTGGCCAGCAGGATCCGTTCGAGCTTGGCGCGGTCCTCGGGGGCGGTCTCGCCGCGCTGGAGCCGTCCGGCGTGACGGTGCAGGTCCTCGGCGCGGGCGTCGAGTGCCCTCGTGCTGCGCCGGAAGGCCCGTTCGAGCGCGAGCTCGTGGGCGATCCGGCCGCTGCGCTCGCGGGCGATGAGGCCGAGCAGCGCGCCCGGCGCGATCGCCAGCAGGTAGGCGCCGGGGACGACCTCGGTGGCCAGTGCGGCCAGGAAGCCGATCGGTGCCAGGCACGCGTCGATCAGGTAGACCAGCGCGAGCACCGGGAGCAGGTCGGCCGGGGAGATCTTGGCGCCGAAGTACTCGCGCGCGGTGGAGGCGACCAGGTCCGAGCCGAACTGCGCGGCCAGCGCCAGGAGCAGGATGACCGCCGTGGCCTCCTGCGCGGACGCGGGATCGAAGGCGGCGATCACCAGTGCCGGCCCGACCGCGTACCAGCCGTCGGAGAGGACCACGGTGGCGCGCTCGGGGTGCGCGCGGCGGCGCAGCAGCTCCGGGAGCTCGCCGACCAGCGACCCGAGCGCCACCAGCAGCGGCACCGCGGCGGCCGGCGTGAGGAACAGCATCGGGACGAATACAACTTCCGTTGGCCGGATCAGAACCTGGTCCGAGCTGGAACCTCACGCGCCGGGTGAGGGCGTAACAGAGGATCAGCAGCCCGGCCGTGAAGGTGGGCTCCGCGTCCGCCTGCACGGCCATCGCGAGCGCCACCGCGGCGAACAGCGCGGCGCTGACGAACTCCGTGATCCGCTCCCGTGGTGTCAAACGGCGGCTGACAGCCGGGTGGCGGCGCTCGAGCAGCAACTCCGCGAGATCCGCGGCGGACTTGACCCGGCGCTTGACCGAGCTCGAGACCTGCGGCGTCTTGAGGGCAGCGCCCACTGCGGGGAGTATCGCTTAGCATCGGGCCATGAGTCGCAGCCCGCAGGAGGTCTTCCAACACCACGCCGAGGTCCTGATCGCCGGGGATCTCGAGGGAATCGTCAGCGACTACGCCGACGACGCAGTGTTCATCACGCCAAACGGCGTGCTCCGCGGCAAGGACGGCGTGCGCGAGGGGTTCACCAAGTTGCTCGCGGACGTCCCGAGCGCCGACTGGGCCGTTCCGACGCAGATCTTCGAAGGGGACGTCCTCTTCATCGAGTGGAGCGCCAAGGCGGCGAACACCTTCGTCGAGGACGGGATCGACACGTTCGTGTTCCGCGACGGCGAGATCGTCGTCCAGACGGTGCGCTACACGCTGCAGAGCTCCTAGAAGCCCACTGAAGAATTCCGATACGCCCGGACCGACCATTCGTCAGCGGACTTCTAGAGGCTGTCGACGAAGAGATCGATCTGGGGCGTCGAGCCGGGGACGTAGGCGTACTGATCCATGTCGGTCACGCCTTCCTCGGCGAGCACGTCCTCGCACAGGTAGGTGTTGCCGGTGCACGTCCTGCTGTCGCGGTTGAGGACGGCGTAGGCGGCGTCGGCGTAGAGCTCCGGCCGGCGCGAGACGGCCATCGCCTGGTCGCCACCGAGCAGGTTCTGGACCGCGGCGGTGGCGATCAGCGTGCGTGGCCACAGCGCGTTGGAGGCGACCCCGGCTTCTCTGAGCTCCTCCGCCCAGCCGAGCGCGAGCAGGCTCATGCCGTACTTGGAGAGCGTGTAGCCGATGTGCCCGCCGAGCCAGCGCGGCTCGAGCGAGATCGGCGGCGAGAGCGTGAGGATGTGCGGGTTGCTGCCCTTGACGAGGTGCGGCAGGCAGGCGTGGGTGACCACGTAGGTCCCGCGCGCGTTGATCTCCTGCATCAGGTCGAAGCGCCGCACCGGGAGGTCCTGTGTCCTGGACAGGTTGATCGCCGAGGCGTTGTTGACGCAGATGTCGATCCCGCCGAACTTCTCCACCGTCTGCTCGACGGCCTTGGCCACCTGGTCGGCGTCGCGGATGTCACCGACGATCGGCAGCGCCTGCCCGCCGGCCGCCTCGAGCTCCTCCGCCGCCGTGTAGATCGTCCCCGGCAGCTTCGGGTGCGGCTCCGCGGTCTTGGCGATCAGCGCGACGTTGGCGCCGTCGCGCGCGGCGGTCAGCGCGATCTGCAGCCCGATGCCGCGGCTGCCGCCGGAGATGAACATCGTCTTGCCTTCGAGACTCATAGGCCAGGGAATAAAGCAGCCGCGACAACGACCGTGGTCGCGGCTAGGCCCGGCCCAGCTCGACAGCTTCGCGCGCAGCCGGGCGCCGCGCGACGGCGTGTGGTTCTTCTACCCGTGGCGCAACACGCTCGTCCACGCGCTGCCGGTGGAGCTGGGGGGCGCCGCCCCCTACGACGGCCGCTCTCGTGGGCTCAGCGCAGGAACGGAACGAGGTCCGTGCGCCGGCGGAGTCGGTCGAGGCCTGAGTACACCTCTTGGTCACTGAACCGCACCACGGTGAAGCCCGCCGCGAGCAGTTTGGCCTCCTTGCGCGCGTCGTCCGCCCGCGTCGTGGGACGGCCGTGGTGCGGCCCGTCCACCTCGACCACGAGCCGGCGATCGGGCCAGTAGAAGTCGGGCTCTTCGCCGATGAGGGTGGTGTTCACGAGCGGCTCGACCGCGACGAGCCGCAGGAACGCGTCCTCGGCGCCGCTCTTGGTGCCCGCGCTGCCGCTCTCGTAGAGCTCGAGCGCCCGCTCCACTGTCTTCGTTCTGCGTGAGCGGGCCATCACGTCGCGGATCGCGGTGGCGTGGAACAGGCCCCGGTACGCGCCGCGGTGCATGACGTTGGCCAGTTGGTGCGGCGTGAGCGTGTCGTTGAGATCGACGTACATCCGTGCGGGGCGCGTCATCGGGATGCCCCGCTCCCGGCCGATCTCCTCGCGCCGCAGGTTCGCTCGATGGTGCACGCGGACGCCTGTGTGCGTGCGGCGCTTGCTCGGGACGACGACATCGATCAGGGCAGGGCGGCGGAACCGGGACACGTTGCGAAACGACGCGACGTGCAGGTGGCTGAGCCCCGCGCCCGGGCCGCACGCGAGCACCGCGGCGAGCGCCTTGCCGTCGTAGGACAGCCCCGGGTGGCCGACGGCGTACACGCAACGATGGATCCGATGGAGCCGGCCGTCCTTGACGCGGCGCTCGATCGCCTGCCGGCTCAGGCCGGCCGCGAGGAGTTGAAGCAGCGTGACGACTCCGTGCTGACGCGCGGCGAGCTCGGCGATCCGCGCATCCGGCAACGTTTTGTTCGGTCTACGGGGCGTTTCGTTCCTCATTCCCAGATGCTGCGCGGTCTGGGTGAACGGATCTACACGCGTTTGCCACGTTTCTGTGCCAAATGTGTGCCGAGATCGTCCTGATCCCCGGGCGTTGGCTCGACGCCTCGTCGTGGGACGAAGTGCCCGCCGCGCCGGACCGCGCTCGCACCCCCCGAATCCGCGGAACTCGCCTCCCTCATCGCCGCGAAACGTCAATCGCCACTGACGCTCCGTTTCTCCCCGGTCGGCCGTGGGAACCCCTCGGTCAGAAAACTGCAGCATTGGACCGGGAGGCAGTGATGGGCGAAGAGATCGAACGCGTGTCGATGGACGAGATCGAGGCCGAGTCCGCGACCTCGCTCCCCAACAAGGAGGTCATGTCCCTGCTCGACGTCAACGCCAACGTCGACCTCGGCCTGAACCTCGCGGCACCGGTTGATCTCGCCGTCGCGGCGAACCTCAACGTCGCCGCGCCGATCGAGGCCGCGGCGGCCGCGAACGTTCTCAGCCCCGACGCCCAGGCCGTCTCCTTGGCCCAGCAGCACGGGTCGATCGACCAGGGCATCAGCGGCGAGGCGAACGCGACCGCGCCGCAGCACGCGGACGTCACCCAGAACGCCAACGCCGGTGAAGGCGCGGCGGCTCCGCTCGCGCAGGGGACGAACGACGCGCTCCCGACGGGCGCGGCGGCTGGTGCGGTCGGCGACACGGCCGGCGCGGTCGGCGACGTCGGCGGCGCGGCGGCTGGCGCGGGCGACGCGGTTGGCGACGTCGGCGGCGCGGCGGCTGGTGCGGGCGACGCGGTTGGCGACATCGGCGAGCGCGGCGGCTGGTGCGGGCGACGCGGTTGGCGACGTCGGCGGCGCGGCGGCTGGTGCGGGCGACGCGGTTGGCGACGTCGGCGGCGCGGCGGCTGGTGCGGGCGACGCGGTTGGCGACATCGGCGGCGCGGTGGGCGGGGCCGTCGGTGACACGGGCGGCGCGGTGGGCGACGCCGGCGGTGCGGTCGGTGACGTTGGCGGTGCCGCGGGCGACGTCACCGGCGGTGTCGACAACCTGCTCAACGGCGGCAGCCTGCTCGACGCGAACATCGACATCAACGCCAACGCGAACCTCGCGGCGCCGGTCGACGGGGCGGTGGCGGCCAACGCGAACGTCGCCGCTCCGATCGACGCGGCCGTCGCCGCGAACATCGGGTCCGACCACGCGGTGGCGCAGGCGCTGGCCCCGCAGGAGGTCAACATCTCGCAGCATCTGGACGACGTCGAAGCCAACGCGACGGCCGAGCAGGACGCGACCGTCGACCAGCAGTAGGCCCGCACCCGGGCCGGTATGAGCGCCACCGCGGACCGGCCCGTCGCTTCCCCGGCGGCCGCCGACGACGAGACCCCGCTCGCGCGGGTCGACGGACTGGAGTTGCTCGGCACCGTCAGCGGGTCGGGGTACAAGGAGGGCGCGGCGCTCGTGCGTCGCGCCGATGGGCAGATGGTCCAGCTCGGGCCGCTGATGTACGCGCTGCTGGAAGCGGTCGACGGCGAGCGTGACCACGCAGCGCTCGCCGACGCGCTGACGGAGCGGCTCGGGCGGCGGCTCGAGCCCGAGCAGGTGGCGGTCCTGGGCGAGAAGCTCGCCGAGCAAGGCCTGCTGGCCGGCTCCGAGGACAACGCGCCGCCACGGATGAACCCGCTTCTGGCGCTGCGCTGGAAGGTCCTGATCACCGATCCCAAGGTCACCGACCGCCTGACGGCGCCGTTCACCCACCTGTTCCGCCCGTGGCTGATGCTGCCGCTCCTCGCGGGCTTCGCCGTCGTCTTCTGGTTCGTGCTCATCCACAAGGGCGTCGCGTCGGCGACGGCGCAGGCGTTCGGCAACCCGGAGCTGCTGCTGCTCGTGTTCGGCCTCGCGGTCGCCTCGGCGGCGTTCCACGAGATCGGGCATGCCGCCGCGTGCCGTTTCGGCGGCGGCCGGACGGGCGGCATGGGCGCGGGCATCTACATGGTCTGGCCGGCGTTCTACACCGACGTCACCGACGCCTACCGCCTGCCGAAGCGCGCTCGCCTGCGCACCGACCTCGGCGGGATCTACTTCAACATCGTCATCTCCGTCCTCACGCTCGCCGTCTGGGCGGCGACCGGCGCCGACGTGCTGCTGCTCCTGATCGCCCTGCAACTGCTGGAGATCGTCAAGAACCTCTCTCCGGTCATCCGCGCCGACGGCTACCACATCCTCTCCGACGCGACCGGGGTCCCCGACCTCTACGCCCACATCGGTCCGACGCTCAAGCGGCTCCTGCCGTGGAAGCGGCGCGAGCCGTCCGCGCTGACCGGCCGCGCCCGCCTGCTGGTCACCGCGTGGGTCCTGATCATCGTCCCGATCCTGGTCAGCATGTCGCTGAGCGCGATCCTGCTGTTCCCGAAGCTCGCCGCGTCCACATACGAGAGCGGCTCGGACATCGCGTCGCACATCGCCGACGGCGGCGCGCTCGACGTCGTGACCGGCCTCGTGCGCCTGTTCGCGCTCGCGCTGCCGGTGCTCGGCGTCGCCCTGATGGCCGAGCGCCTGGTGCGCTCGCGGGTCAAGAAGGCGTGGGCCTGGAGCGATGGGGATCCCGGCCGTCGCGGGCTGCTCGCCCTCGCCACCGCCGCCATCGTGGGCCTGCTGATCTGGGCCTGGTGGCCGTCCGGCCAGTACCAGCCGGTCCGGGCGACCGACCGCGGGACGCTCGTCTCCGCGGTCCAGACCGTCCCGGCACCGCAGCGGGCCGTCCGCCCGCCGGCGCCCACGGTCAAGCTCGCGCCCGGCCGCCACCTCGCGGTGGCGATGATCCCCGAGGGCGGCCCGACCAAGGAGCACCCCGCGATCTTCGTCGTCAAGGGCAAGGAGAAGGACGAGCCGTCGGTCGTCGTCGTCTCCGACCAGGCGCCGGAGGTCGCCGCCGCTCCCTCGCTGGCGAGTCCCGCGCCCGCAGCCGCGCCGCCGGCGAACACGACGGCCACGCCGAGCACGGCCGCCACGGCGTTCCCGATCAAGCTCCCGGACAAGCCAGGCCCGCACGAGTCGCAGGCGCTCGCCGTCAACTCCACCGACGGCGGCATCAAGTACGACGTCGCGTATTCCCTCGTGACGGTCAAGGACGGCGAGACGGTCGACGAGAAGAACTCCGCCTACGCCCTCGCGAGCTGCAAGGCGTGCACGACCGTCGCCGTCTCGTTCCAGCTCGTGCTCGTCGTCGGCCAGAGCGACGTGATCACGCCGGTCAACGTCGCCGAGGCGCTGAACGTCAACTGCCCGTCGTGCATCACCACGGCGATCGCCGATCAGATCGTCGTGACGGTGAAGTCACAGCCGTCCGAGGAGCTTCTGCGCCGGCTCGACGAAGAGCTGCGCAAGCTCGACGCGATCAAGGACCTCGGCGCGGGCGGCACCCCGGCGGCGGTCGCGTCGATCGTCGCGCAGGTGCAGAAGGAGATCGAGCAGGAGCTCGCCGCGAGCGGGCTGACCCCGACCCCGACCCCGACTCCGTCCCCGACGGCAACCGCCACCGCAACCGCGACGAACTCCGCCACTCCCACGGCGACCGCCACCGGCACACCCGAGGCCACCCAGACCGCGGACGCCACCGCCACCGCGGCACCGACCGACACCCCGGCTGCGACCGAAACGGCCACCCCCACCGCCACAGCGACCGAGGCTGCCATCCCGACCCCTTGAGCCGCTCGTTCTCTTGCGATCTTCAGGTTCAGCCACCAGAAGGCAAGCGTCCACACCGGTCGCCGTGGTCTACGCCGACCGCACCGGCGGCGCCCTGCCGCTGACGGTGACCTTCTCGAGTTGGGACGTCGGCGACGGCACCGCGCCGTCGACGGACCCCTAGCCACCCGTGCGAAGGTGGCGCGGCGCCCTCGGCGCTTCTCAGAGGGGCGAGTTTTCTCGTTGTCGCCCTCTATGAGGTATGAAGTGGCTGTCAGACCTCGCGCCGTACGCGCTCCCGCGGGAGTTGCGCTGGGAACCGGCTCTGGCGCGCGCCTCGCCGCGCGCGCCCACCGGGCGCGAGCAGGCGATCCTCTCGGCGCTCGCGCCGTTGCGGGTGCTGTCGGGCCCGCAGATCCGGCGGCGCTTCATGCCCGCAGCGACGGAGCGCACCACCCGCCACCAGTTGAGTGCGCTGCTCGCCCAGGGCTGGGTCCGGCGCGCGCACCTGCTCTGCGCGGGCGCCGGCCAGACCCCGCGGTTGTATTGGCTCGACGACGGCGGCGAGACGCCTGGGCCGGCTGAGACGCTCGGACTGCTGCGTACCAACGCGTGGCTGTTCGCGTTCGAGCAACTCGCCGAGGTTACGGCTGTCCGGCGCGGCCCCTCCGGGCTGGTCCTCGACATCGGCGGAAGCGAGTTGCTGCTCGACCTCGAGCGCACACCCCGTCGACAGGCGGTGCGGGCCAAGTTCCGCCGTCACGAAGCGGTGCGCTGCGGCGCGATCTTCGTGTTCCCGGACGAGCCCAGCGCGATCGCCGCGGCCCGGATCGCCAACGGCATCGTCGGTACCGACGCCCGGCAACGCATGTTCTTCGCCTCTGAGCCTGATGTGCACCGCGGGCGCCTGCGCGCGCTGACCCTCGCCCCGTCGCCCGGTCCGTTTCGCCCGTCGCTGCGCGACATCCTCACGGCATTGCCGGAAGTCCCGCAGGAGCGCAGCTGCTCAGGAAAGCCATCGCTAGGGTCTCGAACCGACTCAGACGCAGCGGGTCAGAGGGAGGCAACGCAATGAATGATGAGACGGACCCCGACGGGGCCGCGGTCACCCCTTTCACGACGCGGGGCAGATTGCGAACGACAGCAGCACTCTTGATCGGAGCTCTGATCGCCCCGTCGATAGCAGCAACGGCGGCGCTCGCCCGCGGCGGTGTCGACCCGGTCATCAATCTCCCGGTCGCTCCGGGCGGTCAGACGGGCGGCGAAGACGACGTCCCGGCGGGCGAGACGCCACCGGAAGACCAGCCGGATGCGACCACCCCGGCGGGCGAGGTCGAGTTCGGCGTCGCGGAGCAGGCGGTGCGCGATCCAGAAGGTTCCGCGCCCGCGCCGCCGCCGGTCGAGGCGCCGGAGGTCGCGAACGAGGGGTCGCCGCCGGCACCCGAGCCCACTTCGGCCCCCGCGCCCGAGGCGCCGGTTGCGCCCGCCGTTGAGACCTCGGCACCGAGCGCGGAGCCAGTCACCTCCCCGCCCGCCGTTGAGACCTCGGCACCGAGCGCAGAGCCGGTCACCTCCCCGCCCGCGGCGACGGAGCCTGCCGTCACAGCACCCCCCGGCGCGCCATCGGTCCCGCCGGCTACGCACTCGCGCATGCCCAAGGTGCTGGTCGCTCCCCCGCGCGCGGCGCTCCGCCAGCCACGTCGCGCGCCCTCGGTGCGATACGCCGCGTCGCGCGTGGTCAGCTGCCGCCGCGGCCGGGTTCCGTGGGGCGGTCACGACGAGCACGGCTCGGAACCCACTACCTCGTGCGGCCAGGTGACTCGCTTTGGCGGATCGCCCAGCGCCGGCTTGGCGGCCAGGCCTCGACTGACCGCATCAGCGCGCTCGTCGACGCGCTCTGGCGCCTCAATCACACCCGCATCGGCACTTCCAGCCCAGACCTGCTCCCGGTGGGGATCAGAATCGTCCTCCCGAAGGAGCCGTCATGAACCGCTCTCTTCACGCACTGTTGGTTGCCCTGATGGTGCTGCTCCTATTGCCCGCGACAGGTTCGGCGGCGGCGCTGATCGCCACGGGAACACTGACCGACATGTCTGGAGCCCCTGCCGGCGGACAGATCCGTGCCTACGGCTGGGTGTTCCCGGAGCGCGGGCAGATACTTGAGATGCCGCTGCTCGGTACGGCGACCGCGGACGCCGACGGTCGCTTCAGCGTCAGAAGCAACAACGACGAGCGGCTGCGACTTCTTGCGGGGTTGCGCCGCGGATTCGTTGACGTCTTGGTGGTCGGTGACACCGGCACGTACAACGGCTCGTGGGGCTTCACCGGCTTCGTCGACTCCGCGAATGGGATCGCGCACGTCTCTGCGGCCGAAGCCACCATCGAGGCACGGGCGGCTGGCGCGGTCGCATCCACCGCCGCGGCGCGCACGCCGGAGATCACGGTCCGAGCCCGCAGCCGGACCGCCTTCACCCGCGCCGCACAGTTCGCCGGTTGCGACTCGATCCGCCGGATCCGCGCTCGCGGTTCGATGCGCAAGATGACCGTCATCGGCGAGATCAACAACGCCTATAACGACGGTACCCAGGGGATCTTCGAGTACTCGCGACGGAACACGGCCGAGACGACGATCGGTGCCGCGACCCAACTGGAGAATGGAAGTTGGAGCATCTCCGCCGAGTACACGGTCACCAACAAGGGCAGCATCCGCTTCCCGCCGTTCGAACGCCGGATCTCGCGGAAGCTGCGGTCGCTGTTCGAATACACGAGGTACGAGGTTCAATCGAGTTCCTGCGCGGCATGGGGCGAGCCGTACATCCGCGCGACGTCATGGATCGGCGACTACGACTATTCGATCAAGCAAGACGGCATCGACAAGTGCGATGCGCGTTTCCTCGAGGGCGCAGGTGGCGGTGGGAGATGGGAGCGCACAACCGGCGCGGCGGTGCGGTTCACACGAGCGGTTGAGGCGTTCGGCGTCAATCTCACCGCTCGCAGCGGGTTCTCCGACAACGTTTCGCTCGCGTACAGATGGGGCGGCGCGGAGGCCAAGAAGCACTACATTTGCGGAGCGGATGGGAAGGCGAGTGCTTTTACGACAGGCCGGGTCTTCAGCGGCTCGCGAAAATAGTTGAGCGACGCCGTCGTCACGCCCGGCCACGCGACTCGCCCATCGCGCCGGCGGCGGGTCGCGCTGGCGCTGGGGGCCGGTGTCACGCTCGTTGTCCTCGCCATCGCGATGTGGCTTCTCGTCCAGGGCGGAGGGGCGTCAGCGGAGGGTCCGCTGGCTGGTCGTGATACCACCGCGGTGTCGTTCTCGATGCCTGCTGGAGAGCCGTTTGGCTATGGACTTGGACTCGTGTTCAACTCGGGCTCGGTTCCGGTGGTCCTGACGCGGATTCGGCTGGTCGACCCGACGCCCGGCCTTGAAGTCGTGGGGACGGCGGTCGGTGGACCCGACCGGGAGTTGCTGACGCTCGACCGGGCTCCTGACTGGCCGTCGAAGGCCTTCACCGACCAGCATGCGGTTGCCGGATTCGTGGTCGCGCCATCGTCGCTTCCGGATGGAGAGCGCGGTGTCGAGTTGCTGTTCGGTTTGCGTGCCGCACGGCCCGGGAGTTACCAGGCACGCGCGATCGCCGTTGAGTACGCGGTCGGGGAGGAGGAGCACGTCGCCTACGTCCGGCGTGGGGTCAACGTGTGCGTCTCCTCGGAGGACAGCGAGCCCGTGAGCGATTGTGCCCTTCCGAGCGGGATGAACGACCCGATCGACGAGCGCTGAGCTACTTCTTCTTCTTCTTGGGCACGCACGTCTTGTACGTGCGCGTCTGGGTGAGGGTCTTGCCGCTCACGGTCGTCATCGTGATCTTCACGGTGAACTTGCCCTTGGGCAGGCCTCGGAGGTCGACCGGGGCGGTGACCTTCTTGCCCGTGACGGTCTTGACCTTCTTGTTGTTGACGAGGACGACGATCGTCTTGGCCTTCTGGCCTTTCGGGGCCTTGAGGGTGATGCGGAAGCTGCGGCGGCTTGCGCACCTCTTGGCGGCGGGCAGGCCGAGCGCGGCGGTCTGGGGTGCGGGCGGCTTGGTCGCCGGCGGCGGGACGGTGGCGACGATCGCCGGTGGGGGGATGACCACGGGTGCGGGCGGGGTCAGGATCACCGGGTCGTCGACGCTGATGGGAACCGGGGCGGCGTCGTCGTTGCGGATCGTGCCGGTCGCTTCGGCGGTGCCGAGGGTGGCCGCGAAGGGGTTGGAGAGGCGCACGACGACGGTCTCGTCGGCTTCGTAGGTGGTGTCGCCCTTGACCGGGATCTCGATGAACGCGTCACCGAGGGGCATGACGACCACCGAGCCGCTGCTCGGAGCGAAGTCCTCGCCCGCCGTGGCGGTGCCTCCGGCGACCGACCATGACACGTTCGAGACGTCCGGAGCGTCGGCCGGAAAACGCGTCAGCGGGAAGCGCAGGACCGCGCCGTCGGCGTTGCCCTCGACCACCGAGCCGGGGCCGATCGAGATGGCCGGCGGGCCTGGGCGGCCGTCGTCGTCGGTGATCGACCCGGTGGCCTCGGGCTCGGAGAGGACAGCGCCGTCGGCGGCGGTGAGCCGCAGGCCGAAGGTCTCCGGCTGCTCCGCCACGGCGTCCTGGGTGATCGGGACGCTCACGGTCGCGGAGGACTGGCCCTGGGCGATCGTCGCGGTTCCGGTGCGGGCGGTGTAGTCCGCGCCCGCCTTCGCGGAGTCGTCGAACGTCGTGTACTGGATCGTCGTCGACCGTACGGCGGGGGAGAGGAGCTCGAGCGTGAAGACGGCGTTGGCGTCTCCCTCCTTGACCGCGTCGCCTGAGACCCGGACGCCCGGCCCGGGGGCGGGCTCGTTGGTCGGCACGACGCGGAACAGCGCGAGGCCGCTGCCGCGGGACGGGTCGTCGTACGGCCCGACGCCGAAGTAGACGTGCTTGCCGTCGGGCGTGACGCTCACGACGTACGGCACGCTGTCGAGCCCGCGCGCGGTCGCGCAGTCGCCGGTCGTCAGCGGCTCGGAGGCGAGCGAGCGGCGCAGGCCGTTGTAGCAACCGGTCATCGACAGGGACCCTGCCGAATCGCGGCTCAACGCGACGACGCCCCCGAGCGTGTACTTGGCTGACGAGGGCGGGTCGGCGGAGTTGCGCCCGAAGTTGCCGCCCGCCACGAGCAGGGCGCCGTCCGGCGTCACGGCCAGGTCCGAGAGCGCACGCAGCGCGTAGCTGCCCACCCGGCACTGCCCGGCGGAGCCCGTCTCGGTGATGCAGCCGTTCGGCACGGCGCGCTCGCTCAGCAGACCGGTCGTCGTGTCGCGGTCGACGATCGCGATCCCCTTCTGGTCACCGAGGATGTAGAGCTGCTTGCCGTCGGGCGAGATGGTCCAGGACTTGATCAGGCCGATCGCGCGGGCGTTCCGGCACGAGCCGGCGCTGTGCGGGCCGTTGGTCCAGGCGATGCAGCCGTCCTTGGCCGTGGGGGCCGCGCGACGCGTGAGCGTGCCGTCGGCCGCGCGGTCGAACAGGGTGATCGCGTCGGTTGTGCCCGCCTGCACGCTGTAGGCCCCGCCGACGTACACGTGGCTCGAGTTGGGCGCGAAGACCATCCGGTTCATCTTGTTCGTCCCGGTGGCGACCGCGCAGAGGTTGTCGTTGCCGGCGGTCGACTCGAGGTCGCCGTCGTTGGACAGGCACGCCTTCCCGGGGTGCACCGTCACGTTGCCGGTGGCCGGGTCGCGGTCGAAGGTCGTGATGAACCGCTCCGAGACCACGTAGACGTTCTTGCCGTCGGGCGCCACGTGGATCGAGTACAGGCCGCGCAGGCTGCGCACGACCGTGCAGACCGGCGCCGTGCCGTTGACGCTGAAGCAGCCCGGCCGCTTCGTCAGCGCGCCCGTGGCGGGGTCGCGATCGAAGCTCACGAACCCGCCCGTCGCGATGCCACCGAGCGAGGAGCTGCCGGCGTAGAGCGACTTGCCATCGGGGCTGATGGCCATGTTCAGCAGCACCGACTCGTCCTCGAACGCGCTGCACCCGGAGATCACCGGCCGCGACCGGCATCCCGTCGGCAAGCTCGCCAGAACCCCCGAGGACGGATCACGCGAGAGCCCGACCATCGCGTTCCACTTCGGCGTATCGAGCGGGTTGTAGGAGGTCGTGTAGACGTGCTTGCTGTCAGGAGAGACGAGCACGTTGTCGGGGCTCGACTGCCAGCCGTTGTTCAGGCGCCCGATGCCCGGCGCGACCTTGCAGCGCCCGGCGGTGGTCGCGTCCCCGGCATCCTCGCGGCCGTCGAAGGTCAGACAACCCTCGTCCCCCGGGAGCTGAGCGAGCCCTGGGGGCGGCGGCTGCGTGATGATCCCGATCCCGCTCAGCGCCGCCGAATCCGGGCTCGTCGCGCTGCCCGTGGACGCGATGTCGAGCGTCGCGTTCAGATACGCCTTCCTCGTCGGCGTGAACGCCACGCCCACCGTGCAGCTCGCGCCGACGGCCAGCGTCCCAGAGCAGGTATTCGACGTGATCGCGTAGCTCGACGCGTCAGGCCCGCCGATCGACACGCCGGAGATCGGCATCGGCGTCGTGCCGTCGTTCTTGACCGTGGTCGTCTTCGCCGCGGCCGTCTGGCCGACCTCCTGCACGAAGAAGTCGATCGGGCCGGGCGTGAACGTCGTCCGCACGATCGCGAACGAGATGATCTCCTTCTCCCACAGCGAGCCGGCGTAGAAGTGCCGGCCGTCCGGGCTGCCGATCCCGAACCAGGCGCCGGCCAGGTGCCGCGTCGGCTCGCACGCGTGGAAGTACCGGACCCCGAACGACTGCATCGCGGTGCACCCCGCCTCACGCTGCAACGGCGTCAGCCCGCCGGTGGCGGCGTCGCGGTCCCACGTCATGACGCCCGCGCTCTCGCCGACGGCCGCGTAGGCGCGCTTGCCGTCCGGGCGCACCCAGACACGGCGCGCGTACTTGGAGTTCGGGGTGTAGGCGCAGGAGTCGTCGTCGGTCTCGTAGTAGGTGCTGCAGCCCGTCTTGCCCGGCACCATCGTCAGGGAACCTGTCGATGCCGAGCGCGTGTAGACCGCCACGCCCGGCCGGCCGGCGACGTAGGCGCTCAGTCCGTTGGGCGCGAACGAGACACCGTTCAGATACTCCGAATGCGGGTTGGCGGGCTTGCAGTCGAACGTCTTCTCGAACAGCAGCGGGTTCTTGTCGTCCGGCCAGTACCACTTGCCGCCCGGCGCCACGCACTGCGCGTCGCCCGCGGCCGGGGTGAGCTTGCCGGTGGTGGCGTCGCGATCCAGGACCGCGAGCGAGTCCCGCTGGTCGGACACCGTGTAGAGCTGCGACCCGCCCGGCCCGACGGTGATGTCGATGATGCCGAGCATCGCCGGCGCGGCGACGCAGGCGCCCGCGGTGTCCGGGTCGTCCCAGACCAGCCGACCGCGCTCGCTCACGCACCCGGTCGACCCGGGCACCCGCGTCAGAGCACCCGTCGCCGCGTCGCGCGCGAAGATGACGATCGCGTTGACCTGGCGGATCACCGCGTAGACGAACTTCCCGTCGGGGCTGATGTCGATGCCCATGGAGTGCACCGGCAGGCGCGGGTGCCTGAGCCCGCCGTCGGTTTCGCCGACCGTGGTGATCGCGCCCGTCGCCTGGTCGCGGTTGAACGTGACGACGCCCGTGCCGTCGGCCGCGTAGACGTTCTTGCCATCCGGGGAGACCGCGACGCCGTGCGGGTTGTCGACCGAGAGCGGCGCGTTGATCGGGTCGAGCTTCCCAGTGACCGCGTTGCGCTTGAGCGCCTGGATGCGGTGGTCGTAGAAGGACGTCGAGTAGGCGTAGAGGCCGTCAGCGGTGAACGCGATCTCCATCACGCCGCGCGTGGACTGCGACGGCCGGCAATCGGCCTCACCGCCGGAGCTCAGGCAGCCGTCGAGGCCCCCGAGGTCACGCAGCGAGCCGATCCCGGCACCTGCGGTCGCCGGCATTCCGAACAGCGCGGCGAACGCCACGAGCAACACCCATCCACGCCTCATCCGCGCGACACTACGCGCGCGCTCCCCGCCCCCACCTATCTATAGGTCTAGCGCGCCGCCGGCCGCGGCCGCGGCGGCCCGATCCGGTCCACGGTTCCTCCCCCTCGCGGTGTGACCTCGCGAGGGCCTACGCACCTGCACGGGTCCCGGCTCGCGCAACCGGCATCGCGGCACTCGCGACCTTGTGAAGTTTCGACTGCCGGTCCAGGTCAACCCGGTCAACGCGGTCCTACTATGCCGATTGCGCCCGCGTAGAGCTCCCCATATGGAGCGGTAATCGCGAACTCTCTCCTCCCGCGAGCCGGTCCCGAACTGTGCGCGGGCGCACCTATCACCCCCAGGAACTCGCGAACGACCCCAGATGGCTGAGTGAGAACGCGGTCGCCGAGGGCCTCGCCGACCTGCTGGAGCTGGGGGAGGTTGGAGACGTCGTCCATCTTCTGCAGCTTCGCGCCGTCGAGCTTCCCGAGGCCGAGTTGTGCGAGGCCGTCGCCGGTCAGCTCGGCGTTGTAGCGGACGTAGAGGAACGCTTTGCCGGTGTCGTGGTCGATGCTCAGCGGCTGGTCGGGGGTCTGTGGGTCGACGGGGATCAGGTCGTGCAGCTCGCGGTCGATGATGCCCCCGTAACTGCAGCGGCCGATCGTCCGGCAGTTGATGTCCTGGTCGACGGCGGCCTGGGACATCAGCGACGAGAGCGTGTTGCGGATGCCCTCGAGGATGTTGGTCGAGGCGTCGTCCGCGCTGTCGCCGATGACGGGCGCGCTGCCGGTGCCGACGGAGACGATCAGCAGCCGGCGCTCGCCGGTCGGCCAGCCGAGCCGGTAGGAGGGCTCGGTGGCCATCCGGAAGAGCAGGAACGCCGGGTTGTTGTAGGCGGTGGTGCCGCCGTCGACGAACACGAACGACTTCGCCGGGTCGCGGTCGTCCCAGGAGACGATCTCGGGCGGGAAGTACACCGGCGCCGCCGTGCTGGCGCGGACGAGCTTCCACAGCGGAATCCGCAGGTTGCAGTCGGCGCGGGCGGTGTCGTTGTAGATCGCGGCCGGGTTGGAGCTGACCGGCCACGCGGAGTCGGTGGTGGCGTTGCGGGTGACCACCGTCAGCAGGCACTGCAGGTGCTCGGGGGACAGGTCGGTCGCCTCGCCGAACGTCTCCTTGAGCGTGCTCTCCAGACCGCCCTTGCCGTAGAGCGCGGTCCATTTCTGCCAGATCTTGCGCGGCGCGAAGGCGACCTCGCCGAAGCGGTTGTAGAAGTCGGAGATCTCGCCGACCGACATCCCGCGCGCGAGCCCGGTGGCGATGATCGCGCCGGTGCTGGTGCCGCCGATGAGATCGAAGAACCGCGACAGGCGCAGGTCGGGATCGCCGGAGCGCTCGCGCAACTGTGCCTCCAGCCGCGCGAGCACGCCGAGGGTGATGACCCCGCGGATCCCGCCCCCGTCGAGGGCGAGGATGCGCCGCGGCGCGGGCGTGCGGTAGCGCTCGGCGAGCGGGCCCCAGGCCGTCCAGTCGGTGGTCGTCATTTCATCCTCCAGTCGGCGCGTGTGAGGCGTGCCGAGACGCCGTTGAGGCCGATCATGTCCACGACCTCCTGGATCGAGTTGGTGTCGTGGATGAGCTGCCTGCCGGTGGACGTGAACGTGTCGTCGCTGTCGAAGACCGCCGGTGCGAGCAGCGGGTTCGTCAGCAGTTGCGAGAACGCGTGGACGGCGACCATCCGGCCCATGAGGGGCGGGACCACCGAGTTGCGCGGGCGGTCCTCGGCGAACAGCCCCGGGTAGAACTCGACCTGGTCGACGGTCCGGTAGCGCCGCTGGAGCGCCTCGCGGACGGCGGGGTCGGACGTGAGCTCGTCGAAGCGCTCGACCCGGTGGAAGCCGCAGTGCACGCGGTAGTCGTTGTAGGAGCCGACGCGCGCGTCCCGGGCCGCCGCGATCGTCGGCCGCTCGCCGTGCTCGATCAGCCAGTCGTCGGTGTTGAAGAGCTCGATCGCGCCCGCGGGCTGCGTGGACGCCTCGTCGAGCAGTCCGCCGAGCCCCGCGCCTCGCGTCAGCAGCGAGCGCGTCCGGAAGATCGTGGCGCCGGGCGGCAGGTCCTCGCCGTGGATGCGCAGCGTCGGCGGGATCAGGCAGTGCCACCGGTAGAGCAGGTTGAACTCCACCGCGGCCCAGTTCTGCCGGTGCCAGCGCACCTTCTCGAAGCCCTTGCGATCGAACTGGATCTGGAAGCGCCACGGCGTGATGTGGTTGATGTACTCCTGCATCACGAGCTTGATCGTGAGCACGATCAGCACGTTGCGGGTGGTGCGGAACACGCGGACGTCCGAGAGCCCCGGATGCTTGGCCGCGATCTGGTCGGCGATCGTGTTGTGCGCGCGCAGGAACACCGTGTTGAGCATCGCGAAGCCGATCTGCGAGTTGGCCGCGTCACTGCCCATCGCCAGGAACTCACGCGGGTCGGTTCGCGGGTCGGTGTCGCCGATCATCCGCACGTTGAACTGCCGCTGCCCCTGATCGTCGAACAGCGCCGGCGGGTACTGCTCGCCGTCGATCTCCTGGCTGGCCAGCCGCCGGCCCTCGCGCAGGCTCTCGGTCACGTTCGCGGTGAGCCCGTAGACCTGGGCGAGGTCGACCTGGTGGGTGGAGTCGTTGCGGGTGACGTCCCGGGGCGGCCGGATCTCCTTGCCGTGCTCGTCGAAGCGCGGACTGCGCAGGAAGCCGTCGGTGAACCACTGCGCGACGTAGGCGAACAACATCGTCGACTTCTCGGACTCGATGAAGCGCTTGCGACGGAACAGCTCGACGACCGCGTCCTCCGGCGGCTCGGTGCGTCGTTCGGCGGGCACGACGTCGAGCTCGCGCACGCTGTAGGTGCGGTCGATCAGGGAGTCCCAGGACGTGTAGTCGTCCATCGTGCTGAGGCGGTACGGGCGCGGCGGCATCGTGTCGATGGCGCTGTTGATCAGATGCCGGTTGGCCACCCGCTTCAGCGCGGGCGAGGTCTGGCACACCTGCCCGAGCCAGCCGTTGAGCAGCTGGTTCTGCACGAAGCCCTTGAAGGTCGAGGGCTCCGCCGGCAGCGGATTGGACTTCACTTCGCCCATCGGGACCCGGTCACGTGACGACGACCTCGGCGCGCGCGAGCATCACCGGCGCCTCCAGGCGCCGGTGCGTCTCGGCGGCGGCCGCGAGGTGCTGCGCGGCCCGCTCGCCGTCGCTGAGCCGCGCCAGGAACCAGTGCGCGGACCCCAGCGCGATGCACGCGTCGAACACGACCTGATCGGCGTAGGGAGCGATCAGTGCATAGAGCGCCGCGCCCGCCTCGGCCAGGCCGACCCGCGCGCAGGTCTCGGCGTAAAGGCACAGCGTGCTGAGCCTCACGATGTCGTGTGGCACGTCGGCGAATCCGACGGCGAAGGAAGGCTCGACGAGCGCGCGCGCCTCCTCGAGGCGGCCGGCGTCGGCCTCGGCAAGGGACAACCATGCTCGGAAGAGGGGGAGACCGGGGTGCTCGGATACAACGGTCTCGAGCAGCGGCACGAGCTCCGGCAGGCGACCCTGATCCCAGCGGATGGCGGCGAGCTGGTCGGCCATGAACGCGCCCGCGTCCGGCTGCGCGCTGCCGAGCTCGGCGGCACGCCGGGCGAAGGCTTCCGCCTCGTCGAGCCGGCCCGCCAGATGCGCGCGCCACGCCGAGTACCAGGCTGTCACCCAGGAGAGGATCGGGTGGCGCTTGCCGACCCGCGCGGTGACCGCCTCCATCTCGCTCAGCGCGGCGTCGATCGACCCGATGTCGGCTCGCCAGACCGCCGTCAGCCCGGTGTCGCAGGCCGCCCAGAACGAGACCACCGGGTCGCCGAGTTGCGCCGCCAGCCGCCGCAGCTCGGCGGCGTTCTCGCTGTGCTCGGCCAGCAGCTCGGGCGTCCACAGCACCGCGTGCCGCGCCCACAACACGGACGCGTAGGTGCTCGGGTCGGCCCGGCTCAGGCGCACGGCCTCGTCGCTCAGCCGGCGCCGCTCGTCGATCGAGGCCTCGAAGGTCAGCTCCAGCGCGAGCAGTGACAGCAGCCGCGCGCGCCGCAGCGGATCGCTGTCGTCGAGCAGCTCGAGCGCGAAGCGCAGCTCGGCGACGCGATGCTGGTCGACCGTGCCCGACGCGCTCTCGAAGCCGCGGGTGTTGGCCAGCGCCGCCGCCGCGAGCCGGTCCCCGTCGCGCAGGTCACGGGCGATCTGGGAGGCGGCCAGCAGCGTGTCGCGGTACGCGCTGTCCTTGACGCGGCGCTGCGCCTCGCCCAGCTGCGTCAGCAGGTCGCATTCGAGCCCGCGATCGACGTGGCGCTGATCGCGCTGCATCCGCAGCGCCTCCGCGAACCAGCGGGCGGCCTCGTCGGGCGCGAGCGCGTCGAGCGCGTACTGTCCCGCCCGGCGGCTGGCCTGGATCGCCTCCCCGTAGAGCCCCGCGGCGCTCCAGTGGTAGGCGAGCACGCCCGCGGGCGTGTCCGGGCGCTCCTCCAGCAGCCGGGCGACCCGCTCGTGCAGCAGCGCGCGGCGGGTCGGGCCGAGCTCGAGCCGCAGCGTGTGGTTCACCAGCGCGTGCTCGAAGCGGTAGCGGCCCGGCGTCTCCTCCGCTTCGTTCACGAGCCGCGCGCGGCGGGCGAGATCGAGCGGGTCCAGCAGCTCGGCCGGGGTGCGCTCGAGCACGGCCGCGAGCTGGTAGAGGTCGAACTCGACGCCGATCACCGCCGCCGTGCGCAGCAGGTCCGCGGCGGTGTCGCCGAGGCGATGGACGCGGTGGCCGATCACGTCGCGGACGCTGTCCGGGACCGCCTGAGGCCGGTGCTCGCGGGCGAGCCGCCAGCCCCAGCTCTCGTGCTGCAGCGCGCCGCTCTCGGCGTGATGGCGGAGCATCTCGCCGAGGAAGAACGGGTTGCCGCTGGTGTCCTCGGCCAGCCGCTCGGCGAAGGCGAGCCCGGCCTCGGTCAGCTCGCGGCCGCTGCGCAGCTGCACGAGCGAGACGACGTCCTCGCGCTCGAGGCCGGCGACCGCGATCCGGTCGACGCCGGGCTCGCGCTGCAGGGTCGCGAGCGAGTCCGCCAGATCCTCGGAGACCTCCGAGTCGCGGAAGGTGCAGACGAACAGCGCGCGCAGTCCGTCGCCGCGCGAGACCAGGTGGCACAGCAGGCTCAGCGTCGGCTTGTCGGCCCAGTGAAGGTCGTCGAGGAACAGCACCAGCGGGCGTTCCTCGCTCGCCGCTCCTAGCAGGCCGCTGACGGCCTCGAAGAGCAGGAACTCCTCGATCTCCGGATGACCCGCGTGCGCGCGCGAGAGATGCTCGACGCGGCGGGCGAGCACGGGAGCGAAGCGTTCGATCCGTCCTCCGTAGGCCGCGACGTGCCGCTCGAGGAGCGCGTCGGACGCGCCCTCGATGCACTGCGTGAGGATCTCGATCCACGGCCGGTAGGGCAGCGCGAGGTGCTCGTCGGAGCGGCCGTAGAGCACGGTGGCGCCCTCGTCGTGGGCGTGCCCCGCGATCCGCGTGCCCAGCCGCGTCTTGCCGATGCCCGGCTCGCCGGCGATGAGCACGAGCCGGCGCGACCCGCGGGTGACCGCCTCCCAGGCGCCGGCGATCCGTTCCCATTCCGCGCGGCGGCCGATGAAGGTCGCGCCGTCACGCAGCTGGCGCGGGAGCCCGGCCGCCTTCGCCGTCTCCGGAGCCGCGGTGGGGAGGTCAAGCCCCGGGTCGTGGGCGAACACCGCGGCCTGCAGCTCCTGGAGCTTGCGGCTGGGCTCCAGCCCGAGCTCGTCCGCCAGCCGCCTGCGCGCGGCCTGGAACGCCTCCAGCGCGTCGGCCTGGCGACCCGCACGGTAGAGCGCGAGCACGACCTGAGCGGTGAGCCGCTCGCGGAACGGATGCTCGTCGGCGAGCACCTGCAGGCCGGCGATCGACTCGGCGTGGCGGCCGAGCGCGAGCTCGGTGTCGAAGAACTCCTCGTAGGTCGCCAGGCGCAGCTCCTCGAGACGCCCGATCTGCGCCTGCGCGAACGGCTCGTAGGCGACGTCCTCCAGCGCGCCCCCGCGCCACTCCTCGAGCGCGGCCGCGAACTCCAGCGAGGCGGCGGCGAACCGGCCCTCGGCCGCCAGCCGGCGCCCGCGCTCGGCGCCGCGCTCGAAGCGCGAGAGATCGAGCGCATCCTGGCCGACCTTGAGCCGGTAGCCGCCCGCGACCGTCTCGAGGACGTCGCGGCCGTTGCCCAGTGCGCGGCGCAGCCGGCCGATCTGCATCTGCAGGCTCTTCATCGCCTCGCGCGGCGGGTCCCCGCGCCAGAGGTCGTCGATCAGCCGGTCCGCCGGCAGCGGCTGGTTCGGATGCAGCAGCAGCAGCGTGAGCAGTGCGCGCTGACGCGAGCCGGCGAGCACGATCGGCTGCCCGTCGTCCAGCACGTCCAGCGGCCCGAGGATCCGGAACTCCATAGGGATGGCGCGAGCCTACCGGCCGGGCTCTCACCTGTCAGTGAATGACGATGTGGGTGACGCGTGGTCGGCGTGTTACCGCCCTGCTCGACGCTCGGCCAATGAACGCTCACGCCAGCACGGCCCCGTGGCCTTCGTATCGCCAGCCGGCGCCGATCGCGGCGGCCGACGTGGAACTCTGCGAGCTCGTCGCCGCCGCGGCCGCCGGCGACCCGGAAGCGTGGGCCGCGATCGTTCGCCGTTTCGAGCCGAAGCTGCGTACGGTCGCGCGCTCGTTCCGACTGTCGCCCAGTGACGTCAACGATGTCGTCCAACTGACCTGGATCAAGCTCTTCGAGCACATCCAGGACATCCGCAACCCGGCCGCGCTGCTCGGGTGGCTGAAGACGACCGTGCGCCGCAACGCGCTCGGCACGCTCCAGCGTCCGGTGCGTGAGCTGCTGACCGACGACCCGGCGCTCGGCGACGGCGTTGACGCCAACGGCCCCGAGGAGCTGATGCTCGCCGCCGAGCTGCGCGAGGCGCTCGCGGTGGCGATGCGGATCCTGCCCGACCGCCACCGCGCGATGATGACCGCCTTCGCGACCGAGCCGTCGATCGAGTACGGCGAGATCAGCGAGCAGCTCTCGATCCCGCGCGGCAGCATCGGCCCGATCCGCGGCCGCTCGATGAATCTCCTCGCGCAGCATCCGTGCCTGGTCGCGCTGCGCCCGTGAACGCGTGACGGATGCGGGTATCTGGGTAGGCCAACGGCGTCCAGCAACCGAAGGAGCGCATCATGGGTGACGGCACCGCAGACGACGCCAAGGGCCGGATCAAGGAAGCCGCGGGCGATCTGACCGACGACGACGGCCTCAAGCGCGAGGGCAAGGTCGATCGCGCCACCGGCAGCGTCAAGGACAAGGTGGGCGACGCGTCGGACAAGCTCAAGGACGCGGTAAACCGCGACTGAGCCGCTTCAGGGATCGGTCGGTCGTGCCCGCGCCGCTAGGCGAGCGGGACGGCCGACCACGCGCCCTTGACGCGCTGCGCCAAGCCCGCGGCGTCGAGCTTGCGGAGCGCGTCGCGAAGCTGGACCTCTGGGATCCCGGTCTCTTCGAGCAGCTGCTTCACCGACATGGGTTCGGAGAGCTGGCTCAGACGTTCATAGACTTCTCGTCGCTGCTGCGGCTGGACATTCAGCGTGGCAGCGTCCGCTTGTGGCGGCATGGGCGTCCTTCCCGCAACCGGCCTGGTTCAGGCACGTCGAGGGCATCTCCCTCGTTGTACTTAATGCTACCAGTCGCGGGCGCCAGAATCGCCGTTCGACTAGAGGAGCCCGACCACGCCCTTGGCCAGCAGGTAGATGCCGAGGGCGCCGAAGATCACCACCAGCAGGAGATCCTGGTGACTGCGGGCCCACGCGGTCAGGCCGTCGACGAAGCCGGTGGCCGTGGCCGGCGAGCGCAGCACGAGGACGAGCGCGCCAAGCGGGATCGCGAACCAGAGCAGGTTGTAGATCACCACCTGGGTGAGCGCGGACACAGGGCCCGGGTTCCCGGCGGCGATCGCGTTGAGCACGACGAGGTAGATCAGGCCCGGGATGTGCGTGGCCACGCCGGCCGTCGCGGCGGTCACCACCGAAGGATTCGACAGCCGCGCCGTGATCGCCGCCGTCGCCTTTCCCGGCCCGCGTCCCGCTGTTCGTTCGCGGCGGCGGTCCAGTCCGCCGCGCTGGACGCCGGCGGCGAAGCTGAGGGCCGCGACGCCCGCGAGGATGTCGAACACGTCGGCGACCGTCGACTCGCCGACGAGGTCGTCCGCGCCGGTGAACGCGCCGACCGCGATCAGGCCGAAGAGGATGCTCGCGGTCAGCCCGGCGAGGGCGAAGGCGAACAGGGTCCGCGCCGCCGCGGGTGCCCGCAGCATCGCGAACACCGCGGCCTGGCTGGTCGCCGGCCGCAAGGCACTGATCAGCCCGAGGATGATCACCTCCATCTGCCGCGGGTTGATAGCGCATCCGGGGCGAGCGTCACATCACCCGTTTGGAACGACGCGACGACCGCGAGCGGCGGGCTGACCCCCTGTGCGGTCGCGGCACCGGCCCGGTCGCCGAGGCGCCCGAGCCGGTCGCGGTCCCCGCCTGAGATGGTTCAGCCGCGGAGGGAACGGCGGTCGCTGCCGCCGTACATCAGCAGGCCCCAGATCACGATCACGTCGACGAAGAAGATCATGATCGACCCGAACGGATAGGCCGGCAGGAAGAAGAACTGCAGGATCATGTTCAGGCCCGCGAAGCCGATGCCGGCCCAGCGCGCGAGATCGGAGCCGCTGAAGATGCCGAACACGACCAGCAGCTGCACCGCGCCGACCACGGTCAGGATCCATCCGAAGGTCTTCAGGTCGGCGAACACGAACTCCACGTCGCGGACGTAGAACTGCGCCTGATCGATGGCCGCGATGCCGGCGACCAGGTTCAGGACGGCGACGACGCCGAGCATCACGCCGGCGAACATCACCCAGCCCTTGCCGGGGTCGACGTCGTAGCTCGCTTCGTCCGCCATCGGGCGGGGAACGGGCGCCTTAGTGGATGCCATCTGGGTTCCTCTCAGTAGCCGGTGCCGGTCTTGACACGTTGGCGATCGATCTCATGCAGGCCGCCCTTGACGCTCAACGTCTCACACGCCTGGGCGATGTCGTCCGCCAGCGTCGAGGCCAGCGAGTGCCCGAGCGCCTGCTTGACCAGCGCACGCATGATCGTCACGTGCTCGGCGTTGGGCGGGAGCGTGTAGGCGGGCAGCATCCAGCCGCGCTCGGCCGCCAGCTGCGACGCGACGTCGAACTCGTCGTAGTTGCGGTCGCCGTCGGTCAGCTTGAAGGCGACCAGCGGCAGCTGCTCGGCGCCGGGCTCGCCCACCAGCTCGAACTCGCCGATGGCGACGATCCGCTCGGACAACGCGCGTGCGTTGGCCTGCATCGTCTCCATGATGTAGCGGTAGCCGTCGAAGCCGTAGCGGACGAAGTTGTAGTACTGCGCGAGCACCATGCTCGAGCCGGTGGAGAAGTTCAGCGTGAAGGTCGCGTCGCGCTTGCCCAGGTAGTTCTCGTAGAAGACGAGATCCTCCGCCAGGTCCGACTTCTCACGGAAGATCAGCCAGCCCAGCCCGGGATACACGAGCCCGTACTTGTGGCCGGAGACGTTGATCGAGCGCACGCTCTCCAGCCGGAAGTCCCACGGGGAGTCGGGGAACAGGAACGGCCACACGAACCCGCCGCTGGCGCCGTCGACGTGCAGCGGGATGTTGAGCCCCTTCTCGTCGCGCAGGCTCGTCAGCAGCCCGTCGATGCCGACGATGTCGTCGGCGTGGCCCGTGAACGTCGTCCCGAGCACGGCGGCGACGCCGATCGTGTTCTCGTCGAGGAAGGGCTCGACGTCCTCAGGGCCGATCGTGAACTTGTGCGGCTGCAGCGGGATGATCCGCGGCTCGACGTCGAAGTAGCGGCAGAACTTCTCCCACACCACGTGCACGTCGCCGCCGAAGACGAGGTTCGGCTTCTCCGTCGACTTCTTCGCGGCCTCGCGCCGCTCACGCCACTTCCACTTCATCGACAGGGCGCCGAGCATGATCGCCTCCGACGAGCCCTGGGTGCGCGTGCCGGTGGTCTCGCCGGGCGCGTGGTAGAGGTCGGCGAGCATCCGGATGCAGCGCTGCTCGATCTCGGCGGTCTGCGGATACTCGGCGTGGTCGATGTAGTTGCGGTGGAGGTTCTCGGCGATCAGGCGCTGGGCCTCCGGTTCCATCCATGTCGTCACGAAGGTCGCCAGGTTGCGGAAGGGGATGCCGTCGAGCACCATCTCCTCGCCGACGAGGCGCATCGCGTCCGTGGCCGACATGCCGACCTGGGGGAGACGGTGGTCGGGCGCTTCGCTGCGCGCGAACGCGTTGCCGTAGAGCTCCGATGGGATCTCGAGGGTCATAGGGCGATCATCCGTCGCCCCGCAGTGAGCGCACATCACCCGCATCGGACGAAGCGGCGGGCGTATCGCAGGTCCTAGCGTGCCCTTGTGGCGCTCGATCGCAGGCTCTGGCGGCGTGCGCGCTCGGCGCGGGCGGCGCTGACGGCCGCGGTCGTGCTCGGGGCCGCGACGTCGGTGCTGGTGATCGCGCAGGCGTGGCTGCTGGCCGGGCTGATCGCGGGGCCGGGGCGCTCGCGCACCGCGCTGGTCCTGCTGCTGACGGTGGTCCTCGCGCGCGCCGTCGTCGCCTGGCTGGCCGAGACGGTCGCCGCCCGGTGCTCGGCGCGGGTGAAGTCCGAGCTGCGGGCGGCGCTGCTGGTGCGGGCGACGGCGCCCGGCGTGCCGCACGCCCCCGGGGAGCTGACGACGCTGGCCACACGGGGGATCGACGCGTTGGACGGCTACTTCGGGCGCTACCTGCCGCAGGCGGTGCTCGCGGCGATCGTGCCCGTGCTGGTGATCGCGGTCGTGCTCGCGCGCGATTGGGTCTCGGCGTTGATCGTCGTGTTCACGCTGCCGCTGATCCCGCTGTTCATGGCGCTCGTCGGGGCGGGCACGCGCGAGCGCATGGACGCGCAGGTGCACAGCCTGCGGCGGCTCGGCGGGCACTTCCTGGACGTCGTCGCGGGGCTGCCGACCTTGAAGGTCTTCGGGCGGGCGAAGGCGCAGGCGGGGGCGATCGCGGCCGTCAGTGCCGGCTACCGCACACGCGTGATGGCGACGCTGCGAATCGCGTTTCTGTCCTCGTTGGTGCTCGAGTTGCTGGCCACGGTGTCGATGGCGCTGGTCGCGGTGGCGATCGGGCTGCGGTTGATGGGCGGGTCGATGGGGTTGGAGACCGCGCTGTTCGTGCTTGTGCTCGCGCCCGAGGCCTACCTGCCGCTGCGCCGGCTCGGCGAGAGCTATCACGCGGGTGCCGAGGGGGCGGCGGCCGCCGGTCAGATCCTCGACGTCCTCGATGCGCCGGAGTTGTCGCGCGGCACGCGTGACGTGATCCCGCCGGGGGCGATCGAGGTGAACGGGCTGAGGATCGGTCCGGGGGAGGTGGTCGCGCTCACCGGCCCGAGCGGGTGCGGCAAGTCGACGCTCCTGCGGGTGCTCCTGGGGCTGTCGCCGGGCGTCGTGCGTGTGGGCGGGGTCGCGCTCTCGGAGCTTGCACTGGAGGCTTGGCACGCGCAGGTGGCCTGGGTGCCGCAGCACCCGCACCTGTTCGCCGGGACGATCGGCGAGAACGTCCGGCTCGGCCGTCCCTCGGCGCCGGCGGCGGAGGTCTGGCGAGCACTGGCCGACGCGCGGCTGGCCGACACCGTCGCGGCGCGCCCCGCCGGCCTGGACACGGTCCTGGGCGATCGCGGCGCGGGGCTCTCGGCGGGGGAGCGCCAGCGTGTCGCGCTCGCACGGGCGTTCCTGCGCGACGCGCCGGTGCTGATCCTCGACGAGCCGACCGCCGGCCTCGACGACGCCACCGAGGCCGACGTCGTGCGCACGATCCGCCGGCTCATGCACGGACGGACCGTCGTGTTGGTCGCGCATCGTCCGGCGCTGCTCGAGCTGGCCGACCGAGTCGTGGATCTGGGTGCGCCGGAGCTGATGGCGGCGTGACGCGCGCGTTCGCCCTCGTGCGGCCCGCGGCCGGGCGGATCGCGCTCGCCACGCTCTTCGGCGCCGGGGCGGCGTGTGCGGCCGTGGGCCTGCTCGCCACGTCCGCGTGGCTGATCGCGCGCGCCGCGCAGCATCCCGGGGCGTCGGCGCTGGGGGTTGCGATCGCGGGCGTGCAGTTCTTCGCGCTCTCGCGTGGGCTGCTGCGCTACCTGGAGCGGCTGACCGGCCACGACGCGGCGTTCCGGGCGCTGGCGGCGCTGCGGGTGCGCGTGTACCGGCGGCTCGAGCCACTCGCGCCCGCCGCGCTGCCCGCGTTCCGGGAGGGCGACCTGCTGGCGCGGTTCGTGCACGACGTCGACGCGTTGCAGGACCTGCTCCTGCGGGTCGTGCCGCCGTTCGCGATCGCGGTCATCGCCGGCGGCGCGACGGTCGCGCTGCTGTGGTGGCTGCTGCCCGTCGCCGGGCTGATCGCCGGCGTCGCGCTGGTGCTCGCCGCGACCGTCGTCCCCTGGCTCACGGCGCGGCCGACCGGGCGCCCGCAGGCCGCCGAGGAGCTGACCGCCGCGGCGGTCGAAACGCTCGAGGGCGCGCCCGAGTTGTTGGTGTGCGGCGCCCTGCCGCGGCGGCTGGAAGCGATCGCGCGGCTCGACGCCGAGCTCACCCGCGACGCGCGCGTCGCCGCGCGCGTGGCGGGCGCCGGGCGCGGGCTGGTGACGCTGCTGTGTGGACTCGCGCTGTGGGCGATCGTCGCGACGGCGACGAGCGCGGACCTCGATCCGCTGCGGCTGGCGGTCGTGGGGCTCGTGCCGCTCGCGCTGTTCGAGCTCGTCGCCACCCTGCCCGAGGCCACCCAGGCACTGACCCAGGTGCGCCGCAGCGCCGCGCGCGTCCGCGCCGTGCTCGAGGCGCCGCCGCCGGTGCGCGAGCCGGCGCATCCTCGCGCGCTCCCGGCGGAGGCGGTCCTGCGCGTGCGCGGGCTGCGGGCGCGCTACGGCGACACCGTGGTGCTCGACGGCATCGACCTCGACCTCTGGCCCGGCCGCCGCGTCGCGGTGATCGGCCCCAGCGGGGCCGGCAAGTCGACACTCGCCGCCGTGCTGCTGCGCTTCCTCGACTACGAGGGCGCGGTGACGCTCGGCGGCGTCGAGCTCTCCGCGCTCGACGGCGACGAGACGCGCACGGCGATCGGCCTCGTCGCCCAGGACGCCCACGTGTTCGACACCACGGTGCGCGAGAACCTGCTGCTCGCCCGCCGCGACGCGACCGAGGCCGACCTCGAGACCGCGGTCGCCCGCGCCCGGCTGTCGGGACTCGATCTCACGCGCGAAGCCGGCCCGGGCGGCCACCGCCTCTCAGGCGGCGAACGCCGCCGGATCGCCCTCGCCCGGGCGGAGCTCGCCCGCTTCCCGCTGCTGATCCTCGACGAGCCGGGAGAGCACCTCGACGCCCCGACCGCCGACGCGATCCTGGCCGACGCCCTGCACACCGACCGCGGCGTGCTGCTGATCACGCACCGCCTCGCCGGCCTGGAGACGATGGACGAGATCATCGTCCTCGAGGCGGGCCGGGTCGTGGACCGCTACGCGCCGGACGCGGGCATCCACTTCACGATGTGAATCGTCTCGCGCGGTGACTCCGGAGGCGCCCACGACGAGCGCGCACGTCCGCGCGGGCGTGCCGCGGTCTGCTCGCCGTTCCGTGGCGGCGCGCACGCGAGAGTCGATTTGGACAACCACTGGTTGACCAACTCGACACTCGCGCGCGGACGAGGGACCGCGCCGGCGCGGCACGGCGCGGCGGCGCGGCGCGCTCAGGACCCGAGCACGTTGACCGCTCGCGACACGACCAGGATCACGACCGCGTAGGAGATCAGCGACTCGACCGCCATCATCGCCTTGGCTTGCCGCGTCAGCGGCATCGTGTCGGTCGGGCTGACGGCGATCGCGTTGGTCAGCGAGACGTAGAGGAAGTCACTCAGACGCGGGGTCCAGCCGTCCTGGCCCATGACGTCCTGCGGGAACGCGAAGTCCGGCTGGTGGCGCCGGCGCTCCGCGCGCTGCTGCGGGCCGCCCTCGTCGATCTGCCAGAACAGCAGGCCGAAGGTGATGATGTTGGTGAGCCAGACGACGATGCTGTGGGCGAGCAGCTCGCCGGCGCTCAGGTGGTCGGTGCTGGTGCCCGTCAGCGCGACGAGCAGCGCCGCGACCGCGAGCGCGTTGGAGACGACGAGCATTCCGAGCAGCGTGAGCCCGGCCGAGCGCACCCGCCCGGGCCGCAGTTCCGCGTGCGGCACGACGAGCAGCAACAGCATCAGCACCACGGCGGGCAGTGTGAGCACCAGCCACGCCCACCACGGGTGGTTGTTGATGTCCCAGCCCTGCGTCTTGTCGACCACGGCCAGCCCGGCGAAGAGCACGACGTTGAAGCCGAGGACGAGGACCGCCTCGGTCCGTGCCTCGCGCAGCGCCGGGTCCGGGGAGGCGCTAGGCGGGGGCGAGTGCTCGATCTGCAACGGGGTCGGCGTCCTCGGCGGCGTAGTCCGCGAGCAGCTGCTGCTCCGCGTCGCGCTTGGGGAACAGGAAGAACACGAGCGCCGCCCCGAGCAGCACCGCGACGAGCCCGGCCGTGTACGCCCACTGGTCGCCGTCGAGGAAGGCCTGCTTGGCCGCGGCCGTGATCTGCGTGGCGTACTGGGGATACTGACCGGCGACGGCTTCCGCGCCCGCGAAGGACTTGGTCAGCTGGGCCTGGACGCTGTCGTTGATCTGCGCGTTGTTCGGGGCGGCGGCGATCGACGCGGCGGCGGCGGTCGCGTAGCCGGCGGTGAGCAGCGCGCCGAAGATCGACTGCATGATCGCGCCGCCCAGGTCGCGCTGCAGGTCCGCGGTGCCGGACGCCATGCCGGCGCGGCGGACCGGCACCGAGCCGGTCAGCGAATGCGAGGCGGGGGTCCCGGCGAAGCCGACGCCGATGCCGATGAACACGTAGGCGATCCCGACCTTCCAGTACGGAATGCCGGGCTCCCAGAGCAGGAGCATCGCCCCGAAGGCCACCACCAGGGCGGCGTAGCCGCACAGCAGCGTGAAGCGCGCGCCGTGCGACTCGACGAGCTTCGCCGAGCGCGGCGCGACCAGCACCATGAAGACGATCGTGGGCAGGAACGCGGCGCCCGCTTCCAGGGTCGAGTACCCGAGCACGTTCTGCAGGAACTGCTGGCTGACGAACGCGGCGCCCATCAGCGAGCCGAACACGATGATCCCCGCCACCGCCGCGACCCAGAAGACCCGGCGCCCGGCGACGTTCAGGTCATACAGCGGGTTGGACGCCCGCCGCTGCCGGATCACGAACGCGGCCAGCGCGGCGAGCGCGACCGCGCCCAGGCCGAGCGCCAGCGCGCCCTTGCTCGGCACCGGCGCGAAGTTGATGGCGAGGATCAACGCCGCCACCAGCAGGACCGACAGCATGCCGCCGAGGTTGTCGACCGGGTCGGTGGCCTCGTTGACGTGCGCCGGGACGAGCTTCAGGGCCATCGGGAACGCGACGACGACCAGCGGCAGCGTGATCAGGAAGACCGAGCCCCAGTCGAACTTCTCCAGCAGCCCACCGGCGACCAGCGGGCCGAGCGAGGCGATCGCCCCGCCGAGCGCCGACCACAGGGCGATCGCCTTCGTGCGGCCGGGCCCCGACCACAACGCGGCGATCAGCGCCAGCGTCGTCGGGTAGGCCATGCCTGCCGAGAGGCCGCCGAGCACGCGGGCGCCGAAGAGCACGCCGTCGGTCGGCGCGAACGCGGCCAGCAGGCACGCCGGCACCGACAGGGCCAGTCCGAGCAGCAGCATCAGCTTGCGCCCGTAGCGGTCGCCCAGCGCGCCGAGGTACAGGACCGATGCGGCGAGGCCGAGCGAGTAGCCGACCGCGATCAGGTCCAGCGTCGTCTGCGACGAATCGAAGTGCTTGCCGATGTCGGGCAGCGCGACGTTGGCCACCGACAGGTTCAGGTTCGCGACCCCGGCGACCAGGATCAGCGCCAGGAGCACCAGGCTCGCGCGCTCCGGTGCCACGTCTCGTTCGGCCATCACACTTCCTCCACATGGCGGACACGGGCGCGGAACACGCGGTAGTTCCACCCCTGATAGAGCAGGACGAGCGGCGCGAAGATCACCGCCGCGACCGTCATCACCTTCAGCGCGTACGGGCCCGAAGCGGTCCCGGAGACCGTGAGGTTGTACGCGGCGTCGGTGCTGGAGATCAGCACGTTCGGGAACAACGCGACGAACAGCGAGCTGACCGTCGCGGCCATCGCCGCCGCGGAGGCCAGGAACGCCCATCCTTCGCGCCCCGCACGCAACAGCGCACCGGCGGCGAGCACGGCGACCGCTCCGAGCACGCTCAGCACCGACGGTGACCAGGCGGCGAAGACGACCACGGCGACGAGCGCCGCGAACCACACGCGCAGCCCGACGGTGCGCGCGTTCGCGCGCACCGGTCCCTCGGTCTTCAACGCGAGGAAGGTCGCGCCGTGCAGCACCGACAGCGACAGCAGCGTCAGCCCGGTCCAGACCCCGTAGGCGGTGAAGATGTCGCGCACGCCGCCGGTGTATTCGCCGTCGGCGTCGATCGGGAAGCCGGCGACCATGCCGCCGAGGCCGATCCCGAACAGCAGCGGGAGCGCGCCGCTGGCCAGGGTGGTCGCCCATGTCCACGTGCGCTGCCAGCCGGGCGAGGTGACCTTCTCGCGGAACTCGAACGCGACACCGCGCAGGATCAGCGCGACGAGGATCAGCAGCAGCGCCAGATAGAGGCCGGAGAACAGCGTCGCGTACCAGGCCGGGAACGCCGCGAACATCCCGGCGCCGGCCACGATCAGCCAGACCTCGTTGCCGTCCCAGAACGGCCCGATGGCCTTCAGCGCGGTGCTGCGTCCGACGATCGTGTGCAGCACGCCGACGCCGAAGTCGAAGCCCTCCAGGACGAAGAACCCGGTCCAGAAGAAGGCGACGACGATGAACCAGAAGGTCTCGAGCGACATGATCGTCAGTAGGTCAGGGCCGGGACGGTCTCACGCGTCTCGGCTTCGGTGGGCAGGCCACGCCGCGCGTAGCGCAGCATCAGCACGAGGTCGGTGACCCCGAGCGCGATGTAGAGCAGCGCGAAGACGGCGATGCTGATCCAGATCTCCGTCACGCTGACCGACGGCGAAACCCCGTCGGTGGTCTTCATCAACCCCTGCACGATCCAGGGCTGGCGGCCGTTCTCGGTCAGCATCCAGCCGGCCGTGTTCATGATGAACGGGGTGAAGACGGCCCAGATGGCCGCGCGCTGGAACCACTTCGCGCTCTCCAGCCGACCGCGGTGCAGCAGCCACGCGCCCCACAGCGACAGCAGCACGATCGCCGTCGCCAGATACGCCATCACCCGCATCGACCAGTACTGCACGAACACGTTCGGGATGTAGTTGCCCGGCCCGTACTGCTGCTCGTACTGCGTCTGCAGCTCGTTGAGCCCGACGACCTTGCCGTTCCACGTCAGGGTCGCCAGGATCGACAGCAGGTGCGGGATCGCGATCACCTTGTTCGGGTTCTCGTCGTTCTTGCCGCCGCCGATCTGGAACGCGGAGAACGAGCACGGCTGGCAGGTGTCCCACTGCGCCTCGGCGGCCGCGATCTTCATCGGCTGATAGCGCGTCTCGATCACGCCGAGCTGGCTGCCGACCAGCACCAGCGCGATGCTCAGCGGCACGAGCAGGCTGATCGCCAGCGCGGCGCTCCGGCGAAACGCCTCGACTTCGACGGCGCGGCGCAGATACCAGGCCGAGATCGCCAGCAGCACCAGCGTCCCGGTGGCCAGCGCCGCCAGGACGACATGGAAGTACCCCCACAGGAACACCGGGTTGGTGAACACGGCGCCGATGTCGTCCAGCATCGGCGGCGCCCCACCCTTGCCGGGCGCGTAGCCGACCGGATGCTGCATCCACGAGTTCGCGGCCAGGATGAACGCCGCCGACAGGAACGAGCCGAGCGCGACCATCCAGATGCAGAACAGGTGCACGCGCTTGGGCAGCCGGTCCCAGCCGAACACCCACAGGCCGAGGAAGGTCGACTCCAGGAAGAACGCGGCCAGGCCCTCCATCGCCAGCGGGCCGCCGAAGACGTCGCCGACGTAGCGCGAGTAGGCCGACCAGTTCATCCCGAACTCGAACTCCTGCACCAACCCCGTGACGACGCCCACCGCGACGTTGATCAGCAGCAGCGTGCCGAAGAAGCGCGTCAGGCGCCGCCAGGCCTCCACGCCCGAGCGGTGCCACAGCGTCTGCATGACGGCGACGAGGAACGAGAGCCCCATCGTCACCGGCACGAACAGGAAGTGGTAGATGCTGGTCAGCGCGAACTGAATGCGCGCCAGGTCAACGTTCACGGCTCATCACCTGGTGTCGTAGCTCGGTGTCCACTGGGCGGCGAGGACTCGTGCGCGGAGCTCTTCCGGGGTCGTGGTGGGTGCCAGCCCGGCGCGCTGCGCCTCGAGCCCCACCGCGACCGCGATGTCGACCGCGACGCCGCGCACATCGGTGAGCAGCGGGAGCAGCGGCGCGTCGGGATCGCGCAGTGCCGGCGAGTTCGCGCCGAGCGCCCGGCCGGCGGCGACCATCATCCCGTCACTCACGCGCGTGGCGCCGGACGCGACCAGGCCGAGGCCGACGGCGGGGAAGATGTAGACGTTGTTGCACTGCCCGATCGGGATCGTCCGTCCGTCATGCTCGACGGGCGCGAACGGCGACCCGCTGGCGACCAGCGCGCGCCCGTCGGTCCAGCGAATGAGGTCTTCGCCGGTGGCCTCGCTGTGGCTCGTCGGGTTCGACAGCGGGAAGATGATCGGTCGCTCGACGTGGGCGGCGATGTCGCGCACGATCTCCTCGCTGAACGCGCCGTGGACGGTGGAGAGTCCGATCATGATCGTCGGATGCACCTCGGCGACGACCTGCGCGAGGTTGGCCCCCGCGGGCCCTGTCCAGTCCGAGCGGGCGTAGACCGCCTGGTCAGGATGAAGGTCAGTGCGACTGTCGACCAGCAGCCCCTCCTTGTCGACGACCCAGAACCGGCTGCGGGCCTCCTCCTCGGAGAGCCCGTCGGTGACGAGCGCGGCGCGCAGGTAGCCGGCCACGCCGATCCCGGCCGAACCGGCGCCGAGGAACAGGATCCGCTGGTCGACGAGCTTGCCGCCGGTCACCGCGATCGCGCCGATGATCGCTCCGAGGGCGACGGCGGCCGTCCCCTGGATGTCGTCGTTGAACGTCAGCAGATCGTCGCGGTAGCGCTCCAGGATCGGGCTGGCGTGCACGCTCGCGAAGTCCTCCCACTGCAGGCAGACGCCGGGCAGCTCCTCCTTGACGGCCTCGACGAACGCGTCGATGAACGCGTCGTACTCGTCGCCGGTGATCCGCTCGTGGCGCCAGCCGAGGTACTCGGGGTCGGCGAGCCGCTCCGGATTGTTGGTGCCGACGTCGAGGACGATCGGCAGCGTCCGCTCGGGCCGGATCCCGCCGATCAGCGAGTACAGCGAGAGCTTGCCGATCGGGATCCCGAGCCCGCCGACGCCCTGGTCGCCGAGCCCGAGGATGCGCTCGCCGTCGGTGACGACGATCACGTCGATGTCCTCGTGCGGGCGGTTGCGCAGCGACGTGCGGATGTCCTCGCGGTGCGGGTAGGAGATGAACAGGCCGCGCGGGTGCGAGTAGATGTGGCTGAACTGCTGGCACCCCAGACCGACCGTGGGCGTGTAGACGATCGGGAGCATCTCGACCACATGGTCGAGCAGCAGCCGGTAGAAGAGCACCTCGTTGGTGTCCTGCAGATCGCGCAGGAAGATGTGGCGGGCGAGGTCGTCGTCCTGGCGCTGGTAGGCCTCGTAGGCGCGCGCGACCTGTTCCTCGAGCGTCTCGACGTGCGGCGGGAGGAGCCCCTGCAGCGCGAGGCGGCGGCGTTCCTCTTCGGTGAAGGCCGTGCCCTTGTTCAGCGTCGGGGTCGTCACGACACCCACGCCGGTGCGGGGCTCTGCGGAGAGGGTGGTCACGTCGTCGCTCCCGGTTCGCTGTGGCTGACGACGCTGAGCTCCTCGTCGTCTTCGTCGTCCCACTCGATGTGGGCAGCGCTCGAGCGCTGGTCGAGGATCTGGGGGCCACGGGTCTTGGCGAAGTAGTCCCAGCCCCAGTTGATGAAGGCCTCGACGCGGTTGCGGACGCCGCTCATCAGCGCCGCGTGCACACCCAGCCACGCGGAGAAGGCGACCGGACCGTGCAGCTCATGCCGGTGCTCGCCGACCTCGGCCACCGCCGCGCCACGGCCGATCATCGCCATCAGGCCCTTGTCCTTGTAGTGGAACGCGACGCGCGGCTTACCGGCCGCCTCGCGCAGGATGTTCTTGGCCACGCTCTGGCCGCTCTGCAGCGCGACCGAGCCCAGCTGCGGGAACGCGCGACCATCCGGCCCGGGGATGTTGGCGACGTCGCCGACCGCGTAGACGCCGTCGACGCCCTCGACCGTCAGGTCGGGACCGACGTCGATCCGTCCGCCACGTCCCGTGGGCAGGCCACTGGCGGCGGCCATCGACGCCGCCTTCAGTCCGCCGCCCCAGACGACGCAGTGCGTCCGGATGGTCGAGCCGTCGGAGAGCACGACATGGTCGGCCGCGACCTCCGAGACCCCCAGGCCGAGTTTGATCTGCACGCCGCGCTCGTTGAGCACCTTGGCCGCGTACGCGTGCGCCTTGTCGGAGAACCCGTTGAGCACCACGTGGCCGCGGTCGATGACGTGGACGCGGGCCGCGTTGACCGCGAGGTCGTGGTACTCGGCGGTCATCGTCTCATGCACCAGGTCGGCCAGCGCGCCGGCCGTCTCGACGCCGGTCGCTCCGGCGCCGACGATCACGAAGTTCAGCGCGCCCTGGTCCAGCCGGCTCGGATCGCGGTCCGCGTCCTCGAACAGGGTCAGGATCCGCGTGCGCAGCCGCTCCGCGTCGACGAGCGAATACAGCGGGAACGCATGCTCCTCCGCGCCGGGCGTGTTGAAGAAGTTCGCCTGCGCGCCTCCGGCGAGCACGAGCACGTCGCCCTGATAGGTCTCGCCGTCGGCGGTGACGACGGTCTTGGTCGCGGTGTTGACCACCGTGACGTCGGCCATCTTGACGTCGACGTTGTCGTCCTTGACGAAGCCCTTGCGCAGCGAGTACGCGACGTCTGTGGCCGACAGCTGGGCGGTCGCCACCTGGTAGAGCAGCGGCTGGAACTGGTGGTAGTTGTGGCGGTCGAGCAACGTGACGCGCACCCCGTCCTTGCCCGCCAGCCCGCGCGCGCAGCCCAGGCCGGCGAAGCCGCCGCCGACGATCACGACGTGGGTCTCGGAGCCGGGCATCAGACCACCGCCGGCGTTCCGCCGGCGGCACCGGCCTTGACGGGACGGAAGCTCTCCGCCGTCGCCTGGTCCCAGAAGGACTGCAGCCGCGCGGGCCCGGCTCCGGCCACCAAGTGGCCGGGACCGACGTACTGGTAGATCTCGGAGAAGGTCTCGACCTCGGTGGCGCTGACGCGCTTGTAGACGTGCTCCGGAGTCAGTTCCGAAGTGTGATCCAAACCCATCGCGGCAACCATCTCGGCGACGGCGTGGACCGTGTTCTTGTGGAAGTGGTGGACCCGCTCGGCCTTGTCGGGCACCACGAGCGCGCGCTGCAGCTTCGCGTCCTGCGTGGTGACGCCGACCGGGCAGCGATTGGTGTGGCAGCGCTGCGCCTGGATGCAGCCGACGGACATCATGAACGCGCGCGCGGAGTTGCACCAGTCGGCGCCGAGCGCCATCGCGCCGACGATCGCCGAGGCGGTGACCAGCTTCCCGCTGGCGCCGATCCGCATGGCGTCGCGCAGGCCCGCGCCGACGAGCGCGTTCTGGACGATCATCAGGCCTTCGATCAGCGGCGCGCCCATCGAGTCCGAGAACTCCAGCGGCGCCGCGCCGGTGCCGCCCTCGCCGCCGTCGACGACCACGAAGTCGGCGTGGATGCCCGTCTCGAGCATCGCCTTGACGATCGCCATGAACTCCCGCGGGTCGCCGATGCAGATCTTGAAGCCGACGGGCTTGCCGCCGGAGAGCTCGCGCAGCTGCTGGACGAACGCCATCAGCTCCAGCGGTGTCGAGAACGCCGTGTGGTAGGTCGGCGAGAACACGTCCTTGCCGACCGGCACGAGCCGCGTGTCGGCGATCTCCTGGGTGATCTTCGCCGCGGGCAGGATGCCGCCGTGTCCGGGCTTGGCCCCTTGGGAGAGCTTGATCTCGATCATCTTCACCTGCGGATCGGCGGCCTTCTCGGCGAACACGCCGGCGTCGAAGTTGCCGTCCTGGGTCCGGCAGCCGAAGTAGCCGGTGCCGATCTGCCAGATCAGGTCGCCGCCGTTCTCGCGGTGGTACGGCGAGATCCCGCCTTCGCCCGTGTCGTGCGCGAAGCCGCCCTGCTTCGCGCCGAGGTTCATCGCGCGGATCGCGGGGGCGCCGAGCGCCCCGAAGCTCATCGCCGAGATGTTCAGGATCGACGACGAGTACGGCGCCGTGCACTGCGGGCCGCCGACGGAGACCCGCAGCATCCCCTCGGGGTCGGAGGCCATCGGGCGCGTCGCGAGCGAATGCGCCAGCCACATGTAGCCGGGCCCGTAGACGTCGAACTCGGTGCCGAACGGCTTCTTGTCGCCGACGTTCTTCGCACGCTCGTAGATCAGCGTGCGCGTGTCGCGGTTGAACGGCCGGCCGTCCTTGTCGCTCTCGATGATGTACTGGTGCAGCTCCGGGCCCGTGCCCTCCAGCAAGAAGCGCAGGTGCCCGGCCAGCGGGTAGTTGCGCAGGATGCTGTGCTTCGGCTGCGCGTAGTCCCAGATCCCGAGCGCGACGAGCGGCACGAACAGGATCTCGAGCCACCAGAACACCGGGCTCACGAAGCCCAGCGGTATCAGGGCGATGGCGATGATGATCGCCGCCCACAGCACCTTGGTGCCGATCTTCTCCATGGCTGAAGCTCCCGTCGATCAGTCGAAGACGTGGCCGTGCTCGTAGCGCTCGTCGGCGCCCGCGGCGGCGGTGAGGGACGCGACGTTGTCGCGCGTGAAGAAGCCCTCGTAGTGGTGGCAGCGCTCGACGTACTCGGTGATCAACAGCGAGTACTGCGAGCTCTTGGAGAAGATCTGCTTGAGGTTCGGGTCGTCCTTGCACTCGCCGACGACGTGCGCGAGGAACTTCGTCCCCATCTCCGCGAGGTTGCGGACAACGTAGTCGACGTTCTTCTCGTCGACGATGTGCCCGTCCTGCACGGCGTAGGCCATGTGGTGCATGCGCCGGCCGAAATTGCGCACGAAGTCCTCGGTGGGCATCGGCAGGTTCTCGAACGAGTTCGCGAACGCCGGCGTGTTGTTGGCGGTGAACACCCGCGCCGGCGACTTCTTGTCGTCGTCGATGTCCGGATGGCGCGTGACGTTCGTCGACGAGTTCATCTCGACGATGTTGTATGCGCCCCAGTAGTAGTAGGGCACCATCGTCAGGTACTCGAGGATCGCGTCCTCGCGGTCGCCCGAGAGGATCCGCGTCGCCATGTGGTCAAGGCCCATGACCAGGTCCTTGATGCCATGCTCGGCCTGCAACTCGTCGGCCCGGTCGAGCATCGCCTGCTCGCTCGCGGTGAGCGAGAACGGCTCGCCGAGCGCCAGCGCGTCGAGGTCGTCGATGTCGGCGTCGACGTAGCCCACGCGGTTGTACGTGTAGTCCGACAGGAACGTGAACGTCATGTGCGCGCTCGAGTACAGCCCGTTCGGCGAGTCGCCCTCGTAGACGAAGCGGATGTTCTGGGGCTCGAGCGCGTCGCGGACCGCCGAGGTGGACTCGGCCTCGTAGATCTCGCCGATGTAGCGGGCGTTGGGCTTGCGCGCGGCCAGCGGGTAGAGCTTGTTCCAGCGGGTGAGCTTGTCCTCGTAGGCGTTCGAGAGCGGCTCGATGACGATCAGGCGCGGGAACTCGGGCCGCGACTGCATGACGAACACCTTGTGGGTGGAGGAGATCCGCGAGTGTGTGAGCCGGTACGGCCCCATCGTCGTCAGCTCCGCCAGATAGTGCAGCGCATCGCCCGTCTCGACCTGGATCAGCACGGCGCGCATGTCGCCGACGACCTGATCGAGCCCCGATTCGCGGCGCCGCTCGTAGATCCTGGGCAGGTACTCGTCGAAGAACGCCGAGTTCTCCTTGTCGCCCAAGGGCGCGTACGCCTGCAGATCGATCATCGTCATCTTTCCCTCCGTTTCACAGGACCTGTCGAACGTCGCGGACGTTGGATCTGACTTGGCCCCAGACCTCGGCGAACTCGTGATGGAACATGAGCTTGCTCGTGGTCAGCGCGAAGCCCTTGACCTCCTCGACCGTCGCCTTCGGCGGCATCGCGAGCGCGCGCGGGTCGGTGACGAAGTCGATCAGCGCCGGGCCGTCATGCGCGAACGCGCGCTCGATCGCGCCGCGGACGTCGCCGTGCTGCTCGACGCGTTCGCCGTGCAGGCCGCAGGCGGCGGCGAGCTTGCCGAAGTCCGGGTTCTTGACGTCGGTTCCGAACGGCTCGTAGCCGACGACCATCATCTCGGCGCGCACCATGCCGAGCGTCGAGTTGTTGAACACCATCAGCTTGACCGGGATGTCGAGGCCGGCGGCGGTCAGCAGCTCGCCCATCAGCATCGAGAAGCCGCCGTCGCCGCAGAGGGCGATGACCTGGCGGTCCGGGCAGCCGAGCTTGGCGCCGATCGCCTGCGGCATCGCGTTGGCCATCGACCCGTGCCCGAAGGACGCCAGGATCCGGCGGCCCTCGCGCATCTCCAGATAGCGGGCGCCCCAGACGTTGCACATCCCGGTGTCGACGGTGAACACGGCATCGTCGTCCGCGAGCTCGGAGAGGGTCGCGGCGACCATCTCGGGGCGCAGTCCACTCCCGCTGCCCTCGTGGCCGACGTAGGTCTGCAGTCGCTTGACGTCGTGCTCGTGGTGGTGCAGCACGTCGTCGAGGAACGTGGAGTCGGTCCGTACGGGCAGGCGCGGCAGCAGCGCGCGCACCGTGGCGCCGACGTCGCCCACCAGCCCCAGCGAGATGTTCGCCCGGCGACCCAGGTGCGAGGCCTGGTCGTCGACCTGGATGATCACCGGGCCGTCAGGCAGGAACACGTGGTACGGGAAGTCCGTCCCGAGCATGAACAGCAGATCGCACGCCCCCAGCGCGCGCGTGGCGCCGCCCCAGCCGAGCAGCCCGGTCATGCCCACCGCCGCCGGGTTGTCGTACTCGAGCACGTCCTTGCCGCGGTAGGCGTAGGCCACCGGCGCCTGGAGCGTGTGCGCCAGCTCGAGCACCTCCGCGCGGGCCTCGCGCGTCCCTTCGCCACCGTAGATGACGATGTTCTCGGCGTTGGCCACCAGCTCGGCGGCACGATCGAGCGCCTCGTCGGTCGGGCGGACGATCGGCCGGTCGCTCACGATCGCGTGCTTGAGCATCGGGTGGGTGATCTCGGCCGCCCCGACGTCGCCGGGCAGGATCACCATGCCCACGCCGCGCCCGAGGATCGCCGCCTGCAACGCGAGCTCGGACAGGCGCGGCATCTGGTCGGGCGACGTGATCGTCGCGACGTAGTTGCAGCAGCCGGCGAAGATCTGCGCGGGCTGGGTCTCCTGGAAGTAGCCGGTACCGATCTGCGTGCTCGGGATATGCGTCGCGATCGCGAACACCGGCGCGCCGTTGCGCTGGCAGTCGTAGAGCCCGTTGAGCAGGTGCACGCTGCCCGGGCCGGAGGAGCCCAGGACCGCCGTCGGGCGTCCCGAGGCCTGTGCGTCGGCGCCCGCCGCGAACGCCCCGGCCTCCTCGTTGCGGACATGGACGAACTGGATGTCGGCCGTGTGGCGACGCAGGGCGTCGACGATCGGGTTCGCCGAATCGCCGACGATCCCGTAGACATTGCGAATCCCTACCTCGACCATCTGGTCGACGAGGACCTCGGCGACGGTCTGGCTCATTGGCACTCCCTGGCTCAACGGCTTCGGTCCAACTGGCGACCCGGACGTTAAGGTCGCCGTTGAAGGCGGCCATCACCCCGAACGGATGAAGGCCGGTAGTCAGCCGGCGAAGGTGTGAACCGGCACGCCGCGGGTCGCGGTCGCGAGCGCGAAGACCGAGCCGGCGTGGGGTTCCTCCACGGTGAGCCCATGACGCGCGGAGGTGATGAAGAGCGTGCCGTCGTCGCCGAAGGCGCAGCTGGACGGCTGCGTGACGGGCATGGGAACGACGCCGGTGAGCTCGCCGGCGGCGCTGTAGCGGCGGACCTCGGAGCCGCCCCAGACGGCGACCCAGAGCGAGCCGTCGACGTCGACGGCGAGGCCGTCGGGAAGCCCGGGATCGACCCGGCAGAGCGGGGTGAGCTCGCCGATCCGGCCCTCGTCGGCGTCGTACGGCGCGGCCAGGACCGTGCTCGTCATGCTGTCGATCAGGTACATCGTGGTGTCCTGCGCGTTCCAGCCGAGCCCGTTCGGCAGCGTGAAGCCGTTGGCCACGGTGACGCTGGGGGAGCGGCCGTCCCAGCGGTGCAGGGCGCCCACGCCGGGAACGAACTCCATGTGCGTGCTGCCGGCCCACAGGCGCCCGCGCGAGTCGCACTTGGCGTCGTTGAACCGGCGGTGCGGTTCGGGGAGCACGGGGTCGTCCACCGTCAGCCGGCCGTCGCTCCAGAAGCCGAAGCCCTCGGCGACGGCGACCGCGAAGCCCTCCGCGTCGCGGCGCGGCGCGACCGCGCCCACGATGGTCCCCAGCGTCGCGACGTGCTGTGTACCCGCGGCGAGATCGTTCTCGTAGAGCAGCCCGCCGAGGATGTCGATCCAGCACAGCCGGCCCGTTCGGGGATCGATCACCGGGCCCTCGCCCACGGCCGCCTCGGCGGCGATCAGGACGTCTGGCTGTGGAAAGACTTCGACCTTCTGGGACATCGTGGAGCTCGCTCAGGTGCCGATGGCGTGCAGGCAGGCGCTCATGTAGCCGAGCGCGTACGCCATTCCAGCGTGCCACGGCGCGTCGCACATCATCCGCGGAGAGTGATCCGGGATCAGTACGCCGTCGTAGCCGTGCTCGGCGTAGGTGCGCAGCGCGCGCGGCATGTCCACGTCGCCGTCGTCGACGAACGCCTCGCGATAGGACGGCACGCGCCCGACGACGTTGCGGAAGTGCACGTAGCCGATGCGGTCCTGGCGCGCGAAGCGGGCGATCGCCTCATACACGTCCACGCCGGGCATCTCCGAGATCGTGCCCTGGCAGAACTCGAGCCGGTTGGCGGGGCTGGGAACGCTGTCGAGCAGGCGCTGCAGCGCGGCCTCGCTGGTCAGCACGCGCGCGGTGTTGCGCAGCGTCGGCACCGGCGGATCGTCGGGATGCGCGCACAACCGGACGCCGGCGGCCTCGGCCACGGGCACGGCGGCGGCGAGGAACGCCTCCAGCCGCGCCCACAGCGCATCGGCCCCGACCGCGCCGATCGTCTCGTCCGAGGCGGGAGCGGCGAACTCCATGTTCCAGACCTGGCCGCGCGGGATCTCAGGCTGGTGATCGAGGTCGTCGAGCTCGAACCCGATCGACTCCGCGCCGCCACGCGCGAACGGGCCGGTGATGTGGCCCCAGACGCCCGCGAGGCTGAAGTTGTAGCCCAGACAGGGGACTCCGGCCTCGCCCAGCAGCCGGATGCTCTCGAGCACCTGCTCGAGCTGCTCCGCGCGCCGAGGCCCGTCGAGCAGGACGTCGTGCCAGTGGCCGGGATCGAGGTTCTCGATCGCGTGCAGCGTCAGCCCCTCGGCCTCGACGGCGACGCGCACGCCCTCGATCTCGGCCAGCGTCCACGGCGAACCGGCCCGGTGGGTCGGACCCCAGCCCGCGCTGCGCGACGTCGACGCCGGGATGCGCGGCCCGGAGCCGAAATAGTCGACGAGGTGGGCCACGATGTGGGTGGCTCCCGCCTGGCGCGCGAACCGGAGGTTGTCCTCGGTCAGCATGTGCCGGTACAACCCGAGGCCGAGCTTCACGGTCGCCGATCATGGCGGGCGGCGCAGCGTCGCGCAAGGCTCAGGGCACGTCGGGCATGCGTCCGCGGACGCGGGTGCCGACGCCGGGCGACGAGATGATCTCGAACCGGCCGCCGAGCGACTCGACCCGCTCGCGCATGCAGCGCAACCCGATGCCGTCGCCGTACGGAGGCGGGGGCATCCCCACACCGTCGTCCGCCACCTCGAACCACAGGCCACCCGGCTCGCGGCCGATCATCACCGTCACCCGCGCGGCCGTTCCCGCGTGCTTGAACGCGTTCTGGATCGCCTCGAGCGAGCAGAAGTAGATCGCCGACTCGACCGTCGCCGAACAGCGGCCGACGCCCTGGTCGACGACCTGGATCGGCCTCGGCGACGTCCGCGCGACGGCACGCAGCGCTTCCACGGGGCCACGGTGTGTGAGCACCACGGGATAGATGCCGTGGGCCAGGTCGCGCAGGTCGTCGGCGGCCTGCGCGGCCAGGGTGCCGATCGATTCGATCGCCCGGGCGAGCTCGTGGTCTCCGGCGCGCTCCTGCGCCATCGCGGCCATGATCTGGATCACGGTCAGCCGCTGCTGCGCCCCGTCGTGCAGGTCCCGACCGAGCTTGCGCCGGACCACATCCCCAGCCTGCGCGATCCCGGCGCGGGCGTCGGCCAGGTCGGCCCGCGAGCGCTGCAGGTCAGCCTGCAGCGAGGCGTTGGCGCGCATGAGCGAGGCGATCATGCCCGCGGCGACGGAACCGTCCGATTCGGCGGTGGGGGTGAGCGTTGATCCCATTTGTCCCACGAATGGAATTAGACTATTCTGGCCGCACCGTTGTCAAGGCCTTTCGCGAATCCGACACGATGCCCGAACGTCTGAGCAAGTCCGTGACCGACGACCTGCTCGCGCGGATCACCCGTGGCGAGTACACGGTCGGCGACCGTCTCCCCTCCGAACAGGAGCTGATGAGCACCTACGGCGTCGGGCGCAACACCGTGCGGGAGGCGATGCAGAGCCTGCGCACGCTCGGCCTGGTCGAGATCCGCCCGCGTCTCGGCGCCAAGGTCGTGGACACCGGAGCGCAGAGCGCGTTCGCCGACTCCGCCCTCTCGGCGCTGCTGCGCGACGAGACGATCAGGGAGCTCTACGACGTGCGGGCGATCCTCGAACCCGCGGCCGCCGCGAAGGCCGCCGTCCACCGGACGGACGAGGATCTCTTGGCCATCCGCCGCGCTCGCACCCACTTCCACCTCGCCTACGAGATGCAGTCTCCGGTGTGGGAGGCCGACATCGAGTTCCACCAGGCGATCGCCGTCGCCAGCGGCAACCGCGTGCTCGCCCGGGTCCTCGCGCCGATGTCCGGCCTGCTGCGCAACGCGCGCCGGGCGACCGGGAGGATTCCCGCCGCCGTCGAGATCGCGCTCCGCCAGCACGACGAGATCGCCGTCGCCATCGAGGAGGGCGACAGCGACGGCGCGCGCGAGGCGATGACCGCCCACATGGAGTCCGCCATGTGGGCGATCGAGCAGATCGACGACGTTGAGGCGGCGTAGCTCAGACGCCGACGACCTCGTGGCTCGACGCCCCGAGGCGCTCGAGCAGGTGGTCGCCGACGCGCAGGGCGTTGGCCATCGCCGTCAGCGCGGGGTTGACCGCGCCGATGCTGGGGAAGAAGCTCGTGTCGACGACGTAGAGGTTGTCGACGTCGTGCGCCCGGCAGTCGGCGTTGAGCACCGACGTCGCCGGGTCAAGGCCGAACCGGCACGTTCCCGCCTGGTGCGCGACGCCCGCGACCGGGATCTCGTTCTTGAGGTAGGCGTGGCGGGGCACGAGATGGTGGTCGTGCATCCCGATGTGCTTGAGCAGGTCCTTGAGCTCGGACAGCAGCCGTTGCTTGGGGACCTGGTTGGTCGGCTCGTAGGCGAGCGCGATGCTCCCGTCGTGGCGCAGCGTGACGCGGTTCTCGCGCCGCGGCAGGTCCTCGGTGGAGAGCCAGAAGTCGACCGCATGGCGGGCGACCTTCTCCAGCGTCCACTGGGGCGCGAGCCGGGTCTGCAGCGGCTTCTCGCCCCGGTACATGTCGGCCGAGGACTTGCCGACCATCTGGATGTTCCCCAGCGGGAACTCGAAGCCCTTGGAGCCGAAGTAGAAGTCGTTGAGCCCGAGGGTCTTCTGGAAGACGGTCGGGTTCTCCTCGTGCGAGAGCGCCAGCACCGCCTGGCTGTTGTGGAACATGTAGTTGCGCCCGACCTGGTCCGACGCGTTGGCGAGCCCGGTCGGGTGGGCGTCGTTGAACGAGGACAGCAGCAGCGCCGCCGAGTTCGCGGCGCCGCAGGCGACCACGACGAGGTCCGCGGTGAAGGTCTCGCGCTCGCCGTCGCGCTCCACGACCACGCCGGTCACCGCCGTGCCGGCGGCGTTGGTCTCCAGCCGCACCGCTCGCGAGCGGGTGCGCAGCGTCACGTTGGGATGCGCCAGCGCCGGCCGCACCGCGAGCACCTCGGCGTCGGCCTTGGCGTGTACCAGGCACGGGAAGCCGTCGCACGTCGCGCAGCGCACGCAGCGGCTGTTCACCGGGTCCTGCTCGTCGAGCAGCACGCCGCACGGCGCGTGGAACGGGTGCAGCCCGGCGGCCTCGAGGTCGTCGGAGAGCTGCTGCATCCGCGGCTCGTGGCTGACGGGCGGGTGCGGGTAGGGGGCGCTCGCGTAGGGCTCGGTCGGGTCCTCGCCGCGGGCGCCGTGCACCTGGTAGAGCTGCTCGGCCTGCGTGTAGTACGGCTCGAACACGTCGTAGCCGACCGGCCACGCGGGCGAGGTGCCGTCGTCGTGCTCGAGCGCGCCGAAGTCCTGCTCGCGCAGCCGGTACAGCGCGGCGCCGTAGAGCTTGGTCGCGCCGCCGACGAAGTAGTGGATCTGCGGCTGGAAGGCCTTGTCGCTCGCGTCGTACCACGTGTCCGGCGAGACGTACCGGTTCTCCACGAACACGTCGCCCACCGACCAGTTCGCCGGCTCGCGCGGCAGCCAGTCGCCGCGTTCGAGCAGGAGCACCTGCTTGCCCGAGGGCGCCAGCCGGTGGACGAGCGTCCCGCCGCCGGCGCCGCTGCCGATCACGATCACGTCGTAGTGGCTCATATCGCGTACTCCTCGACTCGCTCGGCGACGATGATGCGCGCTCCCGCCTCGATCAGCGCGAGGTGCGAGAACGCCTGCGGGAAGTTCCCCAGGTGGCGTCCGGTGGCGGCGTCGAGCTCCTCGGCGTAGAGCCCGAGCGCCGACGAGTTGTGCAGCAGGCGTTCCATCAGGTCGCGCGCCCGCTGCAGCTCACCGATCACGGCCAGCGCCGACACGAGCCAGAACGAGCAGATCAGGAACGTTCCCTCCTTGCCCGAGAGGCCGTCGTCGGTCTCCTCGGTGCGGTAGCGAAGGACGTAGCCGTTCTCGGTCAGCTCGTCGGCGATCGCCAGCACGCTCGCCCGCAGCCGTGGGTCGTCGTCGGGCAGGAAGCCGAAGATCGCGGCCAGCAGGTTCGAAGCGTCGAGCGCGTCGGTCTCGTAGTGCTGGCGCAGCGAGCCGCGCGCGTCGACGCCGTGCTCGAGGATGTCGGCGCGGATCTCCTCCGCGACGGCGCGCCAGCGCTCCTGCTTGGCGGCGTCGCCGCGGATGTGGGCGAGCTTGGCCGCGCGGTCCATCGCCACCCAGGACATGAGCTTCGACGAGACGTAGTGCCGCGGCGCGCCGCGCGCCTCCCAGATGCCCTGGTCGGGCTCACGCCAGACGCGGATCGCACACTCGGCCTGGGTCTCGACGATCGGCCACAGCCGCCGCGAGAGCCGTTGGCTGCGGCGCGTGTGCAGCAGGATGCAGTCGAGCACGGCGCCGTAGACGTCGTTCTGGCGCTGGTCGAAGGCGCCGTTGCCGATCCGCACCGGGCGTGCGCCGGCGTAGCCGGACAGGTCGTCGCGGGTGGACTCGGTGAGGTCACGCCGCCCGTCGATCCCGTACATGATCTGCATCGCGCCGTCGGCGTTGGGCTCGAGGTCGGCGACGTACTGCATGAACTCCTCGGCCTCCCAGTCGAGGTTCAGCCAGTGCAGCGCCCGCAGGGTGAAGGTCGCGTCGCGCATCCACGCGTAGCGGTAGTCCCAGTTGCGCTCGCCGCCCGGCGTCTCCGGCAGCGAGGTCGTGGCCGCGGCCACCGTCGCCCCCGTCGGCATGTAGGTCAGGCCCTTGATCGCCAGGATCGACCGCGCGATCGGCTCGCGGAACTCGTGGTCGGGGAGCCGCGCGCCGTCGATCCACGAGCGCCAGAAGCGCGTGGTCGCGGTCATCCGCTCCTGGGCCTCCACGTCGCTCTGCGGTGACACGAGGCCCTCGGCCCACGACAGCGAGCAGTAGGCGACCTCGCCCGCGCGCAGCGTGTGGCGGGCGCGTGCGCGGCCGCCTTCGATCCCGATCGCCATGTCGGTGGAGAGGCGCATCGTGACGCCCGCGCCGGTGGCGTCGGCCGTGTGGCGCCCATCGTGCAGCGTCCACTCGGCGGCGGTGCGCCCGTAGTCGAACACCGGCTCGCACACGAGCTCCATCTCGACGCTGCCGTCGATGCACTCGATCATGCGCACCAGCAGGTGGTCGCCGTCCTCGTCGGCCGGTGGCCGCGTGTGCGGGGTGACGGTGTCCTCGCCGGTGCGCGGGCCCATCGTCAGGGCGTCGCGGACGACGACCCAGCCGGTGCTGGTGTGCCAGGTCGTGACCAGCGTGTTGGTGCCGGGCTCGTAGACGCGTGCGGCCGGGACGCCGGCGCTGAACGGCCCGACGCGGAAGTACCCGGCCTGGCGATCGAGCAGCGTGCCGAACACGCTCGGCGAGTCGAACGACGGGACGCATAGCCAGCCGACCGCGCCGTCGGGCGCGATCAGCGCCGACGTGTGGCAGTTCGACAAGAAGCCGAAGGATTCGATCGGCGGGAACGGTGAAGGGGCGGCCGCGCTCTGCGTCTCGGTCTGGGACACCGTTCGGGCTCCGTCGACCGCGGTCATGACGTCACCCACGGACCGTGCCAGCCGCCGAAGCCCTCGGGCAGCCGGTCACCGGCCTCGGGGCCCCACGTCCCTTTCGCGTACGGGTGCACCGGACCGGGAGCGTCGAGCAGCGGCTGAATGATCCGCCACTGCTCCTCCACCGCGTCCTGGCGGGTGAACCGTCCCGAGTTGCCCTTCATCGCGGCATCGAGCAGGACCTCGTACGGCGTCGCGCCCTCGCCGCCCTCGTCGGCGAACTCCATGTCCATCGTGATCCGCTCGGGCCCGATGTCCTCGCCGCGCTTGGCGTCGACGACCATCCGGATCCCGGTCGAGGGATCGAGCTTGACGACGATCTGGTCGGGCTCGGGCGCCCGTACGCCCTCGGGCAGGAAGCCCAGGCGGGGCGGCCGGCGAAACACGAGACGTGCCTCGGTCTGGGTCGTGGGGAGGCACTTGCCCGTGCGGATGAAGAACGGGACGCCGGCCCAGCGCCAGCTGTCGATGTCCAGCCGCAGCGCGGCGTAGGTCTCGGTCTGCGAGTCGGGCGCCACGCCCTTGATCGACCGGTAGCCCTCGTGCTGGCCGCGCACGTAGTGGGCGGGATCGGCCGCCCGGGTGGCGCGCAGGACGGCGGCGATCGAGTCCTTCAGCGTCCGCGGATCGCGGCCCGCGGGTGGCTCCATGGCGACCGCGGCGACGACCTGCATCAGGTGGTTGACGACCACGTCGCGGAGCGCGCCGACCGGGTCATAGAAGTGCCCGCGCGCGTCGACGCCGAAGTCCTCGGCCATCGTGATCTGCACGCAGGACACGTAGTTGCGGTTCCAGATCGGCTCGAAGATCGCGTTCGCGAACCGCAGGTAGAGGATCTCGGCGAGGCCCATCTTCCCGAGGAAGTGGTCGATCCGGTAGAGCTGCTCCTCGCGCAGGTGCACCTCGAGCTCCGCCTGCAGCGCGCGCGCCGACGCGAGGTCGTGCCCGAACGGCTTCTCGACCACGACCCGCGCGCGCTCGGTCAGGCCCGCGCCGGCCAGGCCGCTGACCACCATCCCGAACAGCGCGGGCGGGATCTCGAGGTAGAAGACCGGGTGCTGAGCCGTTTCCAGGGCCGCCGCGACGCGCTGGAACGTCGCCGGGTCCGAGAAGTCGCCGGCCAGGTAGGAGAGCCGCGCCGCGAAGCGGGCGAACGTCTCCTCGTCGATCGTCTCGCCGCAGGCCTCGATCGCGGCGCGCGCGTGCGCGCGGAGATCGTCGTCCGTCCACGCGTCGACGGCGACGCCGAGGATCGGGCACTGCAGCAGCCCGCGACGCTCGAGCCGGTACAGCGACCGGAACGTCATGACCCGCGCGAGGTCGCCGCTGATGCCGAAGATGACCAGGACGTCTGTCGCTTGGTCGCTTGACGCGCCCGAGTGCGGGCGCGAGCTGACTACCGTGCTCATGCCGTCAGGGTCCTCGGTGCCCGCGCCGCTGTCGTCACCCGGTCTGGGTGACGACCGGCGCTCGCTCATCCGGGACCGGCGTGAGCTCCGCCGCCAGCGTCTTGGCCACCAGGTGCGCGCGCGAGCGGGCGCCCACCTTGTCCATCGCCTTGCGCACGTGCGTGCGGACGGTGTCGTGGGCGATGCCGAGCTCGTCGGCGATCTCCGGACCGGTGTGGCCGAGCGCGACCAGCCGCACGACTTCGCGCTCGCGAGCGGACAGCTTGCGCGAATCGCCGCGCTCGTCCGGGGCGCGGCGGAAGCGCGCGCCCCAGCGCGACGTGTGCAGCGCCACGACGAGGATCAGGCGCCGGCCGGTGACGATCTCGGTCGTCGCCGCCCATTGCACGGCGACGTCGCTGCCGTCGGCGTGGCGCAGGGTCGCCTCGCCGGTGAAGCGCCCGGCGGCCAGCCACGTCCGCCACTCGGCCTCGCTCGCCAGCGGCCCGCCGGCGACGATCTCGAACACGCGCCGCCCGAGCAGCTGGGCGGGCATCCGGCCGACGAGGCCGACCATGGCGGCGTTGACGTCGAGGATCTCGCGCTCCGCGTCGAGCAGCACCATCGCATTGCGCGACTGACGGAACGCGCCCTCGAACAGCGCCGGCCAGCCATTGCCGTGCGGCATCCGCGCGATGTTCGAGAGCGCGGCGACGCGCCGCATCCCCCGATGAGGATGATGCGCGCTCAGCCGCCCACCGCCACGCTCGCCGCCATGTCCGCGCCGCACGCCTTCGCGACCATTCCGCGCCGCTCGTGGGCCGCGCGCTTCGCCCGGCGACAGCGGCTGATGGGCAGCCTGTGGATCATCCCGCTGCTGTGCGCGGTCGCCGGGCCTGTGCTCGCCGAGTTGGCGATCGCGCTCGACGGGGCGGTCGACCCGCCGGCGGCCTGGACCTACTCCGAGTCGACCGCGAGCACGGTCCTGAGCGCGATCGTGGGCGCGATGGTCGGCCTGACCGGTTTCGTCGTCGCCTTCGGCGTGCTGGTCGTGCAGATGGCGACCCAGACGCTCTCGCCCCGTTTCATGCGGCTGTGGTACCGCGACGGCCTGCAGAAGGCCCTGCTCGGGACGTTCGTCGGGACGCTCACCTACGCCCTCGCGCTGCTGCGCGACGTGGGACCGGAGTCGGTGCCCGACATCGGCGTGACGCTCGCGGCGCTGGCGGTGACGGTGAGCGTCGTGCTCTTCCTGGTCTACCTCGACCGCTTCGTGCACAGCCTGCGGCCCGTGGCCGTCGCCTGGTCCGTCGCCGAAGCCGGAGCGCGGGTGTTCCACGCCGGCGAGCCTGGCGCGCACGACGAGCTGTCCGACCGCCCGGACGGCGCTCCCGCGCTGACGGTGTGCATCGCCACGGCGGGCGTCATCCAGGCCATCGACCGTGCCGGGCTGATCGCGACGGCGATCAGGCATGACTGCCTGATCGTGTTCCCGCACGCGATCGGCGACCTCATCGCGCACGGCGGCGTCCTCCTCGAGGTCCACGGGGCGGGCGCGCTCCCGGACGCCGATCGGCTGCGCGGGATGGTCGCGCTCGGCGAGGAGCGCACGATCGAGCAGGACACGGCGTTCGCGCTGCGGATCCTCGTCGACATCGCGATTCGCGCGCTGTCGCCCGCGGTCAACGACCCGACGACGGCGGTCCAGGTGCTCGGCGCGATCGAGGACCTGCTGCTGCGCATCGGCGAGAGCGATCTCACCGGCCGCGGCACGCTGCGCGATGCCGACGGGCAAGCCCGTGTGCTGGTGGCGACGCGCGGATGGGAGGATCAGCTCGCACTCGCACTGACGGAGATCCGCGACTACGGGAGCACGTCGACCCAGGTCACGCGCCGGCTGCGCGCGCTGCTGGAGGACCTCGACCTGCGCGTCCGGCCCGAGCATCGCGCCGCGGTCGCCGAGCAACTCGCGGCGCTGGACGCGGCGCTCGCCCGGTCCGTCCCCGATCCGGCGATGCGCGCGCTCGCCGGCCGGCCCGACCGGCAGGGCATCGGCGGCCCGCGCGAGCCCGAGGGCGACATCATCCGTTCGGGATGACGTCGCGCGCGTGGTGATGTGGGTCGATTTCAGGCATGCCTGAATCAGCGCCCGCGCCTCCTCAGCGCAAACTCTCCGAGCCGCGCCTGCTCCTGGTGGCGATGATCGCCGTCGCGGTCGGCGTGCTCGGCATCCTCGCCCTGTTGGACACCGACGACATCTGGATCATCGTCGCCCTGGTCGTGTCGATGGGCCTGGTCGCGGTCCTGCTCGTGATCGACCTCTACCGCGTGATCGACGACTCGGCCCCGGAGTCCAGGGGCGACGGCTGATCCGCCTCCCGCGCCTTTGCCAGGTCGGCCGCGATGTGCGTCGCGGCCGACGTCAGCGGCGCGGCGAGGACGAGCCCGATCATGCCGAACAGGCTGCCGCCGGCGATCGTGACGATCAGGACCGCGAGCGGGTGGATGCCGAGCGCGGCACCGAAGGCGATCGGCTGGATCATCTGCTGCAGGATGCCGTTGGCCAGCAGCACGATCACGGCCATGATCAACGCGGCGGACGTGCCCTGGGAGCCGAGCGTGAGCAGCACCGTGAATGCGCCGGCCGACCAGGCGCCGAGGTAGGGGACGTAGGCGGCGGCGAAGTTCACCAGCGCGATCGAGCCGGCGTGGTCGACGTTGAGGACGACCGCCCCGAGGCCGATCACGATCGCGTTGAATGCGGCGACCGCGGTGACGCCCGTGAAGTACCCGCGCAGCGCCTGCAGCGTGTTCTGGGTGATCGTGTGCCCGACGGCGCGGGGGACGCCCATGTGGCGCTCGGCCCACGAGCGGATCAGCGGGCCGTCCTTGAGCAGGAAGAACAGGCTCAGCGCGGTGAAGGAGAGAAAGATGGCGAGCGAGCCGAGGACCTTCACGCCCGTGGCGACGCCGCCGAGCAGCGCGTGGAACGCGTCGCTGACGTTCGCGCTGGCGGTGTCGTTGGCCGACTTGGCCTGGTCGGTGCTCACCCCCGCGTCCTGCAGTGCCGACTGCAGCTTGGACGCCCCGCTCTTGAGCGCCGACTCGAGCTCGGAGGCCTGGCTCACGACCCCGCCGAGCAGGAGCACGGCGACCACTCCGGCGAGCACGATCACGCCGATGAACACGATCGCCGCGCCGCCCGCCCGCGGCACTCTGCGGCGTTGCAGCATGCCCACGAGCGGCGACAGGACGGCGGCGATGATCGCGGCGGTCACGACCGGCGCGACGATCGCGTTGGTCAGCGCCAGCAGGAACGCGAGGCCGACCAGCATCACGGCGATGCCGACGACCAACCACGACATCATCCCGAGGTCGCGCAGCCACGACGGCGCCGCGAAGGCGCCCTTGAGCTCGCCCGGGGCGAGCTCGACGAACTCGGCGGCAGGCTCGCCGTCGGCTGCGACAGGTCGTTCACGGATCACTCGTCGGGTGCGCATGGTCGCCGAAGGGTCGAGCGCCGCGCGCTCGAAGGCATCACCTAGATCGGGCGATGTCAGCGCCAGAAGCTGGACAGGTCCGTGCGGACGAGCTCGGTCTTGAGCACGAAGGCACGAGCGCCGCAGGTGCGCACTCGTTGCGCGTACGCGTCCGGCGGATCGGCGGACACCAGCACCACCTCCAGCGACGGTCGCGCCGCGATCAGCGCGCGAGCGAGCGCGATGCCGCATTCGGCGCCGAGGCGCACGTCCAGGAGCACGCCGTCAGGGGCCAGCCGGGCGGCGGCCGCGAGCGCGCCGCGCGCACAGTCGGCCTCGCCCACGACGGTGTAGCCGCGCGACGCCAGCAGCGTGCGCGCGACCGACCTGAAGAGCGGGTGGTCGTCGACGATCAGGATGCGGGCGGCGTGTTCCGGCACGCCACCCATGCTGGCCACGCACACCCGCGTGGACGATCCCGCAGTTGCGTGATCTACGCGATCGCGGGCCGGCCCGCGACCGCTTCCTCCAGCGCCAGCGCTCCCTCCGGCGAGAGCGAATGCCGGAGCACGTTGCCGCCGTGCCCGTCGAAGGTCGCGACCATCGCGTCGACGTGGTCCGGGGCGGCGAGCAGCAGCAGTGCCGACGACTTCTCGGGCAGCTCCGCCCGCAGCTCGTCGATCAGCGCGTCGTGCAGGTGCGGCGCGTGGTTGGCTTCGCTGTGCCCGCCGATGCCCGCGCCGCCGACCATGCCGACCGCCAGGCCCATCGGCCCGAACAACAGGCCCGCGGCGGCGCCGGTCAGCGCGCCCTCGGCGGTGCGCTTGCCGATCACGTCGCCGCGCTCGTCGAGGTCGACGTAGCGTCCGGCGAAGGTGCCGCGCACGACGATGCGGTCGTGCCGGTGGTGCTCGACGAAGGCCAGCTCGTGGACCCACGGGCCGCGTCCGGATGTCTCCAGCACGTCCGCGTAAGCCCGCTCGGCGCCCTCGAGGCGATCGAAGACGATCAACGCGAGATCGAGGCTCATGGGCCGCACGTTAAGCGGCCGGCTCACCGCTCGCGTACTCCGATCCGGGTGATCAGGATCGCCGCGCCGAGCACGCCGCCGGCGATCGAGGCGGCGAAGATGCCGACCTTGGCCTGGTTCTGCAGCTCGGGCGAGTCGAACGCCAGGCCGGCGATGAACAGCGAGACGGTGAAGCCGATGCCCGCCAGCGCGGCGGCGCCCCAGATCTCGCGGCCGGTGACGCCGGAGGGCAGCACACCGGCGCCGGTCCGCAACCCTGCGTGGATCGCGCCGCCGACGCCGAGCAGCTTGCCGAGGACGAGACCGATCGCGACGGCCCAGGTGAGGCGGCTGTTCAGGGCCGCGGACAGCACCCCGCCGCCGAGGTAGACGCCCGCGTTGGCCAGCGCGAACAGCGGCACGACGATGAAGCTCGTGAACGGGTGCAGCCGGTGCTCGAGCTGCTCGAGCACCGGGCGCCCGCCGACCAGGCCCGCCGGGGTGAGCAGCCCGAGGACGACGCCCGCCACGGTGGCGTGCACGCCGGACTCGAGCGTCGCCACCCACAGGGCGATGCCCACCGGGACGTAGACGGCGATCCGCGTGACGCCGGCGCGGCGCAGCACAAAGATCAGCGCGATCGCCGCGACTGCGACGGCCAGCCAGCCGAGCTCGATGCGCTCGGAGTAGAACAGCGCGATCACCGCGATGGCGATGATGTCGTCGACGACGGCGATCGCCAGCACCAGCAGCTTCACGCCGTCGGACACACGGTCCCCGAGCACCGCCAGCACGCCGACGGCGAAGGCGATGTCGGTGGCCATCGGGATCGCCCATCCGGACGCCGCATTGCCGCCTCCCGCCAGCAGCAGGAAGAGCACGGCGGGCAGGATCGCGCCTGCGATGGCGGCGAGTGCCGGCAACGTGGCCGCGCGCCGGTCGCTGAGCTCGCCGCCGACGAGCTCGCGCTTGATCTCGAGCCCGACGACGAAGAAGAACAGCGCCATCAGGCCGTCATTGACCCAGTGCTGCAGGTCCTCCTCGATCCCGGCGATGCGCAGCTCGGTGTGCCAGAACGAGAAGTACTGCTCGCGCCAGGGCGAGTTGGCCCACACGACCGCGACGACCACGGCGATCAGGAGCACGACGCCGCCCGCGGCCTCGTCGTGCAGGAACTCGGCGAGCGCGCTCCGCCGCGTGGTCGCTGGCGCCGTGGCCATCAGGGCCTCGCGCTACCCACGGCCGGCGAAATACGCGCCGACGGTGAAGCTCAGAATCAGGCACAGCATGCAAAGGACGAACAGGTTCATGCACTCACCTCCTTCAACGGCATCTCGTCGCGATCGTGCGCCACGGTTCGCAGCCCCGCGAGCGCGCAGGCGAGGAAGCATGCGGCTCCGAGCGCCGTGTTCCAATTGGCGGCGGCAAGATCGAGCATAGAGCCGTCGGAGGGCACGACGAAGCCCGCCACCGCGGAGACCCCGAAGAAGATGCAGCCCAGCAGGTTCACGCCGGGCTCCCACCAGCCATGCCCGCCGCGCTTGGGCAGCAGCCCGTGCCGGTCCGAAACGGTGTAGGCGATCAGGCCTGAGACGAGGAAGCAGATCGAGCCGAACGCGTCGGGCCGCCATACGAGCCGGTCGTAGTCGGGGTTGGTGAGCACCGTGTGCATGGCCGCGAACGTGGTGACGTTGAAGAACAGCGTTCCCGCGAACTGCACCCCCGCGACCCACTTGTCGGCCCGCGACTGACCGAGCGAGATCCACAGCTGCAAGGCGCCGCCCGAGGTGAACAGGATCGAGCCGACGAAGAACGTGATCGCGTCGGCGCTGCCTCCGACGAGCTCGATGTAGCCCGGAAAGGGGCCGATGAGGAAGCAGAAGGAGCCCAGAGCGAAGCACAGGTCCATCCAGCGGTCGCGGCGCATCGGCGGATCTTCGGGGCTGCGAGGGGTGCGGGGAATCGCCCGATCGGGGTGATCCCGCCTCGGTCACGCGGTGAGCGGGATGCGCCCTTCGATCCGCGTCCCGCGACCGGCGGCCGACTCGACCGTCAGCGTGCCCCGGACCGCCGCGACGCGCTCGCTCATGTTGGCCAGGCCCGTACCGAACCCCGGGGCGGGCTCGAGCGCGCCGCCCACACCGTCGTCGACGACTTCGAAGCGCAGTTCGGCGTCGCGCTCGGACACCCGGACCTCGGCGCGCGCGTCGGCCCCGGCGTGCCGGGCGACGTTCTGCAGCGACTCGAGGCAGCAGAAGTAGACGGCGATCTCCACGTCGGGCGAGTAGCGGCGGATCTGGTCGGCCACGAGCGTCGCCGGTGGCGTCGAGCGCTGCGTCGCGGTGGCGAGCGCCGCGCGCAGCCCGAAGTCGCGGAGCACCGGCGGGTGCACGCCCTGGGCGAGGTCGCGGAGCTCCTCGACGGCGCCGACCAACCCGTACCCGACCGCGGCCAGCCGCCTGGCGATCTCGGAGTCATCGGGCGCCAGCTCGGCGGCCATCGCCAGCTGGATCTGCAGGGCGACCAGCTTCTGTTGGGCGCCGTCGTGCAGATCGCGCTGAATGCGCCGTCGTGCGACGTCGCCGGCCGCGACGACCCGCGCGTGCGACGCGACGAGCTCGTCCCGGAGGCGGTCGTTCTCCAGCGCGAGCGCCGTCGCCTGGCTGGCGGCGTGGATCAGCTCGGGATCGGTGTTCAGCGCCGCGTCGTGCCAGATCGCCGCGACCTCGTGGCCCGCGGCGCCGACGCGGGTCGTCGCCCGCCCGTCGCTGGCCACCGCGGACGCGACGGGCACGCCGCGTGAGTCGACGTAGTCGTCGCCGGCCTCGACCCGGAACACGAGCTCCAGCTTGGGATCGTCGAGCGCCTCGGCGATCACCGTCCGCCAGCGGCTCGCGTTCGGACGCGTGGTGAGCTCGTCGATCAGTCGTTTCAGCGCGCCGCCGGCGAACAGGCTCGCCTGCGCGATCGCGAGGAGGAACCCGAGCGGCATGACACAGCGGGCGGCGACGACCACCCAGCCGAGGTCCTTCAGCGTGCGCGCGTCGAGCGTGATCACGCCGACCGCGAAGCCGTGGAACGCGAGCAACGGGACGGTGAGCAACAGCGCCGGGATGTAGACGGGCAGCAGGGTGCGCCGGCGCGGGCGGCTCGCCGTCGCCACGCGGTAGGCCAGCAGGACGAGCGTGGCCGTGAGCAGGCCGATCACCACCCACGTGAGGTCGATGCTCGCGGCGATCGCGGGGCGATCGGCGATCAGCAGGCCGTTGGCCGGGCAGGGATCGCAGCCGCCGAGCGGAGCGCCGCTGGGGACGACCGGCGCGAAGAACATCCACGGGACGAACGCGACCATGAAGTAGAGCGTCATCCCGGCGAGGATCAGACGCTCGGGCACGCCGGTCAGCCGGCCTTCCGGGAAGGCGAAGACGACGACGTACCCGAGCAGGAACAGGACCGGTTCGACGAGCACCCCGAGGCTGTGCAGGTACGGCTCGTTCGCACCCTGCAGCGCGGTCACGGTGATCGTGAACCCGAGGGCCAGCAGCAGCACGCCGACGCCGTTCCCCGGCCGCCGGCGCAGCCACACGAGCCCGGCGGTGACGGTGGCAGCGACCATGAACGCCGTCTGCAGGCCGTAGGCGGTGGCGTCGACGAGGAAGTCGCTCGTGGCGAGGAACAGGCCGCTGGAGATGGCCAGTCCGACCCCGATCACGGCGATAGCGGCGCGCATTCGCGGATCCGACACTACACCGGCTCCCACAGCCAGGTGGGTGTCCAGCAATAGGAGGGCTCGAGCTCGCGGTAGCCGAGCGCCGACATGATCGCGCGCAGCGCGCCGCGCTCCGGTGGCGTCGCGGCCTCGGCGGCCACCAGGGGTCGATCGCGCCGCAGGACGCCGATCCCGGAGGCGAGGATGTCCGCGCTCAGGCCCTCGGCGTCGACCTTGACCAGGCCGACCGGGGCGACGCCATCGAGGATCTCGTCCAGAGGCGCGGCGGGGGTGTCGCCCGTCTGCGTCACCGCCACCCGGCCCGAGTTGGTCCGGCCGGGCGCCTCGGGCGGTGGGCGCCACGGGAGGGCCCTGACCGTGACGTTGCGCCAGGACGGGTGGGCGGCGATGCGATGCACCCTGACGCGTTCTCGCAGCCCGTTCTCGGCGACGGTCTCGAGCAGGCCGGCGTGGGCGTGCGCGCTCGGCTCGATGGCGACGACGTGCTCGGCGGCGCACTCGAGGGCGAAGAACGTGGTGTGGTTGCCGTAGTGGGCGCCGACGTCGACGAACGTCCCGCGCGGGCGGCGGGCGCGGATCGCGTCCAGCAGGTCGCGCTCGTAGTAGGTGCCGGAGCGGCGGATGGCCTCGGTGATGTGGTCGCCGCCGGGGAGGACGAGCGTCGCGCCGCGCTGGGGGCCGGCCACGTTCACGCGGACGAGCTCTGGCTCGGGAACGGGTCTGCCCGGCGCGGCCGGGGGCCGTTGGCGTGTGGGTTTGCTCGTGGTGGCGGGCATCGGGTGCGTGTGGAGGTGCCAGCGGCCATGGCCGCGGACGGCCAGCGTCTCGCGGCTCGGCGCCTTCGCTCCCGCCGCCTTGCTGTAGAGGGAGTCGTGGCCGTAGCCGGGCAGCTCGTAGAGCCAGTCGTCCTCGTGCGCGAGACAGACGAACGGGACGCCCTGGCGCTGGCCGAGCAGCCCGAGCCAGACGTCCGCCATGTTCGGCTCGGCGAAGTCGGAGGGGGCGATCTTCAGCGCCGCGGCATGGTAGCCGCAGGCGCCGGTGCCGAGGATGTGAACGGGCGTGTCGGCGCGCAGTGCGCGCGAGAAGTGCAGCAGCCGGCGCGAGCGGTGATAGTCGGTGAGGTTGTCGTGCATCACGTGCCCGTGGAAGCCGACGACCGCGCGGCGGCCGTGGCGCTCGATGCCGTCGATGAGCCGCGTCACATAGTCGGGCGGGTAGTGGAGGTCGTCGTCGCAGACGAGGTGGTAGCCGGCCTGCGCGCCCGCCCAATGGAACTTGCCGGCGTCGCCGCGGTCGCCGTGGTCCTGGCTGCGGGCGATGTCGATGCGTTCGTCGGCTTCGAGGACGCTGGGGACGTGGTCGTAGCCGTTGAGGTAGACGCCCAGCCCGTCGACCTGCGGCAGGAGGGCGCCGACCACGGCTTCGAGGCCGCGCTCGCGGCGGGGGATGCTGGCGAGTGAGGCGAACACGTACGGGCGGCGTGCCAGGAGCTTTCGCGCGGCGGCGTCGCCGTCGACGAAGGCGATCGTGTCCATCGGGACGCGCTCGCGCGCCGCGGCGTTCATCAGCGACGGGCCGCCGTCGTGGACGGCGAGCGAGACGTCCGCGCGGTACATCCGCAGCCGGGCCTTGTGCGCTCTCAGGCTGAGCTGCTGCCCGACGCCGGAGCTGAGCGTGGGCGCGCGGTCCCAGCGCTGCTCGGCGATCGGCTCGAGCCGCCAGCCGACGGCCTCGAACAGGCGCCGGTCGGCGACGAACGCGGGGAAGTCCACCCAGCCACAGTGCACCACCTGACCCGCCCGCTCGGCGCGGACCGGCGTCCAGCAGCGTTCTCCCAGCCCGGAGCGCTCGGCCGTCAGGTGCAGGACGAGCGAGGTGCGCCGCGGGTCGGCGATGCCGTCGAAGAGCGCGTCCGCGCGGGCGAAGAAGCGGCCGCACAGGCGGACATCGTCCTGGAGCACGTAGAAGCGCTCGGCCTGGTGCGGTTCGAGGTCTTCGAGGATGGTGTTCCACCAGCGCCACCAGCCGCGCTTGCCGTGGTTGACCGGCGCGCGGCGGTAGTTCCAGCCGTTGGCGTGGATGCGCGCCCTGATGTTCGGATCGGGGTGCGGCGTGGCGTCGTCGTACACGTGCACGTCAAGGCCCTGCGGCGGAGCCTCCCGCTCGAGGTCATCCAGCAACCGACCGAGCCCGTCAGGGCGGGCATAGGTCGTGATGACCACGCACGGTCGCGGCATCCCGTGTTGATCATCCCAACCTTGCGTGGGCGCGTTGGTGGCCCGTAGGATTGCCCCATGCCCGGGGGCCTCGCGACACCGGCGCCGCGCCGGTCGGCGGACTCGGCGGCCCGTCCCCGCCCGGCCCCGGCCACCGCCCCGCCGGCCCTCGCGCTCGTGCCCGCCCCGGCGATCGCCGCCCCGGCGATCGACGCGCGAACGCCTCCGCACCTCCTTCGCCGGCGAGTCAGCGACGACCCGCGACCGGATCGCGCGCCGCGGACTCCCGGGGGTGACGAACGAAATTCCCGATACAACGCGAATTTCATCCGTCACCCCCCTGGAACCAGTGGACGGCACACTGGCGGACGTGGCGTCGCTCGCACCCGCGGCGACCGCGCCCGGCGAGGCCGCCCCGCTCGCGCCCGCTGCGGCCGCACCGCTCGCCGCCGCGCTCGCGCCTGCCGGCCCGGCGAGGCCGCCCGCTCGCGGCGGAAACGCTCGCCCGCGGCCGTGCCGCTCGCCGGCGCCGCGCTCGCGCCGCTCGCTCCCGCCGCGCCGGGCGCCGCGGCGCCCGGCCCCGCCGCACACGCCTCCGCCACGCCCGGCCCCGCCGCACACGCCTCCGGCACGCCCGGCCCCGCCGCGCGCGCCTCCGGGACGCCGGGCCCCGCCGCGCGCGCCCCCGGCGGGCCCGGGCCCGATCCCGCCGCGCCGGGCCTCGCCGCCCTCGGCCCTGGCACGCCGGGTCGCGCCGCGCTCGCACGCGCGCCCGCCCCCGCGGCGCTCGCCTCCGGCGCGCCCGGCGGCCTCGCGCTTGCCTCCGGCGCACTCGCCCGCGCGCCGGGCACGGCCGCTCGCGGCTCAGGCGCGCCGGACGGCGCCGCGCTCGCCCCCGGCGGGCCCGGTCCCACCGCGCCGGGCCTCGCCGCGCTCGCGCCCGGCGCGGCCGCTCTCTCCGCGGCGCCGGTCGCGCTCGTCGTCGGCGCGCGTGCGGCCGGCGCGGGCGGCCCGGCGGACGGGCCCCTGGCCGACGTGATCGACATCGCGACGGCGCGCGAACGGCGCCAGGAGCGCTTGGCCGGTGCGCCCGCGGCGGGCACCGACGCGGCGCCCGAGATCGCCCCGCTCTCGCCCGACCATCCCGCGCGCGGGCCTCCGGAGTCAGGCGAGGCCTCTCCCGACGTCCCGACCGAAGTTCCCGACGCCGCGCCCGCCGCGGAAGAGGTGTCGGCGCCCCCGCCGGCGATCGACCCCATGCAGGATCCCGGTTTCGTGGCCCTGGTGCGTCGCACGCACTCCGTGGCCGCGGCCGAGCGCGCGCATCAGCCCGCGGCCGAAGGTGCCGCCACGACGCAGGGTGCGGCGCAACCGCCCGAGAACGACCTCGAGACCCAGGCCGCCGCCGGCCAGGTCGAGGTGATGGGCCAGCAGGAGCCCGGCGTGTTCGACGCGCAGACGTTCATCGATGCGGTCACGAAGGCGATCGAGGCGGCGACGCCGAAGACGCTCGGCGACGTCGACGACTTCAAGGAGTCGGGCGCGGTCGAGCAGGCGACGGCGCAGATCGACGGGCTCGTCAAGGGCGGCAGGCAGGCCAGCGAGCAGAACATCGCCTCCGCGACGAAGGCGCCGCCCGACCTCTCCGTCGCACAGCCCAAGACGGTCACCGAGATGGTCAACGACTCGCCCGGCGAGGCGGCGGCCGGCGTCGGCGCGGCGGCCGCGATGCCGAGCGCGGTGCCGGCCGAGCAGACCGACCTCTCGGCCGGGCCGGCGAACGTCGACGCGCAGATGGCCGCCGCCAACGTCACCGACGAGCAGATCGCGCGGTCCAACGAGCCGGACTTCACCGGCGCGCTCGAGTCACGCGACCGGGCGCGCGAGCACGCCGCGACCGCGCCGGTCGAGTACCGCGCGCAGGAGGCGACGATCCTCGAGCAGGGACGCGCGGCCGCCGCCGGCGAGGCCGGGGCGGGCCTGGCGGCGATGCACGGGGCGCGTGTCGGCGCGCTCGACGACGCGGTGGCCGGCAAGCAGGACGGCAAGACCGCGCTGGAGGACGACCACGCCCGGATCGACGGCGAGATCCAAGCCATCTACGCCGCCGCCAAGAGCGACGTCGAAGACCTCCTCGACGGGCTGGACACGCAGGTCGACGAGGACTTCACCAAGGGCGAGGCCGACGCTCGCCAGCGCTTCGAGGACTACGTCGACGGCCGCATGCGCGCCTACAAGAAGGCCCGCTACGACCGGCTCGGCGGCGGCATCCTGTGGCTCAAGGACAAGATCGCCGGCATGCCGGACGAGGTCGACGCGTTCTACGTCGAAGGCCGGGCGAACTACCTGCGCGACATGGACGCCGTGATCCACCAGATCGCCAACCTCGTCGCCGGCCAGCTCACCGCCGCCCGCGCACGGATCGTCGAGGGCCGGGCGGAGGTCCGCGCGTTCGTCGCCGCCCTGCCCGAGAACCAGCAGGCGATGGGCAAGGAGCTGCAGGAGAAGCTCGAGGATCGCTTCTCCGAGCTCGACTCGCAGGTGGACTCCAAGCAGGACGCGCTCGTCGACGCGGTCGCGCACCGCTACATCGAGTCGCGCGGCGCGCTCGACAGCCGCATCGAGGAGCTGCAGGCGGCCAACAAGGGCCTCGTCGAGAAGGCGCTGAACGCGGTCGTCGGCGTGATCAAGACGATCATCGCGCTCGGCGAGATGCTGCTGCGCGTCCTGGCCAAGGCGGCGGCGGTCGTCGGCGACATCATCGCGGACCCGATCGGCTTCCTCGGGAACCTGGTCAGCGGCGTGATGGGCGGCCTCAAACGGTTCGTGGCGCACATCGGGACGCACCTCCAGAACGCGCTCGTGGAGTGGCTGTTCGGGGCGCTCGGCGGCGCCGGGATCAGGCTGCCGGGCAAGCTCGACGGCGAGGGCATACTCGACCTCGCGACGCAGGTCCTGGGGTTGACCTACACGAACATCCGCTCGCGCGTCGCCCGCGTCGTCGGCGAGCCCGTGGTCGCGGAGATGGAGGAGAAGGTCGAGCTCTTCCGCACGCTGATGACGGTCGGCCTGGGCGGGTTGTGGGACCTGGTGTCCGACAAGCTCGCCGACCTCGAGGACATGGTGCTCGGGAAGATCAAGGACTGGGTGATCGAGCGCGTGATCCGGGCCGGGATCGACTGGATCATCGGCCTGCTCAACCCGGTGGCGGCGTTCATCAAGGCGTGCAAGGCGATCTATGAGATCGTCATGTTCATCGCCGAGCGCGCCAAGCAGGTGATGGAGTTCGTCGACGCCGTGCTGGACTCGATCAGCGCGATCGCCAAGGGCGACACGGGCGCGGCCGAGGAGAAGGTCGAGAGCGCGCTGGCCCACGCGCTGCCGCTGGCCATCGGGTTCCTCGCGAGCCTGCTCGGCCTCGGTGGGATCTCCGAGACGGTCAAGTCGATCGTCGCGGCGGTCAGGCGCCCTGTCGAACGCGCGATCGACTTCGTGGTGATGGGCATCGCGCGGACGTTCAAGCGCACGTTCGGTGGCCTCGCGGGCGCCGTCAAGGGCAAGCTCAAGGCCGGCCGTGAGTGGGTGGCGGGCAAGGTCGACAGCGGCAAGGCGTGGGCGCGCGACCGCGCGCAGGCGGTCAAGGACCGCGTCGCCGGCCGCAAGCCGGAGCCCGCCGCGAAGCCCGAGGCCGAGCACGAACCGCCCGTCGAAGGCCTCGAGCCGCTGGCGATCGACAAGGACTTCCGCTCCAACGGGCATCCGCACGAGCTCTACACGCGCACGGGCTCACCCGAGTTGATCGTCGCCTCCGTCGCGACCCCGATCACCGCGATCGGCGACCCGATGCTCGACGCGCTCCACATCCGCTACCTCGACGCCCGCCGCCGCTACCAGCTGGCGATCGACCTCAACCGCACCAACCCCGCGGCGCAGAGCGGCTGGTCGGCGCGGGTGGCCGAGGTCAACGCGATCGTCGTGGAGATCATCGACCGGATCGTCGCGCTCGGCCTCGCCGACTCGCCCGGCGCCAGCGCCCCCGGGCTCGGTGAGGTGCAGAAGCACGGCGAGAAGCCGTCGAGCCTCACCAACGGCCCGCGGATCTGGTGGCTTGAGTCCGAGCACATCCTGCCGTTCGCGATCGGCGCCCAGCTGTGGGACACGGTCGGCGAGCTGGTCCCCGGCCGCGCCAAGCGCGAGGACAAGGGCCAGACCACGGTCATGATCTACGAGCGGGCCGCCGACGCCAAGACCGTCCCGCACGACACGACCGCGATCAACGCCTTCAAGGTCCGCTACGACCGCGACCTCGCTCCCGCCGTCGCCGAGTACTACGAGGACGCGCTCGACGAAGGCTCGTGGGACGCCCCCGCGCGCCGCCACTTCACCGAGGTCTTCTTCAGCATCCTCGACGACATCAAGGCGGAGCGCGACGCAGCCGTCGCCCGCACCAACGTCGCCATCGCCGGCGAGCACGCCACCACCGCGCCGGCCGGCGGACCAAACAACGGCCGCCGCCGCGCCGAGCCCCAGCCGGTCCCGGACGGAGCGAAGATCGCCAGCACCGCCGAGCAGCAGTACAACGACGTGCTCGAACTCGCGCGCGAGACGCTCGCCAGCGCCCGCGGCACCTCGCCGCGACGGCCGCGAAGGACCTCGCCATGAGCGAACGCGCGGCCAAGACCCCCGAGCCGTCCGCCCGCAACCGCCCGGAGCGAAGCGCGCCGGCGCCCGTCGCCAAGGAGAGCCGCGAGCCGGAGACCGGGACGGGTGCCACGACGACGCGCGAACGTCTCGCCGCCGACGCGGAGACGACGCGCGAGCGGCTTGCGCGGCTCGCCCGCGCGGCGCAGGCCGAGCCCGTGGCCAAGAGCCGCTCGGTCGAGCCGGCGCCGGTCGAGGCGGGGCCCGAGGCCGGGCTCGAACTGGAGCTGGAGGAGCGCGCCGCGCCGGCCGCGGCGCCCGCCCACGCTCGGCGGCGGGCGGCGCTGCGGGGCGCGCCTCGGCGGGGCGGGGAGATCGACCCGTCGCGACCGGGCCGTCCGGCCGCGTGGCCGCCGGAGCGCCGCCCCGGGGATCGGGCCCGCGACCCGCAGCCCGCCGACAGCGCCGCGATCGGCGCCCGCCGATCGATCGAGGCGCACGCGCGCGGGCCTCCGTGGCCGCGCCGGGCCACACCGACGACGAACCGCACCGCCGAGCGGGTCATCCAGGCCAAGCTCGCGGTCAGCACCCCCGGGGACGCCTTCGAGCGCGAGGCGGACGCGGTCGCTGCGCGCGTGCTGCACGACGCGCCGGCCACGCGCATCTCTGCGCCCGTCGCGCCACGTGGGTCACCGCAGGGCGAGCTTCCGCCCACCGTCGAAGCCGCGCTGCACAGCGGCGGCGGACGCCCGCTCGACCACGCGCTCAGGGCCCGCATCGAGCCGCACCTCGGGGTCGACCTGCGCAACGTCCGGGTCCGCCAGGCCGAGCACGCCGCCCGCGACCTCGGCGCCCGCGCCTTCACGAGCGGCGCCACGATCTTCCTCGGCGCCGGAGCCTCGAGCAACGACATCGCGCTGATGGCCCACGAGGCGACCCACGTCGCCCAGCAGCGCGCCAGTCCGACAGCCGCCGCGACGCTGCAGCGGCTCGACGTCGTCGACCTGATCCCCGACTGGATCCTCGACGGCGTCCGCGCGGCCGTCCGCGCGCTGCCGGGCTACGAGCTGATCTCGACGATCGTCGGCCAGGACCTGCTGACCGGCGAGCCGGCTCACACCAGCCGCGAGGACCTCGTCGAGACGCTGCTGACCTACGGTCCGTTCGGCGCCGCCGTCGGCCCGCTGCTGTCGACGATCAACGTCATCGGGGACGTCGTCGACGTCATCACGACGGGCCTCGCCGAGAACAACCTCACGCTCTCCCGGATCGGCCGCGACATCGAGACCGCGTGGGACGAGTTCTCGATCTCCAACGGCATCGAGGGCAACCTCGAGATCGTCGAGCGCCTGATCGACGCGCTGCTGCGCGACATCCGCACCTTCGTCTCAGGCATCGTCGATCGTGTCATCGAGCTCGTCCGCGCGATCGTCGCGACCGTCGCCGAACCGCTGCTGGAGACCCCGGAGATCAAGCCGTACTGGGACCTCGCTCGCAAGGTCCTGCACTACGACCCGCTGCGCGGCGAGCGCGTCGAAGCCGAGACGGTCGACATCATCGCCGACTTCCTGCACCTGATCGGCGAGGACGAGCGGCTCGCCCAGATGCGCGAGCGCGGGACGCTGCAGGAGACCGCGGACTGGCTGGACACGCAGCTGGCCACCTTCGCGGACCTCACGGCCGAGCTCGGGACGCTGTTCAGCGACGCGTGGGCGGCGATCCAGCCGGAGAACCTGCCGGATCTGCTGACCAACCTCGAGTCACTCGCCCAGCGCGCGTTCGGCCTCGTCCAGCGCGTCGGCGCCTTCGTCACGACGCTGCTGGCGAAGATCCTCGAGCTGGTCAAGGACGCCCTGCTCGGCTTGCTGCGAGCGCACGCCCGCGGCGTCCCCGGCTACGACCTGCTGACGGTGATCATCGGGCAGGACCCGTTCACGGGCGAGACCGTCGAACGCAACGCCCGCAACCTGATCCGCGGCTTCATCACGCTGATGCCCGGCGGCGAGGCGACGTACGACCAGCTCGAGCAGTCCGGCGTGATCGATCAGGCGGCGACGCGGATCGAGTCCGAGATGGCCCGCCTGGGCATCTCGCTCGAGCTGATCACCGGGATCTTCCCCGGGATCTGGGACACGCTGACGCTCGACGACCTGCTCGATCCGATCGGCGCGTTCGTCCGCATCATCCGCCTCTTCGGCGACCCGCTCGCGCGCCTGTTCGAGTTCGTCACGGTCGTCATCGAGGTCGTGGTGATGCTCGTGCTGCGGCTGATGAACTTCCCGACCGAGCTGCTCGGCCGGGTCGTGGCCAACGCGACGCAGGCGATCAACGACATCGCCGCCGACCCGGTCGGGTTCCTGCTGCACCTGCTGGAGGCGCTCAAGCTCGGGCTCGCCAGCTTCTTCGACCACTTCCTCGGCCACCTGATGGACGGCCTCGTGGCGTGGCTGTTCCGCGGCCTCGGGCAGCTCGGCATCCAGCTGCCGAGCGACTTCTCGCTCGGCTCCGTCCTCGGCCTGATCTTCCAGGTGCTCGGCCTGACGATCGACCACCTGTGGGAGAAGCTCGGCGAGCACATCGGCCCGGAGCGCGTGGCGATGATCCGCGGCGCGATCGATCACCTCGGCGAGGCCTGGGCGTTCATCACCGAGGTCCAGCGCGACGGCCTGCCGGCGATCTGGCGCTTCATCTCGAGCCAGCTCGGCAACCTCTGGTCGACGCTGCTGGACATGGCGAAGGACTGGATCATGACCCGCGTCGTGGCCAGCGTCACGACGACCCTGCTGAGCATGCTCGACCCGACGGGCATCATGGCCGTCGTCAACAGCTGCATCGCGTTCTTCCGCGCGATCCAGTCGGCGATCGACTACCTCCGCGACCTGCTGGAGATCATCGCCGGCTACGTCGACACGATGGCCGCGGTCGCCGCGGGCAACGTCGCCCCGGGCGCCCAGATGCTCGAACGCGGCCTCGCCCGGGCGATGCCGGTGGCCATCGGCTTCCTCGCCAACCAGGTCGGCCTGGGCAACATCCCGGAGAAGATCGTCGAGATCATCGGCCGCCTGCGCGAGCTCGTCGACCGCGCGCTGGACTGGCTGATCGAGCAGGCCCTGCGGCTCGGCCGCGCAGCGCTCGACGCCCTCGGTATCGGCGGCGACCAGCACGCGGACACGCCCGAAGGGCGCAAGCAGACGGCGCTCACCGAGGTGCGCGCGGCGATGACCCGCGGGATTCGGCGGACCGAGCTGATCACGCTGCTCGGCGGCCTCAGGACGCGACTGCAGTTGCGCCGCTGCGAGCTCGTCAACGACTCCGACGTCCTGATCGAGAACTCCCCGGCGGAGACGATCGACGGCGTGCTGGCGTGGTCGCCCGCCGAGGTCCAGGCCGCGACCGGGCGTCCGCATCGCATCCCCGGCCGCGGCGGCCGGGACATGGTGCTCGGCAACTACCGCAGCACCGGCGAGACCGTGCCGACGGTCCGCTCGCTGCTGGAGCCCTTCCGCGAGAGCTGGGCCGCGTGGGAGGCGACCGGCGACGCCGAGGCCGTCACCTTCGTCCGCTGGTCGCGATCGCTGATGAACCTCCCGCTGGACGCGTTCCGGCCCAGCGCCGTGCACGCCGAGTTCCGCGGCGTGCTCGAGTTCGCTTCCGGGGCAGCGGGCGGGCGTGGTGGCGCGCAGGGCCAGGTCGGTGACCTCGGCGATCTCGAGTACGCGGTCCGCCGCGGGAACTGGTCGACGGCCAAGCACTTCCAGGGCGGCCACGTGATCGCCAGCGAGCTCGCCGGGCCGGAGACGTTCGACAACCTCGTGCCGATGCGCGAGAACCTCAACGAGCGGCTCTATCGCGACGTCGAGTCCTACGTCGTCCGCAATCTCCCGTCGGTGTTCCCGGGCGAGAACCCGCACGCGCTGCCGATGGTCGCCGAGCTCGACTGGACGATGGGCTATCCCGCGCCGCCGACGGTGGACATCGGCCGGCTCGGACAGCTCGTCGCCAGCGAGATCTCACCGGGTGCGCGGTCCGCGACGATGACCGACCTGCAATGGCAGGAGCGGCTCGCGGCGATGCGCGACGCACGGCGCGCGCTGCGCTCGTCGATGGCCCATGGACACGAGCGCGTCGTGGTCCCGACCCGCGTGCCGACGGCGATCGGGCTGCACGCGCGGTTCGCGACCGGCGAGGCGCCCGCGGGTACGCCGCCACCGGCCGCGACCCAGCCGACACAATCGCGCAGCGACCCGCTGATCACGCTGCCGAGCACCCCGGCGGCGACCGCCGCGGCCGCGACGACCGGTCCCACTGGGCCGGCCGCGCCGGCGGCCGTCGGCCCGTGGGAACAGGCCTGGAACTTCACGCAGTCGACCTAGACGGCAGCGGGCGTGAAGTCTCGGATGCGTCGCTCACCCGAGCGCCAGAACGAGTCCCGCGGCGACGAGCACTCCCGCCGTGAGCCCGTGAACGCCCAAGGCCCTCGAGAGCTTGCCGCCGTTGGTGAGGACGATCACCGCGTCCGCGGTCGGCGTGATCGCCGCGGCGACCAGCACCCAGCCGAGCGTCGTCTGACCGGCGGACGCCCAGACCACGAGGGGCACCACCCCGGAGGTGATGTCGCGGGCGCCCTTGATCTCGGTCAGCCCGCGGAGACTGTCCGCGGCGATGCCGAAATCAAGCGTCGCCGGGCGGGGTTGCAGGAAGAAGCGAATGCCCAGGCCGATGATCGCGGCGCAAGCGATGACGCCGACCGAGAGCGCGACCAGATGCATGAGGGAAGCTCCTCTGCGAGGTGACCTCGACTTCGCGGCCGGCGACACCCCGGAACCGCTACACCGTGCCTTCGCGGGCCTTCGCGCCGCGTTCCCGGATGCCGATGGCACACGGGCGGAGGTCGCATGGTCGGCGCTCCATGGCCTGGCCACCCTCCAAGCCGGGCAGCGACTGCGGGCGAGCCACGTGCAGGCGCGGCTCGACCTGGTCCTGCACATGCTCACGCACACGGCGGCCGACTGATGCGGACGCGGTCCGCCGGCCTCGCGATCCTCGTCCCGGTAGGACCGTCACAGCTTCGAGGAATGCTTCCGGGTGCGCCGAGTTCGGCGACCCCGTTCCGACCCGCACCTCGCCGGCGCCCGAGCTCACTGGCGCCGAGCGACGGAACCGGCTCCAGCGCGCGGCGGCGAAGGCGCCGGAGTACGGCATCGAGATGCTGGAACGACCGTCGAGTTGGTCAACCAGGAGTTGACCAAGTGATCACTCGCGACGGCGAATCACTCGATGTCCATGCGCGCGATGAGCCCGTCGTCGGTCAGCGTGTAGACGTGCAGCACGTCGCTCTCGTCGAGCAACTGCTCGCTGATCGAGTAGAGCGTCTGGTGGACCGCGACCTCGACCCTGCCGTCGTCGCGCTCGGTGACCGACGTCGCCTCCACCCGCGGGTGGATCTGCGTGAACTGGTCCGTCCAATAGCTGCGCACGGCTTCGCGCCCGTGCAGGCGGCCGCCCTCAAAGCCGTTCGCGTAGTCGACGTCGGGCGCGAACTTCTCCAAAACGCCGTCGAGGTCGCGCGCGTTGAACGCGGCGTAGAGATCCTGGAACATGCCGCCATCGTACGTAACGGTCAGGGTGCGAACACGTGCGATTTCAGGCGGACGGCATCGCAGCACACCGGCCCGGCGCCGGCCAGCACGTTGTCGAAGCCGCCGCACACGAACGACTCCTCGTGGTAGGCGGTCATACCGCGGCCGCCGATCGCCTCGCGCTCGGGCCGGGCCGGACCGAGGTTGGGCTCGACGAGCGCGAAGTTACGGCGCGGCGGAGGAGTCAAGGCCGGGCATCTACACGCTCACCGGCTCGAGCCACCCAGCGCGAGCGCGTCGGCAGCGGCCGTGACCGCGACGGCGCGCACCGCGCCTGCACCCACCCGCGCCATCCGAAACCATCGTCACAGACCCTCGACGACATCGGATACGGATTCGTCGAGCCACGAACCTTCGACGCTCCGAGCCGTCGCCCCGGTGCCTCGTTGCGATAGCGGTGCTCCGGCGGTTCGCCGCGTCGTCGCGCTGCTGCCGATTTTTCATAGGAGCTGTTGCATCGGCCCGTCGGCACGAGCGGATCCATGCGACGAGGACACCGTATTCGAGAGCTTCGCGCGTCAACAGCAGTTCCGCGAGCGCGTGTCCAACGCCGAAGAGCTGACCGGCTGCAGCCCTCATGCTGCGCCACCGTGCTCTACGGCGAGCCCCGTGCGACGGTCACAACCACATGCGTGGGCCTTGACAGCGGCGCGTCTAGCGCTAACCCTTCCAGCTCGTATTCGTTGGGCGAGAGGAGAAATCATGCGTGCACTGCGTTGCGGCGTAGCCGTCGTGCTGCTCACAGGGGTGATGGCCGCGCCTGCGGCGGCCCAAGATCCGGGGGCCCTCGGGTTGTCGATCACGAAGTCGAGCTTCGGCTCGATCGGCACCGAGGCGGTCGACCGCTACACGCTCGCCAACCGCGACATGTCGGTCTCGATCATCACCTACGGCGCGATCGTGCAGGAAGTCAGAGTGCCCAACCGGCTCGGGCAGGTGGCCAACGTCGCGACCAACTTTGCCAGTATCAACAACTACAGGACGAACGGCGATTACCGGGGCTCGATCGCCGGGCGCTACGCCAACCGCATCGCCAAGGGCCGCTTCACGCTCGACAACACGGTGTACTCGCTGGACATCAACAACAACCCCAACACCCTCCACGGCGGCTTTAGCGGCTTCAACACCAAGGTCTGGGCAGCTGCGCCGGTCCAGACGCCGAACTCGGTCGGCGTCAAGCTGACGTACACGTCGCCCGCGGGCGAGGGGTGCACGGCCGGTCGAACCAGTAACCCGCCCTGCTCGACGGGCTTCCCGGGCACCGTGCCCGTCACCGTCGTGTACTCGCTGGACGCCCGCGACAACCTGCGGATCGACTATTCGGCGACGACCGACGCGCCGACCGTTCTCAACCTCACAAACCACTCCTACTGGGTCCTCGGCGGCGTAGGGTCGGGAACGATCAACAACAACCAGCTCAAGCTCAATGCCGACCGCTACACACCGTTCGACAGCACCTCGATCCCGACGGGCGCGCTTGACCCGGTGGCCGGCACGCCGATGGACTTCCGCGACGTCCACTCGATCGGCGAGCGGCTCACCGCGACCTTCCGCGGCTACGACCACAACTGGGTGATCAACCGGCCTCCCGGCGATAGCACCAGCCTGGTCGAGGCAGCCAAGCTGCGCGATCCGGCCAGCGGCCGCACGCTGACGGTCTCCACCGATCAGCCCGGGATCCAGTTCTACTCGAGCAACGGCAGCGCGGTGGCGCTCGAGACCCAGCACTTCCCGGATTCGCCCAACCATCCGGAGTTCCCCTCGACGGTCCTGCGCCCCGGGGAGACGTTACAAGAGCACCACGGTCTTCAGCTTCGGGACCGATAGCGTCACCCATGCCTACGGCGACGCCGGCGGCACCGTCCCGGCGACGCTCGCGCTCACGCTCGGGACTCCCGCGAGCTTCGGCCCGTTCACGCCCGGCGCGACGAATACCTTCGAGTCCTCGACGACCGCCAACGTCATCAGCACCGCCGGCGACGCGACGCTGAGCATCGCCGACCCGAGTTCAGTCGCCAACGGCCACCTGGTCAACGGCGCCTTCTCACTGCCCGAGCCGCTCCAGGCCCGGGCCCGCAACGCCGCCAACACCGGCACGACGTACGCCAACGTCGGCTCCTCGGCCTCGCCACTGACCCTGCTGACGTACAACGGCCCGGTATCCAACGACCAGGTCACGCTCGGCTTCAGCCAGCTGATCAAGGCGACCGACGCACTGCGCACCGGTAGCTACAGCAAGACGCTGACCGTCACGCTGTCGACCACGACACCGTGATCGCCGGCGGCCGCGACGCGCTGGTTCAGCGCGTCGCGGCCGTCCAGGTCATCCTCGTCGCCGAGCCGGGCAGCACCGCTGCGGTGCGCCCACGCGTCGTCCGCGTCGGTCTCGCGCCGATCGAGGACGCCCATCGGGTGATTGACCGCCGCCAGCGCCAGGTTGACGGAGCTCGGCGCCCAGCGCCGCTCGAGCTTAGACGCAGCGCCGACCCGCTGCGCTCGATGCTCCCATTGTCTTCAGCGGCAGAGGCGTGCTCGCCTACGAAGCGGAAGCAGCCTGGCTTAGCCTTTCGCGTGTGAGCGATCGCGCGGGGCCGTTCGCTCGCCCGGGCCCGGGAGCGGAACCGCGTTTTCGCACACAGCGTGGACGAGTGGCGAGGGTCGAGATCGCGTTGACGCAAGGTTCCAGCCCGGCCTCATAGGATCGCGCGGCATGGCGCGCATCGACGGCGCGTGTTAAATGGGGATCGTGCGCGCACTCTTCACGACCTCCCCCGGTCTTGGCCATGTGTTCCCGACGATCCCACTAGCACACGCGCTGCGTGCCGCCGGCCACGAGGTGCTGATGGCGACCCCGGGCGGCAAGGACGCCGCGAACGCCGGCCTGCACGTCGTGGACACCGCGCCGGGTGTCGACATCGGCGCGGTGTTCCAGCAGGCGGCCAGTGAGCAACCCGAGGAGTTCGACTACAGCACGGACGTCGACACCGAGAAGGGGTTGGAGTTCGTCGGCGCGATCTTCGCCAAGTTGTCCGGCGTGTCGGTGGACCTGGCCGTGTCGGCGGCCGAATCGTGGCGGCCGGACGTGGTCGTGTACTCGTCGATGGAGGGCACCGGGCCGCTGGTCGCCGCGAAGCTCGGCGTGCCGGCCGTGTCGCACGGCTTCGGGTTCGGCGACGAGGCGTCGATGACCGAGGCGATCTTCAAGAAGATGGTCGAGGAACGCGAACGGCATGGCGTGCAAGGGTTTCCCGAGGTGCGCGAGTCGATCGACGTGGCGCCGCCGAGCATGGTCGACCGGCCGGTGCGCGGCTGGCCGATGCGGTACGTGCCGTACAACGGAGGCGGCGTGCTGCCCGAGTGGGTGCTCGAACGGCCCGCGCGCCCGCGCGTCGCGGTGACACTCGGCACGGTGCTGACCCAGGTCGGCGCGCTCACGTCGTTGACCAAACTCGTCGACGTGGCACGGCATCTGGACGCCGAGTTCGTACTCGCCCTCGGCGACGCGGACCCGTCGCCACTGGGAGAACTGCCGGACAACGTGCGGGCGGCCGGGTGGGTGCCGCTGTCCGTGCTGCTGCCGACCTGTGCGGCGCTGGTGCACCACGGCGGGGCCGGCTCGACGCTGACCGCGATCGACGCCGGAGTCACGCAGCTCGTGCTGCCGCACGGCGCCGACCAGTACATGAACGCGGACGCCGTGGCGCGGCGCGGGCTCGGTCTGCGTTCGGAGCCGGATCACGTGGACGCGGAGCTGATCGACCGCCTGCTCACCGACCCGGGGCTGGGCCGGGCCGCCTCCGAGGTGGCCGACGAGATCGCGACGCTGCCGAGGCCCGCCGACCTCGTGCCGAAAATCGCCGGCCTCGCCTGACTTTGCCAGGGGTGCACACCGTGGCGTGCACTAATCCCTTGGGCTGACTTTGGCGCGGGGCAGGTGAAATGGCGAGGCTAGCGGCTCGGCGACCGCGCCGGCTGCGACGGCATGTACGCCACGAGCGCGGTGCTCAGCTCACCGGCGGTGCGCAGCGCATCACTCCCGATCGTCTCGACGTCGAGGTCGCCGGCGACGCTCACGCCGATCGCGGCGAATCGCCTCTATCCCGTGACCATCGTGCAGACGCGGTACGGCGGCATCTACGAGGGTGGCGCATGGGCCGCGTTCCTCTCGCACCCGGAGGAGATTCCGCCTGACGCCTTCGGCGGCGACAGGTGTCTGCGTTTCCTGGTGGTCCAACTTCGTCTACGCGGTCGGCGTTGGTGCGACGCGCTGACTCGGCACTTGCCGACCTCAAGGCCAAGCACGCAGCGGGCCACCGGCTACCGGCGCACGCCTCCGATCGATCACTTCCGCGTTCGCGCCTGCAGGCAGCGGTAGCGGCTCACCAGGTATCCAAACCGTCGAGATGGATCCTCCGCCGCCGGTCGGGGGTGAATCGTTACTGCTCGTAGGTGTCAGGCGGGAAGCGCTCGTCCCAGATCGCAGCCCGCCCGGGCGGGTTGCTCTTGTGCAGCGACTCGCGCTTGGGCGGTACGTCTTCGTCGTGCTCGGCGATGAACACGACGAAGTCCTCGGCCGGCGCAAGGACCCCGGCCCAATCGCGCCGCGCCAGTGCTGCTGCGACGGAGTGCAGGACCGTCCGCTGCGGGGGGTCGGGATCGTTGAGCGCGGCCGTGCGCAGCAGTCGCCGTTGGAGTTCGTCGGGGACCGCGCAGTCGATCGGCTCGGGCCCGTCGCCGTCCTCCCACCCGTACCAGAAGCCCATGTCGTACTCGCGGACGTCCTGGAGCCCCAGTGACACCGTGATCGCCAGTCCGGTGCCCTCGACGTAGACCAGCGCGAGCCGGGTCACCACCAACTCGGGATCATCGACGACGGACCCCACCTTGTCTGCGATCTGGTCAGCAACCTCGGCCGCACCGCGCGCCAGCGCCTCAGACCACGGCTCCCGACCGCGCTCCCCACACAAACTCCTCCCCGCAGCGGATCGTGAGCGGCCCGCGCTCGTCGTGTCCCACGCGCAAGCGTCCGCCAGTCTCATCGCGCGCCTGCGAAGACGGTGTGCAGCAGGCCCGGGGCCTCCTCGATCTCGACAAGCCGGCCGGCTTGATAGCAGTAGCGCTCGGTCTCGCCCGTGGCGTAGCGGGTCCTGGTCGGCCGCCCGTCATCGTCGAGCTCGGTCTCGAGCAGCACCCGCGCGCCGGCACGAATCACCACGCGCCCCCGTTCATAGCTTGTGCGTTCTTCGTAGCCATCGTCCTGGCGGTACGCGACAGCTCGGCCCTGCGCGTCAAAGGCGCCTTTGAAGGGGCCTCGGCCGGTCAACGGACAGGCCCACACGCGCTCATGGATCAACGGCTCGGGGCGATGTCCCAGCCAGCTCGCCCCGACATCGACCCACGTCTCACTCACCGCCCGCACCATCGCACACCGGCCACCAATCAGCCTCACCGACACGTCGCCGCGTGATGCAATCTCGTCAGGCCTGCCCTGACGACGTTGCCTCACCCCCGCTGGGTGTCTTCGTCGCGGAGTGCGCCGGCGCCTCGCACGGCGCGGCCGCACGCGCAGATCGTTCTGCTGTGCAGAATCCGCGTTCTGCAGAGAGGTCCCTGTCGTCGAGGAGCTTGCGCTGGCCCCGGCGTGACGGGTGGGAATGTCAATCGTCTCCTTCGGGTCTTCACCAAACAGACGAGATAGGCGGCCGAGCTGTGACACCCCATGAGCGGACCGGGCGGCCGGCAGCCGGCCGAGCTCGGCCGGCATCCCTCGCGTCGTTCTGGCCCACCGGGCCTGGCCAATGTCGTGTTGCGCTCCGTCGCGCCGATGCGGTCCTCGAGGCGTTCGAAGCCTCCAACCCCGACCCGGACGACGAACACGACGCATCAGCTCGATCGCTGGCGTTGCCGCCCATGCCTTTGGCACACCCCTCCGTGGCCGGCAGCGAAGACCGTGAGCAGGGCCAGGGGGTGTGCCTTTCGGGTTCCGGGACGGAGATCTGAGTCAGAACCCGATCGCCTGCCGGATCAGGACGACGTGGGTGCGACCGGGCTCGTCCTGGTGGATCTCGAGGATCTTGCCGATGTAGCTGCCACGCCCGTAGACCCCGAGTGCTCGTTCGTTCTCGAGCGCCAGGCAGTACCGGTGGATCCGCTCGTGCGCTGTGGCGAGGTCGGGCACGAGCTTCTGCGCCCCGGCGACAAGGATGACGTTCGTGGCGCCCCAGGAATACGCGGCGAGCTGGCTGCCGAGCGCGGAGGCGAGGACGAGCGTTCCGTCGCGGGTCACGGCGTGGACGCTGCCAAGCGCAAAGTCGGGCTGGAGGATGGTCGCCTTGATCTCGCGCATCTGGGTCGCGCGGTCGAGCGCCAGGACCTTGCGAGCCGAGTCGTAGGGCGCGCCCTCGTCGTTGATCGCCGCGGCAACGCCGGTCTCCTCCAGGGTCACGGAGGAATTGGTGGCCACCGCGGAGCCGTGGGGGATACGGGCGAGGACGGCCTCGCGGCACGCGTCGAGGTCGTCGACCACCTCGGTCCCGAACCCTCGCGCCTCGAGCGCGGCGACGGTCGCCGCGAGCGTCTCGTCATCCGGCAGGACGGTGAAGCGGCTGGTGTCTACGGGTGTGTACATGACCCGGCTACGAACGGGCGACACAGATGGGGACACCTACGCGTTGACTTCCGCGATCCGCCGACGCAGGAAGCGGCGTTCGTGCTCGGTGTGCGCCAGCTCAAGAGCCCGCTCGTACTCGGCGAGCGCCTCGCCGGCACGACCAAGCCGGCGCAGCAGATCGGCGCGTGTGGAGTGGAAGTACTGGTAGCTGTCGAGCCCGAGGCGGTCGACGACGGCGAGGCCCGCCTCTGGTCCCTGCGCCTCCGCCAGGGCGATCGCCCGGTTGAGCTCCACGATCGGGGAACCGGTCAGCCGGGCGAGCTCGCCGTAGAGCGCCGCAATCTGGGACCAGTCGTGCGGCTCGTCCAGGTGCAGCGACGCGATCGCGGCCTGGACGACGTACGGCCCGCCGCCGCGCAGGGCGAGCGAGCGGTCGAGCGCCGCGCGCCCGCGGGCAATTTTCCCCTGGTCCCAGCGCGAGCGGTCCTGATCCGCCAGCAGCACGAGCTCGCCCTCGGCGAAGCGGGCCGCGCGGCGCGCATCGTTCAACAGCATCAGCGCGAGAAGTCCGTGCACCTCCGGCTCGTCCGGCATCAATTCCATCAGTGCCGCGCCGAGTCGTAGCGCCTCGGCGGCCAGGTCGCCACGGCCGCCGTAGCCCTCGTTGAAGATCAGATACACGACTGCGAGTACCGCCGCCAGCCGCTCCGGCAGCAGTTGATCGGCAGGAACGCGGAAGGGGATGCCGGCATCGCGGATCTTGCGTTTCGCGCGCGAAAGCCGTCGCTTCATCGTCTCCTCGGCGACCAGGAAGGCGCGCGCGATCTCCTCCGTGGTCAGCCCGCCGAGCGCACGCAACGTCAACGCGACCTGTGCCTCGACCCCCAGCGCGGGATGGCAGCAGGTGAAGATCAGCTCCAGCCGCTCGTCGCGAAAGGTCGTCTCCTCCATCGTGTCCTCCACGGGCTCGGCCATCTCGAGCAAGCGTGTCTTCTCGGCGAGCAGTCGGTCGCGGCGTATGCGGTCGATCGCGCGGTTGCGAGCCGTGACCGTCAGCCAGGCGCCAGGATTGGGCGGGGTGCCGTCGCGCGGCCAGCGATCGGCGGCGGCCGCGAACGCCTCCTGAACCGCCTCCTCGGCGAGATCGATGTCACGCAGGAAGCCGACCAGGTTGGCGAGCACGCGCCCCCACTCGTCACGGAAGACCTGGTCGAGCAGGGCTAGCTCTCCGCGAGCGGGCGCACCTCGACAGCGCCGCCCAGCCTCGCGACCGGGATCCGCGCGGCGAGTTCCAGCGCCCCGTCCAGATCGTCCGCCTCGACGAGGCAGAAACCGCCCACGTGTTCTTTCGCATCGATGAACGGGCCGTCGGTGAGCAGCGCCTTCCCGTGCTCGACGCGGACGGTCGTCGCGGTCTCGGCTGGCTGCAGCCGCGCAGCGCCCACGACTCCCGGGAACCGCTCGACCTCGCGGAGTTCCTCGCGAATCGCATCCTGCTCGTCGGCGGGCAGCCGCTCGAACGCGTCGATCATCCCCGCCGAGTAGATCTGCAGCAAGTACCTCATGGGTCCTCCTTCATGCGCATGTTCTCGCAGAAGCGACGAACGTGAGCCGCGCGAGGGGACAGCCCCGGCTCACGCATCGCCTCGTCGCCGGCGTTCACTCCCAGCACACGAGCCGTTGTCCCCGCCGGCACCGCCCGTTCGTCGCCTTCCAGAACCAAACACCAGAGAGCCGCGCCGAACTCGCGCACCGGCACTTCGACGTCGCGGGCGCCGTCTCGGGCACCGCCGGCATGATGGTGCTGGTGTACGCGATCACCCGGGCCACCCAGCACGGTTGGGGCGACGGCATCACGGTAGGCCTGCTCGCCTCTGCCGCCGCCCTGATCGTGGCGTTCGTGGGGATCGAGACCCGCTCGCCGGCGCCGCTGCTGCCGCTGCGAATCTTCCGGATGAGGACGCTGTCGGCCGCGAATGCGACCTCGGCAATGGTCGGCGCGGCGGCGTTCGGGCAGTTCTTCCTGCTTGCGCTCTACCTGCAGCAGGTCCTCGGCTAGTCGGCGGTCAAGACCGGCATCGCGTTCATCACGATCACCGTCACGATCGTCCTTCTCGCAAACCCCGCCCAGTCGCTGACCACCCGCCTGGGCGCGCGACCGGTGCTGACCGCCGGGCTGCTGCTCACCGCGACCGGGGGAGCGCTGTACGCCCGGATGCCCGCCGGCGGACACTACTTCTGGGACGTGTTCCCGGGCCTGCTCGTCAGCGCGATCGGGCTGGCCGCCGTTGCGACGATCGCCTCGACCGCGACGAGCCACTACGCCGACAGCCACGCGGTGCTCGCCTCCGACGGCCCGGCTCTCACCCACGGCTTCCAGGCCGCGTTCTACGCGCTGATCGGCGTGGCGCTCGTGGGCGCGGCGATCGCCGCCGTGTTCGTCGAGCCGAAGCCCGCTCTGAGGGCGGCCAACGTCGAGGTCGCGCTCGAGCACGCGGCGTAACGCCTCACAGGCCGGGCCTCCGAGCGCGACATCAAACAACGGCCATTGCCGGCGGCGAGCGTCGAGCATCTGAAGACCGACGGCCAACGCGTCCGCATGCGGAGGAGCCCGACCTCGTACATATGTCCACGGTACGAAAGCTGCGGCGCAATCTGCCGATAAGGGGACATGCACGTTCAAGGAGCCGCCGGCACGAGCGATCGGACCTCGCATGCCCGCGTCACGCCGCGCTCCGGTTCAGAGGGCTCCAACGCGGAGACCTTCGACCAGTTGCTCAACGCTGCCAAGGCCGAGCCCACCCAGCAGATTGCGCGTGTCCAGCCCGAGACCATCAGCATGCAGGAGCGGCTCTCCCCGGCCTTCCTCAGCGTGGCGCGGTACTTGAATCAGTAGCTGCGCGACCGCGCCGTCGCGGCGTGCGCGATACCGGAACCGTCGGAACGCATCACGTCAGCCACGACCATCGTCGCTGTCGATCAGCTCGACCGAGGGGCGCCGTGGCGACCTCGGACCGTCCCCCCGACTCGGCGCGGGGTTCGGTGTCGCCGCCGAACGCACGCGGAGGCGAGACACGCGGCTCGACGAACGAGCGACGGTGCAAGCTGACGACGCTCTCAGCGCGATCCATCAACGACATCGCTGAGGCTCTGACACCGAGCGTTGTAGCTACGGTCGCGTGGTCAGCATCGAGCCCCTTGGCCGGCTGAGGAGAACCACCAGGCCCTCGCGCGGTTGCAGCGTTACCACCTTGCCATCATCGCCGGTGAGCTCGGGCGCCTTGATGGTGTCGGGGACGTAGATGACGTTGGTGCTGCCGATCCCGAGTTCGATCGCCTCGGTGGCGCCGCAGGTGCTGCCGCGCTCGATGTCGGGCTCGTTGGTCGCGGGGTCGGGTGCGCTCAGGCACCAGTCGGTGCCGCGTCGGGAGAGGATGACGTGTCCCTTGAGCTTGGGTACGGACCACGCCTGGACGATCTGGGCGCCCTCGCCCAGCAAGCCGTCGAGCGTGGGATCGTCGGGTGCGATCGGGTCGACGCCCGCGAGTCGCAGCGGCCCGTCGGCTCCGGCCGGCGGCGGATTGTGGCGCAGTTCGACCGGAGGCCGCTCCTGTTGCTCGACGGTCGGTGCCGGGGTGGCGGTGAAGACCGTCGCTGCTGTGGGCGTTGGCGTGGCCGCAACCTCGTCGCGGGGCTGATCTCTGCCGAGATCGAGCACGACGAACACGATCACGGCCAGCGCGAGGCCGATCGCCAGCCCCGGGACCAGAAGGCGGGAAAGCAAGCGCCCGCGCCGGCCGTAGTGGCGCTCGGCATCGTCGCGCAGCGCGTTCCGCAGGGTCTCGAGCTCGGTCATCGCTCCTCCAGCACGTTGCGTAGCGTGGCCAAGCCGCGGCTGACGCGTTTGCGCGCCACCAGCTCGGAGCAGCGCAGCCGCGCGGCCACCACGTCGTACGGTTGCTCTTCCAGGATGCGCACGCGCACAGCGGCGGCTTGATCGTCAGGGAGCCTGGCCAACAGCTCGATCGCGGAGATCACGCCGAGGCGATCGACGCGCGCGAGTTCCTCGTCGTCGTACTCAAGCCGCGCCGAGCCGAGCTTGCGGCGGGCACGATCCTCGACCCGGCCGCGCTTGATGGAGTTCAGCAACTTGTGGCGTGCGATCCCGAGTAGCCACGCGACGGCGGGCTCGCGGCCGGGCCGAAATCGCCGGGCCGAGGCGAGCGCGGCCACGAACGTCTCAGCGGTGAGATCGACGGCGACGTCCGCCGACGGCGTGCGCCGCCGAAAGTAGGCCAGCACGAGCCGCTCGTGGCGGACGTAGAAGTGATCGAACGCCTCCGGCTCCTCCGGGGTCAGCGCCAACAACTCCTCGTCGGTCAGGGCGCGCGGGCTCCTCACACCTGGATCCTCTCCGCAGACCAAGAAGTGTGACCACTGCAACCAGCGTCCGCAACAATCGCAGGCTCAGGCGAAGTCGCCGACGTTCTCAAACCGAGGTGCCGCGCCGTCGAGAAACGACACCGTTGCGTCGCGAGACTCGGCTGGCTGAACCGCTAGCCGGCTAGGAATCGGCGAGACGGCGAAGGTCACGGCTGGCGATGTTCTCGACCGCAGTGACGGGAAGGGTGACAGCGATGTCCCACGTCTCGTCGTCGCGACCGATCATCAGCGTCGCGTTGTCGCCATCGGACGCCCAAAAGACTGGTGCACCGGCCGACTCGCCGGCGCGAAGGCTTCGGCGCTCGTCCCAGTCGGCCGAGCGGATCCGACTGAACGCCGTCAGTTCGATCCGTGAGGCCCGGATGTTGACCTTCCACTCGTCCGCTTGGATCTTCACCGCGACGTCACCGGCTGCGTCCATATCGAAGCTCACATCATGGGCAAAACGCTACGCGCCTCCTGCGCGTCGCACGCAACCAGCCCGTTTTCGCCTGGGCAGTAGCAGCGCTCGGGTCGCGCCCCACGCAGCGGCGACCTCACGCGGCCCGGACTGTTGACTCGCTCAACGAGGGATTCAGCAGCCCGGCGGGGTGATGTCGCACGTCGGTCGCCGATTAGTGTGGGGGCGGACCGCCCCACGGAGCAGAGATGAGACGCGCCCATGAGCCAGGACAGCCTGCCGTTTCCGCCGACGCCGTCGGCGAGCCGTGCCGGCCGGACGATGCAGGAGTCCAGCTATGAGAATCGGGTCCAGCCGCGGCGGCTGCCGGAGGACGCGCCGAACATCCTGATCGTGCTGATCGACGACGCGGGTCCGGGGTTGCCGGATACGTTCGGCGGGGAGGTCCGGACGGACACGTTGAGCCGGATCCACGGCGAGGGGGTTGGCTTCAACCGGTTCCATACGACGGCGATGTGCTCGCCGACGCGCGCCTCATTGCTGACCGGGCGCAACCATCACCGGATCGGCAATGGGCAGATCGCCGAGCTGGCCAACGACTGGGACGGCTACGCGGGTGAGATCCCCAAGAGCAGCGCGCTTGGCGCTGAGGTGCTCAAGCACTACGGCTACTCGACCGCGGCGTTCGGCAAGTGGCACAACACGCCGGCGGTGGAGACCACGGCGGCGGGGCCGTTTCATAACTGGCCGTCGGAGATCGGGTTCGAGTACTTCTACGGGTTCCTGGCGGGTGAGGCGTCGCAATACGAGCCCAACCTGGTGCGCAACACGACCAGCGTGTTGCCGCCGCGCAGCCCGGAGGAGGGCTATCACCTCAGCGAGGACCTCGCCGACGACGCGATCTCGTGGCTGCACCGCCACCAGGCGTTCGAGCCCGACAAGCCGTTCTTCATGTACTGGGCGACGGGCTGCCTGCACGCGCCACATCACATCTTCAAGCAGTGGGCGGACAAGTACGCGGGCAAGTTCGACGACGGCTGGGATGCCTACCGCGAGCGGGTCTTTGCGCGCGCGAAGGAGAAGGGCTGGATCCCGGCCGACGCGCAGCTCACGCCTCGGGACCCGCAACTGCCGGCGTGGGAGGACATCCCTGAGGAGGAGCGGCCGTTCCAGCGCCGGCTGATGGAGGTGGCTGCCGGTTACGCCGAGCACGCCGACGTCCAGGCCGGTCGCGTGATCGACGAGCTTGAGCGCCTGGGCCTCACGGAGAACACGCTGATCTTCTACATCTGGGGCGACAACGGTTCCTCGGGTGAGGGCCAAGCCGGGACGATCAGCGAGCTGCTCTCCCAGAACGGCATCCCGAGCACCGTCGAGCAACACATCAGCACGCTGGAGGAGTTGGGCGGGCTCGATGTGCTCGGTACGCCGAAGGTCGACAACCAGTACCACGCGGCGTGGGCATGGGCCGGCAGCACGCCGTACTCGGGCATGAAGTTGCTCGCTTCGGACCTCGGAGGCACCCGCAACCCGCTCGCGATCCGCTGGCCGGCGAAGATCGCCCCGGACGCCGCTCCGCGCACGCAGTTCCATCACTGCAATGACGTCGTGCCCACGATCTACGAGCTGGTCGGGATCACGCCGCCGCGGGTGGTCAACGGCGTCCAGCAGGACCCGATCGACGGCACGAGTTTCGCGTACGCACTCAATGATGCGGACGCGCCGGGCCGGTTGATCACGCAGTACTTCGAGATCATGGGCAGCCGCGCGATCTACCACGACGGTTGGATGGCCTCGGCGACCGGGCCGCGGTTGCCGTGGGTCTCCGGGATGCCGCCCGGGATCGCGGAGTGGACGCCCGATCACGACACGTGGCGCTTGTACAACCTCGACGAGGACTGGACTCAGGCCAACGACCTGGCGGCGGAGCTGCCGGAGAAGGTCGCGCAGATGAAGGAGACGTTCGCGATCGAGGCGGCGCGCAACAGCGTCTACCCGGTCGGCGGCGGGCTCTGGGTGCTCGTCTATCACCCCGAGCTTCGGATCTCGACGCCCTACCGCGAATGGAACTTCGGCCCAGACATCATTCGGATGCCCGAGTTCTGCGCCCCGGGGCTCGGCAACCGCGGCAACCTCGTCACGATCGACGCCGAGCTGCCCGAGAACGCAAGCGGCGTGCTCTACGCGCTCGGCAGCTCCAGCGGCGGCCTCACGTGTTACCTCGACGACGGCTACCTCTGTTACGAGTACAACCTGTTCATCATTCAACGGACGAAGGTCCGCTCCGAACAGCGGCTTTCCGCCGGCCCGGCCAAAATCACGATCTCGACCGAATACGTCGAGGTCAGGCCCGGCGGCCCGTTGAACATCGAGCTGGCCGTCGACGGCAGCGAGGTCGCCTCCGGCACGGTGCCGATCAGCGCACCGCTGCTGTTCACCGCCAACGACTGCCTCGACATCGGCGTCTGCCACGGCGGACCCGTCTCGCTGGACTACTACGACCGCGCGCCGTTCCCGTTCACCGGCACGATCGTCAACGTCAACGTGCGCTACACGTCCTAGCCCTCAAGAGGACCCGGGCTCCGTCAGGCGCCCGGGTCGGGCGCGCCGCGGTCGCACTTGCGCTTTCCCTGCAGGCAGCGGCAGCGGCTCCGGCTCGCCAGGTATCCAGACCGTCGAATTTCGATACGACGACGCGCTGCGGGGTCGGTGCTTCGATGGCCGAGCGCGCCGCGCACGAAGTGCTGAGGATGCGCGATTCGCTGCCGGTTGGCACGTCGTTTCAGCTGATGGCGACGCTTGTTGACCAGCCCGAGAGCCGGGGAGACGATCAGGTGACTGTCGCACGCTTGTCGTTGCGAACCGTACGGCGTCCAGTGACCGGCTATTGGACGAGGTCCAGCGCCGTGCAGCCGCCCACCCGACCGACTTCGTCCTGCTCGTGCCATCCGGACCCAGACACGACTGGACGCTTGACGAGGCGCTCGACGCTCTGCGCCGTGCAGCTCGCGGCGAGGACCGGCACGGCATCTCGCACGTCGAGGCGATCCACACCTGAGCCGAAAGCGGCGGGCGGCATCGCACGGACGACTCGAGTCGCCGACGAACGTCAGCAACAGCGGCCTGCCGTATCGAATCGTCGATGAACGCACGTTCGACGTCCGTCGAGGTCGGGATCACCGCGGCGCGCCCGGTCCTGGACTCTGGCGCCCGCGTAGCGGAAGCTCTCAGCGCGATGAAGTCTCTCGGCTCCTCCTCATCATCGGTGGCGGACCTCGTCGGACGGGAGTCCGAGGCTGCCCTGGCGGCGGCCGCGGTCCGTGAGGTCGGCGAGGGGCGCGCTTCCACGCTGGTGATCGAAGGGGAAGCCGGCATCGGCAAGACCCGCTTGGTGCAAACCATCGTTGACGACGCACGTGCCCACGGCGTCGCGGTGTTCTGCGGCCAGGCGCATCCGTTTGAGCGGGCGCGTCCCTTCAGCGTGGTCGCTGCAGCGCTTGGTCTGAGCCGACGGTCAACGGATCCGCGCAGGGCGGCGATCGGCGCGCTGCTGACCGGCGAGGGCGCCGGGACGCCTGCTCCGCCGGGCGGCGATATCCAGTACCGGATCGTCGAGGAGATCGTCGACCTGGTCGAAACGTCGTGCGCTCAGCACCCGGTACTCCTGGTGGCCGAGGACCTTCACTGGGCGGACAGCGCGAGCCTGCTGGCGATCCTGTCGCTGGCGCGGCAACTGCAGCTCGCCCCGTTGCTGCTCGTGGTCACGGCCCGAACGTCGCCGCTGTCGTCGGACGTCGTCCGGCTGCTCGACGATCTCGCGGCTGGAGGCGCGCGCACGCTGCCGCTCCTTCCGTTGGGACCCGACGACGTGACCGTGCTGGCACAGCAGCTACTCGGCGCGTCACCCGGCCCCGGCCTGCGGGCCATGCTCGCCAAGGCCGGCGGAAACCCCCTCTGGGCCGTGGCTTTGCTGCGCTCGCTCATCGATGGGGGAATGCTGCAGCGGGTCGGGGACACCGTCGAGCCGACGACCTTTGAATTGCCGCCTTCCCTGAGCGACCTGGTCGTTCGCCGGCTCCGTCACCTCCCGGCGGCGACGCTGGACATGCTTCAGGCCACCGCGGTGCTCGGCGATGCCGTCTCGTTGCGCGATGTCGCGGCGGTCATGCGCCGGCCGCCGGCCGAGGTCGTCGGGCAGCTCCGCGCTGCGTTCGACGCTCAGCTCCTCGACGAGGCCGACGACCGGGTCGTGTTTCGCCACCAACTCGTGCACGACGCGATCTACCACCACGTGCCACCGCCGGCCCGCCGCGTTCTGCACCGCGAGGCGGCGGTCGCGCTCATGGCCGCGGGCGCGGACCGGCTCGACGTTGCGGATCATCTGATGCTCGGGGCGGAGCGAGGTGACGAGCAGGCGGTCGCGTGGATGCGCGACGCCGCCCGCGAGGCATCGGCGCAGGCGCCGTTGGTCACGGTCGAGCTCCTGTCCCGCGCCGAGGCATTGCTGCCGCGCGGCCATCGCGAGGCCGATCTGGTGTCGTCGGAGTTGATCCAGGCGCTGCTGCGCGCCGGACGCGTGACCGAGGCGTCCGCCCGGGCCGAGGCGATGCTCGCCCGGGAGCACGCCGCGGAGCTGGACACGCCGCTGCGGCTTGCGCTGCTTGGCGCGCTGGCCCTGCAGAACCGCGCCGCCGAGCTGATCGCTCTCGCGCAGGCCAGCCTTGCCGTCCCGGGGCTTCGGCCCTCCGAGCAGGTCCTGATGCTGGCCCAGCAGAGCTGGGCCCTCACGTACACGGGCGATCCCGGCAGAGGCGAGTCGGCCGCAGGCCGCGGGCTTGTCATCGCGGAGCGCAACCGCGATGCGGCCATGACGGTGTGGGCGCTGACGGCGCTGCTGGTTGCGGTCGGGCGGCAAGGCCGGTACGGCGAGGCCCTGGCCCACGCCCGGCGCGCCGCGGCCCTGGCGGCCGACGCGAAGGACATGCGGTCGCTGCCGCTGCAGCCAAAATTCTTCTTGGGTCTCGCGCTGTTCGACTGCGATCTGGTCGTCGAGGCGCGAGCCGCGTTTCGAGAGGCGCTCGAGAACGAGTTCGGCCACGGGTGGTGGGTCTCCGAGACCCTGATGGCCGACGCTCAGGCGTCGTTCGTGATCGGGGAGTGGGAAGACGCGGTGCCCGGTCTGATCGCCGGTGAGCAGGCCGCACGGGAGAAGGACAACCAGCTGCTGGTCTCGCAGTCGCTCGCCTACCGGACCGTGATCGCGACGGCGACGGGAGATCATCGGGCCGCGGGCCAGCTGGCCGCTGCCATCCCGCTCTCACTGGAGACCGACCAACTGAGCTACAACGCGGGCATCCTGGGGTTCGCGGTGGCGGGGCTGAAGGCGGCCGAGGGCGACCGGCAGGGCGCGTATGACCTGCTGGAGCGGTGCTGGCGGGTCGACGCCGCCAGGGACAGCCGTTTCTACCACCGCTGCCTCGCGCCCGATCTCGTGCGCCTGGCCCTGGCGCTGGGTCACCTTGACGTTGCTTGCGAGGTGGCCGCCACGGTGGCGGAGGGCGTCGCGCTGGCACCGGAGGTCGCGACGGTGCGCAGCTTGGCGTTGCGCTGCCGAGGGCTGGTCGATGGCGAGGTCGAGCCGTTGATCGAGGCGGTCGAGCTCGCCCGCCAGGCGCCGCTGTTGGTCGAGCACGCCGGCGCCTGCGAGGACGCGGCGGGGCTGCTGGCCCAGGGCGGGCGGCGAGACGAGGCGGCGGCGCTCCTGGTCGAGGCACTGGACCGCTACGAGCAGGCGGGCGCACATGCCTGGGCTCGCCGAGCGCGGGCGCAGCTGCGGGCACTCGGCGTCCGTCCGGCGCCGCGAGGCCCCCGCCGCCGGCCGGCCAGCGGCTGGGAGAGCCTGACCGTCACCGAGCGCGAGGTGTCGCTGCTGGTCGCCGAGGGACTGACCAACGGTGCCGTGGCCAGGCGGCTCTACATCTCACCGCATACCGTCAACACCCACCTTCGCCACGTGTTCGCCAAGCTGAGCGTCGCGAATCGGGTGGCGCTCGCCGCCGTCGTAAATCACTCGATCAAGTGATGTCTCCTGGGGCGGCCGCGAGCAGACTGACCCCCCTCGACCCCGGCTGACGGAGGTGGCACATGACCGCCGAGCACAACAAGGACATCGTTCGGCAGTTCATCACGGAGGTGTTGAGCGGCGGCCGGCTCGAACGGGTGGATGAGTTGCTCGCGCCGAGCTATGTCAACCGCGCCTTCGATGTCGACCTCCCGGCGTTCAAGGAGCTGCTCGTCGGGCTGGTGGCCGCACTGCCCGGGCGCCACTTCGACATCGAGGAATTGATCGCGGAGGCGGACGCCGTGGTCGCCCGCTTCACGTTCGAGGCGCGCGACGCGGGCGGACAGACAGTCTCCGTTCGCGGCCTGAGCTACTACCGGCTCGCCGACGGCAAGATCGTCGAAGACGACCCGATCACAACCCCGGAGCTCACGCACGCGCTCGGCCCGTTGATGGCGCCGGCGAACGCCTGAGAGGCACGTCGATGTCGAACGCTGACACGCTGCACCGAGTCTTCACCCTCATGGACGAGCACGACGACAGGGCGATCCGCGAGCTGCTCGCGCCCGGGTTCACCGCGGTCATGGGCGGCAACCCGCCGATGAGCGCCGACGAATGGGCGGGCATGGGCGAGATGATGTACGTCGCGTTCCCGGACGGTAAGCACACGATCGAGGAAACCCTCGAGATCGGCGATCGCGTGGTGCTGCGCGGCCGCTTCACAGCCACACACACCGGCGAGTTCATGGGGATGCCGCCGACGGGCAAGGAGATCACCATCACCTTCATCAATGTCGATCGCTTCGCGAAAGGCAAGCTCGTCGAACACCGCGCCGAGGCGGACATGGCGGGCCTGATGCAACAGCTCGGGGCGATCCCGGCGCCGGCTCCGGCGTAGAGAACCGGTCGGCTACCTCGCGAAAGGATCACGATGGACATCACTGCCACCACGAGACGTGCCTATCAGCTGATCAATGCCGGAGATCTCGACGGCTTCGGCGACCTGGTCGCCCACGACTTCGTCGAGCACGACGAGACGGCGGGCTTTTCACCGAACAAGCAGGGCGTCCTCGACCTGTTTCACATGTTCCGCGCCGCGTTTCCCGACCTGCAGCTGCATGCCGAGGAGGTGCTGGTGAGCGACGACAAGACCGTCACGCGAGCGCGGGCCACCGGTACCCACCAGGGCGAGCTGATGGGCATGCCGCCGACCGGCCGCAGCGCCGACGTGAAGTTCATCGACATCCACCAATACGACAGCGACGGCCGAATGTGCGGGCACTGGGGCGTCATCGACATGCTCTCGATGATGCAACAGCTCGGCGCGATTCCCCAGACCCCGGCGGCGCTAGGCCATCGGACCCGACAGCCGGCCGCGGGCAGCGGCCAGAGCCGCAGCTCGGCGGTCGCGATCTCCAGCGCGCGACCGGCACGCGCTGCGCGCCGCCAAGGCTGCCCGCACGGACGCTCGGTCGCTGATGAGACGTGGCCTCAGAGCCACCTAGCCCGGAGGCCGCGCTAGCCCGCACAGGAGGGTCGCGCCGCGTAGTGATGGGCGGGGGCGGCAGGGCGGCCAACCAGCAGGGCGCGCTGCAGACGATCGCTCAGCAGCCGCTGGGCAAGGTGCTGCTCGTGTTTGTCGCTGTGGGCCTGGCCGGCTACGCCTTCTGGCGCCTGCTGCGCGCCGCGATCGGCCGCGGGCCCGAGGCCGCCGACGACACCCAGGATCGGCTCGCCGGGCTCGTGAGCGGGCTCGCGAACGGCGCGCTGGTGGTGACCGCGATCAAGGTCCTGATCGGGTCGGGCGCCGGTAACAGCAACGCGCAGGCCGATAAGACGACCGGCGGCGTCCTGGGCTGGCCGGGCGGCACCGTGCTGGTGGCGGTCACCGGCGTGATCATCAAAGGCGGTCGCGCTCGACGGCGCGCTCGCCCACCTCGGCCAGGCGCCCTACGGGCCCGTCCTACTCGGGATCGTCGCTGCCGGGCTGCTGTGCTTCGGCACGTACTCGATTGTCGACGCGCGCTTTCGGAAGGTCTGAACCCGTCCCGCGCGATCGGGCGCCGGCTCACCACGGCAGCCCGTCGCTCGCGCTTCTATCAAGGCCGTCGGAAGTACGCGTTCGTCGGGCGGCGGCCCAGACGCCGCGGGTGTCTTGCCGGCGCGGCGCGCCGGCCGGGGCGGCGCGAGTCCCGCTACAGCGTTTCTGGGTTTGGCTCAGCGAGTGAGGTTGTGGATGCGCTCGTGCGGGACGGGTTTGGGATGCGCGTGTGTCCACTCGACGACTCGGTCGAGCAAGCGGTCGTAGGGCTCTTCGTCATCCGGCAATCGATCCCCGCCTTCTCCAACGTTGTCCAAGTCCGCGTTGATCTCACGCTTCTCGTCGTCCGTGAAGCAGTCGTCGGACGTGAGCGACGTTCGCAGGTACTCGACGAAGTGGCGGTGCCCGTCGTCCCAGTTGATGTTCCCGTTGTGCATCGTCTCGTGGCGCAGCTTCTGCACGGACCGGACCAGCTCCCCCTGCTGGGTCTCGGCCTGTCCTGATTGGGGCACGTACGTGTCCCAAAGCGCTTTGATCTCGTCGCGATACCGCATCGTGCTGGAGCGATGTACCCAGCGCAGCGACCCGCGACTCCCACATCGAAGACGTCGACAAGCGACCATCGCACACGATCACGCCGCGCCGCGCCGGCGGTTTCCAGTTCGGCTTCAAGCGCACTCGAAATGCGCGCAACTGACGCCAGCCTGGATCGGAGACGGTCCCTGGGCGTGTCGGTCGCCGAACTCTCGCACTGACACGTATTCGGGAGCCCTCGGCGGAAGAAGCGACTACGTTGCACGCGTGCACGTTGGTCTGCGGTCGCTGATCGTCCCGGTGCTCGTGGCCGGCATCATTTTCGTTCGGGAAGGGATCGAATTCGATGCCATCTTGATCGGCGTCGCCGTCTGGGGCGTGTTCGTTGCCGGCTGCGTCCTGATCGGCTCTGCACTCGCCGGCATTGCCTGCGCCTTCGTGTCCGCCCGGCGAGCCCGCTTCAGCCGTCCTACCCGCAGATCGTTGACCTGCTCGATCCTGCTCGCTCTGCTCGCGCTGTTTCCGCTGCGAACGAGCTGGGACACCGTCGAGGGACCGCGCACCGCCAGCGGGCTCACCGCGGCCGCCAATGCGGCGCTGCTCAAGATCGACCTCGTCGATCATCCGACCGTGTACTACACGGAGACCTGCTGCGGCTAAGCCCCTCGAGGTCCACGCCACCGCCTGGGTCGAGTCGATCACCACTCGCGGCGAGCTCAAGGGACGTCGCTACGAGCTGCGCCCAGCCGGAACCGTGAATGGCGAGAAGTGTCGCGCGTGTGGCGGATCGCCACGCGTTCTGACCGGTTTGCTCGATTGTCTTGCATTGTTCAGTGAAGGGGGCGTGGGAATGTTGGTGGTGTCGACACGACGCGCTTCCCCGGTTCTCGAGCCGGTGCCGCTCAGCCAGATCCGTTTCGTGAGTTGTCAGGGCTCGGACTGCGGGCTAAAGAAACGCTCGCGGGTGCCGATACGGCACGCTCAGGTCGCGTTTGCGACTTGCGATGCAGGACGGGAGCTTTCGAAATGTTCAGGTCTATTGAGTGTGGCTGGAGCCGCCGGACCGTGACGTTCCTGTTCGCCGCCGTCGCCGTCCTCGTCGCGAGCACACCGGTGGCTGAGGCGACTCCGGTCCAGCAGTCGCCACTGACGCGAATGGCGAAAGCCCACCCGGCTCGCAAGGTCGCGGTGATCGTTCAGTTCAAGTCGCGCACCTCACAGCACCGGGCGCGCGCGCTCGTTCGTTCCCGTCACGGCAGGGTCATGCGCCGGCTTCCGGCGGTCAAGGGCCTCGCCGTCAGGCTCCGGGCTCGCGACGCGGTGGCGCTGCGCCGCAGCAAGTTGGTGCTGAAGGTCACGCTCGACGCGCCGATGCGCAGCACCACCGCCGTCGGCACTGGAAAGCTGGCGACGACGTACCCGAAGACCGTCGGCGCGGACGAGCTCTGGGCCGCCGGCATCACGGGCGAGGGCGTCGGCGTCGCCGTCATCGACTCCGGGATCAGCGCCGACAAGCCGGACTTCAAGCGCGCCGACGGCAGCTCGCGCGTCACCGTCGCCGAGGTCAGCTCGGGCGCCGCTCGTTCAGGCGACGGCGTCGGCCACGGTACGCACGTCGCCGGCATCCTCGCCGGCAACTCGCTGCACCGCGACGTCGCCGACGCCTCCTACGGCGCCTACATCGGCATCGCTCCCGACGCCAACATCGTCGCGTTGAAGGTGGCCGACGACGCCGGTGAGGTGTCGATGGTCGACGTCATCACGGCGCTGCAGTACACGGTCCATCACAAGGACGAGCTGGGCATCCGCGTCGTGAACCTGTCGCTGAGCTCGGACACGCCTGGGTCCTACCGGGACGACCCGATCAACGCGGCGGTCGAATTCGTCTGGCACTCCGGGATCGTCGTCGTGGTCGCCGCGGGCAACCGCGGCACGGCGAGCGACGCGGTCCAGTATCCGCCGGGCAATGACCCGTACGTGATCTCCGTCGGCGCCACCGACGAGCGCGCAACGTCTGATCGCAGCGATGACGTCACCGCCCCGTACTCGAGCCGTGGCGTCACGCAGGATGGCGCCGCCAAACCGGACGTGCTCGCCCCGGGCGAGCGGATCGTCGCGCCGTTGGCGATGGGCAGCGCGTTCCAGGCACTGTGTCCGACGTGCGTGGTCGCGGGTGAGTACCTGCGCATCGGCGGGACTTCAATGGCCGCCCCGGTGGTCGCGGGCGCCGCGGCGCTGTTGATCCAGGCGCGTCCGGACCTCAACCCCGACCAGGTCAAGGGGCTGCTGACGGGGAGGACCAACGTGGCGCGCACGGGTCTCGGCCTCGGCACGGCTGAGAGCTTCGCGGTGCTCGCGGGCTCGGCGGTGACCAATACGGGTCCGTCGAGGATCACGGGCAATCTCGGGCTCAGCCCGGGCACGGCGGTCACGGGGCTCGGGCCTGGAGAGGTCGATGGGGGCACCTACGCCGGCGACGCGATCGCGCTGCAGGCGCAGTCGGATCTCGCGGTCGCCTACGACGATGCCGCGGGGCGTGCGCCCGCGGTGGCGGCGCCAGCGGAACTCGGCGGGCGCAGGCTCACGCCCGGTGTCTACACGAACGCGTCATCGCTCGGGCTGACCGGCACGCTCACGCTCGACGCCCAGGGCGACCCGGACGCCGTCTTCGTGTTGCGGGCCGGCTCAACGTTGACCACCGCTTCGGGAAGTCGGGTCGCGCTCGCCAACGGCGCGCAAGCGTGCAACGTCTTCTGGAAGGTCGGAAGCTCCGCCACGCTCGGTGCCGGCTCGGTCCTTGCCGGCACCGTTCTCGCGCTCACGTCGATCACCCTCAACGACGGTGTCACGCTGCAGGGCCGCGCACTCGCGCGCAACGGTGCCGTCACGCTCATCAACGACTCCATCACCGTCGCGCACTGCGCGCCCGGCGCCGGTGAACCCGCGGCGGCCGGTGAGCTGGACATCGCTGCCGCGGCCGCGGCTCAGCCCGGCGTCGGCGCCAACCAACACCTGTGGCCGAACCTGGCCGTCGAGGCGGCGCTCGTCCAGGCGCGACTGGACCCGACGCGCGCCAACTGGACGATGGGCACCTGGAGCAAGGGGTCTTGGAGCAAAGGAACTTGGAGCAAGGGAACCTGGAGCAAAGGGACCTGGTCGATGAACGAACCCAGGAGCGTGGCGCCATGAGGAGCAAGGTGAAGGTCATCGACCGGGTGTGGTGGTTGAACGCTCTGATCGGAACGGCAGCCGCGGCGTTGTACTTCGGGTGGATCCGCGACCTCGATCCGATCCTGGGTGCCGATGTGAGCTGGTGGTGGGTACTGGGCGTCGCGGTGTTCGTCACCGAACGCTGGCCGGTCCAGCTGGAGTTTCGCCGTAGCGCGTACTCGTTCTCGCTGACCGACGTCCCGCTGACGCTCGCGCTGATCTTCACGAGCGGCACGCACGCCTTCGTGGCCGTCATGGCCGGCGTGCTGGTCGCGCTGGTGTGGCGGGGGGACCGGCGGTCAAGTGTGCCTTCAACCTCGCGCAGTTTGCGTTGGTCACTTCGTTGCTGATCGGCATCGTGCACGCGGTTGCCTCCGGTGACTCCGGTTTCGGCTGGGTCACGTGGAGCGTCGTGCTGGTCGCGTCGCTGATCGGGAGCGTGCTGACGACCGCGCAGATCCTCGCCGCGATGGTGCTGACCGATGGCGCGGTGTCGCGCGCCCAGGTGCGAGAGATGTTCGGCTTGGACTATGCGGTCACGATCGCGGGCACGGCGACCGCGCTTGTGTGTGCGATCGTCTGGATCGACCACCCGGAGGCCGCGCCGCTGCTGTTGATCCCGACCGTGATCGCCTTCGCCTGTTACCGCGCCTACATCCGAGAGCGCGAGCGTCACGAGAAGGTCAAGACCCTGTACGCGACCCAGCAAACCCTGTCGGAGTCACCCGAAGTCGCCGTCGCGCTGGAGAGTCTGCTCAAGCAGGCGCTGGAGGCGTTCAACGCGGAGCGGGCCGAGGTCATCCTGTTCGCCGACGAGGGTGGCGCGCCACTGCGTACCAGCTTCGGCCCGGGCACGACCCACGAGGCGATGGCGCCGATCGACGTCGGCGCGGCCCTGGCCCTGCGCACCTGCGCCGTGCACTCCGGCGCCGCGGTGGCGCTGTCGGCGCCCTTCCCCGGGGCGCTGGGCCCGTACCTGCAGTCTCGCGAAGTCCGCCACGGGATGCTCGGCGTGCTGCGAGGCGAGGATCGCGTGATGGGCACGATCATGCTCGCAAACCGCTTCGGCCTCACGCGCGGCTTCACCGACCACGACCGCGCCCTGTTCGAGACCCTGGCCGTCAACGCCAGTGTCGCGCTTCAGTACGACCGTAACGAGCACGCGGTCGCCAAGTTGCACGACCTGCAGAGACCAGCTGCAGCACCAGGCGCACCACGACCCGCTCACCGGGCTGGCCACCCGCTCACTGTTCAGCCGGCAGGTGCGTGAGGCGCTCCAGCCCGGCACTCCTGGTCAGGTGGCGGTGATGGTCATCGACCTCGACGATTTCAAGGGCGTCAACGACACGTTCGGGCATCCGGTCGGCGATGAGCTGCTGCGCGGTGTCGCCGCGCGACTCACCGAGTCCGCATCCCCGACGACGTCGTCGCACGGCTCGACGGTGACGCGTTCGCGGTGCTCGTCCGCAGTCCATCCGGTATCGAGCGCCGCCTCGTCGAGGTCGCCGAGCGGACCGTGCGGGCGTTCGCCCTGCCGGTCACCGCCGGGCGTGAACTGCTCGATGTCGGCGTCAGCATCGGTCTCGCGACGTGCCGTCAGGCGCCGGCCAGCGTCGAAGGACTGCTGTGGGACGCCAACGCGGCCATGTATGACGCGAAGCAGGCCGGCAAGCGACGCTACTCCGTCTTCACGCCCGCGATGCGCGACTCGATCGTCCATCACCACGGACTCAAGGCCGAGCTCGCGCGAGCGATCGAGCGCCGCGAGTTGGTCGTGCAGTATCAGCCGATCGTCGAGCTCGACTAGCGGCAAGACGATCTCCGTCGAGGCGCTCGTGCGCTGGAACCATCCCCAACGCGGCCGCATCCCGCCGCTCCAGTTCATTCCGCTCGCGGAGGACACCGGCCTCATCGTGCCACTCGGCCGCTACGTGCTCGAAGCGGCGTGCGCACGTGTCGTCCGCACGCTACGCGGACGTCCACGTGCAGGTCAACATGTCGGCGATCGAGCTCGAGCAACCCGACCTCCTGGACGCGATCACCGGCGTGCTCGAGCGCACCGGCATCGCTCCGGACCGGCTCGTCCTCGAGGTGACCGAGACGCTGCTGGTCAAGAATGCCGACCGCGGCGTCGAGACGCTGCAGGCGCTGCGCGACATCGGCGTGCAACTCGCGCTCGACGACTTCGGCACGGGCTACTCCTCGCTCAGCTACCTGCGCAACCTGCCGCTCGACAGCCTCAAGATCGCACGCGAATTCGTCGAAGGCATCACCGTCTCAGACCACGACGCCGCATTCGTACGCTTGATCATCGGTCTCGCCAAGACCATCGGTCTCAAAGTCGTCGCCGAGGGCATCGAAACCCGCGCCCAGCTCGACATGCTGCGCGAGATGGGCTGCGACCTCGGACAGGGCTACTTCTTCGCCAAACCGATGGACGACGACGCAAACTGGCTTTCCCCGCGCCTCGAGAAAGCGTTGGCGTAGAAGCAACAAGCGGCACGGCACAGCCGGACCCTCACTGCGCGCCACAAGTGACCGAACTGCGACGTGTCTTCGGCGATGCAGCGGGGGCGGAGCTCTCCGTCGAGGATCGTGTTCACCGGCACGCCTACCGGCAGTCGATGCGGCGTCCTCGGTGGGATTTCACGACGCGCCTGCTCGACCGTGGGACAAGTGCGAATTCGCCGAAACCCGATACGACGCTCGCCCCGGCCCTGCTTGGACTAGGGGGCGCCGTTAGTCGGTATGACGACGTCGTGGATCTGATCGCGAACGCGGTTGCGGCGCTCGTGCCGCGGTACGTGCAGGAGGTGAGGGTCCCGGAGGGAACGCTTGCGCTTTCGCTCTTCGTCTACTTCGACGGTGACGCGCCCTACCAGCTCGCGCCCGAGATGTTCGCGATCCCGGGGGCAAAGCTCGAGGCCGGGGTGGACGGTCTCGAGCTCTTCGATCCGCACGATCCCGAGGGCTGGGAGGCGGAGGACGTGGACCCGCCGAACGTCGACGACGTCCCCGAGGTCCGTGCGCTGCTGGATCACCTCAACGCGATCGAGTGGGATCAGGGCAAGACGTTACGGGCGTACCTGGCGGCGCTCCAAACGGCACTGCACGACGCGCTCGGCGTGATCGTGTTCGTGCTGGACACCGGCTACGAGCGACCGCCGCGTGAACAGCTTCGCGCCCAACTGTCCGCCGCGGAGTGGGCCGAATGGGAGTCGGCCGGCCGGCTGCCGGCCGAGTGAAGCGGCGCTACTGCCGTCTGATCGGCTCCGCGCAGCGCACGGTGGCGGCGAGACGAAGGTGAGCGGCTACGCGAGCCGCGCGGGCGCTGGGCACCTGAGCGTGTGTCCCGATCCGCTCAGCGTCCCCGACTCAGACCAGGCACAGTCACCCGCGCGATCGATCTCGCCGCCACGCCGGCGGACCCGGCCGCCGCCGAACGGAGCCCTGATCCAGCGTCCTAGCCGGCCGCGCTTGAGCGCTAACGCAAGTTGGAGCGCAAGCCCGCACCCGCTCAGGGCCTCGGCGATGCTCATGCCCGACCGCCGCACTGTCCTGGCCGCCTACACGCGGTCCGCCTGCGAGCGGATGAGCGGTGCGTCGGCGACGATCGACGGCAAGACCGTCTCGCTTCGCGTAGCTGCTGGTTTCCTCCCCGGCAACGTGCCGGACGCGTGCATCTTGCTCGGCGTCGGCGAGAGCGTGCTCATCAGGCTGCCCGCTCCCGCCCCGGCCGGCACGCTCCCGAATGCGACGCTTCGATCCGGCTCGCTGTGCCGAGTTCGTCCAAAACCGATACTCCGGCCGCCACGCGGCGGTGCTCTGGAGGCTGGCTCGCCGTTACCCGGTCGGTCCGTCGTTACGGCGTCGAAGTGCCACAGGAACCAGAGCCAGACCCCCCGTGAGAGCGATCAAGAGGCACGTACCGAGCGCGAGATGGGTCAGGTACGCCAGCCCGAGGAATCCCAACGGAACCAGCAACAGCGCATCGAGGGCTACATGGCGGCGCGACCATTCCCTGCTGCGACGGGGATTGAAGGCACCGGCGAGCAGCACGCCGCCGTAGACGACGAACGCGACCACGCCGACAACGGCGCCGCGCTTGTCCCCAAGAACACCCCCACCGCTAGGAGCTTCTGCCAGCGCGTCGGCGAACGAGCGACAAAGTCGTTGAATGCTCGCGAAGTGCCGCTGGTGACGCGCATAGACCTCCGGTGCGCCAGCGAGGACTATTCCAGACAGCGCCCGGGAGAGCCATAGCGCAGCGGGGATCCGGCTGCTGGCCACACCGAATGGGCGCTCGAGCAGGTGGAACGTGGGAAGCGACCTAGGCCATCTCTAGCGCGCGACCAGCGTGCGCTCCTTGAGCGAGAACGCGAGCTCACGCCGACCATCGCGCATCGCGTCGACGATCTGCGCCACGACCGCACGGTGGTCGGCCGCTGCGGGCAGGTCCGGCGGCGAGCCCTCGAGCGCGCGCGTTTCAAAGCGCGTGTCCAGGTGCGACGGGCGCACGTCCAGGACGCTCAGACCGAAGCGACGGCGCTCCCGCCGCAGCGCCGCCAGGTACGCGGACAGCGCGGCCTTGCTGGCCGAGTACGCGGCCATCCCGGCGGTCGGGTGCTCCGCCACCACGGCGCTGAGCCCGACGATCGTGGCCGTGTCGCCGAAGTGCTCCAGCGCCGCCCCGATCAGCGCGATCGGGCCGGTGGCGTTGACCGCGAACAGCTCACGCACCACGTCGGCGCCGAGCTCGGGCTCGGGGCCGAACGCCACCACCCCGGTCGCGACCACGAGCGCGTCGAGCCCGCCGAGCGCCGCGGCCGAGCCGCGCACGCACGCCGCGATCGTGCCAGGCTCGGTGAGGTCCAGCCGCGCGACGGGTGCGGCCAGCTCGTCGCCGACGGCGGCGAGACGCTGCGCGTTGCGTCCGGCCAGCGCGACCTTCGCTCCTCGCGCGGAGAGCTCGGTCGCGATCGCGCTGCCGAGCACGCCGGTCGCGCCGGCGACGAGGATCCGGCTGCCGTTGAGTTCCACGGTCGAGGTACGGCACGTTCTCCCGATCGGGTCACTGCACGCCCTACCCGGCGTCGAGGACGTCGTTGGAGATCATCAGGCGCACGAGGCCGCCGCCGGCGAACGACGGCCCGGCATCCGCGTTCATCGACACCGGCCTGTCTCGCGCACGAGGCGAGCGAGAAACGGAAGGGCGACATCGGCAACGACGGTCCGCACAGCGGCCGCGGTCGTCGGATCGGTGGAGTCCCACCACACACGGTGAGGTGGTCGAGCATCGCGTCGATCGCAGCGAGGATCTGGTCGTGCGCAGCTCGCTATAGCGTGCCGGTCACCCGTGGCGCACGGCGGGCACGGATGCCGATCGTGGCCGACCGCGTGGCCTGTCCCGGAGCGGCGAGGGCGATCGTGATCGTCGTGCCGGGCTTCAACGCGCGGGTCACGAACCGCTTGAGCGAGACGGTGCCGCTCGCGTTGCGCTTGGTGTAGGTCTTCGCCGGGCACCCGCGCGCGCAGCGAACCGTCACCGCGCTGCCGGCGGGGATGTGCGTGAGGCGCAGGTTGAACAGCCAGGTGCTGCTGCGCCCCGGCGAGGAGGTGAAGGTCAGCTCGGGCTCGTCGGCGAGCTCGGCCTTCGGGGCAGACGGCGGGGAAGGCGGGGGAGGGGTGTACGGGAGCAGCGGCTCGCTGGTGTCGACGATCCCCTTGCCCAGCAGGTAGATCTCCGTCTGGGGTGAGTTGGCCTCGACGTGAAGGACGCCGCGCCGCAGCCCTTCGGCGGCTGGGGTGAACGTCACGTCGACGTAGCAGCCGTTGGTCAGGTACAGGGTTTGCCCGGCGCACCCGTCGCGGGCGACCGCGAGCTCCGAGCCCGCGGGTGCGGTGACCGAGCGGATGCGCAGCGGGCCGCCGAGCGTGTTCTCGATCCGCAGCGGCATCGCGCCGCTGGTGACGCCGACCGGGACGTCGCCGAAGTACGGCGCGGCCAACGCGAACCCGCCCTGGAAGTCGAGCCGAGTGGTGCCCTCTGCAGTGGCCACTGGCACATCGGTGTATCGGTACGCGGTGACCCGGATCTGCCATTCGCCCTCGACGACCTGGAGGATCGGCCAGGGGTACATCACGGCCCCGATCGTGCCTGTCGGCTGTGCGGGGTTGATGCCGTAGCGCTTCCACTGCTCGGACCCGGGCGCGCGCAGGTCGAGCGAGAGCAATTCGGCGTGGGCCGCGGGATCGAGCGTGTACGGGATCGTCAGCAGGTTGCCGGTGGTGGCGGGCGGCGCGATCGTCAAGAACGGGTCTGCGTGCGCGGCGGGCGCGCACAGAGCGAGAAGCGCCGCGACGGCGACGAGCAGGAATCCGTTCCTCACCGGCCCGAACTTAGCCTGTCCTCACCACAGGATCAAGACGAACCACATGCACGCTGGCCGGCCGTGCAGCAGCGGACCGCGTTGCTCGTACGCATGTCCCGGCCTGAACGGCGATTTCCCGGGGTATCAGCCCGCCATGCTGCTCGCACTGCTCGTCGGCCTCGGCTGCGTGCATCGATCAGTGCGCTGTGGCGCCTGCGGCTGGGTGGCGCTGAGCGTGAACGTCAGGGTCTTCGCGTAGCTGCCGGTGCGCAGCGCGTCGTTGGCGCCGATGTGCTGGCTGAACGTGATCGTCACCGGGTCGTTGGAGGCCGGACCGTCCCAGCCGGACTTGCTGAACGCGACCCGGAGAACCTGAGCTAAGGCAGCGGCGCCGCGAGGGTACGAGTTCGTCCACAAGCAACGCGTCCGTGACGAAGTTCCATCACTCCGTTCCGAAGGGGGGTTCCATGCTCTACCCCCGGTATGCGGGAGTACAGCATCGGACCCCCCCGGAGCTGAGCCGACTGCGGCTCGCTCGACGGATCTCGAAGTATGCGCCGCAACCCAGTCGGCGGGTGCGGACGTGGCCGTCCAGCGCGACCGACGTCTTCAGGACCAGGGAGGCCATCAGGGGCGTGGACCGGTTCGAGGCACGGCGTCGGGGAACTGGGACAGGACGGTCAGGCGCGTGCGGTTGCCGCCGCGTCGGTGCCGGCGAGTGAGCGGTAGAACGTCATGTCCTCCGCGGGCAGGAACGCCGGCGGCGCCACCGGCTCCCAGCCGCGCGGGCCGAGCTGGCCGTCGTAGCCCAGCCGCCAGGAGTTGGCGGCGTGGCGGATCCACACGTAGATGTTGTCGCTCAAGGTGGGGGCGACACGGCCGCCGCCGTCGAGGACGGCCTGCAGCAGCGCGACCTCCTCGCCGATCGAGCGGTCCGGGTAGCCGGTCGTCGCCTGCCATGCCTCGCGGGTGTAGGCGAGCGTGCCGGCCACGATCAGCGCGTGCAGGTTGCCCTGGTGCAGCGGCGGCTCGCCGCGCCAGAAGAGCAGCGTGGTGAGGTCGAAGAGGTAGCCGCGGACGATCCCCGTGATCTCGGCGTTGCCGGAGGCGAGCGGCGCGACCTGGCGGCGCAGGCGCGTCGGGCCGTACCAGTCGTCGTCGTCCCACTGCACGAGCACCTCGCCCTCGGCCATTTGGCAGGCGAGCTCGCGCTTGGCGCCGATCGTCATCCGCTCGGAGAGGCGGTGGTAGCGGATCGGCGTGCCGGCGGGCACGAGGTCGCCGATCGCGTCCTCGCCGTCGTCGAGGATCACGAGCTCTCGGTCGGCGTAGTCCTGGGCGAGGAAGAAGCCGATCGCGCGCTCGGCGAAGCGGCGGCGGTTGTAGGTCGGCATCAGGCACGAGACCGACGGGCGGCGGTCCGCGGGGCGCGAGCCGGCGGCGACGGCGAGCGCGTAGACCTGCAGCTCCTCGCCGACGAGCGAGCGCAGCTCGAAGGGCGAGACGGGATCGCCGCGCCCGTCGGACCCCGGCTCGATCAGCGCCGCGATGCCGGGGCGCTCGCCGAGCCGGGTGGCGGTGCCGGTCGCGGTCCACGCGTCGCGCCAGGCGCACAGCGTCGTTCGCTCCAGCAGCTCACTGTCACGCAGGCGCCCGGCGCTCGTGGCCGCCGGGTCATACACGAGCAGGCTCGGGGCGACGAGCCGCGGCGTCGAGGTCGAGAGCAGCTCGTGCACCTGCTGGGTCAGGCGGTCCGGGGCGTACCACGTGGCCGGGTCCCACGCCGCGAGCACCGCGCCCCGCGCCCGGTGCAGCGCCCACTCGCGCCAGAGCCCGATCTCGTGCGGCGCGATCGAGACGGTGTGGATGCGCTCGTCGGGAAACAGCGCGGAGGTCGGCGCCGCGCCCGGGGGCGAGAGGACGAGCAGCTCGCGCGCCTCCCAGTCCTGCTCGAGGAAGCGCTTGACCGCCAGGACCAGCAACTCCTCGCCCGGCGGTGCGACCAGCACGCAGGAGACGAGCGGGTCGGTACCGCCCACGCCGGTCGGCAGGACGAGATCGCCGGCGGGCGTCGTCACCGGCTCCACCGCCGTCGCGCCGTCGAGCCGCTCCGCGATCGGGTTGACGAACGCGGCCACCCGCTCGGGCGCGAGCGGTGGGCCCGAACCGTGGCGGCGCCACTGCACGGCGAGGTCGACCAGCTCGGGATCGGCGACACGCCCGCGCGCCCACGCCGCTCCGGTCAGCTTCCCGCACAGCGCGCCGCGCTCGATGAAGTGCAACGTCCGGCACGCGTTGAGCACCCGGTACCAGCCCGCGGCGCCCGGCAGCGCGAGATCGACGGCCATCGCCTCCACCAGCCAGGCGCGGCTGACCGGCCCGAACACCCGCCGCGGCCGCGGGCCGGCCAACGTGACGCCGTGATCGCGGCACATCGCGTAGATCAGCGGGAGCCGCGCGTCGCCCGGATGGTCGGGGCCGCCGAGCAGCTCACGCCCGATCGTCGTCAGCAACCAGCACTCGAACAGCGGAGCGGCCCGCGGCTCACGGGCGCTGTCCAGCGGCACGACCCACAGGTCCAACCCCTTGACGACGCTCGGCCGCGGTACCGCCTGCGCGCCGTCCAGCAACCGCCGGATGCGCGCCTCGCCGAGCGGCTCGCGCACCACGGCCAGCATGTCGATGTCGCTCTGGCCGGGCAGGTACGGGCCGGTGGCGGCCGACCCGTAGAGGTAGAGCCCGACCAGCGCCTCGCCGAGCTCGCCGAGCAGCACCGCCCGGACGGCCTGGGTGTACTCGGTCGAGCTGTCGTCCATCGATCAGAGCCGCAGCAGGTGGTCGAACACCAGCGACTCACCCACGACGCGGTAGACCCCATGGGGGGTGAGGTCGACGTTGCCCTGGTCGTCGATCGAGTAGGCGCCGAGCACGCTGATCCGCTCGCCTGCGGTGAGCAGGCGCTTGGCCACGGCGGACCGGTCCTTGCCGCCGCTCTCGATCGCGTCGAGCAGCAGGCGCATCGCCTCGTAGCCGTAGAGCGCGTAGCGATCCGGGTTCGCGTCCCCGAACGCCGCCTCGTACGCCGTCGCGAACTCCCGGCCGGCCGGCGGGAAGGCCTCGGGTGGGATGCCCGGCAGCGCGAGCATGAGCCGGCTCGCGACCGCCGCGGGCACGCCGCCGGCCCGCGTGCTGACGAACCGTGCGTCGGCCAGGCCCGATCCCCCGAGCAGCGGCAACTCGGGCGACGCCGCGGTGACGTCCTTGAACAGCTGGACGGCGTTGTTGGCCACGGTGCCGCAGAAGATCAGGCACCCCGCGCCGGAGGACTTGATCTTGGCCGCGATCGAGCGGAAGTTGGCCGCCAGCGGGTCGATCGCGTCGTTGCCTGCGACCGCGACCCCGGCGGCCGCGGCCGCTGCCTCGACGTCACGGCTCAGCGGAGCGCCGTAGGCTCCGCGGTCGTTGAGGATGTACGCCGAGGCGTGCCCGTTCTCCCGCGCCAGCGCGGCGATCGCGGCCCCTTCGCGGGCGGTCTCGGGCAGCACCCGCAGGTTCATCGGCGCGGGCGGGTCGTTGGCCCCGGGGACGACGCCGTTGGGGTCGCCGAGGCTCAGTTGCGGGACCTTCGCCTCGTTGAGGATCGGGATCGAGCGCGCGGTCGCCGCCCAGTCGAGCTCGCCGATGTAGCCGATCGCCGACGCGTCCGCGGCCGCTTTGCGCGCGTTCTCCGCCGTCGCGTCCGGGTTCCAGCCGTCAGGACCGGAGTCGTCGAGTGAGACGTGCTCGATCGCGAACCGCGACGTCCGCCCGTCCGCCTGCTCGAGCGCCAGCCGGATGCCGTTGGCGGCGGCCTGCGCCTTGGCGCTCGAAGGACCGCGCAGCGGCAGGCTCGTATAGATCTTCAGCGTGTCGACGGCGCCGCCGGCGTCGACGAAGAAGCGGCTGGTGAAGTCCGAGGCCGCGCTGATGCCCGCGCCGTCGAGCGCGCGGTCGTCGAGGTCGACGATCGGCGCGTTGCCGGTCCCTCGTGCCCGCACGGTGAAGATCCACGGCCCGGCGGCGGGGGCCTGCACGGGGCTCAGCGCCTCGGGGTCGTGCGGCGAGAACGTGATCCGCGAGACCAGCCCGGGCTCGCTCTCGAACGGGTACGGCTCGAGCGTTCCGGGGATCGTTCGCGCGGCGCTCTCGGCCTCGGACGAGTGGCGCACGGTCACGCTCAGGGTGTCGGCCGTGATGCTCGCGAAGCGGACGTTGTCGCTGAACGCCAGCAGCACGGCGCGCGGGCCGGTGCCGGGCGCGAAGCGGGCGCCGTCGGCGGGGTTGACGTGCTCGATCGAGACCAGCGGGGCGGGGCCGGTGAGGTAGAACCAGCTCTCGAAGTCGCCGCCGCGGAAGCCGTCGCCGGAGGGCAGGCGCAGGTCGATGTAGGTGTCGTAGCCGTCGTTGCGCGGCCGTCCCACGACGTCGCCGTCGAGCGGGCGCTCGCCCGTGCGGTCGAGGATCGCGTTCCCCGCCAGGCGCACGCGGCAGCGCACGGGCCCGCCGAGGTCGCGCACCCACCGGCCCACGCTGTCGGCGTCGACGCCGGTCGGCACGAACGTCCACGACGCGCCGGCCAGGTCGATCCGGCCGTCGACGATCAGCGAGCGCCGCAGGCCGGTGAGGCCCTCGTCCTCGACCGGCACCTCGAGCGTGACGACGAACGTGTCCGGCGTCGCGCTCGCGGGATGCATCTCCTCCGAGAACGTGACCCGCAGCCCGAGCTGGAACTGCGCCAGAGCGAAGAACCGGTCGTTGGTCCAGTTGATGCCGCCCGCCACGACGCGCGGCCACTCCTCGCTCTCCGGCAGCCGCTCGTAGATCTCCTCCAGCGCCTCCTGGACGGTGTCGGCGTCCGTCTCCACGCGCGCGCCGGCGAAGGCGATGTCGTCGGCGTCGAGGTCGCACGGATGTGAGAAGCGCTCGTCGAGCCAGGCCACGAGCCTCGATCGGGTCCACGGCGGTGCGGTATTCGAGCAGCGCGAGCGGGGCGAACCGGCGCTCCGGGCCGTGCGGCGAGGCCCGCCACGGCCCGTTGGCGTTCTCACCGCGCACGCGCGCCTCGTACTGCCAGTACTGGCCGGGCCGGTAGGAGCCGGTGGCGGTCAGCGTGACCGTGATCCCGTCCTCGAGCACGAACGGCCCGCCGACGCCGCCGTCAGGCTCGGATCAAGCCGTGCCAGCGGCGCAGCTTCAGCCCGGCGTCGGGCAGCGTGCCGTAGCGTGCCGAGAGTGGGACGGGCGTGACGCCGTCGGTGGGGTCCACGAGCGTGAAGGCGACGTCGTCGCTGAGCGCCGAGGCGTCGACGGCGGCGAGCTGCGCGAGCTGCCCGACCGCGCGCCGCGCCGGGGCGAAGCCGCCCGCGCTGACCTGCGCGAGCGCGTCGTCACCGAGGTCGATGACGCTGGCTGAGGACCTCGACGATGTCGCCCGTCGGCCAGCGGCGTGCCGGCGTCGAAGACGCAGGTTGCGGCTCTCGTCCACCCGCGCCGCGAAGAGCTCGCTGCCGTTGTCGCGCGACCACTTCAGCCGCAGCTGCGTCAGCGCCCGCCGCCGGTGTGGACCTCGATCCGGTAGAGGCGGTTGTCGGCGCCGCGGTAGCCCGCGGCGTCCGGGCAGCGCGCACGGGTCGGTGGTCGGGGTCGACTGCGGGACGTCGACGATCAGGCCGCCGTTGGAGGACTCGACGCGATCGAACGCCGCGCGCAACGCGGCGGGCGTGGCGCCGCCGCCCGTGATCTGCGCGAGCTTGACCTGGCCGAGCAGCTCGGTGCGCGCGGTCGTGTCGCCGGGCCCAGCGCCTCCTCGCGGATGCCGGGGTCCTCGACGGCGGTGATGTGTCGCTCCCACGCCTCGAGGTAGGCGACGAAGCGGGCGCCCGTCGCGGGCGTCGCGAGCAGGCCGGCGAGCGGCGGAGCCGGGGTACGGGCTCGCGTTCCACGGGAAGCCGGCCGCGTCGGGGAACGCCGAGGACGGGAAGACGCCGCCGCCGCGGGCGTGGGATGACGAGGCCGTCGACGTGGTAGCTGCCGGGCGCGACCCAGAAGGCCGGGTCGGCGCCGGCCAGCTCGTCCTGCTCGAGCAGGAACAGCCAGACGGCGGCGCCGGCGGGGAGCTTGAGCTGCAGCGGGCGCAGCGACGCGCCGTTGGTGTTGAACTCGACCCGGTGGATGCCGTCGGGCGAGCCGGCCGAGAGCGGGACCGGCTACGCCGTTGACGTCGATCGTGGTCGCGGCCTCGACGCGGGCCCAGAGCGCGGCGCGCGACACGTGGCCGGATCGGCGCCGGCCGGTAGCCGGCAGCGTCACCGACGCCGGCGCCCGCGCCGGCGGCCTCGAGCGTAGCAGCGCCGGGTAGCGCTCGGCGTAGCGGTAGCGGTAGTCGACCCACACGTTCGGCGTGCCGGTGGCACGTGATGTCCGTCGCTTCGGCGAAGACGCCGAGCAGCCGGCCGGCGGTGACGAGGAAGCCGAGGTCGGGGCTGCCGGCGGCGCAGCCGAGCCCGCGCGTCGTCGCGCGCACCTCGTCCGAGGAGCGCGTCGACGGACGCCGCGACGTCGCTGTCGAGCAGCGGGCCGGCCCATGCTGCAGCAGGACCCGCCGGTAGTCGCGACCGCGCTTGCGGTCCGGCTCGTGCCCGCGGGAGTAGTCGCCGTGCATGCGCTTGCTCCTCCCTCAGTCGATCCTGATGATGCCGGTCACGAGCCCGGCCGGTGTGAACTCGGCGAGCCGGCTGCGCGAAGCCCGCCATGCGCTCGGCGAGCTGCGTCGAGGCTGAACGCGCCCATCTCCGATCCGTTCTCCGCGCCGCGCGCTGATCGCCGGGTCGCAGTCCTCGCGCAGCCGCCACCAGCCGGGGTCGCGCCGGTTGCGCGAGACGATCCGCAGCGGCGACGTCGGTCGCGATGCGGTGCACGCGCGGCAGCGTCGAGTCGCTGGTGACGCGGCTGTAGCGCACGCAGCCGTGGAAGCGGTCCTCGACCGTCGACGCGCCCGTCGAAGATCGACCTCCGAGGCCTCGAGCACGCGCACGAGCACCGTGCCGCCGACGGAGACGCGGATCGAGCTCGACGCGACCGGTCGGCCGCGCGCAGCGCGACGTCCGCGGCGCGCTCGACGATGCTGTCGGCGATCGTCAGCGCGCCCGGCCCGTCGAGCGCGAGCCCGGCCGTCTGGCAGCGGGTGACCGTGACGTGCGCGCCGCGTCGACGTCGCCGAAGCGCAGGCGCGTTGGCGGCGTCGCAGGACGCGTGCAGAAGCTCGAGCGCGACCGTGCGCGCCGGCGGCAGCGCCATCACCGTCGGGTCGGCGCCGCCGAACGCGAGCCCGAGCAGCGTCAGCGACGCATACGGCACCGGGCGGCCGGGACCGGTCCAGGCGGGACCGACGAGCACCGTCGGGCCGCTCGCGCTCGGCGGCCTGGAGCGTCAGCGACGGCGCGGCGCCCGCGGGGGCGGCGGGCCACACCGCGTCTCGTCGGGGTAGGTCGCGCTGTCCTCGAACTGCACGACCTCGTCCGTCGGCCTCGGTCTGCCACGCGTCCTCGACGGCGGCGAGCGCGGCCCCGGGCGACGTCGTAGCGCGGGATCGTCGTGCCAGTCGGCCGGCGCGTCGGGGTGCAGCGCGCCGCTGCGCGTGACCAGCCGCGTCGGGCGGGGGAGCCGCACGTCGAGCACCGGCTCGCGGCGGCCGGCCGCGCGCCGATGTGCATCGTCGCGCCCTCCTCGTAGTCCGTGGTCACGGCCGGCACCGACGCCGCCACCGGGCCGTCCGGCCAGCGCTGCGGCGGCTCCTCGGCGGCGAACGCGAACAGCCCGTGGGTGACGTCGACGTCGAGCCGGCCGCGCTCGGTGAGCGCGAGCGATCGCGGCGGCGACGCGGCCAGTCCTCGCGGTCCCACGCGCACAGCCGCCGCCAGCGCACGCTGCCGGCGCCGCAGCCCCGCGGCCTCGCGCGATCGGCGCGACGCTCGCCCAGCGACATGCGCCGCGCCGGCGGTCGAGCCGGCGGCCCAGGTCGAGCCGTCCTCGCCGACGCGCACCGGCTCGCTCGCGACGCGCGTAGGGCGCCGTCCAGCGGCCACGCCGCGGCGCTTCGGCTCCGCGTCGAGCTGGGGCAGGTGGATCAGCACCGTGCGTGCCGTCGTCGGCTGCTCCAGGCGACCTCGCCGGGGCACAGCGTGGCGGCCTCGCGAGCACTCGAAGCGCACGGCGAGCGCGACGCGGTCGGGGTCGTCCTCGCGCAGCGCGCGCGACCGCCGCGAGTCGCTCTGGACCGCGGCGGCGGGCACCGCGGTGCCGTCCAGGGCCAGCGCCGACCAGGTCGCCGTGCTCGGGTCCCGCCCGGTCCACGCGAGCCGCTGGAACGGCCGGAAGCCGGCCCGCCGCGGCCGTCGAGCTGCACCGCGAAGGTCAAGCGCGCACGCGCTCGCCAGCGGCACTCGGCGAGGCCGGACGCAGCCGGCGCACGGGGGCGCCGTGCATGACCGCGGGGCCGCGGCCGGGCGCGGCCGGGCACGCGGTTGAGCATGCGCGGCTCGGCTGCGGCCGGCAGCGGCGGCCAGGCCGCGCCGGGGCCGGTGGCGAGCAGCGCCGCCGGATCGAGCGCCGGCACGCCGCCGGGCTCGGGCATCGGGTCCCGCGTGTCGTACAGGCTGCCGTCGAGCGGCGACGTGCAGCAGCCGCTCGCCGACGATCTCGCAGCGGCGGGATCGTCACGTGCAGCACGCCGCGCAGGAAGCCCTCGCGCGCCAGGGCCGTCGTCGGTCGCGGCCAGCGCCGCGCCGGCGCGGCGCTCGCGATCTCGAGCGTCGCGCCGGGGAAGAAGCGCGCCGGGCGCGCCGCCGAGCGGCGACAGGCGCAGCAGCGCGACCGTCGCCGCCGGGGCCGCCCCGCCGGCCGTCGCCTGGCCGACGACGCCCGCGGCGTCGAGGTCGAGGCTCGCGCGTGGCGTGAACGTGGCCGGGTTCGGTCGCCAGCGCCGGTCCCGGCGCCGGTGACGGTGGCCAGTCCGAGCTCGACCCGCACCGGGCCGCGCCAGCCGCGCGAGGGCTGCGTCGAGCGCCGTCAGCGTGACGTCGCCGTCGCGCGAGCTGCGGGCGGCCGACGCGCGGTGCTCGGCACGCGCTCGGCCGCGCGCGGCGCCCGCGATCCCCGCCGGCAGCCCGCAGACGCGGATCGTGAAGCCGCCGTCGACGCCGAACCAGCGCTCCGGCGCGGCGGCGAAGTGCTGCTCGGAGATGCGGTCGACGAACGGCTCGCGGTCGCCGGCGGGCCGCGCGGCGCGCGCGCAGCGGCGCCGCACGCCGAGCGGGATCGAACGTGAAGCGCGCGTCGGAGCGCGGCGAGCCGAGCGGTCGTGCGCGGTCGCCTCGCGCAGCGGGAAGGTGACGTCGGCGTGCAGCCAGTGCGCGACGTGGCGCGGGTGGCGGCGGCCCGTGGTGGCCGAGATCCGGCCGCACGTCGACGGCGTGGAAGAGCGCGTCGAGCGGTCCGTCGGCCTGCTCGGCGACGATCGCCGGGCGCACGTCGGCGACGACGCGCTCGGCGCGGACGAGGTCGAGGTCCTGCGCGAGCTGGATCCGCTTCCAGCCCTCCTGCAGCACGACCGGCTGGCCGGTCAGCTCGGCGCCCATCTCCTCCAGCGCGCCCGGGCGTGCCCTTGCGCCGCCGCCAGCCGACCGTGCCGCGCACGTCGCGGCGGTTGGACGTCGGCGTCGGGGAACACGAGCCGCGTCCCGACCATCTCGGCGAGGTAGGGGATCATCGCGGTCGTCGGCGGTGTCGATGAAGAGGTCGGCGTGCAGCTCCTGGATGCTCTGGCGCAGCACGGCGAGCGGCGCGGCCAGCACCTCGAGCAGGCGCTGCAGGTCGTCGCGCCCGGCCGGCGGCTGCGTCGGGCACGCGGTACATCGCCGGGCAGCGCGTCGTAAGAGCCGCTGCGCGACCAGCGCGAGCACGTCGGCGTCGTAGGGGTAGTCGGTCACGTCGCCAGCCCCAGGACGGTCAGGGTCGAGGGCGTTCGGCGTCGAGCCGCAGCCACTCGTCGACGCCCGCGGGGACGACGTCGGCGAGCACGACGGTGGCGCGCGAGAAGAACGCGTCGACGCGCACGCCGATCACGCCGGGCAGCGCCTCGAGCAGCGCGTAGACCTCGCTGCAGGTAGGCGGGCTGCCCGAGCCCGCGCGCGCGAACGTGAACAGGCCGCCGGCGCCGTGCAGCGCCGCGCGCACGGCGTCGCTTGACGATCTCGACGAGGTAGGCGGGGTCGGGGTCGACGGCGACGGCGAGCTGCACGTCGCGCGCCTCGGGGCCGGTCAGCAGCGTCAGCGGCACGCGTCGACGTCGCGGCGCGCGTCGAGGAACGCGCGCACGGCGTCGGGCGCGGGCGGCGGCTCGCCGCTCGCCGTCGGCGACGACGAGCACGACGCCGCGCGCCTGGTCCCAGCGCGCCGCGGCGCGGGCGATGCCCGGCATCGTCAGCGCGAGGTCGGCGAGGTCGGCGACCGAGACGGCACGGTCGAAGGTGCGGATCCAGCGGGTCGACTGCGAGCGGACCGCCGCCGGCGTCGGCCGGCTCGGCGCCGCCGGAGACCGGCGTCGACGTTGACGACGCGGGCGAGCAGCGGGTGCGCGCGCTTGAGCCGGCTCAGCCGGCGCGGCTCGACGTCGCCGGCCGCGGCCGAGCCCGACGCGGTAGACCGCCGCGCACGTTGCGGTCACCCGACGGCGGCACGGCGCCGTTGCGGCCGTCGCCGAAGACGACCGTGGTGACGCCGCTGCTCGTCGGTCATCGCTGCGGTAGTGGCGGTCGTCGGGCGCCGCTGTCCGCGAAGTCCGTCACGCGCTCCCAGAGCACGTCGTCGACGCGGACCTCGAGCTCCGGCTCGCCGCCCGCGACGCCGGGCAGCACGGTGACCGGCGATTCGCGCAAGGTGAAGCGCTGGAACGCGCTCACGCCGTCCGAGCCGCCGAGCGTCTCGCGCACGGTGCGCCCGTGCGAGACGCGCGCGACGTTGCCGAAGACCTTGAGGTCGTCGAGGATCCAGCCGCCGTCGGGCGCGGCGCCGACGCGCCGGGTCCCACCAGATCCGGGTCTGGCCGTCGGCGAGCTCGGCGCGGCGGATGGTCACCACCTGGGCGGCGTCCTCGGCGAGCGTCGCTGAACACGAGCGGGCGGCCCGGGGTGAGCGTCGGCAGCTGGCCGGGGAGGTCGAGCGACTGCCCGAGCGGTGCGGTGCTGCGGGCGTCGACGGCGAGCGGCGACGCTCGTCTTGCCAGTCACTCAGCCAGTCCGCCGGGAACGGGTGGTCGGTGCGGACGAGCGGTTGCGGCCGTCGCCGACGCGGATCGCGGTGACCGTGCCGGAGATGGTGGCTCGAGGACGGTCTGCGTCGCCTCCTTCGGCGTCGACCGTCGTCGTCCGAACGCCGTCGCCGGTCTGGGTGAGCGTGACGTCGTGGCGGATGAAGGTCTCGTCGGCCCGGCGGCGCAGGGTGACGGCGGCGACGACCTCGTCCACGACGCTGGACGACGAAGTTCGCGTTGCCCGCACGGCGCACCATGAACGAGCCCGTCAGCGGCGCGTCGAGCTGCTCGGACAGGTAGACGTCGGCGGCCTCGTAGCCGCGCGCCGTCGGCGCGCTGGACCTCGTACCAGATCGTCGTTGCCGGTGCGAGACGTTGGTGGCGGCCCTGACGTCGGCGGGTGCGAACAGCGCCGGGTCGGCGTTGGCGCCGAAGGGGCGCAGCGTCCGCGCGGGGTGGGCGAGCAGGCGCGGCGGATCGGCGGGGTCGACCGTGATCCGCGACGGCGAGACCGGGCGGTCGAGCGTGATCCGCGTGACGTCGGCCTGCTCGGCCACGGACTCGCACGACGAAGCCGCTCCAGAGCGGGCCGATGAACGCGACCACGTCGCCGGGCGCGAGCCGGTGTCCGACGCCCGCCAGCCGCAGCTCGGTCGCGCCCGCCTCGATCACCGCGGGCGTCGTGGCGCCGATCGGGAGCAGCTCGTTGAGCCGCGCGTCGACGGCCACGTCGTCGCCGGTCTCGTAGTCCTGCGAGGGCTGCTCGCCCAGCGGCACGCTCGCCAGCGCGAGCCCGCGCCTCGACCGTCCCGTCGACGCCCGCCTTGGCGAACAACACCGCGAACCCGGACGCGGCGAGGCCGGGGTCCGGGTCATACGCCAGCCGGCGCGCGTGCCGGACCAGGCTCGACCGCGGCCTGCGCGGTGCTCAGGTAGGCCTCGCCCGCGTACTGGCGCTGGTAGACCGAGAGCACGTGCCCGACCAGCGCCGAGAGCTCCATGAGCGTCTGCGCGACGTCGGGCTCGGGCGAGGCGCGGTCGGGTCGGGGAGCGGCCGGCCGAGGCCGCTGCACGGCGAGCTGGTCCTGCAGCGAGAGCAGGTCCGCGTACTGCAGCGGCAGGTAGTCCAGCCGCTGCAGATCGCCGGTCTGCTCGCTGCCGGTGGAGCGTGACGGGTGGGGGATCGGCGGGCGGCTCATGCGTCGGGCAGGGGTGGGAGGGCGAGCAGGTTGTTGGGGGCGTCACCGTCGGCGACGGTCCGCAGGTAGGCGCGGCCGGCGCCGGTGTGGCCGATCACGACGTCGACGGGATCACCGATCGGCTCCTCGACGAAGAAGCGCCGTCCGGCCTGTATGGCGGCGATCGCCTCTTCCGTGCTCAGGCGCCAGCGGGTGCCGTCGGCGTGGGTCCCGCCGATGGCGAAGATGCGCGTCTGCGGTTCCCCGGCGAGGTGGCGGTCGATGCCGCTGATGCGCCACGCGCCGGCGTGCGTCGTCGCCCGCGCGCTCGCGCCGCTGTGGTCGAGCCCGACGACCTGCGACCTCGAGGATGCCGTACTCCGGGAAGTCCGGGTCGGCGTCCAGGCGCGCGACCGTCGTCCCGCCGAGCCGGATCACGTCGCGCACCGCCGGGTCCTCGCGCTCGGTCAGCGGCGCGGAACGCGGTCGCCCGCACCGAGCGGACGCCGGGGATCCCCTGCACGAAGGCGAGCAGGTCGCCGAGCCGCACGGTGTCGCCGAAGCTCAGCCGGTCGGGATGGAACCAGCCGGGCCGCTCGGCGCTGCCCGGGCGCAGTTCGGCCAGCACGCGATCGCGGACGCGGTGGGCGGCGAACCCGGGCTCGACGCAGAGCGCGAGCCGGACCTCGAGCGGGACGTACTCGGCGGCCAGCACGACGTGCTCGCGGCCGGCCATGCGCAGGGCATCGACGTGCGCGTAGACGGCGCTCTTGCAGCTCCGGGCCGAGCTCGTCCGCGCCCTCGGGGTCGACGAGCACCATCACCGTGTTGAACAGGCCCCCTGCCTGTCGCGCCGTCGGCGCGCCCGACGCCCGGGACCTGCATCGCCACCGTCGCGTAGTCCTGCAGCGCCACCGCGCGCTGCAGCGGGCCGTGGCGCAGCGACGCGGGCAGCTCCTCCTGCTCGCGCGCCAGCGGGTGCGGCGCGCGCCCGCCGCTGGCGGGGACGACGTTGGTCACCGACACCGCGCCGAGCGCCTCGAGCGAGACCTGCTCGTCGGTCCCGGTGGCCGGCTGGACGATGTCGATCAGCGTGCCCAGTCCGACGTTGCCCGCCACGGCGTCGCCGACGCGGTAGCGCAGCTCGATCCGCACGGCCGGCTCGCCGGGGGTGGCCATCGGGACCTCGCGGCCGCGCACGCCGTCGCCGAACCCCAGCCAGACGCTGCCGTCCTCGTCGGCCGCGGCCGTGTAGTGCAGGTCGAAGGAGTTCGAGCCGTGCAGGTGCTCGACCGCCGTCCACGGCGTATCCGAGATCAGCACCTCAAGCGCCGGGCGGCTGACGCCGTCGCCGTCGTCGTCGTGCACGACCGGCCATTCCGGCACGCGCAGCGAGCGCAGCAGCCGGCCGCCGCCGGGGCGCTCGGTGACGATGCTGGTGCGGCGGGTGAGCGCGATCGGGATCTCGTTCTCGCGCGGCTTCGAGGCCGGCCACGGCCACGCCGCGGCGCGCCGAACACGGCGTCGACGAGGTTGGCGTGCAGGGCGAGCGGCGTGGAGGACCACGGCGTGAGGGCCTGAGCGAGCGGCTCGCTCCAGCGCAGCTCGGTCACCTCGGCGTCGGGATCGCCCCGGGCGCGTAGGGCTGGCTCGGATCCGCGACCCAGCCCGCCGCGGTGACCCTGCGCGGCGCCGCCGACAGCGTCACGAGCTGCGAGAAGGACCCCTGCACGAACGCCAGCCGGTCGCCCGCGGCGAGCTCGGCGCCGTGCCCCCACAGCAGCAGCGTGCGCGCGCCGGCCGGGACGGTCGCGTCGCGGGCGCCCGGGAAGGCCGCGACCCGCAGCACCGTGCTGTCGTTGGCCGCGCGCACGCGCGTGCGTCGCGCGACCGTGAAGGTGACCGGCTGCTCGTCGGCCGACGTGCGCATCCGCACCTGCAGACCGGCCGGGACGAACCCCGAGACGCCGGCGTCGAACGCCAGCACCGTCGTCGGTCCGCGCCCGTCGTCGAGCGCGCGAGCCGAGCAGGAGCGCGTGCTGGCGCAGCGAGAAGCGCTGGCGGGCGGTCTCGATGAACGCCTCGTTGGCCACGCGATCCTGGTAGTAGCTGTGCATGTCGCCGCCCCACGCGAGCAGGTCGAGCAGCATGCGCTCGAAGCTCGCCGGCGACAGGTCGGTCATGCGTGGGTTCTTGACCTTCACCCAGTCGGCGAGCAGCCGGACGAAGCCGTTGTAGTCCTTGGTCAGCAGGTCGACGGTCGGCGGCTGCGCGGGTGGGCGGCGCGCCTCGTCCTCGGGGTCGCGGCAGTCGCCGACCTCGCAGTCGATCGTGAAGCGGAACTCGGCGGTGGCGAAGAACGGGTGCAGCGGCGCGCCGCCGCCGCTGGGCAGCTGATCGTGTAGGGCGAGTGGTCGCCGAAGCCGCGGAAGCGGATGACCACCGTGTGGCCGTCGACCCCGGGCTGGTCGATCAGGACCTCGCGGTCGGGCGCGGGCAGCCGGCGGCCGCCGCCGATCGCGACGTCGTCGGCGGTCAGCCGGTCGTCGGGCTGGTTGAGGTGCGCGGTGACGACGGCCGGGAACGCGGAGCCCTGGAAGAACTCGATCGAGAGGAAGCGGATGCCCTGCCACGGCGTCCCGTCCAGGCGCCCGGCGTCCCAGCTCAGCGGCGCGCCCATCAGAGCACGATCTCCAGGTTGCGGGGGCGGCGGTCGGTGCGGCGCCGGTAGGCGATCGTGATCAGCATCTGGCCGCCGGCGGGGTCGGTCCCGATGTCGACGGCGTCGATCAGGGCCTCCTCGCCGAGGTCGCGCCGCAGCCCTTCGCCGACGCGGAACTCGACCGCCGCCAGCGGTCAGCTCGTCGAGGCCCTCGAAGACCGTGCGGTTCAATCCGACGCCGAACCGGGGCAGGTTCACGCGCTCGCCCGGCGCGGTGAACAGCACCGCCAGGATCTTGTCGCGCAGGTGGCGATCCTCGTCGTCGGTGACCGCGATCGCGCCGCGGTCGTCGCGCAACTTGAAGGGCTGGTAGACGAACTCGGCCACGTCAGGTCACCGGGGACGGCGGTCCGATCGAGGGGCGGGAAGACGACGATCGTGGAGATGGCGAGCGTGTGCACGCCCGAGGCGATCCGGTCGGCGCGCGGCCCGTTGGCGGGGTCGAGGTCGAGGAAGGTCGCGGTGAAGGCCGACTGGGCGGCGCTGACCGCGGTCGGCGGTGACGCGACGCCGGCGCCGAAGAGCTGGCCCGCCATGTAGCCCATCAGCGCGATCGCCAGCTGCGTCCCGGCGAGGTTCGCGTCCTGGGCGCCGAACGCGCCGCCCGCGCCGGCCGCCAGCTGCGCAGCGTCGCGCGGAGGCGGTCGAGCAGGGGAAGCCGCCCGCCATCGCCTGCCCGAACCAGGTCGCCACGGCGCCCGCGAACCGATCGCCGGACTCGGTCGGGCTCGCCGGGTACTCCCCGCCGTCGGCAACGAGCCAGTCCGAGGCCAAGGAGGAGCCGAGGGTGGAGGGCGAGAGCGGCATGCGGCTACTCCGTCGTCACCTTCGCCGAGAGGTGGCTGCCGGCGGACATCGGCTGCGTCGGCGGCCCCGACGGCCCGACGCCGGTGGGGTGGACGTGCTGGTTGAAGAACTGCAGGAACGCGTCGCCGAGGACGACCTTCTCCGACGCGCCGTCGCCGAGCTTGATCGTCTCGGCGGTGATGATCACGCCGCCGTCCTGGGTGAAGCGGATCGACGCTCTTGCCGTTGCCGTTGGCGAGCAGGATCACCTCGCCGTCGTCGTCGAAGGCGAGCTCGTGGCCGCTCTTGGTCTTGAGCACGCCCGAGCGTCGTCGCTGGCCTCCTTGCCGTCGTCGCCGGTCGGCACCTCAGAGCCGGTCTCGGAGCCGAGGTCGTCGGCGCCGCCGGTGCTGTCGGGCGCGCCCCAGAACGTCCCGACCCAGATCGGGCGGCTGACGTCGCCGCCCGCGAACTCGATCCACACCGTGTCGCCGACCTGCGGCAGGAACAGCATGCCGCGCTCCTTGCCGCCGCCGAACGGCGCGCACGGCAGCGCCCAGCCGGACTCGAGCTCCTCGCCGAGCACGGCCGGCACCTGCGCGCGCACGCGCCCGATCTTCAGCGGGTCGCTGACGTCGGTCACGACGCCCTCGTACTTGCCGTAGAAGCGCTCGACCGCGCCGCGCTCATCGTCGGGAGGTGTCACTGCGCGGGCACCTCCTCGGCGGACTGCCCGAACTGCTCGTCGCCGCTCTGGCCGGTGGCGTTGCGGACGGCGACGAAGGTCTGCAGCAGCCGCGCGTTCTCCAGCGTGGTGCGCACGGACTCGACGTAGTAGATGCCGCTGAACCGGCGGCCGACGCCGCGCACCAGCACCGGGCGGCGTGCCCGGAGCAGGCCGCGGTAGAGCGCCGGGTCGAGCTCCGCGCGCAGCTCGATCACGCAGCCGCGCGTCGTCGGTGGCGGCGGTCGCTTCGGCGCCGATCGCGCCGTCGAGCGGGAACGGGTCGCGGAGCAGCGCCACCGACCCCTGCGCGCCGGCGGCGGTGAGGCCGTCGGTGATCGCCTCGGCGGCGTCGTCGGCGCCGGACAGTGCGAGCGCGGGCGTCGCCGTCGCCGCGCACGATCCGCTTGCCGATCGGGTCGAGCGCCGCCGCCGTCCACTTCGTCGGGCCGGTGGCGACGAGCTGCAGGTCGGCCCAGTTGAGCGAGGCGCCGTCCTGCAGCAGCGCGACGTCGGGCTGCGGCGTGGCGGTCAGGTCGGGCGGGCCGAAGTGCGCGACCAGCTGCTGCTGGGCGCCGTCGTACTCGAAGTACAGGCGGGCGCCGTTGCGGCGCGCGAGGTACTGCAGGAAGTGCCAGTCGGTCGCGCGCTGGATCAGCTGCTGGCGGTCCTCGTCGTAGAGCACCGGCGTGTCCTCGGCCTGCACGGTGATCCGGTAGCGCCGACAGGACGTCGCCGACGACGTCGCAGTCCTTCATGTTCGGCCACGCCGCGATGCGCTCCTCGGCGTCGAGCAGCACCGCCGCGTCCATGGCCAGCACCTCGAGGTAGGCGTTGGCCTCGATCGTCTCGAAGTGCGGGCGGACGTGGGTGACGTAGCCCTCGAACAGCCGCTGCAGCAGCCCGCCGGGCGGCTCGACCTCGAAGCTCAGCGCCGCGCCCGGGCACGAACAGCTCGTCGTCGAGCGGGCCGAACTCGCCGTCGGGGCGCTGCACGAGCCGGAAGCGCAGCGCGAGCACCGACGGGTCGTAGTCGCTCTCGCGCAGCTCGGCGCGGTCGAGCAGCGCGAGCACGCCGAGGTCCAGCGGCGAGCCGGCGACGAGGACGTTGAGGCGCGGGCTGGGCACGGATCAGCGGTCCGGGGGGATCGGGAGCGGTTCGCCGGGCGCGAGCACGTCGAACGGGTCGAGCTCGGTGGAGGCGTCGCAGATACGCCAGAAGCGCGTCGCGTCGCGGTAGTAGCGGCAGGCGAGCAGGTCGAGGCGGTCCGAGTCCGTCGGCGTGATCTCGCAGCACGCGCGGTGCGTCGGCGGCGTCTCGCGCAGGTCCAGCAGCGGCTGCGTCGCGCCGCGGCCGTCGTCGACGGTGAGGACCGGCGTGGTGCGGTAGCGGCTCTTGCGGTCGATCATGCGCGTCACTAGAGCGGCAGGATAGTCGCTGCCCTGGGAGGCCGTGTTCTCGTAGTACATGCTTCGCCAGCTCGCGACGGCTCGCGTCGGTGTGGTCGAGCGCCGAGCGGACCGCCGGGTCGTTGTCGAGCGCCTCGGCGTCGCCGAGCACCTCCAGCGCGACCTCGATCTCGGCCCGCACCGGGTTGAGGATCGTCGTTGTAGACAGCGACTCGTCGATCTTCAGCGACGCGATCCGCACCGGCAGGACGCGCTTGCGTCCCCCAGACGAACAGCACCGTCGGGCGCGGGCGCGGCGGGCGCGCACGGCCTCGCGTGCCGTCCGAGCTCGCGTCGGCGTCGGTCTCGGCCGGGTAGAGCAGGTCCTCGATGCGCGGCGATCTCCGGCGCGACGCCGAACTCGCTCGGCCGAGGTTGCTGACCGCCTCGCTCGCGGTCGGCGAAGTCGAGGCGGATCTGGACCGTGAAGCTCTCCTTCAGCGCGCCGCATGGCCGCGTCGGCGCTGGCCTGCTGCGCGTCCGCGTTGGCGTCGCGGGGCGCCGCGCCCTCGGTCCCGGCGCGGCGTCGGGGCGGCCTCGACGGTCGACCGTGCGGGCGAGCGACTCGGGGTTGAAGCGGAACGGGATCACGCGTTGCTGGTCCGGGTCGCCGCGCGGGCTCGTAGGCGATGAAGGCGCCCTTGCAGGTACTTGCGAGCTCGGTCGGGTCGCGCTCGTCCTCGCGATCTGCCGGTAGAGGTCGTCGGCGAGGCGCGCCGCGGCGCCCGGGCCGGCGAGCTGGTCCGGGCGCGACGGGGCCGAGCTGGATGCAGCTCCAGCGCGCGTCGCTGGGCGTCCGCGCCGAGGCCGAGCGGCGCGTCCGCCAGCCGGCGGGCGAGCAGCGCGAGCGCGTCGCGCAGGGTCTCCTCGACCTCGCCGCGCGCGCAGGTCGCCGCCGAGTCTCGACGGCGAGGCTGGTCGATCTTGAGCCGCACGGGCCTCATCCGCGGCCGCCGTTGCCGTTGCCGTTGACGTCGGGCGGCGAGCGGCCCGAACGCGGCCGCGTCCGCCGGGCGGCCCGTCTTCTGCAGCTCGCGCTGGGTCGCGCGCACGACGTGCGCCGTGGTGACCCGCCCGGACGGCGTGGCGGCGGCGAGGTGCGCGGCCGCGAGCCCGATGTTGTGGATCGCGCCGCCGGTGAGCTGGAAGCGGTCGGCCAGCGCGTCGAGCTCGAGGTCGTCGGCGCGCCACTGCGGCACCGGGCAGCGAGCGCTCCCACAGCCGCCGGCGCAGCTCGCGGTCGGGCGCCGGGAAGTGCAGGATGAACCGCAGCCGGCGGACGAACGCCGCGTCCATGTTGCCCTGCAGGTTCGTGGTCAGGACGGCGATGCCGTCGTAGGACTCCAGGCGCTGCAGCAGGTAGCCGACCTCGATGTTGGCGTAGCGGTCGTGGGCGTCCTTGACCTCCGAGCGGCGCCCGAACAGCGCGTCGGCCTCGTCGAAGAGCAGCAGCGCCGTGGCCCGCCTCGACCTCGTCGAAGACCTGCGCGAGCGCCTTCTCGGTCTCGCCGATGTACTTGGAGACGACCTGGCTGAGGTCGATCCGGTAGAGGTTGAGCCCGAGCTCGTCGGCGAGGCAGCGGGCGGCGAACGTCTTGCCGGTGCCGCGACTTGCCGGCCAGCAGGCAGGTGAGCCCGGTGCCGAGCGGGTCGGGCCGGGCGCCAGGTCCATCTCCCAGCGCACGCGGTGGGCGCTGCGGTGCCAGGCGACGATCTCGTCGAGCTGGCGCCGCAGCTCGTCGGGGACGACGAGGTCGGCCAGGCCGGCGGCGAGGTTCGACGACGCTGACGTGGCGGCCCATCCGGCGGGCGCCCTGGGCGCGGACGCGCGCGGCGACGGCTCGGCGATGTCCCGGCGTCTCGCCGTCGGCTCGCGCGAGGTCGCGCGCCTCGCGGAGCGCGCCGCGGGCCTCCTCGCTGCTGACGCGGAAACGCGCGGCCAGCGTGTGCGCGGCGTCCTCGCCGAGGAGGTCGCGCCCAGATGCGCAGGCCTCCGGGTAGCCGATCGGGCCGGCGTCGACGCGCGGCGTGCTCGCCGGTGTCGGCCGCCTCGTCGACGAGGACCACGAGCGGGCCGCGTCGAGCCGCGGGGATCTTGCGCGCTGCGTGGCGTGCAGGTCGAGGACGAGCAGGCCGTCGGGCAGCGCGCGAGAGCTCCGCCAGCTCGGGCAGCTCGTCGCCGGCGGTGACCAGGTGCGCCGGCCAGGCCGAGGTGGGCGGCGATGTCGCACGCGAGCTGGCGTCCGCCGCGGCGCGAGGTCGACGGATCACCAGGAGGCGCCGTCGCTCGAGCAGCGGGCGCGGCGACGTGCTCGGCGGCGAAGGCGGGCGTCGCCGCGGGCGGGACGGTCACGGTCGCGAGCTCACGGCTGGCGCCGAAGGTGGCGGCGTCCGTCGAGCGCGGCGGCGAGCTCGGCACGGACGAGGCGCAGCGCGTGCTGCGGCGTGCGGGAGGCCGGGCACCGGCTCGAGCACCTCGACGAGGCCCAGCCGGCGGGCCGCGCCGCCGTCGAGCGCGGCGGCGAGCGCGGCGTCGAACGGGACCTCGAGGATGCCGCGCAGCAGCCGGGCGACGACTGTCGGGCGTCGGCAGCTGCGCGCGCGGCGTCCTCGGTGAGCAGGCTGACGGCGGCGGCCGCCTCGGGGTGCAGCTCGACGGCGGCGCAGAGCATCACCAGCCAGTAGGCGGTGCGCGTCGAGCCCGAGCTCGTCGCACAGGCGCACGCGCGCCGGGTCGTCGACGTGCTCGTGGCGCGGTCATGCGGCGCGCGCAGCGCCGCGCGCGCCTCGGGCTGCGACGTCCCAGCCCTCGTCGGCGGCGGGCACGTGGTCGGCGCGACTCGGCGACGAAGCACGCCGCGCCGAGCAGCGCGGCGTCGCGCATGAGCTCCGCGCCGATCACGCGGTCAACTCCAGGAGCACGTAGGGCGTGTGGAACTGCGGGCCGACGCGCAGCGACAGCCGCCACGGTCCGCGGCCCGGCGGGAGGTCGTCCGGACGCCACGCGTGATGGTGTCGTGCGGAGACCGCCGGTCGGCGATCAGGGTGAAGACGTCCGTCGGCGCGGTCGACGCCGGCGTCGGGCCAGAGCACCGCGGCTTCGGTGGCGCCGAGGTTCGCGCCGGTGAGCGACCAGATCGGTCGGCCGGGTCGTGCGGGCCGGCCGGGCGCGTCGACGGCGGGCGCGCGCGGCGGCGGCGATCCGCAGCGCGACGCGGCGCGAGATCGAGGCCCGAGGCGCTGCAGGCGTCAGGCCGTGGGCGCCCTCGGTCAGCAGCCTCGAGCCCGCCGTCGTCGAGGGCGAGCAGCAGCGGCGTGCCCTCGGGCGCGACGGTCACGGTCGAGCGTCGCTCGCGGGGACGCTGAGGTGGTCGATGCCGATGCTGTCCAGCGCGCCCAGCGGTGGTGCGTCGATGCGGATGCGGCCGCCCGGACGGACCGGCTCGGGGGTGACCCGCTCGATCGCGCGGGCGCGTGCCGGCGCGCACGTCGAGCGCGATGCCGCCGGGGCGCACCACCGGTGACCGGCGGCCGGTCCGGCGAGCCAGTGAGCGCAGCTGCACGGGCGAGACCTCGAACAGCGCCCACGGCTGCAGCTGGACGTCGAGCGAGGTCCAGACCTTGTCGATCTGCTCGAGCGCGATCGGCACCTGGGAGACGCCGAGTTCGCCTTCGCCGAGTTCGGTGAACGCGCCGGCCGGGCGCCGGGCTGCTCGGACAGCGGCAGCAGCAGCTCGGGCTGGTCGTGGTAGAGCGTCATGATCTGGCCGAGCGCGTGGTGCGCGGCGAGCGGGTCGTCGGCGTCGGCGCCCGGCCGTCGTGACGAGGTAGAAGCACGACGAGCGAGAGCGGCGGCGGGCGCAGCGAGCCGTCGGGCCGCGCTCGGGCGGGTCGTTGCGATGGCCGGGCTGCGGCGTCGTGTAGAGCAGCGTGATGCGGACGCCGGCCTCCGTCGTGGCCGACACGTCGCGGGGTGAGCCGGGCTGCACGTCGGCGATCCCGACCTCCTCGCTGATGTGCTCGGCCAGCACCTGCGCGACGTCATGGAGGTCGTTGAACACCGCCATCACGACCTCACCGGCGCCGGCCACCGGGCCGCGTGCCCGGGTCGATGACGTGCGCGCGCGGCGGCGTCGCGTGCCGCGGGCGGGCGCGGCGGGACGCGGCTGCGCGGTGCGGATCTCGATCCGGCCGATCTCGATCGTCACGGGCGCCGGTGCCTGCGGCGCCGCCGGCGCGGCCGGCGCCCTCGGTTGGCGCTCGGCGCGCGCGGGTGGAGCGGGACGCAGGGCGGCCGGCGCGGCGGGACGCGGCGCGGGGACGGGGGCCGCGGCGGGTCGAGCGCGCGGGGGCCGCGACGGGGAGGGCGTCGCCGCGGGAGCCGGGCGAGCGGGCGGCGGCGTGATCGCCGCCGCGGCGTGGGTGACCGGGGCGGGCGCCGACGTCGTCGCGGCCTCGTGTCGCGGCGGCGGGGCGGGGCGGGTCACATGCTCGTGGATCACGCGCCGGGGTGCGGGCACGGTCGCCGCGGGGCGCGGCGGGTCGGTCGCCGGTCGCTGACCACCACGCGGGGCGCGGACGGTGCTCCGGTCTGCGCGGTCGGGGGCGACGCCCGCGCGGTTCGCCGGCCGCGGGCCGCTCACGGCGCCCGCGTCGCCGGTGGACGCGGCGCGCAGGCGCCTCGGCCTTGGGGGCGGACACCGCGCCCGTGCGGGTGCCGGTTTCGGGCGCGGGCCTCGTCGCGGGTGCCGGACGCGTCGGCCGCGGCGCCGCGGTCGGCGGGGTCGTCGCCGGCACGCGGCTCTCGCGCGGCCGGACGACGCCGCCGTCGGGCCTGCCGCTCGGCAGCGGCGGTGCGGCCGCGGGCGGGGGTGCGCTCGTCGCCGCCGGGACGGCCCTCACCGGCGAGGGCACCTGCCCGGAATCGCTCTTCGCCGCCCGCGGCTGCGCGGCCCGCGCGGGAGCCACGCCCCCGGCGGCCGGCGGAGGCGGTGCGGGCGCGGTGAAGGTCGTCGCGGCGCGTGGCACCTCGACCGCCCGCGGACCGAGCACGAGGCGCCGTGGGCGGGTCGGGCCGCCGGCCACGATGCGGGGCGCCGGGGCCGGCAGCAGCGGCAGTGCCCGTCGTGGCGACGCCGCCGGACGGCGGTCCGTGGCAGGCCGGAGCGGCCCTTCGACGACCCGGGCGAACTTCATCGGCTCACCCGAGCGTGTCCGTCGCCAGCTCGGCGAGCAGTGCCGCGTCCGCGTCCTCTTCCAGCAGCATGCGGTAGGCGAGGCGGCGGTCCAGCGTCAGGCCGAGGATGTCGCGCTCGGCCCAGCCGTAGGCGAGCGCGAGCCGGTGGACGTCGCGCAGCAGTGCGCGTGCACGGTCGCTCAACTCGAAAAAAAAAAGACAGGCACGTCGAACGGGGCGAGGCTCTCGGCCCCGCAGTGGGCGCACTCGATGGACATCTGCAGGTCGAGGTCGGGCAGTCGCTGCTCGATCGCGGTCTCCAGCGCGGCGCGCACCGCGACCGGCAGGCCGCGCGCGAAGTCCACGTCGAAGCCGTCCGTGCGCTCGCCGAAGCGCTCCAGGCAGCGGGCCAGCAGCCAGCTGCGCCGCTCCGCCTCGCCCTCGAGGCCGGAGTCCGCGAGGTCCTCCTGGTCGCCGGCGGTGGGCAGGCGCAGCCGCACCGTGCCGGTGTCCTCGATCTCCACCTCGAAGGTCGCCGGCGGGGTCTCGAACGCCAGTGGCAGCGCGTCGAGCGAGAACTCGGTCTCGCTGACCTCGCCGCACACCGCGCACGGCACGTGCGCGGTGACCTGCGGGCCGAGCGACAGCCGCCGCAGCGCGACCAGTTCGCGGTCGCGCTCGGCCACGAACAGCGCGCGCACGGCGGCGCGGGCCGCGGTCGGCGTCCGCGCCGGGAGCGACCAGGCAGCGGGCGAGGATCTCGTTGCACAGGCGCGCCGTGTTCGGCTCCTGCGCGTGGCGCTCGAGGTACTCCTCCTCCCAGCCGGTCAGCGGGCGCAGCTCCAACCGCGGCGCCGCGGCCGGCTCCGGGGTTGGGGCCGCCGCCTCGTGAAACGGACTCTCGATGCGTTCCCGCGTCGGCATCGGCTGCGGCTAGGTCTCCGTGGGCTCTGGGACGGCCTCGATCGTGAACCCCTCGTACTCGAACTTCAGGGTCTGGATCGCCACCGCGTTGGCGTTGGCGTCCATCTCGGGCAGCGCCTGGAACTCGGCCACCCACGCGCGGTGCAGCGTGAACTCCATGACCTTGACCGCCTGGAGGTTGAGCACCTCGACGGTGACCTCCTTGCGGTAGTTCTTCAGCGACATCGCGGCGTCGCCCTGCGGACGAGTTCATCAGGTCGGCCCAGATGATCAGCTGCGTGTCGTGGGTCAGCCCCGACTCGAGCGTCACCGGCTCGAACTTCGTCCGCCCGGGAAGCTTGCGCACGGTCGACGGGCCGCCCGCCTCGCGCCACTCGATGACCTCCGTGGAGCGCTTGATCGCGGACATCTTCGATAGGCCCGCGACGTACTGGTTGTCCCACTTGACGCGGAACTTGAAGTTCTTGTACGGATCGAGCCGATGGGTGTTCACCGAGAACTGCGGCACGGCGTCCTCCTCACGCGGCGGTCTGGGTCTTCTGGCTGAAGCTCGACGACGACGAACTCGGCGGGGCGCAGCGGCGCGAACCCCACGAGGATGTTCACGATGCCCGCGGCCTGGTCGATCTCCGTCGTCGTCTCGGAGTCGACCTTCACGAAGTACGCGTCATCGCTGGTGCGACCGGCGAACGCGCCGTTGCGGAACTGGGTCTCCATGAACCCGCCGATCGACGTCCGCAGGCTCGCCCACAGCGGCTCGTCGTTGGGCTCGAAGACCGCCCACTGGATGCCGTTGTAGATGCTCGTGCGCAGGAAGATCGCGGTCCGGCGGACGGGCACGTAGCGCCACTCGCTGCTCGGGCTGCATCGTCCGCGCGCCCCAGACCACGCGCCCGGCGCCGGCGATCCGGCGCAGCGCGTTGATCCCCTGCGGGTTGAGCTCGTCGCTGTGCAGGTCGTTGAGCTCGTGCTCGAGGGCGACGGTGCCGTTGAGCGTCGCCTCGGTGCCGGCCGGCGCCTTCCAGACGCCGCGGCGCGCCGTCCGTGCGGGCGAACAGCCCGGCGACGTAGCCCGAGGCGGGCACGGTGATCGTCGGGTTGCGGCCCGACGCCGGCGACGTCGCCGACGACGAGGTGCGGCCAGTAGAGGCCGGCGAAGTTGCTGCGCGGTCAGCGACGCGAGGCCGGCCACGGCCGCCGTCGTCGCGGCCGTCGGGTCGGCCGAGCGTGTGCTCGCCCGGCAGGTCGCCGACGAAGAACAGGTCCTGGCGCGGGCGGCTCTCGGCGAACCCGATGAACTGGTCGACGATCTCCGGTAGTCGTCGGCCGACGTCCGGTCGAGCAGGGCGTCGGCAGGTCGCGACGAGCAGCGCGGCGTCGTCGACGCCCGGCGAGCTGGCTCGCCAGCAGCAGGGCCGTAGTCGGCCGCGTCGAGGCGCCCGCCACCGCCGACGCCGCCGTCGAGCGGCTCGGCGCCGTCGACGATGTCGCTCTCGCGCAGCGCCCGGGGTCGCTCGTGGCGGCGAGCCGATCTCGTCGAGATCGCCGGGCGAGCGTCGAGCGGCGCGCCCTCGGCCCAGCGGATGTAGAGGCTGCGCTTGAGCACGTCGACGACGTAGTTCTCGTCGGTCGAGGTCGGTCGAGAGCCGGTCCCAGGTCTCGACGAGCCGGCGCGATCGCCGGTCTCCGGCGAGGTCGTAGACGACCGCGATGCCGGAAGCGCGTCGCGTCGTCGTTGCCGCTGCCTGCAGGATAGGCGACCGACGAGCGAGTTGCCCCAGACACCGGGCGAGCTCGCCTCGATCCGGCCGTCGCGCGGCGGCGACGCCGCGGATCGTCGGCTCGTCCATCGCCCGCAGCACGTACGCCGTCGAGCCGCCGTTGAGGTAGAAGCCGTCGATCGCGTAGGCCGTCAGCACGCGCGTCGGGGCCAGCGGCGGGCTGCGTCCTCGCGTGATCGCGGAAGTAGCCGCCGAACAGCCGCTCGTAGTCCGTCCGGCTCTTGATCTTCGTCGGGCCCAGCGGGCCGCGCTCGGTCTCGCCGACGAAGATCGTCGTGCTCGTCGGCGCCCCCTCGATGGAGCGGACTCCACCCGGCGCCTCGGAGACGTAGACGCCCGGATGCAACAGTGTGGGCACTGACCTTCCTCTCCAATCGAGCGACGTGATTGCGGCCTATGAGCCAGCGACGAACGCGGGGATTGAACTGCCTGCCTGCTGCGACCATAACCGCCGTGGAGAGGTCAATGCAAGGCAAAGTGGCGATAAATCGGACCTCGCCTGGGATATTGGTGAGTTGTCTCTGTGTAACCGAGGCGCGAGGCCCGTTTTACCCTTGGCTGCTCTGGAATTACGACAAACAGGATTACTGCGATCGCGAGCTCGTCGTGGTCGATTCAAGTCCGATTGCGGCGTCCTGGCCGAGCGATGTTGAGGTCGTGCGTTGCGCACCCGGGACTACGGTGGCCCGTAAGCGCAACCTCGCGATCGACGCCGCCCGCGGGGACGTGCTGGCGTTCTTCGACGACGACGATTGGCAGCATCCACAGCGGCTCTCGCTGCTCGTTTTCGCTTTGCAGAGCGGAAGCCAGGTGGCCGGTGCGACGCGCAGCTGGTTCGTCGATCTCGCCCGCCGCCGTGCCCGTGCGCACGTCGCGCAGCGCGGCGTGATCTTCAACGGCCTCGGCGTGCGCCGCTCCGCGCTCGCGGGCGGCGTGCGCTTTCACGAGCAACGGGAGCGGGCCGCCGACACCGCCTGGATGGCCTCGATCTACCGCGAGGCACGATGCTCTCCTGTGCCGATCCGCGAATTACTGTCATTCTGGTTGTGTCACACCACGAATGTGAGTAACGAAGCGCGGCGGTACGTCTTCGATCACCAGCTCGACGCGGTGCGCGCCGATGCGGGCGAGCGCGCATGGGGTGACACCGATGGTGAGTTGTCGCGGTTGTGTGAACGGCTGAGGTGAACCTCACACCCACCCGGCGGTCCCGGTCGCGGCGATCGCGCCGCGCCGGTCCCGCAGCTCGCCCGCGGCCTCGTGCTGCCCGTCGCGGTCGAGCGTCGCCGCGAGATCGCCGAGCGCCTCGGCCACTTCTGCGCTGTCAGGGCCGGTGAGCTGCTCCCAGACCTCCAGCAGTTCGCGCTGCCCGTCGATCGCGGCGCTCAGCGGCGTGCGCAGGAGCTCCCGTTGACTGCGTGCGCGGAGCGTCAGCCGGTCTCGCCCACCGAAATGCATCGTGAGGACATCGATGAGTTCGTCGAAGCGCCGGGCGGCCTCCGCCCCATCGGTGAGCGCGAGCGCTGCCGCCTGGTTGTGGGTGATCAGCAGCGTCGTGCGGTCGGTAGGCCCGAGGCGTTCGCGCGCGAGCGGGAGAACCTGATCGAGTAGCGTCGCGGACACGTCCGGCGCGCCGTTGCGCCGCAACTCGTCGCACAGGTTCGAGTAGGAGGTCAGCTGCTCGCCGAACATCGCCCCGCTGAGACGTGGCAGAGCCTCGCGCATCTGCGCCGCGATCGTCTCCAGCTCCCCGACCGCGGGTTCAGGCAGCGACGCGAGCGCGCTCGCGAGCCGAACCCGCGCGCGGATCGTGAGCTGATGATCGGGTCCGTACAGGACGGCGCGTCGCGCCGCGAGATCTCGCGCCAGCGGCACCGCGCGCTCCGGCTGACCGGCACGCACGAGTTCCAGAGTGAAGTTGCTGATGCTGGTCAGCGTGGTCGTGTGGTCGGCGCCGAGGACACGCGTGCGACGCTCGATCAGGTCTTCGTACGCCGCGAGCGTGTCGCTGTAGCCGGTCGGCAGCACGCCGGCGGCCAGCAGTGAGTGCTGAGAGAACAGCGTGTGCGGATCATCGGGCCCGAAGACGCGCAGGCGGGCGTCGTAGACCTCCAATCCCAGCCGGCGCGCCTCGTCGGGCTGAGCGCTCTTGATGCGCTCCGCCAGGTTGTGCTTGGTGGTCAGCACGTCGCGATCATCCGGGCCGAACAAGCGCTCCAGGCCCGCCACGGACTCGGCCAGCAGCGCGTTCGCCGCCTCGACGTCGAACCAGCGCAGGGTCAGCGTCCAGTCGGCGAGCGCGTTGAGCGTGATCCGGTCCTCGCGGCCGTAGACGCGCTCGGCCAGCGCGATCGCCCGCTCCTCGACCTCGCGCGCCTCGTCGAACCGGAACTCGACGTTGAAGAACCGGCCCAGCCGGCGCAGCACGTGAACCTCGGCGTCGGCGTCGGCGTCGGCGAAGCTCGACGCGGACAGCACGAGCGCCTCGCCGAAGTCGGCCACGTGCCGGTTCGGTGGGTGCGTGCGGATGTCCTCGACGTCACCGAGCACCTCGGCGATCTCCACCGCTGCCGTCGACCGGCGGCCGGCGACGAAGGCGTCGCGGTCCTCGACCCGTTGCAGCGCCGCGGCCGCGACCAGCGCGTGCAGCTCGAAGGACTGCGCGTCGACGCGGCGGGCGAGCGAGCGGCTCAGGAGCAGGCCGAGCGCCTTGGACAGCTCGCCCGCGGTGAGTCCCGCGACCGGGCGGACGATCGAGACCGGGAGCGGGCCGGCGTTGATCGCCGCGGCACACGCCAGCAGGGTGGACGCGTGCTCGTCGAGGCGGCTCAGGCTCGGTCCGAAGGTGGCGCTGACGCTCAGCTCGTGCTCGGTCGTGGAGTCGGCGGTGAACGGGTTCTCGGCGGCGTCGTCGAGGAACTCGATCGGTTCGTCGAGCTCGGCGAGCACGGTCTGCGCCGACGCAGCCGGGGATGGCCGCCACGGCCGACGCGACCTCGAGCGCCAGGGGCAGGCGCCCGAGCCGGGCGACGAGCGTCGCGGCGGCCTCGTCCTCGCCGGCGTCGAGCAACTCGACCGCCTCGTCCGTGGTCATCACGTCGAGCGCGAGGTTGGTCAGCGTCCGGTAGGTCGTCCCGCGCGTGGTGATCAGTGTCCGGCCACGCGCGGTCGGCGCGAACCAGCGCTTCAGCGAGGCGTTCGGCACGGCCGGAGCCATGTCGTCGACGATCCAGAGGTAGTCGGCGTCGAGCGCGGCGAGGTGGCCGGCGACGATCCGCTGGGCCTCGGCCGGCGTGCGCGTGGCCTCCTCCTCCGGGCTGGCCGGGCTGAGCTCCGCCGCGAGCCCCAGCATCGCCGCCGCCAGCCGCGGTTCGAGCTGCGCCGCGTCGCTCGAGCCGGCGCGCAGCCAGAACACGCCGCCCCGATAGGCCCCGGCGAAGCGGGTCGCGTACTCGGACACCAGGGCCGTCTTCCCGACCCCGCCCAGCCCGTGGACCACGACCGCCTCCGGCACGCGCGCGCCGCCGCTGCCGAATGCTGCGGGACGCAGCGCCGAGTCCAGCTCCCACAGGACCTCGGCCCGCCCGACGAACCGCGTGAAGCGCGCGGGCGGGTGGCCGTGCCAGGTCGTCGCATCGGCCACGTCGCCGAACACGCCGGGAGTCGTGCGCGCCCGTGCGGCGATCCCTTCGGCCAAGGCGACCCAGCCCGCCGCGTCGTCGGGCACCGCGGGCAGGATCAGCCCGCGCAGCGACGCCGGGAGGATGTGCTCGACGCCCGGCTCCGGGTTGACCGCGATCACCCGGCCCTGATCGGCCGTGATCGCCGCCATCAGCTCCCAGTGGCACCCGCGGCGTTGCCGGTAGAGGTCCGAGTACCAACACACGAACAGCGTCGACCCGTGCAACCCCTCGCGAATGCGCTGCTCGATGTCGTCGAGCTCCTGCAGGTCGTTCGCGTCGTAGAACACTTCGACGCCGGCCTCGATCAGCGCATCGCGCAGCCGCGTGACGAGCCCGCGCCGAGGGTTCTCCGCCACCCGCGCGGGCGACTCGTCGAGCCAGGCGTGGCTGAGGAAGATTCGCGCCATCGAGGCATAGCGTCTCCACCGCTCAGACCGTTCGCAAGGCCACCGTCGGCGGCAGGCGCGACGCGCGGACGGCGGGCAGCAGGCCGGCGAACGCGCCGATCAGGACGGCCGAGGCGATGCCGCCCGTCCACGCCTCGGGCGGGATCACGACGGCCCAGTGCTTCGCGTGGGCGTAGACGGCGGTAGCGGCGATCCCGGCGAGCACGCCGACGAAGCCGCCGATCAGCGCGAGCAGGATCGACTCCGCGAGGAACTGGGTCCGGATCTGGGCCCTGGTCGCGCCGAGGGCGCGGCGCAGGCCGATCTCCGAGCGGCGTTCGAGCACCGAGATGATCATGATGTTGGCGACGCCGACGGCACCCACGATCAGGGCGACGACGCCGAGCCCGAGGAACAGGCTGTCGAAGGCTCCGGCCGCCGCGGCCCGCGCGGTGAGCACGTCGGATGGCTGGCTGACGTTGACCTCGCTCGGCGCCTGCGGGTTGGCGGTCGGCGCGAGGAGGTCCTGCACGGCTGCCTCGCGGCCGGTGGCGGCGCGCACGTAGATCGAGGTCGGCGGCCCGGCCCGGGGTGCGCCACCCACCAGGCTGACGTAGTCGAGGTACTTCTGGGCGGCCGGGTACCCGATCAGGGCGCTGCTGTCGATGTCGGGCTCCAGCGGCGACGGCTTGAGGATGCCCGCGACGTTGAACCACTGGTGGCCCAGCCAGATGCGCTGGTCGGGGTGGATGCGGTCGATGCCCAGGCGTTGGGCGGCGGCCGCGCCGAGCACCGCGACCGGCACCTGGGCCGTGCCCGCGTTGAGCCAGTCGCCGCGCGCGATGCCGGTGCCGAGCACGGCCGGCAGGTTCAGGCTCGACGCCCGCACCTGAAGGCCGCCGGAGTTGGCCTCCGGGATCAGCGAGCTCCGGTAGACCTTCTCGTCCTCCATCAGACCGGTGTGCGCCAGCCGTTCGACGTCGGCCAGGTGCGTGATCCGGGCCGGCGCTTCGACGGGCAGGTTCGCCTTCGCTCCGGTGAGGCTCTGGCCGGTCTCCACGGTCAGCAGGTTCGTGCCGAGCCGGTCGATCTCGGCCAGCAACCCGGCCTGCGAGGAGGCGGACAGCCCGAGGACGGCCACGATCGCGGCCGTTCCGATCGCGATCCCGAGCGCTGAGAGCGCGGCGCGCAGCGGCCGGGCGCGCAGCCCGACGCTCGCCACTCGCAGCCCGTCCTTGAACCCCAGCCTCACGACACCACCTGGCCGTCGAGCATGCGGATCCGGCGCGGCAGCTGCTCGGCGAGGCCGGCGTCGTGCGTGATCATGACGATCGTGGCGCCGGCCGCGTTGAGCTCGTGCAGGAGCGCCATGATCGACGCGCCGGTGGCGCTGTCGAGGTTGCCGGTCGGCTCGTCGGCGAGCACGATCGCCGGGCGCCCGACGAGCGCCCGGGCGATCGCCACGCGCTGGCGCTCGCCCCCGGAGAGCTTGGTCGGCCTGAACGTCGCGCGATGGGAGAGGCCGACGCGTTCGAGCGCCTCATCCGCGCGGCGGTTGCGCTCACCGGCGGCGACCCCGGCGTAGAGCAATCCGTCGGCGACGTTCTCGCGCACGCTGGCGTGCTCGGCGAGGAAGAACTGCTGGAAGACGAACCCGATCGCCCGCGCCCGCAGCGACGACAGCTCGCGGTCGCCGAGTTGCGCCGCGTCGACGCCGTCGATCCGGACGACGCCGCTGCTGGGCCGCTCCAGCGTCCCCATCACATGCAGGAGCGTGGACTTGCCCGACCCGGACGGCCCGACGATCGCCACCAGCTCGCCGCGCCGCACGGAGAAGGACACCCCGCGCAGCGCAGGCACGGGCGGCTGCTCGCCGTAGACCTTGGTCACCGCGTCCAGCTCGAGGACGCTCACAGCGACGGCACCACGACGCGATCGCCTTCGGCGAGGTCACCGCTGACCTCGACGCGGCCGTTCGCGGTGTCGAACAGGCCGAGCTCGACCGCGACCAGCTCGCGTCGCCCGCCGTCGCGCACGGCCTCGACCGCGAAGCCGCCGCCGGAGCGCCCGACGAGCGCGGTGGTCGGGACGCTGAGGACGTCCTTCACTCCCTGGGTGATGATGTCGACCTGGACAGGCGCCCTGTCGAGCCCGCGTGCCTGCTGCGGCTTGTCGAGGCGGATGAACGCCGGGATGGTCGCGGCGCCGGCGCTCTGGTCCTTCCCGGCGGTCCGGGCGACCCTCCCGATCCGGTCCACCGTGCCCGGCACCGACGTGTTGCTGGGCAGGGTGATCTGCGCGCGGTCGCCCCGCTTGACCTCGCCCTGCTGGGTCACCTCGAGGTCCACCTGCACCTCGAGCGTGTCCGATGTGGCCTCGGCGACCGGCGACCCCGGCCGTGCCGGTTCGCCGGGTCGGCCGTCGACCTTGGAGACCCGCACCGGCCGGGGCAGCACCACCGCGTCGCCGAGCGCGAGCACTCCGGTCGCGTGGGCGCCCCGGTCGCGCTGGAGCGCCTTGAGCGCCTCCTTGGTCCTGGCGGTGAAGTGGGTGCCGTCCCGCACGCCGTGGTGGCCGAGCCTGCGCAGGTTCCGGTTGAGCTGACGGACGTCCCTGCCTTGGTCGCCGACGCGCAACCCGCGGTAAGCCGGGACGGTGCCGCACAGCAACAGAACCGGGTCGTCGTCGACCCGGTAGAGCACGTCGCCGCAGCCGGCCTGGTCGCCCGCGTCCGGCAGCCGGGTGTAGGTCCCGCGTGCCTGGTTGATGGCGGAGTACGGCGCGCCGTCCGCCTGAGCTCGGTAGGTCAGGGTGCCGCTGAGGGTGACCAGCGAGGAGAGCTCGCCCCGCGCCACCTCGACGGTGTTCGCCGGCGCCGCGGGCGCGGCCGCGGTCGCGTCGTGCGAGGCGGAGGCGGCGACGATGCCGCCGGCGCCCACCGCGACGACGGCCAGCGCCAGGGCCCACGGCGCGCGCCTCACCCCCGACCCGCCATCGCCGCTTGCGCCTGCTCAGAGCACTTCTTCATCGCGGCGTTGAGGATCGCCATGCCCTCGCTGGTGTTCGAGGAGGGGATGAGGTTCGTGTTCACGAGCGGTTGGCCGTTGACGGGGTCGGGGAAGTCCTTGACGCCGTTCTCGCGGATGCACTGGGCGAACTTCAGGCTCGCCGACTGCTGCTTGGGGGTCCGCTTCCCGCCGCCCGTGAACCCCGCCGGTTGCAGGTCCTTGCACGCGGCGATGGCCCGCTTGAACTCCGGGCCGTCAGGGTCGATCGATGACCCGTTGACGACCCCGTCGATGGTCAGCTCGCCTGAAGCGTCCGGGTCCGGGAACGCCTTCACGCCGTGCTTGCGCATGCACGACGAGAACGTCGCCGCCTGCTCGCGGTGGGTGGCGGTGTGCTTGGGGCTCGCGTTGCCGCTCTCGGCGGGCTCGCTCGAACAGCCGGCGCCGATCAGGGCGATCATGGCGAGGGCGAAGACATGCGTTCTCACTGCTGCATCCTTGGATCGTGCGTTGGGTCGGCGTACGTGGGCGGGCAGCCGCCGGCGATGGCTTGTTCGCGCAGCTCGTAGTGCCAGGGCTCGTTGGCGTAGATCGGGCACAGGCCGTACGCGGCGCCGTGCTGGGACAGCCACGCCGCGGCGTTGACGGGCCCGACGTCGACCGCGTCCCCGGACACGTGGGCGGACGTCCTGGGCGTGGCCACCCAGCGGGCGGCCTCGGCCTCGGAGCCGTACTTCGCGATCGCCTCCTGGAGGAGGTGCTCCTGGTACTCCGGCGACCGCCACCCGCTGTCGACGACGAACTCGACGCCGTTGGCGGCGGCGGCGTTCGCCGCCCGGCGCAGGGCGTCGAGAAGCGCCGGATCGAGGTTGGCCACGCCGGGAACGGCGTCATCGAAGACCGTCGTGCCGTCAGGGAGGGGACCGCCCGATGTCGCGGTGCTGGCGGGGAGCGACGGTGATCCGCGCCGAGGACGACGACGCCGCCGGCCACTGGTGATCGAGGGCCACGGCGATCGCCGCGATCGCGGCCAGCAGGCCGGCGACACGGCCCCAGCGAATCCGAATTCGACTGTAGGTCACGTCCGCAGTCTCGGCAGTGGGGTGTTGCCGGCGTGTATCCGGTTTTCGATACGCCCGCGATATGCGCCCGCCCTAGCATCGGGGCCATGCGCGTGCTGCTCGTCGAGGACGAGCCCTACATGGCGGAGGCGATCCGCGACGGCCTGCGACTGGAAGCGATCGCGGCTGACATCGCCGGCGACGGGGACACCGCCCTGGAGTTGCTGACGGTCAACGCCTACGACATCGCCGTCCTCGACCGCGACATCCCCGGGCCCTCCGGCGACGAGATCGCCAAGCGCATCGTCGCCTCCGGCAGCGGCATGCCGATCCTGATGCTCACCGCGGCCGACCGGCTCGACGACAAGACCACCGGGTTCGAGCTCGGCGCCGACGACTATCTGACCAAGCCGTTCGCGCTCCAGGAGCTCGTGCTCCGCCTACGGGCGCTCGACCGCAGGCGCGCCCACCACCGGCCGCCCGTGCGCGAGATCGCCGGTCTGCGGCTGGATCCGTTCCGCCGCGAGGTCTACCGCGACGGCCGCTACGTCGCGCTCACCCGCAAGCAGTTCGCCGTCCTCGAAGTGCTCGTCGCCGCCGACGGCGGTGTCGTCAGCGCGGAGGCGCTTCTGGAACAGGCGTGGGATCAGAACGCCGACCCGTTCACCAACGCCGTGCGGATCACGGTCTCGGCACTGCGCAAGCGCCTCGGCGAGCCCTGGATCATCGCCACCGTGCCCGGCTCCGGGTACCGCATCGACACCGGAACGGACCGTGGCTAGGGCCCCCGGCCTGAGCGTCCGCCTCAAGCTCACGCTCAGTTACGCCGGGTTGGTCATGCTCGCCGGCGCCCTGCTGCTCGCGGTCGTGTGGGTGTTCCTGCTGCGCTATGTGCCCGAGCCTGAGATCTGGGTCGGGCCCCGGCCCATGGGCCCCACCCGCAACGACCTGATCCGCGCGTTCACCCCGAAGGCGGCGCTGATGCTGGGGTGTCTGCTCGTGTTCGCGCTCGCGGGCGGGTGGTTCCTCGCCGGCCAGATGCTCGCCCCGCTGACGCGCATCACCGACGCCACGCGCCTGGCCACGACCGGATCGCTCTCCCATCGGATCCGGTTGGAGGGCCGCACGGACGAGTTCCGCGAGCTCGCCGACGCCTTCGACAGCATGCTCGCGCGGCTGGAGGCGCAGGTCGCCGAGCAGCAGCGGTTCGCGGCCAACGCCTCCCACGAGCTGCGCACGCCGCTGGCGATCACGCAGACGCTGCTCGACGTCGCCCGCAACGACCCGAGCCGCGACCAGAGCGACGACGAGCTGCTCGAGCGCCTTCGCTTCGTCAACACCAGGGCGATCGACCTGACCGAGGCGTTGCTCGTGCTCAGCCGCGCCGATCAGCGGTCCTTCGTGCGCGAGCACGTCGACCTGTCGCTGATCGCCGAAGAGGCCACCGAGACGCTCCTCCCGCTCGCCGAGAAGCGCGGCGCCACGATCGAGACCTCGGGCGAGCAGGCCCCGACCACCGGCTCACCCGCCCTGCTGCAGCAGCTGGCGACGAACCTCGTCCACAACGCGATCGTCCACAACCTGCCTGAGGACGGCACCGTGTGGGTGACGACCAGCGCGGACCCCGAGACGGTGCTGCTCACGGTCGAGAACACCGGCGCCAAACTGACCCCGCAACTGGTCTCCACGCTGGTCGAGCCGTTTCAACGCGGCTCCAACCGCGCGCGCAGCGACCATGCGGGCGTCGGCCTCGGCCTGGCGATCGTCAAGAGCATCGCCGAGGCCCACGACGGAACCCTGGCGCTCGCCCCCCGGGAGGCCGGGGGGCTCTGCGTCACCGTCGAACTGCCCGCCGCCGCGCCGCTATGAGACGACGATCGTCCCGACCATCTGCGGGTGCAGCAGGCAGAGGTACTGGAAGCTGCCGGGCGTGGTGAACGTCACCTGCTTGACGCGCGGCACCGGCCCGCCGTCGTCACCGTCGAGCGCCCCGGTGTTGAGGAACCCGTTGCCGTGGACGGTGGCGCTGTGGGTCAGCACCGAGCCCGGGTCGCTCGCGTAGTACAGCCGCGAATCGACGGCGAGCGCGGGCGGGTTACCCGTGGCCGCGTCCGGCAGGATCGTCTCGATCGGCCCGAGGTAGGCGGGCGGGCCGAAGGTCACCGTGTGCTCCTCGCTGGAGCCCTTGGTCATCTCGAAGCTGACCGTGTCGCCGACGTGGACGTTCTTGACCTTCGGGAAGAAGTCGAAGGTCGCCACCCTGCCCTTGTCGTTGCCCATCATGACCACGTTGGTGGTCGGACCGGGGGAGGCGAGGAGCTTCTTCGCGATCGCGAGGTCGGCCTTGAGCTCCTTGCTCGCCTGCTTCTTGTCCGCCGCCGCCGCCGGGATCTTCGCGCCCGCCTTCTTGACCGTGACGGTCATCTTCATGCCCTTGTGGATGTCGCAGTAGAACGTGAACTTGCCGGCCTTCGGGAAGCTGACGGTCCAGCTCTTCTTGTTGGGCTGCAGCGGCTGCAGGCCGGAGGCGATGAACTGCTTGCCGTCGGCCACGCCGTTGCCCGCCGGGTAGGCGATCAGGTTGTTGATGAGCTTGCGCGGCTGCCCGTTGAACCAGAAGGGCGCGCCCGCCTCGTCCATGACGCCCGCCGTCGGCTGGAAGTCCTTGCGGATGTAGGGGTGCGACTTGCCGTAGGAGATGTTGTGCAGGCCCTTCCAGACGAAGCTGACCTTGTCCTTGACGTGGACCTGGAGCTTGGCCGGATAGAAGGTGTTCGACTCGGCGTTCGCGAGCGCCTTCGGAAGCTTCGTCTGCGGTCCGGCGTAGACGGTCTTGGTCGCTGCACTGGCCGTCGAGGCCATCAGAAGCGTCGCGGATGCCGCAAGCATCACGGCGATCGGGGCTCGTTGCACTCTTGGTGCCTCCATGGTCGCTGGTTGGCGCGAACCTATCCGACACGCGCGCGAAGGTGGCGAAAAATCGCGCGTGCCGTAGACTCGCGCGCCGAGTGCTGAGCTTTATCGGGAGACAGGTGCGAGCGTCCAACGTCGTGCTGCTCGGGATCGTCGCCGGCAGCGACCTGAGCTCGCTGGCGATGGTCTACCCGTCGCTGGACACGCTGCCCGACGACCAGCAGGTCGAGGCCGTCAAGGCCGTCAACGCCGGGTTCGGGCCGATCATGCAGCCGCTCGTGATGGGCACGGTCGCCACCGGCGTGGCCGCCGCGGCGCTGCGACCGACGGACCGGATCGGTCTCGCGGCCACCGCCTGCCAGCTCGGGATGCTGGCCGTGATCATCAAGGCGATCCAGCCCGTCAACGCGGCCCTGCACGCCGCCGACGACCACGCGGCCTACCTGGAGAACCACCGGCGCTGGATGCGGATGCACCGCGTGCGCGTCGGGCTCGAGCTCGCCGGGCTCGCCCTCGGCGCCGCTAGCGCGGCGCGACGGCCCTGAAGCGCTTGCTGACGGCGAGCACCGTCGCGCCGTCGGGCAGCGTGAGCGCGACGCGCGCGTTGACGCGGCGCGGCCCGCTGGTCCTCAGCGTCGCGGTGTTGGACGTACTCAGCGTGGCGGTGTCCACCGGCCACCAGCCGAAGCGCTCCTTGAGCTTGAGCTGCAGCACGACCTTCAGGCCGGGCGCGCCCGGCGTGACGGTCACGCGCACGGTCTTGCCCTTGCCGCTGACGGTGGCGCTCAGGGTCTGATTGAGCACGACGACCTGCACGGCCGGGCTCGCCTCGCCGTTGACCACGGCACGGTAGGTGCCGGCGACGCCGGCCGGGAAGCTCGCGTTGAACGTGCCGTCGGTGCCCGCGGTGGCGGTGCCCACGGTGGTGAAGCCCGTGCCGGTGTCGGCCTCGAAGGTGATCGGCGTCCCGGCGGCCGCGGACGTGCGGCCGCTGAGCCCGAACGGGCGGTTGGACGCCACCGGCCCCGGCAGGCGATCGAGCAGCGTGCCGTAGACGCCGATGTGGCCGCGGATCGTCGGGTGGAAGCGGCAGTAGTAGGCGAACTGGCCCGCGGCCATGAACTCGTGGCTGTAGGTGTCCGCGTTGCTCAGCGTGCCCGACGTCCAGTCACCGGCGTCGGCGGTGACGGTGTGGGCGAGGAAGCTCGTGTTCGTCCACTTCACCGTGTCACCGGTGAGGATGTCGATGTCCGCCGGGATGACGGAGAACTGCAGCAGCGAGGCCGCGACCTGATGGCCGCCGGTGGCGGCGCCGTGCTGGGCGAGTGCGGGCGCGGGTGCGGCCAGGGCGATCGCCGCGAGCGCCGTGGGGAGGAGGAACCGTCTCATTTGGACACCTGGTAGACGCCGATCATGCCCGCCGCCATGTGGGACTCGATGTGGCAGTGATAGAGCCACGTGCCGGGGTCGTTCTCCTTCCACGTGACGCGGAAGCTCTCGGCCGGGCCGACCGTCCTGGTGTCCTCCGGCGTGCCGTTGGCCCGCCAGCGGTGCCCGTGCACGTGGAACGTGTGGTGCTCGGAGCCCATCGCCATCACGTCCCACTGGACGCGGTCGCCGACCTTGGACTTGTAGACCGGCGTGTTGCCGACGAAGGCGCGCCCGTTGACCGTCTGGAACTGGCCCATCGGCGCGAACACGGTCACGAACTCGTGGTCGGGCGCCTTCTCGTGCTTGCCGCGGATCGAGAGCATCCCGTACAGCCCGCCCTCGATCGAGGCGTCCATCGACGTCCCGTGATCGTGGTAGGGCCACACGCCCACCGAGTCGTGGATCGCGTGCAGCTCGTAGGTCCAGTTCTCGCCCGGCATGACGTTGCCGTCGCGCCCGGAGAAGCCGGGCAGGTAGGCGCCGTCGGAGCTCGGCTTGTACCGGACGCCGTGGAAGTGCATCGTGTGCGCCGCGCCGCCCGCCGGCTCCATGTTCTTGAAGTGCACGAGGATCCTGTCGCCCTCCCGGGCGCGCAGCAGCGGGCCCGGCACGAAGTCCTGGCCGCCGGAATCCGCGCCCGGCTGGTTGGGCTCGGGCTTGCGCCAGCCCTTGCTGAAGCGCCGGTAGACCGTGGTCGTGCGCACGGTCGCGAACGGGTCCAGCGTCGTGTCGGTGATCGCGTCGCGCCCGTTGGGGGCGATGTTCCAGCTCACCCGCTCGGCGCCGACCCAGAACTCGCGCGTAGCCGCGTCGGCCGCCGAGGGGGCGAGCGCCGCAAGGGTGGCGACGAGGACCGCGAGCGCCGCGCGCCTCACGCCGCCACGCTCCGCTGCGCCTCACACCAGGCGCGCACCGTGGTGCTCGGGGCGCCGAGCAGGTCGTTCGCGGGCGACGGATCGCCGTGCTCTCCGAGCTTGTCCATGAGCTCCATGATCTGTAGTGCGCCGGTCAACTCGCCCTTCATGAACAGGCGGTTGATGACCTTCATCATCGGCAGCGGCGTCGACCGCACCTTCGTCCCCGGTCTGACGATCTCGCAGTAGGTGCGCAGGCCGTCGATCATCAGCATCGACTCGGGGCCGTGCACGTAGAGCGCCTGGTTGACGGCCTCAGGCGTCACGAGCGCCTTGGCCACCATCTCCGCGAGGTCCTGCGCGGCCACCGGGTGCAGCGGATGGGCCTGCTTGCCCATCACCGTCGCCGTGCTGCCGCGCACGTGGCGCGGGAAGTTGTCCATGAAGTACGTGGGGCGGAAGATCGTGAACGGCACGCCGCTGTCCCGGATCGCGCGCTCCGCGGCCTCCTTGGCCTTGTGCTCGGGGATCTTCTCGCCGTAGGAGACGCCGATCAGCGAGCCGCTGATGTAGCTGATCCGGCGCAGCCCGTGTCTTGCCGCCGCATCGGCGAGGCTGGCGGTCCCTTTGACCTCGACCGTCTCGAGCTCGGCCGGCGAGTGCGCGCCGAGGCTGATGTGCACGGCCTCGGTCCCGGCCACGGCCTCGTCCACCTTGTCGGTCGCGGCGACGTCGCCTTCGACGTATTCGAACTCCGCGCCGAAGCGGGCGCGGGCGGCGGTCTCGTCGCGGACCAGCAGGCGCACGCCATGGCCGTCCTGGTGCAGCCTTCGCGCGACCGGCTCGCCCAGCATCCCGGTGGCCCCCACCACGAGCACGTTCATGGCCGTCGATCCTCCCTGAACCGTGGGTGCGCGGTCAAGCGCGCGCCCTCCACACGGCGGTTGCGGGTAGGGGCATGATGTGGGGACCGGATCGGGAGGAGTGCTGTGAGCGCCGATGGACCGCAGCGGTTGTCGCCGCTGGATGTCTTGTTCCTCTATGGAGAGCGGCCGGAGACGATGATGCACGTCGCCTCGCTGACGCCGTTCGAGCGGCCGGCGGACGCGTCGCCGACGTTTCTGCGCGACCTGGTCGACGAGGCGCGTCGCAAGGCGGACGTGCAGTCGCCGTGGAATCGCAAGCTGCGGTTCCCGCGGTTGGTGGCCAGTCCGCTGCAGTCGTGGGTGGTCGACAAGGACTTCGATCTGGACTATCACGTGCGGCGGTCCGCGCTGGCCAGCCCGGGCGACGAGCGGGAGCTCGGGCGTGCTGGTCTCGCGCCTGCACAGCAATCCGCTGGACCTGAGCCGGCCGCCCTGGGAGGTGCATCTGATCGAGGGCCTGGAGGGCGGGCGGTTCGCGATCTACACGAAGATGCATCACGCGCTGGTGGACGGCTACAGCGGCGTCCGGTTGCTGTCGCGTTCGCTGTCGAAGCGGCCCGGACGAAGACCTGCCGCTGTTCTTCAGCGTGCCCGCGCCGCCGCGTGAGCCTCGCGAATCCGCGGACGGCGGTGGTCTGGGGCTCGGGTCGCTGCTGCGGTCAGCCGCCGGGCAGGCCGGCTCGGCCATGACGCTGGGCAAGCGGATCGTGGAGCCGGTGGTCCGTCGAGGCCAGTTCCCGGACCTGATCGACCTGCCGCGGGCGCCGCGCTCGATCCTCAACCATCGGATCGGCCGCAACCGCCGCTTCGCGACCCAGCAGTACGACCTCGAACAGCTCAAACGGCTCGGCGCACAGCACGACGCGACGCTCAACGACGTGTTGCTGGCGATCGTCGGCGGCGGGCTGCGGCGGTTCCTGACCGAGCTCGACGAGCTGCCCGATTCCTCGCTGGTGGCGTTCGTCCCGGTCAACGTGCGACCGAAGGGCGACGAGGGCGGCGGCAACGCCGTCGGCGCGATGCTCGCCACACTCGGCACCGACATCGCCGATCCGGTCGAGCGGCTGCAGCGCATCAACGCGTCGACGCTCAGCGCGAAGGCGCAATTGGAGGGCATGACGCAGGAAGCGATCCTGGCCTACAGCGCGTACCTGCTCGCGCCCGGCGGGCTGCAGGCGCTCGGCGCGCTGGCCGGCATCCGCACGCCGCTGCCGCTGGGGTTCAACGTCTGCGTCTCCAATGTCCCGGGGCCGCGCGAACCGCGCTATCTGCGCGGGGAGCCGGATGGAGGCCTACTACCCGGCCTCGATCCCGATCCACGGCATGGCGCTGAACATCACCGTGCTCAGCTACGCGGGCACGTTGAACGTGGGCTTCATCGGCGACCGTGACGCGGTGCCGCGCCTGCAGCGTCTCGCCGTCTACACCGGCGAAGCGCTCGCGGAATTGGACGCCGCGATCACGGGCGCGGTGTGATCGATGCCCGCGGCTCGGGGCGGCGAAGGCCCAGGCCCCGCGCGACTGGTCGGTGCACCCGACGTAGCCCAAGCGCGCTGATTCTCATACTCCGCCGCCCGCCAGGCCGGTACGGTCGCGGGCGTGCGCGATTTCCGGCCGCAATCGGAGAAGTCTCGCCGCGACCGGCTGCTGCAGGGGTTCGCGCAGACGCGAGCAGGCGGCTGGCTGTTCATACACGTCCTGCCGACGATCGATCGGCCGTTGCTCCGGCTCAGCCGCGGGCGGTTGTCGACCGGTATGGGCCAGACCTACGTGCTCCTGCACGCCCGTGGCGCGAAGAGCGGGCTCGAGCGCACCGTCCCGCTGCTCGGGACGAAGTCCGGCGACGCGATCGTGCTGGTGGCCTCGAAGGCCGGCGCGCCGGAGCACCCCGCGTGGTTTCACAACGTTCGCGTCAACCGTGACGTCGCGGTGACGGTCGACGGCGAGCGGCGACCGATGCGGGCGCGCGTCGCCGACGGGGAGGAACGCGAGCGCCTGTGGGCGGTCGTCTGCGACCACTACTCCGGCTACGCGACCTACCAGACGCGGACGGACGGGCGCGTGATCCCGGTGGTCGTCCTCGAGCCGCGGTGAGCTCCGGCCCGGCCCGGTCGCCGGCGCCAGGGTCGAGCGAGCACCGCGTCTGCCTCAGGCGATCCCGCCGACGAGTGCGCCGATCCCCGCGGTGATGGCCATCGCGATCGCTCCCCAGATGACGACCCGCACCGTCGCGCGCCCGCGTGGCGCTCCGCCGAGCAGGGCGCCGACGTAGCCCAGCGCGGTCAGTGCCAGCAGCGTCACGATCACGGCGGCGATCACGCGAATCGACCCCGGCACGACCAGGACCGACAGCAGCGGCAGCGCCGCGCCAACGGAGAAGGACAGTGCCGACGCCCACGCCGCCTGCAGCGGCCGCGCGAGCCGCTGTTCGTCGAGACCCAGCTCGTCGCGGGCGTGCGCCTTGAGCGCGTCGTTGAGCGACAGCACCTCGGCGACCCTCGCGGCCAGCTCCGGAGGGAGCCCCCGGCGCTCATAGATCAACGCGAGCTCGCGCAACTCCCCGGCCGGATCGTCGCGCAGCTCGCGACGCTCGACCGTGAGGTCGGCCTGCTCGGCGTCGCGCTGGGAGCTCACCGAGACGTACTCGCCGGCCGCCATCGACAGCGCTCCGGCGACCAGACCGGCGATGCCGGCCGTGATGATCGCCGAGCGCGACGCGCCCGAGGACGCGACGCCGAGGATCAGGCTCGCGGTCGAGACGATGCCGTCGTTGGCGCCAAGGACGGCCGCTCGCAGCCAGTTCGATCGCTGGCTCAGATGCGGCTCTCGATGGGTGATCGGCAGGCGGACCCGAGTCAGTCAATCAGAAGCCGGGCATCGGACTCGGCCGCGCGGGCCGGCGGTGCGGCTGGTCAGGTTGCGGGCGCGACCCGGCGCGCGGCGGTCGCGGCGATCGGGCAGATCAGCGCCGACACGGCGCTGCCCAGGAGGGCCCCGGCCAGGACATCCGACGGCAAGTGCACGCCGACCAGCACGCGGCTGGCGGCACGGGGCGTGAAGACGCTGTGAAGGTCCCGGCCGTTGGTCCAGGGCGCGGGCTACGCCGGATGGGCGGGACGGCCCGCTGTCTGCGCGAAGCGGACACGGATCTGCGCCCCGCCGCCGGGTGCGTTCGCCGCCTCGACACTGCCCCCGTGCGCCTCGGCGGCCTGGCGGACGATCGCGAGGCCGAGGCCGGAGCCGGGCGTTCCGCGGGCATGGCCCGCGCGATAGAAACGCTCGAAGACGTGCTCCAGGTCTCCGGGGGCGAAGCCCGGGCCGTGGTCGCGCACCGTCAGCACACCGTCGCGCAGGACGAGCTCGATCACGCCGCCCGACGGACTCCACTTGACCGCGTTGTCGAGCAGGTTGGAGACCGCACGGTTAACGCGGTCGGGCTCGCCGCGCACGAGCGTGGGCTCGAGGTCCGCGCGAAACTCGACGTCCACGCCGCGGCGTGCCTCGGCTCGCCGCAGCAGTGCATCCACGATCCAATCGACGCGGACATCGTCGAGCACGCGTCCGGGCTTGCTGCCACGGGCCAGTTCAACCACGTCGCCGACGAGGGCGGTGAGCTCGTCGAGCTCGGTCAGGATGTCCGCCCGCAGGGCGGCGCGCTCATCCTCCGGGAGACGATCGGACTCCTCGAGCGTCTGGATGTTCGCGCGCAGGCTCGCGAGCGGAGTGCGGAGCTCATGGCTCGCGTCAGCGACGAGATGTCGTTGCGCCTCGACCGATCGCTCCAGCGCGTCGAGTGTCGCGTTGAAGCTGCGGGCCAGCCGCGCCAGCTCGTCGTCTCCGGCCACGACGATCCGCTCGCCGGGGTCGGGGTTGCCCGCGATCGCCTCCGTCCGGCGCGTGAACTGCCGGACCGGGGCGAGCGCCGCGCGTGCGACGATGGCGCCGATCCCGGCGGCGAGGGCGATCCCGGTCGCCGCGACGACCGCGAGCACGATCAGGATGTCGCGCAGGGAGTGATCGACCTCGGTGAGCGGGCGCGCGACCTGCGCCGCTCCACCCCCGGAGGCGAGCGCGTGGGTGAGCACGCGGACGTGGATGCCCGCCACCCGCGTGCTGGTGAGCGCCTCGCCGGCTCCCGACCGGGCGATCGCCCGCGCCTGCTCCGAGACGGGCAGCACCGGGCCGGCCCCTTCGGGACGCAGCACCGTGCCATCGGCGCAGACGATCTGCGCGTAGCCCTCGGCGCCGCCGAAGCGGGCGTCATCGCGATCGGTGGGACGCGGGAAGGCACGGTCGTCGCTGCCGCGTCCGCAGGGCGCTTCGCGGTCGTGGTCCTCGAGTTCGGCGGCCCGCGCGCGCAGGGCGTCGTCGATCTGCTGGTGCAGTTGCGCCCTGACGGCGAAGAAGATCGCCGCCGCGGCGATCAGGACCGTGACCAGGACCGCGAGCCCGGCGACGGCCGCGATCCGGTGGCGCAGCGTCACGGCTCGCGCAGGACGTAGCCGACGCCGTGGACCGTGCCGATCAGCGGGCGTGCGCCGAGCAGTTCGAGTTTGCGCCGCAGATACCCGACGTACACCCGCAGCGCGTTGGAGGCCGGCCCGAAGTCATAACCCCAGAACGCGGTCGTAGATGACGTCATGCGGCAGCACCTGACGTGGGTGGCGCATCAACAGCTCCAGGAGCTGGTACTCGGTGCGCGTCAAGTCCGCGAACCGGTCGCCCACCATCGCGCCGTGTCTCTGGGGATCGAGCCGCAGCTCTGCGAAGGCGGGGACGTCGATCGCCTCGTCGGTGATCGTGCGGCGCAGCAGCGCGCGCAGCCGTGCCTTGAGCTCACCGACGTCGAACGGCTTGACGAGATAGTCGTCGGCGCCGGCGTCGAGCCCATCGATCCGATCCTCGACCGCATCGCGGGCCGTGAGCATCAGCACCGGAACGCGATCTCCCGCCGCGCGCAGTCGCCGGCACAGCTCGAGCCCGTCCACCCCCGGAAGCCCGACGTCGAGCACGACCGCGTCGGGGGACCGCTCGGCGATGCACGCCAGACCCTGCTCGCCATCGACTGCGGCGTCGACGTCGTAGCCCGCGAGGGAGAGTGTGCGCCGCAGCGCGTCACGGAGCGCGCGGTCGTCATCGATGATCAGGAGGCGCACGGCATCCACAGTCTGCAGCCACCGAGCCGAGTCATCGAGAATCCTCGGCGTCGACCAGGCGCAGCGCGAGCCTCGGGCACGCCGCGACGGCGCGGCGTGCGTGGACGAGTTGCAGCGGCCCGTGGTCGATCATCGGGTAGCCCCAGTCGTCGAGCGCGATCCGCTCGGGGTACAGCTCGGCGCACGCGCCATGGCCGGCGCACGCGATCGGGTTCACGACCAGGCGCCGGCTCACGCGGCCGGCCTCACGCGCAGATCGGGCACCGCCAGCGCCCGCGGCCCGTCGCACGCCGCGCAGAGTCCGTGGCGGCGATGATCCTCGAACTCGCGGGCGAAGACGACGAGCGCGCTGCGCAGGAACCGCACCACGCCATCGGGATGGCGGCAGGCGCCTCGTCCGTGCACCGGACACGGCGAGTGCAAGCCCGACGGTGGGATCGACGCGCCCATCAGTGAGCGCCGCGGCGCGCAGTGCCACCGCCACCACCTCCAGCGGCAGCGGCGACACCCGCACGGGGCGCCCCTGCGCCGCGTTGACCGCCGACAACTCGGAATCCGCACGGAAGCGACTGCACGAGGCATCGGTCGCCGACAACTCGACCTCGACCGCGCGCCGTGCACCGCTTCGCCGTGAACCACGATGCCGACCGTCGTCCCGCGCGCCGACCAGCAAGAACCGGCGACCCGCTCGCTCACGATCCTCTCGACACCCAAGACCCGGACACGGACGCCCCGACACGTTGCGGATGCCCCTTGAACGCGTGAGCGGCAACCACGGAGAACGCACCGGACAGTGCGACGGCGCCGGCGGCGACCCCAGCGACGATGGCGCGCGCGCGGCGGACCGCGGCGTCGCGTGCCCGAACTCGAGCGGGACCGCCGGGTGCGCGGTGCGAGGTCATTGCGCCGAGCCTGCCCCAGGGCCATAAGATTTGCGTAGGAGCGCGAGTCCGTGGTTTGCCGCACCCCAGCGTGGCCGGTTGCGGATGCGCGCCGCAATGTCGCGTGCGAGGGTCTTGGAGAGGATGAGCACCGACCCGATCAAGGTCACCCCTACGCCGGCGCCGCGCCGGCGATCGGCGGTGCGCGTCGCCCGTCCGCGCTTCGCGGCCCGGGAAGTGGGCCCGACGACGATCGGCCTGCTGGTCGTCGCCCAGGCGATCCTGTGGACGGTCGCCCGGCCTGCGGGCGAGTCCACGGCCAGTTACGCGGGGCAGATGCTCGGCGCGGAGTCGGTGTTGCTGCTGAGCATCGGGCTGGTGCTGATCAGCATGCTGCCGGTGGTCGAGGAGTATTTCGACGGGATCGACCGCGCCGCCATCTGGCACCGGCGCGTCGCGATCGCCGGCCTGGTGCTGCTGGCGCCGCACATCCTCCTGGCCTCGGGAAACGGCACCACGCTCGGGCCGCCGCTGGCCGCGATCGGAGCGCTGGGGCTCGTCGCTCTGGCGCTGTGGGCGATCCTCCCGCGCTGGCAGTCGGTCGTTCCACGCCCGCTGCGCCGGCTGGTGCTGCTCGCCCGCGACGCGCCGCTGATGCGCGATGCGCGCCGCGTGTTCGGTGGCTATGAGCGCTGGCGAGCGGTACACCGGACGACCGGGCTGTTCGTGGCCGCAGGGTTCGCGCACGGCCTGCTCGACGGGACGCCGTTCGCGGGCGCTCCGGCGCTGCGCTGGAGCTACGTCGCGGTCGGCGGTATCGGCGTGGCGTTCTACGTCTACCGGGAGCTGTTCGCACAGCGCCTCGGGTCATTGCACGACTATCAGGTGGCGACGGTGCGACCGGTGCACGAGGGCCTGGTCGAGATCGCGCTGCGACCGTTGGGACGTCCGATCGATTTCGCGCCGGGTCAGTTCGCGCTGGTCTACATCGAGGGCAAGGACGGCTGGCACCGGCATCCGTTCACCATCTCCAGCGCCCCCCACGAGGACGTCGTCCGCGTGACCGTCAAAGCGCTGGGGGACTACACCTCGCGGTTGGAGGATCGCGTCGAGCCGGGGATGCCGGCAGTCATCGGCGGCCCGCACGGGCGCTTCGTGCACTGGAAGGGCACCGCTCGTCAGGTGTGGATCGCCGGCGGCGTCGGCGTCGCCCCGTTCTTGAGCTGGCTCCGGGCGCTCGAGCGCCACGGGCTCCCCGAGCGCGTCGACTTCTTCTACAGCTTCGACGGCGAGGCCCCGTTCGCGGACGAACTGCGCCTGATCGCCGCGCGCGAACCGGCGCTGCGGCTGCACCTCATCGACACCAGCGTCGACGGAAGGCTGACACCCGATCAGGTCCTGGCCGCCGCGGGCGACGACCCGCGCCGGACCTCCGTGTTCATGTGCGGCCCCGGCCCGATGCTGCGCAGCTTCCAGCGCAGCCTGCGCCAGGCGGGCGTCCCCTCCCGCCAGGTGCACCGCGAGCATTTCGACTGGCGCTGACGTCCAAGCGTCAGCGCGGTCGGCCGGCGCACGAGTTCCGCCACGACCGGAGGAGGTGGCGACGCACACCGCAGCGTGGCACCTGCGGCCCCGCCCGCCACGCTAAACTGATATCAGTTCTGGCGATTGACGGGCGCTCTCGAGCGCCGATGACGGCGACGAGGGAGAAGTCGTGGGCGTTGAGTTCTGGAGAATGGGCGCGACGCCCGTTCCGAGCGCGGGGATCGACCGGTTCGCCCGCGAATTCGAGGCCGCCGGCTGGGACGGGCTGGCCGTTGGCGAGGCGCACGGGTTGCTTCCCGACCCCTACATCGTCCTCGGGCTGGCCGGGGCCGCCACGACGACCCTGCAGCTTGGGACCGCGGTGGCGGTTCCGCTTCGATCGCCGCTTCTGGCGGCGAGCGCGATGGCGACGCTCCAAGGCGTCACCGGCGGCCGCGCGAGCTTCTCGATCGGTCGCGGCGATGGCGCGGTGAAGGTGCTCAAGCGCAAGCCGCTGCGGGTGGCGGAGTTCGAGTCCTACCTGACTCAGCTTCAGGGCTATCTGCGTGGGGAGGACGTCGAGGTGGACGGCGTCGCGACGTCGATGGCTCGTGTGTACGACATCGATCCGTCACTGCGAGCGACGAAGCCGCTCATCGACGTGGCGGCGACGGGGCCGCGAACCGTCGAGGTGGCCGCGAGGACGGCGGACGGCGTCAGCTTCTCCGTGGGCGCGGACGTGGACCGTCTCCGCAAGAGCGTGGCGTTGGTCCGCGAGACCTGCGAGAAGATCGGTCGGGACTTCGAGTCGCTTCGGCTCGGGTGTTACCTCCAGGTGGCGGTGACCGACGAGGACCGGAGCGCGCGCGAGGCGATCCGCGGGCTCGTGGTGACCCACGCGCGCTTCTCCGGCTGGGAGCCGAAGCCCACCGTCGACGTCAGCGGCCAGGCGCACGCGACCTACCGGCACGCGTTGAACACGATGGAATCGGTCTATCACTCGTCACGCGGGGGCGTCGCCGTGCGGGCCGGCGGGCGACCGGGGGAGGTGGACTTCTACCCGCGGGACGCCGGCGGCGACGAGCTGATCGACCAGTTCGCCATCGCCGGGTCGGCCACGTACTGCGCCGAGCGGCTCCAGGAGATCATCGAGCTCGGCATCACCCGCTTCATGATCGGCACGCGAGCCGTGGGCGTCGATCTCGACGAGTCCAATGCGATCCGGATCGCCCGCGAGGTGTTTCCGCTGCTGCGCCGTTAGACGCGCTCAGCGGAAACGCTCGCGCAACTCGTGCTTGAGCACCTTCCCCGACGGCGTGTGCGGGAGGTCCTCGACCAGCTCGATGGAGCGCGGGAGCTTGTAGCCGGCCAGGCGCTCGCGCGCGAACGCGACGAGCTCGGAGGGGGCCACGGCCCAGCGCGCCACGACGAGCGCCTTGACGGTCTCGCCCCAGCGCGCGTCGGGGACGCCGATCACCGCCACCTCGGCCACGGCCGGGTGGTGGGAGAGGGCCTCTTCGACCTCGATCGGATAGACGTTCTCGCCGCCGGTCACGATCATGTCCTTGAGCCGGTCGGTGAGGAACAGGTAGCCGTCCGCGTCGAGGTAGCCGCCGTCGCCCGTGCGTAGCCAGCCGTCCTCGGTCAGCGCGGCCGCGGTCTCCGCGGGCCGGTTGGCGTACCCGGCCATGACGTTCGGGCCACGCAGCCAGACCTCGCCGTCGACGATCCGCAGCTCCATCCATGGCGAGGGCCGGCCGGCGGCGCGCAGGAGCTTCTCGCGCTCGTGGTCGGCGGGCCGGAGCAGAACCACGCCGCCGGTCGTCTCGGTCAGCCCGTAGACGCCGAAGAGCTCGCAGTCGAACGTTCGCAGCGATGCCTTCAGGACCGGTGTGGTGATCGGCGAGGCGCCGTAGGCGATCGACCGCAGCGCGGAGAAGTCGCGTTCGGCCGCGCCCGGCACCGCGGTGAGCGCCTGCAGGATCGTCGGCACGAAGACGGCGTTGGTCACCCGCTCGGACTCGAGCAGATCGAGGACCGCAGCCGCGTCGAACTCGCTGACGATGATCGTCGTGGCACCCTGGGAGAGCCCGAGATAGGTCCAGGCGATCCCGCCGACGTGGAACATCGGCAGGGGCGTGAGCGACACCGAGTCGGCATCGAAGGACCACACGGGCACGTGCAGGCACGCCGCCGCGAGATTGCGGTGCGTGGTGAGCACGCCCTTGGGCACGCCGGTCGTGCCGGAGGTGTACATCTGGAGCACGGGATCGTCGGCCTCTCCGCGCCCGCCGGGGTCGCGGGGCGCCGCCGCCGCCAGCCAGGCCTCGTACTCGTCGCCGACGGCGACGACGCGCAGCTCCTGTGTGACGCCCGCAGCGACCTCGGCGGCGACCCCGAGGAACTCGGGGCCGGCGAGCAGCACCGGCGCGCCCGCGTCGGTGACGACGGCCGTGAGCTCGGGCGCCGCGAGCCGCCAGTTCAGCGGCACGGCGACCGCGCCGATCTTCGCGCAGGCCGCGAGCAGCTCGACGACCTCGGGGGCGCTGCGATCGAGGTGTGCCACGCGCGCGCCCGGCCCGGCGCCCGCGGCCACGAGCGCCTGCGCAAGCCGGTTCGAGCGCTCGTCGAGCGCGGCGTAGGTGACGGTGCGCGCCTCATGCCGGATGGCCGGGTGCGCGGGCCGCGACGCGGCCATCGAGCGCACGACGTCGGCGACGCGCAGCGAGTCGAGGTCAATCATCCAAGAACCAGCGCGCGACGGACATCTGCGCGGCGCCGACGTCGCGGGTCACGCCCGCCAGGGTCGATGCGAGCGTGCGGATCGGCTCCACGCGCACGGTCTTGGCGACATGCAACTGCAGGTTGGTCGCCAGCCGGATACCGGCCTCGTAGCGGTCCAGGACCGCCATCGTGCCACCCCACGGGGCGAGCGCCGCCTTCGCGGCGACGCGGATGAAGCCATCGAACTCCACGTCAGAGCTCTTCGGTGATGCCGGCCGTCGCCATGGCCGCGAACTGCGACTCGACGTCGTTGGCGAGCACGAGCAGATCGCGGATCTGCCCGTTGCGATCGCGCACGTGATCGGCGAGCAGGGCCTCCGCGTCAAAGCCCAGTGCCACGAACATCGCGATCAGCTCCGTCTGGTCGGCTATCACCTCGACCACGAGCTTGGCCAGACCCAGCTCGACGGCATCGTGCACGGCGTGGCGCGCGAGCTCGCGGCCGATGCCGCGCCCGCGCGCCTCCGGGTCGACGACCAGGCGGAGCTCACCGACGTGGCTCGACCAGCCGTGCAGCGGCACCACCGCGACCGACCCGACGACCTCGCCCGCCTCGAGCGCGATCGTACGCGCCGCACCGGGTCGCGCCCAGGCGGCCACGACGGTCGCATCGTCGACGTCCTCTTTGAGGAACGTCCGGTCGGACTCCGGAATGCGCGCGAAGAAGCGCTGCAGCGCGGGCTCATCCCCTGCTGCGATCGATCGAAACTCCATCACCACTCCTTCGCTTCCGGCAGTTCGTCCGAGTGCTCGATGATCCACTCGGTCAGACGGGGCATCGTGTGCTTGACCGCACTGCGGCCGGTGCCGAACGTGACGTGCCCCCCGGGCAGCCGCAGCTCCTCGCGGCGGGCGGGATCGCCGATCAGGTTCATGATCGGCTCCACCGCCGCGGGCGGCACGACGCCATCGCGCTCGGCCATCGCGTTGAGCACGTTGCCCGCCGCGTCGGCGAGATCCACCGTGCGGTCGCCGAGCCGGATCGATCCGGTCATCAGGACGTTCTTGCGGACGAACTCCTCGACGAGCTGGCGGAACACCGCGCCGGGAAACGGCACGTGGTCGCGCGACCACTGCGCCATGGCCTGAAAGCTCTCTACGAACTCGTCGTTCCACAAGTTGTCGAGCAGCGTGGCCTTCTGGGCGATCTCGGTGGTCGGCGCCTGCATGTAGAAGCCGCTGTAGAGGACGTCGGCGGGGACGTTGCCGGTGTCGTCGACCAGCTCCTCCGCGTCCAGTCGCCCGTCGCGCAGGAACGCGACCATCGCGCCCATCTGGTCGAAGTCGACCGGCGTCGCCATCAGGATCAGGCTGCGCACCGGGGGCTGCTCGTGAGCGGCGGCGTAGAGCGCGGCGAGCACGCCGCCGAGGCAGTAGCCCATCAGCGTCACCTCCTCGCTCGCGCTCTCGCGCAGGACGGCCTTGACGGCGCGCGGCAGGTAGAAGTCGACGTAGCGCTCGAGGTCGTTGTCGGCGTCAAGGTGGTCCGGCACGCCCCAGTCGAGCATGTACACGTCAAGGCCCGCGGCTGTCAGGTACTCGACGAGGCTGTTGCCGGAGCGCAGATCGAGGATGTAGCTGCGGCTGACGAGGCTGTGCACGATCAGCACCGGCGGGCCGTAGGAGATCGGTCCGTTGCGGTAGCGCCACAACTCGGCCTTGCCGCGGCGCCACACGACCTCCTTGGGCGTCGCGCCCACTTTGGGCGCATGCGTGCCACGGACGTAGCGCACGCCGTTGCGCGCGCGCAGAAGCGAACGTTCGACGTCGCGGTTGATTTTCGAAACGAGGTCGAGTGGGTTCAGCGCGGGTGGCATCAGTCGCGCTCCTCGACGTGCTCGGACAGTTGATTGAGCCGCCGCTCCATCCGTGCGAGCTGCTCGCGCAGGCTGCTCACATCGCTGCCGGCGGGCAGGTTCAATAGGTGCAGCCCGCGCGTGGACGCGCCCGTGGCCTTGCGTTTGACGGTTTTCGTGGCGCGTGTGGCCTTCGTCATCAGGTCGAAGTAGGTGTCGGTGCGCACCGCCGCTTCGACGGGTTCGCCGATCGCGCGCTCAAGGCGATACACGGCTCTGACCCATAGTGGCCTCGCGCTCATGACGGAGAGCGTACTCATGATTTGACTTCACTTCAAGTCATGTTGCGGCGTCGCCGGTCCCGGCCATGCTCCACTGCGCTCCGCCGTCGACGGTCAGCACCGTTCCGGTCGTGTAGCTCGAGGCCCCGCCCGCGAGATACAGCGCGGCGCCGACGATCTCGTCGGCCTCGCCCGCCCGCCGCGCGGGGAACGTGCGAGCGCGCTCGGCGAACACGTCCATGTCCCACCCGCGCGCGATCGTCGTCAGGAACGGCCCGGGCATGATCGCGTTCACGCGCACGGACGGCCCGAACGCGTGTGCGAGCCCGATCGTCATCGCGTTCACCCCGGCCTTGGCCGCGGCATAGGGCACGATGTCGCGCGTCGGCCGCACCGCACCCGTGCTCGAGACGTTGATGATCGACCCGCCGCCGGCCTCGACCATCCGCTCGCCGATCAGCGCGGCGAGCCGGAACGGCCCTTTGAGGTTGACGGCGACAACCTTGTCGAAGAGCTCCTCGGTGACATCGCTGAGGCGCTCGTAGACCGGCGACACGCCGGCGTTGTTGACGAGCACATCCACACGGCCGAAGTCGCGGTAGACGTCCTCGACGAGCTCATCGAGCTCCTCCCAGTGCCCGACGTGGCAGGCGTGGGCGCTCGCGCGGGCGCCGTCCGCGCGCAGCGCGGCGACCACCTCCTCGCAGGCGTCGGCCTTGCGGCTGACGACGACGACCTCGGCGCCGGCCTGCGCGAAGCCGCGCGCGATCGCGAGCCCGAGCCCGCGGGTGCCGCCGGTGATGACCGCAACGCGGTCGGAAAGGTCGAAGCGATCCCGCATCAAGGTCTCGGCTGGCTCGCGCAGAGCATCCACCTCCTAGTGGGCGTGGGTTGGGGTGCCGGCGAGCGCGAAGGATGCGACGCCGTACGTGCTGCCGTCTTCGGTCACGTGCTCCTGGACGCGCCCCGCATCCAGCAGCAGATCGAGGTGTCCCAGCACCTCCCAGACGACGAACAGGGGTTGTTCGAGGATCGTCTGCTCGGGCCACAGGCCGGCGGCGATCTCATACGCGGTGGACGCGCCGGCCCGCAGCGCGGCGACGATCCGTTCGCAACGGCGCTCATGCTCGGCCAGCCGCTGTGCGACGAGCTCGACGTGATCGGTCACGTCAGGGCCATGGCCGGTATGCAGACGCCCGAGCGGCATCGCGGCCGTCCGCCGCAGGCTCTCCAGGTACTCGACCCGCGCGCGCGGACGCGAGCCCGTGGGCTCCAGCGCCGGGTAGATCTCGGTGTTCGAGGAGATCCTGGCGAGCAGGTGGTCGCCGACGAACGCGCACCGTGCGCGCTCGTCGACCAGCAGGGCGTCGGTGGTGCTGTGACCGGGCCGGGCGACGACGCGCAGGTCGCGGCCCCCGGCGTGGATGTGCTCACCGTCGGCCAGCACGATGTCCGCCGTGTAGGGATCCGACTGCCGGCGCAGGAACGCCCAGAAGGTCTCGGTGTCGGCGATCACCGTGGGTGGGACGCCGTGGTGGCGCATCAGCGCGAGCGAGAAGCGCCGGTCGGCTTCGCCGCGCTCCTCGTAGCGCGCGCCGTAGACGGCCGCCCGCTGGTACGCGGCGATGCGCGCGCCCGAGCGCGCGGCGATCGTCGTCGCGAGCCCGCTGTGGTCCAGGTGGTGGTGCGTGATCAGCACCAGCTCGAGGTCCTCCAGCCGCACGCCGGCGCCGCGCAGGCCGGCCTCGAGCGCGCTCAGCGCCGCGTCGTCGCACGGGCCCGTGTCGATCAGCGTGAGCGGGTCGCCGAGCAGCAGCCAGGCGTTGACCGAGCCGATGTGCGGAAGCGGGAGCGGGATGGAAACGGGAGCGGACAAAGCTGATTCGAGTTCAAGTATGACAAGCCGAGGGCGGCGCGTCCAATGGACAGAACCGGAACCTTGCCAAGTTTCATCCAGCGTGTATGATTTGAACTCAGTTCGGTAAACGAGTGTTGAGGAGAGTGCCCATGTCAGTGGAAGAAGCCACCCGGGTCATCCAGTACGAGGTCGACGGGCCCGTGGCGACGATCTGGTTCAACCGCCCCGAGGTCAAGAACTGCGTCAACTGGGATCTGCTGATGGGGCTCGGCGAATACCTCGAGCGCGCCGAGAACGACGATGCTGTGCGCGCCGTCGTGATCCGCGGACGTGGGAACACGTTCTGCGCCGGCGCCGATCTGAACATGCTCGACTCCGAGTTCCTCGGCACGACCAACCAGTCGGTCAAGATCGCCCAGATCTCGGCGCGCACGTTCGACCGCGCGTTCAACCTGTCCAAGCCGACGATCGCCGTCGTCGAGGGCTTCGCGGTCGCGGGCGGCTTCGAGTTGTTCATCTCCTGCGACTTCGCCGTGGTCGAGGACAACGCCCGCATCGGTGACTTCCACATCCGCCGCGCGCTGTTCGGCGGCGCCGGCCCGATCTACCGCCTCCCGCGCTACATCGGCCTGCGCAAGACCAAGGAGCTGTTGCTCACGGGCAAGCTCCTCTCCGGCAAGGAGTGCGAGGAGTGGGGCCTGGCCAATGTGTCGGCCCCGGCCGAGCAGCTCGAGCAGGCGGTGGCCGACTTCATCGCGCCCCTGATCGACAAGAGCGCGTTCACGATGCGCATCACCAAGCTCGCGGCGAACCGCGGCCTGGATGGCGACACCGAGACGCTGCTCGCCCTGGAGAGCATGACCTGCAACGTCGCCCACCAGTCCCTCGACGCGAAGGAGGGCGTGCAGGCCTTCCTCGAGAAGCGCGAGCCGGTCTGGAAGCACGGCTGAGCAGCCTCTTCGGCCGGCGGGTCCTTGGACACGCCGGCCTCGGCCTCGCAGCGATGGCCGGCACCCTGGCGGGTGCCGGCCATCGTCGTTTAAGCGAGGTGATGCCGGCCGGCTTCGACGAGCGGGCGCACGAGCCGCTGGGCGTCATCGAAGCCGGAGCCGACCATCGCGCCGCCGGCGGCGCGGGCCGCAATGCCCTGACAGACGACGGCGAGCTTGAAGAAGGCGAAGGCCTGATACCAGGCCACGTCGGAGACGTCGAAGCCGGTCGCCCGCGCGTAGCGCTCGATCACCTCGGCGCGCGAGGGGAAGCCGTCGGCCTCGGTCACCGGCGGGACGATCCGCGCCGCGGTCAGCACGTCGTCGTCGCCTGGCTCGCTCCAGAACGCAAGCAGTGCCCCGAGATCGGTCAGCGGGTCGCCGAGCGTGCTCATCTCCCAGTCCAGAACGGCCACGATCCGGCCGGGCCGGGTGGCGTGCAGGACGGTGTTGTCCAGGCGGTAGTCGCCGTGCACGATCGCGTGAACGCGCTCGGGGGGCAGCGTGCGGACGAGCTCGTCGCGCAGCGCGTCGAGCGCCGGGATGTCTTCGACCCGCGAGGCCTCCGACTGCTGCGACCAGCGCCGCAGCTGGCGGGCCATGTAGCCCGCGGGGCGGCCGAACTCGCCCAGCCCGACCGCGGCCGGGTCGACCCTGTGCAGGGATGCGAGTACGTCGACGAGCGCGTCGCCGATCGCGCGGCGCTCCTCGGGCAGCTCCGCGTAGCCGTCCGGCAGCGCGTTGCGGCAGATGTGCCCGAGCACGCGCTCCATCACGTAGAACGGCGCGCCGAGCCCGTCGCCCAGGTGCAGCGTGCGCGGTACCGGGACGGCGGTGCCGTCGAGCGCGGTCAGCACGCGGTACTCGCGGCCCATGTCGTGGGCGGTCGGGAGGATGTGGCCGAGCGGCGGGCGGCGCAGGATGATCTCGCCGGCGTCGCACGCGACCCGGTAGGTGAGGTTCGACTTGCCGCCGGCGATCAGCGCGACGTCGCACTGCAGCCAGCGCGGGTCGTGCAGCGCCTCGGCCAGGAGCGGCCCGACGAGGTCGGGGTCGGCCCCGGTCGTGATGCGCTCGAGTCTCTGCGCGGTCGGATCGTTGAAGCCGGTCTCGGTCATGCCGGCTGCCGTTCGCGCGCGGCGAGCGCCTTCCCGAGCGCGCGCTCGTGGTGGGCGGCATCGCCGAACTGCTGCTCGCGTACGAGGATCCGGCGCAGGAAGCGGTGCGCCTGATGCTCCTGCGTGAAGGCGACGCCGCCGAACACCTGCAGCGCGCCGTGCGCGACCTCGCGCGCGGCGCGGCCGACATAGGCCTTGGCGATCGCCGCCGTCCGCTGGGCGTCCGGTAGGTCCTCGTCGAGCGCGGCGGCGGCGTAGAGCACCGTCGACCAGGCGCTCACGCGGCGCACGTACATGTCGGCCAGGATGTGGCGCAGCGCCTGGTAGGAACCGATCGTGCGGCCGAACTGGCGGCGCTCGGCGGCGTAGTCGCGCGCGTCGGTGAGCATTCGCTCGGCCGCGCCGACGGACTCCGCGGCGGCGAGCAGCGCGCCGATCGCCGTGAGCCGGGCGGCGTCCGCGTCGACCGGCTCCGCGGGACCCAGCGTCACGTCGAACAGCGGGGTGCTGACGTCGATCGTGGTCGCCGGCTCGATCGTCGTCGCGCTCGCCAGGGCGACCGCCCCGTCGGAAACGACCGCGAAGCGATCGACCTCTTCGGCGTGTTCGACGGACGCGCCGGGTAGCGCGACGGCGATGCGCTCGGAGTGCGCTACGCCGGCGTAGCGCAGGGCCGCGCTGCCGAGGAAGGGAGAGGAGGCGAGATGCATACCGAGCAGCCGCGCCGCGACGCACAGCTCGACGGCGCCGAGCTCGTCATCGAAGAACTCCTGCAGGGCCGTCCACAGCCGCGCGCGCTGCTGCGGCGTCGCGGTGTGGGCGGTCTCCGCGGGCAGCCACTCGCGCTGGAGCAGCGTGGTCAGCGCCTCGCCGAGCAGCTGCTGCTCATCGGTCAGTTCGAGGTCCATGGCCTACTCCTGGGGCAGCGCGAGGATGCGGTCGGCGATGATGTTGCGCTGGATCTGTTGCGTCCCGCCATACACGCTCGCGGCACGCGAGTACAGGTACGTCTCGGTCCAGAACTCATCAGGCTCGAGGAGCTCGAAGGCGGTGGCCGCGAGGCGCTGCTCGGTCTCGGCCATCAGGAGCTTGACGGTCGAGCTGTCAGGGCCGACGGCGCCGCCGCTCAGGAACTCGCCGACCGTGCGGTAGGCGTGATGGCGCAGCACCTCGACGCCGATCAGCGCCTGGGCGAGCTGGACCTGCACGAGCGGATCATCGAGGCGCCCCTGGGCGGCGGCGTCCTGGATGGCGCGGTCGAGCCACGTGCGCAGCTTGACCTGGCGGGGCAGCGCGGCGGTGCCGCGCTCGTGGCCCAGTGTGTGCATGGCGATCTTCCAGCCGTCGCCGCGCTGTGAGAGCAGGTTCTCCTTGGGGACGATCACATCGTCGAGGAAGAGCTCGCAGAACTCGGCATGGCCGGTGATCTGCGTCATCGGCCGCACGTCGACGCCCTCGGAGCGCATGTCGACGATCAACATCGAGATGCCCCTGTGCTTGGGCTGAGCGGGATCGCTCTCCGTGCGCGCGAGCACGCCACACCAGCGCGCGTATTGGCCCCACGAGACCCAGGTCTTGGAGCCGTTGAGGACGAAGTGATCGTCCTGCTCGACCGCGTGCGAGCGCAGCGACGCGAGGTCCGAGCCGGCGTCGGGCTCGCTGAAGCCCTGGCACCAGATCTCCTCGGCGGAGAGGATCGACGGGATGTACCGGCGCCGCTGCTCGTCGTTGCCGAAGCGCAGGAGCGAAGGGCCGAGCACGTCGAGCCCGACGACGTTGACGAACTCGGGAGCCCCGGCCGCGGCGAGCTCCTGGTCGACGATGATCTGCTCGGCGGGCGGCCGTCCGCCGCCGCCGAACTCGCTCGGCCAGGCGCGGCCCACGAAGCCGGCCGCGTAGCAGGAGGCCTGCCACTCGCGCAGCACGGTCATCCTGTCGTCAAGGGCACGGGGGAGCGCGGCGCCCACCTGCGGAGCCTGGGCCAGGAAGCTGCGAACCTCGTCCTGCAGCGCCCGCTCGTGATCGGTAGCTCGAAGTTGCATCGAACTGAGATCGTATCAGTAGATGAGCACTCACGATTTATTTGTTGCACGTTGCGAGAGCATCGTCTACATTGAAGTGACTTCAATTGAGACCGGTGCGGGGAGAGAAACCATGACGAACGCGACGCTGGCCTTTCAGCCCGAGTCCGAGCGCTACTACGCTGAGGGCCACTGGCGGGAGGGCGACCTGTGGGGCGACTTCGACGCGCGGGCGCGCGAGCACGCCGACCGCGTCGCGCTCGTGCTCGAGGAGCGCTCGGTCACCTACGCCGAGCTCCGCCGTGCCGCCGTCGCCGTCTCGCATCGGCTCGCGGACGCGGGCGTGGGCGTCGGGGACGTCGTGATCCTGCTGGGCCGCCACTCGATCGAGGCCGCCGTCGCGATGCTCGGCGGCCTGCACCGTGGAGCCGTGCTCGCGCCGCTTCCGCCCATGTTCAACCAGACCCAGATGGCGGCGCTCGCGCAGCAGACGCGGGCGGCGGCGATCGTCAGCTTCGGCGGCGAGAAGGAGATCGCCAAGTGCCGCGACGTGGCGGGCGATCGACTGCCGCTGCTCACCGTGCTCCCGGCCGATGTCGACTCCGCGGTCGATCTCGATGACGCGCGCTCGCCGCGCCACGCCGACGATCTTGCCCTCGTGCTGCACTCGTCCGGCACCACGTCGGCGCCGAAGGGCATCGCGCACTCCTCGAACACGCTGCGCTACGCCACCGAGGGCGTGTGCTCGCGCTGGGGGCTGACCGGCGAGGACATCTATCTCACCGTGGTCGAGTTCGGCTTCGTCGGCGGGCTCGTGTTCGGGTACTTCCCGGTGCTGCTGCAGGGCGCGACCGGCGTCCTGCTCAGCAAGTGGGACCCCAAGGAGGCCCTGCGGCTGGTGGAGGCGCACCGCTGCACCTACGTCCTCGCCATGCCGACCCACGCGACCGACATGACCCTCGCCGCCGAGGCCACCGACCGCGACCTGTCATCGATGCGCGTGCTCGCCGGCCCGGGACTCACGACCGAGCGGCGGATGGCGATGCATCAGGCGTTCGGGACGCCGCCGCTGGGCGACTACGGGCTCTCCGAGGTCCCCGGCCACGCCGCCCACGCGCCCGACGATCCGCCGGCGAAGATCATGCGCACCGAAGGCCGCCCGTATGACGGCACCGAGATCCGGATCGTCGGCGAGGACGGGCAGCCGCTGCCTTCCGGCCAGGTCGGCGCGGTGATCGTCAACGGCCCGAGCCGCTTCCTGGGCTTCCTCAACAACGACGAGCTGACGCGTGCCTCGCTGACGGACTGGGGCGGGTACGAGACCGGAGACCTCGGGATGCTCGACGAGGACGGCCACTTCGTCTACGTCGGCCGCAGCAAGGACATCATCCGCCGCGGCGGCGTCACGATCGTCCCCGCCGAGATCGAGCCGGTGATCCTGCGCCATCCCGCGGTGCGCGAGGTGGCCATCGTGCCGATCCCGGACGATCGGCTGGGCGAGCGCGCGTGCGCGGCGCTCATCGCCCGTGACGGGCACACCGCGCCCTCGCTTCCCGAGTTGCAGGAGTTCCTCGACGCCGAGGGCGTGGCGAAGTACACCTGGCCGGAATCGGTCGAGGTGTTCGACGAGTTCCCGCGGACGCCGTCGCTGAAGGTCGTCAAGCGCGACGTCGTCGACCTCGTCCTGGCGCGCGTCACGGCGTGAGCTCGGTGTTGCGGCAGATGTTCGCGCTGATCGACGGCCCCGAGCCGGAACGCTGCCGCGAGCTGCTCGCCGACGACCTGCGGTTCTCGATCGTGTTCTCCAACGGCCCGGGCGCCGCGCAGGATTTCGCGGGCGGCCGCGCGGCGTTCGACGCCTACCTCGCGCAGCGCGGCACGCCGACCTGGACCCACCACGTGTTGAGCGATTCGACGCACGGCAACACCGAGCTCGTGCTCGGCGAGACCCGCGTCGACGGCGCCCCGCTGGCGACCTTCGTCGCCGCCGCGCGCGTGGACGGTTGCGGGCTCGTCGACCGCTACGTGGTCGGCCGCTCCACCGCCGTGCTGTTCTAGGGGACTAGGCGGCCTTGCGCTTGGCCGGCTTGCGCTTGGCGGTGGCCTTCGGTTTCGCCGCCGCGACCGGCGGCAGCCCCGCGACCGCGAGGCAGCGGGCGACGAAGAACTCGCGCACCTCGGGGAGCGAGAGGTTGCCGCGCGGGCGATACCAGTGCCAGATGCTGTTGTAGAGGCCGAGGATCGCGCGCGAGAGCAGGCGCGGGTCGGCCTGCGGAATGGCGCCCTGCTCCATCCCACGCGTGAGGAAGGTGGCCCACGCGAACTCGAGGTCGCGCATCTCGGAGCGAGCGGCCTGGCGCGACTCCTCCTCGCGCGCCGACGTGCGGTGGAGGCCGGCGAGCGCCTGCTCGGCCACCAGCACGCGGTTGCGCTGGACCTCGTGATCGGTCAGGTCGAAGGCGGCATTGAGCACGGCCACCAGGGCGTCCGCGAAATCCTCGTGCTCAGCGGTCACCCGCTCGAACTTCTGGCGATCGGCCTGGACGGCGAGCGCCTGGATCTCGTACAGGCAGTGGAGCTTGGATTCGAAGTAGTGATAGAGCGCCGTCGAGCCGATCCCCACTGCCTTGGCGATGTCGGCCCACTTGGTGTACTCGTAGCCGTCGCGACCGAAGTGGTCGATGGCGGCGGTGAGGATGTCCTCGCGCTTGCTACGCGAGGAGCGCGGACCGCGGCGGCGCGATGACGTGGTGGCCAAGGGGAGGAGCTCGTTTCTCTCTAGGTGAATTCATCCCAACGTTACCAGTGGATCCGGCGGCTGCCCCCTTGAAACTCGCTCTGGCTCCGCATAAACTGAAGTGACTTCAAATAGGGGGCCGAGGGCATGAGCACAGAACTCGAAGAGCGCGTGGTGATCGTCACGGGGGCCAGTTCCGGCCTCGGTGAACAGCTGGCGCGCGCCCTCGCCGGGGCCGGGGCCGTCCCGGTGATGGCCGCGCGCCGCGCCGACCGCCTCGCCGCGCTGCGCGACGAGATCCCGGGTGCGGACGTCGTCACCTGCGACGTCACCGACGCCGGCGATCGCCGGCGACTGGTGGAGACCGTGATCGAGCGTCACGGCCGCATCGACGGCCTGGTCAACAACGCCGGCGCGGGGGCCACCGCCCCGGCGCTGCGTACGCCGACCGAGCAGTTCGCCCGGGTCGTCGACCTCAACCTCACCGCCCCGTTCGGGCTCTCGTGCCTCGTCGCCGAGCACATGAAGGGGACGGACGGCGACGGTGGGCGCGCGATCGTCAACATCGCCTCGGTCATGGGCCTGCGCTCGATCGGTGAGATCCCCGACGCGGCGTATGTCGCCTCCAAGGCCGGGATCATCGGGCTCACGCGCGAGCTGGCTTCGCAGTGGGGCCGCTACGGGATTCGCGTGAACGCCGTCGCTCCGGGCTTCTTCGCATCCGAGATGACCGCCGAGCTGGGCTCGGACCCCGAGCGCTTCCCGGACTTCCTGCTCGACCGCACGCCGTTGGGGCGCGGAGGGCGCGCGGGGGAGCTCGACGGCGCCGTGCTCTACCTGCTCGGCGGCGGCTCGAGCTTCGTCACGGGCCACGTGTTGAGCGTGGACGGCGGCATGGCCATCCGCTAAACGGCGACGATCCGGTATTTCAGGGTCTGGGCGAAGCGGTAGCTTCCGTCGGGCCTGCGGTACGGGGCGGCCGCCGCGATCGCCCCGGGCAGCGCGACGGCCGCGGCCAGCGCGTCGTCGTGCTCGAAGCTCAGCGTGCTGTCGATGACGCCGCTCGCGCGCACATCGTGGCGCTCGAGCGCGCGGTCGACCGCGTCGCGCTCCGGCAGCCGCGAGAGGGTGAAGCGCGCGGGCGCCAGTGCGGCCAGGAACGCGAAGAACTCGTTCTCGCGCGGGTTGCCGTACTTGCAGACCGCGACCAGGCGCCGGCTGACACGAGCCGCCTCGCCGAGCGCGGCCGGCACGTCGAGCGCGTACTGGAACGAGTTGAAGCCGGTGACGACGTTGAAGGCGCCGTCCGTCCACGGAAGCTGTTCCATGAGCGCGACCTCGAAGTCGCCGTCCGGTACACGCTCTCGCGCCGACGCGATCCGGTCGGCCGCGGCGTCCGCCCCGGCCACGAGGGCCCCGCGGGACGCCACGAAGGCGCAGAAGCCGCCCGTGCCGCACCCCACGTCGAGCACACGCGTCCCTTGTCCGATCCCGGCGAGCGCGGCGATCTTCCTCCAGGCCGCGCTGGACGGTGGAGCCTCGTCGAGGGGACCCGTCAGCGGCCCGTGGCTCCGTGCTCGAGGACGACGACGACGCCCTTCGCGTCGCCGGCGACGTACACGAGCCCATTCTCGTCGCAGTCGATGCCGGCGAACGGCGGCATGGGTCCGGGGATCGCGTTCGGCAGTCCGTTCAGCGTGCCGCGGACCCCGCCGGCGCCGTCGCCGACCGGCATGCCGGAGGCCACGCAGTCGACGGCGCCGCCCTCAGGATCAATGCTGACGACCCGTCCGGCGCCGGCCTCCACGAGGAGGATGCGGCCGTCGCGCAGCGCGAGATCCTGGGGATGATTCAGGCCCTCGGCGATCGTCGTCCGCCGGCCGCGCTCGACGCGCTCGAGCGTCCCGCGCGCCTCGTCGGTCACGAACAGCTCGCCGGAGGAACCGGCCGCGACGCCCACCGGTCGCTCAAAGCCCTCGCCGAGCGTCTCGACCTTCCCGCCGGGCGAGACCGACGCGACGTGCCCGCGGTCGGCCACGGCGACGGCCACCGCGGGCGATCCGGGCAAGGCCGTGAGCCCCATGACCTCGCCGAGCTCACCGACCCAGATCTCGCCCGCGGTCCATCCGTCGGTGCTCCACCGTCCCACCGCGCCCGCGGAGTTGGTGACGTAGACGCCGCGCCCGGCGGCGGCCAGACCGCGGATATAGCCCGGGAAGCCGACGTCGGTGATCTTGCCCGCCCGCTCGAGGCGCCCGTCGAATGTCATGCGCGCGGCGCTGAACCCGTCCGCGATCTGCACCGCGCCGTCGGCGACGGCGATCCCGTACGGCGCCAGCAGCGCGGGCGCCACGAGCTCGCGCGCCTCGGTCGGGCCCAGGACCTCGTAGATCGCTCCGTCCACGTAATAGGAGATGCACAGGCGCCCGTCGGGGCTGATGTCGAAGTTGTCGATGCCCGGCCGGCCTGAGTAGACCGTCTGCAGCGCACGCGTCGCGGGGTCGATCCTGGTGATCTGCCCGGACCCGCCCTGGCTGAAGTGGATCGCGCCGTCGGGGCCCACCCGGCAGGAGCTCGGCGCGGCGAGCCGGTCCGCGACGAGCTCGACCGCCCCGCCGTCGACCGGGACGCGGCGAATCTCGCCGGGGAACACCAGCGCGAAGTAGATGTAGCCGTCGGGCCCGACGCAGCAGCCGTTGGGGCCCTGCAGGTCGCCGGCGAGCTGGATCCGCGGCCGGTCGTCCCTGAAGACCTCGAACAGGCCGCCCCCGGCGAAGAACTGGTCGACGAAGATGCGGTCCTCCCAGACGGCGATCCCGTTCACCCCCGGGATGTCGTCCTCGACCACCCACGTCTCGCCATCCTGGAACGCGGTCACGCGCGCGTCCATGCACTCCGAGACGTAGAGAACGCCCGCGCTGTCGAAGTCCAGGTCGTCCGGCGAAACGATGCCGTCCCCGCGCGGCGACACGATCGTCAGCGCACCGGTCTCGATGTCGACCCGCGCCACCTCGCTGCCGAACGCGGATGCGTTGTAGAGAGCTCCATCTGGTCCGAATCGGCATCCGTTGGCACCCGAGAGGCCACGCCCGCTGGAGACGTGCTTGACGCTCCAGTTCTCCGAAGTCGCGATGGACGGTCGCGTGGCAGACAACGGCTTCGCTCCGGTCTCGTTGACGAATCGGCGCCAACAGTAGCCAACGTCTGAACTTAGGTCAATTTGAAGCTGTAGCGAAACCGGCTGAGCGGATGAGTCGGCCCGCGACAAAACTGAAGTGAATTTGTCTATTCTGTGTACGGTGCAGGCGGGAGGCCGGATCCGATGACGCCGCGAGTTCCGCCTGCGGGGGGAGACGCTGGTCGCGCGGACCTCTCACGGGCGACGACGACCGACGAGGTCTTCGCGGGCCGCGCCCAGGATCCGTACACGCTCGCGGTCCGCGCCCATGTGTGGGGCTATCCCCTGGTCTCGAGTGCGGGCCTGCGCCTGGCGCTGACGAACCCCTCCGATCCGTTCGCGCGCCGCCCACCGACGAGCCCCGGCGCCGCGCTCAATCACCTCGGATTGCAGGAGCACCTCTCCGATCCACGGACCCTGGGCGTCGGCGTCAACGTCGACACGCTCTACGCGTTGGCGTGGCTGGATCTCGCGCACACGCCGTTCGTGCTCGAGACCCCCGACTTCGGCGACCGCTACTACACCTTCCAGATGGCCCAGGCCGACACCTCGGCGGAGGCGTCACTCGGCCAGCGGACGCACGGCTCACAGCTGCCGCCGCTGTTCATCCACGGGCCCGGCCACGCGGGCACCGCGCCCGCGGGCATGCTCGCGGTGGGCAGTACCGGCCGCTACCTCCTGGTCGCCGGCCGCATCCTGGTCGACCCGAGCACCCCCGGGGATTTCGACGAAGTGCGCGCGCTCCAGCGTCGGATCCGGCTCCGCCCGGTCCGCGATGACGTCACGTCGAGCGACGTTCCGGCGCAGCGGCCGCTGCTCGACGCCGACAGCGGGATCGATCCGGCGCTGTCGTTCCTCGAGCAACTCGGGAACGTCCTGCGGGACTTCGAGACGTCGCAGCCGCCTGAGGTCGAGTTGGTCCGCTCGCTGGCCCGCATCGGCCTCACCGGCAGCGGCTTCGACCCGGGACCGCTGACCGCCGAAGCCAAGGCCGAGCTGACCCGCGGCCTCCGCGACGCCGCCACGATCGTCCGCGCCAAGTCGCTCGACCTGGGCGTCAACGTCAATGGCTGGACCATCAACTACCAGGGCCCGCGCTTCGGGACGGACTGGCTCCTGCGCGCCGGCGTGGTCGTGGACCAGCGCAACGTGACGGTTCCCGAAGAGGCGCTCTATCCACTGGGCCGGGTGGATCGCGACGGCTCAGCGCTCGACGGAGCGAACGCCTACCGCATCCACTTCGCCCCGGGCGAGATGCCGCCCGTCGGGGCGTTCTGGTCGATCACGATCTACGACGACGCCGGGCGCCTCGTCACCAATCCGATCGGTCGGTATGCCATCGGGGACCGCACGCCGGGGTTGATGACCAACCGCGACGGCTCGCTGGACATCCTCATCGACCACAGCCAACCGGCGTCCGGCCCGTCGAATTGGCTCCCGGCCCCCGCCGGGCGCTTCTATCTGATGCTCCGGCTCTACATCCCGGCTCCGGAGATCCTCGACGGCACGTGGAAGCCGCCCGCGATCGGCCGCGTCTCAGGGCACGAGCACGGCGCGTCCTAGTACGCGGCCGGCCTCGAGCTCCTGCAGCGCGTGTCCGGCGTCCTCGAGCGCGAAGGTCTGCACCCGAGCATGCACCTGGCCGCTTTCGGCCAGCCTGAGCGTCGCGGCGAGATCCGCCCGGGTCCCGCCGAACGTGTGCATCATGCTCACCTCGCGGTCCGGGAGCGCGCCGGTGCCGATCGCGGCGGTCAGACACAGACGTCCCCCGCCGGACCCGGTCACGATGATCGCCCCGCCGCGGCCCGTCACGGCCGCCGCGAGATCGAGGCTCTGCTGGGAGCCGACGAAGTCGAAGACGACGTCGACCTTGCGCCCGCCGTTTGCCGCGAGGACCTCGTCTGCTGCGGACGTGCCGGCCAATACGCCCGCCGCCGCGCCGAGCGCCGCCGCCAGATCCAGGCGCGCGCGGTCGACGTCCACGGCGGCGACCGTCGTCTCGGAGGTCGCCGCGAGGAACTGCAGCGCCAGGTGACCGAGCCCGCCGATGCCGATCACGACCGCCGCGGCGCCCGGCGTGAGCCAGGCGCGGCCACGCTCGACGGCGTGCAGGGCCGTCATGCCGGCGTCGGTCAACGGCGCGGCGTCGACCGGCGCGAGCGAACCGACGTCGACGAGGTTGCGCGCCGGCACCACGACGTACTCCGCCATGCCCCCGTCGAAGCTGACGCCGGGCACCTTCGGGGCCGCCTCGCGGCAGACGTTGTCCGCGCCCCGCCGGCACGCCGCACAGCGGCCGCAGCCGATCAGCTCGTAGACGGCCGCGGTCGCGCCGACGGCCACCGTGTCGGCTGATGAGCCCAACTCGACGACGTCGCCGACGATCTCGTGGCCGAGAGTGACCGGCAGCTTCAGACCGCGGGCATCCCCCGAACGCAGCAGGCCGATGTCGGTGTGGCAGACGCCCGCGGCGCGCACGCGCAGCAGCGCGTCATGCGGGCCAGGCCGTGGCGGCTCGACGTGCATCATCGCGGCGGTGCCGGGGGACGTCATGCGGTACGCCCTCAATGCGGTCTCCTCTCTGCGCGCCGGTCCTCGGGCGGGGCGCGCATATTCCTGAATTGACTTTAGCTCAAAATCTCCTAGAGTCGTAGCCATGGACATGAACGAGGTTCAGATCGCACGCGGCTACGAGCTCGCGGAGGTAGACCAGCTTCAGGTCGAGGCGCGAGCCGACGTCGTGCCGGAGGGCGCCGAGCACCGGGAGCGCTATGTGCGGTCGCTCGCCGCGGAGGCCGTGATCTATGGCCTCCCGAGCGTCTACCAGTACGCGCAGATGATCGGCCAGGCCGTGGACGAGTCGAACCCGAGCCACACCGGGTTCAACCGCTGGTACCACCAGCGCGATGTCGCGACGCCGGAGTTCCGGGTCTTCAAGACCCCGAACGTCGACACGCTGTACTCCAATGCCTGGCTGGACCTCTCGGAGGGCCCCGTCCACCTGCGGGTGCCCCCGATCCAGGCCCGCTACTACACCCTGCACTTCCTCGACGCGTACTCGAATTCAACCAACCTCAGTTCGAGGACCGTCGGGGAGGCAGGCGGCGACTTCTTCGTGACGCCGCCCGGGTGGGAGGGCGACGTGCCGGCCGGCACGACCCGCTTCCGCGTCGCGAGCCCGTACATGTGGATCCTGATGCGAATCCTCGTGCGTCCGTCGCCCGGGGACGTCGAAGCCGTGCGCGCGCTCCAGGACGCCGTCGAGATCACGCCCGCGGGCGACCGCGGCCGGCGCGACTTCTTCGTCGTGTCGCCCGAGGCTGCCGAGACCGACTGGCGGAGCTTCTTCGCCGCGCTGGACGCGTCGCTGCGTCTCAACGGCCATCCGGTTCACGAGGACGCGTACGTCTATCGCTTCCGAAGCCTCGGACTCGGCGGTCCGGAGCCGGTGCGCGTCGACGAGCTCGACGGCGCGACGCGACGCGGGCTGGAGGCTGGGTTCGTGGACGCCATGGAACTGCTTCAGGGCGCGCGCTCCCAGTACGCCGAACCGATCGGCGACACCGGCTGGATCAGCGGCTCGGGCGGGGAGGACGGGTTCAACTACCTGCGCCGTGCGATCAGGAACCTGATCGGGACGGGTGGCAATCTCAGCGAGGAGAAGGTCTTCTACGCGGTCCACTCGACCGCGGCGGGCGAGCCGCTCGACGCGTCGAAGGCGAACTACGTCGTCCGGTTCGACCCGCCGCCGCCGGTGGACGGGCACTGGTCGCTCACGCTGTATCCGACCGCGACCGGGTTTCTGTACCCCAACGAGATCGACCGCTACGCCGTCGCGGCCACCACCCCGGGCCTGGAGTACGACAGCGACGGATCGTTGACGGTGGTCATCGGGCACGAGCGTCCGGCCAATGCGGCCAACTGGCTGCCGGCCCCGGCCGCGCCGTTCTATCTCGATCTGCGCACGTGGGGTCCGAGCGCCGAGGTCTATCGCCGCGAATGGCGGCCCGGTCCCGTGACGCCGGCGGCGATCCGCCGGGCGTCCGCGAGCATCGTTAACTGAACTCAGATCAGGGTCGCCGGCCACGGATCGTCTGGCGCGCATGGGACGCAGGCAGCGCCCGAGGCAACCGCGCTAAGGGATGCGATCAAGCGTGACGTGACGACGTCGGCGGAGAAACTTGACATGACTTCAGTTCAGAGCTACATTGCCTGAAGCAAGAGACGCGCAGACGCGCATTCATGAGGAGGAGAGATCGATGCGAAGCTTGTCGCCGGAGCCGAATGTGGATAGTGCAGCGACCCGACAGGGTGCCCGCGGGGGCCGAGGCCCTTCCCGGCGGGTGAGCCTGCGGATCGCCGCGGCCGCCGCGGCCGTGGGGCTCGCGCTGGCCTCCGGAGCGTGCGGTGGTGGTTCCGAGCAGAGCGCGGCGAGTGTCCCCGCCTCTGGCTCGTGGAACGACATCGTCGCCGCGGCCGAGAAGGAGGGCAAGGTCACGATCTACTCCGGGCAGGGCACGGATCAGCTCGGCGATCTCGCCTCCAAGTTCCAGCAGAAGTACCCCAAGATCAAGGTCGAGGTGGTGCGCGGCGTGGAGACGGCGCTCGCTCCGAAGGTCGAGGCCGAGGCCCGGACCGGCAAGGGCATCGCGGACGTCTTCGTCACCACTGACCGCAACTGGCTCGATGCGAACAAGGCCAACTTCGTCGCTCCTCGCGGCCCGGCGTTCGACGACCCGGCCTACAACAAGGCCGAGAACCTTCTCGCCAACCACGCGTTCGTGACCAACGCGGCCGTCTTGACGTTCGCGTGGAACACCGACCGCTTCAAGGGCAAGCTGACGGACTACGCGGGCATGCTCGATCCGGCACTGGCCGGCGGCAAGATCGGGATTCCGCCGATCAAGGGCGCGACGTTCGTCGACTTCTACAAGTACCTCGAGGAGAACTACGGCGCCGACTACCTGCAGAAGCTGGCGGCGCAGAAGCCGCGTCTGTATCCCAGCGCGCTTCCGATGGCCGAGGCGCTGTCTTCCGGCGAGATCTCCGCGGCGACCTTCGTGCAACCGCAGGTCGATGAGCAGAAGGCGGGCGCCCCGGTGCAGTGGGGCCTCGCAAATCCGGCGTGGGGCGCGCGATTCCAGGGCACGTTGCTCAAGTCGGGGCCGCACCCGAACGCCGCGCAGCTCCTGGGGGACTTCATGATCACCAAGGAGGGTCAGGCCGCGATCGCTCGCAAGAACGCCGCGGTGCTGCCCGACGTGCCGGGCGCCGTCGCGGAGGTCGCGAACGTTCGCAAGCCTTCGACGATGACTCCGGCCCAGATCCAGGAGTACGAGCAGAAGCTCAACGACCTGTTCGGACAGGGCTGAGCGGGCGACGGCGTCACACGAGAGAGAGGTGCAGTGCAGTGTCGCACGTGCAAATTGAAGCCCTGAGCAAGACGTTCGGCTCCACGAAGGTCATCCAGGAACTGGACCTGGAGGTCCAGGACGGCGAGTTCCTCGTGCTGCTCGGCCCGAGCGGCTGTGGCAAGACGACGACGCTTCGCTGCCTCGCCGGTCTCGAGGAACCGACCGCCGGGACGATCTCGCTGGGCGGGGAGACGGTCTTCGACCGTCACGCTCGCGTCAACCGTTCGCCCGACAAGCGCAGCATCGGCATGGTGTTCCAGTCATATGCGCTGTGGCCGCACATGACGGTGCGCAAGAACATCGGGTACCCACTCAAAGCGCGTGGGATGAAGGACAAGATCGGCGAAGGATGGGTCGAGGAGATGGCCCGGCTGGTCGACTGCGAGCCGCTGCTGGACCGGTATCCGGCACAGCTCAGCGGCGGTCAGCAGCAGCGCGTGGCACTCGCCCGCGGCCTGGTCGCCCGGCCCGGGCTGGTGCTGTTCGACGAGCCGCTGAGCAACCTGGACGCGCGCCTGCGCGACCTCGTCCGCGCGGAGATCCACGAGTTGCACGCCCGGCTGAGCTTCACGTCGGTCTTCGTGACGCACGACCAGTCCGAGGCGCTCGCGCTCGGCGATCGCCTGGCGATCATGCGCAAGGGCACGATCGAGCAGCTCGACACGCCGCAGCGGGTGTTCGAGCGCCCGGCGACCGAGTATGTCGCCGACTTCATCGGGATGGCGAACCGCCTGGTGTGCGAGCGCGCGGACGACGGTTGGACCTGCAACGGCGAGCGCCTCGACGGCCAGCCGCTCACACCGTCGGGCAACGGTGGCCAGAGGGTGGCGCGCCTGCGGCCCGAGGACCTCAGCATCGCTCCCCCCGGCGAGGCACCCGAAGCGGGCATGGCGTTCCTGCCCGCGACGGTCCTCGACGCCGGCTACGGCGGACGACACTTCGATGTCTTCGCCAACGCGGGAGACACGCGCGTCCACGCACGTGTGCCCGCCGGCGACCAGGACAGCTGGACCCGCAAGCTCGAGGTCGGCCAACCGATCTCGGTCGGGTTCCGGCCGCGCGAAGCGAAGCTGTTCGACGTGTCGGCCGAGATCGGGGCGGCGTCCGCCGCCCAGCACCAGCCGGTGGGGGCCTGAGCCATGGCCGTCATCACGTCTCAGACACAGCCGCGCGCCGGCTCGAGCGTTCGGCGCTGGCTGCCGATGGTGGGCGTCGTCGGCTTCGTCGCGGTGCTCGCCTACCTGGTCGTGCTGCCGCTGATCAAGCTGCAGACCACGGCGCTCGATGACGGCGCCCAGGGGTACCGGACCGCGTTCGGTGCTCCTGGAATCGGCAAGGTGCTGCTGACCACGTTCGAACTCGCGCTCGGCTCCTTCGTGATCGCGATGGTGCTGGGCACGCTGCTGGCGTGGGCTTCGACGCAGCTGCCCGCGCGGTGCGGGTGGATGCGCAGCCTGCCGGTGCTGCCGATCGTCATCCCCGCCGTCGCGAACGTGATCGGCTGGGCGTTCCTGCTGAGTCCGCGGCCGGGCTACCTCAATGCCCTGCTGCGCAAGCTGCCGTGGTGGAACCACCTGGATCAGGGGCCGATCGACGTCTACACGGTTCCCTGGATCATCATCCTGACGGGCTTCTCGCTCGCGGCGTTCGTCTATCTGTTCGTCAGCGCCGGCCTGAAGGACATCAACCAGGAGCACGTCGAAGCCGCCCAGGTGTCCGGCTCCTCGCGGCTGGGCGTCTTCTTCAAGATCATCCTGCCGCTGCTGCGACCGTCGCTGATCTATGGCGGGGGTGTCGCGCTGCTGCTCGGCCTCGGGCAGTTCACCGCTCCGCTGCTGCTGGGCACCAGCCAGGGCGTCAACGTCATCACGACCGAGATCTTCCGCTACGTGTCCGAGTCGCCGACCGATTTCGCCGCGGCTGCGGCGTTGGGCTCGCCCCTGCTGGTCTTCGGGCTGATCGTCGTGATCGGGCAGAAGATCGCGCTGGGTGACCAGCGGCGTTTCGTGACCCATGGCGGCAAGGGGTTCCGCTCCTCGGGGAAGACCTCCAACCTGGCCGCCGCCGCGATGCTGCTGTACGCGTTTCTGTCCACGGTGCTCCCGATCGTGGCGCTGACCATCGTGGCGCTCTCCAAGTTCTGGACGCCGACGATCAAACCGGGCGACTTCACCCTGGACAACGTCCGCGAGGTGCTGTCCGCCTCCAACACCAGGGAAGCGATCGTCACGAGCATCACCGCCTCCGCGGCCGGCGTGATCCTTGTGTTGATCATCGGGTTCATCGCTGCGTCGCTGTTGTTGCGCGGCCAGCGGTTCAAGTTCGTGCGAACGCTGCTGGACTTCATCGTGGCGCTCCCGCTCGGGGTGCCGGCGGTGATCTTCGGCGTCGGCTTCCTGCTGACCTACTCGTATCCGCCGCTGGTCCTGTACGGCTCGAAGTGGGTGATCGTCCTCGTCTACACGGCGCTGATGCTGCCCTTCGGTACGCGGATGCTGCTGGCGACGATGATCGCGATGGGCAACGGCTACCTGGAGGCCTCGCGGGTCTGCGGCGCCGGGCTGGTGGCCACGAACACCCGCATCGTGCTCCCGCTGCTGCGTGCGAGCATGGGCGGCGCGGCGGCGCTGATGTTCGTGCTGCTCACGCACGAGTTCTCGGCCTCGATGCTGGTCCGCTCACCGACGACGAACGTGATGGGCACGGTGCTGTTCGACTACTGGACCAACGGCTCCTACCCGACGGTCGCCGCGATCGCCCTCGTCATGACCGTCGTCACCGGCATCGGCGTCGTCGCCGCGATGGCGTTCGGCGGGCGCGACGTCTTCGACAAGCTGTGAGCCGGCGACTGGACGTCGGTGAGGAGCCTGACCCCCGTTTCACACTGGCCAACGAACGGACGTTCCTGGCGTGGGCACGAACCGCGCTGGGAACGCTCGTCGCCGGGCTGGCGATCGCCGAGCTGTTGCGCTCTGAGCCGCAGGCCGAGCGCCTGGCGCTGAGCATTCCGCTGATCGTCATCGCGGGGGTCATCGGCGTGATGAGCTATCCGCGCTGGCGAACGCTCGAGCGTGCGCTGCGTCTGCAACAGCCGCTTCCGTACTCGCCGTTGGTCGGTCCGCTGAGTGTCGCCATCGGCCTCATCGCCGTCGCGGCGGTGATCGTGCTGGTCGTCCGGTGAGCGCGCCGTCGCTGTTCGACCTTGGCGCGCAACTCGAGCGCACCACGCTCGCGTGGTTGCGTACCGCGCTGGCCCTGACGGCGGCCGGAGCGCTGATCGCCAGGTTCGCCGTCCACAGCGCGGTCCCATGGCTGGGATACGCCGTGGGTGCGGCGCTCGTCGCGACCGGCGTCAGCGGCGGTGCGCTCGCGAGCCGGTGCTACGCCCGCCGCCACGCCGCCCTGGACCTGGGCGGCGGTCCCGGACCACCGCCGATCCCGCTGCCGTGCATCTCGGCGGCGCTGACGCTCGCGGCGGCAGCGGCGCTGGCCGTCGTCGCGGCGTAGCGCCCTGACTCTGAATCGATCGAGGACTCTCACCATGGCCCAGCTCAGCGACCCGCTCCAACTCACGGCGTCCGTGACGCTGGCCAACCGCATCGTGGCCACCGCGCACGGTGGCGGCGACGTGCAGGACGGCCTGCCGGGCGCAGGCGACGCCCCGTACTGGCGACGCCTCGCCGAAGGTGGCGTGGCGATGGCGATCGTCGGAGGGACGGTCGTCGCCCCCGAGTCGACGGTGCGGCGGGGGAACTTCGCCGAGGCCTGGAGACCGGAGATCGTCCCCAGCCTGCGCAAGCGCGCGAGCGCGATCGCCGGCGCCGGCGCCGTGCCCGTCCTCCAGCTCGTGCACCTGGGCCGCGAGACGCTCGGCGCCGAGCGCTACCACGCCCCCGTCGCGCCATCGGCCGTTCGCTCGCCGCGCGAGCCGACGGCGCCGCGAGCATTGACCGATGGTGAGGTGGACGCGATCGTCGAGGCACATGTCGTGTCGATGCGGCACGCGCTGGAGGCCGGGTTCTCGGGCATCGAGCTGCACGCGTCGCACGGCTACCTGCTGGCGCAGTTCCTCTCGCCGCGCACGAACCGGCGCGCCCAAGCCGAGAGCGTGGCCGGCCGCGCGGCGCCGGTGCTCGCGATCCTGCGGGCGCTGCGTGAGCTCGACCCGTCGGCGGTCGCGGGCATCCGCCTGTCCGTCGGTGACACGCACGACGCCGGCCTCGACGTCGCCGAGATCGCCGAGTTGCTGACCGAGCTCGAGCCCGCGATCGACTATCTCAACCTCACCGTCGGCATGCGCAGCGCCTACGTGCGCGACATGGCCACCGAGACGCCGCCGCTGCTCGCGAGCACACAGGCACTGCGCGGGCTGACGGCGCGGCCGCTGCTGATCTCGCATGGCTTCCGCGGGCTTTCCGAGATGGAGCGCGCGCTGGCCGACGGCGCCGACCTGGTCGGGCTGGCGCGGGGTCTGATCGCCGATCCCGACCTGCCGCGGAAGTTCCTGGCCGGCCGGCCGGAGCGCGTGCGGCCGTGTGTGGCCTGCAACGAGGACTGCCGCGCGTTCGACCCGACGCTGCTGTGCAGCGTCAATCCGGCGCTGGCGCCACCCGGCCGCGACCGCCGCCCGGCCGCGCCGCTCGGCTTCGGGCGTGACCTCGCCAGCGGGTCGGTGGCGATCGTCGGCGCCGGCCCCGGCGGGCTCGAGTGCGCGCTCGCGCTGGCCGAAGCCGGACGCGAGGTCACCGTCTGGGATACGGCCGCGAGCATCGGCGGCGCCGTGGCGCTCGCGGGCGCCGCGCCCCACCGCAGCGGCTGGCGGCGGCTGATCGACTTCTACCGCGCCGAGCTGGACGGCCGCGTGCAGTGGCGCCTCGAGGACACCGCGACACCTTCCGACCTCGCCGGCTTCGAGGCCGTGATCGCGGCGCTCGGGGCCGACGGAAGATGAGCCTCCGGGCGGGGGCGCCTTCGCGTGGTCGAGCTCGCGGGCCATCGCCGCCGGCGCGGCCGCTCTGCGGGGCGCGCGGCGCGTCGTCGTCGTCGACGACGGCTTCGGTTGGTGGCCGTCGGTCAGCGCCGTCGAGCTGGCGGTGGACGCCGGCGTGCCCGACGTCATCCTCGTCACGCCGGGTACGGCGTTCGCGACGGGCATCCCGGCGGAAAGCCGGACGCAGCTCGCGCCTCGGCTCGCGGGCACCCGGTTGACGATCCGCCCGCTGCACGCGCTGCTGGCGATCGCTGACGGAGCGGTCGACATCGGCGCGCCCGGCTGCGAGCCCGAGCGCATCGCCGCCGATGCCGCGATCGTCGTCGGCGAGCGCCGGCCGCGTGACTGGCGCGCGCTGGTGGGCGACACGAGTGGGCTGGCGATCGGCGACACCATCGTCCCCCGCCGGGTCGCGCACGCCATCGCCGAAGGGCGTGAAGCCGCCCGCACGGTCCTCACGGCGCCCCTCGCGAGCCCATGCCGCTGACCGGGCGCGAGATCCACGTCGCGGCGTACACGCCGGGAGGTCCCGAGTTCCGGGTCGCCGAGGTCTCGGTGCGCCCGCCCGCAAGCGGCGAGGTGCTCGTGCGCAACACCTGGACATCGGTCGACCCGGGCCTGAGGGTCCGACTGCGCGCGAACGCTCCGGAGGGGTACTTCGACGGCTTCGCGGTCGACGCCGCGATGGACGGGATCCTCACCGTGGGCGAGGTGGTGGAGTCGCGCGCCGACGGGTTCGCCGCGGGCGACCATGTTCTGGCACGCCGACGGCTGGCGCGACTACGCGACGATCCGTGCGGACGCCCCCGCGCTCGCCGGCCTGGGCACGCTGCGCAGGATCGATACGCGGGCGGCGCCCCCGCAGGCGTACCTCGGGCCGCTCGGAGGGATCGGGCTGACCGCGTACGTCGGTCTGCTCGCCGTCGCCGGCCTTCACGCCGGCGATGTCGTGTGGGTCTCCGCGGCCGCCGGCGCGGTCGGCAGCATCGCGGCGCAGATCGCGAAGCTCCGCGGGCACACGGTGATCGGCAGCGCCGGCTCGGCGGCCAAGGTGGCGCACCTGCTCGACGACCTGGGGCTCGACGCGGCCTTCAACCACCGCGACGGACCCGTCGCCGACCTGCTGCGCGCGGTCGCGCCCGACGGCATCGACGTCTACTTCGACAACGTCGGCGGCGATCACCTGCAGGCGGCGATCGGCGCCCTGCGCCGAGGCGGTCGCGCGGCGCTCTGCGGCGCCGTCTCCACGTACGGCGCCGACGAGCCGGCGCCCGGGCCGACCAACCTGTTCCGCGCCGTCACCCACGAGCTCACCCTGCGCGGCTTTCGCGGAAGCGCGCACGTCGACCGCCTCGACGACGTCCAACGCGAGCTGGGCCGCTGGATCGCCGACGGCCGTCTGAAGTACACGGAGACCGTCATCGACGGCCTCGAACGCGCGCCGGAGGCGCTGGCGCTCATGCTTGCCGGGCGGACAACCGGGAAGACGCTCGTCCGGATCGGCTGAGCGCGGACGCTCACACGGCGGTCACCAGGCCGCCGTTCGGGCTGAGCGTCGCGCCGACGTAGTAGCGCGCGTCGTCGGAAACCAGGAAGGCCACGGTCGCCGCGATCTCCTCCGGCTGCGCGAGGCGCCCGGCGGGCGTCTGCGCGGCGATCACGCGACGGGCGGCGTCCAGCGAACCTCGCAGGTTGCTGGTGTCGACGTGGCCCGGGGCCACCGCGTTGACGCGGACGCCCTGCACGATCAGTTCCTTGGCCGCGGCCTTCGTGAAGCCGAGGATGCCGGCCTTCGCCGCGGAGTAGTGCGGGTGGCCGGTGCACCCCTCCAGCCCGCAGACCGAGGACATGTTCACGATTGCGCCGCTCCCGCGCGCGGCCATCAGCCGTGCCGCGGCCCGCGTGCAGAAGAAGGTGCCGTCGAGGTGGACGGCGAGCAACTGGCGCCACTCGTCGTCGCTGATGCGCACGAGAGCGTCGAGCGGGGTCTTGACCTCGCCTTCGAGGGCTTCCAGGCGCTGGCGCTCGAGCAGCGGCGTCACGCGCTTGAGGTGCGCGCCGCCGACCGCGCCCGCGTTGTTGATCATCGCGTCGAGCGGCCCGAGCTCGCGCTCGACGCGCGCCAGCGCCTCCTCGACGGCGGCGCTGTCGGACACGTCCGCGTGGACGGCCACGCCGGACCCGAGCGCGTCGATCGTGGCCTGGGCCGCGTCGAGCTGGATATCGAGCGCGGCAACCGTCGCGCCTTCCTCGGTCAGCCGGCGGCAGATCGCCGCGCCGATACCTGACCCGCCGCCGGTGACGGCCATGATCCTTCCGTTCAGTCGCATGCGACTCCTTCGTCATGGGGGAGGACGGCCCACCGTTCGCGCAACTCGCGCTTGAGCACCTTGCCGGCCGCGTTGCGCGGCAGTTCGGGGACGAAGTGCACTGCGGTGGGCTTCTTGTAGCTCGCCAGGTGCCGGCGGCAGTGTTCGATCAGCTCGGGCTCCGACGACGCGCCGACCACGAAGGCCACGGGAGTCTCGCCCCAGCGGTCGTGGGGGACGCCGACGACGGCAACGTCGCTGACGGCGGGGTGCTCGCGCAGCACGCGCTCGACCTCCGCCGGGTAGACGTTCTCCCCGCCGCTGATGATCATGTCCTTCTTGCGGTCCACCAGCCGGAGGTAGCCCTCGTCGTCGCGAGTCGCCAGGTCGCCGCTGTGAAACCAACCGCCGGCGAACGCCTCGGCGGTCGCCTGCGGGTCGTTCCAATAGCCGCGCATGACGAACGGACCGCGGTAGACGATCTCGCCGACGCCCCGGTCGTCGACGTCTGCGAGGCGCAGGTCCACGTCGCGCATGGGCAGCCCGACCGAGCCCATCTTGCGCGTCGCGTCGGGGCCTTTGAGCAGTGTCGTCGCGCCCGACATCTCGGTCTGGCCGTAGGCGCTGACGATGTCGACGCCGGGATAGGTTCGCGCCAGCGCCTCGAGCGTGGCCCGCGAGGCCGGCGCGGCGCCCCACATCGCGACCCGCAGCCGGGTGCTCTGGGGTACCGCGGTCACCTGGTCCCACTGGGTGGGGACGAAGATGCACATCGTCACGTCGTGGCGCTCCATCAGCCGTACCGCGGCCTCCGCGTCGAAGCCGGTGGTGGGGGTGATGACGGCTTTCGCGCCGAGCGCGAGGAACGGCAGCATCCCGTTGATGCCGCCGATGTGGAACAGCGGCTGGCCGGACAGCCAGAACGTCGTTGCCGGTCGCGCCCATCTCATGGATCCAGCTCAGCGTCGAGGCGACGAGGTTCGCGTGCGTGAGCACCGCGCCCTTGGGGCGGCCGGTCGTGCCGGACGTGTAACACAGGAGCGCGGGATCGTCGCCGCGCAGCTGCGCCTGCGGTGCGGGCTCGCCGTCGGCCGGGAGGGGCCCGTCGACCAGGACCGCCGCGCCCGAGTCGGCGACGATGTAGTCGATCTCGTCCTGCGTGAGCCGGAAGTTGATCGGCACGGCGATCGCGCCCAGCCGGTGGCAGGCGAGCAGCGTCTCGGGGAACTCGAGGCCGTTGTGGAGCAGCATGGCCACGCGGTCACCGGCGCGCACGCCGCGCGCGGCGAGCGCGCCCGCGATCCGCGCCGCCCGGTCGTGCAGTTCGGCGTGCGTCCGCTCCACTCCGTCGAAGACGAGCGCCACACGCTCCGACTCCGGGTGCGCGAGCAGCTCGCTCAGGTGCTGAGCACCGTGCACGCGCTCACTCCGGGCGCCCCGTAGACCTGGGTGAAGCCGACCCGCGCGGGCCCGGGGATCTGACGCTCGCCCGCCTCGCCGCGCAGCTGCAGCACGACCTCGTGCACCTGGCGCAGGCCGGAGGCGCCGATCGGCTCGCCGTTGGCCAGGCAGCCGCCGTCGGTGTTCACCGGCAGGCGCCCGCCGATGCACGTGGCGCCACTCTGGACGAGCTGCTCCTGCTCGCCGTCCTGGCACAGGCCGGTCTCGGCGAGGTGCATCACCTCGGCGCCCGACTCGGTGTCCTGGAGTTGGGCGACGTCGACGTCCCCGGGGCCGATCCCGGCCTGCTCGAAGGCGGCCGCGGCGGCTTCCGCCGTGGGAGAGGGAGCGTCGTGCACCGGGATCGACGGGCTGAAGACCTCGAAGGAGCCGAATCGGCGCGTCTTGAACACCGCCGAGCGCAACCGCACGGCCCGACGTCCGCGGGCCTTCTCGCCACGCGCCAGAACCAGCGCCACCGCGCCCTCGCCCGGGGAGCAGAACATGTACTGGCGCAACGGGTCGTTGACCATCTTGGACGCGAGCACCTCGTCCTCGGACAGCGGCTGCCGCCGCCACGCGTTCGGGTTCAACGCGCCGTTGGCGAACGCCTTGCTCGCCACCTTGGCCAGTGTCGACTCGCTGATCGCGTGCTGGGCCATGTAGCGCTGGATCTTCATCGCGAAGAACTGCGTCGTCAGCATGAGGCCGGACTCGCCGTACCAGGACCCGATGCCCCATTCCTCGGGCAGCGGGTTGAACGCCCCGGGCGGGTGCTTGTCGAAGCCGACGACGAGCGCGACCTCGGCGCGTCCCGCCGACAGCATCGCGTGCGCCGTGATCAAGGCCGAACCGCCGGTCGCGCACCCGTTCTTGACGTTGATGAAGGGCACCCCGGTGAGGCCCAGCACGGACACGGTCGTGTCCGCGTTGCCCGCGGCGTCCGACCCGCCGGCGGCGAAGTCGATCGCCTCCCAGCCCACGCCGGCGTCGTCGAGCGCGGCGCGGGCGGCGTGTGCGGCCATCTCCAGGCCGGAGACGCCGGGGTGGCGGCCGAACGGGTGGATGCCGAGGCCGATGACGGCGATGTCGTCGCTCATGACACGGGCCTGAAGGCGAAGGGCGCGCCGGGGATCAACGTCAGTTCCATCTCCATCCCGATCCGCAGCTTCCCGGGGTCTGACTCGGTGAGCCGCGCCTCGACGCGCACCTCGCCCGGCAGCTCCACGTAGCCGACGCCATAGGGCTCGAACTCCTCCGGACCCGTGTACGGCGGGGACTTCGGGCGGAAGCGCTGGATCGTCCAGCTCCACAGCGTCCCGCGACGGGCGAGCCGGCGCTCGGCGACGTCGGTGGAGGTGCAGCGTGGGCAGGCGGCCTGGCGGGGGAAGGTCACCGTGGCGCACCGGTGGCACTCCGACCCGAGCAGGACCGGCTCGCTCGGCGTGCCCGCGAGCAGCTCAGCCTGCATGCCGGCCTCCCGGAAACCTGATCGCGGGCGAGCGGCCGACCATGTACCGGTCCATCCGGCCGTCGGCGTCGAAGTGCGCGACGGCCAGGAACGTGCCGATGAAGCGGCCGTCGTCCCAGCGCGTCTCGCCGAGCGCGAACTCCGTGTCGCCGTCGGCGGCCGACCAGACGACGTAGTGCGCCCACCCGTCCATGTCGCCCGCATCGATGAACGCGCGCAGCTCGGCTTTGCCGCCGCGCAACTGTGTGGCCTTGCGGTCGTCGCCGTTGGCCCACTCGATCGCGAACTGCACGTCGTCGGCGACCAGTTCGAGCGATGAGTAGGGCTCCGGCCCGTCGAGGGCCTCGAAGTAGCGCTCGAAGAAGCTCACGCCGCGACGCGCTCCAGCTCGGGCGGGGCGGGCGGCAGGCCGATCATCGCCACCGCCACCTCGGTGTAGTAGCCGGCCACGCGGGTCAGCGGGATGATCCCGTTGGGCCTGTACCAATGCCAGATGCTGTTGTAGAGGCCCAGCACGGCGCGCGTGAGCAGCCGCGGGTCGGTGTGGGGGATCGCGCCGTCGCGCATGGCCGTGGCGAGAAAGTTCGCCCACGCGAATTCCAGCTCGCGCATGCGCGATCGGGCGGCCTGGCGGGCCTGTTCCTCGCGCTCTGAGTTGCTCGGGCTCGACAGCCGGCCCTGCTCGGCGACCAGCACGCGGTTGCGGAGCACGTCGTGCTCTGAGAGGTCGAAGCAGCTGCGCATCACGGCGTCGATCGCGCGCACGGGGTCCCGCTCATCGGCGACGATCGCGACGAACCGGCCGCGGAAGTCCTCGATCGCCTCGTCCATGATCACGTACAGGCAGTGCTGCTTGGACTCGAAGTAGTGATACAGGGCCGTCGCGCCGACACCGACATCGGCCGCGATGTCGGCCCACTTGGTGTGCTCGTACCCGTCCCGGCCGAAGCGATCCGTCGCCGCCGTGAGGACCATATGACGCTTGCTGCGCCCGCGCCGACCCTTCTGCCCTTCCTGAGCTGAATTCATCTTAGGAGAAGCTTATCAGTTGTGGGCGCCGCGTCAACCGTAAGTGGACGGTCTAGTTCGCTTCAGTCGCGACGATGTCAGCGAACTTGCGCAGCGCGTCCTCGCGGCGGGTGGGAAGGTGCTCGCGGGGCAGGCCGTTGGCCGGCGCGTCGTAGCCCCGCAGCTCGTGGCGGGCGACGAGCTCGCGGTGGACCTCGTCGGCGCCGTCGACGAAGCGCGCATGGCGGGCGAAGCGGTAGAGCATCTCCAGCGGCATGTCGCCCGAGTAGCCGAGCGCGCCGTGGATCTGCACGGAGCGGTCGATCACGTCGTGCAGGACCTTGGCCCCGAAGAACTTGATCATCGAGACGTGGGTGCGGGCCGCGCTGGAGCCGTGGTTGTCCATCACCCAGGCGGCATGCAGGGTCATCAGCCGTGCCGCCTGCATCTCGGCGGCGGAGTCGGCGATCCACGCCTGCACGGTCTGGGTGTCCTTGAGCAGCCCGTGTTTGACGGGGCGATAGAGGGCGCGTTCACACATCGCGTCGTAGGCGCGGCGCGCCATCCCGAGCCAGCGCATGCAGTGGTGGATGCGGCCGGGGACGAGTCGCTTCTGGGCGATCAGGAAGCCGTCGCCCTCGGCGCCGAGCAGCGCCTCGGGGCCGAGGCGGACGTCGGTGTAGAAGATCTCGGAATGCCCGCCGAGCACGCCGAAGCGCTCCTGCGGGTGCTCCATCGTCGGGACGTCGCGCACGATCTCCACGCCAGGGGCGTCGACCGGCACGATGAACATCGACGCGCGGCGATGCGGCGGCGCGTCGGGATCGGTGACGGCCATGACGATCAGGAAGTCGGCGATCGAGCCGTTGGAGGTGAACCACTTGTGCCCGTTGAGCACGTAGCCGCCGTCCTGCTTGACCGCGCGCGTGATCAGCTGCGTCGGATCCGACCCCGGGGTCTCGGGCTCGGTCATGGAGAAGGCGCTGCGGATCTCGCCGGCGAGCATCGGGTACAGCCAGCGCTGCTTCTGCTCGTCGCTGCCGGCGAGCGCGAGGATCTCGCTGTTGCCCGAATCGGGCGCCTGGCAGCCGAACACGGGTGGTGCGTAGATCGAGGTCCCGAGGATCTCGTTCATCAGCCCGAGCTTGACCTGACCGAAGCCCTGGCCCCCGAGCTCGGGGGGGAGGTGGGCGGCCCACAGGCCGCGCTGCTTGACCTGCTCCTGCAGCGGCGCGTTGATGCGATCGAGGTCGGCCTGGGTCAGACGGTCCTCGATCGCCTCGATCGGCCACACCTCTTCGCGTACGAAGGCGCGCATCCACTCGAGCTGGCGCTCGAACTCGGGGTCGGTGCTGAAGTCCCAGGCCACGTGGTCGTCCTTTCGACAGAACTGAACTCGGATAAGTTAGCAGTCTCGTGGCCTACACTGGTGACGTGAGCGACAGGGAAGGCGATTCGACCTTCGGACAGTTCGTTCGCCATCAGCGCGAACTGCAGGACCTGACGATGCGCCAGCTCGCCGATCTGGTCGGCATCTCGAACCCGTACCTGTCCCAGATCGAGCGCGGGCTGCGCGAGCCGTCGGAGAAGGTGGTCGCAGCGATCGCCGACAACCTCGAGATGTCGGCCGAGACGCTCAAGCAGTACCGGCCGCGTGCCGCCCGCGAGGCGTCCGAGGAGTCCGCGGTCGTGGCCGCGATCCGGGCCGACCCGGATCTGGGCGCGAAGGAGCGCGCGGCGTTGATCGAGGTCTATGAGGCGTTCGTGGCCAGAACGCGCTGAGCCGCGGCGCCCATGCGGGCGCCGCGGCTCAGCTTCGCCGCGCGGGGGAGAGAGGCCGGCGGCGAAGGATCAGCGCGCGGCGACGAGGTCGCGGGCGGCGCTGGTGTAGGCCTTGGTGATCTCGCGGGCGAAGTCGGCCTGGGTGGCCGCGACGGTCTGGAACCACTCGACGCGGGTCGCGCCGGCGGCCTTCTCGTAGCCGTCGGCCATCTGGAGGACGGCCTTCTCGTAGGACTCGAGGTAGGCGGCCCCGGCCTTGCGGCTGTTCTCGGCGGCCTTCTCGTTGAACTCGGTGACCTTGGCGGTCGCCTTCTCGTTGAACTCGGCGACCTTCTCGGCCGTGGTGTCGATCGGGTCGGTCTTCGTCTGCGTGGCCATGTCGGTTCCTTTGGTCGGTGGGCCGCTTGCTTGTGTTAGCAAGATTAGCAAGCCGTCTGGCTAAGTCAAGTGACTTCAGGTAAAATCTTTCGCATGCTCCGTTTCGAATCGTCGGGCGAAGGTCCGGCCGTGTTGCTGATCATGGGCCTCGGGCTCCCGGGCGACGCCTGGTGGCGGACCGTCCCGGTGCTCGCACGCAAGCTGCGGGTCGTGACGTTCGACAATCGCGGCTGCGGAAGCGGCGAGCGCCCGCCCGGCCGGCTGACGCTCGCGGGGATGGCGGCTGATGCCGTCTCGGTGCTCGACGCGGCGGGCATCGCGCGTGCTCACGTGTACGGGATCTCGATGGGCGGGATGATCGCCCAGGAGCTCGCGCTGCGCCATCCGGAGCGCGTCGACGGGCTCGTGCTCGGCGCGACCTCCGCGGGCGGCGCCGCCGCCACGCCGCCCGACCGCGAGACACTGGCCTTTCTCGCGCGCCGCGCCACCGTCCCTGACGAGGAGGGCCGCTGGGCCTCAGTGCCTTACGTGTACAGCGAACGCACCCGCCGCTCGGGCGGGCAGCGCATCGGCGAGGACTTCGCACGCCGGCGCGCGTACCGGTTCGATCCGGTGGGGTACGGCGCACAGCTCGCGGCCGCGGCCGCTCACGACGCGGCGGCGCGCCTGGGCGACATCTCCGCGCCAACGCTGATCGTGCACGGCGCCGAGGATCGGATGGTCCCACCGGCCAACGGCCGCGCGCTCGCCGCGAGGATCACGGGTTCGCGCCTGCTCGAGCTTGAGGACGCCGCGCATCTCTACACCACCGACGAGCCCGGCGCCGACGAGGCGGTGCTCGAGTTCCTGACTTAGGCTTCGGCTTCGGCGACCGCGTCGAAGAAGCGGCCGACCTCGGCGTCGGCTTCCGGCACCTCGGTCGTGTAGAGGTGGCCGGCGCCCTCGAGCAGGTGCAGCCGGGCGTCGGGCAGGCGGCTCGCGATCAGACGCGCGTTGTCCACAGGCACGACGCGGTCGTCCTCGCCGTGCACGATGAGCGCGGGGACCGTGATGCGATGGAGCCGGCTCGTGCAGTTGTGCATCGCGGCGGCCATCAACTGCGCCTTGTAGGCGTTCTCGTCGAACGAGTTGGCCAGGCGGCGGCGGATGTCCTCGGCGATGCGGTCGGCGTGCTGCTCGCGACAGCGCCGACCGTAGTTGTAGGCCACCGAGGCCCAGGCGGCCTCCTCACGTGGGCGCTGGTCACGGTTGAAGAAGAACGCCATGACCTCCTCGTCGGCCGTCTTGGCGCGGCGGCCGCCAGGTGTCGTCGCGCCGAGGACGAGCGAGCGCACCCGCCGCGGATGGCGGAGTGCGATCTGCTGGGCGACCATCCCGCCGAGCGAGAGCCCATAGACGTTGGCCCGCGGGATCTCGAGCGCATCGAGCACGGCGACGGCGTCGTCGGCGAGGGCCTCGGTCGTGTACGCGGGTGTCAGGCCGCGCGAGCGTCCGACGCCGCGGTGGTCGAACGTGATCACACGAAAATCGCGCCGCAGCGCGTCCACCGTGCGCCACCATGCGCCGCCGCTGAGGCCCAGGCCCATCACGAGCAGCACGGGTTGGCCTTCGCCGGTGCTCTCCCAGTGCAGCGTGGTGTGCAGGTCGGGGCGCGCGGTGCCGGTGGCGGTCGCTGAGCGCATCACAGCCACCTTAGAGCACGAGTTAGCGAATTAGCTTCAGTCTTGCCAACGAGAGAAGGACGCGGCGCGAACAATCTATTTGAAATGACTTCAGTTCTGGTGTAGATTGCGTCGCATGAATTCTCCCACTCACATCCGCCGCTTCGTCGTGCCCACCGTTCGCGAGCTCGGTCTTTCTCAAGGCAGTCGCGATGTCCCGCCCGAATCGCGGGTCGCGCGCCCGGCGCAGCGTTCGCTCGTCGCAGCCTCGCTGCTCTTCTGTCCCGGCCGCGCCGGCCGCGGCTGATGCGGGCGTTCCAGCTCGTCGAGTGGCAGCAGCCGCCCGTCCTGCGAGACGTGCCCGTTCCCGAGCCCGGTCCGGGCGAGGTGTTGGTGAAGATCGGTGGGGCGGGCGCCTGTCACTCCGATCTGCACGTGATGGAGTGGCCCGCGGGCACGCTGCCCTACGAGCTGCCGTTCACGCTCGGGCACGAGAACGCGGGGTGGATCGCAGCGCTCGGTCCGGGCGTGAAGGGCTGGGAGGCGGGCGAGGCGGTCGCGGTCTACGGGCCCTGGGGCTGCGGGCGCTGCCGTCCGTGCCGGACGGGCCTCGAAACGCTGTGCGAGCGCGCCGCGCAGCTCGGCGCGTCGGGCGGCGGGCTGGGGCGCGACGGCGGCATGGCCGAGTACATGCTGGTCCCGGACCAGCGCCTGCTGGTGCCGCTCGGCGATCTTGAGCCGCGCGATGCCGCGCCCCTCTCCGACGCCGCGCTCACGCCCTACCACGCGATCAAGCTCGCGCTTCACCAACTCGTCCCGGGCGCCAGCGCGGTGGTGGTCGGCGTCGGTGGCCTGGGCCACATGGCCGTGCAGATCCTGCGTGCGCTCTCACCCGCACGCGTGATCGCGACGGACATCGATCCCGGCAAGCTGCGAGCTCGCCCGCGCCGTCGGCGCCGAGCACGTGGTCACGTCCGGCGAGCACGCCGCCGAGGAGATCCGCGAGCTGACCGGAGGCCGCGGCGCGGCTCTGGTGCTCGACTGCGTCGGCAACGACGCCACGCTCGCGCTGGACACGCGGGTGGTTGCCAAGGGCGGCGCCGTGATGGTCATCGGCGTGGGGGGTGGCACCCTCGAATACCGCTACAACACCCTGCCGTCCGACGCGAGCCTCACACATCCCTACTGGGGCAGCGTGCTCGAGCTCGCGGAGGTGCTCGAACTGGCGCGATCGGGCCAGATCACCGCACACGCCGAGCACTTCCCGCTCGATCGCGTCGCCGAAGCGTACGAGCGGATGCACAACGGCACCCTCTCGGGGCGCGCCGTCATCACTCCGAACGGCTGAGCACGGCGCGAGGGCCAACGCAGGACTGAACTCTGTTCAGTCGTGGTAGAAGGTGAGGGGGAGAGAGCCAGGATCGACTCTCGAACAGGAGGCACGAATGCCCATAGCTCCTCGCACCGACGTAGTGACCCTACGGGACGGGTCCGCGGCCGTCATCCGGCCGCTCCGCCGCGGCGACCGTCAGGCGTTCGTTGCCGCCTTCGAGCGCCTGGGGGAGCAGTCGCGCCACCGCCGCTTCCTCGGACCGATGCCGAGCCTCACCGAAGCGCAGCTCCGGCACCTGACCGACGTCGACCAGCGCGAGCACGTCGCGCTCGCGGCCATCGACTCGACCCGCGGGTCCGGCATCGTCGGCATCGCGCGCTTCATCCGCCTGGCTGGCGATGACGCCGAGCCCGCCCTGGCCGTCGTCGATGACTGGCAGGCCCGCGGGCTCGGGACCGTCCTGCTCGCCGCTCTGGTCGGCGCGGCGCACGCGCGAGGAGTACGGCGCCTTCGGGCTGACGTGCTTGCCGAGAACGCGGAGATTCTGCACCTGCTCGCCGGGATCGGCGAGCTCCGGACCAGGGCGGCCGGCCGGGCCGTGCACGTCACTGTCGAGCTTCCGGCACCCGGGGGCGCGTCGTTCTCCGCGCCAATGGACATGAGCGCGATATGCAGCGGTGAGGGTTGACAATCGTGCTCCTCGGGCCTACTCTGAATTGAGCTGAAGTCAAGTCAAATATGCGGCGCCGGACCGAGGCTCTCGCAGCCGTCCGGCCGCCCGCTGAACATGCGAACGGAGACCATCATGGCCACTCAGAACGACACCTCGCGGCAGGCCGAGGCCGCCGCTCAGCGCATTCGCGAGCTCAACGAGCGCGTGCTCGAGTTCGGCAAGAGCGCGGGGCTCCAGTTCCTCGAGGCGTACGAGTCCAACATGAAGACCTTCGCGGACTACGGCGACAAGTTCGCCGACTCCGCGCAGGCGGAATGGGTCGCCACCGCCGTGCGCGCGCAGACCGACTTCACGCGCGAGCTGACCAAGCTCTACAGCAGCGCGACGCGCGACCTGCTCAAGTAGCCCCCGGAGCGTGAACCCGTCCGGCTCGGGCCGCCGGGCGCCGGCAAAGGCACGCAAGCGGTGCGCTTGCGCGATGCGTGCCAGTGAGCGATTCGGGGCCGCGCTCCGTAGTCCCGTCAATGGCCCGTTACACCGCAAGCCTCGAGACGCCGCTGGCGCCGTCCGACGCGTTCGCCTACCTGAGCGACTTCTCCACGACCGAGGAGTGGGACCCAGGGGTGCGTGAGGCAACGCGACTGGGCGACGGTCCGATCGGCGCGGGGACAGAGTTCCGGGTCTCGGCCCAGTTTCTCGGCCGCACGAACGTTCTCACCTATCGCGTCGTCGAGTTCGAGCCCGACACGCTGGTCACGCTTCGTGGCGAGAGCGCGACCGTCGTCTCCCTGGATCGGATCACGTTTGCGCCCACCGATGTGGGCACGCTCGTCACCTACGACGCCGAACTCACCCTCAAGGGGCCGCTCCGGTTGGCGGACCCCCTGTTGAGCCTCGCCTTCAACCGCGTCGGCGATCGCGCGTTGGAGGGACTGCGAACGACGCTCGCCCGGCCCCACCCCGCACCGCCGAGGCTGCGCCCTCGCGGCAAGGACGCGCCCGGCAGGCCTGCGGGCAGCCACTGATGAGCGTCTCAGCCGGACCGCGCCGCACGCCGGCCGACCTATGGCGGCGCGGGCAGCGCGGGTGGCCGGCGAGCTTCCCGCTCGTGCAACTGCCCAACCCGCCGCTGCTGACCGCAGCGGCCGCTTGGCTGATCGCCGCCGCAACTGACGGCTCGGTGCACGCCTACGCTCGCGCCGCGTTCTACGCGGCGCTCGCCGCGTGGGCGTGGGACGAGACGGCCAACGGCGCCAACTGGGTGCGTCGCGCGCTCGGGGTCGCGGGGTTGCTCTATGTCGTCGTCAAGGTCGGCGCGGCCCTCGACGCCTAGCGACGATCGTCCCCGCAGCCGCGATCGACCAGGCTCGTCGCCGCGGAGCCGCACGCTCCGGAAGAGACGCCACTCCATGGGACACGTCCACGGCACCCCTCGTGAAGCAGCGAGTTCGTCGTCGAGCGACCCTCCCGAGGCCTGCGGTCTGCGGCCTTCCAGGCACAATCTCCTCGGCACCGTGCCCCTCTGGCGCAGCTTCTCCTCGTCGCGATCCACGCCGGCCGGTGGCCCGGTGCGCCCCCTGACCCGACGCTAGGCTTGCGGGCGCTCGTCGTGGCGCGAACGCGCTCGTCGTGCGTGTCGAAATCGGGGCACCCCATTCGACGGGACGGTTGGAACCGCAACCTAGGAGGACCCCCGATGAAGGTCATGGTGCTCGTGCAGATGGACCCGAAGGACGAGACCGGCACGATGCCCAGCGACGAGCTGCTCGCCGCGATGGGCGCGTACAACGACGAGCTCGTCAAGGCGGGCGTCATGTTGGAGGTCGGCGGGCTCAAGCCGACGTCCGCGGGTGCTCGGGTCGCCTTCCAGGGCGGCACGACGTCGGTGGTCGACGGCCCGTTCACGGAGTCCAAGGAGATCGTCGTGGGCTATTGGGTGTGGGAGGTCGGCACGTTCGAAGAGGCCGTCGAGTGGGCGCGCCGCTGCCCGAGCGACCCGGACGACACCACGACCTCGTGGCTCGAGCTCCGCCCCTGCGTCTCCCTGGAGGAGTTCGCCGCGGAGTTGCAGGAGCACCAGCCGATCTAGTGGACGCGCGGCGCTCGATCGAGGCGATCTGGCGGATCGAGTGCCCGCGCCTCGTGGCCTCGCTCGCGCGACTGCTGCGTGACGTCGGGATGGCCGAGGAGGTCGCGCAGGACGCGTTCGTCGCGGCGCTGGAGCAGTGGCCGCGCGATGGCGTGCCCGAACGCCCGGGCGCGTGGCTGATGGCCGCCGCGCGCAACCGGGCGATCGACCGGATACGCCGCGAGCGCGGCCGCGACGAGCGATACGCGGTGCTGGCGGAGCCCGCGGTCGAGGACGCCCACGCGCCCGAGGCGATCGGTGACGACCTCCTCGCGCTCGTCTTCGTCACCTGTCATCCGGTACTGCCGCGCGAGTCGCGCGTGGCGTTGACGCTGCGGCTGCTCGGCGGGCTGAGCACCGAGGAGGTCGCGCGGGCGTTCCTCGTGGCGCCGCCGACGATCGGGCAGCGGATCTCGCGCGCGAAGCGGACGTTGGCGGAGGCGCACGTGCCGTTCGAGGTCCCGCAGGAGGACGAGCTCGCCGAGCGGCAAGCCGCGGTGCTCGAGGTCGTGTACCTGATCTTCAACGAGGGCTACTCCGCGTCGAGCGGCGACGCCTGGATCCGTCGCGATCTCGCGCGCGAGGCGATGCGGCTCGGGCGCGTGCTCGTTGGGCTGTTGCCGCGCGCGCCCGAGGTGCACGGTCTGTCGGCCCTGATGGAGCTGCAGGCGTCGCGGTTCGGGGCGCGCACCGCGCCCGATGGCTCGCCGGTGCCGCTTCCTGACCAGGACCGCACGCGCTGGGACCGAACCCTGATCCGGCACGGCCTCGCGGCCCTGGACCGCGCCGTGGCGCTGCGGCGGCCATTGGGCCCCTACACGATGCAGGCCGCGATCGCCGCCTGCCACGCGCGGGCGCGCTCGTTCGAGGAGACCGATTGGGAGGCGATCGTCGCCCTCTACGACGCGCTCGCTCAACTGGCACCGTCGCCGGTCGTCGAGCTCAACCGCGCGATCGCGGTCCTGCACGCCGACGGGCCCGAAGCCGCGCTGGCGGCGTTGGACGCCATCGCCGGCGACCCCCGGCTCGCCCGCTACCACCTGCTCGGCGCGACCCGCGCCGACGTCCTGCGCCGCCTCGGCCGCGGTGCCGAGGCCGACACGGAACTGCGGCGGGCCGCCGCGCTCGCGCCGACGGAGCGTGAGCGCGACCTGCTGTTGTCGCGGACCGGCCGGCGTCCCTGAGCGCCGCTTGATCGATGACCTGCTGGCTCAACGCAACGCCCGTCAGAACGATTGAATGCCATGCGGCGGTCGTTACGGGACGAAGGCAACGGGCGCGTATCACGGTCGCCTGAAGTCTCGGTTCCGGCTCGCGGCCAGGCGCGACGTGTGAGGCGTTCGCCGACACGCCGGCCGGGTGTCTTCGCCGCGGGCGCTGCGACGAGCACGTCTGGCTCGTGACTCGCTCAGACGTCAGCGTCGCCTGCCCGCGGACAGGATTCACCGAGATCCGCCAGCGAAGCCTGCAGTTCGCGAATGACGGTGCCCTGCAGACCCCGCGCCAGCAGCCCCGGTCCGAGAGGGCCGGAGGGATCGTCGCCCAGCGCGGGGAGCTGTCGAAGCGCGGCCTTGACAGGGGCTGACATGTGACTGACCTGCCACCGGATCTCCTGAGACAGCGCGGCGTCTCGGTCGACCCCGGCCAGCGCGGCCGCTTTCGCGGCATACCCCGCGGCACCGAGGGCGTGCGCGCCCATATGGGCGACGGCCGCGGCTTGGCCTGCCGCGCGGGCGGCTGCCGTCGCGGCCGGATCCTTCACGCTGCCGGCAGCGCCGCCGCCGGCGAACCGGCGACGGATCTCGCCGGCCACAGCAAGCTCGCCACGAGCAAAGGCTCGCGTCCGCGTGATCGCGTCCCTCGGGCGCCGGTCCAGCGGTGCTTGCGCCTCGAACAACCACAGCACCCGCTCGGCGCAGTCCGCCGCCCAATCGGCGACGATCCGCCGGTCTGCCTCACTGAGCGTCTGCGCCGACCCCACGCCAACATCCTCCCAGCGCCACGATCCCAGAAGGGTCTGGCCGCGTCACGACAGGTGTTGCGAATCGCTAAAGGTGATCGTCAAGCGCACCGATACGGATTGTGGGCCTGCTCCACAGCGCCTCGGCCAACACCCTCTCCTCCTCGCGGCCGAGGACCTTATTGTGGAGCAGGCCCTCCTCCTCCATCGTCGCGTTCGCCACGGCGTCGGAACCATCGAAGAGGAGCGCGGTCGGCACCCTCGGCGGTCGCATGCGATTTCATGGCGGCATGACGCTCGCTTTCGCCTTCCTCGGTGCAGCCTCATGTCGTTGAGCGCGCTTCGCGCAGAGATCGACGCAATCGACGACCAGATCGTCGACTTGCTGGCCCAACGTCAACAGCTCGTCGAGCGCGCGGCCGCGTTCAAGCGCAACGCGAATGAGGTTCGGGGCGCGGAGCGGCGGCGTCTGCTCATGGAACGGCTACGGCTTCGAGCCGCTGACGCGGGGCTCGAGCTGCAGATCGTGGACGCGGTGTGGACAGCGATGATCGACGCCTTCGTGGCGCTCGAGCTCGCCGAGCACGCCCGTCAGAGCGACTGAATGCCAACGGGCGGTGGCGGGCCGGCGTCCCTCACCGCCGGCTTGAACGTCTACCCGGTCCGCGACCGTCGCCGAGGAGCTCATCACCCACTGCCGCCAGCATCTGGCGGCCTACGAGGTTCCCCGGGCGATCCGGTTCGCGAACCAGCTCCCGATGACCTCTTGACGACGAGACCCCCCGCCACCGCCCCGGCCTGAGCGCGCCTCTGGGGGCTCAGTTCGACGGCTGACGCCGTGGCTCCCGGGCAGGCGACGACGGGGCACCCCGATCGATATGCACTCAGTGAAATTCGGACAAGAGACCGGTAAATCAGACGACGCGACACGTGCCGTGCGCCGCCCCGCGCGGGCCACGGTCACGATGATCGCGTCTTCTCGCGGCTGCGTTGGGCGGGTGAGGTAGTGCACGCGGTGGATGTCCGCAGACTGGCGGCCGTGGACATGCACGGCGCGCGCGGGACCACGCGGCGCCGACGCGTGATCCTCGCCGAGTTCTTGCTCGGTGCCGTCGGCGGGGCAGCACTCGGCCTATGGGCGCTCACGAGCTGGGACGGAGCGGTCGGCATCGTGGGCGGCGTCTACCTGCTCGGCCTCGCCGCCAACTACGTTGCGCTGGCGCTGCACGCGATCACGCTCACCCGCGCCGGCGCGCTCGACGCCGAGTTGCGCCGCGTCGACATCCGCGCCGCCCTGCACCACTACACGATCACACAGTTCTGGGTCTTCGTCCCGGGGCTCTTCGCGGCGCTCGCCTTCATGCAGTTAGCGGGTAAGCGCGAGGACTGACCGCATGGCCGCCGAGCCTGGCGCCGGCCGTCGGCGCTCTCGACGCCCGCCGGTCACGCATCGGCGCGAGCTCACGGGGCAGCCCGAGCGTTCGCACACGGCCACCACGCGTGACCATGGACACTCGCGCCGCAGCAGTGAAAGCCGCGGGCGAAAGCGGCCGCTCGCCCTCGTCCGGGACGATCGTCGAGGGTCGACATGCATCTGAGCGGTCGCGATGGCGCCGACATGCCGGCCGCGCTATCGCTCTCGCCTGACAGGAGCCGCGGGCCGAGCGCTGACGGCGCCGCTGCTGTTCGTCCTGTGCGACAGCGTCGCGGGTGCCGGGCGCAGCCGACAGCGTGTGCGCGACCACGCGAGTGTGAGCCGGCAGCGTCGCGTGATGACGTCGCGCACAGGTGTCACATAGGGACGCGACGAGCGGCCGCGCTGCGGCATTTCCCGGTCGCGTATTTCGAGGCGTGTCGACTATCGAGTCCCTTGGGCTCGGCCGTTGCCTGCGCGCGGGATCGAGTGGTCGATTGATGGTGTAGAGCACCGTCGATCGACCAGCGGGTCGCGGAGGGCCACGGAGTCCGAGGTCACGGCCGTGGGGGTGCGGAACGTTTCTCGCGTCTTACGGCCGCCGCCGGTTGATGCGTCGAACGCGATCGACCACGTTGCCGGGGAATGCGCGTACGGTCGATCGTGAGCGATCTGCTCGCGGTCGACAGGTCGGCTGTCGGTGGTCGGTTTGGTACCGCTGGGGTACACAAGTGACCAGGCAACCTGCAGGTTGCGTCCCGAACGATCACGCCGTGACGCTTGCCCCGCCGAGTCAAGAGGAGCACTGCGGGCCGAGGACCCGCCGCTGTCGAAACGGACGAAACCAGCAGCGGGTGGAAGCGAGCGGGGTTCCAAGTTCACACCGCGGAGGGACGTTGCGTTGCGGTGACGCCCTCATGCGCCGGGCGTCGCGCGTCGGGCCGGAGTAGCGGTTGCGTTGTGGCGGACGACCAGCCGGCAACGAAGTCGTCGACGGCCCCACCGACGTGCAGCCCGGCACCGACCGTCGGACGCACCACACGCTTGCCGACGTCTCTCGTGAGGGTGAGTCCGAACCGCGTCCTGGTCGGCGCTTGACGAGTAGATCGAGGGATTTCCCGGGTGGTTTCGCGGTCGCACCGCGACGTAGCGTCACGGCGTGATGTCGAGATGACAGCGTTCGAGCGGCAGAGAGAACCGGCAGGCGTCGAGGTGGAAGCGCCTCGTCCGCTGCCGGAGCGCCGGGACCCGCCGCAGGCGATGACGCCTGCGGGCCTGCTCGCGCTCCAGCGAACGGCGGGCAACCGGGCCGTCCAGCGGATGCTTGCGCGGTCGGAGACGACCGCGGCGCCGGCGCAGTCCACCGGTGGCGGCTCGGGCGGATGGCCGTTCGGGCCGACCGAGGGCGAGAAACGGGACACCGGAGCCTCGCCCGGCACCGTCTGGCGATGGCTGAGCTGGGCCGGGATCGGCACTGCGGATCTGCTCGCGGAGGTCGTCGAGGCCTGCGGGTTCGAGGACTACGAGATCTCCGCCGACTTCCTGCGCCACTACATGAGCCAGCGCGGCGCAGACTTCGAGCTCGTGGTGCCCGGTGACTGGCAGCACAAGATCGCCGAGAAGAAGACGCGCCCGGGGACCTATCACGACGTCAGCGCGTACAACTGGGGCATCCCAGACATGAAGAACTCGCTGGGCCACTTTGACCTCGAGATCGAGGAGATCGCGGGCGGCGGCAAGCTCTACACGGTCACCGACCGCTATCACTTCCCGGCGTTCGTAGACGGCAAGGCCGTGCATCACGGGTTCGAGGTCGACTTCTTCGCCAACCTGCCCGCCGGGGTGCGCCAGACCACCAATGACGCGCTCGCGCAACTCGGGCAGTGGAAGCATCCCGACGGCACCATCGAGCGCTTCGAGATCAAGCCACTGGGCGGGAAGTGGACGTTCGTACTGCCACAGCAGTGGCTGGTCGACTCCGGCGTGGACTTCAACGTTCGTGGCTCGTTCGTGGTCCAGGCCGACGGCTCCCCCACCGCCCCGGCCGACGGTGGCGACAGCTGGTTCTGAGCGCATCATGGGCCGCGGATGCCCGGGCCGTCCGGTGCTGCGAGTCCAGGCACAAGCCCACTCCTGAGACGTTCGGACGTCGCAGCTCGGCGCACCGAACGCGATCGCCAGGCCGCTGCGTCGCTCAACGTCTCTCTCGTGAGCAGGCCCCTCCTTCCGCTGTGTGTGCGCGGACGCCGCGATCCGACACCAATCCTGTGACGTCGGGGCCACGAGATCCTCGACTGGCAGTACCTGGCCATAGCGGTGGCGTTCCAAGGTGGCGGCCACTAGCGTCTCCGCCTCAATGCGTTCCAGCCTCAGCGAATCAGAAGCCGTGCTGGCCGCGCGCCGGGTGTGGATCACGGAATTCGACGTCGACCTCGCGTCAGGGCTGATGACCGTCAGCGGGCTCGATGGTGCCGACTATCGCGATGAAGTGGTGTCGCGGGCGCGGAGTCTGCACCGAGCAGGGCTCACGACCGCACCGGCGTTGCGTGATCTGCTGCGAAACGATCCAGCGAGCGAGTCCGCGATCGCGGCGGTTGAGGTCCTGGCGCTCGCCGGCGGTATGGAGAACGTCGGCTGCGGTTTCCGAAGCGCTGGAACAGACGACGAGTTGGGGCGTCGAGCTGTCCGCGGTCGCGGCGCTCGTGGATGTCGCGACGCCAGAGGCGCGTGCGGCGATCGAGCGACGCTTGGAGGGGGACGACACGTTTCGTCGCTCACACGCGGTGATCGCGCTCGGGCAGATCGGGGGACCGGGCGTGCTCGAGGTGCTCGTCGGGTTGCTGCTGAACGATCGAGAGCCGGAGCAGATTCGGTCTGCCGCCGCCGAAGGGCTCTCGTGGTTGGGCGATCAGGCCGCGGGGCCGGCGCTCGCCGAAGCGCTCGTGGACGCCGAACCCGACGTGCGGTTCATCGCCACGTCCGCGCTTGCGACAGTCGGTGGTGACGCGCAACTACCAGCACTCGGCCGCCTACTGACCGATCAAGCGATGTTCCAAGGGGCCGGTTCAGTCGCCGACCAAGCCCGGAGCGCGATCGCCGCGATCAAGGCTCGCACCGCCGGGCGCGGATCCTGACCCGCCGCGCCGCCCGCAGATACCAATTCGTCGAGCACCGGCACCTCGCTCGTCCTGGCCGACGGCTGCTGATCGGCGAGCGCTGACCGTCCGCATTCGGCATGCGGCGCCCGTGCATGGGTGTGCGTCGCTCGAACTGATCTACGGTACGGCCGGAGATGCGCGACGTGGGCCAGGTCGAGGTCGTCCTTGTCAACAACGATCGCGTGACGCTGCGCGTCGCGGATGTCTTCCTGAAGATCGACGCCGATCAGCGGCGCACCGACGTCGAAGTCGAGGCGATGAAGCTGGCGCCCGTCCCGACGCCGCAGGTCTTGTGGCGCAAGCCGCCCGCGCTCGCACTCGCCGCCGTTCGGGGGAAGGCGCTCGGCCGCCTCGGAGAGCCGTCGTCCGCATCACCCGCCGCATGGACCGCCGCCGGCGCGGCCCTGCGCAGGCTGCACGACGCGCCGCTGCCGCCCTGGCCCGCCACGGGCATCGACGAGCTCGCGTCCCGGTTGGCCAGCGAGTGCGCCTGGCTGCTCGCCCATGACGTCCTCCCGGTCGACGTCGTGACCCGCAACCGCCGCTTCGCCGAAGCCGCGCTGCGGCCCTGGAGCCCGGCGTTCACGCACGGCGACCTGCACATCGAACACATATTCGTCGACGGTGACGAGATCACCGGCATCCTCGACTGGTCCGAGGCGTCCCAGGGCGACGCGCTGTACGACATCGCCACCCTCACGCTCGCGCACGAGGAGCACCTCGACGACGTCCTCACCGGCTACGGCACCGATGTCGACCGCGGCCGAATCCGCGCCTGGTGGTCCTGGCGGTGTCTGGTTGCGATCCGCTGGCTATTCGAAAACGGCTACGGCGCGCCCGAAACCTATCCCGAAGTCGCGGTGCTTCGATCACTCTCGTAAGCGCGGCCGGACCGCGGTTGCCTCAATGCCCCGGCACCCATGCCTCCCGCGTCGCGGCACCGTCGAAGACCGATACCTCGCCTGCGGCCGAATCCGCGACTTTGCGAGGCTCCCAACATGGCGATCACTCGACTCTGGCGAGGCTGGACGAAGCCCGACAACGCCGACGACTACGAGCGGTTCTTGCTCGACGAGCTGTTCCCGGCGATGCGCGAGATCGCGGGATTCATCGACGCCGACGTCCTCCGACGTCCTGACGGCGCCGAGGTCGCGTTCGTCACTTTGACCCGCTTCACCTCTCTGGACGACATCCGCGCGTTTGCCGGCGATCCGATCGATGTCCCGGTCATCGAGCCCCGCGCAGCGGAACTGCTGGCGCACTTCGAAGATCGCGCCGGCCACTACGAGACCGCCGCCTACCGTCCCTAGGCTCAGCGTCTGCGTTAGAGAATCGCTCGGGCGACCGGCCGCGCCGGGACGGGCACGGGTTCGTCGAAACCGCATCGTTGTCGCTCGGGCGGTGGCGGTGTCTGGCGGGTAAGGAGGGCGCTGGCGCTTCAGACCGAGAACCGTGGCCGTGCCTCATCCACGGCGCGCAGCTCGTGCGCGCTCAGCCGCCCGCTGGATCGCTCAGCCGCTCCGCGCTCACGGCTGTCATCTGCTCAACGAGAACGCGCGTCGCCTCGCCGCCGATCTCGATCAGGGGACGAAACGACCGGCAGGCGCCCGAAAGCCGACAGGCAAGGGAGCGTGTGGAGCATCGTCGGCGTCAGAGGCGGCTGAGGCGACCGGCGCGTCGCGCCGGTTATGGCTCGACCCTAGGAGGCTCCGACAGCTGCGCGCATGTGCTCGAGCGGCCCGCAGCGGACGTTGAAGCGCTCGCGCACAGTGTCCAGCGTGGCGGCCAGCCGTGGGCGGTCGCGCCGCCGGCGGACCGTGAACGCGAGGTTGGCGGCGACCCGGTGAGGGATGGGCATCCAGCGGTCGAAGTCCAACCCGCAGTCGAGGAACACCCGCAGCGGGAGGACCTCGGAGAACAGGCAGAGGTTGTATTGGGCCAGGGCGGCCATGACGTAGGGCGAGGCGGGCTTGGCGACCTTTGCGAGTTCGCTGTAGTCGACCTGGTAGAGCGGCGTCGTGTGGAGCCCGTCGCGGTACATGAGGTGCGTCATGAAGTACGCCATGAACGAGGAGAGCAGGACGGTCGCCGAGCGCAGGCTGAGCGTGAGGACGTTGCCGCTCGGTGAGCTGTAGGGCTCATAGTCGCGGGCGACGGGGGTGATCAGCCCGGAGCAGTTGACGATCCAGGTGCCTTCTGGCACGTCGCGGGTGGCTCCGGAGCGCAGGACGAGCTGGGCGTTGCCGTTGACGTCGCGGACGTCGGTGAGGTAGTCGCGGACCGTGGAGCGCACGCCGCGGGCGATCTTGGCGTTCTCGGCCTCGGAGAGGATGCCGTAGAAGTAGTTGTTGGCCTCCGCGACGGGGCCGACGCCGTACTTGGAGCGCAGCCAGCGCCGGACGTCCGCCTCGTTGGTGCCGTCGAAGCGGCGGGCGACCGCGGCCTGGAGCATGTTCGGCGTGGCTTGCGGGCGCCAGCGCTCGCGCCCGTCTGGGAAGAGCCGGTCGCGCTTGCCGAAGAAGGTGCCGCCGCCGATGATCATGTTGACCTCCCGCCCCGGTGCCTCGGTGAGCACATGGTGGGCGGTGTCCATCCCGGTCTTGCCGGCGCCGACGATCCAGATCGGCTCGTCGCCGCCCAACACCGCTTCGCGTCGTTCGACCATCGCCGAGGGGCCGACCGAGCGCACGCGCTGGCTCGCGAACAGCAGTGGGGCGTCCGGGCGGATCTCGATGCCGAAGCCCTTGATCAGCTTCGCGGTGTCGACCTCGAGCTGCCCGCCGTTCTCGTCACGGGCACGCACGAGCACGCGGCCGTCGCGCTCCTCGTGGTCGGTGAACTCCCAGCCGTAGCGCTCGTCGAGCTCCACGCGGGAGCGCACGACGCTGATCATGTGGTCGAAGTGGTCGAGGATCTCCTGCCGCGTCGCCAGGTAGGAGCGCTCGCGGTCGCCCTGCCACGGGATCGCGCCGGCGGTGAACAGCCCGTGCGGCTGGTGCAGGCGGACGAAGGGGTAGGCGTCGTTCCACATGCCGCCGGCGCGCGGGCGCTGTTCGATCAGCACGACCCGCTGTCCCTTCTCGAGGTAGCCGCTGGCCACCACGAGCGCGTTGAGCGCCGCGATGCCGGCCCCCACGACACAAAGGTCGGCACGAATCCTTGTCCCAGAGCTTTCCATCGCTACCTCACGAATCGTGTTGTTGTTGACGAACCTAACGATCGGCACCAGAACCCATGATGAGTCGATGTGGCGCCGGACCTATGCCTGTGCGAGCGTCCACAGTTGCAGTGAGACCAGGCCGATCATCACGCTGAGCAGCCAGTACTGAGCGCGGATCGCGTGACGCGTGTCCCAACAGAGGCCCGCGCACTCGCCAGCGCGAGCGCGATGACGTGGCCGGCCAGCAGCGCCGCCACCTCCAGCCCCATGCCCATGGCTGCCCTGCCGCGAGTTGAGGTGTGAGCTGAAAGGCGACGAAGCCAGCCACGGCGATGGGGACCAGCGTGTGGGCGAAGCTGCCATCAAGGGCGCTCGCGGTCTGCTTTCCCGCAGTGGCAGAGGACCCTTCGATCGCGAACCCGTAGAAAGTGCTCAGAACTGTGAGTGTCCCACCAACGCGAGGGCGGCGATCAGCCCGTGGCCCGTCCGGGAGGCCGAAGGCGGAGAGCCAGTCGGCCCAGCGGTGATGCCACGCTGTCCCCTGGCTGAGGTGGTGGACCGCGGCCGAGGCAAGGATGACCAGGGCCAGGGCGACGGTGCCCGGAGCTGAGTCGAGCCGGGCGAGTTCTCCGAACCCGCGCCGGCGCCCCAGCGAGCCGTCGCGCACCGTGAACACGGAGACCCGAGCGAAGCGATCCAAGGTGACGGCGACCGCTTCGCCGTGCCGCGTCCAGGCCTCGACCCCGTTGATGGCCTGCATCAGGATCGTCAGCGCGCTGGAGCCGAAGGTGATCAGACCGACCGCCAGCGGGTCGCTCGCCCAGTCCCAGGCGATGTCCGCCACGCCAAGAGCAGGACGGTGGCGACAGTCGGCCAACGCCCAAAGATCGCCGGGTAGGGCCGCTCACGTGACGAGAGCCGCAGCCCGAGAAGCCGCCACGGGCTGAGCCGCACGACAACGTCTCCGAACACGATCGCCAATAGCGGCGCCGCGGTGAGCGGCGAGGCCGGAAAGGCGAGCGATCCCGTAGCGCCGTAGACGAGCGAAACAATCCGACCCCGGAACGAAGAAAGCCCCGCCGAGCGGGGCTTTCCTGATGCGCCGAAGAGGACTCGAACCTCCACCCGGTTATCCCGGACCAGGCCCTCAGCATTGCCGGTCAAGCCGTCGGCGGGTGCCAGACCGCGTTGTCGAGCCATTTTCTGTTCGGCGGCTGGACGACTTGGACCGTATTTGACATCCCGACGAGTGTCACGGAACTGGTCGGTTGCAGTTGCTGTCGGCGGCGCTCGAGGTGGCCGCGCCAACGCGTAGTGCGTCACGGTCGCGGGTCCCGCGCGCGCGCTCGCCCGCCGCTACTGGGGCATGGCGCGGTTCGGGCTCTGGGCCGCGGCGACGCAGCTGAAGCCCCACCACGTCGCGGTCGCTTCCCCTTTGCGGCTCCCCGCTCTGCTGTGGTCCGTGCCGACGCTGTTGGTGTCAGTCGGGGAGGACGGTGTTGGGCGCGGGCAGCTCGCGGGTGATGAGGTAGCGCGTGATCGCGGCGCGCGTCTGGCCGCCGCCCAGCCAGGAGGAGGTGTGCCCGTCGCCGTCGCGCGTCAGCAGCACTGAGCCGTCGATTTGATCGTGCAGTTCGTGGGCGAACACGTAAGGGGTCGAGGGGTCGTGCGTCGAGCCGACGATCAGGATCGGCGGCGCGTCGTGGACGACCACGGTGTGGTGCGCGCGGGCGAGCGGGAAGGGCCAGCGCATGCACGCGAGGTAGCCCAGCCAGGCCTCGCTGGCGCCCCGGGTGTGCGGTGCGATCAGGCGGCCCATCAGCGCCTTTGCGCCCCAGCGCTCGAAGGTGAACGCCTCCATCGGGTAGTCGACGCAGTTGGCGGCGTACCCGCCGAAGTCCTGCTGGCTCTGACTCAGCGGCGTGGAGAACGCGCTGGCGTCGCCCTGCTCGGCGCGCAGGAGCGCGGCCGCGGCCTCGCTCCAGCTCGGCTTGTGCAACACCGGGTTGCCGCTTTTGATCAGGAGGGCATCGAAGAGGTTCAGCCGCAGTTCGCCGCCGGTGACCGTGACGTGGCAGACCTCGGGCCGGCAGTCGGGAGCCGGGATCGGGTCGCGATCGGCGCGGTCGACGAGCGCGTCGAACACGGCGCCCACGTCACGGCCGTGCAGGGCGCATGTGTCGGTGTGCTCGCACCAGTCCGCGAAGCGGTTGAAGGTGTCCTCGTAGGCCAGCGCGTGCTCGGCGAACACGGCATTGGTCGTGGTCGAGTGGTTGGGGACGGCGTCGAGCGCCATGGCGCGGATCCGGTCCGGATAGAGCTCGGCATAGGTGGAACCGAGGTGCGAGCCGTAGGACAGCCCCAGGAAGTTGAGCTTCTCCTCGCCGAGCGCGCGGCGCAGTTGCTCCATGTCGCGGGCTACGCTGCCGGTGTCGACGTGGGCGAGTAGCGGCCCGGTCAGCTTCAGGCAGCTCCTGCCGAATGCGGTCGCCCAGCTTGCCAGGCGGTCGAACTCCGGGGCGTTGCGCGGAACCAGCGAGACCGGACGGTTAAAGATCGCCGGGTCGCACTTGACCGGCGTGCTCGTCCCGATCCCGCGCGGGTCCATGCCGATCAGATCAAAACGCCGGTGCAGCTCCGGATCCCACAGGTGCACGCTCGCCGCCTCGACCGCGACGACCTCCGTTCCCGCGCCGCCCGGCCCGCCCGGATTGACGAACAGGCTGCCGACCCGGTGCGACCGATCGGAGGCCCGCAGCCGGTTGAATCCGAGCGTGATCCGCGCGCCTTTGGGATGCTCGTAGTCCAGCGGCACCGCGAGCTCGCCGCATTGCAGGCTCGATGGATAGTCGTCACCGCACCCGTGCCAGCGGATCGAGGCATCGGCGAACCCGGGCGCCGCGCTCATACACGCGACCGCGCCAGCGATCACCGCCGTCAACTGCATCGTCTTGCGCACCATCGAGACTCCTGTGTCGTTGGACCATGAGAGCGTCCCGACAGGGCCCGGACACCGACAGGCGGCAGACCAGCGTCCGGACGTTCCGAAGTCCGCTCGCGGCGGTTCACGCAGGCGTCATCGGTCAGACGGCTAGCCGTACCCTTAACCCCGCACGTCCCTTCGGCAGCGGTGCCATTCCTCGCGCGGACTGCCCTGCTCGGGAATCACTTCCCGCGTCGCCGCCCACTCGTCACGCCGGATCGACAGCTACGTGAGGTCAGCGATGCACCGATCCCTGACGCCTCCCTGAACCGTCGCAACGTCAGTTCCTCCGCATCGAGAACCGCGGCGTCGGACACCACGACCACACCCCGCAGATCGAGCACCTTCCCAAGCGCTTCAGCTGCCCAGCATTGCCCGGCGCGCGAGCCCGAGGGTTGCGCTGCAGCAGTGGCAAGCGTGTGGTCCCGCGTCTGAGCGACTCCGTTGCCGCTCACACTCGACTGGCCGGAGGCGCTCCTTCGTCGAGAAGCGGCTCGTCGATGCCCCGTCGCTGGCGACCGTCTCGTGCGCTAAAGGTCTTCCTCAAAGCCACCGATACGGACCGCGGGCCTGCTCCGCAGCGCCTCGGCCACCACCCTCTCCTCCTCGCGGCCGAGGACCCATTTGTGGAGCAGGCCCCCTCCTCCCATCGCCGCGTCGCCGAGGGCTGCCGAAGCGTCGAAACCGTCGAGAAGCGTTTCTCTGCGCTTCTGCGCCGGGCCACAGTCACGAGGCTGGCGTCTTCACCACGAACGTCGGCTTCTTGCCGACGAACCAGTCCTCGGCGATGACCATCCCGGTCCAGCGTTCGATCAGCGCGAAGGCTGCGGCGCGCGGATGAGCCTCGCCGAACGGCAAGTCGGCGGCGTGCCGTTTCCCGTCTTCCACATCGATCAGGGGATCAAAGGTTGCCGCCACTCTGCCGCCCTCAACCCGCAGGAGCGACATGGCCGCGTTGACGTTCCAAAAGAGCGACGCCGCGAGGCGATCGCCCGCGAGCGACAGTAGGGGACGGTCAAGGCTCAACCGGAAGCCGTTGGGCTCCACCAGCGCCCAAGAGCCCCCTCGCGTCGCTTCGACACGGCCGACTTGAAAGACCGCGCGCTCGCCGTCTGTGCCGTCGTCGTAGAACGAGCCCTGCAGCTCAAGCGCCGCAGCGAACGTCAGCGGACCTGCGTCCTCGACCCCGCCGAGGCGGCCCAGGAATGCCGCGGCATGGATTTCGTCGCTGTCCACGACGGCGACCGTTGCCTCCGTCGCCGCATCGGCCCAAAGGAACTGCTGCCACGCGCTCACACGCTAGATCCTCGCACCGGCTTACGAGCTCCGCGCTGGCTGATAGTGGAGCGGCGCGGCGCGTATCTATCCCTTGAACGCAGCGATTCCAATTCGTCGAGAGCGGTACGTCGTGCCCCTGCCGCCGGCTCGTCAAGGCGTGTGAGAAGCACGAGCGAGCCACGAGTACATCATCGAGCCGACGACGCGGGCGAACGCGCCGCAGGTCGGCTTCGACTATCTGAGCCGTATCCGCTTCTAGATGGGGGTAGGAGGCATGCCGTGCGCCGGTTCGGCTGGCCATCGCGGCCACGGCATGCCTCTACTGCATCGACTACCCGTGGGTGGCGGTCCTCGCCGAATTCGCGCTGATCGTGCTGCTCGTAACCGCAGGCGTGCTGATCCGGCGCTGGCGGGCGCTCTGGCTCGCGGCGCCGATGGTCGCGGGCGTCTTTGTGGGTGACGTGCTGTGGGTGATGGGGTTCCCGCCCTTCGACCGCGATGATCTGCAAGAGCCCCTACCGATCCTGTTCGTCGCGGTGCCGGCGGTGCCGATCGCGCTGGTGCTGCTCGCGATGGGCGTGTTCGCCGGCCGGGTGTCACATCGGGCGTAGCATTCCCCGGGAGGTTGACGATCGTGCTGTCGCTAGTGGGTCTTGCCGGCGGGCGAACAGCTCGACGCTGAACCTCACCCTCGCGTCGTACACCGCCGATGCTCTTGCGTCGAAGAGCGGCACACCTCGTTCTCGCCGGCTGCCGGCCCTTTTAGCGGCCTAGAGCCGTCGCGGGAGCGCGAGTCCGACGTCGGCTGAGATCATTGGTGGTCGGCGGGCGTGGACGGTCTGGATGATCTCGTCGGGGTCGATGCCCTGTAGGTAGATCGAGGTCACGCCGAGGTTTCGGTGCCCGAGCTGGCGTTGGATGACGTTGAGCGGCACGCCTTCGTGGGCGAGCTCGATCGCGTGCGCGTGACGTAGCTGGTGCGGGGCGAAGCGGCGGCGTACGCCGGCCCGTGCGGCGAGTCGGCGCAGCATCGCGCGCGCTGGGGCGGACTGCCACGGTCGCCCGCGCGTGGGTCCGTCGATGACACAGAACAGCGGCCCGACGGGCATCGCGCGACGGACCTGCAGCCACGGTTCGAGTTGCTCGAAGCCCCAGTCGTCCATGCCGATCTCGCGGCGGCGGCCGCCCTTGCCGCGACGGACGAGCACCGAGCCGCGGCGGCGATCAAGGTCCAGTTCGCTGAGGTCGAGGGCTTCTTGGATGCGCAGCCCGGCGCGCCAGAGGACCACGATCAACGCGCGCGCCCGGGCACCGTGGTCGGTGTCGCCGCAGCAGCGCATGACGGCGATGATCTCTTCTGTGCGCGGCGGATCTGCCGGATAGTGGCGCCCCTTGTTCGAATAGCGGCGCCGTTCCGGTGCGCCGGCGACAGGCGCCCGGCCGGGAGCGGGAAGGTCTATCGGTGAGGTCGGCATAACGCCTCCTGCGGACGCGCGGACGAAGGTCGCACCTGCGTATCACTCCGTCCTATCGCAAACAACGTGAGGACCGCTCCCGTCGATAAGCAGACCGACAGTGTCCCTCCGCGGTCGCCGAATTCATCCGATCCGCCACCCTTGGGGGCGTGGGTGATCCCAGCATGCTCGGTCACGTACTCTGGACGGCGGGCAAGATCGTTGAGGCGATCGGGCGGGGTTGGCGCTGGCTGCTGCGCAGGTTCGGTGTGGACGCTCCCTAGGGCGCGTTGTTGCCGGACGTGGCACCGGCCTGCGACGGGCATCGCCGGCCGCACCGGAAGCGATCTAAGTCGATGACGGCTGAGCTGGCGGCCTGTTGGCGATCGATGTCTCAGATGCCGGGCAGGGGTTCACCACGATCCTGAGAGCGCCTTCACCCGCCGCGCCGTGAACGCCATGGGCGGCGGTCACGGCATCGGCCTCGCGCTGGCGTGCTCGCTCATTCAAGCCGAAGGCGGTCAGCTTCTCGTATCCCGCGCCAGCCCAGAGCCTGTACTCACGGTTCTGCTGCCGCGTAAGCAGTGAAATCAATTGCCGGGTGCGGCAAATGAACGTAACCTGAACAATGCGCAGCAGGTCGGGGAGTTGCGCGTTAGGGTCACCTAAGTGCTTCCTTCGAGCGTTTCCGCACGCCAACGTCGGTCTCTGCTCTGGTTCGTTGCCGGCGCGGTAGTCGTTGGCCTCGTGTACCTGATGGCGACCGCGTCGACAGGCCCCCAGGACCCCACCGCGACCGCGCGTCCACAGAGCCACGCGACGATCGTCTTCAACGCCGCAATGATCGTCTTCCGCGAAGGTTTGGAGGCGGTCTTGATCTTCGCCGCCGTCACCGCCAGCTTCCAGGGCGCCAACGCGGCCAGGAGGCGGCCCGTGATTGTCGGCGCAGCTTGTGCGTTCGGCGCGTCGGTGCTCACATGGTTCGTGGTGCAGGCGGTACTCGACGCCGCGTCGTCGCTCGGCCCTCGGCTGGAGGCGATCACCGGCTTCCTCGCGATCGTCGTGCTTCTGCTGGTCCTCAACTGGTTCGTGCACAAGGTCTACTGGTCACAGTGGATCGGTCGCCACCATCGCCGTCGTCGCACCCTGTTGGCGCGCGCGGGCCTCGGCGCGACCGTCGGCCTCGTCGCGCTGGGCTTCACGAGCGTCTACCGCGAAGGCTTCGAGGTGGTGCTCTTCCTCCAGAACCTGCAACTGCAGGACGGCACGGGCACCGTGCTCGAAGGCGTCGGCATCGGCCTCATAGCCACGGCAATCGTGGGCGTGCTCACGTTCTATCTGCACGCCAAGCTGCCCTACAAGCGCATGCTGATCCTCACCGGGGTCCTCGTCGGGGTCGTACTCGTCGTCATGATCGGCGGCACCGCGCTGAGCTTCGTCGAGCTCGGCTGGCTGCCGCGTCACGACACGCCGTTCAGCGTGCCGGAATGGCTCGGTGCATGGTTTGAGATCTACCCCGTCTGGGAGACGCTCGCCGCCCAGGCACTCGCGGCGGCGTTCGTGATCGGCTCCTACTACATGGCCGAGTACGCCAAGGTCAAGCGGCCGCAGCGACGCGGTCAAAGCGTGACGGCCAGCCGCTCCACCGCCCCACCAGCCGCCGCCACCGAACCATAGGCGACCCGCCTAGGTCTGCGAGCCCGGCCTGTGGCGGGGACCCGCCCGTGGCGTGTCGTCCGGCGGCGATTTCGACGGATGCTTGTTGCGGGCCGAGGTGCGACGTATCGATGTCCGCATAGACGTACAGGTGTTACTACCGGTCGCGCGGGAGCCCCACCTTTGGCGCGGGGCTCAGGGACGTAACGGAAATGTCGACAAGCGACATCGTTGCTCGGGTCTCCCGAGGTCAGCAGCGTGCCTAGTACCCAAGGATGTCGGCCGACGCGGCGTGTGAGGTCGAAGGCATGGACGTGAATGTGCGGAGAATCCCAGCCGTCAGCGACCAGCGGATCGCCGAACAGCTCCCGGAGGTCGTTCGCCGTCCCGCCCCTGAAAGGAAGGAGACCGCCGCCTAAATGCAGCGCCGGTTGTTGGTGGGGGGGCAGGTCGCGACGATGATCTTCGTGCCTGCCGGCACCGCCGCCGGCAGCCGTACGTAGGTCTGGCCCGTGGCAAGGTATTCCGGGCAAGCCGTGCCGTCCGCGGAATGCGGCTCGGTGCCGTCCATCACGGTCACGGTGATGGTCTTGCTCTTCAGCGTCGCCGCCACCCGGGCCAGGCGGTGGCAGCCGCCGTAGCCGTAGCGCACGATGATCGTGCGGCGGTCGGGCTGCAGCACCGCTGAGCTGTACCCCGCGAGCAGCGGCTCGCTCGTCAGCCGAGGGTCCGGCACGTCGAGCCCGCTGGCCGTCGCGACGGTCTGCCGCGTCCAGCCCGACGGCCTGAGGCTGATCTTGTCCGGCCCCGGTTGGCACTGCCCGTAGTTGGGCTCAGCGAGCACCGTCACGCGACGAAAGCCGTCCCTGAGCGGCCCGACTTCCACGTGGTCCACCGCACAAGCTTTGACTTGAGGTTCGAAAAGCTGGCCGAGCCCGGACAAAGTCAATTGCCCGCCGCTGAACCGCACCGCGGTCCACCCAAGCGGGATCAGGTCCCACGTCCCGGTGTGTTTGATCGGCTTGCCCGGGACGAAGTGCACCCCGTCCTTGCTGATGAACGCCGTTGTCGGCTTCGTGGCGATGGCGATCGGCGTCTTGCGCGGGACCGGCTCCGGGCCACTTCCACCGCCACTGCCACACCCGCAGACCAAGACCAGCAGAAGCAGAGCGAGCCGCCGCATCGCACCTGAAGCTAGCGTGTACCCACGGCTCGTGCTCCGGCTCCTGGCATCCCTCAGCGAGCCCCCTTGCTGATGCCCGCGGCCGCAAAAGCAACGACAGGTCGACCGGAGGAATCGACTCGACGCGACGGATAGCTCGATATCCCAACCGTCGAAAATCGATACCCCTCCGTCAGCTACCGAGGCCCGGCGGCACCTCGAGATCGACGGCCGGTTCTGCCTCAGGGCAGCCGCGCCGATTTTCGCGCGTCGCCTTCCTTTGCCGGTACTCCTCCCTCGGCGCTGGAGCGCTCGTTGAACGCTTTCGCCGCCCGGCAGGCACGCCGGAAAACCACTCGCGGATTGCCATACAGTTTCGCGCGATGAAACGCTTCACCCTCGGATGGCAGTACGCGAAACGGAGCCTCGCCATCGTCCGCAGGCACGGAGCACTCACCGGGCTTGCGGCGATCGGTCTCGCGGTCGGTTGCACGCTCGCCATTGGTCCGGTCGTGCTGGCGGTCTGGGCGTTCGGCGGCGAGCGCGACGTGGCCGGCGCGGTCGCTGCGGCCGTCGCATTTCTCGCTTTCTACCTCGGGCTCACCTTTTCGGGTGTCGCGATCGCCAGCGCCGCCGCGGAGGTCCTCGACGGGCGAGACGCTCACGTGAGCACTGCTCTGAGCGTTGCCAAGGGACGCCTGCGGCCGATTCTCAGCTGGTGCGCGATCGGCACTGTGGTGGCGATCGCTCTTGCGACGGCGCGCAGGAAGGGCGGTCGCGCGGGAGGCGTGCTGGCCGAACTCGGCGGCGAGACATGGTCGCTGGTCACGTTTCTCGCGATTCCGATCATCGCCGTCGAAGGACTCGACCCGATCTCGACGATGAAGCGCTCAGCGTCGCTGTTTCGCCAGCGCTGGGGCGAGCAGATGACCGGCACCGGATCGATCAACTTCATCTTCGTCGTGTTCTCGCTCCCCGCGCTCGCGGTCCTCCTCGCCGGAGCCGCCTGGATAGCCGTCGGTGATTCGAGACCGGTAGGGCTCGCGATTGCGCTCGTCGGGCTGCTCGGCCTGGCAGCCATCACGCTCGCTGGACGCGCCGCTTCAGCGACATTCAGCGCGATCCTCTACAGGTATGCGATCGACGGCCACGTCCCGGCCGCCATCCCGCAAGACGATCTTGCATCCCTCGCCCAGCCCGTAAAGGTTCCCCACTAAAACCCTGGAATCCCGTCTCCTCCGCATGTCGTTCTCTCGGCGTCAGCGGGTCCAGGCGACGCATTTTGAGCGGCGCGGACGGTCCCCCCACGGCTTCTGACCTCGCTGTCGCGATCGCCTGACAGCGGCGGCCGTGCCGCGCGGCGACGAGGTACCAGTTCGTCGACGAGCGTTACGGCGACCAGCGGGGTTGCTGGCTTAGGTTCGCTGCCTGCGGCTCCTCGTCATCGGCAACGAGCGCGTTGCCGCCGGAGAAAGGTCGGTCACAATCTGCGAGCTGCCCGAAAGGGATCAGTAGTGCGCGAGTACGAGAGCCTGAGCGACGAGGAGTTGCTGCACCGGACGCCGACCGATCCGGCGGCGTTTGACGCGTTTTATTTGCGCCACGAGCGACTGGTGCTGGCCTACGCGCGCCGGCGCACTCCGTCGGCCGAGGTTGCGATCGATCTGGCCGCTGAGACGTTCGTGGCCGCCCTCGCGTCGGTGCGCCGGTTCTCGCCCGCCCGCGGCCCTGCTGTCGCCTGGCTGCTCGGGATCGCGCACAAGAAGCTGCTGCGCTCCTACGAGCGCGGCCGCGTCGAAGCACGCGCCCGCCAGCGGCTGGGAACGCCGGCGGTCGAGGTCCAGGACGAAGGCCTGGAGCGCGTCGACCGGCTCGGCGAGCGTCCGGTCGAGTCGTGGCTTGCGCAACTGCCGGAGCACGAGGCAGCCGCCGTGCGCGCCCGCGTGATCGAGGAGTTGCCCTACCCGCAGATTGCCGAGCGGCTGCGCTGCTCGCCGCTGGTAGCCCGCAAGCGCGTGAGCCGCGGGCTGTCCACGTTGCGAACGTATTTGGAGTCCGAAGATGTCTGAGCTGCCTGAACTTCGCGCCGTGGTGCGGGCGAGCGCGGAACGTCGCTACGGAGCCCGTCGCCGGCGCGTTCGTCCAACGCTCCTACCAGCGTTGGCGATCGTCGCGCTGGTCTTGACCGCCCTGGTCCTCTCGCATCGCGGCCCTTCACCCAACGACGAGGTTGCGGCCACATCCACCCCGGCCCAGACGACCACCGCATCGATCAAGACGCCAACCGCAACGCCAACGATCTACTCAGGCTTGAGTGGCGAAACGTTCCCGTCGTGGACCGGACGCGACGGCGACTACACGATCGTCATCGAGTCAGCCAGGACCCAGTCAATGGCAGAAAGAGTGGCGCAGAAAGTGATCGACAACGGCACGAACGCCGGCATCCTCCGCTCAGACGACTTCTCGTCGCTCAACCCCGGCTACTACGTCGTGTTTACCGGCGACTTCTCGAGCAAGCACGACGCCGAACTCGCCCTGGCCCGTATCCGGAACGACCACGAGAACGCCTACATACGGCAGATCAAGGCCTAACCCGGCACGACGCCACGCTGGGCGGCTGCTCGAGCACGCCGGGTCTCGTACACCAGGTCGCACAGCCCCACGGTTCGTGCACCGGGCGCGGATACGAAATCGTCGAGAAGCGATACCTGAATGGCCCGGCATCGCGACAATGCGAACGTCGTGCGCCCCCTGCTGCTCTTGGATGTTGATGGCGTTCTCTCCCCGACCGGCCCGGCGGTACCTCCCGGGTTCGAGCGACGCTCCTCGCCCACGTACAGCGTCGTCATTCGACCCGAGCATCGGCAGTGGCTACATACGCTCATGGAGGTATTTGAGTTCGTGTGGGCGACGACCTGGGGCGCATCGGCCAATGACGTGTATGGGCTGCTGCACGACCTCCCGCCGCTTCCCTTCATCCAACTTGGCGAGATGCCGCGAACGGGCACTCGCAAGCTCGCGGCCGTGCACAGCTACGTCGGGAGTCGACCGCTTGCCTGGGTCGACGACGAGCTCTACGACGACGCGGACACGTGGGCTCGAGAACGCAGCGCGCCAACCTTCCTCCTCCGCACCCGCGCCTCAGTCGGTCTCACCCACGCAGACGTCGAGCGCCTGATCGCCTTCGCCCAAAAGACGACGGACTGACGGTCGGCACGCCGGCGCCAGGTATCGAGTTCGTCGAAGATCGATACGACCGCGATGGCCTCGGCGGGCGCGCTACGCGTGCGTGAGGCGCATGGTCTTGCGCCAATCGCAGTGCCAGTTCTCGCTCAGGCGCCCGAGTCGATGTTCCACCTCGGCGAGCGCAACGGGGAGTGGTCCAGGGAGCGCGAGGTCGACCTGTAACTCGCCGTCGTGCTCGCTCAAAGCCCGAACGGACCCGTCGGCGAATGCGTCGATCGCAGGTTGGAGGCATGGGTCATCGAGCCGGATATGCAAGCCGAGACGAACAGCATCAGGTCCACGCTCGGAAGCCCTCATACCTGCATTCTCCACCAGCGGGATCGCCGCGCGGCCAGCCTGACCCGGGAATACCCCTTCGTCGAAAGCCGGTACACGTCCCTCTCGCCGGACAACCACGAACGCTGTTGTCCCGAGAGCTGAGATACGCGCATCATCCGCGCCGTGCTCGAAGACACCTGGATCGCGTATCCCGGCACCTTCGCTGTCCTGGTGCCAGTCGTCGCCGGCAACCGGGCGTCTTGGCGCGCACTCGAGAAAGCCGGCTACGGCGCACTGCAGAAGGCGAAATGGAAGCGAGAATCCCTCAGGCGACCCGCTGCACCACATCTACCGCGTCGACCGTCACGAACCCAATTGACCTTCACCGGCGGTCCGCGTGCGCGTAACTCAACCGTGTCGACAAGCGATACGGTCGCGTCGAGCAACGCCGTGTCCCGCGCGAGGTCGAGCACCGATCAAGCATCCGGCGCACTGCTGTGCTCGTCCCGAACCAGTCGGCGCGAGTGTCACGCAACGCCTGCTTCTTCAGCACGCGGCCGCGCCTAAGTGGCGTCTAGCGCTTGCGCCCTTCCCGGAACAGCGCGATGGCCTTGGCGATACGCCGTTCCCGCGTCTGGACAGCCTTCGCGCCGTCGATATTGCCGACGTGGTAACGCTGCAGGCTGTTCGACAGCCGCGCGAAGAAGGCAGCCGCTTCGGGATCGGCAGCCAGGGCCTCGGCGAAGTCGGCTGGCACGCGCACGTCGCGCGGACCCTCAGCAAGGCTCAGCGTGACCCGAATGGAGTCTCCGCCCGCAAGGCCGGTTGCGTCCCGGACTGCGGCGCTGATCCCGATCATGTGCTTGCCGCCCATCACGGCGACCGTGCTGCGGTACTGATAGCCATTGAGGTCGACGAGCACCGGCGGCCGGCGTCCCGCCCCCAGCCGCTCGATCGCCTCGACAGGCACCACGATTCCGGTGTTGTTGCCGCTGGCTGCCACAGTCGTCTCAAACGTCGCGCTGGCAGTGGTCTCGGTCGTCGCCATAGCTCCCTCTCCTCTTGGTGATTGTCAGCACTAACCCGGACTGGCGCCGAGCGGCAAACTCATCGGTGAATCGAGCGACCTTGACGTGAGCCGAACACGACCGTGCGCGAGGACCGGTGACCGGACCCCGGTTGTTGGTCCACCGCGGGTGAGAGTTGGTGGATGCTGGTCTTAAGAGAATATTGGTGATTACTTCGCTGGTTCTGCGGCGCGTGCCCGGTAGGCACTGGCGAAGGCGTTCGGGGTCACGTTGCCCAGGGCTGAGTGGGGCCGGTGGGCGTTGTAGTCCTGGCGCCAGTCTTCGATGACGACGGCGGCTTCGGCCAGACAGCTGAACAGCTCGACATCGAGCAGCTCGTCGCGCACGCGGCCGTTGAAAGACTCCGCGTAGGCGTTCTGCCACGGCGAGCCGGGCTCGATGAACGCCGTCCCGGTTCGCCCGTACCGGCACCAATCGCGCAGCGCGCGCCCGGTCAGCTCTGGGCCGTTGTCGCAGCGCACATGTGTGGGCGCGCCGCGCTCGAGGGCGAGCTGGTCGAGCACCGCGACGGTCTGATCGGCGTCGATGCTGCGGGCGACGTGCATGGCGAGCGCTTCGCGGGTGAACTCGTCGACGATGTTGAGCAACTTGAGCACGCGCCCGTCGGCGGTCTGATCGAACTGAAAGTCCAGCGCCCACACGTGATCGGGCCGCTCAGCCCGTAACCGCTTGGCCGGGACGGTCGACTCTCCGAGGCGCTGACGTTTGCGCCGGCGCCGCGGGACCCTGAGGCCTTCCTCACGCCACAGGCGCTGCACGCGCTTGCGGTTCACGGCGTGTCCGAGCTCCCCGAGGCGCACGTGCGCGCGCCGGTAGCCCCACCGCGGCCGCTCGCTCGAGATCTGCCTCAGCGCAGCGCGCAGTACTTGGTCGGCGTCGACGACCTCGGGTCGGTGGCGTTGCGTGGATCGGTGCTGACCGACCACTCGGCACGCCCAGCGCTCGCTGACCCCGAGCCGGTCCTGAAGCATCAGGACCGCCTGGCGCCTGCGGGCTGGGCTCACCAGTTTCCCCGGTTGATCTCCTTCAGCGCCTGCGTCTCGAGCGCCTGGTCGGCCACGATCCGCTTCAGTCGCTGGTTCTCGCGCTCAAGCTCCCTGAGGCGCTTGGCATCCTCGGCCTTCATCCCGCCGAACTGGTTACGCCAGCGGTGATACGTCGGCTCAGAGACCTCCAAGGCCTTGCAGACCTCAGCGATCGAGCGGCCCTCGCCCAGCAGCCGGTCGCCCTCGCGGAGCTTGCGAATGACCTGCTCGGAGGTGTGCCTGCGTTGCTTCACGTGATCGTTCCCGTCTCGTCCATGATCGTGGACGCGTAGAACTCTCACAAGCACCGGACCGAACAACCGGGGTCAGGTCACCGGCGCCACTCGCCCCGACCCAGCCCACCTCTTCGGCTTATGATCGCCTGCAACCGGCAGAGCGCGGTATCGAAAACGTCGGCGGCTGTCGCATAAGTCGCGTTGCCGTCCGAGCTGCTTAAGACGATTCCGGGATGGCGCAACGGTTTATCGCGTGTGATCGCGAGCAGTCGTTCTTGACGCCGCCGGACGTGCGGGAGTGGCTGCCCGAAGACCACTTCGCGTGGTTCGTGCTCGGGGCCGTCGAGTTGATGGAACTCGACCCGTTCTATGCCGCCTTACGCCACGTCCCCCACGCAGGCGCGCTCGATCGCCCGCGAAACCGGGTCCCGCGCGCATACGCGTACAGGATCAGCGCGACCATCATCGCCGGATCAAACGCCGGCGGACTGCGCCCGTCCGCCCGAAGGCGGCATCTTTGACTTCATGCGTCGCGTCTTGGCCACCGAGCACGGCCAGGCGCTCTACCGCCAACGTCAGCACCTGATCGAGAGCCTGTTCGGCAACACCGAACACAACCGCGGCCTGCGACAATTTCACCGACGAGGCCGGGCCGCCGTCCGCACCGAATGGCGCCTGATCACCGCCACGCACAACCTGCTCAAGCTCCACAAGCACCAGCTCGTCGGACAGGCGGCCTGACGGCCGCCCGCCGCGGCGGTTCGCGTCCATCCGCTCGCTCGAGCACCGACCCGAGCGAGCCGCAGCCTCTCTCGGACTTACGCGACAGCCCCGTCGAGAAGCAGTACCACCCTGAGGCGAGCAATTCCGCAAGGGCGATCGGTTCACCGTCCAAAAGCGCAGGGGTCGCTAAGCGCGTGAAGACACGCGACCCGCGATTACCCCGACGGCGAGCAACGCGACCGCGATCGGCAGAGCCGGCACGGCGACGATCAACACGGGTAACGATTCGTCGAGATCGGCGTGGTCAAACGGTGCGAAGCCCGCCGCCCACAGGACGTCGCCGACGAACACGCCGATGAGCATTGCCGTCGCAAGCCACAGCGACCGCCACTTTCGAATCCGGACACCCGCGAGCACCAGCAGGACCACCAGCGCGAGCATCGCCGTGAACGCAAGCCACACGTAGTCGATGCAACAGAGAACGAGGCGCCCGCGATGGCGAGACCGAATCGCAACATCCGAGCAGCGTGTACCCCGATCTCGCTTCTTTCCCGCGGCTATCGTTCGCTGCGACGAAAGTCGAGTGCGTCGACAAGAAGCATCCCAATCGACCGCTGGGCGCGCGTGCCAGTCTGTCAGCGATGACGCGCGACGGCTCCTCGCAAGTCCTGATCGACGCACTCCTTCAGCTCGGCGTCCGTGATGGGTGACCGGACCGCCGACGTTGTGGCCGACCCTTGCGGACTGGTGGTCTGGGGTAGTCGAGGCCGCCTCTGCACAAGCCCTCGCGACGACAGTCACAGACGACGCCGGCGGCCACCTGCTCGATGTCCTCGGCGCGACGCGCCAGTAGCCACGCGCGAGAACCGGCACGCTGAGCTGCCAGCGACCCGGCCGATCTCATCAATACGCGCCACAAGCTGTCGCGCCAAGGGCCGTCCCGAAGGTTTCAGCACCCACCGGGAACCCGATCGACGCTCCGATCAGCCCAACCGCGACGATGAGAAGCTGCGGCAGATCGCCGCCGCAACGACCGCGCGAGACTTTGGAGCGTTCCGCGTCTCCGGCGCCGTAGAGATCGGACATCGGGTCATCGGCGCGGTACGGAAGCGTCGACAGGCGGTACCAACGGGTGCAGGCGCTGTCGCTTCGCGACCTAGCCGCGGCTCCGTCGTCACTTCCACAATTCGCCGCCGGGTCGTTCTCGGCTTGGCCGGAGCTCGGCCATCGGACTCGACGCGTCGCCAACGCCAACGGCGTCGTTGGTCACAGCGATTTCGACCGCGAGGTCACCGTCAGTCGGAAGCTCCCACGTTGCGTACACCGTCGTGTCCGGCCGAAGTTCGCAGTACTCGCCGTAGGGCTCGAGCGAGAAGGCACGCGTCAGAGTCGAGAGGTTCTGCAGCGTGAGGCGGACAACGCGAGCCTGTGTCATTCGGAGAGTCTGGGACTGAAGCTGTCGCCTGTTGTCGCGGATTCGGTTACTGGGATCCAGCGCCGACCCGATCCTGTCCGGCGCCGTGGTTACTGAAGGCTCTACGGCTTGCGGCGGTACTTCCGCAGCAGGGCGCGCAGTGTCGAGCCGTTGCGGTAGCCGATGTCCAGCGCGATTTGATCGATCGACTGTTCGGTCGTGGCGAGTAGGTGCTCGGCGCGCTCGGCGCGAATTCGTTGGATCAGCTCCAGCGGGGTCATGTTCGCGGCCGCCCGGACGCGCCGCTCGAGGGTCCGGGGAGTGGTGGCGAGATCGCGGGCGACGGTCGTGATTGGGAGTGGAGCCGCGAGATTGGTGCGGACGTGCTGCTCGAACAGGCGCACGAGCTGATCGTCGCGACCGATGTGGTCGAGTGGGACGTACATGCTCTGGGTCGCACGTTCGTCGATCAGGAGATGACGCGCGACGCGGTCGGCGAGCTCGACTGACACGCTACGCACGAGCGTCAGGGCGAGGTCGATGTGTGCGAACGCGGCACCGGCAGTCAGCACGTCTTTGTCCTTGACGACCATGCGGTCCGCGTCGAGTTCGGTGTCCGGGTAGCGGTGGGCGAATACCGAGTTCAGCCACCACGAAGTCGTCGCGCGACGCCCGCGCAACAGGCCCGCCTCGGCCAGGACGAATGTCCCGGTGCACGCCCCGGCAATCAGCCGGCCGGTGCCCGGGAGATCGGCCAGCGCACTCGCCATGCGGATGGTGGAGGGCGCGTCGAGCGCGTCGAGCACGCCGGGTTCGTCGAGCGCTCCGAGTGCGGGGACCACGACGACATCAGCGCCGGCGAGGTCGTCGAGGCGAGCTGTTGTCGGGATTGCCAGTCCGGACCCGGTTCGGACGATCGGCTGCTCGCCGGCGATCGCAACGCGGATCTCCGGTACGGCGGGATCATGCGTGCGGCGCAGGGCCTCGGCGACGTTGAGCGTGTCGTGAAGCAGCGTAAAACCGGAGGCAAAAACGCCATCTGCGACGACGATTGCGAACAACATGTCGTAATCGGTATCAGATCCGTCGCGCCTGGGGTAGTGATGCGAGCCAGCCGTGCGTACGGTGAGTGGACCCCCCGCGATTCCGAGGAGAGCACCATGAACACGCCATACGCATTCGTCGCCCGGATCGAGGCCAAGCCGGACAAGGCCGAGGAACTGGCGGCGCTCCTGGCCGGCGCGCTGCCGCTGGCCGAGGCCGAGACGGGCACCGTCAACTGGTACGCCGCGCGGACGTCGCCGACTACGTTCTGGATCTTCGACACGTTCGGCACCGAGGACGACCGCCAAGCACACGCCGAGGGTGAGATCGTCGCGGCGCTGAACGCCAACGCGGAGTTGCTCGCTGCCCCGCCGGAGATCCTTCCCGCTGACCTCTTGGCCGCCAAATGACGGAGGCTGACCTTCACCACATCCGCCGCGGGAACGGTCGACCACTTCTCCTGATCCACGGGCTCGGGAGCTCGTGGCGAAGCTGGGATCCCGTGCTTCCGGCACTGTCGGCGGAACGCGAGGTGATCGCTGTCGATCTCCCCGGCTTCGGCGACACACCACCGCTCGTCAGTGAGGTCACGATCAGCACCCTCGCGGACGCGCTGGAACGGTTCCTCGATGGCCACGACCTCGACGGTGCCGATGTCGTCGGCAGCTCGATGGGCGCCCGGCTCGCGCTTGAGCTCGCCCGCCGGCGGCGGGTCGGAGCTGTCGTGTCGCTGGACCCGGGCGGCTTCTGGACCGACCGTCAGCGGCGGGTGTTCGGCGCCACGATCGGTGCGTCGGTGAAACTCGTGCGCGCGCTTGCGCCCGTGCTGCCGATGCTGACCAGCAACCCGGTCGGTCGTACGCTGCTCCTGGGGCAGTTCTCGGCTCGGCCGTGGACGCTCGACGGCGACATCGTTCTGCGTGAGCTCCGCGGCTATTCCCGCTCACCGTCGCTCGATCCGGCGTTGCAGGCGCTCGTCCACGGGCCCGTGCAGGCGGGGATGGCTGCCGGCACCGCTCGGGGTCCGATCGTGATCGGCTGGGGCCGGCGCGATCTCGTCTGCCTGCCAAGCCAGGCGGCGCGGGCCGGCGAGCTGTTCCCGGACGCGCGTGTCCACTGGTTCGAGAGCTGCGGGCACTTCCCCCAATGGGATGTCCCCGACGACTGCAGCCGTCTGATCCTCGACGCCACCGCCTCGTACCCGGCGACCGTTACACCCCAGTCGTGGTCGCGTGCCTGATCTCGCCTCACGCGCTCGCACCCTCGCTGGACTCCGCGAGATCGTCGTGCTCGCCAACGTCTGGGACGCGGTCTCCGCGTAGGTCATCGCCGCAACCGAGGGCGCGCGCGTTGGCACCGGCGAGCCACTCGATCGCCGAAGCGATCACGGTCGAGGCAGGCGATCCCGAGCGCGTCCTTAGCGCACCTCGCGATGCGCAACCGTCGAAAAGGGGGCCACTCCGAGATTCCCACCGATCTCCCGTGCGGAGTTGCGGAGGGTCCGTCGTTGGACTGCCGTGCGAGGCGCTGAGCTCAATCCTTGAGCGAGCGGCTCGTCGGTCGATCTACTAGTCATGGCGGGCAGTGATCAGCAGCGCGAAAGCGACGAGTTCGACGCGGGCGCGAGCGCGCGCCGTGAACACCAGCGACGCAAGCAGGCGCGCGAGCGCCGTATGCACGAGCATCATCCGCGCATCGCTCGCCTGAGGCTGGCCGTCGAAGGCGAACCACAGCACGAGGCTGCCTGGCGAATCGGCGCGGAAGGGGAAGCGCTCGTGGCCGACGTGCTGATGCAGCGTTGCGGCGATCAGATCGAGCTCCTCCACGACCGCCGACTCCCTGGGCGGCGCACCAACGTCGACCACATCGCCGTCGCGGCCTCCGGTGTCTACGTGATCGATACCAAGCGCTACCGGGGAAAGATCCAGGTCACCCGCCCCTGGCGTGGCCAGCCGAAGCTGCTGATCGCCGGTCACGACCGCACCAAGTTGGTCGCGGCGCTCTCCAGTCAGGTCGAATCGATCAACACGTGCCTAGCCACCGTGGCCCCCGACGTCGACGTTCATGGCGTCTTGTGCTTCGTCGCGCCTCCGGGCCGTCTGAGCGAAGGCGGACTGCCTGTCCTGCGAACGCTCCGCATCGGCGACTTCGCGTTGCTTCGTCCGCGCGCGCTGGCGAAACGACTACAAGCCGGCGGCCCGCTCGACCGCGTGCGAGCTCAAAGGATCGCCGAAGAACTCGCGCGGCGCTTTCCTTCCGCCTGACCTGAGCCAACCGGCCTGCACACAGAGCCACGGCCAACGACAGCATCTTGTGTTTCACCACACAGGGCAAGCGTCATGAGGCGACGGACCCGTCGACACGGAGCCCGTCGCTGATCTCGGGCCGGCAGAACGAGCGCTCGTTGCGAAAGGATGTCCCCGTGGCTTCACCCGATCTCGCGCGACTCGCCGTCCTGATCGATTCCGACAACACGACCGCAAGCCTGACCGCCGAGTTGTTGGCGGAGATCGCCAAGTACGGCACACCGACGATCAAGCGCGCCTACGGTGACTGGACGACCCAGCAACTGGCCGGATGGAAAGAAGAGTTGCTGCGCCACGCGATCCAGCCGATCCAGCAATTCGCCTACACGCGCGGGAAGAACTCAACGGATTCCGCGCTGATCATCGATGCGATGGATCTGCTGTACGCGGGGCACGTCGAAGGTTTCGTGCTGGTCTCCAGCGACAGCGACTTCACCCGACTGGCGACCAGGCTACGTGAGTCGGGGATGACGGTCTACGGGCTCGGACGGCGCAGCACACCGGAGCCGTTCGTGGCGGCCTGCGACCGCTTCATCTATCTCGACCTGCTGACGCCGAAACCGCAGGCACCCGCGCGAGCCTCCACTGCCAACGACGACCCGACCCCTCGTCGGCCCGACCTCAAGAAGGTCCTGTCCACCGCCATCAACAGCACCTCCAAAGACGACGGCTGGTCCAACCTCGCCGAAGTCGGCTCCTACCTGAGCAAGAGCCACGCGGCCTTCGATCCGCGCGACTACGGTCACGCCAAACTCGGTGAATTGGCTCGCGCACAGCCCTACGTCGAGGTCAACGAGGTCCCCGGACCAACGGGGCTGAGCCAACTGTGGGTACGCCTCAGACCGAACCGAGCCAAGCCCGCGTAACGGCGACAAGGACTCACCGATTCCAGGCGAGCACGGAGGCGACCACGGTTTCGGAGGAACCAGTTCGTCGATAAACAGATCGTCTGCCAGCTTGACGGTGTTCGTCGTTGCGCCAGATACTGGTCGTGATGAGCGATGTCATCGGGACGACGCCCCCGGCGGGGTGGGATCTATGGAGCTGGGTCATCGATCCGGCCTACGGGCTCAGTCCGGTGCGGCCAGGGGTAGAGGCGCTCTGGAAGATCTACACCGTGCACGCGGAGGTCGGCAACGGCGGTCTGTGGCAGGTTTTCTTCAACCTGGACCAAGACTTCATCGACGCCGCAGCCGTTGCGTTGCAGGACATCGGCGCTGCTCGCCATGCCGAGCTGCTCGCTCGCACCGCCGTGGTGCTGGGCGAGCTGCCGCGTGAGGGCGAGGCTCGCCAATTGATGGTTGACCAGACCGATCCTGAGCACCTCGCGGCGCTCGAGGATGCCTGGTACGAGGATGAGGATTTGGACCAGCTCGTTGAGCGGTACATCCGCTCGCACGCCGCTGAGCTACTGCCCCCGTCCGCTTAGGTCTGCCGCCCCGGCTGTGAACGGCGTGCCGTTCCCGATTAGGTGATCGCTCCGCGTGATCAAGCCGGCAGTCCGCGGACCCCGAGGACGTGACGCTCCACCACGACCGACGTACAGCCGCGCTGGGAGTGCCGTTTCGTCGAGAAGGGATCCTTCGCAAGGCCGACGCACCAGTGCGTTCTGCCTCAATACGGCAGCGTTCGCGACAGGCTGTGGGCATCGACGTGATCGGTTATCGCCTGCGAGTCAAGAGCGGCGGATGGAGCCACCATCCGGACGCCCGCGACCCTGCGTACCGACTTCTGAACTTCGCTCTGACCGCTGACCGCGAACGGGGCCCGCTCGGCGGAAACGACGTGCAGGCGTTCGTGGGCGCACCCGAGATCCAGCGGTTCCGGCTCGATCGGGAAGTAGCGGTGTGGCTGGCCTCGGGCTGGTGGGTGACCCTGCGCAACGACTTCGCCCGAGCGCCAGATGTCGCCACCGAGATCGCAAGTCGGTCGAACATCCATTGTCCGAGATCACGGGCGAGCTGGCCCTGGCGAGAGGCGCGCGCACGGAGGATCTGACGCGCGAGCTGTTCGCGATGACGTTCGACGGGAAAGGGCCTGACTGCTGGCGGTGAGCGCATCCGGATCGCTGCTAGTTTCGCCCAAGGGAGCGCCGGCGGGGCGGCGGGTGGCGGTACTGAAATCGTCGAAATGGATCCCACCGGGGCTGGCCTCGGCCCACTCTTGGCCGCCGTCGCGTCTGCCTCAAAGGCAATGCCCGCCGTGTACGGGGTGAGGACGTTCACGTCAAAACCAGACGGACGGCCGACGGTCCATAGGGTTAGTAGCGGTCGAAGACGCCGCAGGCGCGCTCGAAGCGGCCGGCCTGCAGGTCGGCCGGTGAGATCAGGAACTGGACGCGTCCGAAGCTCTTGATCGCAAAGCCCAGCGGCTTGTCGTAGCCGAGCGTGAACAGATGGCGCCAGGTGTCGTTCGGACGCTCGGCGCGCAGCGAGCACGGGCTGCCGCCCACCGGCGCCGCGCTGTACCCGAGCACGCGGTGCGGGCGGTACTTCTCGCCCTCGAGGAGGTTTCGGACGTCGCTCCAGGCGAAGGAATCGACCTTGACCGCCTGCAGTGGCGCCATCAGGCGGTCGTTCCAGTCGCGATCCGGGAGGTCGGGCCGCACGTCGAAGTGCGGGGTGGCAGGACGCAGCCGCAGTGCGTGCCGCGGGAACGCGGCACGACGAAGCGGCGTGCCGGGGCGTGCGTGTATGACCGTCGCGCATTCGCCGTTGAACGGCTGGTACCAGCTCCCGTTCGCGCGCTCGATGTGCGCGAAGAACAGGATCGTGCCGTCGTGCGCACCCAGTTCCGCGAGCTCGGGTGGGAGGTCGCGCGGCCGCAGCTGGCCGAGGAAGGTCTGGGCGTAGCCGCGGCAGCGCGGCCATTTGGTGCCCGCCGGGAGATCCGGGCGCCCGCCGAGACGTGACGTCCCGAGCTCCTCGGGCTCTCGCGAGAGCAGCGTGCGGTCGACGATCGCCGCGGGGCGCGCCGCCGGCGCGATCGTGTCGGCCAGTGCGCCGAGCTCGCGCGCCGCCAGTGCGGCACGCACCTCCGGCTCGCGGAAGCCCTGCGCGGACGCCGCGGGCGCGGACGCGAGCAGCGCGAAAGCGGCCAAGGTCGTCGCGAGTCGGATCATGCGCTGTCGAAGACGCCGCAGACGCGGTCGAAGCGCCCGGCGCGCAGGTCCGCGGGCGCGATCAGGATCTGCAGGGCACCGGCGTCCGCGACGTTAAAGCCGAGGTTGTCATCCGGGCCGATCGTGAACAGATGGCGCCACGTGTCCCGCGCGCGCTCCGCGCGCTCGGAGCAGTCGTCGCCGCCGTTGGGCGCACGGCTGTAGCCCAGGAGCACGTGCTCCAGCCTCGGCTTGCCACGGAGCAGGTCACGGAGCTCGAACCAGCGTTCCGAGTCGGCGATCTTCACGTCGTGCAGCGGGCCCATCAGCGTGTCCTCGTCCAGCGCGAGGTCCGGGACGTCGGGCCGCGCCGCGAAGCGCGGCCGTGAGGGGCGCATCCGCAGCGTGTCGCCCGGCAGTGCGGTGCGCCGCAGCGCCGTCCCGGCGCGGGCGTGCAGGACAGTCGTGCATTCGCCGCCATAGAGCCCGTAGTCGCGCTCGCCCTCCTCGAACTCGACTTGAGTGAAGAACAGCAGCGTCCCGCCGAGCCGGCGCAGCTCGCGCGCGGCGCCAGGTAGCTCGCGCACGCGGATCTGGGCCAGGAAGGTCTGGTGCTTGCCCTTACACATCGGCCAAGCGGCGCTCATGGGCAGATCGGGCCGGCCGCCGAAGCGCGACGTCCCAAGCGCGGCGGGCTCCCGCTTGCGCTGGGCGAGATCGACCGTCACGACGGGCCGGGCAGCACCAGCGACCTGGGACGCGATCTTCCCGAAACCCGCCGCAGTCAACGCGTCGCGGACCTCGCGCTCGCGGAAGCCACCGGCACGAGCGGAGGGCGCCACGATCAGCAGCACCAGCAGCAAAGTTGACAGGACGCGCAGCACGGCGCGCCACCCTAACCCGTCAATGGAGCTCCAGCGATCCAATTATCGTCCAGCCGTCGTTCCACATCGCCAAAGTGCGCAGGGAACCATTTCGTCG
>CAWCSS010000009.1:0-1368333 GCA_963798325.1 uncultured Solirubrobacteraceae bacterium
TCTCGGCCTCGCTGGCCGAACTCGAACGGGTGGATTTTGTGCCGTTTGCAGCCCTCGCCGACCTGCCGATGGCGATGACCGCCCACATGGTCTACGAGGCCGTCGATGCCGAACGCCGGCGACCCTGTCGCCCAAGGTGATGGCCGAGGTGGTGCGCGGGCTGATCGGCTATGACGGCTGGTAATGACCGACGATCTGTCCATGCAGGCACTGCGAGGGTCGCTGGCCGAACGGGCCACAGCGGCGGTGGCGGCGGGCTGCGACATGTTACTGCATTGCAACGGCCGCCTCGACGAAATGCGCCGAGGTGGCCGCGGCGGCCCCGGTGCTGGCGGGCAGGGCCGCAGGAGCGCGCCCGGCGCGGCGCTTTGCCGCCTGCGGGTGCCGGACCCCGATGCCAAAGCCGGCTTGCCGCCATGGAGCGGGTTGACGCAAAAGGTCTGACCGGCCGCCGACGGCAGACGTGCCCGATCGGCTTGCGGAAAAGCCGCCCGGGCCCCTCGCGCGAATCACTTGCAAGCCGGCACAATAGGGGCGGAAAATGCGGCGGGTGGCTGGACCAGTGATGGCGACGACGACGGATAGAGCCGGGAAAAACTGCGACCTGTGGCCGGATGGCGACGGGCCGGTGCGGCGCGAGCCGGGCGACGATGATGCCCTGATCGTCGATGTCGCAGGCTTTCGAGGGCCCGCTCGATCTGCTGTTGCAGCTTGCGCGCAACCAGAAGGTCGACATCACCCGCATCTCCATCCTGGCGCTGGCCGAGCAGTATCTCGCCTTCATCGAGCAAGGCCAAGCGGCTGCGCATGGAACTGGCGGCCGACTATCTGGTGATGGCGGCGTGGCTGGCCTATCTGAAGTCGCGCCTGCTGCTGCCCAGGCAGCACGACGAGCGACGAATGCCGGCCGAGGAACTGGCGGCGCGCCTCGCCTTCCGGCTGCAGCGCCTGCAGGCGATGCGCGAGGCGGCCGCCCAGCTCATGGCGCGCAACTTGCTCGGCCGCGACGTCTTCGGCCGCGGCGCGCCCGAGCCGCTGGTCGTCACGCACCCAGGAGACCTATGCCGACAACCTGATCGACCTGCTGAAGGCCTATGCCGAACGCCGCCAGGCCGGGCGACGGCGCGCAACTATACCATCAAGCCGCTGCCCACCTGGTCGATCAAGGAGGCCCGCGCGGTGCTCGAGCGCCTGATCGGGACGATGGACGACTGGGGGCGGCTCGATGAATGGTCTGGCCGACTACCTGATCGAGCCGCGAACGCCGCCGCACGGTCCTGCGCTCGCCTGTCGGCTGGCCTCGAACTGGCCCGCGAAGGCCATCTGGAACTGCGCCAGGACGGGGCCTTTCAACCGCATCTTCATGCGCCGCCGGTCGCCGCGACCGGTCAGCGCCGCCTAGAGAGAGCCGAAAGCCATGGCCAAGACATCGAGCCTGGCGCATTCGGCCGGAGCCGTCAGGCGATGAGCCGACCCGGACGATGGCGTGGCCAGGCATCCCGCGCACGACGCGCCCAGGCGCTGCGGGTGGTCGAGGCGGTGCTGTTCGCCGCCGCCGAACCGGTGGCCGCCGACAATCTCGCCACGGTCCTGCCGGAGGGCACCGACGTCGTGGCCGTGCTGGAGGAATTGCGGCGCATCTACGCCGCCGCGGCGTCAACCTGGTGCAGGTGGCCGGGCGACTGGGCGTTCCGCACCGCCGGGGATCTGAGTTTCCTGTTGCGCCGCGAGGCGGTGGAGCAGCGCCGACTGTCGCGCGCCGCGCTGGAGACGCTGGCGATCATTGCCTATCACCAGCCGGTCACCCGCGCCGACATCGAGGAAATCCGCGGCGTCGCCATCTCCAAGGGCACCCTCGACACGCTGATGGAAATCGGCTGGGTCAAGCTGCGCGGCCGCCGCCGCACGCCCGGGCCGGCCCGTCACCTACGGCACCACGCCGAGGCTTTCTGGAGCATTTCGGCCTCAACGAGACCGGCGATCTGCCCGGCCTCAACGAACTGAAGGCGGCGGGGCTGCTCGACCAGAACCTGCCGCCCGACTTCCTGGTGCCGTCGCCGCCGTCTGACGACGCGCTGGGCCCGATGAAGATCCGGTGGGCGAGGGCGAGGACCTGCCGGCGCTGGAAATGGATTTGCCCGAGGCATTGCCGAGAACGACGAGCGGGCTAATACCAGCCGCCTGTGGTCTGCCGGGTCTGGCAAGCGGACTTTGCAAAACCGGCCGGCGATAACCATATGACACTGTAGTTTGAACAAGCGCGGGTGGCCGGATGCCGGCTTGGTTGCGGGCGGGTCGGCGTTTTTGCGATAGTGCGTCCCAACAATGGTCCCGAGGGGCCGGGAAACGCGGGTGGAACCGAGGGAGTGGAGATCATGGGTAGCTTTTCACTTTGGCACTGGCTGATCCTGTTGGCCGTGGTGCTGGTGCTGTTCGGCGGCAGCGGCAAGATATCGAGCCTGATGGGCGATGTCGCCAAGGGCATCAAGAGCTTCAAGAAGGGCCTCGCCGAAGACGAGGACAAGGCCGCCGAAACGGCCAAGTCGATCGAGAAGGACGCTCGACCGGGCGACCAAGGTCGATGCCAATTCCCACAGCGAGGCCAAGAGCTAGGCTCGACTGGCGCTGGAAGGTTCCGCGCTGCCGGGGTCGTTTGCATCGGCTGGGCGGACTGCGCGCGTGAAGGATGGCGTCGCAATGTTTGATTTCGGCATAGGTTCGGCGAACTCATCGTCATCGCCGTGGTGGCGCTGATCGTCATCGGGCCCAAGGATCTGCCCAAGGTGTTGCGCACCATCGGCGAGTTCACCACCAAGATGCGGTCGATGGCGCGCGAATTCCAGCGCCACCTGGACGAGGCCACCAAGGAGACCGGGCTCGATGAGGTTAAGAAGGACATCAACAAGATGTCCAACTTCACCGTCACCGATCTCGAAAAATCCAGCGCCGACATCAAGAGCGCCATCGAGGACAGTGTGAGCAAGCCCGCGGCCTCGCCCGGCAACGGCGCCAAGCCCGAGGCGCACGGCCGCGACCGCCAAGCCGTCCGACAACACGAAAAGCGCCCCCGACGCGACGGCGGCCGAAAGTGGCCGACAAGCCCGCCGGCGGCGAAAAAGCCGGAAAGGCGGCCAGTTAATGGACGACGCCCGCCGACAAGAGCAAGGAAGACATCGACTCCTCCGAGGCGCCGTTGCTGGAGCACCTGATGGAGCTCAGGACGCGGCTGATCAGGGCCTGCGTCGGCTTCATCATCGCCTTCATCGGCTGTTTTCGGTGGCGACGCCGATCTTCAACTTCCTGTTGTGGCCGTATCGCTGGGCCGTCGGCACCGACCAGCATCTGCGCCTGATCTATACCGCGCCGCAGGAATATTTCTTCACCCAGCTCAAGATCGGCATGTTCGGCGGGCTTTGCATCGCCTTTCCGCTGATCGCGGTACAGATCTACAAGTTCGTGGCGCCCGGCCTCTACAAGAACGAGCGGCGACGCCTTCAAGCCCTATCTCATCGCCACGCCGATCCTGTTCTTTGCCGGGGCGAGTTTGGTGTTCTTCATCATCATGCCGGCGGCCTTGCGGTTTTTCGCCAGTTTCCAGCAGACCGGCGCCGACGGAAGGCGACGATCGAGCTTTTGCCGCGGGTGAGCGAATATCTCAACCTGGTGATGACGCTGATCCTCGCCTTCGGCATCTGTTTCCAGCTGCCGGTGATGCTGACGCTGCTCGGCCGGGTCGGCATCGTGACGGCGGACCAACTCAGGCATGGACGGCGCTATGCCATCGTGGCGGTGGTGGCGCTGGCCGCGGTGTTCACGCCGCCCGATCCGTTCTCGCAACTGGGGCTGGCCATTCCGTTGTGGGGTCTTTACGAACTGGCGATCTACGCGTGCGCATGGCGGAGAAAAAGACCGCCGCCGAAAACGCCGCGCGCGATGACGAACTGGCCAAAACGGATTAGGGTCGAGACAGGGCGAAACGATCGGGCAAGGACCGGCGAATCCGGTTGACAAGGCCTGGCGAGGCTTGCATAAAGCTGCCGGTCGCACCCGGCTCGCAAGGCCGGGTGTGATCTGTTGCGCTGCCTAGATGCCGAATCCATGGGATTGGAGGGGTGCCCGAGTGGCTAAAGGGGACGGACTGTAAATCCGTTGGCTACGCCTACGTTGGTTCGAATCCAACCCCCTCCACCAGCCCGCCGACTGCAGGCGATCGAGGACGGCGGCAGATCAGGAAGCGATTGCGACCGGCAGGTGTCGAGTGAAGGCCAGCGCGGGTGTAGCTCAATGGTAGAGCACCAGCCTTCCAAGCTGAATACGAGGGTTCGATTCCCTTCACCCGCTCCAGGCTGCACGCTTGGAAGCCGGCGATGGAAGCGGTCGGCCGGAAAGCAGCAGTGCGCATCGGCGAATTGGCGGTCAGCAGCGCGAGAACAGGAAAGACAAGATGGCCAAGGCGAAATTTGAGCGGAACAAGCCGCACTGCAACATCGGCACGATCGGTCACGTTGACCATGGCAAGACGACGCTGACGGCGGCGATCACGAAGGTGCTGGCGGAGACGGGCGGCGCGACGTTCACGGCGTACGACCAGATCGACAAGGCGCCGGAAGAGAAGGCGCGCGGGATCACGATCTCGACGGCGCATGTGGAGTACGAGACGGCGAACCGTCACTACGCGCATGTCGACTGCCCGGGCCATGCGGACTATGTGAAGAACATGATCACGGGTGCGGCGCAGATGGACGGCGCGATCCTGGTGGTGTCGGCGGCCGACGGCCCGATGCCGCAGACGCGCGAGCACATCCTGCTGGCGCGCCAGGTTGGCGTTCCGGCGCTGGTGGTGTTCATGAACAAGGTCGACATGGTCGACGACCCGGAGCTGCTGGAGCTGGTCGAGATGGAGGTGCGCGAGCTTCTGACGCGCGTACGAGTTCCCGGGCGACGACATTCCGATCATCCGGGGCTCGGCGCTGTGCGCGCTGGAGGGCAAGAACCCGGAGATCGGCCAGGACGTCGATCCTGAAGCTGATGGAGGCGGTGGACGCCTACATTCCGCAGCCGGAGCGTCCGAAGGACCAGCCGTTCCTGATGCCGATCGAGGACGTGTTCTCGATCTCGGGCCGCGGCACGGTGGTGACGGGCCGTATCGAGCGCGGCATCGTGAAGGTCGGCGAGGAAGTCGAGATCGTCGGCATCCGCCGACACCCGAAGACGACGGTGACGGGCGTCGAGATGTTCCGCAAGCTGCTGGATCAGGGCGAGGCGGGCGACAACGTGGGCTGCCTGCTGCGCGGCACGAGCGCGAGGACGTCGAGCGCGGCCAGGTTCTGGCCAAGCCGGGCTCGATCACGCCGCACACGAAGTTCAAGGCGGAAGCCTACATCCTGACGAAGGAAGAGGGCGGCCGTCATACGCCGTTCTTCACCAACTACCGTCCGCAGTTCTACTTCCGCACGACGGACGTGACGGGTGTGGTGACGCTGCCGGAGGGCACCGAGATGGTGATGCCGGGCGACAACGTGACGATGGAGGTCGAGCTGATCGCGCCGATCGCCATGGACGAGAGGCTGCGCTTCGCCATCCGCGAAGGCGGCCGCACCGTCGGCGCCGGCGTCGTCGCAAGCATCATCGAATAGGACTATTGCCGGGTAGCGGTGACGGCGTCCGAGTCAGCGGCGGAGGCGACCGTGACTCAATAGGAGTGTAGCTCAATTGGTAGAGCGCCGGTCTCCAAAACCGGGGGTTGGGGGTTCGAGTCCCTCCACTCCTGCCAACTGGACGGTCGAATGAATAGGCCAGCTACCGCCGAGGCATGCAACAGTGGTCCGAACGATGCCGACGAGATCATGGCAAAGACCAATCCGTTCGAGTTCATCCAGCAGGTGCGCCAGGAAGCCGCAAGGTCACCTGGCCGACCCGCAAAGAGACGATGGTGACCACGGTCATGGTCTTCGTCATGGTGCGTCTGGCTCGTGTTCTTCTTCGTCGTCGATCGGTTCTGAGCATGGCCGTGCAATGGCTGCTCGGCTTTGAGGCTGATTCTGACGGGTTGAGGATCTGACTACATGACAAAGCGCTGGTACATCGTCCACGCCTATTCGGGCTTCGAGAAGAAGGTCGCCGAGTCGATCCGCGAGCAGGCGCAGCCAAGGGCCTGGCCGATCTGCTTCGAGGAGGTCCTGGTGCCGACCGAGGAGGTCGTCGAGGTGCGGCGCGGCCGCAAGGTCAACGCCGAGCGCAAGTTCTTCCCCGGCTATGTGCTGGTGAAGATGGACATGACCGACGAGGCTTACCATCTGGTCAAGAACACGCCGAAGGTGACCGGGTTTCTCGGCGCGGACAACAAGCCGATGCCGATCTCCGAAGCCGAGGCGCAGCGATCCTGAACCAGGTGCAGGAAGGCATCGAGCGGCCGAAGCCGTCGATCACCTTCGAGGTCGGCGAGCAGGTGCGGGTCACCGACGGTCCGTTCGCTTCGTTCAACGGCATGGTCGAGGAGGTCGACGAGGAGCGGGCGCGGCTCAAGGTGGCGGTGTCGATCTTCGGCCGGCCGACGCCGGTCGAGCTGGAGTATCGCAGGTCGAGAAGATTTAGACGTTCGGCCATCGTCTGCGTCGGGCGTCGCGCTGTGGGAGGCCCGCGAGAGCATCGGTGCGCGGACGGCAGCCAGACCCCATTGAACCGCTAAGCCGTAAGGCCGGCGAGGAGAAAGAATGGCAAAGAAGATTAACGGCTACATCAAGCTGCAGGTGCCGGCGGGCCAGGCCAATCCGTCGCCGCCGATCGGCCCGGCGCTCGGCCAGCGCGGCCTGAACATCATGGAATTCTGCAAGGCGTTCAACGCCGCGACGCAGGAGATGGAGCAGGGCATCGCCGATTCCGGTCGTCATCACCGTCTTCCGGACCAGTCCTTCACCTTCGTGACCAAGACGCCGCCGGCGTCCTACTTCCTGAAGAAGGCGGCCAAGCATCAACAAGCGGCTCGAAGACGCCCGGCCGCGACGTCGCGGCACGGTGACCATGGCGCAGGTGCGCGAGATCGCCGAAGCGAAGATGAAGGACCTGAACGCCAACGACATCGAGGCGGCGCTGCCAAGATCATCGCCGGCTCGGCCCGTTCCATGGGCCTCGAGGTGGTGGAGTAACGATCATGGCAAAGATCGCAAAACGCGTTGCCGAAGCCCGCGACGGGCATCGACCGCAACAAGCTCTACAGCTCGACGAGGCGGTCAAGCTGGTCAAGGCGCGCGCCAAGGCGAAGTTCGACGAGACCGTCGAGATCGCGATGAACCTCGGCGTCGATCCGCGCCACGCCGACCAGATGGTGCGCGGCGTGTGCCAGCTGCCGAACGGCACCGGCAGGACGGTGCGCGTCGCGGTGTTCGCCAAGGGCGACAAGGCCGAAGAGGCGCAAGAAGGCCGGCGCCGACATCGTCGGCGCCGAGGACCTGGTGGAAAGATCCAGGAGGGCAAGATCGATTTCGACCGCTGCATCGCCACGCCGGACATGATGGCGCTGGTCGGCCGGCTCGGTAAGGTGCTGGGCCCGCGCGGCCTGATGCCGAACCCGAAGGTCGGCACGGTGACCATGGACGTGGCCGGCGCGGTCAAGGCGGCCAAGGGCGGCGCGGTCGAGTTCCGGGCCGAAAAGGCCGGCATCGTCCATGCCGGCGTCGGCAAGGCGAGCTTCACCGAGGAGGCCTCGTCGAGAACATCAAGGCCTTCGTCGACGCGGTCGTCAAGGCCAAGCCGCGGGCGCCAAGGGCACTTATCATGAAGAAGGTGTCGCTCAGCTCGACCATGGGGCCGGGCGTGAAGGTCGATCTGGCATCGCTGTCGGGTATCACCGGCTGAAGTGTCTCTTTAGGTTTCCGGCGGCGGGAAAACGCTTTTCCCGCAACCGGTTGGCCGCAGGTTCTTGAGAGTTTGATTCAAGGATTTGCGTGCCGAACCTGTCCGAGATTGCAGGCGCAGGACCTTCGCTTAGACGGTGCTGCTTAAAAGACCAGCCTGCATGAGATGGGTGTGAAGACGGATTTGGCTCCAAAGCCTGGAAAAACCGGGTCAGGGGCGGATCGGTTCGAACATCTCCAGTCCCCGTCTGCGCGGCCGGCGTCGCCGGCAGGACAAGGGGGCGGGCAGGCGAGTGAGCGCCGCTTGAAGCGTTTCACCTGCCAGTTTGCGGTCGGTGATGGCGTTTCCGGCGGATGGTCCACCGGCCCTTTTCAGCCGACGGCCCTCGATCAAGGGGGCTGGAGGTCAAAGGGCCAAACTGGAGAGAGCAAGTGGATAGAGCCGAAAAGAAAGAGCTCGTCACGACCCTCAGTGAGGTGTTTGCGAACACCGGGGTGATCGTCGTGGCCCACAATCTCGGCCTGACGGTTCCGCAGATGAACGATCTGCGTGGCCGCATGGCCGGTGCCGGCGGGCGATTGAAAGTCGCCAAGAACCGCCTGGTACGGCTTGCTCTTGACGGCACTCAGGCCTCGGGGTTGAGCGATATCCTGACGGGCCCCATGGTGCTGGCCTATTCGGCCGACCCCGTGGCGGCTCCCAAGATCGCCACCGAATTCGCCAAGCTCAACGACAAGCTGGTCGTTGTGGGTGGTGCGTTCGGGGCGATGATGCTCGATGCTTCAGGCGTGAAGGCGCTTGCGGAACTGCCTTCGCTCGATGACCGAGCTGGGTCACCCGGCGGGTCATCCAACATTCCGACGGGCCCAAGGCCTATCCGATCGTGGACTCACCGGCGACACTGGCCTGGCTGGGCCAGATCGCTGCCCTCGAACTCCATGTGCCGCAATGGCGGTTCAGTGTCGATCCTGCGGACACTGTCGACGAGACCACCTTCGGCGCCGAGCACCCCGATCGGTTGGTGTTCGACCTCGACCCCGGGCCAGGGGTCGGTCTGGCGCAGTGCGCCGAGGTTGCCAGGGCGGTGCGGAAGCGGATGAAAGCGTCGGCCGTCGTGCCGGTGACCAGCGGCTCCAAGGGCATCCACCTCTACAGCCGGCTCGACGGCTCGCTGACCTCCGACGACGCCTCGACACTGCGGCGGGAGATTGCCGAGGCCATCGAGAAGGACACGCCGGACTCGGTTGTCTCCCGGATGGCCAAGGTGCTGCGTGCCGGGAAGGTGTTCATCGACTGGTCGCAGAACAACGGCTCGAAGACCACCATCGCGCCGTACTCATTGCGCGGCAGGGATCAGCCCACCGTTGCCGCGCCGAGAACCTGGGAGGAACTGGCCGACCCGGACCTGAAGCACCTGCTGTACACCGAGGTGCTCGCGCTGCTCGCCGACCGGCACCGGATCCGATGCAGGGCCTGGAATCCGGGGACAATGACGGCGCCGAACACCGAAAGCTGCCGGGCGCCACGCGAAAGCGTCCCCGCGGCCGGTCGAAGCCCACATCCGAGCAGCCGAAATCCGACGCGCAGCCCGCTGACCCGCCCCCCGTCGAGGACACCAAGCTCAAAGAATACCGCTCCATGCGATCGGCCAACCGCACCCCGGAACCAGTCCCCGAGTCCGGCTTCCTGCCACATGGCAACGACAACACCTTCGTCATCCAGGAGCACCACGCGCGCCGCCTGCACTACGACTTCCGGTTGGAACGCGGCGGGGTGCTGGTTTCCTGGGCGGTGCCGAAGAACATCCCACCGGACACCGGGCAGAACAGATTGGCCGTGCAGACCGAGGACCACCCATTGGACTACGCGGATTTCGCCGGCATCATTCCCCGCGGGGAGTACGGCGGCGGGACGGTGACGATCTGGGACGCCGGCACCTACTCGACCGAGAAGTGGCGCGACGACGAGGTGATGATCGTGCTGAACGGTCAGCGGGCCCGCGGCAGGTATGTGCTGATCCGGACGAAGGACAACTCGTGGCTGATGCACCGGATGAAGGATCAGGCCGCGGTCGGCCCCTGGACACCCCGCGGAGACCGGCCGGATCCCGTCAAGGAGGCGAAACCCGCTGTGCGCCAGAACATCGCGGCACCGCCAACCAACCTCGCCCCGATGCTGGCCACCGCCGGACGGTGGCGAACATCACCGATGACGGGGACTGGCGGTTCGAGGGCAAATGGGACGGCATCCGGGCTCTCGCCACCCTCGGACCGAACGGGCTGCGACTGCACAGCCGCGCCGGTAACGACTTCACCCACGCCTACCCGGAACTGCAGGAACTCGCGGAATTGCTCGACGGCACAGCGGCGTCTTCGACGGCGAAGTCGTCGCGCTGGACGACAAGGGGCGGACCAGCTTTTCGCTCCTGCAACAGCGGATGAACCTGGCAGCAGCCAAGGATGTCGCCAGAGTCCGGTCCACCGTCCCGGTGCAGTTCTGGCTGTTCGACGTCCTGCATCTGGATGGAGTGTCGTTGCTGGGCAAGCGGTATGACGATCGCCGGCGCATTCTCCAGGCCCTGCCGCTGACCGGTGACGTCTGCTACGTCCGTGACCAGTTGCCCGGTCCCGTGCGGGAGGCGCTGCAAGGCAGCATGAATCTGAACTGGGAGGGCATCGTCGCCAAACGGGCGGACTCGACCTACCTGCCCGGCAAACGATCCCGTAGCTGGATCAAGATCCGCAGGTCGTGGTGGACCTGCGGGCGCAGGACGGCTGGATCGAGCTCACGGTCGCCGACGACGGGGCCGGGTTCTCGGCGGAGCGGCTCGACCAGGCCTTGGCCGCCGGTCACATCGGCCTGTCCTCGGTCGACGAGCGCGTCTGCGCCGTCGGTGGCAGCGTCGCGATCGACGGCGCTGCCGGTTCTGGCGCCAGCATCCGGGTCCGACTTCCCGAGCAGGACCCCTCCGCAGCGCTCACGGCAGACCGGTGAGGACCGGAGGTCATGACCACCGGCGAGGGCTGCGGGGCGCGACCAGCGCGTCAACCCCGAAGGGTTCGCGACGCGAAGAAGCGCCACACGATCTCGCGGGCGAGCACCCCCGCGGGGTGATGCTTCGGCCATGGCGGGTCCGCGCCGGGCCACCCGTGGTCGGTGCCCTCCAGCCGCACATGCTCAACGGAATAGCCATGATCGCAGCGCACATACGCCACCCAGGTCACGTACTTCTTGGGGTGCGTGATCCGCGCTCGTGCCTCGCAGCCGTCGCGGCGCGCCCAGCCTTTGACGTAGCTGCGCACGTCCCCCTCCCGCTCCCGACCGCGTCCCCTGTACGGGACGACCTGATCGGCGCTGCCGTGCAGCTCGATGACCGAGGTGCGCGTGCCGTCGGGGCAGGCGTCGAGTGAGCGGTACCCGCCCGCGACGGGGGCGACGGCCGCGAACGTGTCGGACATCTCGCACGCCACCCGTGCCGCGAAGCCGCCGCCGTTGGACACGCCGGTCGCGTAGACCCGCTTGGTGTCCGCGCATGCCCGCGCCACCGCCAGCGGCAGCAGCGCCCGCAGTCGGGCGACGTCGTCGGGCTTCGACGCGCGGTTCAGCGACCAGAAATGCCGCCGCGAGCCCGCGGTGGGATACAGGACCGCAAACCCGTGGCTGTCGGCGGAGCGCGAGAGGCCGCTCTCACGCGCGAAGCCGTCGCCGGTGCCGCCCGCGCCGTGGAACGCGACCACGAGCGGCAGCGGCCCGCGCCGGTGCGGCGGGATGTGCAGGAGCGCGCCCGCGATGTGGCTGTCGCCCGGGGCGGGCCGGCAGCCGGCGGCCGCCGCGGCGACGGGCGCGTGACTGCCTGCGCGGGTGGCCCGGTCGCCCGCGGCGCCCCCGACGACGAACAGGGACAGCAGGACACCAAGCCAGGCGATGCGGGGCGAGAACGACATGAGAGACGCCGCGCCCGGACGGGGTGTACTGCAGCGCGGTCTTGAAACCGTACCGCCCCCTCGCGCGGGTTCTCATGGGAGGAGCCCGGTTCGCGCTCGTGGACGTTCGATCGGCGGATGGCCGGGGCGCGTCCGAAGGCCCACCGTCTGTGTCCCGTTCCCCATCAGGAGTCCTGCCATGAACTTCAGCGACCTCGAGCCGCGCACCGGCCTCGTTCGCGCCGTCGTGGCCGACGATCACCCGGTGTTCCGTGAGGGCATGATCCGGGCGCTGCGAGACACCGGCCGCTACGCGATCGTGGGCGAGGCCGCCGACGGCCGGGCGGCGCTCGAACAGATCGCGGCCGAACGCCCCGACGTGGCGCTCCTGGACCTGCGGATGCCCGAGCTCGACGGCCTCGGCGTGTTGCAGCAGCTCGCCCGCAACGGCCTCCAGGTCCCCGTGGTGCTGCTCACGGCGTTCTCCCATCCCGAGCTGATCGCCGAGGCTCGCGCCGCCGGCGCGGCCGGCCTGTTGGCCAAGGACGCCACCCGCGAGGAGATCATCGCCGCGCTGGACACCGCGGCGGCGGGCGGTGAGCCGATGCCCGGACCGGCCCCCGACGGGCGCCCGCGGTTGATGGACGTGGAGCTGATGCTGCTGAGCCTGCTGCACGCCGGGTGGTCGATGCGCGAGCTGCCCACGGTCGCTGATCTGCCGCGCCCGCAGATCGACCGCTACCTCAATGACGCGGCGCGCAAGCTGGCCGCCGGCGACGTCGCCGAAGCGGTGGCCCGCGCCGCCGCTTGGAGGATGCTGCCGGACCTCGACGCGCCCGACTGGTGACGTCCCCGCTCAGCGCTGGGGCGTGAGCGCGGAGGTCGTCGCGTTGCCGCTGGGCGCGCCCGCGCTCGTCTGCGGCATCGCGAGCACCCGCCGGCCCGCGAGCGCCGGAACCATGAAGTCGTGCCAGATCCGGGCCGGGACGCTGCCGCCGACGACCGGGGAGAAGCCATCCAGCGAGGTCATCGGCGTCTCCGCGGTCGGATAGCCCACCCACACGCACGCCGCGAGCTGCGGCACGTACCCGCAGAACCACGCGTCGGCGGAGTTCTCGGCCGTGCCGGTCTTGCCGGCGGCGGGACGTCCTGGATCGGCCGCCGTGCCGGTGCCCCCGTGGATGACCGCGCTGAGCGCGTAGGTCACCTGCCGCGCGATGCCGGGCGCCAACACGCGCCTGCCGCGGCGCGCGTGCCAGGGCAGGTCCGCGCCCGCGGCGGTGCTGATCCCCTGGAGGAACTCGGGGGCGTGATGGACGCCGCCGTCGGCGAGCGTCGCGAACGCGTCGGTCATCTCCAGCGGCGAGACGCCCTCGGGGCCCAGCGTGATCGAGCACACGGGCGTCAGCGGCGAGCGCACGCCCATGCGCCGCGCGACGTCGACGACGCTCTCGGGCCCGACGCGCACGGCCAGCTGGGCGAAGATCGTGTTGACCGAGTGCGCGATGGCGCCGACCAGGTCCATCGTGCCCGCCGTCTCGTCGGCGAAGTTGTGCACGTCCCACGGCCCGTCCCCGTTCGCGCAGCGGGGATCGGTGATGACCAGCGAGGGCGGACCGGTCCATACCGACCGCAGGCCGATGCCGTGCTCGAGCGCCGCGGCGAGCGTGAAGACCTTGAACGCGCTGCCCGCCTGGCGATGGGCCTGCGTCGCCAGCCCGAAACGCAGCCGGCGCACGCCGGGCGCGCGGGTGGCAAGGGCGCGCACCGCTCCGGTCCGCGGATCGATCGCGACCAGCGCGGCAGCGGGCTGTCCCGGGGTCGAGATCCAGTGTCCGATGGCCGCCTGCGCGTCCCGCTGCAGCCCGCGATCCAAGGTCGTGGCCACGCGCAGCGCGCCGTGGCGGACCCGCTGGTTGCCGAGCCGGCGCTCGAGCTCCTGGCTGGCCGCGGCGAAGAACGGGGCCGAGCGGACGCCCTGGTAGTGCGATCCGGGCCGCAGCCCCAGCGGCGCGGAGCGCGCCCGCCGGTAGCGGGCGCCAGACAGCTGCCCGTCGCGTCGCAGCGCCGCCAGCACCGCATTGCGGCGGGCCCGCGCGGCCGCCGGATGGACCAGCGGATCGTCGCGCGTCGGCGCCTGCGGGAGCCCGGCGAGCAACGCCGCCTGATCCAGCGTCAGCCGAGACGCCGAACGTGAGAAGTACGTCCAGGAGGCCGCCTGAACGCCCTGGGCGTGATGGCCGTAGGGCACCGAGTTCAGATAGGCCGCCAGGATCTGCGGACGCGACCAGCGCTTGAACAGTTGCCCGGCCAGGCAGGCCTCGGTCAGCTTGCGCGAGAGCGTCATCGAGCCGGTTCCCAGGTAGCGGTCGTGGACGAGTTGCTGGGTCAGCGTGGACGCTCCCTGGACCACGTGGTGCGCCGTCAGGTCCGCGGCCGCGGAACGCGCGACCCCGATCGGATCGAGCGCGCCGTGCTGCCAGAAGCGGCGGTCCTCGATCGCGACCGTCGCCAGGGGGAGCCAGCGCGACATGCGATCGAGCGCCACCGGCTCGCGATTGAGCGCGCTCGGCAGGAACCCGAGGGCCGTCCCGTCTCCGGCCTCCAGCAGCGTGTCGCCGCCCGTGATTCGCGGCCGCTGGTCCTGCAGGTCGCAGCGGAGCACGCGGTCCGGCGCGGCCAGCACGGCGACGGCCCCGGCCGCGGCGCTCAGCAGCAACGCGGCCACGGCCGCGCCGACCACGAGCGCAGGACCGCGCCGGCGGCGGCGACGGCGCTCGATCGCGCGCAGCAGATCGAGCCCGTCGGGTCGGTTCGGCCGTCGTCGCTGCTCGTCGGTCGGTGGCATGGGTCGCGTGCCTCGAGCGTGCCCCGCGGAGATGAAAACCCGGCTGGACCGATGACCGAGCCTTCACCGTGCGCCAGGGCGCGCAACGAGCCGCGATCACCCGGTGGCGATGCTACAAACGCGAGGTGCATCGTCCGCTGCGACTCACCTCCAGCCCCTTCGGCGACCGCCGGCTCCAGGACCTCGGGCAGGGCGGCTCGGTCGCGCGGGCCGTCGGGATCATCCGCCTGGCGTTGCTGGTCGCCGTCGCCGCCGGGGCGGTCGATCGACGACCGCCCGTCGCAGTATCACCCGGTGTTCTACGTGGCGCTGGCGATCGGCGCCGCGGTCGCTGTGACGACGCTGGCGCGCCCGCCTCGCCGGCCCCGGGCGTTGTACGCGCAGGCCTGGTTTGATCTGCTCCTGCTGGCCACGCTGGCCCATTCCTCGGGCGGTGCGTCTTCGGAGGTGCGCTTCGCGTTCTTCGCGATCCCCGTGCTGTCCGCGATGCTCTTCCGGCCCCGGCCGACGCTGGTCACCTCCGCCGCCGTGATCACGACGTACCTGACGCTCGCCCTCACGCAACCGCAGGACGCGCTCCTGCAGGACCGGCGGCTGGTCTACGTGGAGCTCGTCTACCTCGCCTGGGCGGTCGTCGCCGCCGTCCTGCTGGCGCGGGTCATGACCCGACGGGCCGACACCATCGGCGAGCTGGCCCGGGCGCGCAGCCGCCTGATGGCGGACGTGCTCGACGCCGAGGACCGTGAACGGCGGCGGCTGGCCAACTGGCTCCACGACGGCGCCGTCCAGAACCTGCTCGTCGTGGGGCAGGATCTGGGCGAGGCCGAGAACGGCGACGCGTCCGCGCTGCATCGCGCCCGCTCGATCCTGCGCGAGACGATCCCGCAGATGCGCAACGTGCTGATCGACCTGCACCCGGGTCTGCTGACGTCGACCGGCCTGGCCCCGGCGCTTCGCGCCTTGGCCGAGGCGCAGGCGCGGCACGCGTCGTTCAAGGCCACCGTCACCGTCGACGAGGATGCGGAGGGCATCCAGGATCAGCTCCTGCTCTCCCTGGCGCGCGAGCTGCTGATCAACGTGGTCAAGCACGCGCAGGCCGGCGAGGTCGCCGTGACGGTCCGGCGGCTCCGTGGCGGCGTGTCGCTCGAGGTCTCCGACGACGGGCGCGGGTTCGATCCCGCGCGGCGCGTCCAGGCGCTCGCCGACGGCCACATCGGGCTGGCCTCGAGCAGCGAGCGCGTCGAGAGCCTCGGCGGGCGGATCGAGGTCGACAGCCGCCCCGGCGGGGGGACGCGGGTGCAGGTGGTCATTCCCGACGGGGCGGTTGTCTGAGCGCGCTACCCGCTCGGGACGAGGATCCAGACGCGCAGGCTGCCGGCCGGGAACGCCGCGCCGGTGAAGGAGGCGACCCGGTAGGTGTGTCCGTGGTCGGTGTAGGCGCCGCGGGCGGGCAGCGTGTTCGGGTCCAGGCGCAGCGAGCTGTAGGGGACGAATCCGTTGGGCGCCGCGAGCTCGACGTCGGCTCCGGTGAAGCGATGCACGAGCTTGACCAGCCCGGCGTCGTCCTGGATCGACAGGCTGACCGTGCCGACACGGGTCCCGGCGGCGTACACCGGTGCGGAGGCGGGGGCCAGCACGAACGGACCGCCGACGTCGCCGATCAGGCGACCGTCGGTGCCGGCGGCGCGGATGCGCACGACGTGCAGCCGCGGGTCTTCGAAGAACCGGACGATCTGCGCCCGCAGGGCGCGCGGATCGCGCGTCTGGACCGCGCGGATGAAGCGCGGATCGTCGGCGACGGTGCGCAGGACGTCGGCGGTGCGCCCGCTCGTCTCCTCGCCGCGCAGGATCCGCTCGGCCACCGCGCGCACGGTGTTGGCCGTCGTCATCGCCTGGCTCGAGCCGCACAACGACGCGTCGGCGTTCGGAACCGACAGCGCGATCCGCAGTGACCCTGACGGATAGGCGGTCCCGTGCAGGGTGGTGGTGACCGTCGACTGCGCGGTCGCAAGGGCGCCGGCGGTGATCGTCCGGCCACCGGCCCGCATGACCACACGCGACCCGGTGAGGTTCGCCATCAAGCGCGCCGTCGGCGCGTCGTCGGCGACCGAGAGGACGAACCTCGACCCCGGTACGGACGGGAACCTGCCGTGCTCGTCGCCGAGGGCCGGCCCGGTTCCGACCGACGCGAGGACGCGGTTGCCGCGCCAGACCGTGATGCGCTTGATCTGCGCGCGCACGAGCGGCCGGAGCGCGGCGCGGGTGGCCGGCGGGCTCTTCGCGGCGACCGCCGCCGCGAGCCGCGCGGAGCGCCTGACGCGGGCGGCGGCGTCCTTCGCCTGGCTGCCGCGGGCCGCCTCGAGATAGATGTGGTGTGCGACGGCCGTCAGCTCTCGCTGGACGGTGCGCTCGCAGGCCGCGGGTTGGGCCTGGCCGGCGGTGGGCGCCGGCGCGGCGGGGTTCACGGCCCAGATCGTCACTGGCGCGGCGAGTGCCGCGACCGCGGCACCGGCTCCTGCAAGCCGGCGCGGAGATGGCGTGATGGGATGCACGGCTCTGACCGTGTGCCGGTCCGCTTGGCGCACGCTCAACGCTGTGTTGGCGATCCGTTGCGTTGCCGCGCGACAACCGAACGACAACACAGCGTTTGCCGGCGGCTGAGCGCCCGGGGCGAGCATGCGCCGTCCCCATCCCAAGGAGCCCTCGATGAATGGACCTGTCCGTCCCGACGCCGATCCGCCGCGCCCGCTCTCCACGCTCTCGATCGTCCTGCCGTGCCACAACGAGGCGCCCAACGTCGAAGCGGCGGTCGCCGAGGCCGACGCGGCCGCGCGGCGGGTCGCGCGCGCCTACGAGGTGATCGTCGTCGACGACGGCTCGACCGACGAGACGCGCGCCCTCGCCGCGCGCCTGTGCGCGGCGAGGCCGCACGTGCGGCTGGTGGCCCACGACCACAACCGCGGGTACGGCGCCGCGGTTCGCTCCGGCATCGACGCCTCGCGCGGGGAATGGGTGCTGCTCACCGACGGTGACCGGCAGTTCGATCTCGCCGAGCTGGAGCTCCTGGTCGGCCACACCGCCGACAGCGAACTGGTCGCCGGGTTCCGCGTCGGGCGCGCGGACCCGGCGGCCCGGCGGGCCGCGGCGTTCGCCTGGAACCGGCTCGTGCGCTGGAGCTTCGGGATCGGTGTGCGTGACGTCGACTGCGCGTTCAAGCTGGCCCGGGGACCCGCGCTGCGCGCGCTGGAGCTCGACAGCGACGGCGCGATGGTGTCGACCGAGTTGGTGGCGCGCGCCCAGCGCGCGGGCTGGCGGATCGCCGAGGTCGGCGTCCACCATCGCCCGCGCACCGCGGGCGAGCCCAGCGGCGGCGATCTCCGCGTCATCGCCCGCGCCTTTCGCGAGCACCGCCGCCTGCATCAGCGGCTGCGCGAGCAGCAGCGCGCCCGTGGGCAGCATCGAGGCCGGACGGCCACGGCGTGAGCACCGCGATCGCCACCGCCGGGGCGCCGCGCCGCGTGCTGGTCCGGCCGGGCGTCCGGGTCCGCGGTCCCCTGGCCGTCGCGGCCGTCGTCGCGCTTGCCGGGGTCCTGCGGTTCGTCTCGCTCGGAGCGACGGCGACCGACCCGTTCTACGACGCGTCCGTGCGCAGCATGAGCACGTCCTGGCACGCGTTCCTGGTCGGCGCCTTCGATCCGTCGGCCGGCGTGTCGATCGACAAGCCGCCGTTGGATCTCTGGCTGCAGGTGGCCAGCACCAGAGCGTTGGGGTTCACGCCGTTCGCCCTGCTGTTGCCGGTCGCGCTGAGCGGGACGCTGGCGGTCCTGCTGCTCTGGGACCTGCTGCGCACCCTCGCCGGCCCGCGGTCGGCGCTGCTGGGCGCCCTGGCGCTCGCGGTCCTGCCGCTCGCGGTGATCAGCTCCCGCAGCGACACGATGGACTCGGTGATGGCCGCGCTGCTGATCGCCGCCTTCGCGGTCGCCGCGCGCGGGTTGCGGCGCGCAGACATCCGCTACGCGGTGGCCGCCGGTGCGCTGGTCGGCCTCGCCTTCGAGGTCAAGCTCTTCGAAGCCCTGCTGCCGGCGCCGGCGCTCGCGCTGCTGTGGTGGACCGGTGCGCGCGGCTCGCGCCGCCGGCGCCTGGCGGGGCTCGGCGCGGGCGCGGCCGCGGCCGTCCTCGTGGGCCTGGCGTGGCTCGCGCTGCTCACCGTCGCCGTCGGTGCGGCCCACCGCCCGTGGGCCTTCGGGTCGAGCCACGGCTCGGCCTGGAGTGCCGCGCTGATCTACGACGGCTGGGACCGCCTGCGCGGCGGCCACGTGCCCGGGGTCGCGCCCGCCACGGCGCTGGCCGCGGCGCGCGTGCCCGCTCCGCCCGGCCCGTTGCGGCTGCTCTCCACGCAGGATCAGCTCGCCGCGCGGATCGGCGTGGAGTTGGTTGCGGCGTGGGCCGCGGTCGCGCTGTTGGGCGTGACGCGAGCGTGGCGCCCGCTCGGACGCGAGGGACGCGCCGGGCTGCTGGCGCTCATCGCCTGGCTGGCGCTCGGGACGCTGGCGTTCTCCGCCCAAGCGGGGTTGCGTCCGCGTTACCTCGAAGCGCTCGATCCCGCGATCGCGGCCTGCCTGGGGCTCGGCGTCGTCCTGAGCGCGACCGCACTGGGCGGTCGCCGCGGCGCCCTGGCGGTGGCGGGCGCGGTGGCGGTCCTGCTCGCCTCGACGGGCGCCGCCGCCGCCGCGGTCAGCCGGCATGCGCAGGACTCGGGCACCGTCGGCGCGGCACCCCCGGGGCGCGTCGAGCGGCTGAGCGCCTACCTGCTGGCCCATCAGGGGGGCGCGCGCTATGAGGTCGCAACCCTCGCGACCTCGCCCGCGGCGCCCCTGATCGTCCGCGACGGGCGTCCGGTCCTCGTCCTCACGGCCGCCGGGCGCGCGGTCGTCGGCGCGCCGCGGCTCGCGCTGCTGGCCCGGCACGGCGCCGTCCACGACGCGCTCGTGGGCAACGGCTGTCGCAGCGCCGCGTGCTCTCGGCTGCGGACCTGGATCCAAGCGCACGGCGTCAACGTCAGCCGCGCGGCCGGCCTCTCCGCGCGCGCCGGGCTCTACGCGCTCCCGGGAGCGGCCCGATGACCGCCGTGGCGGCACCCGTGGCGCGCGCGGGCTACTGGCGGATCCCGGCGGCGGCGGTGGCGGTGACCGGCCTGGCGGGCTCGCTCGCCGCCTCGGGCTGGTTGGTGCTCGCGGCCGCCGCACGGCCCTCGGTGCTCTCGCCGCCGACCCTGCGTGCGCCCGCGCCGTGGCTGCTCGGCCCGCTGGCCGGCCGGCTCGATCACCTCAGCGGCGATCCGCTGCGCCTGCGCGCGGATCTCACCACGGCGCTCGTGATCATGCTCGCGGGCTGGCTGCTGGCGTGGCTCGCCGCGCCGGCGCTGCCCGTGCGGCTCGTCGCCGCGGCCGTCGCGGCCGCGCAGCTGGTCTTCCTGCTCAGCCCGCCGCAGCCGCTGACGGACCTCTTCAACTACATCAGCTACGGGCGGATGGCCGCCCGCGGGCTCAATCCCTACACCGCCCTGCCGCTCGCCGGCCCGCACGACGCCGCGTACGCGCTGTCGAACTGGCATCACCTCCCGAGCCCCTACGGGCCGCTGTTCACCGTGCTCTCCGAGCCGCTCGCCGCGCTGCCGCTCCCCGCCGCCTACTGGACGTGGAAGGCGATCGTGGTGGGCTGCGATCTGGCCGCGCTGGGACTCGTGTGGTGGCTCGCCCGTGCGCTGGGGCGCTCACCCCAGCGCGCGCTCGTGTTCGCGGGGTTGTGCCCGGTGACGCTCGCGGTCGGCATCGGCGGCTTCCACAACGACGCGCTGGCGATGCTCTGCCTGCTGGCGGGCGTGGCCTGCCTCGTCCAAGGGTCGCGCGCGGGCAAGGGCTGGGACGTGGGCGCGGGCGCGCTGGCCGTGCTCGCGGCCGGGATCAAACCGTCGCTGGCCATCGTCGTCGGGCTGGTCGTGCTCGGTGCGCACCGGCGCCGGTACGCCGCCCTGGGCGCGCTGGCGGCCGGGATCGCGGTCGCGGCCATCGTCGTGTTCGTCTTCGGCGGCGCGCTGCCGGCGATCGGCATCCAGGACCGGCTGGTGAACCCGCTGAGCCTGCCGAACGTCCTCGGCGTCCTGACCGGGCACGGCGGCGCCGACGCGGCCGTCCGCTCCACCGCGCGGGCAGCGCTGATCGCGGTCGTCGCCGTCGCGACCCTCGCCGTCGCCCGACGGCGGGCGTGGGCCCTCCCGGCGATCGGCGTCGTGCTGCTGGCCGGCGTCCTGTCGCTGTCGTGGGTGATGCCGTGGTACCTGGCCTGGCCGCTGCCGCTGGCGGCGCTCGGGCGCCCCCGCTGGCTCGTTGCGCTGGCGGTGGCGGGGTGCGTCTGGCTCGGGGTCGCCGGGATCCCGCAGATGCCCGAGCTGGTCCACGCGATCGGCTGGTACCCGACCCGCTCCGCGACCGGCCACGCCAACCACGAGCTGTCCGTGAGCCTGGTCCGATGAGCTCCGAGACCGGCCGCTTCCTGCGTTTCTGCGTCGTCGGCGCCTCGAACACGCTGCTGACCCTGCTGGCCTTCGCCGCACTGAGCCGGCTCGCCGTCGCGCCCGCAGCGGCGTCGGCCTGCGCGTTCGCCGTCGGCGCGGTCAACGGCTACGTCCTCAACCGCTCCTGGACCTTCCGGGCGCGCGGCGGCGCGGGGACCGTCATCCGCTACGTCGCCGTCCAGGCCGTCGGCGCGCTCACCAGCGCGATCGCGATCACGGTCGTCAAGGCCGACTTCGACCTGCGCCGGCTGCTCGCCGAGTGCATGGTCATCCCGTTCGTCACGCTGCTCACCTATACGCTCGCGCGGCGGGTCGTCTTCCACCCCGACGCCGGCGTGGCGTGACCGCGCCGCGTCGTGCGGGCTGTCGAGCGGTTCCGGCGCGGCACGGGTGCCCGGGCGCTCACGCTGCACCCGCCGGCAGCTCCTGGCCGGCACCCAGCGGGCTGAAGGCGGAGCGCTCCGCGGCCCCGATCTCCTCCGGCGTGACGTTGCGCGGGTGGTGGCACGCCGCGAGGTGGCCGTTCGCGTAGCGCGCGAGCGGCGGCTCGACCGTCCGGCAGAGCTCGGTCGCGAACGGGCAGCGGGTGTGAAAGCGGCACCCCGGGGGCGGATCGATCGGGCTCGGCGGCTCGCCTTCGACGACCACCCGCTCGCGGGTGCGGTTCTCGCGCGGGTCGGGGATCGGGATCGCGGCCAGCAACGCCGACGTGTAGGGGTGGATCGGCTTGTCGTAGAGCTCCTCGGCGGGCGAGACCTCGACGATCTTGCCCAGGTACATCACGAGGATCCGATTGCTCACGTGGCGCACGACCGCGAGGTCGTGGGCGACGAAGAGGTAGCTGAGGGCGAACTCGTCCTGCAGCTCTTCGAGCAGGTTCACGACCTGCGCCTGGATCGAGACGTCCAGCGCGGAGACCGGCTCGTCGAGCATGATCAGCGACGGTTCGGCGGCGAGTGCCCGCGCGATCCCGATCCGCTGTCGCTGGCCTCCCGAGAACTCGTGGGGATAGCGGTTGAGGTGCTCGGGGTTCAGACCGACGCGGGCGAGCAGCTCGCGCGAGCGCTGCTCGACGTACCCGCGCTCGATCCCGCGCAGGCGCAGCGGGACGCTGAGGATCTGCCCGACGCGCCGCCGCGGGTTCAGTGACGACTGCGGGTCCTGGAAGACCATCTGCAGCTCTCGCCGGACGGGCCGCAGCTCGCGCCGCACGGCGTGCGTGATGTCGCGCCCGCGATAGATGATCTCACCGCTGGTCGCATCGATCAGGCGCATCAGCGTGCGGATCAGCGTCGACTTGCCGCACCCCGATTCGCCGACGATCCCGAGCGTCTCGCCCGCCAGCAGGCTGAAGGAGACGTCGTCGACGGCGTGCACGCGGTTGACCGTGCGCGAGACGACCACGCCCGAGCGGACCGGGAAATGCACTTCGAGGTGGCGCACGTCGAGCAGCGGCTCCCTGCCGGCCGGCGACGTCATGCCGACACCGCGGTCTCTGAGACGAGGCCGATCCGCCCGTCGACCAGCCGCCGCTCGCGCTTCTGAGCGACCGACAGCCAGCAGCGGTCGAGGTGCCCGGCGGCCGCCCCCACCCGCGGCTCGAGCGTCGGCAGCTCGTGGCAGGCGCCGTAGGCGTGCGGGCACCGCGGTCGGAAGCGGCAGCCCGCGGGCGCGGCCAACAGCGAAGGCGGGGAGCCGGAGATGGCCGGCAGCCGCGTCGAGCGATCCCGGTCAACGCGTGCGATCGAGCCCAACAGCCCCCAGGTGTACGGATGCTGCGGGTCGTAGAAGAGCTCGTCGAGCGTGCCCTGCTCGACGACCTGCCCGGCGTACATGACGATCACGCGGTCCGCGATGTCGGCCACGACGCCGAGGTCGTGCGTGACGAGGATGATCCCGGCGCCGGTCTCGGTCCGCAGCGCGGCCAGCGCACGCAGGATCTGGGCCTGGATCGTGACGTCCAGCGCGGTCGTCGGCTCGTCGGCGATCAGCAGGCTCGGCGAGCACGACAAGGCCATCGCGATCATCACCCGCTGGCGCATCCCGCCCGAGAACTCGTGCGGGTAGGACCGCACACGCTCGTGCGCGCGCGGGATGCCGACGCGTTCGAGCAGCGCCACGGCGTGCTCGAGCGCGGCGGCCTTGGAGACCGTGCGGTCGTGCGCGCGGATCTGCTCGACGATCTGGTCGCCGATCCGGTAGACCGGGTCCAGGGAGGACATCGGATCCTGGAAGACCATCGCGATGCGCTCGCCCCGGACCGAGCGCAGCGCCTCCTCGGACGCGGTGACGAGTTCCTCGCCGTCGAGGGTCACCGAGCCGGAGAAGCGCGCGTTGGGCGCTCGTGTGAGCCCCATCAGCGTCATCGCCGTCACCGACTTCCCGGACCCGGACTCCCCCACGATCGCCACGATCTCCCCGCGCTCGACCGAGAACGACACGCCGTCGACGGCGTGCACGACGCCCTCCTCGGTCGCGAAGGACACCCGCAGGTCGCTGACTTCGAGCAGGGTCATAGGCGGATCCTCGGATCGAGCAGGGCGTAGACGATGTCGACCACGGCGCCGAAGAGCACGACGAAGAACGCCGTCAGCATCGCGATCACGAGAATCGGCGGGACGTCGAGGCGGCCGATCGACTCGGCGGCGTACTGGCCCACCCCGTTGAGGTTGAACACCGACTCGGTGAGGATCGCGCCGCCGCCGACCACGGCCGCGAAGTCCAGCGCGAAGAGCGAGACGATCGGGATCAGCGAGTTGCGCAGCACGTGGCGGACCATCACGCGGCGCTCGCTGATGCCCTTGGCGCGCGCGGCGCGCACGTAGTCCTCGTTGATCGTGTCCAGGATCGTCGAGCGCAGCACGCGCGAGTAGACGCCGATGAACAGGATCGACAGCGCGAACCACGGCATCAGCAGGTGCGTGAACCACTGCCAGGGCGACTGCGTGAGCGGCACGTAGCCGCCCAGCGGGAACAGCCTGAACTTGTAGCCGAGGTAGTAGAGCATCATCGCGCCGATGAAGAACACGGGCGTCGAGACGCCGATCAGCGAGAGCACGGTCAGTCCGCGATCGAGCAGCTTGCCTGCCGAAAGCGCGCTCAGCAGGCCGAAGACGATCCCGAACGTGAACCAGATGATGCCCGCGCCCACGGCGAGCGACACGGTCGCCGGGAGGTCCTGCTTGATCTGGCCGAGCACGTTGACCTGCTGGGTGTAGGAGACGACCTTGCCGGTGAAGACCCGCTCCATCGTCTTGACGTACTGGTCGTAGATCGGCTGATCGAAGCCCCACTGGACGCGGACCTCCTGGACCTGCTGGGGCGTCGCCAGCCGGCCGGCGAGCCGGAGCGCCGGGTCGCCGCTCGGGATGGCCTGGAAGATCAGGAAGGTGAGGATCGAGATCGCGAACATCACCCCGATGACCGAGACCCCGCGGTGGATCACGAAGCGGCCCATCAGTGCTCGATCCTGACCTGCGAGCGCGGATCGAGCGCGTCGCGGACGCCGTCGCCGAAGACGTTGATCCCGAGCACGGCGAGGACGAGCATCAGGCCGGGCACGAGCGTCAGGTGAATGGCGCTCGGGATCAGCTGGATCCCGTCGCTGATCATCGTGCCCCACGACGGGTTGGGCGGCTGCACGCCGGCCCCGAGGTAGGACAGCCCGGCCTCGGTGAGGATCGCGTTGGCGATGATCAGCGGGATGAAGACCACGATCGTCGACGCGAGGTTCGGAAGGATCTCGGAGAACATGACCCGTCCGTTGCCCAGGCCGAGCGTGCGGGCCGCGTCGACGAACTCGCGCGAGCGCAGGCCGAGCACCTGACCGCGGATCGGCTTGGCCACGTAGGGGATGTAGATCGCGCCGATGATCACCGCCGGCACGCCGAGCGAGTTGCCCTTGAGCTGGAACAGCCCGAGGTTGAGGCCGCCGACCGCCAGCGAGACGCCCAGGGCGACCCCGAGGATGACCACCGGGTAGGCCCACAGGATGTCGAAGACCCGCGACAGGATGCCGTCGGGCCAGCCCCGGAAGAAACCGGCCGTCGTCCCGAGGATGGTGGCCAAGGTCATGGTGATGAACGTCGCGATGAAGCCGATCTCCAGCGAGTTGCGCCCGCCGTAGAGCAGCCGGACGGCGACGTCGCGGCCGTTCGCGTCGGCGCCGAGGAAGAACCGGCCGTGCCAGGTCGGCCCGATCGGGATCCCGTTCGGCGACACGACATCGACGAGCCGGCCGCCCACGCGGACCTGGTCGGTGACGTGATTGTCGGCCGGCCCGGTGTGCGCGACGTGCTGCGCGTACACCGGAGCCAACAGACACGCGATCACGATCGCCACGAACAGGCCACCGAACGCCAGCGCGACGCGGTTGCGGCGCAGCCGGCGCCACGCGAGCTGGTACGGGCCGAGACCGGGCGGCAGCGGCTCGTCGGCCGGCGCGGCAAGCTCCTCACCGGCCAGTGCGGTCATCGCGTCAGCGCCAGGGACGAGAAGTCGGTGCCGTAGAGCGGGTGGAACACCGCGGCGCCGAAGTCGACGCGATCGGAGTAGAACTTCGGCGCCTGCTGTTGGCCGTAGGCGACGATGTAGGCCTTCTTGGCCACGTACTCGTCGAGCGCCTGCCAGCGGCCGGCCACCGAGTCGAGCTTGTCCGCCGGCACGGGGTTCAGGGCCGCCAACTCGCTCTGGATGAACGGATCCTTGACCTGGCTGAAGTTCTGGTTGTTGGTCTGCTGGATGCTCGACTTGTCCATCAGCAGGTAGAAGTCGCTCGGGTTCGGGAAGTCCTGGTTCCAGTCCGCGAACCCGGTCTGCGGATTGGTCTTGAGGTTGCCGATGGTCGGGAAGTACGACGCGTCGGCGATCACCTTCAGCTTGGCCTTGAAGCCGAGCTGGTTGAGCACGTCGGCGTAGTAGGACGCGAACTCCTGACGCGGGCTGCGCGTCTCGCTCCAGACCGTGACCGGCTGCCCGGCCATGCCCGACTGCTGGAGCAGCTGCTTGGCCTTGGCCATGTCGGGCGCCGCGTTCGGGTCGCCGTACGGGCACGCGCCGGTGGGATGACCGACCAGGCCCTTGGGCAGGAACCAGCACGTCGGCTCGAAGTTGCCACCGTTGAGCCGGGCGAGCGCACGGCGATCGACGGCCATGTTGACCGCCTCACGCGCGAGCTGGTTGTTGAACGGCTTCTCCTGGGTGTTCAGGAAGAAGTAGAAGGTCGAGATCGTGTCCTGTTTGGCGAAGCGCCCCTTGGCCTTGGCGTCGATCTGGCCCAGCAGCGACGGCGAAACCTGGTCGCCCCAGTCGAAGACGTCGGCGGTGTTGTTGAGCACCTGCTCGGCCTCGGTCTGCGTGTTGGACGCGATCGTGACGTTGATGTCGGCGTGCCCGGCGGGGATCCCCGGGATCGTCGAGTCCGTCCAGTTCGGGTCGCGCACGACATCGAAGGAGCGGTTGGGGACGACGTTCTTGATCTCGTACGGGCCGACGCCGGGCGGCGGGTCGTTGGAGAGGTTGGACATCTTCGTCCCCGACGGAACCAGCCCGGAGGACGGGAAGGCCAGCACGTTCAGGAACGCCCCGTAGGGCTGGGTCAGCTCGATCGTGATCTGACCGGTCGCGTCGTCGGCGGTGATGCCCGAGATGCTCGTGGCCTTGCCGCTGTCGTACGCCCGCGCGCCCTTGATGTAGCCCGTGTAGAACGACTTGCCGCCCCAGTTGAGCTTCTCCGCGCGCTCGATCGTGTACGCGAAGTCGCTCGCCTTCACCGGCGTGCCATCGGAGTACTTGAGGCCCTTGCGCAGCGTGAGCTTGTAGGTCTTGCCGCCGTTGGACACGACCGGGAACGCCTCCGCGAGACCGGGGATCACCTGACCCCCGGCCGTGCCCGACTTGTGCGCGTAGGTGTACAGCGGCGTGTAGGCGAGCCATGTCGCCTCCGCGGACTGCGTCGTGTAGCCCTCCTGCGGGTCCAGATAATCCGGCGCCGTGCCCATCAGGACCTTGACCGTCCCGCCCTGCTTGTCGCCCGGCGTGGCGGTCGCCGCGGCGCTGCCCGAATTCGATGCGCCCCCGCAGGCCACCAGCACGGCCGGAAGCACCGTCACCGCCGAACAGAGCGCAAGCGCCCTCACAGCCTTCATTCGCATGTCCACTCCTGTCGGGTCCGCAAACGGAACATCCTCCGAGCTTCCCGGCTGCGTTGGGCTCTCAGCAGCGTTCGCTCGGCGGGCGTTGGAGGTGGCGCGCCATCATCCGATCAAGCGATGGCGCGACGCGATCGGATGAGCGACGCGGTCCGCTCAACCGCGGCTGGGCCGGCGCGTTCGCGCCGGCCCAGGGACCGCCGGTGATGGCGAGCGGGTTCAGCTCGAGGTGACCGCGGTCGGCTGCTTGCCGAGCGTGATCGTCAGCGTCTGGCTGTGGCCGTGGCGCAGCACGGTCAAGGTGGTCTGGTTGCCGGGCTGATAGTTCGCGGTCGCCGCGATCAGCGCGTCGACCGAGCCGACCTTGGTCGAGCCCAGCGCGGTGATCACGTCGCCGGTCTTCACGCCCGCCTTCGCGGCGGCCCCACCGGGGCGGACCTGCCCCACCAGCACCCCCTTCGGGCTCGCTCCGGCGGCGATGCCGAGATCGGCGTGCGCCGGGGTCTGACCGGCTTCGAGCTGCGCGAGCTCCGCCTTGACGATCTCGATCGGGACGGCGAAGCCGACGCCGGTGGAGCTGTCTGCGCCGCTGTTGCCCGTGGCGATCTGGTCGGCGACGCCGATCACGTGTCCGCTGGAGTCGAAGACCGGGCCGCCGGAGTTGCCCGGGTTCATGGCCGCGTCGGTCTGGAGCGCGTGGGGGATCGAGTAGCCGTTGAGGCCGGAGATGGTGCGGTCGAGCCCGGAGATCACGCCGGTGCTGAGGCTGCGCTGGACGTCGAAGGGATCGCCGATCACCGCCACCGGGTCGCCGACGCGGTGCACGGCGAGGGTGCCGAGCGTCACCGGGTGCAGCGACAGCCCGGACGGGTTGATCTTGAGCACGGCGATGTCGCTGGCCGCGTCGCCGCCGACGACCGTCGCCGGACGGCTGACGCCGTCAGCGAGCGTGACGCTGATCGACTTCGCGCCCGCCACAACGTGGTCGGCGGTGAGGATGCGGCCCTGCTGGTCGAGCACCATGCCGGTACCGGTCGCGGTCGCCTTCTGCGTGCCTCCCGGCACCGCGAACGGGGTCTGCGGGGCGGCGGTGACCACGTCGGAGGTGATGTCGACGACGCCCGGGTTGGCCCTGGCGTAGATGGCCGCGGGCTGGAAGGGACCGGCCGCCGGGGCCGCTGCCGGGGCGACGGTCGTGGTCGTGCGCGGGCCGAAGGCGCCGGAGACGATCAGCGCCACGGTCAGGCCGACGACGCCGACGCAGGCGGCGGCCCCGGCGATCAGGCCGGCGGAGCGGCGGGGTGCGGGCGAGGCGGGCGGAAAGGGCGGATGCTCGCGACTCCGCGGTTCGGTAGGGACTGACATCAGGACTCCTCTTGGCTTGGAGTGGATGGGCGATGTGTGAAGCGGCTCATTCGATCGGCGCGGCGTGGGCGCCGGTCGCGGGTGCTGCGGGCGTGGTCGAAAGGGCGGCGACGCTGGACTCGATCCGCCATGGCGTCTGTGGACCACGAAACTCGTTGCGGTCGGTGGGCGACGCGGGGGCGAGCGAGAAGAGCATCCCCTGGTCGCCGTGGCTGACCCACACCACCGGGTCGCGGCCGCCGCGCAGCAGCGTGTAGGTCAACTGGCCGAGCTGGGCGTTGGACTCGACGTCGAGCCCGCCGAGGGTGAGGTGCGCGCCGGCGAAGAACTGCTCATCGTCGGGGTTCGTGGGCGAGTGGCCCTCATAGCTGATGCGCGCCCGAGGGCTGAGGTAGGCGGCGGCAGCGTTGCCGTTGCGGTCCACGACGGCGGCGGAGAGGAAGTCGTGGACGGTCGCCTGTGGCGTGTCCCGGCGGTCCGCACGGATCGTGTGCGCCGCGGCCACGGGGGCCGCGACCGCGGTTGCGGCCGCGGCCAGCAGCGCGACCGGCAGCCAGCCGAAATGACGCTGCCGGCGGCGCTGCGCGGTGCCCAGGGTCGCGGCGGCCGCCGCCGCGAGCACGGCCACGGCGACCGCCTGATCGGGTGTCGAGACGTCAAAGCGGACGGTGAGCGCGACCGCCGCCAGCGCTGCCGCGGCGCCGGCCAGGAGCCGACGCTGCTGTGAGGTGGGATGCGGTGCGGTGATCATGCGAACACTGTCCCGCGCCCCGCGCGCTGCGCCCATCGGCCGTGAGTGCCACCGGGCAGACGGTCTTCGGCTCATCTGATGAGCTGGCCGCGCCATCGATCGGTTGACTCGGACCTTCGCCGCCGGGGCTCATTCGAGCGCCCCGCCGATCGGCCGATGGAGTCCTCGCGTTCCGGCCGCGACGATGCCCACATGCAGCGCACGCCGACAGCGGAGACCGCCAATCAGCTCCGGTTCGGCGCGAGCGCCAGGTTCGACGAACGCGGTCTCAGCCTCCCACGGCTTGGCCCGCAGTCCCGCGACGCAGGAGGCGAAGGCACGACCGCGGGGCACCCCAGGGCGGGGGCGCCCGGTCGTGCGCCTGCGTGAGCGGTCCGTGCCACGGAGCGGCGGCGGGCGCCGTGGTCGCGCCCGCCGCCGCACTGCGGCCCGCCGCGGAGCTCAGCGGGAGCGCGCGTCGTGTGCCGCGCTCCGGACCGCGTCGAGGATCTCCGCCCGGTCGGCGTCCTTGGTCAGGAACGCCCACGCCCCGGCCTCGAGGCCCTTGAGCATCAGCGCGCTGTCGTCGAAGGCCGACAGCAGCACCACGGGGACGCGCGGACCGTGGCGGCCGAGCTCGATCACGAGCTCGATGCCGTCCATTCGTGGCATGCGGACGTCGATCAGCGCGACATCGGGTGGATCGCGGCGGATCAGTTCGAGCGCCGTGGCACCGTCGCCGGCCTGTGCGATCACGCGCTCTCCGGCGACCTCGAGCGCGCGGACGACGCCTTGGCGGAAGAGCGGGTGGTCGTCGGCGACGACAACGCGGAGTGGCGACCTCGACACCCGTCGGCCTCGTGCGACGGATTGTGTCGGCGCGGTCATGGGTGCTCCTGACCTTCGGGGTGGGTGCTCGCTTGAGCATCGCCCCTCCCTCCCCCTGCCGCCATGCTGCGGTCGGGTGACGCGTCGTAGGAGGACCGCGTCATCCGGCGATGCCGACCTGGGTCTCCGGCGGTGAGCGTTCGCGTTCGCGGCCGAGCCGGCCTGCGCGGTCGGATGCTCCTCGCCCTCGTCGCCACCAGCCTGGCGACCCTGAGCGTCGCCGGTCTGGTGGTGCTGCCACCGCTCGAGCGACGCCTCGAGCGCGATCGGCTGAATGAGCTGCACGCCCTGGCGCTCACGATCCGTCCGGCGATTCGCAACGTGCCGATCCGCGAGCGACGGCCCGGCGCGAGCGCCCTGCTGCGGGTGCTCGCGCAATTGCAGGCGAGAACCGGCGGCCGGCTGATCCTCTATGACCGCCACGGGGTCGAGCTCGCCGACACCGAGCCCACGCCGTTGGCGTCCGGTATCTCCGTCGGCAACCCGCTGTCTCTGCGCTCCGCTGCCCTTCGGCAACCGGGCGGCGTGTTCGTGGCAGAGCGCGGAGACGCGGCGCTGGCCGCGACCGTCGCCGGCCGTCCCGACGCGCTTGTCCTGGTGATCGTCAAGCCGCTCGACGACAGCCGCGCGGCAGCCGCGGTGGTCCGCTCCGCCATCCCCCTCGCCCTGGCCGCCGGGATGGCGGTGGCCGTCGCGCTCGCCTTCGTGCTCAGCGGCAGTCTGCTCCGGCGGCTCGACCGGCTGCGAGCCGACGCGCGGGCGCTCGCCTCCGAGGGTCTCGGCCACCGGATCCGGGTCAGCGGGACCGATGAAGTGGCGGTCGTGGCCGGCGCACTCGAAGACGTCCGTGAGCGGCTGGTGGAGGAGCAGCTCTCGCGGCAGGAGTTCATCGCCACGGCCAGCCACGAGTTGCGCACGCCGCTGGCCTCGCTGCAGGCCAGCCTGGAGGTCCTCCAGGAGGAATCCCGCCGCGGGACCCTCGCTCCCGCCACGGTCGCGGACCGCACCGACCTGGCGTTGCGCCAGACCCGCCGCCTGACGGCACTCGCGACCGATCTCCTGGATCTCAGCCGGATCGACGGCGGGGCCCCGCTGCGTTCGGAGCCGCTGGAGCTCGGGGAACTGGTGAGCACGATCGGCGCCGAGTTCTCGGCGAGGTTGCAGGGCGCCGGCCGAACGCTGCGCGTGAGCGGGTCGACGGCGCTCGCCGAAGCCGATCCCGCGGCGATGGCCCGCATCACGCGCATCCTGCTCGACAACGCCCTCAAGTACGGCGCGGGCCCCGTCGACGTCGACCTGACCTCATCGGCGAAGCACGTGATGCTCTCGGTCAGCGACGCTGGACCTGGCATCCCGGCGGAGGACCGCGAACGGATCTTCCGGCGCTTCACCCGGAGCAGCGAGGAGCCGGGCGGAGCGGGGCTGGGCCTCGCCATCGCCCGCGGGCTGGCCGCCGCGATGGGCGGCGTGCTGGTCGCCGAGCCCGCGCCGCGCGGAGCGCGCTTCGTGCTCACCCTCCCGGCGGCCTGACCGCACGATCGATCCTCACGCCGTGCACCGGCTGCGCGTCGCCGGCCACGCGCTCCCTTCGCCTTTGACAGCCGAGCCGTGCGCGTCCGTTCGTCCTCTCATCCTCGCGTCGTACCGTCGAGGCTATGACGAGCGCGACGGCCCTGCATGTGCGACCCGACGAGCGTGGGAGCTGGCGGGTGCAGCGTGACGGCGACGACGCCCCGATCTCCGAGCACACGAGTGAGACCGAGGCCGAACTGGCCGCGCGGCGCTTCGCGCGGGACCTCGGCGCGGCCGAGATCCTCGTTCACGACCGCTATCGCCGGGTGCACACGATTCCGCACTCGTAGCGCTCGGTCCCGGGTGCTCGACCGAGCGATGGCGAAGCTCGGGGCCGGTTCGTCGCCGCCGCCGTCGCCAACGCCCGGCGCCGTCGGCTCCTGCGCCTCGCGCGCGCGGCGCCTCATCCGCGCCGCCATCCGGTCGGCCGATGTCGTGGCCGGCTCGGGCCCCGAGGATCCCGGTATGACGGTTCCCGTCGAGCCGGGCTCCGAGGTGCGGGTCCCCGTCGAGTCGGGTGAGATCGCGCTCGGGTGCCTCCGCGTGTTGCTGCTGCCGATCGTCGTGCTCGGAGCGACATTGGTGTCGCATCCGACCGACCGCAGCGGCCCGTTCGGCGTGATCGCCGCCGTCGGCCTGATCTACGCGTGCTGGCTGCTCGCCGTGCTCCTGGCGCGCGTCCGGCGCAGCGAGCGTCGGCCGGTGCGCGTCTCTCGCGCCGAGCCGTTCATCGACCTGCTGCTGATCTGTGCGCTGGTCTACACGTCGGGCGGCCCGTTCGCCCAGGCGCGGGTGGCGTTCTTCGCTTTGCCGCTGGTCGCCGCGTTCAGGCTGCGGCCGCGGTTGACCGCCATCTGGTCGGCGCTCGCCGTCCTCGCCTACGCGGTCGTCTCGGTCGCGCATCCCGCGCTGCACGACCAGGACGCGCCGGGGCAGGTGCTCGTCGGCGCGCTGTATCTGGGCTGGGCGGGCACGGCGGCGGTGGTGCTGTCGAGCCTGCTCGCCGCTCGCGCCCGGTCGATCGGCCGGCTCGCCGAGGAGCGGCGCAGCCTTGTCCGGCAGGCGCTGGAGGCTGAGAGCCGCGCGCGCCGCCGGTTGGCCTCGGCCCTCCACGACGAATCGGTCCAGACGCTGCTGGTCGCGGGCCAAGAGCTTCAGGACGCGCGTCGCGGCGACCGGGAGGCGGTCGACCGCGCCGAGCGCGCCGTGCGGCTCGCGATCCGGCAACTGCGCTCCGAGATCGCTGACCTGCACCCCCACGTGCTCGACCACGCCGGGCTCCCGGCGGCGCTGACCGACCTCGCGCAGCGGTGGTCGAGTCGTACCGGTCTGATCATCGACATCGAGGTCGATCCGGCGGCCGCCGGCCCCCACGACGATCTCCTGTTCTCCGTCGCGCGGGAGCTCATCGCCAACGCCGTCCGCCACGCCGGCGCCCATCATGTCGAGGTCGCGCTCGCGACGGCGCGCGACGGTGCCGAGTTGCGCGTCAGCGATGACGGCTCGGGGATGAGCCCGGCCCGTCGCGCGGAGGCGGTCGTCACGGGCCGGCTCGGGCTCGCCACGATCACCGAGCGCGTGCACGGCGTGGGGGGCCGGCTCGTGATCGATTCCTCGCCGGATCGCGGGACGACGGTCCTCACCACCCTGCCGGCCGCTCGCCGTGCGCGGGAGGTCCTCCGGACGGAGGGGGCCGACCGTCCGTCGTGCCGATCATCCGGAGGCTGATCCCGGGTCGGCTGACGCGCGAGGCTCGCTGCGTGCAACGACGACGGGCGCATCGCGGCGGACGCCCGCGCGCTACTCGACCAGCCCTCGGCGCATCGCCTCCGCGACGGCCGCGGCACGATCGCCCACACCGAGCTTCTCGTAGAGGTGGGCGAGGTGCGTCTTCACCGTCGCCGTGCTCAGGAACAGCTGCTTGCCGATTGCGGGGGCGGTCTTGCCTTCGGCGATCAACAGCAGGATCTCGCGTTCACGAGCCGTCAGGACGGGGCGTCCGACATCCACCTCGCGCGCGTGGATCTCGGCGAAGACGCCGGACTGCAGCGAGGGATCAAGGACGCGCTCTCCGCGCGCGACCGCGGCGATCGCGTCGCAGATCGCCGTGCGGTCGGCGTCTTTGGACCAGTATCCCGCGGCTCCCGCCGCCACGGCGGCGTACACGAGCGAGCTTTCCACCGCGGCCGACAGCACCAGGACACGAGTCGACGCTCCGTCGCGCGTCAGCGACTCCACGACCTCGAGGCCTCGCAGCCCGGGCATGCTCATGTCCAGCACGGCCACGTCCGGGCTGAGCCGGTGGATCATCTCCAGCGCCGCGCGACCGTCACCCGCCTCGCCGACGAGCTCGAGGTCGGGCCGGCCGCTGAGCGCCCGCGCCAGGCCCTCCCGATACAGCGGGTGGTCATCGGCGATGACGACGGTCGCGCGCGCACGAGGCCCAGCCATGTGCACCGACTTTTAGCAGTCCGACCGGACCGCGCGCGCGGCACGTCAGTTCGCGACGCCGGAGCTCCCGCCCGCGCGATCGAGCGGGGCGCCGATCGCGCCCGCATGGCCGCCGGAGGTCGTGGCCGAACGCGCCCGCGCCGCGTCGCCTCGTGAAGGGCCGCTCCGCTGTGTGACGGTGCCGGCCTGCCTGTGGCGGCCTCCGGATCCCTTGGCTCACGGACCGATGCGGTAGCCGACGCCGCGCACGGTGGCGATCCAGGCCGCGTCGCCACCGGCCTGCCTGAGCTTGTCGCGCAGGTGGTGCACGTGGACGTCGACGCCGTGCGGGTCGCGGTAGGCGCCGTCGCCGTAGATCGCTTCGAGCAGTTGCGTCCGCGTTCGCACCGCACCGTCGGCGCGCAGCAACGCCTCGAGCACGGCGTACTCGGAGCGGGTGGCGTCGACCGGCGCGCCCGAGACGTCGACGCGGCGCGACGCGGGATCGAGTCCGAGCGCGCCGTGGGCCAGCGGCGTGACCTCCGCGGACCGCGGACGCAGGCGGCGCAGTGCGGCGCGCACGCGGCTGCGCAGCTCCGCGATCCCGACCGGCTTGGTCACGTAGTCGTCGGCGCCGGACTCGAACGCGCGCACGATGTCCGGCTCGGCGTCACGCGCCGTGAGCATCATGATGTAGAGGTGGGGATCGAGCGCCCGGGCTCGCCGGCACAACTCGACCCCGTCGAGCCCCGGCCCGAGCGCGATGTCCAGCAGCAGCACGTGTGGGGTCGAGGTCGCGAGCGCGTCCAGTGCCGAGCTCGCCCCGGCGGCGGCCTGTACGACGTTCCCGTCGATGGCGAGGGCATCCACCATCGTCTCCCGGAGGTCGGCGTCGTCCTCGACCAGCAGGATCCCGGCGGGGCTCATCCGACCGTCACCGTGTTGACGCACGCGAGCGCCGCGAGCACCAAGGCTGGCCGGCCGCGACGGGGCGGGGGCGAGAAGAGCGAAGGTTCAGGGCCGAGCGGTGTCGTGGCGGACATGGGCACTCCTGGTCTGGGCGTGGCCCCGATCGTCGAGCGTCGCGGCCGGCGCCACGATCGGCTGAGTGCACCGTTCGCCGGATGAACGCGATCCGCCGATTGGATGACCGATCCATCCGCTGAGGCAGCGACCCTGCGCGGCCGAACGACACCGGTCATGAGCCTCCGGGCGGCGGCGACTGGTCCTCCTCGTCGAGCATGCGATAGACGACCACGGCGATCGCGCCCAGAACGCCGACCGCGACGACGAACGCCGCCACGAGGACGACGAGGCTCGTGTCGACTGCGAGCGCGACCACGGCGGCCACCGCCAGGGCGACTCCGCCGATCAGCATCGCGTCGAGCAGGTTCACACTCGGATGGGCCGGCGCGCGGTACATGCACACAGCCTGCCCGCTCGACGTCTCGCTGCCCACCCGTCGACCGGCTCGTACGCGGGCGAGGCCGCACTCCTGCGATCGGTTGATGGGCGCGCCGTGTTGTGAGGTTGCCAACGCGACCTTGAGCCGCGGCCAAGGCGCACCCGCCAAGAGTTCAACGCATGACCGGCAGGACCGCACGCTCGGGCGCTGATGGGATGAGCCGACCGGGCGACACGCCCTCGCCCCCGGCCGAGCGCGTCGTGACCTTTCGCCTGCGCACCGTCGTCGCCGCTGTCGCCGTGGTCATCGCCGCCGGCGCGGCGGTCGAGGTCATCCGGCTGGCCCGGACCGGCCTCGTCCTGATCGCGCTCGCCGGCTTCCTGGCCATCGCGCTCAGCCCGGCGGTCGGGTGCTTGACCAGGCGGGGGCTGCGCCGGCCGTGGGCCGTCGCGGCGGTCTACCTCCTCGGCCTGCTCGCGCTCGCCGCGATCGGCCTGCTCTTGGTGACCCCGCTCGTCGGGCAGATCAGCGCGCTCCTCGACGCACTGCCGTCGGTCGTCGCCGACATCACGCGCGGCCGCGGCCCGCTGGGCGTCCTGGAGACGCACTACCACGTCGTCGAGCGCGTGCGCGCGGCGACGAGCGGCAACGTCGGGCTGCTGCGGGACGCATCGTCGGCGTTGACCGCGCTGCGCGGCGTCGCCGGTACCGGCGTGAGCCTGGTCGTGATCGCCTTCCTGACGTACTTCATGCTGTTGGAGGGCCCGGACTGGTACGCCCGCGCTCTCGCCCTCGTGCCGGACGCCCACCGGCCGTCGGCCGCACGGATCGGCAACGGGCTCTACCGCTCCGTGGTGGGGTTCGTGACCGGCAACGCTCTCGCGAGCCTGCTCGCCGGAGCCTTCGCCGCGGTCGAGCTCCTCGCCGCGGGCGTCCCCTACGTCGCGCCGCTGGCCGTCTTCGTGGCCTGCGTCGACCTGATCCCCTACGTCGGGCCCGTGTTGGCGACGGTCGTCGTCGGCGTCGTCGCCTTCACGCGTGGCAGCAGCGTGGCCCTGATCGTGTTCGCCCTGCTCGTCGCGTACCACGTGGTCGAAGCGCACACGATCAGGCCGCTGCTCTACGCCCGCGCCGTGGCGTTGTCCCCCTTGTGCGTGCTCGTCTCGATCGTCCTCTGCGTCGAGATCGGCGGCATCCTCGGCGCGATCGTCGCGATTCCGATCGCCGGGACCGTCGATGTCGCCGTCCGCGAACTCGCAGCGAGCCGTCGTGAACCGTGAGCCGGTGTCGGTGTGCCGAACGTCATCCGGACGCTCCTTCGATCGCACGGTTGTGGTCGTCGGCACGCGCGGCGAACGTGTCAGGCGTGATCGGCCAGACCCGGCCCATAGCGATCAATCAGGTGGCGGCAGTCCCCGCCGCTCAGCCCGGAAGGAGGGCTCCATGGAAGCCAGCACCGCGCGCCAGGAACGCCGATTCGCACGGGACTCCGTGATCGACGAAGCGGCAATCCCGCAGCGAACCCCGATCGGCGACCCGGCGCCACTCGGCCTCGCCGCCTTCGCGCTCACGACCTTCGTCCTGAGCTTCTTCAACGCCGGCATCCTCAACAGCGCCGGCGAACCGATCGTGCTGGGTCTCGCGCTCGCCTACGGCGGGCTCGGCCAGATCCTCGCCGGCATGTGGGAGTTCCGCAACAACAACACCTTCGGCGCCACGGCCTTCACCTCCTATGGCGCGTTCTGGCTCTCGCTGTGGGCGTTCGACGAGTTCTTCGCCCACACCGTGCCGGCCGCGCAGGTCGGAGACGCCGTCGGGCTCTACCTGGTGGCGTGGGGCATCTTCACGGCCTACATGTGGGTGGCCTCGTTCCGGACGACAGCCGCGATCAATCTCGTGTTCGCGCTGTTGACCGTCACGTTCCTGCTGCTCGGGATCGGCAACTGGGCCGGGGTGCACGGGCTCGTGAAGGCCGGCGGCGGCTTCGGGATCGCCACGGCGCTGGTCGCCTGGTACGCCTCCTTCGCCGGCGTCGCGAACTCGACCTTTGGGCGGACCGTGCTGCCGGTGTATCCGCTGACCCGTTAGACGCCTGAGCGGCGCCGCTCGCTGACGTGGGACGGCGCCGCCCGCCCCGCCGGATTCGACTCGCACGCGCGCGAGCGATGCCTTGGTCAACTCATGGTTGACCAACTCGACGCTCGCGTCCGAGTCCGCCTTCGTGGGCTGCTTGTCCGCTGTCCGACAGCGGCGTCTCATGAGCGCATCCGCAGCGAGCCCTGATCGTTGAGACGCCCATGCACTTGACTCGGATGCTTTCCCTGCTGGCCGCGTCGACCGCCGTCGCGTGCGGCATGGCCGCGGCCGCGGCGGGAGCGACTCCGAAGCTTCCCGACCTGCGCGTCTGGGGCGTCGTCGATCCGCCGTCGCAGCTCGCCGTCGGACAGCAGTTCTCGGAGGAGATCTTCGTGCGAAACATCGGCGCCGCCAAGACCACCGCCACCGGCCGCACCGATCTCTACCTCTCGGAGAACCCACGCACGCTGGTCCATGCGGTCCATCTCGGCAGCGTGGCTCTCCCCCGCCTCAAGCAGGGTCACGAAAGCATCAAGGGGACGCGGCTGCAACTGCCCGCGGACACGCCCGTGAGCCCCGAGTACTTCGTGCTCGTGTGCACCGACACGACGCACCGCGTCCATGAGCGCAACGAAGACAACAACTGCCTCAGCAGCGCGATCTCGATGGAGGTCGTGGCCGCGCGCTAGCGCGCAGTCCGCCATGCGTTCGCCGACGCGGCTCGTCGAGCAGCCGCGCAAGGCGCCGCAGGGGTCGGCGGCACATCGCCGCCGACCCCTGCGCCCGCGTCTTACGGGGTCGTCGTGGACAGGGTGAACGTGAGCGTCTTGCTGTAGCTACCGGTGCGGAGCGCGTCGTTGGCGCCGATCGCCTGCGAGAAGGTCAGCGTCACGGCGTCGTTGGACACCGGGCCGCTGTAGGTCAGCAGGGACGTCGGAGCGCTCGTACCGCCGACGTTGGCCAGTCCGGCGCCGGCGCCGAGAGCGCTGGTGGCGGCGGCCTGCACCGCGCTCGGCAGGGCGAACGGGCCGTTGACCAGATGGCCGGTCGCGGTCGCGGACGGGTCGGCGACGCTCAGCGTCGCGTCACCGGCGGTGGAGATGACGTTCGCGGTCGTGGAGGCCGTGTACGTGTTGCCCACACCGGGGACGAACGCGCCGAAGGCGGCCGGGGTGCCGAGCGTGAGCGACAGCGTCGGCGCGACGGTGCCGCCGATGCCGGTGGGCACGTCCTGGGAGCCGAGCAGGACCTGCATCCAGTTCTGCAGCTCCTGCGCCTTGAACAGGAGCTGGGCGCGTGCGGCGGCGTCGCCGCTGGCCGGATCCTCGGCGACGGCGCGGAACGCCTTGATGTCGGCGATCGAGGCGCCGTAGCCGGCCGTGGTCAGGGTCGCGTACTTGTCGTATGCGGCCTGGACGGCGCTGGAGGCGGCGGTCGCCGCACCGGCGGTGATCGTGCCCGCGGCGGCCAGGCTGGTGATCAGCCGCTGGACCTCGACGTGGGTCACGCAGTTGGCGTACTTGAGGCCGGCCGCGGTCAGGATGCCCTGGTAGATGCTCTCGCGGAACCACGGGGTGGAGTCGAAGAGCTCCCAGTTGTGCCCGAGGACCTGGGTGAACTCGCGGCCGCCGTCGTAGTTGCCGCACCACGCGATCGGGTGGTCGCCGTTCTCGAGCGAGCCGTTGGAGTTGACGCCGATCCCGGTCTTGTAGGTGTCCTCGTTGAGGAGCATCAGCGGGTGCACGAACGGTCGCGGCGGGCGGTCGAAGTGGTAGAGCTCGTCCGCGATCGGCACGCGGATCGGCTTGCCCGATCCGGTCGTCGCCGGGTGCGACGGATCCTCGGTGATCAGCTCGGCCCAGTAGCAGCTGCCGCAGTCGGTCCCGAAGGCGTTCGCGTTGGACGGGTGGCTGCGGAAGAGGCCGCCCTCCATGTCCGCGTACCACTGCCAGTTGTGCATCGAGTCGTCGGCGCCGTGGATGGCCACGTAGCCGCCGCCGTTGCGCATGTACTGCTGGAAGGCCGCCTGCTCGTCGACGACGGTGCCGTCCTTCATCTCGTAGGCCGTGCTGAAGGTGTTGTTGCCGACCGACGAGTCGCCGACGATGACCTTGTACTGCGCGAGGTTCGCGGCGCTCGTGAACGGTGTGTCCGGCACCGACTGGTTCGGATACTGGGCGTCCCAGATGTCGACGTCGAAGCCCTTCTGGGCGCCGAGCTCCTGGAGCATGACCTCGGCGTCCTCGATCGCCGGGTGACGGTAGGAGCCGTCGGGCCGGTTGGCGATCACCAGGATCTTGAACGTCGCGTTCGGGTTGTGCGCCGGGTTGGCCGGCGGCACGTAGAGGTGGCGCGGCTGGCCCGGATAGACCTGCGAGGTCACGCCGAGATCGGCCGGATCGGCCGCCTCCGGGAGCCCGCGGACCTGGCGCGCCACGGCCTGTGCGTCAGCCACGAGCAGGTTGCGCGCGGCGTCGTTGACGGTGATCGCGTTGGCCTCGGCCGAGAACGCGTCGAGCTGCGCCGCCGCCGTGGCCTTATCGCCCGCGGCATCGGCCGCCGTGGCCGCGTCGAGCTTTCCACGCAGGGAATCGATCGTGTCGCTGGGAAGGTTGCCGCCGGTCGCGTAGCGCGTGAGCATCGTGTCGAGGTCGGCGAGCGACGCCGTGACCATGAAGGTCAGCGTCACCTTGTTGCCGTTGCCGGCCGTGTCGGTCACGCCCACGGTCCACGTGTGCTTGCCGAGCGAGAGCTGCGAAGCATCCAGCGGCAGCGGGTAGGTCCAGAACGCCGTCGATCCAGGTGTCGCGCACGGCGGTGCCGCCGGAGCCCGGGGACGGATCGGTGCGCGTCGGCGTGATGATCTGGCTCTGGCCGACGTGGTTGTCGGTGACCCCGGGGAACGACGCCGACGGCGGGGTCGAGTCGATGTTGACCGAGAAGGCGACGTACGGTGGATACGCCGTGACGCCGCTGTTGTTGGCGTGGTCGAACTTCAGCGGCGCGGTCAGCGTCACGTTCGGGTCCGGCGCGCTCGCCGAGACGAGCGCCGCGATGTGCCCGGTCTCCTCGTTGGCCGTGCCGGGCTCGAAGACGATCTCGTCGCCGACGGCGCGGCCATTGGTGCGCCGCAGTCGCACGCCGGTGTCACCCGCTGTGGCGGCCGCGTTGAGCGTCGTGCTCGACGCGTTGCCGCGCGTGCTGTTGCCCGCGGCATCGGCTGCGCGCAGCCGGTACGACGTCCCACCCTCGCCGGTGGCGGGAGGCAGGTTGCCGCCCGTGACGGGCAGGTCGACCCAGGTCGCTCCGTTGTCGATCGAGTACTGCAGCGAGGTCACGCCTACGTTGTCGCTCGCCGTGACGGCGGTCGTGACCGGGCCGCCGATGTACCAGTTGCCGTTGCCCGTCGACGTCGAGGGCGCGGCCGGCGGGTTGCCGTTGCGCTGCGGCGGCGCGGTCGGTGCCGTCGACGTCGATATCTCTGGCGGTGTCGTGTCGAGCACCTGCCCCGACGCGGGTGAAACGACGATCAGCGCAGCACTTAGCGCAGCCGCTGACGCGGCTATACGAAACACAACTCTCTCCCCCTCTTTACCGGATCACTGGCGTTCGGCTGACGCTGCAACTAAAACTCGCCAACCGGCGTTTGTCAACCACTCACTCACGCGCGAAATACGTTGTCACGTGGGTGACAAGGAACCGTTCACAATGATTGGTTCCCTCCATAGCCGAATCCATCCTTCGCTGGTAGAAGTCGCGCCGGTCGCTCTCGGCGAACCACTTTTGGTGAGCCCGTGGGCGAGAGGTCTACATAGGAGGAGAGGATGGGTCGTGCAAGTCTGGGCCTGGCTCTGTCGAGCCTTGCCCTGATCGTGCCTGCGGGCGCTTCGGCGAAGAATCTGCCGCCGAAGGCTGCCGCGCCGGCCAAGGTGCTCGTCGTCACGAGTACGCAGGACGCGTTGACCACCGCGGGTCTGAACGCGATCAACCAGGCGGCGAGCGACGGCAGCTTCACCGTCGACGCGCCGGCGCCCGCGGATGTCGGCGCGGCATTCACCCCGACCGGGCTCGACGCCTACCGCGCGGTGGTATTTCTCAACACCGGCCAGGTGAGCCCGCTGACCGACGCACAGCGCGCGGTCTATGAGTCGTACTTCACGGAGGGCGGGGGCTTCGTCGGTATCGGCTCGGCGATCGAGACCGACCCGAATTGGTCGTTCCTGGACGGCGTTCTCGGTACACGATCCAGTGGTCGCACCACGGTGCAGACGGGCACGGTGAAGGTCTTTGACCGCGTCCACGACGCGAGCAAGAACCTGCCTGAATATTGGGATCGCACCGACGCCTTCTACAACTACACCGACGACGTTCGCGGGTACTCGCACATCCTCGCCACCGTCGTCGAGGACCCGTTCGAGCCGCAGCCCAACGGCAACACGCTCAAGGGCATCACCGGTGGCACGATGGGCGCCAACCACGCGGTCAGCTTCTGCAAGGACTACGACGGCGGCCGCTCGTTCTACACGACCCTGGGCAACACGCCGGAGAGCTTCGACGCCAACATGGTCAAGCACCTGCGCGGTGCGATCAACTGGGCCGCGGGCCAGAGCGATCCGGTCTACAGCGACTGCGGGGCGACGGTCCGCGCGAACTACCAGCAGACGAAGGTCAGCGGGCCGCCGAACCTCGACGAGCCGGTCGGCTTCGACCAGTTCCCGGACGGCCGCATCGTCCAGACCGCGCGCCAGGGCCAGGTCCACCTGCACAACCCGGCGACGGGCCAGGAGCAAGTGATCGCCGACTTCGGTGCGTCCAGCGTCCCGCAGACGATGCGCATCTACTCCAACCAGGAGGACGGCCTCTACGGCGGCGCGGTCGACAACAACTTCGACAGCGACCACTGGGTCTACCTGTACTACTCGCCGCAGACCGTCCAGGACGTCAAGCTCTCCGACGGCTCGATCGTCACCCAGACGACCCCGAACACCAACGCGCCCAACGCCGCGCCGTCGCCGTCGGCCTGGGATCCGTACGTCGGCTACTTCCAGCTCAGCCGCTTCAAGTTCGTCGACGACGCCCCCGGCGCCCCCGCCCACCTCGACCTGAGCTCCGAGCAGCAGATCCTGCGGGTCTCCAACAACCGCCAGGAGTGCTGCCATGTCGCCGGCGACATGGACTTCGACAAGGACGGCAACCTCTGGATCACCACCGGCGATGACACGCCGGCCGCGGGCATCCACGGCAACGGCTTCGGCCCGTTCGAGGACCAGTTGACCGACGAGCAGCAGACCGTGCGCGCCACCAACGCCACGGGCGGCACGTTCACGCTGACCTTCAAGGGCCAGACCACCGCCCCGATCCCCTACAACGCGACGCGCGACCAGATCGACGCCGCGCTCGAGGCGCTCTCGAACGTCGGGACCGACAACATCCAGACCAGCGGCGGCCCGGTCAACACGTCCAACGTCAACGTGTTCTTCCGGCGCACGCTGTCGCAGGCCGACCAGCAGCAGTTGACCGGCGACGGCGCCGGCCTCACCGGCGCCTCGACCCCGACGCTGACCACCGGCACCGCGCAGGAGGGCGGCTGGTACCAGCGCCCGACCGGCGACGATCGCCGCTCGACGCTCAACACCAACGACCTGCGCGGCAAGGTGCTGCGGATCAAGGTCAAGGACAACGTCAGCGCGGCCGACTTCAACCGGGCCGACACAGGCACCGGCACCGGCGCGTACACGATCCCGGCGGGCAACCTGAAGGACTACTCGGCCGCGCACTACCCCACGGTCGCGGGCCAGCCCGGGTTCGACACGAAGTTCCGTCCCGAGATCTACGCGATGGGCTTCCGCAACCCGTTCCGGATCCAGGTCGACGAGAACAACGTCGCCTACGTGACCGACTACTCGCCGGACTCGCAGACGCCGCAGCGCAGCCGCGGGCCGTCAGGCGTCGGGCGCATGGAGATCGTCAGGCACCCTGGCAACTACGGCTATCCGATCTGCTATCGCCAGGATCTCGGCTACTACCGCTGGAACTTCACCGAGTTCGCGCCGGGGACGACGACGCTCGGCACGCCGCTGGACGACCCGCCGCAGCCGATCGACTGCGGCAACCCCAACGCCCTGCTCAACGACTCGCGCTGGGTGCGCGACGGCGGGCCGAGCTTCGAGCCCGGCCTGTCGCTCACACCGCCCGAGCAGAACCCGGACATCTGGTACTCCTACCGCGACAACAACCCCTCCAACCCGCTCGGCACGCCATGCTTCGGCTACTACGCGACGACGCCGGGTGAGATCGCGCCCGGCTCGACCACCGAGTGCCCGCGGCTGTTCCCGGAGCTCTACACCGGCGGCGTGGGCCCGCACGGCGCGGTCAAGTACCACTTCGACGCCGCCAACCCGTCCGCCCACAAGTTCCCCGCCTACTACGACAACTCGATCTTCATGGGCGAGTACACGCAGGACACCCTGCGTGAGATCAAGCTCGACGGCCAGAACCGCATCTTCAAGATCAACAACACGCTGGACTGCGGTCAGGCCAACCTCCCGAACCCCGTGTTCGACTTCGAGTGCGACAACCCGATGGACATCCAGTTCGGCGCCGACGGCTCGCTGTACCTGATGACCTACGGCGACGCCTACTACGCCGCCAACCCCGACGCGGGCCTCTACCGCTTCGACTACGTCAAGGGCCAGCGCGCACCCAAGGCCGTGCTGAACACCGACACCACCGACGGCGCGCTGCCGCTGACGATCCACTTCACCGGCTCGAACTCCAACGACCCGGACCCGGGCGACTCGATCCGTTACGAGTGGGACTTCGGCGACGGCTCGGCGATGTCCACCGAGGCCGACCCGACCCACACCTACACGAAGGCCGGACGCTACAACGCGATCCTGACCGTCTTCGACTCCTCCGGCCAGAAGACCGCGATCTCGACCACCATCACCGCGGGCAACACCACGCCCACGGTCGAGGTGATCGCCCCGGCCGACGGCAGCCTGTGGAGCTTCGGCGACACGATCCAGTACAAGGTCGTCGTCACCGACCCCGAGGAGCCCAACATCGACTGCAACGACGTGCACGTGACGTTCGTGCTGGGCCACGACTCGCACGGCCACGCCGAGCAGACCGGCACCGGCTGCACCGGCTTCCTGCAGACGATCGCCTCCGACGTCACGCACGGGGGCAACGTGTTCGGCGTCATCAGCGCGCAGTACGCCGACAAGGGCGGCGCGGGCGGGCAGGCGCCGTCGCTGACCGGCTTCGGGCAGAGCGTCGTGCGCCAGAAGCACACCGAGGTGGAGTTCGTCGTCAATCAGTCGGGCACCTCGACGGCGACCAACACCGACACCACGGGCGCCAACGGGGCCGTGCACCGCACCAGCCTCGGCACGTCGGACTGGCTGCAGCTCAACGGCCCGATCGACCTCCACCAGATCGACACGCTGGCGATCCGCTACGCGGACGGGCAGAACGGTCGCACGGTCGGCTCGCCGCTCGCCGGGATCGACCTCCACCAGGACGCGATCGACGGTCCGGTCGTGGCCTCGGCCGATCTGACCTCCACCGGCGGCGCCGACACCTGGGACACGATGACCGTCCCGATCACCGACGCCGCACCGGGCGCGCACGAGCTGTTCCTGACGTTCCGCTCGGTCTCGGGCGGCGGGTCCTCGTTCCGCCTGTTCAACCTCAACTGGGTCGAGTTCGGAGGCAACGGCGTCACCGTCCAGTCGACGGACACGCCGGGCGGCGTCGGCGGGAGTGTCCCGGCGACCCTCGCCTTGACGCTCGGCACTCCGGCGGTGCTCGGGCCCTTCATCCCGGGCGTGGCCAGGACGTACACGGCCGACATGACCGCGAGCGTGATCTCGACGGCCGGTGACGCCACCCTGAGCGTCGCCGACCCGTCCTCGACCGCGACCGGCCATCTGGTCAACGGCGCGTTCTCGCTGCCCTCGCCGCTTAAGGCCGGGGCGACGAGCGCGACCGCCAACGGCACGGCGCCCGCCGCCGTGGGCGGCTCGGCCAACCCGACCACCCTGCTGACCTACGCGGCCCCGGTGTCCAACGACGCCGGTGACCGTGTCCTTCGAGCAGGCGATCGGCACCAACGACGCCCTGCGCTCCGGCACCTACAGCAAGACCATCACCTTCACCCTGTCGACCACGACACCGTAAAGGCACTGGTGGCGGCCTCTTCGGAGGCCGCCACCGCACGCCGCGGGCGAACTGTCATCACCACGCGCGAGGCCGGCCGCCGGAAGGGTGAGCATGGACTTGCCAGTAAGTGAGCATGAACTATTCCCCGTAAGTGGTCCGAGCTTGCCCTCACAACTCTCTGGCCATTTCGGGTAATCACATTCCGGGTTTGAGGTAAGTCACACCGCACGCTCGCTGAGAGTTCGATCGCGTCCGACTGAGGTGTACAGATCCGCCCTCGACGCGGTATAGGGTTCCTGCGTGTCCCAGCGGATCACGAGCCCACGCCTGATCGGCCGGGACGCCCACCTCGAACGCCTACGCCAGCTCCACGCGCGGGCCGTGTCGGCGAGCTTCACCTTCGCCCTGGTCGAAGGGGACGCCGGCATCGGCAAGTCGCGGCTCGTCCAGGAGTTCGCCAACGAGGTCGACGGCGGGCGGGCGCGACCTGCGGGCGCCGGAGCGCCACGTCGACCAGCTGGAGCGCCGCCCGGCCGACGCGACGATCGTGCTCGGACCGCTTGAGGAGGAGCAGTCGCCGAACGGATCGAGGCGATCCTGATGCACGCGCCGAGCGTGGCGATCACGGCCCGCATCGTGATCGGCGCGCCGTTCTACGCGGAGACGTCCGCGACCGACGAGCTGATGGACGACATGCGCATGATCGTCCGGCACCTCGAACGGCTCGCGTGACCGGCGCGCTCAACCTCCCGAGGCGTCCAGCACCCGGCGCTTGAACGTCTCGAACTCCTCCGGCGTGATCACGCCGGAGGTGCGCAACAGCTCGAGGCTGTTGAGTTGACGCGCGACGTCGATCTGCGCCGCTGCGGAGCGCCTGCTGCTGCTGCCGCTGCTTCTTGCGCTGCGCCTCATCCAGGCCGGCCTGAAAGCCGACGCCGCCGAGCATCATCGGCGCACGCCTCAGTGGACTGAAGATCATCCCGCCACGCTAGCCCGCCGCCGGAGCGGCGCGCATCATCCGGTCCGGGTGACCTCGCGCGGCTCAGGCGCCAGGGTCGCCACGAAGGCGGCCACGACGTCGGGGTCGAACTGCGCGCCGGCGCAGCGCTCGAGCTCTGCGAGGGCCGCCTCGACCGGCCGTGCCTGGCGGTACGCGCGGGTGGTGGTCATCGCGTCGAAGGCGTCACAGACGGCGACGATGCGCGCGCCGATCGGGATCTCGGTGCCGGCGAGGCCGTCGGGGTAGCCGGCGCCGTCGAAGCGCTCATGGCTGGAGCGCACGATCTTGCCGACGCCGCGCAGCTCGGGCGCCGCGGCGATGATCCGCTCGCCGATGATGGTGTGCTGGCGCATGTAGTGCCATTCGTCCTCGGTGAGGGCACGTGGGGCGTGGAGGATCGCGTCGGGAATGGCGATCTTGCCGATGTCGTGGAGCGTCGCCGCCCGGCGGATCTCGATCAGGTCCGCTTCGTCCATGGCGAGCTCGCGGCCGACGGCCTCGACCAGATCGGCGACGTCGTTGACGTGGTCGCTGAGCTCGGCGTCGTGCTCGGCGGCGACCCGCAGGAGGACCTGGTGCACGGTCTCGTCGGTGCCACGGCGTCCGCCGCGCTTGTCGGCGTACATGCGCTGATCGGCGATCCGGAGCGCATCGAACGGGGTCCTTCCCGTCGCCGGTGAGCGTCACCGCGCCGTGCGAGCTGCGGATGTCGAAGCGCTCGCCGGACTCGTGCAGCGCGGTGCGCGCGCGCTCGAGCTGCGCGGCGAAATCGCCCTCGCTGACGAGCAGGCAGAACTCGTCGCCTCCCATGCGGTACGCGCGGCCGTGGGCCGAGACCGAGGCGCTGAGGTTGCGCCCGAGACGAGCGAGCAGCGCATCGCCGGCCGGGTGCCCGAAGCTGTCGTTGTAGGCCTTGAAGCCGTCGAGGTCGAACAGCGCGAGCAGGACGGGACGCTCAGGCGTCGCCCGGGCGGCCAGCCGGTCGAGATCGGCGAGCAGCGCGCGCCGGTTGCGCAGGCCGGTGAGCGCGTCCGTCGTCGCCTCGATCTCGCTGACGCCCAGCGTGCGGAGGTTCTCGTGGAAGGTCAGCGCGAAGCGGACGACGGCCGCGGCGACCGAGGCCGCCGCCAGCCACAGCGCGAGCTCGTTCAGCCGCTGGTAGTGGTCGTAGATCAGCAGGCCGAGCGCGACCAGCGTGAACCCGGCGGGGACGGCGAGCAACCCGCCGCGCAGCCGGCGCGTGTCCAACCGCGGGGCGGGCCGCCGGGCGGCGAACGCGACCAGCACGTAGGCCGCCGGCCATGCCGTGTCGAGCAGCGTGTAGTCCTGATAGGTGCCTTTCGCGACCTCGTAGAGGTAGATCCCGTCGGCCACGACCCAGACCGTGAACGCCAGGGCCAGGAGCCACCAGACCGCACCCGCGGACCGGCCCGTCAGGACCATCACCGCGATCACGAACACGAGCATCAGCAGGTCACCGAGCGGATAGGCGAGGTTCGTCGCGACCGTCGCGAAGGAGCCGTCGGTGCTGGCGACGACGCCGAACACGAGCGCCGCCCCCACGGCGGCGCTGGCGAGGCCGCAGACCAGGCCGTCCAGCCACAGCGCGGAACCCAGGCGGGGCGCGCCGGCACGCAACAACAGGACGAGACCGACGTACACGGCCGGGTAGACGCCGAGATACCCGAGGTCCGCGAGCGACGGGTAGGGCGGCGTCGCGTCGTCCATCAGCGCCGCGGTGTAGTAGACGTCGCCGGTCGCGAAGAGCAACAGGCCCAGCGCGAACATGGCCCACGCCAACCGCTCGGTTCCGGCGGAGCGACGCGCTCGCAGCGCGCAGACGGCGATCGACAGGAACTCGACCGCGTTGTAGGCCTTCTCGAACACCCGCGGCAGGACCGGCGGGACGTACCCGAGGTTGCGCACGACGACGAGCGCGAGGCAGAACGACGCGGCAATGCACAGGGTTCGCTCAACGACCGGGATTCGTAGCGACATCTTTCCCGCTAATCGGTCCCGCGGGTGGTGGCTTGAGCCGGCAGGAGGTTCCGGCGGTGAGCCGTCAGTTCGCGGTGGTGACCCAAGCGGCGCAGCAGCTCCTTGCGTGTCGCGGCGCAATGGCGCGCGCCCGGCGGCCGCCTGCCCGAGCGGCGCGCACGCGCCATCGGCCAACGCGCCGTCGACCGCCTTCGGGGGTGGCGATCCAGGGATATCCCCCATAGTTCGGGCACCCGCGCGACCGTACCGTCGGCCCATGCTCAAGCTCTCCCTTCGCCGCACGTCGATCAGCGCCGCCCTCGCACTCGCCACTCTCAACGCGGCCGCTCTCCCGGCTCTCGCCTCCGTCTCCGACGGCACCTCGAACACCATCCAGGTCGCGATCGCGACGGCGACGCTCGACCAGGCCCACCATCGCGTTGTCGTCACCGGGGCGCAGTCCGCGCGGCTGACTCCAGGCCAGCACCTCCGCAGCGTTCAGGTCGTCGGCCCGCGCCTTGGCTACACGTTCGAGAACGTCATGGTCGAGAGCCTCACCGGCGTGTCCTCCGGGCTGTCGCTGAACTTCACGAAGGTCGAGTTCATCTCGCGCGGCGGCTGTGTCCCGGGCGTGGACCTGTGCCTGATCGAGTCCGAGGGCCTGTACCCGCCCGTCACCTGATCCTCCCCGCGGGCGCCGCGCGCGCCCGGCGATGACACCCTTGCGTCAGCGCCGTGGCGATCCGGGTGGCACACCACAGAGAGACCTGGCCCCTGTATGCGGCCGGGTTCACCACGGCCTTCGGCGCCCACGGCGTCGCGGCGAGCCTGGGCGCCGGCTCCCCCGATGCCGTCAGCTCGCTGCTGACCCTCGGTGCGCTGCTCGCGCTCTACGACGGCGCGGAGGTGGTGCTCAAGCCCGTCTTCGGGACGCTCGCGGACCGGATCGGCGCGCGTCCGGTGCTGCTCGGTGGGCTCGTGGCGTTCGCTGTGGCCTCCAGCGTGTACGCGATCGCCGGCAGCCCGGGCTGGTTGTGGGCCGCCCGTCTGGGCCAGGGCGCCGCCGCCTCGGCGTTCTCGCCTTCAGCGTCCGCACTGGTCGCCCGGCTGAACCCGGCCGCCAAGCACGGGCGCGCGTTCGGGCGCTACGGCTCCTACAAGTCGATCGGATACACGCTGGGGCCGCTGCTCGGCGGCGTGCTGGTGTGGGCCGGTGGGCTGCGCCTGCTGTTCGCGACGACGGCCCTGCTGGCCGCGTGCGTCGCCGTGTGGGCGGCTCTGATCGTCCCGCGCGTGCCGCCGATCCCGCGAGCGCGCCAGACGCTGCTCGATCTGGCCCGCCGGCTGGCCGAGCCGGCGTTCTGGCAGCCCACCGCGGCTCTTGCGGGCGCCACGGCGGCACTGTCGGTCGGCGTCGGCTTCCTGCCGGTGTCCGGCGCCGCGGCCGGCTTCGGGACGGTCGCCACCGGCGCGATGGTGTCGATCCTGGCCGCGTGCTCGGCGCTGGTGCAGCCGCGCGCGGGGCGAGCCCTCGACGCCGGTCGCCTCAGCGTTCGCCGGGGGCTGGCCGCCGGGCTGGGGCTCAGCGCCGCCGGCCTCGGCTGCGCGGCGTTGCCGGGCGTGGTCGGGTTGGTGGCCGCGGCCGTCTTGATCGGCGTCGGAACCGGGGTGATCACGCCGCTGGGGTTCGCCGCGCTCGCCGCCTCGACGCCTGCCGAGCGGCTTGGTCAGACCATGGGGTCGGCCGAGCTCGGACGCGAACTGGGCGACGCGGGCGGGCCCCTGCTCGTGGCCGGCGTCGCCACCGCGGTGACCCTCAACGCCGGGTACCTCGCGCTGGCGGTGACGCTCGTCAGCATCGCGCTGGTCACAAGCCGCCGTCTCGCGGCTCGCCCGCACGACCCCTGACTCCTCATCCAACTCCAACCCGCCCTTTCGAGGACGCCCACGTTGTCGTGGTAGATCAGTTCCCGAGGAGGATCGATGCACCGAACCATCCGTCCGCTCGCCGCGGTGGCCATCGCCGCGGGCGCGCTGGGTGCCGCGCCGGCGCGCGCGGCGACGCCGACCGATACGACCGCGCTGCAGCGGGCGGTCAGCGTCGGCGACGACACCAGCGGCATCCGTCGTCACCTGCGGCAGTTGCAGTTGATCGCCGACCGTCCGGACAACAACGGCACGCGCGCGACCGCGACGCAGGGCCACGAGGACTCCGTCAAGTACGTCGAGCAGCAACTGGCGACGGCCGGGGGCTACTGGCACGTGTACGAGCAGCCGTTCACGGCGGCGATCTTCGAGGAGCTGGCGCCGCCGACGCTGACGTCGGTGCCCTCCCCCTCTCCCGCGTGGACCGCGGGCACCGACTTCGCGACGATGGACGCGTCGGGCAGCAACGCGATCAGCGGGGCGCCGCTGGTCTCGATCGACTTCACGCCGCCCACGACGACGGCCAGCGCGTCGAGCGCCGGCTGCGAGGCCGCCGACTTCACGACGTCGCTCACCGGCAAGGTCGCGTTGATCCAGCGCGGCACGTGCGACTTCGGCCTGAAGGCCAAGAACGCCCAGGACCGCGGCGCGGTCGGCGTAATCATCTTCAACGAGGGCACGATCGGCGACCCGGACCGCAACGGGCTGATCAACGGCACCGTGGAGGGCTACGGCGTGACCGTCCCCGTGCTGGAGGCGACCTACGCCGCCGGAAGCTTCCTCAACAGCGCGTTCGAGAAGGGCCAGAACCCGACGGTGTCGATGTCGGCGACGACCCGCACCCGCCTGCTGCAGACGCGCAACGTCATCGCCGAGACCACCACCGGCCGCACCGACCGGACCGTCATCTCCGGCGCCCACCTGGACTCGGTCCCCGAGGGTCCCGGCATCAACGACGACGGCTCCGGCAGCGCGACCCAGATCGAGGTCGCGCTGCAGATGGCCAAGCTGAACATCCAGCCGCGCAACCAGGTCCGCTTCATCTGGTTCTCGGGCGAGGAGCAGGGCCTGTTCGGGTCGACGTACTACGCCGACCAGCTGACCAAGGCCCAGCGCGCGGACACCGCCGCGATGCTCGACTTCGACATGCTCGCGTCGCCGAACTACGCGCTGCAGATCTACGACGGCGACGGCTCGGAGTTCGGCGTCGCCGGCCCCAACGGCTCAGGGATCATCGAGAGCGTCTTCCAGAAGTTCTACGACGCCCGCGGCCTCTACACCGAGCGGATCGCGTTCGACGGACGCTCCGACTACGACGAGTTCACCGTCGTCGGGATCCCGGCGGGCGGCATCGCGGCCGGCGCCGAGGTCCACAAGACGCCATTCCAGAAGCTGCAGTGGGGCGGAACGGTCTCCGACACCCTCCTCGGGCAGTTCGACCCCTGCTACCACCTGGCCTGCGACAGCTACCCCGTCAACGGGCACCCCGACAACATCAACGACACCGCGCTGGACATCAACTCCGACGCGGTCGCCCACGCCGTGCTGACGTTCGCGCAGACGACCTCCTCGACCAACGGCACCGACAAGGGCTCCACCAAGGCGAGCAAGAGCTACGACTGGAAGGGCGACCACCGGCTGCGCTAGCGGCGCGACCGCTCAGGCGGACGGACAGGCGATGCGCCGCTGGGTGCCGGAATCCACGCACCCGTCCGTCCGCCGGGGCGCGGCCCCGCGCCGGATCACGAGCACCGTGCGCTTGCCGGCGTAGCCGGCCTTGAGCACCATGACCTCGAGCTTGGTGCCCGCACGCAACGGGCGCTCGAAGCGGCGCAGCCGGGTGACCGGGCGACGCGTCGTGTAGCGGCGCGCGGGACAATCGGCCCCGCTGCAGCGCACGACGATCCGCACCCCGGTCGGGGCGCGGACCGAGAGCAGCGTGATCCGCGCGCCGCGTGCGGTGAGCACGCCCTTGACCCGGATGACCGGCGCCGGGCGGAGCACTTTCGGGCCCGCGGGCGGACGCACGGGGGCGATCGCGGGCGGCGGCGGCGGCGCCGGCGGCGGCGTCGCCTCGAAGGTGACCGTGGGTACCGGCGTCGGCGCGGGACCCGCCATCGGCACCGGCGTGGCGGTCGGCGTTGGCGTGGGAGCCGCGATCACCGCCCCGGTGGGCGCGGAACGCGCCTGGTCGGAACCCGGAGCGTTGCTCACGGTCAGATCGACCCGCAGCACGCTGCCGACGTCAGCGGCCGCCGCCGTGTACCGGTCGGTCGTCGCCGCGGCGATCGGCGCGCAGTTCTCGCCGGATCTCGCGCAGCGCAGCCACTGCCAGGCCACGGTCGGCGTTGGCTGGCCGGTCCAGCGCGCGGACGCGGTGAGCGTGGAGCCCACCTGCGGCGTGCCGGCGATCACCGGCGCCGACGCGATCTTGGCGGGAGCGGCGAGCGCACCGGCGGGCGCGATGAGGGCGAGAACGGACGAGGTGAACGCGGTGGCGAGCCAGAGACGGTGCATGGAGGCCGGTGATCGTGACGGCCGGCACGCCTCCCGGCAAGCAAAAGGCCAGCAAGTGCACCGGCTGTCTCGCCTGCTTGACGAACGGGCGCGAACGGCGAAGTCGTGCCTGACCCCACGAACAAGAAGAAGAACGCGTTCGGCAAGTGCGTGTCGAAGCGGGCGAAGACGTCCTGGTGCCCTAGCCTGGCCGCGGCGGCGGGGACGTCAGGAGGGCTTGTCGGGCTTCTTGGCCTGTCCGGGAGCGGCGGAGTTCTGGCCCCCGATGCCGTTGCCGGCAGTGCCCTCGTCCGGCGCCGCGCCGGTCTGGCCGGGAGCGTTCTCGCTGTTGCCGCCCTTGCCCGGGGCGTTCCCGCTGTGGCCGGGCGCACCGTCGGCCTTGCCGGGAGCGTTCTCGCTGTTGCCCGGCGCACCGCCAGTGTGCCCGGGGGCGTTCTCGCTGTTGCCCGGCGCACCGCCGGCGTGCCCGGGGGCGTTCCCGCTGTTGCCCGGCGCGGCGCCCGTGTGCCCGGGGGCGTTCCCGCTGTTGCCCGGCGCGGCGCCGCCGTGCCCGGGGGCGTTCCCGCTATTGCCCGGCGCGGCGCCGCTGTGCCCGGGGGCGTTGCCGCTATTGCCCGGCGCGGCGCCCGTGTGCGTCGGGGCAGTGCCCCTGTTCCCGGGGCGCTCGGCACGCGCCTTTGCGGGCGGGTCGTCGGACTTGCGGCCGGGCGCGGCGGCGTCGGCGGGTGGACTCGCCGCGGGCCGGGGCGCCTCCGTCTTCGGCTCGCCGGGCTGCTGCGCCTCGCTCGGACCCGCCGTGCCGCGACGGGTCGGCGCGACAGGGGTGGGCGTCGTGATCGCGTGCCGGGTCCGCGGCCGCGAGTGCCCCGCCGCCGAGAGCCTTCGCCCGGCGCGCTGCGGCGGCGCGGCCCCGACGACCGCCGTCGGCACCACCGTGGCCGAGGCGGACTCGGCCGCGATCACGGCAGACCGGTGTGGCGGCGGGGTGACCGGGACGCGCGAGGCGGCCGCCTCGGGCACGGGTTCGCGCGCGCGCTGAATCTCGACCGCGGCCACCGTGCTGCCGCCGCCGGCGAGCGTCAGACAGGCGAGCAGCTTGACCGCGGAGCCGCCGAACAGCGATGACGCCACGCCGGCCGCCCCGGCGACCGGCAGCGGCGGCGCGAGCAGACGCAGCGCCTGCGGACGCGCTGACAGCTCGGCGCGGAACTGGCGGCACGGCGTGCACGTCCGCAGGTGGGCGCGGACGGTGCGCCGTCGCAGCACGCGTCCGTCTCCGTCCGAGAGCGTCCGGCGGACGACGTCGCACGCGAGCGCACGCCCGTCGCGTGAGTCCGAGAGCGCCGTGCGCGCGTCGAACAGCGCCTGCTTGACCCCCGAGATCGGCACCTCGAGCACCGCGCCGATCTCGGCGTGGCTGAGCCCGTTGAGCTCGCGCAGGATGAGCGCCGCACGCTGGCGCTCCGGCAGCGCGTCGAGATCCATGCGCAGCAGCCGCAGCTCCTCGCGCTCGCTCACGCGGTCCTCGAGCTCGCCCGACGCGGGCGTCGCGTCGTCGAGCTCCGCCGTCCCGCGCCGTTGGCGCAGCAGGGTGACCGACTCGTTGTGCGCGATCCGGAACAGCCACGGCCGCAGCTCGAAATCGCGGTCCTCGTCCTGCAGCGCCGCGAACGCCTTCGTCATCGTCGACTGCAGGGCGTCCTGGGCGTCCTGATCGTCGTGCAGGATCGAGCGGCAGTACCGGTACAGCGCCTGATGATTGCGCTCGTAGACCGCCGCGAACGCGGCCGCGTCGCTGTGCGGAGCGCGCGGCCGGAACCACACGGGACGCAGGCGCACACCGGCGGGGAGAGCGCTCATGTGGTCGCTGACCTCAACGCACTTCGACAGTAACGACTCCGGGGGGAGGCTCTACCCATCTTTTGTCGAGTCCCAGCGTCGCACCGTCCGGCGTGTGCGGCGCTGACACATCCGCGTCAACGCGGCGCGACCGCGCAACGGCGCTGCAGCGTGGCTGGTCAGTGACCTCTCATATTGGCGCTGTAGGACCGGCCGATGAACGGCACCTCTGCTTTGCGCCGGGCGGCAATCGGCGCAATCGCGGCCACCGCGGGGTTTGCCTGGGCCGGAACGGCCCAGGCCGACGTCGCGCTCACGCGCGTGAGCGCAGATCCATTCACCAACGCGTCCAGCCAGCACGCGACGGAGGTGGAGCCCGACACGTTCGCCTTCGGCTCGACCGTCGTCGCGGCGTACCAGGTCGGCCGGTTCTTCGACGGCGGGGCGACCGACATCGGCTACGCGCGGTCCCTCGACGGCGGCGCCACGTGGGCGACGTCGAGCTTCCTGCCGGGGCTGACCAAGACGGCCGGCGACGCGACGAGCCCGTATGAGCGCGTGAGCGACGCGAGCGTGGCCTACGACGCCCGCCACGACGTGTGGCTGATCTCGTCGATCCCGATCCTGCCCAACGGGGTCGTCCCGACGGTCTTCGTGAGCCGCTCGACCGACGGCGGCGAGACGTTCGGCCGGCCGGTCGAGATCCCGGCGCCGGCCCGCAAGCCGAACCTCGACAAGAACTGGACCGTCTGCGACACGCACCCGTCGAGCCCGTTCTACGGCCACTGCTACACGGAGTTCGACAACTTCGGCGAGGGCGACGTCGAGTACATGAGCACCTCGATCGACGGCGGCCTGACCTGGAGCGATCCTGTCGTGCCGAGCGGTCGCGCGAAGGGCCTCGGCGGCCAGCCCGTCGTGCAGCCCGATGGCACCGTGGTGGTCCCGTTCGAGAGCCTGCACGGGACGATCGCCGCGTTTGAATCGACCGACGGCGGCCTGAGCTGGTCGCGTGAGTTCGCGGTGTCGAAGATCAGCTTCCACCCCAACGCCGGCGACCTGCGCACGAGCCCGCTGCCGAGCGCCGAGATCGACGGGACCGGCACCGTCTACGTCGCCTGGGAGGACTGCCGCTTCGAGGCCAAGTGCGCGGCCAACGACATCGTCTTCAGCCGCTCCGACGACGGGCGGCAGTGGAGCCCTGTCGCCCGGATCCCGCTCGACGCGGTCGGCAGCGGCGTCGATCACTTCATTCCCGGGCTGGGCGTCGATCCCGCCACGTCAGGCGCCGGAGCGCACCTGGCGCTGACGTACTACTACTACCCGGACGCCGCCTGCACCCCGGCCACGTGCCGGCTTGACGCCGCCTACGCCTCCTCGCCCGACGGCGGCGCCCACTGGAGCGCGCCGCTGGCCCTGGCAGGGCCGATGTCGCTGAGCGACATCGCCGCCACCTCCCAGGGATCGATGGTCGGCGACTACATCTCGACGTCGTTCAACTCGGCCGGCAGCGCCGCCACCGTGCTGGCGATCGGCAAGCCGCACGCCGGGACCGTCTTCGACGAGGGCATGTGGGCGCCGAGTGCGCCGCTGCCGGTCGCCACGGGCGCACAGGCGACGCGTGCGTCGAGCAGTGCCGGCGCCGCCGGCGGGCAGGGCGTCGGCGCGGCCGAGCAGGCCGTGCGCGACGACTGAGCCGTTCGCGTGTGGGGCCCGGCCCGCCGGGCCCCACACCGAAGCGCAGTGCCTCCGGTCGCGCGGCGGACGCTGCCGCGAGCGCGACTCTTCTCAGCCCGCCGGTGCGAGCGTCGCGGTGAACGTGCCCTGCGCCGTCAGCAGCGACAGGCCGGGGCTCTCGACGCGATAGTGCCTGGTCAACGCGAGCGCCGCGATGAAGGCATGCTCCTGCTCCATCACGCCCTCGGGCTCGGCGCAGAACATCCGGGTGGTGACGGGCGGCGCGATCGTGATGTTCCCGGCGTCGGACGTGTAGGTCGACGTATAGGTGTTGCAGCCCGCCGAGCCGGTGAGCTTGCCGTCGTCGGTGAACGTGGCCGTGATCTCGGTGCCCGCGATCGGGGACGTGACCGCGTCGCCGTGCAGGAGCGAGGTCACCGTCCACTTGCCGACCGGTGAAGGCGTCCGGAAGCGCAGGAGCTCTTTGCCGTCCCCGTCGGAGAGCACGAGTTCCTCGCCGTCCAGGCTCCAGGACTTGACCTGTTCGAGCTTGGCCAGGAAGGCGTCGTCGACCTGGCCTTCGGTGCCTCCGCACGCCTTCATGGTCGTGGCGATCTTGCCGAGCTCGAGCGATTCGCCGCCGGCCTTGAACGTCGTGGTGAAGCGGTTGCAGCCCATCTGGCCGGAGGCGGTTCCGTTGGCGAAGGTGGCTGACGGCGCGAACTGCTCCCAGCCGGGGACGTCGATGCCCGACACGAGCAGCCACGGGCTGCTGGGCAAGGACGCGCCGGCGGCTGCGCCGTCGTCGTCGCCGCAGGCCGCGAGGCCGAGGGTGGCGGCCACGAGGGCGGCCCAGGTCAGGATCAGTCGTGTCACGGTGCGCCGACCGTATGGGCGGCGCCCCGCGAGTGCATCACCCGCCCGGGATGATCCGTCCATGCGCGTGGACGACGCACCGCACCGGGCACGCTCGCTCGCCGGCGCCACGCGCCCGCAAACGCGCCAGGAACGAATCGACGCGATGGTGCGTGCTGTCATGGAGGCATGAGCTCCAAGACGCGCGCAGTACAGGTCGCAGGCCCCGGCGAGACGCTCGAGCTGGTCGAGCGCGACCTGAGAGAGCCCGCTCGCGGCGAGGTCCGAGTCCGCGTCGAGGCGTGCGGCGTCTGCCATTCGGACGCGATCACGGTCGAGGGCTGGATGCCGGTGCAGTACCCGCGCGTTCCCGGCCATGAGATCGCGGGCGTGATCGAGGCCGTCGGCGAGGACGTGACGCCGTGGGAGGTCGGCCAGCGCGTCGGCGTCGGCTGGTTCGGCGGCAACTGCGGCCACTGCGACCCGTGCCGCCGCGGCGACATGATCAGCTGCGTCAACGGCAAGGTCCCGGGCATCGCCTACGACGGCGGGTACGCCGACCACGTGATCGTCCCGAAGGAGGCGCTCGCGTCGATCCCGGACGACCTCTCCTCCGAGGATGCCGGACCGCTGCTGTGCGCCGGGATCACGACGTTCAACTCGCTGCGGGAGAGCGGTGCCCGCCCCGGCGACCTCGTGGCGATCCTCGGCATCGGCGGCCTCGGCCATCTCGGCGTCCAGTACGCCCGCCGGATGGGCTTCGAGACGGTCGCGATCGCCCGCGGCACCGACAAGCGCGACCACGCCCTCGAGCTCGGCGCCCACCACTACATCGACTCGACGACGCAGGACGTCTCCGAAGCGCTGCAGAAGCTCGGCGGCGCGCAGACGATCCTCGCCACCGTGACCGTCGCGGACGCGATGAGCGCGGCCGTCGGCGGCCTGCGCCCGCGCGGGCGGATGATCGTCGTGGGCGCCTCGCCCGACCCGATGGAGATCTCGCCGTTCGCGCTGATCCCCGGCAGCACCGGCGTGATCGGCCACGCCTCGGGCACCTCCAAGGACTCCGAGGACACGTTGCGCTTCAGCGCGCTGCAGGACGTGCGCCCGCAGATCGAGACATACCCGCTCGAGCGGGCGGCCGAGGGCTACGCGCGGATGATGAGCGGCGACGCGCGCTTCCGCGTCGTGCTCACGATGACCTGAGCCTGCCGGAGCGACCGCGCCACGTGACGCGGTTGCCCCTCCACGCGAGTGAGCCGATCTTCACCCCGTCCTTGGGCCGCACCAGCAGACGGCCCTTGCCGGGGATGGCGGTGAAGATCCGCCACCGTCCGGCGTCGGAGCGCAGCGCCAGCGCGACGCGGCCGTCCGCCGAGACCGCGGCGTCGCGCGTCTCGCCCGCGGGCAGGAAGGCGGGCGCGAGCGCGACCCGCACGCCGGTCGTGTCGAAGCTCATGACGTACTCGGCGTCGCCGGCGTTCGGGTCGACGTAGAGGGCGATCCGGCCGTGGTCGCGCGCCAGCTCCAGGACGCCCCAGCTCGTTCTCAGCGAATCGGTGCGGAGCGTGAGCGGCGCCACGGCGCCCGGCGCGCAGGCCGCCAACACGGCCCGATCACCGGCGAAGACGTCGAACACGCGCAGCCCGTCGCGGTCGATCCGCGTCGTGCCGGACGTGCACGCGACGCTCGTCTCGCCCGCGATCGGCACCGACTGGCGGAAGCGGTCCCGCCACGTCACCCGGTCCCCCGCGACCGCCAGGGAGCCGCGGACGAACTTCCCGCCCTGGTCGGCGAGCCGCGTCCAGTCGGCGGCGTCGACCCGACCGATCACCTGTTGGTTGGTGGTGTAGGACACGCCCGCGAAGACCGCCGGCCCGGCGGAGCCGATCGCAACGTCGTCGATCGCGCTGATGTCTTTGAGCCGCTGCACGTGGACGGCGCCGTCGATGGTCACGACCGCGGACGGGCCGGCCGCGAACGCCGTCCTCGCGCCCGCGCGCGAGATGAAGCCGGGCGCCCACGTGGTCTGGTCCTCGGCGTCCTTGACCGCCAGCTCCTGCAGCGCGCCGCCGATACACGCGGCGAGCACGTCGTCGGTCCCGCGCAGCGACTCGAACACCCGCACACCCTCGCTCTGGACGAGCGTCTGCCCGGCCGTGCACGTGACGGGCTCGCCGGTCGCCGGCACGCTGCGCGCCACGACGTCCTGCCAGCTGACCACGCCGCCGCTGACCCTGAGCGACCCGCGCTTGAACCCGCGCGCCGGCGAAAGCCCGAGCTCTCGTTTCGATCCAGGTGCGAGGTACCCGACGCGCGTGTCCGCGGAGGCGACCGCGATGCCCCCGTCAGGCGCCACGACCACATCGAAGACCTTGTTCGGGCTGGTCCCGGCGAGCAAGCCGCTGAACGCACGCGACCCGTCGAACCAGCCGACGGTGGTGAAGGTGTCGGCGCCCTCGGTCGTGATCCAGGTGACGAACACGAGCCGGCCGCCCTGCTTCTCGCGCACCTCGAGGTCCCCGAACGCGCCGTCGGTGGAGTAGAGGAACACCGGCTTGCCGCTCTTCCCGCACCCGTAGAGCGAGTAGTCGCGCTCCTGGTAGAAGACCCGCATCCCGGCGTCCTTGTAGATCGTCCTGCCGGAGCGACAGGTCGTCGCCTGCGCGCTCGGAACCAGAAGCAGCAACAGACCCAGAGCGAGCAGGAATGGCTTCACCCGATGACCCTAGTTCCATCCCAGGGTCCAGGGTTGGTCAGAGCGCTGACTTCTAGCGGCGCCAGAAGGCGAGGCGCTGGACCGACGCCTTCAGGATCGCCGACGCCGGGACCACGTCGCGCTCGTGGAGAGCGTCGAACGGGCTGAGACGGAGCTCTCCGCCGGTGCCGCGAACGATCCGGCCGTCGTCGCCGCGGGTGCCGTCGATGGTGATCCAGCCGCGTTCGACACGCATCCCGGCGAGGTTAGCGGCCGATCTCGTAATGGAGCGTGAGAAACCGCGCTCCGAGCAGCGAGAACGAATGCTCGGCACGCAACCCGGAGCCGTCGACGCGCACGTGGATCCGCTCCTGGAACGCCAGCAGCTTGATCACGGTCAGCGCGTCGCGCTCGCTGTCGACCGAGCTCAGGTAGTGGCCCGGGAACGGCAGGTCGGTCTTGGAGGTCAGCAGGAACTCGCCGGTCCCGACGTTGCGCGGGAGCAGCGTGGCGGTGAAGTTCGCGCTCGGGATCGGGAACCCGACCGACACGTAGCCGCGGTCCTCGTGACGGAAGCTCGTGTAGATCCCGACGTAGATCGGCTTGCCGGTGTCGGCGTAGGTCCGGATCCAGCCGCGGATGTCGATGACCTCGTTGTCGTCGAGGTCGATGGTGTCGATCGTGGACACCATCCCGCGCTGGGCCTCCTCGATGTTGGAGGGGATCGTGGCCTGCCCGAGCGGCTCCGCGACCACGCGCTTGAAGACGGCGTAGACGGGCTTCATCCACTCGCGCCACTCCGGGACGATCGTCAGCTTGAAGCGGCTGGTGTGCTCGTAGAACTCGCGGATCAGCGGGTGCACGAGCGCCGGGTCGAACGACGGTCCGCGCAAGGCGTCCAGCGACTCGAGGATCCCGACGTCGGGCGGGTTGCGCCGGAACGTCCCACCGCGCACGGCCGCGAGCTGCTCGACGTAGTCGGCGCCGACGTACTTCGTGCGCGCCTCGAACGGGACGACGTAGCGCAGCTCGCTCGCCGAGACCTCCTCGGCCATGATCCGGACGCGCTCGCGCCCGCGGTAGAGCACGGCCGAGAGCGTGCGGTAGACCGCGGTGGTCACCGCCGCGACGACCGCCGGCGCGTCGAGCACGAGTGCCACCGACGCGCCGACCAGCAGCCCCAGCGCGACGTTCGTCACCCGCAACCCGAGCGCGCCCACGAACGCGCCGGTCACGAGCCCGATGAACAGCGGCGCGGCGTAGAGGTGGCCGAGCCCCCAGCCGAACAGCGCCATCAGCAGCGCGCTGGCCACGATCCGCCCGAGCAGCGGCTTCGGCTGCGCGGGCTTGTGCCGGACCTCGCCGATCGCCTCGATCGCCGCGAAGCCGACCGCGCCGATCAGCGCGCCGGGCCAGCCGCCGAGCGCAGCGCCGGCGGCCGCGCCGACGATCGCGCCCCAGATCAGCGAGCCACGCACTCAGTGGATGTCGAGCCGCTCGCCGGGCGCGCCCATCAGCTTCAGGAAGTCGTGCAGCGGGCCGGCCGCGGTCCCGAACGCGCCGGTCCGGGCGGAGCCGAGCGCCAGCTTGGCGTGCAGGTAATCGGGGCCGCGGACCGACTGGTCCTCCAGCGCTTCGAGCGCCTTCGAGGCCTCCGCGGCGATCGCCTCCGCCCCGCGCTGCCGCCACGACTCGGCCTCGGCGTCCAGGAACGCACCCGCGCGGCCGGCGGCGTCCGGGTGGTCGGACAGATAGCGCGCGACCGCGAGCGACTGCGCGTGCCCGGCGAGCGATCGCAGCTGCAGCGCCTCCAACTCTGCCTCCCGATCGTCGGCGGCCATGATCCGCTCCCCCAGGTCCTCGTAGACGACCTCCGCCAGGCGGCGCGGACGTGGGTGGTCGTCGACGCCGGAGAGGGCCGCGGCCACGATCGGAACGAGGGCGTCGCGCGCCGCCTCGTGGTCCTCGAACAGGGTCGCGAGCCGTTCCGCGAGCGCGTCGGCGGACGGCGGCTCCTCGCCGCCGGGAAGCTCCGGGAGCTCGCTCACAGCAGCGCCTTGGCCTCGGCGTACTTGCTCGCCTGGACGAACGCGAGCCACTTCACCCACGTGCCGTCGGCGACCTTCTTGTCGACGGCCGCCTTGAGCTCGTCGAGCTTGCCGTGGAAGTAGAGCTCGGCCACGTAGGTCTCCCCCACCGAGTCCACGAGCGCCTTGATCGCCGCGTACTGGTCCGGGTAGAAGCCGCCGCGGGTGAGCTTGAGCTCGGCGCAGAGCTTCTTGGTGAAGTACTCCGTCGTTCCCTCGCTGACGTTGAAGCCCACGCTGTCCACGAACGTGTCGTGGGCGAAGAGGTGCATCGACTCGTGGATCGTCGTCGCCACCTCCCCGCGTTCCTCGTGGACGTGGATCTCCTTGCCCTCCTGGTAGGCGTTGACGTTCTTGGCGAACTCCTTCGCCTCCTCGTCGGTGAAGACCTTGCCGGTGTTCGGGTTCTCCTTGCCCGTGAGGTAGGCGACGCACTTCTCCTGGAAGGTCTTGGCGTCGTGGATGTGGACGTGGCCGTCGGCCTTCTTGCCCGCCTTGACGCCGTCGGCGATCAGCGGCTTGAAGAACGGGCTCGCGTCGAGCGCGGTGTCGATCTCCTTGCCGGTCTTGTGGCCGACCTTCTTGACCGCCTCGAGCTCTGGGTTCGGCGTGCGGGCGAGCATCCGCGCGACCGCCTGGTTGCTGTAGCCGCCGGCGAGCGCGAGGCTCGCGGCCGACGAGCGGTTCAGCGGCGGCAGCGTCGGCTCGTAGGCGATCTGCGGCGCCTCGTCCTCGGAGCGGCGGACCGGCTCCTCGTCGAGGCGCTCCCGGAGAGGTCTGCTCATCGCCGTCAAGTCTCTCGCGCGTGGGCGATCAGCGCAATCCGCCCGTCCCAGGTCAGCCACACGACGTGTACCGCCGGCGCTCGGTCAGGCCCTTGCCCTTGACCAGCGTGATCGAGACCGTGACCGTGAACCTCCCGTTCGGGAGCTTGCGCAGGTAGAACGGCTTCTTGAGCTTGGCGCCCTTGAGCGTGGCGACCTTCTTCGTGTTCACCTTGACCGTGACCGTCTTGACCACGTAGCCCTTCGGCGGCTTCTTGAACCGGAGGGTGAGCTTGCGACCGCGGACGCAGGTGGAAGCGGCGGGAAGCGTGGTGAAGTCGGCGATCGCCGAGACGGGCGCGGGTGCGGCCGGCGTCGGCGTCGGGCTGGCGGTCGCGAGCGGAACCGGAACCGGAAGCGGGAGCGGTGGTTGCGGCTCCGGCGTCGCGCTCACGGTCGCCGTCGCGGTGGCTGTCGGCGTCGCGGTGGGCGTCGGCGTCGGCGGGCTCGTCGTGCCGCACGTCGCCGAGCCCGCCGGCTGGTTCGAGATCACCTCGGTGCGCTGGTTGCTCCCCCCGTGCACGCCCCAGCCGATCGCGAACGCCGGCCCACCGCCGGCGGCGAACGGCTCGCGGAACTGCTTGGTCGGCACGGCCGCGGGAGAGACGAGCGCCAGGTCCGGCCACGCCGCGGTCAGCGATGGAGCGATCGACGCGTAGATGTCGTCCACGTTGTTGTGGGAGTAGTCGGCCGCGAGCAGGATCTCCCCCGCCGCGTCGACCGCCAGTTGCGGCAACGCGACCGCGCCGGGCGTGAGCTTGAACACCCTCGTGTCCCAGGCCGCCCCGTTCAGCCGGGCGACGACGACCTCGAACGTCGTGTTCTGGACGCTCGGCCAGCGCGTCCAGGCGGCGACGATCCCGTCCGGATGGCGGACCAGCGCCGACACGTTGCGGTACCCGTACTGCGGCGCCGGAGTGTCGCCGTCATCGTCGATCGTTCTGTCCGTCGGGCCCCAGAGGCCGCCGGTTCCGACGTTGTAACGGATCGTGTCGTCGAACTCGCGGTAGTCGGCGAGCGCGACCGTGCGGCCGTCGCCGTCGAACTCGACCCGGAGCGATTCGAGCGTGTCCGGGTAGTTGTGGCGCAGCACCTCGGCCTCCGCCGTCCACGCCCCGCCGGCCGGGCGGTAGCGGGAGTAGATCCAACCCCCTGACGGCCCCTTGTAGACGATCACGGAATCGCCCGTCGCGCCCATCGCGACGGCGTTGCTGCCGGTGGTCCCGGTGATCAGCTCGGCGGTACCCCACGTCCCGCCCGCCGGGCGGACCGAGGCTCTGGTCCCGGCGGGTGCGGTGCCGTCGGCCCAGACGGCGACCGCATCGCCGTTGTCGCCGAGCGCGAACGAGACGAAGCCGACGCCGAGGTCGGACACGATCTCCTGCTGCGGGCCCCAGGTGCCGCCGGGCGCTCGCACGGCCGAGTAGTGGGTCGTCGCCCCGCCGCCGCTGACACGCCACACGGCCATCGCCGTGCCGTCGGCCGCCACCCGCAGCCCTTCGGGCGTGACACCGTTGGTGGCGGTGGTCAGCACCGTTCGCTGCCAGGTGACCGGTCCCGAGCCGCAGCGCTCGAGGACGGCGAACTGATCGTTGGACTTCGAGTCGCGGAAGATCGTCCCGAGCAGCAGGTCGCCGGACGCGTCCGCGCCGACGAACGGCGAGCTGCTGTTGAAGTTCGTCGCCGGATGCCACGTCGGGTCGGCGACCTCGACCGGCCCGAACGGGTCGGCGGTGACCGCGAGCGCGGCCGGCACCCCCACGAACAACGCGATCGCGAACGTGAGCGATAGGCGGCGGAGTCTCATCTGAAGCCCATCCTCCGAGCCACCGCCGAGCGGCGTCAAGTCCACCGGGCTATCCGTTCGGGCAGCCCGCCGTGACGCGCGCGCTCGCGGCGCCTACCGCACCTCGCGAGCCGTGAGCCACGTCTTATAGGCGTCACCGATGTTCTCGTCCGGGCGTGTGAGGATCCCGAAGATCAGCGCATTCCGGTTGCTCCAGACGATCGCCGCTCTGCCGGAGGACACGCCGCACTGGAGCGTTCCGAGTGCCCATTCCTCACCTCCCGCGTCGGACTTCTTCACGACGGCCGAAGCACACACGGGGTCCAGGTCGTAGCCGGTGTAGTGGTCGCCGACCCCACGCGCATCGTTGTCCAGCACATCCTCCGGCGACGTCTCCGCGTCCCAATCGGCCGGGTACTGCTCGTAGACGATCGTCGCCCCCGAGGCGGTGCACGTCAGTGCCGCCTTCGCCGGCGCAAGCGGCTTTCCGTACGGCCGGCACCTCCCGTCGCGACTGATCGTGGACGGGATCCGCGCCAGCAGGTCCTTCTGCGCCGCGCTCAGTGCGATCGGCTTCGGATCGGAGCCCGTCGTGAGGACCCACGCGAGGACGGCGAGCGCGATCACGCCCGTCGCGATGAGACCGAGTCGCGCACGGCGGTAGCGAGCTCGCGCCTCGGCCGGCTCCGGTTCCGGTCGCGCCGGCGGTTCGGGCGCGGGGTCGGGCAGCACGGGCGGCGGCGGATCGGCGGCCGGTTCCAGCGTCGGCTCCGGAGCGGCAGCAGCGGCGAGCACCGGCACGGCCTCGACCACCTCCGCAGGCGGCGCGACCTTCACCGTGCGCAGCGGCCTGGCCAGGGCATCGAGCAGCTCGGTGACCTGTGCCGACCACGCCGCCTCGCTCAACACGACTCCGTGGCGGCGCGCCAGTGGCCGCAGGTTGTCGGGCAGATCGTCGGGCGCGGGCATGGTGGCGCCGTGCACGAGGACCGGGATCACGCGGATGTGCCGCTCCAGTGCGTTGGCGATCTCGAGCCGGACCCAATCGTTGGCGTGGTCGATCCGGCGCGCGGAACGGTCGGGCTCGAGCCAGTCCTTGCCGATCACCGCGATCAGCACGTCGCAGCGGGACACGGTCTCCTGAATGGTCTCGACGAAGTCCGCGCCCGGCTCGAGCGTGTCGAGGTCGCGGAACACGTGGTCCTGGCCGAAGCGCTCGACCAGCCGGTCGTACAGGCGTCCCGCGTGCCCCGGTGCGTCGGTCCGGCGATAGCTGAGGAAGATCGAGAGCATCGGCGGAGCGGTCGGACGTCACGCCGACGCTAACTCACCGCCACGGTGGCAAGCAACTCATCGGCACGCCGTCGTGGTGGTCGCCGCCCAGCCGCCCGCCAGGTGGACGGGGTCCTCGCCGTTTTGAAGGCCCAGGCGTGCAGTCGTTGACTCGAGCACGGAGGCGCTCATATCGAGGCGACGAACGAGCCCGGCCGCAATCGACAGCTGATGCCCATGGCGGTTAGGTTTGACCGCACGCCGCACGTGACCTTCATCCACGGGATCGGGAACAAGCCGCCAGAGGACGCGCTCCTCGACCTCTGGCTCGGCACGCTCGCCGACCATGACCTCGATCTGCGCGCCTACGGGGTCACGTCGTCGATGGTCTACTGGGCCGACCTGCTCTACCCCGCGCCGCTGACCGAGGCGACGCTGGAAGCGGCGACCGGGAGGCTGGTGAGCGAGGAGGTACCCGAGATCGGTCTGCGCTGGGCCGTCGACGCCGACGCCGAGCAGGCGGCGTTCATCGGCCGCCTCGCGTCATCGATCGGCTTCGAGGAGCTCGCGTCCAACGCGCCCGAGCTGGCCGCGCCGGTGGAGCCGCCCCCGAACGCGGTCCCGGTGGCGGCGACGCTCGAGCTCGTCCCGTTGCCGTGGTTCATCAAACGGCCGCTGATGAAGATCTTCCTGCGCGACGTGCACCACTATCTGTTCGACGTCGAGTACACGCCGCGCCCGGGCTACACACACCACGTCCGCGCGGAGATCCGCCGCCGCACGCTGGAGAAGCTCACGGCGGGCGCGCAGACCGACGGCAGGCACATCATCGTCTCCCACAGCCTCGGAACGGTGATCGCCTATGACTGCCTCAAGCGGGTCGCGGACTGCCCGGCGGTCGACGGGCTGATGACGATCGGCAGCCCGCTCGGGCTCTCCGAGGTCCAGGACAAGCTCAAGCCGGAGTGGAGCAGGCAGGACGGATTCCCGGCCAAGGACAATGGCCGATGGGTGAACGTCTTCGACCATCTGGATCCGGTCGCGGGGGCCGATCCGAAGCTCGCCGACGAGTATGAGCGCGGCGGCGTCAAGACGGTCGAGGACGTCAGCGAGCCCAACGAGGGCGCGTGGCGGCACAGCATCGTGAAGTACCTGCGCGGCCCGAAGCTGCGCGAGCACCTGCAGGCGATGCTCGAGCTCTGATGGACGAGGCGGAGCTCCTCGCGGCGATCGACGCGCGTGAGCGCCCGCGCGTCGAAGCGCTGTGTGAGGCGTTGATCGCGCACGTCCACGCCGCCGAGGCGCCCTACCCGCTCAGGGGCGCGCGGCGAATCCTCGACGCGCTGCGCGGCGCGCGGTTGTTCGTCTCGATGCAGCTCGTCGCCGATGCCTTCCTCCAGACCGGCCGCGACGACCCGGTGATCCGCCGCCAGTACGGGCAGGCGCTGCTCGATCAGGGCAATCTCTCGGCGGCGGTCGCGGTCCTGACGCTCCTTCGCGCGGACACCGACGGGCACGAGCGCTCCGAGGCACGCGGGCTGCTCGGGCGCGCGTACAAGCAGATGTACCTCGCGGCCGCCGATGGACCCGCCCCGCGCCGCCGGCGGCTGCTGGAACAGGCGATCGCCGAGTACCGCGACTGGAGGCGTCCGTCGCGCTCGGTGAGGCCGACGAGGCGGTGGAGTGGCTGGTCGATTACCTGCGCGCGAGCAAGGACGCGTTCTCGGTCGGCAGCACGCTGCGCCAGCTGCGTGAGGTGTGGGCGCTCACCCCCGCGTCCGAGCTCGGCGCGCGCGTGTTGCCGGTGCTTCAGGCGGAGCTGCTCGCCCGTGAAGGCGGGCCGGACGTCCTGCTGGGAATGGAGGACCTGACGGCCTCGCGCGCGGCCGACGCCGGCCTGGAGAAGGTGCTCGGCACGGAGCGCCACGCGCACGTGATCCCGGATGGGCTGGCGCCCGAGAGCGCCCAGGTCACCTTCCGGGCGCTCGGTGACGCGACCTATCGAGTGAGCGAGGTGCTCTGGAGCTCGCCGTCCCACGAGTACGACACCACGATCCTCGCGCTCGACGGCTGGCCGCAGGGCGCGGAGGCGTGCCCGATCGCCGCGCGGCCGCTGGCGATCACGCCGGACACGCGCACCTACATCATCGGCCACCCCGGCGGCGACGCGGACATCAAGCTCTCGGTGCGCGACAACCAGGTGCTCGACGGCGACGCCCGCTATCTGCACTACCGCACGCCGACGCTGGGCGGGAGCTCGGGCAGCCCGGTGTTCAACCGCGGCTGGGAGCTGGTCGCGATCCACCACGCCGGCGACCAGAACCTGCCCCGGCTCAACGGCCGCGAGGGGACCTATCCGGCCAACGAGGGCATCTGGATCAGCGCCGTGATCGCCGCGCTCACCTGAGCAGCGCCGCGGCCTGGCCGCGCGTGCCGACGTCGAGCTTGCGCAGGATGTTGGCCACGTGGAACTTGACGGTGTGCGTGGTGATCGACAGCGCGTCGGCGATCTCGCGGTTGCGCCGGCCGGCCGCGAGCTCGGTCAGGACCTCGCGCTCGCGGGCGTTGAGCACGGCGAGCGGGTCCGGCGGCGGCGCTTCGCTGCGCAGCGGCGCGAGCGGGAGCTCGACGGCGATCAGCGTGCCCCAGCCCGGCGTGGCGTCGACGTGCAGCGCGCCCCCGAGGGCCGCGACCCGCTCGGCCACGCGGTGCGCGGAGAGCGCGTCGACGGTCAACGTCCCGTCGCCGTCGTCACGCACGTGGAGCGTCAACCCTTCCGGGCTGATCGCCCAGCCCACGCGGACGCGCGAGCCGGGGTCGCGGTCGAGCAGCGCGAGCACGACGCCTCGGGTGATCGCGCGGGCGCCGTTGGCCAGCTCGCCGGGCAGCAGCCGTGCCGAGTCAGGGGCGGCCAGCTCGAGCTCGACGCCCGAATGACGGGCCAGCGCGCGCACCTCGTCGGCGACCCGCACGAAGGCGGCGGAGGCGGCGATCTCGCTCAGCGCACGGTCGCGATCGCCGAGCGCGCGCAGTTCGAGCAGGGCGGACACGGCGGCGTCGGTGGCGCTGCGGCGGGCGGCCTGGTCGTCGAGCTGGTTGGAGCGCAGCGCGGCGAGGATCGCGGTCAGCGCGGACTCGTGGGCCTCCCCCAGCTCGGCGATCGTGCGCGCGCGCTCGCGGGCGATGGCCATGCCGGTCGAGAGCTGCTCGGGGTTGGAGTCGCCCGTGTTGTAGACGGCGGCGACGATCGCGCACAGGCCGCGAGCGAGCTCGAGCAGGTCGTCGGGAAGCGGCGCGTCGTCGGGAAGCTCGAAGGCGAAGACGGAGGCCAGTCGGCCGTCCGGGGCGGGGATGGCGACGACCAGCAGCGGCCGCTCCTCGCCGGCGAACCGGGCACGGCCCGCCCACACACCGTCTTCGCGCGCGAGGCCCGCCAGCGCGGTGAGCTCGGCGCCGGTCGCGACGCGCGGTCCGTCGACCTTCAGCGGCGCCCGCGGGCAATCCGGCGTGAGCGCGCCCGTCGCCGGCCCGAGCCGCCGATCCAGCGCACGTTCCAGCTCGCTGCGCAGGCACGGCAACAGCTCCGGCCGCGAAGCCTGCACGAGGCGGCCCGCCGCCTCCGCGACGTACGCGGGACCGATGCTGTCGAGGGTCGCCATCGACAGGCAACGGTAGCGAACGGTGGCTAGGTCGGCGACCTGCCCGAAAGAGCAGCAGAACTGATCCACCGGGCAGTCCAATCCCCCGCCGCCGAGGGGCAGGCTGAAGGGCATGAACACGATGAAGGCAGTGCGACTCTCCCGCTACGGCGGCCCCGAGGTCCTGGAGCTCGCCGACGTCCCCGTCCCGGAGGCCGCGCCCGGCCGCGTCCTGGTCCGGGTCCGGGCAACCTCGATCAACCCCGGCGAGGCGAACATCCGCAACGGCGCCCTGGCGGAGATCTACCCGATGGACTTCCCGTTCGGCGAGGGCAGCGACCTGGCCGGCGTGGTCGTCGCCGACGCCGAGGGCTTCAAGGCGGGCGAAGCGGTGTTCGGCTGGAGCGACGAGCGGGCCGCGCACGCCGAGTACGCCTCCGTGCCGCCGACGCAGCTGGCCCGCAAGCCCGACGGCCTCTCCTTCGAGCAGGCAGGCAGCCTGTTCGTCATCGGCGCCACCGCGCGCGCGGCCGTCGACGCGCTGGAGCTCCAACCGGGTGAGACGGTCGTGATCTCGGCCGCGGCCGGCGGCGTCGGTGTGCTCGCCACGCAGCTCGCGGTCCGCACCGGCGCCCGCGTCCTCGCGCTCGCCGGCCCGTCCAACCACGCCTGGCTGCGCGAGCACGGTGCCGAGCCGCTCGCCTACGACGGTGACCTCGCGTCGCAGCTCGCGGGTGCCGACGCGTTCCTCGATCTCTTCGGCGGCGGCTACGTGGCGCTCGCGCTCGACGAGCTCGGCATCCCGAAGGAGCGCGTGAACACGATCATCGACTTCGCCGCCGTGAGCGAGCGCGGCGTGCTCTCCGCCGGCAACGCGCAGGGCGCGTCGATCGAGAACCTCTCCGCCCTCGCCGACGACATCGCGGGCGGCCGGCTCGACCTGCCGATCGCGAGGACCTACCCGCTGGCCGAGGTGCGCGCGGCCTTCGAGGACCTCGCCGCCCGCCACACCCACGGAAAGATCGTGCTCGTGCCCTAGCGTGATTCACGTGCGCTGTACCCTCGCGCGGATGCGAGCCACTGGCACCTTCCGGGTCGAGACCTTCACCCCCGCCGACGTCGCGCCGGTGATCGAGGTCGCGACCGCGCTGCCCGTCGGGGTGGCGATGATGGAGAAGCGCTACGAGGGCGACGTGAGCGGGCGCTCGGCGACCGTCTTCACCGCCGCGTTCGACCAGGCCTCCGGCGTCGGCACCTACGTGGCGATGGAGTCCTTCGAGGGCTCGCTCAACGGCGTCAGCGGGACCTTCAACTTCTGGCACGCGGCCAGCACCACGGGCGACGACCGGGCGCAGGAGCACTTTGCGATCGTCCCGTCGAGCGGGACGGGCGAGCTGGCGTCGATCACGGGTGGCGGTGGGCTGGCGATCGACGCCGACGGCACCCACCGCGTGTGGTTCGACTACGAGCTCTAGTGCTTCCAGAAGGAGGTCTTCTTGGCCGCGCCGGCCTTGGTCAGGCCGATGTGGAGGTGATCGCGGTGCGCGACCGTCTTGTCGACGTGCTTCTTGAGCTTGCCGCGCTTGGACAGGCAGACGGAGTACGGGCGGAACTGGGACATGCCCGCGCCCCAGTAGCCGCAGTCCCAGATGATCTCCTCGATGCCCATGCGGCGCGCGAGCGCCTGCGGCTGGCCGAGGCGGTCCGGGGCGAGGAACAGGCCGATCAGCCGTGAGGCCTCGCGGCGGTCGGCGGGGACGTCGACGTCGAGGTGCCAGTCCACGGCACGGTTCTCGGCGTGCAGCGAGGCCGACTTCGGGCCCCATTTCTCGCAGCGGTAGCTCCCCCAGAACACGCCGCCGGCGTGCGTTCCGAGCCACTTGACCAGCGCGGTCATGCCCGGGCGCTCCTTCTTGGAGCAGTGCGTGGCCGCGTCGTAGGCGGAGTCCTCGAGCGGCAGCTCGGCGAGCGCGTCCGCCGGGTTGTGGGCGACGGAGGTGTAGGCGGTGGGCCAGTCGTAGCCATGGGCGACGGCGGGCGCGGACAGGCCAAAGGCGACGACGAGCGCGAAGAGACGGACCAGCATGCTCATTGCTGTCGGCAGAACCGGCCGATCGGTTGAGTTGCGGCAGAATGGGTGTTCAGTGACTCCGGCCGGCCCCAACACGCTGCTCGAGCGCGGGGCGGAGCTGGACGGGCTCGTCGCGCAGCTCGCCGAGGCGCGGGCGGCGAACGGGTCGGTGGCGCTGGTGGAGGCTCCCGCCGGGCACGGGAAGACCGCGCTGTTGCGCGTGTTGAAGGGCATCGCCGCGCCCGACGCGAAGGTGCTGAGCGCGACCGGCGCCCCGCTGGAGCGCGATTTCGCGTTCGGGATCGTGCGGCAGCTGTTCGACGGTGCGGTGCACCAGCCCGACGGGCAGCGGCTGTTCAAGGGCGCGGCGCAGCTCGCGGAGCCGGTGTTCGACCTCACCAACGTGCGCGAGCAGGACGATCCCGCGCACTCGACGCTCTACGGGCTGTACTGGCTCGCGGCGAACCTGGCGAGCGAGCAGCCGCTGCTGCTCGTCGTCGACGACGCGCACTGGGCGGACGCGCCGAGCCTGCGGTTCCTGGATGCGCTCGCGCGACGGGTGGAGGACCTGCCGGTGCTGCTGGTGATCGCCGCGCGGCCCGCCGGACCCGGTCTGCTGGACAGCCTCGCGACCGCCCCCGCGACGCGGTTGCTGCGGCTTCCGGCGCTCTCCGAGGACGGCGTGAAGGCACTGATCCACCGCAGCCTGGAGGCCGAGCCCGAGTTCGTCGCCGCCTGCTTCGACACCACCCGCGGCAACCCCCTCCTGCTGACCGAACTGCTCAAGGCCGCGCCGTTCACGGGCGCCAAAGACGAAGTGCACACCGTCAGGACGACCGTGGCGCGCACGGTCACGGCCCGCATCCGCCAGCTCTCGCCGACGGCGCTGGCCGTTGCCCGCGCGACGGCGATCCTCGGTGACGCGACCAGCGTCAAGCGCGTCGCCGCGCTCTCGCGGCTCCCGGAGCAGGACGTCGCCACCGCGCTGGAGCTGCTGACCAAGGCCGAGCTGCTCGCGGACGGCCGGTTCGTGCATCCGATGGTGCGGGAGACCGTCGAGGCCGACCTCGGGCCGGACCGGGCTCGCCTGCACCGCGAGGCCGCCGAGCTGCTCGCCGCCGACGGCGCCCGCGACGGCGTTGTCGCCACCCACCTGCTTCTCGCTCCCACCGGCACGGACCCGTGGGCGGCGAGCATCCTGGAGAAGGCGGGACAGCAGGCACTCAGAGAGGGCGCGCCCGACATCGCGCTCAAGCTGCTGCGGCACGCCGACCCGCCGACGCCCCGGCTCCAGCTGCAGATCGGCCTCGCCCAGTTCCGCCTCGGCGAGGACCCGCTGCCGGTGCTCGACGAAGCCGCGAAAGACCCGGCGATCACCGTCGACGCCACCCGCCTCGCCGCCGGCGCGCTGATCCTGGCCAGCGACTCCCGCGAGGCGGCAAGGCGCATCCGCCAAGCGATCGAGATCGCTCCCGAGGACGGCAAGGGCGAGCTCGAGGACCAGCTCGTGGAGGCGCTGGCCTACCGCGACGATGACACCGACGAGTACCTCAAAGTCGTCGAGGCCCACGCCGACAGCACCCGTCCGACGCTGCTCTGCCATCTCGCCCACGCCCGCGCGATGGCCGGCGCGCCCCGCCGGCGCGTCCTGCAGGCGTGGCGGCGCGCGTCCGCCGACGAGAAGGTGTTCGCCCGCCTCGGGGTCGAGCGCTTCGCCGCGCTGTGGGCGATCGAGGCGCTGCTGGCGGTCGAGGCCGCACCCGAGGCCCAGGAGGCGACGCGGGCGCTGAGCGACCTGACGCGGCGCGCCGGGTCACGCAACTCGGCCGGCGCCGCGGCCTGGATGGAGTCCCGCTGCGAGCGCCGCTTCGGGCATCTGCGGCGCGCCGAGGATCTCGCCCGCCACGGCCTCGAGCTCGCCTACGGCGCGCCGATCCCGCAGCTCGCCGCCGGAACCACGCTGGTGGGGATCCTGCTCGACCGTGGCGATGTGGACGCGGCGAGGCAGGCCGTCAACGACCTCCCCGACCCCGGCCCGCTGGCCTCGATCTTCGGCCTGCACGCGGTCGAGGCGCGCCTGCACCTGATCGACGGCGACCCGGCGAAGGCGCTCGAGGCGCTCGAACGCCAGGAGCAGGCCGACCGCGCCCGCCGCTGGTTGATCGGCCTGCGCGAGGACTCGCACGCCCTGCACGTCCAGGCGCTCACCCAGCTCGGCCGCACCGAGGAGGCCGCCGCCTTCGCCGCCACCGAGCTCGAACGGGCGCGCTCCCGCGAGGCGGACGGCGCGGAGGCCACGCTGCTCCTGGCACACGGCGAGCTCGACGCCGCGGTCGAGGCTGCGAGACGCTCGCCGCTGCCGTTCGTGCAGGCGACCACGCTGGCCGAGCTCGGCTTCGCCCTGAGACGCACCGGCCACCGCGCCGACGCCCGCCTACCCCTGAGAGAGGCCCGCGAGCTCGCGCACCGCTGCGGAGCGACCGCGCTCGAAGCGCGCATCCACGAGGAGCTCGTCGTCGCCGGCGCCCGGCCGCAGCGGCTCGCGTTCTCGGGCGTCGACGCCCTCACCGCGTCAGAACGGCGAGTCGCCGAGCTCGCCGCCCGCGGGCTGCGCAACCGCGAGATCGCCGAGGCCCTGTTCGTGAGCCTCAAGACGGTCGAGGTGCACCTCGGCCGCGCCTACACCAAGCTCGGCATCAAGGGCCGCTCGCAGCTTCCCCAGGCGCTCGACCAGTAGGGGCAAAGTTAGGGGTCGCGCGCTGATGAGCCGCGCCCGTGCGAGCGGGAGCATCGGCGCCATGAACCTCCCCAGTTCGATCGGGCTCGTCGTGCCCGTCGCCGGCTCGGCGACCCAGGGCGAGTACGCAGTCGTCGAGGCCTGCCTGCCCGCCGGCCTCGAGATCCCCGCCCACGTCGCCAGCCGCGAGGACGTGACGGTCCAGGTCCTCCACGGCGAGGTCGAGGTCTCCGTCGACCGGACCGCGAACACGCTGACCGACGGCGAGAGCGTCGCGATCAGGCGCGGCGTTCCCCGGCGGATGCGAGCCACGCGGCCGAGTCGCGTGCTGGCGATCCTGACGCCCGGCGGCCTCGAGCAGATCCTCGCCGTGATCGCCGACGTCACCACCGACCCCGACGATCGCGCCGCGCTGCTCGCGGTCGGCGGCGTCCAGTCCGTGCCCACGGCGTGAGCGAGCGGCCCACGCGGATCGTCCTCGTCGACGATCAGAAGCTCGTGCGCAGCGGGATGAAGGCGCTGCTGGAAGCGCAGCCCGACCTGCGCGTCACGGGCGAGGCGAGCGACGGCGCCGAGGGCGTCGAGCTCGCGCTCAGCCGCCGCCCCGACGTCGTGCTGATGGACGTCGAGATGCCCGTCCTGGACGGGATCGAGGCCATCCGCCGGATCAAGGCCGCGGGCTCGCGGGCGCACATCCTGATCGTCACCGACCACGACGACGAGCAGGTCGTCCTGCGCGCGCTGCGGGCCGGGGCGAACGGGTTCTTCCTCAAGGACGCGGCGCCCGCGCGGCTCGTGGAGGCCGTCCGGATCGTCGCCACCGGCGACACGTTGCTGGCGCCGCCGGTCGCCCGCCGGCTGGTCGACGCGCTGCTCAGCCACACCCACCCGGTGCTCAAGCGCCGCTTCGAGCAGTTGACCGAACGCGAGCGCGACATCGTGCGCCACCTCGCGATGGGCCGCTCGAACGCGGCGGTCGCGCAGGAGCTGAGCCTCAGCGAGGGAACGGTCAAGACCCACGTCACCCGGCTGCTGACCAAGCTCGGCGTGCGCAGCCGCGTCCAGGCCGTCGTCCTCGCCTACGAGAGCGGTTTCGTGCGCCCTGGCCATACGGACGGGATCGAGCTGTGAACCGTCCCTGCGAACGACCCGCGAACGACTTTCGATGGACGCCGGACCACAAACCGGCCCATACGGTCGCCGTCGTCATGCCCCGCTTTCTCCTCCCCCTGATCGCGCTTCTGCTGATCCTCCCCACCGCGGCCTCGGCCGATCCCACGCCGCCCGGCGCCATCGTCGTCACCTCTTCCGCCGATACCGGCGACAAGTGCGAGGACGGCAAGCCGTGCACGCTGCGCGGCGCCATCGTCACCGCCAACGCCCGTAAGGGCGCCGACACGATCGCGTTCAACACGCTCGTGACCCGTATCGCCCCGGAGAAGCCGCTCCCGGCGATCACCGAGACGGTCACGATCGACGGCTTCACCCAGTCCGGGATGGCCACCGCCACACGTCCGCTGATCGAGCTCGACGGCACCAGCATGGCGCTGTCGGGCCCGCAGCCGCCGGCGGTGCGCGGCGCCATCAACGAACCGCTCGCGAAGCCCAAGGCCAAGTCCACCCGCCTCGCCGCGGACGACGGGGTGATCAAGTTCCTGCGTCCCTGGGGCCTGGACCTGCGTGACGCCGACGGCTCGACCATCCGCGGCCTGATCATCCACGACTTCCCGTTCGCCCAGATCGGGATGGACGGCGCCGATCAGGTGACGCTGAAAGGCAACTGGCTCGGGCTCGGCCCGGACGGCGACGCCCAGACGCGCACCGCAGCCGACGATCTCCGCCTCGGCATCAGCCTGATCAACTCCGCGCAGGCCCAGATCGGCGGCCTCGGGCGCGAGAAGAACGTCATCTCGGGCAACGACGTCGGCGTCGTGGCGGTCCAGGCCGGCGCCAGCGCCAACGTCATCTTCGGCAACTACATCGGCACCACCACCGACGGCCTCGGCCGGCGCCCGAACACGCAGACAGGCGTCCTGCTCACCGAGCCCGTCGGGCACCCGGAGCTCGGCACCCGCGACAATTACATCGCGGGCAACGTGCTCGTCGGCGACGGCGTCTCGTCGGCGATCGGCATCCGCAACGCGACAGGCACGCAGATCGCCGGCAACTTCGTCGGGATGAACGCGGCGGGCCAGATCCAGTCACCGACCGGCGAGCCGCTGACGAACGACATCGGCGTGTTCGTCTTCAACTCGCCCAAGACCGAGGTCGGCGGCCTCGGGACGGCCGAGTACAACCTGATCGCCGGCAACCACCTCGGCGTCGAGGTCAGCGGCCGCTCCGACGAGACGACGATCGCGGGCAACCGGGTCGGGACCGACTACGACGGCAAGCTCGCGATGGGCAACCGCTCCGGGATCGCGATCGTGTCCGACTACGCGGGCATCGCCCCCGCCGACGTGACGACCACGGGCAACACGATCGCCGCCTCGAGCAACTACGGCATGTACGTCACCGGCGCGGCCAAGCGCGCGACGATCGCGCAGAACACCTTCGGCACCGACATCGACGGCAAGCAGCCGCTGCCGAACAAGATCGGGTTCGCCGTCGGCTACGCGTCGGGCGAGACGCAGGCGCCATCGGACCTCACCTTCGGCCCCGGCAACGTCGTCGCCGACAGTCTCCAGGACGGCGTGCAGATGCTCGGCGGCGAGAACGCCGTCGTGCGCGGCAACCGCATGATGGGCAACGACTCGGTCGGCGTCCGCGTCGAGGGCGACGGCGTGCTCGTGGACAACAACACGATCTCCTCCAACGCCCAGGGCGTCGCCGTCCTCGGCACCGCCACCGGCACGCAGATCGCCGGCAACCGCATCGGCACCGGCCCGGACGGCGACGGTGACCAGGGCAACAGCGGCGCCGGCCTGCTGGTCGGCGACAAGGCGACGAACACGCGCGCCACCGGCAACCTGCTCTCCAACAACGCGCGCGGCGTCCAGGTCTACGGCGAGGCCAAGGACACGGTGATCCGCGGCAATCACATCGGCCTCGACACGACCGGCACCAAGCCGCTCGGCAATGACTACGGCGTGGTCCTGCAGGGCGGCACCGGAACGGTCGTCGGCGGCGCGCTCGGGATCGACTCGCGCAACCTGATCGCCCGCAACGCGCTGGCCGGCATCCGCATCAACGGCGCCACCAGGTCGACGATCATCGGCAACTACATCACCGACAACCAGGGCCCCGGCGTGCTCGCCGACGCCAAGGGCGGCGACGCCGTGATCGGGCTCCCCGCCACGTCGACCGACACCTGGGACGACGTCAACTGCCGCGACACCCGCTGCAACCGGATCGAGAACAACCGCGGCGCGGGCGTGCGCGTGCGCACCCCGTCGGAGATCACCGTGCGCGGCAACCGGTTCCGGGCCAACACCGGCCGCGACGTCGACAACGACGCCGAGCGCAACCAGATCGGCGACGACTGGCCCAACACACCGACCGGCGTGCAGATCATCAAGCCGGGCAGGCTCGGCGGCGAGGTCGACGGGGAGCGCCCCGCGGTGATCGACGTGTACGGATTCAGCTCGAGCGAGCCACGCGGCGGCGAGTACATCGGCAGTGCCGAGCCCGATGGCGACGGCGAGTGGTCGCTCGACATCCCGAAGGCCTACGCCGCCTATGCCGCCACCGCCACCGACCGGGCGACGAGCGAGATGTCGCCGCCGTGCACCGGTGACCTCGACGGCGACACGCTGTGCGACAACTGGGAGCGCTCCGGCATCGACTACGACGCCGACGGCACCCCCGACCTGCGCCTGCAGGACGAGGGCGCGGACCCGGCCAAGCCCGACCTGTTCGTCGAGATCGACTACCAGGCCGGCCACCGGCCGCACCTGAACGCGCTCTACAAGGTCAAGCAGGCGTTCGAGCTGGCGCCGAAGCCGATCACGCTGCACACCGATGTCGACGAGGAGGTCACCGGCGACTCGGTGATCGACGCCGACGGCCGCTCGCGTGGCCCCTTCGACGACGTGCGCGACTTCTACGGCGGCTGCGGGTCGTTCTTCGGCCACGAGGACGACCGCGACAGCGACCGATGCGCAGCGAACCTCAACGCCCGCCGGCTGGCCTACCGCTACGCGCTGTTCGCGGGCGCCGAGCAGGGCGGCAACTCCGGCTCCGCCGACCCCGGCGGCGACGCCTTCGTCGTCACCCTCGGGAGCTTTCCGCGCGAGGACATCCTGCTCGGCGGCGGCTCCGGCGAGCACGGCTGCAACCGCCAGTACGACGCGTGCCTGTCCGAGCTGGAGGCGGCGGTGTTCATGCACGAGCTCGGGCACACGCTCGGGCTGCTGCACGGCGGCGACGCCAAGGGCGAGAACAACGAGCCCAACTACCTGTCGGTCATGAACTACTGGTACCTGACCCGCGCGCCGCTGAACACGCGGCCGCTGGACTACTCGCGCAAGACGCCGATCGCCCGCGACGAGGCGGCCTTCGACGAGGGCCTGGCGTTCTACGAGAGCTACCCGCAGCGCGCCGAGGAGCCGTGGACCGACGTCGCGATCACGGCCTGGGACCCCGACGCCGACCAGTGCCGGATCTTCACCGTCGGCGTCACCGAGTCGCCGATCAACCTCGACCAGCTCCCGGAGAACGACGAGGTCGCGATGGGCCTCAACGACCCCGACGGCGACCCCAACCCCGGCGAGCCCGAGGCCTGCCAGGACCCCGACAACTTCACCGTCCTCACCGGCACCGACGACTGGGCGCGGCTGCGCTGGTCGCGCCACGGCCTGCGGGGCTGGCGCGAGGACGTCTACGGGAGCGAGAAGGCCCCGCCAAGCCTGGCGAAGCTGGCGGCGGTGACCGACACCGACGGCGACGGCGTCGACGACGCGCACGACGTCTGCGTGGCGGCCAAGGACCCGGGCCAAGAGGACACCGACAAGGACGGCCTCGGCGACGCCTGCCTGCCGTTCATCACCCAGCGCGACCTCGAGCTGTCCGTGAAGGGCTCGGCCAACGTGCCGCTGGACGGCGCCTCCACGCTCGAGTTCACGCTGCGCAACACCTATCCCAAGCCCGCGCTCGGCGCGGTCGTGCAGCTCACGCCGCCCGCCGGCGTGCAACTCGACACGACCCGCTGGGAGGTGGGTGAAGTTCCGGCCCGCGGCGAGAAGACGCTGACGGTGACGGCGCGTGGCTCGGCGGTCGGTCGTGGGGACCTGACCGCCGAGCTGATCGCGCTCACGGACTCGGACTGGGACTCGACGCCGAACAACCACGATCCCGCCGAGGACGATCAGGTGGCCAAGCGCCTGACGGTCTTCCAGGCGGGCGCGGTCGGCACCGTGTCGCTGCCGGAGCGCTCCGCCCGCGAGGGCGACGAGGGCCCGCACGCCGGCTCCGTGCGGCTCGAGATCGCCAACCCGAGCGGCACGTCGGTCAGCGGCCGCCTGCGCTCGGCGGGCGGTACGGCCACCGCCGGCTCCGACTACAAGGCCGTCGATGAGGCGATCGAGCTCTCGCCCTACTCGAGCGAGACGAGCATCCCGATCACGCTCTACGGCGACACGGACGACGAGGGCGACGAGACGATCGAGTTCGAGCTCTCCGGGATCGACGGCGCCCAGCCGGACATGGTGCGCGGGACGTTCACGATCACCGACGACGATGCGCCGCTGCAGCCCGGCCAGCTGGCGTGGCTGGGGTGCGCCTCGCGCGACTTCGGCGAGGGCACGTGCGACCAGCGTGAGCCGCTGCTGCGCGCGCCGGTCGGTGCCAAGGCGCTCACGCCCGACGGGAGGTTCCTCTGGGTCCCGGACGACGAGCGGCTCGTCCGGCTCACGCGCGATCCGTTGACGGGTGCGCTGGGCGACGCCAAGTGCTGGACGACCTACGGCGTCGAGCGCGACGGCTGCCCGCGGCTCGGGACGACCGACCTCGACCCCATGGACGTGGCCGTCTCGCCCGATGGCAGGACGCTGTTCATGACGGGCAGCTACATGATCGACGGCCGCAGCAGCCCCGGGATGGGCCTGCTGTCACTGGCGCTGGACTCGGCCGGCGACCCGTCGCCGACGGGCTGCATCGGGTGCGACGAGTTCCTCGAGCAGGCCTGGCTGACGGTCTCCCCCGACAGCCGGTTCGTCCTGACGTTCGACTCCGGCCAGCAGCGCGACCACGGCGAGATCACGGTCTATCCGGTGCTCGGCGGCGCGGTCGGGCCGGCGGCGCGCTGCTACGCGCATCCCGCGGAGCACAAGCCGTGTGACCCGTTGACGGTCAACCTCGACGGCCCGCCGTATGTCGACTGGTCGGGTGACGGGAAGACGCTCGCCGTGCGCTCCAAGGACCATCTGGCGCTGCTCGGCTGGGACAACGGCGTGCTCTCGCCCGACGGCGGCTGCCTGTCCGAGGATGGGCGCTGCCGACCGGCGACCGAGTGCACGCTCAACGGCGACAAGGTCTTCGTCTGCGCGACGCCGCCGGACTATCTGGCGGGCATCGGGCCGGTGCGGTTCGCGCCGGATGGACGAGCGCTGTACGTCGCCGCCCACAAGGGCGACCGCGTGACCGCGTTCCCACGTGTCGCCGAGCGAACGTGGGCGGTCGAGGGCTCGATGTGCGTGGGCCGCTTCGACACCGACTGCGCGGTCAAGGCCGACAACGTCGATGAGGCGCACGAGCTCCTCGTCGCTCCCGACGGCGGCGATGTCTACGTGTCCGGTCGCGGCAACGGGATCACGGCGCTCGCGGCCGACCGGCGGACAGGTGCCCTGTCCGCCCCGCGCTGCAGCTACGGCGAGCTCGGCGTCCCGTCGTGCCTGCGGCAGGCGCCGAGCCCGGGCGCGGCCTACACCATCTCGCCCGGGAACATGGTGATCGACCCCACGGGCCGTGACCTCTACACGCTCGCGTGGGTGTCAGAGCGCGAGTACGGGATCGGCCGCTTCCTGCGAGTCACCCGCCCGCCGGGAGCCGAGAACCGCGCCCCGCTCTGCGCCGACGCCGACGCGTCCGCGCGTCCGGGCGAGACCGTCGAGGTGACGCTGCGCTGCGCCGACCCGGATGGCGATCCGGTGACGCTGCACGCCGCTCGCGGCGAGCTCACCGGCGCGCGCCTGCGGGTGACCGCCGGCACGGCGCCGGGCGTGGAGACGGTCGCCTTCCACGCCTCCGACGGCAAAGCCGACTCCGCCGACGCGCACGTGCGGATCGTCGTCGGCAACCCACCGGCGTGCCAGGACGCGACCGTCACCGTCGACGCCAACCGCGCCGTCGAGCTGCCCTTCAGCTGCGACCGCGGGACGATCGAGATCGTCGAGTACCCGGCCTACGGGTCGCTCAACGGCACCACGTTCACCGCCACCTGGCGCGACGGCACCGAACGTGTGCGGTATGCGGCGTATGACCCCGACACCGGCGTGCGCTCGAACGTGGCCACGATCGCGGTGACGATCCGGCCACTCCCCAAGGGCCCGGACACCGTCGAGTTCGGCACCGTTCGCCTGGAGAACGACCGCGGCGGCTCCGGCGGCTGCGCCGGCTCCCGCTGCAGCCCCGGAAAGGACGGCGCCCTGCCGTTCCCGATGCGCTGCGACGGCAACCCGACGACCACCCCGGGCACCTGCTCGGGCACGCTCGAAGCGTGCGGTGCCGCGGGCTGCAAGAAGGCGGGCGCGACCTCGCTGAAGGGCTCGGCGGGCCGCGTGAGGTTCAGCATCCCGGTCGGCAAGGCCAAGACCGTCAAGCTCAAGCTCAACCGGGCCGCGCGCAAGGAGCTCTCCAAGCGCGGCAGGCTCAAGCTGAAGGTCACCACCACCGTCCGGCTCCCGAACGGCAAGACCACCTCCGCCACGCGGAGGCTGACGGTCAAGAAGCGGCGCTGACGGCGATCGCGGGGGGCCGCTGACCAAGCGGCCCCCCGCGCGCTCAACTCACGGTGTCGTCGTCGACAACGTGAAGGTGAACGTCTTGCCGTAGGAGCCCGTGCGGAGCGCCTCGTTGGCCGCGATCATCTGCTGGAACGCAACGGTCACGGTGTCGTTGGACACCGGGCCGGCGTAGGTCAGCACCGTGGTCGGACTTGCCGACCCGCCGACCGGAGCGAACGCCGCGGAGCCTGTCCCGCCCGCGCTCGATCCTTGCACGCCCACCGGTGTCGCCAGCGAGAACGCGCCATTGACCAGACGGCCGGTCGCGTTCGAGCTCGGATCGGCGACGCTGAGCGTCGCGTCACCCGCGGTGGAGATGACGTTGGCCGTCGTCTGCGCGGTGTAGGTGCGCGCCACGCCGGGCGTGAACGGCGCGAACGTCGCCGGCGTGCCGAGCGTCAGAGCCAGCGTCGCCGGCACGGTGCCGCCGGCCCCGCCGGGCGTGTCGGTCTTCTGGACCGTCACGCCGTTGCCGTTGAACTCCACCCAGTTGAGCAGGAACATGCTGCCGGTCGCGCCGCCCGGGAGCGAGCGGAACACGAGGAACAGCTCGTTCTTGCCCTCGATCGAGATCGGGAACGTGAGGCTGTTCCACGCGGTGCTGTTGCCCGTCGACGTCAGGTTCAGCGTCGTGGCGATCGGACCGGTGGGCGAGCCCGTCCGGACCTCGATCGCACCGAGCGCCGTACCGACCGTACGGCCCGCGGCGTTGTCCGCGTAACGGACGGTCACCGTGTCGATCTGGAACAGGTTGAACGGACCGTTCAACTGGATCCAGTCGCCGCTGGCGAGGCTGTTGCGGTGCGTGCCGCCACCGACGTCCGTGGTGGCCGCAGTCCCCGTGCCGGACTGGTTGACGACGAACTCGACCTCCTGGTGCTTCTGGCGGATCTGGATCTGGCCGGTGGTGGTCAGCGCCGGGACGCCGCCGCTCGCGCCCTTGTCGGTGTACACGGCGCTGATCACGCCGAACACGTTGCCGCCGTGGGACACGTCGTTGGCGTCGGTGGTCAGGAAGCCGCGGCAACCGGTGCGCCGCTGCAGCTCGTGGCCATGCGTGTCATGGCCGAGCACGAACGACACCTGGATGTCGTCGCAGTTGATCGACGGGTCCTCCGGGTCGACGACCGAGACCTTGTACTCGATCGTGTCGCCGAAGGCGAACGTGCCGCCGTCCACCGGCGCGGTGACCGTCACCGTCGGCGAGGTGTTGCCGGAGGTGATGACGGTGCTGGTCGAGGTCTTCTCGCCCGAGGAGTCGAACACGGTCAGCACGGCGGTGAAGCGGCCGCGCTGGGTGTAGACGTGGGTCGGGTTGGCCTCGGTGGAGATCGGCGTACCGTCGCCGAAGTTCCACTCGTAGCGGATCGAGTCGCCCGGATCCTCGTCGAGCGAGCCGGCGCTTGAGAAGTTGACCGTCAGCGGCGAGGCGCCGTCGGTCTTGTCGGTGGTCAGCACGGCCTTCGGCGCGCGCTTGCCCTTGACGTACTCCCACTTGTACATGCCGGCGTCCGGGCTGATGACGTTGAAGCCATTGCCGTAGGTCAGCAGGTAGAACGCGCCGTCGGACCCGAACTGCAGGTCCATCGGGTTGTCGCACTCGAACGCGAACGTGCCGTTGGCGTTGTTCGCCCGGCTGCCGCACTCCAGGAAGGCGTTGATCTTCTGGATGTTGTTGGAGCCGTCGAGCTTGGCCTCACGCAGGGTGTCCTGCGTCCACTCGCCGAAGATCACGGACTCGTCGTAGTACGGCGGGAACTTCTTCGGGTTCGGGTTGGCCGCGTCGTAGTGGTACTTCGTCATGCCGTGCGGGCCGACGCCGCCCGTGTAGAGCTCGGGGAACAGCCGCGGGCACTCGGTGGTCGATCCGGGCGCGATCGGCCCGGCCGTCGGGGCGTAGTACCCCAGGCACGGCGTGCCGAGCGGCGCGCCGGTGTTGTTGTCGCGGTAGGAGTACCAGATGTCCGGGTTGGTGACCGGCGGCACGTCCCGCAGGCCGGGCTCGACCGACGGACCGCCCTCGATGTTCCAGAGCGAGTCGTTGCGCTGCGTCGGGCCGCTGCAGTCGTGCAGCATCGGTTGGCCGGAAGCATCCAGCAGCGGCGTGCCCGCCGTGGTGGTGCCGGGCCTGAACTCGTGGTAGTTCCACTGGTAGTACGGGAGATCGCGCTTGTAGCACGTCGGCCAGCCGTAGTTGGCGGGCTTGCGCACGATCTCGAAGCGGCCGACGCCCGCCGGCCCGCGCGAGCGCTGCGGCGTCTGCGAGTCCGGCGAGTAGTCGCTGACGTACGCGACGTCGTTCTCGTCGACCTGGATCCGGAACGGGTTGCGGAAGCCCATCGCGTAGACCTCAGCGCGCGTCTTGGCCTGCGGCGCGCCCGCGACGAGCGGGAAGAGGTTGCCCGACGGGATCGTGTAGGCGCCGGCGCCCGAGCCGAAGTCGGCCTTGTTGGCGTCGGCGGCGGTGAAGTCGTCCTTGACCTTGATGCGCAGCACCTTGCCGCGCAGGTCGTTGGTGTTGCCCGCGCTGCGACCGGAATCGCCGGTCAGCCGCTGATACCAGCCGCCGATCGTCGTCGTGGCCGTCGTGACCGTGGCGTTGGTTCCGGTCAGGGTGCCGGTGGCCGTGATCTGCGGCTGGTCGGACTGCTGCTTGCCGCGGCGGAAGAACACGTTGACGTTCGACGTGTTGACCGGGCCGCCGCTGGTCTGGATCTCGTCCGTCTCGATGTTCGGCAGTGCCTCGAGCGCGGCGTCGATGGCCGCCGCGTTCGCGTTCCAGTCGATCGGCGCCGTCGTCTCACCGTTGAAGGTCAGCGTGAACGTGCCGGCCGTCGAGTTGGTGACGCGCACGGTCTGCTGCTCGTCGGTCTTCTGCGAGTTGAACACGCCGAACCCGCCGCCGTTGATGCCGCCCGCGGGCGTGTCATCGCCGGTGACGAACCACAGGTTGCCGTGCTTGTCGAAGTCGATGTCGCCCGCGACGTGGCAGCACTCCTGGCGGTTGTTGGACACCCGCATGATCTGCTGCTCGGAGGCGAAGTCCAGGCGCGGTCCCTGTGCGTCCTCGACGAACTTGAAGCGCGAGAGCTGGAAGTAGCCCACGTACGGAATCCCACGCCGTCTTGGAGGCCGCCGTGTTCGGCGGGTTGGTGGTCGGCGTGGTCTGGGAGACGACGCTGCCGTCGGAGAGCTTGACGTCCTCGACCCGCTGCGGCGAGTAGTAGAGGTAGACCCACTTGTTGGTCGCGAAGTTCGCGTCCACCGCGGGGCCGTAGAGGCCGTCCTCCTGGTTGGTGTAGATGCGCTGGGTCAGCGGCAGCGCCGGGTCGGCGAAGTTGGCGACGACCTGGGTGATGCCCGTGGCCGGGTTGTGCAGGCGCAGCGAGCCGAGGCGGTCGGTCTGCAGGATGCGGCCGTCCGGGAGCTGGTCGAAGCCGACCGGCTCCTGCAGGTTCGGCGGCGAGCCGATCTTCGTCTGCTGGAAGTTCTTGAGCACGGTCGCGCCGCAGTCGGAGTAGACCGGGTCGCTGGCACCGGCGGCCCAGCTGATCGCGCCCTTGAGGTGCGTGGTCATGGTCGCGTCGAACGCCGCGGGCGTGTTGCCCAAGCCGGTGTAGAACGCGCGGCCGCCCTGGTAGTCCTTGCAGATGGACACCGGGTGGTTGGCGCCGTTGGTGCCGCCCTCGATGCCGTCGAGCGTCGCGCCCTGCGGCTGCGGACCGAACGGATCCTCGACCACCGTGGCCAGGATGTGCGAAACCCCGCGGACGTTGGTCGAGAGGTTGTAGAAGTGGTCGTCGCGGTCCCAGTAGAGCGGGAGCCCCTTGGTCGCGTCATGGACGCGGTCGAACACCTTCACCGTGCCGGTCTGCTGGACGGTCCGGCCGGACGAGCGGGTGCCGAGGATGCTGGTCAAGAACGCCCAGTTCGGATCGGACTCGATCGCCGAGCCGACGCCGACGAAGCCGCCGCCCTTACTGAAGTACGTCTCGAACGCGGCGCGGTTCGCATCCGTCAGCGGGCTGGCGAGGCCCGTGTTGAGGAACACCACCGCCTGATAGCTGTCGAGGTTCGCGAACTCCGCCGACACGTTCGCCGGCGCGGGCGCGGTGACCTCGAACGCGCCACCCGCCGCGGCCGCGGTGATCGCGGCCTTTCCTGCTGTGCTCAGCGCATCGTCGGTGCTCGTAACCACGAGCACCTTCGGCGCGAGAACCTCTTTTGCCGACGCTGACGCCGGCAGCACAAGGCACAGGCTCGCAAGAGCCAGTCCGACCCGTCTCCACCCCATTGTCTCTCCTCCTGAGCGCGAAAAGGGCAAGCCTCTCCACGTTTTGTTGCGTGAGCCGCGAAACTACGCTCAGGGCGTTTTCATGTCAAGGACATCTTTGGTTCACCGGCTATTCGGGCGTAGCCAGAGGGAGACGTGGGCGGGCTGCATCGTCTCATTCAGGACCTCGCCGAGCTCGCTCACCAGGCTGTCGAGTTCGATTTCGTCCCGCAGGCGGGCGCTGAACTGCGCCAAGGCCTGCCCCGCGTCGTACTTGCGGCGGTAGAAGCGACGGTCCACGAGGGCCTGGATCCGCTGCCGCGCGGGGTTGAAGACGCCGGCCACGGCGAGCGTCGAGGCGGCGATGGCGAAGTTGGAGTCGGGCGCCACGACGAATTGGATCAAGAGGACACTCGCGAGGTAGACGAGCGCCAACGTCGCCGTCAGCGAGCCGTAGACGATCGTGCGGTTGACGACCACATCGATGTCGTACAGGCGGTAGCGCAGGACGGCCACCGCGATCGCCACCGGGAGCGAGATGAACCCGATGTACTGGATTGTCTCGGCGACCGCGAGGGCCGTGTCCTCGAGCGCGGCGCTGATCGCGAAGGTGATCACGAGCACCGTGCCCGCCACCCACACCCACTTGATCTGCTCGCGCTCGATGCCGGTCGAGCGGCCAAACCGCAGCACGAGCGAGCCGATCGATCCGAGCGCGGCGAGGCCGAGCAGGGGGAACGTGACATCGCGGATCGGGATCAGCCAGTCGGCGACGCCGAACGGGTTCTCGATCGTCGGGTAGTTCTCCAGCGGGCCGGCGGCGAAGGCGATCGTGAACAGCAGCACGGCGGCGTCGGCGATCGCCAGGTACAGGATCGCCTTCGAGAACGCCTTCCCCGTCGGGAACAGCAGCGGGACGAGGATGAACATCGGGAAGACCGCGAACAGCCAGGCCCAGTTCGCCACCCACAGCCAGAACGCCGGGTCCTCGCCCGTGACCAGCAGATGCCAGCCGAGACGCTCGCTGAACAGCAGCACCGCCCACGCATTGCCCACCCCGAGCAGCACCCAGCCGAGCGGGTTCTCCGGGCGGCGCGTCGCCACGAGCGCGCCGACCGCGGCGAACGACGACATCAGCACCGCGTCGAAGAACGCGGTGCCGACCCCCGGCTCGGGCTCGGCGAAGCCGCCGACCGACGCCGGCCCGCCCGCGTCGGAGAGCACCAGCCCGATCCGTCCGGCAGCCAGACCGAAGGTCAGTGCCGCCAGCAGCCATCCGAGTGTCCGCATCGGTGCCCATCCTCTCCGAGAACCGTCCGGGAAGTGTTACGGGCGCCCGGCCGGTGGTCGCGCTGACACGTTCTCCGCCGCTCGGGCGGGTCCCGTATCCGTTTTCCATACGATGCGGGTGTGGCCGATCGTCTTGTTGCCGTGACTCGCATCCATGGGCTCGCCGGGCGGCGAGAGGAGCTGCGCGCGCTGATGCGCGACACCGAGCAGCGCACGGGCTCAGAGCCCGGCTGCCGGCTGTATCGCTTCTCCGCGGGGTTGGACGACCCGGACGAATACCTGCACGTGCAGGAGTGGAACAGCGCGGCGGACTTCGCCGCCCACCAGGATTCCTCCGCCTTCTCCGACTATCAGCGGACCCTGTTCGACCTGCTGGCGCGCCCGTCGGAGATGGCCATCCACCGGGTGTCGGAGACGACGATCCCGCAGCCGTCGGCGCTGACCGACCCGCGCGCCGCCGACTAGAAGCCCACTGAAGAATTCCGATACGCCCGCGGCGGGCATCCGCGGCACCTCGCGCCACCCACGATGCTCACGTGGCAGAGCCACGCATCACTATCGCGTGCGGCCCGAGTCATCCACGGCTGCATCGCCGCGGTCGGACCGACCATTCTTCAGCGGACTTCTAGAGCGGCAGCGCGGCGACGATCGTCGTGCCGCGGCCCGGCGGGCTGTCGAAGGACAGCGTTCCGCCGGCGGCCTCGGCCCGGTCGCGCAGGCCGAGCAGCCCGCTGCCGAGCGACGGGTCGGCGCCGCCGCGCCCGTCATCGGTCACCGACAGGCGCAGCACGCCGCCGTCGCGGACGACGCTGACCGCCGCGGAGCTCGCGCCGGCGTGCTTGGCGACGTTGGTCAGTGCCTCGGCGGCGATGTAGTAGACGGTCGCCTCGAGGTCCTGCGGCAGGCGCGCGGGCGGCACCTCGAGCGTCACCGGCAGTGGCAGGCGCTCGATCACGGCGGCCAGCGCGCGCTCCAGGCCGTGGTCGCTGAGCACGCCCGGATGCAGCCCGCGGGCGATCTCGCGCAGGTCGGAGAGGCCGAGGTCCAGCTCACGGCTCGCGTCCTCGAGCAGCCCGGTGACGGCGTCCGGGCGGCTCTTGAGCGACGACCGGGCGGCCCGCAGGGTCAACGCGACCGAGACGAGCCGGGACTGCGCACCGTCGTGCAGGTTGCGCTCGAGCCGCCGTCGCTGCTCGTCGCCGGCCTTGACCAGGCGGGCGCGCGAGGCGATCAGGTCCGAGCGCGCCTGCGCGGACGCCACGCCCAACGACACCAGCTCGCAGAACGCGCCCAGCCGGTTCTCGGTGTCCGGCGGCAGCGTGTCCTCGCCGGCGATCCCGACCGCCCCCCACAGCACACCGCCGACGACGATCGGCGCCGCCGCCGTGGAGCGGTACCCGGTGCGGAAGCGCGACTCGTCGCTCGCCCCACCCCAGTCGTCGATCCGGGCGGGCAGACCCGTGCGCGCCACCTGCGCCAAGGCCGAGTCGTCGTCGGCCGGCAGTGTCTCGCCGAGCCGGAAGACGTCGGCGCTGTCGCGGTTGTGGCGGCCGACGATCACCGCCGTCCCGTCGCCCGCGAAGCGCAGGACGACCGACGCGTTGACCTGCAGCACGCGCGCGCACTCCTCCGACACCGAGGTGAAGATCCGCTCCGGCGAGACCTCGGAGGCGACCAGCGTCGCCACCCGCCGCAGCGCCTTGTGCTCGTTGGCCAGCCGTGAGACCTCGACCAGCTTGGCCTCCGGATCGCCCTCCAGCGCCGAGTCGCGGTTGGTCTCGCGATCGGTGAGGTCGATGCCGGTCGTGACGAGCCCCGCGCCGTCGAGCAGCCGGTTGGACCACGCGATCAGCCGGCGGCCGCCGTCGCGGGTCATCCAGTGCCCGACCTGCGGGCTCGGCGTTCCGGTCCGCCAGACGTAGGCGAGGAACTCGTGGAACGCGTCGGACTCTTCCGGCGGGATCACGAAGTCGCGCGCGTGGCGGCCCAGCACCTCATCGCGGCTGAAGCCCGTCGCGCGTTCGCACGCCTCGTTGAAGAGCCGGATCCGGCCCTCCTCGTCGTACACGCACACCAGTGACTGCGTGGTCTCGGTGAGGATCCGCGCGAACGAGTCCCCGATGACGAGTTCATGATCCATGCGTCGCGCGGCTGAGGGTATCCGCTCGCCCCCAAACCTAAAGGGGCCAGGCCCCGTCAACGCAGGGTGACGGGGCCTGGCCCCTTTAGGTGTGGGCTACTCGCTGGTGAGTACGCGGTGGGCATGAGGATCGTCGTGAGCATGCGGCGCGTGCGGTCGGGGCGGGGCCGATTGGCGATGACCGGGGCCAAGGCGGCGTTGAGCCGTCCGGCGAGCTCGGCGAATTCCTGATCGCTGAGCTCGAGCGGGATCTGCCGGTAGCCGACGCCGTCGGCGACGAAGTCGACGGAGCCGCGCTGCAGGTAGCGGCCGAAGTCGTCGAGCAGCCCGGCGAGGAAGACGGTGAAGTAGCGCAGGTGGTCGTCCTTCGTCGCGCCCGCGAGATCTTCGGGCGCGAGGGTCCCGGCGCCTTCGACGAGCGCGTAGACCCGTCGCGGCGTTCCGCGGGCGGGTTGCTGCTCGACGATGGCCAGCACGCCCGCTTCGGTGAGCGTCCGGATGTGCCGGTACAGCGATGCGTGGGGGACGTCGGAGAGCTCCTCGGCCAGTTCGCCGGCGGCAAGCCGTCGACCTCCGGCCAGCGCCTGGATCACCCGCAGGCGGATCGGGTGCAGCAGGAGGTCCGCCGAGCTGCTCATCGCGCGCCGGTCAGGCCCGCGCGCGTCCGCACCGCACGGGCGACCGCCTCGGCGTCGCCGGTGCTGACGAGCAGTTCGTCGTGCGTCGTGCCGGCGAGTGTCATGCGCACGGCCGGGACGCCGCGGCGGGCGACGACGAATCCACGCCAGCCCCGCCGGCGCCAGGTGCCGATCTTCGTGCGGCCGGGAATCGCCAGGCCGGGCGCGCGGAGCCCCCGCACCGCCGCCAGCGCGTCCGCCTCGACGTTCGCGCCCTGCACCGAGGCCAGCGGCACGCGGATGTCGCCGTGCAGCCCGGCGAGCTTCTCGCGAGTGGTCAGTTCCACGCGCAGTTCGTCGTCGGTGATCTGAATCTCGGCCATCGCGAGCTCCCTAGGTCGTATCAACACTGATAACTATATCAATGTTGATACGTAACCGCGGAGCGTGTGCTGTCCCGCGATTCAGGCGGCGACCGGCTCCGCGTCGGCGCCGATGCGGCCGTAGAGCGTCGTGCGCTGTTCGAGCGCGCGCCCGAGCGAGGAGCAGAGCTGGGCGAGAGCAACCTCGTCCAGGGACTGGCCGTGCGAGGCGCCCGCCGCGCGCGAGATGTTCTCGTTCATCAGCGTCCCGCCCGCGTCGTTGACACCCGCCTGGAGGAGCTGGCGCAGCCCGGAGAGGCCGATCTTCACCCAGGAGGCCTGGATATTGTCGATCCAGCCGTGGTAGGCGATCCGGGCGACGGAGTGCATCAGCACGGTCTCGCGGAAGGTCGGGCCGCGGCGGGCGTTGCGCTTGAGATAGATCGGTGAGGCCATGTGCACGAACGGCAGCGGCACGAACTCGGTGAACCCGCCCGTCTCCTTCTGCAGCTCCCGCGTGGCGACGATGTGCCGCGCCCAGGAGACCGGTGCCTCGACCGCGCCGAACATGATCGTGACGTTCGAGCGCAGGCCGACACGATGCGCGAGGCGGTGCGCCTCGAGCCATTCCTCGGTGTTGATCTTGTCCGGGCACAGCACCGCCCGCACCTCGTCGTCGAGGATCTCGGCCGCGGTCCCGGGCAGCGAGGACAAGCCCGCGTCCTTCATGCGCCGCAGGTAGGCCTCGAGGTCCTCGCCGAGGCGCCGTGCGCCTTCGGTGACCTCCAGAGCGGTGAAGCCGTGCACGTGGATCTCGGGCACCTCGGCCTTCACCGCCGCGCACACCTGGTGGTAGTAGTCGCCGTCGAAGGTCGGGTGGATGCCGCCCTGCAGGCAGACCTCGGTCGCCCCCGCTTCCCACGCCTCGCGGGCGCGGCCGGCGATCTCGTCCATCGTCAGCAGGTACGGCTTGCCGCGCAGGTTCAGTGACAGCGGGCCCTTCGCGAACGCGCAGAAGCGGCACTTGAACGTGCAGAGGTTCGTGTAGTTGATGTTCCGCGTCTTCACGAAGGTGACGGTGTCCTGCGAGCGCAGCGAGTCGGCGACCTCGGCGACCGCGCCGACCTCTTCGCCGCGCGCCGAGAACAGGGTCACGATCTCGTCGACGCCCAGCTCCTGGCCGAGCAGCGCGCCCTCGAGCACCTCCCCCACCGCCCCGCCGGCCCGGCCGCGCAGCCGCAGCTCCGTCGGCGAGACGTCGGCGCCGGAGTACCACGCCGTCGAGCGCCGCCCGACGAGCTGGACCTCGGCGCCGTCGCCGACGTTGGTGATCTCGGAGAAGCGCTGTGGGAGCACGGCGCCCGGGTCGTCGCGGCCGTAGCCTTCGGCGTCGCTGCGGTCGAGCACCGCGAAGCGCAGCGCCTCGGGAACCCAGGAGATGAACTCCGGGTAGACCGCGAGCCGTGGCACGAGCTGTTTGCCGAACGCCTCGGTGGCCTCGCGCAGCACCTCCAAGGACGGCCACGGCCGTTCCGGGTTGACGAAATCGGCGGTGACGGGCGAGACGCCGCCCCAGTCGTCGATCCCCGCCTCCAAGAGCTTGGTCATGTCGCCCGCGAGGTTCGGCGGCGCCTGCACGTGCACGTCCGGCGGGAGGATCGACCGCGCGAGCCGGATCGCGTCCAGGTGGTCGGACTCGGGGCAGGGCGGATGCGCGCGCATCGCGGTCCCCGGCTTCGGCAGGAAGTTCTGGACGATCACCTCCTGCACGTGCCCGTGGCGGGCGTGCGAGTCGGCGATCGCCTGCAGCGCGTCCACGCGGTCGGACCGATCCTCGCCGATCCCGACCAGGATGCCGGTCGTGAAGGGGATCCGGAGCTCTCCCGCCCACTCGAGCGTCGCCAGCCGCCGCGACGGATGCTTGTCCGGCGCGCCGCGATGGCACGCCAGGTCCTCGCGCAGCGACTCGAGCATCATCCCTTGGGAGACCGAGACGCCGCGCAGCAGCTCCAGCTCGTCGCGCGAGAGCGCGCCCGCGTTGGCGTGCGGCAGCAGCCCCGTCTCCGCGACGACGAGCTCGCACATCGCCGCCAGGTACTCGACGGTGGAGCCGTACCCGTTCGCCGCGAGCCACTCGCGGGCCACGGAGTACTGCGTCTCCGGCGCCTCTCCGAGCGTGAACAGCGCCTCGTGGCAGCCGGCCTCGGCGCCCTTGATCGCGACGGCGACCACCTCGTCGGGGGTCATGAACGGGGCCGCGAGCCGCTTGGGCGGCTGGGCAAAGGTGCAGTACCAGCAGCCGTCGCGACAGAGCTGGGTCAGCGGGATGAAGACCTTCGGCGAGAACGTGATCCGGCTAGACACGCCTCGACACAATCGCAGGCCGGGCGGTCGGGCCTCTCATCCCGTCCCGCGCCGGACACACCAGGCACGCCTGCAGGAGCGCGCCGATCCGCCTCCAAGGCAGTCCCACGAGCGCCGGCTCACGGCCGGCCTCCTCTTGCGCTGACGACACGATCTCACGCTTCACCAGGTCCTTTCTGGTTCGACGGGACGGCGGCAAGCTAGAGCAGGACGCCTCAACGTCCGGTTAACTCCGTGGCGATGCCCGCCAAGGTGCTCGTCGTCGAGGACGACCGGAAGGTGCAGACGCTGATCCGCTGGCGTCTGGAAGGCGAGGGCTACGACGTGCACACCGTCGGAGATGGCGCGTTGGCGCTCGCCGCGATCGAGCGTCACCCACCCGATCTGATCGTGCTGGACCTCAATCTGCCCGGAGTGGCGGGCCTCGACGTGCTCCGCCGCGTGCGCGGGACGCCCACGATCATCGTCTCGGCCCGCACCGGTGAGGCCGACCGCATCCTCGGCCTGGACTGCGGTGCCGACGACTACCTGGTCAAACCGTTCAGCCCGGACGAGCTGGCCGCCCGCGCGCGCTCGCTGCTGCGCCGGACGAACCCGACGGTGCGCATCGAGGCGGGCGCGCTGACGATCGATCGCTGCTCGCGCGAGGTGACCCGCGACGGTGTGCCCGTCGAGCTCTCGCCGAAGGAGTTCGACCTGCTGGCGTTCCTGGCCGCCTCACCGCGGCGCCCGTTCACCCGCGAGCAGCTCCTGCAATCGGTCTGGCACTCCAGCGCCGGCTGGCAGGACCCCGGCACCGTCACCCAGCACGTGCACCGGCTGCGCCACAAGCTCGAACGCGACCCCGAGCACCCGGTGTGGCTGCGCACGGTCTCGCGCGCCGGCTATCGCTTCGATCCATGAGCATCGTCGAGGAGCACCAGGGGCACCTGCTCGAGCTGATGGCCTCGGCGACTCCGCCGCGGCGGATCCTCGAGGAGCTGACGCACCGCCTCGAGTCGCTGATGCCGGGGTCGCGCTGCTCGATCCTGCTCGTCCAGGACGGCGCGCTCGTCCACGGCGCCGCGCCGAGCCTGCCGACACGCTACTCGCGGGCGGTCGAGGGCGTCCGGATCGGCCCGCGCGTCGGCTCCTGCGGCGCGGCGGCGTTCCACAATCGGCTCGTGGTCGCACGCGACCTGGCCACCGACGAGAACTGGACGGCCTGCCGCGCGCTGACCGCCGAGCACGGCCTGCGCTCTTGCTGGTCGAGCCCGATCAACGCTCCCGACCGCACCGTCCTGGGCACCTTCGCCGTCTACCACGACACCCCGCACGAGCCCAGCGAGGGCGAGCTCGCGCTGCTGGAGAGCTTCAGCGCGCTGGCGGCGATCGCCATCCGCCACGCACGCTCCGCCGACGAGAGCAACGCCACGCGCGCGCTGCTCTCGGCGATCAGCCACGAGCTGCGCACGCCGATGAGCTCGATCGTCGGCTTCGGCGAGATGCTGCGCCGCGACGACCTCCCGCCTGAGCGCCGGGCGGGCGCGGTCGAGCACATCACCGACGCCGCGCGGCACATCCTCGGCCTGGTCGAGGACCTGCTGGACCTCGCGAAGCTCGACGCCGGCGTCGTGCGGCCCAAGCTCGGGCCGGTCGAGCTCGCCCCGCTGGTGCGCGAGGTGGCGAGCATGCTCTCGCCGCTGGCCGAGGAGCGCGAGGTGACCGTGCGCCTGGCCGGCGAGGGCCGCGCCTGGGCCGACGCGCAGCGGTTGCGACAGGCGCTGCTCAACCTCGTCGGCAACGCCATCAAGTACAGCCCGGTCGGCTCACCGATCGACGTGACGTGCGAGGACGGCCGGATCATCGTCCGCGATCACGGGCGCGGCATCCGCGACTGCGAGCGCGCGGTCGAGCCGTTCGAGCGGCTCGGAGCCGACGAGCCGGGGACCGGGCTCGGCCTCGCCGTGTCAAAGCAGTTTGTCGAGGCGATGGGCGGCACTTTGGCGCTGGAGCGCGACTCGGGCACGGTCGCGACCGTGCGGCTCCCCGCCACGGTTTGACGCGGGCAACACCCGGGAAGGTCACGGCCAGATGCGATCGCTCGCCCGGCTGCTGGTGGGTCTGCGGTTCGCGATCCCGCTCGCCTGGATCGCGGCGGCGGCGCTGGCCACGGTCGCGCTGCCACCGCTGGGAGCGACCGGGAGCGCACCGCTCGATGACCTCGTCGCCGAGGACGGCGGCGCCGCCACGCAACAGCGCGAGGCCACCGAGCGCTTCGGTTTCCCGCTCTACACCGACACGCTCGTCGTCGGCGGGGTGCAGCCCGGCACGCGGGAGCGCCACCTGCAGGCGGCGCGGGCCGTCCGCGAACGGCGCACGCCGGACCTCCCGAACCTGCGCGCGGTCCTGCCGATCGCCGACGACACGACCGTCATCGACTACCTGTTCTTCTCCGACGAGGCCAACCTCGACGAGCGGGCGGCGATCGCGCACCGCTACGCGGCCAAGTACCTGGGCGGCGGGAAGGTCACCGGCGCCGCACCCGCCCGGCTCGCGCAGTACTCGGAGATCCAGGGGGCGCTGCCGCTGGTGGAGGCCGCGAGCGTCGCGCTGATCCTGCTCGTCGTCGGCCTCGCCTTCCGGTCGATCGGCGCGCCGCTGGTGGCGCTGTTCACCGCCGGGATCGCCTATCTGATCGCCGTCCGCGTCCTCCCCTGGCTCGGGCAGCGCTCCGGCGCGACCGTCCCGGCCGAGGTCGAGCCGATCATCGTCGTGCTGCTGCTGGGCCTGGTCACCGACTACACGGTGTTCTTCCTCAGCGAGACGCGCCGCCGGCTGCAACGCGGCGAGGACCCACGCGAGGCCGTTCGCGCGGCCACCCGGCGGACGCTGCCGATCGTGCTCACGGCGGGCTTGATCGTCGCCGCCGGCACCGGTGCGCTGGCCGTCGGGGAGCTCGGCTTCTTCCGCGCGTTCGGGCCCGGCCTCGCGGCCACGACGCTGGTCGCGCTCGCGGTCTCGGCCACGCTCGTGCCCGCGCTGCTCGCGCTCTTCGGCGCCCGGCTCTACGGGCGCCACCTCAAGCCGCACGGCTCCGACGGCCCGGTTCCGCAGCGCACGACCGACACGTGGGACATCGAGCGCTCCCGCCGCGCCGTGCACCTCGAGCACCCCGGCCCGCGGAGCAGGCTGCGGATGGCGCTCACCCGCCCGATCCTCTCGCTGCGTCGGACCGGCCGGCTGGCCGAGCTGGCCCAGACCACGCGCTGGCGAGTGACGATCGCCCGCATCGCCTCGGCGCGGCCGGTGGCGCTGGTGATCGCCGTCACCTGCCTGGCCGGGCTCGGCGTGCTCGCCATGGGCACCAACGACACGCGACTCGGCCTCGGGTTCGTCAGCGCGCTGCCGGCCGGCAACGAGGTCCGCCAGGCGGCCGACGAGGCCGCGCGCGGCTTCGCGCCCGGGATCGTGTCGCCGGTGGAGATCGACATCACGCCGCCCGCCGACCGCGCGGCGCTCTCCCGCTTCGAGGCGCTGGTCGAGCGCGAGCCGGGCGTGGCCTCGGTGATCGGCCCGCGCGAGCAGCTCGACGGTGCGCCCGAGGTGCTGCTCAACGAGCGCGGAGCGCGCCTGGCCGTGATCCTCGACAGCGACCCGCTGGCCGCCCCGGCGATCGACCGGCTGCACGCCCTGCGCGACCGGATCCCGCGGCTGCTCGAGCAGAGCGGGATCGACGGCGCGACGTTCGCGGTCGGCGGCGAGACCGCGGTTGCCGGCGAGACGGTCGATGCCGTCCTGGCCGATCTCAAGCGCATCGGGATCGTCGCCCTGGCGGTCAACTTCCTGTTGCTGGCACTGTTCCTGCGCGCGCTGATCGCGCCGCTGTACCTGGTCGCGGTGAGCGTCCTCGGGCTGGCCGCGAGCCTGGGGTTGACGACGTTCGTCTTCCAGACCGTCCTCGGCTACGACGACCTCACCTACTACGTCCCGTTCGGCGCCGCGGTCCTGCTGGTCGCGCTGGGGTCCGACTACAACGTGTTCGTGGCCGGGCGCATCTGGGAGGAGGCGCGCTGGATGCGCCTGCGCGAGGCGATCGCGGTGGCCACCCCGGCGGCGGCGAAGGCCGTGACCGTCGCGGGCGTCGCGCTGGCCGCGAGCTTCGCCCTGCTGGCCGTGGTCCCGCTGCGCTCGTTCCGCGAGTTCGCGTTCGTGATGGCCGTTGGGGTGCTGCTGGACACGTTCGTGGTGCGCTCGCTGCTGGTGCCGGCGCTGACGTCGCTGTTCGGCGAAGCGGCCTGGTGGCCGGGGCGGCGGCTGGAGCCGCTCAGCGCCGACGCGATCGTCGAGCGCGTCGGCAACCGCACCCACCTGCGCGACGAGGAGGCGCGGGCGCTGATCGAGGGCACGCTGTCGGCGCTCGGAGACCGGATCACGGCCCGCGAGCGCCGCGTGCTCGAGAAGCAGTTCCCCTTCCCGGTCGAGAGCGCCTCCGATGGAGAGCGGTTCGGGGTCGAGGAGTTCCTGGCCCGCGCCCGTGAGCGCGCCGGCGGGCGCGCCGTCTCCGACGACGCGATGCGCGACTACGTGGCCGCCGTCCTGCGTACGCTGGCCGAGGCCTCACCGGACGATCTCGCCTACGTCCGTGCGCAGCTCTCCGAGGATTACGACCCGCTCTTCGGCGCTCCGCGAGGCCGGTTCCAGCGGGGCGGGTCGACGCCGGTCTCAGGTCTGTCTCCGGTGTGATCGACCGGCTGCCGCCGGCTTGGACCGGCGGGCCATTGGACATTGGCGGCGGTGTCGCGGAAGATCGCGGCCGTGGACCTCACCGTGACGCAGCTCGGCGAGTGCCGGATCGACTCGCCCCTGGCCCAGCTGCTGTACATCCGCCGGAGCTCACCGCATTGGGTCGACGCCAGCGACCGCGTGCTGCTCGACGACACCGCGGCGCTGGCGAGCGCCCGCGGCGTGCCCGTGGACGAGCTGCCCGGCTTCGAGGCGGGCGGCCCGCGGCGCAAGCTGTACTTCGACCCGTCCAAGACGCGGGTCGGGATCGTCACCTGCGGCGGGCTGTGCCCGGGGCTGAACAACGTCATCCGCGGGCTCGTGATGGAGCTCACGCGCCACTACGGCGTGACCCGGATCAGCGGGTTCCGCAACGGCTACCAGGGCTTCATCGCCCGCTATAAGCACCCCGTCGTCGACCTCGACGCCGAGATGGTGCGCAACATCAACGAGGACGGCGGGACGATCCTCGGCAGCTCGCGCGGGCAGCAGGACCCGGAGGAGATCGTCGACTGCCTGGAGCAGATCGGCATCAACATCCTGTTCGTGATCGGCGGCGACGGCTCGCTGCACGGCGCGCAGCAGATCGCGCGCGTGGTCGCCGAGCGCGGGCGCAAGATCGCGATCGTCGGCATCCCCAAGACGATCGACAACGACATCCCCTACATCGATCACAGCTTCGGCTTCCGGACGGCGTTCTCGCGCGCCACGGAGTCGATCCGCGCGGCGCACATCGAGGCGCGCTCCGCACCGGGCGGAATCGGGCTGGTGAAGCTGATGGGGCGCCACAGCGGGTTCATCGCCTGCTACGCGGCGCTGGCCAAGAACGACGCCGACGTCGTGCTGATCCCGGAGGTGCCGTTCGAGCTCGACGTCCTGCTCGAGCACGTGCGCGGTCTGGTCCTCAAGCAGGGGTACGCGGTCATCATCGCCGCCGAGGGGGCCGGCCAGGAGCACGTGCGCGGCGAGGGCACCGACGCCTCCGGCAACCCGCGCCTGGGCGACATCCAGACGTTCCTGACCGAGCGCATCACCGCCGACTTCGAGGCGCACGGCCGCGAGGTCAACCTCAAGCGGCTCGACCCGTCCTACGCGATCCGCTCGATCCCCGCCAACCCCTACGACAGCGTCTACTGCGTGCGGCTCGCGCACGCCGCGGTCCACGCCGGCATGGCCGGACGCACCGAGGTGGTCGTCGGCCGCTGGCACGGGCGCTTCGTGCACATCCCGATCGAGGTCGCCATCAGCGGGCGCTCGACGGTGGACCCCAACGGCGACCTGTGGCTCTCCGTGCTCGAGTCGACGGGCCAGCCGTCGCAGTTCTCACGGCAGCGCATGGAGGCTGAAAGCGTGTACGCGCTCGAGCTTCCCCTTGATCTCCAACGGCGCTAGCGCGCGGACGTCGGCGTCCGCCGGCAGCCCTTCGCGGGTGGCGGCGCCGATCACGATCCCACCGGGCGGCGCCTGGCCCTCCAGGCGCGAGCCGAGGTTCACCGTGTCGCCGAAGACGCCGTGGATGCGGTGCCCGCGGGCGCCGACGACGCCGGCGACGATCGGGCCGGAGTTGACGCCGCAGCGGAACTGCGGCCAGCCGGGTTGGCGGATGCTCGTCGCTCGCCGCTGCAGCTCCAGCGCGGCCCTCGCGCCGCGCAGCGCGTGGTCGGGCTGGTCGCCGCGCTTGTTGAAGATGGCGAAGATCTGGTCGCCCACGAAGTCCTGGACCTCGCCGTCGAACTCGTCGACGATCATCGGCGCGAGCTCGCCGAAGTAGGCGAGCAGCATCTGGTGCACGGCCTCGGGGCCGTTGGCCTCGCTGAACGGCGTAAAGCCCGCCAGGTCGGCGAAGACGACGGTGACCTCGCGCTGGCCGGCCAGCGTCTCGTCGAGATAGATCGCGCTGAAGCGTTCCTCGAACCACTCCTTCTGCGCCGCCGCGGCGATCGTGAAGAAGCTGATCACCATCAGTACGTGCCACTCCCACCAGCTCAGGTGCCAGCTCGTGGGCAGCGAGGCGACCGAGACGATCAGCGCCTCGGCCAGCAGCGCGAAGGCGAAGGCGATGGCGAACGCCAGCCGTGACCGGCGCCGCGTCCACAGCTGGTAGTAGGCCAGCGCCGCGTACGCGTACAGCGGGACCCCGAGCATGGCCACGACGCCCAGCGGCGCCTCCACCTGATCCGGCGTCACGACGTGCTGCAGGGGCGGGATCGCGGCCAGGCTGAAGATCGCCCACAGGACCATCGAGCCGAACGCGAGGCCGAGCAGCAGCCGCGAGCGATCGACGATCTTCAGCGCCGTGTCGAGCTCGTACTCGACCGCCGAGGCCGCCGCGAACGCCCCCGCCGCCACCAGCCCGATCGGCGTCGCCAGCACGAACCCGGCGTTGCCCTTCTCCAGGAAGATCCCCGGCGTGGCCAGCGCGTGCAGCCCGAGGAACCCGGCGCTGGTGAAGAACGCGAGCCCGATCAGCAGCAGCCGCGCGTCCCGTCGCCGGCGCCCCGCCTCGCTGATCGACAGCGCGAGCCCGGCGTTGGCCACGCCCGCGGCCAGCACCAGCCAGAAATGGATCGGGTCAACCTCCCACCGCTCATCGATCTCCGGCGCCAGCCGGAAGATCAACACCAACACCAGCGGCAACGCGAGGACAGCAGCGAGCTTCACGCGCCAAACCTAAAGGGGACAGGCCCCTTTAGGTGGTGTTTATGTTCGGCGGCCGAGTCCCGTGAGGAGCTCGCGGACGCGCAACGGGCCGCCGGCGCGGGCCCGCAGGGGTGGCGTGTCGAGGCCCGAGGGGTCGCGCATGCCCGCGACCAGCTCGCGCAGCGCGTCGGTGGCGCTGATGGTCGGCGTCCAGCCGAGGTGCTCGCGAGCGTGGGTCGTGTCCATGATCGGGGCCGAGAGGCCAAGGTCGGCCCAGCCGGGCGGGACCGGCGTGAGGCGGGCCTTGAAGGCGAGGTCGGCCGCCGTGTGGATCAGGCGCGCCGGGATCCTCACCGGGTGCGGTGGGCGCAGGACCGGGCCGGCGGCGATGTTGTAGGCGCCGGAGGCGTGGCCGGAGAGGGCGGCGAGCCGGTACGCCTCGCCCACGTCGTCGCCGTGCACGGCCTGGACGACGAGCTCGGCGGGCAGCGGCAGCTTCGGAAGCAGCGGCAGCAGCGACGCGGGGACGAACGGGCCGGCGAACAGCCGGCGGATCTCCGGCCCGGCCTCGCGCTTGAAGATCAGGCCGGGGCGCAGGCGGACGATCCGCATGCCGCGACCTTCGAACTCGTCCAGGATGCGCTCGGCCTCGACCTTGTGGCGCGAGTAGAACAGCGACGGGACGCCCTCGCGCGGCCAGGACTCGTCGACCGGGCGGTCCTTGGGGCCGGGCGAGTAGACGCCGACCGACGAGGCGTGCACGAGCGCGCCCACGCCGGCGGCGGCCGCCGCCTCGAACACCCGCCGCGAGCCGTCGACGTTGACACGGCGCAGCTCCTCGTCGTCGCGGCTGGGCTGGATCAGCCACGCGAGATGGATCACCGCGTCGGCGCCGGTGAAGTCCAGCGGGTCGCGGGCCACGTCGGCCTGCACCCAGCGCGTCTTCGGCGCCTCCCACGCGGGCCGCCGCCGCGCGACGCCGACGATCTCCCCCACGCGCTCGTCCGCCGCCAGGGCTCTGATGACGCTCGTGCCGACGTTTCCGGTCGCTCCTGTGACCACCACCTGCATGCTCATGCACAAGCCCTACCCAGCCTGGGTAGCGGCGAGCGCCATGAAGGCACTGACCTGGCATGGAGCGCACGACGTGCGCGTGGACACCGTCCCGGATCCGTCGATCGAACTGCCCACGGACGCGATCATCAAAGTCACGTCGAGCGGCATCTGCGGCTCCGATCTGCACCTCTATGAAGTCCTCGGCCCCTACCTCGACAAGGGCGACGTGCTCGGGCACGAGCCGATGGGGATCGTCGAGGAGGTGGGCGCGGAGGTCACCCACATCAAGCCCGGCGACCGCGTGGTGATCCCGTTCAACATCTCCTGCGGGCGCTGCTGGATGTGCGACACCGGCCTGCAGTCGCAGTGCGAGACGACGCAGGTGCGCGACTACGGCACCGGCGCCTCGCTGTTCGGTTACACGAAGCTCTACGGGCAGGTGCCGGGCGGACAGGCCGAGTTCCTGCGCGTGCCGCAGGCGCACTACGGGCCGATCAAGGTCCCCGAGGGCCCGCCGGACGACCGCTTCCTCTACCTCAGCGATGTCCTCCCCACCGCCTGGCAGGCGGTCGAGTACGCGAACATCCCCAACGGCGGGAGCGTGGTCGTGCTCGGGCTCGGGCCGATCGGCGAGATGTGCACCCGCATCGCCCAGCACCGCGGCGCGGACACCGTGATCGGCATCGACCTCGTCGCCGACCGGCTCGCGCGGGCCAACGCCCACGGCGTGGTCGCGCTCGACCTCGACGAACACGACGACATCCCCGGCCGGATCCGAGAGCTCACCGGCGGGCGCGGGCCCGACAGCGTCATCAACGCCGTCGGCATGGAGGCGCACGGCGCACCGATCGCCAAGCTCGCGCACCGGCTCACCGGCCTGCTCCCGGACGCCGCCGCGCGCAAGCTGATGGAGACCGCGGGCATCGACCGCCTCGCCGCCCTGCACCTCGGCATCGAGCTCGTCCGCCGCGGCGGCACCGTCTCACTCTCCGGCGTCTACGGCGGCGCCGCCAGCCCGATGCCGCTGCTGCAGATGTTCGACAAGCAGATCAACCTGCGCATGGGACAGGCCAACGTCAAGCGCTGGATCGACGACCTGCTGCCGCTGCTGACCGGCGAGGCGGACCCGCTGGGCGTCGACGACTACGCCACCCACCACCTCTCCCTCGACGACGCCCCGCACGGCTACGACATCTTCCAGAAGAAGCAGGACGGCGCCTTCAAGGTGGTCCTCAAGCCTTAACGCCCACCTAAAGGGGACAGTCCCGTTTAGGTGGTGGCTTAGGTTCGGGTGACGAACTTGTTGAGCTTCTTCGGGTTGTCGGCCGCGGTCACGTCCTGGTCGTCCTTGATCTGCCGGACGAGGCCGATCAGGGTGCGGCCGGGGCCCAGCTCGAGGTAGGTGTCGACGCCTTCGCCGGCGAGCGTCTCGACGCAGTCGACCCAGCGGACCGGCGAGGCGATCTGGGCCAGCAGCGCCTCGCGGATGCCGTCGGCGGAGGTGACGATCTTGCCGCTGGCGTTGGAGACGATCGGGATCGCCGGGTCGCTGAAGGCCACGTCGGCCATCCGCTCGGCCATCTTCTCGCGCACCGGGACCATCGCCTCGGAGTGGAAGGCGGCGCCCACCTGCAGCTTGATCGCGCGGTCGGCGCCGGCGTCCGGCGCCGCGGCCACCAGCGCGTCCACCGCGTCCATGTCGCCGGAGACGACGATCTGCGAGGGCGTGTTGAAGTTCGCCGGCGAGACGCGGCCGTCGATCGAGTCGCACAGCTCCTGCAGGGCGGGCGCCTCCATGCCGAGGATCGCCGCCATCCCGCCCGGCACCTCGTCCTGGGCGGCGGCCATCAGGGCCCCGCGGGCGCACACCAGGCGGATGCCGTCCTCGGCCGAGAGCGCGCCGGAGACCGCCGCGGCCGTGTACTCACCGAGCGAGTGGCCGGCGGCGAAGTCCGGCTTCAGCCCCGCGGCGAACGCCAGGTCGGCCATCGCCAGAGCGACGCAGAACAGCGCCGGCTGGGCGACGTCGGTCGAGGTCAGCTCCTCGATCGGGCCGTCGAGGCAGAGCTGCTTGATCGGCTTGCCGGAGGCCTCCTCGGCCAGCGCGAAGTAGCGCTCGAGGTTCTCCGGGGCCTCGGCCAGCACGTCGGCGCCCATGCCGACCTTCTGCGAGCCCTGGCCGGGAAGGAGGAAGGCGAGCTTTCCCATGGTGTCCTCAGTTCTCGACGACCGGCAGCACGATGTGCGACGGCCGAGCGGTGTCGTGGAAGATGGTCTGGTGGGCGACGATCAGGTCCTCGGGACCGTCGACGCCCAGCGGCCGTCCAGTATTCGGGTTGCGGTCGAAGCGTGGGAAGGAACTCGAGGTCACAACCACCCGAATGAGGTGTCCACGCAGGAAGGTGTTCGCGGTCGCCACCAGATCGACGCGGTATTCGAGGACGTCGCCCGGCTCGATCAGCTGCTCGGCGTCGTAGCCGTTGCGAAAGCGCGCGCGGATCACGCCCTCGGCCAGGATCCGCGAACCACCGTCGGGGTCGACGTCGGTGAGCTTGACCACGAAGTCCGTGTCGCGGGCGTCGGTGGAGGCGTGCAGCACCGCGGTCAGCGGACCGATCACCTCGTAGTCGGCAGCCAGCGGCTCTGAGGTGTAGACGAGCACGTCGGCGCGCTTCTCGACGTCGCGCTGGTCCAGGGGCCCGGAGTTCGTGCCCAGGAAGCGATCCGGGAGCGACGTCGGCCCGCCCAGCGTGGGCGCGGGATCGGCCGGATCGTAGGTGTATTCATCCGGACCTTCTTCGCCCGGCGCCTCCAGCGAGAGCGCGCCGTCGGCACGCAGGTACCACGGGGTCTCGACCGCCCGCGCCAGCGGCCAATCCTCCTCGTCGCGCCAGACGTTGGCGCCCATCACGAACAGCCGCACGCGCGGCCCCGCGCCCGGGTCGTCGAAGAACGCGAGCTGCTCGGCGTCGAGGTCGATCGCGTCGCGGCCGTCGAACTGGGACTTCTCGGTCGGCCAGGTCCCCCAGGCGTTCCCGTGCACCCACGGCCCGACGATCAGTCGCGAGCCCGCGCCGCGGAAGTTCTCCAGCGTCCCGCCGAGGAAGACGTCGTACCAGCCACCGACGTTCAGCGCGGGCACCTGCACGCGCTCGTAGCGCTGGTTGATCGACAGGCCGCGCCAGTAGTCGTCGTCGGTGGAGTGCGCGAGCCACGTGAGGTAGAAGCGCCCGGCCTCGGCCTCGTCGATCATCGGCGGCTCTTTGATCGGCAGGTGCAGGGCCTGCATGTCGAACGACGAGTCGCGCCGCCGGCGGCGGCTCATCAGGTTCGTCCAGAAGAGATTGAACCCGAGCTGGAACGCCCCGCCCTGATAGACCCAGCCGTGGAAGTAGTTGGACCCGGTCACCACCGGGGCGATCGCCTTCAGCGACGGCGGCTGCTCAGCCGCCGCGAGCCACTGCGTCGCGCCCACGTAGGAGCGCCCGCTGAGCATCACCGAGCCGTCGCACCAGTCCTGGGCCGCGACCCACTCGATCGCGTCGAAGCCGTCCTGCGCCTCGCTGAAGAACGGGTCGAACTCGCCTTCGGACGGCGCGATCCCGCGCACGTCCTGGATGACCACCGCGTAGCCCGCGGCGACCGCGCGTTCGGGATCGACGGCCGCGTTGGCGGTCATCAACCGGCGCGCCTCGTAACACGTGCGCGAGAGGATCGCCGGGACCGGCGGACCCTCCGCGGGGCGGTACACCGTCGCATAGAGCGTCGTCCCATCGCGCATCGCAGCGGGGACGCGTTCCTCGATGAGGGTCTCCACCGGCGCGATCATATGGCCGCCCCGCCTGTCAAGCCAGGCAGCCCGCCTTGACATAGCTCTCCGTGGAGGGTTTAGTCGCGCCACATGGGCAAGCTCGACGGCCGGATTGCGCTGGTAACCGGAGCCTCGCGGGGACTAGGCAGGGGAATCGCCGAGGCGCTGGCCGCGGAAGGCGCGGCGGTCGGCGTCAACTACCGCTCCGGCGCCGACGCCGCGAGCGAGGTGGTGGCCGGGATCGAGGCCGCCGGCGGCCGCGCGGTCGCCATCGGAGGCGACGTCTCGGTGTTCGCCGACGCCGAACGGGTCGTCGAGGAGACGATCGAGGCGCTCGGCGGGCTGCACGTGCTGGTCAACAACGCGGGCATCTCGCAAGGACAAGCTCGTCCACGCGATGGAGCCCGAGGACTGGCAGTCGGTGATGAACGTCAACTTCGGCGGCACGTTCAACTGCACGAAGGTCGCGCTGCGGCACATGATGCGCGAGCGCGACGGCTCGATCGTCAACATCTCCTCCGTCATGGGCCAGCGCGGCTGGGTCGGGCAGGCCAACTACTCCGCCTCCAAGGGCGCGGTGAACGCCTTCACCCGCTGCGCGGCGATGGAGCTCGCCCGCTTCGACATCCGCGTCAACGCCGTGCTGCCGGGCTTCGTGCCGACCGAGCTGGTCGAGGGCCTGACGGCCAAGGACGGCGGCAAGGGCATCCTCAAGCAGCTGCCGATGAGCCGCTTCGGCGAGGTCGAGGACGTCTCCGGGCTGGTGACCTTCCTGGCGTCGTCGGACTCCAAGTACATGACGGGCGCACTCTTCACGGTCGACGGCGGGGCCAGCGCGATGCTCGGCACCGGCGCGCCACTCAAGATGCCGAAGAAAAAGGCATGACATCCCCTCCGCCCCACCCCGATCATCCGACCTTATTCCCGAAGGGACGTAAACATGGCTGACGACTTCCTCGCCGCCGTTCAGGAGGCCGTTGCGAACGCGCTCGGCGTCGACGACGACGAGGCGTCCCCCGAAGCGACGCTGATGGACGACCTCGGCGCCGAGTCGATCGACCTGCTGGACATCCTGTTCCGCATCGAGCGCTCGATGGGCGTGAAGATCCAGGCCTCCGACCTCGGCGACGAGATCCAGGGCGGCATCCCCGACGAGGAGTTCGGCGCCGGCGCGAACGTCTCGCGCAAGGGCCTCGAGCACCTGGCGACGGTGATGCCGCAGATCGACCCCGACGAGTACGAGGACAAGCTGCCGGCGGAAGAAGTGATCATGCACTTCACCGTCCAGAACCTGGCCGACATGGTCGCCCGCCGCGCCGCCGCCAAGGAACCGGCCTAAACCCGCATGCGGTTCCACCTCGTCGACCGGGTCCTGGAATGGGAACCGGCGAAGTCGGTGCGCGCGCGCAAGGTCTGCTCGCTGGGCGAGGAGTTCTGGGTGGGTGAGGGTGACGATCTCGTCATGCCTCCCCCGCTCGTGCTCGAGTCCTTCTGCCAGGCCGGGACGTGGCTGGTGATGCTCACCACGGACACGCGCAAGCGTGCGGCGCTGCTCTCGATCGGCTCGGTCGAGTTCCTCGCCGACGTGCGGCCGGGAGACGTGATCGAGCTCCTCGGTCAGGTGGAATCGATGAACGACGAGGTCGCCGTGCTGTCCGGGACGGGCGACGTCGACGGCACGGTCGTGATGGAGGCCAAGGACGTCATGTGCGCACTGATCGACGCCGAGACGCTGGCGCCGCTGGAGGACACGAAGCGCCTGCAGGCGTGCTTGATCGTGGCGTGGATACCGGCGCGTCGCGGTCACGGGCCTGGGCGCGGTGACGCCGGTCGGCAACTCCGCCGAGGCGACGTGGGCGTCGCTGAAGGCCGGGCGCCGCGGCGTGAGCAAGATCACACCTTCGACGCCGAGACCTTCCCTGTGCAGATCGCGGGGATGGTCAAGGACTTCGACGCCGCCGAGCACGGCCGGACCCGCGGCCGCGAGCATCTCTCGCGGGCGGCGGGCTTCGGCGTCGCCGCGGCAATGGAGGCGATCGCGGACTCCGGCTTCGAGGGCGCCTACGAGTCGCACGAGGTCGGCGTCGGCGTGGCCGGCAGCGTCGGCCGCGCGGACCTGCAGGAGCTCGTCGACATGTCGTGGACGAGCCAGGAGTCCGGCGGCACGGCGTTCCCGCATCACCGGCCCTCGGACGTGCTCGAGCGCGACCAGAACGTGTTCGCGGCGACGATCGGCAACCTGGCCAACGCCGAGGGGCCGATGTTCGCCGTCTCGACCGCGTGCACCGCTTCCAGTCACGCCCTCGGCGAAGCGTTCCGGCGCGTCCAGGAGGGCGACGTGAAGGTGATGATCTCCGGCGGGACCGACGCGCTGACGACGTGGTTCGACGTGATCGGCTTCGGGCTGCTGGGCGCGCTGACCAAGGACCATGCAGGACGAGCCCGAGCGGGCGTCGCGGCCGTTCGACAAGGAGCGCTCGGGCTTCGTGCTCGGCGAGGGCGCGGTGATGCTGATCCTTGAGGAGCTCGAGTCCGCGCAGGCCCGCGGGGCGAAGATCTACGGCGAGATCGTCGGCTACGGCTCGTCGATGAACGCCTACCGGATGACCGACCCGCCGCCCGACGGCGGCGGCGTGACGCTGGCGATGGAGATGGCCATCAACGACTCCGGGCTGGCGCCGACCGACATCCAGTACGTCTCCGCGCACGGGACGTCGACGCCGGGCAACGACAAGACCGAGACGTTGGCGATCAAGCAGGTGTTCGGCGAGCACGCGCAGACGCTGGCGATCTCCTCGGTGAAGTCGATGACCGGGCATCTGACGTGCGGGGCGGGTGCGCTGAACATGCTGGCGTCGCTGCGGGCGATGACCGACGGCGTGGTCCCCCCGACGATCAACCTCGAGCACCCCGACCCCAACTGCGACCTCGACTACGTGCCCAACGAGGCGCGCGCGGCCGAGGTCGACGCGGTGCTGGTGAACGCGTTCGCGTTCGGCGGGACCAACGGCTGTCTGGTCCTGAGGAAGGGTCTGATGTTCGGCGGACACTGGCTGTCGTATGACCGCATGCTCGAGCTGGAGCCGGGCAAGAGCGCCCGCGCGATCCGCAACGTCCCGAGCACGCTCGACATCTTCGATTCAGCCACTTCCCGAACCAGGAGACGATGCCGGGCGTGCTGATCCTCGGCACGATGGGCAAGGTGGCCAAGGCGCTGCTGGAGGCCGAGGGCGGCGGTGTGTGGCGGATGGCGGGCGGCGGCGCGATCGGCTTCCGCAAGTGGGTCGGGCCGGGCGACCAGATGGAGATCTCCGTGACGCTGAAGTCGCGCACCGACGAGGAGGCGATCCTGACCGCCGAGGTCAAGGTCGACGGCAAGCTCGTCACCCGCGCGCGCAAGCTGCGGATGGTGCCGGAGTGACCCGGGTCGTCGTCTCCGGCGTCGGGCTCGTGCACCTCGCTGGGCACGGGCACCGAGCAGACGTGGAGCGGGCTCGTCGCGGGCCGCTCCGGCGTCGGGCCGATCGAGGCCTTCGACGCCTCGACGCTTGCGTGCCACCCAGGCGGGCGAGGTCCGCGACCTCGAGCCGACCGACTTCGCCAAGCGCAAGACGCTGCGCTCGATGACCCGCAACGACGTCTGGCGCTCGTCGGCGCCACGCTGGCGCTGCGCCACGCGGGCGTCGAGGAGGTCGCCGACCCCGAGCGCACCGGGCTGTTCATCGGGTCCTCGAAGGAGATCTCGAACCCGATGCACATCCTCGAGGCGTCGCTGGTGGCGCGCAACGAGGACGGCTCGGTCGACATCCGGCGCCTCGGCGAGCAGGCGTCGTCGGCGTTCTATCCCTTGTTCTACGTCGAGGGCCTGCAGGCCGCGGCGCTGTTCTACGTCTCCGCGGCGCACGGCCTGAAGGGCTCCAACGTCTACTTCGCGGGCACCGCCGAGGCGGGCGCCGAGGCGATCGGCCGCGGCTACCGCGCGGTCAAGCGCGGCGAGGTCGACATGGCGGTCTGCGGCGGCTACGACGACGGCTCGTCGTGGTGGAACATGACCAAGTTCGAGGCGCTCGGGATCTCTCGCCCCGACGACTGCCGGCCGTACGACAAGGCCCGCAACGGGACCGTGCTCGGCGAGGGCGCGGCGTTCCTGGTGCTCGAGTCCGAGGAGTCGGCCCGCGCGCGCGGCGCGACGATCCTCGAGCGAGATCGCGGGCTTCGGCGGCGCCTACGACACGCACGCGCTGATCAGCCTCAACCCCGAGGGCCGCGCGCCGCGGCTGGCGATGCAGGCGGCGCTGCGCGAGGCGGGTGACGAGCGAGGTCGACCTGGTGGTCGGGCACGCGAGCGCCACCCCGGTCGGCGACCTCAGCGAGGCGCGCGCGATCAACGCGATCGGCACGCCGGCGGTCACGGCCGTGAAGGGCTCGACCGGGCATCTGATCGGCGCCGCCGGCGCGCTGAACGCGGCGGTGGCCGCCCTGGCGGTCGGCCGCGGCGCGATCCCGCCCACGGTCGGCTTCGCGGACCGCGATCCCGAGCTCGACCTCGACATCGTGACCGACCGACCCGCGAGGGCGCGGTCGGCTCCGCGCTCTCGCTCGCCCGAGGATTCGAAGGACAGAACGTTGCGCTCGTCTTCAGGAGGTCTGAACCGTGTCTGAACCCAAGAGAGTCGTCGCCATCGGCGTCGGCGCGATCACCGCGCAAGGACCCACGGCCGACGCGCTCTGGGACGGCGTCGTCGGCAGGCAACGTCGCGATTCGCGACGTCGAAGGCCTGTCGATGGACACCTACCGGACCAACCTCGGCGGCGAGGTCAAGGAGCGGTCGGCCCGGAGCGCGAGTACCGCCACCCGGACGACTACCGCGAGCCGGTGATCGACTTCGCCCTGAAGGCCTCCGAGGAGGCGGTCGGCGGGTGGTCGGACGGGCAGATCCCGGCCGAGCGCTGGGGCGTCGTCATCGGCTCCTGCAACGCCGGCCTGCTGGCGGGCGAGGAGTGGTACCGGCGGCGGCTGGCGGGCAAGGAGGCGCCGAGCGAGCTGCTGCTGCTCGTCTCCCCGCAGGCGGTGGCGGAGACGCTCGCGTCGCGCGTTCGGGTTCAAGGGCCCGGTGCTGTCGGTGAACACCGCGTGCGCCGCGAGCGCCAACGCGATCGGCTACGCGCAGCGAGCTGATCCGCCAGGGCCGCGCCGACGCCGTGCTCGCGGGCGGCGCCGAGGCGCTGAGCGAGGTCCTGTACTCCGGCTTCAACGCGCTGGAGTCGCTGTCGCCCGGCGCCCGCGGCGCCGTACTCGCTCGACCGCCTGGGGCTGTCGTTGGGCGAGGGCGGCGGGATGCTGGTGCTGATGCGCGAGGACCTGGCGAAGCAACTGGGCGCGCCGATCAAGGCCGAGCTGCTGGCGTACTCGCTGTCCGCCGACGGCTACCACCCGACGGCGCCGCGGCCGGACGGCTCCGGCGCGGGGCGGGCGATCCGGGCGGCGCTGGCCGCCGCGGGCGTCGAGCCGGACGCGGTCAACTACGTCAACTCGCACGGCACGGGCACGGCCAAGAACGACCCGGCGGAGACGGCGGCGACCAAGTACGGGCTCGGCGAGCACGCGTATTCGACCGCGGTGTCCTCGACCAAGTCGATGATCGGGCACCTGCTGGGCGCGGCGGGCGCGGTCGAGAACATCGTCACCGTGCGCGCGATCGAGACCCAGACGGCGCCGCCGACGGCCAACTACACGACGGCCGATCCCGAGTGCGACCTCGACTACGTGCCCAACGAGGCGCGGGCGATGAACATCGACGTCGCGGTCTCGAACAACTTCGCCTTCGGCGGCGCGAACGCGTCGATCGTGTGGGCCAAGCCGGGCGCGCGGCCCGCGCCGCCCGCGCCCGAGCGCGACCGCGTGGTGATCACCGGGATGACGCCGTTCACCAGCGTCGGCACCGACGCGGAGGCGCTGTGGCAGGCCTACAAGCGACGGCGCGCAGGGCTTCGAGGGCGAAGCGGGCCGCGTGGACTTCGAGGCCTCCGCCTACCTGAAGCCCAAGGAGCGCAAGCGCGTCGACCGGATCGGGTTGTTCTCGGTCATCACCGGACGGCTCGCGCTGGAGGACGCGGCGCTCGAGATCACCGACGACAACAGCGAGCGGATCGGCGTGATCGTCGGCACCGGCATCGGGCCGATGCAATCGCTCGAGGAGTTCTCGCTGCCGATCATCGAGGAGGGCCCGACGCTGGCCAACCCGGCGGTCTTCCCCAACACGGTCTACAACGCGGCGGGCGGCCAGACGGCGATCAAGCTCGGCGCGCTGGGCGTGGCCTCCACCGTCACCGCACAACACGCCGCGGGCGCCCAGGCGCTCACGTACGCGTACGACCTGACGTCGGTCAATCAGGCCGAGGTCGTGCTGGCCATCGCCTCGGACTCCCTGACCGACACCGTGGTCGACGCCTACCGCGCCCTCGGGCTGCTGGGCGGCTTCAGCATCACCGAAGCGGGCATCTCGATCGTCGTCGAGCGCGCCGGCGCGGCCGCCGCGCGCGGCGCGCGGGTGTACGGCGAGCTGGCCGGCTACGGCGTGACCTCCGATGCCGAGGGCGTCGGGCGCTGGAACCACGAAGGCGAGGGCGTCGAGCGCGCGATGCGCGTGGCGCTGGAGATGGCGGGCGTGGACGCGTCCGCCGTGGTCGCCGTGTGGGCCAACGCGGCCGGGCTGGTGCAGGCCGACAAGCCGGAAGCGGCCGCCATCGCCCGCGTCTTCGGGGACGCGGTGGCCGTGCGCACCCCCAAGATCAAGCTCGGCGAGCCGCTCGGCGCGGGCGGGTCGCTGAACACCGTGCTCGCGCTCCAGGCCTGGCAGCACGGCGTCGACGTCGGCCCGGTGGTGGTCAACAGCTCGTCGCTCGGCGGCACGCACATCTCCCTGGTGCTCATCCCGGCGGACTGATGAAGCGCGCGGCGCGGGCGAACGGCGGCGCGGGGATCGACCCCGCGGCGTTCCGTGAACGCGCGCTCGCGCTCGGCGTCATGGGCTGGGTCCGCCCGACCGGGGAGATCCATGCCGAGGGCGAACCCGGCGCGGTCCAGGCGCTCCTGGACGGCCTGGCGACCGAGCGGGCGAAGGTCGAAGGGCACGAGCAGTTCGGGATCCGGGGCGTGAGCGCCGGGCCGTTCCGGGTGTCCGAGCGCGATGGCGGGTACATGTTCTGCGTGGAGGTCGACGGCACGATGCGCTGCTGGGCGCTGACGAAGGAGCCGACGCTCGACCCTGCCGTGAAGCGCTTCGCGATCGAGGCCGCCGAAGTGCCCGGGCCGATATGGGACGAGGGCACCTACGAGCAGGGCGGGCGCGTCGCCTGGCCGGAGGCGATCGAGCGCGGCCACGCGGTGTTCGTCCTGCACGGCGAGAAGCTCCGCGGCGGGTTCGCGCTGCAGCGCACGGGCCGCGGCTGGCTGCTGGTCAAGCGCAAGGACGCCGAGGCCCGCCCCGCGTCATGAGGTGGCTCGCCCTGATCGGGCTGAGCGTGCTCGCCGGCTGCGGCGGCCTCAGCGCGCACGTCGAACAGGAGTGCGGGCCGGCCGGCGCCTGCGCCGCGCAGCAGTGCGACCCGCGCGCCGCGCCCAACGGGCCGGTGCTGACCAAGGACTCGCATCCGCGGACGCGGCCACTGCCGCCGGTCGTCGGCTCGGTGCGGGTGACCTGGACGTGCGATTACGACAAGCGAGCGCCATCGCGGCTGCAGGTCCGCCAAGGCATCCCCCCGAGCGTCGCGCTGTTCAGCCGCAACGTGATCTACGTCGCCGCCGACGCGCCGCTGAAGGCGACCGAGAACCCGCTGCACACCTACTTCTACTCGGCCAAGGCCACCCCGCCGCGCCGCGGCTGCCACCCACGCACCGTGGAGGGCCCGATCTCGAGCATCGACTGGTTCGGTGTGCTCTCCATCGACGACCAACGGGTCAGCCTCGCGTCCAGGACCCGGGTCCGCACGCCCGAGGTCGACGGCGTGCCGCGCCTGCCCAGGGGCACGTGGGTGAAGATCGACGCGCTCAAGTGCCCCAAGCGCGTCGCCCTCATCGCCCGCACGATCCGAACCTAAAGGGGCCTGGCCCTCTTAGGTGGCCTTTACCTAAAGGGGCCTGGCCCCTTTAGGTTTCGGCCATGAACTGCTCGACGAAGTCGGTGGAGACGTCGCCGGAGCGGAAGCGCGCGTCGGCGAGGACGCGCTGGTGGAACGGGATCGTCGTCTTGACGCCGCGGCCTTCGATCTTGAACTCGCCGAGGGCGCGCAGCATGCGGTCGATCGCCGTCTGGCGGTCCGGGCCCCAGACGATCAGCTTGGCGATCAGCGAGTCGTAGAACGGGGAGATCGTCCAGCCCGGGTAGCAGTGGGAGTCCACGCGGGTGTAGGGGCCGCCGGGCACGACGTAGGTGTCGATGCGGCCGGCGGTCGGGCGCGAAGTCGCGGTCCGGGTCCTCGGCGTTGATGCGGCACTCGATCGAGTGCCCGCGCACCACGAGGTCGTCCTGGGTGACCGACAGCGGCTCGCCCGCGGCGACGCGGATCTGCTCCTGGATCAGGTCGGCGGAGGTGATCATCTCGCTCACCGGGTGCTCGACCTGGATGCGCGCGTTCATCTCCATGAACGCCAGGTTGCCCTGGCTGTCGAGCAGGAACTCCATCGTGCCCGCGCCCGTGTAGCCGACGCGACAGCGCGCCGCGCACGGCGCGCTCGCCGATGTCGCGCCGCGCGGCGTCGTCGAGGTGGATCGACGGCGCCTCCTCGATCAGCTTCTGGTGGCGGCGCTGGACCGAGCAGTCGCGCTCGAAGAAGTAGACGCCGTTGCCGTGGTTGTCGCAGACCAACTGGACCTCGGTGTGGCGCGGCGCCTCCAGGTAGCGCTCCATGTAGACCGCGGAGTCCTTGAACACGGCCTGCGCCGTCGCGCGCGTGGTCTTGTAGAGCCGCTCCAGGTCCTCGCTGCGCGCGCACGACGTTCATGCCGCGCCCGCCGCCGCCGGCGACGGCCTTGATGATCAGCGGGTAGCCGATCTCGTCGGCGACGTCGTTGGCGTCCTGGATCGTCGCCACCGGCTCGATCGTGCCCGGGCAGCAGCGGCAGGCCGGCGTCGCGCATCAGCCGCCGCGCGATCGCCTTGTCGCCCACCTTCTCCATCACCTCGGGCCTGGGCCCGATGAACGTGATGTCGTGGTCGGCGCAGATCTCGGCGAAGTACGGGTCCTCGGACAGGAAGCCGTAGCCCGGGTGGATCGCGTCGGCGCCGGTCTTCAGCGCCGCGCCGATCACGCTCGGGATGTGGATGTAGGAGCGCGACGGCGGGCGGCGGGCCGATCTTGACGGCCTCGTCGGCGAAGCGCACGACGGCGCGAGTCGGCGTCGGCGGTGGAGTACACGGCGACCGTCTTGATGCCCGATCTCGCGGCAGGCGCGCGCGACCCGCAGGGCGATCTCCCCGCGGTTCGCGATCAGGACTTTCTCGAACATGCTCAGTCTTCGAGCGGCTCGAGGTACATCAGCACCTGCTCGAACTCGACCCGCTCGCCGTTGGTCGACGACGATCTCGGCCACCATCCCGCCCTCGGACGGCGGCGACCTCGTTCATCAGCTTCATCGCCTCGACGATGCAGACGGTGTCGCCCGCGCCGACCGTCTGGCCGACCTCGACGAACGCCTTCGCGCCGGGCGTCGACGCCTCGTAGAACGTGCCGACGAGCGGGGCGAGCACCGGGATGCGGTTGTCGGTCGCCGCCGATGGCCGCGAACGAGCCCGAGGCGCCGCGCGCGCCGGGCGAGATCGCCATCGCCCGGTGATCGCGGCCAGCGCGACCGGCGCCGCTGGGCCCATCGACTGGCGCGCGTGCAGCGATCGCGGCCACGCCGCGCTCGACCTCGATCTTCGCGTCGTCGAGCTCGACCGTGACCTTCGACACGCTCGAGCCCTCGAGCCGCTTCATCAGGTCCTTCGCCTCGGCGCAGAGCGCCTTGAACGTCTTCCGTGTCAGTCATGGGTCACCTCGGGCGGGAGTACCGGCTGGGCGCCCGGGCGGCCGAACACGCGGAAGCGCTCGTAACGCTGGGCCAGGAGATCTTCGGTGGAGAGCGCGAGCAGTGCCCGCAGGTCGGTCACGATCGCGGTCTTGAGGTTCTCGGCGGTCGTGCAGCTGGTCGGTGTGCGCGCCCGCCTCGGGCTCGAGCACCACGGAGTCGACGATCCCGAGCCGCAGCAGGCACGGCGCGCTCATCTTCAGCGCGGCCGCGGCGCGCGGCGCGGCCAGCGCGTCCTTGAACAGGATCGTCGCGCAGCCCTCGGGGCTGATCACCGAGTAGTAGGAGCCCTCGAGGATCATCACGCGGTCCGACGCGGCGATCGCCAGCGCGCCGCCGCGAGCCGCCCTCGCCGGTGACCGTGGTGACGATCGGGACGGGCAGGCGCGACATCTCGCAGGATCGACTCGGCGATCGCCACCGACTGGCCGCGCTCCTCGGCCTCGAGGCCCGGGTAGGCGCCCGGGCGTGTCGACGAAGGTGACGATCGGCAGCCCGAAGCGCACCGCGTAGTGCATCAGCCGCAGCGCCTTGCGGTAGCCCTCCGGGTTGGGCATCCCGAAGTTGCGCTCCATCATCTCGGCCGTCGTGCGGCCCTTCTGGTGGCCGATCGCCATCACCGTCAGCTCGCCGAGCCGGGCGAGCCCGCCGACGATCGCCGCGTCCTCGGCGAACAGGCGGTCGCCGTGGAGCTCCTGGAAGTCGTCGAAGACGACGCCCACGTAGTCGAGCATGTGCGGGCGCACCGGCATGCGCGCGAGCTGGACGACGTCCCACGGGTCGCGCTGCGGCAGCGAGTCGGCGTCGATGACCGGCGCGGCGCCCTCGGTCTCCGGGCAGCCGGTCGGCAGCGGGATCGCCCGAGCGCGCGGCCTCGGCGCCGGCGTGCAGCGCCAGCAGCCGGCGGATGACGCCGCGGATGTTCTCGCGCGGCTCGACCAGGTCGACCATCCCGTGCTCGAAGAGGAACTCCGAGGTCTGGAAGCCCTCGGGCAGCTTCTGGCCGATCGTCTGCTCGATCACCGACGGCCCGGCGAAGCCGATGTGCGCGCCCGGCTCGGCGATCAGCACGTCGCCCAGCGTCGCGAAGGACGCGGACACGCCGCCGTAGGTCGGGTCGGTCAGCAGCGAGACGTAGAGCACGCCCTCCTCGCGCAGCCGGGCGAGCGCCTGCGAGGTCTTGACCATCTGCATCAGCGAGACGGCGCCCTCCTGCATGCGCGCGCCGCCGGAGGCGCTGATCACCAGCAGCGGCGTGCGCTCGGCCAGCGCGAGCTCCGCGGCCTGCGTGATCGCCTCGCCCTCGGCCGAGCCCAGCGCTGCCGCCGATGAAGCCGAAGTCGATCCCGGCCAGCACCAGCGGGTAGCTCGCCGATCGTCGCCCGCCCCCAGACCGCGCCGGAGCGTCGCGCCGCCCTTCTGGGCGCTGGCGATCCGCGCCGGGTAGGGCTTGGAGTCGACGAACCCGAGCGCGTCCAGCGGCTCGAGATCCGGCCCCCAGCTCCTCGAAGCTGCCGGGGTCGAGCAGCTGGTCCAGCCGCTCGCGCAGGCGCGATGCGGAAGTGGTGGTTGCACTCGGGGCAGACGCCGAGCTGGCGCTTGAGCCGCTTGTGGTAGACGTACGCGCTGCACGACGGGCACTTGCGCCATTCGGCGGTCGCCCCGCGCTCGGCGGCGCTCACGTCAGCCGATGCCGTCAACGGGCCGTCCCTTCTTCGATGTGAATGCGGCGGTGCTCGAAGCGCGCGTCGGCCAGCAGCCGCTCGACCTCCTCCAGCGACGGCACCTCGGGCGGCCCCTCGGTCGAGGTTGGGCAGCGCGAAGACGCCCGGACTGCGACGTCAACAGCGCGGCGCCGAGGTCCGGCGAGGTCGCGTTGCGGTCGAAGGCGATCGCGCGGTCGGCGAAGATAGGCGAGCAGGCGCTGGGAGCGCGCGGACTGCTCCAGCCGCGCCGCCGAGGCCGCGAACGCGGACGCGGCGATCCACTGCTCGCGCTTGAGCGCGACGCCCGAGCTGCCCGTAGCGGATGTAGGCCTCATGACCTTCATCGTCGATCTCGAGCAGCTGCTCGTAGACCTGGTCGGCGGCGTCGTAGTCGCCGACGGAGAGGCTCAGCTCGGCGACGTCGAGGCCGGAGAGCACCGCCTCGGGATCGGTCTCCCAGATCCGCTGAGCGATCGCCAGCGCCTGCGGGAACTGGCCCATGTCGCGGTAGACGTCGACCAGGCTCATCGACGCGCTCATGTTGCGCGCGTCCGCCTGAGCGGCCGCGTTCAGGCGCTCGGCGGCCTCGTCGCGGTGCCCCGCGGCCAGCGCCGCATGCCCCAGCGAGGTCAGCACCACGCTGTCGTCCGGGCGAAGTGCAGCGAGTTTCTTCCACGCCTCCTCCGCCTCGGCGGTGCGGCCCTCGGCCGCGAGCGCGTCGCCGAGGTCGCGCCAGGAGCCGACGTCATCGGGCGCGAGCTCGGCCGCGCGCTGGAGCTGCGCGACGGCGTCGTCGGCCTCGATCTCGACGCCGGAGCGGCCGGCGAGCCGCAGCGCGTCGAGATCGTCGGGGTCCGCGCTCAGGCCTTCGAGCGCGGCTTCGTGGCTGGCCCGGTACTCGCGGCGCGCGAAGTGGTCCTCCGCGCGCTCTCGCCAACCGCGGATGTCGCTGGAAGCCTCCACTGGGCCGCCATCCTCTTCGATCTCCGAGCGCCGCGTCAAGCGGATCGACGGGCGGAATGAGAGCATCGCGTCATGCACCGCCACGTGTGGCCCCAAGCGGACGGGCCGGCCCTCATCGGAGGTGGCCGGGCACTGACCTTCGCCGAGCTGCGCGAGGCGGCCACGGAGGTGGCCGCGGGGCTCGACGGGTTCACCGGGCAGCGGGTCCTGATCGTCGCTCCCAACGCCCCGGAGTTCGTGTCGCGCTGCTCGCCGTGTGGCGTGCGGGGGCGATCGCCGTGCCGCTCGGCGACCCGCTCACGCGAGCACGAGCTGTCGACCGCGCTGACCGACTCCGGAGCGGTCGCGGCGCTCGCGGTCGACGCGCACGGCGGCTACTCGTTCGCCACCGCGCTGGCGGCGCTGGGCCTGCCCGGGCAGGAGACCGAGCACGGGCTGACGCTGTTCACCGGCGGCGACGAGAGCGAGCCGGCTGCGAGCGGACGTCGCCGCGATCCTCTACACGTCGGGCAGCACGGGCGCACCCAAGGGCGCGTACCTCACCCACGCCGCCGCGGCGCTGTGGGGCCGGCTCGTCGCCGAGCTGCTCGCGCTGACCGCGCAGGACCGGACCGCGCTGGTGATCCCCGCCGCCCACGCCTTCGGCCTGGCCTCCACGCTCGCGGCGCTGCACTCCGGCGGGACGACCGTGTTCGTCGACAACGCCCGCTCGCCGGAGCCGCTCGTCCAGGCGATCACCGACCACGCCGTGACGATCCTGCACGGCTCGCCGGCGGTGTTCGCCGGGCTGCTGGAGACGGCGCCGCAGGCGCTCGACGGCGTGCGCACCGGGCTGGTCGGCGGGGCCGCCTCCCCGCCGGGGCTGATCGAGCGAGTCGACCGCGCCGGCCCGCGGATCCTCAACGCGTTCGGGATGACCGAGATCGGCCCCGCGTGCGCGGTCCGGCCGGACGATCCCCGCGGAGGTCCGCTACGAGACGGCGGGCCGCGCGCTGGACGGCTACGACCTGCGCGTCCGCGACGGCGAGCTCCAGGCCCGCGGCGCGGGCGTCACGCCCGGCTACCACCGCGGCGGCGAGCAGGCGTTCACCGAGGACGGCTGGTTCCGCACCGGCGACCTCGCCGAGCAGCATGCGGGCAACGTGGTGGTGCGCGGCCGTGCGCACGAGGTCATCCACGTGGGAGGCTTCAACGTGTTCCCGACCGAGGTGGAGAACTTCCTCTTGACGCACCCTGACGTCGCCCAGGCCGCCGTGCTCGGCGCCCCCCATCCGCGGATGGGCCACGTGGTCCGGGCCTTCGTCGTCGCGCGTCCCGGCAGCGCCCTGACGTCCGGAGAGGTCGTGCGCTTCGCACGCAAGCGGCTCGCCGGCTACAAGGTCCCCTACGGCGTCGAGCTGCTCGCCGAGCTCCCGCGGCTGCCCGGCGGCAAGGTCGACAAGCGGGCGCTGGCGGGATGACCGGGTTCGATCGCGGCGCGTCGTCCTACGAGGGCGTGCCCGGTGCCCGTCGAGGCGCTGGCGCGGGCGCCGCTGTTCGCCGGCCTGGAGCCGGAGGCGCTGACCACGATCGCGCACGCGATGCGCTTCCGCAGCTACGAGGCGGGGGCGATCATCTGCCGCGAGGGCGAGCCCGGCGAGAGCATGTTCCTGATCGTCGACGGGCTCGTGCAGGCGCGCGTGGCGGCGCTCGAGGCCCGCGCGCTGTCGATGTTCGCCGAGGACCGCCTCGCCGGGAAGCTGCGCCAGGGCGACGCGATCGGCGCGACCTCGCTGATCACCGGCGAGCCGCGCTCGGCGACGATCATCGCCAGCGTCCCGACGCACATGCTCGAGCTCGACAGCGGCGCCTTCCGCACGCTGATCGCCCGCTTCCCGCGGCTGCTGGAGAACCTCGTGGGCATCCTCGGCCGCCGGCTGGGCGACGCAAGCAGCCGCCAGGCGCGCGGCAGCCGCGGCGAGGCGGTGGCCGTGCTGCTCGGCGACGGGGCGCCGTCCGGCGCCGAGCTGTCGCCGCCACCAGGGCGACGAGCGTCAAGCCGGTCGCGCACCTCGACGGCGACGTCACCCAGTCGCTCGCCCAGCTCGACGCGCTGCTCGGCGCCCACGGCACGGTCCTGCTGACCGCGCCGCTGGACAGCGACGACGCCGCGCTCGCGGTCGAGCACGTCGATCGCGCCGTGGCGCTCGTCGGCAGCGACCGCGACGCCGGCCGCGCCGCCTCGCTGGCGGGCGCGAAGGCGACGCTGGAGGTGATCACGACCGGCGCCGTGCGGCTCCCCGGCGCCGTGCGCAACGGCGCCGGCCTGGGCTTCATCGGCCGCCACCTCGCGCGCACCAACCTCGGGCTGGCGCTCGGCGCGGGCGGCGCGAAGGGCTACGCCCACGTCGGCGCGCTCTACGAGCTCGAGGCGGCCGGCTACACCGTCGACTACGTGGGCGGGTCGAGCATCGGGGCGATCGTCGGCGCCTGCATCGCCATGGGCCTGGACGCCGCCGCGACCGAGCAGGCGCTGCGCACGGCGTTCACGCCCGAGGTCGTGGCCGAGACGTTCCGGATGACGCTCGGCGGTGGCGGCGGGCTGGAGACGATGGTCGAGACGCTCCAGGAGGCGGCGGGCGGGCGGACGTTCGCCGACCTCGCGATCCCGCTGATCGTCATGACCGTCGACCTGACCGAGCGCGCGCCCGCGCCGCTGACCGACGGCCCGCTGTGGGAGGCGCTGGTCGCCGCCACCGCGCTGGCGGGGATGTTCCCGCCGTACGAGCGCGGCGGCCACCGGCTCGTCGACGGACTGGCGCTGGTGCCGGTCCCGACCACCGCCGTCCAGGACGCGGGCGCCGACATCACCGTCGCGGTGAACCTGATGGCGCGCGAGACGCTGCCCGCGTGGCCCGGTGAAGAGCCGCCCTCCGAAGAGGAACCCGCTCGCAAGCGCTACCGCATGCTGGATACGCTCCTCGAAGTCATGGACCTGGCCCAGCTCGACACGAGCGTCCGCAACGCCCACGAGGCGGACGTGGTGGTCACGCCGCGCTTCGGGCCGGGGGCGTGGCGCGACTTCGCGCTCGCCGATCATTTCCTCAACGCCGGGCGCGTGGCCGCCCGGCGCGAACTCGGAGCGCTGCGGGCGCTCGCACAAGGAGGCACGGGTTGACGTTCACATTCGCCGATCTCAAGGGGCTGCTGGTGGAGCGGATCGGGATGTCCGAGGAGGAGGTCGGAGACGACCCGACGCTGGCCTTCGACGAAATGGACCTCGACTCGCTGGCCTTCGAAGAGATCCAGCTGGCGCTCGAGAACGCGTACGGCTTCTCGATCTCCTTCGAGGACGCGCAGACGATCCGCACCCTCGGTGACGCGATCGATTACACCAATCGCCGGATCGCGGAACAGGCGGCTCACTGATGACCCAGATCGAGGACAACAAGGCGCTGATGCGCGACTACCTCGACGGCTTCTGGAATCGCTACGACGAGAGCGTCGCGGACCGCACGGTCGCGGTCGACGCGATCTTCCACGACTTCGAGGACTCCCCCGTCGCCCTCCCGCAGGGCCTGGCCGGCGTCAAAGCCGTGCGCCGGCAGTTCGGCGACGGCTTCCCGGACCTGCGGATGGACGTCGACAACATGGTCGCCGAGGACGACCGCGTGGTCGTGCGCTGGACGGTGCGCGGCAAGCACACCGGCCCGTTCCAGGGGCTGCCCGGGACCTACCGCCAGATCGAGTTCGGCGGCACCACTCACGTGCGCATCGCCGACGGCAAGATCGTCGAGGGTTGGCAGCACATGGACATCCTGAAGGGCATGCAGCAACTGGGGGTCGTCCCGACGGGGCTGCCGCCGGCGCCCATGCGCTGGTTCGTCGCCGCGCGCACGGCGATCGATCAGAGGCGCGGCAAGGTCGAGGCCTAGCCGACCACGTAGTCGCGCACGTCGGCCCACATCATCAGTGGGCCTGGAAGCGCCGTCGGCCCGGCCTTCGGCGTCTGCGGCGTGACGCGCCGCCTTGAGGGGTAGGTGAGGCCGTCGGCCTCGGCGTGGGCGGTGACGCGATGCGCGGCCTGCGCCCAGCGCCCGAGCACGGCCGCGATGTAGTCGTACTGGGCCAGCCGGCCCGTCCGCTCGTCGAAGTAGAACTGCTGGACCCGGGCGTGGGTGGGCAGGTGATCGGGGAAGCGGGACTCGAGGCCGTTGTGTGCGATCTCGCGCCACTGGATGTCCTCGCGCAGCAGCAACGCGGGGAACGTGAGGTAGTTCCACATCGCGTAGCCGATGAAGTAGGCGAAGTCGAGCTCGTCCCACGCGAACAGGCAGCGGCCGTAAGGGAACCGTTCCCGCGCTCGCGCGCGCGAGGCGATCGGGGTCCCGTCCTGGCGTTCGAGCCGGACGTCGTGGCCCTCGAGCGTCGCCACCGCGCCCTCGCGGCCGAACGGGGACATGCGCACCACCGGCTCGGCGACCGCGGCCCGCACGCCCACCTCGCGATAGGCGGAGACCCGGCGTTTCCAGCGCACCAGCAGGCCGCCGCAGTCGAACGTCGCGTACACCGTCGTGGCCGCCCGCCAGCGCTCGACGCCGCCGTAGGCCTGCACCGCCCGCAGTGCCGTGTCGCCGATCGGCTGGGTCCTCATCTCCGCCGCAGGCGCTTGAGTGCGGTCATCAACCGCACCCGCAGGATCAACGGCAGCGGGATCTTCTCGCCGGCCGGGATCACGCCGAGCTGCTGCATGATCGACATGCCGTTCATGATCAGCCGGATCTCGGTGAGCTTGCCCTCGCGCAGGTGCACGAGCTCGAGCGCCTCCAAGGCGACCACCAACCCGGTCGGCGGGATCCCGAGCAGGTTGCCGGTGTGGGTGCCGTGCAGCGTCCAGTGGGCGATCACCGTCTCACGCTCGGCCACCGTCTCGTGGAGCTCGACGCGCGTATCCGGCAGGCCGGTCCGGACGGCGCCGATGTACTCGCGGAAACCGGCGGGGCCGACGAACGGCGCGGCCTGCGCGTGCGTGTAGAAGCGTGCGTCGTCGGCCACCAGCTCGTCGGAGACCGAGAAGTCGCCGGCGTTGAGCACCTCGGTGAAGATCCGCTCCACGATCGCGCGGTTGGCTTCGACGTCGCTCACGGCGCGGGCTCCAGGGAGGCCTTGAAGTCCTGTCGCATCGACACCACGGTCGGCACGTTGATCACCCGCGTATACGCCAGCCGGGCAGCGCGCGCGGCGGGCGAGCTCCACTGTCCGAGCATGCCGATCTGGCGCGAGAGCGCCGTGACCTGCGCCGTCGCCTTGCGCCGCTCGCGCTCGTACTCCCGCAATACGGCGTCCACCTTGCCGGCCACCCGCAGGTCCACCCGCCGCAGCTTCTGCGCGAGGATCACCGCGTCCTCGAGCGCCTCGCTGACGCCCCGGCCGGCGTTGGGCGTCATCGCGTGCGCGGCGTCGCCGAGCAGCGTCACGCGGCCCTCACCCCAGCGGTCGAGCGGTTTGAGATCGCGGATCTGGGCGCCGTAGAACGAGTCCGGCGACGTCGCCCGGATCACGTCCTCGACCGGTGAGGGCCAGCCCTTGAAGCGTTCGAGCATCTCGTCCAGCGCGGGCGCCTCGACGGCCGTGCCCTCCGGGCGCGGGAGCGCCGCCGCCCAGTACACGCGGCCGCCGCCGATGTTGGCGATCCCGAGCCGCGTTCCCGGCCCCCAGTAGGTCGGGTAGTAGCCCGCGGGGGCCTTCGGGTGGGTGAACTCGACCACCGCGCCCCAGTCCTGGTAGCCCGCCGGGCGCGGCTTGATCTCGCCCTGCAGCGCCGTGCGGGTCATCGAGTTGATGCCGTCGGCGCCGATCAGCACCTGCCCATGCTCTTCGCTGCCGTCGGCGAACGTGACCGTCACGCCGTCGGCGTCCTGGCGCAGGCCGGTGGCCTTGCGCCCCCACTGCACCGCGTCGGCGTCGAGCGCGCCGTGCAGGGTGCGCGGCAGGTCCTGGCGCGGGACGAAGAACGGGCCGTCGCCGTAGCGCAGCGCGAGCGCGCCGACGTTGGCCCGCAGCAGCACCGCGCCCTTCCAGCTGCGGAACTCGAGCAGGTCGACGGGCGCGCCGAGCTCGCGGATCGCCCCCACGCCCAGCCACTCCAGCGCCTTGGCCCCGTTGGTCCAGATGTGCAGCCCGCCGTTCATCGGCGGCGAGGCCGGCATGCGGTCGAACGCGACCGCCTCGATGCCGACCTTGCGCAGGGCGAGCGCGGCGGCCGCGCCGCCCATGTTCGCGCCGACGATCAGCACCCGCTGGCCCGGGGTGCTCAAGACGCCGCGCCTCCGACGTAGATGCCGTCGGCCTCGACCTTGACCTCATAGACCGAGATCGGGTCCTCGGCGGGCGAGTCGACGATCGCGCCTGTGCGGATGTCGAAGCTCGAGAAGTGCCACGGGCAGGTGATCACGCAGTCCTTGAGCTCCCCTTCGGCCAGCGGACCGCCGTCGTGGGTGCACTCGTTGTCGAAGGCATAGACCGTGCCCCCGACGTGCGCGAGCGTGATCTGCGTGTTGCCCACGCGCACGACCTTCATCGCGCCGTCGGACAGCTCGCCGGGCTCCGCGACCTTGACGAAGCTCATGCCGCGTCCCGACGCGTGACGGTCATCTGCAGCCCGTGCTCGAAGCCGAGCGTGAGCCCGGGGCGCGGGACGACCTTGTGGCCGGGCACGAGCGCGAAGTCATAGCGCGGCACGAGCATCGACATCACGATCTGGATCTCCATCTGGCCGAAGTAGCCGCCGATGCACCCGCGCGGGCCACCGGAGAACGGGAACCACGCGTTCTTGTGGCGCCCCTCGGACCGCTCGGGCAGCCAGCGGTCGGGATCGAAGCCCTCAGGGTTGTCCCAGAGGTCCGGGTGGCGGTGGCTGACGTAGGAGCTCAGCAGCACCATCGAGCCCTCCGGCACGCGGTAGCCGCCAACCACGTCGTCCTCGGTCGGGGTGCGCGAGAGCAGCGAGACCGGCGGGTACAGGCGCAGCGACTCCTTCATCACCATGCTCGTGTACGGGAGGCTCTTGAGGTCGTCGCGCGTGGCGGGCCGGCCCTCGAGCACCTCGGCCATCTCCGCGCGCACGCGGTCGGCGACCTCGGGGTTCTGCGAGAGCAGGTACCACGTCCACGCCATCGCCGCCGCCACCGTCTCGTGGCCGCCGAACATGAACGTCATCAGCTCGTTGCGGACCTGCAGGTCGGTCATCGTCGCGCCGGTCTCAGGGTCCTGGGCGCTCAGCAGCGTGCCCAGCAGATCCGGCGGCTGCTCGCTCAGCCGCCGCCGGCTGACGATCATGTTGTCCATGATCTCCTGCAGCGTCGCCCGCTCGCGGACGAAGCGCCGGTTGGTCGGGGTGGGGATCCGCTCCGGGACCGAGAAGATCGCCTCGACCTGCTTGTAGGCGTGCCCGATCGCCGACTCGACCGCGGGGGCCATGACCTTCGCCTCGCGCCGCCAGTCGGTGGAGAACATGGCGCTGCCGAGGTTGGCCAGCGCCAGGTGGGTCATCTCGCGCGGCATGTCCAGCGGCTCGCCGGACGCCGCGTTGCGGTCCCAGCGCTCGACCAGCTCCTCGGTCTCGGTGACGACCAGGTGGTCGTAGCTGAGCAGGCGCTTGGGGTCGAAGCAGGGCTGCACGAGCCGGCGCTGGCGCTTCCAGAAGTCGCCGGTCGAGCAGATCAGGCCCTCGCCGACGACCATCCGCCACTTGTCGTTGAGAAACGGCGTCTTGCCGTAGATGTCCGAGCGGTCCTTCAGGGCGTGCATCACGTAGTCGGGATGCACGAACAGATAGACCGGGAACAGCGGGCCCTTGCCCGTGAACCGGACGATGTCCCCGTGCTTGCGCCAGCCGTCGATCAGCGTCGGCAGGATCTCGTTCTTGAAGCCCATCGTGCTGCCGAGCACACGGTGGCCGGGAGGGCCGGGAGCCACTCGGGCGGTGCGCGCGGCCGCGGCGGGGGCGAGGGTCGCAGTCATCGTGCCTCAGGTGAGTCGGAAGGAATGGATGTCGGCCCAGATCAGCAGCGGCCCGGGCATCGCCTTGCCGCTGGGCGCCCGCGGCAGCACGCGGCGCTTGGACGTGTAGGTCAGGCCGTCGTCGTGGTCATGGGCGGTCACCATGTGGGCGGCCTTGGCCCAGGAGCCGAAGACGTCGGCGGTGTAATCGAACTGCTCGAGCAGTCCCGTGGTCGGGTTGAAGTGGTACTGCTGGACCTTCGTGTGCGTCGGCAGGTGCCGGGGGAAGATCGCCTCCAGCGTGGCGTCGTTGACCTCGCGCCAGGCGATGTCCGGGTTCATCAGCTGCGCCGGCAGCGTCAGGTAGTTCCACAGCGCGTAGGTCAAGAAGTACGCGAAGTCGAGCTGGTCCCAGCGCAGGATCCGGCGCCCGGCCGGGAAGCGCGAGCGGGCGTCGTAGCGGATCTCGACCGGGTCGCCGCCCGGGCGCTCGATCCGCACGTCGCCGCCGTCGAGGACGGCGGCGTTGTTGAAGCGGTCGAACGGCTCGATGCGCACCTGCGGGCCGTGCGCCGCGCAGACGATGTGCAGGCTGCGCCAGTTGTCGGGGCCGCGCTTCCAGTTGAACAGCAGCCCGCCGCAGTCAAAGCGCGCCTCGACCGTCTGGGCCGCGGCCCAGCGCTCCGCCCCGCCGTAGGCGCTGACGGCGCGGCCCGCGAGGCCCGGTGGCGCGGCGACGGCATCGTCGGTCGCCGCCATCAGGCGCCGATCCGCTGCGGGTACATGGGCATCGCGTCGCGCGGGCGCAGCGAGATCGCCGGCTCGGGGACGGGCTCGTGGCCCGGCTCCAGCGCGAGGTTGAAGCGCTGCGCGACCATCGCCACCACGATCGGCATCTGCAGCATCGCGAACGTGTTGCCGATGCACTTGCGCGGCCCGCCGCTGAACGGGAAGAACGCCATCCGGTGCAGCCCCGCCGCGCGCTCGGGCAGGAAGCGGTCCGGGTCGAACGCCTCCGGGTTGGTCCAGAAGTCCGTGTGCCGGTGCGTGACGTACGGGCAGAGCACGATGTTCGCGCCCGCCGGGACGTCGAAGCCGCCGATCTGATCGGCCTCGGTCGCGCAGCGCATCAGCACGAAGATCGGCGGATAGAGCCGCATCGACTCCAGCAGCACGCGGTTGATGAACTGCAGCGCCTTCGCGTCGGCGGCCGTCGGCGCGCGGTCGCCGAGCACCTCGGCGACCTCGGCCTGCACGCGCCGCCACACGTCCGGGTGCTTGGAGAGCAGGTACCACGTCCACGTCAGCGCCGAGGAGACGGTCTCGTGCCCGGCGACGAAGAACCCGCTGATCTCGTCGCGGATCTCCTTGTCGGTCATCCCCTTGCCGGTCTCCTCGTCGCGGACGTTGAGGAGGATCGAGACGAGGTCGGTCTCGTCGGCGTCGGTCGCCGCGCGGCGGGCGTTGATCGCGTCGTAGATGATCTTGTCCAGCACGCTGAGGCCCGCGTGGAAGCGCTTGGTCGACGGCAGCGGGAAGCGGATCGGGTCCACCGGCGAGGTGAGCCGCTTGTTCGTGTAGGACAGCGAGCCGGCGACGATCGGCTCGACCACGTCGACCTGCGTGCTCCAGTCGGCCTTGAACAGCGTCTTGCCGAGGTTCGTCAGCGACATGTGCATCATCTCGGACTTCACGTCGATGCTGTTGCCGCGGTCGGCGTGCACCGACCAGCTGTCCAGCAGCTCGTTCGTGGTCTCCACGAACGCCGACGCGTAGGACTCGACGATCTGCGGATGGAAGGCCGGCTGGGCCTTCTTGCGCGAGCCCGCCCACTGGTCGCCCTCGGCGCCGACGAGCCCGTCGCCGACGATCGTCTTGAGCTTGTCGGCCACGAAGTCCGGCCGCGGGTAGTTCTTGTAGTTGTGGCGCAGCACGTGCTCGACGTAGTCGGGGTGCACCACGAGGTTGATCGTCAGCGGACCGCGGAAGTGCACGATGTCGCCGTACTCGCGCCACGCGTCCATGAACGTCTGGATGTTGTCGCGCTGGATGTCGCGGATGCTGCCGAGCACGAGGTTGCCGCGCGGGCCGGGGATCGTCCGGCCGGGCGTGCGGGAAGCAAGGGTCTGGGTCAAAGCGCCAATCCGGGGATGTCGTCGGGCTTGAAGGAGGGGATCGCGTCCTGCTCGCCGCGATCGGCGAGGATCGCCGTCGCGGTGTTGATGCCGCTGAGGATCACGCGGAACGATGCGGGGCCTTCCTCGGTCCAGTGACCGGAGAGATACAGGCCGTCGATCGGGGTCTTATGAGGGAGTCGCTTGGAGCCGATCTGCTGCGGCCGCAGGTCCCAGCCGTAGGTGGCGCCGCGGTGGTTGCGGGTGAAGCGCTCGATCGTCAGCGGCGTGCCCGCGGTGACGAGCTCGAAGTGGCTGCGCAGGTCGGGGATGACGTCCTCGAACTCGCCCAGCAGCCCGTCGACGTAGCCGTTCTTGATCTCCTGCCACGGGGCGTCGTACGGCGCGACGGCGGTGATGATGATCAGGTGCTCGTCCGGCGGCGCGAGGTCCGGGTCGATCATCGTCATGATGCTCATCGACATCCCGGCCGGCTTGGCCGCCTGGACGTCGCGCCAGGTGTCCTCGTGGTCCCAGTGGTTGTACTTGAACGTCTCGTGGACGGGCTCGTACTGGAGGATGTCGTGCTTGGTGACGCCGTAGACGACGACCGCCGACTGCGACGGCTTCAGGCGCGCGAGGCGCTTGCCGAACGACGACGGCACGTGCTCGGGGCCGATCAGGTCGTCGAAGGTGTGCCGTGCGTCGGCGTTGGAGACCACCAGCGGCGCCCGGAGCTCGCGGCCGCTTTCGAGCTTGACGCCGGCGACCTTGCCGTCCTCGATCAGGATCGTCTCCACCGCGCTGTGCACGACGAGCTCGCCGCCGCCCCGCTCGACCGCGGTGACGAACGCGTCGACGAGCTTCTGGAAGGTGCCCATGCAGTAGGACGGGCCATCGACCAGCACGCCGATGAACTGCGAGTAGGCGAAGAACGAGAGCTGCGACGGCGGCATCGCCAGGTACGGCCACAGCGCGGCGCACACGGCCTTGAGCTTGGGGTCGGTCAGGTGGTCGTCGAGCACGTCCTGGAGCGTCGCCGTGCGGTACTTGAACAGCGTCGGGAAGCGCTCCATGGCGTCGCCGAGCTGACGCGGGTCCAGCTGCATCGGCATCTGCGCGGCCTCGAGGAACATCTGGCGGCGCAGGCCGAAGAACGACCGGATCCCCGCCTCCTCGTGGGGGAACTCGCGGATGTGGGACTCCATGAACGGCTCGAGCCCGATGTCGGCGACGAGGCTGAACCCGTCCGGCATGTTCACGCGGTAGAGCGGGTCGATGACGGTCAGCGTGCACTCGTCCTCGACGCCGAGGTAGCGCAGCAGGTTCTCGATCATCTCGCCCTCGGCGAGCACGCGGATCGCCGAGTCGAAGGTGTACGGGCCGCGGCTGAAGGCGTGGGCCAGCCCGCCCGCGCCCTCCCCCTGCTCGCAGATCAGGACCTTGAGGCCGTGCTTGGCCAGCAGCGCGGCGGCCGAGACGCCGCCCAGCCCGCTGCCGACGACGATCGCGTCGTAGCGTTCGTCGCGCGGAGCGTTCACGACGTTCCCTCCACGGCGCGCGAGTGCGAGCCCTCCGGGCGAGTGTCGCCACTCATGCGGCGGCCTCCTCGGCGCCGGCGTCGAGCTCCGCGAAGTTCGGGGCGGTCCAGTCGACGATCACGCCGGCGTAGATCCACTTGGTGGCCTCGACGCCGATCACGAGCACGCGGTCGCCGTTCTTGATCAGCCCGCGGCGCCAGCCGTCGTCGAGGAACAGCGGCACGGCCGCGCAGCCGACCGCCCCGGTGTAGGCCAGGTTGTCGAAGATCTTGCCGTCCAGCGCCACCCATTCCGGCGTCAGCAGCCCCGCCTCGCGCAGCGAGTCGAGCATCCAGCCGACGTTGCCCTCCGGGATCAGGCAGTGGTCGATGTCGTGGACGTCGACGCCGGTGCGCGCCAGCGTGTCGGCCAGCGACTCGACGACCATCTGCGGGGTGAACTCGCCCGCGCCGACCACGTCGACGCGCAGGTCGACGAGCTTCTTGGCCTTCAGCTGGTCGGCGATCGGGGCGTGGGTGCCCCCGCCGACGGAGTGGATGCCGGGCTTGCGCAGGCCGCCGATCGCGCGCATCGCGCCGCCGATCACACCGCCCGGCTCGTCGCGGCCCTGCAGCACGGCGGCGGCCGCGCCGTCGCCGAACATGTACAGCGGCATGCGGTCGCGCATGCGGATGCGGTCGGGGTCCTTGCCGAGGTAGACGGGCGCCATCACCGGCGAGATCGACTCGCTGCCGATCACGAGCGCGTTCTCGTACTCGCCCGTCTCCAGGTAGCGCCGGGCGATGTCCACCCCCTGCGGCCAGCCGGCCCCGCCGGAGCGGATCTCCAGCGTCGCGCACTTCTCGAGCCCGAGCATCTCCTGCACGAGATTCACGGTGGCCGGCAACGGATACTCCGGTGTGCCGGTGGCCTGGATCATCAGGTCGATGTCGCTCGCGTCGACCCCGGCCGATTCCAGCGCCAGGTTGGCGGCCTTCAACGACATGTCCGCGTTGTTCTCGAGATGCTCCCCGGTCTCCGGGTCGATCTGCCAGAACCGTTGAACGATCGATATTCCGGCTCGTACGTCGTCCGGGAGCGGCCCGACGAGACGCTCGATCTCGTCGTTGGTGATCGGCTCACCTGGCTGGTACCCGCCGGTGCCGGCGATGTGCGCGTGCCTCATGATGGGGCGACTCTCTCACCTGTGGGGGCGACACGTCTAGGGGGCTAGCCAGCGGCTGCCGAGCGTGTATACGATGCGCCGACATGACGGACGACCCCGTAGGCGTCGATCTCCCGGCGCACGTGTTGGAGTTCATCTCGTCGCACGCAACCCTGACGCTGGCCACGGCATCGACGGGTTCCGTCCCGCACGCCGGCACGCTGCTCTACGTCAACGACGGGCCGACGCTGTACTTCTGGACGCGGCCCTCGACGACCACGGCCCAGCACCTCGAGCAGAACCCGACGGTCGCCTTCACGATCGAGGACCAGACCACCGGCATCGAGAGCGCTCGCGGCATCCAGGGCACCGGCGAGTGCGCCGTGCTGCTGCGCGGCGAGGAGATCGCCAACGTCGCGCGGCTGTTCGGCGAGAAGTTCCCCGAGCTCGCGCCCGGCGACACGCTGAGCATCTCGTTCTTCCGCATCAACCCGACCGACATCGACTTCATCGACAACAGCGTCTCCAGCGGGTCCGCCCGCGGCGGCGGGTTCGGCGCGGAGTTCCACAAGCAGCGCTCCTACAGCGTCTTCGGTGACCTGCCGCGTGAGGAGGTCGACGAGTTCGTCGTCGACCTGCGGACGATGCGCGCCGAGGCGGGCGAGACGCTGGTGCGCACCGGCGGCCCGGCCGACAAGTACCTGATCGTGCTCGAGGGCCAGGTCGAGGTGCAGACCGTGCCCGGTCAGCCGGGCCAGCTCGTCGGGCCCACGCAACTGTTCGGGGAGATGGCGATCCTGCGCGACACGCCGAGGCGGGCGACGGTCACCGCACGCGAGCCCACCACGCTGATCGCGATCGATCGCGACACGTTCCGGGAGATCTCGGCGCGCGCGCTGGGCACCGCGCGCGGCTTCGACGAGCTCATCCGCCAGCGCCTCGGGCTCTCCGACGGGGATTGAGGGCGCAATGGAGCGTGTCGGCGAGGACGCCGCGGGCTTCACCAGCGGCGATTTCCGCAAGACGCTGGGCGCCTTCGCCACCGGTGTCACCGTGGTGACCACCTCCGGTGAAGAGCACGCCTACGGCATGACGGCGAACGCGTTCTCGTCGCTGTCGCTGGACCCGCCGCTCGTGCTCGTCTGCATCCGCTCCGGCGCCGAGGGCATGGCGCAGATCACCCAGAACCGCGTGTTCGCGGTCAACATCCTGGCCGCCCACCAGGAGCCGATCTCGCGCTACTTCGCGTCCAAGACCCGCCCGCGCGGCCGCGACGCGTTCGCGGAGATCGACCATCGCATCGGCGTGACCGGCTCGCCGATCATCGCCGACATCGCCGGGGCGCTGGACTGCCGTCTGTACTCCTCACAGGAGGCGGGCGACCACCACATCCTGGTCGGCGAGGTCATGGCCCTCGAGGTCTTCGAGGACGTCGAGCCGCTGGTCTTCCACGGTGGCCGGTACCGCGTCGTCCAGACCGACTGAGCCGCTCACGGCGAGGCGCCACCGCTGCCGTATCCGGCGGACTAGGACGCGGCGGCGGCTTCGATGCCCTGCGCGTAGAGGACCGTCGACTGCGGGCGGTCCTCCGGGTCCTTCGCCAGGCCGGCCACGACCGCTTCGACGAACGCTTCGGGCAGTTCCTCGCGGAGCGTGCGCAGGTCCGGCGGGGCTTCCTGGAGGTGCGCCCAGAGCACGCCCATGCCGGACTTCTCGGCGAACGGCGGCTGGGTGGTGAGCGCGGCGTACATCACGCAGGCGAGGCCGTAGACGTCCGTGGTCGGCCCGACGTCCTCGGCGCGGATCTGCTCCGGGGCCATGTAGTCGAGCGAGCCGACGGCCTGGCCGGGGCGGGTGAGGTTGGAGCCCTGGGAGTCCTTGGCGAGGCCGAAATCGGTGATGTAACAGACGCCCTGCTCGTCGAGCAGGATGTTCGCGGGCTTGACGTCGCGGTGCACGAGGCCGACCTCGTGGATGGCGTTGAGGCCGCCGCCGACCTCGGTGACCATCGTGACCGAATCCGCGATCGACAAGCGCCCGACGCGATCGATCTTGTCCCCCAGGGTCCCGCCGCGGACGAACGCCTGGGCCAGGTAGGGCGTGCCCTCGTGCTCGCCCACGTCGAGCACCGGGACGACGTGGCCGTGGACGATGCGCTGCGCGATCCGGGCCTCGCGGTCGAAGCGCCGGCGCACCACGTCGTCGCGCGCGAGGTCGGACTTCAGGAGCTTCAGCGCGACCTCTTCGCCGTACGGACCGGCGGCGCGATAGACGCGTCCCATGCCACCCTGGGCGATCAGCGAACGGATGGTGTAGCCACCGATCTCGGTGCCCGTCGGGAACTCGCCGGTATGTTCGGATTGGGTGATGTGCGGGAGCCTAACGGTTCACGGGGGTCTGCCCCGTGAGCATTGGCCGAACGCGTGCCGCGAGCATCGAGATCCCCGCCGATTCGGCTTCCGCCAAGGCCTGTTGAAGCAGCGCACGCGCCGGTTCGGGCCGGTCGGCGGCGAGCAGGACCTGGGCGAACTCGACGCGGATGAAGGGGATCAGCGGGAGCACGCCGCGTGACGCGTTGTTGCGCAGCGCGCCCTCGAAGTGCTCGACGGCGGCGTCGACGTCACCGAAGGTCGCGGCCAGCAGTCCGAGGAAGCGCTCGGCGGATCCGAAGCACGCCGCCTGGGTGACCTGCACCATCAGGTCGCGGTACGGGAGCAACATGTCGTACAGCGCCCGGGCGCGCGCCTGATCGCGGATCAGCGCGCACGCCTCCGAGGCCACGCACACCGCGGTGAACCAGAACATGTCGCGCGGGATCGCGGCGAAGTCGTCCAGCGCCAGCTCCTCGAACGCCGCCAGCCCCTCCTCGCGCTCGCCGTTGAGCAGGTGGGCCAACGGCAGGACGGCGCGCCACGCCACCAGCGCGGGATGGCGCTCGACGAACGTCTCCACCGTCGACACGTACTCCGCCAACCGATCCTCGCGCCGGCGCAGGGTGAGCATCTGGGCGGCATAGATCGTGTCGGCGTCACGGGCCTGCGCGCGCTGGCCCAGCTCGTGGGCCTGGCGGGCGAGCCGCTCGGCCTCGGCCACGCGCCCGCTCATCTGCGCCCACACGACCTCCCAGCCGAGCGCGAAGTGCTGGTGCAGCGGCTGGCGCAGCTGCCGGGCCAGCTCGCTCAGCGCCTCGTGCTCGGCGCGCGCCTCGGTCATCCGGCCCGCCTCGAGCAGGTCGTAGATGCGCCAGTGGCGGCCCAGCGACTCCAGCTCGCGCAGGCTGATGCGCCCGGCCAGCGCGAGGATCTCGTCGTCGAGCGCGAGCCGCTCGTCGAGGTGGGAGACGTGCAGCAGCGCGGCGTGGCGGCTCTGCAGCGCGGTGATCAGCGCCTCGGGATCGCCGACCGAGCGCGCCATCTCCAGCGCCTCGCCGCTCAGCGCCATCGTCCGCTCCTCGGCGGCGGCGAAGTGCAGGCTGTCGGCCAACGACGCCCGCACGCGCACGGCCAAGGCGCTCTGCTCGTCGCCCAACGCCTCCACCGCCTCCTCGAGCAGCGCGATCCCATCGCGGTCGACGATGCCCGCCTCCGCGTGGCGGCCGGCGAACCCGAGCGCCGCCTCGGCCAGCTCGTGCGGGCCGACCTCGCGCCGGGCGAGCGCCGCGGCGCGCGCGAACGTCTGCCGCGCGCCCGGCTGGCCGGAGCGCGCCTCGGCGTTGCCGAGCCCGAGCAGCAGCGCGCAGCGCCGCGCGGCGTCCGGTGCGCGCTGGGCCTCCAGCGCGTTCAGCGCGCGCCGGTAGTGCCCGGCGGCCTGCTGGAAGGAGAGCATCGCCGCGGCGTCCTCCCCCGCCCGCTGGGCGTAGTCGATCGCCTTGCCCTCGCGATCGAGGTGGCGGCTCTCGAAGAAGTGGTGCGCGAGCTCCGCCGGGTTGGTGGCGAAGCGCGGCGCGATCTCCTCCAGCGCAATGCCGATCCGGTGGTGCAGCCGCACCCGCCGCGACGCGCTCTGGCGCTCGTACAACGCCTCGCGCACCAGCGCGTGGGCGAACACGAAGCGGTCGACATCGTCCTCGACCTCGCGCACCAGCCCGGCGGTGATCGCCGCCTCCAGCGCCGGAGATGAGCCGCTCGGTGGGCTCGTCGAGCAGCGCCTCCAGCACCTCCAGCCGGAACTCGCGGCCCACGACCGACGCCACCGTCAGCACCTGGTTGGCGGTGTCGTCGAGGTGCGCGAGCCGCCGCGCGATCATCTCCTTGACGCCCTCGGGCACGCCCACGTCGAAGCCGGCGCGCAGCATCTCCTCGACGAAGAACGGGTTGCCGTCGGAGTCCGCGTACAGGCGCCGCAGCTGTTCCTCGCTGACCTCGTGGCCGTCGCGCGCCCGCACCAGCGCCTCGGTCTCGGCGGCGTCGAGCCCGCTGCAACGGGATGCGCTCGAAGGACGGCTGGCGACGCAGGCGGGTGAGCAGGTCGGGGAGCTCATCACTGCGCTCCTCCCCCGTCTCGCGCATCGTCGCCACCACCAGCAGCTTCACCGGATCGGGGTCTCCGAGCATGTGCGAGAGCAGCAGGACGGTCGACGCGTCCGCCCACTGGAGGTCGTCGAGGATCAACACCACCGGGTGCTCGCGGGCGACGAACGCCAGCAGCCGGGTGACCGCGGCGAACAGCCGGTAACGCTGCGATTCCGTCTCGTCGGCGACCGGCGCGGGCTCCGGCACCAGCGGCCGCAGCGCGGGGATGAAGCGCCCGAGCTCACTGACGTCCTGGGAGAGCTCGGACGGGAAGTTCAGCCGCTGGCGGTGCGCGACGCGGTGCTGGATGGCGGTGATGAACGGCTGGTAGGGGACGAGCGACTCGGCGTCAGAGCGCCCGAAGAGCACGATGGCGCCCTTGCCGTGCGCCTCCCTGGCCAGCTCGCTGGCCAGGCGCGTCTTGCCGATCCCCGGCTCGCCGGAGATGACGACGCACTGGCGCGTGCCCTCGGCCGCGGCGGCGTAGCGTTCGCGCAGGCGCGTCATCGGCTCGAGGCGGCCGACGAACTGGCCGCCGCCGACCTCGCTGGTCAGCGCGGGCGGGAGCGGGATCGCGGTCAGCGACGCCGGCGGCTCGCTCGGCGAGATCAGCGTCATCTCGCCGGGGCGGCTCATCGTGTCGCGCAGCGCGGCGGCCAGCTCGCCCGCGTTCTGGAAGCGGTCGGCGGGGTCCTTGGCCATCGCCCGCTGGACGACGACGGTCAGCGCCTCGGGGACGTCCTCGACGAGGATCGACACGGACGGCGGCGGGGCCTGGATGTGCGCGTACATCTTCGCCGCGTCGGTCTCGCGCGGGTACGGGATGCGCCCGCTGAGCGCCTGATAGAGCACGCAGCCGAGCGCGTAGACGTCGGTGCGCAGATCGACCGGGTCGCCGCGGAACTGCTCCGGCGCGGCGTAGTCGAGCGTCCCCACGAAGGTCCCGTCGCGGGTCAGCGGGCGATCGCTGACGTGCTTGGTGAGCCCGAAGTCCGTCAGCAGCGCCGAGCCGTCGGTGTCGATGAGGATGTTGGCGGGCTTGACGTCGCGGTGCACGATCCCGCGCTGGTGAGCGGCGTCGAGGCCCTCGGCGACCTGGCCGATCAGCTTCGCCGCGTGGCTCGGGCTCCAGGCGCCCGCGCTGCAGCAGCCGGTAGAGGTCGGAGCCTTCGACGTAGCGCATCGTCACGTACAGCCGGCCGCCCTGCTCGCCGGCGTGGTAGATCGGCACCACGCGCGGGTGCTGGATCGACGCCGCGGTCTCGCATTCGCGCTGGAAGCGCTCGCGGAACTCGGGCTGCTCGGAGTACTCGGCGCCGATCACCTTCAGCGCGACCTGGCGCTTGAGCGCGAGGTGGACCGCGCGGTAGACCACGCCCATGCCGCCGCGACCCGCCACTCCGCGGATGATGTGATCGGCGAACGTCGAACCGACGGCGAGCTCTGCCATTGCCTAACGGGTCTAGCACGCCCGCGCGTGGAAGGATGCGGGGAGATGCTCGTCAAGCTCGCCGAATGGCTCGACCGGCGCTTTGGCTGGGGCCGGCTCCCGTACCTGCTCGGCCTGGCGACGCTCGTCGGCCTGCGCACCCGCCTGCGGGAGCGCAACCTCTACGACACGGGCGTCCCCGTGCTCGACGACCTCGATCCCGGCGACACGACCGAGCGCCGCCCGGACGGGTACTTCAACGACCTCCAGCAGCCGGGGATGGGCGGGATCGATGCCCCGTTCGGCCGCAACGCGCCGTCGCTGCCCGGCGACCCGGAGCGCTCCCCGACCGCGCGCGAGGTCTCCGACGCGCTGTTCACCCGCCACGAGTTCCTGCCCGCCTCGCACCTGAACGTGATGGCCGCCGCGTGGCTGCAGTTCCAGGTCCACGACTGGGTGATGCACGACAAGACGCCCGAAGCGTGGGACCTCGGCGACGGCATGACGCTCAACAAGGCCCGGCGCGTGGGCCCGAAGGCGTTCGTGAGCTCCGAGACCCACTGGTGGGACGCGTCCCAGCTCTACGGCACCCGCCCGCCGTTGGTGGAGGAGGTCCGCGCCGACGGTGGACGGCTCGTGGTCGACGACGAGCTGCTGGAGACGATCGAGCGCGCGGTGCGCGACGCGAACTCGGCCGAGGCCAACATGTGGCTCGGCCTGGCGCTGCTGCACATCGTCTTCGCGCACGAGCACAACGCGATCGTCACGCGACTGGGCGAGGTCTACCCGCACTGGGACGACGATCGCCTCTACGAGAAGGCGCGGCTGATCAACTCGGCGCTGATGGCCAAGATCCACACCGTCGAGTGGACACCGGCCATGATCGGCCACCCGACGACCGAGAAGGCGATCCGCGCCACCTGGTACGGCCTGCTGGGCAGCGGCGTGCGACGGCGCTTCGGGCGCTTCGGCGAGCGCGAGGTCCTGTCCGGGATTCCCGGCTCGCGCACCGACCACCACGGCGTCCCATACTCGCTGACCGAGGAGTTCGTGACCGTCTACCGCCTGCACCCGCTGATGCCGGACGACTTCGAGCTCGCCGGGCGCACGTACACGCTGCATGATCTCGTCGTCCAGCCGGGCGCGCTGCACCAGCCGCGCGAGCGCCTGGCCGAGGTCGGCGGCCCGGCGGCCGCCTGGCACGCGCTCGGGACCCAGCCTCCCGGCCAGATCGAGCTGCACAACTACCCGCGCACGATGCAGCACCTGCCGCGCATCGGCGGACTGCCGCCGATCGACCTCGCCGCGGCCGACATCCTGCGCTCGCGCGAGACCGGCGTGGCCAACTACAACGCGTTCCGGCGCCTGCTGCGCCTGCAGCCCGCGGCCTCCTTCGAGGAGCTGGCGGGCGGCAACCTCGCGCACGCGCGTGAGATCCGCGACCTCTACGGCGGAGACCTCGAAGCCGTGGACGCGGTCGTCGGGCTCTACGGCGAGCCCAAGCCACCCGGGTTCGCGTTCTCCGAGACGGCGTTCCGGATCTTCCTGCTGATGGCCTCGCGGCGGCTCCAGAGCGACCGCTTCTTCAGCGTCGACTACACGCCCGAGACCTACACGCCGGTCGGCCTGAAGTGGATCGACCGCAACACGATGGGAAGCGTCCTGCGCCGCCACTACCCGTCGCTGCGCCCGGCCGAGAACGCGTTCAAACGGTGGGCTTGAGCAGCGTCTCGATCCTGCGCGCGGTGTTCTCGGAGATCTCCGGGCCGTGGCCGGGGAGCACGATCGCCGGCTCCAGCGACACGATGCGGTGCAGCGAGCGCTGGTAGCGCGCCTCGTCGAGGTTGAAGCCGGGCCAGCCGCCACCGAACGCCGGCCAGGTGAGGATCGCGTCGCCGACGGCGAGGATCCCGCGCTCGCGCCAGTACAGGCAGACGCACCCGGGCGTGTGGCCGGGCGTGTGGACGACGTCCAGGGGGCCGATCCGGTCGCCCTCGCCGACGTGGTGGTCGACCGGGCAGGGCACGTGCTTGGGCCGCCCGATCAGCTGCAGGATCCGCAGCGGGTAGAGCTTGAGGGGGAACAACGGCGCGAGCGGGATCGGCTGGGACTTGCGGCCGCCGTCGATGATGTCGGCCTCCCACACGTGCGCGTGGACGGTGGCCCGCGGGGCGAGTTGCTTGAGCGCGGCGAGGCCGCCGAGGTGCGAGCGATGGGCGTGGGTGATGGCGATGTCGGTCAGCTCGTTGGGCGAGCGGCCGATCCCCCACAGGTACTTGAGGATCTCCCCCGCGTCCGCGGCGTAGCCGGTGTCGACGAGCACGAGCGAGCCGCCGTCGTCGAACAGGTACGCCTGCGAGTAGCCGCCCTGTGTGTAGCCATGACGGTCGGGGCCGATGCGGTGTACGCCTTCAACGATCTCCACGGGCTCAGACGTTTGCACACATCCGCGATCCGGGTTAGGTTCGCGCCACCAGTCCAGGACCCGAGGAGCGCCCGTGTCGAGCATCACTGCACTCATTGACCGGCTGGATCGCGAGACCGTCGTCGTCGGCGGCGAGGACCCCTTGGCCGCGGCGTTCGGCGCCGCGCTCGACAACCCCGGCGTGGTCGCCGTGTGCGTCGTCGAGGAGAGCCGCGCCTGGCATTTGGAGCCGCATGACGGCGCGGTGCTGCCGATCCTGCGCGTCGACGGTCACCCGGTCTACGGCGAGCTCTCCGACGAGGCGCTGACGCGGCACTTCGGGGTGTTCGGCTGGCAGCCGGTGTTCGGCCTGGACGCGGCGATCGACCTCGACGCCCGCCCGCTGGTGATCGTGCGCGAGGCGGTGGACCTCAACCCGCAGCCGCTGCCGCCCGGCCCGCCGCTCGTGCTCCCCGCGCCGCCGGCGATCGAGGTTTCCTCGCCCGGGCGTCGACAGCCGCACCAACTCGGCCGACGCGTACCTCGAGGCGATCGGCGACGCCAACGCCGGGCATTTCCGGATCGAGGACGACGGGCGCGGGTGGCTCGAGGGCTACGTCGCCAGCGGCCGCCACGGCATGATCGCGGCGGCCGACGTCCCGCCGCGGACGGGGCTCACCGTCTGGCTGCGCGCCGACCGCCTCCCCGCGCTCCCCGGCGACACGCACCTGCTCGTGCCCGCCGACACCAACGCGCTGCTGGCCACGATCGAGCGGTTCGTGGACTCGGGCGCGCTGATCGTCAGCGCGTGGGAGTCGCTGCCGCAGTACCTGACGCTCGAGCAGGCGCGCGAGCACGTGGCGCGCGGCGCCTCGACGTGGGAGTGGGCGTCCAGCGACGGCGATCCGGACCTCGTGCTCGCCGCGTGCGGCGACATCGCGACGGTCGAGGCGCTGGCCGCGACGACGCTGCTGCGCGAGCACGTCCCGGAGCTGCGGGTGCGCTTCGTCAACGTCAACGATCTGTCCGCCCTGGCCGCGGGCCCCGGGCTCTCCCAGGGCCAGTTCAGCTCGATCTTCACCAAGGAGCGCCCGGTCGTCTTCGCCTTCGCGGGTCACGCCTCGTCGATCCACGGGCTCACGCACCGGCGCCCGCAGCAGACCCGCTTCCACGTCTGCGCGTCCGCCGACCGCTACTCGCTCGCCATCGAGGCGCTCACCCGCGCCGACCTGCTGGCCGCCGAGATGCTGCCGAGCATGTCGGGCGAGTTCGCCATCCGCGCCGTCCCGGAGGCCGAGAAGGCGATCAACGCGTTCCAGGCGCTGCGCGACTCGGGCTCCAAGCCGCCGGCGTTCACGTGGTCGCCGCTGTCGGCGCCCTCGGAGCCGCCGATCGTCATGTGAGCGAGCGCGGGAGCCCGAAGCGCGCCAGCAGGCCGTTCTCGAAGCGGCTGAGCTCGCTGATGCCGTCCTCGCGCAGCGCAAGCACGTAGAGGCCGACCCCGCGACCGCCCAGATAGGCGCCGAACGCGGGCTGGCCGTTCGCGCGCGTCGCGACGAGCGTGAAGCGCCGGCCGGCGTCGAAGATCGCGGCGAAGAACCGCCCGGCGGGCTCGCGCCCGACGTACTCGAACGGCATCGGCGGCATCGAGACGAACACGTCGTCGGTCAGCAGGGCCACCAGCGCGTCGAGGTCGGCGGACTCCCACGCGTCCACGAAGGCCTTGACCAGCGCCTCCTCCTCGGCGACCGGCGCCGGATCGCGGTCCGGGACGCTCGCGCGGGCCCGCTTGAGCGCGCTGTTGACGCTGTCGACCGTGGTCTCGAGCATGTCCGCGACCTCGCGCGCGGAGAACCCGAGCACGTCGCGCAGCAGCAGCACGGCCACCTGCCGTGGCGGCATCGTCTGCAGCGCCGTGATGAACGCGAGCGAGATCGACTCGGTCTGCTCGTAGCGGTCGCTCGGGCATGGCTCCAGCCAGACGACCTCGCCGAGGCGGGTGGGCTCGGTGAGCTCGACCCCGGGCACGTCCCACGCCTTGGCCGGTCGGCGCGACGCGGCGCGGCGCGCGTTCAGGCAGCGGTTGGTCGCGATCTTGTAGAGCCACGTGCGCACCGACGCGCGGCCTTCGAAGCGCTCGAACGCGTTCCAGGCGGCGATGAACGTCTCCTGCAGCGCGTCCTCGGCGTCCTGCAGCGAGCCGAGCATCCGGTAGCAGTGCAGCTGCAACTCACGCTGGTAGGGCGCGATCAGCGCGTCGAAGTCGGTTCGTTCGATCGTCGTCATGGTGGGTTGGACACCGTCGCGGCGCCCATTCGGTCGGTCCGGCGGTGTCTTGATCGCCATGCACATGCTCCTCCAAGACAAGGTCGCCGTCATCTACGGCGCGGGCGGCGCGGTCGGCGCCGCCGTCGCCCGCGCGTTCGAGGCCGACGGGGCGAAGGTGTTCGCTCCCAGCCACGCCGAGGTCGACACGCTCGACGAGGCGGCGATCGAGCACTACCTGGACGGCGTTGGGCGGATCGATATCTCCTTCGACGCGATCGGGCTGCCCAACGCCGACATGCTCGGCACTCCGCTGCTCGACATCGACGTCGAGCGCTACACGCGGCCGATCGCCGCGTACACGCGGTCGTACTTCCTGACCGCACGGGCCGCGGCGCGGCGCATGATCCCGGCCGGCTCGGGCGTGATCATGACCGTCAGCGCGCTCCCGGCCCGCACCGGCACGCCGCTCAACGGCGGCTACGGCCCGGCGCAGGCGGCCAAGGAGGCGATGACGCGCGACCTCTCGCACGAGTTCGCGCCGCACGGCCTGCGGGTCGTGTGCCTGCGTCCCCACGGGCTGCCGGAGTCGCGGACGATGCGCGACATCTACGAGCTGAAGGTCGCGTCGGCGATGACCTGGGAGCAGTTCCAGGCCGGGCTCGCGGCGACGATGCACTCGCGCCGGACGCAGACGCTCGCCGAGGTCGGCGACGCGGCCGTGCTGGCCGCGTCGGACCGGTCGGGTGGGTTGACGGGGACGACCGTCAACCTCACCCTCGGTTCGACGGCCGACTAGTCCAGGTAGGAGCCCGAGGCCGTCTTGGTGGTGCCGCCGCCGGCGGCCTCGAGCGTCACCTTCACGCGCTTCTTGATCGCCTTGCGCGCCTTGGCGGACGGCGTGAGCGTGACCAGACCGGCGCCCTGTGCGTCAAGCGTCATGGTCTTGCTCGCGAGCGTGCGGCTGCGGAGCTTGAGCTTCTTCGCGGCGGTCGAGGAGAGCGTCATCTTGACCGTCACGGCGGTGCCGGCGGCGCCGGTGATCATGGCGATGTTCGGCGTCTTCTTGCCGCTCAGCGTGAAGGTCAGCGGGCGAGCGACCAGCGCCTGGCGCGCCGCCTCGGCGGCGTTGAACTGGGCGGTGACGCTGGCGACGCCGCTCTGCAGGGTCGTGATCTGGCTCTGCAGCGGGGCCGTGGCCGCGGTGGTGGCGGCGGCGATCTGCGCGTCGGTGACGCTGGCCCCTGTGTCCGCCTTGCGGTAGGTGCCGCCCTTGCCGGTGCAGGCGGCCTGGGCCTGCGCGTCGGTCAGCCCGGTCAGGTCGACGCCGGTGGCGTTCTTGACCACGCCGATCCACTTGCTGGGCTCGTCGCCGACGCCCGCCGACGTCGACTGCCACGGCACGTAGTTGAAGAACGGGTCCTCCTGCCAGGACAGGATCACCGCGCCGTCCTCGAGCTCCGATGCCCGTGCAGGTGGCGTGCGCCTGCAGGCCGGTCTGCGCGTCGGCGAAGGTGCGCTTCTGCGTCGGCCGTCATCGGCGCGCGCCAGGAGCCCGGCATCGCCTTGTAGTTGAGCATGCCCGGGCCGACGGCGAGGCCGTTGTCCTCGGTGAAGCTGCGCGCCCAGCCGTCGTTGGCGACGTCGTACTGGACGCGGTGGCCGAAGTTCGCGCCGGTCGGATCGGTGGCGTAGGTCTCGCTGCCGTTGGCCGTCCGCTGGTCGACGGTGTAGACGCCCGGGTGGGCGGAGGCGGCGGCGGGAGGCGATCAGCGAGAGGGCGAGCGCGCTGGCAAGGACGGTGCGGTTCATCGGATGACTCCAGTGTTCGAGGTGGCCCGCTCGGCGCGCTCGCCGTTCGGGATGAAGACGGCCTGGTAGCGGCCGGCCTTCGGATGCTTGAGGACGAGGCGGAACCTGCCGCTCTTCGTCGTGGTGGTCCGCGCCGACGGCCGGACGGCGTTGGTGCGCAGCCACAGGACCTTCCCCGGGAGCTTGGGGTCGACCGTGCCGGTGACCAGCACCGAGCCGCCCTTGCGGCGCTTGACCTTGATGCGGACCTTGGACTTGGCGGTGATCGTCAGCTCGTTGGAGCCGATCCCCTCGGCGACGGCGCGCAGGCGCGTCGTCTCGCCGATCGTCACCTTCACGCTGAACGTGCCGTCGGCGGCGGTGGTCTGGTCGTCGTCTTGCCGAGCGGTGACCGTCACCCCGCCGCGGGCGGGCGTCACCCTGCCGGTGACCGTGACCGTCTTGCGGCCGGTCACCTGACTTCGGCGCGCTGAGGCCGATCGCGGTGGTCGTGACCGGCGCCGCCGCCGGGTGGCAGGAGCCGACGATGTAGTCGGCGCCCACGGTCGGGTCGGTCGGGGCCTCGCCGCCGGGGGCGTGATCGACCCACGTCGGCAGGCCGGCGTTGATCCCGTCGTAGGTCAGCACGTACGGCGCCGAGAGCCGCGTGCCGGGCGCTGCCGCCGTGTCGATCGTGACCGTGCCGTTCGGGCCCTTCTCGACCGTGCCCGTGGTCGCCCCGGCGCTCGTGAAGACGCCGTTGGCGTAGGTCCCGTAGTCGTAGACGACGGGATCGCCGCGCGTGATCCTGCGCCGGTGCGCTGGCGCGCAGGTAGCTCGACGCCGTTGTAGACCAGCGCGAAGGCGGAGCCCGTTGACCTGGGCGTCGTCGTGCTCGGCGACGAAGATGCCGCTGCGGACCTGGATCGTCGCCGTCAGGTGCCCGGAGGCCTCCGACCACCAGGCCGCGAGCACGTCGGTGCCGGGATGGTGGCCGTCGCCCGAGGCGTCGGTGATCTGGGGTGCGTTGTCACACGGCGCGGGTGGTGCCGCGCCGGCGGTGGCGGGTAACGCCGCGAGCGCGAGTGCGCCGGCGGCGAGGAGCCCGAGTCGGAACATCGGTCCTCCGAGATAAGAGATGTGTGACACGCGCGCGGGCACACGGCCGCGCGGCGTAGGCGAGTCAGTGGTTCAGGCGGCGGCGCGGGCGGGCGGTCCGCGCAGGGACCACGGCGCGCGCTCGAGACCGGCGCTGAAGGACTGCTCTTGGAGGGCCGGCCAGCGGCGTCCGGCGCGCGAGCGCCGGCGGCGGGGCTGTGTCCGGTAGACGCGCGAGGATGCGTTCCTCGCCGACGTAGCGCCCGCTCAGCAGCAGGGCCACGACGGCCATGAACGGCGCGGCGTAGAGCGCCATGTCGACGGCGCTCGCGCTGCCGGTCGCGACGTTGACGATCGCCAGCGCCAGCACGAAGGTGGCGCCGAGTCCGATCAGTACGCGGCGGCGGGACAACATTGACCGCCGCGAAGGGTAACGGTGCGCCCGCCAGGAGCGCAACCCTCCGTTCGGTCAGACTGAGGCGGTGGCGCCCGTGAACGGGCAGACCGCGGCGTCGTCCTCGGGGGCGACGTCGGCGCGCGGCGACTGCACGAAGTTCGGCAGCTTGTCGACGTTCGAGTACTCCTGGTGGAAGACCGGCGTCAGCGAGGCGGAGATCGGCGGGATCATCCACGTCCACTCGGCCTGGACCTCGCGGCCCTTCTTGGCCTCCGCCGGCGACCCACTTCTGGAACTTCTCGGTCGCCGTGTAATGGTCGTCCATGCGCATGCCGGCACGGTCGTAGGAGTGCAGGACGGCGGTCGTCATCTCGATCACCGCGCGGTCCTTCCACAGCGAGCGACGGTCGGAGGTGTCGATGCCGCAGGCCTCGGCGATCTCCTCCAGCAGGTTGTAGCGGTACTCGTCGCTGAAGTCGCGGGCCGAGATCTCCGGCGCGAGGTACCAGCCGGTGAAGGGCGACGTCGGGTAGGTGATGCCGCCGATCGTCATGCCCTTGTTGGCGATGCTCGGGAAGCCGTACCACTTCAGGCCGAGGTCCTTCAGGCCCGGGAGCGTCGGGTGCTCGAAGTCGATCTCCCAGATCACGCCCTCGGGGACCTCGTGATGGCTGAGCTCGCCCTCGGCGTCCTCGACGATCAGCGGCAGGACGTCGAACGGGGTCTGCTCCGCGGGCTCCCAGCCGAGCGACTTCGCGAGGTCGGTGATCTCGCGGCGCGCCGCCGTCGCCGAGTCCAGGTGCCGTCCTCGTGGCGGTGGCCGGCGTAGGCGACGATCTGGCCGTTGCGCAGCCGCGGAGCGGGCTTGCCCGGGGCGTCGGGCGCGAAGATCGTGATCGTCGGCTTGATGCGGCCGCCGTTATGGACGACGCGCTGGTGCTCGAAGCACTCCTCGGCGATGCCCGCGGGGTCGGTGACGTGGCGGCAGTCGCGCACCGTCAGGCCGCGCCAGTAGAGCTTGCCGATGCAGCGGGTGTGGTGATACCAGGCGAGCTTGGCGCCGACGGTCAGCTCGTCGGTCGTGTGCGTGTAGGTGCCGGTGGCCTGGATCTCGGCCATGACCTCGGCGATGCGCGCCGTGTAGGCGGCTTCGTCCATCTCGACATACGCCCTGTACTGCTCGAAGAACTCGCGAACCTCGCGCGGGTCGGGCCCGTCCGCACGCGGCGCGGGACGAGCCGGAGCTTCGGACGCCAGATTGGCGACCCAGGGGCAGCTATTGGCGTCCATGCTCCCGTTGATCGGCCGATCGGTGGAGGCCTTTAGGCCCCAACGGACAGCTACTTCTGGGTGATCGGCGGGACGCCGCCGGTGCTGCCGTCGTTGTCTTCGACGGTGCCGTCCGTGCCGGCGCCGCGTTCGATGACCAGCGGCCACGTGTCGGTCGCGGTGATGCCGAGCTGGTCGGTCGCGGTCACGCGCATGGTGTAGGTGCCGTCGGGCAGCGACTCCAGCGGGACCGTCCAGCTCCGGGTCTTGGAGCAGCTGCCGTCAGGGCAGGCCTGCGGCTCGGGGTCGCGCGAGGACTGGTACTCCGTGGTGCCGTCCTCGCCGAGCAGCGCGAAGTCGATCGAGCGCACGCCCGAACGCAGGTTCTCCGCGTCGCCGTCGTGGGCGGTGACCGTCGTCGAGTACGTGGTGTCGGCGGCGCCGAGCTCGCGGCGCTCATGGGCCGACGGGGGCTCGATCGCCGGCGCCGAACGGTCGATGCGCAGGCGCCACGTGCGCTCCGCGCGGTTGCCCACCACGTCCGTGGCGGTGAAGTGCACCGGCACGATCCCCTCGGGCAGGGCGCTGGTGTCACTGAAGGCGAAGGCCGACTGCGGGCAGCGCGACTTGCGGTCGCCGGTGCAGTTCGCGGTGTAGGTGTAGCCGCCGGTCCACTTCGGCACGGCGGGCGAGTCCAGCACCAGTGAGCGCAGGCCCAGGCCCGAATCCGTCGCGCGGCCCTGGAAGGAGCGGTACCGCGTCCACGACGAGTCCGACAGGCCGTTGTCGTCGGTCAGCGTGGGCGCGGCGACGTCCTCGATGAAGATCGTCGAGCTGCCGAGGAAGCTCGTGAAGTCCGAGTGGTTGCCGCTGTAGTAGACCGACGTGCCGAAGATCGCCGAGTTGCCGGGCGTGCCTTCGAGGTTGGTGTGCGACTTGGTGTTGTAGTTCAGCGCGCCGTAGGTGGTGAACGGCGAGCGCCCGCACGCCCCGCCCGACTCGGCGGGCTCGCACCACGTGCCGGTCTCGTACCGGTTGTAGGTGTAGCTCCAGACGCCCTCGTAGATGCGGTCGTCGTTGTAGGGCGCGGGCCAGGTGCCGGTGGTCTGCGGCTCGTGCTTGACGTAGCCGAAGTCGGCCCGCACGATCCGGCTGTCGCCGGGCGCGTTGAAGTACCAGTTGGCGTAGTCGCCGGCGGTGAACGGGCGCGCGCCGCGGCTGTACGTATACAGGCCGTTGCCCAGGTAGGCGCTGCCGTAGAAGTACAGGAAGTGACTGCTCGGGTTGGTGTACATCCAGCCCGACAGGTCGATGCCGACGTTCGCGTACCACGAGGCCTTGTCCTCGAGGATCGTCGGGTCCAGCAGGATCGGGTAGCGCACGTCCTGGCCGCGATGCTCGACGGTGACGACGATCTCGCCCCGCTCGACCGCGAGCTCGGACTTGACCGACCGGTTGTCGGCGTCCCAGGCGATCGGCGCGGTGATCTTGGCGATCGTCGCGCCGTCGGCGCCGATCACCTCGGCGCCGCCGTCGTCGCCGGGCTCCAGTGACGCGCCGTCCGGCAGCGAGAAGCGCCAGCGGTAGGTCTCCGGGCTCTCGGGCGAGCGCAGTTGCGCGCCCAGGTCCACGCCCGCGGGCAGCGGCGTGACCACCAGGTCGGTGTCCGGGTGCGCCTCGGCGAAGAACGCCTTGTCCTGGCGCGCGACGCCACCCACCTCGTCGGTGCCGACCGGCGTCACCGTCACGCCGATGTCGTGCAGCGTCAGGCCCTCGTCGGACTGGCCGTCGATCGTCAGCTTGACCAGCGGAGCGAGCGGCTGGAAGCCCTCGCTCGCGTCCCCGCGGAGGCTCAGATCGACCGGCGTCGCGGCGCCGCTGGCGTCCACCGTGCGCAGCGGCAACTGGCTCTCCATGAACAGGTCGGGCTTGCCCGCGCCCTGATCGATCTTGGCCGCGTTGGCGCCGACGTACTGCGTCACCCGCTCGTTGGGAGCCAGATCGAGTGACTTGTACGCACGCTGGCGGAGCTCCGGGAACCGGTCCTGAGCGAGCTCGACCGCATCACCGCGGCTCAGATCCCTGTACCAACCGCGCGACGCGCGCCGCGTGGCCGGCGCCGAACGCTCCTCAGTCGGCCGCTGCACGGACCCCTGATCGGGGGCCGGCGGGCGCCGCTCATCGGCCAGCGGAGCCGATCCACCACCTCCCGGTGAAGCTGCCACGGCCACAGGGGCCATCAACGCCCCGGATATCAGGGCTCCGCCCACAAGAGATCGCCACGCAATGCCGCGCACGGTGGCAATCAACCATTTGCCGGACGCTCAGCGCAATCAAACATCCGCCGAGGGGCGAATTCCTGGCCCTTCGTCGAGGGTGAGACACCAGTGCCACACACCTAACGGCAACCTAAAGGGGACTGTCCCCTTTAGGTGTGCGACACCGGTGTTACACTCGGGTGATCCCGACCAAGCATCCCCGACATGCGATCACTGAGACGCCGCCGGTGCGCGAGGCGTTGGACGCGCTGCGGGGTGAGCTCGGGCATCAGCGGGTGGAGCTCGGGGAACTGGTGATTCTCGGGGCGAACGCCAAGCTGGAGCAGTTGCGGTCCGAGCGGGCGAACGTCTCCGAGCGGCGCCGGGAGCTCGCCGACCGGATTCGTCGCCGCGACCTCGGCGTGGACGCCGGGGCCGCCGATGAGGTGCGTCGCGCCGGGTGGGCGCGGCCGTGACCGAGCGGACGCTGCTGCTGGACAACTCGGCCTGGGCGCGGCTCGCGCTGCTTCCCAAGGACCGCGCCGCCGAGATCGCGCGGCTGTTCGAGGCCGGCCGCGTCGCCACGTGCCTGCCGTTCCTGCTCGAGGCCGGGTACTCCGCCCGCGATGCGCGTGAGCGCACGGACCTGTTCGACCTCCTCGGCGCCCTCCCCCGCTTCCCGGTCGACCATGAGGTCGAGCAACGGGCGCTGGACGCGCAGGAGCAACTGACCCGCGTCGGCCATCACCGGCTCCCGCCCGTGGACCTGCTGGTGGCGGCGCTCGCCGACCGCCACGGACTCGGCGTGCTGCACTACGACCACGATTACGACCTGCTCGCGGAGCGCACCGACCTCGCGTTCGACTCCGTGTGGGTGGCCGTTCGCGGAACCGTCTGAGCGACACGCTCGTCGCACTCGGCGGGTCCATCGGCGAGAAGAGCTTGCGCGTCGTGCCCTTCGACGTCAGCTCGCGCCGGCGGCGGGCTGCGCCTGCAGGCGCGAGAGCAGGATCACGGGCGCGGCCACGATCACGGTCGCGCCGATCGCCATCGCCGCCACGCCGAGCGTGTCCAGCGCGTAGCCGCCGAGCAGCGCCAGCGACGCGCCGAACGTCGCCGACAGCAGGTCGTTGAAGCCGATCAGCCTGCCGCGCTCGGACACCGCGGTGAGGTCGACCATCTGCGCCGTCGCGGCCACGAAGGACACGTTCCAGCCCACGCCGAGGCCGAACAACAGCAGCGCGGTGGACGGCACGCTGTCCAGCCAGGTGAGCCCGATCGTCGAGGCGCCCATCACCAGGAGGCCGACCGCGAGCGCGACCGGGCGGCCGATGCGGTCGATCAGCGACCCCACGACGATCACCAGCGCGTACATCCCGAGCACGTGGGCGCCGATGATCGGGAACACGTCGGACTGATGGTGATGGTGGATGTTGACCACCACGTAGCCGCTGAGGTTCATCACCGAGACCATCACCCCGAAGCTCGCCAGCGCGGCCAGCATCGCGGGCTTGACGCCCGGGCGGCGCAGGATCTCGCGCAGCGGCGCGGCGGGCGGCTGCGGCCCCTCGTTCCCGCCGAGCATCTCGGCGATCTTCTTCGGGTCCGGATTGACGCACAGCACGACCCCGAGCGCGATCAGGCTGATGCCCGCCGCGGCGAGCCACGGCACGGTCAGCGCGGCGGCGTCGAGCTCGCGGCCGGAGAACAGCGGCCCGAACAGCGCCGGCCCGAGGATCGCGCCGAACACCGAGCCGAAGAGCACGTAGGAGATCCCGCGGGCGCGGCGGGCGGGTGGGTACATGTCCCCCGCCGCGGTGCGGATCAGCAGCGCCGTCCCGTTCGCCGCGCCGGTGAGCACGAAGCCGACGATCACCAGCGGCGCGCTGTCGAGGTTCGTGGCCAGCGCCGTCAACGAGCAGCCGACGGCGGCCGCGACATACCCGCCCGCGATCACCGGCTTGCGGCCGATGCGATCCATCAACCGGCCGGCGGGGACCGCGGACAGCGCCGAGGACATGAGGAAGATCGCGGGCCCGAGCCCGAGCAGCCCGGTCACGCCGGTCACGAGCACGAACGTGATCGAGGAGACCGCGGCCACGAGCTGGAGCACGGACGAGTAGACCGCCATCGCGACGGCGAGCAGGATCGTGTTGCGGCGAACGGGGATGTTTGGCGCGGCGAGCGTCACGTGATCGCCCGACGGTAGCCGTCCGGGTCGGTCGGGCCCTCGCTGGCGAGCACGAGGACACGCTCCAGCGGGAACCCGCCGGCTTCTCCGCGCAGGGCCGTCAGCGCGGCGAAGGACGCGGCGCCGGACTCGCCGATCGCCAGGCCGCCGGCGGCAAGCGTGCGCATCGCCGCGCGCGTGTCCGCGTCGGACACGGTCACCGTCCCGCCGATGCCGGGCAGCAGCGTCGGCCAGGCGGCCTCGGAGACGATCGCGCAGTCCAGGCCGGCCATCGCCGTCCCGGGCGTGGGGATCTCGACCGGCCGGCCCGCGTCCAGCGCCGCGGTCAGGCACGCGGCGACATCCGGCTCGGCGCCCAGCACCGTGACCCCGGCGTGCGCGCCCCAGCGGGCGGCGGCGGCGCCCAGCGAGCCCACGCCGATCGGCACGATGAGCGCGTCGAAGGCGTCGGCGTCGAGCTCGTCGAAGAGCGTCGCGTAGCCGTCGATCACCCACGCCGCCGGCCCGTCGGCGCCGACGTCGGCGAGCTCGAAACAGCCGGGCTTGGCGCCTTCGGCGGCGGCCAGCCGCACGGCGTCCTCGTAGGTCCCGTCGACGATCACGACCTCCGCGCCCTCCCCCGCGATCGCCTCGCGGCGGGCGGCCACCGAACGGGCGGGAAGGTAGACCCGTGCCCGGAGCCCGCGCAGCGCCGCCACGTGCGCGACCGCCCGCCCGTGGTTGCCGGCACTGGCGGCCACGAGCGTGTGGATCTCGGGATCGAGCCCCAGTGCCCGCTCCGCCGCCCACGACGCTCCGAGCACCTTGAACGCCGGCAGGCCCAGGCGCGCGGATTCGTCCTTGATCAACACGCCGTCGCCGAGGTCGTGCACCGGCGTCGGCGCGTAGCCGGGCAGCGCGTGGTGAAACGCCAAGGCGTCCCGAGAGGGCACGGGAACCGCCGGCGGATCGTACGCGGGGTTGACGAACACGCTCACGCGCAGAACTGGGAGGCCACGGCGAGCAGCGTACGCGCGACGGCGGTCGTGTCCCCCAGCGACACCCACTCCTCGTTGGCGTGCGCGCCGTCGCCCGATGGGCCGTAGAGCACCGTCGGGATGCCGGCCGCGCCGAGGAACGCGGCGTCGGTCCAGTACGGCGCACCCGCCGTCTTCGCACCGCCCGCGGCCTCGCACACCAGGCGTACGATCTCCGCGCTCGCGTCGACCGAGAACGGCTCGCGCACCAGCAGCGTCCGCGCACTCCCGCCGGTGCCCGCCAGCAGGCCCGTGATCTCGGCCTCGATCGCCTCCGCCGTCTCGCCCGGCAGCGTCCGGCGTTCGATCCCCAGCACGCACAGGTCCGGGTAGGTGGAGAGCTCGGTGCCGCCGGAGATCACCGAGGCGTGCACCGATCCGCGACCGAGCAGCGGGTGCAGGATCACCCCGAGCGATGTGTCCAGCGCGCCCAACCGGATCAGCGCCGGACCGGCCTTGGCGATGGCGTCCACACCCGCCTCCGCCCGGGAGCCGTGGGCGGCCGCGCCGTGGAAGGTCAGCTCCGACCACACGAACCCCTTGTGGGCGACGATCACCTCGCCGTTGGTCGGCTCGGTCACGATCGCGGCGTCGGCCGTCAGCCCCGAGGCCAGCACCTCCCGCACACCCAGCGACGCGTGCTCCTCGTCGGCCACGCACGCCACCACGACATCACCCGCCAGCCCGGCGTGCAGCGCCGCCCGGCAGGCGATCAGCGCCGCCGCCAGGCCCGCCTTCATGTCGTAGGCGCCGCGCCCGAGCAGGCGATCGCCGTCCGGGCGTGCGTCGAACGGCTCGAACATCCCGCCCACGCCCACGGTGTCCAGGTGGCCGCACAGCAGCAGCGTCCGGCCGCCCCCGCTGCCCGGCGCGCGCACGATCACGCTCGGGCGCGCGGGATCGGCGGCGACGGTCTCCACCGTCAGCCCGGCGTCGCTCGCCCAGCTCGACACGAACTCCGCGATCGCCCGCTCGCCCGCCCCGCCTTCGACCAGCGACGGGTTCACCGAATCGATGCTGACGAGCTGAGAAACCAGTTCGGGGAGGTCGTCCATGTCTGCGGTCATGCTGCGATGATGCCGCGCATGACCGCCGAGACCGATCCCGGCGCCTTTCGCCCACCCCGGTTCGAGGTCGCCACCAGCGTCGACGGCGGCACCGTGGTCCTGCATCTGAAGGGTGAGCTGGATCTCGTGAGCGAGCCCACGCTGACCGCCGAGCTCGCCCAGGCGAGCGGCCGCCCGGTGCGGATCGAGCTCGAGGAGCTGGCGTTCATGGACTCGACCGGGCTGCGGACGCTGCTCAGCGCCGCGCGCGAGGTCGAGCAGCTGAGCCTGCTCGGCCCGTTGCAGCCGCCGGTGCAGCGCCTGCTCGAGCTCACGCAGACGCTCACGATCCTCCCCTTCGAGACTTGAGGTCCGGCGGGATGTCCCGCCCGCTAGTCCGAATCGACGAGCGACAGGCGCTCGGCGACGACCAGCGGCACACCCGCCGCACGGAACTCGGCCACCGTCGCCGCGTCCACCCCGTCGTCGGTGATGACCAGATCCAGCGACGACGCCGGACGGATGGTCAGTAGCGACGAGCGCGAGAACTTCGACGAGTCGAACAGCCCGACCGTCCGCGCCGCCGCCTCGCATGCCGCATTCAACGTGTCCGCCAGCGCCGAGCGCGAGGTGGTCAGCCCGTGCTCGAGCGTGATCCCCGCCGCCGAGATGAACGCGATGGCGATGTTGAGCTCGAGCAGGAAGTCCACCGTCCAGCGCCCCGTGAGCACGCGCATGTGCTGGTTGAGCTCGCCCGGCGGCACGATCACGTGGATCGAGTCGGCGGTCAGCCCCAGCGCGATCGCCGGCGAGTTCGTCACCAGCGTCAGCTCGGTCGGTGGTCGCAGCTCCAGCGCCCGCGCCAGCGCGAGCCCGGTCGAGGACGCGTCGACGAAGATCGTCGCCCCGTCCTCCACCAGGTCGCGCGCGCACACCGCGATCGCGTCCTTCTCGGCCGCGGCCTCGCGTACGCGCGCGTTCCAGGCAGTCTCGATCCCCGGGCGATGATCGGGCAGCGAGCGGGCGCCTCCGCGCACCCGCTCGAGCAGCCCTTCACCCGACAGCAGTTCGAGATCCCGGTGAACCGTGACCGGCGAGACGGCATGCTCCGACGCCAGCTCCTGGAGCGAGGCACCGCCGTCGCGCGAGACACGCTCGAGGATCCGCGCCCGCCTCAGAACCGGGGGGAGCGGTGCGTCGCTCATCGTCTCGCGATTGCCGCTTCCGAGGAGGCGTCGAACAGGTGCACGCGCTCCATGTCGATCGCGACGCGGACCTTCTCACCGATGGCGTAGGACGCCGTCGGCTTGGCCTTGACGATGACGCGGTGCCCACCGACCTCGATGTCCACGAGCGTCCGGTCGCCGAGCGGCTCGACGGCGTAGACCGCGCCGTCCAGCGACGCGGATTCCTCGCGCACGTCGAGCGACAGGTCCTCGGAGCGCACGCCGAGCAGCGCGCGCGTATCCCCGCTGACGCCGAAGCCCGGGTTCGGAAGCTCCCAGCCTTCGCCGGAGAGCCGGCCGTTGGCCGTGCACTCGAGCAGGTTCATCCGCGGCGAGCCCACGAAGGACGCGACCCACCGGTTGGCCGGATGGTCGTAGATCTCCGTCGGCGCGCCCACCTGCTGGACCGTGCCCGCGCGCAGCACCGCGACCTGGTTGGCCATCGACATGGCCTCGACCTGATCGTTGGTGACGTAGAGGAACGTCTTGCCGAGCGAGCGATGGATGCGGGTGAGCTCGGTGCGCATCTCGACCCGCAGCTTCAGGTCGAGGTTCGTGAGCGGCTCGTCCATCAGGAACGCGCGCGGGTCGCGCACGAGCGCGCGCCCGAGGGCGACGCGCTGCATCTGGCCACCGGACATGTTCGTCGGGTAGCGGTCCATCAGCTCCTCGATGTGCAGCAGCCCCGCGACCCGGTTGACCTGCTCGGCGATGTCGGACTTCGACAGCTTGCGCGCCCGCAGCGGCGACGCGATGTTCTGCGCCGCCGTCTGCTTGGGGTAGAGCGCGTAGGACTGGAACACCATCGCCAGGTCGCGATAGGACGGGTTGGCCTTCGTGGCGTCGATCCCGTTCAGCAGCACGCGCCCGGTGTCAGGCGTCTCGAGCCCGGCGATCACCCGCAGCGTCGTCGTCTTGCCCGCGCCGGACGGCCCGAGCAGCACGAAGAACGAGCCCTCGGGGATGTCGAGCTCGAGTTTCTTGAGCGCCTCGACGTCGCCGAACGACTTCGAGACGCCCTCAGCCACAATTGCGCTGGCGCTCATCGAATCTTCTCCGTCGTGGGGTCATACACGGGCGGTGGGCCGCCGATGTGGCGCAGGGTCACGGCCTGCTCTTCATCGAAGCGAGCGGTGGCCGGCATGCGCACGTGCATCAGGCCGGCGTCGCACTCGACCACGTAGATCGTCTCGTCGCCGAGCGCCTCGCGGGACGCGATCCGCGCACCCACGCCCTCGCCCTCGCCCACGGCGGAGATCGTGAAGCCCTCGGGACGAACGCCGGCGATCACCTTCTCGCCGCGCGTGAGCCCATCGGGCGCCGCGACCTGAAGGTTGCCCGCCGCGGTCAGGTGCCCGTTGGTCACCTCCGTCTCGAACAGATTCATCGGCGGGGAGCCGATGAACCGCGCCGCGAACACCGATGCCGGCCGGTTGTAGACCTCCATCGGCGCGCCCAGCTGCTCCAGGCGGCCCTTGTTCATGATCGCGATCCGATCCCCGAGCGCCATGGCCTCGGTCTGATCGTGCGTCACGTAGATCATCGTGGTGTTCAGCCGCTCCTGGACGTGCTTGAGCTCGGCGCGCATGTCCGCGCGCAGCTCGGCGTCGAGGTTGGTCAGCGGCTCGTCCATCAAGAACGCCTGCGGATGGCGCACCATCGCGCGGCCCAGGGCGACGCGCTGCTGCTCGCCGCCGGAGAGCTTGTTCGGCTTGCGGGTCAGATACGGCTCCAGCTGGAGCATCCGCGCGGCCTCGGCCACGCGCTCGTTGACCTCGGACTCCGGCGCCTTGGCCGCGCGCAGCGGGAACGCCATGTTCTCGCGCACGGTCAGGTGCGGGTACAGCGCGTAGAACTGGAAGACCATCGCGATGTCGCGCTCGGACGGCTTGAGCCCGCTGACGACGTTCTTCCCGATGCGGATCTGACCGCCGGTCTCCTCTTCCAGACCGGCGATGCAGCGCAGTGTGGTCGTCTTGCCACAGCCCGACGGGCCGAGCATGACGAACAGCTCGCCGTCGCCGATCTCCAGGTCGAGCTCCTCGACGGCGAGGGTGCCGTCGGGGAATCGCTTCTCCAGCTTGCTGACGATGACTTCAGCCATTAGCGACGCACCGCCCCGAGGGTCACGCCCGCCACGAGGTGCTTGCGCACGAGGAAGGCGAAGATCAGTACCGGGACCGCGAACACCATCGCCGACGCGGCCACCAGGCCCCAGTCGGTCGTGGTGCCGCCGATCAGGCCGGCGATCGCCGAGGGTGCCGTTCTGGTCTCGGGTGTCGTGATCAAGAAGATCGAGAACACGAACTCGTTCCAGGAGAAGATCAGCGCGAACACGGCCGTGGCCGCGATGCCCGGGATCAGCAGTGGCATCGTGACCTTCCAGAAGGACTCGAAGCGCGAGAAGCCATCGAGCATCGAGGCCTCCTCGTACTCCGCCGGGACCTCATCGATGAAGCCCTTCATCATCCAGATCGTGAACGGCAGGTTGAACGCGCTGTAGACCAGGATCAGGCCGAGGCGCGTGTCGAGCAGGTTGATCCACTCGAGCCGGAACATCAGGAAGATCGGGATCACGACCACGACCGGCGGCATGAACCGGGTCGAGAGGATGAAGAACAGCTGGTCCTTCTTGGCCGGGATCTTGAAGCGCGAGTAGGCCCACGCGGCGGGGACGCCGAACGCGGTCGCGATGATCGTCGACCAGCCCGCGACCCAGATCGAGTTCTTGAAGCCGTCGAGGACCGGGGAGTCGGAGCTGAAGACCTTCTTGAAGCTCTCGAGCGTGGGTGTCCAGCCCGTGATGATCTTGGCCGGGACGGCGTAGACGTCGCGGCCGCTCTTGAGCGCGGTCTCGAGCATCCACAGGACCGGGAAGAGCATCACGATGGCGAAGATCACCAGCAGGACGATCTCGATCCCGCTGCTGAGCTTGCGATGACGGCGGACGGGCGGCTCGACGGTCTCGCCCGCGATTCCGGCGTCGGCCGCGCCACCTTCTTGGATATGTGCGGCCATGGCCTAGCGCTCCTGGAGGCGGTTGAGGTAGCGCAGGTAGAACTGCGCGGCGATGATCACGACGATCACCATCAAGATTCCGTACGCGGACGCGCGTCCGGTGTCAAAGCCGAAGAACGCGACCTTGTAGACGTTGAACGAGAGCGTCTCGGTGGTGCCGCCGGGCCCGCCCTGCGTGAGGATGTAGACCAGGTCGAAGAGGCGGAAGGCCTCGATCGCGCGGAACATGACCGCGATCAGCAGCAGCGGCCACACCAGCGGGAAGGTGATCCGGCGGAACTTGAACCACTCCGAGGCGCGGTCGATCTCGGCCGCCTCGTAGAGGTACTTCGGCACGGCGGTGAGGCCGGCGAGCGCGATCAGCATGATGAACGGCGTCCACTGCCAGGTGTCGACGACGATCAGCGAGAACAGCGCCAGCCGCTGCTGGGTCAGCCATTCCACGCGGCCGAAGCCGAGGCTGTTCAGCATCGAGTTCACGACGCCGAACTGCGTGTCGAGCATGAACTTCCAGAACAGGCCGACGACGATCGGCGCGAGCATCATCGGGACGAGGAACATCGTTGTCAGCGCGCCTGCCCCGCGCGCTCGGCGCGAGATCAGGTAGGCGATCGAGAACCCGAGGATGGTCTGCAGTCCGACCGCGCCGACGACGAAGATGGCTGTCGTGATCGCGCGGCTATGCACGACCGGGGACGTCAGGACGTCGGTGTAGTTCGAGAAGCCGATCCAGTTGTAGCCGACATCACGGGTCGCCGAGTAGTCCGTGAAGGACAACAGGATCAGCCAGATCAGCGGCCCGATCGAGAGGAACAGCAGGATCGCCATCGCCGGCGAGATGAACAGCGCGGCGAGCTTTCCGTCGGTCAGCCAGCGGTAGCGCCGGGCGGCGGGTGGGGCCACCAGCCGGTCGGCGGCCGGTGGGGCCGCGGGAGGTGTTTGAAGCGTGTCGGCCATGTCTTTTGGTGAGAGTCAGAGCGTGGAGCGTGCCGGGTCACCGAAGTGGCCCGGCACGCTCGTCCGCAATGCGGCTTAGTGGCCGCTCTGGTCCAGGATCGCCTGCTCGTCCGCAGCCAACTTGTCGAGCGCCGCGTCGGGCTTCTCGGTGCCGCTGATCGCGGCGTTGACCTCGGTCGAGTGGACGTTCAGGAGCTTCGCGTACTCCGGCAGGTTCCAGAAGTCCTTCAGACGCGGAACCGACTCGGTGTAGACCTTGTTGTAGGGCGTCGCCTCGAGGAACTCGGGCGAGTTGAGGACGTCGTTACGAGCCGGCACGCCGCCGAGCTCGGCCCACTTCTTCTGGGCCTCGGGCGTCTGGAACCACTTGATGAAGTTCAGCGCCTCGGCCTGCTTCTCCTCGGGGATGTACTTGGAGACGTGCAGACCCATGCCGCCGAGCGGCACCTTGTCGGTGTCCTGCTTGGGCAGCGGCGCGAACGCCAGCTTGTTGAGGATCTCTTCCTTGGTCTTGCCCAGCTTGGAGTTGGCCGGATCGAGCAGGCCGCCCGAGGCGGCGATCCACTGGAAGCCGACGCAGACCTGACCCTGGCTGATGGCGGCGTTGACCTCATCGATGAACCAGTTGCTCGAGCCCTTGGGCGTGAGCGGGACCATCTCGTTGACGAGGACGTTCATCGCCTTCTTGCCGGCGGCGTCGTTGATGACGCCTTCGATCTTGCGGTCCTTCTGGTTCCACAGCTCGCCGCCGTAGAGCGCGTTGACCGTGTTGTAGGTCACGGCAGCGGCATCGCCGGCGCCGGACTGATGGAACGCGAGGCCACTCATGCCCGGGTTGTCCTGCTGGCACTTCTTGGCCGCGGCGATCATGTCCTCCCACGTGGCGGGGGGCGTGTCGCCCATCAGGTCCTTGCGGTAGACCATCATCCACGTGTCGCCGAGCAGCGGCAGGCCGTACGTCTTGGCGCCCGGCTCAGCCTTGCCCGTCGTGTTCTGCGGGTACTGACCGTACGCGGCGAGCAGGTACGGGTTGTACTGCGACGTATCGATGTTCTCCTTCACGAAGTCCGTGAGGTCGAGGATCGAGCCGTTTTCGACCGCCTCGCCGATGTTCTGGGAATCCAGGATCGGCATGTCGAAGTTGGTCTTGCGCGCCGCGAACTGGGTGAAGATCGCGTCGTGCCACTGCGGGTTGGGCACCGTGTTGACCTTGACGGTCACGTTCGGGCGGGTCTTCGTGTACTCCTTGCCGAGCTCTTCGAGCGCCTGTGCCGGCGGCCACTCGAACCACAGGAACGTCAGCGTCATCGGCTTGTCCGACAGCGCGGTCTGTGTCTTCGGCGCGGTGTCGTTGCCCTTGGTGCTTGCACCATCGTCGTTGCCGCCGCACGCAGCGACCGTCAACGCCGCAGCCACCGCGCATAGCGATGCCGAGACTGTGAGTCTCCCCTTCATTGCTCCTCCTCCACGAGGGTTGTACTGCTGAACTTGTACGGCGACACTACGAACCTTGCACGAGGCTTGCAGAAAGCTACGGCTTCTTTGCATCTTTTGTCAACTGCGATCGCAATTTCTTGCATTGGCTATCACCGTCGCGTACTCTGCGGGGGGTCCCGGGGACGTCTGATTCAATTTGGCTGACGACCCGACGTTTTCAAGAATCAGGAGGGAGGTGCCCGTGGCACAGAAGGTCTTGGTGCTCGTCGGCGACGCCGCCGAAGAGCTCGACGCGATGTATCCGATCTACCGCCTGCGGGAGGCCGGCTATCAAGCCGACGTCGCCGCGTTGACGCGGCGCGAGGTCCAGTTGGTGATCCACGATTTCGATCCCAACTCGGATGCCTACACCGAGAAGAACGGGCGCAAGCTGCCCGTCGATCTCGCGTTCTCGGAAGTCGATCCGAGCGAGTACGTCGCGCTGGTCATCCCCGGCGGGCGCGCTCCCGAGTACATCCGCCTGGACGCCGACGTCCAGCGCATCACGGAGTACTTCTTCGAGAAGGACCTCCCGGTCGGCACGATCTGCCACGGCCCGCAGGTTCCGGCCGTCTACGGCCTGCTGAAGGGCCGCAAGACCGCGGCCTTCCCGCCCCTGCACGGCGATATGCGCAACGCCGGCGCCGAGATCGTCGACGCTCCGGATGTCGTCGACGGAAACATGGTCTCCTGCCGTGGCTGGCCGGACATGCCCGAGTGGTCGCGCGCGTTCATGAACGTGCTCGAGCGGGCTGCCGTCCCGGCGTAACCCGATGCCGCCCGTGCTCCTGCTGCACGGGTCCGGCCCGGGTACGACGTCGGCTGCTTGGGCGCCGCTGGTCACGGCGCTCGAGCCGGCCGGTTTTCGCTGCGTGGCGCCGGACCTGCCCGGGTTCGGCGCCGCTGCGGCCGCGCCGATCGAGGACTGGGTCTCGCTCGTCGCGCCGGATGAACCGTGCTTCGTGGTGGGCAACTCGGCAGGTGGTGCGCTGGCGCTGAAGCTCGCGGCCGCCTATCCGGAGTTGATCCAGCGCGTGGTCGCGGTCGGCTCGATGGGGTACCCGATGGCGCTGCCGCCGGGGCTCGACGCCCTCTGGGGATTCGGGCCGACCGAGGACGAGGCGCGCGAGCTGCTCGCGCTGCTCTCTTACGCGCCCGCGGAGGAGGCGGCCGTCGCCCCGCGCCTGGCCGCCATGCAGGCCCAACCGCACTACCGCGAGCTGTTCCCGGCGCCCCGGCAGCGCTGGGTCGACGCCCTGTCGCTGAGTGAGGCCGAGCTGGCCTCGATCGCGGCGCCGGTGCTGCTGATCCACGGCGCGGACGACCCGATCGTGCCGCTCGTCGACAGCGCCCTCCCCCTGTTGCGCACGCTGCCGGACGTGCGCGCCCACATCTTCGGTCGCTGCGGCCACGCCTCACCGCTCGAATACACCGACGATTTCAACCGCCTCGTAAAGACGTTCCTGGAGACCCCCGATGACTGAGTTCGCCGTCCTTCGCAGCCCATCCGAGGTGCTGTTCGGCCCTGGTATGGCCGAGGCCGCCGGCCGCGTCGCCGCCACCTACGGGCGCCGCGTCCTCGTCATCACCGACCCGACGATCGCCGGCACCCCCGGCTTCGCGACGGTCCAGGCCTCCCTCGAGGAGCTCGAGGTGACGATCTTCACCGGGGCGGAGGTCGACGTTCCCGCGAGCGCGGTCAACGCCGCGGTCGAGCTCGGCCGCAGCGTCTCCCCCGACGTCATCGTCGCCGTCGGCGGCGGCAGCGTGATCGACCTCGCGAAGGTCACCGCGCTCCTGCTGGCCCACGGCGGGGATCTGAGCGACTACTACACGGTGAACTCCGTCCCCGGCCCGATCCTGCCGCTGATCGCCCTGCCGACCACGGCCGGCACCGGCTCGGAGGCGACGCCGGTCAGCGTCATCACCGACCCCGCCACCGAGATGAAGCTCGGCGTCGCCAGCCCGCACATGATCCCGCGCCACGCGATCTGCGACCCGCACCTGACCGTCGGCGCGCCGCCCACGGTGACCGCGCACTCGGGCATCGACGCCCTCTCGCACGCGATCGAGGCCTACATGTCCGTGCAGGAGGAGCCGTCGGTCTCGCTCGTGCTCGACCGCCCCCAGGTCGGCAAGAACCTGCTCTCGGACACGCTGGCGCTGACCGCCGCGGGCTACATCTCGCGCAACCTCGTCCGCGCCGTCGAGGACGGCGCCGACCTCGACGCCCGCTCTGGGATGCTCTACGGCTCGCTGCTCGCCGGAATCGCCTTCGGCAACTCAGGCGTGTCCGCCGCGCACGCGCTGCAGTTCGCGGTCGGCGCCGCCACGCACACCTCGCACGGCCTCGGCACGGGCCTGCTGCTGCCGTACGTGATGGAGTTCAACCGCCCCGTCCGCACGCACGAACTCGCCGAGCTCGCCCGCGCGATGGAGATCGACGGCGACCCGGTCGAGCACGTCCACGCCCTGGGCCGCTCGATCGGACTCCCGGCGTCCCTGGCAGAGATCGGCGTCGCCCGGGAGGACCTGCGCGGCATGGCCGAGGCCTCGATCGGCATCAAGCGCCTGATCTCCAACAACCCGCGGGCGCTCGACGTGGACGGGCTCGAAGCGATCCTCTCCGCGGCGTGGCACGGCGACCCGGCGCGTCTGAGCGCCGTGCCGGCATGAGCTGACACACGGGCGTCCAACCAGCGACCATGCGGACGCCGCCCCCGGCGGCGATCCGCTCGTCGCTTCAGCCGTGCGTCAAATCGCGCACGGCGCGCTGGAGGTGCGCGGCCATGCGCGCCTGGGCGGCCACGACGTCGCCGCTCTCGATCACGGCCAGCAACTCGCGGTGCTCGTCGGACATGTGCGTCGGGGACTGCCAGGACGGGCGCAGCTGCGCGATGCACAGGCGGATCTCGCCGCTCATCGACAGGTACAGCCGTTCCAACCGAGGCGAGCCGACCGCGCGGGCCAACGCGTGGTGGAAGCCGAGGTCCGCGTCGACGACCTCGCTCCAGTGCGAGTGCGGAGTGAGGACCGAGAGGCGTGCGATGGCCATGTGGACCTCGCCCAGCGGCGTGGCCCTCTCGAGCACTCCGCGGACGATCAGGCACTCGATCGGGATACGGACCGCGAACAGGTCTTCGACGTCGGCGCGGGTGAGCCGCGGGACGAAGGCGCTGCGGTTGCGCTCACGCTGCAGCAGGCCTTCGTGGCACAACGTCTGGATCGCCGCGCGCACGGTTGGGCGGGCGACGCCGAACTCGCGGGTGAGGTCGGCCTCGGGGAGCGGCTGGCCGGGCTCGATGGCGCCGTCGAGGATCTTCTCGCGCAGCGAGACGACGACCGCCTCGGTGGTCGAGATCGGGGTGACGGCGAGGCCGGTCATCAGGCTGCGACCAGGGTACGCGGCACAGCGCCGAACACCATCGCCTCGACGCGCGCGGCGGACTCGTCGCCGCACTCCTCGCGGCGGTAGCAGCGCTCGGCTCTGAGCCGGTCGAAGGCCTCGGCGAGGCCGCGACCGTCGGCGAGTTCCATCACCCGCCGGCCCAGCGCTGTGCCCCGATCCATGGGGCTCTCTCCGTTGCGGCGCGCAAGCTCATACGCGACCGCCGCGATCGCGTCCGTCCATGTCTCCTCCATGCCAAAGAAACCTATCTTGTATGACAGTCATACACAACCTCTGCCGGAATATGTATAATTGCCCCCGAAAGCGGTCGCACGCGCCGAACCTTGCACGGGGCGGTTCGTTCGACCAGCTGCGAACTGGCCAAAAGAGCCGGTCGTGCGCCTATGGGGTCCAGACCGGGTGTTTCCGCGAGAAGCGAAACGCCGATATGGTCTGTATGCATCAGCGCGCGCGCTTTGCCAGGGAAGCTCTAACCGACGCCATGTCGACCGTCGCTCCGGTCATCGTGTCGCGTCAACCGATCCTCGACAACGTCGAGCGGATCGTCGGCTTCGAGCTGCTCACGCCCGAGTCGGCACATCCCGACGAGGCGACCGCGACGGTGCTCGCGCAGGCGATCGCCGACATCGGCCTGCAGCGGCTGGTCGGCTCGCGCCCCGCGCACATCGACGTCTCGCGCGAGTTCCTGCTGACCGTGCGCCCGCTCCCGCTGGCCACGGATCGCGTGACGCTCGAGCTGAACTCCGGCGAGCGGGTCGACGCCGAGCTGATCGAGGTCCTGCAGGAGGTCCGCAAGGACGGGTTCCGGATCGCGCTGGACGACTTCACCGAGGATTCGCCGGACAAGCTGCTCGACCTGGTCCACGCCGTGAAGATCAACGTCACGGGCCTGGACGAGGACGCGATCGAGGCGGCCTCGAACCTCGCCCGCGGGCGCGGACTGGAAGTGATCGCCAACGGCGTCGAGACGCGCGAGATGTACGGCTTCTGCCGCGGGCTGGGGTTCGACGCCTTCCAGGGCCAGTACTTCGCCGAGCCGGTGATCGTCACCGGCGCGTCGGCCCCCACCTACCGCCTGCGGGCACTGTCGATGCTGGCCGAGGGCTCGGCGACGTCGTTCGAGCAACTCGAGCGCGTGATCGCCGAGGACCCGGGTCTGTCGCTGAAGCTGGTCAAGCTGGCCAACTCCGCCTTCTACGGCGGCCGCCACCGCGTCGGCTCGATCCGCCAGGCGCTGATGGCGCTGGGCACGATCACCGTCCGCCGCTGGGCGACGCTGCTCGTCCTCGCCGGCGTCTCGGACCGCCCGTCGCACCTGCTCGAGGTCGGCCTGCTGCGCGCGCGCCTGTGCGAACTGGTGGCCAAGGACCTCGACGACGCCGAGGACGACCGCGCATTCACCGTCGGGCTGTTCTCGGTCGTGGACTCGCTGCTCGGGATGCGGATGTCGCAACTGCTCGACGACCTCCCGTTCGATGACCGCACCACGCGCGCGCTGAGCTCGCACGAAGGGCCCGAGGGCAAGCTGCTGGCCGGCGTGCTGGCCTACGAGCGCGGAGACTTCGAGGGCTGCGTGCAGTCGGGCGTGGGCCTGATGGAGATCGCCCGCGCCTACCGCGAGGCGCTCGACTGGACCGACGGCGCGCTCGTTCAATTGGCGTCGTAGGTCCCTGCTTTCATGGGAGGCATGTCCTCCCAGCCGCGCAGCGTGAAGATCGGTGATACAGAGCGGGGCGGCTGGTCGTCGGACCGCCCGCGCAAACCCGGCGAGGCCGAGCGCCCGCCGCGCAAGCTCGACGTCTCCGTGCGCGGGCGCGTGCTCTCGCCCACCGATCGCATGCGCTACAACCCCGGCTCGCTGCTGGTCATCGCCTGCGCCGACCGCACGCTGCGCGACCGCTTCGCCAAGCGCGTGATCGAGGAGCAGAGCGCGCTCTTCTCACTGGACAAGGTGCGCGGGCTGATCCGTGGCAAGGTCCCCGACGGCGACCTGGACGCCAAGGCCCAGGCGCTGCTGGACGCCGCCGTGGCCAAGCGCTTCGCCTCCGGGCAGACCGTGGTCATCCCGCTCGAAGGCTTGTCGACCGAGGAACGCGAGCGCTACGTGCGGCTCGCCGCCGCGCACCGCCGCGCACGTCATCTGGTGCTCGTCGAGGCGGGCAAGGGCTCGGTCTCCGACGAGGACAAGGAGCCGCTGGATCAGCTGCGCGTGGCTCTGGATCAGGGCGATCTCGGCCAGGAGGGCTTCATGACCTCGCTGCGCCTGGGCGGCAAGATGGTCGACGAGCTCAAGCGCATCGTCTTCGCTCCGCCCCCGGCCGACGACTAGGGCTCTCATCCAATTCTTCTGATTCGCCCGTAAACATTGCCCACGCTGTCGCCGGGGTGGCGGCAGCTTGGGTCTGACGGAGGGCATATGAGAAGGATTTTCGCCGTGGGCACGGTTGCCGCGGCCACGTTGGCGTTGGCCGCGCCAGCCGCGCGTGCGCAGAGCGCACCGCTCGGCGCCGACGGCAAGACAGCGCCGACCTACAGCTACCAGGACGCGACGCGCGAGCGCGTGTTCATCCCGGTCGCGGGTGTCGATCAGGACAACAACGGGGTCACCGACCGCGTCGCGATCGACATCATCCGGCCGAAGGAATCCGGGCCGAACCTGAAGGTGCCGGCGATCATCGACGACAGCCCGTACTACACGTCGGTGGGCCGCGGCAACGAGACGCAGTACATCCACACCACGGCCAACGGGACGCTGGACAAGTTCCCGCTGTTCTACGACAACTACTTCGTCCCGCGCGGCTACGCGGTGATCCTGGCCCAGGCCGTGGGCACCGCGTTCTCGACCGGCTGCCCGCTGCACGGCGGCCCGGGCGACGTCGCGGGGTTCAAGGCCGTGATCGACTGGACCGAGGGCCGCGTGCCCGGGTACACGACTGTCGACGGCGACGAGCTCGCCACCGCGACCTGGTCCAACGGCAAGAACGCGATGATCGGCAAGTCCTACGACGGCACGTTCGCCAACGGCGTCGCCGCCACCGGCGTCGACGGCCTGACGACGATCGTCCCGATCTCGGCCATCTCGGACTGGTACGACTACTCGCGCATGGGCGGCATCCGGGAGAACTCCCACTACCCGCGCTCGCTGGACAATTCGATCACCGCCACGCAGTCCGCCAACACGCTCGGCGTCCTGCCGCCCGATCACCGCGCCCCGTGCGCCAACGTGTTCAGCGGCCTGGACCTGGTGGACGGCGACGTCGACGGTGACATCAACCCGTTCTGGCAGGACCGCAACTACACCAAGGACGTCTCCAAGGTGAAGGCCGCGGTCTTCGAGTCGCACGGCATCAACGACGACAACGTCCGCCCGGATCAGATGTACCGCTGGTGGACCGGCCTCGCCGCCAACAACGTGCCGCGCAAGCTCTGGCTCTCCGACGAGGGTCACGTCGACCCGTTCGAGTATCGCCGTGGCGCCTGGGTCGACACGCTGCACCGCTGGTTCGACTACTGGCTCCAGGGTGTCCAGAACGGCATCATGAACGAGCCGCGCGTCGACATCGAGCAGCAGCCGGGCAACGTGTGGAAGACCTACGCGGACTGGCCCCTGCCCAACACGACGCCGCAGGACCTGTACCTGTCGTCGAACGGCGCGACCCACTCCGGGGCGCTCACGCTGACCTCGGGCGGGGCGACCGACACGCTGTCCTTCCAGGACCCGGCCACGGGCAACGTCCCGTCCGAGTCCACGGACATCAACAACCCGAACAACGTGACGGCCAGCCGGCTCGTGTTCCTGTCCACCAAGACCAAGAACGACCTGCACCTGTCGGGTGAGCCCCAGATCTCGCTGCGCGCGTCGCTGTCGACGCCGCAGAGCAACCTGGCCGCCTTCCTGGTCGACTACGGCCCCTACTCCAAGGTCGGCCGCGGCGGCTCGGACGGCGTGTCGAACACGACGACCCGCACCTGCTGGGGCGACTCGGCGCGGGCGGCAACGCCTGCGCCAACCTGGGCGACACCTGCACCGCGACCGCCGCGATCGACAACGCGTGCTACCTCGAGGTCACCAAGCCGGTCCAGACCGGCACGACCTGGCGCATCCAGCGCGGCATCCTGGACTCCTCGAACCGTGACTCGCTGATGTCCGGCGAGGCCACGAACGTCACGCCCGGCCAGTTCTACACCTTCAAGTTCCCGACGCTGCCGACGGAGTACACGATCCCGGCGGGCCACCAGCTCGGCGTGGTCGTCGTCGCCAACGCCTCGCCCGGCGTCGCCGGGACGCGCGGCGCGGTCGTGACGGTGGACACCAAGGCGTCGAAGGTCACGCTGCCGATGACCGACGCGGCCACCACGGTCGACGCCTCGGGTGCCTTCGCGCCCGACACGACGGCCCCGACGTTCGCCGACCAGGCGACGGTCGTCCAGAACACCACCGACCTGACGGGCGCGACGGTGACCTACACCCCGCCGGTGGCGACGGACACGCAGGACACGGCGCCGACGGTGAGCTGCACGCCCGCCTCCGGCACCAAGTTCGCGATCGGCACCACGCACGTCACGTGCAAGGCGACCGACGCCAACGGCAACGCCGCGACGGAGACCTTCGACGTCGTGGTGCAGTACGTCAACCAGACCGACGGCAGCGCGGGCGGCACGGTGCCGGCCACGCTCGCCCTCACCCTGGGCACGCCGGCCGCGTTCGGGGCGTTCACCCCCGGCGTCGGCGCGGACTACACCGCCTCGATGACGGCCAACGTCATCTCCACCGCGGGTGACGCATCGCTGAGCGTCGCCGACCCGAGCGCGACCGCCACCGGCCACCTGGTCAACGGCGCGTTCTCGCTCGCCCAGGCCGTCCAGGCCAAGGCGGGCGCCGGCGCGTTCGCCGACGTCGGTGGCTCCGCCGCCCCGACGCTGCTGATGAGCTGGACCGCTCCGGTCAGCAACGACGCCCCGACGGTCACGTTCAAGCAGTCGATCGGCGCCAACGAGCCGCTGCGTACCGGCAGCTACTCGAAGACGCTGACGTTCACGCTGTCGACGACGACCCCGTAATCGCTCTCGTGGCCGCCCGCGCGAGCGGGCGGCCACATGAGAGGTTGTTTAGCCTTCTGCACAGTCAGTGAGGTGGACTTCATGAGAGCTCGCCGTCACTCTTGAGCCCAAAGCTGCCGCAGGGTCGCGGCCGCGTGGGTCATGACGGAGGGTTGCATGAGGTTGAGGGTGAGAGGGATCGCCGCCGGTGCGGTGGCGCTGGCGACGCTGGCCGCGGGCGCCGGCGCCGCGCAGGCGCAGGGGCCGGTGCTGGAGAACGGCAAGACCAAAGCGGTCTACGACTACAAGACGGCCGTCCGCGAGCGTGTTCTCATCCCGCAGCCGGGGATCGACACGGATCGCAACGGCCAGATGGACTACGTCACGGCCGACATCCTGCGGCCGGCCGAGGGCTCGGCCACCAACAAGATGCCGGCGATCATCGACCCCAGCCCGTACTACGTGACGAGCTGCCGCGGCAATGAGAGCCAGTGCATGTCGGACTGGAACAACGACGGCATCAACGACCGCTGGCCGCTGTTCTACGACAACTACTTCGTGCCGCGCGGCTACGCGTACGTGCTCGGGCAGATGAACGGCACCGGCTACACGAACCAGGGCTGCCCGGGTCACGGCGGCCCGGCCGACATCGCCGGCGAGAAGTCGATCGTCGACTGGCTCAACGGCCGCGTGAAGGGCTACGCCCCGAAGGCCGGCCCGGGCGGCGCGCTGACCGATCCGGACCTCGAGAAGGAGATCGTCGCCAGCTGGCACAACGGCTCCTCGGCCATGATCGGCAAGTCCTACGACGGCACGCTGTCCAACGGCGTCGCCGCGACGGGCGTCGAGGGCCTCAAGACGATCGTCCCGATCTCCGCGATCTCGGCTTGGTACAACTACTCGCGCACCGGCGGCGTCCGCCACAACACGAACTATCCGGGCGGCAGCCTGAACCCCGGCATCACCTACTCCGGGTCGGCGCCGAACGGACATTCCGGCGGCATCAACCTGCCCAACCGCCGCAGCGCGAGCTCGAACGGCTCGCAGTGCCCGGCGGTCAACGCCGACATCAACAACGACGCCAACACCGACACCGGTGACGGCGACGCCCACGGCGACATCAACACCTTCTGGCGCGAGCGCGACTACAACCTCGATCCCTCCAAGATCAAGGCCTCGGTCTTCATCACGCACGGCTTCCAGGACGACAACGTCCGCATGGACCACGAAGGCATGTGGTGGGACACGCTCGGCAAGGCCGGCGTGGAGCGCAAGCTGTGGCTGATGCGCACGGGCCACACCGACCCGTTCGAGATGCGCCGCGGCGTCTGGGTCGACACGCTGCACCGCTGGTTCGACCATTACCTGTTCAACGTCAACAACGGCATCCAGAACGAGCCGGCCGTCACGGTCGAGGAGGGCATCACCCCCGAGCTCACCGACGCCGAGCGCTGGAAGAACTACTCGTCCTGGCCGATCGACGGCACCAAGAACGTCGACCTCTACCTGCGCGGCACCGACAACGTGGCCGCCGCGGGCACGCTCGGGGGGATGACCGGCGGCGCGCTGGACACGCTGCCCTTCACGGCCACCACCGGCACCAGCGAGACCGCGCTGATGAACACGCCGACCGGCGCGCAGACCAACCGCCGCGTGTTCCTGTCGCGTCCGCTCACGCAGGACGTGCGCCTGTCCGGCACCGCGACCGCCAACCTCGTCGCGTCGATCGCGTGCCCGAACGGGACCAACGCCTGCAACGACGCCACCAACCCGACCCGGCAGACGCAGACCAACCTCAGCGTCGTCATCGCCGACTACGGCTCGGGCCCGCAGGTCACCCGCAGCGGCGAAGGCATCGGCTCCGTCAGCGGAAACCCGCGCACCTGCTGGGGCGCGATCGGCGTCAACGCCGTCACCGGCGCCGACGGCGGCAGCTGCGAGCTCGGCACGTCGAACGGGTGCTCGCCCGGCTCGACGAACCCGATCCCGCGCGAGGTCGACAACGCGTGCTACCTGGAGATCTCCAAGCCGTCGTCGACCGTCACCCAGTGGCGCGTCACTCGCGGCATCCGTGACTCGTCCAACCGCGACTCGCTGTGGTTCGCGGACGCGACGCCGGTCACGATCGACACGCGGGTCCGCGTGAAGTTCCCGACCATGCCGACCGAGCACATCTTCAAGGCCGGCCACCAGATCGGGATCATCGTCGGCGGCTCGAACACGAGCATGGCCTCCGGCACCGGCAACACCAACGTGCCGGTCACGCTCGACGCCAAGCAGTCGAAGGTGACGCTCCCGATCCAGGGCGGCTACGCCTCGATCGCGGGCGCCGGAGGCACCGACGCCGAGACGGTCGCGCCGGTGCTCAACAACGACGTCCCGGCCGACATCCTCGTCGCCACCACCGACGCGACGGGCACGACGGTCAGCTTCACCAACCCGACCGCCACCGACAACGAGGATCCGAACCCGGTCGTCACCTGCGACCCGGCCTCGGGCTCCAAGTTCGTCGTCGGCACGACGACGGTCACGTGCACCGCCAAGGACGCCAACGGCAACGTGTCGGCGGCCAAGACGTTCAACGTCGTCGTCCGCCGTGACGTCCCGGTCGGCTCCGCGCCGGGCGGCACCGTCCCGGCGACGCTGGCGCTGACGCTCGGCGCCCCCGCGTCGTTCGGCGCGTTCACGCCCGGCATCACGAACACCTACACCGCCTCGACCACGGCCACCGTCATCTCGACCGCCGGTGACGCGACGCTCAGCGTCGCCGACCCGTCCTCGGTCGGCACCGGCCACCTGGTCAACGGCACCTTCGTCCTGCCGCAGCCGCTGCAGGTCGCCGGGTCGGCGCTGCCGGCCACGGTCAAGACCTACGCCGCGCCGATCTCCAACGACGTCGTGACGCTCGCGTTCTCACAGCTGGTCAACGCCAACGACGCGCTCCGCACGGGCACGTACTCCAAGGCGCTGACCTTCACGCTGTCGACGACCACGCCGTAACGCTCAGCCTCCCGGCCCGCGTTCGCGCGGGCCGGGACGAGCGCCGGATTGACCCGTCCGGCCGCGCACACGCGCGGCCGGCGGGTCGTCGGGACCCCATCCCTACCGCCCATTCTCCCGCGCCGAGGGGCACCCGCGCAGGCGGTTGGTTCGAGGACTTGCACAAGAGACCTTGAGCATTCGCCCGGGACCCGCCCAGCCCTCATACTGCGGCCACTCGGCTTCCAAACCGGGGGTCGGAGGGGACCATAAGGAGGGTCATATGAGGGGGCACGGACGACGACGGCTCGTGGCCGGCGGTGGGGTACTGCTGGCCGCATTGGCGCTGACCGGCGGGACCGCCGCGGCGCAGAGCCCAATCCTCGAGAACGGCAAGACCAAGGCGGTCTACGACTACACGCATGCCGTTCGGGAGCGGGTCTTCATCCCGCAGCCGGGGATCGATCAGGACCGCAACGGTCAAGAGGACTGGATCACGGCCGACATCATCCGCCCGGCGGAGGCGTCGGCGACGAACAAGATGCCGGCGATCATCGATCCCAGCCCGTACTACACGACGGTCTGCCGCGGCAACGAGTCGCAGTGCATGGCCGACTGGGACGGCGACGGCGTAAACGACCGCTGGCCGCTGTTCTACGACAACTACTTCGTCCCGCGCGGCTACGCGTACGTGCTCGGGCAGATGAACGGCACCGGCTACACCACCAACGGCTGCCCGCATCACGGCGGCCCGGGCGACATCGCCGGCGAGAAGTCGATCGTCGACTGGCTCAACGGCCGCGCGCCGGCCTACACCGCCGCCAGCCGTGACAGCACGCCGGTCCTCGCCGACTGGCACAACGGCTCCTCGGCGATGATCGGCAAGTCCTACGACGGCACGCTGTCCAACGGCGTCGCCGCCACCGGCGTCGAAGGGCTCAAGACGATCGTCCCGGTCTCCGCCATTTCCGCTTGGTACAACTACTCGCGGTCGCTGGGCGTGGTCACGTCGTCGAACTATCCGCGGTCGCTGAACCGCACGATCACGTACAACACCAACGCGCCGCCGACGATCACGCTGCCGGACCGGCGCACGGTCCCGTGCGATCCGATCAACAGCGACTTCAACACGCTCGACGGCGACGAGCACGGGGACATCAACGAGTTCTGGCGCGACCGCGACTACGTCAAGGACGTCGGCAAGGTCAAGGCCGCGGTGTTCGCCACCCACGGCTTCCAGGACGACAACGTCAAGATGGACCACGAGTGGATGTGGTGGAACGGCCTGAAGGCCAACAACGTGCCGCGCAAGCTGTGGCTGATGCGCACGGGCCACACCGATCCGTTCGAGGTGCGCCGCGCGGAGTGGGTCGACACCCTGCACCGCTGGTTCGACCATTGGCTCTACGGCGTCGAGAACGGGATCATGAACGAGCCCGCGGTGACGATCGAGGACGAGGTCGGCACGTGGAAGAACTACGCCGACTGGCCCATTCCCGGCACCGAGAACGTCGACGTGTTCCTGCGCGGCACCGGCCAGGACACCGCCGGCACGCTCGGCGGGACGAGCGGCGGCGACACCGACTCGGTGACCTATCAGCAGGGTGGCTCGACCAACGAGAACACGCTGATGAGCAACCCGGAGGGCGCGCAGACCAACAAGCGCGTGTTCCTCTCGCGGCCGCTGACCCAGGACGTGCGCATGTCCGGCACCGCGATGATCGACATCCAGGCCTCGCTGAGCACGACCCAGAGCAACCTCGGCGCGATCCTCGTCGACTACGGCGCGGGCACGCAGGTCAGCCGCAGCGGCGAGGGCATCACCACCGACGGCGAGCGCACGTGCTGGGGCGCCACCGGCGCCGGCGGTCCCGCCTGCGTCATCGGCGACGCGTGTGAGGCGTCCGACCAGACGATCGACACCGCCTGCTACCGCGAGGTCAGCCGGCGGATGCAGGACGTCACGCAATGGCGGGTCACGCGCGCCGTGACCGACTCGTCGAATCGCAACTCGCTGTGGTACGCCGACGCGAGCCCGGTGAGCATCGATCAGAAGTACCGCTTCACGTTCCCGACGATGGCCACCGAGCACATCTTCAAGGCCGGTCACCAGATCGGCGTGATCCTGGTCACGAACCTGTTCGGCTCCTCCGGGACGCCGGGCGCGGTCGTGACGCTGGACACGAAGCTCTCGAAGGTGACGCTGCCGATCGCCGGCGGCTATGACGCGCTGGCGGCCGCGGGCGGCACCGACGCCGAGACGGTCGCGCCGGTTCTCGCGGGCATGCCGGACGACATCGTGGTCTCGACCGCGAACCCGAACGGCATCGCGGTCAACTACACGCTGCCGACGGCCACCGACAACGAGGACCCGACCCCCACGGTCGCGTGCTCGCCGGCGTCGGGCTCGACGTTCAAGATCGGCCAGACCGTGGTGACGTGCACGGCGACCGACGCGAACGGCAACGTCGCCACCGACACGTTCAACGTGCTCGTGGGCGGCCAGCAACCGGTCGGCGGCACCGTGCCGGCCACGCTGGCGCTGACGCTCGGCGCCCCCGCGTCGTTCGGCGCGTTCACGCCCGGCATCACGAACACCTACACCGCCTCGACCACGGCCACCGTCATCTCGACCGCCGGTGACGCGACGCTCAGCGTCGCCGACCCGTCCTCGGTCGGCACCGGCCACCTGGTCAACGGCACCTTCGTCCTGCCGCAACCGCTGCAGGTCGCCGGGTCGGGCCTGCCGGCCACGGTCAAGACCTACGCCGCGCCGATCTCCAACGACGTGGTGACGCTCGCGTTCTCCCAGCTGGTCAACGCCAACGACGCGCTGCGCACGGGCACCTACACCAAGTCGCTGACGTTCACCCTGTCCACCACCACCCCGTAGATCACTCACGCCGGAACCTAAAGGGGCCTGGCCCCTTTAGGTTCCGGCAAGGGTGGGGTTAGCCGCACCGCGGACTGCTCTGGACCCCACCTCGGCTTTGGTGGCTCCACCGCTGTAGGCGGGCGGGGGCGGACGTAGATTGCAGTCCATGCTCGCCGCCTCGACCTTCCGCCCTACGACCTCGGTGCGGCTGCCCTTCTCCCCCCGGGCCCGCGCTCAGATCGGGCTCTTCCTCCTCGCGTACGCCGTCTACACCGTCGCGCGGTTCTTCACGATCGGGGACCTCTCCGACGCGATGGGCAACGCGCACTGGATCGTCGACGTCGAGAACACGTTCCACCTCGGCTTCGAGGCCTCCGTTCAGCACGCCCTCGACGGCACGTGGGTGATCTGGGTGCTGAATCGCCTCTACCTGTTGGCACAGCTGGGCGTGATCCCCGCCGCGCTGATCTTCCTCTACAACCGCTCGTTCGCGATCTACGCGACGCTGCGCAACACGATCCTCGCGACCTGGCTGCTGTCGGTCCCGGTCTACGGCCTGTTCCCCGTCGCTCCCCCGCGGCTGGCCGACATCGGACTGGTCGACACGATCACGTCGCAGACCGGCGTGAGCATGACGTCGAACTTCTCGACGAGCTTCTTCAACGAGCTCGCGGCGGTCCCGTCGCTGCACGTCGGGTTCGCCGTCATCGTCGGGTTCGCCCTGTTCGCCACGGTCCGCAACCCGCTGCGCTGGGTCTTCCTGCTCTGGGGCCCGATCGTCACGCTCGCCGTGGTCGCCACCGGCAACCACTTCGTCTTCGACGCGATCGCCGGCCTGGTGGCCGCCGCGGGTGGCTACGGCCTGGCGCTGAGCGCCGCGCGGATCCGCATCAAGCGCCCGGCGCGCAGCGGCAACTCGCTCGGCCCGGCCTTCGCCGAGGCCTGAGCGCCGCACAGGATCAGCGCGAGCGCGGTGCCGACCACGGTCAGCACCGTGCTCGTGCCGACGAAGAACGCCGCGAGCTGGCTCGCGGGAACGCTCGAGCCGGTCACCGGCTCAAAGCAGGCGGCGAGGATCGCGGCGCCGGTGCCGACACTGGCCGGCGAGAACGGCACGAGGCGACCGCTGCACTGCGCGAACGTCACCAGCAGCACGGCGGCGAACGTCGCGGGAAGGTGGAACGCGGCCAAGAAGCAGCCGAGCGCGAGGATCCGCGCGACGCGGCTGGCGAACTGCCACGGCAGCACGTGCCGGGCGTAGGCGCGCGGGCACTTGACCATCGCGCAGCCGGCCTTGACGTTGACCACGAAGCGCTTGACCATGGCGTGGCGGCGGCCGATCAACACGATCCCGGTGAGGACGGCGACACCGGCGAGCGCGTAGAGCGCAACCGCCGGGCTCGGCGTGGCGCCCGGGGTGACGCCGATGGCGACCGCGAGCGCGAGCAGGCCAAGGCCCAGCAGGGTCTCCCCCACCGTCTCGGCCACGAGCGTGCCGGTCAGCAGCGCGCGGTTGCCCTTCCCGGGCATCCGGCGAGCGAGCACCAGCACACGCACCGCGTCCCCGCCGCGCGCGGACACGACGCCGCCGGCGCCGGCCCCCGCGACCCAGGCCGCGAGCGCGTCGCGCTTGCGCGGAGGTGTCGCGGATGCGGACTTGACCACCGAGTACCAGCCGCGGCCCCGCGCCACCTGATTGAGCAGGTGCAGGGCCACGCCCAGCATGAGCCAGCCGACGGCAACGCCGGCGACGGCATCGACCAGGCCTTCGATGGCACGCTCCAGCGCGCTGACCACGTCGGGCATCTACTCCTAGCGTACCCGGGCTGAGATGAGGTAACGCTCAGCTTCAGTGAAGAACGTGCTGTCCACGAGCGTCAGATCGGCCGCTTCGAGATCGGCCTTGAGCGCTTCGTAGGTGAACGGCCAATACGTCAGTCGTTCCCGGACGCCTTCGACGTCGATATCGATGTAGCGCGGCTGCTCGAGCCCTTCGCGCTCCCAGTTGCGCGAGGTGACCACGAGCGTGCCACCCGGGCACAGCGTCGCGGCCATCGCCCGCAGTGCGCGGCGGCGGTCGCGCACGTGCCCGAGCGAGTTGCCCACGCAGAAGACGACTTCGTAGCGCGGGCCAGGCGGGAGCGCTTCGAACCGGCACACCGCCGCCGGCACGTCGACCCCGTGCGCCTCGGCGCACGCCTTGGTGCGCTCGATCATCGCCGGGCTGGCGTCCGAGGCCTCCGCGCGGTACCCGGCGAGCGCGAGCCCGACGGCGAGCAGCCCGATGCCGCACGCGCAGTCGAGCACCCGCGCTCCCGGCGGCGCCGTGAAGTAGGGCGCGAACGCCGCGACGTTGCCCTCGGGCGTGCGCAACGGCTCGGGCGTCAGCGCCTCATAGACGGCGGCGAGCTCGGCGTATGTCGATATCGCGGGTGTCCGTTCGTGTAGAGGGTGTACAGACGCTTCTGCGAAGGAGGCACACGATGCCGCAGTACCTGATGAATGTCATCCAGCCCGACGGACCGCCGCCCGAGCCGGACGTCCTGGGCCCGATCATGGAGAACCTCGCCCGGTTGCGCCAGGAGATGAAGGACGCGGGCGTGTGGGTGTTCTCGGCCGGCCTGCACCCGGCGAGCTCGGCGACCGTCCTGCGGCCCGAGAACGGGCAGGTGCTGATGACCGACGGGCCGTTCACCGAGGGCCACGAGCACATCGGCGGGTTCACCGTCCTCGAGGCCGACGACCTCGACGCCGCGCTGGAATGGGGCCAGCGGATGGCCGCCGTGATCACGCTGCCGATCGAGGTCCGGCCGATGGCCCCGGAACAGCACTGAGCGTGGAGGTCGAACGTGTCTTCCGCGCGGAGCACGGCCGCGCGGTCGCCGTCCTGGTCCGCGTCTTCGGCGACATCGACATCGCCGAGGAAGCGGTCCAGGACGCGTTCGCCGCGGCCGTCGAACGCTGGCCGGCCGACGGCGTGCCGCCGTCGCCGGCCGGCTGGATCATCACCACGGCGCGGCGGCGGGCGATCGACCGGCTGCGCCGCGAGGCCTCGCGCGAGGACCGCCACGCCCAGGCCGTGCTCCTGCAGGCCCAGCGCGCGCCCGCGGAGGAGGTGGGTCCGGTGCAGGACGACCGCCTGCGGCTGATCTTCACCTGCTGTCATCCGTCGCTGGGCATGCCCGCCCAGGTCGCGCTGACGCTGCGGCTGCTGGGCGGGCTCTCGACGGCGGAGATCGCGCGCGCGTTCCTGGTCGGGGAGCCGACGATGGCGCAGCGGCTCGTGCGCGCCAAGGGCAAGATCCGCGACGCGTCGATCCCCTACCGCGTCCCGCGCGAGGCCGACCTGCCCGAGCGCCTGCGGGCGGTGCTGGCGGTCGTCTACCTGATCTTCAACCAGGGCTACCAGTCGGGCTCCGAGCTCTCCGAGGAGGCGATCCGGCTCGGGCGGGTGCTGGTCGAGCTGATGCCCGACGAGCCCGAGGCGCTCGGGCTGCTGGCGCTGATGCTGCTCGTGCACTCGCGTCGCGACGCTCGGCTGGCCGGCGGTGAGCTCGTCCTGCTCGCCGACCAGGACCGCTCGCTGTGGGACGCGGCGATGATCGAGGAGGGCCAGGAACTCGTCCGGCGCTGCCTGCGCCGCGACGCGCCCGGGCCGTACCAGATCCAGGCCGCGATCAACGCCGTCCACAGCGAGGGCGAGACCGACTGGTGGCAGGTCCTCGAGCTGTATGACCAGCTGCTGGTGTTCACGCCGACACCGGTGGTCGAACTGCACCGCGCCGTCGCGGTGGCCGAGGTCCACGGTCCCGCGAATGCGTTGGCCCTCGTGGATGCGCTGGAGCTCGAGCCGTATCACCTGTTCCACGCGGTGCGGGCGGACCTGCTGCTCCGGCTCGGCCGCGACGCCGAGGCGCTGACCGCCTACGAGCGGGCGATCGAGCGCGCCGGAGAGCCGGAGCGCGCGTTCCTGGCTACTCGCGCGTCCAGCCTTCGCGGGTCATCGTGATCGTGTAGCTCCCGGGCGCCTCGGGCACGTTGCGGTGCACGATGTCCGACAGCCTCCGGGTCCCGGCGATGATCGCCATCCCGGCGGGCGAGAACGTCGCCTCGTTGAACACGCGCGGCGAGAGCAGCGGGTTGGTCAGCGCCTGCGAGAACGCGTCGACGCCGACCATCCGCCCGATCAGCGACGGCAGCACGGAGTTCGGCCGCGCGTCCTCGGCGAACAGGCCCGGGTAGAGCTCGATCCGGTCGACGCTGCCGTAGAGGTCGCGCAGGCCGGAGACGACGTCGGGGTTGCCGGAGATCTGGTTGAAGTCCGTCACCCGCGGGAACTTGGCCAGCGCGCGGTAGTCGTTGTAGGGCGCGAGCTCGACGGCGCGCGCCTCGCGGATCGAGAGCAGCTCGACCTCGCGCAGGGCGGGCGCGGTGTTCAGCAGCCCGATCCGGCCGGCGCGCTGGCGCGACGCCTCCTGCATCAGCGGTGCGATCCCGTGCCGCACCGCGAGCGCGGGGTTGAAGATCGTGTCCCAGATCGTCTCGTCGGCGCCGCCGACGCGCAGGTGCGTGGGGATCAGCCCGTGCCAGCGGTAGAGCAGGTTGAACTCGATCGCCATCCAGTTCGGCCGGTTCCAGCGCTCGTTCTTGAACGGCGTGGGATCGGCCTGCAGCCGGAAGAAGTACGGCGTGATGTGGTTGATGTACTCCTCGATCACCAGCTTGATCAGCAGCACGATCATCACGTTGCGGGCCGTCTGGAACAGCCGCTCGTCGTCCCAGGACGGGTACTCGCGCGCCAGCACCCCGGCGACCCGGTTGTGCTCGCGCAGGAACAGCACGTTCATCAGCACGAAGCCCAGCTGGGAGTTCGTCGTGTCGCTGCCCGCGGCGAACAGCGTGTCCAGCCGCTCGGGCGGGATCTGCTGCGGGCGGACGACCTGGATCTCGCTGAACTCCGGCTTCTTGACGCCGCCCGCGTAGAGGTAGGGCGGGAACTCGGCCCCGCCGATCTCCTGCGACTTCAGCCGCCCGCCCTCGTGGGCGCGCAGCTGCTCGGTCCACGACGGCCGCACTCCGTAGAGCGGCAGCAGGTCGATCTCGTGCGTGGAGTCGTTGCAGCGCGGGTCGCGCTCGGGGTTGCGATCCGAGCGCAGGAACCCGTCCGTGAACCACTGCGCGAAGTAGGCGAACATCACCGTCGACTTCGGGCACAGCGTGTCCTCGCCGCGGCGGACGAACAGGTCCGCCACCGCCTCCGCCGGCGGCAGGCCGTCCTGCGGCGCCGGCGGGAGGTGCCGCGAGTCATAGCGCCGGTCGGTCAGCGACGCCCACGACGTGTACGGCGTGAGCGTGCTGAACGGGTTCGGTCGCGTCGGCACGTACTCGACGGCCGAGTTGATCAGCGCGCGGTTGGTCAACCGCCGCGTGACGGGCCGGCGCGAGAGGAACTCCCACACCGGCTCGTAGTTGGTCAGCGCATGGAACTGGACCTGATTGAGAAACCCGTCGCGCGCGGTGCTGCGGCTCATTTCTTGATCTTGAAGGACACCGTACGTCCGGCGCCAGTGTTTCCGGCCGCATCCACCGGAGTGATCGTCGCCTTGTAGGCGCCCTTCTTGAGCTTCTTCTTGGTCAGGGACAGCGTGCGCTTGCCGGCGGCGACGTTGACGGTCATCGTCGAGACGGTCTTCTTGCCCTTCTTGACGACGATCTTGAGCTTCACCGGCTCCGACAACGTGAGCGTGAGCTTGCCCGTCTTGGTGATCACGAGCTTGCTCATCGAAGGCTTGGTCGTGTCGGCCGGCGGGGGCGGGGTCTGGCCGCCGCCACCGCCGCCGCCACCGCCGCGGCGCTGCCGCCGCCACCACCGCCGCCGCCACCCTGGGGGACGGGATCGGGGATCACGGGCGCGGGCGTCACGACGTCGCTGAGCGGCGTGAAGACCTCGATCGGGTCGGGCTTCTTGTTGGCCTGGTTGGAGTCGACGCCGATGCGCACGCGCAGGCGGCGGCCGAGGTCGGCGGCCTTGACGATGTAGGTCGCGCTCTTCTCGCCCGAGAGCGTCTGGCAGCTCGAGCCGTCGGCCTCGCAGGACTCCCACTGGCGGGTGAACTGCGTGCCCGCCCACTCCCACTGGCCGACGCCGGAGACGAGCGTGTCGCCGATGTAGGCCTTGCCGTCCATCGTCGTCGCCTTGGTCGCCTTCGGCGCCTTCGGGAAGATCTCGTTGGTCTGGCCGCTGCAGCCCAGCGTCGTCGAGCCGGAGCCGTTCTTGCCGGTGACGGTGACGCACAGGCGCTGCGTGACGTCCTCGTCGGTGAGGATGTAGTCCACGGCGGTGGCGCCCGCGATCGCCTTGCAGTCGGCCGCGCTCACGCAGCGGTACCACTGGAAGGTCGTGCCGAGGCTCGCCGTCGGGTTGAACAGCCAGTTCTTGGCGTGCAGCTTCTCGCCCGGCTGCGGGAACCCGTCCGGGTCGTTCTGGACCTCGATCGAGGCCGTCGACTGCTGCGTGTCGCCGGGCAACGAGCCCGGCTTGGCGCCGGCGGCGTTGGTCGTGGCGCTCTCGGCGTGCACGAAGCTGCCGGTCGGGAAATCGTTCTTGGCGATCACGCTGACGCGGTACTTGCCGCCCTGCTTGGGGACGACCAGCGAGTTCGTGGTGGCGTCGTCGATGTCGGTGCAGGTGACCGTGCAGTCCTGCCACTGGTACTCGAACTCGATCGTCGGCGTGCCGCTCCAGCCGCCGTTGGTGGTCGTGATCGTCTCCCCCATCTTCGGCGAGAGGTTCGAGATGGCCGGCTTGGCGCCGCTGTTCGACGGCGGCGTGAAGGTCAGCGCGTAGCCGCCGTTGGACTGCGTGCCGGCGATCAGCGTGCCCGGCGTGTTGATGAAGCTGGTCAGCGCCCACAGGATCGTGTTGTTGCCCAGGCCGTCGTTGGCCACCTTGCGCCACTTGACCGGGCCCGGCAGCAGGCCGAGGCCGGTGGTGCCGGCGTAGACGCCGTTCTCGGTGCCGACGTACAGGCGCTTCTCGTTGACGCCGCTGAACTGCGTGAGCGCCCGCGCCTGCCCGCCGCCGGCGCCGAGGTTCGACCAGGTGAGGCCGGCGTTGATCGAGCGGAACACGCCGTCGGTGCCCGACGCGTAGTAGATCGTCGGGAACTTGTCGTCGGCGAAGGTGCGCAGCGTCTGGCCGGTGATGCCGTCGTTGGCACGCGTCCAGGTGGCGCCGAAGTTCAGCGAGACGTAGATGCCGCTGCCGGTCGCGGCGTAGAGCAGGCCGTCCTTGTAGGAGCCGATGCTCCACACGGTCTCGGCGCGCGCCATGCCGTTGTCCGGCGACGGCGGCTGCCAGGTCGCGCCGCCGTCGGAGCTGCGGTAGACGCCGCCGCTGGCCACGCCCGCGATCATCTGGCCCGGGACGAGCCCGGTGAAGACGGTCTGCACGGCCTGGTTGAGCTTCTTCGGGTTCTTCGGATCGTCCTCCGGGCCCTGCGCGACCGGCTGGAACGCCCCGCCGCCCTCGGACTTGAAGAGCCCGGCGCTCGTGCCGGCGTAGACCGTGGAGGCGCCGCTGGTGAACACGGTGCGGACATCCATCGCTCCGGGGACGGTGGTCAGCCCGCTGCTGAACGACGACCACGTGAGGCCGTTGGTGACCGACTTGTAGACGCCGTTGCCCTCCGTCGCCGCGTACATCGTGGTCGGGATCGAGGCGGTCGCGTATTCGCGGACCCAGCCGGCGGCCTGCAGCCCGGGCAGGCCGAGCCAGTCGGCGCGCGCGGGTGCGGCGCCGGCGGTGAGGACGGCGAACACTGCGAGAAGTGTCGGAAGGAGGCGGTGGCGCATGGCCGGAGAAGCTACGGGCGGCTGATACCCCCGGTGGGGATGGCACCCGGTGGCCCTTGCGGTATCCAGCCGCCACGTCGAGGTGTGGCAAACCGCCCTACCGCCGCAAGGTCTTCTCAAGGTCCGGCCAAGCGCGGTCTGCCACCGCGCAAGGGCGCTACGCCGCGCGTCTGACCAACGGCAGCCGCGACGGCGTGAACACCGCCGCGACGGCCATCGCCAGCAGCGGGACGACGATCGCCGTCGCGCCGAGGTTCGCCCACGGAACGACGAAGCCCGGCGCCCCCGTCGTCGCGCGCAGGGTGTAGGCCACGAACGTCCCGACCAGCACCCCGAGCCCGCAGCCCACGCCGGCGATCAGCAGGGCCTGGCTGGCCGCCAGTGCGCGGCGTCTGCGCGGCGCGGCGCCGACCGCGGCCAGCGTGGCCAGGTCGGCCCGGCCTTCGGCGGAGGACAGCGCGATGCTGATCGCCGCGCCCGCCAGCGTGATGAACGCCGCGCCGAGCACGACGACGAGCAGGATCGCGTTGTTGGGCGGCTTGGGCGGATCGTCGATGCTCGCGTAGGAGCCCTTGGCCGTCGCGCGGTCCAGCGCGTCGGCGACCTGGGCGCCGGTCGCCTTGGCGCTGTAGGCGACGTACCCGCGGCCCGGCGCGAGCTCCCAGCCCTCCCGGCGCGCGACCGACTCCGGCATCAGCCCGAGCGGGAGCCCGAGGAACGCTCGCGGGCGCTCGACCACGTAGCCCGGCAGCTGGCGCACGTCGGGTCCCGAGTGCACGGTGAGCGTCTTGGCGCCGCCGGTTCCGGGCGCGCCGAAGAGCACGACGCGCCCGGCGGCGAGCTGTCGGCGCACGAGCGCCTCGTCGGCGCCGCCCAGCACGGCCACGGCGATGCCGGTCGCGTCGCCGATGGCCAGCGGATCGCCCGAGCCGCGATCGCACGGCGGCTGGGCGCACGGGGCCTCGGCCATGATCCCGCGGACCTCGGAGACGGGCATGCCGGGGGGCGCCCCCGGGTCATCGGCGCCGAGCGGGACGGTGAGCGTCAGCGCCCGTCCGCCCGGCAGGCCGTTCGCGGCGGCCGCGGCGGCCGACTGCACCTTCGGGCCGGGCTCGAGCGCCATCGTGTGGGCCGGCAGGGCGGCGACGCGTTGCAGCGCCTCGGCCTCACGGGTCGCGGCGAGCACGCAGGCGAGCACGACCGAGCCGGCGACCGCCACCGCGATCGCGCTGGTGGTCGGGCCGGTGCGGTGGCGGTGGCGGGCGGCGTCGCGCACGGCCAGGCGCCCGGCGACGGGCAACGAGCCGCCCACGCGCGCGAGGCGCGCGATCACCGTCGGCGCGAGCGCGACCGTCGCGGCCACGAGCAGCACGGCGCCGAGGAGGATCAGCGCGACGGGCCCGGCGCTGGCGATCTGCGGCAGGTCCCCGCCGGTCTCCTTGACCTTCGCCAGGGCCGTCTCGTAGGCCTTGAAGCTGTCGCTGAGCATCGCGTTGCCGGCCAGCCCACAGGCGAGGCCGGCGGCGAGCAGCGCGGCGCCGATCGTGGGTCCGCGGCGGCGGGCGGCGACGGTCACGCGGAAGCGGCCGGCCAGCGCATCGACGGGCTTCATGCGCGCGGCGCCGATCGCCGGCGCGGCCGCGGCCGCCACGCCGGAGAGCGTCCCGATCAGGATGGCGATGGTCAGGTCGATCGGCTTGAAGACCCAGTGCGTGATCTCGGCGTCGTCGAGCGCCTCCCACGCGGGCCGCAGGGCGACCGCGATCGCCGAGCCGGCGAGCGCACCGGCGAGCGCGCCGAGCAGGCCGAGCACGACGCCTTCGGCGAGCACGATCCGGCGGACGTGCGTGGGCGTGCCACCGCTGGCGGCGACGAGCCCGAGCGTGCGCACCTGGCGGCGCGCGCCGACGGCGAACGCGGTGCCGGCGAGCAGGATCACCTCGAGCAGCCCGAACCCGGCGATCAGCGTCACCAGCGCCGCCGCGCGCACGGCGTCGCCGTCCGGGGGCTCGCCGCTGCCGCCCTCGCGCGTGAACAGGCTGACGTGCTGAGCCTCGAGGCTGCGCCACACCGCGGCCTTGTCGGTACCGGCCGGAAGCTGGACCAGCACCGACCGCGGCGTGTCCTTCGGGTCGGGCAGCGCGACCACCTGATCGCAGCTCAGGCAGAAGGGCGAGCGGCTGATGCCGGTGACGGTCAGCGGGCCCGTGTCCGACTGGATCGTCGAGCCGATGCTCAGGCCGAGTCGCTTCGCGAGGCTCGCGGTGACCAGGACCTCGCTCCGGTCGCGCGGCGCGCGGCCGGCGGCCACGACCGCGGCCTGGCGGTGCATCGGCTCGGTCGGGTCCGCGGACACCAGCACCGCGCTCGCCTGGCCGCGGATGAACACGTGGCCGCTCGCGCCCGGCAGCGCCGGCGCGCCGGGGTCGCTGAGCGACACCGTGGCCCCTTCGCGACCGATCACGATCGGCGTGGACACCGGCGATGGGACGATCCGCGTGCCCGTGGGCAGCAGCGACGCGAACTCCACCGGCGCGGCCGTCCCCGTGGCCTTGGGCGTGCGGACGATCTTGCCCATCGCGGCGCCCAGCTCCGCGTCGGCCGCGCCGAGGTTGCGCTCGGCCTGGCGCGCGGGCGCCGCGAGCGTGCGCGAGAGGACGTCGACCAGCGCGGCGCCCCCGACCGGGATCGCGATCAGCGCGGCGATCAGGATCGAGCGGCCGAGGTTGCGGCGGACGCCGCGGCGCGCGATCCGCAGCGCGGGGGTCCAGCCGGTCATACGCGGTCGGATGATCGGGGTGGGGCGGACGGGATGTGCTGCTTCATGTCAGCAGGCTCTCGGCGTTCTGCGCGACGCCGGTGTCGTCCACCAGCGCGCCGTCTCTGAGAAACACGACGCGGTCGGCCCAGGCGGCGTGGCGCGCCTCGTGGGTGACCAGGATGCCCGACGCGCCGTTGTCGCAGCGGTTGCGCAGGACCCGGAGGACCAGCTCGCCGGTCACGCTGTCCAGCGCGCCGGTGGGCTCGTCGGCGAGCACCAGCCGGCGTGGCCCGACGAGCGCGCGGGCGATCGCGACGCGCTGCTGCTGGCCGCCGGAGAGCTCGTCCGGGAAGCGGTCGGCGAGCTCGTCGAGGCCGACCTCCTCGAGCGCCTTGATCGCCTCCTTGCGGGCCGCGCGGGCCTTCACCCCATCCAGTTCGCGGGGCAGCGAGACGTTCTCGGCCGCCGTCAGCGCCGGGATCAGGTTGAGGTCCTGGAACACGTAGCCGGCGCTGCGGCGGCGGACCGCGGCCAGCGCGGCGGCGTTGAGGTTCGCCAGGTCGGTGCCCTCGACCAGGACGGCGCCCTCGGTCGGCGAGTCCAGCCCGCCCGCGAGGTTCAGCAGCGTCGACTTGCCCGACCCGGACGGGCCCATCACCGCCACCAGCTCACCCGGCTCGACCGACAGGCTGACGTGATCGAGGGCCCGGACGGCGGTCTCCCCCGTGCCGTGGACCCGGCTGACGTCACGCAGTACGAGCACGCTCATGAGCGGCCTCCTTCGATTGCGGCTTCGGCTTCGGCAGTGCGGCGATGCGCGTCTCGCAGTGATCGAGCCAGCGAACCTCGGCCTCCGCCTGGAAGATCATCGCTTCCAGGACGAGCAGCCAGGCGGCGTCGGCGATCGGGTCGGCGCCCGCCTTCAGCCGCGTGTACTCCTGCAGTGAGCGCAGGGTCTGCGTGCGCTGCACCTGCACGACCTTGCGCACGTCGATGCCCGGCGTGGTCAGCGACAGCGCGAGCTTGATCGCCAGCTCGTCGCGCGGGCGGCCCTCACGCGGGACCGGCTGCTCGAACCAGCTCGCGACCTCGGCCCGACCGGCGTCGGTGATCCGGTACGCCAGCCGGCCCTCGACGGACTCGCCGAGCGGCTCGACGAGCCCGTCGCGCTCGAGCCGGCTGAGCGTCGTGTAGACCTGCCCGACGTTCAGCGGCCAGGTCGCGCCGGTGGCCGCGTCGAACTCGCTCCGGAGCTGGTACCCATGCATGGGCTCCCGCGCGAGAAGCGAGAGCAGTCCGCGTCTGATCGGCATACATACGCAGTATGCATACTCAGTATGTACGCGTCAAGAGCGCCAGGTACAACTCGGCGATCGTGGCGGGCTCGCGCAGCGACCTGCCCAGCAGCCGCTCGATCCGCCCGAGCCGGTAGCGGAGCGTGTTCGGGTGCACGTGCATCGCGTCGGCGGTGGCGTTGACGTCCATCGTGTGCGCGAAGTACGTGGTCAGCGCCTCCAGCAGCGGCGGCGTGAGCGGGTCCAGCAGCGCCTCGACCCGAGGCGAGATCCGCTCGGGCGCGACCTCCGCCAGCAGCAGCGTCGGCAGGTCGAACGCCTCGTAGCTCGCGAGGCCCGCGTTGCGCGCGAGCTCGGCATCGCGCAGCGAGCGCGGCGCGTCGGCGAGATCGGCGATCGCGCGGCCCGCGCTCGCACCGGCGGGCACGGCGCCCTGCACGAGCGCCACGGTGAGGCCGCCGCGCGTCGTCGCGAGCTGGGCGGTGCCGGCCGCGGCGAGCGCGGCTTCGAGCGCGCCGCCCGCCGCGGCGACGACGACCCTCGCCGGGCGCGCGAGGTCGAGCCCGAAGCTCGTGGCTCTCGCGGCCAGTGCTCGCGGGTCGCCGGCGCCTTCCAGGATCTCGTCGAGCAGCGCGGCGCGCAGGGCTCGTTCCTGGTCGCGGGCAAGCTCGGCCAGACGGTCGGTCGCCGCCAGCAGCGGTACGGCGGCCTGGGCGGCGGGGCGGGCGAGGCGGACGGTGTGGCGGCCGCGCGCGGTGACCGCGAGCCAGCCGGACGGGCCGATCGGGACCGCGACCACGTGCCAGCCGTCCTGCTCGAACTCGCGCTCGGCCACGCGGCGGCGCACGCGCTCGGGATCGGGCGTCGGGCCGGCCGTGATCGTCTGGTCGCCGAGCAGCAGCACGCCCGCGTCGAGCATGCGCGCCAGCCGCTGCACCATCGCCTCGCGCGGGTTCGCCTCGCGCAGCGCGTCGACCAGGTGGCGCTGGATCGCGGTCAGGCGCTGGTAGGTCCGCAGGTCGCTCGACAGCGACGAGCGGTTGACGAAGCCGGCGATGTCCCGGAAGGCCGTGCTCAGCGGCACCGCGAAGATCGGGAACGACCGCTCGCGCGCCTCCTCCAGCAGCGCCCGCGGGACGCGCTTGAACACAAGCTCGACGCCGACGCCGAGCGCGCTGATCCCGCCCTCGTCGAGCTCGGCGACGAGCGCGCGCTGGGCGTTGACGCTGCCCTTGAGGCGCATCCCCGCCGTCAGCATGATCCAGCGGCGCTCCAAGAAGCGCGTCGGCGCCTCCACGTCGATGCTGTGGGCGCCCGCGATCTCTCGCTCGAGCGCACCCGCTCCGCCGCTCAGAAGCGTAAGCCCGAGGTCCTCCTCGGCGAGCAGATCACCCAGCACGAGCATTGTGCAGGATCCAAGCAGGTGCGCCGCTGTTTGTGGAGTCCACAGAGACATGCCGCGCGCCGGCGAGGACACTCGGAGTCATGACCGCCCTCCATCCCGACACCACCCTGGCGAGCCGCGAGCGCTGGGTCGCGCGCGGCGTCGCCGCCCCCGCGATCGTCGCCACCGGCGCGCACGGCGCCCACGTGCAAGGGGCCGACGGCGTCCGCTACCTCGACTTCGCGGGCGGCATCGGCTGCCAGAACCTCGGCCACAACCCGGAGGCGGTCGTCGAGGCGATCCACGCGCAGGTCGATCAGTACCTGCACCAGTGCTTCATGGTCGCCGCCTACGAGCCCTACGTCGAGGTCTGCCGGCGGCTCGGCGAGCTCTCGCCGTGCGTCGGCGAGGACCAGAAGTCGATCCTGTTCAACTCGGGGCGCGGAGGCCGTCGAGAACGCGGTCAAGATCGCCCGCGCGGCGACCGGCCGCCCGGCGATCGTCGCGTTCGACCGCGGCTTCCACGGCCGCACGCTGATGACGATGACGCTGACCTCGAAGGTCAAGCCGTACAAGCGGGGCTTCGGGCCGTTCGCGCCGGAGGTCTACCGCGCGCCCGCCCCGTACCCCTACCGCGGCGTCTCGTCCGACGAGAGCATCGCCGCGCTCGAGCAGCTCTTCATCGCCCACGTCGACCCGGCGACGGTCGCCGCGGTGATCCTCGAGCCGGTGCAGGGCGAGGGCGGCTTCATCCCGATGCCCGCGGACTTCCCGGCCAGGCTGCGCGCGCTGTGCGACCGTCACGGGATCCTGTGGATCGACGACGAGGTCCAGGCCGGCGCGGGCCGCACCGGCCCGGTGTGGGCGATCGAGCACTACGACGCGCAGCCTGACCTGCTCGTGAGCGGCAAGTCGCTGGGCGGCGGGCTGCCGCTGGCGGCGGTCACCGGCCGCGCGGAGATCATGGACGTCGTCGACCCAGGTGGGCTCGGCGGGACGTTCGGGGGCAACCCGGTCAGCTGCGCCGCCGCGAACGTCGTGCTCGAGCAGCTCCCCGCGATGCGCGAGGAGTCGGAGGCGCTCGGCGTGCGCATGCGCAGCGCGCTGGAGGACATGGCCACCCGCGTCGAGCAGATCGGCGAGGTCCGCGGCCTCGGTCCGATGCTCGCGCTGGAGATCGTCCGCGACCGGTCGAGCAAGGCCCGGCCCCGGAGCTCGTCGCCAAGGCGATCGCCACCGCCCGCGAGGAGGGCGTGCTGCTCCTGGGCTGCGGCCTGCACGGCAACGTCCTGCGCCTGCTCCCGCCGCTGACGATCACCGACGAGGAGCTCGCACGCGGGCTGGAAGTGATAGAAGCGGCGCTGTCCTGATGCATCCGCTCGATCCCCTCTCGGCAGACGAGTTCCGGCAGGCTGCCGGGGTCCTCCGGCGCGAGCGGGGGGTCGACGAGCGCTGGCGCTTCGCGTCGATCGAGCTGCGCGAGCCCGAGAAAGGCGAGCTCAAGCACCGGCGCGAAGCGATCGTGGTGTGCTGGAACCGCGAGGGACGGCGCGGCCTATCGCGCCGTCGTCGACCTCGCCGGCGGGGTCACGTCCTGGGAGCGGCTGGACGGCATCCAGCCCAACCTCACGCCCGACGAGTGGCATGAGTGCGACGCGGCGCTGCGGCTCCAGCCGCGGCTGATCGAGGCGCTCGCGCGGCGTGGGATCACGGACATGAGCACGGTCCTGATCGACGTCTGGGGCTATCGCGGTCACCTGATCCCCGAGGGCTACGCCGGCCGCCGGCTCGGCTGGACGGACACCTGGTTCCGCACCGAGCCCGGGAGCAACCCGTACGCGAACCCGGTCAACGGGCTGCACTGCGTCGTCGACCTCAACTCGATGGAGCTGCTGGAGATCGAGGACACCTTCGAGATCGACCGCCCGCAGATCATGGGCGAGTACGTCCCGCGGTTCGTCCCCGGCCTGCGCAGGCGCGACGACATCCGGCCGATCCACATCCACCAGCCCGAGGGCGTCTCGTTCTCACTGGACGGGCACGCGTTGCGCTGGCAGAACTGGACGCTGCGGGTGGGCTTCAACCACCGCGAAGGACTCGTCCTGCACGAGGTGGGCTACAGCGGGCGATCGATCGCGCATCGGCTCTCGGTGGCCGAGATGGTCGTGCCCTACCGCGACCCGTCGCCCGATCACTACCGCCGGACGGCCTACGACATCGGCGAGTGGGGCCTCGGCTTCATGACGCAATCGCTCGAGCTCGGGTGCGACTGCCTCGGCGAGATCCGGTATCTGGACGCCGTCCTGCACGACACCCGCGGTGAGCCGTACGAGATCCCCAACGCCGTCTGCATCCACGAGGAGGACGACGGCATCCTCTACAAGCACGTCGACCACCAGCACGGGGCGGAGTCGCGGCGGTCGCGGCGGCTGGTGATCTCGATCCACGTGACCGTCGCCAACTACGAGTACCTCGTCTACTGGCGCTTCTACCAGGACGGCTCGATCGAGTGCCACGTGCGCGCGACCGGGATCATGGTCGTCGGGCACCTGCCCGAGGGCGCGCCCGCCGTGCACGGGACGATGGTCGACCAGCGCACCTACGCGCCCTATCACCAGCACTTCCTGATCGCGCGGCTGGACATGGACGTCGACGGGCCCGACAACACCGTCCACATGGTCGAGACGTGGCCGGCGGGCTATTCCGAGAACGACCCGTACGGGCTCGGTCTGCTGCAGCGCTCGATCCCGCTCACGCACGAGTCCGAGGGCCGCCAGGACTACTGCTGGGAGACCCAGCGCGCCTGGAAGGTCGTCAACCCCAGTTCGCTGAACCACGTCGGGATGCCGGTGGCCTACAAGCTCGTCCCCGGCGCCGCGCTCCCGCACCTGCTGCCCGACGACTCACCCGTGCTCAAGACCGCCGAGGCGCTGCGCCACACGCTCTGGGTCACGCCGTATCACCCGGACGAGCGCTGGCCCTGCGGCCCGTTCCCCAACCAGTCGACCAGCGACCAGGGCCTCCCGGCCTGGACGGCCGCCGACCGCCCGATCGAGGACACCGACGTCGTGCTCTGGTACGTCTTCGGCATCCATCACATCACGCGCATGGAAGACTGGCCGATCATGCCCGTGGACACGGTGTCCTTCTGGCTGAAGCCCTTCGGGTTCTTCGACCGCAATCCCGCGCTGGACGTCTGAGCGCTCAGCCCGGGATCGGCGCGAGGTCGTTCTCGAACCCCGGCGTCGCCTCCACCCGCGCGATCCACGCCGCGATCACCGGCTCGATCTCCGCGCCCGCCTCGACCGCGCAGTGCACGTACGCGTACAGCGCGATGTCGGCGACCGTGTAGTCGTCGCTGGCCACGAACGGGCGACCGTCGGCCAGGCCGCGGGCGAGCGTCTTCAGCGAGCGGCGCCCGAGCGCGAGCCGGTCGGCGTAGACCTCCGGGTGCTTCTTGACGCGTCCCGTCAGCGCCATGAAACGCGCGACCGCCAGCCCCGGCTCGACCTGGTTCTGCTCGAAGAACAGCCACTGATAGACCCGCGCCCGGGCGAGCCGGTCGCCGGGCACGAACCGCGTCCCCTCGGCGAGGTGCAGCAGGATCGCGCCCGACTCTGGGATCAGGTCCCCGTCGACGGTCTCGAGCACCGGCACACGCCCGTCCGGGTTGCGGGCGAGGTGCTCGGGGCGGCGCGTCTCGCCCGCGAAGAGATCGACCAGCACGGTCTCGAACGGGATGCCGAGCTGGCGCAGCAGGATCCGCGCCTTCAGGCAGTTGGCCGACGCGGGATGGTCGTAGAGGATCACCGCAGCACCCGCCGGAAGAAGGCCACGGTGTCGGCGAACGCGGCATCGGTCGCCTCGGGGTCGAAGCGCGCGCCGATGTCGCGCCCGAACGCGTGCTCGGCGTCGTACTCGTGCCAGCTCAAGCGCGTGCCGGTGACCGCCTCGTGCACCACGCGGCGCGCCTCGGGCGGCGTGTGCGGATCGCGGACCCCGAAGATCAGCAGCAGCTCGCCGGTGATCTCCGAAGCCCGCGCCAGCGAGTCCGCGACGTCGGCGCCGAGCTTGCCGTCGTGCAGCCCGGTCGGATACCAGCACGCCGTGCCGCGCACCCGCGGCGAGAACGCCGCCCGGAACGCCAGATGCCCGCCCGTGCAGTGCCCGGACGCACCGACCACCGGGCAACGGGAGCCGAGCCACGCGACCGCGGCCGCGATGTCCTCATCGAACTCCGCCGTCGTGAGCGCCTCGACGTCGGCCTGCCCGCGCGCCTTGCCCTCGTCGTCGAACCCGAGCACCGTCCCGGGCGGCTCGACGCGGTGGTAGATCTCGGGCGTCGCGACCACGAAGCCGTAGCCCGCGAGCCGCGCCGCCCAGCGCACCGAGGCCTCGGTGAGCTGGAAGATGTCGGTGTAGAAGAGGATCCCCGGCCAGTCGCCGGGCGCGGCGGGCGCGGCGACGAACGTCCGCATCGCCCGCTCCCCGACTCCGACGTCGACGAATTCACGTGTGATGACCACGACCCGGCATCGTGCCATGCTGGCGCTCACCATGGCCTCCCCCGACCAGCCGACCGCCCCCTACCTCGACGCGGTCGTCGCCTACGGCTTCCGCGGCGCGACCCGCTTCCATGTTCCCGGCCACAAGGCGGGCAACGGCGCCGACCTCGGCGTGCGCACCGCCTTCGGCTGGCAGACGCACCGGCTCGACATCCCGCAGGACATCCACGGCGTGGACCTCGGCCCGTCGCCGACGCCCTACGAGCGCGCGGAGCAACTCGCCGCCGAGGCCTATGGCGCGGCCCGCAGCTGGTTCCTGACCAACGGCGCCACGCAGGGCAACCACGCCCTCTGCCTCGCGCTCGCCCCGCTCGGCGCGCCCGTCGTGGTCCAGCGAAACGCCCACGCCTCGGTGATCGACGGCCTCGTCCTGTCAGGCGGCCTGCCGACCTGGGTCGCGCCCGAGTACGAGCCCGTCCTCGGCATGGCCCACGGCGTCACCCCCGAGAACCTCGCGAAGGCGATCGCGGCCACGCCCGGAGCGCGCGCCGCGTTCATCGTCTCCCCCACCTACTACGGCATGGCGGCCGACGTGAAGGGCTGCGCCGAGGTCGCGCACGCGGCCGGCGTCCCGCTCGTCGTCGATCAGTCCTGGGGCCCGCACCTCGGCTTCCACGAGGACCTCCCGCCGAGCGCGCTCAGCCAAGGCGCCGACGCGATGCTCACGAGCGTCCACAAGATCGCCGGCTCGCTCACGCAGTCCGCGCTGCTGCACGTCGCCGGCACCGGCCGGATCGACCCCGACGCGGTCGCCCGCACGCTGCGGTTGATGCGCAGCACGTCGCCCAGCAGCCTGCTGATGGCCTCGCTGGACGGCGCCCGCCGCCAGCTCGTCCTGCACGGCGAGGCGTTGCTGAGCGGCACGATCGCCGCGTCAAGACGCACCGCCGCGGCGATCGACGAGATCCCCGGCTGCCGCGTCGTCGGCGACGAGGAGATCGGCCGGCCCGGCGTGGCGGGGCGAGACCCGCTGCGCATCGTCATCGACGTCCGCGCGACCGGCGCGACCGGCTACGAGATGGCCGCCGCGCTGCGCAGCAACTTCGACACCCAGGTCGAGCTCGCCACGCAGGCGACGATCGTCCTCGTCCTCGGCATCGACGAGCCGCCGCGCGAGCTCGAGCGCTTCATCCACGACCTCTCGTGGATCGTGCGCCACATGGAGCAGCCGGGCGAGACGGAGGAGGTCACGCTGGCCACCGGCACCTTCGAGAACGAGGTCGTGATGGCGCCGCGGGAAGCCTTTCTCGGCGAGTCGGTCGCGATCGCGGTCGACGACGCGGTCGGGCGCGTCAGCGCCGAGGCGATCGCCGGCTATCCCCCGGGCATCCCGGTGCTGCTCCCCGGCGAGCGGATCACCGACGAGGTGATCGAGTACCTGCGCTCGCTGAAGGCGGTCGGCGCGCGCCTGCACGGCGCCAGCGACCCCGACTTCAGAACGATTCACGTCCTAGTGGTGTGAGTGCACCACCGCGTGGCCCTTGCCGCGCGCGATCAACCAGCGGTTGGCCGGATACGCGGCGGCGCCCGCGATCAGCAGCGACGCCGCCAGCGAGGCCCAGAACAGCAGGTCATCCAGCCCGGCGTCGATCGCGCCCGGGACGAGCAGCATGAACGTGTTGTCGACGATCTCCATGATCGCGATCGAGAGCGTGTCGCTGGCCAGCGCCAACGGGATGACCGCGCTCAGCGCCATTCCGGAGCGCAGCAGCGGGATCGACGTGAACGAGTAGCCGAACAGGAACGCCAGGGCGATCGAGAGCACGACCGTCGCGCCGTTCGACAGCCCCGCGGCGGTGCCGATGACCATGCCCAGCACCTCGCCGGTCGCGCAGCCGGTCAGGCAGTGCACGGTCGCGCTGAACGCGACGCGGTTGAGGTTGTCAGGCGAGTGCGGCGGCAAGCTGGGTGCGGCTGTTGATACCCAGCTTCCCGTAGGCGCGACCGAGGTGCACCTCGACGGTCTTCAGCGTGACGAACAGCTGCTCGGCGATCTCGCGGTTGCGCCGGCCGGCGGCGGCGAGCTCGGCCACGCGCCGCTCGGACGGCGTGAGCCCGCCGACGCCCGCCTGGGCGACGCGCTGGGGCCGCGCGCCCGCGATCAGCAGCTCCTGGTGCGCCCGCTCCTCCAGCGCCTTCGCGCCCGCCCGCAGCGCCAGCTCGCGCGCCTCGCGCAGCGGGTTGCGGGCGTCGGCGCGACGGCCCGCGCGGCGCAGCGCGAGCCCGAGCTCGGCGGCGACCTCGGCCACCAGCCGGCCGGAGGGTGAACGGCGGGCGGCGGCCAGCGCCTGGGTCAGCACCTCGATCTCGGCGTCGCGGCCGAGTTCCAGCCGCGCGCCGGCCAGCAGCAGCCGCGCCTCGGCGCCGTGGAGGCCGCGACGACGGGCGAGGGCCAGCTCGGACTGCGCCAGCGCGCGAGCCTCGTCGTAGCGGGCGGCGTCGATCAGCGCGGCCACCAGCGCCGGGCGGGTGGGCTCGCGGAAGGTCGCCACCCAGCCGCGCTGCGCCTCCAGGGCGAGGTGCTGCTCGAGCTCGGCGATCGCCTCCTCGGGGCGGCCCTGGCTGAGCAGGACGCGGCCGCGGACGGCGTTGAACCCGCAGATCGGCAGGACGGTCTCGCGCGGCTCCGGGGCGGTGGGATCGGTCTCGGCGGTGAGCAGGCGCTCGGCGCCTTCGACGTCGCCCGCGTCGAACAGGTTCGCGGCCAGCGCCGCTCGCACGGCGCGGGAGGCCTGCAGGCCCGAGAGCGAGGTCTGGAGATCGATCGCGCTCCGCGCCGCCGCCTGGCCGGCCTCGAGGTCGCCGAACTCGTGCTCCCAGTGGGCGAGCGCGTGGGCGACGGCACCCGCGCCGACGCGCGAGCCCGCCCGCCGGGCCGCCGCCGCCAGCGCGTCGATCGCCGCGTGTGCCTCGTCGGCGGCCTCGACGGCCATCAGCGCCTCGATCGCGTACACCGCCGCGGGGCGCTCGATCGCGCCGACCAGCTCGCCGTTGGCCAGTGCGCGGCGTGCGAGGTCCACGACCTCGCTCGCGGGCGCGCCGGTGGCGGCGCGATCGAACGCGCGGTGGGCGAGCACGACCGGCCGGTCATCAGCGGCGTCGAGCCGCGCACGCCGCTCGGCGGCGAGGTCATAGTCGTAGTTGAGGCCGTCGAAGAGGTCGTCCTCGAGCTCCGCGGCGAGCGCGTCGTCGACGCCTCCCGCGAGCTCGAGCCCGCGGTCCAGCCGCTCGGCCGCTCCACGCGCCTGCCCCGCGAGCACCAGCACGCGCGCGCTGGCCTGCTCGGCGCGGGCGGCGATCTCCGGCGAGCCGACCTGGGCGGCGCGGGTCAGCCACGTGAGCGCGCCCGAGCCGCCGGTCCGCGCCTCAGCCAGCCCCAGCGCGAGCAGCAGCGCGGGATCGGGCGCGGCCCCGGACTCGCGCAGCGCGCGGCGCAGGTGGTGCAGCGCGACCTCGCTGTCGCCCGCGGCCAGCGCGCGGCGACCGGTGTCCAGCAGCAGCCGCGCGGCGCGCGGGTCGGTGCCGGGCTCGGCGGCGAGCACCTGCGCGGCGATCTCCTCCTCCGGCGCGCCCGCCTCGTGCAACAGCAGCGCGGCGCGGCGGTGGAACCAAGAGCGAGTCGCGGGGACGAGGCCGGCGAGCGTCGCCTCGCGCATCATCGGGTGGGTGAAGCGCAGCGCGCCCGGCTCGAGCAGGCCGACGGCGGCCAGCGACGCGTGAGCGCTGGCCGCGACGCCGGAATCGAGCCCGGCGAGCGTGTTGGCGATCTCCAGCGTGGCGCGGTCGCCGAGCGCGGCGACGGCGCGGGCGAGCGCGACCGCGGCCGGGCCGAGCCGCCACAGGCGCCCCTGGACGAGGCGGGCGATCGAGCCGGGCACGGCGCCGCGCACCCGCCGCGCCTCGGCGGCGGTGCCGGTGAAGGCCTCGGCAGCGAGCGTGCGCCGCAGCTCGCTCACCAGCAGCGGGTTGCCGCCGGTGGTCTCGGCCGCGGCGGTCACGAACGCCGGATCGGCGTCGCCGTCGATCGCGCCGCCGATGAGGTGCGCGACGGCGTCGTGGCTGAGCGGCCCGGGGCGCATGACGATCGCTCCGGGGACGGCGAACAGCGGGTCGAGCAGAGCGGCGCCTTCGGGCGCGATCGCGGGTCGCAGCCCGATGATCAGCGCGACCGGCAGGTCCTCGACGCGGCGGGCGAGCATGCCGAGTGCCTTCAGGCTGCCGGCGTCGGCCCAGTGGGCGTCGTCGACGATGATCGCCAGCGGCCGCTGGGCGGCGAGCTGGGCGCCGAGCGCGAAGAGCGCGTGCAGGCGGTTGTGGCACGCGGCGGGATCGAGCGCGGAGTCGTAGGGGCCGTCGATCACCGGCAGCGCCTGCGCGGCGGCGCCGGTCGGCTCCACGTCGCCGACGACCGGCAGGAAGAGCTGGCGGACGATCCCGTAGGCGAAGTCGCGTTCGAGCTCGGCGCCGACCGCCGAGAGCACCCGCAGCCCCTCGCCCACCGCCTGCGCGCGGGCGGCGCGCAGCAGGGTGGTCTTGCCCTGGCCGGCCGGGCCTTCGACCAGGACGATCCCGCCCCGGCCGTCGCGCGCGCCGGCCAGCAGTGCGCGCAACGAATCGAGCTCCTCTTCGCGTTCCAGAAGCTCTGCGTCGATCACCGTGCTCATCGTGCGGGGAACCTACGGACGCGACCGCACTCTCGCGGTGGAGCCAGCTTCCGCAATGGGGGTGTGGGAAACACCACGCCGCGGATGTAGGGGTAGGTGTGGTGGCGGCGCCTGATGTCGGGCGTGGCGCCGCGCGGGAGTCTGTGGCCACGCCCTCGCTCCCCCTCCCCAGGAGTCCTCCCCCATGTCCCGCTTCCGCCGCGCGGCCGCCGCCGCGCTGGGTCTGCTCGCGCTCTCCGCGGCACCCGCCCACGCCGCCTACGACGATGCCGGCTACTGGTCCTACGCCGACCGCATGGAGCAGCGGCTCGACGGTCTGTGGGACGCCAAGGACGGCTACTACCACGCCGGCGGCGGCGGGACCGAGCCGATGGTCAACTCGCTGATGCTGCTCACCCACTCGGTGGCGGCGATGGAGGGCCACGAGGGCCCGGCCCGCAACGACGCGCGGGCCCGCTCGGTGGCCGAGGCGCTGGTCACCCGCGCCTACGTCACCTCCCCGCGCGCCGGCCAGGCGCACGCCCCGGGCTGGACGAACGGGATGGACGGCCGCGGCTCGCAGCACCTCGTCTTCGACGCCGAGGTCGTGGACGGGCTCGTGTACGCCTACCGCGCGCGCCGCGAGCTCGGGCTGCCCGACGCGACGGTCGCCAAGCTGCGCGACGCGATCAGCCGCACCGCCCGCGGATCGTTCTGGCGCTACCCGACGATCCGGCTCAATCAGATCAACTGGTACGCGCTGATGTACGCCGCCGACGCGACCGTCACCGGCGACCCGGCGCTGCTGAGGCGCGACCTGCGCCTGCAGTTGCTGCGGTTCATCCGCGGCGCGCGTGGCTCCGCCTCGGCGGCCGGGACCTTCGGTCCGGGGATGCGCTTCCACTACCTCCCCTACGAGCGCCTGAACCACCCGATGAACGTCGACTCCGCCGAGTACGCGAACATCGTGCTGAGCTTCACGCGCTTCTACGACCAGGCGCGCCGCGCCGGGATGGAGGCGCTGCCGGCGCCGCACAAGGCGATGGTCGGCCAGTGGATCCAGCGTGCGCTCGCCGGCTACTGGACGCACGGCGGCTACATGAACTGGGACTCTGGCCTCGGGTTCCAGCGCTGGCACCAGGCCAAGAAGCTCGGGCTCACCCAGCAGGCCCTGATCGGCATCGCGCAGACGAGCGCGCTCTCCTCGACCACGCAGCGGCGCTGGGCGAAGTACATGCTCGACCGCTCGCTGGAGTTCTACGAGCGCACCGCCCAGCGCGACGGCGGGATCGCCGACGCTCTGTTCTTCAACGTCCACGCCGTTCCGCAGGGCGTGGCCAGCGCGCGCCTGGGCGCCGCGCGGGTGCTGGCCAACGCCGCCCGCGCGCTGGACGCCGGCCTCGGCCGCGCCGCCGCCACCGAGCCGCCCGCGCTCTACGCCTTCGACCCCGACATCGGCCGCCTGGCGATCACCACGCCGGCGTACAACACCGCGATCGTCGCCGTCAACCAGCGGGCGTTCCCCTACGGCGGGATCGACCTGGCGCGGCTGTTCGACGGTAACCAGGAGGTCGCGGCGACGATCGGCGGCACGCCGCCCGCGTCCTTCGGCGCGATCGTGCGCGACACCTCCGGCCGGCGCGTCCTGGCCTCCCAGGTGGGCCGCTCGGCCGTTGATCGCGGCGTCACGCCGCTGCGGCTGACCTCGGCCCCGGTGGGCGCGGGCGCCGGCGCTTCCGCATCCGTCGGCCGCGCGTTCGCAGGCCCGTTCAAGACTCTGCAGGCGACCGGGACGGTCACCGCCGCCACCGCCTCGATCCGCGTCACCCACCGCTTCACGCCGGACGACATCCAGACGCGCTGGGACATCACCCGCCGCGGCGGCGCCTCCTACTCGGCGGACGTCCTGTTCCCCAGCACCGGCGAGCACGCCGAGCTCGTCGCCGTCCTGCGCGACGGCTCCCGCGTACGCGTGACCACCACCCGCCTCTCGCTCTCGAAGGTCCGCCGCTTCGAGATCAAGACCCGCTTCAGCGGCTACCGCGTCACGCCGCTGCACGCCCCGGCCGGAGCCACCGCCCACCTCATGCACCCGGCCCACCAATCCTCCGCCCCCGACGCCGGCCCGACCCTCGCGGTCCAGCTCGAGCGCTCGTCGCGGTTCACCCACACCGCGCTGACCGCGCGGATCAAGCCCACTTCAACCCTAAACCCCACCTAAACGGGACTGTCCCCTTTAGCTTTTCTTTAGGAGCTGTCATGAAGCGATTCATCCCCCTGTTGGCCCTCGCGCTGTTGCCGTCGACGGCCGCGGCGAGCGTGCGGACGGAGCCGGTGGCGGCGCCCGGCGTGGGCGTCCATCTCGCCGCCGGCGGCCTGCGGGTGTCCGGCGCCGCGCGGCCGGGCCCGGTCAAGCTCACGCTGACCGGTGAGCGGACCGCGAGCGTGGCCATCATCGAGCTCGCGCCGGGCCACACCGCGGCCGAGCTCGGTGACCTCGCCGGCACCGAGGACCCCGCGGCGGTCGAGAAGATCGGCCGCTTCGTCGCCGGCGCGACCGTCGCCCCGGGCAGGACGTACCGGACGACGATCACCGCCCACGCCCGCGACTACGTGGCCGTCGACGTCAGCGACGAGGACGGCCCGCGGGTGACGTTCACGGCGTCCGGCGACGCGAGCACCGCGGTCGCCCCGAAGGCCGACGCGCGGATCACCATCACCGACACCGGCTTCAAGGCGCCCTCGGTGCTGCCCGCCGACGGCGTGATCCGCGTCGACCACGCCGGGCGCGACGCCCACCAGGCGCTCGCGTTGCGGATTCCCGCGGACGTGAGCACCGCCGAGGCGATCCGGCGGGTCAAGCGCGGCCGCGTCGGCCAGGCCGGCACCCGCACGGACCTGGTCGGGCTCGTGTCCGCCGGGACGACGAACCGCGTCCAGGTGCACCTCAGGCGCGGCCGCTACCTGATCGTCTCGATCGGCGGCGGGGAGCCGTTGATCGCCACGACGCGCGTTCGCTGATCAGCGATCGGTGACGATCCCCACCTCGCCGTCCTCCTTCCACAGGCGCTCGAGCACCGTGGCGGGCATGCGCGTGAGGTGGGGATAGCCGCGTCCCCACGAATTGAGGACGTCGACGTAGTCCAGGCCGCCGTAGCCGAGCGCGGTCAGCACGTCATCGATCGAGCGCGCCCAGCGGTTGGCCCGGATGCCCTCCTCCAGCGCCTCCGACGCGTGGTCCTTTCCCGACACCACGCAGTGCCCGCGTGTGCGCAGGATGTCCAGACCGGCGCGGACCGACGTGCCGTCGTAGTCCTCGCCGGGCCACTCGTCGATCTTCTGCGCCTCGTGGTAGAGCCAGAAGCCGTCGTAGAGCTTGCGGTTGAGCTGGGACGCCAGGCGCGAGATCCCGAACCCGACGCAGGCGCCCTCGGAACCCTGGTTGTAGAAGTCCCACCACTCGTCGGGATCGTTGGTCCCGCGTGGCTTCAGGCACACGCAGTGCCCGCCGCGGACGGTCGTCAGCTTCCCGTCGCGCGCGATCCAGGCGTGGCCCTGCGCGTCCCTCACCGGCTTGTCGAACTCCGTGTACCAGTTGACCCCGATCACCACCGGGCTCGGCCGCAGCGGCGCCGTGGCCGCCGTCAAGGGGTACTTGTCGACATGCTGCCAGTCGCTCGGGGGGCGACGTCCAAGTGGTCCGCTCATGAAGCGACATTACGGGCCACGTGTTGACCGGGTCAATCCTCGGGGCGTTCCCCCGCGTCGGCCATGCGCACGATTCGCGGATCGAACCGGCCCACGACGTCCACCAGCGCGGTCTGCTGGGCCATCACCGCCTCGATGTCCTTGTAGGCGAACGGGTTCTCGTCGATCCCCGCCGAGAGCAGCTTGACGCCGCGCTCCTTGAGCACCGGGGTGATCATCTTCCAGTTGAACTGCTGCGTGGCCGCGGTGCGGCTCATGCGGCGCCCCGCGCCGTGTGAAGCGGACTCGATGCTCTCCGGCGATCCCTTGCCGCGCACCACGAACCCGGGTGCGGCCATCGAGCCCGGGATCACGCCCAGCTCGCCCTCGGCGGCGGGGGTCGCGCCCTTGCGGTGCACGACCACCTCGCGGCCGTCGCGCTCGGAGGTCCAGGCGTAGTTGTGGTGGTTCTCGACGCCCGCGAGGACCCCGGCCTTCAGGTGCCGCGTGACACGCTCGTGGATCACCGCGTGGTTGGCCGACGCGTACTCGCCCATCAGCCGCATCAGCTCCAGGTACTCGCGGCCGGAGTCGTGGTCGAGGTCCAGCCACGACAGATACGAGAGCTCCTTGGGCAGCTCGGGACGCAACTCGCGGGCGAGCTTGGAGTAGTGGGCGGCGATCTGCGCACCCGCCCCGCGGCTGCCCGAGTGCGAGAGCAGCGCGACGTAGGCGCCCGCCTCGAGGCCGAGGTCGGCCTGCGGGAGCGTGAGCACGCCGAACTCGACGAAGTGGTTGCCGCTGCCGCTCGTGCCCAACTGCTCCCACGCGCGATCGCGCAGCCGCGCGGCCAGCGGGGTGAGCGTCCAGCGTTCGTCGTGCATCGCGTCGTGATCGGCGCGCCTGCGCAGCTTGGCGCCGGTCCCGAACTGCGTCTCCTTGAGCAGCGCCTGCTCGAGGTGGCCGCTCGACGCGAGCGCCGACGGGTCGAGATCGAGCACCGAGAGCTTCATGCGGCAGGCGATGTCGACGCCGACGGCGTACGGGATCACGGTCCCCTCGGTCTCCAGCACTCCGCCGATCGGCAGCCCGTAGCCGCGGTGCGCGTCGGGCATCAGCGCGCCGCGCAGCGCGCTCGGCAGCCGCAGCGAGTTGTGCATCTGCTCCAGCGCACCCGCCTCGGCGTCCTCGCAGAAGCTCACCATCGGCGCCGGCGCGTCGCGTTCGACGAAGCGGCGCGCGGCCTCCTCGGCGTCCGCGATCAGCCGCTCGGCCACGGTCCCGAAATACGGGTCGGCCACATGCTCGGCCGGGGCCTTGGCGACGCCGGCCAGCCGCTCGAGCGCCTCATCGCGCCCGAGCTCCTTGACCGCACGCGGCATGCAGCCCAGCGCCACGCCCATCACGGGCCCGTCCTGGATGCCGGCGCCACGAATGTCTCCACCGCGGATCTTCGCCATGCCTCCAACCTAAAGGGGACAGTCCCCTTAACGTTGCCTTTAGGTGGGTTCGAGCCCGTCCGCCACAATGGGCGGTCATGAGCACGGAATGGTTGCAGCGCGGATTCAGCGCGCGTGAAGAGGGTGACGACGCGGCGGCGGAGGAGGCTTTCCGGCGCGCCCGCGCCGAGGGCGAGGCCGACGCGGACTTCTACCTGGGTGACTTCCTGGTCCAGACCGCCCGGGCCGAGGAGGCCGAGCCGCTGCTGCGCGCGGTGGTCGAGAGCGGCGACCCCGACGGGCACGTGCCGCTCGGGCACGCGCTGGCCGACCTGGGCCGGCCCGAGGAGGCGGCCGACCAGTTCCGCTCCGCGGCCGACGCGGGCCAGACGAACGCGCTGGTCGACCTCGGCGTGCTCCAGCTCGACGACCTCAAGGACCCCGAGACCGCGGAGGCCACGCTGCGCGAGGCGATCGAGAAGGGCGCCGACGACGGCTCGCTGGCGCTCGGCGCGCTGCTCGTCGACCTCGACCGCGATGAGGAGGCCGAGGCGGTCCTGCGCACGGCGATGGAGGACGGCTCGCTCGACGCGCAGATCGACCTCGCGAACCTGCTCAGCGAGTACGAGGAGGGCGAGCAGGAGGCCGAGGTGCTCTACCGCGACGCGATCGAGCGCGGCGATCTCGACGCCGAGAACAACCTCGGCGTGCTCCTGCGCGACCTCGGCCGGACCGACGAGGCCCTGGCCCTGCTCCAGCGGGCGGCGGATCGCGGCGACGAGCTCGCCGCCGAGAACCTCGCCGAGCTCAAGGCGGAGCTCAACTAGAGCCAGTGGACGCGCTTGAACATGCCGTAGAGCGCGTAGGCCAGACCGAACATGACCCCGAGCGCGAGCGGATAGCCGAACTTCCAGTCGAGCTCGGGCATGTGCGTGAAGTTCATGCCGTAGACCGAGGCCACGAAGGTCGGGACGGTGATGATCCCGAACCACGCCGAGATCTTGCGCACGACCTCGTTCTGCTGGGAGGCGACGACCGCCATGTTCGCCTGCAGGATCGTGCTCAGCAGGTCGCGCTGGGCCATGATCTCCTCGTTGACGAGCTTGAGGTGGTCGTCGACGTCGCGGAAGTACTGGCGCAGGCCGTCTGAGATCTGGAGCACGCCGCCCTGGGTGATCGCTGCCGCCGGGCCGAGCAGCGGGTGCACCGCGCGATAGAAGTCGGTGACCTCGCGGCGCAGCAGATAGATGCGCTGGACCGGCGCGACCGACCCGCTGAAGACCAGCTTCTCGACCTCCTCGATGTCGGTCTCGAGGCCTTCGACGACGGGCGCGTAGTCGTCGACGATCTTGTCCACGATCGCCCACAGCACGGAGGCCGGCCCCTCCTCGAGCAGCTGCGGGCGCGACTCCAGCCGCAGGCGCGCGCCGTGGAGGTCGGTCACGCCCTGGCGCACGGAGATGATGAACCCGGGGCCGACGAAGATCGCCACCTCACCGAAGTCGACCTCCTCGCGCTCGTCGACGTAGCGGGCGGTGCGCAGCACCACGAAGGTGATGCCGCCCTCGTAGGACTCGACCTTGGGCCGCAGGTGGAAGCTCTGCGCGTCCTCGACCGCGAGCTCGTGCAGCCCGAAGATGTCCTGCACGTCGGCGAGCTCCTCCTCGGACGGGTCGACCATGCCCAGCCACACGAAGCCGGGGTCGTTCTTGCAGATGCGGGCGGCCTCGCGAGGCTCCATCTTGCCCTCGTGCTGGCGGCGGCCGTCGCGGTAGTGCGCGCAGTCGACGATCATGGACGCAGCAAGTGTTCCAGCGCCGCCTCGAGTGTGTCGGCGATGAGAGCCACCCGCCCGAGCTCGGCGACCTCGATCGCGCGCCGGTAGGGCGCGTCGACCGGCGCGACGACCGCCAGCCGCCCCGCCTGCTGCGCGAGCAGGAACAGCACCTGCAGCCCGGCACTGCCGAGGAAGCCCAGCCCGGAGAGGTCGACGACGATCGGCCCGGGCGTCAGGACGAGCAGTTGCGTCGCGATCCGCTCGGCGTTGGAGCGGTCGATCTCGCCGCGCAGGCGCGCGATCGGCACCCCGTCCACGCGCTCGACCTCGACGACGGGCGCCCCGTGGCTCACCGGCGGCCCCTCGGGCGCCGGGAGACCGCCGAGCCGGTACTGGACGCTGACCGTCGTCCCCTCCTGGCCTTCGTCGACGTCGACGACGTGCATCAGCGCGCGCACGATCCCGAGCCCGCGGCCGCGATCGGCCAGGCCCAGCGGGGCCGGTGTCGGCGTCGCCCGCGGCGGGCGCCAGCGCCCGCGATCGCGGACGATCAGCGACAGGACGCCGCCCGGCTCGCGGCCGAGCGCGACCTCGACCGACCCGCCGGACGTCCCCGCGTAGGCGTGCTCGACCGCGTTGGCGCACAGCTCGCCCGCCGCCAGCACGAGGATCTCGGCGTCCCCCGCTCCCACACCGGCGCTGGCCAGCCAGCTGCGCATCGCGTCGCGGACGACCGCGAGCTGCTCGACGCGCGCCGCGAACCACAACCGCAGCGGCGGGATCGCCGGCACGCCGACGCGGGCGGCCAGCAGCGCCACGTCATCACGGCGGTGGTCGGCGGTCCCGAGCGCCTCCAGCAGCTGCGTGCACAGCGTCTCCGGGTCCAGGCCGGCGCCCAGCGTCGCCGCGCGCGCGAGCCGGTCCATCCCGGCGTCCAGCGCCTCGCCGCGGCGTTCGATCGCGCCGTCGGAGTAGAGGATCAGCGTCGCCGACTCCGGCAGCGGCGCGGTCGCGTCGACGTAGATGTGCCCCAGCGCGCGGTCCAGCGGCACGCCGCGAGCGCCCTCGAGGTAGTCGGCTTCGCCGGAGCTGGAGACGAGCAGCGGCGGCGGGTGACCGGCCGAGGCGTAGCGGAGCTCACGGGCGGCGGCGTCGACCACGGCGTAGACGAGCGTCGCCCCGCGCGCGCCGGGGATGCCGTCGGCGTAGCGCGAGAGCAGCTGCAGCACACGCGCCGGCGCGCGGCCTTCGAGCGCGTAGGCGCGCAGCGCGCTGCGCAACTGGCCCATCGCCGCCGCGGCCTCCGGGCCGTGGCCCACGATGTCGCCGACCGCCAACCCGATTCGCCCGCCGGAGAGCTCGATCGCCTCGTAGAAGTCCCCGCCCGCGGCGGTGCCGTCGGCCGCCGGGAGGTAGCGGACGGCCAGCTCGAGGCCGTCGGACTGCGGCAGCGTGTCCGGGAGCAGCGCCTGCTGGAGCGTCAGTGCCAGGTCATGTTCGCTCTGATAGCGCCGCGCCCGGCCGAGCGCCTGCCCGCACAGGCGGGTCATCGTGAGCAGGAAGTCGCGGTCCGCCTGCCCGAAGGCGCGCGGGGAGTCGAAGACCAGCCCGATCGCACCGAGTGCCTCGCCCCCGTCGGCCAGCGGCAGCAGCGCCGCTGACTGGGCCTGCGGGCGAACCTCGCGGAAGCGCGGGTACGGGCCGAAGATCGCGTCCGCGGTCTCCAGCCACAGCGGCGTCGTCGTGCGCGCCGCCTCGGCCAGCGGCAGCTCGGCGTCCAGCGGCAGCGACTGGAAGCGCTGGCGCGTGGTCGCCGCATGCCCGGCGGCGTGGGCCAGCTCCAGCGAGCGCTTGCCGTCGTCGAGCAGCGCCACCCAGGCGCTGTCGGCGCCCACCGCCTTCGCCCCCTCGGCCGCGGCGGTGGCGGCGACCTCCTGTGGCGTCAACGCCCGCGCGAGCGCCGCGGTCATCGCCTGCAGTCCCTGGAGGCGCTGGTAGAGCCGCGCGCGGTCGAGCGCCTGTCCGGCGACGCGCGCGAGCGCCTCCAGCAGTTCCTGCTCGGGCGCGGTGAACGCGCCGCTTCCTTCGCGGCTCACGCCGACCGCGCCGAGCGTGTCCTCGCCGCTGAGCATCGGCACCGCGCACAGCGCGCCGTCGCGGACATGCGCCAGTGACGGGTAGCGCCGCTCGAGCTGCGCGCGGGACTCGATCGAGATCGTCCGCCGCTCCCGCGCGGCGTCGGTCACCGGCAACCCGGCCGCGAGCGAAACGGTCGAGAACGCCGAGACGGTGCCCGGCTCATAGCCCCAGCTGCCGATCACGCGCAGCTCGTCGCCACGCGCGTCCAGCGCCCAGACCACGCCGCCCGTCCCGCCGAGCGCGCGGGCGCCGTGCTCGGCCACGGCCGCGCCGACCTGCTCGGGCGTCGACGCCCCCGACAGCGCGGCCGTCACCCCGAGCAGGGCCTGCAGACGGGCGTCTTGGTCTGGAAGCGCGCTCAGACTGTGGACACTACTTGTGCTTCAGGGTGGCGCTGGTCGCGCCCGCGGCCAGGAACCGGTACGACGCCGAGGTGAGGCGGGTGTTCCAGCTCCAATAGCCCTGCGAATCGGTCTTGCGGGTCGCGATCGTGCGCCACGCGCCCGAGCCGGTGCGGCGCTGGACCTTCACGCGGTTGGTCTCGTGCGTGCGCACCTGTCCCCACAGGCGCCCGCGGGCGGCGTCGATGGCGAACGGCGTCGCGAAGTGCTTCAGCGCCGGCTTCGGGTCGCCGTCGGCGAAGCGCAGGCCGGACTGCCAGCCCCCGAACTCGTCGTTGAGCGACCGCGGCTCGTCCTTCCACAGGTACTGGCCGAAGAGCTTCACGCGCGGGTTGCGCCACGCCTGGTAGGCGGCGCGCTGCAGCCACTGGTCCTGCGTCTTGAGCGACACGCCGGTGAAGACGTCCGGCGGGTTGGTCTGGTAGCCGAACTCGTCGAGGTAGAGGTTCAGCTTCTTGGAGGACTTGATGCGCTTGAGCGAGCGCAGCTTGTCCAGGCCCTTGGTCAGCGTCGAGAGCTCGGCGATGCTGATGTCGTCCGCGTGGGGGAACTTCGCCTCCGGCGCGGCGAGCACGCCGTGCGGGTGGAACGCGAACCCGTCCGCGGGCACGGCCTTGTAGTGCTTGCAGCGGCCGCTTGAGATCTTCTTGTACTTGGCGTCCACGCAGCCGAGCGCGCGCAGGAAGAACATCGGGCGCTCGTTGGAGTTCTCGGTGTGCAGCGTCGAGCCGCGCGAGGACATGGCGCCGATCAGGACCTGGGCGTGGCTGTCGGCGGCGTGGACCGCGGGGTAGGCGGCCCGGACGAGCTCGCGGTAGAGGTGCGGCGCCACCGGCGTGCACTTGCTGCCCCTGCACGAGCCCTGCGGGCGCAGCCAGCCGCCGAGGTTGGGCTCGTTCCAGATGATGTAACGGTCGACGCGATCGCCGTAGCGCGCGGCGACCTCGCCCGCGAACTGCCCGAAGAGCTTCGGGTCCGGGTCATAGCGCGGCTCGCCGCGCTCGGAGCGCCGGCTCACCCACAGCGGCCCGGGGCCGGTGATGGTGAGGATCGGCTTCATCCCCGCCTGCTTGACGCGGTCGACGGCGTGGTCGAGTTGCGCCCAGTCGTTCTCGCCGCTGGGCGAGTTCGGTGCGATCCGTGACCACAGGGCGTAGATGCGCACCGTCTGGACGCCGATCTCCGACCACTCCTTGACCGCCGCGTCGGCCTCTGCACCGCCGTTGAGCAGCACGCGATCGTCGGCGATCCCGATCTCGGGACCGGCGGCGCGGGCGGGAGCGGCGAAGAACAGCAGGGCGGCGAGGAAGGCAAGGGTCAAGCGCATGTGTGACCCAAACGCCCTTGCACCGGCTCGAGTTGCGGTGTAATCAACGAATGGCTACGACCGACGTGAGCGAACGCGAGGCCCGGCAGGTCGCCGAGGACGCGCGCGAGCAGGACTGGAAGCTGCCCTCTTTCGGCAAGGAACTGTTCCTGGGCAACTTCCGCCTGGACCTGATCCATCCCCAGCCCAAGCTCGACCCGGAGGCGACCGAGAAGGGCGAGCGGTTCCTCGCCACGCTGCGCGAATTCCTCCTCAACGAGGTCGATCCGCTGCAGATCGAGCGCGACTCGAAGATCCCCGACGAGGTGATCGAGGGCTTCAAGCGCATCGGCGCGATGGGGATGAAGGTCGCCGAGGACTACGGCGGGCTCGGGCTCTCGCAGGTCTACTACAACCGCGCGCTGTCGCTCGTCGGGGTCTGGCACGGTGCGCTCGGTGCGCTGCTCTCGGCGCACCAGTCGATCGGCGTCGCCGAGCCGCTGCGGATGTTCGGCTCCGAGGAGCAGAAGCGCGAGTGGCTGCCGCGCGTCGCGCGCACCGACATCTCCGCCTTCCTGCTGACCGAGCCCGACGTGGGCTCGGACCCGGCGCGGGTGGCCACGTCGGCCGAGCCGGTCGAGGGCGGCTACGTGCTCAACGGGACCAAGCTGTGGGCCACCAACGGCGCGATCGCCGACGTCGTCGTCGTGATGGCGCGGGTGCCGAAGTCCGAGGGGCACAAGGGCGGCATCAGCGCCTTCATCCTCGACTACAGCTCCGACGGCGTGGCGGTCAAGCACCGCAACGCGTTCATGGGCCTGCGCGGGATCGAGAACTCGGTCACGACGCTCGAGAACGTCTTCGTCCCGGCCGAGAACCTGATCGGCAAGGAGGGCTGGGGCCTCAAGATCGCGTTGTCGACGCTGAACACCGGCCGCCTCGCGCTGCCGGCGATCTGCGTCGGGCAGGCCAAGTGGGCGACCAAGATCGCCCGCGAGTGGTCGTCCGCCCGCGTCCAGTGGGGCCGCCCGGTCGGCAAGCACGACGCCGTGGCGCAGAAGAACGCGTTCATCGCCGCGTCGGCGTTCGGCCTGGAGGCGATGCTCGACGTGGCGTCACGCCTGGCCGACGAGAAGCGCAACGACATCCGCATCGAGGCGGCGATCGCGAAGCTCTACGGCTCCGAGCTGGCGTGGACGGTGCTCGACGAGCTCGTCCAGGTCCGCGGTGGGCGCGGCTACGAGACCGCCGAGTCACTGAAGGCGCGCGGCGAGAAGCCGGTCCCGGTCGAGCAGATGCTGCGCGACACGCGCATCAACCGGATCTTCGAGGGCTCCACCGAGATCATGCACCTGCTGATCGCCCGCGAGGCGGTCGACACCCACCTGCAGGTCGCGGGCGACGTGCTCGATTCCGAGACCGCGCTGGGCGAGAAGGCCAAGGCGGCCGTGGCCTCGGCCGCGTTCTATGCCAAGTGGGCGCCCAAGCTCGTCATCGGCGACGGCAACAACCCGCGCGCGTACGACGAGTTCGGTGACCTCGCGACCTACCTGCGCTACGTCGAGCGCTCCTCGCGCAAGCTCGCCCGCTCGACCTTCTACGCGATGGGCCGCTGGCAGGCCAAGCTCGAGCAGCGCCAGTCGTTCCTCGGCCGGATCGTCGACATCGGCGCCGAGCTGTTCGCGATCAGCGCCGCCGTCGTCTACGCCGAGACGATCGCCGCCGAGACGCCCGAGCGCGCCGAGAGCGCCCGCGAGCTCGCCGGGCTGTTCTGCGCCCAGGCCAAGCGCCGCTCCGAGGGCCTGTTCCACGACCTCTGGGCCAACGACGACGACGCCGGCTACAAGGCCGCCGTCGCCCTGCTCGACGGCCGCTACGAGTGGATCGAGGAGGGCGTCCTGGACCCCTCCGGCGAGGGGCCCATCCTCCCGTCGAAGTCCTAGCTCAGTACGTCACGCGCTGGAACGGCCAGTCTTCGCTGAGCCAGCGCGTGACGCGCTCCCGCAGCGGCCCATCGAGCTCGGCGTGGCTCTCGCGCACCCAGGAGTTGACCTTGGCGTCGCTGTCCCCAGCCTTCGCCGGGTAGATGTACACGCAGCCGATGACGTCCCCGCCGGGGTCCAGAACGGTGTAGGTGAAACCCTTGCGCTCGGCGAAGTCGCGGGCGTGGCGTTCCAGGTCGGCGCGGTTCTCGTCCAGCGACATCTCCCGCGGCCAGCCGTCGCCCGTGAAGCGCACCGTGGCGCGGACGTGCTCCATCGACGACGACCAGGCGGCGTGGTCGGCCTCGTTGTGCTGCGGGCCGAGCGGCTCGAGCACGAAGCGCTCCTCCGTCAGCGTGGTCGGCGGCTCGAAGTCAGCCGGCACGAACGCCATCCAGCGCCTCCTCGCGAGTGAAGCGGGAACCCGTCGCCGCGGGTTGCGTCGCGCGGCTCACGAGCACGTTGACGATCACGTTGGCCACGAGGCCGAGCAGGCCGGCGTTGATGCCCAGGAACGGGTCATGGCTCGTCATCGCCAGCGGGACGACGATCGCCTCGCCCACGAGCAGGCCGGCCAGTGCGCCCTGCACGGTCATCCGCCGCCACAGCAGGCCGCCGACGAGGGCGGGGACGAGCTGGGCGATGCCCTCGTAGGAGAGCACGGAGAGACGCACCAGGGCGTCCGGGAGCAGCAGTGCGCCGGCGAGCGCGGCGAGGCCGGAGGCGACCACGACGCCGCGCGCCGTGGTGACGGATTTCGTCCCCCACAGGGTGCCGATGCAGAGCATGAACACGGCCATCGGGACGATCGCCGACAGCGCGCCGGCGACGCCGACGATTCCCACCACCCAGGCGGGCAGCTCGCGGGTGACCATCGTCAGCAGCGCGAGGTCGTTGGTCTCGAGGTTCGGGACGACGAACAGCGCGGCCATGCCGAGCATCACCGGCACGAGCAGCAGCACGGAGTACAGGGGCAGGAAGATCGCGTTGCGGCGGATCGTGTTCGCCGACTTGGAGCCCAGATAGCCGGCGACGAAGCTCGGGAAGACGGTGAAGGTGACGCCGTTGAGGATGCAGGTGGACATGAACCAGAGCACGCCAAGGCCGGGCGAGTCGTTGCCCGGGAGCGTCAGCCACTGCGGCTTCTCGGTGCGGATGCGCTCGAACAGGTGCCCGTAGGACGCCGAACAGCTTCAGCGGCAGGTAGACGGCGAGGAAGACGATCGTGAGGATCACCAGGCCGTCCTTGAAGCACACTCACCCACGCGCTGCCCCGCAGGCCGCTGACGAGCACGAAGCCGGCGGAGACCACGAAGCCGATCACGAACGCCGTCTTGAGGCCGATCTCACCGTAGGAGAGCGCGGAGACGACCAGGCCCATGCCCTGGATCTGCAGCTGGATGTACGGCAGCAGCGCGACCGTGGCGACCGCGGCGACGACGAGCCCGAAGCGCTTGGACTGGAAGCGGTGGGCGAGGATGTCGGAGACGCTGACGAGGTTGTGGCGCTTGGCGTAGCCCCAGACCATCGGCGCGAACAGGTAGACGGTCGCGTAGCCGGTGGCCATGTAGCCGACCAGGTAGAGGATCGGCGCGCCGTAGCCGTACGCCCAGCCGGCGGCGCCGAGGTAGGAGAAGCTCGTGTAGCACTCGCCCGCGAGCAGGACCCAGGTGAGGATCACGCCGAACGAGCGCCCGCCGACCGACCACTCCTCGACGTTGGTGTCGCGGCCACGGGAGGCGGCGATGCCCAGGCCGAGCGTGCCGATCATCGCGACCGCGAAGATGGCGATGGCGATCTGCGCGTCAGTCGACATCGGTGCCCTCCGCCTCGTCGCGCGCGAAGTACGGGTCGCCGCGGGTGGCCATCCAGATCGCGAAGGGGCTCAACAGCACCGAGATCAGCGCCCAGAAGAACAGGAACGGCAACCCGAGGATCACCGGGTCGACGCGGTTCGCGAGCGGCATCGCGAGCACGAACAGCAGGAACGGGACGGTCAGCCACAGCAACGAGCGGCGGCCGCGTACGTGATTCGTCATGTCGCTCCTCCCATGAGGTCAGCGATGATCAGTGCGAGTCCCTGCGTCCCGGCGACGAGGTCCTCGACGGAGATGTACTCGTCGGCGATGTGGCTGAGCCCGGTCTGCCCGGGGCCGTAGACGAGCGAGTTGGTGATGCCGGCGTTGTGGACGACGAAGCGCTGGTCGTCGGAGCCGGCGGAGATGAGCACGCGCGGGGTGAGCCCGAGCTCCGCGACCGCGCGCTTCGCGGCGGCCACGACCGGCTCGTCCTCGGATACGAGCGTCGGCTCGGTCGAGTAGAGCTCGTGGTAGGAGTGCCGGACGTCCTCGAGCGGGTCGAGCAGCTCGCGGCGCGCCTGTTCGAGGTCCTCGCCCGGGATCAGCCGCCGGTTGAAGGTCACCGTGCAGCGGTCCGGGACGATGTTCGTCGCGTGGCCGCCGCGGATCGTGTCGAAGGACAGCGTGGAGCGCCGGTTGTCGGGCGTGACGCCGTAGTCGGTGACCCGCGTCTCGAGCTTCGGCCGCAGCTCCGCGTCCAGCCGCGCGAGGTAGCGCGCCATCAGCTCGACGGCGTTGACGCCCAGCTGCGGCGCGGACCCGTGCGCCTGCTTGCCGAAGATCGTGATCTCGCCCCAGATCGCGCCCTTGTGGCCGATCCCCACGCCGTCGGGGCCGAACGGCTCGGTGATGATCACCGCGTCGCCCTCGAGCAGGCCCTGCTTCGACGAGGAAGCCCGTGCCCGCGTTGCGCACGCCGACGGTCTCCTCGTCGGGGACGAAGCTGTGCGCGACGTTGGGCTTGAGGCCGAGCGCGCGCAGCGCCTCGACGGCGATGATCTGCGCCGCCAGGCCGCTCTTCATGTCGGCCGCGCCGCGGCCGTAGATCCGGCCGTCGTGCAGCTCGCCGCCGAACGGGTCGCGGGTCCAGTCGTTGCCGACCGGCACCACGTCGTAGTGGCCGTTCAAATGGACGAGCGGTCCGTCGCCGCGCAGCCGCGCGAGCAGGTTCGGCCGCGGCAGGCCTTCACCGAGCGGCGCGAGCTCGGGCGGCGCGTGGTGGACGGCGGTGGTGTAGCCCGAGCTCGTCGAGATAGCCGCGCAGGTCGGCGACGAACGCCTCGTAGCCCTCCCCCGGCGGGTTGATCGTCGGCAGCCGGACCATCCGCTGCAGCAGCGTGACCAGCTCGTCCTCGAGCGCCGAGACCGCGGCCCGAATCGCCTCCATTGGGACTCCTTACCCGTCCAGCGCCACCCACACGTTCTTGATTTGCGTATAGGCGAGCAGCGCCTCGATGCCCTTGCCGCGCCCGTAGCCGGAACGGCCCATGCCGCCGAAGGGCAGCTCGACCCCGCCGCCGACCCCGTAGCCGTTGACGAACACCTGCCCGGCGCGGATGCCCGCGGCCACGCGGTGCGCCCGCGCGAGGTCCTTCGTCCACACGCCCGCCACGAGACCGTAGGCGGTCGCGTTGGCCAGCTCGATCGCGCCGCGCTCGTCGGCGAACGACGCCGCGGCGAGCACCGGCCCGAAGACCTCCTCCTGGAAGATCTCCATCTCCGGCGTCACGTCCGTGACCAGCGCCGGCCGCAGGTAAAGGCCACCGTGGTGCTCGCCGCCGATCGACCGTCGCGCCCGCGTCGCGCGCGGTCTCCAGCATCCGCAGCGCACGGGTCAGCTGGCGCTCGGCGATCAGCGGCCCGAGGTCCGGATCCTCGATCCCCGGCCCGATCCTGACGTTCTCGAACGCCGTCCGCACCCGCTCGAGCATCTCGTCGTAGATCGCCTCCTCGACCAGCAGCCGCGAGGCGGCCGAGCAGCTCTGGCCGGCGTTCTGCAGCAGCGATTTGACGATCGCCGGCACGGCCTTGTCGAGGTCGGCGTCGGCGAAGACGACGTTCGGCGACTTGCCGCCGAGCTCGAGCTCCAGCGGCGTCAGCCGCCGCGCGCACGCCTCGGCGACCTTGACGCCGGTCTCCGCGGAGCCGACGAAGGTCACGTGATCGACGTGCTCGACGAGCGCGGCGCCGACCGGGCCGTCGCCGATCGCGACCTGGAACATCCCGCGCGGCACGCCCGCGCGCTCGGCGAGATCGGCGAGCCGCAGCGGTGTGATCGACGCCAGCTCGGACGGCTTGAGGATCACCGCGTTGCCCGCCGCCAGCGCGGGCGCGGCGCAGCGGGCGGCGACCTGCAGCGGGTAGTTCCACGGGATGATCTGCCCGCACACGCCCCACGGCTCGCGGCGCGGTGTAGTCCAGCGCGTCCGGCCCGAGCGGGATGTGGCGGCCTTCGAGGCGCTCGATCGACCCCGCGTAGTACTCGAGGTAGCGGATCGTCGCCGTGACGTCGGCCTGGGCCTGGGCGAGCGGCTTGCCGGTGTCGCGCGTCTCGAAGTCGGCGAGGTTCTCGGCTTGGGCCTCGACCTGGCGGGCGAGCTCGAGCAGCGCCCGCGCCCGGACGAACGGCGTGCGCCAGTCCGTCTCGACGGCCAGTGCCCGCCGCGCGTCCGCGACCAGACGCGGCGATGTCCTCGACCGCAGTCTCCGGCAGCTCGGCGAACTCGTGGCCCGGTCGACGGGTCGACGGCCATGAAGCTCATAGGTCCCGCCCGGCGTCGACGTTCAAGACGGCGCCGGTGATCGCCCGCGCGTCGTCGCTCGCCAGGTAGGCGGCCGCGCCCGCGATGTCCTCGGGCTCGATCAGGCGCTTGAGCGGCAGCGCGGCCGCGACGTCGCCGTCGAACCCGAACCCGGTCAGCATCGGCGTGTTCGCCGGGCCGGGGTTGATCACGTTCACGCGCACGTCGGGCGCGAGTTCGACCGCCAGCGCGCGCGCCAGCCCGACGACGCCGGCCTTCGAGGCCACGTAGGCGGCGAGGCCGGCGCGCGGCCGGTTGGCGATGATCGAGCCGGTGACCAGCAGCACGCCGCCCTTCAGCCGCGGCGCGACGACCTGGGCGGCGACGAACAGCGCGGTCAGGTTGACGTCGAGCACCGCGTCCCACTCCTCGACGGGTGATCTCGGCCAGCGGCTTGACCTTCTCGGGGATGCCCGCGTTGTTGCAGTAGACGTCGATGTGGTCGTGGCGCTCGACCAGCGCCTCGACGTCCTCGCGCTTGCGTCACGTCCGCCTTGACCGGCGTCGCGTTGGGCAGGCCGGCGCACGTCTCGTGGGCGCGCGCGAAGTCCAGGTCGGCGGCCAGCACCCGCGCGCCGTCGGCCGCGAAGCGGCGCACGATCGCGCGGCCGATCCCCGACCCCGCCCCCGTCACGACCGCGACCTTGCCTTCGAGCATTGGCCGGTAGCGTGGCAGGAATGCGGATCGCGAGGGTCATCCACTGCGTCGACACCCACGCCGAGGGCGAGCCGAGCCGGATCGTCGTGGGCGGCGTCCTGGACGTCGAGGGCGAGACGATGCTCGAGAAGATGCACACGCTCGAGGCCGACGATCGCCTGCGCCGCGCGCTGCTCTTCGAGCCGCGCGGGTCGGCTCCGCTGTCGGCCGACGTGATCCTGCCCTCCTCGAACCCCGAGGCCGACGCCGGCTTCGTGATCATGGAGTCCTCGTCCTATGAGGGCATGTCGGGGACGAACACGCTCAACACCGCGCTGGTGCTGCTCGAGACCGGGCATGGTGGAGATGGTCGAGCCCGTGACGTCGCTGGTGCTGGAGGCGCCCGCGGGCCTCGTGCGGGTGCGCGCGGAGTGCTCGGACGGCCACGTCGACCGGCTCACCTTCGAGAACGTCCCGTCGTTCGCCACCGCCTTGGACGCGGTGGTCGAGGTGCCCGGCGTGGGCACCCTGACCGTCGACATCGCCTACGGCGGCGCGTTCTGCGCCTTCGTCGACGCCGCCGCGCTGGGGTTCGCGATCGTGCCGTCGCGAGGCACGCGACGCTGGCCGAGCTCGGCGAGCGCATCCGCCCGCACGTCAACGAGCAGATCGAGGTCGCGCACCCGCTCGAGCCCTCCCTCTCGCACCTCTCCTTCGTCGTCTTCGTCGCCGCCCCGCGCGCCGGCGGCCACGCCCGCCACGCCACCATCGTCTCCCCCGGCCGGCTCGACCGCGCCCCCACCGGCACGGCCACCTCCGCCCGCGTCGCCGTCCTCGACGCCCGCGGCACGATGGGCGACGAGTACGTCGCCGAGTCGGTGCTGGACACCAAGTTCACCGGCCGCGTCGTCTGCCGCACCACCGTCGGCGACCTGCCCGCCGTCGTCCCCTCGATCACCGGCCGCGCCTGGATCACCGGCTACCACCAGGTGATCGTCGACCCCACGGACCCGCTCGCGCGACGGCTTCAAGCTGCCGGACACCTGGGGCCCCGGAGCCCTCGACGGAACCCTGAACACGCGACCTGAACGGGGCCTGACCCCTTTAGAAACGGGGGTCGCTCCCGGGGCGCTGACGCGGACCACGAGACGCTTGCGGACGTCCTTGAGACGGACGCGGACGATGTGGGTGCCGGCGTCGAGGTCGCGGGTCGTCGAGCCGAGGTAGTGGCGGGTGCCCGCGACGCGCACCGTGACCTTCACCCGGGCGGGTGCGCTGACGGTCACGCGGGCGCCGATGCCGCGCTTGAGCACGGTCAGGCGGTGCGGGTGGCTGCGGGTCTTGAGCGCGAGCGTCAACCTGGGCGCGGCGGTCGCGGGCGTGGGGATCGAGGCCGCGCTCCAGTACGGCTCCCACGCGCCCGGCAGCGTGACCACGCGCTCGTCGGCGCAGCCCGAGCTCGCGACGTGGATGCCGTCGCTCTCGGCCCAGGCGACGGACGCGCCGTCGGGCGAGAAGGAGGGCGAGGCGGAGTCGTAGGTGTCGGCGGCCTCGAGCGCGAGTTCGCAGCGGAAGGTCGTGCCCGTGAACAGCCGCAGGGCGACGCGCGTGGGCGTGCCGTCGGACTCGGCGGCGTCGTCCTCGAGGATCGCCAGGCGGGTGCCGTCGCGGGACGCGGCGGCGTCGAAGCCGGTCGCCCACGTGGAGGCGTCGTCGCTGAAGTAGTCAGCCGCGGTGTCGTCGGCGCCGAGGTCGTAGAGCGCGAACGTCTCCCCCTCGTCGGCGGCGGACACGTCGCGGCTGAGCAGCAGCCGGGAGTTGCCGATCCACGACGGCGCGATCAGCCCTTCCTGGCCGAGCGCCTGGCCCGGGAAGCCCGGCGTCCACAGCGTCGTGACGTCGCCGTCGATCGCCTCGTCGTAGGCGATCTTCGTGCCGTCGGGTGAGACGCGGACGTGCGTGGGCGTCTCGGCGGGCGCCTCGTCGGTGGCGGTCGTGGCCGCGGTGGGGATCGTGCCGAGGTCCGCGCCCGCGGGCGTCAGCCGGTGCAGCGTGCCGGAGGTGTCGGAGGCGACGATCGTCCCGTCGTCGGCCGCCGAGGGCCACTCGTAGCGCAGGCCGTCGTTCGTCACCTGTCGCTGCGAGGTGCCGTCGGGCGCCATCAGCCAGATGTCGGTCCCGCGCCGGAAGACGATCGAATCGGCACGGGCGATCGCCGGCGCCGCCGCGAAGAAGACGAGGACGGCACAGGCCAACCGCACCCGGTCGAAGCTAGCGGGTCCGCGACCTGGCGGCCAGCACCACCAGCTCGACGACGGCCTCCAGCGGCATCGCGGTCGAGTCGATCAGCAGGTGGTAGTGCTCGGGCGAGCGCGCGTCGGCGTGGTAGAAGTGGCGGACGTAGGCCTCGCGCGCCCGGTCGGTCTCGTCGAGACGGCGCTCGACCTCGGCGCGTTCGCCGTCGCCGTGGCGGATCGCCTGCTCGATCCGCTTCTCGCGCGGCCCGTCGAGGCGGATGTGCAGGGCGCGGGGATCGTCCTTGATCACCAGCGCCGCCGCGCGGCCGAGGATCACGGCGTCGCCGCGCGCCGCGTGCTCGCGGATGATCTCCTCCGTCGCGCGGCAGTAGGAGTCCTCGTCGATCGACTCCGCCGCCTCCGCGCCGAACGCCAGCCCGATCGGCGCGAGCCGCAGGGCGACCCGCGAGAGCAGCCCGCCGATCGACTGATCGCGCGCCGACGCCTCCTCGAGCGGTACGGCGAGCCGCTCAGCGACCTCGGTCGGGATCGCGCGGTCGAGGAACGGCACCGCGAGGCGCTCGGCGAGTTGCGGGCCCACGATGGCGCCGCCGGCCCCGTAGGACGCGGACACCGTGACGATCGTCATGGGTGGCGTACTGCCCGTTCCGGCCGAGTTTGGGTCACCTGATGGCTCCGGGCAGGGCCCGGCGATGTCGGCGAAAACCTAAAGGGGCCTGGCCCCTTTAGGTTTGCGAGCCCGCCAGGAGGACGTCCGCCACCTGTTGCGGGTCGTCGTAGGTCGGCATGTGGCCGCACCCGTGCAGGACGAACTCGCGGGCGCTGGCGGGCACGGTGGGCGGGCGTGAGACGAGGCGGTCGAACTCGGGCCAGGCCAACGTGAGCGGCACGTCGATCTCGGCCAGGCCGCTGAAGACGTTGGCGCGCATGCCGTCGTTGGCGGCGTCGAAGCCGGGCGCGTCCGCGTAGGCGCGCACGAGCCCGAGCGCGGCGTCGTAGGGCACGCGCTCCGGGTGGGCGATGGTCGAGCCGAGCGCTGCGCGTTTGCCGCCCTCGCGCCGCAGAAGGAGCGGGAGCACCGGGCCCAGCGCGCGGGCGGCCACGCGGGCTCGAGAACGCTGCGGCCGCAGCGGCTGCGCCCACAGGCCGGCGGGCGCGATCGCGGTCACCGAGCGCGCGTGGCCCGCCAGCGCCAACTCCAGCGCCACCCAGCCGCCGAGGGAGTTGCCCGCGACGTGCGGGCGCTCGAGGCCACGGGCCGCGAGTTGCGCGTGGATCGCCGCGGCGAGCACGGCCGGCGTGACGGACGCGCCCGCGACGCCGCCGCCGTTGCCGCTCGCGAGCTCCGCGATCGTCGGCGCGGCGCCGAAGCCCGGCATGTCCAGCGCGATCACCTCGCGCTCGGCGGCCAGCAGCCCGAGCACCGGGTCCCACATGTGGCGGTCGGTGCCGAGCGCGTGCAGCAGCACCAAGGGCGGCTTGCTCACGAAGCCGCGAGCACCGCGGCGGTCAGCGCGGCCGAGCCGCCCGCGACCGCTGCCGTCTTCCCCGCCGACCCCGACGGGAGGCCGCCGCGGCCCGCCGCGGTGGAGACGATGTCCGAGACGTCGCCCGCGATGCTGACGATCAGCCACGGCCGGACGTCGCCGCCCGTCAGCAGCACGACGATGCCCGCGGTGTGGATGCCGATCTCGCGGGCGCCCAGCCCTCGCAGCGAGACCCGCAGCGGGTCGTTCGCCGGGCCGAGCCAGGACTTGACCATCTTGTCCGGCACCGCGATCAGCGCGGCCCCGTAGGCGACGCGCAGGCCGAGCACGGCCAGAGCGGCACCGCCTCATGCGCTCACCCCGCTGACCATCGACGGGTGCGCGGGCGCCTCGGCGGTGGCCAGGTGCCCGCGCCAGCGTGGCTTGGCCAGCACGATCTGGACGGTGCCGATCCGGCGCTCGGTGAAGCCCGCCTCGCAGAAGCTCAGGTACAGCCGCCACAGTCGCAGGAAGCGCTCGTCGTAGCCGAGCGCGCGGATCCGGTCGCGCGGCGGCGTCGACGTTCGCCGCGCCAGCGCCGCAGCGTCTCCGCGTAGTGAGGGGTGATGTCCTCGAGGTCGACCATCCGCAGGTCACTGCGGCGGGCGACGTTGCGCGCGATCACCTCGACCGACGGCAGGCAGCCGTTCGGGAAGATCAGCGAGTTCATGAACGATCGCTGCGCCTTCTCGACGTCGTACAGGCGGTCGTCGATCGTGATCGCCTGCAGCGCCATCACGCCGTCCGGGCTCAGCAGCGACGCGCACCGGTTGAAGAAGGTCCCGAAGTCCTTCCAGCCGACGGCCTCGATCATCTCGATCGAGACGAGCTTGTCGTAGCTGCCCTTCAGCTCGCGGTAGTCGTCGAGCAGGATCGTCACGCGGTCCTCGAGCCCGGCCTCGCGCACCCGCTCCAGCGCCAGCGCGCGCTGCTCGCGCGACAGGGTGGTCGTCGTCACGCGGCACCCGCGCGTCGAGGCGGCGTGGACGGCGAACCCGCCCCAGCCGGTCCCGATCTCCAGCACGTGGTCGGACGGGCCCGAGGTCGAGCTTGTCGCAGATGCGTTCGAGCTTGGCCCGCGACGCCTCTTCCAGCGACATGTCGCGCCGTTCGAAGATCGCGCTCGAGTACATCATCGTCTCGTCGAGCATCAGCTCGAAGAGGTCGTTGCCGAGGTCGTAGTGGGCGGCGATGTCCTCGCGCGACCGCAGCGGCGTGTTGCGCTCCAGCAGGGCGCGGCCGCGCTGCCAGGGCTCGCGCACCGGGGAAAGCGCGCGGCGGATGCGGTCGATGCCCTCCAGGTTGCGCGCGGCGACCTCGATCACGGCGGTCACGTCCGGCGAGTCCCACAGCCCGTCCATGAACGTCTCGGCGAGGCCCTTGCCGCCGCGTGCCAGCGCCGGCCAGACGGCCGGGTCGCGGACGACGACGGTCGCCTGGGGGGAGCCTGAGCCGAACACGCGGCGGCGGCCACCCTCGACCAGGGTGAGCTGGCCGGACTCGATCCGCTCCAGCAGGGAGATCACGAGCCTACGAGCGACACGTTCGAACATCAGGAAGCCTCCGTGCGAGGGTGAGGATGGTGCGGCACGCCCTTGAGCTTCAGCGCGACGCCGTGGGCGTAGATCAGGGCCAGCGTGCGCAGCGAGGCGAAGGCCAGCAGCGCGCCGCTGGAGCGGCCGGCGGCGCAGGTTGAGGGTCGCGTCGAAGGCCAGCGCGCCGTCGCTGATGCTCTCGATGTGCATCGAGAGCGTCTCGGCGGGCGCGGTCGCGCGCACCTCGTAGGTGTGGTCCATGCCCATGAACGGCGACACGTGGAGCGCCTTGTCGAACGTTCCGCCGCGCGGGCCGAGCACGTACGTGTGCTTCTCGCCCCACGGCGTGTTCGTGACCTCGGCGACGATCGCGCGCAGCGTCTCGTCGGCGTCGAAGCAGTAGTAGAAGCTGACCGGGTTGAACCCGCGCAGCGTCGAGAGCAGCCGGACCGGGCCGTCGAAGTCGGGGACCAGCTCGCGCGATCCTCGCGGGCTTCAGGAAGCCGCGTGTCTCCGCCAGGTCGCGGTACGCGAGCGCGATCCGGTAGCTGAACTCGTGGTGGCGGACGGCGAAGCGCCGGTGCCGGATGCTGCCGACGTACATGACCGCTCCGTGCGGCCGCGGGACGGGAGGCTGAGCTCTCTGGGCGGGGCGTCCCGGCGACGCGAGGCCCGTGGCCTCGGCCTCACAGGCGCGCTCCGAACCGCTCGCCGACCTTGACCGCGCTCACCACGCCGTCCTCGTGAAAGCCCCAGCCCCAGTACGCGCCCGCGTAGTGCGTGCGGCTCACGCCGCTGATCTCGCCGTGGCGAGCCTGGGCGCGGGCGCCGTCGGAGGTGAACACCGGGTGCGCATAGTCGATCGTGCGCAGGATCTTCCCCGGATCGATCGCTTCTGAACGGTTGAGCGTCACGCAGAACTCGCGGTCGGCCTCCAGGGCCTGCAGGCGGTTCATGTGGTAGGTGACGGTCGTCATCCCGGTCGGCTCCGGGAGCAGGTGGTAGTTCCAGCTCGCCCACGCGCGCCGGCGGCGCGGCAGCAGGCGCGCGGTCGGTGTGCAGGACGGCCTCGTTGGGCTGGTAGGGGATCGCACCGAGGATCTCGTGCTCGCGATCGGTGGCGTCGGCGAGCATCCGCAGCGCCTGGTCGGAGTGCGTCGCGAGCACGACCTCGTCGAAGCGCTCGGGCTCGCGTCACGCGGCCTGCACCTCGACGCGATCGTCGAAGCGGGCGATCGCGACACCGGCGCGTTCGGCCGCAGCCGCTCGCAGCGGCCTGGTGATCGCCTCGACGTAGGAGCGCGAGCCGCCGACGATCGTCCGCCACTGCGGGCGCTTGGCGAACCCGAGCATCCCGTGGTTGGCGAAGAACTCGACCAGGAAGCGCGCCGGGAACGTCCACATCTGGCGCGGGTCGGCGGACCAGACCGCGCTCGCCTGCGGCACGATCAGCCGCTCCACGAACGGCCGCGAGTACCCGCCCTCGTCGAGCCAGTGCCCGAGCGACGGGCCCTCGCCGCCGTCGCGCAGCAGCGTCCGCGCGTTGCGGTTGAAGCGCACGAGGTCGGCGATCATGCGGTGAAACCACGGCGTGAGCAGGTGCGCGCGCTTGGCGAACAGCCCGTTCGGGGAGGAGCCGTTGTACTCGAAGTCGCCGCCGTCGGAGACGCCGAAGCTCATGTCCGACGGCTGCGACGGCACCTTCAGCGCGGCCAGCAGCCTCTCGAAGTTGGGGTAGTTGCGGTCGTTGAACACGATGAACCCCGTGTCCACGTGATGCGTGGCGTGCTCGGTGTCCACGCGCACGGTGTTGGCGTGCCCGCCGGGCGCTGCTCCAGCCTCGAACACCGTGATCTCGTGGTCGCGGTGCAGCAGGTGGGCGGTGGCCAGCCCGGAGATGCCGGCTCCGACGATCGCAATCCTCATCGCCTCTTTCTTCGCGCGAGGACCCGGTTTTGGATCACTCTCTTGCGGCGAACCTGCGAAGCTGGTCGCGATGCGCCAGCTGAGCAGTCTCGACGCCCAATTCCTGGCCGTGGAGTCGGCCCGGATCTACGGCCACGTGGCCTTCCTGGGCATCTATGACCCCTCGACGGCGCCGGGCGGGAAGCTCGGCGGTCCGGAGGTGCAGCGGTTGCTCGAGGAGCGCCTGCATCTGTTGCCGCCGCTGCGCCAGCGGCTCGTGGAGGTCCCGCTGGGGATCGATCTGCCCTACTGGGCCGAGGACCCGGACTTCGACCTGGACTTCCACATCCGCGAGACGGCGATCCCGTCGCCGGGCGATGAGCGCCAACTCGCCGAGACCGTCGCGCGGGTGTTCGGGCGCCCGCTGGATCGTGGCCGGCCGCTCTGGGAGCTCTACGTGATCCACGGGTTGCCGGACGGGCAGGTGGCGCTGCTGACCAAGATCCACCACTCGGTGGTGGACGGCATCAGCGGCAACGAGATCATGGCCGTGCTGCTCGACCCCGAGCCGACCGGGCGGACCGTCGAGCGCAAACCGCCCGCCAACGGGCCGGCGCCACCGATCCCGCGCGACCGCGAGATGCTCGTGCGCGGCCTGCGGGGCATCCCCCGCCAGCCGCTGCGGGCGCTGCGCTCACTGCCGGCGACGATCGCCGGCTTCACCGACCTGCCGGGCGCGAACGCGCTCCCGGGCGTGCCGACGCTCAGCCACGTCTACTCGCGGGTGCGGCGCACGCTCGGCTCCGACGAGAGCACCGACATGCTCGAGGTGACCAAGGCGCGCGCCCCGATGACGCCGTTCAACGGCCCCGTCTCCGCGCACCGGCGGTTCGCGTTCGGCTCTTTGAGCCTGGACGCCGTGCGCCAGGTGCGGCGCGACTTCGGCACCACGGTCAACGACGTCGTGGTCACGATCTGCGCGGGCGCGGTGCGCGAGTGGCTGCTCGAACGCGACGCGCTGCCCGAGGACCCGCTCGTCGCGATGATCCCGATGTCCGTCCGCAAGCGCGACGAGCGCGGCTCGTGGGGCAACCGGATCTCGATGATGGTCGTGCCGATCCCGACCAACGAGCCCGACCCGGCGACCCGGCTGCGGAAGACCCACGAGCTCCTGCGCAGCGCCAAGGAACGCCACAGCGCGCTCCCCGCCTCGCTGCTGACCGACGCCACGGCGTTCATCCCGCCCGCGGTCGCCTCGCTCGCCGCGCGCAACACCGTCGACCTGCTGAGCCGCACCCGCCCACCGCTGAACCTGGTGATCTCCAACGTCCCCGGCCCGCGGACCTCGCTCTACTGCGCGGGCGCGGAGATGGTCTCCAACTTCCCCGTGAGCGTGATCGTCGACGGCGTTGGCCTGAACATCACCGTCGTCAGCTACAAGAACCGCGTCGACTTCGGGATCATCGGCGACCGCGAGCAGATCGACGACGCGTGGGCGTTCCTGGACGGCGCCGCCCACGCGCTCAAAGAGCTCGAGGACCTCAGCACGGCTTGATCAGCAGCGACCGAGCTTCGCCCCGGGTGCGGAGCACCTGGTCGAGCGAACCGGCAGCTTCTTGGTCCGGAGCTTGAAGTACTGGTACTTGCGGGCGCCGGTCGGGCCGGTGATCTTGACCGTCAGCGTCACGCCGCCACGGATGCGGCGATGCTTGAAGCGGCTGACGAGGTTCGCCCTCCCGTCCTTGAGGGCGGCGGTGTAGCTCTTGCTCCTGAACGGGCAGCCGCGGGACTTGCGGCTGCAGGTGACCGTGACTTTCGAACCCGCGGGGACGTCGCGCACGCTCAAGGACTTGAACCTCGTCCCCTTGCGACTGACCGTGTAGGAGCTCGTGATCGCGGGCTTGAAGACCACCGGCGCCACGGGAGCCGGCATCGACGGCTCCGGGATCAGCGCGATCGCGCCGTCGTCGACGTCGACCCCGGTGACCCTGACGAACGTCTCGCGCCGGGTGCCGCCGACGATCTCCCACCGCCTGCCGGACGGCAGCCCCCGCAGCACGGTCCCGTCGGCCGGTGCGGCGGTGAGGCGGCCTCCGCCGAGACTCGAGATCGTGCCCGCGTCGATGGCCACCGCACCTGGACATCCCTCCAGCACACTGCAGTCGGTGAGCTGGACGGCCGCGCCACCCGCGATTCGATAGACCGCGGCGCCGGTCGTCAGGTAGGTGCCATCCAGAGGTGTCGGCAACAACCGCGGCTTGCCCGGGGTCGCTGAGCCGGAGAGCTGAAGGGTACGGTTGTCGATGATCACCGCCGAGCAGCCAGAGCAGCCCGAGAGCGGGAGCGGAGCGCCTCCGGCGAAGCGGTAGAACACGCCGTCATCGACGTTGGTGACGGTCGTTCCGTCGTCGGGATGGCTGCGCATGTTCTCGCGCCCGGGCCTGGCCGAGCCGTTCGTCGCGAACGTGTCGCGGTCGAACTGGGGCGGGTCCACGCACCCGGCGCCGATGTCGCAGCGCACGACCAGCGGCGCGCCGCCCGCGAAGCGGTAGTAGCCGCCGTCGTCGACGTTGCGGATGACCGTCGAGTCGGCCGGCGTCGGCCGGACGTGCGCAGGCTCGCTGTAGGACGTGTCGTCGATCTGCATGCCGCTGGCGCACCCGCCGCCGTAGTCGCATCGGCTGAGCCACAGCGGCGCCCCGCCCGCCCAGCGATAGATGCCGCCGTCGGACCCGCCGTACGTCACGACGCCGTCGGACGGGTACTGCCGGTAGCCGGAAAGGTCGTTGACCGCGATCGGCTGGCAGGTGTCGTTCGGGTTGGCCGGGCACTTGCCCAGGTGCAGCGGCGCCTGGCCGACGACGCGGTAGACCGCCCCGTCGAAGGCGGTGCGGATCAGGGTGTTGTCCGGTTCGGTCGCGGCCGCCGGTGCGGCGATGACGAGCGTCATCGCCGCGGCCAGGATCAGCTTCAGCACTTGCCGAGCTTCGCGCCAGGCGCCGAGCACTTCGTGGTGCGCACCGGCAGCTTCATGGTCCTGATCTTGAAGTACTGGTACTTGCGGGCGCCGGTCGGGCTGGTGATCTTCACCGTGAGGGTCACGCCGCCGCGGATGCGGCGGTGCTTGAGGCGGCTGACGAGGTTCGCCGTGCCGCGCTTGACCCGTGAGCTGTAGCTCTTACTCCTGAACGGGCACCCGCGGGACTTGCGCGAGCAGGTGATCGTCACCTTCGCGCCCGAGGGGACCGAGCGGACGCTCAACGCGGTGAACTTGGTCCCCTTGCGGTTGACCGTGTAGGAGCTCCGGATCGCCGGCTCGAACGGGGCGACCGGCGTCGGCGCCGGCACGGTCGGGGTCGGCGGGAGCGGGATCCAGCCGATCGCGGTGTCGTCGATGCCGACACCCGCGACGTTGACGAACGTCTGCCGGCGCACGCCGCCGGCGATCTCCCACAGCGCCTGGGAGGGGAACCCGCGCAGGACGGTGCCGTCCTTCGGGGTGGCGAGCAGGCGCCCGCCGCCGAGCGAGCTGATCGTGCTCGGGTCGACCGCGACCGCGCCGGGGCAGTTGCTCAGCACCGCGCAGTTGGAGAGCGTCAAGGCGGCCTGGCCGGCGACGCGGTACATCACGCCCGCCGCGTTGAGGAACGTGCCGTCGAGCGGCGCAGCGCGCAGGTGCGGCAAGGCCGTCGTCCCCGTGCCGAGCTGCACCAGCGTGCGGCTGTCGATGACGACCTTGGCCGTGGTCACCGGCCCGATCGGCAGCGGCGAGCCGCCCGCGATGCGGTAGTGCTGGTTGTCGTCGGTGTTGATCAGCGTCGTGCCCTCCGGCGGGAACTGACGCATGTGCGGCGTCGCCGGCGTTGGCGTGCCGAGCTTCGCGAAGGACGTGCCGTCGATCGCCGTGGGCGGCCGTGCAGCCGGTGCCGATGTCGCAGCGCACGAGCAGCGGCGCGCCGCCCGCGAACCGGTAGAGCCCACCGTCGGTCGCGTTGCGCACCACTGTGTTGTCGACCGGATAGGCCTTCAGGTGGGCGGTGTCCTTGAAGGACCCGTCGTCGATCTGGATCCGGCCGGCGCAGGTTGGCGCGTAGGAACAGCTGGTCACCCACAGCGGCGCTCCCCCGGCGAAGCGGTAGGTCGCGCCGTCGGTGCCGCCGTAGATCATCGCCCCGTCCTTGGGGTACGCGCGGTAGCCGTTGAGATTGGCCACGTCCTTGCGCCCCTCGCACTTGTTGGTGTAGGCGCAGCTGGTGATCCGCAGCGGGGCGGCGCCGACGATCCGGTACGTGTAGTTGTTCGTGGTCAGGCGGATCAGCGCACCGTCAGGCTCGATCGCCTGGGCTGCCGGAGCCGCTATCGCCACACAGAACATGACCGCGCAGAAGACGCGCGCGACGCGTTGAAGCATCAATCCATCCCTTATCCCGCCGAAGCCAAGCGGCCGTTCAAACAACCGTGGGGGCCTGCAGTTGCGCCCATACCCGCGCAGGTGTCATCGGCAGCGTCTTCATGCGCGCTCCGGTCGCCGCGGCGATCGCGTTGGCGATGGCCGGCGGGACGGCGCACACGGGCGGCTCGCCGACGCCCTTGGCCCCGAACGGGCCGTCCGGCGCGGGCACCTCGACGATCAGCGTCTCGATCGGCGGGACCTGGTCGGTGGAGGGCAGCGCGTACTCGGCGAACGTAGCCGCCGCGCAGCTGGCCCTCGTCGTCGTAGGCGAGCTCCTCCAGCAGCGCCCAGCCGATGCCCTGCGCGGTCGCCGCCCTGCATCTGGCCCTCGACCAGCGCCGGGTTCAGCGCCTTGCCGACGTCCTGAGCGATCACGTGGGCGAGCAGGCGTCACGTCGCCGGTCTCCGGATCGACGCGCACGTGCGAGAGATGGACCGCGGCACCCGGCGCGCGCGAGACCTGGGCGCACGCCGCCGTAGCCCTCGATCGGCTCGTGCGGGCTGCCGAACGTGTAGGTCTTGGCCGCCAGGTCGGCGATCGCGATGCCGCGCGTGGGCGAGCCGACCGGGCGCACCTCACCGTCGTGGATCTCGAGATCCTCGGGCGCGATCTCGAGCTCCTGCGCGGCCACGGCCAGCAGCCGCCCGCGGGCCTCCTGCGCCGCGCGCTCGATCGCGCGCCCGTAGGTGTAGGTGACCTTGCTGCCGCCCGCCACGCCGCCGAAGGGCGCGGACGCGGTGTCGCCGGTGGCGACGCGGACGTCGGCCTCGGCCAGCCCGAAGGTCTCGGCGGCGATCGCCACGAACGCGTTCTCGATCCCGCTCATGTCCGCCGCGGCGGTGACGACGGTGAGCTTGCCGTCGCCGTCGAGCTTGCAGATCGCGGCCGCGGGCTCCAGGCCGCCGGGCCAGAAGCCGAGCGCGACGCCGACGCCCTCGTTCTCCGGCAGCGACGCGCCGTAGAGCGGATGGGAGCGCACCGCCTCCAGGCACTCACGCGCCCCGAAGCTCTTGATCTCCTGCCCGTCGATGCCCTTGTCGCCGGCGACGAACACGTTCTGCAGCCGGAACTCGATCGGATCGAGCTCCAGCTTGGCCGCGAGCTCGTCCATCAGCGTCTCGACCGCGAACGCGGCCGGCGGCGCGCCCGGCGCGCGGTAGGCGCCGGGGCTGACGCGGTTGGTGGCCACGCCCAGCGCGGTCAGGTCGTGCGCGTTCCAGCGGTACGGGCCGGCCGAGAGCATCGTCGAGATCGACTCGACGCCCATGTCCCCCAGGCCGCCGCGGTCGCCGACGATCCGGCCGCGGATCGCGGTCAGGGAGCCGTCACGCCTGGCGCCGAGCTCGAGGTCGATCAGCTCGCCGGGCGCCGGGTTGGCGGCCGCGAAGTCCTCGCGCCGGGCGAACACGAGCCGGACCGGCCGGTTGAGCTTCAGCGCGGCGGCCGCTGCCAATGGCTCGGAGATCATCAGCTTGCCGCCGAACGCGCCGCCGATCGGCGCGGCCTGGACCTTGATGCGGTCGAGCGGGAGCCCGAGCACCTTGGCCAGCCCGGCGCGGACCATGAACGCTCCCTGCGTGCTCGAATGCACCACGAGCGTGCCGTCCGGGTCGACCCACGCCAGCGTCGACTGCGGTTCGAGGTAGGCCTGGTGGACCCAGCTGGTGCGGAAGCGGCCGGACACGATGACGTCAGCCTCGTCCAGGCCCGCCTGCGCGTCGCCCTTGCGCAGCCGCTGGCGGACGGCGACGTTCGGACCGTCGTCGTTGGTGCTCGCGTCGCCACCGGGACCGCCGCCGTGGGCCGCGCTCGCGTCGTCATCGTCGGTCTCGGCGACGGTGAAGCGCACCTGCGGCGCGTCGGCCAGCAGCGCCTGCTCGAGGTCCAGCACCGCCTCCAGCGGCTCGGCGTCGACGAACACCAGCGCCGCGGCGTCCTCGGCGGCCGCCTCCGTCTCGGCCACCACGAGCGCCACCGGCTGCCCCGACCAGACGATCTCCTCGCGCGCCAGCGGTTCCGCCGCGCGGCCCGAACCGCCCTCGATCGGCAGATCCGCGGCCGTCAGCACCGCGATCACGCCCGGCACCGCGAGCGCCTCGCCGGTCTCGATCGACGTGATCCTCGCGTGTGCCTCCGCCGCCAGCACCGGCCGGGCGTGCAACAGCCCGTAGACCGGCATGTCCCCCACGTAGCGCGTCGTCCCGCGCACCTTTGCCTCGCCGTCCCTGCGGCGTCGCGCCGTCCCGATCATCCGGCGGACGTTAGCGAGCGAGAGATCGTGTGAAATGATACGAGGCGATCCGCATCCGGTGACGGAAGTAGAACCGGTGCGCGTCCTCGCGCTCCGGGCCCACGCCGGAGTCGAGGTGGATGGCGTCACAGCCGAGCCGCCGCGCCTCCTCGTCCACGAAGCCCATCACCGCGTCGGCGTGGCCGCGGCCACGGAACGCCGCGCGGGTGACGAGGTCATCGACGTAGAGGATGCGGCCCGCGAACGTGGTTTCGAGCACGCGGAACCCCGCGACCGCGGCGGCGTCCTCCCCCTCGAAGGAGCCCGCGATCCGGTAGCCCGTCTCACGCTGGTCATCGATGCGCCGCGCCAGCGCGTCGATCGTCTCGAAGTGCGGCCGCAGCTCGAGCAGAGCGGCCGCGGCGACGTGCGATTCGCCTACAGGGATCTCTTTGATCACGGCCGGCGATGCTACGCCGGTCGGCCCGGAGGGCGAGCATCTGCGAGGAGGCCCCGAGGCCGAGACCTCGAGGGTGACGGCGTCCCCTCGTCGCTGGGTCTGCGCGCTGACCGGTCCTTGACAGCCGGCACGACCTTTGATGAATTGTCGACAATTGAACGACAAGTGGATCACCTTCGATTGCTACGGGACGCTGCTGGATTGGCAGAGCGCGTTCCGGCGCCTGCTCGGCGCTGAGCACGTGGCTCGCTACCACGAGCTCGAGCCGGCGATCCAGGCCGACATGCCGGGCGCCCGTTACGCCGACGTGCTGCGCGAGGCGGCGGTCCGGCTGGGTCTCGACGACCGCGACGTGCTCGTGGACGGGTGGAGCTCGATCGGGCCGTTCGCCGACACGCCCCCGGCGCTCGCCGCCCTGCGCGACGCGGGCTGGAAGCTCGGCATCCTCACCAACTGCGACGTGGACCTGTTCGAATCCACGCGGGCCGCGCTCGGCGTGCCGATCGATGCGGTGGTGACGGCCGAGGAGGTCGGCGGCTACAAGCCCTCGCTGAACCACTTCACGCGTTTCGAGGAGGTCACGGGCGTGCGCCGCGCCGACTGGGTGCACGCCGCGGTCAGCTGGTGGCACGACATGGTGCCCGCGCGCGATCTCGGGCTGCGCAGCGTGTGGGTGGACCGCGAGCGAACGGGCCACGATGCTTCGCTGGTGACCTTCCACGTCCACGACATGGCGAGCGTGCCGGGAGTGCTCGCGTGATCGACCGCTACGTGGCGCGCAACCCGCGCAGCGCCGAGCGCTTCGCGCGGGCGGCGGCCGTGCTCCCGGGTGCGAACACCCGCAGCGTCCTGCACTTCGATCCGTTCCCTCTGGCCTTCGCGCGCGGCGAGGACCAGTACCTGTGGTCGCTGGACGGCGATCGCTACGTCGACTTCCTCGGCGAGTTCACCGCGGGCCTCTACGGGCACTCGCATCCGGTGATCCTGTCGGCGATCCGCGGCTGCCCTGGACGGCGGGATCAGCTACGGCGCGACGAACGGCCTCGAGGGCGAGCTGGCCGCGCTGCTGTGCGAGCGCTTCCCGATGGAGCTCGTGCGCTTCACCAACTCGGGCACCGAGGCGAACCTGATGGCGCTGGCGCTCGCCCTGCACCACACCGGGCGGCGCGAGGTGCTCGTGTTCAAGGGCGGCTATCACGGCGGCGTGTTGGCGTTCGGGGCCGGGGAGCCGAGCCCCGTGTCGGTTCCGCACGCGTGGGTGCTGGGCGACTTCGACGACGTCGAGGGGACGCGGGCGCTGATCCGCTCGCATTCGCTCGGGGCGATCCTGGTCGAGCCGATGCTGGGCTCGGGCGGGTGCCGGCCGGCGTCGGACGCGTTCCTGGAGCTGCTGCGCTCGGAGGCCTCGGCGTCCGGCGCGGTGCTGATCTTCGACGAGGTGATGACGTCGCGGCTGCCGCGGCCGGTGGTCGTGCCGGACCTGATGACGGTCGGCAAGTACCTGGCCGGTGGCATGTCCTTCGGGGCCTTCGGCGGAGCGCGGGAGCTGATGGCGCTCTATGACCCGACGACGCCCGGCGCGCTGTTTCACGCGGGGACGTTCAACAACAACGTGGTGTCCATGAGCGCGGGGATCGCCGGGCTCTCGCAGGTGTTGACGACCGAGGCGCTCGACGAGCTCAACGCGCGCGGCGAGCGGCTGCGGGCGGCGTTGGCCGCTGCGGGCGCGCCGTACGGCGTGACCGTCACCGGGCGCGGCTCGCTGATGACGATCCACCCGCCGACGGAGGAGCTCAAGCGCACGCTGTTCTTCGGGTTCCTCGACGCCGGGTTCTGGCTCGCGTCGCGACTGATGATCGCGCTCAGCCTGCCGATCACCGACGCGGACTGCGACGCGCTGGTGGCGGCCTTCACCGCCATCCTCGAGGACGCATGCTGAGCCGGACCCTGCCGACGCAGGTCGCCGACCACATCCGCGAGCGGATCCTCTCCGGCGAGCTCGCACCGGGAGCGCGGATCGTCGAGGCCGACGTCGCCGCCGAGCTCGGCGTGAGCCGGCACACGCTGCGCAGCGCGCTGCAGACGCTCACACACGAGGGGCTGCTGGAGCAGAGCCAGTTCCGCAGCACGCACGTCGCGCGACCGACGGCGCGCGACGTGTTCGAGACCTACACGCTGCGCAACGCGCTGGAGGCGATGGCGTGCCGGCTCGCGGCGGAGCGGCGCGGGGACGTCAGCGCGATGGACGCGGCCGTGGAGCGGATGCGGGCCGCCGCGCGCGACGGGGACACGGCGGCGATGAAGGCCGCGGACTTCGACTTCCACACGGCGGTGGTGGAGCTTGCCGGGCACGCGCGGCTGCGCGAGCACTACCGGAGCCTGCACGTGCAGACGCGCCTGTATCTCAACCTCACGGCGGCCGCGGATTACCCGCTGGAGACGATCCTGACGTTGCACGCGGAGCTCGCGGACGCGATCCGTGCGGGCGACGCGGCTTCGGCGGAGCGGCTCGGCGGGTCGCACAACACCGCCGACGGCGAGGCGCTATGCGCGCGGCTCGCGGAGGTAGAGCGCCGCGGCGTTGGCGCCTAGCGCGTCCTCCCCCACGCATTCCAGGACCAGTTCGAGGTCGCGCGGCTCGAAGGCGCGCGGTGCTCGCGTTCCCGGGAGGTCGGTGCCGAACAGGACCCTCGCCGGGTCGAGCTCGCGCAGGGTGCGCTCGACGTCGATGTCGAGGCCACCGAAGCGCGTGGCCTTCACGTACGCGCCGCGCTCGACGAAGCGTTGGAGCGGCGCTCCCCCGGTCAGTCCGAGATGGTCGAGCACGAGGACCGGAACGTCGAGGTCGGGCAGCTGTGGCGACGTCGGCGTAGACCTCCAGGTGCCAGCCGGCGAGCGCGTGGAAGCGATGCGCCCGCTCCTGCACCCCGTCCAGCGACGCGCCGCGGTGGAGGTTCACCCGGAAGGCGCGCACGCCATGGGCCTTGAGGCGCAGGACCTCGTCGTCGGTGATCTCCGGCGGGATGTTGGCCACGCCGGCGAACGTCGGGCCGAGGCGCTGCAGCGCGTCGATCAGGTAGGTCTGGTCATACGCCTGGAAGGAGCCGGAGACGACGGCGCCGCCGTCCGCCGGGAAGCGCTCGCGGTAGTCGTCGACGGTGAACGGCTCCGGCAGATAGCCCTGGTTGGCGACGAGCGGGAAGCGCGGATCGATGATGTGGAAGTGGGCGTCGAACACGCGCATCGAAGGACTCTGGCAGGCCGCCGCTGCTCCTGGCCGGCGTCTCAGCGGCGCGCGACGACGCGGACGTCGACGTCCGGCAGCGCGTGCAGGACGCGCATCAGCAGCGGCTCGCTGAAGCGGCCCAGGCCTTTGCGCGGCTCGGGCGGGCCGAGCAGTACGTAGGTCGTTCCCCGCTCGCGCGCGACGCGCACGAGCGCCTGCACCTCGTCCGCGCCCTCCTCGATCAGCAGGTGCGCGCCGACCATCGCCACCAGGCGGCGCAGCGCCTCCAGCCGCTCGCGGGCGCCGTCGGAGCCGACCAGCACCAGCACGTCGAGCTCGCCCCCGAGCCGCTGCGCCGAGCGCGCCGCTCTTCTCACCACGCGCTCGCCGTCCTCGTCGAGCGTGGCCAGCGCGAGCAGGCGCTCGGCGATCGGCGGGGCGTCGCTCCGATGCGCGTCGACCGTGTCGGCCACCTGGCGCAGCGCCACCTCGCGCAGCGCGCGCAGGTTCTCGACGCGGAAGAACCCGTTCAGCGCGGCGGGGACGCGGGCGGCGTCATAGATCTTGCCGTCGCGCAGGCGGGTGACCAGGTCCTCGGGCGGGAGGTCGATCAGCACCACCTCGTCCGCGCGCGAGAGCTCCTCGTCCGGGACCGTCTCGCGCACGCGCACGCCCGTCAGCTCGGCCACCTGGTCGTTGAGCGACTCCAGGTGCTGCACGTTGACGGTGCTGAACACGTCGATCCCGGCGGCGATCACGTCGGCGATGTCGTCGTAGCGCTTGGAGTGCTCGACCCCGGGCGCGTTGGTGTGCGCGAGCTCGTCGATCAGGCACAGCTCGGGGCGGCGCCGGAGGATCGCGGGCAGGTCCATCTCCTCCAGCGAGACACCGCGATAGCTCACCCGGCGGCGAGGGATCGCCTCCAGCCCTTCGGCAAGTGCGGCCGTCTGCGCCCGCCCGTGCGTCTCCAGCAGCCCGATCACGACGTCGCGGCCCGCTTCGGCCTCGGCCTGCGCCTCCGCGAGCATCCGGTACGTCTTGCCGACGCCCGCCGCCATGCCCAGGAAGATCTTGTAGCGACCGGCCATGCTGTAGATCATGAAGCGCGTCCTGGTCGTCGACGACGAGCCGCAGATCCTGCGCGCGCTGCGGATCATCCTGCGCGACGCGGGCTTCGAGGTGTTGCAGGCGACGACCGCCGAGGAGGCGCTCGACCAGGCGGCGCTGAAGCCGCCGCAGGCCGCGATCATCGACCTCGTCCTGCCCGACCAGGACGGCGTGTTCGTCACCGAGCGCCTGCGCGAGTGGTCGCAGATGCCGATTCTCGTGTTGAGCGCCGTCGGCGAGGAGGACGAGAAGGTCCGCGCGCTGGCGGCGGGCGCGGATGACTACGTGACCAAGCCGTTCGGGCCGCGCGAGCTCGTCGCTCGCCTCCAGGCGGCGTTGCGCCGCGCGGACCCGGGTGTCTCGGTCCCGGTGATCGAGGCCGACGGGCTGCGGTTGGACCTCGCGGCGCACACCGTCAGCGTCGACGGCGAGCCGGTCCACCTCACGCCGCTCGAGTTCAACCTCCTGCGCGAACTGGCCGTCAACCGCGGGCGCCTGCTCACCCACCGCGCGGTGCTGGTCGACGTCTGGGGCCCCGAGTACGCCGAGGACGTTCAGGTCCTCCGGGTGCACATGTCCAACCTGCGCCGCAAGATCGGCGCCCGCTACATCCACACCGACCCGGGCGTCGGCTACCGCTTCACCGCCTGAGCGAACCGCTCGAGGTCGGCGACCAGCTCCGGGTCGGGCTCGACGCGCTGGTAGCGCTCGTCCTCGCGGCGCTCCCACATGCCCTCCCCCGCCCGGAACGGCTCGATCAGCCCCGGGAACAGGTCGATCAGGCGGTTGACGCGCTCGTCGACCGGACCGGTCCCGGAGTCGCGACAGAGCAGGAACCACATCCCGCCGGCCCGCACCGCGGCATCGGGCGGCCGGTCCTCGGCCAGGATGCGCGCGTCGACCAGCGCCGACTGGTCCTGCTCGTACCCGAGCTCGTCGTCGCCGAAGTCGATCGAGATCACGTGCTCGGGCCCGAACCCGATCTCATCGCCGAGATCCAGCTCGCTCAGCCGGAACGGCTGGTTGCGCAGGCGCCCATGCCCGGGCTGATCGAGCACCTCGACCCACATCCGCTCGACGTGCCCCTCGCTCTCCAGGTCGGCATGCGGCCCGTACCCGAACTCGAGCTTGACCAGCTCGCCCGGCCGCAGCGCCTCACGGCGCTCCCGAGCCGGGATGAAGAACGACCGCGGATGCTGGCGGTGCAGCGCCTCGCCGTCGGCCAGCCACCAGTCCCACGGGGATTTCCTGGCGCGGCGCGCGCCCTCCGGAACGTCCTCCGGCTCGATGTGGGCGGTGACCATCTCGGACACCGGGTGCTCCTCGCCACAGATCGAACAGCGCGCCGTCTCCACCCCACCCAGTGTGACCCATCCGCCCGGCCGACTCGCCCGTGGCGGACCCGGCGTCCGGGAAGGTCGCGATCAGGCGCTCGTCGCGGTGGTTGCCATGTCAGGTGCGGCCGGCGTAGCGGGCGAGCGAGAGCTCGCACCAGACGGACTTGCCCTCGCGCAGTGGGCGGGCGCCCCAGCGGGCGGCGACCGCGGACGTGAGCTGGAGGCCTCGGCCGTGGTCGTCGGCGGGGGTCGGGCGGAGCTTGCGGGGGATCGCGGCGGCGCCGTCGTCGACCTCGATCAGGAGGTTGCGCGTGCCGCGGCGCAGGCGGAGCTCGATCGGTGGGCGGCCGTGGAGGATCGCGTTGGCGACGAGCTCGCCGCTGAGGATCATCACGTCGGTCTGGAGCACCGCGGGGAGGTCCCACCCGTTCATGGTGGCGCTGACGAACGCGCGGACGTCGCGCAGGAAGCGGGTGTCGGGCTCGACGGCCAGGGTGGCGGTTCCTGGGGCGGTGCGTCGAGGACGTGGGCGATCAGCAATGCGACGTCGTTGTCGCTGCCGTCCGGGACGAGTTGCGCGACGAGCGCGTCCGGGATGACCGGGCGGGTGGCTGTCGAGAGCGCTCGGGCCAACGAATCGATGCCCACGTCGATCACCCGGTCGCGCCGCTCGACGAGCCCGTCCGTGTAGAGGGCCAGCAGGCTGCCGGGGACGAGCTCGGTGCGCTCTTCGCTGAAGGTCCCCGCCCCCGCCCCCACGGCGGGCCGCCCGCGCTGTCCAGCCGGCGGGTCTCGCCGGCGACACCCACCATCAGCGGCGGCAGCTGCCCCGCGTTGGCGTACACCAGCGACCCTTCGCGCGGGTCGAAGACGGCATAGACGCACGTGACGATCTGCTCGTCGCCGAACTGGTCGACGACCTGATCGAGTGACTCCAGCACGTGCGCGGGCGAGAGCTCGAGCTGCGCGTAGGCGCGCACCGCCGCGCGCAGTTGGCCCATGACCGCGGCGGCACGCACGCCGCGCCCCACCACGTCGCCCAGCACCAGCGCGGTCCGCCCGGCGCCGAGGTCGATGACGTCGTACCAGTCGCCGCCGACCTGCGTCCCGGCCACGCCCGCGCGGTAGTAGGCGGCGACGTCGAGCCGATCGGCGTCGAAGGACCGTCGGGCAGCAGCGGCGCTGGAGCTCGTTGGCGATCGCCCGCTCGCGCTCGGCGGCCTCGCGCTCGGCGGCGGCGGTGGCCAGCGCGTCCTGGGCGGCGCGCTGCTCGGTGACGTCCTGCAGCGACCCGCGCAGCCCGGGCGCGCCGTCCTCGTCGCGCAGCAGCTCGCCGAGCGCGACATGCACGCGGGTCCCGTGGACGGCGTGTGTCGAGCCGGTACTCGAGCTCGAACCGCCCGGTCTCCTCGCCGGCCGCCAGCGCCTGCCCGCGCGCGTGCGATGTCGTCCGGGTGGATGCGCCGCATCGCGCGCTCGAGCCCGCCCTCGCGCAGCTCCTCGGCGGTCAGCCCGACCTGGCGCAGGTACTCCTCGGAGGCCGTCATCTCGTTCGTCTCGAGGTCGACCTCCCAGCTGCCGACCGGGCGAGCCGCTGCGCCTGGTCGAGCAGGTCGCCGCTGCGGCGCAGCGCGTCGCGGGTGCGCCGCGCACGGTCGAGCTCGATGTTGGCGTGCACGCGGGCGAGCAGCTCGCGGGCCGCGAACGGCTTGACCAGGTAGTCGTCGGCGCCCGCCTGGAGCCCCTCGATCGTCCCGTCCTCGCCCGCCCGCGCGGAGACCATGATCACCGGGACGTCGGTGGTCGCCGGGTCGGCCTGCAGCCCCGCCAGCAACCCGAAGCCGTCGAGGTTGGGCATCATCACGTCGGTCACGACCAGCTCGGGCGGGTCGGCGCGGGCAAGCTCCAGCGCGGCCGCGCCGTCGGGCGCCGTGTGGACGCGGTACTGGCTCGCCAGCAGCGACGAGATGTAGTCGCGCATGTCCGCGTTGTCGTCGACCACCAGGACCGTCGGCCGGTCGCCGTCGCGGCCGCCTCGAGGGCGGGCGTGTCCTCCGGATCCAGCCAGCGCAGCGCCTCGGCCACGAACCCCTCGGCGAACCGCTGCGCGGTGACGATCCCCTCGGGGGCGACCTGCTCCGCGGGTAGGTGCTCGGCGCCAAACGGGATCTGGACGCGCGAACGACGAGCCCGCCCCGGCACGGAGCTGAGCGCGACCGAGCCGCCGTGCAGCTCGCCAGCTCGGCCACCAGCGCGAGCCCGATGCCGGTCCCCTCGAACGTGCGCGAACGTGCCCCGATGACGCGGTGGAAGCGCTCGAACAGCCGCTCCTGATCGGCCGGCTCGATCCCGATGCCGGTGTCGGAGACGACCAGCTCGGCGCCGCCGTCGAGCGCGCGCAGCGACACGGTGATCCCGCCCGTGAACGTGAACTTCAACGCGTTCGAGAGCAGGTTCATGACGATCTTGGCCCACATCTCGCCGTCCACGTAGACCGGCTCGGTCCAGGGGCGGCAGTCGATCTCCAGCGTCAGCCCGGCCCGCTGCACCGCGGACTCGAACATCGCCGCCAGCTCGGCCGTGTAGCGGGCGAGGTCGATCGGCGCGAAGCCGGCGTTCAACCGCCCGGACTCCAGCCGCGAGAAGTCCAGCAGCGTGTTGACGAGCTTCAGCAGCCGCTGCGCGTTGCGGTTGATGCGCTCGACGCGCTCGCGCGTCAGCGCCGACAGCGGCTCGGCCGGATCGGCGAGCGCGTCCTCGGCCGGGCCGAGCAGCAGCGTCAGCGGCGTGCGCAGCTCGTGCGAGACGTTGGTGAAGAACGCCGTCTTGGCCTCGTCGAGCTCGAGCAGCGCGTCGGCGCGCGCCCGCTCCTCCTCGTAGGCGCGCGCGTTGGTCAGCCCGGCGGTGATCTGGTTCGCGACCAGCGCGACGAAGCTCTGGTAGCCGTCGTCGAAGGGGCGGTAGGGGTTGAGGCCGCGACCAGGGCCCGGGATCCGGCCCGTGCCAAGCGGCAGCACCAGCGCCTGCTCGGGCGGGCGTCCCACGCCCCGGACGGCAGCTCGGAGAACGCCAAGCCGCTGGACCAGGGCGGGCGCCTGCGCGAACGGCCACCACGGGGGCCGCGGCCGCGGCGCGATCGTCGATCCCGCCGCCGTCGCGCAGGCGACTGCCGCGTCGAGGTAGACGAGCGTGAACGGCAGCGAGCGCTGGTCGGCGCTCGAGACTCGCGCTCACCGCGGCCAGCACGTCCTCCTCGGTGCGCGCGCCGGAGATCCCGGTGCTGAGGTCGCGCAGCGTCGCCAGCCGGCGCCCGCCGATGACCCGCTCGGTGTCCTCGGTGACCACGCACAGCATCCCGACGATCGCGCCCTCGTCGTCGGCCAGCGGGCTGTAGGAGAACGTGTGGTAGGTCTCCTCGGCGCGCCGCTGCGCTCCAGGAACAGCAGCAGCGCCTCGTCCCAGGTGGCCTCGCCGGTGCGCAGCACGGTCTCGATGCGCGGGCCGATGTCCGGCCAGATCTCCGCCCACACCTCGCGCGCCGGGCGCCCGAGCGCCCACGGGTACTTCTTGCCCAGCGTGTCGCGCCGGTAGGCGTCGTTGCACAGGAACGTCAGCTCCGGGCCCCACGCCATCCACATCGAGAAGCGCGAGGAGAGCAGGACCTGCACGATCGACGCGAGCGACCGCGGCCACAGCTCAGGGGGGCCGAGCGGGGTCGCCGCCCAGTCGACGGCCAGCAGATCGCCGCCGACGTCTCCCCCGGCGAGCAGCGCCGCGCGACCATTGCCACCGGAGGGCCGCAACGCGTCAGCTGAGACGTCCGCGGGGTCGGCCACGACGTCGAGGATCTTGATCAGGCCCGAGAGGTCGAGGATCCGCTGCACGGCCGACGCGCCGTCGACCGCGATCGAGAAGCTGCTCCCTTCCTCCTGCGAGCGCTTCTGCTGGCCGACGATCACCCCGAGCCCGCTCGAATCGATGAACGTGACCTGACGCAGGTCGAGCACGACTTCGGGGCGTGGCCTCCGGCTTGAGCAGTTCCGCGCGCAGGTGCGGCGACGTGGCGAGGTCGATCTCGCCGGCGGCGATCACGACGACCGCGCCTCGCGCGGCTCGCAACGCACGTTGAACAGGGGATCGAACGTCACGGCGGCGAGGATACCGGCAGTTCCACCACGAACGATGTCGCTTGGTCGGGAAGCGACTCGACCCATACGCGCCCGCCGTTGGCCTCGACGAACCCGCGCACGATGGCCAATCCCAGCCCGGAGCCGCGGTGACCCGTCTGATCGGTGCCCGAGCGATAGAACGGTTCGAAGATCCGCTCCTTCTGCGCCTTCGGGATCCCGGGGCCGCGGTCGACCACCCGCACGAGGATCCGTCCACCGACGTCCCGTGCGCGGACTGACACCGGGTGGCCGCCAGAATGACGGTGAGCGTTCTCGAGCAGGTTCGCGAAGGCGCGCTCGAGCTGGGCGGGATCGGCGCTGACGAGCGGCAGATCGCCGTCCACGCTACCCGGAAGTCGCCCTCCGGACGTCCTGGACCGCCGCGCCGATCACCTCCTCGATCGATAGAGCTCCGGCCGCGGCTCGGCGGCGTGGGCCTCCAGACGCGAGAGGTCGAGCAGGTTGTCGATCAGCCGTGACAGGCGCGTGCCCTCCTCGAGGATCGCCGTCACGAGCTCCTCGTCAGGCGCGATCCGCAGCGCCTCGGCCGAGGTCATGATCGCCGTCAGGGGTGAGCGCAGGTCGTGCGAGACGGAGCGCAGGAGCGCGGTCTTGATCACGTCCGAGCGCCGCAGCGCCGAGGTCTCGACGACATCGGCCATCAGCGCGTCGCGCTCCAGCGCGGCGGCCAGCAGCGCCTCCAGCGACGGGACGATCCGCACCTGGATCCGGCGCAGGGTGTCCTCAGGCCCGTCGACGCTGAGCGTCCCGATCTGTCGTGGCCCCTCGCGCAGCGGGAAGGTGCCCGGACGGCGGTGGCGGTGATCGACGCGCTCGGCAGCGCGAAGGCACGCGCGAGGCGCTCCGAGACGGCCGGGAGCGTCTCCTCCAGCCGCCCGCCGCGCAGCAGCAGCCGCGCCATCTCGGCGGCCAGATCGGCTTCCTGGCGGCGCTGCTCGGCCTCGGTGGCCCGCCGGCGAGCGACCTCGGTCAGCGACGAGGTGAGCGCGGCGGCGAGGAAGAAGACGACGAGCGCGACCCAGTTCTCGACGCCGGTGATGGTGAAGCGCCCGGTCGGCGGGATGTGGAAGAAGTTGAACGCCAGCGCGCTCGCCAGCGCCGTCGCCAGGCCGAGCCACACGCCCCAGGTCGACGCGATGACGAGCACGGCGACGAGGTACACGACGCCCAGCGAGACGACCGGGGCGACGGCCCGCAGGGCGAAGACGACCAGCGTCGTCAGCGTGACGCCGGCCGCCGCGGCCACGATGCCGAGCCACAGCGGCGGGCGCCGGGTGAGCAACATGAGCCGAGCCTAGTGCCAGACCTCCTCGGCGGTCTCGACGACGAGCCGCAGCTTCTCGATCTCCTGGTCGACGGTCAGGGCATTGCCTTCGACCGTCGACGAGAAGCCACACTGCGGCGAGAGGCAGAGCTGGTCGAGGTCGACGAACTGCGTCGCCTCCTCGATCCGGCGCTTGAGCTCGTCCTTGGTCTCCAGCTCGCCCTTCTTGGTCGTGACCAGGCCGAGCACGACGAGCTTGCCCTTGGGCAGGAAGCGCAGCGGCTCGAAGCCGCCGGAGCGGGCGTCGTCCCACTCCATGAAGAAGCCGTCGACGGCGAGCTCGTTGAACAGCGCCTCGGCCACGAAGTCGTAGCCGCCCTCGGCGACCCATGACGCGGAAGTTCCCGCGGCACATGTGGGTGGTGATGGCCATGCCCTCGGGGCGGCCTTCGAGCGCCTCGTTGATGTGGCGGATGTAGGACTCGTGGAGGTGCTCGGCGTCGTCGCCCTTGGCTGCCATCTCCGCCCGCTGGTTGGGGTCGTTGAGGTAGGCGAGGCGCGTGTCGTCGAACTGCAGGTAGGTGCAGCCGAGGTCGTGCATCGCCTTGACCTGATCGGCGTAGGCCGTGGTCAGGTCATCCCAGAAGGAGTCCATCTCCGGGTAGATGGACTGCTCGATCGCCGCCCGCCCGCCGCGGTAGTGGACCATGCTCGGCGATGGGATCGTCAGCTTCGGCGTGGCGGTGGTCACGCACTCCTGCAGGAACTGGAAGTGGTCGGCGAAGATCGGCTTCTCGAGCGTGACCTTGGCGTCCACGTGCATCGCCGCCGGCGTCCACTCGATGTCGCCGTCGGCGTTGTGGAACTTGACCTTCAGCCGGCCGGGCGTCTTGGAGATCCCGCCGAGGCTGTAGATGAAGTCCATGTGCCACGTCGCGCGGCGGAACTCGCCGTCGGTCGCCGAGCGCAGGCCGACGTCCTCCTGCAGCTTGACCGCGTCGCGGATCGCGTCGTCCTCGGCGGCGCGCAGCTCGTCGGCGTCGATCGCGGAGTTGGCGAAGGCCTCGCGCGCTCGGAGCAGCGCGGGCGGGCGGAGCAGGCTGCCAACGTGGTCGGCGCGGAACGGCGGAGTGTCACGAGCGGCCATGGCCTGCAACCTATCCATCTAGAGTCGAACCCATGCCGTTCGGCCACGTGGCGTTCGAGTTCGCACCGCTGCAACTCGCTCCGGCGCTCGTGGTCGGCGTCCTGTACGGGCTGCGCGCGCGCACCGTCGACGTACCCGGTGTGGCGGCAGTCGTGCTTCTACGGCGGGCTCGCCGTGATGGTGGCGACGCTCGTCTCGCCGCTGGCGCACCTCTCCGACGAGCTCTTCTTCGCGCACATGGTCGAGCACCTGCTGCTGGCCGACCTGGGCACGCTGCTGATCGTGCTCGGCCTGACCGGGCGGGTGCTGGCGCCGCTGTTGCGCGCGCTGCCGTGGCTGCGGGTGTTCGGGCACCCGATCGTCGCGCTCAGCTGCTGGGCGGCGAACTTCTACCTCTGGCATCTGCCCGCGCTCTACCAGGGCGCGGTCGAGCACGACGCCGTGCACGCGCTCCAACACATCATGTTCGTGTCCTTCGGGATCGGGATGTGGATGGCGCTGCTTGGCCCGCTGCCGAAGCCCGCCTGGTTCGGCAACGGCTGGAAGATCGGCTACATCGTCGCCGTCCGCCTGATCCAGAGCGTGCTGGCCAACGCGCTGCTGTGGTCCAGTGGCGTCCTCTATCCGCGCTACGCCGCGGGCGAGCGCTACTGGGGCATCACCCCCACCAACGACCAGAGCGCCGCGGGAGCGATCATGATGGTCGAGGGCTCGATCGTCACCATCCTGCTCTTCGGCTGGTTGTTCCTGCGCGCCGCGCGCGAGGGCGAGGAACGCCAGGCGCTCGTCGAGCTCGCCGCCTCGCGCGGCGTCGAGCTAAGCGAAGAGCGCGCTGCGCGAGCGGTCTCGCCGGCCGCGGCGCGCGTGGCTGCGAGCGGACGGCGCTGCGCGCGCGCAACGAGCGCGGCCGAGAGCGGGCCTCGGGTGCAGCGGCGGTCGGCGAGCGCGCGTCCAGTAGTCCTCGCTGGCCTCGATCAGCTCGGGGTAGTCGCTCGTGGGGGCCACCTGACGGGCGCGCAGGTTGGAGCGCAGGACGTCGACCGACGCCGCCCCGGAGAGCACGACCGTCGCCCATGGCTGGGCGAGCGCGGCGCCCAGCGCGATGTCGTCGGTGCGCGCGAGGCGCCCGTTGGCCAGCGCCTCCTTGACGATCACCTTCAGCCCGCCGGCGGCGGCGCGGCGCAACGCCTCCTCGGCCGCGCGCTCGTGCAGGTTCCAGGTCGCCTGCACGGCGTCGAAGAGACCGAGCTCCAGCGCGCGGTCGATCGTCTCCGCCTGGCTCGTGCCGCTGGTGGACACGCCGAGCGGCAGGTCGGTCTCCTGCATCGCCGCCAGCAGCGCGTCGTCGAACAGCACGCCGCTCTCGGGCGTGGCCGAGTGGATCTGGTAGAGCTTCAGCCACTCCCCGAGGTGCTCCCGGGTCTCGTTGAGCTGGCGCTTGAACGTCGGCAGATCGTGGTGCTTGACCTCGGGCGGGTCGTGGTCGACCTCCCAGCCCGCGGTGTAGACGTAGCCCCACTTGGAGCTGACGGTCACGCCGGCGGGGTTGCGCGAGCGCAGCCACGCGCCGAGGAACTCCTCGGCCTTGCCGTAGGAGCGGGCGGCGTCGAAGTCCCGGAGCCCATGTTCATACGCGAAATCGAGCACCTCGAAGGTCCGCTGCTGGAGCGCCTTGACGCTGCGGTCGGGTCCGAGCTCGCTCCCGTGACCGACGTTCAGGTAGCCCGGCCGTCCAAGGGCGGCGAGTCCAAGTCCGAGTCGTGCCATGCGTTCACTCAAGCTACCGGGTGACGCCGCCGGCCCTCGTGCGGTTTTCAGGTGCCACACTGGAAGGGTGTCCACTCCCGACGCCCTTCTGGCCGAGGCCCCGGTAGGCGCGGCTGTCGCCGCGCTCGCCGAGCGCAACCGCCATCACCTCGAAGACATGACCGACGCCGAGCGCACCGAGGCGCTCGCGCACTGGCACGACCTCGCGGTGGCGGTCCTCACCGCCGCCGGGGCCGCGCTCGGAGGTGGTGAGTCGGCGGTCAACGGCGGCGACACGGCGGGCCGCGCGGTGATCGTCCTCGAGGACGCGGGCGAGGATGAGGTCGCGGTGCACGCGAGCTTCTTCCCGCAACTCGAGGACGTCGGTGGCGAGGTGCTCGTCACCCCGGCCCAGGCGGCCGCCCTCGAGCTGTTGGAGGCGATGACCGGCGGCGAGGACGAGGACTAGCGCAGGGCGTGTAACGAACCGGCCCCAGGAAAGACTGTCTGAGTAACATGTTCATCTTTGGCACGAAGAGCCGCATGGTGGAGCCCGAGAACGCGCTCCCTGGCCGTCCGGACCCGATTCCCACCTCCACCACCCACGACGTGCTGGGCACGCCGATCAAGCCTCCGTTCCCGGAGCACCTCGAGACCGCCGTGGTCGGCATGGGCTGCTTCTGGGGCGCGGAGCGCGTGTTCTGGCAGACGCCGGGCGTCTACACCACCGCCGTCGGCTACGCCGGCGGCTACACGCCGAACCCCACCTACGAGGAGACCTGCTCCGGCAGGACCGGCCACACGGAGGCCGTGCTGGTCGTGTTCGACCCCGCGCAGATCACCTACGAGGAGATCCTCAAGCGCTTCTGGGAGGGGCATGACCCGACCCAGGGCATGCGCCAGGGCAACGACGTCGGCACGCAGTACCGCTCGGCGGTCTACACCACCTCGCCCGAGCAGGCCGCGACCGTCCAGGCGTCCAAGGCCGCCTTCCAGGAGCGGCTCTCGGAGCAGGGCTACGGCCCGATCTCGACGGAGATCGCCGAGCTCGGCGAGTTCTACTACGCCGAGGGCTACCACCAGCAGTACCTGAGCAAGGTCCCCAACGGCTACTGCGGCCTGGGCGGCACGGGCGTCTCCTGCCCGGTCGGGCTGAGCGCGGCCTAGTTATCTCACACTCGCGGGCGCGGGCGACGGTTACGCTCTGTGGACATGGGCGAATCGATCGCTCGCGTTGGCGAGCTGGACATCTGTTACGAGACCTTCGGGGACGCCTCTGACCCCGCGATGCTCATGATCATGGGCCTCGGGACGCAGATGGTCGCGTGGCACGACGAGTTCTGCGAGCTGCTGGCGGCGCGCGGCTTCTTCGTCATCCGCCACGACAACCGCGACATCGGGCGCTCGACGCACCTCGACGGCGCCAGGACGCCCTCGCTGTGGCAGCTGTTCTCACGCTCGACCGACTCGGCGTACACGCTGGCCGAGATGGCGGGCGACAGCGTGGGCGTGCTCGACGCGCTCGGGATCGAGCGGGCCCACATCGTCGGCGCCTCGATGGGCGGGATGATCGCCCAGACGGTCGCGATCCGCTACCCGGAGCGCACGCTCTCGCTGGTGTCGATCATGTCCAACACCGGCGCGCGCCTGAGCGGCCAGCCGGCGCTCTCGCTCTACACGGTGCTGCTCAAGCCCGCCCCGCGCGACCGCGAGGCGTTCATCCAGCACGCCGTGGACATGTTCACCAAGATCGGCGGCTCCGGCTACGAGCCCGACGTCGAGGACCTGCGCTCGATCGCCACGACGTCCTACGACCGCGGGCACGACCCGAGCGGCTCACTGCGCCAGCTGGCGGCGATCGTCGCCGACCGCGACCGCGCGCCCGCGCTCGCCCACGTGAAGGTGCCCACGACCGTCATCCACGGCGGCGACGACAAGCTCGTGCGCCCGTCCGGCGGCCGCGCGACGGCGAAGGCCGTGCCGGGCGCGACGCTGGTCGAGATCGCCGGCATGGGTCACGGCCTGCCGCGCGGCGCGTGGCCGCAGATCCTCGACGCGATCGCCGCGAACGCTAACCGAGCAGCACCAGCAGCAGCACGACAAGAATCAGCAGCAGGATCACCCCACCGGTGATCGCGCTGCCCTGCCACTGATTCGCCCAGAAGCCGGGCTTCGCCCGGTCGCGTGAATGGCGGCCCTCGGGCGGCTCGCCGACCCAATCGTCGTCGTCGCTCACTTGAGGGTTCCGATCAGCTCGACGGTGGCGAGGTCGCGGTGGTCGAGGTGCTGCAGGTAGACGCCGCTCACGCCGGCTTCCTCGAGCTTCGCGAAACGTTCCTGGACCTGCTCGACGGTGCCGACGATCCAGCGCTCGGGATCGAGCTCGCGCCGCGCGACGCGCGCCTCCCAGTCGTCGCCGATCACCGCGGTGGACATGATCGTGAACGGGATCGGCTCGCGGCCGGCCTTCTCGCACGCCGCGTCGATGTTCGCCTTGCGCGTCCTGATCTCCTCCAGCGACGGCATCACGGTGTTGTATTCGTCGGCGAAGCGGGCCGCCAGCCGTGCCGCGCGGGGTCCGGCGGCGCCGCCCATGATCAGCGGCGGGTGCGGGGTCTGGACCGGCTTCGGGAACGCGTGCAGGTCTTCGAGCTCGTAGTGCGCGCCCTTGAAGCTGAACGGGCCGGTCCCCCAATGCCCGTCGTGGATGATCGTCAGCTGCTCCTCGAGCACGTCCATCCGCTCCTTCATGGACAGGAACGGGAACCCGTAGCCGGTGTGCTCGATCTCCGACCAGCCGGTGCCCAGCCCGAGGATGATCCTCCCGCCGGAGACGTGGTTGGCGGTCGTGACGAGCTTGGCGAGCACGGACGGGTGGCGGAAGCTCGACGGCGAGACCATCGTGCCCAGGCGCAGTGTCGTCGTGCGGGCGGCGAGCGCGGTGATCGTCCCCCAGGCGTCGAGCGAGCCACGCTCACTCGCGCCTTCGACGGACGAGTAGTGGTCGGAGCGAAACAGCGTCTCCACTCCGGAACGCTCACAGGCATCGGCCAGCGCGACCCAATCGTCCCAGGTCACGTCTTCTTGGCCTTCGATCATCAAGGCGACTCTCACGGGCTGAGTCATACCCTCTCGCGCCGTGCCACGCTCGGTCGTCTGGACGTTGTATGCCTGCTGCGTGCTCGTGTGGTCGAGCACGTGGGTGGTCATCGCCGTCGGGTTGGAGGATGTGTCGCCGTTCTTCGGGGCGGGGATCCGCTTCGTCCTGGCCGGGGTGGGCGTGCTCGGCGCGGCGGCGGTGCTGCGTCGTCCGCTGCGCACCGACTTCGCGCTCGCGGCGCTGATCGGGGTGCTGCCGTTCGCCACGTCCTACGGGCTCATCTACTGGGCCGAGCAGTACGTGACCTCCGGCTTGGCCGCCGTGCTGTTCGGCTGCCTGCCGTTGTACGTCGCGCTGCTGGCCGCGCTCTTTCTGCCCGACGAGCCGCTGCGCCCGCGGCTGTTCGCCGGTGTGGCGATCGCGCTGGTCGGGCTGATCACCGCCTTCAGCGAGAGCCTGCATCTCGGCACCGGCGAGTACGCGGCGCTCGCGGCCTTGGCCGTGGTGCTCTCCCCGATCGCCTCCGCGATCGGCAACATCGCCACCAAGAAGCGCCTCACCGGGCTCGATCCGCTGGTGATGAACGGCTGGGCGATGCTCACCGGCGGGTGCGCGCTGCTGGCCGTCTCCGCGTTCGCCGAGGACTGGGGCGAGACCACCTGGTCGCTGACCGCGGTCGGCTCGATCGTCTACCTGGCGGTGCTCGGGACCGGCTTCACCTTCGTCACGCTGACGGTGCTGCTGCGCGAGCTGCCCGCGGTCACCGTCTCGTTCATCTCGATGATCATCCCGTTCGGCGCGCTGGCGCTGGGCGCGCTGTTCCGCGACGAGACGGTGACCGTGCTGGCGGTGCTCGGCGCGCTGCTCGTCGTGGTCGGGATCGCGGTCGCGCAACTGCCTCTGCGGCGGCGGGTGCGAGGATGACGGGATGCCTTCGATCGTCGTGCTCGGCGCCCGCAACCTTGGCGGCGCCATCCTGGACCACCATCTGAAGGCGGGGTGGCGCGGCGCGGCGGTCGCCCAGTCGCCGGAGACGCTGCAGTCGATCCGCGCCCTCGGGCGGCCTGCCGCTGTCGGCCAACGCCGCTGATCCCGACTCGCTGCGCGAGGCGCTCGAGCAGGCGCGCGCCGAGTTCGGCGAGCCGGACGTGATCGTCAACGCGGTCTCGGCCGCGCGGCCCGAGCGTCCCGGCCCGTTCGGCGGCGGCATGCTCAAGGACGCGCGCATCGAGGACTACCGCGGCTGGACCGGCGCGGTCGCCGAGCAGGCGTTCGTCTTCCTCAGCGAGGGCGTGCGCGCGGGCGCGACGACGCTGATCCAGATCACCGGCGGCAGCGCGCGGCGCGCGATGGCCGGGCGCGGCCTGTGGGCCGCGGGCGCGGCGGCGACGCGGGCGATGGTCCACGCGGCGGCGCAGGAGTACCGCGAGCAGGGCGTCCACGTCGCGCTGCTGATCGTCGACGCCACGATCGAGTCGCCCAAGACGGCGGCGATGATCGCCGGCAAGGACCCGACCGAGACCGCCGACATGGCGGAGATCGCGCGCGCCGTCGAGTACCTCGCGGGGCAGTCGCCCCGCGCCTACACCCACGAATTGGTCGTCACTCCGGCCGGGGACAGGTGGTTGCCATGAGCCTTTCGTATGGACCCCTGCGGCGGGGCGCCGGCGAGTACAACTTCTCGCTCGAGGACGCCCCGAAGCACCTGATCTACTTCACCGACTTCGTGCCGCGGCTGCGGGCGACGCTCGACGGCGAGACGCTGCTGGACACGGTGCGCGCGAAGCTGCTCTACGAGACCGGGATCGGCCCGGTGGCGTACATCCCGCTGGAGGACTTCGACCAGGCGCGGATGGAGCGCACCGAGCACTCCACGCACTGCCCGTTCAAGGGCGACGCGTCCTACTGGAGCGTCGGCGAGCACGAGAACGTCGTCTGGGCCTACGAGCAGCCGCTGGAGGCCGCGCCGTTCCTGACCGGCTACGCCGCGGTCTACTTCAACCGGATGGACGGCTGGCTGGTCGAGGACGAGCCGGTCTTCTCCGCCCTGCGCGACCCGTTCCATCGCGTCGACGTCGTGCAGAGCTCGCGCTCGCGTGACGGTGTCCGCGGACGGCGAGGTCATCGCGCGGTCCGACGCGCCGCTGCTGCTGTTCGAGACGGGCCTGCCGGCGCGGCCCTATCTCCCGCGCGACGGGCTGCCGCTGACGCGCTCGGAGAAGGAGCCGACCACGTGCCCGTACAAGGGCACGGCCACCTACTGGTCGCTGCCGGGGGTCGAGAACGCGGCCTGGAGCTACGAGCAGCCGCTCCCCGAGGCGGAGGGGATCGCCGGCCTGGTGGCCTTCGACCCCTCGCTGGTGAACGTCGAGATCAGTGCTGGGTCAGGGCTGCCGGAACGTCGCTGACCATCTCGAACGCCTCGTCGACCGCGGACAGCGCGAACAGGCGCTGGACCGCGGCCGGCCCGCGGACGAGCAGCAGCCGGTGACCGGACCGGCGGGCGCGGCGGCGCGCCGCGAGCAGCCGCGCCAGGCCGCAGGAATCGAGGAAGGAGAGCTCTCTCAGGTCGAGGACAACGGTGCTGGGGCGGGCCTCCTCCACGCGGCGAAGCTCCTCGTCGAACGTGTACGCGTGGGCGAGATCCAGCTCGCCTCTCAACGCGATCCGCACTGCACCGGCGTCCAGCTCCTCGATCATGAGGCCGAAGCCCTGCATCGCTGCCCCTCTCCGTGAGGTTGTCTGCTTTTTGACAATGCCCCCATGAAGCGGTTTTGAATCGCCTCGTGTGTACGGTTCAGCCGCGATGTCCAAGCGCTATGTCCACACCTGCGTCCGGGTGCTCGATCCGGACAAGTCGGTCGCGTTCTACGAGGCACTCGGCTACGAGCGCCGCGGCAAGCTCCAGTTCGAGACCGCCTACAACATCTACATGGGCCTGCCGGGCGACGGCGACACGCTCGAGCTCACGGTCAACATCGGCCGCGAGGAGCCGTACGACCTCGGCGACGGCTACAACCACATCGCCCTCACGGTCGACGACCTCGACGCGCTGCTGGCCTAGCTGGCCAAGATCGGGGTCGAGCCGGAGAAGCCGCCCTTCGCGCCGGGCGGGCGCCCCGAGGTCGGCCGGATCTGCTTCGTCGCCGACCCCGACGGCTACCGCATCGAGCTGATCGACGGCGGCGAGTTCAAGACCCCCCAGGACGCCTGACGTACACGCTGCTCGGACCCGACGGCCCGTACGAGTCCGATCAGCCGGGCCTGCTCGGCGGCCACTCGCGCCAGCGCGTCTACGGCCGCCTCGACTGCCCGGTGGCGCTGTCGCTGATCCGGCGCGGAAAGAACAAGCCCGAGTACCGCGTGTTCTTCGCTTCGGAGTCGGTGGCGGTCGCGACGGGGTACCGCCCGTGTGGGGCGTGCATGCGCGCGGAGTACGCGGAGTGGAAATCTCGTTGACCGCGAACGGAGCGAGTCGCTGCGCTCCGGGACGGCCGCCCGCGTTACGTTTCCGTCCCGGAGGGACGGTTTCGTCACTCGCTCGCGGCGCGGGTGGCGCGTTGCCGCTCGGCCGGCGGGCGAGCTAACCTCATCGCCGTGCCGTCCGCGACCGTAGTCCGCCGCCGCCGTGCGGCGGTCCTCGCCGTCGCGGCCGCGTCGCTGACCCTCGGCGTGTCGATCGGGGCCGGGCACGAGGACCCCGTCGCGCTCGTCAGCCCCGCGCCGCGGACGACGGCGCACGAGGAGGCGACCGCCGCGCCGACGCCGACCCCGCCGCCGCCCACGAAGCTCCCGCTGAAGGAGCAGGTCGGCAAGCTCGTCGTGCTGCGCTTCAACGGCACGACCGTCCCCACCTACGTCAAGGACGTCCTTCGCAAGGGCTGGGCCGCCGGGCGTGATCCTGTTCAAGGACAACATCACCGACCCCGCCCAGCTCAAGACGATGACCGCGGAGCTGCGCAAGGCGTCGCCGAAGGTCGTGCCGATCATCTGCACCGACCAGGAGGGCGGCGTGATCCGCAACCTCGCCTGGGCGCCGCCGGCCAACGCGCAGGCCAACCAGGTCCCCGGCCGCGACGCCGAGCAGGCGGCGGACGCGCTCAGAGCCTCGGGCCTGAACGTCAGCCTCGGCCCGGTGGCCGACGTCCCGTCCGTGGACGGCGCCGCCATGGGCACGCGCGCGTTCAGCCGCGACGCGACCACCGCCGCCGCCAGGACCAAGGCCGCGGTCAAGGGCTGGATGGCCGGCAGGGTCGCGCCCACCGCGAAGCACTTCCCCGGGCTCGGGGGTACGACCGTGAACACCGACCGCGGCTCGACGAGCATCCCCAACGCGCCCACTTCGAGCGACCTTCTGCCGTTCAAGGCGGCGATCGAGGCGAAGGTCCCGCTCATCATGAGCTCACACGCGCGCTACCCACGTCTCGACGGCCAACGGATCGCGAGCCAGTCGCACGCGATCCTCACCACGCTCCTGCGCGAGCAGCTGCACTACTCGGGCGTCGTGATCACGGACAGCATCGAGGCCGCCGCAGCCCGCGCGACCGGCTCCACGGAGCAGATCGCGGTCCGTTCGATCACCGCCGGCAACGACATCGTTCTCACCACCGGGCAGGGATCGTGGATCCGGTCCTACCGAGCGCTGCTCAAGCAAGCCAGAGCGTCGAAGAGCTTCCGGGCGCGGGTCGAGGCTTCGGCGGCGCGCGTCCTGGCCCTCCAGCGATCGCTTTCCTAGGACATTTGTCCGTCTCCTAAGAGGCGGCTAAACAAGGACCTTCAGTCCAAATTGCGCGGCGTATTATCGGGGCCATGAGGGAAGAGCCACCGCGCCTGCAGGGGCGCGTCAATGATCAAGCGATCTCACTCGCGCGTGAGTGGCGAGTGCTGGGCCGAGTGGCAACGGCGGTCGCCTTGCTCACGTCGCCGGCGCTCTTCGCTCTGCTGTACGGCACCTACGACTGGGCGCTGCCGTGGGCGCTGCTGGGCACGTTCGCCGGGGTGATCATCTTCCGCGGCGGCGTCGACGTCGTCGCGCACAAGTTCATCCCGTCGCCCGCGCTCTACGGCGCGGAGAACGAGCTCAAGCAGCAGGACGTCACGTCCCGGCGCCGGCTCTGGTACTGGCGCCACAAGTTCAAGGTCTGCTTCTGGCTCGGCCTGATCCTGGTGCTCGTCGGCGGGATCGTCTCGCTCACGGCCGACAAGTCGCTCATCGACGCGTCGGCGGACATCATCACCCAGGCGCCGGGCGGCGTGATGACCGCGATCCAGCTCAGCGGCACGCTGATCATCTTCATGCTGTTCAACTTCCTGATCCTGTTCGGCCCGCTCGCGGCCATGGGGATCATGCAGATCAAGGCCTACGAGCCCGGCGACGCGGACTGGGGCGTCAAGCTCGACGACGTCCGCGGCCAGGCGGAGGCCAAGCTCGAGATCACCCGCGTCGTCTCGCTCTGGCAGTCCGGCGAGGAGTTCGAGAAGGCGGGCGGCAAGCGCGAGCGCGGCGTGCTCTTCCTCGGCTCGCCCGGCACCGGCAAGACGATGCTCTCCAAGGCCATCGCCACGTCCTTCAACTGCCCGTTCGTGACCATCCCGGGCTCGGGCTTCGCCCAGACCTTCATGGGCATGGACGCCGTGATCGTGCGCTTCCTGGCCCGCAAGGCCAAGAAGATGGCCAACAAGTGGGGCGGCCAGTGCATCGTCTTCATCGACGAGATCGACGCCGTCGGCATGCGCCGCGCGTCGCTCGGCTCGGGCTTCATGCCGCTGGAGACGGGCTCGATCCACGACACGCACTTCTATCGGCCGTGACGGCGCGCTGACCACCAACGGCGACCTCGTGCTCGAGACCGCCGCGTGGCGCGAGAAGGTGTTCGCGATGCGCGAAGAGCCGCGCAAGCCCGGTCTATCCCGCGATCGTGACCAAGACCGCCGGCGGCGATCCGCAACATCATGATGCCCGGCATGATGGGCCAGGGCGGCGGGCTCGCGCTCAACCAGCTGCTCGTCGTGATGGACGGCATCGACGATCCGCCGCTGATGAAGCGGGTCACGACCCGCCGCTTCAACACCTTCCTGGACGCGCTCTACATCGTGCCGCCGAAGATCGGCAAGTTCAAGCTGCGCCTCAAGCCGCCCAAGCCGCGCAAGGAGGAGGTGTACTTCATCGGCGCCTGCAACGTGCCGCTGGAGCACCTGGACCCGGCGCTCACCCGCCCGGGCCGGATGGGCCGCCACATCTACTTCCGCACGCCCACGTGGGAGGACCGGCGCGACATCTTCGACCTCTATCTCGGCAAGGTCGCCCACGACGAGGACCTGGACACCGAGCGCGCCCGCGACGAGCTCGCCCGGATCACGAACGGCTACTCGCCGGCGATGATCGACCAGGCATGCTCGCTGGCGCTGACCTACGCGCACTCCGACGGCCGCATGTTCTTCAACCGCAAGGACCTGGTGGAGGCGATGACGACCGTCGAGTCCGGCGTCGCCATCGGCCAGCCCTACCCGAAGCACGAGGAGCGGGCGACCGCGATCCACGAGGCCGGCCACGCCGTCTGCGGCCACGTCTACATGGACAACCGCGTGTCCACGCGCCTGTCGATCCGCAAGCGCGGCTCCTCCGGCGGCCACCACCAGGCGATGGAGGTCGAGGACCGCTTCGGCCACTGGCGCTCCGAGCAGGTCGGCGACCTCATCTGGGGGCTCGGCGCGATGGCCGCCGAGCACAACTTCTACGGCCAGACGACGACCGGCGTCGGCGGCGACATCGGCATGGTCACCTGCGCGCGGCGCAGATGGTCGGGCGCCACGCGATGGGCCCCGCGCCGATCGATCTCTCCGACCGGATCGCCGACAAGACCGAGCGCGAAGAGGCCGAGAAGAAGGTCATGGAGCGTTTCGAGACAGCTCGGAACGCAGCTCATGCACCGCTCGGACCTGGACATCGAGGCGACCAAGGACGGCGGCAAGCGCAAGCTGATCGCCGCGCTGCTCGGGCAGGCCTTCGTCGTCGCGTGGTGCACGATCCGCGTCAACAAGGACAGCACCGACTACATCGCCAACCGACTGATCGCCGCCGGGGAGCTCTACGGCGACGAGGTCACCGACCTGCTCGACGAGTGCCGTCTCGTCAAGCCCGAGATCGACGTTCTGGATGAGTCCTCATGGCCCGTGATCTGATCCCCCCGAGCTCCCCCGCGGGGCGCCCGCCGGCGGATGGCACGCCGAACCTGATCGAGCTGCCGCCGGAGCCCGCGCGCTCCGGCTCACAGCCGGCGCAGCACGCGGACCTCGGTCCGTCCGCGTTCCGCAACCGCTTCGGGTTCCTGATGGGCGCGCTGGCGGGCGTGATGGTCGCCGCCGTGCTCGTGGTCATCGCCGTGATCGCCTGGGGCGGCAAGGACAGCGCCGCCGGCGAGGGCCTGGCCACGAACTGGTCGCGCTGGCAGCCCGCGGACGTGACGCTCACCGACGGCGCGCAGCAGATCGCCGACCACGTTGGCCACGAGTACAAGCACGCCAACGGGCAGCAGCTGACCAAGGTCACCGGCGGGCCGCTCGGCATCGGCGTCTCGCTGCGCTCGTCCTCCGGCGAGATCAAGAGCTACCCCGGCGAGAACGGCGTGCTCTACCAGCTCAACGGGCTCGGCGCCAACGGCTCGATCAAGGGCGGCACGCCCTCCACGCAGCGGCTGCAGCTCGTCCGCCGCGAGGCGCTCGAGCTGGCGCTGTACACGTTCCGCTACCTCCCGGACGCGGACATGGTCGTGACCCTGCTGCCGCCGCCCCCGCCCAAGGCGGGCACGGAAGCGGCCTCACCGGTGTCGGGCCTGCTGGCCACGTCGTCGGCCGACCCGAAGGAGCTCACCGCGATCTTCTACCGGCCGGGCGATCTCAAGCAGCGCCTGCAGATCCCGCTCGGCGCGACGCTCACCGCGGTGGCGCCCGCCCCGGAGAAGATGGGCGGCTCGGAGGGTCAGACGGTGGACTCGCTGACGCTCCCGAACCTGTTCAACTGGTCGCTCCCGGCCTCGCAGATCGGCCAGCCGTCCCTGGTGCTGGACCGTATCTCGGGTTGATTTCGGACTGTGTGGTGATTGCGCGCATCAGCGCGTGATCACCAACACCCGCGGGTCGGCGTTCTCGATGTGCGAGCGCGGCCTGCGGGGCGAGTCCGGCTACGCCAAGTACCCGCGCATGCCGGTGCTCGCTTGTGACGGGTTCCTCGGGGGTGCGGTGGACGCTCCGAGACGTTCTTCGCCGGCCGGGCGGGGCCCCCGCCCTAGATCCGGCGATGACCGAGCTTCGCCAGATCCTCGTGATGGCGGGTGACGCGCTGCTTGACGGGGTCGTCATCGGGGCGGTTGTGGACCAGGCCCCACATCGCGTCGGCGACCTGCTCGGCGCTCTCGGGCGAGGCGCGGCGGCGCATCTCGTCGACCAGGGCGAGCTCGAGGCGCTCGATCTTCTGCTCGGCCGTGCCTTCCCCCAGTGAGGGGAACGGGACACCGCGCAGGTTCTCGTCCCAGGCGCCCTTGACCATGGCGAACCGGTTGCGGAGGACGATCGGATCCGTCATCGGTGCGCGAGTCTAACCAGGACTTAGGACCAAGAGCTGACAGGACTCGGGAAGGCCTCGCTCTAACGTAGTAGTTGCGTGGACATCTTTGGACGACTCCTCGGTTTTCTCCGGCCTTACAAGGCCGGTGTCATTTGGTCACTGGTGCTGGCGGCGGCGGCGATGGTCTGCACCGTCGCCATTCCGTGGCTGACGGGCCGCGCCGTCGACCAGATCTCGGCCAAGGACCGCGACGGCGTGCGCAACCTGGCGATCGCGATCGTGGTCGTCTCGCTCGCGCGACTCGGGCTGTCGGTCTTCCGGCGCCTGGTGGCGGGCAAGGTGTCGCTGGCGATCGAGTACGACCTGCGGACGCTGCTCTACGCGCACCTGCAGAAGCTCGAGCTCGGCTTCTTCGCCGGCCAGCAGACGGGGCAGCTGATGTCGCGCGCGACGGTCGACCTGTCCAGCGTGCGCTTCTTCCTCGGCTACGGGCTCGTGTTCATCCTGCAGTCCGGGCTGACGATCCTGCTCGGCGCCACCGCGATGCTCTTCCTCTCACCCTGGCTGGCGCTGCTGGCGCTGATCCCGGTGCCGTTCGTGGTCGTCGTCGCCTACCGCTACGGGCGCCGCTCGCGGCCGCTGCTGCAGGACGTGCAGCAGCGCATCGCCGAGGTCACCGCCGACGTCGAGGAGAACATCTCCGGCGTGCGCGTGGTGAAGGCGTTCGCCGCCGAGCCGCGCCAGCTGATCCGCTTCCGCGGGAGCGTTTCGCGGGTGTTCGAGAAGTCGATGGAGGCGACGCGCCAGCGCGCCTTCTACAACCCGTTCCTGGCCTTCCTGCCGAACGTCGGGCTGGCCGTCGTCCTGCTCGTCGGCGGGCGTCAGGTGATGAACGGGACGCTCACGCTCGGCGACTTCACCGCGTTCTACACGTACCTGCTGATGATGATCGGGCCGATGCGGATGCTCGGCGTCGCCCTCGGCATGGCCCAGCGCGCGACCGCTTCGGGCGCGCGGCTGTTCGAGATCCTCGACCGCGAGCCCCGGATCGTCTCGGGTGACGCGCCGGTGCCCGACGGCCGCGGCGCGGTCGAGTTCCGCGACGTGACGTTCGCCTACGGCGACGGCGGGCCGCCCTCCCTGCGCGACGTCAACCTCAAGGTCGACGCCGGCTCGACGGTCGCGCTGGTGGGCGCGACCGGCTCGGGCAAGTCGACGCTCGTGCAGCTGCTCTCGCGCCTGTACGACCCGTCGTCCGGCGCCGTGATGATCGACGGCGCCGACGTGCGCGACGTCGATCTCGTCGCCCTGCGCCGCGAGATCGCGGTCGTCGACGACGACCCGTTCCTGTTCAGCGACACGGTCGCGGGCAACATCGCCTACGCCCGCCCGGAGGCGACCCGCGCGGAGATCGAGAGCGCCGCGATCCGCGCCCAGGCGGCCGGCTTCATCGACGATCTCCCCGACGGCTACGAGACGCGCGTGGGTGAGCGTGGCCTGACGCTGAGCGGAGGCCAGCGCCAGCGGATCGCGATCGCCCGGGCCCTGCTGGCCGACCCGCGGATCCTCGTGCTCGACGACGCCACGTCCTCCGTGGACGCGACCACCGAGCGCGAGATCAAGGCCGCGCTCAAGGAGGCCATGGAGGGCCGCACCACGTTCGTGATCGCCCACCGCCTCTCCACGATCGCCCTGGCCGACGACATCGTCGTGCTCGAGAAGGGCCAGGTCATCGCGCGCGGCTCGCACGACGAGCTGCTCACGCGGTCCGCGCTGTACGCCGAGATCGCCACCAAGGGCCTGCCGGACCAGGTGTTCCTCAACCGCGATCCGGCCGAGAAGGTGGCGGGACTATGAGCGGCGACGCTCGCGAGTACTCGCCCCAGGGGCTCGTACTCGCGCGCCGGGAGGGTGCACACGTGAGAGACGACCTCGTTCGCCGCTGGCGCGCCACCTCCGGCCGCGGCCGCAAGCTGCGCGGCCTGATCGTGCTGCTGGCGCCCTACAAGGGCCGCGTCGCGCTGATGTTCACCTCGCTGGTGATCGCCACCGCCGCCGCCCTGGCTCCGCCACCGCTGGCCGCGCTCGCGATCGACAAGGGCATCGTGCCCGGGAACATGACCGCGCTGGTCTGGATCGTCGTCGCCTTCCTGGTGTCGGCGCTGGCCTACTGGGGCGCGACCTACGCCCAGACCTACCTGGTGGGCTGGATCGGCCAGCGGGCGCTGCAGGACCTGCGCGTGCAGCTCTTCGAGCACCTGCAGGGCATGAGCGTCGGGTTCTTCTCGCGCCGCCGCGCCGGCGTGCTGATCTCGCGGCTCTCCAACGACGTCGAGGCCCTCGACACGCTCGTCAGCGACGGCATCGTGACGCTGTTCGGCTCCTCGCTGACGCTGATCGGCACGGCCGTGATCCTGTTCACGCTCGACGCGCAGCTCGCGCTGATCACCTACATCGTCTTCCCGATCCTCGGGATCGCGTCGTTCGTCTTCCGGATCGTGTCCGCCGACGCCTACCGCGCCACGCGCGAGAAGGTCGCCGAGATCACCGGCTATCTGCAGGAGACGCTCTCCGGCATCCGCGTCGTGCGCACCTTCGCGCAGGAGCCGCGGCACCTGCGCCACTTCGAGGCGCTCAACGAGGCCAACCGCGGCGCGAACATGAAGACGGTGCACCTGAACGCCGCCTACTTCCCGGGCGTCGAGCTGATGTCGGGTCTGGCCTCCGCCGGGATCCTCTTCTACGGCGGCATCCAGGCGATCGGGGGCGACATCTCGATCGGCGTCCTGGTCGCCTTCCTGGCCGCGCTGAACAACTTCTTCGACCCGATCCAGCAGCTCTCGCAGCTCTACACCACCTACCAGTCGGGCATGGCGGCGCTGGACAAGATCTTCGAGCTGCTCGACGAGGAGCCCGAGCTGACCGACAAGCCGGGCGCGTCCGACCTGCCGCGCATTCGCGGGGAGATCGTGCTCGACGACGTCACGTTCACCTACGGCACCGGCGCCAACGCGCTGACCGACCTGACGCTGCGCGTCCCGCCCGGGCAGACCGTCGCGCTGGTCGGCACCACGGGCGCGGGCAAGTCGACGCTGGCCAAGCTCGTCGCCCGCTTCTATGACCCGACCTCCGGCAGCGTGCTCGTCGACGGTCACGATCTGCGCGACATCACCGCGTCCTCGCTGCGCTCGCAGATGGGCATCGTTCCCCAGGAGGCGTTCCTGTTCAGCGGCACGATCGGCGAGAACATCGCCTTCGGCCGCCCGGAGGCCACCGACGAGGAGGTCCGCGCGGCTGCCCGCGCCGTCGGCGCGGACGAGTTCATCGGCGGGCTGGAGCACGGCTACGACACGCCCGTGGGCGAGCGCGGCGTCCAGCTCTCGGCCGGGCAGCGCCAGCTCGTCGCCTTCGCCCGAGCCCTGGTCGCCGACCCGCGGATCCTCGTGCTCGACGAGGCGACCTCCAACGTCGACGTCCACACCGAGTCCAAGATCGAGGCCGGGCTGCGGCGCCTGCTCGCGGGCCGCACGGCGATCGTGATCGCCCACCGGCTCTCGACGATCGAACGCGCCGGCCAGATCATCGTCCTCGAGCACGGCCGCATCGCCGAGCAGGGCACCCACGCCGAGCTCCTCGCGGCCCGCGGCCACTACTGGCGCCTGCACGAGGACTGGCGCGAGCAGGCGACCGCTTAACCACTAAAGGCCGCCTAAACGGGACTGTCCCGTTTAGGCGGCCTTTAGATTGACGCGGCTAGCTCCAGGTGGCGCGGTTGCGGACCGGAGCGGTCCAGGTGCAGCGGTCGGTCACGGTGGTCCAAGTGGCTCGGTTCTTCATGTCGGGCAAGGTCGCGCGGGGCGGTAAAGGCTCGGTAACGCGCTCGGATCAGAGCCAGGAGGCGCGGTCGACGGTCGTGGCCTTCCAGGACGACGGGGCGCCCCAGGAGGCGCGGTTGACCGGGGAGCCCCAGGAGGCGCGGTCGACGGTGGTGGTCCAGGTGGCCTTGGAAACGATGGTGTTGTTCATGCGGCGCATCCTCGGCTAGCCCGGTAAAGGCTTGGCAACGGCGCGGTTAGAGCCGCGGATCGACCGGCTCGGACTCCAGCGCGAGCACCGCGAAGACGCATTCGTGCACGCGGTAGAGCGGTTCGCGGCGGGTGAAGCGCTCGAGCGCCTCGACGCCGAGGGCGAACTCGCGCGAGGCCATCGAGCGCTTGCGGCCCAGCGAGCGCGAGCGCAGGCGGTCGATCTGCGACGGCGCGTCGTACTCGGGGCCGTAGATGATCCGCAGGTACTCGCGGCCGCGGCACTTCAGGCCCGGCTGCGCGCCCGTGGCGGTGAAGGCCATCGGCTTGACCACCATCCCCTCGCCGCCGGCCGCGGTCATCGTCTCCCACCACGCGGTCGCCTCGGCCTCGGACGCGCGATCGGTGACGTCGACGATCCGCCGGTCGGTGCGCCGGAACCAGTCCGGGTCGGCGGCGACGAGGGCGTCGCAGTGCTCGAGGTGCCAGCGATGGTCGCGGCCGGTGAAGGCGCCCGACTCGGCGGCGAGGATGTGAAACGGCGCGAGCCGCAGATCCTCGAGGCCGTTGACGTCCCACATGTAGGCGGCGTACGCGGTGCGGTAGCGCTCGACGCGGGCGAGCCGGTCGCGGGTCGTGTCGAGCAGCGCCTGCGCGTCGGCGAGCCCGCGCGCGCTCGCCTGCCCGAGCACCTCCGCGGTGGCGGTCAGCGCGGCGCTGCCCGCGGCCCCGACCGCGGCGTACTGGCGCCGGATCAGCTCCATCGCCTTCGCCGACCACGGCAGCAGCTCGCAGTCCAGCACCAGCCAGTCGGTGTCGAGCTTCTCCCACAGGCCGGCGCGGGTGGCCGCGGCGCGGATGCGCTCCAGCGCCGGCTCGTTGTCGTCCAGGAACGGGCGGCCGGTGCGCGTGTAGAGCGCGCCGATCCCTTCGATGCCGAAGCGCTCGAGCCCATCCTCACGGCAGACGACCGCGATCGCCCGCGAGCCCATGTGCTTCTCCTCGCAGACGACCTCGGCGATCCCGGCGGCGCGGAACTCGGCGAACGCCTCGGCCGGATGCTCGAGGGCGTCCGGGAGCTTCGAGGTCGCGGTCGGCGCCATCGTCGGCGGGAGATAGACGAGCCACCGCGGGTCGACGGCGAAGCGGCTCATGACCTCCAGCGCGCCCGCGGCGAGGTCCTCGCGGATCGTGATCGTGCGCGCCAGGCGGGTCTGGATGATCCGCTTGCCGGCGACGTCGTCGAGGTCGAGCAACTGGCCCGGGCGGGCGTCAGGCACGTCGAGGAACGGCCGCGCGGGCTCGTAGTAGGTGCGCGCGGCGGGCACGGAGACGAGCTCGCGCTCGGGCCAGCGCAGCGCGGTGAGCGCCCCGCCGAACACGCAGCCGGTGTCGATGTTGACCGTGTTGTTGACCCACTCGGGGTCGGGGACCGGCGTGTGGCCGTAGACGACGGTCGCGGTGCCGCGGTAGTCGTTGGCCCAGGCGCCGCGGACCGGGAGGCCGAACTCGTCGGTCTCCCCCGTCGTCTCGCCGTAGAGCGCGAACGCGCGCACCCGCCGCGAGGCGCGGCCCTGGTAGCGCTCGGGCATGCCCGCGTGGGCGACGACGAGCCGGCCCTCGTCGAGCACCGCGTGGCTGGTGAGGCCGTCGAGCCACGTGCGCAGCCCGTCGATCGGCTGGGCCTCGAGCTGCTCGAGCGATTCCGCGAGGCCGTGCGTGACCTTCACGTCGCGTCCGGACAGCTTGCGGGCGAGCTTGTTGTCGTGGTTGCCCGGAACGAGGATCGCGTGCTCCAGGCCCATGAGCAGGCGCAGGACCTCGGGCGTCTTCGGGCCGCGATCCACGTAGTCGCCGACGAACGCCAGCCGCCGGCCCTCCGGGTGCACGCCGTCGACGTAGCCGAGCTTCTCCAGCAGCGCGACGAGCTCGTCGAAGCAGCCGTGGACGTCGCCGATCACGTCGAACGGGCCCAGCTCGTGGCGACGGTCGGTCCACAGCGGCGAGCGCGTGAACTCGACCTCATCGCCCGGCTTGATCACCCACCGGTAGCGGAAGCCCTCCCGCTCCAGGTGGCGCAGGGACCGGTGCAGCTCGCGTGACTGGCGGCGGATCACGTGCTCGCCGAAGTCGCGGTCGGCGCGGGTCGCGTTGCGCGCCTGGCAGTCGCGCTCGGGCGTGTCGAGGATCAGGGCGACCGGGAAGAGGTCGTGCTCGCGCGCGAGGGCCACCAGCGGCGCACGCGACTCGCGCTGGACGTTGGTGGCGTCGATCACCGTCAGCAGCCCGCGCTTCATCCGCCGCCCGGCGATCTCGTGCAGGACGGCGAACGCGTCCTGGGTCGCCGACTGGTCGTTGGCATCGTCGGACACCAGCGCGCGGCAGAAGTCCGAGGAGATCACCTCGGTCGGCTTGAAGTGCGTGGCCGCGAACGTGCTCTTGCCCGAGCCCGAGGCGCCCATCAGCACCACCAGGCAGGGGACGGGAAGCTCGATCCTCATCGCTCGAACACCGCCATCTGCGTCGGGGGGCCGAAGTCGTCGTGCTCGGGCCCGACGGGCAGCAAGCGCACGGTATAGCCGTATTCGCCCCCGACACCCTCCGCCCAGGCGGAGAACTGCGCCCGCGTCCACTCGAACCGGTGATCGGGATGGCGCAGCCCGGTCAGCGACTCCCAGACCGGGTTGTACTCGGCGTTCGGCGTCGTCACCACGACGGTCTTCGGCTGCGCGGAGCCGAACACGTTGTCCTCGACGGCCTTCAAGCGCGGCGGGTCGAAGTGCTCGATGACCTCGACCAGCACCGCCGCGTCGTAGCCGCGCAGGCGCTTGTCGCGGTAGGTCAGCGGGCTGTGCAGGAGTGAGATCCGCTCGCGCTTGGCGGCCGGCAGTCGGTCCAGCTTCAGGCGCCGCTCGGCCTGCGTGAGCGCCCGCGCGGACACGTCGACGCCGGTCAGCCGGTCGTAGTCGTCCTGGAGCAGCCGCTGCAGGAGCGCGCCGGCGCCGCAGCCGAGGTCGAGCACCCGCCGGGCGCCGCTCGCCTGCAGCACGGCCTGCACCGTCCCGAGTCGCTGGTCGCGAAGGGAGAGCTGCTTCTCCAGGTCGCGCTCATCCTCGTCGTCCTCGACCGGCGCCAGCTCGTCCAGCGCGGCCAGCGCCGGGTTGATCAGCCGCCGCTCATGCTTGAGGTAGCGGCGCGTGATCAGCGCCCGCTCGGGGTGCGTGGGCAGCCAGTCGCCGCCGCGGCGCAGCAGCTTCTCGATCTCGTCCTGGCCGACCCAGTAGTGCTTCTCGTCGTCGAGGACGGGCAGCAGGACGTAGAGGTGGGTGAGCAGCGCCGAGAGCCGCGTCGTGGCGCGCAGCGTGAGGCCGACGTGGCGCTCGGAACCGATGTCCTCGACGGCCACCTCGTAGCCGAGCGGCTCGAACAGGCGCCGCACGAGCTCCTCGCCGCCGCGGGCGGGCACCGCGGGCAGCGACGCCTCCAGCGGGATCGCGGTCGCGGCCAGCTCGGGCTTGGCGCCCTCCATCGCGGTCTTGAACACCGTGACGAGCGCGACCGAGAACAGCGACGAGGCCACGTAGGGCCGGTCGTTGACGTACTCGGCGAGGGGGAAGGCGCCGCGGTCGCGGCGCACGAGCCCCACCGGATCGACCTCGACGATCAGCGCCGCCGTGCAACGCGTCTCGGAGGCCTCGGGATACAGCACGCGGGCGATTCCGAACGGCAGCGAGAACGACTGCACGCGCTCGGGGTGCTTGTGCAGCAGATACCCGAGGTCCGTGGCCGGCGTGTGCGTGGTGGTGAGGGTGAGCAGCAACCGGCGGCCACCGTAGCGATGGGCCGCCGGGTGCCGCTCACCGGCTGCGGGTTCGAGCCGCTAGCGAGAGCGCGCGTAGGGCATCTCAGGCCTTCCAGGCGTCGGTGGTGTGCATGGGAGAAAGCCTCCCGGAGCCCGGAAAGCGATCGGTAAAGGCCCGGTAACGCACAGCGCCCGCCGAAGGGCGGGCGCGAGGTGAAGCGAGAAACTGCCGGGCAGGGACTCGAACCCCAACTCCCAGATCCAGAGACTGGTGTGCTGCCAATTACACCACCCGGCAAGGGCGCCGAGGCAGTATAGGAGCCTCTGCCGGAGAACGCGGTGCGGACTGCTCGGTCCGCAGCCCTTCCACCGGAGTGCCCGCGGCGCTACATTGGGGTCCAGGCCCAGCGGGGGCAGCCGCTTCCGTCCGATCGACGAGGGACTCACTGGCATGCCAGACGCCGGCAACGGCTCAGTACAGCTTCTGGAGGCGGACCCCGAGCTCGCTCGCGGGCTCGACCCACGGCGGGTGCGTGAGGTCAGCCAGCGGCTGTTCGCCCGCTCCATAGATGTGCCGCGAGGGCCATGGTCGCCCGCGCGGGCGCTCGCCGGCGGCACGAACCCGATCGGGCTGCTGGTGCTCGACGGTCTGTTGGTGCGCGAGGCGATCGTCGGCGATCACCCCTGTGCCGAGCTGCTTGGCCCGGGTGACCTGCTGCGGGCCTGGGAGGACCGGGACGCGGAAGTCCTGCTCCCCCGCACGGTGGAATGGAGCGCCTTGAGCCAGGTGCGCCTCGCCGTGATCGATCAGGCACTCGCCGTTCGCGCGGCGCAGTGGCCGGAGATCTTCGCCTCGCTCGTCGAGCGGGCCGCCCGCCGCGCCGAGCGGCTGGTCGTGATGCAAGCGATCGCCCATCTCACGCGTGTGGATGACCGATTGCTTGCACTGCTGTGGTGCCTGGCCGAGCGCTGGGGACGCGTCGCCCCCGGCGGCGTCGTCGTCTCGCTCCGGCTCCCGCACCGCACGCTCGCCGGCATGGTCGGCGCGCGTCGCCCGTCGGTCACCACCGCGCTCGGTCAGCTGATCGCGCGCGGCGAGGTCGAGCGCCGCCCGGACGGCGGCTGGCTCCTCCTCGGAGACCCGCCGGAAGCGCGCCAGCGCCCGGTCGTGGACCACCCCTCGATCGCCTTCGAGCGCCACACCGCTTAGCCGAGATTCGGCGGGGCGGCCCACCCCTGGCGGGGTGGGCCGCTTGCCGCTCGCACCGCCTATGCCTACTGGGCCCAGGGCGGAGGGGTGCCCTTTGTTCGTAGACAGAGCGCGGGGTGGCGCTCTGGCGGCGGCGAGATCGTCCTAGCGGGAATGGTACGGGAATCCGGCCTTAGCGGAAACCGTCTACCGATTTTTGGCTACGGGCGGCCGTTTTCGACGCCGACGAAACACGCTGTGATGTCGTCCTCGATGCCTGGGTCGAGTACGACGAGCACTTCGTCGCCCGCTTCGACGACCGTGTCGGCCTTGGGAACGAAGCCCGATCCGCCGCGCAGGACGGAGATCACCAGCGCCCCCTCGGGCAGCCCGATGTCCCCGATCGCCTTCCCGGCCGCGGGCGCGTCGTCGGAGACCACGAGCTCGATGATCTCCAGCCGCTCCTCGGGCAGATCGAGCAGGTGCACGAGGCCGTAGCGCGGCACCTCGTGCTCGATCAGGCGCAGGATCAGGTCGGTCGCGGACACCGCCGGCTGGATGCCGAGCAGCTTGAAGTGGTCCAGGTTGCGCGGGTTGTTGACACGGGCGATGATCCGCTCGCAGAGGTACTTCTCCTTGGCCACCTGGCAGATCAGGAGGTTGTCCTCGTCGTCGCCGGTGACCGCGACCACCAGGTCGGCGCGCTGGATGCCCGCGCGCTCGAGCACCCAGAGCTCGGTGGCGTCGCCGTACTGGACGGCGTGCTCGAGCTCCTGCTCGACGGTCAGATAGCGCCGGCGGTCCTGCTCGATGCAGGTGACCTCGTGCCCCTTCTCCAGCAGCTCGCGCGCGAGGTTCCACCCCACCTTGCCCGCGCCGGCGATGATCACGTAGAGGCCGTTCTCCATCAGTTCGAGACCTCGCCCAGCGCCGCCTGCTCGAGCTGCTCGATCGCGATCTGCGTCGGGCAGATCGTCTGCAGCCCCTGCTCGGCGTACCAGGCGGCTCGCCGCGGGTCCAGCACGCGTGCGATCACGCGCTCGACCTCGAACTCGCGCTGCGCGATCTGCGCGACGACCAAGTTCGTGTTGTCGCCGTTGGTGGAGGCGATGAAGACGTCGGCCTGCTCGACCCCGGCCTCGATCAGGGCATCGACCTCGAGCGCGGTCCCGATGGTGAACCGCCCCCCGGCCTCTTCCCAGGAGGAGCCGAGCTCGACGTCGAGCCGCTCATGCGACAGCGGGTCCTCGTCGAGGACCGAGACGGTATGGCCCTTGTCCAGGGCTGACGTGGCAAGGGCGGCACCCACGCGCCCCGCTCCGACCACGAGTACGAACACGCCGAGAACCCTAGCGACCCGCCGCGGGATCGGACACGCCGTCGGTCACCGCGATCGAGTGACCGAGCGGGAGCGGCGCCTCGTGCGGCACCGGTCGCATCGGATCGAGCTGTCGCGTGGCGGGCGGCGCGGTCAGGATCACCCTGCACGTGGCCTTATTGATCACGTAGCGGGTCGTCTCCCCCACGCTCGTGTCGTGCAGCCCGGGCTTGCCGCCGAGCCGCAAGCCGCCGCCCACGCGGGTGGGCTCCTCGGCGGCCAGCACGACCGCCTCGACGCCGCGGCGCTTGGCCTCGCGGACGATCGCCTGCCCCGCCTTGCGGGCGCGCACGACCGCCGTCTGGACCTCGACGCCCTCGTACTCCTCGCCCACGGCCTTCGCGCGCTTGAGGGCCGCGCGGGCGCGTTTGAGCTCGGCGTCGGGCACGCGCGTGTCCAGCGGCAGCGACATCGGCACCTCGAAGACCCAGATCGCCTCGATCGTCGCGCCCTCCTCGAGATCCTCGTTCTCCTCGGCGGCGAGCCGGCCGGCGGTCTGCACGATGTCGTCGTCGAGCGGCGTGCCGAGCACCGGGACGAGGATCGAGCCGAACTCGGCCTCGCGCGCGCGCCGCGTCAGGGCCGCCTCGGGGACGGTCACACGCTTGAACACCGGCTTGCCCTGCGACGTGCGGTAGCCGACGTAGAGCGTGATCCCCAACGCCATCCAGAGGATGCCCATCCAGCGCGCGTTGCCGTGCTCGACCAGCAGCGCGATGAACGCCGTGTAGGACATGACCACGCACAGCACGCCGGGGATCGGCAGCTCGCCCCCGCGCACGCGCACGTTGAACGGCATCTTGTAGGGGCGGTCGCGGTCGGGCTCCTTGTAGCGCAGCCGGCAGACCGAGAGCCCGACGATGGTGAAGGCGATCGTCGCCCCGAACGCGCAGATCGCCGCCAGGAACTCGAGGTCGGCGGGGATCAGCAGGCAGATGGCGGTGACCGCGCCGAAGGCGATGATCCCGACCGGGGTCGCGCGCGTGGGATGCAGCGAGCCGACGAACGACGGGATCTGGCGGTTGACGGCCAGCGCGTAGCCCAGGCGCGAGAGGCCGAGCATGGCCGCCTGGGCGGCGTTGACCAGGATGATCACCGCCGAGATCGCCACCAGGTACTTCAGCGGCTCGCGCAGCCACGCCTGCTCGAACGCGTCGGCGACGCCGATCAGCGGCGCCTCGACGTAGCGCCCGCCGGTCGACGGCAGCACCGAGGAGGCGACCAGCGCGATCCCGAGGTACGGGACCAGCGCCGCCAGCAGCCGCGCGCCGATCAGCCGCCGCAGGCCGCGCCGGCCGATCGCCACCTGCCCGGCCAGGCCGGAGGAGGCGTCGATGCCGCTGAAGGCCACGAGCACCAGCGGGAAGGCGAAGATGATGTCCTCGATGTCCGGCGTCCCGCCGACCGACGCCGGGTCGGTGAGCACCGCGGGGTCGAAGAGCAGCGCGAGCCCGAGCAGCACGATCAGCACCTGCAGCACGAGGTCGCCGAGGACGAGCAGGGCGGCACGCTCGTAGCGGCGCGGGCTCGGCCCGCGGATCGCCACCAGGGCGACGTAGAGCACGATCGCCGCCCCGATCCCGAACTCGCTGAACCCGTGGTTGAACCCGCTCCAGAACACCCCCAGGTAGTCGGTGGTGGCGAACGCGCACAGCGCCACGAGGATCAGGTAGTCCAGGCAGATCGCCCACCCGGCGATGAAGCTCATCAGCTCGTTGAAGGCGTAGCGCGCGATGACCGTCGCGCCTCCGCGCTCCTGGTGCAGCGACGCGCCCTCCACGTAACACGGCACGATCACCGCGAACAGCACACCGCCGGCGAGGAAGACCGCCCACGTGAGCCCGAGCGCGCGCTCGGCGACCAGGCCGGTGGCGAAGTAGATCGACGCGCCGATGAAGCCCTGGACGATCCCGAACAGCGCCGGCGAGCCGAGCTGGCGCTTGAGCTGCGGGGAGCTCACAGCTTGCGCTCCACGTAGATCCGGCCGGCGCCGGCCGCCATGAACAAGACGCCGAAGATGATGCCGATGGCCACCGGCCCGCCACCGTACGCGATTGTCTTTACGATCAAAGCGACGCCAATGATGAACATCAGGCCCGGCAGGATGTAACTCCGGAGGGTCTTCACGCCACCAGCTCCCGACGTCGGCGACCGGCCGGAGCGGGCCGCGAGGAGATGATCACGCGGCACGGGCGCTCGGCTAGCACGGTCTCCAACGTCTTGCCGAACAGCGAGCCGCCGTTGATGCGCTCCGGCAGCGGCATCACGATCGCGGCCGCGCGCATGTCGATCGCCTCCTCGATGATCCGCCGCCCGGCCTGGCCCGAGCGCACCCGCTCGACGTGGCCGGACACGCGCGCGCCGGCCTGCACGCGCGCCTGCTCGATCAGCGACTCGGCGGCGGCGATCGCGTCCGGCATCGGCGCGTCGATCTTCAGCGCGCTCGGGACGGTCACGAGCGCCAGCACGTGGATCCCGCGGCGCTTGCGGGCCGCCAGCTTGGCCGCCGTGGCGATCACCGACTCGTCGTAGCGGGCGCTCAGCGGCACCAGCACGGAGTCGTACTCGGCCTCGTGATCGACGACCGGCTGGGCGATCGCGACCTTGTGCGTCGAGGACAGATCGAGTCCCTGTGAGCGCCGGTAGAACAGGTAGACGACTACGCCGAGGGTCAACCAGCCCACGCCGACGATCGCCACGTCGGGGTGCAGAGCGATCGTCACGATCAGCGCCGACAGGGTCCCGAACCCGCCCAGGAAGGCGAAGACGGGCAGGTCGTGGCCGCGGAAGTTGACGTTGCCTGGCGACCGGTAGGGCCGGTGCAGGTCGGGACGGGCTATTCGCAGCCGGATGATCGCCGAATGCGCGATCGTGAACGAGAGCATCGCCCCGAACGCGTACAGGTAGCCCAGGAACTCGGCCTGGCCGGGGAGCGTGATCAGGATCGCGATCACGCCGAAGACGATGATCCCGATCCACGGTGTTCGGTATTTCGGGTGCAGCTGTCTCAATCGATCCGGCAGCTGGCGGTGGATGCCCATCGAGTACACGAGCCGCGAGACGCCGATCAGGCCCGCGTTGGTCGCCAAGAAGAGGATCGTGGCGGCGAGGATGCCGACGTAGATCTCCGCAGGGCGCTGGACCGGGCCGAGGTTCAGGTTCGCCACCAGGCCGGCGATCGGATCGCCGGCGTAGCCGCCCTGATCCTCCGGCAGGCCGAGCAGGGTCGTGTACTCGCCGGTCTGCGGGTTCCGCGTGACCGGGAGCGCCACCAGCGCGACCGCGGGCAGCGTGAAGTAGATGGCGAACACCGCGATCGCCACGCGCTTGATCGCCTCGGGGATCGTCTTGATCTCGTCCTTGGCCTCCTCGGCCATGTTCGAGATCGTCTCGATGCCGGTGTAGGCGATCATGCCGATCGGGATCGCGAGGATGAAGTCCTTCCACGTCGGCGCGACCCCGAGATGCACGTTGTCGGCCAACTGGCCCGGGTTCTTGCCCAGGACGAGCACCGCGCCGACGACCACCAGCAGCACCTGGGTCATGAAGTCCACGACCGCGAGCGCGATGTTCAGGCCGGCGGACTCCTTGGCCCCCACCACGTTGATGACGGCCAGCAGCGCGATGATGATCGCGCCGGCGATGATGTCCCCGGGCGCGTGGCGCAGCGCGCCCCAGAAGACGCTGCCGAGGTAGTGCGGGACGAAGAACGCGGAGATCGCGACCGTCACCACGTAGTTGAGCATCTGGCCCCAGGCGGCGAAGAACGACCAGAACTCGTTGAACGCTCGCCGGGCGAAGGAGCTCGAGCCGCCGGCCTCCGGATACATCGCCGTCGCCTCGGCGTAGGTCGCCGCCGTGCACAGGAAGAAGATGCCGGTGATCAGGAAGACGATCGGCGTCAACCCGAGCGCCAGAGCGGCGACCAGGCCCAGCGCGTAATAGATCGAGGAGCCGACGTTCCCGTAGGCCGTCGAGAAGAGGGCATTGACCCCCAGGACCCGCTCCAGTCCTTCCAGCCGGCGTCTTGCCATCCGTTGTGGCGATTCTAGGAGGCGCGCAGCTCGTCGAGCGTTGCGGCGGCGTCGCCGCGCACCACCTCGTCGGGATCGTCGGCCGCGATCGCCTCGAGTTGCGTCTTCGCGGCGTCGCTGTCGACCAGGCCCAGCCCGATCACCGCGGCACGTCTGACCGTCTTGGCGTCGTCGGACGCGGCGTCCTTAAGCGTGCTCGAGACCTTGCCGTCGTCACTCGCCACGCCGAGCAGGAGCGTCGCGGTGGCGCGGTCGTCGGCGCTGCCGGCGGACTTGAAGAGCCCCTCGGCGTCCGCGACGCTCACCGTGTCGAGCTGACCCTGCGCATCCTTGGCCACCTTCGCGGCGCTGGGTCCGTCGATGATCAGGTAGCGGAGCTGGAGCGCGTCGTCGTGGATCAGGTAGACACGGGTGCCGTCCTCATCACCGCGGTAGACGTCCTGCTTCGGCCGGTTCTCGCTCTTGCTGAGCGTGCCCACGATCGGCCAGCCGAGCTCCCACGCGGCGTTGTCCACGTCGTCCGAGCTCACCTGGGGTTTCAGCGCGATGCGTTTCTTGGCCATGTCGTCTATTTCATCTTGTAGAAGCCGAGGACCATCTTCTCGATCTTGTCGGCGATCGCGCTCTCACTCGCCGCGATCGCGCCACCCTCCGCCGCGAACTGGGTCTGGATCCAGCGGCTGACGAGCTCGATCTCGCGGCGCTGGAGCTCGCGCCGGTTCTCGACCTTGCCCTTGCTCTTGCCGATCATCGGACGGTCCTCCTCCCACGCGAGACCGCGCTCGGCCGCGGGGGCGCCGACGCCGGACATCGGGTAGGCGCCGCGGCCCATCGGCTTGGTGGGCTTGCCGCCCTCTGTCTCGGGCTCGAAGGCCGCGAACGCCTCGTGGAAGGTCATGTTGCCGCTGCGGATGAGATCGAGCGTCATCGGCCCCATCGACGCGTTGCCCTGATTGCGGTGCGACTCGCGCACGAACATCAGATACGACAGCTTCGCCACCATGTCGCCGTGCTCCTGCGAGAGGCCCTCGGGCAGCTTGCCCGTGGCCGCGTAGCTGCGGATGATCAGCGCGAAACGGGCATCGGTCATGCCCGAAGTGCCGATCTTCTTCGCGATCTCGGGGTAGGCGCCGATGTCGTCCACGAACTGGTTCGTGGCGCCGGTGAACTGCTGTTCGCCGATCGCGTGGCGGTTCTCGCCTGACGTGTAGTGCTCCTTGTGCCCCCAGTCCTGCGGCGGGCGGTTCTGCTGCGCCTTGGTGGCCCCGAGGTAGCCCTCCCCCGGCTCGATCTCCGTGGGGGTGCCCGGGCGTTCCTCCCAGTTCTTGCGCATCCGCTCGGCGGCGGCGAGGACATCCTCGCGTTGCAGCAGCTTCTCCGCCACGAGATGAGCGAGCTGGCGCAGCCGGTCGCCGGTGAGCTCGGTCCCCTGGCCGACCGGAGCGAAGGGGTTGACGGTGGCGATGATCTCGACGTTCTCGCCTGACTTCTTGGCCTCGAGCTTGGAGAGGCGGTACAGGACGCGCCAGGCCAGCAGGCGGGCCTTGAGGAACACGCCGGTCGTGCCCTTGGCCATCAGCGCGGAGATCTTCGGACGCAGGGCGGCAACGGCCTTGTCCAGGCGTTCCTGCTTCTGCTTGGCCTCGTCCTCGGGCGACTTCTGCTTCTTGGGGCCGAAGATCTTCTCCTTGGCCTTCTTGGCCTTGGCCTTGAGCTTGTTCCAGCCCTTCTTGACCGCCTTGCCGACCTTCTTGAAGGCCGCCATCAGGCGCTTGCCGATCTTCTGGGCGATCGCCTTGATCTTGCCCGCGACCTTGGACGCAGCGCCCGCGATCTTGCGCAGCAGGAACTGGCTGACGAACTCGATCACGGCGACGGCGGCGGCCGCCAACGCCTGGGCGAAGGCCGGGCCGGCGTTGCCGGACTTGACGGCCTTCAGGAAGGCGATGAAGCGGTCGATCGCGGCCAGGATGCGCTGGATCGCGCCCCACGCGGCGACCAGGCCCTGGATGATCGCCATCACGGCGCCGGCGGCGGGGACGATCATGCTGACCAGGCGCTCGACGAGGATCGCGATCAGCGCGGCCGGGATCGCCGACTTGATCGCCTCCCATGCCATCTTGCCGACCTGGGCCATCGTGATCCCGCCCTTGGTGAGCAGGTTCCAGACGGACTTGCCGAGGCCCAGCAGGGACTCGACCTTGTCGTTGAACCACTGGGAGATGGCCTGCTTGAGCGCCGCCCACAGGTGGTTCTTGATGCCGTCCATGATCGCCGCGCCGAGGTTGCGGATCCACGCGCCCGGGTTGGCGGCGACGTCCTTGATGATCACCGCGAACTGCGCGAGCGTGGCAATCATCGCCTTGGCCTTCTCGATCGCGGCCTTGACCGCGTTCTTGACGGCGTTGATCGCGGCGCTGATGCCCTTCTTGAGGAGGTCGAGCCCTTGTTTGAGGGCGTTGCCGACGGCGGTCATGACGCGCCGGATGCCGTCCTTGACCGCGGTGACGATCCGGTTGAGCGCGGCGACGGCCTGCTTGACCCGGTTGACGATCCAGGTCTTGAACTTCTGGCGCAGCGTGGCGAAGCCCGGGATCAGGCGGTCACCGATCGCCAGCAGCTTGCCCGCGACGGCCTTGACCTTGTCCGCGACGAACTTGACGGCCTTCTCGATGACCGAGTGCGCGAGGTCCTTGGCCTTGTTGATCGCGGTCGTGATCGCCGACCGGACCTTGTTGAAGATGTTGGTGATGCCGTCCTTGACCTTGTTGTAGAGCGCCTTGGCCTTGGACGCGACCCAGCCGAAGAAGCCGCCGCCGGAGGACTCCTCCTTGGCCTTCTCCTTCTCCTTGCGTGCGTCTTCGTCGCCCTTTGCCTTGGCGTCGTTGGCCTCCTTGAGGCCGGCTTCGACGTGCTTGGAGGCTTCGGCGTCGGCTCTGAGCTTCTCCGAGTTGATCGCCGTCTGGGCCTCGGTCATGTGACCGGTGGCCTCGGTCTTGGCGGCGTCCGCCTGTTGCTTCTGCTCTGACGTCCAGTCGCTGCGGGCCTGGGAGACGCCGGCCTTCGCGGCGGCGTGCTCGGCGAGCTGGTCGGCCTTGCCCTTGGTCTCCTCGGCGGCGGCCTGCTCGAGCGCGGCGGCCTTGTCCTGGGCGGACTTGGCCTGGTGTTGGGATTTCTCTTGGTTGATCTGACCGCTGGCCTGGGCGATCTGCGCCTTCAGTGCGGGGCCGGATTCCTGGTCGGCGACGATGCTGGCGGTGTCGTCGTCGGTTCCGGGTCCGGCGGTTGCGGCCGCTCCGCCGGCGGGTGCGCCGCCCGTGATCTCGGCCTGGATCTTCTCGGCCTTCGTCGTGGGCGCGAGATGGTCTTCGCCGGCGGGCTCATGGGCCTCCTGCGCGCCCTGCGCTGAAGCCTTCGCGACCGTCTGATCGAGGTGCTGCTTCTGCTCGTTGATCTGCGTCGGGTCGGCGGCGCCGGTCAGGGCGACCTTGGGGGCGCTGATCGACGGGACGGCCACCGCGCCGTCGGCGGTCGGCAGGGCGGCGATCGACTGCTGGATCTTCGCCGCGCCGTCCGCGCCCACGTTGCCCTTCTCGTCGCCGGCGACCGCGGGTGCGGGCGGAAGCGGGGCCTTCGGCGGGGGCGCCGGCGTGGGAGCGGGCTTCTCGGGCGCGCCGCCGGTCTTCTCGGCGGCCTTGGTCGTCGTCGGCCGGTTGGGCGCGGTGCTCGTGAACCTCTCGTCCGCGGCGGGGCTGTCCGTCCCGCCGCCGGCGGTGATGCTCGGCGGCTCGGCCTGGAGCTTCTGATGCTCCTTCTCGACGTGGTTCGACGCCGCCTTCTCCGCCCCGCCGAGCGTCTCCAGCATCTGCGCGGGCTTCAGGCTCGCCGCGGCCTGGACGGCCTGGGCGGGGTCGGCGTTGCTGACGTCGGGCGCGGGAGGCTCGGGCTGCGCCTCGACCGCGCCGCCGCCTCCACCACCGCCACCGCCCCCCGCGGCGGCCATGTCGTCGCCACCGGACGCGCCGAGGTCCGCGAGCTCGCCCTGCGCGTCGGCGCTGATCGAGGCGTCGTCGGCGGGCGCCTCCTCCTGCTGCTCGGCCTCCTCCTGCTCGCTCTCGATGCCGTCGAGCTGGTTCTGCATCTCACCGCTCGGGGGCGCCGTCAGCGTGTCCGCAGGTGCGCGAGAGAGCAGGCCGCCACTCTCGTCGGGAGCAGCGTCTTCGGTAGTGGGTGCGCCGATGCCCTTGGCGGCGCCGGTCTCGGCGCCCTCGGCCGACCCGGCGCTCGCGGTCTCGGCCTCTGGTCCGTTCTCGCCCTCCGTCCCGGCCGCCTCCGGCTCGTGCTCGGGCTCCGCGGCCTTCGGCCCGGCGTTGAGCTGCGATTCGAGCGCGGCGAGCTCGTCCTCAGAAGGCCCTTCCTGCGTCGCCCCACCCTCACTCTCAGGCCCAGCCGCGCCGCCGGCAACGTCAGGAGCACCACCGACCGCACCGGCCGCTGGCGCCGCATTCGGACCGCCGGCGACGGCAGCCCCGTCCAGAGCGGGCCCGACGTTGCCCATAGCGGCCGTGATCGCACCGCCGATCTGCGCCCCAGCCCCAGCCGCACCACCGGCACCGCCACCGGCCAGCGCGTCGGCGAGCCCACCGGCCGCGGCCACGGCCGCCCCGCCGCCGCCTGCTGCTGCTGCAGCAGCGGCGTCAGCCGGTGCCGGTCCGGTCGCCCCGGCGGCGCCGCCAGCGGCCCCGGCGGCCGCAGGATCGGCCGCGGCCGGTCCGGAGGCGCCGGCCGCGGCAGCACCAACGGCATCTGTGGCCGCCGGAGCGGTCGCACCGGCCGCACCGGCCGCGCCGGTCGCCGCGGCGGTCGGAGTCGCCCCAGCCGCGCCCGCGTCGACCGAAGTCGTCTCGGCCCCGGTCGCACCGGTGGCCGCACCGCCCGCACCCGCAAGCCCGCTCGCAGCCGCCGCAGGTTCGAGTCCGCCCGCCGCCGCCGCGCCACCCGCAAGCCCGCTCGCAGCCGCCGCAGGCTCGAGCCCGCCCGCCGCCGCCGCAGCCTCAAGCCCGCCCGCCGCCGCTGCGCCACCCGCAAGTCCGCCCGCGGCCGCCGCACCCTCAAGCCCGCCCGCGGCCGCCGCGCCACCCGCAAGCCCGCCCGCGGCCGCCGCAGCCTCAAGCCCGCCCGCCGCCGCGCCACCCGCAAGCCCGCCCGCCGCCGCCGCACCCTCAAGCCCGCCCGCCGCCGCCGCGCCACCCGCAAGCCCGCCCGCGGCCGCCGCACCCTCAAGCCCGCCCACACGCCGCCGCGCCACCCGCAAGCCCGCCCGCAGCCGCCGCACCTCAAGCCCGCCCGCCGCCGCCGCGCCACCCGCAAGCCCGCCCGCCGCCGCCGCACCCTCAAGCCCGCCCGCCGCCGCCGCGCCACCCGCCACACCCGCAAGCGCGCCCGCACCCGCCGCGCCGCCCGCCGCCGCACCGTCCAGCCCGCCGACCACCGCGCCCGCCGCGCCGCCACCGGTCGCGGCCGCGAGGCCACTCGCCACCCCGGCGCCCGCGGCACCGCCGGCCACGGCGTCCAGGAGACTTGCCATCGTCCCGCCGGGCGCGCCGCCGCTCGCGGCCCCGGTGGCGCTGCTCGCGATCGCACCCGCCGCGCCGCTCGTGGCGGCCTCGGTCGCGCTCGCCGCCGCGCCGAAGGGGTTTGTGCCCGGACCGTTCGCCGCCCCGCGCGCGCCCTCCGCCGCCGCGTCCATCCCGCCCGCCGCCGGACCCAACGGGTTCGAGCCCGGACCGCTCGCCGCCCCGCGCGCGCCCTCCGCCGCCGCGTCCATCCCGCCCGCCGCGGGACCCAACGGGTTCGAGCCCGGACCGTTCGCCGCCCCGCGCGCGCCCTCCGCCGCCGCGTCCAACCCGCTCGCCGCCGGGCCGAACGGGTTCGTTCCGGGCTCTTTGACGCGGGTCTCCATCGGCACGTCGAGCTCGCTGCGGACGACCGGCGCCGGGTCCAGGGCCGTCGGGGCGCGGGCGACGATCGCCGCCATGACCTGGGAGTCGGCCTCGGTGGGGCCTCGGCCCGGGCGGCGCTCGATCTCGGTGGGACCGGCCGGGCCGCCCGCGACGAGGCCGGACACGGCGGCGTTGCCCGCGCTGCCCTGGAGGCGCATGACGAGCGCGCGCGAGAGCGATGGGCGGGACTGGCCGGCGCCGGCGAGGTCGCTGGTTGCGGCGGCTACGGCGACGGCGGGGCCGGCCCCGGCGGCGACCGGCGCCGCAGGCTCGACTTGCGGTTCGTGCTCGACGGCCTCCGCCACTGAGGCGCGACCGTACCGTCCGGGCGCAATGTTCGATAGGGCAAACTGGGCAGCGACGAGGGCAGGTTCCGGCGCGGGCTCCTACGATCACCGGCATGGACCCGGCGCTTTTGGTGGTTGACGTGCAGCGTGGCTTCGATGACGCGGGCTACTGGGGCCCGCGGAACAACCCGGCGTGCGAGGGGAACATCGCGGCGCTGATCGAGCACGCGCGCGGGCGGGGCTGGCCGCTCGTCTACATCCGGCACGACTCGACCGAGGAGCAGTCGCCGCTGCGTCCCGACCATCCGGGCAATGCGTTCAAGGACGTGGTGACCGGCGAGCCGGACGTCCTGATCTCCAAACACACGAACTCGTGCTTCTATGGCGACCCTGACCTGCACGCCTGGCTGCAGGAGCGCGGGATCGAGCAGCTCGTGCTCTGCGGCATCACCACGAATCACTGCTGCGAGACCACGGCCCGCATGGCTGGGAATCTCGGCTACGACGTGCGCTTCGTCCTCGACGCCACGCACACGTTCGACCGCGGCGACCTGACCGCGGAGCAACTCGCCCACGCGACGGCCACGAACCTCCACGGCGAGTTCGCGACGATCGTCACAACCGCAGATGTGGTGCAGAATTAAGGCACTTTCGTAACAAACGCGTCTTGTTCGGTCACAGGCGCTCGCGGGACCATGCCTCCCATGCCACGCGAGTGTCGGGAAACACAAACTGACGTTGTGAAAGTCGACGCTCGCGTCGCGCAGGTGGCCGCGGGGCAATGGGGCGTGGTGGATCTCGACGATCTGCGCGGCTGCGGCCTGTCGCAGCAGACCGTCGCCGCGCGGGTGCGCGCCGGGCGCCTGTACCCCCGCTACCGCGGCGTGTTCTCGCTGCTGCCGACCGTGCCGCTGGAGGGCGCGTTCCTCGCCGCGGTGAAGGCCTGCGGCGCCGCCGCCGTGCTGTCGCACTTCGCGGCCGCCGTCCTCTGGGGCCTGCTCAAGTGGGACTACCGGGACCCGGAGGTGACCGCGCCAACCCTCCGGGTGCACCCGGGCATCCGGACCCACCGCAGCGCCGACATCGAGCGCGTCTTCCGCCGAGGGATCCCGGTCACGCCGCCGCTACGGACGGTGATCGACCTCGCCGCGACACCGACCGTGCCGGACACGCAGCTGCGCCGAGCGGTCAACGAGGCGCTCAACCAGCGCATGATCAAGCCACACGAGATCATCACCAGCCATCACCGCGGAGCGAAGCGTCTGCGGGCGATGCTCGAGACCGCCGTGCCGACGCGCAACGAGTTCGAGGACGCCGTGAACGCGCTCCTCGAGGGCCTGCCGCGGCCCGACGTGAACGCGAGCGAAGGCCGCTACGTGCCTGACTTCCGCTGGACCGAGCAGAAACTGATCCTCGAGGCAGACTCCAAGCAGTTCCACGGCCACATCCTCGCCCGCGAATACGACAGGACCCGCCAGGCCGAGCTGCAAGCGCAGGGCTGGCGGGTCCAAAGGGTCACCTGGAAACAACTCACGCGCGAGCCCACGAGGACCCGCGCGCGAGTCGAAGAGGCGCTTAGGCGATGAGCGGGATGATCAGCAGCGCGACGATGTTCGCGACCTTGATCATCGGGTTGATGGCCGGGCCGGCCGTGTCCTTGAACGGGTCGCCCACGGTGTCGCCGGTGACGGAGGCCGCGTGAGCGTCGGAGCCCTTGCCGCCGTGCGCGCCGTCCTCGATGAGCTTCTTGGCGTTGTCCCAGGCGCCGCCGCCGGAGGTCATCAGCACGGCGAAGAACAGGCCGACGACGATGACGCCGATCAGCAGGCCGCCGAGCATCCGGTAGGAGAGAAGGCCGACGATCAGGGTGACGACGATCGGGATCAGCGACGGGATGATCATCTCGCGCTGGGCGGCCTTGGTCACGATGTCGACGCACTGGCCGTACTCGGGCTGCTCGGTGCCGTCCATGATCCCGGGGTGCTCGCGGAACTGGCGACGCACCTCCTCGACGACGGCGCCGCCGGCGCGGCCGACGGCCGACATCGAGAGGGCGGCGAAGAGGCAGACCATCATGCCGCCGATCAGCAGGCCCATCAGGACGTGCGGATCGTCGAGCAGGAACGCGACCGGGCGCTCGAGCTCGACCTGGAGCTCGATCTTGAACGCGGCGAAGAGCACCAGCGCGGCCAGAGCGGCGGAGCCGATGGCGTAGCCCTTGGTGACGGCCTTGGTGGTGTTGCCCACGGCGTCCAGCGGGTCGGTGACGTTGCGGACTTCCTCCGGCATGTTCGCCATCTCGGCGATACCACCGGCGTTGTCGGTGATCGGGCCGAACGCGTCGAGCGCCACGATCAGCCCGCACAGCGAGAGCTGGGCCATCACGGCGACGGCGATGCCGTACACGCCGGCGAGCTCCGAGGAGCCCCAGATCGCGAGGACGATGACGATCGCCGGGGCGGCGGTGGCCTGCAGGCCCATCGCGAGGCCCTGGATGATGTTCGTCGCGTGCCCGGTCTCGGACGCGAGCGCGGTCGAGTTCACCGGCGCGAAGCGGGTCGACGTGTAGTAGTCGGTGATCACGAACAGGGCGCCGGTGACGCCGAGGCCGATCAGCGCGCAGAGGTAGATGTCGGTCCACTCGGGGGCGCGCGCGCCCTTCAGGCTGCCCATCATCCAGTAGGTGACCGGGATGAACAGCAGCGCGGAGATCACGCCGGCGACGATCACGCCCTGGTACAGCGCGCGCTCGACGTTGGTGCCGCTGCACGGAGAAGGTGCCGATGATCGACGCGACGATCGAGACGCCGCCGAGGACGAGCGGGAACAGCACGACCGCCGTGTGCAGCGGGAAGGTCAGCACGCCGAGGAGCATCACGGCCACCGCGGTGACGGCGTAGGTCTCGAAGAGGTCCGCGGCCATGCCGGCGCAGTCGCCCACGTTGTCGCCCACGTTGTCGGCGATCACGGCCGGGTTGCGCGGGTCGTCCTCGGGGATGCCGGCCTCGATCTTGCCGACGATGTCGGCGCCGACGTCGGCGCCCTTGGTGAAGATGCCGCCGCCCAGACGGGCGAAGACGGAGATCAGCGAGCCGCCGAAGCCGAGGCCGATCAGCGCGTCCACGGCGTCCTTGGTGTTGACGCCGAAGATCCAGGTCAGTGCGCCGTAGTAGCCGGCGACGCCCAGCAGGGCGAGGCCGACGACGAGCATGCCGGTCACCGCGCCGCCGCGGAACGCGACGTCCAGCGCCGGGCCGATGCCGCCGCGGGCCGCTTCAGCCACGCGCGCGTTGGCGCGCACCGACACGTTCATGCCGATGAAACCGGCCGCCGCGGAGGCAAAACCACCGATCGCGAACCCGATCGCGACCTCGATGTTCTGCAGCGGGATCAGCGCGATGAACAGCACGACGCCGACGATGCCGATCATGGTGTACTGGCGCCTCAGGTAGGCCTGAGCACCTTCCTGGACCGCCAACGAGAGCCGCTGCATGGTCTCGTTGCCCGGCGACAGCGCGAGCAGCGAACGCGTCGTCACGACGCCGTACGCCACGGCGAGCAACGCGCAGACGACGGCGAGCAACGCGCCGTGGTTGGACAAGAAACTTGCCACGGAGAACCTCTCTGGACTCAGACAAAGCGAAACGACGGCCCGAGAGGGCCGCCGTATGAGCGCGGGGAGTCTACCGCGCGGCTATTGCCCGGGAATCCACAGCCGCCCGGACGTCTGCGCGGGACCGGTCTCACCGGGCTTCGGCGGTTCGGGAGCGGACGCTTGCGGAGGCTCCGGCGTCCCGCCGGAGAGCTGGACGAACGCCATCTGCAGCCGCGACAGCGCGTCCTTGACCCCGGCCAGCTCGGCGCCGTGGCGGGCTTCCAGCAGCGGCAGCATCGCCCGCGCGCCTTCGATCGCCTCGCGCGTCTGCTCGAGGTCGCGCTTGGGCGGCTCGGCGCCGGGAGGCGCCGCCAGCCCGGCCTTGCGCGCGCCCAGGTTGATGAGCGTCACGAGCGTCTGGATGAGCACGTCGTCCGGCGTGAGCTTCTCCATCTCGGCCTCGATCGGGCGAGCTCCTCTTCGGTGAATTCCTGCGGGGCACTCATAGGTTCACACCTTCTCCTCGACGGGGTACGTCGCGCGGGTTTCCTCCACGCACTGCTTGAAGACCTCATACGGCGACGCGCCGGCGTCGATCATCCGCCGCTGGCGCTGGGCGCCGTTGATCTCCGGGAACGCGACGTCGACGCCGGTCCACGCCGTCAGCCGCTCGGCGGCCTCCGACGCCGGGTACTCCTCGATCAGCGGCGCCCCGAGATCGAGCAGCCGGCCGTCCTGCCCGTAGCGCAGCGCGCGCCACATGTTCTCCTCGATCAGGCGGCCCGGGACGTCGGGCGGCGCCTCGCCGGCGTCGATCTCGCGCAGCGCCTGCGCGACGCAGGCGACGATCAGCTCGATCAGCGCGTCGGCCTCGGTGCAGGTGGTCTGCGCGTCGCAGATGCGCACCTCGATCGTCCCGTAGGCATGGTGCGCGCGCACCGACCACCACAGCTGCGTGTACTCGACGATCGAGTTCGTCCGCAGCAGCAGCTCGACGTAGTCCTGCCAGTTCGGCCAGCAGCCGAACGGGTCCGGGACGCCGCAGCGCGGGAACGACTTCGTGAACGTCTGCGTGCGCGCCGAATGCAGCCCGGAGTCGCGCCCGTCGACGAACGGCGAGTTCGCGCTGATCGCCAGGAGCAACGGCAGCATCGGGCGCAGCCGGTCACACGCCTGGATCGCCCGGTCGCCGCCCTGGACCCCCACGTGCACCTGCAGCGCGAACGTGTTGTTGCGGTGCGCGACGTACTGCAGGCCTTCCCGCACCCGGTGGTAGTGCGGGGTGTCGATGATGTGCTGCTCGCGGTAGTCGCTCAGCGGGTGCGTGCCGGTCGAGGCGAGCCCGGCGCCGTGCGCCTCCGCCAGCGCGAACAGCCGCCGGCGCGCCTCGCGCTGCAGCCGCAGCGCGTGCTGGACGTCCTCACCGCGGCCCGAGCGGATCTCGATCTCGGACGAGATCAGCTCGCCCGAGATGGCGTCGGCGAGGACGTCGTCCTTGTCGCCGTCGACCCGCATCGCCTCGTATTTCGGTACGAGCTCGAGGGTCTGCGGGTCGATGATCGCCCACTCCTCCTCGATGCCAACCGTGAGGTCCTGAGAGGTCTCGAAGACCTCGCGTGCCGCATTCAGATCCATCGAAGCTCTAGGTGAGGTAGAAGTACAGCGCGTACAGAAGGTCGACGGCCGGACTTGAAGTATGGACCGTCACCTCCGGCGGGACCTGCAGGAGCGCCTCGGAGTAGTTGAAGATGATCTTCACGCCGGCGTCGACGAGCTTGTCGGCGAGGTCCTGCGCGGCGGCGGTCGGGACGGCGAGGACGCCGACGACGATGTCCTCCTCCTCGACGACCGCCTTGAGGTCGTCCGGGTGGCGGACGATCGCGGGGCCGACCTGCTCACCCAGCTTCGCCGGGTCCATGTCGAAGATCGCGACGACGCGGAAGCCATGGTCGGCGAAGATGTCCGAGCTGGACGCGATCGCCTTGCCGAGGTGGCCGGCGCCGAAGAGCGCGATGTTGTGCTGGCCGCTCGTGCGCAGGATCTTGCGGATCTGCGAGACCAGCGAGTCGACGTTGTAACCGACGCCGCGCTTGCCGAACTTGCCGAAGCCGCTGAGGTCGCGCCGGATCTGCGTCGAGTTCACGTGGGTGTACTCGGAGAGCTCCTGCGAGGAGATCGTCTCCTTGCCCATCTTGCGGGCCTGGGTGAGGACCTGCAGATAGCGGGAGAGGCGGGCGGCCACGCCGAGCGAGAGGCGGTCGGACAGGGGCCCGAGGCCGCCGTCGCCCTGCTGTGCGCCGCCGCCGCCGGCCTTCGTGGCGACGTCGCCGAAACTCATCTGCTCTCACGATAGAGAATGAATCGCTCCAGGGCGTCCTCGTCGACGTCGTAATCGAACAAATCCTGGCCGTCGACCGCAACGACGGGAATCCGCTCCAGATAACGCGCGTGGAGCACGTCGTCGGTGGTGATGTCGACCTCCTGCGAGCGTGAACGGCACCCGGGTTTGTACGCGCTGAAGCGATTCCCGCGCCTCGTCGCAGAGGTGGCAGCCGGGGCGCGCGTAGAGCGTGACGATCACTTGCGAGGTGCGGACGGTCGGCTCGGACTGGTTCGGCGCCCAGGCGCTCACGCGGAAGCGTACCCGCCTGCGAGGCACGGCAGCGTGTAGCCGTACTCGGCGGGCATCAGCTCGCGCGCGCCGCCGGGGAAGGTCAGGGTGCGCTTGATGTTGCCCTTGGCGTTGACGAGGTCGAGCATCAGCTTCTCGACGACCTGGATCTGCGTCTGCGGGCCGCGTTTGAACGCGCCGAGGGTGAAGCGCACGCGGCGGCCGTTGCGGTCGACCTTCAGCGGGCCGACGTTGACCGGCTCGACCTTGTCGGGGTGGACAGCCACGGCACGGACGCGACGACCCTGCCGCCGGCGAGGGCCGCCAGGCGGCCGGTGGTGGTGCCGGGCTTGGGGAGCCGGACGCTGACCTCGGTGGGCGTGCCGGGGGTGACGGTGAGCGACTGCGGCTGGGCGGTGGCGCCGTCCGCTGGCCCTGAGCTGCAGGGCCGTGGAGCTCGTCGCGGTGAGCTTGATCTCGACCGGGTTGAGCGGGTCGCTGACCGCGGTCGGAGGGTCGCGGTGACTGCCGGAAGTGGGCTCGCGGACGGCGCCGGCGCCGGCGCGCTCGGGCGGGAGATCCTCGGTCGGCGGCGGCGATGATCGCGGCGCGCAACTGCAGCGGGGTGAGCTCGGGGTGCGCGCGGGCGTACTTGGCCGCCGCGGCGGCGACGTGGGCGGCGGCGATCGCGGTACGCCGCCGACGACGCCGTTGATCCGCCGTGAGCGCTCGGACGCCGCCGCGAGGTCGGGCTTCGGGCGCCCGCCGGCGCTCGGGCCCTGCGCGGTGTTGGGCGAGACATGGGCGCTGCGTCGGTCTGCGGGGCGCGCGCTCGGGCGGGCCGAAGCCGACCTTCGTGCCGGGCTTGAGCTTGAGCAGCCTGCGCGGCGGCGTCGCCGGTGACGCCGACGACCGGCGCGGCGGAGCGACCGGCGGGGATCGACGGCAGCGGCTCGTCGCCGGGCCGCGCCAGCAGCACCGCGCGCGGCGCCGACCGCGGCGGCCGCCGCGGCCTGCGCGCCGGGGTTGGCGCCCGCCTTGACGATCACGACCTTGCCGCGCAGCGCGGTCTGGTGCGCCGAGCACCGCGGCGTCGGTGTCCTGGACCGGGCCGGCGGTCGTGCCGGCGGCGCGGCGGCCTGCCGGCCAGGACGGCGGCGTCGGCGAGCGTGTCGCCGTCGAGCGTTGAGCGCGGTGCGCGGGGCCGGCTCGGGGCCGGCGAGCGCGCCGACGGCGAGCGCGTCGGGCGCGCCGCGGGCGAGCCGACGGTGCCGCTGCCGGGCTGGCCGCGCCCTCGTTGCCCGCGGGGGCGACGACGAGCGTGCCGAGGCCCGCGGCGCCCTCGACGGCCTCGGCCTCGGGCGGTGTCGCTGAAGCCCGCGTAGGGCGCGTTGACGCCGATCAGCGCGACCGGGACGTGATCGGACGTGTCCCGGTCGCCGTTGGGGTCGACCGCGTGCTCGAGCCCCGCGATGAGCGCGTCGGTCGTGGTCGAGGCCTCCGACGGCGCCGCCCGCGGCCCGCAGCGCGGCGATCGCGGATCGGCAGCACCCGCTCGCCCCGCGGCGGCGACGATGCCGGCCAGCGCGGTCCCGCTGGTCTCCTTGCGCTTCGTGCCCGGGTCGGTGCCGGGCCTGGGGTCGCGATCGCGGTCGACCGCGTCGTAGCCGGGGTCGGCGTGACCGTTGAGCGCCTTCGAGTCGACCCCGGTGTCGAGCACGGCGACCGGCGGCTTGCCGTTGAGGTCCGCCTTCTCGACGGTCGCGTTGCTCGCCAACGGGACCGGCTCGCTGGTCGCCGGGTACGCGCGGCGGACGGTCCGCACCTGGACGCCGGGCGAGTTCAGCTTCGGCAGATCGCGCGTCGGACCGTCGCCGCGAAGCCGTTCCACACGCGATAGAAGGCCACGACGTCGCGCAGCACGACGCCGCGCGCGGCGAGCGCGCTGCGGGTCGTGATCGCCTCGCGCTTGAGCGAGTCGATGACCTTGCGCTGCTCGTCCGCGCCCATCGAGCGCGCGTTGCGCGCCGCACCGAGCGGCTTGCGCGAGAACTGCACGAGCACGCGGACTGCTCGGACCCGCGCAGCTGCGCCGGCGAGCGCCCGTCGTAGGGCACGGGGTCGGCGAGCGAGACGGGCGGCGCGCCGTTGACGCGCGGCAGCGGCCCCGCACCGCCGCCGACCAGCACGACACGAGGATCACGGCGGGGACGACCGCGACGGCAGCGCCGACGAGGACCGCGAGCGGCGGCCGGCGGCGAGTCGCGCCGGGGGCGTCCGGCGGCGAGTCCGCGCGGCGCGGCGACGCGCGCGGCGGCGAGCGCGGCGCGGCGACGCGCCGGCGGCGGGCCGCGGCGGCGCCGCGGGCGCGGCGCGCTCGGCGCGCCCCGCGCGGGCGGGCGCCTGCGCGTCCGCTTCGCGCGGCGGGTCGGGGCTCACGCGGCGCGCTTCGTCGCGTACGCGTCGAGCGCCAGGTAGTCCGGGTACGGCCGGGGGCGGACGTAGCGGGCGGCGCTAGGCGATCATCGCCGCGTTGTCCGTGCACAGCGCGTGCGGGGGGACGTGGACGGGCACGCCGAGGCCTTCGGCGCGGCTGCGCAGCAGGCGGTTCGCGGCCACGCCGCCGCCGATCGCCAGGCGCGGCGACGGCTCGTCCTCCAGCGCGCGCTCGACGCGCAGCATCAGCGCCTCGACGATCGCGTGCTCGTAGGCCGCGGCGAGGTCCGCCCGCAGCGCGACCGCCTCGTCGCCGAGGTCGCGGACCTTGTACAGCAGCGCGGTCTTCAGGCCCGCGAAGGAGAAGTCGAGGCCGCCCATCTTCGCCCCGATCGGGAACTCGAACGCCGACGGATCGCCCTCCAGCGCGAGCCTCGACAGCGCCGGCCCGCCCGGGAAGCCGAGCCCGAGCATCCGCGCGCCCTTGTCGAACGCCTCGCCCGCGGCGTCGTCGAGCGTCTGGCCGAGCGTCTCGTAGCCGTCGTGGTCGGTCACGCGCGCCAGGAACGTGTGCCCGCCGGACGCGACCAGGCACAGGAACGGCGGCTCGAAGCCGCCCAGGTAAGTTCGCGGCGACGTGGCCCTGCAGGTGGTCGACCGCCGCGAGCGGCAGCCGGCGCGACGCCGCGAGCCCCTTCGCCGTCGCCACGCCGATCAGCAGCGCGCCCACCAGCCCCGGCCCCTGGGTGACGGCGACGAGGTCGATCTCGTCCAGCGACGTCCCTGTCCAGCGCCTCGTCGACGATCGCATTGACCTGCTCGAGGTGATGCCGCGAAGCCCACTCGGGCACGACGCCGCCGAAGCGCTCGTGCACGCCCTGGGAGGAGACGACGTTCGACGCGGATCTCACCCGCGTGGGTGACGACCGCGGCGCAGGTGTCGTCGCAGGAGGTCTCGAGCGCCAGGATCACGTGCCGGGAACGTCCTCGAGGGTGCCGCGCAGCGTCGCGGGGGTGCTCCACATGATGATCGCGTCCTCGCCGTTGTCCTGGTAGTAGCGCCGGCGAACGCCCGCCGAGCGGAAGCCGAAGGACTCATAGAGCGTGATCGCGCCGCCGTTGGTGCGCCGGACCTCGAGCGTGAGCTGCGCGTCGTCGCCGACGCGCTCCAGCAGCGCCTAGAGCATCGCGGTGGCGATCCCGCGGCGGCGCTGGGTCGGATCGACGGCGACGTTCATCACGTGCCAGACCGTGTCGTAGCGCGAGCAGATCATGTACCCGCCGAGCTCCGTCGCCCACGCCGGGAATCTCCGCCGCCAGGCAGATGCCGCTCGGCTTGGAGAGCTCGAGCACGAACATGGCCAGCGACCACGGCGTCGTGAAGGCCCGTCGCTCGATGGCGACGACCTGCGGCAGGTCGGCGTAGGTGAGGCGGCGGACCTGTATGGCGGCGGCTGGTGGGGCGGTCAACTCGGGGGTGGCGGGGGGACGGCGTCCGGCTCGCGGCGGTAGTCCGGGAGCAGGGCGTCGCGGTCGACGGGCTCTCTCGCCCGTCCCAGCCGGCAGACCATCAGGGCACTGACCCGGTGGGCGGGAGAGCCGTCGGACGGCACCGCCGCTCCGGCCCGTTCGAGCTCCACTCGAAAGCGTACCGCCCCGTCGCCCACGGCCAGCATCGGGTTGCGTCCCCACTCGCGCCGCGCGGAGATGCGCTCGGCCAGCTCGGCGGGCGTCATCTACCGACGCCTCCATCGTCGTGCGGTGGTGGCGGTAGACGGCGGCGAAGACCTCGCCGCGGCGCGCGTCGATCACCGCGAGCACGGGCCCGGAGACGTCCGGCTTGCCCGGCAGGTCGAGCTCGTTCGGGCTCGCCAGGTCGACGCCGCGGGCGAGCGCCTCGAGGCTGGAGACGCCGACGACCGGCAGATCGCGGCCCTGGCGAGCGCCCGCGCGGTCGAGACGCCGAGCCGCAGCCCGGTGAACCCGCCGGGCCCGGTGCCGACACAGATCCGCGTGACCTCATCCCAGCTGACCAGCGCCTGCTCGAGCGCCTGCTCGAGCAGCGGCTGCAGCACCGACGCGTGGCGCGGGCTCTCGTGTGCGGCGGGATCGTCGCGGCGTTCCACCTCGCGACCGCTCGGGACGAAGACCGCGACGGAGGTGCGAACGGGTCGACGTGTCGATTCCGACGATGGCGCCGGTCGTCATGGATCGACCTCGATCCGCCGTCGATCGCCGCCCGCGTGCGCGAGCCGGACCCGATGCTTCACACGCTCGGCCGGCCACGCCTCCTCGGCGTGCTCCGGCCATTCGATGAAGACGATCGCGTCGTCGGTGAAAAACGGGTCGAGCAGTCCGGGGTCTTCACCCGCCATTCCAGCGAGCCTATACAGATCCAGATGTGCCAGCGGGCCGTGATGTCCGTCGTGCAGGTGCCCGACGACGAACGTCGGCGAAGTGACCGGCCCTTCGACGCCGAGGCTGCGCAGCGCGCCGCGCACGAACGTCGTCTTCCCCGCCCCCAACTCGCCGGAGATCAGCACGACGTCGCCAGGCTCGAGCGTCGCCGCCAGCCGAGCGCCGGCGCGTTCGGTCTCCTCGGGCCCGGCGGTCAGCTCAGTCGCGTTCAACGGCGATCCGGGCGCGCAGCGCGAGGCCGGTGCCGAGCAGAAGGGCGCCGCCGAGGGCGAGCGGCCAGGCATCGACGCCCGTGTACGGGAGCGTCGGCGGTCCGGGGTCTTCTGCGGCTGTGCTGGTGCAGGAGTGGCGGCGGCGGTCGCCGTCGCGGCGGGCCGGGCGGGCGCGGGCGTCGCCGTCGCCCGCGGGCGCTGCGGCGTCGGCGTGGGCGTGGCCTGCTCGGACTCGTCCCCGAACGGATCGGAGTACTGGTCGTCGCCGGCGCCCTGAGCGAACGCGCTTGCGGGCGCGAGGGCGACCACGGCGGCGGCGGTTGCGAGCGCGTGCCGGAACGTCATCGGCGGGCCAGTGTAGACCGGTGCCCTCCTGTGCATCGGCTACGGTCATCCGCGCGATGGCCCACATCCTCGTGCTCACCGACCGCGACTGGACGCATCCGCAGGGCGGCGGGACGGGCGCGAACCTCTTCGGGCAGGTCGCGTATTGGCTCGCGTGGGGCCATCGCGTGACGGTCGTCGCGGGCGCCTACGACGGCGCCGAGCGCGTCGCAGCGGCCCGCCGAAGGGCTCGAGCTGCACCACATGGGCACGCGGCTCACGGTCTTCCCGCGGGCGGCGTGGGCGGTCCTGCGCGGGCTCGGGCGGGATGCCGACGTCGTGCTCGAGGTGGTCAACGGGATCGCGTTCCTGACCCCGCTGTGGCTGCGTAAGCCGCGGGTGACGCTCGTGCACCACGTCCATCAGGACCATTACGTCACCGAGCTGGGCCGCGCGGGCGAGGTCGCCGGGCTGGTCGCCGAGGCGCTGCCGCTGAAGCTGCTCTACGGCGATGCGCCCTTTCTGACGATCTCTGAGTCGGCCGCGCGACGATCTGGCCGCGCTCGGCGTCCGCCGGACGCGACGGTCGGCTACCTGGGCGTCGTCCCGCTGGAGACGGACGCGCGGCGCTCGGACACGCCGCGCCTGCTCTATCTCGGGCGGCTGAAGAAGCTACAAGCGGATCGAGTTGCTGCTCGACGCCGTCGAGGCCATGCCCGGCGTCGTGCTCGACATCGCCGGCGAGGGCGACCACCGGCCGGACCTCGAGGCCGAGATCGCGCGCCGCGGCCTCGGCGACCGCGTGCTGCTGCACGGGCATGTCTCCGAGGAGCGCAAGGCGGAGCTCTACGCACGGGCGTGGGTGAACGTGACCGCGTCCTCGGCCGAGGGCTGGTGCCTGACGGTCATGGAGGCCGCGACCGTGCGGGACGCCGAGCGCGGCGCTGCGCGTCGGCGGGCTGCCGGAGTCGATCGTCGACGGCGTCACCGGCCTGCTGGCCGACGACGGGCCGGGCCTGGCACGGCCGCGTCCAGCGGCTCGTCGCCGACACGGAGTTGCGCGAGTCGATGGGCGCCGCCGCGAAGACGCGCGCGGCGACGTTCACGTGGGAGCGCACGGCGCGCGAGACGCTCGACCTGCTGACCACGGCCTCCGAGGAGCCGCGGATCTCGCTGCGCGACGACACTCGCGCGCTCCGAGACGCTGAAGGCCGTCGGGCATGGCCGCGGCGACGATGGCCAACAACGCGCTCGCGGTGATCTTCACCGTCGCTCTCGCGCGCCTGCTGGGGGCCGAGGACTACGGGTCGCTGGCGGCGGTCATCTCGACGTTCGTGATCCTCTCGGTGCCCGGGCTCGGCGGTGCAGGTCGCGGTCGCGCGCGAGATCGCGCTCGGCCGGCTCGGCTCGGGCGCGGAACTCGCCGCGACGCTCGGCGTCTGGCGAAAACGCCTGCTCGTGCTGGGTCTCGTCGACCGCGCTCGTCGCGGGCCTGCTGCGCCAGCCGATCGCCGACCTGATCGCGCGTGCCCGAGGCCTGGGCGGCGGCGGCCACCGCTGCCGACCGGCGTCGCTGTGGCTGTTGCTCTCGCTCGAGCGCGGCGCGCTCCAGGGCGTGCACGCCTACAAGCCGGTCGCGTGGTCGCTCGTCTTCGAGGCCGTCGGGCGGCTCGATCGTTCGGGCGTCATCCTCGTGGTCGCCGGCCTGGGCGTCACCGGCGCGTACCTGGGCACGCCGCTGTCGCTGCATCGCGATCGCGTCCTGGCTGTGGCTCGTGGAGCCGGCGCGCGGTTCGGCGCGCCGGACCCGAGCGCCGGACACGCCGCCTGCTGGAGCCTGATGGGCGGCGCGTGGGCGCGGTCGGCCGGGCTGTTCCTGCTCGCGATGCTCCAGAACGTCGACGTGATCATGGTCAAGCGCCAGATCGGCGGCGACGAGGCGGGCGCCTACGCGGCGGCCGCGGTGGCGGCGAAGGCCGTCGTCTGGGTCGCGATCGGCATCGGGCTCTACCTGCTGCCCGAGGCGACGCGCGCGCGCGCGGCGCGGGCTGGACCCGCGGCCGGTGCTGATGCGCGCGCTCGGCCGTCGTGGGCGCGGTCGCGGTCCCGATGCTGATCGTCTACGGCGCTGTTCCCGGAGACCGTGCTGCGGCTGGCCTTCGGGCCGGAGACCGTCGTCGCGGCCGGACGCGCTGTTCGTCCTCGGCTGCGCGATGACGCTGCTCGCCGTCGGCTACCTCGCGTGTCCAGTACATGCTCGCGCTCGGAGCGCATGGCGTTCCTGCCGGTGCTCGGCGGTCGTCGCGGTCGCCGAGATCGCTGCTGCTCGGGCGGCCTGGGCATCGAGTCGCTGCTGACCTTCGCGGCGATCGTCCTCGGCGCTGCAGGCGACGGCCGGCGATGCTCGGTGCTCGGCGATCGGCCTGCTCGTCCCCCTGGCGCCGTCGGCGGGCGGCTGCCGCGGCCTTGACTCGAGATCGAGGGCTGGCTGACCGCGGCGCAGGCGGCGCGGCTCTGGAGCCGCGCGCCGCGCGCTCGCGGCCCGCCGGGGGCGGTGGTCGAGATCGGCTCGTTCCGCGGGCGCTCGACGGTCGTGCTGGCGCGGCGCGCCGCGGGCGTCGGTGGTGGCGATCGACCCGCACGCGGGCAGCGACCGCGGGCCGCAGGAGATCGCGGCCGACGCCGCGCGCGGCGACGCGGACTTCGCGGCTTTCACGGCGAACCTCGCGCGCCGCGGGCGTCGCCGACCGCGGTGCGCCACGTGCGCAAGCTGTCCTCGGCCAGGCGCACGGCGACGTCGCCGGGGCGATCTCGCTGCTGTACGTCGACGGCGCGCACCGCTTCGGGCCGGCGCGGGCCGACATGCGCGACTGGGGCGCGCGGGTCGTGCCGCGGCGGGACGATGCTCGTCCACGACGCTTCTCCTCGGTCGGCGTGACGCTCGCGCTGCTGCGTCGCTGACGCGTGCGCGAGCTGGCGCTACGCCGGCCGCGACCGGCTCGCTGGCGGAGTACCGGCGCGAAGGCCGCGGCGGCGCCGCAGCGCGCGCGCCATGGCTCGCGCAGCTGCCGTGGTTCGCGCGCAACGTGGTGATCAAGGTGCTGATCGTGGCGGGGCGGCGGCGTGGGCGGAGCGGCTGGGGCTCGACCCGCCGCACCCTGGCCCTACTGAGCTCCCGCGCCAGCGCGAGGATCAGCAGCGCGATCCCCGGCCACCGCGACCCAGTGGGCGACGATCCCGTCGATCGCGTACTCCGGGTTGTAGCCGCCGCGGTTCTCGGGCCGGATCAGCACGTAGAGCACCGGCACGACGATCCCGAGCAGCGCGCCCGCCGGCGAGCGCGAGCGGCCGCGCGCCGATGCCGCGCCAGAGGATGAGGAACACGCCGAGCCAGAACAGCGGCTCCCGCGCGCGGCGAACACGAACCCGAACGCGAGCGCGATCGGCACGGCGACGAGGGCGGCGCGGCGCGCGAGCGGCGCGCGGGCGTCCGGGCGCGGTCGCCGGGCGTCGGCGCGGCGCCGGCGGCCGTCCGCGCGGCGCGCTCGCCGCGCGGCTCGCGGCCCTCTCCGCGCGCGGCGACAGCACGAGCACGAACAGCACGAGCGCCGCGAGCAGCGAGACGATGTAGCCCGACGGCGACGAGACGGTTCGGGCGCGAACGTGATCGCGACGTCGCGGCAGCCGGCCGGGACGTGCCAGGCGGTCGCCGAAGCCGCGCCGACCTCGGGCGCGCCGAGGTCGTGGCCGTCGCAGGGGCGCGGCGGCCGCGGTTGTAGCTCTCGGCGAGGATCAGCCGGGCGGGCGCGTCGAGTTGCAGGCGGATGCCGGTGCGGCCGCCGCTGCCGTTCGCTTCCCCGGCGCTGAGCACGCGGCCGGGCTCGGCGCGACGGGACGCGGTTCCGGCGGAGCGCAGGCGCAGCAGGTACGGCGCCAGCGTCCGCCGCGGGCAGTGCGAGCCGGGTCTCGCCGGCCGGGAGGTCGACCGGCTCGCAGCCGCTGACGGGCAGCGGGCGGCCGGCGTCGAAGTCCTCGACCGTGCCGGTCGTCCGCAGGCGAAGCGGCTCGCCCGCCGACGGTTCCGTCGAGCACGCACGCGTCCTCAGCGCGCCGGTGCGCGGGACGCTCGACCGGCGGCCCGACCGCCGCGGATCTCGGCGATCCCGACCGCGCGGCGCTGACGATCGGTGGCGTCCTCGCCAAAGGCGGCGCGCAGGATCTCGAGCCTGAACGCGCTCGCGCGGACCGGCGCCGGCAACCGGACCGTGCCGCCGGGCCCGACGTCGATCGGCGGCGAGTCGTTGAGCCGCACCTGCGGTCGGGTGGCGGACACCGGCGACCGGCTCGAGCGTGAGCGTGCTCACCGTCGTCGGGCGCGGCGTGGTCCAGGAGAGCCACGCCGTGCGGCCGTCCAGCCACGAGCCGATCCACGGCTGCGGCGTGCCGTCGAACGCGCTCGAGGCGCGGAAGCCCGGGCGGCCCTCGAAGCGCGCCCGAGGACTCCAACGCGCCGCGCACGCCGACCAGCGCGTCGAGCTCGGAGTCCTTCGCGTCCGGAGCGGCCGAGGCCCAGCCGTCGAGCGTCCAGGTGCGCGCCGCGGGCGGCGAGAACACGCGCTCCAGACCCGTTTCGCCGTCCAGGTGGTCGCGCACGAGCGCGTCCGAGGAGGGCCCCGGCCAGCGGGTCGCGGCGGAACGGGTCATCGCCGGTGGTGCGCTGGAAGAGGTAGGTCAGGCCGGCGTCCGTCCCGCCGTGGAGCGCGCGCTCGGCCAGCACGGGCGGGCGCAGCGCCTCGCGCGCCGTCACGCCCGGGATGCGGATCTCGCGGATCCCGGCCGCGGTGCGCGGTCCGCCCACGTGGCGCGTCTCGAGCCGCACGCTGAGGCCGCTCACGTCGCGCAGCCCGAGCGCCAGCCGGTTCCAGCCTGGCTGCGAGGCGGTACCGGCGCCCGGCGATGTCGACCGCCCGCGCCTCGGCGCCGCGGTCGTCGTAGGGCAGCAGGTCGATGTGGTCGACGTCCCGGGGCGCGTCGAAGCGCACGTCGAGCACGTGCCGGTCGGCGGTCAGCGCGCGGTCGGCCTGCCACTGCGTCGCGGTGTCGCCGTCGAGCGCGGCGAACGGCCGCCGCTCCGGGAACTGCGGGTAGCCGGGCGAGCTCTCCGCGCGCACGCTCGCGATCCCGCTGTAGACCGCGACCGTCTGCGCGTCGCTGCCACGGTCCATGAACGGGTTGAGGACCGCGGCATCGACCGACGGCTCCTCGTCGGCGGCCAGCGTCATCCCGGCGTTCTGGGCCATCCGCGACGGCACGAGGACGCGCCGGCGGTTGGAGTCGGTGATGACGACCTCGGGCGCCGCGCGGATGGCCTCGGCGGAGAGGTCTCCGGCGTACGCGAGCGACGGGAGCGAGGGATCGAGCGCGGCGAGGGCCGCCACGCCCTCGGCGGAGCCGTCCACGACCGTCTGTGGCGCGGCCGGCTCGACTCGCACGAGGCTCGGCGCCCGCGGGCGGTCCCAGGCGCGGACCTGCGGGAGCGTGCGTGGCTCGCCGAGCGTGCCCGCGGCGCGCGCGCCCGTGCGAGTCGCCCCAGCCGGCGTCGGGCGGGCCCAGCTGGTCGAGCATGTCCGCCGCGTCGGCCGGGGTGGCGGCGCCGCTGCGGGTGCGGTCGTCGTCGGCGCCGGCGAGCACCGTGCGGGCGCTCATCAGGTCCAGCAGCGGGTCCAGTTGCCCCGGGAGCGCGCGGCGCTGCTCGACCAGGGCATCCGTCGTCCACAGCAGGTCGGTCGCGTGCAGGTCCGCGTAGCCGACGGCGTTGCGGGTCACGACCGGCTTGTCGGCGAGGCTCGGGAGGATCGGGTCGATCGTCCCGCCCCAGTCATAGAACGCGTACAGCTGGCCGGGCAGGACGACCGCGCGCCCGTCGCCGGCGTTCGCGTCGACGTGCTCGGCCGCCTGCTCCCACGCCGTCGGGATGCGCTTCCACAGCAACTGGTCGTCGAGCGCGCGCCCGCGGACCAGCGGCCAGCAGGCGACGCAGCGCGACGGCCACGACGAAGATCGCGCGGCGGCGCGGGCGCGGCCAGCCCCGCCAGGATCGCGACGCCCAGGGCGACCAGCGGCCCGGCCTTGTAGGTCGTGCGCAGGAACTGCACTGCGAAGAAGTGGTTGTACGTGAAGTTCGACGCCCTGCGGAGCGGCGTGCCCTCCGGGAAGCCGGCCGCCATGACGAGCAGACCGACCAGGACGAGCAGCAGCGCGAACGGCGCGGCGGGATGCCGGCGCGTCCAGGCGAAGCCCGGTCAGCGCGAAGCGCCGGCACGAGCAGCCCCGCGAGCACCACCGGCAGCGCGAACAGCAGCACGCCGCCGTCGCCGAAGTACGGTCGCAGCGTCACCGCCGTAGCCGACGCCGAGGTAGGAGATCCAGTAGCCCATCAGCCGCAGCGACTCGGACAGGCTCGTGGTGCTCCAGATCGTCCCGGGCTGCTCGGTGAAGCGCAGGAAGTCGACGCCGTAGGCCGACTGGACGAGCAGCGGCACCACCCACCACGCCGAGGCGAGCGCCGTCGCGAGCACGGTTCGCCAGTCAGCGCCGCACAGCTCGCGCCAGCTCGCCCATCCGACCCAGCGCGCGTACAGCGCGAGCAGGAGCCGGCCCGAGCAGCACCCACGCGGTCACGGCCGCGTTCACGCCGCCGCCGGAGGCGGTGACGATCAGCGCGAACGCCGCCGGCCAGCGCCAGCCGGGCGTCGCGCAGCCCGCGCAGGACGCACACCAGCAGCCACGGCAGCGCGGCGTAGCCGAGCAGCGTGATCGAGGTCCGCGCGGTGAAGACGACGACGTACGGGTTCAGCAGCACGAGCAGCCCGGTCAGCACAGCGCGGGCCGTCGAGCTCCTCCATCAGCCGCACCGCGCCCCACGCCGCGAGCGAGAGCACCAGCGCCAGCCACAGCCGCTGCACGAGCCACGGCGCCGCGCCGAGCAGCATGCCCGAGCGCGAAGAACGGCCCCATCGGGAACAGGTAGCCGCCGTACTGGCCGCCCTGGACGTGCCCGAGGTCCCCCGTCGAGGACCACGCGCTCGCGACGTCGCCGAGGAACCCGACCGGATCGACGTGCAGATCGATCTTGGTGTCCGACGACGCCCAGCCGGGCCGCTGGAGCAGCGAGATGACCAGCGCGAGCGCCGCGAGCGCCACGTTGAGGGACCGTCCTCGGAGCACGAGGCGGGTGAGCATAGGCGGCGGTCTGGATAAGGTCCGCGACCGCATGCGCCGTCTCGCCGCCGCAGCGCTTCTGGCGCTTCCCGCGCTGTCGGCCTTCGGGCGCGGCGGGTATTTCGGCGTGACCCGCACGCGCGTGGCGATCCTGGCGACGCTGCTGCTGGCGGTGGCGGCGTTCGTGGGCCGGCGGCCGTCGCGCGACGGGTGGCTCGCGGTCGGCGGCCTCGCCGCCCTGACGGCCTGGACCGGCCTGAGCCTGCTGTGGGCGCCCGTCGACGGCCCCGCGTTCGCCGACTTCGAGCGCCTGATCCTCTACACGGCGGCGTTCGGAGCCGGCGTCGCGCTGTTCAACGGCATCGACTGGGTCGAGCCCGCCCTGCTGGCGACGATCGTCGCGACGGCGCTCTACGGCGTCTCCGAGCGCCTGCTGCCGTCCGTCTTCAGCCTCCAGGCACTCCCGGCCGCGGGCGATCGGCTCGCACAGCCGCTGACGTACTGGAACGGGCAGGGGGCGCTGGCGGCGATCGGGCTCGTGCTCGCCGCCGGGCTCGCGGCGCGCGGCCACCGGCTCGCCGCGGCGGCCGCGCCCGTGCTCGGCCTCGACCTCTATCTGACGCTCTCGCGCGGGGCGATCGGCGCCGGGCTCGCCGGCCTCGCGGTGCTCGTCGCGCTGCAGCCGACCAAGGCGACCCTGCGCGCGACGCTCACGGTCGGCGGGGGCGCGGCGCTTGCGGCCGTCGCCGCCCTGGCGCTCCCGGGCGTCCAGGACGTCGCCGGCTCCAGCGGCCAGGGCGCGGCGATGATCGCGGTGCTCGTCGTGCTCTCCGCGGCGGCGTTCCTCGTGCACGGCGACGACGCGCCGCTGCCGAAGCTCCGGCCCCTGGCCACCGCGGCGGTGATCGCGCTGCTGGCGGGAACGGTGATCGCGGTCGCGGCCAGCGGCAGCCAGGGCCCCGCGAGCCGGACCGACGCGGAGCGCCTGGTGTCGGTCCAGAGCAACCGCTACGCGTACTGGCGGGTGGCGGCCGAGGTGTTCGCCGATCACCCGCTCAACGGCGTCGGATCGGGCGCGTTCGCGGTCGAGTGGCTGCAGCGGCGCGAGATCGCCGAGGGGGTCCGCGACGCGCACAGCCTGTACCTCGAGACCGCGGCCGAGCTCGGGCTCGTCGGCCTGCTCGCGCTGGCCGCGTTCCTCGCCGGCATCGTGCTCGCGGCGCGCAGGGGCGAGCCCGCGATCATCGCCGCGCTGGTGGCGTTCGCCCTCCATGCGGGCCTCGACTGGGACTGGGAGCTGCCCGCCCTGTCTTTGACGGCCTTGCTTCTGGCGGCGAAACTGGTGTCGGAACGTGCCGCCTGACGTCGTCACCCCGCCGCCCGGCAACCCGCGCTTCCCGCTGCTGGACCCGCTGCGGGCGGTCGCGGCCCTCGCCGTCGTCGTCACCCACACCTCGCAGCTGGGCGGGTTCAACAAGGAGCACGCCCTCGGCGCCTGGACGGTCCGGCTCGACAGCGGCGTCGCGATCTTCTTCGTGTTGAGCGCGTTCCTGCTCTACCGGCCGTTCGTGCGGGCGCGGCTGGACGCCCGCGACTCCCCGCGCGTGCTCGCCTACGCCCGCCGCCGCGCGCTGCGCATCCTGCCCGCGTACTGGGTCGCGGTGCTCGTGCTCGGGCTGCTCGACGCCCAGCACACGCCCGGGGTGTTCGGCGAGAAGTGGTGGGTGTACTGGAGCCTCTCCCAGAGCTGGAGCAAGGAGACGATCATCCAGGGCGTCGGCGTGGCCTGGAGCCTCTCGGTGGAGGTCGCGTTCTACGTCCTGCTGCCGGTCTACGCCGCGTTGATGGCGCGCTGGTTGCGACGGTTCGACCGCGATCGCCAGGCGCGGCTGGAGCTGCTGTTCCTCGTCGCCAGCGCCGTCGTCGCGGTGGCCGTGCGGGCGGCGGTGAAGGCGACGTGGCCGGAGTCGGTGTTCGGCAACCAGCTCCCCGGGACCTGGACCTGGTTCACCGGCGGGCTCGCGCTGGCCGTGGCGAGCGCCTGGCTGCAGCACCGGCCGCTGGCCGAGAAGCCGTGGCCGGCGCGCTTTGCCACCGAGCACCCGCTCGCCTGCTGGGGGCTGTCGTTCACCTGCCTGACGCTGGCGGCGTGGGCGGTCGGGCTGCCGCGGGACCCGTTCGCGCACATCTCCGTCGCCAGCCTGCAGGCCCAGCACGTGCTCTACGCGCTCACGGCGTTCCTGCTGGTCGCGCCGATGGTCTTCCACGACGGACGCCGCTCGCTCCCCGCGACGCTGCTCTCGACGCGCGCGCTGGCGTGGCTCGGGCTCGTCTCCTACGGGATCTTCCTCTACCACCAGCCGTTCGTGTTCGCGTTCCTGGACACGCGGCTGTGGCCACCGTTCGCGGGCATCGCGCTCTACACGGCGCTGGTGTTCGCGGCGGTGGTGGCCGTCGCGGCGGCCAGCTACTACCTGGTCGAGCGGCCGCTGCTGCGCTTCAAGGAGCCGACCGGCGGCGCGAGAGCGCGCTCGCGCTCGCACGCCGTGGCCGCCAAGTCCGAGTCGTAGCGCTTCGCGACGCTGCACAGCAGCTGCCAGGCGCGGACGTTGCGCGGCTCGTCCTCGGTGACGGCGACGATCCGTGCTCCCGCCTGCTCGAACCTGCCCGCGCGAGCCTCGGCGATCGCCAGGTCGAGCTTGGGCGACGAGTCCGGGTTCCACCTGGTCGCCGTGGCCAGATCCCTGGTCGCGGCGGCCAGCCGCGCGGGGCTCGGATCGGAGAGGGCGGCGCCGGTGATCCGGTCGGCCGCGCGCGCTCCGCGCTCCTGGACGACGAGGAAGCCGGCGGCGGCGAGCGCGATCACGGCGATCAGGACCCGGGCGAGCATTGGCTGTCAGTATCGCCGGTCATGGGCGATCCCAACGTTCTCCAGCCGCAGTGGGAGCAAGGCACGCCGCCCGGACTCAAGGGCGCGCGCGTCGGCCTGCACGCGGGAGCGACCGAACTCGGCGCGACGGTCTACGAGCTCGACGCCGGGCACGCGGTCTCGCCGTATCACCTGCATCACGGCAACGAGGAGCTGCTGATCGTGCTCTCCGGACGGGTGCGGCTGCGCACCCCGGACGGCGACCGCGAGCTCGAGCCGGGCGCCGTCGTCGCCTTTCCCCGCGGCCCGGACGGCGCCCACCGCGTGGCCGCCGGCGACGAGCCCGCCCGCGTCCTGCTGATCTCCACCATGCACTTCCCGGAGGTCGCCGAGCACCTCAGCACCGGCACGACGCTGACGATGACCGCGGCGGGCGCGGGCAAGGCCTTCCGCGCCGGCGGTGAGGTGCAGTTCATGGACGCCTACCTCGAGGCGATGGAGCGCGACGCGAGCACGTCGTAGCGGCCGAAGCGTCCGCGCAGGACGTAGTGGGCGTCGATGTAGTCGTCGAGCGCGCGTCGACCCGCTGGGGCGCCCGCGGCGGTTGGGCTCGGGCCGCGCGGACTCGGGGTCCCGCCAGCGGATCACCACCCGCGGCTGGGCGCGTCGCAGCGCCGCGACGATGTTGCGCTGCTCCTCGGGCTTGGCCTGCAGGAGCACGTCACGCCGCAGCACGTTCGGGCGGTCGGTCAGGTAGTGCAGGAGCGGGTTCGAGAAGCTCACGAGATCCGAGCGCAGCGGCGCGACGTAGATCGGCTCCCCGGGCGGGACGAGCCGCTGGACGAGCGCGATCACCTTCGGCAGCGCCTCGGCCTCCTCAGGCGGAACGCGCACCGCCCCGAACGGCTTGAGCTCCGGCGGCCTGAGCAGGGCCGCCGCGCGGTTCCCGGTACCGACGAGGATCAGGGTGGCCAGCAGCGCCGCACCGGCGAGCTTGGGCCGGATGACCGCCGCGAGGCCGGCCGCGACGACCAGCAGCCCCTGCGCGTGCTCGAGATCGGCCCGCGAGACGAAGTAGATCGCCGCCCCCGCCCCGAGCACCACGAGCCCGAACGCCGTGCGCCGGATCGCCGCCAGCACGACCACGGCCAGCGCCCCGTACGGCGCCAGCCACGCCAGGAAGTCCTTGACGTCCCCACCCGGGAACCCGTTCGGGAACGGGAGGCGCCAATACTCCCCGTCGCGCGTCGCCTGCACGACGAGTGCGTCCCAGACCGTGGCGGGGCCGGCCGCGACGATGAACGGCAGGTAGAGCGCGAGCCCGGCGAGCGCCGCGACGGCGAGCACGACGAGCGCGCCGGTGCGGCGGCCGTGCGCGCTGCGCCGCGGCGCGGTCGCGTCGCCGCCCGGCTGCGCGCGCGCATCCCAGACGATCGCCGCCGCGGCCGCGAGCGCCGCGAGCACGCCCACGTCCGGGCGCCAGAACGCGGCCAGCGCGGCCAGCACGCCCGCGATCGCCGGCTTCCCCCGCGTCGCCGCGAAGACCGCGCCCAGGGAGAACGCCAGCGCCGGCGCCGTCGGGTTCGCGCTCGTCGGTTGCGCGGCGGTCACGGCCGCGGCGAGCCACGCCCAGATCGCCCAGCGCGGCCGGAGATCCCGCACCAGCGCCCAGATCAGCACGGCCGCCGAAGCGTCGGCGGCTACCCGCAGCACGCGCCAGGTGAGCAGCGAGTCGCCGAAGACGAGCACGAACAGCGGCTGTCCCGGCCCGTAGGCGTAGCCGAAGTCGCGCCACGGCCACTGTCCATCCCCCATCCGCGACGCGGCCTGCATCAGCAGGCCCTCGTCCAGCGGCCCGAGGTAGCGACGCGCCGTGAAGCCCGAGATGACCGCGGCCGCGAGCCAGAGCCAGACGGCCTTCACGCCGGGGCGCCCAGGTAGCCGCGCAGCTCCGACAACAGTCCGCCCTCGAGCCGGCGGGTGGCGATCGCGAGCCCGCCCAACCACAGCGCCAGCTCGAACAGCGCCTGCCACAGCGTCCGTTCGCCGCCCCAGAGCGCAAACCGCACGACCAGGACCGGCGCGGAGGCCAGCACGACCGGGACCGCCGCCCGCACGGCCAACCCCGACAGGCGCACCGACCCGAGCAGGCGCCGCACGTAGACGGCGCGCACCGCCAGCACGCAGAACGTGCACAGGACCCGCCCGACCACGAACCCCCAGGAATCCCACAACAGCGCGCCGGGCACGGCCAGCAGCACGAATGACGCGCCGAAGACGACCGACTCGACCGCCTGCGGCCAGGACTCGCCCCGTGCGCGGTAGAACGCGAACCAGCTGTAGCCCACCTGCTGCAGCGCCACGGCGACCGCGAGGCCGCCCAGCAGGACGATCGCGCCCCGCCACTCCTCGCCCAGCACGAACACGATCAGATCGGCCCCGAAGAGCGCGAACCCCGCCCCGAACGGGAACGCCCACATCAGCGTCAGGCGGTTGGCCTTCTCGAACAGCTCGGCCAGCACGTCGCGCCGATCGCGCACGCGGACGATCGCCGGATAGATCGTCGTCGCGAGGATCTGGTCGGCGCGATCGGCGTACCGGGTCAACGTCGCGGCCAGCGTGATCCAGCCCGCGGCCACGAGCCCGTCGCGCAGCCCGAACACCGCGATCTGCCCCTGGGCGACGATCAGCGCCACCAGCGACGTCACGAACACCGGCCAGGAGAAGCGCAGGTAGCGATGTGCCGCCTCGCGGTCGAAGCGCGGCCGCAGCGGGTAGGGCGAAGCGCGCCAGGCGGCCAGGATCGCCGCCAGGTTGCCCGCGAACGGGCCGATCACCAGCGCCCACACGCCCACGCCGGCCAGCAGCAGCGGAACGGTCACGATCACCGTCCCGAGCGGCACGATCACCTGCAGCGACCGCAGCCGCAGGTAGTCCATGCGCTTGAAGAACACCCACTGCGGCGCCTGCAGCGCGAACGCCACCGGCAGGTACGAGACCGCCAGCGTGAGCCCGAGCAGGCGGGAGTCGTCGTAGGCCGCGGCCAGCACGGGCGCGAGGCACGCGACGGCCAGGGCGCCCAGCAGCCCGAGACCGAGCTCGACCGTCAGCGCCCGCTGGAACTCGGCCGCCTCGTCGTCGGCCTCGGTGGCGACGAACGCCTCGTCGATCCCGACCCGCCGCAGCGCCACGATCGTCATCGCCGTGGTCGTGACCACGCCGTAGAGACCGATCGCATCCGGCCCGAGCAGCGCGGTCGCCAGCAGCCCTTGGAGCAGCACCAGCGCCTCCGCCCCAGAGAGGAAAGCGGCATTGACAAGCCCACCGCGCGCCGTACGCGCGCGCAAGCTGCCCGGAACGCGTCGCGGCGCCATGACGCGCGATGCTAGTGGCGATGACGGACCGTCCCGTGCTCTTCGCGTCCTACTCCGGCCTGCTCGGCGGGGCGGAGCGCGTGCTGCTCGATTGCGCGACCCGGCTGGACCGGCCGGTCGTGATCGCCTGCCCGGACGGGCCGCTGGCCGCCGCGGTCCGCCAGGCGCGGCTGCACCACGTCGCGCTCGAACCGCGCTCGCCGAAGCTCACGCCGCTGCACCTGGCGCGCCTGTTCGGGCTGACCTACGAGCTGACCCGACGCACCCACGAGCACGACCCGGAGGTGATCGTCGCGTGGGGCTCGCGGGCGATCATCGCGGCGGCGATGATGACCAAGCGCCGCCGCCGGCCGCTGCTGGCCGTGCACCACGACCTCTACCCCAGACCGGCGGTCCGCGGCGCCGTCCGCGCCGCCACGCGCCGCGCCGACGCCACCGCCGCCGCGTCGCTCGCGATCGCCCGCGACATCGCGCTCGAGGACGTCGGGGTGCTGCACCCCGGCGTCGATCTCGACGCCTTCACCCCCTCGCCGCTCCCGCCCGGACCGCCGCGCGCGCTCGTGGTCGGCGCGCTGGTCGGCTGGAAGCGGCCGGACCTGGCGCTGCGGATCGCCGACAAGCTGCCCGAACTGCACGTGACGTTCGCCGGCGAGCCCTTCCCCGGCGAGTCCTTCGACGCCACGCCGCGCGAGAACGTGACCTTCGCCGGCAAGGTCGAGGACATCCGCGAGGCGCTCGCCGGCGCCCATGTCCTCCTGCACTGCGCCGACGCGGAGCCGTACGGGCTCGCGCTGATCGAGGCGCTCGCCGCCGGGCGCCCCGTCGTCGCCCCGGACGCCGCCGGGCCGCGGGAGATCGTCACCGGCCCAGAAGGCCGCCTCTACCCGCCGGGGGACGCCGACGCGGCGACAGCGGCCCTCAAGGCCGTCCTGACCGACGAGAGCGCTCCACAGGCAGCGCGGCAGCGCGCGGAGGCGTTCGATGTCCGCGACTCCGTGCGCCGCCTCAAGCACGAGATCGACGCCGCGATCGCCGCGGGCCGTCACCGCCGCCCGCCCGTCACCGTCCTGTGAGCTTCGCTGCGGTCGTCGTCACCCACAACTCGCGCGACGAGCTCGCGAGGCTGCTCGCATCCTTCAGCCCGCCGGAGCTGATCGTCGTCGAGACCGGAGCCGATGACGGCGCCGCCGACCTCGCGCGTACCCACGGGGCAACGGTGATCGAGCGCCGCGACAACCCGGGCTTCGGCGCGGCCTGCAACGTCGGCGTCGGCCACGTGAGCGCGCCGATCACCGTCCTGCTCAACCCGGACACCGAGGACCACGGAGACATCGCACGCCTCGCGCGACGGGCACACACGCCGGGCCTCCACGCGCCGCGCCTGCTCAACGAGGACGGCAGCGTCCAGCGCAGCGCCCACCCGCTGCCCGGCACCCTCGGCGCCTTCCTCCCCGCCCTGTTGCCGATCTACCCGGTCCGCGCGGAGCCGTTCAGGGCGACCAGACCGCGCACCGTCGGCTGGGCCGTCGCCGCCTGCCTGGCCGCGCGCACCGATCTGATCCGCTTCGACGAGCGCATCCACCTGTGGGCGGAGGACATGGACCTGTGCCTGCGCGCGCGCAACGACGGCATCCGGACGATCCTGCACCCGGACCTGACCGTCCTTCACACCGGCCGTCACAGCGTGGAGAACGAGCCCTACGACGCGCTGGCGAGAAACCGCCGCGACGTGATCGGGCGCACGCTGGGGCGCAAGGCGCAGCGACGAGACGACGCCGCCCAGGCTCTGACCTTCGCCACCCGCGCCCTCGTCAAGCGCGGCGGGCGTGAGCGCCGGCAGCTGCAGGCGCTCTTAAACGCGCGAGGCCCGGGAGATCCCGGGCCTCGCTGACATCGTGACGCGATGTGGTGCTTACGCCGCTTCGCGCAGTGCGACGAGCTCCGGCCGCTGCGAGAGGCGCTTCAGGGCGCGCTCCTCGATCTGACGGGCCCGCTCGGTCGACACGCCGAGCTTGCGCCCGGCCTGCGAGAGCGTCTGCGGCTCGCGGTCGCCGGCGCCGAAACGCATCTCGATCACGTCACGCTCGGGCTCGGGGAGCTCGGCGATGGCGTTCAGGAGCGTCTCGGACTTCAGCGCCTCGTGGACCTCTTCGTCCACCGCGGGCGTCTCGATCGCCAGCAGGTCGCCGAAGGCGGTGTCGCCGTCGTCGCCCACGGGCTTGTCGAGGCTGACCACAGCGCGGTCGGCCTTGCGGATCTCGATGACGTCCTCCAGCGGAAGGTCCGCCGCGGACGCGATCTCCTCGTCGGAGGGCTCATGGCCCAGACGGGTGGTCAACTCACGCTCAATGCGCCCGACCTTGCGGGAACGCTGCGCCACGTGGACAGGAAGGCGGATCGTCCGGCTGGTGTTCTCGAGCCCGCGCTGGATCGCCTGACGGATCCACAGCGTCGCGTACGTCGAGAAACGGAACCCCTTGCGCCAGTCGAACTTCTCGACTGCGCGGATGAGGCCCAGCATCCCCTCCTGGATCAGGTCACCGAGGGCGAGGCCCTGGCCCTGATAGCGGCGCGCGTTCGCGACCACCAGGCGGAGGTTGGAGTTGATCATGCGTTCCTTGGCTGCCAGATCGCCGCGTTCAATGCGCTTGGCGAGTTCGATCTCCTCGCTCGGCTTGAGCAGCGGGTACCGGCCAGCCTCACGCAGAAGCAGCTGCAGCGAGTCCAAGGTCGGATCGACCTCGTGCTCGGTGTCGCGGCGGCGTGGGGTGTCGGTGATAGTGCTCGTTTTGGGGTCCTTCGTTCCGATATTCAAGTCCTACTGGGGCGGTAGGAATTATAGGCTAAAGTCGTTGATTCCGCAACCACCAGCTGCTGGCCCGCGACGCTCGACCGGAACCGGCGGCTTTCCTTCTTGGGGGACTCCGTTCGAACATCCCGGTCATCCCCCGAGGGGCCCTGACCTCGACCGCTAAGCTTGTGACCGTTGCGGCGAGGTCAGGCGCGCAGGACTCGGCCCGCGCACAACAGACAACCCGAATGATGCCACGGGGTTACGCAGATTGTTCCCAGGCTGCGTGGGATTTAACGGATCCTCATGGATTCCGCGCCACGGCGTTGCACTTTCGTGGCGAGTAGCCCGCCGACGGGGCGGTCCACTTTTCGCGGCGCACCGCCGTTTGCGGCGGTTTCGGCAACGACGTCCCGCAGTCGCTGCTGGAAGCGCTCGACACCGAACCTCTGTGCAGATATCACACACGCGTTCGGGTCAACCAGCTTGACATCGAAGCCCGCGACGGCCTCCGCGAGCGCTCTCGGGTCGTCGGCGTCCTCGTAGAAGACCCCCGTGCGACCCGCGGTTACGGTCTCCAGGACGCCCCCGGAACGCAGCGCGATGACCGGCCGGCCGGAGGCCAACGACTCGACGGCGGCGATCCCGAACTCCTCCACCGCGGTCACCACGAGCGCCTGTGCGGTCCGCAGCAGATCGGCGACGTCACTGTCCGAGAGGCGGCCCGTGAGCCGCACCGTCGGTCCCGCGAGGCGCTTCAGGCGCCGGTACTCCGGCCCGTCCCCCACGACCACCAGCGGGCGCTTGAGCGCGTTGAACGCCTTGATGGCGACGTCGATGCGCTTGTGCGCCATCAACTCGGCGAGCACCAGGTAGTGCTCACCGACCGGCCCCGGCGAGAAGCGCGAGAGCTCGACGGGTGGGTGCAGGACGGTCGACTCGCGCCCGAAATAGCGGCGGATGCGCGCGGCCGTCACCGCCGAGTTGGCCACGTAGGCGTCGACCCGCTGAGCGGCGATCCAATCCCACTGGCGCCAGCGCGAGAGCAGCAACCGCAGCGCCGGGCGGGTGAGCGGGTTGCGGGCGGCGAGCGTCGCCTCGCGCTCGGACCACGCGTAGCGGAACGGGTTGTGGCAGTAGGAGACGTGCACCGCGCCGGGGTCGATCAGCACGCCGTGGGCCCACGCGCTCGACGAGCTCACCACCAGCTCGTAGCCGCGCAGGTCCAGCGACTCGATCGCGTGCGGATAGAGCGGCAGCAGCGGCCGGAAGGTGCGCGAGGTCGGCCGCAGCTTCTGGAGGAAGCTCGCCTGGGGGTTGCGGTCGGCGAACCGGCCCTCGGTCCCCTTCTCGTCGTAGATCGCGGTGAAGACGTCGGCCTCGGGCCAGGCGTCGCAGATCGCCGCGAAGACGCGCTCGGCCCCGCGCAGGTCGAGAAGGAAGTCGTGGACGAGCGCAACTTTCGGCATGGACGCGGCATCCTACGTACCCGAATGCGCCTCTTCGCCACGATTGCCCTCTTCTTCGCCCTCACCGCCCCCGCCGCCGCCGCCAAGCGGCAGGTCCCGAACGGCTGGCTCGGGGTCGTCGTCGACGGCCCCCTGATCGAATCGAACTTCACCGGCGGCGGCGCCGAGTGGGACCGGATGGCCTCGAGCGGCGTCGAGAACGTCCGCACCGCCATCTACTGGAGCGCCATCCAGCCGACCGGCCCCGCCGACGCGAGCTTCGCCGAGCACGGACGCGGTCGTCCTCGACGCCGCCCGGCGCCGGCTCGCCGTGCTGCCCGTCCTGCAGGGGACGCCCGGTTGGGCCGCGCTGAACCCCGGCGACCCCGCCTCCCCCCCGCGCGATCCGGCCGACTTCGCGCGGTTTCTGCCGCTGCTGGTCGCCCGCTACGGGCCGAACGGCTCGCTGTGGCGCGAGCACCCGGAGGTGCCCAAGACGCCGATCCGCAAGTGGCAGGTGTGGAACGAGCCGAACCTCACGCGCTACTGGAACATCGCTCCGTGGGCGCCGCCCTACGTCAAGCTGCTCAAGGCCGCCGACCGGGCGCTGAAGGCCGCCGACCCGCGTTCGCAGACGATCCTCGCCGGCCTGCCCAACGAGAGCTGGGAGGCGATCGACCAGATCTACGACGAGGGCGCCCGCGGCTCCTTCGACGTCGTCACGCTGCATCCGTACACCGGCAGGACCGAGAACGTGATCAAGATCGTGAAGATCGTCCGGCGCCACATGGCCGAGCGCAAGGACCGCAAGGTGCCGATCTGGGTCACTGAGCTCTCCTGGCCCGCCGGCAAGGGCAAGACCAACCAGGAGGGCGGCGACTTCTCGACCACCGACGCCGGCCAGTCGCAGCGGCTGCGGGAGGGCCTCGGCCTGCTCGCCGACCACCGGGTGAAGCTCGGGATCGAGCGGGTGTACTGGTACACCTGGCTCTCGGTCGAAGGGTTCACCACCAGCGCCTTCGACTACTCGGGCCTGCGGCGCGTGCGCAACGGTGCACTGGTCAACGCTCCGGCGCTGGCGACGTTCAAGCGTGTCGCGAAGCGTCTGGAAGGGTGCACGAAGCGCCCGGGGAACGCGCAGGTCTGCCGCTAGTGCCCTTAACCTTGCGGGCGGCGTGGCGGAACCGGGGGCTACGGCGCGGTCTTAGCTCAGCGGCGCGTGCGCCGCTTGCTTCTCGCATCCCTTTCCGGGCGGGTGGCGTTCTCGATGCTCCCGCTCGGCTTCGTGCTCTTCGCGACCGGCGAGACGGGCTCCAACGCCACCGCGGGCGCGATGGTGGCGGCGTTCACCGTCGCCAGCGCGCTGGCCCCGGTGCGCGGGCGGATCGTCGATCGCTACGGCGGGGTCGCGCTCGGGCTGTTCGCGTGCGCGTGCTCGGCGGGCCTCGTGCTGCTCGTGGCGGCCGCATCGCTGGACGCTCCGACGTGGGCGCTGATCGTGCTCAGCGCACTCGCGGGGCTCGTGCTCCCGCCGCTGGGGCCGTTCACGCGCGCCGCCTGGGCCGCCTCGCTGCGCGACCGGACGCTCGAGCGGGCGTTCGCGCTCGACTCGGCGGGCGAGGAGGGGGCCCTGATCGTGGCGCCCCTGCTCGTCTCCGTCGCCGTGGCGCTCGGCGTCGCCGCGGGCCGCGCTGCTGGTGGCCGCCGCCGGGATGCTGGTGGGGACGGTGGCGGCGAGCCGGAGCCGGCTGGCGGCGTCGATCGCTCCCCCGCTCGTCGGGCGCGCTCGCGCGCCCGCGCGGCTGCCGGGGGCGTTGTGGGTGGTGATGCTGGCGCTCCTGGGGACGGCGTCGGCGCTGGGGGCGATCGACGTCGCCGTGCCGGCGGCGGCGCGGGAGAACGGCAGCGTGACGGCGGCCGGGGTGCTGCTGGCGATGATGGCGGTGGGGACGGTGGCGGGGAGCCTGTTGGCCGGCGGGCGCACGTGGGACTGGTCGCCCCAGCGGCGGGTGATCGCGCTTCAACTGGTCATGGCCGCGGGCATCGCCGCCGCGGCGCTGACCGTCGCGTGGACCGGTCTCCTGGGCCTTGTTCTGCTGCTTCCCGGGGCGACGCTGGGGGTGCTGTTCACGACGCTCTACCTGCTCGTGGACCGGCTATCACCTGAGGGGGCGCGGACGCAAACGTTCGCGTGGCTGGTCACCGCAAACAATGGGGGGATCGGGGTGGGTGCCGCCGTGGGCGGAGCGTTGAGCGAAGCGTCTGGAGCGGCCGCAGGACTGTGGTTCGCGGCAATTTGTGCGCTCGCCGGCGCAATTCCGGCCGTGGTCGCGGCCAGGATGTCCGCACGCGGACCCAACCCCCCTCAAAGTGGTGGGACCGCCGGAGTAACTTCCGACAAACGGCGCATCAAACAGCCGCAGGGGAACGGCGTGTCAGGGGAGGGGCCATGAGCCACTGGAAGCAGTAATCCGTTGTCGCGACGCGGACATCGTTCTGGTGGGAGCCAGACGTGGGTTGAGGGCGTATCTCCGAAGCGCGGTATACGCTTGCCCACGCACGTGTCGACGCTTTTTTCACTTCGGCGCCCAGGCCTTGCGATCCAAGCGACGCTCGTCGCTGCGCTGGTGCCTGCCTTCATCTGGCTGGTGCCGGCCTCGGATTGGAGCCGGCCCGGGCTGCTCCTGGTCCTGCTCGTGCTCGGGGTGATCGCTGATTTCAACGACATCACGCTCCCCGGCGCGGCCCGCTTCGACGCGGGCCTGCCGCTCGCGCTGATCACCCTCGCGTGTCTCGGCCCGTTGCCCGCGCTGCTCGTCGACCTGGCGCCGATCGCCGTCGGCGGACTGGTGCGCGGCGACAAGATCGTCCGGCCCGGCAACCTCTCCAACCTCGCGGCCATGGGCTGGGAGACCGTGGTGGCCTCGGTGCTGCTGTCGGTCGGCATGGTCACGCTCGGCTGGGACGCCGTGCCGATCCTGCTGGTCACCGGCGTCGTGATGTGCGTCGTGAACTTCGGCACCGGCTCCGCGATCTTCGTGCCGCTGTTCCTCGGCCGTCCGTTCTCGCTGCTGCCGCGGATGTTCTTCTCGATGCTCCCGACGGCGCTGATCATGGTCATGCTCGCCGCGCTGACCGCCATCCTCGTGCCCGCCCTGGGCGTCGCCGCGCTGGCGATCTTCGCGCTGATCGCGGTCCTGCCGCAGACCGCGCTGACGATCGCCGGTCGCACCCGCCCGGTCGCGTCACTGGACCCGTTGACCGCGACGCGCCGCTACTCGCACGCGCTCGCCCTGCACCTCGGGCTGGACCGCGCGGAGCGCCGCCATCTCTCGCGCGTGACCGATCTCGCCTTCGAGCGCCGCACCGAGGCCGGCGACCCGATCGCCTACGCCCGCCAGACGCTGCGCGACCCCTCGCGCGCCTCCTGGGAGGCCGGCCACGTGGGTGAGTGGTGGAACGGCGGCGGCGGCCCAGCGGGCCTGCGCGGCCCGATCACCCCGATCGCCTCCCGCATCGTCGCGGTCGCGGACACCTGGAGCCAGCTCACCGCCAACGGCGGCCCGGAGCTCTCCCACGCCGACGCGCTCGACGAGCTCAGGAACGCGGCGGGCACCCGCTTCGACCCCCGCGTCGTACAGGCCGCCTACGCCGTCGTGGCCGAAGAGCGCGTCTCCGCCGCCGAGCCGGCCCCGGAGCCGCGCCTGCACCTGCTGCGCCTCCCCGCGCCGCTGCGCCGCGTCATCGCCGACGCCTGAGCCGCCGCGCCCCGCGCGGCCCGGCGCCGCCCCCGCGCGGCACCGCCCCGCCCCGCGCGACCCGGCCCGCCCCGCGCGACCCGGCCCGCCCCGCGCGACCCGGCGCCGGCCCGGCCCGCCCCGCGCGACCCGGCCCGCCCGCGCGGCACCGGGCCGCCCCGCGCGACCCGGCCCCGGCCGGTCACTTCGGGTAACGAAATGCCCGGTATACGAGGTGTTTCGTTACCCGATCGTTCCGCGGACGATCGCGTCGACCCCCGCGCGGTCCGTTCCCACGTGAACGCTTGGGCTCTCGCAAGGCCGAGGGTCGTCAGCCGTGCCCGCTCGGCATCGTCACCGAGCAGCGACACGAGCGCGTCGCGGAGCGTCTCCGGGTCCGGGTCGGTCAGGCGTGCGGCGCCGCCGGCGGTCTCCGGCAGTGCGGTCACGTTGGTCGTCACGACGGGCGTGCCGGCGGCCATCGCCTCGAGCACCGGCAGGCCGAAGCCCTCGTAGACCGACGGGAGCACGAACGCGCTCGCGCCCGCGTAGAGCGCGGGCAGCTCGTCGTCGGGCACGTGGCCGAGCAGGTCCAATGCGCCGAGGCCCTCCTCGGCCGCGAACTGCGGGCGGTGCCCGCCGGCGACCCGCACGCGGATGCCCTCGCGAGACAGCGCTTGTGCCGCCGGGACGAGCGCACGCAGGTTCTTGCGGGCCGTGTGCGAGGCGACGCACAGCACGTACGGCTCGCTCGCCTTGGGACCGGGCACGAAGCGCGGATCGACGCCGCCGTAGACGACCGTCGCGTCCACGCCCAGCAGCTCGGCGAGCTCGCCGCGCGAGAACTCCGACACTGTGATCACCCGCACGGCCCGGCGCGCGATCAGCGGCAGGACACGCCGCTGGAATGCCGCGTAGAGGCCGCTGTACCAGCCCGGATGCCGCAGCGGGGCGGCGTCGTGGATCACCACGACGACGTTGCGCGCCGCGATCGGCGCGAGGTTCGCCGGGCACAGCAACGCGCTCGCCCGTGCGCTCAGCACCGGCAGCACCGCCTGCTCCCACGCGTGCCCCGCCCGGTGCGCCAGCGCCGGCGGCGGCCGGTGCACGGTGTAGGGCAGGCGCGCGGTCAGCTCGCGCGCCCAGCGCTCCACGCCGCCGAGCTCGGGCCGCGCCGCGGCCCGCGCGTCGATCGCCGGGCCGCTCACCTCGCCCGCGCCGGTGACGCCGCGGCTCGACGCGGCCGCTCACCCGCGTCCCTCGACGCCACCACGATCCGACCCGCCCGCTCGCCGTCGCGCCCCGAGGCCGCCGCCCCCTCGCCGCCGCGCCTCACGTCCACCCGCGCGCGCCGGCCGCACTGGCTCGCCTCGCCCACTCGCCGGCGCGCCCCGAGGCCGCCGCCCCCTCGCCGCCGCGCCTCACGTCCACCCGCGCCACCGGCCGCACGGCTCGCCTCGCCCACGCGCCGGCACGCCTGAAGGCGGCCGGCGGCGCGGGCGCCGCCGCGCCCACGGCGGCGAGCGTCGGCGTCCCGCGTGTCATCCGGCGCACTCTAATCGCAGCAACCGTCGGCTCCGTGCGCTTTGATACGCGCCTCGCATGAAACGGCCAGTGCTCCGCCGCCGCCCGGGCGACGTCGTCCGCCCGGCCGACATCCCCCTCCCTGACCCGCCGCCGGGCTCGCGGGTGCAGCTGCGCGTGCTGGTGCGCGAGGACCGCACGGAGTTCCTCGCGCTCGCCCGCGAGAGCCACCGGCTGCACCGGCCGTGGACCTACCCGCCGGAGCGCGGGGACCAGTTCGACGAGCTCTACAGCCGTTCGCGCCGCGAGGACTTCCTGTGCCTGCTGGCGTGCCGGACGGACAACGGCGAGATCGCGGGCGTGTTCACGATCAGCCAGATCGTCCGCGGGGCCTTCCAATCGGCCTACCTCGGCTACTACGCCCACGAGCGCCACGCCGGCCAGGGCCTGATGCGCGAGGCGCTCGAGCAGATCCTCGACCACGCGTTCGGCGCGCTCGGGCTGCACCGCATCGAGGCGAACATCCAGCCCGGCAACCAGCCGTCGATCGCGCTCGCCCGCGGCGGCGGGTTCCGCCTGGAGGGCTTCTCCCCGCGCTACCTGCTGATCGGGGGCCAGTGGCGCGACCACGAGCGCTACGCGATCACCGCCGACGAGCACGCGGCGGCGAAGGCCGCAGAAGCCGCCTAGAAGTCCGCTGAAGAATGGTCGGTCCGCCGCGGGCGTATCGGAACTCTTCAGTGGGCTTCTAGAACAGCCCGAGCTGTTCCGAGTCGTCGTCCGGCGGTACGAGCACCAACTCGGGCTCGGGCACGACCGGCTCCGGTTCGGGCTCAGGCTCCGGCTGCGCGGGCGCGCCCAGGGCGAGGATCTGCGGGATCCGGTGGAAATCGGTGCGCAGCGTCTCCAGCATCGACGGCGTGTAGAGCGCCGCCGCGGGATGGAAGAGCGGGTACAGCCGCACCCGCCGCGGCCCGAGCATCCGCTCCTCGTCACGCCCGTGCAGCCGCGTGATCCCGGTCGGATCGGCGCGCAGGAGCTTCGTCGCGAAGTTGCCGAGCGTGCACACCACGGTCGGCTCGATCAGCTCGAGCTGGCGCCACAGGTAGTCCTGGCAGTTGTCGATCTCCTGCGGGAGCGGGTCGCGGTTCCCGGGGGCCGGCATTTGAGGACGTTGACCACGAACACGTCGGCGCGGGTCATCCCGATCTCGCCCAGCAGCGTGTCCAGCAGCCGCCCGGCCTGGCCGACGAACGGCAGGCCCTGCTTGTCCTCGTTGGCGCCGGGGGCCTCGCCGACGAACATCAGGTCGGCGTTCGCGTTGCCCGAGCCGAACACGACCGTCGTGCGCGTGGACGCGAGTTGCGGGCATTTCGTGCAGCCCTGGGCCTGCTGGAAGACCGCCTTGAGCTCTTCGCGCCGCTCCGAAGCGCTGGCCATGGCGCCAACGGTACCGCCGCAAAGCGGCAGAATCTCGCGTCCTTCCCGCATCGTTCCGGCACTAAAATGAGACCGAGCCGGTATCTCGATGCGAGAACTGGACCCCAAGAGCCCCCACGAAGCACCTACCTGCGCGGTTGTCGGCGCGGGTCGTCTAGGCACGGTGCTGGCGGAGGCGCTCGACGCCGGGCCCGCGCTCCGGCGCGGCGAGGCTCCCGAGAACGTCGACGTGGTGCTGCTGTGCGTGCCCGGACGGCAAGATCGCCGAGGTCGCGCTGACCATCCCGGACGGCCCGCTGCTCGGCCACTGCAGCGGCGCGACCGGCCTCGAGGTCTTCGGCGAGCGCGAGGGCTTCTCGCTGCACCCGCTGATGTCGACGCCCACCGGCGCGTCCCCCGACGTCCTGCGCGGCGCCGGCGCCGCGGTGGACGGCACGAGCGAGCACGCGCTCGCCGTCGCGCACGCCCTCGCCGCGCGCCTCGGCATGATCGCGACGCGCGTCAGGCCCGAGGACCGCGTCGCCTACCACGCGGCGGGCGCGATCGCCGCCAACTTCCTCGTCGCGCTCGAGGCCTGCGCGGAGCGACTGGCAGCCACGGCGGGAATCACCCGCGCGCAGCTCGCCCCGCTGGTCCTCGCCACCGCGCACCAGTGGGCCGAGCTCGGCCCGGAGCAGGCACTCACCGGCCCGATCGCCCGCGGGGACGAGGGAACGACGGAGCGCCACCGCGCGGTCGTCGCCGAGCGCACCCCCGAGCTCCTCCCCCTGTGGACCGAGCTCGCCGAAGCCACCCGCGCCGTGGCGGGTAGACGGAGCTGGACATGAGGACGATCCGCACCATCGCCGAGATGCGCGGCTGGCTCGGCAACGCTGCGCGCCGAGGGCCGGACGCGTCGGCCTCGTCCCCACGATGGGCGCCTTCCACGCCGGCCACCACTCGCTGATGCGCGAGGCCCGCGAGGAGATGGACGCGGTGGTCGTCTCGCTGTTCGTCAACCCGGCGCAATTCAACGACGCGGGTGACCTCGCCGCCTACCCGCGCTCGGAGGCCAACGACGCCGCCGAGGCGGCCGATCTCGGGGTCGACGTCCTGTTCGCCCCGCCGGTCAGCGAGGTCTATCCCGAGGGCTTCTCGACGACCGTGTCCGTCGCCGGGCTCGCCGAGGTCCTGGAGGGCGCCGAGCGCGGCCCCGGGCACTTCGCGGGCGTCTGCACGGTCGTCTGCAAGCTGCTGAACATCGTCTCGCCGGACGTCGCGTACTTCGGGCAGAAGGACGCCCAGCAGGTCGCGGTCGTCAAGCGGATGGTGCGCGACCTCGACATGCCGAGCAAGATCGAGGTGATGCCGACGGTGCGCGAGCCGGACGGCCTCGCGCTGTCCTCGCGCAACGTCCGCCTCTCCCCGGCCGACCGCCAGCGCGCGCTCGGGCTCTCCAGGGCCCTCAACGCGGCCAAGGACGCGGTGGCGCAGGGCGAGCGCGACGTGCTCGCCGTGCGGACCGCGGCGGTCGCCCAGATGGGGGACCTCGATCCCGAATACCTCGCGATCGTCGATCCCCTGAGCTTCACTCCCCTGACCACCATCGCCGCTCCCGCGCTGATCCTCGTCGCCGCGCACGTCGGCCCCGTCCGCCTGATCGACAACGTCGTACTGCAACCCGTTCCAGCCCCGGTGGCGACCTGAGCCTCAGGCGTCAACCACTCCAAGGAGGAACCAGAAGTGTCGACCCCCCCGAAGGACCCCAACCGCAAGCGCGTCACGCTCACCAAGCTCGCCGAGATGCGCGCGCTGGGCGAGCCGATCGTGATGATCACCGCCTATGACCACCCGAGCGCGCTGATCGTCGAGGAGGCGGGCGTCGACATGGTGCTCGTCGGCGACAGCGCCGCCAACACCGTGCTCGGCTACACCGACACCGTGCCGATCACGGTCGACGAGCTGCTGATGCTCACCCGCGCCGTCCGGCGCGGCCTGAAGACCCCGATGCTGGTCGGCGATCTCCCCTTCGGCTCCTACGAGGCGAGCGACGCGCAGGCGATCGAGACCGCGCACCGCTTCGTCAAGGAGGCGGGCTGCGACGCGGTCAAGCTCGAGGGCGGCGGCGCCTCGGCCGAACGCGCCCGGGCGATCGTCCGCGCCGGCGTGCCGGTGATGGGTCACGTCGGATTGACGCCGCAGACGGCGACGATGCTCGGCGGCTACCGCGCGCAGGGCCGCACCTCGGCCCGCGCCCGCCAGGTCCTCGACGACGCGCTCGCGCTCCAGGAGGCGGGGTGCTTCTCGATCGTCTTCGAGGCGATCCCCGAGCGCCGTGACCGACGCGATCATGCCCTACATGGAGATCCCGATCATCGGGATCGGCGCCGGCCCGAGCACCGACGGCCAGGTCCTGGTGCTGCACGACCTGCTGACGATCCACGACGATTTCCAGCCGAAGTTCGCCAAGCGCTTCGCGGCGGTCAAGGACGAGATGCGCCGCGGCGTCGACGCCTACGCCGAGGAGGTGCGCACCCGCGCCTTCCCGGCGCCCGAGCACACCTACGGCATCGCCCCGGAGGAACTCGAGCGCTTCAAGGCGGAGCTTCCCACCTCGGGCGCCGTTAGAACTCGATAACAACGCGTTCACATACACTGGCCGCCCATGAGCCGGTTGGGTGGTCTGTTCGCGTCGAAAGAGCGCGAGTTCTTCGACCTCTTCGAGGAGGCGGCGCGCAACTGCGTGCGCGCCGCGGGGCTGCTCGAGCAGATGCTCGAACAGTGGCCCGACCACGGGGAAGCGATGCGCGACGTGATCGTCTGCGAGCAGGAGGGCGACCGGATCACCCACGACATCATCCAGCGGCTCAACCAGACGTTCGTGACGCCGTTCGACCGCGAGGACATCATCGCCCTCGCGTCCTCGCTGGATGACATCGTCGACTTCATCGAGGAGATCGCCGACTTCCTCGGGCTCTACCGGATCGAGGCGCCGATGGATCAGGCGGTCCGGATGGCGCGGGTGCTGCACGAGGCGGTCCGCAACATCGGCGACGCGGTGCCCCATCTGCGCACGCTCAAGGACATCCACCAGTACACGGTCGAGGTCAACCGGCTCGAGAACGAGGGCGACAGGATCCACCGCGAGGCCGTTGCGTCGCTGTTCGATCACGGGATCGACCCGATGATGGTCATCCGCTGGAAGGACATCTTCGAGCGGCTCGAGGACGCGATCGACTCGACCGAGAGCGCCGTGCACACGCTCGAGGGCATCATCATCAAGAACCGGTAGGGCGATGCACTCGGACGCTGTTCTCTGGATCGTCGATCGCGACGGCGATCGCCTTCGACTTCACCAACGGGTTCCACGACACCGCGAACTCGATCGCGACGTCCGTCTCGACCCGCGCCATGACCCCGCGGATGGCCGTGCTGATGGCGGCCGGCCTGAACTTCGTCGGGGCGTTCTTGTCGCTGGCGGTGGCGGCGACGATCGCCAAGGGCATCGTCGACGCCGGGTCGGTGACGTTGCTGACCGTCTTCGCCGGCCTGGTCGGCGCGATCGCCTGGAACCTCACGACCTGGTGGTTCGGGCTGCCGTCGTCGTCGTCGCACGCGCTGATCGGCGGCATGGTGGGGGCGACGCTGGCCTCGGGTGGCGAGGTGATCTGGTCCGGCCTGATCGAGAAGGTGGCGATCCCGGCGCTGGTCGCGCCGGTGCTGGCGCTGCTCGCCGCGGGCCTCGCGATCCTGACCGCCTACCGGATCATCGGCCGCCAGTCGCCGGGCGTGGTCACGCGCGGGTTCCGCCTCGGCCAGCTCGCCTCCTCATCGCTGTTCTCGCTCTCGCACGGCACCAACGACGCGCAGAAGACGATGGGGATCATCTTCCTGGCCCTGGTGGCCAACGGGCAGCTCAGTGCCGACGACGACATCCCGACGTGGGTGATCGTGTCCTCGGCCACCGCGATCGCCCTGGGCACGTACTTCGGCGGCTGGCGGATCGTGCGCACGATGGGCTCGCGGATCATCAAGATGGACCCGCCGCAGGGCTTCGCCGCCCAGAGCACGGGCGCGGCGGTCATCCTCGCGGCGTCGCACGTCGGGTTCCCGCTGTCGACCACGCACGTGATGAGCGGCGCGATCATGGGCGCCGGCGCGGCCAAGCGGTTGTCCGCGGTGCGCTGGGGCGTGGCCGGCAACATCGTCGTCGCGTGGGTGCTGACGCTGCCGTGCTCGGCCGCGGTGGGGGCGTTGACCTACGGCGTCGTGAGCCTCTTCGGCCATGGCTCGGTCGGGCCGGTCGTGGTCGTGGCGGCGATGGTGGTCGGTCTCGGCGCTCTTCGCCCGGCGGGTGCGGCGCCCGTCGGAGGCGGTGCCGGCGTGATGCTGCTCGCCGTCGATGCCGGGCAGCTCTTCCAGGTCGTCTGGGTCGGCCTGCTCGCGGGCGTCGGGATCACCGGCGCGTACTCGTTCGTGGTGCTGGGCACCGGGGGCTACGCCGAGGCGCGGCGCGCGGGCCGTGGCGGCGCCGCGATCGGCTGGGCCGTCGTGGCGGTGGTGGCGTTCGCGGTGTTCGTGTTCGGCCTCGCCTACGGCGTGCACATCATGCTCAATAAGTGATCGTGCGGACGACGCGCGCGGGCGCGCCGGCGGCGATGCTGAACGGCTCGATGTCCGTCGTGACGACGCTGTTGGCGCCGATCACGCTGCGCTCGCCGATCGTCACGCCGCTGGTGACGACGACGTTCGCGCCGCACCACACGTTGTCGCCGATGATCGTCGGGCCCTTGGTGCTGAAGCCCTGCCACGTGATCGGCAGGTTCGGGTCGTCGAAGCGATGGTTGCCGTCGGTGACGAAGCAGCCGTTGGCGAACATGCAGTGGGCGCCGATGCGGACCTCGTTGACGCTCGCGACCTGGACGCCGAGGTTGAGGAACGTGCCGTCGCCGATGTGAATCGTCGCCGCGAGCCGGTCAGCCACACGTTCGGCTCAAGCAGGACGTGCTCGCCGAGCTGTCAGGCGACCCTCGTCGAACATCGTCGAGGACGTCGCCGTGCAGCGGCCAACGGGCGAAGCTGCGCCGTTTCGCGAACTCGTAGTGGATCCGGGCGCGGTTCCACGGGAGCGAGTTGCGGCCGTACCAGCGCCACTTCTGCGCGTAGAGCTTGAGGTCCTCTTTTTGCAAGAGAGGATCGATGCAGGGAGACGTAACGCCGCGCGCAGCGCTTCCAATCGCGCGCGGTTCGGGCAAGCCTGCGTGGAGTCAGACCCAACGCAGGAGGCTAATCGCCTTGCGCCTCACCCCGCTCTTCGCCGTACTCTTCGCCCTTCTTCTCGCCGCTCCTTCAGGCGCCGCCGTGCCGCACACCGTGCAGCCCGGCGAGACGCTGTGGTCGATCGCGGCGGCCAACAACCTGACCACGCGGACCGTCGCCGCGTTCAACGGGTTGTCGGAGAACTCGCAGGTCGTCCTCGGCGCGACGGTCATGGTGCCGTCGACGACCGAGGGTTACGCGTCGTTGCAGAAGGCGGGCCTGGTGTCCGCCGCGCCCGCTGCGGCCTCCGCGCCGCGGCTGCTCCCGTGGCCGCCGCCGCTGCGTCCGCGCCGCAGCCGCTCGGCGGCTATACGGTCCGGCCCGGGGACACGCTCTCCGGCCTGGCCGCATCCTCACGCGTGTCCGTCGGCGCGATCGCGGCGATGAACGGGCTCGACCCGGCCGGCGTGCTGCTCGCCGGAACCGTGCTGAAGCTGCCCACCGGCGCGCCCGCGCCCGCTCGCGCCGCCGAGCCGGCTCCCGCGCAGAAGATCGTCCCGGTCGCCGCGCCCGAGCCGACGTCGACGCGCCTGGGCGCCGGCGACGTGCAGTCGGTCGCCGCGCAGCACGGCGTCTCCCCCTCGCTGGCGACCGCCATCGCGTGGCAGGAGTCCGGCTTCAACAACGGCATGGTCTCCTCGGCCAACGCCCGCGGCGTGATGCAGGTCATGCCCGGCACGTGGAACTACGTGCAGCAGAACCTCGCCACGCGCAAGCTCGACCCGAACTCCGCGACCGACAACGTGACCGCGGGTGTGCTCTACCTGAAGTCGCTGCTCAACCAGACCGGTGGCGACGAGTCGGCGGCGATCGCCGCCTATTACCAGGGGCTTGGCGCGCTGCGCTCGCGCGGCGTGTTCGAGGACACCAAGCAGTACGTGGCCAACGTGCAGGCGTTGCGGCCGCGCTTCGGCGGATAGGTCCGAATCGGTCCGCCACGAGATCATCTCGTCGCGGACCATTTGCTAGCTTGGTCACGTGGCCACCGCCGAGCGCACCCCTCGATCTGATCTTCCTGCTCTCCGAGGCGGCGCACGCCCTGCAGACGGAGATGACGCGGGACCTCGCGGAGCTCGGGGTGACGCCGCGCGATGCACTGCGTGCTCTACCACGCGCTCGACGGCGAGTTCACCCAGATCCAGCTCGCGGACCAGTGCGCGTTGGACAAGACGACGATGGTCGTGACGATGGACGCGCTCGAGAAGGCCGGCCTGGCCTCGCGGCGCCCCTCCCCCACCGACCGGCGCGCCCGGATCATCGCCGTGACCGAGAAGGGCGCGGACCACGTGGCGCGCGCCGACGCGATCGTCGTCGCGCCTCTACGCCGACGTCCTCGAGACCCTCCCGGCCGACGTTCGCGACGTCTTCGTCAACTCGCTGCAGACGCTCGTCTCCGGGCGCCTCGCCGACCCACCGAAGCACGAGCGCCGGTTCGGCGGCGCCGCGCCGTCTCGTAGAAGATCGTCTACTAAGAGATCATCTGCTACGGTGTCGTCCATGACTCGGACGAACCGACTAACCGCTGGCTCGCGCTCGTCGTGTTGTGCGCCGGGATGCTGATGATCATCCTCGACCAGACGATCGTGAACGTCGCCCTGCCGTCGATCCAGGCGGATCTCGGCTTCTCCGCCACCGGCCTGGCCTGGGTCATCAATGCCTATCTGATCGCGTTCGGCGGTCTGCTGCTGCTGGCCGGCCGCGCTCGGCGACCTGATCGGTCGCCGCCGGGTCTTCCTCGCCGGCCTGGCGCTGTTCACGTTCGCTTCGCTGCTGTGCGGGCTGGCGATGAGCCCCGCGCTGTTGATCGGCGCGCGCTTCATCCAGGGCGTCGGCGGCGCGTTCGCGTCAGCCGTCATCCTCGGCATGGTCGTCACGATGTTCCCGCAGCCCCGCGAGCAGGCGAAGGCGATCGGCGTCTTCGGCTTCGTGGGCTCGGCGGGCGCGTCGATCGGCCAGTTGCTCGGCGGCGTGGTGACCGAGACGCTGAACTGGCACTGGATCTTCTTCGTCAACGTGCCGATCGGCGTGCTGGTTCTGGTCATGGCCGTGCGCCTGGTGGCGCACGAGACCGGGCTCGGGTGGTCCGCGGGCGCCGATGCCCCGGGCGCGATCCTGGTCACGGCGTCCTTGATGCTCGCCGTCTACACGATCGTCGACGCGCACTCCTGGGCGCTCGGGTTGGTGGCCGCTCTTGCTGCTGATGGCGTTCGTCGTGCGGCAGGCGACCGCCTCGAAGCCGCTGCTGCGGTTGGGCATCCTGCGCTCGCGCGACGTCGCCGGCGCGAACCTGGCACAGATGCTGGCGGTCGCGGGCATGCTCGGGATGTTCTTTCTGTCGGCGCTGTACCTCCAGCGCGTCCTCGGGTTCGACGCGCTGGCGACGGGCGCGGCGTTCCTGCCGATCTCCATCACGATCGGCGTGATGACCCTCGGGTTCTCGGCGCGCCTGATCACCCGCTTCGGGGCACGCAACGCGCTGCTCCCGGCGCTGCTGCTCATCGCCGCGGGCCTGGCCTGGTTGAGCCGCGCAGGCGTCGACGGCTCGTATTTCTTTGACGTCTTCCCGGCCTTCGTGTTGATGGGCATCGGCGGCCGGCCTGACGATTCCCGCGTTGATGACCCTGGCGATGTCGGGCGTCGCTCCGGAGGACTCAGGGTTGGCGTCGGGCCTGGTCAACACGACCCAGCAGGTCGGCGGCGCGTTCGGCATCGCGATCCTCGCGACAGTCGCGGCCAACCGAACCGGGGGATCGACTACGGCGGCGGCGCTCGTCGACGGGTACCAGGCGGCGTTCACCCTGGCCGCGGCGCTGATCGTGGCGGCGTTCGTCGTGGCGGCGCTCGTGCTACAGCGTGGCCCGGCTCGCGAGTCCGCGGCCGACACCGTCGTCGCGGCGGCCTGAGTTCCGCCCGGCGCGGCCCGGCACGGCGCGGTGCGGCGCGGCACGGCCCGGCACGGCCCGGCCCAGCGCGGCCCGGCACGGCACGGCCCGGCACGGCACGGCACGGCGCGGCGCGGCCCGGCGCGGCCCGGCGCGGCCCGGCGCGGCCCGGCGCGGCCCGGCGCGGCACGGCACGGCGCGGCACGGCACGGCACGGCACGGCACGGGCCGCCCGGCACAAACGACGAGCGCGTGACGTTTGTTCGCCACGAGCGAACGTTCGTCACTCCCTCGCGGCGGTGGTGTCGCGTTGCCGCTCGCGAGTGGTCGCTTGTGAACCGCATCGGTTCACAACTCACCACTCGCTCGGTCCCGCGGCCGTTCCGTCCGCCGAATCGATCGGGAGTAGCCGTAAGCAGGCCGCGGCCAGGCGGGTCGAGCGCGGCCACCCGCAACACGGGCAGCCACGGCCGGACCAGGCTCAGCGCAGCCGCTGCGCGTACTTACGCGGCTGCCGCGACCTTGCGTGGCGCGCGCTTGCGCGCCTTGGGCTTCGGGGCCGGCGTCAAGTCCTTGAGGAAACGCCCCGTATAGGACTCCTCGACCAAGGCGATCTCTTCCGGCGTGCCGGTGGCCATCAGGGTTCCGCCCTCGTCGCCGCCTTCGGGGCCCATGTCGATGATGCGGTCCGCGGTCTTGATCACGTCGAGGTTGTGCTCGATGACGACGACGGAGTTGCCGGTCTCGACGAGGCGCTGGAGGACCTCGAGGAGCTTCTGGATGTCGGCGAAGTGCAGGCCGGTGGTCGGCTCGTCGAGGATGTAGAGCGTCCGGCCGGTCGCGACCTTTGACAGCTCGGAGGCGAGCTTGATGCGCTGGGCCTCGCCGCCCGAGAGCGTCGTCGCCGGCTGACCGAGGCGCATATAGCCGAGGCCGACGTCCTGGAGGGTCACCAGGCGGCGGTGGATCTTCGGGATGTGGGCGAAGAACTCGACCGCTTCCTCGACGGGCATGTCGAGCACGTCGGCGATCGTCTTGCCCTTGAAGCGGATGTCGAGCGTCTCGCGGTTGTAGCGCTTGCCGTGGCACTGCTCGCACGGGACGTAGATGTCCGGCAGGAAGTGCATCTCGATCTTGATCTGGCCGTCGCCGCGGCAGACCTCGCAGCGCCCGCCCTTGACGTTGAACGAGAAGCGGCCGGCCTTGTACCCGCGGGCGCGGGCCTCCTGGGTCTTGGAGTAGAGGTCGCGGATGACGTCGAACAGCCCGATGTACGTCGCCGGGTTCGACCGCGGCGTGCGGCCGATCGGCGACTGGTCGACGTTGATGATCTTGTCGAGGTGCTCGAGGCCCTTGATGCGCTTGTGGGCCCCTGGGCGCATCCGCGAGCGGTGCAGCTTGTTCGCGACGGCCTTGTAGAGGATCTCGTTGATCAGCGTGGACTTGCCCGAGCCGGACACGCCCGTGACGGCGGTGAACGTCCCCAGCGGCACCTTCACGGTCGACGTTCTTGAGGTTGTGCTGGCTCGCGCCGACGATCTCGACGTAGCCGGACGGCTTGCGGCGCTCGTCCGGCGCCTCGATCCGCCGCGCGCCCGAGAGGAACTGCCCGGTCAGCGACTCCTCGACCCGCATGATCTCTTCGGCCGTGCCGCGGGCGACGACGTGCCCGCCGTGCTCGCCCGCGCCTGGGCCCATATCGACCACGTAGTCGGCGGCGCGCATCGTGTCCTCGTCGTGCTCGACCACGAGCACGGTGTTGCCGAGATCGCGCAGGCGCTGGAGCGTCGTGATCAGCCGCTGGTTGTCGCGGTGATGCAGCCCGATCGACGGCTCGTCGAGGATGTAGAGCACGCCGACCAGCGACGATCCGATCTGGGTCGCCAGACGGATGCGCTGCGCCTCGCCGCCGGACAAGGTCGCCGACGCGCGCTCCATCGAGAGATAGCCGACGCCCACGTTGTCCAGGAACCGCAGGCGCTCGTCGATCTCGCGCAGGATCAGCCGCGCGATCAGCCGGTCCTGGTGCGACAGCTCCAGCCCTTCGAGCCACTCGATCGCGCGCTTGGCGCTCATCGCCGTGAACTCGTGGATCGGCAGCTCGCCGATCTTCACCGCCCGCGACTCCGGCCGCAGGCGCGCGCCGTTGCACTCCGGGCACGGGCGCATCGACATGTACTCCTCGATCTTCTCCCGCGACCAGTCGGAGTCCGTCTCCTTGTAGCGGCGCTCGAGGTTCGGGACGATGCCCTCGAAGGTCGTCATGTACGACCGCTTGCGCCCCATCCGGTTGCGGTAGGAGACGTAGAGCTTCTCGCCGTTGGTGCCGTACAGGAAGAGGTTCTGGACCTCCTCCGTCAGCTCCTCCCACGGCGAGTCCACGTCGACCTCGTAGCGCTCCGCGATCGCCGCCGCGATCTGCTCGTAGTACGACGTCGCCCCGCTCGACCACGGCAGGATCGCGCCCTCGTTGATCGAGAGCGACGGGTCCGGCACCACGAGCTCCGGGTCGATCTCCATCATCGAGCCCAGGCCCGTGCACTTCGGGCACGCGCCGTGCGGCGCGTTGAACGAGAACGAGCGTGGCTCGAGCTCAGGCATCGAGATGCCGCAGTGCAGGCACGCGAAGCGCTCGCTGTAGGTGTGGATCTCGGGCTCGCCGTCGCGTGGGACGGTCTCCACCTCGAGGATGCCGTCGGCCAACGCGACCGCGGTCTCGACGCTGTCCGCCAGGCGCTTGCGCAGGTCCGCGCGCATCACCAGCCGGTCCACGACCACCGAGATGTCGTGCTTGTACTTCTTGTCCAGCACGATCTCTTCCTCGAGCTGGCGCAGCTCGCCGTCCACCTTCACGCGCGTGAAGCCCTCCGAGCGCAGCTCGGCCAGCTGCTTGCCGTACTCGCCCTTGCGGCCGCGGACGATCGGCGCCATGACCATGAACCGGGTGCCCTCCTCCAGGCCCATGATCTGGTCGATGATCTGCTCCGCCGACTGCGCCGCGATCGGCCGGCCGCAGTTGAAGCAGTGCGGCTTGCCGATCCGCGCCCACAGCAGGCGCAGGTAGTCGTAGATCTCCGTGACCGTGCCGACCGTCGACCGCGGGTTGCGCGAGGTCGTCTTCTGGTCGATCGAGATCGCCGGCGACAGGCCCTCGATCGAGTCCACGTCCGGCTTGTCCATCTGCCCCAGGAACTGGCGGGCGTACGCGCTCAGCGACTCGACGTAGCGGCGCTGGCCCTCGGCGTAGATGGTGTCGAAGGCGAGTGAGGACTTGCCCGAGCCGGACAGGCCGGTGATGACGACGAGGCTGTCCCGTGGCAGCTCCACGGTGACGTCCTTGAGGTTGTGCTCACGGGCACCCGTGACGACGATCTGGTTCTGGCGGCTCGACATAAGACCGCCTCTCAGTCTACGGCGCGGGCGGACGGACTTTCCGAACAGACGTTCGCTATGAGCGGGGAACGCGCACGGGCGCGGTCAGAAGTCCTGCATCCAGCAACTTGCCCTCGAGGTAGGCCAGGAACGGCTCCACGCGGAGCTCCTCCCCCGTGGCGCGGCGCAGGAGCTCGCGCGAGTCGAGCTTGCGCCCGTACGAATGGATGTGCGCCCCGCAGCCAGTCACGCAACGGACCGAACTCGCCCGCGCCAACTCGCTCGTCGATGTCGGGCATGTCCTCCGACAGCGCGCGCCACAGCTGGGCGGCCATCAGGTTCCCGATCGTGTACGTCGGGAAGTAGCCGATCATCCCGGAGCCCCAGTGGATGTCCTGCAGGACGCCCTCGTTGACCGACGGGACCTCGAGCCCGAGCAGGCGGTGCGTGGCCTCGTCCCAGGCGTCGGGGAGCTCGCGCACGGACAGCCGGCCCTCGACCAGGGCGAGCTCGAGCTCGAAGCGCAGCGCGATGTGCAGGTTGTAGGTCGTCTCGTCGGCCTCGATGCGGATCAGCGAGAGACGGACCTGGTTGACCGCGCGGTAGAGCTGCGAGGCGTCCATCGCCTCGAACTGGCCGCCGAGGTGGCGGCGCATGACCGGCAGCACCCACTCGCAGAACGGGCGCGAGCGGCCGACGAGGTTCTCCCACAGGCGGCTCTGGGACTCGTGCACGCCGAGCCCCGCGTCGTCGGCCAGCGGCGTCCGGTAGTAGTCGGCCCGGATCTGCGCCTCATAGAGCCCGTGCCCGAACTCGTGCAGGCAGGAGTACATGGCCATCGCCAGGTCGTCCTCCTCCCAGCGCGTCGTCAGCCGCACGTCGGTCTGGGCCATGCTGCGCGCGAACGGGTGGACCGCGGCGTCCAGACCGCCAGTTCTCGGGCGAATAGCCGACCGCGATGCAGCAACTCGTAGGCGAACGGCTTCTGGCGCTCGAGCGGATAGTGGCCCGGGAAGACGCGCCCGTCCTCCCCCGCCGCGGCGGCCGCGGAGACGAGCGGCACGAGCTCCTCCCGCAGGGTCGCGAACAGGGTCGTGACCTCCACGGTCGTCAGGCCGGGCTCGTAGTCGTCGAGCAGGACGTCGTAGGGATGCGCGAAGTCGCCGGTGCCGTCGAAGCACGCGATGTAGCGCTGCTGGAGCTCGAGCACACGCTCGAGCGCGGGCGCGAAGTGGCCGAAGTCCGAGCGATCGCGCGCCTCGAGCCACTTCTGCTGCGCGAGCGCGTCGCACGATGACATCTCCGCCGCGAGCTCGGTCGGCACGCGGATGGCCTTGTGGAAGTCCTTGGCCAGGACGCGATAGAGCGCCACGTCGTCGCTCTCGGGGTCCTCGCTCGCCGCCCACGGCTCGAGCTTCTCGAGCAACTTCGCGAGCCCGGGATCGGTCAGCTTGCCGTGCTGGATGCGCTCGATCGCCTCGAACTGATCCGCCCGCGGACTCGCCCCTCCCGGCGGCATCTTCGTGTTCTGATCCCAGAGCATCAGGCCGATGATCCCGCTCAGGTCCGCGAGCTCGGTCGCGCGCGTCTTGAGCTCGTCGCAGCTCGCGAGGCCCGCTCATCGGCCCGCCCGCGCGAACACGTCGTCGAGCAGCGCGTCCGGGTCGGCGAGCTCGAAGTGCTCGGCGAGGTAGCTCGCAGCCTCCTCGCGGGTGTTGCCGTTGAGGGCCATGTTGAGCGCGACCAGGCGGGCGCTGGCCTCGTCGCTGCCGGTCGACGCGGCGGAGTCGTCGGCGTGGAAGAGCGTCGGTGCCGCGTCGGCGTCGGGTGCGTCGAGGTCGTCCGCGGTGGGCGGCGACGAGTCGGCGTCGGCCGCGGGCGGCGAGTCCGGCACGGCGGCGCGCGGCGACTCCGGCGCGGCGTCCCGCGCGGTGGCGCGCGGCGCGTCCGGCGCGGCGGCGCGCGGCGAGTCCGGCACGGCGACGCGCAGCGAGTCCGGCACGGCGTCCGGCGCGGCGGCGCGCGGCGAGTCCGGCACGGCGTCGGGCTCGGCGGCGCGCGGCGAGTCCGGCGCGGCCGCGGGCGGCGACTCCGACACGGCGGCGGGCGGCGAGCCCGGCACGACCGCGCGCGGCGAGTCCGGCACGACCGCGCGCGGCGAGTCCGGCTCGGCGGCGCTCGGCGCGTCCGGCACGACCGCGGGCGGCGGCGGGTTCGTGGCCGGGATGCCCTGCGCCACGTCCGCCTGGAGGGCCGAGAGGCCTTCGCTGAGGGCGCTCGCCGGAGGTGCGCAGCGCGGTCAGCAGGCGGGTGAGCTCGGACTCGAGGTGGTCGAGCTTGGCCAGCATGCCGTCGGCGGCGGCCTGGACCCGGGCCACGTGGTCGGCGGCTTCGGCGCCGGCGCGGCTGCGGACCTCGGTGACGCTGCGCTCGGCGGCCTCGAGGATCTCGCGGACCTGCTCGGAGGTGGTGGCGGCGAGCGACGGGGGCGCGGGCGGCGCCGTGTTGGTCTCGAAGGCGTCGGCGACGCGACGGAGGTGGTCGTCCACCGCCGCTGATGTCGTAGCCCCGGCGCCCAGTGGGGAAGTCCTGGCGCTGGATCAGGTCGCGATCCACGACCGCTCAGGATAGGACTCGTGGGGCATCTGGACGCTGGTTCATGGCAGGTGCGGGTGTCCATCCTCGTCGCGGACGACCAGGCCGTCGCGTTCGAGACCGGCCAGGACGCGCTCGCGGCGCGTACCGGAGAACGGAATCTCCTCCCCGGCGAGCAGGGCGGCGACGACGCGGCCGCGGGCGAAGCGGTCGGTGTCCTCGAAGCGCGGAGCGGCCGTGCGCTTGGCCGGCGCCTCGATCACCCGCGCACACCCGAGCGAAACCGGACACGCCGAACACACCGGGGTCCGCGGCCGGCAGACCGTCGCGCCCAACTCCATCATCGCCTGGTTGAACGTGGCCGCCCGACCCACAGGGACCAGGGCCTGCGCGGCCGCCGCGAGCTCCCGGGGCGAGCGTGCAAGACCGTCGCGGCGCGCCAGCACGCGGCGCACGTTGGTGTCGACCGCCGCGACCTGCACGTCCCAGGCGAAGGACGCGACCGCCGCGGCCGTGTACGGGCCGACGCCCGGCAGCAGCGTGAGATCCGACGGCCAGCCCGACGAGGCGACCACCGCAGCCGCACGCTGCAACGACAACGCCCGCCGGTTGTACCCCAGCCCGGACCAGAGCGAGAGCACCAGACGCGTCGGGGCGTCGGCGAGCGACCGGGCGTCGGGCAGCTCGCGCAGCCAGCGCTCGTAGTACGGCACGACCCGCGGCGCCTGGGTCTGCTGGAGCATCACTTCGCTCACCAACAGCGCGTACGGATCACGCGTCGCACGCCAGGGCAGCGGCCGGCGGACCCGCTCGTACCACTCCAGAAGCGCAGACGACGTCCACCGATCCACACCATAGTCAGCGCAAGTACAAGACCGTTTGCGATCGATCATGGTTGTTTTATAGATTCCTTGCTCCGGTATCACCCACGGAGGAGAGAACTTGTTCCAACGCGTCTTCGCGGCCGCGGCAGTGACGGCTGCCTGTGCCACGATCCCGGCCATCGCGCAGGCCTCCACACCGCTCGCGCCCACCGGCCTGACGACGGACCGTCAGAGCACCCCGCTCGGCCTCGGCGATGCGCGTCCAGCGCTCGCCTGGACCCTCAGCGGCGAGGGCCGCGACCGCGCCCAATCCGCCTACCAGGTCCAGCTGACCCAGGGCGAGCAGACGATCTGGGACAGCGGTGAGGTCCACAGCGCCAACAGCGCCGACGTCGCGTACGGCGGCCCCGCCCTCGCGTCGGGCACGAAATACGCCTGGAGGGTCCGCGTCTGGGACGAAACCGGCCAGGCCGGCGACTGGAGCGCTCCCACCACGCTGGAGACCGGCCTGCTGTCGCAAGGATGACTTCGCCGCCAAATGGATCGCCGCGCCCACGGACGATCTGAGCTTCAGCGGCGCCAAGTGGGTCTGGTACACGAACGACGACGCGCTCGGCAACAACGGGCCGAACACGCGCTTCCTGCGCGCCACGCTGAACCTGGCGGCCGACCCCGGCAGCGCCCGGATCCTGTTCACGGCCGACGACGAGGCCGCGATCTGGGTCAACGGGACGCTCGTGGCCGACAGCCAAGCCGGTCCGCGACGCCGACAACGACGCCTGGCGCCGCGGCCAACTGGCCGACATCACCGCCCAGCTCCACAGCGGCGCGAACACGATCGCGGTGCGGGTCAAGAACCGCCTCGACGCGGGCAACAACGCCACGCCCGAGGGCTTCATCGCGAAGATCAAGGCCGGCGCCACGACGCTCAGCACGAGCAGTGCGTGGAAGTCGAGCAACACGGAGGCGCAAGGCTGGGAGCAGCCCGGCTTCGACGACACCGCCTGGACGCCGGCGAAGGAGCTCGCCGACTACGGCGGCGGCCCGTGGGGCGCAAACGTCTCCCTTCCCCCGGCGCCGAGCCCGTACCTGCGCAAGGACTTCACGGCCGACAAGGAGATCACCCAGGCCCGCCTGTACGTCTCCGCGCTCGGCGTCTACGAGGTCCACATCAACGGTCAGAAGGTCGGCGATCAGGTCCTCGCGCCGGGTTGGACGGAGTACTCCAAGCGCGTCCCCTCGCAGACCTATGACGTCACGAGCCTGGTCAAGCAGGGCGAGAACGCCATCGGCGCGATCCTCGGCGGCGGCTGGTACTCCACCCGCCTGCAGGGCGGCAAGATGTGGGGCACCTCCCCCGCACTGCTGGCCCAGCTGAAGCTCACCTACGCCGACGGCACCACCAGCCGCATCACGACCGACAACACGTGGACGGCCGGCGAGGGCGGCGTGCGCGCCTCCGGCATCTACGACGGCGAGACCTACGACGCTCGCTTCGACCACGCCGGCTGGGACCAGCCCGGCTTCAGCGGCGGCTGGAGCACCGCCGTCGAGCGCAACGAGACGATGGCGGTGGAGCCGAGCACGGCCCCGCCGATCAAGGTCATCGCCACGCTCCAGCCCAAGAAGGTCACCACGCCCACGCCGGCACGACCATCTACGACCTCGGCCAGAACTTCGCCGGCTGGGCGCGGATCAAGGCCACCGGCCCCGCGGGCACGCAGATCAAGCTGCGCTTCGGGGAGCTCCTCAACGACGACGGCACGCTCTACACGGCCAACCTGCGCTCCGCCCAGCAGACGGACACCTACACGCTCGAGGGCGGCGGCCAGGAGACCTACGAGGCGCACTTCACCTACCACGGCTTCCGCTACGTCGAGGTGACCGGCGGGACCGTGGACAGCCTCGAGGGCCGCGTCGTCACCACCGACCTGCCGGAGTTCGGCACGTTCACGTCCAGCAACGCGCTCGTGAACCAGATCCAGACCGCGATCCGCTGGGGCCAGCGCTCCAACTTCCTCGCGGTGCCGTCCGACGCCTCCCAGCGCGACGAGCGCCTGGGCTGGACCGGCGACATCCAGGCCTTCGCCTCCACCGGCGCGTTCAACGGCGACGCGTCGGGCTACCTCGGCCAGTGGCTGCAGACCCTGCGCGACAGCCAGGCACCCAACGGCGCCTTCCCCGACGTGGCGCCGGTGTCCGGCTCCGGCAACGGCACCGCCGGCTGGGGCGACGCGGGCACGATCGTGCCGTTCGCGCTCTACAAGCGCTACGGGGACCCGCGGATCCTGCAGGCGAGCTACCCGTCGATGAAGGCCTGGATCGCCTACCTGCAGGCCAACTCCAGCGGCCTGATCCGCCCCAACAGCGGCTACGGCGACTGGCTGGCGACCGACAACACGGCGCTGGACTTCATCGGCACCGCGTTCTTCGCCTACAGCACCGACCTGACCCGCCAGGCGGCGGCGATCCTCGGCAACGACGCCGACGCCGCCACCTACGCGAGCCTCTACAACCAGATCAAGTCGGCGTTCGTGAGCCGCTGGGTGCACGCCGACGGCACGATCGGCACCGGCAGCCAGACCACCTACGTGCTGGCGCTGAAGTTCGGCCTCGTGCCGGACGACCTGAAGGCGGAGGCGTTCCAGCGCCTCGCCGATGACGTCGCGAGCCGCGGGAACCACCTGAGCACCGGCTTCCTCGGCACCCCGTTCCTGCTCAACGTCCTGCAGGACAACGGCCGCGGCGACCTCGCCTACAAGATGCTCACGCAGGACAGCTACCCGAGCTGGGGCTACATGCTCAGCCGCGGCGGGACGACGATCTGGGAGCGCTGGGACGGCATCCGCCCCGACGGCTCGCTCCAGGACGCCGGCATGAACTCGTTCAACCACTACGGCCTGGGCTCGATCGGCGACTGGCTCTACGACGACGTCGGCGGCCTCGCCCCCGCCGAGCCGGGCTACAAGAAGATCCTGGTCAAGCCGTCGACCGGCGCCGAGCTCGACAGCGCGTCGAGCAGCGTGAAGACGTCTTCGGCCGCGCGAGCAGCAGGTGGTCGCGTGACGCCGCCGGCCGCCTGAAGATCGACGTCGAGGTGCCGGTCAACGCGCGCGCCGAGGTGCACGTGCCGGTGCTCGACGGCCAGCGGTGCTCGAGTCCGGCAAGCCCGCCGCCGAGCAGCCGGGCGTGACCTACAAGGGCACGACCGACGGCGACGCCGTGTACGAGGTCGGGTCGGGCAGCTACAGCTTCCTGGCCACGATCGTCGACGCGACGAGCGTCAGCGGCGGCGTCGCGGGCACCGTCCCCGCCACGCTCGCCCTCACCCTGGGGACGGCGGCCTCGGCACGCTGACCCCGGGCGTGGCGCGCGACTACACCGCCGACCTGAGCGCGACGATCACCAGCACCGCCGGCGACGCCGCGCTGAGGGTCAACGACACCAGTGCGACCAACACCGGCCACCTGGTCAACGGCAGCTTCGCGCTCGCGCAGCCGCTGCTGGCCAACGGCACCGCCGTCGGCGGGACGAGCAACCCGACGCCGCTGGCGAGCTGGGCGGCCCCCGTCAGCAACGACCCGAGGACGATCACGTTCAAGCAGTCGATCGGCGCCGACGAGGGCCTGCGGACGGGCAGCTACAGCAAGACGCTGACCTTCACGCTCAGCACCACTACTCCGTAAAGCGCAGCTCCGCCTTGGCCACGAAATGCGTGGCCAAGGCGTCTCGCTCGGTGAACGAGAGGACGTGGATCCACAGCGCGCAGCCCGAGCTCCCCGAAGATGCCGACGAGCTCGATCGGCTTGGGACCGGACGCGTCGCGGTAGCCGTCCCAGGACTCCTCGCCGGCGCGCCAGTCCACCTCCCACGCCCCGAGCACGCGCGGGGAAGAGCCCGAGTGTCTCCTCCTGTGGCGTGAAGTCGAGCCGGAACAGCCCGGGCGCGAGCAGGATCGCCGCACGGGCACCGAACTCGACCAGCCGTGACGTCGGTGATCAGCAGCCCGCCGCCGTCGAGCGAGCAGGCGAGCTGGCCGAGCGCGGCGCCTTCGGACGCCGCGCGGTCGGGGCTCAGGAACGCTTCAGCCGCAGCGCGATCCACTCGTCCTCCGTGCCCAGCCCGTGGGCCACTTCGAAGCCGGCATAGCCCGCTCACGACCGCCTCGACCTCGTGCGAGACGATGCCGCTGACGATCACGTGCCGGACGCTCGCATCGAGCGAGGCGGCCACGCGCTCGTGCACCGGCGGCGGCGCGTTGACCAGCAGCAGCGGAGCGAGCGGCACGGCGTCGACGGCGAGATCCGCGACCGCGAAGCGCGCATCGACGCCGTTGCGGGAGGCGTTCTCGCGCGCGACCTCGATCGCCACCGGCACGCGGTCGACGCCGACGACGGGCGAGAAGCCGAGTTTCGACGGCGACGATCGCCAGCGTCCCCACGCCACAGCCGAGGTCGGCGACGGCGCCGCCCGGCTCGAGCTGGAGCATCAGCGCGACGCACATCTGCGTCGTCGGATGCGAGCCACTCCCGAACGCGCTGCCCCGGCGCTCGATGACCACGTCGATCTCGGCCTCCGACGCGCGGTCGAACGGCGAGCGGATGCCGACCGGGCCGATGACCACGCCCGCGCTCATCTGCCGCAGCTTCCAGTCGGCCGGCACCTCGTCGACGTCGCCGCCGGTCGCGGCCAGGACCGCGCTCCGGGAACGGCGCCGCCGAGTACGCGACGTACGGGCGGTCGTCGTGCACGCCGCCGGGCAGCAGCGGGAGCACGCGTCGAGCAGGTCCTCGTCGCCGGAGAAGGTGAGCCGGAACATCAGCCTTCGTAGCCTGCCAGCCCGCGGTCGAGGCGCGCATACACCTCGCGTGCCTGCGGCCGCAGGTCCTTCGCGACCTCGGCCGGATCGTCGCCCTCGAGCAGCCGGTCGATCGCCACCCGGAAGATGATCCGGTGCGCCCACAGGAGCGAGCGCACGACGACCGCCGCGGTGAGGTCGGACTCGTCCTCGGTGACCGCCGCGGCGAGCACCGACGCCTCGCGCTCGAAGCGCAGGTGCAGGCCGTCGCGCAGCAGCGGGCTGTTGCGCACGAGGCGCAGCACCGCGAGCATCCCCTCGACGTTGCCCGCCTCGATCTGCTCGAGGAACGCCATCGCCTGGTCCTCGAACAGGCGTGCGAGCGGAACCCCGGGCGGGCGCAGCCGGATGGCCTCGGCGCGCTCCTGCAGCCGGTCGTCACCGCGGGCGAAGACGAGGTCCTCCTTGGTCGGGAAGTGGTTGAAGACCGTCTTCTCCGACACGTCCGCGGCCCGCGCGACCTCGGCGACGGTCACCTCCTCGAACCCGCGCGCGAGGAACAGCGTCATCGCCGCGGAGGCGATCGTCTCGCGTGTCTCCCGCTTCTTGCGCTCCCTCAGTCCTTCCATGAGAAGCGCCATTGTACATTCGTTTTAGTCGCTGTACTTTTACTGTCACATGATCGAAGTCAACGAACTACGAAAGACGTTCGGAGACCTGGAAGCGGTCCGCGGCGTCTCGTTCTCCGTCGAGCCTGGTGAGGTCTTCGGCTTCCTCGGCCCCAATGGCGCCGGGAAGACGACCACGATCAACATGCTCTGCACGCTCGCGAAGCCGACCTCCGGCTCCGCGACCGTCGCCGGCCACGACGTGGCCTCCGAGCGCGATGACGTGCGCCGCCACATCGGCCTGGTCTTCCAGGACCCGACGCTCGACGGCTACCTGACCGCCGAGCAGAACCTCAAGCTCCACGCCGAGCTCTACGGAGTGGAGAGCGCCCTGGTCGCCGACCGCATGAAGCTGGTCCTCGAGATGGTCGGCCTCTATGACCGCAAGGACTCCGTGGTCGGCACCTTCAGCGGCGGCATGCGGCGGCGGCTGGAGATCGCCCGCGGCCTGATGCACTCGCCGCGCGTGCTGTTCCTCGACGAGCCGACGATCGGCCTGGACCCGCAGACCCGCAGCTCGATCTGGGGCTACATCCGCGAGCTCAAGGAGCGCGAGGAGATCACCATCTTCATGACCACGCACTACATGGACGAGGCCGAGTTCTGCGACCGGATCGCGATCATGGACCAGGGCGAGATCGTCGCGCTGGACACCCCCGCGGCGCTGAAGGCGCAGGTCGGCGCGGACCGGATCCGGATCGAGACGACCGACAACGACGCGGCGATCGCGGCGCTGCAGGACACGTTCGGGCTGGAGGCGACGATCAGTGAGGGCGCGGTGACGTTCTACGTGACCGAGGGCGCGCAGTTCGTCCCACGCCTGTTCAACGACCTCGACGTCGAGATCACCAGCGTGAACCTGTCGCGCCCGAGCCTCGATGACGTCTTCATGTCCTTCACGGGCAAGACGATCCGCGACGCCGAGGAAGACGGCTCCAAGCACCGCAACCGGATCATGATGCAGATGGCGGGCCGCCGATGAGCACCGCCGTCGTCGGCGTGCGCGTCCCGCCGCGCACCTACAAGAGCGAGCTGCGCGCGATCAAGATCGTCTGGACGCGCGAGCTGATCCGCTTCCGCAAGGACCGGCTGCGGATCGTCACGTCGCTGATCCAGCCGCTGCTGTTTTTGTTCGTCCTCGGCTCGGGCCTGCAGTCCGCGACCCGTCCCAGCGCGGACGGCGTCGACCTGACGACCTTCATCTACCCCGGCATCCTGTGCCTGTCGGTGATGTTCACCGCGATCTTCAGCGCGGCGTCGATCGTCTGGGACCGCGAGTTCGGGTTCCTGCGCGAGATGATGGTCGCGCCCGTCCTGCGGAGCTCGATCGTGATCGGCAAGTGCCTCGGCGGCGCGACCGTCGCGAGCCTGCAGGGCGTGGTGCTGATCGCGCTCGCGCCGCTGGTCGACGTGCCCTACAGCGTGCCGTTCATCCTCGGCGTCTTCGGGATGATGCTGCTGCTGGCGTTCGCCATGACCGCCTTCGGCGTGATGATCGCGGTGCGCATCAAGCAGATGCAGTCGTTCATGGGCGTCACGCAGATGGTCGTGATGCCGATGTTCTTCATCTCCGGCGCGCTGTTCCCCGTGACCGCGCTCCCGGCCTGGCTGGCGTTCCTGAACCGGATCGACCCGATCACCTACGCGGTCGACCCGATGCGCAAGCTCGTGCTCAGCCGCCTCGACGTGACCGTCCCGGGCGTGAGCTGGTTCGGATGGCACGTGCCCGTCGGGCTCGAGGTGGCGATGGTGCTGGCGCTCGGCCTGGCGATGCTGGGCATCGCGATCTGGGAGTTCAGCGCTACGGAGTAGTCGCGGCGTCCAGCTCACGCCGCAGGTCGCGGATCTCGTCGCGGAGCTTCGCCGCGTACTCGAAGCGGAGCTCCTCGGCGGCCGCGAGCATCTCCTCCTCGAGCTCGCGCATCATCTTCTCGATCTCCGGCGGCGTCATGTCGACCTGCTTGTCGGCGCGGCGCCGGCGGCCCTTGGTCGGCACCTTGGAGTCCGACATCAGGAACTCCGAGATGTCCGAGATGCCCTTGACGATCGTCTCGGGCGTGATGCCGTGCTGCTCGTTGTACGCGCGCTGGATCGCGCGCCGGCGGTCGGTCTCCCCGATCGCCGTCCGCATCGCCTCGGTCTCCTTGTCGGCGTACATCAGGACCTTGCCGTCGATGTTGCGCGCCGCGCGGCCGATCGTCTGGATCAGCGACGTGGCGCCGCGCAGGAAGCCCTCCTTGTCGGCGTCGAGAATCGCGACCAGCGAGACTTCCGGGAGGTCCAGGCCCTCGCGCAGCAGGTTCACGCCGACGAGCACGTCGTACTCCCCCAGGCGCAGCTGGCGGATGATCTGGATGCGCTCCAGCGTGTCCACCTCCGAGTGCAGGTAGCGCACGCGGAAGCCCATCTCGAGCAGGTAGTCCGTGAGGTCCTCGGACATCTTCTTGGTCAGCGTGGTCACGAGCACGCGCTCGTTGCGGTCCACGACGGTGCGGACCTCGGCCATCAGGTCGTCGATCTGGTTCTTGGTCTCGCGGACGTCGATCTCCGGGTCCACGATGCCGGTCGGGCGGACGATCTGCTCGACGATCGTCTGCGAGTGCTCGCGCTCGTAGACGCCCGGCGTGGCCGAGACGAAGACCATCTGCGGCGTGATCGTCAGGAACTCGTCGAACGTCTGCGGCCGGTTGTCCATCGCCGACGGGAGCCGGAAGCCGTAGTCCACCAGCGTCGTCTTGCGCGAGCGGTCGCCCTCGAACATGCCGCCGATCTGCGGGACCGTCTGGTGCGACTCGTCGATGAAGCAGACGAAGTCCTTGGGGAAGTAGTCGATCAGGCAGTAGGGGCGCGAGCCCGGCATCCGGCCGTCCAGGATGCGCGAGTAGTTCTCGATGCCCGAGCAGAAGCCGACCTCCTTGAGCATCTCCATGTCGTACTGCGTGCGCTGGCGCAGGCGGTGCGACTCCAGGAGCTTGCCCTCGGCCTCGAGGGTCTTGCAGCGCTCGTTGAGCTCGTGCCCGATCTCGGCCACGGCGCGCTCCATCGTCCCTTCCTTGACGTTGTAGTGCGTGGCCGGCCAGATCGCGACGTGCTCGAGATCGTCCTTGATGATCTCGCCCGTCAGCGGGTCGAAGTGCTGCAGGCGCTCGACCTCGTCGCCGAACAGCAGCACCCGGAACGCCGTCTCCTCGTAGGCGGGGAAGACCTCCAGCGTCTCCCCGCGCACGCGAAACGTGCCACGGCCCAGCGCCGTGTCGTTGCGGTTGTACTGCAGGTGCACGAGCTTGCGCAGGAGCTCGTCGCGATCCAGGAAGTCACCCTTGACGATCACCTGGCAGTTGTCGTTGTAGGTCTCCGGCGAGCCGAGGCCGAAGATGCAGGAGACCGAGGCGACGATGATCACGTCGCGGCGCGCGAACAGGGACGCCGTGGCGGCGTGGCGCAGCCGGTCGATCTCCTGGTTGATCGCCGAGTCCTTCTCGATGTAGAGGTCCTTCGACGCGACGTAGGCCTCGGGCTGGTAGTAGTCGTAGTAGGAGACGAAGTACTCGACCGAGTTCGTCGGGAAGTAGGTCCGGAACTCGTTGCACAGCTGCGCGGCCAGCGTCTTGTTGTGGGCCATGATCAGCGCGGGCCGCTGGACGGCCTCGATCGTCGCGGCCATCGTCATCGTCTTGCCGGTGCCGGTGGCGCCCAGCAGCGTCAGCCCGCTGTCCCCACGTTCGATGCCCTCGGCCAGCTTGGCGATCGCGTTCGGCTGATCGGCGGTCGGCGAGTAGACGGCATCAAGCTTGAACGGAGGCATCGCCGATCACGATAGAGCCAGTTAAGGACAGATTCCGTCGAACTCATGTTCGAGTGCCCAGCGGGCTCCGATCGTCCACGCCTGGACCCAGTTCGAGGACGCGATCGGCTCGACGCCATCGGTCACGGCGTACAGCTCCGGCGCTTCGCCGAGCGTGTCCAACGCGCGGAGGACGCCCGTCCGCACCTGCTCGGCCTCGCGAACACGGCCCGCGCGGCGCAGCCCACCCCAGCCGAGCCACGAGTCGAACGGCCACACCGATCCGCGGTGATAGGCGTGCGCGGAGAAGTTGGGGTCCGTCGAGGCCAGCGTCCGCAGCCCGAACGCGGTGAGGATGTCCGGCTCACACAGCCGATCGGCGACCGCGTCCACGCCCGCCCACAGCAGCCAGCCGAGTTGCGACCCCGCGCCCGGCACCACGACATCGCCGGCCTCGAGGGCCATCGTGTCGACGGGCAGCGCCGACAGCCGCGCGTGGAGTGCATCCGCCCGGCGCGCCCACGACCGATCGCGCGACGACAGCGAGCGAAGCGCGGCCAGCGCGACGGCCTGCGTGTCGACGTCGGCCAGCGGCGGAGCCGGGTTGGATCCGTCCGCCCGCACGTACCCGCCGCCGTTCGCGTCCGCGGCGGCGTCGATCGTGTCCCGCCAGCCCTGCTGGGCAAGCGCACCGGTCGGGGGCGTGGCGCACGAGCCCGTCGCCGGCATCCAGCGACCGCGCGAGCCAGTCGGCGGCGCGCGCCGTCGGCTCGATCCCACTCGCGCAGCGCGCGTTTGAGCACCAGAAACCAGCACGTCGCGTCCGCCGTGCCGTAGTAGGCGAACGGGCCGTCGAAGCCGGCCAGCCCGCCTCGACGAACGACGCCGGCGGCGCATCCCGGAACTCGTGCCCGATCTTGCCCGGCTCCTCCCGCCGTGAGCGGGATCGTCGCGAACCCCCTGGCGCGCGGCCAGCGCGTCGAGCGTGGCGCGGGCGAACGTCCGGCCGCCAGGGCAGGACCTGCAGCGACGTGATCAGCGCGTCGCGCCCGAAAAGGCAGTGGAAGCGCCCGGATCGCCCGGCTCGAGGGGGCGCGGAGCGTACGGCCACCCCTCCGCGCGAGAGGACGGCGTCTCGGCTCACGTCGTGCGCGCTCGACGACCGTCAGCGCCTGGCATCTCCTCGACCGGGTCGTGAACCCCGTGCTCGATCGCCGCCAGCAGCAGATCGCGGCCAGCGCGCCACCCTCGCGCAGCGGCTGGCGGATCGTCGTCAAGCCCACCATCTCGGCCAGGTCCACGTCGTCGAAGCCGATCACGGCCACGTCCTCCGGCACCCGCGCGCCCACCATCCTGGCGCCGCGCAGCACGCCGATGGCCTGCACGTCGGAGGCGGCGAAGATCGCCGTCGGCGGCTTGGGGAGCCGCAACAGGTCCAGCGCGCGAGCGCCGCGCCTCGTCGCGCCCGTGGCGCGCGAAGCGCTCCAGCGCGGGGTCGAGCTCCAACCCCGCGCGCGCCAACTCGGCATGAAATCCGCGCCGGCGATCCTCCGAGGAGGTGAAGCCGTAGGCGTTGGTGGGATGATCGCCCACGAACCCGATGCGCCGGTGACCCCTCTCGAGCAGATGCCCCGCCGCCAGCTCCCCCCCGCCACATTGTCGATCGACCACGCGCGGCAGCTGCGGGTGCGAGACGTCGAGCAGCACCGCGGGCTGCTCGTCGCGCGCAGCGCGTCGACCTCGGCGTCGAGCACCGGCAAGCGAGATCGATCAGCAGCCCGGCGACGCGATTGCGGCGGGCCAGGTCGCGCATCGCGTCGGCGCGTTGTTCGGGCGCCTCGACATCGAACAGCAGAAGGTCATAGCCTGCGCGTTCGTGGCGGCCAAGCCGGGAGACCACGCCGCGCACGCGCTCGATCACCGAGTGCGTGGTGAAGAACGGCACCACGACCCCGACCGCCTGCGCCGCCCGATCGAGAGCGTGCGCGCCGTCGCGTTGAGCCGGTAGCCGAGCTCCTCGACCGCCGCGTGCACGCGTGCACGGGTCCCGTCCATCACGAGCGGGCTGTCGTTGAGCACCCGCGAGACCGTCGCGGCACTGACGCCGGCGCGGCGGGCGACATCCCGAATCGTTGGACCGCGACCCCGCGATGACGAGGAGACCCGGCGCCATGACCGAGGAGAGTAATCAGCGACGCAAGTTGCCGACCGACATCCCGCTTGACAAGCAGGAAAGGCCGTGATGGGATCGAATGTAACCGGTTACACGGTGCTCTCGAGCGAGAGGAGGCTCGACCCCGATGAGGTATCGCCCTTGAGGCAACCAGCGAGCGTCCGGCTGCTGGCCGTCGATCCCCACGAGCTGATCACCTGGGGACTGCGGACCGTGCTCACCCAGCAGCCCTGGGTCGAGCGTTGCCTGCAGGCGACGGACCTCGCCCAGGCCGGCGTCCTCGCCGCCCGCTACAACCCGCACGTGATCATGGTCGACGGCTCGTTGGCCGACGAGGGCGGCGAGATGCACGCGCTGCACCTCGCCTCGCCGTCGAGCCGGCTGCTGGTCATGACCGACCGCGCCAAGCCGTCCCGCAGCGGTTGCTGCAGGCCCTGCGCGCCTGCGGGTTCATCTCCAAGAGCTGGGGAATCGAGGAGATCGTCGCCGCCGTGCGTCTGGCCGGGCTCGGGCTCGGCCTCGCGCCGCCGGAGCTCGCGGGCAACGCCCCGCAGCTGACCCTGCGCGAGGAGCAGGTGCTTTCGCGCGATCGCCCAGGGCGAGACCAACGAGCAGATCGCGGAGACCTCCGGCTCTCGCCCAACACCGTCAAGCAACACGCGAGCAGCGCGTATCGCAAGCTCACGCGCACAATCGCACGGAGGCCGTACGGCGAGCGCAGTATCACGGGCTGATCGCATAGCGGCCCCCCATTCGGGTGTAACGCGTAGCACCGGTTGTTACCAGCGGGTGAGGTTGCTAGTTGCGAATGTCACATCCGAGGGGTAGACCGTCGAGGCATACGTAGGGGGCGTCGCGGAGCGGCGCCGAAAACTCGTCGTGATCCAGCACCGGAGGCGGTCTCCGCGTCAGGGGGAGAGAGGAGCTACATGAGGCGTGCGAGTACGGGCGTGGCGGCCATCGTGGCCGCCGTGTGCGCCATCATCGTCGCCGGCTGCGGAGGTGAGCAGCGGGGGTCCGGTGACCCTCAACTACATCGGGCCGATCGACCCGGGCGGCACCAACAGCAAGGCCGCCGCGGAGTGCAGCGCCAGCAGTCCGGGCGGCAAGTACAAGATCGCCATGTTCCCGGTCGGCAACAGCGCCGACGCGACGCGCGAGCTGTTCGTCCGGCGGCTCGCCGCGGGCGACAAGAACATGGACATCATCAACATGGACACCATCTACACGCCGGAGTTCGCCGAGGCGGGGTGGATGAAGGAGATGACCGGCGCCGACAAGCAGGACGCGCTCGACGACGTGCTGCCCGGGCCCGGCCGCGTCCGTGACCTGGAAGGACAAGGTCTACGGGATCCCGACGAACACCAACGTCCAGTTGCTCTGGTACCGCAAGGACCTCGTCCCGACGCCGCCCAAGACGTGGGACGAGATGATCGCGATGGCCAAGAAGCTTCCCGCCGGCGAGGGCAACATCCTCGAGCAGGGCCAGAAGTACGAGGGCTATGTGGTCTGGTTCAACAACCTCGTGGCCTCGGGCGGCGGAAAGATCGTCAATGCCGAGGGCGAAGCCGACGCTCGACCCGCCGTCGGTCAAGGCCGCGCAGATCATCAAGGACGTCGCGACCTCCGGCCGCGCCGACCCGTCGCTGTCGACCGCGCAGGAGGACCAGGGCCGGCTCGCGTTCGAGGCCGGCAAGGGCGCCTTCCTGCTCAACTGGCCGTACGTCTGGGCCGCAGCGCACGCGGACGCCGAGAGCAACCCGACGACCGCCAAGGTCGCCGCGAACATGGGGTACGCGCAGTACCCGTCGCGTGAACCCCGACGAGCCGAGCCACGTGTCGATCGGCGGCGCCAACCTCGGCATCCCGAAGATCGGGCAAGAACCCCGAGCTGGCCACCAAGGCCGCGCTGTGCATGACCTCCGAAGAAGTGGCAGTCGCAGGAGGCGATCAACGAGGGCCTGCCGCCGGTGATGAACTCGGTCTACGACGATCCCGCCGTCCGCAAGGTCTACCCGTTCGCCGACCTGCTGCGCGAGCAGCTCAAGGACATCGACGGTGCGCCCGTTCACGCCCAACTACTCCGACGTGACGCTGGCGATCCAGGACTCCCTGCACCCGCCCGCGAGCGATCAACCCGCAGCAGGCGATCGACACGCTCAAGAGCCGTCTCAACACGGTCGCTGACGGAGGGATGTACTGATGGCCCAGATCGCCGCCCCCGCGACCACCACGGCCGACCCCGCCCGCCCAGCAATCCGGGGCTGACCGACCGCGCGCGGGCCGAGCGAAAGCTCGCCTGGATGCTGTGCGCACCAGCGGTGGCATCGTGATGTTGCTCGTCGCCGGCTTCCCGATCATCTACGCGTTCTGGCTCTCGCTGCGGCGCGCCGACCTGCGCTTCCCGGACGCCGGCGAGTTCGTCGGGCTCTCGCAACTACATCACGGTGCTCACGTCGGCCACCTGGTGGCGGGACTTCAGCAACACGATGTTCATCACGGTCATCTCGGTCCTACTCGAGCTCGCGCTGGGCATGCTGATCGCGCAGGCGATGTACCGCGCGATCTTCGCCCGCACGGCGATCCGCGCCTCGGTGCTCGTGCCCTACGGCGCGGTCACCGTCGTGGCGGCGTTCGCCTGGCGGCTGGCGTTCGATCCGGCGACCGGCTTCGCGGTCTCCTGGCTGGGCCTCAACACCGCCGCCGCTGACCACCCACTGGGGCTCGATGTTCGTGATCATCTTCGCGGAGGTGTGGAAGACCACGCCCTTCATAGCCCTGCTGCTGCTGGGCGGGCTGGCCCTTGTGCCGGAGGATCTCTACAAGGCGGCGAAGGTCGACGGCGCGACCGCGTGGCAGCGCTTCGTGCGGATCACGTTGCCGCTGATCCGGCCGGCGCTGATGGTCGCGGTGCTGTTCCGCACGCTGGACGCATTCCGCATCTACGACTCGGTGTTCATCATCACTCGCGGCGCCAACAACACCGAGACCGTGTCGATCCTGGGTTACCTGCAGCTCGTCAACCGCCTCAACCTCGGCCTGGGCTCGGCCGTGGCGATCCTGATCTTCGTCGTGCGTGATGATCATCGCGTTCATCTTCTTCCGCTTCCTCGGCGCAAGCCCGGAGCGGAGGTAACGAGACATGACCGAAACCACCAGCAACCAGAAGATCCTGTGGGCCATCGGCACCATCGTCGTGCTGGTCTACGCGCTGACGCCCGTGGCCTGGATCATCTCGCTCTCGTTCAAGGACCCGACGACGATCGGCGACCAGAAGTTCCTGCCGACCAACACGACCTGGGACAACTACAGCGCCGTCTTCAAGGGTGGGCTGGGCTTCAACCACGCGCTGATCAACTCGATCGGCATCGCGATGATCACGACGGTGATCGCGCTGGCGTTCGCGTCGATGGCGGCCTACGCGATCACGCGCCTGGATTTCCCGGGCAAGACACTGATCCTGGCCGGCGCGCTCGCCGTGTCGATGTTCCCGGCGATCTCGATCGTCGGCGGCCTGTTCAACGTCTGGCGCGTCGTCGGCCTCTATGACACGTGGCTCGGCCTGATCCTGCCGTATCTGTCGTTCTCGCTGCCGCTGGCGATCTACATCCTGTCGGCGTTCTTCCGAGAGATCCCTTGGGATCTCGAGAAGGCGGCGCAGATGGACGGGGCGACCGGTGCCCAGGCCTTCCGGCGGGTCATCCTGCCGCTCGCGATGCCCGGCGTGTTCACCGCCGGGATCCTGGTGTTCATCGCGGCCTGGAACGACTTCCTGTTCGCCAACGTGCTGACGTCGACCGACACCGCGCGCACCGCTCCGGTGGCGCTGTCGTACTTCCGAGGCGCGTCGCAGTTCACCGATCCGAGCGGTGCCATCGCGGCCGGCGCGGTGGTCGTGACGATCCCGATCCTGATCATGGTGTCTGATCTTCCAGCGGCGCATCGTCTCCGGCCTCACCGCCGGCGCGGTCAAGGGATAAGGGGGCGACAATGGCTGACATCGTTCTGGACCAGGTCACCAAGACCTACTCGGACGGCTACACGGCCGTCAAGAACCTCAACCTGGAGATCAACGACGGCGAGTTCATGATCCTCGTCGGGCCGTCAGGCTGCGGGAAGTCGACCGCCCTGAACATGATCGCCGGCCTCGAGGACATCTCCTCCGGCGAGCTGCGGATCGGCGGCGAGGTCGTCAACAAGAAGGCGCCGCGCGACCGTGACATCGCGATGGTCTTCCAGAGCTACGCGCTGTATCCGCACATGACCGTGCGCGACAACATCGCGTTCGCCCTCAAGCTGGCCAAGATGCCGAAGGAGGAGATCGACGCCAAGGTCAACGAGGCGGCGGACATCCTCGATCTCCAGAACCACCTCGAGCGCAAGCCGGCGAACCTGTCGGGCGGCCAGCGCCAGCGCGTGGCCATGGGCCGCGCGATCGTGCGCTCGCCGAAGGCGTTCCTGATGGACGAGCCGCTCTCGAACCTGGACGCCAAGCTGCGCGTGCAGATGCGGGCCGAGGTGGCGCGCATCCAGCACCGCATGAACACGACCACGGTCTACGTGACCCACGACCAGACCGAGGCCATGACGCTGGGCGACCGCGTGGCGATCATGCTGCACGGCGTGCTCCAGCAGGTCGCGTCGCCGATGGAGCTCTACAACAGCCCGAAGAACCTCTTCGTGGCGGGCTTCATCGGGTCGCCGGGCATGAACTTCCTGCCCGCGACGATCGACGGGCGACACGGTCGAAGATGCCGATGGTCAGCGTCAAGCTGCCATCGGAGGTGCAGTCGAAGATCGGGCGCGTCGACGCGGGCCGCAAGCTGATCGCGGGCATCCGCCCGGAGGACTTCGAGGACGTGTCGCAGGTCGCGGCGGAGATCCGCGGCCGCGGGACGACGTTCAAGACGAAGTTCGACCTGGTCGAGGCGATGGGCGCGGAGTACTACGTCCACTTCGGCGTCAAGGCCGAGCGCGCTGCAGTCCTCACAGGTCGAGGACCTGCTGGCCGATCAGGGCGGCGTGGCCGAGACCACCGCCGAGGGCGAGGCCGTGGTCGTCGCCCGCCTCGCCTCCGAGGCGCGCGTGAAGGTCGGCGAGCCGACCGAGGTCTGGATCGACGCCACGAAGCTGCACTTCTTCGACGCCGAGTCCGGCGAGTCACTCTCGTCGTAGCTTGAGGATGAGCGCCTCGCTGGCCTTCAGCGAGGCGCTCGCCTCGGTTCTCGCCGGATCGCTGGAGAGGACGAGCGTCGCCGGCGGGAATCAGCGGGAGCTCCCGGTCGGTGAAGTTGATCGCGGCCAGGTACTCGTCGCCGCGCGTGTAGGCGACGATCCCGTCGCCCGCGTCGACCAGCTCCTGCGTTCCGGTGACGAGTGCCGGGGTCCGCTCGCGCAGGGTCGCCAGCGCTCGCGTCAGGTTCAGCGTGGAGTCCGGGTCATCGGCCTGTGTCTGCGGCGTTCAGGCGTCGCGGCGTCGTCGATGAACGGCAGCCACGCGTCGGCGCCGTCGGTGAAGCCGTGGCCGGGCGCGTCTCGGCGTCCACGGGATCGGCGCGCGCTCGGGGTCGCGGCCGTCGACGTCGACCACGCGGTCGGGCGGGATCGTCGCGTCCGGCAGCCCGAGCTCCTCGCCCTGGTAGATGAACGGCGTGCCGCGCAGCGTGTAGAGCATCACGAGGATCGCGCGGGCGCGCTCGTGCGCCGAGGCCGTCGTGGTCGAAGCGGCTGCGCGGGCGGTTCTTGTCGTGGTTGGCGAGAAACCAGGCGGGCCAGGCGTGATCCTCGGCCAGCTTCTCGAAGTCGGCGATGCTGTCGGCGTAGCGCTCCGCGCCCCAGTCCTGGTCGATGAAGACGAAGTTGTGCGCGAGGTGCAGCTGGTCGCCGTACTCGAGGTAGGCGACGACGCGGTGCAGGTCCTGCAGCGCGACCTCCCCCACGATCATCCGGTCCTCGTATTCGTCGACGACCTTGCGGATGCCGCGCAGCCGCGGGTGGATCGACTCCCAGTCCTCGTCGTGGCGCCGTGGACGCGCCGCCGTGGTCGCGCAGCAGCGGGTCCTTGGCGATCTTGGCGATCGCGTCCAGGCGCAGGCCGTCGACGCCGCGGTCCATCCAGAAGCGCAGCACGTCGTGCATCGCGCGCTCGACCTCGGGGTTGTCCCAGTTGAGGTCGGGCTGCTCGGGCATGAAGCTGTGCAGGTAGTACTGCCGCGTCGTCTCGTCGAACGTCCACGCCTTGCCGCAGGCCTTGAACACCGACATCCAGTCGTTGGGCTCGTCGCGCCACACGTACCAGTCGCGCTTGGGGTTCTCGCGGCTGGAGCGGGACTCCTGGAACCACGGGTGCTGGTCGGAGCTGTGGTTGGGCACCCAGTCGAGGATCAGCTTGAGGTCGCGCGCGTGGCACTCCGCGACCAGCTCGTCGAGGTCGTCGAGCGTGCCGAACACGGGGTCGATGTCGCAGTAGTCGGAGACGTCGTAGCCGAAGTCGGCCATCGGCGAGGTGAAGATCGGGCTCAGCCAGATGCCCTCGACCTTCAGCGCCTTGAGGTAGTCGAGCTTGCTCGTGATCCCCTTGAGGTCGCCCACCCCGTCGCCGTTGGCGTCCGCGAACGAGCGCGGATAGATCTGGTAGATGGCGCCCCGCTGCCACCAGGCCGGCTCAGACATGCGCGGGATTATCCTGGAAGGCATGCGCGCCATGATCGCCGGCATCGTCGGCCTTGCCCTCGCCGCGATCGTCGTGCTCATCGTGGCCGGCGGGTCGATCGCCGGCAAGGGCATCGCGCTGGGGCTCTTCGGCATCGCGTGCGTCGTGGCCATCAGCGCCGTCTTCCTGGCCGTGGGGCGTTCGGAGGACGCGGAGCGGGCGGCGGCAGCCGACCCGCCGCCGCCGTCACCGCCGTCCGCTCCCGACGAGGATCAGCCGCCCGCGGACCCGCATCCGCGACCGGCGCTGGACCGCCGGCGGCCTATGCCGCCGCGTCGGCCAAGCTAGCGCCGGTCACGCGCTTGATCTCGAAGGTCATGGTCACACCGGGCGTCTGGCCCGGGACGCCGCCGATGAACCGCTGCGGGATGCCCGTCGTCGCGTCGAGGATGTACGTCTCCGTGTAGCCCCCGTCGAAGTCGGTGTTGGTCAGCTCGAGCGTGGCGCCTGCCTCGGTGACCTTCACGTTCTTCAGCGTCGCCAGCAGGCGCATCACGCCTTCCCGGACGTCCTTGCGGCCCGCGCCGGCCTGCAGCGCGTCGGTCGCGTTGCCCCAGATGTAGTTGTCCTGAAGGTTGACCGCCAGGTTCTTCGGCAGGTCCTCCGGCTTGATCCCGGACGCCAGGATCATCTGCATGCGCGCCTCGGCCGTCGGCAGCGTGCGCGCCGCGACCGCCGCCTTCACGAGCCGGCCGTTGTAGTCGCCGTTGACGGCGGCGTGGCGCAGCTCCTTGACGCTGGGCGCGTAGATGTAGCGGCCGTCGTCGAGATAGAGGTCGGCGCCGGTCATGTCCTTCTCCCCGTTGGGGAAGTGGTGGTGGCGCAGGACGAGCGTCGCGTCGCCGGTAGGGGTGGGCTCGCGCGCGATCCGCTTGGAGAGCGTCACGAGCGCGGCCTCAGCGGGGGCGGGCGCGTGCAGGCCCGGCACGGGCGGAGTCCTGACGTCGCCCGTCGGCCAGGCGACCATGGCGGCGAGCACCGCCAGCGCGAGGACGGCGACCGCGGCGGCACGACGGGGCGCGCGACGGCGCGACGGGCGGCGGGTGGCGGCGGGGTCGCGGCGCGCCCGTCCGGTGGCGGCGAGCTCATCGGCCGCGGCGGCCACGAGCGCGCGGTCCGCGCGGCCCGTCGCGGTGCGCTCGCCGTCGCCGGTCTGCGCCTCGATGTGGGCAAGCAGCGAGGCGCGGGCCCAGGCGCTGTCCGGCTCGGGCGCCTCTGGTCGGTGCTCGGTCAGCCAGGCGAGCTCGTTCATCGGTCGGTTCCTTCGAGCTGGGCGCGCAGCTGGGTGCGCGCGCGGTGAATACGGGAGCGGACGGTGCCGACCGGCACGCCGGTGGCGTCGGCGATCTCGGTGTAGGTCAACTCGGCCCACGCGTGCAGCAGCAGCGCGTCGCGGTCCGCGGCGGACACGAGCCGCAGCGCCGCGGCCAACTCCGGGCCGAGCGCGCGGGCCTCGACGCGGCCGAGGGCCTCGTCGGCGAAGTCCCACTCGTGGACCGGCGGGTCGGGCGCGCGGCGGGCGGACGCGCGGAACCAATGCCGGAGCAGGTTCGTCGCGATGCCGTAGAGCCAGGGGCGCGCGTCGGCGTAGCGGGTGTCGAACTTCTCCCGCTCGTCGAACGCGACCCGGAACGTCTCGGCGGCGAGGTCCTCCCCCGCGCTGCCCGCCCGCGAGGCGCAGTAGCGGAAGATGCCTGGCCAGTGGCGATCGAAGACCGCCGCGAACGCCGCCGGCTCGCGCACGGAGCGCGCGATCAGCGAGGCGTCGAGGGTGAGCGTCGTGGTCAGCACTGGCACTGATTGCCGCGAGCGGCGAAAACGGTTCGCGACAACCTAAAGGGGCCAGGCCCCGTCAACCGAGGGTGACGGGGCCTGGCCCCTTTAGAGAACCATGCAGCTGGTCGTCCCGGTGGCGAAGAGCTTGCCGTCCGCCTCGGCGTAGAGCCGGCCCTCGGCGGTGGCGAGCTTGCGGCCGGAGTGCACGACGCGTGAGTCGGCGAGCACGCGGCCCGTCGTGGCGCTCATGGCGCGCACGTAGCGGACGTGCAGGTCGGTGGTGGTGTACGCCGTCCCCGCGGGCAGGACGGTGTGGATCGCGCACCCCAGCGACGAGTCCAGCAGCGTCGCGGCGACCCCGCCGTGCACGGAGCCGATCGGGTTGTACATCCACTCGGCGGGCGTGATGGCGAAGATCACTCGCCCTTCCTCGACCAGCGTGATCTCGAAGTCGAGCAGCGAGGCGATCGGGGGCGGCGGGAGCTCACCCGAGGCGATCTTGCGAATCGCCTCGATGCCGGGCAGGGTGGCGGCGGCCTGCGCGGTCTCGATCGGGTCCGACCAGCTGTGCGTACGAGTGCGTTGCGTCACGCAACTGAGGATAGAGTACGCGCCTCGTTGGCGGTCAGGGGCAGCGTGAAGGCGATCGCCAGCCCGGCCAGCGGGAGCGCGGCGACGGTCCACATCACCGGCGTCAGCCCCAGGTGGTCGGCCATCAGGCCGAACAGCGCGGCGGCGATCCCGCCCAGGCCGATCGCCAGCCCGAGCGTCACCCCGGACGCCAGCCCCAGCCGCGAAGGCAGGTACTCCTGCCCCATCACCACGCTCACGCTGAAGGACATGACCGTGACGAAGCCGATCCCGGCCAGGAACAGCGCCCCGACGAGCTCACTCGGCGCGAGCATGAACCCCAGCAGAAGCGGGATCTGCGCCACGATCGAGCCGATCAGCACCGCTCGCCGGCCGATCCGGTCCACCAGCCGGCCGCCCACCAGCGTCCCCACCGCACCGCAGGCCAGCATCCCGGCGAGCGCCGCATTGCCCTGCCCTTCGGTCGCTCCGTACTCGCGGATCAGCCACACCGCCGCGAACGACTGCAGCCCGAAGTAGACGCCGCTGCGGAACCCGATGACGAGGGTCAGGCGCACGAACGCGCTCACGTCGTCATCCTCGCGGCTGTCGCGCCCGGCGGCGACCTTCTCCGCCGCGGCGGAACTGCGCTCGCGCAGGTGCGGCATCTCGAACGCCAGCACGACGGCCACGATCGCCGGCAGGATGGCGACCAGCGCCGTTCCCTCGAGCCCGAACGCCAGCACCGCGGGCGTGATCAGGATCGGCCCGAGCGCGAAGCCGGTGTTCCCGCCGACGCTGAACAGGCTCATCCCGGTGCCTCGCCGGGTGCCGGACGCGTAGTTGGCGTAGCGGGCGCCCTCGGGGTGGAACGCGGCCACGCCCAGCCCGCCGAGGCCGACCAGCGCGCACGTCAGCCAGAACGTCTGCGTCAGCCCCGCGCCGGCGATGCCGATGGCGCTCAGCCCCACGCCCACCGGGATCAGCCACCACATCTGCAGCCGGTCAGACAGCGTGCCGAACAGCGGCTGGATGATCGACGAGCCGACCGTGACCACCAGCAACAGCGCGCCGGCGGCGGAGTAGGAGTAGCCGCGCTGGACGATCAGGAACGGGATCAGCGCGGGGATCGACCCCTGACACAGGTCCGCCGCGGCATGGCCACTTGCGAGTGTGGCCAGTCCGCGGCGATCCAGATCCATCCGCCGTACGTTAGAAGCGCAGCGTCACCTTGGTCGCGCCCGTGGCGTCGACGGCATCGACGGCAAGCTTCTTCTTGGACGCCAGCCCGGCGGCGCCGCGGACGAGCTTGACCTTGATCGTCCTGGTCTCGCCGGCCTTCAGGGAGTAGGCCTGGCGGCCGAGCAGCAGCCGCGCCTTGAGCTTGCCGACCCTGATCGTCTTGGTCGTCGACAGCGACACCGAGCCGGTGCAGCCGCTCGTGCCGGCCGGGCAGGAGAGCTTCAGCGAGGCGACGCCCTTCTTGACGGTGGCGGTCTTGGCCATCGTCGCGGCACCCGCGGCCGGAGCCGGGGACGGCAGCGGCGTGGCGGGACGGTCGACCGACTCGGTGTCGGGCGAGTGGGCGTCGATGGCGTCCATCACGGCGAAGTCGTTGCCGGCGCCGCCGCGGCCGAAGTCCGCCACGCCGTCGCGCAGCTCGAGGCGATCGTCGCCGTCGCCGCCGTCCACCGTGTCCGAGCCGGCGCCGCCCTGCAGCAGGTCGTTGCCCGCGCCGCCGTCGACGTCGAGCGGGAGGGTCACGTCGGGGGCGACGCTCAGCGTGTCGTTGCCGCCGAGGGTGTTGAGCTCGAAGAGCTCGGCGGTCGCCGACGGACAGGTTGAAGGCGCCCGCGCTGGTGCGGTCATAGCGGACGCGGCCGTTCTCGTTCTTGATCGTCGAGACGTCGTCGCCGGCGCCGAGGTTGGTCTCGATGCGGTCGGTGTCGGCGTCGCCGTTGATCACGTCGGAGCCGTCGCCGTTGTTCCAGACGAGCGTGTCGTTCCCGTTGCCACCGTTGACCGTGTCGCTGCCGCGGTCGCCGATGATGCGGTCGGCGCCGCCTGCGCCCGTGAGCGTGTCGTTGCCGTCGCCGCCGCTGATCACGTCGGCGCCCTCGCCGGTGGAGATCACGTCGTCGCCGGCGCCGCCGTCGACGTTCATCGGGAGCGTCACGCCGGCCTCGGTCGTGAGCGTGTCGTTGCCGGCGAACGACGTGATCGAGAGCTTCTCGGTGTCCTGGAGGTTGATGCCGAACAGGCCGACGTTGGTGCGATCGAAGCGCGTCTGGGCGCCGTTGGGCTTGACCGTCATGACGTCGGTGCCGGCCGAGAGGGTGACCAGCGTCTCGTCGACGCCGGCGCCGCCGAGGTCGTCGTCGGTGCCGTCGCCGTTGTTCCAGATCATCACGTCGTTGCCGTCGCCGGCCGTGATCTTGTCGTTGCCCTTGAAGCCCGTGATGCGGTCGTTGCCGGCGCCGGCGTCGATCGTGTCGAGGTTGTCGCCGCCGACGATGATGTCGTCGTCGTTGCCGGAGCTGATCGTGGCGTCGGCCAGGTCGGGCACCGACAGGTTGATCGTGTCGTTGCCGTCGCCGGTGCTGACCGTGAGGATCAGCTTGCCGTCGGACTTGAACTTCTGGCCGCCGCCGAAGTCGGCCGAGGGAGCACCGTTGAAGTTGTGGGTGATGTTGCCGTCGGAGTCGACGCCGAGCGCGATGTTGTCGGCCGCGGCGTCACCGGTGAGGGTGACGTGGGTGGCGTCGACGATGGTCGTGGTGATGGCCGCATCGGCCGCTGCCGGGACCGCGAGCACAAGGGCCGCGGCGGCGAGCGGGAGGAGGAGTTTCGGCTGCATACCCGGCAGGACGCCGGGCGCGCACCCGATATTCCTTCACGCGGCGGCGGCCGGAACGAGGGGCGCGCCCTCGCTCAGCTTGGCCAGGCCGTCGAGGCGGCCCTCGCGCAACGCGGCGAGCACGGGCGTGACGTCCAGGCCGCGGGTGATCGCCGTACGCACCGCGGCGACGTCATTACCCGGGCCGAGCAGGATCGCGCCGACCATCTTGCCCTCGCGAACGACCAGCTTGCGGTAGCGGCCGGTGCCTTCGGAGACGATCGCCTCATCGCCCGCTTCGCTGTGGATACGGCCGATGCTCGCGAGTTCGATGCCGACGACCTTGAGGATCGTCACCGGCACGACGCCCGTGTAGACCTTCTCGCCCCCGACGGCGTTCTCGGCCGCCACCTCGGCCTGCGCGACCGCGGTCGGCCACAGGCCCGGCAGTTCGCCGTTCCACTCCGCGACGTCGCCCGCCGCGTAGATCGCCGGATCGACCGTGCACATGCGGTCGTCGACCATCACGCCGCGATTGTGGGAGAGCTTCGCGTCCTTGGCGAGGTCGATGTTGGGCGTGATGCCCGCCGCCACGAGCAGGATCTGGGCGGGCATGGCGCGGCCGTCGCTGAGCGTGACGCCGCGCAGGCGGCCGGTGCCATCCACGGACTTGACCTCGGACTCCGTGAGGATCTCCAGGCCGAGTCCTTCGAGATGGCTCTTGAGATGCTCGCCACCGCGGTGATCGAGCTGTCGGGTCAGCAACCCGGCGCTGCGCTCGAGCACGGTCGTCTTGAGCCCGAGCTTGTGCAGCGCGTACGCGGCTTCGAGGCCGAGCAGCCCGCCTCCCGCCACGACGCCGCGCTGCGAGCTGACGCGTTGCGCGTAGGACCGCAGGGCGATCGCGTCCGCGGCCTTGCGCAGCACGCCCGTCCCAGGCAGTCCGAAGCCCTCGATCTGCGGGACGAACGCGCGCGAGCCGGTCGCCAGGATCAGGCGGTCGAAGTCGAGCTTCTCCCCCGTGCCCAGCGCCACCTGGCGGTTGGTGCGGTCGATGAACAGCGCGCGTGTGTTGAGCCACGTGTTGATCGCCCGCTCGTCGTACCACTTGTCCGGGTTGAGGTAGAGGCCCTGCATGGCGCTGCGGCCGTAGACGAGCCGGCTGATCCCCATGCGGTTGTAGAGGTGGTGGGGCTCCTCGGCGATCAGGTCGATCTGGACGCCGGGGTGACGCCGGCGCGCGTGATCGGCCGCCGTGACGCCCGCGATGCCGTTGCCGAGCACGACGATGCGCTCGACGTCCTTGTCGTAGCTGAAGCCGATGATCTGGCTCAGCCGCGGCGCGGACGCCTTGTCCGGCGTGAGCGCGACCGAGACCGGGCCGGTGACGCGCACGCAGCACGCCATGCGGGTGTTCTCGGCGTAACCGAGGCGCTCGAGCGTCGCCTTCTCGTCGTCGGACATCGGCGACGTGCAACTCATCCCGTCCTTGATCGCGACCGGGTCGGCGCCGCAGATGCCCATCCGGCAGCCGGCCTCGATCTGCATCCCGTTGGCCTCGGCGATCTCCAGCAGGCTCATTCCGGGCTTGGGCGCGACGCGCTTGTTGTCCGGCAGGAACGTGACCTGGGGCGCGCCGCCCGCGACGGCGCGCAGACCGCTGGCTCGGGTGAGCGCGGCGACGCCGGCGGTCGCGACCGTCCCAGAGGGCGTGGCGGGCTTGGCGCCCGCCTTCTCCAGGAACGGCTTCTCCTTGCGGATGGTGCGCACGAACCAGGTGGCGGCGAGGACGATCGCGGCGGCGGAGAAGACGATCGCCAGCGCGTCGGGGCCGCCGAGGACCTTGCGGGCGACCTCGGTGTAGAAGATCGCGAAGGCGGCCGCGCCGAACAGGCTCGTGATCGTGTGGGTGCTGGTCTTGACGAAGGCGTTCAGGGTCGCGAAGACGGCGATGCTGATCGCCACGTAGAGCGCCATGCCGCCGAGGATCTCCAGGTTCGAGCCGTCCGGGACCTCGAAGAAGGACAGCACCAGGCCCGGGAACGCGCCGACGAAGTAGCGCCGGTAGCCGCTCCAGTAGGTGTCGGCGTCGTTGAGGTCGGCGAGGTAGGCGGCGCGCGGGTTGAAGTCGTAGCAGTTCTTGACGCAGCCCACGCACGGCTGGCAGTGGGCGTTGGCGACCATCGCCAGCGGCGTCTGGCCATAGATGCGCTGCACCGGCAGCAGCGGGCACATCGTGCTGCACCAGCCGCTCTTGCCCTTCAGGAACATGCCGCCGGTGAACGCGGCGCCCATCGCGCCCAGCAACAGCAGTGCCGAGTAGGCGCCGTTGTCGTCGAGGCCGAACCGGCGCAGGACGACGAACAGGATGAACCCGCTGAAGGCGATGACGTAGCCGTACTCCTTCAGCCAGTTCGGCGCGGTGAGCGCCTTCGTGAGCTTCAGCGCGCGCGGAGTCTGATTCGACGCGGCCAGCGGGCAGAGGTTGCGCCAGAGGCCGGGGGCGGTCAGGAACAGAAACGGAAGTGTCGGGATGATGACCTTCCACATCACGAACAGGCCCGTGTCAGGCACCGCGATCAGCAGTCCGGCGACGATCAGGCCGGCCACCAACGAGCCCGCGCGCATGGCCTGCCAGACCTTCACCGGGATGCGGCTCGGGATCTGGGTGTAGTTCGGGAACGTGATCTGCGCGGCGGCCATCAGCCGGTCCATCCGGGGGTCTGCTCGCCGGTGGCGCGCAGGCGCGCGGACAGGATCCGGCCGAGGTCCAGCAGGATGTCCCGGCCGAGGGACGGGTTGCGGGCGGCGAGGGTCTCGAAGCCCTCGAAACTGAGCCGCAGCATCTCACCTTCGCTCATCGCCTCAACGGAGACGGCACGCGGCGTGCCGTCCAGGAACGCGTCCTCGCCGAGGGTCGTGATCGGGTGCACGACGCCGCTGGGGGCCTTCACCCAGCCGGCGATCAGCAGGTACAGGGCCCGGTCGGTCTCGCCCTTGGCCAGGACGATCTCGCCCGGGCTGAACAGCCGCGTCTCCGAGTGGTCGAGCAGCATGGCCCAGTCGTCCTCCCCGCGGCCGCTGAGAAACGTCGGGAGCCCGTGCTCGGCGGTGGACTCCTGACGTTCAGTCGGGTAGTCGAAGAACCCCGTCGTATCCATGCTCGGCCAACTCTACGGGCCTTGGCCGACCGGAATCGCGGAGCCGACGATCCTGCCGGTGCGCTCGTCGATCCGACACCGGGCTACTGGACGGTCGCGAGGACGGCGACGTCCGCGTAGCGCTCGATCGCCGCGGGGACGTCGGGCATCGCGAAGCCGACGATCAGCTCGTCGACCCCGGCCTCGGCGTAGGCGTCGATCCGCTCGCGGACCGTGTCCGGCGCGCCGATCAGCCCGTAGGACCGCACATCGCCGTCGAACAACCCGGCCGCGGCGTCCGGGAACGCGGCCTGCGCCGCCTCGTCGGTGTCGGCGATCAGGCACGTGGTCAGCGCCGTGCGGCGGATCTCGGAGGGGTCGCGGCCGATCGCGTCGCAGTGGGCGTCGATCACCGCGTACTTGTGCGCCAGGACGTCGGGCCCGGCGAGCATGTTGCAGAGGTCGCCGTGGCGGGCGACCAGCTTCAGCGTCACCTTCTCGCCGCCGCCCGCGACCATGATCGGGAGCTTCGCCCCCTTGGGCTCGTTGAAGGCGCCGCGCACGGTGTAGAACGAGCCGGAGAAGTCGGTGACCTCCTCGGTGAGCAACGAGCGGATGATCTGCAGCGCCTCGTCCAGTCGGCGCAGCCGCTCACCGGCGCCGGGCATCCGCATCCCGAGCGCGGCGAAATCCGGCTCGTACCAGCCCGCGCCGATGCCGAACGTGAGCCGCCCGCCGGAGATGACGTCGACCGTCCCGGCGATCTTGGCCTGCAGCACCGGATGCCGGTAGGCCTCGGCGGTGACGAGGTTGCCGAGCCGGAGGGTCGTCGTGTCGCGGGCCAGCGCGGTGATCAGCGCCCAGCACTCGAAGACGGGGGCGGGCGAGTGCGGGATCGCCTGCAGGTGATCAAGCACCCAGGCGGTCTCGAAGCCGCAACGCTCGGCGGTCTGCGCGATGGTGGAGAGCGTCGTGTACCCGCCGGCGGGCAGTGGGCCACCGAAGCCGGTGGGCAAGAAGATGCTGTGGTTCATGCCGGGGTGACGCCGCAGGCGTGCCGATTTGGACCACGGTGTCCAAATCCTGCTCCGAGGAGCGTCAGCAGAGCGCAAACGCTGTAGAAGGAGACCGAATGCCCCAGTACATGGCCCTGCTCTACAACGAACCCGGCGACGAGGCGGCGGAGCGCGAGCGCTGGGCGCTGATGCCGCGCTGGCACGCGGTGACCGAGCGGCTGCGCGAGGCCGGCGTGCTCGTCGCCAACGCGGCGCTGCACGACACCCTCGCGGCCACGACGCTTCGCGTGCGCGACGAGAAGCTGGAGCTCCGCGACGGCCCGTTCGCGACGACGAAGGAGATCCTGGCGGGCTACTACCTGCTCGACTGCGCCGACCTCGACGAGGCGATCGGGTGGGCGCGGCAGCTGCCGATCGCCGAGTACGGATCGGTCGAGGTGCGCCCGGTGTTCGCCGCGGAGGACCTCCCGGCCGGGTGAGCGACGTCGAGCGCGCGTTCCGCGAGCACCACGGCTCGGTGCTCGCGCTGCTGATCCGCCACGTCGGTGACTTCGACCTGGCCGAGGAGGCGCTCCAGGACGCGTTCGCGGCCGCCACCGTCGCGTGGCCGCGCGACGGGGTGCCGGAGAACCCGGGCGGCTGGCTGGCGACGGCCGCCAAGCGGCGCGCGATCGATCGCATCCGCCGCGGCCAGGCGCAGCACCTGCGGGCGACGAGGCTGGCCGAGTTGCAGCAGCGCACGCGCGAGGACGACCCGTTCGCGGACGAGGGACCGTTGATCGTGGACGACCGCCTGCGGCTGATCTTCACCTGCTGCCACCCGGCGCTCGAGCCGCCCGCGCGGGTCGCGCTCACGTTGCGCGCGCTCGGCGGGCTCACCACGGGCGAGATCGCGCGCGCGTTCCTGGTGAGCGAGCCCACGATGGGCAAGCGGATCGTGCGCGCCAAGCGCAAGATCGCCGATGCCGCGATCCCCTACCGGGTGCCGGCCGGCGCCGAGCTCGCCGAGCGCCTCGACGGCGTGCTCGGGGTCATCTACCTGATCTTCAACGAGGGCTACGCCGCCACCGCGGGTGACGAGCTCGTCCGTCACGAGCTGTGCGACGAGGCGATCCGCCTCGGACGGCTTCTGTGCGAGCTGATGCCCGACGAGCCGGAGGCGTGGGCGCTGCTCGCGCTGATGGGGCTCACGCACGCCCGGCGCGCCGCCCGCGTGGACGGGTCGGGCCGCTACGTCGCGCTGGAGGACCAGGACCGTTCGCGCTGGGACGACAGCGCGCTCACCGCCGGCCGCGACGCGCTCTCCCGTGCGCTGGCGCTCGCGCCGCCTGGCCCGTACGCCCTGCAGGCCGCGATCGCGGCCCTGCAGACGTCGCCCGCCGGGCCGCCGTGGGCGGAGATCGCCGAGCTCCACGCCGCCCTCGCCGAGGTCGCGCCGTCACCGGTGACCGCGCTCAACCACGCGGCGGCGGTCGCGTACGCCCAGGGCGCGGCCGCGGGGCTCGAACTGCTCGCGCCGCTGCTCGCCGACCCCGCGCTTGCGCGCTATGCCCCACTGCACGCGACCCACGCCGACCTGCTCCGCCGCGCCGGTGACCCGAGCGGCGCGTCCGCCGCGTACGGCCGCGCCGCCGCGCTCACCGAGAACGCGGTCGAGCGCGCCGAGCTCCAGCGGCGCCGCGCGGGTCTTTAGTTAGAGCCGCAGCTCGGTCGAGTAGGTGCGCCGGTACTCGGCGCGTGCGCTCAGCACGCGGCGCACGTAGTCGCGGGTCTCCTGGAACGGGATGTGCGACGCGACCCGGAACTTCTCGCCGCGCGCGGAGGCCACCGCGCGCCACTCGTCGACCTTGCCCTCCCCCGCGTTGTACGCGGCGAGCGTGAGGATCGTGTTGTGGTCGTACTTCTGCAGCAGATAACGCAGGTACCAGGTGCCGTAGGCGATGTTGATCTGCGGTGTCGCCAGGTCCTCGCGGCGGAAGCGCGTGCCGCCGGACTTCTGGGCGATGTAGTCCGCGGTGGCGGGCATCAGCTGCATCAGGCCCTTGGCGCCGGCCTGCGAGGTCTGGTCGCGAAAGCGCGACTCCGTGTAGATCACCGCCGCGATCAGCGAGGCGTCGACGTTCTTGGTCTTGGCCTGCTGGCGGATGATGTCCTCGTGGCGCAGCGGGAGCTTGATCTCCTGGACCGCGTGGTCGGCCGGCTTGACCAGGCTGACGACCGCGATGACGATCAGCGCGAGGCCGGCGGCCAGCGACAGCCGCCGGCGCCAGGCGGCAGCACGGGACGGCCGGCGGCTGACGCGCCGGGTGCGCTGGGCGGTCGCGGGCTGAGCGCTCATCTCAGGTCTTCAGCTTCGCAAGAACGGCAGACAGCTCCTGCTCGAGTTCGCGCAAAGTGCCCGAGTTCTCGACCGAGAAGGTCGCCCGAGCGGCCTTCTCGGCCTGTGGGAGCTGGCGTGCTGTCCGTTCGTCGAGGGCTGCATGACCGCGTGCACCGGCCCGTGCTGCACGAACCGTCTCATCGGCAACAACGGCGATGGTCGCATCGTAGTTGCGCTCAAGCCCCGCCTCGAAGAGCAACGGGGTCTCGACGACCAGCGCGACGGGTGGCGGTTGCGACGCCGATTGCTCTCGTCGCCAATCGGCCACGCGCTGCCCCACGCGCGGCCACAGCAGCTGCTCGAGCCAGCTTCGCTCCTCGTCGGAGGCGAACGCGTGACGCGCCACGGCCGAACGGTCCACGTGGCCGTCCGGGACGACGTCAGGACCCCAGCGCTCGACCACGAGGTCGATCACTTCAGGGTCCTGATAGAGGTCGTGAACAACCTGGTCGGAGGAGATCGTGGCCGCGCCCAGACGACTTAGCGCGGCCAGTGCCTCCGACTTCCCCGCGCCGATGCCGCCCGTCAGGCCGACGAACGGCGGCGCGGTCACTCTTCTTCGAGGGCGGTTTCTTCCGGCGTCGGCTCGTCCGCGGGCTCGACGTCGGCCGTCGGAGCGAGCTCCTCGACCTCGACCTCGACGGCAGCAGCCTCCGGCTCGGCGGCGGCCTCGGCCTCGGCTTCGGCGGCACCCGCCTCAGCGGACGCCTCGTCCGCGGCGTCGATGCCGTCCTCGACCTCGACGACGGGCGCCTCGGCGAAGACGTCCTCGGACAGGCCGAGCTCCGGCATGTCCTCGAGGTCGCCGGCGTCGTTGGTGAGGGTCCGGCGCGGCAGCACCTGATCCTCGACGCGCTTGATCGAGAGCGACAGACGGCGCCGCTCGGAGTCGATCTCGAGGATCTTGACCTTCACCTCGTCGCCCGGCTGGACGATCTCACGCGGGTTCTCGACGTGCTGCTGGGCGAGCTCGGAGATGTGCACGAGGCCCTCGACACCTTCGAGGATCTCGACGAACGCACCGAACGCGACGACCTTGGTCACCGCGCCCTCGAGCTCGTCACCCACGTGGTAGGTGTCGACGACGCGCTGCCACGGGTCCTCCTGGGTCTGCTTGAGACCCAGCGAGATCCGCTGGCGATCGCGATCGATGTCCAGCACCTTGACCTCGACGGTCTGGCCGATCGAGAGCACCTCGCTCGGGTGGTTCACGTGCGACCACGAGAGCTCGGAGATGTGGATCAGGCCGTCGATGCCGTCCAGGTCCACGAACGCGCCGAAGTCGACGATGTTCGAGATCTGGCCCTCGATGATCAGGCCCGGCTGCAGACGCTCCAGGATCGCCTGACGCTGCTCCTTGCGCTCCTCCTCGAGGACCGCGCGGCGCGACAGAACGACGTTGTTGCGCGAGCGATTGAGCTCTATAACTTTGGTCTGGATCGTCTGACCGAGGTATTCGTCCAGGTTCGGCACACGGCGGATGTCCACCAGCGAGGCGGGCAAGAAGCCGCGCACCCCGAGGTCGACGATGAGGCCGCCCTTGACGACCTCGATGACCGCGCCGTTGACGGGCTCGCCGGAATCGGCGGCAGCCTCGATCTTGCGCCAGGCACGCTCGAAGCGAGCGCGCTTCTTGGACAGGATCAGGCGACCGTCCTGATCCTCCTTGGTGAGGACGAGCGCATCGACTTCTTCGCCGAGCTCGACCTCTTCATTCGGATCTACCGACTTGCGGATCGAGAGCTCGTTATTGGGGATGACCCCTTCGCTCTTGTATCCGATGTCGACCAGGACTTCGTCCTTGTCGATCCGAACGACCTTTCCGGTGACGACATCGCCCTCTTCAAAGGGGACGATCGTGGCGTCGTAGTTCGGAACGATCTGGCCGTCGATTTCGAGGAGCATCCCGTCGGAGCCCTCGACGACGCGGGCTTCGGAGATGGCAGGGGGAGTGAGCGTGGCTTCCATTAGCAGCCGGATACTGTAGCGGGAATGCCGGTACGAGCCACGAAGCGCGGAGCCGCCCGCGTCCCCTTTCCCAGCGGTGCGGACGCCGACGTCCTGATCTGCGGTGCCTCCTTCGCCGGGCTGACCGTCGCGCGCGAGCTGCGCGCGAGCGGCGCGCGGGTCCTGCTCGTGGATCGCTACGAGATCGGCGAGCGCCAGACCTCGGCCTGCGCGGCACCCACCGAGTGGCTGCGCAATCTCGGCCTGCAGGCGTCGATCCTGCAGACCTTCGACTCGTTGGTCGTCCGGACGCCCAAGGTGCAGACCGCCCGCTGGAAGCTGCCCTTCACCTTCTCGACCTTCGATTACCGGCAGCTCTGCGGGCTGCTGTGGGACCAGAGCGGCGAGGCCGAGTTCGAGACCGCGAAGGTCAGCTCTCGTACAGGTTCGGTGGTGAGCACCGATCGCGGAGATCTCACCGCACCGCTGATCATCGACGCCCTCGGCTGGCGCCGGGTGCTCGGCGTCGGCGACAACGTGCAGCCCCCGAACGCGCCGCTCTCACGCGGCCTGGAGGTCCATCCGCGGGGCACCGGAACCGACCTCGAGCTGTTCGTCGACCCGCGCTACGTCACCGCCGGCTACGGCTGGGCGTTCCCCGCCGGCGACGAGGTGCGGATCGGCGTCGGGTCCTTCGATCCGCACGATCCGGTCAAGCAGCCGACGCTGCGGCTGGTCGAGGACGTCGCCCAGGAGCCGCACGGCTATCAGGGCAACTGGATCCCGCATCGCCTGCGGCCGGCGACCGAGGACGGCGTGTTCTTCGTCGGCGACAGCGCGGGCCACTGCCTGCCGCTCACCGCGGAGGGCATCCGCACGGCGTTCTACTTCGGGATCGCGGCCGGGCGCGAGCTTCGCGCCGTGCTCGACGGACGCCAGGACAAGGCGACAGCGCTGAAGAAGTACCACCGCTTCTCGGCCAGGCATCGCTGGCAGTTCGAGTCGATGTACCGCTCCCAGCAGGCGATCCGGTACCTCCACGGACGCCCGCTGGACAACCTGGCGCGGATCTTCACCCGCCCACGGCCGGGGAACTTCGCGTTCCAGCACTACCTGGACATCGCGCCCCCGTCGTTCGCCGTGCCGGCTCCGGCCGCCGCCCCGGTGCGGGCTGCGGCAGAACAGGCGGCGTAGAAGGGGTCACTCGTCGAGCCGGGAGGCGTGCCGTAGAGGTCCTTGATACGGCCGGTGAAGAGCTTGGCGTGGCCGAGCTCCTCGGTGACGTCTTGCGCGAGGGCCTCCGACCGCAACGGTCGGGATTACAACGCCGCTACACCTCGTCCAGGCCTGCGCGCAGCCCTTCGACCAGAAGGTCGAGGTGCTCGGGCTCGCTCGTCAGCGGCGGCGACATCGCCACGCCCCCGAGCAGCGCGCGCACCAGAACGCCCTTGGCCCGCGCTCCCGCGGACAGCCGCGCGGGCGCTCCGGCGTCGGCGTCGGGCGCGACACCGACCGCCGCCATGAAGCCCAGGCCGCAGCGGATCTCCCCCACCGCGGGGTGATCGGCGAGCGTGCCCAGCGCGTCCGCGAGCGGCTTCTCGAGCTCCTGACCGCGCGGGATCAGCTCCTCGCCCTCGTAGATGTCGAGCACCGCCATGCCCGCCGCACACGCCGCCGGGTGGCCGGCGTAGGTCGCGCCGTGGCGGAACATCTGACCGGGCTCGTCGTAGAACGGCGCGGCGATCGCGCTGCTCACCACGACGCCCCCGAGCGGGATGTAGCCGCTGGTGACGCCCTTGGCGAACGTGATCATGTCCGGTGTGACATCGGGCCAGCGTTCGATTCCGAACCACGTGCCGAGCCGGCCGAAGCCGCAGATCACGCTGTCGATCACGAGCAGGATGCCGTGCTCGGTGCACAGGTCCGCGACGCCCTGGATGTAGCCCTCGGGGGGCAGCAGCACGCCGCCGGCGCCCACGACCGGCTCGCAGAAGAACGCGGCCACCTTGTCCGGCCCGACCTTGGCGATCTCGGCCTCCAGCGCCGCCAGCGAGTCGAACGGGACGGTGCTCGTCTGCGGGATCAGCGGCCCCCAGTTGACGACGTTGGCCTCGATCCCGCCCAGGCTCGTGCCGAAGCCGTGCGTCCCGTGATAGCCCTGGGTGCGGCTGATCAGGTGCATCCGCTCGGGCTGGCCGACGTTGATGAAGTGCCGGCGGGCCAGCTTGGCCGCGGCGTCGATGCTGTCGCCACCGCCGCTGGTCAGGAAGATCTTCGCGTCGTCGATCGGCGCGAGCGCGGCGAGGCGGGCGCAGAGCTCGTTCGCCGGGCGGTTGGCCATGTCGCCGAACGTGTGGTAGGCCTCCAGCGTGCGCAACTGGCTCGCAACCGCGTCGGCGACCTCCGCGCGCCCGTGGCCGATGTTCGCGTACCACAGCGACGCCGTGGCGTCGTAGTAGCGGGTGCCGTGGGTGTCGTAGACCCACACGCCCTCGCCACGCTCGATGACGAGCTCGTTTTGGGAGACCGCGGCCATGTCCGCGAACGGGTGCCAGAACGCCATATCGGCGGCTCAACCTAGCGCTTCGCGGACCGCTTTCGCCGCGTCGCGCACGGTGCCGCGAGCGATCTCGGTCGTCTGCCAGCGCCAGAAGCCGTGGACCGTGCCGTCGACGCGGTTCAGGATCGCCTGCGGGAGCTTGGCCGCGTAGGCCTCGCCTTCGTCGCGCAGGACGTCGTGGCTGGCGGTGATCACGTAGGCGGGAGTGTCGGTCGTCGCCCGCAGCGGCGAGGACGCGGCGGGATCGGCGTCGCCGAGGTAGAGGTCCCAGAAGCGCCGCATCGCCTCCGCCGTGAGGCCGTATTCGCCGAACTGCGCGTAGGACGGGAAGTTCAGCGCGGCGTCGGTCGCGGGATAGATCAGCAGCTGGAAGTCGACGTCCAGTCGCTGCGCGACGAGCGCCGCGATGTTGCCGCCGGCGCTGTCACCGGCGACGGCAAGCGGGCGTTCGAGCGTCCGGACGACCTTCAGCGCGTCCTCGAGGGCCGCCGGGAACGGATGCTCGGGCGCGAGCCGGTAGTCGATGCTGACCACGCGCGCGCCCGCGTCGCTCGCGAGCGCGCGACACACCGCGTCGACGCTGTCGAGGTTGCCCATGACCCAGCCGCCGCCGTGCAGGTAGGCGATCGTCCCGCTCGCGCCCTCCGGCTCGTAGACCCGCACGGGCACACCGCCGATCGACTCATCGCGCACGTGCGCGACGGGCACGCCCTCGCCCGCGAGCACCGCGGTCTCGGTGATGTGCGCGGCGCGCGCCTGCTCGACCGGCACCTCGTGCGGCGGCGGCCCGTCGTCGGGAAAGGCGTCGAGGATCTGCTGGATCTCAGGGGCGAGCACCCCCGAGACGCTAGAGATCCGCGACGCGATCGCCAAGCCGAAGTGGCCGGCCGCGGCTACAGGCGGAAGCGCGCGATCAGCTGGTTGAGCTCGCCCGCGGAGTCCTGCAGGCGCTGGGCCGAGGTCGCGATCTCGTTCGTCGCGGCACTCGTCTGCTCGGTGCTGGCCGACACCTGCTGGCTGGCGGCCGTCGAACGCTCGGCGACGCTCGCCACCTGATCGAGCTCGCTGTGCAGGCCGTCGGCGCCGGCGGAGACGTCGCGGGCGCTGAGGACGACCTCGCCGATCTGGGTGTCGATGTGCTCGATCGCGGCGTCGATCCGCTGGAAGGCCACGCGCGTCTCCTCGACGGTGGTGGTGCCCTCCTCGGTGCGGGCCGCGCCCTCGTTGACGATCGCGACGACGTTGCGCGTCTCGCCCTGGATCTGATCGATCAGCCCGGTGATCTCACCGGCGGCCTCGCCGGCGTTCTCGGCCAGGCGGCGGACCTCGTCGGCAACGACCGCGAACCCGCGCCCGTGCTCTCCGGCGCGTGCGGCCTCGATCGCGGCGTTGAGCGCCAGCAGGTTGGTCTGCTCGGCGATCTCGGTGATGCGCTCGACGATCGAGCCGATCCGGCCCGACTTGGCCTCCAGCACGCCGATCGCGTCCGAGGCGGAGCGGGTGCTGTCGCGCACCGCGACCATCGCCGTGGTGGCCTGGCCGACGGCCTCGACGCCCACGCGGGCGAGCTCGCGCGCCTCGCGCGCGGCGCCGGCGGACTGCTGGGCGGCGGCGGCGGACGCGTCGACGGCGCGTGCCATGTCGGCGGCGGCCTCGGTCGCACTGCCGACCAGGCGCAGCTGTTGCTCGGCGCCGACGGTGATCTCGCTCATCGCGTGCGCGACCTCGCTGACGGCGCCGCCGGCCTCGTCGGAGGTGCGGGCGACGCTCGCGGAGGACTCGCGCACGGTCTCGGCGGTGGCGACGACATCGCCGATCATGCGGCGCAGGTTCAGGGTCATCCGCTGGAAGGCGTGGCCGAGCGCGTCGCGCTCGGACGTGGGGACGACATCGGCGGTCAGGTCGCCGTCGGCGATCCGGCCGCCGGCGCGCTCGATCGCGCGCAGGTAGCCGACCATGTCCTCGAAGGCCGCGGCGGTGTCACCCAGCTCGCCGCCGACGCGGACGTCGATGCGCTGGTCGAGGTCACCGGTGGCGATCCCGCGGGCGCCGGCCAGCAGGGAGCGGGCGGCGCGCACCAGCGGGCGGGCCATCAGCAGGCTGACGCCGATGCCGAGGAGCACGGCGAGACCGAGCAGGATCACGAGCAGGCGCTCGTTGTGGGCGACGCTGGCCTGCGCGTCACGAGCGAGGCCGACGGTGATCCCCTGCTCGCCCTCGACGAGCTTGTCGTTGGCCTCGTCGGCAGCCTCGATGGTGGCCTCGATCGAATCCATCAGGGGCTGCGCGGCGGCCGGCAGCGGGCTCCCGGGCGTGACCAGCGCGAACAGCTTGGCGCGCTTGTCCTCGATCGTGGCGATCAGCGCGGCCTGAGCCAGCGCCTCCCGGCGCAGCTCGGCCGTGCGCGCGACCTGAGCGAACTTGCGGAAGCCGTCGATCGACTCCTTCATGACGCCGGCGTCCTCGTCGCGCATCTCGCTGAAGTCCTTGGCGTTGTCGGCCTGCAGGGCGAGTGCCTGGAAGCGATGACCCTCGAACTGGCGGGAGTTGGAGTCGCGCAGGATCTCGACCGCGGTGGTCTCGGCGGCGGAGGCCTTCGCGGTATCCGCGGCGGCGCTCAGGCCGCGGTAGCCCGCGATGCCCAGGACGGTCATCAGGATGAGCACCACGGCGGGAGCGACGAGCAGCTGGCCACGGATTCCGAGGCGGGAGAGAGGCGAGGTCATGACCACCCTGTCATCGACCAGACCGCCCCGAAGTTAACGTCGGGGCGTGAAACCTCTCATCCTCAGCGGCGCAGAATGCGCAGCAGCACGAGCAGGCCGACGACCGCGCCGACCACCGGGATCGCGCGCTTGAGCACCGCGTCACGGCTGGCCGCGCCGAGGTCCAGGACGTCCTCGGCCTGCGACGGTGCGGCCGCGGGCTTCGGCTTCGCCGTCGGGGTGCCCGAGGACGCGCTGGGCGCGGCGGGCTCGGCCTCGGCGCTCGAAACGCCACTCGACGCGCTCGGGACCTCCTCGACCTTGGGTGCCTCCGGCTCGGCCGCGGGCGCTTCGGCCGCCGCGGACGCCTCCTCGGCGGCGCCGCCACCGCTCATCTGCTCGGCCAGGCAGTCGGCGAAGCGCTTCATCAGCTTCGCGGACACGTCCTGCATGACGCCGCGGCCGAACTGGGCCGCCGGGCCGGTCACGCGCATGTCGGTCTCGACGTGGACCTGCGTGCCCTCGGGCGTCTCCTTCATCGTCGAGGTGATCGTCGCCGCGGCCGTGCCCTGCCCGCGGGCGTCCTTGGCCTGGGCGCGCATCGCGACCTTGTGGTTGGCCTCGTCGGCCTCCTGGATCTTGACCGTGCCCTTGTAGCTGGCGGTGATCGGGCCGATCTTGATCTTCATCGCGCCCTGGTACTCGCCGTCCTCGCCCCCGCCCTCCTCAACCGTCGCGCCGGGCAGGCACGGGGCGACGCGGGGGACGTCGAGCAGGAACGCCCACGCCTCGTCGATCGATGCGGGAACGGTGAATTGGTTCTCCAGCTTCACTTCAGGGCCTCCTCGAAGTCTCGCCGCGACAGGCTACTTTGCCGCCAGCCAGTTCGGGCCGACGCCCGCGTCGACCGTCAGCGGCGGGTCCAGCTCGCCACCCGCCGCGATCATCTCGCGGGAGACGATCTCGGTCGCCCGGTCCATCTCCTCCGGCGGGCCCTCGAAGAGCAGCTCGTCGTGGATCTGGAGGATGCAGCGGGTCTTCAGGCCCGCCTGCGCGAGCGCGTCGTGGCAGCGGACCATCGCGACCTTGATGATGTCGGCGGCCGTGCCCTGGATGATCGTGTTGGCCGCCAGGCGCCGGCCGAGGCTGCGCACCTGCCAGTTGCTCGCCCGCACCTCAGGGATCGGGCGGCGGCGGCCGATCAGCGTGCTCACGTACCCGTGCTCCTCGGCCTGCGTCACCGCGTCCTTCATGAACTGCGCGACGGCCGGGAACCGCTCGAGGTAGCGCTCGATGAACTCGTCCGCCTCCTTCTGATCGATCCGCAGGCGCTGGGCGAGCCCGTAGCCCGAGAGGCCGTAGACGATCCCGTAGTTGACCATCTTGGCCTTGGAGCGCATGAAGACGGTGAGCTCCTCGGGCGGGAGCTCGAAGACCGCGCTCGCCGTCTCGGTGTGGACGTCCTCGCCGCGGTGGAAGATGTCCTTGAGCACCGGCTCGTTGGCGATGTGCGCGAGGACCCGCAACTCGACCTGGCTGTAGTCGACCGCGAGCAGGACGTTGCCCTCCTCGGCGATGAAGCAGGCCCGGATCTCGCGGCCGGCCTCGGTGCGGATCGGGATGTTCTGGAGGTTCGGGTTGATCGAGCTCAGGCGTCCCGTGGCGGCGGTCGTCTGCTCGAACGTCGTGTGCAGGCGGCCGTCCTCGCCGATCCAGTTCGGGAGCGCGTCCAGGTAGGTCTGGGCGAGCTTGGAGAGCTCGCGGTAGCGGATGATCAGCGGGACGATCGGGTGCTCGTCCTTGATCGATTCCAGGACCTGGTTGTCGGTGCTGAAGCCGGTCTTGCCGCGCTTCTTCCTGGACAGCCCGAGCTTCTCGAACAGGATCTGGGCGAGCTGCTGCGGGGAGCCGAGCATGAACTCCTCGTCCGCGAGCTCCCAGATGTTGCGCTCGAGCTCGCTGACGTCGGCGCGCACGCGGGTCGCGACCGTCTCGAGCTGTTTCGTGTCGAGCTTGATGCCGATCTTCTCGGTCTCGCGCAGGACCTTGACCAGCGGGAGCTCGACCGTGTCCAGCAGCTGCTGCAGGCCACGCTCCTGGATCAGCGGGCGCTGGAGCTTCGCCAGCTCGTGGGTGAGGACGGCGCGGGTGGCGAGCGCGTCGCCGGCCTCGGCCGAGATGCCGCGCTCCTCGCAGAGCTCCTCGAGCGGGTAGCCGCGGCGGGCCGGGTCGAGCAGGTACGCGGCGATCACCGTGTCGAAGACGAGGTTGTGCGGGACCTCGGTCAGCGCCTTGGCGTCGTGGGCGATCACCGCGCGGTCGCCGACCGCCGCGACCACGTCGGCCGGGTGGTCGATCTCGCCGGACAATGCGATCGTGCCGCCCGCGTAGGCCGCGAAGCGCCACTTCGGCTCGCGCGGGATCAGCTCGCCCTCCGGGATCTCTGGCGGCAGGACCGCGAGCGAGAGGAACTCGCCCTTCAGGCGGGTGATGTCCGACGCGCTGCGCGCCAGGCCGGTCTTGACCTCGACCTTGTCGAGGTCGTCGGGGCGCGGGATCGCCTCCAGCTCGGCGGCCTCGAGGGCTTCTTCGAGCCGTCTGAGCGGGTCGCGCAGCTCCCAGTCGCGGAAGACGGTGCGCAGCTTGGTGCGATCCGGGGTCTTGGTGAACTCGACCTCGAGGTCGATGTCCACCGGGACGTCGCGCACCATCGTCGCCAGCTGCTTGGACATGCGCGCGTTCTCGGCGTGCTCGGTCAGGTTCTGCTTGCGCTTGGCGCCGGTGATCTGGTCGATGCTGCTCAGGACGCCTTCGAGGTCCCCGAACTTCTGGAGCAGATCGGCGGCGGTCTTGTCGCCGATGCCGGGGACGCCGGGGATGTTGTCGGAGGTGTCGCCCTTGAGGCCGATGAAGTCCGGCACGAGCTCGGGCGGGATGCCGTAGCGCTCGATCACGCCCTCGCGGTCGTAGACCTTGGTGTCGGTGACGCCGCGGCTCGTGCTCATCACGCGCACGCCGTCGGTGACGAGCTGGTACGCGTCGCGGTCACCCGTGACGACCATCACGGGGATGCCGCGCTGCTTGGCCTGTTCGGCCAGGGCGGCGATCACGTCGTCGGCCTCGTAACCCTCGACCGAGATGTTCGAGTAGCCGAACGCCTCGACCAAAGGACGGAGATGGGGCCACTGGAGCTTCAGAAGGTCCGGTCTCGTCGACCGCTGCGCCTTGTAGTCGGCGGAGATCTCCTTGCGGCCGGACATGCCCGCGTCCCACACGACCACGGTCGGCACCTGGCCATAGTCCGTGAGGATCTTCACGAGCATGCTCGCGAAGCCGAAGATCGCGTTCGTCGGGCGCCCGTCGGAGGTCGCGATCGACTCCGGCAGCGCGAAGAACGCACGGTACGCGAGGCTGTTGCCGTCGATCAGGAACAGCTCGCGCGGGGTCTCTCCGTTGCCTTGGGCCACGCGCTTTAGGCTAGACGTCGTCAGGCGGCCAACGAGTGCCGAGTGGCCCGCCGTGGACCGCTATGCTGGCGACGCGGCTTCCCGGTGCTTTGCCGCGCCCGGACGCCTTGCCATCGCGCGCACTTTCTCCGAATTCGCGGCGCGCATTTCAGCCAGCAGCCAGAGGTCCAGATATGACCGATACGCCCTCCCCCGAGGACCAGACGCCCGAGACCGCCACGACCGCCCCGGCGGCCTCTGAGGGGAACGGCGACAGCGCGCCGGCGCCCGTGACCGAGGAACAGGCCACCGCCGAGGCCGCCGTCGCGGCTGACGCCCCGGCCCTCGACACCGCCGCCGCGGACACTCCGGCGACGACCGCCCCCGCCAACGGCACCTCCGCCGCGGCCGACGAGCCCGTCGAAGCCCCGACGCCCGCCGCCTCCGGCGCGAGCGACGAGACCCCGACCGTCGAGACCCCGGCCGTCGAGGCGAGCGCGCCCGCGGAGACGCCGGCCGCCGAGACCAGCGCCGACGCTCCCGCCGCCGAGGCCACCGCCGACGCTCCGCCGCCGCCGAGGCCCACCTGCCGACGCAACCGTCGAGGCGCCCGCCGCCGAGGCCAGCGCCGACGCTCCGGCCGCCGAAGCCACCGCCGACGCGACCGTCGAGGCGCCTGCCGCCGAAGGCCAGCGCCGACGCTCCGGCCGCCGAGAGCCACCGCCGACGCTCCGGCTGTCGAGGCGCCCGCCGCCGAAGCCAGCGCCGACGCTCCGGCCGCCGACGCAACCGTCGAGGCGCCCGCCGCCCACGCCGCTGCCGACGCTCCGGCCGCCGAAGCCACTGCCGACGCGACTGTCGAGGCGCCCGCCGCCGAAGCCAGCGCCGACGCTCCGGCCGCCGCCACCGCCGACGCAACCGTCGAGGCGCCCGCCGCCGAGGCCAGCGCCGACGCGCCCGCCGCCGAGGCACCCGCCGCCGAGGCCGCGACCGCGGCTGACGCTCCCGCCCAGGGTGCGGCTCCCGCCGCCGAGGGCGCTCCGCCGGCAGCCGAGGCTCCCGCCGGTGACGCTCCCGCCGCGGCCGCGACCGCCGGTGGCGCTCCCGCGCAGGGGCAGGGCCAGCGGGGCGACCGTCCGCCGCGTCAGGGCCGCCCGGATCGGCCCGAGCGGCCGCGTCGCCGCCGCCTCACCGCGGCTGAGCGGCATCGCCGGACGTTCTTCGCGAAGCTGACCGAACTGCGCAAGCAGGAGCAGGCCGCGCTCGAGGCCGACGAGGCCCCGCCGGCCGACGACTACTCGACCGTCGCCGAGGGCGAGGCCGCTCCCGAGCAGCCGGTCGCGGAGGGTGCCGAGGGCGCCGTCGAGGAGCAGCCGCAGGCCGCTCCGCAGCAGCCGCAGGCCCCGCAGGCTCCCGCGACGTCCCCGACTCGCTCCGCGCGCGCTCAGGCCCGCCTGGCCGCGGCGATCGAGCGTGTCGGCGGTCCCGAGGCGGTCCTCGAGGCACTCCAGCCCAAGCGCCGCGACGACGGCGAGACGATGAAGTGGTCCTCGGTGTGCGCCGAGCAGGCCCAGGGCGTCAAGCCCGGCGACCCCACGTTCACCGCCTGGGTGCGCCTCGCGGCGACCCCGGTCCGTGACGTCAAGGCGATCGTCAACCCGCGGCCCGTCTACGAGAACCGCGGACGCGGCGGTCGCGGACGCGGCGGCGGCCAAGGTCGCCCCGGCGGCGGCGGTTACGGCGGCGGTCGCGGCGGACGCGGCGGCTACGACCGCGGCGGAGGCGGCGCCGGCCGCGGCGACGTCGAGCAGCACGGCCGCGACGGCTCGTTCCGCTCCAGCGTCCGCATCATCGGCCTCGAGCAGCTCGAGGACGCCGTGCGCGAGCAGTCCGCGGAGTCCGAGAACAGTTAAAGGGGCCAGGCCCCTTTAGGTTTCGCCGCGGCGCCCCACGGGGCGCCGCGGTCGTTTAACGCGAACATTGCGGCCGGCGAGCGACCGACGATGGACCGTCGCGAGGCGCTAGGTCGGGGGGCCGATCGTGGCCGCGGCCGGGCCGAAGCGGGCGACGTAGTCCGGGTGCACGGCCTGCCAGCGCGAAGCGGTGTCGAGCGATGAGCCGGCCAACGACGCTTCGAGCGCGTCGAGGCAGGTGTGCCAGCCCGCGCCGTCGCGGGCGGCCTTGCCGATCTCGTCGAAGCGGTTGATCAGGGTCAGCACGCACCCGCCGTCGGTCTCCGCGAGCTCGAGACGCAGGGTCTCGTCCCCCTCCCAGCGCAGCTCCATCACGGACTCGGGCGAGAACTCGACCATCGAGCCGGTGAACGGGTCGCCCTCGCCCGCGCGGAACTCGAAGCGCAGCGGCGCGCCCGCCGCACGCTCGCCGACGCACGTCGAACGGGAACCACGCGGACAGACCCGAGGGGGTGGTGATGGCCGACCAGACCTTCGACACCGGGTGCGACAGCGGCCTGACGAACCGCAGCTCGTAGCGGCCGTCGACCTCCAGAAGCTCTCCGTCTTTCATGCCTTAGAGGTTATATATCGGAGTCGGAATAGGCAAGCTCGCCGCGCGCGGGCGGCTCGGGAGCCGGCGCGCGGCGCGGAACGGGTGGATGGCGCGGGAGGAACCACGCGGGGATCAGGGCCACGGCGGTCATCGCCGTCGCCACCCAGAACGTCTGGCCGAACGCCTCCGACAGCGGCCCCGCGACCTGCGCCACGTTGGCGCTGCTCAGAGCGCCGAGATCACCGGTCGCGCCGGGGACGTTGGCCACGATCCGGCGCTCGAGCACGACGGTCAGGACCGCGGTGCCCAGCGACCCGCCGACGGTGCGGATGATGTTGATCATCGACGTCGCACGCGGGACGGCCTCGCGCGACAGCGTCTGGTAGGCGGCCGCCATCGACGGCATCATCGTCATGCCCAGCCCGATCCCGCGCACCCACAGCGCCACGCCCAGCACCGTGTAGCTCGTGTCGGCCTCCAACTGCGTGTAGACGACCGTGCCGAGCAGGGCGACGATCACGCCGAACGGCACGATCTTCCCCGCTCCGAGCCTGTCGGTGAGCCGCCCCGCGATCGGCATCGCCATCGCCGCGCCGACGCCCTGCGGCGCGAGCAGCAGGCCGGCGTTCAACGCGCTCTCGCCGCGGACCACCTGGTAGTAGAGCGGCAGGATCAGCATCGCCCCGAACAGCGACACGCCGAAGATGAACGTCGTCCCCGACGCGGCCGCGAAGGCGCGGTCCTTGAACAACGACAGATCGATCAGCGAGCGCTCGCGGGCGGCCACGGCGTGGAACCCGAAGGCCACCAGCAGCACCAGCCCGACACCCACCCCGATGAGCACGCGGTAGTCGGTGAACGACCCCTGCATGCCGACCTGCGAGAGCCCGTAGATCAAGGCCGCCAGCCCCGGCGACAAGAGCAGCAGCCCGCGGACGTCGAGTACCGCGCCGCGCCGCGCGACGTCACCGCGCGGGAGGATCCGCCAGGCCAGAGCCAGAGCGACCAGCCCCACGGGCACGTTCACGAAGAAGATCCAGCGCCACGAGAAGTGATCGACGATCAGGCCGCCGATGACGGGCCCGAGGATCGGCCCCAGCAGGGTCGGCACGCCGATCACGGACATGATCCGCCCCATGCGCTCCGGGCCCGCCGCCTGGGCGAGGATCGCCTGCCCGACCGGCATGATCATCCCGCCGCCGAACCCCTGCAGCACGCGGAAGGCGATCAGCGAGCTCGTGCTCCAGGCCAGGCCGCACAGCACCGAGCCGACCAGGAACAGCGCGACGGAGATCATCCACAGGTTGCGCCCTCCGAAGCGCTCCATCGCCCATCCCGTCAACGGGATCACCGTCGCCAGCGCCAGCAGGTACCCGGTCGAGACCCACTGGATCGACGACAGCGAGGCGTCCAGGTCGCGCCCCAGCGTCTCGATCGCGACGTTGACGATCGTCGTATCGAGAATCGACATGATCGTGCCGAGCACGACCACCGACGCGAGCCGCCACAGAGCTCGATCCATCGCCTCCAAACTATCGCGTCAAGTGAGATGCTCCTGCGATGCCCTCGGTTTCCGCCCAGTACGCGATCATCCTCCGCGTCGAGATCGACCACCGGCCCGGAATGCTCGGCCGGGTCGCGACCGCCATCGGTGAGGCCGGCGGGAGCATCGGCGCGGTCGACCTGATCGGGATCGAGGACGGCCACACGCTGCGCGACATCACGGTCGAGACCGCGGGCGAAGACCACGCCCAGCAGATCTCCGCCGCCGTCGACCAGGTCGACGGCGCGCGCTCGATCGACATCACCGACCGCACGTTCCAGATGCACGTCGGCGGGAAGATCGAGACGCGCATCAAGCACCCGGTCCGCACCCGCGACGACCTCAGCCGCGCGTACACGCCCGGCGTCGCCCGCGTCTGCACCGCGATCAACAAGGATCGCGACCGCGCCTTCCAGTACACGATCAAGCGCAACACGGTGGCCGTCGTCAGCGACGGCTCGGCGGTGCTCGGGCTGGGCGACATCGGCCCCGAGGCGGCGATGCCGGTGATGGAGGGCAAGGCCGTCCTGTTCAAGGAGTTCGGCGGCGTCGACGCCTTCCCGATCTGCCTGTCCACGCAGGACCCGGACAAGATCGTCGAGATCGTCACCCACATCTCCCCCACCTTCGGCGGCATCAACCTCGAGGACATCAGCGCGCCGCGCTGCTTCGAGATCGAGGAACGCCTGAAGGCCACGCTCGACATCCCGGTCTTCCACGACGACCAGCACGGCACCGCGGTCGTCACGCTCGCCGCGCTGATGAACGCCGCCAAGCTCACCGGCAGGCACCTGCGCGACCTCAAGGTGCTGGTCGTCGGCCTCGGCGCGGCCGGCATCGCGGTGGCCAAGATCCTCCAGTCCGCGGGGATCAGCGACATCATCGGCTGCGACCGCAAGGGCGCGGTGAGCACCACCCGCGAGGACTACGCGAGCGGCGGCATGACCCCGGTCAAGCGCTGGTTCGCGGACAACACCAACCGCGAGCGGCGCACCGGCAGGCCCGAGGACGTGATCGACGGCGCCGACGTGTTCATCGGCCTCTCCGGCCCGAACGCCATGCCGGCGGAAGCGCTGAAGAAGATGAACCCCGACGCGATGCTGTTCGCGATGAGCAATCCGACGCCGGAGATCACGCCCGAGGCGGCCGAGCCGTACGTGCGCATCATCGCCACCGGCCGCAGCGACTACCCGAACCAGATCAACAACGTGCTCTGCTTCCCCGGCATCTTCCGCGGCGCGCTCGACGTCCGCGCCCGCGAGATCACCGAGGAGATGAAGATGGCCGCCGCGCGCGGCATCGCGAGCATCGTCACCGACGACGAGCTGCGCGAGGAGTACATCATCCCGAGCGTCTTCAACCGCAACGTGGCCGACGCGGTGGCCGATGCCGTGGCGCAGGAGGCCAGGCGCCAGGGCGCGACCAACGTGCGCGGCGACGAGGTCGGCTACACGCGCGGCGAGACCACCGAATTTCGCGCCATCCGGCCCTGAGCCCCGTACTCGACGACATGCGAGTCACAGTCACGGGTGCGAGCGGTCTGATCGGAAGCAAGCTCTCGACCGCGCTCGAGCAGCGCGGCGATGAGGTGATACCGGTGTCGGTCCGCAACGACGTCGAGCCGGACCAGATCGGCGACGCCGTCGTGCACCTGGCGGGTGAGAACGTCGCCCAGCGCTGGACCGACAGCGCGCGAGCGCGGATCGAGTCCTCGCGCATCCAGGGCACGAGGCGGATCGTGCAGGCGATCAACGAGGCCGAAGACCGCGAAGGTGCTCGTGAGCGCCAGCGCGGTCGGCTACTACGGGCCGCACGGCGACGAGCGCATCGACGAGGACACGCCGCCGGGGGACGACTTCCTCGCGCAGGTGTGCATCGCCTGGGAGAAGGAGGCCGAGCAGGCCGAGACGCGCGTCGTGCTGGTGCGCACCGGCGTCGTCCTGGACCGCAACGGAGGGGCGCTGGCGAAGATGCTGACCCCGTTCAAGCTCGGCGCCGGCGGCCCGGTGGCCGGCGGCAGGCAGTACACGCCGTGGATCCACGTCGACGACGTGGTGGCCATCTACCTCGCGGCGCTGGACGACGCGAACTGGTCAGGCCCGGTCAACGCCACAGCGCCCGAGCCGGTGACCAACGCCGAGTTCAGCAAGGCGCTGGGCCGCGCGCTGCACCGGCCGGCGATCGCGCCGATCCCGGGCTTCGCGATCCGCGCGCTGTACGGCGAGATGGCGATGATCGTCACCGAGGGTCAGCGGGCCGTGCCCCGTAAGGCACTTGACCTGGGGTTCTCCTACAGACACCCGGACCTCGAAGAAGCGTTGAAGAACGTGACATCTTGACGGCCGTCAGGGCATGATTGGAGGGAATGGGTCTTCCGCCCGAGCTCGATCGTCTGGGCAACACGCTCACGCACGCCACCGCGCGTGCCGCCGCGCGGCGTCGTAGCCGCGTGGACCGGCGCCGCCGCGTGGCCGGCGGCCTGCTGGCCGGGCTGCTCGTGTTCGCCGCGATGACGCCGTCACAGCTCGAGCGTGCCGACCAGCCCGACTTCCTCGGGCTGGCGATCACGCAGCGCGCGGAGGCCGCGGTGGTCTGTGATCAACCCCGCGGCTCACGCTTTCACTTCCAGGAAGCCTGCGACGTGCGTCACCCGCAGCCGCAGGCGGCTCGCTAGCCGCTGGGCAGCGCCTTCTTGTTGCGCGAGAACGCGCCCTGGGTCTTCCACTTGGACTCCGGCTTGGCCGGGACGAGGAGCCAGATGATCGGACCCAGCGCCGTCAGGATCAGGCCCGTGGCCAGCCCCGGGCGATCGCCGTAGCCCTTGCGGTCGGAGAGGTAGGAGGCGATCATGGCCGACAGCAGCCACACGTACAGCCACAGCAGGTTCCACGCGCCATCGGTGAGTCCGGCGAGAAGCGTCGTCGACGTCATGTTCCGAGGTAGGCCTTCTGCACGTCGGGGTTGGTACGCAGCGTGTCCGAGTTGTCCGACATCACGACCTTTCCGGTCTCCAGGACGTAGGCGCGCTTGGAGACGTCGAGCGCGAAGTTCGCGTTCTGCTCGACGAGCAGGATCGTCATGCCCTGCTGGTTGATCTCGGCGATCGTCTCGTAGATGCGTTCGGTGAGCACCGGCGAGATCCCCATCGAGGGCTCGTCGAGCAGGAGCACCTTCGGGTCGGCCATCAGCGCGCGCCCGATGGCGAGCATCTGCTGCTCGCCGCCGGACATCGTGCCCGCCTTCTGGGCCTGACGCTCGTCCAGGCGCGGAAAGAGCTCGAAGATCCGGTTGAGGTCCTTCTCGATGCCTTGCGAGTCCCGGCGCAGGTAGGCGCCGAGCTCGAGGTTCTCACGGACCGTCATGCGCTGGAAGCACTTGCGGCCCTCCGGCGACTGCGAGATGCCCAGTCCGACGATCTCCTGCGGCGGGAGATGCGAGATCTCGTCCCCCGCGAGCTTGATCGAGCCCGTACGAGCGGGCGTCAGCCCCGAGATCGAGCGCAAGCGTGGTCGACTTGCCGGCCCCGTTGGAGCCGATCAGCGTCACGCACTCGCCCTCTTCCACGGTCAACGAGATGCCCTTGAGCGCCTGGATGTTGCCGTAGTAGGTCTTGATGTCGTCGACTTCGAGAAAGCTCATCGACGCGTGCCCTCCTCCGCGGCCGCCTTGCCGAGATACGCCTCCACGACGCGCGGGTCCGCCCGCACCTCGTGCGGCAGACCCTCGGCGATCTTCTCGCCGTGGTCGAGCACCGTGACGCGCTCGGAGACGCTCATGATGACCTTCATGTCGTGCTCGATGAGCAGGATCGTGATCCCCCGCTCGTCGCGCAGCCGGTGCATGAAATCGGTCAGGTTCGCCGACTCCTGCGGGTTCATCCCCGCCGTCGGCTCGTCGAGCAACAGCACCTTCGGATCCGACGCGAGTGCGCGGGCGATCTCCACACGGCGCTGATCGCCGTAGGAGAGGTTGATGGCCAGGTGCTCGTTCCAGCGCGATTTGATGCCGACGTACTCGAGCTCGGCCCGAGCCTTCTCGCGGGTATCGCGCTCCTCACGGCGCACGCGGGGCGTGCGGATGATCGAGCCCGCCAGGCCGGCGTGCATGCGCGAATGCACACCGATCATGACGTTCTCGACCGCGGTCATCGTGGAGAACAGGCGGATGTTCTGGAACGTCCGCGCCATGCCGGCCTTCATCACGATGTCCGGCCGCGCGCCGGTGATGTTGCGTCCGGCGAACGCGATCGAGCCCAGCGTCGGTCGGTAGAAGCCCGTGAGCATGTTGAAGAACGTCGTCTTGCCGGCGCCGTTGGGGCCGATGATCGAGACGATCGACTTCTCGGGCAGCGTGAACGTGACGTCCGAAACGGCCGTCAGACCACCGAACTGCTTGGTGATGTTGTTCGCGTCGAGCACCGCCGGATTGGCGAGTGACGCCGCGGGGGTCCCTTCGGTCGCGCTCATGGCTGTGCCGCCGTGTGGAGGAGGTCGTCGGAACCTTCGCCGTGGTCGGCGAGCTCCATCTTGTGCCGTCGCTCCGGGAGCAGACCCTGTGGGCGCAGGATCATCATCAGCAGCAGCAGGAACCCGTAGATCGCGAAGGTGATCTGCGTCATGTCGAACTCCAGGCCGAGCTTGCTCGGCACCTCGTTGATGACGTCAGGGATCAGGTAGTTGTTGAGGATCGAGAGCGTCAGCGCGCCGATCACCACACCCCAGATCGAGCCGAGGCCACCGAGGATGATCATGGCCAGCACCAGGATCGAGAAGAAGAACTGGAACTGGTCGGCGTTGACGGTGTTCAGCAGCGACGCCAGATAGGCGCCCGAGATGCCGCCGAACGCCGCACCCGACGCGTAGGCCATGAGCTTGGTCTTCACGGCCGGCACGCCCATCGCCACGGCCGCGATCTCGTCCTCGCGCAGTGCCACCCAGGCGCGTCCCATGCGCGAGTCCCGCAGGCGGAAGTTCACGAACAGCACGATCGCCAACAGGAAGAGGGCGAACCAGTACCAGGGTTTCAAGTTCAACCCGGTGAACGGATCGAGGAACGGCAGGTCGATGCGGTCGACCGGCGAGATGCCCTGGCGGCCGGCGGTGATCGGCGTCTGGCCGATCTTGACCGAGTCCAGGTTGACGGCCAGGCGGCCGATGATCTCGCCGAAGGCGAGCGTCACGATCGCGATGTAGTCGCCGCGCAGGCGCAGCGTCGGCAGGCCGATGATCATGCCCGCGATCGCGGTGGCGATGACCGCGATCAACAGCACGATCAGGAAGTTGAAGTGGATGCCCGGGCGGTCGGAGATGAAGCCGCCGACGAACACGTGGAGGCCCTTCTCACCGTTGACGTAGGCCCAATAGCCTGAAGCGAACCATCCGGTGCAATACGCACCGATGGCGAAGAACGCGACGTAGCCGAGGTCCAGCAGGCCGGCGAAGCCGACCACGATGTTCAGGCCCAGCGCCATCACGACGTAGGCGATCGCGACCGCGCACTGCTGGATGAACGCCTGGTTGTCGGTGAACAGCGGCAGCAGGATCGCGATCAGCAGCACGACGCCGGGAATGGCGAACTTCTCCGCCCAGCTCGGGAGCTCGAAGCCGCGCTTGCGATCCGCCACGGGAGGAGGCTCGGGAGCCTGTGAGGCAGCGACGCTCATCCTGCATCCCTTGTCTGTTCGCCCAGCAGGCCGGACGGCTTGAACACCATGATCAACACGAGGTAGGCGAACACGATCGCCGGCGTCCACTGCGCGCCGATGCGGTTGTCCGACATCTGCTGAATGAAGCCGATGATCACACCGCCGAGCACGGCGCCACGGAGGTTGCCGATACCGCCCATGACGGCCGCGGTGAAGGCGATCAGGCCGCCGGTGAAGCCCTGGAAGTACCAGATCGTCGTCTGGTACATGGCGTAGATGAGGCCGGCCGCGCCGGCCAGCATGCCGCCGAGCAGGAACGTCAGCGAGATCGTCGTGTCCACGTTGATGCCCATCAGCCGCGCGGCCTCCGGGTCCTGCGCCGTGGCGCGCATCGCCTTACCCAGCCGCGAACGGGAGATGAACTGGGTCATGATCACCAGCAGCGGGATCGTGACCGCGATCGAGAGGACGTCCGCGTTCTCGATCGTCACGCCGAACAGCGTGAACAGCGTGTGCTGCGCGTCCACGAGGTCCGGGACGCCCTGCTGATTGCCGCCCTTCCAGAGCAGGCCGACGTTCTGCAGGATGAACGACATGCCGACCGCTGTGATCAGCGGTGCAAGTTTTGGTGCACTGCGCAGCGGTCTGTAGGCCACGCGTTCGATCAACACGTTGAGCACGCCCGAGCCGACCATCGCCACCAGGAGCGCGACGAGCAGACCGAAGAAGATGGGCACGGCGGTGGAGCTGACCGTGAGCCCGAGCGTCGCGATGAACGACGCCGAGATGAACGAGCCGATCATGAAGACCTCGCCGTGGGCGAAGTTGATCAGCTCGACGATGCCGTAGACGAGTGTGTAGCCGATGGCCACCAGCGCCCAGATGGCGCCGTTGGAAAGACCGGCGACCAAGTTCTCGCCCAGGCGGACGAGGTTGCCCTCATCGCTCAGGTCCTGGATCGCGAAGACCACAGGCAGGATGAGCAGGATGATGATGAGCCCGTACGTGCCCAGCAGCGCACGAATGCGCTGGGAAGCAGGCGGGCCTGCGGGGATGCTGGCAGCTTCCATTAAGTAAGTCTTTGGGGTTGGAGGTTCGACCGGAAATGCGAAGGGCCGGGAGCGGAAAAGTTCCGCTCCCGGCCGAGCATACGCCTAACTCCGGCGGCGGCCTATGGCCTCGTGGGCTAGTGGGCCTGCGCCTTGATCGTCTGGTCGAACTTCAGCTCGCCATTTTCGACGCCGTATGCGCCGTAATCGGTGAGCGTGGTGTCGCCGTTCTCGTCGATCGAGTACGTGCCGAGAACCGACTCGCGGTCCTTGGTCTCGAAGAGGGCCTTCTTGATGCCCTCCTTGGTGCCGTCCGAACGGGAGATCGCGTCCAGCGCGAGGCTCATGGCCTCATAGCCGTAGATCGCGTACGGATCCGGGTTGTCGACGCCGTACTTCTCGGTGAAGGCCTTGAAGAACTCCTGGCCGGCCGGCGGGTACTGGTCCGGCGTCAGGGTGGCGACGGTGCACTTGACCTGCGGGTCCAGCGAGGCGGGGATGCCGCCGTCCTTCTCGGAGACGAAGCCCGTCTCGCACACGCCGTCCGGGCCGTAGAGCTTCGCGTCCGGCCCGAGGGCGGCGGCGAAGTCCTTGAACTGCTGGACCGCGTTGTTGGCGGTGATGCCGGAGTACACGAAGCAGTCCGCGCCGGCCGCCTTGGACTTCGAGGCGATGGAGCGGTAGTTGGACGCGTTCTTGTCGATCGCGTCGTTGCCCGTCAGGGTCAGGCCCTGCTCCTTGGCGGAGAGCTCGATGACGCGCGCGAGGCCGGCACCGTAGACCTCCTTGTCGTTGGTCATCGCGACCTTCGTGCAGCCGTCACCCTTCATCAGGGTCACCAGCGCCGCAGCCTGGATCGTGTCCTTGGGGACGATGCGCGTGTAGGTGCGATCGCCCGTCGGGTAGTACTTGTCCGGCTCGCCGGGCTCGGAGCCCGGGTCGTTGGTGGTCAGGCCCACGTACGTGTTGGCCGGGGAGATCTGCGGGACGCCCGCCTCAGAGAGAATCGGGATCGAGACCTTCGAAGCGCCCGAGTTGAACTCGCCGATGTAGATGGCGGTCGAATCGTCCTGCGCCGCCTTCAGCGCGTTGGCCGAAGTCGCCTCAGGAGTCCAGCTGCCGGCCTGAGCCGTGGAGTCGTCCAGCGGGACGTACTTGATCGTGTTGTTGCCGGCCTTGTTGCCGGCCTGCTCGACCGCCAGCTTGGCGCCGTTGACGAGGGCCTCCGTCGAGACGCGCGAAGCGCCCTGGAGCGGCACCGACGAGTAAATCGTCAGCGACTTGCCCGCATCGCCACCACCACTCGCCGTACCGGACGGCGTCGCGGGATCGTCGTCGCCGCCGCAGGCGGCTACGCCTAGCGCAAGCGCGGCCAGAAGGCAGCCAGAAGCTGCCATGAACTTAGAACTCAAAGAACCCCTCCTCATGAGGCTCGTATTCGAGCGGCGATTCTACGCACGCCTAAATCACGCGTGCAACACCGTAGTTGCCAGCCCAGACGATCGAACGGGGTGAGAGGGCCCCTTATTGGAGCCTTAATGCCTGCTTAGTCTTTGCCACCGGGCAGATAGCGGGCGACGATCGAAAACGTCGCCGCCAGCAGCACGAGCAGCATCCCGAGCAGGAAAGCGTCGAAGGACTTCATCAGGCTCGTGCCCCACAGGACGATCCACAGGACCAGTCCAGCGATCAGCGTCAGGTAGATCCCCATGTCCGAAAGAGGCTACCGGACCAGTGCGGCCGCTAGCTCCGCGACCACGGAACCGGCCTGGGTGGCGGGATCGGACCCACTTTCGACCGCCTCGCCGACCGCCCGCACGAGCCGCGAGCCGACGATCACGCCGTCCGCCCCGGCGTCCGCGGCGGCGGCCGCCTGGGCACCGTCGGAGATGCCGAATCCGAGCGCGACCGGAACCGGGCTGTGCTGCTTGACGCGGGCCAAGAGGGCCGGCGTGTCGGTCTGCCCGGTCGCTCGCTCGCCCGTCGTGCCCGTAACGGAAACCGTGTAGACAAATCCACGCGCAGTGCGTCCGATCAGGCTCAAACGTTCGTCCGGTGTGGTCGGTGCGACGAGTGGGACGAGCGCAACGCCCTCCGCATCGCACGCGTCCAGGAACGGTTGGCTCTCCTCCAGCGGCAGGTCGGGCACGATCAGGCCGCTGATACCGCGCTCGGCCAGCAGCGCGGCGAAACGCTCGGGACCGCGGGCGATGACCGGGTTCGCGTAGACCATCAGCACGATCGGGATCTGCTCGGCGAGCTCGGCCCCGAGCTCGAGCACCCGGTGCACGTTGGCGCCGGCCTCCAGCGCCTTCGTCGCCGCCGCGTGAATGACTGGACCATCGGCCAGCGGATCGCTGAACGGGACGCCCAGCTCGATCACGTCGGCGCCGTTGTCGATGTAGGCCTGCCCGATCCGCCGCGAGGTCTCGACGTCGGGGTAGCCGCCCATCATGTACGGCATCAGCGCCGCGCGGCCGCGGGCGGTGTTGAACGCGGCGGTGACGGGGTTCACGTGATGCCCAGCTTCTCGAGCGCTTCCGCGAGGTCCTTGTCGCCGCGCCCGGACAGGCAGATCAGGTCGATCGTCTCGGGCGTGGCCGTCTCGCGGCCGGCGCCCATCACCCACGCGACCGCGTGCGCGGACTCGAGCGCCGGGATGATGCCCTCGAGCTCGGCCAGGCGCTTGAACGCCTGCAGCGCGTCGGCGTCGGTCACCCCCGCGTACGTCGCCCGTCCGCTGTCGCGCAGGAAGGCGTGCTGCGGGCCGGTTCCGGGGTAGTCGAGGCCGGCGCTGATCGAGTGCGCCTCGAGGATCTGGCCGTCCTCGTCCTGCATGATCGCGCTGTAGGCGCCGTGCAGGACACCGCCGCGCCCGCCGACGGTGAGGGGCGCACCATGTCGTCCGCTCTCGATCCCCTCCCCCGCGGCCTCGGCGCCGATCAGCTGCACGCCGGCGTCGTCGATGAAGGGCACGAAGGTGCCGATGGCGTTCGAGCCGCCGCCCACGCAGGCGATCACACGGTCAGGGAGCCTGCCCGTCTTGGAGAGGATCTGCGCGCGCGCCTCGTCGCCGATGACCCGCTGCAGGTCGCGCACGAGCGCGGGGAACGGCGCGGGACCGACGCAGGAGCCGATCACGTAGTGCGTGTCCGAGACGTTGGAGACCCAATCGCGGATGGTCGCGCTGACCGCTTCCTTCAGGGTGCGGCTTCCGGCGTCCACGGGAGCGACCGTCGCGCCCAGCAGCTCCATCCGCAGCACGTTCGGGGCCTGGCGGCGCATGTCCTCGGTGCCCATGTAGACGATGCACTCGAGGTCCAGCAGCGCGCACGCCGTGGCCGTGGCGACGCCATGTGAGCCGGCGCCGGTCTCGGCGATGATCCGCGTCTTGCCCATTCGCTTGGCCAGCAGCGTCTGCCCGAGCGCGTTGTTGATCTTGTGCGCGCCCGTGTGGTTGAGGTCCTCGCGCTTGAGATAGACCGGATGGCCGACCTCGTCCGACAGCCGCTGCGCCAGATACAGCGGCGAGGGGCGACCCACGTAGTCGTTGAGCAGGGCGTCCAGCTCGGCGCGGTAGGACGGGTCGTCGCGGGCGACCAGCCACGCGGCCTCGAGCTCCACCAGCGCGGGCACGAGCGTCTCGGGGACGTACTGGCCGCCGTAGGGGCCGAAGCGGTGCTCGACGGCGCTCATCGCCGGCCTCGCGGGCGGACGCTCTCGCGACCGGCTTCGCGCTTCCCAGCAGGCGGGAGACCGAGCCCTCCGGGCGAGCGTCTCCCAGCGACCTCGCCCCCTGGGCGAGCGTCGCCGTCGTCTTCGCGGGGCGGGTACACGAGGACCTCGGGGATGCCGCGCTCGCGCGGCGCGTGCGAGTGATCGCCGATCGCCTCGAACAACGCGCGCAGCTTGTCCGGGTCCTTGATGCCGGGTGAGGCCTCGACGCCGCTGTTGACGTCGACGCCCCACGGATGGGTCGCCGCGATCGCCTCCGCGACGTTGTCCGGGTTCAGCCCGCCCGCGACGATCAACGGGATCTTGTTCCGGCGCTGCTCGAGCAGCGTCCAGTCCCACGTCTGGCCCGTGCCGCCGTAGGCGCCGGGGTCGGCCACCGTGTCCAGCAGGTGGAAGTCGGTGTGGAAGCGATCGAGGTCGCGCAGGTCGGCGGCGTGGCCGATGCGCGCCGCCTTGATCACCTTCGCGCCCGTGCGCTGGGCGACCGCCTGGCAGAACGCCGGGCCCTCGTCGCCGTGCAGCTGCACGTGCGAGAGCCCGAGGAACTCGACCAGCCCGGCGATGTCGTCCAGCGGCTGGTTGACGAACACGCCCACCAGCTCGATCTTGCGCCGCATCCGCCGCGCGATACCCGCGGCCACGGCCGGCTGGACGTAGCGCCTGGACGGCTCCCAGAGCAGGAACCCGAGCGCCCAGGCCCCGAGCGACGTGGCGAGCTCGGCGTCCTCGAGGCGCGTGATGCCGCAGATCTTGACGTGCATCAGAGCAGCTCGCCGAAGCCGGTCAGCTCGCGGCAGATGGCCTCGATGTCCGGGGAGCGCATCAGGGTCTCGCCGATCAGCACGGCGTCGACGCCGACGCGCTCGAGGTCGTCGAGCTGGTCGCGGGTCTTGAAGCCGGACTCGCTCACCACCGTCTTGCCCGCCGGGATGTCCGCCAGCAGCTCGAACGTGCGCTCGATGTCGACGCTGAAGTCGTTGAGGTTGCGGTTGTTGATGCCGAGCACGTCGGCCTCGACCTCCAGCGCCGCCTCGAGCTCGCGCTCGTCGTGGACCTCGACCAGCGCGTCGAGGTCGAGATCGCGCGCCTCGTGCAACAGGTCCGAGAGCTGGGACTCGTCGAGCGCTGCGACGATCAGCAGGATCGCGTCCGCGCCGGCGGCGGCAGCTTCGTAGAGCTGGTAGCGGTGGACGATGAAGTCCTTGCGCAGGATCGGCAGCCGCGAGGCCGTGCGTGCCTCGCGCAGGTCGTCCAGCGATCCGCCGAAGTGGAACGGCTCGGTGAGGATGCTCAGCGCCGCGGCGCCGCCGCGCTCGTACGCCGTCACGACGTCGCTGACGCCCAGGTCCTCGCGGATCGGCCCCGCGCTGGGCGAGCGGCGCTTGTGCTCGGCGATCAGCGACACGCCGGGGCGCGTCAGCGCCTCGCTGAACGGCCGCGCGCCCTCCTCGCGCTGCTCGATCTGGCCCTTGAGCTCCTTCAGCGGCACCAGCTTCTTGCGGCGCTTGACCTCTTCGCGAGCATCGCCGACGATGCGGTCCAGGACGCTCATGCGGGGGCCAGTGCTTGGGTGAGGTTCGCCAGGTTCTCGAGCGCTTGCGCGGCGCGGCCGTCGTCGATCGCGGCCTCCGCGGCGCGCACGCCTTCCTCGAGGCTGGAGACGGTGCCGGAGACGTAGATCGCCGCGCCGGCGTTGAGGACGGCGACGTCGCGCAGGGGGCCGGCCTGGCCGGCGAAGATCTGGCGCGTCGTCTGTGCGTTGACGTCGGGGGTGCCGCCCGTGAGGGCGGCGGGCTCGGCGCGCCGCAGCCCCACTTCCTCGGGCGTCACGTCGTAGCTGTAGACGTCGTGGCCGTCGACCTCGACGACACGCGTTGCGGAAGAAGTGCTCATCTCGTCCAGACCGTCGGCGCTCGACACTACCAGTGCCTTCTCGGCCCCCAGCCGGGCCAGCGCGCCGGCGATCGTCTCCAGGAAGTTCGGATCGGAGACCCCGATCACCTGGCGCCGGGCGCCGGCGGGGTTGGTCAGCGGGCCGAGGAAGTTGAAGATCGTGCGGACGGCGAGCTCCTTGCGGACCGGGACGACGAAGCGGGTGGCGCCGTGGTGGGCGGGCGCGAACATGAAGCCGAAGCCGACCTCGTTGATGCAGCGGGCGACCGCGTCGGGCTTGAGATCGATGCGGACGCCGAGCGCCTCGAGGACGTCGGCCGAGCCGGACAGGCCCGTGGCGGAGCGGTTGCCGTGCTTGGCCACCGCGCAGCCGTGACCGGCGGCGATCAGGGCGGCCGTGGTGGACACGTTGAACGTCGGTCTACCCCCGCCCGTGCCCGCCGTGTCGATCAGATCGTCACGGACGGCGGACACCGGCGTGGCGAACGCGCGCATCGTCGTCGCCAGGCCGACGAGCTCATCGATCGTCTCGCCCTTGGTGCGCAGCGCGACGAGGATGCCGGCGGTCTCGATCTCGGACGCGTTGCCGGCCATGATCTCGGCCAGCACCTCGGCGGTCTGCTCGGCCGAGAGGTCCTTGCGGGCCATCAGGGCGTCGAGCGCCGGCGTCAGGACGGGGTTAGGCATCGGCGAGGAAGTTGCGCAGCAGGTGCTTGCCGTCGGGCGTGAGCACCGATTCGGGATGGAACTGCACGCCGATCGCGGGCAGCGTCCTGTGGCGCATGGCCATCAGGACACCACCGCCGTGGGCGGTGGCCTCGAGCTCGTCCGGGAGGTCGTCGTGCACCACCAGCGAGTGATAGCGCGCGACCGGCAGCGGGCTCGGCAGGCCGGCGAAGATGCCCTCGCCGTCGTGGGTGATCTCGGTCGTCTTGCCGTGGATCGGCAGATGGCGGATGACCTTGCCGCCGAACGCCTGGCCCATCGACTGATGGCCGAGGCAGACGCCCAGCGTCTTCACGCCCGCCTCCGGGAAGCGGCGCATGACCTCGACGCTGATGCCCGCCTCGTTGGGCGTGCACGGGCCGGGGCTGACGACCACACGGTCATAGGTCCGTTCGAGCAGCTCGTCGACGGTGTTCGCGTCGTTGCGGACGACCTCGAGCTCGGCACCCAGCTCGCCCAGGTACTGGACGAGGTTGTAGGTGAACGAGTCGTAGTTGTCGATCATCAGGACCTTCATGGCCAGGCCGCCTGCCGGCTCGCCAGCTCGATCGCCATCACGACGCCGCGCGCCTTCGCGCGCGACTCCTCGTACTCGTAGTCGGGCTTGGCGTCGGCCACCGTGCCGCCGCCGGCCTGGATGTGCGCCTGGCCGTCCTTGACCACGACGGTGCGGATGCAGATGCAGGTGTCCAGCTCGCCCGCGTAGGACAGCCAGCCGACGGCACCGCCGTACGCGCCGCGCTTGACCGGCTCGAGCTCGTCGATGATCTCCATCGCGCGGATCTTCGGGGCGCCGGACAGGGTGCCCGCGGGAAGGACGCTTCGCAGCGCGTCGATGGCCCCCACCTCGGGGCGCAGGGTGCCCGCGACCTGGGAGACGATGTGGATGACGTGCGAGTAGGTCTCGACCTCCATCAGCCGCTCCACGTGCACGCTGCCGTGCTCGCACACGCGCCCGAGGTCGTTGCGGCCGAGGTCGACGAGCATCACGTGCTCGGAGCGTTCCTTCTCGTCGGCCAGCAGCTCGGCGGCGATCGCGTCGTCGTCCTCGCCTCTGGGTCTCGTCCCGGCGATCGGCCGTGTCGAGACGTAGCGGCCGCTGACGGTCAGCAGCGGCTCGGGGCTCGCGCCGACGATCTGGAAGTCCTCGAAGTCGAGGAAGTACATGTACGGCGACGGGTTCACGGCTCTCAGCCCGCGATAGATGGAGAACGGCTCGACCGGGGTCGGCGCGCTCCAGCGCTGCGACGGGACCACCTGGTAGGCGTCGCCGGCGTGGATGTACTCGATGATCCGCGCGACGTTGGCCTCGAAGGCCTCGCGGGTCATGTTGGACTCGAACTTCGGCTCCTCGCGCTTGCCGTGCGGCTCGACCCGCGGCAGCGGACCCGCCAACCGGGTGCGGACCGCGCGGATCGCCTCCACGGCCCGCGCGTGCGCGGTCTCGACCGGCGTGTCGTCGTCGAGATAGGCGTTGGCCAGGATCGTGACCGTATGGCGCAGGTGGTCGAAGGCCAGGATCACGTCGGAGAGCATCAGCGCCATGTCCGGCAGGCCGATGACGTCCGGGTTGGGCTCCGGCAGCCGCTCCACCGCGCGCACGCAGTCGAAGCCGAAGAACCCGACGGCGCCGCCGGAGAACGGCGGCAGGCCGGCGATCTCCGCCTGGCGATGGTTCGACACGGCCTCGCCCGCCAGCGTGTAGGGGTCTCCCCCGTCCTCGAGCTTCCAGCGGATGACGTCCTTCGGGCGGTAGCCGATGAACGACCAGCGACCGACGTGCTGGCCCTGCTCGGCGGACTCCAGCAGGAACGCGGGCCCGTCGCCGCGCAGCTTCAGGAACGCCGAGACGGGCGTCTCGCAGTCCTCGATGAAGCTGTGCATGATCGGGACGACGTTGTGGTCGCCGGTGAGGGCGAGCGTCTCCTCCAGCGTCGGCCTGACCTCGAGGTCTTCAGCGACGGCGGCCAAGAAGCACCTCCTCGGCGTCGGCCAGGGACAGGCCTCGGCTCTTGAGCAGCACGGTCAGGTGATACAGGACGTCGGCGGCCTCCTCGGCCACGCGCTCATCGGACTCCTCGCGGGCCGCGCGGGCGACTTCCTCCGCCTCCTCTTGAACCTTCTCGCCGATGAACGGAGGATCGCTGAGGAGCTGGTTCGTATACGAGCCGGGCTTCGGGTTCGATTCCCGTTCGCGCAGCGTCCGCTCCAGCGCGGGCAGCGCCTCGTAGGGCAGCGCGCCGGTGTCCCCGGAGAAGAAGCAGGTGCGCTCGCCGGTGTGGCAGGCCGGGCCGCTGGGCTCCACCAGGGCGAGCACGGCGTCGTTGTCGCAGTCGAAGCGCAGGGCCTTGACCGCCTGCGTGTTCCCGGACGTCGCGCCCTTGTGCCAGAGCTCCTGACGGGAGCGGCTGTACAGGTGCAACTCGCCCGTGGAGCGGGAGAGCGCGAGTGCTTCGGCGTTCATGTAGGCGAGGGTGAGGACCTCGCCCGAGCGCCAATCCTGGATGACGCACGGGACGAGCCCTTTGTCATCGAACCGGACTTCGGGACTGGGAGGCTCCATTTCGGAGCGCAGAGATTAGACGGGTTGTTCGGCCCAGGGTGAACGGCGGCCCTGCGGAGCGGCGGTGCCGACCAGCGGGCGGCGGTTCCAGTCGTGCGCGGAATCGCGGTGCAGGCGGTGCACGGCCCAGAGGAAGTAGAAGGACGCGGGCACGCCCACGTTGTCCAGCGCGATGCCCGCGAGGGTGGGCTCGGTCAGCATCCCGGCGATCAGGTGCGAGAAGGCGCAGGTCAGCATCACCCCGCCGAACCCGAGGCCCGAAAGCGACCAGCCGCCGAGCAGCGGGCGGCGCGCGACCTGGGTGCGCCAGATGAACAGGCCGACGAACACGTAGTTGACGAACAGGAAGAGGTTCGGGATCAGCGCCGCCGGATGCAGTTGCATCGTCACCGCGTGGCGCAGCGCCTCCCACGCGGTCGCGCCGGCCAGCGTCGCCGCCGCCAGCGGCAGGACGTGCACCCACAGCGGTGTGCCCGGGATCAGCCGGTCGCCACGGCCGCCGATCACGGCCTCCAGGCGCAGGCCGATGAACACCAGCGCCGGTCCGACGCCGAGCACCAGCGCGGCGGTCATCGGACCGTGCGCCTGCTCGCCGCTGACGAGGTGGCGCCACGCGTGCACGAGGTGATGCGGGCCGCAGGTGAAGGCCATGACGGCGAACGCCGCCCCGAAGTGGCTGAAGCCGCGAGTGCGGCGATAGCGGACCAGCTCGTAGACGGTGATGATCCCGAGGACCGTGTAGGCGAGGCCGGTGAGCAGGGCGATCGTGCCGGTCATCGGAGCCTGCCGAGCTGGTGCATCATCTCTTCGATCAGGCTCATGGCGCCGCGGTGGCCGGCGATCGCTCGGTGCGAGTCGGTGATGTTCGTCCCCATCAGCGGCGGGATCTGGTCCGCGGGCACGGCGGGCGACCACAGCCAGCCCTGCGCGACCGGGCAGCCGAGGGCGATCAGCTGGTGGGCCTGAAGCGGCGTCTCGACGCCTTCGGCGATCACGTGCAGGCCGAGCGCGTGGGCGAGGCTGAGGACGGCGGCGACGACCGCCGAGTCCTCGCGCTCGGTCCCGAGGCCGTCGATGAACGAGCGGTCGACCTTGAGCACCTCGACCGGCAGCTCGCGCAGGCGGGCGAGGCTCGAATGGCCGGTGCCGAAGTCGTCGATGCCGACGTAGACGCCGAGTTCCTTGATGACGCGCAGTTGTTCGAGCACGAGGCTCGGCGCGCCCATCAGCGCGGACTCGGTGATCTCCAGGCAGAGGTGGCGCGGCTCGATGCCGGCGCCGGAGATCGCGCGCTCGACGATCGCGGGGAAGTCCGGGTCCTCGAGCTGACGGGTCGAGACGTTGACCGTCACCGGCAGGCCGAGCGCGCCCATCGCGCGGGTCGCGGTGTTCAGGACGAACGTGCCGAGCGGGCCGATCAGCCCGGTCTCCTCGGCCAGCGGGATGAACTCGACCGGCGTGGCCGCTTCCCAGCGCACAAGCGCCTCGACGCCGACGAGCCCGCCGCTGGTGAGGTCGATCTGCGGCTGGTAATGGACTTCGAGCTCAGCGTTCTCCAGCGCCAGGCGCAGGCGGTGCTCGAGCTCGATCTTGCGCAGGATGCGGGCGCGGGTGGCGTCGGAGAACAACTCGACGCGGTCCTTGCCGGACTCCTTGGCCTGGTACATCGCCGTGTCGGCGTCGCGCAGCAACTCCTCGGCGTCGACCTCGTGGTCGCCCGCCACGCGGCAGCCGATGCTCACGCGGACGTGGCGGCGCTGGCCGGCCACCTCGAACGGCGCGCTGAGCGCGCCGCGGAGACGGCCGGCGGTGACCGTCGCGCCCACCTGGTCGGCGCCGACGCACAGGACCACGAACTCGTCGCCGCCCATCCGGGCCACGACATCGCCCTCGTGGACCGAGCCCCGCAGGCGCTGGGCGACCTGGATCAGGAGCCGGTCGCCGGCCTCGTGACCGAAGCCGTCGTTGACGACCTTGAAGTCGTCGAGGTCGAGGAAGAGGACGGCCAGCCCGTCCGGGGCGAGCAGCGCGGCGCGCAACTCGGCCACGAGGGCGGCTCGATCGGGGAGGCCCGTGAGGGCATCGAACCCGGGGACGGCATGAAAGACGAGGGCGGACAAGACTCCCTCATCGATTCGGCAGGCCCTAGTGAGAAGTTAAGAATTTGCGAAGTTTGGGTGGGCCAGCATGAGATACCAGCCGAACGCGGTCCGGCAGGTGCGCTCGCGGCCCATGAGGGCGAGGAGCCGGGTGAGGACCTTCGGCGGGAGGCGGGGGATCGCGTTCTGCAGTTGCAGGGCGAGGGCGTAGGCGGGCGCGTGCCTCGCGCTGAACGCGCGGTAGGCGGACAGCGCCCGCTCGTGCGTCTGATCGCCGTCGAGGGCGCGCTCGATCTCGCGCGCGGCGGCGATGCCGAAGTAGAACGCCGTCCGGATGCCCTCGCCCGAGAGCGGGATGCAGTGGCCGGCGCTGTCGCCGGTGAAGAAGATCCCGTCCTCGGCCGCGGCGCGCAGCTTGTGCGGGAACCAGTTGCCCTGGTAGCGCACGGCGTCCCGGTCCAGCCGGGCGGCGATGTCCTTCGTCGGCTGCTTGACGTGGTGGGTGGGCTCGTAGGAGCCGACGCCGATGCGCTGCTCGCCGTCGGCCGGCACGCTCCACGCGTAGCCGTAGCGGACGAGGCTGCGGTCGATCCACACGTCGAGATCGGTCGACACCCCGTGCGGGTGCACTTCCAGGCCTCGGCTGATCGGTGCGTCCGGCGGCTGCACGAGGGTGCGGCCGAGGACCCGCTTCCAGCCGAGCGCGTCGACGATGTAGGGCGCCGTGAGGTCGCCGCGGTCGGTGTGGACCGTGTTCCGCGTGCGGCCTTCGACCTTCGCGATCTCAAACCGCGCGTCGGTCTGCGCGTACAGCAGCCGGCACAGTTCGCGGTAGTCGAAGCTCGACCAGCTCCACGGCAGCCGGAACCGCGCCGAGCCGTGCGGCGTGTGGAACGCCATGCACGGGATCTCCTGCCGGATGGCCCGCTGCACGCCCATCGCGTGCAGCCACGGCGTCGGCGCCGCGCACGCGCTCGTCGCCCGCTCGCCGATCTCGTAGCGATCGACGATCAGCACCCTGCGTCCCCGCAGCTCCCGCGCCGCGGCCAGGCCGGCGAAGCTCGCGCCGCAGATCAGCACGTCGGCATCCGCCTGGAGCGGGGTCCGCTCGGCACCGCGGAGCGTCGCCCGCCTCATAAACCGCACCTAAAGGGGACAGTCCCTTAATGTGGCGTTTAGGTTTCATCGGAGGGCCTCGAGGGCGGCGCCGGGCAGGTGCCAGACGCGGACGCCGGTCGGGGGGACGCCGCGGAGCATGCGGTCGTAGAGGGCGACGGCGAGGCGCACGCCCGGGCGGACGGAGGGCGGTGCGGCGGCGATCGCCGGGCGGGCGGCGGCGAACAGGCCGCGGGCGCGGGTGACCTCGTGGGCGATCAGGGCGCGCAGTTGCGGGCTGGTGCCTTCGAGGTCGTGCTCGCTGACGCCGAAGCGCTCGCGGTCCTCCTCGGGCAGGTAGATGCGGTCCAGGCGGCGATCCTCGCTGACGTCGCGGATGAAGTTCGCGAGCTGGAAGGCGACGCCGAGGCGGCCGAGGTCGGCGTGGAAGCGCGGCGGGAGGCCGAGCAGTGCGGCCATGATCCGGCCGACGGTGCCGGCGGAGCCGTCCATGTAGGCCTGCAGCTCCTCCCAGGAGCCGATCCGCACCGGGCCGTCGCAGTCGACGCGCATCGAGCGCATGTAGGTGCTGAGCTCGCCGAGCGGGAGCGCGTGGCGGGCGGCGGCGTCGTCGAGCGCGCGGACGATCGGATGGCGTGGCGCGCCGAGCTCGGCCTCCCACGCGTCCAGCGCCTGGCGGCGCTGCTGGGGCGTGGCCGCGCGGCGCGGGCCGTCGACGAGCTGATCGGCCATCCGCACGTAGCCGTAGAGGGCATATGTCGCGGGACGCAGCGGCGCCGGGAGCCGGCGCGTCGCCAGGTAGTACGTCGGGTCGTGACGCCGGAGCATCCGGCGTGACGTCTCGTACCCCTGTTCAAGCGCCGGGTCCATGACCTCCATTGTCATAGGGTGACTACGGTGGACGCGTTGTTGCGAGATCGGTCGCTGCTCTACGTCACCGGCAAGGGTGGCGTGGGCAAGACGACCGTCGCCGCGGCGCTCGGCCTGGCGGCGGCGCGGACGGGCCGCCGGACGATCGTCTGCGAGGTCGCCGAGCAGGACCGGATGTCGCGCGCGTTCGCCCGCCACGGCGTGCGTCCCGAGCAGGAGGTCGAGCTCGCCGAGGACCTGTGGGCGATCACCATCGACCCGCAGGCGGCGCTGGAGGAGTGGCTGGCCAAGCAGGTCGGCGGCACCGCGCTGAAGGTGCTCGGGCACTCGCACGCGTTCCAGTACTTCGTCGCCGCCGCGCCGGGCGCGAAGGAGCTGATCACGATCGCCAAAGTGTGGGAGCTCGCGCAGGCCGAGCGCTGGAACCGCGGCAACCGCTCCTATGACCTCGTGGTGGTCGACGCGCCCGCCTCCGGCCACGGCGTCGGCATGCTGACCACGCCGCGCACGTTCGCCGAGATCGCCCGCGTGGGCCCGATCCGCCGCCAGGCCTACAAGGTCTCCGAGATGCTCGCCGACCCCGAGCGCACCGGCTACGTCGCCGTCGCGCTGCCCGAGGAGATGCCGGTCAACGAGACGATCGAGCTCGAGGCCAAGCTGCGGCTGGCGATCGGCCTCGGACTGGACGCGATCGTGATGAACGCGATGTGGCCGGAGGCGTTCACCTCCCATGACGTGACCAAGCTGCGCGCCGCCTCGGCCAACGGCGCGGTGGCCACCGCGCTCTCGGTGCACGAGCGGGTCAAGGCGCAGCGCACGCACCTGCGGCGGCTGGTGTCCGAGACCGACGCGCCGGTCACCACGCTGCCGTTCGTGTTCGAGTCCGAACTCGAGCTCTCGCACTACGAACAGCTCGCCACCGCGTTCGCGGCTAGCTTGGTGGTGTGAGACAGCTTTCCCCGATCGCCCGGCGCGTCTGGCGCCTGAGCGCGATCGTGCTCTGGGTGGTCGTGCTGATCTGCGGAGTGGTGCTCGCGGTGTTCGTCGACGGGGCGGGGCCGTGGTCGTGGGCGGTTCCGCTCGGGCTGGGCGCGGCGCTGGTGATCGTCGTGCCGGAGCTGCGCTGGCGGCGCTGGCGCTGGGATCTGACCGACGAGGGGATCGACATCCAGCACGGGGCGATCTCGGTCAACCGGACGCTGATCCCGTGGGTGCGTGTGCAGCACGTCGAGACCCAGCGCGGGATCTTCGACCAGGCGTTCGGGCTCTCGACGGTGATCGTCCACAACGCCGCGGGCTCGCACACGATCCCGCTGCTCGCCCAGGCCGACGCCGAGGAGCTGCGCGAGCGGATCGCCGCGCGGGCGAAGACCGACGATGACGAATAAGCGCAAGCTCCATCCGTCCGCTGTCGTCGTGTACTCGGCCTCGGCGCTGCGGCAGGGGATCTTCCCGCTGCTGATCATCATCGTCATGCCGCTGCTGGGCGGGAACTTCGACGCCAGTGGGCTGTTGCGGGCGGCCGGCTACGCCGTGGCGGGCATCGCGATCGCACTGCTCAGCGGGTACTTCCGCTGGAGCACGACAAGCTACTGGATCGACGACACCGCGATCCACCACCACACCGGTCTGCTGCGCGAGCGCGACACGAAGGTTCCGCTGGAGCGGGTCGAGGGCCTGGACGTCCACCAGGGGCCGCTGCAGCGCGCGTTCGGCGTCTTCGCGGTCGACGTGCAGACCGGGGCGGCCAAGAAGGGCGGTGAGATCGCGCTGCCGGCCCTCACGCCCGGTGCGGTCGACGAGTTGCGGGCGTTCCGGGTGCCGGTCGAAGCGACCGAGGAGACGACCGGTCGCTCGCGCAGGCTCAGCGGCCGCGAGCTCGCCGTGGCGGCCCTGACTGCGGGGCAGCTCGGCATCGTGCTGCCCGTCATCGCCGCCCTCGGGCAGGTGGCCCAGCAGGTCGGTGAGGAGGAGCAGCAGGGCGCGACCCGCTTCCTCCCCCACTCCGTCACCGCGGGCGTGCTGATCGTGCTCGCGCTGCTGGTCCTCGCCTGGCTGCTCTCGACGCTCGGGTCGGTGGTCGCCTTCGGCGGGTTCACGATCGTGCGCGAGCAGGACCGGATCCGGATCCGGCGCGGGCTGGTGTCGCGCAACGAGGCCACCGTGCCGGTCGGGCGGGTGCGCGCGGTGCGGGTGGTCGAAGGCGTGTTCCGGCGGCCGTTCGGACTGTGCGCGCTGACCGTCGAGGTGCTGGGCTACGCGGACGAGGCGAGCGCGGCGCGGACGATCTTCCCGTTGGTGCGGGTGCGCGAGGTGCGCGCGTTCCTGGACGAGTTCCTGCCCGAGCTGGCCGACGACGCCGGCGCGCTGTCGCGCCCGCCGCGGCGAGCGGCACGCCGCTATCTGCTGCTGCCGGTGCTGCTCGGCCTGGCGATCGCCGTCGGGGCGTGGTTCCTGGTCGGCGTGTTCGCCGTGGCCGCGCCGCTGCTGACCGTGCTCTACGGGTGGGCGCGCTGGCGGGCGGCCGGCTGGCGCCTACAGGGCGGCCGGCTCGCGGTGCGCGAGATGCGGATCGCCCGCGTCACCGTGCTCGCTCCCGCGCGGCTGCGTGAGTCGCACACCTACTCGCAGAACCTCTTCCAGCGTCGCGCCGACCTCGCCGATCTCAGCGTCGCCTTCGGCAAGGGCACCACGGCGCGCATCCGCCACCTCGAGGCGGCGGATGCGCGCGCGGCCCTCTCCTAGAAGAGCCGGTAGCGGACGGTCGCGTCGCCGAGCTTGAGGCCGGGCGGGACCGTGCCCGCCGGGAGGCCGAAGGCGCCGTCGAGTGCACCCGCGGCGACCGTGGTCAGCGTGCCCGCGACCGGGCCGACGTTGAGCGTGCGGCCCGACAGGCCGATCCGCGTGCGGGCGAAGCTCAGATCGAGGATCGGCACCCGCGCGCCGCCGTTGACCTGCGCGGTCAGCTGGCGCCGGATCGGATCGATGGAGAAGTTCTCGAGCTTCACCGTCGTCGCGCCCGCGGTCAGCGAGATCCCGCCGCTGTGGCGGATCGTGCCGCTCAGCAGCGCGGCGAACGGGGCGTTGGTGATCGGGAACGCCAGCTCGCCGCTCGGCAGAGCCGTGGCGGGCGCGACCGGCGCGGGCGCGACGCCGAGCCCGGTCAGCGCCGCGACGGCGCCGGGGTCGAGCGCAAGCGTGGTCGCGCCGTAGGTGCGCACCGCGGCCGCCTGGGCGGCGGGCGGGTTGGCCCGCACCGCGGCCGTGCCCAGCGTCAGTCCTTCGGTGAACGCGGTGGTGCCGAACGCCTGGTTCAGCGCCCCGGCGGCGGCCGCCGTGAGCTTCAGGACGGCGCCGGTGAGCGTGATCGTGCCGCCGGTGGTGTCGGCCTTGAGCGCGCTCAGGTCGACGCTGAGGATCGCGACGCGGGTCCCGCCGACGAGCGCGGACAGCGACGGCTTGTCGTTGACCGTGATCTGGAAGTCGGTCAGGGCGACGGACGTCGCTCCGCGGGTGAGCGAGATCCCGCCGGAGTGCGTGATCGTGCCCGCGAAGGTCTTGGCGTCGAGCTTGCCGCCCGTGATCGGGAACGCGAGCGAGTCCGAGCCGATCGGCGCGGCGGCGATGCCCAGGCTCTGCAGCGCGCTCGCGGCGCCCGCGTCGAGGGTGACGGTGGTCGCGCCGCCGGTCAGGCCGACGGTCTTGGGCCGAGCGTGCACGGTCACGCTGCCGAGCTTCAGCCCGCGCTTGAACATCGAGGTGTGGAACGTGGCGTTCAGCGCCTTGGCGGCGGCCGCGGTGAGCGAGACCTTCACGCCGGTGATCCGGTAGTCGAGGCCCGCGCGGGCGATCTTGGCCTTGCTCAGGTCGAGCGTCAGCAGCGTGACCCGCGTCTTGCCCACCAGCCCGCTGAGCGTCGACTTCTTCGCCAGCTTGACGGTGAACGAGGACAGCTTGAGCTTGGTCGAGCCGGCCTTCAGGCGCAGGCTCCCGGAGTGCTTGATCGTGCCGGTGGCGCCGTCGAGCGACCCGCCGGTGATCTTGTAGGTGGTGCCGGAGACCGAGACGCCCGCGCCCTTGAGGGCTTTGGCGACGCCGGCGTCGAGTTTGAGCGTGGTGGTTCCGCTGGCGAGCGTGTCGCTCGCCCGGGCGGCGGTCGGCGCAGCGGCCAGCAGCGACAGCGCGATGGCTGCCGCGAGGGCGGTTCTGGGCAAGGACTCCTCCGGGGACGGATTGAGTGGTCGGTCTGGCTTACGTCGAGCGCGCCGATTTCGGATTGGCACAACCGAATGCCGATGTGCCACGTAGAAGAAGCCATGGCAATATGCAGCGCACCATGGCCGCCCGCGATCGCGCCGAGCGTCGCCTCGCCAAGCGCCTGGCCCGTCGGGACCCGGAGGCGCTGCGCGAGCTTCATGCCCTTCACGGTGCCGCGATCTTCGGCTTTCTCGTCCGCGCGCTGGGCGACCACGCCGGCGCCGAGGACGTCCAGCAGCAGGTGTTCCTGGAGGCCTGGCAGCGCGGCGAGCGCTACGACCCGGAGCGGGCCGGGCTGCGCGTCTGGTTGCTGGCGATCGCCCGCAGCCGCGCGATCGACCAGTTGCGCCGCCGCGTGCCCGAGCCGCATGACCCGACGAGCGCCGTGGCGCTCGTCGATCGCGCCGACGAGACGCGCCTGGACGGGCTGCTCGAGCACTGGCACCTGGTGGCCGAGCTCGACCGGCTGCCCGCCGAGGAGGCGGACCTCCTGAGGCGCCGCTTCTATCTGGACCAGAGCCAATCCCAGATCGCCGCCGCTACCGGGCTGCCGCTGGGCACGGTCAAGACGCGCATGTCGAGCGGCCTGCGGCGGTTGCGCGGCGCGCTGGAGGGCGAAGCGTGAGCCGCGCCGAGGACTACCTGCTCGAGGCGCTCGACCCGGACGAGGCCGCCGCGTTCGAGCGCGCCCTGGCCGGCGATCCCGCGCTGCAGGCCGAGGTCGAGCGGCTCCGGCCGATCGTCACCCGGCTGCAGGCCGTGCCCGCCGAGGCGTGGGAGGGCGTCGAGCCGCCGCCGCTGCGGCTCCCGCCGCTCGCGCCCGCGCCGCGACGCCGGCTGGTGCTGCGACCTGTCGTCGCCGCCGTCTGCGCGCTGGCGCTGCTCGCCGTGGGCATCGGCCTCGGGGCGTGGATCGACCGCGACCCCGCACCCGCCGAGCGGCTGGCCCTGCGCCCCGTGGGCACCCTCGACCCCGCCGCTGACGGGCGCGTGAGCTTCGTCGGCAACGACGGCGTGGAGGTCCGCGTCGACGGGCTGAAGGCCACGCGCGCGGGCCAGTTCTACGAGTTGTGGCTGCTCGGGGCGGACAAGCGGCTCGTCGGACTGGGCTCGTTCCGCGTCGGCGCGGACGGGACGGCGAAGCTGCGTCTGCCGCTGCCGGTCGACCCGAAGCAGTTCACGTACTTCGATCTGTCGCTCGAGCCCGCCGACGGCGACCCCGGGCACTCCGGGGTCTCCGTGCTGCGCGGCCCGTCGACTACGTGATCCCGAGCCGGTCCAGGAGCGCGTCGTCGGCGCGCCAGGACTTGCGCACCCGCACGCTCAGGTCCAGATGCACGTGCTCGGCGAGCTCGCGCTCGATCTCCTTGCGCGCGGCGGTGCCGATCGATTTGATCATCCGGCCCTGGTGGCCGATCAGGATGCCCTTCTGGGATTCCGTCTCCACCCACATGGTGGCGCGGACGATGACGTGGCCGTCGTGCTCCTCAACCTCGTCCACCTGGACCTCGACGGCGTGCGGGACCTCCTGGCGGGTGCGCAGCAGCACCTGCTCGCGCACCAACTCGGCCAGCATCACGTTCTCCGGCTGGTCGGAGTGGTCCTCGGGCGGGAAGTAGAACGGGCCCTCGGGCAGCAGCGAGCTCAGGTAGTCCACCAGCGGCGGCACGCCCTTGCCCGTACGGGCAGAGATCGGGAACACCTCGGCCTCGGGCAGGCCGAGCTCCGATGCCACCGTGAGCGCCTGGACGGTGCGCACGTGGTTGAGGCGGTCGACCTTGTTGACCGCGATCACGATCGGGACGTTGGCCTTGCCCAGCGCCTCGGCGATGAAACGGTCCCCCGCCCCGCCGACGCCCTGGTCGCCGTTGACGACGAACAGCGCGGCGTCGGCCTCGCCGAGCTCGGTCTCCACCCGGCGCTGCATCCGCGACGTCAGCGCGTCGCGCGGGCGCTGGACGCCCGGCAGGTCGGTCAGGACGAGCTGGAAGTCCCCCGCGGTAAGCACCCCGCGGATCGCGCGGCGGGTGGTCTGCGGCTTGTCGGAGACGATTGCAACCTTCTGGCCGACCATCGCGTTGACCAGCGTCGACTTGCCGACGTTCGGTCGCCCCGCGAGGGCGACGAAGCCTGACCGCGTCATCGCATCCACGCCATGATCTCGGCTTGCAGCGCGAGCATCTCGCCCTCGTCGGTTTCGTGATCCATGCCCGTCAAGTGGAGCACACCGTGCACAACGGCTTCTAAGAGGTCCTCCGTGTGCTCCGGGCAGATGAACACGTCACCGAGCTCGCGCTCGCCCAGCGGGTCCTCGTCGTCCTCGTCGATCGGGAACGAGAGCACATCGGTCGGGCCGACCTTCCCGCGCCACGTCAGGTTGAGCTCCGCGATCCGATCGGCGTCCACGAACGACACCGCCACGTGGCCGGTGTCGATCCCCGCGGAGGCGGCCGCGTAGCCGACCGCCTCCTCGACGCGCTCGTACGGGAGCGCGCCACCGCCGATGACGTCGATCTCGAGCAACTCAGGCCGTGCGGCGCGCTGGCCGCAGGCCGCTCGGCTGGCCCGCGTCGTGGGTGTCGTAGGCCTCGACGATCTTCTGCACGAGCTTGTGGCGCACGACGTCATCGCCGCCGAAGCGCACGAACTCGACGCCCTCGATGTCCTGCAGGATGTCGCGGACGACGATCAGGCCGGACTTCTGGTCACGCGGGAGGTCGACCTGCGTGACGTCGCCGGTGACGACCATCCGCGAGCCGAACCCGAGCCGGGTGAGGAACATCTTCATCTGCTCGGGCGTCGTGTTCTGCGCCTCGTCGAGGATCACGAACGAGTCGTTGAGCGTGCGGCCGCGCATGAAGGCCAGCGGCGCGACCTCGATCACGCCCTTCTCCAGGTGCGACGCGACCCGCTCGGGGTCCATCATGTCGTTGAGCGCGTCGAACAGCGGGCGCAGGTACGGGTCCACCTTGGCCATCAGGTCGCCGGGCAGGAAGCCGAGCCGCTCGCCCGCCTCCACCGCCGGCCGCGTCAGGATGATCCGGTTGACCTCGCGCCGGCTGAGCGCCGCGGTCGCCATCGCCATCGCCAGGAACGTCTTGCCGGTGCCGGCCGGGCCGACGCCGAACGTCACCGTCGAGCGACGGATCGCGTCCACGTACTTCTTCTGATTGACCGACTTGGGCGCGACCCGCAGGTTGCGGTGGCGCCACACGACGTCCTCGAGCACGCGCGACGGCGACTCGCTGGACTCGAGCACGCGCGCGACCGATTCGATCGTCGCCGGCCCGATGTCGTGCCCGCGCTCCACCAGCGCGGAAAGCTCGCGGATGACGGTCGCGCCCGCCTGGACGGCCTCGGCCTCCCCGTCGAGCGTGATCATGTTGCCGCGCAGGAACACCTCGCAGTCGAGCTGTTCCTGCAGCGTCCGCAGCGCCGCGTCTCGCGACCCGGCGAGCTCCGCCGCGACCTCGTTCGATACCTCCAGCTGCCGTCGTGCCATCTAGCTGAGCGCTTCCTTCACCTTGGTCGAGACCCTCTTCCCGTCGGCGCGGCCGCCGGCGGCCTCCATGACGTGTTTGATCACCCGCCCCATATCGCGCGGGGACGCTGCGCCAGTCGTCTCCACTCCCGCGCGAACGAGCGCTTCGAGCTCCTCGTCAGAGAGCTCTGCGGGCAGGTACGTATCGATGATCCCGGCCTCGAACGCCTCACCTTCGGCGAGCTCGGTCCGGCCTGCCTCGCGATAGGCCGTCTCTGCCTCCCGGCGGCGCTTGCGCTCGCGCCGGAGGACCGCGACCTCGTCAACGTCCCCGCCGTCCTTCTCCGCCTTCTGGAGCTCGGACAGCACGAGGCGCAACGCCGTCACACGCTCGCGCTCCCCCGCCTTCATGGCGGTAGTCACGTCCGCTTTGATGCGATCGGCGATCTGCAACACCTCCAGTGTACGGCCGTCGTCGGCGGCCAAACCTGAACTCGCTGCCAGTATCCGGATCGTGAGGTTCGAGTCCGCGCCCGGCCGCGACCTTCCCGGCGGCCTGCGAGTCGTCGTCGCGAGCAGCCACCGCGGTCGTCTGCTCGGCCTCGCGCGGCTCGACGAGATGCCGGCGACGCTGGCGCTGCACATCATCCCGTGCCGCTCCGATCCATACCTTCGGGATGCGGTTCGCGCTCGACCTGATCTGGCTCGATCGCTCCGGGGCGGTCGTCCGGATCGACGCGGATGTGGCGCCGCGGCGGTTTCGAACGTGCTGGGCCGCCCGGTCGGTGCTCGAGGTGCGGGCGGGAAGCGGCGAGCGCTTCGCGTCAGCCCAGCGCGACGGCGACGATCCCGAACAGCACGATGGCTGAGCCGAGGATGCGCGTGGGGCTGCGCTGCTTGGAGAACGCGGCGGCCATCACGACGCCCGTCTCGCGCAGCGCCGCGACGGGCGCGGCCTCGGCCTTCTCGAGCGCGGCCAGGACGAGCAGGTAGGCGCTCGTCATGCCGACGCCCGCGAGCAGCGAGCGACGGTCGATCGCGGCCTTGAGCCTGCGCGGCCCGATCACCGCCGCGTACGGGATCGCGCACAGCGCGATGACCAGCTCGAAGTACGGGATCGCGCCGGCGTGCCGGACGCCGTGGTCGTCGACCAGCGTGTAGCCCGCGATGCACGCGCCGACGCCGAGCGCGAGGACGAGCGAGGTGCCGTCGACGGCCTCGGTGCCGATGCCGCGGACCAGCAGGACACCGCTGGTGACCGCCAGCACGCCGAGCGCGGCGATCAGCGACACCGTCGCGCCGAGGAACACGGTCGAGACCAGCAGGACGAGCACCGGAGCCGCGCCGCGCGCCACCGGGTAGGCGAAGCCGTAGTCCGCCCGCCCGTAGACGGCGGCCAGGAGCACGAAGTAGAGGAGCTCGAGCGCGGCTGAGCCGAGGATGTACGGGATCGCCTCGCTCTCGACGTGCCACGTGAGCGCAGCCGGGATGGCGAACACCGCGACGCCGGTGAGCAGCGCCACGGCGGTCGTCGCGTAGGTGTCCTCGGCGCCGGCGACCAGCGCGTTCCAGCCCGCGTGCAGCGCCGCGGAGGCGAGGACGATCGCGAGCGCCCCGAGGGTCAGCCGACGAGCTCCGCGAAGCGCGCGGCGGTCACGTTGCCGCCGGAGATCGTCACGCCCACGCGCAGGCCCTGCGCCTGGACCCGGCCCGCGAGCAGCGCCGCGAACGCACAGGCGCCGCTCGGCTCGGTGACGGTCTTCGCGCGTTCGAACAGCAGCCGCATGGCGTCGACGATCTCGGCGTCGGAGACGGTGACGACCTCGTGCACGAGGTCCTTGATGACCGGGAACGTGAGCTCGCCGGGGATCGGGAGCTGCTGGCCGTCGGCGATCGTCCGCGGGACCTCGATCCGTACGCGCTCGCCGGCTTGGAGTGATTTCACGAAATCGTCGCCGGCCTCGGGTTCCACGCCGATGATCCGCGTGTCGGGCGAGAGCGCGGCGGTCGCGGTCGCGCAGCCCGACAGCAGGCCGCCGCCGCCGAGGCAGACGAGCAGGATGTCGAGCGGGCCGGCGTCCTCGATCAGCTCCAGCGCGACGGTTCCCTGGCCGGCCATGACGCGCGGGTCGTCGTACGGATGGACCGGGACGAGGCCGCGCTGCTCCACCAGCTCGGCGAGCAACGCCTCGCGGTCACCGCCGTAGCGGTCGAACAGGATCACCTCGGCGCCGTAGCCGCGGGTCGCGGCGAGCTTGCCGGGGGGCGCGTCGTCGGGCATCAGGATCACCGCGGGGCACTCGTGCAGGCGCGCGGCGAGGCTGAGCGCCTGGGCGTGGTTGCCGCTGGAGACGGTCGCGACGCCGCGCTGGCGCTCGCTCGGCGCCAGGCTCGCGACGGCGTTGTACGCGCCGCGGAACTTGAACGCGCCGACGCGCTGGAGGTTCTCGGCCTTCAGCAGGACCCGGGCCGCGCCGGTCGCCTCGTCGAGCGAGCGACCGGTGATGACCGGTGTCCGGTGCGCAACGCCCTCGATGCGCTTGGCGGCCTGCTGGACGTCATCGAGCGTGATCACGGCTTCGAGACTAGATGGATCGCCGCCCAGCCGCCGCCCTCGCGGCGGGCGACCTCGCGCATGGCGAACGCGGCGAGGACCTCGTCGACCTCGTGGAGCTCGACGCCGGAGATGATCAGGTGGTCGGGCGGGTCCGTGAGGTTCGCGGCGACTTCGAGCAGGAGCGGCCGGACCAGGTTGGCGAGCACGGTGGGGGCGGGCGGCCCGCCCCGGCGGACGTCGCAGCGGGTGACCTCGAGCGTGACGCCGTTGGTGCGGGCGCCGTCGAGCGCGGCCTCGACGGACTCGGGCTCGATGTCGCACGCGAGCACCGGCGACCACCCGAGCTTCGCCGCCGCGATCGCCAGCACGCCGCTGCCGCAGCCCCAGTCGGCGAGCGGGCCGTCGGGCGTGAGTCGCGTCAGCAGTTCGAGCGTCAGGCGGGTGGTGGCGTGCGAGCCGGTCCCGAACGCCTGGCCCGGGTCGATCACGACGTCGAGCGCGCCCTCGCGCGCCGGCTCCCACGGCGGCCGCACCCGCAGCGGCCCAACGTCGATCGGCACGTGGAACGAGTGCCAGTCGACCTCGGCGACCTCGCTGGTGGTCACGTCCACGAGCACCTCGCCGACGACCGCCCGCACGTCGCCGAGCGACGGCAGCTCGCCGGCCGCGCCGTAGAGCACGAACTCGATGTCATCGCCGGCCTGGCGCTCCTCGAGGCCGCCGGGGGCGAAGGCCGTCAACTCGGCGAGGACCAGCTCCGCATGGTCGCGCGGGACGCGGATCGCGAGCCGGATCACGGCACGCGCTCCAGCACCAGGGCCGCCCAGCCGTCGCGCTCGCGGCGATCACGCTCGACGAACCCGGCCGGCCCCCACGCCCGCGCGACCGCGGTGGCGTGCTCGGCGAGCATGCCCGAGGCGACGAGGGTGGCCGGCCGCCGTGATCTCACGGCGCGCGCGGCGGCCTCGAGCAGCGGCGCGGTCAGGTTCGCGACGATCGTCGGCGCCATCGGCGGGTCGCTCGTGACGTCGCCGGCGTGCGCGTCGACGCCGTTGGCGCGGGCGGTCGCGACCGCGCCGGGGTCAAGCTCGATCGCCGTGACCGGCGCGTAGCCCAGCCACGACGCGGCCAGCGCGAGCACGCCGCAGCCGCAGCCCCAGTCGACCAGCGGCGTTCGCCGCCGCTCGTGCAGGAGCTCCAGGCAGAGCTGGGTCGTCGGGTGCGACGCGAGGCCGAACGTGTCGCCCGGGTCGACGACCAACCCCTCGCCCGGGAGCCACGGCGGGCGGATCGTCACCGCGCCGACCGTGACGGGCTCCAAGAAGGCGTGCCAGGCCGTCTCCCAGCCGGGCTCGACGGGCGTGCGCGAGACCGAGACGAGACCCGGGAACGAGGGCTCCTCGTGCAGGTCGTCGCCGTAGACCACGAACTCCACGTGGTCGTCGAGGTCGATCTCCTCGCACCCGGCGGCGAGGATCGGCTGCGCCCGGGCGAGCTCCGCGTCCTGGGCGCGGACCCGCAGGCCGAGCCGGATCACCCCGCCAGGGCCCGCTTGAGCTTCGCGATCATGCCCTCGTTCTCGCGCAGGTTCTCCTCGGTCAGGGACTCCGAGAACCGCTCCAGCAGGTCGCGCTGCTTGCGCGAGAGCCGGCGCGGGATGACGACGTTGACGACCACGCGCAGATCGCCGGTGCGGCCGCGCCCGAGCGGCGGCAGGCCGCGCCCGGCCATCACGATCGTCTCCCCCGGCTGCGTGCCCGCGGGCACCTCCAGCGGCACGTCGCCGTCCAGCGTCGGCACCGAGATCGTCGTGCCCAGCGCCGCCAGAGGCGCGGCGACGTCGACCACGGTCACGAGGTCCTCGCGGTCGCGGATGAAGCGCTCGTCCTCCTTGACGCGCACGACCACGTACAGGTCGCCCGCAGGCCCGCCCCGCTCGCCCGGCGTGGCCGCGGCCGGTGACGCGCAGGCGCTGGCCGTCGGCGATGCCCGCCGGGATGTCGACCTTCACGTGGCGCTCGTCGGCGGTCATCCCGCGACCGTCACAGGTGTGGCAGGGCGTCTCGGCGATCCGGCCGTCGCCGTTGCACTTGTCGCACAGCGCGGTCCGCACCATCTGGCCGAAGCGGGTGCGCTGGACCTGCTGGATCTGGCCCTGGCCACGGCACTTGTCGCAGGTGACGATCGGCGTGCCGGGCTCGGCGCCGTTGCCGTGGCAGGTCTCGCACAGCACCGTCGCGTCGTAGGTGACCTCGACCGAGTGCCCGCGCGCGGCCTCGCCGAGCGTGATCTGCACGGCCAGCGCGACGTCGCCGCCCTGGACCGCCCCGCCGCGCATCCGCGTGCCGCCGAACGCCGCGTCGAACCCGCCTTGGCCGAAGAACGCGTTGAAGATGTCGCTGATCGAGCCGCCGAAGTCCATGTTCGGCGAGAACCCGCCGGACTTCAGGCCGTCATGGCCGTACGCGTCGTAGGTCTGGCGGCGGTCGGCGTCGCTGAGCACCTCGTAGGCCTCGGCGGCCTCCTTGAACTTCTCCTCCGCGTCCGGGTCGTGCGCGTTGACGTCCGGGTGCAGCTCGCGCGCGAGCCTGCGGAAGGACTTCTTGATCGTCGCCTCGTCCGCGTCACGCGACACGTTCAGGATCTCGTAGTAATCGCGTGGCACCTAATAGAGCTCCTCGACGAAGCGCGACAGCTCGTGCGCGGCCTCGCGCACGGAGCGGATCGCCCTCGCATAGTCCATCCGCGTCGGCCCGATGACCGACACGGTTCCCAAATTGCGCTGCGGCAACCCGTAGTTGGCGGCCACCAGCGACAACGACTGCAGCGCCGGCTCGGGGTTCTCGACCCCGATCCGGACGTAGGCGCCGCGCGACTCCAGCGCGACCGAGAGCACGCCCAGAAGCACCGCGCGGCGCTCGAGCATCTCCATCAGCGCGTTGAGCTGCGAGACGTCCTGAAAGCGGTATTCGCTCACCAGCCGATGGGCGCCGTCGACGTAGAGCGTGTCCTCGGCGGTGTCCGCCAGCTCCAGGAAGGCCGGTGCGAGCTCAGCCAGGAACGCCCGCTCGTTGGCGTCCAGCGACGGGTCGCTCAGGCGCGAGCCGAGCATCCGCGCGCCCAGGCCCATGCCGACCAGCGATTCGTTCAGATACGACGCCGCCCAGTCGGTGATCCCCGGATCGACCGGGCGATCGAACGTGAAGACCTTCTTCGAGACGCCGCCGGTGGAGGTGATCACGACCACCATCAGGATCTGCGGCTGCAGCAGCAGGACCTCGACGTGGCGGATCGTCGTCGTGCCCAGCGGCGGCGCGGACACGATCGCCAGCAGGTTCGTGACCTGTGAGAGCGTCTCGGTCGTCACCCGCATCGCCTGGTCGACCTCGCGCTGGACGAGCTGGAGCCCCATCTCCTCGCGCTTGGTGTCCGGCAGCAGGCGGTCGACGTAGTAGCGGTAGCCGGCGTCGGTCGGGATCCGGCCCGCGGAGGTGTGCGGGTGCGCGAGCAGGCCCCGCTCCTCGAGCACCGCGAGCTCGTTGCGGATCGTCGAGGGCCCGGCGGTGACGTCGGGGTCGGCGGCGAGCGTCTTGGAGCCGACCGGCTGACCGGTCTGCGCGAAGCCGTCCACCACTTTGCTCAGAAGGAGGGCCTGGCGGGGCGAAAGCACTAGGCAGTGATTCTAAGAACCGCGCGGCCGCGGCGAACGAGCTTGTTGCCGTCCTGGACCGCCTCGCAGTCGAAGACCGCTTCCCCATCGCTCGAAGACTTCAGCTTCGAGGTGATGGTGATGTCCTGCTCGGGCACGCCCATGCCGCGGAACTGCACGCTCAGCGACTTCAGCGCCAGCGGGTCGCCGACCGCCTCGCCCTGCACGCGGGCGACCTGGGCCATCGTCCACAGCCCGTGCAGGATCTTCGACGGCAGCTCGACGCTGCGCGCGAACTCGTCGTCGAGGTGGATCGGGTTGAAGTCCCCCGACGCGCCCGCGTAGTAGTACGTCGTGTACCGGCCCGGGGAGACCGTCACCTCACGAAGTTCGTCCATGTCCCCTCGCAGACGAGCTCTCCGCGCTGATTGGTCGAGCGCGAGCTGAACGTGTAGACGCGGATCTCGCCGCGCTTGGCCTCCTCGAGGAAGGTCGCCTCGGTGGTGATCTCGTCGCCGGCGACGACCGGCTCGCCCCACGTGAACTCCTGCGCGCCGTGGACCAGGCGCGAGAAGTCGATCCCGATCTCCGGATCGAGCACCGCGGGCCCCATCGCGCGCCACGAGTAGACGGCGGCGAACATCGGCGGCGCCACGACGTCCTCGAACCCGGCTTCTCTCGCCGCCGCCACGTCGAGGCAGATCGGTGCCTGCTCGCCGATCGCGGCGGCGTACTCGCGGATCTTCTCGCGGCCCACGAGGTAGGTGTCGCTGTGGGCCACTACTTGTCGTCCGCCAGTTCGAGCACGGCCAGGAACGCTTCCTGCGGGACCTCGATGCGGCCCACCTGCTTCATGCGCTTCTTGCCTTCCTTCTGGCGCTCGAGCAGCTTGCGCTTGCGCGAGATGTCGCCGCCGTAGCACTTCGCGGTGACGTCCTTGCGGAAGGCCTTGACGGTCTCGCGGGCGATGATCTTCGCGCCCACGGCGGCCTGGATCGGCACGTCGTACTGCTGGCGCGGGATCCGCTTGCGCAGCCGCTCGGTCATCTGCTTGCCCTGCTCGTAGGCCTTGTCGCGGTGCACGACCATGCTCAGCGCGTCCACGGCGTCGCCGCCGAGCAGCACGTCGAGCTTGACCAGGTTCGAGGGCCGCAGGCCGATCGGCTCGTAGTCCAGCGACGCGTAGCCCTTGGTGCGGGTCTTGAGCTGGTCGAAGAAGTCGAGCACGACCTCGGCCAGCGGCAGGTCGTAGGTGAGCTGGACGCGCTCGGAGCTCAGGTAGTGCATTCCCGAGTGGTTGCCGCGGCGATCCTGGCAGAGCTCCATGATCTGGCCGATGTACTCCTTCGGCGTCAGGATGCTCGCCCGGATGTAGGGCTCGCGGACCTCGGCGATGCGCGCCGGGTCGGGCATGTCGGTCGGGTTGTGGACCGGGATCACCGAGCCGTCGGTGAGCGTGATCTCGAACTCCACCGACGGCATCGTCGCCATCAGCTCGAGGTCGTACTCGCGCTCGAGGCGCTCGCGCACGATGTCCATGTGCAGCAGGCCGAGGAACCCGCAGCGGAAGCCGAACCCGAGCGCGTCGGAGGTCTCCGGCTCCCAGCTGAGCGCCGCGTCGTTGAGGACGAGCTTCTCCAGCGCGTCGCGCAGCTCCGGGTAGTCGTCGTTGTTCATCGGGAACAGCCCGCAGAACACCATCGGCTTGACGTCGCGGTAGCCCGGCAGCGCCTCCTCGGCGGGGCGCTGCTTGGTCGTCAACGTCTCGCCGACGGCGAGCTGGGTGACGTCCTTGATGCCGGTGATCAGGTAGCCGACCTCGCCCGGGCCGAGCTGCTGGGCCGGCAGCTGGGCGGGCGTGAAGAAGCCGATGTCGTCGATCTCGGCGGTCGTGCCCGTCTGCATGCCGACGATCGTCTCGCCCTTCTTGAACGTCCCGTCGACCACGCGGATGTAGGCGATCACGCCGCGGTACTGGTCGTACTCGGAGTCGAAGATCAGCGCGCGCGGCGGCGCCTCGGGGTCGCCGTGGGGCGGCGGCACGCGCTGGACGATCTGCTCGAGCACGTCCATCACGCCCTCGCCGGTCTTCGCGCTGATGCTGCTGATGGTGTCCGGGTCCTCGCCGATCAGCTCGGCGATCTCCTGCGCCACCCGCTCGGGCTCGGCGCCGGGCAGGTCGACCTTGTTCATGGTCGGGATCAGCTCCAGCCCGGAGTCGATCGCCAGGTAGGTGTTGGCGACGGTCTGCGCCTCGACGCCCTGGGAGGCGTCGACCACCAGCAGCGCGCCCTCGCACGCGGCCAGGCTTCGCGAGACCTCGTACGTGAAGTCCACGTGGCCGGGCGTGTCGATCAGGTGGAACTGGTAGGTCTCACCGTTCTGGGCCTCGTAGAAGACGCGCACGGCCTGCGCCTTGATGGTGATCCCGCGCTCGCGCTCGAGATCCATGGAATCCAGCAGCTGGGCACGCATCGCACGGGGGTCGACGGTGTGGGTGAGCTCGAGGATCCGGTCGGCCAGCGTCGACTTACCGTGGTCGATGTGGGCGATGATCGAGAAGTTGCGGATGTGTGCCTGATCGGCCAAGACCCACTTAGATTACGAGCGCCGACGCAGTCTTCGAGAGAAAAGGTCGAGGATTTGCCTCGCCTCCGGAATATGCAGGCCCAGAACCATGCCCGCGTAGGCCGCTCCGCCCGCCGCCAGCGCCGTTGAAAGCGAGATGATCTGCGCCGGCAACGAGCGGCCCAGCAGGTCGTCGAGGTAGTACCAGACGTAGTAGGCGATCGACGCCAGCACGGCGGCGGAGAACACCATCGCGCCGATCGCGACCAGCGTCCGCCGCGTCTCGAAGCCGCCCAGCTCGCGCCGCAGCCAGATCGCCTCGGCGATCACCAGCGCGGCGTTGGAGGCGATCGTGCCCATGACGATGCCGGCGATCCCGTAGCGGATGCTCAGGAAGTAGGAGCCGACGGCGTTGATCGCCAGCGAGCCGACGCGCCAGCGTCGTCGGCGCCCACGGCTTCTGCAGCGAGAAGAACCCCCGCGTCAGCATCAGCACGAACCCGCTGAACGGGAGGCTGAAGGCGAACCAGAACAGCGCCTCGGCCGTCAGCCTGGTCGATTCCGCGTCCCACTCGCCGCGCTCGTAGACCAGCCGGACCATCGGCTCCGACAGCACGAGCATCGCGGCGCCCGCGGGGATCAGCAGCAGCGCGATCTGGCGCAGGCCGGTCCCGATCGTCCCGATCAGCCCGGCGTAGTCGCCGCGGGCGGCAAGCCGGGCCAACTGGGGGAACAGGACCGTCGCCACCGCCACCGAGAACATCCCCTGGGGGAGCATGTAGATGCGAAACGCGGCGTCGATCGCCCGCGGCACCTCGTCGGAGACCTTGGAGCCGATGACCGTGTTCAGCAGCAGGTTGATGTTGATCAGGCCGAGCCCGACCGACACCGGCAGCATCAGCAGCAGCACGCGTTTGACGCGCTCGTCACCGCGCCGCGGCAGCCGGATGTGGAACACCGGGTAGCCGATCCGGTGCAGCGCCGGGAGCATCATCAGCAGCTGCACGAGCGTGCCCGCGATCACCCCGATGGCGTAGGCGTAGAGCTTGTTCGGGCCCTCGAACAGCGGCGCCAGCCCGACCATCCCGGCGATGATCACGACGTTCCACACCAGCGGCGCGATCGCCGGGATCGCGAAATGGTCGTGGACGTTGAGGATCCCGACCGCGAGCCCGGTCAACCCGAGCATCACGACGATCGGGAACAGCACCTGGCTCAGCCCCACGGCGAGCATGTCCAGCGCGGGCGTGAACTCGTCGCCCGTGAACAGCGGGATCAGCCACGGCGCGATGACGATGAAGAAGATCGAGACGATCGTCAGCGCGACCAGCAGCAGCCCGGCCAGCGCGGCCGCGAGCTCGATCGCCTCCTTGCGCTTCTTCTGCTCCAACAGCTCGCTGAAGACGGGCACGAAGGCGCTGCTCAGGGCCGCGTCGGCGACCAGCGCGCGGATCAGGTTCGGGATCTGGAAGGCGAGCGTGAACGCCGACGCCGGGCCGCCCGTGCCGAAGTAGTACGCCGCGACGACTTCGCGGATCAGGCCGACGACGCGGGAGAGCCCGGTCCCGACCGAGAAGATCAGCGTGTTGACGGCCGTTCGGCGCGCTCGTGAGGTGGGCTGAGAAGCCAAGCCGGCGCGCTATAGTACGCCGCCGCTGCGGCCCTGCCGCGGCCTTTTCACCATGGCCAACATCAAGTCACAGATCAAGCGCAACGCACGTTCCGTGCGTGAACGCGCCGAGAACCGCCAATACACGTCAGCCATCAAGACGTATTTCCGGCGCCTCGAGACCGCCGTGACGACCGGTGACGACGAGCAGATCAAGACCGAGTTCACCAAGCTCGTGTCGCTGATCGACAAGGCCGTCAAGCGCGGCGCGCTGCACGCCAACACGGGTGCACGCAAGAAGAGCCGCGCCGAGCGGCTCCGCCGCGGCGCTCCGGTCGCTTAAGGCGGCGCGGCCTTTCGGCCGCGCCCCCTGCAGTTCCCTTCTCTAGACGGGCGGCGGCTCCGGCAGCAGCTCGTCGTGCGCGGACAGCGGCTGCAGCCCCGCGGCCAGCTTCTCGTCCGCGCGGATGACGTGCATGACCGCGTTGATCAGCGCCAGGTGGGTGAACGCCTGCGGGAAGTTGCCCAGGTGCCGGCCGCTGCGCGGGTCGATCTCCTCCGCGTAGAGATGCAGCGGTGACGCGTAGCCGAGCAGCTTCTGGCACAGGTCGCGCGCCAGGTGGTGCTCGCCGATCTCGCTCAGCGCGCTGACGAGCCAGAACGAGCAGATCGTGAACGTGCCCTCCTCGCCCTGCAGGCCGTCGTCGGTCTCCTCGACCTTGTAGCGCAGCACCAGGCCGTCGATCGTCAGGTGGTTGGCGATCGCCATCACCGTCTTCTTGACGCGCTCGTCCTCCGGCGGCAGGAAGCGCACCAGCGGGATCAGCAGGGCGCTGGCGTCCAGCGCGTCGGTCTCGTAGTGCTGGGTGAAGACGCCGTCCTTGCAGCCGCGGGCGATGATGTCTTCCTTGATCTCGTCGGCCTTGGCGCGCCAGCGCCGAGCGTGCTCATGGGCTTCGCGCAGGGTGGCCAGGCGCGAGCCGCGGTCGCACGCGACCCAGCACATGACCTTCGAGGACGTGAAGTGCTTGTCGCCGCCGCGGACCTCCCAGATGCCCTTGTCCGGCTTCTCCCAGTTCTCGATCGCGGCCTCGACGAGACGTTCGATCAGCGGCCAGCGCCGCTCGGGCAGGTGGTCGCGGGACTTGGCGTGCAGGAAGATCGAGTCCAGCATCGTGCCCCACACGTCGTGCTGGCGCTGGTTGTAGGCGCCGTTGCCGATGCGGACGGGACGGGCGCCGTCGTAGCCTGAGAGGTGGTCGAGCGTCTCCTCGATGAGCTCGCGCTCGCCCTGGATGCCGTACATCACCTGCAGGTCGTCCGCCTGGGCGGCGTCCTGCATGAAGTAGAAGTAGTCGTTGGCCTCCCACTCGAAGCCCAGCGAGTGCAGGCCCCAGAGCATGAACGTGCTGTCGCGGACCCAGCTGTAGCGGTAATCCCAGTTGCGCTCGCCGCCGGGCGTCTCGGGCAGGCTCGTGGTCGCGGCGGCGATCATCGCGCCGGTGGGCGAGTAGGAGAGGCCCTTCAGGGTCAGGGCGCTGCGCTGCAGGTACTGGCGCCACGGGTGGTCCGGGAAGGAGCCGTGCGCGAGCCACTGGTGCCAGTAGTCGGCGGTCTTGACCAGGCGGTCGTAGGCCTGCTCGTAGGTCTTCGGGCCGGGATGCTCGGAGAAGGCCAGCGCGACGAACGCCGTGTCGCCGTCGCGCAGGGTCGTGACCGCGCGGGCCCGCGAGCCCTCGAAGCCGACGCGCAGGTCGGTCGTGAGCGTCAGCTTGGTGCCCCAGCCGTCGGCGCTGGCCACCGCCTCGCTGTAGCCCTCCCCCGCGTACTCCCAGCTGGCGTACTTGCGCCCGTAGTCGAAGATCGGGTCGCACTCCATCTGGACCTCGACCGACCCGTTGACGCAGCGGATGGTCCGCAGCAGCACGTGGTCGGCGTCGTAGTCCGTGGGTGCGCGGCGATGCGTCGTCGAGCGCTCGTCGGTGTCGTGCCAGGGGCCGACGAGCAGCACGTCGCGGACGATCAGCCAGCCGCGGCTGGTGGCCCACGAGGTCTCGAGGATCATCGTTCCGGGGACGTAGCGGCGCGCGGCGGGGACCATCGTGTCCGCCGGCCCGAGCCGGAAGGTTCCCGCGTCGCGGTCCAAGAGCGCGCCGAACACGCTCGGCCCGTCGTGGCGCGGCAGGCACATCCATTCGATCGCGCCGCTGGGAGCGACGAGCGCGCAGGTCTCGCAATCGGACAGAAACCCGTAGTCCGCGATCGGCGGGAAGGGCGAGACGAGCGGGGGATTCGCGTTCTCGAGCGACATGTCGCCGGGATGCTACGCGGCGGCGGCGAGAACCGCCCTGACGGCGGCCGTGTCCTCGCTGAGCACCCCACCGGCGCCGCCGCGGGTCTCGACCTCGAGGTCGGCCATCGCCGCCAGCGCCCGCCGCAGCGCCTCGACGTCGCGGGTCGCGACGTCCTTGACGAACTTGTCCGCCGCCCGCGGCGGCATCCGCAGCGACTTCTTGACCTGCGCGGCCGACTGGCCGGCCTGCAGGGCTTCAGCGACCGCCACCGCGTCACGCAGGCGCTTGACCATGTTCCAGATCAGGCCGGTGACGCGCTCGCCCTGCTGGCGCAACTCCAGCAGCAGTTCCAGCGAGGTTCGCTTATCGCCCGCCACCAGCGCGTCGGCGAGCGTCCACACCTTGCGCTCGGCCGAGGTCGCGCAGGACTCCTCGACCTCCTCGGCGCCGATGCTCGCCCCGGCCCCGTGCTCCATCGCCAGCTTCTCGAGCTCCCGGAGCAGCCGCTGCTGGCGGTCGCCGACCTGGGCGATCAGCAGCTTCGCCCCGTCCTTGTCGAGGTCGAGCTTGAGCCCGCCGGCCTGCTCGATCACCCACTTCGGGAGATCCCAGGCCTTGACGTTCATCTCGGCGGCGATCTGCCCGCCGGCCTTCTCGACCGCCTTGTGGAGCTTCTCGGGCGCCTTGTAGCGACCCTCCTCGCGGGCGAAGAAGGCGACCGTCAGCGTCTCGGGATCGGCGGTGGCGAGCGCCGCGGCGACCTGGTCGACGTCACCCTCCTTCCAGCGCTCGACGCCGTCGGCGATCACGAAGCGCCGGCCCATGGCGAACGTCATCGCGGTCAGCGCGCCGGTGACGTTCTCCGGCGTGCACTGGTCGTTCTCGTAGAGCTCGACGCCGGCGGTGCCCGCGGCGGTCTCGGCCATCGAGCGCAGCCGGGCGCGCCGCTCGGCGATCCGACCGTGGTCATCGCCGTGGATCAGGTAGGCGGCGCGGAAGCTGGGCACCCCTTGAGGGTATTGCGCCGGTCGGCGGTGAGCTGGCCGGGGCGCCGCCTCGTGCGGCGCCCCCGCCAGCGTACGTGCGGCCCACGGGGAGGAGATACCCGGGTCCGGCACGTGTGGGGAGGATTTCAGCCTGGTCGACCGATTCTCCTCCCCACCGATGTCAGCGCTACGGCGAGGTCGTCGACAGCGTGAACGTCAGGGTCTTGCCGTAGCTGCCAGTGCGCAGGCCCTCGGTCTCGCCGATGGACTGCTTGAAGCCGAGCTGCACGCTGCGGTTGGTGATCGGCGTGTTCCACGCCGCCAGCGCCAGCGGGCCGTTGTCGGTCCGCAGCGACGCGTAGGCGCCGCCGTCGGCGCTGACCTGCAGCGGCGACGTCAACGCGTACCCGCCGTTCACGAGCCGGCCGGTGGCGGTCGAGCTCGGGTCGATCACGCTCAGCGCGGCGTCGGCGCCGGTCGACGTGGCCGTGGCCGTCATCGTCGTCGTGTAGTCCTTGGCCACGCCCGGGGTGAACGGGCCCAGCGGCGCCGCGGTGCCGAGCGTCAGCGCCAGCGTCGCGGGCACGGTGCCGGTGACGGTACCCGGAACGCTCGTCGAGGCGCCCAGCGTGAACGTCGCGACCGGCGGGTCATGGTCGGAGAGACCGACGCCCTGGGTCGTGTCGGTCGTGCAGCTCGTGCTGGTCGGGCCGGTGCAGACGTAGCGCTCGTACACGTCGTTGTCGAGGTGGACGTAGCGCATGTCGGTGACGCGCGAGTTGAGCCCCGCGGTGACGAGGATGTGGTCGAGCGTCTGCAGGTGCCCGTTGAACTTGTACGAGTAGGCCAGCCCGGCCGGGGCCTTGGTCCACAGGTTCGCGAGCGTGCCGCCCTCGGCGAGCTTGGACAGCGTTCCGGAGAACTCGAAGTCGTTGAGGTCACCCGCGACGAGGACGTTCTTGCCTTCATCCTGGAAGGACTTGGCCAGCCTGCGGACCTCGTCCGCCTCCGAGATCCGGCAGGCGTTCTGGTGCGACTGCGAGGCGAAATGGTTGCTCAGCACCGTCACCGCGAGGTCGCCCTTCTTGACCTCGAGCTTGTACGGCGCGCGGTCGAACAGCGGCCCTGGGTGCAGATCGCACACCTGCGTGCTGCCCCACGGGCTGCCCTTCTCCTCGCTCAGCACCTCGCCGTTGGCCGCCGTCGTGCCGTTCTTGACCAGGAAGCCCGGAGCGATGCCGCGGCCGTCGTTGTTGGTCGCGATGTAGGGCGTGTAGTTGCCCAGCGCCGCCGCCAGGCCGGTCAGCGCGTTGGCGCCGTCGGCGAAGACGGCGACCTCTTGCACGGCGATGACGTCCGGCTCCTTGAGCAGCTTGCGGATCGCGCTGACGATCGCGGCCGTGCGCTCGTTGTACTCGGGGGTCGTGATGACGTGGCCGTCGTTCTCCTTGCCCACCGGGAAGTAGTTCTCGACGTTGAAGGACGCGACGCGCAACGTGTTCGGCGCCGGGTCCGGGGCCGCGGGCGGGTAGTTCGCGTTGATCGAACCGCGCTCGATCGTCGGCGCCGGCCCGGTCAGCTGCGGCATGATCTTGTAGTAGCTGAAGCTGTAGGTCAGTGGCCCGGTGACGTTGCGCACGACATCGAACAGGTCGAGATTGACCTGGGTGTCGCTGAACCACTCCAGGCGCGGATCGGCCGGGTTGTGGGCGCCGCCGTCCGGCGAGATGCCGAGCTCGGCGGGCGCGTCCGACCACGGGGTGTCGATCGCTGCCTGGTCGTCCTTGCGGAACAGGCGCCGGGCGGTCGTTCCCGGCTCGACGAAGACGTCGCGGAACTTGGTCGTGCCGCCACCCGTGGCGATGCCGACCGGCAGCGTCACGCGCATGCCCTGCAGGCTGCGGTAGTACGGGCGCTTGATCGGGTCCTGGCCCTTGGCGTCCGTCTCGCTGAGCTCGACCGGGGCCGGGAGCGGCTTGCCCTCGCCGTTGTTGGTGGAGACGCTGTCGAGCGCAACCTGCGGCGCGTTGGGCGTGCTGGTGCTCCCTACGCCGGGCGGCACGATCTGCACGAGGCCGAACTTGGTCTCGACACGGCCGGTGATCGTGATGTCGCGGCCGATGTACGCCGTCGGGTCCGCCGGGCGGGCGATGCCGGCCACGAACAGCGCGCTGGACGTGGTCGCGAGCGGGTCGCGCGTCGCGTTCTGCACCCAGATGCCCGAGTCGGCCTTGAACACGTTCGCGAAGTTCGACCCGTAGAGGTCGTCGATGCCGGTCACGATGCCGCGAACGGTGACCGTCGTACCGTTGCAGGCCGCGTCATCCCCCAGCGTCTGGATCTTCGTGATCGGTGTGGTGCCGTCAGCGCCGGGGTCGCACGGCCCGGGCGGCGCCACGCCGACGCAGGCGGTGCCGCACTTGGTGGGCGTGATCGGCCCTGGGCCCGTGAAGTCCGCCACGTTGTCGTCGGTGTCCTGCGTGCCGCCTCCCTTGCGGACGAACCCGTTGTTGGTCGTGTTGGCCAGCGGGAACGGCAACCCCGCGCCCTCGCGGAAGGCGGCTGCCACCGTCGTGGCGCCGACGGTGTCCATGACCGTTCCGGCGGCGTCGCGGATCTGGACCCCGCCCGTGTCGACGATGCCGGTGCCGTAGGTGACGTCGCCGCTCGCCGCGTAGGCGCCGGCCGAGTTCGCGAACACGTACGTCCCGCCGGCGGGCAGCGTCGTGCCCGCGGGGACACTCGCCCGCGAACTCACGGACGGCGGTGTGGCGCTGTTGGAGCCGAAGAGCTGCCAGCCACCGATGGCCACCGCCGCCGAGGAGACGTTGTGGAGCTCGATCGCCTCGTCGTTGGCGCTGCTGGCGCCCCGGAAGGAGACCTGGGAGATCACCACCGACCCCGCCGCCTGCGCCGCGGGTGCCGCGACCGCGGCGAGGACGAGCGTGGCTGACGCCAGCGCGAAGACACGAGATTTCACGGTGAAGGAGTCCTTTCCCGAGGGGAATCCAGGAGACAGCGCCCGAGCCTACCGGTGCACCGGACGGATGGGTGACGGTTCCGTGACCGGAGGCTGACGCGGGCGCGCCGCAGCGTGCGCCGCGTTGTTGACGGCGTGTCCGCCTGCAGACATCGAGCTCATCGCTGCACCCAGATCCGGCCGTCGGCGGCATGCAGGCGGACCGTCCCGTCGCGGTCGGTCCGCAGCAGCGTCGGGACCGCCTTCAGCGCCTTCAGCGTCGACGGAGCCGGGTGGCCATAGGTGTTGTGGCGGCCCACTTCGATGGCCGCGATCCGGGGGTGGAGCTCGCTCAGCAGCCGCGGCAGACCCTGGTCCTTGCTGCCGTGGTGGGAGACCTTGAGCACGTCGACGGGGCCGGGCGCCAGCGGCGTCAGCACGTTGCTCTCCGCATCGGCGGTCAGCAGCACCGTCAGCCCGTCCGCGTGCAGCCGCGTCACGAGCGCGTTGTCGTTGGGGTTGCCTGTGGGCAGCCAGGTCTGCGCCCGCGGCGGCGGCCACAGCACGTCGAAGCGCAGCCCGCCGACCGCGATCGTCTCGCCCGCCGCGGGCGCGTGGATACTCCGCGCGACTCCGGCCAATACGCGCTGCACCCGCGACGGCCAGCCCGCGCCGCCATCGACCACGAGTCGCGGGTGGTAGGCGGCGATGACCTGCGGCGCCGCACCCTCGTGGTCGGCTTCCGCGTGCGTGAGCATCAGCGCGTCCAGCCGCTGGATGCCCGTCTCTCTGAGCCGCCGAAGGATCGGGCCGTCGGGCGGCCCGGTGTCCACCAACACGGCGGTGCGGTCGAGCTGGATCAGCGTGGCGTCGCCCTGGCCGACGTCCAGGAACGAGATCACGAGCTCGCCGGGCGGTGGCGGTGAGGCGCCGCCCTGACGCGCGGCGAGCAGCACGATCGCGGCCGCCAGCGGCGCCACCAACCAGCGCCGGGAGCGGCGCCGCACCGGTGCCGCGAGCAGATAGTGGCCCCACCGGCGGGCGGCGAGCAGGATCGCCGTCGCGGTGATGACCGTGCCGGCGAGAACCACCGCGGGTGAGAGGTGCACGTCGATCACCGAGACCGGCGTCGCGCCGGTGACGTGCGCCACCTGCTGCACGTAGACCAGCATCGGTGCGGTCAGTGCCGAAAGCGGCGTCGCCAGAGGCTGGGCCACCTGCGCCGCGACCGACGCCAGGACACCCAGCCACATCACAGGCGCGATCGCGGGCGCGGCCAACAGATTCGCGGGCAGCGCCGCCAGCGACACCTGCTCGAAGTACAGCGCCATCAGCGGCGCCGTCCCCAGCGTCGCCGCGACCGTCATCGCCGTGGCCTCGGCGACGGGCTTGGGCATCCGCCGCGCCAGCACCCGGCTCAGGGGCGGAGAGCCGACCAACAGCGCCGCCACCGCGACGAACGACAACTGCCACCCCGGCTCCTCCGCCGCCCGCGGGTTCAGCGCCAGCGTCAGCGCCGCCGCGAGCAGCAGCGCGTACCAGCGCCGAGCGGGCCGCCCGGCGAGCGCGGCCACCAGCCCCGCCACCCCCATCACCCCGGCGCGCTGGATCGACGGCCCGCCACCCGCAAGCGGCACGTAGAGCACGATCACCGCCGCAGCCAGGACGAGCCGTGCTCGAAGCGGCACGCCGGCGAGCCCGCACAACCCGAGCACCAATGCGGCCAGCAGCATCACGTTGCTGCCCGACACGGCCAGGATGTGCGCCAGCCCGGACCGCTGGAAGTCCTCCCGGACCTCGTCGCTGAGCTGCTCGTCCTCCCCCAGCACCATCCCGCGCAACAACGCCGCCTCGCCCGGCGCGAGCCCGCGATCGAGCCCCGCCTCCGCCCTGCGCCGAATCGCGTCCAGCCGACCGGCGACCCCGCCACGACGCGCCCCGTCGCTCGTGACCGCGTAGGCGACGAGCGCCGCGTGTGCGTTGCGCCGGCGCTGGTATGCGTCCGCGAACCCCAGCGGCGAGACCCGCCCGCGCACGTGCACGATGTCGCCGACGCCCACCGCGGGCCACGCGCGGGCGTGCAGGACGGCTTGTTCGCCGGCGGCCGGTCCGTCCAGGAGGCGGACGCGGGCGGCCGACCCGCCGAAGCCCCGTGCGCGGACCGGCTCGAGCACGACCGCGCGGGTCTCGATCGAGCGGCCGTGGCTCGACGCGAGGACGCCGGCGTCCAGGGCGGACAGGCGTGCGTCGGTGAACGTCGCCCCGCCGAGAACCGCCAGGCCCGCCAGCGCCGCGACCCACGGGCGGTTGGCCAGGGCCGCTGCGATGAGCGCGGCGACCACGACGAGCGCGGGAACGGTCCGCCCGAGCAGGAGCCCGGCGACCAGCGCCGCCAGGATGTGGTGGCGCGCGTGCGCGCGAACGGTCGTGAGCGCCTGGAGGTGGAGGGGCGTCGAGAACACGGTCAGACGCGGACGTGCTCGCGCAGGCTCGCGAGGCGCTTCTCGCCGATGCCGGACACTTGGTCGAGCTCGTCGACGGAGCGGAACCCGCCGTGCTCGTCGCGGTAGTCGAGGATCTTCTGCGCCGTCGAGGGCCCCACGCCGTCGAGCGTGTCGAGTTGCTCGAGGGTCGCCGTGTTGAGGTCGATCGGCGACGCCGGCGGTGCGCCCGCGCCCGTGCCGCCCGAGGTGGGCGCGGCGGCGGGCGCGACCGAGCCTTGGCGGGCGCGGATCGGGACGAGGATCTGGCGGCCGTCTTCGAGCTTCGCGGCCCGGTTGAGCTGGCTGAGGTCCGCGCGGGTGGTCGCGCCGCCCGCGCGGCGCAGCGCATCCTCGACGCGGTCGTTGGTCGTCAGGCGGTAGACGCCGGGGTGCTTGACCGCGCCCGCGACGTCGACGACCACGGGCTGGCCGGCGGTACCGCCGCCGCCGGTGCTCGTGCCCGCCGCGGCGGGGGTGCGGACCGCGATCGCGGCCGCGGCGGAGGGCTCAGCGGCGGCCGCCGCAGGGCGTGAGCGGGCGAAATACCAGGCGGCGAGGAGGGTGAGGATGACCGCGGCGCCGGCCCAGGCGGCCAGCTGGCGGGGGTCGCGTTCGAGCATGCCCCGAACTTACGCGGGGAGCTGTGACGTGTCTGTCGCGGTTTGTGCCAAAAGTGCAGCGTCTTTGTAAAAAAAGACGCGCGCCTCAGCGGACGACGAAATTGACCAGCTTGGATGGCACGACGATGACCTTCACGACGTCCTTGCCGTCCATATGCGCCTGAACGTTCGGGCGTTCGCGGCCCAGTGCCTCGAGTTCCTCGCGGGTCGCGGTCGCCGGCGCCTGGATGCGGTCGCGCACCTTGCCGTTGACCTGCAGGACGATCTCGACGACGTCGCGCTCGAGCATCGCCAGGTCGGCCTCAGGCCAGGGCGTCTCCCACACGCGCTCGCCCGTCAGCTGCTCGAAGACCTCAGCGCCCGTGTGCGGCGCGAACGGGAAGATCAGCGAGGCCGCGGTCGCGGTCGCGAAGCGCAAGGCCGCGGGCTGGACCTTGTCGCGGCGGCGGTAGGCCTCGTTGACCAGCTCCATGACGGCGGCGATCGCCGTGTTGAAGGCGAAGCGGCCGGCCATGTCGTTGGTGACCTTGTCGATCGCCCAGTGCGCCTTGCGCATCAGCTCCAGGTCATCGCCCTGGGGTGTCTCCAGGGGACCCAGCAGCGGCTGCGGCTCGCCGTCGGCGGCCAGGTTGGTGCCCAGGCGCCACAGGCGAGCAAGGAAGCGGTGGACACCCTCGACGCCCTCGTCGGTCCAGTCGGCGTCCTGGTCGGGCGCGCCGATGAACAGGATGTACGAGCGGGCGGTGTCCGCGCCGTAGCGCTCGACGTACGGCGCCGGGCTGATCATGTTGCCCTTGGACTTGGACATCTTCGCCCCGTCGCGGGTGATCATGCCCTGCGTGAAGAGCGCCTTGAACGGCTCCTGGGCGTCCAGCAGCTCCAGGTCGGCCAGCGCCTTCACGAAGAAGCGCGCGTACATCAGGTGCAGGATCGCGTGCTCGACGCCGCCGACGTACTGGTCGACCGGCATCCAGCTGTTGAGGACCTTCTTGTCCCACGCAGCCTCGTCGTTGTTGGCGTCCGTGTAGCGCAGGTAGTACCAGGACGAGTCGACGAACGTGTCCATCGTGTCGGTCTCGCGGCGCGCGGGACCGCCGCAGATCGGGCACTCGGTGTTGACCCAGTCCGTGGCCGCGGCCAACGGCGACTTGCCCTGCGGCGCGTAGTCCTCGACGTCGGGCAGGATGACCGGCAGGTCGGCCTCAGGCACCGGGACCATGCCGTGCGTGTCGCAGTAGACGATCGGGATCGGGCAGCCCCAGTAGCGCTGGCGGGACAGCAGCCAGTCACGCAGGCGGTAGTTGATCGACCGGTGGCCCTTGCCGTCGCGGTCGAGCCAGTCGACGATCTTCTCCAGCGCCTCGCGGTTGTGCAGGCCGTCGAACTCGGGAGCGGAGTTCACCAGCGGACCGTCGCCGGAATAGGGCAGCTCCTCGCCGCCGCCGACGACGCGGCGGATCGGCAGGCCGAACTCGGTGGCGAAGTCGAAGTCGCGCTCGTCGTGGCCGGGGACGGCCATGATCGCGCCGGTGCCGTACTCCATCAGCACGTAGTCGGCGACGTACATCGGGATCTTCTCGCCGTTGACCGGGTTGATCACGCTGCGGCCCAGGGGGACGCCGGTCTTCGTGCGGTCGGTGTCGGCGCGCTCTTCCTTGCTCTCGGTCAGCACCGTGTTGACGTACGTGCGCACGGCGGACTCCTGCTCCGTGCCGGCTGCCAGGCGCAGGACGTCGGGGTGTTCGGGCGCCATCACGAAGAACGTGGCGCCGAACAGCGTGTCCGGGCGGGTGGTGAAGACGGGGTATTCACGGCCGGAGTCGGGCTCCGTGAAGGTCACCTCGGCGCCTTCGGAGCGGCCGATCCAGTTGCGCTGCATCGTGACCACGTGATGCGGCCAGTCGATCGTCTCGAGATCGTCGAGCAGGCGATCGGCGTAGTCGGTGATGCGGAAGAACCACTGCTCGAGCTGGCGCAGCTCGACCGCGGTGCCGCAGCGCTCGCAGTGGCCGTCGATGACCTGCTCGTTGGCGAGCACGGTGGCGTCCTTGGGACACCAGTTGACGGCGGCTTCCTTGCGGTAGGCCAGCCCGCGCTCGAAGAGCTTGAGGAAGATCCACTGCGTCCAGCGGTAGTAGCGCGGCTCGTGGGTGCCGAACTCGCGCGACCAGTCGATCGAGATGCCCCACGAGCGGAACTGCTGCTGGAAGGACGCGATCGACTTCTCGGTCGCCTCGCGCGGGTGCACGCCGGTCTTGATCGCGTTGTTCTCCGCCGGCAGGCCGAACGCGTCGTAGCCCATCGGGTGCAGCACGCGCATGCCGTTGCGCCGCCGGAAGTGCGCGACCGCGTCACCGACCGAGTAGTTCTTCAGGTGCCCCATGTGGGGCTCGCCGGACGGATAGGGCAGCATCTCGAGCACGTAGGAGCGCGGCGCCCCGTCGACGTCGTTGGGAACTTCCCACGTGCGCTCCCGCTCCCAGATCTCCTGCCACTTGCGTTCGATCTCGTGCGGCTCGTAACGATGCTCGGCCATGAGTCGCGGAGGTTAGCGGCAAGACCGCGTGCTTCCCCTCGGAGAGTTCGCGATAAGCTGTGGGCACCACGGGGCTATAGCTCAGCTGGGAGAGCGCCTGCATGGCATGCAGGAGGTCGACGGTTCGAGCCCGTCTAGCTCCATGACGAAAGGCCGCCTTCGGGCGGCCTTTCGCGTTTCTCGGGCGCGCGGCGACGGGCCGCGGGCAAGGTTCGAGCCGCTAGTCCTCGATGACGCGCTTGGGCGCCTCGCCCCAGAGCTGCTCGAGGCGGTAGTACTCGCGCGCGTCCGGCGTGAAGATGTGGACGATCACGTCGAGGTAGTCCATCAGGATCCAGCGCGACTCGGCCAGGCCCTCGACGCGGCGCGGCAGCAGGCCGTGGTCCTTCTTCATGTTCTCGTGGATCCGGTCGTGGATCGCCTTGGCCTGACGATCGGTGCCGCCGGTGGCGATCACGAAGTAGTCCGTGTAACCGAGGACGCCGCGGAGGTCGAGCTCCGTGATGTCGATCGCCTTCACGTCGGACGCGTAGCCGGCGACCAGCGCGGACAGCTTGGCCGGCTCGATCGGGGCCGCAGCCTTGGGGGCGCTCATGCGTACAGCCCTTCGGTCGCGATGTAGTTGGCCACCGGGTCGGTCACCAGGTAGCGAATAGGGCGGCCGGCGGCGACACGGCGGCGGATCGAAGAAGAAGAGATGTCCAGTCGAGGCATATCGAAAAAGCGGATCTTGTCGGCGCCGGCAAGCCCGGCGAGGCGCTCCATGATGTCCGTGCGGCGGATGCCCTCGCGCTCGGCGACACCGAGCGTCGCCAGCGAGAGAACGGCCTCCGGCTCGTGCCACGTGGGCAGTGCGTGGGCCATGTCTCCTCCCATGATGAACGTCAACTCGTCCGCCGGGCTGGACTCATGCAGCCGTCTGAGGGTATCGACCGTGAAGGACCGACCCGGAACGTTGGCCTCCACGCGTGACACCGAGAAGCGCTCGTCGCCCGCCACCGCCAGCCGGCAGAGCTCCACCCGCACCTCGACTCCGGGCTCGTCCTCGACCTCCTTGTGGGGCGGCGAGTAGACCGGGATGAACGTCACGCCGTCCAGGCCCAGCTGCGCGCACGCCTCCTGCGCGCAGACCAGATGGCCGAGGTGCGGAGGGTTGAACGTCCCGCCGAGCAGGCCGAGCTTCAAGCCCGGACCTGGCCGTCGCCCTCGACCAGGTAGCGGGTCGAGCAGAGCTCGCGCAGGCCGATCGGGCCGCGCGCGTGCAGCTTCTGGGTCGAGTTGCCGATCTCCGCGCCCATGCCGAACTCGCCGCCGTCGGTGAAGCGCGTCGACGCGTTGACGTAGATGCAGGCGGAGTCGATCCCCAGCTGGAACGCCCGCGCGGACGCGAGCTCCTGGGTGATGATCGCCTCGGAGTGCCCGGACCCGTAGTGGTTGACGTGGTCGATCGCCTCGTCGACCGAATCGACGACCCGCACCGCCAGGATCAACGCGAGGAACTCCTCGCCCCAGTCGGATTCGCCGGCCGGCGCGACGGTCGGATCGACGGCCTGAACGCGCTCGTCGCCGCGCAGCTCCACGCCCTCGGCCCGCAGCGCGGCGATCGCGCCCGGCAGGAACTCGGCCGCGACGCTCGAGTGCACCAGCAGCGTCTCCGCCGAATTGCACGTGCCCGGGCGCTGGACCTTGGCGTTGACGATGATCCGTTCGGCCGCGCCGAGATCGGCGGAGGCGTCGACGTAGACGTGGCAGTTGCCCGCCGCCGCGTAGATCACCGGGACGGTGGCGACCGCCGAGATCGCCTTCTTGAGCCCCTCTCCCCCGCGCGGGATGATCAGGTCGACGACGCCCTCCTGTGTGGCGAGCTCCTTCAGCGCCTCACGGTCGCCGGTGACGAGCCCGATCGACCCGTCCGGCAGCTCGGCCGCGGCCTCGATGGCGATTCGCGCCAGCACCGCATTGGAGTGCGCCGCGGAGGACGACCCTCGCAGCAGCACGGCGTTGCCGGACTTCAGGCACAGCGCGGCGGCGTCGATGGTGACGTTCGGCCGCGCCTCGTAGACGACCGCGATCACGCCGAGCGGGACTCGAACCTTGCGGAAGTCGAGGCCGTTGGCCAGCCGGCCGCCGTCGACGACCTCACCCACCGGGTCCGGCAGCGCGGCGATCGCCCGCGCGCCGTCGGCGATCCCGCGGATGCGGGACGCGTTCAGCGCCAGCCGGTCCATCAGCGCATCCGACAGCCCGCTCTCGCGCCCCGCCTCGAGATCACGCGCGTTGGCCTCGAGAATCTCCGGCGTGCGCGCCTCCAGCGCGTCCGCGATCGCCAGCAGCGCACGGTTCTTCGTTGCCGAATCCACCTGCGCCAGCCGCCGGGCGGCGGCCTTGGCGGCACGGGCGAGATCGGTGACGGAGGACGAGGTGACGGTCGCGGCGGCCATGGAACCAGTCTAAGCGGTCCCGGCAACGGGCCGGCGGGAATGCGCGGCGCGTACGGGCGGGCGAGCGGGGCGGGCGAGCCCGCGGACCGGCGAGAGGCCACGGACCGGCGAGAGGCCACGGACCGGCGAGACGCCCAGGTCGCGGCGAGAGACCCAAGCCGCGGCGTGAGACCCGAGGCCGGCAAGACGGCCCCAGGCCGGCGAGAGCCCGCGGACCAGGGAGAGCCCGCGGGCCGGCGCGACGTCCCGGGCCAGCGCGACGTCCCGGGCCAGCGAGACGCCCCGGGCCAGCGAGACGCCCCGGGCCAGCGAGACGCCCCGGGCCAGCGAGAGGCGCGGGCGTCAGGGTGGTCGAGAGCGGGCGATCGTGGCCGGATGTGGTGGACGCGAACGCGGCAGGGCATTCGCAATCCCCCAAATCCATCTGCTGTGCAGAATCGGGATTCCACATGCGGCCGCTCGCGTAGAATCCGGATTCTGCAGTGCAGAAGGATCCGCCGTTTCGTTTTTCGATGCCCGTTTCTCGCGACACCACGGTTCATGCGCTTGTGCGGGGCCTCGGCGTGCTCGAATTGCTGGCCGAGGTCGAGGACGCTGGTGTGGTCGAGATCGCGGAACGGACGCAGATCGGTCAGAGCACGGCGCATCGGTTGCTCGGCACGTTGGTGGAGGCCGGGTATGTGGCGCAGGACCCGCGGACGGCGCGGTATCGGCTCGGGTACAAGGTGCTGACGCTTGCGGGCGGGCCGCGGCGGCGCACCGATCGGTTGCGGATGACGGCGCAACCGCATTTGAACGCGATTCGCGATGCGCTGGAGGAGACGGCGAACCTGGTGATTCGCGAGGACGCGTATGCGGTGTACCTCGAGCAGGCGCTGAGCTCGCGGGCTGTGCGGTGGTTCACGGAGGTCGGGCAGCGGGTGCCCGTGCACGCGTGTGCGGCGGGGAAGGCGATGCTCGCCGCCGACCAGAAGCCAGCGTTCTTCGACGCGTCGAGTCTCGTGCCCGCGATCCTCGCGGCGCTGGTGGCCGAGAGCGACGTGGCGCCGACGTCGAGCGATCTGGTCGACGCGCTCCGCGCCGCCAGGGAACGGGAGGAGGCGCGCAGACTGGTCGGCCGGGGCCCGGACGCCGGCCCCGGCGGGACGCTCGCGGCGCACTCGTTGTCCGCGGAGGCGAAGCCACTCGAGACGCTGACGCCCCGGACGCTCGCGGACGAGGCCGCGCTCGAAGCGGACCTCGAGCGCACGCGCAGCCGCGGCTACGCGATCGACGAAGAGGAGTACGAGGAGGGCATCGCGTGCGTCGGTGCCGCCGTGCTCGGCCATGACGAGAAGCCGCTCGCGGCGATCAGCGTGTCCGCTCCCGCGCCGCGGTTGCGGCGGCTCGGGTTCGATGAGATCGGCCGGCGCGTCGCGGACCAGGCGCTCGCGCTCTCGCGCGAGCTCGGCTATCAACGACCGCGCACATGACGACGATCCTGCGCGCCCGCGTGGCGCACACGCCGAGAGACCCGTTCACACAGAGCAACGCGCTGGAGACGTACGACGACGGCGCCGTGGCCTTCGACGACGGCGGCACGATCAGGGCGACCGGCCCGTACGCCGAGGTGCGCAAGCAGCATCCGGACGCCGACGTGCAGGACCGCCGCGACTGCTTCCTGCTCCCCGGGCTCATCGACACCCACGTGCACTATCCGCAGATCCCCGTGATCGGCGCGATGGGGCTGGAGTTGCTCGACTGGCTCGCCCAGCGCACGCTGCCCGAGGAGGCCAGGATGGCCGACGAAGCCCACGCGCGCCGCGCCGCGCGGCGGTTCGTACGCCTGCTGGCGGCCAACGGCACCACGAGCGCGCTCGTGTTCGGCTCGCACTTCCCCCAGGCCCAGCAGACGCTGTTCGAGGAAGCCGACCACGCCGGCCTGCGGATCGCGAGCGGGCTCGTGGTCTCCGACCGCAACCTGCGGCCCGAGCTCGAGGTCACTCCGGAACAGGCCTACGAAGCGAGCAAGCGGCTGCTCGATCGCTGGCACGGCCACGACAAGCTGCGCTACGTCGTCACGCCACGCTTCTCGGTCTCGTGCACCAACCCGATGCTCGAGGCGTGCCGCGCGCTGCTCGACGATGCGCCTGAAGTGCTCTTCACCAGCCACGTCAACGAGAGCCCGGGCGAGATCGAATTCGTCAAGGAGCTGTTCCCGGAGGCCAAGGACTACATCGGCACCTATGAGGACGCCGGGCTGCTCACCGACCGCAGCGTGCTGGCGCACAACGTCCACGTGTCCGACGACGAGCTGCATCGACTGGCGCACGCCAACACCGCGATCGCGCACTGCCCGTCGAGCAACGCGTTCCTGTCGAGCGGCATCTTCGCCATGGCCCGCCATGTCGAGCACGGCGTGCGCTTCGGGATGGGCACGGACGTCGGGGCCGGCACCGGCCTGAGCATGCTCAAGGAGGGCCTCGTCGCCTACCACGTGCAGATGGTCCGCGACCAGGGCCATACGCTCGGCCCGGCGCACCTGCTCTATCTGGCCACCGCGGCGGGTGCGGCGACACTCGGCCACGCCCACCTGACGGGTGACCTGACACCCGGCAAGGCCGCCGACATCGTGCTTCTGCGTCCGCCCGCCGGCAGCACCCTGGAGGCCGTGCTGGAGGACGCGCCCTCGTGGGAGGCCGCGCTCGGCGCGATCTTCACCCTCGCCCGCGAGGAGGCCGTGCTCGAGGTCCGCGTCGCCGGTGACGTCGTGTTCTCACGCGAGGACGAAGTAGTCCCGGTGGACGGCTTCCTCGGTCGCCCGCGGTAGCACCTCGCGCACGGCGGAGGACTTCATCCCCATAACCCGCCGCAACTCGGCGGCGGAGTAGTTGGAGATGCCTTTGCCGACCGCATCCGGCCCGGCCATGACGTCCACTGCGTCGCCGGCCTCGAACGCGCCGTCCACGGACACGATGCCAACCGGCAGCAGCGAGGTGCCGCCGTCACGCAACGCGCGGGCCGCGCCCGCGTCCACGACCACGGTCCCCAGTGACGGCTTCGCGTACTTGAGCCACAACTTGAACGAGGGCTGACGCACGGGGTGCGGCGCGAACCGCGTGCCGACCGGCTCGCCCGCCCAGGCCCGCGCGAGCACGCCGGCCTCGAACCCGCTCCCGATCACCGTGGGGATGCCGGCCGCGGTGGCCATCTCGGCGGCGGCCACCTTCGAGCGCATCCCGCCCGAGCCCAGGGGCGAGGTCATTGAGGAGATCGACAGCGCGGAGAGCTCCGCCGGGTCCGAGACGGTCTCGACGAGGCGAGCGTCGGCGTCAGAGCGCGGGTCACCCGTGAATAGCCCCGAGGTCGAGGTCAGCAGCAACAGCAGCGACGCGTCGACCAGCACCGCGACCTGCGCCGCCAGGAAGTCGTTGTCGCCGAAGGAGATCTCGTCGGTGGTCGTCGTGTCGTTCTCGTTGATGACCGGCACGATCCGCCACTCGACCAGCTTGCGCAGGGTGCGGCGGGCGTTCAGGTAGTGCGTCCGCGCGCTCATGTCGAAGAACGTCAGCAGCACCTGCGCCGACTGGATGCCGCGCTCGCGCAGGTACTCGTCGTAGGTGCGATACAGCCGTCCCTGGCCGACCGCCGACGCCGCCTGGAGCTCCTCGACCGCCCGCGGCCGCCCGTTCAGCCCGAGCAGGTGGATGCCGCGGGCGATCGCGCCGGAGGTCACGACGACCACGTTGACGCCGGTCGCGTGCAGCGCCGCGACCTCCTCGCAGATCCGCGCGACCACGCTCAGCCGCAACGCGCCGGTGTCCTCGGCGACGATCGACGACCCCAGCTTGACGACCGCGACCGGCACTAGCCCGGGTCCAGCTCGAAGACCGTGCCGCCGATCTCGACGTCATCGCCGGCCTCGAACCCCGCCCGCTCCAGCGCCGCGATGACGCCCATGCGCTGCAGTCGCCGCTCGACGTGCGCCTGCGCCTCCTCGTTCTCGAGGTCCCAGCGCAGGAACAGCCGCTCGACGGTGTCGCCGCTGACGATCCAGGTGCCGTCCGGCCCGCGGGTGATCGAGAAGTCGCGCGAAGCGGCGGGGCGGAAGACCGCGAACTCGGCCACGTCGTCCTCGCCTGCGCCCTCGGGCATCGGGTCGGCGACCGGCACGCGCGAGAGCAGCTCGCCGCGTAGCTCGGTCAGCCCGAACGCGGTCGCGCTGGAGGTGACGAGGACCGGGAACGCCACTCGCTCGCCCCATTCGGCCGCGGCCGCTTCGGCCACCTCCGGCGGGACGAGATCGGCCTTCGACAAGGCCAGGATCCGCGGCAGCGAGGCCAGCCGCGCGTCGTGCTCGGCGAGCTCGCGCTCGATCACCTCGAAGTTCGTCGCGGGATCGGACCCGTCCAGCGGCGCGAGGTCGAGCACATGCACGAGCAGGCGCGTGCGCTCGACGTGCGCGAGGAAGTCGTGCCCGAGGCCGGCGCCGTCCGAGGCGCCCTCGATCAAGCCCGGGATGTCGGCGATCACCAGCTGGCGGTCGTCGGCGTCGATCGTGCCCAGGACCGGTTCCAGCGTCGTGAACGGGTACGCGGCGACCTTCGGCTGCGCGCGCGTCATGCGCGAGAGCAGCGAGGACTTGCCCGCGTTGGGGAGCCCGACCAGGCCGACGTCGGCGAGCAGCTTGAGGTGCAGCTCGACGTCGCCCTCCTCGCCCGGCAGCCCCTTCTCGGCCAGCCGCGGCGCCTGGCGGACGGCCGTCGCGAAGCGCTTGTTCCCGCGCCCGCCGGAGCCGCCCTTGGCCAGCGTGACCTCCTGGCCGGGACGCACGAGATCGAACGTGCGCCCGTCCCAGCGCTCCACCTGCGTGCCCGGCGGGACCTTGACGACCAGCGCATCGCCGTCCTTGCCGTGCTTGAGCGCGCCCATCCCGTGCCCGCCGCGCTCGGCGCGATACTGGCCGCGCCGACGGAAGGACTGCAGGTCGCGCAGCGAGTCGTCGCAGCGCAGGATCACGTCCCCGCCGCGGCCTCCGTCGCCGCCGTCGGGGCCGCCCTTGGGCACATGGGCTTCGCGCCGGAAGGACAGCGAACCATCGCCGCCGCGCCCGGCCCGGATCTCGATTCGCGCGCGATCAGCCAGCATTCGCCGGGTAACGATAGGACCATGGTGTTCCCGATCGCCGGCGAGGGCGGATCGACGTCGTTTACGGCAGTCGGTGGCGTCCCACCCTGTCAACCCCCGCTGAGCGCCACGAGCGTGAGCATCTCGTAGGCGATGTTGGCCGCCAGCAGCGTCGTGGTCTGGGCGTTGGTGTCGTAGGCGGGCGCGACCTCCACGAGGTCGAAGCCGGTGAACCGCTGTCCCCTGAGCGCGCGCAGGAACGCGATCGCCTCGTGCGGGAGCAGGCCGCAGACCTCGGGCGTGCCGGTCGCCGGCGCGAACGCCGGGTCGATGCAGTCGATGTCGAAGCTGAGGAACGCGGGCCCGGTCACGCGCTCGCGCACGCGCTGGGCGTACTGCCCCGGCGTCCACGTGCGCAGCTCGTCGCACGGGATGATCTCGAAGCCCCACTCGCGCGGTTCGTCGAGATCCGACGCCGCGTAGAGCGAGCCGCGCATGCCCGCCAGGAGGCTGCGCCGCGGGTCGATCAGCCCCTCTTCCATCGCCCGCTTGAACGGCGTGCCGTGGAAGTAGCGCTCGCCGTAGTACTGCTCCCAGGTGTCGGCGTGGGCGTCGAGCAGGACGACGCCCAGCGGGCCGTGGACGGCAGCGTGGGCGCGCAGTTCGCCGAGGACGATCGAGTGGTCGCCGCCGAGCGTGATCGGGATCGCTCCGGCTCTCAGGACCGGCTCGAGCTGCTCGGCGATCTGCGCCGCGGTCCGCTCGGCGTTCCCGGGCGTCGTGTCGAGATCGCCGAGGTCGGCGATGCTCAGGTCGAACACCATCGCGTCCTGCGCCGGGTTGTAGGGACGCAGGAGCAGCGACGCGTCGCGGATGCCGGCCGGCCCGAAGCGCGCGCCCGGGCGCATCGACGTGGCGGTGTCGAACGGCACGCCGACGATCGCCGCGTCGACGCCCGCAGGGTCGGTCACGTACGGAGCACGGGCGAACGTGCGGATGCCGGTGTAACGGGGCGCGTGGCTGGCCTCGGGGGGCGAGTACTTCACGCGACCTCCTTTCGCGGGTCGGGGAGGCCGGGAGCGAGGATCCACAGGATCCGGGCCGGTCCGGCGGTGCGCCACGTGTGCGGGACCGCGGCGCCGAAGGTGAGGGCGTCGCCGGGGCCGAGCGCGTACGTCCCGTCCTCCAGCTCCACCTCGATGTCGCCCTCGAGCACGAAGCACACCTCGCACTCGCTGGGCATGGTGTAGAGCGCGTCGCCGCCGCTGCCGCCGTTGGTGACGAGCGTCTCGAGGACGGTGACGTGGCGTTCGTGCTCGGGGGTGATCAGCGTGTCGCGGACCGCCTGGGCCTTCGGCAGACCGTCGAGCGACGGCCGGTCGGTGTGGCGGATCAGCGTCGTGCGCGGGATCGCGAACAGCTCGGACATGGCCAGCCCGATCGCGTCGCAGATCGCCACCAGGTTGGTCACCGACGGGCTCGCCGCGTCGCGCTCCACCTTCGACAGGAAACCCTTCGAGAGGCCGGTGCGCGTCTCCACGTCGGAGAGGCTCATGCGCGCGGACTCGCGCGCGTGGCGCAGCCGCGCGCCGATCTTGACCGTCCCGTTGGTCACTTCACGCCGCCGCCGCGACGAGCTCGCGTTCGACGTTGAGCGAGCGGCTCAGCGCGAGGTAGGTGCCGCCGGACACGATCAGGCCGACGATCCAGGCGATGTCGACGCCGTTGGGGACGAGGAACCCGGTGTAGGACCAGCCGCCGAGATCGGGGAGGACCATGAACGGGATCTCACACGCGAAGCCCAACCCGTAGGCGATCAGCCCTCGCGCCCCCCACGTGCCGTAGATGCCGTTGCGCTTGAACAGCTCGGGAATCGAATAGTGCCCGCGGCGGACGAAGAAGAAATCCATCAGGTTCGCGGCCGTCCACGGCACGAGCAGGTACAGCATCAGCGTCAGCGCGGTGAAGACCGTCGTGACGGCGGAGGCCGAGATCGCCTCCGCGATCACGAACCACAGGACCCCGAGCGCGAGGATCGTCACGACCCGCATGCGCCGCGTCGGCTTGATCGGCCGGAAGGAGTCGGCGGCGGTCAGGACGGTGAGCATCCCGCCGTAGGCGTTCATGCCCATCGTCGCCGCCAGCGCGGCCGCGGAGAAGAACGCGGCGAGGTCGCCGAGGCCGCCGATCACGTTGTTGCCGGCGGTCATCAGGCCGACGAGGCCGTCGGTGGCGCCGAGCGAGGTCGCCAGCCAGGCGCCGAGGGCGATCAGCCAGATGGCGGACCCGGAGGCGCCGAAGAACACCGACGCGATGATCGCGCGATTGCTGGTCTGCTTCGGGAGATAGCGCGAGTAGTCGCTGACGTACGGCGCGTAGGTGATGTTGTACGCGGCCGCGGCGGAGAACTGCGCCATGAACGCGGCGAACACGAACGTGCCCTTGTCCGGGGTGCCGCCGCCGGCCTTCCCGAGCAGGACGCCCGCGGTGAGGACGATCATCAGCGGCAGCGAGATGTAGAGCAGGATGCGGAAGATCCGGTGCACGTAGTCGTGGCCGTAGATGGCCAGCAGCGCGGCGCCGACCGAGCAGACGATCGCCACCAGCTGGGTGTTCCAGCCGAAGGCGCCGTTGAGGCCCTCGGCCAGCAGCACCTGGTCGGCGACGTTGAACGCCAGGTAGGTGAAGCCGGTGGCGAACAGCGGGACGATGACGCCGCGGTACCCGAACTGCGCGCGCGACTGGATCATCTGCGGCAGGCCGAGTGTCGGCCCCTGCGCCGCGTGGAAGGCCATGAAGACGGTGCCGGTGAGGATCCCGAGCACGCCGGCGAGGATCGTCCACCACATCGAGAGCCCCAGCGACGGCCCCACGAACCCGATCGGGATCGAGAAATACTGGAAGTTGCCCAGGAACCACAGCGGAGCCTGGTGCCAGATCTTGCCGTGGCGTTCGGTTTCGGGAACCCAGTCGATGCTGCGAGCCTCGATGGCCATGCGTCGTCTCTCCTATGCCGAGTGGCATAGGAGTACACGAACGTTTCCTCTATGTCAACGGCTAGTCCTTCGCGCGCTTCCGTTTGGGCATGATGTCGGTGATCGTGCCCTCGGCCATCTCGGCGCTGAAGCCGACCGTCTCGGAGAGGGTCGGGTGCGGGTGGATGGTGAGGCCGATGTCCTCGGCGTCGAGGCCCGCCTCGATCGCCAGGACGGCCTCGGCGAGCAGCTCGCCGGCGTTGATGCCGACGATGCCCGCGCCGAGGACGCGGTTGGTGCCCGGCTCGACGATCAGCTTGGTCAGGCCGTCGCCGCGGCCGACGGACAGCGCGCGGCCGGACGCGGCCCACGGGAAGGCGCCGACCTCGTAGGAGATGCCGTCGGCCTTGGCCTGGGTCTCGGTGAGCCCCGTCCACGCGACCTCCGGGTCGGTGTAGGCCACCGACGGAATCGAGCGCACGTCCCACGCGACGTCGTGGCCGGCGATGACCTCGGCCGCCAGGACGCCCTCGTGGGTGGCCTTGTGGGCGAGCATCGGCTCGCCGCGGACGTCGCCGATCGAGAAGATGTGCGCCACGTTGGTGCGCATCTGCGAGTCCGAGGCGATGAAACCGCGCTCGTCGACGCTCACGCCCGCGGCCTCGGCGCCGATGACCTTGCCGTTCGGGCGCCGCCCGACCGCGACCAGGATGCGGTCGAAGGTCTCGACGTTCTCGCCGAACGTGACCTTCAGCCCGTCCGGCGTGGCCTCGACCGAGGACACGCCGGTCTTGAGGTGGATCGCCTCGTAGCGGCCCTTGATGCGCTTCTCGAGCACGCGGATGAGGTCCTTGTCCGCGCCCGGGATCAACTGGTCGAGCAACTCGACGACGGTGACCTTGGAGCCGAGCGCGTCGTAGACGGTCGCCATCTCGAGGCCGATGATGCCGCCGCCGATGACCAGCAGCCGACCCGGGATCTCTTCGACCTCCAGGGCGCCCGTCGAGTCCATGATCCGCGGGTCCTCGGGCAGGAACGGCAGCGACGCCGCCTCGGAGCCGGAGGCGATGATGCAGTGCTCGAAGCCGACCACGGTGTCGCCGACCTTGATCGTGTTGGGGCTGGTGAACTCGCCGACGCCCTGCACGACCTGGACCTTGCGCTGCTTGGCGAGGTTGACCAGACCGCCCGTGAGCCGCCCCACGACGTCGTTCTTCCACGCGCGGACGTGGTCGATGTCGATCGTCGGCTTGCCGAACGAGATACCGGAATCGCCGAGCTCGGACGCCTCGGTGATCACCTTGGCCACGTGCAGCAGCGCCTTCGACGGGATGCAGCCGACGTTCAGGCAGACACCGCCGAGCGTCTCGCCGCGGTCGATCAGCGCGACGGAGAGCCCGAGATCGGCGGCGCGGAACGCGGCGGTGTAGCCGCCCGGGCCGGCACCGAGCACCGCGACCTGGACCTGCACGTCGACGTCGCCCGCCGGAGCCGCCGGCTCCTCCGGCGCCGCGGGCTCCTCCGGCCGCGGGCTCCTCCGGCGCCGCCGGCGCTTCCGCAGCCGCCGGAGCGTCGGCGGTCTCGAGCGTGAGGATCACGGTGCCCTCGGCCACCTTGTCGCCGACGGCCACCTTCAGCTCGCCGACCTTGCCGGCGGCCGGGGACGGAACCTCCATCGTCGCCTTGTCGGACTCCAGCACGACCAGCGGCGTCTCGACCGAGACCTCATCGCCAGGGGCGACGAGGATCTCGATGACGGGTACGGCGTCGAAGTCGCCGATGTCCGGGACCTTGACGTCCATTACAGGAGCACCCTTCTCAGGTCGGAGAGCTGGTTGACCAGATGCGCGACGAAGCGCGCCGCCAGCGCGCCGTCGATCACCCGGTGGTCGTAGGACAGCGACAGCGGAACCATCAGACGGGGCACGAACTCGCTCCCGTTCCAGACGGGCTTCATCGAGCTTCGCGTCACGCCCAGAATGGCGACCTCAGGCGCGTTGACGATCGGCGTGAAGCCCGTTCCGCCGATCCCGCCCAGGGACGAGATGGTGAACGTCGCGCCCTGCATGTCGCCGCCGGCGAGCTTGCCGTCGCGGGCCTTCTTCGACAGCGACGTCAGGTCCTGCGCGATCTCGAGGATGCCCTTCTTGTCGGCGTCCTTGATGACCGGGACGACGAGGCCGTTCGGCGTGTCGGCCGCGAAGCCGATGTTGTAGTAGCGCTTGAGCACGAGGTCGTCGCCATCCAGGGACGAGTTGACGACCGGGAACGCCTTCAGGGACGCCACGACGGTCTTGGCCAGCAGGGCGACCATCGTCACCTTCGCCTCGGTCTGCTCCGCGTTGGTGCGCTTGCGGAACGCCTCGAGCTCGGTGATGTCCGCCTCGTCGTGGTGCGTGACGTGCGGGATCATCACCCAGTTGCGGGCCAGGTTCGGGCCGCTGATCTTCTGGATCCGGGTGAGCGGCTGCCGCTCGATCTCGCCGTAGCGCTCGAAGTTGACCTTCGGCCACGGGGCGAGGTTCAGACCGGCGACCGAAGCGCTGCCGGACGCCGCCGACGCGGCCTCGGCCGGCGCGGCGGGCGCGTCCTTGGCCTTCTGCAGGTCCTCCTTGGTGATCCGTCCCTTGCGACCGGATCCGGTGACCGTGGTCAGATCGACGCCCAGCTCGCGGGCGAGACGGCGCACGGCCGGGGAGGCGTACGCGGGCGCGTCGCTCGCGCCCGCCTGCGGCGAGGCGGGATGGACCGGCGACTCGACCGGCGGCGGCTCCTCGACGGCGGCGACGTCCTTGGACTCGGCCGCGGGCACCGACTCGGCGACCGCGCCCGCGGGCGCGGTCTCCACCGCGCCGTTGCCGCCGCTGACCTCGAGCTCGACGATCAGCGAGCCCTCTTTGACCTTGTCGCCCACGGCGACCTTGATCGCCGCGACCTTGCCCGCCGCGGGCGAGGGGACCTCCATGGTCGCCTTGTCGGACTCCAGGACGACGAGCGGATCTTCAGCGGCAACCTCGTCGCCGACCGAGACCAGCACCTCGATCACCGGTACGTCGTCGAAGTCACCGATATCGGGGACGAGCACCTGTTCCATACCCGCCTCCTCAGACCTTCCACGGCGCAGGCCGCTCGGGGTCGATGCCGTAGGACTCGATCGCCTGCTTGGGCGCGGACGGGTCGATCCCGCCCGTCTTCGCCAGCTCCGTCAGTGCCGCCAGGACCACGTGGTGGCGGTCCACCTCGAAGAACGAGCGCAGGGTCTTGCGGTAGTCGGAGCGGCCGTAGCCGTCCGTGCCGAGCACGCGGTAGGGCGCGTCGACCCAGGGCCGGATCTGATCGGCGAACGAGCGCATGTAGTCCGTCGCCGCGATCACGGGGCCGGACGGGCGCGAAGCGAGCGACTGCTCGACCCACGTCGTCCGCGGCTCCTCGTCCGGGTGGTAGGTGTTCCAGCGCTCGTTCTCCATGCCCTCGCGCCGCAGCTCGGTGAAGGACGGGACGCTCCAGACGTCCGCCCCCACCCCCCAGTCGTCGGCCAGCAGGCCGGCGGCGGCGATGACCTCGCGCAGGATCGTGCCCGAGCCCATCAGCTGCACCTTCGCCTCGCCCTCGGCGAGCGGCTGCAGCAGGTACATCCCGCGCAGGATGCCCTCCTCGGACCCCTCCGGCATGACCGGGTGCTGATAGTTCTCGTTCATCAGCGTGAGGTAGTAGAAGACGTCCTCCTGCTCGGTGATCATCCGCCGCAGGCCCTCGCGGATGATCACGGCGAGCTCGAAGTTGTAGGTCGGGTCGTAGGAGACGGCGTTCGGGATCGTGGCGCTCGCCAGGTGCGAGTGGCCGTCCTCGTGCTGCAGGCCCTCGCCGTTGAGCGTCGTCCGCCCGGCGGTGCCGCCGAGCATGAACCCACGCGTGCGGCTGTCGCCGGCGGCCCAGGCGAGGTCGCCGATCCGCTGGAAGCCGAACATCGAGTAGTAGATGTAGAACGGGATCGTCGGGACGTTGTGGTTGGAGTACGACGTGCCCGCGGCGATGAACGAGGACATCGCGCCCGGCTCGTTGATGCCCTCCTGGAGCACCTGGCCGTGCTTGTCCTCGCGGTAGAACATCAGCTGCTCGCGATCCTCAGGCGTGTAGAGCTGCCCGAGCTGGCTGAAGATGCCGAGCTGGCGGAACAGGCCCTCCATGCCGAAGGTGCGCGACTCGTCGGGCACGATCGGGACGACGTGCTTGCCGAGCTGCTTGTCGCGCAGCAGCGTCGAGAGGATGCGCACGAACAACATCGTCGTCGAGATCTCGCGGTCCCCCGTGCCCTCGAGCTGGGACTGGAAGGCGCTCAGCTCCGGTGTCGGCAGCGGGTCGGCCTTGCGCCGGCGCTGCGGCAGCGAGCCGCCCAGCGCGGCACGGCGCTCGCGGATGAACTCGGCCTCCGGGGAACCCTCCGGCGGCTTGTAGAAGCTCAGGTTGCGGACCTGCTCGTCGGTGATCTCGAGCTCGAAGCGGTCACGGAAGGCGAGCAGCGCCTCCTCGTTCATCTTCTTCTGCTGGTGGGTGATGTTCTGGCCCTCGCCGGCCGTGCCCATCCCGTAGCCCTTGATCGTCTTGGCGAGGATCACCGTCGGCTTGCCGTGGGTCTCGGTCGCCGCCTTGTAGGCCGCGTAGACCTTGCGCTGATCGAGGCCGCCGCGGTTGAGCGCCCAGATCTCGTCGTCGGACATGTCCGCGACCATCGCCCGCAGCTCCGGCTTGGTGCCGAAGAAGTGCTCGCGCACGTAGGCGCCGTTGCGCGACTTGTAGGTCTGGTAGTCGCCGTCGAGCGCCTCGTTCATGCGGGTGAGCAGGTGACCCTCGTGATCGGCCGCCAGGAGCGGGTCCCAGCGCGAGCCCCAGATGACCTTGATGACGTTCCAGCCGTTGCCGCGGAAGTTGGTCTCGAGCTCCTGGATGATCTTGCCGTTGCCGCGGACGGGGCCGTCCAGGCGCTGCAGATTGCAGTTGATGACGAAGATCAGGTTGTCGAGGTGCTCGCGGCCGGCCATCGAGATCGCGCCCAGGGATTCAGGCTCGTCCATCTCGCCGTCGCCCATGAAGGCCCAGACCTTGCGCCCGGCGGTCTCGGCCAGGCCGCGGCCCTGCAGGTACTTCATGAAGCGTGCCTGGTAGATGGCCATCAGTGGACCGAGGCCCATCGAGACCGTGGGGAACTGCCAGAAGTCCGGCATCAGCCACGGGTGGGGATAACTCGAGAGCCCGCCGCCGCCGACCTCCATGCGGAACTTGCGCATCTGCTCCTCGGGGATGCGTCCCTCGAGGTAGGCGCGGGCGTAGACGCCGGGGCTGGAATGACCCTGCATGAACACGAGGTCTCCCCCGTGGCGCTCCGACGGCGCGTTCCAGAAGTGGTTGAAGCCCGTCTCGTAGAGGACGGCCGCGCTCTGGTAGGAGGCGATGTGGCCGCCGAGCTCCGAGCTCGTCTTGTTCGCGTTGAGGATCGTCGCGATCGCGTTCCAGCGAACGATGCTGCGTACTCGCCGTTCGAGCTGCTCATCGACCGGATGAGCGGGCTCCTGCTGCGGCGGAATCGTGTTCAGATACGGCGTCGTCCCGGCGGGGGCGGGCGCCGCGCCGGTCAGCTGGGCGTGACCGACGACGCGTTCGAGCAGGAACTTCGCGCGCTGCGGACCATCGCTGGCGACAACCGCGTCCAGCGCCTCCAGCCATTCGCGTGTCTCCTGCGGATCTACCTCGACCTGCGATGCCATTGCTGCTCCTGATCCTCTCGGTGCGCGGCCATTGTGGCTCATAAGGCTCACCCGGCGTTGATTCCATGATACGGCACGGCAGATTCCGTTGCACGGAATGTGGGATGATTCCGCCATGGCACGCCTCGGGATCAACCAGTACGGCAAGGCGGAAACCCACCTGGTGCGGGTCTTCCGCGACGGCGAGAAGCACGAGCTTCGCGACCTCACGGTCTCGGTGGCGCTCTCGGGCGCGCTCGAAGCCGTGCACCTCGAGGGCGACAACGCCGCCGTGCTGGCCACGGACACACAGAAGAACACCGTCTACGCGTTCGCCAAGGCGTTCCCGATCGGCACCCCCGAGGCGTTCGCGGCGCGACTCGCGCAGCATTTCCTCGGCGGCGCGATCACGCAGGCGCGGGTCGAGGTCGTCGAGGCGCCGTGGGCGCGGCTGAACGACCACGCGTTCACGCAATCCACTCGTCAACAGCGGGTCGCGGTCGCGATCGCCGGTGAGCAGACGTGCTTCGTGTCCGGGATCGACGGGCTCGTGGTGCTCAAGACGACGCACAGCGAGTTTCACGGGTTCCCGCGCGACCGCTACACGACGTTGAAGGAGACGACCGACCGCGTGCTCGCCACCGAGGTGGCGGCGCGCTGGCGCCACGACGGGTCAGCGGACTACGACACCGCGCGCCAGGCGCTGCTCGACACGTTCGCGGCGCATCACAGCCTGAGCCTGCAGCAGACGCTCTACGCGATGGGCGAGGCCGTGCTCGACGCCTGCCCGGGCGCGCACGAGGTCCGCCTCAGCATGCCCAACAAGCACCACTTCGTCGTCGACCTGGAGCCGTTCGGCCTGGAGAACCCGAACGAGGTCTTCCATGCCGACGACCGCCCGTACGGGCTGATCGAAGGCGCCGTCGTGCGCGACGGCGCGCCCGAAGCGGGGCCGGCCTGGGACCCGTACCCGTTGCTCTAGACGATTCCCGCCGCGATCAGCTGCTGCCAGATCTCCGCCTGATCGACGACCGCGACCTCGAGCTTCTCCGCCTTGGCGGTCTTGGACGCGCCGACGTCGGCGCCGCAGATGAGCATGTCGGTGTTCGAGGAGACCGACGACGCGGTGGTCGCGCCCGCCTTCTCGCACAGCCGTGAGAACGTGGGCCGCGGGATCTTCTCGCCGCTTCGCGGGTCCGAGATCGTGCCCGTGATGACCACGGTCTTGCCGGCCAGCGGCGCGTCGGAGGCGACCTCGGGCGGGAGGTCCTCCTCGCGCACGTCGAGCGACACGCCGCGCTCGCGCAGCCTGTCGATCTCCGGGCGGATGCGGCCGAGGTACTCCTGCAGCGAGGCGGCGACCTTCGGGCCGATGTCCTCGACGGCCTGCAGCGTCTCGGCGCCCGCGTCGGCCACCTCTTCCAGGGACTTGAAGCCGGCGCGGCACAGCCGCGCGGCGGTGCCCTCGCTCGCCATCGGGATCGACAGGCCGATCAGCGCCCGGCGCAGGCCGACGCCCTTGGACACCTCGATCGACTCGATCATGCGGTCGGCCGAGACCTCGCCGATGCGGTCGAACTCGAGCAGGCGCTCCCTGGTGAGCGCGTAGAGGTCGGACGGGTGCTCGAGATCGCCGGCCGCGGCGAGCTTCTCGATCCACACCGGGCCGACGGCCTCGATGTCCGCCGCCGCGCGTGACGCCCAGTGGATCAGCCGCCGGACCGTCTGGGCGGGGCAGACGAGGTTGGTGCAGAACAGCTCGCGGCTGTTGCCCTGCTCGGTCAGCGGCTCGCCGCACGACGGGCACGCCGACGGCGGCACGATCTCCTGCTCGGCCCCCGTGCGCTTGGACGCGTCCAGCACACCGGCGACGAACGGGATCACGTCCCCCGCGCGGCGCACCAGCACGGTGTCCCCGATCTTGATCCCGCGGGCGCGGATGACCTCCTGGTTGGCCAGCGTGGCGCGGGTGACGGTCGTGCCGCCGACGAACACCGGCGCCAGCGCCGCCACGGGCGCGACCTTGCCGGTCTTGCCGACGTCCCACAGCACGTTCTCCAGCAGCGTCGTCTTCTCCTCGGCCGCGAACTTGAACGCCAGCGCGCCGCGGGGCGAGTTCGAACGCGTGCCCGCCGCGGCGTAGGCGCCCCGGTCGGCGAGCCGCATGACTGCTCCGTCGAGGTCGTAGTCGAGCTCGTCGCGCGACGCCTCGATGCCCGAGATGACGTTCTGGACGGCCTCGGCGTCGTCGCAGTGGGCCATCTGGGCAGCCTCGAAGCCGAGCGACGTCAACGCCACCTCGAGATCCGTGTGCGCGGAGTCCGGCGCCTCGAGGTCGAAGGCGAAGAACTTCAGCCGCCGCCCCTCGACCGACTTCGGGTCCTTCGCGCGGACCGTGCCCGCGGCGCCGCCGCGCGGGTTGATCAGCGGCTTGTCCGGGTGGGCGGCGTTGTACTGCGCGAACGTCGAGCGCAGCATCACGCACTCGCCGCGAACCTCGACGCGGCCGGTGATGTCGACGCGCACCGGGAGGTCGTCGACCAGCGCGCGGGCGAGCAGCGTGACGTCCTCGCCGGTCGTCCCGTCACCACGGGTCACCGCCCGCGCGAGCCGCCCGTCCTCGTAGACGAGCGAGAGCGAGAAGCCGTCGAGCTTGGGCATCACGACCACCGGCTGGCCGGGGAAGCGCGCCAGGAACGCGGCCACCTGCTCGGGCTTGGTCGCCTTCTCCAGCGAGAGCATCGGCCGCGAGTGGCGGACCGGCGCGTGCAGCGCCGACGGCGCGCCGACCTGCTCCAGCGGATTCGGATCGGGCGTGAGCTCCGGATGCTCGACCAGGAGCGTCCGGAGCTCTTCCTCGAGCGCGTCGTACTCGGCGTCGGCGACCAACGTCGCGCCGTCGTAGTACGCCGCGCGCAACTCGGTCAGCCGGCGGGCGAGGTCGTCGATGCGCTCCTTCACCCGTCACACGCTACGAGCTCGCGCCATGATGGGCGGCGATGCTGGAACGGCGAACGAAGATCGTGGCGACGCTTGGGCCCGCCACCGACGACCCCGCGGTCCTCGACGGGCTGGTCGCCGCGGGGCTCAACTGCGCCCGCCTGAACTGCTCCCACGGAGGCCCCGACGAGCTGCGCTCGCGCTCGGCCGCGGTCCGCGAGGCGGCGGCGCGCACCGGGCACGCGCTCGGCGTGCTCTTCGACCTCCAGGGGCCGAAGCTGCGGCTGGGGGCGGTGGAGCCGTTCGTGGTCGCCGTCGGGGACGAGGTGACGTTCGGGCCGGGCGGCGTGCCGGTCGACTTCCCGGAGCTCGCGGCGCTGGTCACCGACCGCTCGCAGCTGGTGATCGGCGACGGCGTGCCGCGCTTCGCCGTCGAGGGCGTCGATGGGCCGGACGTGATCGCGCGGGCGGTGACGCCCGGGCCGCTGTCGGCGCGCAAGGGCATCAACGTCACCTACGCGCGGCCGGAGCTGCCGGCGATCACGGCCAAGGACGAGGCCGATCTGGCGTTGGCCTGCGAGCTCGGCGCCGACTTCATCGCGCTGTCCTTCGTGCGCTCGGCGGCGGACATGATGCTGCTGCGCGAGCTCGTCTCCGACCAGCGCTCGACCGCGCGGCTGGTGGCGAAGATCGAGAAGATCGAGGCCTACGAGGCGCTGGACGAGATCCTCGCCGTCAGCGACGGCGTGATGGTCGCCCGCGGCGACTACGGCGTCGAGGCGGGCGTCGCGCGCGTGCCGCTGATGCAGAAGGACACGATCCGCCGCGCCACCCAGGCCGGCAAGTTCGTGATCACCGCGACCCAGATGCTCGAGTCGATGATCCAATCGCCCGAGCCGACCCGCGCCGAGGCGACCGACGTCGCCAACGCGGTGATCGACGGGACCTCGGCGGTGATGCTCTCCGCCGAGACGTCGGTCGGCGCCTACCCGGTCGAGGCCGTGCTCGCGATGGCCGAGATCGCTCTGGCCGCCGAGGAGTCGCCGGTCATCCACGGGCGGGCGATCCCGGTGATCACCGGCGTGACGTCCGAGGCGATCATGCGCGCCGCCGTGGAGCTGGCCGACGAGCTCGACGCCGCGGCGCTGATCATCCCGTCCTCGACCGGCGGCGGCGCCCGGGCGTGCGCGAAGTACCGCCGCCGGCGGCCGATCATCGCCTTGACCCACCAGCCGGGCGTCGCCGAGAAGCTGACGCTCGAGTGGGGTGTCTATCCGACCCCGATGTCGACCGCCGAGAACGTCGACGACATGATCGACACGGCGCTGGTCACCGCCCGCGACTACGCCGGTCTGCCGGCGGGCGCGCGGGTCGTGCTGACCGCCGGCCGCCGGACGGGCGTGCCGGGCGCGACGAACCTGGTGATGGTGCGCGAGATCCCGTGAGCGCCGCGCGCCGCGTCCTCGATCGAGCCGACGAGCTCGCCCGCTTCAGCGAAGAGCCGGGCCGGATCACGCGGCCGCTCGCGACGCCTGCGCACGCGGAGGCGCTGGGCCAGTTGCGCACGTGGATGGTGGACGCCGGCCTGCAGACACGGGTGGACGCGCTGGGCAACCTCGCCGGGCGGCGCGGTGGGCCCGGTCCGCTGCTGATGATCGGCTCGCACTTCGACTCGGTCGCCGACGCCGGCCGCTACGACGGCATCCTCGGGGTGCTGATCGGCCTGGCCGTCGCCGAGACGACCGACGTGCCGCTGGAGCTCGTCGCGTTCGCCGACGAGGAGGGCCTGCGCTTCGAGTCGACCTTCCTCGGCAGTCGCGGGTTCCTCGGCCAGATCGCTCCCGAGGAGCTCGAGTTCGAGGATCGCAAGGGCGTCCGGCTCCAGGATGCGCTCGGCGCGCCGCTCGGCCGACCGCTCTACGAGGGCGCCCGCGCCTACTTCGAGGTCCACATCGAGCAGGGGCCGGTCCTGATGGCCAAGAACCTGCCGCTCGGCGTCGTGTCCGCGATCGCCGGCCAGACGCGCTTGAAGATCATCTTCAAGGGCCACGCCGCGCATGCCGGTACCACCCCGATGCACCTGCGCCGGGACGCGCTCGGGGCAGCGGCGGAGTTCGTGCTGGCCGTCGAGCGCACCGCGCGCGACACGCCCGGGCTGGTGGCCACCGTCGGCGAGCTCGAGATCCCGCGCAGTGCGTGCAACGTGGTGCCCGGGACGGTCGAGGCGACGCTCGACATCCGCCACGCGGACGATGGCGTGCGCGGGGAGGCGATCGCCGCGCTGCGGGCCGAGGCCGACCGCCTGTGCGCCCGTCGCTCGATCGGCGTCGGCTGGGCGAAGATCCACGAGCACCCGGCGACACCGTGCACCCCCGCGCTCGTCGCCCGGTTGGCCGCGGTGGTGTCCGAGCTGGGACTCCCGGTCCATGAGGTGACCAGCGGGGCAGGGCACGATGCCGTCACCATGGCCGCGGTGACCGAGATCGCGATGCTCTTCGTCCGCAGCACCGGCGGAAGCCACAACCCCGACGAGTGTGTCGAGGAGGCCGACGTGGCGCTGGCGATCGAGGCCGCGAGCCGCTTCGCGGAGGTCGCGCGGTGATCGTCAAGGGCGGCACGGTGGTCACGTCGGCGGGCGTGCTCGAGGCCGACATCGAAGTGGTCGACGGCACCATCGCCGCCGTCGGGCCGGAGCTTTCCGGCGCCGACGTGATCGATGCGCGCGGACTGCATGTCTTCCCGGGCGGCCTCGACCCGCACGTGCACTTCAACGAGCCGGGCCGGACCCACTGGGAGGGCCTCGCGACCGGCAGTGCGGCACTGGCTCGCGGCGGCTTCACCGCGTTCTTCGACATGCCGCTGAACTCGACGCCGCCGACGGCCGATGCGGCCGCGTTCGACGCCAAGCTGGCCGCAGCCCAGGCACGCTCGTCGGTCGACTTCGGGCTCTGGGGCGCGCTCGTGCCCGGCAACCGCGGCCAGATGGAGGAACTTGCCGAGCGCGGCGTGATCGGCTTCAAGGCCTTCATGTCGCATCCCGGCACCGAGGACTACGGCCGCGCCGACGACATCACGCTCTACGAGGGCATGGCCGAGGCGGCGCGGCTCGGCCTGCTGGTCGCCGTGCACGCCGAGAACGACGCGCTGACGTCGCGCTCGCTGGGCCCGACGGCGCGCGACTTCATGGCCTCGCGGCCGGTGATCGCCGAGCTGGAGGCGATCGGCCGGGCGATCGCGTTCGCCGAGGAGACCGGGTGCGCGCTGCACATCGTGCACGTGTCCTCGGGCCGCGGCGTCGCGCTGGTCACCGCCGCACGGCTGAGAGGCGCCGACGTGACCTGCGAGACGTGCCCGCACTACCTCGCGCTCACGCCCGAGGACGTCGAGCGGATCGGCGTGGCCGCCAAGTGCGCGCCGCCGATCCGCGACGCCGAAGAGCAGGGCCGGCTGTGGGAGCAGGTGCGCGGCGGCGCCGTGCACTTCATCACCAGCGACCACTCCCCCAGCTCGCCGGAGCTCAAGCAGGGTGCGTTCGGCGAGGCCTGGGGCGGGATCGCCGGGTGTCAGTCGACGTTGGAGCTGCTGCTCGGAGCCTTGGCGCCCGAGATGATCGCGCGCATGACCTCGGCCGGTGCCGCCGAGCGCTTCGGCATCGCACACAAGGGCCGCATCGAGCCCGGCGCGGACGCCGACCTCGCGCTCGTCGATCTGTCGGCGCCCTACACGCTGGACGCCGAGGATCTGCTCTACCGTCACCCCATCTCGCCCTACGTCGGGCGGCGCATGCACGGCCGGGTCGTGCGGACCCTGCTCCGCGGTCGCGACCCCTCGCCCGGCGCCGGGCGCCTCCTGACCCCCCAGAGCGGGAGAATCCACCACACATGAGCGAACTGCTGAAGATCACGGCGGGCGAGTTCTCCTTCACCGGCGCGTTCGAGCGCGAGCGCGCGCCGAAGACGGTCGCCGCCTTCGAGGCGATCCTGCCCTTCCACTCGAAGATCATCCACGTGCGCTGGAGCGGCGAGTCGGCGTGGATCCCGCTCGGCGACCTCGACATCGGCCTCGACCGGGCCCCCGAGAACGCCACCAGCCACCCGGCGCCCGGCCAGGTGCTCTGGTACCCGGGCGGGATCAGCGAGACCGAGTTGCTGTTCCCCTACGGCGGGACGATGTTCGCGAGCATCGTCGGACAGCTCGCGGGCAACCACTTCCTGACGATCGTCGAGGGCACGGACCAACTGCGCCCGCTCGGCGAGCACGTGCTGTGGAAGGGCGCGCTGGACATCGTGTTCGAACGGCCCTAGATGTTGGCCTGCTGCGTAGCCGCAGTGGCGTTGTCCGGCATGCCGGCGGGCTACCAGCCGATCTCCAACGAGCGCGACTACACGGCCTGGAGCCACGTCCGGACGGGCTCGGTGGTGCGGGCCGCCCCCGCGACCGGTGCCGTGCGCGTGGGCCGGATCACGACCAAGACGTTCGTCGGCTCGCGCGATGTGGTCGTCGTCCTCGGCCGCTGGAAGCGCTGGACGCGCGTGCGCTACGCGCGGCTCGGGTCCACGGTCGGGTGGGTGCCCACGCGCACGCTGTGGCCGTCATCGGCGACGAGGACGCGGATCATCGTCGACCTGCGCACCCGGCGGCTGCGGGCTTACGACGACGGGCGTCTGCGGATGAGCGCCCGGGTCGCGGTCGGCGCCCCGGCTTCCCCCACCCCGCGCGGGCGCTTCTACCTGCGTGAGCGGGTGCGGGTGATCGACGCCGCGACCTCGCCCTACGGGCCGCTCGCGCTCGGGCTGAACGGGTTCTCGCGCTACCGGACGGACTGGCTCGGCGGCGGCCAGCTCGCGATCCACGGGACGAACGAGCCCAGCCTGATCGGCCGCGGCGTCTCCAACGGCTGCGTGCGACTGCCCAACGCGGACATCTCGCGGCTCGGCCGGCTGGTCGGCGTGGGCACGCCCGTCCTCGTGCGATAGTCCGCATCGCGGAAGATCCGTTACGCTGTGCGGGAAATGCCCGCACAGCGCGTCCAATCGCTCGACCGGGCGCTCGACCTGCTCGAGGCCCTCGCCTCGTCCGACGAGCTCGGCGTGTCCGACATCGCGGCCAGGACCGGGCTGGTGCCGAGCACCGCGCACCGGCTGCTGGCCACCCTCGTCGCCCGCGGGTACGCGGCCCAGAGCCCCGTCAGCGGCCGCTACCTGCTCGGCTACAAGCTGCTGGAGCTCACCAGTGGCCTGCAGGACCGTCTGCAGCGCCTGCGGACGGCCGCGCGGCCGCACCTGGAGGCGATCCAGCGTGAGACCGGCGAGACCACGAACCTCGTCGTCCTCGAAGGCCGTGACGTCGTCTACGTCGACAGCGTGTCCGGGACCAACAGCGTGCGGCTGTTCACCGAGATCGGCCGGGCGATCCCGGCGCACACCAGCGGCGCCGGCAAGGCCCTGCTCGCGTGGCGCGACCCGAAGGACATCGCCGCGCTCCTCGGCGGCGTGACGCTCTCCGCCTCCACGCCCAAGACGCTGACGACGCTGGAGGCGCTCGAGGACGACTTCGTGCGCATCCGCCGCCGCGGCTACAGCACCGACAACGAGGAGCACGAGCTCGGCGTCGCCTGCGTCGCCACGCCGATCCTCGACCAAGCGGGGCTGCCACTGGCGGCGATCAGTGTCTCAGGCCCGACGACGCGCGTCCTGCACGCCGACACCGCGGACCTGGCGGGCATCCTGCGCGAGCACGCGCAGGCCGTCTCGGCCGCGCTCGGCGTGCCCCGCTAGCGGGGCTTGGGCGCGTCGTCGTCGTCGCTGGCGTCGTCGGGCGGCGACGGCGACTTCGCGGCGAGCGCGCGCATGGTGGCCTGATTGCCGGCCGTGCGCTGCATGGCGGCGATCGTGGCGGGGCCGCGATCGCCGGAGAGCATCCCGAACGGGCCGGCCGCCGGAGCGGCCGCGGGTGCGTCAGGAGCGCGCTCCGGCTTGGCCGGCGCGCGCTCTGGGCGATCGTGGTCGGAGCTCACTCAGCCGCGACGGGCAGGACGGAGATGACGCGCCCGCGGCGGCCCTCCTTGAACTCGACCGTGCCAACGGACTTGGCGTAGATCGTGTCGTCCTTGCCGATGCCGACACCGATGCCGGGCTTGAAGCGGGTGCCGCGCTGACGGACGATGATCTCGCCGCCGGTGACGGACTCGCCCGCGAACACCTTCACGCCGAGGCGCTTGGCGTTGGAATCGCGGCCGTTGCGGGAGGAGCCGAGGCCCTTCTTATGTGCCATGAGGTCGGTTCTCCCCTAGCTCTTGATCGACGTGATGCGGATCCGCGTCAGTTCCTGGCGATGGCCGGTACGACGCTTGTACCCGCGCTTCGGCTTGAACTTGAACACGCGCAGCTTGGGGCCGCGCAGGTGCTCGACGATCTCGGCTTCGACGGCGGCCTTTGCCAGGCCATCGCCCCCGAACACCGGATCGCCGTCGCCGGCGAGCAGGAGTGGCTTGAGTGCGACGGTCGCACCGACGTCGTCAGGCAGGCGCTCGATGAGGAGCGTCTGACCCTCGATGACGCGGTATTGCTTACCGCCGGTCTTGATGACTGCGTAGGACATTGTTCTAAAGAAGGCTCAGTCGGTGAGTTCGGCGTCGGCCTGGGCCGACGCGCGCGAACGGCGCCGTCCACCCCTGCGGCCGCGGCGCCGAGGCCGAGAGGATAGCGGGTCGTCGTCGTCCCCCTCGTCGTCGGGCTCCTCGTCCGGCTCCTCTGGGGCCACGGGTTCGACCACGGCGGCCGCCTTCGGCTTGCGCTTGCGCTTGGGCGCGGGCTTCGCCGCCTCCTCGGGGGCCTCGACCTCGGCCTCGGCCTCGGGCTCGGGCTCGACCGGGGCGCGCTTGCGAGCGCGCCCGCGCGGCTTGGGCGCCGGCGCCTCCTCCACGTCCGCGGCCGGCTCGGCGACCACGGCCTCGGGCTCGGGCTCGGCGTCCGCGGCCACCGCACGGCGGCGGCGAGCGCGGGGCTTGGGCGTCGGCGGGCCGTCATCGACGGCGGCCTCGGCGACGGTCGCGTCCGCGACCGGCTCGGCCTCCGGCTCGGCCGTGACGACCTCGGTGTCGGCCGCGGGCGCGGCGTCGGTCGTCGTCGTGTCGGCGTTCTCGCCCCCGCCCGCCCCGCCGCGGCCCCGGCCGCCACGCCGGCGACGGCGCTTGCGCGGCTGATCGGAGTCCTCCTCGGCGGCCGGCGCGGTGCTCGCCTCGACCGGATCCTGGTCCACCAGCGTCGTCACGGCGTCGTCCTCGCGCTCGCGGCGCTTGGCCGCGCCGCGCTTGGCGGCGGCGCTGCGGCGGGCGGCGACCATCGCCTTCTCGCGCGTGGTGGCGCGCTCGGCGGCGGCCTCCTCGGCCACCTCGGCGTCGGCGCCGACGAGCACGGCGCGCGCGATCGTGCGCCCGGCCTCCTCGATGCGCACCAGCTTCTTCTCGCCCACGAACAGCACGCCGTTGACGACATCGATCAGGTAGCCGTCGACCTTGGCCACCGCGTCGTCGTCGTTGTACATGTGCGGCTCGACGAGGTTCACGTGCACCTCTTCGCCCGCCCGGAACGGGACCGCGTGCTCCTCGATCTCGGCGCGCGTGCCCTCCATCGTCACCGCGAAGTGATCCAGCGGCAGGCCGTCGGAGCCCTCGAAGTGGAAGTACTTGCCGGTCTCGGCCTCCAGCTCGTGCAACTCGCGCGCGCCGTCGGCGATGAACCAGGCCGTGACCTTGGGGTTGATCCGCAGCAGGTACGCCTCGGGACCCTCGGCGCCGGCTTCGAGCGCCATGTGGCGCAGGTGACGCGCGAACTCGATCGCGATCGTCTCCTCGGACTTGACCACGCCCTCGCCCGAGCACACCGGGCACGGCTTGGTCATGATCTCGCGCACGCCGTCGGTGACGTTCTGGCGCGTCATCTCGACCAGGCCCAGCGGCGAGATCTCGACCACGAAGGTCTTCGTGCGGTCCTCGTCGAGCGCCTTGCGCAGCACCTTGAGCACGGCGTCGCGATTGCGCGAGCGAGCCATGTCGATGAAGTCGATGACGATGATGCCGCCGATGTCGCGCAGGCGCAGCTGGCGCACGACCTCGTCGGCCGCCTCGAGGTTGGTCTTGGTGATCGTGTCCTCCAGGCGGGCGCTCTTGCCCTTGCCCGTGAAGGAGCCGGTGTTGACGTCGATGACGGTCAGCGCCTCGGCGTAGTCGATCACCAGGTAGCCGCCCGAGGGCAGATCCACGCGGCGCTCGAGCATCCCGTTGATCACCGGATCGACGCCGTAGGCCTCGAACAGCGGGTCCTCGGCCTGCTCGTCGTAGAGCTCGACGCGATCCACCAGCTCCGGCGCGGTGCGCGAGAAGAACGACGTCAGGCGGTGGTGCTGGCCCTCGTCGTCGACGATCGCGCGCTCGAAGTGCTCGGAGAAGATGTCGCGCACGACACGCACCGACAGGTCCGCCTCCTGGAAGACCAGGGCGGGCGCCGGCGTGTCCTCCACGCGCCGCTGCAGGACCTCGTTGAGCTTGAACAGGTACTGCAGCTCGCGCTCGAAATCCGCTCGCCCGGCGCCATGCGCCGCCGTGCGGATGATCGCGCCACCGCCACCCAGATCGAGCTGCTTGGCCTCCTTGCGCAGGCGGTCGCGCTCCTTGTCCTCCAGGCGCCGCGACACGCCGACACCTTCGCCCGTCGGGGCGTAGACCATGTAGCGACCGGCGATCGTGAGCTCCATGCTCAGCCGCGCGCCCTTGGTCTTGAGCGGATCCTTGACGACCTGGACGACGATCTCCTGCCCGGGCTTCAAGAGGTCCGTGATGCGCGGGCCGTTGCCGCGGCCGCGCTTGGCCTGCTCGACGCCGGGGATGACGATCTCGTCGACGTGCAGGAACCCGTTCTTGTCGAGGCCGATGTCGACGAAGGCCGCCTCGAGGCCGGCCAGGACGTTGTCCACGCGGCCCTTGTAGATGTTGCCGACGATCGAGCGGCCGCCCCGACGCTCGAAGTAGATCTCGGCGACGCGATAGCCGTCCGGAACCTCGCGGGACTTACGGCGGCGACCCCGCCCTTTAGGCGTCGATTTGGTCGGGGCGCCGGGATCCCCGGACGCCTCCAGCATGGCGACGCGGGTCTCGCCGCGATCCACCGTGACCAGCACTTGCTTTTTCAACTGACAACCTCATTGGAAGATGGCGGCCCCTCCCTTGCGGCTCGACGTTTCGCGCGCCTGCGCGTTGATCGAATGCAAGAGCCCGAGGGCCAAGAAAGTGGAGAGCATCGACGAGCCACCGAAGCTCAAGAGCGGGGCCGTCACGCCGGTAATGGGCATGATCCCCACATTCATCCCGATGTTCACGAAAAGCTGGAACAGCAGCATCATCGCGATGCCGCCGGCGATCAGCGCTCCGAAGAGATTCTTCGAGATCGTCAGGATGTGCAACGCGCGCCAGATCATGAGCGCGTACAACGACAGCACAAGCGCACAACCGGCGAACCCATACGTCTCGCCGATCACCGCGTAGATGAAGTCGTTGAGGTGCTCAGGAAGGAAGTCGAGCTTCGTCTGGGTCGCGTTCTCGACCCCCCGGCCCGTCTTTTCACCCGAGCCGATCGCGATCCGCGCCTGTTCCTGCTGGTAGCCGGACTCGTTCGTGTCGGCCGACGGGTGCATGAACGCCGTGAGGCGGTCCACCTGGTAGGGGTGCAGCACCTCGACGCCCAGCCTCGGCGCCGCCACGAGCACGAACGTGACGCTCACGGCGAACAGCGCGATCAGCGCGGCGAAATGCCGCACGGGTGCGCCCGCGACGAACAGAATCGCGAGCGTCCCGATGACGTAGATGGTGGCCGAGCCGAGATCCGGCTCCGCCATGACGATGATCGTCGGGAGCAGCCCGAGCAGCATCACCCGGGCCGTGGTGTGACGGCCCATCTCGCGCATGCGCTCGACGAGGAACCCCGCGAGCGCCACGACGAGTAGGACCTTGCCGATCTCCGACGGCTGCAGATTGAAGCCCGGCAGCTCGATCCACGACTGCGCACCGCGGGTCGCCCGCGCGAGCGGGAAGACGGCGATGATCGATACCAGCAGCAGACCGTAGATCGGATAGCGCAATTCCCGCAGTCGCGAGTAGTCGATCCGCGACACGGCGTACATGAGCACGAGCCCCACGGCGGCGTAGATCGCCTGGCGCTTGACGAAGTGCAGCGGGTCGCCCTCCCAGTCGCCCGCGCTCGCCCCTTTGATGACGATCAGCGAGCACGCGACGAGACCGAGCGTCGCGAGCAGCAGCAACGGGTCCAGGCGCAGGCGCCATTCCCGCGGCAGCAGCGGGGGTGGCAGCTCGGATGCGGGCTGGATCGGGGCGCTCATAGCGTGGTGCTCGAGCCGGCGTGGAACTCCTTGTCGCCGACGCCGTAGTACTGAGAGAGAATCAGACGAGCGGCCGGTGCTGCGGTGGTGGCGCCGAAGCCGCCCTTCTCAATGGTCGTGACGACGACGATCGAGCGGTTCCCGCGCTTCACGAAGCAGGCGTACCACGCCTGGTCGGGGTTCGGGTAGCGCTCGGCCGTGCCGGTCTTCCCATACACCGGGTAATCCTTCATCGGCCAGCCCTTGAAGACGTCGGCCGAGGTGCCGCCGTCCTCCTCGGCGGCGCGCCGCAGGCCGTCGAGCACGACCGCGCGGTCGCGCGGGTTGAGCTTGATCTTGCGGCGCGGCTTGTTGAGGTTCTGGTACTCCTGCAGCGTCACGCCGTTGCCGTCCTGCACCTCTTTGGCCAGGTGCGGCCGGACGATCGTGCCGTTGTTGGCGAGCGCCGCGTAGGCGACGGCGAGCTGCAGCGGCGTGGCCTGCAGGTCGCCCTGGCCGACCGCGAGGTTGACGTCATCGCCGCCGTTCCATGGGCGCTCGACGCCGTTGCACTTGGTGACCGCGGCCATCGTGTAGCGGATCGACGGGTCTTTGGCCGTGCACTTGAGGTAGTACTTGTACGCGTCGTCGCGCCACTTGGCGTCCGGCACGAGCCCGGCGCGCTCGCCCGGCAGGTCGATGCCCGTCTTGCGCCCGAAGCTCAGCTTGCGCGCCCACGTCTGGATGGCGTTGCTGTTCTGGTCGAACGCGCGGGCGCCGAGCTTGAAGAAGAAGATGTCCGAGGAGACCTTCAGCGCCTTGGACATGTCGACGGCGCCGAAGACCGCCTTCTTGGCGTTCTGGTAGTCGCGGCCGCCGTACTCCCAGTGGCCCGGGTCGTCGATCTGCTCGGTCGGCGACACGAGGTTCTTTTCGAGCATGCCGAGCGCGGTCACCGGCTTGAACGTCGAGCCGGTCGGATAGCCCGATTCCGTCGCGCGATTGAGCAGCGGCGCGTCGTTCTTGTTCGAGGTCAGGAAGTCGTAGTTCTTCTGCGAGATCGGCTTGGCGAAGATGCTGGCGTCGAAGCTCGGATAGGAGCCCATGGCGAGGATCGAGCCGTCGTTGGCGTCCATGGCCACGAAGGCGCCCGCGCGCGCCGGGCTCTCGGAGTTGGCGAACGCCTTCTTCATCGCCTCGTCGCCGGCCTTCTGCAGGTTCAGGTCGAGCGTCAGCTGCAGGCGCCGGCCCTGCGTGGGCTCGGTCACCGAGACCTTGCGCTGCTCGTCGCGCGTGCCGAGCGCGTCGACCGTCACCCGGGTCGAGCCGTCCTTGCCGCGCAGGATGTCGTCGTACTGCCACTCGAGCCCGCTCTGGCCGATCCGCGTGCCCGCGGCGATGTCCTTGTAGTGCTCCAGGCCGCTGCTGCGCTGCTCCTCGGAGATCTCCGAGACCGTGCCGAACAGCTGCGCGGCGAGCTCGCCCTGCGGGTACCGGCGCAGGTTGCGCCGGGCGACGACGATGCCCTTGAAGTACTCCGGCCGCTCGCGCATGTAGTCGAACTCGGCCTGCGGGACGTCCGTGCGGATCGTGACGTTGGAGTACGGGGCGTCGGCGATGCCACGGATCACGCGCGAGTGGATCGTGCGCGGTGAGACCTTGATGACCTCCGAGATGCGGCGGTAGAGGTCGTTGAGCTTCGGATCGTTCGGGATCGGCGGGATATCTACGCTGCGCGCCGTCGTGCTCTGCTGCTTGAGCAACGTGCGCTGCTTGACCTCGGCCTTGGTCGTCTTGCGACCGTCGTCGCGGAGCTGGCGCCGGAACGCGTCGTAGGAATCCTCCGCCCGCTGGCGCGCGATCTCGGCGGCCGAGAGCTTCTTGCGGTAGGACTCGGCGTCGTCGCGCACCTGCTTGGGCAGCGTCGAGGGCACCAGCTGGATGACCGCCGCGCGCTTGGTCTGCACCAGCGGGACGCGGTTGCGGTCCACGATGTCCCCGCGCGGCGCCTCGATCTTCTCGGTGCGGCGCCCGTTCTGGCTGGCCGAGACGCGCGCCTCCTCACCCGTGAGCACCTGCAGGTACCACAGGCGGAAGAAGACGATCCCGAACAGCACGAACGCGATCCCGCCGAGCACGGCGACGCGCCACGCCAGCTGGGGCGTGATCGGCCGGAGTCGTTCCTCCACCCGCTGCGGCATCAGGCGCGGCTCAGCGGGCTGAGACCGCCCGTGGTGTAGGCCCGGCGCCGGCGGCGGCGCGGGTCGTCGGGCAGGAACTTCACGAGCGCACGGTGCAGCAGGGCGTAGACCGGCAGGGCGAGCAGCGTGTTGATCACGATCGTCATCAACGTAATGCGCAGCAGCAGCAGGGAGACCGGCACGGTGACGCCGACGAGGAACTGCAGCAGCGCGAAGCCGACCACCGCGATCGCCGTGGCGGCCGCCCCGATCGCCACCGGCGCGAGCCCGTGCGCCGGGTCGCGGAGCTCGCGGATGCGGCCGGCGCCGAAGCCGACGGCGGTGAACACGAGCGAGCTGACGCCGAGCTTGGCGTAGAGCGTGCAGTCGATCAGCAGGCCGAAGAAGAAGCCGAACACGGCGCCGGGAACCGAGCCGGCGATGAAGCCGATGCTGGCCACGATCAGCGGCGAGAGGTCGATCGGCACGCCGAAGACGGTCAGCTGCGAGAGCGCGGTGGCCTGCACGATGCCGCTGATCAGCCCGATCAGGACGAGTCGCACGACGGCGGGGGTGGTGAACGTCATCCGGTCGTGTCCAGGTCGGCGTGCGGCTTGGTCAGGACCTGCACCAGGTCGAGCTGGAGCATGTCGGCCACGGGCTTGACGTGGATGCGCTTCTCGAGGTCGCCGTTGCCGAGATCGATCCGCGACACCGTGCCGATCGTGATCCCCGCCGGGTAGCGCGAGCGCAGCCGGTTGTCGATGGTGCCGGACGTGTAGACGAAATCGCCCTCGCGGACCCTGGCGTCCGCGTCGACCGGATCGAACAGCAGGTCGCCGGGCGCGCCGACGGCGGGCGTGACCGACCCGGCGATGCGGCTCTCGCCCGCGTAGGCGCCGGTGGCGAAGCTCTGGTCGGTGATCAGCGTCACGACCGACGAGCCGCCGATGACGTCCTCGACCTTGCCCACCAGGCCGGCGCCGTTGATCACGGGGTCGGCGCGGCCCACGCCGTCGTTCTTGCCCTTGTTGATCTCGATCCGCTGGTACCAGATGTTCGGCGAGTGCACGAAGACGCGCGCGTCGACCGGGCCGTACTTGCTCATGCCGAGATCGTCGATGTCGTTGATCTTCGCCTGCTGCTCGGCGAGGTGCATGCGCTCGTTGGCGGCGATCAGCTGGGTGCGCAGCTTGTCGCGCTCCGCGATCGCCTTGTCGCGCTGGTCCTTGGCGTCGACCGTGTCCCCGAACCACCCGAACAGATCGCGCACGGGCTTAAAGACGCGGCTGGCGCCTTCCTGGATGGGCGAGAGCGTGCCGAGCACGCCGCGCTGCACCGAGTGCAGGCGACCGTCGGAGGACTCGCCGTAATAGGCGGTGAGCAGGATCAGCGAGGCCGCTACGAGAACGACCAGCACTGCACGGCGCCGTCTGACGGCTTTGTCGTGCATACGTGAAAGAAGACCAGGTTCGGGTAAAAGATCAAGCTAGCGGCGCTGCCTGCGATTGCGGTTGTTCGAGCGATTGGATTTATGAATCGCTTCGAACTCCTCCAGGCTACGTCCACTGCCGACGGCAACGCACGTCAGGGGGGACTCGGCACGGTGCGCCGGCATCTGCGTCTCCTCGCGCAGACGCTCGTCCAGGCCCTGCAGGAGACTGCCTCCGCCGGCGAGCATGATGCCTCGGTCCATGATGTCCGAGGCCAGCTCCGGCGGGGTGCGGTCCAGCGTCTCCTTGATCGCGTCGATGATCTGCACGAGGGGCTCCTCGAGCGCCGCGCGGACCTCCTCGGAGGTCAACACCACGGTCTTCGGGAGGCCGGAAACGAGGTCGCGGCCGCGGATCTCGGCCTGCACCTCCTCCTCGAGCGGATACGCGCTGCCGATCTCGAGCTTGACTTCCTCGGCCGTCTGCTGGCCGATCAGGAGCTTGTACTCCTTCTTGACGTAATTGATGATCGAGTCGTCGAGCTCGTCGCCGCCGACGCGGATCGACTGGCTGACGACGATGCCGCCGAGGCTGATCACCGCGACCTCGGAGGTGCCGCCGCCGATGTCGACGACCATGTTCCCCGTGGGCTCGCCGACCGGCAGCCCGGCGCCGATCGCGGCCGCCATCGGTTCCTCGATCAGATACGCCTGTCTGGCGCCCGCCGACAGGCAGGCCTCCTCGACCGCGCGCTTCTCCACCCCGGTGACGCCGGAGGGGACGCAGACGACGACACGCGGGTGCGCCCAGCGGTTCTGGTGCACCTTCTGGATGAAATGCCGGAGCATCTCCTCCGTCACGTCGAAGTCCGCGATGACGCCGTCCTTGAGGGGACGGATTGCGGAAATGGTGCCCGGGGTACGACCCAACATGCGCTTCGCCTCGATGCCGACGGCGTGCACCTCGCCCGTGCGCGAGTCGATGGCGACCACGGACGGCTCGCTCAGCACGATGCCACGTCCACGGACGTAGACCAGCGTGTTGGCGGTGCCCAAATCGACGGCCATGTCACGGCCGCCGAACCCCGTTAGATACGAAAAGAAGCCCATGCGTGAGCGGAACGGACCTCCCTAGGTTCGGAGACCGAGCCGACGCGGGAGTCTACCGAAGCGTCAGTGCGCCGAAAAAGGCTGCAAAGCCGCCTTCACGCCGCGGGCAAAAGGCCGGGAACGGCGTCCAGGAGCCGCGCCAGCGGCAGACCGACGACGTTGAGGTAGTCCCCCTCGATCCCGGCCACGAAAGCGGCCCCTACCCCCTGAATGGCGTACCCGCCCGCACGGCCCCGCCACTCGCCGGTGGCCACGTACCAGTCCACCAGCGCCCGGCTCGCCTCACGGAAGCGCACCTTGGTGATCTCGACCGCCGTGTGCGTGACCTCACCGTTCTCGACGAGCGCGATCGCGCCGACCACCTGGTGCGTCCGCCCGGCCAGGCGCGCGATGAACTCGCGCGCCTGCTCGGCGTCGGCGGGCTTGCCGAGGATCTCGCCCTCGAACGCGACGTCGGTGTCCGCGCCCAGGACGAGGCCGTCGGCCGTGATGGCCAGGGCTTTGCGGCGCGCGTTCTCGGAGGCGAGCCACTCAGGGTCGCCCTGGGTCTCCTCCTCGACGCCCGAGACCTGGACCTCGAAGGCGATGCCGACCTGCTCGAGGATCGCGCGCCGCTGCGGCGACGCGCTCGCCAGAACCAAGGACCGATTAAGGTCGGATGATCGGGGTGGGGCGGAGGGGATGCCCTGCCTTAATTCTCGGGGAAGAACAGGGATGCCTCGCGCTGGCCGGACTCGGGCGAGTCCGAGCCGTGGACCATGTTCTGGCCGACCGAGATCGCGAAGTCGCCGCGGATCGAGCCGGTGGTGGACTCCAGCGGGTTGGTCGCGCCGATGACCTGGCGGGCGGCGCGGATCGCGGACTCGCCCTCGAAGACGAGCGCCATGATCGGGCCGCTGGTGATGAACTCGACGAGCTCGCCGAAGAACGGCTTGCCCTCGTGCTCGCCGTAGTGCTGCTTGGCGAGCTCCTCGGTGACCGTCATGTGCTTGGCGGCGACGATCGTCAGCCCCTTGCGCTCGAAGCGGGCGATGATCTCACCGGAGAGCCCGCGGGCGAACGCGTCGGGCTTGACCAGGATCAGAGTTCTTTCAATAGCCATGGGGCGTCAGTGTGGCAACGCGCGCCGCACGACGCCGCGACGTCAGGAGCCGCGGCGACGTCTGGAGGACGTCTCGCCGGTTCCCGCCTCGGCGGGCTCGGGCTGCGCGACCTCGGCCGCGACCGTCGACTGGTCGGTCGTCTGACGGCGACGGCGGCGCGTCGAGGACGGCGTGGGCGCGCTCGTCTCGGCCTCGCAGAACGGGCAGATGCGCCACGCCGGGTCGATCGGCTTCGAGCACGAGTAGCAGCGCTCCTTGAGCTTGCGCATGCACGACGGGCAGCGCAGGTAGTCCGACTGCACCTCGTAGTCGCAGTGCGGGCACAGCGAGTAGTCCAGGCTCGCGAGGCGGGCCTCGGCGGCGGTCATCTCGAGCTCGCGCAGGCGCACGTCGTCGAGGAACTCGGGCGGGCGCACGATCAGGTAGACGATCACGCCGACGAACGGGAAGAACGCCGTCAGCGTCGCGCACACCACCAACAGCGGATCATCGATCCGCCGGCGGGCGTCCGCGAAGGTCCAGAAGATCAGCGCGAGGTAGAGGACTCCAAGCACCAGCAACGCGATGCTGGCCGCGGTCCGCAGCGCCTCGTTGTGAATGTCCTCGATGTGCAAGACCGCAAGCGTGTTCATGTGATGACCGAAAGCCTAGTCGGAAGAGCGGCGGTGTCTCTCATAGAAAGGCCCGCCCCAACGCATAGCCGATGCCGAAGAAGATCAGGATGACGACTGCGACGACGACCGCCACCAGGGCGATCATCGCGATGACACTCGGACCGCCTTCGTTCACAGCGCACTCGCACGTCGCGCCCCGGGTGCGCTGAGCAGGTCGGCAACGAGATAGATCGAGCCCGTGGCGAGCACGGTTCCATGTTCGCCGGCGAGCTCTCGCGCCCTGCTCACGGCCTTGCGCGGGTTCGGCTCGATCTCGCTCCGCACGCCGCCGACCTTCGATGCGAGGTCGGCCAGCGTGGCGGGCGGCAGCGCGCGCGGGTTCGGCGCGCGGGTGAAGACGGCGGCGCTCAATCGCGGCAGCAGCGCGCGCAGCATCGCCGCCGCGTCCTTGTCATCCAGGATGGACACGACGGCCACCGTGCCCTCCGGCACTGACTCCGCCAAGGCCGCGATCCCGGGCGCGTTGTGCGCGCCGTCGAGGATCGTCAGCGGGTCGTGATCGACGACGTGCAGCCGCCCGGGGACCTTCAGACCCGACGGGAAGATCGTCGCCGGACGGCCGAGGATCGCGCTCGCGGCGGCGGCCGCGGCGGCGAAGTTCGTTCGCTGGTAGCCGGGCAGGTCGATCTCGACGGGCGAAGGCACCACGATCGTCGCCCCGGTGGCCTCCGCCAGCGCCACCACCTCGGGCGCGTGGTCGCCGAGCACCAGCGTCGCGTCCGGCGCGACGACGGCGAGCTTCTCCCCCGCGATGTCGGCGATCGTCGGGCCGAGCCAGCGCGTGTGCTCCAACCCGACGTTGGTCAAGACCACGACCTCGGCGCCGAGCACGTTGGTCGCGTCGTAGCGACCGCCGAGCCCCGCCTCGACCACGGCGACCTCCACCCCGCGCCGCGCGAACTCGTCGAACGCGGCCGCGGTCAGCAGCTCGAACTGGGTGACGACCTCACCGTCGGGGGAGGTGCGGTCGACCTTGGCCGCGGCCGCGGCGGCGCGCTGCAGCGCGGCCCCGAACTCGCTGCCGGAGAGGTCGGCGTCGCCGATCCGGATGCGCTCGGCGAACGTCGTCAGGTGCGGCGAGAGGTAGGACCCGGTGCGCAGGCCCGCCGCCTCCAGCAGCGCGGCGGTGAAGCGCACGGTCGAGGACTTGCCGTTGGTCCCGACGACGTGGACGGCCCTGAAGCGCTCCTGGGGCGATCCCAGGGCCGTCAGCAGCCGTCGCATGCGCCCCAGGCCGAAGTGCATGCCGAACAGCTCCAGCGAGAGGAGATGCTCCTCGGCGCGGCCGAGGTCCCACCGCTCCGTCACGACAGCTCGTCCAGCTCTCGCTTGAGCTTCTCCAGCTTCTCGCGCTCGGACGCGACGACGGCCTCGGGCGCCTTGGCGACGAAGCCCTGGTTGGAGAGCTTGCCCTCGGCGCGCGCGATCTCCTTGCGCAGGGTGACCGCCCGCTCAGCGGCGCGGCGCTTCTCGGCCTCCAGATCGACCGCCTCCGACGCCATCACCAGCACCGACCCGCCGGGCACGCCGACGGTCGCCACCGGCTCGTCGCCGTTGGCGGAGAAGTCGAAGCGCGCGAGGCGCCCGACGTGCTCGGCCACGCGCTCGTAGCCGGCCGCGTCCAGCCGCGCCGGGACGCGTGCGCCCGGAGCGGCGCCGACGCCGTCGCGCCACGCGCGCAGGGCCTGCGTGGCGTCGATCGCCCGGGCGACCTCCGCCTCGGCCTCGAGGTCTCGCAGCGCGGGATCGGTGGTCGGCCAGCGATGGCCCATCAGCAGGTCCCGCGAACCGGGCAGGTAGGACCAGATCTCCTCGGTGACGAACGGGATGATCGGGTGCGCCAGCGCCAGCGTCTCGGCCAGGATGTGCAGCGCGAACGTCGCCGTCTCGGCGTTGTCGGAGGCGTAGAGCCGCGGCTTGAGCATCTCCAGGTACCAGTCGCACAGGTCGCCGTAGACGAACGCGTACAGCGAGCGGGTGGCGCGGTGGAACTCGAAGCTCTCGATCGCCTCGGCGACGTCGGCCTCCGCGGCCTGCAGGCGCGAGAGGATCCAGGTGTCCTCGACGGTCTGCGGCGCCGGCGCCTCGTCCGGGACGACCGCGCCCTCGGGCACGCGCAGCAGCACGAGCCGCGACGCGTTGAAGAGCTTGTTGGCCAGCTGGCGGCCTTCGGCGATCGTGCCCTCGTTGAAGCGGACGTCCTGCGTCGAGGACATCGCCAGCAGCCCGTAGCGGACCGCGTCGGCGCCGTAGGCGGGGAAGTCGCCGCCCTCGGCGAACACCGCGGGGCGCGGGCCGCCGTCGATCAGCGTCAGCGGATCGATGCCGGTGCCCAGCGACTTCGACATCCGGCGCCCGTCCGGCGCCTGGACGACCGAGTGCACGTAGACGTCGTCGAACGGGATGTCGCCCGCGAACTCGAGCCCGAAGAACACCATCCGGGCGACCCACAGGAACAGGATGTCGCGCGCCGTCGAGAGCACGTCGGTGGGATAGAAGGCCTTCAGCTCGTCGGTCTGGTCCGGCCAGCCGAGCGTCGCGAACGGCCACAGGCCGCTCGAGAACCAGGTGTCCAGGACGTCGGGGTCGCGCTCCCAGCCGGGCCCGCTCGGCGGGTCGATGCCGACGTGCACCTCGAGGCCAGGGGAATTGAGGTCGGATGATCGGGGTGGGGCGGTGGGGTTGTCCGGCCGTGAATTCCGGTACCAGACCGGGATCTGGTGGCCCCACCACAGCTGGCGCGAGATGCACCACGGGCGGATGTTGCGCAGCCAGTCCAGGTAGCGCTTGCGCTGACCGTCGGGATGGATCCGCACGCGCCCGTCCTCGACCGCGGCGATCGCCGGCTTGGCCAGCTCGTCCATCTTCATGAACCACTGCAGCGAGATCAGCGGCTCGATCCGCTCGCCGGAGCGCTGGGAGTGCGGGACCTGGTGGGTGTAGGGCTCGGTGCGGTTGATCCGGCCCTCGGCGCGCAGCGCGGCGACGACGGCCTCACGGGCCTCCAGCGCGGTCATCCCGGCGAACTGCCCGGCGGCCTCGGTCATGCGGCCGTCCTCGCCGATCACCGTCAGCTCGTCGAGGCCGTGCTTGCGGCCGATCTCGAAGTCGTTGGGGTCATGCCCCGGCGTGATCTTCAGCGCGCCGGTGCCGAACTCCGGCTTGACGTAGGCGTCGGCGATGATCTTCAGGCGGCGGCCGACGATCGGCAGGATCGCGGTCTCCCCCACCATCCGCGTGTAGCGATCGTCGTCGGGATGGACGGCGATCGCCGTGTCCCCGAGCATCGTCTCCGGGCGCACCGTGGCGACCGTGATCGAGCCGTGGCCCGACGACAGCGGATAGTCGACGTAGTAGAGGGTGTCGGTGACCTCGTGCTCCTCGACCTCGAGGTCGGAGATCGCCGACTGGGAGCCCGGGTCCCAGTTGACCAGGTAGTTGTCGCGGTAGATCAGGCCCTTGTCGTAGAGCGTGACGAAGACCTTCAGGACCGCGCGGACGTAGGACTCGTCGAGCGTGAAGCGCTCCTCGGCGTAGTCGCAGGACGCGCCGAGCCGCTTGAACTGGTCGATGATCGTGTCGCCGTACTGCTCGCGCCAGCGCCACACGCGCTCGATGAACGCGTCGCGGCCGATCTCCTCGCGCGAGGTCCCTTCGGACTTCAGGAGCTTCTCGACCTGCGTCTGGGTCGCGATCCCGGCGTGGTCGGTGCCCAGGATCCACTTCGTGCGCTTGCCGCGCATGCGGGCGTAGCGGATCAGCGTGTCCTGGACCGAGCCGTTGAGCGCGTGCCCCATGTGCAGCGCGCCCGTGACGTTCGGCGGCGGGATCGCGATCGAGTAGTTCTCTTCGGCGGTCCCCGCGGGTTCGGGGTGGAAACGACCGGACTCGAGCCAGCGCGCGAAGATCCGCGCCTCACTCTCGCCAGGGTCGTAACGCGTGCGATCCTCGAGCGACATTCGGCGGGGAGTCTAGGAGGACTCGAACCGCCTCCGGCGCTTCACCCGCTCAGGCGGACTTGGCCGCGGGCGTCTCTTCGGGCGCTTCGGTGACGAGCGTCGGCTTGACACCGCGCTCGACCGTGTCCTTGGTCACGACGCACTTCTTGACGTCGCGGCGCGAGGGCAGCTCGAACTGCACCTCGAGCAGGATCTCCTCGATGATCGAGCGCAGGCCGCGGGCGCCGGTCTCGCGCTCCAGCGCGCGGTCGGCGACGGCCTTCAGCGCGTCGGTCGGAGAAGACGAGCTCGATCCCGTCGAAGCTGAAGAAGCGCTGGAACTGCTTGACGATCGCGTTGCGCGGCTCGGTCAGGATCGTGATCAGGTCCTCGCGGCGAGAGCTGGTGCACCGCGCGAGGACACCGGCAGGCGGCCGATGAACTCCGGGATCAGCCCGTACTGCATCAGGTCCTCGGGCAGGCAGCGCTCGAACAGCTCGCCCAGGTCGCGGTCGGCCTTGGACTCGATCATCGCGCCGAAGCCGACGCCCTTGTGGCCGATGCGGCGCTCGATCACCTTGTCGAGGTTCGCGAACGCCCCGCCGCAGATGAACAGGATGTTCGTCGTGTCGATCGTCAGGAACTCCTGGTGCGGGTGCTTGCGCCCGCCCTGCGGCGGCACGCTCGCGGTGGTGCCCTCCAGGATCTTCAGCAGCGCCTGCTGGACGCCCTCGCCGCACACGTCACGCGTGATCGACGGGTTGTCGGCCTTGCGGGCGATCTTGTCGACCTCGTCGATGTAGATGATCCCGGTCTCGGCCTTCTTGACGTCGTAGTCGGCGGCCTGGATGAGCTTCAGGAGGATGTTCTCGACGTCCTCGCCGACGTAGCCGGCCTCGGTGAGGGCGGTCGCGTCGGCGATCGCGAACGGGACGTTGAGGATGCGCGCCAGCGTCTGCGCGAGCAGCGTCTTGCCGCAGCCGGTCGGGCCCGAGCAGCAGGATGTTGGACTTCTGCAGCTCGATGTCCGAGTCGTCGGACTGCATCATCTGCACGCGCTTGTAGTGGTTGTAGACCGCTACCGACAGCGTGCGCTTGGCCTGCTCCTGGCCGACGACGTACTCGTTGAGGACGCCGTAGATCTCCTTCGGCTTCGGCAGGTTGTCGATGTCGAAGGTCGGCGGGGCGGTGAGCTCCTCATCGATGATCTCGTTGCAGAGATCGATGCACTCGTCGCAGATGTAGACCCCGGGACCGGCGATCAGCTTCTTGACCTGCCGCTGGGACTTGCCGCAGAAGGAGCAGAGAAGCTGCTCGTTTGAGTCCGTGGGGCGCGCCATGACCTGCCTCTAGTGCTCCGAGATCACTCGGTCGATGATGCCGTACTCCTTGGCCTCCTCAGAGGACATGAAGTAGTCGCGTTCGGTATCTGACCGGACCTTCTCGACGTCCTTTCCGGAGTGCTGGGCGATGATCTCGTCCAGCCGCCGGCGCAGCTCGATGACCTCGCGGGCGTGGATCTCGATGTCGGTCGCCTGGCCCTGGAAGCCGGAGCTGACCTGGTGGATCAGGATCTTGGCGTTGGGCAGCGCCATCCGCTTGCCGTGCGCGCCGCCGGCCAGCAGCAGCGCGCCCATCGACATCGCGATGCCGACGCAGATCGTCGACACGTCCGGCTTGATGAAGTTCATCGTGTCGTAGATCGCCAGGCCCGCGTACACCGACCCGCCGGGCGAGTTGATGTAGAGCGAGATGTCCTTGTCGGGATCCTCGGACTCCAGGTGCAGCAGCTGGGCCACGATCAGGTTCGCGATCTGGTCGTCCACGGGGGTCCCGAGGAAGACGATGCGCTCGTTGAGCAGGCGGGAGTAGATGTCGAACGCACGCTCCCCACGGGAGGTCTGCTCGACAACCATCGGTACGAGTGGGCTCACGGTCCTCGCTTCGTTTCGCTTCGAACGCTCGAATCCTGCAGATGGCTGACGGCCCGTGCCGATACCACTCGGGCGAAGACTAGCAACGGGCCACCCCGGCCAGACCCCGGGTCGTTAGACCAGGATCGTGAACGTCCTGTGATCAGGAATCTGACGCTGCGCGACACGGGCTTGGCGGACTCGGCCACCAGGTCCCACGCCTTGCGCTGCGCAAGGTCGTCTTTGAGGCTGTCGAGGCGCCCGTTGGTGCGCAGGCGCTCCAGCAGCTTCTCGCGGCTTGGTCTTCTCTCCGGGCGGCGCGCCTCGCGACCGCCTCGAGCATCTCCTCCTCGGACGGCTCGAGCGACTCGGCCTCGGCGACCGCGGCCAGCACGGCCTCGCGGCGGAGCGCCTGGTCGGCGTCCGGCTTGGCCTGCTCGATGGTGTCCTCCTCGGTACTTGCCGGACAGCCGCAGGTACGTCGTCGCGGTCGATGCCCTGGTGCGAGAGCGAGTGGAGCATCGAGTCCCACATCTCGCGGGCACGCGCCTCGATCAGGCGCCTCTGGGACCTCGATCGTCGCCGCCGCGACGGCGGCGTCGAGCGCCGCCTCGCGGAACTCCATCTCGATGCGCTGGGTCTCGTTCTCGGCCAGCCGCGAGCGGATGTCGTCCTTGAGCTCGTCGAGCGTGTCGAAGCCGGCCTCGGTGGCGAGCTCGTCGTCGAGCTCGGGCAGCTGCTTGGCCTTGACCTCGCGCACGGTGACCGCGAACTCGGCCTCCTGGGACGGCGAGCTCGGTCGCCGGATAGTCCTCGGGGAAGGTGATCGTGACCGTGCGGCTCTCGCCGCCGACGGCGCCCTCGAGCTGCTCCTCGAAGCCGGGCACGAGCCGGCCGGAGCCGAGCTCGATCATCTGGTCGCGACCCTCGCCGCCGGGGAACGGCACGCCGTCGACGGCGCCGGCGAAGTCCATCACCACGTAGTCGCCGCGCGGCGGCGGCGCGCTCGACGGTCTCGAGCTTGGCGGCGCGCTCGCGCAGCTGGTCGAGCTCCTCGTCGATCGCGCTGTCGGGACCGTCGGGCTCGCGCTGCGACCTCGAGGCCCTTGTAGTCGCCGAGCTCGGCCTTCGGGCGCACGCCGATCTCGATCGAGAACTTCAGCGGCTCGCCCTCCTCGGGCAGCTCGCCGAGGTCCACCTCGGGCTCGCCGACGGGGACGACGCTGGGCGTCGTCGATCGCCATGCGAGTACCAGCCGCCGAGCGATTCGCGGACCGCCTCGTCGAGCACCGCCTCGCGGCCGACGCGCTTGATCACGACCGGCGGCGGCGCCTTGCCGGCGCGGAAGCCGGGCACGCGGATGTTGCGGGCGAGCAGCTTGCGCGGCCTGCGTCATGCGGCGCTCGAGCTCCGCGGGGCCGACCTCCGCCTCCACGCGTACGCGGGATTCAGGGAGCTCGGTGGTGGTGGTGCTGATATCGGTAGCCATGAGAGCGGCGGACAACGATACAAACCCGGCGTGTTCGAGCGCTTCGCTGCCTGGTTCGTGACCGGTCCGCTCGGCCACCTCGCGTCCGGGGTGGCCGACTGGTGCGTCGCGCTGTGGGCCGCTGCGGCGCCGGCGTGGATGAAGGCCTCACCGCCTGAGCTCAGGACGGATCAACCACGGCTCCGCCGGGAGCTCGGTGGCGGCGTCCGGGTGCGTCGAGTCCAGCAGCAGGCCGAGATAGCGCTGCCAGTGGTCATCCATCGGATGGCCGTCGGGCGCCGCGCGGGTGGCGGCGCCGAGCATCCGCAGCATGATCTGGACGTCCTCGGGCACGAGGTCGGCGCGCACCGCTCCGGCCTCCTGCGCCCGCTTGAGCGGGCGCGCGGCGGCGGCGAGGATGCGCTGGCGCTGGTCGGCCGAGAGCGCGGCGGCGCCCAGGCCGCGGGCCACGACGTCGTAGAACCCCTGGTTGGAGGCCGTCATGTGCGCGGCGGCGCTGAGGTAGCCGGCGAACGCCAGGCGCGGGTCCGGCTCCTCTTCGGCCCGCTCGGAGAGCGCCTCGATCTCGTCGAGGATGTCGTCGAAGATCGCGCGGACGAGCGCTTCCTTGGTCGGGAAGCGGCGGTACAGCGTGCCCTTGCCGACGCCCGCGCGGCGCGCGATCTCCTCGACGCCGACATCCAGGCCGGCTTCGGCGAACGCGGTCCGCGCAGCCTCGAGCACCCGGGTGCGGTTTCGAGCTGCGTCGGCCCGCAGGGGGCGGGCAGGAGCGTCCATCGGTTAGCGATCCTATCCACGGTTCGGACACGTTGCGAGGGGATCCGGTGCAGTGGACGCAAGCGGTCAACCGCGAGCGGATCGCCTCGCGGCCGTCAAGGGCGCCGCTTCGCGGCCCGCTCCGCTCGGGGTGCCCTCCGCGGGAGGGCCCCCGAGGACACGAACGACCGCAGGACGGCGCGTTTCGATCACGGGCGGAGTCGTCCGACGCGCCGCGTAGCGTGCGTTGGTCCATGGCAGTGGTCGCGGAAACCGGTGAGCGGTATTGGCTGGACGAGCTCAACGAGGAGCAGCGGGCGGCGGCGACGCATGCCGGCGGGCCCTTGCTGATCCTCGCCGGGGCGGGGACGGGCAAGACGACGACGCTGTGCGCGCGGGTGGCGTGGCTGGTCTCGGAGGGGGTTGCGGCCGAGCGTCTGTTGCTGTTGACGTTCACGCGGCGGGCGTCGCGCGAGATGCTCCAGCGGGCGCGCGGTCTGGTGCCGGCGTCGTCGCGGGTGCTCGGTGGCACGTTCCACTCGGTCGCGCACCGCCTGGTCCGCCGTCACGCGTCCGCGCTGGGGCTTCCGGCGGGGTTCGGCGTGCTCGACGCGGGCGACGCCGCCGACGTGCTGGACCTGCTGCGCGAGGAGCACGGCCACGCCGTGGCGCGCACGCGCTTCCCGAAGAAGGCGACGCTGCTGGACATCTACTCGCGCACCGTCAACGCGCAGCAGCCGCTGTCGGGCGTGATCGAGGAGCACTTCCCGTGGGTGTCCGAGCACCGTGAGGAGATCTCGGCGCTGCTGAAGGCCTACACCGCGCGCAAGCGCTCGCTGGGCGTGATCGACCTCGACGACCTGTTGCTGTTCTGGCGCGCGCTGGCCCGCGACGAGGTGGTCGGGCCACAGTTGGCGGCGTCCTTCGACCACGTGCTGATCGACGAGTACCAGGACGTCAACGGGCTCCAGGTGGACCTCGCGCGTGCGCTGGGCGCATTCGGCTGCGCCATCACGGCCGTGGGCGACGACTTCCAGGCGATCTACGGCTTCCGCTCGGCGTCGGCGGCGCACATCCTCGACTTCCCGGAGCACTTTGCCGGGACGCGCGTGGTCACCTTGGAGCGCAACTACCGCTCCACGCAACCGGTGCTCGACGCGGCCAACGCGGTCGCGGCGCAGGCCACGCGGGCGTTCCCGAAGACCCTGGTCGCGGACCGACCGGGAGGCGTGCGCCCACGCGTCGTCCACGTGCGCGACGAATCCGCCCAGGCCGAAGAGGTCTGCAACCGGATCCTGGAGGCGCGCGAGAACGGCTCCGACCTGCGCGACCAGGCCGTGCTGATGCGCACCTCGCACGACTCGGACCTGTTGGAGCTCGAGCTCACGCGCCGCCGCGTCCCGTTCCACAAGTACGGCGGCCTGCGCTACCTCGAGGCCGCGCACGTCAAGGACTTCCTCGCGATTCTGAGGTTGGCCGACAACGGCGCCGACGACGTCGCGTGGTTCCGCGTGCTGCAACTGGTCGAGGGCCTCGGCCCGGCGAGCGCGCGGAGGGCGATCGCGGCGATGAGCGGCGCCGCCGGCACGGCGTCGCCCGACCGCCTCGCGGCGTGGCCCGCCGCGCGGGAGTGCGTGCCCGTCAAGGCGCGGGAGAGCGCGGACGGCGTGATCGCCGCGCTTCGCCTTGCCCGTGAGGAGCCGCGGCCCGGTCCGCGGGCCGAGATCCTGCGCGAGGTGCTCGCGCCGCTCGTGCGCCAGCGCTATCCCGACGGGGCGCTGCGGCTGCAGGACCTGGAGTCGCTGGTGGCCGCGGCGCATGAGGCGCGCGACCCGCGGCACTTCGTCGCCGAGCTGGTGCTCGATCCGCCGCAGTCGAGCGCGGACATCGCGCAGCCGCCGCATCTGGACGAGGACTACCTGACGATCTCGACGATCCACAGCGCGAAGGGGCTGGAGTGGGACAGCGTGCACGTGCTCGCGGTCTATGACGGGAACTTCCCGGCGTGCATGGCCGCGGGGACGAGCGAGTCGATCGACGAGGAGCGCCGGCTGCTCTATGTCGGGATGACGCGTGCGCGGCGGACCCTCTCGATCTACGTTCCGGTCCGCTACCACCACCGGCCACGCGGGAACGACGACGCGCACGGGTACGGCAAGCCATCGCGGTTCCTTACGCCCGAGGTGCTCGCGGCGTGCGACGTCACGCGCCTGCCGGACGACCCGCTGAACCCCTACGGCGCGCCGATCGCCACGCGCCGCCGGATCAGCGTCACCCCGGACTCACTCTTCGACTGAGCCGCCTCGCCTCGCGCGCGACCGCCGCGTCGTAGCGGTTGCGACGCTCGCCCAGCGCGACGAAGTCCTGCAGCTCGTCGCCGGCCTTGCGGACCTGCCGGCCGATCTCCTCGAACAGCGTCCGGACGTGTTCGGTGTCGTGCGCCCGGGCCGCCTCGATCCGGCCCTGGAGCTCGAGGAAGCGCAGCATCTTGAGGTGACCGTCAACGGACGCGGACACGCCCGCGAGCCGGTCCAGCGCCGCCTCCAACGCCGCCAGCGACGTGATCGCCGCCTCGGTCGTGTCGGCCAGCGGCGCGGCGAGCGGCGCGTCGGGATGCAGAAGCAGCGCCTCGGCCAGCAACTCGCCCGCGGCCGCTCGGAACCGGGTCTCCTCGAGCAGCGCACCGGTCTCGTCGATCACGGCGCGCAGGGCGAGGATCTCCGGCCCGGCCGCGTCCGAGCGCGTCTGCATGAGCTGCGCCACCGCGCCGATCGCCGCCGCGTCCGACACGCGGTGCGCGGCCAGGATCGCGTTCATCGAGAACAGCCGGATCTCCTCCGCGAGCTCCTCCACGAAGTCCGACCGGCGCCCGAACGAGGCCGCCAGCGACGCGTGCCTGACCAGTCCGCGGCTGACCCCGCCGAGCAGCTCGCGCAGCGCCATCACGTCGCTGGAGCCGCGCACGCGCCGATCGCGCCGCGCCGCGACCTCGTCGACGAAGCCCGCCCGCGCCACCGGCCTCACGCCCACTCCGAGCACCCCGCCGGCCACCGGCAGCGCGAACACCATCGCCCAGAAGAACGCGCCGTCCGCGGCGACGTGCTTGACCAGCGCGGCGTTCGGCCGGTCCAGGGCGGGCACGGGCTCGGCGAGCGTCGCCAGCTCCCGCCCGGCCGGGTCCGCCCCGCACAGCCGCGCGAACACGGCCTCGGCAGCCAGGATCACGCCGCCGCCGTCCGTCATCCAGACGAACAACTCGTCGGCCGAGAACGGGCGCTCCCGCGTGGCGGCGATCAGTCCCAAGGGGCCGGGAGTCTGCCCGTCGGAGCGGTCGACGTGTAAACTCCATCAAACCGATCGGGTTAGAAACTTCTTAATCCCGATCGGAATTACTTGTGTTCCATGGGAAACTCGGTACCGTCAACCGGACCCCATGAGCAAGATCGAACGCATAAAGGCGGAGACCGACGGTCTCGACGTACTGCCCGAACTGCTCCGCGCCGCGCGCGAGGGGTGGGAGACGCTCAAGCCCGAGCACGTCGGGCTGCTGAAGTGGTACGGGCTCTACGCGCACAACACCGGCGACGGGCATTTCATGATGCGCGTGAAGGTGGTCCAGGGCAAGCTCAGCGCTGCCCAGGCGGACGTGATGGCCGGCATCGCCGAGGACTTCGGCCGCGGCGTCATCGACTGCACGACCCGTCAGTGCTTCCAGATCCACTGGATCCGGCTGGAGAACATCCCCGACATCTTCGAGCGCCTGGAGCGGGTCGGCATGACCACCTCCGGCGCCTGCGGTGACATCACCCGCAACGTCGTCGGCTGCACCGTCTCCGGACTGGCCCACGACGAGATCGTCGACGGCTACGCCACGTCCGAGGCGATCCACGACTACTTCCTCGACAACAAGCTCTACTCGAACCTCCCGCGCAAGTTCAAGATCTCGGTCACGGGCTGCGCCGAGGACTGCGCGCGCGGCCTGATCAACGACATCGCCCTGTCGGCGGCGATCCAGCCGGACGGCACAAAGGGCTTCAACCTGCGCGTCGGCGGCGGCCTGAGCACCCAGCCCCGCTTCGCCCGCTGGATGGACGTCTTCGTCACCCCGGAGGAGGCCCCCGAGGTCGTCGCGGGCATGACCGGCATCTTCCGCGACGCCGAGGAGAACCGCAAGGCGCGCGGCAAGGCCCGCCTGAAGTTCCTCGTCGACCGCGTCGGCCCTGACGCGCTCAGAGAGGAACTCGAGCGCCGCGTCGGACGCGAACTGCGCCGCGGCGTCCCCAAGGCCCCGGGCCTGTCCGGCGAGGACCACATCGGCGTGCTCCCGCAGGCCGACCCGGCCTACAACACGGTCGGCCTCGTCGTCCCGGTCGGCCGGCTGAAGGCGAGCCAGCTCTTCGAGCTCACCCGCCTCGCCCGCACCTACGGCGCCAACGAGGACGACGCGCTGCGCCTCACCCACCAGCAGAACGTCCTGCTGCCGTGGATCCCCGAGGCCAACGTCGACGCGCTGCTGCGCGAGCCCCTGATCAGGGAGCTCACCCCCCATCCCACGCTGTTCAACCGCGGCCTGCAGACGTGCACCGGCAAGGAGTACTGCGGCCTGGCCAAGGTCTTCACCAAGAGCCGCGCGGTCGAGATCGCCAAGTTCCTGGACGAGCACGTGCGCCCCAACGGCCACGGCGAGGACTTCCGCCTGCACTTCGCCGGCTGCTCGTCGAGTTGCGCGCAGCACCAGATCGCCGACGTCGGGATCGAGGGCGTGCTCAAGAAGGTCGACGGCGAGTTCGTCGAGGCGATGGACATCCGCATCGGAGGCCGGCTCGGCGAGAACCCGCGCTTCGGCAACGTGGTCGTCAAGAAGGTCCCGCACTGGGAGCTCAACGAGACCCTGCTGAACATCTTCAGCCTCTACGAGCACAACCACGACGACGGCGAGACGTTCCGCGACTTCGCGGGCCGCGTCGAGCCCGAGTGGTGGACCCAGGAGCTCACGCCGGTCGAAGAACCGGTCTCCTGATGGGCATCACCGAGGTGCTCGGAGAGGCGGTCGAACGCCACCATCCGCGCCTGGTCATGCTCTGCTCCTTCCAGAAGGAGGAGTCGGTCCTGGTCGACGAGCTCGTGCGCATCGCGCCGGACGCCCGGATCGTCACGATCGACACCGGCGTGCTGTTCCCGGAGACGCTCGCGACCTGGCGGGCGTTCGAGCAGCGCTTCGGGATCGACGTCGAGATCGAGGACGCGACCGGCGACTGGACCGGCCCCGCGCACTGCTGCGGTGAGCGCAAGGTCGCGGGCCTGGAGCGGGCGCTGTCCGGCGTCGACGCCTGGATCACCGGCATCCGCCGCGAGCAGTCCCCCACGCGCGCCGGCGCCCAGCCGGTCGAGTTCGACGACAAGCGCGGGATCTGGAAGTACAACCCGCTCGTCGACTGGACCGAGAAGGACCTCTGGCAGCGGATCCACGAGCGCGACCTGCCCTATCACCCGCTCCACGACCACGGATACTCGTCGATCGGCTGCGCGCCCTGCACGAACCCGGGCAGCGGCCGTGAGGGCCGCTGGGCGGGGCTGCAGAAGACGGAGTGCGGGCTGCACGTCTGATGGACCCCTGGCTGATCGCCTTCGGGTTCGGCGTCGGGATCCTGGTCGGCACGACCGGGATGGGCGGCGGCAGCCTGATGACCCCGCTGCTGATCCTGCTGTTCGGGATCAAGCCGGTGGTGGCCGTCGGCACCGACCTCGCGTACGCGGCGATCACCAAGACCGCGGGCGGGTTCCTGCACTTCCGCAAGGGCACGGTGCAGATGAATCTGGCGCTGTGGCTGGCGCTCGGCTCCTGCCCGGGCGCGGTCCTCGGCGTGATCCTGCTCGAGCGCCTCGGCCTCGACGACATCCTGCTGCCGCTGATCGCCGGCGCGCTGCTGCTGACCGGCGCGCTCGTGCTCTTCAGGGCGCTGATCGGCAACGGCGACAACGAGCGTGACTCGGTGCCGCTGGAGACCCGCCACAAGGTCGCCGCCGTGGTTCTCGGGGCGACGGTCGGCTTCGTGCTCGGTTTGACCTCGGCCGGGTCGGGCACACTGATCGCGATCGGCCTGATCCTGGGGTTCCGGCTCGCGCCTCGGCGCGTCGTCGGCACGGACGTGTTCCACGCCGCTCTGCTGCTGTGGGTCGCGGCCATCGCCCACCTCTTCTCGGGCAACGTCGATCTGCTGCTTACGGCGACGATCCTGATCGGCTCGCTGCCCGGCGTCTGGCTCGGCACGCACCTCTCGACCGTGCTGCCCGAGCGCGGCCTGCGCCCGGCGCTCGGGATCGTGCTGCTCTCGGCCGGCCTCGCGCTGCTCAGCAAGGCGGGCGTGGACATCCCGGCGGCGGCCATCATCGCCGCGCCGCTCGCCCTCGGCGTCTTCGCCTACCTGATCCTCCGCAACACTGTAAAAACTCCCCTTATCCCAAGGACAGACCCGTGACAGCCATAACCACGCCCGCGCTCAGCCACCTGCGCGCGCTCGAGGCCGAGGCCATCCACGTGCTGCGGGAGGTCGCCGCCGAGCGTGAGCGCCCCGCGCTGCTGTTCAGCGGCGGCAAGGACTCGATCGTGCTCGTCCGCCTGGCGCAGAAGGCGTTCGGGGTGGGTGGGGGCGGATCTGTGCCGTTCCCGCTGCTGCACATCGACACCGGGCACAACTTCCCGGAGGTCATCGCCTTCCGCGACCGGCTCGTCGCCGACAACGGCCTTGACCTGCTGGTCGGCTCCGTGCAGGAGTCGATCGACAAGGGCCGCGTGCGCGAGGAGACCGGCCCGCGGGCCAGCCGCAACCGCCTGCAGACGGTCACGCTGCTGGACGCGATCGCCGAGCACAACCTCGACGCCTGCTTCGGCGGCGCCCGCCGCGACGAGGAACGCGCCCGCGCCAAGGAGCGCGTGCTCAGCTTCCGCGACGACTTCGGCCAGTGGGACCCGCGCCGGCAGCGCCCGGAGCTGTGGGACCTCTACAACGCGCGGGTGCGCCGCGGCGAGAACATCCGCGCGTTCCCGATCTCCAACTGGACCGAGCTCGACGTCTGGCAGTACATCGCCTCCGAGGAGCTCGAGCTGCCGAACATCTACATGGCGCACGAGCGCGAGGTCTTCGCGCGCGACGGCATGCTCTACGCGGTCAGCGAGTTCGTCGAGCTGATGGACGGCGAGGAGCCGTTCACGGCGTCCGTCCGGTACCGCACGGTCGGCGACATGAGCTGCACGGGCGCGGTGCGCTCGACGGCGGGCACGCTGCCCGAGGTGGTCGCCGAGATCGCCGCGACCAACATCACCGAGCGCGGCGAGACCCGCGCCGACGATCGTGCCTCCGAGGCCGCGATGGAAGACCGCAAGCGCGAAGGATATTTCTAGGCCATGGACCTCCTGAGACTCGCCACCGCCGGGAGCGTCGACGACGGCAAGTCGACCCTGATCGGGCGCCTGCTGTTCGACTCCAAGGCCGTGCTCGCCGACCAGCTCGCGCACGTCCGTGAGCGCTCGGTCGACGGGCTGGACCTGTCGCTGATCACCGACGGCCTGCGCGCCGAGCGCGAGCAGGGCATCACGATCGACGTCGCCTACCGCTCCTTCGCCACGCCGCGCCGGCGCTTCATCCTCGCCGACTGCCCCGGTCACGCCCAGTACACGCGCAACATGGTCACCGGCGCCTCGACCGCCGATCTCGCGCTGCTGCTGGTCGACGCGCGCGCCGGGCTGACCGAGCAGAGCCGCCGCCACGCCACGATCGCCGCCCTGCTGCGGCTCAAGCACGTGATCGTGGCCGTCAACAAGATGGACCTGGTCGACTACCAGGAGTCCGCGTTCGACGACGTGGTGCGCTCGGTGCTGGAGCTCGGGGCGAAGATCGGCCTGCACGAGATCGAGTTCATCCCGATCAGCGCGCTCAAGGGCGACAACGTGGTCGAGCGCTCCGCGGAGATGCCGTGGTACGACGGCCCGCCGCTGCTCGAGCGCCTGGAGACGATCCCCGTCGAGCCGCCGGCCGTGCACGGCGCGCGGCTGCCCGTGCAGCTCGTGCTGCGCGGCGAGAACGGCGCCCGCTGGGCCGCCGGCCGCCTGGCCGCGGGGTCGCTGAAGGCGGGTGACGAGGTGATCGTGCTCCCGTCCGGGACGCGCTCCCGGGTCGCCGAGGTGCGCGACGCCGACGGCACCGCCGGGCAGATCACCGCACCGCTGAGCGTGTCCGTGCGCCTCGAGGATGAGGTCGACCTCGCCCGCGGCGAGCTGATCGCGGCCGCCGAGGACGCCCCCGAGCCCGTGCGCGAGCTGACCGCGACGGTCTGCTGGCTGGGCGACAGGACGGCCCGCTCCGGCGATCGCTTCGCGCTCAAGCACGGCACCCGCACCGTCCCGGCCAAGATCGACACGATCGACGGCCGGATCGATTTCGAGACGCTCGACTGGCCCGCCGCCGACGAGCTCAAGCTCAACGACATCGCCCACATCTCGCTGCGTCTCGGCGGCGAGATCGCGGCCGATCCCTACGCGCAATGCCATTCCACCGGCGCCTTCATCCTGGTCGACGAGTCGACCAACGACACGGTTGCCGCGGGAATGGTTTCGACGTAGGGCCAAGCACTTATTGATGATCGTCGGTCATAGTTGTCGTCGCCTGTGACTCGACTCGACGCACCCCCGACGACCCCAGACGGTCTCGCCCAGGACACCGAACTGCTCTCGGCCGCGCTCAACAGCGTGCTCGAAGAGCAGGCCGGCCGCGTGTTCGCCTCGCGCGTGCAATGGCTCTTCCGCACCGCCGCCGCCATCCGCGCGGGCGACGAGTCCGCGACCGACCGCCTCGTCACCTACCTGCGTGAGGTCTCCGACGAGTCGGTCGAGCCGATCATCCGCGCCTGCTCGCTGGAGCTGCAGCTGGCGAACATCGCCGAGGAGCGCGAGCGCGTGCGTCGCCGGCGCGAGTACGACCGCACCGGCGAGGTCCAGCGCGAGTCGCTCGGCGAGACGGCGCAGATCCTGCGCGACCGCTCGATCGACATCGCTCCGCTGACCGCGCAGCTGCAGATCGAGCACGTCCTCACCGCCCATCCCACCGAGGCCACGCGGCGGTCGGTGCTCGACCATCAGTGGGACGTCGCCGCGCTGCTGGACCGGCTGGACGACCCGCGGACCGGCCACATGCGCCGCCGCGTGCTGCTCGCCGAACTGCGCGAGGTGCTGACCGTCTGGTGGCAGACCGACGAGCTGCGGCGGATCCGCCCCAAGGTCGAGGACGAGGTGCGGCGCAACCTCTTCTTCTTCGAGGCGGTGCTGTTCGACACCATCCCGGGCGTGCTCGACGAGATCGAGCACCAGCTCGGCACGCGGCTCGTGCAGCCGGTCCTGTCCTACGGCTCCTGGACCGGCGGCGACATGGACGGCCATCCCGAGGTCGGCGCCGACACGCTGGCCAGCGCGCTGCGGCTGCATCGGCGGCTGGCGCTGCGGATGCTGCGCACGCGGGTGGACAAGCTGGCGCAGGCGTTCTCGCACTCGTCGCTGCGGGTGCCGATGTCCCAGGAGCTCGACGACTCGCTGGCGCAGGACGCCGAGGAGCTGCCCAGCGCCGTCGTGCTGCTGCGCCCCCACCACGAGTGGGAGCCGCTGAGGACCAAGCTCGGCTTCGTCTTTCACCGGCTCAACAACACGCTGCAGCCGAAGGGGCGCGAGCCCGGCTACGCCGACGCGCAGGCCCTGCGGCGCGATCTCGAGCTCGTGCTCGCGCACCTGAACTCGCGCCACGTCGCGCGCGGGGCGATCCGGCGGCTGCTGTGGCAGGTCGACGTGTTCGGCTTCCACCTCGCGGGGATCGACATCCGCCAGGGCGCGGGTGTCGTGCGCGAGGCGGCCTCGGCGCTGCTGCCGGGGTTCACCGACGCCGACGAGCCGCGCCGCCAGGCGCTGTTGACCGAGGCGCTGGTCAGCGGGCGCCGCGGCATCCAGCACGATCCCGGCGGCGAGGCGGGTGAGCTGCTGCGGGTGCTCGACACCGTTGCGCTCTCGGCGGAGGCCTACGGGCCGCAGGCCGTGCCGGCGTTCGTGATCTCGATGACCGAGTCGCCCTCGGACGTCCTCGCCGCGCACTGGCTCGCGCAGCGCGCGCGGGCGACGTCATTGCGGATGGTGCCGCTGTTCGAGACGCGGGTCGCGCTGGAGCAGGCGCCGGCGACGATGGCCGAGCTCTACGCGTGCGAGCCGTACCTGGCCCACGTGCGCTCGCAGGCCAACCGCCAGACGGTGATGGTCGGCTACAGCGACTCCGGCAAGGACACGGGCTACGTGGCCTCGCAGTGGGCGCTCTACAACGCGCAGGAGCGACTCGCGGCGCAGGCGGCCGACGTCGGCGTGGCCCTGGAGCTCTTCCACGGCCGCGGCGGCTCCCCGTCGCGCGGCGGCGGGCGCACCTACCGAGCGATCCTGGCCCAGCCCGAGGGCTCGGTCAACGGCCGGATCCGGATCACCGAGCAGGGCGAGACGGTCTCGGCGCGCTACGCCGACCCGGAGCTCGCGGCGCGGTCCTTGGAGCAGACGGTCTCGGCCGTGCTGCTGGCGTCGGCGCTGCCGAACGCGCCCGTGAAGGACCAATGGCGCGCCGAGATGGAGCGCCTGTCGCTGCGCTCGCGCGAGCGCTACCGGGCGCTGGTCTACGAGGACCCGGAGTTCCTGCGCTTCTTCAACGAGGTCGCGCCGATCGCCGAGCTCTCGCAGCTGAACATCGGCTCGCGCCCGCCGTCGCGCAAGAAGTCCAACGACGTCGAGTCGCTGCGCGCGATCCCGTGGGTGTTCGCGTGGACCCAGAACCGGCTGCTGGTGCCGTCCTGGTACGGGGCGGGAACCTCGTTGTGCTCGGGCGACCTCGACCTCCACCGCGAGATGTACCGCGACTGGCCGTTCTTCAAGGGTCTGGTCGGGACGCTGGAGATGGCGTTGTTCAAGAGCGACCTGGGCGTGGGCGAGCGCTACCTGAGCCTCGTCGACGACGACATCGCCGAGCGCTTCTGGGAGGACCTGCGGGCGGAGTACGAGAGCGTCGTCACGCGCGTTCTGGAGATCACCGGGCAGGACCGGCTGCTGGACGAGACGCCCGCGCTGCAGTCGCGCCTGGAGCACCGCAACCCGTGGATCGATCCGTTGTCGCACCTGCAGGTCGAGCTTCTGCGCCGTCTGCGCGCCGGGCGAGAAGAGGCGAAGGCGCCGTTGCTGGCCACGATCACGGGCATCGCGGCAGGGATGCGCAACACCGGCTGAGGGCCCGTCCTAGACGGTTGTCCCATTGAGGGTTGGCGCGCGTCCTGCCAAAGATGTGGCGGATGCGCGCTCTGGTCGTGGCGGTTCTCGCCGTGCTGATGGTGGTGGCGCCCGCTTCGGCGGCGCCGCGGCTGCGTCTCAGCGCGCCGTCCTCCGCGACCGTCGGCGCGAAGGTCTCGGTCAAGCTGCGCGGCCCGAAGGCCGGCAAGGTGCGGGTCTACGTGCTGACGCGGACGTCGGTGCGCAAGTCCGACAAGCCGCTCGCCCGCGGGAGGCTCAAACGCGGGAAGGTGACGCTGCGCGTCAAGGTGCCGGCGAAGGTCCGCACCTATCGCCTGATCGCGTGCCTGGAGGGCTCCAAGCTGAAGTGCGCGTCGGCGAAGAAGTTCAAGGCGGTCGCCGTCCCGGCGGCGGTCAGGCCGGCGCCCGTGGCCGCTGCGCCCGCCCCGGCCCCGGTCCCGCCCGGCCCCGTCGACGAGCTCCCCGGCCGGTCCGCGGCCAACCCGTGGTCGGTCACGCTGTCGCCCGAGCGCGGCCGGACGCGGAGCGCGCGCATCGGTCCGGCCGGCGGGTCGGTCGCCGCCACCGGCTCCGACGGCACGGTCTTCCGGGTGACGATCCCGTCGGGCGCGCTGGCCGGCCCCGAGACGATCTCCGTCACGCCCGCGGGCGCGGCCGCGGTGCTCGAACCCGCCGGCCTGGGCTTCGCCCGGCCCGCCGACGTGTCGATCGCGTCGGGTACCGACCCGCTGGCGTTCAGCGCCCACGACGACGGCGGTGAGGCGCACCTCGTCCCGCAGACCTTCGACGACGCCGGCGCCGCGCACGTCGCGCTGCGGCGCTTGGTGCCCGTGGGCGCGACGGCCGGGCCGCTGGAGGACTGGGCCGCGCACGCGCCGACGAGCGAGTCCGACGCCGCGCAGCACGAGATCGCGGTCGCGCGGGCGCGCTGGGCGCGCGGCGTGTTCACGGCCGAGGCCCGCGACACGGCGATCGCGAGCGCGCTGAAGCGCTGGCGGGCGTTCTTCCCGGCGACGTTCGACGCGGCCACACTCGACTTTCTCGCCTGGCAGGACGCGGGCGGCAGCGACCCCGCGTACGCCGCGGCCAACGCGCAGGCGCTGCTGACCGAGGCCGACCAGGCGTCGGCGGCCTGCCAGGGCGGCGACTGGCCGTCGCTGGGCCGGCTGATCGGGCTCGCGCACCTCGACCGTGAGCTCGGCTACGGCCTCGGGATCGACGGCGACCGGCTCACGCGCTGCGGGCGCTTCTCGCTCGAGCGCACCGTGACCTACGCGTACGACAAGGACGCCTACGCCCTCAACGGCTGGATGTACGGCGTGGAACACCGGTCCTACACGACCTCGGCGACGGGGACGCTGACCTACACGCCGGGTGATGCCGAGTTGCACGCCACCCTGCGCACCACCGCGGCCAACTGGCAGCTCAGCCGGCACTCGGTGGAGACCGCGAGCGGCTGCGAGCGAGACCTGGCGCCGCTCGATACCGGCAACGACGGCACGACGCCGGTGGCCCTCGAGCTCGCGGTCAACCTCGGCGTGTCGCGCGCGCCGGTGCTGCGGGCCACGGACGGGGCGCAGGGCATCACCCTGCACGGCAACGACAGCGGCAACGACGACTTCGTGTGCGGTCCGCTGGTGCCCGTCTCCGAGCCGGCCGACACGGGCCAGGAGGCACTGACCCTGGACCGCTCTGGCCTGGCCTCGGCGCACTCCTTCACGTCGGCCCCGGTCGACGGCACCACCGCCTTCACGCGCACGACGGTCGATACCGCCGTGAAGCTCGTCACGTCGCCTTAGTGCCCTCCGAGGCTCCGCGGTCGGGCGCGACGACGCTCGTCCAGACGTCGTAGTCGCGGTCCTCGGCGGGGATCTCGACCTCGCCCTTGGCCTGGTCGAGCGGGAACGCGTGCGTGGTGGCGGGCTCGTCGGAGCCCTTCGGGCGCATCGCGACCACGAGCGCGCTGGCGTCGGGATCGGTGTCGTAGGCGACGACGAGGTTGTCGCCCGAACGGCGCGCCGCGGCCTTCGGTGCCGCGGGCGGAGCGGGTGCCTGCCGGGGCTCGGCGCCGGAGAGCTTGGACGGGTCCAGCCAGTGATCGCGCCGGCCGGGGCTGTTGGGGCTCATCGAGTCCAGCGGGAGGATCCCAGGCCTGGTGTCCCCCCAGTGACCCGGCCACAGCAGCCACGCGGGCTGGGTGTCAGAGACCTGCTCGAGGGTCGGCTTGATCTTCGGGCCCTTGCCGTCGGCCTGATCGAACCAGGTGCCGGTGAAGTGCGAGCCGGCGCTGAAGTAGTTGGCGTGCGAGCCGCGGGCGACGTAGACCAGCGGCGTGTCGCCCTGCTTGGGCGTGTTCGCCCACGACTTCGCCTCGGCGGTCTTGTGCTGGGAGTAGACGGCGAGGTCCGGCCGCTCGTCGGCGCCGAGCCGGAGCTGGACGAGTTCCCAGTCGCCCTCGTGCTTGCCGCCGGTGAGGATCGAACCGACCAGCTGGTAGTCGTTGTAGTAGTAGAAGAGCCAGTACTGGAGCCACAGGCGGCCCTTGCCGTCGACCCGGGCGTGGCCGTAGACGCGGTCGCGGTAGCGCGGGTCCTTGTCGCGGATCGCCTTGGCGTTCTTCGCGTAGCTGCGGGTCGTGTCGCCGATCAGGTCGTCGGCCAGGACCTTGGTGGCGTCCTTGTACGTATGCGGACCCAGGTAGCCGAGGCTCAACTTCGGCGGCGCGGCGATCGTCGCGCCGTTTGCGCGGCGCAGCGTGTTGGTCGGCGAATCGGTGAACACCGCGGCCGAATCGGCGAAGTACGCCTCCTGGGAGTCATAGACCAGACGCGGGGTGTAGCGTTCAAGCAGCGCTCGCGTGTCGGGCATCGGTAGCGGCAGGTTAAGGGACTGTCGCGTGCCTGCACCGGGCAACTCAACTCTTATGGCTCAGCTTCCCAGCGAGTCCCTCTTCGGGGACTACTCCCAATGGCCTGGCCGCGACGTCCTCGACTCGGGCGGGGAGCGGCTGGGCGGTGTGCGCGAGATCTACCTCGACCGCGAGACGGGCCACCCCGAGTGGGTGCTCGTCGACGTCGACAACGACACCGCGCGCTTCGTGCCACTGGCCGACGCCTCGGTCGGCACGGCCACCATCCAGGTCGCCCACACCGCGTCCGAGATCCGCCAGGCGCCCGGCATCGGCGCCGAGGCGCAGATCGATCAGGCCGAGGAGCGCCGCCTGTACGCCCACTACGGGCTCGGCTACTCCGAGGACGACTCCGGCAGCGGCCTGCCCAACGAGGACGCGCCCGTGCCACAGGTGACCGAGTTGCGGGAGGAGACGATCGCCTCCGCCGCGCCGACGGCCGCCACCCTGGGCTCGAACGACGCCCAGACCGAGACCTTCCAGTCGGCCACGCCGCCGGCCGAGACGCCGCCATGGCGCCGCGACGCCGACACGGCCCGAGCCACCGACCGCCTGGGGCACGACGACGCCCACCGCCTGGGGCACGACGGACTCTTCCGAGGCCGCGAGCGGGGAGACCACCCCGACCGCGTGGGGCACGCCCGAGCCGCCCGCCGCGGCGGATTCGACGACGCCGCCGGACGAGACGACCCCGCCCACCTCCGGGTGGAGCGCTGCCGCCGAGCCGGCCATCGAGGCGCCGCCCCCGGCCGAGCCGCCCTCCCCGGAGGAGATCGAGGCCGCCGAGATCCCTGAGCCGCCGATCGCCGGTGTGCCCGACGCGGACGAGGTGTCCGCGCCGCCCGTGCTGGACCCGCCGCCGGTGTCGCTCGGGCCGGACACGCCCGCGCCGGCGTCCGCGTTCGAGCCGCCCACGGAGACCAGCGCGTTCGAGCCACCGATCGCACCGCCGGCACCGCCTGAGCCCGCCACCGCTGGCCCCGGAACGAGCACGCCGCCGCCTGCCTCGGCCGCCGTCCCGCCCCGGCCCCCGCGGCCCGAATGGACGACGAGCGCTCCGCCGGAGCCTGGCGGGGCACTGGCCGCGATCAAGGAGCGGCCCGCCGCCATCGCGGCGGCCGCCGCGATCGCCACGGTGCTGTTCTTGATCATCCGCCGCCTGCGGTAAGGCATCCACGGCCGGAACGGCACGCCCGTGGGCGTGCCGTTCGGCGCTGGCGCTCAGGCGGGCGCGTCGCTTCTCGCCGCGTAGGGTGCCAACGCCTCCCGCACCCAGTCCGGGACCGGCGTCTTCGCCCACGTCTGGGCATCGACGAACACCTGCCGCAGCCAACCCTCGATCAGCAGCTCCTCGCCGCGCAGGATCTTCATGTCCAGCGTCAGGCTGGTCGTGCCGAACTTCGTGATCTCGGCGCTCACCGTCAGGAGATCGTCGAAGCGGGCGGGAGCGCGGAAGCGCAGGTTCGCCTCACCGACCACGACGTCGACGCCGCGCGAGACCATCGACTCCCAGCTCCCGAGCGAGCTCGCGCGCCACAGCTCGGTCACGGTGTGGTCGAAGTAGGCCAGGTAGTTCGGGTTGAAGACGATCCCCTGGGGGTCGCACTCGCCGTAGCGGACGCGCATCTGGTGAGAGAAGGCCATCGGGCGGGACGCTAGTAGAGTCCGGCCGCATGTGGTGGCGGACCGCGACGGATCTCGCTGCGGCCATCCGCGGTCGCGAGGTCTCCCCGCGCGAGGTCGTCGGCGCGTTCCTCGACCGCATCGAAGAGCGGAACCCGGCCATCAACGCGATCGTCACGCTGCTCGACCGCGAAGAGGCGCTCGCGCTCGCCGATGCCGCGCCGCCCGGCCCGCTGCAGGGCCTGCCGATCGCGGTCAAGGACCTCGAGGACACCGCCGGGATGCGGACCACGTACGGCTCGCCGCTGTTCGCCGAGCACGTGCCGACCGCCGATAGCCTGATCGTGGAACGCCTCCGCGCGGCCGGTGCGGTGATCGTCGGCAAGACCAACACGCCCGAGTTCGGCGCCGGCTCGCAGACGTTCAACGAGGTCTTCGGCGTCACCCGCAACCCGCACGACCTCTCCAGGACGCCGGGCGGCTCCAGCGGTGGTGCGGCGGCCGCGGTCGCCGCGGGGATGATCCCGTTCGCCGACGGATCCGACCTCGGCGCGAGCGTCCGCAACCCGGCGGCGTTCTGCGGCCTGTACGGCCTGCGCCCCTCCCCCGGCCGGATTCCCGACCACGGGCCGGGAGACCCGTGGAACCCGCTTCCCGTCCTCGGCACGATCGCCCGCAACCCGGCCGACGTCGCGCTCCTGTTCAGCGTCCTGGCCGGCCCCGACCCGCGTGACCCGCTCTCGATCGTCGAGCCGTGGCCGATTCCGGACCTGACGTTCGATCCGAAGGGCCTGCGCGTCGCCTGGAGCCGGGATCTCGGCGGCCTGCCGGTCGAGCCCGAGGTCACGGAGGTGCTCGAGCGGGCGCGCTCCGCCCTGGAGGCCCTCGGTTGCATCGTCGAGGACGCCGAGCCGGACTTCAGCGGCGCCGACGAGTGCTTCGAGGTCCTGCGCGGCACGGGCTTCGCCGCCGCCTTCACCGACATCGCCGACTCGCTGAAGCCGACGCTGGCCGAGAACGTGCGCTTCGGGCAGTCGCTCGACGCCGCCCGGATCGGTCGGGCGCTGGCCCTGCGCGGGGAGCTGTTCACGCGTATGCGCGAGTTCCTGACCCGCTACGACGTGCTCGCCGCGCCGGTCACGCAGGTCGCGCCGTTCCCCGTCGAGACCGAGTACCCGACCGAGATCAACGGCGTCGCGATGGGCTCCTACCTCGAGTGGTTCCGCTCCTGCAGCCGGATCACGGTCACCTCCCACCCTGCGTTGGCGGTCCCCGCGGGCCTCACGCGCGGCTCCGAGCTGCCGATCGGCCTGCAGCTCGTCGGTCGCCACCGCGGCGAGGCCGACCTGCTGCGGCTCGCCCATGCCCTGGCCTGACACGCCGCCCACGGCGGCGCATCGTGCGGCCTACCGTGACGCCGAGCCGCAGCCGTTCTGGCAGCGGGTCCCGGTCGAGCCGGCCGCGACGCTGACCGGGCGCATCGACGCCGACCTCTGCATCATCGGCGGCGGCTTCACCGGGCTATGGGCCGCGCTTTACGCAAAGGAGCACGCTCCAGAGCGGGAAGTCGTCCTGCTCGAAGCGGAGACGGCAGGCTTCGGAGCCAGCGGTCGGAACGGCGGGTTTGCCGTCGCCTCGCTCACGCACGGCATCGAGAACGGCCTCGCGCGCTTCGCCGCGGAGATGCCGACGCTGGAGCGGCTCGCGCTGGCGAACTTCGACGGGCTGCAGGCCGATCTCGCCGCCTACGGGATCGACTGCGACTTCGAGCCCACCGGCGAACTGCTCGCGCTCACCGACGCCTATCAGGAGCCGTGGATCGAGGAGGAGCGTGAGACGCTCACCCGCTTCGGGCACGAGGTCACGGTCCTCGACCGCGCGGCGATGCAGGCCGAGGTCCACTCCCCCACCTACACCGGCGGCGTCTGGGACCACACCGGAGCCGCGATCCTGGACCCGGGCAAGCTCGCCGCCGGCCTGCGCGATGCCGCCATCCGCGCGGGCGTGCGCCTGTTCGAGCACTCCGCGGCGCACCACGTCGGCGAGGAGGTCCTGACCGCCGAGGGCCGCGTGCGGGCGCGCAAGGTGCTGCTCGCCACCAGCGCCTATCCCCCGCTGCTGCGCGAGATCCGCCGCTACGTCGTGCCCGTCTACGACTATGTGCTGGTCACCGAGCCGCTGGACCTGAACGCCGTCGGCTGGCGGCACCGCCAGGGCATCGGCGACGGCGGCAACCAGTTCCACTACTACCGGCCGACCGCCGACAGCCGCATCCTCTACGGCGGCTGGGACGCCGTGTACCGGTTCAAGGGCCCGGTCGGCCCGCGTCACGACGAGCACGACGCGACCTTCGCGACGCTCGCCCAGCACTTCTTCCACACCTTCCCGCAACTGGAGGGCACCCGCTTCAGCCACCGCTGGGGCGGCGCGATCGACACGTCGTCGCGCTTCAGCGTCTTCTTCGGCGTCAAGGGCAATCTCGCCTACGCCACCGGCTACACCGGCCTCGGCGTCGCCGCCGCGCGCTTCGGCGGCCGCACGGCCCTGGACCTGCTCGACGGCCGCGACACCGAGGCGACCCGCCTGCGCTACGTCCGCAGCAAACCGATCCCGTTCCCGCCCGAGCCCCTGCGCTACGGCGTGATCCAGTTCACCCGCAGCCGCCTCGCGGCCGCCGACCGCAACGACGGCCGCCGCGGCCTGTGGCTGCGCACGCTCGACCGCCTCGGCCTCGGCTTCGATTCCTAAAGGGGCCAGGCCCCGTCACCTCCGGTTGACGGGGCCTGGCCCCTTTAGGTTCGGCTAGACCTTGGCCTTCTTGCGGCCCTTGCCGTTGCTGCTCTCGGCGACGATGCCCGTGACCTTGTCCGGCAGGCCGGCGGCCTTGCGCAGCTTCTGGGCGATCTGCTTGATCTCCTCAGGCGCGTAGTCGGGCGCGAAGACGTCCTCCTGGGGCGGCAGGTCGTTGGGCGGGAAGCCCTCGGGCGCCTCGTCGACGACCTCGAGCGGCTCGCCCGTCTCCGGGTGGTTGCCGTTGAAGACGGCGACGATCTCGCGGTAGTCGTCCGGCGAGAAGCGATAGAGCTTGAGGTGCTCACCCTTCTCGATGTGCGGCTGGCACTCCGGGATCTTGTCCGTCGGGATCCGCGGGCTCGGGAACAGCTTGGTCATGTCCGCGCCGGTGAGGTTCTCCAGCGCTCGCGCGTACGCGACCTGGTGCACGCCGCCGCGGACGAGCAGGTAGCCGGTGAGCGCCCGCGCCGCCGGGTGCTCGCACATCTCGTAGACACGGAGCTTGCCGGAGCGCGCGCCCGTTTCGAGGAAGAAGTTGTGCGTCAGATCCTCCACCAGGTCGCCGGAGGAATGGACGTAGGACCCGTCCCACGGCTTGCCGTGGGAGTCGGCCGGGAGCGCGCCCTTGCCGCCGAACAGATAGTGCTGCTTGTAGGCCTGCTTGTGGGCGTCGGCGAGGTCGACGCCCGTGAGCATCGTGTTGATCGTGGCCGCGACCAGCTCAATGTGCCCGTACTCCTCGGCCGCGATGTTCGCGATCAGGTCATAGAACGGGCGCGCGCCCTGGCGGTAGCGGAAGTTGAACGACTGGAACGTGTAGTTCATCAGCGTCGACATCTCGCCGAACTTGCCGCCCATCAGTTCCTGGACGGCGGCCGCGCCGGCGGGATCGGGCGTGGACGGCCCGGGAAGCTCGGTCTGGAGTCGGTCGATGCGAAGGATCATTCGGCCGCGCTACCCACCGCCGAAATTGTCAGACGGTTACGTCAGGGGCGTGACGGCAACCGTTCTGACTCGAGTTCCCGCGCCAGCGCGAGGGTCTCGGCGTCCGGCTCGGTCGGCTGGAGATCGCCGTAGGCGGCGGCCACGGCCGCCTCGACCGCCTCGACCGTGGTGGAGATCTCCTCGTCGACGGCGCCGGCGGTGCTCGCGTCCCACGCGAACTCCAGCGCGGCGTAGACGTCGTCGAGCACGGCGCGCACGCCCGGCCCGTCGCCGACGACGATCGAGGCGCCGAGCAGCGCGGCGCCGCGCACGACCCGCTGCGCCGTGCCGATCAACTTGACCCGCCCGCGCGCGTTGACGGAGTAGGCGCCCGGGCAGTACTCGCCCGGCACCTCCCCCACGCGCGCGTCGACGCCGAGCGTCCGCAGCGCGCCCGCCAGGCGCTCGCCCTCGATGGCGAAGCGGTCGTGGGTGCCCGGGATCGGATCGTCCAGCGCCCACACGACGTCGACGCACAGCGACTCGCGGTTGTAGGCCGCGGCGTGACCGCCGGGGAGGCGCAGCACCGGCTCGTAGCCGTGGGCGCGGGAGGCGTCGAGCGCGGCGCGATAGCCGGGGCGCAGCGTGTCGAGCTTCCCGAAGGCGACGGCCGGCTCCGGCCGGTAGATGCGGAGAGTCGTGGGAAGCTCCCGCGCCGCGACCCGCTTGAGCAGCGCGTGCGAGATCGCGAGCTCGAAGGCGGCCGACGGCACGCGTGAGGAGTCTAAGCGGCGCGCGACACGTTGAAACGCATGACGACCTCGGTCCCGCCGCTCTCGGGCGCGCGGACGTCGGCGGAGTCGGCCACCTGTGCGATCAGCCCGAGCCCCAATCCCAGGCCCGGGCTATCGACTCGGGGGGCAAGCCCACTTCCCTCGTCACGGACCGAGAAGCTCACGCACTCCCCGTCGTACTCGGCGCCGATCGAGACCCCGCCGGGCTCGTCGCGATCCCGGTAGGCGTGCAGGACGGCGTTGGTGGTCGCTTCGGTGATGGCGAGGGCGATATCACTCAGCACCGCGCGATCCTCCACGTGGCGTTGCGCCCAGTCGAGGACTGCGCGGCGGGCCTGCATAGGAGTTTCGCGCGTGGCACTGAAGGACCACGCGGCATGGGGCACGAGACGATGCGCTACCCCGTGAGACAACCGCTAAACCCGTTTTTGGCGCACGGCGATGGTCACCGTCGCCACCGCGGTGGCGCCGCCGCCCTGCGGACCGACCTCGACGTCCCACAACCACTCGCCGGCGCCGCGTGCGCGACACCGAGCGCGGGCCTCCAGTACCCCCTCACGCGCCACTCCAATGACGTGCGTGGAATTGGACAGCCCGGACGGGATCAGGCCCTGCGGGACGACCTCGACGGCGGTCCCGGTGGAGGCCAGAGACTCGGCGATCGCCGCGTAGACGCCGCTGCGCACCGTGCCGTCGGCGCCGAGGTGCTCGGGGCGGATCGTCACCCGCCCGTGCGTCGGCCCGAGGTACTCGAGGCCGTAGGCGGCGTCGAAGCTGCGCTCGAAGGCAACGACGAAGTGCTCGCTGAGGTCACTCAAGGAACGCCGCCGCCGCCCGCAGGGTGTCCTCTGGCGCCTCGAGGTGCGGCGCGTGCCGGCAGTCGAGCACCGCACGGGTGAACGGACCGCTGACGCCGCGCTCGATCGCGTCCACCTGCGCCAGCGTCCCGTACTGGTCGTGCTCGCCCTGGATCACCAGCGTCGGCGCGGTGACGCCTCCGAGCACGTCCTCGATGTTCCAGTCGCGGAACTCGGGTGCCAGCCAGATGTCGTTCCAGAGCCGGAAGGTGCGCTCGGCGTCGCGGTGGTAGCGGCCCATCCGCTCGCCCAGATCGGTGGATTCGAAGGTCGCGCGCGCGTCCTCGATGCTGCTCACGCTGACGTCCTCGACGAACACGTGCGGCGCGAGCAGGACCAGCGCGCTCACCGGGTGCCGGCTCGCGTGGATCAGCGCGATCGACCCGCCGTCGCTGTGGCCGACCAGCACGGGCCGCTCGATGCCGTGCTCGGCGAGCAGCGCGGGAAGCACGTCGAGCGCTTCATCGTGCATGAACCGCGGCGTCCGCGGCTCGTCGGGGACGGGCGAGAACCCGTGCCCCGCCCGCGAGTAGACCAGCGCGCGGCGCCCGGTCGCCTCCGCGAGCCGTCTCGGGAAGTCCCGCCACAGCGCCACCGACCCGAGGCCCTCGTGCAGGAACACGAGGGCGGGCTCCTTGCCGTCGAGCTGCTCGGTCTCGAGCCCGGTCATCGCACCGCGGCCATCCGGCGGCGCAGCGTATTGACCACCCGCTCGGCCTGCTCCGGCGCCCACACCGCCGCGGCGCGCTCGCCCTCGTCCAGGATCGCCTGGATCGTGTCCTCGCTGACGTCGGCGTCGGCCAAGCAGCGCGTGCCGAAGCCGACGTGCCAGCGCTCGTCGCGCAACACCAGCTCCATGCCCTGCTTGAGCGCCGGCAGCCGGCCGTCCTCGAGGATCTCGAGCAGCGCGTATTGCCCGGCGGTGAACACCACGCCCTCGAGGATCATGTGGTAGACGCCGACGGCCTCGATCCCGCTCAGCGCGGCCGCCTCGGGCAGCCGGCGCTCGAAGAGATCGAGGAACTCCGCGCTCACGTGCGCGCGCGGGTCGACCACCCCGACCGCGTCCGCGTACCGGTTGAAGAACCGCGCATGTCGCTCCTCGTCGCCTCTCTGAACGTCAAAGACTTCCTTCGCGTAGTCGTCGGCGAAGAAGGTGCCGAGGTGTTCGGCAACGCCTTCCTCACCCACGCAGAAGCCCGCGAGGAGCTCGGTGAGCCGCTCGTCGGCGACGTTCGGCCAGGCCGCGACGTCCGCGCTCAGGTCGATGTCGGCCTCGTTCCACTGGGCGCGGCTCGCGAGGCGCAGGAAGTGCCGGTACCCCGCGATCACCCGCCTGACCGTACCATCGTCGGTCAGTGGATCCGGTCATCGAAGATCTCGGCGAGGACGGCGTCCTGCAGGTGACGCTCAACCGCCCCGACCGCCGCAACGCGATCGACAACGAGCTCGCCGCGGCGTTGCGGGTGGCGTTCGAGAACGCCGCCGACAACAGCGCGGTGCGGGCGATCGTCCTGACCGGCAAGGGCAAGGCCTTCAGCGCCGGCGGGGACCTCAGCCGCTTCGAGCGGGACTGGGACCCGCGCGAGTTCCGCCACGACAGTCACCGGCTCACGTCGCTGATCACGCTCGTCGAGCGGATCGAGAAGCCGACCGTCGCCGCCATCAACGGTGTGACCACCGGCGCGGGCACGCAGCTCGCGCTGGCGTGCGACCTGCGGCTGATGGCCGCCGGCACGCGCTTCGTCTACCGCGAGGGCCGGCTCGGGATCATCCCGTCGCACGGCGGCATCACGCGCCTGGTGAAGCTCGATCGGCCTCGCCCGCGCACGCGACGTGATCCTCGGCGGCGAGGAGCTCACCGCCGAGAGCGCCTACCGGATCGGCCTCATCAGCGGCGTGATCGAGGGCGACATCCTCGCCGCCGCGCGTGACCGGCTGACGCTGATGCTCGAGCGTTCGCCACAGGCCTACGCCGCGGCGAAGCGGCTGCTGTGGCTGGCGGCCAACGTCGACCTGGAGAGCGGCATGGTCGCCGAGGGGATCGCGCAGTCGCTCTTGATCGGCACGGACGAGCACAAACAGGCGGTCGAGGAGGCCCGATGGCGACGGTGATCGAACTCGACGGCCAGTCGCCGCGCATCTCGCCAGATGCGTTCATCGCGCCGACCGCGGTGCTGATCGGCGACGTGACCATCCACGCCGGGAGCGTCGGTGTGGTTCGGCGCCGTGCTGCGCGGCGACAACAGCGCGATCGTCATCGGCGCCGGCTCCAACGTCCAGGACAACTGCGTCATCCACTGCGCCGACGACCTGCCGACGATCGTCGGCGAGAACGTCACCGTCGGGCACATGGCGATGCTCGAGGGATGCGTGATCGGCGACGGTGCGCTGGTCGGGATGGGCGCGATCGTGCTCCAGCGGGCCACGGTGGGCGCCGGGTCGCTGGTCGCGGCGGGCGCCGTGGTGGGCGAGGGCGTCGAGATCCCCGGCGGCATGCTCGCGGCGGGCGTTCCCGCGCGGGTGAAGAAGCCCCTGGCGGGCGAGTCGCTGCGCTGGGTGCAGACCGCGGCGCGCGAGTACCAGTCCAAGCGCCTGCGCTACATGGGCCGCTAGCCGCCGTCGTCCTCCTGCTGCGTCCTGTCCTTCCCGCCGCCGTGATCGTCCTCCGCGTTCGGGCCGAGCTTGGCGCGGCCCGAGGCGCGTGAAGGACCCGCCGACTCGCGAGGGGGGGTCCGGCACCTGAGCGGCCACTATGGCCGCTGTGGTGCCGCACCCCCTGCGGGCGTGACGGTGAACCGCTCCACTACGGGAGCGTTTCCCGATTCACCTGCTCCCCGGACGTGATCAGCTTGCGCGCCAGTTCGAGGTCGTCGGAGCGGTTGACCGCCAACGCGCCGGCGACCCGGCCGTCCTTGAGGTACCAGAGGCAGAAGTTGGAGTCCTCGAGCGACCCGCGAAGGATCTCCTCGTCCCACTCGTAAGCCGGGCCGACGTACTCCATCCACGTCCAGTCCGCGAGGTCGGAGAAGAAGTACGGCACGACGTCGTACGGCGCGTCGGAGCCCAGCATCGAGCGGGCGGCCGCCTTGCCCTGGTTCTCGGCGACGTCCCAGTGCTCGATCCGCAGGCGCGCGCCGTGCACGACGGAGTCGTACTCGGCGATGTCGCCGGCCGCGAAGACGTCCGGGGCGGAGGTGGCCAGCGACGCGCTGACGACCACGCCGCCGCGCTCGCCGATCTCCAGCCCGGCCTTCTTGGCCAACGAGACGTCCGGGTGGGCGCCGACGCCGACGACGACCGTGCGCGCCTCGACGCGCAGGCCGGACGCGGTGACGACCGCCGCCACGCGGCCCTCGCCCTCGAAGTGATCGACGTCTTGGCCGCTGTGAATCTCGACCCCGTTGTCGGTCAGCGTCTTCTGGAAGTACCCACCCGCGGTCTTGCCGAAGGTGCGCTCCAGCGTGACGTCTTCCTGCATCACCAGTGAGACTTTGTGTCCCATCGAGGTGAGCGTCGCCGCCACCTCGGTGGCGATGTAGGAGCCGCCGACGCACACCACCGGGTCCTGCACGTCCTCGCGCAGTTCCTGCGCGGTGAGCAATGTGCGCAGATAGTGAATCCCGTCGAGCGCGCCGCCGTCGACGCGCAGGCGGTTGACGTTCGCACCGGTGGCCAGCAGCAGTTTGCCGTAACTCACCACGTCCTTGTTGGACAGTGTGACGGTGTGCGCTTGCGTGTCCACCTTCATCGCGCTCGTGCGCACCAGCAGGTCGACCTTGTTCTCGGTGAACCAGTCCTCGCCGCCCAACAGCACATCGGCGCGCTGCTTCTCACCACCGAGGAACCCCTTGGACACCGCGGTGCGGTCATAGGGCCTGTCGGGATCGCGCGAGACGACGAGCACCGACCCTTCGGCGCCCTCCTCGCGCAGCGTGGAGGCAGCCGCGAACCCGGCGTCACCGCCGCCGATGATCACATAGTCGTACTCAGACACCCTTGAACTCCGGCTTGCGTTTTTCACTGAACGACGCGAAGCCCTCGGCGGAGTCGGCCGTGTCGAACAGCCGGGCGATGCCCTCGCGCTCGCGCGCCAGGGCGTCGGCCATCTTCATCTCGATACCGGCGTAGGTGGTGGCCTTGATCTCCGCGATCGCCGCCGTGGCGCCGCCAGCAAGCTGCTCCGCGTAGGCGCGGGTCTTCTCCGCCGTCTCCCCCGCGGCGAACAGGCGGTTGAGGATCCCGAGGCCGTGCGCCTCCCCGGGTGAGACCGGCCGCCCGGTGATCATCAGGTCCAGCGCTTTCGGGACGCCGATGATCCGCGGTAGCCGCTGCGTGCCGCCGTTGCCCGGCAACAGCCCGAGCGTGACCTCCGGCACCCCCAGCCGGTAGGACCCACGCGCCCCGAAGCGCAGATCGCACGCCAGCGTGATCTCCAACCCGCCACCGAGGGCGTGCCCCTCGATCTGCGCGATGAAGATCTTCGGCAGCTGCGCGATCTGAGCCAGCACCTCGTGCCCGCGCTCGATCATCGCCATGTTGGCGGCCTTGTCGTTGGCCATGAACGCCTTGATGTCCGCGCCGGCGGAAAAGAATTTCTTTGAGGCGCTGCGGACGATGACCACGCTCACACCGGCGTCGGACGCGGCGGCGTCGACGGCCGCGCCGAACTCGTCCATGAAGTCCTTGTCATAGGAATTCGCGGGCGGCTTGTCCAATGTGATGTATCCGACCACCCCGTCGGGTGAGTATGAGACCGCCATCTACTCGAGCCCTCCGATCACCACGGCGATGTCCTCGAGGTAGTAGTCCAAGCCCTCCATCCCGTGCTCCTTGCCGTAGCCGGACTGCTTGACGCCTCCGAAGGGCAGCTCGTCGTAGCCGTAGTGGAATTGGTTCACCCACTTCATGCCGGCCTCGACCTCGTTGGCCACCCGGTTGATGGTCCGGATGTCATTGGTCCACACCGACGCACCGAGGCCGTACTCACTGTCATTGGCGAGCTCGATCGCCTCGTCGAGGTCACCGACACGCCAGATCGGCAGCACCGGCCCGAACGTCTCCTCGCGCGCCACGCGTGAGTCGAGCGCCGGGTTGGTGACGATCGTCGGGTTCATGAAATACCCGCTGCCGTCGGGCTTGTCGCCGCCGATCACCAGCTCGCCGCCGCCGTCCAGCGCGTCCTGCAACTGCGCCATGACCTCGTCGCGGCCGTCGGAGGTGTGCAGCGGGCCGACACGGATGTTCGGCTTCTCGGGCTTTTCCCACCCGAGGCCCGGCTGGTACTTGCCGACCGTGCGCGTGAGTTGCTCGAGCAGCTCGTCGTAGACCTCGTCGAAGGCGTAGATGCGCTTGCCGCCGAGGCACATCTGCCCGCAGTTCCAGAAGCGGCCGATGGCGATGCCGCGCGCGGCGGCCTTGACGTTGGCGTCCGGGGCGACGATCACCGGATCGGACCCGCCGAGCTCCATCGTCATGCGCTTGAGCTTCGGCGCCGCCAGGCCCATGATGTGGCGGCCCACCGCGGTCGAGCCGGTGAAGGCGACGCGGCGCACCTTGTCGTGGGTGACCAGCGCGTCGCCGACCTCCGAGCCCTTGCCCGTGATCACGTTCACGACGCCGGGCGGGAACTCCGCCTCCAGCAGCAGCTCGGCGATCTTCAGCGTCGTCAGCGGCGTCGACGCCGCCGGCTTGACCACGATCGTGTTGCCGGCCATCAGCGCGGGCGCGAGCTTGGTCCCGAGCAGCGTGAGCGGGAAGTTGTTGGGCACGATCGCCGCGACGACGCCCATCGGACGGCGCAGGACCATGCCGTAGGCCTTGCTCAGCGCGCTTGGCAGCGGCATGTGGGTGCCGCGGACCTTGGTCGCCAGGTCGGCGTAATAGTTCAGGCCGTGGATCAGGTGGTGGATCTCGCCACCCGCCTCGGTGACCGGCTTGCCCTGCTCGTGAACGAGCGACTCCGTGAGCGCCTTGCGGTCGCGCTCGATCAGCGCGATCGCCTTGCGCAGCAGGATCGCGCGGTCCTCGGCGTCGGTCTTCTGCCACTCGCCGAACGCCGTGTGGGCGGACTCGACCGCGGCGTCGACATCGGCCGCGGTCCCGCGTGGGACGCTCTCGATCGTCTGTTCGGTGGCGGGATCAACGACATCGATCCCCTCGCCGGCGGCACCGTCGGTGCGCTCGCCTGCGATCAACATTCCGGTCATAAACTCCTCCTAAAGGGGACAGTCCCCTTTATGCGCTGTTCAGGTTCAGGGGGCGAGGCTGCGGCCGCCACAGGCGACCAGCACCTGCCCCGTCACGTACGCCATCGCCGGCGAGGCCAGCGCGGCGATCGACTCCGCGATCTCCTCCGTCTCGGCCTGGCGGCCGAGGGGAATGCTCGCGATCATCTTCTCCAGGACCTTCTCCGGCATCGCCGCGGTCATCTCGGAGGCGGTCAGGCTCGGTGCGATGGCGTTCACCCGCACGCGCGGGGCCAGTTCGAGCGCCAGCGCCCGGGTCATCCCCACCAGGCCGCCCTTGGACGCGCTGTAGTTGAACTGCCCGAAATTGCCGAGATAGGCACGTGACGCGAGGCTGACGACCGACGCGCCGTCGGCGAAGCTGACCGCGCGGGTGAGCTCATACGCCGCGCCGAGGTTCACCGTGATGACCGAGAGGAACTGCTCCTCGGTCATCTTCACGATCCGCGCGTCGCGGGTGATGCCCGCGTTGTTGACCAGGACGGCGACCTCGCCCGCGGCCTCGACGATGCGCGCGCGGGCGTCGGGGTCGGTGACGTCGGCGACGAAGATGTCCTCGCCGGGAGCGAGGTCCACGCGCAGCACGTCGTGCTCGGCGCTCAGCCGATCCGCGACCGCTTTGCCGATCCCGCGAGCCGCGCCGGTGACGATCGCCGTGCTCATACCTGGATCTTCCCGACGTGCTTGGCCTGGACGCGGATCAGCTCGCCGGCGACGCCGCGCCCGGCCTCCAACTGCGCGATCCAGTGCTGGAGGTCCTCTGGGTCGGTGTCGGAGGAGACGGCGACGGCGTTGGCGGCGTGGCCCTCGGCCGCGAGCGTGCGCATGCCGCTCAGCAGCGCGTTGGCGAGGATCGCGCCGGGTGCGCCGCGCTGGCCGAGCAGATCCTCCTGGGAGAGCACGAAGATGATCGGCTCGCCCTCCCGCGCGGCGGCCTGGACGCGATGGAACGCATCCGTGAGCGCGAGCTGGACCTCGTCGAAGCTCTCCTGTGGGAGTTGGGTGAAGATCACGAGGCCGCTCGCAGCTTGTAGCGCTGGATCTTGCCCGTCGGCGTCTTGGGCAACTCGTCGACGAACTCGATGAAGTGCGGATACTCGTAGCGGCGCATGCGGGTCTTGCACCATTCCTGCAACTCGGCGACGAGCACGTCATCGCCGCTGTCGCCGCGGCAGATGACGAACGCCTTCACGCGGGTGGTGAAGTCGGCGTCGATGCCGACCGCCGCCGCCTCCAGCACCCGCGGATGCTCGACGAGGACGTTCTCGATCTCGATCGGGCTCGCCCACAGGCCGCCGATCTTGATCATGTCGTCGGCGCGGCCCTCATACACGTAGTCACCGTTCTCGTTGACCCGGTAGCGATCGCCGGTGAAGAACCACTGGCCCTTGATCGCCGCCTTGGTCTTCTCGTGCTGGTGCCAGTAATAGGCGAGTGCGCTGTCACCTTTGACGTGCAGGTTGCCGACTTCACCCTCGGCCACCGGTTGGTCGTTCTCGTCGAGCAGTGACAGTTCATAGCCGGGAACGGGCGTGCCGCTCGTGCCCGGGCGGACGTCGCCGGGACGGTTGGAGCAGTAGATGTGCAGCATCTCGGTCGAGCCGATCCCGTCCACGATGTCCAGCCCGAAGCAGTTCTGCCAGCGGCGCAGGACCTCGGGTGCGAGCGGCTCGGCGGCCGAGACGCAGAAGCGCACCGAGCTCAGGTCGTGATCGGCGGCGTCGGGCAGGTTGACCATGGCGCCGTAGAGCGTGGGGACGCTGAAGAACAACGTCGGGCGGTGCGCCGCCGCCGTCTCCAGCAGGCCCTTGGGGTCCGGTTTGCCGGGCCTGAGCACTGTCGTGGCCCCCACCGAATACGGGAAGGTGAGGTTGTTGCCCAGCCCGTAGGCGTGGTAGAGCTTGGTCGACGAGAAGGTGACATCGCGGGCACTGATCTGGAGGATCTCGCGCGCGTAGGTCTCACAGGTGAACGGGATGTCGTGGTGGGAGTGCACGACGCCTTTGGGAAACCCGGTCGAGCCGCCGCTGAACAGCCAGAAGGCCATGTCGTCGGGGTGGGTGTCGGCCGGCGGGCGATCACCGCGGTGCTCGGCCAGCAACCGTTCGAACTCCGAGCGCGCCATCGTGCCCGCGGGGAGGCGATCGAGCAGGGCGTCCTCGGCGACGGTCAGCTTCGCGTAGCTGTCGCGCGACGTAGTGGGCGAAGTTCTCCGTCGTGTCGAGGAAGCTCACGGGTGCCGGGACGGCCCCGGAGCGCATCGCGCCGAGAAACAGCGCCACCCACGTGGGCGAGTCGTCGAGGACCATCAGCACGCGGTCCTCGCGGCCGACGCCCAGCGCTTCCAGCACGTTGCCGGCGGCGCAGATCTCCTCGTGCAGCGCCGCGTAGGTGATCCGCTGGTCACCGAAGCGGATCGCGACCTTCTCGCCGTCGCCGGCCTCCAACCGGCGATCGACCAGCGTGCCGGAATTGTTCACAGTCGCACCGTATCAGCGAGCACGCGACGGCTTTTCACCTCGATCACCCCACTCGGCGTGAGCCGGATCTCGGGCAGGAAGTCGCCACTCGCGAACAGCAGGCTGTACAGCGGATCATGAAACGGATAGCCGGCGGCGGACATCTGCTTCGACAATTCACGATCGATCGTAACGGATTTGTCAAATCCGCCCGCGGTGATCAGGCCGTCGATCTCGAGCGGCGCCGACCACCCGCCGTCGAAGGCGAACCCGCCCCCCATGGCCGCCACTTTCGCCGCCGCACGGGCCATCGCGGCCTGATCGGTGCCGAGCACGAGCAGGTGCAGCGAGGTCGTGGCGGTGGTGGCGAAGCCCGCGGCGCCCGGCAGGAAGTTCTCGACGATCCCCTTCGTGACCCAGCTGCCGTCGCGGGCGACGAGCATCGCCTGGGTATCGCCGGGGGTGACCTCACGGTCCTGGCGGCGATTGATGACCGCGCTCTCGTAGCGGGCGACGGGCTGGGTGCCGGTGAGCGGGGCGAACAGGCTCGGGTCGGGCGTGGCGAGCGCGTAGCCGGCGCCGTACTCGATGTCCGGCAACCCGGCCACCAGCGTTCCGTCGCGCGCCACCACCTCGCCGCGGACCATCACCGTCTCGGGCTGCCACTCGCCGATCTCGGGCAGGACGTTCACCGTCGCGTGACGGCCGGGCGCGATCCCGCCGAGGACCTCGTCGAGCCCCAGGAACGTCGCCGGATCGATCGTCGCCATCTGCAGCGCCCGCATCGGGTCGAGGTCCTTGGCGATCCGCAGCGCCCCGCCGATCACGCCGCGCTCGGCGTAGAAGCTCGGCGTCGCGCCGTCGGTGGTGAACATCAGGCGGCGGGCGGTGTTCACGATCGGCCCGAGCTCGTCAAGCATGCGCGACAGGTCGGGGCGCAGGCTGGACTGGCGCAGCATCGTCCACATCCCGAGCCGCAGCCGGTGCAGCGCGTCCGCGCCGGTGATCCCCTCGTGGTCGGCGGAGATCCCCGCCAGCGAGAGCTCATTGAGCCGGTCATACGACGCGCCGGCGTTGTGGCCCTCGACCCGCTTGCCGGCCGCCTTGGCCGCCGCGATCCCCGCGAGCACCCGCGGATCGCCCTTGGTCACCGAGCTCCAGTTCGTGATCTCCCCGGAGGCCAGCACCTCCGGCCAGCCCAGCATCGGCGCGATCGTGTCGACGGCGAAGCGCGTGGCCTCGTCGGGATACGCCGACTGCGGCGAGATCCGCGCCACCCAATACACGTGCGCGGGAGCGGCGCGCATCTGCTCCACGATCGAGCGCAGCCCGTCCACCCCGTGCGCGAGGAAGAAGAACAGGTTGTCGTACACGAGCGTCGTCGTGCCGTCGGGGACCGCGGCCTCGAGCAGGCTGCTCGGCGAGTACAGGCACCACGGGTGCGTGTGCGGCTCGATGTAGCCCGGCGTCAGGATCTTGCCCGTGACGTCGAGCACCGGGCCGTCCGGCTCGCGCGGTCCGACGTAGGTGATGACCCCATCGGCGATCTCCACGTTCGCCCGGATCCAGGTGCCCGTGTAGACGTCGGCGACCGTGCCGCCGACCAGCGCGAGGTCCGTCATCACGGGCGCACGCTAGCGTCCCGGGCTTGGATGACGTGCTGCGACGCCGTTCGGTCGGGGCCCCGGCCGCCCGCTCGACGCTCCTGACCGTGCTCGGGGAGTTCCTGCTGTCACGCCCTGACGGCGCGTGGCAGGAAGCGCTGATCGGCTCACTGCGGCTGCTCGGCTTCACCGCGCCGGCCGCGCGCCAGGCCGTCGTGCGCTCCGCGCGCGAGAACTGGCTCGAGGGCGAGCGCATCGGCCGGCGCTCGCGGATGCGGCTGACCGCGACCTCCGGCGAACTGCTGCGCGACGGCGCGCGGCGGATCTACGGGTTCGGCGGGCCGGTCGCGTGGGACGGCCGCTGGCTGCTGCTGGTCCTGCGGGTGCCAGAGCCGCGGCGCGAGCTGCGCCACCGGCTGACGACGCAACTCGCGTGGGCGGGCTTCGGCTCACTCGGCGGCGGGCTGTGGATCACGCCCCACGTCGACCGCGAGGCGCGCGTGCACGCCGAGGAGCCGGCGCAGCTCCTCTCCTTCCGGGCGGAGCTGGGCGCGCTCGGCGGCACCGAGCGGGTGATCGAGGAGGCGTGGGACCTTCCCGCGCTGCGCGAGCACTACGAGGTGTTCATCGAGGACTTCAACCGCCTGCGCCCGCGCGGCGGCGAGGCCTCGTTCGCCGCCCAGACGGCGCTCGTCCACGCGTGGCGGCGCTTCCCGTTCATCGACCCGGACCTCCCGGACGACCTGCTCCCGCGCGACTGGCCGCGCCGGCGCGCGTTCGAGCTCTTCCACGACCGCCACGAGAAGTGGGGACCGGCCGCGCAGGCGCACTTCGACTCCCTGGCGGCGCCATGAGCCCGGCCGCCTCCGCCCAGCGCAAGCGCATCTACGTCGCCTACGTCGGCGGCACGATCGGGATGAAGGCCACCGACACCGGCTACGCGCCCGTCCCCGGCCACCTGACCGCGCAGGTCCGCGACCGCCCGGAGTTGCACGCCGCCGAGGTCCCCGAGCTCTCGATCGCCGAGTACGCGCCGCTGCTGGACTCGGCCAACGCCGGCCCGGCCGACTGGCTGCGCATCGCCCGCGATCTCTCGACGCACCGGGCCCACTACGACGGCTTCGTCGTCCTGCACGGCACCGACACGATGGCCTACACCGCCTCCGCCCTGGCCTTCCTCCTGCGCGGCCTGGGCAAGCCGGTCGTGGTCACGGGGTCGCAGATCCCGCTGGGCGTGCTGCGCTCCGACGGGCGCCAGAACCTGCTGACGAGCGTGCTGGTCGCCGCCCGCGACGACGTGCGCGAGGTCTGCCTCGTCTTCGGCTCGAGCATCCTGCGCGGCTGCCGGTCGGTCAAGTCCAGCGCCTCCGGCTTCGAGGCCTTCGCCTCGCCGAACATGGCGCCGCTGGGCATGGCGGGCGTGCAGATCGAGTTCGACGTGTCGCGCCTGCGCGTCCCGGAGCCGGTCTCGCTCGGCCTCCCGATGACCCTCGACGCCCCCGTCGGCCTGCTGCGCGTGTATCCGGGCATGCCCGCCGCGCTGCTGCGCGCGGCGGTCGAGCCCCCGATCCGCGGCCTCGTCATCGAGGGCTACGGCGCGGGCACGATCCCGGACGGCGATCCGGAGTGGCTGGCCGCGCTGGCCGAAGCCGCTGAGCGGGGGGTCGTGATCGCCGTCGTCAGCCAGTGCGTCGACGGCCGCGTCGACCTGGGCGCCTACCAGACGAGCGCGCCGCTGGTCGAGGCGGGAGCGGTCGGTGGGCTGGACATGACCACCGAGGCGGCCTACGCGAAGCTCGTGGTCCTGCTCTCCGAGGGCCGCTCGGTGCAAGAGGTCCGGGAGCTCATGGCCACCGACCTCGCGGGCGAGATGAGCACCTAGCTGGCATCCTGCCCGGATGCCTCGCTACGCGCTGCTCGACCGAGCGCTCGCCTACCACCTGTTGCCGGATGCGCTGCAGCTCGCCGGAGCGCGGATCGCGACGCGGATGCGGCTGCGCAACGAGCGCCTCGGCGGCGTGGAGGCGCAGGAGGACCGGCTGCGCTCGCTGGTGTGGCACTTGTCCAACGGCCCCGTGGCTGAGCGCCCGGACCCGGCGAACGAGCAGCACTACGAGCTGCCCGCGGAGTTCTTCACGCTGTTCTTGGGGCCGCGACACAAGTACAGCGCGGCACTGTGGACGGCGGAGACCGCAAGCCTGCAGCAAGCCGAGGAGCAGATGCTCGCCCTGACGTGTGAGCGGGCACAGGTGCAGGACGGGATGGACATCCTCGATCTCGGCTGCGGCTGGGGCAGCCTGAGCCTGTGGCTGGCGGAGCACTACCCGGACGCCCGCGTCACCGGGATCAGCAACTCGGGGCCGCAGCGCGCACACATCGAGCAGCAGATCGCGCAGCGCGGCATCACCAACCTCGAGATCGTCACCGCCGACGCCAACGACTACGACCCCGGCCGCGACGTGGACCGGATCCTCTCGATCGAGATGTTCGAGCACATGCGCAACTGGAAGCAGCTCCTGCGCCGCATGTCCCTCCGGCTCAAGCCCGACGGCAAGGCGTTCGTGCACATCTTCAGCCACCGCAGCCTCGCCTACCGCTTCGAGGGCACGTGGGCGGCCGAGCGCTTCTTCACCGGCGGGACGATGCCTTCGCACGACCTGATGCTGCGCTTTCAGGACGATCTGGTGGTCGAGGACCGCTGGGCGGTGTCGGGGACCCACTACTCGAAGACCCTGCGCGCCTGGCTCGAGCGGCTGGACGCCAACTCGCAGCGCGCGCTGACTATCCTCGAGGAGCAGACCAACCGACGTGAGGCGCGACGACAGCTTGCCGCATGGCGGCTGTTCATGATGTCCGCCGCGGAAGTCTGGGGCTGGCACGGCGGCGACGAATGGCTGATCAGCCACTACTTGCTGGCACCCCGCGGCTAGCCTCGAACCCCGTACTCAGTTACTGTCCTGGACGCTCCGGGCAAAGGAATGAATGTGTCCAAACACCTCCGCATGCTGGTGGTCCTGTCGACCGCTGGGCTTCTTACGTTCGCCGCCACGGCCTTCGCCAAGACGATCGTCGGCAACAACTCGGCGCAGACGCTGACCGGCACCGCCGGCAACGACGTGATCAACGGCCTCGGAGGAGCGGACAAGCTCTTCGGCCTCGCCGGTGACGACGTCATCACGGGCGACACCGGCCCGGACACGATGGACGGCGGGCCCGGAAACGACTCGATGGACGGTGGCTCCGGCGACGACAAGGCCGAGGGCGGCGACGGCAACGACAAGGCCATCGGCGGGTTCGGCCACGACACCCTCTCCGGTGGGCCGGGCGACGACATCCTCGAGGGCAACGAGGCGCCCGACCGCATCGTCGGCGGCGACGGCAACGACGTCATCGACGGCGGCACCGGCGGCGACGACCTCTTCGGCGGCAACGGCAACGACACCATCACCTCCGGCACCGGCCCTGACCGGATCGACGCCGGACCCGGCGACGACATCATCCACCTCAACAGCGACCCGCCGAGCGCGATCAAGAGCATCGACTGCGGTGACGGCAACAACACGGTCTACAACAGCGAGAAGCCGATGGGCCGCACCAACCGCAAGCTGCTCGCCGCGCAGCCGAACTGCGAGAACGTCATCGACCTCAACGCCGAGCGCGATCCCACGCGCGGCATCACCTGGTCAGGCAACGGCACCAAGAACGGCTCCGACCGCAACGACCGCCTCAACGGCCAGCACGGCTCGAACACGATTCTCGGCCACGGCGGCAACGACGTCATCTGGGGCGACGCCGCCCACGACAGCGGCGGCACGCGCGCCCGCAAGCAGACCGACTCGCTTGACGGCGGCCCCGGCGACGACACGATCTACGCCGGCCGCGGCACCAACCGGCTCGTCGGCGGCGACGGCAACGACTACCTCCAGGGCAACGGCCTGAAGTCGACGATCTTCGGCGGCAACGGAGCCGACAACATCAAGCTCCAGGGCCGCCGCACGGTGATCGACGCCGGACCGGGCGACGACACCATCACCGCCATCACGTCCAGCGGCACCGGCACGGTGCGCTGCGGCCCGGGCGACGACACCGTGCTCATCTCACGCTTCCCCGGCAACCGCAAGCGTGTGAAGATCGCCGCCGACTGCGAGCACAAGAAGCGCGTGTAGGACCCCCTCAGGGGTTCAGGAACGAGCCCGCCCGGCGCCAACCGAGCCAGGCGGGCCCCAGCGCCACCAGACGCACCAGCACCGCGCAGGCGATGATGCTCGGCGCGGACGCCAGCGGCAGGCAGACGCGCGGGTGCCCGGGGCTCAGGGCGCCCGCCAGCAGCGCCACCACGAGCGTCGCGATCACGCCGGCGGCGCCGATGAGCATCGCGCGCGGCACCCGCGTTGACGGCCGCGCGCCCGCCAGGCGGTCGACGCGCTCGGGCGCGATCCCGCCGGTCTCGAAGGCCAGCAGCGCCGAGGCCAGCGGCGCGGCGCCACCACGGCGGACGGCCGCCGCGTCGGCGGCGAGCTCGCCCAGGACCTGCTCACGCCGGGGCAGTGAGCGCAGCGCATAGGCGTCGCCGATCGCGCGCGCGATCAGCACCCGCAGCGGATCTCGGCGGTCGGCGTGATGGCCCTCGTGCGCGACGACGGCCGTCAGCTCGCGCTCGCCCAGGCAGGCGAAGCAGCCCTCGCTCAGATAGACGCGCGGACGCACCAGTCCGGCGCAGAACGCCAGCGGCGTCGCGCTCGGGATCACGTAGACGTCGCGGCCGCCGATCGACCGCACGCCGAGAACCGGAATCCGCCGGCGATGCACGAGCAGGCCGCGCCACAGGGAGGCGCCGCCACGCACCAGCAGGCAGACGTCGAACAGCGCCAGGCCGATCAGCAGCACCCCTTCGGCGCTGCCGGAGAAGAGCACGTCCTGGTGGAAGCGCACCGTGTCGAGCACGAACACGAGCGTCAGCAGGAACGCGGTCAGGCCGAACGCGGCGACCGCGAACTCGGCCCGACGAAGGTCGTCAGTCACTGGCGGCCAGCCGGCGCAGCGTCTCCAACCGCTGCGGGTCGAGCTCACCGATGTGGCGGGCGAAATGCGCGAGCGCGAGATCGCCGAAGTCTTCGACCAGGGCCGCGACCTCGGCCTCGGCGCGGGTGCGCAGGTAGACGTCGCGGGTCAACGCGGGCGCGTAGACGTCGAGGCGTCCGGCGCGCCGGCGCACGAGCAGGCCCTTGGTGTCCAGCCGCGTCATCACGGTGAGCAGGGTCGTGTACGCGCGCACCTTCTCACCGCGGGCGTTCAGGGCCTGTTGCACCTGGCGCACGGTGGCTTCGCCACGCCCCCACATCTCCTCCATGATCTCGGACTCGAGTTCGTGGAGAGGCGGGGGCGCGGCCATGCCGAACGCCTTACAGGCGGAAGGAAGCCCGGGTCGTGTAGCGCTTGCCGCCCTGGGTGACCGACCAGCTGGCGGTGTAGTTGCCGCCCTTCATCCCCTTCAGGGCGCCGCCCTTGAGCTGGACGACCTGACCGGGGACGACCGCGATCTGCGGGACGGTCGCGTTGCGCGGCGTCGGACCCGTGATCGACACGGTGCCGCCGACGGGATCGAGCGTGTTGCCGAGGTTGCGGACCTCGAGCACCAGCGATCGGCTGTTGCCCCTGCCGAGCACGCGCGTCGAGCCGAGCTTGAGGTTCGGGCGCTTCCTGGTCGGGTTCAGGCGCAGCTTCCCACGCAGGTCCCACTGCGGCACGATGCCGTTGCGGGCCTTCACCTTGACCTGCTTGGCGAACACCTGGAAGCCGGCGTAGAGCGAGCCGGTCGAGGTCATGCGGACCATGTTGAGCTTGACCGTGCGCTGCCCCGGACGCAGCGTGAACGACGCCGGACTGGCACGCACGTACGGCGACAGGCTGGCGCGCGTGTTGAGCACGACGCCACCGGTGGCGCGGTTCTGGATCCATGGGCGCACGTTGACCGTGACCTTCATGGTGTCCTTGGTGGTGTTCTTGATGGTGATCGAGCCGACATTGCCGCGCTTGGCGGTCCGTTCCACAATCGCGGGGGTGACCGAGACACCGCCCTGCTGAGTGACGCGGGCGACGGGCGCTGAATCATCAGCGCGAGCGATCACGGCACCGGTCGCGGTCCCTGCGACGGCAAGGCCAAGGGCGCCGGCGGCGAGCCGGGTCCTAGCGAGCTTCACTTCGGGTATCTCCTTGTTTCTCTCTGGGTGGTTCCGATGCCGGAGCTACGGCGTCTCGGTGGAAGCCGTCACGAGGACGACCTTGCGGTAGCTCCCCGAGGCCTTCTTCGTGACCTTCTGGCGCAGGTTGACGGTCGCCTTGGCGCGCGTTGCCGCCTCGGTCCACTTGGTGAGCATCGGGTCGACCGAGGAATCCAGCGGCTGGAATGCCCCCCTGCCGACACGGGCCTCCAGCGCCAGCGGCAGCTTCCTGGACCCGCTCATGAGGTGCCCGAGTCGCGAGCCCTTCGCGACCTCGCCGTCGGCCATCGAGAGCACCGCCGTCTCATCCGTGGTGGTGATGAAGACATCGACCTTCGTCGAGTAGGTCTTGGCCTTCGAGAAGGTGGTGAAGCTCGACTTCGTCGTCGGCAGGATCAGCTCGAGGAAGCTCGGCACGCTGCCGCCGATCTGCGTCCCGCCCGAGATCGGATCAGGCGTCTGTGCCTGCGCGACGGCAGGGGCGGCCGCGGCGCTCAGCGCCGCCGCAGCAATGATCGTTCGCAGCTTCATCGGTTCCCTTCCAGCATTCTCTTCATGACCCCAGCCCGAGCGGACAGCTCTCGAGGACCAACCGAACGAGGTCGAGCGTAGCCACAGAACCCGGCAATCGGACGCGAGTTGCGCATCATCACTTCACCGTGAACTTCTTGTTGATCTGCAGCGCCTTCTTGCCGCGCTGATTGAGGACGATCTTGGCCGTCGCCGAGCCCTTGGAGAGCTTGGTGCCGAGCGGGATGTTGATCGTCTTGCCGGGCAGGATCTTCACGGCCTGCACGGTCTGGTTCTTGGTCCCGAGCGCGGACTTGACCGAGACGCTGCCGGTCACGGCGTCGATCGTGTTGCCCGTGTTCTTGACCGGCAGTACGGCCGTGCCCTTGGACGCCTTGATCGTGCCCGCGGTCAGCGACGCCTTCGGCGCCGACGGCAGCAGACGGATCGCGCCGACGACGCGGTAGCCGAGCACCAGGCCCTTGCGCTTGGCCACGTCGGTCGGCAGGCCGACGACTTCGAGCCCGCCGTACAGCGCGCCACCGGCCGGCAGCGCGTTGAGGTTCGCCGTGACCTGCTTCTCCGCGCCGGGGGTGAGCGTGAACGAGCCCTCGCTCACACTGACGCCGGGGAGCGTCTTGGAACGGTTCGGGGACACCTTGCCCGCCGTGGACTGCAGCCACGGACGCGGCGTGACCGAGATGGTCAGCGGCTGGGTCGAACGGTTGGCCACAGTCAGCGTGGCCAGCGCGCCCGTGTGGGCGTTCTGGACCTCGATGAGGGCCGGAGAGACGGACAGTCCACCCTCGGTCTGCCGGGCGGCGGCGGCCCCGCCGGCCGCCGCCTTCTGGCTGAGCGCCGCGCCCCCGGCGCCGAGCGCCAGGACTACGGCGCCGAGCGCCACACTTCGCTTCATCACAGTTCCTCCCGCGGGTGGCCGAGGCCTACCGCTTGGCCTTCTTCTTCTTCTCGACCTTGATCTTGATCTTGACCTCGGCCTTCTTGCCGTCACTGTTCGTGAAGCGGAAGATCAGGGTCCGCGAGCTCGGGTAGGACAGGATGGTCGCGAAGGCGCCCCTGGAGGCGACCGTCGTGCCCGACTTGTCCGTCGTCTTCCTGCCCACCTTGTTCTGCAGGTCGATCCGGGCACGCTTGGGCGCCGACTGGCGCTTGCCGTTGATCACGCAGGTCAGACGACCGCTGAAGCGGTAGCGATGGTTGTAACGCAGGACCGGGACGCCCCTGGAGACGCGGACCGGCTTCTGGGCCAGCACGACCGACAGGCGCGGTGAGTTGCACGACGTCGAGCTCGCGCCGGCGACGCCGTTGTTGTTGGCGCCGGTGTTGGTCGCGCCCGGCGTGGTCGCCAGGCCGCTGGTCCCGATGTTCAGCGTCTGGCTCGGCGAGCCGAGGTCGACGTTGTTGAGCAGCTGGACGGCCGGCAGCGCCGAGCCGTCGCGGAAGATCGTCTCGCGGCCGCTGAGGTCCACGACGCGGACGATCAGCGTGTAGTTGCCGTTGGGGTAGAGCAGGTTCCCCGCGGCGTCCTTGGTCGGGATCGTGAGACCCGCGTTGGCCACCGTCGGGCAGACGGCGCCGAGCGGCAGATCGATCACGGTCGGGGTCGCCGGGGTGAGGTCCTTGCAGCTCGCCCACGCGGCGTTGGTGTCCGCGAACTTCTGCCTGACGGGGGCGCTGACCAGAGCGGTGTTGCCGGCGTTGGCCAGGTAGGCCTCGGCGAAGTCGAGGCCGACGCCGGGGTCGGTCGCCTTGACGTCGAGCTTGATGTCGCCGGCGGCCGGGTTGCTCTTACCGCCGACCGCGACCTTCGGCGCGCCTTCCGTCTCGGAGGCCACGGCGTCCTGCTCGTTGGTCTCGACGACCTGCAGGCCGGCCTTGGAGAACGTGACGCTCGGCGACGTGCCGGCGGCGCACCCGCTGGGGGGCGTCGTGTCGCAGTACATGCGCAGGCGCAGCGAGTCGCCATGCCCGGCGACCGAGGCGCCGTTGACGGTCTGCTCGCCGTCCGCGGGCGCGGGCTGCGAGGCGCCGACGGTCTGCAGCGGTCCGCTCGCCGTGCCCGAGCTGACGTAGCTGAGCGCGCTGCTGGCGCCCGCCTGGCCGAACCCGGTGAAGGACTGCGTGAGCTTCGCCGTGGTCAGCGTGGTGTTCGGGGGAAGCCCGTCGAACTGCGCCAGCGCCTGGCTCCAGCCGCCGACGGTGGTCCCGTCCGACGGCACCGACAGCGTGAGGCTGCCGCCGTTCGCCGTGCACCCGCCGCCGTTGGCGGTCACGGTGCCTCCGTAGCTCTGCGTGGCGGTGTACGGCGTGCTGAGCGCCTCGCCGTTGGGGCCGTGGCAGGCCCAGAGCCAAACTTCGTTGGGGGCGGCCGACGCGGTGCTCGCGCCGACGGCAAGCAGCGCGGCTGCGGCACCACCCATAACCAAAAGCTGCTTTATCCGACCGACTGAGGGCATCGCTGCCACTCTCCCTCCTGCAAAGACTGCGTGGACCCGTGATTGACCGAGCGGAGCATCGTAGGACGCACCTCTCCCCGTTGAGGCGCGACACACCCCGAGTGCGGCGACCGTAACGCGGGATGAGAGGCTTCGTCAAGCCGCCATTCGTCCAGATGACTCCACGCGCACTTCAGTCCAAGAGCGTCAGCAGACCGTCTCGCAGCTCCGAAAACCGCGTGGCAGTCACGTATCGCCCACGCGCGCGAGACGCCAGGGCCTTGCCCGAGGCGACGGATTCCGGATCATTATTTGTGCCTAAAACGTGCAGACGGTCGATTCCGCCGAGCGCCTGCAGCGGATCGCCGCCGGCGGTCGGGCGACAGTCCGAGAGGACGATGACCAGCCGTTCGGAGGCGGGCTCGCGCGCGAGTTGCCGCGCGGCGGTGCGCAGCGCCAGAGCGAGATCGGTGCGGCCCTTGCCGCGCAGGGAGAGCAGCTCGTCGACCAGCGTCTCGGGGGCGCGCGCCTCGCTCTGCGATTGCAGGACGAGCGCATCGGCGGCGAAGGCGATCACGCTCGTCGTCGCGCGCTCGGAGCGGGTCAGGACGACCGCCGCGCCGGCCATCGCGGCCATCGCCACGGCATGGCCCTTCATCGAGCCGCTGTGGTCGACGAGCAGGCACAGCGAGCGCCGTGGCGCACTCCAGCGGCGGGCGATCAGCTCGTCGGCGTGACGCGGCCGTCCTTGAGCAACCTCAAGGGTCAGGTCGAGGTCGAGGTCGCCCTCCCCCGCGGCCCGGCTCGGCTCCAGCCGCCGGTAGCCCCTGGTGGAGGTCCGGCCGAGCCGTCCGGCACGCACGAACAGCCGCGCGGCGAGCCGTCGGGCTTGCGCCCGGACCAGCGGGTCGGTGGTCGCGGCGAGGTCGGCGAGCAGCGCGACGGCCACGTCGGCGTCCTCGCGCAGCAGCTCACCGAACGCCGCCTCGTCGAGCTTGCCGACCTCGGGCGAGACCCGGCTGAACGCGTCGTGGCGGGCCTCCAGGCGGGAGCGAGGCAGCGTCTGACGGCCGCGGTCGCGCACGATGTCGCGCGCCGCCGCGCCGCTCAGGGCTTGGCCGGAAGCGCGCGAGGGGCTTTTCCCGGCGGCTCGCTCGGCCGGGCATCGTCGCCGGGTTTCGGCTTCAGCCGCTCGATCAGCTCGAGCACGATCTCCTCCGGCGTGCGCTCGCAGCCCTCCTCCAGGCGCAGGCGGCCGGAGAGCGCCGCGATGGCGGCGTCGGCGAAGGTCGCGTCGCCGGGCCGGGGGTCGGACTCGCCGCGCAGGGCCGCGAGGCCGGAGCCGAGCCGCACGAGGTCGATCGCGCCGCGCACCGACGATCCCATGCGGATCTGGGCGTGCTCGCGGGTCAGGCGGGTGAGCTCGACGGCCGGTCCCTCGAGCGAGCTCGGCGTGGGCGCGGCGGACGATCTCGCGCTCCCCCTCGGCGTCCTGATAGCCGATCGCGATCCGGCACATCCGGTCGGCGATCGCCTGGCTCACCCGTGCGGTACCCACCGCGTCGAAGGGATTCATGGCCGCGATCAGCCGAAAGCCCGGCGCGGCGACGATGCGCCCGAGCCGCGGCACGTGGATCTCGCCCTCGGCCAGCGCGCCGACGAGCACGTTGAGCGTCTCCTCCGGCACCCGGTTGAGCTCCTCGATGTAGAGCAGCCGGCCCTCTCGCAGCGCCGTGGCCAGCGCGCCGTCGACGAAGATCTCGGGCTTGTACCCGGCCTCGAGCACGAGCGCCGGGTCGAAGTGGCCGACCAGCCGCGCCGGCGTCAGCTCGGCGTTGCCCTCGACGAACTCCACGCCGAAGCCGGTCGCATCGGCCACGGCGCGCAGCAGCGTCGATTTGCCCGTGCCGGGCGGGCCTTCGAGCACGACGTGGATGCCCGCGGCCAGCGACGCCGCGAGCACCTCGGCCTCGCGGCGCAGGCCGACGATCCGCTCGTCGACCCGCGCCAAGAAGGTGGAGGCCTCAGTGTTCGTGGATCACCACGCCCCGGATGTTCTTGCCGTCGAGCATGTCCTGGAAGCCCTGGCCGATGTCGTCGAGCGCGTAGCGTGTTGGTGATCAGCTCGTCGAGCTTGAGCTTGCCCGCCTGGTAGAGCCCGATCAGGTTCTTGATGTCGTGCATCGGGTTGCCCGAGCCGAAGAGCGTGCCCTTGACCGTCTTCTCGTAGAGCGTCATGACCGCGCCGGAGAGCTGGACGGTGACGGCTGGTCGGGTCGGCGAGGCCGGTGATGACCGTGGTGCCGCCCTTGCGGATGGCGTCGACGGCGGCGCCGACGACCTCGGCGTTGACGATGTCGACGGTGACGATCGCCTTGTCGGCGCCGACGCCGCGGGTCAGCTCCTGCGCGAGCTCGTGGGCCTCGTCGGCGCTGGACGCGGTGTGGGTGGCGCCGAGGTCCTCGGCCATCTCGCGCTTGTTCTCGAGCGGGTCGACGGCGATGATGTTCGCCGCGCCGGCGTGGTTGGCGCCCTGGACGGCGTTGGAGCCGATACCGCCGATGCCGTAGATGATCACCGTCTCGCCGGGCACGATGTCGGCGGCGTAGACGGAGCTGCACCAGCCGGTCGGGACGCCGCAACCGACCAGCACGACGGTCTCCAGCGGCAGGTCCTTGTCGACCGTCACGCAGCTGGTCTCGGAGACCACCGAGTACTGGCTGAAGGAGCCGAGCATGCACATGCCGCCGATGTCGGTCCCGTTGTCGTGGAAGCGGAACGTGCCGTCGGGCATGCAGCCGTCGAGGATCGTCGCGCCGAGGTCGCAGATGTTCGAGTGCCCGGTGGCGCAGAAGCGGCAGTGGCCGCAGACCGGGAGGAAGGAGGTGACGACGTGGTCGCCCTCCTTGACGCGGGAGACGCCCGGGCCGCACTTCTCGATGATGCCCGCGCCCTCATGGCCGCCGACGATCGGGAACCGCGGGAACGATGTCCCCGTGACGCAGGTGCTCGTCGGAGTGGCAGAGACCTGCCGCCACCCAGCGGATCAGCACCTCGTTGGCCTTGGGCTCGTCGAGCTCGAGCTCGGCGATCTCCCAATCGGCTCCGGGTTCCCGCAACATCGCTGCCTTGGTCTTCACGAGGCTCCTCCCCTCTCGAGACGGCTGAGAGCGCGATGCTATAGGGCCGCGATTTCCGCGGCGCTACCGGTCTAGCGCCGGATCGCGGCAGCGGCCTTGGCCAGGCCGGAGTAGACGCCCTGCGGGCGCCCGTGGTGATCGATGATCGCCGAGTGCCAGAGCTCGGTCGCGGGTGGATCGACCAGCTGGTACTGGAGGATCTGCTTCACGCGCGGGTTCCTGCGGGCGATGTCGTAGGCGTAGCGCAGCCACGTGGAGCGCACGCTCTGGGCGAGGCCGCGGTTGCCGGCGCTGAGGTAGCCGAACTCGGTCAGGTAGAGGTTCAGGCCCTTGTGGCCGGTGGTGCTCAGCGCCTTCGCCTTGGCCAGCTGGTCGAGCACCCGCGTCAGCCGGGGAAGCTGGCTGATCGGCGCGTCCTCGGGGCCGCCCTTGAGCAGCTTGGGGGAGCTCGTGAGCTGGTAGGGATGCAGCGCGAGGCCGTCGGACTTCAGCTTGGCGTTCCGCGGCGCGGCGGCCTTGAGGAACTTGATCGGGGCGATCGTGCGGCCGTCACGGTTGGGGGCGAGCTCACCGAACAGCACCTTCGCGTGGGGATCGACGGTCTTGATCACCGCGTAGGCCCGCCGGTAGAGGCTGCGGTACTGCGCCGGGCTCGTCGAAGACGGCGCCAGCCACGCGCTCAGGTTCGGCTCGTTCCAGATCGCGTAGCGGTCCACGCGGCCCTTGAAGTGGGCGGCGACGGTGCGCACGAAGGCGCTGAACTTGACCGGGTCGGGCTTGTAGCCGCCGACCTTCCGGTCGGCCGTCGCCCACGCCGGAGCGGGACCACTAACCGTCAACTGGAGCTTGATGCTTCGCTTCGCTGCAGCGGCCTGAAGCGCATCGATACGCGAAAAGTCGTAAACCGGTCCATGGGCGGGCACGGTCTTGTGGCTCGCGTCGGAGATGAGCACGCGCGACCACAACACGTTCACCCGGATGCGCTTGGTGCCCAGTTTCGCCGCGTGCTCGAGCGCCTTGTCGCGCTCCATCCAGCGCTGATCGACGAACACCGCGTCGTCCTGCAGCGCGAACTCCATCCCGCGCGCGGCGTGGGCGTTGGCGGGGACGGCAAGCGAGACCAGGGTCAGGGAGGCGAGGGCGAGCTTACGGATCATCTATCAACAGTTGTCGGCATTGGACGCCGTAGGCTCAAGCCGTGCTTGCAGCCTTTGCGTCTTCTTTGTCAGCCGACGATCCCCTTTCCGGTCTGACGGTCGCAGACCGGCCGGAGCCATCCGAAGTCCCGGATGGATGGACCGTCGTCGAGGTGCGCGCCGCCTCGCTCAACCACCACGATCTGTGGTCGCTCCGTGGCGTCGGCCTTGGCGAGCGGGCGCTGCCGATGATCCTAGGCTGCGATGCCTCGGGGATGGATAAAGACGGCAACGAGGTGATCGTCCATGCGGTCGTGTCCGATCCCGACTGGCGCGGCGACGAGACGCTGGACCCTCGGCGTTCGATCCTCTCCGAGCGTCACCAGGGGTCCTTCGCCGAGCGGGTCATGGTGCCCCGGCGCAACCTGGTTCCGAAGCCTCCGGAGCTCTCGTTCGCCGAGGCGGCGTGCCTGCCGACGGCGTGGCTGACGGCCTACCGGATGCTGTTCACGCGCGCGGTCTGCTCCCCCGGCTCGACGTTGCTCGTCCAGGGAGCGGGCGGCGGCGTGGCGACGGCGTTGATCGTGCTCGGCCGCGCGGCGGGGCTGCGGGTGTGGGCGACGTCGCGGTCAGAGGAGAAGCGTGCGCGGGCGCTGGAGTTGGGCGCGGACGCCGTGTTCGCTTCGGGCGAGCGGCTGCCCGAGCGCGTCGACGTGGTGGCCGAGACCGTCGGCAAGGCCACCTGGGAGCACTCGCTGCGAGCGTTGAAGCCCGGCGGCACGCTGGTGATCTCCGGGGCGACGAGCGGGTACGACCCGCCGGCGGGGCTCAACCGCGTGTTCTTCTTGCAGTTGTCGGTGGTGGGTTCGACGATGGGCACGCGCGACGAGCTCGAGCGGTTGGTGCGGCTGTGCGTCGAGCGCGACGTGCGGCCGGTGATCGCCGGCGAGTACCCGCTCGCCGCGGCGCGCCAGGCGTTTGAGGCGCTGGCCGCCGGGGACGTGTTCGGCAAGCTGGTGCTCACGATGTAGACGCGGTCCGGCGACGCGACCTTCCCAGGTTGTTCGCGCCGCCGGGCCGACGGGTTGTGCGGGTTCCCCACCGCAGGGGCGCCAGTGGTCAGCCGGCGCCCACAACGTGTTGACCGAGTCAACACGTTAAGCCGAGCTTACCGGTACCCGCCGATCGAAAAGGTGACAGCGGCGCAGCGGTGGCGCGTTGGCGCTCATCCACCCGCCGCGACCGCGTCGTAGCCCTCGGCCTTGAGGACCTCGAGCACGACCTCACGGTGGTCGCCCTGCAGCTCGATCACGCCGTCCTTGACGGACCCGCCGACGCCGCAGCGCTTCTTCAGCCTGCCCGCGAGGTCCTTGAGCCCGGCGTCGTCGAGCGGCACGTTGGCCACGGTGGTGACGGTCTTGCCCTTGCGGCCGCCGACCTCGCGCCTGACCTTCACGCGGCCCGTCGTGTTGCGCGCGCGCACGACGTCCGCGGGGCGCGCCTTGCGCAGGTCGCCGTCGGAGCTCGAGTACACGACGCGCCGGTCAGCCATGGTCCTGGCGTACCCCGTTGAGCGGCAGCACAGCCCGCACGAGCGTCCCCTCCCCGACCGGGCTCTCCACGCTGAGCGTGCCGTCGAGGGCGCCGATGCGGTCCATCAGGCCCGACAGGCCGGAGCCGCCACTGGTCGACGCGCCGCCGATGCCGTCGTCGCGCACCTCGACCACGAGCCGCTCCTCGTTGCGTTCCAGGCTGACGGTGGCGTGGGTGGCCTCGGCGTACTTGGCGACGTTGGTCAGCGCCTCGGCGACGGTGAAGTAGGCGGTGGCCTCGACGGCGGGCGGGAGGCGCTCCTGGAGCGGGTCGACGACCTCGACCGGCACGGTGCAGCGGGTGGCGAGCGCGCCAACCGCCGCTGACAGGCCGCGCTCGGTCAGCACCGCCGGGTGGATGCCGCGGGCGAGCTCGCGCAGCTCCGCGGAGGCGTCCTGGAGCTCGCGGCCCATCCGGTCCAGGAAGGCCACGACGTCGGACGGGTCCTTGGCCATCCGCCGCTTGGCCACCTGGACGTCGAGCACGAGGCTGACGAGCCGCTGCTGCGCGCCGTCGTGCAGGTCGCGCTCGATCTTGCGCCGTGCCTTGTCGGCCGCCTCGATGATCCGGGCCCGCGACGCCCGGAGCTCGGCCGTGCGCGCGGCCTCGACCTCGTGACGCAGCAGGGCCTCCTCGGCCTGGCGACGCTCGGTGATGTCGAACATCGCGCCGTCGACCCACAGGCGCCCGCCGGGGCCGCGGACGAGCTGCCCGCGGTCGAGCACCCAGCGCACGGCGCCGTCGTCGCGAACGATCCGGTACTGCATCTCGAACGGCTCCTCGGAGTCCGCGCTGGCCATCGCGACGGTCTCGAGCACCATGTCCACGTCGTCGGGGTGGATCAGGCTGAGGATCGTGCGCCGGCTCGAGACGAGGAAGTTCGCCGGCGGGTAGCCGGAGATCCGCTCGATCTCGTCGGTGATCATCTCCAGCTGGTAGTCCGCGTGCCACGCGCTGCGGTAGATCGCGCCGGGGACGTTCTCCATCAGCGTCCGCAGCAGGCGATCGTTGGCGCGTTCCTGCGCGGCCTGCAGTCCCGCGCGCGTGCGGGCGATCAACTCCGCGCGGGTGAACGGGCGGTGGATGTAGTCATCGGCGCCGGCGTTGAGCACGTTGTCGGCCATCCGGCCCTTGGCCGCGACCGTGATCGCCAGCAGCCACGCGTCCCCCAGCCGCTCGTCGTCGCGCAGGATCCGGCACACCTCGGGCGCATCCAACCCCGACGCATCCCGGTCGACGATCACCAGATCGACCTCCTCGGCCTCCAGCGCATCGCCCGCCGCCGAGGCACGCCGAACCGCCCGCGGCAGATGCCCCGCGGCCCGCAACCAGGACTGGATCTCTGGCTCGGCGGCACCGACGACCAGCACCCCAGCCTGGCGACGTCGTACAGCTTCACTCCGTGCCACTGGACCCATTATCCCGAACCTAAAGGGGACAGTCCCCTTTAGGTTCCCTTAAGGCGGCTTTCTGCGCCCGAGCGCCGCGGTGGGCGGGGCATGCGGGCGTGCCGCGAAGTTAAAGGGGACAGTCCCCTTTAGGTGGGGTTTAACGACCGACGGCCTCGCCCAAGGGGGAGGCGAGGCCGAGGGTCGGGGGGAGGAAGTGGGTCAGCCGCCGAAGTCGGTGGCGTAGGTCGCGCCGGAGTCGCCGGTGGGGGCGCCGGCGGCGATGCCGATGCCGATCATGCGGAAGGAGCGGGCGAGGATGTTGGCGCGGTGGCCGGCGCTGTTCATCCAGGCGCGGACCATCGAGCGGGGCGTGCCGAGGGTGCCGCCGCCCCAGCCGATGTTCTCGCCGACGGTGTAGGAGCGGCGGGAGGCGGTCCAGCCGGAGCGCTTGATGCGGGTGGCGAAGGAGGCGCCGTTGAGCGAGTCGTGGGCGAAGAAGTGCCTGGTGACCATGGAGCGGGCGTGACCGGCGGCGGCGCGGCCGAGCCTGGAGTCGCTGCGCAGGGCGCGCAGGCCGTGCGAGCGGCGCTGCTGGTTGAGGAGGCACAGCGTGGCGCGGTTGGAGGCGGCACCGCTCGCGGCGGACGGCATGACATCGGCACCGGCGCAGCCCGCGGCGTCGGCCGCACCCGGGAGGGCGCTGAACGCGGAGACGGCAAGGCAGGACGACACGACAAAGCGAGCGAGACGACGCACTGGGAGAACCTCCAAGGACTTGGCAAGCTCTCCCCGCCCATTCGGCAGTCCGGCCGGCTCCTTCCGAGCCCCGTTGACTTTGCGGCCCCACCTCTCGGTGGGTGTGCCTGTTCGTGGGAGAGACTTCTTACGGACTTCTTACTGCGACCTAGAACATGCGTCGGCAACGCGACATAACGGCTTTAGGTCAGCTTCAAGACTTTTCCCGCGCGGAGCGAACCTCGACCGGTCGACCGGTTTCCAGAGCGTTGACCGCCGCTTCGCACACGACGGCCGCTGCGTAGCCATCCCAGGCGGTTGCGCCGCTGTGCGCGCCGCTCACCCAGGCCTGGAGCTCGAGCCGGTAGGCCGTGTCGAAGCGCTGTTCGAACCCCCCCGGGAGGGGGAGAGCTGCGGTAAAGGCGCTCCGCGCGACCGTCGTGGCTGGCGCCAACAGCTCAAGCGTTCCCGCCTCCCCCACGACCTCGCACCGGATGTCGTAGCCGAAGCCGGCGGTGACGAACGCCTCGACGTCGACGAGCCGCCCGGACTCCGTCTCGAAGACCAGCAGCTGCGGATCGCGCAGGCCCTCGCGCGCGCGGCTGGTCGGGCGCGGCGCGTGGACGGTGGCGCGCACGATCTCCTCCCCCAGCAGCCAGCGCGCGACGTCGACCTCGTGCACCGCGCTGTCGGTGATGATCATCGCGCTGTCGAAGAACTCGTGGACGAACGGGTTGCGGTGCGCGCAGTGGATCAGCAGCGGGTCGCCGATCGCGCCCGCGTCGAGCTTGGCCTTCAGGTCGGCGTAGCCAGGGTCGAAGCGGCGCATGAAGGCGACGGTCACCAGGCGTCGCCCCATGGCCCGCTCGGCCTCGGCGATCCGCAGTGCGGCCGCGGCCGAGGTGGCCAGCGGCTTCTCGCACAGCACCGGCTTGCCGGCCTCCAGGCAGGCGAGCGTGAACGGCTCGTGGGTGAAGGCGGGCGAGGCGATGACCACGGCGTCGACGCCCGCGGCCGCGATCAGCTCCAGGCCGTCCTCGTAGACGGCCGGCGCGCCGACCTCGCGCGCGAGTGCCTCGGCCGTCGCCCGCTCGGGGTCGGCGAGCGCGACCACCTCGGCGCCCGCGACCGCGGACGCGAGGATGCGCGCGTGGATGGAGCCCATCAGGCCCGCACCCACGATCCCGACGCCGATCACCGGGTCACGGAGATCTCGCCGCCCAACTGGTAGCCCTCGAGCAGTTCGATGTCGTCGCCGCTCCAGAACTTGCCGGGGTCGTACCAGCTCATCGGGCGCTTGTCCGGGATCAGGCCCATGTTCTGCATCGTGACGGCGACGAGCTCGGCGCAGTAGATCGTCTCGCGCGAGGCCGCGGTCCGGCGCACGCGGCCGGTCGCCCACGAGCGGACCAGGCCCGGGGTGGTCGGGAACGGCTTGCCGTTGTACTTGTCGATCGTCTCGATCAGCCGATCCTCCATCTCGCGCGTGACCGTTCCGTCCAGCCGCCGCACCCACGCGCGCTGGTTGTAGTTCTCGTCCCAGCGCTTCACGGCGTCGGCGAGCATGTGCAGCTGGACGCCGCGGTGGCGTTCGCCGGTCCACGCGTCCGGCAGCGATTTGCCGATCTCGGCATGCCACATCAGCGGCGGCATGTCCTCGAGCGCCACGCACATCCCGACATGGTTGACGGGGCTGTTGGTCATCGTCTGGATCGCGCGGTCGGCCAGTGACCGTCCACGGAACAACCAGATGTCGCCGGTCGCCGCGGTGGCGATGGCCTCGTCGAAGGGCAGCGTGGACTCCATCACCGCCGGTAACCTACGCGAACCATGCGTGCGCGATGGAAGCTCCTCGGTCTGGCCGGCGCTGCCGGCGTCGCCGCGACCGGTGCCGTCGTGGCCCGCAATCGCCGGCCCCAGTCGGAATACACGCCCGACGAGCTCCGCGACCGGCTGCGCAGCCGGCTCGAGCACGTCCAGGCCGGCGAGGAGAACGTCGCGCCCGTCGTCCCGAAGGATGAGTAGGTGCGGGAGGGGCGCCGTCGCGCCCCTCCCGCGGAATGCTCAGGTGGGTCTGGAGGGGTGAGTTCCATCCTGAGCGCGACTCGAGTCAGGCGGGACGATACGGGAGCCGCCGCACCGATGCGCCAATAAAGCGCGCGGCGCGGAGCCGGTACAGCGCGTGGCGCGAACGAGCGGAGCGTGGCTGCGCGGCGTCGGCGTCGATCCGCAGCGTGCGCTCGTGGGCGTTCATCAGAGCATGCGCTCCAAATCGAGCACGACGCGACCGCGGACGATCGGGACGCAGGACGGCGGGAAGTCCTGCAGGACGTCGCGTCGACGCGCGCGAGGAACTCGTCGAGGCGATCGGCGGCGGCGCCGGCGACATCGTGCAGGACGAGCAGGGTCCAGTCGCGCGACGCGATGTCGCTCCAGCGCGGTCTCGACCCAGGCGGAGGACCGCCAGTCGCCCGGGACGGCGTTCCAGAGCACGCAGGTGTACGCGCCCGCGACGAGCGCGTCGACGGCGGCGGGGCGAGAGCAGGCCCGGTTCGATCGCGCCGCCCGCGCCCGACGGACGGAAGAGCCGCCGCGTGCCGAGCGGGCCGAGCTCGGCCTGGGTCGCCGTGATCTCCGCCGCCGCGTCCGAGGACTCCCCCAGCGGCCGCGGGTGGGTGAGCGTGTGGTTGCCGATCCAGTGGCCCTCGGCGTGCGCGCGCTCGACCAGCGCGCGGTGCGCGCGCAGCGCGTCGCCGACGACGAAGAACGTCGCCTTCAGGCCGTGCGCGGCCAGCACGTCCAGGACCCGGGGCGTGGCCTCCGGGTCCGGGCCGTTGTCGAAGGTGAGGGTTAGGCGACGGATGCGGGTTCCGTCGCCGGCACGCCGTTGGACGACGACGGCGGCGCCGCGGACGTCTTCTGCTTGGAGCGCGGCCGCGGGTTGACGATCGGCGTCAGCTCGGACTCGAGCTTGGCGCGAAGCGGCTCCACTCGAGGCGAGAGACAGAGGCGGTCGCCGAGGTCTTCGAGCTTCTCGTCGAGTTGAAATCCAGGCCCCGTGGTGCAGATCTCCATCCGCCCTCCGGGAGACATCGAGTAGCAGCTGTCGAAGAAGTAGTGATCGAAGATCGCCGTCCACGGCCGGACGCCCTCGTTGGCCTCGTCGCGGGCGCGCAGGGTCTCCTCGCCGTTGCCGGCGTCGTAGGCGACGTGGTGCCAGACGCCGACGCGCCCGTCGCCGCTCGGCCGGCCGGGCGGCGCGGAGAAGTACCAGCGACCGGAGCGCTCGCCGTCGAGCACCAGGCGCGTGCCCTCGGCGCGGAAGCCGAGGTGCTCGGCGAACGGCAGCTGCTCCTCCAGCGTCGTGAACGAGCGCGCGCCCTCCAGGCCGAGGATGCGGTGCTCGGCCGGGATGTCGTCGGCGACGGCGACCAGCGGCTTGTCCTGCGCGTCGGAGACCATCAGCTCGACCTCGTGGCCCTCCGGGTCCCAGAAGACCAGCGACTGCGGCTGGGTCGGGTCCAGCCGCAGCAACTCGGAGTGGTGCTGGTTGGCGATCAGCCGGTCCATCCAGTACTCGAGCGAGTCGTAGGAGCCGACGCGCAGGACCATCCGGTGGATGTCGCCGTCGCCGGGGACGCCGGCCTCGGCCTCGTTGAACTCGAGGAAGGTGACGACGCTGCGGGTTGCCCTCCTCGTCGCCGAAGTACGTGTGGTAGCGGAACGTCGTCTCGAAGTTGAGCGTGTTCTTGACGAACCGCAGGCCCATGACGCGACACCAGAAGTCGACGTTGGTCACGACGTCGCGTGTGATGCCCGTGAAGTGGTGCGGTCCCTTGAGCGGCTGCTTCAACCCGATCTCCTCCTACGCGCGAAGAATGTGCACATTCGATAACTTACCGCCGCGTGGCGCTGACCGCTCCCCGCACCGTCGCCGGCCAGGTCGCCGAGCACCTCAAGGCCGAGATTCTCGCGGGTGAGCGCGCTCCCGGCACGCGGCTGCCGCAGGTGGAGATCGCCCGCACGCTCGGGGTCAGCACGACGCCGGTGCGCGAGGCCCTCGCGGCCTGCAGCGCGAGGGCCTCGTGCGCCTGCACCCGCAGCGAGGCGCGGTCGTGTTCCTGCCCGAGCGTCGACGACCTGCGCGAGCACTACGAGATCCGCGCCGCGCTGGAGTCGCTGGCCGCCGCGAAGGCCGCCGAGCGGTTCGTGCCCGAGTGGGCGGCGCCGCTGGAAGCGCTGCTTGGCATGATGAGCGAAGGGCCGCCGGCCGCCGCTACATCGCGCTCAACCAGCGCTTCCACACCGCCCTCTACGAGCACGCGGCCGACCGCAGCTGGTGACGATGATCGCCGCGCTGCGCGACGCCTCCAGCGCCTACCTGCACATCTACCGCGCGCAGGAGGACTTCCCGGTCGCCCGGCTCGACGCCGAGCACCGCACGATCCTGGCGGCGTGCGTCGCCCGCGACCCCGACGCCGCCGCGCGCGGCCACCCGCACGCACCTGGAGAACACCGTCGACCACGTGGCTTCAAGGCTATGAGCCGCATCCTCACCACCCACGTCGGCAGCCTGCCGCGCCCCGATGACCTGATCCGGACGATGTTCGCCAAGCAGGAGGGCGTGCCGGTCGATCCGGTCGCGCTCGAGCAGCGCACGCGCGGCGGTGGCCGAGGTCGTGCCAAGCCAGCTCGACGCCGGCGTCGACGTCGTCTGCGACGGCGAGATGGGCAAGCCGAGCTACGTCACCTACATCACCGATCGCCTCGACGGCTTCGGCGGCGAGCCAGCCGCTCGTCTACCCCGACTCGTCGAGTTCCCCGCGCTGAAGCGGAAGGTCTTCGGCGACCCGGGCCGCAGCCGCCGCAGGACGCCGGCCTGCAACGGCCCGATCTCGGTCAGGGACCCCGATCAGGCGCGCCACGACATCGAGCACCTCGCCGCGGCGCTCGAGGGCGCGACGGGCCGCGTTCATGAACGCCGCCTCGCCGGGCGTGATCGCGCTGTTCTTCCGCAACGACCACTACGCGACGCGCGAGGAGTACGTCTACGCGATCGCCGACGCGATGCAGAGCGAGTACGAGGCGATCGCCGACGCCGGGCTGCAGTTGCAGATCGACTGCCCGGACCTCGGCATGGGGCGCCACATCCAGTTCGCCGACAAGACGCTCGACGGAGTTCCGCGACGAGGCGCAGCTCAACATCGAGGCGCTCAACCACGCGACCCGCAACATCGAGCCCGAGCAGATGCGCATGCACGTCTGCTGGGGCAACTACGAGGGGCCGCACCACCGCGACGTGCCGTTCGAGGACATCGTCGACCTCGTCTTCGGCGCGAGCCCGAGCCAGATCGCGATGGAAGCGGCCAACCCGCGCCACAACCACGAGTGGAAGATCTTCGAGGACGTCACGCTGCCCGACGGCAAGGGGCTGATCCCGGGCGTGATCGAGTCCAAGAGCAACTTCATCGAGCACCCGGAGCTGATCGCCCAGCGCCTGCGCCGCTACACGGACCTCGTGGGCGCGGAGAACGTGCTCGCGGGCAGCGACTGCGGCTACGGCACGTGGGTCGGCCAGGCCGCCGTCGACCCCGATGTCGTCTGGGCGAAGCTGCGGGCCATGCGCGAGGGCGCCGAGCTCGCGTCGGCGTCGTAGGCATGCCGGCGCCGCCCGCGGGGATCGGCGGTTTTCGGCCGACCCCGTCTCCTGAGAGTAAGCCGGTCCTCGCCGGCCTCGGCGAGGACCCACCCGTCGGGCGCGGACGACGCCACCGGCCGGTCGTCCGGCCCAGGTGAAGACGTAAAGATCGACCCGTCGTCGCCGATCTCGAGTGTGAGACGGCCGCGTGCCGGCTTTAACGGATACCCGTCGGGGCGGAAGACGAGCTCATCGTCAGATGACTCCTCGGGCGCGTGCAGCCAGAGCGTCACGTCGCCCGCGGGCCGGTCAGCGTCGCGTTCATGCGGGCGATCTGGCCGACGGTGAACATGAACATCGCGTCGTCGTCGGTGTAGTCCATGTAGTTCATGAACATGTCACCGCTGGGCCCGTTGTTGCAGGTGATGTGGGGGAACTTCGGCTTGCCGGTGTTCGCCTGCTTGGCCCGCGGCGTGTCGGCCACGAAGTCGTCACCCGTGCAGTCGTTGATGTCACCCCAGATGTGTCGCAGCCCGAGCCAGTGACCGACCTCGTGGACGGCCGTGCGGCCGAGGTGAAACGGCTCCTGGACGGTTCCGGTGGTCCCGAAGGCGGTGTTGAGGATGACCACGCCGTCGGTCTCCGGCGGCCCGCCTGGGAACTGGGCGTAGCCGAGCAGCGACTGCCCCAGCGAGCAGCACCAGATGTTCAGCTTGCCGTCGACGGGCGCGACCCCGCCCGTCTCGGGCGACTTGACCGTGTCGTCGGGCCCAAAGGACTCGACGTCGGTCTTCGTGCGCGTGGTGTCCTCCAGCTTGAACTCGATGTTCGCGTCGCCGACCAGCGAGGTCCAGACGCCGGGGACCTGCGAGCGGTCCTCGTTGGCCGCGCGGAAGTCGCGGTTGAGCGCGTCGATCTGGCTTGCGACCTGCTCGTCGGACACGTTCTCGGCGTCGGTGCGGTACACGACGTGGACGACCACCGGCAGCGTGGCCAGCTCCGCCGCGGCGAGCATCGCCCGGCCGCTGTCGATCGCCTCACGCGTCGCCGCCTCCGCCGCCAGCCGGTTCTCCCGGTAGCCAGGCACGGTCTCCATCAGGAGCTCGTGCACGATCATCTGCCCGCAGGTCCTCGTCATGCGAGCCTGCTACCCGCAACCAGCGATTGCAGCTTGCCGAACGCGGCCTCACGGCTGAGATACTTCATGCCGCAATCCGGTGCGGCGACGATGTTCCGCGTGTAGGGCTGAGCCCGCCGGATCCGCTCGGCGACGACCTCCGGTGTCTCCACCTCGTCGCTGTCGAGGGCGATCACGCCCAGCACGATCGTCTTCTCGCTCAGCTGCGAGAGCACGGACACGTCGAGCTCGGCCTGCGCGGTCTCGATCGAGATCTGGTCGACCGGCGCCGCCGCCAGCTCGCCCAGGAAGCGGTACGCGCGCTTGTGCCCGGGCACGAACAGCGGATAGCCGAAGCAGATGTGCAGGACGGTCGTCCCGCTCACGCCGTCCAGCGCCCGGTGCAGCGTCTCGATCCCGTAGGCACGCGCGTCGTCGGCCCGCGACTCCATCCACGGCTCGTCGAGCTGCACGAGGTCGGCGCCGGCCGCGAACAGCTCGAGCACCTCCTCGCGCACCGCGTCGGCGAACGCGAACGCCAGCTCGCGCGGGTCCTCGTAGAACTCGTTGGCCGACTGCGCGGCCATCGTGAACGGCCCCGGGACCGTGACCTTGATCAGGCGGTCGGTGTTCGCGCGCAGGAACTCGACGTCGCGCACCAGCACCGGCTCGCGGCGGCGCACGGGCGCGTGCACGCGCGGCGCGTTCATCGGGTTGCCGTTGCGATCGGGCACGGTTCCCGGCCTGTCGACGTCGACGCCGTCCAGCGCCATCACGAAGTAGTTCGAGTAGGACTCCCGGCGCGCCTCGCCGTCGGTGATGATGTCCAGCCCGGCGCGCTCCTGGTCGGCGATGGCGACCAGGCAGGCCGCGTCCTGGGCGTCGCGCAGATAGGCCGGGTCGACGCGCCACAGATCGGCGGCGCGGACCCGCGGCGGCAACCGACCGCGAAGCTTTTCGCGGTCGATCAGCCAGTCCGGTTGTGGGTAGGACCCGACGAGGCTCGTGAGCATCGTCGGAATGTAACGTCGCCCAAGGTCCGAACTTGAGGGGACCGAGGGCGAAACGCTTATGGTTGCGTCGTCGAGAGCGTGAACGTCAGGGTCTTCGAATACGCGCCGGTGCGCAGCCCCTCGTTCGCCGCGATCGCCTGCTGGAGGTCGATCGTCACGGTGTCGTTGCTGACCGGCCCGGGGTAGCTGAGCACGGTCAGCGGCGAGCCCGACAGCGGCGCGAACGCCCCGCCGGTGCCGCCGCCGCTGCTCGCCTTGACCTGCAGCGGCTGCGCCAGCGAGAACGTCCCGTTGACCAGGTGCCCCGGCGCGACCGAGGACGGATCGGTGATGCTCAGCGCGCCGTCGCCGGCGGTCGAGACCACGTTGGCCGTCGTCGAGGCGCGATAGGTCGTCTCCGAGCCGGGCGTGAAGGCGCCGAAGCCCGCGGGCGCGCCCAGCGAGAGCGAGAGCGTCGCCGGCACGTTGCCGCCGACCGAGACGCCCGGCACGGTGGTGGAGGCGAAGAACGCCGCCGGGGTCAGCGTCGGCTTGCCCGCGCCGTAGAGCCACTGCTGGAAGTAGTTGTCGAGCTTGGCGAGGTTGCTGGACTCAAAGCCGCCCACGTCGCGCGCGATCCGCTTGGCGGTGGCGACGAAGGCCGCCGTGTCCGCGTTGGCGTACTGGTTCTCGGTCAGCCACGTCTTGATCAGCGCCTGGAACGCGGTGTCGCCGATGATCTCGCGCAGGCCCTCGATCGTCATCGCCCCGCGCGTGTAGACCGGGAAGGTGCTGAACAGGCCCGCCGCGGTCGGTGAGGCCGTGGGCGTGTTCCAGCGCGTCGGCTGCTGGGTCGACGCGTAGTTCGAGTCGAAGAGCTGCTTGGGCGTCTGGCCGTTGTTGAAGCGGTTCGACCAGTTCCACTGCGACCACGTCGCCCAGCCCTCGTTGAGCCAGATGTCGCTCCAGCGCTTCAGCGACACACTGTCGCCGAACCACTGGTGCGCGTTCTCGTGCGAGAGCGTGTTGACCGAGACGCTGTTGGTCGGGAAGTGGATCTTGGTCTGGACCTCGAGCACGTAGCCGACGCCGCTGATCCGGTCGACCACGGCGCCGGCCGAGTCGAACGGGTACGGGACGCCGTTGTAACTCGACAGGAACGAGACGATCTGGTCTTCGCGGTCGGTCGTGTTGGACTTCAGCGTCGCCTTCTGCGCGTCCGTGTAGGAACTGTCGAAGGCGTTGTGGAGCTCGAGCGGGTTGCCCTTGGCGCCCAACGCGGTCGCGCCGGTGGTCTTGGTGTAGTCGAACAGGCCGACCGTGGCCGTGGTCAGGTAGGTGGCCATCGGGTACTCGTGGTGCCAGTTCCACGTCGTCTTGCCGTTGGCCGTCGGGTTCGAGACCAGTTCGCCGTTGCCGAGCGCGACGTGCGTCGACGGGACCGTGATGTGGAAGTCGTAGGTCGCCTTGTCCAGCGGATGGTTGTTGTTGGGGAACCAGCCCATGGCGCCCATCGGCTCATTGACCACGAACGCGCCATCGGGGGAGCGCAGCCAGCCCTCGAGCGAGTTGTCCGGGTCCTGAATCTGGACGGGCACGCCGTTGTAGGCGATCACGGTGTGGAACGTGCGCGCGTTGTCGATGCCCGCGGCCGGGGTGATGATCAGCTTGTCGGTGGCCACGTCACGCGTGAACGCGGCCGCCACGCCGTCGATCGTCACGCTCGTGACATTCAGTCCGCGGAAGTCGAGCGCGAACTCCGACAGGTCCTGCGTCGCCTTCTGCGTGATGTCCGTGCTGGCCGTCATCGCGTTCGACGCGGGGTCGTAGTCGATCGTCAGGTCGTAGTGCAAGGCGTCGTAGCCGCCGTTGCCGAGATTGGGGAACAGCGGATCGCCCAGCGAACGCGCCCCTGGCGCGTACGCCGCGCTCGCCGTCGAGCTCAGCGCCAAGCTGAGAATCACGCCACCGATGGCGGCCCACGACCGACCTCGCATCTATGCCCCTTTTTCCCGTGGCGCGCGGCAATCCGTACCGTCGCGCCTACGAAAGACGAACGTAACAGGTTGGCGGCGGATGAGACGCAGTTGCAGGTCGTAGGACCTATCACTGGAGCCCAAACTGGATATTGGACCAATCACCGCCCCCCTTCTACTGTTCTCCGGGACGACTTGGTGGCTCCCCACCTCGCAGTGTCACCGGTACATATCTCTCCTCCCCGGTGGTGTTGCGACGTCAACGTAGCGCCGGCCCCCGTCGACCTCTCTCTCCTTCGGCGGGGGCCTTCGCTCGTTTCCGCCCTAGCGACGTGAGACGTCGCTCACGATCGCGGTGCCGGCCGTCGCCGCCACCGCGCGCGCCATCGTCGTGAACGCGGCGATCAGCGGCGACTCGTCGGCTCTGCGCCAGGCCATCTCCAGCCGCACGGCGGGCGCTCCGTCGCTCAGCGGCCGGTACGTCACCCCCTCCCGCATCAGCGCGCTGACCGACTCCGGCACGAGCGAGATCCCGGTGCCCGCGGCCACGAGGCCGATCACCGTCTGCATCTCCGCCACCTCCTGGGTGATCACGTCCTCGCCGCCGAGCAGGTCGATCGCCGGCGCCAGCGCGGCTCGCACCCCGGGCGCGCCGGAGCGGGTGAGCAGGACCAGCGGCTGGCCCTCGAGGTCCTCGAGGCGCAACCGCGGCTTGGAGGCGAGCGGGTGCAGGTCGGGCAGCGCGGCGATGACCTGCTCCTCCAGCACGGTCTCCACCCGCAGTTCCGGGCGCAGGACGCGGCAGGCGCATGAAGCCGACGTCGAGGCGGCCGTTCTCCAGCTGGCGCAGCTGCTCGCTCGTGCCCAGCTCCTGCAGGCGCAGCACGACGTCGGGGAACTGCTCGCGGAAGGCGCGCAGCAGGTCGGGCACGAACGAGTACATGGCCGAGCCGACGAAGCCGATCGCGAGCCGCCCGACCTCGCCGCGCTGGACGCGGCGTGCCTCCAGCGCCGCGTCCTCGACCAGCGAGAGGATCTCGCGCGCGCGCTCGAGGAACGCCGCCCCGGCCGCGGTCAGCTCCACCCGCCGCTGGTTGCGCAGCAGCAGCTCGCCGCCATCTCCTGCTCCAGCGCGCGGATCTGCTGGCTCAAGCGGCGGCTGGGACATGTGCAGGCGCTCCGCCGCACGGCGGAAGTGCAGTTCCTCGGCGACGACGACGAAGTAGCGGAGGTGGCGGAGTTCCATCGCCCAGTCATGATGGTGGCCCTTATGGACGAGTTCCACGCGAAGGACGGCATGATCCGGCTCGGGCAGCTGCTGAAGGCGGCCGGGCTGGTGGACAGCGGCGGCGACGCGAAACTCCTGCTCGCCTCGCAGGAGGTGCCGTCAACGGCGAGGTCGAGGCACGCCGCGGGCGCCAGCTGCGGCCGGGCGACGTGGTGCCGTCGGTGATGCGTCGTGGCTTCGCATCACGTGAGCACCCCCGGCGTCTACGTGACGGGCTGCGAGCCGGCGAGCGGCAAGTCGGCCGTCGCGCTCGGGGTGCAGTCAGCTGCTCGCGCGGCGCGTCGACGCGGCTCGGCGTGTTCCGGCCGGTGGTGGCCGACGCGGAGCAGGACCCGATGGTCGACCTGCTGCGCCTACGGCGCGATTCGTGCCCTACGAGGCGTCGTGCGGCGTGACCGCGGACGAGGTGCGCGCCGACGAGGCGCGGGCGCTGGAGCGAGATCGTCGCCCGCTACCGGGCGCTGGCGGCCCAGTGCGACGGCGTGCTGGCGGTCGGCACCGACTACTCGGGCGTCGAGCACGGCGGGCGAGCTGGAGTTCAACGCGCGCGTGGCGCTCAACCTCGGGCTGCCGGCGCTGCTGCGTGGTCAGCGGCCACGGGCGCTCGGCCGAGGAGGTCCTCGACGCGATCGCGGCGGCGCGGGCGTCGGTGGGGTGCGAGGTGTTCGGCGTGATCGCCAACCGCGTCCGCGCCGACCTGCTCGACGCCATCGCCTCCGGGCGGCGACGTGCCCGATCTACGCGCTGCCGGAGATCGACCTGCTGATGGCGCCGACCGTCGGCCAGATGGCGGCGGCCTGCGACGGCGAGATCATCGCCGGCGACGTGGAGCTGCTCGGGCGCGAGGCCCTGCACCTGACCGTGGCCGCGATGACGATCCCGAACCTGCTGGAGCGCATCGAGGACGGCGCGGTGCTGATCACGCCCGGCGACCGGGCCGAGGTGGTCCTCGCGGCCCTGTTCGCGCACGCGTCCTCGGTGCTGCCCTCGCCCGCGGGGATCGTGCTCACCGGCGGGCTGCGGCCCCCGGACACGATCCTGCGGCCGCTGGAGGGCTTTCCGACGATGTTGCCGGTCGTGCTCACCGAGCACGGGACGTTCGAGACGGCGGTCCTGGCGGGTGCGCGCGAGGGCGTGATCGCCCGCGACACGCCGCGCAAGATCACCAAGGCGCTGGCCGTGTTCGAGGCGCACGTCGACGGCGACGACCTGCTCGACCGCGTTCGACGTGGCGCGCATCGGACGCGGTGACGCCGCTGATGTTCGAGTACACGCTGCTGGATCGCGCGCGCGAGGCGAAGCGGCACATCGTGCTGCCGGAAGGGACCGACGAGCGGGTGCTGCGGGCGGCGGAGACGCTGCTGCGCCGGCGCGTGGTCGAGCTCACGCTGCTCGGCGGCGAGGCCGAGGTGCGTGGCGCGGCGTCACGGCTGGGCCTGGATCTGTGGGGCGCGAACGTCCTCGATCCCACGGACGAGGACCTGCGCGAGCGCTTCGCCGTGGAGTACACCGCGCGGCGCGCGCACAAGGGCATGGTCGCTCGACGCCGCGCGCGACATCGTCACCGACGTCTCGTACTTCGGGACGATGATGGTCGCGCTGGGGATGGCCGACGGGATGGTCTCCGGGGCGGCGCACACGACGGCCGAGACGATCCGGCCGGCGTTCGAGCTGGTCAAGACGGCGCCGGGCGTGGCGATCGTGTCGTCGGTGTTCTTCATGTGCCTCGCCGACCACGTGCTCGTCTACGGCGACTGCGCGGTCAACCCGAACCCGACGGCGGAGCAGCTGGCGGACATCGCGATCTCGAGCGCCGCCACGGCATCGCAGTTCGGGATCGAGCCGCGGGTGGCGATGCTCTCCTACTCGACCGGGCGCAAGCGGGTCCGGGGCCGAGGTCGAGCGGGTGCGCGAGGCGACCGAGCTCGTGCGCGCACGCGCGCCGGAGCTCGACGTCGAGGGGCCGATCCAGTACGACGCGGCGGTCGACGCCGGCGTGGCGCGCACGAAGCTGCCGGGCTCGACGGTCGCGGGCCGCGCGACGGTGTTCATCTTTCCCGATCTGAACACCGGCAACAACACCTACAAGGCCGTGCAGCGCTCGGCGCACGCGATCGCCGTCGGGCCGGTGCTGCAGGGGCTCAACCAGCCCGTGAACGACCTCTCGCGCGGCGCGACCGTGCACGACATCGTCAACACGGTGGCGATCACCGCCATCCAGGCGGCCGGATGACCGTCCTGGTCATCAACTGCGGGTCGTCGTCGTTGAAGTGGTCGGTCGTCGACCCGGCCGCCGGCGCGACGCTGGCGGGCGGGACGGTCCAGAAGGTCACCGACCACGGCGCCGCCCTGGCGTCCGTGCTCGCGGAGGCGCCGTTGGAGGGCCTCGCCGCCGTCGCGCACCGCGTCGTCCACGGCGGCGAGCGCTTCGAGACGCCGGTGCTGATCAACGACGCCGTGCTGGCGGCGATCCGCGAGCTGAGCGTCCTGGCGCCGCTGCACAACCCGGTCAACGCGGACGGCATCGACGTGGCCCGCCGGGCGCTGCCCGATCTCCCGCACGTGGCGGTGTTCGACACCGCGTTTCACGCCTCGCTGCCGCCGCACGCCTACACCTACGCCGTCCCGCGCGCGTGGAACGTCCGCCGCTACGGCTTCCACGGCACCTCGCACGCGTACGTCTCCCGCGAGGCGGCGCGGTTGCTCGACCGCGACGTCGACGGCTTCGACGTGATCGTCCTGCACCTCGGCAACGGCGCTTCGGCCAGCGCCGTCGCGAGCGGGCGCTCGATCGACACCTCGATGGGCCTGACGCCGTTGGAAGGGCTCGTGATGGGCACGCGCTCGGGCGACGTCGATCCGGCGCTCGTCTCGCACCTCCAGCGCACGCGGGGGCTCTCGACCGACGAGATCGACGCGGTGCTCAACTCGCGCTCCGGCCTGCTGGCCCTGGCGGGTGACAACGACATGCGCGAGGTCCATCGCCGGATCGACGCGGGCGACCGCGCGGCCGAACTGGCGCTGGACGTCTACTGCTACCGGATCAAGAAGTACGTGGGCGCGTACCTGGCGGCGTTGGGCGGCGCCGACGCGATCGCCTTCACCGCGGGTGTGGGCGAGAACGATCCGGTCGTCCGCGCGCGGTCGTTGTCGGGGCTCTCAGCGCTGGGGATCGAGATCGACGAGGCGCTGAACGCCGCGGGCGGACCGGTGATCTCGACGGAGGACTCCCGCGTCGCGATCCTCGTCGTCCCGACCGACGAAGAGCTCGAGATGGCCGTCCAGGCCGCACGGTTCGCCTGAAACTGGACGAACATTCGAGTTTCGCGCCTCCCATAGCGCCCGTAGTCTGCAGACGGACACAAGGGAGGCAGGAGTGGCACAAGGACTGATCAGACGAGCTGCGGGGCTCGTTGCCGCGATGTTGATCGTGCTCGGCGTGAGCGCGGCGGACGCGTCCGCGCAGATGCTGGCCACGCCGACGATCGTGGGCAACGGCACCGTCACCGCAGGCGCCTATTCGTGTTCGTTGATCGTCGCCCCGAACACGGACCCGACGAATTCGTCGAGTCGCTCTTGTCCCGCGGCGACCGTCAGCGGCGCACCCTTTTGCATCGCGCCGATCAACGGCTGCGCAGCCTGGCAGTTCACGCAGAACGTGCCTGTGACGGCGATAGCGGCGACGGGCTGGCAGTTCATCTCATGGGCGGGTTGTCAGTCCGCGGCGACTGCCCCTGTCTGCACATTCCCCTCACCTTCTTACAGCGCAAGCTCCGTGCTGAACCTTCCCGCCGTGGCGACGTTCCACGAGATCGTCGCCGTCGCCGGCGATGGCCTGCCCGACGATTTCGCGTACTCGCCCGACTTCACAAGCGCCAAGCGCCCACGGGTCAGCTTCGCCACGCAGGTGCCTGGCAGCGTCTACCGCTGCGAGGTGCGCAATGCCGTGACGAACGCGGTCGTGCAGGCCAAGGGCCCCCTCTGCACCTCGCCCTTCGCGCCGAGCGCCGACCTGCCCGACGGCAAGTACACGTACAACGTCTGGGCCTACCACAACAACGACGAGTCGATCACGCCGTTCACCAAGACGTTCACGGTCGACACGGCCGCTCCGGCAACGGCGCTGGACGTCCTCACCGGCCCGCAGGAGGGGTCGCTGCTGACGATCGGCACCGCGACGTTCGCGTTCAGCTCCAATGAGGGCGGCAGCTTCCAGTGCAGCCTCGACGGCGCGCCGTTCAGCGCGTGCGCCAGCCCGGTCTCCTACTCCGGCCTCGCCGGTGGGGCCCACGGCTTCGTCGTCCGGGCACTCGACTCCGCCGGCAACATCGACGCGGTCGGCAAGTCGCGCTCGTGGACGATCTTCGTCCCGCCCGCGCCGATCATCATCACGCAACCGGGCTCGACGAACCCCGAGCAGATCAACGCCACGGTCGCCTACGCGTTCAACGTCAAGGGCTCCAAGACCACGCTCGGTGCGTTCAAGGTCAAGAACGTCCCGTTCGGTTCGACGGTGACCGTGACCTGCGTCGCCGGCACCTGCCCGTCCGCGCTCTACAAGAAGGTCAAGGGCAAGAAGGTCAAGCGGCCGCTGGTGATCAACAAGGCGTTCGGGACGGTCAGCCTCAAGAAGCTGGTCAGCAAGCCGCTGAAGGCCGGCACGGTGCTCGAGATCCTCGTCTCCAAGCCGGGCGCGATCGGCGCCGTCAAGCGCCTCACGATCCGCAAGGGCAAGAAGCCGACGCTGACCTCGCGCTGCCTGCCTCCGGGCGCGAAGAAGTCAGTCGCCTGCTAGCCACCGCAATGTAGATTCGGGGCGATGCCCCACGTCGAGGTCGTCCCGTTCGTCCCCGGCCGTCGCCCCACGGATGAGGCGCAGCATCCGTGGCTCGGCTCGAGCGATCAGATCGCCTTCGTCAACGCGGGTGCGGGCAACCGCTGCCACCTGCTGCTGAAGGTCTCCGGGGCGGACGCGCTGGTGGTCAACGGGGAGACCGTCGAACCCCAGGCGTTCGTCGACGGCGAGCTGCGGCCGCACCCGCTGGGCGATCCCGGCCGGCCGTACGTGGTGACGTTCGATCCCGACGTCGACTTCGCCGGGACGTACGAGCTCGCGAACCGCTTCACCCGGCGGTTCGCGATCACGATCAACGACGCGCGCACGTCGATCGACGTGTACGACGTCAGCCAGTTCGGCTCGCTGTACGAGCGGATCGTCGAGCGGCTGCTGCGGCCGGACGCCGAGCGCCAGGGCGTCGAGCTGGCCCAGCACCCGTGGTATCCGGTGCTGCTGATCGGCGCGCACAAGGCCGAGCTCTACACGCGCGCCCTGGTCGGCGACGTCGTGCACAAGCGGCACAACCTCGCCGATCCGGGATGGCTGGTGCGGGTCGGGCTCTACCTCGAGCTGCTCACCTGCCTCGGGATCTTCGCGGCGGTCGATCCGTCGCTGCTGAGCGCCGAGGAGCAGGCGGTGGTCGACGGCTGGGACGACCTCACGCTCAACGTCGAAGGCTGGCGCGAGGTGTGGCGCCTGCGCGAGGTCCAGGGCGGCCCGCTGAACCTCCTCGCCAAGCGCAAAGCGACGCTCGAGTTCCTGCACGTGCACCATGAGGATCTCAAGGGCGCGATCGCGCTCGCGGGCGCCAACCACACCAACGCGCAGGAGACGTGGCACCGCGTGTTCCGCGACGCCGAGCGGGCCGTGCTGCGCAAGACCAAGGACGCGTTCCCGGAGCTGACCGCGATGCCCGCGGAGATGCGGCGCTTCGTGCTCTGGCATCGCCGCGGGCACGTCGGGCTCAGGCGGGCGCTGCGCGTGCCCGGGCCGTTCGCGCGCATGCTCGGCGACCAGGACGGGCTGTTCGCGAGCGCCTGCAACCAGTACCGGGCGTCGATGAACCACGTCGCCGACTGGGCGCGCGCCGAAGGGCTGATGGACCACAGCGGCGCGGAGTGCGTCCCCCGGCAGGTGAGCCTGCTCGAGGCGCACATGAACCAGCCGACCCGCGTGGGCCTGCTGCAGGCGCGCGACGGCTATGACCCCGACGAGCCGCTGCGCGTCGGCGTCGACCTACCGCCCGGCTACGCACCGCCGCTCGCCGACCTGCGTGAGCAGATCGCCGCCACGCCGCTGTTCGCGATGCTCCACGCCGACGAGCTCGACCTGCTGGCCCGCACCGCGCGGCCGCTGACGTTCGGGCCGATGGAGCGGGTCCTCATCCAAGGCCAGCCCGGCGAGTCGCTGTTCGTGGTCGTCCAGGGCGAGGTCGACGTGATGCTGCGCCGCGGGGACGGCGTCGAGGTCAACCTCGGCACCCGCTCAAGCGGCGCGGTGCTGGGCGAGATGTCACTGCTGACCGGGCAGCCGCGCAGCGCCACGGTGCGCGCGCTCGACGGAGCGGTGATCTATGAGATCGGCCGCCGCCAGTACGAGCCGATCCTGGCCGCACGTCCGGAGCTCGTCGACGCGCTCGAGCGCGCGATGGAGGAGCGGCTGAAGGCGCAGGGTCAGGCGCTCGAGCGTCACGACGCCGAGCGGGCGCGCGCCGGCTTCAGCCGCCGGATCAGGCGCCTGCTGGCGAGTGCCTGAGCTCCCGCGACCAGGCGCCTCAGCGCGTGGTCACGGTCACGTACGCGATCTGCTCCTGCGGGCCGAAAACGAGATCCATGACGGTGTTGGGGAGCTGGCGGATCAGGTTGAGAATGCAGGTCGAGGTGGGCATAGGACGATCCTTTCCGATCGACGGGTCGCCGGACACCACTCTCGGGGGTGAACTCTTTCCCCACCGCACCGCCTGGCTGCCGTGCGCGCGTGGGCGAGACCGTCCCACGCCTCCCGGTTGGCGAGCCGGCGCTCGTACTCCGGGTGTGAACATTCGTCGACGGGTGTGAGGTTTTGTCGTGTCCGGTCGATGACAGGGCCACGATGAACCCGTTCCATGCGGCCGCGGCCCTCATGTCGCGCCTGACGTACGCCCAGAAGTTCCTGCTGCTGGGGTTGGTCCTGCTCGCGCCGTGCGGCTACGCCTTGCGCGCCTACTGGGCCGTGCAGGGCGACACGCTCGCCTTCGCCGAGAGCGAGCGGGCGGGGGTCGCGTTCGTGGCCCCGGCGAACGAGCTCGCGGTGCGCGTCGTGTCGGCGCGCGGCGTCGCGGTGCGCGCCGCCGCGGGTGACGCTTCCGCCCGTGCGGCCCTGCCGGGCGCGGTGGGCGCGGTGCATGCGGCGGTCAAGGCCGTCGACGCCGCCGACGGCGCCGCGATCGGGACCGACGCGACCTGGAAGGCCACCCGCGCGACGGTGCTCGCGGCCGCGACGCTGAAGGTCGCCGCTTCGCCCCGGGCCGCGTACGCCGCCTACGAGAAGGCGGCGGTGGCTTCACTCGCCCTGGTCATCAGGGCCGGTGACGGCTCCAAGCTCATCCTCGACCCGGACCTCGATTCCTACTACGTGATGGACGCGCTGATCACGAAGCTGCCGGCGCTCGCGGACTGGACGGGCCGCACCGCGGACCTGCAGGTGATCGTGTCCGCCGAGGGAGCGATGGGTGACCGGATCGCTCTCGCGGGCGCGCAGGGCACGCTGCGCTCGACCGGCGAGGCGATGACGGGCGGGTTCGGGACGGCGTTCGACGAAGACCGCCGACGCCGCGTTGAAGCCTGCCCTCTCCGCGCCGCTGACCGCGTTCGCCTCGACCAGCGAAGCCGTCGCGCGCGGTGTCGACCCGATCGGCTCCGGCAAGGTCGCCGGCGACGAGGCCGCCCGCACCGGCGCCGCGCTGGCGGCCGTACTCAAGCTCGAGCAGGCCGCCTCCCCGCGACTGGACGCGCTGCTGGCCGCGCGCATGGACACGTACTCGGCGGCGCGCAACCGGGTGGCGCTCATCGTCGTCCTCGGCGGCGTCGTCGCGCTCTTGCTCTTCGTCGGCTTCTTCGTCTCCACCCGCCGCGGCGTGCGCGAGATCTCGACCTGTCTGACGAGCCTGCAGGACAACTGCTCGACCGACCTCGGCTCCGCGCTGGAGCGGATGGCGAAGGGCGACCTGACCGTCGAGATCACGCCCGTCACGCCGCCGATCACCTACGTCGCGCGCGACGAGCTCGGCCAGATCGCCCTCGCGGCCAACGAGATCCGCGCGAGCACGATCGAGTCGATCCAGGCCTACAACCGGATGCGCGCGTCGCTCGCCGAGCTGATCGGGACCGTCGCGTTCAACGCCGGCGCGGTGTCGGCGGCGTCGCAGCAGATGGCCGCCAGCTCGGAGGGGACGGGCCGCTCCGTCAGCGAGATCTCCCATGCCGTCGACGACGTTGCACAGGGCGCCGAGCGCCAGGTGCAACTCGTCGAGTCCACCCGCTCGGCGGTCCAGGAGGCCGCGCGCGCCGCGGCCGCCTCCGCCGAGACCGCCCTGGCGACCAGCGCGGCCGCCGAGAGCGTGCGCCGCGCGGCCGGCGACGGCGCGACCACCGCGGTGTCGGCCAGCGAGTCGATCGAGCGCATCGCCGCGTCCTCGGGCGCGGTCACGTCCGCGATCGAGGACCTCTCGGAGCGCTCGGGCCGGATCGGCGGGATCGTGGACACGATCACGGCGATCGCCGAGCAGACCAACCTGCTGGCGCTCAACGCGGCGATCGAGGCTGCGCGCGCGGGTGAGGCCGGCCGCGGGTTCGCGGTCGTGGCCGACGAGGTCCGGCAGCTCGCGGAGGAGTCGCGGCTGAGGCCGCACGGCAGATCTCCGGCCTGATCGAGGAGATCCAGTCCGAGACGGGCCGCGTGGTCCTGGTCGTCGCCGAGTCCCATCGGTTCACGCAGGAGGGCGTGGCCACCGTCGCGCTCGACCCGCGCGGCGTTCGAGGCGATCGGCGTGACCGTCGAGGAGATGACCGCCCGCGTGGCCGACATCTCGGCCGCGGTCGAGCAGATCGCCACCGAGGCCGCCCGCGCCGAGCGCGAGGTCGCCGGCGTGGCCGCGGTCGCGGTGGAGTCCTCCGCCTCGGCCGAGCAGGTGTCCGCCTCCACGCTCCAGACGGGCGCCTCGGCGCAGGAGATCGCGGCGTCGGCGTCGGGCCTCTCCATCACCGCCGCCGAGCTCGACGCGCTCGTCAGCCGCTTCGTGGTCTAGCGTGCGTGCGGCGAGATGCCGCGGTACGTGATCCAGCTTCATCAGGCGCGCGCGCTGCACTACGACTTCCGGCTGGAGGTCGACGGCGTGCTGCGCTCGTGGGCGGTGCCCAAGGGGCCCTCGCTCGACCCGGCGGACAAGCGCCTGGCCGTCGCAGGTGCCGGACCATTCGCTGGCGCACGGCGACTACGAGGGGCCGACCGTCGAGATCTGGGATCGCGGCACCTATGAGCCGCTGACCGAGGGCTCCTTCGCCGAGGCCTTGGACGCCGGCCACGCGACGTTCCGGCTCGACGGCGAACGGCTGGAAGGCACCTGGACGCTGCATCGCACCGACGACGGGGAGAAGCCGCAATGGCTGCTGATCAAGCGCCGGCTGACCGCGGGCGCGATGAAGGCCGTCCTCACCGACGAGCGCTTCTCGGATCCGGACTGGATCTTCGAGCGCAAGCTGGACGGCATCCGCTGCATCGCCATCCGCGACGGGTCGTCGCTGCGCATGCTCTCGCGCAACGACCTGTCGCTCAACGACCGGTACCCGGGCGTGGCGTCAGCGCTGAGCGGCCAGGCGCGGAAGCGCTTCGCCGTCGACGGCGAGGTCGTGTCCGTGAGCGGGCGCTTCCAGGACGACGGGCCACGGCTCTACCACGTGTTCGACGTCCTGTGGCTGGACGGCGAGGACGTCCGGGGGTTGCCGCTGCGGGAGCGCAAGGCAGTTGTTGAAGGACGCTTTGGCCTGGGAGGACCCGCTGCGGCTCGTGCCCTACCGCAACGAGGAGGGCGAGGCGATGTTCGCCGAGGCGTGCGCCAACGGCTGGGAGGGCGTGATCGCCAAGCGCGCGGACTCGGTCTACACCGCGAAGCGCTCGAAGCGACTGGCTGAAGTTCAAGTGCGAGGCCGGGCAGGAGCTGGTGATCGGCGGCTTCACCCCGCCGAAGGGCACGCGCATCGAGCTCGGCGCGCTGCTCGTGGGCGTCTACGACGAGAGCGGCCTGCACTACGCGGGCAAGGTCGGCACGGGCTTCAACCGCGAGACGCTGCGCGACCTGGCCGCGCGCTTGCGCCCGCTCGCCCGCGACGAGACCCCGTTCTATCGACGCCCCGCGCCTGCGCGACGTGACCTGGGTCTCACCCGAGCTCGTCGCCCAGGTCGGCTTCGCCGAATGGACCCGCGACGGCCGCCTGCGCCACCCGCGCTACCAGGGCCTGCGCATCGACAAGGACCCGCGCAAGGTCATCCGCGAGGCTCGTTAAAGACGAAAGACCCGCACGGATGCGGGCCTTCGGTCATCAGAAGTTCGGGCAATAATGGTCGGGGGACGTCAATGAAGAGGTCTCAGCCCTCTGGGCGCCGTCGCTGTCTGACACCCTCTTCATCGGCCCCCGCGGAGAACTTGATCCCTAAGAGATGACGTCAAGGTTCGAGCCGTTGAGCTCGACGCGTGTAGCCGGCGGCGCGGACGATCTCAGCCACTTCGTCCGGCGTGGACGGCGAGTGGCCGAGCAGGATGCGGGCGACGTCGCCGCGGGTCGCCTTGACCATGTGCGAGACGGTCTTGCCCTGGTGGAACGCGCGGACGCCGACGACGGTCGCGTGCTTGGGCTGGTAGGCGTTGACGTAGCCGCCGGAGCGCATGTCGATGATCAGGCCTTCATCGGGCAGCGCGCTGACGCAGCGGCTCGCGCCAGAGCGCCGCGAGGTTCGGGATGCGCGGCAGCGTCGCGCCGATCGAGAGCCGGTACGCGGGGATGCGATCGCCGGAGCGCACGAAGCCCCACAGCGCGGTCGCGATCAGCACGTTGTCGGCCTCGAACGGCCCGAGGTGCTCGTAGAGCACGCCGGTGTAGACGGTCGAGCGCGGGTGCGGCCGGAGCGTCGCGCAGCGTGAGGTTGCGCTCGCGCCTCGGCCAGCAAGCCCGGGCCGACGTCGAGGGACTTCAGCGCGCGCGGGAAGGTCAGCCGCGACAGGACGTCGAGCAGGCGCTCGCGCGTCCGGTTCAACCCCGGAAAGGCCAGCGACCCCAGATCCACGGGGTCGCCGGACGCGGGTGCCGTCTTCCCCTCGGACGGGGGAGCAGGATCAACATAAAGGGGACAGTCCCCTTTAGGCGGTCTGTACTTCGTCGCCGCCTTGGGACCAGCGGGTGTGGAAGGAGCCTTCCTTGTCCACGCGCCGGTAGGTGTGGGCGCCGAAGAAGTCGCGCTGGCCCTGGATCAGGTTCGCGGGGCCGCGCTCGCGCCGGTAGCCGTCGTAGTAGGCCAGCGAGGACGAGAACGCGGGCACGGCGATGCCCTGCTCGACGGCGCTGACGATGACCTTGCGCCAGGCGCTCTGGGCGTCGGCCACGGCGTCGCGGAAGTACGGCGCCATGAGCAGGTTCACCAGGTCCGGCGTCTCGGCGTAGGACTCGGTGATGCGGTTCAGGAAGCGGGCGCGGATGATGCAGCCGCCGCGCCAGATCTTCGCCAGCTCGCCCATCTGCAGGTCCCAGTCGTAGGTCTGCGCGGCCGCGGCCATCTGCTCGAAGCCCTGCGCGTAGGCGACGACCTTCGAGGCGTACAGCGCGCTGCGGATGTCATCGACCAGCGACTCGGGCACGCCGCCCGGCTTCGGCCCGGCGAGGAACGCCGGCAGCCTCGCGCCGCTGGTCGCGCAACGCGCTCAGCGAGCGCGCGAAGACGGCCTCGGTGATGCCCGTGAGCGGCACGCCCAGCTCGAGCGCGTCCTGCGACGTCCAGCGGCCGGTGCCCTTCTGCTCGGCCTGGTCGACGATCACGTCCACCAGCGGCTTGCCGGTCTCCGCGTCGGTCTTGTCGAGCACGGTGGCCGTGATCTCGATCAGGAACGACTCGAGGTCGCCCCGGTTCCAGTCGTCGAAGATGCCGTTGATCGGTCGGGACGTCGAGCCCGACGCCGAAGCGCAGGAGGTCATAGGCCTCCGCGATCAGCTGCATGTCGGCGTACTCGATGCCGTTGTGGACCATCTTCACGTAGTGGCCGGCGCCGTCGGCGCCGATGTACGCGCAGCACGGCTCGCCGTCCACCTGGGCGGCGATCGTGGTGAAGACCTCCTCGACGTGGGCGTAGGCCTCGCGCGGCGCCGCCCGGCATGATCGAGGGGCCGTTCAGCGCGCCCTCTTCACCGCCGGAGACGCCCGTGCCGATGAAACGCAGCCCCTTGGACTCGCAGTCGGCCTCGCGGCGGCGCGTGTCGGCGAAGTGCGAGTTGCCCGCGTCGATGATGATGTCGCCCTCGTCGAGCAGCGGCTCCAGCGACTCGATCACGCCGTCGACCGGCGCTCCCGCCTTGACCATGACGATGATGCGGCGCGGGCGCTCAAGGGCGGAGACGAACTCCTCCAATGACTCCGAACCGGTGAAGTCGCCCTCGGAGGCGAACTCGGACAGAAACTCCTCCGTCTTGGAGGTCGTCCGATTGTGGACGGCAATCGGCACGCCGCGGCGCGCGATGTTGCGCGCGAGGTTGGCCCCCATGACGGCGAGCCCGGTGACCCCGATCTGGCTCATGTCCGCGAGACCCTAGTCGATGGAACTTCCGCGGGCCCCGGCGAGGCGCCGACACTGTCGACGGCACGTCAGCAGTGGCGGGCGGGAAGCTCGGCCCGACGGTCGATGGCACGTACACGAACACATTCGGGTGCTGACCGAACCGCTCGGCGCGCGTCCTGTGTCACGCTCCCCGTCGTGGCGCGCCCCGACTACTACGGCAACCCGGCCGGGATCAGCGAAGAGATCGACATCGTCAAGGCCGTCTATGAGGCCTTCGCCGACCGTGACGCGGAGCGTTTGAGCGAGTTGCTGAGCGAGGACTGCGTGCTGCAGTTCGAGGGCACAGGGAAGCTCGCCGGGCGCACCGGTCCCTACTTCGGCCACGCCGGCCTGCAGGATTACTTGCAGGATGTCGACCGGCTGTGGGACGAGCTCGTGCTCCACGCGCACGACTTCCGGGCGGTGCCCGGCTCGGTGATCGTGATGGGCCACATCACGGGACAGCGCCAAGGATTGGACGTTCGCCGCTCCTCGGTGTGGACCTGGAAAGTGGCGCATGGCCGCGCAACGTCGGTCAAGGCCGCGGATTTGGGCGACATGCCCTGAGCGCCCGACTCATTTGCCGGTCCGTGCCATGACATATGGTGCGGCAGGTGATCGCACGGATGCTCGCTGCGGTTCTCGTCGGGGCACTGACGCTCCCAGACGCGGCCGCCGCTTCACGACCGCTCTCGCCACGCTCCATCATCAAGCGCCTGAACACCGAGCGCGCCCGGCAGGGCTTGCCGTCGACGGTGCTGGAAGTGCCGCTGTGGTCGGACCGCTGTGCGTCGCACAACCACTGGATGTCGCTCAACGACGTCGCCCAGCACGACGAGCCGCCCGGCAGCGACGGCTACAGCGAGGCCGGCGACTGGGCGGGCTCCAACAGCGTCCTCGCCCAGGGGACGACCTGGCGCGAGGGGAACCCGTTCAAGGACGCGCCGCTGCACCTGATGCAGCTCTTCAACCCGGACCTGCGGCGCGCCGGCGCGTCGGACGCCTACGACTCCAGCTGCGTCACCACCTGGCCGGGCACGACCGAGCGCCGCGGCCGCCGCGTCTGGACGATGCCGCGCGACAACGGCCGGGTCGCGACCTCGCAGCTCGCGTGGGAGGCGCCGTTCACGCCGCAGGAGCGCGTCGGGATCGACGCCGAGACGCGCACCGGGCCGTACCTCTACGTCTGGACGGACGGCTACACCGCGCTGGTGGACGGCTTCCTGACCGACCCGGACGGGACCGTCGTGGACACCCGCGTGATCGACGACGCGGACGTCGACGGCTTCGCCGGCGAGGGCAACGGCTGGCTGCTCCCCGTCGCTCCGCTCAAGCCACGGACCAGGTACGACGCCACCGTGACGCTGACCGGCGAGTTCGGCGACTACAGCTACAGCTGGAGCTTCACGACGGCTGGTTAGCATCGATGTCGTGCACGACATCGAGACCCGCGCCGACGTCGAGCGCTTGGTGCGCGCGTTCTACAGCCGCGCGCTGACCGACCCGATCATCGGCTGGATCTTCACCGACGTCGCCAAGCTCGACCTCGAGGCGCACGTGCCCGAGATCGCCTCCTTCTGGGAGACGATCCTGCTCGGGGCGCAGTCCTACCGCGGCGGTGCGTTCCGCCCGCACGCCGCGCTGCACATGCGCGTGCGGCTGCGCGAGGGCCACTTCCAGCGCTGGCTCGTGCTCTGGCGCGAGACGGTCGACGAGCTGTTCGCGGGCGAGCGGGCGGACCTGGCCAAGGCCCACGCCCAGCGGGTCGCGCGGGCGTTCCTGGGCCGCCTGGAGGCGATCGGCACCGAGCCGATCGCAGGCGGGCTGACGATCACCCGACACGGGCCCTGACCGCGGGCGCGACGACCGTCCCGTAGAGCTCGATCGCCTTCAGGATCGACGCGTGCGGCAGCGTGCCGACGCTGAGCTGGAGCAGGAAGCGGTCGTGCCCGAAGATCGAGTGCTGAAAGAGGATCTTCTCGATCACCTGCTCGGGCGAGCCGATCACGTTGGCGCCGTCGAGCGTCGCGCCCGCGTCGAACTGCGCGCGCGTCATCGGCGCCCAGCCGCGCTCGCGGCCGATCTTGTCCATCACCGTCTTGTGCGCCGGGAACGCCTCGTCCAGGGCCTGCTGGGTCGTGTCGGCGATGAACCCGTGCGAGTTGATCGAGAGCTTCGGCCGCGGGTGGCCGGCCTGCTCGGCGGCGCGGCGGTGCAGCTCGGCGAACGGCGCGAAGCGCGACGGCTGGCCGCCGATGATCGCCAGCGCCATCGGCAGCCCGAGCGACCCGGCGCGCACCACCGACTCCGGCGTGCCGCCGACCGCGATCCACACCGGCAGCGGGTCCTGGACGCGGGCGCGGGTAGACGCCGCGGTCCGCGATCGGCGCGCGGGTGCGCCCGGACCACGTGACGTTCGTGCTCTCGCGGATGCGCAGCAGGAGGTCCAGGTGCTCGGCGAAGAGCTCGTTGTAGTCGTCGAGGTCGTAGCCGAACAGCGGGAAGGACTCGATGAACGAGCCGCGCCCGGCCATGATCTCGGCGCGCCCGCCGGAGATCAGGTCGAGCGTGGCGAAGTCCTGGAAGACGCGCACGGGGTCGTCGGAGCTCAGGACGCTGACCGCGCTCGTCAGGCGGATCCTCGAGGTCCGCGCGGCCGCCGCGGCCAGCACGACGGCGGGCGCGGAGACGGTGAACTCCGGCCGGTGGTGCTCCCCCACGCCGAAGACGTCGAGCCCGACCTCCTCGGCCAGCACGATCTCCTCGAGCAGGTTCGCCAGCCGCTGCTGGACGGTGAGGTTCGGGTCGGTCAGCTCCCCGAACGTGTAGATGCCGAGCTCCATCTATTCGGTCACCGGCCGCAACTGCACGCGGGGCCCGCCCGGGCGCGGGACCAGCCGCGTGGCGATCAGCGCCAGGATCCCGGCGCCCGCCGAGAACGCGAACGCGGTCGTGTAGGCGTGCTCGGTCGGCAGGCCGGTGCCGGCGGTCAGGATCGCGGTGACGATCGCCGCCCCGAAGGACCCGCCGACCGTGCGCATGACGGTGTTGATGCCGGTGGCGATGCCGACCTCCGAGCGCGGGACGGCCTCGACGATCAGGTTCGCCATCGCCGCGAACGCGAACGTCAGCCCGGTGCCCATCAGGATGCCGCCGATCACGAGCTCCCAGGGGTGCTCGTGGGCGAAGGTGTTGATCAGGAACGAGCTGGTGATCAGGGCCGTGCCGAGCGTCAGCAGCGCGCGGAAGCCGATCTTGCGCACCAGCACCGTCGCGGGCGGCCCGGCGAGCAGCTGCGCGAGCGCCGTCGGCATCATCAGCAGCCCGGCCTGGGTGACTGAGAAGCCGAAGCCGTAGTCGGCGCTCTCGGGCGCCTCGGCGAACTGCGGGAAGATCAGGAAGCTCGAGAACATCGCGATGCCGACCAGGAAGCCGGTCAGGTTGGTCGCCGCGACGGCCGGCTTGCGCAGCACCTCGAGGTCGATCAGCGGCTGCGCGACGCGCGACTCGACGCGGACGAAGATCGCGATCAGGACCAGCCCGCCGCCGATCGCGGCGAGCGTTGGCGGGCGAGCCCCACCCCCACTCCCCCGCCTGGCTGACCCCGAGCAGGATCGCGGCCAGCGCCGCGCTGAGCAGCACCGCGCCGGGCCAGTCGACGCGGGTGCTCTCCACCGGCGGCGACGGCGGGATGAACCGGTGTGCGCAGTACGCCACGGGGACGCCGATGAGGCTGATCCAGAACAGCCAGTCGAGCGCGTAGTTGTCGACGATCACGCCTGAGAGCGGCAGCCCGATGCCGCCGCCGATGCCGAACACCGCGCTGATGATGGCCAGGCCGCCCGACACCTGATCGCGCGGGAACGTGTCGCGCACGATCCCGAAGGCGAGCGGGAAGACGCCGCCGGCGGCGCCCTGCAGGACGCGGCCGGCGATCACGATCTCGATCGTCGGCGCCAGCGCGTTGATCGCGCCGCCGGCGGAGAAGATCAGCATCACCACCATCAGGACGCGGCCCTTGCCGAACAGGTCGCCGAGCTTGCCGACGATCGGCGTCGCGATCGAGGCGCTCAGCAGAAAGCCCGTCAGCAGCCACGACACGGCCGACGACGAGGCGTTGAACTCCTCGGCGAGCGCCGGCAGTGCCGGGACGACCAGGGTCTGGCTGAGGGCGAACGCGATGCAGGCCGCGATCAGTGTCAGCAGGACGGGGGTGGGGCGCTCGCGCGGTGAATCCACGGTGAGCGGAGCTTACTTATCGTCTGCTCTTGGCCAGGCGGCGCGCGAGCTCGGCGAACGTCGCCTCAACCTCGTCGTCCATCGTGCGCCGGAAGACGGCGAGCAGGGCCTGGGCGGCGAGCGGGCGGACGTGCTCGACGGAGTCGGCCAGCTCGGTCCAGCCCTCGGCGGTCATGCCGGCCTCCGTGGACGGCTTGATCACATCGTCCATGAACAGCCGGATGAAGTCCTTCGAGACGGCGCGGGCGTGGCGCTCGACGCCGGCGATCATGTCCAGTGCGTGATCGAGGCTGACGCCGCGCGCGACGACCTCCTCGGCGGCCTGCAGCAGCGCGGGGCTCGGGATCTCGAAGTGGCCGTCGCCGAGCGGGACGAGCATGCCGAGCTTCTCGGCCTTCTTGAGCAACTGGCGAGGGTCCCCCTGCAGTTGCAGGCGTGTGAGGAGCTCCTCGCCGGTCAGGACCTCGGGCGTCTCCGCCGGTCCAGCGCCGGCGCGCTTGAGCGCGAGCATCCGCTCGCCGTCGTCGCCGAGCAGGCGCTTGATGCCCTCGAGCTTGAGCCCTTCGCGCTGGAGCTCCTGGATCAGCCGCAGACGCTCGATGTGCTGTGGGCCGTAGAAGCCGGTGCGGCCGCGGACCTCGGGCGGCGGCAGCAGCCCGCGCGCGTGGTGCGAGCGCACGTTGCGCACGGTCAGCCCCGTCTCGCGGGCGAGCTCGTCGATGGTCAGCACCCGTTTCAGGATATCGGCCACCGGTGATACATCACACAACGTGACATCAAACGACGTTACATTCCGGCGCCATGGTTGAACTCCTTGCCGCAGCGGCCAAACCGGCCGGCGGCGCCGCCCTGGGACAGGTCGCGATCGCGTCCGGCGCCGCGGGATTCGTGACCGTCGTCCTGATGTGGCTCGGCCTGGGCCACCGGAGCGGGCGCGTCGGCGTCCTCGGGCGGGTGGGGAGGTTCTCGCAGCGCGTGTCCGGACTCCCGGCGTGGGCGGCGATCCCCGCCGCGATCATCATCGTCTCGCTGATCACCGCGCTGTTCGGGATGCTGTGGGACATCTCGCTGCACATCGCGCAGGGCCGCGACGAGGGGCCGCTGGCCAACACGGCGCACTACTTCATCCTCGCCGGGCTGTTCGGGGTGTTCTCGTCAGGGTTCCTGTCGATGTGCCTGCCGCTGGAGAAGCCGTCACGGGTGGCCGTCCGGATCTCCGACGACTGGTACGCGCCGCTGGGCGGGTGCCTGATCGCGGCGTGCGGGACGTTCGCGCTGATCGGCTTCCCGCTGGACGACGTCTGGCACCGGCTCTTCGGGCAGGACGTGACGCTGTGGGGGCCGACGCACCTGATGCTGATCGGCGGCGCGGCGATGACCCTCATCGGGCTGGCGGTGCTGCTGGTCGAGGCGGGTACGGCCAACGCGGCCGCGGGGCGCAGGCGCGAGCTTCCGTGGGTGGCGTGGATGCGGCGGGTGTCGCTGCCGGGCGCGTTCCTGCTCGGGCTCTCGACCTTCCAGGCCGAGTTCGACTTCGGCGTGCCGCAGTTCCGGATGGTCTTCGGGCCGATGCTGATCATGCTCGCGGCGGGCGTGTCGCTGGTCGCCGCGCGCGTCTGGCTCGGGGCGGGCGCGGCGCTGGGCGCCGCGGTCTTCTGGCTGGCGATGCGCGGGCTGATGGCGCTGCTCGTCGGACCCGTGCTGGGCGAGCCGCTGCCGCACTTCCCGCTCTATGTGGTCGAGGCGCTGGCGGTCGAGGGGATCGCGCTGTTCGTGCGCCGGCCGCTGCCGTTCGCGCTGGCGTGCGGCGCGGCGCTGGGCACGCTGGGACTGGGGGCCGAATGGGGCTGGACACACGTGTGGATGGTCCTGCCGTGGCCCGCCGCGCTGTTCCCCGAGGGGTTCGTGCTCGGGCTGGCGATGGCGTTCGCGGGCTCACTGGTCGGCGCGTGGCTGGGCGGGCGCCTGGCGCGCCGACCGGCGCCCGTCGTTGCGCCACGGCGCGCTGGCCGGTGCGGTGACGATCTTCGCGCTGGTCGGGTTCGCGCTGCTCTCGACGGGGTCGCAGGGCGTGCGCGGGACGGTCGCGCTCACGCCCGCCGGGCCCGGCCAGGTCAACGCCGAGGTCCGCGTCACCCCGCCCGACGGCGCCGACGATGCCGAGTGGCTGACCGCCACCGCCTGGCAGGGCGGCGGGCTGGTCGTCGATCCGCTCCAGCGCGTCTCGGAGGGCGTCTACCGGACGACCCGGCCGGTGCCGATCACCGGCGACTGGAAGACGATGATCCGCCTGCACCGCGGCAACGCCCTGACCGCACTGCCGATCTACCTGCCCGCCGATCCGGCGATCCCGGTCGAGGGCATTCCGGCGCGCGGGCGGCTCGAGCGTCCCTTCGGCCCGGAGCGGGAACTGCTCCAGCGCGAGCGCAGGACGGACGCCCCGGGCTGGCTCTGGGGCGTCGCCTACAGCGTCATCCTGGCGATCGCGCTGGCCTTCCTCGCGTCCTTGGCGTGGGGCGTGCACCGCGTCTCGTCCGCGGCGGCGGCGCGCGGCGAGCGCTTCTCACGTGAGGGTGTCGACGAGCAGCGCGAGCGCCACGGCGGCCACGAGCACCGAGAAGCCACGGCGTAGGACAGCCTGCGGGAGCTGCTCGGCGATCTGCGTGCCGAGCAACGCGCCGGTCCCCGTGGCGAGGCCGAGCGTCAGCGTGACGCCGAGGTCCGGCCGCGAGCCCGCGAGCAGGTGGCTGGCCAGCGCGGCGAGGCCGGTGATGGTGATGATCACCAGCGACGTCGCGACCGCCCGGCGGAACGGAGTGTCGAGCCAGAGCGTCAGCACCGGCACGATCACGAAGCCGCCGCCGACGCCGAAGAAGCCCGTCATGGCGCCCACGCCGAGGCCGGAGACGACGATCCTGCCCAGCGGCGGGTGCGGGCAGGGGCCGTCGCCGCGTTGCCCGGGGGCGCCGCGCCACGTGAGGACGGCGGCCAGCAGCATCACCGGCACGAACGCGAGCACGAGCGTCGGCCCTTCGACGCTGCGGCCCGCGAGTGTGCCGAGCAGCGAGCCGGTGACGGCGGGGAACGCGAACGTGAGCGCGAGCCGCCAGCACACGCGACCGTGGCGGGCGAGCGAGCTCGCGCCGATCGCCGCGGCGAGGCTCACCACGACAAGGCTCGAGGTGGCCGCCGGGCCGACCGGCTCGTCGAGCACGTAGATCAGGACGGGGAGCGCGAGGATCGCCCCTCCCCCGCCGACCGCGCCGACGATCAGGCCGATTCCGAGCCCGAGGACGATCGCGAGAACGGTCACACGATGCGCAGCGCGGTCGGCGCCGGCCCGGTCGCTTGGGGCGTGATCGAGCCGAGGATGCTCGGGTGGCGGGCGCCGGTGGCGGTGTCGAGCGTGCCCGCGCGGCCCCGGACGGTGAGGAAGCCGAGCAGCGCGAACGCGTAGGCCTCCTTGTCCTGCGCGGGGAGGCCGAGCGCGTCGCTCGTGGTCACCGCGAGCCGCTTGCGCAGCGCGCGCATCAGCGTCGGGTTGCGCACGCCGCCGCCAGACGCGATGACCTCGTGGCCCTTCGCCGCGTCGGCGACGGTGATCGCGGTCAACTCGGTGAGCGTGGCGAGCACGTCCTCGGCGCGACGGGCGGACAGATCGCCGAGGTACGCGAGGTTGAAGTGCTCCTTGCCGGTGCTCTTGGGCGCGGGGCGCGCGTAGTACGGGTCGCGCAGGAGCGCGTCGAGCCAGTCGTGCAGCACCGCGCCGTCGGCGGCGAGCCGTCCGTCCTGGTCGTACGGCTCGCCGGTGAGGTGCTGCGCGGCGGCGTCGATGAGCGCGTTCGCCGGGCCGACGTCGAAGGCGCGTGTGCCGATCGTCAGGTTGGCGATCCCGCCCAGGTTCAGGGCGGCCTGGCCCGGTTGGAGCAGGAGCACGTCGAGGAGGCTGACCAGCGGCGCGCCCTGGCCGCCGGCGGCGATGTCCCGGCTTCGCAGGTCCGAGATGACCGTGACGCCGGTGCGCTCGGCGATCCACGCCGGCTGGCCGACCTGGAGCGTGCCCCGTGCCTCGCCGTTCTCGATCCAGTGGTAGAGCGTCTGGCCGTGGCTGGCGATCAGCTCCAGCGGGCCGAAGCGCTCCTGGGCCTGCTGTGCGAGGTCGGCGAACGCCTGGCCGATCCGCGTGTCGAGGATGCAGACGTCCTTGACCGTGGCCGCCTGCGCGAGGCGCTCTCGGAGCTCGTCGTCGTAGCTCGCGCTGAGCGAGCCCAGCGGCTTCAACGTCACCGCGTCACCGTCCAGTTCGATGTCCGCCACCGCCGCGTCGATCGCGTCGAACGACGTGCCGGACATCAGGCCCGCGACCCTCACTCGCCAAGCGCCCGGCGGAGATCGGCGGTCTCGAGGCGGTCGCGCGCCTCGGCAGCGGAGACCTTCGCGCGCAGCATCACGATCGCGACCTTGGCCTCGTCGCCCGCCTGGGCCAGCGCCGCGGCGGCCTCGTCGCGCGGCGCCCCGGTCACCTGCTCGACGATCCGCGTCGCCCGGTCGCGCAGCTTCTCGTTCGTCACGCGCACGTCGACCATCAGGTTCCCGTAGGTCTTGCCCAGCCGGACCATGGTGAGTGTGCTGAGCATGTTCAGCACGAGCTTCTGCGCCGTCCCGGCCTTCAGTCGCGTGGAGCCGGCGACGAACTCGGGGCCGACGACGACCTCGATCGAGAGCTCCGCCGCCTGGCTGAGCTCGGATTCGGTGTTGCACACCAGAGCGATGGTCAGGGCGCCTGCCCGTCTCGCCTGCTCGACCGCGCCGAGCACGTACGGGGTGCGCCCGCTCGCGCTGATCCCGACCACGGCGTCCCGGGCGGTCAGCGCCGGGAGGTCGAGCGCACCCGCGTCGTAGTCGTCCTCGGCCGACTCCGTGGCGTGGCTCACCGCGCCCGGCCCGCCCGCGAGCACCGCCAGCACCTTGTCGGTGTTGAACGTCGGCCCGCACTCGCTCGCGTCGAGGATCCCGAGCCGCCCGGCCGTGCCCGCACCGGCGTAGATCAGCCGCCCGCCCTGGTGGAGCCGGTCCGCGATCGCGTCGACGGCCTTCGCGATCTGGTCGTTCGCCGCGGCCACGGCGGCCGGCACCGCGGCGTCGTCGGAGTTCATCAGCCGCACGAGCTCGGCCGTCGGCAACCGGTCGATGCCCGACCGCTCCGGCCGCGCTTTCTCCGTCGACAGATGCCCAAGACGAGTCATGCGCCAGCTCCATCAACGAGGGATGCGAACAACGTCGTGCCCTCCGCGAGCCGCCCCGCCCCGGCGAGCCCGTCGCCGAGCGGCGCGCGGGGTCGCACGCCGGGAACGAGCCGCGTGAGCTCCGCACGGAAGGGATCGAGAATGAGGGCGCCGGCGGCGAACAACCCGCCGGACCATGACACGACAGGCCCCGCCGTGACCACTCGCGCGAGCGCCGCCGCCGCGGTTCGCGCGAGCTCTCGCCCGGCGTCCTCCCAGATCCCCGCGGCCGCCCTCTCGCCCTCCCGCGCGGCCGCCGCGACGTCGCGCGTGAACGCGGCGATCGCCGCCGTCGGGTCCGGCGCGTCGTAGATCGCCCCGGATCAGGTCGTCGCCGTAGCGGGCGCGGGCGAGCCGCAGCAGCTCAGGCGAGCCTCCCGCGCGGCCGTCCGCGGCGCGGGCCGCCATCGCCAGCGCCCGCCGGCCGATCCAGTGGCCGCCGCCGTCGTCGCCGAGCAGTGTTCCCCAGCCGTCGGCGCGGGCCCAGCCGTCGGCGCCGGCGGCGAGCGCGATCGCTCCCGTGCCCGCGACGATCACCGCGCCCGGCTCGTCGCCGAGCGCGCCGAGGTAGGCGGTCACGGCGTCGTTGGTCACGAGCACGCGCGGCGCGTCCCACGCGAGTTCCTCGCCCGCGTAGCCGGTCAGCCCCGCGGCCACGACGTCGACCTCGTGCGCCGCGACCAGCGCCCGCAGGCCGTCGTAACGGCGCCCGACGCGCCGCAGGCCGGGCATGGACGCGACGTGCTCGACCTCGCCGTCACGCGCGACGGCGATGCGGCAGCCGCTCTGTCCGCCGTCGATCAGCAGCGCGCGGGTCACAAGTGGTCTATACCACCTTTACCGCGAACCTTTAAGTTTCATGCAGCAAGCCTGCCGACATTAGTCATGTGCCGGTGCGTGCCCTGATCAACCGCCTCCCGCTGATGCTGCGGGCGCTGATCCTCGTACCGCTGCTCGCGGCCGGGCTCGACCAGGCGCGCGTCTCGTTCGTCTGCGGCCCGGACGCGCAGTCCTGCCTCGACGCGGCCGGCAGCGGCCGCTTCGGCGTCGCGGGCACCGCGCTGCTGATCACCTACGTGCTGGCCGTGGCCGGCATCGTCGGACGCATCTCCCGCGGGCGAGGGTCGTTGTGGATCGTCGCCGTCGCCGGCCTCTGGGCCGCGTGCGGCGGCCAGGCCCTGCTCGCCTCCGCACTCGGCACCGGCGCGCTGATCGGCGGCGGCTGGCTGCCGCTGCTGGCGTTCGCGGCCGCCGCGGGCGCGCTGCTCGCACTCGCCCTGCGCAGCGTCAAGACCCTCCTGCGCACCACCCGCGCACCCCGGCTCGTCACCCGCATCGAACTGATCCTCCGCAGCGCCACCCCGGCACTCAGCCCGCCGCTGCTCCTCCCCGCCGCCGCCACCCGCGGCCGCGCTCCGCCACTCGTCACGGCTTAAGCACCACCTAAAGGGGACAGTCCCCTTTAGGGAATCCGCCCTGCACAGGGCGGTTTTCGCCTCGCCCGCGAAATCTAAAGGGGACAGTCCCCTTTAGGTTGTCTTTAGGTCTTCGCGGGTCCCCCCGAACCGATGACGAGAATTCACAGGAGCACCCGAGATGAACAAGCGCGAGATGCGCGAAGAGCGCCGTGCCGCCCGCCAGGCCGCGGAGCGTGCGGAGCAGATCCAGACCACCCGCCGCAAGCGGCTGTGGCGGCTGGGGACCGCGGCCGGACTGGCCGCCGTGATCGTCGCCGTGGTGGCCGTGACCGCCTCGAGTGGGAAGCCGAAGTCGCTGACCACGAGCACCGTCGTCGCCGGCGTGCAGGAGTCGGGGGGCGTGCTCGGCGATCCGAAGGCGCCGGTGACGATCACCGAGTACGTCGACCTGCAGTGCCCGATCTGCCGGGAGGCCTCGACCACCGAACTGCCGGCGCTGGTCGACGGTTACGTCAAGACCGGCAAGGTCAAGCTGCAGCTGCGCACGCTGCACTTCATCGGCGATGACTCGACGACCGCTGCGAAGGTCGCCGCGGGTGCCGAGCGCCAGGGCAAGCTGTGGTCGTTCGTGGAGACCTTCTACGCCAACCAGGGCGAGGAGAACTCCGGCTACGTGACCGACTCGTTCCTCAAGGGCGTCGCCACCGCCGCCGGCGTCGACGCGAGCAAGGCGATGGACTACGCGAAGACGAGCGGCGCCCAGGACGCGCTGAACCAGGCCGACGCCGCCGCCCAGGCGGTCGGCGCGAACTCGACGCCGACGTTCACGATCAAGCGGGGCAACGGCGCCGAGAAGGTCCTCGTCGTCGGCGCGACCGGCCTGCAGGACGCGCTCGACCAGGCGCTGAAGGCATGAGCGCCGTCGCCATGGAAGCCGGTGCCTCACGCCGCCCGACCCTTCGCGCCGCGACCGCCGTCGTCGCGCTGATCGGCCTCGGCATCGCCACCTACCTGACGATCGTGCACTACGCCGGCGGCTCGCCCGTGTGCGCGATCGCCCACGGCTGCGAGACCGTCCAGAAATCCCGCTACGCCGAGTTCGCGGGCGTGCCCGTGGCCGTTCTCGGCCTGCTCGGCTACATCGGCATCCTCGCCTCGCTGGCACGAGACGACGAGACCTCGCGCACGGTGACCGCGTTCATCTCGATCGCCGGCCTGGCCTTCTCCGGCTATCTCACCTACCTGGAGCTCTTCACGATCCACGCCATCTGCATCTGGTGCGTGGGCTCGGCGATCTGCATGCTGGCCCTGACCGTGCTCTCGGTCACGCGGCTGCTGCGTTCGCCCGTGCCCGTGCGTTGATCACCAGCGCGGTCCCGGCCAGCAGCAGCACCAGCGCCGGGACCGCCCCCGCCGGCGGCGTCTCCGACAAGCGCCACGGCGGCGATGATCGACGCCAGCGGCACCGTGAACAGGCCCGACAACGAGACGATCGTCGGGCTGATCGATCGCAGCACGAAGTTGAACAGCGAGTGGCCGATCAGCTGCCCGAGCACGGTGATGGCGGCGATCCGCAGCCAGTCGATCCCGGAATAGCCCGCCAGCGACTGCCCGCTGATCAGGCACACGATCAGCAGCAGGAAGGCGCACGTGCCGTAACAGATGACGGTGTAGGCGAGCGTGTTGAGATCGCGCCGGACGAACCCGCCGGTGACGATGTAGACGCCGCCGAACACGCCGCCGGTGAACGCCAGCGCGTCGCCCGCCAACGCGCGTGCGTCCAGCGACACGTCGACCCCGGTGATCATCAACACGCCCGCGAGGCAGACCCCGACCCCCACCCACGCCCGCGCCGGCAGCCGCTCCCCCAGCACCCGCCCGAGCAGCGCCGCCCACACCGCCTGCGAGCACACCAGAGCGCTCGCCGAGGCCACCGACGTGTACGAGAGCGACGGGATGAACGTCCCGAAGTGAATCGCCAGCGCCGCCCCCGCCAGCAGCGCGAGCTTCAGCGCCCGCGGCGGCACCGCGCCGACCCCGCGGGCGAACAGGAACGGGCGCGAGGATCACCGCCGCCGCGCCGGTCCGCCAGAACGCGATCGCCAGCGCCGGCGCGGTGCACGCGGCGATCAGCGGTGGCGACGTCGACGCCCCGAGCACACCGATGGCGAGAAGCGCGTAATCGCCGCGGTGCTCAGGCAAAGAGCTCGCCAGGTCCATTGGCGGGCATGCGCGCAGGGTAGCTTCCAGGGTTGATGCGCGTCGTCGCCGACGACCTCTCGGGAGCCGTGGAGACCGCCGCCGTGCTCGGCCTGGCGCGCGTGCGGCTGGCCGGCGGCCCGCGCGAGCACACCGTGCTCGACCTCGACACACGCTCTCTCCCGGCGCACGAGGCCGCGGCACGGGTCCGCCGGGCGGGGCGGATCGACTTCAAGAAGATCGACTCGCAACTGCGCGGGAACGTCGCCGCGGAGCTCGCGGCGCTCGAGGGCGAGGTGATCGTCGCGCCCGCGCTGCCGGTCGAAGGGCGCGTCGTCCGCGGCGGCGTGCTCTACGTCAACGGCGAGCGGCGCACGTCGCCGGTCCGGCTCACCGACGCCGAGACCGACGCCGACCTCGACGCGATCGTCGCCACCGCCGACGGGGCGACGCTCGTCGGTTCGGCGGGGCTCGCCGCCGCGCTCGGCCGCACCCTCGGCGCGCGGCCGCTGCCGCCGCCCCACCGATCGGACGCGCGCCTGTTCGTCCTGGTCGGCACGCGCGCGGCGGGCGAGCAGCTGGAGCGCCTGGCCGCCACGGGCGTCGCCACGATCGGGCCCCAGCAACGACCTCGCGGGCGCGTCGTCGCCGTCCGCGGCCGGGCGCAGCAGCTCGCCGCGTTCGCCGAAGGCGGCGCCGCCCGCCGATCTCGTGCTCACCGGCGGCGGCACGGCACGAGCGGTGCTCGACGCGCTCGACGTCCGCGAGCTGCGCCTGCTGGCGCAGGTCCACCACGGCGCGGTGCTCTGCGAGGGCGGCGGCCGCCGGGTCCTGATCCGGCCGGGCAGCTTCGGCGGGCCGGATAGCCTGGCGCAGATCGTGGAGGCCATGCACGGATGATCGCGGTGACGATGGGCGACGGGGCCGGGATCGGCCCGGAGGTGATCGTCGCCGCACTCAGCGAGACCGACGTCGAGACGGTCGTGATCGGCGACGCCAAGCGCCTGCGCCAGGCCGCGGAGATCCTCGGCCTGGACCCGCCCGAGAACGTCATCGACCTCGACCTGCTGCCGCCCGATCTCCCCTGGGGCGAGCTCTCCGCGATCGCCGGCGAGGCCGCGTACCGCTACGTCGAGACGGCCGCGCAACTGGCGCTCGACAAGAAGGTGGACGCGATCTGCACCGCCCCGCTGAACAAGGCCGCGCTGCGCGCCGCGGGACACCAGTTCCCCGGCCACACCGAGCTCCTCGCCCACCTCACGGGCACCGAGGAGGTCTCGATGATGCTCTCCACCGGCAAGCTCAACGTCATCCACGTCACCACCCATCTCGGGCTGATCGACGCGATCGAGCGGATCGAGCCCGGCCTGGTGGAGCGCACGATCCGGCGCGGGCACGACGCGCTGGGCAGCCCGCGGATCGGCGTCTGCGCGATCAACCCGCACGCGGGCGAGGGCGGGCTGTTCGGCAACGGCGAGGAGGAGACGAAGATCGCGCCCGCCATCGAGGCGGCGCGCGCGGACGGCATCGACGTCCACGGGCCGCTCGCCGCCGACACCGCGTTCTTCCTCGCCGGCCGCGGCGACTACGACCTGATCGTCGCGATGTATCACGACCAGGGCCACGGGCCGGTCAAGGTGCTCGGCATCGAGGCGGGCGTGAACATCACCGTCGGGCTTCCGGTGATCCGCACCAGCGTCGATCACGGCACGGCGTTCGACATCGCCGGACAGGGAAAGGCCGACCATCGCAGCATGCTCGAAGCGCTGCGCCAGGCTGCTAATTTCGCCGCCTGATGCGCAAGCTCCAGAGCCAAGGCGTCCACCACGTGACGATCGTCGGCGCCGACCGGCAGACCTCGATCGACTTCTGGGAGGGCGTCCTCGGCATGCCCTTCATCTTCGAGCAGCCCAACCTCGACAACGCCGACGAGTCGCATCTGTACTTCGACCCGGGCGACGGCCGGCTGATCACGATCTTCACCAAGGAGGATCGCGTCGGCGATCCTTCGCGCACGCCGACCGACCCCGGCTGCGTGCACCACGTCGCCTTCGCGCTGTCGCAGGCGATGTTCTCGCAGGCGGTCGAGCGCCTCGACGAACGTGGGATCAAGCACAGCGGCGTCAAGGACCGCGGCTTCATGGACTCGATCTACTTCACCGACCCGCTCGGGCTGCTGATCGAGCTCGCGTCCTACCGCTTCGTGCCGCCCGCGGGCGCCACCCACGCCGACGTGCTCTTCGAGGCGCACCTGATCCGCACCGAGCGCGGCGACCGCAGCATCGACCGCGTGCACGTCGCCGACGCGATCGAGGCGCTCGTGCTCCGGGGCCAGCGCAGCCTGTCCGAGGACCGCTCGCCCAAGCGGGCCTACTGACGCGGTGAGCGCCGGGCTCAACCATCGGCGCGCGCAGATGGGCGGGCGCGACCCGGACGAGTCACACCGCGCCGCGACGCCGCTCGAGCTGCTCTATGACCTGACGTTCGTCGTCGCGTTCGGGCTCTCGGCCGATGAGCTCGCGCACTACCTGGCGGAGGGCCACGTCAAGACGGCGCTGATCGGGTTCTCCTTCGCCACGTTCGCGATCGTCTGGGCGTGGATCAACTTCTCGTGGTTCGCGTCGGCCTATGACACCGACGACTGGATCTACCGGCTGACGACGATGGTCCAGATGGTCGGGGTGGTGATCCTCGCCATCGGGCTGCCGCGGATGTTCGAGTCGCTCGACGAGGGCGGGACGATGGACACCGGCGTGATCGTCGCGGGCTACGTCGTGATGCGGATCGCGATGGGCTTCCAGTGGGGGCGCGCCGCGCGCCAGGACCCAGCGCGGCGCCACGTCTGCAACACGTACCTGCGGACGATCCTGGTCGCGCAGATCGGCTGGATCGCGCTCGCCATCGCTCACCTGAGCGTCGCCGAGACGCTGATCGGGGCGGGCGCGCTCATCCTCGTCGAGCTCACCGGCCCCTACCGCGCCGAGCACCGCGGCGGGACGCCCTGGCACCCGCACCACATCGCCGAGCGCTACGGGCTGCTGGTGATCATCGCGCTGGGCGAGGGGATCATCGGCACGATCGCGTCGTTGTCGGCGTTGACCGGCGCCGACGGGCCGGGCTGGACGCTGGACGCCGGCCTGGTCGCCACCGCGGGGATCGCGCTGACCTTCGGGATGTGGTGGATCTACTTCGTCGCGCCCTCCGGGCCGATCCTGCAGGTGCGCCGCGAGCGCTCGTTCGGCTGGGGGTACGGCCACATCCCGATCATCGGCGCGGTCGTCGCCACCGGCGGCGGCCTGCACGTCGCCGCCTACTACCTCGAAGCGCACTCCGAGCTCGGCGCGAGGGGCACCGTGCTGTCGGTGGCGATCCCGGTCGCGGTCTACATCATCGGGATCTTCGTGCTCTACACGTACCTGACGCACGCGCTCGATCGCTTCCACCTGATCCTGATCGGGGTGTCGGCCGTGTTCCTGGTCGCGCCGGTCGTGCTCGCCGCGGCAGGGGCGTCGATGGCGTGGTGCCTGCTCGTGCTCTCGCTGGCTCCGTGGGTGACGGTCGTCGGCTACGAGCTGCGCGGCCACGAGCACAACGCCCGCGTGCTTCAGGCGCTCCAGTAGAAGTCCGCGCCCGCGGGGATCGGCCGGGCGGTGCGGCCGAGCTCGGTGCGGACGTCGCGCTCCATGATCGCCGCGATCTCGGCCGTGGCCAGCGGCTCGTCCGCGAAGGCGGCCAGCAGCTCGGCGACCGAGGCCGGCCGGCCGCGGCGCTTCAGCGTCGGATCGAGGTTGGCGAGCGCCGCCTCGTAGGCCTCGACCGGGTTGTAGCCGGCGATGAAGACCTCGCCGCCGAGGACGTAGCTGGGCGCGCTGTAGCGGCGTTCCTCCGGCGGGCCGCCGAGCTTGTGATCGAGCGCTCGCGCCTTGGCCGACGGCGCGCGCGAGCGGCGGACGTCCTCCTGCAGCGCGTCCTCGACGGCCGCGCTCGCCGACCACGACGCGACCGCATCGGGATCAAGCCCGACGTCGGACGCGGCGGCGGCGATCAGCCCCGGATCGTCGAGCAGCCCGCCGTCCATGCGCCGCACGCGCAGGCGGCGCAGCAGCGGCGCCTCCAGCGCGGGCGCGTTCAGGCGCGCGGCGACCACCGCCCGGCAGGCCGGCTCCGAGCGACGATGGCCGCGGGTAGGGCGCCGGGTCGATCGGCATGCCGTACTTGCGCTGCAGCCCCGGCGCGCCCGCCTGGAGCTTCTCCGCCTCGCCCGGCTCCAGGGTCAGGACGATCATCGTCAGCTTCCACGTGAGCTGCTCGCCGTAGTGCCAGCGCAGGCGCTGGCGGATCGGCTCGGCCGAGAACGCGAACGGGACACGCCGGGTCGGTGAACAGCTCGATCTCCACACCCGGAAAGCTACGGAAGTCGGCGGTCGCGTTCGCCGCGGGCTAGTCTGCGCCGCGTGACGTACGTGCACGGCTACCACGAGCGCGAGAGCGAGCGGCTGAACGATCAGGCCGGAGCGCTCGTCGACCTGCTCCATCACGACACCGCCTACCCGGCCGGGAGCCGCGTGCTCGAAGCCGGCTGCGGGACCGGCGCGCAGACCGTGACGCTGGTGGCCAACAGCCCGGAGGCGCTGATCACCTCGATCGACGTCTCCGAGTTCTCGCTCGCGCAGGCCAGGCAGCGGGCGCCGAGCGTCGAGTTCCACCAGGCGGACATCTTCGAGCTGCCGTTCGAGGACGACAGCTTCGACCACGTGTTCGTCTGCTTCGTGCTCGAGCACCTCGAGCGGCCCGTGACCGCGCTCAAGCGCCTGCAGCGGGTGCTCAGGCCCGGCGGGACGCTGACCGTGATCGAGGGCGACCACGGCTCGACCTACTTCCACCCCGACAGCGAGGCCGCGCACGACGCGATCAAGGCCCTGTTCGCGCTCCAGCGCGGCGACGCCAACATCGGGCGCCTGCTCTACCCGCTGCTGACCGACGCCGGGCTCGAGCAGATCCAGGTCTCCCCGCGCATGGTCTACGTCGACGCCAGCCGCCCCGACCTCGTGGACGGCTTCGTCCGGCGCACGTTCACGGCGATGGTCGAGGCGATCCGCGAGCCGGCGGTCGAGAACGGCCTGATCAGCGCCGAGCGCTTCGACGAGGGCATCGCCGACCTCTACCGCACCGCCGAGCCCGACGGCACCTTCTGTTACACGTTCTTCAAGGCGACGGCGGTAGCGCCAGCCTGAGCTTGCGCAGCAGCTCGACGAGCTGCTCGCGCTCGGCGCCGGACAGCCCGGCGAGCAGCTCGCGCTCGTTCTCCAGATGGGCGGCGGTCACGCCGTCGATCAGCTCGAGCCCCTTCGCGGTGAGCTCGATCAGCGTCCCGCGACGGTCGTTGGGGTCCGGCGAGCGCGCCACCAGGCCGTTGCCCTCGAGCCGGTCCAGCCGCTTCGTCGTGCCGCTGGAGCCGATCATCATCGACGTCGTGAGGTCGGTCACGCGCAGCCGGAACGGCGGGCCGGACCGGCGCAGCGTGGCGAGGACGTCGTGCCAGCCGGGCTCGAGCCCGTGCGCCCGGTAGACCGGCTCCAGCCGCGCCTCCAGCTCCCGTGCGAGCCGCGACACGCGCCCCACGATGCCGATCGGCGAGGCGTCGAGGTCCGGCCGCACCTCGCGCCACTGGTCGATGATCGCGTCCACGTCGTCGCGCATGGCTTCGCAGAATATCGTCTTGAGAAGTTGCGTCCTAGGAAGTAATCCGCTAGGATGCATTTCATGCTCAAGCGATTCTTCCTCCCCCGTCGCCGTCCCTACCGCCCGGTGCGCCCGGAGCCACTGCCGCGCATGCGCTACGTGTGATCCGCCACCTGACGAGTGGATCGACCCTGGGGCGCCTCATGCGCTCCGCTCGTCTGTAATGCACGGATGGACTTCGCCGACTTCGACGCCCTGACCTTCGACTGCTACGGGACGCTGATCGACTGGGAGACCGGGATTCTCGAGGCGCTGCGGCCGATCGCCGGCGATCAGCAGACCGACGACGTGCTGCTGGAGGAGTTCGCTCGTCATGAGGCGCAGCTCGAGTCCGGGCCGTATCTGAGGTACGCCGACGTGCTGCGCGGGTGCGCGGAGCGGATGGGAACGCCGACGCCCGAGCAGGCGGCGGCGTTCGGGCGGTCCGTGCGCGACTGGCCGGCCTTCCCGGACAGCGGCGAGGCGCTGCGGCGGCTGAAGACGCGCTTCAAGCTGGGCGTGATCACCAACTGCGACGACGACCTCTTCGCCGCCTCCAACGAGAAGCTCGGTGTCGAGTTCGACTGGGTGATCACCGCCGAGCAGGCGCGTGGCTACAAGCCGCGCGTGGAGAACTTCGAGTTCGCGTTCGCGCGGATCGACGTGCCGCGGGAGCGTGTGCTGCACGTCGCCCAGAGCCTGTTCCACGACCACGTGCCGGCCAAGGCGCTGGGCATGACGACCGTCTGGGTCGACCGGCGCGCCGGCCGCGGCGGCGGCGCGACCCCGCCCGCCGAGGCCATGCCGGACCTCACCGTGCCCGACCTCAAGACGCTCGCTGACACAGCAACAGGAGAAACTCGAGGATGACGTGGGCGGCCAGCGCGCCCGTCTGGCCGCCGAGGTCGTGCGGCGGTGAGAGCGCGTTGACGTCGAGCGCGACCAGGTCCAGCGGGTGCAGCGCGCGGATCAGCTCCAGACCCTCACGCACGGTGAGCCCGCCCCAGGCCGGCGTGACGACCCCGGGCGCGACCGACGGGTCGAAGACGTCCATGTCCCAGCAGACGTAGACCGGCGCGCCGCGGACGACCTCGACGAAGCCGAGCCCGATCTCGCCCACCGGCATGAGCCGGTAGCCGAGCTCCGTCGCCTTCTGGAGGCGTCCGGCATTGCCCTGCAGGGCGGTGTTGCGAACGCCGATGTGGAAGGAGCGCCGTGGGTCGACGAGGCCGTCGTTGGCGGCGTGGACGAACGGGTTGCCGTTGGTGAAGCCGTCGCCGTCGCCGTAGGCGTCCGAGTGGGCGTCGAAGTGCAGGACCACCAGGTCGGGGTGCCTGCGCGCGGCGGCGCGCAGGCCGGGGAGCGTGACCGCGCCGTCGCCGCCGAGCGTGATCGGGAACGCGGTGAGGCTGTCCAGCACCTGCTCGATGCGCGCGTAGCTGGTCTCGACATCACCCGGGATGCAGTCGACGTCGCCGAGGTCGGCGATCCTCAGCGCCTCGAACGGGTTGATCCCGTAGTCGCGACCGTGCTCGGCGACGAGCAGCGAGTGGGCGCGGATGTGCGCCGGACCGCCGCGCGCGCCCACACGCGTCGGGTGCGCGCCCATGTCGAACGGCAGGCCGACCACCACGACGTCGGGATCCTCCACCGGCGCCACGCCGAAGAGGGTCCCGCTCGTGCGCATCATCTCCGACCGGCGACGAGGTACAGGAGCATGCCGCCCGCCTCGTCGTACGTGCGGGCCTCCAGGTGGTCATGGTTCCACCAGAAGTCACGCTCCGGACCGAAGTAGGCGGCGGAGTGCGGCTCCTCGGACACGCTCGGCACGGTACAACGTGGGCGTGAACGCGCTCGTCGACCTCGCCGCCCGTCAGCTCGCGGCTGACGTGAAGGCCGCCCCCGCCCGCGCGCGCACGGCGTTCTCGCCCGAGGCGCGCGCCGCCCGCTGCCACACGATCGGCGACCTGCGGGCGATGGCCAGGCGCACCGTGCCCAAGCCCGCGTTCGACTACGTCGACGGCGCGGCGTGGGACGAGGTGACCGCCGCGCGCAACCGGTCGGCGTTCAACGACGTCACGCTGCACCCGAAGGCGCTGATCGACGTCTCGCGGGTGGACCTGCGCACGACCGTCCTCGGCGGGGAGATCGCGCTGCCGATCATCGGCGCGCCCACCGGCCTCACGGGGCTCCAGCACCGCGACGGCGAGGTCGCCGTGGCCAGGGCGGCGCACGCCGCGGGGACGATCACGACGCTCTCGACGATGGCCTCCTACACGCTCGAGGAGGTCGCGCAGGCCTCGCCCGGGCGGCGCTGGTTCCAGCTCTACGTGATGAAGGACCGCGGGCTGGTCGACGAGCTGCTCGAGCGCGCGGCGGCGTGCGGCTACGAAGCGCTGATGCCGACCGTCGACGTGCAGGTCGCGGGCGTGCGCGAGCGCGACGTGCGCAACCGCTTCAGCATCCCGCCGCGGATCACGCTGAAGACGGTCGCCCAAGGCGTCACGCACCCGCGCTGGACGAGCGGCTTCGTCGCCGACCCGCGGATCACGCCCGCGAACCTCGGCTGGTCGGGCAGCACGTCCGCGACGCTGTCGGCCGGCGTGAACCGGTCCTTCGATCCGCGCGTCACGTGGGACGACCTCGCCGACCTGCGCTCGCGCTGGAAGGGCCCGCTGATCATCAAGGGCGTGATGCGCGCGGACGACGCGCTGCGCTGCGTCGAGCACGGCGCGGACGCGATCGTCGTCTCCAACCACGGCGGCCGGCAGCTGGACGGCGCGGCGGCGTCGATCGAGGCGTTGCCCGCGATCGCCGAGGCCGTCGGCGACCGCTGCGAGATCTATCTCGACTCCGGCGTGCGCCGCGGCACGGACATCGTCAAGGCGCTCGCCTTGGGCGCGCGGGCGGTCCTGATCGGGCGGGCGATGATGTACGGGCTCGGCGCCGCCGGCGAGCCCGGCGTGCGCCGCGCGTTCGCGATCCTCGAGGAGGAGCTCAGGATCGCGCTCGCCCTCGCCGGCTACCCGCAGGCGGCCGGCGTGGGTTCAGACGCCGTCGAGCTAGGCGAAGTCGCCGTCCTCGGGCTGCCAGTTCGGCACCCCTCTGGCACGTTCGGCGTACTGTCGCTCGGCCGGCTCCAGCGGTGGCACGGGACCAGCGGCGTGATGGGGGAATGCGGGCGCGTCGGTGGACGAAGTCGACACGGACGGCTGGGGAGTATCGGGGTTCATCTCCGCACACATTGAACGTCGCGGCGGCGGATCCGCCTTGATGCTCGCGACGACCCCCCAGCCAGGGGGGTGCCAGTTCGGCGGCCGACACCCGCCCGCCGGTCGAGGCTCAGGAGGCTCCCAGGGTGCTCGCAGGCGGCTCTCACGGCGCGGCGCGAGGGTTCCCTCATGACCAACGACCACCTCCGCCGGCGCCGCCCCAACCGTCGTTTCGCCCGCCTGCTCCCGGCCGTCGTGGCCGCGGTCACGATCGCCGCCAGCGCCCCGTTCGCCGCTTCCGCCCACGCCGCCAAGCCCGCCCGGCCGGGCACCGCGCACGTGCGCACAGCCCCGCCCGGCAAGATCGCCGCCCTGGTCGCGACGCCGGCCGTTCCGAGCCCGCGGGTGCAGGGCATGAGCACGACTTGAACGAGTTGCCCTCGGCGCGCGTAATGCCCTCCGTTCCGATCCATCTATGGAGGAGGAGGGGTCGCTGTGCTCAAGAGAGGGTTGCTGGTCACCGCCGCGAGTCTGGCGCTTGCCGCACCGGCGGCCGCGGCGCCGAGTGACCAGTACGTCACGCACAACCTGATGTCGTCGAACACGACGCTGATCCCGGCCGACCGGCAGGATCCGCTGCTGGTCAACCCGTGGGGCCTGGCGGCATCGGCCGGCTCGCCGTGGTGGCCGGTCAACCAGGGCTCCAACACGTCGACGATCGTCAACGCGAGCGGCGCGGCCAACGCCACGCTCGCGCGCATCGTCAGCCCGACGGGCGGAGTCGCGGGTGGGGGCGCGGGGAACTTCCTCGTGCCGCCGGGCGGGGCGGCCAACACCGCGTCGAGCTTCATCTTCGCCAACATGGGCGGCGAGATCCGCGGGTGGCGCAACGGCGTCACCAACAACGACGCGCTGCTGGGCTACGCGAGCCCCGACGGAGCCGTCTACATGGGCCTCGCGATCGCCACCGTGGGCGGCGCGCCGCGGCTCTACGCGGCCGATCTCAAGCACAACCGCGTCGACATGGTCTCGTCCACCTGGCAGCTGCTGCCCGCGGCGTTCGTGGATCCGAACCTTCCCGCCGGCTATGCGCCGTATGGCATTCAGACCGTCGGCAACCGGATCATCGTCACCTACGCCCGCCAGCCGGCGGGCAACCCGACCCGGTACCGCGAGATCCCGGGCGCCGGCCTGGGCGTGGTCAACGCGTTCGACCTCGAGGGCAGGTTCCTGTCGCGCATCGCGAGCCCGGGCGGCGTGCTCAACGCGCCGTGGGGCACCGCGCTCGCGAACCCGAACTTCGGCGCCTACGGCGGCGACCTGCTGATCGGCAACTTCGGTGACGGCCGGATCAACGCCTTCCACGAGAACGCCGACGGCACGTGGAGCAACAGCGGGCAACTGAAGACCACGAGCGGGACACCGTTGGCGATCCAGGGCCTGTGGGCGTTGCAGCCGGGCAACGGGAACGCCGCCAGCGGCCAGCGCAACCACATCTACTACACCGCCGGCCCGTTCGGCGAGACCCAGGGCGTGGTCGGCCGGATCATGCCCAACCCGGCCGACGTGTCCGGCACCGTCCCGGCCACGCTCTCGCTGACGATGGGCACCCCGGCGGCCTTCGGCGCGTTCACGCCGGGCGTCACCAGCGACTACACCGCCACCACGACGGCGACCGTCGTCTCCAGCGCGGGAGACGCGACGCTGAGCGTCGCCGACCCGAGCGCGAACGCCACCGGCCACCTGGTCAACGGCACGTTCTCGCTCCCGCAGGCGCTGAAGGTGAACGCCACCAGCGCGGGCGGCGGCACCGGTGGCGCACTCACCGCGGTCGGGGGCTCGGCCGCCCCGAACACGCTGATCACCTACTCCGCGCCGATCTCCAACGACACGGTCACGGTCAACTTCCTGCAGTCGATCGGCCAGACCGACCCGCTCCGTTCCGGTCAGTACGCCAAGACGCTGACCTTCACGCTCTCGACGACCAACCCGTAGCCCCGTGGTCCGCGCGGGGGCGAGCCGCCAGGCGAGCCCCCGCCCGAGCACGCGCGATCGGCTCGCGGAAGCCCACGAAGATGAGCCGGCGCGCGAACGTTCGTGACCCGGGCTGGTTGAATCCACGGCATGCGCCTGGATCATGGTTCGTTGCTGGTGTCCGACGTCGAGGCCGCGGTCCGCTTCTACACGGACGCGATCGGGCTGGTCGAGGTGCCTCGGCCACCCACGTTCGACACGCCCGGGGCGTGGCTGCAGGTCGGCGATCAGCAGATCCATCTCGTCGGCGAGACCGAGCCCGGCCGCACCGCCGAGCTGAACCCGCCGTACGACGAGGCGGAGATCGTGATCGGCTACGGCAACCATCTCGCGCTGGTCGTCGACGACCTCGACGCGGCGCTGGCGCGGGCGGCCGAGCACGGCGTGGTGCCGCCCGGGGAGACGATCGCGCGCGGTGACGGCGTCAAGCGCACGTTCGTCACCGACCCGGACGGGCATGTCATCGAGCTGATGGAGAAGGGCCTGGCCGTGACCGGTTCCGAACCGAGGCTGACCGCCCCCCAGCGCCAGAAGTAGGACCCGGAGCGCGGCGGGTCGTACCCGCCGTCTCGGCGATCCTGCGCCAGCGCGGCGGCCCGCCGCGGCCTCGTCGAGGATCCGCGGGTCGTCGCCGAGCAACTCGGGTAGCTCCCCGCGATGAAGCTCGGCTACTTCCTCTCGTGCGAGGAGAACGACCCTCGCGCGCTCATCGCCCAGGCGAAGCAGGCCCACGAGGCCGGCTTCCACGCGCTGTGGATCTCCGATCACTACCACCCGTGGAACGACGAGCAGGGCCACAGCGCGTTCGTGTGGTCGGTGATCGGCGCGCTCGCGGAGGCGACGCCGCTGCCCGTGACGACCGGCGTCACCTGCCCGACCATGCGCATCCACCCGGCGGTCATCGCCCAGGCGGCCGCGACCTCCGCGGTGCTGCACGAGGGTCGCTTCAACCTCGGCGTGGGCAGCGGCGAGGCGCTCAACGAGCACATCCTCGGCGAGCACTGGCCCGAGGCCGATGTCCGCCTGGAGATGCTCGAGGAGGCGGTCGAGGTCATGCGCCATCTGTGGCAGGGCGGCCAGCGCTCACACCGCGGGCGTCACTACACGGTCGAGAACGCGCGCGTGTACGACCTGCCGCGGGAGCGCGTGCCGGTCCTCGTCTCCGGCTTCGGCCCCAAGGCGATCTCGCTCGCGGCGAAGGTCGGCGACGGCTACGTGACGATGGCGCCGGACGCGGACGCGATCGCCCAGTACCGCTCCGAAGGCGGCAAGGGCCCCGTCCACTCGGGCACCAAGGTCTGCTACATGGCGTCCGAGGAGCGGGCGCGCGAGACGGTCATGCGGCTGTGGCCCAACGAGGCGCTCCCGGGCGAGCTCGCGCAGATCCTCCCCACGCCGGCGCACTTCGAGCAGGCCTGCGAGCTCGTCCGGCCGGATGCGCTCAGCACGCCCATGGGGCCTGACGTCGACGCGCACATCGAGTCCCTGCGCGAATACGAGACGGCCGGCATCGACGAGCTCTACGTCCAGCAGGTCGGGCCGGACAAGGACGCGTTCTTCGCCGAATGGGCGCCGAAGGTGTTGCGCGCTTTTTCGGACTAGCGCGCCGCGTGGCGGGGTAACGAACTGGCGGGGTTCACTAAACGGGAGGATTCTCGAATGCGTACGTCGATTCTGTGCGGTTGCCTGGCAGCCGCGGCGCTGTTGACCGGCGCACCGAAGGCCAGCGCCAGCGACGACACGGTCCGCGCCGTCGTGCAGCAGCAGGCCCATCGCCAGATCAAGGAGGACAATCGCTTCGGCAAGGCGCTGCAGCACCTCAAGACCAGGAAGGGCCTCAAGAAGGCCTCCGCGGCCGCGGGTCGCCAGGCCGCGTCGGTGAAGATCTGGCACGACGCGCTCGCCGCCGAGACGGCCGACACGCCGATGGTCGCCGAGGGCCAGAAGGAGATGCTCGACGCGCTGCAGCTCTACACCAAGGGCATCCGCCGCTTCCAGAAGGCGGTCCGCCAGGCGCTCAACGCCGGCGGCTCGTCCGGCTACTCGAAGGCCAAGGCCGCCGGCCGGAACATGCGCACGGCGATCAAGCGCGTCGGCAAAGCCGCCGAGAAGATCGCCAACGGCTAGCGAGCGTCATGAAAGATGATCCCGAGGGCCGTTCGGCGGCCCTCGGTGATCGTGCTGACGCCGTGCCGTAGCGCCCCCTTGCTGTAGCCGCGCCGGCTGGGCTGCGGGCGCTCGCGGGTGGGGAAGATCACGAACGCGCCCGGCTCCGGCGTCAGCACGTGCGCGCGGCTCTGCGCGCGCGGGCGCTGCTCCAACAGCACGAACTCGCCGCCGCGGAAGCCGTTCTCGAGCACGGTCAGGATCTGGAACGGGAAGTACACGTCGCCGTAGAGGTCCTGATGCAGGGCGTTCCAGTCACCCGGGCCGTAGCGCAGGATCAGCGGCGTCGGCCGCGTCTGGCCCGCCGCCTCGCAGCGCTCGAGCAACTCCGCGTGGCTCAACGGGAACGTGTCCCCGCCGATCTTCGCCGCCCAGTCGTTGGCGACGGGCGCCAGGCGCTCGTAGAACCCGCTGCGCAGCTCGCTGATCAGCGGCGGGAGCGGGTGCTCGAAGTAGCGGTAGCGCCCGTCGCCGAAGCGATGGCGGGCCATGTCGATCGTCGACCGGAAGCGGCCGTCGTCGAACTGCCCGGCGAGCGCTGTGCGCTCGCCCTCGGAGAGGATCGGCGGCGTCACGGCGAAGCCGCGGGCGTCGAGCTGCGCGGTCAGGTCGGCCCAGTCGAGGGCCTCTACGCGGGTGGTGGTCACAGAACGTTCAACGCGCCACGCTGAGGTGATTGTGAGGTTCTTCTTCGGTCAATCTCAGGTTCGGCGCCTAGCTTGGGTCCATGCGTCTCCCCCGCCGCTTCGCTGTGCTGTGCCTCCCCGCCGCGGTGCTCGCCCTCCCCACGTCCGCGTCCGCCGCCGGATTCAAGGACCGCGTCCTGACCGGGGCCGGCGCACACGCCGTCGCAGGCTCCGTCGGGCACGACCGCCCGCTACCCGACCGCCGACGGCCAGACGATCCAGGTCACCGCGACCGATCCCGCCATCGCCCAGCAGTACGCGACGCTCGTCGGGACCTTCCCGCACGGCTCCGAGCTCTCCTCGCTGAAGATGGTCGTCGTGTCCGCCGCGTCGATCAACGAGGAGTGCGGCGGCCACGCCGGCGACGGGATTCTCGCCTGCTATTCGGCGAATGACCAGACGATGACCGTCCCGGACTCCCAGGCCTCCGGCTCAGACGTCACCGTCGACTACGTGATCGCCCACGAGTACGGCCACCACATCGCCGCCCACCGTTCCAACGCGCCGCTGGACGCGCTGGACTTCGGCCCGAAGCGCTGGTCGTCCTACGAGCTCGTCTGCTCGAACACGATCGACGGCCGCCTGGCGCCGGGCGACGAGGGCGTCAACTACCTCTCCAACCCGGGAGAGGCGTGGGCCGAGGCCTACGCGCGCCTGATCTACCCGACCGAGGCGTGGCGCTTCACGTCGCTGCTGAAGCCGACGGGCGGCTCCCTCCTCGCCGCCCAGGCCGACATCTTCCAGCCCTGGACGCGGCGCGCGACCCAGACCTTCACGGGCACGGGCACCAAGTCCTTCAAGCTCCCGCTGACGCTCGACGGCGCCTTCACCGTCAAGCTCGACAAGCCCGGCTACCGCCTGGTCGTGAAGTCCGGCGGGAAGGTCGTCGGCCGCACGAACACCAGGCGCATCAACTACCGGATCGCCTGCCGAGACCGCCGCACCGAGCACCTCACCTTCTCGGTGGTCCGGCGCGGGGCGGCCTCGGCTTCGGCTTCGTCGGCCTACACGCTGACCGTCAAGTACGCGGGTTAGTTCGCCGAGCCGGTGATCAGGACGGACGTCGCGGTGCCGCCGGTCGCCTGACGACCGGCGCCGCCGACGACGACCGTCTGACCGGGCTTGAGATCCGAGGACGAGGCCTTCGCGGACTTCGAGATCGTCGTCGACGGGCCGATGGCGACGGTGACGTCGCCCTGCTGGCCCTTGAACGTGAGCTTGTCGGCGGTGACCGAGACGACCTCGCCACCGAACCCGAAGCCGCCGCCGCCTCGGCCGGCGAATCCGGCCGCCGGCCGGCGGCGCGCCGTTCGCGTTGCCGCGGTTGCAGATCGCGCGGATGGCGAAGCCGGCGCCCTGGGGCGGGCCGCCCTGGGGGTCGGGGGTGGCGGAGGCGGTGCCGGTGTCGCCGCACGGGAGGTCTCCGGCCTGGGCCTGGGTGACGGCCTCGGCGAGCGTCGCCGGGCCGCTGCCGCCGGCCATCGCCTTGCCCGGCGAAGAACGCGCCCGCGATCAGGACGACGGCGACGACCGCCGCGATCACCCAGCGGGTCGTGTCCGGGCCGTCCTCGTAGTCCTCTTCGTCGTATTCGACGCTCATCTCTGTCCTTTCGTTGACTCATCCGCCGCCGGGAGGCGCGCCCTGGGGCCCGCCGCCGCCGAAACCGCCGCCTGCCGCGCCGCCGCCGGCCGCGCCGCCGCCGCCGAAGAGCGCGCCGAAGCCGCCCTGCGCGTTGGCTCGCGGTGGCGACCACCGAATCGCCGTGACCGTGCCGCTGCCGGCCTTGCGCGCCCTGGACGATCACGGTGTCGCCCGGGTGGATCTCGTCGGCGTCGGCGACCGCGCTGCGCGTGACCTTGGACTGCTTGTTGGTCTTGACCTTGACCTTGTTGCCGCTCTGGTCGGAGACGTAGAACGACGACTGCCGTCGACGCTCGAAACCGAGCCGATCGTGGCGTCGACCTGGCCGCCGGCCGCCTGGCTGCGCGCCGCCGGTGCGTGCCGGTCGCGCCGCCGCGGCGAACGCCGCCGCGGCGTGCCCGGTCGCGGTCGTCGAATCGGCGCGCGACTTCTGCACCTTCACGCCGCCGAGGAAGCCGAGCGCGGCGATCAGCACCGCGGCCGAGCACGGCGCCGACGGGCGTGACGCTGCGCCGCCGGGGCCGCGGCGGAAGGGGTTCGTCGTCGGTCATGCGTGACTCCTCATTCGAAGCGCAGGGCGTCGATCGGGCGCATCCGAGCGGCCCGGCCCGCGGGGTAGGTGCCGAAGAACAGGCCGCAGAGCACGGCCGCGCCGAACGCCAGCGCGACCGAGTACAGGGCGATCGACGGGCTCGACGCCGGCGATCTTGAACTGCGAGCCGACGATGCCCGCGACGCACGCCGGTGACGCCGCCCAAGGCGCTAGATGACGACCGCCTCGGTCAGGAACTGGGCGAGGATGTCCGCCCGCCGCGCGCCGATCGCCTTGCGGATGCCGATCTCGCGCGTGCGCTCGGTGACCGAGACGAGCATGATGTTCATCACGCCGATCCCGCCGACCAGCAGCGAGATCGCCGCGACCGCGCCGAGCAGCGTCGTGAACACGTCGGTCGAGGCGCTGGCCACCTCCCGCACGGCGCCCTGGTTGATGACCTGAAAGCCCGGGTTGGTGGGGTCGGTGACGTGCTTGCGCTCGTCGAGGATCGTGCGTGACCTCGGACTGCGCCGCGTCGAGCGAGTCGGCGTCCTTGGCCTCGATCGTGATCGACGACAAGCCCGCTCCCGTAGCCGGTCAGCACGTCCTGGACGGCGGTCATCGGCGCGAACGCGATGTCGTCCTGGTCCTGCTGGCCGTTGGAGCCCTTGGCCGCGGTCACGCCCACGACCTGGAAGCCCGTGCCGTTGACGCGCACCGTCGAGCCCACCGGGATCGGCGCCCGAGAAGAGGTTGGTCACGACGGTCGGCCCGAGCACGACACCCGCCTGTGCGCCTTGACGTCGGCGTCGGTGAACATCGCGCCGCTGGCGATCTTGTAGGAGCGCGTCTCGATGTAGCCCGGGACCGTCCCGGTGACCGAGCTCGGCTGATACGACGTCGAAGCCGTTGACGAGCGTCGTCCCGCTCGCGTTGACCACCGGCGAGACGCGCTTGACGTCGGGCGCGTTGAACGTGTCGCCCAGCGCGTCGACGTCGCGCTGGGTGAAGGTGACGCTCGTCCCGGCGCCGCGGCCGGGCCCGAAGCCGCCGCCCTGGGCCTGCACGAGCAGCACGTTCGAGCCCAGCGCGTTGATCGACGACTGGATCGCGACCTTCGACCCGTTGCCGACCGCGACGAGGATGATCACCGCGGCCACGCCGATCGTCATGCCGAGGATCGTCAGCCCGGAGCGCAGCTTGTTCGCCGCCACGCCCCCGAGCGCGATGCGCAGGATCTCAGGCCCGCTCATCGCTGACCACGAGCCCGTCGCCGAGGCGGATCGTCCGCGACGCGCGCGCGGCGACGTCCTCCTCGTGGGTGATCATCACGACCGTCCGGCCGGCGTCGTTGAGCCGCTCGAAGACGTCCAGGACCTCGGCGGTGGAGTGCGAGTCGAGGTTCCCCGTCGGCTCGTCGGCGAGGATGATCGCGGGGTTGGTGACGATCGCCCGCGCGACGGCGACGCGCTGCTGCTGGCCGCCGGAGAGCTTCGACGGGCTGGTGGTGGACGCGGTCGGCCATCCCGACCTGGTCCAGCGCGTGCAGCGCCCGCCGCCGGCGCTCGGCGCGTGGCAGCCCGGCGTAGGTCAGCGGCAGCTCGACGTTGGCCAGCGCGGTCGTGCGCGGCACGAGGTTGAAGGCCTGGAAGACGAACCCGATCTTGCGGTTGCGCAGGTCCGCCAGCGAGTCCTCGTCGATCTCGCGCACGTCCGCGCCGTCGAGCAGGTACTGGCCCGAGGACGGCGCGTCGAGGCAGCCGACGATGTGCATCAGCGTCGACTTGCCGGACCCGCTGGACCCCATCACGGCGACGTACTCGCCGCGCTCGATCCGCAGCGACACGCCCCGCAGGGCGTGCACCACGATGTCCTCGGTCACCCGGTACTCCCGGCGGATGTCGCGCAGCTCGATGACGGCGACGTCTCGTCCCGCGGGCTCGCGTCGCTGAGAGGCCTCGTCCAGGGGGCTCCGCCTCTCGCCGCTCTCCGGCACGGGTACGGTCATGGGCCGCCGGGCGGGCCGCCGCCGAAGCCGCCCGCGCCGCCCCCGAAGCGCCGCGTCGCCCCGGCGCCGCCGAAGCCGCCCGCGCCGCCGAAGCCGGTGCGGTTCGGCGTGGCCGAGGTGCCCGTCGCGGCGACGGACGTCGAGGTGACGATCACCTTGTCGCCTGCGTCGAGGCCGCTGACGACCTGCGTCGTGCTGTCCCCCACGACGCCGGTCTGCACGCGCTGGGTCGAGCGCCGGCCGTCACGCTCGACGGTGACCGTGTTCCCGCGCAGCGCCTGGCTGGGCACGACGATCCCGGACGCCCGGGCGACCACGATGTCCGCCGTCGCGCTCATGCCGGACTTCAGGCCCTCGGTGGTCTGCTCGAGCGTGACCGTCACCGGATAGCTGACGGCGCCCGAGGAGGAGGTCGAGTCGGACGAGCTCGGAGAGCACGCCGACCGCCGTGACCTTGCCCGCGACCTTCTCGCCCGAGGCGGCGTTGATCGTCACCGCCGCCGACTGGCCGACCTCGACCTTGCCGATGTCGGACTCGCTCAGCGCGACGTCGAGCTTGAGCTTCGACAGCGCCGCGAGCACGATGAAGGCGCTCGACGAGGTGCTCGAGTTGGCGCCCTGCTGGCCGTTGCCGGCGCTCGTGCCGGCGTCGTCGCCGACCGCGGCCGAGATCGAGGCGATCGTGCCGGCCATCGGCGCGCGCAGCTCGGTGGCCGCGAGGTCGTCCTGCGCCTGCGAGAGCGCGAGATCGGCGCTGTCGACCGCCGCCTGCGCGGACTCGACGCTCATCGTCGACCCGCCACCACCGGAGCCGCCGCCGCTCGGAGCCGCGGTCTGCACGGGCTCGGCCGTCGCGGTCGCGGCCGGCGTCCGGGCCGGGGTGGCGGTGGCGCGTGGGCGGCGGCGTTTGCACCCGCGCCCGGCGTCGCGGTGGCGGCGGGCGTCACCTGCGCGGCCGTCGCGGACACCGTCGTCGAGGTCACCGACGTGGAGGCGGCCGTCTCCTCGGCGGCCGCCTCCTGCGCGTCGGTGAGCGCGTCCTGCGCGTCAACGAGGTCCGCGTGCGCCTTGGCCACGGCAACCGTCTGGCTCGAATCATCGAGCCGCGCGAGCAGCTCCCCCTTGCTCACGTGCTGGCCCTCGGAGGCGTAGATCTTCGTGATCCGCCCACTGGTGGCGAAGTTCACGTCGGCCTGGCGCGCCGGCTCGAGGTTCCCGCTCCCGGACACGACGCTCTCGATCACGCCCTTCGAGACGGTCACGGTGCGCTCGGACACGGTGCCGGCGGTGTCGGTCCCGCCCAGGCTCAGGTAGGCCGCGACGATCGCGCCCACCGCGAGCACGAAGAGCAGCGCCGTGAGCGCGGCGGGCCGGCGCCGCGCCGGGCGCGCGGCCACCGGCTTGCGGCGGAGCTTCTTGGGGCGGCGCTTCGGGGCCCTCTTCGTGGTGGCTGGAGCAGGCGCAGACATCCGTGACCGGCGAGAACGCTGCCGATCGAAGCGAAGAGCCAGCGAAGAAAGTCTTGGCGTTGGCGCTCGCGGGCGCCGCGACGCAGAGGCCCGCCGGATTGGTCAAGAAACGTTTGAAGTATCTTTCGCCTGGATGCGGAGGGGCTGGATCGCGACGTCGGCGGCGCTGCTGGCGATCGGCTGCGGGGGGACGACCCCTGCGCCGGTCGAGGCGCCGGTCACGCTGAAGGTCGGCGTGATCCCGATCACCGACGTCGCGCCGCTCTACCTCGGCATCAAGAAGGGCTTCTTCGCCGCGGAGCACCTCACGATCGAGCCGCAACTGGCCGATGGCGGCGCCGCCATCATCCCGTCGATCCTGTCGGGCGATTACCAGGTCGGGTTCTCCAACACGGCCTCGCTGATCATCGCCGCCTCGAAGAAGCTGCCGGTGCGGATCGTCTCCCCGGGGGTGCTCGGTGGGACCTCCCGCCGCGACGCGTGGGATGCGGTGGTGGTCGCGAAGGGCTCGCGGCTGCGCTCGGCCAAGGACCTCGAGGGCAAGACGGTCGCGGTCAACACGCTCAACAACATCGGACCCGTGGTCATCAACCGCTGGATGGAGACGCACGGCGGCGACTACACGAGCCTCAAGTACGTCCAGGTGCCGTTCGCGGAGATGAGCGATGCGCTGGAGGCGGGGCGCGTGGACGCCGCGTTCACGGTCGAGCCCACGTACTCCCGCGCGGTCGCCGCCGGCGCGACGCCGCTGTTCAGCCCGTACGCGTCGACGGCGCCGAACCTCACCGTCGCGACCTACTTCGCGTCGAAGGAGTACATCGACGCGCATCCCGACGTGGTGCGGCGCTTCAGGCGGGCGATGGAGCGCTCGCTCGACTACGCGTCGGCGCATGAGCCCGAGGTGCGCGCGGTGGTCGGCGACTACACGCAGATCCCGGCCACGGTCACGGACGAGATGCACCTGCCGACGTGGCGGGCGGACCTCGACGAGGCCTCGATCCAGACCGTCGCCGAACTCGCGCTGCGCTACCGGTTCATCACCGAGGCGCCGTCGCTGGATGACCTGATCCTGCGCGGATAGCCTCCCGTCCGTGCTCCAACACGCCACGCTCGAGGTACCGCCCCAACTCGTCCGCGAGTGCGTCGCCTTCTGGGAACTGCTCGGGTTCACCGAGATGGTCCCGCCGCCCATGCTGGCCGACCGCTTCACGTGGGTCGAGCGCGAGGGCACGCAGATCCACCTGAACCCGCTGCCCGACCCCAGCGTCGCCCGCGAGGGCCACGTCGCGGTGCTGCCGCCGGACTACGACGCCGCGCTGCGCGCGCTGACCGAAGCCGGCTACGAGCTGCGCGCCGGCTCGAACGCCTGGAACGCCCCACGCGCGTTCGTCCGCGACCCCGCGGGCCACCTCGTCGAGGTCATGTCGGGCCCGCCGCACCCGCCCTGGCCGCAGTGACGCGAACCTAAAGGGGCCTGGCCCCTTTAGGTTCGCGCGAGGTAAACGCCAGCTAAAGGGGACAGTCCCCTTTAGCGGGGCTTTAGGGCGTGGTCGTCGAGAGCGTGAACGTCAGCGTCTTCGAGTAGCTGCCGGTGCGCAGCGGTTCGGTGGCGCCGATGTGCTGCGTGAACGCGATCGTCACGGCGTCGTTGGACACCGGGGCGTTCCACGTCGACTTGCTGAACGCGATCTGCAGCGGCTCCAGCAGCGAGAACGCGCCGTTGGTGAGCTTGCCGCCGTCGGTGGTCAGCGTCGCGTCGCCGGCGGTGGAGATGACGTTCGCGGTGGTCGACGCGTCGTAGGTGCGATCGGCGCCCGGGGTGAACGCGCCGAACGTCGCCGGCGTGCCCAGCGTCAGCGAGAGCGTGGCCGGGACCGTGCCGCCGATCGGCGGAGCGGGCGTGTCCACGCTGTAGGGCAGCTTGGGCGCCGTGGCGGGCACCAGATGCCCGGTGCCGCCGAGCTGCTGCTCGAGCGCGTAGCCGAAGCCGAGCATCTTCGCGTCGTCGAAGGCGCGGCCCAGGATCTGGATGCTGATCGGGTCGCCGTGCGGGTTCGCACCGACCGGCAGGATCAGCGTCGGCAGGCCGACGTTCGAGGTCAGCACGCCGCTGTTGCGGTCCGACGACAGGGTCTGGGCGCCGTCGTTGTCGTAGACGTCGGAGCGGAAGCCCGGGTAGACGACGGCGTCGACGTTGTTGGTGTCCATCCAGGTCTTGATCCGAGCCTTGTACTCGTCGCGGTTGGCCATGATCGCCTGGTTGTCGGCGGCGGTCAGGCGGGCGCGGGCCGGGGTCGTGCCCCGGTTGTACGGGAGGACCTTGGGCGAGGAGAGGATCTCCGACGCCGTATGGAACGGCGGATCGACCTGGCGATCGAAGTACTGCTGCCAGCCCTCCTCGCCGCGGTTGCCGGAGAGCGTCGGACCGGACGGGCCGCTCGGCGCCGCGGAGGCCATCTCGACCATCGTCGCACCCGCCGCCTGCAGGTCGGCGAAGCGCGCCAGCACGGCGGCGCCGGTGCCGTCGTCCTGCCCGTAGCTGGGCGAGCCGGTGAACGAGGAGGTCATGTAGCCGATCCGCTTGCCCTGCAGCGCGTTCTTGTCGAGCGCGGTCTTCCAGTCGGCGGGACGCTTGGCGTCCGCGTCGGCGTAGGTGCTGTACACGTCCTCCGGATCGGTGCCGGTGGTGACGTTGAGGATGCGGGCCACATCGCTCGTCGTGCGGGCGATCGGGCCGGCGAAGTCCTGCAGCCACGTCAACGGCATCACGCCCGCGGTCGAGGAGATGCCGTCCGTCCCGCGCAGCGAGACCAACGACGCGCCGGTCGAGGGCGCGTACAAGGACACGCCCGTCTGCGAGCCCATGCCGAAGCCGGCCAGCGACGTGGCCACCGCGACCGCGGGGCCGCCGGACGAGCCGAGCGAGGACTTCGACGGCTTGAACGCGTTCCACACCATGCCGTACCCGGACTCGCTGTAGGAGCCCGAGTTGGCGAACTCGCTCAGGTTGCCCTTGCCGAGGATGACGGCCCCCGCCGCCCGCAGGCGCGCGACCTGGAACGCGTCGCGCTTGGGCTGCCAGCCCTCGAAGGCGAGCGAGCCGTCGGTGGTGGGCATGTCCTTGGTGTCGTAGAGGTCCTTGATGCTGACCGGGATGCCGAGCAGGTCGCCGGTCTCTCCCGCGGCGCGCCGGGCGTCGGCCGCGGCGGCCTGGGCCAGGGCGTCCTGGGCCACCGTGATGTAGGAGTGAAAGCCGAACGGGCCCTGGTCGTACGCGGCGATGCGGTCCAGGTAGGCGCGGGTGATCGCCACCGAGGTGGTCAGGCCCGCGGCCATGTCGGCGCCCATCTGCGTGATCGACTTGTTCACCACGTCGTAGGGCGAGCCGGTGGTCGGCGCCTTCACCGGCGCGAACACGGGCAGCGGCGGCTGGCCCGTCGCGCTGCAATCCTGGGCGAGCGCGAAGTTGGTGACCGTGCACAGCGCCTGCGCGGAGAGCCCGGCCGTGTCGGGCGCGCTCACCAGTGACGCGGCGGTCGTGCCGACCGCGCTCACCTGCGTGCCCGCGGTCGCGGTCGCCTCGGAGCGGCCCGCCACGACGTAGTGCAGCAGCGACTTGGTCTGGCCCGGCAGCAGCGTCAGCGTGTTGCGGTAGCCGTAGAAGTTGGCCTCCAGGCCGGTCGTCGGCAGCGGCGCGCCGAACGGGTCGCGCTGGAAGTTGCCGACGCTCTGGCTGGTGCCGACGACCGCCGACGGGCCGCGCGTGCTCACGCCGGCCGCGTTGGGGGAGGAGATCGACACCCACGTGTCGCTCGGGTCGATCAGCGCGTCGCCGCTCGACGTCGCGGCGATCTTCGACTGGTTGTTGCCCGTGTTCAGGCCGGCGGTGCCGCCGAAGGACACCTCGACGGTGACCGTCCGACCGGTGGTGTTCGCGAACGAGTCCAGCCAGCGCGTGTAGTTGCCGGCCTTGGAGACCTTGATCGCGCGGCTGATGCCGATGCCGCCGAGGTCCACGGGCGTGGTCGTGGAGAAGGTCTCGTCGTTGTCCCAGGTCAGCCCGAACCCGCGCATCAGCTCGCCGTTGAGCCGCCCGGTCGGGTCGCTCGCCGGAACGTCGGACACCCGCACGCGGATGCCGCCGAACCCGTAGAACGCATTGTCGGAGATCGCCCGGATCGAGCCGGTGTCGAGCTTCGGGGGCGCCAGATCATGGATCTGCCAGTTGGCCCCGTTGGTCGTCGTGACCGTGTTCACCGCTCCCGCCGGGCCCACCGCGACCAGAGTCGCGGCAGCCATCAGCGGCAGCGCAAGGAGTGAGCGTCTATGCACCGCGCGAACCTAAAGGGGCCTGGCCCCTTTAGGTTCATACCGACGGTCGAACTCAGCTGGTCAGCTTGTCGAGGTGCTGCAGAAGATCGTGGGCGGCGAGCTCGACTTCCTTGTGCCGCCACTCCGACGCCCGGTACACGCACGCGATCAGCCCGATCCGGTGAATCCGCCGGAAGTCGCCGTAGACGAACGCATAGCGCGCCTTGGTCTCATCGTTGGCGCCTTCGGTGAGCCCGAGGTGCCAGCTCGCGTACTCCTCCCACGAGTGCTTCTCCAGGAACGCGTTCTGCGCCTCGGCGCCGGGCTGCACGTCACCCCACTCGCTCTCGAGGACGTACTGCTTCGCGTCGATCAGCGCACGCGCCTTCTCAACCGCCGCCGGGTTCACGGAATACGACGCCATCGGGACATTGTTGCGCCGCGCGCCGGCTTGCGACGCGCCGCCCGACCGAGCGGCCACGCCGGCGGCGGAGGCGACCGGGCGCCGACCTCGAGCAGCGACGTCTCGCTCGCGATCACCCACGGCACCTGCCGGAGATCAGGATCGAGCGCTTGTTCCCGCCGCGGCGGTGACGTCCTCGATGATCGAGACGACGAGCCGCTCCCCCGCGTCGAGCAGGGTCGCCTTGATCTGCAGCCAGCTGCCGTTCGCGCGGACGAGCAGCGGCGGCGCGTCCAGGCCCGCCAGCAGCCGCCGGTAGGGCAGATCGTCGAGCGTCAGCGGCGACCCGTCGGGGTGGGTCATGACGATCCGCGCGAAGAGCTCCTCGCCGCCCTCGTCGAGCAGCCGCGAAGGGCTCTCGACCTTGAACAGCCGCGCCGCGGCCTCGTTGGCGTAGACGAGGCGGCTCTCGCCGTCGCGCACGATCACCGCCTCGCCGAGCACGTCGAGGACGCGCTCGAAGCGGTGGCGCATGCGCTGGAGCTCGGTCAGCAGCTGCGTGTGGGCGAGGCCCATGGCGGCGCGCTCGCCGACGGCGCGCAGGTAGGCGAGCAGCGGGTCCGATGGGCGCCCGCGGGCCGGCAGCATCCCCAGGTGCAGCAGCCCGAGCAGCCGGTCACCCTCGCGCAGCGGAACGACGACCCACCAGCGGATGCCGGTCGCGGCCATCGCCGCGGCGTCGTCGGCGTTGGTGGTGATGCGCTCGATCAGGTCCAGCGTGAGCTCGGAGACGTGCGGCTGGCCGTCCGCGAGCGCGGCCTGCGTCGCCGAACGTGGCGCGTCGGCGCGCGGGCGCAGCGACGCGAGCCAGCGCGACTGCTCCTCCGGCCCGTCGATCCGGCCCGCGAAGCGCTCGGGGTAGCCGGCCGCCGTCGATCACGTCGACCGCGCACGCGTCGGCCAGCGTGGGGACGAGGAGGTCGACGAGCGCCTCCACCCCCTCCCCCGGCCACGCGCCCTGGGCGGTGCGCCCGACAGCCTCCAGCAGCTCGGACTCCTCGACGGTCTCGCGCTCGATGCGCGCCGGGCCGGTCACGCCGGGCGTGGCGAAGGTCATCGAGAGCTCGGTCCCGCCTCCGGGCGGCTCGCGCAGATCCACCAGGGCCGCGAGGCGGCCGATCGTCGGCAGCCCGAGGCCGAGCCCGGGCGAGTCGGCGCGCGGCTGCATGCCGCGGCCGTTGTCGGTGACGGTGACCGTGAGCTCGTCGGCGCCGGTCGCGCAGACCACCCGGACGATCCCGGGCTCCCGGCCGATGAAGGCGTGCAGCACGGCGTTGGTCACCGCCTCGGTGACCGCCAGCGTGAGGTCCACGACCTCCTCGGCCCGGACGCCCTGCTCCTGCGCGAACGCCTTCACCTGGCCGCGGATGAACGAGACGCTCGCCGGCTCGGCGGGCAGCTCCCATTCATCGCGGGCGGCCACCGCACCAGGCATGACCCCGGATTCTAATTAGTCCAGCAGCGAACCCGCGCTGACGTTGACCGTCGCGCCCGTCATCGTGCGCGCGTGGTCGGAGGCGACGAACGCCGCGACGCGGCCCACGTCCTCGAGCGTGGCGGCGCGACCGGTGAGCGTGGAGGCGTTGAGGCTCTCGGCGATCGCGTCGCGGCCGTCGAAGTCCGCGGAGATCGACTCCGGCACGCCGCCCGAGCGCAGCGACACCGTGCGAATGCCGTATTCGCCGAGCTCGACCGCGAGTTGCAGGCGGATCGCCTCGACCGCGCGGAACCCCGTCTGCAACGCGCCCAGGTGGAAGCCGCGCGGTGGGTCGCCCTCGCCGCCGAAGAACAGGATCACGCCGCCGTCGCCCTGGGCGATCATCCGGCGCGCCGCCGCTCGCGCGGTGAGGAACTGGGTTCGCACCTGCCGCTCGACCGGCGACACGTAGTCCTCGACCGACATCTCGTGCAGCGCGGTGCCCTGCACCACGCCGTGGGTGATCAGGTTGAAGGAGATGTCGATGCGCGGCAGCGACGCCGCGTGCGCGTCGACCGCCGCCTCGTCGAGCGCGTCGACCTCCTCGCGCCCGACGGCATAGACCGTTGCGCCCTCGGCCTCGAACGCGCGTGCGACCGCGCCGCCGAGCGCGCCGTGGCCGCCGTAGATGACCGCATGCCTGTCCTGTAGGAGCATGTGGTTAACGACGACCCGGGCGGCCGGAATTCATCGCTGGGTGGGCGTGACCACCAGCGAGCGCCCCGAATAGGGCTCGATCTGCAGGCTGAACGAGTGCAGGTCATCGACCTGGCCGAGGTCCTCGCCGGTGAACATGTCCTCCAGCCGCGCGCCGCCGGGCAACTCCTCGGAGCGCACCGACCCCGTGATCGTCTCGCCGGAGAAGTTCAGGGCGGTGATCTGCAGGCGCTCGTCGGCGAGCCGGTGGACCATGATCAGCTCGGCCTTGTTGGCCACCTCGGGCACGTCGATCTGGGTCGCGGCGGCGATCCCGTACTCGTCGCGCACGGCGATGATCCGCCGCAGGCCGTTGGCGAAGGAATGCTCGTCGGCGAGCTGCTCGGGCAGCGTCCCGTAGAGGCTGCGACCGGCCGGCATGCGGCCCTCGCGCGAGGGATCGTCGACGCCGCGCAGGTCGTGCGCGCCGCGGTTGAGCCAGCGCGTGTCGCCGTCGGCGATCAGGTCCGCGACCTGCGTCGCGTCAACGGTCAGCATGCCTGCCAAATCCCAGCCCGGACAGCGCGAAGACGCCCGGCTGGAGCGCGTTGAACATCGCCAGCAGCAGGTGCACGCGCTTGATCTCGTCGCGCTCGGCGGGCGTGATCAGCGCGACGTCGCGGATGCCGAGCGTGGCGGCGATGACCGTGGCCGTGGTGCAGGCGATGCCGTTGGTCGTGAACGTCCGGTTGTACGGCGCGCGCACGCCGGTGAGGCTCGAGTTGAGCGTCTGCCGGACCTCCTCGGCGAGCTCGCAGCCGCGGACCTCCTCACCCCGCCAGGTGAACAGGTCATCGCGGTGCACGGTCGAGAAGTGCACGAGCTCGTGGGTGAGCTCGTCGTGGTTCTGCATCGCGTGCACCAGCGAGGCGGGGTCGATGCCCATGTCCTTGGCGGTGTTCAGCGTCAGCCGCAGGAACTCGGTGTCGCCGGTGACCAGCGCGTGGTGATAGGCAGGGCGGTTGACGAAATCGTAGGAGAGGTCCGCGCCCGACGCGCCCATCGACTTGATGTCGTCCATCGACAGGTTGAGCTCCTGGAAGCAGAAGCCGCCCATCTTGCGCACCATGCTCGCGATCAGGTGGTTCGCGGCCTCGCTGAGCGGGTGGCCCTCCGACCAGGCCGGCTCCTCCTCGGCGGACTTCTCCGCGCCGAGGAAGCCGTTGGCGTCCAGCCGCAGGCCGCCCGCGCCGAGGTCGGCGAGCGCGTGCAGCGCATCGCCGATCACCAGCCGCATGCCGCTGAAGGACGGATCGAGCCAGTTGATCGACGGCTGGCCCTCCTTGAAGTAGTGCAGGTAGACCCAGCGCCGGTCGACGCCGTCGACGCCCTTGACCACGCCCGGTCGCGGACCAGTTGGTCTCCTTGATGCCGGGCTCGTAGAAGATCACCCGCTGCAGGCGGCCGATGATGTAGCCGCAGCGCTCGAGCTTCGCCTCGGTCTCGGCGTCCAGGTTCGCGCTGTCGCGGCCCTCCGGGACCTCCGGCAGCAGGTGCCAGTCGTCCGGGTTGATCGAGACCATGTGGTAGATGCCCGGGTAGTCGGCGTGGCCCATCTCGGCCAGGCGGAAGTCCGCGCCCTTGCCGGTGTGGCCCGGGACGATGTCGTCGATGATCGTGCCCTCGTACTCGGCCGCGGTCGCGCACAGCGTGCGGAACTGCTCCTCGGTGCCGAACTCGGGGTCGACGTCCATGCTGATGCGGTCGAAGTGGCCGTCGATCGAGGGCGTGAGGCGGCGGCCGTTGAGGCCGCCGGCCTGCTTGACCGGGCCGGTGTGCACGGTGTCGATGCCGATCCGCCGGAACGCCTCCCACAGCCCGCGGTCGGCCAGCGCCGACAGATAGCGACTCCCCGCTGCGCGTGACGAACGACAGCGGATAGGCGGTGAACCACACCGACGCGCGCTCCAGCGCCGCGCGCGGGTCCGGGTGCGCGAACGGGTTCTGCCACATCGCAGCCCTGTCCGGAGAGCTGTGAGGCGAGCCGATTGGCGTCGGCCAGCATCGAATGCTCGACCAGCCAGTCGACTAGGTCACGGTTGTCGGTGACCTGTTCGCCGCCGCTGCGGCGTTCGGCGAACCGGCGCTTCAGCGAACGGCGTGCCGACGGGCGAAACCGCTTGGGCCGAGCGGGATAGAACTGCTCGTCGAAGGTGATCTCGGGCGCCTGATGCTCGTTGGCATCGGGCTCCGGTGTGGCGCCGTTGGAATGGAGGTCTCGCTGAAGGCTCTCGGGCAAAGCAAAGGCTCCCCGGTTGAAGTGGGGGTGTCACCTTAGGTTCCCACGACAGCCGCGGGTCATGCGCGCAATCCCTGCTCACCCCGTGCGGATGAGGCGGCCTCGCCCGCCTGGCGGCGATCTTGGCGACGATGCGACCACAGCGCGTGGAGATCGTCGTCGGGATCCGCACCCTGATGACCCTGTTGGGGTTCGGGTTCGTCATCGTCCTGGCGATCCTCTCGCTCGGGACGCTGATCAGCATCCTCCTCGCGGCGGTGCTCGCGTTCGGGCTCGACCCGATCGTCGCGAACCTCGTCAAACGCGGCTGGAAGCGGGGCGTGGCCTCGCTGGCGGTGTTCGCCGGGCTGTTCGTCTCGGTGATCGTGCTCGTGCTCGTCACCGCGGGCCCGGTCTGGGATCAGATCCAGGAGTTCGTCCACTCGCTGCCGGCGCTGTGGGAGAAGATGCAGCAGCAGGACTGGTTCCAGAGCGTGGTGAGCGCCGCGGGAGCCGACGACAAGATCGCCAACCTGCTCAAGGATCTCGCGGCCGGGCTGCCCGACGCCGCGAGCGCGCTGCTGGGCGCCGCGGGAGCCGTCTTCGGCTCGGTGCTGTCACTGGTCACCCTGACGTTCCTGTCGCTGTTCCTGCTGATGGAGCGCCCGCAGATCACGGGGTGGCTGTTCGGGTTCGCGTCGCCCGCCAGCGAGGCGCGCTGGCACCCGGTGGTCGAGAACTCGATCAAGGCGGTCTCGACGAGCCTGATCGGCAACATCGCGATCTCGATCGTGGCCGCCACCGTCGCCGGCCTCTCGGCCTGGATCTTCGGCCTCCCCTTCCCGCTCGTGCTGGCGGTGATCACCGGCCTGCTCGACCTGATCCCGCAGGTGGGCGCGACGATCGCCGCGGTGATCCTCGTCGCCGTCGCGCTGACCGTGAGCACGGAGGCCGCGATCGCGATGCTGATCATCCAGCTGATCTACCAGCAGATCGAGAACTACGTCGTCTATCCGGTCGTCTATCGCCAGGCGGTCGAGCTCACCGGCTTCACCACGATCGTCGCCGTCCTGCTCGCGGGCTCGCTGCTCGGGGTGGTGGGGGCCATTCTCGCGGTGCCCTTTGCCGCCGTCGTCAAGACCGTGCGTGCATGAGGCGGGCGCGCCGCGGCGGGCCCGCATGGAGGCGATGCGCGCCGCCGAGGCGCAGCCGGTCACCCCGCAGGCTCCGTAGAAATCACCGAGACAGGATCAGCGGAACACCCCGACGGCACGGGGCCCGCGCGGCCATACGGTGCGGATATGCCCAACGAACCCGCCGGAGGCGATGGCCTCCTCCTCTTCATCGTCCTCGCCGTGATCGTCGTCGTGGCCGCCGAGGCCGCCTTCGTCGCCGTCGGCGGCATGCTCGTGATGATCGGCTGCGTCGTGCTCGGCCTGCTGGCCGCGCTGGCCGTGATCGCCGCCGTCATGCACACCATCAACGCCGACCCGGACTCGTCGGCAGCACCGCACTGACCCGCGTGCCGCGCTCGCGCGTCCCGCCCGCGGCTCGCGCCGTTCGTCGAGCTCGTCGAGCACGACGGGGCGGGCGCCGGTGATCTGCGCCGCCGCGCCCGCGCACGCTCCAGCCCCACGGCGAGATCGAGGCCGGCGACAGCGCGCGTCCCGGCGCGAGCGCGCTCGGGTCCATAGGATCGGGACCCTGGATGGCTGCTGAACGCGCTGATCGCTCGAAGACCACGGTCGTGATCGCCGACGACCACACCGTCGTCCGCCAGGGCCTGCGGATGCTGATCGACAACGAGCCTGAGATGCAGGTGATCGCCGAGGCGGGCACCGTCCCGGACGCCGAGCGGATGGTCCGCGCGCACCGCCCGACCGTGCTCGTGCTGGATTTGAACATGCCCGGCGGCTCCTCGCTGGACGCGATCCCACGCGTGAAGGAACACGTCGCCGTCGTCGTGCTCACGATGCAGGACGACCCCGCCTTCGCCCGCCAGGCGCTGCAGGCCGGCGCGCTGGGGTTCGTCCTCAAAGAGGCCGCCGACGAGGAACTGCTCGAGGCGATCCGGCTGGCGGCCGCCGGCGACACCTACCTCAACCCGGGCCTGGGAGCCAGGATCGCCGCCGCGCCCCCGAAGGACGAGGGCCCCTTGAGCCCGCGCGAGACCGACGTCCTGCGCCTGATCGCCCTCGGCCACACCAACACCGAGATCGCCGAGCAGCTCTTCCTGAGCACCCGCACGGTCGAGACGCACCGCGCCCACATCCAGCGCAAACTCGACCTCAACACCCGCGCCGATCTCGTCCGCTACGCACTCGACCGCGGCCTGCTGGAAACCTAAAGGGGCCAGGCCCCTTTAGGTAACGCACACCTAAAGGGGCCAGGCCCCTTTAGGTTGGGGTGCGGGTTTCTACGGAGGGGGTGTGCGGCGGGGACCCGACGGAAAGACCCGAAGTGAGGACGACCATCGTGGACATGAACGAGACGACGACCGCCCCCCAGCCCGGACCGCTGGGGTTCGCGCGCATGACCGGCTCCTCGATCGCGGGCCGCGACGCCGCCGCCTGGATCACGGACTTCCTCAATGCCGCCTACTACCGGCGCACGGAGCGCACCGCCGACGACCTGCGGTTCGCGTTCAGCGTCCTGACCACCTACTGGTACCGCAAGGACCCGACGCGGCGGCTGCGCGTCACCGACCTGCCGGCGTTTCACCGGGCGTTCGGCGCCGAGCGCTTCGGCGCGGGCGGGCGACTGGATCGGGAGGCGCTCGAGCGCGGCGCGAGCAAGCTGCTGGGCGACTGGTTCCCGGCGGCGTATGCCGACGACGCGCGCCGCGGCTGGGGGATCGCGTTCGAGACGGTCGAGGACCGCGACGCCTACGACCCGTCGTATCGCCTCGCACTGGCCAAGCTCGGCGAGCTGACGGCCGAGGGCGCGCCGCTGGTCGAGCAGGTGTGGCACACCTATCCGCCGGTCGAGATGCCGAGCGTCGAGGGCGTGATCGGCGCGCTGACCAGGCCCGAGACGTGGCCGGACTACGCGACGCAACTCGGGCGCTTCACGCCGCTGCGCGCCGGCGGGCTGCTCGGGCAGACGTTCGAGATCGAGGTCGCCGCCGGCACCGACAAGCCGCTGCCGGTGTGGACGCGCGGGTACGTGACCATCACCTCGCTGGTGACGCCCGACGATCCGGTCGCGCTGCGCAACTGGTTCGACGCGCTCGAGGCCGGCTTCCAGGAGCACGGGCAGGGCCGGGTGCTGCCCGAGGGCGCCGAGCCGGTCGTCGGCTTCGACCTCACCACCCACGCCGGGCACTTCATGGGCTCCGGGCACAACCGGCTCGTGCTCTACACGCTCGACGGCAAGGCCTACGTCCAGGCCGCCGGGACGTGGGACCCGATGCCGTGGCACGTCGACCGGGCCTACAAGAGCGCCGGCAGCGACGCCCAGCACGCGTTCTGGGGCGACGACGACGAGGTCAGCATGATCCGCCAACTGGCCCTGGCGATCAGGTGAACGACGCGCTCGTCATCGGCGCCGGCCCGAACGGGCTCGCGGCGGCGATCCGGCTCGCCGAGGCCGGGCGCAAGGTCCTGATCCTGGAGGCCGCGGACGCGCCCGGCGGGGCGGTGCGCACCGAGGAGCTGACGCTGCCCGGCTTCCACCACGACACCTTCTCGTCGGTCTATCCGGCGGCGGTCGCGTCGCCGGTGTGGAGCCGGATGCCGCTCGCCGAGCATGGCCTGGAGTGGGTGCATCCGGAGGCGGCCTACGCACACCCGCTGCCCGATGGCGACGCGAGGTTCCTCTATCGCGACCTCGACCGCACCGCCGCCAGCGTCGGCGGGCGGTGGGCGGAGTTCGCCAAGCCGTTCCTGGAGAACTTCGACGCGGTGCGCGCGACGATGCTGACCGGCTTCCCGCCGCTCGGCGGCCCGCTGAAGCTGCTCGGCGGCGCCGGCCCGGTCAGGCTGCTCGACTTCGCGCGGATGCTGCCCGGCAGCGCCGTCGGGCTCGGCAAGCGCCTGTTCGACGATCCCGCCTCGCGCGCGTGGCTGTACGGGGCCGCGCTGCACGGCGACACGCCGCCGAACAAGCCCGGCTCGGCGATCGCCGCGTTCTATCTGAACCTGCTCGGCCACGCGGTCGGCTGGCCGTCGCCGAAGGGCGGCGCGCAGAAGCTCACCGACGCGCTCGTCGCGTACTTCGAGTCGCTCGGCGGCGAGATCCAGACCAACTCGCGGGTCGGCAAGGTGGTCAGCACCGGCGGCCACGTCAGCGGCGTCTACGCCGACAAGGAATACGGCGCGAGGATCGTCATCGCCGACGTGATGCCGCTGCACCTGGCGCGGATGGCCGACCTGCCGCTCTGGTACGACTCGCTGCTGCGCCGCTACAAGACCGGCGCGGCGACGGTGAAGGTCGACTGGGCGCTCGACGGCCCGATCCCGTGGGCGAACCCGGGCGTGACCACTGCCGGGACGGTCCACGTGGGCGGCGGCGAGGACGCGTTCCTGCAGTCGATCGAGGAAGGCCTGACGGGCCCGGCGGCCAAGCCCTTCATGCTGCTCGGCCAGCAGAGCATCGCCGACCCGACACGCGCGCCGGCGGGCAAGCACACCGCCTGGGCCTACACCCACGGCCCGCAGGACAAGCCGTGGACGGAGCACATCGTCGAGCGCATGGAGGACCAGGTTGAGCGCTTCGCTCCGGGCTTCAAGGACCGCATCCTCGCTCGCCACGTCCTGCTCCCAGCCGACCTCGAGGCGCGCAACCCGAACCTGATCGGCGGCGACGTCGGCGGTGGCTCCTACCGCCTCGACCAGGTCGTGTTCCGGCCGCTGCCGAAGTTCAACCCGTACAAGACGCCGATCGACGGGCTCTACATCGGCAGCGCCGCGACGTTCCCCGGTGGGGCGGTCCACGGCGTCCCGGGAGACGCCGCGGCCCGCGCCGCACTCAGCTAGGGGTACCCGCAGCCTCGTCGACCGACTTGCGGTCGACCTTGTGCTTGTCGAGCTTCTCGGCCTTGGCCAGCGCCTTGTCGATCTCCTCGATCCACGTCTCCTCGAAGACGGCGACGATCGCGGAGCTGCCGGGCGGCATGTCGCGCTCGACGTCGGCCTTGATCTCCTTCTTCTGGTGGTGGTCGAGCAGCCCGCCGGCACCCGCGCCGATCGCGCCGCCGACCACGGCCGAGGCCAGGAACGCGGGCGGGAAGATCAACCCGATCACGGCGCCGCCGACGGCGCCGACGGTCGCCAGCGCGCCCACCTCGTGGCCGTTGTCCTTGATGTGGATCTTCGCGTCCTCGTCATCGTCGCGGCTGATCAGCACGAGGCCGAGCACCGTGATCACGTCGTCCTTGGCGAGCGCCTTGATCGCCGTCCCAGTCCTCCTGGGCCGCGTCGGCGTCCGCGTACACCGCGATGTAGAGATCCACAGGGGCGTCAGTCGTCATACCGGCAATCTGCCGCGGCGGCGGATGAGCCCGCATCGCCCCATACGGGCGAAGTGTGGCTCACCCCGCGCGCGGGGCGTGCCGCTGCTGGTCTACGCGCTGCTCGGGAGCTCGCGCGCGCTCTCGGTGAGCACGACGTCGACGACCGCTGCACTGCTACCTCGCGGCCGCGATGGTGCGCGACTGATCCCGTTTTCCCCGGATACCCCACGGGAACAACCCGTGGGGTGTCTGAACGTTGGATGCCGCCGCTCTCGCTGCGCGAGTCCGCCGGCCGCTGTCACCTCACCCTCGCCGGCCTGAGCTACGGCGTGGGCTTCTCCCTGCAGGAGGCCGCCGACGACCTGATCGCGCGCCTGTACGCGATCGCCGTCGGCGTCCGCACGACCGGGCTGCGCCAGACGAGCGAGCTCGGCCCCCCGGACCGCCACCTGCACGAGTTCATCCGGGAGCTCGGTGAGCTGGCCGCGGCGGGCGAGGACATCCGCCCGCGCGTGTTCGGCTGACTCGCTACTGGAGGCCCATCGCCAGGTTCACCCGGTCCTCGGGCCGGATCAGGTGGTTGTGGTCGTCGAGCCCGAGGTCGATCTCGACCCACTCGATCTCGCCGGTGAACTTGCGCTGCGAGTAGTCGGTGGTCACCGGCGAGCCGAACTCGTTGCCGACGTCGCACGTCTCGTCGGCGGAGAACAGGAACGCCTCGGTGCGGTCGATGCGGCCCTCGCCGACGGCGTTGCCGTCGATGTAGAGGGTCACGTCGCCGCCCATGCCGACGCCGCCGCCGTCGTAGGTGAACTCCATCCGCACCTGGTGGTCGCCCGGCGCGATCTTCTCCGTGCCCTCGACGGTGTACTCGCTGAGCCCGAAGAAGTTGTAGGTGTACTTGGGCTTGCCGCCCTTGGCGTAGAGCGAGTGGCCGCCGGTCACGCCGCCCTGGGCGACGATCACGCCCTCGGCGCCTGACTCGGGGACCTTCAGCTGGGCGGTCAGCGAGAACGACGTGTTCTTCATCATCAACACGCTGTTCTCGGTCAGCCGGCCCATGCCGCCGAACAGCAGCTGGCGCTTGCCGCGGATCAGGGTCGGGCGCCCGGCCAACTCCGGCAGGCCACGCTCGACGAAGCGGTCGTCGAGCGGCACCACGTTGTACTTGACGGCCTCGATCAACCACAGGCGCTGCAGCTCGTGGAGCTTGTCCGGGTGCTCGCGCGCGACGTCGTGGGCCTGCGTCCAGTCGGTCGTCGTGTCGTAGAGCTCCCAGACGTCGTCGTCGAAGGCGGGCGGCTTGACGTCGGCGCCGGTCTCCCACGGGGTCCGGTGCTTGGTCACGGCGGTCCAGCCCTTGTGGTAGACGCCGCGGTTGCCGAACATTTCGAAGTACTGCGTCTCGTGGCGCTCGGCGGCGGCCGGGTCGTCGAAGCTGTAGGCCATCGAGACGCCCTCGATCGGCTTCTGCATGACGCCGTTGACGAACGTCGGCTGCGGCAGGCCGGCGACCTCCAGCACGGTCGGAGCGATGTCGATCACGTGGTGGAACTGGTGGCGGATCTCGCCCCTGGCCTTGAAGCCGCCGGGCCAGTGGACGATCGTGCCGTTGCGGGTGCCGCCGAAGTGCGAGGCGACCTGCTTGGTCCACTGGTAGGGCGTGTCCATCGCGTGCGCCCAGCCGACCGCGTAGTGGTTGTACGCCTCCGGGCCACCGAACTTCTCGATCCGCTCGGACATGAACTCGGGCGTCTCCAGCGCGCCGAAGCCGCCGAGCGTGATCATCTCGTTGAACGTCCCCTGCAGCGAGCCCTCGGCCGAGGCGCCGTTGTCGCCGATGATCGTGACGATCAGCGTGTCGTCAAGCAGCTTGAGGTCCTCGAGCGCGTTCACGAGCTCACCGATGTGGTGGTCGGTGTTCTCCAGATAGCCGGCGTAGATCTCCATCTGGCGGGCGAGCACCGGCTTCATCTCGTCGGCGATCTCGTCCCAGGCGGGGATGCCGGCGCTGCGCTCGGTCAGGTCCGCGTCCGGCGGGATCACGCCGAGGTCCTTCTGACGGGCGAAGGTCTCCTCGCGCAGGGCGTCCCAGCCGGCGTCGAAGCGGCCCTTGTACTTGTCCGCCCACTCCAGCGGTACGTGATGCGGGGCGTGCGTGGCGCCGGGGGCGTAGTAGGCGAAGAACGGCCGGTCGGGCATCAGTGCCTTCTGCTGGCGCATCCACTTCACCGCGTGGCTGGAGAGGTCGTCGTTGAGGTAGTACCCGTCCTCGGGCCCGCCCCACGGCTCGACCGGCGTCGTGCCCTCATAGAGCGCGGGGTACCACTGGTTGGTCTCGCCGCCAAGGAAGCCGTAGAAGTAGTCGAAGCCCATCCCGGTCGGCCACTGGCGGTACGGGCCCATCGGGCTCGTCTCCCACGCGGGCACCTCGTGGCACTTGCCGAACTGCGCGGTGCTGTAGCCGTTGAGGTTGAGGATGCGGGCCAGCGGCGCGGCCGTGTTGGGCCACATCGAGTTGTTGCCGGGGGCGGACGTGGCCAGCTCGGTGATGTTGCCCATGCCGACGCTGTGGTGGTTGCGGCCGGTCAGCAGCGCGGAGCGCGTGGGCGAGCACAGCGCCGTGGTGTGGAAGCGGCTGTACTTGAGCCCGCCGGCGGCCAGGCGCTCGAAGTTGGGCGTGTGCACCGGACCGCCGAAGGCGCTGCTCGCGCCGAAGCCTGTGTCGTCGATGAGCACCAGCAGGACGTTGGGCGCGCCCTTGGGCGGCAGCAGCGGCTCGATCGCCGGGTAGTGGGTGTCCTTGTCCTTGGCGTCGTAGGTGGTGAGGCCCGGAGCGGGAATGTCCGGGATCGGGAGAACGTGCCGCGAGTGCTCAGCCATGCCGCAAACCTCGCGCGGCGCAGCGTGAGCGCACATCACCCGCGCCGTGCGAGTAGCGTGCGCCCGGCATGCTCGAAGGGCTCCTCTGGGGAGCCGTCGCCGCGTCCTCGCTGGTCATCGGTGGCGTGCTCGCCCTGCTGCGCGACTGGAGCGCGCGGCTCGTCGGACTGGTGCTCGCGTTCGGCGCCGGCGCGCTGATCTCCGCCGTGTCGTTCGACCTCTTCGAGGAAGGTCAGCGGATCGGCGGCCCGATCCCGCTGGCGATCGGGCTGGCCGCGGGTGCGCTGACCTACTTCGCGCTCGACCACGTGGTCGAGACCAAGGCCCCGGGGGCCGGTCCCGCGCTGGCCCTCGGCGCGCTGCTCGACGGCATCCCCGAGCAGGCGGTGCTGGGCATCGGCCTCGGCGCGGGCGAGAAGGTCAGCATCGGCCTGCTGGCGGCGATCTTCGTCTCCAACCTGCCGGAGGCGATCGGCGCCTCGTCGGACCTCGAGGGCGCCGGGCTGTCGCGCCGGCGGATCAACCTGCTGTGGCTCGCGGTGGCGATCGCCTGCACGCTGGCCACGGTCGGCGGCTACGCGCTCGCGGACACCACCGGCGGCGAGTTTCGCGCCGCCATCAACGGCTTCGCCGCCGGCGCCCTGCTGGTCATGCTCGTCGACTCGATGATCCCGGAGGCCTCCAAGAAGGCCGGCCGCCCGGCAGGCCTGGTGACCGTCCTGGGCTTCGCCGTCGCGGCCGCGCTTTCCTAAAGGGGCCTGGCCCCTTTAGGTTGTGGGCGTGGCGCGCTGCACCTCGTCGACGACGCTTGCGATCCGGTCGGGATCGGAGATGCCGACGAAGCGGAACTCGGAGTCGTCGGTGCCCGCGGTGTCGAAGTCGACGGTGCCCACGCGCAGCAGGCGATCGCGGAAGCGCTGCTCGGTGTTGACGTTCTGCACGCGGTCGATGCGGGTCTGCTGGATCTTCTTGGAGAGGATCCCGCGCCGGATGTAGAGGCGCTGGTTGGTGACCATGTAGTCCGTGGCGGTGCGCTTGATCAGGCCCACGACGACCACGAGGGCGACGAGCACCGCGAACACCAGCACGGCGATCAAGACACTGGCGGCGAACCACAGGATCACGGCGATCACGAGCGCCCCGCCCACGCCGCCGATGTAGAAGCTCAGCACCGCGCGCCACGAGGGGTGGCCCTCGAAGACGATCCGTTCATCGGGATGCAGGTCCATACGGAGCACTCTACGGCCAGGCGGGGACGATCGCGCTTCGCCCGGAGCGGGTGACGACGCCTCACCCGTGATGCTCCTAGTTTCGGCCGATGAGCTCTACGCGTTCCACCTACGACGTCGACCCCGGCAAGGGCTGGATCATGTTCGCGAGCCTGATGCTCGCGCTGATCGGCGTCCTGAACGTGATCTACGGGATCGCGGCGATCGACAACGCGACGTTCTATGCGCGCGACGTCAAGATCGTGTTCGGCGACATCAAGACCTGGGGCTGGATCCTGACGGTCGTCGGGATCGGCCAGCTGATCACGGCCTACGGCGTCTGGACGTCCACCGAGTGGGGCCGCTGGCTCGGCATCCTGTTCGCCGGCGCGAACATGATCGTCGAGTTCATCGCCATCAGCGGCCATCCCGTGCTGTCGATCCTGACCTTCTTCATCGACGTGATCATCATCTGGGGCCTGCTCATGTACGGCGGGCGCGACCGCTACTCGCTGGCGGGCTGACGAGCCCGGCCCGCTGGAGCATCTCCCGTGCCTCAGGGTGGACGTTGACGAACTCGATGTCCACCTCGCGCCGCAGGTCGGACAGCATGTCCACGGTCGCGACGTCGAGATCGAAGCTGTGCGCGAGGTCGAGCACGACCGGCCCGCCGACGGCGAGCAACTGCGCCCGCACCGTCTGCGCGCTGGCGTAGAAGAGCGGTGCGTGCGGCGTCACCACGCTCTCGTGCACGGTGACCGCGGGGCGACTCAGCCGCTGCAGCACGATCACCAAGGAGATCAGCGCGGTGACGATCAGGCCGGGGAGGACGCCGAGGAGGATCACGCCCGCCAGCGCGAGCAGCGCCAGGACGATCGCGCTGCGCCGCAGCTTGGCGTAGCGGCGCAACTCGGCCACGTCGAGGAACCCGCTCACGGCGACGATCACGATCGCGGCCAGCGCCGCCTACGGCAAATCGCTGAAGATCGGACCGAGAAACGCGCCGGTGAGCAGCACCAGCGCCGCCGCCACCAGCGACACGACCTGCGTGCGTCCGCCGGCCGTGTCGGCGGCCGCGGTCTGGCTCGCGCCGCCGGACTGGATGAAGCCCGAGCTCAGCCCCGCCAGCAGGTTCGACGCGCCGATGGCCGTGAGGTCGCGGCTGGTGTCGACCTCGTAGTGGTGCTGTGCGGCCAGCGCGCGGGCGACGCCGACCGCCTCGGTGGAGAGGATCAGGATGCCGAACGCCATCGGCAGCAGCGAGATCCAGTCGTCGCCGCTGACGTGCGGCCACGCCGGCTCAGGCAGCGCGCGGGGCACGTGGCCAACGACGTCGACGCCGTGCGATTCGAGGCCCACGATCGCCGAGAAGATGATCGCGGCGGCCACCACGATCGACATCGACGGCGCCTTCGGGGCGAAGTGCCGCAGCGCGAACAGGATCGCGACGCAACTCAACCCGACGATCGTGGTCAGCGTGTCCGCGTGGCGCAGATCCTCGGCGCCGACGAGGTTCTTGAGCTGGTCGGCGATGATCGTCAGCCCGAGCCCGAACAGGAACCCGGTCATCACCGGCTTGGAGACGAAATCGGAGATCGCGCCGAGGCCGAGCAGCCCGCCCAGCACGAGCACGGCGCCGGCCAGGATCGCCAGGGCCGCCGACAGCGCGGCGTACGTCGCCACATCGCCGCCCGCGAGCGGGCCGACCGCGGCGGCGGACAAGGCGGAGGTCGCCGTCGTCGCGCTCACGATCAGCGTCCGTGACGTGCCCAGCAGCGCGTAGGCGATCAGCGCGCCGGGCGCGGCCATCAACCCCGCTTCGGGCGGCAGGCCGGCGATCTGCCCGTAGGCGACGGCCTGCGGGACGACGACGCTCCAGACGACCACGCCCGCGACGACGTCGCGCTTGAGCCATTCGCGCCGGTACCCGAGGAGCCACGCGGGGAGAGCGCGGCGCGCTGCGCCCTCCCCGCGCAATGTCTTAGGCGGCCGCGGCGTCGCGTGCCTCGAGCACGTGGCGCAGGCGCTCCTCGGCGGCCGTGTCGAGCGACGTCTGGATCACGTCGCCGCCGAAGTGGGCGATCTCCGGCAGGACCTTGTCCGCGGTCGCCGAGCGCACGAGGACGATCAGGGCCGCGGAGCCCGGGGTCAGCTTCGCGCCGAGGTCCTTCATGAAGTTGTCGTCGACACCGATGTCGGTCAGCGCGCCGGTGGCCGCGCCGGTCGCCGCGCCGACGGCCATGCCGAGCAGCGGGACGAAGAAGATCAGGCCGATCAAACCGCCCCACAGGGCGCCGCCGGCGGCACCGCCGGCCACCAGCTTGTTGCCTTGATGGAGCTTGACCTTGCCGTCCTCGCTGCGCGTGACCACGACCGCGTCCTCGAGCGCGATCAGGTGCTCGGTCTGCAGGCGGCTCAGCGTCGCCACCACCTCTTCGGCGGTGGCCTGGTCCGGATAGGCGATCGCTACGAGTGTGCTCATGCCACGATCCTCGGCGGCGCCAGGGTGGCTTGGCATCACCCCGGTCGGGCGATGCCGCGTGATCTCGGTCAGGCGATCGCCGTGCGCGCACTCGGCTTGCCGCCCGCGGCCGGCGGCTCGAATCACGTCCTCAGCGTGGACGCTGTCGACCGCCGCCTGCACGCTCGGGTAGACGTCGTGCAACGCGCTGTCCTCGGCCACCTTGTCGAGCATGTCGCGCACGAGCCCGACGTCGCGCGCGATCACCAGCCGCACGCCGCGCCGGCGCAGCTCGCCCGCCAGCGCGTCGAGCATGTTCGCCGCGGTCACGTCGACGAACGGGATCGTCTCGGCGTCGAGGATCACCGCGCGCACGCCGTCGCCCTCGGCGGCGGCCAGCAGCCGGTCGCGTACCGCGTCGGCGTTGGCGAAGTACAGGCCGCCCTCGATGCGCTCGATGGCCACGCCCGCGGGGACCTTCGCGTGCGGGTGGCGCCCGAGGTCGACGAAGACGTCATCGACCTTCCCGAGCGTCGCGATGTAGGGCCGCGACGCGCGGTAGAGCAACAGCAACAGCGAGATGGCGATGCCGATGAACAGGCCCGGGAGCGTGTCGAAGACCAGCACGCCGAGCATCGCGGCGATCGCGGCGATGAAGTCCGGGCGCGCGGCGGCGATGCCGTAGGCCTGGCGCAGCGCGCCGGACGTGTCGCCGTAGAGCCGGCGCAGGGAGTGGATGTCGACGAGCTCGATCACCGCCGCGATCACCACCGCCGCCAAGGTGGCCTCGGGCAGCGACTCGAACAGCGACGTCAAGAACAGCAGCGTGACGATCGTCAGCGCCGCCACGATGAGCCCGGAGAGCTGCGTCTTCGCCCCCGCCGAGCCGTTGACCGCGGTCTTCGACAGCGAGCCGTTGACCACCATGCCGCTCGACAGGCCGGCGGCCAGGTTCGCCCCGCCCAGCCCGAGCAGCTCGCGGTTGACGGAGATCTCGTAATGCTGCTGGGCGGCGTAGGTCTTGGCCGCGCCGAGTCCCTCGGCGAAGCCGACGAGCATCACCGCCACGCCGCCCGCGGCCAGCGAGCCGTAGTTGGCGTCCGGGATGCCGAAGGACGGCAGCCCGCTGTCGATGTGGCCGACGATGTCGACGTCGAGGTCGAACGCCTTCACGACGGCGATGCCGATCAGCACCGCCACCAGCGAGCCGGGGACGACGGGCAGCAGGCGCCGCAGACCGAGCACCACCGCCAGTGACAGCAGGCCGACCGTGAGCGTCAGCACGTCGGTGTCACCGAGCGATGTGATCAGGTCCCACAGCTTCTCGAAGAAGTCCCCCTCGCCCTTCTCGACGCCGAACAGCTTCGGCAGCTGGCCGACGATGATCGTCAGCGCCAGGCCGACGATGAAGCCCTTGATGACGGGCTCGGAGATGAAGCTGGCGAGGAAGCCGAGCCGCAGCAGGCCGGCGATCAGCGCGGCCAGGCCGGTGGCGATGGCCAGCCCGGCGGTGAAGACGACGAAGCGGTTGTCACCGACCGGGACGATGTCCGCGACGGTGGCCGCCGACAGCGCGGCGGTCGCGGACATCGGCCCGGCGACGAGGTGCTTGGAGCTCCCGAGCGCGGCGTAGAGCAGCAGCGCGCCCGGCGCGGCGTAGAGGCCGACGACGGGCGAGACGCCCGCGATCGTCGCGTACGCGAGCGACTCGGGGATCAGCACCGCCCAGACGGTCAGCCCGGCGATCAGGTCGCCGCGCAGCCACGCGCGCTGATAGCCCCGCAGTGAGGAGAAGAACAGGGATCAACCTCCGACGAGCATGCACTGCTCGGCCGGGGGGAAGACAAGGGCCATGGCGCCAAGTCTGCGCGCGGCGCGGATGACCATGCCTCATGCCCGGCGGGTGAGGCGGCTCCACCCGCACGCGCACGGAGTCTCCCGTCATGAACCAAGCCATCGGGCAGGTCCTTCCGTTCGCGATCGGTCGTCGGCCTGAGCCCGTTCCCGATCATCGCCATCGTGCTGATGCTCTCCACGCCACGGGCGCGCAGCAACGGGCCGGCGTTCCTGGTCGGCTGGGTCGCCGGCCTCGGCGGCCTCGGCGCGATCGTCCTGCTCGCCTCCTGCGAACATCGGCGCGACCGACGACAGCGAGCCGGCGAGCTGGGTCGGCCTGGCTGAAGCTCGTGCTCGGTCTGCTGCTGCTGCTCGTCGCGCTCAAGCAGTGGCGCGGCCGCAACGTGGACAAGCCCGAGCCGAAGTGGATGCGGTCGATCGACCACTTCACGCCGGCGAAGTCGCGCGGGCACCGCGGTCCTGCTGGCGGCCGTGAACCCGAAGAACCTGCTGCTGACCGTCGGCGCCGCGGCGGCGATCGCCGAGACCGGCATCGGCGCGGTCAGCAGACGATCGCGCTCGCCATCTTCATCGTCATCGGCTCGCTCGGCGTCGGCGCGCCGATCGTCATCTACTTCGCGCTCGGCGCGAGCGCTCCGCGCACATCCTCGACGGGCTGAAGTCATGGATGGCCGCCAACAACACCGCGATCATGGCCGTCATGATGCTGGTCATCGGCGCCAAGCTCGTCGGCGACGGGATCGCGGGCTTTGAGCACCAGCGCGCGATCACCCCGACGATCAGCGCCCACGACGAGCAGCGTCGATGAGCACGATCCGGCCGGTCAGCGGGCTCGCAGATCAGCAGCACGAGCATGCCGAGCCCACCGATGACGATCATCAGCACGCGCTGGTGCGGCGGCGACCCAGCGCCGGCGCGAGTCCGTCCACGGCCCAGGCCTGCGCCACCGAGCGCGCAGCGGCAGGCCGGCGACGAACGAGAGCGATCGCGACCAGGATCGCGGCCACGACCACGATCCGCACGCCGTGGCGCAGGAAGCGCGACCAGCGTGTCGAAGATGCCGGAGGCGGCGTTGTGCGGGCAGCGCTGGCGGGTTGAGCGCGCTCAGGTAGGCCGAACGGGCGACGCCAGGGCGGCGATCAGCAGCAGCATCGCCACCGCGAGGCCGATCCCGGCGCGCAGCAGCGCGCGCCGGCGGCGGTCGCGCGGCGAGCCAGACCGACCCGATCAGGCACAGCAGCGCGAGGATCGGCAGGATGATCGCCGTCGCCTTGAGCACCTTCACGAAGCTCTGGGCGTCGTGACAGGGCGCTCGACTGCACCAGCGTGACGCGGCCGTCGACGCTGGGCGGGATCGCGGCCGCGATCCGGTTCAGGCCACGCTCCTGCGAGCGCCGTGCGGACCCGGTCGACCAGCCGGCGAGAGGTCGAGGTAGAGCGTGTCGTCGTCGAGCACCAGCCGCTTGGAGCGCCCGCCGTCGAGCAGCTCGACGACCCGCGTGTGGGCGCGCCGGTTGGCCTCGACCCACAGGTCCTGGAAGCCTCGGCGAGCGCGTGAACTCGTGTGATCCGGTCGGAGATGACCGACTGCACGCCGCGCTGGATCGCCGGGCGCGAGCACGTCGGCGCGGTCGGGCAGCACCTGGCGCGCGAGCGCGGCGAAGTCGACGCGGCTGAGTAGATCGCGTTGTCGAGCTTGTCCGCGACCGCGTTCTGGACCGCCGGGTTGGCGGCGATCGGCGTGACCGTGCTGACGTAGCGGTCGGTGTTGAGCAGCGTGCCGCGCAGCCAGAGGGCGAGCAGCGAGAGCACGGCGAGCCCGCAGCCCAGGGTCAGCAGCAGCACGCGCGTCGAGCGCCGGACGCCAGCGCAGCGGCCAGTTGACGTTGCGTTCGAGCTTGGCGTTTTCGGCCTTGCAGGCGCTCGACCTCGGCGCGCAGGGTCTCCGCGTCGGTGCTGACGTCGGTCACACCGAGACGTTCCCGCGCCGCCGGGTGAAGCGGTGCTCACCCGCGGCGAGGTGATCCGCGCTCACCCGCGTTCGCGGGAGCCTGATCACCATGGCCTCGTATCCCTCCTCGGACGTCGGTGCACGGAAAGCGCTGGGCGCGTTCGCGATCGTCCTGTTCATCATCGCTCGGTGCCCTCAACATGATCGACGGCATCGCCGCGCTGGCCAAGGACAGCTAGTTCCAGCGCCGACGAGCTGCTGTTCGGCAACCTCTCGTTCTGGGGGACGTCGACCTGATCGTCGGCCTCCTGCAGGTGCTGCACGGCGTTCCTGATCTGGCGCGGCAGCTTCGCCGGCGCGCTGATCGGCATCATGCCCTGGCCGGCATCAACGCGATCGTCGCGCTGCTGTCCTCGGCGCCTATCCGCTCTGGTCGGTGATCATCCTGATCGCGCGACGGGGTGGTGATCTACGCCCTCACCGTCTACGGCGACGCCTTCCGCTCCTCCCGCACCTGAGCGCCGGCTCGGCGACCGCCTCGAGCACGCGATCGAGGCGCACACCGAGGTCCAGACCGAAGCGGCCGCCGCCGCGCCGGCTCGGCCGCACGATCTTCTGGCTCGCGATCACCGGCGTCTCGCTCTACCTCGTGTTCCCGTAGCGTGGTCGACGTGCTCGGGTCCTGGCGCGACATCACGCGCTTCTCGCTGCTGGTCGCTGCCGGCGATGGCGGTGCTGCAGGTCGCCTCGCTGGCCTGCCTGTGGGCGCTGCAGCACGTCGCGCTGCGCGCGTCGCGCTGGCGGCCGGTGATCACCTCCCAGCTCGCGGGCAACGCCCTGGCCAAGGTCGCGCCGGGCGGCGGCGCGATGGGCGGCGCGCTGCAGTACAAGATGCTCGTCCGCGCCGGCGCGCCACCGCGCCGGCCACCGCGACCGCGCTGACCGCGTCAACGTGCTCGTGTTCGCGGTCGTGCTGGCGATGCCCGTGCTGGCGATCCCGGCGCTGCTGCGCGGCGGCGTGGACAACACGCTGCTCGACACGGCGCTGGCCGGGCTGGCGTGTTCGCCGTGGCCACGTCGCTCGGCGCGCTGTTGCTGTCCACCGACCGCCCGCTGGCGTGGGTCGGGCGAGTGATCCAGCGCGTCCGCAACCGGGTCCGGCGCAGGCGCCGAGCCGCTGCACGCAGCTGCCCGCAGCGGCTGCTGCGCGAGCGCGACCGGATCGTCGGACGACGCTCGGGCCGCGACTGGAAGCGTGCGCTGACGGCGACGGTCGGGCGCTGGACGTTCGACTACCTGACGCTGCTGGCGGCGCTGGCGGCGATCGGCTCGCACCCGCGCCCGGGGCTCGTCCTGCTCGCGTTCTGCGGCGCGCAGCTGCTGGCGCAGATCCCGGTCACGCCGGGCGGGCTCGGGTTCGTCGAGGCCGGGCTGACGGCGATGCTGGCGCTGGCGGGCGTCAACGCGGGCGACGCCGTGCTGGCGACCTTCGCCTACCGCCTGTTCTCGTACTGGCTGCCGCTGCCCCTGCGGCACTCGTCGGCAATGGCGTTAGCGCCGGCTGCTGAGCGAGCCGTAGGTCGCGGGCGCGCTCGACCGCCTCGCGGCGGCGGGCGACGTCGAGCTTGCGATAGATGCTGCGCAGGTGCGTCTTGACCGTGTTGGTCGTGACGAACAGCTCGGCGGCGATCTCGCGGTTGGAGAGCGCCGTCGGCAGGTAGCGCAGGATCGCCTGCTCACGCTCGGACAGCGGCTCCAGCAGCGGCGTGACGTTGCGCGAGGCGCGGCGCGCGGTCGGCGAACAGCGTCGAGCAGCTCGCCGACGACGCGCGATGCGCGGTGCCGTGAGCGGATCTGGCGGCGCAGCAGCTCCTCCATCCGCCGCCCGAGCTCCAGGAACGGCCAGCGGTGGCGGGTGGTCTCGGCCAGCGCCAGCGCCCGCTTCGAGCGCCGTCGCGGCGCGGCTGCGGCTCGCCGGCCTCGTCGCGCGCGATCGCCTCCAGCGCGGCGTGCTCGACCGTCGGCGACGACGTGGGTGGCGCGCTTGTCGCGGCGCGGCGACGAGGATCTCCACCGCGTCGGCCGGCTCGCCGCGCGCCAGCGCAGGCGCGCGCGCGCGTAGATCGACCGCCAGCCACGTCGTCGTCGTCGATCGCGGCGAGCTCGCCGCTCGGCCGCGTCGAGCTCGCCGGCGGCGATCAGCAGCCGCGCGCGCATCGAGGCCGAGCGACGCCGTCTCGTATGGGCGGCGGGGTGCCGCGGTGGCGGTGCAGCGTCTCGAAGTCGTCGAGCATGCGCAGGCCCGACGCGCGGGTAGCCGAGCGCGCCCTGCAGGCGCGCGTCGAGGTGGGCGATCACGAACTCGAGCTGGCGCTGGCGACATGTGCGCGGCGGCGGCGCGCGCCGTGCACCAGGTGCTCCGCGGCCTCGCGCGGGTCGAGGTCGTAGAACGCGCGCAGCGCGAGCGCCGTGTGCGCGCACGCGGTCTGCGGGATCTGCGACCAGCCGCGGCTGGCGGCGAGCTCGATCGCCTCGTCGCCGCGTGGCGCGTGATCGAAGGCCGGGCCGAGCGTGCATCACCTCGAGCAGCGCGAGGTCGCTGAGCGCGGAGACGGCGACGTAGTCGAGCCCGTGCAGCCGCGCGAGCGTGACCGCCTTGCGTCAGCTCCTCGCCGGCGCGGTCGAGCCGGTGGCCCCAGAGCGCGGACTCGCCGAGCATCGCGTGCACGAGCGCCTCGCGCGCGTCGTCGCCCGCCGCCGGCGGGTGCGCGGCGGCCTCGGCGAGCAGCGCGTCGGCGGCCTCCAGCGCGCCCTCGAAGTCGCCCTCCAGCCGCGCGGTCGCCGAGATTGGCCAGCGCCATCGTCTCCAGGTAGCGGCGCCGGCGCGGCTCGGGCAGCCCGGCGGCGGCGATGCTCGGCGTGCGCGAGGTGCAGCTCGGCGACGTCGGTGTCGCCGACGTCGAGCGCGGCGCAGGCCAGCGCCGCGGCGACCTCGGCGTCGCCCTCGGTGTGCTCGGCCGGCAGCTGGGCCGCCAGAGCGGCGCACAGCGGCGGCGTCGCCGCGCACGTAGAGGTCGAACCAGTGCTCGGCGACGACCTCGACGCGCCAGATCCCACTCCTGCGGCGGCGACGGCGTGCTCGAGCGCCTCGACGGCGGCGCCGTGCTCGGCGTACCAGCGGGCGGCGCGCGCGTGCAGGCCGCGGGAGCTCGTCGCGCAGCTCGCGCTCGGCGCGCGTGCGCAGGAGCTTCGCGAACAGGCGGTGGTAGCGGAACCACTCGCGGTGGCCGTCGACGCCCAGCACGAACCCGTTGGTCCGCTCGAGCGTCGGCGAGCGTGTCCGCGCCGTGACTGTCGCCGGTCAGCGCGTCGGCCAGGCCGCCGCACACGCGGTCGACGAGCGAGGTGCGCAGCAGGAACGCCGCGCAGGCGCGGCGGCTGGCGATCGAGCACCTCGGCGAGCAGGTAGTCGCCGACCACGCGGTCGTCGCCCGCGAACTCGGCGACGAAGCGCTCCGGGTCGTCGCGGCCCTGGAGGCTCAGGGCGGCGAGCCGCAAGCCCGGCGCCCCAGCCCTCGGTGCGCGCGTGCAGCGCCGCGACCAGCTCGCGGCGAGAGCTCGAGCCCGTGCGCGCGCAGCAGCTCGTCGCACTCCTCCGCGGTGAACGCGAGGTCGGTCGCGCGGATCTCGACGAGCCGCCCGCGCACGCGCAGCACGTGCAGCGGCACGCGCGGGTCGCTGCGCGCCGTCAGCACGACGCCGCAGCGTGTCCGGCGCGTGCAGCACGCAGGAACGCGAGCTGCGTCGTGGCAGTCGCGGTTGCGCAGCACGTGCACGTCGTCGAGCACGAGCACGACCGCTGCGGCAGCTCGGCGAGCGCGTTGACCAGCAGCGGCATGAAGCGTGTCGCGCGAATCGCGCACGGGCGCGGCCAGCGCGGCCAGCGCGGAGTCCGGCGGCGCGGCGCCGGCGAGCGCGAGCGCGGTCAGCACCGCCTCCCACAGGCGGCCGGGATCGTCGTCGGCGGCCTCGAGCGTGATCCAGGCGACCGGCCGGTCGGTCCTGCGGACCTCGGCTGGCCACGAGCGCGGTCTTGCCGCTGCCCGCCGGGCGCGCAGACGAGCGTCACGGGCTCCTCGAGGCCGCGTTGGACCGTTCGCCCAGCCGCGGACGATCGACCATCCCGAACGGCAGCGGCGGAACGGCGAATTGGGTCACCAAGGCGGCGCTCTACGGAACGCCGGGGTGCTCATCGACTCATTGCTCCCATCATGACCGCGACGTGCCCCCTCGCGGCATGCCAAGGTGCGCACCCTAAGCGGCTTGTACAGGGTTTGTCGAGCGTTGGGTTTAGAATCGAGCAATGAGCGCTGAGCGCACCGATTCAAGGTCTATTGCGCATCGGTGCGTTCAGCTCGCCGGCTGGGCGTGTCCGAGAGCGGTCCTGCGGGCCTGGGAGCTCGCGTTACGGGTTGTTCACACCCGTGCGCACGCCGGGCGGATACCGGCTGTATTCGCCCGACGATGAGGCGCGCGGCGCGGCGGATGCTGCGCCACCTCGGGCGCGGGCGTGGCGGCGCGCGAGTCGGCCGCGCTCGCGCTGAGCGACGGGACGCTCGCCGATGCCGGAGCTGCGCGCGCTGATCGAGGCGTGGCGCGACGTTCGACTGCCGCGCGGCGCGCACGCCGCGCTCGACGCGCTGCTCGAGGCGCGACCCGGAGACGATTCGCCAGCCGCGTGCTGCCCGCACTCGGTCAGCGCCGCCGGCGAATGGATGCGCGACGAGCCGGCCCGCGCGCAGCGTGCACTTCGCCGCGCCGGATGCTGGAGACGCGGCTGCTGGCGCTCGGCGAGCGCTGGCATCAGGCGCCCGGGCCGCTGGCGCTGGTCGGCTGCGCGCCGGGCGAGCAGCACACGCTCGGGCCGATCGCCTTCGCGCTGGCGCTGCACGCCCGCGGGTGGCGGATCGCCTACCTCGGCGCCAACGCGCCGCTGGGCGCTTACGAGGTGACCGCGCGCTCGCTCGCGCCCGAGCTGGTCGTGCTGTGCGTTCACCATCCCCTGGACGCTCGCCCGCGTCCACCGGGCGCTGCCGGCGCTCGCCGCCGAGCACCCGCTCGCGCTCGCCGGGCCGGCGACGCAGCCCGCGGCTCGCCCAGGCGGCGGGAGCGCGCTGGCTGTCCGGCGACCCCTTCGCGGCCGCCGCGTCGCTCTAGCTCCCGGGCAGTCTCCGGACCTCGACGAGCTCGAGGCCCATCTCCTGCAGGTGGTCGAGGATGCCGTGCAGGCCCTCCTGGTCGATCACCGGCCCACGCAGCACGGTCTCCACCGGCTCGATCTCGGCCGCCAGGCCGAGCGCGTCGGCCAGATGGTCCCCGACGCGGCCCCGTACGCGGATCTCGTAGTTCAGGCTCATCGCCCCGTGTACTCATGATGCGGTTCAGGTGGGTGACGCTTCGTCGCTCCTGCGGGATGACTCCCGCCGGGCCAGTCCCGCGATGCGGGCGGCGGTGGTGCCGTCTTGCGAGGTCCAGTGCGGTCGCGCCGAGGTGCTTGGCGAGGTCCGGCGCGGCGTCGCCGACCGTCACCAGCGGGCACGGCAGGCCCTTCAGCTGCGGCGATCTCGGGGCGGGTGAGCGCGCGGTCGGCGTGCAGGACGACGAGCGTGGCCTGCTGCGCGGCGGCGGTCTCGGTCAACGCCTCGACCGGGGTGGCGGCGCCCAGGTAGGCGATCCGGCAGCGGCGCTCGGCGAGCGCGATCCCGAGCGCGATCAGGTCCAGCACGCGTTCCTCCGACGGCGCGCACGCGAGCACCACGACCGGCCCGTTGACTCGCTCCCACCCGCGCGCGTAGGCGAGCAGGCGCAGCTCGAGCAGCGAGGTCGCAAAGCGCGTGGCCGCGGGGTCGTCGAGCCGGTCGAGCAGCGGGCGACCGACGTCGCGGACCAGCAGCTCGGGCGGGTGCGCGGCGAACGCCTCGTCGAGCAGGTTGTGCGCCGATTGCAGGCGAAAGCGCCTGACCGCGCGTTCCAGCCTCACGACCAGGGGTTCGGTTCCCGCCGGGGCGTCTGTCGGAGGCTCGGGAATGGTGGCCCATGTTCGACCTGCCTCGGGTGAGCTCGCATCGTCCAAAGCGGGTGACCGGTTCACCCCGGGCGGATGATGGCCCGTCATCCCGCGCAGCCGTACGTTCGCTGCCGTGACACGGCCGACGGTGCTGGTGGCGTGCGACTCCTCCGACCAGGCCCCGGTCGCCTTCGGGCGCGTGGTGGCGCCGCTGCTGGGCGCGCGCGTCGCGCTGGTCAACGTGCGCGCCGGGGACGACCTCGCGGGCGGTGAGGCCGACGACGGCGGACCGCTGGTGACCGGCGCGCGGGTGGAGACGGCGTCCTCGGCCGCGGCCGGCCTGCAGCGGCTGATCGTCGCGGAGCGGCCGGCGCTGACCGTGCTCGGCTCCTCGCACGAGGCGCTGTACGGGCGGGTGCGGATGGGCACCACGACCGAACGCGTCGTGCACGGCGCGGGCGGGCCGGTGGCGGTGGTCCCGCGCGGGCCACGGCGAGCGTCCGCTGAGCTCGATCGCGGTCGGCCTGCTGCCGACCGCGGACTCGCTGCGGGCGCTGCGCTCGGCGGTCTCGCTGGCGTCGGCGGCCGCGGTGCCGCTATTGGTACTGGCCGTGCTGCGCCGCTCCCCCACCGCCGCCAACGCCGCCGCGTTCGCCGCCGCCGTCGCGCCCACGTTCAGCCTGTTCGGGCCGCCCTCGAGGATCCTGCGGTCCGCGATCCTGGCCGCCGCCCATGCTGCGCTCGGCCCTCACGCGCCGCGCTCCCCCGGCACCGCCGCCGGCGGGTTCGCCGTCGAGCCGCTGGTGCTGATCGGCGACGCCGCCGACGCGCTGCTGCGGATCACCGGCCGCGCCGGGCTGCTCGTGCTCGGCTCGCGCGCCTACGGGCCGCCTGGCGTCGTCCTTCCCGGCGGCGCCGCCCGGCGGGTCCTCGCCGGCGCGCGCTGCCCCGTCCTGCTCGTCCCGCGCGCCGAGGTCGGCGCGGCCCTGCCGGTGCCCGCGTGAGCGCGGCGGTGCACGCACCTCCGCGGGAGGGCATGACCTGGGTGCCGGGCGGGAGCTTCGTGATGGGCGACGAGCGCTTCTACCCGGAGGAGCGCCCGCTGCGGGAGGTCGCCGTGGAGGGCTTCTGGCTCGACACGACACCGGTCACCGTGTCCGCGTTCCGGCGCTTCGTGCGCGCGACGGGGCACGTCACCACCGCCGAGCGCGCGCCCGACGCCGACGCCTACCCGGACGCCGACCCGGCGCTGCTGGTGCCCGGCTCGATCGTCTTCCAGCCGACCCGCGGCCCGGTGCCGCTCGACGATCACACCCGCTGGTGGGCCTACGTCCCGGGCGCGTGCTGGCACCGCCCCGAAGGCCCCGCGAGCGACACCTACACGCGCGGGCGCCATCCCGTGACGCAGGTCACGCTGGCCGACGCGCGCGCCTATGCCCAGTGGGCGGGTGCGGTGCTGCCGACCGAAGCCGAGTGGGAGTTCGCCGCGCGCGGCGGGCTCGCCGGCGCGGCGTTCGCGTGGGGCGAGGACGACGACCCGTCGCGGCTGAACCGGTGGGTGGGCGAGTTCCCGTGGCAGGGCTATCGCGGCACCACGGCCGTGGGCTCCTTCGCGCCCAACGGCTACGGGCTCTCCGACATGACCGGCAACGTCTGGGAGTGGACCGAGGACCCGTTCGCCGAGGACACCCACGGCTGCCACGGGCCCCCCGTGCCCGGCATCCCGCGCCACGTCATCAAGGGCGGCTCGCATCTGTGCGCGCCGAGCTACTGCCTGCGCTACCGCCCCGCGGCCCGGCAGGGCGAGACGATCGACACGTCGACGAGCCACCTCGGCTTCCGCTGCGCGATCCGCCCGGCCGCGTAGCGGCGAGCGGTTCGCCTCGCGGCCGTCAAGGGCGCCGCTTCGCGGCTCGCTTCGCTCGGCCCTTCGGGCTGCCGATCGACTGCCGCGACTCCATCCGCTGACGAGCTGGTCAAGGCTGGCTCCGCCAGGGTGGCCTCCGAGGAAGGACCACCGGTCACAAACGACCACGGTCCGGTCGGTTTCGATCACGCTCGAACTGGTCGAGGTGGCGCGCCGGTGGGGGTGTCGTCTCTAACTCGCGCTGAGCGCGAGTTTGCGACCACGCCCCCAGCCGTGAATCGCTTAGCCGATCACGGGTCGCTCGCCCGCGGGGGGCCGACTGCTCAGCTCGCCGTCCAGCGCGTTCGCACGAGCCAGACCCCAAGCGCGGCCACGCCGCCCATCACGACCCACTGCACGAGCCCGTACAACCATTGCGGGTCGAGCGTCGAGGGCTCCGGCATGATCCACTGCGAGAGGTCGTCGCGCTGCGCTTCGGTGCCCGCGGCCAGGACGGTGGCGACGATCGCCACGTTGGAGCCCGCGTCCCAGAGCGTGTGCAGACCCGCCACCGCGAAATAGACACCGACCACGCCCCAGGTCACGCGCCCGCGCGCGGCGAACCAGGCCGCGCCGAACAGGCCGGTCCAGATGCCGTGGCAGAACGGGGCGATGACCGCCCGCAGCACCTCTTCGGAGATCATGTCGCGCACCGAGAAGCCGCCGGCGTCGATCCCCCACGTGAGCGTGTAGCCACTCGCCTCGAACGCGCCGAAGCCGAGCCCGACGGTCGTGCCCAGCAGGATGCCGTCGCGGATCGACCACGTGCGCAGCCCGCGGGCGAAGACCACGACGCCGGCCGCCTTGATCGCCTCCTCGATCAGGCCCACCCAGACGTTCGGGAGCAGACGGGCCGGGAGGAGCCAGGTCTCCATCGCGGCGGAGGCGAGGAGGCCGAGCACCCCCGCGACGAAGAACGCGCCGAGCAACCGTGCGGGCGACAGTTCCGTCCCAGCGTCGTGGTTGAGAAACCAGAAGATCGCCGTGACGGGCACCAGGAAGCTGCCGATGAGCACGACCGACGGCAGCAGGATCGAGTCCTCGGTGGCCACCAGGGCGACGGTCGACGCCGCCCACAGCAGCAGGCCGAAGGAGAACACGGAGCGCCAGCTGACCGCCATCGACCACAGGACGATCGGCATGCTCGGGGTGACGCGGCGTCACCCAGGCTGGATGAGGCAATGTCATCCCGCGCCCGCTTAGCGTCGTGTGCGTCCCCCGACAAGGAGCGTTGCGCATGAACGAGGTCCCTGCTGTCGCCCGCGCGTGGTGGTTGTTCGTGGTGCTCGGCGTGATCTGCGTCGCGACGGGCATTGCGGCGATCGTGTGGCCGCACATCACGTTGATGGCGCTCGGCATCATCGCCGGCATCTACCTGATGATCGCCGCGGTCATGGAGATCATCGACGCCGTCAGCGGTGACGCGGGCGGACGGGCGATGAGCGCGATCCTCGGCGTCATCGCGCTGATCGCCGGCCTGATCTGCATCCGCCGGCCCGGCGAGAGCCTGCTGGCGATCGTGATCGTCGTGGGCGTCTATCTCGTCGCCGCGGGCGTGCTGCGGATCGTCCGCGCGTTCGGCTCCGAAGGCAATCGCTGGTGGGGCTTCGCGGCCGGTGCCATCGACGCGATCGCCGGCATCGTCGTCCTCTCCTGGCCGGAGCTCGGCCTGGTCACGCTGGCCGTGTTCTTCGCCATCACGATGCTCTTCCGCGGCGTCTTCAGCATCGTCATCGGCCTCAAGCTGCGCGGGCTGCGCGACGTGGACCCCACGCCGCAGCAGACCGCAACCTTCGCCTAGTACGGCGGTGGGGGCGCTGAGCCGCGCCCCCGCGCCGACAGGTAGAGCCACAGCGAGATCGCGAAGCCGAGCACGCCGATCACCATCAGGATCGTCCCGACGGTCTGGATGTCGATCCCGGCCAGGTCGGCCGTCACGGCGAAGTGCAGGATCGCGCCGACCGCGATCAGGAAGAGGCTCGCACCGAGGCTCATGCGGGGAGCCTCCGGACCGAGATCAGCTCGAGACCGTCCTCGAGGATGCGGTCGAGCGCGCCGTGCAGTGCCGGGCGGTCCTGGACGCGCCCGCGCAGTACGGTCTGGACCGGCACCGCCTCGGCATTGAGCCCGAGGCGATCGGCGTCTTCGAGGGCCACCGGCCCGCGCACGCGGATCTCGAGGTTCACAGTTCCTCCCAGTGCACGGTCACGGCCCACAGGACGAGGATGCTGCAGACGATCGCCGCGCCCGACCAGATCGGGTAGGCGCCGATCGAGGTGAAGTTCAGCAGCGTGCCGGCCATCGCCAGCACGATCCCCATGATCATGCCGCCGACCTTGTGGGTGTAGATCAGCGCGCCGCCGAGGATCTGCACGGCGCCGATGATGATGGCGATCCAGCCCCACGTGTTCAGCGAGGACCAGACGAGCCCGCTCTCGTCGAAGTAGCTCTGCTTGGAGAGCGCGGTGATGCCCCAGATCGCGTTGAGCAGCCCGGCGAGCGCGAGGTAGATGCTCGCGAACGTCAGCCAGCCCGAGGTTCCCGCGCGCTGAGGAGCGTCGCGTTTCGGTTGGGTCTGAGTGGCCATGACGGCAAGAGTCGCGCCTGCGGGTGTGAAGCAGCGTCATCCCAACGGGATGAGGCATCGTCGCTCCACCTCGGCGGACCATCCCGCATCACGTGATCGACCTCTTCCGCGACTGGCTCAAGCGTTTCGTCGAGGTGCAGGGCATCGACCGCGCGATGGCCATCGCCGCACAGTCCTACTCGGCCTTCCTGCCGATGCTGATCGTCTACGCCAGCCTGCTCCCGCGCGGCGAGACCAAGAGCTTCGCCGACGTGCTCTGCCGGCGCTTCGAGCTCACCGGCTCGACCGCGGACAGCGTGCAGCGCGCGTTCGCCCCGGCGGGCGCGGTGCAGTCGAGCGTCACCCTGCTCAGTGTCGTGATCCTGCTGGTCTCGACCCTGAGCTTCACGCGTGGCCTGCAGCGCCTCTACGAGCTCGCGTTCGGCCTGCGGACGCTGGGCATGCGCAACACGCCGCGCGCGATCGTCTGGCTCGGGTTCGTCGTCCTGTACGTGACGCTGCGCCCGATCATCCTCGGCCCGTTCGGCGGCATCGTCGAGATCGTGCTCAGCATCGCCACCGCGGTCGGCCTGTGGGTGATGACGCCCTACCTGCTGCTCGGGCGCCGGATCCGCTGGCAGCGCCTGGTTCCGAGCGCGCTGCTGACCGCGATCGGCATGGCGGGCATCGCGATCTGGTCGGTGATCTGGATGCCGCACACGTTCGCGAGCTCGGCCGCGCAGTTCGGCGTGATCGGGATCGGGTTCGCGCTGCTGACCTGGTTCGTCGCCGTCGCCGCGGTGATCGTGGTCACGACCACCGGCGGCGCGGCGATCGCCGACCGCTGGATCAAGGCGTGAGCGAGATGCCCATCGCCGCGAGGTCGTCCGGATCGGCCCACTCGGCGACGACATGGTGGCCGCCGGCGCCCTCGATCGCCTCGCGCAGCGGGATCGCCCACGCGTGCTCGAGCACGGCGATCGCGGCCGCGCCGCCCGCCTGGATCGAGTCCGCCACCGCCCACTCGTCGGGCGAGAGCTCACGGTCGCCCGCAGCCTGCTCCTGGCCGAGGATCGCCTGGCCGATCTCACCGCGCGAGCGCAGCACCTCGATCTCGCCGGACTCGGACTTGGCGACGACCAGCACGTCGAGCGTGCGCAGGATGCCGGCCGTCTCGAGCCGCTCGAGCTCGGCCTCGATCGCACCGGAGAAGTTGGCCTCGTCGAAGTTGATGACGAGCACCTGCAAGGGTCCCAGAGACATGACCGCAGTCTCCGGAGCGCTCGGGTGACGGAACCTCATGCGAGGCGGGTGACGTGGCTCGGGCACGCGACCGTGCTGCTGGAGCTCGGCGCGACGCGCCTGCTGACCGATCCGGTCCTGCGCGACCGCGTCGCCCACCTGCTCCGGCGGGTCCCGACGCCGGTCCGCCCGACCGAGGTCGACGCGGTGCTGATCTCGCACCTGCACCTCGACCATCTCGACAAGCCGTCGCTGAAAGGGCTGGCCACGGTCGCCATCGCGCCGCGTGGCGCCGCCGACTACCTCCCCACCGGTTACGAGGTGCACGAGGTCGGGGCCGGGGAGACGACGGCGATCGGCGAGGTCGGCGTGGAAGCCGTCCCCGCCTGGCACGACGGCCGCCGCCGCCCCGGGCCGGGTGCGGTCGAGCTCGACGCGCTCGGCTACCTCGTGGACGGCATCTGGTTCGCCGGCGACACCGATCTGCACCCGGAGATGGAGGCGCTGCGCGGCCGCGTCGAGGTCGCGCTGATCCCGATCTGGGGCTGGGGCCCGTCGCTCGGCCCCGGGCACCTGGACCCCGCGGGCGCCGCGGAGGCGATGAAGCTCGTCCAGCCGGACATCGCGATCCCGATCCACTGGGGAACGTTCCTCCCGATGACGCTGGGCAAGCGCTACGCGCGGCTCTTGACCGACCCCCCGCTGGAATTCGCGGCGGCGCTCGCGGGTTCCTCGGTGCGCGTCGAGACGCTCGCGCCCGGCGGCTCGCTCGACCTGTAGGCCTCGTGGCCGAGCGCGGCGAGCCAGTCGCGGAACACACGGTGCACGGCCTCGGCGCCGATCACCTCGCCCTCCGGCCACGCCAGCTCCGGCGGCGCCATCACGAACGGATGGGCCTGGCCGCCGCCGAGCCCGCCGTGTGAGCCGACGAGCTCCTCGAAGGCCGCGACCTCGTCCAGCTCCTCCCAGTAGTGGCTGTTGACCATGATGTCCGGGCAGTGCGGGAAGCCGCTGGTGCGCGCGACGTGCTCGGCGGCGTGCGGCCCGAACGGCGTCAGCTCGCCCAGCACCTCGCCGTCGACGAGCACGAACCCGATCCCCGGATGCGCGACCAGCGCGTCGATCAGCCCCGGCCGCAGCGCCTCGATCTGCTCGCGCGTGAGCCGTCCGGGAACGCGGGGGAAGGTGATCAGCCCGAGGTTGCCGCTGGCCATCACCGAGACGTCCGGGATCGCGTCGTCATGGTCCTCCTCGAGGCGCGTGCCCGCCGCGGTGCGGATCATGTGCCCCGCCGCGGTGTCGCGCGAGGCGAGCTCGGCGACACTGGCGTTCAGGGACGCGCGGCCCTCGTCGGAGCCGGCGTCCTCGGCGCGGACGTCGCCCTCGCCGAACCGGCGCACGATGTCCTCCAGCGACTCGCCGTAGCGCTGGAAGAAGGTCGCGCCCTGGGACTGGCCGTGGTCGGAGAGCACGACGAGCTTGTACGGCCGCGGGGCGTGCGGGACGGCGGAGGCGATCGTGTCGATCGCGCGGTCGACCCGCCGCAGCACCGCCAGCGTGTCCGGGCGCTCCACGCCGGAGTGATGCGCGACCTCGTCGTAGGCCAGGAAGGTCGTGTAGACCACCGGCCGCCCGGCGAGGATGTCGGCCGTGACCGCCGCCACCTGCAGGTCGAGCTGGATCACGGTCCCGAACGCGCGCACGCCCGCGTAGGACCAGCCGCGGTGCACGCGCGGGCGCACGTCGCGACGCACCTGCTGGATCGCCGCGAAGCGCTCGATGACGAACTCCCCGAGCGTCCGCAGCAACGTCCGCGCGCAGCCGTAGGGAGAGGCGAAGTAGGCGAAGTAGTCCTGTCCGAGCCGGCCCGGCCGCGAGCGGTCGAGCACGGTGCTCATCGTCAGCATGCTGTGGGTGGCGTCGCCGGAGAGGATGTTCGCCCGCGACGCGCCGTCCTCGTGCAGCAGGCCCTTGCCGTCGGAGTGGCGGCGCTCGATCTCGGCCGCGTCCTTGGGGTGGTTGGTGACGATCGCGCGGCCGGTGTCCTTCTCCCACCAGCGGAAGGCCGGCATGTCGTCGTTGTTGCCGTGCAGCAGCCCCGCCTGGCAGGCGCCGGTCTGCGAGGACCAGTCGGTCTCCCACGGATGCAGCCGGTAGCCGTCGTCGTGCATCCAGCGGGCGAGGAACGGCGCGTTGCCGTCACGCAGCGCCCGCCGCAGCACGCCGTACGCGAGCCCGTCGATCTCGAGGAAGATCACGCCCGGGACCTCGGTGCGCTTGGACAGCCGCTCGCGCTTGAGCTGGCGCCGGACGACGTGGCGGTACCAGAGGTCGCCGCGGTCGAGCGCGAGGACGCCGCCGAAGATCGTGGTCAGCGCGGTGAGGCCGAGAATGACGACCAGCGCTGTCCAGAAGTCGTTGACCTTGACCTCCCCCAGCGCCTGGTCGACGACCAGCAGCAGCACCGCGTTGAGCGCGAGCGCGCCGAGCCCGAGCGTCGCGACCGTGAACGGCAGCGCGAAGCGCACCAGCATCGGCCACACCACGGCGTTGGCGAGGCCGAGCACGCCGGCGAGGACGAGCCCCGCCCACCAGGTGTCGATGACGAACCCCGGCAGGATCCACGCCAGGACCAGCAGTGCCGCCGCGTCGAGCAGCAGCACCGCGGTCAGGCGAAGCAGCAGCCTAGACGGCAACCGGCGGCTCCGCGGACTCTCCCTTGCGCGCGGACTGCGTGGGCAGCGACGGCGAGGACATGCGCATGATCGCCAGGTAGCTGAACGCCGCGGCGGCCGCGCCGACGATCGGGGCGAGGATGTACATCCAGGCGTCGGTCCAGGTACCCGAGACGAGCGCGGGGCCGAACCAGCGGGCGGGGTTGAACGAGGCGCCGGTGGCCGGGCCGAACAGAAGCACGCCGAGCGCCAGCGCACCGCCGATGGCGGCGCCGGCGACGCCCTTGGGCGCGTCCGGGTTGACCGCGGTGCCCATGATCGCCCACATCAGGATGAACGTGCCGATCGCCTCGGCGATGAAGCCGAGCCCGACGCTGCCGCCGCTGAGGTACTCCGGGCTCAGGCCCGGGGCGCCGTAGTTGACGAACGCGCCGCGGACGTCGAAGAACATCTTCGAGAGCAGCGCGCCGACGATCGCGCCGGCCACCTGGGCGAGCATGTAGAAGCCGGCGTCACGACCGTTGATCTTCTTGATCATGAGCATCCCGAGGGTTACTGCGGGGTTCACGTGCGCGCCGGAGATGGAGCCGATCGTGTAGACGATCCCCATCAAGGCGAGGCCGTGGACGATGGCGAGCGGGAAGATCTCGAGTGCCTTGCTGGAGGCGGAGACGAACCCGGTGATGGCGAGAACGAGGACCAGTGTCCCCACGAACTCGGCCGCGTACTGCGCATTGCGCCTGTCTGGCTCGGACATGTGCCGGATCGTCCGTGGGTGGCGGGTGAATGGGCATCACCCGCGCAGGGCGAGGAACGACCACCCCGTCAGCCGCGAGCATGGACACGTGCTCGGCAACGACCTGACGATCCGGCGTGCGTGCGCGCTGATCGCGCTGGTCACGATCGGCGTCGGCGTCGCCAGCGGGCTGCTGATGCGCGTGCTCGACCCGCACGACTTCCACACGGCGGGCTCGGGGCTGTGGTGGGCGGTGCAGACGATCACCACCGTCGGCTACGGGGACAAGGTGCCGTCCACCACCGAAGGACGGCTGGTCGCGGTGCTCGTGATGGCCACCGGGCTGGGGTTCATGAGCGTGATCACGGCCGCGATCACCGCGGCGTTCGTCGAGTCGGCCCGCAAGCGGCGCCGCCTGCCCGAGGAGATCACGCTCGATCACATCGCCCAGCGGCTCGACCAGATCGAGCAGGCGCTAGTGAACCAGCGCCTTGAAGCCGATCAGCGCGATCGCGATCAGCCCGACGGCGAGGGCCTGCAGCAGCGAGGAGACCCGGGAGGACCCGCTTAGGCGGCCGGCGGCGTAGCCGTACCCGGTGATCAGCCCGACCCCCGTCCACTTCGCCAGCGTGAACGCGGTGTCCATCTCCATCCAGCCGATCCCGGCGAAGAAGAAGTAGAAGCCCGGGAACCAGATCCCGAAGGCGACGGCGCTGACGTCGCCGGCGATGTGGCGGAGATGGTGGGCCTCGACGCGCTTGCGCAGCTTCGTCGTGGTCCCGATCACCTCGCTGTAGAGCTCGGCCAGCGCGACCGCCGCCGCGGTCGCGATCAGCGTCGCCTCCGTCGCCCACGCACCCGTCGGGTGGTGCTCGAAGACGACGATCACGGCCATGCCGATGATCGCGCCGTAGATGACGCGCGACACCTGCTCAGAGCCCAGATGGGCCTCGATCCGATCCCACATGGACGCCGCGAGCATCGCGATCCGACGGGCGACCGCGCGTCACCCTGATCGGACGACCTCAAGGGGGCCAGGCCCCGTCAACCCCCGGTTCGACGGGGCCTGGCCGGTATCCCTAGCGGACCCCCAGCAGGACGTCGACGACGAGCTGGTCGAGGCGCTCGTTGTAGTAGCCGCGCTCGGCCAGGGCGTCGAGGTTCTCGGACTCGGCCTTCAGCGCCTCGGCCTCGCTGCCGTCGACGGAGGCGAGTGCGAGCTCCGGCGTGGACGCGGCCTCAAGCGCCTCCTGGACCTCGGGCAGCGCGTCGAAGTGCGCGGCCTTGTCGGCCAGCGCGCGATAGGTGCTCATGCAGCCGGACGCGAAGTCCCACACGCCGTCGAAGTTCTCGTTGCGGTAGGAGTGCGCGTCGAAGTGCAGCGGCCCGTCGTACCCCGCGCGCTCGAGCAGGCGGACGAGCAGGAACGCCTCCTTGAGGTCCTCGGCGCCGAAGCGGAAGTCCTGGTCGTAGCGGCCGATCCGCTGCGCGTTGAGGTCGATGTGGAAGAGCTTGCCCGCCCACAGCGCGTGGCCGATCGCGTGGTGGAACGACAGGCCGGCCATCGTCTCGTGCGCGACCTCGGGGTTCACGCCGACCATCTCGGGCCGCTTGAGCGTCTCGATGAAGTGCAGGGCGTGGCCGACGGTCGGCAGGAAGATGTCCCCGCGCGGCTCGTTGGGCTTGGGCTCCATCGCGAAGCGCAGCCCGTAGTTGTTGTCGTGCACGTAGTCGCCGAGGACGTCGATCGCCTCGCGGTAGCGCTCCAGCGCGTCGCGCGGGTCCTTGGCCACGCCGGCCTCGGTCCCCTCGCGCCCGCCCCAGAAGACGTACACCTCGGCGCCCAGCTCGGCGGCGGTGTCGATGAAGCGCATCGCCTTGCCGATCGCCGCCCGGCGCACGCCGCGGTCGTTGGAGGTGAACGCGCCGTCCTTGAACGCCGGATGGCCGAACAGGTTCGTCGTCGCCATCCCGACACCCAGGCCGGTCTCCTCCAGCGCGCCCTTGAAGCGCGCCACGATCTTGTCCTTCTCGGCCTGACTGGACCCGAGCGGGATCAGGTCGTCGTCGTGGAGCGACACGCCCCACGCGCCGAGCTCGGCCAGCTTGTACACCGAATCGACCGGGTCGATGGGTTCGCGGGTCGGCCCACCGAACGGATCTCGGCCCGGATTGCCTACGGTCCACAGACCGAAGGTGAAGCGATGCCGCGACCGCGGCTCAACGGCCGCCCCGGCGGTACGTGGTTCCTCGACGATTGACACAAACCCTCCAGCTCTAATTCGTCTGCCTGTCGAACTAATACCAGGGTCCCAGACACGTCAAGGCTTTTGTCGCCTGTTTCGGGCGAAGTCTCAGGTTTTTGTCAGTCTGTCATACAATCACGTCGCCGTCGGGAAATGCAGGTGCGTCGGGTCCGGAGCCTGGTCGGGCCAGCGGGTGGTGACGACCTTTGCGCGCGTGTAGAAGCGGATGCCCTCGGGGCCGTGGATGTGGTGATCGCCGAACAGCGAGTCCTTCCACCCGCCGAAGGAGTAGAACGCCATCGGCACCGGGATCGGCACGTTGACGCCGATCATGCCGACGTGCACGCGGCGCTGGAACTCGCGGGCGGCGTGGCCGGATGACGTGAAGATGGCGACGCCGTTGGCGTAGTTGTTGGCGTTGATGAGCTCGATCGCCTCGTCGAGCGTCTCGACGCGCAGGACGGAGAGCACCGGGCCGAAGATCTCGTCGGTGTAGACGCTCATGTCGGTGCGTGACGTTGTCGATCAGCGTCGGGCCGACCCAGAAGCCGTCGCCCGCCTTGTCGATCTCGCGGCCGTCGACGACCACGTCGCCCTCGCCGCGGCCGATGTAGTCGACCACGCGATCGCGCGCGGCGGCAGTGACCAGCGGACCCATCTCCGACGACGGGTCGAGGCCGGGGCCGACCTTGATCGCGTGCGCCTTCTCGCGCAGCTTCTCGACCAGCTCGTCGGCGGCGTCGCCCACCGCGACGGTGACCGAGATGGCCATGCAGCGCTGGCCGGCGCTGCCGTAGCCGGCCGCGGTCAGCTGGTCCGACGCGAAGTCCAGATCGGCGTCGGGCATCACGATCGCGTGGTTCTTCGCGCCGCCGAGCGCCTGCACGCGCTTGCCGTTCTCCGTCGCGCGCCCGTGGATGTACTTCGCGATCGGGGTCGAGCCGACGAACGAGATCGCCGCGACGTCCGGGTGGTCGAGCAGCGCGTCGACCGCCACCTTGTCGCCGTGCACGACGTTGAACACGCCCGCCGGGAGCCCCGCCTGCGCGTACAGGCGCGCGACGAGGTTCGAGACGCTCGGATCGCGCTCGGAGGGCTTCAAGACGAAGGTGTTGCCGGTCGCGATCGCGATCGGGTGCATCCACTGCGGGACCATGATCGGGAAGTTGAACGGCGTGATCCCCGCGCACACGCCGAGCGGCTGGCGGAAGGAGAACAGGTCGACGTCGGTGGAGACCTGGTCGGAGTACTCGCCCTTGGTCAGCTGCGCGATCCCGCACGCGAACTCGACCACCTCCATCCCGCGGATGACCTCGCCCTTGGCGTCCTCGAAGGTCTTGCCGTGCTCGGAGGAGATGATCCGCGCGAGCTCGTCGGTGTGCTCGACGATCAGCTCGCGGAAGGCGAACATCACCCGCGCAGCGGCGGACGACCGAGGTGTTGCTCCAGGCGCGCGAAGGCGGCCTTGGCGGCTGCGACGGCGGCGTCGACGTCGGCGGGCTCGGCCAGCAGCACGTGGCGGGCGACGGTGCCCGCCGCCGGGTCATAGACCGGGGCCGTCCGGGTCGAGGCGCCGGCGCTCTCCTGGCCGCCGATGCAGTGGTTGAGGGTCTCGAGCGCGGTCGTGCTCACAGCGGGTCTCCTTGGTCAAGCGTTCACCACGGCGGCGGCCTGATCGACCGCCCCCGCCACGTCACCGTCGTCCGGATACAGGAGCGAACGGCCCGCGACGAGGCCGATCACGGCGTCATGTTCGAGGGCCTTGGCCCACGCGTCGAAACGCGCCGGCCCACCTCCGCCGAGTACCAAGGACGGTAGCGTCGTGGCCGCCATCACGCGTTTGAACTTGGGCACGAGCGGGACCTTCAGCCACGTGTAGGCCGACGTCGTGCCCAGCGCCGACGCGATCCCGATCGCCTTCATCGCGCCCTCGGGCGAGATGTCGCTCCAGATCGGCTCGACCATCGCGATCAGCTTGCGCTCCGCCAGCTCGGAGATCGCGGACGCGCACGCCTCCAGGGTCGGCGCGGTACGAGCGTCGTCGAGGTCGAGGCGCAGCAGCATCTTGCCGCCCTCGAAGCGGTTGGCCTCGATCGCCGGCGCGTCGTAGGCGGTGAAGCGGTCGTCGTGGGTCCACGAAGCGCCGTGCAGCCCGCCGCGGTTCATCGACCCGAACACGACCTTGCCGTCCAGCGCCTTCAGCAGCAGCAGGTCCTCGAGGATGTCCGGCGTGCCGAGCACCCCCGTGACGCCGGGCCGGCCGAGCGCGAGCTGCAGCTTCTCCAGCAGCTCCGTCCGGTCGGTCATCGCGTGTTTGCCCGCCGTCGTGATCCCGCGTGCGGGATGGTCGGCGGCGATGATCAGCTGTGGGCCGGGCGGCCACGAGGGCCGCGCCCGGTGCTCCGCGGCTTCCGCGATCGCCTCCGGCCTGCGCAGCCGGAGCTTGGTGAGGTCACGCACAACGAAGAGGATCGCATCGCCGGCGGGGGAGGTGGGCCGCCGCGCTGGTCAGGCGCGGCGGCCCTGATGCTGCTGGCCGGCGGGTGTCGGGGGGGAAGGGACTGCCCGGTGGCCGTGAGCTTCTGAGGGGGTCAGCCTCTGTGGGTCGATCGCCACTGTGACGGGGTTCCCACATCGCTCCTATCGCCCCCGGGGGTGAAACGGATCACCCCTGATTGAATTCGTGGACATGGATTGGCACTCGAGGCTGTCGGAACGGGCGCAAGCGGACGCGGATCCCGAGTTGGCGATCATCCTCGCCGGGCCGCCGCCGGGAACGCTGCAGATGGCCGGCGGGTTCCCGAACCCGGCCACGTTCCCCACCGATGAGCTGGCGGAGATCGCCGCGCGGCTGGTCCGCGACGAGCCCGGGCTGGCGCTGCAGTACACGGCCTCGGAGGGCATTCCGAGCGTCCGTCGAGTATCTGATCGAGCGCGTCGCGCACCTGCAGGGGCGCGAGCCCGCGTGGGAGGAGCTGACCGTGACCTCGGGCGGGATGGAGTGCATCGACCTGCTCTCGCGCTCGATGCTCGACCCCGGCGACGACGTGGCCGTCGAAGGTCGCCGACCTACCTCGGCGCGATCATGGCCTTCCGGGGCTACCGGCGCGCGGTTGACGGGCGTCCCGATGGACGAGGACGGGCTCGACGTCGGCTGGTTGGAGGAGCGCCTGGAGGGCGGCTACCGGCCGAAGTTCCTCTACACGATCCCCGAGTTCCAGAACCCGACCGGGCGGACGCTGTCGCTGGAGCGCCGTCAGGCCCTGGTCGACGTCTGCCGTCGCCACGGGGTGCTGATCTTCGAGGACGTCGCCTACCGCGAGCTCTCGTTCGACGGCTCGTCGCTGCCCTCGTTGTGGTCGCTCGGTCCCGATGTCGTGCTGCAGGCGGGCACGTTCTCGAAGGTGCTGTGCCCGGGCGTGCGGCTCGGCTGGGCGTGCGGGCCGGCGGAGATCGTGGCCAAGCTCGCCTCGGCCAAGAACGGGACCGACCAGTGCAGCGCGCGGCGCTCGGGCAGCGACTGATGGAGGAGTACGGGCGCGCCGGGCTCTTCGGCAAGCGGCTGCCGGCCGCGCGGGCGCTGTACGCCTCGCACTGGGCGGCGCTGTCGGCGGCGCTGGAGGAGCACATGCCCGACGGGTGCGAGTGGTCGCGGCCGACGGGCGGGATGTTCACCTGGCTGCGGCTGCCGGAGGGGCTCGACTCGCGGGAGCTGCGGCCCGCCGCGACCGCCGCGGGCGTCGCGTACGTGCCGGGGCGGCCGTTCTACGTCGACGACCAGGGCGCGGGCGAGATCCGGCTGTCCTTCAGCGCGCTCGGCGAGGAGCAGCTCCGCGAGGCGGCGCGGCGGCTCGCGGGCGTGGTCGCTCAGTCGCCGAGCGCCGCGCGCAGGTAGCGCTCCGGCGCGGCGAGGAAGCCGCGGGTGAGGCGGACGGTCTCCAGATCGTCGTACGCGGTCGCGGCGAACCCGTCCTCGTCGAGCTCGTAGATCGTCGCGCCCGGGAGGGCGAGCAGGATCGGCGAATGGGTGGCGATGATGAACTGCGCGCCGTGCCTGGCGGCCTCGACGATCACCGCCAGCAGCGCGAGGTTGCCGCTGACCGAGAGCGCGGCCTCGGGCTCGTCGAGGATGTAGAGGCCCTGGCCGGCGAAGCGGTTGGAGGCCAGCGCGAGAAACGACTGGCCGTGCGACTGCTGGTGCAGCGGGACGTCGCCGTAGAGCGAGAGGTCGGGCGAGAACTCGTGGTCGGAGTCGACGAACGCGGCGACGTTGAAGAAGCTCTCGGCGCGCAGGAAGTAGCCGGTGCGCGGGCGCGCCCAGCGGCTCAGCACGGGCTCGAAGGCGCCGTCGAGGACGGCTCTCGGCGTCGCGGGCAACTCACCCGCGCGCTCGAGCTCGCCGCCGCTCGCGTCGAAGCCGAAGGACTCGGCGAAAGCCTCGATCAACGTCGACTTGCCGCTGCCGTTGTCGCCCGCGAGCAGCGTGACGGGCTGATCGAGGCTCATCCTGGCCGCGTTGGCCACCGCGGGCACGTTGAAGGGGAACGCGTCGCCGTTCGGCTCGCCGTCGAGCCCGAGCAGGTACGGGCCGGGCTCGAAGCGCCGGACGTCACGTCGCTTCACGGATCGCCTCCAGCACGGCTCGCGTCGAGGGTCGCGTGGCGTCGGCTGCGCGGGTGACGGCGAGGATCGAGCGCGAGACCGGCACGGGCCGCTGCTCGAAGCCCGGCGGGATCGCCAGCGCGGGCAGCAGCGTCACCGCCAGCCCGCGGGCGACCAGCGCCAGGCTGACGTTGGCGTCGTTGGTGCGGTGGCGGATGTCGGGCTCGAAGCCGCCGTGCTCGCGACATGTGCGCTGGATCATCTCGTCCCACGCCATGCCCTGCTGTCCACTCGTCCAGACGTGGCCGGCCAGCGCGTCGAGTGGCTCGTCCGCGCCGACGAGCATCACGGGATCGTCGAAGAGGTGATGGCGGGTCAGGCCGGCGGGGATCTTCCACGGCTGGTGCTGCCACTCGTCGCCGAGCACGAGATCGACGTCGCCGAGGGCGAGCGCGGGGAGTGCGGTCTCCGGCTCGGCCTCTCTGAGCTCGCAGCGCAGGGCCGTGTCGCGGAGCCGCTCGATCGCCGGGATCGCGAGCTTGATCGCCACCGAGGGGAAGGCGGCGATCCGCGCGCGGCCGCTGACGGTGCCGGTCGCCTGCGCGAGGTCGGCCTCGGCGCGGGCGGCGAGGTCGAGCAGCGCCTGCGCGTGGGTGACCAGCACGAGCGCCGGGTCGGTCAGCCGGACGCCCCTGCCGGCGCGTTCGAGCAACTGGACGCCGGTCTCGCGCTCGAGCAGATTCAGCTGCTGGGAGACGGCCGAGGGCGTGAACTGCAGCGCGTCGGCGACGGCGGCGATCGTGCCGCGCTCATGGAGCTCCCTCAGAAGACGGAGGCGCTTGAGCTCGAGCATTCGGTAGCAACGCTACTGGATTGTGCGTAGCAATCGGAGTCGATGCTTCCCGATTTGCCCGGCACGATGCGGTGCATGCTCTTCTGCCTCGCTTCCGGCGCCGCCTTCGGGGCGATGGCCGTGTTCGGCAAGCTCGCCTACGCCGAGGGCGCCACCGTCGGCACGCTGCTGGCGATCCGCTTCCTGTTCGCGGGTGGACTGTTCTGGCTCGGCGGCGCCGCGCGGCGGATGCCACCGGCGCGGGATGTCGCCGTCGGGCTGGGCCTGGGCGCGGGCGGCTATGCGCTCCAGGCCGGCTGTTACTTCGCGGCGCTGGAGCGCATCGACGCGTCGCTGCTGGCGCTGATCGTCTACACGTTCCCGGCGCTGGTGGCGCTGGGCGCGCGCGAGCGGCTCTCGCGGCGCAAGGCGGCGTCGTTGGTCGTCGCCTCCGGCGGGATCATGCTCGTGGTGGCGGGCGGGATCGGCACGCTCGATCCGCTCGGCGCGGCGCTCGCGTTCGGCGCGGCCGTCGTCTACGCGACCTACATCCTCGTCTCCGACGGGATCGCGGCGCGCGTGGCGCCGCTCTCGCTGGCCGCGCTGGTGTGTACCGGCGCGGCGGGTGCGCTGCTGGTCTCGACGATCGCGCTCGGGCAGTTCCGGCCGGGCGAGCTGTCGCTCGCCGGCTGGGGCTGGCTCGCCTGCCTGGCCGCGGTCTCCACGGTGGGCGCGATCGGGCTCTTCTTCGCCGGTCTGCGGCGGGTCGGGCCGACGACCGCCTCGATCCTCTCGACCGTCGAACCGGTCGTCACCGTCGGGCTGGCGTTCCTGGTCTTCGGGGAGTCGCTGGGCCTGGTTCAGCTCGCCGGCGGCGCGCTGGTCCTCGGCGCGGTATTCATGGTGCACACATGATCGCCTTGGTGACAGGAGCGACCCGCGGCGGCGGCCGCGGCATCGCCGTCGGCCTCGGAGAGGCCGGCGCGACCGTCTACTGCACCGGCCGGAGCACCCGCGCGCAGCGGTCCGAGCTCGACCGGCCGGAGACGATCGAGGAGACCGCGGAGCTCGTCACCGCCGCCGGCGGGACGGGCATCCCCGTGCAGGTCGACCACACCGATCCCGCGCAGGTGCGCGCGCTGGTCGAGGGCATCGACGGCGGGCTCGACGTGCTGGTCAACGACATCTGGGGCGGCGAGCACTTCTTCGAGTTCGACAAGCACATCTGGGAGCACGACCTCGCCAACGGGCTGCGACTGGTGCACAACGCGCTCGACACGCACCTGATCACCTCGCACTTCGCGCTGCCGATCCTGCGCGACGGCGGGCTGCTGGTCGAGGTCACCGACGGCACCGCCGCCTACAACGCCGCCAACTACCGCGTCAACGCGTTCTACGACCTCGCCAAGAACGCCACCATCCGGCTCGCGTGGGCGATCGCGCAGGAGCTCGGCGACCGCGCGACCGCGGTCTCGATCACCCCCGGCTGGATGCGCAGCGAGGAGATGCTCGAGCACTTCGCCGTGACCGAGGCGAACTGGCGCGAGGCCACCGTCCCGCACTTCTGCATCTCCGAGACGCCCTTGTACACCGGCCGGGCCGTCGCGGCGCTGGCGTGCCGATCCGGACGTGCATCGCTGGCACGGCCAGTCCTTGTCCAGCGGCGGGCTCGCGCAGGTCTACGGCTTCACCGACACGGACGGCACGCGGCCGGATTGCTGGCGCTACATCGCCGAGCACCGTGACCGCGGACTCCCGCCCGACGACAGCGGTTACCGTTGATCGGTGCTGCTCGAACGAGACGACGAGCGGGCCGCGCTGCAGACGGCCATCGAGGCCGGGCGGATCGCGGTCGTCACCGGCGAGGCGGGGATCGGCAAGACCGAGCTGGTGCGCGCGGTCGCGCCGCCGGACGCGCTCTGGGGCGCCTGTGACCCGCTGATCACGCCGCGGCCGATGGGGCCGTGGCACGACATCGCGCGGCGCGTGCCGCCGCTCGCGGAGGCGTTGGCCGGCGGCTCGCGCGAGGCGGTCCTGAGCGCGACGCTCGATGAGCTCGAGCGCTCGACCCTGGTGATCGAGGACCTGCACTGGGCCGACGACGCGACGCTCGATCTGGTCGCGCTGGTCGGGCGGCGGGTGGCGCGCGGGTCGTTGATCCTGACGACGAGGCCCGCCGCGCGGCCGGAGGTGCGGCGGGTGCTGGCCGCGCTTCGCGCCTCGCGCGTGGAGCCGGGACCGCTCAGCGCCGGCGCGGTCGCCTCGCTCGCGGCGCGGGCGGGCCGTGAGCCGGGCGATCTGCACGCGGTCACCGGCGGCAACCCGTTCTTCGTCGCCGAGGCGCTCGCGGGGCGCGAGGCGATCGCGCTGCGGCTCGGCGCGTTGAGCGATCCGGCCCGGACGGTCGTCGAACTGGCGTCGGTCGTCCCGGGCACGGTCGAGCTGTGGCTGATCGACGAGGGCGCCGGGGCGATCGACGAATGCGTCGCCGCCGGTCTCGTGCAGGTGCGCGGTGACGCGTTGGCGTTCCGGCACGACCTCGCCCGCCGCGCCGTCCAGGACAGCATCTCCCCTGCGCGCCGGCGCGAGCTCGACCGGCGCGTGCTGACGACCTTGGAGCGCTTCGGGAGTGACGATCCGGCACGGCTGGCGCATCACGCGCGGCGCGCGGGCGACTGGGAAGCGATCCGCCGGCTCGCGCCGCCGGCGGCCCGGTCGGCGGCCGCGGCGGGCGGTCACCGGCAGGCGCTCGAGCACTGGGAGGCGGCGTTGGCGGTCGGCGCCGACGCGCTCGAGGGCGTGTCGACCGAGGCATATTTCTGCGGGCACATGGAGCGCGCGATCGAGGCGCGCCGAGCGCTCGTGGACCAGGACGCGCCACCGCTGAAGCACGGCGAACACCTGCGCTGGCTCTCGCGCCTGCTCTGGTGGTCGGGCCGAGGCGAGGAGGCGGTCGAGGTCGGCGACCGGGCGATCGCGGCGCTCGAGGCGTTCCCGGGCAGCCGCGAGCTCGCCATGGCGCTCAGCGCCCGCTCGCAACTGGCGATGCTCGCCCAGCACAACGCCGAGGCGATCAGTCTCGGCTCGCGCGCCGCGGCGCTCGCGGATTCCCTCGGCGACGAGGAGACCGCCATCCACGCGCTGACCAACGTCGCCACCGCCGAGCTCAACCTCGGCGACGTCGAGGGCGGCCGCCTGCGCCTCGACGAGGCCCACGCCCGCGCCGCCGCCGCCGGCTTCCCCGACCACGCCGCCCGCGCCCTCGTGAACCTGACCACCGGGACCATGAGCGCCAACCGCGCCGACCCACGCGTCGCGGGCGACCTCGAACGCGCCCTCGCCTACTCGCGCGAGCACCAACTCGACGGCTACACCCAGTACATGCTCGGCGTGCGCGGCTTCACCCGCCTTCTCGGCGGCGCCTGGGGCCCGGCCGAGGAAGACGCCCGCGCCGCCCTCGCGCTCGGCGACCAGCCCGGCGTGAGCCTCTGCCCGGCGAAGATCGTGCTCGGCCGCCTCCAATCGCGCCGCGGCGACGCGGAGGCGGGCGCAACCCTCGACGTCGCCTGGAAGCTCGCGGTCAAGACGGGAGAGATCCAGCGCCTCGCCCCCGCCGCCGCCGCCCGCGCGGAGCACGCGTGGCTGGGGGACGAGTTGCGGGCGGACGACGCCACCCCCGCGGACGCCGCCACCGCGCCTCTCTCCGTGGACATGTCACCGGTCGCGGCCCTGTGGGCCAGCTACGCGCTCGCCGACGAGCGCGGCGACGCGTGGGGACGGGCGGAGCTCGCGTTCTGGCTTCGCCGTGCGGGCGCCGACGTCGCGGCGCACGCCGACGATCCCGTGCCGTTCGCGCTGGCCGCGAGCGGTGACTGGGCCGGCGCGGCGGCGGCGTGGCGCGCGGCCGGGCTCCCCTACGAGGCGGCCGACGCGCTCGCCCAGACCGACGCGCGGGTCGACGCGCTGGTCGCGTTCGACGAGCTCGGCGCGACCCGCGTCGCGCAGCGGCTGCGCCGGCGACTGCGGGCCGAGGGCGTCCGGCGCATCCCGCGCGGCCCGCGCCCCGCCTCCCGCGCGGCGCCCGGAGGGCTGACGCCGCGCGAGTGCGAGGTCTACGCGCACCTGATCGAGGGAGCGACGAACGCCGAGATCGCCGAGGCGCTCGTGATCTCGCCCAAGACCGTCGACCACCACGTCTCCGCGGTGCTCGGGAAGCTCGGCGCGAGCTCCCGCCGCGAACTTAAAGGGGCCAGGCCCTTTTAGGTTGCGTTTACCTAAAGGGGACAGTCCCCTTTAGGTGGTGTTTAGGTTCGGAGGCCGATGGCGAGCAGGTACTCCATCTCGAAGAGGGCCTCGTCGGCGGTGCCGAGGTTCCACTCGTCGCAGAACGCGTCGAGGGCGGCGTCGAACTCCTCGGCGCGGCCCTGGCGCTCGGCGCCTTGGCGCGGACGCCGATCGTCGGGCCGTAGCGGGCCTTGAAGAACGTCGCCGAAGTCGGTCGGGCGGGAGAAGGCGGTGATCGTGAGCACGTCGCGCTTCATCGACTGCCACTCGACGCGGTCGCCGAAGAGGCCGCGCACGTGCGCTTCGCTCCCCCACAGCGGCGCGGGCGACGTGCCGGGCGGGGCGCGGGGCGCGAACGGCGCCATCGTGCGAAACAGCGCGCCGAGCATGCCGTCCGGCGTCCAGGACTGAGCAGCCCGAGCGTCCCGCCCACCTCGCACACGCGCACGAGCTCAGCCGCCGCGTCGGCATGGTGGGGCGCGAACATCACGCCGATCGAGGACATCACGACGTCGAAGGACTGAGTCGGCGAACGGCAGCGCCTCGGCGTCGGCCTCGACCCACTCGAGATCGAGCGACGCTGGGCGGCGGCGGCCGGCCTCCAGCAGTTCGGGCGTGAGGTCGGAGGCGGTCACGTGCGCGCCGCGTGCGGCGGCCGGGATCGCCGCGTTGCCCGTCCCGGCGGCGACGTCGAGCACGCGCGTGCCGGCCTCGATCGCACACGCCTCGACGAGCCGCGGGCCGAGCGGCGTGAGGAAGGTCTCGACCATCGCCGGGTAGTCGCCCGACGCCCACATCGCGCGGTGTCTCGCCTTCAGTTCAGAGGTGACGGAGTGCATGCCGTGACGGTCCCAGCCGGACCGTCGCGGCACAATCGGGAACGGTTCCCTATCTTGGGCGCGTGGCTCCCGAGCGCAGCGTCGCGCCGACCCAGTCGACGCGGCCGCCGGCACGTGCGCCGGATCGATGTGGTGCGCCGGCGTCGGACTCGTGGTAGGAGACGTCCATCCCGGCGTCGACCAGCAACGCGTTGGCCCGCTGCGCGAAGCCCGACTTCCATGATCGGGTCGCGCCGCCCGTGGGCGATGAACACGCGCGTGTCGCGCGGGACGTCGGGCTGCCAGCCGTCGACCGTCGGGATGAAGCCGCTGAAGGCCATGATCCCCGCCGGCGCCGGGCGGTCGGGCCCGAGCCCGAGCGAGTAGCGACATCACCGAGCCCATCGAGAAGCCGCCGAAGATCGTCTGCGCGGGAGTCGATGCCCGTCCGCTCCCACACCTCGTCGTGGAAGCTCGCCAGCCGCTGGTAGGCGGCGTGGAACGTGTCGTGGTCGGGGTAGCCGACGCGCGGCACGACGTACCAGTGGTAGCCGGGCCCGCCCAGCGAGAGCGGTGCGCGCGGGGTGACCACGTGCAGCCGGCGCTCGGGGTCGAGCACGTCGGCCAGCCCGAGCAGGTCGTTCTCGTCGGAGCCGCGGCCATGGTGGAGGATCAGCAGGCCTTCGGGGTCACCGGCGGCGGGGCGCTCGCGGAACGTCGTCATCGGACCAGCTCCTTCGTACGCGGGTTGACGACCGGGGTGAGCACGCTCTCCAACTGGGGGCGCAGGTGCTCGTGCTGGGACGGCAGGCGCAGCTCCTCGCCGAGGTGCTCGGGCGCCTCGTCGACGGCGAAGCCCGGCGAGAGCGTCGCGATCTCGAACAGGATCCCGCGCGGCTCGCCGAAGTAGATCGACTGGAAGTAGTCGCGGTCGCGGACATCGCTGACGTGAGGCTCCGGCCTCGGCCACGGCGCGGCGCCACGCGAGGTGGTCCTCGTCACGCGAGGCCCACGCGATGTGGTGGACGGTGCCCGCGCCGAGCAGGCCGCGCTCGGCCGGCGGCGCGTCGTAGCCCCAGGCGAAGCCGCCGAGCTCGAAGCCGTCGGCGGTCGCGGTGAAGCCGAGCGTGTCGGTCAGCAGCGGGTGCGGGCCGGACTGTCCGTAGGCCCGCGCGCCGACGATGCCGGTGATCGCGTACTCCTCCGGGATCTCCGGGTGGATCGCGCGCTTGGGCTCGGCGCCGGAGACGACGAGCTGCAGCCGCAGGCCGTCCGGGTCGGTGAAGTCGCGCGGGTCGGCCTGCAGGCGCTTGGCCCAGAAGCTCAACGCCTCCTCGGAGGCGACCCCGAGCGCGATGGTGTGGATCATGCCCGCGCCGGCGCGGCCACGGCGGGCGCCCGCGAACTCGAACCACGTGAGGATCGTGCCGGGCGAGCCTGCCTCGTCACCGAAGTAGAGGTGGTACGCGTCCGGCGAGTCGAAGTTGACGGTCTTCTTGACCAGGCGCAGACCGAGCGTGTCGGCGTAGAAGTCGACGTTGCTCTGTGCGTCCGCGGTGATCATCGTGATGTGGTGAAGGCCCTGAAGTTCCATGTGTCCGTCCCTCGAGTCAAGTAGTTGCATACACAACTATAGCGCGACTTCCCCGGAAACACAGGTCACCGTCCCCCCGCCCACCCAGACGGTGCCGTCGTCGTCCTGGGAGACGTGGATCCGCCCCGCGCGACCCAGCGCGGTGCCCTGGTGGGCGACGTAGGGCGCGGTCGCGCGGCCCGTCTCGAGCAGCCAGCCGGCGACCGACGCGTTCAGCGAGCCGGTCACCGGGTCCTCGGTCGTCGCCCCGTTGTGCGGGTACAGCGCGCGCAGCTCCCACCCCGTCGCCGACCGCCCGACCACGCCGAGATCGAAGTCGACGAAGCCCGGCTTGAGCGCGAGCACCGCGTCGGCGTCCCGCAGCAGCACCGCCATCCAGCCCGGCCCGTTGTCCGCCCAGGTCGCGTCGAGGATCTCCTCGCGGGTCGATGTTCAGCACGTCGGCGGCGTGCTGGATGTCCGGCTCGTCGACCGGGCCGGACCGGATCAGCGGCGGCGCCGCGAACGCCAGGTGCTCGCCGCGGCGGATCGGCACGATGCCCGCCCCGCACTCCTGGAGGATCAGGTCCTTGGCCTCACCGCCGGCCTCCAGCCACGCGTGGCAGCTGCCGAGCGTCGGGTGCCCGGCGAACGGCAGCTCGCGCTCGGGGGTGAAGATGCGGACGTGGTAGTCGGCCGTCTCGGACGGGAGGAGGAACGTCGTCTCGGACAGGTTCGTCCAGTTGGCGAAGCGCTGCATCCGCTCCGTCGAGAGCCCTTCGGCGTCGAGCACCACCGCGACCGGGTTGCCGCGGTAGGGCTCACTGGTGAAGACATCGACCTGCTTGAAGGCACGCGGCATGCACCGCAGTTTGCCGGTCGCGATAGCGTGCAGGACGCGATGGAGGTGCGCACGGTCCACGACGGCGACGCCGACGACGGTCATCGTCGCCGGCGAGATCGACCTGGCGACGTCGACGCGCGTGAACCGTGAGCTCGACGACGCGATCGATCGCGGGCCCGCGCGGCTGCGGCTGGACCTCGCGGACGTCTCGTTCATGGACACGTCGGGCGTGGCCGTGCTGCTCAAGGCCCGCCGCCGGGCGCTGGAGAACGACTGCCGCTTCTCGGTGAGCTCGAGCTCACCGACGATCACGCGGCTGCTCGAGGTCACCGGGTTGACCGAGCTGCTCAGGGACTCGTAGTGCTCAGCGTCGCGCTGTAGGTGCCGGTTCGCAGCGCGTCGGTGACCGTCGATGAACGTCGTGATCGTCGAGCCGACGACGACCACGATCGCCCGCTACGGGGCGCCGAGGCGTTTCAGTGCCGCGGTGGGCGAGTCCGCGATCCGCGTGAACTCATGGAGGCCGGTGAGTTCAAGCAGCCGGTCCAGCGCTCCCCCTGGCGTCACCGCCAGCGCTGCCCTGCCGCCAGCGATCTCGACCTCCCGCACCGCGCCGATCAGCGCGCGCAGGCCGGTCGAGTCGCAGAACTCCAGCTCCGTCAGGTCGATCATCAGGCGCGGGCGGCGCCGGTCGTTCGTCGCCGCCTGGATCGCTCGGCACAGCCGTGCCGCGGTCGATAGATCCAACTCGCCGACGACGCGGACGATCGGCACCGGCCCCGGCACGATCTCGATCGTGAGGACCTGGGTGGGTGTAGGGGCCATGACCGGTGAGTACCCCTCCTCTAGCCGGTCGAGACCCCCGCTTCGGCGAACGTGTGCATGCCGTCGTGGGCGGCGGCGGCGAGTTGCAGGATGGCCAGCGCGGCGACCGCCCCGCTGGCCTCGCCGAGGCGCATGTCGAGGTCGAGGATCGGGCGCAGGCCGAGGATGCCGAGCAGCCGCGGGTGGGCGGGCTCGGGCGAGCGGTGCCCGGCGACCAGGCGCTGGTCGAGCTCGGGCGCGATCGCGACGGCCATCCCCGCCGCGGCGGTCGCGATCACGCCGTCGCAGACGTAGCCGAGCCCGTGCTCCCCCGCTCCGAGCGCGAGGCCGGTGAGCACGGCGATCTCGCCGCCGCCGAGGCTCGCGAGGGCCTCCAGCGGGTCCTCGGTGTGGGTGCGGGCGAGCGCCTTCGCGACGACCTCGGCCTTGTGCTTGACGCCTTCGGCGGTGAGGCCGGTGCCGGGGCCGGCGATGTCCTTCGGGTCGCTCTTGGTCAGCCAGCACGCGAGCGCGGTGGCGGGCGTGGTGTTGCCGATGCCCATCTCGCCGCCGACCAGGAGGTTGATGCCGTCCGTCCTGGCCGTCGCCGCGAGCTTGCGGCCGACCTTGATGGCGTGCTTGACGTCCTCGATCGAGAGCGCGGGCTCGTTCGCGAGGTTCTTGCTCGGCTTGAGGCCGGTGTGGACGACGGTCAGGTGGTCGGTCGGCGCGTTCACGCCGGCGTCGACGCAGATGAGCTCGGCCCCGACGGCCTTCGCGAGGTTGGACACGGCGCCGCCGCCGGAGAGGAACGTCGCGAGCATCTGCGCGGTGACCTCGGGCGGGAAGGCGCTCACGCCCTCCTGCGCCACCCCGTGATCGGCCGCGGCGACGACCACGCGCGCCCTGACCTGCGGGCGAGGGTCCCCGGTCACGCCCGCGAGCCAGATCGCGAGCTCCTCCAGCCGGCCCAGGCTCCCGGGCGGCTTGACCAGCTGTCCCTGCCGCGCAGTCGCGGCGTCCATCGCTGCTTGATCCAACGGCTTGATCTCGACGTTCACGGGCGGCAGGCTACTCGCGGCCGATATGCTCCGGCGCGTCAAGCCGCGAAGGTGCGGGGAAGCCGGTGAAAGACCGGCGCGGTCGCGCCACTGTGACCGGGAGAGCCGTCCCGGGAGCCAGGACACCACCCCTTCGCGGGCCCCCACCGACGGGACGCGTCATCCCAGAGGAGGTCACGTTGTTCGATCCCCAGATGCGCGCCGTCGCCGCTTGATGCGGCGCCTCCTCCTCGTGCGCCACGGCTCCACGGCCGCGGTCCGCGCTGCCGCCTTCGGGGCCGACGAACCGCTGGACGAGTCCGGGGTGGCCGGCGCCGCGCGCCTGCGCTCACGCCTGCCCGGCCGCTTCTCGCTGTTGGTGTCGCCGGCCCGCCGCGCCTTGGAGACCGCCGCGGGGCTGGGCTCGCCGCTCGTGGTTCCGGAGCTCGCCGAGTGCGATTTCGGCTCGTGGGCCGGTCGTTCCCTGAGCGAGATCGACCCGTCCGACCTCGGCCCCTGGATGACCGACCCGGACGCCGCGCCCCACGGCGGAGAGTCCCTGACGGCGCTGCTCGCGCGCGTCGGCGCGTGGCTCGACGAGCAGGCGTCGCTGGACGGCACCGCGGTCGCGGTCACGCACGGCGGCGTGGTCAAGGCCGCGGTGGTGCACGCGCTGTCGGCGCCGCCGAGCGCGTTCTGGCGAGTCGACGTCTCCCCGTTGGGGATCACCGAGTTGCACGCCCACGACGGCCGCTGGACGGTCACGCGGGTGAACGACCGAGACGCGCGCGGCGCGGCCGGCACGGCGAGCGCGGCCGGCGCGAACGGCGCGGCGAGCGCGAGCGACGGCGGCCGGCCGGCACGAGCGACGCGGCCGGCACGAGCCGACGCGGCCGGCACGAGCGGCGCGGCACGACGCGGCCGGCACGAGCGGCGCGGCCGGCACGGCCGGCGCGGGAGCGGCGGCGTGACCGCCGCCGGCATCGTGCTCGGCGTGAGCGCTGACGCCCTTCTCGGCGACCCGCGGCGGTTTCACCCCGTCGCGGGCTTTGGCCGGGCGGCCTCCGCGCTCGAACGCGTCGCCTACCGGCCGACTCGCCGCGCCGGAGCGGCCTACGCGGCCGTGCTCGTCGGCGCCGTCGTGGCCGGCGCCGCGCTCGCCGAGCGGGTGCTGCCGCGCACGCTGGTCCGCGCCGTCGCGCTGTGGGCGGCGCTCGGCGGGCGGTCACTGGCGCGCGAGGCGCAGGCCGTGGCCGACCTCGTGGAGCGCGATGAGATCGAAGCGGCGCGTACGCGGATCCGATCGCTGGTCGGGCGCGACCCGCAACACCTCGACGGGACCGGACTGTGCAAGGCGGCGATCGAGTCGGTCGCCGAGAACACCGTCGACGCCGTGATCGCGCCGCTGTTCTGGGTCGCGGTCGCCGGGGCGCCGGGCGTGCTCGGGCACCGCGCGGTGAACACGCTGGACGCGATGGTCGGCAAGCGCGACGAGCGCTACGCGCGGTTCGGGACGGCGTCGGCGAGGGCCGATGACGTCGCCAACTGGCCGGCGGCGCGCCTCGCGGGGGCGCTCGTGGTCGCGCTCGGGGGCGGCGGCGCCGCGAACGCCTGGCGTGACGGCGCGGCCAAGCACCCGAGCCCCAACGCGGGTGTGATCGAGGCGGCCTTCGCCGGCGCTCTCGGTCTCAAGCTCGGCGGCACGCTGGCCTACGCCGGACGGGTCGAGCAGCGCCCGGAGTTGGGCGACGGCCGCGAGCCCGGGCCCGCCGACGTCGCACGCGCGATCTCGCTCGCCCGTCGCATCTCGTTCGCCACCGCCGTGCTGGCCGCGGCCTGGAGCCGGGGCCGATGAAGGGCTCGATCCTGATCGCGGGCACGACGTCCGACGCCGGCAAGAGCGTCGTCACCGCCGCGTTGTGCCGGTGGCTCAAGCGCCAAGGCGTCTCGGTCGCACCGTTCAAGGCGCAGAACATGTCCCTCAACAGCACCGTCACCTCCAGCGGCGCCGAGATCGGCCGCGCGCAGGCGATGCAGGCCGCGGCGGCGGGGGTCGCGCCGGAGGCGGCGATGAATCCCGTGCTGATCAAGCCCTCAGGGGACCGCAAGAGCCAGGTGCTGGTCCTCGGCAAGCCGTTCACGGACGCCACCGCGCGCTCCTACCAGGACCTCAAGGCGCAGCTCAAAGCGCCGGTGCTCGAGGCGTTCAACGACCTGCGCGAGCGGTTCGACGTCGTGGTGTGCGAGGGGGCGGGCTCGCCCGCCGAGATCAACCTCCGGGCCAACGACCTCGCGAACATGGGTCTGGCGCGCGCGACGGAGACGCCCGTGCTCCTGGTCGGCGACATCGACCGCGGCGGCGTGTTCCCCGCGCTGTTCGGGACGGTCGCGCTGCTGGAGCCCGAGGATCAGGCGCTGATCGCCGGCTTCCTGATCAACAAGTTCCGCGGCGACCCGAGCATCCTGCAACCGGGTCTGGACCAGCTGCGCGGGCTCACCGGCCGCCCCACGCTCGGCGTGCTGCCCTGGCTCGACGGGCCGTTCATCGACGCCGAGGACTCGCTCGCCATCCAGCGCCACCAGACCACGCCGGGCACGCTCGACGTCGTGGTCATCCGCCTGCGCTGGATGAGCAACTTCACCGACGTCGACGCGCTCGCGGCCGAGCCGGGCGTGTCGGTGCGCTATTCCCGCAGCCCGGCCGATGTCGAGCGCGCCGACCTCGTCGTCCTGCCCGGCACGAAGGCCACCGTCGAGGACCTCAAACGCCTCCGCGCCGACGGGCTCGACCGGGCACTCCAGGCGCGGACCGGCCCGATCCTCGGCATCTGCGGCGGCTATCAGATGCTCGGGCAGCACATCGAGGACGGCATCGAATCCGCCGACAGCGCGACCGGCCTCGGACTGCTCCCGCTCAACACGCGCTTCGAACACGAGAAGCTCCTGCGGCAGGTGACTGGCACCGTCTGGGGCGTCGAGGCCACCGGCTATGAGATCCGCCACGGCCGCGTCGACCACGACGAACCGCTGCTTAGACAGGGCCACGTGCTCGGCACCGCCTGGCACGGCCTGCTGGAGGGCGACGCGATCCGCCGCCGGATCCTCGCCTGGGTCGCTCAAGAGCAGGGGCGCGCGTGGACGCCCGGGACGACCGCGTTCCGCGAGGTCCGCGAGCGGCACCTCGACCGCCTCGCCGACTGGTTCGGCGCGAGCGTCGACCACGCCGCACTGACCGAACTCATCGAACGGGGCGCTCCGGACGGGCTGCCCACGATCCCGCCAGGAGGCACCGCGTGCTCCGTCTTTTGACCACGGCCGATACCGAGATCCTCGCGGCCGCGCACGCGGTGCAGCAGCTCGGTGCGGACTTCCCGGAGGTCCGTGCGGCCAACCCGGCCAAGGTCGACGACGTCGAGGCCTTCGTGGATCAGGCGAGCGCGGTCGTCGTCCGCCTGCTCGGCGGCCGGCGCGCCTGGCCGGAAGGCGTGGCCGCGCTCCGCGCCGCCTGCGAACGCGACGGCATCGCGCTGATCCTGCTCGGCGGCGAGGCCGAGCCGGACGCCGAGCTCGCCCAGCTCTCGCTCGCCCCGGCGGGCGCGGTCGCCCAGGCGTTCGAGTATCTGCGCCACGGCGGCGTGGAGAACACGCGCGAGCTCCTGTGCTTCCTGGCCGACACGTTCGGCCTCACCGGCCACGGCTTCGAGCCGCCGCGCGAGCTCGGCGACGTCGGCTTCTACCCGTCCAACCCCGAGCCGGACGGGCGCCCGCGCGTGGGCGTCGTCTTCTACCGCTCGCACTGGGCGACCGGGAACACGACGTTCATCGACGCGCTCATGCGGGCGATCGAGGACGCGGGCGGGCAGCCCGTCGCGCTGTGGGCCTATTCGCTGCGCGGAGACGCGCCCGCGCTCGCGCTGCTCAAGGACAACGTCGACGCCCTGATCACCACGGTGCTGGCCAGCGGCGGCTCGCACGCCGGCGACGAGTGGCACGCCGAGGCGCTGGAGGCGCTCGACGTCCCGGTCATCCAGGCGTTGTGCGCGACGACCACGCGCGCCCGCTGGGCGGAGTCCGACTCCGGCCTCTCGCCGCTGGATGCGGCGATGCAGGTCGCGATCCCCGAGTTCGACGGGCGCATCGTCGGCGTCCCAATCTCGTTCAAGGAGCCGCTCGCCGACCTCCCCTTCGAGGCCCTGCACTACGCGCCCGACACCGAGCGCTGCGCGCGGCTCGCGGGCCTCGCGGTGGCGCACGCGCGGCTGCGAACCCTCGACCGCGGCGAACAGCGCACGGCGATCGTCCTGTCCTCCTTCCCGACCAAGCACGCCCGCGTGGGCAACGCCGTCGGCCTCGACACGCCCGCCAGCGCGATGGTCCTGCTCGAGGCGCTCAAGCAGGCCGGCCACCGCGTCGAGCACGACTTCGCCGACGGCGACGAGCTCGTCCATGCGCTGATCGCCGCCGGCGGCCACGACCAGGAGTTCCTCACCGACACTCAGCTGCACCGGGCCACCGCACGGCTGCCGGTCAGCGACTACGTCGAGTGGTTCGACAGCCTGCCTGCCGAACTGCGCCAGCCGGTGATCGAGACCTGGGGCGAGGCCCCGGGCGAGTGGTACCTCGACGACCAGGACTTCGTGGTCGCCGGCCTCGATCTCGGCAACGTCTTCGTCGCCATCCAGCCACCGCGCGGCTACGGCGAGAACCCGGTCGCGATCTACCACGACCCGAACCTGGCCCCCGCCCACCACTACCTCGCGACCTACCGCTGGCTGACGAGCAACGCCGACGCGATCGTCCACCTCGGCAAGCACGGCACGCTGGAATGGCTCCCCGGCAAGGCGCTGGGGCTGAGCAACGCCTGCGCGCCCGACGCCTGCCTGCGGAACGTCCCGTTCTTCTACCCGTTCGTGGTCAACGACCCCGGCGAGGGGATGCAGGCCAAGCGCCGCGCCCACGCCGTCGTCGTCGACCACCTGGTCCCGCCGATGATGCGCGCCGAGACCTATGACGAGCTCGCCCAGCTCGAGCAGCTGCTCGACGACTTCGCGCGCGCCGAGGCGCTCGATCCCGCGAAGCTGCCGACGCTCGCCAACCGCATCTGGACGCTGCTGCACGAGGCCGAGCTCCATCGCGACCTGCACATCGACGAGGACGCTCAGCCCGATCTCGACGACTTCGGCGCACTGATCGAGCACGTCGACGGCTACCTGTGCGAGATCAAGGACCTCCAGGTCCGCGACGGGCTGCACATCCTCGGCCGGCCGCCCGAGGGCGAGCAGCTGCGCGGCCTGCTGGCGGCGATCATGCGCCTGCAGGGGATGCGCGACGCGATCGCCGCGCAACTCGGCGTGGATCCCGACGTGCCCGCCAACGGCGACGCGATCCATGAGGCGCAGATGGCGGCGTTCGAGCACGGGTCCGACGATCCGGGGGTCACCGCGATGCTGGAGCTGGCCGAGCGCGAGGTGCTGCCGAAGCTGCAGGCCACGACCGGCGAGATCGACGCGCTGCTCGGCGGCCTGCACGGCCACCACGTCGTCGCCGGCCCTTCCGGGTCACCGACGCGGGGGCGGTTGGACGTCCTCCCCACCGGCCGCAACATGTACAGCGTGGACCCGCGCGCGCTGCCGTCCGATCTCGCCTACGAGACGGGCACCAAGCTCGCCGACGCACTGCTCGCCCAGGACGACGAGCTGCCCGAGACGGTCGGGATCGTCGTCTGGGGCACGGCCGCGATGCGCACCGCGGGTGACGACGCGGGCGAGATCCTCGCGCTGCTCGGCGTCAAGCCCCGCTGGAACCCGGAGACGCGCCGGGTGATCGGCCTCGACGTCATCTCGCTGGAGGACCTCGGCCGTCCGCGGATCGACGTCACGGTGCGCATCAGCGGGTTCTTCCGCGACGCCTTCCCGCACCTCGTGAACCTGCTCGACGACGCGGTGACGCTGGTCGCCGGCCTCGACGAGCCGACGGACATGAACTTCGTCCGCAAGCACGTGCTGGCCGACATCGACGAGCTCGCCGGCGACTGGCGCCGCGCCACCGCGCGCATCTTCGGCGGGCGCCCCGGCACCTACGGGACCGGCATCCTGCAGCTCGTGGACGTCAAGAACTGGCGCGACGACGCCGACCTGGCCGAGGTCTACGAGGCCTGGGGCGGCCACGCCTACGGCCGCGGCCTGGACGGCGGCGAGGCTCGCAGCGCCATGCGCCGCCAGTTCGCCCGCATCGACGTCGCGGTCAAGAACATCGACACGCGCGAGCACGACCTGCTCGACTCCAGCGACTACTTCGCCGAGCACGGCGGGATGATCGCCTACGTGCGCCACCTCGCCGGGGCCGACCCGCGCGCCGTCATCGGGGACTCCTCCGATCCCGCCAAGCCCGCCGCGCGGCCCCTGGCGGACGAGGCGCGGCGGGTGTTCAGGAGTCGTGTGGCCAACCCGCGCTGGATCGCCTCGATGATGCGCCACGGCTACAAGGGCGCGTTCGAGCTCAGCGCCACCGTCGACTACCTGTTCGGCTACGACGCCACCGCCGGCGTGGTCGAGGACTGGATGTACGAGCAGGTCACCCAGCGCTACATCGGCGCCGACGAGGTGCGGGACTTCCTCACGCGCTCGAACCCGTGGGCGCTGCGCGCGATCGCGGAGAAGCTGCTCGAGGCGTCCGACCGCGGGCTCTGGGCGGCGTCGGACGAGTCGCTGGAGCTGCTGCGCGAGGCCTACCTCGACGTCGAGGGCGATCTGGAGGAAGCGTCCGCATGACGGTGTTCCCGTTCTCCGCGCTCGTCGGCCAGGACGACCTCCGTGAGGCGCTGCTGGCCTGCGCGGTCGATCCCGCGATCGGCGGCGTGCTCGTGCGCGGCGAGCGGGGGACGGCGAAGACGACCGCCGTCCGCGGGCTCGCGCCGCTGATCGACGGCGCCCTGGTCGAGCTGCCGATCGGCGCCACCGCGGACCGTGTGCTCGGCACGCTGGACCTCGACCGCGCCCTGCGCGACGGCAGGCCGGTCTTCCAGCCGGGCCTGCTGGCCGCCGCCCACCGGGGCGTGCTGTACGTCGACGAGGTCAACCTGCTGCCCGACCACCTGGTCGATGTGCTCCTGGACGCCGCCGCTCTGGGCCGTGTCCACGTCGAGCGCGACGGGCTGAGCGAGGCCTACGACGCACGCTTCCTGCTCGTCGGGACCATGAACCCCGAAGAGGGCGACCTGCGCCCGCAGCTGCTCGATCGCTTCGGGCTCTCGGTCGACGTCGTCGGCTCGCCGGACCCGGCCACGCGCGTGGAGATCGTCCGCCGCCGGCTCGCGTTCGACAGCGACCCTGACGAATTCGGCGCGCGCTTCGCCGGCGAGGACCGCGCGCTCGCCGCGCGCGTGGCCGCCGCCCGCGAACGGACAGTGCACCTGTCGGACCGCATGCTGCTGCTGATCGCGGGCGCGTGCGCGAAGCTCGGCGTCGACGGCCACCGCGCCGACATCGTCACCGCTCGCGCCGCGAAGGCCCTCGCGGCGCTCGACGGCGCCGACGAGGTTGACGCCGAGCACGTGCGCCGCGCCGCGCGGCTCGCCCTCGCGCACCGCCGGCGCCGCGGCCCGCTCCAGCAGCCGGGGCTGGACGACTCCGAGCTCGACGACGCCCTGCAACCGCCGGACGACGACCCGGAGCCGCCCCCGAGCGGCGGCGGCGGAGACGCACCGCCCCCGGAGCGCAGTGAGAACGGTGCGACGCCCCCACAGGAGGATCGCCCGTATCGCTCCGGGGCCCCGTCGCGGGAGCGCCTCGACGCGCCCGACGAAGCCGTCACTCCCCCATTGCTCTCGCTCGCCGGCCGGGGCGAGGGCGCGGCCGGGCGCCGCTCGCGCACGACGACCGGCGAGCCCGTCGACTCGCGGCCGCCGATCGGCGCGGTCACCGACCTCGCGCTGGCCGCGACGCTGCGCGCCGCGCTCGGTCGACCCGTGCGGCCCGAGCACCTGCGTGAGCACGTGCGCTCCGGCAAGGAGGGCAACCTCGTGGTCTTCTGCATCGACGCCTCGGGCTCGATGGGGGCGCGGCGGCGGATGGCGCAGGTCAAGGGCGTCGTGCTCGGCCTGCTCACCGACGCCTATCAGCGCCGCGACCGGGTGGCGCTCGTGACCTTCCGCGACGACGAGGCGCAGCTCGCCCTGGCGCCCACCAGCAGCGTCGAAAAGGTGGCGCAGGCGCTGAAGGAACTGCCCACCGGCGGTCGCACGCCGCTCGCGAAGGGCCTGCATCAGACCGAGCTCGTGATCCGCACCGAGCAGCGCCGCGACCCCACCCGCCGCGCGTTGGCGGTGATCGTCACCGACGGTCGCAGCAAGGACCACGAGGCCGCGCTGCACGCCGCCCACTCGCTCGCGCAGGCGGCCGCGGGGGTCGTCGTGCTCGACGGTGAGCAGGGTCCCGTCCGGCTCGGGCTCGCGCGCCAACTCGCCGAGGCGGCGCGCGGCGAACTGCTACCGCTGGAGGCCGCATGAGCATCGATGTCCCCCACACGCCGGACGACCGCGGCAGCGCCGAGCCCAAGCGCCGCAAGCCGCGCGACAAGCCGCTGTTCATCGTCATCACCGGCCACGGCAAAGGCAAGTCCACGTCTGCGTTCGGGATGTTGCTGCGGGCGTGGGCGCGCGACTACCGCTGCGGCGTGTTCCAGTTCGTGAAGTCCGGCAAGTGGAAGGTCGGCGAGGCCAAGGCCGCCGAGGCGCTCGGCGGGATCGACTGGGAGAAGATGGGCGACGGCTGGACGTGGATCAGCCGCGACCTCGAGGAGTCGGCCGACAAGGCGCGCGAGGGCTGGGCGGAGGTCAAGCGGCGCATCGAGTCCGAGCGCTACGAGTTCCTGCTGCTCGACGAGCTCACCTACGCGATCAAGTACGGCTGGATCGCCGAGGAGGAGATCGTCGAGACGATCGTCAACCGGCCGGGCTTCCAGCACATCGTCGTCACCGGCCGCGACGCGTCCCCCGGGCTGCTCGAGGCCGCCGACCTCGTGAGCGAGGTCGTCAAGATCAAGCACCCGATGGATCAGGGCATTCAGAGCGCAGCAGGGGATCGAGTGGTGATCGGCCGGGTCGTCATCGCGGGCACGAGCTCGGGCGCGGGCAAGACGACGGTCGCCACCGGCCTGATGGCCGCGCTTCGAGAACGCCGCCGCGTTCAAGGTCGGGCCCGACTTCATCGACCCGAGCTACCACGCCCTCGCCACCGGCCGGCCCGGCCGCAACCTCGACGCGTTCCTCTCCGGCCCGGAGCTGATCGCGCCGCTCGTCCGCCACGGCTCCAGCGGCGCCGACATCGCGGTCATCGAGGGCGTGATGGGCCTCTACGACGGCGCCTCCGGGCGCGGCGAGCTGGCGTCCACCGCCCACGTCGCCAAGCTCCTGCAGGCGCCGGTGGTCCTCGTCATCGACGCGGCCGCGATGGCCCGCAGCGTCGCCGCGATCGTCCACGGCTTCCGGACGTTCGATCCCGCGGTCAACGTCGCGGGCGTGATCCTCAACCGGGTCGGCAGCGAGACCCACGCGAACATCCTGCGCGAGGCGCTCCCCGGCGTGCGCGTGTTCGGCGCGCTCCCGCGCGACGCCTCGCTGGAGGTCCCCGAGCGTCACCTCGGGCTCGTGCCGGTCGCCGAGCGCGACGCCGCGCGCCGAAGCGGTGATCGAGCGCGCTGGGACAGCGCGGTGGCCGCGCACTGCGACCTCGAAGGCATCCGTCGAGCTCGCCAGGAGCGCGCCCGGCGCTGCCCGGCGAGGCGTGGGAACCCGGCGACGCGCCGCCCACCGCGCGGGTCGCGATCGCCCGCGGTCCCGCGTTCTCCTTCCACTACGAGGAGAACCTCGAACTGCTGCGCGGAGCGGGCGCCGAGCTGATCGCGTTCGATCCGCTCCACGACGAGACGCTGCCGGACGCCGACGCGCTGATCCTCGTCCGGCGGCTTCCCCGAGGTCTTCGGCGCCGAGCTGGCCGAGAACCCGCTCAAGCACGAGATCGCCGCCTTCAAGGGGCCGATCCTCGCCGAGTGCGGCGGGCTGCTGTATCTGGCGAGCACCCTCGACGGGCGCGAGATGTGCGGCGTGCTGCCGGTCGAGGCGCACATGACCGACCGCCTCACGCTCGGCTATCGCGAGGCGGTCTCGCTCGGCGATCACCCCGTCTGGCCGCCGCGGCACGAGCGATCCGCGGCCACGAGTTCCACTACTCGCGGGTGAGCACGCCTGGCACGGCGTGGGAGCACCAGCGCGGCCGCGAGGGCCACGTGCAGGGGCTCGTGCACGCGTCCTACCTGCACACCCACTGGGCGGCGACGCCCGAAGTCGCGACCCGGCTCATCTCGGCCGTGCGAGAGTCAGTGGCGTGAAGCTGGTCGGTGTCGGCGTCGGTCCGGGCGATCCGGAGCATTTGACCCTCAAGGCGCTGCAGCGCGTTGCGGGAGGCCGACCGCGTCTTCGTCCCCGACGGCGGCCGCGCGGCGGAGATCGTGGCCGAGCACGTCGCGGTCGAGCCGCTCGACGTTCGCGATGAGCGACGTGCGCTCGCGCGAGGGCCATTGGGAGCGAGCGGGAGCGCGGATCGCGCAGCTCGGCGGCAGCGTCGCCTTCGCCACGATCGGCGACCCGAACCTCTACTCGACCTTCACCTACATCGCGCGCGCGGTGCTCGCGCTGCGGCCGGACACGACGATCGAGACGATCCCGGGGATCACGGCGATGCAGGACCTCGCCTCGCGCTCGGGCACGGTGTTGGCCGAGGGCGACGAGCGGCTCGCGCTGGTCCCCTACACGGCGGGTGACGAGTCGCTGCGCGAGGCGCTGGCGAGCTTCGACACGGTGATCGTCTACAAGGGCGGCCGCCACCTTCCGGCGGTGCTCGAGGCGGTGCGCGACGCCGGGCGCGAGGCGACCTACGGCGAGGAGCTCGGCCGCGCCGGCCAGACGCTCGTCGCTCCAGACGGCTCCGCCCCCTACTTCTCGACCGTGATCGCCAACCTAAAGGGGCCAGGCCCCTTTAGGTTCGGGGGGTGGCGCGTGAGCAACGCCCATCAGGAGGTCGTCACCGCGGTCGAGACGCCGCTGCACCGCGCGCCCGCCGAGTGCAAGGTGCTGGCGACGATCCTGTTCGTGGTCGCGGTCGCGCTGGTCCCGCGCGGGCACCTCGTGTGGCCCTACGCGGTCGATTTCGCCCTGCTGTTCGGCCGTCGCCGTGTTCGCCCGGGTCGACCCGCGGATGCTCGCGGGCCGGATGATGATCGAGCTGCCGTTCGTGCTGTTCGTGATCGTGCTGCCGTTCGTCGCCGAGGACGGGCTGTGGCTGGCGTTCGGGATCGTCTGCAAGGCGACGCTGGCGGTGCTCGCGACCGGCGTGCTCGCCTGGACGACGACGAGCACCGAGATCCTGCGCGGGGCCGAGCGGCTCGGGCTTCCGCGCCAGCTCGTCGCCATCGCCGGCTTCGCGCTGCGCTACTTCAACGTCATCGCCGAGGAGCTGCGGCGGATGCGGGTCGCGCGGGTGCAGCGCGGCGACCAGGCCCGCTGGCTCTGGCAGTCCAAGGCGGCCACCAAGGGCATCGGCGCGCTGGCCGTGCGGACCTTCGAGCGCGGTGAGCGGGTGCACGTCGCGATGCTCGCGCGCGGGTACGACGGCCGCATGCCCGCGCTGCAGCTCGCGCCCGCCGCGTCCGCGCTGGCCTGGGCGGGCGCGGCGGTCGTGCCCGTGGCGGCGTTCGCGGTGCTGATCGGGGCGTGGCTGTGAGCCTCGCGATCGCCACCGCGTCGCTGATGGTCGTCGGCCACGGCACGCGCGACAGCGACGGCCTCGAGGAGTTCTGGACGCTTGCCGGGCACATCCGCGAGGCGGCGGGCGAGCTGCCGGTCGGGTTCGGGTTCATCGAGCTCGCGGAGCCGCAGGTCGACGCGGGGATCGACGAGCTGGTCGCGCGCGGCTCGCGCGACGTCGTGAGCGTCCCGCTGGTGCTGCTCGCCGCGGGGCATCTGAAGAACGACGGCCCGGCGGCGTTGACCCGCGCTCGCTCGCGGCACCCGGGCGTCGACTTCCGCATGGGCCGCGACCTCGGCATCGACCCCGTGGTGCTGGAGATCGTCGAGGACCGCGCGCGCGCGGCGGGCGGCGATGCGGTCGTGCTCGTCGGGCGCGGCTCGTCGGACCCGGACGCGACCTCGGACCTCTACAAGGTCGCGCGGCTGCTCTCCGACAACCGCGGGCTGGGGATGGTCGAGCCCGCCTTCGCCGGCGTCGCGCAACCGTCCGTGAGCGACGCGCTGGAGCGCTGCCGGCGGCTCGGCGCCACCCGGGTCGCGGTCGTCCCGTTCTTCCTGTTCACCGGCGTGCTCGTCCCGCGCATCTACGCCGAGGCGGCCGCGTACGCCGCAGAGCACGACGATCTGACGGTGGTCGCGGGCGCCCATCTCGGCCCCGACCGGCGGCTCGCGCGGCTCGTCCTGGAGCGCTACCGCGAGGCGCTGACCGGCGACGTGCGGATGAACTGCGATCTGTGCACCTACCGGGTCCGGCTCCCGGGCTACGAGGACAAGGTGGGCACGCCGATCTCGCTGACGCCGCACGGCGACGGTCCCGCTCGCGGGTCTCGGCGCGCGCGGCGGGCGACGCGGGCGCCCGCGAAGCTGCCGCCGCTGCGGCCCGCGGTGGTCGAGGTCGGTCCGACGATCCTGTCGCTGGATTCGCTGCGATACGCCTACCCGGACGGCACGGAGGCGCTGAGCGGCGTGTCGTTGAACCTCGCGGCCGGAGAGCGCGTCGCCCTGCTCGGGCCCAACGGCGCGGGCAAGACGACGCTCGCACTCGGCCGCCTGCGGCGCGCTCGAGGACCTGACGGGAACCGTGACCGTCGGCGAGACGACGCTCGCGCGCGAGACCCGCGCCGAGATCCGCCGCCGCGCCGGGATCGTCTTCCAGGACGCCGACGATCAGCTCTTCATGCCCACCGTCGAGGAGGACGTCGCGTTCGGCCCGGCCAATCAGGGGCTGACCGGCGATGCGCTGCGAGCGCGCGTGGACGAGGCGCTGGAGGCGGTGCGCCTGCAGGAGCTCGCGTCGCGGCCGACGCATGCGCTGAGCGCCGGTGAGCGTCGCCGCGCGGCGATCGCGGGCGTGCTGGCGTGCAAGCCGGACGTGCTGATCCTGGACGAGCCGACGGCGACGCTGGACCCGGCGGCGCGGCGCGAGCTGCTCGACGTGCTGGTGTCCCTGCGGCTCGGGATCCTGCTGGTCACGCACGATCTCCCCTACGCGCTCGAGCTCTGCCCACGGGTCGTCGTCCTCGACCGCGGCCAGGTCGTCGCCGACGGGGCCACGCGCGAGGTCCTCGCCGACGAGGGCTTCATGCGCGCGCACCGCCTGGAACTGCCCGCCGGCTTCAACCCGTTGACCTCATGAGCCTGTTCATCGTCGGCCTCGGCCCCGGCGCCCCGGAGCACCGCACCGCCGCCGCCGAGCGGGCGGTCCGCGGCGCGGACGTCGTGATCGGCTACAGCCCGTACATCGATCTGTGCGCCGACCTGCTGACCGGCCAGGAGGTCATCCGCGGCGCGATGGGCGAGGAGCTCCTGCGCGCGCGCGAGGCCGTCGCGCTGGCGCGCACACGCACGGTCGCGCTGGTCTCCTCCGGCGACGCGGGCGTGCACGGCATGGCCGCCCGGACGCTGGCGCTGGCCGCCGACGTCGAGGTCACCGTGATCCCGGGTGTGACCGCGGCGCTGGCCGCCGCCGCTCGCCTCGGCGCGCCGCTGGCCGATGACTGGGCGTCGCTGTCGTTGAGCGACCTCCATGTGCCGTGGGAGACCGTGGAGCGCCGGCTGACCGCGCTCGCCGCCTCCGGGATCGCGCTCGCGCTCTACAACCCGCGCTCTAAGACCCGCACCGAGCCGTTCGAGCGGGCGCTGGCCATCCTGCGCGCGCATCGCGCCCCGGACACGCCGGTCGCGATCACCACCGATGTCGCTCGCGAGGGCGAGCGCATCGAGCACTCCACGCTCGCGACGCTGGACGCCTCCACGGTGACGATGCGCTCGCTCGTGCTCGTCGCGGGTGAGACGGCCGCGTGGGCGGGACCGTGGCTGGTCGCGGAGCGAGACGCGGCCTCGCGGGACGCGCCGCCGGCGCCTGCCGGGGAGGCGCCCTCGTGACCGTCCACCTCGTCGGCGCCGGCCCCGGCGACCCCGCGCTGCTCACGATCGCCGCGCTCGACCGGCTCCGCGACGCGCGCGTGGTCGTCTATGACCGGCCGTCGATGGACGCGATCATCGCGCTGGCGCCGCCGGATGCGGAGTTCCACTGCGTCGGGCGGGCGCCAGGACGCCGGGCGCTGCACCAGACCGAGGTCAACGACGCTGCTCGTGGAGCTCGGCCGCGCCGGCGACGTCGTGCGGCTCAAGAGCGGCGACCCGTTCGTCGCGTCGCGCGGCGGTGAGGAGGCGGTCGCGCTGCGCGACGCCGGCATCGAGGTCGACGTGATCCCCGGTGTCTCGTCCGGGCTGGCCGCGCCCGCCGCCGCCGGCATCCCGCTGATGCTCCGGCAGCTGTCGGTGACGACCACGTTCGTCGACGGCAACGACGACGACGAGCACGCCGAGCCGCCCGACTGGGCGACGCTCGCCCGGCTCGGCGGGACGCTGGTGATCCTCACCGGCCGCGGCCGGATCCGCCGGATCGCCGCCGCGCTGATGGACGGCGGCCGTGCGCCCGACACGCCGATCGCGGCGATCAGCGCTGCGAGTCGCCCCGAGCAGCGGGTCCTGCGCGGCACGCTCGCCGCGCTGCCCGCGCCCCTCCCACCCCCCGTGACCTTTGTCATCGGCGCCGCCGCGGCGCTGGAGCTCTCGTGCACATCCCCGACGGCTTCCTGACCGGCGAGGCCGCCGCGATCGGCGCCGCGGTCGGGATCGCGGGCGTCGCCGTGTGCCTGCGCGGCGCCCGCCGGACCGCGCGTGAACGCGACCTCCCGCTCGCCGGCCTCGCCGCCGCGTTCTTCGTCGTCGGTGAGGCGCCGCTCGTCCCGCTCGGGGTCGGCACGCAGGCGCACCTGCTCGGCGGGGTGCTGGCCGTCTCGCTGCTCGGGCCCTACCTGGGCGCGCTGGCGATCACCGTCGTGTGCCTGATCCAGCCGCTCGTGTTCGGCGACGGCGGGATCACGACGCTCGGCCTGACGGTCACGAACCTCGCGCTGATCCCCGCGTTCATCGGCTACCCGATGCTGCTGGCGTTGCGCCGGGTGATCGGCATCCCGCTGGCGTGCGGGCTCACCGCCGCGTTCTGCGTGATGCTCGCCGCCGTGGTCTTCACGCTCGAGGTGACCTTCGGCGCGGCGGGGCAGATCGACAAGAGCGCGATCGCGGCCACCACGCTCGGCTCCTACGCGATCGTGGCGGTGGTCGAGGGCATCCTGACCGGCCTGATCGTGCGCGGCATCATGGCGCTGCGGCCCGACCTCGTGCACATCGCCCGCGGGCGGGTGGCGGCGTGATCTGGTTCGTCGGCGCCGGCCCCGGCGCACCCGATCTGCTGACCTTGCGCGCCGCGCGCATCCTCGGCGAGGCGGACGTGATCGTGTGGGCGCGGTCGCTGGTCGACGAGGCGATCCTCGAGCACTCCCGCCCCGGCGCCGAGCTGATCGCCTCCGACGACAAGACCTTCGACGACGTGCTGGCGATCTACCGCCGCGCCGCCGAGGAGGGCCTGAGCGTCGCCCGCGTGCACTCCGGCGACCCGACCCTCTACGGCACGCTGCACGAGCAGCTCGGCGCCTGCCGCGCCCTCGGGCTGGAGGTCGAGATCGTCCCCGGCGTCTCGTCGTTGTCCGCGGCCGCCGCGGCCCTCGGCCAGGAGCTGACGATCCCCGACGTCAGCCAGTCGCTGATCCTCACCCGCCGCGCGCAGCGGACGTCGATGCCGCCCAACGAGTCGCTGACGGCGATGGCCGCCCACGGCACGACGATGGCGCTGTTCCTCTCCGTCCGGCGTCCGCGCGAGCTCCAGGCCGACCTGATCGCGGGCGGCTACGCGCCCGAGACGCCGTGCGCGGTCGTCTACAAGGCGAGCTGGCCGGACGAGATCGTCATCCGCTGCCCGCTGGCCGAGCTCGGCGACCAGATCCGCGCCGCGAAGATCACCACCCAGGCGCTCGTGCTCGTCGGCCCCGCGCTCGGCGGCGCGCAGGGCGGCCAGGCCCACGTCTACGACCCCGGCTACGGGCACCGCTACCGCCCGCTCGGCCGCCCCGACCGCTACAAGAACCGTGCCGAAAGCTAAAGGGTCGGACCCGTCAACCGTGGTGTGTGTTCTCGGCGTGAGCGGCGGGCGGGTGCCACCGGGTACCGAGTCGCTGCTGGCCGGGGCCGCGGTGGTCGCCGGCGGTCGCGCGGTGCTCGACGCGCTCGCTCCCGCCGGCGCGCGTCGCGTCGTGCTCGGCCGGGACCTCGAGGCGACGCTGGAGCGACTCGCCGGGGAGCCGGGCCCGGTGTGCGTGCTCGCGTCCGGCGATCCCGGCTTCTTCGGCATCGTCCGCGCGCTCTCGGCGCACGCGGCGCTCGACGTCCGGCCGGCGCCGTCGAGCGTTGCCGTCGCCTTCGCGCGGCTCGGGCTCCCGTGGGACGACGCGCTCGTCGTCTCCGCCCACGGCCGCGACCCGCGCGCCCGCGATCAACACGGCGCTGCGCCATCCGAAGGTCGCGATCCTCACCGAGCCCCGCGCCCCCGCCGAGCTGATCGTCGAGGCCCTCGCCGGACGGTCGGTCACGGTCGCCGAAGCGCTCGGCACGCCCGCCGAGCGCCTGCACGCCGACCCGCCGTTCGCCGAGCCCAACGTGGTGATCGTGCACGAGCCCACGCAGGGCCGCGCGACGGTGTGGCCGCCCCGCACGCCGGATCGCTGGGCGCTCCCGGAGAGCGCGTTCGAGCACCGCGCGGGGATGATCACCAAGGCGGAGGTCCGGGCCGTCGCGCTCGCCGCCCTCGGGCCCGGGACCGGCGACCTGGTGTGGGACGTCGGCTGCGGCAGCGGCTCGGTGGCGATCGAGTGCGCGCGCCTCGGCGCGGCGGTGATCGCGATCGACGACGACCCGGACGCGATCGCGTCGACCGAGCGCAACGCGGCCACGCACGACGTGCCGGTGCGGACGATCGCCGGCGCGGCGCCAGGGTCGCTTGACGAGCTCCCGGACCCCGACGCCGTGTTCGTCGGCGGCGGCGGCGCGGCGCTGCCGGCGATCCTCGACGCCGCCGCCCCGCGCACCCGCCGCGCGCTGGTCGTGACCCTCGCGCTGGTCGAGCGGATCGCCCCGGCGATGGAGCAGCTCGCGGCCCACGGCTTCGACGTCACCGCGACGACGCTGCAGGCGAACCGCCTCAAGCCGCTCGCGGGCGGTCACCGCCTCGCCGCCGAGAACCCGGTCACCGTCATCACGGGGCGTCGCCCATGAACCTAAAGGGGCCAGGCCCCTTTAGGTTGGTCGCCGGCGTCGGCTGCAGCCTCGGCTGCCCGCCCGAGGAGTTGCGCGCGCTGGTCGAGGCGACCCTCCCGGCCGGGACGCTCGTTGCGCTCGCCACGGTCGACCGGCGCGCCGAGGAGCCGTGCATGGTCGAGACCGCGGCCGCGCTCGGCGTTCCGCTGCTCACCCACTCGGCGGAGGCGCTCGCCAGCGTGAGCGTGCCGACGCCCTCGGCCGTCGTGGAGAAACATGTCGGCACGCCGAGCGTCGCCGAGGCCGCCGCGTTGCTGTCCGGCACGCGGCTCATCGTGACCAAGCGCCGATCGGCGCACGCAACCTGTGCGGTAGCCCAATGGCCCGAGTGATCCATCCCATCGAAATCGAGAGCTACAGGATCCTGCGCTCGCGGATCGACCTGTCGCACCTGCCGCCGCTGTCGCGCGCGGTGGCCGAGCGGGTCATCCACGCGGCCGCGGATCTGTCCTTCGGCGACAGCCTGATCCTCGACGAGGCCGCCCTGATCAGGGGCCGCGAGGCGCTGCATCAACGGCGCGCCCGTGTACTGCGACTCGCGCATGACCGCCTCGGGGATCACGTCGCGGCGGCCGATCGTGCCGCTCGACGACGCCCGCGCCACCCGCCGCGAGGGCGTGACCCGCTCCGCCGCGGCGATGCGCCTGGCCACCTCGGAGGCGTCCGAGGGCGCCGTGTGGGTGATCGGCAACGCGCCCACCGCGCTGGCCGAGCTGATCGCGCACCCACCGCCCAAGCCCGCGCTGATCGTCGGGCTGCCGGTCGGCTTCGTCGGCGCCGCCGAGGCGAAGGCAGCGCTGGCGGACTCCGGCCTGCCATCGGTCACCAACCGCGGCGAGCGCGGCGGATCGGCCGTCGCCGTGGCCGCCGTCAACGCCCTGATCTACTACGAATGAGCCTGACGTTGATCCTCGGTGGCCGCCGCAGCGGCAAGAGCGCGCTCGCCGAGCGGATGGCCGGCGGCGGCACGTACCTGGCGACCGGCGCGGCGACCGACGAGGAGATGACCGAGCGGATCGAGGCGCACCAGGCGCGGCGCGGCGCCGAGTGGACGACGCGCGAGCTCGACGACGCGATCGCGCTGCCGGACGGCCCGGTGCTGCTCGACGGCCTCGGCGCCTGGATCGCCGGCGTGATGCACCGCCATGGCGCGTTCGACGGCCCGGCGCCGGAGGTCGACGCGATCGTCCGCGCGGGCGTCGAGGCGCTCATCGCGCCGCGGGACGCATCGCTGATCGTCGTCGCCGAGGAGGCGGGCCTGGGCCCCGTGCCGGCGGACGCGTCGACGCGCCGCTGGCTCGACCTGACCGGCGACGCCACGCAGGCCCTGTCCGCCGCCGCCGACCGCGTGCTGCTCGTCGTGGCGGGACGAGCGCTGGAGTTGCCGGCGTGAGCGCCCCGTCCACGCGCGCGCCCCACGGCGACAAGATGGTCCGGCCCGAGGACGACGACTTCGCCGTCAATGTCGTGGCGGCGCCGCCACCCGCGTGGCTGACCGCGGCGGTGCAGGAGGCGTGGGAGGGCATCGGGGCCTACCCCGACGAGACGCTCGCGCGCACGGCGATCGCGCGACGGCATGGCGTCGAGCCCGAGAACGTGCTCGTGCTCAACGGGGCGGCCGAGGGGTTCTGGCTGCTCGCGGCGGCGACACCGAACACGGCAAGGACCGCGATCCTGATGCCCGCGTTCGGCGAGCCGCGGGCCGCGCTGAAGGCGCACGGCCACGAGCCGGCGCTGATCGCCCGCGATCCCGAAGACGGGTTCCGCCTGAAGCCCGTCGACGCGGACCTGGTCTTCGTGACCAACCCGTGCAACCCGACGGGCGTCCTGCACGCGCGCGACGCGATCCTCGAACTCGCGCACCCAGGCCGCACGCTCGTCGTGGACGAGTCGTTCATGGACTTCGTGCCAGCGGCCGCACCCGAGCGTGGCCGGAGCTGCGCACACGCTCGTGTTCCGGAGCCTGACGAAGGCGTACTCGATCCCCGGGCTCCGAGCCGGCTACCTGATCGGCGAAGGCGAGCAGATCGCGCGGCTCGACTCGCTGCGCCAGGCGTGGCCGGTGAACACGCTCGCGCTCGCCGCGATGACCGCGTGGGCGCAGCGGCCCGATGACGACCCGCTGATCGCCCGGACCACCTCGCAACGGGAGCGGCTCGCGCGGCAGTTGCGGGAGCTCCCCGGCGTGCACGTGTATCCCGGCGCCGCGAACTTCCTGCTGATCAAGGCGCCGCCAGGCACCGTGGAGCGCCTGCGGGCCCACAACGTCGCGGTCCGGCCGACGATCGACCTGGGCCTGGACGCCGAGCACATCCGCGTCGCCGTCCGCGACGACACCGATCGCCTGATCGCCGCGCTCGCCTCGTGAGGACGGCGCTCGCGTTCCTGACGCGCCTGCCGGTCCGCTTCCCGGACGATCCGAGCCTGAACCGGGCGGCGATCTTCTTCCCGATCGTCGGCCTGCTCGTCGGCGCGCTCGCCGCGGCGACCAGAGCCGCCGCCGATCAGGTCCTGCCTCCGCTCCCCGCCACGCTGCTGGCGATCGCCGCCGCCGCGCTCCTCACCGGCGCCCTGCACGAGGATGGCCTGGCGGACGTCGCCGACGCCGTCGGCGCGCACGTCACGAAGGAACGCCGCCTGGAGATCCTCAAGGACCCGCGGGTCGGCACGTTCGGCGCCCTCGCGCTGATCCTGACCGTCGGGCTCATCGCCGCCAGCGTCGCCTCGCTGGACACCGAACACGCCGTCCGCGCCCTGATCGTCGCGCACGTGCTCTCCCGCGCCGCGATCCTGCCCGTCTCGCGGGTGCTCCAGCCCGCGAAACCCGGCGGCGCCGGCTCGCTGCTGCGCGTGGAGACGGGGCCCGCCATCGCGGCGGTCGCCATCGGCGCGGCGGTGGCGCTCGCCGTCGCGTGGCCGGCACCTGGCGCCGCCGCGGTCGGAGCGGCGGCGCTGAGCACGGTCGTGATCGGGTTCGTCCTCGTGAACGCCATCGGCGGCATCACCGGCGACGGCTACGGCGCGACCGCGAAGCTGGCGGAACTCGCCGTCTGCCTGACGCTGTGCGCATGGTGGACGTGACGTCCTATACGATCCAGCCGTCAGTGCGAGGTGCGAGGAAGCCGGTGCAAGTCCGGCGCGGTCGCGCCACTGTGAGCCGGGCCGAAGGCCCGGAAGCCAGAAACTCACCCTCGCAACTCAATTGCCACTCGCGTTCGGGACGCTCGATCCCGAGGAGGGACCCGAAACACATGTCCGACGTCACCGCCAGCCCAGAGTTCGAAGCGCCGAGCGTCCCGCTCATCTCGCTCAACGACCTGCTGCCGTACGCGCTGTTCATCACGATCATGGCGTGCCTGCTGCTCTATTTCGTCGGCGCGGAAGAGGGGGCGACCTCGGTCTTCCCGGGCATGACGCTGCATGAGTGGGTGCACGACGCGCGCCACCTCATCGGTTTCCCCTGCCACTGACGATGAAGGCATACATCCCCTCCGCCCCACCCCGACGTTAAGTGACGGGCCAACAGGCGGTCCGCGGTCTCCTGATCCGCGGCATGCTGGTCGGTCTCGCCGCCGGCCTGCTGATGTTCGTGTTCGCCAAGATCGTCGGCGAGCCCGCGATCGACAAGGCGATCGCCTTCGAGGAGGCGCACAGCCCGCCGTCGAGCGAGGCGCCGCTGGTCAGCCGCGGCCTGCAATCCACGCTCGGCCTGCTCACCGGCACCGCCGTCTACGGCGTCGCCATGGGCGGCGTGTTCGCGCTCGTGTTCGCCGCGGTGCACGGCCGGATCGGCCACGCACGGCCGAAGGTCACGGCGGGCACGCTGGCGATCGTCGCCTTCGCGGTGATCATCCTCGTGCCCTTCCTGAAGTACCCGAGCAACCCACCGGCGGTCGGCAACGACGACACGATCGGCTACCGGACGCAGATCTACTTCGCGATGATGGCGATCAGCGTCGGCTCGGCGGTCGCCGCGCTGCGCGTCGGCAGGGACACCGTCAAGCGCTTCGGCGCCTTCAACGGCACGCTGCTGGCGATCGCCGCCTTCATCGTCCTGGTCGTCGTCGGCGGCGTCCTCATGCCCGGGCTGAACGAGATCCCGCGCGGCTTCGACCCGGACGTCATCTGGGACTTCCGCGTCGCCACGCTCGGCACCCACGTCGTGCTCTACACGACGCTCGGCCTCGGCTTCGGTGCCCTCGCGGAACGCTGGCTCAGGGCCGCGGCGCCCGCAGCAGGTACGTATCGAACATCCAGCCTTTCCGCCGGCGCGCCTCACTCCTGACGCGCACGATCTCGTCGCGCACGTCGCGCAGCACGCCCGACACGAGCAGCTCGTCGGGCGTGCCGAGGTAGGCGCCCCAGTAGATCGAGACGTCCTCGTCCACCGAGAGGAACGCGAGGTCGGAGTCGAGCATGACCACGACATCGTCGGCGGTCATGCCTTCGGCGGACAACCGGCGCCCGGAGGTGATCGCGATCGAGCCGCCGACGCGGTTGAGCGCGACCCGGTGCCGCGCGGCCAGCGCCGACACGGCCGAGATGCCCGGCACCACCGAGAACGGCAGCCCGAGCGAGCCGAGCACGTCGATCAGGCCGTCGTAGAGCGACGGATCGCCCCACGCCAGGAACCCACCGACCCCGGCGGAGTCGGCCAGCGCGCCCGAGATGAGCCGCAGCCGCTCGGCGCGCCACGCGGCGACCGCCTCCGCCCCACGGCCGCGCGGCGGGTCCTCGATCGCCACCTCACGCACCCGCGGCGCGTGGCGCGCGACGAATGACCGCCGCGATCGCCGTCAGCTCATCGCCCTTGTCGAGCACGAACAACACATCGAGCGACGCCAACGCGGACACCGCCTCGAGCGTCAGCCACGCGGGATCGCCCGCACCGATCCCGATCACGTACAACCTGTCGACCATGCGGGTGCTGATCCTAGGGGGCACGCAGGAGGCGCGAGAGCTCAAGGCACGCGACTCGGCGACAGCGCGATCCTCGCTCTGAAGCGCACGACGACCTTCGGCGGCGCCGAGGGCCTGCAGCGCTACGTGACCGAGCACCACATCACCCACATCGTCGACGCCACCCACCCGTTCGCCACCCGCATCAGCGCCAACGCGCAACGCACGACCGCCGAGCTGATCCGCCTCGAACGCCCCGGCTTCGAGCCGAGAAGCGAATACACCTACGTCGAGAGCCTCCATCACGCCCGGATCCCCGACGACGCGCGCGTCTTCCTGACCACGGGCCACCACGAGATCGAGGCGCTCGAGCACCACCCGGCGTTCTTCCTCGTCCGCGCGCTCACGCCGCCCGCGACGCTCCCGCCCAACCACGAGCTGATCCTCGCCAGAGGGCCCGTTCGACGAGCAGGACGAACGCAGCCTGATCGAGCGCCACCGCCTGACCCACCTGATCAGCAAGGACAGCGGCGGTCCCGACGCCAAGCTCCAGGCCGCACGCCAGGCGAACCTCACCGTCATCCTCATTGAACGACCGAGGGCCGCAGGCGCGGCCTTCACGACGGTCGAGGACGTGCTCGCCCGGCTTACTTGTTGACGATGAAGGCGATCCCGGTGACGATCGCCGCGCCGACGAGCAGCACGGAGACGACCGTCACGGCGTGCAGGCCGATCGCGCTGCCCTCCGAGTCCTCGGCCCGCAACTGGGCGACGATGCCCGCGCCGAGCACGGCGGCGATCAGGATCCCGGCGATCGCCGAGATGTAGATCACGTCCAGGAGCGAGGCCCAGTCGATCTTGATCTCGGAAAAGAGCATCAGACCCCCACCGTTACCGGCTCGACGAAGACGTTATCGGCCTCCACCACGCTGTCGGGCTTGACCGACGAGGCCTTGTTGGCACGCCACAGGAAGAAGCACCCGATCGCGAGGATGATCGTCACGGCGATCGGCCCGACCGCGCCGTTGCCGAACAGCCTGCGTCACGGCGTAGGCGACCGCCGCGGTGACTCCCGCCGCCGGCAGGGTCAGCACCCAGCCGGTCACGATGCGCCGGGCGACCGCCCAGTCGACCGAGGCCCCCGGCCGGCCCACGCCGGAGCCGGTCACGGCGCCCGAGACGACATGGGTGGTCGAAAGCGGGAACCCGAAGTGCGAGGAGGCGAGGATGACCGTCGCCGCGACCTCTTCGGAGGAGAAGCCCTGCGGCGGCCGGACCTCGGTGACCTTGGTCCCGAGCGTCTTGATGATCCGCCAGCCGCCGGTGAACGTGCCGAGCGCGATCGCCGTGGCACACGAGACGACGACCCACGTCGGGACGTCGAAGTCGGCACCGCCGGAGATCGTCCCGTTGGCGATCAGCGCCAGGCAGATCACGCCCATCGTCTTCTGGGCGTCGTTGGTGCCGTGCGCGAGCGCGACCATCGAGGAGGACGCCACCTGCGCCCAGCGGAACCCGCGCTCGGCGCGATGCTGCGCGTAGTTGCGGATCATCCGGTAGACGATCACCGTCGCGCCCAGGGCGACCACGCCCGCGAGCACCGGCGCGATCAGCGCCGGGACGATGACCTTGGAGAGCACGCCGCCGCCCTCGACACCGGAGAACCCGACGCCGGCGACGACCGCGCCGATCATTCCGCCGATCAGGGCGTGCGAGGACGATGACGGCACCCCGAACCACCAGGTGACGAGGTTCCAGACGATCGCGCCGACCAACCCGGCGAAGATCATCGTCGTCGTGACCACCTCCGCGTCGACGATCCCCTTCGCGACGGTGGCCGCGACGGTGATCGAGATGAACGCGCCGGCGAAGTTCAGCACCGCGGCGACGCCGACGGCGACGCGCGGTTTCAGCGCACCGGTGGCGATCGTCGTCGCCATCGCGTTGGCCGTGTCATGGAAGCCGTTGGTGAAGTCGAAGACGAGCGCAACGACGACCACGAGCGTGACGATGATGTCCCCAGTGCTCACGCACGGGAATCTATGGCCCGTTGGTCCATACCGAGCGTGGCGTTCACAAGTTGGAAACAGCTTCCTCACAGTGGGGCGCGAGGATGCCGTGCATGGGCGACGACGCTATTCCGGAGACGCAAGCACGTCTCCAGGCGCGGCTGGAGGAATTGCGGCCGGCGCTGGAGGAGGCGGCCAAGATCGAAGCCGCGCTCGCGGCCCTCAGGAACGGGCCGCGAACGCCGGTCACAGTCTTGGACACGCTCAAGCCAGGCTAGGCGAGCGCCTTCGTCACCGCGGCCTGCACGCGGTCGGCGTTGAACGGCTTGACCACGAAGTCGCGCGCGCCGAGCTTGATCGACTCGAGCACCTTGGACTCCTGCCCGAGCGCCGAGCACATGATCACGCGCGCCGACGGGTCCAGGCTCATGATCTCGCCGAGCGCGGTCAGGCCGTCCTTCTCGGGCATCGTGATGTCGAGTGTCGTCAGCTCGGGCTTCAGCGCCTGATAGGACGCCACGGCCTCGACACCGTTGGCCGCTTCGCCGACCACCTCATGGCCGGCCTTCACCAGAGCGTCGGACACCATCTTGCGCATGAACGCGGCGTCATCGACAACGAGAACACGGGCCATCTCAGGCCACCTCCTGCAATGCGTTGAGTTTGGGAAACAGCGGTTCGTCCTTGGCGCCGGCGACGCGCACGGTCACGAGGCCGGTGGCCGGGTCCACGCGGACCGTGCGGCCGCGGGTGCCGCCGGTGGCGGCGGCGACGACCTTGATCCGGGCCTTGGCCAGCGCCTCGCGCACGGCCGCCTCGTTGCGGGAGCCGACCTCCAGCGTCGAGCCGGCGCCGGCGAACATGCTCGCGCCGCCCACCAGGACGGCCTCCAGCATCGCCTTGCGCGCACCGAGGCGCACGACGCGGCTGACCAGTTCGGGTACGGCGTTGTCGGCGAACTTCAGCGGGTTGAGGTCACCGTGCCCCTCCGCCGCGGGAGCACGACATGAGCCAGGCCGGCGACGCCCTTGCGGCGGTCCAGCAGCACCAGGCCGATGCAGGAGCCGAGACCGAGCGCGACCAGGCCTTCCGCGCCCGACGTTGCGCACAGCTCACCCATCCGGGCCATCAACTCGCTCATGACACGCCGAGACGTTCGAGCATTTTTTCCGCGCCACCGTGGTCCGGCACCAGCAGAAAGGCGATCGAGCAGTCCTCTCCCTCGATGCTCAGGCTCGAGTCCAGCAGCAGCGTGCGGTCGCTCGACATCGCGCGGGCGGCGAGCACCGAATCGACGATCGCGCCGAGCATGTCGGTGACCGTCGCGGGCGGCGTCGGCTCGACCGAGATGCCCGTCATGCCGGCCAGCGCGTTGAGATAGGACGTGCCGACCACGTTGCCGATCTCCCCCAGCGCCGACGGCGCCAGCTCGGAGTCCGGTGCCACGCCGAGCATCGAGCACACCTTCTCGGCGTCCGCGGGCGTCAGCAGCATCAGCACGGTCGCGGGCAGGTCGCCCTCGACGCCGAGCGCGATGCCGGTGATCTCGTGCTCGGCGTCGCCGAGCTGACCCACGGCCTCGGCCATCGGCAGCACGCTGACCTCCGGGACCGAGAGGTCGATGCTGCGGCCGAGCATCTCGCTCAGGGCCGTCGAGGCCGTCCCGGCCCCGATGTTCGCCAACTCGCGCAACGCGTCGAGCTGAACATCATTGAATTGAGCGCTCACGCGACTCCCTCTGCGACCGCGTCGCAATCGACGATCAGGGCGATCTGCCCGTCCGACAGCACCGCGGCCCCCGACAACGCGGACCCATCGGCGACTTCTGGGGGCAGCGGGCGCGTCACGAGCTCGCGCTGCCCATCGAGTGCGGACACCGCGAATGCGACCCGCACACCGCCTCCGCGGAAGATCACCGCGAAGCCGGCGTTGACATCAAGGGACCCGCCGAAGCGCTCGGACCCGCAGATCAACGGCAGCACGCCGTCAGAGGACACCAGCATCCGCGCGCCGGCCACCGAGCGGACCGGGTGGTCGCTCAGGCGCACGGTGCGCTCGATGCGGTCCAGCGGGATCGCCCACGCGCGCCCGTCGGCGTGCACCAGCAGCGCCGACATGATCGCCAACGTGAGCGGCAGGCGGATCTCCGCGGTGGTTCCGAGGCCGAGCTCCGAGTTCAGCGTCACCTCGCCGCCGATCAGGCGGATCGCGGTCCGCACGGAGCCGAGCCCGGAGTGCTCGCCGAGGTCGCCGTCGAGCCGCTCCGGGCGCGATGCCGCGCCCGTCGTCGCGCACGGAGATGATCACGTTGCCGCCGGCGTGGCGGGCGGCGATCTCCAGGCGCCCGCTCTCCGGCTTACCCGCGGCGGCGCGCTCGGCAGGCGTCTCGAGCCCGTGGTCGAGCGAGTTGCGAATCAGGTGCACGAGTGGGTCGCCGAGCGAGTCGACGACGCTGCGGTCGAGCTCGGTGTCCTTGCCGACCAGCTCGAGCTCGACCTGCTTGCCGAGCTTGACGCCGAGGTCGCGGACCAGGCGCGGGAAGCGCAGCAGCACCGCCTCGACGGGGATCATCCGGACCTGCATGACCATCGCCTGGAGCTGATGCGACGTGCGGGTCAGCGCCTGCAGGGCCTGCGGCAGCCCGGGCACGACGGCCGCCGCCGCGAGGCTCTCGAGGTGCGTGCGGTGGAGCACCAGCTCGCCCATCGAGTGCATCAGCTGATCGAGGCGCTCGGCGTCGACCCGCACCGTGGAAGATCCCCCGTGGCCGCGCGACGGAGCCTGACGGGAAGGCTCCGCCGCGCGCGCGGACGGGGTGTCCGGAGCCGAGTCCAGCGACTCCGGGCTGTCGACGGCGGCGTCGGGCACGGCTTCGGAGCACCTCGACGTCCTCGACCTCCGGGACGTGCCGGCCGCGTGCGTGAGCTCGGCGTCGGTGCGATCGCTGACCAGCCACGCCACCACCTCGGTCCCGCTGAAGCTCTCGAGGGCGTCCGGGTCGGGACGGCAGGCCAGCGTCTCGCCCAGTCCGGCCAGCTTCGAGAGCACCATGTAGGCCCGGACGGACGGGATCGACGCGTCGTCGTCCAGCGTGGCCACCACCTGGACGACGCGCCGGCCCTGGGCCAACTCGCCGAGGTCGGCCGGCGGCTCGATCGCCGCCGGAGACGCCTGCTCGGGAACGTCGACCGGCGCCTCGTCGTCGCGCACCAGCGTGCGCAGCCGGGCGACCAGCGGATCGGGCTCGATCGCCTCCGCGCCGTCGGATTCGATCGCGTCGACCGCCGCCTCGAGCGCGTCCAGGCACTCCAGCAGCACGTCGATCGCGGCGCGTTCGAGCCCGCCGCGCCGCTGGCGCAGGAGCTCGAACACGTCCTCCATCTCATGGGTCAGCGCCGCCATGCCGGCGAAGCCCATCGTCGCGCTCATGCCCTTCAGCGAGTGCGCGATGCGAAAGATCTCGTCGACCGTCGCCTGGTCGTCCGGCGTCTCCTCGATGCGGACCACGGCGAGGTTGAGTTCCTGGAGGTGCTCGCGCCCTTCGGCCAGGAACATCGGGAGGTACTCAGCGGTCTCGTCCACCTCCCGGTGTTCGGACCCAATGCCGCACAACTTAAGGCAAACGTTTGGTCAAGCCTGCCAAGCGCAGGCCGACGCTGGGCCGGCTTCGTCCTCGGCTGGCGACTCAGGCAGCGGTCAGCGGAAGGTAGATCGTGACGGTGGTGCCCGACCCCGGTTCGGACGGACAGCTCGACGCGGCCGCCGCTCTGGTTGCACGATGCCGTGCACCGAGGACAGCCCGAGCCCGGTGTGGCCCTGCTTGGTGGTGAAGAACGGCTCGAACGCGCGCGCCCGCGTCGGCGCGTCCATCCCGGCGCCGGTGTCGGTGATCCGCAGCCGCGCGAAGCCGCCCACGTGCGCGGTCTCGGTCCGTAGCTCCCCGCCGTCGGGCATCGCGTCGGCGGCGTTGGCGCAGATGTCCAGCAGCACCCGCTCGAGCTGTCCCGGATCGACGTGCACGAGCGTCAGCGCCTCGGCGGGCGCGTCGACGAGCCTGACCTGCCTGCCGACGATCCGCCGGCGTGCCGGGAGGCTGTCGGCCACGATCTCGTCGAGGTCGACGACACGCGGCGCGAGCACCTGGCCGCGGCTGAAGGCCACCAGCTGCGTCGGTCAGCACGCCCGCGCGGCGGGCGGCGCCGGAGATCTGCTCGATGTCGCCGACGAGGCCGCCCGGCAGGTCCGGGTCGGCGAGCGTCAGGTCGGCGTAGCCGAGGATCGCGGTCAGCAGCGTGTTGAGGTCGTGCGCGATGCCGCCCGCGAGTTGCGCGACGAGCTCGAGGTGACGGGTCTCCTCCAGCCGCAGCTCCAGCCGCCGGCGCAGCGACACGTCACGCCCGACGGACACGTAGCCGGTGATCTCGCCGGCGGCGTCGCGCAGCGGGCTCACGCTGGCCTCGACCTCGATCACGGCGCCGGAGCGGGTGCGCTGGCGAGCCATCATGAACAGGTGACCCTGCTCGTCGAGCTCGCGCACCATCCGCGCCCGCTCCGCGTCGTCGAGCTCGGTGCGCAGCAGCTGACGAACATCGCGCCCGATCGCCTCGGCGGAGCTCCAGCCGTAGATCAGCTCGGCTCCGCGGTTCCAGCCGGTGACGCGAAAATCGCTCCGGTCTCGATCACGGCCTCACGAACCAGGTCGAGCACGTCGCGAGTGGCCGCCTGCGAATTGGTCAACGTGTATAAGACGTCGTGTGCCGGACGAACTGGATGCGCGGGACGCGCTTGCCAGGGCGGTCGCGGCGCGCCGGCTCGCGGCCGGCGTGGCGCACGATTTCAACAATGCCCTGACCAGCATCAGCGCCTATGCGCATCTTGCCCTCAGCCGGCTCGAGCCGCAGGATCCGGTGCACGCCGACATCCGCCAGATCGTGCGCGCGGTCGAGCACGCCGCGCGGCTGGTGACCGAGCTGCAGGCCTTCAGCCGCGGCCGCCAGGCGGAGCGGGCGACGGTCGACGTCAACCAGTGCGTGCGCGACGTGGGACGGCTGCTGGCGGTCGTGCTGGGCGAGCAGATCGAGCTCGAGCTGCGCCTGGCGAACCGCCTCCCGAGCATCGAGGCCAACGTCGGCGCGGTCGAGCAGGCGATCATGCAGCTCGCGCTCAACGCCCGCGACGCGATGCCCGACGGCGGCCGCCTGACGATCGAGACCCGTGTCGCGTCGGCGCCGGGAGATCGTGCTCAGCTTCAGCGACATCGGGCGCGGGGATGGACGACGAGACGCGCCGCCGGGCGCTGGAGCCGTTCTTCACCACCAAGGCCGGTACGGATTCGGTCGGGCTCGGGCTCACCACCGTCAACGCGCTCGTCGAGCGTCTCGGCGGGCAGCTCGAGCTGAACTCCGCCCCGGCGGATGGGCACCATCGTGCGTGCGTTCCTGCCCGCCGCCGAGCTCCCGCGAGTCCGGTGTCCGGCCGCCGCGCACCCGGGCCGGGAACGGTGCTGATGGTCGAGGACGAGGAGACGCTGCGCGCCGTCGTGGACCGCATCCTGACCGACGAGGGCTACCGCGTGATCACCGCCGCCTCGGGCGAGGAGGCGATGGAGCTCTCCGACGCCGAACCGGGGCCGATCGATCTGCTGGTCAGCGACGTCGTGCTCGGCGGGATGACCGGGCCGGAGCTCGCCGCCCAGCTCAAGGCGCGCCGCCCGGGCTCAAGACGCTGCTGATGTCGGGCTATGCGGGCATGCCGATCGGGCCGGTGGACGACTTCCTGGCCAAGCCGTTCAGCCCGTTCGAGCTGGCGCGGCGGATCCGCCGCATCCTGCGCCCTTAGCGCGCTCATCCGCAGCGCCTCGTCGACGCGCCGGCGCAGCTCGTCGACGGTGTAGGGCTTGCGCAGCAGATCGACCTTGGCCTCGTCGAACCCGCGGCCCGGCGAGCCGGCTGTCGGTGTAGCCGGAGGAGTAGATGACGCTTCAGCTGCCGGCCAGCGCTCGACACGATGCTCGACCAGCTCAGGACCGTTCATGCCCGGCATCACGACGTCGGTGATCAGCAGGTCGATGCGTCGCCCTCGCGCTCGAGCACCTCCAGCGCGGCGCGGCCGTCGGCGGCGTCGAGCACCCGCTTGCCGTCGGCCTCGAGCACGCGCCGCACGAGCTTGCGCAGCGCGGCCTCGTCCTCGACGATCAGCACCGTCGGGCGTGCCGGCTCGGGCCCGGCTCGCGCTCGGGCGCGCCGTCGGCAGCAGCGACCGTGACCTCGGTCCCCTCCCCCGGCGTCGCTGTCGACCGCGATCCGGCCGCCCGCCTGGTCGACGATGCCGTAGACCGTCGCCAGCCCGAGGCCGGTGCCCTTGCCCGGCGCCTTGGTGGTGAAGAACGGCTCGAAGACCCGCGCGCGCGTCGCCTCGTCCATCCCGGTGCCGGTGTCGCGACCTGAGCACGGCGTCGCCGCCGGCCGTCGCGACCGACGCCGTGACGGCAGGCGCGCCGCCGCGCGGCATCGCGTCGCGCGCGTTGATGACGAGGTTGACCAGCACCTGCTCGAGCCGCCCGCGGATCGGCCTCGACAGCACGCTGCGCCCGCCGAGCTCGAGCGAAGCTCGATGTCCTCGTCGATCAGGCGCCGCAGCATCGGCTCAAGGCCGGCCACGAGCTCGCTGAGGTCGAGCAGCTCGCGGCGCGGCGCCTGGCGGCGCGCGAAGGAGAGCAGCTGCTCGGTCAGTCCCTGCGCGCGCTTGGCCGCGCGCTCGATCTCGCGCAGGTCGTCGCGATCCTCGGGTCCTGCAGGCGCGCGGCGAGCAGCCGCTGTAGCCCATGATCGCGGTCAGCATGTTGTTGAAGTCGTGAGCGACGCCGCCGGCGAGCTGGCCGACGGCCTGCATCTTCTGCGCGTGCAGCAGGTTGGCCTCGAGCTCGCGGCGTCTCGGTGACGTCGACCATCAGCCCGCGCAGGCGCACTCGCCCCGCTCGTCGGCCGACCCGGACGTGGTCGCGCAGCCAGAGCGTCCGTCCGTCCGCGGTCCGTACCCGGTATTCGAGCTCATGCTCGCGGCCGTCCGCGACAGCTTCGGCCGCGCGGGCCAGGACGCTCTCGCGATCGGCCGAGTCGACGATGCCGCTCCAGAAGTCGTCTGGCTCGGTCCAGGTCTTCGTCGGGTAGCCGAGCAGGCTCTCGGCGCCGTCGCTGACGAACCCGTAGCGCCGGCGCGCCAGATCGTCGGATTCCCAGACGATCCCGACGACATCGCCGAGGATCTCGCGCAGCCGCGACTCCGCGGCCTGGCGTCGCTTCGTAGAGTGCCCCTGTCCGACCGCCAACCCGATGCGTTCGGCGAGCCGGCCGAGCAGGGCGCGTCCTCGTCGCCGAACTCCGGCGCCCCATCGCGGCCGGCGACGACCACGCCGATCGTCTCGCCGCGCAGGACGAGGGGACGCCGATGAGCCGTCCGGGGCATCCTCGCGCCACCGCGGATCCACCAGTCTCGGCGGCGTCGTTGATAGACCGCGGCCCGTGGCCGCGATGCGCCCGCCACCCCGGACCCGACCCCACCTCACTGCCGATGATCGCTCCGGAAGGCCGAGCGCCGCCCGGACGCGAAGCGTCTCGCCGCCGGGTCGCGGATCGAGATGACCACGACGCCGGCAGCGAGCGCCTCGCCGCCGCCGTCAGGACCGCGGGCAGCAGAACGTCGGGCGCGAGATTGCGCAGGGCTGCGTCCGAGACCGCCTGCAGGCTGCGTGGCGGAACGCTTCGGCCTCGGCTTCGAGCGTCCGGCGCTCCGTGACGTCGCGCACGATCGTGATCACGCGCAACCCGCCTCGGTGCGCAGCGCGCTCAGGCTGATCTCGACCGGGAACGCGGTCCCGTCGCGCGGCGATCCGAAGAGCGCGCGCTCGACCCCCATCGGCCGCGGGTGCGGGTCGGCGTGGTAGCCCTCGCGGCGATGGTGGTGGCCGCGCCGGAAGCGGTCTGGGACGAGCGAGTCGACGCGAGCGCCACCAGCGCTCCGGACGAGTAGCCGAAGAGTTGCTCGGCGCGCTGATTGGCGAGCAGGACGCTGCCGGCCTCGTCGACGACGAGGAGCCGCCGGGCGCGTCCAGCAGCGCCGCGAATCCACCTCGCCGAGATCGAGCGGGCGGTCACGGCCCGAATCCCGGATCGGCGAGGACTGGCCTCGGGCGGCCGACGTGGTAGCCCTGGGCGAAGTCGACCCCGAGCCGCCGAGGAGCTGGAGCGTCGGCTCGTCCTCGACGAACTCGGCGATCGTCGGCTTGTCCGAGTCCCCGCGCGATCTGCGACGATCGCCTCGACCGTCGAGCCGATCGGTGTGGCTGCCGGTCAGCTCCCGGATGAACTCGCCGTCGATCTTGACGAGTCGAACGGCAGGTGCTTGAGGTAGTAGAAGGAGCCGAAGCCCGAGCCGAAGTCGTCGAGCGCGAAGCGGCAGCCGAGGTCCGCGAGGCTCTGGGCCAGCGCGCGGGCGCGCTCGATGTTGACGATCGCGGCGGTCTCGGTGACCTCGAACGTCAGCCGCGTCGGATCGATCGGCGCGTTGCGCGACCTCGGACACGATGAAGTCGATCACCGTCGCGTCGGTGATCGAGCCGCCGGAGAGGTTGACCTCGAGGTCGAGGTCGATGCCCGCCGCCTGGCGCTCGGCGAGCAGCTGCACGGCCTGGCCGATCACCCAGCAGTCGATCGCCTGGATCTGGCCGAAGCGCTCGGCGATATCCAGGAACTCGCCGGGCGCGATCAGCTCGCCGTCGGCGTCGCGCATCCGCAGGAGGAGCTCGGAGCTCGCGACGCCGGCCGGAGGCGATGTCGACGATCGGCTGCTCGAAGAGCTCGAAGCGGTCGTCTGAGCAGCGCGTCGCGGATCCGCTCGGACCAGTCGATGCGGGCGCGCAGCCGATCGGTCAGCGCGCCGCCGTCGCCGGCGATCGACATGCGGTCGCGGCCGCCCTCCTTGGCGTCGTAGAGCGCGATGTCGGCGTCGGACGAGGATCTCCTCGGCGGTGAGCGCTCGTCCCGGCCGATCAGCCGCACGCCGATCGAGGCCGTGGCGCGGACGACCCGGCTGCCCGACGGGCACGCGGACGCAGTCGCGCACGCGCCTCCAGCAGCGCATGCGGCGACGATGTTGGCCTCCTCGCGGCCGCTCTGGGGCAGGATCACCCCGAACTCGTCGCCGCCGAGCCGGCCAGCGATGTCGGTGTCGCGGCAGCGCGTCCGCAGCGTCTCGGCCGAGCGCGACCAGCAGCTCGTCGCCGACGGCGTGGCCGAACGTGTCGTTGACGAACTTGAAGTTGTCGAGGTCGATCGCCAGCACGGCGCCGCCGGACTGCCGTAGCGGCGGCAATAGGCCAGCACCCAGTCGAGCTCTTCGGTGAAGCGCCGGCGGTTGAAGAGGCCGGTCAGCGGGTCGTGGTCGGCCAGGTACTGCAGCTGGCCCTCGTAGCGCTTGCGGTCGGTGATGTCCTGGACCTGCAGACGACCGTCGGCGCGCTCCGCCGAGCGGCGCCGCGCGCGTCTGGACCCAGACCGAATGTCCGTCGGCGCGCAGGAACCGGCGCTCGCCGCGGGCGTGCTCGCCCGGGTGGTAGAGCTCGGGCAGGCTGCCGCCGAGCAGCTGCTCGCGGCCGGTGATCGCCGCACAGCGCGGGGTTGGCCTCGGTGATGATCCCGCTCGCCGTCGACGAGCGCCATCCCGATCGGCGCGTTGTCGAAGGCGGCGGTGAAGCGCGCGCGCGCGTCGGACGCGGTCGCGTAAGGCGGGCGTTGACGAGCGCCTGGCCGGCGCGCTCGGCGAGCTGCTGCATCAACCGCAGCGTCGGCGCGGTCCGGTTCGGGGCGGTGTCGCGCGAGAGCAGGAAGACGATGCCCCAGACATCGCCGCGTGAGCGCAGCGGCAGCACGGTCTGCCAGTGCGCGCCGAGGTGCGCGGCGAGCTCGGCCTCGAGCGCGTTGGCCGCCGCCGCGCGGCGTCCTGCTCGCTGACGTGCCGGTGCAAGTGCGTGTGGCCGGCCAGCAGGGATGTGCAGGTCGCGCTCGCCGCGGCGGTCGGTGCCTCGAGGCGCGCGTCGCGTACGCTGCAGCTCGGCGTCGCCGCCCGCCGCCGCGCGGATGCGCAGATGCCCGCCGGGCTCCAGCGAGGAGATGATGCAGACGTCGGCGAGCTCCGGGACGAACGCCGCGACCGCGCGGGCGACCGTGGCCTCGACGTCGAGCGACTCGGCCAGCGACTTGCGAGGCGCGCTCGAGCAGGTGGGCGTCATGCTCCTCCCGCTCGCGCGCCGCGGCGACGAGGTGCGCGGCGCTGACGTCGCTGACGATCGTCGTCGCGACCGACGATCGCGCCGCCGGCATCGCGCAGCGGCAGCGCGTTGATCAGCAGCCGGAGCTCGCCCTCGAGGCGCTCGTCGTGGATCGGCTCGCCGTTGAGCACGCGCGCCTGCAGCTCCTCGTCGCCGATCACGTCGCCGAGCGGTGCGCCCGAGCGCGGTCGCGCGCGTCCAGCCCAGCAGCCGCTCGGCCGCCGGGTTGAGCTCGATCACCTGCCCCGCGCGGTCGCTGGTGATCACCGCGTCGGTGGCGAACACGCGCACGGCCAGGTCGGCGTTGAGCATGAGCGGTCACGCCCGCGGGCGAGCTCCCGCGCGCGGCAGCCGAGCAGGCCTGGCTCGGCGGGGCGATCGTCAGGCCGACCGAAGGTCGAGCCGTGGCACGCGCGCCTCGGTCTCGACCTCCGCCGTCGGTTCGGGCGCGAGCCGCGGCGTCACCCGCAGGGCGCTGGTCCCCAGGATGTCCGCCGGCGGCGAAGCCGAACAGCCGCTCGGCCGCCGCTGACCACGTACGGACCACACCGTTCGCGTCGATCGCATATGTGATCGCGTCGGCCGAAGGATCCATTTCGGCGGCCGCCGCGGGGCCTATCCATCCGGCGCTCGGGATGTCCTCTCCTCGCCGTACTGCGCAGTCGGTCGCTACTCGGTTCGCTGCCCAGTAGCACGTTGAGTCGAACCTCACCAGGCCTCTAAACCTCCCCCGCCTCGCCAAAGCTCCTATCGGGTCGCAGCGGCCGGATCGCGGGCGTGATCAGGGTCGCGATCGCCAGCGTGACCATCACCGCGGTCAGCGCGTGCAGCACCGTGTCGCTGTTCGCCGAGGAAGCCGATCAGCGGCGGGCCGGCGAGGAACGCGCAGTAGCCGATCGAGGAGATCACGCTCACCCGGGCGGCGGCCTGCGCGGGTCGTCGGCGCCGGCGCTCATGCCGACCGGGAAGCCGAGCGACGCGCCGAGGCCCCAGAGCACGCGCCCGCGAACGCGAGCGGCCGGCTGCCGGCGAAGACGAACAGCGACGAGCCCGGCGAGGGCGACCACGGGCATGCGCCCGCACGACGCGGACCCGCCCGTACCGGTCGAGCAGCCCGGGCCCGAACCAGCGGCCGGTGGTCATCGCGGCCAGGAACGCGGCGAAGGCGAGCGTGCCGACGCGCGGCCGACGCGCCGTAGCCGTCGATCGATCGCGACGCCGATCCAGTCGTTGCCGGTGCCCTCGGCGAAGGCGAAGGCGAGCACGAACACGCCGACCAGCAGCGTGCGCGGCTCCGTCCAGGCGCGCGCAGGGCGACGCTCGGCCGGCCGCGTCGCGGCGGCTCGGCTGGCGTCGTCGTCGGGCAGGAACGCGCGGGCACCGCAGCGGCACGGCGACGCCGACCGCACGCCGACCACGGTCAGGTGCACGGCCACCGGGACGTGCAGCGCGACCATCGCCGCCCGAGCAGCGCGCCGGCGACCGTGCCGATGCTGAACCCGGCGTGGAAGCGCGACATGATCGAGCGGCCGAGGCGCTGCTCGACGAGCGCGCCCTGGACGTTCATCGCCACGTCCCAGGCGCCGATGGCGAAGCCGGAGACGAACAGGCCGACCACCAGCGGCACGACGCCCGCGAGGTAGCCGAGCGCCGACGTCGACGAGGCCGACGGCCGAGCAGGACCGCCATCGCCGCGACCGTCCGGCGGGAGCCGAAGCGGGTGACGATCGGGCCGGACGAGCGGCAGCGCGATCACCGAGCCGACGGCGATCGCGAGCAGCACCAGCCCGAGCTGCGGCGCGGGTCAGGCTCCAGCCGGTCCGGACCTGCGGGATCCGCGAGGCCCAGCTCGCGAACGCGAACCCGTTGACCGCGAACGCGATGTAGGTCGCTCTGGTGGCGGCCCGCAGGGGTCAGATCCGTCCACGACGTCCTTGGCCTGGCCGTCCGGGTCCGGTGATGCGCGGGTGCCGTTGGCGGTGCGCACGTAGACCTGCCACGCGTAGTAGGTGCGGAAGGCCCGCTCGTCGCTTGCTTCATGCGGGCGGCGAAGCGCTTGACGGCGCGTACGTAGGCGTTCGAGTGGTTGTAGGCGTAGAGCGGTCGCCGCGATGGGCGTTCAGATACCGCGCCGCCGCCAAGATCGCGTCCTCGGGATCGTCGATGTCGCCGTCGCCGTAGGCCGCCCAGGTGCGGGCAGGAACTGCATCGGCCCGCGCGCACCCGCCTCGCTGGCGCTGCGCACCCGCCCGAACGCGGACTCCACGAGGTTGATCGCGGCGAGCGTCGACCAGTCGATCCCGAAGCGCCTCCCCGCCTCGGCCGTAGATACGCGCCGCAGGTCGACGCGCCGGCGCGGCCGCGGCCACCTTGACCCGCGGCGGCCTTCCGCGCGGGATCGCATCGATGTCGCGCGCGCGCGAGCATCGTGTCGCGCGCCTCGCCCCTGACGTCGCCGGGCAGGGCGGCGAGCGTGTCGTCGCCGAGCGTCGCGCCGCTCGGCCATCAGCCGCAGGATCCGCTGGTGGTGCAGCGCGAGCAGCGTGACGTCCGCGGGCACGGGGCCCTGCCGTCCCAGCCGATCGCCTGCAGCGCGTGCGTCGTGTCGGTCAACGCGGCCGCGAGCTTGGCCGGCTCGCGCGGCAGCGCCGCATCCGGCAGCCGGCGGGCCTGCGCCGCCACGGCCAGGATGAGTCCGATGAGCCCCCGCACGGGCGCAGACCCGGGGCTGCGCTCTACCCGCAGCTGGCGCAGGACGAGGATCGCGAGGTCGTCGTCGGCGGTGCCCGGCGTGGTCGATCGTGGCCGCTGGATCGCGTCCGCGATCTCCTCGGCGCCCGCGCCCGCGAGCGCGGCGCAGGGCGGAGCGCAGGCGCTCCTCGCCGAAGAGCTCGTGGTCGACCGCGGCCTCGATCACGCCGTCGGTGTAGAGGACGAGCGCGTCGCCCGGGCCGAGCAGCTCGACGACGTCGGTGACCGCGGTCGTCTCCGGCAGGCCGAGCAGCGAGCCGGTGGTCGGCAGCTCGTCCACCGCGCCGCCGGCGCGCAGGATCAGCGCGGGCGGGTGGCCGGCGAGCGCGCGCGGTGACCGGGACTCGCCGCGCATGCACGATGCAGCCCGCGGTGAGGAAGCGCGCCTCGTCGCCGGACTCGGCGACGATCGCCTCGTGCAGCGCCCAGAGGATCTCGCTCGGGCGCTGGAGGTGCTGCGCCTGCGGCGCGGATCGTGTGGCGGGCGAGGCTGGTCAGCGTGGCCGCCTCGGCGCCGCGGCCGCAGACGTCGCCGATCACCATCAGCCAGTCCTCGCCGCGGGCGAAGACGTCGTAGAAGTCGCCGCCGACATCCATCGCCTGCGCGCCGGCGTTGTAGCGGGCGGCGACCTCGGCGCCCGGGATCGCCGGCAGCCGCCGCGGGAGCAGCCCCGCCTGCAGCGTGGTGGCGATGTAGCGCTGGTGCTCGTAGAGGCCGGCGCGCTCGAGCGCCTGCGCGCCCTGGGCGGCGAGCGCGAGCAGCAGCTCGCGATCGAGCGGCTGGTCGGCCTCGACCGCCAGCGTGCCGAGACTGCGGCCGTAGGCGACGAGCGGGACGACGGTTGCGGCGCCGTCGAACGCGGGCGCCTCCACCCCGCGCTCATCGGACCGATGGACGACGGCGCTGCGCGCGCCCAGCTCCGTGCGCGCGTGCGACGCCACCGCGGCGGCGACGGCGTCGCGGGTGAGCACGTTCGCCAGCGCGTCGGAGACCCGGTTGACCATCTCCGCGTGCGCGATCTCGCGCCGCAGCCGTGTCTCGGCCCGGCGTACGCGCAGCAGCGCGCGGGCGGTCGCGACGAGCACCGAAGGGTCGACCGGCTCCGCCAGATACGCGTCCGCACCGCTCTCCAGCCCGTGCACGCGAGCGGCGTCGTCGACGTGCGACTGCGAGCGCTGCAGCACCGGAATGCGCGCCGTGATCGGGTCCTCCTTCAGCCGCCGGCAGACCTCGAAGCCGTTGATGTCGGGCAGGTGGACGTCGAGCAGGATCAGGTCGGGGTCATCGGCGGCCATCGCCAGGCCCTGGGCGCCGGTCTGCGCCTCCCAGATCGCGAACCCCGCGCGGCCGAGGTAGCGGCCGGCGGCGTAGCGGTTCTCCGGGCTGTCGTCGCGACGAGGACCGTCGCCGCCTCGGTCATCGGCGGCGCTCGGGCAGTGAGGCGACCTGCCAGAAGTCGAACATCGAGATCACGACGCGGCGCAGCTCGGCGAAGTCCAGCGGCTTGGCCAGGTAGGCGTTCGCGCCCGCGTCGTAGGCCGCGTCGATGTCCTCCTGGCGGCGCGACCCGGACAGCACGATGATCGGGACGATCCGCCGCGCCGGGTCGTGCTTGACCCGCGCCAGCACGTCGAGCCCCTGGATCCCGGGCAGGTTCAGGTCGAGGATCACGAGCGCGGGCCGCTCGCCGTCGAGCAGCCCCGCCACCGCCTCCTCGCCCGTCTCGTAGCGCACGATCTGGTCGCGCGCGGTCGTCTCGCGCAGCACGCGCGAGAGGGCTTCGAAGTCCTCGTCGTTGTCCTCGACGACGACCAGCGGGCGCAGCGGGCTCGGGACGGTCACCCCACGAGGGTAAAACAGAACGTCGAGCCTTCACCGGGCGTGGACCGCTCGAGCCACAGCCGGCCGCCGTGACGTTCGGCGATCCGGCGGGCGATCGTGAGCCCTGCCCCGGTCCCGCCACCGTAGGCGTCGCGCGGGTGCAGGCGGCGAAAGACATGGAAGATCGCCTCGGTGTGCTCGGGCGCGATCCCGATGCCCTGGTCGCTCACGCAGATCGACGCCGTCCTCGCGCCCGAGAACGGAAATCTGACCGTCCCCGCCGTACTTGACCGCGTTGCCGAGCAGGTTCACGAGCAGCTGGCGCACGCGGATGCGGTCGCCGCTCAGCGCCAGCTCTCCGCCGCTGAGGGCGATGTCGGGCGCGCTGGCGAGCAGTTCGAGCGCCTCCTCGACCACCTCGGCGAGCGTGAAGTCGGTGAGATCGAGGTCGGCACGGCCGATCCGCGAGTACTCCAGCAGCGAGTCGAGCAGCGAGGCCATCCGCTGCGAGAGCCGCAGGATCGTCGCCAGCCGCTCCCGCGCGTCGGGCTCGAGCGCGTCGGCGTAGTCCTCGACCAGGAAGTTCGTGAAGTTGGCGATCCCGCGCAACGGCTCCTTGAGATCGTGCGCGGCGACGTAGGCGAACGCGTCCAGCTCCTCGTTGGAGCGGGCGAGCTCGGCGTTGAGCGCGGCGAGCTGCTCGGCGCGGGTGATCAGGAACGTCCCGAGCGCGCTGCGCAGCTCGCCCGCGGACTCGACCTCGACCGCCGTCCACGGCTTCGACGTGCCCTCGACCGACTCCGCCCACGTGCCGAACGAGCCTTCCGGGGTGAGCCGGTCGGGCGCGGCCAGGGACTTCGGCGCGTGCGCCCACGTGACCGTGTGGACGTACTCGGGCCGGAACCAGGCGATGTAGTTGCCGCGCTCGTGGGCGAGCGGCGCGAGCAGCACGCCCGGCAGCTCCCCCGCGGCCGCCTCCGTGTGGGTGATCTCGGGGCCGGCGGGCGGTTCGATCGCCGCCGGGGTCCGCCCGATCCGCCGCAGCTCGCCGTCGATGCAGATGGCCGCGCCCTGCGCGTTGCAGACCGCGAGCAGCGCTTCGTCGTCGAGCCCGTCGAGGATGCCCTGCGACGCGGCGACGCGGTCGAGCACCTTCGAGCGGTGCGCGCCGAGCTGGACCCGTGCCTGGGACGCCTCGAGCTGCTCGAGCGCCTGCAGCTGCATCGAGGCGACGATCCCGATCAGCTCGCACGTCGCGCGCACCTCGTGCGGGACGAGCAGCGGGCCGTTGTAGTGGTGGGCGGAGATCAGCCCCCACAGCCGGCCGTCGACGAACAGCGCGATCGACATCGACGCGGTGGCGCCCATGTTCTTGAGGTACTGGATGTGCATCGGCGAGACCGCCCGCAGGACGCCCTCGGAGAGGTCCAGCCACGCTCCGGTGAGCGGGTTCACGATCGGCTCCAGCGGTGCCGCGTCGGCGTTGACGTCCTGGATGAACCGGATCCGGTTCTGCAGGAACAGCGCGCGCGCCTGCGGCGGGATGTCGGAGGCGGGGTAGTGCAGCCCGAGGAACGCGGGCAGGTCCTCGTTTCGCTCCTCCGCGACGATCACGCCGTGGTCGTCGGGCTCGAAGCGGTATGCCCACACGCGATCGAAGCCCGCCAGGCCCTTCACCACCCGCGCCGCGCGCCACAGCAGCTGCTCGATCGACGGCGCGGCCTGCAGGATCGTGACCGAGCGCGCGATCTCGTCCTGGTAGGCGGTCAGGCTGGGCGCCGCGGTCGGGACCGGCTCGATCTCGACCACCATCACGCCGCCGGACCGGTAGGCGAACGCGTTCCCGACGGCGATCCGCGCCGGGCGCAGGTTGGGCGTCGGCTCGATCGACCGCTGCGCGAGCTCGTGCACGGCCTCCGGGCCGAGCACGTCGTCGAGCCTCGCCCCGAGCAGTTCGCGACCGAGGATCGCGGGCGCGTTGGCGGAGATCTGGACGATCTCGAAGGTCTGCGCGTCGGCCGCCAGCAGCGCGCCGTGCGCCTGCACGGCGCCGGGCGTGCGGATCGGCTCGCGGTGGCAGTTCTCGAGGGTGACCGGCGTGCCCGGTGCCAGCAGCGGCTCGTTCACGCGCAGACCCACGCTTCCATCGTCTCGAAGGTCGCGACCGCCGCCGCGCTGTCCGCGCCATGGAGGTCGACGAACGCCGTGAATTCCCGCCAGCGAGCGGAGTCATAGGCCCCGAAGAACTCGCGCGAGACGTCCAGGCCGCGAGCCATGTGGGCGATCACCGCGCCGCCGCGCGTCGCCCCCTCGAGCACGTAGAGCACGCCGAGCGCCTCTTCGGTCGTGCTGGTCGGCGGCAGTCTGCGCGCGACCGGCAGCGTCAGCGCGTCGCCGCCGAGCGCCTCGATGTCGAGCGCGAGCAGCGGAGCCTTCGGCCGGATTCCGGAAGGTTCGGTCATACGGTGCCAGGCGCTCCTCCAGCGGGCGGTAGTAGCCGTAGAAGCGCTCCAGCAGGTCGCGGTAGGCGTCGGGCGAGCGAAGCCGGGACGCGATGTCCACACGCCGCTCGAGCCGCTCGTGATGCTCGGCCGTCGCCGCCTTCAGCGCCACCATGATCTCCACGGGGGCGAACGCTAGCGAGCGGGGGCGGTCGTGGAACGCACCACGAGCTCGGGCGCGTGGACGCGGACGGCGCGCTCGGTCCGTCCTGCCGCACGCGAGCGCAGCAACTCGAACGCGTCCCCGCCCATCTCTCGTCGCGGCTGGTTGACGGTCGTCAGTGGACGTGGCGAGCGCGGCGATGAACGTGTTGTCGTAGCCGATCACGCAGACGTCCTCGGGGATCCGCGCGCCGTCCTGCTCGAGCCGGTCGATCAGGCCGACCGCGACGAGGTCGTTGGCGGCGACGACCGCGGTCGGCAGCGCGGGCGCCCCAACAGCGCCTGCGCCGCGCGTGCGCCCGCGTGCTCGTCGAACTCGCCGGCGATGACGTGGCCCTCGAGACCGGCGTTGCGCATCGCCTGCAGGTAGCCGTTGCGGCGCGGGGCCGACGACGCGCCGCTGCCGCCGTCGACATGGACGATCCGCTCGTGGCCCAGCCCGACGAGATGGTCGACCGCGAGTTGCGTGCCCACCGTGTCGTCGCTGAGCACGCAGTCGAAGCGCGGATCGCGAAAGCGCAGGCCGACGACGACGCACGGCAGCGCGCCGACCACGCGGCGATCCGCGGACCGGGCATCCGCGGCGAGACCAGGATCAGCCCGTCGGTGCGGTACTCGAGCAGCGCCTCGAGCATCGCCAGCTCGCGTTGGCGCGCCCGGCCGCCGGTGATGATCAACAGACGGTGCGCGACCTCGGACGCCTGCTCCTCGATGCCCTCCGCGATCTCCGCGTGGAACGGGTTGTGCAGGTCGTTGAGCAGGATGCCGACGGTGTTGCTGCGATGGCTGGCCAGGCTGCGCGCGATCGCGTTCGGCCGGTAGCCGAGCTTGGCCGCCGCCTCGAGCACCCGCGAGCGCCGCGCGTCGGACACCTTCTCGCTGTTGCGCATGACCAGCGAGACGAGCGCCCGGGACACGCCGGCCTCGCGCGCGACGTCCTCCATCGTCACGTACCCGCCCATCAGAGCGCCACGGCCCACGCCGGGTGTCGCCCCTGCGCGAACGCGTCGCCGCCCATCTCGCGCCGTGGCCGGTCGATCGTCGTCAGCTGGATGTGCGCGAGACCGGCCACGAAGGTGTTGTCATAGCCGATCACCGAGACGTCCTGGGGAATCCGCACGCCGTCCTGCTCCAGTCGGTCGATCAACCCGAGAGCGACGAGGTCGTCGGCGGCGATCGCGTTCGGTCGATAGTCCAGCTTCGCGCCACGCGGCGGCGACGCTCGTCGGAGACCTTCGCGGAGTCCCGCATGACGAGACGAGCGCGCGGGAAACGCCCGCTTCCCGCGCAACGTCCTCCATCGTGACGTAGGGACCTCTCGACATTCGGCTCCAGTATCGCAATTGGAGCGCGACTAAGACAAGGGGTTGCGTTAGAGCGCTCCAACGAGCTACGCTCCCGGTTAGAGCGCTCTAACGAGCGCTTGGGAGGAGGAGCAGGAGCGTGGAGAGACAGCTGCCCGGAACGCTGGCGGGCGCGCCGATCTCGTGGGGCGTCTGCGAGGTCCCGGGCTGGGGGCTGCAGCTACCGCCCGAGCGGGTGTTCGCGGACATGGTGCGGCTGGGCCTCGCGGCGACCGAGCTGGGCCCGCAGGGCTGGCTGCCCGAGGACGGCGCGCAGGCGCGAAGCGTCCTGGACCGCTACGGCCTCAAGCTCGTCGGCGGGTTCGTCCCGGTCGTCGTGCAGGAGCACACGTGGATCGCGACTACACGCGCCGCGCCGCCGCGCAGCTCGCGCAGGCCGGCGGCGAGCTGTTCGTCGCCGCGACCGTGCAGGACGCGGCGTGGTCGCGGCCCGTCGCGCTCGACGCCGACGGCTGGCGCCGCGCGGGCGAGCAGCTCGACGCGCTCGCCGAGCTCACGGCGAAGGAGGGTGTCGAGCTCGTGCTCCACCCCCACGCCGGCACGATCCTGGAGACCAAGGCCGACGTCGACCTCGCGCTCGCGCACACGCGCGTACCTTGGTGCTTCGACACGGGCCACCTGCTGATCGGCGGCGTCGACCCCGTCCAGTTCGCCCGACAGCACGCCGACCGCATCGGTCACGTGCACTTCAAGGACGTCGACAACGACGTCGCCGAGCGCTACCGCAGCGGAGAGCTCGGCCTCATGCAGGCCGTCCAACACGGCCTGTTCAAACCTCTGGGAAGCGGAGACGCCCGCATCGACGAGGTTGTCGCCGCGCTCCGCGGAGCCGGGTACGAGCGTTGGCTCGTCCTCGAGCAGGACCTCGCCATCACCGGGTCGGAGCCCCCGGTCGGCGGTGGTCCGGCGTCGGATGTCGCGACGAGCATCGAATTCCTCTCGACGTTGGCTGCGGAGGAGGCGATCAAGCGATGAAGCGACTGGCCGGCACCCTGGCCGTGGCGCTCGCGGCGATCACCGTCGCGGCGTGCGGCACCGCGAAGGACCCGAACGGCAACCCATCAAGACCGACGACGTGGCGCTCACGCAGGGCAGCGGCCTCATCATCGGTATGGCCTTCATCGGCATCCAGTTCTCGGGCTGGAACACCGACTGGCGCTTCCTGTTCCTCGGCGTGAGCCTGCTCGTCGCGGCCCTCGTCAAGAGCTCATCACGCACAACCCGCATCACGCCTACCCCGTGGGCGATCGCTTCGTGATCCTCAACCTCGGCAGGCTCGTGCGCACGTGGCCCAAGAAGCAGATGTCCGGAGGCGCCGAGCTCGACGCGTTGGAGCACGAGCTGCGGAGGGTCGCGTGAGGGAGCGCATCGGCGTGGGGGTGGTCGGCTTCGGCTGGCTCGGACAGGCCCACAGCCGGTCGCTGCTGCGCATCCCGACGCTCTTCCCGCAGCGCGGGTTCGACGCCGAGCTGGTCGTCTGCGCCGACACCGCGCCGGAGCGCATCGAGGACGCCGTGGCGTCCTTCGGCTTCGGCAGGGGAACTGACGACTGGCGCTCGGTGGTCGATGACCCGGCGGTCGACGTGGTGTTCATCGCCGCGCCGAACATGCTCCACCTCGAGCTCGTCGAGGCCGCGGCGCAGGCGGGCAAGCACGTGTTCTGCGAGAAGCCCGTGGGCGGCACGCCGGAACAGACGGTGCGCGCCGCGCAGGCGGCCCGCACGGTGCTCACCGGCGTCGGCTACAACTACCGCTTCGCGCCGCTGGTCCAGTACGCGCGCCGGCTGATCGCCGACGGCGTGCTGGGCGAGATCACCAACTACCGGGGGCGCTTCTTCTCGATGTACGGCAGCGATCCGCTGGGCGTGCTGAGCTGGCGCTTCCTCCTCGACCAGGCGGGCTACGGCGTCACCACCGATCTGATGTCGCACAGCGTCGACCTCGCGCACATGCTGCTCGGGCCGATCACCCGCGTGGTGGGAACGACCGAGACGTTCATCGGGGAGCGCCCCCTTCCGGGCGCGGGCGGCACCCACTACGGGCGCGGCGCGGTCGGCGATCCCACCGGCGCGGTCACGAACGAGGACTACGCCGGAATGCTGTGCGAGTTCGCCAACGGCGCCCGCGGCACGTTCGAGGCCAGCCGCAGCATCATCGGCCCGGAGTCGCAGATGGCGTTCGAGGTCTACGGCACCAGGGGCGCGCTGGGCTGGAACCTCGAGAAGCTCAACGAGCTCCAGCTCTACCTCGTCGAGGACGAGCTGCACACCGGCTACCGGACGATCTACGGCGGCGACCGCTTCCCCTACCACGGCCACTTCGTCCCCGGCAGCGCCAACGGCATCGGCTTCGAGGACCTCGTGGTCATCGAGGACTACGAGTTCTGCCGCGCCGTCGCCGAGGGCCGCGAGCACCGGCCCAACTTCGCCGACGCGGTCGAGTGGGTGAGCGTGCAGGATGCGCTGCTGCGCTCGGCCTCGACCGGCACCTGGGAGGAGGTCGTGCCGCTGTGAGCGCGATGAGCGTCAGGACGGTGCGGATCGGCGTGATCGGCGTCGGGCGGATCGGCGCCATGCACGCCGAGCTGCTCTCCCAGCGCGTCCCCGGCGCCTCCGTGACCGCGATCTTCGACGCGTTTCCGGAGACGGCGAGCACGGTGGCCGGCGCTCTGGGCCTCACCGCTGCCGCATCGGCGCAGGAGCTGCTCGCTTCGCCCGAGGTCAACGCGGTCGCGATCTGCACCTCCACCGACACCCACGCCGACCTGATCGTCGCCGCCGCCGAGGCCGGGAAGGCGATCTTCTGCGAGAAGCCGGTGTCGCTCGAGCTCGCCGAGGTCGACCGCGCGCTGGCCGCGGTCGAGGCCGCGGGCGTGCCGTTCCAGATCGGCTTCAACCGGCGCTTTGACCCTGGCCACGCCGCGGTCGCCGCCGCCGACGTGGGCGAGCCGCACCTGGTCCGCATCACCAGCCGCGACCCCGCCCCGCCCCCGCTGTCCTACGTGCGGCTCTCGGGCGGGATCTTCCTCGACATGACCATCCACGACTTCGACATGGCGCGCTTCGTGGCCAAGAGCGAGGTCGTCGAGGTGTTCGCCCGTGGGTCGGTGCGGATCCACGAGGGCTTCGCCGAGGCCGGCGACGTGGACACCGCGGTGGTGCTGCTCGAGCACGAGAACGGCTGCTTCACGACGATCGACAACTCGCGCCAGGCCGTGTACGGGTACGACCAGCGCGTGGAGGTGTTCGGCTCGGCGGGCATGGCGTCCTCGGAGAACCCGCTGGCGCACGCGGCGATCGTGCGCACCGCCGCGGGCATGAGCGCCGCGACCTTGCCGTACTTCTTCCTGGAGCGCTACATCCCGTCCTACCTGCGGGAGTGGGAGGCGTTCGTGAGCGCGATCGCGTCAGGGACGCCGACCCTTGTCGGTGCGCGCGACGCCCGGGCGCCGCTGGTCATCGGCCTGGCGGCCTGGCAGTCGCTGCGGGAGGGGCAGCCGTGTTCGCTTCGCTGACGCTCGGCCGGAAAGTCCTGGTCGTGCTCGAGCACGGCGGAACCGTCGCCCGGATCGCGGGCGTGCAGGGCATCCATCGTTCCAGGCCGGACACGCCGCGCACGCAGGATGCGGGCTTCGGCTACCTCGTCGCATCGGTCGTGGACGCGTTGAGTGCCGGGCGTGAGTTCACCGTCTGGGACGATCCCCGCATCAATCGCCTCGCGACACCTGTGCTCGCCACCGACGCGGGCGAGCTGATCTGGCGCGCGTTGGAACGCGAGGTCACGGGCACGCTGCATTGCGTGGGCTCCGAGCACATCGACCGCGTGACGCCGGCGCGGCGCGCCGTCGAGCACTTCGGGCTCGAGCCCGACCTGCTCCTGGTCGGCCCGTACGAAGGCCGCCTCGACGAGCGGATCCCGACGGACACGCGGCTGGACGCCACCCACACCGCCGCGCTGCTCGCTGTCGAGCTCCCGGACGTCGGCCGGCTGCTGGAGGGCCTCGCATGCGCTACGACGTGATCACCATGGGCCGGATCGGCGTCGACATCTACCCGCTGCAGACGGGCGTGTCGCTGCGCCACGTCGAGTCCTTCGGCAAGTATCTCGGCGGCTCGTCGTCGAACGTCGCGGTGGCCGCCGCCCGCTACGGCCGCAAGGTGGCCACGATCACGCGCACGGGCCGCGATCCCTTCGGCGAGTTCCTCCACGACGCGCTGCGGGGCTTCAACGTCGACGACCGCTGGGTGACGCCGGTCGACGGCCTGCCGACGCCGGTGACGTTCTGCGAGATCTTCCCGCCCGACGACTTCCCGCTGTACTTCTACCGCTTCCCCAAGGCGCCCGATCTGGAGATCAGGACGGAGGAGCTCGAGCTTGGCGCGATCCGGTCCTCGAAGGTGTTCTGGGCAACGGTCACCGGTCTGTCGCAGGAGCCGTCGCGCTCCGCGACGCTCGCGGCGCTGGAGGCGAGCGCCGGGATCACGGTCCTCGACCTCGACTGGCGCCCGATGTTCTGGGAGTCGCGCGAGGAGGGCCGCAAGTGGGTGCGCGAGGCCCTGAGGCACGCGGACGTCGCGGTCGGCAACGAGGACGAGTGGGAGACCGCGGGCGACACCGACGTCGAGTTCGTGATCCGCAAGCGCGGACCGCGGGGCGTGTTCGCGCGGCGTGGCGGCGAGTCGGTGGAGGTCCCGCCGGCGCCGGTCGAGGTGGTCAACGGCCTCGGCGCGGGTGACGCCTTCGGCGGCGCGCTCTGCCACGGGCTGCTCGCGGAGTGGGACCTGGAACGGATGATGCGGTTCGCCAACGCGGCCGGCGCGATCGTCGCCGGACGGCTGTCCTGCGCGGATGCGATGCCGACCGCGGAAGAGGTTGAGGAGAAGCTCGATGCTTGAGTTCACGGGGCTGCGGATCGTCGAAGGCGCCGACACCTTCGACACCGGCGACCACGAGCTGATCGTGCTGCCGCTGAGCGGGTCCTGCGACGTGACGATCGACGGCGAGCGGTTCTCGCTCAACGGGCGCGCGGACGTCTTCGCCGGCGTGACCGACTTCGTCTACGCGCCGCGTGACGCGCACGTGGAGATCGAGGGCGAGGGGCGCTTCGCGCTGCCGTCCGCGCGTGCCGACCGGCGCCTGGCCGCCCGCTACGTCTCCGACATCGCGGTCGAGCTCCGGGGCGCCGGGCAGGCGTCGCGCCAGGTGAACAACTTCTGCTCGCCGGAGGCCTTCGAGGCCGACCGCCTGATCGCCGTCGAGGTCCTCACCCCGGGCGGCAACTGGTCCTCCTATCCCCCGCACAAGCACGACGAGGACGTCCCCGGCGTCGAGACCGTGCTCGAGGAGATCTACTACTTCGAGGTCGCCGGCGGCGGATTCGGCTACCAGCGCGTGTACTCGTCCGGGCCGGAACGCCCGATCGACGTCCTGCGGGAGGTGCGCAGCGGCGACCGGATCGACATGCCGTGGGGCTACCACGGCCCGTCGATGGCCGCCCCGGGCTACGACCTCTACTACCTCAACGTCATGGCCGGCCCCGGCGAGCGCGCGTGGCGCTTCACCGACGACCCCGCCCACGCATGGATACGAGACACCTGGGCCGACCAAGCGCTCGATCCGCGACTGCCCTTCGGGAGGCAAACATGAGACTGACGGTCGCCCAAGCCCTCGTCCGCTTCCTCGCGGTCCAGTACTCCGAGCGCGATGGGGTGCAGCAGCGGCTGATCCCGGGCTGTTTCGGCATCTTCGGCCACGGCAACGTCGCCGGCGTCGGGCAGGCGCTGCTGGAGAACCGGGAGGCGCTGCCCTTCTACCACGCGCGCAACGAGCAGGCGATGGTGCACACCGCCGCGGCGTTCGCGCGCCAGAAGAACCGCTTGGCCACCCTGGCGTGCACCTCCTCGGTCGGCCCGGGCGCGACCAACCTCGTGACCGGCGCGGCGCTGGCGACGATCAACCGGCTGCCCGTCCTGTTGCTCCCGGGCGACATCTTCGCCACGCGTGCCTCCGGCACCGTGCTGCAGGAGCTCGAGAGCCAGACCGGGCTCACGGTCAACGACACCCTGCGGCCGGTCTCGAAGTTCTGGACGCGGGTCGAGCGGCCCGAGCAGCTCGCCGCGGCGCTGTTGGGCGCGATGCGCGTGCTCACCGATCCCGCCGAGACCGGCGCCGTGACGCTCGCGCTGCCGCAGGACGTGCAGGCCGAGGCGTTCGACTGGGACGAGGCGCTGTTCGAGAAGCGCGTCTGGCGCGTGCGCCGGCCGCTGCCCGAGCCCGACGTGCTGGCCGAGGCGGCGGCGCTGCTGCGTGGCGCGTCGCGGCCGCTGATCGTGGCCGGCGGCGGGACGATCTACGCCGAGGCGACGGATGCGCTGCGCGAGTTCGCCGAGGCGACGGGGATCGGCGTGGGTGAGTCGCAGGCCGGCAAGGGCTCGCTCCCCTACGACCACCCGCAGGCGCTGGGCGCGATCGGCGCCACCGGCACGACCGCGGCCAACGCCGCCGCGCGCACCGCGGACGTGATCCTCGGCATCGGCACCCGCTGGAGCGATTTCACGACCGCCTCGCGCTCGCTGTTCGCCGAGGACGCCGTGTTCATCAACCTCAATGTGGCCGCGGTCGACGCGTTCAAGCACTCCGCCTTGCCGCTCGTCGCCGACGCGCGGCTCGGCCTCGAAGCGCTCGCCGAAGCGGTCGACACCACGTGGGAGACGCCGGCCAACGACTGGGACGCGGTGGTCGAGCGCGCGTACGGCACGCGCCACGACCCGCCCGCGCAGGCCGAGGTGATCGGCGTCGTCAACACGGTCAGCCGGCCGCGCGACGTCGTGGTCTGCGCCGCCGGCTCGATGCCGGGCGACCTGCACAAGCTGTGGCGCACGCGCGACCCGAAGGGCTACCACGTCGAGTACGGCTACTCGACGATGGGCTACGAGATCGCCGGAGGGCTGGGGATCAAGATGGCCGCCCCGGACCGCGAGGTCTTCGTGATGGTCGGCGACGGCTCGTATCTGATGATGGCCCAGGAGATCGTCACCGCGGTCGCCGAGGGCATCAAGCTCACGATCGTCCTGGTCCAGAACCACGGCTACCAGTCGATCGGCGCCTTGAGCGAGTCCGTCGGCGCCGAGCGCTTCGGCACCCAGTACCGCTACCGCGACACTGACGACAGGCTGCCTGTCGACCTTGCCGCCAACGCCGCGTCGCTGGGCGCGCGCGCGATCGACACGCACACGCTCGAGGAATTCGAGGCCGCGCTGCGCGAGGCCGTCGCCTCCGACGTCGTGACCGTCGTCCAGATCCACACCGACCCGACGATCGACGCCCCGGATTCCGAGGCCTGGTGGGACGTTCCCGTGGCCGAGGTCGCCGGCCTGGAGAGCACCCGCAACGCCCGCGCCACCTACGAAGAGCACAAGACCAGCCAGCGCTCCTACCTGACACCGGCGCACCCCGTGGAGACGACCGCGTAAGCACCAGCGTCGGGAGCATCAGCCATCGCATCGGTTGGGTCGCCGCGCCGGACGGCACGGGCGCTTCACCTGGGTGAAACCTCGGCGGACGGCCCGGACACGGCTACGGTCGCGCGCCTTGCCGGAACCGGACCACGCAAAAGGCTCGACCTTCTGCCAGCAGACAGGGTGTCAGCGCTGCGACAGGATGCAGCGACACATGAGCGGACGCTCCGTTTGATCGCCGTCCACCGATCATTTGTCCCTTCATGAGAGGAATGCTTGACATTTGATTGCAATGTCAAGATGCTTCTGCCGGGTCCTAGACACGCTTATGGCGTTCTAACCAACAAATGAAGGTCAGAGCTCGGTCAGGACGACCGTGCGCGACGCGCCCGCCGTTGCCTGCTTTGCCCTGCCAGTGACCAATAGCGGGCGGTGAGGAGAGGATGCCGTGAACGCGGATGAACTCCGCATTGATCGACGGCGGTTCCTGGGAGGCGCGGCGGGAGTCGCGGGCGCAGCAGCGCTCGCTTCGTGGGCTCCACGCGCACTCAGTAAGCCCGGCGGTCCCAATGCCCCGATCGTGTTCAAGGAGTCGTTGATCGCTCAGCACTTCTCGGTGCGCGACGCAACGACCCGTGTCCCGTCGACGAGCGCCAGCCCGGTGATGGGCTACCTCGGCGGCCCGACCTTCCCGGACGATCCGACCGATCTCGGCCCCCTCGTCCCGCTGCCCGGCGGCTACCAGGAGGTCTTCAAGTTCCTGGGCGAGTGCGGCTACGGCGGTTTCGAGTTCTACCAGTTGACGCAGAACGCAGCGGCCCCCGGCGGTGCGAACCCGAGCGTCCAACTGATCCGCCAGTGGCTCGACGACGCCGGCATCAAGTCGATGGGCACCCATCAGGGTGGCCTCGGCGCGTTCAACGCCACGACCGGGCAGCTCTCCACCACGGGCCAGACGCTCGTCGCGCAGGCCGAGGTGCTCGGCCACAAGTACATCGGCACCGCGGGTGACCCGTCCAGCGCCAACACGATCGCCGCGTGGGCGACGGCGTGCGACAACTACAACCGCTATGGCCAGCTGATGTGGGAGCAGTACGGCATCAAGGTCTACCTGCACCCCGAGCAGAACAACTGGCAGTTCATCGCCGACCCGGCGATCCCGGTCGCGGACCGTCCGCACCGGATCGACTACTTCGTGGCGAACACGGATCAGCGCTACGTGTTCCTCGAGCCCGACATCTACCACATGTACAACGCGCGTGGCCGCTTCCCGAACGTGGACGGCACGCTGTGGGATCCGATCAACTACCTCCAGAAGAACTGGAAGCGTCTGATCGGCTGGCACGTCAAGGACGCCGTCCGCACCGCGGTCCCGGTCGCCCCTCCCGGTAACCCGTTCGAGCAGACCAAGATCCGCGCCGGCTTCCCGATCAACGGCGGTGTGGACGTCATCTACTCCGGTGAGGGCCACCTCGGCAACGGCTCCGCCGCGGCCGCGCAGGCGGGCTACACCCCGAAGGTGTACGGCTTCGACCCTGGAGCCACCGCGCCTTCGGCGGCTCCCGGCCCGGACCCCCGCGTGTGGGGCTTCCGGCGTGAGTTCACCGAGATCATGGCCAACCGCGCGCGTGGCTTCAAATACCACGTGCTGGAGTCCGACTCCGGTCCCGGCGGCGCCGTCGACCAGGGCCGTTCGCTGCGTCACGCGAAGATCAGCGCCAAGTACCTGCTCGGGATGAAGTAATGCGTTCCCTGCGGGTTCTGATGGCCGCGTTGCTCGTGCTCCTGACCGCCCCCGTGGCGGCCTTTGCGCACGGCGATCCGACGACGCACTACCTCGAGTCCAGCGACTTCTACCCCGGTTTCAGCACCAACCGGCCGTCCCAGGCCACCGAGCTGCAGCTGGTGGGGTTGATGGACGCCGCCAAGCAGGCGGGCTACCCGATGAAGGTCTCACTACTGGGTGGCGAGGACGACCTCGTCGACAAGCCGGAGATGTTCAAGACCCCGCAGAAGTACGCGAACTTCGTCGCCGTGGAGCTCAAGCGCTCGAGCGTCCCACTCGTCGGCCCGGTCGTGGTCGTCTCCCCCTACGGCGTCGGCATCGCCGGCCCCGGGGCGGAGCACCTCGATCTGCAGACGGGGAAGGACGGCGAGCAACTCGCCGCCGCCGCCACTTCCGCGATCCGCCAGCTGGCACAGCACGCCGGGCACCCGCTGCCCGCCAACGTGCCGCCGGCCAAGGTCCCGGTCGTGGAACCGGTCAAGACGAGCTCGGGCCCGGGCTACGACCTGAGCGGGCTGACGCCGTTCGCGGTCTTCATCGCGATCTTCGGCAGCGCCGTGCTCTACCTGCAGATTCGCACGCGGATGGCTCGCCGCCGCATGCCCCGGGGCGCCTGACATGGCACCCCGTCTGAACCCACTTTCGCCACCAAGGAGAACATACGTGCCCAGCCCAGTCCGGGCCTTTATGGCCGCGGCCGGGGCGCTGATGGCCACGGGGGCGCTCTGCGCTTCCGCCGCGTCAGCTGCACCTGTGCTGTACGGGGCTACGGGTGTCGCCGCCGACGACACCCTTCCGGCCTCGAACCTCTACACCATCAACCCCGCCACCGGGGCCGCCACCAGCATCGGCTCGATCGGCGAGGCCATCACCGGCCTCGCGTTCGACAACGCCGACGGCGGCAAGCTCTACGGCGTGACCGGCGGGGTCTACCTGTCCGGCAAGGAGCGCAAGCTCCTGTCGATCAACCCGGCGACCGGCGCCAGCACGGTGGTCGGCTCGCTCGGCGCCAATGAGATCGAGGACATCGCGTTCTCGGCCCTCGGCCAGCTCTACGGCTGGAACGAGACCGGCGACGATCTCTACTCGATCAACAAGGCCACCGGCGCGCTGACCAAGGTCGGCGAGTCCAACCTCACGCTCAGCTGGGGCGACGGCCTCGCGTTCGATCGCAACGGCTGGCTGTGGGCCGCGCTCGACGGTGACTACGGCCCGCTCTCGCGGATCGACCCCGCCACCGGCACGGTGACCAAGGGCGTCAAGCTCAACGGCACGCCGAACAAGACCGGCAACCTGATCTCGTCCGCCGACTTCGACTGCGACGGCTCCGTCCTGTGGGGCGTCGTGAACGACTTCGGCGGCGCGACCAACGTCGTCACCATCGACACCGCGACCGGCGCGATCACCAACAAGGGTGCCTCGATCGCCGGCCTGGACTCGCTCGCGTGGGGCGGCTGCCCGCCGCCGCCGCAGACGAGCCCCGGCGGCACCGTGCCGGCCACGCTGGCGCTGACCCTCGGGTCCGCTCCCGCGCAGCTCGGCTCGTTCATCCCCGGCATCGCCGGCGACTACATGAGCTCGGTCTCAGCCGAACGTCATCTCCACCGCCGGCGACGCGGCGCTCTCGGTCGCTGACCCGAGCACCAACAACCCGGGCAAGCTGGTCAACGGCACGTTCTCGCTGCCGCAGGCCCTCCAGGCCAAGGCGACCACGGCGAGCGCGCCGAACGGCGTCTTCGGGGCCATCAGCGCCAACCCGCTGGTGCTCACCTCCTGGACCGCGCCGGTCTCCAACGACACCGTGACGGTCTCGTTCAAGCAGTCCATCGGCGCCAACGACGCGCTGCGCACCGGCACCTACGCCAAGACGCTCACCTTCACGCTGTCGACGACGACTCCGTAATTGGTGACCACCCCCGCCGGCCGGCCGTCACGCCAGTGACGGCCGGCCAGCAGGGCTTCGTTTATCGGAAAGGATGGAACAGGCATGCCGAACATCGGCCCCATGGAACTCATCGTCGTGCTGGTGATCGCGCTGCTCGTGCTCGGTCCCAAGCGCCTCCCCGCCGCCGGCAAGAGCCTCGGCGAGGGCATTCGCGGATTCCGCGACTCGATCAGCGGTCGCTCCGAGAGCGCCGTCGACGAGCTCACCGACTGAGCGTTCGCCACAACCGGCGCGCCAGCCCGTCACCGAAGCGGTTGACGTGCGGGCGCGCCCAGGCGATCACGGGCAGCCACACCAGCCAGAAGCCGAGGGTCATCAGCAGCGCGGGGATGGCCAGATCGCGCAGCGCGAAGCCGACTTGCGTGACCGCCCACTCGTTGTCGCCGCGGCTGCAGTAGCGCGGCTGATTCTGTGACCGGCAGTATTTCTCCGGGTCGGGCTCCATCAGCTCGGTCAGCGTCCGGCGTCCGCCCGGGGGCGCGGTGTCGCGCCCCGGATGCGTGTTCAGCCACCGGTCGAGCACGCGCTTCATCTCCTCATGCCCGAGCTCGTTCGGGTGAAAGCTGTTGTGGATCCAGTTGGTCGGCATCACCGCCTGATCGACGAAGCCGTTGATCGACTTCAGCGCGATGAAGTTCACCCCCGCCTGGTTGGGGTCACAGATGCGCCGGCCGGAGTCGGTCAGCACCGTCTCCATATCGCGCAGGTAGAAGAAGCCGTGTGAGCGGGCGGCGTCGGCGATCACGCCGTTGAGCTGCGACACGAAGGCGTTGACGAACTGGTGCTCGTCGTCCTCGAGCAGCGAGGCCGGGCAGCTCTTCGCGGCCACGGGCTGTGGGTACGGCACGACGAGGACGGGGACACCGGGCAGTTGATCCTCGAGTTGGTCGTACGCGGCGTTCACCTCCCCGGCCACGCGGTCGTCCAGCCGGTCGAGCCAGAGCTGTCCGCGCTCGACGCAACTGCCCGGTGCGACGCACGCCACGCCGAGGTCGGCGAACCCGGCGTCGTTGCCGCCGATGCTGACGATCACCAGCCGGATGTCCTTGGCGTCGAGGCGCTTGACCTGGGCGAGCTGGGTCATCCCGGGACCGCCGACCGGCTCGTCCGGCCAGTGCGCGTGCTGGTGCAGGTCGACCGCGACCGCGCCGGAGCAGGCGAAGAACGCCAGCTTGAGGCCCTGCTCGCGAGCCACACTCGGCGCGTACGCGTCCGGCGAGCGACGGCACTCGTTGCGCTTGGCCACGTTCGTGCCCTCGTAGAACGTCTGCGCGCCCTCTCCGGACATGTACGAGTCGCCGAGCGCGACCAGGGTGGGCTTGCCTTTGACCGGCGTCAACGACGCATCGGGGTCGACGCCGCGAGGGATCGTGGTCCACACCAGTGCCAGCACCGTCACCACCAGCAGCACGTCGGCCTGCGTGCTCGAGGCGATGGCCGGCACGAGCGCGGCCAGCGCCAGGGCGATGAGCAGGACGGGCGCACCGGTCGCGGCCAGCCACAGCGCGGAGATGACCAGTGCGAGCGCGGCCAGTGCGATGCCCGCGCGCGGCCACGGGAGCGGCTCGCGCAGCACGTCCTCGCTGAGCAGCGACAACCCGACCGGGGCGGCCAGCACGGCGACGACGCACAGCGCCAACCACCAGCCGGAGACGGTGAAACAGAGGACCAGGCCGAGCACGAACACCGCGGCGCACGCCGCGCCGACCTTCAGTCCCCGCGCGGGCGCGCCGCCCGTGCGCTTGCGCAGCTCCCCCAGCAGGTGGCCGATGCCGAGATAGAACGCGCACAGTCCCGCGAGCCCCCACCCGCCGGTCGTGTGCCCACGCCACGTCAAGAGCCCCCACGCCGCGAGCAGCAGCACGCCCACGCCGATGATCGCCAACGGCACCGCCAGCCGCTGGGGGCGCGTGAGGACGTCCCGGCCGCGGTCGAGCGTCAACTGCAGCACCGCCGCGGCGGCCACCAGCAGCACCACCGCGCCGATGACGGTGGCGAGCGATCGGACGTGCCCACCGACGGAGAGCCCGAGGAACGCGATCGCGTACAGCACCCCCGCGAGCACGAGCCCCCGGACGAACGGCGCGGTGTCGCGTGGGGTGGTCATCGAGTCAGAGAGCGCACGAGCGTCGACCGTGATACTCGCGGCTGAGCAACTTTCGCGCTCGCGGACGTGTTGCAACGGTCGATGATGCGTATCTCTCTTCTCGCCGCCGCCGCGGCGGTGGCCTTGATCGCCGCCCCCGCCGCGTCAGCGAAGCCCGGCAAGCGCAGCTTCGAGCGCACCTACCCGTATGCGTCGGCGCTGTGCGCCAAGAACGCCGGCGGGCACACGCCCAAGCGCCTCGCCGCGTCCGTCAACGAAGTCGCGACGGCCTGCGCCACGCTGAAGACCAGCTTCACCAACGCGCAGAACGCCTACACGACGACGGTCGCGCCGCTGGAGACCCAGGCGCGGGCCACCGTCGCCTCCGCGCGCGTGAACTGCCGCCGTGCCGCCGATCGTCACGCGTGCCGCGTGGCGCGCCACGACGCGCGCGTGACGCTGCGCGGCCTGCGCCGTCAGGTCACGGTCGCCCGCTGGACGTACCACGATTCCGTGGACGGCGCGCGTCAGACGTTCTGGAGCACGATCCGCACACTGCGTGGCGGCTCGACGATCAAGCCGGATTCCAAGGTGGGCCCGTCGCCGGAGACGGCGCTGCCGAACGTATAAGCCTGAGGGGAGGTCACCCCGGCGGGCGTTTCGCGAGTCCTTGCTCGCGCATCGCCCGCCGGTAGGCGATCGCCACCGCGTCGAACTTGAGGTGCATCTCGGCCGCGAGATCGAACGGCACCCGCTCCGGGCGCTGGGACTCGACGACCACCCGGTCCTGGTTGAAGATCGTGTCCTCGAAGTCCTGCAGCACCGACGCGGGCTGCTCGTAGTCGTAGTTGCGCGCGATCAGCACGTAGCCCGCGCAGCGCTCGTGATCGACGGGCTGGGAGGCGAAGAAGTAGACCATCCCCTTCTCCCCGCCCCAGCCGAGCCGCAGCAGGATCGTGTACGGCAGGATCAGCTGGTAGCGCGAGCGGCGCACCGGCGCGTCCGTCTGCTCGTTGCCGAACACCGGGAAGTCGTCGCTGTTGGGCGCCTCCGGGCGGACGATCTCGTAGTGCAGGACGTGCCCGTCGGGGGTGACGGTGTGCTCGGGGACGACCGGCCGCGACGGGTCACCGAGCAGGCCGGGATGCACCCACGGGAAGTGCCCGAAGTCGGTGAAGTTCTCCAGCTGGCGTGAGGCGTCGCAGTTCCACGCGTACGGGCCGGCGCTGACCACGACCCAGTTCGGATCCTCGAACTCCGGGATCTCCGGCAGCGCGTAGCGCGGCTCCTCGAGCGCGACCCACAGCAGCCCCAGCGTCTCGCGGCAGTGGAACGCGTCCACCCGCGCCTTGCCCGGGATCTTCGTCGGGTCGGCGAGCTGCGGGATCAGCCGGCAGATGCCGTCGCCGCCGTACTGCCAGCCGTGGTAGGGGCACATGATGTGATCGCCGACCACGCGCCCGAGCGAGAGCGCCGTCCCGCGGTGGATGCAGAGGTCGCGGAGCACGTGCGCGTGGCCGCCGGAGTCGCGCCAGAGCACGAGGTTCTCTCCCAGCAGCCGGACGCGCAGCGGGGTCTCGCCGAGTGCCTGCGCGTAGGCCACGGGGTGCCAGCAGGTGCGCAGGGCGGCGAAGTCGGGAACGGACGCGGGTGGCTGCTCGATCATGGACACCGCATCGCAGCTTATGCCGCGGTGCGGCCGCCATCGACCGGGAACGTGGCCCCGGTCGCGTAGCTGGCCCGCGGCGAGGCCAGGAAGACGACCAGCTCGGCGATCTCGGCCGGATCGGCGACGCGGTTGAGCGGGAGCGTGGGCGCGTAGCTGTCCAGCTCCTCCTTGGTCCCCGCGCTCGTGTAGGTCGGGCCGGGGGCGACGCTGTTCACGCGCACGCCGTGCGGGCTGTACTCGGTCGCCCAGGCACGCGTCATCGACTCCAGCGCCGCCTTCGTCGCGCCGTACGCGGCCGATCCGGGCAGGCCGACACTGCCGGCCATGCTGCCGAGGTTGACGATGCTGCCCGCTCCGCGCCGCGCCATGCCCGGGGCGAACGCGGCGACGAGGAAGAACGGCCCGCGGACGTTGGTGGCGAACAGCGCGTCGAAGTCCTCGACGGCCAGCTGGTCGGTCGGGCCCCACCACGCGAGTCCCGCGTTGTTGACCAGGATGTCGACCTCGCCGGCGTCCTCGGCGAGCGCTCCTACGTCGTCCGGGTCGCTGACGTCGGCGGCGACGAAGCGGGCCCGCCCGCCCGCGCGCTGGATCGCCGCCACGACCTCGGCCCCGCGCTGTGCGCTGCGCCCGACGGCGATCACGGTCGCGCCGTCGGCCGCCAGCCGCAGCGCGACGGCCCGGCCGATGCCCGAGGTGGCGCCGGTGACGAGGGCGGTTCTGCCTGAGAGCTCTTCGGTCTTCACAGCGCCGACGCTACCGATGCCCAGGGCGCCTGTCTGTACGCACTTGGTCGCGTTCGCGTCCTCCCCGCGGACGATCTCAACCGCATCGCCGTGGTTCGCGCGAGCGACCGTCGTACGACGTTGGTCAGCGCTGACCGAAGGTTCGTCGTACGCACAGTCGATGCGCACCCCTCGACGGGGCGCTCAGCTGGAGCCGCGGGCCGACCAGCCGCCGTCGGAGGCGATCGTCTGGCCGGTCACCCAGTCCGCCTCGTCGCTCGCGAGCCACGCCACGAGACGTGCGGCGTCGCTCGGGCGGCCCCAGCGCCCGGCGGGCATCGCCGCCTCGACGCGGCGGTGGCGCTCGCCGAACGCGTAGCCCGTGTCGTTGGGGCCGGGGTTTACGCAGTTGACCGTGATCGCCCGTGGTGCGAGCGCGACCGACAGGGTGGCTGTCAGCTGCTGCACCACCGCCTTGGAGGCGATGTAGGGCAGCTCGTCGGGCATCGCGCCGTGGTACTGGCCGGAGCTGAAGAGCACGATGCGGCCGGCGGTCGAGGACTGCTCGACGAAGTGCCGGATGAGCAGCAGCGTGGCCCGGGAGTTGACCGCGAAGGACAGGTCGAGCTCGGCGGCGGTGAGCTCACCGAGTGACTGCTGTGAGCTGCGGGCGTGGTTGGCGATCAGCACGTCGACCGGGCCGAGCGCCGCGCGCGCCGCGGAGATCAGGCGCTCGGGCGCGTCGGGCTCGGCCAGGTCGAACGCCTCGAACTCGGCACCCAGTTCGGCCGCGATCGCCGCCCCGCCCTCCGCGTCCTCCCCCCACGGCTGCTCAGCGTCGTGCGGCGACCAGCCACTGAGGAACAGCGCGAGCCCGTCGGCCGCCAGCCGGCGAGCGATCGCCGCGCCGATCCCACCGCTGCGGCTCACGCCGGTGATGATGGCGGTGCGCACGGGGTGCAACGCTAACGCCCTTGACGACGCTTGACGCCAATGCGCGGCGCAACGCCGCCGGCGGCGCGCCGCGGGCGTGGCGCTGGCGTGGCACCCGCGCGGCCGCGTGGGCGCTGCTGGACCGCCACGTCAAGCCGGGAGCCACGGTCGCGGTGGTCGGCGCCGGGAACGGGCACGATCTCCCCTTGCGACGGCTCGGTCGCCGCGCCGGCCGCCTGGATCTGATCGACCTCGACGCTCGCGCGCTCGAGCGCACCCGCCGGCGGCTTCGGCTGAGCGGGGTCCGCGCCCAGGCCCTCACCCAGGACGTGACCCACGGCAACGCGGACGCGATCCTCCAGCACATCCTCGCTCGGCGCCCGCTGCGACCGGCGCCCGCGAAGCCGATCGGCCGGCCGCCGTACGACGTCGTGATCGCCGACCAGTTCCTGAGCCAGCTGCTCTACCCGGCGCTCTCGGACTCGCGCCTCAGCGGCGGAGCGATCGACGCGGCGCTTCGCTCCCATGGGCAGTCGCTGACCAACGCGGTCGTCGCCGGGCTCGTCGCGGCGGCACCGGACGGGATCGTGATCTGCATCGAGGACGTCCTCGGCTGGTGGGCCGGGCGCGAGCAGCCGTTCGGCATCGACGAGGTGCTGGCCGAGGCCGACCGCGAGCGAGCGCTGGCGCTGGTGGAGCGCGGAAAGCCGGCGCGCGGGTGCAACGGGCGCACGGCGCTCGCACTGGCGGGAACGGCAGTTCTGGACCGCGCGTTCTGGCGCTGGCCGTTCGCTCCGGGGACCGACTACCTCGTCTGTGCGACCGTCGCGGCTCAAGTCTCGGGTCAAGGTGCCGACATGCATGGTTAGAGTCGCGTGTCACTGACGATCGATGCTGCCCAGCCGACCTCGAACGGCCTCCCAGACGCCCCGCACCCCTCGGGCTCGATCGTCCGTGCTGATTTCGCGGCCACGCTGCGCGACTTCACGGAGCTCGACGACAACCAGCGGGGGCGCTTCGCGCGCCTCAACGCGCTGCTCCGCACTGACCGTCCGGCCTACCCCGATCCCGTCGGGTGCCGGTCGTGGCTCGTCTGGTAGCGCTCAGCCGAGCTGCTTCTCGAACCAGTGCTCGGCGAACGGTTCGTCGTTGAACGGTTCGACCTCCGCATAACCCGTCGCCCGGTACAGCGCGCGGGCCTCGACGAGATCGGTCCGCGTGTCCAGGCGCAGGCGGGTGAACCCGCGAGCGCGAGCGGCAGCCTCGACCGCGTCGATCAGCACCCGGCCACCACCACGTCGCCGGAGCGCCGGTGAGATGTACATGCGCGTGATCAAGCCGCCCTCGTGCAGGCCGACGCAGCCCGCGGCATCACCGTCGAACCGAGCGACGATGAACGCCACGATGCCGGTGTCCGGGTCGTCCGCCATCGCCTGATCGACGAGCGAGGCGGGCATCGGCTTGCCGTGGTAGCGGTCGACGACCTCGACGAAGTACGCGCGCAGCAGGCTCGCCGCGTCGGGGCTGTCGATCGGCTCCTCGTGCGCGGTCCACATCGTCGGGGCCGGGATTCTCTCAGGGCCGGGTGGACGGCACAGCTCCGCGGCCGGCATCGGCCCCGCCCGGCCGGCGCCCGCGATGCGGACCTCGGCGTCCGTCACGCAAGCGAATATGTCCGCCGGCGGTCGTAGCGTCCCTGCGACGCGTTGGATGACCCATCAACTCAGTGGCGTCGGCCTCGCCGCCGTGGCCGCGGCGGCCACCGACGCTGCGGCGCCGGCCGCCGCCGTTGTGCTCGCCGCGGCGTGGCTCGGCTCTTTGCTGCCCGACGCCGACAAGGCGGGCTCGCACGTCTACCGGCGCACCCGCCTGGAGCGCCGGCACCTTCCGGCCCGCGCTCTCGGAGCGGTCGCGCGGTTGCCGCTGCGCCTGCTGGTGATGCTCCCGCACCGCGGCGTCACCCACTCGCTGCTCGCCTGCGCGCTGGCCGCCGGCGTCGCGGGCGCGCTCGTCTCGCTCGTCGCCCCGGAGCTGGCCGCCGCCGCGGCCGCGGGCACCGGGATCGGCTACGGCGCCCACGTCGCCGGGGACGCGTGCACGCCCGGAGGCGTCGCGCTGTGGGCACCGCTCTCGCGCAGGCGACGATGGCTGCTCCCGGCGTTCGCCCGGATCCCGACCGGGAGCCTGCGCGAAACCGCGGCCGCCGCCCTGTTCACGGTGCTCTCGTTAGGCGCGGTGCTCGTGCTGGCGTAGGCTCGGCGCATGACCTGGCACCCGCGGCTGCTCGCCGACCAGAGCGGCCGCACCGTGGTGGTGACCGGCGCCAACAGCGGCATCGGGCTGGCAACGGCGCGCCACCTCGTCGGGCGGGGCGCGCACGTCGTCCTCGCGGTGCGCGACCCGGAGAAGGGCGAGGCGGCGGCCGCGAGCCTGGAGGGGCCGGGGTCGACGAGCGTCGTCGCGCTCGACCTCGCCGATCTCGAGCAGGTCGCGGTGGCCGTTCCGGCGCTGCTCACCGCCCACGATTCCGTCGCGGCGCTGATCTGCAACGCCGGCATCATGGGCGGGCCGCCGGGCGTGGCCGCGCAGGGGTTCGAGCGCCAGATGTCGACCAACCACCTCGGTCATGTCGCGCTGATCCGCGGGCTCTGGCCGCTCCTGCGACGCAGTGGCTCCCGCGTCGTGCTGGTCTCGAGCACCGAGGCGCGCGACGGGCAGCTGTCGCCGCGGACCACCCGCGAGCAGCTCCTGCACCCCGAGCCCTACGACGGGCGGCAGGTCTACCGCAACACCAAGCAGGCCAACCTCCTGTTCGCGCAGGAGCTGCACCGCCGCGACCCCGCGCCGGTCACCGTCGTCGCGGCCCATCCCGGGGCCAGCGCGACGAACCTCTTCGCGCGCCAACTCGACCTGGCCGGCCACGGCTCGCTCGCCCGGGTGAGCAAGCTCGCGTCGGGCGCGCTGCTGCAATCGGCCGCCGCGGGCGCGTCGTCCGTCCTGCGGGCGCAAGACGCGAGCACGCCCGGCGGCGCCTTCGTCGGCCCCGCGCGGTTCCGCCAGTTCCGCGGCCCGCCCGAACTGCTCGAGGTCTACGCCTCGGCCGCGAGCCCGGCCACCGCCGCGCGCCTGTGGGCGCTCACCGAGGCGGCCCTCGGCGCGCCGTTGGCGCTTTGACCGTCCGCTGGCCGTTCATCACGCTCTATGCCCTGGCGTACACCAGCACCTGCCTGGTGTTCATCGCTCCGCTGCTGGTCACCCTGGCGTTGAAGATCGACTCGCTCGTCGGGATCGAGCAGGCGCCGAAGAGCCTGGCGCTGGTCGCCGGCGTCGGCGCCCTGGTGGCGATGATCGGCAACCCGGTGTTCGGCCGGCTGAGCGACCGCACCACGTCGCCGCTGGGCATGCGCCGGCCGTGGATGCTGCTCGGCCTCGCCGGCGGGACGCTCTCCGTCCTCGTCGTGGCCGTGGCGCCCAACGTCGCGGTGGTGCTCGTCGGGTGGTGCGCCGCGCAGTTGTGCTTCAACGCCCTGCTGGCGGCCATGGTCGCGGTGCTGCCGGATCAGGTCACGGTCACGCAACGGGGCCTTGTCGCCGGAGTCCTCGGCGTGTGCGTGCCCGCCGCGTCGATCGCCGCGACCTTCCTGGTCAAGCTGTTCACCGGCCACCAGGTGGCCATGTTCCTTGCGCCGTGCGCGGTCGGAGGGATCTTCATCGTCCTGTTCGCGCTCACGCTGGACGACCGCCGGCTCGCGCGAGCGGACAAGCCGCCGTGGTCGCCGGCCCAGGTGGCCGGCACCTTCTCGTTGAAGGCACGCCAGAGCCCCGACTTCGCGTGGGTCTTCGCCAGCCGCTTCCTGTTCGTCCTCGCCTACGCGTTCCTGGCCACCTACCAGGCCTACTACCTGCTCGACCACCTCGGCAGCGCCGAGGCCGACGTCCCGCACCAGATCTTCCTCGGCACGCTGGTGCAGTCCAGCGTGGTGATCGCGGCGTCGCTGATCAGCGGCCGGGTCTCTGACCGGATGGGCCGGCGAAAGAGCTTCGTGGGCATCGCGGCGCTCGTGTACGGCCTCGCGCTGTTCGTCATCGCCCTCGCGTCCGGCTTCAACGGCTTCTTGGTCGGCATGGCCATCAGCGGGCTCGGCTTCGGCATCTACACGGCCGTCGATCTCGCACTCGTCGCCGACGTCCTGCCGGATGCGACCAGCGTGGCCAAGGATCTGGGCGTGTTCAACATCGCGGGCGCGCTGCCGTTCGCGCTGGCCCCCGCGATCGCGCCCGCGATCCTGGCCGTCGGCAGCTACAGCACGCTCTACGGCGTCGCCGGCGTGTGCGCCGTCATCGCCGCGGCGGCGATCGTCCCGGTGAAGGGGTCCCGGTGAGTCCCTACCATGGCCGTCTATGCCGGCGGCCGCACCCCGACGCCCGCAGGAGATCCGCGCGTGGCTCGCGACGGACCCCTCGCTGCAGGAGCTGCAGGAGGCCTTTCCGCGCGACTGGGAGGTCGTCCAGCGCAAGCTCGCCGAGCTCGTCCCGGCCGGCGACAACGAGCAGCTGACGCGCTACGTCGCGTCGATCGACCACGACGTGCGCCGCGCGATGGCGGTCGCCGCGGTCAAGCAGCTCGCGCTGCAGGCCGCCACCGGCGTCAAGGCCGGCGAGCGGGTGCGGTTCAACCTCGTCAACGGCAAGCTCCTGCAGCGGCTGTTCTTCGAGGGCGGCGGGTTCCGGCGCAAGCCCGTCTCGATGCGTACGTTCAAGCTGCTGTGGCCGCGGCTCTCGCAGCGCGCGCTGCTGATGCCGCTGGTGGCCAAGAAGGGCATCTACTGCTTCTACTCCGAGCCGCTGATCGACCAGCTCGCGGCGTTGATCGCCGACCGCAAGACGGTCGAGATCGCCGCCGGCGACGGTACGCTGACGCGCTTCCTGCGCGCGAAGGGCGTCAATATCGTCGCCACCGACGACCACAGCTGGAAGGACGTCGACTTCCCCGCCGAGGTCATCAAGGAGGACGCCAAGACCTCGCTCAAGCAGCGTGCTCCGGAAGTCGTGATCTGCTCCTGGCCGCCGGCCGAGAACGGCTTCGAGCGCGCCGTGTTCAAGACCCGCAGCGTGCAGCTCTACATCGTCATCGGCAGCCGCCACCGGTTCGCCGCGGGCAACTGGGCGACCTACGAGGCGCAGACGACGTTCACGTTCGAGGAGGACGCCGAGCTCGGGAAGCTCGTGCTGCCTCCCGAGCTCGATGCGGCGGTCTACCTGTTCACGCGGGCTACGGCGTCGTCGTCGACAGCGTGAACGTCACCGAAGGTGGCCGGCGCGCCGAGCGTCAGTGACAAGGTGGATCGGCGGGGGACGTGAGGTTGATGACCAGCTCGTCGCAGCCGTACTACCCGCGGCCGAGGTTCGCCGCATGGTCCCGGCCGCCCTCCCCTCGCGCTGCCGATCACTCACCCGCCGCAACCGCCATGCTGGGCGGTATGACGACCGGGATCCAGGGCAGCCGAGGCAGCGTCACCGTCCACGAGTGGGGCGCCGAGACGCCGACGTTCGTCGCGCTGATCGTGCACGGCTACGGCGAGCACGCGCGACGGTATGACCACGTGGCGGCCGCGCTGGTCGCGGCGGGCGCCGCGGTCTACGCGCCCGACCACCTCGGCCACGGCGAATCCGACGGCGAGCGCGTCTCGATCGAGTCGATGGAGGACCTCGTCGACGACACCGCGCGGGTGGCCGACGTCGCTCGCCTGCGGCACCCCGAGCTGCCGCTGGTGATGATCGGCCACTCGATGGGCGGGATCATCGCCACCCGCTTCGCCCAGCGCGACGGGCACGGCCTGACCGCACTGGTTCTGTCGGGGCCGGTGATCGGCGGCAACCCGGCGCTGTTCAGCCTGATCGAGTTGCCCGAGATCCCGGAGATCCCGATCGACCCGGCCGTGCTCTCACGCGACCCGGAAGTCGGGCGCGCCTACGCCGAGGACCCGCTGGTCTGGCACGGCCCGTTCAAGCGCGAGACCCTGCAGGCCTTCATCGACTCCGTCGAGTCGATCGCCGCCGGCGGCGACCTGGGCGATCTCCCCACCCTCTGGATTCACGGCGAGCAGGACGCGCTCGCTCCGCTGGAGGCGACGCGCCCGGCGTTCGAGCGCATCCGCGGCAGCGCGAGCTCCGAGCACATCTGGCCAGGAGCGCAGCACGAGGTCTTCAACGAGACCAACCGCGACGAGGTGATCGCGGAGGTCGTCGAGTTCCTCAGCGCCCGGGCTTGATCTCGCGGACCTTCGGAAGAGTGAAATGGCGGGTCATCGTGGCCTTCAATCTCGCACCTCGTCCGCGCGCGCACATCATCCCTTGGGTGGAACTTGGCTCCCCCATCTTCGACCGGGTGTCGAGTCAGCCGCGGTAGCCGCTGGGGGCCACGCCGTAGCGGCGCTTGAACGCCCGGGAGAAGTACAGCTGGTCCTCGTAGCCCGCGCGGAAGGCGATCTCGCCCACGGTCAGGTCGGTGAAGCGCAGCAGCCGGGCCGCTTCCAGCAACGCCCGGTCGGTGATCAGCTGCTTGGTGCTGCGGCCGGTCACCGCGGTCAACGTCCGCGACAGCGCCGCCGCGGGGACCGCCAGCGCGTCCGCGTACCAACCCGCGTCGTGATGCGCCGCGAAGTCGCGCTCGAGCACCTCGACGAAGCGGCGGTAGAGCGCCTCACCCTCGTCGGGCCGCTCGTGGATCGCGTCGTCGTGCCAGCGCTCGATCCACAGCAGCAACGCCGACAGCAGGTGCCGCTGAAGATCCACCGAACACGCGTCCGGCGGCCGCGCGAGCTCGGCCTCCAGCGTGACGATCGTCGCCTCGAAGGTGTCGGCGTCGCCGGGCGGCACGTCGACGGTCAGAGCGCCGCGGCCACCGACCAGCCAGGCCGGCGAGGCCTCGAAGAGCATCTCGCTCCCGAAGCGCACGACCGCGCCGCTGAAGGCGCGCGCCTCCTCGAAGACGTGCACCTGCCCGCGGCCGATCACCGTCACCGTCAGCGGCCGCACGGCCGAGCGCTCACCGTCGATCAGGTGCGAGCCGGAGCCTGTGCGCGTCCACAGCAGCTCGTGGTAGTCGTGCCGGTGCGGCGAGCGCGGGCGGCGCGGGACGCCGCTCCCGAACGCGGCCTCGGAGAGCAGCACCACGGCCAGCGGCGCCGCGAGGCGATCAATGTCCATGTCTTGGCGAGGGTTTGCCATACGAAAGCCCGGCCCGCCGCGCGATCCTAGTCTCATGCTTGCGACGACCCTCCCCGCCACCCTGACCCTCGGCCCCGTCGATCTCACCGTCAAGGACCTCGACCGCGCCATCGCGTGGTACCAGCGCTCGCTCGGCCTGCGCGTCCACTCCCACGAGGCCGCGACGGCCGCGCTCGGCGACGGCACCGTCACCACCGTGATCCTTCATGAGGACCCGCAGGCGCGTCCCGCCGGCCGGCACGCCGGGCTCTACCACTACGCGCTCCTGTACCCGAGCCGCGAGGAGCTCGCCCGCGCCGCCGCGCGCCTGGCGCTCACGCAGACGCCGATCGAGGGCGCCTCAGACCACCGCACCCACGAGGCGATCTACCTGCCCGACGCCGACGGCAACGGCATCGAGCTCGCCGCCGACCGCCCGCGCGACGCGTGGCCGAAGGACCTCGGCTACGCCGGCGGGCCCGCCGCGCTGGACTTCCGCGCGCTGATGGGCACGATCGCCGACGAGGAGCCCGCGCCGCAGGTGCAACCCGGCCTGCGCATGGGCCACCTGCACCTGCACGTCGGCGACGTCGACCAGGGCCTGGCCTTCTACCGCGACGTGCTCGGCTTCGAGGAGCAGGCCAACCTCGGCAGCGCCGCGTTCGTCAGCGCCGGCGGCTATCACCACCACCTCGGCTTCAACGTCTGGCGCGGCCAGGGCGTCGGCCCGGCGCCGGAGCACACCGTCGGCCTGCGGCACTGGACGATCGAGCTGCCGCGGGAGGAACTGGCGGCCGTGCGCGCCCGCGTCGAGAGCGAGCCGTTCGAGAACGGCTTCCTCGTCCGCGACCCGTGGGGCACCGCGGTCGCGTTCACAGCGAGCGAGCGCTGAACGTGTCGCAGCGGTTCGCGTCGCCGCTGGAGTAGCCCGTCTTGAACCACTTCTGCCGCGAGGCCGACGAGCCGTGCGTCCACGACTCGCGGTCCACGCGGCCGGTGGCGGCCTTCTGGATGCGATCGTCGCCGACCGCGGCGGCGGCATCCAGGCCGTCGTCGATGTCGGCCTGGGTGAGGTCCTCGATGAAGCCCGTGTCGACCGCGTGCGCGGCCCACACCCCCGCGTAGCAGTCGGCCTGCAGCTCGAGCCGGACCGAGCCCGAGTTCTCCCCTGAGCGATCGTCGCCGACCTTCTCGTCGGTGCCGAGCAGGTGCTGGACGTGGTGCCCATACTCGTGGGCGATCACGTACGCCTCGGCGAACGGGCCGCCCTTCGCGCCGAAGCGCGAGCGCAGCTCGTCGTAGAACGCCAGGTCGATGTAGACGGCCTCGTCGGGTGGGCAGTAGAACGGCCCGACGGCGGACGTCGCCGCGCCGCAACCGGTGTTCGTCCGGCCGCTGAAGAAGCGCGTCGGCGCCTCCTGGTAGCCGTCGACGGTGCCGCTCCAGTAGTCCTGCACGGAGTTCACGACGCCGACGATCCGGCAGTCCTCGCTCTGGTTGGCGTCGGCGCCGGTCTTGCAGCTGGTCGAGAGCTCCTGGGACTGCGCGCCGGTGCCGACCGAATACGGGTCGGCGCCACCGCCGGGGACGTCGACGCCGAGCAGGGCGAGGACGACCACCACGACGACCGTGCCCAGCCCGCCGCCCAGCGCGATGCCGCGACCTCCGCCGCCGCGGCGATCCTGGACCTGGCTGGAGTCGAGCTGTGCTCCGGGGCGAAAACGCATGGCGCTTGTCCTTCCCACTCAGGCCAGAAAGCGATCCGCCAGCCAGGCGGTCGCTCCCTCGAGGCCGACGGCGCGCTGGCGCAACGCCCCGTTGCGCTCGATCAGCGCCTCGACGCCGGAGAGATCGGCGCCCACCGCGGCCGCCGCGGGAGCGAGCTGCTCCAGCCGCCGGCGCAGGATCTCGCGCACCGGCGCCTGCGCGCCGGTCTCCAGGTCGGCGAACGTCGCTTCGACGCCATAGCGGCACGCCGCCCAGCGGTTCTCGGCGATCCGCCATGTCTCGGCCGGCGCGCCGAGGTCGTCGCGCTCGTAGAGCCAGGCCACGAGCGCGTGCACGAAGCCCGCGACGGCGGCCGCGTCGGCGATCGTCGTCTGCGCGTCGCACACGCGCACCTCGAGCGTCCCGTAGGTCAGGTGTGGGCGCAGCTCGTACCACCAGCGCCCCGGCTCGGCGACCGTCCCGGACGTCTGGCCCCAGCGCACCGTCGCCTCGAAGTGCTCCCAGGACTCGAGGATCGGCGGGATGCCCTGGCGCGGGAGCAATGTCGCCACCATCGGGCGCACCGACGCCAGCCCGGTGTCCCGGCCCGCGTAGAACGGCGCGTTGGCCGCGAGCGCGGCGAGCTCGGGGAGATACGAGCGCAGCGCGTTGTAGACCTCCAGCGTGCGCTCCGCGGCCGGCACGTGCACCTGCAGCGAGCACACCAGCTGCGCCTCGGCCATGACGCCGTACTCGGTGAGGATCGAGTCGTAGCGCTCGCCGCGGTTGAGCTCCCCGAGCGGCGAGGCGAACGGGTGCGCGCCCGCTCCCGCGAACCGCGCGATCCCGGCGTCCGCCAGCGCGCGCCGGCCGGCCGCGAGCTCGGCGATCGCGTCGGCCACACGTCGCGTGGGCGCGGTGGCGGTCTCGATCTGCGCCTTCGGCATCTCCAGCTTGCCGGGGAGCCGCGAGGCGATCGGGGCGAGGTCCAGCGTCTCGGGATCGAGGATCAGCAGCTCCTCCTCGAGGCCGACGGTGAGCGGCTCGACCGCCGCGAAGCGATCGCGCATGGCCCCCGCTCTACCCAGGGACCTGCGCCTTTACAACAGCCCTCCCGGTCGCGCCGTCAGGACGGCGCGACCACCCTCGCCGAGCCGCTGCGCAGCGGGACGCTCGCCACGACCCCGCCGTGATCACATCGGCCGGATCCGGCTCGCGGTCGCGCCCGAGGCGTCGACGGCGGCGAGGTCGGTGAGCACCGCGCGGACGGTCGCCGCCTGCTCGGCGCCGATGCGCGCGGCCAGCTCCGCCTCGAAGCGGGCGTGGAACGCGCGCGCCCGCCCCAGCGCCTCGCGTCCACGCGGCGTCAGCCGCACGCGCCGCACCCGGCCGTCCGACGGGTCGCTGATGCGCTCGACGTAGCCGGCGCCCTGGATCTCGTCGATCACCTTGACCGCGCCCTGGTTGGTCAGTCCGAGCAGGTCGGCGACCTCCGAGACGGTCGCCTCGTACTCGTCCAGCAGCCGCGCGACGTAGCCGAAGGTGCGGTGCAGGTCGGCGAACCCGCTGGCCGCCAGGTCGGCGCGCATCTCGGCCACGAAGTTGCCGTACGCGAGCCCGAGCAGCACGCCGAAATCGCTTGCGTCCTCCATGCCACAAATAGTACACTACGGTGAATCACCTAAGCGAAGGAGATCCTCCCCGTGTCCGTCATCTCATCCGCCGCCGCGCCCACGTTCGACGTCCCGGGCGTCCGCTTCACCGGCCTCGCGGCCCCCTCTCGCGGCGCCAGCGAGAACAGCGTCTGGCTGATCGCGATCGAGCCGGGCGCGCCCGGTGTGCCGCACTCGGTCACGCGCGAGGAGATCTTCGTCGCCACCCACGGCCGCGCGGAGTTGCAGCTCGCCGGCACCACGCAGGTGCTCGAGCCGGGCGACGCGGCGGTCGTCCCCGCGAACACGCCGTTCAGCCTCGCCAACCCGCACGACGAGCCGTTCCAGGCCGTCGTCGTGCTGCCCGTCGGCGGCCAGGCCGTGACCGAGGCGGGGACGTTCACGCCGCCCTGGGCGGCGTAGCGGTCCCGGATGGGCTCGCCCGCGCTCGCTTGGGCCCCCACGGAGAGCGGCATCGCCCTCGGGGCCCGAGGTGGCGAAGCGCGGCCGCTCGATCGCCACGAGACCCGCGGCGGTTGTACCGTGCGGGCGTGCTCACCGCCCACAACCGACTCTGCCGCATCTCCACCACCATGGACGAGACCACGCTCGACGACCGCTTCGCCGCCGCATGAACGTGGTGGTCATCGGGGCCGGCGCGCTCGGCCTGTGCACCGCCCGCGAGCTCACGCGGCTGGGCGCCGGGAACGTCACCGTGATCGACCGCGGGAGCGTCGCCGGAGCCTCGTCCGGCCTCTCGGTGGGGATCATCGAGACGCAGTACCTGGACCCGCTCGCGATCGAGATCCGCGTGCTGGCGATGAACATCTTCGCCGGCCTCGAGCGCGACCACGGCCTGAAGATCACCCGCAACGGCTATCTGCGCCCGGCCCGCACGGAGGCCGATCTGGCCGCCTACGAGCGATCCGTCGCCCTCCAGCATGAGCTCGGGGTCAAGGACGCCAAGGTCCTCACGCCCGAGGAGATCCACACGCTCGTCCCGGACATGAGGACCGACGACTTCCCCGGTGCGCTGTTCGGCCCGTCCGACGGCTACATCGACGGCCACCTCTACTGCTCGATCCTCGCCGAGGACCTCGACGTGCGCCCGAACACCCGCCTGCTGGGCTACGAGCCGGGCAGGCTCGACACCAGCAAGGGCGTGATCGAAGCCGACCTCGTGGTCAACGCGGCCGGCGGGTGGGCGGGCCGGGTGGGCGAGATCCTCGGCGCGCCCGTGCCGATCCTCCCGCAGCGCCACATGGCGCTCGTCGCCCACCTCCCGCGCGCGCTGGACTACGTGATGCCGTCGGTGATGGACTACATCCCCGCGACCGGTGACTACGGCCTCTACTTCCGCCACGAGTCGCGCGAGCACCTGATCGCGGGACTGCACACCGAGGAGGCGATCCATGACCTCGTCGACCCTGACGACTTCGGGCGCAGCGACGAGCTGGACTACATGGATCGCGTCGCGGAGAAGTTCGAGCGACGGCTCCCGGGCCTCGCCGACGCGCGCCTCGGGAACGTGTGGGCGGGCCTGTACCCGATCAGCCCCGACGGGCTGCCGATCGTCGGCCCGTACGCGGGTCGCGACGACGTGTTCGCCGTCGCCGGCGCGGGCGGTTCCGGGCTCCAGCAGTCACCGGCGCTCGGCCGGCTCGCGGCCGAATGGATCGTGCACGGCGAGCCGCGCACCATCACCGGGGCGAGTGTGCTGGCTCCCGCTAGATTCGCTTAGAAGGAGCGACGCCACCGCGATCCGGGCACGCGAGCAGAGACGCGGCCACCCGCTCACGTTGCGTGAGCGGAGGACGCTGAGACTGAGCGACCGGAGCAGGGGCCGCGACTTCGCGGACCTTCGGAACCATGTATGCGTGATGCGAGGTGACCAACCTTGCGTTCATGGTGGCGCGCAACTTAACCGCTCCAAAATCAAAGGTCAAGCGAAAGTTACCTAGCTTCCGTACGACAATCGTTCAAAGAAGGTCAGCACCATGGCTAAGGCGAGGCTTGAGGACGGAGTTCCGCAGACGGCAGGCTGGTTCGTGCTCAACGCGCGCGACGCGCCGTGGGTCGACGACGGCCTCCGGACGTTCGTCAAATTCGGTGGACAGGGCGACGCCCACTTCGACGACCTCGGGGTCGGGCTGTACTGGCTCGAGCCCGGGCGGCCGATGGCGCTCTACCACCACGAGGCCGGCCAGGAGGACTTCCTCGTCCTGCGCGGTCGTTGCGTCCTGATCGTCGAAGGCGAGGAACGTCCCCTGGAACCGTTCGATCTCGTCCACTGCCCACCGCGCACACCGCACACGATCGTCGGCGCCGGTGACGAACCCGCCCTCGTCCTCGCGGTCGGCGCCCGCAAGGAGAAGGGCAGTGCGCGCTATCCCGCCGATCCGGCCGCACAGCGCCACGGAGCCGGAGTCGCCGCCGACACGGCCGACGCCGCCGAGGCGTACGACGGCATCACCACCGAGGCCCGCCGCGTCGCCCCGCCCGACCTCACCTGAGCGCGCGCGTGCGCTGCTCGAGCCCCACGTCGCCGTAGGGGTACGCGGCGGCGCCCGGGTCTGACGCCGAGTCCAGCCGCGCCGTCTCCTCGTCGCTCAGGTGCAGCCCGGCCGCGCCCAGGTTGTCGCGCAACTGCTCGAGCGTGCGCGCGCCCAGGATCACCGACGTCATCGAAGGCCGGTCGTGCAGCCAGGCCAGCGCGACCTGCGCCATCGACGCGCCACGGTCGGAGGCGATCGCGCCCACCGCGTCGATGACGTCCCAGGTGCGCTCCGAACCGGAGCGCCGGTCGTAGGCCTCGACGCCGCGCTCCGGGTCCTCGCCCAGCCGGGTCGCGCCGGTCGGCCGCTCCTCGCGGGTGTACTTGCCGGTCAGCCAGCCGCCGCCGAGCGGCGACCACGGCAGCAGGCCCAGGCCGGTGGAAGCGCACGCCGGCACGATCTCCCACTCGATCTCGCGCGCGAGGAGGTTGTACTGCGGCTGCATGGTGACGGGCACGGCCAGCCCGAGCCGCTCACAGACATCGACGACCTTCTGGATCTGCCAGCCCGCGTAGTTGGAGAGCCCGACGTACAGGATCTTGCCCGCCCGCACGGCGTCGTCGAGGAAGCCGAAGGTCTCCTCCGGCGGGGTCAGCGGATCGAACGCGTGCACCTGGTAGAGGTCGACGCAATCGACGCCCAGCCGCCGCAGGGAGGCGTCGAGCGCGTCGCGCAGATGGCGGCGGGAAAGGCCGCTGTCGTTGCGCCCGTCACCCATCGGGAAGCGGCCCTTGGTGGCGAGGACCACCTGGTCGCGAACCGGCGTCTTCGCCAGCCAGCGGCCGATGATCGCCTCCGACGCGCCGCGGGTGTAGACGTCGGCGGTGTCGATCAGCGTGCCGCCCGCCTCCATGAACGCGTCGAGCTGTTCGTGCGCCCCGGCTTCGTCGGTCTCATTGCCGAAGGTCATGGTGCCGAGCGCGAGCGTCGAGACGGCGCAGCCGCTGCGCCCGAGGGTGCGGTACTCCATCGCTCCGACGTTACGCGTAGCCTGCAGCGCGTGCTGCCCGCCTGGTATCGCACCACCGCGGCGATCGCCTGGCGCTTCCTGGTGATCGTCACCGCCGCCGGAGCGCTCGTCTACGCGCTGCACTACCTGCGCGTCGTCGTGCTGCCGATCATCATCGCGCTGCTGGCGAGCACGCTGATGCTGCCGGTGGTGCGCTGGCTCAAGCAGCGAAACGTCCCCGACGCGCTCGCCGCCGCCGGCACGATGCTCACCGCGTTCCTGCTGCTGGTGGCGATCGGGACCGCCGTCGCGCCGTCGATCGCCGACCAGTTCGGCGACCTGCGCCCGCGCGCCGAGGACGGGCTGCGCAAGGCGGCCGACGTCCTCGCCGACGAGCCCTTCAACCTCAGCGAAGCCGAGATCCGTGAGAACGTCGACAAGGGCATCGATCGCCTGCGCGAGAACGGCGGCCCGCTCGCCCGCAGCGTCACCAGCGGGGCCGTCGTCCTCGGCGAGGTCGTCACCGGGGCGCTGATCGCGCTGCTGCTGACGTTCTTCCTGCTCAAGGACGGGGAGAAGATGTGGGGTTTCGTCCTCAGCTTCACCGGTGGGCGAAGTCGCGAGCACACGGATGAGATCGGCACGCGCGTCTACGCCGCGCTGGCGGGCTACGTGCGCGGGATCGCGCTCGTCGGCCTCGTCGACGCGATCCTGATCGGCCTCGCGCTGCTGATCATCGGCGTGCCGCTGGTGATCCCGATCATGGTGCTGACGTTCTTCGCCGCGTTCGTGCCGCTGATCGGCGCGTTCATCGCCGGCCTCGTGGCGGTGCTGATCGCGCTCGTCTCCGGCGGGCTGCTGGACGCCGCGCTCGTGCTCGGCTCGATCATCCTCGTCCAGCAGATCGAGGGCCACGTCCTGTACCCGGTGCTGATGGGCAGGACGGTCAAGCTGCACCCCGCGGTGATCGTCGTCGCGCTCGCCGCGGGCGGCGTGCTGGGCGGGATCGTCGGGGTCTTCCTCGCCGTCCCGACGGCCGGCATCGTCTCCGTCGTGCTCGACTACGCGCGCGAGGGGGTCACCCCCGAATCGCCGCTGGTCAGCGAGACGGAAGCGGAGCCGGAGCCGGCCTGACGGGAAGCCCCGGGCACTCGGCGAACAGGGTGCAAACGCGCACCCGGACCTTCACGATCGCCTCCGAGACGGCTCACCGTTGGCCGAGGGAACGTCGTGGCGACCGCGGCAGTCGCCATCATGTGGTCCCGTGGAGAGCATCACACGCCCCCTCACCGACCTCATCCCGCTCCCGGAACGGACCGCCAAGCCGCGGATCACCGGCGTCACCCACGTCGTCGACCCCGGCCTCACCCGCGTCGAGGCGGCCGGGCTGATGGAGCTCGCGGCCGGCCACGTGGACATCATGCGGCTCGGCTGGGGCTCGGCCCTGGTCACGGGCGCGCTGGAGGAGAAGCTCGCGGTCTACCGCGACCACGACGTCGCCCCGATGCTCGGCGGCACGCTGACCGAGCTCGCCTGGCGCCACGGGCGCATCGACGCGCTGCGCGAGGCGCTGCTGGCGCTGGACATCCACCACGTCGAGGTCTCCGAGGGCACGCTCGACCTGCCGGTCGACGACAAGCGCCGCCTGATCGAGCAGCTGCGAGAGGACTTCATCGTCTTCGTCGAGGTCGGCTCCAAGGACGGGCGGCTCGCCCCCGCGTCGGAGCTGTGGGTGCGCCAGGCGTCCGAGGCGCTGGACGCCGGCGCGCACTCGATCGTCTGCGAGGGCCGCGTCTCCGGCGATGCGGGCTTGTATTGGCCGGACGGTTCGATCCGCGACGAGCTGATCGACGCGCTGGTCGGCGCGTTCGGGGTCGAGCGGCTGATCTTCGAGGCGCCGCGGCGCTCCCAGCAGGCCTGGCTCGTGCGCCACTTCGGGCCCGACGTCGGGCTCGGGAACATCCTGCCGGGGGACCTGATCGCGGTCGAGAGCCTGCGGCTCGGGCTGCGCTCGGACACGCTCACGCGCTTCCACGCATGACGTCCCGCGGTCCTGCTGACCGGGGTCGGAAAGCGCTACGACATCGTCACCGCGTTCGCCCAGCACGCGTTCGTCGTCGCCGCCGACCCGAGCCCGCTCGCTCCCGCCCAGTACGCGGCCGACGTGCGCGTCGCGCCGCCGCGCGCCGACGATCCGTCCTACATCCCGTTCCTCAACGAGCTTGTGCGAGGAGCACGGCGGTCGCGCGGTGATCCCGCTGACCGACCTCGACCTCGAGGTGCTCGCCGACAGCGACCTGCCGGCGTTCGTGCCCAGCGCCGACGTCTGCCGCGCGACGTTCGACAAGTACCAGGCGCACCAGTTGCTCCTGCGGCACGGGCTGCCCTCGCCGCCCACGTGGCTCCCGGGCGAGCGAGCCGGCCGGCTTCCCCGCGGTCGTCAAGCCGCGCCAGGGCTCGGGCTCGCGCTCCATCCACCCGTGCGCCGACAAGCTGAGGCCGACTTCTTCGCGTCCTACGTGAAGGAGCCGGTGATGGTCCAGCGGTTCATGGACGGCCCCGAGTTCTCCGTCGACGCGCTGATCGACCTCGACGGCCGCTGCCTGAACGCGATCCCGCGCACGATGCTCGAATCGCGCGGCGGCGAGTCGATCAAGGGCGCCGCGATCGCCGACCCCGAGCTGATCGAGCTCGGCCGCGCCGTCGCCGAGGCGCTCCCGCTCCGCGGCCCGGCCACGATCCAGATGTTCCGCGACACAGAGCTCGGCCTGCGCGTCACCGACATCAACGCGCGCTTCGGCGGCGCCTTCGCCTGCCCGATGTACGCCGCCCACCCCGGCCGCAGCTACCCCGAGCTGATCGTCCGCCTGCCGCCGGCGAGAAGATCGAGCCCCACGTCGGCGAGTTCCTCGCCGGCCGCCACTTCACCCGCTTCTTCTGGCAGATCGAGCTGGGTGAGGACATGCAGCCCACCGGCCGCGACATCGTTCCGGAAGGGTTCCGCGAACCCCGGTAGCCGCGTGATCGGACGCGAGCGCGAACAAGCGGCGCTGTTTCGGTTCGTGGATGCCGACGATGGCCGCGGCGGGGTGGTCGTGGTGCACGGCGCCGCGGGCATCGGCAAGTCGGCGCTGCTCGCGTCGGTGCGCGACTACGCGCTGAGCCGGCGCTGCACGGTGCTGACCACCGCGGGCGTGCAGACCGAGGCCGCGCTCCCGTTTGCCGCGCTGGAGCGGCTGCTGCACGGGCTGGCGCCGCGCGCGAGCCGGCTGCCGGAGCCGCAGCGCGACGCGCTGCTGGCCGGGCTGGGGCTCGCGGACGCGACGGTCACCGACCACTTCCTGATCGGGCTCGCCACGCTGAACCTGCTGACCGACGCGGCCGAGGGCGGGCGGGTGATCGCGCTGGTCGACGACGCGCAGTGGTTGGACGCGGCCAGCGCCGACGTGCTCGCGTTCGTCGCGCGGCGGATCGAGTTCGAGCCGGTCGGGCTCGTCGTCGGGCAGCGTGATGGCGCCGGGCTGCGGTTCGAGCACGCCACCGACCTCGCGCTCGGGCCGCTCGACGAGGCCAGTGCCCGCTCGCTGCTGGAGCGCACGCCCCTGCCCGCGGCGACGCAGCGGCGGGTGCTCACGCTGGCCGCGGGCAATCCGCTGGCGCTCGTGGAGTTGCCGCTGTCCGCCGACGCGGGCGGCCTGCTGCCGCTGACCGAGCGACTCGAGCGCTCGTTCACCGCGCAGCAGGCGGACCTGGCGCCCTCGACGCGCGCCCTGCTGCGCGTCGCCGCCGCCGACGACAGCGACGAGACGAGCGAGCTCCTCGCGGCGGCCGACGCCGGCGAGGCCGACGTCGAGGCCGCGGTCAGCGCACGCCTGCTGGAGCGAGACGGCACCCGCGTGCGCTTCCGTCACCCGCTGATCCGCTCCGCGCTCTACCAGGCCGCGAGCGAGCTCGAGCGCCGCGCCGCGCACGCCGCGATCGCCGCGGTCATCACCGACGCGCCCCATCGCCGCGCGTGGCATCGGGCGGCCGGCAGCGACGGGCCCGACGAAGCCGTCGCCACGGCATTGGACAGGGCGGCTGACGACGCCCGTCGGCGCGGCGCCGTCGCCGCCGCCGTAGACGCCCTGCAGCGGGCGTCGGAGCTGAGCACGGACCGCGAGCACGCGGTCACGCGGCTGCTCACCGCCGCCGAGCTCTCGGTCGAGCTCGGCAACGTCGACGTGGTCGGACGAGCTGGTCGCCAAGGTCGAGCGTCTCGACCCGGCCCCGCCGCCCAGGCCCGCGATCCGCTGGCTCAGGGAGGCGTTCGCCGACGAGGCCTCCGACGACGTCGCGCCGGTCCGCGCACTGCTCGCCGACGCCGAGCGCCTCTCCGACCGGAGCTCAAGTTCAGGCTCCTGCTGGCCGCGGGGACCCGCTGCTGGTGGGCGGTCGACGGCGATCATCCGGTGCGCGACGAAGTGGTCGCGGCGGCCCTCGACGCCGGCGCCGCCGATGACGACCCCGCGTCCTCGCCGTCCTGGCCGCCGCGTCGGCGGTGCGCAGCGGGGCGGTCGTCATCGAGCGGCTCCGGCACGCCTGTGCGAAGCCCTCGACGGACGCGATGAGCATGCACCTGCTCGGCCAGGCCGCGCACATGGTCGGCGCGTCCGGGCTGGCCGTCCAGCAACTCGCGCGGGTCGAGGCGCAGTGGCGCGCGCAGGGCCGGCTGGCGCTGCTCGCCCAGGCGCTGGTGATGCGCGCCTGGAGCTCGATCCAGATCGGCGGCTGGCCGGCGGTCGAGCCCGCGGCCGCCGAGGGCGAGCGGCTCGCGCGCGAGACGGGCCAGCCGCTGTGGGAGGCGGGCGCGACCTCCGCGCTCGTCGCGGCGGCCGGCGCACGCGGCGACTACGACGACGCGACCGCCCGCGCGTCCACCTGCGACGCCCAGCTCGTGACGCAGCGCGCGACGAACCTGTTCGCCGTGCTGCAGATGGCCCGCGGGATCGCGGCGCTCGGCGCGGGGCGTTACTCGGAGGCCTACGACCAGCTCGCGCGCATGCTCGACCCGCACGATCCGGCCTTTCATTACGCGGAGGTCCAGGGCAGCCTGAGCTATCTGGCCGAGGCCGCGCAGCACTGTGGCCGCGTCGACGAGGCGCGCGCCGTGCTCGACGAGTTCGCGCCGCTGCTCGACAGCGCGCCGTCGACGCTGCTGCGGGTCGGCGTGATCGTCGGCCGCGCGTTCGTCGCCGACACCGAGGCGCCCTTCGAGGACGCGCTCAAGCCCCTCCGCTCACCGTTCCATCGCGCCCGCGTGCTGCTCGCCTACGGCGCCTGGCTGCGTCGCCAGCGCCGCGCCGCCGACTCGCGCGCGCCGCTGCGCACGGCTCGCGACCTCTTCGATGCGCTCGGCACCGTCCCGTGGGCCGAGCGCGCGCGCCAGGAGCTGCGAGCGTCGGGGGAGCGAACCGTCCGCCGCGTACCCGAGGCGCGCGACCAGCTCACGCCGCAGGAGCGCCAGATCGCAGAGCTGGCGGCCAGCGGCCTGACCAACCCGGAGATCGGCGAGCGGCTCTTCCTCTCCTCGCGGACCGTCGCCTCGCATCTCTACCGCGCGTTTCCCAAGCTCGACGTCACCGCTCGCTCCGAGCTCGCCGACGCCCTGCGCGACGCAACTTAGGTCAGTCGGCTGAAGCGGTGCGGGGTCCCGGTCGTAGCGTCCGCGCCATGTCGCAGACGCCACCGATCGTCCTCATCCACGGCCTGTGGATGAACCCCCTGAGCTGGGAACACTGGGTCGCCCGTTACGAAGCGCGCGGCCACCAGGTCCTCGCCCCCGCCTGGCCGGGGCTCGAGAAGAGCCCCGCCGAGCTGCGCGAGGACGCGTCCGGCACCGAGCACCTCGGCATCGCCGAGATCGTCGAGAGCTACGAGGCGGTCATCGCCGGCCTCGAGAAGCCGCCGATCATCATGGGCCACTCCTTCGGCGGCCTGTTCACCCAGTTGCTGCTCGACCGCGGCCACGGCGTGGCCGGCGTGGCGATCGACTCCGCCGCCGCCAAGGGCGTCTTCACCCTTCCGGCGTCGGAGCTGAAGTCGGCCTTCCCGGCGCTCAAGAACCCGCTCAACAACCACCGCACGGTGCTGCTCACCCCCGAGGAGTTCCACTACGCGTTCACCAACACGATGACCGCCGAGGAGTCCCAGGCGGTCTATGACCGCTACGCCGTCCCCGGGCCCGGCCGGGTGCTCTTCCAGGGCGCGCTGGCGAACTTCAACCCGCGCGCGGCCACGAAGGTCAACTACCGCAACGACGAGCGCGCGCCGCTGCTGTTCATCGCCGGCGGCGAGGACCATGTGATCCCGGAGGCGGTCGACGCGGCGCAGGCCAAGAAGTACAAGCACTCGGACGCCGTGACCGAGTTCCACGCGTTCGAGGGCCGCTCGCACTTCACCATCGGCCAGGACGGCTGGGAAGAGGTCGCCGACTACGCGCTGGATTGGGCGATGGACCATGCGTCTCGGGCTTGACGGCAAGCGCGCCGTCGTCACCGGCGCGAGCAAGGGCATCGGGCTCGCGGTCACGCGGGCGCTGGCCGACGAGGGCGCGCGGGTCATCGCCGGCTCGCGGGCGAGCAGCGACGAGCTTCGCCGGCTCGTCGACGACGGCAGCGTGCGGCACGTCGCGGTGGACCTCGGCCGCCCCGACGGGGCCCCAAGCTGATCGCCGCCGCCGCCGAGGAGGGACGGCTGGACGTCATCGTCAACAACGTCGGCGCGGTGAAGGTCCGCACCCACGGGTTCCTCGAGGTCACCGACGACGACTGGCTGGAGAGCTTCCAGCTGACCTTCATGTCGAGCGTGCGGACCGTCCGCGCCGCGCTGCCGCACATGCTTGCCGCCGGCGGCGGGACGATCGTCACCGTCGCCTCGGTCAACGCCTTCCTGCCCGACCCGGGCGTGATCGACTACTCCGCCGCCAAGGCCGCGCTGTTGAACTTCTCCAAGGCCCTCTCGAAGGAGCTGGGACCCAAGAACATCCGCGTGAACACCGTCAGCCCCGGCCCGGTCTCGACCGACTTGTGGCTCGGCCACGGCGGCGTGGCCGACACGGTGGCGGCCGCGGGCGGCGGCGACGCGGACGCCGTGCGCGCCGGGCAGGCGGCGCTGGCGGCCACGGGGCGCTTCACCGAGCCCGCCGAGGTGGCCGACCTGGTCGTGCTGCTCGCCAGCGACCGCGCGGGCAACGTGACCGGCGCCGATTTCCTGATCGACGGAGGCCTGATCACGACGATCTAGCATTCGGCCAGGACCGGACATGACCTCTCCCCTGCATCATCTCGACGGCGCGCCGGAGTGGCTCAACGCCGAGCCGCTCACGGCCGCGGGCCTCCGCGGCCGGGTCGTCGTCGTCCAGTTCTGGACCTACTCGTGCGTGAACTGGCTGCGCACGCTGCCGTACATCCGCGCGTGGCACCAGCACTATCGGGACGTCGTGTTCATCGGCGTGCACGCACCCGAGTTCGGCTTCGAGCACGACCTCGGCAACGTCCGCCGCGCGGTGCGCGAACTCGGCATCGAGTACCCGGTCGTGATCGACAACGAGTTCCGCGTCTGGCGTGGGTTCGACAACCACTACTGGCCGGCGCTCTACCTGCTCGACGGCGACGGTCGCATCGCCTACCAGCACTTCGGCGAGGAGGCCTACGCCGAGACCGAGCGGGCGATACAGGCCCTGCTGCGCATCGACGGGGACCTCTCCCCAGTCGACGCGTCCGGGCTTGCGCAGCCCGCCGACTGGGGTGCGCTGCGATCGCCGGAGACCTATCTTGGCGGCACGCGCGGCGGGGGTCCCACGGCAGGCGAGCTCGCGCTCAACGAGTGGGCGCTCGCCGGTGAGTGGTCGGTGGGCGAGGAGTCCGCGGCGCTCGACGCGGACTCGGGATCGATCGCCTTCCGCTTCGCCGCGCGCGACGTCAACCTGGTGCTCGCCGGCGCGGCGCGAGTGACGGTGCGCCTCGATGGCGAGCCCCCAGGGACCGCCCACGGGCTCGACGTCGACGCGTCTGGCGCCGGCACGCTGTCCGAGCCGCGGATGTACCAGCTGATCCGCCAGCGGGCTGCCGCCGAGCGCACGGTCGAGATCTCCTTCGACGGTGCGCTCGGCGTGCGCGCGTACGTGTTCACTTTCGGTTAGCGACGCACGTCCGATACCTGCGGGTGTCGCGCACGACGCGCCCGTCGGTCGTCCTGGCCTCGACCTTCACGGTGAACGAGCCCTTGGGCAGCCCGCGGAGGTCGACCGGCGCCGTCAGCCGCTTGCCCTTGACCGTCTTGACCAGCTTGCCGTTGACGCGCACGGTGGCCGACGCGAGCTTGACGCCCTTGGGGCTCTTCAGCCGGATGCGGAAGCTTCGCCGCGACGCGCACTTCTTGTTCGACGGCAGCGTGAAGACCGCGGAGGGCTTGATCGCCGGCGGCGCGATCGGCTTCTTCACGACGACGGCGACGACGCTCGGCGTGGGGGCCGGCGGCGCCGGCGGCGCCGGCGTCACGATCGGCTCCGCGGTCGCGACCGGGGTCGCGACCGGGTCCTGCTCGACGACGATCGGGCCCGGGTGCGCGGCGCGCCGCGGAGATCGCCCGGTAGGCGCCGTACGGGTTCGCGCCGCGCACGCGGCAGGCGAGCAGGTGCCCGGCGTCATCGCCGGTCAGCGTGTACGTCGCGCTCGTCGCGCCCGCGATCACCGTCGACTCGCGCACCCACTCATACGTGTACGTCAGCGGCGTCGCGCCGCTGAACCCCGAGGGCGTGCAGGTCAGCGGCCCGGCGTCGGGACCGCCGAGCGACGCCGACCCGCTCGTCGGCGGACACGGCACCGGCGCCGAGGGCGAGCCGGCGACGAAGCGCGCGACGCTCGCCACGTTGCCCAGCGCCGGGTCGGGGCCGGAGCCGGCGATCAGCAGGCGCCCGCTGCCGTCGACCGCGAGGTCGGTCGTCGTGAAGTTGCCGCACGAGCGTGCCGTCGACAGGAGGCCCCCAGTGCCGAAGTCCGACGTGAGGGTCCCGTTCGGGCTGATCCCAACCGCCGACGCCGTACGCGGGAAGCGGTCGTTGACGCCCACCGCCGCAACCAGCGTCCCACTGGGCAACAGGTCGACGCCGGCCCCGTTGATGGCGGTCGCGCCGGTTGCGCGAGACGGACGCGAATCCGCCGCTCCCGAAGCCCGCCAGCGGCGAGAGCACCCCTGAGAAGCGGCCGGCGACGGGCGGGTACGGGGAGGAGTCGTAGCCGCTGATCACCAGCGTGTCCGTGTCGCCCGCGAAGCGCATGCCGGTCCGCCGGAAGCTCGTCGGTGACGGGGCATCGATGAAGCCGTCGTCGCTGAAGCCCGGGTCGAGCGCGCCGGTGGCGACGTTGAACTGCAGCTCGCTGACGGGACCCTGGGCGAAGGCGTCGCCGAGGGTCCCGGCCACCAGCAGCTTGTCGGCGCCACGCAGGGTCGCGGCGAACATCCGCGTGTTCCCGGACGGCGCGCCGTTGCGGTAGAGCTGGACCAGGCCGCCGGTCCCGAAGCCCGGAGCGGGCAGCCCCGCGGCCGTGTAGCGGGCCAGGACGACGCGGGTGGCGTCGGCGCCACCGCGGACGTTGTTCGCCGGCCCGGCCGTACCCACCACGAGCACGCCGCCGTCGGCCATCGCCAGCACGAGGTTGCCTTCGCCGCCACTGCCGGCCGTGCCGTCGTTGTCCAGGCACAGCGGCGGCGTGACGGTGCACACCGGCGCCGCGCCCGCTCCGGACGTCGGCCGCAGCGACGGCAGCAGGATGCCGTCACCGGAGAAGGTGGCGTCGAGCGCGCCGGCGGCGGTGAGCTTGACGACCGCGAGCGTGTCGACGCTCCCGTCGTTGGCCTGGCCCACCGCGTAGTAGCCGCCGCCGGTCGCCGGCACGATGTCGTTCGCGTGCGCGCCGCTTGCGCCGATGACGGGGCTCGCGAGCCCGGCGGCGCCCCAGCCGGCGTCAGGCGTCCCGTCCGCGCCGAGCTTCCAGGCGGCGAAGCGCAACACGCGCTCTTCCACGACGCTGCCGACCGCGATCACGCCACCGCCCGCGAGCGGCTTCAGACGCTGGGCGATGGCGGTCGTGGTCTGTCCGATCGCCGTCGAGGATCCGGTGTAGCCGTTGTAGGGCGCGACCGCGGTGCCCTTCGGCAGCGAGAAGCGCCGCAGGCCGAACGTCCGGTTCTCCGTCAGGAAGCCGCCGAAGACCGTCGTCGACGCGCGCCCGGCGGTGAGCAGCGTCTGGTCTGCGTCGATCACCGACTGGCCCGGGGCCTCCGAGTTCGACGTCTGCCCGAAGCCGATCTGATCGGCGCGCGAGCCGTCGCCGTCGAAGCCGTACTCGGTGACCGGCGACCCGTTCGCGTTGAGCAGCGCCGAGCCCCAGGCGCCGAGGATCGGATTCGAGCCGACCTGGGCGGACGCGGTGATCCACAGCCGCCCGTCGGCCAGCTCGTCGGCGTCGATCGCCAGCAGGATGTCCTGGCCGGCGATGACCGTGAGGCCGTCGCCGCCGCCGAAGCTCGGATCGGGCGCGCCGTCCGCGGTCAGGCGGCCGATGGCCGTCGCGGTGAAGTAGGTGCCGAAGGACGACGTGCGACCGCCGCCGTAGAGGACGAAGCGCCCCTGGCTGTCGACGATCCCGCCGGTGAAGCGCGCGTCCGGGATCGTCGACACCGCGAGCCCGTTGGTGCCGAAGTCGCCGCGCCGCACACCGTCCGCGGTGAGCTTGAGGACGTAGCCGTCGGGGCCGTAGGTCGCGCCGTTGATCGCCGTGGAGCGGCACAGCGAGCCGATCACGACGATCGAGCCGTCGGGACGGGCGAAGATCCGGCTCGCGGTCGCGCAGCCCGTGTCGCCGAGCGTGAACGTACGAAGGAGATCGGGCGTTCCGCCGGCCGTGAAGCGGCGCAGGAAGACCTTCGTGGCGGCGCCGTCGCGGATCTGCCCCGTGACGAGGATCGAGCCGTCCGCGGCGCGCGCCATCGCGGTCGCGGTGGCGCCGTCGGCCAGCAGGTCGTCGATCACCTTGCCGCCGGTGCCGAAGCTTGCGTCCAGCACGCCCGCCGACGTGTAGCGCGCGAGCGCGATCCGCGGCTCGTTGTCCTGGCGCGCGTTGCCGAGCGCGAGGATCGCACCGCCGGTGACCACCTCGAGATCGACGATGGCCGCGACGCCGGTGTTGCCCATCGGCGTCACGACCTTGCCCTGCTCGCCGAACGTCGTGTCGATCCCGTTGGCGGGCGTGTGTCGCGTCAGCGCGAAGTGCGCCAGCGCACCGACGTTGGCCGTGCCAGCGCTGATGATCTTGCGATCAGGCTGCAGCTCGACCGCGTACGCCTGCCCGACGTAGTCGTGCCCGCCGCCGAGCGTGAGCCAGCCATCGCCCGAGAAGGCGGTATCCGACGCACCGAACGGCGCGGCCGAGGCGGTGCCGCAGGCGACGCACAGCGCGAGCGCGACGAGAAGGGATCGGACCATGAGGCGATCCTCTACGAGTGGCGTCCAATGGACGTCCGACGAAGGTCCAGTTCCGTGCTCAGGCCCGCCCGGCGATGACCACATTGCGCAGCGGCTCGCCGGCCGCGTAGGCGCGCAACTGGTCGACGGCGAGTCCGACAGCCCGCCTGTCCGCCTCGCCGCTGTCGCCGGCCTGGTGGCTGGTGATCGCCAGGACGCCGGGCGCTGCCCACAACGGATCGTCCGCCGGCAGCGGCTCGGGCACGGTCACGTCGAGCACCGCGCGCAGGCGCGGCGGGGTCACCTCCGCGAGCAGCGCCGCCTGGTCGACCGTTCCGCCGCGGCCCGCATTGACGAACAGCGCGCCGTCGCGCATCGCCGCGAACACCGCCGCGTCGAACAGGTCACGGCTGGTGGGCGTGAGCGGCGCGAGGTTGACCACGACGTCGGCCTCGGCGACCAGCCGCCTCAGGTCGCCGAGCGCGGCGCGGCCGACGCCCGTGACGTGCGCGCCGAGCACCTCGAGCCGCTCCGCGGTCGCCCGCCCGATCGAGCCGTGCCCGACGATCAGGACCCTCGACCCATGGACCTCGAGTGGCATGTGGTGCTCCCAGCGGCGGTCGCGGGCGCTCTCCAGCAGGCCGGTGGCGGCGCCCAGGATCGCCCCCACCACCCACTCGGCGACCGGGATGTCGCGGCTGCCGCGGCCGTTGCACAGCGTCACGCCGGGCGGGATCGCGTGGTCGATCCAGTCCGTCCCGGCCGACATGACCTGCACGACCCGCAACGCCGGCATCGCGGCCAGGTCAGGCACGTCCGCCCACCGGGGCACGAGGAACTCGACGTCGTCGAGACGATCGCCGAGGCCGCGGAGGTCGACGCCGGACACCGCCCCGGCGGCGTTCCGCACCTCCTCAGCCACGGCCGCGACGATCATTGGAGCGGGATGCTAGACGCGCACCGTCCGCTCCGGACGAGGCCCGTGGAACCGCCCGTCGGGAAGCGCCCGCGGTCCGGGGCCCACGGTGACGCCATGCACGGAGCCGGCACTCGCCCGCCGCGCCGTCACCCTGCCCGTGAGCGTCAGACCACGCGTGACGGTACATCGAGCGTCGGCGCCTCGTCGTCCGGCGTGTCACCGGTCACCGGCGGCGGCATCGTGCCACCTCCGATGGGCGGCGCAGTGGTGCCGCCCCCGGTCGGCGGAGTCGTGGTGCCGCCGCCGCCCGCCCGCCGCCGCCCGCGCCACCGGCGACGCCCTCAACGCGTTGTTCTCGTAGTAGCCGTACCGGATCCGGTACGCGTCGGAGCCCTGGGAGGCGGGCTGCACCTGCGCCGACGCCTGAGTGGTCAGGACAACGAACGTGGAAGGCAGAGAAGAGCGATCCGTCGCATGGCCGAGAGGCTGCCAGCGCCACACCCCGCGGACATTCGTGTCCGCTGGCGAAGCACTCACCGGTTGCCTCACGGCGACTGGCGGGTTATCCGCCTTAACGGAGGGACGCCCGCATGTCGGCCAAAGATGCGGAGTGGGTCAAACTCCTTAACCGCCGGAGGGGGTGACGGTTGGCCGGCATGCGGGCGTTGACGCTCTAATTCCCGGACTCCGGCTGACCAAAACACGAAATTCTCGGACATCCACCAGCGCCGCAGCGCAACGCGCAGCCGCTCGTCCCGGTGGTCGGCCGCGACCCTGCCGGAGGCTGGGAATCGCCTCAGGGAACCGCCACCGACCGCGCCTTACCGGCCAGGTCGCGCCACGCGACCCGCTTCCCGTCGAACGTCAGCGACCCGCGGCGCACGCCGTCCTTGGGGTGCGTGAGCGTGCGTTCGCGCCCGCCGGCCATCGCGCTGATCGTCCACCTGGGCCCGGCGTGCATCGCGAGCGCGACCCGCCCATCGGGCGCGAACGCGACGTTGCGCACGCCGAACGCCAACGAGGCCCGTGGCGTGACCGCCTGCAGCGGCGTCGCGCCGAAGGCGATCAGCCGATGGCCGCGGACGCCGCTGGCGATGACCGCGGCACTGCCGTTCTCGACCCCGAGGCCAACCACCTTCCAGCTCGAGTTGCGCGGCCCGGTGAGCAGCAGGATGGGGGCGCCGCCGACGCAGCCGTAGAGCTGCACGTCGCCGCCGCTGGGCGGCAGGTGCTCGAAGACCCGGATGCCGCCGCGCGAGAGCAGGGTCGGTTCGACCGCGCAGTCGATGGGCGTCTCGCCGCTCAGCGGGGTCGAGTGGGCGACCCCATCGGTCGTGCGCCAACGCAGCAGGCCGTCGGCGACCGCCAGCGAGTCGTCGGCGAGCGTGCCCCCGAGCACCGCCATCCGGTCCCAGCCGGTCGGGGTGAGCCGCGCGACGATCCCCGGCGCGGCAAAGGCGACCGTCCCGTCGGCTCCGACCGCGACGTCCTGGACCACGTCGTCGGCCAAGGCGAAGCGCACCTCGCCGCCGTCGAGCGCCCCGACGCCGCGCTCGGCCACGATGAAGGCCACCCGCGCGCCGAAGGGCTTGACCGCACGCAGCTCCCAGTCCTGCTGGTCATAGAGGTCGGTGACGCCGAGCTCCCGCGGGACCGTCGCCCCGCGCGCGCACGCGGCGAGCACGTCGGCCTGGAACCCGCGCGAGGTCTTTCGCGCCGGCAGCACCTCGAAGACACGCGCGCCCTCGCTCTCGACCAGCGTCGTGCCGCTCGTGCAGCTCACGGCCTCGCCGGTCAGGGCGACCGTGCGCGCCACCCCCGCGGCCTTCCAGGTGAGCGCGGCCCCGGAGAACACGAGCGAGTGCGCCTCGTAGCCGGGCGCCATCGAGAGCCCGAGCTCGCGCCGCAGAGCCCGCTTGCCGGGCGCGAGGTACCCGACGCGGATCCCCTGTTCATCCTCCAGAGCGGCGACGACCCCGACGCCGCCGTCGGGCGCGACGACGACGTCGCGCACCTCGTTGGACACCGACCCGGCGAGCTGCCCGCTGCGCGCCCGCGACGTCTTGGCGTCGAACCAGCCGATCGTCGTGTCCTCGCCGCCGCCCTCACCCGAGAACGAGCCCTCGAACAGCACGCGCTGACCGCTGACACCGTGGATGCGGAAGTTCCCGAGGCCCCCGGGCGTCCGGTAGAGCTCGACCGGGCGCCGGCCACGGCCGCACGCGAACCAGGCGTCCTCTTGACCGCCGACCGAGAACACGCGAACCTCACCGTGCTTGTACACGGTGTGCCCGGACCTGCAGGTCGGCGCCGCGCTCGCGAGCGCCAGCGCGGCCGCTAGGACGACGAGCACGCCGCGATCACCCACTGCTGCTCGACGGTCAGCCCCTGGGAGCCACGCGTGGCGCGCAGACCGGTGGGCGCGCCGCCGTCGGCCTCCGCCTCGAGGGCCGCGAGCACGTCGCCGCGCGGCGATGCCGCGCGCTCCAGCCACGGCACGGCGGGCATCCGCTGCCGGCGCTCGGCCACGATCGAGGCGTCCACGCCCACGTCGCCCAGCACGCCCAGCAGCTCCTCGCGTGCGAGCGCCCGCGTGTGGCTCGGGTCGCGCAGCCGCTCGAGCTCGTTGTGACGCGCGCCGCCGTCGAGCATGTCGATCACCGCGACCCTCCCCCCGGGCCGCGCGACGCGCGCCATCTCGGCCGCGGCCCGCGCGGGCTCATCGATGTGATGGAACGCGAACCGGGACACGACGACATCGAACTGCCCGTCGCTGAACGGGAGCGCCGTCGCGTCGCCCTCGACGAACACGACGTCGCGACGACCCGCCGCCACGCCGGCCGCGAGCAGCTCGCGCGTGAGGTCGACGACGACCGCGAACCGGCCGCGCTGGACAAGCTGCCGCCCGACGTGCCCCGCACCGCCGGCGACGTCGAGGATGACGTCGGTCTCGGCGACCGCCACGTGGTCGGTGATCCACGCGAGCACCTCGCGGTCACCGAAGAACGAGTCAGGCCGCTCGAACTCACCGACCTGCTGCGCGAACTCCCGCCGCGTGACCGTTCGATGATCCATGCACCGGGAGATTAGGCGTCCTCGGTCGGACGTCCGAGCTCGGACGTACAGCGCGCGACTGCCACGCTGGACGCGAAGGTCCCACCGCACGACGCTGCGCCGCGTGATCCAACACCCGGCCACCGACCGCGTCGTGCTCGCGCTCCAGCGCACGCTCGGCGCCACCGAGCCGCTCGAGGCCCTGCGCGCGCTGGTCGAGCTGCGCGCGCAGATCGACGCCTACGAGTACGCCCGCGTGCGCCACGCGCTCGACGACGGCGTGAGCTTCGGCGAGATCGGGCGGGCGCTGGGCATCTCACGCCAGGCGGCGCACCGGCGCTATCGAACCCCGACGCGCTCTCGGACAGCGGTCAGCGAGGGCGTGCGCGCCGTGCTGGCGGCGGCACGCGTGGAGGCGGCGCGCGCGGGTGCGAGCGAGATCGAGTGCGAGCACGTCGCGCTGGCGCTCGCCGTCCGCGGCGAGCTGACCACCCGCCGCGTCGATCTCGACGCGGCGCGCGTACTGGTCGCCACCGGGCGAGCGGGCGGCACGCCGCCGGTCAAGCTCGGCCGGCGGTTGCGCACGCTGCTGACCGACCATGGAGTGCCGGTCGACGTGGCTGCGCTGCGGCGCGTCCTCCCCGAGGATCCAGCGGCGGGCCGGATCCTCGAACGACTGCAGGCGTAGAGCGGGCCCGTGGCCGGCCGGTCCGCAGGTCATCCTGCGCCATCGGGCGCCGGCGGATCGGCCGGCCGATCACGCCCGAGCACTTAAATGGCGAAGCCGCCGCCGGCCCCGAAGGGCCGACGGCGGCTTCAGATACAGCCCTTTACGGAGTCGTGGTCGACAGCGTGAAGGTCAGCGTCTTGCCGTAGCTACCGGTACGCAGAGCGTCGTTGGCAGCGATGGCCTGCTGGAACGCGATGGTGACCGAGTCGTTGGACACCGGAGCGTTGTAGGTCAGCAGCGTCAGCGGGTTCGAGGAGCCGCCGACGGGCGCGAACGCGCTGCCGGTGCCCTTCGCGCTCGTCGCCTTGGCCGTGAGGGCCGCGGGCAGCGAGAACGTGCCGTTGACGAGGTGACCCGTCGCGAACGAGCTCGGATCGGCGACGCTCAGCGCCGCGTCACCGGCCGTCGAGATGACGTTGGCCGTGGTGCTCGCGTTGTACGTGTTGGCGACGCCCGGGGTGAAGGCCCCGAAGGTCGCGGGCGTGCCGAGCGTGAGCGCCAGGGTCGCCGGCACGGAGCCGCCGACCGAGCCGGGCGTGCTGGTCTCCTGGACCGTCACGCCGTTGCCGCCGAACTCGAGCCAGTTCAGGTTGAACAGGCTGCCGCCGGTCGAGCCGCCGCTGAGCGTGCGGAACGTCACGAACAGCTCGTGCTTGCCCGCCGCGGCGGAGATCGGCACGGTGATGGTCGCCCATGTGTCCGAGCCGCCCGTCGAGGTCAGGTTCGCCGTGGCGATGACCGGGCCGGTGATCGAGTCCTGACGGATGTCGATGCCCGCCAGCGGCGAGCCCACGGTGCGGCCATTGCCGCCGTCCGCGTAGCGGATCGCGATCGTGTCGGCCTGGAACAGGTCGAACGGACCGTTGAGCTGCAGCCAGTCCGCGGCGCCGAGGCTGTTGCGGTGCAGCTGGCTGTTCTGGCCGGTCGGATCGGTGTTGGTGGCCGTCGTCGTGCCGGACTGGGTGACGACGTGCTCGACCTCCTGGCGCTTCTGACGGACCTGCACCTGGGTGGTCGTGGTCAGCGGCGGAGCGGCCGAGCTGGCGCCCTGGCCGCCCTTGTCCGTGTAGGTCGCCGAGATGACGCCGAACACGTTGCCGCCGTGCGAGACGTCGGCCGCGTCGGTCTGCAGGAAGCCCGTGCAGCCGGTCGAGGAGCCCTCGGCGTGGCCGTGCGTGTCATGGCCGAGCACGAACGTCGTCACGACGTCGGTGCAGTTGATCGACGGATCCTCGGGATCGGTGACCGTCACCTTGTACTGGAGCTTGTCGCCGAAGGAGAACAGGCCGCCGTCGACCGGGCCGGTGATCGTCACGGTCGGGCTCGTGTTGCCGACCGTGATGATCGTCGAGAGCGTCGACGACTGGCCCGAGGAGTCGATGACCTTCAGGATGGCCGTGTAGCGGCCGGCCGTGGTGTAGGTGTGCGTCGGGTCGGCCTCGGTCGAGAGCGGCGAACCGTCGCCGAAGTCCCACTCGAAGCGGATCGAGTCACCCGGGTCGGGGTCGGACGAGCCCGAGCCCTTGAAGTTGACCGTCAGCGGCACGCCGCCGTCGGTCTTGTCCGCGGTGAGCACGGCCTTGGGCGCGCGCTGGCCCTTGACGTACTCGAAGCGGTACAGGCCGGCGTCCGGGTTGATGTTGAAGAACCCGTCGCCGTACGTGAGCAGGTACAGGTCGCCGTCGGCGCCGAACTGCATGTCCATCGGGTTGTCGCACTCGAACTCGAACGGCGTCGTGACCAGGGCCTGGCCGCAGTCGAGCGTGTTGTTGATCTTGAACACGCGGTTCTGCGAGTCCAGCTTCATCTCGCGCAGCGTGTCCTGGCCGAACTCGCCCATGAAGATCGAGTTGTCGTAGTACGCCGGGAACTTCTTGGTGTTGGCGTTGGCCGCCTCGTAGTGGTACTTGACGATGCCGTGCGGAGCCACACCACCGGTGTAGAGCTCCGGGAACAGCCGCGGGCACTCGGTCGTCGAGCCCGGAGCGATCGGGCCCGGGGTCGGCGCGTAGTAGCCGGGGCACGGCGTACCCAGCGGCGCCGTGGCGTTGTTGTCGCGGTAGGAGTACCAGATGTCCGGATCGCTGACCGGGGGCGTCAGGGCGAGACCGGGCTCGAAGGCCGGGCCGCCGTCCCTGGTCCAGCGCGACGTGTTCGGCAGCGCGTCGGTGCGACCGCAGTCGTTCGACGGCGGAGTCCGTCGCCGGGATGCCGACGGTCGTGGAGCCCGGAGCGAACTCGAGGAACTCCCACTTGTTGTAGCCGACCGTGCTCGAGTAGCAGAGCGGGTATCCGTAGTTGGCCGGGTGGCGCACGATCTCGTAGCGGCCGATGCCCGAGGGACCACGCCCGCGCTGCGGCGTGTTGGAGTCCGGCGAGTAGTCGGAGATGTAGGCGACGTTGTTCTCGTCGACCTGGATGCGGAACGGGTTGCGGAAGCCCATCGCGTAGATCTCGGGACGGAACTTCGTGTTGAAGTCCGCCTGCGAGGCGACGGCCGGGAAGTTGGCGGCCGAGTATTCCTTCAGGTTGCCGGCCGGGATGGTGTACGCGCCGGTGCCCGAGCCCGTGTCGGCCTTGTTGAAGTCGGCGGACGTCATGTTGTCCTTGACCTTGATCCGGAGGATCTTGCCGCGGAGGTCGTTGGTGTTGGTCGTCGAGCGACGATCGTCGCCGGTCACGCGCTGGTACATGCCGCCGTCCAGCGGCGTGACGCCCAGCGAGCCGTTGTTCGCGGTGGCCATCGCGGCCGTCGCGGTCGGGTTGGTGCCGGTCAGGCCGGAGCCGTCGACGGTCATCAGCGGCTGGTCCTTGCCGGCCAGCGCGCGACGGAAGAAGACGTTGACGTTGGCCGTGTTGGCCGGGCCGCCACTCGTCTGGATGTTGTCGACGCCGACGTTCGACAGCGCCTCGATGGCGGCGTCGATCGCCGCGGCGTTCGCGTTGTAGGCGATCGGCGCGGTCGTCTGGCCGTTCCACGTGATCGTGAACGTGCCGCCCGTGGCGTTGGTGGTGCGGACGGTCTGCTGCTCGTCGGTCAGCTGGTCCTCGAACGGGCCGAAGCCGTTGGCGTGGATGCCCGCGGCCGGCGTGTCGTCGCCCGTGACCATCCACAGGTTGCCGGCCTTGTCGAAGTCGATGTCACCGGCGACGTGGCAGCACTCCTGGCGGTTGTTGTTGACCCGCAGCAGCTGCTGCTCGGAGTTGAGGTCCAGGTGCGGACCCGTCGCGTCCTCGACGAACTTGAAGCGCGAGAGCTGGAAGTAGCCCACGTACGGATCCCACGCGGCCGGGGACGACGCGAAGTTCGGCACCGTCGTGTTCGGCGTGACCTGGTCGACGACCTGGCCCGTGGACAGCTTGACGTTGGTGACCCGCTGCGGGGCGTAGTAGAGGTACACCCACTTGTCGGTCGCGAAGTTCGGGTCGATGGCCGGGCCGTAGAGGCCGTCCTCCGAGTTCGTGTACACGCGCAGCGTGTCCGGCAGCGAGGCGGCGCCGAGGTCGGCGATCAGCGTCGTGGTGCCCGTCTGCGGATCGTGCAGGCGCACGCCACCGCGGCGGTCGGTCTGGATCAGACGGCCGTCGGGGAGCTGATCGAAGCCGATCGGCTCGTTGAGGTTCGGCTGCTGCGTGACCTTGACTTCCTGGAAGTTCTTCAGGACGGTCGCGCCGCAGTCGGACGTCTGGGCGTTGCTCTGGCCCGCGGCCCACGAGATCGCGCCCTTCAGGTGCTGTCGTGCAGCTGCGCGTCGAAGGACGCGGCGCTCGTGCCGAGGCCGGTGTAGAAGGAACGACCACCCTGGAAGTCCTTGCAGAAGGAGATCGGGTGGTTCGCGCCCATCGTGCCGCCGGAGATGCCCTTGAGGACGTTGCCGGCCGGCTGCGCCTCGAACGGCTGCTCGACGACCGTCGCGAGGACGTGTGAGAGGCCGCGGACGTTGGTCGAGAAGTTGTAGAAGCTCTCGGTGCGATCCCAGTACTCCGGGAGGTTCTTCGTCGCGTCATGAACGCGGTCGAAGACCTTGACGGTCGCGGTCTGCAACGTCGTCTGGCCCGCCGAGCGGGTGCCGAGGATGCTGGTCATGAACGACCAGGCGGGGTCAGTGTCGACGGCGGAGCCGATGCCGACGTAGCCGCCGCCCTTCCTGAAGTACGCCTCGAAGTTCGCGCGCTGCGCGTCATTGAGGGGGCTCGCCATGCCCGTGTTGAGGAACACGACCGCGCGATACGCGTCGAGGTTCGTCGGCGTGAACTGCGCACCCACATCTGCGGGCGCGGGTGCGGTCACGGTGCCGTCGCTACCGACGGCGGACGTGATCGCATTGATACCGGCGGTGCTGAGAGCGTCACTCGTGCTCGTGACGACCAGGACCTTGTACGGATCCGCCGGCGCCGCCTTGGGCGCCTTGGCCGATGCCGTGGCCGGTAGGACGAGGGCGAGGCTCAACAGAGCCAGACCCGCGCTTCTCCTCCCCATCAACTGCTTCCTCCTTACGTTCGACCCGAGTGGTTCCAGCCCCTCTCCACAAGGCGGAGCACCACTCCCGAACGCCATCCTCCCGACCTCGAGGCCGCGCGTCAAGCGAATCTTTGCAAAAGGACTCCAGAAGTCTGAACACAACCCGGCAAAAGACGGCGGGAATGCGAACGATATGCCACAAAGTGGACGCTGGTGTCCGTGTGGGACTCATCTTCTTTATGGCGCTACGGCGTCATTCGCCGAATATCGCTACTCGGAACGCACCATTTGCCTGACCGACCAACAAATGGCGCTCGCATGAGACTCAAATGAGTTGTTCCTGAGTGCGACGAACGGGGCGGATGTCCGGGTCCGCACGCGCGCTCGGCCGAACTCACGCTCAGGTCGAGGGTGAGTCACGCGTTTTGCCTGAGGTGTACGATCTCATTGTGAGCGCTCACCGGGAGGCGTTCGGGTCGTTGTCCGACGGCAGGGCCGTCGAGCGCTACACGCTCGAGGGTCAGCTGCGCGTGGCGATCCTGACCTACGGCGGGATCATTCAACGCCTCGAGGCGCCCGACCGCGACGGCCGCCTGGCGAACGTCACGCTGGGCTTCGACGAGCTCGACCGCTACCTCGACGACGTCTACGTGAGCCGGATGCCGTTCTTCGGCGCGCTCATCGGCCGTTTCGGCAACCGGATCGCGGCTGGGCGCTTCGCGCTCGAGGGCGAGACCTTCGAGTTGCCGCGCAACAACGGCGCCAACAGCCTCCATGGCGGGGCAACCGGCTTCCACACGCGGCTGTGGGAGGCCGAGCCGATCCCCACCGGGGTGCGCCTGCGTCGCCGCTCTCCCGACGGCGAGAACGGCTACCCGGGAACGCTGGACGTGACCGTCGATTACCGGCTCCAGGGCACCAGCCTGCGGATCGACTACCTGGCCACGACCGATCGCACCACGGTCGTCAACCTGACGAGTCACGCGTATTGGAATCTCGCCGGCGGCGGGACGATCGACGCCCACGAGCTGCAGATCGACGCGAGCCACTACACGCCGGTGGACGGCGAGCTGATCCCGACCGGCGAGCTCGCCCCGGTCGAGGGCACGCCGATGGACTTCCGCACCGCGCGGCCGATCGGCGGCTTCGACTACGACCACAACTGGGCGCTGGACGGCGGCAACCCCGCCGCGGTCCTTCGCGATCCGGCCAGCGGTCGCACCCTGACGATCACCACCAGCGAGCCGGGACTGCAGTTCTACGCCGGCGGGATGCTCGACGTCCCCCCGTTCGGCCCTCGCGCGGGCGTCGCGCTGGAGACGCAGCACTTCCCGGACTCCCCGAACCGCCCGGACTTCCCCACCACCGTGCTGCACGCCGGTGAGCGCCTGACCTCCACAACGGTGCTCAGCTTCTCGGCGTGACGCGGCACAGCCGTCCGTCGCCGCTCTCTCCTCGGCGGCGGCGGGCGGCTATGCGACTACCGGTTGCGCGCGAAGACGAGCCGCTGTAGCAGGATGAAGGCCAGCAGCAGGCCGGCGATGAAGATCCGGGTCCACCAGGAGCTGAGCGTGCCGTCGAAGCTGATCAGCGTCTGGATCAGGCCGAGCACGAGCACGCCGACGACCGAGCCCGCGAGGTAGCCGGAGCCGCCGGTGAGCAGCGTGCCGCCGACGACGACGGCGGCGATCGCATCCAGTTCCATGCCCACCGCGAGCGAGCCGAACCCGCTGAGCGTGTAGAAGGACAACAGGATCCCGCCGAGCGCCGCGCAGAAGCCGCTGACGGTGTAGACCAGCACCGTCGTGCGGGCGACCGGCAGGCCCATCAGCAGCGCCGACTGCCTGCTGCCGCCGATCGCGTACACGTTGCGGCCCAAGCGCGTGTAGTGCAGGACGTAGGCCCCGACCAGCACGACGATGATCGCGATGATCGCTCCCGCGGTGAGGAAGTAGTCGCCGAAGCGCACCGTGGCCTGGGCCCAGCCCGAGAACGTCGGCTGATCGATCGTGATCGAGTCCGTGGTGATGGCGTAACACGTGCCGCGCGCCAGGAACAGGCCGGCGAGCGTGACGATGAACGGCTGGATTTCGAAGTAGTGGATGATCGCGCCCATCGTCATGCCCAGCCCGGAGCCGACCACCAGCACCAGCGGCACCACGAGGTAGGGCGACCAGCCCTGCTTCTGGATCAGCGTCCCGCACAGCACCGTGCCGAGCGCGACGACGGCGCCGACGGAGAGGTCGATGCCGCCGGTGAGGATCACGAACGTCATGCCGACGGCGACGACGAGCAGGAAGGCGTTGTCGACGAAGATGTTGAGGATCACCTGGGCGTCGCCGAACGCCGGGTAGCGGATCGCCCCGATCACGAACATCAGGACGAACAGCCCGAAGGACGCGAGCACCGGGATGTACTTCGACGGCACCTTCAGGCCGCCGCGGGAGAGCGAGGCGGTGCTCATGCCGGCACCTCCGCCTTGGGCTCGACGGGTCTGGGCGCCGGGACCACCGGCTTGTGGCCGCGCGCCTTGAACACCTTGGCGCGGAAGGCCGGGGACTGCAGCAGGCAGACGACGGTCACGACCAGCGCCTTGAACAGCAGCGTCGTCTCGGGCGGGATCCCGATCGAGTAGATCGTCGTCGTCAGCGTCTGGATGACCAGCGCGCCGACCATCGTCCCGGCGAGGTAGTACCGGCCGCCGGTCAGCGCGGTGCCGCCGATGACCACCGCCAGGATGGCGTCGAGCTCGATCCACAGGCCGGCGTTGTTGCCGTCCGCGGAGTTGACGTTGGACGCGATCAGGATGCCCGCGATGCCCGCGCACAGCGAGCAGAAGACGTAGGCCAGCAGGATCAACCCACGTGAGCGGATGCCCGCCAGCCGCGACGCCTCCGCGTTGCCGCCCACGGACTCGATCAGCATGCCGAGCGCCGTCCTGCGACTCAACGCGCCGGTGGCGGCGTACGCCGTGAGGGCGATGAAGATCGAGAAGGGGAAGGCGAGCCAGTAGCCGCCCCCGAAGAACTTGTACGGGTCGGAGTTCAGGGTGATGATCTGGCCGCTGGTGATCAGCTGCGCGATCCCGCGGCCGGCGACCATCAAGACCAGCGTCGCGATGATCGGCTGGATGCCGAGGATCGCGACGAGGATGCCGTTCCAGAGCCCGAGCGCCATGCTCAACGCCAAGGCGAGGGCGATCGCCACGAGCACGCCGCCGGTCGAGTTCTGATCGCCGAGATGGCTGATCATCAGGCAGCTCAACGCGCCGGAGATCGCCACCACGGAGCCGACGCTCAGGTCGATGCCGCCGGTGGCGATGACCACGGTCATGCCGAGCGCGACCAGCATCAGCGGCGCGCCGAAGCGCACGATGTCGATCAGCGAGCCATACAGGTGGCCCTCCTTGACGGAGAGCTTGAAGAAGTTGTTGGCGAACAGCGCGTTGGCCAACAGCAGGACCACGAGCATCGCCAGTGGCCAGAAGAGACGGTGGCGGGTGATGCTCATGCGCTCGCCCCGCTCGCGATCGTGTCGACCAGCCGGTCCATCGTCAGGCCGTCGTCGTTGGGCAACTCGGCGACCACGCGGCGGTCCCTGAGCACCGTCACCCGATGGCTCAGACGCAGCACCTCCTCCAGCTCGGCGCTGACGAACAACACCGACATGCCCTCGTCGGCCAACTGGGCGACGAGCTTCTGGATCTGCGCCTTGGCGCCGACGTCGATGCCGCGCGTGGGCTCGTCGAGGATCAGCAGCTTGGGCTCGGTGATCAGCCAGCGCGCGAGCAGCACCTTCTGCTGATTGCCGCCGCTCAGCGTGCCGACGATCTGCTCGGCCTTGGCCGGGCGGATGTCGAGCGCCTTGATCCACTTCTCGACCAGCTCATCCTGGCGCCTGCGCGGGATCGGCCTCGTCCAGCCACGCGCCGCCTGCATGGCGAGGATGATGTTCTCGCGGATCGTCAGCTCGAGCACGAGCCCCTCGGTCTTGCGGTTCTCGGGGCAGAACGCGAGCCCCGCGGCCATCGCCACCCGCGGGTTCTTGACCGTCCGGTCGGCCACCACGCGGCCCTCGTCGGCGTGATCGGCCCCGAAGAACAGGCGCGCGACCTCGGTGCGACCGGAGCCCAGCAGCCCGGCCAATCCGACGACCTCGCCGGGGCGGATCTCCAGATCGAACGGAGCGATCGCGCCCTTGCGGCCCGCCTGCTCGGCACGCGCCACCGGGGTGGCGGTGGCGTCGATGCGCTTCAGCGGGCGGTCTTCGAGCGCCTCCAGCGTCGCCGCCTCGTGACCGAGCATCTTCGACACCAGCTCACCCTGGGAGAGCTCGGCGGTGGGCCACTCCCCCACGCGTTTGCCGTTGCGCAGGACGGTCATGCGATCCGACACCGCGTAGACCTGATCGAGGAAGTGGCTGACGAAGACGATCGCCATCCCCTCCTCTTTGAGCTTGCGCATGATCGCGAACAGCTGCTCGACCTCGCCCTGGTCGAGCGAGGAGGTCGGCTCGTCGAGGATCAAGACGCGCGCGTCGATGTCGACGGCGCGCGCGATCGCCACCATCTGCTGGACCGCGAGCGAGTAGGTGGAGAGCTGCGCGCCGACGTCGAGGTCGAGGTTGACCCGCTGCAGCGCCTCGGCCGCGGCCCTGCGCATCGCGCGCCACTGGATCCGTCCGAGCTTGCGCGGCTCCCGCCCGAGGAAGAGGTTCTCGGCCACGGAGAGGTTCGTGCACAGGTTGACCTCCTGGTACACGGTGCTCACACCGCCCCGCTGCGCCTCCATCGGGCTGGCGAACAACACCGGCCGGTCCCCGAGCGTGATCTCGCCGGCATCGATGTCGTAGACACCGGTGAGGACCTTGATCAGCGTCGACTTGCCGGCGCCGTTCTCGCCCATGAGCGCATGGACTTCGCCGGGGAAGAGGCGGAGATCCACATCGTCGAGCGCCTTCACGCCGACGAAGGCTTTGTGAATCCCGCTCATCCGCAGGATCGGGTCACGCGAGGTCATGTCTCCGATTCTCTCCTCTGGTACGCCGCGAGCCGCCGTGCATGACACACGGCGGCTCGGGTCCGAACGGGGTGCTCAGTACTGGCGGCTCGGCAGCGCCGTCTTCGCCGCGGCCTGATCGAACGCCGTCTCCTGCGTCTCGACACGGGCCGGCACCGACTCGCCGGCCTTGACCTTCTTGACCAGCTCCATCAATTGCGGGCCGAGCAGCGGGTTGCACTCGACGATGTAGTTGATCTTGCCCTCCGACAGCGCCGTCATGCCGTCCTTGACCGCATCGATCGAGACGATCTTGATGTCCTTGCCAGGCGTCAGACCAGCCCCCTCGATCGCCTCGATCGCGCCCAGCGCCATGTCATCGTTGTGCGCGAACAACAGGTCGATCTTCTTGCCGCTCTTCAGGAAGGCCTCCATGACCTCCTTGCCCTTCGCCCGCGTGAACTCACCGGTCTGGGACTGCGTGATCTTGAACTTCGGATCCTTGGAGATCACGTCGGTGAACCCCTGCTTGCGATCCACCGCCGGCGCGGAACCCGTCGTGCCCTGCAACTCGGCGATGTTGACCTCCTTGGCGTCCGCGAACTCCTTGACCGCCCACTCGCCGGCCTCGTTGCCCTCCTTCACGAAATCGCTGCCCAGGAACGTCTTGTAGAGGCTCGTGTCCTTCGAGTCGACCGCGCGGTCGGTGAGGATCACCGGGATGTTCGCCCGCTTGGCCTCGTTGAGCACCGCATCCCACCCCGACTCGACCACCGGCGAGAAGGCGATCACGTCCACCTTCTGCTGGATGTAGGAACGAATCGCCTTGATCTGGTTCTCCTGCTTCTGCTGAGCATCGGAGAACTTCAGATCCACGCCGGCCGTCTTCGCCGAGTCCTGGATCGACGTCGTGTTGGCCGTGCGCCAGCCGGATTCGGCGCCGACCTGCGCGAACCCGAGCGTGATCGCGTCGCTGCCACCCCCGCCGGCGGATGCGCCGGTCCCGCTCCCCGCGTTGCTCGAGTCATCGCTCCCGCACGCCGGCACGGCAGCCGCCAGCAGCGCAATGGACGCCGCCACGACAACGCGCTTCTTGAAAAACACGCTCTCTCCTCCTCTGGCCGTCTCTCATACGGCCGGTTGCCGATGTCCCCGGACCCACTCGGCTTTCCCCAAGCGCGATCTTAGGAGACCGCACCCTCCAGAACGAGTGATCCCGTACTCTGTGCTCAACGGCATTGTTATCGCTAACATGCCGTGTGTCAAGTCCATTTCTCATCAACCTGTTTGTGATTCGCACGCCGCTCTGTGAGCGCTCACAGACCGGTCCCGCCTTGTTGGCGTTCAGACGGTGACCAGCTCGATGCCCGCGGCCTCGCAGAAGCGCGCCCAGGCACCGGCCACGCGGCCGCGGTTGAGCACCTGGTGGTGCGGACCGCCGGCCCGCAGCCACTGGTCCATGCACGCCCGCACCCCGCTGTCCGGACGGAAGAAGCCGTACGGCATCTCGAACAGCGGCAGCTCCTCGGCGTCCAGGATCTCGCCCTCGCTGACCACCAGCCGGTAGCGGCCGTCGCCGATCACCACGAGCGTGGCGAGCGTCATCGGCCCGGTCTCGTACTGGAACAGCAACGTCGGCGGGTCATCGAGCGCGCCGATCCCCAGCGGGCGCTTGATCAGCTTCACGGGACGATCGGCGCGGGCCATCGCCCAGTTGCCCTCACCCATATGGCTCATCAGGATCGCGTCCCGCGCGAAGTCCATCGCGTACATCTCGGTGAACTGCGTCTCACCGAGGAGGTCGGTCGCCGCGCACATCAGGGCGCCGGAGAGCGGATCGCCTTCGGCGCCGAAGCCGTAGCCCTGAGCCATCAACGACGACGCCGCCGCGAGCGGCAACCGCTCGAAGCGCCCGTCCTCGGCGATCGCGCCGAAGTGGGTGCTGTACGCGCCGTACCCGCCGTCGTCGAGCACCGCCTGGATGCCCAACTGCATCCGCGCGTGCGACTCGCGCTCCTCGGCGCTCAGTCGCGGATCGATCTCGAAGCGCCCGTTCTCGAACTCGATCAGCGCGGCGACCTCGTCCGCCCCGACCGCCTCGGCCGCGCGGATGATCGCGCCCGGAGCGAGCGAGTCGATCTGCGGGCCGAGATGGCGCAGGAAGCTCTGTTCGTCGACGCGGATGTCGCCCATCCCGTTCATCGCGTAGCCGAAGACCGCGATCTTCAGTGAACGCCAGCGGGTGACGGCGGCGGCGGCGCGCGCCCACTCCGTGACCGAGCCGCGGAACTCGGGCGAGGTCCAGTCGCCGGTGACGACGTGGAACGGACGGCCGGAGCGGACCATCGCGTTGGCCGTGTCCTGCGCGCCGTGGATGCCCTGGTTGTAGGTCAGGTCCCCCATGTCCCAGGCGGTCGTGACCTCGGGGACCGGCTGGACATTGGCCAGGCAGACCGGCAGGCGCGTCTCGCTCAGCGCACGCGCGACCCGCATGCCCGGCCCGTAGGTGAGCATGACCACCAGCACGCCGTCGAGGCCGTCCTGCTCAAAGCCGCGAACGGTGGCCTCGATGTCGGCGCGGTTGCGCGCGGGTGGGGCGACGAGCACGTCCACGCCGTCCGCGAGCTGCGCGCCGATCTCCTGCGCGTACGCCGCCTGGCGCTCGGTGATGCCCGGCAGCATGTCGTCGTAGAGCTCCTGCATGATGCCGAGCACGCCGACCCGCGGGCGGGTGGCGACGCGCTCAGCGCTGTCCGTAGACGTTCTGGTAGCGGTCATAGAGCGCGTCGATCTCCTTGGAGGTCAGGGGGATGGGGGTGCCGAGGGTCCGTGCGAGATGCACGGTGCGTGCGACGTCCTCGCACATGACCGCGGCCTTGATGGCGTCGCGAGGACCGCGACCGATGGTGAAGACTCCGTGGCTGCGCATCAGCACGGCCGGTGAGCGGTGACCGTCGAGCGTGTCGACGATCCCGCGGCCGATCTCGGCGTCGCCGATCAGCGCGAACGGGCCGATCGGGATCTCGCCGCCGAACTCGTCGGCCATGGCGGTCAGCACGCAGGGAATCGCCTCCCCGCGCGCCGCCCACGCCGTCGCGTACGTGCTGTGCGTGTGCGCGACGCCGCCGACGTGCGGCATGTGCCGGTAGACGTAGCCGTGGGTGGCGGCGTCGCTGGAAGCGGCGTACTCGCCCTCGACGACCAGCCCGTCGAAGTCGCAGACCACCATGTGCTCCGGCTCGAGCTCTTCGAAGGGGACGCCTGAGGCCTTGATGACCATCAGGTCCTCGCCCTCGAGCCGGGCGGACAGGTTGCCTGACGTCCACGCCACCAGGCCCTGGCGCGGCAGCTCCAGGTGGAGCCGGCAGAGCAGGTCCTTCATGCCACGACCGCCCTCGCGGGCCGGCGCAGCGCGTGCATGACGTCGTCGCCGCCGCGGCCGAAGTGGTCGTGCAGGCGCAGGTAGTGCGCGTAGAGCTCGTCGTAGGCGTCGGCGTCGGCCTCGTTGGGCAGGTAGGCGTCGCGGATCTGGGAGCCCATGGCGTCGGAGGCCGCGTGGATGTCCTCGTAGACGCCGGCGGCCACCGCCGCGTGAATCGCGCTGCCGAGCGCCGGGCCCTGCTCGGAGCCGATCAGGTGCAGCGGCCGCCGCAGCACGTCGGCGTAGATCTGCATCAGGAACGCGTTGCGCTGCAGACCGCCGGCGACCACGAAGTCCTCGACCGGCACGCCGCTGGCCTCGAAGGTCTCCACGATCGTGCGCGCGCCGAACGCGGTCGCCTCGACGAGCGCCCGGTAGACCTCGAACGGCCGCGTGGCCAGCGTCAACCCGACGATCACGCCGGAGAGCTCGTGATCGACCAGCGTCGAGCGGTTGCCGCTCTGCCAGTCGAGCGCGACCAGTCCGTGCTCGCCCACGCGCTGCTGCGCGGCGAGCGCGCTCAGCTCCTCGTGCGACTGGCTCGCGAAGTGCTCGACGAACCAGCCGAAGATGTCCCCGACGCCGCTCTGCCCGGCCTCATAGCCCCACAGCCCCGGGGTGATCCCGCCCTCGACCACGCCGCACATGCCGGGGACCTCGTGCAGCTCCGCGCCGTTCATGACGTGACACGTCGAGGTGCCCATGATCGCCACCATCTGCCCCGGACCGGTCGCCTGCGCGGCGGGCGCGGTCACGTGCGCGTCGACGTTGCCGATCGCCACCGCGATGCCCTCGGGCAGGCCCGTCCACGCCGCGGCCTCACTCGTCAGGCCGCCTGCCTTCGCCCCCAGCGGCGACAGCGGGAACTCCAGCTTCTCGACCACGAAGTCGGCGAAGTCGGGGTGCAGCGACGCGCAGTAACCGCGGCTCGGGTAGCTGCCGTCCTGGAAGATGCCCTTGTAGCCCGCCGTGCAGACATTGCGCGTCTCGGCGCCGCACAGCTGCCACACGATCCAGTCGGCGGCCTCGATCCAGCGCTCCATCGCGCGGTAGACCTCGGGGTCCTCTTCGAGCACCTGCAGCGCCTTCGCGAACTCCCACTCCGAGCTGATCCGCCCGCCGTAGCGGCTGATCCACGGCTCGGCGAGCTCGGTCACGCGCTCGGCCTGCGCCTGCGCGGCGTGGTGCTTCCACAGCTTCGGATACGCGTGCGCGCGCGAGCGGAACCCGTCCACCTCGCACAGCGGCGTCCCGTCGCGCAGCACCGGCATCGGCGTCGACGCGGTGAAATCGGTGGCGATCCCGACGACGTTGGCGGGATCGACCCCCGCGCGCCGGATCGCCTCCGGGACCGCGTGCTTGAGCACGCCGCGGTAGTCCTCGGGATCCTGCAGCGCCCAGGCCGGCGGCAGCTTCTCGCCTGTGGCGGGCAGCGCCTGCTCGATCACCGCGTGCGGATACGGGTACACCGCCGTGCCCAGCTCCGCGCCATCGCTCGTGCGGACGACCACGGCGCGCCCGGACAACGTCCCGTAGTCGACGCCGACGACCAGGGTTTCGGTACGGCCTCTCTCCTCCATGGGCGAGGATGTTAGCGCTCACATATACCCGTGTCAAACACCTGTCTCGCCCTTGGCGGAACCATGTGCGCGTTCACGCTCAGGGCGGCGCGAAGCCGCCGCGAGAGGGCGCGGCGGCGGCTAGCGCGGCGGAGAGGTGCTGGCGCGCACGACGAGCGTGGCCGGCACGGTGGCGCGCGCGTTCGAGCGCCGCCCCGACTCGATCTCGGCCAGCAGCAGGTGCAGCGAGCGACGGCCCATCTCGTTGAAGTCCTGGCGGACCGTCGTCAGCGGCGGGGTGAAGAACTCCGACTCGGGGATGTCGTCGAAGCCGACGACGCTGACGTCGCCCGGCACGTCCTTGCCGAGCTCGTGCAGGACACGCAGCAGTCCGAGCGCCATCTGGTCGTTGGCCACGAAGATCGCGGTCACGTCCGGCTGATCGAGCAGCCGGCGGCCGAGCTCGTAGCCCGAGCGCGGGGACCAGTCCCCGCGCAGCGGCGCGTGTGAGCGGGCGCCCGCGGCGTCCAGCGCGTCGCGCCAGCCCTCGATGCGCTGGCCGGCCTCCGACCAGTCCTGCGGCCCCGCGAGATGATGGACGGTCGGGTGGCCGAGTTCGAGCAGGTGCCGGGTGGCGAGCTGCGCCCCGTGGTACTGGTCGACCTCGGCGACGGGCACGCCCTCCTGCGGTCCGGCCTCCACGGCCACGATCGGCAGGTCGGCCGGCAGGTCCCAGAGCGCGCCCATCGAGGCCACCTGGGGAGCGATGACCAACACGCCGTCGACGCCCAGCGCCCGCAGCCGCTCGACCGCCCGCAGCACGGCCATGCGGTCGAGGGACTCCAGGGAGACGATGCTCACGAAGTAGCCGGCGGCGTGCGCCGCCCGCTCGATCCCGACCAGCGTCGAGGCCGGGCCGTAGAGCGTCGTGTCGAACGTGACCACGCCGAGCGTCTGGGACTTGCCCGTGACGAGCGCGCGGGCGACCGTGTTCGGCCGGTAGTCGAGCTTCTCCATCGCGGCCATCACACGGTCGCGCGTCTCGGGCCGGACATGCTCGGACCCGTTGATCACGCGCGACACCGTCTGGTGTGAGACGCCCGCGAGCCGCGCGACGTCGTACATCACGGCCGGCTTGCGCTTGCCGCGCTCCGCGGGTTCTGGGTGAGCGCTCACACGGCAACCATACCGATCCCCAGACGGCCTTGTGGGCGGGAGGGTGAACGTCAAGGCCTCCGCGCAGGCGCCGTTGACGGAGGCCGCGTTACGTTTCCGTACCAGGAGGACGGTTTCGTCACACTGCCGGCGCCGTGGGTGGCGTTCTGCTCGCCGCCCGCGGTTCAGGCGAGCCCAAGCGCCACCGCACGAGCGCGAGCCGGCGCCGGGTCGTACTCCGCCCGCCACCACGTCGCGACCCGGTCCGCCAGGTCCAACTCGAGCCACCGCGCGAACGGGTCGGCGTCGAGCCCGTCCCACCACTCGCCCCGTGGCGGCACCGGCGCACCCACCGCGCCCGGGTTCAGGAGCCACTTCCCGTCCGCCAGCGACAGCGGCTCGCCCACGACCAACGGCACCGGTCGCCGCACCCCCGCGCGGAACGCCGCCGCCGCGTGCGTGTGACCCACGAGCCCGAGCGGCTCGCGCTGGACCTCCAGACACGCGGCCGCGGTCGCCGGGGTCACGTACTCGCGGACCGGGTTGCGCGGTCCTCCGTGCCAGCACTGCACGCCCTCGCGCCGCGCGGCCGGGCGGCGCCGCTTCATCCAGGCGAGATCCTCGGCGGACAGTCCCACGCGCGCCTCCTCCGGGTAGTCGTGGTTGCCGAGCAGCGCGACCGTGCAGAACGACCGCACCCGCTCGACGACGTACGCGCCGTCCGGCCCCGTGCCGAGCATGTCCCCGAGGCACCACAACTGGTCGACGCGCGCCGCCACGCACGCGCGCAGCACCGCGTCGAGCGCCTCGGCGTGCGCGTGGATGTCGCCGAAGACGGCGACCCTCACGAGCCGATCGCGGCGACCAGCACGGCGTCGCCGGAAGGCAAGGCGGTCGACACGCGAGATGACGCCGTGGTGCCCGGCGCGGCGCCGAGCAACGCCGCGACGCGCGGGTCATGGCGGGACGGCGGCTCGGGCCGTGCCTCCCCGCCGTCGATCGTGGGATGCCGGCGCGGCGCCATGCGCCCGATCGTAACGTCCCCGGGCATGAGCCTCTACGCGCTGAACCTGTTCGACCTCGCCGACAACGACGACTACCTCGAGTACTCGCGCCGCTCGCTCGGCGCGGTGCGCGAATACGGCGGCTCCGTCGTCGCCCTGGGCAAGCTCGCGCCGGACGCTCCGGTGAGCCGGGGCGACACACCGCCGCGCCAGGCGATGGTGCTCGTGGAATGGCCGTCGCAGGAGGCCTTCCAGGGCTTCCTCGACGATCCCACGCATGCCGATCTGCACCCGCTGCGCGAGAACGGCACGCGCAACTACCTGTGGTGGGCCTACGAGAAGCTCGAGGATCTGCGGCCGTTGCTGAAGCCGTAATTCAAACAATCGGTCGGTCGATGGTGTAGGATGGGCGCCATGGAGGACCTAGTGGGGAGAGAGCTTCCGCCGGGGACGTTCACGCTCACGCGCGAGCGCTACGAGCAGTTCGCCGAGAGCGTCGAGGGCGACCCGTCGGCGGACCCGACGGTCGACGCGCTGTGGATCCTCAGCGCGAGCGAGGCCACCGAGCTGCTGGCGCTCGCGGACTGCGACATCGTCAATGACGGGCCGATGCTGGGCGGCATCGCGATGGACCTCCAGCGCGAGCTGCACCTCGATCGCGAGTACGCCACGCACAAGCGGATCGTCGGCCTCGAGCGCAAGCAGGGCAGGCGCGCCGGCACGTTCGACCTGCTGAAGGTCCGGGCCGCGCTCGCCGACGACGAGGGCGAGGTCGCGGCCGTGCTCACCACCTACGTCCTGCCGCGCCGATGAAGTACGTCATCGAGTCCGTCAGCCCCGAGCACATGAAGACGCTCGCGCTCGCGCTCGAGGACCCCAACCCGATCCACCTCGACCCGCAGACCGTCAAGGACCTCGGGATGGGCGACCGAGTCATCAACCAGGGCCCCGCGAACTGCAGCTACATCGTCAACATGCTTCGCGAGGCCTATCCGCAGGGCACGATCACCAGGCTCGAGTTCCGCCTGCTCGGCAACGTCTTCGGCGGCGAGAAGGCGATCGCCGGCGGCGAGGTCGTCAGCGAAGGCGCCACGATCGACCTCAACGTCTGGCTCGACATCGAAGGCCGCGGCCGTGTCGTCGACGGCACCGCGACGGTGCGGCCATGATGCACCATGTCGGCCTGCAGGTGACGGACATCGACCGCGCCGCGACCTTCTACCGCGAGGCCTTCGGCGCGACCTGGATGGTCCTGCCCCTGGACTTCGAAGGTGACGCCGCGCGGATGAGCCAGGGCGTCGACGCGTATCGCCTGGCGATGCTCAGTCTCGGCAACGCCGCCGTGGAGCTGTTCGAGCTGCCGGACCCGCCGGCGCCGAGCGAGCTCCGCCTCCCCCACCTCGCGGTCCAGGTCGAGGACACCGACGAGGCGCTCGAGCGCGTCGAGCGGCACGGCGGCACGCGCATCTGGCCCCAGGTCGACCGCCTCGGCCGCGCGCGGGTGATCTACGTCCGAGACCCTGACGGAAACGTGGTCGAGTTGCTCGATCACCCGCCCGAGGTGATCGCGGGCGCACTGCATCGCTGGTTCCCGGACTCCAGGCCGTAGGCGATGGCCGGGCCACCGCCGATCAGCTGGGTCGTCGATCCCACCGAGGCGGGCGCGCGCGAGGTCGCGCCCGGCCTGCACCGGCTGCGCCTGCCGGTCGGCTGGGAGCACATCAGCCACGTCAACGCCTACATCGAGCGCACCGACGACGGGCTGACGCTGTTCGACTGCGGCACCGGCGGCGACGACACGTGCATCGCCGCGCTCGAGCACGCGTTCGCGCAGAGCGGGCACCGCGTCGAGGACGTCACGAAGCTCGTCATCACCCACGTGCACTCCGACCACATGGGCCTCGCGCCGTTCGTCCTGGAGCGCAGCCAGGCCGAGCTCTACGCCCACCCGGACGGCGCGCACTTCTACGACTCGATCCACGAGCCGTCGACGATCGAGGGCAAGCGCGAGCACCGCGCGCGCCAGGAGGGCGTCCCCGAGGACCGGCTGGAGCCCTACCGCACCACACGCGAGGAACGCGAGGGCGCCCAGGGCGTCGTCACGCCCGACCACCCGCTGACCGACGGGACGGCGGTCGACGGCTGGACGGTCCACGAGACGCCGGGCCACGCGCCGAGCCACGTCTGCCTGATCAAGGACGGCGTCGCGATCGTCGGCGACCTGATCTGCGTCGCCTTCGTGCCGTGGCTGGACTACGGGTACACGCCCGACCCGCTGGCCGAGTTGCTCGACTCGCTCGACACGCTGGAGCACCTCGACGCCAAGCTCGCCCTCCCGGGCCACGGCCGCCCGCTGACCGACGTGCGGACGACGATCGACGAGACCCGCGCCGGCTTCGAGCAGCGCCTCGCGCTCACCCGCGACGCGATCGCCCAGGGCCCGGCCGGCGCGTACGAGCTGACGACCCGGATGTTCGGCGACGAGGCCGATCTCCCGGCCACGGGCCACATGACCGAACTGCTGTCCTACCTGCGCCATCTGCGCCGGCGGGGCGAGATCACGCGCGAGACCAACGACGACGGGACCTTCAGCTACCGATGAGCATCACCGGCTTCTTCCACACCGGCGTGACCGTCTCCGACATGGACACCGCGCTGGACTTCTACGTCGACGGCCTCGGGCTCGAGGTCGCCTTCCAGGGCGAGTCCGCGATCGAGAAGGCGCGGGTCATCTGGAACCTCGACCCCGAGCGCGTCAAGGTCGTCTTCCTCAAGGTCCCGAACAGCGACACGTTCGTCGAGCTGTTCGAGTTCGAGGGCCTCGAGCGCCACCCGGCATCGGCACGCCCCTGCGACTACGGCGCCGGCCACATGTGCCTGTTCGTCGACGACATGGACGCGCTCCATGCGCGCATGACCGGCAAGGGCTACACCTCCCGCGCCGGCCAGGTCACGACGATCGAGGAGGGCCCGCACGCGGGCGCCAAGGTCGCGTACCTGATCGACCCCGACGGGTACCACGTCGAGTGCTACCAGCCGGTGGTCGAACATCGTCAAGGCGCTTCAGGCGTCGTAGCGCAGCGGCAGCTCTTTCATCGACCGCGAGGCCACGCTCGGGTTCCACTCGGGCGTGAACGCCTCGTCGGCGAGCCGCAGGTTCGGCAGGCGCTCGAACAGCCGCCCGACGGCGGTGCGCATCTCGATCCGCGCGAGCATCGCGCCGATGCAGGTGTGCACGCCCTTGCCGAAGGCGATGTGCGGGTTCGGCGCGCGGCTGATGTCGTACTCGTCCGGGCGCTCGAACTTCGCCGGGTCGCGGTTGGCGGCGCCGAGGACCAGGAACACCCGCGAGCCGGCCTCGATCCGTTGCCCGCGCACCGACGTGTCCGCGACCACCCAGCGCTGGAGCACCTTGATCGCGCCTTCGGTCCGCAGCCCTTCCTCGACCGACTTGCCCGACAGCTTCGGGTCCGCCTTCAGCAGCGCGAGCTGGTCGGGATGGCGCAGCAACTGGTAGACGGTCGCGGCGATCGTGTTCATGGTCGTCTCGTGGCCGGCGAAGATCATCAGGGCGCACATGCCCTTCATCTCCTCGTCGGAGAGCCTCTCGCCGCTCTCGTCGCCCTCCAGCAGTGAGGACACCATGTCGTCGCCGCCCGGGTGCGCGCGGCGATGCTCGAGCAGTTCGCCGAAGTAGGCGAGCATCTCCTCCAGCCCGCGCGTGGCGCGCTCGTGGCGCCCGGCGCGCGCTTCCCCGCCCGCGCCGAAGGCGACCAGCGCGAGGTCCTCCGACCACACCTTGACCTTCTCCGCGTCCTCGACCGGCGCGCCGATCAGCTCGCAGATGACCGTCGCCGGCAGCGGGAAGGAGAAGTTGGCGATCAGGTCCTCCTGCCCGCTGGCCACGTAGTCGTCGATGTAGCGATCCACGAGCATGCGGATCCGCTCCTCCATCGCGACGAACTTCTTCGGATGGAACGCGACCGTCGCCAGCCGCCGCAGCCGCGTGTGCGCGGGCGGGTCGGTGACGACCATCCACTCGCCCATCATCTCGAACACCGGGCCGACGGCCGCGCGCCGCTCGGGCGGCATCTTGGCCAGCAGCGGGCGCACGCGATCCGAGCTCAGCGCGGGGTCGTTGAACGCCGCGACGACATCCTCGTAGCGGGTGAGCAGCCACGCCCGGTGCGCCTCGCTGTAGTGCACCGGCGCGTGCTCGCGCAGGCGCGCGAAGAACGGGTACGGGTCGCGCGTGATCGCCTCGCCCAGCAGGTCGTCGGTCAACGTCTCGATCACGCCGCCATCTTCTCCTTCGCCGCGGCCACGCCGTCCGCCAGCAGTTGTTCGATCTCTCGGTCGTCGTACCCGGCTCCGGCCAGCAGCTCGCGCGTGTCCTGCCCGAGCGCGGGGGCGGGCGTGCGGATGCCGCCCGGGTGCTCGCGCAGCTTGATCGGCACGCCGATCTGCGGCAGCGGCCCGAGCTCCGGGTGCTCGGTCTGCACCACCATCGAGCGGTGCGTGAGCTGTGGGTCGAGCACCGCCTCGGCCATGTCGTTGACCGGGCCGACGCAGCCGTCGACGCCCGCGAAGGACGCCATCCACTCGTCGCGCGTGCGGGCGGCGAAGATCGCCTGCCACACGGGCACCGCGGTGGGATCGAACTGCGTCGCGATCAGGTCCGGCCGGCCCACGACCTCGCACACCGCGGCCCAGAACGGCGTCTCCAGCGCGCCGACCGTCAGCTGCTTGCCGTCCGCGCAGGTGTAGATCTGGTAGCAGGGTGAGCCGCCGTTGAGCAGCTCGGTGCCGGGGCCGGGGATGCGGCCGTCGCTGAAGTGCGCGCCCACGTGGATCGAGAGCAGCGCGAACGCGCCGTCGGTGATCGAGATGTCGACGTGGTCGCCCTCGCCCGTGCGGTGCGCGCGCAGCAGCGCGGCCAGCAGGCCGGCGACGGCCATCAGCGAGCCACCGGCGATGTCGGCGACCTGGATCCCGGGGATCGCGCCGGTGACCGACAGGACGCCTGCCCGTCCCAGGTAGTTGAGGTCGTGGCCGGCCTCGCGCTGGAGCGGGCCGTCGGCGCCGTAGCCGGAGATCGAGCAGTACACGAGTGCCGGATTGACCGCGCGCAGCGCGTCGAACCCGATACCGAGGCGGTCGCACACTCCCGGGCGGAAGCCTTCGACGACCACGTCGACGTCTCGGGCGAGGCGATGGACGGCCTCGACGCCGCGCGCGTCGCGCAGGTTCAGGGCGATCGAGCGCTTGTTGCGATCGGCGATCCACGTGAACGCCGAGCTGTCCCCCACCCGCGGGGCGTAGCCGCGCATCGGGTCGCCGGTCCCGGGCTGCTCGACCTTGATCACGTCGGCGCCGAGGTCTCCCAGCAGCGCGGTGGCGAACGCGCCCGGGAGCAGCCGGGTGAGGTCCAGGACGCGCACGCCCTCCAGCGGCCCGCTCACAGCGCCAGCCCCGCGTCGGCGCCGGCGTTGATCGCGGCCACGAAGTCCGCCGGTCGCGACGCGTCGCCGAGGACGACCACCTGGCAATCGAGGTGCTCGGCGAGCTTGTTGCCCACCGGCCGCCAGCCGATCGCCAGCGCGACCTGATCGACGCCCAGCGAATGCGTGCCCTCGTCGTCCTCGTAGAGCACGGTGTCGTTCTCGATCATCACGACCTTCGCGCCGGTGAGGATCTTCACGCCGGAGCGCTTGAGCTCCTTGACCAGGTGGCGGCGGGTGATCGCCTCGATGCCGAAGCCGACGCCCTTGCGCATCTCGACGATCGTCACGTCGACGCCCTTTGCGATCAGGTGCTCGGCGGTCTCACAGCCGGTGGCGCTGCCGCCGACGACGACCACCCGTTCCCCGGGCGGGAGCTCGTCGCGCAGGAAGCGCTGGGCGTCGTGCACGATCGCCGAGCCGATGCCGGGGATCGGGGGGATCAGCGGCTCGGCGCCGGTGGCGACCAGCACGACATCGGGCGCCTGCGCCTCGACCAGTTCCGGCGTCACTTCGGCGTCGAGATGAATCTCGACGCCCAGCTCGACGAGCCGCCGCGCCTGGAAGTCCCGGAAGCGCAGCACCTCGCGCTTGCTCGGCGCCAGCCCGGCGACCTCGAGCTTGCCGCCGAGGCGGTTCTCGCGCTCCCAGATCGAGACGTCGTGCCCGCGCAGGCGAGCGATCCGCGCCGCCTCCATCCCCGCCGGTCCGCTGCCGACGACCATCACGCGCCTGGTCACCGTCGCCGGTTCGACGCGCCAGGTGAGCTCGCGCCCGGCCTCCGGGTTCACGCTGCAGCGCGCGACCTCGCCACGACCGACGAGATCGACGCAGGCGTTGCAGGCGATGCACGGGCGAACCTCGTTGAGCCGGCCCTCCTGCACCTTGCGGGGCCAGTCGGGCTCGGCGATCAGCGTGCGGCCGAGCAGCACCAGGTCGGCGTCCCCGGACTCGATCACCTCCGCGGCGAGCGCCGGGTCGTCGAGCCGGCCGACGGCGATCACCGGGACGCTCACGGCCTCCTTGACCGCGGCCGCGAAGTGGCGCATGTGCCCGCGCGGCACGAACATCGGCGCGAGCGTCACGTGCAGCGTGTGCCACGTGCCGGCGCTGACGCTGATGGCCACGCAACCGGCCTCCTCGAGCCAGCGCGACACCTGCACGCACTCCTCCAGCGAGAAGCCGCCGGGCACCGAATCCTCGCCGTTGATGCGCCACACCAGAGGCAGCGCGTCGATCGCCCGCGCGACCTCGAGGCTGAAGCGCGCGCGGTTCTCCAGCGAGCCGCCGTAGCCGTCGCTTCTCTGGTTGTCCAGCGGAGACAGGAAGTTCGACGGCAGATAGCCGTGCGCGCCGTGGACCTCGACGAACTCGAACCCGGCCTCGGCGGCGTATTCGGCGGCCTGTGCGTAGTCGGCGATGATGTCGCCGATCTCCTCGACGGTCAGCGCATGCGGGATCGGCGCGTGCGAGTTCAGCGGCACCGGCGACGGCGCGACCGTCGGCCCGGCGACCACCTGGCGACCGGGGTGCATCAGCTGCACGCCCACGGTGACGTCGTACGCCTTCAGCGCGGTCACGAGCTTCTTGAGCCCGGGGAGGTACTCGGGACCGCAGATCTTCGGCTCCGGCCCGACCGTCTCGGCGGACACGAGGCAGCCCTCGACGGTGATCGTCCCCACCCCGCCGGCGGCGCGCCGCACGTAGTAGGCGATCGTCTCGTCAGTGATGTGACCGCTCTCGTCCAGGCAGGTGCCCATCGGCGCCATCACGAGCCGATTGCGCAACGTGAGCGGGCCGACCTGGACCGGTTCGAACAGCGTCTCCAGCGCCACCGTCTCCATGCCCAGAACGGTAGCATTCAAACAACCGTTCGGTCAATCCGAAACCTAAAGGGGACAGTCCCCTTAACGTGCGCTTTACCTAAAGGGGACAGTCCCCTTTATCGTGCCTTTAGTACGTCGCGGTGTTCCACCGGTGGCGTGCGTCCGGGTCGGCGTGCTGGAGCGTGTGGGCGACGACGCCGCCGTCGACCAGCAGGTCGCAGCCGGTGACATAGGCGGCGTCGGGCGAGGACAGGAAGGCGACGACGCCGGCGATGTCCGCCGCCATGCCCGCGCGGCCGAGCGCTGAGAGCTGCGCGTAGGCGCCGGCGTGGATCGTCGCCGCGGCCTGGCCGATCGCGGTGTCGACCACGAGGCCGGGCGAGACTGAGACGATGCGGGCGCCTCGGGCGCCCCACTCCGCCGCCCGCTTGCGGACCTCGAGCATGACGCCGCGTTTGCTCAGCGAGTAGGTGACGAGCACGTCGTCGCGGGTGGGCAGGCGGTCGTAGAGCGCTGGGTCGAGCGGGTCGTCGAAACGCTCATCGCACTCGGCCGCGAACGCGCGGTGCCCCGCGAGCGACGCGATGCACACCGCGACCGTCTCGGGTCCGGCGTGAGGGAGGAACGCGTCGAGCACGCGTGCCGTGCCGGCCAGGTTGACCTCGAGCACGCGGCGCGGGTCGTGCCTGCCGGGCGGCGCCAGGCCCGCAGTGTGGACCAGTGCGCCGAGCGGGCCTAGCGACGCCGCGCGCTCGGCCAAGGCCGCGACCGAACCCGCATCGGTCACATCGCAGACGACGTCCGCTCCCGCGATGTCCGCCGTCAGCACAGGCCCGCGCTCGCGCAGCCGCTCGGCACATGCGCGGGCGATGCCGCCCGCCCCGCCAGTGATCACCGTGACGCTCATGACACCAGACTATCCAAACGGTTGGTTGGTTGGTAAGGTCTTCGCCCATGCGCGTGACACTGGGAGCTCCTGGACGGATCATGCCTCCGGCCGCGAAGGCGATCGAGTTCGCCCAGCGCGCCGAGGCCGACGGCTTTGACGCCATCTGGTGGCCCTGCCACCTGATGGGCTGGATTCCCGACTCGGTATGGACCGAGGACTTCACCGAACTGGCGAAGTACCAGGAGAACCCGCACGTCCACTTCGACCCGCTGATGATGATGGGCGCCGCCGGCGCGGCGACGTCGACGATCAAGGTCGGCGTGTGCGTGACCGACACGATCCGCCGCCATCCCGCGATGCTCGCCCAGGCCGCGCTCACCGCCGACCACCTCTCCGAGGGCCGCGCGATCCTCGGCCTCGGGTCCGGCGAGCGCATGAACATCACGCCCTACGGCATGAACTTCGACAAGCCGGTGGGCGTGCTCGAGGAGGCGATCAAGGTCATGCGCCTGCTGTGGAGCACGACCAAGCCGGTCGACTTCCACGGCAAGTTCTTCAACCTCGAGAACGCGGTGCTGGGCTTGGAGCCCTACGAGGGCGTGCCGCCGCAGGTGTGGGTCGCGGCGCACGGGCCGCGGATGCTGAAGATCACCGGGCGCCTGGCCGACGGCTGGCTGCCGACCAACATCAAGCCCGAGGCGTACGCGACCAAGCTGACGGCGATCCGCGAGGCGGCCGAGCTCGCCGATCGCGACCCGGACTCGATCACGCCGTCGATGCTCGCCTACGTGATCTGCGCGCCCGACGAGGAGACGCTCGACCGGCTGTGCGACGAGCCGATGACGCGGATGCTGTTCGCCGCCGTCGACCTGCCGGCCGAGACCTACGAGCGCCACGGCTCGACGTCCCCATTCGAGGGCGGCACGGGCTTTCACTCCTTCCTGCCCACGACGGTCAGCCGCGAGGAGGCCGAGCGCGTCGTCTCGCACATCCCCGGCGGGATCGTGCGCGAGCACACGCTGGCCGGCACGCCGGAGCAGATCGCCGACCAGATCCGCGCGTACGCCGACGCCGGCCTGCGCGACGTCGTGCTGTGGAACATCACGCCGTTCGCCGACGCGTCGCTGAGCGTCTACTCGTTCAAGGCCATGCGCGAGGTGCGCCGGCTGCTCGAACCGACCCATGCCTGAGCTCGACGGGCGGGTCGCGCTCGTCACCGGCGGCTCGCGGGGGATCGGGCGCGGGATCGCGCAGTCGCTCGCGCAGGCGGGCGCCGCGGTCGCGGTGAACTATCGCCGCGACGGGGACGCGGCGGCCGCGGTGGTCGCGGAGATCGAGGCGGCCGGGGGCCGCGCGATCGCGTTGCAGGCCAGCGTGTCCGATCTCGAGGAGGTCGACAGGCTGGCTGACGAGGCGCTCGCGTTCGGCCCGGTCGACCTGTTGGTGGCCAACGCCGGGATCGCGTCGCGCGGGTTGACGGTCGCGGACACCGACCCGGCCGAGGTGCTGCGCGTGATGACCACGCACACGTTCTCGACGCACCGGCTCATCCAGCGCCTGCTGCCGACGATGCGGGCCGCGGCGCGCGCCGACGTCGTGCTGATCTCGTCGTCCGAGCTCAACAAGATGAGGGCCAACGGCGCGCCCTACAACATGGCCAAGGCGGCGCTGGAGGCGCTCGGGCTCACGCTGGCCAACGAGGAGGTGGGCAACGGCGTGCGGGTCAACATCGTCGCGCCCGGCCTCGTCGTGACCGACATGGGCGCCAAGCTGGTCAAGGCCAAACTCGGCCTCGACGACATGTCCGAACTGGATTCCACCCAGCCGCTCGGGCGGCTCGTGCAGCCCTCCGACGTCGCCGGCGTCGTGCGCTTCCTGTGCGCCAGTGAGATGCTCAGCGGCCAGCGGATCGTGGTCGACGGCGGGGTCGACGCCTCCCCCACCGGATGATCGACGATCAGTTCGCCCCGATCCTCGGACTGCGCTGGCCTGCCCCTGGGCAGGTGGCGCTGACGATCCGGCCGGAGCTGATCAACACCGTCGGGCTGCTGCTCGGGCCGGTGGTCTTCTCGCTCGCCGACTACGGGATGAGCGCGCTGGTGATCGACGCGCTCAAGGCGGGCGAGATGTGCGCGACGACCAACATCGCGATCAACTTCATCGCGTCCGCGACCGAGGGCGAGGTCGTGTGCACCTCGCGGTTGGAGCGCCGCACGCGCCGCACCGCGTCGACGACCTGCGAGGTCCGCCACGAGGGACGCCTGCTCGCCACCGCGATCGGGAGCTTCGTGATCCGCGATGCCTGACGGCGCGCTGGTCACCGGCGCCGCGCGGGGCATCGGCGAGGCGATCGCGCGGCGGCTGGCGGCGAACGGCTTCGGCGTGTGCGTGGCCGACCTCGACGGCGACCGCGCGGCGGAGCTGGCCGCGGCGATCGGCGGGATCGCCCACACCGTGGACGTCCGCGACGAGGGCGACCTCTCCCTGGCGGCACACGCCACGGCGGACCGCTTCGGCGGCCTGAGCGTCCTGGTCAACAACGCCGGGATCGTGCGCAGCGACATGGTGCACCGCGTCACCGACGAGGACTGGCAGCTCTCCCAGGACGTGATCCTCAAGGGCACCCTGAACGGGTTCCGAGCGGTCGCCCCGTGGTTCCGCGACGGGCACGACCCCTCGCGGCGGGTGGTCAACATCACCTCGATGGCCGGCGTGCACGGGTCGGTGGGCGGCGCGGCCTACACGTCCGCGAAGGCGGGCGTGATCGGGCTGACGAAGACGATGGCGCGCGAGTGGGCGCGCTACGGCGTGACGGTCAACGCGGTCGCGCCGGGTGTGATCGAGACGCGGCTGACGGACGCGTTCCGCGACCAGGTGCAGGTGCCGCTGGGCCGGATCGGCACGCCCGACGACATCGCCGCCGCGGTCGCGTACTTCTGCTCGCCGGACGCGGGCTACGTGACCGGCCAGGTCCTCGAGGTCACGGGCGGCCTCACGGACGTCGGCTGAGCGCGCGGCGCGCGCGCACGCCGCGGGCGTGCGCCGCGGGCGCGGCGCGGGCGGAGCGGCGCGAGCCCACGCCGCGAGCGCAGGGCGCGCGCGCACGCCACGGGCGGAGCGGCCGCCACCGGGCCATCACCCGCGGCGGATGACCTCTTCGCCGAAGCGCGCGATCGCCTCGAGCGTCGCGTCGTGCGACGGGCCGGTGGGCTGGCGCATGCGCACCGCGATCTGCGACGCGCCGGTGAGCGCCATCCACTCGTCGGCCGTCTGGCGCACATCGGCGCCGCACAGGAACCGGCCGGGCGCGAAGTCCTCGACGGGCTCGGGGTAGACGCCGAGGTTCACGTAGAGCCGGTGGACCTTGTTGGCGTGGGTGACCCAGTCCGTCGGGTCGCCGACCCAGGCCTCGCGGAAGAGCACGACGTCCTTGCCGCCGTGGGCGCGGTACTCGTCGGCGAGGCGCGCGACCGTCTTGATGTCGCGCTGCGGATCGCACACCCACGCGTCGCCGCGCTCGGCCGCTCGCTTCAATCCGCGTGGTCCGTGAGCGCCGATCCAGATCGGCGGGCGCGTGCCGTCGGCGCCGGTCATCTGACCCCGCCGGCCGTGGAGATCGAACGGCTCGCCGGTGAACGCCGCGTCGAGCACGTCGAGCGCGATGTCCAGCGCCTCGAAGCGCTCCGCGCGCGAGCGGCCGAACAGCTCGAAGTCCACGTTCGCCGAGCCGAGTCCGAGGATCAGGCGCCCGCGGCTGATCTGCTGCAGCGTCAACGCGTCCTCGGCCAGGCGCACCGGGTCGTACAGCGGCGCCGCGGCGACCAGCGTGCCGAGCTTGATCCGGCTCGTCCGCGCGGCGAAGACCGCCAGGAGCATCAAGGGCGAGACCAACGCGCCCCCGCGGGCCTGGTGGAATTCGGGCAGGTACACCGCCTCGAAACCGGCAGCCTCGGCGGCCACGACCTCCTCGACCAATTCCGAGATCAGGTCCTCGAGCGAGGTCCCGCGCGCCTGGATCGGCAGGATCAGGCCGAAGCTCAACGCGCACCCTCGACCGGGAGAATCGCCCCCGGGGCGATTGCTCTCAGCGAAACGAGCCCGCAGGGCGAGGTGCCGCGCGCCTGGATCGGCAGGATCAGGCCGAAGCTCAACGCGCACCCTCGACCGGGAGAATCGCCCCCTGGGCGATTGCTCGGAGCGAAACGAGCCCGCAGGGCGAGGCTTCGCCGCTCATGTGGCGCTGTCGTAGTCCGTGAAGCCGCGGCCGGTCTTGCGGCCGAGGTGCCCGCCGTTGACCAGCACGCGCAGGTTCTGCGGCGCGAGGAAGCGCTCGCCGTACTGGTCGCGCATCGCGTCGGCGACGTGCAGCGCGGTGTCCAGCCCGGAGAAGTCCATCGTGTCCAGTGGGCCCATCGCGTGGCCGAACCCGAGCTTGCAGGCGAGGTTGACGTCCTCGACGGACGCGATGCCCTCCTCGACGATCCGCATCGCCTCCAGCCCCAGCGCGATGATCAGTCGCGAGGTGATGAAGCCCGGCGTGTCCTTGTCGCAGACCACGACCTGCTTGCCGTAGCGCTCGGCCAGTTCGCGCGTGGTCGCGAGCGTCGAATCCGAAGTCCCGACGCCGCGGATGATCTCGATCAGCGCCATGACCGGCGGCGGGTTGAACCAGTGCGACCCGATCACGCGATCCGGCCGCTGCGTCGCCGCGCCCAGCGTCGAGATCGAGAACTGCGACGTGTTCGACGCCAGGATCACGTCGTCGCGGCACAGGCGATCGAGCGCCGAGAGCACCTCACGCTTGACCTCCAGGTCCTCCACGACGGTCTCGATCACGTGATCGGCCTCGGCCGCCACGCCGATGTCGGTCACGAACGACATCCGCGCGAAGGTCGCGTCCGCGTCCTCCTGGGACAGCCGCTCGGCCTTCACCGACCGGCCGAGCGACTTCTCGATCCGCGCCCGCGCCTTCTCCAGCGCGCCCTCCGAGACGTCGACCAGCGTCACGTCCAGCCCCGACGTCGCCACCACCTGCGCGATGCCGTTGCCCATGATCCCGCCGCCGACGACCACCACTCTCTGCATCAGAACCCCCTAGAGGCCGAGCGAGCGCCCGACGATCTCCTTCATGATCTCCGTGGTGCCGCCGTAGATGCGCTGGGCGCGGGCGTCTCGCCACATGCGGGAGATCTCGTACTCCTCCATGTAGCCGTACCCGCCGTGCAGCTGCAGGCCGAGGTCGATGACCTGGAACTGCAGCTCGGTCGTCCAGTACTTCGCGGCCGCGGCCTCCTCGGCGGTCAGCTCGCCTGTCGAATGCGCCAGCAGGCACTGATCGACGAACACGCGCGCGACCTTGACCTGCGTCGAGGCGTCCGCCAGCGCGTGCCGGTTGGCCTGGAACGACCCGATCGGCTTGCCGAAGGCGTTGCGCGTCTTGACGTATTCGAGCGTGATCTCCAGCGCCCGCTCGGCGCTGGCCACCGCCGTCACCGCGATCGACAGCCGCTCCTGCGGGAGGTTGCGCATCAGCATCTGCAGGCCGCGGCCGGGCTCGCCGATCACGTCCTCGCACGGCGACCGGCGTGTCCTCGAAGAACAGCTCGGCGGTGTCCTGTGCCTTGCGCCCCACCTTCTCGAGCTTGCGCCCGCGGCTGAAGCCCTCGGCGCCCTCCTCGACGACGAACAGGCCCATCCCCTCCATGCCGTCGCGCTCGATCCGCGCCGCCGCGATCACGAGGTCGGCCTGGATGCCGGAGGAGACGAACGTCTTGGAGCCGCTCAGCAACCAGTGATCGCCGGCCCACCTGGCCTTCGACGCGATCGCCCGCAGGTCCGAGCCGGTGCCCGGCTCGGTCATCGCGATCACCGGCACCGTCTCGCCCGACGCGACGCCGGGCAGCCAGCGCTCGCGCTGCTCGGCGTCGGTCAGCTCCAGCAGATACGGCGTGACGATGTCGTTGACCAGCGCGAAGTTGTCGCTCGCCGTCCCGGTGTAGGCGACCTCCTCGTCGATGATCGCGTTGAAGCGGAAGTCCTCCACGCCGGCGCCGCCGAGCTCCTCCGGCGCGGAGAACGCCACGTAGCCCTGGGCCGCCGCCTTGCGCCAGAAGGACCGGTCGATGACGCCCGCCTGCTCCCAGTCGGCGGTGTGCGGCACGGCCTCCTTGTTCAAGAAGCCGCGGACCGCCTCGCGGAAGTCCTCGTGCTCAGGCTCGAAGATCGTCCGTTTCATCAGACGCGCTGGATCAGCGTGCCCGTCCCGAGGCCACCGCCGCAACACATCGTGACCAGGCCAAGTTCCTTGTCGTCGTCCTCGAGCTCGTGCAGCAGCGTCGTCAGCAGCCGCGCGCCGGTCGAGCCGAGCGGGTGGCCGAGCGCCATCGCGCCGCCGCGCGGGTTCACGCGCGCCATGTCCGGGCTGTACTCGCGCCGCCAGGCGGCCACGACCGGCGCGAACGCCTCGTTGATCTCGACGTAGTCGATGTCGCCGAAGGCGATGCCGGGGTTGCGGTCGAGGATCTTGCGCGTCGCGGGGATCGGGCCCTCGAGCATCTTCACCGGGTCACAGCCGACCGTCGTGTGGTCGACGATCTTGGCCCGCGGCTCCAGGCCCAGCGCGTCGGCCTTCTCGCGCGACATCAGCAGCACCGCGGCGGCGCCGTCGGAGATCTGCGAGGCGTTGCCGGCGGTGATCCGGCCGTCGGGCTTGAACGCCGGCTTGAGCTGCGAGAGCTTCTCGATCGTCGTGTCCGGGCGGATGCCCTGATCGGTCGCGATGTCGCCGACGGCCACGATCTCGCGCTCGAACCAGCCCTGCTCGGTCGCGTGCGCCGCGCGGCGGTGGGATTCGACCGCGAGCTCGTCGAGCTCGGAGCGCGGGATCTCGTACTGCTCGGCGATCAGCTCGGCGCCGATGCCCTGGCCGCGCACGTTGTGGCGGTCGTAGAACTTCTGGGTCCACGGGGAGCCGAACTCCTCCATGACCTTCGCGCCCGCGCCGAAGGAGATGCGGCCCATGTGCTCGACGCCGGAGCCGATCACGACGTCGTGGGTGCCGCACGCGATCAGCGCCGCGGCGATGTTGACCGCCTGCTGGCCGGAGCCGCACTGGATGTCGATCGTCGACGCGGAGGTCTCGATCGGCAGCCCCTCCTGCAGCCACGCGTTGCGCGCGATGTCCATCGACTGCTCGCCGATCTGCTGGACGCACCCGGCGATCACGTACTCGACCTCGGCCGGATCGACGCCGGAGCGGCTCAGCAGCTCGCGGTAGGTCAACCCGAGCAGGTCCGCCGGGTGGATGTCCTTGTAGTTGCCCTTCTCGATGTGCCCGCGTCCGATCGGGGTGCGAACGGCATCCACGATCACGACTTCCCGGCCCTGCTGTGCGCTCATGGTCATTTACCAATCATCCGTTTGGTTGAAGCAGATTCTAGAACGACCGCGGGAGCCCCAGGCTCTCGCCGATGAAGTTACGAGACATCTCGCTGGTGATCGGGCCGATCTGGAGCAGCCGCACGTCGCGCCAGTAGCGCTGCATGTCGTACTGGGCGGCATACCCGTTTCCACCGAGGATCTGAATGCCGGCGTCGGCCCCGGCCACCGCGAGCTCAGCCGTCAGGCACTTCGCGGTGGTGGCCTCGACCCCGCACGGCCGGCCCTCGCGCTCCAGCCAGGCGGCGCGGTGGGTGTGCAGGCGACAGGTCTCGAGGTTCATCGCGATGTCGGCGATCTTGTGCTGGATCGCCTGCATCTGCCCGATCGGCTTGCCGAACGCCGTCCGCTCGCTCGCGTAGGCGAGCGCGTCCTCGAGCACGCCCGCGAGGATGCCGGTGCACATGGCGGCGACCATGATGCGCTCGCTGTTGAGCGAGGCCATCACGTAGTGCCAGCCCTTGTCGATCTCGCCGAGGACGTCGGCGTCGGGCACGAACACGTCGCGCAGCGCCACCTGGCAGGAGCCGAGCGCGCGCATGCCGAGCTTGGGGATCGGCGTGGCCGTGAAGCCCGGCGCCCCCTGGCGGACGATGAACATGCTCAGCCCGCGGCTGGCCTTCGCGTGCTCGGACGTGCGCGCCAGCACGATGATCCGGTCGGCGACGTGCGAGAGCGTCGACCACACCTTGTTGCCGTTGAGCCGCCAGCCGCCCTCGGTCCGGGTGGCGCGGGTCTTCATCGCCCGCAGCACATCGGTCCCGCCGTCGGGCTCGGTCATCGCGAACGCGAACTGGAACTCGCCCTCGGCCAGCCGCGGGAGCATCTCGGCCTGCTGGCCAGGCGAGCCGTGGGTGACGAGCGCCTTGCCGCCGGACCACACGTTCAGGCCCCACAGCCAGCCGAGCCCCGCGAGCGAGCGCGCGAGCTCTTCCATCACGATCACCTGATCGATGATGTCCCCGCCCTCGCCGCCGAGCGCCTCGGGGATGCCGATGCCGTTGAGCCCGGCCCGGCCGATCCGCCGCGCGAGCTCGGACGGGTAGTCCTCGCGACATCTCCAGCTCGCGCGCGTAGGACTTCGGCGCCTCGCGCTCCACGAAGTCACGCACCATCCGCCGGAGCATCACCTGCTCGCGGGTGGCGTCGAAGTTCACACCTTCAGCTCCTCCAGCAGCCGCTCCTTGAGCGCGAACCGCTGGATCTTGGTCGTCGACATCGGCCACTCGTCGCCGTCGATGAACCGGATCAGGCGCGGGACCTTGAAGGACGCGATCCTGCCCTTGCAGTGGTCGATCAGCGCCTGCGGATCGACGTCGGCGCCCGGCTGGAGCTCGACGAACGCCGCCGGCACCTCCAGCAGGCGATCGTCCGGCATCCCGACGACCTGCGCGAGCTTGACCGCGGGGTGGGTGCACAGGTGCGCCTCGACCTCCTGCGGCGCGACGTTCTCGCCGCCGACCTTCAGCGTCTCCTTGACGCGGCCGAGGAAGAGCACGTTCCCGGCGTCGTCGAGCACGCCGAGGTCCTGCATCGTCACCCACCCGCCCGGCAGCAGCGACTCGGCGTTCTTCACCGGCGACTTGTGGTACTCGGTGAGCGTGTTCCAGCCGCGGAACTGGATCACTCCGGGCGTGCCGGCGGCGACCTCGTTCCCGGCCTCGTCGACGACGCGCATCTCGATGCCCGCTGGCGCGCGGCCGCAGGTGTTCAGGCGGATCTCCAGCGGGTCGTCGGGGCGCGTGAGCGAGACCTGGCCGCCCTCGGTGCCGCCATAGACCGTCATCTGGATCGCGTGCGGGAGGCGGTTCTGGAACTTGGCCAGCACCTCGGGCGGGGCGACGTTGAGGAAGAGGCGGATGCGGCTGAGGTCGGTCTTGGCGAAGTCCGGATGGCTCAGCAGGTCCTCCATCACGGGCTGATACGCCGGATAGAACTCGGTCACCCGCTCGTCTTCGAGCAGGCGAAGCGCCCGCCCGGCGTCCCAGGTGTAATCGGAGATGAACGTGCCGCCGGCGTAGAGCTCCCAGGTCATGCAGCCGAGCGCGGTCACGTGGTAGAGCGGCAGCGCGGTGAACTGGCGGTCCTCGGAGGTCGTCCCCCACACCTTCGCGGTCGACACCCAGCCGCGGACGTAGGCCTCGTGGGAGATGATCGCGCCACGCGGCTGCGAGGTCGTCCCGCTCGTGTAGAGCATCATCGCGGCGTCGCGGATGCGCACGCCCTCGACGCGGGTGAGCAGCTCCTCCTCGTCGGCCTCCAAGGCGTCGAAGTCGCGGCGGCTCATGAACGGCGTGTCCTCGCGCGCGCCCATCATCACCACGGGGCCGAAGTCGGGCACCGCTTCCTGGATGAGCGCACTGAAGTCGACGTGGTCGTCGGCGCTGTCGTGGGTGAGCAGGAGCGTCAGGTCGGCGTCGTCGACGATCATCGCCAGCTCGGCCGTGCGGTAGCGGGCGTTGAGCGGGACCGCGACGCCGCCGACGAGCGAGATGCCGAAGAACGTCGTGACCAGGTCCGGGTGGTTGGTCATCAGCAGCCCGACGTGATCGCGCGGCTGGACGCCGAGCGCGAGCAGCGAGCGGGCGACGTCCCACGCGCGGTCGGCGAGCTCGCGGTAGGTGAAGCGGACGTCCGGGAAGACGAGCGCCTCGTGGTCGGGGTCGCGGCGGGCGCTGCGCAACAGCAGATGCCCGAGCGGCATCACGTCCTGGGCGAGCACGAGGTCGGACGGGATCATGCGTTCAGCTCCTCCAGCAGGCGCTCCTTGAGGGCGAAGCGCTGGATCTTCGTCAGGCTCATCGGCCACTCGTCGCCGTCGATGAAGCGGATCAGCCGCGGCACCTTGAAGCTCGCGATGCGGCCCTTGCAGTAGTCGATCAGCTCCTGCGGGTCGACCTCCGCCCCGGGCAGCAGCTCGACGTACGCCGCCGGGACCTCGACGAGCTTGTCGTCCGGCATCCCGACGACCTGCGCGAGCTTGACCGCCGGGTGCGTGCACAGGTGCGACTCGACCTCCTGGGGCGCGACGTTCTCGCCGCCGACCTTGAGCGTCTCCTTGGCGCGGCCGAGGAACAGCACCTGCTTCTTGGCGTCGACGACGCCGAGGTCGCTCATCGTCACCCAGCCGCCGCCGGGCATCGATTCCGCGGTCTTCTCGGGGGACTTGTGGTAGCGCTCGAGCGTGTTGTAGCCGCGGAACTGGATGATCCCGGGCTCGCCCGGGCCGAGGGTCTGCCCGTCGTCGCCGACCACCCGCAGCTCGATCCCCGGGTGCGGGTGCCCGGAGGTGTTCATCCGGTCCTCGTAGCGGTCGTCGAGGCGGGTGACCGTCGCCGGGCCGCCCTCGGTGCCGCCGTACATCGTCAGCTGCGTCGCGTGCGGGATGCGCCGCTGGAACTTCTCCAGCACCTCCGGCGGGCAGGTGTTGAGGATCACCCGCAGCGTGCTCAGATCCGTGGACGCGAAGTCCGGGTGCGCGAGCAGGCCCTCCATGATCGGCTGGTAGGCGGGATAGAACTCGGTCGCGCCCTCGGCCTCCATCGACTCGAGCGCGCGGCCGGCGTCCCAGCTGTAGTCGGAGATGAAGGTCGCGCCGTGGCCGATCACCCACGTCAGCGCGCCCAGCGCCGCGACGTGGAAGAGCGGGAGCGGGTTCCAGTGCTTGTCCTCGGGGGTGGTGCGAAAGACGCGCCCGCTGGACATCCACACGCGTACGAAGGCCTCGTGGGTGAGGATCGCGCCGCGCGGTTGCGAGGTCGTGCCGCTCGTGTAGAGGATCAGCGCGGGGTCGCGCACGCGCAGGCCCTCGACGCGCCGTCTCAGGGTGGCGTCGTCGGCCAGCGCGTCGAACTCGGCGCGCGACATGAACGGTGTGTCCTCGCGCTCGCCGAGCATCACCACGGGCGCGAAGCCCGGAAGCGCTTGGGAGATCAGCTGCGTGAAGTCGACGTACTCGTCGGCGCTGTCGTGGGTCAGCAGCGCGACCAGGTCGGCGTCCTCGACGATCGCCTGCAGCTCGACCGAGCGGTAGCGCGCGTTGATCGGGACGATCGTCGCCCCGGTCATCGAGATGCCGAAGAACGTGGCCACGATGTCCGGGTGGTTGGTCATCAGGTAGCCGACGTGCTGGCCGGGCTCGACGCCCATCGCGACGAGGCTGCTCGCGATCTGCCACGCCCGCTCGGCGAGTTGCCGGTAGGTCAGGCGGGTGCCGGGAAAGATCAGCGCCTCGTGATCGGGCGCGCGTCGCGCGCTGCGCAGCAGCAGGTGCCCGAGCGGCATGACGTCCTCGGCGAGGACGACGCGATCCAGCGGCGCGCCCATCAGCCGAACTCCGGCGCGCGGCGTTCCTGGAAGGCCTGGATGCCCTCGGCGAAGTCCTCCCCCACCTGCAGCAGCGCGATCGACTCGCCCACCTGCTGCTGGGTCTCCCAGTTGTTGCGGTTCAGGACGCCCTTGCCGACGGAGGTCGCCAGCGGCGAGCGGGTGGCGATGATGCCCGCCAGGCGCTCGGCCTCGGTGAGGTGCTCGCCCTTCGCGGTGACCGTGTTCACGAGCCCGGCGAGCTTCGCCTCCTCGGCGCTCAGCGGCAGGCCCGTGAGGACCATGTACTTCATCCAGTGCAGGTTCACGTGGCTGAGGCCGCGGACCGCGCCCGGGCCGGGGATCAGGCCGACGCCCGCCTCCGGCGTGCCGAACCTGGCGGTCTCGTCGGCGACCACGATGTCGCACACCATGGTCAGCTCGCACCCGCCGCCGAGCGCGTGCCCGTGGACCGCGGCGATCACCGGCTTGGGCAGCTCGTCCCACGCGCGGAAGCCGTTGAGCGCCTCGCGCATGTACTCGCGCCGCGCGGCCACACCGGGCGGGATGGTGCCGAAGTCGTCGATGTCGCCGCCGACGGAGAAGCACTTGCCGGCGCCGTGGACGATGACCACGCGCACGTCCGGGTTGAGCGCCAGCGCCTCCGCGGTGTCGCGCAGCTCGTTGTAGAACGTGCGCGGCATCGCGTTGAGCTTCTCCGCGCGATCGAGCGTGACCCAGGCGACCGCGTCGCGGACCTCGACCGTGAGCATCTAGATCCCGAGCTGCCGGCGCAGCGGATGCGAGTCGTACCAGGTCGAGAGCTTGGCGATCCTGCCGTGCTCGTCGAGGTCGAAGATGTCGATCGCCTGGAAGCTGATCGGGTCGCCCGTGTCGAGCTTGCCCGTGAAGTCGATCTCCACCGCGGCCGCCCGGCCGTCGACCAGGACGCGCGTCGCGTCGTCGAAGTGCTCCGGGTAGCGCGCGAGGACCTTCGGGAAGTACGCCGCGATGTCGTCGCGTCCCTGGCGCGGCCGCATGCCGGGGGCGATCAGCACGCCGTCCTCGGCGAACAGCGCGGCCACGTCGTCGTAGCGCTCCGAGTTGATGGCGTCGAAGTACGCGCCGATCACCGCGCGGACGTCGAGCAGGGTCTCCTCCAGGCTCATGGAAGGCAAGTTATCACCCAAACGGTTGGTTGGCTAATCTTTGTCCATGGAGACCTTCGAGATCGACCGGCGCGGGGATGGGACGGCGCTCGTGACCATCACGCGCCCGGACAAGCTCAACGCGATGAACCACGCGTTCTTCGGCGAGCTGCCCGAGGTCATGCGCTCGCTCGATGAGGATGATGACGTGCGCGCGGCGGTGCTGACGGGCGCCGGCAAGGCGTTCTCGGCGGGCGGTGACATCTCGGACTTCCATGCCCTGAACGGCATGCTCGACTACCGCCGCCAGGTGAAGATGGCGCTCGAGGGCTTCCTGTCGATCGAGCGCGCCGAGACGCCGATGATCGCCGCCGTCAACGGGCTGGCGTTCGGGGGCGGGACCGAGATCACCTTGGCCTGCGACGTCGCGATGGCCTCGCCCCGCGCGCGCTTCGCGTTCAAGGAGATCACCCTGGGCCTGATGCCGGGCTACGGGCTCGTGCGCGGGCCGGAGGTGATCGGCCGCGCGTGGACGCACTGGCTCACGCTGTCCGGGGACGAGATCGATGCGGCGAAGGCGCTGGAGATCGGGCTCGTGCAGCAGGTGTCCTCCGATGTGGTCGCTGACGCGCTGGCGCTCGCGGCGCGGATCGCCGCCCATCCCCCGCTGGGGCTGCGGGTGGCGAAGCGCTTCATCAACCGCGCCGCGCCGTCGGCCATCGCCGAGTCGATCGAGGCCACCGCGTTCCTGCAGGCCGACCCCGACACCCGCGAGCGCGTCGCGGCGTTCGTGAACCGATGAAGCGCCTCCAAGGCCGCGTCGCGCTGGTCACCGGCGCCGGCGGCGGCATCGGCCGGGCGATCGCCGAGCGGCTCGCGTCAGAGGGCGCGTCGGTGCTGATCAACGACCGCGACCCTGAGCTGTGCGCGCGCGCCGCAGCGGAGCTCGGCGGCGTGCCCGCGCCCGGCGACGTCACCTCGCCCGCGGACATGGCGGCGGTCATGGCCCTCACCGAGCGCCTCGACATCGTGGTCAACAACGCCGGCGTCACCCGCGACGCCCCGATCCACCGCATGACCGACGCCGACTGGAACATCGTCCAGGACGTCGCCCTGCGCGGCGCATTCAACGTCTGCCGCGCGGCGGCGCCACTCCTGCGCGGCGAGTCCGACCATCACCGCAAGGTGGTGAACATCAGCTCGGCGGTCGCGGTGTACGGCGCCCGCGGAGCGTCCAACTACTGCGCGGCGAAGGCCGGCCTGATCGGGCTGACCAAATCGCTCGCGCGCGAGTGGGCGCGAGACCGCATCAACGTCAACGCCGTCGCACCGGGCCTGATCTCCGGCACCGGCCTCACCGACGCCAAGCCGCAGGACCTGATCGAGCGCGTGGCCGCCTCGATTCCTCTGGGTCGCGCCGGCACTCCGGCCGACGTCGCCGCCACCGTCGCGTTCCTGGCCTCGCCGGACGCCGACTACATGACCGGGCAGGTGCTCGAGCTCCACGGCGGAGCCGAAGTCCTGGGCTAACCGCCGAATCGGCAATTTGTTGCGCTGAGGTATTGCTTTTTGATGGCGGGATGAGAGAAGGTCGCTCCGAGAGCAGAAACGGAGGACTGCATGCATCGCACACGGTTGGTCGCCGCTGTTGCAGCGGTTGCGTTCGTCACGTCGATCGAGAGCGCCGGGGCCGCGACCTACGCGGTCGGCCACACGGTCAAGCGCATCGAGGTGGCCGGTACCGCGCCGAATGAGCTCCGCGCGGTCGATGTCCACCTCTGGTACCCCGCAGATGCGGCCAGTGCCGCCGCGCGGCCGCTGACCGTCTACCGGTCGGCGCTGTACGGCAAGCCGCTCCCGGCGCAGTGGGACCCGCTGGCCTGGTCGCTCACGTCCAAGCTCGCGCACGAGGACGCATCCGTGGAGTCCGCGGCCAAGCCGTTCCCGGTGATCGTGTTCTCACACGGGTCGGTCAACGACCCGCTCAACGAGGCCAGCCTGCTGGAGCTGATCGCGGGCGCCGGCTTCGTGGTCGCCTCGCCGGCGCACGTGACCGACACGCAGGACGACGTGCGCATCGACTACATCAACCAGCAGGCGGGCACGCGCCTGTTCCAGTGCAACGACGGGCTCACGCGCACCGGGCCGGTGGTGGCCAACGAGTGCTCGAGGCCAGGCTCGGCGGCCAACCAGGCCGTGCTCAACCAGCGGATGGTCGACCGCTCCCGGGACATCTCGAAGGTCCTGGATTCGCTTCCCGGCTGGGTCGGCGCCCGAGCCGACATGGCCAAGGTCGGCGTCCTCGGGCACTCGCGCGGCACGCTCAGCGGCCTCGGCGCCGCCGGCGGGAGCACGACGTGGGGCGTCGCGAAGGAGCCGCGGGTGCGGGCGGTGATGGGGATGGCGAGCGGCGGCACGCAGGCCGCGACGCTGCAGCCCAACCTCGCCGACGTCCAGGTCCCCACGCTGTGGATCGCCGGCGGCCGGGACCAGAACTCACCGCTGGCCGCCAACCAGGCGGGCTTTGCCGCGATCGGCGGCGCCGACAAGACCTTCGAGGTGCTTCCCGACGCCCACCATCGCTCGTTCCTGTCGACGTTCTGCGACCAACTCCAGGCGTCCGGCGCCATCACCCAGGCCAACCCGACCCGGGCGATCCTGGACGCGCACACCTTCACCGCCCTGCTGACCAACAACGTCTCCGGCAACGCGGTCGACTACTGCAGCTTCGCCACGTTCACCACCCCGGTCGACATCCGGCCGCTGGTCGCCGCGAGGACCGGCTTCAACGTCACCGCCGCCAACGTGCCCACGACCGGGCTCTCGCAGGACACGGTCACCCAGCAGATGGCGGACCGGGCCGTCTCCTTCTTCACCGCCAAGCTCGCCCGCGCGGCGGGTGGCGCCGTGAACGCGACCGTGCCGGCCACGCTCGCGCTCACGCTCGGGACCACCCCGTCGTTCGGTGCCTTCAACCCGGGCGTCGACGGCACCTACACCGCCGGCACGACCGCCACCGTGATCTCCACCGCCGCTGACGCCACGCTCTCGGTCGCCGACCCGAGCACCACCGCCACGGGCCGGCTGGTCAACGGCACCTTCGCCCTGACCGAGCCGCTTCGCGTCCGCGCCAACACGGCGCCGTACGCGCCGCTCGGCACCCTGCTGACCTACGCAGCGCCGATCAGCAACGACATCGTCACGGTCTCCTTCCAACAACACATCGGTGCCGGCGAGCCTCTGCGGACGGGCACCTACAGCAAGTCGCTCACGTTCACGCTGTCGACGACGACGCCATGAAACGGCGGCTCCTGGTTCTCTAGGGGGTGCTACTTCCGGGCTCGGATGACCACGACGCGGACGTTTGCGCCCGTCGCCGCCGGGAGGCGCAGCGTGGCCGTCTTGCGCAGCGTCACCTTGGCGCTGCACGGCGGCGGCACGGACCCGGCGGTGATCGTGGCGGGGCAGGCCCACGCGACGAGCTTGCCCTTGACGCTCGCCGGCCGGCGGAGCTTGACCTTCGCCGCCGGCGTGGGCTTCGCCGCGCTGGCGTGCGCGCCGCCGGTCTGCAGCGTCGCCACGGCGAGCGTGGTGCCCTGCGCGTTGCGCAGCGCCGTGTGGCCGCTGGTCAGGACCGCGGCGGCGGCCTGCGCGTTGACGACCGGCCCGACGTAGCGAGAGGACCAGACCGTGGTCTCGCCGCCGCTGTTGGCCGCCGTCTCGCGAACGCGCAGGATCGCGCCGAGATCGCCGGCGGCGATCGTGTAGGTCCGGTCGTTGGCCGCCCCGCGCGGCGTGCAGACGTTGGTGCAGCGCATCATCTCGGTGACGTCGGAGGTCACGGCCGGGCCGCTGAAGGTGCCCGGGGTGGCGGTCACCGTGTCGCCGACGCGACCCGTGCTGTTGGAGATCACCGGCAGCGTCTTCCAGCGCGGGCCGGCGATCAGCGTCGCGGCCACCGTCTCGGCGGAGCGGGCGGAGACCGAGCCGTCGCTGTTGGTGGCGGTGCTGACCGCCACCAGCGTGGAACCGACGTCCGCGGCGAGCAGCGTGTACTGGCTTCCGCCGGCGCCGCTGATCGGCCGGCACACGCCGCCGCTGCAGCGCTCCCACGAGAGGCGGTAGGTCGTGTCGGGGGTGCTGGCCCAGGTGGCTCCGCCGACGGTCAGCGTCACGCCCTGCTGGATCACCGGGCTCGGGCTCTGGATCAACGGAACGCCGGTGTTGACCGGCGGCGCGGCGGCGACCGGGCCGGTCGCGGCGGCCTTCGCCGTCCCTGATCCCCACGGGTTGGCCGCGGTCACGACGACCGTCACGGTGAACCCCTTGTCGGCCGCGGTGAGCACGTAGGCGTCCGCGGTGGCGCCGGCGATCGCCCGGCAGTCGGCGCCGTTGCAGCGCAGCCACTGGTAATCGAAGCGGGTGGGCGCGTCGGTCCACGTCCCGGTGCCGGCGCGGAGGGTTCCCCCGCGGATCGCGGTGCCGCTCACGACCGGCGCGACGAGCGAGCGCGGGACCGGCCGTGTCTGGATCTGCACCGGCTCGCTCTGCGCCGTCGCGCTCTGCCCGGACGTCGCCGCGGCGACGACGAGCACGAGCGCGTGGCCGGCATCGTCGGCGCTCAGGGGGTACTCCGACCCGCCGCCGACCGACGCGCAGTTGGAGTTGCCGTCCGCGTCGCAGCGCCGCCACTCGAGCCGCAGCTCGGCCGACGGGAAGCTCCAGCGCCCCGCGTCGCCGCTCAGCGTCTCCCCGACGTAGGCATCGCCGGAGATGCTGGGCGGTGTGAGGTTGCGCAGCACCAGGCGAGCGACGGTGCCGGTCAGCGCGCCGGACGCGGCAGTCGTCCCGCCGCCGGAGCCGGCCACGACGCGGACGCCCAGGCGACGGCCGACGTCGGCGGCCGAGAGCGTGTACGTGGTGCCCGTGCCCGCCTCTTCGCAACCCGCGGTGATGGCGGTCGCGTCGGCCGGGCAGCGCAGCCACGTGTAGCTGAACGTCGCGCTCGGGGTGTCCCAGATTCCCGGGACGGCCGTGAGCGTTGACGCCTCCTGCGGCGTTCCCGACGGCGCGGCCGGGGCCACCGTGTTCACGGGCGGCGCGGCGACACGCTCGGTGGCGGTGGACGTCGCGCCGGCGGTGCCGTCGGCGTTGGTCGCCGTGACCTTCACACGAACGCTCTTGCCGACATCCGCCGGCCCCAGCGTGTAGGTCGGCCCGGTCGCACCCGGGATGTCCACGCCGTCGCGCTGCCACGCGTAGGCGTAGTCGGCACCGGCCGGGGTCCAGTCGCCGGGCGTGGCCGTCAGCGTCGCGTTGAGCTTCGCCGCGCCCGTGACGGTCGGGAGGCCGGTGTTGCTGGGCGCGGCCGCGGCGACGGTCGCCGTGGCCGCGCTGACCGCGCTCGCCACACCGTCGAGGTTGGTCGCGGTGACGCGCAGCCGGACCACGGTGCCCACGTCTGAGGCACCAAGGGTGTAGGCCGAGCCGGTCGCGCCGGGGATGTCCGTGTACGTCCCGTTCGTGCGGCGCTGCCACTGGAACGCGTAGTCGTTCTCGATCCCGCCCCAGACGCCGGGCGTCGACGTCAGGATCGAGGCGCGGCGTGGGGTTCCCGAGATCGTCGGCGAGCCGAGGCTGACCGGCGGCCCGCCCTTGACCACGCTCGAGTCGATGCTCGTGGCGCCGACGCTTGCGTCGGCGTTGGTGGCGGTGACCCGGATCCGCACCGTCGAGCCGACATCGGCGATGCCGAGCAGGTAGGTCGCGCCGGTCGCGCCGGCGATGTCGGTGTACCCGGAGCCGAAGTCGTGCTGCCACTGGTAGGCGAGGCTGACCCCCGGTCCGCTCCACGTGCCCGCCGAAGCGCTCAGCGTGGTGCCACGCAGGGTCGCGCCGGTGACGACCGGCAGGGCCGTGTTGACGGGCGGCGCGGCCTGGACGGTCGCGGTCGGGGCGCTGGCGCGGCTGCCGGCGCCGTCCGGGTTGGAGGCGGTGACGAGCAGGCGCACCTTGGCGCCGACGTCGGCGAGGGTGAGCTCGTAGCCGGCGCCGGTCGCGCCCGCGATGTCCACCCAGTTCGTCCCGTCGGCCGAGCGCTGCCACCGGTAGTCGTACGTGTTCTGGTTCCCGCTCCAGGTGCCCGGCGTGGAGGTCAGCGCGGCGGTGCGCTTCGCGGTGCCGGTGATCGTCGGCGCGACGGTGTTGGCCGGCCCGGCGCCGGTCACCGTGGCGCTCGCGTTGCTGACCGCGGTCGCGCTGCGCTCCGGGTTGGTCGTGGTGACCGACACGCGCACGGCCGCGCCCACGTCGGCGGTCACGAGCGCGTACGACGTGCCGGTCGCGCCCGCGATGTCGACCCAGGTCGTGCCGTTGCCGGAGCGCTGCCACTGGTAGGCCGTGCTGTTGCCGATGCCGGTCCACGTGCCGGCCGTCGCGGTCAGCGTCGACCCGCGCTGGGCGCTGCCGCTGAGTGTCGGACGGACGGTGTTCACGGGCGCCGAGCTGGGGATCGTCACCGTCGGGTTGCTCGTGGCGGTGACGGTCGCGTCGGGGTTCGACGCGGTGACGACGAGACGAACGCTCGCGCCGACGTCGGCGACGGTCAGCTCGTAACCGGCCGCCGTGGCGCCCGCGATGTCGACCCAGTTCGTGCCGTCGCCGGAGCGCTGCCACTGGTACGCGTACGCATTGCCGATGCCGCCCCAGGTGCCGGGCGCGCCGGTCAGGGTGGAGGCGCGCTGCACGGCGCCGCTGAGCGCCGGGCGGACGGTGTTCACGGGCGGCGCGCCGGGGATCGTCGCGGTCGGGTTGCTCGTGGCGATGACGGTCGCGTCGGGATTGGACGCGGTGACGAGCAGGCGCACGCTCGCGCGGACGTCGGCGACGGTCAGCTCGTAGCCGGTCCCGGTCGCACCCGCGATGTCGGTCCACGTCGTGCCGTTGGCGGAGCGCTGCCACTGGTACGCGTACGCGTTGCCGTTGCCGCTCCAGGTGCCGGGCGCGCCGGTCAGGGTGGAGGCGCGCTGCGCGGCGCCGCTCAGCGTCGGTCGGACGCTGTTCACGGGCGGCGCGCTGGTGACCTTGGCGGTCGCGGTGCTGGCCGCCGCGGCGGTGCCGTCGGGGTTGGTGACGGTCACCAGCAGACGCAGATAGTTGCCCGCATCGCCGGCGACGATCGAGTACCCGGGCCCGGTCGCGCCGCTGATCGCGGTCCACGCGATGCCGTCCGGCGAGGACTGCCACTGGTAGCTGGTCGCGTTGCCGATCCCACTCCAGGTGCCGGCGCTGCCGGTCAGGCTCTGGCCGCGCTGCGCGGTGCCGCTGACGGCCGGCCGGACCGTGTTCACCGGCGGAGCGCTGGGGATCGTGGCCGTGGCGAGGCTCGTGGCGGTGGCGATCCCGTCGGGGTTGGTGGCGGTCACGAGCACCCGCACGGTGGCGTTGACGTCGGCGGCGGTCAGCGTGTAGCTCGCGTTGCCGGCATCGGCGATGGCCACGTAGCCGGCGCCGGAGTCGCGCTGCCACTGGTAGCTGTACGCGTTGCCGTTGCCGCTCCAGGTACCGGTCGTCGCGGTGAGGGCCGACGCGCGCTGCGCCGTGCCGCTGAGCGTCGGCCGGACGGTGTTCACGGGCGGGGCGGCGATCACCTTGACGGTCGCCGCGCTGGACGCGGTGGCGGTGGCGTCGGGGTTGGTCACGGTCACGAGCAGCCGCAGGAACATGCCGACATCGGCGACGCCGAGCGTGTACGTCGTGCCCGTCGCGCCGGTGAGGTTCGTCCACGTCGTCCCGTCCGCGGACGACTGCCACTGGTAGCCGATGGTGTTGCCGATGCCGCTCCAGGTACCGGGCGTGCCGGTCAGGGTGAGGCCGCGCTGCACGGTGCCGCTGACGGTGGGCGGCGTCTCGTTCAGCGGTCCCGCCGCCAGCACGGGCGCGGTCGGCGCGGAGGTCTCCACGATCGTCGCGTCGGGGTTGGTGGCGGTGACGAGCACGCGCACCGTCGCGTCCACGTCGGCGACGGCCAGCGTGTACGTGGCGCCGGTCGCGCCGGCGATGTCCACGTAGCCCTCGCCGAAGTCGCGCTGCCACTGATAGGCGTAGGTGTTGTCGGGCCCGGTCCAGGTGCCGCGCGTCGCGGTCAGCGTCCGGCTGCGCTGCGCCGTGCCGCTGATGACCGGCTCGACGGTGTTGGCCGGCGGGAACGGGGAGGTCGGCGCGGCGCTCGGGTCGCTGGCCTGCTCGACCGTGCCGTCCACGTTGGTGGCCGTCACGAGCACGCGGACGCGCGCGCCTTCGTCCTCCTTGGCCAGCCGATAGGTCGACGTGGTCACGCCGCTGATCGCCGTCCAGCCGGTGCCGTCGTCGCGCTGCCATCGGTAGCTGTAGGCGTTTCCGGTCCCGCCCCACGTGCCTGGCGCGGCGCTCAGGATGAAGCTCCGCTGCGTCGTCCCGCTGAGGACCGGCGGCGTCGTAATGGTGGGCGGAGCCCACAGGACCGGCCCGACCGGATCGCTGGTCACCGTCGTCTGCCCGTAGGCGTTGGTGGCCGTGATCGTCACGCGCACGCGCGCCTCCCGGTCGGCGGCCGTCAGCGTGTAGCTCGGCGAGTCGCCGCCGATCGTCGTCCAGGTGGCGCCGCCATCGGTCGAGCGCTGCCACTGGTAGGAGTAGGACGTGCCCTGCGGGTTCCACGCGCCGCCGATGGTCAGGACCTGGCCGCGGCGCAGAACGCCGTTGATGACCGGCGGGCTGGTGGCGACCGGCGCGCCCGACGCGACCGGGCCGACCGCCGCCGACGATGCGCTCGCCACGCCGTACGGGTTGGTCGCGGTGACGGTTACGCGCAGCCTGCTCCCGATGTCCGACGCGCCTGGGGTGTAGCTCGAGGTGGTCGCGCCGGCGATCGCCGTCCACGTCGAGCCGCCGTCGAACGACCGCTCCCAGACATACCCGTAGGAGGCTCCGGCCGGGCTCCAGGTCCCCGTCGACGCGCTCAGCGCGGTGGCCTGCCGGGGCGTCCCGGTGATCGCGGGCGGTGTGACGTTCTTCGGTGCGCCGCCGACGACGCCGGAGACCGCCCGCTCGGCGTTGACGCGCCCGCCGGTGACGGACTTGCCGCTGAGGTCGGGCTTGGCGTCGGTCGAGGCCATGATCGCGCTCTTGACGTCCAGCGCGCCGGCGGCGGGCCCGGCCGACAGCACGAGCGCCGCGACGCCCGCGGTGTTCGGAGTGGCCATCGACGTGCCCTGCAGATACGCGTACGCGGGCGAGGTGTAGGTCGACAGGATCGACGTGCCGGGCGCGAACACGTCGACGGTGTTCGCGCCGTAGTTGGAGAAGGAGGCGCGGTTGTCGTTGACGTCGGAGGCGCCGACGCACAGGACATTGGCCGCCGGCAGCGCGCACGGCCCGTAGGCGGTCGCATCGACGTTGACGTTGTCGTTGCCGGCCGCGATCACGTACAGCGTGTTCGGGTGCGCCTGGACCGCCGCGAGCTGCGACTGGTCAAGGCCTGGGCCGCCGAGGCTCGCGTTGACGATCCGCAGGCCCAGCTTGCCCGCGTAGTCGAAGGCCTCCGCGATCGCGAGGCTGCTGCCGCGGCCGTTGGCGCCGAGCCCGCGCAGGGACATGATCTTGGCGCCGGGGGCGACGCCCGTGATGCCCTCATCGTTGTCCTTCTGCGCGGCGATGGTGCCGGCGACGTGGGTCCCGTGACCGTGGTTGTCCTGCGGGTCGTTGTCCGGGCCCGCGGTGCTGTCGCCCTCCGAGACCCCCAGGCCCGCGTTCTCCGACACGAAGTCCCAGCCGCGCCAGTCGTCGCGATAGCCGTTGCCGTCATCGTCGACGCCGTTGCTGCGCTTGTCGCGCCCGAGCGAGTCGGTGCCGGTCTCACCCGCGTTGGTCGCGAGCTGGTTGGCGAGGTCGGGGTGCGTCGCCGTCACACCGGTGTCGACGATGCCGACGGTGACGCCGGCGCCGGTGGACTTGGTCCAGGCCTCCGGGACGTCCATGTCGGCGTCCGGGGTGCCGGCGGGGTAGTAGCTCGAGCTGCCGGGCAGGTACAGCCTCTGACCGACGTTCTCCAGGCCCCACAGCGACCCGTAGTAGGGGTCGGCGCCCTGGGCGGTCTGGACGGTGACCGGCTCGGCGTAGACGACGTCCGGGTCACGGTTGAGCTCGGCGACGGCCTCGGCCAGCTCGCCGGGGTCCGAGCGGACGAGCTCGGTGTCCGCGAGCGTGCTGGCACGCTTGAACGTGACGTCGGCGTCGGTCCGAATGTCGGCGCGCTCCGCGGCGCTCAGGCCGGGCTCGCGGCGCACGACGATCTCGGTCGCGCCCTGGCGATCGAGCGCCTCGACCTGAGCCGGACCGATCGCCGCGTGGGCCGGGCTCACCGGCATCGACAGCGCCGCGAACGCGATCAGCGCAATCATCGCTGCGCGCACGGGTCCACGACGTCTGTCCATAGGCCTCGGTGATCGACACGATCGCCGCGGCGACGGACCCGTCTGGCCGAATGGTGGGTTTCCGCGTCGGTCCGCTCGCGGCGGAAGTGGCGGAAATCGTGGGATATCGGTCCTAGGCACCAGGGCGGGTGAGTGGCAGGATTGTCGGCATGCCACCGATCCGCCGAGTCCTGGTCGTTGCCGTCGACGGCGCGCAGTCGCTCGACCTGATGGGTCCGATCGAGACCTTCTGCGACGCCAACGGCCTGGTGCCCGGCACGTATCGGATCAACGTGGTCGGCTCCACGGCCGACGGCCAGATCACGATGAGCAATGGCCTCAAGCTCGGCGTCGATCCGCTGCCCGAGCCGATCCCGCGCCACGACACGCTCGTGGTGGCCGGCGGCGAGGGCGCCCGGCGGGCGAGCGAGGACCCGGTGATCGTCGACTGGATCGCGCGGGCGTCGCGCCGCGCCCGGCGCACGACGTCGATCTGCACCGGGTCGTACCTGCTGGCGGCGGCCGGCCTGCTGGATGGGCGCCGGGCGACGACCCACTGGAATTACTGCAAGGTCCTGGCCCAGCGCTACCCCGCGGTCGAGATCGATCCCGATCCGCTGTTCGTCCGCGACGGCGACATCTGGACCTCGGCCGGGATCACCGCGGGGATCGACCTCGCGCTGGCCCTGGTCGAAGAGGACCTCGGCGCCGAGGTGGCGCTGGCGGTCGCGCGGCTGCTGGTCGTGTTCTTCAAGCGCCCGGGCGGCCAGTCGCAGTTCAGCGGCGCGCTCTCGGTCCAGCAGGCCTCACGGCCGGCGCTGCGCGAGTTGCAGGCGTGGGTCGCCGGGCATCTGGACGAGGACCTCTCGGTCGCCGCCCTGGCCGACCGCGCGGGCCTCAGCGAGCGCTCCTTCGCGCGCGCCTTCCGCGCCGAGGTCGGGCAGACCCCGGCGGTCTACGTCGAGGGCCTGCGCGTCGAACGCGCCCGCGCGCTGCTGGAGGACGGCGCCGAGTCGCTGGACGCGGTCGCCCGCGCCACCGGCTTCTCCAGCGCCGAGGTGCTGCGCCGCGCGTTTCACCGGCGTGTCGGCGTGAGCCCGGCCGGCTACCGCGAGCGCTTCCGCCTCGCGGCCTGACATTTTCGTTTGACGTACCCCCCAGGGGTATGTCATCGTCTGCGCTCCGCCGTATACCCCCTCCCCGTATCTCTCCCCAAGGAAACCCCTGCATGAGCTCCTCCGTGAAGCACTTCCTGCGCCGCTCCGGCGAGATGGTCCTGGGCATGGCGACGCCGATGACGGTGCCGATGGCCGGCTGGATGGCCGACCGCGGGCACGGCCGGCGCGCGAACACGGCGATGCCGGCATGAACGTCGCCGCCCGACTGGCCGCCTTCGCCCTCCTGTGTGCGCTGGTGTTCGCCGGCGCCGCCTTCGCCGGCAGCCGCCTCGACGTGCACCCCGGCAGGACCACCGCTCAGCCCAACATGGACGGCATGGACGCCATGCCGCCGCAGCCGGTGCGCGGCCTCGCGGTCAGCGAGAAGGGCCTCACGCTCCAGCTCGCGCGCCGGAGCGCGCCGGAAGGCAAGCCGTTCGCGCTCGCCTTCCGGATCGCCGACCGGCGCGGACGGACCGTGCGCGACTTCGACGTCGAGCACACCAAGCGCATGCACTTCATCGTCGTGCGCCGCGACCTGAGCGGCTTCCAGCACCTGCACCCGACCGAGAACGCCGACGGCACCTGGTCGCTCCCCGTCACGCTGCCGGCGGCCGGCACCTACCGCGTGTTCGCCGACTTCAGCGTGGACGAGCAGCCCTACACGCTCGCGGACGACATCACTGTCGACGGCGCCGTGCGCTCTGAGGCGCTGCCGGCGCCCGCCGGTGCCGTCGCGGTCGACGGCCTGCGCGTCGCGCTCGACGAGGGCGCCACCGAGGCCGGCCGGGAATCGGCGCTGGCGTTCACCGTCACCCGGGCCGGCCGGCCGGTCGCGATCCAGGACTACCTCGGCGCCAAGGGTCACCTCGTCGCGCTGCGCCAGGGCGACCTCGCCTTCCTGCACGTCCACCCGGACGAGAACCGCCTGCGGTTCATGGCGACGTTCCCGACCGCGGGCACCTACCGCCTGTTCCTGCAGTTCAAGACCGCCGACGGGCGACTGCACACCGCCGCGTTCACCCAGGAGGTGACCCGATGAGCACCATCGCGATCGAGCGCATCGAACTGCCGATCACCGGCATGACCTGCGCCTCGTGCGCCAACCGCGTCGAGCGCCGGCTGAACAAGCTCGAGGGCGTCACGGCGTCGGTGAACTACGCGACCGAGAAGGCCCGGGTCGAGTTCGACCCGGGGATGGTCGCCCGCGAGCAGCTCGTGCGGGCCGTCGAGGCCGCCGGCTACCAGGCGACGCTGCCGGCCGCCGAGGCGGTCCAGGTGGATGAGACCGCGCCGCTGCGGCATCGCCTGATCCTCGCCGCGCTGCTCTCGGTGCCGGCGCTGCTGCTGGCGATGATCCCCGCACTGCAGTTCGACAACTTCCAGTGGCTCTCGCTGAACCTCGTCACGCCCGTGGTGCTGTGGGCGGCGTGGCCGTTCCACAAGGCCGCGTGGGCCAACCTCAGGCACGGCGCCGCGACGATGGACACGCTGATCAGCGTCGGCACGCTGGCCGCGTGGCTGTGGTCGCTGTACGCGCTGTTCTTCGGCGACGCCGGGATCAACGACATGCGCATGGCCTTCGACGTGATCCCCCAGCCGGGCGAGGGCGCCGACCAGATCTACCTGGAGACGGCGGGCATCGTCACCACCTTCCTGCTCGCGGGCCGCTACTTCGAGGCGAAGGCCAAGCGTCGCGCCGGCGCCGCGCTCACGGCGCTGCTGGAGCTCGGCGCCAAGGATGTCGAGCTGCTCGACGGGCGTCGCGTGCCCGTCGAGCAGCTCACGGTCGGCGATCGCTTTCTCGTTCGCCCGGGCGAGAAGGTCGCGACCGACGGGATCGTCGAGGACGGCGTGAGCGCGGTCGACATGAGCATGCTCACCGGCGAGTCGGTGCCCGTCGAGGTCCAGCCCGGCACCGAGATCGCGGGCGCGACGGTCAACGCCGGCGGGCGACTGATCGTGCGCGCCACCAAGGTCGGCGGCGACACCGCGCTGGCCCAGATCGCCCGCCTCGTCGAGGACGCCCAGACCGGCAAGGCCCCGGTCCAGCGTCTCGCCGATCGCATCTCCGGCGTGTTCGTGCCGATCGTGATCGTGCTCGCACTCGGGACGCTCGGGTTCTGGCTGGGTACCGGCGAGAGCGCGAGCTTCGCGTTCACGGCCGCCGTCGCGGTGCTGATCATCGCCTGCCCCTGCGCGCTCGGGCTGGCGACGCCGACCGCCTTGATGGTCGGCACCGGCCGCGGCGCTCAGCTCGGGCTGCTGATCAAGGGCCCCGAAGTGCTGGAGTCCACCCGCCGCGTCGACACGGTGGTGCTCGACAAGACCGGCACCGTGACCACCGGCAGGATGCGCCTGCTCGATGTCACCGTCGTCGCCGGCGTCGAGCGCGACCAGGCGCTGCGGCTCGTCGGCGCGCTCGAGCACGCGTCCGAGCACCCGATCGCGAGGGCCATCGCCACCGCCGCCGCCGAGCAGGACGCGCTGCCGGACGTGGAGGCGTTCACCAACCGTGAGGGCCTCGGGGTCGAGGGCCTCGTCGACGGACACGCGCTCGTCGTCGGCCGGCCCGCCCTGCTGGCCGACTGGTCGATGCCGCTCTCGCCCGAGCTCGACGCCGCCCGCCGCGACGCCGAGGCGCGCGGGCAGACGGCCGTCGCCGCCGGCTGGGACGGGCAGGCGACCGCGATCTTCGTCGTCGCCAACGCCGTCAAGGCGTCCTCCGCCGAGGCCGTCGCGTCACTGAAGGCGCTCGGGCTGCGACCCGTGCTGCTCACCGGCGACAACGCGACGACCGCGCGCGCCGTCGCGGACGAGGTCGGCATCGATGAGGTCATCGCCGAGGTCCTCCCGGGCGAGAAGGCGGACGTCATCCGCCGCCTGCAGGCCGAGGGCCACGTCGTCGCGATGATCGGCAACGGTGTCAACGACGCGCCGGCGCTCGCGCAGGCCGACCTCGGGCTGAGCATCGGCACCGGCACCGACGTGGCGATAGAGGCCTCGGACCTCACGCTCGTCTCCGGGGATCTGCGCGCCGCGGGCGACGCGATCCGGCTCTCGCGGGCGACGCTGCGCACGATCAAGCAGAACCTGGCGTGGGCGTTCGGCTACAACGTCGCCGCCATCCCGCTGGCCGCGGTGGGCCTGCTCAACCCGGTCATCGCCAGCCTCGCGATGGTCTTCTCCAGCGTCTCGGTCGTCTCCAACGCGCTGCGCCTACGGCGATTCGAGTCGCTACGCGGAGATGGTCCACGAGTCGATGCGGCCGATGTCGTCGGCGGCGGCGTCCTGGACGCGCAGCTTCCAGGTCCCGTTGCGTTGCCTGGCGGACAGGTCGAGCGAGTAGGTCTCGTCGATGTTGTCGGCACTGCCGCCGGCCCGGTTGCGCAGCAGGTGGGTGCTGCCGTCGGGCGCGACGAGCGAGACGACGAGATCACCGACGTAGGTGTGCACGACATGCACCTCGACGAGCGCGGTGGCTGACCCGTTGCCCGGGCAGCCGGTGATGGTGATCGGCGACTCCACGGTGGACAGGTCCGGGATCTGCACGTCGCCGCCGTTGGTCACCGTGCATCGCGCCGGGCCCGGCGAGGGCGACGGCGACGGCGACGGGCTCGGCTTAGGCGTAGGCGTGGGCGCCGGGCCTGCGCCGAGGTTGATCGTCCAGGAGTCGATGCGACCGATGTCGACGGCGGCCGCGTCCTGGGCACGCAGCTTCCAGGTTCCGTTGGCGGGCTTGCCCGAGAGGTTGACGGTGTAGGTCTGGTCGATGTTGTCGGCGCTGCCGCCGGCCCGGTTGTGCAGCGGGTAGCTGCTGCCGTCCGGGGCGACGAGCGAGACGACGAGGTCACCGATGTAGGTGTGCACGATGTGCACCTCGACGGTCGCGGTCGCGGACGCGTTGCCCGGGCAGCCCGCCATCGTGATCGGCGACTCCACGGTCGCGAGATCCGGGATCTGCACGTCGCTGCCGTTGGTCGCCGCGCATCCCGCCGGAGCCGGCGACGGGCTGGGGCTGGGCGACGGGCTGGGGCTGGGCGACGGGCTCGGGCTGGGCGACGGGCTCGGGCTGGGCGACGGGCTCGGGCTCGGCGACGGGCTCGGGCTCGACGTCGGCGTCGGACTGGGCGTCGCGGCCACCGTGAACGTCCTCGTCGCCGGCGACGGATCGGTCCGGCCGTTGCTGGTCGCGCGAACCGACAGCGTGTACGACCCGCCGGCGGTCGTCGTGTACGCCTGAGGTGAGCTGCACGACACGTAGCCGTCGGACCCCGCGGGCCGGTCCAGTTTGCACTCGAACGTCGAGCCACCCAGCGTCGCGTGGAACGTGAACACCGGCGCCGTGACGCTCGTGACGCCCGTCGGGCCGTCATCGATCCACGTGTCCGGCGGCGAGCCATCGACCACGAACAGCCCCGAATGCGCGAACCCGGGGTCGGGATTCCCGGCCGCGTCGATCGCCCGCACGAAGAGCGCGTACTCGACCCCGCCGGCCAGCGGACCGAGCGTCAGCGGCGACGAGCACGGCTCGAAGGCGCCCGGCGTCTCCACCGTGTCCAGCCGGCACTCGAACGAGCCCGGCTCATTCGAGGAGAACGTGAACGTCGGCGTGTCGTCGGTCGTCGAGCCGGTCGGACCGGAGACGATCGTCGTGGTCGGCGCAACGGTGTCGACCGTGAACGAGCGGGTCGCCGGCGTCGCGTCCGTGCCTCCTGGGCCGCTCGCGCGGACCGAGAACGTGTATGCCCCGTTGGCCGTCGTCGTGTACGCCCGCGGCGATGTGCAGCCGCCGTAGCCGCCCGCGCTGGAGGGCGTGTCGAGCTTGCACTCGAACGTCGATCCGGCCGCCGATGACGAGAACGCGAACGACGGCGCCGTCAGGTTGGTCCGCCCGGACGGCCCGCTCGTGATGGTCGTCTCCGGCGGGTCGGGCACGATCGTGAACGAGCGCGGCGCCGTGGCCACGTTCCCGGCCGCGTCCCTCGCCCGCGCCACGAACGTGTAGGCCCCGTCCGGCAGCGAGTCGTAGCCCGTCGGGCACGCCTCGAACGCGCCGGTTCGCCCCGGCCCGGCGAGCGCGCAGTCCCAGCGGTCGATCGGTTCGTTGGCGGAGAACGCGAAGGACACGGTCCTCTGGGTCGTGGTCCCGGATGGGCCGGACGTGATCGTCACGACGGGCGGGGTCGTGTCGACGGTGAACGACTGGCTGGCGGGCGTCGCGTCGGTGACCGCGCCCACGGTCCCGCGGACCGCGAACGTGTAGGTGCCGTCGGCGAGGCCGCTGAAGGCATACGGTGACGTGCAACTCGCGTAGCTGCCACTCGCCGCGCCAGGCCCGTCGAGCTTGCACTGCGTCGTCGCACCCGCCGCGGACGTGAACGCGAACTGCCCCGACCTGGAGCCGTACGCGCCCCTCGGGCCGGCGGTGATCATCGTGTTGCCGATGGTGAACGAGAGCGTCGCGGGCGTCCGGTCGTAGTTCCCGGCCGGAATCCCACGCGCGCACCGAGAACGTGTAGGTGCCGCTCTGCGGGGTCGGCGACGTCCACGGCGAGGTGCACCCGCTGTAGTAGGCGTTCCCGGCTGGGCCGTTGAGCTCGCAGGTGAACGTGCTGCCCGGGTCCGACGACGTGAACGAGAACGTCTGCGTTCCTCCGCTCGCCTGCGGGGGAGGACCACCCGTGACCGTCGTCTCGGGCGCGACCGTGTCGACGGTGAACGTGCTCGTGGCCGGCGTCGGGTCGGCGCCGCGCGGGCCGACGGCGCGGACCGAGAACGTGTAAGCGCCATTGGCGGTCGTGGCGTACGACTGCCCTGACGCGCACACCGCGTAGCCGCCCGCGCCCGAGGGCGTGTCGAGCTTGCACTCGAACGTGGAGCCGGCGGCCGAGGCCGTGAAGTCGAACCTGGAGCTCGTCTGGTTCGTCGCGCTGGGCGGACCGCTCGTGATCGTCGTGTCGGGGACGGTCTCGACGGTGAACGTGCGCGCCGACATCGTGGCGTTCCCCGCCGGGTCCGTCGCGCGGACGGTGAACGCGTAGGCGCCGTCAGCGAGCGAGCTGTAGGCCTTCGGCGACGTGCAGGGCGTGAAGCTGCCGGCCGCGGTCCCCGGCCCGTCGAGCTTGCACGCGAGCGCGGAGCCAGGCACCGCGGGCGTGAACGTGAACGCGGGTGCCGCGTCGGTGATCGTGCCCGAGGGGCCGCCGGTGATCGTCGTCACGGCGGGCGTGCCGGTCTCGCCGTCCAGGCGGCCGACCAGGAACCGGTTGGGCCAGTCGGACCAGGTGCCGCCGTAGCCGACGATGGCGATCTGGCCGTCGGGTGCGATCGCGGTGGCGGCCGCGCCCTGCTCCTGCCCTCCCGGCAGGTCCCCCCACTCCCCCCACGAGCCTGTGCCCGCCCCTCCGTCCGCGCCGAGGCCCGCGGCCAGGAGGTTGATGCCGTAGTTGCCCGAGATCCAGTCGGACCAGTACTGATCACCGACCGCCACGATGTCGCCGTTGGCGGGCTGGATCGCGATGCCGTTCAGCGCGCCCCCGTACTCGCCGAAGTCGATGCTCTTGCGGCCTGCGATGCCGAACGACCAGTCGAGCGTGCCATCGGCGAGATACCGCGCGAACGCGAACTGGCCGTTGTGACCCGCGCTGACGATCCGGCCGTCGGACTGGATGCCCAGGCCCCGGATGTCGTGCGCGTCGTCGAACACAACGCCGTCGGCGCCGAAGGACGGGTCGAGCGACCCATCGGGCCTGAGCCGCAGCAGGTGATGGCCACCGCCGACGAGCACCTTGCCGTCGTCCTGGAGCGCCAGGGCTTCGCCGTTGACCGAGTCGCCGACGTTGAGCGTCAGCATTCCGTCGCCGGAGAACGACGGGTCCAGCGACCCATCGGTCCGGTAGCGCGCCAGCGCCAGGCTCCACGGGGACTCGCTCGCGCCCGTGTCGATCGACTCGCCGAGGACGACGATCTTGCCGTCGGGCTGGAGCGCGGCGGCGTTGACCCGCTCGTACACGCCGAAGTCGGTCGTGACGATGCCGCCCGTTCCGAAGGAGGGGTCGAGCGAGCCGTCGGCGCGGTAGCGCACGAGCACGAAGTCGCCGGACGGGCTGCGCCCCGTGGACCCGGCCACCAGGATCTTGCCGTCAGCCTGGATCATCACGTCGGAGGCCCCGGCGTAGCGCGCGGCGTCGATGTCCGTCGTCAGCTTGCCGTCCTGGCTGAAGGAGGTGTCCAGCGAGAGGTCCGGGTTGTACCGCACGACCGCGATCGCGGCGAAGTTCTCGTCGCCGTCCCCGCGCCACACGTAGGTGCCGCCGGCGACGACGAGCCTGCCGTCCGCCATGAACGCGGCGCTCGACGCCCCGCTCGAGTCCCAGTAGGCCGGGGTCTTCGACACCTCCGTGAACGTCCACCGGCCGTCGGCGTGGGCCGGGGCGGCGCCGACCAGCGTCACCGCCACCAGCGTCGTGATGCCTCGCACCGTCGTCAGCCAGCCCATGCCGAGCTCCTCGTCGCGGATTCGCAGCGGCATCCTCTCCGCTCCGCGACACGAGCGCCATAAGGGATCTCCCTATTTGTTCACCGAGCTCGGCGGCGGTTGCGCTCGCCCGGACGCCGTGGCATATCCTGGGCGGCGATGGTGACGGTGCCGGAGCAGATCGTCCACCTGCAGCCGGAGGCGGCCGCGCTCCTGCAGCGCGCCCAGGAGCTCTCGCACGCCGACCGGCTCGACGACTGCCGTGAGGTGATCCAGGCGGTGCTGGACGGCGCCGACTACCCGGCCCCCACCGACCCACGGCTCGTATTCGCCGAGCAGTTCGCGTTCAGCGTGGGCAGCGTGACCGACGCGCAGGTGCAGGCGCTGGGCATGCCCGACGAGGAGCTCTGGGCGTTCGTGTGCGCGATCTACGAGCTCGACATGGGATTGCGCCTGGAGCGCGTGGCGGAGGCGGTGCTGTGAGGATCGGGCCGCCGACGAAATCCGGCCGCTACGGGACCGAGCTCGATGCCGCGATGTCCGCGTTCGAGAACGCCGTCGTGCGCGCCGACGCCCTCGACCCGATCACCACCGAGCTGGTGCGCCTGCGCTGCGCGCGCATCCACGATTGCCGTCGCTGTCAGACGGTCCGCGACGACGCGGCCTTCGAGGCCGGCTTCGACGAGGAGCTCGGCGCCAAGGTCGACACGTACGAGACGTCCGACCTCGAGCCGCGCCACAAGGCCGCGCTGCGCCTGGCCGACGCGATGATCCTCGGCGCCCCGATCGATCGCGAGGACGCCCGCGCGCACTTCAGCGACGAAGAGATCGCCGAGCTGCTGTTGGACGTGGTCAAGTGGAGCGTGCAGAAGCCGCTGGTCGCGCTGCGGATCGAGCCCGCCCCCAACGACGGCGCGCTCACCCGCATGCGCGCCGACGAGAGCGGCGCGTACCGCATCGGAGCCGTCCTGCAGGCGTAGACTCCGTCCATGGAGCGAGAGACCGTGGCGAGCCTCGCGGCGTTGCTCGAGCGCGCCGCCGAGCGGTTCCCGGACGCCGGCGTGGTGTTCGACGCGGACCGCCAGACCTACGCGCAGCTCCTGGCCTCCGCGACGGGCTACGCGGGCCGGTTGCGGGCGCTGGGCGTCAGGCCGGGCGACAAGGTCGGGATCTTCGCGGGCGACCGGCCCGAGTACCTCCACGCGCTGTACGGCGCGATCCTCATCGGCGCGGTCGCGGTACCGGTCAACGGCCGCTTCAAGGTCCGCGAGCTCACGCACGCGATCTCCAACGCCGAGATCAAGGTGCTCTTCACCGGCGTCGGCGTCGGCGACCATGCGGGGTTGATCGCGCAGTCCGGGGCGGACGTCGAGCACGTCATCTGCTGGGACGAAGGCTTCGAGGCGTTCGAGGCCCTCGAGCCCGTCGCGGGTGAACGTCCGGACCTGACGCTCAGGGATCCCGCGATGCTGATGTACACCTCGGGCACGACCGCGATGCCCAAGGGCTGCGTCCTCCCCCACGAGGCGCTCGTGCGTCCCGCCTACGCGATGCGCGACCGCTTCCTGCTCACGGACACCGACCGCATGTGGGACGCGCTGCCGCTGTTTCACCTCGCCTCGCTGCTGCCCCTGCACGCGTGCATGCTCGCGGGCACCACGTACGTCGCCATGCGCCATTTCGCACCGAAGGACGCGCTCGCGCAGATGGAGCGCGAGCGCTGCACGACGGCCTTCCCGGCGTTCGAGACGCTGTGGCTGGCGGTGATCAACCACCCGGACTTCGCCTCCACGGACCTCAGCGCGATGCGGCTGGTGCTCAACGTCGGCACCCGCGAGCGCCTGGAGCAGATGCAGGCGAAGATGCCGTGGGCGACGCAGATCTCCTCCTACGGCTGCACCGAGCTCGGCGGCGTGTGCGCGTACGGCCACGTCGAGGACCCGCCGGATATCCGGGCGAGCACCTCCGGGCGCCCGTTCCCGGGCATGGAGGTCCGCGTCGTCGACCCCGAGACCGGCGACACGCAACCGCCCGACGCGATCGGCGAGATCATCTGCCGCGGCCACTCGATGTTCGCCGGCTACCACCGGGAGCCGGAGCTGACCGCGCAGGTCATCGACGACGAGGGCTTCTTCCACACCGGCGACCTCGGGGCGCTCGATCGCGACGGCCGGATCATGTACCGCGGCCGGCTGAAGGACATGCTCAAGGTCGGCGGCGAGAACGTCGGCGCGGCCGAGATCGAGGGTCACCTGGCGCTGCACCCCGCCGTCGAGATCGTGCAGGTGGTCGGCGTGCGCGACGCCCGCTACACCGAGGTGCCGGTGGCGTTCGTGCAGCTGTGCGCCAACGCGACCGCGACCGAGCAGGAGCTGATCGAGCACTGCCACGGGCAGATCGCGACGTTCAAGGTGCCGCGCTACGTCCGCTTCGTCACCGAGTGGCCGATGTCCGGGACGAAGATCCAGAAGTTCCGCCTGCGCGAGCAGATCAGCGCCGAGCTTGACGCCGCCGGTCTCGCGGAGGCGCCGCGCCTGGCGTCCGCGACGCCGGCGGGGTGAGCTTCGGCGCGAAGCGCACACCAGCGTCCGAGAGCTCCGCGGCGATCAGTTCGCGGAGCCGGAACTTCTGGATCTTGGTGCCCGACATCGGCCAGTCCTCGACGATCCGCAGGTAGCGCGGGATCTTGTACGTCGCGACCTGGCCGTAGCAGTAGTCGACGACCTCGTCGTGCGTCAGCGTGGCCCCGGGGCGCAGCATGACGTACGCGCACGCCACCTCCTGCAGGCGCTCGTCGGGCGCGGCGACGATCTGCACCTCCGCGATCGCGGGGTGCTCGGCCAGGAAGCCCTCGATCTCGGCCGCGGCGACGTTCTCCCCGCCCACCTTGAGCATGTCCTTCAGGCGCCCGATGAAGGTCAGGCGACCTGCCTGATCGAGCGAGCCGAGGTCGCCGGTGTGGAAGAACCCGTCGGCGTCGAAGGCGGCCGCGGTCTGCTCCGGGTCGCGGTAGTAGCCGTCGAACAGCGCCGCGCCCCGGTAACAGATCTCGCCGCGCTCACCGGGTCCGAGCACCTCGTCTCCGAGCATGATCCGCACCTCCATGCCCTCGAACGGGCGCCCGGCGGACCCGACGCGGTACTCCAGCGGATCGTCGAGATGGCTCAGCGCGAGCACGCCGCCGCCCTCGGTCCCCCCGTAGGGCGAGATCAGCGTGACCCATGGCGTGCGCGCGGCGAACGCGCGCAGCCGCTCGGGCACGCCGTTGACGTTGACCAGCCGCAGCGCCGAGAGGTCGTACTCGGCGAACCGCGGGTGGTCGAGCACCGCCGCCCAGATCAGGTCGAAGGCCGCGAACGCGACCGTGCACGACGCCAGCGCCTCCAGCGCCGCGCCCGCCTCGAAGTGCTCGAGGCCGACGTAGGTGGCGCCGGTGACCAGGCAGGCGTTCAGCGGCAGGATCGAGGCGAGGTGAAACAGCGGCAGCGGGTCCCACATGCGGTCGCCGTGGCGGATCGGGAACCGTTGCTCGCCGAAGATCGTCGCGGTGCTCACGAGCGAGTCGTGCGAGAGCAGGCAGCCCTTCGGGTGGGCGGTCGTGCCCGACGTGTACATGATCATCGCCGGGTCACGGACGTCGAGCGCCACGTCGTCGCCGTCGGCCGAGGGCTCGGAGCGCAACAGCACGTTGATCCCCGCGTGCTCGACCACGTAGGCGACCTCGCGCTCCTTGAAGCGGCCGTTGATCGGCACCGGGATCGCGCCCAGGCGCATCGCCCCGTAGATCGCGACCAGCATCCCCGGCCGGTTGGGCATCAGCACGCCGACGCGATCGCCGCCCTGCACGCCCTGGTCGCGCAGCGCCCTCGCGCACGCGCGCGTGCGAGAAGCGAAGTCGGCGAACGTGAGGCGCTCGTCCGGCCAGACGAGCGCGTCCGTGTCCGGCCACCGGAGCGCCGCGCGGTCGACGAGCTCGACGACGTTCATCAGTCCGCCGCGGCCGCGTCCCCGGCGCGGAAGCCGAACGTGAGCCCTTGGCCGAGCGTGCCGCCCGCCCCCGGGTAGGCCATGCCGAACGCACTGGCGGCGGCGTTGCCGCAGGCGTAGAGCCCGGGGATGACGCCGTCGTTGATCGACCGGACACGGCCGTCGGGGTCGGTCTTCGGGCCGCCCTTGGTGCTCAGGCAGCCGGGCACGACGCGCAGCGCGTAGTACGGGCCCGCCTGGAGCGGCCCGATCTCGCCGATGAAGCGGTCGTAGGGATACGACCCGCGGCCGAAGTCGGGGTCCTCACCGTGCTGCGCGCTCTCGTTGAAGCGCTCGACCGTGGCCTCCAGCGCGCCGGCGGGCAGGCCGATCTCGGCCGCCAGCGCCGCCGGCGTGTCGGCCTTGATCAGCCAGTCCGGGTCGGCATCGCGCCTGCTCAGCGGCCCGAGCCGGTACGAGGTGCGATACGTGTGGTCGAAGATCAGCCATGCCGGGATGTGCGGGAACGCGTACTCGCTCGGGTTGAAGTTCTGCAGCGTGCGCCCGAGGTCGTTGTAGTTCTGCGCCTCGTTGACGAAGCGCCTGCCGGTCCCGTCGACCAGCAGCGAGCCCTTGCGCGCCCGCTCGGTGAGGATCAGCCGGTTCATCGGCACGCCGTCGATCGTCTCACCCGGGATCGAGATCGCGGGGCACCACCAGGCCTCGCTCATGTTCCCCAGCTGCGCGCCCTCGGCGATCGCCAGCCGCAGGCCGTCGCCCTTCGCGCTCGGCGCCCCCACCGGCGCGAGCAGCGGCCCGCGCAGGAACGCCTTGACCAGCTGCTCGTCACGCTCGAACCCGCCGGTGGCGATGATCACCGCGTCGGCGTCCGGGCGTTGGCGCACACGCACGCCGGTCTCGATCTCGACGCCCGCGTCCAGGCACGCCTCGAGCAGCCCGGCGAGCAGCGCCCGGCCCATCGTGATCGTGCCCCGCGCACGGCGCTCGGCGAGCCGCTCGCGGTTGATGTCCCCGCCCGCGAGCTCGACGTAGGTGATCGGACCGGTGACGTTCGGCGCGTCGCGGATCATCTCCGCGACCTCCGGACGGGGGTCGTACGGCTGGGGCTCCAGCGTGCGCCCGCCCTGCTCGCGCCCGCCCTCGAACTCGGCGTGGTAGTCGCAGTAGGGGATCGCCTGCAGCTTGATGGCGGTCTCGCGCTGCAGGCGGGCGGCGGTCGGGCCGGCCTCGCGGGCGAAGACCTGGAGCATCTCGTCGTCGGCGTCGCCGAGCGAGAGCGCGCGCAGGTAGGCGAGCGCGAGCTCGGGCGTGTCGTCCTCCAGCCCCGCGTGGGCCGGGAGCCAGGCGTTGCCGCCTGAGAGCGCGGTGGTCCCGCCGAGGCGGTCCTCCTGCTCGTAGACGGTGACGCCGGCGCCGCCCTTGGCCGCGGCGAGCGCGGCGGCCAGGCCTGAGGCGCCGCTGCCGATGACGGCGACGGTCTTCATGTGGATGCTCTCTCCGTTGAGTACAACACCTGTTGTATAACAACCGTTGTATTATCCGTCAAGTGCCCCGAGTCGTCGACCACGATGCACGCCGCGCCGAAGTCGCCGCGGTCGCCGCCGACCTGATCGCCGAGCGCGGCCTGGACGGCGTCTCGGTGCGCGACGTCGCCGCCGCGGGCGGCTACAGCACGACCGTGGTCACGCACTACTTCGCGTCCAAGCGGGAGCTGCTGCTGCACGCCTACCGCTCGGCGGGCCTCGCCACCGAGCACCGCCTGCGACTGGTCACCGGTGACGATCGATTGCTGGCCATCTGCGAGGCGATCCTGCCCCTGGACGAGCCGCGCCGGCGAAGCTGGCAGACCTGGTTCGCGTTCTGGGGCGCCGCCGTCGCCGATAGCGAGCTGGCCGGGCTGCAGCGACGGCGCCTGCTGTGGTTCCGCGAGCTGCTCGCCCGCGAGCTGGGCGGCGACGAGGAGGCGGCCCGCGAGTTGCTCGTGCTCGTCCGCGGGATCGCCGCCGAGGCCGTCTTCGATCCCGACGACTGGCCCCCCGCACGCCAGACCGAGCTGGCCGCCAGGACGATCGAGCGTTTGGTCGCCAAACGGTCGGTTGGTTGATACTGTCGGCGGCATGAGCTACGACGTCGTGATCGTGGGCGCCGGCACGGCCGGGCTCGTCAGCGGCTGCATCCTGGCCGACGCGGGCAAGCGCGTCCTCGTGCTGGAGAAGCACCCCTACCTCGGCGGCCGCGCCATGGAGCACCGCTACCGCGGTCATCAGATCGGCCTCAGCTCGCACCTGGTCGAGGACCCTGGAGACTCGCTGACGCGGGCGTGTGAGCTCGTCGGCGTCGAGCTCACCCACTCCCAGCGCTCGGACTCGATGCCGTTCTGGGACGACGAGCACGGCCACTGGATCCCGATCCAGGACCGCTACTCCGGCGAGGCCAAGCAGGGCCTCAAGCGATGCATCGAGGCGGTCAAGGAGCTCTCCTTCGACGACATCGACAACCTGGATCACCTGTCGCTGCGCGAGTGGATGAGCCGGTACACCTCGGACGTCGGCGTCTATGAGGTGTGGGAGGCGATCTCGGTGCTCGAGCAGATCACGCTCGAGCCGTGGGAGCACTCGGCCTCGGAGAACCTCTTCATCCGCAAGCTGCACTACGAGCGCAAGCGCACCGCCGGCTACTCGTTCTGGCCGATGGGCGGCTGGGAGTCGCTCTGGCGGCGGATGGCAGGTGCGATCGAAGCCCGCGGCGGCGCGGTCCGCACCCGGGCGAAGGTCGACGAGGTCGTCATCCGCGAGGGTGCCGTCAAGGGCGTGCGGCTGGCCGACGGCGAGGAGATCGAGGCGGACGAGGTGATCGTCAACGCGCCGGTGTGGAACCTCAACTCGCTGTTCGCTCCCGACGCGCTGCCGTGGGACTTCACCCACCGCGTGAAGACGCTCGCCGCCAACCAGAACCGGGCCTGCTGGTTCGGCTACTGGATCGCGGCCGAGGAGCCGGTGATCGCGAAGTCCACGCTGGAGATGGCCTCGTTCTTCACCACCCCGCGGGCCGGGCTCCCGGGCTACACGCTGTGCTTCACCGGCTATGACCCGTCGGTCTCGCCCGAGGGCGAGTACCTGACGTGTGTGGGTGCCGCGTTCGACGCCACCAAGCACTACGGCGACCGCGCGTACTACGACCGCAAGTTCGCCGAGCTGTGGGAGGACATCGAGGACATGATGCCCGCGGCCAAGGGGGCCCTCTGGAAGAAGCCCCACGTGGTCAACACCTACGGCGTGATCTGCAAGCCGGGCCAGGTCGGCGCGGCGCGGCCGGACACGCTGGTCCGCGGCGTCGAGGGCCTCTATCTCACCGGGGACACGACCCGCGCGCGCGGGATCGGGATCGACAAGGCCGCGCGCTCCGGGATCACCACCGCGGAGGCCGTGCTCGGCCGCCGCCACGAGTTCTTCGCCGACACCATCCGCTACTAGGGGAGCGCACCCATGCGACCGCAGCGCACCGACGTCCATCCGTGGGGCGAGGCCATCACGCTCGGCGACCTGCTGGAGCGCGCGGCACGCGCGACACCCGACGCCGACGCCGTGGTCTTCGTCGACGAGCGCTGGACCTACGCGCAGGCCGTGCAACGGGCGCGGACGTTCGCGCGCGGGCTGATCGCCCTCGGCGTCGGCCCCGGCGACCGCGTCGGCGTGCTGATGGCCAACAGCCCGGACGCGATCGCCGCGATCTTCGCGATCGCGCTCGCGGGCGCGACCGTGGTGCCGATCAACACCCGTTACCGCGCCGTCGAGCTGCCGTTCGTGGTCGCCGACGCGGGCGTGCGCGTGATCCTCACCAGCGATCGGATCGACCAGTACGTCGACCTGCTCGGCCTGCTCGAGGAGGCGCTCGGAGACCGGGCCGAGGCGGCGCCGGACCTCCGGCACATCGTGGCCCTGGGCACCACGGTCCGCGACGACGCGGTCAGCGAAGCCGACTTCCTCGCGCTCGCGGAGACGATCGAGCCGGCCGAGCTCGCGTTTCGCCGCAGCGCCGTGCGCCTGCGCGACGACGCGCTGCTGCTCTACACGTCGGGCACCACCTCGCTGCCGCGCGGCTGCCGCCTCACGCACGAGGCGATCGTGCGCAACTGGACGCTCGTCGCCGCCATCCTGCGCCTCAGCGCCGGAGATCGCCTGTGGGCGCCGTGCCCGCTCTTCCATCTCGGGGCGATCGGCCCGCTGATCGCGTCCACGGCCGCCGGCGCGGCGTTCGTCTCGGACACCTACTTCGAGCCGCGCCGCGCCCTCGAGCTCGTGCAGCGCGAGCGGGCGACGCACCTCTACCCCGCCTACCCGCCGATCACCCAGGGCCTGCTCGACCAGCCGGGCTTCGCCGACGCGGACCTCTCGCACGCACGCGTGATGCTCAACGTCGGCCCCGAGGACCTGCTGCGCCAGATGCAGGCGGCGATGCCCAACGTCATCCAGGTCACGCTGTACGGCTCGACCGAGGGCGGCGGCGCGATCACCTACTCGCAGCTCGACGACCCACTCGATTCGCGCGTGCGCACCTGCGGACACCCGCTGCCCGGCTGCGAGGTGCGCATCGCCGACCCCGAGACCGGCGCCGAGCTCGGCGTCGACGAGCCGGGCGAGATCGAGGTGCGCGGCTTCGGGCTCTTCAGCGAGTACCTCAACGATCCGGAGAAGACCGCTGCCGCGTTCGACGACGACGGCTGGTACTCCACCGGCGACCGCGGCTCGCTCGACGGCGACGGCCGCCTGCGCTTCCTCGGCCGGCTGAAGGACATGCTCAAGGTCGGCGGCGAGAACGTCGCCGCGGCCGAGATCGAGTCGCTGCTGAGCACGCATCCCGCGGTCAAGCTCGTGCAGATCGTCGGCGTGCCCGACGCGCGCCTGGAGGAGGTCCCCGCGGCGTTCGTCGAGCTGCGCGCCGGCCACGAGGCGACCGCCGAGGAGCTGATCGCGTTCTGCTCGGAGCGGATCGCGCGCTTCAAGGTCCCGCGTCACGTGCGCTTCGTCTCGGCGTGGCCGATGTCGGCCACGAAGATCCAGAAAGGGCCGCTCCGCGAGGCGTTGGCGGCCGAGCTGCAGACAACCAAAACAAAACAGACGGTCGCTTGAAAATCCGCCAAACGGTCGGTAGATTGCTCGCAGCCGGGCAGGGAGATCCCGGTCGAATCTTCGAGGAGGAGAGAGCCACCACATGCAGGTGACATCCCGTTTTGGCCTTGCACTGTCGGTCGTCGCCCTCGCCGCCGGTGTGGCGGCGTGCGGTAGCGGTGACGACTCCGGTGGGTCCGCCTCCGCCGGCGGCGGCGGTAACAACACCAACGCCAAAGAGGGCGTGAAGGCGGACACCGTTCGACTACGGCCTGATCTACGACCAGACCGGCCCCTCGGCCGTCTCCCAGACACCGTGGGCGCACGGCTTCATGACCCAGATCAAGAAGGCCAACGACGCCGGCGGCGTCAACGGCCGCACGATCAACCTGATCCAGGTCGACGAGAAGTCCGAGGTCCCCACGGGCGTCGCCGGCTACAAGAAGCTCTCGACCCAGACCCCGGTGGTCGGTATCTCGGGGTACGGCTCCTCCTCCGTGCAGGAGGCCGTGCTCCCGTCGATCCTGAAGGACAACATGCCGCTGGTCGGCCCGCAGTCGATCACCAAGGCGGCGCTCGTGCCGTTGCACAAGTCGGTCTTCGCGGTGCTGCCGCCCTATTCGGACCAGGTCGACGTCCTGATGGGCTACATGAACAAGAAGCTCAACCTGACGGCGCCGAAGATCGGCATCTTCCGCCTCACCGCCGCATCGGGCATCGAGGTCGACCAGCTCGTCAAGGAACGGGTGGCCAAGAACGGCGGCTCGATCGTCTCCGACCAGGAAGGCGATCCGACCCAGACGTCGGCCGACGCGCAGGTGCAGAAGATCGTCTCCGCCAAGCCGGACTACATCATCGTCCACTCCACGCCCACGCAGGCCGCGTCGGTCATGAAGGGGCTGCAGAAGCTGGGCGCGAAGATCCCGGTCATCTCGACCTTCGCCGGCGGCGGCCCGACGGCCTACCAGGCGGTGCCCAAGGAGTACGGCGACCTGCTCACCTACACCGCCGGGGTGACGCCGGCCGACATCAGCGTGCCCGGCAACGCCACGCTGACCGAGGACGCGAAGAAGTACGGCTATCAGGACGAGGCCGGCAACACGGCCTTCACGTTCGGCTACCTGTCCGGAATGGTCGTCGTCGAGGGGCTCAAGAACGCGGGCAAGGAGCTCTCGCGCGCGAACTTCATCGCCGGCCTGGAGAAGATCACCGACCTCGACACCGGCGGCATCTCGGACACGATCGCCTACGGCCCGGACGACCATATCGGCCTGTCCTCTACGCGCCCGTACATCTACAACTACGACACCAAGAAGTTCGAGAACGTCGGCGAGTACGCCGACTACCAGTCCTACATCACCAACGAGTACGGCGGCTAGCGCCGTCTCGGCCGACTGACGGAGACCCGACATGGCGGAGTTCTTCCAATTCGTGATCGGTGGGCTGGCGGTCGGCTCGATCTATGGGCTCGTGGCCCTGGGCTTCGTGTTGATCTTCAAGTCCACGGACGTGTTCAACTTCGCCCAGGGCGACCTGTTGATGGTGGGCGGCTACCTGCTGTTCGCCTGCCTGGCGACGTTCTCGCTGCCGATGATCCCGGCGATCCTGGTGTCGCTGGCGATCGCCGCGATCATCGGCGTGCTGCTGCAGGTGATCGTGTTCCGGCCGATGATCGGCAAGCCGCTGCTGACCGTCGTGATGGTCACGATCGCGCTCTCGCTGGTGATCCGCTCGATCACGCAGATCATCTGGGGCGCGCAGGAGCTCACGCTGCCGTCGCGGCTGCCGAGTGACTCGTTCGGCTTCCTCGGCCTGCGCGTGTCCGAGCTCGACGTGATCGTCATGGGGGTCACCGCGGTGTGCGTGACGGCGTTCGCCCTCTTCTTCCGCCGCTCGAAGCTGGGGCTGGAGATGCGGGCGACGGCCCAGAGCGTCGAGGCCGCCGTGCTGTCGGGCGTCAACGCCGACAAGGTGTTCCTGCTCGCGTTCGGGATCGGCACCGCCACGGCGGCGCTCGGCGGCGTGCTGATGGGCAACCTCCAGACGGTCTCGCCGCAGCTGAACGCGCTCGGCCTGCTGGCCTTTCCGGCCGCCGTGCTCGGTGGTCTCACGAGCATCCCGGGCGCGGTCGTGGGCGGGCTGATCATCGGCGTCATCCAGCAGCTCGCGATCGGCTACGTCTCCAGCAGCGCGGCGAACGTGGTCGTCTACGTGCTGCTGCTGGCCATGCTGCTCGTGCGGCCGTACGGGCTCTTCGGCGGTCCCACGGTGGAGCGGGTCTGATGGCGCGCATGTACTCCGACTACCGGCAGGAGATGCGCCTGTTCCGCTCACGCGGACGGGTCGTCTGGGCGCTGATCGCCCTCGCGTTGCTGATCTACCTCCCGTCGGTGCTGATCAACCGCAGCGCCTTCGGCTTCCTGCTGACCGACACGCAACTGCTCGGAATCGGGCTCGCGCAGATCAACTTCACGCTGATCGCGATCATCGGCGCCACGGCGCTGAACCTGCTGGTCGGCTACACCGGCCTGCTGTCACTCGGGCACGCGGCGTTCTTCTCGGTCGGCGCGATCGTGGCCGCCGTGCTCGACGTGCAGCACTCGACGCCGTTCATCGTCGTGATCCTCGCGGCCGGCGTCGCGGGCGCGCTGATCGGCGCCTTCGTCGGCCTGCCGAGCCTGCGGCTGCGCGGGCTGTATCTGCTGCTGTCGACCTTCGCCCTGCACTTCATCGCGCTCTATGTCTTCCGCGAGTACCAGAACCGCAACTTCGGCTTCTCCGGCATCGCCTACCCGACGCCGAGCCTGTTCGGATGGGAGCTGAGCTCCGACGAGCGCTGGTACTTCCTGCTGCTGGTCGCGGCGGGGTTGACGCTGCTCACGACCCGCAACCTGCTCGCGGTGCGCTCCGGCCGCTCGCTCGTGGCCGTGCGCGACCACGACGTCGCCGCCGGCGCGCTCGGCATCCCGGTCGGGGCCCAGCGCATCAAGGCGTTCGCGGTCACGTCGTTCATCACCAGCGCCGCCGGCGCGCTGTACGTCTATTACCTTGGCAACACCACGTCGGACGCGTACACGCTCGAGTTCGTGATCAGCTACTTCGCGATCATCATCATCGGCGGCATGGGCTCCCTGCCGGGCGCCGTGCTCGGCGCGATCGTCTGGACGCTGCTGCCGCAGGTGCTCTCGACGATGGCGGTGTCGGTGGACCCGGGCACGCCCGTGCTGGGCAACCTGCTCTCCAACTACCAGGGCCAGATCGTCAATCTGCTACTCGGCCTGCTGGTGGTGCTGATCATGATCTTCAAGCCGGCGGGCCTCAACGGCCTGTGGCTGGACATCCGCAGGGGGGTGACGAGATGGCCGTACAGCTCATGACCGGCGGCGAGACCGCGGGCCAGAGCGGCCACCAGGTCCTCGCCGTCACCGGCCTGGAGGCCGCCTACGGCGGCGGCGCCCCCGCGCTGCGCGGCATCAACCTCGAGGTGCGCGAGGGCACCGCGGTGGCGCTGCTCGGTGCCAACGGCGCCGGCAAGACGACGACCATCCGCGCCATCTCCGGGTTGCTCAAGCATCACAACGGGCGGATCCTGTCGGGCTCGGTCGAGTTCGACGGCACCGACGTCACCAAGCTGCGGGCGAACAAGATCGTCGCCCAGGGCGTCGCCCAGGTGCCGGAGGGCCGGATGGTGTTCGCCGAGCTGACGGTGGACGAGAACCTGCGCATCGGCGCGACCGCCCGCAAGGGCGGCGTCTCCCAGGAGGTCATGGAGCAGATCTATGCGCTGTTCCCGCAGATCGATCGCCGCCGCCACGACCAGGCCGGCTGGCTGTCGGGCGGCGAGCAGCAGATGGTCGCGATCGGCCGCGGGCTGATGGCCAGCCCGCGCCTGCTGCTGTTGGACGAGGTCTCGCTCGGCCTCGCCCCGATGATCACGCGCTCGATCTTCGAGCGGCTGCGCGAGGTGCGCCAGAGCGCCGGGACGTCGATGCTCGTGGTCGAGCAGAACGCCCGCCTGGCGCTCGAGTTCTGCGACTACGCGTACGTGATCGAGAGCGGCCGGATCGTGCTCGAAGGCCCCGCCGCCCAGCTGCGGGAGGACCCGCAGATCCAGGAGCTCTACCTCGGTGGCGCGGTGCACGAGGGCGAGCGGTCGTTCGCCACCGCCAAGCGCTACCGTCGCCGCAGGAGGTGGCTCGCGTGAGCGGTGCGATCAACGTCGAAGGCCTGACCGTGCGCTTCGGTGGCGTGACGGCGCTCGACGGCGTGTCCTTCGACGTGCCCGAGGGCGGCCTGACCGCCCTGATCGGCCCCAACGGCGCCGGCAAGACGAGCCTGTTCAACTGTGTGTCGGGCATCTACAAGCCGACCGAGGGGACGATCCGCCTCGGCGGCCGCGACATCGCGGGCCTCGCGCAGCACAAGATCGCCCAGCTCGGCCTCTCGCGCACGTTCCAGACGCCCGCGCTGTTCCCCGGGCTCAGCGTGGTCGAGAACATCATGACCGGCCGCTACCTGCACGGCCGCGGCGGCATCGTCGCCGCGATGCTCCGGCTCCCGTCGGTCGTGCGCGACGAGATCAGGCAGCGCGAGCGCGTCGAGCAGATCCTCGACCTGCTGGAGATCTCGCACCTGCGCAACGCGGCCACCCAGGACCTCTCCTACGGCTTCCAGAAGCGCGTCGAGCTCGGCCGCGCGCTGGCCCAGGACCCCAAGGTCCTGCTGCTCGATGAGCCGATGGCCGGCATGACCGTGGACGAGAAGGAGGACATGTCGGCGTTCATCCTCGCCTCGCGCGAGGAGCTCGGGAACACGGTGCTGCTGATCGAGCACGACATGGCCGTCGTGATGGACCTCGCCGAGCACATCGTCGTGCTCGACTTCGGGCGCAAGATCGGGGACGGAACGCCGGAGGAGGTCCGCCGCAACCCGGCCGTCGTCTCCGCCTATCTCGGTGCGGACGCCGCCGAGGGCGGCGTCGTCGTGGCGCTGCACGGGGAGGAGTCATGACCATCGTCGCCGCGCTCGCGCGGCACGCCGAAGAGCGCCCCGGCGCGGTGGCGCTGCGCTCCAAGCGCCACGGCCTGTGGCAGACGCTGACCTTCGGCCAGCTCGCGACCCGCGTGAGCGATATGGCCGGCGCGCTGCGCGCCCTGGGCGTGGAGGCGGGCAAGCCGGTGGCGCTCGTCGCCGAGAACAGCCCGGAGTGGATCGTCTGCGATCTCGCCATCCAGGCGCTGGGCGCGACGTCGGCCGCTCTGGCGCCGCAGACGCCGCCGGAGATGACGACGCGGCTGCTCGCGGACCTGGGCGCGACGGTCGTCGTGTGCGGCGATCAGGAGCAGGTCGATCTGGTGCTCGACGCGGGCGCGGCGCTCGACGGCGTGCGCGCGTTGGTGGTGCTCGACCCGACCGGCACGAGAGGCTACGAGGACGAGCGGCTGCATCGGCTGTCCGACCTCGAGACCGCGGACACGGTGGCGCTCGAGAGCGCCGGCGCGATCGTCACCTTCAGCGCCGGCAGCGAGGGCGATCCCCGGCCGGCGCGCCTGGAGGCCGATGCGGTCGCCGCGGTCGCGAGGATCGCCGCCGACTGGCTCGAGCTCTCCGAGCGCGATCGCAACCTCACGGTGCTCTCGCTGGCCACGCCGGCGACGCGCGTGCTCGACCTCTACGCGCCGCTGCTCGCGGGCGCCCAGATCTCGGTCCCCGAGTCCCCCGCGACCGTTCCCGCGGATCTCGTCGAGGTGCGGCCGACCGTGCTCGCGCTCTCCCCACGCGCGGTCGAGCTGCTGCGCCAGCTCTCCGTCCGGCGGGCACGCGAGTCCTCAGGGCCGCGTCGCCGCGCCTACCGGTGGGGCATGCAGCGGTTGCGGGGCAAGACAGGCGGCCTGCCGATGCTCCTGATCGGCCGGCCCGTCGCCGCCGATCTCGGCCTGCGGCGCACACGCCGCGCGGTCGTCACCGGCGGCGCCGTCGCGGTGCGCGACGCCGAGTTCTTCTGGGGCCTCGGCATCCCGCTGCTGGAGACCTACGGGCAGGCGGAGCTCGGCGGCCTCGCGTACGCGCAGGCCTCGCTCGACGACGCCGGCACGATCGGCTCCCCGCTGCCCGGCGATCTCGGGCCGGATCACCAACGGCGAGCTGGAGGTCCTCTCCCCCGCCACCGGCGACTGGCATTCGACAGGCGACCTGGCCGAAGAGGCCGGCGGCGAGCGCGTCCGCGTCCGCGGCCGGCGTGAGGACGTCAGCGGCGGCGTCGTCGTCGCCGGCCTGGAGGCCGCGCTGGGCGACAGCCCGTACCTGCGCCGCGCGGTCGTCGCGGGCACCTCGGCCCCCGAGCTGACCGCGCTCGTCGAGGTCGACTACGAGGAGACGCTGGCCTGGGCGACCGCCCGCGACCTGCACTTCTCGGCCTACGCCTCGCTCGTGGCCAGCTCCGAGGTGCGCGAGCTGGTCGCCACCGAGGTGGCCACGGCCAACGAGCGCATCGGCGGCTCGGCGCGGATCGTGGACTTCATCGTCGCGCCCCGCCAGCTCACCGTGCGCGACGGCGAGCTGACGGCCGGTCTCGCGATCCGCCGGCGCGCGGTGATCGAGCACTTCCTGACCGCCGACCGGACCGCCGTCCCGAGCTAGTCCGGTCGCGAGCGTGCGCTGGTGGCACGTTCGCGCTCGCCGGTGACGCGAGTGTCGACTTGGTCAACCGCTGGTTGTCCAACTCGACGGTCGCGCGCGCGGGTGGCGCGTGCCGCTCACCTGGCGCGAAGCCCGCCGCGAAGCGGTCGCTTTGACGCCCGCGAGGCGATCTGCTCGCCGTAACTGCGCGGCAGAGGTCTAGGTGCGGGCGGTGCGGCCGCCGTCGACCTTCAAGTCGGCGCCGGTGATGTAGGGCGCCTCGTCGGAGAGCAGGAAGACGCACGTGTTGGCGATCTCGCTCGGCTCGCCCAGCCGGCCGAGCGGGTTCGCCTGCCGGTGCGCGTCGAGCGCCCCGTCGCCGAGCGGGTGGCGCGCGGCCGCGTCGAGCAGCATCTCGGTGGCGATCGAGCCCGGGGAGATCGTGTTCGCGCGGACGTTGGACGGGCCGCAGTCCAGCGCGATCGAGCGCATCAGCCCGAGCACGCCGGCCTTCGAGCTGGTGTACGCGACCGAGCGCGGGTGCGCGACCGAGGCGTTCATCGAGGCGACGAGGACGATCGAGCCGCCGCCGGCCTCGATCATCGCCGGGACCACCGCGCGCGACCAGACCATCGGGCCGGTGAGGTTGATCGAGAGCATCCGCGCCCACTCCTCGCCGGTGACCTCGGTGATGTCGCCGTTGAGGTGCGCGCCCGCGATGTGCGCGAGGCCGTGGATCGCGCCGTAGGTGTCTTTGGCAACGTCGACCGCCTGCGCCGCCAGTGCCGGATCGGCGACGTCCCCGACGACCGCGGGCACGCCCAGCTGCTCGACCGCCGGGTCACGGTCGGTGACGACGAGCTGCGCGCCCTCGGCGCGGCAAGCCTCGACGGTCGCGCGGCCCATCCCGCGCGCCGCTCCGGTGACGATCACGACCTTTCCGTCAAGACGACCCATGACAACTAACCTATCGTTTGGTTGAATCCATGTCTATGAAATCGGTGGCGATCATTACGGGTGCGGCAGGTGGCGTCGGCCGGGCCTGCGTTCAGCGCTTCGGCGAGCGGCACAGGCTCGTCGTCAGCGATGTCTCCGCCGACGCGCTCGCCGGCATCGACGCGGTGAAGGTCGTCGGCGATCTCCGCGAGCCCGAGACGGCGCAGCGGCTCGCGGACGCCGTGGGCGACGAGCCCCTCGGGGCGGTCATCTGCGCCGCCGGTCTGAGCCCGCACATGGCCTCCTCGTCGGACATCTTCGGCGTGAACCTCGTCGGCACGGCGCGCGTGCTGGCCGCGGTCGAGCCGCTGCTGCGCCCGGGGACCGTGGCGGTCTGCATCGCGTCGATCTCCGGTCACCGCATCGGCGTCCGCGGGCATGATGAGGCGATGCTCGACCCGTTGCGCGAGGCACTGGAGGAGGAGATCGCCGTCGTCGAAGGTGAGAGCTGGAAGCCGGGACTCGCCTACGCGGTGAGCAAGCGCGGCGTGATCGTGCACGTCGAGCGGCTCGCGCGCTCCTGGGGCGAGCGCGGCGCGCGCATCGTCTCCATCTCCCCCGGGCTGATCGACACGCCCATGGGCCGCCTGGAGGCCGAGCAGTCCGGCGGCAACGCGCGCCAGCTCACGGCGTGGTCGGCGCTCGACCGGCCGGCGGCCGCCGACGAGATCGCGTCCGTCGCCGAGTTCTTGGCCTCCCCCGGTGCGGCCTACGTGACCGGCTGCGACGTGCTCGTGGACGGCGGGACGGTCGCGGCGCTCGCCCATCACGCCCGCGCCGAGGCGCGCGAAGCCTGGGATCGGCCGAGTTACTGATGCGCGTCGGCTACCTCATCGATACGAACCTGACCCGCCCCGATCGCCGGCCATTGACGCCCGCCGAGATCGCCGACGGCCTCGACGCGATGGTCGAGGAGGGCATCCTCGCCGAGCGCGCCGGCTTTCACTCCGTACACGCGCCGGACCGCCACGCCGTGGCCGCGACGGCGCTGCCCGGGCCCGAGCAGCTGCTGACGCTGCTCGCGCGCGAGACCGATCGCGTGATGCTCGCGACGTTCACGTTCGTGGCCACGCTCGTGCACCCGATGCGGGCGGCCGAGCAGTTCGCGGTGATCGACAACCTCTCGCGCGGGCGGCTCGTGACCACGGTCTCGCGCGGCTTTTTGCCGATGTTCTGGGGCCAGTACGGCATCCCCGAGGAGAAGCTGCTCGGGCGCTTCCTGGAGGCGCTGAAGGTCTGGCGCGCCGCGTTCGAAGGCGAGCGCTTCGACTTCGACGGCGAGCACTGGACCGTCCGCGACGGCTTCCTCGCTCCCGCCCCGTTCCAGGACGGCGGCTGGCCGATCTGGAGCGGCGGCAACGCCTCGCCGGCGGCGATCAAGCGCTCGGCCTCCCAGGCCGAGGCCTGGACGTGCGACCCGATGCCCTCGACGGCCGAGGCGTTCGCCGAGGACGCGGGCATCTACCGCGAGCGGGCGGCCGAGCTCGGCAAGACGCCGTTCGTCGTGCTGATGCGCGACGGCTGGGTGGCCGACAGCTTCGCCGAGGCGGCGCAGGTCTTCGGCGAGCACTACGCGCGCATGACCCGCTTCTACCTGCGCGCCGGCAACCTCGCTCGCAACCCGGGCTACGCCGGGCCGGAGGACATCACGCCCGAGAGCGTCGCGCCGCACATGGTCATCGGCGAGCCGCAGCAGTGCATCGAGCACCTCGAGATGCTGGCCGAGGAGCGCGGCGTGGACTACGTGGTGTTCTGCTGCCGGGTCTCCACCGGGCCGTCGCTGGAAGCGACGCGCGAGCAGATCCTGCGCTTCGGCGAAGAGGTCGTGCAGCCGATCCACAAGCGGTATGCGGCGCCGGACCATCCGGCGATCCCGCTCGCCTGCCGCTGGTAGCGCGGCTCAGTCGAAGCGGCGCATCACGTAGCGGCCCGGGGGCGGGCCCGACCGGCGCGAACGCGTCGGAGCCGGGCGCCTCGGGCGCGGGGCGGCGGCCGTCGGAGCGCCGGTCGAGCCAGGCGAGCCAGTGGTCCCACCAGCTCGCGTCGTGCAGCTTGGAGCGCTCCAGCCACGTGTCCGGGTCGGCGGGCGTGGACGGCGCGGTGCGATAGCCGGCCGAGCGACCGCCGGGCGGGCGCAGGATCGCCTGCAGGTGGCCGCCGTTGACGAGCACGAACGCGCACCTGGAGCCGAGCATGCGGGTGGTCTGGTAGCAGCTGCGCCACGCCGTCAGGTTGTCGGTCAGCCCGGCGATCACGTACGCCGGCATGCGCACCTTGCGCAGGTCGATCGGCGTGCCCAGCACCGTCAGCGAGCCCGGCACCGTCAAGCGGTTCTCCAGCGAGAGATCGATCAGGTCGACGACCAGCCCCGCGGGGAGGTTCGTCGTGTCCTCCGACCAGTAGAAGAGGTCCATCCGCGGCAGGTCGGCGACCAGCAGGTAGCGCTGCACCCACGCCCACCAGACGCTGTCGATCGGGCGCAGCCACGCGAGCGCGGCCTGCAGCTTGCGGCCGTCGACGAACCCGTCGCGCTTGACCTTCTCGATCGCCCGCGCCGCCGATCCGCGGTCCATCAGGCCGGTCGGGCTCGCGGGCTCGGAGTGGTCGAGCACCGCGACGGTCAGCGACGTGCTCGCCACCTCGTCCTCACGACCCAAGGCCGCGAGATGCGCGAGCGCGATCGTCAGCAGCTGCCCGCCCGCACACACGCCGAGCGTGTGCACGCGCGGCTCGCCCGTGATCTCCCGCACAGCGTCGAGCGCCTCGACGATCGCGGCGATGTAGGTGTCCAGATCGAAGTCGCGGTGCTTGCGGCCCGGGTTGAACCAGGAGATGTGGAACACCTGCACGCCGGCCTTGACCGCGTGCTCGACCAGGCTCCGGCCCGGGGCGAGGTCGGTGAGGTAGTACTTGTTGACCAGCGACGGGACGATCAGCAGCGGCTCGCGGGTGACGTCCGGCGTCACGGGGTCGTACTGGAGCAGCTCCAGCATGGGCGTGCGCAGGACGACGGCGCCCGGCGTCGCCGCGAGCTCCTCGCCCAGCTTGAACTGGCGCGACGTCGAGCGCACGGGCAGCCGCGGCGGGGTGCGCAGGTCCTGCGCCAGCCGCCGCGGACCGGTCACCAGGCTGCCGCCGCCGGTGTCGATGAACGCCTTCCAGGCCGCGGGGTTCGACCACGGCCAGTTCGCCGGCGCGAGCCCGGCGATCAGGTTGATCGCCATCAGCCGCACGCGGTAGTCGTCGGCCGGGTCGAGCTCCGCGCCGTCGAGCACCGCCTCGACGGCCGCGCCCAGCGCCACGTGCTCCTGCGCCAGCGCCCTGAAGATCGGGTTGCCGCGCCAGACGACGTCCGCGTAGCGCCGGTCGCGGCGGCCGGGGTCGATCTGCGAGCGGCCGGTGGCGATCCGCGCGGACTCGCCCGCCAGCCTGGCCAGCGGGCCTGCGAGCGCCTTCGGGCGGCGCACCAGGTGCGTGCCGAGCGTCACCGCCTCGCGCGCGGCGATCGTGCGCCGCGCGACGCCGAGCGTCCCCGCGAGCAGCGCCGCGTCGAAGCTGATCCCCGGCGGATCGGGGATCCAGCTCTCGTCTTCGGAAGTGAATGGAATTTTGACCAAGCGGTTGGTAGATTACACCATGATGATGCATCCGAGGGGTCCAGGAGGGCGGTAACCGTGTCAGCGGACACCACAACGCGGGGGCTGACGGATCCCTACGAGGAACTCGCGCGGCGCCGCCGCCAGGGCCTCGAGGGCGGCGGCGAGCGCTACATCGAGAAGATCCGCGCCACGGGTCGCCAGACGGCGCGCGAGCGCATCGACCAGCTGATCGATGAAGGCTCCTGGTACGAGCTCGGCATGCTCGCCGAGCCCGAGTACCGGCGCCCGGACAAGGTCACCACCGGCGATGGCGTCATCACGGGGCTCGGCCGCATCGACGGGCGCCGCGTGGCCATCATCGCCATCGACACGACCGTCCTCACCGGCACCACCGCGCCGGTCAACATGCGCAAGCAGAACCGGATCGCGGAATGGGCAGGGCGCCGTCATATCCCGCTGATCTGCCTGTCCGACAACGACGGCGGCCGCCTGCCCGACCTGCTCGGCTGGCGCTTCTCCGGCGTCCCGTTCGACTTCGGCACGTTCCTGCAGTCGCCCGCGGGTGAGCCGTCGATCCCGCACGTGACCGCCGTGCTCGGCCCGGCCTACGGCGACGCGGCACTGCACGCCGCCATGGGCCACTTCGTCGTCATGCGCAAGGACGCCGCGGTCGCGCTGTCGGGCCCGCCCGTGATCGAGGCGGCGATCGGCGAGACGGTCGAGGCCGAGGAGCTCGGCGGGCCGAAGGTCGCCCACGAGACCAGCGGCGCCGTGCACGCCGTCGTCGACACCGAGACCGAGGCCTTCGACGCGATCCGCCGCTACCTGTCCTTCATGCCCGACTCGGCGGCGCTGCCCGCCCCGGTCGCCCCGCCGCTGCCGCCGGCCCGCGACCCGTCCGAGCTGGCGACGCTGGTCCCGCGCGAGCCGCGCCGCGGCTACGACATGCGCAAGGTCATCGAGTGCATCGTCGACGACGGGTCGCTGCTGCAGTGGGGCGAGCGCTACGGCCGCAGCCTGATCACCGGCTTCGCGCGCATCGAGGGCAACCCGGTGGGGATCCTCGCCAGCCAGCCGATGCAGCGCGCGGGCGTGCTCGACGTCCCGGCGCTGAGCAAGCTGGCCGGCTTCGCCAAGCTCTGCGACACGTTCAACATCCCGCTCGTCTTCCTGCAGGACGTCCCCGGGCTGATGATCGGCAAGGACGCCGAGCGCGGCGGCATCCTCGCCGGCTACAAGAACGTCGTCACCACGCTCGCCTACGCGCGCGTGCCGAAGATCGGCGTCGTCGTGCGCAAGGCCTACGGCGGCGGGCACATCGCCCTCGGCGGCCGGCCCGTGCGCCCGGACCTGCTGTTCGCCTGGCCGACGGCCGAGATGGGCTTCATGGCGCCCGACACCGGCGTGCGCACGGTCTACCGCCGGCGCCTGGAGCAGGTGCTCGCCGAGGAGGGCAAGGAGGCGCACGACGCGCTCGTGGCCGAGCTCGAGCTCGAATGGGCGGCCGAGTCCGAGCCGTGGGAGGCCGCGGCCAACATCATCCTCGACGACGTGATCGAGCCCGCCGACACGCGCACGCGGATCGCGATGGGCCTCGACTACGCGTGGCCGACCGGCGAGCGCGTGACGCCCACCGGCACCTCTACCTGAGCAACTGCGCGATCGCGCGGTCGGCGATCGACCGCGCGAGCTCGCGCAGCGCCGCCTCGTCCTTGCCCCAGATCGGGTGCGGGACGGTCAGGAAGTGATAGCCGGGCATGCCGAGCTTGGCCGCGTTGGACGCCACCACGGCCTGGAACGGCTCGGTGATCAGCACCGTCGCCGGGGTCCCGCGCTGCTCGATCATCACGGCGTCGTGCAGACTGCACGCGGAGCAGGCGCCTCAATCACCGAGGCCGCTGATGACCATGTGCGCGCGCACGGCCATCACGTTGGCCTGCTCGGCGCTGATCACGGTCGCGGCGCTCGGCTTGACCAGGGTCACGACCTCGACCTGGCGGTCCAGGCGCCGGCCGATCTCGGCCACGAGCGCGTCCAGCAGCTCCTTCGCCAGCGGCTTGCCGTTGGGGATGATCCCGATCACCGGGGTCTCCGCGGGCGCGGCGCGCGGTGCCAGCGACACCGTGGCGACGGCGGGCGGTGGCTCGTCAGGGCGCAGGACGGTGATCTTCATCTCATCCACGGGACGATGCAGCCGTCCGGCCCGCACTCCGGCAGCGCCTCGCCGGACGGGCGGACGCGGCGCGTCGCGCGGTAGGCATGGATCGTCGGCGCCCACGACGGCACCCAGGCCGACCAGCCGGCACCTTCGCCGCCGGCCGTGACCAGCAACACGTCCTCGGGGGAGCGCAGCGACGGCAGCGTGCCGTCGGCGGCCGGTTCCAGCGCGTGCTGGGTCCCGGACTCCAGATGGACGCCGGCCGCGAGGAGCTCGTCGACCTGGATGCGGGCGTGCTCGTAGACGTACTCGCGCACCTGCGCCTGCGTCCAGCCCTGCGCGACGCAGAAGCCCGCGTGCTCCGGGCCGAGCACGAGCACGCCATGGCCGCCCTTGCCGGTGCAGAACCAGGCGGGATGCGCGATCGAACGCGCGAACGAGCGCAGGACGTCTTCGGCGTTGTCGGTGAGCTGCTGCGCGAGCTGGTGCGGACCCTCGACCGCGACCATGGTCACGGTCGTGTCCTCGCGCGCGTAGCCGAGCTGCTCGCTCACCGAGAGCCACGGCGCGGGCGGCGGGTCCTCGGCGAAGCACAGCGTGTACTTGCCGGGATGGCCGAAGGAGGACGCGTCGGACTCGCCGGGCTTTGAGCCGAGGACGTTCATCGCCACCAGCCGCAGCGCGCGGCCGATCGTGGCGTTCGCGCGGTTGCCCTGGCCGAGCGCGTTGTGGCGGGCGTTCATGCCGATCTCCGCGGCGATCGGGCCGCTGACGACCGCGCACAGCGCCGCGCCGCCGGTGCTGGTGAGCACCGTGTGCAGGTTGAAGGCGGCGTCGAACATCGCCTCCAGCGCGGCGACGACGACCGGGAAGTACTCGGGCCGGCACCCGGCCATGACCGCGTTGATCGCCGCCTTCTCGAGCGTCACCCCGCGCCCGCGCACCGGCAGGTAGCCGATCAGCGTCTCGGGCTCGTCGAGCGCGCCGAGCATCGCCTGCACCCGCTCCGGGGTCGGCGCGACGATCGGCAGGCCGTCTGTCCATCCGCGCGCGAAGAACTCCTCCTGGAGGTCGAGCGCCTCGACCTCGAGCGTCTCACGCACGGACGGCCCCCACGAAGTCCTCGAGCCGCTCGGCGAAGACGTCGTTGTCATCGCCCGCGACCATGTGGCCCGCGGCCTTGACGTCGATGACCTCGGCGTGCGGGACGAGCGAGCGCATGTGGTCCAGCGCCTGGTCGGAGACGACGTCGCTGCGGGCGCCGCGGACGATCAGCGTCGGGATCGTCACCGACGCGGCGGCGGCCTCCATCCGCTCGGGGTCCACCCGCCGGTGCGACTCGTCCTCGATCCGCAGGAACTCCGGGTCCCAGTGCCAGTACCAGCGGCCGTTCTCGCGCAGGCGCAGGTTCTTCTTGAGGCCTTCGTGGTTGCGGCTGCGGCTGCGGTTGGGCGTGTAGGCGGCGATCGCGTCGGCGGCGTCGTCGAGCGTGGCGAAGCCGTCCTGGTGGGCGGCCATGAAGTCCAGGATCCGTTTCACGCCCGCGGGCTCGGCCCGGACCACGATGTCCACCAGCACCAGCGCCGCGGCCTTCTCAGGGTGCTCGCCCGCGAGCAGCAGCGACGTCATCCCGCCGAGCGAGGCGCCGACCAGGATCGGCGGCTCCTCGAGCGTGTCGATGATCGCGAGGATGTCGGCGACGAACGCATCGAGCGCATAGTCGCCGTCTGGCGCCCAGTCGCTCTCGCCGTGGCCGCGCAGGTCGAGCGCGAGCGCGGCGTGCCCGTGGTCGGAGAGGCGCTGGGCGGTCTTCGCCCACGAGTGCCGGGTCTGCCCGCCGCCGTGCAGCAGCATCACGGTCGGCTGGCCGCCCGGGTACAGGTCGCCGGCCAGGCGGACGCCGGCGCCCTGGTAGGTGCTCACCGCGCGACGGCTCTCGGGTCGAACACGTGGATCCCGGGCCGGTCGAGCCCGCCCTCGACGAGCAGGTGCTTCTGGATCTTCGCGCTGGACGACTTGGGCAGCTCGTCGTGGATCTCGATGTACATCGGGACCATGAACTTTGGCAGGCGGTCGACCAGCCAGGCGTGGTAGGCGGCGACGTCGAGCTCCTCGCCGGTGGTCGCCACGTCGAGCTTGACCTCGTGCTCGCCGAACTCGCCCGGGACGCCGACGGCCGCGGCCTCGGTGATCTGCGGGTGCGTCATCGCGATCGACTCGAGCTCGGCCGCGCTGATGTTCTCACCGCGGCGGCGGATGCGGTCCTGCACACGGCCGGCGTAGTGGACGAGGCCGCGCTCATCGACGAAGCCCACGTCGCCGGTGTGGAACATGAAGTTGCGGAACGCGTCGACGGTCGCCTGCGGCTCCTTGAAGTAGCCGCGCGCCATGCCGTCGGTCAGGCGCGAGCGGTAGACGAGCTGGCCGATCTGGCCGGGCGGCAGCAGCCGGTCGCGCTCGTCGACGGCGCCGTACTCCATCCAGCTGGCCGCGTGCCCGACCGTGTCGTAGGGCACGTCCGGGATCATCTCCGACTGCATCGCGTGCGGGTAGACCTCGGTCATCCCGTAGCCCTGCCACAGGATGCGCGTGTTGAACCGGCGCTCGAACTCCTTGCCGTCGGGCGGGAACGGGAGGCAGAAGAGCTTTGCGAGCTTGTGCGGCGGCGCCTGCTGCGTGGTCTTGAGCAGGATCGCCGCCAGCGGGCCGAGCAGGATCGCGAAGGTCGCGCCGCAGTCGGCGATCTCCTGCCAGAACGTCGTCGCGCTGAACTTCGGCCGCAGGTAGGCGGTGCAGCCGGCGTGCAGGGCGGAGTTGGAGACGATGTGCAGCGCGGCGACGTGGAACAGCGGCAGCGGCGTGGTCAGCACGTCGTCTTCGGAGTGGTCCTGGCCGTCGCTGACGATCGCGCTGTAGAGGTAGAGGAAGTGGTGCGGGTAGACGACGCCCTTGGCGTTGCCGGTGGTGCCGCTGGTGAACTGGATCAGCGCCATCTGCGAGCTGTCGGGCAGCGGGTGGTCGTCGGCGCTGCGGTTCGCCACCCAGTCCGCGAACCGGATCACGCGCGCGTCGTGCACCCGCTGCGGCAGCGGGCCGTCGCCGGCGACCACCAGCAACTCGACCTGGCCGAGGCCGTCGAGCGCCTCGAGCGTCGGCAGAGCGTCCTCGCGGGCGACGAGCGCCTTGATCTCGGACTTGACGATCACCCGCTCCAGCAGCACGCCCTTGGCGTCCGCGTTGAGCGGCACGGCGACGCCACCCGCGCTCATCGCGCCGTAGAAGACCGGGAAGAACTCGACCTGGTTGCGCATGAACAGGCCGACATGGGCGCCCGTGCCGATGTCGGTGGCGATCGCGTCGGCGACCCGGTTGACCTGGCGCTGGGCCTCGCCGAACGTCAGCGGCTCGACACCGTCGAACACCAGCCACGCCTTGTCCGGCCTCTCACGCGCCTGCATCCGCAGCACGTGCAGCATGGTGCGCTCGGGCTGCGGGAAGCGCGCCCCGAAGCGGCCGAGGTCTGGACCTTGTCCTCGAAGCAGCTCTCCCATCGTCCAAGCATACCTGACCAACCAATTGTTTGGTAGCTTTAGCTCATGTTCTCGAAGGTGCTGGTGGCCAATCGCGGGGAGATCGCCGTTCGCGTCATGCGGACATTGGAGGAGCTCGGCGTCGCGAGCGTCGCCGTCTACTCGGAGGCCGACGCCGACGCGCCGCACGTGCGCCGCGCCGATGAGGCCCATCTGCTCGGCCCGGCGCCGGCCGCCGAGAGCTACCTGCGGGCGGACCGGATCCTCCAGGCCGCCCTCCAGAGCGGCGCCGAGGCCATCCACCCCGGCTACGGCTTCCTCGCCGAGAGCGCGTCGTTCGCCCGTGCCTGCGCCGACGCGGGCATCGTGTTCATCGGCCCGTCGCCGGAGGCGATCGAGGCGATGGGCTCCAAGACCCGCGCGCGTGAGCTGATGGCCGCCGCCGGGGTGCCGATCGTGCCGGGGACGACGGCGCCGGTCGAGACGCTCGAGGATGCGGCCCGCGCCGCCGCGGAGATCGGCTACCCGATCGCGGTCAAGGCCGCGGGCGGCGGTGGCGGCAAGGGCTTCCGGGTCGCCCTCGCACCCGAGGAGCTCGAACCGGCATTCGAGGGCGCGGCCCGCGAGGGCGAGAAGTTCTTCGGCGACGCGACCGTCTACCTCGAGCGCTACCTGCCCGACCCGCGCCACGTCGAGGTCCAGATCCTCGCCGACGGTCACGGCACCGTCATCTCCCTCGGCGAGCGCGACTGCTCGGTCCAGCGCCGCCACCAGAAGCTGATCGAGGAGTCGCCGGCGCCCGCCGTGGACGCCGCGCTCCGAGCGCGTCTGGGCGAGATCGCCATCGCCGCCGCGCGCGCGGTCGACTACCGCGGCGCGGGCACGATCGAAGGCCTGCTGTCCGACGACGGCGAGTACTTCTTCCTGGAGATGAACACCCGCGTGCAGGTCGAGCACTGCGTGACCGAGATGGTCACCGGCATCGACATCGTGCGCGAGCAGGTGCGCATCGCGGCGGGCGAACCGCTGAGCGTCACGAACGTCGAGCTGCGCGGCCACGCGATCGAATGCCGCATCAACGCCGAGATGGCGCACAAGAACTTCGCTCCCGCCCCCGGCACGATCTCCACCTACCGTGAGCCGTCCGGCCCGTTCGTGCGCGTCGACTCGGGCGTCGAGGCCGGCACCGCCGTGCTGCCCTACTACGACCCGATGATCGCCAAGCTGATCGTCTGGGACGTCGACCGCGAGTCCGCCACCCGCCGCATGCGCCGCGCGCTCGACGAGTACGAGATCGGTGAGCTGCGCACGCTGCTGCCCTTCCACCGTGCCCTGCTGGCGACCGACGAGTGGGCGCGTGGCGAGACCTGCCGCACCCTGATCGCCGACCGCGCCTGGCTCAAGTCGACCGCACCCGACCCGGTGCCCGCGGCATCACCCGCGTGAGCGCCTCCTCCACGGCGGCGCGCAGCCCGTCGTCCTCGATCAGCAGCTCGATCCGGCCGCCCGTGCAGTAGTGGGCGACGACCGCGGCCTCGGCGATCGCCACCGGGTGCCCTCCGGCGACCCGGACGACGCCCTCCCCGTTGAACGCCGCGTCGATCACAACAGCGCCTCCGCGAGCCGCTCCAGGCACGCGCGCCGGTCCGGGTGGCGCCCGTCGGCGACGAGGTGCAGGATCAACAGGTCGATCCCGAGCGCCTCGTAGGAACGCACCTGCGCGGCGACCTCGGGCACCGTGCCGAACAGGCCGGTCCGCACGGTGCGGGCGATCTGCTCGTCGGCTGTGCTCGAGCTGAGCGGGAACCACGCCTCGGTGTAGGAGCGGATCGATCGATCGTGCCACGCGAGCGCGTCGTCGAGATCGTCGCCGGCCCAGGTGTACTTCATCAGCGCGACCTTCCCCGTCGCCCCGGCCAGCGCGCGATCGAGTTGCTCGGGCGACAGCGTCGACGGCAGCAGCAGGTTGCGGCCGAACCGCGCCGCGCGGGCCAGCGCCCTCTCCGCGAACCCACCCACCCAGATCGGCGCGCCGCTCGCCGCGAACACCTCCAGCGCCGCGTCCATCCGCGCGCCGCGCCGCTTCATCGACAGCCCGTAGCCCGCGTACTCCTCCGCCCGATACCCGAGCCCGACGCCGTGCTCGAAGCGCCCGCCGGACAACTCGACCAGCCGCTGCACGTCGGCGAACGCCGCACCGCCAGGAGCGGTGACCGGCACTCACACGCGGCCCACCCTCGACCAACCGAGGACGAGCTCGACCCGCGCTCCTCCAGAACTCGCTAAGCACCCTAAAGGGGACAGTCCCTAATGTGGGGTTTAGGTTTCGGAGCCGTTCTCCCACTTGCCGTCGACGGCCTTGTAGGGGCGGGCGACCTCGACGAGCGTGCCGTGGGTGCTCTCGGGCATGACCCAGGTCCAGCGCTGCCAGGGCATCGAGGGGTCGTTGTTCTCGTCGGGCAGGGTGGCGAGGCCCTGCTCGGCGAGGGCGCGGGTGGCGGCGCCCGGGTCGTCGGTGGTGAAGCAGATGTGGTGCACGTGCTCGCCGCGCTTCTCCAGACGCCGGCCCAGCGGCGTGTCGCGCGCGGGCTCCATCAGCTGGATCTCGGCGCCGTGGTCGGAGACGAAGGTCGCCCAGCGCATCGAGTCCTCGCCGCCCTCGAACTCCTCGTAGCGGACCAGCGGCTTCTCGAGCTGGCCCGGATCGAGGGCACCGAGGATCTTGGTCCAGTCCTCGACGGCTTTGTCGAGATCGTTGACGAGCAGGCACACGTGGGCGAAGGGTCCGCTGGGCATACCCAAAATCTACCAAGTGTTTGATCGATTGACCATGCGATCCGCAAAGCGCTCTCTGAGCCGAAGCGGACACGCACCGGCGATGCCGGTGGCGTACACCGAGCGCCTAGGTCCAGGAGGACACGGCGGTGGCGCCGCCGTCGACCGGATAGACCGCGCCGGTGATCCACTTGGCCTCGTCGGACGCGAGGAACACCGCGAGGTTGGCGACGTCCTCGACGGCGCCCAGGTGGCGCATCGGGACCCGCCGGCCGCGCTCGGCGAGCTCGGCCGCGCCGGCCTGCGCACTGCCCGCGCGCTCGGTGTAGACCGCCTCGACCAGCGCCGTGATCACCGTCCCGGGCGTGATCGCGTTGACGCGCACGCCGCGCTCGGAGTAGTCGGCGGCCATCTGGCGCGCCAAGGCCACCACGCCGCCCTTGGCCGCCGAGTACGCCGCCAGGCTCCGGTAGCCGGACACGGCGCTGATGCTCGACTGCAACAGGATCGAGCCCGATCCGCGCGCGAGCATGTCCGGCAGGACCGCACGCGCGCTCAGGAACACGCCGGTGAGGTTGACGTCCAGCACCCGCTGCCACTCGGCCAGTGGCGTCTCGTGCACCTGCCCGACGCTGGCCACGCCGGCGTTGGCGTAGAGCACGTCGATCCGGCCGTGGCGTTCGATCGCCTCCGCCACCGCGGCCTCGATCGACGCCTCGTCGCTCACGTCGGCCTGCAGGCTCGCGCCGCGCAGGTCGACACCGACGACGGTCGCGCCCTCGGCGGCGAAGCGCTCGGCCGATGCGGCACCGAGGCCGGAGGCCGCGCCGGTGATCAGCGCGACCTTGCCCGCCAGCCGGCCGTCAGCCAATCGGGAGCCCACCCTGCACGCCGCGGTGAACGAACGCCGTGCACGTGTCCGCGATCGACTCCGGCGTGTCCCCCCGCCCGGGCTGGAACCAGCGGTAGGGCCAGATGACGGTCGCGAAGACGCAGTTGGCGAGCAGGCCGGCGTCCACCGATGCGTCGGCGAGCCCCTGATCCTGGGCCTGCTTGATGAGATCACGCAGGAAGCGGTCGTGCCGGCGACGCCAGTCGATGACCGACTTGCGGCGCTCCTCGCTCAGGCGATCGAGCTCGTGGTAGTAGATCGAGATCCGCTGCAGGTCGTTGAGGTTGTGCACGACGATGCGACGCACGTAGACGCTGATGCGCTCCAAGGGGTCGATCCCCTCGATCGCCAGCACCTCTTCGAGGATCGCCTCGACCTCTTTGTGGACCTGCTCGAAGAGCCGGAAGAGCAGGTCTTCCTTGGTCTTGATGTAGTGGTAGAGGCTGCCTTTGAGGATGCCGAGCTCGTCGGCGATGTCCTGCACCGTGGCCGACGAGTAGCCGCGCTCGTAGAACACCTTGGCCGCGGCGGCCACGACCTCTTCGTCGCGCTTTCGGCGGGTGCGCGGGCGACCCGTGTTGTCAGATGCTGTCGTACGAGTCACGCGGCGATGCCCTCTGCGCCTGGGGAGCGGCGCCCTAGCCTAACGGTCGGTTGGTAGATTACCGATCACGCCGCGCAACGCAAAGGCGGCGCACGTCGAGGCGACCTTCTCGCGCGCGTCGCGGCCCTTGCGAAACCAGCGATAGGTCCAGATGATCGTCGCGAAGATGCAGCGCGCCGCGATCTTCGGATCCACCGTGGCGTCGGCCAGCCCCGCCGCCTGCGCGTCCTTGATGCGCGCGATCACCCACGCCTCGTGCTCACGCCGGCGGCCGACGATCTCCTTGCGACGATCCTTGGTGAGCCGCTCGAGGTCGTGGTAGTAGACCGAGACGCGCAGCAGGTTGTCGATGTTGTACTCGACCTGCCGCCGGATGTAGACCTCGAGCTGGTCGATCGGGTTCAGGCCCTGCATCGCCGCGACCTCTTCGAGGATCAGATAGATCTCGTCGTGGGTCTCCTGCAGCAGGCGGAAGAGCAGGTCTTCCTTGGTGTCGATGTAGTGGTAGAGGCTGCCCTTGAGGATGCCGAGCTCGTCCGCCACGTCCTGCACCGACGCATCCGAGTACCCGCGCTCGTAGAAGACCCGGGCGGCCGCGTCCAATACCTCGGCGTCGCGCTTCTTGGGCGCTTTCGCAGGTGCGGCGGTCTTCGGGGTACGAGGCATTTGAGTGGTCAGTCTAGGGACGCGGGCCGACGGTCTCGGCGGCCGTCTCGAGCTCGCGCACGAGCGCTTCGCGCAGTCGGAACTTCTGCACCTTGGTGGCCGACATCGGCCATTCGGTGACGAACCGGACGTGGCGCGGAACCTTGAACCGCGCGATCGCTCCCTGGCAGTGCGCGATCAGCTCCTCTTCGGTGGCGCTCATCCCGGCGCGCAGCTCGACGAAGGCCACCGGGATCTCGTCCAGCCGCGGATCGGGAATCCCCAGCGCCTGGGCGATCAGCACCGCCGGGTGGGTCATCAGGTGGGCCTCGATCTCGGTCGGCGAGAGGTTCTCGCCGCCGACGCGGATGATGTCCTTCAGCCGGCCGTGGTACTGCGCGCGGCCGTCGGCGGTCATCGCGCCGAGGTCGCCCGTCCGCATCCACCCGCCCTCGACCCAGGTGGCCGCGGTCTTCTCGGGATCCTTGTAGTAGCCGTCGAACAGGATCGGCCCGCGCAGCTGGATCTCGCCGCGCTCGCCCGGGCCCAGCGGCGCGTCGGTGAGCGGGTCGGCGATCCGCAGCTCCAGGCCGGCGATCGGCGGGCCAACGGTGTCCATCCGCAACTCGAGCGGGTCCGCGATGTCCGAGAACGTGCTGCAGCCGCACGACTCGGTCATCCCGAAGGTCGACACCAGCGACAGACCTGGGAGCTGCTCCTGCAGCGAGCGCAGCGTCGTCGGCGGGCCGACGACCAGCGCACGGGTCGCGCGCGTGCCCTCGAACCGCGGGTGCGTGAGCACGCCGAGCAGGATGTTGGCGTAGGCGGGAAACAGCGCGGTCGGCTCGTAGCGCGCGATCAACTCGACCGCGGAGTCGGGCTCGAAGAACGGCGCGGTGACGATCGTGATCCCGTGCGTCACGCACGCCACCGAGACGCCCATGGCCGCGATGTGGAACATCGGGCACGGGTTCCACATCACGTCGGAGTCGCCGAGGCGCAACGCGTGCGCGACCGCGCCCGCCCAGACGCGCACGATCGACTCGTGGGAGATGATCGCCCCGCGCGGGTCGGCGGTCGTGCCGGAGGTGTAGAGGATCATCGCCGGGTCGGCGAGGCTCACCCCGTGGCGGCGGCGCGTCACCGCCTCCACGCCCACGGTTGCCCCGAGCGCGTCGAACGCGGCGTCGCTCAACACGCCCTCGCGTTCACGCTCGCCGAGCACGACCATGTGTGGCGGCTCGCCCACGATCGAGTCCAGCAGCAGGTCCAGGTAGTTGACGTAGGCGTCGTTGGCGTCGTTGGTGATCACGCACGCCAGGTCCGCGTTGGAGACGATGTAGCCGAGCTCGCGCGTGCGGAAGCGGGCGTTGATCGGCACGATCGCGCAGCCCGCCATCGACACGCCGAAGTACGCGGCGAGGATGTCGAACCCGTTCGGCATCAGCACGCCGACGTGCGCGCCGGGCTGCGACGCCGAGCCCGATCAGGTTGCGGGCGATGCGCTCGGCGCGGCCGGCCAGCTCGCGCCACGTGTGCGTGCCGTCGGGCAGCGCGAGGGCGAGCGTCGTCCGGCTTGCGCGCCGCCGTGCGCAGGAGCGCGTCGCCGAGCGTGATCGCCTCGGTCAGTACCGCCATCCGAATCCCTCCAGCCTCCGTCCGAGGTAGTCCTCCACCACCGTGAGGCCCGCCCGCGCCGCGCGGTCGACGCCGATGCCGCGCGAGCGGAAGGTCTCGCGAGGCGAAGTACAGGCCGTCGACGTTGGGCGCGCGCCAGTGCGGGCGGAACATGCCGACCAGGCCGGGCATCTGGATGACGCCGAAGGACGGGTCGTGCACGAGGTGCCGGCGCCGCCAGTACGCGTTCTTCAGCCCCGGGAACATCGTCTTGAGATCATCTTCGAAGAGCTCGAACATGCGCTGCAGATAGCCGAGGTCCTTGGCCTTCGCCCCGGGGATGATGCCGCCCGCGACCATCAGGTTCACGCCGTCCGGCGCGGTCGTCGGGTCCATCGCGGACTGGTTGAAGGCAAAGCCGCTGAGCCGCGACTTCGGCGCGTGCAGCCAGGTCGAGATCTCCTTCGGATCAAGCGCGAACGTTTCCTCGCGCGTCGCCATGTAGAGCCCGATCCACGAGATCCGCAGGTGGTCCTGGGCGATGTGGCGGATCTGCGAGACGTACCACTCCGGCAGCGCCGACTCGGGCACCACGCGCAGCACGCTCCAGACCGGGAGCGTCGAGATCACGCAGTCGGCCTCGAGCACCTCGCCCTCGAGGAACTCGTTCGGCATCACCTTGTCGCGGCCGAGCATCACGCCCTTGACGACCCCGTCCTCGATCACCACGGTCTCGACCGGCGTGCCCAGCATGACCTCGCCGCCGTGCTCGATCACCGCGTCGTGGAGGTCTCTGAAGAGCCCGTCCCACCCCTGCGCGGGCCAGAACGAGTAGCCGGCCATGCGCGCCTCGGAGTAGTGCATCTTGCGCACGTAGAGGTTGTCGGAGGCGCTGTGGTCGTACCAGTTGTCGGTCATGCACTCCAGCACCGACAGGAACTCCCACAGGTCGATCACGCCCTGGTCGGAGGTGTGCTGGAGCATCCACTCGCGCAGCGGCCGGTCGTCCCAGGCGTCGAGCGCCTCGTACGGCGTCTCCATCAGCGCCTTGATGACCTTCTTGAGCTCGGACTTGTCGCCGCTGTAGCGATCACGGATCGAGCCCCACACGTTGCGGTCGTGGTCCCAGACGGGCATGTCGGAGGAGACGGCGCCGTGGCCGAGCGTCTTGCCGACGTGCTCGAAGACCTTGGTGATGCCCGAGCCGGAGTCCTCGAGCAGGTGGCCGCCGAGGTTGAGCTTGAAGCCCTCGTCAGGAACGGCCATGCCGCGCCCGCCGAGCCAGCGCGAGGCCTCCACCACGGCCACCGAGCGGCCTTCCTTGGCGAGCAGCGCGCCCGCGGTCAGACCCGCTGCACCTGCGCCGATGACTACGACGTCGACTTTGGCCACTGAGTAACTCCTCCCACGGCATTTCTACCAACCGCTTGATTGGTAGTCAAGACTGTGACAGATTTCCGGGCATGCAGAGGCGGGCCTTCGTCGCGCTGACGATCTGCGCCGCGCTGTGGGGCGGGGTCTTCGTCGCGGTCCACGAGTTGCTGCCGGTGATCGGTCCCGCCGCGATGGTCGGGACCCGCTTCGCCATGGCGTCGGTGATCTTCTGGGTGCTGATGGGACTCGAACCCTGCCTGGCGGCCGCGCTTCACGCGGCGCGAGTGGATCCGGGTGGCGATCGCCGGCGTGCTCGCGGTGCCCGCCACGCAGGTCGCCGTCGTCGAGGGGCAGCGCTACCTCGCGCCGCCGATCGCGTCGCTGATCATCACCACCTCGCCGGTGGTGGCCGCCGCGCTCGGCGCGCTGTTCCTGCGCGAGCGCGTCACCCGCCGCAACGTGATCGGCTTCGCGGTCGCGCTCGTGGGCGTGGCGATGATCGTCGTCCTGGGGGCGGGCACGGGCGCCGACGATCAGGCCTCGGACCCCCTGCGGGCCTCGATCATCCTGATCGGCCCGACGGCGTGGGCGATCTACACGATCGTGTCCAAGCCGCTCAGCGACCACAACGCGATCGCGGTGGTCGGCGTCGCGCTGACCGTCGGCAGCCTCGTCCTGGTGCCGATCCTGCCGTCCGGGTTCGCCGACGTGGCGCGGTTCGACGCCACCGCGTGGCTGTGGATGGCCTACATGATCTTCGGCGGCACGCTCGCCCCCTACCTGTTGTGGGCGTACGGGCTCAAGCGCCTGGACGTCTCGCGCACCGTCTCGTTCATGTACCTGATCCCGGTGTTCGCCACCACGTGGTCGACGCTCTACCTCGGCACGACGCTCAGCCTCGTCACCGTCGGCGGCGGGATCGTGGTGCTGACCGGGGTCATCCTCACGCAATCGACCACGCTGGAGCCAAGCCGTGTTCCCTGACCGTTTCCCCGCCGACAAGCCCGCCTACATCATGGCCGGGTCGGGCGAGGTCGTCACCTACGGTGAGCTGACCGAGCGCTCGCGCCGTGGCGCCCGCTTCATGCGCGACCAGGGCGCAGGGCACGGCGACACGATCGCCTTCCTGCTCGAGAACCACCCGCGCCTGCTCGAGCTGGCGTGGGCCGCCCAGCGCGCCGGCCTGCGCTACACGGCCATCTCTCCGCGCCTGACGCGTGACGAGGTCGCCTACATCCTCGAGGACTCCGGGGCCAAGCTGCTGTTTCACTCCCCGCAGACCGCCGAGGTCGCGCACGCGGCCGCGAAGGTGCCGTTGGTCGACCTGGACACCTTCGACCCGCAGGGCGACCAGCTCGAGGATGAGGTCGAGGGCGTCGAGTTCCTCTACTCCTCCGGCACGACCGGCCGGCCGAAGGCGATCAAGTCCGAGCTGCCCTTCCACCCGATCGGCACGCCGCCCGCGATCCTCGGCCTGTTCGTGCAGCTCTACGGCTTCGGCGAGGACATGGTCTACCTCTCCCCCGCACCGCTGTATCACTCGGCGCCGCTGCGCTTCAACATGGTCGTCCAGCGGCTCGGCGGCACCTGCATCGTGATGGAGCGCTTCGATCCGCTGGAGGCGCTGCGCCTCGTCGAGCACCACCGCGTGACCCACACGCAGATGGTCCCGACGATGTTCGTGCGCCTGCTGCAGCAGCCGCGCGACCGCTTCGATCTGAGCAGCCTGCGCTGCGTCGTGCACGCCGCCGCGCCGTGCCCGGTGGAGATCAAGGCGCAGATGATCGAGTGGCTCGGCCCGATCGTGCAGGAGTACTACTCCTCGACCGAGGTTCACCTGTTCACGGCGATCTCCGCCGAGGAATGGCTGACGCACAAGGGCTCCGTCGGCCGCGCGCTGCTGGGCATCCCGCACATCCTCGACGACGAGTTCAACGAGCTGCCCGCGGGTGAGACGGGCACGGTGTGGTCGCAGGACGGCCCGCAGTTCGAGTACCACAACGACCCGGAGAAGACCGCGGGCTCACGCTCGCCGCAGGGCTACACCACCGTCGGCGACATCGGGCGCCTCGACGCCGACGGCTTCCTCTATCTGACCGATCGCCGCGCCGACATGATCATCTCGGGCGGCGTGAACGTCTACCCGCAGGAGGCGGAGAACGCCCTGATCGAGCACCCCGCGGTGCAGGACGCGGCGGTGTTCGGCATCCCGCACGCCGAGCTCGGCGAGGAGGTCAAGGCCGTCGTGGAGCTCGCTGCCCCGATCACCGAGCAGGAGCTCCTGGACTACCTCTACACCCGCCTGGCGAAGTACAAGTGCCCGCGCAGCATCGACTTCACCGACGAGCTGCCCCGCCACGCCACCGGCAAGCTCTACAAGAGGCTGCTGCGCGACCAGTACGCGGCCGCCGCGGAGGAGCGCGCGATGCCGCGGTAGAGCGCCGCCCCCTGGTTGAGGCCGGGCGTCCCGCGCGCGCCACGCAGCGCCCGCTTGACCTCCGGCTCCTCGATCGTCCGGCCGGTCGCCCACGCGTCCGACGCCTCGCCGCCGTCGAAGAAGTCCACCAGCAGCGGCAGCGCGGCGCTCTCGGGGTCGAACAGCATCAGGTGTCCCTCGCCGGGCAACGTGTGCAGGCGGCTGTTGGGGATCGAGCGCGCGAGCAGCACCCCGTTGGCGGCGGGCACCAGCCGGTCGGCCTCGCCGCTCAGCACGAGCGTGGGCGCCTCGATCGTCGAGGCCCAGTGCAGGCTCGACCAGGTGCTGCCCAGCAGCAGCTGCTGCCAGTAGCCGATCGGGTTCGGCGGCGCCGAGCGGCGGGCGTTCGCCTGGCGCTCCTTCAGCGCGGGGTCCTTGAAGCGCTCGCCGCCGTCGATGATGTGGTTGGTGGCGCGGTAGACGCGCTTGGAGAAGTAGCGAATCGGCGAGGTGATCAGCGCCAGCGGCTCGGGCTCCGGCGGTGCCATGCCCCAGCCGCACGCCGTCCCGCACAGCGCGAGGCGATTGACCCGCTCGGGCAGCGTGCGCGCGAGCTGCTGGGCGATCGCGCCGCCGAGCGAGTAGCCCGCGACGTCGACGCGGCCGTAGCCGAGCTCGTCCAGCATCCGCCCGATGACCAGGGCGAGCACCGGCATCGGCAGCGGGACGGGCGAGACGCGCGAGCGGCCGGTCCCGGGCGCGTCGAAGGCGATCGTGCGCCGGCCCTCGGCCAGGCGCGTCTGCGCGACGTCCCACATCTGGACGTTGCCGCCGAGCCCGTTGATGAGCAGCAGCGGCGCGCCCTCGCCGGCCTCGCGGACGAAGAGGCGCAGGCCGCTTACGGAGACGTAGCGTTCGTCCATCAGGACCCCAAGTATCGCGGGAGTGCGCGCGCCACCTCGAACAGGTCCGCGACGGCACCGTAGTCGGCGGCGTGGAAGATCGGCGCGGTCGGGTCGGTGTTGACGGCGATGATCGTGTCCGCTCCGCGGATGCCGGCCAGGTGCTGGACGGCGCCGGAGACGCCGAGCGCGAGATAGACACGTGGCCTGACCGTCTTGCCCGACTGGCCGACCTGGCGCGCCGGGGTGGCGAAGCCGGCGTCGACCGCCGGCCGCGAGACGGCCACGGTGGCGTGGATCCGATCGGCGATCTTCGACAGCTCCTCGAACTCCGCGGCCTCGCGGACGCCGCCCCCGAGGGCGAGCAGGAACTGCGCCGTGGTGATGTCGACGCCGGGCTCGGGGTCCTCGTAGCCGAGGTGCTCGGTGACGCCGCCGCACAGCTCGATCGGCTCGACCGGGCCGTCTCCGGGCGCCGCCGCGGGGAACGCACCCGGCCGCAGCATCAGCACCGCGGGGCCGTCGAACTCGAGCGTGGCGATCATCCGATTGCCGCTCTGCACGGGGTCGACGGCGTGCACGTCGGCGGCGAAGCCGAGGCCGAGCTCGGCGGCCACGGCAGGCGCGTAGGCCATGCCGTCGATGCTCTGCGGGGCGAGGATCCAGGCGGGCTGGACCTGTTCGATCGCGGTCTTCACCGCCGCCGCGTGGACATGCGGATCGAAGTGCTCGCGGTCAGCGTGCAGGACCTTCTCGGCGGCAAACGCGGGTGGGGCGCCGAGGCAGAGCACGGTCACGTCACCGCCGAGGCGCGCGGCCGCCGTCAGCAGCTCGTAGGACACCTCGCGGACCACGCCGCGGCGGGTCTCCGCGCACACCAGCACGCCGCCCATCACGCCACCTTGCCCTTGATGATGATGGCGATCTGCTCGGCGACGTCACCGTCGAGCATCCGCGCCTGTGAGGTCTCTGGCGGCCGGTCGAGCGAGAGCACGCGCGCGGCGGGCTCGATCGAGTCGGGCTCGATCACGTCCATCGGCTTCGACGACGCTTGACGGATGCCGCGCAGCGTCGCGTAGCGCGGCTCGTTGATCCCGGTCTGCACCGTGATCAGGGCCGGCAGCGGCACCCGCACGCGCTCGACCAGGCCGCCCTCGAGCTCGCGCTCGCAGGTCGCGGCGCCGTCCTCGATCGTGAAGCCCTTGACCACCGCGACGCGGTGCAGGCCGGTGAGCCCGGCAAGCGCCACGCCGGTGGTGCCGTTGGCGCCGCACAGCACCAGGTCGGGCGCCTGCGCGCGCACGACCGGCGCCAGCAGCCGCGCGGTCGCGAGCGAGTCCAGGTGTTCGCCGGTCTTGACGTGCACGGCCCGGTCGGCGCCCATGGCCAGTGCGGTCAGCAGTGCCTCGTCGTCGTCACCGACGCCGATCACGACCACCTCGTCGCCGGTCTCCAGCGCCGCCTCGACGGCGAACGTGTCCCACTCGTTGATCTCGTCGCCGTCCTGCTTGACCGCCACCACGACCTTCATCAGAACGACCTCGGCAGCCCGAGCTGCTCGGCGATCGCGTTGCGCGCCATCTCGTTGGTGATCGGGCCGATCTTCCACAGCCGGGCGTCGCGCCAGTAGCGCTGCATGTCGGTGTCGGCGGAGTAGCCCATGCCGCCGAGGATCGAGATGCCCAGGTCGGCCGCCTTGACGGCGTACTCGGAGGCGACGACCTTGGCCATGCTCGCCTCCATGTGGCACGGCTTGCCCTCGTTGAGCAGCGTCGCCGCGCGGTAGACCATCAGCTCCGCCTGGTCGCGCATCATCGCGATCTCGGCGATGTAGTTCTGGATCGTCTGGAACTCGCCGATCGCCTTGCCGAACGCGCGCCGCTCCTTGGCGTAGGCGAGCGCGTCCTCGAGCACGCCGTCGAGGATCCCGCAGCAGAACGCGCCGACCATCATGCGCTCGTTGTTGAGCGTGGGCAGCAGCATGTACCACGCCTGGCCGGGCTCGCCGAGCACGTCGGCGTCGGGCACGAACACGTCGCGCAGCGTCACCGCGCACGAGCCGATCGCGCGCATGCCGAGCTTGCCGAGCTCGCGGATGTGCACGCCCTGCGCCTTGGCGTCGAGCAGGAACAGCGTCACGCCCTGGTGGCGCTTGGCGACGTTCTCGTCGGTGCGCGCGAGCAGCAGGATGTAGTCGGCGACGTGCGCCGAGGAGCACCAGACCTTGTTGCCGTTGATCTTCCAGCCGCCGTCGACCTTCTCGGCCTTGGTCTTCATCGCGCCGAGCACGTCGGTGCCGCCGTCGGGCTCGGTGAAGCCGATCGAGAAGCGCAGCCTGCCCTCGGCGATCGCGGGCAGGAGGCGGTCCTTCTGCTCGTCGTTGCCGTACAGGCCGATCGACTTGGAGCCGGCGAAGCTGGTGAGCCCCCACACCCAGCTCAGGCCGCCGAGCGTACGGCACAGCTCACGCGCGAGCACCATCTGGCTCAGCACGTCGCCGCCCTCGCCGCCGTATTGCTCCGGGACGCTGAGCCCGTGGTAGCCGGCCTTGGTGAACTTGTCCCAGAGCTCGAACGGATACTCGTGCTCCTGGCGCTCGAGCGCGCGGGCGTAGTCCTTCGGCGCCTCCTTGTCGACCCACTTGCGGACCTGCTTGCGGAACCGCTGCAGATCGTCGCTCAGCTCGAAGTCCATCGCTCTCCCCGATCAAACACTCGTTTGATTCATGGTAGCGAGCTTCGGCGCGCTCTTCACCCCCCGCTCGCGCAGTTCCGACGCGATCCGCTCGCGCAGCACGAACTTCTGGATCTTCGTCCCCGACATCGGCCACTCGTCGACGAAGCGCACGTAGCGCGGGACCTTGAACGTCGCGATCCGGCCGAGGCAGAAGTCGATCAGGTCCTGCTCGGTGGCGTCGGTCCTGAGCTGGATGAACGCCGCCGGGACCTCCCCGTAGCGCTCGTCGGGCGCGGCCACGACCTGCGCGATCGAGACTGCCGGATGGGTGACCAGGTAGCCCTCGACCTCGAGCGCGGAGACGTTCTCGCCGCCGACCTTGAGCATGTCCTTCAGGCGGCCGGTGTAGATCAGCCGCCCCTCCTCGGTCAGCTTGGCCAGATCCTGGGAGTGGAAGAAGCCGTCGGCGTCGAAGCAGGCGGCGGTGAGCTCGGGGTCCTTGTAGTAGCCCTCGAACAGGGCGTAGCCCTTGAAGCACAGCTCGCCGACGACGCCGGGCGGGACCTCTTCACCCGTCTCGGGGTCGGCGATCTTGACCTCCATCCCCGGCAGCGGCTCGCCCAGCGTGTCCATGCGGGCGTCGTAGGGATCGTCGGGGAGCGACAGCGTGAGGTTCGAGGAGCACTCGGTGGCGCCGTAGGACGAGACCTGCGCGGCGTAGGGCATGCGGGCCTCGAGCTGGCGCAGCCGCTCGGGCACGCAGATGCTCTGGATGACGCGGATCGAGCTCAGGTCGTGCCGGTCGAAGTCCGGGTGGTCGAGGACCTGCAGCCAGATCGTCTCGAAGGCGGGATAGATGACCGTCGCGCGCTCCTGTTCGAGCATCCTCAGCGCGGTGCCGGGCTCGAAGAACCCCGCGTGGACGAACTTCGCGCCGACGCTGAACGTGCCCAGCATCGGGACGATGCCGCCGATGTGAAACAACGGCAGCGGGTCCCAGAAGGTGTCCCCGGCCGTGAGGTGGAAGCGCTCGCGAGCGACGTTGGCGCCGTGGCGGACGAGCGCCTCGTGGGTGAGCAGGCAGCCCTTCGGCTTGGCGCTGGTGCCGCTGGTGTACATGAGCACGGCGATGTCGCGGACCCGCACGCGGGGCTTGAGGTGGTCGATCGTGACGTCCGACTCCGGGAAGCCCTCGCGGTCGACGTTGACGATCGCCACGTCGGGGACCATCGCGAGGTACTCGTCGCTGGTCACCAGCACCTTCACGTCGGCGTGGGTGATGACGTGGCCGAGCTCGTGGGTCTTGAAGCGCGCGTTGACCGGCACGACGACCGCGCCGAGCTTGGCCGCGCCGAACAGGGCGAGCACGAACTCGAGCCGGTTGCCGAGCAGGATGCCGACCTTCTCGCCGGCGCGGACGCCGAGCGCGTGCAGGGAGCGGGCCGTCGCGTCGGTGCGGTCCGCGAGCTCGCCGTAGGTCAGCCGGACGTCCGGGAAGACGAGCGCGTCACGCTCCCGCGGGGCGCGATCGACGAGCTCGCCAAGGGTGGTTGCGTCGATCATACGGTTGGTTGGTACAGGACTTCTCGCTCCTCCGCAACTACGCTCTCGGAGTGACGGACACCCGGACGCTGATCAACGCCGCCGCGCTGGCCGAGTTCCGCGAGCACGGCTACGAGCGGGCGACCGTGCGCGGGATCGCCGATCGCGCCGGCATCCGCATCAGCACGCTCTACGCGCACATCGCCTCCAAGGAGGACCTGTTCCTCGCGCTGGTGGCGCCGGTGCTCGAGCAGGCGGCGCAGGACCTCGCGGCCATCCGCGCGTCGGGCTTGCCGTTGCGGGACCAGCTGCGCCGGGCGATCGTCACCGGCGCGAGCCAGTTCGACGAGCACGATCCCGAGCTGTTCATCTACCTCGCGGACTTCTTCCCCGCGGCCGCGGACGGCGCCCATCACGCCTACGACGCGCAGTGGGCCGAGCTGATCGAGGAGGGCCGCGCGGCCGGCCTCCTGCGTGCCGACCTGGACCCGAAGGTGATCGCCTACGGCATCCTCGGGATGATCAACTGGATGCACCAGTGGTACCGCCCCGGCGGTCGCTTCAGCGCGCGGGAGATCGGGGAGATGTTCGCGGCGATGGTCATCGACGGGCTGGCGCAATGACCGGGCTCCCACCTGCGAGCTGGGCCGTCGACCCGGGTGCGGCGAGCGCGCGCGAGGTCTATCCGGGCCTGTGGCGGTTGCGGCTGCCGGTGCCGTGGCATCACGTCGATCACGCCAACGCGTACGCGATCCCGTCGCGCGAGGGCGTCGTGATGGTCGACTGCGGCATCGGCGGGCACTCGACGTCGCTGGAGGCGCTGGAGCGCGCGGCGGCGCAGGCCGGCTTCGCGCTGGACCAGGTCTCCGACCTCGTGCTCACCCACTACCACTCCGACCACATCGGGCTGATGGGGCCGATCCAGCGGGCGTCCGGGTGCACCGTGTGGGGGCATCGGCACGCCGATGCGTTCCTGTCGGTGCTGGAGCACCCGAGTGAGACGCACGCCGCGCGCCGCCGGATGGCCTATGCCGAGGGCGCGCGGGGCGAGTTGCTGGGCGCGCTGTCCAGCGTGCGCGAGGAGCTCGAGGGCGTCGACGGCGCCGCGCGGCCCGACCGGCTGCTCGAACCGGGGGTCGTCGTCCCGACCGCGCTCGGCGAATGGGAGGTGATCGAGGCGCCCGGCCACTGCCCGTCGCAGGTCGTCCTGCACCAGCGCGAGCGCGACCTGCTGTTCAGCGCCGACCTGCTGATGCCGGCGTTCATGACCTTCTGCGACGTCGGCTTCGCGGCCGACCCGATCGGCGACTATCTGGGCGCGATCGAGCGGATCGCGGCGCTCGGGTCACCCACCGGGTTCGCCGGGCACGGGCGGCCGGCGACCAACGTGCCCGAGCTCGTGCAGCAGTACCGGACGGGCATCGCGGCCCGGTTGGCATCGGTCGCCGACGCGCCGGGCGACACGGCGTCGGTGACGGCGCACGTGTTCGGCGACGTGCAGCGCGGCGACGCGGCCTGGCGCTTCCTGGAGACCTACGTGTACCTGCTCCACCTAGGCCGGGTGGAGCACCACTTTGCCGAACAGCTCCCCGTCGACCATCCGCCGGATGCCCTCGCCGGCGTCGGCGAGCGCGAAGGTGCTGTCCACGGCGGGCTCGATAGCCGCTGACGCGCACAGCACGGCCAGGCGCCGCAGCTCGTCGCGGGTGCCCATGGCCACGCCGATGATCCGGATCTGATTGAGGAAGACGCGGGTCAGCTCGGGGTCGACCTCGGCGCCGCTGGTCGCGCCGACGACCACCAGGAGCCCACCCGGCTTGAGCGAGCGCAGGGAATGCCGGAAGGTCGCCTGTCCAACGCTGTCCATCACCGCGTCCACGCGCTCCGGGAGCCGCGCGCCGTCCTCGAAGGCGGCGTCGGCCCCGAGCTCGAGAGCGCGCTCGCGCTTGGCCTCGCCGCGGCTCGTGACCCACACGCGCAGGCCGCCGGCGCGGCCGAGGGCGATCAGCGCCGTGCTCAGGCCGCCGCCCGCGCCCTGGACGAGGATCGTCGAGCCGGCGGGCAGGTCGCCGCGGCCGAAGAGCATCCGGTAGGCGGTCAGCCACGCCGTCGGCAGGCAGGCCGCGGCCTCCCAGCTCAGCCCGGCGGGCTTGGGGACGAGGTTGCGGCGCGGCACCGCGATCCGCTCGGCGAACGTCCCGTCGATGCCGTCGGAGAGCATCCGCCGGGCGGGATCGAGCGTCTCGTCACCGCCGCCCGCGTCCGGGTCGGCGAGCAGCGGGTAGATGATCACCTCGTTGCCCTCGGCGTCGACGCCGGCGCCGTCGGAGCCCATCACGACGGGCAGCCAGCTCTTGTCCACGCCGACGCCGCGCATGTTCCAGACGTCGTGATGGTTCAGCGACGCGGCGCGCACGTCGACGGTCGTCCAGCCGTCCGGCACGACCGGCGAATCCCGCTCCACCAGGGCGATCGCGGACAGCGGAGCCTTCATCGACGGGGCGGACAGCGTGAGCGCTTGCATCGCTCGATGCTACCAAACGATCGGTTGATCTTTGCGACGGCCGGTAGGTTGACGCGATGCACGTCCCGAGGCGAGTCGTCACCGGCCACGATGCCGCCGGGCGCTCAATCGTGGTGTCCGACGGGCCGACGCCGCGCAACCACGAGAACGAGTTCGCGTTCTTCCACGAGCTCTGGAACACGCGGGCGATGCCGGCACCGGTCTCGCCGCTCGAGACCGAGCCCACCGAGCGGCCGTTGATCACCCCGCCCGACCCGAGCGGGACGATCATCCGGATCACGGTGATCAAGGCCGGCGAGCGCTCGCCGATGCATCGCACCGAGACGATCGACTACGGGATCGTGCTCACCGGAGAGATCTGGCTCGTGCTCGACGACGGGTCCGAGACGCGGCTCGGCCCGGGCGACGTCTGCGTCCAGCGCGGCACCGACCACGCGTGGGAGAACCGCTCCGACGAGCCGGCGCGGATCGTCTTCATCCTCGTCGACGGCACGTTCACCGAAGCGCTCCGGACGGCGATCGGCACGCCGGAGCTCTGGGACCACCCGCTCGACTGACGGGCATCCGGAGCGAGGGCGGCGTGATCCTCGTGCGCGGCGACGATCGCGCCGAGGCGGACGCGCTCGCCGCCGGCGACGGGGTTCAGCTCTTCTTCGCGTTGACCGCGTTCTGGAGCTGGGTCTTGTTCATCTTCGAGCGGCCGTCGATGCCGAGGCTCTTCGCCTCTTCGTAGAGCTGGTCGCGGGTGCGGCCCTTCGGCCGGTCGGTGCCGCTGCGCTGCCCGCCGCGGCGCGACGAGGACATGTCGTTGGTCGACGTGCGCGAGCGCTGCCGCGACTCGCCGGAGCGCGCCCGCTCCTTGTTGACGGTCCGGGCGGCGATCTCCTCCGCGCGGTCCTCGGAGCGCCCTTGGTCCTTCTGGCTCTCCTTGATGTGCTCGTACTGGCGGGCACGCTTCGTGCCCTTTTTGACTCCTGCTGGGGGCATGACCACGGTCTACCCAGAATCAGGCCAGGTGCTTCCAACCGCTCGTCCGGCGGGCAAGCTCCTCGCGCATAAAGCGTGACGAGTCCTCCGCGCGGTCCTCCCACGCGAACACGCAGGCGGTCATGATGCCGTCGAACTCGAGCGCCTCGAGCGTGCCGAAGAAGGTGTCCCAGTCGACCTCGCCCTGGCCGATGTCGAGGTGCTGGTGCACGCGGGCGGGCGAGCCCGGCGGGTTGACGATGTAGCGCAGGCCGGACGACGCGCGATGGTCGAAGGAGTCGGCCACGTGCAGGTGGGTGAGCAGGTCGCCTGCGTATTCCATGACGCCCTTGATGTCCCCACCCATGTGGAAGGTGTGCGGGGCGCAGTAGAGGAACGACACGTTCGGGTGGTTGATCCCGCGGATCATGTCCACCGCCTCGCGGCCGTCCTCGATGAAGTCGTCCGGGTGCGGCTCCAGCCGCAGCTGGATGCCCTCGCGCTCGAAGATCGGCAGCAGTTCCTCCAGCGAGCGCCAGAACTGCCCCTCGGACGCGGGCGCGGCCTCGGGGCGCCCGTTGAACTCGGTGTTCATCGTGTCCACGCCGAGCTCGACGGTGATCTCGATCGCCCGCCTCCAGTAGCGGACGGCGTTCTGGCGCTCCTGCTCGTCCGGCCCGGCCCAGTGGTAGAGCGGCAGGACGGTCGCCACCTCCACCTCCGCCTCGGCCAGCGCGCGCTTGAACGCGGCGATCGTCGCCGTGTCCACCCGCGGGTGCACGAAGAACGGGATGAAGTCCGGCCGCGGCGAGAGCTCGATGTGATCGAAGCCGAGGTCCTTGACCAGCCGCGGCAGCTCCAGCAGCGGCGTCGTGCGGAACATGTACGGGTCCAGCGCGATCTTCATCCTCGGCCTCTCATCGATTGTGCTTCGGGGATGTCGTGGTCCAGCGGCGGGGCCTGCGGAGTGCGCGTCAGCAGCCGCCAGCGGAGGTCGATGTCGATCGTGTCCCCGAGCAGGGAGTCGACCTCGTGGTGCAGACCGAGCGACACGATCCGCGCGTCCTCGAGATCGAACTCGCCGGCGTCGCGGCGCCGGCCGACGATCGCCACCAGCGACTCGATCATCGGTCTCCAGGTGCCGACCCAGTCGCGCAGGATGCCGGTGCGGATCGCGAGGTCGAGCTCGAGCGCGCCCCAGCGCGCCGGCGCCACCTGCACGGCGACCTGGTGGCCGACCCGGCGCTGCGCCGCCGGCGAGAGGTCGGTGCACTGCGCATGGGCGGTCTCCCAGCCGTGCGGGCCGACGGTCGAGTAGCCGACCGGGCCGATCCGCAGCGTCGAGATCTCGCCGTGGGCCTTGGTCGCGCCCGCGTAGCGCAACTGCGGCAGGCTGAGCGCGGAGACCAGCGGCGCGAGGAACGTGTCCAGGTGGTAGTCGGACAGCGGGTCGGCCTGCGGTGGGAGCGCGAGCGCGAGCTGGACGCCGAGCGGCGCGTAGTTGGATTGGTGGCGCGCGTTGGCCAAAAACGGCTCGATCTCGGCGACGAACGCCTGGATCCACGGGCCGCCTGACGGGCTCGCCAACTTGGGCGAGAGCTGCGGGACGGTGATCGCGGAACCGGCGGGGGACGCGTAGCGAGTGAGCTCGGGCACGGACCCAATGGTCACGTATCGGCGTTACATGCGCTCCGGGACCCTGATGCCGAGCAGGCTGAGGCCGGTGTGGAGCGTTCTCGCCGTGAGCTCACACAGCGCGAGCCGGGAGGCGCGCGCGGCGGGCTCGGCCTTCAGCACGGGGCAGGCCTCGTAGAAGGTCGTGAACGCGCCCGCGACCTCGTACAGATAGGTGCACAGCCGGTGCGGCTCGAGCGTCTCCACGACGTCGTCGATCACCTCGCCGAAGCCGCTGAGCTCGAGCGTGAGCGCGCGCTCGGCGGGCTCGCTCAACGCGCTGACGGTCGTCGACGTCTCCCCCGCCCGGGCCGCGATCGACGCCGCGCGCACGTGCGCGTAGAGCAGGTACGGGGCGGTGTTGCCGTCCAGCGCGAGCATCCGGTCGAAGCTGAACAGCAGGTCGCGCTGGCGGCTGGTGGAGAGATCGGCGTACTTGACCGCGCCGATGCCGACCGCGCGGGCGATCGCGTCCCGCTCGGCGTCCGGCAGCTCCGGGCTCTTGGCGTCGATCACGGCGCGGGCGCGGAGCACCGCGTCGGCCAGCAGGTCGGCCAGCGGGACGGTGCCGCCCTCGCGGGTCTTGAACGGCTTGCCGTCCTCGCCGAGCATCATCCCGAACGGGACGTGCTCGACGCGCGTCCCGCGGTCGAGCCAGCCGGCCGCGGCGGCGGCGTCGAAGACCATCTGGAAGTGCTGCGCCTGGCGGGCGTCGGTGACGTAGATCAGGCGATCGGCGTGCAGGTCGTGGGTGCGGTAGAAGATCGCGGCGAGGTCGGTCACGCCGTAGCCGTAGCCGCCGTCGGACTTGCGCACGATCAGTACGGCGGGGCTCGAGTCCGGGTTGCGGTAGCGCTCGGAGGCGATCACGACCGCGCCCTCGCTCTCGTGCGCGATCCCGGCCTCCGTCACCGCCTCGACCGTGCCCGGCAGCCGCGGGTTGTAGAAGCTCTCGCCGACGACGTGCTCGTCGCCGAGCGTGATGTCCAGCTGCGCGTAGATGGCGTTGATGTGGGTGAGCGACACGTCGACCAGGTCCTGCCAGAGCGCGAGCGTGTGCGGCTCGCCGGACTGCAGCGCGACGACCCGCTTGCGGGCCGCGTCCTTGAAGACAGGGTCGCTGTCGAACCGGTGCTTGGCCTCGCGGTAGAGGACGCCGAGCGCGGCGAAGTCGGGCAGGTGCTCGATGCCGGTGTCGAGCATGTGCTGGGTGAGCATCCCGAACTGCGTTCCCCAGTCGCCGAGGTGGTTGGCGCGGATGACGGTGTGGCCGCGGAACTCGAGCGTGCGCACCAGCGCGTCGCCGATCACCGTGCTGCGCAGGTGCCCGACGTGCATCGGCTTGGCCACGTTCGGAGCCGAGTAATCGACCACGACGGTCTCGCGCGCACTGGCATCCGGCATGGTCAGCCGCTCGTCGGCGAGTGCCGCCGTCGCCCACTCGGCGAGCGCCTGGGGAGCGATGGCGAAGTTCAGGAAGCCCGGCCCAGAGACCTCGACGGTCGCGAACAGGCCACCATGGAGCTGCGCCTTGACCTGCTCGGCGAGCTCGCGCGGCGGCCGGCCGAGCTGCTTGGCCAGCTTCATCGCGAAGTTCGCCTGCAGATCGAAGCCCGGCCGGCGCGCGGGGGTAAGCAGCGGGTCCACGCCCGGCTGCCCGAGCGCGCGCTCGATCGCGGCGGTGAGCTCGGTCCTCGATGCGTGCAGGATCATGGGCGTCCCTAACGGTATGACGCCCGCGGCGTGCACGGCGTGCGACGCCCTCGGCCGGCGGGGAGCGGCTGTCGACGGAGGCCGCGGCGCGCAGGGCGCGGCGCGAACCCGGGACCGACTCGTCACGCGGCGAGGCCACTCCCCGAAACCTAAAGGGGCCAGGCCCCTTTAGGTTTCGGGGACGGCGGGCGCTGGGCCGCTCAGGAGCCGCCGGTCTCGCGGCGGACGAAGAAGTACGAGACGACCGTGCCGAGCAGGGTCGCCAGCGCGGCGCCGGGCAGCGCGTCGACCGCGGTCAGCGCGGCGGCGACGGTGACCGCGACGATCGCGATCGTGATGCCGCCGTAGCCCGCGCCGATCAGCGGGAGCGCACCTGGGCCGGTGCTCACCGGCGGCAGCGCGGCGATGACGATCGTCTTCGTCTCGCCGTCGGCCGTGGCCGTCAGCTGCAGCGCACCGGCGGTGGTCGCGGTGAGCGTGGTCTTCTCGCCGGCGGCGGGCTCCAGCTTGCCCGCGTCGGGAGGGTTGAGCGTCCACTCGGCGGCGGCGGTGGCGGTGTACTCGGCCGCCTCGCCGACGGTGACCTGGGCGGGTCCGGCGATGTCGAGCTCCGCCTCGCGGACGTCGCGTGGACGCCCGTCGGTCCCGCCCTCCTGCGGGCCGTAGGAGATCGCCGGCAGCTGGCCGGTGCGCGCCAGCGTGGCGCCCATCAACTGGCGCAGGTCCTGCCGCCACTGGTTCATGAACCAGTAGACGAGCCCCAGCGCGAGCGCGCCGAAGATGACGATCACGAACGCGAGGTCGCGGTCGTTGTCGCTGGTCGCCGGAGCGGGCGCGGCGGTCGGCGTCGGCGTCGGCGTCGGCGATTGGGCGAGCGCGGCGGGCACGAACACCGCCGCGGCGAGGAGGGCGAGGGGCACCGCGAGGGCGCGGATCTTGGGACTCACCGGCACAGCATCTTCGCTCCGGCTGAGTGGATCAAGAAAATCTCAGGGTTGCACCCTGATTGTCAGCGCCCTCCTGTGGCCCTCATAGTCTCCACATGAGAACGCAGGCCGGCCTCGAGCAGGGCGAAGAGGCCCGGGAACGCCCGCCGGCGGCACCCGCTCCGGCGATCACCTCACCCCAGCTGCTGCTCGCGCTCCAGCGCGGGGCGGGCAACGCCGCGGTCACGCGGGCGCTGCAGCGGCGGCCACTCCAGCGCTTCGACGCAGCGGGCGGCGGCCATCAGGGGATGGAGCGCGACGTCGCCGGGCTCGACCCGCACAGCGGGCTCGCCACCGAGAAGCACCTCAAGGACGCCGACCCGAAGGCCGGCACCCGCGAGGCCGGCGTCAACGCCGTCTACGCCGGCAACTTCATGCAGGACTTCTCACAGATCAACGTCCCGAAGTTCCAGGAGATCCTCGGGCAGATGCCCAAGCAGCCGGTCAGCGACCCCAAGGGCGAGACGATCGGCGCGGGCGGCGCGGAGGCGGTCTCCAACGCGCTGGTGAAGGCGCTGGCGATCCTCGAGGTCGGGCCGCGGCTGGCCGACGGCGTGGTCGCGGGCAACATGCAGCAGTACCGGCCTGAGCAGCACGTGGACCAGCCGATGGGCTACTCGGCGGCGACGGACACGGTGGTGCGCGACCGCAAGTCCGGGAACCTGCGACCCGGGCGGGCGGCGGTCGAGGGCGGCACGTTCCCGAAGCCGGCGGTCGAGACGGTCGACCCCGACCGCGACGCGCAGCTGATCGGCTCGGCCGTGCCGGGCATCCAGGTCGAGAACGCGGAGCTGTTCAAGGCCAGCCCGGCCGGGCTGCAGAACCACATCTACAACTCCGTCGAGTGGGTCAAGGGCCACTGGCTGCAGGCCGCGCAACTCGGCCCGAACGACCAGGGCCGCTTCCACGTCGGCGCCGGCCTGCACGCGATCGAGGACTACTTCGCGCACTCGAACTTCATCGAGGTCGCGCTCAACGGCTACATCGGTTCGCTGAAGCCCTCGCACCCGCTCGCCGCGCCCGGCAAGGCATCAGCGCAGAAGACGTTCGTCGACACGCTGTATGACGCCAAGGTGGGCCAGCGCCAGGTGGTCACGACCGGCTCGGTCGGCCCGATGGACATGCGCGCCTCGATCGGTCACATCCTGCTGCCGAAGGTGCCCGTGCTGCAGGACGCGATCGACAAGACGATCGATAAGGCGTTCAACCTCGTCGCGGACAACAAGGTCTCCAGCTGGGCGGGGCTGAAGAAGACGTTCGCCGAGGACCGGCCCGCGGCCGCCGTGCTGGCGCTCGGTGAGGGGCTCGACAAGTCGGGCATGACCCTGCCGGTACCCAACGACGTCGTGGTCGACTGGGACGAGTACGAGATCCCGGTCCTGCCCGACATCAAGATCCCGACCGACGTGAGCATCTCCTACAAGCAGCGGTCCGTCACGAGCGCGATCTCGGCCTACATGGGCTTCGTGAGGAACGTGCGGTCGACGATCGCCTCGATCCGCAAGGTGCTCAACACGATCGGCTGGGTCGCGTGGCCGGTCAAGAAGGCCTTCGGCTGGGTGCTCGACAAGCTCAACGACCTGATCAAGGAGGAGCTCAAGAAGGTCAAGGAGGAGGTCAAGCGCCAGCTCGCGCTGCTGATCGTCGAGCTGCTGGACACGATCTCGGGCGTCGACACGCGCAACCAGAAGGACCGCACGATCGGCGACGCGCTGCACAACGCCCACGACGCGATCGAGGACATCGAGAAGCAGACCTCGCTGCAGTACCGGCTGCTGCCCGGCGGCGATCTGGCGGGCCTGTCGGCCGACGAGCTCGAGCCGATCGTCGGGCCGGTCACGCCCTCCCCCACCGGCGGCTGGGTGGCGAAGAACGCGCTCCCGCCGTCGCACTCGGAGATCTCCAAGGACCACGCCCCGCATCAGAAGCACCTACAGACCCACGGCCGCGCGCCCGGCGACCTGCACGACCCCGAGGACGGCTCGATCTTCTACTCGATCGCCCGCGCGCTGGCCGTCGAGGCCGACCGCCATGTGCTGCGCCAGGTCGAGCTGATGTGGGCCGCGCAGGGCTCGTTGTACGGCGACGACCAGGCGCTCGACGCGTCGAAGATGACCGTCGGTCACGACGCGTTCGCCAAGGAGGCGGCCGGGCGCTCGGGCGCCGAGGGCAAGCGCGCGGCCAAGCAGGGCTTCAAGCATGCGCAGACCGACGGGGCCAACAAGGCGCTGCTGGAGAAGCGCCCGGAGGTCCGCGAGCTGCTGAACATGGTCGACCTGATCATCGCCCACCCGGACGACTCGACGTGGTGGCGGCCGGTGGTCGACGGCGTGGTGGCCGGCGATCCGGAGAAGGTCGCCGAGCACATTCGCGCCCGCAACGCGACGCGCGGCGCGCGCCATCGGATCGGCCCGTGAAGGGTTGCCCGGATGTGTGCACGTTCCGGGCTGGACGTGCACGAGGGGCGCCGCTAGCGTCGAAGCCATGATCAGCGAGCGGAAGCGCAGGGCGGCGCGCGAGGCACGCCGGCAGGACGAGCTCGAGCAGGAATCCGTCCCCTCCGCGTCCGGCGTCCGCCGCCCACCGCTGCTCGTCGGCGGCATGTCCAACCAGGCGGCCGCGCGCCAGGTCGCGCGGATGCGCGGCGCGGGCGAACGCCGGCTCGCCCGCTTTGAGTCCAACGAGCACAAGCAGATGGGCGACACCGGTTCCGGCGGCGCCGAGATGGAGCTTGCGCCCGGCTTCAAGGTCAGCTTCGGCGACATGACCGCGCTCGCGGGCGACTACTTCGGGTCGCTCGCGGACCTCCAGACCCTGGCCAGGATCCCGGGCTCGGCGGGCGCGCCCTTCAACCTGCCGGGCACCGTCGACGAGGTCAAGTACGCGCTCTACGTGGAGGTCCAGAAGTCCAAGAAGGAGGAGGACTTCTCGCCCGAGGTCGTCAACGGCGCGAAGAAGCGCTACTACAACCTGGCCGCGAAGAACGCTTCGCACTTCAGCCGGCCGGGCCTGGCCGACGGCGGCGCCTCGCAGGGCGAGCTCGCGGGGCAGGGCAGCGCGAACAACGCGGGCAGCTACCGCACCAACCACGACCTCGCGATCCAGGAGGCCGTGCGCGCAGGCACCGGCAAGTGCCGCCCGCTCGACCAGGCGATGCTCCAGGAGGGCTTCGCCAGTCACTACCTCACGGACGCGTTCTCGGCCGGCCACACGCGCACGCCGCGCACCGCGCTGGGCGACTGGTGGAACCCGAAGGTGCCGATGTTCTGGCACAACCTGAAGCTGTGGCTCGCGGAGAACATCGCGTGGCACATGAACGAGAACTCCGTCGCCGGTTACCCGCTGACGATCAACTTCCTCTTCCACCAGGCCATCTCCACCCTCGAGGAGACGATGGCCGAGAAGTCGATGCCTGACCTGCAGTTCGGCGACGCGCTGAGCGGCGCGATGCACGATTGGGACAACCAGCACGGCGTGATGGCCGACGTCGGCACGGGCGCGCCGGTGAAGCTCTTCGGCGACGGCGAGGTGCTCGACGAGAAGGGCCGCGAGCTGCTCGCCGGGCACGAGACGTTCGAGCTCGCCTCGGCCGCCGTACGCGTGTCGATCAAGGACCTCGACGACGCCTACATGGCCGCCACCCGCGGCATGACCGACGTCGAGGCGGTCAAGGCCACGCTGCGCACGCCGGACGGGCTCTACCGCGCCGAGCAGGCGTTCCCGAAGGTGCTCCCGGACTCGATGCAGGGCGACAACCCCACGCAGGAATGGATGGTCTCGACCGTCCAGGAGCTGTTCGCCAAGCCGCGCATGCGCGCCGCGCTGCACCTGTTCGCGGGCAACAAGGCGGACACGCTGGGCGGCGAGGTCAAGCTCAAGGCGCCGCTGAAGGAGGCCAAGGAAGACGCGCTGAAGTGGACGCTCGAGAAGCTCAAGGGCGACGAGGACGCCGTCATGAAGGTCTTCGAGGCGATCATCGGCTACACGCCGGGCGCGGTCACCGCCGCGATCGCGGGCGACTCGGAAGGCGCGGGCGATCTCGACGGCGTGTTCGGCGCCGCCGACGGCAACGCGCGCGACTACGTGGCCCAGGCCAAGGCGACGCCCGGCGGGCTCGCGTCACTGTCGGTCAGCCAGCGCATCCGCCTGATCAACGCGTGCCTCGACGGCGCGACGCTGGACGACGACGAGACCGCGATCAACGAGGTGCTGGCGGCGAAGACGTCCGACATCGTGCCCGTCATCAACGTCATCGGCTGGCGCCGGCTGTGGGACGACATCGACGGTGAGGAGTGCGGCGAGTTCATCAAGATCGCCGGTCACGAATACTGGAAGACCCAGCCGTACGACCGCAAGCGCGACGAGGTCAAGTTCCTCGCCGACGGCTCGACGGGCGAGCACGCGCAGGAGCTGATCATCGTCATCCTCTCCACCTGCAGCGGCGCGGACGTGCGCCGCATCGACGACGAGGTCGGCGGCGTGATGGGGCTCTCGTTCGACCTCGACGGGCTCGAGCAGGATCAGTTCGACGCGCTCAAGGCGCGTCCCTGACGCCGCCTCCGTCCGGGAGCGCAGGCGGGTGACGCCCACGTGGTCGCGGAGGGTGACGGCGGCTGCGGCCGAGTGCGCTCGAGAGCGTCGTGATCGGGCGGCTGCACACGCTACGCCGCGCGATGCGCCGGCTCTTGGCACAATGTTGCTCACGGTTGCTTCACCAACCAGGTGGGAACGTGGGCCATGACCGTCATCCAGGCTCACCCGACGCGCAAGCTCGGACGCCGGCCGCCGTCGCGCAAGCCGGCGCTGCGGCTCGGCGACATCCTCACCGGCGTCGTGCCCACGCACCCCGCGACCGCCGACCACTTCAAGACGCTCGCCTTCGGCCTCTACGAGAACGACAAGTACGGCGACTGCGGCCCGACCTCGGTCGCGAACCTCGTCCGGCTCGTCAGCGGCGGCCTGCTCGGCACCGAGGTCCAGCCGTCCCAGGACGACGTGTTCGACCTCTACCGCCGCAGCGGCAACCCGCAGTTCGATCCCGCGACGGGCGCCGACGACAACGGCGTCGACATGCAGACGATGCTCGAGGCGCTGGCCGCCGGCGGGATCGGCGACGGACGCGGCGGCAAGGTCAAGCCGATCGCGTTCGCGAAGGTCGACGTCTCCAGCGACGACCAACTGACCGCGGCGGTGTCGATCTTCGGCGGCTGCCTGTGGGGCGTGGACCTGCAGAGCGCCCAGCAGGCGCAGACCGACGCGCACCCGCCGAGGTGGGACTACCACAAGACCGGTGAGTGGGGCGGCCACGCGATCGTCTCCGGCGCCTACGAGGCGGGGGCGCTCGAGGACGTGATCTCGTGGGCCACGCGCATCCAGACCACCGCGGCCTTCCGGCGCCACCAGCTCGAGGAGGCGTGGGTGGTGGTGTGGCCGTGGAACCTCGACCACCCGGGCTTCCAGGCGGGCGTCGACCTGACCGCGCTGGCCACCGCCTACAAGGCACTGACCGGGCGTGAGCTCCCGGTGCCGGCGACGCCGCCGCCGCCTGCGAGCGACGACGCGGACGCGAAGCTGTGGGCGGCGATGAAGGCGTGGGCGGCGGCCAAGGGCCTGCACTAGCTCCGCGGCGGTTCGTGCAGGCCGAACGCGGAGCCCTGGTCGTCCTTGCAGAACTCGAAGCGCCCGAAGCGCGTGTCGTCGCCGTGGTCGAACGGGACGATCTCGCCGCCGAGGGCCTTCACCCGCTCGATCGCCGCGTCCATGTCCTCGACCGCGAAGAACACATAGGGCACCGCTCCGGGGTCGCCCGGGTGCATCCCGCCGGGCACGCCGGGCGTGCCGAGCATCCAGCCGTTGCCGGACGGCCCGGTCTCGAACGCCCACCCGAACAGGCCCTCGTAGAAGGTCCGCCCCTTCTCTGCGTCCTCGACACCGAGTTCGAAGAAGGAGATCGCTCCGCTCATGGTCTTCATGGCGCAAACGCTACGCGCCTCCCTGACGTGGGTCTCCGACGAAAGGAACGTCACGGCCTTCAGGCCGCCGGCGGCGGCGTCAGTCTTGGACGGATTCGATGACGTGCGCCTGCTCGGCGTCCATCCAGATCTCCCAGCGGCCCGGACGCCGATTGGCGCTCGTCCTGGAAGTGATACGGGCGCCGGCCGCCGAACTCGACCTTGCGGATCCGCCCCACGCCGCCGAGCACCGACGAGATCCGCCGTCGCGGCCAGCCCATCTTGTCCTCGATGTCCGGGAACGGGCGCGGAGTGCCGGGGTCCTGGGCGAGGTGGTCGAGCAGCTCGCGCATCAGCGGCGACACGCGGTCATAGAAGCGGGCGATGTCGCCCGGGTCGTCCATCGCGTTCTCCGCGACGCACTCGATCAGGGTGGCTCTAGAGCCGGTCGAGCTGCGACGAGAGGTCATCCAGGCCGTTCATCAGGTCGGTGACCGCGGTGACCGACGGGTCCGTGCCGCGCTCGCGCGGCTTGCGCTCGGCGAGCTCGGCCTCCATGCGGGCCAGGCGCTGCTCGACCGACTCGTCCGGCGCCGGGCGCCCCCGCAGCGTCTCGTACGCCCGCTGGATCTCCTGGAAGCGGCGCGTGGACTCCTCCGAGCCGTCGTTGCGGTCCGGGTGATGGAGCTTGCTCAGCTTCCGGTAGGCGTCGAGGACGACCTGCTCAGAGGCGCCGTGCGGGACGCCGAGGACGCGGTAGGGATCGCGCTGCACGCGCATCAACGTATCGCTCCGTCCGCGGATCGTCCTGCCCGCCGACGCGGACCCGTCCAGGACACGCGTGGCGCGTTGGCGCTCGGCGGCGGGGGGTCCCGTCACAAACTCGCGGTATTCCGGGAATTTCCGACGGCACCCCCGTCCCGCGGCCGTTCACGCTCGGCGCCCCCTGGGCCGACCGACCTCGACGGGCCGGCTCAGGACGTCGCGGAAAAGCTGTGCGTGTGAAGGGTCAGCTGCGCGCCCACGGGTCGACGTAGACGTCATCGAGCTGGAAGGACGCGCCCTTGCTGCCGACGCTGAAGCGGAAGGCGACCGGGGCGACGGTGGTCGTGGCGTGCTTGTCGAAGATCTCGATCGGGATCGAGTCGCTCGGCACCCACGCCGTGGTGGTGTTCTTGTGCGCGAACGTCTTGGACGAGATCAGCTTGCCCTTGGTGTCGTAGTAGATGACCTCGATCTTCAGCTGGCCGCTGGCGACGCCGGTGTTGCGGGCGAACACGCGGAAGTGGGTGTAGGTCTCGTCGATGCAGATCGAGGAGGTCGTCGCGGTGGAGCCGCTCGGCAGGTTCAGCGACTTGCTGTGGCCGGCACCGCCGACGAACCAGGGCTCGTTGCCGGACACGACGGTCGCGCCGCCGGCCAGGGCCCAGCTCGCCGCCCCGTTCTCGAGCCCGCCGTTCTCCACGGGCGTGTAGAGGCCGGTGTCACCGAACGGGCTGAACGGCTTGGACATGACGCCCGCGGGGGCGCAGTCACCCGGGTTGGCGGGGCTATGCGCGGCCTGCGCGGGCGCCGCGAGCACCGCGGCGAGACCCAGCGAGCATGCCGCCGCCTTCAAGAAATTCATCTGTGACCTCCGTGTCGGTTGAGCCGTGTTCCGGCCCTCCATGGAAGGAGCGAGCTCCCTCTCCCTGCTTGATCGGTTCAGGTATCGGTGCCCTGACCGTTCATCGACATGCTCTGGACACTTGGACGACCCCTCAATGTCGCTTGGGTCCGGCCGAATAGGGATGTGAATGGCCACCCGTTTGGATGACCTCGCGATCGATCACATCGAGCAGGCCCGTGCTCGCGCCACGGCACGCGCCGAGCGGCGCGAGCTGCTGACCGAGCTCGGCGTGGCCCTCGTCTTCGTGCTCGCCGCGACGGCCATGGCGATCGCCGCGCCGCCCGTGTCCTGGGGCTTGGTGGCCTGGCTGACCGCGCTGCTGGGCACGCTCGTGCTGATCGAGTTCGAGGTCGGTGAGGGCAACACCCGCCCGATCCACCTGGCGATCGTGCCGATGCTCGTGCTGCTGCCGCCCGAGCTGGTCCCGCTCGCGGTGCTGGCCGCACACCTGCCACGCACGCTCGTGAAGGTCATACGCGGCCGCGCGCCGCTCGCGCGCCTGCTGCTGCCGATCGCCGACTGCTCGTTCATCCTCGCGCCGGCGCTGGTCTTCGTCGCGCTCGACCCGTCCGGTGTGTGGCAAGAGGCGCTGGCGTGCGTGCTCGCGCTGGCGGCGCTGATGGCCGGCGACCTCGCGATCTCGAGCCTGCGCATGACGGTCGGGCTCGGGATCGACCCCCGCCCGGAGCTGCGCGGGTTCGCCTGGCTCTACGTCGTCGACGCGTGCCTCGCCGCGGTCGGCTTCCTGGCCGCGATCGCCAGCCGCGCCCACCCCGCGCTGCTGGCCGCGGTGCTGCCGCTGGCCGGCCTGCTCGTGCTCTTCTCGCGCGAGCGGCGCGGCCGGATCGAGAACGCGCTGGCGCTGCAGCGCGACGCGAAGGAAGGCCGTGAGCGCCTGCAGACGATCGTCCAGAACTCCTCGGACTGCATCATGATCGTGGGTCTCGACGGCACGCTGAAGACGCTCACCGGCTCCGCGGCGCCGATCTTCGGCTCCGACTGGGCACAGGCCGAGGGCGGCCCGCTGCTCGCGTGGGTGCACGAGCAGGACGAGGCGCCCGTGCGCGCGTTCCTGCAGTCCGTCGCCGCCAAGCCGGTCGGCGAGCCGCACGAGGCCGAGTGGCGGATGCGCTACGCCGACGGCGGCTACCGCCACGTCGCCGCCGCGGCCAACAGCCTGCTCGACGACGCGCGCGTGCGCGGGATCGTCCTCACCGTCCGCGACGTCGAGGCGCGCAAGGCCTTCGAGGAGCAGCTGCGTCACCGCGCGTTCCACGACCCGCTGACCGGGCTCGCCAACCGCGCGCTGTTCTACGACCGCATCGAGCACGCGCTCGACCGCGGCACCCGCTCCCCTGCGCAGGCGGGCGTGCTGTTCGTCGACCTCGATGACTTCAAGACCGTCAACGACACCCGCGGCCACGCCGACGGCGACGCGCTGCTGGTCGAGATCGCGCGCCGGCTGAGCGCCTCGCTGCGCTCCGGCGACACCGCCGCGCGGCTCGGCGGCGACGAGTTCGGCATCCTGCTCGAAGGCCTCTCCGGCCCGCCCGCGCTGCAGACCGCGGCCGCGCGCATCCTCGAGACGCTGGCCGCGCCGGTCGAGCTCGAGCAGGGCCCGATCACCGTCTCCGCCTCGGTCGGCATGGCCATCTCGACGCCGCTGGACCGCGGCGCCGACGAGTTCCTGCGCAAGGCCGACCTCGCGATGTACGAGGCCAAGCGCGGCGGCAAGAGCCGCGCGGAGTTCTACGACGCGCACCTCGAGGGCCGCGACGTCCAGCCCGGGCTGCGCGGCCAGTGGTTCGCACGCGATGACGAGCAGCGCGCCGAGATCGAGGGCGTGCTCGTCGACCCGGACGGCATCGCGATCGTCTACCAGCCGATCATGGACCTGCGCACCGGCCGGATCGCGGGCTACGAGTCGCTCTCGCGCTTCAACCGCGAGCCGCGGCGGACGCCGGACCTGTGGTTCGCCCAGGCGCACCGCTACGGGCTCGGCTACGCGCTGGAGGCGAAGGCGATCGCGTGCGCGCTGGCCGCGCCCGGCCGCCCCGCCGGCGCGTACCTGACCTTCAACGTCTCGCCCTCGTCGTTGCTCTCGGAGGAGGTGCGCTCGGTGCTGCCGGAGCGCCTCGAGGGGCTCGTGATCGAGATCACCGAGAACGAGCTCGTCTCCGGTGACGAGGCGCTGCTGGAGAACCTCGCCGCGCTGCGCGAGCGCGGCGCGCGCCTGGCCGTCGACGACACGGGCGCGGGCTACGCCGGGCTGACCCACGTGATGCGCCTGCAGCCCGACATCATCAAGCTCGACCGCGCGCTCACCACCGGCGTCGACACCGACCCCGGCAAGGGCTCCCTGATCAGCTCCTTCGTCCGCTACGCGCGCGACATCGACGCCGACGTCTGCGCCGAGGGCGTCGAGACGCTGGACGAGCTCGAACGGCTCGCCGACCTCGACGTCGCCTTCGGCCAGGGCTACGGCATCGCCCGCCCGGCGGCCCCGTGGGCGGCGGTCGCGCACGAGGCCGCCGCCGCGTGCCTGGCGTCGTTCGAGGCGACCCTGGTCGCGGTCGACGAGGACGCGCTCGCGGGGCGCCTGGCGGCGGTTCGCAGCGCCGACGAGCTCACCGCCTGCCTGCCGCTGGTGGCCGTCGAGCTGCGCGCGCAGTCGGTCGTCATCGCCGGCCCGGGCGAGTACGGCGCCCCCGCCCACGAGGGCACCCGCATCAACCTGCCGATCACGTCCGGCGGCGAGATCGTCGGGCACCTCGTGGCCGTCTCCCAGAACCCCTGGAGCCGTCACCAGATCAGCCGCGCGCGGCGGATCGGCTACCAGCTCGGCGCGCTGGTCGGCACGTACGTATCCTCACCTCGATGAGCGATCCGGGCAGGATCGAGTTCGGCGAGGCCGTCTCGCACGACACCGGCGTCCACGACCGCGAGGCCGACGTCGACGGGACGCGCTGGGCGCAGGTGGAGTACTCGCCGGGCGCCGGACGCGCCGACTGGTGCGACACGCCGCACTCGGGCGTCGTCCTCAGCGGCACGCTGACCTACCGCTTCGAGGACGGGCGCGAACCGCTCGTGCTCGGCCCGGGCGACGCCTTCGCGCTGCCCGAGCAGCCGCGCCACCGCGGCCGCAACGACGGCACCGAACCCACGCGGCTGTTCATCATCGACGCGTTGCTCTAGCGCCCGAACGGGGCAGGAGCAGTGCATGGACCCCACCCGCGTGGTCGCCGTCGATGTCGGCGGCACCTTCACCGACGTATGCGTGCTCGACCAGGCCAGCGGCGAGCTCAACGTGGCCAAGGTGGCCTCGACCGCCAACCCGATCGACGGCGTGATGGCCGGGGTCGAGCAGGCCGGCGTCGACCTCTCGCACACCGCGCTGTTCTGCCACGGCACCACGGTCGCGACCAACGCGCTGATCACCCGCAGGCTCCCCAAGGCGGCGATGGTCTGCACCCGCGGGTTCCGCGACGTGGTGGAGATCGGCCGCGGCACGCGCGACGACCTGTGGGACGCCTACAAGGACAACGCCGAGCCCTACATCCGCCGCCGTGACCGGCTCGAGGTGCTCGAGCGCGTCGACCATCGCGGGCAGGTGATCACCGAGCTCGACGAGGACGAGGCGCGCGAGGTCGCGCGGATCCTCAAGCGCCGCGAGGTCGAGGCGGTGGCGGTGTGCTTCGTCAACGCCTACGCCAACGGCGACCACGAGGACCGGATGGCGGAGATCCTGCGCGAGGCGCTGCCCGACGTGCGCGTCTCGACCTCCTCGGGCGTGCTCCCGGAGCTCTTCGAGCACGAGCGCTTCTCGACCACGGTGGCCAACGCCGTGCTCTCGCCGCTGGTCGCCGGCTACGTGAGCGAGCTCGACACGCGCCTGAAGGACGACGGCTACGAGGGCGAGTTGCTGATCCTGCACTCCGGCGGCGGCGTGATGACGCCCGAGGCGGTGCAGGAGCTGGCCGTGCGGCTGGCGGCGTCGGGCATCGCCGCCGGCGCCGTGGCCGCGCGCTACACCGCCGCGCTGTGCGGCCACAAGAACGTCATCGGCGTCGACATGGGCGGCACCAGCACCGACATCTCGCTCGTCTACGACGGTGCGCTGCGCACCACCAACGAGTGGTTCGTCGAGTACGGGCACCCGATCTGCTTCCCGTCGATCGAGGTGCTGACGATCGGCGCGGGCGGAGGGTCGCTGGCCAAGATCGACGCCGCCGGCTCGCTGCGCAACGGCCCGCAGTCGGCGGGCAGCGATCCCGGCCCGGCCGCGTACGGCAAGGGCGGCGAGGAGCCGACCAACACCGACGCGAACCTCATCCTCGGCCGGCTCGGCGACGGGCTGGTGGGCGGCGAGATGGCGCTGGACCGGGACGCGGCCGAGGAGGCGATCAAGACCGTCGGTGAGCCGCTCGGCCTGGACGTGCACGAGGCGGCCGAGGCGATCATCGCCGTGGCCAACGCCAACATGGCCGACGCGGTGCGGATCATCTCGCTCCAGCGCGGCTATGACCCGCGCGAGTTCGCGCTGGTCGTGTTCGGCGGCGCGGGGCCGCTGCACGGCGCGGCGCTGGCGAAGGAGCTCGGCGTGCCGACCGTGCTGGTGCCGCCGCGTCCGGGCACCTGGTCGGCGCTCGGCTGCCTGATGGTCGACATCCGCCACGACCTCTCGGAGATGTTCCTGCGCCCGGCGGCCGACGCCGACGCGAGCGAGCTCGACGAGGCCTTCGAGCGCTTGGCGGACAAGGGCCGCGAGATGCTCGCCGCCGAGGGCGTGGCGGAGGACGGGGTGACGCTCGAGCAGTCGATCGCGATGCGCTATCTCGGCCAGTGGCGCTCGCTGGAGGTCGCCTTCGACGGCGATCTCGACGCGTCGGTCGAGCGCTTCCACGCCGAGCACGAGCGCGAGTTCTCCTACCGGCGCGACGATGCGCCGGTCGAGCTCTACCGGCTGCAGCTCGTCGCCACGGGCAAGACCGAGGAGGTCGCGCTGCCGAAGCACGAGCGCGGCGGGGACCTGCCGGAGCCGATCGAGACGCGCTCGGTGTGGTTCGACGGCGAGGCCCTCGACACGCCCGTCTTTGAGCGCTCGGAGCTGCCCGCCGGCGTCAGCTTCGAGGGCCCGGCGGTGATCGATCAGCTCGACTCGACGACGGTCGTGCCGCCCGGTGTGCGGGCCGAGGTCGACGAATACCTGAACATCCGGATGGAGGTCAAGTGATGGCGACCCGCACGCTGGACCCCGTCACCTTCGAGGTGCTCAAGAACTCGTTCGTGACCGTCGTCGACGAGATGGCCGAGCAGATCCTGCGCACCTGCCATTCGTTCGTGATCTTCTCGCGCGACTTCTCGTGCGCGCTGCACGACGCGAACGGCGACACGATCATGCAGGGCTCGCAGGACATCGCCGTCCACGTGGGGACGCTGCACCTGAAGGCCAAGGCCGTGCTGGAGGACTTCGAGGGCGACATCCACGACGGCGACGTGTTCGCGGTCAACGATCCCTACCGCGGCGGCACCCACTTCCCCGACGTGTCGCTGATCCGGCCGGTGTTCGCCGACGGCGAGCTGATCGCGCTGGCACAGGCCAACGGGCACTGGGCCGATGTCGGTGGGTCGGTGCCCGGCTCGTTCGACGTCGGCGCCACCGACCACTTCGGCGAGGGCATCCGGATCCCGCCGGTGCGCGTGGTCGACAAGGGCGGCTCGCGCGACGACGTGATCGCCCTGATCGCCTCCAACTCGCGCGCGCCCGGCGACATCGTCGGTGACTGCCACGCCCAGATCGAGGCCACGCGGGTGGCCGAGCAGGAGCTCTTCCGGCTGATCGACAAGTACGGCCGCGAGGACGTCGTGGCGGCGATGGGCGAGGTCCAGGACTACGTGGAGCGGCTCACCCGCGCGCGGATCGCCGAGTTGCCCGACGGCGAGTGGGAGACGGCCGATCACGTCGACTTCGATCCCGGCGGCGAAGAGGGCCTGGTGAAGGTGCAGGTCAAGCTCACCATCTCCGGCGACGAGATCGAGTACGACCTGTCCGGCTCCGATCCGGCGATCAAGTCCTTCCTGAACTCGGGCGCGGGGGTGGCGTTCTCGGGCGCGATCGCCAGCGCCAAGACGTTCCTCCCGGAGATCCCGTTGAACTCCGGCTTCTACCGGGCGATCAAGGTCGACGTCGGGCCGGAGGGCACGATCGTCAACGCCGGCTGGCCGAACGCGGTCACCGGGTCGGTGAGCGGCGCCTACGAGAAGATCATGAACGCGGGCTTCGAGCTGTGGTCGCAGCTGATGCCCGAGCGCGCGATGGCGTGCTGCTTCAACCTCGAGTACCTGCTGGTCGGCGGGCGCGACGCGCGCCGCGACGACCGCCCGTTCTTCATGTGGTACGACTGGATGGCGGGCGGCTGGGGCGGGCGCAACGGGCGCGACGGGCAGGACTGCACGTCGCCCGTGTTCGGCGTCGGGCTGGCCGTGCAGCCGTTCGAGGGCCAGGAGCGGTTGACGCCCGTGGTCACCTCGGTCCACGAGATCATCCCCGACTCGGGCGGGCCCGGCAAGCACCGCGGCGGGTGCGGCGTGCGCAAGGGCGGGACGCTCACGCAGGTCGAGGACGCGGTCATGTCCTACTGCTGCGACCGCGCGCGCTCGGTCACGTGGGGCATCGGCGGCGGCCTGCCGTCCCTCCCCCACGGCGTGTGGCTCAACCGCGGCGCCGACGACGAGCGCTTCCTGGGCGCGAACTTCTCCGGCGTCGCGCGTCAAGGAGGGCGACCGCTTCGATCGCCCGTCCGCCGGCGGCGGCGGGCTCGGCGACCCGCTCGAGCGCGACGTCGAGGAGGTGCTCGAGGACGTCGCCGACGGCTACGTCACCATCGCCCGCGCGGCGCTGGACTACGGCGTGGTGGTCGAGGAGGTCGACGCGGAGCTGGCCGAGTACCGCGTCGACGCCGAGGCCACCGAGAAGCTGCGCGAGGAGCAGCGGGGCTCACGGGCGGCGCGGCTGGACGAGGACCCCGAGGACGTCGCGCGCCGCTTCCGCGACGGCGACCTCGACGTCCTCGATCTCGTCCGCCACTACGGCGTGATCCTCGACTGGGGCAGCGGCGAGGTGCTGCCCCGGACGACCGAGCAGTACCGCGAGCTGCTGCGGCGGCGCAGCGTCTCGCAGTGGTGAGCTTCTAGCCCTCGGGCCAAGGTGAGTCGGAGGGCACGCCGTCGCCGCCCTCCGGCTTCGGGCCGCCGACGGCGATCAGCTCCAGCCCCTCCGGGCCGGCCTCGAAGCCGCGCACGGTCTCCGGGGCGACGCGGACGACGTCCCACGGCTTGAGCTCGACCACCTCGTCGTTGAGGCGGATGCGGCCGGAGCCCGACACGACCACGTAGGCCTCCTCCTGCTCGCGGTGGCTGTGGGCGAACGGCGGGCGCAGGCCCGGCGCGAGGGTCCACAGCGAGACGCCGAGGTCGCGGGAGTCGAGGTACTTGCGGCCGAAGGTGCCGCTCATCCCCTCGACGCGGCCGCCGGTGTCGTCGTCGGCTTCGCGCAGGTTCACGATCGAATAGTCGGACATGGCGGTGGAGCTTATGCTCGGGGGCATGTTCACCGGCGTGAGCGCGTTTCCGCTGACCCCGATGGGCGACGAGGCGGCGTGGGAGCTGTTCCGGCGCCACGGGGCATCCGCGTCGTCGCCACCGCGGCGGTGCTGCTCGGTCTGGCGGGCGAGGACAACCTCCCTCGCCCGCTTGAGCTGCTCGACCGCTCCGAGGTCGAGCCGGTGCTGGAAGCGCTCAGCCTCCGGGCGTGAACCGGCGCCGGCGGCGCGATCCCGCCGCGCGCCGAGGTCCGCGGTTTCGCGGCCCGCCTGCGTCAGGCGTGCTTGACCTGGTAGCTGATGTCACCGACGCAGTTGCCGACGGAGAGCTCCACGCGTCCGCCGCTCAGCCTGGCGCCGACGAGCTTCCCGCGCACGCGCATCGAGGAGCCCGAGACCGTCCGCGCGCCGACGAACGACCCGTCGGGCGCGAGCTTGATGGTGCGGAACTTGGCCGTGCCGATCTGGGTCGTGAACTGGCCGGCGGTCACGCCCGGGCACGTCATCGGGACCGAGGCCGTGAAGGCGCGCAGCGTGCGGCCCTTGACCGTGAAGGTCGCGCTCCGGGTCCCGTTGCCGGCCTTGCCCTTGTACCTGCCCGCGGTCGCCTTCTTCGCCTTGCCACCGCTGGTGACGGACTTCCTGACCTCCGCCGAGGAGACGGTCTGCGAGCCGACGGTCAGCGACGCGCGCAGCTTCTGGGCACCCTTCGGGAGCGTGATCGTGACCTCCGAGGTGCCGCCGGCGATGGTGTCGGTGCCGACTCTGGTCCACGACGAGCCGTTCGCCCGCTCGATCGTGACGGCGGTGAAGTTCGGCAGGCCTTCACCGCTGACGGTGGCGATGACCGGGTAGCCGGCGTAGACCTTCGCGGGCAGCTTGAGCGTCGGCTTGGCCGTCGAGACGAGCGTCAGCGTCCGAACCGGGCCGACCTCGTAGTCGTAGCCCGGGCAGCCGGTGCAGATGCGCCACACCTGCCAGTAGTAGGTGCCCGGCGTCTCCTGCGGGCGGGCGGCGCCGCCCGCGTTCATGGCGCCGGAGCACGTCCCTTCAGGCGTCGAGCGCGCGCCCGGCCCCAGCGAGACCGGGTTCGCCAGTCGGCCGTCCGCGCCGAGTGTGGGCGCGGTCGCGAAGCTGACTCCCCAGTCGTACGCGGCGCCGTAGATCGGGAAGAAGCCGTCGTCGGCCACCCGGTAGAGCGGGCACTCGAACGAGACCGGGATGCCGTCGGCGCTGACGGGCAGCGTCGCGCCGTCGGCCGGCGAGGTCGGCGTGACGGGCGGGTCCCCCGGCATCGCGTACGCGCTCGAGGCCATCACCAACACCAGCGCCACCACTGCTCCAGCCATCCTCATGAGCGGGAGCATAGGCCGCAGAGCGGCCGGGAATGACCAGTTCCCGGCCGCTCTCTCTCCGCTGCGGCTAACGCGAATAGGCGGCCGGCACGCCGCCGTCGACGTTCAGGATGTTGCCCGTGGACTTGCCCGAGCGCCGCTCGGACGCGAAGTGCAGGACGGCCTCGGCGATGTCCTGCGGGTAGATCGAGACCTTCAGCGTGTTGCGCTGGCGGTAGTGCTCGTCGAGCTCCTCCGGGTCCAGGTTGTACGCCGCCGCGCGCTCCTCACGCCAGGAGGAGCCCCAGATCTTCGAGCCCTGCAGCACGGCGTCCGGGTTGACGGTGTTCACGCGGATCCCGTCGGGCCCGCCCTCCTCCGCCAGGCAGCGCGCGAGGTGGAGCTCGGCGGCCTTGGCGGAGGAGTAGGCCGCGGCGTTCCTGCCGGCGACCAGCGAGTTCTTGGAGGCGATGAAGACGATCGAGGCGCCGACGCCTTGGCGCTTGACGACCTTGAAGGCCTCGCGGGCGACGAGGAAGTAGCCGGTGGACAGGATCGCGTGGTTGCGGTTCCACTCGGCCAGCGTGGTCTCCTCGACCGAGGAGCTGGAGGCGATGCCGGCGTTGGAGACCACGATGTCCACCCCGCCGAACCGCTGCACCGCGGTGGTGTAGGCGGCGGTCACGGCGTCCTCGCTGGTGACGTCGCCGGAGACCGCGAGGCCACGGTCTCCGTAGTCGGCGACCGCCTCGGCCGCGCCCTTGGCGTCGAGGTCGAACGCGACCACGCAGGCGCCCGCGGATGCGAGCGTGTCGATGATCGCGCGACCGATGCCGCCGGCGCCGCCGGTGACGAACGCGACCTTGCCCTGCAGCTCGCCCGGCGTGGGCGCCTGCGCGAGCTTGTAGAGCTCCAACGGCCAGTACTCGATGGCGAAGGACTCGGCGGCGTCGAGCGAGACGAACTCGCCCAGCGCCTCGGCGCCCGCGATGACCTCGATCGCGCGGTGATAGAGGTCGCGCGAGATCTTCGACGCCTTCGTCGTCGTCCCGGCCGAGACCATGCCCATGCCCTCGACGAGGACCACGCGGGCGTCCGGATCCCCAGGCTCGTCGACCGCCGAAGCGTGCTCCTGGAAGTAGCGCCTGTAGTCGGCGCGGTACTCGTCGGCCAGCGCGGCGATGCGCTCGGGCGTCGCGTCCTCGCGCGAGATCCACAGCGGCAGGCGCTTGGTGTGCACGAGGTGATCCGGGCACGGCGCGCCGACCTTCACCAGCCGCTCGGCCTGCTCGGAGCAGACGAACTCCAGCACGCGCTCGCTCGTGTCGACCGTCAGCACCTTCGTGCGCTCGCTCGAGACGGCCCCGCGGATCGCCGGCAGCAGAGCCGTCAGGTCGCCTGACGGAGCGGCCTTGCGCCCGCCGAAGCGCGAGACGTCACCGGTCTTGAGGTTGACGAACTCGACGGCCTGGTTGATGACCTCGATCGTCTTGCGGTAGGCCTCCTCGGCCGTCTCGCCCCAGACGATCAGGCCGTGCTTGGCCAGGATCACGAGCTTCAGGCCCGGGTTGTCGCGCACGGCCTCGCCGACCTGCTTGGACAACGTGAAGCCCGGCCGGATATACGGGATCCACGCCGCCTCGTCGCCGAAGCACTCCTGGACCAGCCGCTCGCCGTCGGCCGTGCCGGCCAGCACGTTGATCCCGTCCGGGTGCGTGTGGTGCACGTGCGGCGCGGGGACGAAGGCGTGCAGCAGCGTCTCGATCGACGCGCGCGGCATCGTCGGGTCAAGCTGCGAGCGCGAGAGATAGGCGACCATGTCCTCGTCGGACATCTCGTCGCGCTCCATCAGCGGCAGCAGCTCGTCCAGGCGCAGGCCCGTGAAGTGCTCCGGGCCCATCGTCGCCAGGTCAGAGCCCGAGCCCTTGACCCACATCGCGTTGACCTCGCGGCCGGTGTGATCGCGGGTGACGCCCTTGGCCGACGTGTTGCCGCCGCCGAAGTTCGAGACGGCGCGGTTGGCGCCGAGCAGGTGCGACGCGACGACGAGCTGGCCGAGCGTGTCGTCCGGGACGCCTTCCGAGGGCCAGAGGTCCTCGACGGAATCGATGATCGGGGTGACGGTGCTCATCGGGTCAGCTCCATGTCTCGTTCGGTGGCGACGCGCGTCGTGTAGCCGGACTCGCGCAGCGCCTTGATCGGGTTCTCGGCGGCGCCCAGCGCCGCGCGCGCCTCGGCGCACGCGGGTCGGACGTCGGTGTTGAAGGCGTCGAGCAGGACCTCGTGGCCGCCGAGCACGTCGCCGGCCTGCTGGGCGGCACGCAGCGCGGCGCGGTCCACCAGCAGCGCCTTGGCGTAGGCCTCCTGCAGGTTGACCACGGACAGGACCATCGCCTCGACCTTGGCCTCGACGTTGTGCGACTGGTCGATCGTCAGGCGCGGCAGCGTGTCGGAGGCAACCAGCTCGGTGAAGATCAAGAACAGCTCGAAGGGGTTCACGCTGCCCACGATCAGATCGTCGTCGGCGTACTTGCGGTTGTTGAAGTGAAAGCCGCCGAGCCGGCCCTCCTCGGCGAGGAAGGCGACGATCTGCTCGATGTTCGTGCCCTGCGCGTGGTGACCGAGGTCGACCAGGACCTTGGCCCGGTCACCGAGCTTCAAGCACGTCAGCAGCGCGGAGCCCCAGTCGGCCAGGTCGGTGGCGTAGAAGGCGGGCTCGAAGAACTTGTACTCGATGAGCAGTTCCTGGTCGGCGGGCAGGTCGTCGTAGACGCGGTGCAGGCAGTCGAGCAGCCGGCGGCGGCGCTCGCGCAGATCGTCCTGGCCCGGGTAGTTGGTGCCGTCGGCCAGCCACAGCGACTGCGCGGACGCACCCAGCGCGTCCGCGATGTCCAGGCAGTCGAGCATGTGGTCGACGGCCTTGGCACGCACCGCGGCGTCCGGGTGCGTCAAAGAACCGAGCTTGTACTCGGGATCCTGGAAGAGGTTCGGGTTCACGGCGCCCACGGACAGCCCGCGCTCCTCGATGGCGGCGCGCAGCTCGTCGTAGTCGTCCACCGCGTCCCACGGGAAGTGGAAGGCGACGGCGGGCGCCGTGCCCGTGAGGCGATGGACCTCGGCGGCGTCGTCGAGCTTCTCGTAGACGTCGCGCGGGCGGCCGGGCTGCGGGAAGACGCCGAAGCGGGTGCCCGAATCGCCGTAGCCCCACGAGGGGGTCTCGATCACGAGCTTGGACAGATCAAGCATGGAGAAGCTCCTTGGAAGGCTCGTAGGTGACGGGCGCAAACGACGCCGCGGAGACCGCGCGCATGTCGGCCAGCGAGGAGAGCTCGCCGGCCGCGCGGGCCTGGACGAGCACGTTGCCCAGCGCGGTGGCCTCGACCGGGCCGGCGAGCACCGCGCGGCCGGTGATGTCGGCGGTCAGCCGGCACAGCAGCGCGTTGCGGGCGCCGCCCCCGATGATGTGGATCGTGTTCACCGAGCGGCCCGACACGGCTTCGAGCCGCTCCAGGACCGCGCCGTAGCGGCGCGCGAGGGACACGTAGATCGAGCGCACCAGCTCGCCGCGGGTCAACGGCCCGGTGAGCTCTGCGATCAGCGCGGGCATGTCGCCGCCGCGCAGGAAGCGCTCGTCGTCGACATCGAACTCGACGTACCGGGTGGCGTCGGCCGCCTCGGCGTGCAGCGTCGGGTAGTCCACCTGCCACACGCGCGCGCACTCCTGCTCGAGCCACAGGCCCATGACGTTCTTGAGCAGCCGGATCGTGCCGTCGACGCCGCGCTCGTTCGTGAGCGCCTCGTCGCCGAACACCGGCGCGTCGAGCTCCAGGCCCAGCAGTGACCAGGTGCCGGAGCTCAGGATCGCCGAATCGGGGCGGATCGGCGCGGCGACGAAGGCCGAGGCCGTGTCGTGCGAGGCCACCGTGTAGACGGGCGCGTCGAACTCGCGGGCGCGGCCGAGCAGCGTGCCCGGCTCGACCAGCTCGGCGAACGGCTTCGCCGGCAGCCCGAGACGGGTGATCAGGTCGCCTGACCATTCACCCGTGCGGGCATCCAACAGGCCCGTCGTGGAGGCGTTGGTGCGCTCGTTGGCGAGCTCACCGCACAGCCAGTAGGCGAGCAGGTCGGGCACCAGCGCGATCCGCTCGGCCTCCCCCACCCGATCGTCGGCCAGCAGCTGGTAGACGGTGTTGATCGGCATGTGCTGGATGCCCGTGACGTCGTAGGCGTCCACCTTCGCGAGCCCGTCGGTGCGGGAGTCGCGGTAGTGGAACGGCAGCCCGAGCACGCGGTGGCGCGCGTCCAGCAGCGCGTAGTCCACGCCCCAGGTGTCCACGCCCACGCCTTGGAGGGTTGCGCCGCGCAGCGCGGACAAAGCCTCCTCGAACAGGTGCAGCAGGTTCCAGCGCAGGCCGTCCGGCAGGCGCACAGGCCGGTTCGCGAAGCGATGCCGCTCCTCCAGGGAGACGCGCTCGCCGTCGAACCGGCCCACAACCACGCGGCCGCTCGACGCGCCGAGATCGATGGCCGCGTACATCGGACTAGAAGTCGAACTGGTCGATGTTCGTCTTGTCGAAGACCGTCGGCGGGCCGAGGAGGATCTCGCCCTTGGCGCCGACCGTCTTCTCGCCCAGGTCACCGGCGGTGAACTTGTCGCCCTCGGCGCCCGTGATCTGGCCCGACGAGATGGCGGCCGCGGCGTAGCCGGCGAGGTAGCCGAGCTTGCCCGGATCCCACAGCTCGAAGCCGTCGATCGTGCCGTCCTTGACGAAGTTGCGCAGCTGGTTGGGCGTGCCGAGACCGGTCAGCTTGACCTTGCCCTTGTACTTGGAGCCCTGCAGGTAGCGCGCGGCGGCGGCGATGCCGACCGTGGTCGGGCTGATGATGCCCTTCAGGTCCGGGTAGGCCTGCAGCAGGCCCTGGGTCTCCTCGAAGGACTTCTGATCGTCATCGTTGCCGTAGGCGGTCTTGACGAGCTTGAACTTCGAGTACTCGGGCTTGGCCAGCTCGTCCTTCATGAACTTGATCCACGTGTTCTGGTTCGTCGCGTTCGGCGTCGCCGAGAGGATCGCGATGTCGCCGCCCTCCGGCATCTGCTTGGCCAGCAACTGGACCTCGCTGCGGCCGAGATCCTCGGCGGCGGCCTGGTTGATGAACAGGTCACGCCCGGCCGGATCGGTGTCGGAGTCGTAGGTCACGACCTTGATCCCGGCGGCGCGGGCCTTCTGCAGCGCCGGGACGACCGCGTTCGGGTCGTTGGCGGAGATGACGATCGCGTCCTGCTTCTGCGTCGTCAGCGTGTTGATGTAGGACACCTGCGACGACGCCGTCGCATCCGACGGGCCGACGCGCTTGTACTCGCCCTTGACGGCCGTGACCGCGTCCTCGCCGCCCTTGTCGGAGATCGTGAAGTACGGGTTGTTGATCTGCTTGGGCAGGAAGGCGATCTTCAGGCCCTCCTTGATCGTGCCGCCGCCGGCCGCGGCGGTGGCCGTGGCGGCGGGCGCCGAGGTGTCGTTCTCGGTGCTGTCCTTGGTCGAGCCGCAGGCGGCGACGCCCAGCAGGCTCGTCAACGCAAGCGCGGTCAGCGCCTTGTGCTTGAACATCGGTGGTTCTCTCCTCTAGTTGGTGCTTGCCGGGAGGGCTTCCGTGCCGCGACCGCGGCGCAGGACTTCACGGACGCGAGCGGTGACGCTCGGCCCGAGGACTGAGAGCAGCAGCAGGCTGCCGGTGACGATGGTCAGCACCTCGGCGCTGACGTCGTTGAGCGTCAGCGCGTTGCGCAACGTGCCGAGCAGCAACATCGCGCAGATCACGCCGAGCAGGTTGCCCTTGCCGCCGAAGATCGAGACGCCGCCGAGCAGCACGACCGCGACCACGCTCAACTCCAGGCCGACGGCGTTGTCGGCCCGGGCGGAGGCGAAGCGCAGCGTGAAGACGATGCCGGCCAGCGCCGAGACCATGCCGGTGATCACGAACAGCCAGAACTTGATCCGCTTCACGCGCACGCCCGCGAAATGGGCCGCTTCCTCGTTGGCGCCCATGGCGAAGATCGAGCGCCCGATGCCCGGTGAAGTGCAGCGTGACGCCGAAGACGATGGCCAGGATCGCGAACAGGATCATCGGATTCGGGATCTGGGTGCCGGCGATGCTGCCGAAGCCCCAGCTGGTGAAGGCCTGCGGGAAGTCGGCGACGGCCTGATCGCCGAGCACGACGTAGGCCAGGCCGCGGTAGAGCGCGAGCGTGCCGATCGTGACCGCGAGGCTCGGCAGCCCGAGCTTGGTGATCAGCACGCCGTTGAGCGCGCCGGCGAGCCCGCCGAGCACGATCACGGCCGGGATGATCATCTCCATCGCCCAGCCGTGGTTCCACAGGTAGCCCATCGCGGCGCACGTCAGGCCGAGCACGGACGCCACGCTGAGGTCGATCTCGGCCGCGATGATGATCAGCGTCAGCGGGAGCGCGATCAGCGCGATCTCCGAGATGTCGGAGAGGATCGAGTTGAGGTTGCCGAGCGTGAGGAAGTCCTCGGAGGTCGACGTGCCGTAGAGGATCGACGCGATCAGCAGGAAGACGGTGACCGTCTCCCAGCGCGCGAACTTGGCCTTGATCTCAGACACGGTGCGAGCTCCTCTTGCGCAGTTCGCGGGCCAATCGGGCAGCCAGGAACGCGTCCAGGCCGATGGCGAGCAGGAGCAGCGCGCCGTTGATGGCCTGCTCCCAGAAGGGGTTGATCTGCAGGATCACGAGTGCGCTGCGGATCGTGGCCAGCAGCAGCGCGCCGAGCGCGGCGCCGTAGACGGTGCCGGAGCCGCCGAAGATGGCGACGCCGCCGACGACCACCGCGGAGACGGCGGCGAGCTCGATGCCGTTGCCGGCGTTGGCGTCCAGCGTGCCGTAGCGGCTGGCGTACAACACGCCCGCGAGCCCGGCGATCGCGCCGCTGGCCACGAACGCGCCGAGCACCCGCCGCGACACGCGGATGCCGGCCAGCACCGCCGCGTCCGGGTTGGAACCGATCGCGTAGAGCTCGCGACCCATCCGCGCGCGGCCGAGCACGACGCCGACGATCAGCATCGCGGCGATCGTGAACAGCGGCAGGACCGGGAAGCCGAGGATCGTGTGCGTGGCGAGGTTCAGGAACCCCTTCGGCATGTCGGCGGCGTTGATCTGCCGGCCGTGCGCCCACGCGAAGTCGATGCCGCGGATCACGTAGAGCGTGCCGAGCGTGATCACCAGCGACGGGCACCCGCGCCCACGCCACCATCACGCCGTTCATCAGCCCGAAGCAGGCGCCGAAGAGCATCCCGAGCACGAAGACGACCGGGATCGGCAGGCTGTGGTCGGCGAACATCACGCCGGTCGCGAACGCGGTGATGCCGAGCACGCTGCCGACCGAGAGGTCGATGTTGCGGGTGACGACGACGATCGTCTGGCCGACCGCGAGCAGCGCGACGATCGAGACGTTCAGGAGGATGTCGCGCAGGTTCTGCGCGTTGAGGAAGCGCGGCTCGACGAGCGAGACGCCGAGGACGAGCACGGCGAGGACGCCGATCAGGCTGACCTCGCGCGCGCGGACGATGGTGTCGATCAACGAGCGCTCGGGCTCGCGCGCCGGCGGCGTGCTCGGCGCCGCGACGGGCGCGGGTGAAGCCGTGGCGCTCATGCCGCCACCGCGAGGGTCTGGCCCGTCGCCGCGCGCACGACCGACTCCTCGTCGGCCTCCTCGCGGCTGAGCTCCTCGACGATCCGGCCCTCGTGCATGACCAGCACGCGGTCGGCCATCCCGAGCACCTCGGGCAGCTCGCTCGAGATCATCAACACGGCGAGGCCTTCGCTCGCCAGCTCGGACATCAGGCGGTGCACCTCCGACTTCGTGCCCACGTCGATGCCACGCGTGGGCTCGTCGATGATCAGCAGCTTCGGGCCGGTGGCCAGCCACTTGCCGAGCACGACCTTCTGCTGGTTGCCGCCCGACAGGAAGCCGACGGGATCGGACAGCCGGTGGAACTTCAGCTGCAGCTTGGTCGCCCAGTCCGACGCCAGCTCGGCCTCCGAGCCACGGCCGATCACCCCGAGCCGGTTGCGCAGGACCTGCAGGCGGGTCAGGCCGATGTTGCGCTCGATGCTGAGCTCCATCACCAGACCCTGCTGGCGGCGGTCCTCGGGGACGAGGCCGACACCGGCCTTCATCGCCGCGGTCGGGCTGCCGGGCTTGAGCTTGAGGCCGTCGACGACGACGTGGCCGGCGTCCGGGGTGTCGACGCCGAAGATCGCGCGGGCGACCTCGCTGCGGCCGGCGCCGACGAGGCCGGCCAGGGCGACGATCTCACCGCGGCGGACCTCGAAGGACACGTCGTTGAACACGCCCTCGCGCGTGAGGCGGTTGACCTGCAGGATCGGCGCGCCGATCTCGGAGGCGACCTTCGGGTACATCGCCGAGAGCTCGCGGCCGACCATGCGCCGGACGAGCTCGTCGGTGTCCATGTCCTTGGTCAGCCCGTCGTGCGTGACCTCCCCGTCGCGCAGGACGGTCACCGTGTCGCAGATCGTGAAGATCTCGTCGAGGCGGTGGCTGATGAAGAGGATCGCGGCGCCGCGATACTTGAGCGTGCGCACGACGCCGAACAGCCGCTCGACCTCGTGACCGGACAGCGCGGCTGTCGGCTCGTCCATGATCAGCACCCGCGCGTCGAAGGACAGCGCCTTGGCGATCTCCACGATCTGCTGATCGGCGATGCTCAGCCCGCGCACCGGCTGCTCAGGATCGAGCCTGACACCGAGACGATCGAGCAGCTCCTGCACCGTGCGGTGCAGCGCCTTGCGGTCGATCCGGCGCAGCGACCCCAGCGGGTGGCGCCCCATCATCACGTTCTCCGCGATCGACAGGTCCGGGAACAGCGTCGGCTCCTGATAGATCACCGCGACGCCCGCATCCCGCGCATCGGCCGGGCCGCCGAAGCTCTTGGCCTCGCCGTCGACCAGCACGCGGCCCTCGTCCGGGCGCTGCACACCGGCCAGCATCCGCACGATCGTCGACTTGCCGGCGCCGTTCTCACCCGCCAGCGCGCGAACCTCGCCCGAGCGCAACGCGATCGACACGTTGCGGGATGCACGGACCGCGCCATACGACTTGCTCACGTCCTGGAGCTCCAGGATCGGAGTCGTCTGCGTCAATTTGCTCTCTCCTCCAGGACTGCGACCTCAAACGAACAAGACCGATCGTAAGAAACCGCATGATCGTTGTCAAGCCCAAACGAACAAAAATGATCTTCAAACGACCATCTCCTCTCACTGGCACCACTTTGACTTGACGTGACACCATTCTGGTGCCACACTGGTGCCATGGACCTACAGAGATACGTCGAGGAGGTTCGCCGCCAGCTTGCGGCGGCCGCCGAGGCCGGCGGCGACGATGCGCGCGCGCTGGCCGAGCGACTGACACCGGCCCTTGACTCCGTGCTTCGGCTGACGTTGCTGGAAGCGCTGGGCGAAGCGACAGCGGAAATCACGCGGGACCTCGCCCCGGGCTCGGTGGACGTGCGCCTGCGTGGCCGCGAGCCCGAGTTCGTCGTCACCGTGGCACCCGTTGACACCACACCTGAGCCAATCGAAGCCACGAGCTATGCCGACGATGCCGCCACAGCGCGCATCAACCTGCGGCTCCCGGACCAGTTGAAGGCCCGCGTCGAGCAGGCCGCCGAGCGCCAGGGGCTCTCGGTCAACGCCTGGCTGGTGCGCGCCGCCTCCGCCGCGGTCGATCGCGGTGACACACAACCACAACCGAGCCGCAGCCAGGCGCGCGGCGGACAGAACTACCGAGGGTGGGTGCGCTGATGCCGAGGTTCGATACCGAGAAGCCGATCACGGTCGAGCTCGAAGTGGGCGTCGGCGACGTCCGCGTCACCGCCGGCGAACGCCCCGACACCGTGGTCGAGGTGCTGCCGAGCAACCCCGACCGGCCGGACGACGTGCTCGCCGCCGAGCAGACCCGCGTCGAGTTCGCGGGCGGGCGGCTGCTGATCAAGGCGCCGAAGAACTGGCGCCGCTTCACCCCGTTCAGCGACGGCGGGTCGATCGACGTGCGCATCGAGCTTCCCGAAGGCTCCGAGCTCACGGGCGCGACCGCGATGGGCTCGCTGGACGCCACGGGCCGGCTGGGCGCCTGCCGCTACACGACCGGGATGGGCGACCTGCGCCTCGACGAGGCGGGCGCGCTCGTGCTGCGCACCGGGATGGGCGACCTCGCGATCGGCCACACGCGCGGCGACGTCGACGTCAAGACCGGCTCCGGCACGATCCGGATCGACGGCATCGACGGCAACGCGCAGATCAAGAACTCCAACGGCGAGAGCCGGATCGGCGAGGCCGGCGGCGACCTGCAGGTCCGGTCGGCCAACGGCGACATCACGATCGGCCGCGCCCACGGCGCGGTGAGCGCGAAGACCGCCCAGGGGCACGTGCGGATGGTGATCGAGCACGGATCGGTGGTCGCCGAGACCGGCCACGGCGCGCTCGAGATCGGCATCGCCGAGGGGACGGCCGCGTTCCTGGACCTCTCGACCGGCTTCGGGCACGTGCGCAGCGAGCTCGGCGCCTCCGAGCCGCCCGCGGACGGCGAGCACAGCGCCGAGGTGCGCGCGCGTTCCGGCCACGGCGACATCACGGTGCGACGGGCATGATCACCGTCAGCGGACTGCGCAAGGCCTACGGCGCCCACACGGTGCTCGACGGCATCGACCTGCACGCCGAGCCGGGGACGGTCTACGCGCTGCTCGGGCCCAACGGGTCGGGCAAGACGACCACCGTCCAGATCCTCTCGACCCTGATCGGAGCCGACGGCGGGGAGGCGACGGTCGCCGGGCACGACGTGTTCGCCGCGCCCGCCGCCGTGCGCACCGCGATCGGCGTCACCGGCCAGTTCTCGGCCGTCGACGGGCTGCTCACCGGGCGCGAGAACCTGCGCCTGATGGCCGACCTGCACCACCTCGGGCGCCGCGCCGGAGCTCAACGCGCCACGGAGCTGCTCGAGCAGTTCGATCTCGTCGAGGCCGCTGAGAAGCCGGCGACGACCTACTCAGGCGGCATGAAGCGCCGGCTCGATCTGGCCATGACGCTGGTCGGCGAGCCGCGGCTGATCTTCCTCGACGAGCCGACGACCGGGCTGGACCCGCGCTCGCGGCGCGCGATGTGGCAGGTCATCCGCGGGCTGACCGACCGCGGCGTGACGATCTTCCTCACCACCCAGTACCTCGAGGAGGCCGACCGCCTGGCCGACTGGATCGCCGTGCTCGACGGCGGCCGGATCGTCACCGAGGGCACACCCGAGCAGCTCAAGCGAGGCATGCGCGGCGGCCACATCGTGCTCACCTTCCCCGACCTGCGCTCGCTCGCCGCCGCCCGCCGCGCGCTCGGCATCGCCGCCGACGGCGACGACACGCTGACCCTGCGGGTGGCGATGGACGACACCGTGCCCACCCTGCGCTCCCTTCTCACCCGGCTCGACGAGGCCGACATCGACCTCGACGACCTGAGCATCCACACCCCTGACCTCGACGACGTGTTCTTCGCCGTCACGGAAGGCCGGACATGACCTACGCCCTCAGCGACTCGTTCACGCTGCTGCGCCGGCAGCTCGTGCATATGAAGCGGTATCCGATCACCCTGTTCACCGCCGGCATCCCGGTCGTGCTGCTGCTGCTGTTCGTGTTCGTCTTCGGCGACACGCTCGGCACCGGCCTGCCCGGCGGCCAGGGCCGCGAGTCCTACGTGAACTACCTCGCGCCCGGGATCCTGCTGTTCACCGTCGTCGGCGGTGCGCAGGTGACGGCGATCGCGGTGGCGATGGACATGACCGAAGGCATCGTCGCCCGCCTGCGTACGATGTCGATCTGGCGCCCCGCGGTGCTGACCAGCCACGTGTTGAGCAGCCTCCTGCAGACGCTGCTGAGCATCGTCGCGGTGCTGGTGGTCGCGCTGGCGATCGGCTACTCGCCGTCCGCCGGGTTCTTCGGGTGGGTGGGGGCGCTGGCCCTGCTGCTGGGGTTCGCGTTCGCCCTGACCTGGCTGTCGGTCGGGATGGGCCTGGTCAGCAAGAGCGTCGAGGCCGCCTCGAACCTGCCGATGTTCCTGCTGCTGCTGCCGTTCCTGGGCAGCGGCTTCGTCCCGACCGACTCGATGCCCGCGGGCCTGCGCTGGTTCGCCGACAACCAGCCCTTCACGCCGATCAACGAGACCCTGCGCGCGCTGCTCACCGGCGCACCGGTGGGCGGCTCGGACGCGATCGCCGCCGTCGCCTGGTGCGTGGCCATCACCGCGGCCGGCTCCGCCTGGTCGCTGCGGCTATACAACCGCCGCCGGTAGGCGGTTCAGGGCTCGGGTGAGCGTCGCGGCGACGGGCTTGCCGCGCCGGATCGGCGCCACCGCGGTCGAACCGGGGATCGCCTCCAGGATCAGCGCGCTCAGCGCGGCGTGCGGCCCGATCTCCACGAACGTGTCGTGCCCGTCCTCGGCCACGCGCGCCAGCGCTTGGCTGAAGCGCGTCGGCTCGCGCAGGTTGCGCCACCAGTACGCGGCGTCGGGCACCGCGCCCGGATCGACGGTCGAGTAGAGCGTCAGCTCGGGCAGCGCCGGCACGATCGCGCCCAGGCCGGCGAGGAAGTCGTCGCGCAGCGGGTCCAGCTGCGGACTGTGGTGGGCGACCGAGACCTGCAGCTCGCGGGCCGTGATCCCGCGCGCGTCGAGCGAGGCGGCGAGCGCGCGGATCGCGGCGGGCGTGCCGCTGAGCGTCACGCTCTCCGCGCCGTTGACCGCGGCGACGGTGACACCGCGCACCGCGGCGTGGCGCAGGCCGCTGACGGCCAGCATCGCGCCGCGACCGGCGAGGCGCTGCTCGATCCGCGAACGGACGCTGACGATGTGCGCGGCCTGCTCGAGGCTCAGCACCCCTGCGGCCCAGGCCGCGGCGATCTCGCCGAAGGAGTGGCCGACGACCGCCGCCGGCGTCACCCCGCGCTCACGCAGGAGCGTCGTCAGCGCGACCTGGAGCGCGAAGCCCGCGGGCTGGGCGTCGCGCGGGTCGCGCATCGGCGTCCCGTACGCGCCGCCGCCGACGCGCGGAAGCAGCTCGCGCACGCCGTCGAAGGCGGCGCGGAAGACGGGCTCGTCGCGGTAGAGCTCGGCGCCCATGCCCCACCACTGCACACCCATGCCGGAAAAGACGAAGACCACGCCGATTGGTATCGGCGTGGTCTCCGAGAAACCTAAAGGGGCCAGGCCCCTTTAGGTTGGCTTACGGGGTCGTCGTCGACAGCGTGAACGTCAGCGTCTTCGAGTAGCTGCCGGTGCGCAGCGCGTCGTTGGCGGCGATGTTCTGCTGGAACGCGATCGTCACGGCGTCATTGGACACCGGGGCGTTGTAGGTCAGGATCGCCAGCGGGCTGGACGAGCCGGTGATCGGCGCGAACGCCGCCGATCCGGTGCCACCCGCGCTCGACGCCCGGGCCCCGAGAGGCTGCGGAAGTGCGAACGTGCCGTTGACGAGGCGACCCGTGTTCGTCGTGCTCGGGTCCGAGACGCTCAGCGTCGCGTCGCCCGCGGTCGAGATCACGTTGGCGGTGGTCGACGCGGTGTAGGTCCGCGCGACACCCGGGGTGAACGGCCCGAACGAGGCCGGCGTGCCCAGCGACAGCGCCAGCGTGGCCGGCACGGAGCCGCCCGCGCCACCCGGCGTACTGGTCTCGACGACCGTCACACCGTTGCCGCCGAACTCAACCCAGTTGAGGTTGAACAGGTTGCCGCCCGTGGAGCCGCCCGCGACCGAGCGGAACACGAAGAACAGCTCGTTCTTCCCGGCCACCGAGATCGGGAACATCTGCGTGGTCCAGACGTCCGTGGCGCCGGTGGACACCAGGTTGTAGGTGCCCACGATCGGGCCCGTCTGCGAGCCCGTACGGACCTCGACGGCCGCCAGCGGCGAGCCGGCCGTGCGACCGCCGCCCGCGTCGGCGACGCGGAACGACACGGTGCTGACCTGGAACAGGTCGAACGGACCGTTCAGCTGAATCCAGTCGCCGTTGCCCAGGCTCGAGCGGTGCACGGCGCCACCGATGCCGGTGGTGTCCGTGTTGGTCGCCGTCGCCGTCCCGGACTGGTTGACGACGTGCTCGACCTCCTGATGCTTCTGACGGACCTGCACCTGCGTGGTCGTGCTCAGCGGCGGAGCCTGTCCGCCCGAGCCGCCCTTGTCGGTGTAGGTCGCGGAGACGACGCCGAAGACGTTGCCGCCGTGGAACACGTCCTCCGGGTCGGTCTGCAGGAAGCCCGTGCAGCCGGTCGAGCTCTGCTCGGCGTGACCGTGCGTGTCGTGACCGAGCACGAACGTCACCGTGACGTCGTTGCAGTTGATCGACGGGTCGTCCGGATCGGTGACCGTCACCTTGTACTGGAGCTTGTCGCCGAAGGCGAACAGGCCGCCGTCGATCGGCGCGGTGACGACCACGGTCGGGGCGGTGTTGCCCGCCGTGATCGGCGTGCTGGTCGAGGTCCGCTTGCCCGAGGAGTCGATCACCGACAGCGCCGCCGTGTAGCGGCCGGGCGTGGTGTAGGTGTGCGCCGGGTTGGGCTCGGTCGAGAGCGGCGAGCCATCCCCGAAGTCCCACTCGTAGCGGATCGACTCGCCCGGATCCTCATCCAGGGAGCCCTCGCTCGAGAAGTTGACCGTCAGCGGCGCCGGACCGTTGGTCTTGTCCGCCGTCAGAACCGCCTTCGGAGCACGCTGGCCCTTCACGTAGTCCCAGCGGTAGAGGCCGGCGTCCGGGTTGATGTTGAAGAACCCGTCGCCGTAGGTCAGCAGGTAGAACGAGCCGTCGGCCCCGAACTGCATGTCCTCTGGGTTGTCGCACTCGAACTGGAACGGCGTCGTGATCAGGGCCTGGCCGCAGTCGAGCAGGTTGTTGATCTTGAACACGCGGTTCTGATCGTCGAGCTTGAGCTCGCGCAGCGTGTCCTGGCCGAACTCGCCCAGGAACACCGACTGGTCGTAGTAGGGCGGGAACTTCGTGGTCTTCGGGTTGGCCGGGTCGAACGTGTACTTGGCCGCACCGTGCGGAGCGACGCCGCCCGTGTAGAGCTCCGGGAACAGCCGCGGGCACTCGGTCGTCGAGCCCGGCGCGATCGGCCCGGGGGTCGTCGCGTAGTAGCCGAAGCACGGCGTGCCCAGCGGGGCGGCGGCGTTGTTGTCGCGGTAGGAGTACCAGATCTCCGGATCGGCCACCCTCGGAGTCAGGGCGAGACCAGGCTCGAAGCCCGGACCGCCGTCACGCACCCAGCGCGAGTCGTTGACCAGACCGGCAGGATTACCGCAGTCGATGGGCGTCGGAGTATCCCCCGGCGTGCCCAACGTGGTCGTGTTCGGAAGGAACTCCAGGAAGTTCCACTCGTAGTAGCCGAGCTTGCTCGAGTAGCAGACCGGGTAGCCGTAGTTGGCAGGCGCCCTGACGATCTCGAAGCGGCCGACGCCTGACGGGCCACGGCTGCGCTGCGGGGTGCTCGCGTCCGGCGAGTAGTCGGAGATATAGGCAACGTCGTTCTCATCGACCTGGATGCGGTACGGGTTGCGGAAGCCCATCGCGTAGACCTCGGCCTTGGTCTTGGGCGTGGGAGCGCCGCCGACCACCGGGTAGAGGTTGCCGGACGGGATCGTGTACGCGCCGGAGCCGGTGCCGGTGTAGTCGGCCTTGTTGGCGTCCGCTGCCGTGATGGTGTCCTTGACCTTGACACGCAGGATCTTGCCGCGGAGGTCGTTGGTGTTCAGCGTCGAGCGCCGGTCATCGCCGGTCGGCCGCGGGATCAGGCCGCCGTCGAGCGGGTAGGGGTTGCCGAGCGAACCGTTGTTGAAGGTCGCCATGGCGGCAACCGCCGTCGGGCTCGTACCCGTGAGGGCCGCGCCGTTCGTGGTCAGCAGGGGCTGATCGGTCGCGGCCAGCGCGCGGCGGTAGAACACGTTGACGTTGGCGGTGTTGACCGGCCCGCCGCTGGTCTGGATGTTGTTCGCGCCGACGGTCGACAGCGCCTCGAGGGCGGCGTCGACCTGGGCGGCGCTCGCGTTGTAGGCGATCGGCGCCGTGGTCTGGCCCTTGAAGGTCAGCGTGAAGGTGCCGCCCGTGGCGTTGGTGGTGCGCACGGTCTGCTGCTCGTCGGAGAGCTGGTCCTGGAACGGGCCGTAGCCGTTGGCGTTGATGCCGCCCGCCGGCGTGTCGTCACCCGTGACCATCCACAGGTTGCCGTGCTTGTCGAAGTCGATGTCGCCCGCGACGTGGCAGCACTCCTGGCGGTTGTTGCTCACCCGCAGGATCTGCTGCTCGGAGTTCAGGTCCAGACGCGCGCCGTTGGCATCCTCGACGAACTTGAAGCGCGAGAGCTGGAAGTACCCCACGTACTTGTCCCACGCGGAGGCGGACGGTGCGTAGTTCGGGACCGTCTCGTTGGGCGTGGTCTGCGAAGCGATGATCGAGCCGTCGGCCGCACGGACGTTCGTCACCGTCTGCGGCGCGTAGTAGAGGTACACCCACTTGTTGGTCGCGAAGTTCGGATCGACGGCCGGACCGTAGAGGCCGTCCTCGGAGTTGGTGTAGACGCGCAGCGTCGTCGGCAGGGTGGCGGCGCCGAGGTCGGCGATCACCTGCGTGGTGCCGGTCGCCGGGTTGTGCAGGCGCACGCCGCCACGACGGTCGGTCTGGATCAGGCGACCGTCGGGCAGCTGATCGAAGCCGATCGGCTCGTTGAGGTTCGGCTGCTGCGTGACCTTGACCTGCTGGTAGTTCTTCAGCACGGTGGCGCCGCAGTCGGAGTAGGTCGGATCGCTCTGGCCGGCAGCCCAGCTGATCGCGCCCTTGAGGTGCTTCTGCAGGTCGGCGTCGAACGCCGCGGCGGAACCACCCATCGAGGTGTAGAAGGAACGACCGGCCTGGAAGTCCTTGCACCAGGCGATCGGATGGTCGGCACCCATCGTGCCGCCGGCGATGCCCTTGAGCACGTTGCCCGCGGGCTGGGGCTCGAACGGCTTCTCGACGACCGTCGCGAGGACGTGCGAGACGCCGCGGACGTTGTCGGCGAAGTTGTAGTACGGCTCCGTGCGCTCCCAGTACTGCGGCAGGTTCTTGCTCGCATCATGGACGCGATCGGCGACCTTGATCGTCGCTGTCTGGGACGCGGTGCGGCCGGAGGCGCGCGTGCCGAGCAGGCCGCTCAAGAACGACCAGGAGGCGTCGGTGTCGATCGCCGAGCCGATGCCGACGAAGCCGCCGCCCTTCTTGTAGTACGCCTCGTAGTTCGCACGCTGCGCGTCGTTGAGCGGGCTTGCCATGCCCGTGTTCAGAAAGACGACGGCGCGGTACGAGTCGAGGTTCGTCGGCGTGAACTGCGCGCCGACATCAGCGGGCGCGGGTGCGGTGACCACGCCGTCGGCGCCGACTGCTGAAGTGATGGCGCTGATGCCGGCAGTGCTGACGGCATCGCTGGTGCTCGTGACCACGAGCACCTTGTAGGGCTCGACCGCCTGCTTGGCTTTCGCCGAAGCCGTGGCCGGAAGGCCCAGGGCCAGGCTCATGCCCAGCAGGGCGAGCCCTGTGCTTCTCCTCCCCATGTTTCTCCTCTCTCGATGTGACCAGGTCACTCGGCGCTTCGCGAACACGGCAACGCGACGCCTACCGGGGAGTCCGGCGACGCTTTTGACATTCGCACGACTGAAGGACCGAAACCCTTAGGCGTAACCCTGCCTAAGGGTCATCTGGTTGTCAAGTAACTCTCATGATTTATTCGCCTGACATTCGTCTTTTGCTCACTTGGCGGTGTGATCGCGCCGAGAATCGGCGCGTCGCGCCTAGCGGCTGCCATCAGGCTGACTCCGCCAGACACCCACGGCCGCACGGTGTGACGTCGTGTAGAAGAGCGCATTGGGGACCTCGTGGCCCCCCATCGACACGTACTCGAAGATCACGCGGACGCAGCCGACGAAGCGACAGACGAGGTGACGGGAGTGGCCGTCGCAGGGGGGAGCGCATGTCATCGATCGCGAGCAGCTACCGCCGAGTCCGTCACGCGAGAGGTCCAGGACGAGCAAGTAGTCGGAGAGCTCGATGCCCTCGGTGAGGCAGACACGTCGGCGCTGGTTCGCACGGCTGCAGAGCATGGGACCAGCCTCCCTCCCGCCGTTAGGACAACGTCCCGAGCGCGTCGGCCTCGTTGTCGTGGATGGCGACCGCCTCGTCGAGCCGGGTCAGCTCGAAGATCTGCCGGTAGTGCTCGCTCAGGCCGTAGGCCAGCACCTGCTGACCCTGGCGGTGCGCGCGCACGAGCAACGTCACGAGCAGCCCGATGCCGCTCGAGTTCATGTACTGCAGGCCTTCGAAGTTCAACACGACGGCGCGCAGGCCGTCCGTACTCGCGCGCGCGTAGGCATCCATCAGGGCGTCCTCGCTGGCCACCGTCAGGTCCCCGGTGATGTCGATGATCGCCGCCGGGGCGACGGTGCGCACCGCGAACACCTCAGGCATCCGTGATCCTCATGAAGTCGGCCAGACGAGTGATCTCGAAGATCGTCCGGTAGTGCTCGGAGAGCCCGCGCGCGGTCAACGCGATCCCGCGCGCGCGAGCGTTGGCCAGCAGTTGCACGATCAGCGCGATCCCCGTGCTGTTGATGTAGCTCGTGCGTGAGAAGTCCAGGATCACCGACCGCACGCCCGTCGCGGCCTCGTCCCAGGCGGCCTGCAGGGCCGCCTCGGCGTTGGCATCGATGTCCCCCACGAGTTCCAGCACGGGCACGTCGTTCGAGCGCCGCACCGCCACCGCGAGCTCATGTATGGCCATCGTCGCCTCCTAGGCGTAGGACGAGTTCGAGGGTGTGGGTGCCACCGATGTTGGTCACACGGGCTTCGTCCACCAGGTTCTCGATCAGGAACAGCCCCCATCCGCGCGGCCGCTGCTCGCCCGCGAGCTTCTTCTCGATGTCGGGCGCCTCGGACTCCGCCGGCGCGACGGTGTCGCCGCGGTCGGTGACCTGGACGCGCACGGCGTCGGGGGCGTAGAGCACGCGGAGGGTGACGGGGCGGTCGCGCCGGTACTCGTTGCCGTGCTCGATCGCGTTCATCGTCGCCTCGGCGACCGCCGTCTTGAGGTTCTCCAGCCGGCGCTGGTCGATCCGCAGTCCGCGCACCGCCTGCTCCACCCGCTCCATCGCCCCGCGCTCGTTGCCGACCTCGCTCGGGATGTCGAACTCATCCAGGATCACGCCCGCGGAGCGTTGCAGGGTGACCATCGTGATGTCGTCCTCCTGCTCGGCGTCGGCGCCGGAGAAGGCCTCGACCTCCGACAGGACGCGGTCGATGAGCTCCTGCCCGCCGCCCACGAGCCCGACGGTCTCCTTCAGGCGCGGGAAGCCGAACATGTCGCGCGTGGGCGAGTGCGCCTCGACGATCCCGTCGGAGTGCAACAGCACGCAGTCGCCGGGCGCGAGGACGGTCTCGTTCTCCTCATAGGTCATGGCGGGCATCAGCCCCAGCGGCATCCCGCGTGCGCGAAGCTCCTCGACGCCGTTGCGGGTCTTGACGTACGGCAGGTCGTGGCCGGCGTTGGCGAAGCGGAACTCCCCCGTGCGCGGGTCCAGCAGCGCGTACAGACAGGTGACGAACATCTTCTCCGGCATGTCTGGACAGAGGTGATCGTTGACCGTCTTGAGCACGATGCCGGGCTCGATCAGCCGCATCACCGTCGCCCGCAGGATCGAGCGGGTGGCGGACATGACCAGCGCCGCCGGGACGCCCTTGTCGGTGACGTCGCCGACGACGAACGCCACCCGCCCGTCGGGCAGCGGGATCACGTCGTAGAAGTCGCCGCCGACCTCGCGCGCCGGCCGGTAGTAGGCGGCGATCTCCCAGCCGGCCAGATCGGGCAGCTCACGCGGGAGGAAGTGGTGCTGGATCAGCCGCGCGACCTCGAGCTCGTGCTCGAAGCGCTCGCGCGTGGCCGCCTCGGCCTCCTGCTCGCGCACGAGCTGGCCGACGCGCAGGGCGGGCGCGGCCTGGGCGGCGAGGTTGTCGAGCAGCTTGCGGTCGTCGGAGGAGTAGTCCTGCTCGGACAGCCGCGGCCCGAGGTTCAGGACGCCGATCAGCTCGCCCTGGGAGACGAGCGGGACGGCGAGCTTGACGCCCGCGTCCTTGAGCTCGCTCAGGGCGGGTGAATCGAGCTCGAGCGTATCGATGTCGACGGCGCCGGAGACGCTCTGGAAGTACGCGAGCAACGGATCGTCGGGGGCGATCTCGAACGGCGCCGGCTCGGGCGCGGACACCGCCGCCGAAGGTTGCGCCGCCTCGGCGAGCGCGCCACCACGGCGCAGGCGCCGCCGGAAGGGTCTAGTGAGGGCCGACATCCCGCTCCGTTGTATTGCCCGGGCGTCCAGACAGCGTTACGGCGCTGTCGACGTCAGCCGATCTGCGAGACGCAGTGGTTCTGGACGGCCGGAGGTCAGGCGCAAGCGCGTAGACGTTGACGGGCGCGGACTTGCCGCGCAGCTCGAGTGAGCCGCGCTCGACGAGCGAGTCGCGCCCGTCCTCGAGCAGCACGCGGGTGGCCTCGGTCAGCAGCAGCGGCTCGCCCAGCTCGCGGGTCGCGTCCTGTACCCGCGCGGCCACGTTGACCGGGTCGCCGACGAGGGCGAAGCGGGTGAAGCCGCCCCCGCCCATCGTCCCGATCAGCACCAGCCCCGAGTTGATCCCGACGCCGATCCGGTAGCGCTCGCCGACCGCCTCGATCATCCCCGCGCCCGCCGCCAGCGCCAGGTCGGCGTGCGTCGGGGTGCGAAAGACGGCCAGCAGCCCGTCGCCGAGCATCTGGTTGACCTCGCCGTCGTGCGCCGCGATCACGGGGACGACGGCGTCGAAGAACTCCGTCAGATACGACGCGGCGTAGCGCGAGCTCTCGCGGTCGGCGAGCGAGGTGAACCCGCGGATGTCCACGAACAGGATCGTCACCATCGCCCATTCGGGCTCAACGTGGTCGTTCACGGCCGCACCCACAGGAACACGCTCTTGGGTTGCACGGTCTCGACGACGACCGCGCGCAGCTCGGCCTCCATCGCCTCCAGCGCGACCTCGTTGCGCAGGCGCGCGGAGAACGCGTCGAGCGTGCGCTGCGCGTCGTACCTGCGCCGGTAGAAGCGGCGGTCGACGAACGCCTGCAGCCGCCCGCGCAACGGCCGGAAGAGTGCCGCGACGGCGAGCGTCGAGCCCGCGATCGCGAGGTCCGAGGTCGGGCTCAAGAGCCACTGCAGGGCGAGCACCCCCAACAGATACGCCCCCGCGAGCAGCGCCGTCAACCCGCCATAGACCAGCGTGCGGTTGACGACGACGCCGATGTCGTAGAGGTCGTAGCGGAACATCGCGATCGCGATGCCGCCGACGAGCGAGAGCGCCTCGAGCACCTGGACAGCGCCACCCAGATCGAAGAACGCTCCGATGATCGAGAGCGCGGCGGCGATCGAGGCGCCGTAGACGACCCAGGCGATCTGGCGGCGCACGAGGGGCCCGGAGCGGCGGAAGCGCGCGACGAGCGAGCCGAACGAAAGGATCGTGAGCACCGCGGCAACGACGACGCCGACCAGGTACACGCCGGTGAGCACGTCCACCTTCTCGGCGATCGCGGCGTCGAGCTGGTCGACGTCGGCGGTCACGCTGTAGCCGCGGAGCGGCCAGGCGACGACGGCGCTGACGACCACCAGCACGATGATCGCCGCGACATCGATGCGGGCGAGCAGCCGCCGCCGGCGGGTGAGGCGCCCGTCCGGGAAGAGCACCGGCAACAGCGTGGTGGCGAAGAACCAGCCGGGGATCCACAGCCACACGGTCACCCACGACGCAAAGTCGCCCGCCGGGAGCGACCCGGGCACGGTGATGAACGCCACCTCCGACCACGCGGCAGCCAGCGAGTGGATCGCGATCGTGACGCCGATGAAGCTCATCAGCCAGCCGACGGCATGGTTCCCGCTGCGCCCGATCACCAGCGCGCCGAGGATCGGGAAGCAGACGGAGAACACCAGCCCGACGCCCCCGAGCTGGCGCAGCGCCTCCTCGGTCGTGCCGCCGGCCGCCCACACGACGATCGTCTGCCCGAGCAGCAGCGCGATCGCGAGCGCCACCAATCCCCACGCCACGCGCCTCATCGCGGCCACACCCTGATGCGGCCGCGGGAGCGTCGCCGGCGCACGATCGGCCCGGTCCGCGGCGTGAACAGCAACGGCAACGCGAGCACCACCATCAGCACGACGCTGAGCGCCAGCGCGACCGTGGACCAGAGCAGAGCGATCCGAAATCCGGTGATGCGGCGATTCTCCCCGCGGGGTCGTTCCGAGGCAAGGTGGCTCACTGGTCCCGATCTTCGCCGCGAGGCGTCCGGAAAGCGTTACGGTGCGCTCCGTGCTCGAAATCTCGCTTCTCGGTCCGCCTCGGATCCGCCGAGATGGCGAGCCGGTCTCGTTCGACACGCGCAAGGCGACGGCGCTGCTGGCTCACCTCGCGCTGTCCGAGCGGGCGCGTTCACGCGAGGCGCTGTGCGAGCTGCTGTGGCCCGATCAGGACCCCGAGCACGCGCGCGGCGCGCTGCGGCGGACGCTCTCGGCCGTCCGCAAGGCGGTCGGCGAGGAATGGATGGACACGACCGGCGACAGCGTGGCGTTGCGGCCGGGCGCCTTGCTCGACGTCGCGTCGTTTCGGTCCTTGTCGGACGCCGGCGAGCTCGAAGCCGCGGTCGAGGTCTTCCGCGGCGAGCTGCTCGAGGGCTTCTACCTCAAGGACAGCCCGGGCTTCGACGCCTGGCAGGTGCGCGAGGCCGACACGCTGCAGCGCGAGCTCGGCTCGGCGCTGGGCAAGCTGGTGCGAGCGCTGTCCGAGGCCGGGCACTACGGCAAAGGGATCCGGTACGCGCAGCGCTGGCTCGCCTTGGACCCCCTGCACGAGCCCGCGCACCGCGCGCTGATCCGGCTCTACGCGCTCGACGGCGACCGCGCCGCGGCGCTGGCGCAGTACCGCGACTGCGTGCGCACGCTCAGCCAGGAGCTCGGCGTGCCGCCGGTCGACGAGACCGCCGCGCTGTTCGAGCAGGTGAGCGAGGGCACGCTGACCGCGCCCGTCGCCCCGCGGGTCGCGGCCGCTCCCGCGGCGGTCGTCGCTCCCCCCGGTGAGCTGCCGCTGGTCGGGCGCGCGACCGAGCTGGCGATGCTCTCCTCGGCCGTCGCGGGCGCCGTCATCGACGGGCGCGTCGTGGTCGTCGAGGGCGAGGCCGGGATCGGCAAGTCGCGGCTCGCGCGCGAGCTGCTGGCGACCGTCGGCGGGGTCGTGCTCACCGCGCGCTGCCACGAGGACGAGGCCGGGCTGCCGTACGGCCCGATCGTCGAGTTGCTGGCCGAGGCGGCGCGGCTCGGCGGCCTCGACAGCGTGCCGGCACAGCGGCTCGCCGACGCGTCGCTGCTCGCGCCCGAGCTCGCGCGGCCGGAGCTCCCGCCGCCGACGGCGATGAGCGGGCCGGCGGCGCAGACGCGGCTGCTGGACGCGATCACCGCCGTGCTCGGGGTCGCTCGCGTGGTGTTCGTCGACGACGTGCACGCCGCCGACGAGGCGACGCTCGACGTCCTGGCCTACCTCGGCCGCAGGTTGCGCGGACGGCCGCTCGTGCTGCTGCTGGCGTGGCGCTCGGACAGCGTCGGACCCGGGCACCGGCTGCGCCGGCTGGAAGGGTCGGTGCTGCCGCTGGGGCGGCTCGACGCGGCGCAGGTGGGTCAGCTCGTGCGCTCGCGCACGCTCGCGCCCGAGGTGCAGGAGCGCGTGTTCGTGGAGAGCGAAGGGCTGCCGCTGTTCGTCGCCGAGTACCTGGCGACGATGGCCGAGGGCGGCACGCCCGGGCGCGAGATGCGCGACCTCGTGGCCGCGCGCGTCGCCGGGCTGGACGCGACGTCGCGCCAAGTGCTGGAGACCGCGGCGGTGGTCGGGCGCGCGTTCACGTTCGACGTCGTGCGCGCCGCCTCCGGGCGCGGCGACGAGGAGGCGACGGACGCGCTGGAGACGCTCGTCGGCCGCGGGCTAATACGCGAGGTCGGCGACGGCTACGAGTTCACCCACGGCAAGCTGCGCGAGCTCGTCTACGAGCAGACCGGCCGCGCGCGCCGGCGGTTGCTGCACCGGCGCGCGGCGGAGGCGCTGCTGCGCTCCGGGGTCGGCTCCGCGGCCGCTGCGGCATCACACCTGCGGCTGGCGGGCGATGACGCCGCCGCGGCCGAGCAGCACGTGATCGCCGCCGAGCACGCGGCGTCCGTGCTCGCGTTCGGCGACGCGCTGGACCACCTCGACTCGGCGCTCGAGCTCGGCGCCCCCGATGCGGTGGCGCTGCACGAGCGGATGGGCGATCTGCGCACGCTGACGGGCGATTACGCAGGCGCCCTGTCGAGTTACGAGACGGCCGCCGCGGAGTGCTCCGGCGCCGACCTCGCCCGCGTCGAGCACAAGCTCGGCGGGGTCTTCCAGCGCCGCGGTGAATGGGACCGCGCGCAGGCGCGCTACACGGTCGCGCTGGAGGCGCTCGGCGGCTCCGCCGACGCCGGGCCGCGCGCACGGATCCTGGTGGACCTCAGCCTCGTCCTGCACCAGGCCGGCGACACCGAGCGACCCGCGGAGCTCGCCGACCTGGCGCGCGCGCTGGCCGAGACCGTGGCCGATCGCCAAGCGCTCGGGCAGGCCTACAACCTGCTCGGAATGCTCGCCCGCGACGCCGGCCGGCTGGTCGACGCCCAGCGCGGGTTCACGCATGCGCTGGCGATCGCCGAGGCGCTCGAGGACGTCTCCGCGCGCACCGCGGCGCTGAACAACCTCGCACTGGTGGCGCGCGACGGCGGCGACCTCGAGGACGCGCTCGACCTCACCCGCCGGGCGCTGGCGCTGTGCGCGGCGCAAGGCGACCGCCACCGTGAGGCGGCGCTGGAGAACAACCTCGCCGACCTCTTCCACGCCGCCGGCGACTCCGAGCGGTCGATGGTCCACCTCAAGCGCGCGGTGGCGATCTTCTCCGACGTGGGCGGCGACGAGCGGGCGCAGCTCCCGGAGATCTGGAAGCTCGTGTCCTGGTAGGCGCTTCACGCTTGAGATTCGCTGTGCGGATTCTCCGGACGATCTCGTAACGGGGCGGCCGTAGCTTGGCGCCCATGAACCTCAAGCGCATCATCGCCACCGTCGCCGCCCTCGTCACCCGTCGCGACGCCGGCTGGGATCTCTGAGCGACCACGCATCAGCCCGGCGACCCCGGGCGACGGCTTTCAGCGACGCGAGGCCGCAGGCCGAGTCGTCGCCAGCCAATCGGCGTACGTGGGTCCGACGAGCCGCGCGTCCGGCCCGGGCAGCAGGGCCTCCCCGGCGTAGAGCTCCGGGTCGAACGGGGCGGGACCCTCCTCGATCGTCACCGGGCGCCGTCGTGGGCGGCCTTGTGCCGAGCGATCTCCACCAGGCGCTCCGCGCGCGGGCCGGCGACCTCGACGATCGTGCTCGACTCATCCGCCAGCGCGACGTCGACGACCGCCTTGGCCGCCGCCCGCGCGCCGACGAGTTGCGTCCGCATCTCCCAGACGGTGATCGTGTCGCCCTCGCGGCCCCACTGCATCAGCGATTCCACGAACTCGTGGAACTGCGCCGCGCGGACGATCCGCGCCTCCACGGGGCCTTCCAGGATCGCCGCCTCCTGCGCGTTCTTGCCGGCGTTGTAGCCGTGCTGGAAGCGGTCGGTGCCGATGATCGAGATGATCACGATCCGCTTCACGCCGGCCTTCGCGGCCGCGGCCTGGAGGTTCTGGGCGGCAGTCGTGAAGAACGCGATCGACTCCTGCTCGTCGGGCGACGGCCCGGTCGTGGCGTCGATCAGGATGTCGACGCCGGCCAGCGCCGCTTCGAGGCCCTCGCCGGTGATGACGTCGACGCCGGTGCCGCGCGAGAGCGCCACGGCCTCGTGGCCCCGCTCGGTGATGGCGTCGACGATGTGGGTGCCGATCCGGCCGGTCGCCCCGGTCACTGCGATCTTCGTGCTCATGGTCAAAGGACGGGGCAGCCCGCGAGAATGTGACACGTGCTGATCCTGGCGTCTCGCGGCATTCCGAAGCTGGCGGAGTTCGTCCACGGCCGCGCCGTGCTGATCCCCACCGCCTCGGACCCGCTCGGCAACCCGGGTATCGCGGACGAGGTCGAACGCGAGCTGACCGTGGCCGGGCTGGCCGTCTCCCGCATCGGCATCGAGGCGCCGCTGGAGGACGCGGACGTGATCGCCGTCTCGGGCGGGAACCCCTATCACCTGCTCGCCGAGGCGCAGAGGACCGGCTTCGGCCTGCGCGTGCGCGGCGCGCTGGCCGCCGGCGCGACCTACGTCGGCTACAGCGCCGGAGCGATCCTCGCCGGTCCGACGCTCGAGCCGATCACGCTCACGTCACCGTTCCCGCCGCCGCCCGAGCTCGACCTGACCGGCCTTGCGCTGACGGACGTGGTCGTCCTGCCCCACCACAACCGCGACGGCCGCGCCGAACGTCACGCGGCCGCGCAGACGGTGTTCGGCGACCGGCTGCGTCTCGCTCCGCTGCGCGACGGCGAGTACCTGATCAGGGCGTGACGCGCTCGGGCTGTTCGGAACCGAGAAGGAGGTCGAGCGTGTTGAGCAGGCCGGTCACGTCGATCGGCTTGGTCAGATAGGCGCTCGCGCCCGCCTCGACGAGCTTGGCGCTCTGCGTCGCGGTGGCGTCGGCGGAGAGGACGACGACCGGGATCTCGCGCGTCGCGGGATCGCGCTTGAGGCGCGCGAGCACCTCTTCGCCGTCGATGTCGGGCAGATGGACGTCCAGCAGCACGAGATCCGGATGGTTCTCGCGGGCGAGGTCGAGGCCGAGCTGGCCCTGCATCGCGGGCAGCAGCTCGATGCTGGGGCGCGAGAGCAGGATCGACTCGATCAGGCGCACGTTGGCCAGCGTGTCCTCGATGTACAGGACGCTCCGCGGGCCGGCGTAGCGGCGCTCGCTCAGGACGGCAGGGGTCTCAGGCGTATCGAGGACCTCGGCGGCGTCGCCGCGGGCGAGCTCGACGTGGAAGGTGCTGCCCGTACCGAGCTCGCTCTCGACGCCCATCGTGCCGTGCATGGCCTCGATCAGGTTGCGCGAGAGGGCGAGGCCGAGCCCGATGCCCTCGATGCCGGAGCCGGCCGCGTCGAGGCGCTCGAACGGGACGAAGAGCCTGTCCGCATGGGCGGGGTCGATGCCGCGGCCGGTGTCGGTCACACGGATCTGGAGGCGGTCCTCGCCGGTGGGCCGGATGGCGATCGAGACGGTCCCGCCGCGCCGGTTGTACTTGATGGCGTTGACGACCAGGTTGATCATCACCTGCTTCAGGCGGCGGCTGTCGGCGAAGGCGTAGCCGTGGCCGCCAGGTGAGCTGACGGGCTCGAGCGTCACCTGGCTGCGGGTCGCGAGCGGGCGCAGCAGCTCGAGCACGTCGTAGAGCAGCGGGCCGAGCGCGACGGGCTCCAGCGACAACGACATCCGGCCGGCGGCGATCCGCGAGATGTCGAGCACATCGTCGATCAGGCGCCCGAGATGCTGGCTGGCCGAGCGGATCAGCTGCGCCCACTCGCGAGGCTGCGGCTCGAGCTCGATCCGCGTGAGCAGCTCGCTGAAGCCGCTGACCGCGGTCAGCGGCGTGCGCAGCTCATGGCTCATGCGCGAGAGGAAGTCGTCCTTGGCGGCGCCGGCCGCGCGCAGCGCCGCGTTGGCCTCCTGCAGCTCGGCGGAGCGGCGCAGGATCTCGGCCTCCATATCCGAGCTGCGCTCCTGCATACGCGCGTACTCGGTGACGTCCTCGACGCGGTGGATGATGTATTCGAGGCGGCCGTAGCGGTCGAGCACCGGCGTGTTGACCGGGCTCCAGTGGCGCGTCTCCCACTCGCCACCGGCGTCGCGGATGTCGTATTGCTGGACGGCCATCGTGTCCGGCACGCGATGGCGGCGAACCTGTTCGAGCGAGGCCCGCAGGTTGCGCTCGCCGCTGGCCTCGGGGTCGTCCGGGTTGTCCGGGAAGACGTCGAAGATGCCGCGCCCGAGGATGTCCTGGCGCCGGGTCATCGTGGCCTTCAGATAGGCCTCGGTCACGGCGACGATCACCAGGTCCGGATCGAGCACCAGCAGCGGCGTCGGTGTGTGCTCGAACAGCGCTTGGAAGTCCGGGGGGACAGACAAACGGCGACCGAGGGTAGCCGCGCCTCAGGCCGAGTCAACGTGGCTTAACACCGCGGGTCCGCGTGGGGACACGGAGCGGCGCCGCGCGAGCGCCAGGCCGGACCCCGCGACCGCGGTCGCGCCCGCGACGAGCACGGCGGCGTCGTAGGAGGAGGCCTCCACGATCGCGCCGCCGAGCGCGTTGCCGACCGCGGTCCCGGCCACGATCCCCATCACCATCGCCGCGAACGCCTCGGTCACCGTCCCGGCCGGGGCCACCGTGTCCAGCAGCGTCGAGCCGACCACCGTGGTGGGCGCGAACAGCAGCCCGCAGGCGACGAGCAGGATCGCCAGCCCGACCTCGGTGTCGGCCACCGCGAGCAGCGCGAACCCCGCGCCGAGGATCGCCATCAGCACGGGCATGCGCGCCTGCGGGCGGCCGGGCCACGTGCGCGCGCCGTACGCCAGTCCACCCGCGAGGCTGCCCGCGGAGAGCGCGGCCAGCAGCACGCCGCCGGTGGCCGCCGAGCCGCGCTCGGCGGCGAACGCCGGCACCGCCACCTGCACGATCCCGACCGCCGTCCCGAACACCGCAAGCACGAAGAACACGGTCCGCATCCCGGGCGCCACGAGCGGCCCGAGCCAGCCCACGTCGTGGCGCTCGCCCCGCCAGCGCCGCGACACCGGCGTCGCCGTGAACGCGAGCGCACTGGCGGTGCCGACCGCCGCGGCCACGATCACGGCCACGTCGGGAGAGGCCGCCGCCACGATCCCCGCAACCAGAACCGGCGCCGTGACGACCGCGACCTCGAACATGACCGCGACGAGCGCGTAGGCCGTCGCCCGCTGCTCGGGGTCATCGACCAGGCCGTTCCACAGCGAGCGCATCGCGGCCGGCAACTGTGGGAGCGTGAACCCGCCCAGGAGGGCGAAGATCGCCAGCACCCACGCTGACGCGCCGGCCTGCGCCGCGATGACCAGCGCGATCAAGGCCGGCAGGTGCCCGGCGGCGGCCACGCGCAGCACCCACGTCTGGCCGTGGCGATCCATCAGCCGCCCCTGGATCAGCGCCCCGACGGCGTTGGCGAGGCTGAACGCGCCCGCCACGCGACCCGCCGTCGCGAACGAGCCCGACGTGTCGTAGGCGAGCAGCAGGATGCCCAGCCCGAACATGCCGATCGGCATCGACCCGAGCGCCGAGAAGACCAGCGGGACGCGCGCGCCCGGGATACGTACCAGCGCCCCGTAGCGGCGCATCGCCTCAGCGGCGCTTGGCTTCGAGTTCGGCGTAACGCGCCGCGAACGCGCGCGCGGCCTCGTCGGCCGGCCAGGCGGTGATGTCCATCTCCAGCGGCACGACGCCGTCCAGTTCCGGCCAGTGCCAGCCCTCGCCGCTGAGGGCCTTGCGCTCGGTCGCCAGCAGCGCGCGGTCGACCTTCTTGATCTCCGGGACGTCGGCCTTGATGTCAAAGCGCGCCCGCAGGACGGCTTCGAGGTGGTCCTCGGCCGCCTTGAAGGCCGCGCCGAGCGGGCTGCGGTGCTTGATCGGGTGTGGCATGTCACCGAGGTAGGCCTCGGTCGCGTCGTGCATCAGCGCCGCGAAGACGTCCTCGACGTCTCCCCCACGCTGCTCGACCAACTCGGACACGATCACCGAGTGCTGCGCCACCGAGTAGAAGCTCCGGCAGTGCCCGCCGAAGCGGCACACGTTCGCCAGCGCACGCGCGATGTCCCCGATGTCGAGCTGGTCCGGGTCCGGGTCGAACGGGTTCACGAAGCGCCCGGAGACGGTCTGCAGATATGGCCCCGGCGCGGGTGGAGCGTGTTCGGGAGCAGCCATGCGACAAATCATAACGTCGGCCCGTCATTCGTATGACGCCTCGTGTCGCGGCTTTATGCAAATCACCCGCTGAGGGTGATGGTGGACGCCTGCGTTCGTGGTGGCATCAGAGACCGTTGACAACACCAGGAGGCGCGCCGTGAGCGCAGAGCAGTTCGATGAGCTAGGCCCGATCGATTATCTGATCATGGAATGGAGTGGCGATCAGCCGGTCACCGGCGAAGCGATGCTCCAGCTCCTGGATCTCGTGGAGCGCGGGCTCGTCCGCATTCTCGACCTCGCGTTCCTGGCCAAGGGCGCCGACGGCTCCGTGGCCGCCCTGGACCTGGCTGAGCTGATCGAGCGCGAAACCGTGCCGGCCGAGTTCGAGGGTGTCTCCTCCGGCCTGCTCAGCCAGGAGGACCTCGAAGAGGCCGCCACGGCGCTCGAGCCGGACACGGTCGCCGGCGTGCTCGTGTGGGAGAACGTGTGGGCCGCGCCGCTGGCGATCGCCCTGCGCCGCTCCGGTGGCCAGCTCGTGGCCAACGGCCGCATCCCTGTCCAGGCCATTCTCGCCTCGCTGGACGCCAGCGAGGCCGTCTCCGGATAAGCGAGGAACACCTTCATGCCAGGATTGCTTCGCGGCGTCGCCCGCACCGCAGCCATCGCCGGAACCGCCACCGCGGTCAGCAACCGCGTCTCTCGCCGCCAGGCGAATCGCTGGGCGCAGGAGGAGCCCCAGCAGCAGGCCTACGCGGCTCCGCCCCAGCAGTACGCGGCTCCGGAGCCGGCCTACGCGCCGCCGCCCCCGGCTCCGGCCGAGCCGGCCGCCGACCCGATCGAGCAGCTCCAGCAGCTCGCCGACCTCAAGGAGCGCGGCATCCTCACCGAGGAGGAGTTCGCCGCCCAGAAGCAGCGGATTCTCTACCGCTGAACACGCGCTGTCACGGACGGCGGCGGCGACTCGCCGCCGTCCGGCGCAACATGAGCACCGTCGAGCCGAGGTATTGCTCGGTCTCGCCGATGAAGCGGTGCGGCTGCGCGCTGAAGCCCAGCCGCTCGGCCTCGGTCGCGATCTCGTCCGCCGTCACGCGGTCGAGCTCGACGACGACGTGACCGGTGCTGCGGGTCTCGCCCGGTCCGATGATCTCGCGGCGGCGGTGGAGCGCGGCGCGCCCACCGCGGGCGCTGACCGAGAGCAGCTGGCTGGCGTAGGTCACACCGCCGAACGCGCACGTGTCCGGCGGCGGCGACAGCGGGTGCTCGTCGTCGAAGCTGTCCATCGCGTCGGCGACGGCGGCCGCCAGCAGGCCGCCCGGCGCGAGGTGCGCGTGCGCCCGTTGGAGGAAGGCCGCGCGTCCCTGCGGCCCATCCAACAGCTGCAGTGTCTGCATCGGCACGAGGACGAGCGAGCAGGTGCGGCTGAGCGAGAACGCGCGCGCGTCGGCGACGACCGTCTCGACCGCGATGGATCGCCCGGCGGCACGATGGGCGAGCGCCGCCAGCAGCGCCGCGTCGAGATCCAGCGCGATCATGTCCGCGCCGTGGGCGGCCAGGTCGAGCGTCACGCGCCCGGTGCCGGCCCCGACGTCGAGCACGGGCCCGTCGGCCTGCGCGGCGAGCGAGCGCCACAGCGGCAGGTCTTCGCGGTAGGCGCCGCATTCGAGGTCGTGCCAGAGCGCTTCGAGGTTCATCGGGCCGCCAGCTTGGCCTCGCGCGCGCGAAACGAGGTCACCCGCATCGGATGAATCAGCGCAGGGTCCTGCTCCAGGGAAGCGCGCCGACGTAGCGGTCCAGCCACTTGGCCGAGTCGAGGTCGATGGCCAGCAGCAACGGCTTCAGCGCGGCATCGTCGCGGCACCAGTAGGACGTATGGGCGATCAGCGTACAGCGCCGCCAGACCGAGGTCATCCGCACCGGCACGTCCTTGACCCCTGTGCCGAACGCGGGAGCCACCGGCCCGCCGACGAGATCGCCGAAGAAGCCGGCGCGCACCGGCGCGTAGAGGTTCGTCCAGCGCGTCACCGCGAACGGGCAGCCGTGACTGAGCACCCGGACCGAGTTGCGCTGCCCGTCGACCACGTAGTCCTGCGTGAAGGTCAGGCTGCCGGCCGCTCGCGGCGGGCACGTCGGCAGCTCGAGCTCCTGCTGACGCAGCTCGAGGTCTTCGGTCGAGCGGGCCAGCAGCGAGCGGGCGTGGGTGAGCGGGCTGCCGACGCTGACGAAATCGGTGATCAGCCAGGGATTGCCGGCGACCGTGCGGTTCTCCTCCCACAGGTCCTTCTGGTCGGTGGCGCCCGGCGTGTACCTGCGCATCAGCTCCTGGTCCGGGCGGCTTGGTGAGGCGTGCTCGCGGTGCACCTCGACCCAGTAGAGGCGGATCAGGTCGTAGGCGATGACGCTGCCGAGCGAGTGACCGACCAGCACCACGCGGTCATAGCGCGCGTCGTTGTGCAGGCGGCGCAGCAAGGTGATCCCGCTCTCGCGGATCGACTGGCGCACGGCGATGTTCTCGGGGTCGTCGTCGAGGTAGCGAGCGGCGTCGCCGACCGTCTTGACCAGCAGCGTCGTGACCGCCCCGGTGACGAGCGACAGGCCGGCCACGCTGGTGATCTGCCTGGACAGCTCGCCCACGCCGTCGGTCCCGATCTCCACGACGAGCCACAGCAGCGCGAAGAGCAGCAAGACCGTCAGCGCCACCGTGAGGTAGAGGACCGGCCGCAGCGCCGGGCTGACGTCCGCGGGCGAGCGCACCTGACCGCGCAGCCAGGCGACGATGTGCGCCATCGTCGTTCCGGACACCTTGTCGGCCCAGTAGAGCTCGTACACGTCGGTGCGTGGGCGATCCTTGCTGCGCTTGAGCTGGTAGCGCCGCAGCTCGTAGGACGACGAGAGCTTGTCGGGCTTGCTCCAGCGGTCCTTGCGGTCGACGATCGCGTCCGTGAAGCGGCGTGCGGTCGCCAGTGGGCGCTGGTTGCCGATCCCGTGGATGACCACGATCGCCTGCCGCGGCGAGCGTTCATCGCTCGCTCGTCGCGTCAGCAGTGACGCCAGCTCCACCAGTTGCGCCCAGCCCACCGCGGCGAGGTTGGAATGGGCGACGGTCAGCTCACAGATATCGCGCTTGCCGGCGAACGCGAGCGTCGCCTCCGTCCCGTCGGGGAACGCCACGTCGATTCGGGAGCCGATCAGAACGCCGACCACGGTGCCGATGCCGACCCCGCGGACGGGGAACGTCGCGCCGACCTCGATCGGTCCGTGGTGCTCGTCCCCGAGCCATCGCTGCGCGCCGACGCGACTGGTGAGGATCTCCCAGGCGGCGGCGGGAGGAACGCGGAGCTCCTTGTTCATCGTGGCGGCACCATACTTGCGTCCGTGGTCGCCGACACCAACGTCGTGCAACGACTCGCGAGGCTCGTCGTCGACGCGTTCGAATTCGGGAGCGGCAAGTACGAGCGCGACGTCGCGGACGACCTCTTCCGCACCCTCGGCGCCGACCTCACCGGAGTCCCGGCCGGCGATCGTGCGGCGGCGGCCGCGTCGCTCGCGGCCGCCGCGCCGTCAGCCGAGGCGCTGATGAGCGCGGTCGTCCGTTGCGGCGGGCGCTTCGTGGCCATGGTCGAGGACATCTACCGCCTGCTGGCCGCCGGTCGAGCAACCTCGGAGGGCGCGTCCGAGCATTTCCTCCTCAAGCGTGAGGGCCTCGATCTGCAGCTCGAGATCAGCCCGGCGTTCATCCGGCGGCTGCGTGCGTTGGAGCGCGCGCTGCGGAGCACGGCCGTGGGGACGATCGACGGCGATCTGCTGCTTCGGTTCCTGCGTCGCGACGATGGCGAGTTCTACGGGCTCTGGCCGTTCGAGGACTTCGACGACGGCGTACGCGTCCTGGACGGCGCGCTGCAGCTCGAGTGGCTCGCGGCCACGTTGCCGTCGCCGCCCGCGGAGCTCGCCGCGGCGCGCGCCGCCGCCGCCGGGCTGATGGCGGCGGCCACGACGATCGTCGACGTCTACCTGTCGCATGCCGCGGCCCTCCCCGTGGACGAGCTGGCCCGCACGGTCGACGGGGTCGACGTCGAGCGGCTCGTCGCCGAGCTCGAACGGGCGCGCCGGGAGGGCATGCTCGCCCCGGTCGCCGGCGGCTACGCCGTCGTGGGCCTGGACCGCAACCACCGCGTCGGCCTGCGCAACGGGGAACCGGTGATCGTCGACGACGACGAGTACGTCTACGGGACATCCCTCGCCGGCCTGGCCCAGCTGGTGGCGATGTGGCAGCTCGGGCTGGCGGGCACCCGCGGGCGTGAGGAGCTGGAGGCGGTCATCGCCGCCGACGGGCTGCCCGCGTGGCTCGACCGGCTGCGACACGCCTGTGAGGACGCGACGGTGTGGCTCGAGACCGTGGCCTTCAGGCGCACGGGGACGGTCGACCTCGAGACGCTGGTGGAGCGGGCCGAGGAGTACCTGGACCTGCCGCTGTGGCGTGGCCGGGCGCTGCTCTACGAGATCTGGATCTTGTGCGCGACGCTGCGCGCGTGCGAGGACTGGACGCACGCGCTGCACTGTGTCGACGGGAACGTGTGGACGCTCTCGGACCGGCCGACGACGGCGCCGGTGGCGACGCTGCGCCACGCACGCGACCCTGCGCTCACCCTCGAGCTCTGGCGCGAGCCGCTGCGGGCGACGGCCGCGGGCGTTCGGACGCCGGACGTCACGATCGCGACGCGCGGGCCCGACCCCCAGGACCTCGTCGTGGTCGAGGCCAAGGACAAGTACGACATGCGCCTCGGCGGCCCCAGCGCGAAGTCCGCGCTCAGCGTCGCGCGGCGCTACCGCGGGTCGTTGCACCCGCGCGTGACGTGGGTCTGCAACCACTGCGACTTCCGTGAGGGCGACGCCGACCCGGCGGCCAACCACGGCGATGACGCGTCGGCCATTCATCTCGCCTCACGCTTCCGTCCGGGTGGGATCCCGGCGACGTTCGCCGCGTCGCTCGCCGCCGCGCTCCCCGCCCCCGATGCCCTTCGGTTCGTCCTCGCGCTCGACGTGACGACGAGCATGCGCGCCTCGACGGCCGAGCTGGCCGGCGCGCTGGGCGCCCTGGAGGGCGAGGTCTCCGCGGTGCTGTTCTCCGACCATCGCCCCGGCGATCCGTTCGTCACCCGTGACGTCGGCCCGTACCCGGACGCCGGCGCGTTGCTGGCGGCCATCGCCGCCGAGCCGTCCGGCGGCGGAAGCGGTGCGACCGCGGCGCTTGAGGACGCGATGCGCCGCTGCCGCGAGCTGGCGGCCGAACGCGGTCCGCTGGTCGTGCTGGTCGTCACCGACGCGCGGCCGCACCCCGCGCCACAGTGCCCCGAGGGGATCGATTTCGCGGCGGAGGTGCGCGCCCTGCTCGCAGGCGGGAGCCGGGTCCTGGTCGCCGACGACTGGCCGGCGGAGGGCGCCGACCCGTGGGTGGGGCTCGACGTGCGGCGCGGTCCGCTGGCCACGCTGATCGGTTGAACACGCGGGGCCCGGCGCGAACGCCGGGCCCCGCAGAGGACCCCCGTGACTGTGACCGACTAGCCCGCGGCCGCGGTGAGCGGGCCGTCGTGCTTGTAGACCGTGCCGGTCTTCCAGGCGGTCGGCAGCTCGGCCGCGTCGCCCTTGGTGCGCTTGTAGGTCTCGCTCGGCGAGAAGCCGTTGGAGCCGTCGTAGTTGGAGACGACGAGGTCGCCGCCGAGGCCGAGCACCGCGATCCAGTACTTGGTGTCCTTGGCGAGCTTGACGTCACCGATGTTGACGGTCACCCAACCGCCCTCGCGCTGCTTGGAGATGCGCTTCTCGCCCGTGCCGAGCAGCAGGTCGGGGTGGTTGTGGTAGTTGGAGTAGATGCCCGCGACGAGCCAGTTGGCCGTCGTGCCCTCCCCGACGTACACCTCGAGGGTGCTGACCTTGCCCGAGCCGCTCGACGTGGTCTGGTAGGCCTCGGGGAGGCCGGCCGAGATCGTCGAGGAGCCGGAGCCCTTGGTGCGGGTGCCCAGGAGGGGCTTCGCCATCACGGTGATGGCGTTGGTGAGCTGCGAGGTGCCGCTGTCCTGGTTGGTCTTCGGGTTCAGCGCGGTGACCTGGCAGGCGATCTCGTGCCCGACGTCGTCGGCGGTGAGCTTGTACGTCGGCTCGTCGTCGACGGTGCACGGGCCGTCCTGCGTGCCGATCGGTGCGCCGTTGTACTTCGCCAGCGGGGCGCCGTCACGCACCCAGACGTAGTTGTAGTTGCGTGGCTTCTCGGAGAAGCGCGACCAGACGCCGACGTCCGTCACCTCGACGGTGTCGCCGACTTCGGAGCCGCCCTCGATCTTGGGTGCGCATGCGGCACCCGGGGCGCCCGCCGTCGTCGGCGGCCGCTGGCCGATCGCGGTGACGCCGATCGCCGCCCACTCCGCGTCCGTCATCGGAATCTCGAACGCCTTGCGCACCGACGTGCGATCCAACTGGATCGCTTCGTACATCCAGGAAGCCTGTGTGGACGTCTTCTTGTAGTACGCGTTGGAGGTGACCGTCGCGCTGGTGCCGTCGCGCTCGAACAGATACTCGTGGCGCTCCGGGTGACGGAGACGCTCGAAGATCTGCTGGAACGGCACCGTGTCCTGGCTGAAGTCGTACGGCACCGCGCCGAACGGGTACGTCGCCGCGCCCGGGCCGTTGTTGTCGCCGACGTTGGCGACCTGCGTGCCCTGGTCGTTCGGGCCGAGGTCCTTGACGTGGAACATCGGGATCCGGTCCTGCCAGCGCTCGATGATGTCCGGCGCCATCAGGCGGTTGTTGCCCTGGCCCGGATTCGGGTCACCCGCGCCCTGCAGGCCGACCGACGGACCGCCGCCGGACATCCACAGGCCATCCAGCAGCCAGCACAGATCCGACTGCGCGAACGCGTACTGGACGTCCAGCTCGGTGTACGCCACCGCCGAGATGTAGTTGTTGTCGTACTTGGTACCGGTACCGGTGATCCACTTGCCCTGCTCGGAGTGGAAGTGGCGGTAGTAGCGCGAGCACGGGCGCCCGGCCACCGGGTTGCCGTTGAACAGGCCGACGTCGTACGGGTTCGTCGTGAGCACGCCCGCGCCCGAGCCGGTCTGGAACGCCTTGCCCCACGTGTTCATCGTCGCGCACGAGGACTGCCACGCGGAGATGGTGGTCGGCGTGGTGATCGCCGTGCCGGCACCCGGGACGCCCGGCCAGCCGCCGCCGGCGCCGAGGTAGTTGCAGTTCCAGCCATTCATCTTCGTGATGGCCGAACCCAGATTGGCGGCCGTGGACGCATCCGGGCCGTTGTGCGTGCCGACGATCCGGAAGCCGTACTCCTTGGCGTAGGACCCGAACGTGGCCCATCCGGCGGGGTTGGTGCCCAGGTTGATGCCGTCAACGACCGGATAGGAGCCCGCGAACTCCCACGCGACCAACCCGAGATCCTTCAAGAACCTGAAGTGCGCCTCCGATGTCTCCTTGGTGTTCCACACCGACGAGGGCGTGGAATACGTCTGGATGCCCCGGCGAATCCGCGGCAGCTCGCTCGGGTGCTCCCGGCAGACGCCGTCATCGGCGCCCGACTTGGTGGCCTTGACGGCGGTCTTGCCGCCCGCGGCCTTCGACAGGGGACCCATCGTGGTCGCGGCGGCACCTGTCGCGGCCGCGGCTCCGGCGGCCGCTAGGAACCCGCGGCGGTCCAACCGTCCTTCGGTGAACTTCTCCCTCACCTTTCCTCCTCACTGGCAGACCCCGTGGGGGTGTCCAACCCCCGTAGGGCACGGCGATTAAGAACGCACTCAGACCCGACAAATCGACTTCTATCGCACTCGCCGCACAAAAGCTAGGGCCGTTGTCCGACAAAAGTGAGGCACTAATGTGCGCAAGGACCCAGACTTGACCTCTACCTTCGCAGTAGGGACAATCGGAACCGATTTTCGAGGAGGGAAGATGGTCTGGATCTTCACCCGCAAGAGTGCCACCGCGCTCGCGTTGGGTTTCGCTGCGCTGTTCGCACTACCGAACATGGTGTTCGCCGATGACCCGCTCGCGGTCACGCGCGCGCCGGACATTCAGGGCAAGCTCGTCGTCGGGCAGACGCTGCACGCGGTCAATGGCGCGTGGACCGGCCCGGCCGACGCGGCCGACAACTACACGTGGCAGCGCTGCGCGGACGAGGACTTCGACGACTGCAGCACGATCGGCGGCGCGACCAGCGACAGCTACACGCTGGTCGACGCCGACGCCGGGAAGATGATGCGGGTGACGCTGTCGGTCTCCTACAGGGACGACTCGGCCCGCAAGTCCTCCGAGCTGACCGGCACCGTCGCCACCTCGGATGGCGGCTCCGCCCCGGGCACCCCCGGCAGCCAGCAGCCGGCGTTCACGCTCACCGCCCCGCCGGCCAACCTCGGCCCCGCGATCCCGGGCCTGAAGCGCATCAGGCCCAAGCCGGTGATCACCCTCAGCGGGCGCTTCAAGTCGACCGGCGCCGTGATCACGAAGTTCACGGTCAAGGCGCCCAAGGGCGCGACCACCAGCGCTCGCGTGCAGCAAGGGCACCTGCCCGACCAAGAAGCAGACGATCAAGGGCGGCCACACGTCGCACCTGAAGAAGTTCGAGAAGCGGACGCTCAAGGCCGGCACGCGCATCCAGTTGACGATCGCGCGCAAGGGCTACGTGAGCGAGGTCTCGATCATCACGATCCGCAAGAAGCTCAAGCCGACGCGGTCGGACAGCTGCATCCTGCCGGGCAAGAAGACGCGGCAGAAGTGCCCCGCCTGATGCGTTGAAGGTCATCCTCCATAGCAATGCCCCCTGGAGCCCATCGGGGTACGGGCAGCAGGTCTCGCTGCTCGCGCCCCGGCTGGCGCGACATGCCGACCTGACCCTGAGCGCCTTCCACGGGCTCCAGGGCGCGCCCATCCAGTGGGAAGGGCTCGACGTCCTGCCGAGCGTCGGCGGCACCTACGGGGACGAGAGCATCCTCGGCCACGCCGAGTCGGTCTTCGGACGCCACGCGCGACGGGCTCGTGATGACCCTGCTCGACGTCCCCGCGATCGACGCGCAGGTCTGGAAGGCAGCTCGACGTCGCCTGCTGGCTGCCCGTCGATCACGACCCCGTGCCGCCGGGCGTGCGGCGCCTTCCTGGCGACGACCGCCGCGATCCCGGTCGCCATGTCGCGCTTCGGCCACGAGCAGCTCGCGGGCTTCGACGCGCTCTACGTTCCGCACGGCATCGATCTCACACGGTTCTCATCACGCGCGGGCGCGCGCGCGAGGACCGGTCTGCCCGAGAGCGCGTTCGTGGTCGGCGCGGTGGCGATGAACAAGGGCGTCCCGTCGCGCAAATCGCTGCCGCAGATCATCGAGGCGTTCGCGCTGTTCCGGCAGCGCCATCCCGAGGCGCTGCTGTATCTGCACACCGAGGAGACCGGCGCCTACAACGAGGGCTACGACCTGCCGCCGCTGATCGACCACCCTCGGGATCGCCGGACGCGGTCGTCCTCGCCGATCAGTACCACTACCGTTTCGCCCCGCTGCCGCCGGAGCACATGGCCGATCTCTACTCGTCCTTCGACGTCCTGATGAACCCCGCGATGGGCGAGGGCTTCGGCCTGCCGGTGCTCGAGGCCCAGGCCTGCGGCGTGCCCGCGATCGTCACCGACTTCACGGCCATGAGCGAGGTCTGCGGCGCCGGCTGGAAGGTCGGCTACGACCGGGTGCGCACGCCGGCGCGCTCCTGGCAGGCATGGCCGAAGGTGGACGAGCTGGTCGCCGCGCTGGAGGCCTGTTACGCGCTCCCGGCCGCCGACCGCGAGGAGTTGTCCGGACGGGCGCGCGCCCACGCCGGCGCCTACGACGTCGATCTCGTGTTCGACACCCACTGGCGGCCCGCCCTGGAGACGATCGAGCAGCGCCTCCAGGACCGTCGGCCGATCCGGATTCCCGCCCGCGCATGAAGCCGCTCGTCGTCATCCCCAACTACATGTCCCACGACGCCGACCTGGACATCCTCGGCGAGTGCGTGCAGTCGATCCGCCGCACGGTCTCGGACACCGTCGACATCCTGATCATCGACGACCGCTCCCCGCTGCCGTACCTCGTCGACGTCTTCGAGGAGCGCTACGCGCGCTACGGCTTCGAGCTGATCCGCAAGGACGTCAACGAAGGCTTCTCGCGCACGGTCAACGCCGGGCTGCAGCGCGCACTGGACGAGCGCCGCGACGCGATCCTGATGAACGCCGACATCGTCATGCTCTCGCCCGGCTGGGTCACGCGCGCACGCAGGGCGGGCAACGCGCTGGTCGGCGCCAAGCTGCTGTACCCGAACGGCCTGCTCCAGCACGCCGGGCTGTACTTCTCGCCGATCGCGAACGTCTTCGAGCACCGCTACCGCTACGCGGCCGGCAACCTGCCCGCGGCCAACGAGCCCTGCGTCTGCCCGGTCACCGGCGCGTTCCAATACATCCCCCACGCGATCCTCGAGCGCGTCGGCATCTACGACCGCGAGTTCCGGATGGGCTACGAGGACGTCGACTACTGCCTGCGGGTGTTCGAGGCCGGGTTCGCGTGCGTCTACGACCCGGCGATCAGCGCGATCCACCACGAGTCGCTGTTCCGCTCGCGCCCGAGTGAGACCCAGCAGCGCTGGCACGACGAGTCGATCCTGCGGCTGCGCGACAAGTGGGCGCACCTGCCGATCGCCGAGCTGGTGGGCGGCCTGTGAACGCGCTCTTCGTCGGCCCGGACCGCCGACTCGAGCTGTTACCACCGGATCATGCTGCCGGCGCTCGCGCTCGGCGCCGACTGGTGCGGGCTCGACGCGCCACCGCCGGAGTCGATCGTCGGCCGGGGCGGCGTGCGCGGCGGCGCAGGACGGGCGGCCCGACTTCGCCGGCTACGACGCGCTCGTGCTCCAGACGCCGTCCGACGACGGCTGGATCGACGTCATCCTCGGCCTGCAGGCGAGCGGGACGAAGGTCTTCTACGAGGTCGACTACGACATGCACGCGTTCGCCAACCACCCGGACGCGCTGGCGCTGGTCGAGTCGCTGATGGAGATGTGCGACGGCGTGATCTGCGCGACCGAGCGGATCGCCGAGCGCTACCGGCCCTTCAACGCCAACACCCACCTGTGCGAGAGCGGGATCGACCTCAACGCGTACGCGCTCGCGCGCCCGCCGCACGACACGGTCAACATCGGCTGGGTCGGCCGCACCCTCACCCACGACGAGATGCGGACCTGGCTGGCTCAGGTCGCGGGCGTGCTGCGCGCGCGCCCGCGGACGAACTTCATCAGCGTCGGCGAGCCCTACGGCGACGTGATGGCCGACTCGGGCGCGGTGGAGCCGGAGCGCTGCCTGTCGATCCCGCAGCTGCTGCCGGAGCAGCTGCCGGCGGCGACGAGCCTGTTCGACATCGGCTTCGATCCGATGGGCAAGCAGCCGTGGCGGCGCGCGCGCTCGGCGCTGCGCTGGCTGGAGGCGTCGGCCTCGGGCATCCCGTTCGTCGGCGATCGCCGCATCTACCCCGAGATCGAGCCCGGCGTGACCGGCTTCCACGCCCGCACGCCGGACGAGCTCGGCGTCGACGCTGGTGCGGCTGGTCGACGACGACGAGCTGCGGCTCGGCGTCGGCGCGCGGGCGCGCGCGCACGTGGCCGAGAGGCACTCGATGGAGGCGGTCGCCCCGCGCTGGCGGGAAGTGCTCGCGTCGTGAAGGTGGCGTGGCTGGCCGATCGCTTCGAGATCGCGGGCGGGGCGGAGCTGACCGCGGCCGAGTTCCGCTCGGCGGCGCCGAGCGTCGGTGACGGTCGTCGAGTGCGGGCCGGATGAGCTGGACGCCGTGCGCCGGCTGCGACGCCGTATGCCTGCACAACACGGCGACCTACCCGCAGACGCTGCCCGAGGCGATCGCCGGCAAGCCGGCGCTGCGCTACTGGCACGACCTGGCGTGGGGCCGGCCGCCGCTGCTGGACCACGCCGTCAACGTCTTCACCTCGCCGTTGCACCGCGAGCGGTTCCCGCATCCGCGTCGGCGGCGCCGTGCATCTGGTGCCGCCCCCGGTGCGCCTCGGCGACACGCCGCGGCGCAAGCGCCCGCGCGGCGCCTGCTGGCTCGGCTCCGGCCAGCATGCGGGCAAGGGCGTGCTGCAGGCGTGCGAGTGGGCGCGGGCGAACGAGCCGGTCGACTTCTGGGGCCCGCTGACGCTCGACGAGTCGCCGTGGGTGCGGGTGAAGGGGATCGTCCCGCACGACCACGTGCCGACGATCCTGCGCCTCTATGAGCGCTTCGTCTTCCTCCCGACGCACGTCGAGCCGTTCGGCCGCGCGGTGGTCGAGGCGTGGGCGGCGGGCTGTGAGCTGATCGTCAACCGCAACGTCGGCGCCCTGCACTGGCTCGAGCACCCCGACGCGCTGCGCAGCGCCACCACCGACTTCTGGCGCCTGGTGGAGGGGCTGTGAAGCTGCTGCTGCACACCAACGCGCCCTGGAGCGCCTCCGGCTACGGCCAGCAGGCGGCGATGTTCGCGCCGCGCCTGGCGCACGAGCACGAGGTCGGCATCAGCGCCTTCCAGGGGTTGTCGGGCTCGCCGTTCGACTTCGGCTCGATCCGCGTCTATCCGAGCAGTGGCGCCGGCTGGGGCAACGAGATCGTGCGCCCGCACGCCGAGCGCCACTTCAATGGGACAGGCGGCCTGATCATCACGCTGGTCGACGTGTTCGTGCTCGACCCGACGGTGTTCCGCGGGCTGCCGACGGCGTGCTGGGTGCCCGTCGACCACGATCCGGCACCGCCGGCCGTGCCGGCGTTCTTCGCGGCCAGCGAAGCCGTCCCGATCGCGATGAGCCGCTTCGGCCAGCAGCAGCTGCCCGATTCGCTGTACGTGCCACACGGCGTGGCCACCGAGGTCTTCACGCCGCAGGATCGCGCCGCCGCCCGGGCGCAGAGGCGCCTCCCGCGGGACGCGTTCATCGTCGGCATCGTCGCGGTCAACAAGGGCGCGCCGTCGCGCAAGTCGCTGGCCGAGATGATCGAGGCGTTCGCGATCTTCAGGCGCACCCACGACGACGCGCTGCTGTACCTGCACACCGAGCTCTTCGGCGTGCAGTCCGGCACGCACCTGCCGTCGTTGATCGAGGACCTCGGGCTGCGCGAGGACGATGTGATCGTCGTCGACCAGTACCGCTACCTCTACGAGCCGTTCGCCCCCGAGGACATGGCGGCGACCTACGCCACCTTCGACGTGCTGCTCAACGCCTCGATGGGCGAGGGGTTCGGCCTCACCGTCCTGGAGGCGCAGGCCTGCGGCATCCCCGCGATCGTCACCGACTTCACCGCCATGCGCGAGGTCTGCGGCGCGGGCTGGAAGGTCGGCTACCAGCGGCAGTGGACCGACCAGTCCTCGTGGCAGGCGCGCCCGCACCTCGACGAGCTCGTCGACGCGCTCGAGCAGGCCTACGCGCAGGCGGCCGACGAGCGCGCGGCGATGTCCGCGGCCGCTCGCGAGCACTCCCTGCTCTACGACGCCGACCGGGTGCTCGAGGAGCACTGGGAGCCGACGCTGCACACGCTCGGCCGGCGGTTCGGGCTCTAGCCGTGCACGGTCGGCAGGCGCAGCTTGGCGAGGGTGCCGTTGACCGTGTGGACCACGAGGTCGAACGGCTGGTTGTCCGTCGTCTCCTTGCTTACGGGATAGAGCAGCAGCGCGCCCGGGATGGTGCCCTTCGACGCGGCCGTCCCCGGCTCGGGCAGCATGTTCTTCGCCTTGACCGTCGCGCCCGGCTCGAAGCTGAACGGGCTTTCGGAGGGGTTGTTCTGTTCCGCCAGCCCGGGCTGCCGGGACGGCTCGAGCAGGTACCCCGGCGCGCTCGCCAGATCCTTGCCGGTCGGGTTGTAGACGCGCAGGAAGACGCCGAGGTAGTCGGTGTCCTTGACCTTGTGCAGGTTGGTGAGGTAGGGCGCCGCCAACGGGTCGTCGAAGCTCAGCACGCGCACGTCGGTGACGTCGTAGACCAGGCCCTCGACCTCGATCTTGCGATCTCCCATCGCCGGCATGCCCTTGGCGGCCACGACGGGCTTGGCCGACGGCGTGTCGTCGCCTCCACCGGCGATCAGGACCACGAGCACCACACCGGCAATCAGCGCGATGCCGACCAAAACGATACGAAACCTAGGCCGCATTCGCGCAAAACCTACACAACTTTGTCCGATGCTGGTAGGTTCAAAGTGTCTGAGGACTGTCCATGTCGCAATGGTCTGATCTCCTAGCTGCTCTCACCGTCTGGCCTGGTCTCTTCCTGCTCGCCGGCGGCGCGCTCAAGCTGCGCGCCGACGACGAAGGCGAGACGCTGATGACGCGCGTCCTGCCGGGGTTCGTCTCCCCGAAAGCCGTCGCTTGCGGGGAGATCGTCATCGGCGCGCTCGTCCTGCTCGGCGTGCCCTTCAGCGGCTACGTCGCGGCGGCGCTGCTCGCGGTCGCGGCGGGCGTCGCGACGTGGGGCGTGCGCAACGTGCCGCAGGCCTCGTGCGGCTGCTTCGGCGCGAAGTCCGAACCGGTCAGCCCGCGTACCGCGGTCCGAGCGGCCTTCCTCGCCCTGCTCGCCCTCGGCGGCACGCCGTGGTGGGGAGCGTCGCCGGCCGGCTGGGGACTGGCGCTGGTCGCGGGCGCCGTGCTGCTGGCCCTGACGCCGGAACTGCGCTCGCGTGAGACGCGCCTGCAGGTCAACGAGGCCGTCTGCTCGCATCGGCCCGCTCCGCCGAAGGTGACGATCGCCCGGCTGCGCGACTCGACGCTGTGGGCCGACGCGCAGCAGTACCTCGCCGCGGACGCGCCGAGCGAGCAGTGGCGCGACGGCTGCTGGCGCTACCTCGTCTACCCCGCCAACTACGACGGCGAGGACGCCAACGCGGTGTTCGCGCTCTACCTCGGTCGCTCCCGCTCCGCCGACGGCGTGGCCTTCGTCGCCACCGGCGAGGAGCGCGTGCTCGGTCAGATCAAAGGACGCAAATGAGGCCCAAGGACCTGCGCTACAACACGGAGGCGCGCGCCTCGCTGCTGGCGGGCATCGATGCCGTGGCCGACGCGGTGAAGGTGACGCTCGGGCCCAAGGGCCGCAACGTCATGCTCGCGCTCGGCACCGGCGACGTCATCGTGACCAACGACGGCGTGACGATCGCCGGCGAGATCGAGCTCGCCGAGCTGTTCGAGCGCCAGGGCGCGCGGCTGGTGAAGGAGGTCGCGCGCGAGACCAACGACGTCGCGGGCGACGGCACGACCACCGCGACCGTGCTCGCGCAGGCGATCGTCCGCCACGGGCTGCGCAACGTCGCCGCGGGCGCCGACCCGATGGCGCTGCGGCGCGGCATCGAGCTGGCCGTCGAGCAGGTCGTCGCGCACCTGCGCACGCAGGCCGTCCCGCTGGACGGCCAGGAGGCGATCGCCGGCGTGGCCATCGATCTCGGCCGGCGAGACCGAGGTCGGCGACCTGATCGGCAAGGCGTTCGCGGGCGTCGGCAACGACGCGGTCGTGCGGGTCGAGTTCCGCGATCGCCCGGGCGTCGAGCTCGAGGAGATCGAGGGCATGCAGCTGCCCGTCGGGAGCGTGTCGCCGAACCTGCGCACCGGCGTGATCGAGAACCCCTACATCCTGATCTCGGGCGATCGGCTGCAACGCGCCGCGGACGTGCTCCCGCTGCTCGAGCAGGTGGCGCCCACGGGCCGCCCGCTGGTGGTGATCGCCGAGGCGGTCGAGGGCGAGGCGCTCGGCACGCTCGTGCTCAATCAGGCGGCGGCGATCCCGTCGCCCGAGTTCGTCCAGCTCCTGCGCCAACGCGTGAACGAGGACCTCGCGGTGTTGACCGGCGGGCTGCCGGTCACGGCCGAGCTCGGCGTGTCGCTGGCCGCCATCCGCCTGAGCCAGCTCGGCCAGGCCGAGCAGGTGATCATCGACGCCAACTCGACGACGATCATCGGCGGCGCGGGCGAACCGGGCGACGTGCGGCGGCGGATCGAGCACATCCGCGGCGAGCTTGCCAGCGGCGCCGGCCTCAACGAGTTCGAGCTCGACAAGCTGCGCGAGCGGATGGCGCGGCTCGGCGGCCGGGTCGCGGTGATCCGCGTGGGCGCCGACAGCGAGACGGAGCTGCTCGAACGCCGCCACCGCATCGAGGACGCGATCCGGGCGACGCGCGCCGCGCTGACGGAGGGCGTCGTCGCCGGTGGCGGTGCCGCGCTGGTCCACGCGCGCGCGGCGATCGACGTGTCACGGCGCGGCCGACGTGGTCACCGGCGCGCGAGATCGTGCGCCGGGCGCTGGCGGAGCCGCTGCGCCAGATCGCCCTCAACGCGGGCCTCGAGCCGTCGACCGCGGTCGCGCAGCGTCGCCGGGCTCGACGTCGCGCGACGGGCTGGACGCCGCCACCGGCGCGTACCGCGACCTGCACGACGCGGGCGTGATCGATCCGGTCATGGTCACGCGCTCCGCGCTGGCCAACGCGGCGTCGATCGCCAAGACCGTGCTGACGACCGAGTGCGTCGTGACCGAGCCGGGGTTCGCCGACCTGACCACGCTGGCGCGCGAGGTCAACGACCAGTCGCACAGCGTCGTGCACCGGCCGCCGCGCGAGCTGCGCTACGGCGCCGAGGCGCGGGCGACGCTGCAGGCCGGCGTGGACATGGTCGCCGACGCGATCAAGGTGACGCTCGGCCCGCGCGGGCGCAACGTGCTGCTGACCGATTCGGACGGCCGCCTGACGATCACCAACGACGGGGCGACGATCGCCGCCGGCATCGATCTCGGCGCGGTCTTCGAGCGCACCGGCGCCCGGCTGGTGCGCCAGGTCGCGCTCTCGACCAACGAGATCGCGGGCGACGGGACGACGACCGCGACGCTGCTGGCGCAGTCGCTGGTGCGCCACGGGCTGCGCAACGTCGCCGCCGGCGCGCATCCGCTGGCGCTGCGGCGGGGGATCGAGCTGGCGGTGGAGCAGGTCGTCGAGCACCTGCGCACGCAGGCGGTGCCGGTGGACACGCGCGAGCAGATCGCCCACGTGGCGAGCGATCTCCTCGGGCGACCGAGCCATCGGCGCGATGATCGCGGACGCGATCGAGGCGGTCGGCAACGACGGCCAGCTCTCGATCCAGGACGGCCAGACGATGCAGCTCGAGCTCGAGGTCTCCGCCGGCGCGCGGATCGACAGCGGCTTCCTCTCGGGCGACATGGCGACCGACGACAGCGGCAACGAGGCCGTGCTCGACTACCCCTACATCCTGATCGTCGACGAGAGGATCGACTCGGGGATGGACCTCGTGCCGGTGATGAACCTGGTCGCGCCGACCGGCAACCCGCTGCTGATCATCGGCGACATGATCGAGGGCGAGGCGGTGCGCACGCTGGTGGCCAACAAGCTGCGCGGCGTGCTGACGTCCGTGCGCCGTCGTGGCGCCCGAGTTCGGCGAGCGGCGCGCCCGCGTGCTGGAGGATCTGGCGCTGCTGACCGGCGGCATGCCGATCACGCCCGATCTCGGCCTGTCGCTGGAGAGCGTCTCGCTGGCGCACCTGGGCCGGGCGCGGCGGGTGGTCGTGGACCGCGTGAAGACCACGATCCTCGAGGGCCAGGGCAACCCGGCCGGCATCGCGATGCGCATCGACGAGATCCGCGCCGAGATGGAGGAGCGCGGGACGACCCACTTCGACAAGGGCAAGCTCGGCGAGCGGATGGCGCGGCTGGTCGGCGGGATCGCGGTGCTGAAGGTCGGCGCCGCGACCGAGACCGAGGCGCACGAGCGCCGCCATCGCGTCGAGGATGCCGTTCAGGCCGCGCGCGCGGCGCGCACCGAGGGCATCGTGGCGGGCGGCGGCGCGGCCCTGGTCCATGCTCGATCGGCGATCTCCGTGACCGGCGACCCCGACGTCGTCACCGGCGCCGAGATCGTGCGGCGGGCGCTGGAGGAGCCGCTGCGCCAGATCGCGCGCAACGCGGGCATCGAGCCGTCGACCGCGCTGGCGCGGGTTGCGTCGATGGATGTGCGTTCGGGGCTGGACGCGGCGACCGGCGAGTACGGCGACCTGTTCGACGCGGGGGTGTTCGACCCGGTGATGGTGACGCGCAGCGCGCTGGCCAACGCGGCCTCGATCGCCAAGACGATCCTCACGACCGAGTGCATCGTCTCCGGCCCGGAGGGCATGTCGGCCACGGGGCCGGAGCTCACGGGCCTCGCGGTCTCAGAACAGTCGTCTGACGACGGCGGCGGACGGCTTGGGTCGTCCGTCGTAGGTGAACAGGCCCTTGGCGTTGATGCCGCGGTGCAGCTTGAGCCGCGGCGCGTAGGCGCGCACGGAGCCGCCGAGGAAGTTCGGCCGCAGGGCGAAGTCCTGCAGTGACCAGGCGAGCATGCCGGTCACGTGCGGGTCGGCCTGGTAGGCGCGGATGTGGCGGGCGAGCAGGTCGGCCTGGAAGCGCAGGCCGCCGGGGACGTCGGGCGCGTTGGCGGCGTCGGCCTCGGCGCCGAACTCGGTGATCGCCAGGACCTTGTCCCCGAACAGCGTGTGCAGCCGCCGCGGGAAGGCGCGGATGCGCTGGTCGACCACGGCCTTGGGCAGCCACAGGTCGTCGTACCAGCCCTCGTAGTTCGTGCCGCCGATGGCATCGACGTGCTTGTAGATCGTGCCGGGCCGGCGCGGCAGGTGCGTCCCCCAGACGTCGACGGCGATCAGCCGGTCGCCGCCGAGTGCGCGCGCCGTCCGCGCCGCCCGGACGACGTAGGTCCGCTGGCCGTGGCGGATGCCGTTGCCCCTGACCTCGTTGATCAGGTTCCACGTGACGACGCTCGGGTGCAGGCGGTTGTAGAGCACGTCCAGCCGGACGCGGCGAACCGCGAGCTCCCGCGTGGCCGGCGTTCTCGCCGCCCAGCGGCCCGGCACGTCGAACGGCCCGACGCCCTGCCAGACGAGGATCCCCGCCCTGTCGAGCCGCTCCATCAGAGCCGGGCTGAGCGGGTGCTGCGCGCGGGTGGCGTTCGCGCCGATCGCGCGCAGCCTCTGGACCTGCGCATCCATGTCGGCGGTGGTCATCGCGTCCCCGCGACCGCGCGCGTCCTCCTGCAGCGACGCGCCGAGCCAGCCGCACGCGGCGGCCGTTGAGGAGCAGGCGGTCACCCTGCTTGCGCAGTTCCCGCAGGCCGACCTTGGCCTGATAGCCCGGCTCGCCGGGCACGGCGAGGCGCAGGTCGTAGAGGGTCGGGATGGCCCGGCGCCCAGAGCTTCGCGCGCGGGATCGTCACGCGGGTGCGGACCCACGCCTCGTGGCCGCGTTCGAGCCTGACGGCGGGGAACGCGAGCGTCGTGGTGCCCAGCGAGCCGGCGACGCGCAGCGTCCGCGCGCCCGCGCGGTTGCGCACCCGGACCGTGACGGTCACTTCGGCCCCCTGTTCGTCCAGGCGGGTGTCCACCGCGGGCACGTCCAACTCGCTCGCCCCCAGCCGGCGGATCGTGACCTCGCGGTTGAGTCCTCCGAAGTTGAACCAGGAGCGGAACCAGCCTTCGTCGCGCATGCGGTCCGGGTCGCGCCAGTCGGCGCGGACGACGAGGCGATGCCGGCCCGCGCGCAGCGCCAGGCGGACGTCGAACGGAAGGTAGGCGCCGGTGTGGCGGGCGACGGGGCGGCCGTCGACCCAGACGCGGGCGCGGTGATGGACGGACTCGAAGCGGATCGCGTAGTCGCCGCTCGCGCCGACCGTGACGTCGGTCGCGAACCACGCGATCGAGCCCCGGTGGCTGTCCATGCTCGAGACGTCGGCGGCGTTGGGCGAGTACGGGACGGTCACGGCGCGGCCGCTGAAGCCGCCGGCCGGATAGCCGCGCTTGACGCCCTGTCCGGCGGGGTCCATGCGCACGACCCAGCCCGTGTCCAGGGCGCGGCGGCCGGTCGGGCCGCCGTAGGCCATCGGCGCCGCGCTCGCCGGCGCGGCGAACGCGAGCAGGGCAAGGATCGTGGCGGCCCACTTCACGCTGTCCACGCTAGAGCGCCCGAGGGATCGGCGACCACCCCAAAGGTGTGTGCCTAGCATCCCCTTCGTGGTCCGCGCCGCGCTCGCCTCCGACGTCGACGCCCTGTACGCGTTCGCCGCCGGCCTCGCGCTCGACGGCGCGCCCGGACGCACCGCCTACGAGCGCGAACTGCACGCCGCGCTGCAGGACGATCGCAGCCTCGTCCTGATCGCCGAACAGGAGGGCCGCGCCGTCGGCTCGCTGGTCGCCGGTGTGCTGCCGATGCCGATGTACGCCGGCCGGCTCGCGTTCCTGCAGGAGCTCTACGTCGACGAGTCCACGCGGGGGACGGGCGTCGGGCGCGCGCTGATGGACGCCTTCGACGCGTGGGCGCGCGAGCGGGGCGCGGTCGTCGAGGCGCTCGGGACCTCGCGACCCGGAGCGATGGCGTTCTACGAGCGGCTCGGGTTCGTGACGCGGCCGACGACCTACTACTGGCGTAGGCTCGACCGATGAGCGCCTACCTCGACGAGTCCGGTGAACCGTCCGACGAGCCCGGCCGCTTCGTGCGGTTCGACGAGCTCGATCCGATCGCGCTGGTGCCCAGCATGGCGTTCCGGCCCGTGACCACGGAGGCCGTGATGGTCAACCACGCGACGATCGAGCCCAACGCCGAGCTGGCGACCCACCATCACGTCGAGCAGCAGATCGCGATCATCATCGCGGGCGAGCTCCGCTTCACCGTCGGCGGCGAGACGCACACGATGCGGGCGGGCGACGCGGTGGTGATCCCGCCGCACGTGCCCCACGGCGGCGTCGCCGGCCCCGAAGGCGCGGTCGCGCTCGACGTCTTCACCCCGCCGCGGGCGGGGATCGTCGCCGCCATGTGATCAGAGGCGGTAGAGCGCGATGGCGTTCTCGCGCAGGATCGCGCGGGCGGCGGCGAGCGCGTCGTCTCCCAGCAACTCGGGCAGCACGGTCGCGAGCGCGTCCCGCCACCACAGCGCGCCCAGGTAGTAGAGCTCCGGCGTGCGGGCGGCGTCCGAGGCGTACAGGAGCTTCGAGTAGGGCGCGAGCTCGAGCGCCTCGTAGAGCGCTTCGGCGGGGCGGGCGACGTGCGGGATGGTCAGCGAGAGGTCGAAGTAGACGTTCGGGTAGACGTGCGCGAGCCAGCCCGCCTCGCGGGTGAACGGGTAGCAGTGCAGCAGCACGAACGGCGTCGTGTCGAAGCGCTCGATCAGCGGCTTGAGCAGGCCGGGGCGCGAGAGCGGGAGCGACAGGTCGGCGTCGCCGAAGCCGGTGTGGACCTGGACGGGCAGCGGATCGGCGGCGTTCGCCTCCAGCGCCGCGATCAGCGAGCCGCTGAGGTCCTGCAGGCCGCCGCGGTAGGCGGCGATCGTCTTCAGCGCCACGAACCCGTCGCCGCGTGCGCGCCGGACCGCCGCCGTGACGCCGGCCGTGAGCCGCTCGATCCGCAGGACAGGGCGAGACGTGCACGCCGCGACCTCGCCCAGCTCCTCCCAGTTGACGCTCAGCTCCGGCGGCGGGAAGCCGTCGTCGATCAGCAGCGCCTCGGTGTTGGTCGCCCGCAGGAGCGCAGCGGCGTAGGCCAGCGGGTCCATCGAGAGCCGGTGCTCGAACACCTCGTCCGGCTCGACCCCGAAGAACGCCGCGAGCGCGACCAGCGCGCGGCGGAACGTCACCGACGTCGCGACGTGCGGCCACTGGCGCGGGTCGTCGCTCTCGGAGAACAGCCCGCGGAACTCGTCCAGCGTCGCGGGCGGCGCGCGCAGGATGCCGTGCGCGTGGTGGTCGACGAGCGCGACGTCGTTCAGTACTTCTCGAAATGTCCCTGCTGCTCGAATGCCACGTCTCCCGCGGAGTAGGCCGCCCATTCGGAGCGGCGGACGGTCAGGTAGGCGCCGGCGAGCTCCTCGCCGAGCGCGGAGCGCAACACGTCGTCGTCGGCGAGCGCGTCGAGCGCCTCGCCCTGGGTCGACGGCAGCCGTCGCGGCGCGTCGCCGAGCGTGGCCGGGTCGACCTGGATCGGCTCCGACGGCTCGAGCTCGCGCTCGATGCCGTCGAGCCCCGCGGCGATCAGCCCGCCGAGCGCCAGGTACGGGTTGCAGCTGGCGTCGCACGCCTTGAGCTCGATGTTGGTCGACGCCTCCTCCGCCCCGCGGAACACCGACGGAACACGCAGCGGCGCCTCGCGGTTGTCGAAGCCCCAGCACGCGTACGCGCCCGACCACGTGCCGGGCGTGATCCGGCGGTAGGAGTTGAAGCTCGGCGCGGTCAGCCCGCACAGGCCCGGCAGGTGCTCGAGCACGCCCGCCAGGAAGTGCAGCCCGAGTTGCGAGAAGCCCTCGTCGAAGAAGCGGTTGCGCTCGCCCTCCCACAGCGAGAAGTGCACGTGGGTGCCGTTGCCGGCGTTCTTGAGCCACGGCTTCGGCGCCAGCGAGGCGGTGAGCCCCTTCGCGCCGGCGACGGCGCGGATCGTCTCGCGCACCAGCACCTGCTCGTCGGCCGCCCGCAACGCGGGAGCGTGCGCGGTCGAGACCTCCTGCTGGCCGTGGCCGAGCTCGGTGTAGTACTGCTCGACGGCGATCCTCTGGGCGTCCAGCGCCGACATCAGCGCGTCGGCGAAGTCCTGCGCGATCGTCATCCCGATGGTCGAGAAGCAGAGCGCGCCGTCGACCGGGACGAAGCGCGTCTCCTCCCGGCGCGCCAGCGAGAACTCGTTCTCGAACGCCGCCCGCAACACCAGCCCGCGCTCGGCCAGCCGGGCCTCCATGCGCTTCAACAGCGACCGCTGGCAGACAGCGGCGGGCTCGCCGCCGGGCTCGTGGTGATCGGTCAGCACGGCGCCCGTCGCGGGCGCGTAGGGCAGGGCTCGGAACGTGTCCAGCGCCGGCATGAGCCGGAACTCGCCCACTGCGCCCAGCCCTTCGATCTCCTGCAGCTCGTCGAGGCCGTTCATCGCCTGCATCGCCCGGGTGACGCCGATACCGCGCGCCAGCCGCCCCTCGAGGCCGTGACGGCCGGAGGCCTTGGCACGAATCGTCCCGTCGTTCCCGCACCAGAGGAAGCGAACGAGTCGCAGTTGCGCGTCGTCGGCCTGGCGTACGACCTCCTGCAGATCCATGGCGCGACACTATGGCGCATGTCGCTGCGGCAACTCGAGTACCTGATGGCGGTCGTGGAGGAGGGATCGTTCACGCTCGCGGCGCGGCGGCTGGACGTCTCCCAGCCCGCGCTCTCACATCAGGTCCGGGCGCTGGAGTCGAGCGTCGGGCAGCCGCTGCTCGAGCGCGCCGCGCAGGGCGTCCACCTGACGCCGATGGGCCGCGCGTTCGTGCCGCACGCCGAGTCCGCCCTGCGGCGGGCGGAGCGGGCGCGGCTGTCGCTGCGCCCGGAGGTGACCGAACTGCGGATCGCGACGCTCTACTCGATCGCGATCGGCATCCTGCCGCCCGCGATCCGCGCCTGGCGCTCGCGCCACCCCGGCGGCCGTGTCGAGGTCCTCGAATACGCGAACATCGAGGAGCTCGCCGAGCAGATGCGCCGCGGTGCCGCGGACGTGGCCATCGGCCCGCGCCCGGCGCGCTGGGACGACGACGTGCGCGTGCTCGGCGAGGAGGACCTCGTGGTCGTCCTCGCCGAGTGGACTGGCGAACGGGTGTTGCTGAGCGAGCTCGCCGACCGGCCCTGGGTCCTCTACGCGCACGACAACTCGCTGACGCCGGTCGTCGAGCGCGCCTGCGCCGAGGCGGGCTTCTCGCCCCGCGCTGCGGTCCGCACCCACCACACGGCAACCGCGGTCCGGCTCGCCGCCGCCGGCCTCGGGCCTGCCCTGGCGCCCGCGAGCATGGTCGCCGAGGCCGCCGGCGGCGCGGTCGCGTGGCCCGATCCGCCCGTCCGCCGCGAGCTGTGCGCGTTCGGCCCGGCGGCGATGACCGCCGCGCTGGTGGACGAGCTAGAGCGTCGCGTGCGCGACGAGTAGGTCGATGAAGGCGGCCGGCGGCGCGGTCGGCTCGGTGCGGGTGAACGCGACGAGCTCGCGCGTGACGGGCGGGTCGAGCGGGCGGGTGGAGCCGGCGAACGCCGCGCCGACGACGTTGCTCGGCACGAGCGCCGGGCCGACGCCCGCCGTGGCGAGCTCGAACGCGGTGGTCGTGTGGTGCGCGCGGGCGGCCGCGCGGGGCGCGAAGCCGGCGGCGGCGCAGGCGTCGAGGACAAGTGTGGAGAGCCCGTACTCCGGCGCGTAGAGCACCCACGGGCGGTCCTTGAGCTGGGCCAGGCGGATCGTCGTCTGCGCCAGCAGCGGGTCGTCGGCGCTGAGGGCGACGACGAACGCCTCAGCGCCGATCGCGCGCTGCACCCCGCGCCAGCGCGGCGGCGGCGGGCCGACGGCGACGTCGGCGGCGCCCTCGAGCATCGCCGCGGCCAGCGTCTCCACGCTGGCGTACTCGAGCAGCTCGATCTCGACGTCCGGGTACGCGGTGCGCCAGGCGCGGATCGTCGCCGGGATGATCCCCAGCGCGACCGAGAGCAGCGCGCCGACGCGCAGCACGCCCGCCCGCAGCTCGCCGACGTCGCGCGCCGCTGTGTGCGCTTGCTCCGCCGCGGCCACCGTCGCCCGCGCGTGGGGCAGCAGTTGCGCCCCCAGAGCCGTCGGTTGCACCGAGCCCGGCAGGCGGTCCAGCAAGGGCGCGCCGGCCTCGCGCTCGAGCTGCGCGATCTGGTGTGAGAGCGCGGGTTGCGACACGTGCTGGGCGCGCGCCGCGCGGGTGAACGACCCGTGCTCGACGACCGCCACGAAGTACGCAAGCTGACCCAGCGTCATGAGCACATTCTATGGGCGCGGTTCAAGATCGGTCTTTGCATTATGGCCCGGACCCTTCCAGCGTGTCGGCCATGCACTCCTCCCCGGTGCACTTCCACAACGGCCCGCACGGCTCCCCCGCGCCGTGCTTCGAGTTCAGCTGCTCCTCCCCACGGCTGATGCTCGGATCGAAGGCCCGCTCCCACCACCGGCCCGCGGTCTCGCGTCTCGGTCTGGCCTTGATCGCGCTCGCCCTCGGCGGGTTCGCGATCGGCACGACCGAGTTCGTGGCCATGGGCCTGCTCCCCGAGATCGCGCGTGGCGTCGGGATCTCGATCCCCGCCGGCGGCCACGTCATCAGCGCGTACGCGCTGGGCGTGGTCGTCGGCGCGCCGATCCTGGCGGGCTACGGCGCGAAGTTCCCCCGCCGGACGCTGCTCGTCGTGCTGATGGCGGCGTTCGCGGCCGGGAACCTGCTGAGCGCGCTCGCTCCCTCCTACGGGTTGCTGCTCGGCGCGCGCTTCCTCGCCGGCCTCCCCCACGGCGCCTACCTCGGCGTCGCGGCGCTCGTCGCCGCCGACCTGGCCCGGCCGGAGAAGCGGGCCCAGGCCGTCGCCGGCGTGATGCTCGGGCTGAGCGTCGCCAACGTCGTCGGCGTCCCCGCCGCCACGTGGCTCGGGCAGGCGCTCGGGTGGCGCGCGGCGTTCGCCGCCGCGGCCGTGCTGGCGCTGGTGACCGTCGTCTCCGTGTGGCGGCTCGTCCCGCGGCGCCCCGCCGACCCGAGCGCGACCCTGCGCCGCGAGCTCGGTGCCCTCAAGCGCCCGCAGGTCCTGCTCGCGGTCGCCACCGGCGCGATCGGCGGCGGCGGCCTGTTCGCCGTCTACAGCTACATCAGCCCGATCCTCACCGGCCGCACCGGCCTCCCCGCCGGCGCCGTGCCGATCGCGCTCGCGCTGTGGGGCCTCGGCATGGTCACCGGCGCGATCGTCGGCGGCCGGCTGATGGATTGGAAGCCCGTGCCCGCGATGTTCGGCGCCTTCCTGTTCATGGCCGCCGTCTTCGCGCTGTTCACGGTCACCTCGCTGAACGTCTTCACCGCGTTCGTCAGCGTGTTCGCGCTCGGCATGACGATCATCCTCGCCACCGGCATGCAGGTGCGGCTGATGGACGTCTCCGCCGACGCGCAGACGCTCGGCGCCGCGCTCAACCACTCCGCCTTCAACATCGCCAACGCGCTGGGCGCGTGGCTCGGCGGCGTGGTCCTGGCCGCCGGCTACGGGCTGACCGCGCCGATGTGGGTCGCGGTCGCGCTGACGCTGGCGGGCATGGCAATCTACGCGCTCAGTCGAGCGCTTGATCGAAGAACTGCAGCGGTCCCGTTGCCGCTCGCAGTGCCTCACTGATCGTCCCGTCGATCATCACGAACATCATCCGCGTGGGCCGATCGGAGCGATTGGCCCACGCGTGGTTGGTGCCGCGCTGGACGACCACGTCCTGCGCGCGCATCAGCGTCTCGGAGCCGTCGTCGAGGATCAGGTGGGTCTCGCCCTCCAGCACCACGCCGACGTCGACCGTCTCGGTGCGGTGCATCGGCGCCTCCGCTCCCGGCGCCATCTCGGTGAAGCGCACCGTCACGCCGCCGGGCGGCGCCGGCGTTCGGACCGGCCGCGCGGTCGGTTCATCCTGCGTGGCCTCGATCGGCGTGGGCGTCTCGTCGGTGATCCACAGCTCGTGGAACGCGGCGGTGCCGATGTCCAGCGTCTTCGGCGTCGGGGCGTCCTCGAGGATCACCGACCTGCCGTCGGCGTCGTGGCCCGTGACGATCCGCCGCGGTGCGCTCACGTGAAGAGCGCCACCTGGGTGAAGCCGGGCGCGCACTCGATCTCGAGCATGCGGCGCTTGGTCGTGATCCCGCCCGGCGCGGAGAAGCCGTGGAGCGCGCCGTTGGCGGCGAGCACGCGGTGGCACGGGACGATGATCGGATACGGGTTGCTGCCCAGCGCGGAGCCGACGGCGCGGGCGGCGTTGGCGTCACCGACCTCTTTCGCGATCTCCCCGTAGGTCTTCGTCTCGCCGGGCGCGATCGCGCGCGTGGCGTCATAGACGGCCTGGCGGAACTCGTCGATCCCCGTCGGGTCGAGCTCGATGTGGGCGAGGTCGCGCCGCTCGCCGGCGAGCAGGGCGGTCATGGCGTGGACGGCCTCCACGACATTGGCGGGAACCGTGCCGGAGCTCGGCAGGGCGCGGGCGAGTGGGCGGCTTCCGGGCAGCAGGACCGACGTGATCCCCCGCTCGCTCCAGCGAACTCCACACGTGCCGATCGCGGTCTCGAATCTCAGCATCTCGACCGGTGAAACGTACCGCGCGGGTCAGACGTGAGGGTCTCGTACGCTCATTGGCGTGCTGATCGCCCGCGACCTCCACAAAGCGCACGGCGCCGCCACGATCCTCAGCGGCGTCTCGCTGACCGTCGGCCCCGGCGACGTGATCGGCGTCGTCGGTCCCAACGGCGCGGGCAAGACGACGCTGCTGCGGCTCCTGGCCGGTGTGGACCAGCCCGACAGCGGGAGCGTGACCGCCGCCAGCGCCGGCTATCTCCCCCAGGAGCCCGACCGCGCGCCCGGCGAGACGCTGCACGAGTACCTCGCGCGGCGCACCGGCGTGGCCGCCGCGGACGCCGAGGTGCAGGCGGCGACGCTCGCCATCGCCGAGGATCCCGACCGCTACTCGACGGCGTTCGAGCGCTGGATGGACCTCGGCGGCGCCGACCTCGACGCGCGCGCGGAGACCGTCCTGCGCGATCTCGGGCTCGACGTCGGCCTGCTCGACCTGGAGACCGCGGCGCTGTCCGGCGGCCAGGCCGCGCGCGCCTCGCTGGCGGCGATCCTGCTCTCGCGCTTCGACACGCTGCTGCTCGACGAGCCCACCAACGACCTCGACTTCGACGGGCTGCACCGCCTGGAGCGCTTCGTCGCCGAGCGCCCCGGCGGCGCGGTGATCGTCTCCCACGACCGGGCCTTCCTCGCGCGCACGGTCACGCGCGTGCTGGAGATCGACGAGATCCTCCACACCGCGGCCGAGTACGGCGGCGGCTGGGCCGGCTACCAGGACCTGCGCGCGACCGCCGCGCGCCATGAGGAGGAGCGGTTCGAGTCGTATTCCTCACAGCGCGACCGGCTCGTCGGCCGCGTCGCGCGCCAGCGCCAGTGGTCGGAGACGGGCGTCAAGAAGTCCAAGGGCTCGGATCCCGACAAGGCCGTCGTGCGCCACCGGGCGGAACGCTCGGAGAAGCAGGCGTCGAAGGTTCGGGCGTCCGAGAAGGCGCTGGAACGGCTCGAGGTCGTCGAGAAGCCGTGGAAGCGCTGGGAGCTGCAGCTGACCTTCGGCGGCGGGGAGCGCTCGGGCGACGTCACGGTGCGGCTCGACGGCGCGACGCTGCGGCGCGGTGCCTTCGTCCTCGGCCCGCTCGACGTCGAGCTCGCGTGGGGTGAGCGCGTGGCGCTCGTCGGTCCCAACGGCGCGGGCAAGACGACGCTGGTCAACGCGCTGCTCGGGCAGCTCGAGCTCGAGTCCGGGACGCGCTGGATGGGGCCGGGCGTGCGCGTCGGGGTGCTCGACCAGGCGCGGCTCGGGTTCGCGGGCCCGCTGATCGACGCGTTCGTCGAGCGGAGTGGGATGACCCTGCAGGAGGCGCGCTCGCTGCTGGCCAAGTTCGGGCTGGAGAGCGACGAGGTGGCGCGGGACACGGCCCACCTCTCGCCCGGCGAGCGCACCCGGGCGTCGCTCGCCCTGCTGATGGCGACCGGCGCGAACTTCCTGGTCCTGGACGAGCCGACCAACCACCTGGACCTGCCCGCGATCGAGCAGCTGGAGAGCGCGCTGAACGCCTTCGAGGGCACGTTGCTGCTCGTCACCCACGATCGCGCGCTGCTCGAAGCGGTGACGATCGACCGCACGATCGAACTGGGAACCACCTCCATCCGATGAGCCTGATCGACGTCATCCCGCGCGAGGCCGACGCCGACGCGATGTACGAGGCCTTCCTCGGCTGGGCCCAGGAGCAGGGGCTGACGCTCTACGCGCACCAGGAGGAGGCCGCGATCGAGCTCTTCAGCGGCAACAACGTGATCCTCGCCACGCCGACCGGCTCCGGCAAGTCGATGGTCGCGATCGCCGCGCACTTCGCCGCGCTGACCGACGACCGCGTGACGTATTACACGGCGCCGATCAAGGCGCTCGTCAGCGAGAAGTTCTTCGCGCTGTGCTCGACGTTCGGCGCCGAGAACGTCGGCATGCTCACCGGCGACGCGTCGGTCAACAGCCGCGCGCCGATCATCGCCTGCACGGCCGAGGTGCTGGCCAACATCGCACTGCGCGAGGGCGCGGACGCCGACGTCGGCCAGGTCGTGATGGACGAGTTCCACTTCTACGCCGAGCCGCAGCGCGGGTGGGCGTGGCAGGTGCCGCTGCTGACGCTGCCGCAGGCGCAGTTCCTGCTGATGTCGGCGACGCTCGGCGACGTGACGTCGCTGCGCGAGGACCTCACGCGCCGCACCGGTCGCGAGACGGCGCTGGTCGACAACGCCGAGCGGCCGGTCCCGCTGGACTTCTCGTGGTCGCTCGATCCGTTGCACGAGCTGCTCGAGCACCTCGTCGCCGCCGACCAGGCGCCGGTCTACGTCGTGCACTTCACGCAGGCGTCGGCGCTCGGCTCGGCGCAGGCGCTGATGTCGGCGAAGCTCGTCACGCGCGAGGAGCGCGACGCGATCGCCGCCGTGATCGGCGATTTCCGCTTCACCGCGGGCTTCGGCAAGGTGCTGTCCAAGCTCGTGCGCTCGGGCATCGGCGTTCACCACGCGGGAATGCTGCCGCGCTATCGGCGGCTGGTCGAGCAGCTCGCGCAGACCGGCCTGCTGAAGGTCATCTGCGGCACCGACACGCTCGGCGTCGGGATCAACGTCCCGATCCGCACGGTCGCCTTCACCGGGCTGGCCAAGTTCGACGGCACCAACCACCGGCTGTTGAAGGCGCGCGAGTTCCACCAGATCGCCGGCCGGGCGGGGCGGGCGGGGTTCGACACGCGCGGGTTCGTGGTCGTGCAGGCGCCCGAGCACACGATCGAGAACGCGCGCCGTCTGCGCAAGGCGGGTGACGATCCGGTCAAGGTCAAGCGCGTCCAGAAGGTCAAGGCGCCCGAGGGCGCGGTGTCCTGGACGGAGGAGACGTTCGCGCGGCTGCGCGACGCGACGCCCGAGCCGCTCGTCTCGCGCATGCGCATCAACCACGCGGTGATCCTCAACCTGATCAACCAGCGCGGCGACCTCGATGACCTGCTCCGCGCGCTGCTCGAGGACAGCCATGAGGACGAGCGCGGGCGGGCGCGGCTGATGGCCCAGGCCGACTCGCTGCGCGAGGAGCTGCTCGCGTCGGGCGTGCTCGAGCAGGCGGGCCCCGATGAGCACGGGCGCAGGCTGTTCCTGGCCGAGGCGCTGCAGGACGACTTCGCGCTCAACCAGCCGCTGGCGTCGTTCGCGCTCGCCGCGTTCGACCTGATCGACCCGGAGTCCGAGACCTTCTCCCTGGACGTGCTGTCGGTGGTCGAGTCGATCCTCGACGACCCGTTCCCGGTGCTGATGGCGCAGTCCAAGAAGGAGCGCGACATCGCGATCCAGTCGATGAAGGCCGACGGGATCGAGTACGAGGAGCGGATGGTGCTGCTCGAGGAGATCACCTACCCGAAGCCGCTCGACGGGCCGCTGCGCTCGGCGCTTGGCCTGTATCGCGAGACGCATCCCTGGGTCTCCGAGGAGGACCTCTCGCCCAAGTCGGTCGTGCGCGACATGTACGAGTGGGGTCGCACGTTCACCGACTTCGTCGCCTACTACGGGGTGATGCGCTCCGAGGGGCTCGTCCTGCGCTACTTGTCCGACACCTACCGGGCGCTGCGCCAGACCGTCCCCGAGCGGGTCAAGACCGAGGAGCTCGACGACATCATCGAGTGGCTCGGCGAGCTCGTCCGCCAGGTCGACTCCTCATTGCTGGACGAGTGGGAGGCGCTGACCGACCCGGAGTCGGTGGCGCGCGCCGCCGCCGCCGCGGCGGCCGGGCAGCCGATCGCCCCCACCCGCCCGATCACCGGCAACGAGCGCGCCTTCCGCGTGATGGTCCGCAACGCGATGTTCCAGAAGGTCCAGCTCGCGGCGCGCGATCGCTACGTGGACCTCGCCTCGCTGGAGGGCGGCGAGGGCCGCCCGCACATGCACGCGGCGGCGTGGGAGGAGGCGCTCGGGGCCTACTGGGACGAGTACGACACGATCGACGATGGGCCCGAGGCGCGCTCGCCGTCGCTGCTCGTGATCACCCCGACGGCGAAGGAGTGGACGGTCCGGCAGGTGATCGGCGACCCGGACGGCAACCACGACTGGGCGATCACCGCCGTCGTGGACCTCGACGCGTCCGACGCCGCCGGCGAGCCGGTGATCCGCACTCAGTCCTTCGCCGGCCCGACGTAGGCCGCGCGCGCCCGGAACCGCAACCGGTACGGGTACTCCTCCAGCGCGTGCGCGATCAGCCCCGCGGTGCGCGCGATGGCGAAGATCGCCTCCGCGCTGCCCGGCTGCAGGCCGAAGCAGTCCGTCATCGCCCCCAGCGCGAAGTCGATGTTCGGGAACGGCCCGTCGTGGCGCCCGACCGTCTCCAGCACGGCCTCGATCACGTCGAACCGCTGCGGCTGCGCTTGTGCGATGAGCTCCAGCAGCGTCGTCGCCCGCGGGTCCTCGTCCGTGTAGACCGCATGCCCGAACCCGGGCAACGGCTCGCCGAGTCGCTCCCCGATCACCCGCGGCACATCGCTCGCGCCAGCGATCTCGCCGAGCAGCTTCTCGACCGCGGTCCCGGCCGCCCCATGCAGCGCACCGCCCTGCGCGGCCAGCCCGGCGAGCACGACCAGATACGGGTCGGCATGCGCGGACGCCGCCACCCGCGCGGCCAGCGCCGACAACGCCAGCTCATGGTCGGCGAGCAGGATCAACGCGCCGTCGATCACCCGCAGCCGCTCGGGCGTCGGCGTCTCCCCATGCAGCCGAGACCACAGCCGCGCGGCGATCGACCCGTCCACCGGCTCACTCCGCCGCGGGAGCCCATCCACCAGCGCCGCGATCAACCCCCGCGCCGTATGCCGCACCGCCGCGGGACGAAGGTCCGCCCGCAGCGGGTCGCCCGCGGCGGCAAGCGCGCAGATCACCCGCAACGCATCCGCCGGCCGCGCCCCGGCAGCCGCCGAGAAGTCCCCCCGCGCCGCCACCCACCTAAAGGGGACAGTCCCCTTTATCTTTCCCGCGCCGCCCGCGGGGCTTCCGGCGGGGTCGGCGAATCTAAAGGGGACAGTCCCGTTAACGTTGCCTTTATCTTCCCAGAGCAGTTCGGCGACGGCCTCGTAGGTGGACGTGCGGGCGAGGGTGGTGACGTCGTGGCCGCGGTAGTAGAGGGCTCCGGCGGGGTCGAGGAGGGTCAGTTCGGTGTCGATGACGACCTCGAGGGCGCCGGCGCGGCCGCCTCGGCGGGTGCGGGCGGCGAGGCGCTCGATCTCCTCGTGGGCGAACAGGGAGCGGCGGCCGTCCGGGGCGGTGTGGCGGGTCAGCAGGCCGCGCGAGACGTAGGCGTAGAGGGTTTCCGGCTTCACGCCGAGGCGCCGGGCGGCCTCGGCGGTCGTCAACATTGATTCAGTCAATATTGACGATGGTGCCACACTCAATGCATGGCTGCAACTGGACTTGAAGGGGTCGTCGCGTTCGAGACCGAGATCGCGGAACCCGATCGGGATGGGAACGCGCTGCGCTATCGCGGCGTGGACATCGAGGAGCTCGTCGGGCGGGTGCCGTTCGAGGGCGTGTGGAGCCTGCTCGTCGGCGGCGGTGAGCTGCCGGAGGTGGAGCCGCCGGCCTACGAGCGCAGCGGCGATCCGCGGCGGGACCTGCAGGCCGCCCTGGCGCAGTTTCGGTCGCCCGCGCTGCTCGACCTCGACGAGGACGAGGCCCGGGACGAGCTCGCCCGCGCGTCCGCGACCGCGATCGCGTTCACCGCGGGCGGCCGCGGCGACGGCGACACGCTCGCCGCGCGCTTCGTCTCCGCCTACCACGGCGTGGACGACGAGGACGCCGCCAAGGCCCTCGACGCCTACTGGGTCGCCGCCGCCGAGCACGGGATGAACGCCTCGACGTTCACGGCGCGGGTCGTCGCGTCGACCGGAGCCGACGTCGGTGCCGCCCTGTCGGCGGCCGTCGGCGCGCTCTCCGGCCCGCTGCACGGCAGCGCCCCCGCGCGGGTGCTGACGATGCTCGAGGCGGCCGAGCGCGACGGGGACGCGACGCGCTACGTCAAGCGCGCACTCGATCGCGGGGAGCGCCTGATGGGCTTCGGTCACCGCATCTACCGCGCCGAGGACCCGCGCGCGCGGCTGCTGCACCGCACCGCGCGCCAGCTCGACGCACGGCACACGGAGCTCGCCGAGACGCTCGAACGCGCGGCGCTGGAGGAGCTCGCGGCGCGCAAGCCCGATCGCGTGCTGGCGACCAACGTCGAGTACTGGGCGGCGGTCGTGCTCGACCGCGTGGGCGTCCCCGCCGAGCTGTTCACGCCGCTGTTCGCCTGTTCGCGCACCGCCGGCTGGTCGGCGCACATCCTCGAGCAGAAGCGGCTTGGCCGCCTGATCCGGCCCACCGCGCGGTATGTAGGTCCCTAGTTGCGATTTCGCGCCGGGTGGACACTTGCCCGGCGTGGACTTCGAGCACCTCTATCGGACGACGTATCCGAAGGTCAGGGCGTACGCCCGGTCGATGACGTCGTCGGAGGCCGACGCCGACGATGCCGTCGCCGAGACCTACATCACGGCCTGGCGGCGCCAGGCCGACATTCCGCGCGGCGCTGAGCTCGGTTGGCTGATCGGCGTGACCCGGCGCGTGCTGGCCAACGCGCGGCGCTCAGAGCGCCGCGTCGGCGCGCTGCGGGCACGTCTCGGGGTCCAGCCGCGCGTCGACGCGCCGGACCCGGTGGCGCTGATCGAGGACGCCGAGCTCCGAGCCGCGCTGCTCGAGCTCGCGCCGCTCGATCGCGAGGCCGTCGTGCTGACGGCCTGGTTCGACCTCTCCAGCGCCGACGCCGCCCGCGCCCTCGGGATCACCCCCGCCGCCTATCGGATGCGGATGACCCGGGCGCGGCGGCGATTGCGCGCGGCCTTGAGCGAAATGCCGAAGAACGTGGAGAACCCGCAATGGACGTAGACGAACGAATCCGTGCCGCGCGCCCGCCGATCGCGGACAGCGAGCCCGACGACGCGCTGTTGCGGCGCGTGATGGCGCAGCCCGTGCCCCGCCGCCGGCGCCGTCCGGTCGCGATCCCCGCCGTCGCCGTGGCCGCACTCGTCGCGGCCGCCTTCGTGCTGCTCGGCGGCGACACGCCCGAGAACGCGTCGGCGCTCTCGCAGGCGATGCGCTGGTTCGACCCGCCCGCGGGCACGATCCTGCACTCGCGGATCGTCGATGACAACGGGCAGGCGCGCGAGTTCTGGGTCGACGTCGGTCACCCGGAGCACTCGCGCACGATCGAGCCGGACGGCCTCGAGGTCGGCGCCGGTGCGATCTACGACCCCGCGACCAACACGGTCTACCTCGACAACGGCCGGCGCCCGTCCGCCGTCAAGGGCGGCAAGGACACCGAGGACATGGCCAAGCGCGACGCGATCAAGAAGGCCAAGCTCGACGCCGAGGACCCGGGCGCGACCGAGACGCGGCCCGCGCCCGGCCGGGTGGACAAGCCGGCGGACGAGAACCTGCCCGCCGGCGACCCGTTCGTGGCCAAGGTGCGCGTGCTGATCGACCTGGGGCATGCCGTCGTCAAGGGCCGTGAGGTCCACGATGGGGTCGACGCGTGGGCGATCACGCTGGCCGCCGGCGAGCGGGCGCCGTGGACGGTCTGGGTGCGTGCCGACAACGGCAAGCCGCTGGCGTTCACCGACCCCGGCGACCCGGCACGCGACAAGGCGCCCGAGAACGGTGTGTGGGCGACCTACGAGAAGCTCGACCGCGGCGACGTCCCGCTGACGGTCAGGGCCGCCCATCCAGACGCGAAGGTCGTCACCGACGGCGCGCAGTTCGACGCGCGCCTCCAGCGGGTGGAGAGCCGCTAGTCGTCAGGGGCGCTGTCGGTCTCCGCCGGCGCCCCGAACGCGACGTCGATGACCTCGAAGCCCTTGTGCTGCTCGCTGCCGGCGTAGCCCGTGTACGCGCGCTCGTCGGCGGCGGTCAGCTGCACGTCGTCGGTGAACGGTGTCAGCAGCGCGCGCGGCCACAGCCGCCGCTGGGAGACGACGTTGATCTCGACGGCGACCACGGTCACGAGCGCCAGCAGGTAGATCCACGCGATCAGGCCGAGCACGAGGCCGAAGACGCCGTAGGCCTCGCTGCGCCCGCGCAGCATGTGGGTGACGAAGTACGTGCCGAGCACCTGCACGATCTGCCAGCCGACGCCGGCCGCCACCGCGCCGACGCGCAGGTCGCGCGTGCTCACATGGCTCGAGGTGAGCACGCGGAAGATGACCATGAACAGGCCGATGTTGGCCGCCGTGGCCAGCAGGATCGCGACCACGCGCAGGGCGTCACCGACGTCCGCGCCGTAGGCGTTCGCGCTCGTCGTCAGGCCCGCGAGACCGGTCGTGACGATGATCCCCACGCCCAGGACCGGCAGCAGCAGCAGGCTGCGCAGCCGCGCCTTGATCGGATTCGGGCGGCGGTTGCGCGGCACGGCCCAGGCGCGGTTGAACGCGTTCTGCGCCGCGCCGGCCACGCCCAGGCAGCCGTAGAGCGTGAGCGCGATGCCGAGCGCGAGCCCCGCGCCGCTGCCCGTCAGCGAGTGCACGTTGTCGCGTAGCTGGCTGCCGATCACCGGGAACTGGCCGAGCGCCGAGTCCAGCAGCTGCTCCTGCAGTTCCGCATCGCCCTGCAGCACGAACCCGAGGATCGTCACCAGCAACAGCAGCAGCGGGAACAGCGACAGGAACCCGTAGTAGGCGATCAGCGCGGCGAGGTAGGAGCCCTGGTCGTCGGTGAACTTGTAGACGACGGCGAGCGGAAACCCGACCCAACGCCGTCCGCGCTGATAGCCGTCGAGCTTCTCGACCAGCCGGCTCGCCACTGCGACGAGCCTACCCGCTCACGAGGCGATTCTCGCGTTAGCACCCTGGCGGGCGCGTGGCGGCGGGATCTACGCTCGCCCGCGATGCGAAGCTTCCTCCTGCTCCCCCTCACGATCGCTCTGCTCGCCGCCGCCTCCCCCGCCCAGGCCGGGACGACCTGCAAGTCCGCCGACCTGCGCTACCCGTTCAGCAAGGGCGGCCCGAAGACGTTCGGCGTGTTCCACCTGCGCGCCACCGGCGCCTCGTGCTCGACCGCCCACGCCGTCGCCGCGGCCTGGAAGAAGCGATTCGAGGTCAAGTACGACCTGCCGAGGACGGTCAACGGCTACACGTTCACCGAGCTCGATCCGACCGCGGCCCAGACCTACCGGCTGCGCGGCGTGAAGGGCTCGGTGCGGATCAACTTCGACTACGTGGTGCCCAACGGCTGACTCGGCAGGTTCTCCTGCGCCCACAGAGCGATCTGCTCCAGGGCGGGCATCAGCGCCCGCCCGCGATCGGTGAGCGAGTAGCTGACCGCGAGCGGCGGCCCTTCGTCGACCGTACGGGCGATCAGGCCGCCGGCGGTGAGGTCCGAGAGGCGGGCGGAGAGCACGCTGTCGCTGATCCCGTCGATCGCCCGCGAGAGCTCGCGGAAGCCGGCCGGCCCGCCGCTCAGATGCCCGAGCACGACCGCGTTCCAGCGCTTGCCGAGGAACGTGAACGCCCGTGCCAGGGCGTCGGCGGCGGGGATGCAGGCGTCAGCGTCGATCCGTCCATCCTAGCCCTTTGCGAGCCGCTACTATTTTCGTAGCGACTACGAAGGACAGTGCGACATGGACTATGGACACGAGCTCAGCTTTGGCACCTTTCTCACTCCGCTCAACCAGCGGCCGGAGGACGTCGTCGCGCTCGCCCAGCTGACCGAGCAGGTCGGCCTCGAGTACGCGACCTTCCAGGACCACCCGTACCAGTCGGCGTTCCTGGACACCTGGACGCTGCTGACGTGGGTGGCGTCGCAGACGACGACGCTGAAGGTGGCGCCGAACGTCCTGAACCTGCCGCTGCGCCAGCCCGCGGTGCTCGCGCGCTCCGCGGCGAGCCTTGACCTGCTGAGCCATGGGCGGTTGGAGCTCGGCCTCGGCGCCGGAGCGTTCTGGGACCCGATCGTGGCCATGGGCGGCGCCAAGCTCACGCCCGGGCAGGCGGTCGACGCGCTCTCGGAGGCGATCGACGTGATCCGTCAGATGTGGGACACCTCGACGCGCCGGGGCGTGAAGGTCGAGGGCGAGCACCACCGCGTGGTCGGCGCCAAGCGCGGCCCGGAGCCGGCGCACGACATCGGCCTCTGGCTCGGCGCCTACAAGCCGCGGATGCTGCGGCTGACCGGGCGCAAGGCGGACGGCTGGCTGCCCTCGCTGGCGTACCTGCCGGCCGAGGACATCGCGCCGTCGAACGCGGCGATCGACGAGGCCGCGCGCAGGGCCGGCCGCGACCCGCGCGAGGTCCGGCGGTTGCTGAACATCGGTGACGCCTCGGTCGAGCAACTGCTCCCGCTCGCGGTCGAGCACGGCTTCAGCACCTTCATCCTCTCCAGCGACGATCCGCGCGAGATCGAGCGCTTCGGCGCCGAGGTCGCCCCGGCGCTGCGCGAGGCGGTGGCGCACGCCCGCGCGGACGCCGGCACGCCCGTCGGGGAGGTGGTCCGCGGCCCAAAAGTCCTGGCGGCGCGGCGTGAGGGCATCGACTACGCCGCGATCCCGCGAGACGCTCCGCGAGCGCGCGGTCGAGCCCGGCGACAAGGGCTACGCGAAGGTCCGCTCGACCTACATGCGCACCGGCTCCCCGGGCCTGGTGCTGCGCCCGCGCGACGTCGAGGAGGTGGCCGGCGCGCTGGCCTTCGCCCGCTCGCAGGACGTCCCGCTGGCGATCCGCAGCGGCGGCCACGGGATCAGCGGGCGCTCGACCAACGACGGCGGCGTCGTCATCGACCTCGGCGCCCTGAACTCCATGTCGTTGGACGGTCAGCGGCTGCGCGTCGGCCCAGGCGCGCGCTGGGGCGAGGTGGCGCGGTTCCTCGCGCCGCATGGCCTGGCGATGAGCTCCGGCGACTACGGCGACGTCGGCGTCGGCGGGCTGGCGACGACCGGCGGCATCGGCTTCCTCGGGCGCAGGTACGGGCTCACGATCGATCACGTCGTCGCCGCCGAACTGGTGCTCGCCGACGGGACCTTCGTGCGCGCCGACGACGACCTCCTGTGGGCCGTGCGCGGCGCCGGCGGCAACTTCGGGATCGTCACCGCGCTGGAGCTCGACACCTACCCGCTGCGCGCCGTCGTCTTCTCGACCATGGCCTTCCGCGGCGACGCGAGCCTGCTCGAACGCTGGGGCGCGCTGATCGAGGCCTCGCCGCGCGAGCTCACGAGCTTCCTGATGATGGGCCGCGGGCAGGTGCAGCTCTACAACGTCTTCGCGAGCGACGACACGGCCGCCGCGATCGACGCCCTGACGCCGTTGCTGGAGATCGGGCCGCTGCTGGACCAGTCGGCGCAACTGGTCCCCTACGCGGCGATCGTCGCACCCCACGGCGGCGTGCACACGGGCGGCTACGAGCCGCTGATCCGCTCCGGCCTGCTCGATCACATCACCCCCGCGGCCGCCGAGGCGATGGTCGCGCTGGACTCCCCGTTCCTGCAGATCCGCTCCGTCGGCGGCGCGATCAACGACATCGACCCGATGGCCACGGCCTACGCCCACCGCACCCAGAACTTCTCCGTCGCCGCCGTCGGCGCCCGGGACTGGGACGCGGTGATGGGCGGCCTGACCAACGGCCTGTACCTGAGCTTCGACACCGACCAGCGCCCCGAGCGCCTGCTGGAGGCGTTCCCGGAGCCGACCCTCACCCGGCTTCGCGAGCTCAAGGCGCTCCACGATCCGTCCAACGTCTTCAACCAGAACTTCCCGATCGCCCCGGGCGTCGCGAGCACCGTCGCGGGGTAGGCCGCCGACGGGTTCGCTACGGTCGAAGGAATGCTTGAGACGACCATCGCGGCCGTCTCCGCCGAGCGTGTCAGCCAGGTGTGCAGTGACGATCCTGGGTGGTTCTGCCGCAACGTCCTGGATTGGACGGGCAACCGGACGCTCGCGGAATTGGCCGACTTCATCATCGGAAAGCCGCTCACGATCATCGCGATCCTCGTCGTGGCGTGGGTGGTGAACCGCATCGCCCGTCGCGGCGTCAAGGGCGCCTTGCGCACGCTGCGCTCCGGCGCCGTCCAGGAACGCGTCGGGAACCTGCGCGCGGCCACGCCCGCGGCGCTGCTGCAGACGAGTGAGCACAGCCTGCGCGCCGAACAGCGCATCGAGGCGCTCACCAGCGTCCTGCGAAGCCTGGTGACGTTCGTCATCTACACCGTCGCCGCGTTCATGATCCTCGGCGAGGTCGGCATCAACCTCGGCCCGCTGCTGGCCGGTGCCGGGATCCTCGGCGTCGCGCTCGGTTTCGGCTCCCAGTCGCTGGTGCGGGACTTCCTGTCCGGCGTGTTCATCCTCGTCGAGGACCAGTTCGGCGTCGGCAACATCGTCGACCTCGACGGCCAGACCACAGGCGTGGTCGACGCGGTGTCGCTGCGGACGACGCGCCTGCGCGCCGTGGATGGCACCCTGTGGCATGTGCCCAACGGCGAGATCCGGCGCGTCGGGAACAAGTCCCAGCACTGGTCGCGGGCGCTGATCGACATCGAGGTGGCCTACGACACCGAGATCGAGCACGCCGAGGCCGTGATCGGCGCGGTGGCGCACGAGATCGCCACCGAGGACGCCGACGTCATCGAGGAGCCGGAGGTGTGGGGCGTCGAGGCGCTCGGCGCGCACGGCGTCGTGATCCGGCTCGTGGTCAAGACGCGACCATCGGAGCAGTTCCGCGTCAGCCGCGAGCTGCGCCGGCGGATCAAGGCCGCGTTCGACCGCGAGGGCATCGAGATCCCGTTCCCGCAGCAGATGGTGTGGCACCGCGGCGTGCCGGCCGGGCGGGCCGGTGACCACTAACTGGGCCGGCAACTACACCTACCGGGCGGTGCGTGTGCACCGCCCGGCGACGCTGAGTGAGCTGCGCGAGACCGTGGCCGCCGCGCCGCGGATCCGCGCGCTCGGCTCGCGCCACACGTTCCACTCGATGGCGGACTCGGAGGCGCTGATCACGCTCGACGCGCTCCCCGCCGAGGTCGTGCTCGGCGACGCGAGCGTGTCCTGCAACGCCGGCCTGACGTACGGCGCGCTGGCGCCACAGCTCGATGGCCTGGCGCTGCACAACCTGGCCTCGCTGCCGCACATCTCGCTCGCCGGCGCGGTGGCCACGGCGACGCACGGCTCAGGCGTCAGCAACGGCAACCTCGCCACCGCGGTCAGCGCCGTCGAGCTCGTGACCTCCGACGGCGAGCTGCGCACCCTCACCCGCACCGATGATGACTTCAACGGCGCCGTCGTCCACCTCGGCGCGCTCGGCGTCGTGACGAGGATCACACTCGACGCCGAACCCGCCTACGACATCCGCCAGCGGGTCTTCGAGCACCTCTCGTGGGACGCGCTGTTCGCCCACTTCGACGAGATCATGGCCGCCGCCTACAGCGTGAGCGTGTTCACCCGCTGGGGCGAGGACGTGGACATGGTGTGGCTCAAGAGCCGCGAAGACGAGCGCGACGAGCTCTTCGACGCGCGCCCCGCGACCGTCGACCGCCACCCGATCATGGAGCTCGACCCGGTCAACTGCACGGCGCAGCTGGGCGTCGCCGGCCCATGGTGGGACCGGCTCCCGCACTTCCGGATGGGCTTCACGCCGAGCGCGGGCGACGAGATCCAGAGCGAGTACCACGTGCCGCGCGAGCATGCCCTCGATGCGCTGCGGGCGATCCGCGGCCTGGCGGCGAAGATCGTCCCGCGGCTGCAGGTGACCGAGCTGCGCACCGTCGCCGCCGACGAGTTGTGGCTGAGCCCGCAGTACGGGCGCGACACGCTGGGCATCCACTTCACCTGGAAGCCGGTCGAGCTCAGCGATCTGCTGCTCGAGATCGAGGACGCGCTGGCGCCGTTCGACTACCGCGCGCACTGGGGGAAGGTCTTCGTGAACCCCGGCGGCTACGACACCCGCGCGTTCGCCGAGCTCGCGGAGCGCTACGACCCACGCGGCGCGTTCCGCAACGAGTGGCTCGCGATGCGTTTGCGCCAGGCCTAGAAGCCTAGGGTCTTCGCGGCATCACCGCCATTCACGCGCACGAAATCATGATCCTCGACGCTGGACCTTCGAGTACGGCTTCGACGCGAAGCTGGCCGCCGGGTCCGCGACTACGGGCCTGCGGCTGTTCCCCGACGGTGCGGCTCCGGACAAGCTCGAGCTCGGACAGAGCCGCACCCACGACAAACGGGGTCGTCCAGCTCGGCTACCTGAGCAGGTAGCTCCGGGAGGCCTGCGGCAGCACCAGCCGCCGGCCGCTGAACTTCACGACCGTCTTGCCCTTCACCGTGCTGGTGTGAGCCTGCAGCCACGCGCGCTTGCCCGCCGTCATGATCAGGCTCTGGATCTCGATGTCGCCGCCGGTGCCGCCGTCCAGGACATCCTGGCCGGCGCCGCCGATGAGCACGTCGTCGCCGTTGCCGCCGAACAGGGAGTCGTTGCCGGCGCCGCCGATCAGCACGTCGTTGCCGTCGCCCCCGTTGAGCGTCAGCAGCGCCGACGTGGCCGGCAGGCTCGACGCGTCAAGCACGTCGTCGCCGGCGAGGCCGTTGACGGTCAGGCGGTCGCTGCCGGCGACGGCGCCGGTGATGCTGGAGCGGCTCGCGAGGCCGGTGACCTCGGCGCTGCCGGCCGCGCCGGAGATCGACGCCACGTCGTCGCCGTTGGTGGCCTGGACGATCAGGGTGTCGGCGGCGCCGTCGTTGCCGCCGGCGTCGAGGACGGTGCTCTTGACGTCGGTGCCGGAGAGGTCGCCGGCGGTCAGCGTGTCGGCGCCGCCGAAGGCCTTGGTGAGGATCGACTCGACGTCGTTGAGGTCCATGACGATGTTGGCGATGTCACGGGTGAAGCGCACGCGGCCGCCGTTGGCGGAGACGTCGAAGCGCTCGTTGAGGTTGGCGCCGTCGAACAGCATCAGGTCGGTCCCGTCCTGGCCCTCGATCGTGTCCGAGCCGTCACCCGGATCCCACTGGAACGTGTCGCTGCCGGCACCCATGAGGGCGGTGTCGTTGCCCTGCCGGCCGTCGATGAGGTCGTTGCCGTCGCCGCCGAGGATGAGGTCGTTGCCGTTGGAGCCGAGCAGGTTGTCGTTGCCCGTGCCGCCGTCGATCGTGAGCTTGATCAGCGCCGCCAGGTTGCCGGTGGCGGCGAAGCGGTCGTCGCCACCGTTGGCGTTGAGGGTGAGGTTCTCGGAGGTGCCGATGTCGATCGAGAACGGCGCCGGGTCGATGCGGTCGAAGCGCACGCGGGTGCCGTTGGCGGTCGTCGTGAAGCTCTCGGTGCCGTTGCCGCCGTTGACCTCGATCGTGTCGGTGCCGTCGCCGCCCTCGTCGAGGTCGGTGTCGTCGCCCGGGTTCCAGATCATGCGGTCGTTGCCGGCCTGGCCGAAGGCCTGATCGTCGGCGTCGCCGCCGGTCAGCGTGTCGTCGTCGTTGCCGCCGAAGAGCAGGTCGAACCCGCCCTTGCCGAGCAGCGTGTCGTTGCCGGCCTCGCCGAAGAGCTGGTCGTTGCCGCTGCCGCCGGTGAGGACGTCGTTGCCGGAGCCGCCGAACAGGTTGGCCTTCGGCAGCGCCCCGTTGACCTCGCTCAGCGTGATCGTGTCGTTGCCGGCGAGACCGAAGACCTGGATCAACGTCGTGTTGGCCACGGTCGGCGTGCCGCCGATCGTCGGCACGGCGCCGCCGTTGACCAGGATCCCGCCGGCCGCGTTGCGGCTGATCGCGATGCTGTTGTCCAGGTTGTCGCCGGAGACGCTGAGCACGCCGGCGGCGTTCAGGCTCGACGTGACCGCCGCATCGGCCGTCCCGGCCGTGGCGGCGAAGGCGCCGGCCGCGAGCGCCGCGGCGGCAATCACCCTCTTGGAGCTCATTCGGTTCGTCCTTGCTGTGGGGAGGATCATCTGAACGACAGGACGCGCCGGAGGGCAGCGTTATTCCGCCGGGTCGCACAAACGCTCCGCGGGCACAGACCAATGGCCCTCCCGATGGGGTCGAGCCCACGTCACGCGACCATCGCGGCGAGGCGGGCGGCCTGCCCGCGTCACCGTGCCCGGCGCCCAGGCGCCGGCTAGTCCTTCTGGAAGTCCTGGATCGAGATGATGTGCAGCGACGCGTCGGGATCGGCGAGACGGATCGCGCGGCGGCGCTGAGCGGCACGATGGCGGTTGTGCTCATCCGGCGTGGCCGGCTCGAGCTGCGGCAGCGGAACGGGCTTGGCGTCCTCGCCGAGCGCGACCATCGTCAGGTACGCGGTGCAGGTGTGGGTCATCACGCCGGTGATCACGTCCTCGGAGTCGATGCGAACACCGACCTCCATCGAGGTCCGCCAGGCGGCGTTGACCTGCGAGCGCAACGTGACCAGATCGCCGACGCGGACGGGCGAGCGGAACTTCATGGCGTCCACCGCGGCGGTGACGACGCGCCCGCCGGCGAGCCGCGTGGCGGCGATCACCGCGGCGTCGTCGCAGAGCTTCATCAGGTACCCGCCGTGGACGTTCCCGGCGATGTTCGCGTCCTGCACTCCGGTGCGGTACGTCAGCACCGAGGCGGTCTCCGCCGGGCGTCGTGGCATGCGAGCGAATCTACCTCACGAGGCCCGCCCGCAGCCGCGAGCGGGGCGGTGCGGCCGGGGCCCGATCACGCTCGACGAGCTCGTGACGGCGGGCACCGCGGTCGAACGGCAGCCGTCGACCGTGTGCCCGCCGCCGCTGGAGCGCGACGCGCGATCAGGCGGTGACGAGCTCGCGCTCGGCGGCGAGCCAGAGCGCGATCGGGTCGGCGCCCGGGTGCTCGAGCGCGAGGTAGTACGCGCGCGTGGCGATGTACTCGTGCGGGACGGGGCCGTCGACGACGACGGTCTCCTCGGCGGCGGCGACGACGGGCGTCGCGGCGGGGTCGGCGAAGCGTGCCTTCCACTCGGCGACGCCGCCGTTGCGGCCCATGGCGGTACTCAGGCCGGAAAGCCCGCGCTCGGCGAGCTCCTTGGGCTTCGGAAAGCGGCCCAGCTCCGCGACGATCGGCTCGAGGGTCTCTTGGATGGTTTCAGGGGTCCAGCGACGACGAGGTGTGGTCATGACCCCGAGTATCGCCCGCAAAATCGCAAATGTCTTGAGCGGTCAGGGTCCGAACCCCCCGTTTGGGGTCCGGCGCGAAGGGAGTTCGCGAGGCGCGGGAGTGGCGAGGCCGTCGAAGCACAGCCTGACGTAGCGCCGCCACGGTTCGACGGTCGCGGAGGCCGCCCGGACGAGCATCTGGATGTCGGCGGCCGCGATGTCGCCGCGGATCGACCCGTCGGCCTGCGCGCGGGTGAGGAGGCGTGCGACCGCCGCGTCGAGGACCTCGGCGGCGGCGCGCGTGGCGTCGTCGTCGATGCCGGCCAGCAGCGGATAGCCTCGGTCGAGCGCGATCTGCTCCGCGGCGCCCTCCATGTAGGTCTCGAGCGCGGCCCACGGGGGGAGGCCGGAGGCGGCGAGCTCGACGGCGAGCGCCGTCATGCGCTCGCAGTGGTCGACCATCAGCGCCGACAGCAGGTCGCCCTTGGTCGGGAAGTGCCGGAAGAACGTGCCGGTCGCCACGCCGGCACGGCGCGCGATCTCGCGCGTGGAGGCGTCGATCCCGAGCTCGGCCAGCGCCTGGGCGCCTGCCCGCAGGAGCTCCTCGCGGTTGCGATGGGCGTCGGCGCGCTGGGGCATCCGACGCGCATTCTCGCGGTCGCTCAGGCCCTGACCGCCGTCCGGGCGTCGCGCCGCTCGCGCCGCGGCAGCAGCATCGCCGGGATCAGCGTGAGCGCCGTGAGCGCCAGCGTCCAGACGAAGGTGTGACCGGCCGCGGCCGCGAGTTGCGCGGGCGGCGCCTGGTCGAGGTCGTCGATGGAGCCGTGGAAGCCGCGGGCGGCCAGCGACTGCTGCAGAACCAGCGCGAGCACGGCGATGCCGAGCGTCGCGCCCGCCCGCTGCACGATCTCCAGGGCGCTGGCCGCGCGCGCCACCGCCGCCTCGGGCAGAGCCGAGTAGGCGGCCGCCATGGCCGGCATCAGTGAGGCGCCCATGCCCACGCCACGCAGGAACAGGCCCCAGACCAGCAGCCAGCCGGGAACGTCGTCGCCGACGAGCGCGAACGGCACCGTGCCGATGACGACGAGCGCGACGCCCGTGCGCACGACGCTGCCCGCGCCGATGCGGTCGGTGAGCTTGCCGGCGATCGGCATCGTCAGCATCGCCCCCACGCCCTGCGCACCCAGCGCGAGGCCGGTGCCGAGCGCGCTCGCGTCGCGCGCGAGCTGGTAGTAGAGCGCCAGCAGCAGCAGCGAGCCGAAGAAGGCCGCGGCGAACAGGAACGTCGTCGCGGTGGCGGCGGCCACGGTCCGGTCGCGGAAGATCCGCAGGTCGATCAGCGGGTCCTCGATCCGCAGCGCGTGGACGACGAACGCGCCGATCAGCGCGATGCCGGCGATCAGCCACAGCGGTGACGCGAGGCCGGCGATCACGCACGCGAGCCCTGGCGAGAGCAGCAGCACGCCGACGCGGTCCAGGCGCGTCTCGCGACGGACCTCGGCGCGCGGCAGCACGCGCGCGGCGAGCACCAGCGCCAGCACCGCGATCGGCAGGTTGATGAAGAAGATCAGCCGCCAGGAGCCGCCGTCGAGCAGCGCGCCGCCGAGCACCGGCCCCAGCGCGGGCGCGAGCAGCATCGGCACGCCGACGAGCGCCATCACCCGCCCCATCCGCTCCGGGCCGGCGGCGTGGGCCAGGATCGTCATCCCGACCGGCATCACCATCCCGCCCCCGAGGCCCTGCAGGACGCGGAACGCGATCAGCGACTCGGCCGACCACGCCAGCCCGCACAGCAGCGACCCGCCCGCGAACGCCGCGACGGCGGTCATGAACACGCGCCGCGTGCCGAAGCGGTCGACGGCCCAGCCCGCAAGTGGGATCACCGCCGCGATCGCCAGCAGATAGGCCGTCGAGATCCACTGGACCGTCGACAGCCGCGCGTCGAACACGATCCCGAGTCGCTCGAGCGCGACGTTGACGATCGTCGAGTCGAGGATCGTCATGACGGCGCCGCAGACGACGACCGCCGCGGCGGCCAGCACTGGGCGGCCGAGTTCACGCATAACCGCTCAACAGCCTGCCTCGGCCACGACGCGGGGACAAGTCCGTTGGTTCAGAACCGCAGGACGAACGCGAGCAGATCGACGCCCTCCATCGGCGACCAGTCGCGCTCGGGCGCGCGGGTGAAGCCGAGGCGCTCGTAGATGCGATGCGCGCTGGTCATGTCCGCGCGGCTCGAGCAGACGATGCCGCTCCGGCCCCGGCTGGCGTCCACGATGTGCCGCATCAGCGCGGTGCCGACGCCGCGGCCGTGGGCGGAGGGGTCGACGGCCAGCATCCGGAACTCGGTCTCGTCGGGCGTCGAGATCTCGGCGAGTGGGCCGCCGTGCGGGACGAACGTGACGGTCCCGGAGAGGTCGTCGGTGACCAGCACCTCGGCCGCCGCCGCGCGCTTGGCGACGTCGCGCAGTTCGGCCATGTACCGGTGGTCGTCGCCGACGATCGGCGCGTAGGCGGCGGCCACCATGTCGGCGATCGCCGCGAACTCGTTCGGTCTCGCGGGGCGGATCAGCATCACAGGCCGAGGCGGGACTCGATCATCGACCGTGGGACGGCGCCGACGATGCGGTCGACCTCGCGCCCGTCGCGCATGACGACCAGCAGCGGGATCGAGCGCGCGTCGAACCGCTGCCCGAGCGCGGGCTCGTCGTCGACGTTGACCTTGACCACCTTCAGCCTGCCCGCGTGCTCGGTGGCGAGGGCCTCCAGGATCGGCGCGATCATCCGGCACGGCCCGCACCAGGGCGCCCACAGGTCGACGACCACGGGCACCGACGCGTTCGCCTCGGCGTCGAAGGAGGCCGTGTCGGCATCGACCAGCCACGGCAGCATCGTCTTGCACTTCGCGCAGCGGGGCGTGCCGCTCGGGGTCGGCGTGACGCGGTTCTTGGCACCGCAGTTCGTGCAGGCGACGATGCTCATGCCTGCGGGAGCTTCTTCGCGCCGCGCTTGGTCACGGGCGCGCTCGGGGGCGGGACGACGGGCCCGATGTCGCCGTCGGGCGCCTCGTCGAGGTCGATGATCACCGGCGCGTGGTCGGACGGGCCCTTGCCCTTGCGCGCCTGGCGGTCGATCCAGGCGGCCTTCACGCGCTCGGCCACGGCGTCGCCGGCGAGCACGAGGTCGATCCGCATCCCGAGATCCTGGTGGAACATCCCCGCGCGGTAGTCCCAGTAGCTGAAGACGCGCCTGCCGGGCCAGCGGTCGCGCACGACGTCGTGCAGGCCGACGCCGGTCAACGCGGCCAGCGCCTCGCGCTCGGGCGGGGTGACGTGGGTCTGGCCGACGTAGGCGTCCGGATCGAAGACGTCCTCGTCGGCGGGCGCGATGTTCATGTCGCCGAGGACGACGGTGGTGGCCGGGTCGGCGCTCGCCGCCGCCGTCAAGGCCCTCAGCCATTCGAGCTTGTAGGCGTAGTGGTCGGAGTCGGGCTGGCGGCCGTTGGGGACGTAGACGCAGATCACGCGCAGGCCCGCGCAGGTGGCGGCGATCGCGCGCGCCTCCTGGTGCGGGAAGCCGGGGCCGTCCGGCAGCCCGGGGACGACGTCCTCGAGACCCACCTTCGAGAGGATCGCCACGCCGTTCCACGCGGCCTCGCCGTGCACGGCGATCTCGTAGCCGCGCTGCTGCAGCTCGTCGTGCAGCAGCTCGGTGAAGGCGTCGTCGGTGAGCTTGGTCTCCTGCAGGCACAGGACATCGGGCCTGCGCTCGTCCAGCCACGGCAGCAGCCGCGGGACGCGCTGCTTGACCGAGTTCACGTTCCAGGTCACGATCCGCACCCCGTTGACGGTACCGTCGATGGGGTGAGACGCTTCGACTCGCTCTACAGCCACGGCTTCGCGCGCATCGCGGCGGCGGTCCCGCACGTCAAGCCGGCCGAGCCGGTCTTCAACGCCGAGCGCACGCTGGCGCTCGCGCGGCAGGCGTCCGAGCGCCACGTCGCGGTCGTGGTCTTCCCGGAGCTCGGGCTCTCGGCGTACGCGATCGACGACCTGCTGCACCAGCAGGCGCTGACCGACGCGGTGCTGGACGCGCTGGCGACGCTGGTCGAGGCGAGCGTCGACCTGTTCTCCGTGCTCGTCGTCGGCGCCCCGCTGCGCGCCGAGGGCGGGCTGTTCAACTGCGCGGTCGTCATCCACCGCGGCCGCGTGCTGGGCGTGGTCCCCAAGAGCTACCTGCCCGAGTACCGCGAGTACTACGAGGAGCGCCAGTTCCGCGCCGCGCGGGAGCTCATCGCCCCGACGATCCCGCTGCTGGGCGAGGACGTGCCAGCGGGCAACGACCTGCTCTTCGCCGCGTCGGACCTCCCCAGCCTGGTGCTGCACGCCGAGATCTGCGAGGACGTCTGGACGCCGCTGCCGCCGAGCACGTTCGGCGCGCTGGCGGGCGCGACGGTGCTGCTCAACCTGTCGGCGTCGAACATCACCGTCGGCAAGTCCGACTACCGGCACACCCTCACGGCGGGCCAGTCGGCGCGCACGATCGGCGCCTACGTCTACACGGCGGCGGGCGCGAGCGAGTCCACCACCGATCTGGCGTGGGACGGCCAGGCGATGATCTACGAGAACGGCGATCTGGTCGCCGAGGCCGATCGCTTCGCGCTGCACGAGGAACTGCTGTGCGCGGACATCGACCTCGACCGGATCGCCGCCGACCGCGGGAGCACGAACAGCTTCGGGGACTCGATCCACGACCACCGCGCACGGCTGCAGTCGTTCCGGCGCGTGGAGTTCTCGCTCGGCGTGCCGGACCAGGCCGTCCCGCTGGAGCGCGTGCTGGAGCGCTTCCCGTACGTCCCCGCCGACCTCGCGACCCGCAACGAGCGCTGCTACGAGGTCTACAACATCCAGGTCCACGGGCTGGAGACGCGGCTGCGCGCGACCGGCATCAAGAAGGTCGTGATCGGCGTCAGCGGCGGGCTGGACTCCACGCACGCGCTGATCGTCATCGCGCGGGCGATGGACCGGCTCGGGCTCCCGCGCGAGAACATCCTCGCCTACACGATGCCCGGCTTCGCCACCGGCGAGCACACCAAGGGCAACGCCTGGAAGCTGATGCGCGCGCTGGGCGTCAGTGCCGAGGAGATCGACATCCGGCCGTCGTGCGAGCAGATGCTGCGCGACATCGGCCACCCCTACGCGCGCGGCGAGAAGGTCTACGACATCACCTTCGAGAACGTCCAGGCGGGCGAGCGCACCTCGCACCTGTTCCGGCTGGCGAACCTGCACGACGCGATCGTCATCGGCACCGGTGACCTCTCCGAGCTGGCTCTGGGCTGGGCGACCTACGGCGTCGGCGACCACATGTCGCACTACTCGGTCAACGCGTCGGTCCCGAAGTCGCTGATCCGCTTCCTGCTCGGCTGGGTGATCGAGACCCAGCAGTTCGGCGAGCGGGAGAACGAGGTCCTGCAGTCGGTGATCGACACCGCGATCTCGCCCGAGCTCGTCCCCGCGGACGACGGCGAGGCCCTGCAGGACTCCGAGAGCAGCGTCGGCCCCTACGAGCTGCAGGACTTCCACCTCTTCTACACGCTGCGCTTCGGCTACCGGCCGTCGAAGGTCGCGTTCATGGCGTTGCACGCGTGGGGCGAGGCCTACCCGCTCGCCGAGATCAAGCACTGGCTCGAGGTCTTTCTGCGCCGGTTCTTCCAGACCTCGCAGTTCAAGCGCTCGGCGATCCCGAACGCGCCGAAGGTCGGTTCCGGCGGCTCGCTCTCCCCGCGCGGGGACTGGCGCGCGCCGAGCGACTCGTCGGCCGTGGTGTGGCTGGACGAGCTGCGCGCCAACGTGCCCGACTGACGGTCCAGCCCGCTTGGACCGGCGGTAGAATCGCCGGCATGGGACCGCTCACCCGTCGCCGCTACCGCCAGGCGGTTCGCGCCGAGTTCGATCTGCGCCCGCGACGCGGGCTGTGGGCTCGCCTGCGCGGGTTCGTGGCGGAGGTCGATGCGCTGGAGCGAGCGCGGCTGCAGGAGCCGGCGCGGACGCGCCAGCCCACGCGACGGAACTAGTACTCGCGGCGCGCCCAGAGGGCGCCGGAGCTGCGGGTCGGCGCGGTCACCGGCGTTTCGGCGACCGTCGCGGGTGCCTCGTCCTCCTCGAGCGGCGTCTCCCTGGCGGAGTCACGCAGGAACACCGCGACGCCGCCGATGATCGCGGCCAGCACGATCGTCGGCACGCCGATGTCGCCTGACGCCGCGTGGGCGCCGACGTAGAGGAAGGTCGCGATCAGACACCAGGTCGTGAGCGGGTCGAGGTGCTCGCGCGACAGCTTCACGAACTGCGGGTCGCCGCTCCACACCAGCACGGCGCGGGCGACGCCGGCGAGCATGACCAGCCCGACCGCGACGGGGAGGGCGGCGTTGGCGATCGCGGTCATGACAGGCCTCCGCTGGAGCCGTCGGTGCTCGGGGCGGGGACGGTGCCCTGATCGCCGCCGGGGGCGCCGAAGCCGGGGCCGGGGCCGCGTCCGCCTTGGCCGCCGCCGTGGAAGCGTCTGCCGCCACGACGCGGCCCGAACTGGGGGTCGTTCTCGTCGGGTGGCGTGAACCGCGGCTGGCGCGCCTCGGGGGTCGCCGTCGCCGCGGGGGCGGCGGCCGGGGTCCTCGGCGCGGCCGAGGCCGGGCCGTGCAGCAGGCCGAGGATCAGGAAGGCCGCGAACGCCGCGACGGCCGCGGCGGCCACACGCTGGTGTGCGCGCCGGCGATCCGCGGGAGCGATGGTCGCGTCCATTCACGAAAGACTGGGTCGGGGACCTAAGAGGAACCCGCGAATCGCGTAAGAAAAGCGTGAGGTCAGCGCTTGACGCTGACCGCCACGGGCTTCCCGTCCAGCGTGCCGACGACGCGAACGGTCGCGATCCGGCGCCGCTTCGGGACCGTCGGCAGCTTCATCTTGAAGGCGTACGAACGCCGGCTGCGCACGACGGTGCGCGTCTTGAGCACCCGCCCCGTGGTCAGGCGGACGCTCACTCGCGCCGAGAACGTGCACTTGGCCGGGCAGACGAAGCGGATCAGCACCCGCGTACCGTCGAGCTTCGCGGTCACCGCCGGCGCGACCGGCGGCGGGGTCACCGGCGCCGGGCGCTTGAAGTCGGGTCGGGACAGAGCGGCCGCGGGTCCCACCCGGGCGCCTGGCCGGCCTGCAGGCAGCCCGGAGCCTGCGAGACGCAACTGACCGTCACGCCCGCGAGGCAGGGCTGCCACGCCAGCCCGTGGTAGTTGCCGCCCAGGACCTTGCGCTCCGCCCCCGAGGCCAGGTCGAGCACGCGCACCTCTTCTTCGATCCCGTAGTCCTTGGGCGAGGAGTGCACGTAGACGAGCGATTGGCCGTCGGCCGACCAGGCCGGGTGGTCGTCGTACTCCTTGCCGGCCGGGCTCGTCAGGGCGACCGCTTCGCCGTCCAGCGAGAGCGCGTGCAGGCCGCGGTTGGCGTAGGCGAGCCGGTCGCCGGCGGGCGACCACGCGAACGGATGGTGGAACGGGAGCGCCAGGACCTCCTCCTGCGCGCCGTCGAGCGAGGCGACATGGGCGAAGTTGCTGGCGTCGTGGTGCAGCACGCGCCCGTCCCGCGACCAGGCGACGTCCGTCGAGTAGATCGGGCCGATCGGCAGCGCTGTCAGGCCCGTCCCGTCCGCGCCGACCGTCATGAGCCGTCGCTCGGAGGTCTGCCTGCCGTAGGTCGCGCGCATGAACGCCACGCGCCCGTCCGGCGTCCAGCCCGGGTCGGTGTCCTGCGTGTGTCCGTCCGCGGTCGGCCCGGGATGGTCGGTGATCGGGCGCTGGGTGCCGGTGCGCAGGTCATAGACGGCGATCCGCGAGCCGTGTGCGAGGTCCCAGTAGCCGAACGCGATCGCGTTGCCGTCGGGCGACCATGCGGGGTCGCTGAGGGCGTCGGTGTCGCTCGGCGCGCGCCACACCGTGCGCCATCCGCTTCCGTCGGCGTTGAAGGTGACCAGCGAGTCGTTTCCGAACGTCGCGGCCAGCTGACCGTTCCCCGCGGCCTTGGCCGTCGCGGGCATGATCGCGGCGATGCCCAGCGCCGCACAGAGAACCTTCCGCATTGGCGCGGAACGTACTGGAGCGCCGGCTCCGTGACCACTGGCCGGTCGCGCAGGTCGCCATCGAGCTCGCGGCGGGGTCGAGCGGGAGGAACCCGCCGACGGGCGCGAGCGGCAGCGGCCGGACAGACGTTCTCGATCGCCCACCCGGCCGCCGGCGTGCGTGCTGATCGCGGCCGCGGCGGTCGGCGGATCGGTCCCGGCGACGCTCTCGCTGGTCCTCGGCACCGCCGCATCGTTCGGGCCGTCGGCGCCGGGCGGCGCTCGCGACCACGGCCGCTGCGGGCGCGAGCGCGCGACGCGGCCAACGCCTCCCGCCGCTCAGCCCACGCGCACCGGCGCGGGTGAGCGGCCGAGGAGGCGCGTGAGGGTCGGGTCCACGACCGCGAACTCGCCGGCGCGGCTCGCCTCGAACAGGCCGACCAGCATCTCCGCCTGGGGCTCCGGGACGCCATGGCCGATCAGCCCCTGGCGGTACTCGTCGTCGCTGACGACGATGCGGGTGATGTCCTTCCCGCTCAGCTCTGCGATCTGCTGGAGGTCGAGCGCGTGCGCCGCGGTCAGCGGCGGCGTCGGGCCATCGAAGCCCCCGTCGGTCAGGATGATCGCGGCGGCCTCGGCAAGGTCGGCGTGGGTCGTCCACGAGACCGGGCCGTCCTCGGGCGCGAGGAGCTCGCCCGTCTCCAGCGCCTGCCCGAGGAGCATCACGCCGGAGCTCGCGTAGAAGCCGTTGCGCAGCGACGTGAACGGCACGCCGGACGCTTCCAGCGCGGCCTCGGTGGCGGCGTGGTCGCGCATCGGCGCAAAGCGCGAACCGGCACCCACGCCCATGTGGCTCGTGTAGACGATCCGCTCCACGCCGGCGTTGCGTGCCGCCTCGATCGCTGTGCGGTGTTGTCGGAGGGCCGCCTCGCCGGTCGTCGCCGCGGACACGATCAGGACCTGCCCGGCGCCCTCGAAGGCGTGCTCCAGGCTGGCCGGATCGTCGTAGTCGCCGCGACGCACGCGCACGCCAAGGTCCTCGGCCTTGCTCGGGTCGCGCACGCTGACCCCGACTTCGGCGGCGGCGAGGCGCCCAAGCAGGTGCTCGACGATGGCCCGGCCGAGCTGGCCGTTGGCTCCCGTGACGACGATCACGCGGGTGTTTCCATTGATACGAACATATTGATACCGATGATACTCGCACCGCTAACGGACTGTTGCTAGCGTCGGTGCGATGGACACGCGGACCCGGATCGTCAGCGCCGCGGCCGAGTTGCTGGCCGACGGCGGCCGCGACGCCGTCACCACCCGCGCGGTCGCCGCCGCGGCGGCCGTCCAGGCGCCGACCATCTACCGCCTCTTCGGTGACAAGTCCGGCCTGCTCGACGCGGTGGCCGAGCACGGCTTCGCCACCTACCTGGCCTCCAAGCAGGACCGCGGTCCCGGTGCCGACCCCGTCGATGATCTCCGCACGGGCTGGGACCTCCACGTCGAGTTCGGCCTCACCCACCCGGGCCTGCACGCGCTGATGTACGGCGACCCCCGCCCCGGCGTCCAGTCCCCCGCGGCCGCGTCCGCGTTCGCGATCCTGCGCGAGCACATCCACCGCGTCGCCGCCGCCGGCCGCCTGCGCGTCAGCGAGGCCCGAGCGGCCGACCTCGTGCACGCGGCGGGCTCGGGCACGGTCTTCGCGCTGCTCGCCCAACCGGTCGAAGAGCGCGACCCCGGCCTCTCCCAGGCCGCTCGCGAGGCGGTCATCGCCGCCATCACCTCGGAGTCGCCGGCGGTCGCGAGCCCGGGCCCGGCCGCGGCGGCGATCGCACTGCGCGCCGCACTCCCGGACGCGAGCGCGTTGAGCGACGGCGAGCGCGTGTTGCTGGCCGAGTGGCTCGACCGGCTGATCGCCGCGAGCTGAACGGCGAAGCGGATCGCCTCGATCCGCTTATGGGCTGGGCTCCGCCCGGATGGCCTCCGAGAGAGCTCACTTGACACAAACGACCGCGGGATCGTGCGTTTCGATCACGTCCGAGCTGTTCGAGTTGGCGCATTCGTGGGGGTGCCGTCGCAGAGCTTCCTCACAGGACACTTTCCGACGGCACCCCCGGTCCCGAGGCCGTTTCGTCCGCCAGACCGATCAGGAGTGGCCCGCCCGGGGCGGGCACACGCCGCGGCCCGCTCGCTGTACTCAGATCGCCGCGGCGTACGCGTCGAGCATCCCGACCCACGCGCTCGGGCCCGAGAACACCTCGCGCATGCGCTCTGCCTCGGGGCCGAAGCGGTCGAGGTCGCGGTGCTCGATCGTCACGCGGGTGCCACCCTCGACCGCCTCGAAGGTCACTTCGACGGTCGTGACCAGCGCCGGGTCGTAGCGCCAGTCGGCGTTGATCTGCCAGGTCATGACGAGCCGCGTGGGTGGCTCCCAGGCGAGCACGAAGCCCGTGTAGGTCTCGGCGCCGTCCTCGTGGCGGGTGTACCAGCGCCCGCCGTTGAAGGGCTCGACGATGATCTCGGCGATCGGCGCCTCGCCGATGTGGTGGGTCTTGGGCCACCACGAGGTCATCCCCGAGGTGAACACCGAGAACGCCCGCTCCGCGGTCGCCGGCACGACGATCGAGCGCTGGATCGGGCTAAGCATCGTCCTCGCGGACGGCCGCCTCGAAGGACGCGAGGGACCGCTCCCACATCTGGTCGAGGTAGGTGCGCAGGATCGCCAGCCCGGCGGGATCGACCTGGTAGAGCCGGCGCGTGCCGGCCTTGCGGTCGATCACCAGCCCGACGTCCTTGAGGACCTTCAGGTGCTGGGAGACGGCGGGCCGGCTGACCGGGAGCTCGGCCGCGAGCTCGCCGACGGGCCGGGGCCCGTCGGCGAGGCGGTCGAAGATCGTCTGGCGGATCGGCTCCGCCAGGACGCTCATCATCTCGGAGGCATTGGCCACTAACCGTAAGTTACGACTTACCTTCTAGCGCGTCAAGGCATCGTGGTCGACAGGGTGAACGTCAGGGTCCGGCTGTAGGCGCCCGTCCGGAGCGGTTCGGCGGCGGTGATCGCCTGCCGGAACGTGATCTGCGACGTGCCGTTGGAGACCGGTCCGCTCCACGTGTTGGGCGCGATCTCCACCCGCAGCGGCTCGGCCAGCGCATACGGGCCGTTGGTCAGGTGCCCCGGGTCGGACACGGTGAGCGCCGCGTCGCCCGCGGTGCTGGTCAACGAGGCCGTCAACGACGTCGAGTACTCACGTGCGACGCCCGGCACGAACGCGCCGAACGTCGGCGGCGCCCCCAGCGTCAACGCCAAGGTGGCGGGCACCGCGCCACCGACGCTCGTCGCCGGCGTGCCCACGGGCACCGATGGATCCTCGAGCCACGTCACCGCGTTGGCCAGCGCGGCGTTGCCCAGGTCGTTGGGATGCAGGTGATCGCCGCTGTCGTAGGCCGGCAGCATCCGCAGCGGGTTGGCGGGATCGGCCAGCGCCTGCTCGAAGTCGACCACCCCGTCGAAGTACGGCGAGGTGCGAATCCACGCGTTGAGCTGCTGGCGCTTGGCGTCCTTGACGAGGCTGTAATACCCGGCCAGCGTCGTGTTCTGGAACGGCGTCAGCGTCGCCCACAGCACCTTCAACCCGGCACGGTGGAGCTTGTCCGCCGTCTGGCGCATCCCGTCCTTGATGTCATCGACGTTGGACACGTCGTCGGCGTAGTTGCCGAGGTCGTTGATGCCGAGGGCGACGATCACGGTCTTCACGCCGTCATGGGAGATCACGTCGCGATCGAGCCGCGAGAGCCCGCTCGGGTTGCCGCCGCAGCAGTTGTAGTCCTTGAGCACCGAGTTGCCGCTGATGCCCTCGTTCACGACCCCGCGGATGCCGTACTGCCCGGTCAGGCGCGCGGCGAGGTAGTCCGGCCAGCGGTGGTTGGTGTTGCTCGTGATGTTGGCGCCGTCGGTGATCGAGTCGCCGAGCGCGACGACCGAGCCGACGGTCTCGTTCGCCTCGACGCTGACCGCGTCCAGGAACCACCAGGACGTCGTGTTGGTGAACCCCGTGCTCTCCACCTGGGCCGCCCGATTGCCGCCGTTGGCCGCGGTCAGGTACGAGGTCTGCTTGCCGTTGGAGTGGTAGCTGGCGTTGGGCGTCGCGCCTGGCAGGTAGATCGAGACCGCGAGGTTGTCGCCGTCGGTCACGGGCAGTTCGACAGGGTCGCTGACGACATCGCTGCCGGGTGAGATGCGAACCGTCGTGCGCCCGCCGAACGTCACGGCCGTCTGCGTGTCGGGCACGACCGCGGACGTGCTCCCGGAGCGCCGGCCGACGTACACCGCACCCACCTGCAGCGCCGTGTTCTCGTTGAACGCGTCGCCCGCCGCCGCCGGGTAGGCGCCGAACGCGTTGGTGATCCGCAGCCGCACCCGCGGCCCGCCCACGCTGAGGTGGACGATGTTGCGGACGGTGACGTTGTTGAACGTGCGGCGCGAGTCCGGCTGGGTGCTCGCTCCCCACGAGGTGACCCAGTGCGTGCCCGCTGATGCCTGCGCAGGCATCAGCGCGGCCGCGACCAAGGCGGTCGCGGCCAACCGTGTGACCTTCATCGACGTTCCTCCCTAGGGCGTCGTGGTGGACAGGGTGAAGACGAGCGTCTTCGAGTAGGCGCCGGTGCGCAGGGCGTCACCGGCGGCGATCGACTGGGTGAAGGTGATCAGCGCCGCACCGTTGGACACCGGGCCGTCCCACGACGACGGCGCGATCGCCACCCGCAGCGGTTGCGGGAGCGCGAACGCCCCGTTGGTCAGGAAGCCGGGCTCGGAACTGGTCAGCGTCGCGTCGCCCGCGGTGCTGATGACCGTGGCGGTCATGGTCGCCGTGTAGTCGCGGGTGATCCCTGGCGTGAACGCGGCGAACGTCGCCGGCGCGCCCAGCGTCAGCGCCAGCGTGGCGGGCACGGACGCCCCCACGTCCCCTGGCACGCCGGTCGCCGTGCTGATCCGGTCGCTGCCGTTGTCGACCCAGACGTTGCCGCTGCGGCCGGTCACGCGCGGCGCCGTGTTCAGCACCGCCGCGGCCGTCGAGGCCACGCGCACGCCGATCGTGATCGGCGGGAACGAGGCCCCGGGCGCCAGCACGTCGTTGCGTGTGCAGGTGACCGTGGTGGTGCCGGTGCACGTCCACCCCGTCCCGCTCGCGCCGGTGGACGTCAGACCCGCCGGAATGGCCTGCGTGACCGTGGTCGTCGACCCGTCGGTCGCGCCGTCGGTCGGGTTGGAGACGGTCAGGACGATCGAACCCGTCTCCCCGCGCACGAACACCGACGGCGTGTGCGCGGCGGCGATCCGCAGCGGCTGCGGCACCAGCGCCCACGGCGCCGGCGGCGTGCCCGCGTAGGCCAGCGGCAGGTACGGGACGGTCGCGGTCACGACCGGGATCGGCGCGGTCGACGGCGCCAGCTTGTTGGCCACGACCTGGCCGGAAGCGTCGACGGTTCCGAAGCAGTAGCCGCGGGCGCGAGCGCCGTCGATGATCAAGGGCACCGCGTCGACCGTCGCCTGCCCGGCGGGCGAGTCGACCGGCCCGTCGTGCAGCAGGATCGCCACGCCCGGTCGCAGCGCGCCGAGGATCCCGGAGCTGATCTGCGCGGCCGAGCGCGCGGGGTCCCAGTCGGTGGCGGAGATCGGGTTCGGCGTGACGGCGAAGCCCATCGCGGCGATCGCGGCCTGCGTGGCCGCGTTGACGCTCAGGAACGGCGGCCGGATGACCTTGAACGTATAGGGCGCGCCGAGCGCGTCGAAGCGCGCCGCGGTCTGCGCGATCTCGAACGCCAGCGTCCCCGCCGGAATGGAGTTGAGGTTCGGGTGGTCGTAGCTGTGCCCGAGCACGGTGTGTCCTTCGGCGAGCTCGAAGCGCACGAGCTGCGGGTTGGCCTCCAGGCGCATCCCGGTGTCGAAGAACGTCGCCGGCACGCCCTTCGCCCGCAGGTGGGCGAGCGTCGCCGGCCGGTAGTACGAGGGCCCGTCGTCGAAGGTCAGGGCGATCCGCGTGGTGCATCCGTCGCCGGCGTCAAGCGGCGTGCAGCCGTTGGCGCCCTCCGGATTCTGCGGGCCCGCCGGCCAGCCGTTCGGGCAGGCATCGGCGGCGACCGCGATCGGGTCGCTCGCGCTTGCGCCGCCGGCGTCGCCCCCACCCGTCAACGTGGCGTTGTTGGTCACCGTGGCGGCCGCGTTGCTCGCGACGGCGACGGTTACGGTGATCGGCGGATACGCCGCGCCCGGCGCGAGCACGTCCGCGCGCGTACAGCGAGTGCCGGTGCACGTCCAGCCGACGCCGGAGGCGGCGACCGGCCCGGCGCCCGCGCCCGGGTTGTTGATCAGCGCCGACAGCCCCGCGGGCAGCGTGTCGTTGACCGTCACCACGCTGCCGTCGGTCGCGTCGGCCCCCGCGTTGCTCACGGTCAGCGACAGCGTGCCGCTGTTGAGCGTGGTGTTCGGCGCCGTGGCGCGCAGGAACGTTGGACGCGCATGCGTCGCGGACAGCGTCAGATCCGGCGCCGCCTGCGCCGGCGCGGCACCAAGCAGCGCAAACGCAGCGGCCACCGCTACGGACGTCTTCATTAGCTCTCCCTCTCCCTCCGACGAAGGGCCGAGGCTAGGCGGCTAATTCGTGGTTGTCAACAACAAATGTCAGCGCCGGCCCGGGGCGGGCGTCGAGATCGCGCGGCTGAACTCGTCGTCGGTCAGCGCACGGCCGGGCAACGGGTCGGTCGAACCGGCGCGCAGGCCCTCCAGGACGACGGCGAGCATGCGACGCCACAGCTCGAGGCCCGGGGCGTCGAACCGGCTGACGCCCGCGATCGTGAACTGCAGCAGCGGCAGGTCCGTCGCCGCGACGTCGGCGCGCAACTGGCCGCTGGCGTGCGCCCGCGCGGCGATCTCGTAGACCAGCGGCGCGAGCCGCTCGCGCACGCCGGCGACGCGCTCCTCGCCGCCGGCCGCGCCGAAGACCATCTCCTTCAGCGCGAGGTCGGTGGCGTGCAGCTCGACGGCGGCGGTCATCCAGGTCACGAGGCCCGCCCACGGGTCCTCCTCGGCGAGCCCGAGCTCGGCCGCGGCGATGAGCGCCGCGACGCGGTCCTCGAACAGCGCGTCGATCAGGTCGCTCTTGCACGGGAAGCGCCGGTAGGCGGTCCCGACGCCGACGCCCGCGTGGTGCGCGATCTCGTCCAGGCCGACCACGAGCCCGCGCTCGGCGAACAGCTCACGCGCGGCCTCGAGGAGGCGCTGGCGGTTGCGTTCGGCGTCGGCTCTGAGCGGCTTGGTCATCTGGTGGACATATTAGCGGAAACGGAGACTCCATCTCCAGTTATCGGCTACGCTGTCGATAACCGGAGAACAAGTCTCCACATTCTTCTCTCGAATCGAGCACGTCCCATGAACAGCAACCCACATCACGAGCGCCGCTGGCTGATCCTCGCCGTCCTCGGCGTGGCCCAGCTGATGGTCATCCTCGATGCCACGATCGTCAACGTCGCCCTGCCCTCCGCGCAGGCCGACCTCGGCTTCTCCGACGGGTCCCGCCAGTGGATCGTCACCGCCTACGCGCTCGCCTTCGGCAGCCTGCTGCTGCTCGGCGGCCGCCTCGGCGATCTCTTCGGCCGCAAGCGCATGTTCATCGGCGGCCTGATCGGCTTCGCGGGCGCCTCCGCCCTCGGCGGCGCCGCCCAGAGCTTCGAGCTGCTCGTCGCGTCCCGCGCCCTGCAGGGCGCGTTCGGCGCGATGCTCGCCCCGTCCGTCCTGTCGCTGCTGACCACGATCTTCACCGACGGTCGTGAGCGCGCGCAGGCCTTCACCATCTACGGCGCGATCGCCGGCGCCGGCGGCGCCCTCGGCCTGCTGCTCGGCGGCATCCTCACCGAGTACCTCTCCTGGCGCTGGGCGCTGTACGTCAACGTGCTGTTCGCCGTCCCGGCCGCGCTGGCCGCCGCCCGCCTGCTGCACAACCAGATCGGCGCCCGCCCGCGCCTGGACATCCCCGGCACGCTGACCGCCTCCTCCGGCCTGTTCGCGCTCGTCTACGGGTTCAGCAAGGCCGAGACCGACGGCTGGGGCGCGACCATCACGCTCGCCTTCCTCGGCGCCGGCCTCGTCCTGCTCGCCGCCTTCGTGGCCGTCCAGCGCCGCTCGAGCCACCCGCTGCTGCCGCTGCGCGTGCTCACCGACCGCAACCGCGCCGGCTCCTACCTCGCCATCGGCATCGCCGGTGCCGGCATGTTCGGCGTCTTCCTGTTCCTCACGTACTTCCTGCAGCAGTCGCTGGGCTACTCGCCGGTCAAGACCGGACTGGCCTTCCTGCCGATGACGATCGTCCTCTCGATCTTCGCCGGCGTCGCCCAGACCCGCATCCTCCCGAAGACCGGCGCGCGCCCCGTCGTCGTCGCCGGCATGCTGCTCGCCTCGCTCGGCATGACCTTCCTGGCGCAGGTCGACGTGCACTCCACCTACGCGCTGCACATCCTCCCGGGCCTGATGATCATGGGCGCCGGCCTCGGCCTCACGATCGCCACCGCGATGAGCAACGCCACCCTCGGTGTCTCGCCGGCCGACGCCGGCGTCGCGTCGGCCATGGTCAACACCAGCCAGCAGGTCGGCGGCTCGATCGGCACCGCGCTGCTGAGCACGCTCGCCGCGAGCTCGGTCACGAGCTTCGTCGAGGGCAAGACCCCGAGCGCCGCGCTGGCCGCGAACGCCGCGGTGCACGGCTACACGACCGCGTTCCTCGTCGCCGCCGGGATCTTCGCCGCCGGCGCGATCATCTGCGGCCTGGTCCTACGCGGTGGGCGGGTCGAGCTCGCCGCCGGCGCGGAGCCGGTCCTCGCGCATTAGCGCCGCCGAGGCGATCAGCTTCACGCAGTCCTCCAGCGGGATCGACGTCGAGTCGAGCACGAGGTCAAACGCCCCGGGCTCGCGGACGTCGATCCCGTAGAGCGCGACGTAGGCCTGGCGGAAGCGGTCGGTGCGCTCCAGGCGCCGCTCCGCCGTCTGCCTGTCGATCCCCTGGATCGCCATCGCCTGCTCCAGTCGCGCGTCGCGCGGCCCGTCGAGCAGGACGTGCAGCGCCCGCGGGTCCTTGCGCAGCAGCCGCGTCGCGGCGCGGCCGAGGATCACGCCGCTCCCGCCCACGGCGAACGCCTTGACCTCGCGCTCGAACTCGCGCCGCTGGGCGTCGTCGGGGAGCAGCTCCTCGGTGCTCAGCCCGGCGGGCGTCCCCCACGCCGTGGCCAGCGAGCCGAGCCGCGAGAGCAGCCGCCGCTCGTTCGGCTCGTCGGCCTCGTCGGAGACCAGCGGGCGGTCGAGCAGGGGCACGCCGAGCGCCTCGGCCAAGGCGGGCGCGACCCGGCTCCCGCCCGCCCCGTAGGCGGCGGCGATCGTCACCAGCGTCATCGTGTGGCCACCTTCCGCGCGCCGAGCGCGGCCAGCGCCGCGATCGTCATCACCGTCGCCATCGGGACCGCGCTGTCGGTGCCGCCCGCGCCGACGATCGGCGCGACCAGCGCGCCGATCACGAACTGGCCCATGCCGAGCAGCGCCGAGGCGGTCCCGGCGACCTCGGGGTGGTCGGCGAGCGCGAGCGCGGTCGAGTTGGGGAGCACGAACGCCAGGCTGGACACGATGACGAACATCGGCGCCAGCACCGCCGCCACCCCGAGCCCGCCGATCGCCACCACGACCAGCAGTGTGCACGCCGCGGCGGCGATCGTGCTCAACCCGCCGCGCAGGAGCGTGGCCGGGCCGTAGCGGCCGACCAGCCGCGCGTTGACCTGCGAGCCCGCGATCAACCCGAGGCCGTTCATCGCGAAGAGCACGGAGTAGAGCTGCGGCGAGACGCCGTAGATGCCCTGCAGGACGAAGCTCGAGCCCGAGATGTAGGCGAACAGCGCGCCGAACCCGAGCCCGCCGGCGAGGCCGTGGCCGACGAACCAGCGGTCCTTGAGGAGCGTGCGCATGATCTCCAGCGTGCGGCCCAGGCCGTGGGTCGACCGCCGCTCGGGCGGGAGCGTCTCCTTCAAGGCGACGGCGACGAGCACGGCGATCCCCGCCGAGAGGATCGTCAGCACGGCGAAGATCCCGCGCCAGGACGTGTGGTTGAGGATCTGGCCGCCGGCCAGCGGGGCGAGGATCGGCGCCAGCCCGGTGACCAGCATCAGCGAGGAGAACAGCCGGACGGCGGCGGCGCCGGAGTGCAGGTCGCGGACGACCGCGCGGGCGATCACGACGCCCCCGGCGCCGGCCAGGCCCTGCAGGAACCGGGTCGCCATCAGGACGTAGACGCTCGGGGCGAGCGCGCACAGGATCGACGCGCCCGCGTAAGTGCTCATGGCGAGGATCAGCGGGTTGCGCCGCCCGAGCCGGTCGCTCAGCGGGCCGATCAGCAGCTGCCCGAGCGCGAGGCCGGCCACGCAGGCGGTGAGCGTGAGCTGCACCTGCGACGCGCTCGTCCCGAGGTCACTCGCGATCTCCGGGAACGCCGGCAGGTACATGTCGATCGACAACGGGCCGATGGCGTTGACCAGCCCGAGGATGATCACCAGCCGCTTCACGTGAATGCACGTGGTGTGCGAGTGCGCAGGACATCGCGCTCGCCGAGGCGCGTCCCGTGCACCTGGACCAGATGCGGACGCTGCCGGCGCCGACGGCGACCGGGTGCGTGGGGCGCTCGCCGGACGAGGACGGCAGACCGGCCAACAACGAGGACCTGCTCGTCCACTATGCGCTCGGGCGGCCGTATGCCGGACAGCATGGCGATGACGAGCGGCGTTGTGCTTGACGCCTACGGTTGCCGGTGGCGCCGGAGGACGTCGCCCGCGTCGTCTTCACCCATCACTTCGGCTGGTCGACCGACGGCCCGGCGCCACTGCTCGCGCGCGACGAGCATCGCTGCCAGATGCTCGACTGGGACTCCCGGTGCGGACCGGATCCGGTCGCCGAGACCGCACCGGGCCGCGAGGACTTCGGCGCCTGAGCGCCTCGCGCCGCGGACATGGACCACGCACGCCGAGGAGCGTTGTCGAAATCGTCCCCGGCTTGTGCTTGCGGCTCGCGTCGGGCCACACGCCCGGGCACGGCACCAGCCGGCGCGATGGCTGGACCTGCCATGCCGACGAGGACCGCGCGCTCGCCCAGGCCACCCGTTCCGCGCTGGCGGACGAGCTCGTCGACAGCGGCACGCTGACCACCGTGCCCCACGACCAGCGCCACCGGCTCGGGCGCCCGGTGACCGTGGCCGGCCGGCGCTACGCCCGACGGACGTCGACGCCGCCGAAGATCCCGTACGCGCGGATCTTCAGCACGGGTGCGTCCGGAGCCAGGTCGGCGGGCCGCTCGACGTTCCTCCCCCCGAACAGGTTGAAACCCTCGACCTCGACGCGGACGTTCGCGGGCACGACGGCACTCACACCGCCGACCAGCGAGACCTTGGTGATCGTGGTCTCGCCGGTGAGCTCGGCGTCGCGCAGGTCCAGGTTCATGCCGCCGACGGCCGCGACGTGCGTGCGGCGCGAACCGATCTTCGAGCTGCGGGCGCCGCCGAGGAGGGCGATGGTCAGGGCCTTGTCGTTGCTCATGCCTGCAGCTTTCCGCGCCGGCGCGTCCTCGTCATCGGCGCGTGGGTGGAACCTGCGTCTCCACCCACGGGTCTAGGGTGCCCGCTCGGCCGACGGTCTCCGTCGTGCGGGTAGGCCCCGTGATCTATCCCCCGAGCATCGATGGATCATGGGGCTGCCGGCGATGCCACGCGAGGACCTGCGCCGCGCCGGACGCCGAAGACTCCGGGCGGCGGTTCGTCCGACACCGCGAGGTGAGGCGGGCCCCGCCAGGGCGGCCTCCGCGGGACGCCGCACCTGACACAGACGACCGCGGGGCTCGATCACGTTCGGGCTGGTCGGTGGGGGGTGCGGTACGACATTCGTGCTGGAGGGGGAATTTCGTACGTCACCCCCCGCCCCCAGGCCGTTTCGCCCGCCGAACCGATCAGGAGCGGCGGGCACAGCGGAACCCGCCGGTCATCGCAGGCCACGGCCAAGCGGGTCAGGCGCGGCCACCTCGCAACGAACGCGAACTCCGCCGACCCAGCGCTTGACGCGCCCGCCGCGGACTGCTCCGCGGCCATGCGCGGCACGGCGAGGCGGATCGCTTCGGCCTGAGACCTTCGAGGCCACCCGCCGAGACGGGGCGACGCGGACGCGGCGTTTGCGCTCGGCGTCGACGAGGCCTTCGCTCTGAAGCATGCACAGGGCTTCGCGCAGCGGGGTGCGGAAGATGTCGAGCGCGACCTGGGACATCCTCGCGCCCGGCGTGATGTCGCCCTCGAGGATCGCTTCGCGGACATCGGACTCCCACAGGAACCACCTGCGTAGCGCGCCTTTTCTCCGCCCGCCGGCGTCTCCTCGACCACGGTCACCCGCGCGCTCGCGTCGTGCGCGGCGATCGCCGCACTGGCCCCGGCCACGCCGAACCCCATTACAAGGACCTCACACACAAGTTGAATCTGGTTGTACGTACACACGACCGCCGCTAGCGTTGAAGCGGTGAAAAATTCCGCTGACCAGCTCGGCGATCTGCTCGAGCTGATCATCGCCTCGGGCCCCACGACGCGTGCCGAGCTCATGGAGCGCACCGGCCTGTCGCGCACCACGCTGGGCGCACGCCTGAAGGAGCTGGTCAATCAGCGCCTGATCTCCGAGGCCGACGCCGGCCCCTCCACCGGCGGCCGCCCGCCCACCGGGTTCGTCTTCAACGCCGGCGCGGGCGTCGTGCTCGCGATCGACGCCGGCGTGACCCGCTCGGCTGTGGCCGTCGTCGATCTCGCGGGTGAATCGCTGATCGAGCGACGCCTGGCGCGCCCGATCGGCACCGACCCGCAGAACTTTCTCGACGACGCCGCCGCCCTGCTGGAGGACATGCTCGCCGAGATCGGCCGCGATCAGGAGCAGGTCCGGGCGATCGGCGTTGCCCTCCCGGGCTCCGTCGACTTCGCCACCGGCCGCCCGCTGAGCCCGCTGCTGATGCCCGGCTGGGACGACTTCCCGGTCGTCGAAACGCTCTCCGCCCGCTTCGGCGCCGCGGTGCTGGTCGACAACGACGTCAACGTGATGGCGCTCGGCGAGGCCCGGCCCGGCGACGCGATCGTCGTCGTCAAGGCGGGCACGGGCATCGGCCTCGGCTCGGTCTTCGACGGCCTCGTCCAGCGCGGCGCGCAGGGCTGCGCGGGTGACGTCGGCCACATCCGCGTCCCGGACTTCGAGGACATCGTGTGCCGCTGCGGCAAGCGCGGCTGCGTGCAGGCGGTGGCCGGCGGGCGCTCGATGGCCCAGCGCCTGCGCGAGGCGGGGATCGAATGCGAAGGCGCCGCCGACATCGCCGTCCTGGCGCGCTCCGGCGTGCCGGAGGCGATCACCATGGTGCGCCAGGCAGGGCAGGCGATCGGCTTCGTGCTCGCCGCCGTGGTCAACGTCTTGAACCCGTCGCGGCTGGTCGTCGCCGGCGATCTCACCGAGGCGCGCGACTACCTGCTCAGCGCCCTGCGCGAGATCGTCTACCGCGAGTCCAACCCGCTGGCCACCAGCGAGCTGGAGATCGACCGCGCCCGCGCCGGCCACCGCGCCGGGCTGATCGGTGCGAGCACGCTCGCGCTCGACCACGCACTCGCCCCGACGACGATCGCCGACATCGCCCGCGCCGCCGCCTAGCCACCGCGCGCTCGTTGGAGCGCAGCGCGATGAACATCCGCCCCGCGGGCACGGTGCGCGAGCGCGCCGATCACGACGTGCACCAGCGTGATCGCGTAGGCGCGACGGGCGCCCGAGCGGCCGGTGGCGCGCCTCCCCCACCGTGCCGCGGGCGCCGATGCCGCGCGAGAGCGGCATCGAGCCGACCGGCGCGCGCACGCGGGTGAGCCCCCTCTCCGACCGCGGCCGCCCGTAGATGATCCGGTGCAGCGCCCCCGAGGTCGATCTCGGTGCGTCGAGCACGCCACCCGAGGTGTTCTGACGAGCGAGCGGGTCGAGCACTCCGCCGAGCGTCCACGCGACGGACGAGAAGCGCACGTCGGCGAGGTCCACGACACCACCCGCCCCATCGCTCGGTGCTGAACCTGGTGCCCAGCGAGAGGACCGAGCTCGCCGCGCCCGAGGGCCGTGCGCAGCCGCGCGTTCGCCGCGGGGAGGTGCGCGTCGTGCTCAACGTCCCGGCGCTCAACCACGCCACCCGCGACCACCCAGGGACGCTTCGCCCGCGCGGGCGGCGAGGAGCGCGAGCTTCCAGCCCCGCCGTCGCTCAGGCGCCCTGCTGGTGACCAACCGGCGCTATCTGCCCAAGCCGATCCAGCTCGGCGGCTACCGCCGGGTGATCCTCTTCGCGTCGGTCGCGCTGCTCGGCGTGTGCACCGCGATCGTCGCCGCCAACGAGTTCAAGAAGCTGTTCTAAGCGGCGTCCAGCGCCTCCCGCGCGAGTGAGCGCAACGCCGGGAGGCGCTCATGCGGATGCAGCGAGCGGGCGTACTCGTGTGCGTCCGCCTCGCCCGTGATCCGCAGCAGCTTGCGGGTGCGCGGGGTCGCGGAGTGAAACAGGAACGCGCCGAGCACGTACCCGTCGACGTCCGCGTCGCTGACGCGTGGGGCGGCGGTGTTCGACGGTGGCGCGTACGGCGTCGCGTCGGGGTCGCGTTCCTCGCGCGGGGCCGACTCCGCGGCGCGGCGAGCGGCGTCGAGGCGGTCAGACGTTTCCTGGTAGTTCTCCGGCGGCGGCGGGACGTAGCCGACGCCGAACTTCAGCTCGGACGCGGTGAGGCCGCCCTCGACGTGGCGCTCCACGAGGTCCGCGGCGTCCTCCTTGGACACCGCGCCGTTGGCCACCCCGCGACGCACGAAGTCGGCCGCGGTGAACGACAGGTCGCCGCGCTCGACGCGCTCGACGATCGACTCCGGCAGCTCGAGCAGCCGCAGCGCCTTGCGCGTCCATGACGCGGGCGCGCCGACGATCCGTGACACGTCGGCCGCGCTCAGCGATGGGTCCTCGGCCATGATCAGGCGAGCCGCGCGCGCGAACTGCACCGGCTCGGGCTTGCGCTGATGGAAGTTCTCGGCGAACTGCATCGCCAGCGCCTCGCGCCGCGAGATGCCCTCGACGACCGTGAAGCGCCACTCGGCGGGCTCGCCTTCGGCGTCGTCGACCAGCGCCATCGCGGCCAGCCGGCGCTGGCCGGCGAGCAGCTCGTAGGGCTGCTCGTCCTCGCCCGTCTCGCGCACCAGCGGTGGGTGCAACAGGCCCGTCTCGCGGATCGAGATCGCCAGCTCCTGCACGTCCTCGAGCGCGCCCGTGCGCATGTTCGCCATCGCTCGCACCTGTGTGAGTGGCGCGGTGACGGTCTGGTGTGGCTTGCCCGCCGTGTCGGCGAGCGGCGCCTGGCGCAGCTCCTTGCGGCGCGCGTCCCGCTCGACGCGCGCCGCCTCTTCGCGCATCTGCGCGACCTGCTCTTCGGCCTCTTGAAGCTTGTCCACTGACATGAGTTGGGGCATGCAAGCAGACGCATCGGATGGTCCGTTACGTCGTGTGCGGGCGATGATCGTCAATTCTCGGCGCGAAGATAATTGCGGACAGCACCTGACCTAAACCGTCCGTAGCCTGGGGTTCATGAGCGATCGATACATCCCCGGAGTGCCGTGCTGGACCGACATCACGCCGTCCGACGCCGAGGCCGCCGTCGAGTTCTACGGTGGGCTGTTCGGCTGGGAGTTCGAGAACGTCGCGCCTCCCGGCGCCCCCAGTCCGTACTACATCGCTCGCCTGCGCGGCGAGGATGCCGGGGCGATCGGCTCGCAGCCCGGCGGAGCGCCCGCGTGGAACACCTACATCTGGGTCGAGAGCGCCGACGAGACCGTCGCCAAGGTGCTCGCGGCCGGCGGCAGTGTGCTCTCGGAGCCGATGGACGTCGGCCCGGCCGGGCGCACCGCGGTCATCGCCGACCCGTCGGGCGCGGCGCTGCATCTGTGGCAGCCCAACCAGCACCGCGGCGCCACGATCGTCAACGAGCACGGCGGCGTGAACTTCAACACGCTCGAGACCACCGACGTCGAGGGCGCGAAGGCGTTCTACGGCGCCGTGTTCGGCTGGGAGGTGCTCGACGACCTCCCGATGTTCGCGCTCCCGGCGTACGGCGACTTCCTGGAGGCTCGCACCCCGGGCATGCGCGCGAACATGGCCGCGATGGGCGGCCCGAACCGGTTCGAAGAGGTCGTGGCGGCGCTGCAGCCGGGCAGCGAGGGCCCCGCCCGCTGGACCGTGACCTTCGGGACCGACGACGCCGACGCCACCGCCGCCCGCGCCGTCGAGCTCGGCGGCGAGGTGCTCGTGGCGCCGTTCGACGCGCCGTGGGTGCGGATGACGATCATCAAGGACCCGCAGGGCGCGACGTTCACGGCCAGCCAGTTCGTGCCACCGAGCCAGGCCGAGGTGGCGAGCGCCGCCGAGGCGCGCGCGTAGTCGGCGGGCGGCGCTACGCGACGCCGCGTAGCGCCCGCCGCGGGCGCGGACCCACTCGGCGGCCGCCTGCTCGGGCATCGCCCGTTTGACCTTGGCCTCGAGCCATCGGTCAGGGCGCCTGTCTGAGCCACCCCGGTGACGCTGAGCAACGCGCGGTCGGGCGAAAGCGCCCGTGGACCGCGCGCGCCTTGGCCTCCGGCGCAACCCCGAGCCGCTGCGTGAACGCGTCCTCCGGCACGGCCACCGACGGGGACGACGCCCAGCTCGCGTACGGCGCGGGCGTCTTCGCGTGCGGGCTCAGGCGTCCCGCAACGGGCGGCCCGGGCGCGATGGCGCGCAGAGCATCCCGAGCCCGCCCGAGATCACGAGGAACGACAGCAGGATCCAGGCCAGGGTGTGAAACCCCGATTTGGTCAGGGTCGGGACGAAGAAGGACCACACCCCCAACGCGATGCGCACGACGCCGAACATCAGGCCGAGTGCCGTCGCGCGCATCGAGGTGGGGAACGACTCGGCGCTCCAGAGCATGAAGAACGCCTGCGGGCCGAACCCGGCGCCGAGGCCGCCGAGCACGACGTAGGCCAGCGCGATCAGGGAACCCAGGGGGAAGAGCGCGATCAGCAGCACGGCGCAGATCTGCAGGGCGACCCCCGTGCCGAACAGCCCGCGCTGGTTGCCGCGGTCGGCGAAGCGCATGAAGACGAAGATCGCGCCGGTGATCCCCAGGACGAACCCCAACGCCTGCAGGCCGAGCGCCTGAGCCTGCGTCTGGGCGCCGACGGTGCGCAGGATGTACGGGAAGAAGAAGCCGTTGGTGCCGGCGTAGAGGTTCCAGATGCCGTAGGTGCCCGCCAGCAGCAGCAACGGCGGCAGCAACCGGCGGGTGAACAACCCGCGGACGTTGGCGAACGACACCGGGACGTCCTCGGTCACCCGTTCCCAGCGCCGCGACTCGGGGATCCGGCGGCGCAGCCAGAACAACACCAGCGACACCACCAGCAGGTGCGCGAAGACGATCCGGATGCCCAGCAGTCCCGTCGACGACAGCGCGAACGCCATGATCAGCACGACCAGCGGCCCGAGCCCCCACAGCACCTGCGCCATCCCCGTGTGCCGCGCCCGCCGGCCCTCCGGCGCCTGCTCGGAGATCAGCGTCCACGAGGCGGGGATGTCGGCGCCGACGGCCAGTCCCGTCAACACGTAGCCGAGGATCAGCATCCCCGGGCTGGCGGCGAAGATGATCCACAGCAGGCCGAACGCGTAGAGCAGCAGGTCCCACTGGTAGATGCGCTTGCGGCCGTGGCGGTCGCACAGCCAGCCGCTGATCAGCGCGCCGATGCCGGCGGAGATGGCGTTGGAGGAGAACGCGCCGATCGCGCCGACCATCCCCGAGGTGAGGTTGAAGTGCTCGGCCCACAGGGCGAGCCCGGCGGCGCCCGCCACGATCGACCCGGCGTCGATGTAGCTCGCGAGCCCGGCGAGCACCGTGGTGTGCCACGGCGAGCGGGCCGCGGGTCGGCCAACCGGCGGCGCGGCGCGCGGCAACGCCAACGCGGACTCTTCGGATACGGCCACTCTCCCCCTCTCCTTGTCGCGCGCTTTTGGTCGACTCGGCGACAGTCGACCGCTTGCGCGCTCAGAACCTAACGGGATCGCCACCCGGCTGTCAACGCGTCCGAGAGGTCGGTCCGGGACTCGACATCGACCTCGAACTCGTCGCCGCTCGCGCAGCACGTGCGCGTCGTCCATCGTCGTCAGGAGGCGCTCGAGCCGCGTCGTCTCGCCGATCCCCGTCTGGCCGATTCGACCGGCGCCCGGCGCGCATCGGCGTCGAACTCGCGCGAAGCGCCTGGAAGGTCGCGGCCGACGAAGGTCATCGTCGCGCGCGGTCTGCCCGAGCGCGGCGCCGCCACGTCAACTGTTCGGCAGTGACTTCACGCGCTCACGGAGCACGAACTTCTGGATCTTGCCCGTGCCGGTCTTGGGCAGCTCGTCGACGATCTCGATCCGCTTGGGGACCTTGAAGCGCGCCAGGCGGCCGCGGACGAACGCCTTCAAGTCCTCGATGTCGAGCTCCCCGCGCGCCGTGACGAACGCCAGCGGGACCTCGCCCCAGCGCTCGTCGGGCATCCCGACCACCGCGGCCTCCGAGACGTTCGGGTGCGCCATCAACGCGTTCTCGACCTCGATCGTGGAGATGTTCTCCCCGCCCGAGATCACCACGTCCTTGAGCCGGTCACGCAACTCGACATAGCCGTCGGGATGCATCACCCCGAGATCGCCGGAGTGAAACCAGCCGCCGTGAAACGCCCGCGCGGTCGCCTCCTCGTCGCGGTAGTAGCCGACCATCACGTTGTTGCCGCGCATCACCACCTCGCCCATCGTCTCGCCGTCGGCGGGGACGTCGTGCATCTGCTCGTCGACCACGCGCAGGCGTTCGCTGACGATCGTCCCGACCCCCTGGCGGGCGCGCAGGCGCGCCTGCTCGCTCCTCGATTGCTCGTCCCAGTCGGGATTCCAGGCGCACACCGCGATCGGACCGTAGGTCTCCGTCAGGCCGTAGAGGTGGGTGACGTCGACGTTCAGCTCGGCCGCGCGCTCCAGCAGGGCGGGTGCGGGCGGCGCGCCGCCGACGAACGTGCGCACCGGCTCTGGACACGCCTCCGCCGTGTCGGCGCCGAGCATCATCGTCAGCACCGTCGGCGCCGCGCACAGGTGCGTGACCCCCTCCCGCAGCAGCGCCCGCCAGATCTCATCCGGCTCCACCTTCGGCAGACACACATGGGTCGCACCCGCCGCGGTCACTGCCCACGTGTACGCCCAACCGTTGCAGTGGAACATCGGCAGCGTCCACAGATACCTGCTGCGCGGCGTCAACACCGCCTCCGCGATCACGCCGAGCGTGTGCAGGTAGGCGCCCCGGTGCGAGGTCATCACACCCTTCGGACGGCCCGTCGTCCCCGACGTGTAATTGATCGACAGCAGCGCACGCTCGTCCTCCGGCAGCGTCAACGCACGCGGCTCCGCGTCGGCCAGCAGCCGCTCGTACTCCTCGCCCGTCCAGATCACCCGCGGCGGGTCCTTCATCTCCGCGAGCGCGGCCTCCAACGGCTCACGCAATGCCGGCGAGGCCAGGACGACGACCGCACCGCAATGCTCAAGGATGTACGCGTACTCCGGCGCCGCCAGCCGCGTGTTCAGCGGGACCAGCACGCCGCCGACCCCGGGCACCGCGTAATGCGCCTCCAACAACGCGCTGACGTTCGGCAACAGCGCCGCCACCCGATCACCCGCTGCGATCTCCAGCGCCCCGGCCAGTCGCTGAACCCGATCGGCGTGCTCGCGATAGCTCCACGCGCGCTCGCCCTCCACCACTGCCGGGCGATCGGCCCACACGACCGCGCTGCGCGCCAGGAAGCTCAGCGGGCTCAGCGGTGCCTCGAAGACCTCGGCCATGGCCCGGCGAGAGGATACGACGTGGGCTGCCGTCGCTCTCGCCGACGGGGCGACGTGACGCTGCGCAGCGCGCGGCAGGCGCCGCGCCTGAGCGTGCCGGTCACAGGGCGGAGCGGGTGAGCGGGTCGCCGAAGAAGCAGTACGCGGCGTAGGCGTCGTCGCCGGTCGTGTAGGCGCGCCGGCGCAGATCGCGCAGGAGCGCCGCCGGCTGGGCGCCCGAGCGCCCGCGCAAACGCATGAGGAACTCCTGCTCGATCGCCGCCGCGCGGTCGTCCGGGAGCGCCCACAGCGGCGCCACGACACACGCCGCGCTGCCGTCGGCGAACGCTCCCGCGCCGGTCAGCGCGCCCGGGCCGAGGTCGCTGTCGCGGGCGCTGAGGAAGACCAGCGGCTCCGGCTCGGTGCCCGCGAACCGCGCCAGCACGAACGGGATCCGCCCGCGCGCGATCCGCGCCTGCTGGTGGGAGACGACCTTCGCCGCCGGCCGGACGTGGCGACCGACGGCACGCCCCACGGCGGCCTGGACGCCGAGCGCGTCGTGGCGTTCGAACCCGCCGGGACGATGCCGGCGGGGGACCATCAGCTCCCACGGGCAGTGCGGCTCCTCGGAGACGATGAAGATGCTCTTGGGCGCGCGGCGCGCGTCGACCAGCGCCCAGTAGGCGTCGCGGAAGACCTGCGGCGCGGCGTCGAAGAGCTCCATGCCCGCGGCGCGCAACGCGGCGATGCGGCCGACCCGGCCGGCGGCGAAGAAGCGATCGATCGCGTCGCCGGGCGCCCACGTGCCGGTGACCGGCAGCCCGGTGCCGGTGCAGACGCTGCAGCGATACGCGCGTCCGCGTGACGGGTCGCCGACGATCGTCACGATCAGGTCGGCGCGGTCCGCGTCCGGGTCGACGTCGACGATGGACCGTTGCGGCCCGCTCTCGATCCCCACCGCGCGCGCGATCGAACCGCACGGCCGGCCCTCGTGCAGGACGATCGCGACCACTTCCGCGTCCGCTTCGCGGGTCGCGACCAGCTCGAAATCGACGCGCCCGCCGAGCGGCTTGACGTCCTCCTGGATCTCCAGGTGATCGCTGGCCGACAGCCAGACCGCCATGTCCGCGGTCACGTCGGTCCAGACCGAGACGGTGAACGCGCTGCCGGCCGTCGGCGGCACGTCCGGCACCTCCAGGTGCACGAGCCCCTGGGTCGTGGCCCGACGCGCGAACCGGCCCCCGTCGAGCCACTGCGGGCTGGCCGGGAGCGGCCGGGAAGCGAGCGCGGCCTCGGCCGCCCGCACCCAGCGCTCCTGCGGGCCGGCGCCGTCACCGAGCTCGTAGGGCAGCAGCCGGAGCTGACCCTCCTTGCGCAGCAGCACGCCGCGAAACGGCCTCGCGTGCCGCTCCCGGCGGGCCCGCAGCTCCTCGAGGAGCACCACGAGCGCCGGCCGGCCATAGTCCGCGCTCGCGGGGTCCAGGATGCGCTCGACGGCGGCATCGACGTCCAGGATCAAGAGGTCCTGCGCAGGCAGGAAACTCAATGGCATTACGCGAGCACTCTCCGGAGCTGGTGTTGCCACATTCAACACTCAGCACACGCGCGGAGCAAGCCGTCGCGCTCCGTTGTCCGCGCGCGGACGGCGAATTCACGCCAGTCCGGCCCAAGCCTCCCCGAGCGCCTCCTGCTGCTCGGTGGACAGCTGGGACAGGAACAGACGGCGCACGCCGTCGAGATGGGTCTGGCGGGCGGCCCGCAGCTTCGTCCAGCCGGCGTCGGTCAGCTCGGCGTAGGCGCCACGTCCGTCGTCCTCGACGGCGCAGCGCGTGACGTAGCCGAGCGCCTCCAACCGGTCGACCAGCCGGGTCAGGCCGCTGCGGCTCAGCAACACGCGGTCGGCGATCTCGGCCATCCGCAACCGCCGCCCCGGCGCGTCGCCCAGGAACATCAGGACCTCGTAGGAGGAGACCGGGATCCCGTGCGCGGCGCGCATCTCGGCGTCCAGCGCCCGGGTGACGCGGGCGTGGGTCTCCAGCAACCCACGCCAAGCAGCGAGTTCCAGCGGTGTCAGCAGTGCTACGCCTCGATCAGGGAGACGTCGACGGTCAGCACGACGGTGTTGGCCAGCGCGTTGCCGCCGGAGGGCAGCGGCATGTTCCAGTTCATGCCGAACGCGGTGCGGTCGATCGCGGCCTCGAGGTTGAGGTGGCCGCGCGTGGAGCCGAAGGCGTCGACGGCCGGGGCGACCCAGGTGCCGGTGGCGCTGACGGGCTGCGTGACGCCCTTGATCGTCAGCTCACCGTCGACCTTGACGGTGCCGTCCTCGTTGAACTCCACGACGTTGGAGACGAAGCCGACCGTCGGGTGGTTGGCGGCGTCGAAGAACTCCTCGCTCAGGACGTGGGCGCGGAACTGCTCGGGGGTGCGGATCGAGATCGACTCGACCTGGGCGGCGCCGTCGAGCTGGCCGTCGACGAGCGTCGCGGCCACCTCGCTGAGCGAGCCCTTGAACAGGCTGACGCCCTGATAGCGCACGGCGAAGCCGAAGGACGAGTGGACGGGATCGGCGTTGTAGGTGCCGGCGAAGGGGATCGTGGACGTGCTCATTGCTGCTCCAGTTCCATGCAGAAGAAGTTGTTGCTGGAACAACTATAGCGCGGGTTATTGCGGATGCAACTACTTGCGCAGCATCTCCACCACGAGGAACGCGAGCTCGAGCGCCTGCTGGGTGTTCAGGCGCGGGTCCAGCGCCGTCTGGTAGCGCGAGGCGAGCTGGCTGTGCTCGATCTTCTGCGCGCCGCCGAGGCATTCGGTGACGTCCTCGCCGGTGTGCTCGATGTGGATCCCGCCCGGGTGGGTGCCGAGGTTCTTGTGCACCGCGAAGAAGCCCTCGACCTCGCCCATGATGTTGTCGAAGTGGCGCGTCTTGTGGCCGGACGGCGACTCCTCCGTGTTGCCGTGCATCGGGTCGCACTGCCAGACCACGCGGTGGCCGGCGCGCTCGACGGCCTCGACGATCGGCGGGAGCTTGGAGCGCACCAGGGCGTTGCCCATGCGGCTGACCAGCGTGACGTGCCCGTCGACCCTGTGCGGGTCCAGCCGCTCGACCAGATCGACCGCCTCCTGGGGATCGATGTTCGGCCCGATCTTCACGCCGACCGGGTTGGCGATCAGCGACGCGAAGGCGACGTGCGCGTGGTCGAGTTGGCGGGTGCGCTCGCCGATCCAGACCTGGTGGGCGGAGACGAGGTAGAGCTTCTCGCCCTCCAGGCGCAGCAGCGCGCGCTCGTAGTCGAGCACCAGCATCTCGTGGCTGGCGAACATGTCGACCGTGCGCAGTGAGCTGTCGTCGACCCCGCACGCGGACATGAAGCGCAGGCTGCGGTCGATCTCGGTCGCGACCCGCTCGTAGCGCTCACCCGCGCTGGACTGGCGCACGAAGTCCATGTTCCACTCGTGCAGGCGGTGCAGGTCGGCGAGGCCGCCGCCTGTGATCGCGCGCACCAGGTTCATCGCCGCCGCGGCGTTGGCGTACGCCCGCAGCAGGCGGCCGGGATCGGGCGTGCGCGCCTGCAGGGTCGGCTGGATCGCGTTGATCATGTCGCCGCGGTAGGACGGCAGGCCGGTGGCGTCGAGGTTGCTCGAGCGGGGCTTGGCGTACTGGCCGGCAATGCGGCCGAGCTTGACCACCGGCATCGACGTGCCGTAGGTGAGCACCACCGCCATCTGCAGCAGCGTGCGGATGACCCCGCGCAGGTGCGGCTCGGTGTTGTCGTCGAAGGTCTCGGCGCAGTCGCCGCCCTGGAGCAGGAAGGCTTCGCCGCGCGCGACCTGGCCGAGGCGCGACTGGAGGATGTCGACCTCGCTCGGCACGGTGATCGGCGGGACGCTCTCAAGCAGCGAGCGCACCCGCTTGGTGTAGTCGGGATCGGGCCAGTCCGGCTGCTGAACCGCCGGGCGCTCGAGGGCGTCGGTCAGCGCCGCGGCCAGCGGAGAGGGCAGCGGCGGCAGCGTCGGCAGCAACTCCACGGGGACGTCGACGGTCCAGTTCATGACTAAGACGCTAGAACGCCGCGCGCAGTTCGCGCTTGAGGATCTTCCCGGAGGCGTTCTTCGGGAGCTCGTCGAGGAAGACGATCCGCTTCGGGACCTTGAAGCCGGCGAGGTGTTCGCGGCAGAAGCTCTGGAGGTCCTGCTCGGTGGCGGTGGCGCCCTCCTTGAGCACGACGGCGGCGGTCACGGCCTCGATCCAGCGGGGATCGCTGACGCCGAAGATCGCCACCTCCATGACCGCCGGGTGGGCGTAGATCGTCTCCTCCACCTCGCGGCTGGCGACGTTCTCGCCGCCCGTCTTGATCATGTCCTTCTTGCGGTCGACGACGCTCAGATAGCCCTCGTCGTCGATCACGCCGAGGTCGCCGGAGTGAAACCAGCCGTTGCGGAACGCCTCGGCGGTCTTCTCCGGGTCGTTGAAGTAGCCGAGCATCGCGTGCGGCGAGCGGTGGACGATCTCGCCGATCGCGCCGGGCGGGACCTCGTTGTCCTGGTCGTCGACCACGCGGGTCTCGACGTTGATCGACGCGCGGCCCGCGGAGCCGGCCTTGCGCAGCTGATCCTCCGGTCGGAGCAGCGTCGCCATCGGCGACATCTCGGTCTGGCCGTAGAAGTTGTACAGGCGGACCTCGGGGAGCCGCTCCTGGATCTCTTTGAGCACCTCGACCGGCATGGCGGACGCGCCGTAGTAGCCCTTGCGCAGCGAGTGCAGCTTGTCGAAGCCGGGGTGCCGCAGCAGGCCGATCCACACCGTGGGCGGGCAGAAGAGCTTCGTCGCCGCCTCCGCCTCGACCGCCTCGAGGATGCCCGCGGGGTCCGCACCGGGCAGGACGATGTTGGTCGCGCCGAGGTAGAGGTCCGGGAGCAGGAAGCAGTAGGACTGCGCGCAGTGATATAGCGGCATCGGGTGGACCTCGATGTCCTCGCGCGACATCTCCCCGTCGACGATGCAGGACACGAACTGGGCGATCAGGCTCCGCGACGTGAGGATCGCGCCCTTCGGGCGGGACTCGGTGCCGCTCGTGTAGGTGATCGCGATCGGGTCGTCGTCGTCGACGCCGACGTCCGGCTCGGTGGTCTCGCCCTCGAGCGTGTGCAGCGACTCCCAGCCGTCGTGCTCGCCGATGACCAAGCGCAGCGCGGGCGCGCCGGCCTTCACCGCCGTCTCGACCAGGGCGTCCTCGGCGATGATCCCGGTTGCGCCGGAGTGCTCGAGGATGAAGCGGACCTCTTCGGCGCCGAGCATGAAGTTGATCGGGACGAGGATCGCGCCGAGCTTGGCCAGCGCCAGTGACGCGACCACGAACCCGTGCGAGTTGTGCGCGAACAGCGCGATCCGGTCGCCCTGCTCGACGCCGCGTTGCCCGAGGGCGTTGGCGGTCCGGTTGACGGTCTCGTCGAGCGCCTTGTAGGTCTGGCGGACGTCCCCATAGACGATCGCGGTCTTGTCCGGGTCACGCAGCGCGGAGCGTCGCAGCAGGTCGCCGAGCGCGTGCCGGCGGGCGGTATCCAGATCGGGCACGCTCGTGATCATGAGCGATCGGCGGCGGTTCGTGGGCGCCGGTGGCGGTCGGAGGACCGGGCCGCGCTCCGGGGATCTCGCGCGCCGGCCTCAGAACCCGAAGCCGTTGAGCTCCGTCGTGGGAGGAGTAGGGTTGCCCGGGTTGTCTCACCCTGGCGTATCGAGGGTCCTCGCGCGCATGCGGTTGTTGCGCGCGTTGTGCTCGACCTCGGCCAGCCCGAGTTGTTCGAGCACCGGCGGGACGTACATGCCGAAGCGCCCGCGCAGCCCCTTCTTGAGCCCGTACCACCCGCCGACCGGGTTGGACTCCGAGCGCGCCCACGCCTCGACCGTCCCCTCCGCCGCGGCCTTCTGCTCGTCGGCGCTGCCGAGCGGCACCCAATCGCCCACCTCGGCCAGCATCGCCTGGAGGTCGTCGATCGCTCGCAGGTGGTAGCGCAGCTGGGTCTTGCCGACCTGGACGACCAGCGCGGGCGGGTCCAGCGACTCGTCGCGCCACGCCTCGTACTCGGAGGAGCCGGGCGGGGTCTTGAGCCGCCAGGGGCTTTCAGGGGTTCCCTCGGACATGCTCTCGACCGTAACATTTTTGCTACCGTTGAGCAATCCACGCGCTACCCGGCGACCCGTTCGACGCGCTCGGCGACCCGCACCGACGGGCGATCGTCGAGCTGCTCCGGTCCGGGGATCGCTCGGTGCAGGAGCTCGCCGACGCGCTGCCGATCAGCCGCCCCGCGGTCTCGCGGCACCTGAAGCTGCTCAAGGACGCCGGGCTCGTCGCCGACCGCGCCGAGGGCACGCGCCGGCTCTACCGCCTGCACGACGAGGGCATCGAGGCCGTTCAGGCCTACGTGCGGCAGGTGTGGGGCGACGCCGCCGCCCGCTTCAAGCTGCTGGCCGACAACTGATGGAGCCGCTGCTGGTCGAGTTCACGGTGGCGTGCGCGCCCGAGCGCGCGTTCTCGCTGTGGGCGGAGCAGACCTCGCGCTGGTGGCCGCACAGCCATTCGGTGTCGGCCGAGGAAGGCCTGACCGTGACCTTCGAGCCCCGCCCCGGCGGGCGCATCTTCGAGCGCACGCCCGCCGGAGCCGAGCACGACTGGGGCGAGGTGCTCACCTGGGACCCGCCGCGCCGGCTCGTCTACCTCTGGCACCTGCGCTTCGATCGCGCCGACGCGACCGAGGTCGAGGTCACGTTCGACGCGGTGAAGGACGGCACCGCGGTGCGGATCGAGCACCGCGGCTGGGAGCGCCTCGGGGCCGTCGCGCAAGAGCGGCGCGAGCGCAACCACCGTGGGTGGGCGGGGGTCACGCAACGCTACCGCGTCTTCGCTGACGCCTAACGGCCGCCGTGCTCGTTCGCGGCGACGACCGCGAACGTCTTGCTGACGGTCACCTCGAGGTGCTTGCCGTCCTTGGTCGTGATGTGCGACTCGTAGGGAGCGCCGGAGTCGCTGTTGGTCTCGGTGCGCTCGATCGTCGCGCCCGGGTACTTGGCCAGCACCGCGGCCTCGACCTTGCTCTTGGTGTCGCCGGTCAGCGCGGTCTCCTCGCCGTGCTTGCCGCCGCCGTGCCCGTGCCCGCGTCCGCGCCCGCCGCCGGCTTGCTCAGCCACGACGTCGGTCGCCTGGAACGACGTGTCCACGAGCACGACCTGCCTGGTTGAGCCGGAGGTCGTGATGTGCGCGTGGTAGGCCGCGCCGTTCGGGCCGCCGGCCTCGGTGCGGTCGACGGTCGCGCCCGGGACCTTGGCCAGCGCCGCGGCCTTGACCTTGGCCGCGACGTCGGCGGAGAGGGCCTCGCGGTGCGGGCGAGTGGCCGGTGTCGGCGTGGCGCTCGGGGTGCCGGCGGCGCCGGCGATCGCCGCGCCTCCGAGGCCGAGCGCACCGAGCGCACCCATCGTCACCGCCGTCTTGCGAATCGTGCTGATCATGCGAGCAACGATCACGACCACCCTGTAAAGCCTCGGTCAAACGATTCTGGGCGAATGCTGGGAGAACCGGGTGTTAGGGGCGCCTAACTATCCTCGATGCATGCCTCCCCGCGTTTCCCGCCGTGTCGCCGTCGTCGCCACCGAGCAGCTCACTCCCCACATGGTCCGCGTCGTCTTCGGGGGTGAAGCCTTCGAAGGCTTCACCGCGGACGCGTTCACCGACCACTACGTCAAGCTCCGTCTTCCCGACCGCGAGGGCGTGACGCGCACCCGCACCTACACGGTCAGCGCGTGGGATGGGGAGCGGCTGACCGTCAACTTCGTCGTCCACGGCGACACCGGCGTCGCCGGCCCGTGGGCCGCGGCCGCGCAGCCCGGCGATGAGGTCGAGCTCGGCGGCCCGGGCGGCGCCTACACGCCGGACCCCGGCGCCGACTGGCACCTGCTCGCCGGCGACGCGGCCGTGATCCCCGCGATCGCCGCCTCGCTGCCGCGCATCCCCTCCGGCGTCCCGGTCTACGTCGTCCTCGAGGTCGACGGTCCCGAGGAGGAGCAGGCGCTGGAGACGCCGGGCGACCTGCGGCTCCAGTGGCTGCACCGCTCGCTCGGCCCGGGCGAGGAGCCGTCCCTGCTGGTCGACGCCGTGAGCGCGCTCGCGCTGCCGGAGGGCCGCGGCCACGCGTTCGTGCACGGCGAGGCGAGCTCCGTCCGCGAACTGCGCCGGCACCTGATCGCCGACCGCGGCCTCGAGCCCGACCAGCTCTCGATCTCCGGCTACTGGAAGCTCAAGCGCACCGAGGACGGCTGGCGCGAGGACAAGCCGGAGTGGAACCGCCTGGTCGCCGCCGACGTGACAGAGCGCTGACTCGCCGTTTTTGGCCCCATGTGAACGCGGGTACGGTGACATGAGAGGGAGTCCAGCCATACGACAGGGGGTCTGTCATGAGCTTGTTCACGCGCATCACCGGCAAGGTCGAAGTGCCGAATGAGACGCCGTGCCCACGCTGCGCCGTGCCCGCGCCCGATCACGCCGTCGAGTGCTCCGCCTGCGGGTGGGACATGCGCGAGGCGTACCACGATCCGGTGACCGGCGCGGACACCGCAGCCATCCGCTGAGGCCCGCCGACGAGCGGGAACGCATATGCTCGCGGCCGTGGCCGGCGAGACGTTCCTGCTGATCGACGGAGAGAACATCGACGCGACGCTCGGCGCCGCCGTCCTCGGACGGCGGCCGGCGCCGGAGGAGCGGCCGCGCTGGGACCGGCTGCGCGACTACGCGCGGACGGTGTGGGAGCAGCCCGTCACGGGCCTGTTCTTCCTCAACGCCTCCGGGAACGTGCCGATGCCGTTCGTGCAGGCGCTGACGGCTCTGGATTACCGGCCGGTGCTGCTGAGCGGCCCGTCGGAGGTGAAGGTCGTCGACGTCGCCATCCAGCGCACGCTCGAGGCCCTGGCCGAGCGCGGTCACGGCGACGTGATCCTCGCCAGCCACGACGGCGACTTCGCGCCGCACGTCGCGCTGCTCGCGGAGCAGGGCACCCGCCGCACGGCGCTGGTCGGCTTCCGCGAGATGATGAGCGCGTCGCTGATGGAGATCGACGGCGCCGAGTTCTACGACCTCGAGGATGAGGTCGGCGCGTTCACCGTCGCCCTGCCGCGCATCCGCGTCATCCCGATCGAGCGCTTCGATCCCTGGACGCTGCTGCCCGGAGGCCGCCCCGCTTAGGGCTGCTTGCCCGCGTACTCGTCGATCAGGACGGCGTGCGGGAACTCCGAGAACGGCGAGGCGGGAGCGCCGGTGACGAGCTTCGTCAGGCCTTCGGTCGCCCCGGCGAGGTGGTCGCGTGACATCGTGCGGGCGATCATCGCGGCGGCGATCGGGGTCGAGAAGGAGGTGCCGTCCCACTCGGCCCAGCCGTCGAATTGGACGGTCGGGTCGAGGCGGCTGATCACCGGGCCGGTCGCGACCTTCGTCTTGGCGGTCGCGAACGTCGACTGGATCATCGAGCCGCGGGCGATCGCGTCGACCCACGGGCCGTAGTTGCTGAAGGAGGCGGGGCGCCATTTGCCGCTGGACTCGTCGACCGCGCCGACGCCGAGCACCTGCGGGAACGCGGCCGGCCAGAACGGGCGCTTGGAGGCCTGGTTGCCGGCGGCGGAGACGACCGCGGTGCGCTTGTCGGCCAGGCTTGCGAGGGCCGTCGCGACGGCCAGCGGCGGCGCGTCGCGGTCGGTGTAGCCGCCGAGCGAGAGGTTGATGACGTCGATGTCGGCCGGCAGCTGCTGCATCGCCTTGGCGACCGTGAAGTCGTCGCCGACGCCGTGCGAGTCGAGCACCTTGACGGCGTAGACCGACGCGGCGGGCGCGACCTGCAGGATCAGGCCGGCGATGAACGTGCCGTGGCCGGCCTCGTTGTCGCCGTAGCCGTCCTGCTCGACGTCCCAGGTGTCCGCGCTGTTGGGGGCGCGCTGGACGCCGCGCAGCCAGATGTGATCGAACATGCCGGTGTCCAGGACGGCGATCCGCACGCCCTCGCCGTCAAGGCTCTCGCTGCCGCGCGAGGGGAGCGCGGGCGGCATGCTCGCCAGGCGCACGGTCGATCCCGGGCCGCCCTGGATGCGCGGCTCGCCGTGGAAGTTGATCGCGTCCGACGTGCCCGCGGCCTCGCCGACGAAGACGTAGTTGGGGGCGACCGCGGCGGGCCCCTGCGGGCGGCCGGACGTGTACTTGCGGACCTTGGCGATCGCGTCGAGCACCTCGCGCGTCGGGTCGCTCGTCTGCGGTGTGCGCGTGAACAGCGTGAGGCCGAACGGTCGCTGCTCGGCCTGGCGCCAGCCGGAGAGGACGCCCGCCACCGCGGGCCCGTCGCCCGGGCCGGCCACGATCTCGCCGGGCCGCAGCAGGAACGAGTTCGCCGGGTCCTGGTTGGCCGCGACCCGCGCCGGGTCCCACTGCTGCGGCATCGGCACGGCCGCCGACGCGGCCGAGGCCGTCGCCGCCAGTGCCGCGAGGATCGTCGCGACCACGAGGGCGAGCCGCCTGAGCATGCGTTCTTCGTTCACGACGCGCAGCCAATCGCACCTTCCTTGGCGTCCGTTTGGCCAATGCTTGGTGTGCCGGACTCAGAGGCGGTCGAGCAGCGCGAGGTCGTGCCGGTCGACGTCGCGCGGCTCGTAGCCCGTGTGGAAGCGGCGTTGCTGCTCGACCGACAGGCACGGCACCGCCTGCCCGCCGATCCGGCCGGTGACGAAGCACTCGGGCGGATAGTCGAAGTGGCCGCCGTCGAGGTCGGACTGGCGGCCGTGGCCGTGCGCGTCGAAGGTCACGGGGTGCAGGTCGACGAAGCGCTCATGGCCGGCCGCGAGCTCGACGCGCGCCGGGCGCCAGTCGGTCTCGACGCGATAGCCGAGCGCGTCGAGCGCTTCGAGCGCTTTCGCCTCGGTGTGGGCGTCGATCGCGAGATCGAGGTCGCGGTGCTCGCGCGTCTGCTCACCCACCAGCGCGTCGACGCCCCAGCCGCCGGCGACCCACGCCCGCTCGAGGACCGCGAGCACCCGCAGGACCTCGGCGGCCGCCATCACGCCCAGGATTCTCTCAGCGTCGGCGGAGGACCCGCTCAGGTCGCGGGGTCAGGGTCGGAGCATGGCTTCCTCGCTCCTTGCGCCTCCTGAGACACGCCGCCCGCTGTGGTCCGACGACGGGCCGCCGCGGCAGATCCCGCCGCTGCCGCCGACGGGCGGAGGCGGTCCGCCGGCCGGAGGCAGCCGCGGCCCGGAGCGCCGCCGGCGCCGGAAGCGCCCGCCGATCGCGCTGTTGCTGGTCACGGCGTCGCTGCTGGGCGGCGGGACGAGCGTCGCCGCGCTGGCCGCGACCGGCAACCTCGACGGCCGCACGACGACCGTCGTCCAGGGCAGGACGACCTCGACGACCGGCGCCGCCTCGGGCCTCGACGCGCAGGCGCTGTACGCGTCGGTCTCCGCGGGCGTCGTCGACATCACCTCCGAGGGCGTGTCCAGCGGGCAAGGCACGTCGGGCACGGCCACCGGGACGGGCTTTCAGATCGACACCGAGGGCCACATCCTGACCGCCGCGCACGTGATCACCGGCGCGTCGAAGGTGACCGTGACGCTCGCCGACGGCACGACGCGGACCGCGACGGTGCTCGGCGCCGACAACGCGACCGACGTCGCGGTCCTGAAGATCGATTCGTCCGGGCTCAAGCTCAGCCCGTTGACGCTCGGCAGCTCGGCGAGCGTGAGCGTCGGCGAGCCCGTGGCCGCGATCGGCGACCCCTTCGGCTACGAGCGCAGCCTGTCCACCGGCATCATCTCCGGCGTCGACCGCACGATCCAGGCGCCGAACGGCTTCACCGTCGCCCACGCCCTGCAGACCGACGCCGCGATCAACCCCGGCAACTCCGGCGGCCCCGTCCTCGACGCGTCCGGCGCCGTGATCGGCATCGCCGACCAGATCGCCACCGACGGCAGCTCCGACCAGAACTCCGGCGTCGGGTTCCTCGTCCCGATCGATCTCGTCAAGACCGAGCTCACCGCCCTGAAGGCCGGCCAGACCGTCGAGCACGCCTACCTCGGCGTCGCCACCGCCGACGCGACCACCGGCGGCGTCACCGTCGGCCAGGTCTCCGCCGGCGGCCCCGCCGCGGCGTCCGGCCTCCAGACCGGCGACGTGATCACCAAGCTCGGCGACGCCACCGTCACCGACCAGAACGACCTCGTGGCCGCGATCGCCACCCACGAGCCGGGCGACCGGGTGACCCTGACCATCGAGCGCGGCTCCGGCACCCACCAGCTCACGGTCACGCTCGGCACCCAGCCCCGGTGAACCTAAAGGGGCCAGGCCCCGTCAACCCACGTTGATGGGGCCTGGCCCCTTTAGGTTGTGGTGATGCGGGTGATTGAGCGGAACTGGATGCAGCTCGAGGCGTATCTCGAGACGGATGACCGGATCGTGCTGCCGCTCGGGTCGGTGGAGCAGCATGCGTATCTGTCGCTGGGCGTGGACGTGATCCTCGCCCAGCGGGTGGCGGAGGAGGCGGCCGAGCCGCTGGGGGTGCCGGTGCTGCCGGCGCTGGCGTACGGGATCACGCCGTACTTCGGCGCCTATCCCGGGAGCCCGACGGTGTCGGTCGAGGTGTACCGGGCGCTGCTGCACGACATCGTGGGCTCGTTGCGCGAGCAGGGGTTCAAGCGGGTGCTGCTGGTCAACGGGCACGGCGGCAACAGCGCGGGCCGAGTCGAGGGGACAGGCGTTCGCTGGCACGACTGGTGGGCGGCGCCGCGGACGCGGGCGGCGATCGATGCGATCGACCCGGAGGCGTCGCACGCCTCGTGGATGGAGAACTTCCCGTGGACGCGGCTGGACGGCATCGCACAGCCGGATGGGCACAAGCCAAGGACCGACATCGCGCCGCTGCGCTCAGAGCCCGCGGCGAAGGTGCGGGAGCTGATCGGCGACGGTTCGCTCGGCGGCTACTACGAGCGCCCCGACGAAGAGGTGCTCAACGTGTGGGCGATCGGCGTCGAGGAGACGCGCGAAGCGCTCGAGTGGCGCTAGTAGAAGAGGTACGGCCACCAGTTCTTCATCGGCGCGCCGTCGTCGTCGAGGGCGGTGTTGCCGAAGCCGGGCATGTGCTGGCGCCAGTAGACGACCCAGCGGCCCATGCAGTCGTCGGCGAGCTCGCGGTAGGGCTCGAGCACGCGCGGGGTCCAGGGGACGGGCCGCGAGTCGCGCTGGCGCCAGGTCTCGATCGTCGACAGGACGGGGCGCCCGCCGTCGAGGTCGTAGTCGAAGCGCCCGTTGGGCATGAAGTGCACGTTGCCACCGGCCGCGACGTAGTTGAGCAGTTTGTGCCTGCGCCAGCCCGAGCCGTACTGGAGCGTCGACTCGTTCGGGTAGTCGACGCGGCCCTGGCCGTAGAGCGACTCGAACGGCAGCCCGTAGCGGCGATCGAGGTCCAGGCCCGCGTATTCGCGGAAGTAGCGCTCGTAGTACGGGATCGCGCCGCACGTCGCCATCCGCTCCAGTGAGTGACCGAGGCTCTCCATCGCGCAGCCGACGCCGCGGGCGTAGTTGACGAACAGGATCCGCAGGCTGCGGCCGATCCACGGCGCGGTGTGCTCGCCCGAGTTGCCCGCGTAGCGCTCGAAGCCCGGCCGCGCGTAGGACTTCTTGACCTCGACCGTCTCCCACGGGGCGCTGCGCTCGGTGTGATCGGCGAGCAGCCAGACCTCGTTGATGTCCTCGCGCTCGGCCAATGGCACCTGCTCGTAGAGCTCGGCGTACTCGAAGTGGATGCCGTCGGGCGTGCGCGGGAACTGCGCGGAGTTGTGATCGACGGTGCCGCGCGGCTCGGTCAGGTCGACGATCTCGGTGACCTCGTAGTCGAGGAAGACGTCGCCGCGGCCCTGCCAGCGCGAGGACTCCCGCAGCGCCGCGCACAGCCGTTCGAGCAGCGCACGGGCGCGGTCCTCGGAGAGACCGTGCACGTAGTTGACGGCGAGCACGCGCGGGCGCATCAGCGTGAGCTCGTCGTGGTGGGCGACGAGCCACGGGTCCGAGTTGACGGCGCTGTCAGCGTTGGGCCAGGTGGTCATTCAGGACGTGCCTCAGGTCGGCGGCGATCGACAACGCGGCCTCGGTCGGCGGGCCGAGGCCCGCGGCCGCCGCGCCGCGGATCGAGGATGTCACGACGATCGCCTCCGCCCGCCGCAGGTCCTCGAGCGTGAAGGCCGCGACGGCGCCGCGACCGAGCAGCCGCTGGCGGGTGACGCCCGGCAGGATGCGCCCGTCGGCGGGCGGCGTGACGAGCACGCCGTCGAGCAGCGCCCACACGTTGGCCGACGACGCTTCGAGCACGGTGCCGTCGGCGTCGCAGATCAGCGCGGCGACGCCGGGAGCCTCGAACGCCGCCACCGGAACGCGGTCCGCCCACTTGTGCGCGCCGAGCCCGCCCGGGACGACGATGGGCTGAAGGTGGAGCGACGCGGGCGCGCCGGCCGCCGCGGTCGTGATGTCGGCGGCGCCGTCCGGGGTGATGACGACGCGCAGACGCGCCGGACTGGGGCGCGCCGACGAGAGTGCGCGCGTGGGCGACGCGAGCACGGCGTCGAGCGGCGCGCCCGGCGGCGCGAGCGCGGCGTCGCGGGGCAGGCCGAGCGCGGCGTCGCGGGGCGGGGCGAGCGCGGGGTCGCGCGGCGAGCCCGGCGGGGCAAGCGCGGGGTCGCGCGACGAGCCCGGGGCGGCGAGCGCGGCGTCGCGGGGCGGCGCGAGCGCGGCGTCGCGCCGCAAGCGCGGCGGGGCAAGCACGGGGTCGCGTGGCGAGCCCGGGGCGGCGAGCGCGGCGTCGCGGAGGCGCGGCACGAGCGCAGCGTCGTCGAGGTCGAGGCCGTAGAGCTCGTGCACGCTGGCGCGGAGTCGTGCGAGGTGGGCGTCGAGGGCGACGATGTGGCCGTCGCGGACGAGCATCGTCTCGAAGACGCCGAGCGCCGGGTCGGGGCGGCGGTCCAGGCGCGGGAGCCGCAGGCGTGGGACGACCGGCGCCTGCGTGACCAGCGCCGAGCCCAGGGCGGCGGCGATCGGGCGGGCCTTGTCGAAGGCTTCGCGCAACTCGCGCCGCGGGTCGGAGTCGGCGACGATCCCGCCGCCGCAGCCGAGCCAGGCGGTGCCGTCGCGGACCTCGAGGGTGCGGATGGCGACGTTGAGCTCCAGACCCGAGGCGGGGCTCATGATCCCGATCGCGCCGGTGTAGACCTCGCGCGCGGTGCTCTCCAGCGCGGAGATGACCTTCAGGGCCTGGATCTTCGGCGCGCCGGTGACGGAGCCGGGCGGGAACGTCGCGCGGAGCAGCGACGCGTCGTCGACGCCCTCGCGCAGCCGTGCGCGGACGCGGGAGACGAGGTGCCAGACGCCCGGGTGGGCCTCGACGTCGGGGGCCGCCGGTGCGACGACCGACCCGTACTCGGCGACGCGGCCGAGGTCGTTGCGCATGAGGTCGACGATCATCACGTGCTCGGCGGCGTCCTTGGGCGAGGTGACGAGCTCGTCGCGGGTCGCGGACGTGGCGTCGACGCGCGGTGCGGTGCCCTTGATCGGCGCGGTCTCGACCTCGCGCCCGACGCGCTTCAAGAAGAGCTCCGGGGAGAAGCTCAGCACGCCGTCGACGTACGCGCCGTACGCCGGCTGCAGGCGCTCGGACGCGGACGCGAACGCCTCCAGGGTGCTGCCCTCGAAGCGCCCTTCCAACCGCAGGCAGAGGTTCGCCTGGAAGAGCTCGCCCGCCGCGATCCGCTCCACGCAGTCGGCGACCGCGGCGCAGTGGCCCGCCGCTCCCGCCCCGCTCGCGCGCAACGACGAGAGCCGCCACGGCCGGCGCGGCGGCACGGGCGCCCGCAGCCGCTCCAGCAGCGACGGGAACCGCGGCACGTCGTTGAGCGCCTCGAACCACCACTGCCCCGACGCGTCCAGTCGCAGCACGTGGTCGTAGAACGCGAAGCGTGAGACCGGCACCGGCGACGGCCGCGGCGGCGCCGGCGGCAACCGCTCGAACGCGGCGCCGAGCCCGAACCCGAGATACCCGACCCACCCGCCGCCGACGAACCCCGAAGGCGCATCGATCGGCGAGACGTCGGGGACCGAGGAGATCACCCGCACCGGCTCGGACCCGAGGATCGCTCCTCCCCCGGCCCAGCGCCCGACCAGGGCGAACGGCATGCGGTCGCCATCGAGGCGGCGAAGCACGTCGGCGGGCGACAGCGACAGCTCAATACGTGAAGCTATCATCTATTTGGATGACGTATTCACCGAATTTCGGCGGCAACGTGCCGCTCTCGGTGCTCGATCTGGCACAGATCCCTGAGGGTGGCACGGCGCAGACCGCACTGCATCGCAGCCGCGAGCTCGCCCAGCACGCCGAGGCCCTCGGGTTCCACCGCTTCTGGCTCGCCGAGCACCACAACATGGCGGCCATCGCCAGCGCCGCGACCTCCGTGGCCATCGGCTTCGTGGCCGAGGGCACGAGCACGATCCGCGTCGGCGCGGGCGGCGTGATGCTGCCCAACCACTCGCCGCTGGTGATCGCCGAGCAGTACGGCACGCTCGAGGCGCTCTACCCCGGCCGGATCGATCTCGGCCTCGGCCGCGCGCCCGGCAGCGACCAGGTGACGATGCGCGCGCTGCGCCGCGACCACACCAGCGCCGACACCTTCCCGACCGACGTGCAGGAGCTGCAGGCGCTGCTCGACGACCCGATGCCCGGTCAGGCGATCCACGCCGTCCCCGGCGAGGGCAGCAAGATCCCGCTGTGGATCCTCGGCTCGAGCCTGTTCGGCGCCCAGCTGGCGGCCGCGCTCGGCCTGCCGTACGCGTTCGCGTCGCACTTCGCGCCCGCCGCGCTCGTCCCGGCGCTGCAGGTATACCGCGAGACGTTCCGCCCGTCCAAGCAGCTCGAACAGCCGCACGTGATGCTCGCCGCCAACGTGATCGTCGCCGACACCGACGAGGAGGCGAAGCGGCTCGCGACCTCCCAGCAGCGCTCGTTCATCGACGGCGCGTTCCGCCGCCAGCGCTCCCTGCTCGGGCCGCCGATCGACTCGATCGAGGACTACTGGCACCCGCACGAGAAGGCGCAGCTGGAGAGCATGCTCAGCTGCTCGTTCATCGGCTCGCCGGAGACGGTGCGCACGGGCATCGACGACTTCCTCGCCGAGCACCGGCCGGACGAGCTGATCGTCGCCACCAGCGTCTTCGACCAGAGCGCCCGCCTGCGGTCGCTGGAGATGCTCGCCGCCCTGCACTCCGGTGCCCCCGTATAGCGTCGAGCCGGCCGCCGAGCACGCCGAGCTGCGCGCGGCGCTGCACGAGCTGGTCGGCCGCTTCCTGGCCGACTACGAGCGTGCGGCGTCGGCGCACGGGCTGACGCTCCCGCAGGCTCGCGCGCTCGGGTTCGCGGCCTGTGAGCCGCTCTCGCAGCGGCGGCTGGCGGAGCGCTTCGGCTGCGACCCGTCGAACATCAGCGTGCTCGTCGACCGGCTCGTCGAGCGCGAACTGGTCGAGCGCCGGCCGGAATCCCAGCGACGGGCGCGTGAAGCTGATCGCCGCCACGCCCGCGGGCCGCGCCCTGGCGGAGCGCTGCTGCGCCGACCGCGAATGGCTCTCCACGGCGCTCGACGCGCTCGATGGCGAACAGCGCGCCGCACTGCAGTCCGCGCTCGCACTCCTTCTGTAGGCGACTTCGGGGGGCGAGCACCGTCGAGGAACTCGCCCGTCTCCTCCGAGGTGAGGCGCCGGACGCGCGGGCCGCGGCTGCGCAGGCGGTCGTCGTACGCGCCCGCGACTGAAGCCTGATTCAGCCATGATTGCCGGCACACCTGTGACCGAGCATCCCGTCCCCTCCGACCGCGCGCGGCAGCTCGTGCGCGGCGGCTTCGATCCCTACGTGCACGTCGCCCCGGACTTCGCGCCGCGGCGGATCACCGATCTGGAGTTGGCGCGGCGCTGCGTGGAGTTGGGGCTGGCCGGGTTCGGGCTGATGTCGCACTACACGGCCACGGCCGAGCGGGCGGCGGTGGTCAACGCGGCGGCCGGGCAGGCGCTCGCGACCGGCTCGATCGTGCTCAACCACGCCGTCGGCGGCCTCAACGCGACCGCGGTGGAGGTGGCCGCGCGCCAAGGGGCGCGCTTTGTCTGGCTGCCGACGGTCAGTGCGCCCGGCGAGTTCGCCAAGGCCGAGGGCGCCGACCCCGACGGCAACGTGCCGGTGTGGGTGCGCTTCGAGCTCGAGTTGCGCGCGGGCGGCGCGAGGCCCGGGGCGGTCCCGGTGCTCGACGCCGACGGCGGGCCGTTGCCGGCGCTGCTGGAGGTGCTTCGGGTGGTGGCCGCACGCGGGCTCGTGCTGATGACCGGGCATCTGTCGCGCGACGAGATCTTCGGCGTGGTCGACGCGGCGGTGGCGGCGGGCGTCTCGACGGTGGTGGTGACCAACCCGGAGTTCCCGTCGCACCCGATCAGCCCCGCCGATCAGGTCACGCTGGCGGGCAAGGGCGCGCTGCTGCAGCGCGCGCTGACCACGCCGTATACGGGCAAGTGCACGTGGGAGCAGGTGTTCACCGCGACGCGCGCGGTCGGCGCCGAGCACACCGTCTGGGGCTCCGACCTCGGGCAGGTCTTCAATCCGCCGGTGGAGGACGGGCTGGCCATCCTGGCCGACCGTCACCTCGAAGCCGGGTTCAGCGAGGAGGAGGTCCGGAGGATGGCGGTCGAGAACACACGGAGGCTGGCCGGTGCCTAAGCGGGTGCAGGTGATCGGGGCGCACTCCGCCGACTTCGTGTGGCGCGCCGGTGGCGCGGTGGCCAAGGCGGTCTCGCTGGGCGGCACGGCCGAGGTGATCGCGCTGTCCTACGGCGAGCGCGGCGAGTCGGGCGAGCTGTGGAAACACGACGGTCAGACGGTCGAGAACGTCAAGCGCATTCGCCACGAAGAGGCCTCGGCGGCCGCCGCACACCTGGGTGCGACGTTCCGCTCGCTGGACTTCGGCGACTACCCGCTGCAGATCGACGGCGACCGGCTGCTGGAGATCGCCGAGGCGATCCGTTCCTTCGCCCCGGACGTGCTGATCACGCACACCGACGCCGACCCGTTCAACCCCGATCATCCGGTCGCGCACGGCGCCGTCGACCGCGCGCGCTCGCTGGCGGCGGGCGCGGGCGTGTCCAGCGCGTTCCCGACGATCAGGCCGCCGCAGCTGTTCCTCTTCGAGCCCCACCAGCCGGAGCTGTGCAACTTCACGCCGACCGTCCACGTCGACATCACGTCCGTGTGGGAGCGCAAGCTGGCGGCGATGGCCGAGATGAAGGCCCAGCGGTACCTGCAGACCTATTACGCGCAGCGCGGCGAGCAGCGTGGCAACCATGCGCGGCGGGCGTCGGGCTCGTCAGAGGTCCGCTACGGCGAATCGTTCATGCGGGTGCTCCCGCAGGTGGTGGAGGAACTGTGATCGATCAATTCGCCCGGCTCGGGTCCGCCACCGTCTACGAGGCGTCCGGCCGGCGCGGGCTGGTCGACGCGGACTTCGTGCAGATCGTCCCCGGCTCGCGGGTGTGCGGGCCGGCGCGCGTGGTCCGCTGCGGGCAGGACGACAACCTGACGGTCCACGCCGTGATGGGGACCGTGGAGCCCGGCGACGTGCTCGTGCTGACGATGCCCGAGCCGCGCCCGGTCGCGCTGCTCGGGGACCTGCTGGCGACGCAGGCGCAGGTCCACGGCGCGGCGGCGGTGCTGGTCGACGCGGCCGTGCGCGACCGCGAGGAGCTCGCGGAGATGGGCCTGCCGATCTGGGCGCGGTGGGTGCGCAACCGCGGCGCGACGAAGGACTTCAAGGGCTGGCTGCAGACGACGGTCGAGGTCGGCGGGTGCACGATCCGGCCGGGCGATCTGCTCGTGCTCGACGCCAACGGCGTCACGTGCGTCGAGGTCGAGCGCGCTTCGCAGGTGCTCGAGGCGTCGCTGGCGCGCGAGGCGAAGGAGGCCGAGAAGCGGGTCAAGCTGCAGGCCGGCGCGCTCTCCTACGAGTTGGACGGTCTCGGTGGGTGATCTCGCCCACCTCGGCCCGGTGGAGATGTTCACGCCGCGCGGCGAGGAGAGCCTGGCGTTCTTCGTCGACGTCATGGGGATGGAGATCGAGGCGCAGGACGGCCCGTCGACGTACCTGCGCGGCTGGGGCGACTACCAGCGCTGGTCGTTGAAGCTGACGGCGTCCGACACGAGCGGGATGGGCGTGCTCGGGCTGCGGGCGTGGGACGCCGACGCATTGGCGCGCCGGGTGGCCGCGGTCGAGGCCGCCGGGCTGGGGATCGGCTGGACCGACGGCGACCTCGGCCGCGGCCGCTCCTACCGCTTCCGCGATCCCGACGGGCACCTGTTCGAGCTCTACTACGAGTGCGAGCGCTACTCGCCGCCGCCGCACCTGACACCGGCGCTGAAGAACGTGCCCGGCCGCTACACGGGCCGTGGCTGCGCGATCAAGCGCCTCGACCACATCAACCTCCTCGCCACCGACGTGCGCGCCAACCGCGAGTTCTGCGTCGACGCGCTGGGCTACCGGCTCTACGAACGGATCCAGCTCAACGACGGCTCCGAGGCGGGCGCGTGGATGAGCGCCACGATCGCCGCCCACGAGCTGATCTACACCCGCGACGCACTGGGCCTGAACGGACGGCTGCACCACGTGGCGTTCTGGGTCGACACCCGCGAGGAGTGCCTGCGCGCCGCCGACATCTGGCTCGACGCGGGCATCGAGATCGAGGCCGCGCCGTCCAAGCACGCGATCGCGCAGGGCTTTTTCCTCTACGGCATCGAGCCGGGCGGCAACCGCGTCGAGGTCACCACCGGCGGGCGCTCCGTCTACGACCCGGACGAGCCGTGCGTGGTCTGGACCGAGGAGGAGCGCAAGAAGGGCCAGGCGTGGGGCGTCAAGACGGTCGAGTCCTTCCACACCTACGGGACGCCCCCGCCGGCTTAGAGATGCAGCCCGCCTGACACCTCGATCCGCTGGCCGGTGATCCAGTGGTTGCCGGAGCGCAGCAGGTTGGCGATCGCCGGGCCGATGTCGTCGGCGACCGCGGAGCGCCCAAGCGCCGTCAGGCCGGCGATGTGCTCCTGGAACTCCGGGTTGTCGCGCAGCATGCCGCCGCTGAAATCGGTGGCGACCGCGCCGGGGGCGATCACGTTGGCCGTGATGCCACGCGGGCCGAGCTCGGCGGCCATGTAGCGGGTCAGCATCTCCACCGCCGCCTTGATCGATCCGTAGGCGGCGCGCTGCGGCGCGGTGAAGCGGGCCAGGCCGGACGAGAGGTTCACGATCGAGCCGCCGTCGGCCAGCAGCGGCAACAGCGCCTGGGTGAGGAACAGCACGCCCTTGAAGTGGACGTCGAAGAGCGCGTCGACGTCCGCTTCGGTGACGTCGGCGATCATCCCGCCGCGCGAGAAGCCGGCGTTGTTGACCAGGAAGTCGAACGTGTCGCGATCCCACTTGCCGAGCGCGCCGCGCAGGCGCTCGGGGAAGTCACCGATGTTGGTGGTGTCGAGTTGCAGCGCCACGCCGCCGATCTGCTCGGCGACGGCCTCGGCCTCCTCGACGTGGGCGTTGTAGGTGAGGATGACGCCGACGCCGTTCGCGGCGAGGTGCTCGGCGGTGCTGCGGCCGATGCCGCGGTTGCCGCCGGTGATGAGGGCGATCTTGGTCATGGCGCACATCCTCGGACGCGCCTGGGCGCCTCTCCAGAGGTCGATCGATCCAGGGACAGGCTGTCCCTGGCTGGGCCCGCTGAGCGCGCCATCATGGGTGGCATGGACCGCGACGGGCTCGCCGACTTCCTGCGCCGCCGGCGCGAGGCGCTGCAGCCTGAGGACGTCGGTCTCGGGCCCGGCCGGCGGCGCCGGACGCCAGGGTTGCGTCGCGAGGAGGTCGCGGCGCTGGCACACATGTCGACCGACTTCTACACGCGGCTGGAGCAGGGGCGAGGCTCGCGGCCCTCGGAGTCGATGCTCGGCTCCGTCGCCCGGGCGCTGCGGCTGAGCCTCGACGAACGCGACCATCTCCTGGTGCTGGCCGGGCACGTCCCACCGCCGCGCGGGACGCGGACCGACCACGTCACGCCCGCGCTGCTGCGGGTCCTCGACCGGCTCGACACACCCGCCCAGGTCGTCTCCGACCTCGGCGTCGTGCTCGCCCAGAACCCGATGGCCGAGGCGCTGCTCGGCGTGCAGACCGGGTATTCCGGCCTGGCCCGCAGCACGTTCTACCGCTGGTTCACCGACCCGCGCGAGCGCGACCGCTGGCCGGTCGAGGACCACGAGCAGCACTCGCGCCGCTACGCGGCGAGCCTGCGCGCCGTCCAGGACGACCAGGCCCGCGCGCTGGCCGCCACGCTGCTGCGCGAGAGCCCCGAGTTCGCCCGCGTGTGGGACGAGCACGAGGTCGCACTGCCGTCGACGACGAACAAGCGGGTGCTGCACCCCGAGGTCGGCCTGCTCGTGCTCGACTGCCAGATCCTCACCGCCGAGAACCAGACCGAGCGGCTGGTGGTCTTCACCGCCGCGCCCGGCACCGAGGACGCCGCGCGCCTGGCGATGCTGTCGATCATCGGCAGCCAGACCTTTGTCACAGATGCGGGGGTCGTGCGTTAGGAAGGACAGATGGCCCGCACGGACGAGCAGCTCATGGCGGCGACGCGCCGCGGGGACGCTGAGGCGTTCGGTGAGCTGTTCGCCCGCCACCGGGCGCTCGTGCTCGCCTACCTCGTGCGGCGCGCCGAGCGCGAGGACGCGGCGGATCTGCTGGCCGAGACGTTCGCTGCCGCGCTCATCGCCGTCCATGACGGACGAAGCCCGCGCGGCGAGACCGCCGCGCCGTGGCTGCTGACGATCGCGCGGAACAAGCTCTTCGACGCGCATCGCCGCGGGCGGGTGGAGGACGGCGCGCGGCGGCGGCTGGCGCTGGAGCGCGTCGAGCCGGACTACGAGGAGCTCGAGGCCGTGGGGCTCGATGTCGAGGCGGCGTTGCGGGCGTTGCCCGCCGATCAGCGTGAGCTGGTGCGCGCGCGGGTGCTCGAGGAGCAGCCATACGACGAGATCGCGCGGGAGCTGGACACCACCGAGCCCGCCGTCCGCCAGCGCGTGTCCCGCGCGCTGCGGCGACTGCGGACCGACCTGGAGAAGCAACGATGACCTACCTCGACACACTCCAGGAGCAGTTCGTGGCCGCCAGCCGGGAGCTGCACCGCGCGCGCCGGCGGCGGGTGCGGCGGCGCGGCGCGGTGTGCGCGGCGCTGATCGTGCTCATCACTCCGCCGGCGCTGGCCGCGACCGGCGTCTGGCGGCCGGAGCTGGGCGACGGGCGCACGCCCGCGCCGGAGATCGCCGAGGACGCACCGCCGCCCGACCAGCTCGCGGCTCTGGGCGTCCTGCGTCGGCCGCAGAACGACGCCGACCGCGGCGTCGCTTCGCGCTACGCGCTGAAGTTCGTCAGCTCGCCTGCCGTTCAGGGCGTGCGCACCGACAGCATCCGGCTGCTGTCCTCGGCGGATCGCGGCATCGTGCTCGTGCCGGTGCGCCGCTACAAGCGCCAGCCGCCGCCGATCCCCGCGGACGCGCCGCCGGAGGTCCGCAAGCTGCTCGACCCGCCGCCGATCGACGACGCGCTGTGCATCTTCCAGATCGACGTCGACGGGGCCGGGACGGGCTGCTATTCGACGGCGGACGTGCGCGAGGGCCGTGTCTGGATGGCGCTCGGCCGCCGCGCGTTGTGGCTCGTCCCCGACGGCGTGGCGTCCGTTCGCAGCGAGTACGAGGACGGGCAGTCGGTCGATGCGCCCGTCCGCGGGAACGCGGCGGTGTTCGCCGTGCCGGGCAAGCAGCAGATCATGGCCCAGCGCACGACGTTCCTGGATGCGGCCGGCAAGCCCGTGCGGGTGATCGAGCCGCCGCATGGCGGCCGCGGGATGGCGCTCCTGCCGGCCGAGGCCGACCCGCCCGCGCCGGGGTCGACGCACTCCGGAGTGGTTCGGCGGGTCGCGATCCGCGCCGACCGCTACGAGCTGCTCGTCCGGCTTCCCCGCCGGGCGTCGATCACGCTCGTGCTGTATCGGCCGGGCTGCCTGAGCCCGCGCCGCGTGGTCGAACGGCAGGGCACGATCCTCTCGGCGCTGCGCCAGATCGACGTCCACCCATCCCTCGGCGATCGCGACAACCCGACCTGGTGCCGCGGCACGTATCGCGGCTACCTGCGCGTCGACGGCAAGCGGCGCGGGACGTTCAGCTTCGCCGTGCGGCGCTAAGGAGCGCGTCGGCCACGCGGGCGGTCGGGCCGTCGAGCTCCCCGGGCAGGCGCGCGAGCACGACCCGGCGCATCTCGTGCGGCTCACCGCGCACGGCGACGACCTTCACGCCGGCCGGCAGGAGGTCCAGTGCGATCGGCGCGAGCGTCGTGATCGCCAGCCCGGCGCTGACGAGCTGCAGCTTCGCCAGCCAGTCGCGGACCACGTAGCGGACGTCCGGACGCTCGGCCAGGCCGGGCCAGACGCCGAGCAGCGAGTCGCCGGCGTCCGAGCGGCTCGCGACCCACACCTCGCCCTCGAGCTGCTCGACCTCGATCGCGCCGGTTGAATGGGTGCGCGATGCGGGACGGCGAGGACGAGCTCGCGCTCGGAGAGCGTGGTCAGCTCCAGTGCCGGCGACTCGGCGTCGGGCGGGCGGAACGGCGGGCTCTGGGCGAGGATCGCGAGATCCAGCGTGCCGGCGCGCAGGGCGCGGGTGAGCTGGGGCGTGGTCCCCTCGCGCAGCGTGACCTTCAGCGGCACCGACGCGAGCGCCTGCGGGACGAGGCCCGCGATCGCCGTGGCGAAGGCGCCGAGGCGGACCGGGCCGTGGGTGAGCGGCTCGTCCGCGAGGGCGGCGTCGAGCTCGTCGAGGATCCGGTTCGCGCGGGTCAGCAGGCGCGCGCCGGCGGGCGTGAGCGTGACGCCGTGGCGGCCGCGCTCGAACAGCGAGCGCCCGGTGATCGCCTCCAGCGCCGCGACCTGGCGCGAGACGGCGGACTGCGTGTAGCCCAGCGTGTTGGCGGCGGCCGAGAACGAGCCGGCCTGCACGATCTCACGCAACACCCGCAGGCCGGTGGTCGAAACGTCTCCAGGCATGCCTCTCGCGCATGGTAGACGTGCGCAATTCTCGTCGAAGGCATGGACGTTCGGGTCTACCGTCGGGGCATGATTGCTCTGATCACCGGCGCCAACCAGGGACTCGGCCGAGCGCTCGCCGCGGGGCTGGCCGGTCAAGCGGACCGCGTGCTGCTCACCGGCCGCAACCCCGAGCGCGTGTTCGCCGCCGCGGACGAGCTCGGCGTCGAGGGCCGGGTCCTCGACGTGCGCGACCGCGACGCCATCTTCGCCCTCGCCGAGGAACTGGGCGAGGTCGACGTGGTGTTCTCCAATGCCACCGCGCGCATGACCCCTGGCGACGACCCGGCGGACGAGGTGGACGCCGTGGCCGAGACCAGCAACCTCGCCACCACCGCGATGCTGCGGGCCTTCGCCCCGCGACTGCGGCCGGGCGGCAAGCTGATCGTCGTCGCCAGCGCCCTCGGGACGCTCGACAAGCTCGACGAGCGTGTCCGGCCGCGGTTCGCGGCCGTCGCCGAGCAGGACCTCGACGCGGTCGATGCGCTCGTCGAGGAGTGGCGCGCCGCGGTGCACGCCGGCAGCGACGAGTTCGGCCGCTGGCTGAACATCCCGTCCAAGGTCGCGCAGGTCGCCGCCGTTCGGGCGTGCCCCCGGCGGGAGGACCGCCTGATCATGGCGCTGTGCCCGGGCCTGATCGACACCGACGCCTCACGGCCGTGGTTCGAGGACATGAGCGAGGCACAGACGCCGGCCGAGGCGGCCGCGTGGCCGGTCTCGCTCGCGCTCGCCGACGGCTTCGATCCCGCGTTCGCCGGCGAGCTCGTCCAGTTCGGCCGGGTCCTGCCGTGGGAGACGGGCATGCCGGTGGCGCACCGAGCCATCGCATAGTCTCCGTCTCATGGCGTTGACCCCGGGGCTCGAGCGCATCGACGAATTCCGCGTCGAAGGCGAACTGCTGACCGACGTCGACGGCACGCTGCCTCTGCCCGTGCTCTCGACGCCTGGAATGATCTCGATGATGGAGCGGGCCGCGGCCACGCTCGTCTTCGAGCACCTCCCGCCCGGACACGCGACCGTAGGGTTCGAGGTCTGCGTCAAGCACGTCGGCGGCGCGATCGAAGGCGCGACGTGCACCGCGATCGCCCGCCTGAGCCAGGTCGTCGAGGACCGCAAGCTGCGCTTCGACGTCGAGGTCCGCGAGGGCGAGCGCACGATCGGCCTGGGGATCCACGAGCGCCGTGTGATCCCCGTCCGGCCGGTTGTCTGACGGCGCGGTGACGGCCGCCTCTCGTGGGTAGACATCGCCCATGATCGGAAATCTCATCGCGGCAATCGTCATCGGCATCATCGCCGGCTACCTCGGCCGGGCACTGCTGCCGGGGCCCGACCCGATGGGCTTCGTCGCCACCGTCGTGGTCGGCATCGTCGGCGCGCTCGTCGGCTGGGTGCTGTTCACCTACCTCCTCGGCATCGGCGACTCGGACAAGTTCGATCTCGGCGGTGTGATCGGGGCCATCATCGGCACGATGATCGTCCTGCTCATCATGCGCGCGGTGCGCGGCCGCAGCGGCACCGCCAGGCCAGCCGCCTAGCGCTGGACCCACAGAGTGACGAACGTTCGCTCCTGGTGAACGTTCGTCACTCTCGTGCGATCAGCGGCGGTGGGTGCAACTCGGGTCGTGGCACGGGTACGGGCCGCGCGGGCCGGCGTGGAAGTGCCCAGGCTCGCCTTCGGCGACGTCGAGCCGGCGTGTGAGGGCGTCCAGGATGCGGATGAACATGGGAGTACCTGCCTTGTCTCGGTGGGGAGGATCGGCCCCGCAAGCGCTTGCGCGGGGCACCACTCCGACGGTACCCACGCTCCCGCGGACCTCCACGGACCGCATGTCCCAACCCCCCACCCGGCGGGTCAGAGCACGCCGAGGAGCGCCAGGATCCCCACCACGATGCCGCCGATGACGAGCCCGCCGATCGCCAGCGCGGCGAAGCCGATGGCGATCTTCTCCTCGGTCCCCCGCCGCTGGTCGAGGCCGAGTTGCCTGGCCACGCCCTCGATCAACTGCCGGCCTTCCTCGGAGTTGAAGCGGTACTCGGCCTGGACGCCGAAGTGGCCGTGCTCGTCGAAGGCCCAAACCTTCTCGACGCCGAACTCCTTCACGCGGCCGCGCATGATCTCGGCCGACGCGGCCAGCCGGGGCACGCCCGCCTGCCAATCCAGCGTCCGCGACTGGTCGGTGATCGAGAAGGTGCCCTGTCCGTCGTCGAGCTTGACGTGGTGGGTGTAGACCTTGTTCAGCCCCGCCCGATTGAACAGGCCGTACCACTCGGCGTCGACGATGTTCAGCGTCACGTCGAACCCCGACTCGGTGTCGGTGACGACGTACGGTGTGCCCTCTGCGGCATCCCGCACGGCTTCGGAAAAGCGCATCGGCGCGGAAGCGTAGCCTCCGCACGGTGCGTGCCGTGATCGCCGACGACGAGTTGCTGCTGCGCGAGGGCATCGCGCGGCTGCTCGAGGAGGCGGGCATCGAGGTCGTCGGGCAGGCGGCCGACGCGCCCGAGCTCTTGCGCAAGGTCCGCGGCCACCGCCCGGACGTCGCGATCGTCGACGTGCGGATGCCGCCGGACCTCACCGACGATGGGCTCAGAGCGGCATTGGAGATCCGCCGCGAGCAGCCCGAGGTCGGTGTGCTGGTCCTCTCCCAGCACCTGGTCGAGCGCTTCGTGACCGAGCTCGTGGGCGATGACGCGCGCGGCGTCGGCTACCTGCTCAAGCACCGCGTGGCCGATCTCGGCTACTTCATCGAGGCGGTCAAGACCGTCGGCGGCGGCGGTACGGCGCTCGATCCCGAGGTGGTCGCGCGGATGTTCGGCCGCCGTCGCCGCCACGACCCGCTCGGGGACCTGACGCCACGCGAGCGCGACGTGCTGGCGCTGATGGCCGAGGGCCTCTCCAACCAGGGCATCGCCGATCGGCTGTCGGTCGGCCCGCCCGCGGTCGAGAAGCACGTGACGTCGATCTTCAGCAAGCTCGATCTCGGCCGCGACCGCGCCGAGAGCCGGCGCGTGCTGGCGGTGCTCGCGCTCTTACGCGCCGCCACGTAGCGGGATCACGCCGCGCAGGACGGTCCCGCGGGCGTCGGAGGACACCGCAAGCGTCCCGTCGAGCACCGCGAGCCGGTCCTGCAGCCCGCGCAGCCCACTCGCCGCCACCGCCCCGCCGCGGCCGTCGTCGGCGACCGACACCCGCAGCACGTCGCCGTCACGCTGGATCGAGATCCGCGCGGCGGTCGCGTCCGCGTGCTTGATCACGTTCGTCAGCGCCTCCGCGGCGGTGAAGTACAGCGCCGCCTCCACCTCCGGCGCGAACCGCTCGTCGGTCACGTCGAGCTCGACCACCACCGGCGCTCGCGACGTCAGCTCCTCCAGCGCCACCGCGACGCCACGGTCGGTGAGCACGAGCGGGTGGACGCCCGCCGCGAGGTCGCGCAGCGACTCGATCGCGAGCCGCGCGTCCGCGGCGGCGCGCTCCAGCGCCTCCGAGGAACGCGCGCGCCGCTCCTCCTCGATCCCCATCAGCACCCGCACGAGGTACTGCTGCGCGCCGTCGTGCAGGTCGCGGCCGATCCGCCGGCGCTCGGCGTCCGCCGCCTGGATGATCCGCGCCCGAGAGCTCGAGAGCTCCTCCGCCGCCAGCCGATCGCTGACGTCGCGGAACACGACCACCGCGCCGGAGGCCATCGGCGCCGAGGAGTAGCTGACCGGCACGAACGAGCCGTCACGGCGGATGAACCAGTCGAGCTCGACGCGGACGGTCTCGCCGGTCGTCCGCGGCCGCAGCAGCGGGCACTCCTGCTCCGGGAAGACGCTCCCGTCGGGGCGGTGCGAGTGGATCGTCGCGTGGCTCGGGCGTCCGAGCAGCTCGTCGGCCGACGCGTAGCCGAGCACGTCGAGCGCGGCCGGATTGACGAAGTTGACCGTGCCGTCACCGCCGACCAGGTAGACGCCGTCGGCGACGCCGGCGAGCAGCGCATCGACGAGCTCGGTCATCGCCGTGGGCGCTCCACCGCCGCGAGGTCGGGAAAACCCACGGGTCTCGCACGCGAAAGGCTCGATCCTGTGTGTATGGCCGCGATCCCCACCACTTCGCTCCGATTCTTGCGCTACGGGCTGCCGGCCGCCCTGATCATCGCCGGTTTCGTGCTCCTGGCGGTCGTCGACGACGACCTGCGCTGGGACGGCTGGGCGATGTGCGTCGGCTCGGGCCTGTCGCTGCTGCTGCTCAACGGCCTGTTCCGGCTCGGGGCGCGCGGCGACGAGGAGCGCGACGCCGAAGAGGCCGCCCGCGAGTACCTCACCACGCACGGGCATTGGCCCGGCGAAGACTGAACCTGGGCCAACGGACGGCGCGCGCAGGGGCGCGGAACGCATAGGCTCGTGCCATGTCGTCGCGTCGCACGGGCTCATTCGCTCGCCTGAGCCCGCTCTCACCCGGCCGCCGGCGCCGCCGGTCGCGGGTGGGGATGATCGCGGCCGTGCTGACCATCGTCGCGGTGACGGCCGCCGTGCTGATGTGGCTCGTCGGTTAGGAAGACGCGACGAGCGGCAGGAACTCGAGGACGCCGGAGAGCTCGAACGCGCGCATCGTCGCCGCTTCGCGCGGCGGCAGGATCTGCAGCGGCACGCCGTGGACCTTGGCCTCGCGGACGACCCCGAGCAGGGCGCGCAGCCCGGTCGAGTCGCAGAACGTCAGGTGCGTGAGGTCGAGCAGGACGCGGGCCCCGGAGTCGCGGAAGGTGCCCTCGACGCGCGCGCAGACATCCGGCGCGGTCGAGAGGTCGAGGTCGCCGCTGATGTCGATCACGGTTACGTCTTGCGAAGTTGCCGCCACACTTCTTCGCTACCCAGTATGCGCGCCGGCACACACGCGTTTGTCGCAAGGCGTTGACGGCACGCGGAGGATCATGCCGATCCCGCCGTGGCGGGTCCCGCGAGCTTCGCCGTGGCCGCCCGACGACGTCACGGCGCTGGTCTGAGGAACGCGAAGATCTCGGGGTTGACGCTCGCCGCGAACTCCTCGAAGAACCCGTGCCGGCCGCCGGGCGTGATGCGCAGCTTCGCGCCCGGGATCCGATAGGCGAGCACGTGCGCGTTCTCGACCGGCGCCATCTGGTCGTCGCTGCCGTGCAGGACGAGGGTCGGGGCGGTGATCCGCGGGAGCGCGTCGTAGGCGTCGTGGCGGCCGCTCACGCGCAGGTGCTGACGTGACGCCTCGCGGCTCATGCCCGGGTCGCCGAGCAGCGTCGACTCGTCACCGTGCTCGGCGGCGTAGGCGGGCGTGTACATGAGGTCCAGCAGCGCCGCCCGGTTGTCACGCTGCATGAGCGCGCGGCGGACCTCCTGGGAGCGCTCGCGCGAGTGCGGCCCGCCCGGCGTCGTGCAGGCCAGGACGAGCCGGCGCACGCGTCCGTCGAGCGCGAGCATCTGCGCGACGCGGCCGCCCATCGAGGTTCCGTAGACGTCCGCGTCGGCGTAGCCGAGGTGGTCCAGGACGGCGGCCGCGTCGGCGGCGAAGGAGGTGCTCGACCACTCGCCGAGCTCGCACTCGGTCGCGCCGGTGCCGCGGTAGTCGAACGTGATCGTGCGGTGCGCCTGCTCGAACGGCACCCGCAGCCTCCTCCACCAGTGGTGCGCGTTCGCCTGTCCCTGCAGCAGCAACAGCGGCGGCGCGTCGTCCGGGCCGCCGAGCTGGTAGGCGAGGCGGGCGCCGTCGGCGGTGGGAGCGACCACTAGACCGCGTTCGAGCGCGGCCTGCAGGACCGCGAAGCCGCGGTCGAGCTCGGCCAGCACCCGCGACTCGTCCTCGGCGGCGATCGCCTCGGCGGTGCTGAGCAGCGCGATCGCCGCCGCGGCGATCATCTGCGGTCCGGGGTCCTCGGGCTCGCGGCCGGTGTCGGCGGCAACGGCGCTCGCGATCGCCACATGGGCGCGGTCGAAGTGCTGGACCATGAGCGCCCGCAGGTCCGGGTCCTTCTTGGTCGCGCGGCTGCGCAGCAGGCGGATCTCCGGGTCCTCCTTCTCCACCCCCGCGAGCTCCTTCATCTCCTCGATCCACGCGCGCAAGCGGGCCACGACGTCGCCGTCGCCCTCGCGCAGATGCCGCTCGGCGACGGTGATCACGACCTCGGTGCCCTCGAAGAAGATGTCCTCCTTGGACGGGAAGCGCGTCGTCACGGTGCGGGTCGCGAGGTCGGCGCGCTCGGCGATGCGCGTGATCGTCGCGCGCTCGTAGCTCTCCTCGAGCACCAGCTCGGTCGCCGCGCGGACGATCTCCCGGCGCGTGCGCAGGCTGCGGCGGTCACGGCGATTGAGCTCTGGAGCGGCCACGGACCTCAAGATAGCGCCCCATGCCGTCGATAGCAAGAATACATAGCTTGGCAATTTTGCATTGTGATGTATGATTGCTTGGCAACGCAAACTTGAACTCCCTGGGACGACTGACTGACATGGCTCGACTGCTGCAACGCCTTGGTTCCTTCTCCGTACGCCGCCGGCGGCTCGTGCTCGGCGCCTGGGTGCTCGGCCTGGTGACGCTCGGCGTCCTCGCCGGCGCCTTCAAGGGCGCGTTCTCGGATCAGTTCAAGGTCCCGGGCACCGAGTCCCAGCGGGCGATCGAGTTGATCCAGCAGGCCGTGCCGAACGCCAACGCCGACGGCGCCTCCGGCCGCGTGGTGTTCGCCGCCGCCAAGGGCGAGACGCTCGAGAAGGCCAAGCTCGCGCAGGCGACGAAGCGGCTGCAGACCGTCCCCGGCGTCGCCTCGGTCTCGGAGCCCACCGTCTCGCAGGACGGCCGGATCGCCTACACCGATCTGCAGTTCGCGATCAAGGAGGCCGACGTCTCCGCGACGCAGACCGACGCCATCGCACACGCCGCGAGCAATACCGCGGAGCAGGTCGAGTTCGGCGGCTCGGCCGCCCCGGTCGCGAGCGAGGCCCCGATCGGCGAGGCGCTCGGCGTGATCGTCGCCATGCTCGTCCTGACGATCACCTTCGGCTCGCTGCTCGCCGCCGGCCTGCCGCTGCTGACCGCGATCGTCGGCGTCGGTACGAGCATGCTCGGGATCACGCTCGCGAGCGGGTTCACCGACCTGACGTCGACCGCGACGTCGCTCTCGACGATGCTCGGCCTCGCCGTCGGCATCGACTACGCGCTCTTCATCCTCTCCCGCCACCGCACGCAGGCGCGCGACGGCATGGGCATCCCCGAGTCGATCGCGCTCGCCGTCGGCACCGCCGGCAGCGCCGTCGTGTTCGCCGGCTCGACGGTGATCATCGCCCTCGTCGCCCTCGCCGTCACCGGCGTCCCGTTCCTCGCGCAGATGGGCTTCGCCGCCGCCGGTGCGGTCGCCGTCGCCGTGCTGCTCAGCCTCACGCTCGTCCCCGCCCTGCTCGGGTTCGCGGGCGCCCGGATCATCCGCGGCAAGACGTTCGCCGCCGACGACCGCACCACGCTCGGCGCCCGCTGGATCGGCCTCGTCATGCGCCGCCCGCTGATCGCCGCCGCCACGGTCGTGATCGCCCTCGGCGCGCTCGCCATCCCGGCGCTCGACGTCCGCCTCGGCCTGCCCAACGACGGCACCGCCAACCCTGACACCACGCAGCGCCAGGCCTATGACCTCGTGTCCGAAGGCTTCGGCGTCGGCGTCAACGGGCAGCTCACGATCGTCGCCACGGGCGATGCCGACGCGACGGTCAAGGCGCTGGCCAAGCTCCCGGACGTCGCCGCGGTCACCCCCGCGCAGAAGCTCGACAAGGACCTCGCGCTGATCTCGGTCATCCCGTCCAGCGGCCCGTCGTCGACGCAGACCGAGAACCTCGTCAAGACGATCCGCGCCCAGACCTCCGACGTCCTCGTGACCGGCCAGACGGCGACCAACATCGACGTCTCCCAGCGGATGGCCGACAGCCTCCTCCCCTACCTCGCGGTCGTCGTCGGCCTCGCGCTGGTGCTGCTGACGATCGCCTTCCGCTCGATCCTCGTGCCGCTGACCGCGATCGCCGGCTTCCTGTTGACGATCGCCGCCTCCTTCGGCGCGGTCGTGCTCGTCTTCCAGCACGGCGTGCTCGCCGGCCTGTTCGGCATCGCCCAGACCGGCCCGCTCGTCAGCCTGCTGCCGATCCTCATCATCGGCGTGATCTTCGGCCTGGCGATGGATTACCAGGTGTTCCTCGTCAGCCGCATGCACGAGGCGCACGCCCACGGCGCCGGCGCCCGCGACGCGGTGCGCGACGGCTTCCGGCACTCCGCCCGCGTCGTCACCGCCGCGGCGCTGATCATGATCGCCGTCTTCTCCGGCTTCATCCTGCCGGACGACCCGGTGATCAAGTCGATCGGCCTCGCGTTCGCCGTCGGCATCCTGATCGACGCGTTCCTGATCCGGATGACGCTGATCCCCGCGCTGATGACCCTGATGGGGGCCAAGGCCTGGTGGATGCCGCGCAAGCTGGACCGCGTGATCCCGAACCTCGACCTCGAGGGCGCCGCGCTGGAACCCGCCTAGCGGCCGCTCCGCCCCCGACGTAAGGCGGCGAGCCGCGTGATGGCCGTCAGCGCGGGGTCACCGGCGCGCTCGAGCAGGTCCAGGCGCTCGATCACCTGCCGGCGGCGTGCCACGGCCGGGGAACTCGTGATCTCCATTCCCAGATCAACCGCGTCCCGTCGAGCTCGACGGGACGAGCGCGAGCGTCGCCGCGGCCACCGCGAGCAGCGCCGCGGCCGCGACCACCAGCGCGAGCGAGAGCCCGTCGGCGAACCCCGCGGCGTCGCCGTCGGACGCGTGCGCGATGACGATCGAGCCGAGCACGGCCACGCCCAGCGTCGCGCCCACCTGGCGGCCGGCGTTGTGGATCGCCGACGCCATCCCGACCCGCGCGGCGGGCGCGGCGGCGACGGCCGTCGAAGTGGCGGCGGGAAGCGCGATCCCCGCTCCCGCGCCGAAGACGAGCAAGGCGGGCCAGAGGTCCCCGGCGCCGTCGCCGGCGCCGATCCGGCTCAGCGCGACCGCGCCCACGGTCGCGCACACCAGTCCGGCAACGATCAGCGTGCGCGTCCGGATGCGCGCCGTCAGCCGGCCCGAGAGCGGCGCGAACACGGCCACCGCCGCGCCCAGCGGGAGCAGCGCGAGGCCGGTGTAGAGCGGCGTCAGGTCGCGGAAGGTCTGCAGGAAGGCCGACAGGTAGACGGTGGTCGCGAGCATCGCGAACATCAGCGTCGCGGCCGCGAGGTTGGCGGCGGCGAACGCCGGGCGACGGACCAGCGCGAGATCGACCAGCGGCGCCGGCGTCCGGCGCTCGACCACGACGAACGCGACCAACGTGATCGCCGAGACCGCGAACGCCCCGAGCACCTCGCCCGCTGTCCAGCCGCGCTCCGGCCCTTCGATGAGCCCGAAGACGAGCGCGCCCAGGGACGCGGTGACGAGCACCGCGCCGACCAGGTCGAAGCGATCGACCGCCGGTTGCGGGCGCGCGTCCGGGATGACCCGCCACGTCGCCAGGATCAGCACGACGGCGACCGGCACGTTGAAGCCGAACGCCCAGCGCCACCCGAGCCCGGACACGAGCAGCCCGCCGATCACCGGCCCGAGCGCCACGCCGATCCCGGAACCGGCGCCCCAGAACCCGACCGCGCGCGCTCGCGCCACCGGGTCGGCGACGTTGGCGGTCAGGATCGCCAGCGACGCGGGCAGGACCAGCGGCGGCCCGAGCGCCTGCACGACGCGCGCGGCGATCAGCGCACCCGGGCTGGGGGCCAACGCGCACGCCAGCGAGCCGAGCGCGAACACCGCCAGCCCGGCCAGCAGCGCCCGCCGCCGGCCGTAGCGATCGGCGAGCACGCCGCCCGCGACCAGCAGCGAGGCGAACACCAGCACGTACGCGTCGACGATCCACTGGCGCTGGACCGCGGACGCGCCCAGGTCGGCGCTCAGCGGCGGCAGCGCGACCGCGATCAGGTTCGCGTTGGCGACGCTCATGATCTGGGCGATGACGAGGATCGGCAGCACTACCGGCAGAGCTTCCACGCCGCGAGCGCGATGCCCTGCGCACGGTGCGCGGGATCGTCGTACGCGTTGCCCCACCACGGGCCGAACATCAGGCCGGGCGTGCCCGCGTCCAGCGAGCGTCTGCGGCACCCCCGACCCGGCGCCGTCCCCGCTCGTCGGCGTCCATCAACGGCGGCGCAGCGAAGGCTCCAGGGCCGGGCTCTGCCAGCCCGCGTCGCCGGGGTTGACGTTGCTGCCGGGCGGGACGAGCTCGTCGATGCGATCGAGGATCTCGGCGGAGAGCACGACGTCGGCGGCCGCGAGCTGGGACTCGAGGTGCTCGAGCGTGCGCGGACCGATGATCGGCGCGGTGATCGCCGGGTGGTTGAGCACGAACGCGAGCGCCATCTGGATCAGCGTCAGGCCGGCGTCCTCGGCGACCCGGGCGAGCTCGTCAACGATGTCGAGCTTGCGCTGGTTGCCAGGGAGCGAGAGGTCGTAGCGCTGCGGCAGGCGGTCGGCGCGGGTGGAGGTCGGCGGCTCGGCGTCCTTGCGGTAGCGGCCGGAGAGCCAGCCGCTGGCCAGCGGCGCCCACGGGATCACCCCCATGCCGTACTTCGCGCAGGTCGGCAGGACCTCGGCCTCGATGCCGCGGACGAGAATCGAGTACGGCGGCTGCTCGCACACGAAGCGCTCCAGGTGACGGTCGCGCGCCGCCCACTGGGCCTCGACGATCGCCGACGGCGGGAACGTCGAGGAGCCGAGGTAGCGGATCTTGCCCTGGTGGACGAGGTCGCTGAGCGCGCCGAGCGTCTCCTCGATGTCGGTGTCCGGCGCCGGGCGGTGGATCTGGTAGAGGTCGATCCAGTCGGTCTGCAGCCGCCGCAGCGAGTTCTCGACCTCCATCACGATCCAGCGGCGTGAGTTGCCGCGGCGGTTGGCGTCGTCGCCCATCGCCATGTGGACCTTGCTCGCCAGCACAACGTCGTCACGGCGGCCTTTGAGCGCCTTGCCGACGATCTCCTCGGACTCGCCCGCGGAGTAGACGTCGGCGGTGTCGATGAAGTTCAAGCCGCCGTCGAGTGCCGCGTGGATGATCCGGATCGACTCGTCGTGATCGGGGTTGCCCCAGGCGCCGAACATCATCGCGCCGAGGCAGAGCTTGCTGACCGAGACGCCGGTACGTCCCAGGGGCCGGTGTTCCATACCACCAGTCTTACCCAGCGCTTGCCACCAGACCAGCTAAATGCTTATGCTGGTCAGAGATGGACGAGCACGACAAGCGCCGGATCGGTGAGCAACTCGAGCCCGGTGGGCGCGAGAAGGCGCCGGGCCGGCTTGCGCTGCTGCAGCGCTTCGTGAACACCCACAACCACGACTTCCCGGCCGACTGGGACCGGATCGAGACGGGCGCGAAGGCGCAGGCGTGGCTGCGCGAAAAGGGCCTGATCGGCGCCCGCGAGGTGGTGTCGGATGCCGACGCGTCACAGTTGCGCGACTTCCGCGAGGCGCTGCGCTCGCTGATCATCGGCGAGACCGCGGTGCTCGCCCCCGCGCAGCTCACGGTCACCATCGACGCGCTCGGACACGCGTCGCTCGTCCCCGCCGCGGGCGGCGTCGACGGCGCGATGGCGACGCTGCTCGGCATCGTCCACGAGGCGCAACTCACCGGCGACTGGGCGCGGCTGAAGGGGTGCCGCCAGTGCGAGTACGCGTTCTATGACCGCTCCAAGAACCGCTCGGCGGCGTGGTGCGCGATGTCGATCTGCGGCAACCGCACCAAGAACCGCACGTACTACCGCCGCCGCACGTCGTGAAGACCGCGCTCGCCGGCCTCGCCCTCGCCGCGCTGGTGCCGCTGTTCGTCAGCGACACCGGCATCGTGCTGCACAACCTGATCCTGGCTGCCGCCTATGTGACGATGGCGCTCGGCCTGAACATCGTCGTCGGCTTTGCCGGGCTGCTCGACCTCGGCTTCGTCGCCTTCTTCGCCATCGGCGCCCACGTCGCCGCCCACTTCGGCTCGGCCTTCTGGGCCGGCGCGCACTTCTCGCTGTTCTCCGACGCCGCGGGTCGCCCGGGCATCCACCTCAACTTCCTGCTCATCCTCGTCCTGGCGATCGTCGCCACCTCGATCGTGGGCGTGCTGATCGGCCTGCCCACCCTGCGCCTGCGCGGCGACTACGTCGGAATGGTCACGCTGGCGTTCGGCGAGATCATCGGCCAGGTCGTCTCCAACGGCCGCGACATCCGTTTCCTGGGCGGGTCGCTGACCGGCGGTGCGGGCGGTATCCCGGTCGTCAACAAGGTCGACCTCCCGTTGCTGCCCCGCTTCACCGCGCTCGACCTGCGCCCCTGGTACTGGTTCTCGCTCGTCTTCGTCGCGGTGGTGATCCTCGTCAACCTGCGCCTGCGCGACTCGCGTCTCGGCCGAGCCTGGTTCGCGCTGCGCGACGACGAGACCGCCGCCGCCTGCGCGGGCATCCCGATCGCCCGCACCAAGCTCCTGGCCTACGGGGTCGGCGCCGCGTTCGGCGGCGTGTCCGGCGCGTTCCTCGCGTCCTACGACAGCATCGTGAACCCGAGCCAGTTCACGTTCGCGTTCTCGATCTTCATCCTCGCGATGGTCGTGATCGGCGGCCTGGGCTCGATCCGCGGCGTGATCATCGCCGCGGTCGCGCTGTCGGTCTTCAATCACTACCTGCTGCCGAACGTGCTCTACAGCGTCCCGGGCAAGCTCGGCATGGACTTCGACCTCTCCGAAGTCGCGTCCGGCATCTACGGGCTCCTGCTGGTCCTCGGCGTTCTGCTCAGGTGGCCGTCCCGTGTGACCGGCCCGGGTGGGTGGGCTGACGTCCGCGAACGAAGACCAGTCGCTGCAGAGGGATCAACCCGGTCCTGACCGGGGCAATGTGTTAGCGATCACATGAGCGGTGTCAAGGCCTTTCCAAGCCGCTCGACCCTCCGTACCATGCATGGTGTGAGCGCTCACAGCCGCAGAGCGGTGATGGCCGACGTGGCGAAGCTCGCCGGCGTCTCTCACCGAACGGTGTCGCGGGTGGTCAACGGCAGCACCGACGTGCGCGCCGAGACGCGCGAGCGCGTGCTCGCGGCGATGACGATGCTCGACTACCGCCCGAACTCCGCGGCGCGCGCGCTGGCCACCGGCCGCTCGCAGGCGCTCGGGGTCGTGCGCGTGGACACCGCGCTCTACGGCCCGTCCTCGACGCTGTTCGGGATCGAACGCGCCGCACACGCCGCCGGCTACCACGTGAGCGTCGCCTCGCAGCGCTGGCTCGACCTCGACTCCACCCTGCGCGCCGTCGAGCGGCTGCGCACCCAGGGCGTCGACGGCATCCTCGTCATCGGCCCGCGCCGCGAGGCCGCGATCGCCCTGCGCCGCCTGCGCGAGCAGATCGCCGTGGTGACCGTCGAGGGCTGGCCCGACGCCGGTGTGCCCGGCGTCGCCGCCGACCACGTGCTCGGCGCCACGCTGGCGACGCAACATCTTCTGGAGGCCGGCCACCGCACGGTCTGGCACCTCGCCGGGCCGGCCGACTCCACCGACGCCAGACAGCGCGTGCAGGGCTGGCGCTCCACCCTGCAGGCCGCCGGCGCGCCGGTGCCGGAGCCGCTGCAGGGCGACTGGAGCGCCGCCGCGGGCTACGAGCTCGCGCGCGAGATCCTCGAGCGCCCGGAGATCACCGCGGTCTTCTCGGGCAACGACCAGATGGCGCTCGGATTGCTGCGGCGCCTGAACGAGGCGGGCCGCTCGCTGGCGGTCGTCGGCTACGACGACCTTCCCGAGGCGGCGTACTTCAATCCGCCGCTGACGTCCGTGCGCTGGGACTTCCTGGAGCTGGGCCGGCGCGCGATCGCGCTGTTGCTCACCGAGATCGCGCACCGCAACGGCGTGTCGCCGCGAACGCTGGTCGCGCCCACGCTGGTCGTGCGCCAGGTCCGCTCGGCGCCGCACGCGTGAGCCCCCGGCGTCGTTGACTTGCCCGCCGCCTAGACTCGTCGGGTGGGGACCGCTTCGTTGGACGACACACGCCGGTTGCGCGCAGTGCACGCGACCGGCCTGCTCGACACCGAACCGGAGGAGGCGTTCGACCGGCTCGGGCGGCTCGCAGCGACGTTGCTCGACGCGCCGCACGCCTTCATCACGCTCGTCGACGAGCGGCGGTCGTTCTGGAAGACCGCGATCGGCGTCGACCCCGGCATCCGCGAGAACACGGTGCAGGAGTCCTTCTGCCAGTACGTGATCGCCAGCGACGAGCCGCTGATCGTGGGCGACGCGGCCAACGACGCGCGCACGCGCGGGAACCCGTCGATCGAGCGGATGGGGGTCGCGGCGTGGGCGGGCGTCCCGTTCCGAGGTCCGGACGGCGACACATTGGGGAGTTTCTGTGTCGTCGACGTCGAGACACGGGTCTGGACCGACCGCGATCAGCAGATCCTCCAGACGCTCTCTGAGTCGGCCGAGGCCGAGGTCGCGCTGCGGGCCGCGCTGAAGGCCGAGCAGGCCGCGCGGCTGGAGGCGGACACCGCCGCCTCCAATGCCGGCGCGCTCGCGCGCACGTTGCAGGAGAGCCTGTTGCCGCCGCGGCTGCCGGCCACGCCCGGGATCGACATCGCCGCCAAGTACCGCCCGGCGGGCGCGGGCGTCGAGGTCGTCGGCGACTTCTACGACGTGTTCCAGTCCGAGAGCGGAGGCTGGAACGTCGTCATCGGCGACGTCACGGGCAAGGGCGTCGAGGCGGCGAAGGTCACCGCGCTCGCGCACTACACGCTGCGCGCCGCGGCGATGCGGCCGGACACGCCGAGCGCCGTCCTGGCCACGCTGAACCAGGCGCTGCTCGATCAGGTCTCGATCCACGACCCGCGCTTCCTCACGGCGCTGTACCTCTCGTGCACGCCCACCGCGTCCGGCGTGGAGATCACGCTGTGCACCGCCGGCCACGACCCACCGGTGCTCAAGCGCCGCACCGGCGAGACCGCGTACGTCGAGGCGCGGGGGACGCTGCTGGGGGCATTCGACGCGCCCACGCTCACCGACGTGTCGCTCGAGCTCGCCGCCGGTGACCAGTTGCTGCTCTACACCGACGGCGTGGTCGACTCCCGTCGCGAGCGCGTCCGCCTCGGAAGCGAGCGCCTGCACGAGATCGTCGCGCGCTCGGCCGCCCGGACCGCGCACGAGCTCGTCAGCGACGTCGACCGCGCTGTGATGGACTACAACGACGGCCTGCTCCCGGACGACGCCGCGATCGTCGCGCTCGTCGCCGCACCGCTCTGAGGGTTTGACCGCCGTCGGCCTTGGAGAAGCATCTCTGAGGACGTTCCCCAGGAGGCATTTCGAGATGACTGACCAGCAGCGGCCGAAGACCACCACCGACGCGGGCATCCCGGCGGCGAGTGACGAGTTCTCGCTGACCGTCGGCGAGCAGGGCCCGACCGTTCTGCACGACCACTACACGGTCCAGAAGATCCAGCACTTCAATCGCGAGCGGGTGCCGGAGCGCGTGGTCCACGCCAAGGGCAGCGGCGCGCACGGGTTCTTCGAGGTGACCAACGACGTCAGCCAGTTCACGAAGGCGGACCTGTTCCAGCCCGGCAGGCGCACCGAGATGTTCGCGCGCTTCTCGACCGTGGCCGGTGAGCAGGGCTTCGCCGACACCGTGCGCGACCCGCGCGGCTTCGCGCTGAAGTTCTACACCGAGCAGGGCAACTACGACCTGGTGGGCAACAACACGCCGATCTTCTTCGTCCGCGACGCGTCGAAGTTCCAGGACTTCATCCACTCCCAGAAGCGCCTGCCGGACACCGGGATGCGCTCCAACGACATGCAGTGGGACTTCTGGACGCTGTCCCCGGAATCGGCGCACCAGGTGCTGATCCTGATGTCCGACCGCGGCATCCCGCGCACCTATCGGAACATGCACGGCTTCGGCTCGCACACCTTCTCGTGGATGAACGCCGGCGGCGAGAAGTTCTTCATCAAGTACCACTTCAAGTCCAGCCAGGGCATCGAGAACTTCACCCAGGCCGAGGGCGACCAGATGTCCGCCGAGGACCCGGACTTCCACCGCCGCGATCTGCGCCAGGCGATCGACTCGGGCAACGCGCCCGAATGGCGCCTCGAGGTCCAGGTGATGCCCTTCGCGGAGGCCGCGGACTACCGCTTCAACCCGTTCGACCTGACCAAGGTCTGGCCGCACGGCGACTACCCGGCGATCGAGGTCGGCCGGATGGTGCTCGACCGCAACCCCGCGAACTTCTTCGCCGAGGTCGAGCAGGCGGGCTTCTCCCCCGCCAACCTCGTCCCGGGCATCGGCCTGAGCCCGGACAAGATGCTGATGGGGCGGATCTTCAGCTACCACGACACGCACCTGCACCGGATCGGCGCCAACCACGAGCAGCTGCCGATCAACGCGCCCAAGGTCGAGGTCAACTCGTACAACAAGGACGGGCACATGACCTACAGGCACTCCGGCGACCAGCCCGTCTACGCCCCGAACTCGCACGGCGGCCCGATGGCCGACCCGGCGCTCGGCGCCGAGATCGGCTGGTCGGTCGAGGGCGCCGAGATCGGCCGCTACGCCAACGCCAAGCACGCCGAGGACGACGACTTCGGCCAGGCCGGCACGCTCTACCGCGAGGTCATGAGCGACATGGACCGCGACCACCTGGTCGACAACATCGTCGGCCACGCGAGCGACGAGGTGGCGAGCGAGACCCAGGCGCGCGTCGTCGCCTACTGGAGCTCGGTCGACGCCGACCTCGGCGCACGCGTGGCGCAGGGGCTCGGCGTCAACCTGCGCGAGGGCCGGTTCTCACGCTCGCGCGAGACGGTGGCGGAGCACGCGAACCGGGCTTAGCTCTCCATGGCCGTGGCCGGCTCGGCGGCCTGGAGGCGCGTCAGCCCGAGATAGGCGACGGCCGACAGGCCGAACGCGACGAAGACGCCGTAGCGGTAGAGCTGGTCGAGGAAGTTCGGGTCCGCGACCACTCCGCCCTCGGTCGTCGCGGCGTGCAGGAACCCGGGCAGCACCGGGATCACGCCCGCCGCGACGGCCACCAGCGCCCGCCAGTTGAACCCGTTCGAGAACCAGTACTCACCCCCTGGCCCGTAGCGGTAGAGCTCCGCCACGTTCAACCGCGAACGCCGCAGCAGCCAGTAGTCGAAGACCATCACCGCCAGGAAGCTGGCGAGCAGGCTGCCGTAGCCGACCAGCCAGGTGAAGATGTACGCACCGACGTTCTCGTAGAGCTGCCACGGGAACGAGATCACCCCGATCACCGCGGTGATCAGGCCGCCGGTGCGGAATGAGATCTGGCGTGGCGAGAGGTTCGAGAAGTCGTTGGAGGGCGAGACGACGTTGGCCGCCATGTTGGTCGAGATCTGCGCGATCACGATGATCAGCATCGCGAGCACGAGCAGGATCGGCAGGTCGGCGAGCAGCCTGGCGACGAGCGCCACCGGGTCCCAGATCGGCTCGCCGAACTCGACGATCGTCGCCGACGTGACGACGATGCCGATGAACGAGAACCCGGTCATCGTCAGCGGCATCGCGATGCTCTGCCCGACGAGTTGCGAGCGCTGATCCTTGGCGTAGCGCGTGAAGTCCGGGATGTTCATCGAGAGCGTGATCCAGTAGCCGACGTTCGCCGCCAGTCCCGGGCCGAACAGCGCCCAGAAGCCCTGGTTGTCGGTGACCAGCTTCGACGACGCCGAGAACACGTTCCCGCCCACGCCGAACGCCCAGATCAGCAACGCGACGCTGGAGCCGAGCAGCAGCGGCGCCGCGTAGCTCTCGAGGAACTTGATGCCCTCGATGCCGCGCACGATGATCGCCACCTGGACGAGCCAGAACACGCCGAAGGCGATCGCCTTGTGTCCGCTGACGTCGGCCCAGCCGGCCGTCAGCGTCGTCATCAACGTGTCCAGCGCGAGCGCGCCGATCCAGGTCTGGATGCCGAACCAGCCGCAGGCCACGAGCGCCCGCGCCATCGCCGCGACGTTCGCGCCGCGGATCCCGAAGCTCGAGCGCACCAGGACAGGGAACGGGATCCCGTACTTCGTGCCCGGATGCGAGTTCAGCAGGATCGGGATCAGCACGATGAAGTTGCCGAGCGAGACGGTCAGCAAACCCTGCCACCACGTCATCCCGGCGGCGATCAGCCCCGACGCCAGGGTGTAGGTCGTGATCACGATCGAGAGCCCGACCCACAGTGCGGCCAGGTGGTAGGTCCCCCACGTTCGACGCTCGGCGCTCGTCGGCGCGAGGTCCTTGTTGGAGAGGTGCGACTCCGCGAAGTCGCTCATACAGACACCCCCATCGGCGAAGTAGACCACTCCGCGCGGCGGATCCGTTCATGGTGGTCAGATCGCGGTCCGCCCGCCGTCGGTGGCCAGGACCGCGCCGGTGATGCAACGCGTGAGCGCGACCGCCCGGGAGCGGGTGAACGGAGGCCACCGCCGTCCCGACTCACCGGAACGGGACTGTTGATCGACGGTGGCTACCTCGCGCGCTGAGTAGTAGGCTCGCCCGCGTATTCGTCCAGGCGGCCAACGAATGCGGGGCCGCGGGCATAAGGGAGAGGGCATGGGTTGGGAGAGAACCCTGACGGCGTTCGTGGCTGCGGCTGCGTTCATCGGGGTGGCGCCGACGGTGGCCGGCGCGGCGGATGACACCTACAACGGCTCGCAGATGTGGCTGCGCTATACGCCGGTCACCGACGCGAGCCTGCTCGCGCAGTACCGCGCGGCGGTCACCGGCGTGGTCGTCGAGAACACCGACGCGAACAAGGTCCCCCGTCAGACGGCGAACCTGCGGATGGAGACCGGCGCGACCGAGAAGCTCGTCGAGTCCTCGTTGGAAGCGGCGCGCGACGAATTGGTGCGCGGGCTCAGCGGGCTGCTCGATCAGCCCGTGCCGGTCCGCACACCCGACAGCGTCCCTGATGGTTCGGTCATCGTCGGGACACGTGCCAGCTCGGAGCTGGTACGAGCGGCGCTGACCGAGAGCGACCTGGCGGCGGCCGGCCCCGAGGGCTACGTGATCCGCTCGGTCGGGCGCAACACGGTGATCGCGGGCAACACCGACCTCGGCGCGCTCTACGGCAGCTTCGCGTTCCTGCGCCTGATCCAGACGCAGCAGCCGATCACCGGCCTCGGCGTCGCCTCGGCGCCGAAGATCAAGCACCGCCACCTCAACTACTGGGACACCGAGCGCCTCTACGCGGGCAACAACACGGCGGGGACGGGCGGACTCAATGGTGAGAACGGCGCGGTCTTCGACTTCGCCGCCACCGGGGCGAGCGCGACGAAGAACCTGCCGGTGATCCTCAGCCGCTACATCGTCGTCGCGCGGGCGCTGGCCTCGCTCGGCATCAACGGCATCACGATCAACAACGTCAACGCCAACAACGCCTACCTGACAACGGCCTACATCGCCCAGGAGGCGGCGCTGGCCGACGCGCTGCGCCCGTACGGCGTGCACCTCGCGCTCTCGATCAACTACACGGCGCCGACCGACTCGCGCTTCGCGCCGGACACGTTGACCAACCAGCAGCTCGACCCGTACAGCACCGCCTTCCGCGGCTGGTGGACGCGCAAGGCGCAGCAGCTGCAGGCCGCGATCCCGGACTTCGTCGGCTTCACGGTCAAGGCCAACTCCGAGGGCCAGCCGGGGCCGCAGGACTTCGGCTACGACCACGGCGACGGCGCCAACGGTGTGGCGGCCTCGCTCGCTCCGCTGGGGATGACCGTCTTCTGGCGGACGTTCGTCTACAACGCCGACGTCGACCATGACCGGCTCAAGCGCGCGTTCCTCGAATTCGACCCGATCGACAACGCGAAGCGCTTCGCGCCCAACGTGTTCCTGCAGACCAAGAACGGCCCGCTGGACTTCCAGGGCCGCGAGCCGGTCCACCCGATGTTCGGCCGCATGGAGAACACCAACCAGGCGCTCGAGCTGCAGATCACGCAGGAGTACACGGGCCAGAACAAGATGCTCACCTACCTCGCGCCGATGTGGGAGGAGACGCTCAAGACCGACACCTACGCGACCAACGCGCCGGCCGGCAAGCGGCTGGTGGGCAACGTGATCGACGGCTCCGCCCAAGGGCAACCGGACACCGCGATCGTCGGCGTGGCCAACCTCGGCAACGCTGACAACCTCACCGGGCATCACTTCGCGCAGGCCAACCTCTACGCCTGGGGTCGCCTGGCTTGGGACTGGACGGCCGGCTCGGAGGACATCGCGCGCGAATGGGTGCGGATGACCTGGAGCAACGACGCGCCGGTCGTGGACACGATCGTGAAGATGATGATGGGCTCGCGCGAAGCCCTGGCGAGCTATCAGACGCCGCTCGGCATCGGGCATCAGTTCCGCTCCAGCGACCACTACGGGCCGATGCCCAACGAGTGGTTCCAGCGAGACGACTGGAGCCCTGTCTATTACAACCAGGCCGACAGCGCCGGCATCGGGTTCGACCGCACGGCCACCGGCTCGAACATGGTCGCGCAGTATTTCCCGACGCTCGAGCAGCGCTTCGGGAACATCGCGACGACGCCGGAGAACCTGCTCGCGTGGTTCCACCACGTGCCGTGGGACTACCGGATGGCCAGTGGGCGAACCTACTGGGACGAGCTCGTCTACCGCTACCAGATGGGCGTCGAGTACGTGACCTGGATGCGCGAGGCGTGGGATGCGCTGCAGCCGTCCATCGACGCGCGCCGCTTCGGCGAGGTCAAGGCGCGGCTGGCGACGCACGAGACCGACGCGGGCTCGTGGCGCGACACGAGCGTCAACTACTGGCGTGAGTTCAGCGGGCGCGACGTGCCGGTCGACGGCGGGCCGCTGTCGGCCAAGATCACCGTGGCCGGAAAGGAGATCGGCGGGTTCAACCTCTCCGACGCGACCTACTCGGTCCCGGTCGCGGCGGGGGCGTCACCGACCATCACCGCGGTCAGGACCGCCGACCCGGCGGCGCGGGCGCAGATCGTCTCGCAGGCGTCCGCCGTGCCCGGGCAGGCGATCGTCAAGGTCACCAAGGACGACTTCTTCGGGCCGATCGTCAAGAACTACGTGTTCAACCTCGTGCCGGACACGACGCTGCGTTCGCTGCGCGTCAACGGCAGGCCGCTCTCGCTGAAGCCCGGCGTGCTCAGTTACAACGCGGTCATGAACGCGAGCCCGGACGCCGCCGCGCAGGTCGTCGCCGACGCGAGCGATCCGGCGGCGACGGTGAGCGTCGAGCCCGCCGCCTCGTTGACCGGGCAGGCGAAGGTCACGGTCACCAACGGCGCGGCGTCGTCGGTCTACACCGTCAACCTCGACACCACCAACGCGGGCAGCGACGAGTTCGGGACGCTCGGCTCGCAGTGGCAGATCCTGCGTCCCGACGCGGCGCGCTGGCGCGTCGCGGACGGCTCGCTGGTGATCACCGCGCAGAACGGCGACCTGCAGGGCAACACCAACACGGCCAAGAACGTCGTGCTCCAGGACGTCAACGGCGACTGGACGATGGAGTCCAAGCTCGTCTTCTCGCGCCCGCTGGCCAACAACAACGAGCAGGGCGGGATCATCGCCTACAACAGCGACCAGAACTACGTGAAGCTGGCGTGGGAGATGAGCGCGGCCACGCAGCCGATCAACCGGCTGCGGGTGGTCGTGATCCGCGAGCAGAACGGCTCCGCCACGACGCTCCAGATCCAGGGGCCCGACGCGCAGCAGATCGTCGGCTCGGGCGGCGCGATCTGGCTGCGGCTGGCCAAGATCGGCAGCACCTACAAGGCCTACTACTCGGGTGACGGCAGCGTCTACCGCTACATGGGGTCGACGACGCTCAACGTCGAGGCGACCAAGGCGGGCGTGCTGGCCTTCAACCGCGGCGGGAACTCGACCGACCTCGACGTCGCGTTCGACTACTTCCACATCGCCAGTTCCGGCGATGCGGTCCCGGCGCTCTCCACGGACGCCGAGGGCGGCGCCGGCGGGACCGTGCCGGCGACGCTGGCGCTGACGCTCGGCGCTCCGGCGACGTTCGGGACGTTCACCCCCGGCATGGAGAAGGAGTACACGGCGTCGATGACGGCCAACGTGATCTCCACCGCGGGCGACGCGGCGTTGACCGTCTCGGACCCGGGCCACCTGACGAACGGAGCGTTCTCGCTCCCGCAGCCGCTGCAGGTGGCGTTCTCGAAGTCCGCGTGGACGACGCCGGTGTCCAACGATCCGGTGGCGATCACGTTCAAGCAGGCGATCGGCGCGACCGACGCGCTGCGCACCGGCAGCTACAGCAGGACGCTGACCTTCACGCTCTCGACCACGACGCCCTAGAGCTCCAGGGGCAGTGCGACGACGACCGCGGCCACGGCCGCGGTCGTCAGCGTGAGCGCCAGCAGCTGTGACATCCGGGCGCCGCGGATCACCGCGGCGGTGGCCGCGAGCAGCGCCAGCGCGACGGGGAGGATCAACAGGCCCGCCGTGCGGTGCAGGCCCGCGGACGCGATCAACGTGGCGATCGCGGCCAGCGCCAGCCCGGTTCGCTGCCACGCGAGCCGCGTCCGGGCGCGGGCGTCCTCATACGGCATGCACGATCACCACCACGGCGATGATCACGGCCAGCAGCGCGATCCCCCACGGGAGGATCCGCGACGCGTCGGCCGCCGGAAGCGGCTCGCCGGCCCGTAGCGCGGCGTCGTTGCGCCGCCAGCGCCGGTAGCTCATCAGCGCCAGCCCCGCCCCGAACGCGATCGGCGGCAGCGAGACGACGAGCTCGGCGAGCACCGACTCGAAGTCGAGCAGCTGCCCGGCCGCCAGCCCACCGCCGACGAGCGCGAGCCCCGTCCGGTTCCACGCCAGGAACGTCCGCTCGTTGGCGAGCAGGAAGCGCGGATCAGGCTCGGTGGCCATCGCGCGCACGCAGCCCGAGGACCTCGAGGCCGAGCAGCGTCACGAACAACCCCACGATGCCGGCGACGAACACGAACGCCAGCGTATTGGACGTGTCGATGTCATCCCACGCCCGCGCCGTGCCGACGAGGATCAGCGCCAGCCCGATCAGCTGGCTCTCGAGCGTGATCCGGATCGCGCTCCAGCGGCCGTCGAGGCCCATCATGAGCGCCGTCACGCCGGGCAGCGCGAACCACCCGCCGAGCGTCTGCGCGGTCAGCGGCGTGAGCATCCACGGCCAGTGCTCGATCATCGTCGACGGGAACAGCAGCAGGACGAGCGCGACCAGCGTCTGCGCCGCGCCGACCGCGAGCAGCGCGGGCCGCACGCCGCGTGGCAGCGGCCGCTCGCCGGGCTCCGGCGTGCGCGGGTCGGTCGCGCGGTTGCGCCACCACGCCAGCGGCACCAGCACGGGCGTCGTGACGTAGAGGCCGACCCAGATCCAGAACGCGACGTGGGCGGTGTCGAAGCGATCGAGGTGCGCGAAGGTCGCGATCGCCATGAACAGCGTGAACGCGGTGACCGGCAGGAAGCCGACCTGGATCCGGTGCCAGTGCGTCTCCAGCGCCACGCGCAGGAAGAAGTACGCGCCGGCGATGTAGCCCGCGCCCATGATCAGCGGCGTGTTCGTCGGCTGGACATCCCACGCGAACCAGTGGCGCGTGTCGTCGGGGAAGAAGTACAGCAGCGCGAACGCGACCAGCAGGAACGGGACGATGACCATCCCGAGGACCTGTGTGGAGCGGAACACCCGGTCGTCGCGCATGCCGATGAGTCTCTTTGCGCGTGGCGACGTTACACGGGCCTAGGATGAGCGGCCTTGACGGACGCACTTCTCGGTCTGCTCGCCGGGTTCGCCGCGGGCGCGGTCATGGTCCATTACGGGCTCTGCTTCAACTCCGCCGTGCGCGAGGCGGCGTTCGACGGGCGCCCGCGGCTGCTGCGCGCGTTCGCCTTCGCGGTGGCGGTGCAGCTGTTGCTGCTGCCGCTGCTGATCTCGGCCGGGGTCGGGACGGTCGAACGCGCCGCGGCGGGCGGCGGGCCGGCGCTGCTGCCGGCGGCGAACCTCGTCGGCGGGCTCGCGTTCGGCGCCGGCATGGCCCTGGCGGGCGGGTGCGTGACGGGCATGCTGTGGAAGGCCGGCGAGGGCCAGGTCGCACTGGCGATCGCGATCGTGGGCTTCGCCGCCGGCGAGCTGCTGATCCGTGGGCCGGGCAAGGAGTGGATCACCCGCCTCGACGACGCGTCCCATCCGAGCCGGCACTCGCTGACCGGCCTGCTCGGCGTCGACTACACGCCGCTCGCGCTCGTCGTCGGCGTCGTCGTCCTGCTCGTCCTTCTGCGGCGCGGCCGCAGCGGCGTGATCGCGGGCGTCGCGCTCGGCGTCGTCGCGGCGGCCGCGTGGGTCGCCGCCGATCATGCCGGCTACGGGTACGGGCTCGGGTTCGTCGGTGCGGCCGATGGCACCCGCTCGGCGCTCGAGACCGGCCGCGCCCTGCCGTTCCAGCTCTGGCTCGCGGTCGGCGTGCTGGCGGGCGGCGCGGTCGCCGGGTCGCGTCGGTTGCGGATGCCGAACGCGGCGCGATCCGTGCGGGCGGCGTGCGGCGGCCTGCTGATGGGCGCCGGCGGGTCGATCGCGCATGGCTGCAACATCGGCCACGGCTTGACGGGCCTGTCGCTGCTCTCGCTCGGGTCGGTGGTGGCGACGGCGAGCATGGCCGTGGGTGCGTTGGTCACGTGGCGGTTCGTGCTGGCGCCGCGGCGCGGGTTGCGCGGCCGCGAGAGCGCACTGGCCCGCTGACGACCGCGAGCAGAGCGCGGCGGGCCGGGGGGTGCAGCCGGAAAGGTTCGTCCTCGACAGGTTTGCGGCTGCACCCCGTCAATGCGCCACCTCGAACAGTCCGAACGTGATCGCAACCGAACATCCCGCGGTCGTTGGTGGTGGCGATCCGCTCGTAACGCGCGGGCGCTCCGGAGGACGGGAGACGATGGACATCGAGCCTTACACCGGACCGCGCGCGGCGCTGCGCGGCCTGTTCGAACTCGCCGAGGACTCAGCGCAGGAACTCGACGCCTACATCGAGACGGGCGAGGTGCTCGTGGCGATCGAGGGCGGCGAGATCGTCGGGCACATTCAGCTCACGCCGACAGCCTCGTCCGGCGCGACCGAGATCAAGAACATGGCGGTCGCACCCGCGCATCAGGGGCGCGGGGTCGGCCGGGCGCTGATCGACGCCGCGGGCGGACCGCTGGTCGTCGCGACCGCCGCGGCCGATGTCGGCAACCTGCGGTTCTACCAGCGTGCCGGGTTCCGGCTGTGCTCGATCGAACGTGACGCGTTCACGCCCGCGAACGGTTACCCGGCCGGGCTGCGGATCGACGGGATCGAGCTTCGCGACCGGGTGTGGCTCGACCGCTAGGTCCCGCAGAACGTCTGGTAGAGGCCCGGGCTGGGCGGGGCCGGCTCGGCGAAGCGCTCCAACCCCGGCCGCGCGACGAACGGCTGGGACAACACGTCGAGCAGGCGATCGAACGGCTCGAGGTCGTCGTTGGTGGCCGCCGCCAGGGCCTCTTCGACGAGGTGGTTGCGGGGGATGTAGACCGGGTTAACGCGGTCCATCAGCTCGCGGTCGGGGTCCTGCTCTCGCCAGCGGTCCACCCAGGCGTCCTCGACCGTTCCCGCCGACAGAGCGCGGAAGAAGGACGTGTAGTCGCGCCCGTGCAGCAGCGGGAGCAGGTCGTCGATCAGCGCGTCCGTGACCGCTCCGGCCGACGTGAGCCCGAGCTTGGCGCGCATGCCCGCTCGCCAGTAGGACTCGTAGCGCGACGGGAAGGCGTCGAGCGTCTCGGTCGCGGCGGCCACCGCCGTCGCGGTGTCATCGTCGATCAGCGGCAGCAGCGTCTCGGCCAGGCGGGCGAGGTTCCACTGCGCGATGTGCGGCTGGTTGCCGTAGGCGTAGCGGCCGGCGTGGTCGATCGAGCTGAACACGGTCGCGGGGTCGTAGGCGTCCATGAACGCGCACGGGCCGTAATCGATCGTCTCGCCGGAGATCGCCATGTTGTCGGTGTTCATCACGCCGTGGATGAAGCCCACGAGCATCCAGCGGGCGATCAGCGACGCCTGCGCGTCCACCACCCGCTCGTAGAACTCCAGGTAGGAGGCGCCCGGGTAGTGGCGGGCGATCGAGTAGTCGGTGAGCCGCCGGACGTCGCCGTTGCGCGCCGCGTATTCGAAGGTGCCGACGCGGATGTGGCTCGCCGCCACGCGTGCCAGGACGGCGCCCGGCAGGGGCAGCTCGCGTCGCACCTGCTCGCCCGTGGCCACGACGGCCAGCGAGCGCGTGGTCGGGATGCCCAAGGCATGCATCGCCTCGCTGATCAGGTACTCGCGCAGCATCGGCCCGACGACCGCCTTGCCGTCACCGCCGCGGGCGAAGGGGGTGCGCCCGGAGCCCTTCAGGTGCAGGTCCCGCCGTGCGCCGGAGGCGTCGATGACCTCGCCGAGCAACAGCGCGCGCCCGTCGCCGAGCCGCGGTGAATAGGCGCCGAACTGATGCCCGGCGTACGCCATCGCGACCGGCGATGCCCCCGCCGGGGCGACGCTCCCCGCCAGGACGGCCGCGTCCAGCGCTCCGGCCTCGACGCCGAGCTCGGCGGCCAATTCCTCATTGAGCGCCAGCACCCGCGGCGCGGGCACCTCCGCGCCCCGCCACGGCACGAACAGCCCTTCGAGGTCCCGCACGAACGAGTTGTCGAAGGCGAACAGCGAACTCGTTTCGACGGCCATGACCACCCAGGCTACGACGTTGAGTGATCCGATCCGCTGGGTAGTGCGCAGTCCTTACAACTGCCAGGGAGGAAATTGAGATGCCCAACATCGGACCCATGGAACTGATCGTCGTGCTCGTCATCGCGCTGGTCGTGCTCGGACCCAAGCGTCTGCCGGACGCGGGCAAGTCGCTGGGCCGCGGCATTCGCGAGTTCAAGGGCGCCATCACCGGCGGCGACAAGGACGAGAAGGACCACGAGCTGAACTTCGAGTCCGCCCGCACCGCCACCGAGCCGCAGCGCGAGACCGAGCGCGAGCCGGTCGCGTAGACCCGTCCCGCTAGCGTGCGGGGTGGATGAGGCCCGCGGGAGAACTGCTCCGAGAAGGACGCGCGGCCGCCCCGCCACTCGGGCGGACCGCATTCTGCGCGGCGCACGACGTCCGTTCGGAGGTCGAGTACAAGCGCCGCCGCCGCGCCCATGACCGGCTGACCTACCACGCCCATCTCGGGCTCAGCGACTGGGACGCGACCGCGACGGCGCTCGCCGAGGTCACCGCCGGCCTCGACGAGAAGGGTCACAGGCTGGACCGTTTCGGCCTGTGCCTGTCGCGCTCGATGAGCCTGCCCGAAGACCGGCGCGACACCGCCGCCAAGGAGACCGGGCCTCGTCTGCAACCACGTGACTGGGCGCGCGTCGCCGACGCACCCGCCCAGCCCCACCTGGGCGACTTCATGATCGGCACCCCCGCCGGCCTGGAGAACACCGTCCGCGCCCTGAAGGCCGGGATCACCACGATCGGCAACCTCGGACAGCACTTCGCGTTCGAACCGCCCGGCGGTCACGACGATCAAGACCTGACCGAGACGACGGTCCGAGCGCTCGGCGCGATGGCGGCGCACCGCGCCAACGGCGCCCTGGTGCACTCCTACCTCGACGACGGCCCCGCGATGCAGTTCAGCCACTACGGCGGCTACCTCGGCTGGGCGGCGCTCGAGCTGCACGCCGTGGAGACCCTGATCGGCGCACGGCTGGCGCACTGCTACGGCGGGCTCGTCCCCGATCCGGCGCACCGGGCGATCGTCGGCCTCGCCCTCGACGAGCTGCGCGACGGCGACTCGCTGGGCTCGATGGTCTACGGCAACACGGTCGAGTACACGCGCGACCGCCTGCAGAACCTGTCGGTGCTGACCACCTCGGTGATGATCGACATCGCCACCCAGCTTCGCCGCCCGACCGGCCACGCGATCAACCCGGTCCCGCTGAGCGAAGCCGAGCGGATCCCGGACGCGCAGGAGATCCTCGAGGTGCACCTGATCGCGCGCGAGCTCGAACGCGAGGTCCGCAACGGCGCCCCGCTGCTGGACTGGGACTGGGTGCAGCGGCGCGCATCCGAGGCCGCCGACTTCGCGCGCGGCTTCCGCGACGCCGTGCTCGCCCATTTCCAGGACGGCGGCGTCGACGTCAGCGACGCCGCCCAGCTGCTGCTGGCTCTGCGCCGGATCGCCCCCGCCGAGCTCGAGCGCCAGGTGCAGGTCGCCGCGCCGTCCGAGCTCAAACAGCTCGAGACCTGGAAGCACGGCGTCGTCGCGAGCGTGGCCGAGCGCGCGCGCCGCACGCTCCCGCGGCTCAACGGCCTGCGGATCGTCCTGGCCACGCTCGAGGTCCACGACGTCGTCCGCGACGCGCTCGCGCGCGAGCTCCCGCACGCGGGCGCGCAAGTGATCGTCCTGCCCAGCTCGGTGTCGGCCACGCAGGTCGCGCGCGTCGCCGCCGACGAGGACGCGCACGCGATCGTCCTCGGCACCTACAACGGCGGCGCGCTCACGCTCGGCCGCGAGCTGACCACCGCGCTGGCCGCCAGCGAGACGGCCGCGGCCGTGATCTTCGGCGGCGTGCTCAACGAGGACGACGGCGGCCCGCTGCCGATCGACGCCCGCCCGGGCCTCGCCGCGCTCGGCATCCAGTGCGTGGACGAGATCGAGCAGCTCGGCCCGGTGCTCAGCGCGGCGCGCTGACTCAAGGCGCCGCACGGCGCGCCGATCACCCCCGACGATGGTGGTCCGGACTTCGCTGTTCGTCGTGCTCTACCTCGCCACGGTCATGCTCGGCCGCGCGACACGGCTCGAGGGCACCCAACTCGCGCTCGTCTGGCCGGCCGCCGGCGTCGCGTTCCTGTGGCTCGCCGCCGCCTGGTCGCGTCCCGCCGAGCGACGCGTGACGATCGTGCTGCTGTTCTTCACCACCGTCGCGGGCAACCTCGCGACCGGGTCGATCGTCGCGCTCTCGCTGGCCTTCGGCGCGGCCAACCTCGTGCACGCGGTCGTCGCCTGCGTGATCTTCACGCGCCTGCGCCCGCAGGGCTACGCGATGAAGCGCGCCGAGGACCTGCGCGCGCTGCTCGCCGCCGCGGTGCTGGGCTCGGTCGTCAGCGCGGCCATCGGCCCAGTGGCGGTGTGGTTGTTCACCGACGCGCTGTGGCCGGTGGCCCCGTTCAGCTGGCTCCTTCGCAACGCCTGCAGCACGCTCGTCGTGGCCGCCCTCGGCTTGCGGCTGTGGGACCTCACCCGCCACGGGCTCACGTCGCGCAAGGTCGAGCGCGGCTGGGAGTTCGTCGCCGTGACCGTGCTCGGCAGCGGCGCCTACATCCTGCTCTTCGGCCTGACCACCGGCGTCCCGCTCGCGTTCCTCGTCGTCCCGCTCAGCGTGTGGGTCGCGCTGCGCTTCGACACGACGCTCGCCACCCTGCACGCCTTCTTCATCGGCATCACGCTGATCGCGCTGACGCTCACCGAGCACGGCCCGTTCGCGCCGCAGGAGCCGCAGACGCGCGTGATGCTCGCCCAGGCCTTCATCGGGGTGATCAGCGCGCTCACGCTCGTGCTCGCCCTGCATCGCGACGAGCGCGACGACCTGGAGCGGGAACTCGCTCACGCCCGCGACGAGGCGCTCGCCGCCTCCGACCTGAAGTCCGCGTTCCTGGCCAACATGAGCCACGAGATCCGCACGCCCATGAACGGCGTGATCGGGATGACCGAGCTGCTGCTCGACACGCCGCTGGACACGCGCCAGCGCGACTTCGCCGACCAGGTCCGTGGCTCGGCCGAGACGCTGCTGACGATCATCGACGACATCCTCGACGTGTCCAAGATCGAGGCCGGCAAGCTGCGCCTGGACTCGCTGTCGTTCTCCCTGCGCGAGACGATCGAGTCCACCCGCGCGCTGCTCGCCCACGAGGCCGCGGTCAAGGGCGTGGACCTCACGGTGACCGTCGATCCGGGCGTCCCGGCACTGGTCCTCGGCGATCCCGTTCGCGTTCGCCAGATCGTCACCAACCTGGTCGGCAACGCGGTCAAGTTCACCGATCGCGGTCGCGTCGAGGTCACGGTGAGTGCACGGGACGGCCATCATGATCGAGGTCCGCGACACCGGTGTCGGGATCGACCCCGCGCTGCTCCCCCAGCTCTTCGATCCGTTCTCCCAGGCCGACGCCAGCACCACCCGGCGCTTCGGCGGCACCGGCCTCGGGCTGGCGATCTGCCGCCAGATGGCCGAGCTGATGGACGGCCGGGTCGAGGCCTCCAGCCGGCCGGGGAGCGGCAGCACCTTCACCGTGACCCTCCCCCTGCCGGCCGCCACCCCGTACGAGGCACCCGCCCAGCCGACCCCTTCCCCGGACCCGATCCGCGCGTCGCTGCCCGTGCTGCTGGCCGAGGACAACCCGGTCAACCAGCTCGTCGCCACCGAGATGCTCAAGCGGCGCGGGCTGCAGGTCGAGCTGGCCGGCGACGGGCACGAGGCGGTCGAGCTCGCCCGCGACCGCGCCTACGCCGCCATCTTCATGGACTGCCAGATGCCCGGCCTCGACGGCTATGAGGCCACCCGCGAGCTGCGCCGCGACGGCGCGGAGCTGCCGATCATCGCGATGACGGCCAACGCGATGAAGGGCGATCGCGAGAAGTGCCTCGCGGCCGGGATGAGCGACTACCTCGCCAAGCCCCTGCGCGGCGAGGAGCTCGACGCCGTGCTGCGCGCCGCGGCCCTCGCCTGAGCGGCGACCGTCAGTCGTAAGCATTCCGTATAACCCCCTAACTAGGGGGTCTTTGAATGTGCAAGCGGACACTTTCGCTTGACAGTCAAACTAAGTCCGAGTACGTTCGGGGCATGGAGAGAGATCGAGAGCGGCCGTTGCTCGAGGTCCGGGGAATCACCAAGCAGTACCCGGGCGTCAAGGCGCTGAAGGGCGTGGACTTCGACGTTCACGCCGGCGAGGTGCACTGTCTGCTGGGCCCCAACGGCGCCGGCAAGTCGACCCTGATCAAGTGCGTGTCGGGCGTGGTCGCCCCGACCGAAGGCGAGATCCGCATCAAAGGCGAGCTCCTGCCGGTGGGCGAGCCGTCGCAGTCGATGGCCTTCGGCGTCGGCACGATCTATCAGGAGCTCGACCTGGTCGAGGATCTGCGGGTCGCCGAGTCGATCTTCCTCGGCCACGAGCCGCGCAAGTTCGGGCTGCTCGATCGCGCCCGCATGCGCGACGAGACGAACGCGCTGCTCGACCGTCTCGATCACGGCGACATCCAGCCCGACACGTTCGTGCGCGACCTCCGTCCCGCCGCCCAGCAGGTCGTCTCGATCTGCCGCGCGCTGTCGCGCAACGTGAAGCTGCTGATCATGGACGAGCCGTCCTCGATCCTCGACGACGGCGAGGTCGAGATCCTCTTCGGCGTCGTCCGCCGGCTCGCGGCCGACGGCGTGGGCGTCATCTACATCTCGCACCGCCTCGACGAGATCCCGCGCATCGGCGACCGGGTGACGGTCCTCTCCGACGGGCGCACGGTCGCCACCGGGCTGCCCGCGGACACGCCGCGCGGCGAGCTGGTGGAGAAGATGGTCGGGCGCAAGGTCGACAAGCTGTTCCCCGCCCGGGCGCGCGCGACGACGGATGAGGTCGTGCTCGACGTCCGCGGGGTCTCGGGGGCGCCCCGCGTGAAGACGTGCAGCTTCCAGGTCCACGCGGGCGAGGTCGTCGGCATCGGCGGGCTCGTGGGCGCGGGACGCTCGGAGCTGCTGCGCCTGATCTACGGCATGGACCGGCCCGACACCGGCGAGGTCCACCTCGACGGCCGCAAGGTCCCGGCCGGCCGGCCCGACGTGGCCATCGCCCGCGGCATGGGCCTCGCGCCCGAGGACCGCAAGTCGCAGGGGCTGCTGCTCGGCTGGAGCCTGGCCAAGAACGTCAGCGTCTCCGACCTCGGCCGCTTCACGCGCGGCGGGATCATCAACCTCAAGGCGGAGCGCCAGGCGACCGGCGACAAGCTGCGCGAGCTCAACACCGTTCCGGACAACCCGGACCGCATCACGCGCGAGCTCTCGGGCGGCAACCAGCAGAAGGTCGTCCTGGCGCGCTGGCTGCTGCGCGAGTGCCGCGTGTTGCTGCTCGACGAGCCGACCCGTGGCGTCGACGTCGGCGCCAAGGCCGAGATCTACAAGCTGATCGCCGAGCTCTCGGCGTCCGGCATCGGCGTGGTCGTCGTGTCCTCCGAGATGGAGGAGCTGATGGGCCTGTCCAGCCGCATCCTGATCATGCGCGAGGGCGAGCTCGTCGCCGAGCTCGACGGTGAGAGCGCCACCGAGGTCGAGCTGCTGAGCCACGCCGTCGCGCCGGCGCACACCGAACCAGTTCTCGAGGAGACCGCATGACCACCATCCCCGCCGCGCCGCCCGCGCAGACCAAGGTCAAGCCGGCGCGCGCCAAGATCGACGTGCAGGAGTACGCGCTCTTCGGCGTCGTCATCGCCCTGCTGCTCGCCGGGTGGATCCTCGAGGGCGAGTCCTTCATGTCGAAGGACAACATCTTCAACGTGCTGCGCCAGGGCAGCGTCGTCGGCGTGCTGGCGATCGGCATGACGTTCGTCATCGCCACCGCGGGCATCGACCTCTCGGTCGGCTCGATGGTCGCCGCCACCGCGATCGCCGGCGGCTGGCTGATGGAGCACATCGGCCTGCTGGACTCCAACCCGACGCTGTGGTTCGTGCTCGGCTCGGTGGCGTTCGGCTTCCTGCTGGGCTCCATCAACGGCCTCGCCGTCTCCTACGGCAAGGTCGTGCCGTTCATCGCCACCCTGGCCATGCTGCTGATCGCGCGCGGCCTCGCGCTCTGGATCAGCGACAAGACACCGATCTCACTGTTCGAGCTGAAGTCGCTGCGCTGGTTCGGGACCGGCGAGATCCTCACCATCCCCTCGTCGCTGATCATCTTCCTGATCGTCGCCGCGATCGGCTGGGTCCTGCTCAACCGCACGCCGTACGGCCGCTACGTCGTCGCCGTCGGCGGCAACCCGGAGGCCGCCCGGATCGCGGGCGTGAAGGCCAACCGCATCCTGTTCAGCGTCTACGCCCTCAGCGGCATCTGCGCCGGCATCGCCGCGGTCCTGCTCTGCGGCCGCCTGGCCAGCGCCTCGCCGGTCTCCGGCCAGCTCTACGAGCTCGACGCGATCGCCGCGGTCGTGATCGGCGGCACCAGCCTCGCGGGCGGCCGCGCCACGATCGTCGGAACGGTGCTCGGCGTGATCACGTTCGCGCTGGTGTTCAACCTGCTCACGCTGATGAACCTGGCCGTCGAGATCCAATCGATCACCAAGGGCGCCATCATCCTCGCCGCCGTACTGCTGCAGCGCCGCAACTGACCGCGGCGATCCGTGACGGGTCGCGCGCCGCCGTCGTGGCCGCGATCCGCTGGCGGGGGTCGTTTACGTCCCGCCCCCGCCATCCTTGGATGTATGCGGAGACTGGCGATGATCACGGGGCTGCTGGTGGCGCTGTTCGCCGTCCCCGCTCACGCCGCCGCCGGGCCGCGCTACGACGTCCCGCACGGCTTCACCCGCTGCGCCCAGGCGACCGCGTGGCACGGCTTCTTCAAGTGGGCCTCGCAGCGCGATACCAGCTGCCGCACGGCCGCCCGCTTCATGCGCGAGTACGCGTCGCACGCCGGCGGGCGCTCGATGCCGCGGCGCGTCGCCGGCTACCGGTGTCGCATCCATTACTGGCGCGACGACGAGGGCAACGTGTACGCCAGTCGCCACACCTGCACCCGCGACGGGAAGACGATCCGCTTCTACGGGATGGTCTGAGGTGTAACCAAAAGGTTGCTCCTCGCGCGTTTCTTGTGTAACCTCCGGGTTACGCTACTCAAAGGAGCCGCCAATGAACCTCCCCCCGATCGTCTCGCCGCAGGAGTGGGACGCCGCGCGCCAGGCGCTGCTGGTCAAGGAGAAGGAGCACACCCGCGCCGGGGACGCGCTCGCCGCCGAACGCCGGCGCATGCCGCGGATGCTGATCGAGAAGGACTACGCGTTCGAAGGGCCGGACGGGACGGTCGATCTCAAGGACCTCTTCGCCGGCCGCCGGCAGCTGATCGTCTACCGCTTCTTCTTCGAGCCGGGCGTCCACGGCTGGCCCGAGAGCGGCTGCCGCGGCTGCTCGTTCGTCGCCGACCAGGTGTCCCACCTCGCCCACCTCAACGCGCGGGACACCACGCTGGTGTTCGTCTCGCGCGCGCCGCAGGCCGACATCGAGCGCTGGAAGGCGCGGATGGGCTGGACCGACATCCCCTGGTACACGCTCACCGACGACTTCGACGCGGACTTCGGCGTCGACGAGTGGCACGGGACCAACGCGTTCCTCGCCGACGACGGGCAGATCTTCCGCACCTACCTGATCGACAAGCGCGGCGACGAGCTGATGGGCAACACGTGGACCTACCTCGACATCACCGCGCTCGGCCGCCAGGAGCAGTGGGAGGACTCGCCCGAGGGCTACCCGCAGACGCAGGCCTACGGCTGGTGGAACCTGCACGACGAATACGAGGACGCGACCGTCTTCGAGGCCGCGCTGGCGGAGGCGTCGGCCTCGCAGCGCGGCGCGCGCAGCACGTGATCGCCCACGTCGGCGGCGTTCCCGTCGAGGAGCTGCTGCCCTGCCTCAGCGGCGCCGCGACCGGCCTCCTCGCCTGGCGGGCGCGTCTTATGCTGGCGCGATTCAGATCCTCATCACCGGCATGTCGGGAACGGGCAAATCGGCCCTCGTAGCCGAGCTTCGCGCACGCGGGCTCGAGGCCTACGACGCCGATGACGACGGCTTCAGCGAGCCTCGCGGCGACGGCCGCTGGGGCTGGCGCCGCGACCGCGTGGCCGGCCTGCTCGCCACCGGGCGCCCGCTGTTCTTCGCGGGCTGCTCGGAGGAGCAGGCCGACCTGCCGTTCGACTACCGGGTGCTGCTGACGGCGCCCACCGAGGTGCTCGTGAAGCGGCTGCGCACGCGCACGGGCAACGCCTATGGGCGCGAGGCGGGCGAGCTGGCGCAGGTGCTCGCCGACCTCGCGGAGATCGAGCCGCTGCTGCGGCGCTCGGCCGACGTCGTGCTGACGAGCACCGAGCCGCCGCGCACACTCGCCGATCGCCTCCTGCGTCAGCTCGGCTCGTCGAGCCGGCAGGCGTGAACACGCGTCACCCGACGGGAGTGACCTCCCGCGCGCGCAGCTCGGCGGGCACCTCGGCGTGGTCGTCGACGCGCCCGCGCGGAAGCCAGAGCCAGGCGATCACGAAGTTCACGACGAGGATCGCCGCCATCACGTAGAAGACCGTCTGGGTGGCGTGCGCGAACGCCAGGCGCACATCGTGGATCAGCTGCGGCGAGGCGCCGCGGGCGTCGCTGCCGCTCCCCGGTGAGAGCCCGAAGGAGCCCGCCACCCGCACGGCCTGGGCGTGCGGGACGCCGGCCGCCGTCAGCGCGGCGGTGATCAGGCTCTGGCTGCGCTGGATGAGGATCGTGCCGAGCACGGCCATGCCCAGGCTGGCGCCGAAGTTGCGGCCGGTCTGGGTGATGCCCGTGACCTCGCTGTAGCTCGAGCTCGGCGCGCGGTCGACCGCGTCGGTGCTGGCCGGGCCGAGGATGAACCCGAGCCCGGCGCCGGCGATCGCGATCTCGAGGCGCTGATGGGCGAGCGAGAGGTCGGTCAGCTTGCCGGCGAGCAGGTAGAAGCCCACGGCGCCGAGCGCGCTGCCGATGACGATGCTCCGCTTGGCCCCGCGGCGGTCGAGGATCCGCCCGCCGATCTGCGCCGCGATCACGAAGCCGATGAAGAAGTACAGGATGTAGAGGCCGGCCTCGGACGAGGACTCGCCCAGTGACACCTGCGCGTACACGGAGCCGAAGAAGAAGAACGGCACGAACACGATCGAGAGCAGCGCGAGGACCGTCGTCTCGGTGGCGAAGCCGCGGTCGCGGAAGATGCGCAGCTGCAGCAGCGGGGTCTCGCAGCGCAGCTCCCACAGCACGAAGGCCGCGCTGAGAATCGCGCCGAGCGCCAGGCAGCCGACCGTCGCCACCGACCCCCAGCCCCACACGCTCGCCTGCTGGAGAGCGAGCACGAGCAGCCCCATCCCACCGCAGACGAGCACGGCGCCGCGGTAGTCGATCGGGCTCGGGTGGCGGGTGTCATCGGGCTTGGAGCGCCAGATCAGATACAGCGCGATCAGCGCGACGGGCACGTTGATCCAGAAGATCGCGCGCCAGGTCCACTGCGTCAGGAAGCCGCCGGCGAGCGGGCCGATCGCCGTCAGCCCGCCGGAGATGCCGAAGAACACCGCCATCGCGCGCCCGCGCTCGTGCACCGGGAACGATGCGATCACGATCCCGACGGCGGCGGGGAACATCAGCGCCGCGAACGCGCCCTGCAGGACGCGGAAGACGATCATCCACGCCGTGGCGATCCCGCCCGTGGGCGTCAACCCGCAGAACGCGGAGGCCACGGCGAAGCCGATCACGCCGACGACGACCATCCGCCGCCGCCCGAGCACGTCGCCGAGCTTGCCGCCGAAGGCGAAGAGCGCCGACAGCGACAGCAGGTAGCCGTTGATCACCCATTGCGAGCCCGTCTGGGAGAGGTCGAGCTCGCTCTGCAGGTTCGGGACCGCGATCGCGACGATCGTCTGGTCGATGAAGGTCATCGCCACGGCGAACACCATCGCCGCGAGCACCAGATTCTTGTTGCCCATTGTGTCGAAGCCCAGCGCAGCGAGCTGAGAAGGAGATGAAGCGTCCGCGCGCGGACCGCCTGACGCGCACGCGCGAACCGCATGGGAACATCCGCGCGATGAAGCAGACGGCGGAACGGACGGCGGCGCCCGCGCCCGTCGCGGTCCCGGAGCCCCCGGGGGTCCCGCGGGTGGCGTTGCAGGAGGTCACCACCGCCGAGCACGTGCTGGCGATGCAGCGGACCTCCGGCAATCGCAGCGTCGTCCGTTTCCTCGCCCGCGACCCTGCGCCCCAGGCCGCGCCCGCCCCCGCCGCGGCGTTGCCGAGCGCCGAGACGCTGACCGAGCGGATCGCCAACTGCGTCGGCATCTGGGAGACCAACCGCGGCGGCGACGCGCCCAACCCCACGGAATCCTCGCTGGACACCGTCGCCGGCGTGAAGGCCAGCATGGCCACCGTCGAGCAGGCGACGATGCCCTACGCGCTGGACGCGTTCAAGCGCAACGCCTCGCTGCGCAAGCTCGCCCAGCCCGAGCTGACGGTCAAGGAGATCGACGACGCCATCGCGCGCTCGACCGCGGTCAAGACGTTGCTGAACGCGGTCAAGACCGCCGCCGACGCGGGCACCACCGCCGATGACTTCATCAAGGCCCAGCAGGCGCAGATCACGCCCACCGGGCTCTCCGACGAGGACGTCAAGACGATGTTCAGCGCCGTCGATCTCAAGAACACGATCGACACCAAGCACGGTGAGCTCGGGGGCAAGGACGCCAAGACGGCCAAGCAGGCCGCGGGCGAGATCCCCGAGGCCGACCGCATGGGCCTTGGCACGGGCTCGCTGACGTCCTACATCCGCGATCCGAAGAAGTGGGGCGAGAACCGCGCCGCCTGGCAGCGCAAGGCCGTTCAGGCGATGCCCGGGGACGTCGGCACCCGCATCAACACCGTCTCCACCTCCTCCGGCGGCACGGCGCTGGCCGGCCCGGTCATCCGCGCCCGCGTGGACGCCGAGCTGGCCAAGAAGCCGCCGCCCACCGAGGAGCAGCTGGTCAGCACGGTCGGGGCCAAGAACAACCCGAACGAGACCGGCTACGGCGCCAACATCTGGGCGACGTACAAGCGCCTGTACAGCCCTGCGCCGTAGACCGGCGCGCGAAAGATCCCCCAAAAGGCAGAGAGCGGACCGGACCCGCGACCGACGACGGGCGGCCGCCGCGCCGGGACACTCGGCGCATGCTCTCCCCCCTCCGAACCGCACTGGCCTGCGCGGCGCTGCTCACCCTGACGGTCCCCGCCGTCGCCGATGCCGCCCCCAAGCTTCAGCCGATCCTCGACGCCTCCGTCAAGCGCGGCGAGTTCCCGGGCGTCGCGATGCGCGTCCGCCTCGCCGACGGGACCACGTGGTCCGGTGCCGCGGGCAAGTCGAACCTCGCCACCGGGCGCCCGATGCGCGCCACCGACCGCTTCCGCGCCGGCAGCATCCTCAAACCGTTCGTCGCCGCCGCGACGCTGCAGCTCGTGGAGGAGGGCAGGCTCTCACTGGACGCGACGCTGCCCTCCGTCCTGCCGACGAGCGTCACCGCCCGCTTCCCGCAGGCGAGCCGGATCACCGTCCGGATGCTGCTCAACCACACCAGCGGGCTCGCGGAGTGGTCGACGCCGCAGTCCGATCTCGAAGCCTTCGCCGACCCGCGGCGGATCTGGACGACCGACGAGTTCCTCGACCGCGCCGCCGCGTTGCCGGCGACCGGGGCGCCCGGCGAGCGCTGGAGCTACTCCAACACCAACTACAACCTGCTCGGCCTGATCCTCGAGCGGGTGACCGGCAAGCCATGGCGGACGGTCGTCCGCGAGCGCGTGATCCGGCCGCTGAAGCTGACCCACACGTCGCTGCCCGCGCCGACCAGCGCCTCGCGCGGACGGGATCTCGTCCACGGCTACATGCTCATCGACGGCAGGCGCATCGATGCCACCTTCGTCAACTCCTCGATGGCCGGCGCCGCCGGCGGCCAGGCGATGCTCACGACCACCGAGGACCTCTCGCGCTTCGTGCACGCCGTGCTCACCGGGCGGCTGTTCGAGCACAGGCGGACGCTCAAGACGCTGCGCACGTTCGTGGCGGCGAGCGATGCCAACGGCCTGATCGGCTACGGGCTCGGCCTCGAGCGCTACGAGCTCGGGGGCGGTGTCGAGGTGCTCGGCCACGCCGGCGGCACCGGCGGCTACCTGTCGCTGATGCTGCGCGTGCCCAAGCAGAACATCGACATGGTCATCACCATCAACCAGCCCGGCGATATCGCCTCGGTGCTCATGCCGGCGCTGGAAGCGCTGCGCGGCTGAGCTGCTCCACGACGTCCGGCCCGGTGAGCGGCCCGCGGTGCCCCGGGCAGACGGTCGCGGGCCGCAGCTCGGCGAGCTTGACGATCGACCGGCGTGCCTGCTCGGTGTCGAGGTTGTAGGCATCCAGCGGCACCGCCGGCGGCTGCGGGCGGCCGTGCATGTCGGTCATGTAGATGCAGTCCGACACGAGCGCGAGCCGGTCGCGCTCGCGCCACAGGCCGATCAGCCCCGGCGCGTGCCCCGGCAGGTCGATCACCTCGAAGCCGGCCACGACGTCGCCCTCGCCCAGCGTTCCGTCGATGGCCACGGGACCGCCGTCCCAGACGAAGCGATGCAGCAGCCCGTGGACGATCCGCACGTCGAGCGGCAGCTGGTCCATGTGCCAGTAGTCGCGCCCGCCTGAGCCCTCGGCCTGCTCGACGGCGTCCGCATGGCAGACGATCGGGGCGCAGGCCTTCAGCGCCGGCGCCGATCCGCGGTGGTCGGTGTCGGCGTGCCCGAGCACGACCCGCGAGAGCCCGCCGAGGTCACGCGCGGCGGCGGCGATCGCACCCGCCATGCCCTTCTCGCCGGCGTCGAACGCGACCACGTCCGCCCCGTCGCGGATCAGGTAGACGTTCATCGAGCGCGCGAACCCGCCGCGCAGGACCCAGACGCCCTCGGCGATCGGCTCGGGCGGCCCGCTGGCCAGCGCCCGCAGCCGTGGCCGGGTGCGGATCGGGGCTCGCCCGCTCATTCGACGCGGACGATCGGAGGCAGCTCGTAGGTCCCGTCGAAGACGGCCGCGTCGGGGGAGTACATCCGCAGGATCGGGCGGAACGCACCCGCGGGCGTGGGCAGCCAGTTCGCGGGATCGGCCGGCGCGTCGTGCTGGATGACGATGGTCAGCGAGCCGTCGCCGGCGTACTCGAGCCCCGGGGTCCGGTCGCCGATCGAGTAGCGGTCGATCGGGTTGGCGACGAGGAAGAACTCGGGCAGGTCGTACATCGTCACCGACCAGAACGCGCCCACGGGCGGGGTCGTCGTGAACCGCAGCTCGTAGCGATGCGCGCCGTCGAGCGGCTGGTCGTCGCCGTCGCGGTAGACCATCGCGTACGCGGCCTCGTAGCCGTGGTTGCCCCACAGGCCGCCGCGGGCCGACCCGGCGCGGATCAGATAGCGGCCGGGACCGTCCTCGAGCTTCCACTGCTCCTCATCGAGCGCGCCCACCTCGAAGAAGTCGAGGTTGTAGTCGAAGATGTGGTAGGTCAGGTTCCAGCCGTTCTGGCGCGGGCCTGAGCCTTGCGCCAGGGTCTCCTCCAGCCGCTCGCGGCCCGCCGCGAGCCCCGCCGCGAGCGCGGGGTTCGGCGCGGTGAAGGGCGAGTCCGCCGCGAACAGCCCGAGCGGCTCGAAGCGCTGCTGGTACGCGCGATCGCGTTCGGCGGGCGGGAAGGCCTGGAGCCACACGCGCAGGCGCTCGAAGAACATGAGCTCCTCCGGCACGCCCGGGTCGGGAGCGGGAAGCCCGGCGCCGGGGCCGCTCGGCGCCAGCGTGAGCCCTTCCTGGAGCGCACGCACCGCGGGGAGGTCGGCCTCGCCCTCGACCGCCCAGCGCCCAATGATGCTGGCGATCGCGGTGGGGAAGCGGATGACCGTCACGTCGCCGGGCGCGGAGCCGTCCCAGTCCGGCGGCACGAGCAGGAACGACGCGGCGGCGGTGCCCGTCGCCCGCCGGCCGACGTAGGCGAAGTTGTTCGTCCAGGCGTCGACGAACTGCAACACGTAGTAGCGCCCGGCGGCGTCGGGCACCTCCAGCCGCACCGGGCCGCCGCTCGTGTCGACGTGGGCGATCGAGTAGATCGTGTCGTTGTTGATCGACACGAACGTGTCCTGCGGCCCCGCGAGCGCGGTGGCGTGCGAGAACTCGTTCAGGGGAGCGGGCGCGAGCGCGCCCATGCCCGCGCGCGTGAAGCGATCCACCTGTTCGAGGTCGAAGACGAGCGGGAACCCGTAGATGAAGGCGTCGGCGGCGAGCTCCTCTGTGCTCATAGCGCCGCAAGCTCCTCGGGTGAGAGTCGATCGAGACCGAGCGTCGCCAGCGTGCGGACGCCCTCGGCGCGGAAGTCGCGGGCGAGGACGACCGAGGTCATCGTGATCACGGCGTCGATCACCGGCGTGGGGACGCCGAGGCGTTGCGCCAGATCGGCCATGAACACCAGCGAGTAGCCGACGTCCTCGGTCAGGTAGCGGTGGTCGAGCTCGGACTGGGCGCCGATGCCCTTGAAGCCGGGCGCGAGGCTGTAGCTCGTGGAGTAGTTGTCCTCGAGCATGTAGCCCTGCTTCATCCCGATCGCGGGCTCGGACAGGACGTCGACGCCGAGCGCGGCGGCGATCGCCAGCCGCTCCTTGTCGACCGCTTCGATCATCCGGCCGACGGCCTCGGTCACACCCTCCTCGTAGAACAGGAAGTTGCCGCCGGTGCGTTCCAGCAGCGCCGCGTTGAGCAGCGTGACCGCCGGGTGGATCACCGGATTGCCGTTCTGCAGCGTGGTCTGGAACACGCTCTCGGCCTTCTCCACGGCGGGCCAGGTGTCCTTGACCAGGTCGTAGAGGTGGTCGGTCCCGGAACGCGGGAGCCCGGCGAGGTAGACGCCGGTCTCGAGCTTGAGGAAGACGTTGACGACGCCGGGGGCGGTGACGCGCACGGCGTAGGGCAAGGTGCTCGTCTCGCCGATGATGATCCGGTCGTCGTCGAGCGCGAGCCCGGCGGCGCGTTTGAAGGCGATCGCGCCGGCGCAGGAGCCGGGGCAGACCAGCACCGCCATGCCCTCGGTCAGATACGGCGCGGCCGCGAGTGCGTGCGGCTCGGTGCTGTAGGCCGGACCGATCGGGATGACCAGTTCGGCGCCGTCCATGGCTTCCTCGATGTCCGGCCCGGCGTACCGGATCTCGGCGAAGCCTTCGAGGTCGCCCATCGCCGTGATCCCGCCCGCCTCCTGCACCGGGACGGTGTTGGACGCGAACTCCGGCGTCGCGTACAGCGACACGTCGTGGCCGTGCTGGGCGAAGTCGAACGCCGACGCGACCCCACCGTTTCCCGCTCCGAGGACTGCTACCCGCATGCGTGCACCCTCGCATAGATTGTGGGTGTGACCATTCCCGCCTCCACGTCGACTTCGGCCGACGCCTTCTGGGCCGACGCCGAGCGGCACCTGGTCCGCTACGGCGCGACCTTCACGCCCGCGATCATCGAACGCGCCGAGGGCAGCTTCGTCTACACCGCCGACGGCCGCAAGATCCTCGATTTCACGTCCGGCCAGATGAGCGCGATCCTCGGCCACTCGCACCCGGCGATCGTCGAGACCGTGCGCGAGCAGGCGGGAACGCTGGACCACCTGTTCAGCGGGATGCTCTCGCCGCCGGTCGTGCGGCTCGCGCGGCGGCTGGCCGAGTCGTTGCCGGACCCGCTGGAGAAGGTGCTGCTGCTGACGACCGGCGCCGAGTCCAACGAGGCGGCGCTGCGGATGGCCAAGCTCGTCACCGGCGGGCATGAGGTCGTCTCCTTCGCGCGCTCCTGGCACGGCATGACCCAGGCCGCGGCGAGCGCCACCTACAGCTTCGGCCGGCGCGGCTACGGCCCCGGCGCGCCCGGCAACTTCGCGATCCCGACGCCGGATGCGTACCGCCCGGAGGTCACGTTCGGCGACGGGACGCTCGACTGGCGGCGCCAGCTCGACTCGGCGTTCGCGCTGATCGACGCCCAGTCCGTCGGCGGGCTCGCGGCCTGCATCGTCGAGCCGATCCTGAGCTCGGGCGGCGTGATGGTGCCGCCGCCGGGCTACTTCGCGGCGCTGAAGGCCAAGTGCGCCGAGCGCGGGATGCTGCTGATCCTCGACGAGGCGCAGACCGGCCTGTGCCGGACGGGCACCTGGTACGCGTTCCAGCGCGACGGCGTGATCCCGGACATCCTCACGATCTCCAAGACGCTCGGCGCCGGGTATCCGCTCGCGGCGGTCATCACGAGCGCCGAGATCGAGCAGGAGGCGTACGACCGCGGCTTCCTGTTCTTCACCACCCACGTGTCCGATCCGCTCGTCGCGTCGATCGGCAACACGGTGCTCGACGTGCTGATCGAGGAGCGGATGGACGAGCGCGCGGCGCAGCTCGGCGAAGTGTTCCGGTCCGGGCTGCTGGAGATCCAGGGTCGCCACGAGTGCGTCGGTGACGTCCGCGGCTACGGGCTGCTCCAAGGGGTCGAGCTCGTCCGCGACCGGGCGACGAAGGAACCGGCGGGCGACCTCGTGGCCGCCGTCACGACCCGTGCGTTCGAGCTCGGCCTGCACGTCAACATCGTCCAGGGCCTGGGCGGCGGCGGCACGATGCGGATCGCCCCGACGCTGACCAGCACCGAGGAGGAGCTGCAGCTCGGGCTGGAAATGCTCGAGCAGGCGATCGCCGACGTGGCCGCCTAGTCCAGCTCGGCCTCACACAGCGCGATGTTCTGCTCGGTCGCGTGGTGCGGGCCGTGGCGCTCCAGCGACTCCTCGAAGAACTCCAGCGCGTCCTCGTAGTCGCCCATCGCGTAGAGCACCGTGCCGATCGTGAAGGGCAGGTCGGCCTCGCCGGGGACGGAGTAATGGCGATCGTGGATCTCGTAGAGCGCCTGGCGCAGGTCCTCCTGGGCGGCGGGATCGGCGTCGCCGGCCTGGTCGCGGAGGGCGTCGGCGACGCCGTGCAGGGTGAAGCCGTCCCAGCCGCTCAGGCGCAGCGCGGCGACGATCTCGGGGACCGAGAGCGCTGAGGCGGCGTGCTCGATGCCCTCGGCGAGCGTCGAGAGGTCCTCGGGGCTGAAGCGGGCGATCGCCTCCTCGTAGGCCAGCCGTGTCTCCGCGTGGCCACCCGGCGGGGTGCCGAACAACAGCGCGCCGACGTCGACCATCGCGTGCCGGTCGCCGCCGTCGAGCGCCTCGCCGCCGTGGCGGCGCGCGTACCAGCCGAGCGCGTGGAAGTTGACCATCAACGAGAAGACCCCGCCGTGGCGGGCGAGCTCCGGCTCCTCGCGGTAGCCGAGCGACTCCTCGGTGTTCAGCGCCTTGTCCGCCGAGAGCACCAGCATCCGGTCGCCGGCGAGCGCGCGAAGGCGTGTGAGGCATTCGATGGCGGCTCGCGGGACGGTGACCACCGTGTCGCTGAGGCTATGCCGGTAGTGCTCGAGCAGCGCGTCGAGGTCTTCGTCGCCGTAGTGATCCGCGGCCACGGGCAGTCGCGAGTAGCTGAGCTCCATCGTCGCCACGTCGGTCCCGGTGACCTGGAGCAGGCACTCCTCCAGCGTCCCGTGGCCGACCGCGAAGGCATCGGCAGGGACACTGTCGAAGAGGTAGTTGGCGATCACCACGAGGGGGTTGGCGACATGCGCGAGCTGGACGTCGCGACGCCGTAGGCGGAGCGTGGCGTCGGCGACCACGTCAAAGCGCGCGAAGTCGAAGCGCTCGTCCTCGAGCTCTGGTTTGGCCGCCCAGTCCTCGAGCGTGCTCTCGCCCAGATCGGTCATGACGTACACGAGCTCCGGCAGCGCCAGCGGCACGGCCTCCATCCACGCGGCCAGCTCGCGCACGAACCCGTGCGCGAACCGCCCTGCGCCGGCGCCGAGCTCCACCACGTACAGCGGCTCGCCGAGGTCGAGCTCCCCCCGCGCGCAGTCGCGCAGGAAGCCACCCACGACCCGGGCGAACGCCGCCGCCACGAACGGGTTGTCGACGATCTGATGCGGGATCTCCGCGAACGCCTCACTCGCCTCGCGCTCGTAGTAGGCGCGCTGCGCCGTCCACACGGGGGACTGGGAGAGCGGGGTCGGGGCGTCCACCCCGCGAGGGTAGTAGGCGCCCGGGATGTTCCGCCCGCCGACACGCATACCATGGCGTGATCGACCCGTACGAGATCCTGGGCATCACGCCCGCGTATGAGGGCGATCTGCGGGCGCTGCGCAATCGCCTGGTCAAGCGCTACTTCGAGGCCGGTGAGACGCCTGACGAGGAGCGCATGAAGGCGATCAACCTCGCGTACGAGATGCTGAGCGATCGTGCGCGCGACCGGCCTACGGGGCCATTGTCGATCGCGCCCGACGCGCTGGCCGCGGGACGCTCGGGGCAGCCCTACCGGGTGCGATTGCAGGCGATCGGCGGGGCGAGGCCGTACCGCTGGGAGGGGGCGCCGCCCGCCGGGCTGGCGCTCGATCCCGCCGGGACGATCGAGGGCCGGCCGCCGAGAACCGGCAGCTTCCCGTTCACGCTGACCGTCACCGACCGCGACGGCCGGACCGCGCGGCGTTCCTTCGTCCTGCACGTCGAGCCGACGCCGCTGCGGATCACGACCGACGTCCTGCCGAACGCCACCATCGGCGTTCACTACGGAGCGGACATCGAGGTCGAGGGCGGGGTCGCGCCGCTGTACTGGTCGGGCGAGCCGCCGCCCGGCCTGCAGCTCGGAGACGGGCTGCTCTACGGCACGCCGCTCGGGCCGAGCGCCGTCCTGTCGGTCCACGTGCGCGTGCGCGACTCGGCCCGCCTGAGGGCCGAACGGGAGCTGACCCTGGTCGTGCGCCCCCGCACCGCGGCGGGCGACGCCACGCAGTGGACGCCGGAGCGGCTGGCAGAGGAGCATCACGCGCAGCGCGTCGCGTCACACCAGGCCGGGATCGACGCACCCGCCACACGCGCGCGGATCGAAACGCTCGAACGTCGCCTCGCGCGCCGCCGCCTCGAGCCGCCCGCCATCGCCGCCGGCGTCCTCGTCGTGGCCGCCGCCGCCCTGCTGTCGCTGATCCTGGGCGCCGTTCTCGCCGTCGCGCTGCTCTACCTGATCGCGCCCACGCTGCTGGCCCCCAGCCGCCAGGCCGAGCGCGCACGCCTCCGCCAACGGCTTGGCTGCGGCGATCCCGAGTGCCCTCGTTGCTGACGGGCGGGCGCGCTACCCTGTCTGTGTCAGGCAGCGATGGCAACCTGAGGGCGAGACCTTCATCTGAACGTCCCCTTCCCGCGTAAGCCGCCGGATCTCCTGATGGCCGAGAGTCCACCCCCGGGTGGGCTTTCCGCGTTTAAGGGGCGCGCGGAGACCGGCGGCTGACCCTAACCGGCGCGTGCGACCGCGGAGTTGACGGTTCCCGGGCACCGGACGTATTTCCGCGCGCCCTTCGTGCTCTGTGTGGCACAAGCGCCGCCAACGGCGACCCCGCCACTCACACCAGGAGCTCGTATGACCCGCCCGTTCCGCAGCATCCTCGCCGGCACCCTCGTCGCCGCGAGCCTGGTCGCCGTCCCCGCCGCCCAGGCCGGCACCTCCACACACGTCGACCCCAACGAGCCGATCATCTGCGTCCGCTGCGGAATCCTCACGCCGATCCAGCTGCCGGGGTGGGTCGTGAACCCGCCGATCAAGCCGGTCGAGATCGGCGCGGTCGCCCGACCGTAGCGACGGCTCGACAGAGCGCGCGGTCTGGGATCGAGCGCGGCCGCCGGGGCGGGTGCTCTCCGCGTCGTGAACGGTGGTCGCGCCGCCGCCTCGCGGGCTGCCCGGCTCGGCGCGCGGTCAGCGGTCGACGTCCCCGGCGCGCGGCACGCCTCGTCCGCGGCGAGCATCTCGCCGCGGGCTCCGGGCACTCGGTCTCTCGCGGGTGTCATCCGTTTCGGGCGATGCGGGGCCGAGGTGGCGCACTCAGCCTGTGCCCCATGACGAGATCGCGGGTTCATGGACACACGGCGCGCGTCGCGGACGGTCCGTGCGGTCACGGACGGGAATGGACGAGCCGTGCCTGAGGGGCTCTCACCAGCCGAGGTCGCCAAGGAGATAGCCGAGCATAAGAAGCACGCCGCCGAGCCCGAGCACGAGAGCGACGGGCACGATCGGTGGTTGTCGATCGTCGAGGCCTGTCTGTTGTCGCTGGTAGCGGTTCTCGCGGCGTACTCGGGCTATGCCGCGGCGAAGTGGGGCACCGAATCCTCGGTGACGCTCGCCACCGCATCCGCGGCCCGCACGAAGGCGAACCGCGCCGACACCGAGGGGATGGTGACCCGCACACAGGACTCCGTCGCGTTCAACGCCTGGTTCACGGCCTTCACGGCCGGAAACGCCGAGGACCAGCGGTTGGCGGAGAACCGATTGCGCCCTGGTTATCGCCCGGCATTCGAGGCCTGGCTGGCGACCGATCCGGCACACAATCCAGACGCTCCCCCCGGGCCGGCGTACATGCCCCAGTACGTCGTTGACCAGGACGCCGCCGAGAAGGCGTTCGATGCGCAGGCCGACGCCGCGTTCACCGAGGGAGTCAAGGCGGGCCAGACCGCCGACCGGTACATCCGCGCCACCGTGTTCCTCGCGACCGTGCTGTTCCTGGTGGGCATCAGCGGCCACTTCCGGATCCGCCAGGCGCGCATGGGACTGATCGGCGCGGGAGGTTTGCTGCTGGCGTTCGCGATCATCCAGTTGCTCGGCCTTCCCGGGCCGCCGGCGTAATCGCGCGGCTGCAAGGCAGGCGCGGGAGGGACCCGCGCCCGTCCGTCAACCAGTACGGTCCGGATTGCGTCGGCAAAGCTGCCATCGATCGGGGGACGTTGCATGTTCAGGCGAGTCGGAAAGTCATTCAGCATCGGCACGACGCTGGTCGGAGCCATCGCGGCCCTGAGCCTCATTCCCGCCGCGCCCGCCGGCGCGGCCGTGCGCTGCAACAGCAACGGCACCCCGGGAGTGACCAGCGGCAAGTTCTACAACAACAGCACGCGCGTCTTCAAAGTCACCGGCGACCGCCGGAAGGCGAACGGCACCTTCGAGAGCGTCAGCGTCTACGTCTACCCGGGCGAGGAGGCCTACGCCACCCACCGCGTGTGCGACGCCGACTTCTACTACAACTACTACCGGACCTGGATCTGGGAGCCCGTGTACGGGTACATGCCGCACCCCCCGTACGAGAACACCAAGATCGGGATGGGGGTCGTGGAGTGCCACGACCAGAGCGTCCGCAGCGGCAGCGTCACGACCCGGGAGCCGTTCTGTAAGCACTGAGCGAGTGGCCTGGCAGTGGGCGCTCGCGCCGTGGCGTTCGAGATGGTGCGGGCGCTTCGGTCATGGCGCGAGGCGAGCGACCAGGGTCTCAGGCGTGTCGTCGGCGTTCACGCGCACGCGTCTGACCGCGAACGGCTCCGCGCCCGTGCCCAGGCCCTCCTCGACGGTCGTCGCCCCGCGGTAGCCCGTGGCGCGCACGGCGGCGAGGACCCTCGCGTCCAGCTGGCCGGCGGGATAACAGAAGAACTCCGCCACACGGGCGCCGAACCGACGCCGCAACTCGCGCCGCGAGCCGGCGAGCTCGACGTGCAACTGCGCGTCCGAGACCGTCGTGAGGTCCGGGTGGGTGAGGGTGTGCGAGTCCAGCTCCCAGCCGTTGGCCAACAGCGCCTTGACCTGGTGCTCGCTGAGACCACCCTTGCCGAGGTTGCGCAGTTCCAGGTTCAGCACGCCGGGCCAGCCGAGCCTGCGCAATACCGGCCGCGCGTAGCGGTACTGCGACAGGTAGCCGTCGTCGAAGGAGATGACGACCGGCCTGCGCGGCAGCGGCCCACCGTCCTGCCACGCGTCGAACGCCTGGCGCAGCGTGATCGCGTGATAGCCCGCGCGCCGCAACGCCCGCATCTCCGCCGCGAAGGTCTCGTGCTTGACCCACAACTGTGCGTTGGCCGCCCCCGGCGGGGCCTGCGTGATCACGTGGTACATGAGGATGGGCACCGGCATCCGCCGCGCGCGAGCACCACGGACGTCGGCCGGCGCCTTCGGCAGGTGCCACTTCGCGCGTGGCCGCCGCGGCGCGCGCACCGCGGCGGCGGGGGGCTTCGCCGCGGCGGCGGAGGGTTTCGCCGCGGCGGGCTGACCCTCCGGCGACGCGCGCCGCACAATCGACACGATCAACAGCGAGACGACGATCAATCCGAACAGCGCAGACAGCCGGGCCAGCATCTCCTCACCCTATTCGCCGTCCTGGACCGATTCCGGCGCCGCGCGGGCATCGGGCCGTCGAGCAGTGACGCGTCGTTTCGCTCGGTCGCCCCTCGGCATTCGCACGCATCACCCAGCGAGAAGCCGTTTCCCCGATCAGGGGAGGATGTCGTGGAGCGTCGCCGTGAAGCGCTCGCCCGACTCTTCGATTTCGCCCTCGATGTGCAGCTTCGCCGGGCCGGTCTCCGACCACAGGTCGAGGAAGAAGAACCAGCCGGGCATGTCGGGGTCGTCGGACTTGGTGATCGCCTCGACGCGGTAGATCTCGCGCGGCGGCAGCACGAGCGCCTCCGGCACGTCGTCCTCGACGCGGCGGCGCAGATCCTCGATCTCGAGCCGGTCCTGCGACAGATCGCGGAGTTCCTCGTACTCGCCGTCGACGACGAGCTCGACGATCCCCTCGAGCGCCTTGTACATCGGGTCGGGCATCGGCTCCAGCCCTGCTTCGAACGCCTCGGCCCCGCCGAGCGCGAACTCCGGCGTGAGCTTGAGGCGCTCGTAGAAGTAGTCCTCCCCGGCCTCGCGCGCCTGGCGGCGGATGCTCTTCTCCACGCCGGCGGCGCCGAGGGCGAAGACGCCCGTCTCGATCGCGTCCCCGAGCGTGTCGTGGCGGCGCGAGAGCTGCGCGGTGACCGCGCGGCCGTGCTCGGTCTCGCGGTCGATCGAAGGCCCGTCCATCAGTATCGAGGGCGCGTCGTGGCGGTTGTAGCCCGGGCAGGCCCGGACCGCGGAGTGCAGGAAGATCAAGTGGTCGCCCATCTGGGCGAGCAGTCTACGAACGGCGCCGTGCCGATCGCGTGGTCGGCCTGCACGTGCCGAGGCGGTGGCGTCGCCGGCGCGGTGCACGCCGACGACCTTGCCGCCCCCGCTCACGGGTGCGCGGGCGCCTCGTGTGCGGGTTTGCCGAAACGGTGCATGGCGGCGACGATGATCGCGCCGACCGCGATCCCGAGGATCGCCGACGCCAGCGTGTTGGTCAGCCAGCCGCCGACGCCGCCGAGGACGTCGTGGACGTCCTCCTCGAGGTGGTGCACGGCGTCGTAGGGCGCCGAGAAGTGGAGCTCGTCGAGACCGACGAGGAGGATGTGCCCGCCGACCCACAGCATCGCCACGATCCCGACCTTCGAGAGCACCGACAGCACGATCGGCATCCCGCGCACCATCCCGTGCCCCAGTGAGGCGCTGAACCCTTTGCCCGACTGCGCCAACCGCACGCCGATGTCGTCCATCTTCACGATCAGCCCGACCACGCCGTAGACGCCGACGGTGATCGCGATGGCCACGAAGATGAGGATCACCGCGCGCGAGAGCAGCGGCTCGTCGGCGACCTCGTTGAGCGAGATGACCATGATCTCGGCCGAGAGGATGAAGTCCGTGCGGATGGCGCTGGAGACCATCGCGTCCTCGTGCTCCGGCCCCTGCTCGATGACCGCCGTCTCCTCGTGCTCGGGGTGCGGGTGGACCATCTCCCACAGCTTCTCCGCACCCTCGAAGCACAGGTAGGCGCCGCCCACCATCAGGATCGGCGTCAGCAGCCACTCCACGAACTCGCTCAGCACCAGCGCGGCCGGCAGGATGAAGAGGATCTTGTTCTTCAGCGAGCCGATCGCGATCCGCCTGATCATCGGCAGCTCGCGCTCAGGCCGGAACCCGGTCACGTAACGCGGCGTGACCGCCGTGTCGTCGACGATCACACCGGCGGCCTTCACGCTCGCCCGGCCGGCGCCGGCGGCGACATCGTCGACCGAGGCGGCCGCCGCGCGGGCGATGACGGCAACGTCGTCCAGGAGCGCGGCGAGACCGGCACTCATGCCAGATGAGAGTTCGCTGGGGGCATCGCCCGTGAGCCTAACCGCGATGAATTTTCAGCGGCGTCTAGCCGCGCGGCTTGTAGCGGCCGTGGAGCATCAGCGGGTTGCCGTCCGGATCGGCGAAGAACGCCATGTGGCAGACGCCCGTGTCGAGCGTGTCACCGAAGAAGGACACGCCCTTGGCCTCAAGCTCCGTCCGCAGCCCGTTCACGTCATCGGTGTGCAGTGCGATCGCGTTGGTGTTGGCGTTGAACTCCATGCCGGCCGTCGTCGGGTCCCAGATGCTGAGCGTGGTCCCGCCGAGGTCGAACTCCGAGAACGGCTTCTCGACCGTATGGGCGGACTCGACCAAGCCGAGCGTCTCGCCGTAGAAGGACGTCGCGCGCGCGGCGTCCTGCGTCGGGATCGGCACGAAGTCGATGCGCGTGATCGTGTTGTTCATTCCGTGCACGGTACGTGGTATTGCGGTCAGTTCCTGACCGCAAACCGGCGCCGAGCGGCTCGCGGAGGGCCCTCCTGGAGCGCAAGCTGTCACACCCACAAAGCGGCCGGTGTCTGGATGGCATGGCACACACCACCCGAATCCCGATGGCCGAGATGAACGGCGTCTACGGCGCGATCGTCAAGCGCATGTCCCGCAGGATGCTCGGCGACGTGGCCGAGCCGGTCGCGATCGCGTGGCACAACCGCAAGGTCCTGAACTTCAGCTTCCTGGTCGGGCGCAAGGCCGCGAAGTGGGACCAGTGCGACGAGAGCCTCAAGTCGTTCGCGCACATGGCCGCGGCGTCGCTGATCGGCTGCAGCTTCTGCCTCGATCTCGGCTATTTCCAGGCCCACAACGACGGGCTCGACATGGTCAAGGCGCGCGAGGTCCCGCGCTGGCGCGACTCGGACGTGTTCACGCCGCTGGAGCGCGAGGTGATGGAGTACGCGGAGGCGATGTCGCAGACCCCGACCACCGTCACCGACGAACTGGCCGCCTCGTTGCTGGACCAGATCGGCGCGGCCGCGCTGGTCGAGTTGACGGCGTACATCGGGCTGGCCAACCTCTACTCGCGCACCAACACGGCGCTCGGCGTCTCGTCGCAGGGCTTTGCCGCCTCCTGCGAGCTGAAGCCGCTCGCGGTCGCCGCGTCCACATGACCGAGGATCCGTTCGTCACCCATCGCAGCCTGCTGTTCACCGTCGCCTACGAGATGCTCGGCTCGGGCGCCGACGCCGAGGACGTGGTGCAGGAGACCTGGCTGCGCTGGGCCGGCGTCGACCACGCCGAGGTGCACGACCCGCGGGCGTACCTGATCCGCATCGCCACCCGCCAGGCGCTCAACCGCCTGCGCACGCTGTCGCGCCGACGCGAGGAGTACGTCGGCGAGTGGCTGCCCGAGCCGCTGCTCACCAGCCCGGACATCGCCGAGGACGTCGAGTTCGCCGAGAGCGTCTCGATCGCGATGCTGACCGTGCTCGAGACGCTGGGGCCGGTCGAGCGCGCGGTCTTCGTCCTGCGCGAGGTCTTCGACCTCCGCTACGACGAGATCGCCGCCGCGGTCGACAAGTCGCCGGCCGCGGTCCGCCAGATCGGCCACCGCGCCCGCGAGCACGTCGCCGCCCGCCGGCCACGGATCGACGTCGACCGCGCCGAGCAGCAGGCGGTCGTCGACCGCTTCCTGGCCGCGGTGGCGGGCGGCGATCTCCAATCGCTGCTCGACGTCCTCGCACCCGACGTCGTGCTGATCGCCGACGGCGGCGGCGAGGTGGCCGCGGTCCGCCGTCCGATCACCGGGCGCGAGGCCGTGTCGAGGCTGCTCTCGCGCTTTCGCTCGATCGCACCGGACGCGGTGCTCGCCACGGTCTGGCTCAACGGGGCGCCCGCGGGACGCGTCGAGCTCGCGGGCGAGCTCGACACGGCCATCAGCCTCGTGGTCGCCGATGGCCGGATCGCCGGGATCTACGCCATCCGCAATCCGCACAAGCTCGCCCGCCTCGGCGAGGAGGCGACGCTCAGTCACTAGCCAGGGCGGCTCCCCAGGGGCCGCCGCCGGTCGCGATCGCCGGATGCGGCACGGCGCCACGCCCGGATACGCCACCCACGAGGACGGACCGATCCGTGCGTGTAGGGTCCGCCGGTGAGCACCGCCCTCCAGACGCAGCCACGGGCCAAGACCCTCGGGGTCCTCGCCGTGCTCGCCCTGATCGTCGCGTTCTCGCTCAGTTCGACACTGGTCAAGCGCGCCGACTCGCCGGGCGTGTTGATCGCGTTCTGGCGGATGATCACGGTCAGCCTGGTGTGGAACGTCGTGCTCTGGAGCACGGGTCGCCGGGTCACGCTGGGCGACGTCCGGCAGGTGGCACTCCCCGGAGTCTTCTTCGGCCTCAACCTGGCCGCCTTCTTCGCCGGCGCGACCCACAACAGCGTCGCCAACGCGGCGCTGATCGGGTCGCTCGCGCCCTTCTTGATCGTCCCGCTCGGGGCGCGGCTGTTCGCCGAGTACATCCACCCCTACGCGCTGCTGTGCGCGCTGGTCGCCTTCGGCGGCGTCGCGCTGGTGCTGCTCAACGCGCCCCCGCTGGGCGACGCCTCGCTCGAAGGCAACGTGTTCGGCCTGATCGCGATGCTGCTGCTGGTCGCCTACGTCGTCTCGACGCGGTACCTGCGCAACGAGATGGACGTGACCACGTTCATGGCCACGATCTGCCCGATCGCGGCCGTGGCCGTACTGCCGCTGGCCGTCGCGCACGGCGACGTGTTCGGCCTCAGTTCGACCGGCTGGACCTACATGCTGATCCTGACGTTCACCAGCGGCGTCGCGGCGCAGGGCCTGCTCGTCTACGCGCAGCGGACGATCCAGATCGGCACGATCGGCATCGCCCAGGTGGCGCAACCGGCGCTCGCGGTCGTCTGGTCCTTCCTGCTCCTGAGCGAGGTGGTCAACGCGCGCCAGATCGCGGGCATCGCGACCGTCACCGTGGGCCTGCTGGCGTTCGTCATGCTGAATCAACGCGGTCGCGCTGCGTGATGAAGTGCGACGCGGCCTCCATGCGCTGATCGGCCTCGTCCCAGCGGCCGAGCGCGTCGAGCGCGAAGACCTCCACGGGCGCGTCGCCACGGGCGGCCTCGAGGATCGCCTCCAGCCGCGGCACGTCGCCGTCGAGCGCCGCCAGCAGGCAGTCGCCCAGCGCCGCCTGCTCCCCGCCGCCCGCCGAGCGGTGGAACGCTGCCGCCGCTTCGAGCGCGGCCCGCGCCGGCGCGACCCGCCCGAGCGCCCGCAGGACGCGCCCGAGGTGCACACGGGCAAGGGCCGCCAATCGCACATCGCCGACCGCCTCCGCCCGGTCGATGGCGAGCGCCAGCGTCGCCGCCCCCGCCTCGTAGTCCCCGGCCTGGCACTGCGCCCGCCCGAGGCTGGAGCGCTGGTAGGCCTCCGTCTGCAGGAAGCCGAGCCGCTCTGAGGTCGCAGCGGCGCGAGCGATGTGATCGACGGCGTCCGCGAAGCGATGCTCGACCCGGGCCAGTTCACCGAGCATCGCGTCGCGGCGGACGCCGAGCCAGGGATCGTCGACGACCCGCAGCCAGTGCTGGACCTGATCGCGCGCCTGCGCCGCCCGCACGCGGTCGCCGGCGGAGATCGCCGCGCGCGCGGCGAAGAGCGCGTTCGCGGCCTGGTCCCACGGGTGCTCGAGGCCGAGCCGGCTGCGCTCGGTGAGCTCGAGCGCGTGCTCCCACTCACCGCGGTGCGAGACGACGTACGCGAGGTAGTACGCGCAGCGGGCGCGCAGATCGTCGCTGTCCGCCAGCTCGGCGGCCGCGGCGACGTGCCGCCGTGCCGGTTCGAGATCCCCGGTCGAGGCCTCGATCCAGGCCGCGAGCAGCAGCGCGTTCGCACGCTCCGCCGGCGGGGCAAGGCTTGCGGCCTCCAGCGCGGTCAGGATCCGCTGCGCCCCGCGGCTGTCTCCGAGCACGATCCAGGCCCACCCGAAACCGTTGACGAGCGCGAGCGCCCGCTGCGGGTCGCTCCAGGCCAGCGCCGCGTCGATGTTGGCCCGCTCGGTGCGCGCGAACCGCAGGTGCGCCGCCTGCCGCGCGCTGCGCACGCCGGCCGTTGAGCCCGCCGCGGCGGCGGCGAACCAGGCGGCATGGGCCGCGTGCCCGCGTTCCGTGCAGCCCGCCTGCTCCATCGCCTCCAGGGCGAACGCCCGGATGCTGTCGAGCAGCCGATAGCGCGCGGGCTCGTCGACGATCACCAGTGACCGGCTCGCGAGGCGCCCGACGACATCGATCGCCGCCGAGCGTGGAACGTCGAGCGCTTCCAGGACGGCCTCGACCGCCGGCAGCGACGCGCCGCCGCTGAACGTCGCCAGCGCCCACAGGCCGCGCTTGTCGTCCGGGAACAGCAGCTCGTAGCTCCAGCCGATCGTCGCCTTCAGCGCGCGGCGGCGCGCCGGCTTGCGGCTGGCGGGATCGCTGAGCACGCTGAAGCGATCGTCGAGCCGGCGGGCGATCTCCTCCACCGGCAGCGTCTTCGTCCGCGCCGCGGCGAGCTCGATCGCCAGCGGCAGCCCGTCGAGCGACCGGCACAGCTCGTGCACGTCTCCTCCGGGGCGCGCGGCACGGCGGGTGAACAACTCCACGGCGTCCGGCAGCGCGAGCGGCGCGAGCTCGAACAGGACCTCGCCGTCGATGTCGAGCGGCACCTGGCTGGTGCAGAGGAGGCGAATGCCCGGGGCCGCGTCGAGGATGCGCTCCGCCAACGCGGCCGCGGCATCGAGCACGTGCTCGCAGTTGTCGAGAATGAGCAGGCCACCTGTTCGTCTCAGCCGGTCGAGCAGCGCGGGCTCACCGCCGGTGACGTTCAGCGCGGCGATCACGGCGTCGAGCACCTCGTCGGCGGTGTGCACCGTCTCCAGCCGCACGATCCACGCCCCGGGCCGTCCGGTGGCGATGGCCACGGCGGTCTTGCCGATCCCGCCCGGGCCGATGACCTCGACCAGCCGGTGCGTCCGCAGCAGGGCGGACAGCTCAGCGACGGCGTTGCCGCGTCCGACGAGCTCCACCGGCAACGACGGGAGATTGCCGGTTGGGACCTCGTGGTTGAGGATCTGCCGTTCCAACTCCTTCAACGCCGGGCCGGGCGCGAGCCCGAGGTCCTCCGCGAGCCGGGCCCGGACGCGCTGGTAGGTCGCCAACGCGTCCGCCTGGCGCCCGGCGTCGTAGAGCGCGGCGATCAGCAGCTCCCACAGCCGCTCTCGGTAAGGAAACGACACGACGGCGGCCTCGAGCTCGACGATCACGTCGTGCCCGCTGCGCGCGCGGGCGGCGAGCTGGATCTCGAGCAGCTTCGCGCGCGCTTCCTCCAGCTGCGTCCGGTACGGCGCTGCCCAGTCGCCGCACCCCGGCAGCGCCTCGCCGGAGAAGCGAGCGAGCGCCGCGGCGACATCCTCGGGCGCGGACAGCTCGCGCAGCACGCACAGCGCGTCGACCTGCGCCGGGTCGACCGCGAGCTTGTACGCGCTGTCGCCGGCGACGATCAGGGACGGGTCCCCGAGTGCCCGGCGCAGCCGCGCGACCTTCGCCTGCAGGGTGTTGCGGCGCGTGGCGGCGCCCGCCCACAGGTCGTCCAGGAGCCGGTCGACGCGCACGAACACCCCCGCGTCGAGCGCGAGCCGTACGAGCAGCTCCGAGGGCTTGCCCGGCGGGATCGGCAGGTGGGTGCCGTCGTTGAGCACCTCGAGCGGCCCGAGCACGGAGACCTGGAACACGCGCCGAGTCTATGGAGCCATCAGCGCCGTGTCAGCGTCGCGTCAGCGCCGTTCGGGACGGTGCGGGGCATGTCGCCCACCGAGATGCTCCGCCGCCTCGTCGTCGGCGACGAGGCGGCGATCGCCGCGATCATCGAGGCGTCGGGCACCAGCGAGGATCCGCTGATCCTCGTCGCGGCCGCGCTGTTCGCCCCCGACGGTGCGGAGCTGCTCGCGCGGGCGCACGGCATGGCCGCAACCACCCGCGACCGGCAACTGGTCGCCATCGCCGCCGCGCACCGGCGCGGCGAGCGTGAGCTCGTCGACGCCCTCGCCCGCGAGCACCTCGTCGACCATCCGGACAACATCCTCGTTGCCTGGATCGCCGACGCCTCCCACAACCAGGAGCGTTCATGAACCCTCGTCTCACCGCGGCCGCGCTGATCTCCGCGGCCGTCCTCGCCAACGTCGCCTTCACCGCGCTCGGCTCGATCTTCAACTATCCGGACGTCCTCGACGAGCCCGCCGGCCAGGTCCTCGCCTCCTTCCGCGACAACGAGAGCGCCGTGCGGCTGTGGTTCACCGTCCTCGCGCTGTCCGCCGGGATGCTGGCGCCCGTGGCGATCGGGGTCGGGCAGCTCTCGAAGGCGCCCGCGATGCGGATCGCCGTCTGGGTCGGGATCGCCGCGGCGACCGTACAGGTCATCGGCCTGATGCGCTGGCCGCTGCTCGTGCCCGGCTACGCGTCCGACGCCGCCTCCAGCGATCCGTCGGTGGCCGCCGCCGCGCGTGACTCGTTCACCACCGCGTCGGACATCCTCGGCACCGCGATCGGCGAGACGCTCGGGTACTTCCTCACCGCGGCGTGGACGATCCTCGTAATCGTGGCGCTCGGTCGTGAGTTCGCCGGCCGCTGGTTCGGCGTGCTCGGCGCGACCGCGGCGGCGCTCGTGTTCGTCGGCGTCGTCTCGCCGCTGGATCTTCCGCTCGTCGACACCGCCAACTTCTTCGGCTACGTGCTCTGGAGCCTGTGGCTGATCGCCTTCGGGGTGCTGCTGCTGGTGCGCGAGCGGCGCGGGGCGGTGGCCTCGTGAGGGGCCGCTGGGTCGCGCTGGGCGTGCTCTGCACGAGCCTGCTCGTCATCGTCGTCGACAACACGATCGTCAACGTCGCGCTGCCGACGCTGGTGCGCGAGCTGGACGCCGGCGTCAGCGAGCTGCAGTGGGTGGTCGACGCCTACACGCTCGTCTTCGCCGGGCTGTTGCTGCCGGCCGGCGCGCTCGGCGATCGCTTCGGGCGGCGCCTGACGCTGCTCGGCGGCCTCGCCGTGTTCGGCGTCGCGTCGGCGGGGGCGGCGTTCGCGGGCGGCGTCGACGCCCTGATCGCCGCCCGCGCGGTGATGGGCGCCGGGGCCGCGTTGATCATGCCCGCCACGCTCTCGCTGCTGATCAGCGTCTTCACCGACGAGCGCGAGCGCGCGCTGGCCGTCGGCCTGTGGGCGGCGACCGCCGGCCTCGGGGTCGCGCTCGGCCCGGTCGTCGGCGGGTTCCTGCTCGATCACTTCTGGTGGGGCTCGATCTTCATCGTCAACGTGCCGCTGTGCGTGCTCGCGCTCGTCGTCGGCGCCCGTGTCGTCCCCGAGTCCCGCGACGCGGTGAGACGGCGGATCGACTGGACCGGCGCCGCGCTGTCGGGCGCGGGGCTGATCGCGTTGGTGTGGGCCGTCATCGAGGCGCCATCGAAGGGCTGGACGTCGACGCCCGTGTTCGGCGCCTTCGCCCTCGCCGCCGCCGCGTCGACCGCGTTCTTCGTGCAACAGCGCCGGACGGCCGATCCGCTGCTGGACCTCCAGCTCTTCCGCGACCCGCGCTTCACGGCGGCCGGCGCGACGATCACGGTGCTGTTCTTCGCGTTGTTCGGCTTCCTGTTCCTCTCGACGCAGTACCTGCAGTTCGTCCTCGGCTACTCGCCCTTGGCCGCGGGCGTGCGCATCCTCCCCTACGCGGTCGGGATGATCGTCTTCGCGCCGCTCTCGGCCAAGTTCGTCGAGCGCTTCGGGACCAAGCCCGTGGCCACCGTCGGCATGGTCCTGTTCGCCGCCGGGCTCGCCGTCGCCGCGACCGTCTCCACCAGCACCGGCTATGGCCGCCTGGCGATCGCCCTGGCCCTGATGGGCGCGGGCATGGGCCTCGCGGGCGCCCCGGCCACCGAGTCGGTCATGAACGCCCTCCCGCCCGCGCGAGCGAACATCGGCTCCGCCGTCAACGACACCGCCCGCGAACTCGGCGGCGCCCTCGGCGTGGCCATCGTCGGCAGCATCATGTCCTCGCTCTACGCCGGCCGGCTCCCGGCGGGCGTCCCGGACCTCGGCGCCGCCGTCCAGATCCCCGCACTCGCCGACCCGGCGCGCGAGGCGTTCGTCTACGCGATGTCGCGCTCCTCGATCATCGTCGCCGTCGCCGCGACCCTCGGCGCGGTCATCGCCTGGCGCCACCTGCCGTCGCGAAACGAAGCCGCGGCCGCGGCGCTGCAAGCCGCCTGAATCACACGGCGCGCAGGAGTTGGCCGGTGCTGCGCAACGCGGTCGCCGCGGCGCCGCGGGCCGCCGCGTCGGGGCCGAGCTGGGCGACCTCGAGGGCCGGCCAGGTCGGGGTCCAGCCGAAGACGCGGTCGCAGAGCTCGGCCTCCAGGCTCTCGACGAGCCACGGCGCGAGCGTCGCGAAGTCGCCGCCGAGGACGATCGTCGGTGGGGCGAGCAGGTTGACGACGTTGGCGAGGCCGACGCCGAGCCAGCGGCCGCAGTCGGCGATCGCGGCCAGCGCGTGGGAATGGCCGGTGCGGGCCTGCTCGAGCAGGTCGGCGAAGGTGCCGTCGCCGAGGCCGGCCGCGTCGAGCAGCGTGACGCGGCGGGTGAAGGCCTCGAGGCAGCCGTGGCGGCCGCAGCGGCAGCGGGGTCCGTCGGCCGCGACGGCGATATGGCCGAACGCGTCGGGGAAGCCGGGCGAGCGCAGGATCTGACCGTCGACGAGCAGCCGGGCGCTGACGTTCGCGTCGCCGGTGACATAGAGGCAGTCGGAGAGCCCCTCGGCCAGCGCGGCCAGCGAGTAGGTGCTGTCGGCGGTCACCATCAGGTCAGGGCGAGCGAGGCGGTCGGTGAAGCGCTCGAGCACGCTGTGCTCCGCGTCGTTCCCGGTGCCCGGCAGCGCGAGTGTGATCGCGGAGACCGCGAGCTGCTGGCGCGAGCTCTCGGTGAGCGCGGCGTGGGTCAGCGCCACAAGGTCATCGATCACCGCATCGGGCCGTCGAAGATGATGCGGGGCGAGGCGCGACGCCTGGTAGCGCGCCCTCCCCGCCAGGTCGCAGACGTGCGCCACGAGGGCGTCGGGGCGCACCTCCAGGCCGAGGCCGGCCGCGGTCCCCGGGGCGAGGTCGACGATCGCGGCCGGGCGGCCGGTCGCTCCCTCGTTCTTCGGTGCGTGCAACCGCAGCACGCCGAGCTCGGTGAGTTCGTCGACCAGGCTTGAGACGCTGCTCTTGTGCAACCCGGTCGCCTCGGCGATCTCGTTGCGCGTGCGCAGGCCATGCTCGGTGACCGCGGTCAGCACGGCGTCCAGATTGCGCAGTCGAAGGTCCTGGGAGCTACGGGTTTCAGGCATAAAGGCGGTACCCCCGCGGCGGCCACCTGAGGGTGGCCGCCGCGAGGTGAGACGTTTTAGCTCACGGGGTCGTAGTCGAGAGCGTAAACGTCAGGGTCTTGGCGTAGGTGCCGGTACGCAGCGGGTCGTTGGCACCGATCGATTGCTTGAACGCGATCGTGACCGCCTCGTTGGAGGTCGGAGCGGTCCAGCTCTTCAGCAGCGTCGGGGCGGAGGAGCCGCCGACCGGCGCGAACGCCGTGCCGACCGCGGCCTGCACCGTCTGCGCCAACGCGAACGTGCCGTTGACGAGCTTGCCGGTGTTCGTCGTGCTCGGATCGGAGACCGACAGCGCCGCGTCGCCGGCCGTGGAGATCACGGTCGCCGAGGTCGACCCCGTGTAGTCCCTGGCCACGCCTGCCGTGAACGCGCCGAACGTCGCCGGCGTGCCCATCGTCAGTGCCAGCGTCGCCGGCACGGAGCCGCCGACGGTGCCCGTCGTGTCCTGGGTGAACTTCGCCGCGGGCGGCTCGGTCTCGGAGCCGACCATCCAGTTCACGAGCTCGACGCCCTTGGACTGGAGCTCCAGCAGTGCGGCGCCGCCGTCGGAGCCGACGTTGGCCACGCGCTTGGACTGCGCGACGAACTGCTGCGCGAACGTCGCAGCGCCCGCGTCGTTGCCGGCGCGGTGCGCCGCGTCGGCGCTGTTGAGCGCCGAGAGCATCGCCGTGTTGCCGGCGGCGGTGACGTTGCCGGCGGCGGCCGCGTCGGCCAGCAGGTCGCGGACCTCATTGAAGGTCACGCAGTTGGCGTACTTCTTGCCCGCGGTCCACTGGATCGCGTTGAGGATCATCGACGTGTGCCACGAGTCGGTCGTGTACTGCCAGTTGTGGCCGAGCGTCGAGCTGAACGAGCGTCCGCCGTCGAAATTGCGGCACCAGACCATCGGGTGCCGGTCGCTGTTCATCAGCGGGCCGGTGCCGTAGCCGATCTGGCCGACGAGCGAATCCTCGTTCTCGAACACCAGCGGGTGCGCGATCCCGAGCTCGTCCACGTTGCGGTTGGTGTTGTAGAGCTCCTCGACGCTGAAGAAACGCGCGGGGATGAGCGCCGTCGCCGCGTGAGCCGGGTCGGCGTTGGTGTACTCGACGTGTCCGCCGGACTCGGTCTCGATCAGGATGCCGCCCTGGTTGGAGCCGTGGGCGGTGAAGCCGGCACCCATCAGGTCCTGCATCCACGGCACGTTCTGCATCGAGTCGATCCCACCGTGCATGAACACGATGCCGCCGCCGTCGCGGATGTACTGCTGGAGGTTCGCGAACTCGACCGCGTTGATCGTCGAGGTCCCGTTGATGCCGACCGTCGAGTCGAACACGAGGGTCTTGTACTGCTTGAGCGTGGCCAGATCCAGGAACGGGCTGGTCGTAAGCGACACGCCGGCCGGAGCCTGGCGGCCCGGGCTTCCACCGATGGCCGGGTCCCAGACGTCGACGTCGAAGCCGTTCTCCTGACCCATCTTCTGGATCATGTACTCGAAGTCGACGATCGTCTGGTGGCGGAAGCCACCGGCGCGGCCGTTGACGAGGACCTTGTACGTGGCGCCGGGAACCGGGGCGGGCACGGTCGGGTTGTAGTACTGACGGATCGCCTGGTCACCGGGATCGCCGGCACCGACGGTCACGCCGGTACCCGTCGTGTCGACCGGGGTGCCGTTGAGCTGAGCGATCAGCGCGGTGGCGGAGCTGGCCAGCGCGGGCTCGCCCGCGGCCGCGGTGCGGAACTGCGTCAACGCGGCGATGGCGCCGGCCGTGTCAGCGGGCGTCGCCTCGGCCTTGGCCTTGGCGTCGGCCAGCAGCGTGCGCAGCTCGGTCGCCTTCGCGGCGGTGATGACCGGCCGCGGGTTGGAGACCGTCACGCCGCTCGCGTGCGGCAGCGTCAGCGGCGCGCTGAGGATCACGTTGGAGAGCGACGTCGCCGCGCCCTGGGCGTGGCTCTTGGTCAGCGGGGCGCTGAGCACCACGTTCGGCGCGGGCGCCGCCGGGATCGGCGAGATGTGGCGCAGGACCCGCACGACCTCCTGGTTGGCGCCCGTGTCGAGCACGATCGGCTGGCCGATGATCGGGCCGTTGCTCGTCGGGGCGTTGGTGCCGGACTGGCCGTTGGAGGTGTAGCTGGCGATGCGGACCGCGGTGTCGCCGGCGGCCGCCGGCGCGGTCAGCGTCGTGTTCAGGGTCGGCGGCGGGCTCGGCACGTTGGAGAGCGTGACCGTCTCGGCGTTGGCGCCCGAATCGACGACGATCGTCTGACCGGCGCGGAATCCGAAGGGCGTCTGGAGACGCAGGCCCGTGGCGCCCACGGCGGTGGCGCCGTTGAGCGTCGTCCGCAGCGAGTTCGCCTCGTCCATATCGATCACGGTCGCCAGGTCGTCGAACGAGGTCGTGACCACGAACGTGTTCGTGTACTTGAGCACGCTGCCCGCGGTGTCCTGGACGGCCACGGTCGTGGTGTGCTTGCCGGCGGTGAGGCGGTTCAGCGGGATCGACTTCGGGATGATCTGCACGCCGTCCAGCGTCATCCGGCGCGGCGCCGAGCCACCGGCGCCGTTGCTCACGGTGTCGGTCGGGTCGTTCAGACGCGGATCGGCGAAGGTCGGGAGCAGGCTCTGCGACTGGAGGATCTTGCCGTCGACGACCTGCGGAACGAGGACCGCGGAGCCACTGAGGTGGTTCTTCGTCAGCGCGCCCGTCAACACGACGTTGGGCGCCGGAGCCGCGGGTGCGGGGCTGACGACGCTGGCGATCTTCACGGTCTCCGCGTTGGCACCGCGGTCGAGTTGCAGCGTGTCACCGGCGGCGCGGCCGGTCAGGCTCGAGAGGCGGATCTGCGTATCACCGACGGCGGCCGCCGGAGCGCCCGTCGTCGCGTTGTTCGGCTGCAGGGTGCCGGCCGACGGGCCCCACACGGCGACCGGGCCCTTGGTGTCGATCTGCAGCGTGATCGTGTTGTAGGTGCTGGCCACCGCGGCGTTTGCCGCGTGCGCGCTCGCCAGCGGGGCCGCCAGCGTCACGTTCGGGGCGGGCGTGGCGGGCGCCGGCGACGGGATCGTGGCGATCGTGGCCGCCTCCTGGCCCGCGCCGGTGTCGATCCAGATCGTCTCGCCGACGGTCCGGTTGTTCGTGCTCGCCAGCCGGACCGCGGTCGCGCCGGCCGCCGACGCCTGGTTCAGGGTCGTCCCGTTGGCCGTGCCGCGAGAGAAGTTGCCCGAGCTGTCCACCGCGCGGTAGCGCACGGCCGTGTTGCCCTCCTGCGAGAGCAGGACGCTGGACGCCGCCGACGGACCCGCGGTGAGGGGGCCGTCGACCCACGTCGCACCGGCGTCCAGCGAGTACTGCAGCATGGAGACCGCGACATCGTCGGTCGCCGACAGGTTGAGCGTCTGCGGCGCGGTGATGCGCCAGTTGTTGTTGCCGTTGGGCGGCGACGCGAACGCCGCGGGCGCCAGGACAGGCGCGACGGTGTCGGCCGCCATCGCAGGCGATGCCCCAAGCACGCTCAACGCGGCACCGGCAAGCAGGCCTCTTGCCCATGACCGATGGACCAAATCCCTCATTGAATTCCCTCTCCTCGCATCCACCCATTGCGCACCCACGGCGCGCTCATACATGCCGAGCCTAACCTCGCGCAGTTCCGCCTGTCAATGGTCGACTTTTGTTTGTTGCCTGCACAGCGAAAAGACCCCGCCTGTCGGCGGCATCCGGTGCTGCCGTCGTTTGCGGCGACTCCCCAGGTTCGGATGCCGACGAGCGCCGGCGCCATTCCGCGAGGATGGGGCCGAAATCGATGACACGTGTCACCGCGCGGGTGGATCCGCCGCGGGAAATGGGGCGGTTCAGGGGATGGTTCAGGGACCGCGGCGTTGTTCGCGCGCCGGGCTTCGCGCACGATCGGCGGATGAAGCACCCCTCCCCTGCGCTCCTCCCGATCCTGATCGCCTTCGTCCTCGTCCTGCTGGCCGCGCCGAGCGCGCGGGCCGGGACGTTCGACCGGGACACGACGTGGGCCCACACGGGCCTGGCCGCCTCACCGCCTGACGGCAGCGCGCGCTGGAGCGCGCTGGCGATGCTCGACGACGGGCGGTTCCTGGCCGCCGGCCGGACCCCCGCCGGCCAGGCCGCGGTTGCACGGTTCACCGCCGCGGGCGAACTGGACCCGACGTGGGGGACCGGCGGCCTCGTCGTCGTCACCGCCCAGAACGGCGTCATTCCCGCGGCGCTGATCGCTCGCCCGGACGGCACCGTCATGCTCGGCGGCACGACCCTCGCGGTCGACAGCACGCCTTCCCTGCTCGTCGCGCGCCTCACGAGCGCCGGGCAACTGGACCCGGCCTTCGCCACCGGTGGCAAGCTGATCACCACGTCCGGCGCGGAATCCACGCTGGGCAACCTCGCGGTCACGGCCGACGGTCACATCCTCGTCGCGGGCACGTCGGACAGCGTCGGCCTGGTCGTCCGCCTCACCGCCGCGGGCGTCCGCGACGCGGGCTTCGGTTCCAACGGCGAGGTCACGTTCCGCCTCGGCGGCGCGACGACGACGTTCTCCGACATCGGCCTCGACAGCGCGGAGCGCATCTACGTCGCCGGCAGCCGCGAGAACACGCCGCGCAGGCAGATGGTGGTCGCCCGCCTGAGCACCGCCGGCGTGCTCGACAACACGTACGGCACCACCGGTTACCGCGCCGCCGACCTCAACGGCGCCGCCCCGGCGACCTATGAGGTCACCGCCCGGCGCATCCGCGTCGAGACGAGCGGCGTGACCACCGTGCTCAGCACCGTCACGAGCGCCACCGGCCCGACGTCGCACCTGATCGGCCTCGCCCGGCTCACGAACACCGGTGCCCTGGAGCCCGGGTTCGGCACCGCCGGCACGCGCACGCAGGACGTCTCCCCCTCGCACATCACCGACATGACGAGCCTGCTCACCACCCCGGCCGGCATCGTCGTCGGTGGCAGCCTGGCCGCCGGCTCGACGACGCAGTTCGCGCTCGCCGGCTACCACGAGGACGGCTCGCCCGACACCACGCTCAACCCCGCCAACACGACGGCGGCCAACGCCAACAACCTCGTGGTCGGCACGGGCGGCATGGACCGCGTCGCCGCTCTCGCGCTCACCCCGCAGGGCCGCATCCTCGCCGCGGGTACGAGCCTGACGCCGGCCGAGCAGAACCTGAGCGCGATCGTCCGTCTCGGCGGCGACGCGCACTCGCCGCAGGGCTCGGTCAAGGTGACCTGGGAGCAGGCGGTGCCCGGCCGCGCGGTCCGCCCGGGCCAGACCGTCGGGTTCGACGCGTCGGCCTCGAGCGACCCGGACGGCCCGATCGCCAAGTACGACTGGGACCTCGACGGTGACGGCAAGTTCGAGCGCACCGGCGTGAAGGTCCTCGGCAGCTTCCCGGCACCGACGCTCGCCAACGTCACCCTGCGCGTCACCGACGCCGATGGCCTGACCGCGATCACCGGCACGACGGTCAGCGTCCAGAACGACCAGGCGCCGGCCGCCGCGTTCATCAACCCGAGCAAGGCTCCGGTCGCCGGCGCCCCGTTCACCTTCGGCGTACAGGCCTCCGACCCCGACGGCACCGTCGTCGCCTACGCCTTCGATCTCGACGGCAACGGCAGCTACGAGACCAACGGCGCGCTTCCGCTCGCCACCACGACGTTCGGTCAGAAGGGCCCGGCGACCGTCGGCGTCCTCGTCACCGACGACGAGGGCGCGACCGCCAGCGCCAAGTTCAACGTCACCGTCAAGGACGCCCCGTGCGTCGAGAACCCGACGATCAAGGCCGAGCGGGCCACGATCGTCACGCAGGGAGCGGACGTCGCGGGCGGCGCGGGCTGCTTTCACGGCGTGACCACCGACAAGGCCGGCGTGAAGACCACGACCTGGACGACGACGGGCCACTTCCGCGTCAACGGCATCGAGGTCGACACGCTCGCGAGCTCGGAGGCGAAGCTCGAATGGAAGCGCAAGACGACCGGCGCCAAGGAGACGGTTTCGCTCAAGCTCACGGCGCCCAAGGTCAAGGTCTCGGGAACGGCCAAGCAGACCGACTTCACCTTCCACGAAGGCGCGATCAACTGGGACCTCGCCGGCACCACGATCGGCGGCTTCGTCGTCGACCCCACCGCGGGCATCGGCGGCCTGCCGCTGAAGGTCCTCGGCCCGCCGGCGCTCAAGACCGACGGCAGCTCGACGCTCGACGTCCTCCCCGGCATGCCGCCGGAGCTGCTGGGCAAGACGCCCAGCGCGCCTGACCATCTCGTCTTCGGCCCGTCGGCCAACGCGAGCGCGCTCGGCGCCTTCTCCTTCCACGTCGACCAGATCCCGCTCGGCGTGATCCTGCTCGGCCCGGTGACCGTCACCTACGACGGCGCCGGCAGCTGGCTGATCGAGGCCGAGGCCACGATCCCCTATCCCATCCCGACCAAGGTCAAGGGCCGGCTGGTGATCGTCGCCGGGCACGTCAAGGAGGTCGACCTCGAGCTGCAGGGCGCGCTCCCGACCCCCACGCCGGTCGTCATCAACGCCCTCGGCGTCCACATCGACTTCGGCCCGAAGGTGTCGGCCAAGCCGGAGTGCGTGAAGACCGTCGGGCTCGTCGAGACCACGCCGTATGACGCGTACAAGGCACTGGACTACTACATCCCGCTCCTGCGCCAGCTGGCGACCGCCAACCCGCAGTTCTACGGCAGCCTCTTCCACAAGACCTTCCAGCGCTATCCCGTCCCGACGTTCGCGCTGTGCGGGCACATCGAGCTCAGCCTCGCCGAGGTCCTGGACGCCGACGTCGGCTTCGGCTTCGCCCGCTACGACAACCCGTACCCGAACCTCTTCTTCTTCCACGGCAAGGCGACGATCGCCAAGGTCATCAACGCCCAGATCGACGCCGAGTTCACGACCGAGGGCTACGTGCACTTCGCCGCCGCGGTCAAGGGCGGCTACCCCACGAACAACCCGTGGGTCAAGTGGGACATCGGGCTCGACTTCGAGTACTTCAAGAAGCAGTTCAACGCCGAGGCGCACGCGGTGATCGAGATCCCGCCGCTGGACTTCACCACCGGCGCGAACGTGCTCGTGTCCAACAAAGGACTGGCCGCCTGTCTGTACTTCAAGACGTTCGTGGGCACCTGGCGCCCAGGGGCCGGCGCGATCTGGGGCCACGGCCCGACGCTGTACTTCTTCGGCTGCGACGTCAAGGACTACAGGGTCGTCATCCAGCACGCCCTCTCGGGTGACACCGTGATCGGCGACATCGTGCCCAAGGCCGCCTCGGCGAGCTCGCTGCGCCTGCCGACCGGCGGCCACGGCAACTCGGCCGGGCTGATCAAGTACCTAGGCAAGTCGACCGCGAAGGCCTCCCAGGCCGGTCCCGATCCCGTCGAGCTGCCCGCCGGCCTGCCCGGCACGGTGATGGCGTTCAAGGGCGCCGACGCGCCTCCGCACGTGATCCTCCACGGGCCGTCGGGTCAGGTCTTCGACTCCGGCACGGGGAACGCGCCGGTCGAGGCGCCCGGCTTCGCGGCGCTGAAGAACGACGCCACCGACATCACCGAGATCGTGATCGAGAAGCCGGCCGGTGGCCGCTGGACGGTCGAGCCCGCGCCGGACTCCTCACGCCTCGTCCAGGGCATCCAGGCCGACGGCATCACGCCGGTCACGGCGACGGCGAAGGTCACGGGCGCCGGTCACGACCGCACGCTCGCCTACACCGTCAAGCACCTGCCGGCGGGTTCGCGGGTCGAGTTCGCCGAGGCCGGGGACGGCGGCGGCGGGCGGATCGGCATCGTCAAGGCCGACGGCCGCGGCACGCTGAAGTTCCACCCGGCCGGCGGCGCGCCCGGCAAGCGCAAGGTCCAGGCCGTGGTCTACGGCGCCGACGGCTTCCTCACCGGCCGGCTGGAGCTCGGCACCTACGCCGCTCCGGCGCCGGAGCGTCCCGCGAAGGCGAAGAAGCTCAAGGCCAAGCGGTCCGGCCGCAAGCTCGTGCTGCGCTGGCGCGGGAAGGCCTACTCGCAGCAGGTCGACATCCGAAGCAACACCGGCCTGAACATCACCCGCACGGTCAAGCGCTCGACCACCTCGATCGCCGCGCCCAAGGCGGGCACGAAACTCACGATCACGATCACCGGCGCGACCAAGGCGGGGCTGACGGGCCCCGCGGCCCGATTCAACACACGTACGAAGAAGTAATGCGCAGGGGGGACCTAGACTCCCTCCTGCACTGTGACGCACACCGATCCAGCCGCGAGCGCCATCCCTCTCGTCGGCCGGTCGGGCGAGGTCGCTGTGCTGGATGAGGCGGTCCGGACCAGCGGCCTCTCGGTGATCGAGATCGTCGGCGAGGCGGGGATCGGCAAGACGACCCTGCTCGAGCACCTGGGCGCCTCCGCGAACGCGGCGGGGGCGCTGGTGTTGAGCGCGCGCTGCTCGGAGTACGAGCGCGACGTGCCCTACGCGCTGCTGATCGACGCGCTGGACCCGTACCTGGCCGCGCACGGGGCGCCCGGCGTCGATCTCGCGGCGCTGGGCGGGACGTTCCCTGCGCTGGCGGCACACGCCGGCGCCGCCGTGGAGCGGCACGAGCTGCATCGCGCCGTCCGCGCGCTGCTCGCGGCGCTTGCCGCACCGCGCGGCCTGGTGCTGATCCTCGACGATCTGCACTGGGCCGATCCGGCGTCGGTCGCGCTGGTCGCCTCGATCGTGCGCCGCCCGCCGCCGCGGCTGCTGCTGGCGATCGCCCACCGGCATCGACAGGCGGGCTCATCACTCGACCCCGAGCTGCACCGGGCCGCCGACGCGGGGCGCGCGCGGCGCCTGGCGCCTGGGCCGCTCACGCCCGACGAGGCGTCGCGCCTGCTCGCGCGGCCGGCAGACGGCGAGTTGCGCCGCCTCTACGAGGAGAGCGGCGGCAACCCGTTCCATCTCAAGCAGCTCGCCCGCATCGAGCCGTCCGCGCCGGCGCGCGCCGATGACCCGGGCTACGGCGAGGTTCCCGCCGGTGTGCGGGAGGCGGTGCTGAGCGAGACGACGCCGTTGCCGCCCGACGCCCGGGCGCTGTTGGACGGCGCGGCGATCGTCGGCGATCCGTTCGAGATCGACTTCGCGTCCGAGGTCGCCGGGCTCTCGCGCGCGCCGGCCTGCAGGCGCTGGACGTGCTCGTGGCCGCGGACCTCGTGCGGGTCACCGACGACGCCCGGCGTTTCCGCTTCCGCCACCCGATCGTCAGGCGCACTGTCTACGAGACCGTCGGGCCAGGCCGCCGGCTCGCCGCCCACGCCCGGGCCGCGGCCGGCCTCGAGCGCGACGGCGCGGGCTCGGTCGCGCTCGCCCACCACGTCGAGCAGTCCGCCTCCCCCGGCGACGCCGCCGCCGTCGACCTGCTGGCCGACGCCGCGGCGCAGGTCGCCGGCCGCGCGCCGCAGACCGCCGTGCACTGGCTCACGGTCGCGCGGTCACTCGCCCGCGGGCCCCAGGAGCTCGCCCTGCTCGGGCCGCTGGCCGGCGCGCTGGCAGGCTCGGGCCGGTTCGCCGACGCTCGCCGCGTCCTGCTCGAACTGCCTTCCAGCACGGAGCTGATCGTGGCCTGCGCGACGATGGACCGGCTGCTCGGCGACCACGACGGGGCGCGGATCCGGCTCAGAGCCGCACTCGCCGACGCCGACGCCGGCGACGCGGTGGCGCTCAACCTCGAGCTCGCCGCGCACGCGTCGCTGCGTGGTGACCCGCTGGAGATGCGCGCGTGCGCGCGCGAGGCGCTGGCCGGTCCCGCCGACACGGTGCAGACGGCGGCCGCGACCGCCGCGCTGGCCATGGCGGCCTACACGCTGCAGGAGTACGACGAGGCGCGCGCCCACGCGGCCGGGGCCACCGCCCTGATCGCCGACCTGACCGACGAGCAGCTCGGGACGCGGCTGGAAATGTTCCTCTTCCTCGGCTGGGCGCAGTTCTTCGGCGGCGAGTTCGCGCCCGCCCTGGAGCACTTCACGCGCGGGACGGCGATCGCTCGTCGCGCCAAGAGCGCGGTGCTGTCGTTGGAACTGGCGGTCGGCGAGGCGTTGAGCCTGCTCGCGCGTGGGCGCATCGCCGAGGCGCTCGACGTCGCCGACGGCGCGGTCGAGGACGCGCGGCCGCTGGGCAGCGCACAGTCGCTCGTCTGGGCGTTGTACGCGCAGGCGACGGTCCTGGAGGCCGGCGGCGATCCGGCCGCGGCGGTGCGGGCGGGTGAGGAGGCGGTGGCGATGACGAACGGGCTGGAGCCGTCCTCGATCGTCGCCGCGTGCGGCTCCGCTCTGGCGGCGGCGCTCGTCGCCACCGGCGAAGGGCAGCGAGCGGCCGGCGTCCTGCTCGAGCTCCAGGGCGGCCCGGACCTCCCGCGCTTCTTCGCCGGCCAGCGCTCCGCCTGTTACGAGATCCTCGTGCGCGCCGCGCTGCTGACCGGCGAGGACGCCACGGACTGGGCCGCGCGTGCCGAGGCCGCCGCCGAGTTGCCGCTCGCGGTCGCCCACGCGCGGCGCGCACGCGCGCTGCTCACCAACGATCCCGCCCTCGCCCTGGAGTCGGTCGCGATCACCGACGCGCTCGGCCTGCGCATCGAGTCCGCCCGCGGGCGGATCCTCGCCGGGCGCGCGCTCGCGGCCGCCGGCGACCGCGACGCGGCGGCCGAGCAGCTGCGCGCCGCCGAGGGCCTGCTCGTCGACGCCCCCGCGGGGCACCTGCGCGCCGAGGCCGTGCGCGAGCTGCGCCGCATCGGCCGCCGCGTCAACCGCGCCGGCCGCGCGGGACGAGCGGACGCCGCCGGCCCCGCCGCGCTGACCGCGCGCGAGCTCGAGATCGCCCGCCTGGTCGCGGGCGGGCTCACTAACCGCGCCGTCGCCCAGACCCTGTTCTTGAGCGAGAAGACGATCGAGACCCACCTCGCCGGCGCGTTCCTGAAGCTCGGGGTCCGCACCCGCGGGGCGCTGGCGGGCGCTCTGGAGGGCGTCTGACGGTGGGGCATCGAGGACGAGTCAACCCGTCGGGCGCGGTGTGAGCTCGGGCGGTCGCGGTGCCGGTGCGGGACGCTTGAGCTCCTATGCTGGCGGCGGATGAATCTGGAGCTCGAAGGCCGCCGCGCGATCGTGACCGGCGGCAGCCGTGGAATCGGGCTGGCGGTCGCCCGCGCGTTGGCGATCGAGGGCGCGCGGGTCGCGCTGGTGGCCCGGGGGGCGACCGCGCTCGACGAGGCCGCCCACGCGCTCAGCGCGCTCGCCTCCGCCACCGGCAGCCCGGTGGCCGCGTCCGGCGCCGAACGCGATCCCCACGTGATCGCCGTCTCCGCCGACACGGGGTCCGATGACTCGGTGGCGGCGATGGTCTCCCGCGTCGTGGACGAGTTCGGCGGCGTCGACATCCTCGTCAACGCCGCCGCGACGCCGAACACCGGCGGTTTCGGTGAGGACGAGCTCGAGGCCGAGTTCAACGTCAAGGTCCGCGGCTACCTGCGCTGCGCGCGGGCGGTCGCGCCGTTGATGGCGGCGAACGGCTGGGGCCGGATCGTCAACGTCAGCGGGCTCGCCGCGCGCCAGACGGGCTCCGTCGTCGGGACCGTGCGCAACGTCGCCGTGGCGGCGATCACGAAGAACCTCGCCGACGAGCTCGGCCCGTCGGGGATCAACGTCACCGTCGTGCACCCCGGCCCCACCGTGACCGAGCGCCGGCCGCCGGCGGTCACCGTCCCCTCGATCGGCCGCTACGTGACGGCGGCCGAGGTCGCGGACGTGATCGTCTTCCTGTGCTCGCCGCGGTCGGTGGCCATCAACGGCGACGCGCTCGCGGTCGGCGGCGGCGCGCCCGGCGTCATCCACTACTAGTGGCCGAGAGACCGCATCAGCATCCGATGTGCTTCGGCTGCGGCGAGGACAACCCCGCCGGCCTGCGCGCGACGTTCACGGTCGTCGACGGAGAGGTGTCCGGGCGCTTGGTCGTGACCGACACCATGGTCGGCGCGCCGGACCGCCTGCACGGCGGGATCACGATGGCGTTCTTCGACGAGGGCCTGGGCCAGGTGGCCTCCGCGCACGGAGCCGAGACGATGACGGCCGGCCTGACCGTCGACTTCCGCTCACCCGCCTACGTCGGCGCTGTCCTCACCCTGCGCGCCTGGGTCGACCGCCATGAGGGCCGTAAATGGTTCATGCGCGGCGAGATCCACGAGGGCGAGCGCCTCGTCGCCGAGGCCCACGGCCTCTGGATCGAACCTCGGTCCTGAGGTGTAGGCTCGACGGCAGGAGAGAGCCGAAGGGAGCGAGAGCATGTTCGCGAGCATGAGGCGGTATCGGCTGCGGTCGGAGGGAGTGGCCGAGTTCGTGCGCAGGGTGGATGAGACGTTCGCGGATGCGATCGCGGCTCAGCCGGGGTTCGTGTCCTACGAGCTGATCGACTGCGGCGGCGGCGATCTGTTCACGCTGAGCATCTTTCTCGAGCCCGGGCAGGCCGAGGCGTCACGGGCGCTGGCGCGCGAGTGGACGGAGGCGAACCTCCCCGACATCGAGCACACGCGCTTCGATGCCGTGCACGGCGAGAGCCTGATCAGCCGCGCGGCGCCGGGCATGCTCGACCCCGCGCACGTCGGCGATCCGCGCAAGTGCGTGAGCATCCGCCTGCATCGCCTGTATCGCGGGTCGGTCAGCGATCTGCTGGGGCAGGTCGACCGGTTGTTCGCCGACCGGATGCGGGCGATGGAGGGCTTCGAGGCCTCGCACCTGCTCGACTGCGGCGACGGTGAGGTGCTGTGGATCAGCGTCCTGCGCGACGCCGACGCGGTGCTCGAGGCCGACGAGCGAGCGGTGCGCTTCATGCGCGAGGAACTCGCGGACTTCCGGCTCGAGCACGTCGTCTCGATCCGCGGCGACATCCCCGTCAGCCGCGCCCACGCGGGGCTCTTGGAGACCGCGCACAGCTAGTCGGCGCCCGGCTTCAACGCGTACGGAGCGGACCCTGGCCGCACATCATCGGCAGGCGCATCGTCGATGCGCGCGGGCCGTCGACCATCGACACGACGGTGCGCGCCGGCGTTCAGCGCTCGTCCGTAGGCACGGCCCTGCAAGCTCCGTGACGGGCAACTGTCATCGGTGCACGGTATGCGTCTGTATCTCGTGATCGCGGGGATGGTCGTGGCGGCCGTGGCCGTCGCGCTCGTTCCGCGCCTCGGCGGTGACGAGCCGCATTTCCCACGCCGGGGAGACCCGGAGACCTTGCCCGCCGCGGTCGCGCTGGCCTACGCGCGCGGCGTGCAGGTCGGCGACGAGGACCTCGCCTGCGGCACGATGACGACCGGCGCGGCACGGGTCGTCGGGTGTGGGCAGGCCGGGGCGCATCCGCGCGCGTGCGGGAGATTCAACCTCGCCACGACGCGGATTCTCCACTTCGACAACGCGCACGCGACCGTCGCGGTTGGGAGCTGCCGGATCGAGTTGGTGCCCGGCGCCAACACCCAGTGGGCCGTGTCGCAGGTCTCGAAGCGGGAATAGCGAAGCGGCCACGCATGTCGGCGTGCGGCGCGCGGCGCACACCGCTGATCGCCGGTGTGTGCCCTGATCGGTTCGGCGGACGAAGCGGCCGCCGGCGCAGGGGGTGTGGTGGGAAACCTGTCGAGAGTGAACCTTTGCGGCTGCACCCCCACTGACGTGCCAACTCGACCAGTTCGAACGTGATCGACACGGACGGTTCCGCGGTCGTTTGCGTTGGTTGGCCCTCCCGTGGCCCGTCGTCGTGTACCGGCAGGCGATTGACGCTCGGCGCCCGCCGTCGTCGTCGCGGGCTCAGCGCGGCGGCGGGAGTCGCCACCGGACCTTCAGTGCCTCGCCCGCGCGGAGATCGCGCCAGCGGACGCTCGTCTCGCGCAGTGCGCGACACGTGCCCGAGAGCTGCTCGGGCGTGATCTCGCGCCACCAGCGCGCGCCGGCGGCGGCCCTGAGTCGCTGCACGTCGCGCTCGGCGCCGTCCAGGGCGAGGTCGCACACGAACCGCGTGAGCATCTCTGCCTGGGAGAGCCGGTCGCCCGCGGCGTCGACGATGGCCTGGGCGCGTTTGGCGGCGTGCGGTGGTCGCCGGCCCGCGATCACCTTGGCGTGAGCGAACATGCCGCCCGCGGCGAGCACGCCCCACAGACCCGCCTCCAGACCGAGGCCGTCCTCGACGACGAAGTGCGCGAGGTCGTGCGGGAGCTCGCGCGCCGGCCCGCCGACCTTGTTGTAGCCACCGCCGTCGAGCTCGATCACGAGCCCGTCGCGACGGTGCAGGACGGAGCGGTAGCGGCGCTGCTCGGGCTTGAAGAACTCGATCTCAACCGGGTCCACCGCGGTTACCTTAAGAGCTCGCCGAGCGGCCGGGTGTTCAGGACGTCCGCCCGGGTCGCCCCTCCGCGGCGCGCGGTGTGGACGGCGTACGGCATGTTTTCGAGCCCGCGGGTGGAGTGGGCGTCGGTGGAACAGACGATCTTCACGCCCGCGCGCAGCGCCTCTCGCACGTGCTCGCCGCTGAGATCGAGCCGCGGCGTGAGGCCGTTGACCTCAAGCGCGACGTCGTGTTCGAGCGCGACCGCGAACACGCGCTCCAGGTCGAGCGCGTTCTCGGGGCGGCGGCCGATCAGCCGGCCCTTCGGATGGCTGAGACAGCGCACCGCGGGGTGGCGCAGCGCCTCCTCGACGCGGCGCGTCATCTGGTCGCGCGGCATCCGCTGCCCGCCGTGCACGCTGGCCTGGACCCAGTCGAGCTCGGCCAGTACGTCGTCGGGGAGGTCGAGCCCGCCGTCGGGCAGGATGTCGCACTCGATCCCGCGCAGGACGCGGAACGGCGCCAGACGCTCGTTGGCGGCCGCGATCTCCTCGCCCTGGCGGCGGACGTCGTCGCCCGTCAGGCCCTGGACGGCGCCGACGGCGGGCGTGTGGTCGCAGATCGCGATGTAGTCGTAGCCGCGGTCGCGTGCGGCGCGGCCCATCTCCTCGACGCTGAACCGGCCGTCGGACCACGTCGTGTGACAGTGCAGGTCGCCGCGGATGTCCTGCACCTCGAGCAGCGAGTCGGGCACGCCCGCGAACGGCGCCTCGCGCAGCTCCGGCGGCACCCACGGCCGCCCCAGTGACGCGAACACACCCGCCTCGGACGCCGCATCGGGCAGCGGCCCGAGCGACGCGACGTACGCGGACGAGCCGGTGGCCCGCACGAGCGCGGTGCCGAAACGCGATGGCGGCGCGACGACGAGCTCGACCGGCACGCCCTCGATGGTCAACCCGCGCATCCCCGGCTCGATCACGGCCACGATCTGCGGGAGCGCCGCGAAGCGCTCGAGCACCGCTGCCGGGTCAGTGGCCGCGCAGACCACGGCGAGGTGCTCGCACGAGTCCCGCCAGCGCCGCGGATCGCCCGCCGGCTCGCCGCCGAGCGCTCCAGCGATCGCGCCCACGAGCCCCCGCGCGCGATCGAGCAGCAGTCCCGGACGATCGACAGGGTCCCGTTCCAATGCCTCGCGCACGCGGGCCTCGATCTTCGGCCCGACGCCGGGCACGTCGCGCAGTCGCCCGGCCGCGACCGCCGCGCGGAACTCCTCCGGCGTCTGGACGTCCAGTGCCCGCGCGATCTCCAGCGACCGCCGCGTCGTCAGCCCGAGGAAGCGCCCCAGGCCGACGAGCCCGGGCACGATCTCGCGCTCGAGCTCGCGCAGCTCGGCGATCTCGCCGGTCTCGACCAGCTCGCGCAGCCGCGCCTCGATCCCCGGTCCGATCCCGCGCAGCTCGCGCACACGGCCGGAGCGCACGAGTTCCTCGACGGGCACCGGCACCGCCCGCAGCGTCTCGGCCGCCCGCCGGTACGCGCGCGGCTGGTGCGGGTTGGCCTCCGCGAGCTCCAGCAGCATGGCGAAGGCGTCGAGCCGGTCGGCGATGGCGGGGTTGTCCACCCCGACAGTGTTATTGGAGTCGGATGACGATGCCCGTGAGACCGTGCAGGACGGCGGCGACGCCGGCCCGGACCGCGCGGCCCGCCCGCTCGCCGGTGAACGACGCGGGGTCATAGGCATCGGGCATCTCGAGGCCTTCGCCGCGGAACGACGCGCCCGGCCAGTCGGCGGCCGTCACGTTGTACGTCGGCTCGGCCACCTCCGCCCCGAGGACGAGGAAGTTCTGCGCGAGGTGATTGGCCGTCACGACCGCCAGGGCGTCGACGAGGGTATTGCCGGCGCAGATGATCAGGTCGGGCTTGAGGCCCATCGCCTTCACGATGCTCGGGACGGCCTGGTGCGCGTCGGCCGAAGTCACCGTCTTGAGGCTCACGTCCTCGGCCTCGGCCCAGCTCGTCACGGCGGCGGCCAGCGTGTTCGTCTCGTGCGCGGTGCCCGAGGTCAACAGCACCACGCGGTAGCCCTTGGGCGGGTGAACCCCGTTCCAGGACCCGGGGCGCGGCGTGATCGTCGCCTCCGGGGCGGGCGGAGCGTCGACGAAGCCCGGGCCGAGGGTCCCCACCGGGGTCGGCTTGCCGTGCGGCCGCGACCAGTCATCGCCGGCCCCACAGCCGCAGAGCAGCAGGGTCGCGGCGATCGTCACGAGCACGGAACGCAAGGGCACGGATGCAGAGTGGCGGTTGCGCGGGCCGGCATGACCAGCCGTTCACAGATCGATCACGAGCCCCGTGCCGAGGGCCGACAGGATGCGGCGCGTGCGTACCGTCGCCCTTGCTCTCGCGGTTGCCGCGGCCGTGCTCGTCACGGCCGCCTCGGCCTTCGCCCACGGCTTCACCTCGGTGGTCTACGTCGACGCCACGAGCCCCGGGCGCGATCACGTCCGCACGACGCTCGGGCTGGAGTACGACCTGCTTGTCGTCTCCGCCGCCGACGCCCAGCACGACGACTCGCTGTTCCAGGCCGGGACGGCCGCGTTCGAGGCCGGCGACGCGGCGCGGCAACAGGCCGCGCTGGAAGCGCACATGCCCTCGGTCCTCGCCTATGTCACCAACCGCTTCGCCGTCGACGGGTGCTCGCCGCGCCGCACCGGCGGCGCGATCCGGATCGGGCCGCGCGACGGCGTGCCCTACGCGACGCTCGCGCTCGACTTCCGCTGCCCGGAAGGCCTGGAGGCGCACGAGTTGCGCAGCACGCTCTTCCCGGGCTCGGAGGGGTACGTCCGTGGGACCAAGACGATCGTCACCTACGACCTCGACCTGCAGACGGGCAGCGCCAGCCTCGACGCCAAGCACCCGTCGTTCTCGACGCACCAGTCACGCCTGGAGCAGTACTGGGAGTTCTTCCGCCTCGGCGCCGAGCACCTCTACACCGGCATCGACCACATCCTCTTCCTGCTGGCCCTGATCGCGGGGTCGCGCCGGCTGCGCGAGATCGTGGCCGCGGCGACGACCTTCACGCTCGCCCACTCGGTGACGTTCATCCTCGCCGCGCTCGGCCTCGTCGCGGCGCCCGCGTCGATCGTCGAGCCGGTGATCGCCCTCTCGATCGCCGTGGTCGCCGGCCAGTATCTGTGGCGGGTCTACTCCGGCGTCGACACGGCGCCGCGGGCGCGGCTGGCGGTGGTGTTCTGCTTCGGCCTGGTGCACGGGCTCGGGTTCGCCTCCGCGCTGGGGATCGACCAGGCGTTCTCGTGGACGCTGCTGTCGTCGCTGTTCGTCTTCAACCTCGGGATCGAGTCGGTGCAGATCGCGATCATCCTCGCCGTCTTCCCCGTCCTCGCGTTGCTGCGCCGCCACGCGCCGCGTGCCGGGCTCTCGACGACCACGGTGCTCGCGGCGGGCGTCTGCGCCATGGGCCTCGTGTGGTTCGTCCAGCGTGTCTGATTCTTCACAACTGAGTGGATCGCCATTGGAAAGCTGCGGCACGGTCCATATCGCATCAGGGAAGGAATCGTGCAGACACTGAAGTCCCGTAGAGCCATCGGGGCCGGTTTGACGGCAGCCGCCGTCACCGCCGCCCTCGGCATCGGCTCCATCACCATGGCCGGCGCCCAGGCGCCCGCCACCTCCTCCGCCGTCGTTCTCGGCGTGGGTACGAGCGCGTCGCAGCGCATCGTCAGCTGGTACACGTCGGCGAACACCGCACAGTCGGTGCAGCTCGCCCCGACCGCCTCGCTGGTCGACGGCGCGTTCCCGGCGGACGCGACCACCTTCGCCGCCACCGTCAGCGCCAACACGGTCAACGGCGGCTTCAACGGCCACGCCGTGCTCGACGGCTTGCAGGAGAACACCGCGTACTCCTACCGGGTCGGCGGCGAGGGCGCCTGGTCCCCCACCTACGCGTTCAAGACGCAGTCCTTCGCGGGCTCGTTCGACTTCCTGTTCTTCGGCGATCCGCAGATCGGCTCGTCCGGCGACACCGCCAAGGACGGCGCCGGCTGGGAGGACACGCTCGACGTGTCGCTCGCCGCGAACCCGAACGCCGAGCTGCTGGTCTCCGGCGGCGATCAGGTCGAGACGGCCAACACCGAGTCCCAGTGGAACGCGTTCCTGAAGTCCGACAAGCTGCGCCAATACCCGTGGGCCGCGACCATCGGCAACCACGACGTCGGCGGCAAGGCCTACGACCAGCACTTCTGGACGCCGAACACCGACCGCAGCGCCGACTTCTACTCCGGCAGCACGACCACCCAGTCCGGCGGCGACTACTGGTACGTCTACAAGGACGTCCTGTTCATCGACCTGAACTCGAACGCCTACGCCGGCAGCAAGGACGCCGCGCACATCAACTACGTCACCAACGTCATCAACGCGCACGGGTCCGAGGCGCGCTACACGGTGCTCGTCTACCACCACGCGATCTACTCGCCGGCGGCGCACGCCAACGACAGTGACAACAAGGTCCGCCGCCAGGACTTCCCGACCGCCTTCTCGAACCTGGGCGTCGACCTGGTCCTGCAGGGCCACGATCACAGCTACTCGCGCTCCTACGCGCTCAAGAACGGGCAGAAGGTCAACGCGGCCGAGCAGCCCGCCGCCTCCCAGGTGGCGACGGGTCCGGGCGGCGTGATCTACGTCACCGGCAACTCCGCGTCGGGCTCGAAGTACTACGACTTGTCCAAGCCGGTGGCGGGCGAGTTCGGCCCGGACCCGCTGGACCCGACGGGCAACCGCCACTACGCGAACTCGGTCGAGAACCAGGAGCACGTCCGCACCTACGTCAAGATCCAGGTGCGCAAGGACGCGCTCACGGTCGAGAACATCCGCTCCGGCACGTGCGCGGCGCCGAACGCCGCCGTCGAGCGGGGCAACGTGTCCTGGTGCGGCCCGAACAACGGGACGAGCCCGGCCCCGGCCGTCGGCTCGGTGCAGGACCGCGTCGTCATCCACGCGGCCGAGGCGCCCGCTGACGGGGGCGTCGGCGGCAGCGTCCCGGCCACGCTCGCGCTGACCTTGGGCACGCCGGCCGCGTTCGGCCCGTTCACCCCCGGCATCGCGAACGACTACACGGCCTCGACGACGGCGACGGTCATCTCGACCGCCGGCGACGCGACGCTGACCGCCTCCGACCCGAGCGCCACCGCTCCGGGCCGTCTCGTGAACGGGACCTTCTCGCTCACCACCCCGCTGCTGGTCGCGGGCAACCCGCTGCCGTCGACGGTCAAGACGTACGCCGCGCCGGTCTCCAACGATCTCGTCACGGTCGACTTCAAGCAGTCGATCGCCGCGAACGAGCCGCTCCGCACGGGCTCCTACGCGAAGTCGCTGACGTTCACGCTCTCCACCACCACGCCCTAGGAAGACGATGCGCCCGCTCAGACTCCACATCACCGTCGTCGCTGCACTGGTGTTGGGTCTGGGCGGGTGGCTCGCCCGTCCCGCCATGGCGGCGGACTGGACGCTCGCGCCGGCCGACAACCAGTTCGGGCCCGGCCGGCAGTCCTTCGGCTACACGCTCAACCCCGGCGCGAGACTTCACGACGGCCTCGTCGTCGCCAACGCCGGATCGAGCCCGCTGCGACTCGCGCTGCACGCTGCCGACGCCTGGGTGCACCCGGCCGACGCCGACGTCACCGTGCCGCCCGGCAGGTCCGTCGAAGTGCCGTTCGCGGTCACGCTTCCCGATGACGCCAAGCCCGGCGACTACATGAGCGCCATCGTCACCTCGGCGGACGGCACCGAGGTGCGCCTCCCCGTCCGTCTACGGGTCGGCGGTGCCCTGAAGCCGAGCCTCGCGATCGAGGACGTGCGGGTGCACGACACGACGGTCACCTACACGGTCCGCAACACGGGCAACGCCACGCTCGCCGCGCGCCGGCAGGTGTCCGTCTCGGGCCCGTTCGGGCGCTGGGCGAAGGACGCCGGCAAGCTCCCCGACGTGCCCGCGTTGCTGCCGGGCGCGACCTGGGAGGGCTCTGCGCACGTCCCGGGCGTCCCACCCTCGCTGCGCCTGACCGCGACCGTCAGGCTGATGCCGCTGCTCACCGACGCGGCCGGCTCGACCGCACCGCTGGCCACCGTCGAGACCTCGGGCCACGGCTGGGCCGTCCCGTGGCCGGCGGTCGTGCCGCCGATCGTCCTGCTGGGCCTGGTGGTCGCCACGCTGACCATCCGGTCGCGCCGCCGGCGGCGCCCCCTGCGCGTCGCGCGATAGCCGCGTTCGGCGCAGGCTCGATGTTATCGATCACACGCACGTCCACGCACGGCCCGTAGCGACCTCAGAGAGGGCGAAGCCTCGCCTTGACACACTTCCGATGTTAGCGCTAACCTCGCTGCCGGTCGGGCGGAGGAGAGCGACCGGACGCGCCACGTGGCGCCGCTCTCCCGTGCCCGCACCCCGTCGGTGAACGCCAGCACTGCAAGGAGAGGGGACGTTTCGAATGGGTCCAGGACCACGCTTCGCCGCGAGCGCGCTCACGCTGCTCGGGGCCACACTGATGCTCGCCGGGCCGGCCGCCGCGCAGACGCGCCAGACCGGTCCATGCGACCTCTACGCCGCCGGCGGTCAGCCGTGCGTCGCCGCGCACAGCACCACCCGTGCGCTCTACAGCGCGTACACCGGTCCGCTCTACCAGGTCACGCGCCAGTCGGACGGCACCACCAGGGACATCGGGATCGACGCGAGCGGCTACGCCGACGCGGCCGCGCAGGACGCGTTCTGCGCCACCACGGTCTGCCTGATCACCACGCTCTACGACCAGTCGCCGATGCACAACGACCTCACCCAGGCGCCGCGCGGCGGCTTCAGCGGCCCCGGGCTGGGCGGGTTCAACAACTACCCCGTGGCCGACATGGCGCCGATCAGCGTCAACGGCCACAAGGCCTACGGCATCTACATCGAGCCGGGCATGGGCCTGCGCAACGACAACCCGAAGGGCACGGCGGTCGACGATCAGCCCGAGGGCACCTATTGGGTGATCAACGGCCGCCACTACAACGCGGGATGCTGCTTCGACTACGGCAACGCCGAGATCGACAGCCGCGACGACGGCAACGGCACGATGGAGACGACCTACTACGGCAACGCGACCGCCTGGTACCGCGGCTCCGGCGCGGGGCCGTGGATCATGACCGACCAGGAGAACAACCTCGTCGGCTGCGTGAACCCCGGCAGCACCTCGAAGCTGTGCGCGAACCTGCCGAGCATCGACTGGCGCTTCGTGACCGGCATCGCCAAGGGCGAGCCGCACCACTGGGCCTCGCTGGGCGGCGACGCACAGACAGGGCCCCTGACGACCATGTTCGACGGCCCGCGCGTCGACGCCAGCTATGACCCGATGCGCAAGCAGGGCGCGATCCTGCTGGGCAACGGCGGCGACAACAGCGTCGGCTCGCAGGGCACCTTCTACGAGGCGGCGATGACCTCGGGCTACCCGTCCGACGCCACCGACCAGCTCGTGCAGTCCAACGTCGCGGCCGCCAGGTACGCCGAGCTGCCCGTGAGCGTCGCGCCGGCGCCCAAGCCGGTGGATCCCAACGCGCCCGGCGTCGGGCGGCTGAGCGGCAAGTTCGGCAACGCGCTGCTGCTGGACACCACCGACGCCCAGGCCGTCAAGCTGCCCACCGGCATCGTCTCCTCCCTGCACGACTTCACGATCTCGACCTGGGTGAACCCGGGAGCGACGACCACCTGGTCGCGCATCTTCGACTTCGGCTCGGGCACCAGCACCTACATGTTCCTGGCCGCCAGCGCGGGCTCCACGCCGCGGTTCGCGATCACCACCAGCGGCAACGGAACGCCCGGCGAGCAGATCATCAACGCGCCGTCGGCCCTGCCGATCGGCCAGTGGACCCACGTCGCCATCACGCTCACCGGCACCACCGGGCGGATGTACGTCAACGGCGTCCAGGTCGCGCAGAACACGAACATGACGCTCACCCCGTCGAGCCTGGGCAACACGACCCAGAACTACATCGGCAAGTCGCAATACGACGACCCGTACCTCAACGGCGCGGTCGACGACTTCCAGATCTATGACCGCGCGCTCAGCGCCGCCGAGATCATCGCGCTGCAGACGGCCCCCGGCGCCGGCAACGTCGCCAGCTACAGGTTCGACGAGGCCGGCGGCCAGAACGTGCTCGACGCCTCGGGCAACGGCAAGACCGCCACGGTGCTGATCGGCACCGCCTCGATCGACGGCCCGCCCGGCCTGCAGACGTTCAGCCCGGGCTCCAGCCAGGACACGGTTGTCACCTTCACCAACACCACCGGCGCACCCGTCTCGGGCGTGACGCTCGGGATCACGGTCCCCGCGGGCTGGACGAGCGACGCTCCGGTGACGATCAGCGACACGATCGCGCCCGGCGCCGCCGTGAGCCGCACGCTGAAGGTCACCTCCGGTCCGGCCGCCTACAACGGCGACCTGACGGCGACCGCCAACTGGGGCAGCGGCCAGTCGGCCTCGGTCAACGAGAAGGTCCGCAACACCAGCCCGATCAAGATCAACGAGTTCCGGATCGGCTCGAGCACGCCGTCCAACGGCACCAACTCGTTCATCGAGCTCTACAACGCCGGCAGCGGCCCGGTCGACATCTCGGGCTGGACGCTGACCCAGCATCCGACCCAGCAGGCGACGTTCTCGACCATCACGGTGCCCGCCGGGACCACGCTCGGCTCACACCGGTTCTGGACGCTCGGCCTGGCCAACTCCGGCCTGGCGGCGCCGGCGAGCGCCGGTGACACCGCGATCAACGTCCGCAGCATCACCGGCATGAACGTCGGGGACACGCTCGACGTCGACGGCGAGTCGCGCAGGATCGCCGCTCTCGGCACCGCGGCGACGGGCAACACCACGCTCTGGCAGCCGCTGCCGGAGGGCCCGATCACCGTCGCCGCCGGCTCGACCAACGTGCCGGTGGCGAGCACGAGCGGGTTCGCGGTCGGTCAGAAGGTCGGGCTCGGCGCCGGCGCGAGCTACGAGACGGCCACGGTCAGCGCCGTCGGCCGGCCGGCCCTCGCGGTCTCCTACCTGCGCGCCAACGCGGCCAAGGGCGCGACGAACCTCAAGGTGTCCTCGGTGACCAACATCGGCGTCGGCGACAAGCTCCGGCTCGACATCGACAGCCCCGGCCACGGCATCGAGTGGGTCACGGTCACCGCCGTCGGCACCACCGGCGCGACCGGCACCGGCCTCACCCTCGCCGCGCCGCTGCAGTTCGACCACGCGAACAACCTCCCGTTCAACGACTGGGGCACGGGCATCACGTTCAGCGCCCCGACGAAGTTCGCGCACTCAAGCAACGAGCCCGTCCAGGCGCTGGGGACCGGCATCACGCTCGACGCGCCGCTGGCCGGCGGCCACGCGATCAATGCCCCCGTGCGCGACGCCGCGGTCACGACCGCGGGCTACCAGGGCGCCAAGGCCCCCAGCCAGTGGTTCGGCGGTCCCGTCCTGTCCACCAGCGCGGGTGCGATGGCGCTGCGTGACGCGGCCGGCAACCTCGCCGACAGCCTCAACTACGGCCTGCTGGTCGACCCATGGCTGGCCGAGGGCTACCAGGGCACGTCGCCCGGCAGCGGATGCAAGGCCGCGATGCCCGCCTCGGCGGGGACGCTCGGGCGCAGCGTGGCCCGCTACCCCGACGGCGCCGACGACGACAGCAACTGCACCGACTTCAAGTCGGCGCGCGGCGCGTTCATCGATCCCACCCCGGGCACGGCCAACTTCAAGGTCACGGTCGAAACCCCGGCCGACGGTGGCGTCGGCGGCACGGTGCCGGCGACGCTGGCGCTCACGCTCGGCACGCCGGCGGCGTTCGCGCCGTTCACGCCGGGCGTGGCGAGGACCTACACCGCCTCGACGACGGCCAACGTGATCTCGACCGCCGGTGACGCCCGCCTGAGCGTGGCCGACCCGAGCTCGACGGCCACCGGGCATCTGGTCAACGGCAGCTTCTCATTGCCGCAGCCGCTGACCGCCAGGGCCACCAGCGCCGCCGGGACCGGCAGCGCCGCGTTCACCCCGATCGGCTCGTCGTCGGACCCGGCGACGCTGCTCACCTGGGGCGGGCCCGTCTCCAACGACACCGTGACGGTGGCCTTCGAGCAGGCGATCGGCGCCAATGACGCGCTGCGCACCGGCAGCTACTCGAAGACGCTGACGTTCACCCTGTCCACCACGACCCCGTAGACGGGACGCGATGAGCCCGCCCTCTCGCGGGCGGGCTCATTCGCGCACGAGCGCCAGCAGCGCGACGTCGTCGTCGAGCCCCTGGTCGATGGCGTCGACGATCTCCGCGCAGATCGCTTCAGGGCCCGCGCCCGCGCCGGCGAGCCGGGCGCCCAGCCGGTCGATGCCGACGTCGAGCACCTCGGTGCGACGCTCGACGAGCCCGTCGGTGTAGAAGAGCAGCGCCTCGGCGGCCGCGAGGTGCGTACGCGCGTGCGTGCGGCGCACGTCGGCCAGCACGCCGAGCGGGGGTCCGAGCGCGCCCTCGAGCCGTTCCACGCTTGCGTCGGTGCGTCGCACCAGCGGCGGAGGGTGTCCGGCGTTGGTGTACTCGAACGTCCCGTTGGCCGGATCGAAGATGCCGCACAGGCAGGTGGTCATGTCCAGGTCGGCCTCCAGGACGAGCCGGTCGAGACGGACCATCAGCTCCGCCGGGGCGTGCCCCTCGAGCGCGTAGGCGCGCAGCGTCTGGCGGATCTGCCCCATCACCGCCGCCGCGAGCATGCCGTGCCCGGCGACGTCACCGATGGCGATCGCCACCCGCCCGCCGTCCAGCGCGGTCGCATCGTAGAAGTCGCCGCCGATCTGCATCGACCCTTCCGCCGGCAGATAGCGGCAGGCCAGCGCCGCCCCGGCCACGTCGGGCAGCGCGCGCGGCAGCAGGCCACGCTGGAGCGCCAGCGCGATGCTCTCCATCTCCGTCGCCCGGTCGCGCTCGCCCGCGGCCAGGGCGTCGCGCAACTGCACCAGCTCGAGGTGGGCGTGCACGCGGGCGAGCAACTCGATGGCCGAGAACGGTTTGACGAGGTAGTCGTCGGCGCCGGCCTCGAGGCCCTGCACGGTGGCGTCCTGGCCGGCCCGGGCGGAGAGCAGGATCACCGGCATCCGGCGGGTGCGTGGGTCCGCGCGCAGGGCGGCCAACAGCGCGAAGCCGTCCATCCGGGGCATCATCACGTCGGCCAGCACGAGGTCCGCCGGGCGCTCGCCCAGCTGCGCGAGGGCGTCCTCCCCATCGACGGCGGTGCGCACGGCGTAGCGGGTGCCGAGCAGTCGCGTGAGATACGCGCGCAGGTCCGCGTTGTCGTCGGCGATCAGCAGCTCCGCCGCCGGCGCGGCAACGGCCTCGGACGGCCGCGCGGGCGCCGGATCCCAGCGCTGGGCCTCGTCGCCGAACGTCGCCCGCTGCGCTTGCGCGAGCGTGTGATCGAGCGCCGGCTCGTCGGTCACCTGCGCCTGCGCACGCGGCAGCTGGACGGTGAACGTGCTGCCCTTCCCCGGCTCGCTCGTCATCGAGATCTCGCCGCCGTGGAGCTCGACGAGCTCGCGCACGAGAGCGAGGCCGATGCCGCTGCCCTCGGTGCTGCGCCCGCGCACGCCCTCGACGCGGTGGAAGCGGTCGAACACGCGCGACTGCTCCTCGGCGGGGACGCCGACGCCCGTGTCGGCGACCTCGATCACGCGCCCGCTCGCCCGTCCGCACGCGCACGTCGATCCCGCCCTCGAACGTGAACTTGTAGGCGTTGGAGACCAGGTTCATGACGATCTTCTCGACCATCTCCGGATCGGCGTCGATGGTGTGGTCGCCGTCGTCGATCTCGACCCGCAGCGCGAGGCCCGAGCGCTCCGTCGCGGCACGGAAGACGGCGGCGGACTCGCGCACGACGCGAGCGAGATCGACAGGCCTGAAGTGCGCGGTCGCGCGTCCCGCCTCGACGCGCGAGAAGTCCAGCAGCGCGTTGACCAGGCGCAGCATCCGCAGCGCGCCGCGGTGGGCGATCGCGATCCGCTCGTGCTGGGCGGCCGGCGCCGGCTCCTCGAGCGCGTCCGCGAGCGGGCCGAGCATCAGCATCAGCGGCGTGCGGAACTCGTGCGAGACGTTGGCGAAGAACTCCGTCTTGGACCGGTCGAGCTCGATCAGCGCGTCGGCACGCGCCTGCTCGGCCTCGTGCACCTCGGCGCTGGAGAGTGCCGCCGCGACCTGATGCGCGATCGAGCGGAAGAACCGCCGGTGGTCCTCGTCGAGCGGCAGCAGCGGGTTGACCCCGAGCACCAGCGCCTCCGTGGCCGAGACGGGCAACTCGATCGCCGCCTGTCCCGCGGCGTCGACGTCGCGCTCGCCCTCGGCGGCGGCCGTCCACTGCGCGAACGGCACGTCCTCGGTCGCCTCGGCCAGCACCGCGGTGGCCGCGGCGATGACCTCGGTGCGCGAGCGCAGGCCCGCCATCCGCGCGCCGAGGTCGGTGATCGTCTGCAGGCGCCGGGTCGAGACCACGCTCGGCGTCGTCTCGTGCACCGCCGCGAACACGCCGGCGATCTCGCCGGACTCATCGCGCGCGGGGCCGAACGAGTAGGTGAAGTAGCCGGACTCGGCGGTGCCGTTGCGCTCGAGCACCAGCAGCTGGTCCTGGGACCACGTTGGCGTCCCGGTGCGCACGACGTCGTCGAGCATCGGCCCGATCTGGTGCCAGATCTCCGGCCAGATGCGCTCCAGTGGCTCGCCCATCGCGGGGTGCTTGCCGCCGAGCATCGGCGCGTAGGCGTCGTTGTAGATCGTGATGAACTCAGGGCCCCAGAACAGGCACAGCCCGAAGCGGGACTCCAGGCAGATCATCGCCGCGGTCTTGAGCGAGCTCGGCCACGTCTGCACCGGCCCGAGCGGCGTCTTCCCCCAGTCGAGCGAGCGCGCGAGGGCGCCGCATTGCCCGCCACCGGCCAGGAAGTGGGCTGGAATGGGCGGCACGCGGCGATTCTCGCACGCTCGGACACGGCTGCCTCAAGGAGCCGGCGGATGCGCCCCGGTCTCGGCCGCGCGCGATCGACGCCGCCGCGGCCGTGATCACCGGCTCGCCCCACGGGTCGATCCTCCCAGGCGCATAGGCTGCGCCGCGTGATCCTCGAGGGCGCCCGGCGCGGACAGGTCTACGTCGCGCTGGCCGCCGTCGCGTGGTCGACCGCCGGCGTACTGCAGCGCCAGCTCACGCTCGACACACCCACGCAGGTGCTCGGCCGGGCGGCCTTCGCGGGCACCGCGCTGCTGGCCTACGTCGCGTTCGCCGACCGTGGGCGGGTCCGCGACGCGTTCCGCTCGATCGGGCTGGGAGGCATCGCCGTCGCGCTGTGCGTCGCGGTCTCCTCGGCGAGCTTCATCGGCGCGCTCAACCACGACAGCGTTGCCCGCGTGCTCTTCATCCTGGCCGTCTCCCCCATGCTCGCCGCGCTGCTCGCGCGCGTGACCCTCGGCGAGCCGATCACGCGCCGCACGCTGCTGGCGATGGCGCTCGCGCTCGTCGGCGTCACGGTGATGCTCGGCGCCCCGGGCGAGGGCAACCTGGCGGGCGACAGCCTCGCCTTCCTGGCCGCGCTGGCCTTCGCGATCGTCGTCGTGATCACCCGCTGGCGCCGCGACGTCTCGATGACCCCGGCGACCTGCCTCTCGCAGCTGATCCTCGTGGTCGCGTTCCTGCCGTTCGCCGCCCCGGGCGAGATCGCGGCCGGCGACGTCGGCTGGCTGCTCGCCCTGGGCGTCGGCCAGGTCGGCCTCGGCTTCGTCCTGCTGACCGTCGGCGCGCGGCTCATCCCGGCCGCGCAGGTGGGTCTGATCACCCTGCTCGAGGTCGTCCTCGGCCCGCTCTGGGTGTGGCTCGCGCTGGACGAGCGCCCGAGCCCGCTCACGCTCGCCGGCGGAGCGATCGTGATCGGCGCCATCGTGCTCCAGGCCCGCGTCGCGCCACCGCCGCCGCACTGACCCGCTGTGTAGGGTTCGGCGCGGAGGAGGTCAAGCACGAATGCCGGGGGATCCGCATGTCGAAGCCAACCATCGTTCTGGTTCATGGCGCCTGGGCGGACGCGTCCAGTTGGAACGCCGTCGCCACCGAGCTCAAGAGCCAGGGCTTCACGGTCCTCGCGCCGCCGAACCTCCTGCGCGCCGCGCCGACCGACGCGGCGTACATCAGCTCGTTCATCGCCCAGCAGACCAGCGGTCCAGTCGTCCTCGTGGGCCACTCCTACGGCGGCTTCGTGATCTCCAACACGGCGACGGACAACGTGCAGGCGCTGGTCTACGTCGACGCGTTCATCCCCGATGAGGGCGAGATCGTCTTCGGGATCCTCGGCGGGTCCGGGTCGGCGTTCGACATCCCCGACCCGACCCAGGTGTTCGACATCGTCGGCTACCCGAACGCCCCTGAGGGCGACGCCGAGGCGTTCCTGAAGGCGGATACCGTGCACAACTCGTTCGCGCAGGATCTGCCCGAGGCCGACCGCTGGCTGATCGTGGCGGGCCAGCGGCCGATCACGCTCGCCGCCAACACCACGCCGTGCGGGCCGCCGGCCTGGAAGTCGGTCAAGAGCTGGGCCGTGATCGGCACCGAGGACCGCGTGATCCCGCCGGCCACGCAGCGCAGCATGGCCGAGCGCGCGGGCGCGACGATCACCGAGGCGCCGGGCTCGCACGTCTCGATGGTCTCGCACCCGCAGGTGACGATCGACGCGATCCTCGCCGCCGCGGGTTAGATCACCTTCACGGTGAAGGTGAACGACTCGCCGGACAGGGTGATGGCCAGCGTCACCTTGTCGCGGACGCGCAGGTTGTCGATCATCGCCGCGTAGCCGTGGGCGGTGAAGGTCTGGAGGCCCCGGTTCTCACCCGTGGGCACCCAGACCCACCGCCAGCGGGTGACGAACTCGAAGCGGGGCTTGTCGATCCGCACCGTCCGGTCGCCGGCCGACAGGTTCATGCGGGTGATGGCCGCGTCCTCGTCGATTGCGCACTGCCGTTGCCTGGACGGCAAGAAGACGCCGCCGAAGCTCCCGCAGTACGCGCCGAACTGGATGAACAGCCGCGCGCCGGGCGGGAGGTCGCAGGCCGCGGTCAGCAACTCGTTGCCGATCGGCTGGTAGACCCCCGGCGCGAGCCGGACGCAGGTGCCTTCCAAGCCGTCGTTTCGCCCGCTGAAGGCCCGCTCCCAGCCGTCGCCCGCCAGCTCGGCGGCTGCCGGAGCGGGGGCGATCTCCGGGCCGTGCGCGCGAGCGGGCGCGGCGGTGGCCAGCGCGGCCGCGGCGATCAGGGAGAACACGAGACGACGCATTGGAACCTCCTCGTTGGTTCGGTCGCCCGCAGCGTCCCTTGAGGCGGTCTAGCGCCGGTAGAGCCGGGGTATAGGCTCGCGCCGAAGCCAATGGACGTGCTCCTGCTCGGGCCGGTCGAGGCGCGCCTCGATGACCGGCCGATCGCCCTCGGGGCCCGCAAGCAGCGGGCGATCCTGGCGATGCTCGCGCTCGACACGGGACGGACCGTGTCCGTCGACCGGCTTGCCGAAGGGCTGTGGGGCGAGGCGCAGCCGGCGAGCGCGCCGAAGATGGTCCAGCACTACGTGTCGCAGCTGCGCGGGCTGGGCGCCGACATCGTGACGCGCGGGCGCGGTTATGAGCTGCGCCTGCGAGGCGAGCTGGACACCGCCCAGGTCGAGCGTCTGCTCGCCGACGCGCGTCCGCGCGAGGCGCTGGCGCTGTGGCGCGGCGAGCCGCTGGCCGACGTGGCCGACGCACCGTTCGCGGCGCCGGAGATCCGGCGCTTGGACGAGCTGCGCCGGCGGGCCGCGGAGTCCGCCATCGACGCCGACCTGGCCGCCGGACGCCATCGCGAGGTGCTGGCCGAGCTGGAGTCGCTGCTGGATACCGAGCCGCTGCGCGAGCGCCTGCACGCCCAGCGGATGCTCGCGCTGTACCGCTCCGGGCGCCAAGCCGAGGCGCTGGACGCCTACCGCGAGGCGCGAACGCTGCTCGTCGAGCGCGCGGGCGTCGAGCCGGGGGCGGACCTGCGCGCGCTCCAGCACGCGGTGCTGATCCAGGACCCGGCGCTCGACGGTCCGCCGCCGATCGCTGCCGCACCCGCTCCGCGGCGGCGCCGCCGGCGATGGTGGCTGCTCGTCCCAGCGGTCGCGGCCGCGCTGACGGCCGTCGTGCTGCTCACCCGGCCGAGCGGGCTGGACGCGATCGACGAGGATCACGCGGGCTTGATCGCCGGCGATCGGATCACCACGCAGGTGGCGGTCGGCCACGGCGCGTCGGCGGCGGTCGCGGGCGGCGGGTCGGTCTGGGTCGCGAACGCGCTCGATGGCACCGTGTCGCGCATCGACGACGAGCAGGTGGGATCGATCACCGTCGGAGGCTCGCCCACCGCGCTGGCCTTCGGCCTCGGGTCACTGTGGGTCGCCGACGGTGACGGACGCCGGATCATCCAGATCGACCCCGAGCGCAACGCCGTCGTGGCGCGCTACGGCGCGGGCAACGCGCCGGTCGCGCTCGCCGTCGCCGGCGGGGCGGTGTGGACCGCGTTCCGGCGTCGATCAGGCGGTGCGGAGGATCACGCTCGGACACGAGCTGGCCACCGACGTGATCCGTCTCGGCTCGAGCCCGACGGCCATCGCCGCGGGCGCCGGCGCCGTCTGGGTCGCAAGCGAGGAGGCCGGCACCGTCATCCGCCTCAACAGCCGTTCGGGCGCCGTCGCCGGGCTCGTGCGCGTCGGCCGGGGACCGAGCGCGATCGCGGTCGGCGAGGGTGCGGTGTGGGTCGCCAACCGCCACGACGGAACGCTGTCGCGGATCGATCCCGAGCGCGCCGTCGTGACCGGCGTCGTGAGCGTCGGCGACGATCCGGTCGCGGTCGCGGCGGGCGAGGGGTCGGTGTGGGTGGCGGGCGGCGAGAGCCGTACCGTCGTGCGCGTCGATCCGGACACGGTGCGCGTCCTCGGCCGGCTCGCGGTCGGGAGCAGCCCGGCGGCGATCGTGGCTGCCCCCGGCGCGGTGTGGGCGGCCGGTGTGCCGGCGCAGGCCTCGCATCGCGGCGGGACGCTGCGGGTGCGGATGCCGACGATCGAGCCGCCGCGCGTGCCGCTCGACTGGCTGGACCCGTACGGCTGGAGCTGGGAGACCGCGCACCTGAGCTCGCTCGCCTACGACGGGCTCGTCGGCTACCGGCGCGTCGGCGGCGCGGGTGGGGCGACGCTCGTCGGCGCGCTCGCGACCAGCGTGCCCGAACCCACCGAGGGCGGGCGCACGTACGTCTTCACCCTCCGCAGCGGGCTGCGCTACTCCGACCGCACGCCGGTCCGGCCCGGCGACTTCCGCGCGTCCCTCGAGCGGATGCTGATCGCCACCCGCGGGCGCCGTCCGGGCTACTTCGACGGCATCGTCGGCGCGGCGAGCTGTGCCCGGCGCTGCGATCTCTCCCGCGGGATCGAAGCCGACCCGCTCGCCCGCACCATCACGGTCCATCTGCTGCGACCGGACGCGGACTTCCCGGCCAAGCTCACGACCCCGTTCGCCTACGTCGTCCCGGCGGGCGCCCGCGGCCTCCCGCCCGGCACCGGGCCCTATCGGGTCGCGCGCTGGGATCCGGGGAGCGGCGGGTCCCTGGTGCGCAACCGGTACTTCGCCGCGCGGGGACGACCGGCGGGCTTCGTCGACCGGATCGAGGTCGCGCTGACGACGTTGCGCGCGGTCGAGCGCGAGATCGCGGCCGTCGACGGCGGGCAGGCCGACGTCGTCGGCCTCGCGGACCCGTTCGGCGCGCACGTCGGCTCCGCGCGGTTGAAGGCGCTCACCGCCCGCTCCCCCGGGCGCCTGCACGGCGCGTTCAACGGCGCCACGGACTGGATGTTCCTCAACGTCCAGCGGCCCCCGTTCGACGCGCTCGCGGTCCGCCGAGCGGTCGCCTACGCGATCGACCGTGCGCGGATCGTCGACCTGGTGGGCGGCGCCGCGGTCGCCGCGCCGACGTGCCAGTTCGTGCCGGCCGGCCAGCCGGCCTACGAGCCCTACTGCCCGTTCACCGGCGCGCCGTGGGGAGCGCCGGACCTTTCACGAGCGCGCGCGCTGGTCGCAGGCTCACACCGCGCGGGCGAGCGGGTCACGGTCGTGGTGCCGGCGTTCCGGCGCGCTGCCGGCCGGTACTTCACCGAGCTGCTCGACAGCCTCGGCCTACGCGCGTCGCTGCGCGTGCGCTCGCTCGAGGACTACTTCGGCTCGATCGGCGACGGTCGTACCCAGATCGGCTTCATGGGCTGGTCCGGCGACTACGTCAGCGCGGCCAACTTCATCGAGCCCTACTTCGCCTGCGCCGCGGCGAACCCGTCCGGGTTCTGCGACGCGCGGCTCGCCCGTGGGATCGCGGGCGCCGCCGATCCGGTGACGGCGTGGGCCGCGGCCGACCGGCGCGTGGTCGATCTCGCCCCCGCGGTGCCCCTGACGAACCATCGCTCGCTCGTCTACGTCTCCGACCGGGTCGGGAACGTCCAGACGCATCTGCAGGCCGCCACGCTGCTCGATCAGTTGTGGGTGCGTTAGATCGCCGGCAGATCGGCCGGGCGCAACGTCGGGGCCGCCTCGCCGAGCACGAGGCGGCCGGTCTGGACCCCGGAGAGGATCGCGCGGAACGAGCCCGGTCCTTCGTGCGTCCAGTGCCCGGAGAGGTAGAGCCCGTCGATCGGCGTGGTGTGGGCGAGGCGCTTGGTGCCGACCTGGCTCGGCGTCATCGCCCACCCGTAGATCGATCCGCGGTGGTTGCGCGTGAACCGCTCGAAGGTGTGCGGTGTCGCCGTCTCCATGAACGTCAGGTTGAGCCTTAGACCTGGGAAGAGCGCCTCGTCGAAGGCGCGCAGCAGCTCCTCGGCGTAGGCCTCCCGGGCGTGCTCCCACGGCCCGCCGTACGGCGCGAGCGCGGTGAGGATCACGAGGTGCTCGCCGTCGGGTGCCAGGGAGGGGTCCGTGAGCGTCGGGACGTTCGCCCACATGCCACCGGGGCGGCCCGCGAGGATGTCGCGGTGGGTGGCCTCGTGGTCCCAGTGGCGGTACAGGAAGGACTCATGCGCGGCGCCGCGCAGATCCAGGCTCGTCGCCGCGTAGACGACAAAGGCCGACAACGACGGCTCCAGCCGTTGCAGGCGCTTCGTCAGGCGGGACGGCAGGTACTCGACGCCCACCAGGTCTTCGAGCGTGAGCCGCGTGTCGGCGTTGGAGATGACGACCGGGGCGTGGGCCTCGGTGCCGTCGGCGAGCCGGATGCCGCGGACCTGCCCGTCCTCGACGAGGATGCGGCTCACCTCGGTGTCGAGGCGCACCTCGCCGCCGTTGCGCCGCAGCGCGGTGGCGAAGGCGTCGGCCAGCGTCTGGAAGCTGCCCTTGGCGTAGTGCGCGCCGCCGTCGATCAGCACGCTCGAGACCTGCGAGAACGCGTACCAGGACAGCCGTGACGGCGGCAGGCCCATGTACGGCCAGATCGCGCTGCAGACCGCCTTCGCCCGTTCGCTCTCGAAGAATTCGTCGAGCACGTCGCCCACGGTCGCGTTGCGGTATCTGAAGAAGACCGGGAACCGCTCGACCATCGCGTCGAGGTTCTTCAGCGAGACCGACATCGACAGGTGCGACGCCTCGTGGAAGAAGCGGCGGTGCAGCGCGAAGAACGCCCGCACGGCATCGGCCTCCTCCGGAACCGCCTCGGCGTAGGCGTCGACGATCGCGTCATGCCCGGAGGGGACCTTCAGCTCGAAGCCCGGGAAGCTGATCTGGGAGAGGTCCTCGATGCGGACGAGCTCGACCTCGTCGCGCACCTCGAGATGGCGCAGCACGAGGTCGACGAAGCGGCCGTCGGAGCCCTCGGTGAGGACGTGGACGGCCGGGTCGAACCGGTACTCGCCGCGGCGGAAGGCGTGCGCGCAGCCGCCGACGCCGTCCTGGCGCTCGACGGCCAGGACCCTGCGTCCCGCCTTCGCCAGCAGCGCGGCGGCCGAGATGCCGCCGAGGCCGCAGCCGACGACGATGACGTCGTACTCGTCGTCGGGCGTCACGGCGGCATCGTCCCACGGTTTCAGCAGGCGAGCACCGCCCGGATGCGGTTCGCGTCGGCGGTCCACTCCGCGGCGTGGCTCGGGGCCAGGATGCGGACGATCGTGTTGAAGGCGGTCAGCGTCACGCACGCCGCCTTGCGCTGCAGCGGCTTGGAGGGGTCGAAGCCGGCCACGAGCGAGCGCAGTGCCGAGGTGAGCTGGGCCTTGAGCGCGGGCGACAGGTTCGTGGTGTCGACGACCTCGGCGATCAGTTGCGAGAGCTGCTCGGTGGCGCCGCGCACGGTGACGGTGAAGGTCGCGGTCGACGTGTTGTGGCCGTTGTCGGTGGCCACGCACGTGACCGGCGTCTCGCCGATCGCAAAGCGGCTGCCGCTGCCCGGCGTGCAGACGACGGTCGGGGTCGGATCCAGGTCGTCGGTCGCCGTCACCGCGAACGGGACGAGCGCGCCGGTGGGACCGGTGGCGTCGGCACTGACGCCGGCGGGAACGGTCAGCGTCGGCGGCGTCGTGCCGTACAGCCGCGGCGTGAAGAACTCGACCGCCTTGCCGATGATCGTCGCCTTGACCGCGTCAGAGTCCACGCCGGTGCAGGGCGGGTCGATCACGCCGGCCAGGCACACACCGGTCGGGCTCGCGGGGAGGATCGGGAGCGGCGGAATCCATCCGCAGCCGGTCTCGGCGCAGCCGTACTCGGCGTTCGGCGTGGCGGCGACGAGTCGCCGGATGTCCACCGGGCCGGTGAACGTGCCCGGGGAGCAGTAGTTGATGGCCTTGCCGGAGACATTTCCGGGGAACGACGCGGCGATCAGCCCGAGGTTCCAGCGATCGAGCGGTCGCGTGGTCTTGCTCGCCTCGTCGTCGTCGACGGTGCCGTCGTGGTCGGTGTCGAACGCGGCGCCGGCGGCCTGCAACTGCGCGCAGTAGGTGGAGTCGAAGCTGCGGTGGACCCCGCCGGGGACCTCGAAGCGGGCCTTGTCGGTGCCGGCCGGGATCTGCCCGAGGGCCGCGATCGTGTTGGCCGGCACCGTGTTGCTGTCCTTCTCGGAGTTCACGAGCAGGGTCGGGATGGTGATCTTGGCGAGGTCGACGCCGGCGTTGATCGGTGGCAGGCCGATCGCCATGCCCATGATCGCCTTCACCCGCGTGTCGGGTTTGACGCCCGCCCAGCACAGGCCGTCGGCCGGGCCCGGAGCGGGTGCGCAGTTGGCGCCCGCGGTGCCCCACGCGACGCTGCCGCCGGCGACGGCGAGCGCGGTGACGCTGCCGCGCGAGTGCCCCATCACGCCGGCGTGCTGGATGTCGACGTCGCCGTGGTACCAGCCGTCGAGCGCGTCGAGGACCGCCGACACGTCACGCACGCGGTCGGACATGCTGTTCGGGACGCTGGCCTTCGAGCAGTCCGCGTTCGGGAAGCCCGCCGCGTTGAGCGTCGGCACCGGCCGGGCCGGCAGCCCGTCGTCGCAGGTGAACACCCGGCTGCCGCTGAGCGCGTTGATGTAGTCGATCCGCACGTCGTCCTGCGTGTTGCCGCTGTGCGCGGGCGCCGCGACGATGAACCCGGCGCGCGCGACCGCCTCCAGCGTGTCGGCGTAGTCGAACGGGTCGTTGCTCGCGCCGTGCGAGAACACGATCGGCGCATACGGCCCGCCGGAGGCATCGAACGCCGCCCCTTCGCGCGCGGACTCGGCCGTGATCCTCCACGACAGCGGCGCCCACTCGCCCGGCAGCGGCTTGCCGTAGAGCGCCGACGTGTAGACCGTCCTCGGCCGTGTCGCGGCGTCCTGCGCGTCGGCGGGATACCAGAGGTGAACGTCGACCTGGCGCTGCTCGTTCGCGAGCGACCCGGGCACCACGATCCGTTTGACCGTGTGCCCGACGGCGGACTCGGCCGCCAGCGCGTCGGCGGGACCGGACAGTGCGAAACCTGCGACCAGCGAGACGACGGCGAGCGCGTGGCGGCGGCTCATATGACCCCTTCCGTGGTGACTCGGTGACCTCCCGATCCTCGCCGGGGCGCCCCTCCTCGCGCCATAAGGGGTTTCCCTATTTCGCGGCACACTTGATCAGTGGCCCCGCTGCCCTACAGCGACCCGGCGGCCCGGATCGCGTTCTCCATCGTCGTCGGCGTCTTCGTCGTGCTCGAGCAGCGCATCCGGTTCAAGAGTCTGCGCAACCGCCACGGGACACGCGCCGACCAGGGCAGCCTGGCGATCGTCATCCTCGCCGTGGTGGTGGGAGCGGCGGGCGGGTGCGTCGTGGCGGCGCTCGTCCCGTCGGCGGCGATTCCGTTCGCCCGCTGGCCGCTCTTCGTCGCCGGCCTCGCGCTCATGTGTGCCGGGATCGCCCTGCGTCAGTGGGCGATCGTGCAGCTCGGCCGGTTCTTCACCGTCGACGTTCGCGTGCACGCCGAGCAGACGGTGATCGAGGACGGCCCGTACCGGTGGCTGCGGCATCCTGCCTACACCGGGATGCTCCTCACCTTCCTCGGCATCGGCCTGGCCCTGGGCAACTGGGCGGCGCTGGCGCTGCTCGTGCTCGTGCCCACGGCCGGGCTCGTCGTGCGCATCCGCGCCGAGGAACGCGTGCTGCTCGCCGGCCTCGGCGAGCCCTACCGGCGCTTCGCCGCGACCCGCGCCCGGCTGATCCCCGGCGTCTGGTGAGCCTCACACGGGATGGAACTCGAGCCGGTAGACGAGCGTGTCGTCGTCGATCGGGCCCGCGTGCGCGGCGCGTGCGCGCAGGGTCTCACGATCGGGCTCGCCCGCCGCTTCGACGTCCGCGTCGGTGATCGCGGCGAAGGGGACGAGCTCGAGCTCGTCGATCTCGATCAGGCCGGCGCCGACCCGGTAGCGGCCACCCAGCTTGACCTGCGGTCGCTTCCACAGCCGGACCGACACCGTGATCTCACCCGCCAGCACGTCCTCGCGCAACTCGCGGCTGAACTCCATGGCTGAACGCTAACCCGCCGATGCGTTCCGCACAGCCCAACAGTCCTGGAGGCATGAGTGATCGCGATCCCCTGCGCGGTTCGCGCGGCGTGCTCCGGACCTACGAGCTCTCACTCAAGAACGGTGCCCTGCGCTGGTGGCGGGACCATCCGGGCTTCGAGCAGCGGCGCTCCGGCGCGCTCGACGACGTAACGGCGTCGCGATCTCGGCTCGGCTTGCCGGACGAGAGACTGAGCACGCCGATACTCCCTGTAAGGTCACGGCCGTGCATACGCTGTCGCCCGGGGACATCATCAGTAGAGCGTTCGGGATCTACCGCGACCAGATCGGTGTCCTGTTGCCGGCCGCCCTCGTGGTCTTCGCCATCAACGCCATCGTGGGCCTGGTGTTCGACCACGGCGTGCTGGCGCTGATTGCCGTCGTCGTCTCGCTCGTGCTCGCCATCCTCTATGACGGAATGGTCGTGCAGCTGGTCCGCGACGTGCAGGACGGCCGGCGCGACAACTCCGTGGGGGAGCTGTTCAGCAGTGTCTCTCCAGTCCTGCTGCCGCTGGTCGGCGTGTCGATCCTGGGCGGCATCGGGATCGGCATCGGGTTCGTGCTCTGCATCGTCCCAGGCCTGTTCCTGCTGACGTTCTGGTCGGTGGTGGCCCCCGTCACCGTGATCGAGCGACCAGGCGTGTTCAGCGCCTTCGGCCGCAGCTGGGAACTGGTACGCGGCCACGCGTGGGCGGTCTTCGGCACGATCGTGCTCGTGTTCCTGCTCGTCATCGCGGCCTCCGTCGCCGCGGCGCTGATCGGGCTGGTGCTCGGGGACATCGGCCGCGCCGTCCTGAGCTGGCTGTTCAACGCGCTCACGCAACCCGTGGCGGCGCTCACCACCTCGGTGCTGTACTTCACGCTCCTGCAGGTGCGTGGCGCGGCCGAGGCCCCACCCGTCTAGACCGATTCAGGTGCCGGCGGGTCGGCACGCACAGCTGATCGCTCCTCGGAGGCGGCCCGGAAGGATCGCTCCCGCCCCGCTCGCCGAGCTCGCGGCGGCGAGCGCGAGCGCGGGACCCGCACGGTGCATGGGCGGTGGTACCCGTCGCGCGTGTGGCACGCTGTGACGGTGGACTGGATCGCGGGGCTGCCCCTCGACGGCGGCACTCGTGCCCGCCTGGCGTTTCTGGTCCAGGCACACGAGCTCGCCTACGTCAGCCGCTTCAACCGGCTGCTCGACGGGTCTCGAGGCGAGACCTCGGCCGAGCACTCCTGGCACCTGGCACTCAGCGCCTTGATCCTCAAGGACCTGGCCGGCGCGGAAGTCGACATCAGCCGGGTCCTGCAGATGCTGCTCATCCACGATGTCGTCGAGGTGGTCGTCGGCGACGTCCCGATCTACGACGTCGATCGGCGCGATGCGGTCGCGGCGACCGAGGACGCGGCCGCCGCGGAGCTCTTCGGCGCGCTCCCGTCCCCACAGCGTGAGGAGTTGCTCGCGCTGTGGCGCGAGTTCGAGGCCGCCGAGACCGACGAAGCCCGGTTCGCGCGCGCCGTCGACCGTGTGCAGCCGCTGCTCGTGCACGTCGCCGGCGACGGCAGCGCCTGGGCTTCACGCCCGGTCACCGTCGAGCAGGAGCACGCGATCGCCGCCATCGTGCGCGACCTCTGGCCCCCGCTCGCCGACATCGTGGACGCGCTCGTGGCCGATGCCGTCGCGCGGGGGATGCTGTAGCCGGCGCGCGGGAGCCAGACGCGGGGGCGCGCACTCGCCCCTGAACCCGCCGGATAGCCTCTGGCCGAGCAACCGACCCGGCGGGGGAGCATCCGACATGTCATACACAGTGGATTTCAAGACCGTCTCGACCGTCGGTCTGGAGTCGTCACCGCACGCCGACGCGCTGGCCGGCCTGCGGGCGAACGAGGCCCGCTACTTCAAGAACAAGTACGACCACACGTTCACGGTGGAGCCTGCGAGCGAGGCCGAGGCGACCATCGAGTGGGTGCACCGGATCCTCAAGGAGGAGCGGGACCTGGTCATCGACTCGCGGCCGCTGGAGGCGACGGAGTTCCAGGTCGAGAACATCCGCATGGCCTACGTGTTCTACGAGAGCGGCCTGTCGATCAACGTGATGTACACGCTCGACGGCCCCGAGAAGCGGGCGGTGGGCTTCAAGCTCTCCGACGGCATGGACATCCCCGCCGAGCTCGAGCCGCGCTTCAAGTTCGCGCGGCAGCGATCGAAGCTCGCGGGGACGATCCGGGGCTCGTACTTCGTGATCAAGAACGAGTACTGACGGTCCGCTCGCCGGGCTGGCCACGCCTGTCGGCGGACCGCACCTGGAGCTCAGCCCTCAGGCGAGCTCCGGCTCCTCGGTGGCGCGCGAGTCCGTGAGCGTGAGCGCGCCGAACGCCGCGACGAAGCCGACGACCACCGCGAGGATGGCGTAGGTGATCCGCTCGCCGTGGAAGAACGACGCCACCAGGTCGCTGCTCCACGCGCCGTCGGGCAGCACGGTGGTGACCAGCACGGCGATCAGCGTGCCGACCACGGCGGTGCCGATGCTCGTGCCGACCTCCTGCGCGGTGTCGTTGAGGGCCGCGCCGATCGAGGTGCGGTTGGCCGGCATCGCGTCGACGAGGGCGACGGCGCAGATCGTCATCACGGTGCGCAGGCCGACGGTCATGACGACCATGCAGACCGCGATGGCGAGGTAGCCGTGCTCGACGCTCCAGGCGAGGCCGGCCAGCGAGCCGCCCAGCAGGACCGCGCCGACGAGGCAGGCGATGCGGTGACCGAAGCGGCGTGCGAGCCACTCGGACACGGGGGTCGCGACGAGCATCGTCACGATGATCGGCAGGTTCGCCAGGCCGGCCTTCATCGGGCTCCAGCCGTACGCGTACTGGAAGTGCAGGATCAGCCCGAACATGACGCTGGCCATGGCGATCGCCGTGCCCGCCTGGGCGATGGTGGCGCCGCGGACGGTGCCGTTGGAGAACAGGCCGAGGTCGAGCATGGGCGCCGCGGCGCGGCGCTCGTGGCGCACGAACGCGGCGAGCGCGACGACGGCGCCGACGATCGACCCGAGCGTGATGACGGAGAGCCAGCCGTGCAGGACGCCGCTCGTGAGCGAGTAGCACGCGAGGCCGATGGTGGCGACGCTGAGCGCGGCGCCCGGCAGGTCGAGCTTGTCGTCGGTCAGGTCCTCCGGGCGGTCGGCGGCGACGCCGAGGCGGACGCCGATGCAGGCGATCAGCGCGATCGGGGCGTTGACCAGCAGCAGCCACTCCCACTGCACGTGGGCGAGCGCGGTGCCGCCCAGCAGCGGGCCGAGGATGAACCCGGACATGCCGACGGTGATCATCACCGTCATGGCGCGCATGCGCAGCGCCTTGTCGTCGAAGAGGCGGAAGACGAGCGAGTTGGTGATCGGCGCCATCGCCGCGGCGGCGATGCCGAGGCCGGCGCGCAGGGCGATCAGCTCGCCGGTCGTGGAGACGAAGACGACGCACAGGCTCATCAGCCCGAAGGCCGCGAGCCCGACCAGCAGTACGCGTCTGCGCCCCAGTCGGTCGGCCATCGATCCGGCGGTGAGCAGCAGGCCGCCGAACGTCAGCGAGTACGCGCCGGTGACCCACTGCAGGGCGGTCGTGCCGCTCCCGAGATCACGACCGATCGTCGGCAGCGCGATCGACAACAGCGTGTTGTCGACCATCTCGACGAAGAAGGCGAGACAGAGGGCGGCGAGCGGGATCCAGGCCGCTCGGAGCGATGTGTAGGTGCGCGAGGAGGCGGGCTTGACGGCTGCGGCGATCGAGGTCATGGCCACAGCATCGGAAGGGCCGCTCGCACGGTCCTCGCACGACGCTCTCACCGCTCACTGCACGCGTGAGAGCCGCACCGCCTCGAGGCCGAGCCGCGGGTCACGGCGCCGGCTCCGGCCACACGGACGAGCCGGTCAGTTGTTGAAGTGCATCTGCAGGACGCGCACCGGGGTGTCCCAGGACGCGTCCTGATAGCTCTCCTCACCGGGCAGCACATCGTCGCGGTTCTCGGTGTGGTGTCGTTCCAGCGCGGTCGGCAGCAGGTCGTGGATCTCCGCGTCGGTCAGGTCGAGGTTCGCCCGCTCGCCCGGGTCGAGCTCGACCGGGATCGGCTGGTCGCGGCCATGAACAAACACGTGCCACCGGTGGGGGTGGCCCTCCACACGCTCGTGATGTGAGATGTGCAGCATGACCGGACGGTAGCGCTCGAGCGCACCTTCACAGCGCGAGGATGATGTCGCGGACCGCGGCGGGCCGGGAGAGGAACGGGTGGTGGCCGGCGTCGAGCTCCACGCGGTGGCCCGCCCGTTCGGCGAACCTGCGTTGCGACGCGGCCGGGGTGCCGCGGTCGCCGGCGCAGACGAGGTAGGTCGAGGGCACGTGCTTCCAGGCCGCCGACTTCACGGGTTGCTCGAGGACCGTGAGGCTCTGGCGGGCGGTCTTCTCCAGTGCCGCTCGCTGGATCTCGGCGTCGCAATCGTGCAGGAACGTCTCGGCCAGGGCGTCCCCCTTGACGGTGAAGGTGCCGCCGTCAGGATCGACCTCGAGAAACGGCGCCGGGCCCTCCCCGCCGAACGTGGAGAGGCTCTCCCCCACCTCGGGCAGGTAGCTGGAGATCAGCAGCAGATGTCGCACGGCGTCGACGCCCGCCGCGGCCTCCGAGGTGATGATCCCGCCGTAGCTGTGGGCGATCACGACGGTCGGCTCGTCGCTCTCGGTCAGGACCTGCCGGACGGCGGCGATGTCCTCGTCCAGGCCGGCCCCCGGCTCCCCCGTCTCGCCGCAGCTCGGCAGGGCGGGCGCCTCGCTGGCGATGCTCCGGTCGGCCAGCAGCGCGGCGGTTCGGTGCCACCACCACGGGCCGTCCTTCACGCAGGCCCCGTGCACGAAAACGATCCTCATGCGAGCTAGAGTAGACGTACCGATCGTTACGTGAAAAGTGGGCAGACAGAGACAACCAGCGATCCGGCAGCGGCTCCTCGATGCCTGCACCGACCATGCGCTCGAGCACGGACTCCCGGACCGGCTCGGGCCGCTGGCGCAAGCCGCGGGCACGTCGAACCGCATGCTGATCTACCACTTCGGCACCCGCGACGGGCTCCTCCGCGAGGTGCTCGCCCAGGCCCGCCGGCGTCAGGTCGAAGCCTTCAACGACCTGCTGCGCCTGCGCGACGACGAGCCCTACCCGACGACCCTGGCCCGCGCCTGGTCGGCGATCTCCGGGCCGGAGGGCGAGCCCTACCTGCGCATCTTCAGCCGCCTGCACGACACCGCGGGAGAACCGCTCTGGCCAGGGTTCCGGCGGACCGCCACGACCGACTGGCTCGCCCCGCTCGAAGCGGGCATGGCCAGCCTCGGCCGGCCCGAACTGGCGACCGTCGCGCTCGCCGTGATCCGCGGCCTGCTCATGGACCTCGACGCCACGGGCGACGCCGCGCGCACCGACCGCGCGTTCCATGACTTCCTCGGTGTGATCGACGTCGCGCCGAACCACGGCGGGTGAATGACGCGCGTGGGCGGCGTGCCGGTGCTCCGGTCAGCGACGCGGCGGGCGTTTTCGAGTGCGCCGCGGCTACGGTCGGGTTGGATTGACGCCCCCGCACCGCTCATTGGCGACCGTCGCCGCGCTCGCGGCCGTCTTCTCGCTCGTCGGCGCGATCGCTGCGCCGCGCGGCGAGGCCAGCTGCGTGGCCATGGTCACCTACCACGGCCGGACCTACGTCGGCTACCAGCCCGGGCCGGCCCTGGGTGGCGCGCTCTCGGACACCGCCACCCGACCCGGGTGCAACGACGTCGCAACCGACCCGCCTCTCCCCCGCGAACCGGACGTGCAGGTCAAGATGCACGCGCTGCGCGACGTCGACCCGATCATCGCGATCGCCGACGAGAACATCGTCTACGTCAACGCGTCGACCTTCGTCGCGCTCCGAAGCCATCCGCTGCACAGGTTCTACGGCACCGGGAAGCCGCCGCGTCCCGCCGGCCCTCCCTGCCGAGTCCACGGACGAGCCGTGGTCGGCGAGGGCGCCTTCGGCGTCAGGACGGGCAAGCGGATCGTGCGGGTCCGCGTGACCGCGGACACGCGGGTGGAGCTTCAACGCCACGGCACCGGCTACGTCCCCGATCGCGCGCGCATCACGGTCACCGCGACGTCGTGCACGCGCCTCGGCGGCGTGCGCTGGATCACCGCGACGCGCATCTCGCGCTGAGGCGGTGAACGCCGTCGCGCGACCCGCGCACGCGAGTGTCGACTTTGTCAACCAGGGGTTGACCAACTCGACACTCGCGGGCAACACGAGGCGGCTCGAACGAGCCGGGCTGATCGGTGGCGAGCACCTGGGCGGAGTGGCCGTCGGCGGGATGGCGCTCGCGTTCGTCGTCGGCGGCGGCGCCGACGCACGCGGCGTCCGCCCAGCCGGGCTCGCACTCGCCGCCGTGTCGGTCAGCCGGCTCGCGGTCGGTTGATCCACCACCATGGCGGGTCGATGATCTCAAGCGGTTCCTGGACACGCACGGGACGCCGGTGCGGCTGATCACGTGGAACGTCGCGGGGCGCGTCGGCGCTCAGCCGGAGCAGGCCGCGGCGCTCGCCGCCGCGGGCGCGGACCTCGTCGCGCTGCAGGAGGTGACGCCGCGAACCGCACCGCTGTGGCGTGCCTCGCTGGCGCAGGCCGGCCTCGACCATTGCCTCGACGCGCTCGACGGACTGCCGCCGAAGCCGACCAAGCGCCGGCTGGCCGTCCTGACCGCGGCGCGCACCGAGCTGCGGCGGCTCCCCCTCCCCGAGCTGCCGTGGCCCGAGCGCGGGTTGCGCTGCGCCGTGGCGGGGATCGAGCTCATCAACATGCACTCCCCGATCGCTCCCGCGCCCGAGCTGGCGAAGATCCGCACGCACGAAGCCGTCGCCGCGCACCTGCGTCAGCCCTCCGATGTCCCCCGCGTGCTCTGCGGCGACCTCAACACGCCGCGTCGTGAGCACGCCGACGGGTCGCTGCTGACCTTCGCGCACGACTCCAACGGCCGCCTGCGCCCGGAGCGGGGTGAGCGCTGGGACGCCGCCGAGCGGGCGCTGATCCGCGAGCTCGGCTGGGTCGACGCCTTCCGCGCGGTCAACGGCTACGGCACGCGCGACGCCTCGTGGACGTTCAAGGGCGACAAGGGCGGCTGGCGCCTGGACCACGTGCTCGTCGACGGGCTCGAGGTCGTCGCCGCGGCGTACGCGCACGAGTGGCGCCGCGCGGGGCTCAGCGACCACTCGCCGCTCGTCGTCGAGCTGCGGTAGACAGCGTTCCTGTCTACCCGAGGATCAGCGGGCGAAGTAGAAGCGGTTGTTCGAGCGCCACACGCGAGCCCCGCACAGGTGCTCGACGTGGCTCGCGAGCAGCGCCGTGGCGCAGATCGCGCCACCGAGAACGGCGAAGACCAGGCCGAGGATCCAGCCCCCGGTCGACGTCATCGAGAGCATGACGACGGTCGCGACCGGCAGGACGGACGACAGCAGCACCCGCGCGGTGACCGACAGCCACGACCCGCGCTTCGCCGTCTCGGGCAGCCCTTCGATCCCGTTGAGCCGGTGCACCGCCAACCCGATCACGACGATCGCGCAGGCGATGACCAGCACGCCGGTGATCGCCAGGGTCAGGCCGAACTCGAGATGACCGTGGGCCGCGGCGTAGGCCAGAGCCGCGATCCCGGTGACCAGGTAGGAGCCGCCGAGCAGCCCGAGTTCCACCGATGCGCGCTGTGCCTTCACCTCGCCCATGCTAGGTCCGTTCCGGCCAGAACCCAGGCATCTCGACGAATGGTCCACCGGGTGTAGGAGGATGGCGTGCGTGATGGGACTGATCATGGGTCAGGTGGTCGCGTTCGCGCTGCTGCTCCAGCCCGGGTTCTCGCTGCCGAAGCACACACAGCCCGAGCGGCTGGCCCTCGCTTCCGATGGCGCGATCTGGATGACCAACCAGTACCTCGGGGTCACTCGGCTCAGTCCCGGCGGAGCGACGCAGCCGTTCCTCGAACGCGACGACGAGTTCGTCTCCGAGATCGCTCCCGGCCCGGACGGCTCGGCATGGCTCGTCGACCTCGAGGGCGCGCTGCGGATCGACCCCGCGGGGCGGGTCACGCGACTCCCCGTCGACGCCTCGGCCGTCGCGCTCGCGAGCGTCGGTGACGCGGTGTGGATCGCCTACGAAGGGGTCTCCGGCGCCGGCCCGAGCCTCGTGCGGGTCAGCGCCGACGGCACGCAGCGCACGTTCGCCTACCGCGCGCCGCGCGGCTCGTTCGGCGTCAACGGCATCGCCGGAGCGCCCGACGGATCGGTGTGGTTCACCAAGAGCGGCGTCGGCCACGGCTGGATCGGGCGGATGACCGCGGACGGGGCGTTCGCGCACTGGCCGGTGCCGCAGAGCTTCGGCGACCCGGGGCGGATCGCGTCCGGGCCGGACGGCTCGATGTGGTTCACGGGCCGGCATGTGATCGGGCGCATCACCTCGGACGGGCGACTGGCGGCGCTCCGGGTCGGCGGTGAAGCCGCTGCGCACAACATCGTCACCGGCGCCGACGGTGCGCTGTGGTTCACGAGCGACCTCTGCCTCGGGCGCATCGGCGGTACGGGCGCGGTCACGACGTGGCCCGTCCCGGGAGCGCTGCAGCTCGAGGGTCTCGCGGCCGCCGCCGACGGGAGCTTCTGGCTCGCCGACCGGGCCGGGAACGCGATCCGGCACTTCACTCCGGAGGCGCCCGCCCCCTGTGGCGCGGCCACGCTCACGCGCGAAGCCGGTGCGACGACGGCGACCGTCGCGTTCGAACGCAGCGAGCGGTTCAGCGGCATCGACTTCTTCAGCGACATCCACGTGCACATCGCCCGCGACGGCCACGAGCGCTTCAGTGAAGCGGTGCCGAAGCGCAACGGCTTGAACGCCTTCAGCGACAGCGAGGCGCTCACCGTCCGCGACCTCGACGGCGACGGCGAGCCCGAAGTGATGCTGCTGCTCAACTCGAACGGCGCGCACTGCTGTGCCTGGTCGCGGATCTACCGCTACGACCGCGCGCGGGACACCTATGACGTCGATCGGCACTTCTGGGGCAACGGCGGCGCGGAGCCGGTCCTGCGCGATCTCGACGGCGACCGCCGCCCCGAGTGGCTCTCACTCGACGACCGCTTCAGCGAGGCCTTCGTCTCCTTCGCCGGTTCGGCCAGGCCCGCGCAGATCTGGTCCTACCGCCGCGGCGCCCTGCGCGACGTCACGCGCCGCTATCCCGCGCGCATCCGCCGCGACGCGGCGACCCTGTGGCGCGCCTATCGCCGGCACCGCGGAACCAACGCCCGCGGCATCCTGCCCGCGTGGATGGCCGACCAGTACCTGCTCGGCCGCCAGGCGTCCGCCGACCGCGTGCTCGATCAGGCGGCGGCGCGCGGCGAGCTCGCCGGCGAAGTGGGGCCTGATGACTCGGCGGCGTTCGTCAAAGCCGTGAAGGCGCTCCTGGCCCGGACGGGCTATCGCCACTGAAAGCGGCTGGGTGAGGCCCTTCCTCAGCGCCAACGAGGCCCGGCCGCGGCCGTACCTCCCACGCGGGGCCACGATCTCACGCCCGCATCACACCGTGGCATACACCAGGCCAGGCGTCTGGAAGAGCTTCACGGGCGTGTCGAAGAGGTCTCGCAGCTGCCTCGCGTCGCGGTAGATCAGCGGCCAATCGCAGACCCAGTCGGTGACCACGCGCGACGGATCGCACGGCGCGAAGTTGCAGATCACCGCAGTGCCGCCCGGCGCGCGCAACGCGCACATCTGCGCCGCCAGCGCGCGGGCGTCGGTGTCCGGGAGGTAGTCGAACAGGCCGGTGGAGATGACGAGGTCGAACCTCGTCCCCGGGGCGAGGACGCCGTCCAGCGCCCGCACCGGCGCGCACACCAGTCGCGCCTCGCCAGGCAGCCACTGATCGACGAACGCCAGCGCGGTCGGGTCCTGGTCGACGAAGGTGACGTCGAGCCGGTCATCGAACACATCGCGCAGGTAGCGGCTCCCGCCGCAGGCGATGTCGAGGATGCGCACCGGCCGCGTTGAGCGCTCCACGCGCGCACGCACCAGCCGCGCGAACCATGCGCGACGCGCCCAGACGGAGTGCGCGCTGTGCAGTCCGGCGAAGAGGCGATCGAGCACGTTGACCACCGCCGGCTGGGTCAGGTCCCAGCAGTCGGCGTGCTCGAGGTCGTAGATCCACTCGAGCATCTGGAAATCCCCCGCGTACCCGTGCGGCTTCACGTAGGCGCGGTTCCAGTAGCGGCTGCGCAGGAACCAGGGGTTGAGCTCGTCGCGGACCCGCGCGCGCAGCGCCGCCAGGTCCGCGTCGTCGAGCCCGGCCTCCGCCTCCGCGCACGTGCGCATGGTCTCCCAGAAGGCGCGGGTGGCGGCGGCGTATTCCTCTGGGCGAGGCACGCTGCGCGCCTCGCGGCGCGCATCGCGGTGGATGCTCATCAACAGCGCCGCCAGTCCGCGGGCCGAGGCCACGGGATCGGCCGCGGTCGGGCGGAGGAGGTCGATCGCGGAGGTCATGCCTGCAAGAGGGGCCGCGGCGCTCGCCGGATACACGAGCGGCGTCGAGCACTTCACCCACGGCCGAGGCGGCGCAGGAGCGAGACCGAGCCTGACGGTTGACGACCTCGGCACCTAATGCGTCAGACTGGACCGATGAGCGAGAACACGGAGACCGCGATCCTCGCGGGAGGCTGCTTCTGGGGCGTCCAGGAGCTGCTGCGCCGGCGGGATGGAGTCCTGTCCACCCGCGTCGGCTACACCGGTGGAGCCAACGAGAACCCGACCTACCGCAACCATCCCGGTCACGCCGAGGCGGTCGAGATCATCTTCGACCCCGAGGTCATCTCCTACCGGGACATCCTCGAGTTCTTCTTCCAGATCCACGATCCGTCGACCAAGGATCGCCAGGGCAACGACATCGGCTCCAGCTACCGGTCGGAGATCTTCTACACCAGCGACGAGCAGCGCCAGGTGGCCGAGGACACGATCGCCGACGTCGACGCGTCCGGCATCTGGCCGGGGAAGGTCGTGACCGAGGTCAGCGAGGCCGTCCCGTTCTGGGAGGCCGAGCCCGAGCATCAGGACTATCTGCAGCGCTACCCGAACGGGTACACCTGCCACTTCCCGCGGCCCGGCTGGAAGCTGCCGCACCGCGAGACCGCGTAGCGCCCCCATGCCCGAGCACGCCGTGGTGATCGCCGGCGGCGGCCCGGCGGGAATGATGCTGGCCGCCGAGCTCGCGCTGGCGAAGGTCGACGTCGCGATCGTCGAACGGCGTCCGGATCACGTGCTCGCCGGCGCCCGGGCGGGCGGTGTGCACGCGCGCACCATCGAGGTGCTCGATCAACGCGGCGTCGCCGATCGCTTCCTGGCCGAGGGGCAGACCGTGCAGGTCGCGACCTTTGGCACCACCGTGCTCGACATGAGCGACTTCCCATCGCGCCATCCGTACACGCTCGCGCTCTTTCAGAACCACATCGAGCGGATCATGGCGGCGTGGATCGCCGAGCTGGGGGTGCGGATCTACTACGGCTCCGAGGTGACCGGCTTCACGCAGGACGACACCGGCGTCGCCGTCGAGTGGTCCGGCGGCGAGCCCTTGCGGGCGCAGTACCTCGTCGGCTGCGAAGGCGGTCGCAGTGTCGTCCGCAAGGCCGCCGGGATCGACTTCCCGGGCTGGGAGGCGACCCGCAGCAACCTGATCGCCGAGGTCGAGACGACCGAGGAGCTGCCGGTCGGCCCGCGCTTCGACAGCCTCGGCGTCCACGGGCTGCACCGGATGGAGGACGGCAGGACGGTGCGGGTGGTCACGACCGAGCGCGAGGTCGGGCCGGGTACCGAGCCCACCCTGCAGGACCTCAGCGAGGCGCTGATCGCGGTCTTCGGCACCGACTTCGGGGTCCATGACCCCACGTGGATCTCCCGTTTCACCGACATGACCCGGCAGGCCGAGGCCTACCGCGCGGGACGCGTCCTGCTCGCCGGCGACGCCGCGCACGTGCACTACCCGGCAGGCGGGCAGGGCGTCAGCCTCGGCATCCAGGACGCGGTCAATCTCGGCTGGAAGCTGGCCCGGGTGATCAACGGCTCCCCGGACAGCCTCCTCGACACCTATCACGCCGAGCGTCACCCCGTCGCCGCCCGCGCGCTCCAGTACACGATGGCCCAGACTGCGCTCCAGCGACAGGACGATCGCGTCAAGGCCGTGGTCGCGGTCGTATCCGAGCTCGCGGCCCTCGACGACGCGCGCAAGCAGCTCGCCGGGCGAATCTCGGGGCTCGACATCCGGTACGACCTCGGTGAGGGCCACCCGCTGTTGGGTCGGCGGATGCCGGACCTCGACCTCGTGACCGCCGACGGCCCGGTGCGCGTCTTCGAGCTGCTGCACGACGCCCAGCCGATCCTGCTCAACTTCGGCTCGCCGGGGCGGTTCGACCTCGCCCTGCGCGTGGTCGACGCGCGCTACGACGGCGACTGGGAGCTTCCGGTCCTCGGCGCGGTCTCCGCCCCGGAGGCGGTGTTGGTCCGGCCGGACGGGTACGTCGCGTGGGCCGGCGGCGAGGGACTCACCGAAGCGCTGCGCACCTGGTTCGCATGACGGAGCACGAACCCGGATCGCGCAGCCCCCGAGCCACGGATCACTCCAGCGGGTAGTCGGGGTTGCATGGTCCCCGTGATCCTCGACGTCGACGGCACGCTCGTCGACAGCAACTTCCAGCACGCGCTGACGTGGCACCGCGCGTTCGCCCAGCACGGGCGCGAGATCCCGGCGTGGCGCACGCACCGTGCGATCGGGATGGGTCCCGACATGCTCGTCCCCGCGCTCGCCGGCGAGGACTGGGCCGACGAGCACGGCGATGCGGTGTCCGACACCGAGAGCAGCCTGTTCGGTGAGCTGATCGCCAACGTGCGACCGCTGCCGGGCGCGCGCGCGTTCCTCGAGACGCTCAAGACCCGCGGCCACCCGGTCGTGCTCGGCTCCTCAGCCGGCCAGGAGGACCTCGACGTCTACCTGGAGCTGCTCGGCGCGCGCGAGTTGGTCGACGCGTGGACGGTCTCCGACGATGTCGAGCACACCAAGCCCAAGCCCGACATCATCCACGCGGCTCTGGCCAAGCTCGGTGACTCGAAGGGCGCGGTGATGATCGGCGATTCGGTCTATGACGTCGAGGCCGCGCACGCCGCCAAGCTGCCTGTGATCGGGCTCCTGACCGGCGGCTTCGGCGCGCAGGAGTTGCGCGACGCCGGAGCGGAGTGCGTCTTCGAGGACCTGCTCGACCTCCTCGGCAAGCTCGACGAGACGCCGCTCGGTCGCGACTGACGTAGCCCGGCGCGAGCGTAAGGGCCACCTCGGGCGAGCGCTTCTCAGGCGGACGTGCGTCAGGCGGCCAGGCGCTCGGGCGGCTTCGGACGCTCGCCGGCGAGCGCGCGATAGCGCGAGAGCGAGACGATCGTGCGCCGCAGCGGCAGCGGCGCGCCGCAGCGGCGGCACAGCTCATGGCCGCTACGGCTCGGGCGGGTCAACGTCACCTGCTCGCACGCAGGGCACGACACGTAGGGCACGGTGGTCATCCTCCGATCGGTCCTGATCTGCCTGTCGCGCTCCTAGATAGGTCGAGCGCGAGTTTCGACAAGGGGTTGACAGTCGCCGGCCGGCGGCCTATCTGCCCTGGTGCAACGAACAGCAACCACGACGCCTCTGGAAGCTCGAGCGTCTGGGACGCACAACAGCAGCGGCGACCCGCTGCCGCCTTCTCCGGGCACCATGCTCAAGCCGCGCCGGCTCGCTCGCCGGCGCGGCTAAGGGGCCATCGCGGCGCCGAGCTTGGCCAGCGCACGCTGCTCGAGCTGGCGGACGCGCTCGCCGCTGAGCCCGAGCCGCTCACCGACCTGCCGCAGCGAGAGCTCGTCCCCGTCGAGCCCGTAGCGCAGGGCGAGTACGTGCCGCTCGCGCTCGGAGAGCCCGGAGAGCAGGCTGTGCAGCGCTTCGATCTCGATCGCGCCGAGGACCTCCTCGTAGTCGTGCTCGGCCAGCGGGTCGACCACCAGGTCCCCGAAGCTGCCCAGCTCACCGTCCACGCCCCGGATCGGCTCGTCGAGCGAGCGGCCGGCCTCGGCGGCGACGAGGTCATCGATCTGGCCGGGTTCGAGGCCGCTGCGCTCGGCCAGCTCGTCGCGGGTCGGCGTGCGGCCGCTGCGCTGGAGCTCCTCGTGATGCAGCTGCTTGAGCCGTGAGAGGTTGCGCAGCGCGCGATCAGACAGCACCACCGGCCGGGTCAGCTCGGCCACGAGGTGCTGCATCGCCTGGCGCACCCAGAAGCTCGCGTAGCTCCAGAAGGCCACGCCGCGGTCGGGCTCGAAGCGCTCGAGCGCTCTGAGCAGGCCGACGACGCCCTCCTGCAGAAGCTCCTGGCGGCCGATCTGGTCGGTCCGGTAGTTGCGGGCCACGGCCGAGAGCGCCGGCATGTAGGCCTCGACCACCGCGGCGCGCGCGGCCGCGTCGCCGGTCTGCGCACGCTCGACCAGCCGCCGCGTCGCTTCGGCCGACGGCTCGGGCGTGACCGCGATCGCCTGCAGCGTCACCGTGGCGTCCGGGCGCACGTCGGGTTCGCGACGGCCGAGACGGCGGGCCAGGCTCGCGTCCAGACGGCGGCCCGCCTCGACCTCGGAGCCGAGTGCGGCGACCTCGTTGGTTGCTTCGCGCGCGGTCACCAGCGCCAGGATACGACCGGGTTGACAACCCGCCGGCCGCGGCCTATCTGCCTGGCCACATCGTCAAGACGAGCTCAATGGAGGTGTGACCGATGTTCTCCGCCCACGATTCGTTCGCCCCCCTGCTCAGCCAACTGGCGGGAGCGGCGTACGCGCCGAAGGTCGACGTGACCGTCGGCGAGCACGACGTGCTGCTGACCTTCGACGTCCCCGGCCTGACGGCCGATGACCTGACGATCGAACTGGTCGACGGTTACCTCGTGATCAGCGGCGAGCGCAAGCGCCCGGCCCTCCCCGAGGGGTCCGGCCTCGTGCACGGCGAACGCCCGTACGGCAGCTTCGCGCGCCGCATCAAGATGCCCGACAGCGTCGACGTCGACGGGATCGCGGCGAGCATGGACAACGGCGTGCTCTCGTTGATCGTCCCGAAGTCCGAGCGGGCCAAGCGGAGGGCGATCGCGATCGCATCCGGCCACGAGCAGTCGACGATCGAGACGACCAGCGAATAGACGAGCGTCGCCCACATCTCCGAGGGTCCCGGGCGGGGCCCTCGGAGAGACCCGCGCCGCACCGTGCCGGCCCGTCGCGGTCGATGGTGCCGGCCCGGGAGGCTCAGGCCACGGACGCCGGGGTTCCGGAGGCGACCTCGATGCGGTTCCGGCCGTTGTTCTTGGCCGCGTAGAGCGCACGATCCGCGGCGCGGAAGAGCGTGACGGAGTCGCCCGCGTCGTCGGGGAAGACCGCGACGCCGCCACTTGCCGTGATGCCCGACTCGAGGCCGGGGATCGCGATCGCCGCGATCGTCGTGCGCACGGACTCGGCGACCTGCAGCGCACCGTCACGGTCGGTGCTGGGCAGCAGGACCAGGAACTCCTCGCCGCCGTAGCGTCCGACGAAGTCGCTCTCGCGCACGACGTTGCCGAGTGCGATGCCGACCGCCGCGAGGACTTCATCCCCGCGATCGTGGCCGTGGACGTCGTTGACGTGCTTGAAATGGTCGAGGTCGATGACCAGCGCCGCGAGCGGTGTGACCGTTCGCGAGGCCTGCGCGACCATGCGCTTCAGGGTGTCCTGGACCGCGCGCTGGTTGGGCAGGCCGGTCAGGACGTCGGTGGCGGCGCGCATCTCGGCGAGCGCGAGGTTGCGGAGGTTGGCCAGCACGGGTGCGGCCTGGGAGACCATCTCGCGCACGCGCTGGCGATCCGGGCCGGGCTTGCGTTCGAGGTTGATCAGAACCGAGCCGATCACCTCACCGCTGACCAGCAGCGGCTCACAGCGCGAGGCACCGGGAAGGATGCCGCAGATCTCGCAGTTCAGCAGCGCCTCGCCGTCGAGCGCCTGGTCGTGCCCGCGCCCGAGTCGCACCGCGAGGCACGTGCGCGGGGAGGCGCCGGCGAGCGGCTCCCGCAACTCCGGGAGGCGGGTCAGCGAGGTCTTCGGCTCGAGCCGGTCGTCGCTGTTGTTGCGGGCCAGCACGACGGCGCGGGAGCCCGGGATCGAGCGCTCCGCCTGACGGCGTAGAAGCTCCTGCGCCTCGTCCTCGTTCTCGGTGACCTGCAGGATGTCGATGTACTCGCTCGCGCTCTCCCCGTGCTGACGCTCTTTGGAGGCGCGGTCGACGAGGCGCTTGAGCGTCATCCCGACCTGCACCAGGACGAGCGCCGCCGCCATTGCGATCCCGGCTGCGACCAACAGCCAAGCGCGGTTCCTGGAGTAGTTGTCGGTCGCGTCGCCGTGCGCCTCCGCGGCTTCGGCGACCTCGGTCGACTGGAGTGTCGCGACGAAGGTGTTGAGTGGATCGAGCACCGCGGCGACCTTCGCGGCGGCAGCCTCGCGCGCCGCGCTGCTCGGGGCGTCGGTGTTCCCCTCCAGGACGTCGTCGTGGCCGGTCAGCGCGACGAACGCCTTCCAGCCGGTCGGGATGCGCTCGATCTCCTTGAGCTCGCCGGGGCCGTCCCCGGCCTCGACGTGGATGCGCACGAGGGCCGCCACATCAGCGTCGACCCGTCCGATCACGACCTGCTGGAGCTGGGCCCGGCGCTGTTCGGCGACGCGCGCGTCCGACGTCGACGTGATCTCCAGCGCGAGCCGCTCGGCCTGGCTGAGCCCCGTGTTGACCCGATTTGTCGCCTCGGACGTGAGGAGGTTGTCCGAGAAGACCTGGTCGTCGGCGTGCTTGACGGAGGCGAGTCCGCGCAGGCTGAGGCCGCCGACGGTGACCAGCGCGACGACCAACGCCACGAGGGCGACGAAGAACTTCGTGGTTGAGCGCGCGTCGCGCATGTCTGGATCTATCGGCGCATGCGCCCGGCTGCTGAAGCGACAGCGGCCACGAGACCGGCGAGATCGAGTCCCGTCGCGCTCGACCGCCGCGCGACCACGCTGAGCCAGACTAAGGTGACCGACACGTCTTCTCTGCTCTGGTACGCCCCCGAATGAAGTCGCCGAGATCCGGTGTCGGAAGGCTCGTGTTCCTCCCGGCTGACGACGAAGTGGTCCCGCGGCCTGCCGGGTCCGGTTCCAGGCCGCTCTGGGCGCTGTTGGGCATGGCGCTGCTCGCGCTTGCGTGGTGGTTCTTCGTGCCGCCGATCGTCCATCGGCCGGCAGCGCCGGTGTGGTGTCCGTTGACGCTGGGCGAGCGGCCGGCCACCCGCTTCGACGCACGCCGGGTCTTGGGCAAGAGCCTCAGCGATGGCTACGAACTCGCCGCCCGACATGGGTGCGTAGTCCAGGACGCCTCTGGAAACCACAGCGGCGAACTGCGGACCAATCGCATCAGCGTCGACATCAGCCGCGGCACGATCACGCGCATCGAAGGTATTCACTGAGCCTGACGGCGGGATCGCTCGGCGAGATCCGGTTCCCCGGGGCGGCATGGGCGGGCGCGCCGGCCTGACGGGCCGCGTCAGCGAGACGTCTGCCGGATGTCAGCGCGTCTTGGTGAGCTTCTCCCATGCTCAAGACCAAGCTCGCCGCACTGATCGTCACCGCTGGTAGCGCCCTCGCGATCGCGCCATCCGCCCACGCGGCCACGGACTACTTCATGCGGATCGACCCGGGTCCGGGCAACACGCAGATCGCCGGCGAGTCCCAGGACGTCAATTTCCCCGGCAAGCAGGGCTACATCGCCATCAGGTCGTTCAGCTACGGCGTCGAGAACGCGACCACGATCGGTTCCCAGAGCGGCGGCGCCGGCGCGGGGAAGGCGAAGTTCAACCAGTTGGAGATCGAGAAGGACGTCGACTCGACCTCGCCGCAGATCTTCCAGGCCCTCGCGCAGGGCCAGCACTTCAACGGGGTCGAGATCGTCGCGCGCAAGGCCGGCACCGCGACCGCGGCGCCGATCGCGAGCCGCACCTACTTCTCGCTCGCCTTCCCGACCTCCCAAGAGCACAGCGGCACCTCGGGTGACGACACGGCGCAGGAGAAGCTGACGTTCAACTTCGGCGGGCTCGCGCTGAAGTACGTCGGCCAGACCCCGACCGGCACGGCGAAGCCCGCCGTGTTCGCCAAGTGGAGCCAGATCACCAACTCGACGCTCTGGGACCAGATGGCCGCATTGCCCGCGGACATGAACTAGCCCAGACCCGCCCGCTGTGACTCCATCGTCGCCTCGCCAAGCCGTCCGGGCCCGGCTCGCGCGATGCGCCTGCCAGGATCCGGGCATGGCGAATGACCTGCATCCGATCGTCGTCGTGACTGGAGCCAACGGGTTCGTGGGCTCGAGGGTGAGCCGGAAGCTGCGTGAGCGGGGGGCTTCGGTGCGGGCCGTCGTGCGGCGGTCCGGCACCGCTCCGGCACTCGACGGGATCGAGGAGCGTGTCGGGGACTTCGGCGCACGAGACTTCGCCGCCAACGTCGTCGCCGGAGCTGATGCCGTCGTGACCACGGTGCACCCGATGGGAAGCGATCGCGGGACTCAGCAGCGGATCGGCGTCGAGGCCACCCGGACCTTCGCGCTCGCGGCCCGCGACGCCGGGGTGAGAACGCTGATTCACGTCTCCACGGCTGCCGTGTACCTCCGCACCCCGGGTACCGGCGACGTCTCCGAGGACTCCGACCTCGTGGACGACAACGCCAACGACTACAGCGTGACCAAGCGCGATGCGGACGTCGCCCTCGCCGCCGTGGAGGGGATCACGCGCGTGGTGGTCCGCCCGCCGGCCATTCTCGGCGCGGGCGAGACCTCGGTCTGGAACACCCTGACCCCGCGGGGCATGCTCGACGACGAAGCCGAGCGTCACGCCACGCCCGACGCGACCTTCGCCTGGGTTCACGTCGACGATCTGGCCACGCTGATCGCCGACCTCGGTACCGATCGGATCGCTCCGTCCGATGACCCCGGACGCGGACCGGTGACCGGTAGCTGGACCGCGGTCAACGTCGCCGCGGGCCCGGCAACCCAGCGCGACTACTTCGAGGCGGTGACGCGCGCGCTGGGCGTCGCGGCGATCTGGGACGACAACCCGGGCTGGACGGGCTCGATCGTCGCCGATCGCGCCCGCGCCTGGGGCTGGGCTCCCAGCGTCACGCTCGATGCCGCCCTTCGCGAGATCGACACCGGCCTGCGCGACTCGGCGTGAACAGCGCCCTGAGTCCGCCCCCAGGTCGACGTCGCCTCGCGGGCGGTCTGCCGCGTCGCTGACGTCATCGGGGGACGGGCATCGTCCGGTTGCGACCGGCTCGTTTGGCGGCGTAGAGCATCGCGTCGGCGGCGGCACGGAACGCGTCGGCGTCGCGGCCGGGTTGCCATTGGCTGATGCCGATGGAGATGGTGATCGTCCCGGCGTCGGAAAAGGGTTGGTCGGCGATCGCTCGTCGGGCGCGGTCGGCGGGCTCGAAGGCACGATCGAGCGAGAGCCCAGGCAGCAGCCAGGCGAATTCCTCTCCCCCGATCCGCGCGATGATGTCGTGTCCGCGAGCGGTCTGCCGGATGCGCCGTGCGATCTCGGCGAGGACGTGATCGCCGACGAGGTGCCCGTGGGAGTCGTTGACGCGTTTGAAGTGGTCGATGTCCAGCAGCGCGAGGCTCAGCGGCAGCGCTTCGCGGGTCGCGCGCGCGACTTCGCGATGCAGGTGCTCCTCGAAGCTGCGGCGGTTGGCGAGGTCCGTGAGGGCGTCGGTGCTCGCCTGTTCGGTCAGCAGACGCATCATCTCGGCGTTGGCGATCGCCAGGCCGACCAACTCGGCGAAGCCCGACAGCCGTTGCAGCAGCTCGTCGTCGATCGCGCGCTCATCGGTCGCGGTGATCACCAGCGCGCCCCAGAGCTCGTTTCCGAGCGTGATCGGCGCGCCGGCTCCCGCGCGCAACCCGATCCCGTACGCGGCGGCCGCGGGTCCCAGCTCGCTTCCGTCGAAGGCGACCTTGGCCGGGCGCCCCGTACGGGCGACGGTCGCCGCCGCGCTGCGTTCGTCGGGGTTGAACCGCAGCTCGCCACTCAGAAACGGCAGGGCCGGGGTGATCGCCAAGACCGAGTAGCGCGGAAGCTCGTCGAAGCGCACCACCGCCGCGGTGCCGATGGCGAACACCGCGTGCATGCGCTGCACCACGAGTTCCGCCACGGCTTGAACGGACGCCTTGGACGCAACGGCCTTCGCGATCGACTGCAGCGTTCGGTCCGTCGCCGCGGCCCGCCGCTGTGCGGTCACGTCAGTGCACACCACCGTCCCGGCGAAGATCACGCCGTCCCCGTCGCGCACGGGACCGCACGTGAGCGAGAACTCACGATCGCCGCGCCGGCGATCCCAATGCGTCGATCGCCCGCGCAACGCGTCGCGGTACCTCGGCTCCAACTCCGCGGCCAAGGCCTCTGGGAGGGCATCGGCGAGCGAGCGGCCCTCCATTGCCTCGCGGCTGTACCCGAATGCCTCCAGCGCCTCGCCATCGGCCACCTGAAAGCACAACTCGTGATCGAAGAGCAGCACGAACCCACCGGGGATGCTGCGGATCAGATCCCGGTACTGGCCCGCGAGTTGGCGCACGCGACCTTCGGCCTCAACCCGCGGGCTGACGTCGGTCACCAGAGCGAAGAACCCCTCAACGACACCTGCGGCCAGGTCGGGGATGTAGGACGCCTGGGTGTGCCGCTCACGACCCTGCGTGTCGACGATCGAGCGATCGAACAGTTGCGGCTCTCCACGCAGGACGGCCTCGACGTAGGGCAGGTTCGCCTCGAACAGGGTCGAACCGAGCACGTCACGCATGTGCGCGCCGCGCATCTGCGACGGGGTGAGCCCGAACCACTCGACGTACGCCGCATTGGCCATCTGGTTGCGCAACTGACGATCCCAGTAGCCCACCATCGCGGGCACCCCATCGAACACCGCCCGCAACAGATCCCGCGGCATTGCCCCTTGCACCGCCGTGGGCTTCCCCTCCCCGGAAGGCGCGCCCGTAGACCGCATCCGCCGCGCGCCCGCATCATCGTCCACTCCCCGAGTATCGCGCCTCGAACCGGAGCGAGCGGACGTCACGTTTGCCGATTCCCGGATTACGCTCGCTGTCGTGAATGCAGTCCCACTCGTCGCTGCCGCGCTCGCCGCCGCCATGTTGCCCGCCGCTGCGCGCGCACAGACGCTCACGCCGGAGGGTCCGGCGACACTGGACATCGAGTACGGCCCGAACGTTGCGTGCCCGGCGATTGGCTCGTTCACGGTCTTGACGAAGTGGCAGGTGCGGGTCGGTCCTGGCGGCGCCGGCGGCGTCGTGCGTCCCGCGATCTACGGGGTGCTCGGGGATCCCGTCGTGCTCCCTGCCGAGCCCGGGACCTACACGTTCCCGGCCCCCCACATGAGCTGGTCGAGTTGTGGAGCGAACATCGGCCTCGTCCAGGAGACCGGCGGGCACGCGCTCGTCGTTCCCGAGGACACTGGACTGGGCCGGCACATCATCGTCAAGCGCGACGGGCAGGCCGACGAGCGGATCGATCAGTCGCAGCTGGCGATCACGCCGGTGACCGAACCCGACAACGACCGGGACCTCCTGGGAGACCTGACCGAGGACCGCACCGACCTCACGCTGACCGCCGCCCCGACGCGCGACGCGATCGGGCGCCTGAGCGTCGCCGTGACGGTCACGAACGCGGGCCCGCTCCCGGCCAACGTCCAGGACTTGACGGCCACCGGCGTCGAGCAGGGCCGCTGGGACACCAATTGCCGCAACGCACAGGCCACGAAGGAGTGCATGCTGCTCGAACCGCTCGCGGTCGGCGCCTCGCGAACGATCACCTTCCACGACGACGCGCCGGGAACGCTCAGCGCTGGATTCTCCGTCAAGGCCGAGGGCCCGGACCTCAACCCGCTCAACAACACGACCCAGTTCAGCTTCGGCCCCGCGCCGGCCTTCGACCTCACCACCTCGGCCAAGCAGCGCCTCAAGAACGGAATCAAGCTGAGCGTGCTCGGCGCCGCGCGGCAAACCGCGCGCGTCACGGTCGCGGTCCGGCTCCGCGGCAAGACCGTCAAGCTCGTCCGCACCGTGCGCCTCGTCGCCCTCGAGCAGCGATCGATCACGATCCACCCGGCCGGAGCCAACCTCCGTGCCCTGCGCCGCGCGCTGGCGAACAAGCGCCTTCCGGCACGCATCACCGTCAGCACCTCCGACGGCAACTCCCCGGTCACGGTGAAAACGACCCTCAGCCGCTGACGGCCGACCTCTAGACCCCGATCGTTGCGCCCTCGGCTCGCCGTCTACCGGGCTTCGCTGCGCGGTGTGGCCGCCGGCGCGCCAGGCGATCGCCGGGGGCGCCGCGCCTCTCGCGGAGCGACGCCGTAGCGCGCGCGAAACGCCCGGGAGAAATGTGACGGATCCGAGAAGCCGTACTCGCGCGCGATCTCCGTGATCGTCCAGTGCGCGCGTCGCGGGTCGGTGAGTGCGCGGTTCGCGCGTTCGAGCCGACGGCGCTGCAGCCAGCGCCCGAACGAGGGGCCGTGCTCGGCGAACAGCCGGTGCAGGTAGCGCGTCGAGATGCCGAGCCGCTCGGCGACCACCGTGGGCGTCAGCTCGGGATCGCCGAGCGAGCGCTCGAGCTCGTCCAACGCCGCCTGCAGGAGCAGCCCGCGGCCGGCCGAAGAGGGTGGCGGGCGCACGTTGGCGAGCGCGAGCGCGACAAGCCCCGCGACGTGCTGGGTGAGCGCGTCGGCGGCCTCACGGTCGAGCGTGGTGCCAACCCGCGCCAGCCCGAGGACGGCCGCGGCGGCGACGGCGCCGATGCCGCCCTCGCCGCGGACACGGATCGCGGTCGCCTCGGCCGGCACGGCGAGTTGCGCGGCCATCAGCTCATGGGGCAACGCGACCGACACCTGCTCGAACGAGTCGGGGAAGGTGAGCTCGAACGGCCGCGTGCTGTCGACGATGGCGAAATCGCCCGGTCTCAGCCGGGACGTCCGTCCGCCTTGCGCGACGACCGCGCCCGTCGTGAGCGGCAGGTTGAGGAAGAACACGTCGCCGCTGCGCCGCCGGATCGTCTGCTCGTCGCGCTCCACCCGCTGCGGCTGCGAGCGAATCCGCGAGACGGCCAGCGGGCCGACCGCGTGGGCGCGGACGGCCCCATGGAAGGCCCCGCCGCCCTCGCCCTCGACCGCGACCGGCACGAACGCCTGGCCGACCGCCTCGCGCCACGCCGCGAGCTGCTCCGCCGCGGGAAATGGATCCGTGCTCCATATCCGTTCGGCCATCCTGGCGGCAATCTAGGTTCCAGCGCGGGTCGCTTCATGAGAGCGGTCAGCCGTCGACCCAACGGTGCACCGGCGAACCAGAAATCGTGCGCGCTCGTCCTACACGCGCGCGTACCGGCGATGGAGGCTGGTCTGCATGGCAGTACAGCTTGTCCTCACGCGTGCGCTCAAGACACTCACCGTCGTCGCGGTGGCGCTCGCCTTCCCGGCGGTCGCCGACGCCGCGAACATCACCTACTCGCATGCCGGCGGCGGAACGGTGATCTACACCGCCGGCCCCGGCGAGACGCTCGACACGACGGTCGCCTATGAGGCGGGGTGTGTCCCGGGATACTCCTGCGTCGTCTTCCACGGCGACGCCGTGACCCTCGCCGACTCGACCGCCGGGACCGCCTGCGCGTCCGAGTCCGCGGGCATGTCCTGCATCCTCGACACCACCGGCGGCGGCGTGCGGGTCGTCGGCGGTTCCGGCAACGACAGCGTGACCTTCTACGAGGCCGGAATCGGCGGCTTCCCCGCGGGTTCCCCCTACGCGCTGTCCGCGGACGGCGGAGACGGCAACGACACGCTGATCGGCGGCGACGCGGACGAGACGCTGTCCGGCGGCCCCGGCGCGGACCGCGTGACCGGCCGGGCCGGCGACGACACCATCGACGGCGGCGACGGCAACGACGTGCTCAGCGGCGATGCCGACGAGCAGTACTCCGACCTCGCCGGCGGGGGCGACGACATCCTCCGCGGCGGCGGCGGCGACGATCTGCTCGTCGGCGACGGCTCGGCCCAGAATGCCGCGATCGGGCGGGACGTGCTCGACGGCGGGGCCGGCGTCGACACGGTCACCAGCGGCTGGTACCGCTTCGACGGTCACGGCGGCGATGAGGACCCACCGCCGTCGATCACTCTCGACGCGCTGGCCAACGACGGCCGGCCGGGTCGAGAACGACAACGTCATCGACGTCGAGCGCGTGAGCACGGGCTACCAGCCTGCGACAGGACAGCCCGGCCGCTACGTCGGCAGCGCGGGTGACGACGAGATCAACCTGCTGTTCGCGAACGGCAGCGTCTGGGGTGGAGCGGGCGACGACCGCATCACCGGGAGCGACGCGGCCGACACCCTCGACGGAGGCGCCGGCAACGACCAGATCTCGGGCGGCTTCGGCGATGACACGATCACGGGCGGGCCCGGCCGGGACGATCTGGGCGGCGACCGCACCGCGGCGTGCTTCTACGGCCCGATCTACGGCACGTGCACCATCGGCTCGGGCAACGACACCATCTACGCCCAGGACGGCGAGCCCGACACCGTGGACTGCGGCCCCGGCACCGACGTCGCCTTCGTCGACGCCGTCGATACCACGACGGGCTGCGAAACGCTCAATGTCGCCGGCGGGCCGCCCGCCGGTGGAGGCGCGCCGGCCACGGGTGGACCCCCCGGCGCGGGCGGCGCCCCGGCGATCACAACGCTCACCGGGCCGTCGCTGAGCATCGGCCATCAGCACCTGTGGAGGATCGCCAAGACGCGCGCGATCCGTCTCCGGTGCGCGCTCGTGCAGGCGGGCCGGTGCTCGATCCGGGTGTCCATCACCGCCAGGGACGCACGCAAGCTGCGCCTCGGCGTCAAGCGCCACGCCCGCACGTTCACGCTGGGCTCGCGGACCGTGAAGCTCAAGCGAGCGGGAACCGCGACCGTGATCGTGCACGTCCCCCGGCGCACGGCCTCGCGCCTGCGCCACGCCCGCTCACTGCGCGTGACGCTGACCGTGACCGCCCGCTACGCGACGGCACGCAGGACGCTGAAGCGGCACGTGCGTATCAAGCGCTGACACCCCTGGCCGACTCGTCGCGCGCCCCACAGGGCGCGCGACCGTGGGCCATAGGCGCTGACAACCTCGGTGGGCGTGCGGCGCTGAGCCGCACTGCAGACAGCGCGTTCACGTCGCCGGCTTGACACGACGCGACGCAGCGCATCGAATGGTGCTCGTCGACCACGCGGCTGAAGCGCTTGCGCCAACGTGACCAGAATCCGATCGGCGCTGAGGCGCCAGAGGCGGCTGATGCCAGCCGTTACGACGCGTTCATCTCATACGCGCGCGCTGACAGCGACTTCGCGGTGGAGTCTCTGAGCCAGGCGCTGCGGGCCCGCGGCCAACAAGTGTGGCTCGATGTCGACGACATCCCCGGCGGCTCAAAATGGCGGGAGCGGGTGCGGCGCGGCATCGAGGCCTGCAAGGCGTTCGTGTTCGTGGTGAGCCCTGATTCCCTGCGCTCGCCGCACTGCCTCGCGGAAATCGAGGACGCGACGGCGCTGAACAAGCTCATCGTCCCCGTCGTTCGGCGTGATCCCCCCGAGGGCTCCGTGCCGCCGGCGATCGCCGAGGCGGAATGGGTGTTCCTGCGCGCGACGGACGATGGGGCGGCCGGGCTGGACCGATTGCTGGACGCGCTGGAGAACGACCTGGCATGGCGCGACCAGCACACGCGGCTTGCGGGCCGCGTCCGCGAGTGGATCGACGCGGGACGAGACCGCAGCTACCTCCTCCGCGGAGCCGACCTCCGCGAAGCCGAGGCGTGGCTGGGCAGGCAGGAAGGGCACCGAGCGGCGCCGACCCGCGAGCAGGGCGAGTTCATCGCCCGTAGCCGCCAGGCGGCAAGCCGACGGCTCCGGGCGCTCATCGCCGGGCTCGTGGCGGGCCTGGCGATCGCGGGTGTCCTGGCGATCGTCGCGCTCATCCAACGCAACGACGCGATCGAGGCCACGCACCAGGCGCAGTCGCGGCTGCTCGCCGAGCAGGCGCGCGACACCGCCGACGTCGAGCTCGCGAGCCTGCTCGCGGTGGAGTCCTACAGGCTCGCGCCGACGGCCGCCGCCCGCGACGCGATCATCACGGTCGCCGACTCACATCAGCGAGGCCGGGCGATCACCGGGCACGATCCGCGAGACAGCATCGCGTTCAGCCCTGACGGGAAGCTGCTCGCCGCGTCCGACGCCAGCGCGAACATCCGCCTCTGGGACCCGGACACTCACCGGCAGCTCGGGACGCCGCTGACGGGTCACCGCTTCGGGGTGAACGCGCTGGCGTTCAGCCCTGACGGCAAGACGATCGCGTCCGCCGGTATCGACTACACCGTTCGGCTCTGGGATGTGGTCACGCATCGTCAGCTCGGTCAACCCTTCCGCGTCCCCGCCGAGGAGCTCAACTACGTCAACGACGTCGCGTTCAGCCCGGACGGGGGCACGCTGGCCGCTGCGGTCGGCGACGACAAGATCCACCTGTGGGACGTCGCCTCCCGCCGTCCGCTGCCGTCACTCGTCGGCCACGAGGACAGCGTGCAGGGTGTGGCGTTCGGCCCGGACGGCCGCCTACTCGCCTCGGTCAGCAACGACGACACGGTGCGCCTCTGGGATGTCGCGGGACATCGCCAGATCGGAAAGCCGCTGCGCGGCCATACGAGCTTCCTCTGGGATGTCGCCTTCGGCCCGCATGGCCGCGCGATCGCGTCGGCGGGAGCCGACGGCACGATCCGGCTTTGGGACGTCGCCAAGCACCAGGCGTTCGGCGATCCGATGACCGGCCACGTCGGCGTCGTCTCCACGATCGCCTTCAGTCCCGACGGCGCGATGCTCGCATCCGGCGGGGCCGACGACACGATCCGCCTATGGAGCGTCGGGACGATGCAACAGATCGGGCCCCCGTTGACCGGTCACATCAACCAGGTTGACGACATCGCCTTCAAGCCCGGTGGTCGCGTCCTCGCGTCGGTGAGCGAGGACGGCACGATCCGGTTCTGGAACATATCGCCGCCGCGTGAGCGCGGGGCGCCCCTGATGGGCCATGCCGACATCGTCCGCGCCGTGGCCTACAGCCCCGACGGCCGGACGCTGGCCTCCGGGGGCGCGGACAAGACGATTCGCCTCTGGGACGTTGGTACGCATCGCCAACTGGCGTCGCCGCTGCGCAACGAGACCGCCGTGCACGCGCTGGCGTTCAGCCCGGATGGCCGCATGCTCGCCTCCGGCGGAATCGACGACACCGTTCGCCTGTGGGATGTCGCCGGCCGGCGGCAGGTCGGCCCGGCGCTCACCGGCCACGAGGACGTGGTGAACAGCGTCGGGTTCAGCCCCGACGGCAAGCTGGTCGCGTCGGGAAGCACCGACGGCACCGTGCGGCTGTGGGACGTCGCGCGGCACCGCCAGTCAGGCCCGCCGCTGATCGGCGCACCAACGCGGTCGACCGCGATCGGCGCGGTGGCCTTCAGCCCCGACGGAGCCGTGCTTGCGGTCGGCGCCAACGAGGTCATTCGCATCTGGGACATGAGGTCCCGCCGCCAGGTCGGTCGTCCGCTCACCGGCCACCAGAACGACGTCAACGCGGTGGCCTTCAGCATGGACGGGCGAACCTTGGCGTCGGCCGGCGCCGACAACTCCGTCCGGCTCTGGGATCTCGCGAGCCGCGAGCAGCTCGGCGCGCCACTCTCGGGTCATATGCGACCGGTCCGCAGCGTCGCGTTCAGCCCGGATGGCACGACGCTGGTGTCCGGCGCCGAGGACGACACGGTCCGGCTGTGGGACGTCGGGAGCCGCGGCCAGCTCGGTCCCGCGCTGAGCGATCAGCGTGCCCCGATCGAGTCGGTGGCCTTCAGCCCCGACGGCAAGACGGTTGCGGCCGGCGGCGACGACGCCATGATCACGCTGTGGAGCAATGACCCGATCACCACTTCGATCGATCGGCTCTGCCGCTACGTCGACACCCGCCACGAACGTGAGGCACTGGCTGATGCGGAGGCGTCGATCGGGTACCGCCGCGCGTGCCGATGAGCCGTTGCGCAGCAGAAGCGGAACCCCCGAGCAGGTTCAAGATGGTGCATCGCGGTGATTCGATGTCGAGGAAGGCCGGCGGGGTCCGCTCTAGGGGTGAAGGGCCTCGTCAGCAGTGGCCCATGACACCGAGGAGACCGCGATGCCGAACGATCGGAAACCCGAGCCGACTGTCGCTCGCCCGCCTGTCGTCAGTCAGAGCGAGTGGGAGATGGCGAGGACGGCCCTGCTCGAGCGTGAGCAGACCGTCGCCGCCGCGATGCACGAGCTCGGCGCCGCACGCAAGCGCATGCCGATGGTGCGCGTGGAGCACGACTACGTGTTCGAGGGTCCCGACGGGCCGCGATCGCTCCTCGAGCTGTTCGACGGGCGCAGCCAGCTGATCGTCTACCGGTTCTTCTTCGAGGAGGGAGTCGCCGGTTGGCCCGACGCCGGGTGCGCGGGCTGCTCGTCCGTTGCCGACGGCATCCCGCAGCTCGGGCTCCTGCACGCTCGCGACATCACCTTCGCGCTGGCATCGCCGGCGCCTCAGGCGAACCTCCGCCGCTACGCCGAGCGCATGGGTTGGACGCACGTGCCCTGGTACACGATCCGGAGCGAGCGCTTCTCGGCCGACTTCGGCGTCGACCAGTGGTTCGGCTTCAACGTCTTCCTGCGCGACGGTGACGACGTCTACCGAACCTACTTCCTCCAGCACGGAGCGATGGTCCAATGGATCGGAAGCCTCTGGAGCTTGTGGTCCTTGACGCCCTACGGCGGACAGGGCGACGACGAGGACCTGCCCGAGGGCTGGCCGCGGGCGGGCGGATCGTTCTGGTTCCGTCGCCACGACGAGTTCGACGATCCGCCGCCGTCGGCCCGGCCGCACGTGGACCGGGATCGTCGCCTGGACGATAGGAATCCTTGACCGCTGTAGCAACGGACAGTTAGGCTCGTGGCGTCGAGGCCGAGGAGATCGCAATGTTCGAGCCACAGAAGCGGTGGCTCGCCGGCTGTGTGGCACCGGTCCTGGTCGCAGCGCTCACGGGCTGCGGGGCCACAGGGAATCCTCGCGCGCCGGCGCATGCCCCGTCGGTGCGTCTCACGCCGAAGCTGACGCGCACACTGGACTCGACGTTCCGGGCGCAGGTCAGCGAGGCGGGTATCCCGGGCGCGTCGGCGGCGATCGTCTTCCCTGACGGACGGGAGTGGAGCCTGGCCGTCGGAGACGCGCAACTGCACCCGCCCGTGGCCATGGTCACGAGCACCGCGTTCCCGTTCGACAGCGTGAGCAAGATGGCGACCGCGACACTCGCGTTGCGGCTCGCCGAGGAAGGCCGGCTGGACCTCGACGACCCGGTGCTCCGTTGGTATCCGCAATGGCGCGGCGATGCCGCCGCCACGATCCGTGACCTGTTGGGCCATACGTCCGGGGCGCGCGACATCAGCAACGCGGCGTTCGCGCGGATCCAGTTCAGCGGTCGCCGCCTGAGCGCCAACACGAGCATCCGAGCAGCGCCGCGGCCGGGCGCGCGGACCACGGAGGCCAGATACTCGAACACCGGCTTCGAGATCGCCGGCAAGATCCTCGCTCGCGCCGCCCGAGAGCCGCTCTCACGTGCGATGCGCCGTCGCGTGTTCGCCACACCCGGCGGCGACGGCCTCGTGTTCGAGCCCGGAGAACGACCGCGCCCGCCGCTCGCCCACGGCTACGACTATCCGAACGGGCTGGGCGACCCATTCGATGTCTACGACGGCAGCGGCTGGCTCCCGCGGCGCGACTTCATGCAACTCACCGCCGGCGCCGGGGGACTCGCGGGCGACGTCCCCTCACTGGCACGCTGGGGTCGCGCACTGCTCGGCGGCGACCTGCTCAAACCGGACTCGCTGACCGAGATGGTTCGCTTTCACCCCTCGCAGGCGTTCCACTGGTCGGGCTACGGTCTCGGCGTAGCCCTGTGGAGCGTTGACGATCACACCATGTGGGGCCACTCGGGGGACGGCGGCGGCGATCACACTGAGCTGTGGTATCTCCCGCACGAGCGACTGACCGTCGCCATCAGCTGGAACGACGCCGCGACCGGCAGCGAATCGCCCATCCTCAGAACCGTCGTGCGCGCCGCGCTCGGCTATCGCAAGTAGCGACACGGCAGACCCTCTCGCGCCGCGCGGGAATCGACCCTTTACTTCGAGCCCGCGTAGCTGGGACAGTAGGCCGACATGGACCGGGAGCGGCGAGCCGACGCGAAGGAGCGAGAGCGGGACCCCGCCGCGGTCGCGCCCGAGCCCATCGCGTCCAGGGCCACCGAGATCCTGACGCTGCAGCGCTCGTTCGGCAACGCCGCGGTCGCCCGCTGGCTGAGCCGGCAGCCGACCACGACCGTCACCACGCCCGCCGGCGCGCAGGCCGACTTCGACCAGGCGCGCAAGGACCGCGAGACGTTCATCGCGGCCGGCAAGAAGGGGCCGACGACCTACAACCCGACGACCAACAACCCGGCGAACTACTACGGCGGGTTCGATGTCAGCTACGACCCGGCCAAGCAGACGCTGGACGTCATGGTCAAGAGCTCGATCAAGTTCCTGCCGGGCATGGCGCTCAAGTCCGGGCTCGCACAGGCCAAGGAGCCCTCGGCGGACGCGTCGGCCGCGGCCGACGCGATCAACGCGCTGCCGGCGGCGGCGCGCGCGGCGGAGGTCAAGAAGTGGACGTGGTCCAAGGACGGCGGCCCGGACGCCGACGACGAGAAGACGTTCCTGGCCGACTTCAAGAGCAGCGTGACGTCCGCGTGGCAGGCCAAGCATCCGTTCCATTGCTCCAAGAAGCACTGGGAGGACCTCGGAGCGACGACGATGGTCGACGTCGAGATCACCGAGGGCGAGCAGGCGGCGACGGACCACATGAAGATGAACGCGTACAAGATCCCGAAGGACAAGAAGATCGCCAGCGCCAACGTCAACCGCACCGACCCGGCCAAGGGCGCGTTCGGCAACACGATGACGCTCAACTCCTCGACCGTGCAGACGAAGGGGTTCAACAAGCTCGTGGTCGACGTCGGCTTCGACCCCGGCACGAACAACCTGACGACCGCCGCGAAGTCGCGGCTGACCGCGCTCGGCGGCGACCTGCCGAACGCTCCGGCGGGCGCGACGATCCCGGTCGACGACGTCACGGCGAAACTCCCCGGGGCCGACGACGCCGCGCGCCAGGCCCGCTTCAACGCCGTTCGCGACACGCTGACGGCGGCGGGCGTGAACGCCGGGCGGGTGAAGTTCGAGAACGCCGGGACCGGCGACGGCGGGCTCGTCCAGGTCGGCGACGGCAAGATCCAGACCGCGTCCGCGCACGAGATGGGCCACATGTTCGGGCTCGACGACGAGTACACGTCCTCCAACGCCAAGTACGGCGCCGGCATGAAGACCGAGCACACCGACTTCGCCGAGAAGGCCGGCTTCAAGGGCGCCCAGCACGCGCGCTCGGACAGCATCATGAGCGGGGGCAGCAACGTGAAGGCGCAGCACTACGTGACGTTCCTCGACGCGCTGAAGCTGGTGTCCGGCATGCCGGAATGGGAGTACGGGCCGACGCGCTTCGTGATCGACCCGTCGAAGGTCGGTGACTTCCCGCAGGGCGGCCCGGGCGGAACCGCGCCGACGACGCCGCCGGATACCCGCCTTGCCTGAGCCGGGCCCAACCGGACGGCTCGTGCTCGAGCGGGTGCTGACGCAGGGCGAGGAGGAGTACGCGCGCCGCGTGACCGACGACGGACGCGTGTGGGCGCGCAGCACGCGCACCGCGCGACTCGACGACGACGGCGAGTGGCATTTCGGCGCCGGCGACAACGCGTGGCGCGAACTTGCCGAACTCCCGCCCGCGGCCTTCACCGCGCTGCAGGCAGCGATTCGCGGCTCGGGCATCCTCGACTGCGCGCCGGAGTACGGCCCGCCCATGGCGTTCGCCGACAACAGCCAGGAGCGCTGGACCGTCGATCTCGACGGGCACCGCACGACGACCTTGCTGCGCGGCGTCCCAGAGGTTCATGTCGCGGCGGTCGGCGCGGTTGCCGACGCCCTCCACGAGGCGCTCGCGGCCGCCGATCAGGGCTAGGCCGGATCGAACAGCAGCGCGGTGACGATCGGCCGCGACACGCCGCTCCACACCAGCACGGCGCGGGCGACGCTCGGGTGCAGGTTGGTCGTGGTTCGTACGGGCGGTTGAGCAGGTGCCCGCGGTGCACGGGCGGCTCGCGCGGTCGTGCCGGTCCGCGCCGTCGCGCCCGCCCGCGCAGCTCGGCGCGGTCCTGCCGGTCGCGCTGCCTCGTCCGGTCGCGCGGCTCGGCGCGGTCTTGCGGGTCCGCGCCGTCGCGCCCGCCCGCGCAGCTCGGCGCGGTCTTGCGGGTCCGCGCCGTCGCGCCGCTCGCGCGGCTCGGCGCGGTCTTGCGGGTCCGCGCCGTCTCGTCCGCCCGCGCAGCTCGGCGCGGTCTTGCCGGTCGCGCTGCCTCGTCCGCCCGCGCGGCTCGGCGCGGTCTTGCCGGGTCCGCGCCGTCTCGCCCGCCCGCCGACGGGTCTCGCCGCTGCGCGTCGCGCCCGCCCGCGCCCGCCGCGCGTTTCGCCCCCGCCGCGGGTCTTGCCCGCCGCCCCGCTGCGCAGTCGCGTGATCGCCCGATCCGCGCCGCGTCCGCGCGTCTCGTCCCGCCCGCGCGTGTCGTCCTGCCTGACGTCCTCTCACCGCGGTTCCTCGTGGCCCGATCGCACCCGCGCACACTGTTCGTCGATTCGAACACGTTCGCACGGTCGAGTTGGCGCGCCGATGGGGGTGTCGTCGCTCATTCGCGCTCAGCGCGAGTTTCCGACGTCACCCCTTACCGTTTTCGGTGTTGGTTGAGGCTCGGCGAGTCGGGCAGGGCTGTTTGCCCCTGTCGTTGAGGATCTGGGGGGTGTTGCCACCCGGTTCGTCGGGTCTCTCGTGCCGCTGATAGGGACCTGCCCCCGTGGGGCTCATTCGTAAGGTGGCTGCGGCGTGGGAGGCCCTTCGAGCCGGTGACCGGTGGCGAGCGTGAGGGGAGCGATGAACGGGATCGAGATCTGGATTGGCTTGGATGTCGGCAAGGCCGATCACCACGCGACGGTGCTTGACGCGGGCGGGCAGGTCGTCTTTGACCGGCCGCTGCGCAACGACGAGCTCGTGATCGAGCGGTTGCTCGAGGACGCGGGGACGGGCGCGGCGTTGGTGATCGATCAGCCTGGGTCGATCGGCGCGCTGGCGGTCGCGGTCGCGCGGCGCCGCGGCGTGCCGGTCGCGTATGTCCCGGGCCTGGTCATGCGCCGCGCGTCGGAGCTCTATCCCGGGGAGGCCAAGACCGACCGGCGCGACAGCTTCGTGCTCGCCGACACGGCCCGCATCCACCAGGCGCGCGTGCATTGGCTGACCCAGGGCGAAGAGCTGCTGGAGCAGCTGCGGGTCCTGGGCGGCCATGACGAGGACCTCGCGCACGACTACACGCGTGCGGTCAACCGGCTCCGAGACCTGCTCTTGCAGGCTTCCCCGGCCGTCGAGCGGGTGCTCGGCCCGCGGATCGAGCACCCGGCCGTGCAGGCATTGCTGTTGCGCTATCCGGTGCCCTCGGCGATGCGGCGGGCCGGCCGCCGGCGGCTGCTGAGCCTGGTCGAGCCGAGGGCGCCGCGGATGGGCGCCCGGCTGATCGAGGAGCTACTCGGCGCGCTCGCTCGCCAGACCGTCACCGTCCCCGCCGAGCAAGCGATCGGGCGCGTGGTCACCGAACTGGCCCGCGAGGTCTCACGTCTGGCCGTGACGCGCGAACGCCTGGCCCGGGAAATCGAGGCGGTCTTCGAGAACCACCCTCTGGCGCCGGTCCTGCTCAGCATCCCGGGAATCGGGGCACGGACCGGCTCCAGGATCCTGACCGAGATCGCTGACGTGACCCGATTCCCCACCCCCGGTCACCTCGCCGCTTACGCCGGCCTGGCCCCGGTCACACGCCAGTCCGGCCGCTCCATTCACGGCGAGCACAAAAGCCGTCGCGGCAACCACAGCCTCAAAAACGCGCTCTGGCTCTCAGCCTTCTGCGCCCTGCACCACGGCCCGGCACGCGACTACTACGCCCGCAAGCGCTACGAGGGCAAGCGCCACAACGCCGCCATCCTCTGCCTCGCCCGTCGCCGATTCGAACACGTTCGCACGGTCGAGTTGGCGCGCCGATGGGGGTGTCGTCGCTCATTCGCGCTCAGCGCGAGTTTCCGACGTCACCCCCTCCCGGACGGTGAGGACGGTTCGATCACGTCCGCCGAGAAGCCCTCGCGGCCCCCCGTCCTCCGCGACCACCCGGCCCTCGCGGACAAGCCGCGGACCGGCCTGCACCAGGTCACGCCGCGATCTGTTCCCGCGGCGCGAGCCGCACCTCGGCGTCCGCGCGGACACACGCTCCCGCGACGCCTGCCACGGCGCCGACACCGGCTCGTGCGGCACCGGCGAGCCGCCGATACGGACCTCGCCCAGCGGCCGCGACGGTTCGCGCAGGAAGAACCCGGCCACCATCGCCTCCTTGTGGCCCGTTGAGGTCCAGCCGCTGCGCGGGCGAGCGTATAACTCCCGGCATGGCAGGGCATCGGATCTACAGGACGAGCGTCGCGAGCGTCTACCCGCACTACGTCAACAAGGCCGAGAAGAAAGGCCGGACGAAGGGGGACGTTGACGAGATCCTGTGCTGGCTGACCGGCTACCGCGAGAGCGAGCTCGGCGCGCAGCTGGAGCGAGGTACGGACTTCGAGCGGTTCTTCGCCGAGGCTCCCGCGTTGAATCCGTCGCGCAAGCTCATCACCGGCGTGGTGTGCGGCGTCCGCGTCGAGGAGATCGACGACCCGCTCATGCAGGAGATCCGCTACCTCGACAAGCTCGTCGACGAGCTTGCCCGTGGCAAGCCGATGGAGAAGATCCTCCGCGCGCCGTGATTGGCGCGCCTGGACGTCGCCGGCGGCTCACCGAGGTCGATTGATCGCCAGCTGGGCGGCGAACGCCCGCTCGTATGCGGGCCGCGCTTCGCCACGGGCGACATAGGCGGCCAGCGCCGGGAACTCGTCAAGCAGGCCCGACGGCCGCAGCCGCAGCAGGACGGACACCATCATCAGATCGCCCGCGCTGAACGCGCCATCGAGCCAGTCGGCATCACCCAGAGCGGCCGAGAGCTGGAGCATTCGATCGCGAACACGGTCCTTGACCAGCGGCAGGCGCTCGTGGGCCCAGGGCTTGTCGGCCTCGAAGATCCTGGCGGTCACGAGCTCGAGGATCGGCGGCTCGACGGTGTTGAGCGCGGCGAACATCCAGGTGATGGCCCGCGCCCGCGCGTTGGGGTCGTCCGGGAACAGGCCCGCATGATGCTCGGCGATGTGGAAGACGATCGCGCCTGACTCGAAGAGGACAAGGTCGTCGTTCTCGTAGGTCGGGATCAAGCCGAACGGATGGAGGCGCAGATGCGCCGGCTCGAACTTCGTCCGCGCCGAGACGAAGCGCACCTCGTAGGGCTGGCCCACCTCTTCCAGCGCCCACCGAACGCGGGTATCGCGGGCGAGGCCCAGGCCGCCATCCGGCGACCGATCCCAGGCAGTGATCGCGATCGTCATCGTGAGGCTCTTCTCAACGGGTTCATATGCACAGGGACTCGGCCCTTGCCGAAAACTCATCGCGGGGCCGTCGAAGCCGCGGGCGTTGAAACGCTGCCGGCGCTCATGTGCGCGCACGCGAAGCGGGTGTAGCGGCCGGGACGCGATCGGGGTGGTTCGCCGACAAGATTAAGACCTCGCTAAGGCTCCGCGAAGCTCGATTGTTGGCCTCGTTTTCGCCTCTACGGTGATTGGAGTCCACTCGGGCGTGCCGGAGGATCGCCACCCGAGATCAGCATGATCAGGAGGATTTGTGAGTTCGAAGTTCATGGCAGCCTCAGGCTGCCTGGTTGCCGCGCTTGCGCTGGGCGTGGCGGCGTGCGGTTCGGATGACAAGAGCGGCAGCACCGGTGACGGCACCGGCAAGTCGGCCGCGAAGACGCTGACGATCTACTCGTCGGTCCCGCTGCAGGGCGCGTCGCGCATCCAGACGGAGGCTCTGGTCAACGGCGCGAAGCTCGCCGTCGAGCAGGCCGGCAACAAGGCCGGGGATTACTCGGTCAAGTACGTCTCGCTGGACGACTCCACGGCTCAGGCCGGCAGCTGGACTCCTGAGGCGACTTCGGCCAACGCGCTGAAGGCGGCGCAGGACGATTCGACCGGGGTGTACATCGGCGAGTTCAACTCGGGCGCTTCGAAGGTCTCCATCCCGATTCTCTCTGAGGCGGGCGTCCCGCAGATTTCCCCGGCCAACACGTACGTGGGCCTGACCACCAACGACCCGGGCTCCGAGCCCGGCGAGCCGGACAAGTACTACCCGACGGGCGATCGCACGTATACCCGCATCGTCCCCAAGGACACGATCCAGGCTGCGGCGCTGGTGACCCTGATGAAGGGTGACGGCTGCACGAAGGTCGCGATGACCAACGACAAGGAGGTCTACGGTGCCGGCCTCGCGCGCGTCATCGAGCTCTCCGCCAAGCAGCAGGGCCTGACGATCACGGGCAACGACGCGATCGACAAGAACGCGTCCAACTACCGCTCGCTCGCCTCGAAGTCCAAGGCGGCCGGCGCGGACTGCTTCGTGTACTCCGGCATCACCGCCAACAACGCGGTCCAGCAGTTCAAGGACTTCGCCGCCGCCCTCGGGCCGGACGCGAAGATGTACGGGCCCGACGGCGTGTGCGAGACGGGCTTCGTCTCCGAGAAGGACGGCGGCATCCCCGCTTCGCTGGACCCGCAGGTCAAGTGCACCGTCGCCACCCTGACGCCGGATCAGTACCCGCCGGCCGGCCAGGAGTTCTTCAAGGCCTTCACCGAGAAGTACGGCGTCGACAACCCGGATCCGTACTCGATCTACGGCTATGAGGCCATGAGCCTCGCGCTGGACGCGATCAAGCGCTCCGACGGCACCAAGGAGGGCATCAAGAAGGCCCTCTTCGCGACCAAGGACCGCGAAAGCGTCCTCGGCACGTACTCGATCGACGCCAACGGCGACACCACGCTCACCGATTACGGCGCCTACGGCGTCGAGAACGGCGAGCTGAAGTTCGACCAGACGATCAAGGCCGCCGCGAACTGAGAATCACGCTCACAGACCGGCTGAACGGTCTGTGAGCACCGCGCACAGATCACGCACATTCGAGCGGTCCGGACTCCGAATCAGAGGCATTCCTCACGCCTCAGCCGGAGACCGGGCCGCTCGTACTGTTTGCCCGGCGCAACGCGACGCTCCACGTAGGATGTCGCGATGGGAGTCGCCTTCGACCACAGCATCCTGGCCGCGCGTGACCGTCAGGCGTCGGCACAGTTCATGGCCGACATCCTCGGACTCGAGCCCCCGACATCCTGGGGCCCATTCACGCAGGTGCAGCTCGACGGCGGCGTGACGATCCAGTTCGCCGAGCCGCCGGTGGACGAGATCCAGATGCAGCACTACGCGTTCCTCGTCGACGACGAGCGCTTCGACGAGATCCTCGCCCGCGTTCAGGAGCGCGAGATCCCGTACACGGCGGATCCCAACCCCTCGCGCCCGCAGCAGATCAACACCAACCACGGCGGCCGCGGGTTCTACTTCTTCGATCCGGCCGGCCACGGACTCGAAGTGCTCACGCGTCCCTACGGCTCGGCGCTCGAGACCGCCGCCGACATCGAGCCCGACCAGCGCTGACGCCGCTCGCCCGCGTGAAGTCACGCGAGGTTGCCGCGGATCTCCGCCGCGAGGGCAGCGGCTTGCGCTGCGGTGATCGTGCGCTCGTGAAATCTCTCGCCGTCCTTCCACGGGTCCTGGCCGGGGTGCGGGTCGTCCTCGTAGCGAGGCACGAGGTGCCAGTGGACGTGCGGCTCGGCGTTGCCGTAACACGCGTAGTTCATCTTGCTCGGTGCGAAGGTCCTGTTGAGCGCCTCGGCAGCGCGCATGACTTCGCTGAAGTGCTCGCTCCGCACGTCGCCCGGGAGCTCGAACGGCTCGCGAACGTGCGCCTTGAGCAGAACGAGCGCGTACCCCCGGTGCCACTGATGGTCCCCGACGACGAAGACCGAGTGCCCCAGGTCGGCGATCAGATGTGCGTTCTCCCCAGCCGCCGCCAGCGCCACGCGATCGCAGATCAGGCAAGCTCCCACGCCGGGCTCAGACGTCGCTCTGGACCGCGCGCGGCAGCTCAGGAGCGGCGCTCCCGCCCAGCCGCTGTCCGGTCTCCGCGAGCCGCTTCCGCGTCGCTGGACGGCGGGAGGTGAGGCACTCCTGGATCTCCTTCTTCGTCTCCACCGACACCAAGCCTAGACCTGGCCGTCGCGGCCGCGGGCCGACCTCGGGTCGCGTCGATCACCGGCGATTGGGTAGGCATGGGGTATGCCCGACGACAAGCCCGTCCCTGAGCCCGGCGAGGCCGGCCGAGACGACGACGAGATCCACTACTACGAGGTCGACGAGACCGACGTCGGCGACGCCGCCCGACCCGAGAAGCCGGGCGCGGACGACGCGCCGCAGCCCGACCGCGACGAGTCCTGAAGAACGGTCGTCGCCCGCGGAGATCAGGCGAGGTGGCCGGCGAGCTCCTCGGTGGTGAGCACGTGCGCCTGGCGCGGGAAGATCCTCTCGGTCAGGAAGGCGTGCACCTCGGGGTCGGGGTCGGCGGTCGCATCGGAGAGCACGAGCACGCGGTAGTCGCGGTCGGCGCCGTCGCGCACGGTCGACAGCGTGACGCCCGACGTGCTGATCCCGGCGAGCACGATCGTGTCGATGCCGCGCTCGCGCAGCCGCGCGTCCAGGTCGGTGGTGGAGAACGCGCCGACGCGCACCTTGCGCACCACGATGTCGCCGTCGCGCGGTGCCACGCGCTCGTGGATCTGGGTGTGCGGCGCATCGGCGCGCATCTGCGCCGCACGCTCGCGGAACCGGCTCTGCTCCGGCACGCGGGCGATGTCGTCGTCGGTGAAGGCGACACGGACGAAGCCGATCGTCGCGCCCGCGTCGCGCAGGAGCGCGATCGCGCGCTCGCCGGTGGCGACCTGGGCCTCAGGATCGGGCAGCAGCCCCAGGATGCCGGTTTGGTAGTCCATGACGAGCAGGGCGGTGCGCTTGGGATCGATGGTCATGCGGGGTCTCCAGTCGGCGGTCGGTGAGGGTGATGACGAGCAGCAGCACGCTGAGCACGATCAGCACCAGCGCGATCGTGTGCAGCCCGTGGTCGGTGACGTGGGTGTGGAAGACGAGGCCCGTCAGCGTCGAGGACGCGATCGAGCCGAGGTAGCCGAAGGTGCGCAGCAGCCCGGCGGCGGTACCGAGGCGATCGGCGGGCGCCTGGCCGTAGAGCGCGAGCTGGTTGGACACGTTGCCCGCGCCGGTCACGACGCCGAACAGCAGTGTCACGGCGATGATCGACAGCGCCGAACTGGTGGAGTGCAGCGCCAGCGTGGCGGCAGAGCCGATGATCGCGGCGACCGCGCTGACGATCAGCGGGCCGCGGACGAGGTTGCGGCGCGAGACCGGGGTGGTGACGAGGATGGCCACGAGGCTCATCGGGACGATCAGCAGCCCGGTCTGGCGCGCCGAAAGGCCGCGGCTCGCTTCCATCCACTGGCTGATGCCGTAGATGACGGTGTAGCTGCACAGGAGGGTCATCGCGGTGCGCAGGTAGGTGCGGGTGAGCGCGTGGTTGGAGGCCAGCATCCGCACGTCCAGGAACGCGTTGGGCGCCCGCAGCTCCCAGAGCACCTCCCCCACGGCGAGCACGACGAACAGCGCGAGCGCCGGCCAGCGCACGCCCGGCAGCCCGAGCAGGACGATCAGCAGCGAGCACAGCGCGCCGCCGAACCCGAGGATGCCCAGGAGGTCGATGCGCTCGGCGAGCTCGCGCAACGGGCGGCGCACGATCGCCGCGTCACGCGGGATCCAGACGATCAGCATCGCGAGCGTCGCCAGCGCCGCGGGGAGGTTGACGAGAAACACGGTGCGCCAGCCGAAGCCGTCCACCAGCACGCCGCCGAGCGGCAGGCCGACGACCGCGATCGACTGGCTGGCGATCGAGAAGCCACCGAGCACGCTCCCGGGCGCGGACTCCATTCCCGCCTCCGTCGCCCGGCGGCGGACGAGCACCATCGCCGCCGGATAGCCGGCCGAGGTGCCGATCCCGACCAGCACCCGCGCGACGATCAATCCGCTCAGGTTCTGCGCGAGCCCGCCCACGATTCCGGCGCACGCCACCAGCGAGGCGCCGAGCATGAAGATCCGGCGCGGCCCGAACTCCTCGGCGAGCTTGCCCATCGTCGGCTGCGCGATCGAGCTGGCGAGATACAGGCAGGCCACCAGCACCGCCGTCCGGCCCGCCGGCACGTGCAGCGCGTGAGCGATCGGCACCAGCGCGGTGGCGATCAACGTGGTGTTGATCGGGTTCAGGGCGGCGCCGAGATACAGCGGGGCCGTGAATCGCCAGGAGAACGGCTTCACGTCCTCCAACGTAGCAAGTAGCCAAGTAACTTGTGGAAGTTACTTGGCTACTGTGGCGAGGCGCGACAGCAGCGCGATGGCCGCGTCGAGTGTCTCTCGCTCCTCCGGCGGCACCGCCGTGTCGATGGCGTGCATCAGCCACTGCACGCGCGAGTCGTCGAGCGCGGTGCTCAACCGCCCACCTTCGTCGGAGGCCTCGATCAGCGTCTTGCGGCCGTCGGCCGGGTCGCGTTCGGTGACGACCAGCCCCTCGGCCTTCAGCGCCGCGACCGCCTGCGCGATGGCCTGCTGACTGACGTGCTCGAGACTCGCAAGCGCCGCGGCCGTCGTCGGCCCGTCCTCGACGATCCTGACGAGTACCGACAACTGCGTGACCGACAGCCCCGACCGCGTCAGGCCGGCCTCCTCGCGCAGGCGCTTGCGCAGCCGGGCGATCGCGACCGCAAGGTCGAAGGCGGCTCGATTCGTGTCGCGCATCCCGCTAGTTGTATTGCAGACCCCGGCCGCGACCGGCGCCAGAGCGCTCGCTCAGCGCTTCGGCACCAGGATCTGCGCGAGGGCTCCGTTGCGGAATCGTTCGGCCTTGACGACGTCCAGCTTCAGGTGTTCCTCCAGCCCGGCGAAGGGGCTGCGGCCGGCGCCGATCGCGATCGGGACCGTCGTCAGCTGGTACTCGTCGACGAGGCCCAGCCGTGTCAGCGACTGCGCGAAGCCGGGGCCGCCGTGGACGAGGATCGTCCCCTCCTCGTCGCGACCCTTGAGCTCGGCGATCCCCGCGGCAAGGTCCTCGCCGAAGATCTCGGCCGGTCCCCATTCCGCCTTCTCCAGGCTGCGAGAGAACACGGCCTTCGGCTTGGAGTTCATCGCGGTGGCGATCGGTCCCTCCGACGCCGCCCAGTGCGGGCCCATGATCTCGTAGCTGCGCCGGCCCATCGCGTGAACGCCGGCCTCGTCGAGCGCGCGGCGGTTCCACTCGGTCCCGTCGTCGCCGAACCACTCGAACATCCACTCGTGGGTCCCGTCCGGGCTCGTGGCAAAGCCATCGAGGGACATGACCATCTTGAGGATTACTTTCCTATCGCTCATATTGGTTAGGACGGATCGCGGCGCGTGAACTCATCGGCCGTCCCCGCGGCGTTCGCGATCCTGGAGATCCGAGCCGGGACGCGCAGGGCCAGACGCGGCGGCGCGTTCGGGCGGGCTCGCGCGCCGGATCCGCCCGGGATTCGTGTCGCGACCGGCGGGGAACCACCTCGACCATGACCGATCCGCACGACCTCGAGCGGTTCGTCGCCGCCCAGCGGCAGGTCTACGACGCGGCGGTGGGCGAGTTGCGAGCGGGCCGCAAGACGTCGCACTGGATGTGGTTCGTGTTCCCGCAGATCGCCGGCCTGGGCCGCAGCTCGATGGCCCGGCGCTATGCGATCGGCTCGCTGGCCGAGGCGCGGGCGTACCTCGAGCATCCGCTGCTGGGGCCTCGGCTGCGCGAGTGCGCGGGGCTCCTGACCGAGCTCGACGAGACCGACGCGAGCGCGATCCTGGGCGGTGTCGACGCCCAGAAGCTGCGTTCGTCGATGACGTTGTTCGCGCGCGCCGCGCCTGGGGAGCCGCGGTTCGGTGAGGTGCTGGCCCAGTACTTCTCCGGCGCCGAGGACCCGGCGACGCTCGAGCGGCTGTGACCGCCGCTGCGCGGCTCTACCGGCCGCCGGCGGCGAGCCGCATCAGCGGTGAGTCGAAGTCAACGTCGTCCGCGCTGCGCTCGGCGCGGGCCGCGTTGCCGGCGAACTGGTGCTGGTAGCCCGACCATGCGCGGTCGGCGATCTGCCGCTCGACGCCCGCCGCGACCATGACGGCGAGCTCGACCGCGGCGCGCTCGATGCGCGTGCCCAGCTCCGGCGTCCCCCAGTCCTCGGGCGCGGCGTAGACCGAGGTGGGCACGGTGAGCGCGCGCATGTAGGCGAACAGCGGCCGCAGCTGATCGTCGATGACCAGCGCGTGGCGGGGCGTGCCGCCGGTCGCCGCCAGCAGCACCGGCTTGGCCACCAGCAGGTCGTTGTCGAGGATGTCGACGAACGTCTTGAGCAGGCCGCTGATCCCGGCCTTGTAGATCGGCGTGGCGACGATGATCGCGTCGGCGCCCGCGAGCCGGTCGATCGCCTCCTGCAGCGCTTCGCCGGGGAAGCCGGCGACGGCGGCGCGCGCGCTGTCGACGGCGAGTGGCCCGAGCTCGATCACGCTCACCGTCGCCTCGACGTCAAGCGCGTCGAGGCTCTTCTGCGCGATCCGGTCGGCCAGTTGCCGCGTCGCGGACGGGTTGCCGGTGCCGGCGGAGATCATGAGAAGACGCTTCATCACGCCACCAGCGGGAGATCGGCGACGAGCTCCGGGTCGGAGTCCTGGTAGGGCGAGGTGCCGGTCAGGTTGTCGCCGCGGTTGGCGTTCGGGCGCGGCCGGCGCGGCTCGGCGTCGCCGTACTTGTCCAGCACGCGCGAGGCGTGGGTCGGCGCGTCCGGGACGCCCGGAGCGCGGCGCGACTCCATCTCCTTGCGCAGCACCGGCACGACCTCGGTGCCGAGCAGCTCGACCTGTTCGAGTGCCTCCTCGAGCGGCAGGCCGGCGTGGTCGACGATCCACAGCTGGCGCTGGTAGCTGCCGAAGCCCTCCTGGAACTCCAGCGTCTTCTCGATCACCTGTTGCGGGCTGCCGACGCTCAGCGGCGTGCCGCGCATGAAGTCCTCGAGCCGGTAGCTGGAGCCGTAGATCGGTGAGCCCTCGAAGTACGGGCGATAGCGGCTCACCGCGTCCTGCGAGTTCTTGGCGATGTACGCCTGGCCGCCGAGGCCGACGATCGCCTGCTCGGGCGTGCCGTGGCCGTAGTGCGCGTAGCGCCGGCGGTAGAAGTCGACGAGCGGCTTGAAGTGCAGGTTGGGCGCGAGGATGTTGTTGGCGAAGTAGCCGTTGCCGTAGAAGGCGGCCTGCTCGGCAATCTCCGGCGTGCGGATCGCGCCGTGCCAGACGAACGGCGGCACGTCATCCAGCGGCCGCGGGATCGACGTGAACCCCTGCAGGGCGCTGCGGAAGCTGCCCTCCCAGTCCACGACGTCCTCGCGCCACAGGCGGTGCAGCAGGTTGTAGTTCTCAAGCGCCAGCTCGAGGCCCTTGTGGATGTCCTGGCCGAACCAGGGATAGACCGGCACCGTGTTGCCGCGGCCGAGCATGAGGTCCATGCGGCCCTTGGACAGGTGCTGCAGCATCGCGTAGTCCTCGGCGAGCTTGACCGGGTCGTTGGTGGTGATCAGCGTGACCGCGGTGCTCAACACGATCCGCTCGGTGACCGCGGCGATGTGCGCCAGCAGCGTCGTCGGCGAGGACGAGAAGAACGGCGGGTTGTGATGTTCACCGATGGCGAACACGTCGAGCCCGACTTCATCGGCGCGCCGGGCGATCTGGACGGCCGCGTCGATGCGCTCCGCCTCGGTCGGGGTCACGCCCGTGATCGGGTTCCTGGTGATGTCGCTGACTGAGAAGATTCCGAATTGCATGGTCGCCACCTCGTGTAGTTGCGTGAACAACTATAGCGTCTGATGCTGCCGCTGGAAGGCCTCACGGTGGTCAGCGTCGAGCAGGCCGTCGCCGTGCCGCTGGCCACCCGCAACCTGGCCGACCTCGGCGCCCGCGTGATCAAGGTCGAGCGCCCCGCGGGCGGTGATTTCGCGCGCAGCTTCGACCGCGTGGTCGACGGCACCGGCGCCCACTTCGTCTGGCTCAACCGCGGCAAGGAGTCGCTGGCGATCGACCTCAAGGCGCCGGAAGGCCGTGATGTCGTGCGGCGCGTGATCGCTCGCGCCGACGTGTTCATGCAGAACCTGGCGCCGGGAGCGGCGGAGCGGCTCGGCCTGGGAGCGGCGACGCTGCGCGCCGACCACCCCGAGCTCGTCGTCGTCAACCTGACCGGCTACGGCCTCGGCGGGCCGTTCGAGCAGCACAAGGCCTACGACATGCTCGTCCAGGCCGAGTCCGGGCTGATCGCCATCACCGGCACGCCGCAGACGCCGGTCAAGACGGGCGTCCCGACCGCGGACATCGCGTCCGGCATGTACTGCTCGCAGGCCGCGGTCGCCGCGCTGCTGCGGCGCTGGCGCAGCGGTGAAGGCGCGACGATCGAGGTCTCGATGCTCGAGGCGACGGTCGAGTGGATGGGCTACGCGATGTACACGCAGCTCTACACCGGCCAACCGCCGGCGCGGATGGGCCTCAGCCACAGCTCGATCGCCCCCTACGACGGCTTCCCCACGCGCGACGGGCTGCTGCTGATCGGCGTGCAGAACGACCACGGCTGGCGGACGCTGTGCGACGCCCTGGAGGTCCCGGACCTGGCCGATGATCCACGCTTCGCCACCAACGTGGAACGCGTCCGCAACCGCAAGGACTGCGACGCCGCGATCGCCGCGCGGACCGCGCGCTTCTCGACCGAGGACCTCAGCGCACGGCTGGCCGCGGCAGGCGTGCCCGCCGCGCAGATCAAGGACGTCGCCGCGGTCGTCGATCACCCGCAGCTGCAGGCGCGCGGGCGCTGGCGGACGATCGCAACCGAGCACGCGGGCGAGATCCCCGCGCTGCTGCCACCCGCGACGTTCGAAGACGGCGAGGCGCCGATGGGCGACGTGCCCGCGCTCGGCCGGCACACGCGGACACTGCTCAACGAGTTCGGCGCCGACGCGGACGACCTGATCGCCCGCGGGATCGCCGTCGGCTAGGCCAGCGCGGCGGCGCGCACGGGCGCGAGCGAGAAGTCGTAGCTGAACGCGAACTCGCCGTTGCCCGCCGGCTCGGGATGCACGAGCAGCTCGGGCTTGACCGCGCTCGCCACGTCGCTGTCGAGGTAGTCGCTGGAGTCGATGAACAGCTGCGTGACCAGCGGCTCGTAGCCCTCGGCGCTGACGATCAGGTGGATGTGCGCGGGGCGCCACGGGCTCCAGCCGGCGGCCGCGGTCATCTTGCCCGTCGGGCCGTCGAGCGGGATCGTGTACGGACCCGGGATGACGGTGACGTACTCGTAGCGACCGTCGGCGTCGGTGCGCACCTGGCCGCGCAGGTTGCCCTCCGGCGGGCCGGGCATGAAGCTCGAGTAGCGCCCCTCGGAATCGGCCTGCCAGATGTCCAGGTTGGCGTTGGCCAGGCCATGGCCGTCGATGTCGGTCACGCGGCCGGTGACCGTCGTCCGGTCGCCGGATTCGTCGGGACGGTGCGGGAGCTCGAACGGCGCGCCCAACACCGGCGAGTCCGGCACGTGGAACGGGCCGAGGATCGTCCCCTGGGACCCCTTGCGGTTGCCGAACGCCTGCTCCTCGACGACATGCTCGATGAACACGTCGCCGAACAGCGGCCACTCCCCCGCCTCGCCGACGTCGATGAACCATTGCTTGGCGACCTGGTACTCCTCGTAGCTGATGTCGTTCTCCACGATCGCCTCGTGGATCCGGCGCAGGATGTCGGTGATCAGGTGGTTGGCGCGATCGGTCATTGGCTCTCTCCTCAATCGATGGCGTTCGGGTGGCGCGCCAGCGGCGTGACGCGGATGTCCAGGTAGGGGAACAGCGGGAGTCCGCTCAGCAACTCGTGGAGCTCATCGTTGGAGCTCACGTCCAGGACGCTGACGTTGGCGTAGCGGCCGGCGACCCGCCACAGGTGCGGCCAGCGGCCGTCGCGCTGCGCCGCCTGCGAGTACTCGCGCTCGCGCGCCTTGAGCTCGTCCAGCTGCGCCGCGGGCATGTCGGGCGGGAGGCGAACCTCCATCTCGCACAGGAACAGCATCAGATGTCCAGCCGGTAGTGCCGCAACCGGTCCTCGTCGACTTCGCTGCGCTCCGGCACGGCCGCGCGGCCGGCGCGGATCTCCGGTCCGGCGACGACCAGGTCGTCGCTCAGGTCAAGGAAGTTCGTGACCTCGGCGGGGCGGCAGGCGGTCGCGGCGAAGGCGGCGGCGAAGGTGATGGTCGCCGCGGCGCCGAGCGCGCCCTCGTACTGGCTGCCCATGACGACAGGGATGTTGCGTGCGGCGCAGAGATCGAGGATCCGGCGCGACTCCGTGAAGCCGGTCCGTGCCGTCTTGATGCTCACCTGGCGCACCGCGCCCTCGTCCAGCGCGCGGGCGACGTGCGCGAGGCTGATGCAGCTCTCGTCGCCCGCCAGCGGCACGTTCCAGCGCTCGGCGAGCCGCGATCGGCCGGCGCGGTCGTCGACGGAGATCGGCTCCTCGATCGCCCGCACGCCGAACTCGGCGAGCGCGTGCCCGGCGGTGACCGCGTCCTCGTAGCTCCAACCACGGTTGGCGTCGACATAGAGGTCGGCGTCCGGCAGCGCCTCGCGCACCGCGCGCACGGCGGCGACGTCGAGCCCCGGTGCGCGCCCGACCTTGAGCTTGAACGTGGTCACGCCAAGGCGCTCGTGCACGTCCAGCGCGTCCTCGGCCATCTCGGCGGGCTCGCCCAGCGACACCATGTGCGCCGCCGCAACGTCGTCGGCGAAGCCGCCCAGCAGCAGGTGGCACGGACGCCCGACGAGCTGGCCGATCAGGTCCCACACGGCGAGATCGACGGCGCCGCGGGCGACGTAGTTGCCGGTGAGCCTCGCGCAGCGCTCGGCGACACGCTCGATGCGCAGCGGGTCGACGCCGGCGAGCGCCTCGTTCAACGCACCGGAGACGGCCTCGACGATCGACGCCTGCGTCTCGCCGTACGTGTACGGGCGCGGCTGCGCCTCCGCCTGGCCGACGAGGCCCGCGTCGGTGTGCACCCGCACGAGCACGTTGTCCGCGCTGGTCACCGTTCCGGAGGCGAACCTGGGCCGGCGCCGGTAGGGCACTGCGAACGGGATCGCCTCCACCGCCGTGATCCGCGCCGTCCCCACGAACGTCTCGAGCATGCCTCCCAACGTACGCCACGGCGATGCACTCATCAACACCAATCGCGTGTCGATTACCCACGTTTGCGATATGAATCCGGGTGTGGATCTGAGACAGCTGCGCTACTTCGTCGCCGTGGCCGAGGAACGCCATTTCGGCCGGGCCGCCGAGCGCCTGCACATCGCACAACCGCCGCTCTCGCAGCAGATCCGCCGCTTCGAGGCCGAGCTGGGCGAGCCGCTGCTGCACCGGACCACGCGCAGCGTCGAGCTCGCCCCCGCGGGTGCGGTGATGCTCGAGCGCGGCCGCGAGATCCTCGCCGCCTTCGACGGCGCGATCGAGGACGCCCGCCGCGCCGCGCGCGGCGAGTACGGGCGCCTGGCGATCGGCTTCACCGGGTCCTGCACCTACTCGACGCTGCCGTCGGTCGCCGCCGCGCTGCGCAGCGAGCTGCCGGGCGTCGTGCTCGACCTGCGTGGTGAGCGCCTCACCCCCGCCCAGGTGGCCGAGCTGCTCGACGGCACGCTCGACCTCGGCCTGCTGCGCCCACCCGTCCACGACCGCGACCTCGCCACGGAGGTCGTGCGCTCGGAGCCGCTGGTGGCCGTCCTGCCGGAGTCCCACCCGCTCGCCGCCACCGGCGCGGTGCCGCTCGAACGGCTCGCCGGTGAGCCGTTCGTCACCTACCCCTCACACTTCCGCTCGGTCGTCCACAACGCCGTCGAGGACGCGTGCGCGGCTCACGGGTTCGCGCCGCTCGCCGCCCACGAGGTGGCCGAGACGGCGACGCTGGTGAGCTTCGTGGCGGCCGGGCTCGGCGTCTCGCTCGTCCCGGAGTCGGTGCAGAACATGAGTGTCCGCGGCGCCGTCTATCGCCCGCTCGCCGACGACGCGACGCGGGTCGAACTCGCCGTCGCGTGGCGGCGCCACGACGAACGCCCGGTGCTCACGCGCGCGCTGGACGTCATCCGCCACCACCTCGCCCCACAGCGCTCTCATCGAGCCGCCGCCTAGTCACGCTCGCCGGTGGGTAGGCGCGGCGACATGGCGCGCTTCGCTCCCTTCTCCGTCGGTGTGCTGGCGTTCGTCGCGGTCGCCGCGGTCGCCGTGCTCACCGGGGCGATCGTGTGGATCGTCCTCGCGGTGCTGCTCGGCGCGCTCGTGGCCGTCGGCGTGTTCGACCTCGTGCAGCGCAAGCACAGCATCCTGCGCAACTACCCGCTGATCGGGCACATGCGGTTCGCGCTGGAGTCGCTGCGGCCGGAGCTGCAGCAGTACTTCATCGAGCGCAACACCGACGGCCGGCCGTTCGACCGCGACACGCGCACGTCGATCTACGAGCGGGCGAAGGGGATCAAGGACGAGCAGGCCTTCGGCACCGAGCTCGACGTCACGCGGCCGGGGTACGAGTGGCTGCTGCACAGCATCGCGCCGGTCCAGCCGCCCGACGAGCCGCCGCGGGTGCGGATCGGCGACTACGACATGGCGCTGCTCAACGTGTCCGCGATGAGCTTCGGCGCGCTCTCGAAGTCCGCGCTGATCGCGCTCAACCAGGGCGCCCAGCGGGGCGGCTTCGCGCATGACACCGGCGAGGGCGGGCTGACCGAGTATCACCTCCAGGGCGGCGGCGATCTCATCTGGGAGCTGGGCAGCGGGTACTTCGGGGCGCGCCGCAAGGACGGCAGCTTCGATCCCGACGAGTTCGCCGAGAAGGCGTCGCACCCGCACGTCAAGCTCGTCTCGTTGAAGCTCAGCCAGGGCGCCAAGCCGGGGATCGGCGGCCAGCTGCCGGGCTCGAAGGTCACCCACGAGATCGCGCAGGCGCGGGACGTCCCCGAGGGCGAGCCGTGCCTGAGCCCGGCCGCGCACAGCGCGTTCCACTCGCCGCGCGAGCTCGTCCGCTTCATCGCCCGCATGCGTGAGCTCTCCGGCGGCAAGCCCGCGGGGTTCAAGCTCTGCGTCGGCCATCGCTTCGAGCTGCTGGCGATCTGTAAGGCGATGCTCGAGGAGGGACTCACGCCCGACTTCATCGTCGTCGACGGCGCCGAGGGCGGGACCGGCGCGGCGCCGATGGAGTACGCCGACCACGTCGGCACGCCGCTCACGGAGGGACTGATGACCGTCCACAACGCGCTCGTCGGCTCCGGCCTGCGCGACCGGATCAAGATCGGCGCCTCCGGCAAGGTCGCGACGGGCACGGACATCGTCAAGCGACTCGCGCAGGGCGCCGACTACACCAACGCCGCGCGGGCGATGATGATGGCCGTGGGCTGCATCCAGTCGCAGGAGTGCCACCTGAACACCTGCCCGGTGGGCGTGGCCACGCAGGACCCCAAGCGCGCCCGCGCGCTCGACATTCCCGACAAGACCGAACGCGTGCGCCGCTACCAGGCGGCCGCCGTGGAGGAGGCGGTACGGATCATGGCCTCGATGGGCGTCGACGACCCGGCCAAGCTGACCCCGCATCTGCTGATGCGGCGCGTGGACGAGCACACGACCCGCAGCTACGCCGAGCTCTACGAGTGGCTCTCCCCCGGCGAGCTCACCTCCGGCGATCCCCGCGAGAGCTGGGCGCGCGAGTGGGCGATGGCCGATCCCGACAGCTTCCGGCCGCGATGACCACGGTCGCCGAGCACATCGTCGCCGCGCTGGCGCGCCAGGGCGTCCGCAGCATCTGGGGCGTCGTCGGCGACGCCCTGAACCCGGTCACCGACGCGATCCGGCGCACCGAGGAGCTCGAGTGGATCGGCGTGCGCCACGAGGAGGCGGGAGCGTTCGCCGCGTCCGCGCAGGCGCAGCTGACCGGTTCCCTGGCCGTCTGCATGGGCACGGTCGGCCCGGGTTCGATCCACCTGTTGAACGGGCTCTACGACGCGAAGAAGTCGCACGCGCCGGTGTTGGCGCTGTGCGGGCAGGTGCCGTTGGCCGAGTTCGGCAACGACATGTTCCAGGAGGTCGACAACGACGCGCTGTTCGCCGACGTCGCCGTCTTCCGCCACACGCTCACGAGCCCTGAGCAGCTCCCGACCATGCTCGAGCGGGCGGTCCAGACGGCGCTCAGCGAGCGCGGCGTGGCCGTGCTGACGTTGCCGGGGGACGTCGGGGCGCTGGACCTGCCGCGCAAGACGCCCGAGTCGCGCTTCATCGCCCCGCCCGCGCGGGTGATCCCCGACGCCGACGCGCTCGATGCCGCAGCCACGAGGATCAATGCGGCGGGGAAGGTCACGCTGCTGGTGGGGATCGGCGCGCGTGACGCCCGCAACGACGTGCTCGCCCTCGCGGAGCGCCTGGCCGCGCCGATGGTGCTCACGCTGAAGGCCAAAGAAGGGCTCGAGCGTGACAACCCGTACCAGGTCGGCCAGACGGGGCTGATCGGCAACCCGGCCGCGCGCAAGGCGCTCGACGACGGCGAGTTGCTGCTGATGCTCGGCACCGACTTCCCGTACCGCGACTGGTATCCGGAGGGCAAGGTCGTGGTCCAGATCGACACCCGGGGCGCCCACATCGGCCGGCGCACGCAGGTCGACGTCGGGGTCGTGGGTGACAGCGGGCTGGCGGCACGAGCGCTGCTGGAGAAGGTCAAGGCCAAGCCCGACCGCGCGCATCTCGAGGACGCGGTGTCCGCCTACGCGTCCTGGCGCGAGGACCAGCAGCGGCTGGCCGACCCCGAGTACGAGCACACCGGCGTGATCGAGAAGGTCCGCTCGAAGTTCGACAACCCGGACTCGCGCATCCGCCCCGAGGCGCTCGCCCACGCCGTCAACACGCACGCCGCACCGGACGCGATCTTCACCTCCGACACCGGCATGTCGACCGTCTGGCTCAGCCGCTTCGTCGAGCTCACCGGCACCCGCCGGCTGATCGGCTCCTACAACCTCGGCTCGATGGCCAACGCGATGCCGCAGGCGCTCGGCGCGCAGGCGCTGGACCGCCGGCGCCAGGTGATCGCCTTCTGCGGCGACGGCGGCCTGACGATGCTGCTCGGCGACCTGATCACCGCCGTGTCGCACGAGCTCGACGTGAAGCTGATCGTCTTCGACAACGGCCGGCTCGGCATGGTCAAGCTCGAGCAGGAGCAGGGCGGGCTCCCCGAGTTCGGCACCGTGCTCGAGAACCCCGACCTGGCGGCCGTCGCGCGGGCGATCGGCCTGCACGGCGTGCGCGTCGAGGACCCGCTGGCGTTGTCGGCCGCCGTCCACGACGCGCTCGCCCACCCAGGCCCGGTGCTGCTGGACGTCATCACCAATCCCGACGAGATCTCCGTCCCGCCGCGGGTCAAGGTCGCCGACGGCTGGGGCTTCGCGATCGCCAAGCTCGGCGAGGAACTGGAGAGCCATCGGCGCTGACATTGGGTAGCGGTGTGGCCATGGCCAGCAACGAGACCTACATCGCCGCTCCACCGACCGCCGTCTTCGCGGTCCTCAGCGACGCCGACAGCTACGGCGAGTGGGTGGTCGGGTCGCGGGCGATTCGCGACGTCGACGCCGGCTTCCCCGCCGTGGGCACCCGCTTCCACCATCAGGTGGGCGTCCCGCCGCTGGTCCTCAACGACCACACCGAAGTCCTCGAGAGCGAAGCCCCGACGCGCATCGTCCTGCGCGCCAAGACGCGGCCGTTCGCGACCGCCCGGGTCGAACTGCGCCTCGCCGCCGAGGGCGCCGGGACGCACGTGACGATGCTCGAAGGCGCGGGCAACCTCCCCAGCCGGCTGTTCCTCAACCGGCTCACCGATCCGCTGCTGCACCTGCGCAACCGGCGCGCGCTGGACCGCCTGCGCCGCCTCGCCGAGCGTCGCTGACCGGGCGCGACGCGGCTCGCCCGTGTCACCTCAGTGCGATCCTTTCCGTAGCCGATGTACCACGCGTTCCACGAGCAGTTCGACTATTACGAGGAGCGAGCCGACGGCCTGCTCGCGTCGGCCGCGGACGGCACGACGGGTGCCGTGCAGGCCTTTGAGCGCTACGACGCGGCGCTGACGCGGGACGGCGCGCGGACGGTCGTCGCGCGCGAGCACGGGCAGGACGACTGGGAGGCCCTGCGGCGTCACGTCGCGGGCCTGCGCGAGAGCGACGCGCCGTTCGCGCGCGCCTACCGCGCGGTCGAGGCCCACGACCTGGACGCCTTGCGGACGCTGCTCGAACACCACCCCGAGCTCGCCCACGCACGCGGGACCAACGGCAACGACCTGCTGGGCATGGCGGGCGCGACGTGCGACGAGCGGCTGGTCGAGATCCTGCTCGCCCACGGCGCCGACGTCACCGCGGCCAACGCCCACGGCTGGACCGCGTTGCACCAGGCCGCGTACAGCAACCTGCCGCGGATGGCGCGGATGCTGCTCGACGCGGGCGCTCCGACCGGCGTCTCGGCCCGCGGCGACGGTGGCACGCCGCTGGTCATCGCGCTCTTCTGGGGCCACCGCGAGACCGCGGAGCTGCTGGCCGGGCACGGGATCGATCCGCTGAACCTGCGCACCACCGCCGGCCTCGGCCGGACCGATCTCTTCGACGACGCCGACCCGATCGCGCACCGCGCGTTCTATCGCCCGCACAGCGGCTTCGGGCCGTGGCACCCGAGCGATGACCCGCAGGAGGCGCTGGACGAGGCCGTCGCGTGGGCGGCGCGCAACGACCGCGTGGACGCGATCGACGCGCTGGCCGCCCGCGGCGCGGCGCTGGACCGCGACGTCTACCGCGGCACGCCGCTCGCCTGGGCCGCCGCTTGCGGGCGCTCGGCCGCCATCCGCCGGCTCGTCGAACGCGGCGTCGACCCCAACCAGGGCTCCTCCTTCGGCGGTCCCGAGCACGGGGTCGGCGTCACCGCACTCCATCTCGCCGCGCAGAACGGCGACCTCGCGACGATCACGACGCTGCTCGAACTCGGCGCCGACCGCACCCGCGAGGACGGGCTCTACCACGCCACGCCGGCCGGCTGGGCCGAGCACGGCGGTCACCCGGAGGCCGTCGCGCTTATCGAGCGGCCTTGATCGCCGCCTTGCCGGCCGCGATCAGCAGCGCGTCGTTGGCACCCTCGCCGATCTGCGTCTGCGGCGCGTCGCGGCGCAGGCGGGCGAGTTCCGAGTCACCGTCGTAGGAGCGGCTCGCGGCCAGCCGCGAGGCGGTCTCGACCGCCCACACCGCGGTCTCGGACGCCACCGTCTTGGCCGCCGTCGCCCGCGCGGCGGCGTCCGGCTCGTCGCGGTCGACGGCGTCCGCGGCGCGCCGGATCGCCGCTTCGATCACCAACTGCCGGGACCGCAGGTCGCCGATCCGCAGCTGCGCGTGGCTGTGGTCGCCGAGCTTGCCCCGGCCGATGCTGCGCTGGGTCGCCTCCTCCAGGGCACAGGCCAGCGCGCGGTCGATCACCCCGAGCGCACGGCACGCGACGTTGACTCGGCCGATGGCGAGCACGTCGAGCATCTGCGGCACCCCCCGGCCGTGGCCCTCATCGCCGCCGAGGATCTCCGCGCCCACCGCGTGATGGCCGTCGAAACGCCAGGCGGCGGACTCGACGCCGCGATATCCGAGCTTCTCCAGCGGCTCGACCGTCCAGCTCTCGGAGTCCCGCCCGGCGGCCGGGAGCACGATGCACGACGGCCGCAGCTCGCCCCTGACGTTGGCCAGCATGAACGCCAGCGGGAACGACAGACCGCCGGCGATCCAGCGCTTGCGACCCGTGATCACGAGGCCGTCGTCGACGGGCGCGACCCACGTCTCGATCCGGCGCAGATCGCTGCCCGCGCCCGGCTCGGTGATCGAGAACGACGCCCACACCTCGCCCGTCGCGATCTTCGGCAGCCAGCGCGCACGCTGCTCCTCGGTCGCGTAGCGGATCAGCAGCGCCGTCGCCAGCGCCGTGGTGTTGACCGCGCCCGTCAGCGAGATCCAGCCCTGTGCGAGCACCCGCCAGACGTCGACCAGCTCCGCGATCGGGACCTCGGCGCCGCCGAAGCGTGCGGGCACCATCGCGCCCGGCACGCCCAGCTGCGCGAGACGCTGGAGCACCTCCGCGGGCAGCGTGTCGTCGCGATCCCAGGACGACACGTGGGGCGCGACGTCCTCCTGCACCAGCCGGCGCACGCCGTCGAGCATCGATTGCATCTCCTCGATTATCGCGTCCGCCAGAACTGCGTCAGCGATGTCACCGAACCTCGGGCTCGTCCCGCGTCCACATCACGGCCGGCTTGCGGGGCCCGCATGATCGCGCTCGTCACCGGCGGCGCCCGCGGGCTCGGCGTCGAGATCTGCCGACAGCTCGCCGACGAAGGCTTCACCGTGTGGTGCACCGCGCGCGACGAGGACGCGGCGCTGCGGGTCGCCGGTGAGCTCGGGGTCCGCTCCGCGCGACTCGACATCGACGACCCCGCGAGCGTGACCGCCCTGGCGGCGCGCATCGACCACCTCGACGTCCTCGTCAACAACGCCGCGATCGACTACGACACCGACCAGCGCGCGCTGACCGCCGACCTCGATCGCGTGCGCCGCGACCTGGACACGAACCTCTTCGGCGCCTGGCGAATGGCCCAGGCCTTCGCCCCGCACCTGCGGGCCAGCGCCCGCGGCCGCCTGGTCAACGTCTCCAGCGGCGCGGGCGCGATCACCGGCATGGGCGCCGGAACGCCGGCCTACACGATCTCCAAGCTGGCGTTGAACGGCCTCACACGGATGCTCGCCGCCGAGCTCAACGGCGTCCTCGTCAACGCCGTCTGCCCAGGCTGGACCGCGACCGACATGGGCGGCGGCGGACGACCCGTGGCCGAGGGCGCGCGCAGCGTCGTCTGGGCCTGCCTGCTCGACGATGACGGCCCGACCGGTGGGTTCTTCCGCGACGGCCGGCCACTCGACTGGTGACTCGTTCGGTTGACGCTGGTTACATCGCCGCGCGAGCGTGGGTAGCGCAATCGGCATGAACGCAGCAGAGGCCCACGTCGTCGCGACCCGCTTGCCGGTCGTCGTGCACCAGCGGGACGCGATCACCGTGGTCGAAGTCGAGGGAGAGCTGGATGGGTGGACGGCGGCAGCGCTCTGCCGCCACATCGAGGAAGCGGTCCAGGACGGCGCCCCATCGCTGTTGATCGACCTCTCGGCGTTGACCCTGTCCGACGAGCAGGCGGTCCGCGCGCTGGCCGGCTGCGTGCACGAAGCGCGTGTCCATCAGGCGCGCGTGCGCGTGCTGGCACCCGCGATGCCCGACGTCGCGGAGGCGTTCGCCGCCGTCGAGACGCTCGAGGAGCTGCCGGTCGCCGCGGACGCCGAGCAGGCGCTGCGCGAGTTGCGCTGACTCAGCTCGGGAGCAAGCCCTCGCGAAACGGTGCGGGCGAGGACGGCGGGAAGTAGTCCGAGTCGTCCTGCGTGTCCTCGGGCACCGACGCGTTGTACTTCGCGGCGGTCTCGTCGGCGCAGTAGTAGCCCCACGGGCCGTCCTTCTGGAACTGCCGCGAGCTGGCGCAGAGGATCACGCACGGCCCGTCGCCGGCGCCGGCGAACGTGTGCCGGGTCTCCGGCGGGCAGTGCACGAAGTCCCACTGCCTGACCCGCCGCTCCTGGCCCTCGATGACCAGGATCGCCTCCCCGTGGAGGACCAGGAAGTCCTCCTGCTCGGTCTCCCAGTGGTAGGTCGAGCTGTGCGCGCCGGGCTCCAGCACCCGGATCGCCATGCCGAGCATCGGGAAGAACGTCTCCGCCTCGTACTCGTTGAAGCCGGTCAGCGGGAGGCTGTGCGCCTCGCCGTTGACGCGGCGGAACCAGCGTGCCTCGCGGGCGTTCATGACGAACCACCCGGTGGTGTCGGGGACGAGCCCCGCGTCAGTCTGCTTGAGCGTCGCTTCGTTGACCACGGGCCGTACTGTAGGCAGCGGCTTCCGACGCGCGATGCACGGACGGGTCCGCGCGCCGAGCGGCGGGGTCCGGCGGCCACTTCGGCTTTCTCGCGCAGGACGAGGTCAACGTCTCCTCGCTGCGAATGGTCGGGCCGGGTGGCGAGGTGTCGGCACCCGAGGTCGTCGCGGAGCCCTACGCGGACCCGATCGTCGCCGTTGGCCCGCGCGGTGACGCGATCGTCGCGTGGATCGGCGAGAACGACGACGCGCTGTACGCGCGCTACCGGCCGTCCGGCGGTGTGCTCGGGCCGCCCGAACGGGTCGCCGAGAACGCCGACTTCGACGCGGAGGCCGTGACCGCCGGGCTCGACGCGGCGGGCAACGCGACCGTCACCTGGTCGCCGGAGCGCGACGACGAGCGCGGCGGGCTGTGGTTGCGGGCGCGCTCGCAGGCGGGCGTCTGGGCCGCCCCGCAGAGCCTCGGCGGCTACCGCGTCTTCGAGCCGTCGCTGGCGGTGACCGCCAACGGGTCCGCGCTGCTGGCCTGGCGCCAGTCCAAGACGGCGAAGCACCCAAACCTCAACCAGGTCGCGATCAGCGCGCGCGACCCGGGCGCGATGTCGTTCGCTCCGGCGCGGGTGCTGGCGGGGGTCAACCACGACCCGGGCGAGCCAACCGTGTCCGCCAACGACCGCGGTGACGCGATCGTCGTCTGGAGCCAGCTGGCGGGCCGCCACGAGGACTTCCAGGTCTGGGGAGCGGTGCGCGGGCCGGGCACCCGCTTCGGCCGCCCCGCGCGGCTCAACCACGAGCGCGACATGGTCAGCCGCTGGGTCACCGTGCTCGCCGACGGGACGATGATCATGGGCTGGACCAACAACCTCAATCGCCACGTCGAGGCGCGCGTGCGCAGCGCGGCGGGCAAGCTCGGGCCGCCCGTCGTCCTGACCCACGACCTCGAGGTCGACTCCGATCTCTTCCCGCTGTCCAACGGCGCGCTGGCCTGGGCCGACCGCGACCCGGGCGTCAGCCGGATCAAGCTCGCGATGGTCGACGGGCTCGGCTTCCGTCCGCCGATCGACGTCGTCCGGGTGCACGGCTGGTTCCTCGGGCCGGCGTTCTCCGTCGGCCCCGCGGGCGTGTCGATCGTGCCACGCCCGCCGCTGCACGCCGAGGCCCCGATCCGCTGGCAGCCCGTCCCGACGGGCGCGCGCTAGCGGCGATCCAGGCGGGACACCGCGTCGTCGATCAACTCGCTGACCCGCTGCACGGCGGGATGCCTGCGTCCCTCCGCGATCCGGTCGGCGAGCTCGACGCGGATGTCGCCGAGGATCTTCCCGAAGCTGTCGTCGCTGGTCGCCGGAGCCGGCTCTCCCGCGGCGTCGGCGGCGGCCTCGCGCGCCTCGCGGCGGGCGCGCTCGCGGGCCGCCTGCGCTTCGCGCAGCTCGCGCTCGAGCCCCGCCATCCGCTCCTTGACCGACTCGGCGGCCTCCGCCGCGCGGTTGGTTCGCGTCGGCCGCGGGCGCGAGCGGACCTCCTCGTAGGCCTCCTGGATCTCCGCGAAGCGCCGCGCCGACTCCTGCGACCCGCCGTTGCGGTCGGGGTGGTGCAGCTTGACCAACCGCCGGTAGGCGTCGTGCAACTCCTCCGACGTGGCGTTCGACGAGACCTCGAGGACGCGGTACGGATCGCGGCGCATGCCCTCAACGCTAACCGGGTCCGACCCCTGAGCGGGGTCAGACCCGGCGCGCGGGCTCAGGAGTCGGCGCCCAGGTCGACGATCGGGTTGATCAGATCGGAGACCTCGGGCGCGACGAACACATCGTCGTTGCCGGCGAGCGTGTTGAGGCGGAGCGTGTCGTTGGCTCGCTCGGAGCCCGTGATGAACGTCTCCGTCGGGAGGCCGAACTCGACCACCTGGTCGCCCTCGCGGGTGAGGTTGACGTGGTCGGCCTTGGCCGTGCCGTTCAACGTCACGGTGTCCGCCGCGGCGTCGCCCGCACCGTCGAACGCGGCGAGGTTGACGGTCGCCGTGCGCAGCGGGGTACCGGAGAGGTCGTTGATGGTCACGTTGTCGGCGCCGCCGAGCGTGCGCAGGACGAGGGCCTCGGTGTTGGCGAGATCCATCGTGATGTTGGCGACGTTGCGGGTCACGCGGACGTGGCGGTCGGCGTCGGCGGAGACGGTGATGTCCTCGCCGATGTTGGAGCCGTTGAAGTCCTGCACGTCGAGGCCGGACTGGCCGTCCACGACGTCGGAGCCGTCGCCCGGGTCCCACTGGAAGTGATCGTTGCCGGCGCCCATGCGGGCGGTGTCGGCACCGATGTTGCCGTCGATCAGGTCATCGCCGTTGCCGCCCAGCAGCAGGTCGGCGCCGTCGCCGCCGCGCAGCACGTCCTCGCCGTTGCCGCCGTCCTCGGTGAGGTGCGTCAGGGCGCCGATGCCGTTCTGGGCGACGATCGTGTCGTTGGCCTCGCCGCCCTTGACGACCAGCTCTTCGACCGCGGCGATGCCCATCTGCGGAGCGCCCGCGGCGAATGTGCGAACGACGTTCGCGGCGTCACGGGCGATGGCGATCTCGTCACCGTCGCCGGTGCCCGTGTAGGTGGCGGTATCCGTGCCCGCGCCACCGTCGGCGTCGACACGCGCCTCGCCGGTCGGCACCGCGCTGGCGGCGATCGTGTCGTCGCCGTCGAGCAGTGACGCGGTGACGCTGTCCTGCGTCTCGGCGCCGGTCACACGCACGATCGGCTTGAGACCGGAGATGACCGCCGTCGCGCCTTCGGAGCCGAGCGTCACGCGGTCGGGCCCGTCCGTGCCCTCGGCGACCACGTGGTCGATCGCGGCGTCGCCGGTGCCGTCGAAGCCGCTCAGGTTCACCGCGACGTCGCGGAGGTCGGTGCCCGCGAGATTGCCCACGGTCACGTCGTCGGCGCTGCCCAGCGCGCGGATCGCGGCCGCCTCGACGCCATCGACGTCAAGCGTGATGTTGGCGATGTTGCGCAGCAGCGTCACCCGGGGGCCGTTGGCCGCCAGCGTGATCTTCTCGCCCGCGTTGGAGCCGTTGAAGTCGAGCGTGTCGGTGCCGCCGTCACCTTCAACCACGTCCGAGCCATCGCCCGGATCCCACTGCAGGTGGTCGTTGCCGGAGCCGCCATGCGCGGTGTCGGCGCCGATGTTGCCGTCGACACGTCGTTGCCGGCCCCGCCCAGGAGCGTGTCCGCGCCGTCGCCGCCGCGGACGGTTGTCGTCGCCGTTGCCGCCGTCGAGCGTGAGCGACGTCAGCGCGCCGATCCCGTTCTGCCCGAGCGAGCGAGTCGTTGCCGTTGCCGCCCTTGATGACGAGGCTCTCGACCGCGGCCACGTTGAACGTCGGCGCGCCGGCGGCGAACGCCGCGACCGTCGTGCCGTTGCGGGCGATGCCGATCTCGTCGTCGCCGCTCGTGCCGTTGTAGATGGCGGTGTCGGTGCCTTCGCCGCCGTCGGCGCCGACCTGCACCGCACCGGTCGGCGCGTCGTAGGCCACCGCGGTGTCGTCGCCGCCGAGCAGCGCGGCGGTGACCGTATCCGCGGCCTCCATGCCGGTCGCGCGCACGTCGACCGAGAGGCCGTCGACGATGCCCACTGTCCCGTCCGTGCTCGAGCACGGCGCGATCGGGACCGGCGGTGCCGTTGGCGATCACGCGGTCGGCGGCGGCGTCGCCGTTGCCGTCGAACCCGGCGAGGTCGACGTTGACGCCGCGTACGCCGGTGCCGGCGAGGTCGCCGACGGTCATCGTGTCCGCGCCGCCGAGCGTGCGCACGTTGACCTGCTCGACCGTCGCGAGATCCAGGTTGATCGCCGCGACGTTGCGCAGGAAGCGGGCGTGCGTGCCGTCGGCCACCAGCGACATGCTCCTCGCCGATGTTGGAGCCGTTGAAGTTCAGCGTGTCGGTGCCGGCGTCGCCGGTCGACGACGTCGGACCCATCACCGGGGTCCCACTGGATGGTGTCGTTGCCGGTGCCGGCCGAGAGCGTGTCGGCGCCCTGGTTGCCGTCGATGAGGTCGTTGCCGGACCCGCCGAGCAGCGTGTCGGCGCCCGCGCCGCCGAACAGCGCGTCGTTGCCGGCGCCGCCGTCGACGGTCACGCCGTCGAGCAGGCCCTGGAGGCGGACCTCGTCGTCGCCACCGCCCGCGGTCACGCTGACCGCGGTGAACGCCGAACGCGCGAAGGTGAAGTCAGCGGTGCCGTCCTCGCCGACGTCGATGACGAGCGTCGTGGAATCGGCGAACAGGGCGACCTTGTCCGACGCGCCGTCGCCGGCGAGCCGGAGCGTCGATCCGTCGACCGTCGCGGAATACGAGGCCATCGCCGGGGCGGCGAAGGCCAATGCGGCCGCGAGGCCTGCGCCGAACGCGGCGCCTCGCAACACATGAGGGGACATGCGTCTCCTTTTTGGGGTGATCGGGGGGAGGAACCGGCGACCCTAGGCTCCCCGCCCCCAACCGGCAATCGGGACGCACCCCTGGACTTTGCCCTCAGGGCACCCTGAGGGTCACATCTGCCAGAGCGCCACGGCGATCACGATCGTCCCGATCCCCTGGGCGATCCAGAAGCGCGTATGCAGCGTCTTGTGGCGCAGGATCAGCATCCCCGCCCACCCGCCGAGCGCGCCGCCGATGACCGACAACGTGAGCAGTGCCCGCTCGGGGATGCGGTGCCCCCTGCGTCTCGCCTGCAGCTTGTCGTACCCGTAAGCCACGAAGGTCGTCAGCCCGATCCCGAGGACGTACGCCAGGATCGCCGAGAGGCTCGTGGCGACGACCAGCGCGACGGCGATCGCGACCCCGGCGACGAGGGCCACGAGCACGGCTCGAACGGTGAGTTCGCGTTTGCTGTGCATGTCGCCGGGGATTGTGACCGCTACGCGCCGCCGAGGGCGCTCGGGAGCCGGGTCTGGAAGTCCAGGAGCCCGGCCCAGGTCGGGCGCAGCGCGATCCGCGCCATGCGCGTGCTCGGGTGATCGATCTGGCTGAGCATGCTCGTCGCCGGCTCGTCGCCGAGGTATCGGCGGGCGGCTTCGGCGTATTCGGGGGTGATGCCCTCCACCTCGGTGATCTCCGCCGCGCCGCGCAGGCTGAGCGCCTCGGGCGGCCAGGCCTCCGTGTCGATGCTGACCGCGATCTCGGGATGCTCGCGCAGGGCGTTGACACGATAGGCAGGGTGCCTGACGTGTGGCCCGGAGATGAACGTCGGCATCACCAGCTCCTCGCCGGTCCAGACGAACCAGCTGGCCACGATGCGGGGCGTGCCGTCGGTGGAGGTGTACGCGTAGCGCGCGAGGTGGGTCGACGCGAGCAGTCGTTGAGCGGTCTCGCTCGCGATGAGCTCGAGGTCGCCCTGGGCGAGGGTCATCGCTGCACCTCGTACGCGTCGTGGGGGCGCCACCATTGGTAGGGCTCGGTCTGCGGGTACCCGGCGGGCGAGTCCTCCCACGCCTCCTGGCGGCCGAACGGCGTCAGGTCGAGGAAGGTCCAGACGCTGCCGAGCGCCTCGACGCCGCGGCTGCGCGTCTCGTAGGTGAGGAAGGTGTCCCCGCCGTCGCGCAGGAAGACGTTGAGCGCGAAGTACTCGCTGGTGCCCAGCTGCCGCTGGAAGTCGTCGCCGCTCACCGTGTACCACGGCATCGTCCAGCCGAGCCGGCGCTTGTAGGCGTCGATCTGCTCCTGAGACGCGGTCGACACGAGCGCGAACGACGTGTCGCGCGCGTGTAGGTGAGCGACGTCGGTCACCTGATCGGAGAACATCGTGCAGCCGCCGCACGGCTCGCCCTCGGGCGGGAACCAGAAGTGGTAGACGATCAGCTGCCGGCGGCTCTCGAACAGGTCGAGGAACGTGTGGACGCCGTCGGGCCCGGCAAACGTGGAGTCGGTCGAGAACGCGAGCCGCGGCAGGCGCCGGCGCTCGGCGGCGAGCGCGTCGCGCGCCCGCGTGGCCTCCTTCTCCTTGGCCAGCAGCGCCTTGTGCCCGGCCTTCCATTCCTGCTTGTCGACGATGGGAGGTAGCTCCATCGCTCGAAGGTAGCACAGTCAGTTCCCTAAGGGAACTGAGATAGGATGCTCGTCATGCAGCGCACCGACTTCTCCCTGATGACGTGCTCGATCGCCCGCAGCCTGGCCGTCGCCGGCGAGCCGTGGTCGCCGCTCGTCCTGCGCGACGTCTGGGTGGGGATCAACCGCTTCGACGACATCCAGCGCGACCTCGGCCTGTCCCGCAAGGTCCTCGCCGAGCGGCTCAAGCACCTCGTCGAGGAAGGCATGCTCGAGCGGGTGCCGTACTCGGAGCGCCCCACGCGCCACGAGTACGCGCTCACCCGCAAGGGCCTGGAGTTCGTCGACGTCCTGATGGCGATGGCCGCCTGGGGCGACCGCTGGACGGCGGGCGAAGCCGGCCCACCGGTGCTCCGCCGCCACCGGAGCTGCGGACAGCTCACACAGGTCGAACTGCGCTGCGCGGCGTGCGGCGAGGTGCTGCACTCCGCCGACGTCGACGTCGAGCCGGGTCCGGGCCTCGTGCACCGGCACGGCGCCGGCTGAGCCCGCCGGCCGCCTCGGAACCGATGCCGAGGCGGCGGCGAGCGCTCGACGCGACTACGCGAACGCCGTCGAGGCCCCCGGCGCGGTGTCGGGGCGGTCGCCGAAGCGGTTCGGGCCTTCACTCGGCTGGACCATGAAGACGATCAGGACGATGAACCCGACGAACGGGACGAGCGCGATGAGGATCCACCAGGCCGAGCGTCCGGTGTCGTGCAGTCGCCGGAACGCGACCGCGAGCCCGGGCAACAGCAGCGCGAGCGAGGTGATCACGGACACGATCCGGGTGCCGATCGCCAGGTCGATGATCGTGGCCACCACACCGACGAGGAACGCGAACAGCGCCCAATACCAGTACGCGGAGCGCGACGAGCGCCCACTGAACATCACGTACTTGCCAAACCCATCCTTGATTGCCTCAACGAAGGTCACTCACGTCCTCCTAAATGGTGGTGGCTGCATCCTGTGCGGCGCTTGATACACCCGGCGACGGCGTTTGATACACGAGACATCTCGCCCGCGCGCCGATTGCTTCGTTACGTGCTCGCGTGGCGCGCCGCCATCCGCGACCATCTCGCCATGGACACTCTTCGAGAAGGCCAGAAGATCTGGGTCGAACAGCCCGATGGGACGCAGCGCGCGGGCATCTTCGTGGGCGAGGCCGAGGCGTCATGGTTCGGCGGCACGCCCGGCGCCTACGTCGCCTATCCGGACACGCGCTCGGGCGAGGAGGTGGCGATCATGCGGATCGTCCCCCGCGACGAGGAGGAGTGACGCCGCTTCGCCGCCGCCTGGACGAGCTCCAAACGCTCCGGCGCGGGCGGGTCGCGAGCCGCCGCCGGTGACGCCCGCCAGGGGAGGCGCCGCTGGTGCTCAAGTAGGCTCGGAGCCTCATACCGACAGCACCCAGGAGGCGCGATGACCGGCAAGGCGGACTTCACCGAGGAGGAATGGACGCGGCTCAAGCGCGCGCCGTTCGTCGCCGGCATGGCGATCTCACTGTCCGATCCCGGCGGCCCGATCGAGCTCGTCAAGGAGACGGCGGCCACGCTGCGCGTGGTCACCGAGGCGGGCGAGCGGGGCGAGTTGGTGGGCGCGCTGGCGGCGGAAGCCTCCGCCGACGCGAAGGCCCGACACAACCCGCTGAGCGGCTTCAAGCCCAAGGGCGCGCTGGCGGGCCAGGAGATCCTCGAGGAGATCACCGCCGTCAACGCCATCGCGACCGCCAAGGCGAGCCCCGAGGATGCCGAGGCGTTCCGCACCTGGCTCTGGGACGCCGCGCGCGGTGCCGCGAACGCCGCGAAGGAGGGCGGCTTCTTCGGCTTCCACGCGACGCTGGTCAGCGAGGGCGAGCAGCGCATGCTCGACAAGCTCGAGGAGGCGCTCGGCACGCCGAGCTGAGCAACCAGCGCACCGCTGGCGATACCTAGCGTCGCGATGTATAGTCGCGAGCATGCGAAGCGAGCTGATGCGCGGTCATCTGGACAGCCTCCTGCTGGCCGCGCTGGCCGCGGCGCCCGGCCACGGCTACGAGATCAGCCAGCGGCTGATGCGGGCCAGCGGCGGTGAGATCGCCCCCACGGAGGGCTCGCTGTATCCGGCGCTGCACCGGCTCGAACGCACCCGTCTGGTCACGAGCGAGTGGAGCGTGATCGACGGCCGGCGCCGCCGGGTGTACTCGCTCACGAAGGAGGGGCGTCGCGCCAGCGAGGACGCCCGTCGCGAGTGGGCGACGTTCTCGGTCGCGGTCGGGCGAGTGCTGGAGCTGGCGACGTGATCGACGCCTACCTGGACGAGCTCGAACGCGCGCTGCACATGCGCGGCGTGAAGCGAAGGCGTGTGCTGGCGGAGTGCCGCGACCATCTGCTCGACGCCGCCGCCGAGCGCGGCGAGGCCGAAGCGGTGCGCGCGTTCGGGTCCGCGCGGGCGCTCGCCGCCGAACTGGACACGGAGGTCGCGACCCGCCGTGGCCTGCGGGCGACGGCGCTCACCCTCCTCGGCGTGCTGGCCACCGGCGGCTCGACGCTCGTGCTCATCAACGGCGCCCAACCCGGCGCGCAGGCGACGGCGCTCTCGGCCGTCGTCTTCTTCATCGCCGCGCAACTGACCGCGACGGCCGCCGCCCTCGCGGCGCTGCAGGCGCTCGTGCAACGCCACGAGTCAATCGGCCCGGACGCCCTGGCGCTGCTCGCGCGACGCAACCTGACCGCGCTCGCCGGGGCCGGCGTGACGATGTTCGCCGCGGGCGCCGCGGTGCCCGGGAGCGCGTCGGCGCCGGCGCTGCTGGCCGGCCCGGTGCTCGTGTGTGGTGCGCTGGTGGCCGTGCTGCGGGCGCGCAGGCTCACGCGCCGCCTGGACGGCTCCCGGGTGGCCGCGACGAGACCGCCGCTCGACGACCTCGCCCGCCTGTTGCGCACGTCGCTGCCGCGGGTCCGGACCGCGCACCTGCTCATCGCCGTCGCCGGCGTCGCGGCGACCGGCGCCTTCCTGCGCGACACCGCCGAGCACGCGACCGCGAGCGGCGCCGCGACCACCGCCGCCGTCGAGGCGCTGGCGGTGATCGCGTGCTTCGCCGTCTTCGGCCGCGAGCTCGGATTGCGTGCCGATGCCGGGCCGCCCCGCGATTGAGCCGCGCCCTGCCGAGCGCACCCTTGGCGCGGCCACGGGTCATGCGCGCGCCACCTCGGGCGGGGTCTGGTCGCGCCGCGTGATCGACAGGAACGTGACCAGCACGAGGATGCCGCCCAGGAACAGGTAGCTCGTGCTGGTCGTGCCGAGGCCGAGGCCGCCGTTGCCCGACTGCGAGAGCCCGTCGCCGATCGAGGCGCCGAGCGGGCGCGTGAGGATGTAGGCCAGCCAGAACGCCAGCACGGCGTTGAGGTCGAAGAAGTAGTAGGCGGCGGCGATCACGCCGATGACGGCGCCGAAGATGAGCGCCGAGACTCCGTAGCCGAGGGACAGGCGCTCGGCGAACAGGTCGCCCGCGGCGGTCCCGAGCGCGAAGGTGAACAAGATCGCCAGCCAGTAGAAGCTCTCCCGGCGCGTCGTGACGATCGTGTGGATCGAGAGCGTGCCCTCGCTGCGATACCAGACGGCGAACGTCACCGCGAGCGCGATCGCGAACACGATCGTGCTGACCACCAGCGACACGCCGAAGCGGTCGGTGAGGTTGTCGGTGATCAGCGTGCCGAAGACGCTGATGAACACCACGGCGAGCCAGTAGACCGGCGGCACGTAGCGGTCCAGGCGGAACTGGACGGCGAGGACGACGGCGAGCAGAACACCCGTGACGACCGTCGTCCACGTCAACCCGAAGCCGAGGTCGTCGTTGAGGTAGTCGGCCGCCGTCTCACCGACCGTCGTGCACATGATCTTGATCAACCAGAAGTAGAAAGTGACCTCTGGGACCTTGTTGAGCATCTTGCGGGTCTGCGACATGCGACCGAGAGTGCGTCAGGTCACCTGACGACTTCCTGATCGACCGCGCGTTCGTTCAGGTCTCAGTCAGGTCGCAACGGCCACCCTGCCAGGCAGATGACGACGACCTTGACGAACTGGGTGGCGAACCACGGTCTCATCCCGATCTTCGTGCTGATGGCCATCGACGCCGTGCTGCCGGCGGGTGGCGAGATCGTGATGCTCTTCGGCGGCGCGCTCGCCGCAGGCGCGATCGCGGGCCACACCGGACCCTCGCTGTTCGCGGTCATCGCCGCGGGCACGCTCGGGTACCTGGCCGGCTCGATCGGCGGGTGGGCGCTCGGCAGAGCGGGCGGGCGGGCACTGATCGAGCGCCACGGGTCCTGGCTGCATCTCGGACCGGAGCGCTTCGAGCGCGCCGAGCGCTGGTTCGATCGCTACGGCTCCTGGTTCGTGCTCTTCGGCCGGCTGCTGCCGCTGGTGCGCTCCTTCGTCTCGATCCCGGCCGGGGTGCTCGAGTTCCCCTTCGCCCGCTACGTCCTGCTCACCGCGATCGCCTCGCTGGTGTGGTGCACCGCGTTCGGCGTCGCCGGGCACGCGCTCGGGAGCAACTGGGAGTCGGTCCACCACGCGTTCCGCTACCTGGACTACCTCGCGCTGGCGGGCGTCGTCGCGGTCGCGGCCTTCCTTCTCATCCGGATGCGCCGCGCCCGCTGATCCGGCCCCCCGGTCGTCGACACCACCCCCAAGCAACCAAGGTTTACTAAAGGGGGACAGTCCCCTTTAGCTGGCCTTTAGGCATGCCGCGCGCCGGTCAGCGTGTCGGTTCGGCGAGGATCAAAGGCCGGCGGATGCCCTCGCCGACCATCCCGGGCTTGCGCCACCTCATAGCTGCCCGGCGTCAACAGCGGCTGGTCGACGGGTCGATGTTTCTCGACCTCGCCGATGATCCGGCAGCCACTGCCGTAGACGTAGTCCTCGGTGATCTGGAGCGCCGATACAGGAGCCAGGCGATCACGATCGACGTGAGCGGGAGGAAGCCGAGGATCGGCGACAGCGTCGACCCCGCCGCCTGGACCGCGCTCCAGAAGCACAACGCCGTCCAGCCCCTCGTCGCAAGATGCCGTGGCGGCGACGGCGATCACCGAGGAGCGAGCTCGAGCGCGGTGCGGCGGCTCCGCCGAGAGCGGCCTACGAGGGAGGCCAACCTGTCACCAACGACCGCGTGACGGGCGGTTTCGATCACGTTCGGACTGTTCGAAGTGGCGCGTCGGTGGGGGTGCCGTCGCAAAGTTCCTGCCAGGACGATTTCCGACGGCACCCCCCGTGCTGAGGCCGTTTCGTCCGCCGAACCGATCAGGAGTGGCCCGCCGGTGGCGGGCACACCGGCGTCAGCCGGTCCTCACTGCCCCAAAAGCAGGGCGGGGCCAGGCGGGTCAAGCGCGCCCACCCGCAATCGAGAGACCACGAAGGCCGGCGCGCGCTTGACGCGACCGCCGCGCTCTGCTCGCAGTTCAAGGGGTGGGCACCGCGGCCGAAGGTCCCGTCGGTGCGCTCGTCATGGCTGGCTCCACCAGCGTGGCCGGCCCACCTGTCACCAACGACCGCGTGACGGGCGGGTTTCGATCACGTTCGGACTCGTCGAGGTGGCGCGTCAGTGGGGGTGCGGCCGGAAATTCGCTGTGGACGAGCGAATCTTCGACGTCACCCCCCGGCCCGAGGCCGTTTCGTCCGCCGAACCGATCAGGGGTGGCCCGCCCGTGGCGGGCACACCGGCGTCAGCCGGTCCTCACTGCCCCGTAAACAGAGCGCGGCCAGGCGGGTCAAGCGCGCCCACCCGCAACCGAGAGACCACGAAGGCCCGGGCGCGCTTGACGCGACCGCCCGCGCTCTGCTCGCAGTTCAAGGGGTGGGCACCGCGGCCGGAGGTCCCGTCGGTGCGCTGGTCATGGCTGGCTCCACCAGCGCGGCCGGCCCACCTGTCACCAACGACCGCGGGAACGCGCGTTTCGATCACGTTCGGACTGTTCGAAGCGGCGCGCCGGCGGGGGTGCGGTACGAAATTCGCGCTGGACGGGGAATCTCGTACGTCACCCCCGTCCCGAGGCCGATCCGTCGACCGAACCGGTCAGGAGCGGCCCGCCAGTAGCCGGCGCCAGCCGGTCCTCACTGCCACGCGAGCAGCCCGAGGCCAGGCCGGTCAGGCGCGCCCACCCGCAATAAGTCGACCACGCGCTCCGGGCGCGCCCCACGCCCACGTGCCGCCGAGGAGCACGCGCGACCGACCGGCCTGGAGGATGCTCGACCGCGCGCCGAAGGACACGCCGGGCCCCACCGGCACAAGCCAGTCGCGACGACCGGCCTTGATCAGGACGCTGACGACCAGCGAGGCCTCCACGCCTTCGCGCAGGCCGATGAGATGGCTCGCCTAGACGGATCGCCAGGATCTCTACCGGTCGCTTGACGACATGTCGATGATCGACGTATCGTCGCCGGTATGGAACTCCGCCGTCCCAGCTACTTCGCCCTTGCGGCCCTGATCGACGGCCCGCTGCACGGCTACGCGATCGTGCGCCGGGCCGAGGAGCTCTCCGGGGGTGACGTGCGGCTTTCGACAGGCACCCTGTACGCCTTGCTCGAACGCGCGATCGCGGAGGAGCTCGTGTTCGCCGGCGAGCCCTACACGGAGGGCGGGCGCCAGCGCCGCGACTATGCGCTCACGCCCGCCGGCCGGCTCGAGCTGGAAGCCGAGGCCAAGCGCCTCGAGCACGCCGCGCGCACCGTCACCCGTCGCCTGCGCAAGACCGCGGTGGCGTCATGATGCGCGAGCGGCTCGCCGGCCTCGTGGTTCGCGCCTACCCGGACGGCGCCCCGACGGACGAGTTGGCCGGCACCGCGCTCGACGTCGGCGCGGAGTCCCGCGCCCGCTTCGCCCGCGAGCTCGCCGGCCTCACTCGCGCCGGCCTGCACGAGCGCGCCAGGCGCACCGCGAGCGTCGGCCCCGCGCGGCTGGTCTTCGACGGCCTCTGCCTCGCCGCCGTATGGCTGATGACGCTCGAGCTCAGCGTCGGGCTCGCGCAGCGGACCGGCCGTGGCATGAGCGACCCCTTGCTCGCGTGGCCGTTGATGGCGCTGCTCGCCGCCGCGCTCAGCCTCGCCCTCGTCGGCTTCGACCGCGCCGCCGGCATCGTCGTGCTCGTCTGGTCGGTCGCACGCTTCCCCGCGCTCGTCGCCGACCGCGACTCGATCTCGGTCCTCGCGGGCGTGGGCGAGATGCTGCTCGCCTCCGCCTTTCCCGTGGCGTTGTTCGGCGTGCTCGTGGCCCGCCCGCGGCAACGCCGGCCGGATGCCCGCCGCCTGGTCTATCTCGCCGTCCCGCTGACGCTGGTGGCCACCTTCGGGCCGCCCGACTACCTGCAGTCGCCGCTGCTGCGCGCCTTCGTCCTCGTGGCCGCCGTGGCGGTCGTCGTGGTCGCGATCGCCGCGCTCCCGACCGACCCGCGCCTCGCGCTGGCGGGCGCGGTGCTGCTCACCGCCGTCGGCGCCGGCGTGACCGGGAAAGGCCCGATCGTCGTCGCGGTCGCGCTGATCCTCTCCGCCCCGCTGGTCATCGCCTTCACGATCCTCCGGACGCGGAGGCTCGCGCGCCTGCGCTGAATGGTATGGCCTAAGCTGGGCTCGTGACCGAGCTCGGCTTGAACAAGGTGCAGCGGGTCCGGTCCTTCGACGACATCGTCGGGCAGTTGCGCGAGGCGATCTATTCGGGTCGCCTGCAGCCCGGCGAGCGGTTGCCGGGCGAGCGCCGGCTGTGCGAGGAGTTCGGGGTCGGGCGCCCGACGCTGCGTGAGGCGCTGCGGTCGCTGGAGGCGGTCGGGTTGATCGAGGTCCGGCCGGGCAAGAGCGGCGGCTCCTATGCCGCGGCCCCCGCGGCGTCGACGCTCGGTGACGCGTTCGCCGCGCAGGTGAACCTGCGCGGGGCCTCGCTCGAGGACCTGGCGGAGTACCGCGTGGACTTCGAGACCGAGAACGCGGCGTGGGCCGCGCGGCGCGCCGACGCGGGAGACATCGCCGCGCTGCAGGGCCTCGTCGCCGAGGCCCGAGCCGCCACCGACGTCGTGGAGATCGACGTGCGCTGGCACGTCGCGCTCGCGCAGGCGACGCACAACCGGCTGCGGATCGGGATCGCGCTCGGCATCCGCGAAGCGGTGCTGCGCCGCCACCGCGCCGCCGCGCAACGAGTCGACGAGAAGGTGGCGACGATCCCCGCCGATCTTGCCGCCATCACCCAGGCCGTGGCCGCCGGCGACGGCGACGCGGCGCGGCGGCTGATGCGTGCACACATCGAGGCCTGGAGACAACTGCCATGAGCGGACCGTTCACCAAGCTCCACCACCTCTGCCTGGTGGTCAGCGACATCGAGCGCAGCGTCGCGTTCTACGAGTCGGTGGGCATCGGGCCGTTCCAGCCCTACCCGCCGCTGCACGAGTACACCGACCTGGACGTCCCCGACCCGGACGGCTTCCGCGACCTCGACTACCGCTTCGCGGTCGTCGGCGACATTCAGATTCAGCTCTGCCAGCCGGGCGAGGGCTCAACGCCGCAGCGCAGGTTCCTCGACGAGCGCGGCGAGGGTGTCTTCCACCTCGGCTTCGAGGTCCCCGACGCCGACGCGGCCGACGCCGACGCCGCCGAGCGCGGCCTGCAACCGCTGATGAAGGGCCGGCGGCCGAACGGCAGCGGCTTCACCTACTTCGACACCGCCGAGCAGGCGGGCGTGGTCCTCGAGATCCGTCAGAGCCCGCCGGCGGCGGCCTCGAACCGGTAGCGGACCACCGGCGCATCCACGAACGGCGAGGGCCCCGGCCACTCGCGGTCCTCGTAGCGGACCTCGAGCACGGCCGGCCGCGGCAGGTCAGACACGTGCTCGCCCACCTCGGCGAGCGTCCGTGCGGTCGCGGTCGCCAGCCCGAGCGCGGCGGCCACGCCACCGAAGTTGTCCGGGACGCCGAGCGGCTGCCCGCCGGTGATCGAGTAGTGCCCGTCGACGAGCACGACCGCGAGCAGGTTCGCGCGGCGCGATGCCGGCCAGGCTCCAGAAGCTGCTCGCGCCCATCACCGCCTCGCCGTCGCCCAGGAGCGCGAGCACCGGGCGCTGCGGGCGCTTCTCCGCGACGCCCAGCGCCGCGGCCAGCGCGGTCCCCATCGAGCCGCCCATGTAGAGGTGCGGCCCGTCATCGCTCGCCGCGCGCAGGGCCGAGGTCGCGGTGCCCAGCGACGAGACGACGAGCGCTCCGGGGGCGGCGTCGAGGACCGCGCGGACGATCTCGGTCGGGTTCACGCTTCAAGCTCCAGTTCGGCTTCGAGGAGGATCGGGGCCAGCACCCGCGCGCCGTCGGCGACCGCGACCGCGCCCTTGACGACCCGCGCCGCGTCCGCCGGGTCACGCAGCGAGAACGACTGCACGCCGAGCGCGTCCAGCGTCGCCACGGTGCTCCGGCCGAGCGGCATCTGCGCCGGGTTGCGCTCACCGAGCGTCCCGCGCATCGACAGCACGACGGGGAACGCGAGGCCGTACGGGATCACCAGCGAGCCGATCGCGTTGAGGCTGTTGCCGAGGCCCGAGCACTGGGCGAGGACGACCGGCATGCCGCCCGCCGCGCGAAAGCCGGCGGCGTAGCCGAAGCACTCCTCCTCGCGGGTCAGCGTCCGCAGCGCGATGCCGCGCTCGGCGAGGCGGGCGCCGATCGGCGCCAGGCGCTTGTCCGGCACCCACGCCGCGATCTCGACGCCGGCGTCGATCAGCGCGTCAGCCAGCGTCTGCTGCCAGGTGGGCGTCATCGGTCATACCATATCTACCGTGAGCACGGCCGCGGAGGCCGCGGGCAGCGTCACGGTCAGCCGGCCGTCACGCCCGGCCAGCGGCTGCTCGAGCGAGCGCAGATCGACGCGGGCGCTGTCCTGCCAGCGCGGCCACGCTCGTCCCCCGGCGCGGAGCCCGTCCGCGGTGGTGACGCGGAGCAGGCGTGCGTGTGCGCCGGGCACGCTCATCCGGGCCGGTTCGCTGGTGGAGCGGTTGATCATCAGCACGCGCACCGTCCCGTGTGGATCGCGTGTCGCCCACGCGGCGGCGCCGTCCGGCACGCCGTCGACGCCGAGAAGCCGCGCGCCGGGCGCGGCGGCGTGCCGGAAGAGCAGGATCCCGAGGTACTCCGGCGCGAGGTGCACCTGCCACCGGCGGCCCGTCCAGCGGAATGCGTAGGGGTCGTAGCGGCTGTCGCTGGCGTGGAAGCGGTAGCCGCTGACGCCGGCCTGCACGAGCGTGAAGAGCTCGTCGGCGGCCCACAGGGCCGCGTACGGATGGTCCGAGACGCCGGCCTTGCCCCGGCAGGCGACCGAATTGCCCTCTTGCACGACCAGCGGCAACCGCGCCGCGCGGGCGGCGGTCATCTCGTCGTGCAGCGACCGCACCGAGTGGGCGGACGCCGCGAGCAGGTCCGCGGGGCGGAGCCCGGCCCCTTTCTGCCTGCAGTTCGACAGCGGGTAGTCGTGCGACGCGTACTCGCTGATCCCGAACCCGGCCGCGAGGTACGCGGGCGCACGCCGGCGCCAAGCCCACGACCCGAATCCGGGCCCGGTCAGCGAGAACTCGATGCCGGTCGCCCGCAGCGCACCGAGCACGTCGCGCTGCTCGCGCAGGAACGCCTCGAACGTGTACCCGGGCGCTCGCAGCCCCGTGGGCGTCCCGTCCTGGAGCCGCCAGCGCGCCTGGTTGTAGAGGTCCGGCTCGTTGCCGATCTGGACGTCGGCCAGCGCGCCGGCGGGCAGCGCTCCCTGCGCGCGGCGCAGCAGTTCCGCCGCGGCGTCCGGCCGGCGCGCGGCCAGGTTCACCGTCGGAGCGAGGCGCGTCCCGCTCGCCCGCACCGAGGCGCCGAGCCGCCGCCACCAGCCGCTCGTGACCGGGTAGCGGACGGTCTTCGGCGGGCGCGGCCAGCCCGCGGGCCACGAGCGATCGGCGGAATTGCCGCCCACACGCACGGTCAACGGGTCGCCGGTGGCCGACCACACCTCCCCCAGCAACGGGTTCGCCGGCTTGTCCGGCAGCCCCATGAACCCGCCCAGCGTCCGGTACTCGATCGAGAACCCGACGAACGACCTCGGCACCTCGCGACCGGCACGGCCGAGTTCGAGATCCCCGTTCTCACGCCCGGACGAGCAGCCGGCGACGACCAGCGCGAGCGCCGTGGCGATGATCCCGGATGCCTTTCCCATCACGCCCCAACGGCTGCCCAGCACGCCGGGTCTTGACACCCACTCATCGGGCGCCAATAATCCTCCTCGGGTTTCGGCAAGCACCTTTGCCTAACTCGACACCTGAGGAGGAGGAGATTTGTCCGCACGACGTCTACGCGGGGTCGCCCGCGTCTCGGCGCTGTTTGCTGCGATGACGGTGATGGCCGCGCCGGCCGAAGCCGTCCCGCCCGGTCCCAACGGTGAGACGCCGCGCGTGTCGACCGCGACGGGTGCGACCGTGCCCGCGCCCACCGTGACCGGGCCGATCGCCAGCACCTCGGCGCTCGGGGACCCTTCGCACGGCTATCCGTTCCTGGCCACCGACGTGGACCTGGCGAAGGCGGGCTACGTCGAGCAGGAGTTCTTCATCAACGGCCAGGCCAGCCGCTACACGATCTCGGGCATCAACACGGCGACGGTGCTCAACACCGGCAACGCGTACAAGACGCGCATCGTCGTGCGGCGGCCGACCGACCCCGCGAAGTTCAACGGCGTCGTGATCGCCGAGTGGACGAACGTGACCAACCAGTGGGACCAGGAGGTCGACTGGTTCCAGACCCACGAGCACCTTCTTCAGCAGGGGTACGCCTGGGTGGGGGTCGACGCGCAGCGCGTCGGCCTGCACTCGGCCACCGGCCTGCGGCTGTGGAACCCGACGCGCTACGGCACGCTGGACCTGACGGTCGGCAACACGGTCAACAACGACTCGCTGGCGTACGACGTGTTCTCGCAGGCGGTGAAGGCGATCAAGAGCCCCGCCGGTCTTGACCCGCTCGGCTCGCTGCCGGCGCCGCAGTACGTCGTCGCCACCGGCCATTCGCAGTCGGCGACGCAACTGCGCACCTACTACAACGCGATCCAGCCGCTGTCGAACATCCTCGACGCGGTGGTCCTGCACGGCGGCGGCGGCGTGATGCGCACCGACCTCCCGCAGCCCGTGTTCCGCATCAACTCCGAGGGCGACATCGCCAACTCGATCGGCGGCGCCGCCACCCGCCAGGCCGACGGGCCGACCTTCCGCCTGTGGGAGGTCTCGGGCGCCTCGCACGGCGACTGGAAGCTGATCACCGACTACGGCCCGCTGCGCAAGCGCGACATCGGCACCTACCCCGGCGGCTACCCGGGCGAGCCGGTCACGTGCGCGGTGCCGTCGCTGAGCCGGATCCCGCAGCACATGGTTCAGGGCAACCTCTACGACAAGACGGTCGACTGGGTGGCCTACGGCCTCGCGCCGCCGTCCGCGCCGTACATCACCACGAGCACCCCGACCAGCAGCACGGTCGTGCGTGACGCCGCCGGCATCGGCCAGGGCGGCATCCGGCTCGCCCAGCAGGACGCGCCGCTGCGCATCAACAGCGGCTCCAACACCGGCCCCGGCTTCTGCTTCCTCGACGGCGCCTCGGCGCCGATGACCGACGCGCAGATCGCGGCGCTCTACCCGACCGTGCAGTCCTACGTCGACAAGATCGTCGCCAAGACCGTGGCCAACGCCGCCGCGGGCTACATCCCCAAGGACTACACGCGCGATCCCGCGTGGTACACCGACATCCGCGATGCCGTCAACGACAACGCCGCCCGCATCGACGGTGGCATCGCGGGGCAGATCCGCGCCACCGCGCTGCGCGCCGAGGACCGCGCCGGAACGGGTGACAAGTACGCCGCGATGCTCGACGTCGACCTGATCTCCCTGCTCGCCTCGAGCAGCATCGCCGACGCCGCCGCGCGTGACGCCGTGCTGCGGCCCGCCAAGGCCGCGTCCGCGCTGCTGTGGAAGGCGATCGACGCGCCGACGTCGACGAGCGTCACCACCACCCCGGGCGGGACCGTCGCGGCGACGCTCGGTCTCACGCTGGGCGCGCCGGCCAGCTTCGGCGCGTTCGTTCCGGGCGCCGACCGCACCTACGACGCGAGCACCACGGCGACGGTGACGAGCACGGCGGGCGACGCGACGCTCACCACCGACGGCGGCAAGCTCTCAAACGGCGCGTTCACGCTGAGCGAGCCGCTGCAGGTCGCGTTCAGCAAGTCGGCCTGGAGCGCACCCGTCTCCAACGACGGCGTGACGATCGCGTTCAAGCAGCACATCGCGGCGACCGAGCCGCTGCGCACGGGCGCGTACACGAAGACACTCACGTTCACGCTCTCGACGACGACCCCGTAGGGGTTGACGACCCTCCATTCCACCGCGCACGTCCGGACCGCCAACGCGGTCCGGATCGTGCGGTTGCTGCGCGAGCACGGGGCGATGAGCCGCGCCGAGCTGGTGCGGACGTCGGGGCTGACGAAGCCGACCGTCATGGCGATCGTGAAGTCCCTGCTCGACGAGGCGGTCGTGATCGAGTCGGGCACCGGCCCGGTGGCCAACGGCGGCGGCCGCCCGGGCTCGCTCGTGCGCTTCAACGGCGCGGCGAAGACGGGCGTGGCCGCGCAGTTCGGCCTCGAGTTCGACCTGGCGCACGTGACGGCGGCCGGCGACGTCCTCGCCCGCGGCACGTCCCCGATGATCACCGATCCCGACCGCTTCCTGTCCACGGCGACACGCGAGATCCGGGAACTGACCGACGCCTCGCTCGGCGCCGTCGCGCTGGCCGTGCCCGGGTTCATCGATCATCCCGCCGGAACGGTCACCTACCCGGCCTGCGGGTGGGACCGCGTGCCCATGCAGGCCGTTCTCGAGGACGCGTTGGGCGTTCCCGTGGGGCTGATCAGCCTGCCGTCCGCGGAGGTCGTCGGCGAGGTCTTCGCCGGCGCCGCGGCCGACCACGACGACGCGGTCCTGATCTTCCTCGACCACGGGATCGGCGCCGGCATCCTCTCCCGCGGACGTCTCCTGGTCGGAGCGGGCGGCGCCGTCGGAGAGCTCGGCCACTGTCCCGTGGGCACCGGCAAGCCGTGCGTCTGCGGCCGCGAGGGCTGTCTCGAGACGGCCGCCGCCGGCTGGGCGATCCGCGCCGAGGCGGTGGCCCTGCTCGAACGCCCCGAGCTCGCACGCGCGAACCTCGCGGAGCTGGAGCGGATGCAGGACCCGCGCATCGACGCGCTCCTGGCCCGCGCGGCCGAGGACCTCGGCGCGGGCGCGGCCTGGCTCATCAACCTCCTGGACCCCTCGATCGTGATCCTGGCCGACACCGAGTTCGTGCACGGCGCCGACGCGTTCTTCGAGGCGGTCAAGACCTCTGCCCGCCGGCACGCGGTGAGCCCGTCGCTCGAGATCGTCCGCGGCACGGCTGACGCCCGCCTGCGCGGGACGGTCCAGTGCGCGCTCGAGTTGCTGCCGGAGATCTTCCGCCCGCGGCGGGCGGTGTGCGCTTAGAGCGCCTGCTCGATCGCGGCCGTGACCCGCTCGTCCTCGGGCTCGACTCGCGGACGGAAGCGGGCGATGATCTCGCCGTCGCGCGAGACGACGAACTTCTCGAAGTTCCACTGCACGTCACCCGCCGCGCCCTCGGCGTCAGGCGCGGCGGTCAGCGCTTGGTAGAGCGCGTGACGGCCGGGACCGTTGACCTCGAGCTTCTCCGTGAGCGGGAAGCTCGTGCCGTAGGTCATCGAGCAGAACGTCTGGATCTCCTCGGGCGTCCCCGGCTCCTGACCGGCGAACTGGTTGCAGGGCACGCCGAGCACGGTGAAGCCCTGGTCGGCGTAGCGCTGCTGGAGGCGTTCGAGCCCTTCGTACTGCGGGGTCAGCCCGCAGCGCGACGCGACGTTGACGACGAGCACCGCTTTCCCGGCGAGCGCGTCGGCCTCCAGCGGCGTGCCGCTGATGGTCGAGAGATCGGAGAACAGCGACTCGGCCGCGCTCATGTCAGGACTCCCTGTTGGTCGGTTCTGGGCACTCGGCTTGGCTTGCGCGGACGGTACGTCACGACGGTGTAGCCGATCGCCGTGATCGCCAGTCCGCAGAGCACGTCGAAGACATAGTGATTGGCGGTCGCGACCGTCGAGAGCGCGACGAGCGGCCCCCACGACAACGCCACGAGCTTGAGCCAGCGCGGCGTCACGGCCGCGGCCACGGCGATCCCGATCGCCATGGCGAACCCGGTGTGCAGGCTCGGGACGGCCGCGATCGGGTTGTAGAACCAGCCCGAGCGACCCGCGAGCGAGACGGCCGACTGCCGGCTGACCGCGTCGATCATGCCGAGGCCCGCGAGCCGCGGCGGGGCGACGGGGAACAGCGCGTAGACCGGCAGCGAGAGCATCCACGTCGCGATGACCGTGTTGCGCAACCGCGGGTAGATCGCCGGCGCCCACCGGTACATGGCCATCAGCGCGACCGGCAGCACCACGATCTGGGCGGCGAGGTAGACGTAGCTGAGCACGACCATCGGGACTCCGCCCAGCGCCGCCTGCACGCCCCGCTCGACGGCGAGGCCGCCCTGGAAGTCGATCACCCAGTGGGCGTTGGATACGGCCTGCGACATGTCGCCGTTGGTGAGCCCCCGGCCGAGGTTGTAGAGCACGTACGCGACACCGAACACGAGCAGTTCGGTGCCGGCTCGCGACAGGTGCCGGATGGGGTTGCGGGGGGTGGTCACGACGAAAATGGAAACGACGTCTCAACTTCTACGGCGGCTACCGTAGCACGGAACTTGAGGAGCGCTTCTCAATTACACACGCGCGTTCCACATAGGCGGTACCCTGATGTCATGAGCACGCCCGCGGACCCGCTGGAACGCCCGCTCCGGCGCGACGCCGAGCGCAACCGTGAGCGCATCCGGGCGGCCGCGATCAAGGTCTTCCGCGAGCAGGGCCTGAAGGCGTCGCACGAGGCGATCGCCCGCGAGGCCGACGTGAGCATCGGCACCGTCTACCGCCGCTTCCCGGACCGCGATGAGCTGATCGACATCCTCTTCGAGCAGGAGCTCGACGCCGTCCTCGCCGTCGCCGACGAGGCGCTGGCGATGGAGGATCGCTGGCAGGGCGTGGTCCACCTGTTCGAGTGCGGCATGCAGCTCGCGGCCTGCAACGTCGGCCTCGCCCAGCTCCTGACCGGCAGCCCGCATGGCGCCGAGCGCGTGGAGCGCGTGCGTGAACGGCTCGCGCCCAAGGCGCACGCCGTGATCGAGCGCGCCCGCGAGGCCGGCGCGATCCGGCCCGACGCGGCCGCGTCCGACGTGCCGATGATCCACCTGATGCTGCGCACGCTGATGGACGCCGGGCGCGAACACGCGCCCGACGTCTGGCGCCGCTACCTCGCGCTGATCCTCGACGGGCTCAGACCCGAGGGACACCCACGGGAACCGCTCCCGCCGGCGATCCCGGTGCAGACCGTCGACCAGATCATCACCGCGTCGAAGGCCACGAAGCCCTGCGTGGCCTGATCTCCCGCGCGCTCTTCGTCGAAGGGCTCGGCGGCTACTTCTACGACGACCAGGAGGCGATCCGGCGCGGCGCGACCCGCGAAGGCGAGCACTACCGCGGCGAGCCGGTCACCCCGGGCTTCTCGGCGATCCGCATGCCGGCGCGGACCGTCGGGGTGGGGTTCGAGGTCGACGGTGTGCACGCCTGGGGCGACGGGATGTCGGTGCAGTACGCGGGCGCCGGCGGACGTGACGCGCCGCTCGCGCCCGAGGCGGTCCTCCCGCGGTTGAGCGAGGCGTTCGCGCCGCTGATGGTGGGCGTCGACGCGCGGCGCTTCCGCGACGCGGATGCCGTTGCGCAGCGGCGGTTGCGCGAGTGCGGGATCGATCACGTCGCGATCGACTACGCCGTCAGCCAGGCCCTGCTGCGGGCGGCGGCCGCGGTCAACGGGGTCACGATGGCCGAGGTGCTGTGCGCGGAGTACGGGCTCGAGCTGATCGCCGAGCCGGTCCCGATCTACAGCCAGAGCGGCGACAACCGCCACGGCAACGTCGACAAGATGCTCGTCAAGGGCGTCGACGTCCTCCCCCACGGGTTGATCAACGCGCCGGAGAAGTTCGAGGCGCTGCGGGATTACGTCGCGTGGGTCCGCGACCGCGCGCTCGCGCACGGCCACCGCCCGACCCTGCACTTCGACCTCTACGGGATGGCCGGGCACATGCTCGGGACCGACACGACCCGGCTCGCCGATTTCCTGGCGGAGCTGGAAGCGATCGCGCGGCCGTTCGCGCTGCGGATCGAGAGCCCGGCCGACTACGGCGGCCGCGAAGCCCAGATCGAAGGGCTGGCCGCGCTGCGCGCCGAGGTCGATGCCCGCGGGCTCGGCGTCCAGATCGTCGCCGACGAGTGGTGCAACACGCTCGAGGACATCCGCGACTTCGCCGGCGCGCGCGCCGGTCACATGGTGCAGGTCAAAGTGCCCGATCTCGGCTCGGTCGACGCCACGCTGCAGGCCATGGCGGCCTGCTCGGAGCACGGCATGCCGGCCTTCCTCGGCGGCAGCTGCACCGAGACCGACCTCTCCGCGCAGGTCTGCGTCCACATCGCCATGGCGACGCGCCCGGCGTTCCTGCTGGCCAAGCCGGGGATGGGCGTCGACGAGGGCCTGATGATCGTCCACAACGAGCAGCAGCGGCTGCTCGCGCAGCTCAGCTCCACTCAGCGAGGATCTGCTCCGACGTCGTGACGTCGAAGCGATGGCGCATCAGCAGCAGCGACGCGTCGTGCTGCACGCGGTCGTCGCTGGCCACGCAGTCCTCGGGAAGCACGACGTAGTAGTCGTTGAACATCGCGTCGCGCGCGGTCGACTCGACGCACCCCTCGGTCGTGCACCCGGTGACGACCACGGACTTGATCGCGTTGCTGCGCAGCAGCATGTCGAGGTTGGTGCCCCAGAAGCCGCTCGACCGGTACTTCTTGACGATCACATCGCCGTCGAGGACCTCGAGCTCCGGGATGATCCGCTGGCCGTCCGAGCCGTCCGTCGTGTAGTCCAGCGGGTCACCCCCGTTGGCCGCGAGATGCAGGCGCCGGTTGAAGCGAATCTGCGCCGGCGACTCGATCAGCCGGCCCGGCAGCGTCGTCATCATCACGTAGACCACGAGCACGCCCGCCGCCCGCGCCCCCTCGACCAGGCGCGCCAGCCGCGGGACCATCGGCGGGTACATCGAGATGTCCACGCCGATGCTGTCGAACGCGCCGCCGGGGGAACAGAAATCCCGCTGCATGTCGACGACCACCAGCGCCGTGTGGCGCGGGTCGACGAGCTCCTCGAGGGAGTCGAATACCTGCTTGCCGTCGATCTCGAACACGCCCCGCATTCAAGCGGGCGCGGCCTACGCCGGCACGGCCGGCTCCGTGGTCACCGCACCGCGGCGACCGTAGTGACGCCAGGCGAGCACGATCCAGGCGGAGCCGATCACGCTCAGGACGCCCAGGATCACGTCGTAGATCGCGTTGAACCAGATCAGGTGGGCGCCGGTCGGAGGGATGATCCAGAGCTGGGCGTTCGGCCACGCGACGTGCCAGCCCTCGCCCATGACGAGCGCCCGGGTGAGCATCACGGCCCAACCGGACGTCTGGTCCCACAGGGCGTGCAGCAGGATGACGCCGAGCACCGTCAGGACGAGCCCGCGCGTGAGGTGGAAGCGGCCGCCGCGCGAACTGGCGAACAGCGCACCGCCGATCAGCGCCGTCCACGTGATGTGGCCGAACGGCGCGAGCACGGCGCGCAGCGTCTCGATCTCGAGGATCGCGACGATCGTCTGGTGGTCGAGGTTGTCGAGCAGGGTCTGCAGCGCGTAGCCGGCGCTCTCGAACGCGGCGAAGCCGGCGCCGACGACCGCGCCGAGCACCATCCCGTCGCGCGGCTCGTCGGCAGGTGCACGAAATGCTCGTGGGCTTCAGGCACCCGGCCCGAGCGCCCGGCGCGATTGAGTGTCATCACCGTGGCGTCGCGACGGTACGGGCCCGCGGCGGCACCCGCGTCATCCGAACCGGAGTATCCGCAGGCCCACGCAGCCGGGTATAAGAGGGACGTCATGCCGACCGAATCCGAGCGGCGAAGCGACCGCCGCCGCTTCGTGCGGACCCTGACGTTCTGGCTGCGGCCGGAGTTCGTGCTGCGCGTCGTCAACCGCTTTCAGAAGATCGCGGGGTTCGACCGCGCGATCGCGCTCGCCTCCGGAGCGCTCACGGCGACGATCCCGCTCCTGATCGCGCTGAGCACCTTCTCCAAGAAGCTCGGTGGCCGGGACACCGCCGAGCGCATCATCGACCGCTACGAGCTGACCGGCGGCGGCGCCGAGGCCGTCAAGGACATCTTCGCCCCACCCACCGGTTCCAGCACGAGCCTCGGCATCATCGGCTTCCTCTTTCTCATGGTGGCCGTGCTGAGCTTCACCCGCGCCGTGCAACGCCTCTTCGAGCAGGGCTGGGAACTGAGCCCCATGAGCGTCCGCAACACCTTCAACGGACTGCTGTGGATCGTCGGGCTCGGGCTCTACGCGGGCCTCACCGGCGTCGTGCACGGGCTGATCGGGCGTGGCCGGCTCGAGATCGGCGCCGCGTTCCTCACGGTGCCCCTCACCGTGATCTTCTTCACCTGGACGGGCCGCAGGCTCAGCGCCCTGCGCCTCACGCGCCAGGACGTCCTTCCGTTCGCCGTCATCGCCGCCGTGCTGCTGGCGATCTACTCGATCGGCGCCACCGTCTACGTCCCGAGCCTGTTCAACACCTACGCGACCCGCTACGGCGTCATCGGCGCCGTCTTCGCGATGATCTCCGCGTTCTTCTGCGTCATGGTCGTCTTGGTCGTCGCCGCCGCCGCCGGCCGCGAGGTCCGCGACGAGCTCGGCCGCATCCGCCGCGGCGAGAAGCCCGCCGAGGACGAGGTTCAGCGCCAGTGGCAGGAGGTCACCGCGCAGGCGCGATCACGCTGGGAGACCCTGCGCGTGCAGATCGATCAGCGACGCCGCCGCTAACGCTGCGGCGCCCGCGCCGGAGTGGCGTTTGCGTCGCTCCGGCGCGGGGCAGCGTGAATGCTCAATGAGTCCCCGGCCCGCGCTGCTCGTCCGCTCGCTCGACTACGGTCGAACGCTGCTGCGCCACGGGCGGCGCGTCGCGCGTCCCATCTCGGACATCGGCGTCAGCGTCCAGCCGCTGGGACGAATGTACGGCTACGACCGCGGCTCCCCCGTCGATCGGCGCTACATCGACGCCTTCATGGACGCCCACCGGGCCGACATCCACGGCCATGTCATGGACATCGGCGACGACAACAGCGCGCGCCGCTTCGGACACTCGCTGACCCGCGTGGACGTCCTCAACCCCGACCCGGACGCGCCCGGGACCACGCTCGTCGGCGACCTCGAGACCGGGACCGGCGTCCCACGGGACACCTTCGACTGCATCCTGGTCCTCGAGACGCTCAACGTCATCTACGACCTGCGGCGCGCCATCGAGGTCGTCCATGACGCGCTGCGCCCCGGCGGGGTGCTGCTGGTCACCACCAACGGGGTCGCGCCCCGCGATCACCAGTGGGAGGACTACTGGCGCCTCACCAGCTCATCGCTGCGCCGGCTGCTCGCGGACGTCTTCGGACCGGACATGGTCGACGTGCGCAGCTACGGCAACGTGCTCAGCGCCAGCGCCTACCTCTACGGCGCCGCCGCCGAGGAGATCGGCCCGGCGGCGCTCGATCACCACGACCCGGAATACGAGGTCACGATCGGCGGGCGCGCCCAGCGGCGCGCGCACTGAACGATCCTGACCATTATCGTCGTGCGCTGACATGGCAGACGACGCGACGACAGCGGCACGGCGAGCGGCACGCGCGGAGCTCGCCCACGGGGACGAGCGCGCCGGCGCGCGGTCGCATTTCCGGGCGATGGGGATCGATCCCGACCGGCTCGAGCACCCGATCGTCGGCGTCGCGTCGATGTGGACGCACACGATGCCGTGCAACCTCAACCATCGCGACCTGGCCGCCGCGGTCGAGCAGGGGGTGACCCTGGCGGGCGGCGTGGCGCTGGCGTTCAACACCATCGCCGTCTCGGACAACCAGTCGCAGGCGACACCGGGCATGCGCGCCTCGCTCGTCTCGCGCGAGCTGATCGCCGACTCGATCGAGCTGATGGACGTGGCGCACGACTTCGACGCGCTGGTCTGCATCGTCGGCTGCGACAAGACCGTGCCGGCGGCACTGATGGCGCTCGCGCGGATCGACAAGCCGTCGGTCGTGATCTACAGCGGGCCGATGCGCGCGGGCTCGTGGCGCGGCCAGACGGCCACCATCCAGGACGTCTGGGAGGCGGTCGGCGCCCGTCGCCAGGGCCAGCTCGCGCGCGAGGAGCTGGACACGCTGGAGCGCGGCGCCTGCCCCGGGCCGGGCACCTGCGCCGGGCACTTCACGGCCAACACGATGGGGCTCGCGCTCGAGTTCCTCGGGCTCGCGCTGCCGGGCACGACGATGGTCGCCGCGGACGAGCTCGAGCAGCGCACCGCGCATGCCGCCGAGGCCGGCGCGCTGGCCGTGCGGATCGCCGCTGACGGCCCCGGCGCGCGCAGCTTCCTGCAGCGACGGTCGCTGCTGAACGCCTTCGCCGGGATCGCGGCCAGCGGCGGCTCCACCAACGGCGTGCTGCACACGCTCGCGATCTCTCGCGAGGCCGGCGTCCCGCTGACGCTCGACGACCTGTTCTCACACGCCGCCGGCGTCCCGGTGATCGCCAGCCTCACGCCCGGCGGGCGCTACGTGGCCACCGAGTTCCAGGCGGTCGGCGGCGTCCCGGTGCTGATCCGCGAGCTGATCCGGGCCGGGCTGGTCGACGGCGCCGCGCCGGTGGTCAGCGGCGGCACGCTCGCCGAGGCCGTCAGCCGCCGCGCCCGACCCCGACGGGCAGGTGACGTTCAGCTGCGACGCGCCGTACAAGGCCTCCAGCGGGCTGCGGGGGCTGCGCGGCAACCTCGCGCCCGACGGCGCCGTGGCCAAGATCTCCGGGACCGAACGGCGCCGGCACACCGGGCCGGCGCGCGTCTTCGACAGCGAAGAGGCGTGCACGATCGCCGTCAGCGCCGGCGCCATCGTCCCCGGCGACGTGCTCATCATCCGCAACGAAGGGCCGTCCGGCGGGCCGGGGATGCGCGAGATGCTGGGCATCACCGCCGCTGTCGTCGGCTCGGGGCTCGGCGAGTCCGTCGTGCTCGTCACCGACGCCCGCTTCTCGGGGGCGACGCGCGGCCTGATGGTCGGGCACGTGTCGCCTGAGGCGGTCCGCGGCGGCCCACTCGCGGTGCTTCGCGAGGGCGAGCAGGTGACGATCGACGTCGACGCCGGAGTCCTAGCCGTCGACGTCGGCGACGACGAGCTCGCGGCCCGGCTCGCGGCCTGGGAGCCGCCGCCGCCACGCGTGACCACCGGCGTGCTCGGACGCTACAGCCGCCTCGTCGGCTCGGCGTCCGACGGCGCGACGCTGACCTGACGATCAGCGCCGCGCCGCCGCGCCCATGAGCGCCGACGCGAGAGCGCCGAGGCGCCGATTTCGGCTCGCTCGGTAAGCGTGGTGACGACCGGCCGTGACAACGCTCGCGCCCGCGGGGAGCACCGCTGCACGGGCGCGCGTGACCTCTCCCGAGGGGACGTCAGCTCGAACCACACGCTGCGGGACCGGCGCGTCGCCGACGGCGCGCTCCGGGGACGAGGCGCCACGTCATTTCCACAGGAGCCTCCATGCCACTCGAGCCCGTTCGTCCCTCGGTCACCCCGCGTCAGGCACCGCCACTGCACGTCGTCCGCCAGGTGCTGGATCGCTACCGGCGCACGACGCTCGAACCGCCGCGCCGCCAGAGCCGCGTCACCGCGTCGCGTTCCGAGCCGAAGCCGGACGCCGCGGGCTGACGCCGGTCGAGGAACGTTCGATCAGCGCGAGCGTCGCCGTCGGCGCGACTCGCCGGCCACACCGGTGTGGGTGGGGTGAACACCTGACCCTCATCCGGGGGATGACCCGGGAAAAGCGTCTGTAGCGGCACTGACAAAATCCTCAGTTTTGTCACAGTCAACATTCTGGGGGTGTCATGGACGGCCTGTCGCAGGGCCGACAGCGAGAGCATGAACACTCCGCTCCGCTTCATCCTGAAGACCCGTCGCGTCGCCGCTGTGGCCGTTGCCGTCGCCGTCCTCCCGTTCGCCGCCACCAACGCCTCCGCCGCTACTCACGGCCGCTCGCATCAGGGCAAGCACGTGACTTCAACGGCCGTTGCCGCCGCCCCCGTCGCCGCCGCGACGCCGGCCGCCGCCGCCGCCGCGGCCGCCGCTCCGTCGGTCACCTCGGTCATCGCCATCGGCGGCTACGTCTTCTACAACATGAGCTACCTCGACGCCGTGGACGCCTACTTCGCCGCCGTCGCCGCGGCCCCGGCCGGCTACACGCCCCCGCCCGTCACCTCGATCTCCGTCGACACGACCGTCTCCGGCACCGTCGAGAACGGCAACGGCTAACCCGACCCGAACCAGCGCGACGCGCCTGGTGCGGGCCCGCACCGGCGTCGCCTGGCCGCCGAACTGAATCCACCCGGAACCGGGGACGACCACCGTCAGCGTGGTCGTCCCCGTCCGCGTGCAGTGGCTATTCGAGCACCCGCAGATGCGCGTCGGCCGGCGCGAGCTCCGGGCCGTTGGTCGGGACCATGTCCTGCGGGCACGCGGAGAACACGAGCAGCGCGTCCATCTCCGCGCGCAGCGTGACCGAGCTGCCCGGCCTCGCGACCGGCGCAGCGATCGCGATCGTGCCGTCGGCGGCCGGCACGGCGTTCTCGAACAGGTTCAGCGGGCTTGGCGTCGTGGCCACCGCGACCCCGACGGACGCCAGCGCGGCGTGCAGGTTGTCGGTGCAGTTGTCGTGCGCGCCGACGCAACCGAGCAGCTCGTAGCGGTAGCGATCGCACGCGGCGAGAAGCGTGTCGTGCACGCCGCCGGACGTGTCAGCGACCAGCGTCAGGATCGGTCGCCGGCGGTTGGTGACCAGCGTGTCGCCGATGACGGGGTTACGCGCCGGGACTTGACTAAGCGCTTGCTTAGAACCCGCCGCGCCTGTCAAGATCGCAGCGGATGGCGGTGCCGGACGGCAAGCGACTATGGACCGATGTCGAGCCGGACGCGGCCCGGCGGCTGCTGCTCGCGGCGCTGGACGCGTTCGCGCAGAAGGGCTATTTCGCCACGACCACGCGCGAGATCTCCCAACAGGCCGGCATGAGCCCCGCCGCGGTCTACGTGCACTACGCGTCCAAGAACGAGATGCTGGCCGAGATCTGCCGGCGCGGGCACGCCGAAGTGCTCTCCGATCTCGAGCGCGCACTCGAGCAGCCGGGCACCGCCACCGAGCGCGTGCGCCGCTTCGTGGCCGTGTTCACCGGCTTCCACGCCCGTCAGCGCACGCTCGGTCGCGTCATCCAGTACGAGCTGCGCGGGCTGACGCCCCGAGCAGTTCCGCGAGATCGCCGACACGCGCCAGCGCTTCGAGGATCTGATCGGCCAGGAGCTGCGCGCCGGCGTCGCCACCGGCGAGTTCACGGTCGAGGACGTCGAGGCCACCGGCGTGGCGATCCTGTCGCTCGGGATCGATGTCGCACGCTGGCACGGCGCGCTGCGAGATCGGCTCGACGACGAGGAACTCGGCCGGTTCTACGCCGGCCTCGTCGAGCGCATGCTGCGCCCCTGACCGCCCCGCGGGATTGACAGGCGCGCCGTAACCCCCTACCGTTCGACCTAAGCAAGCGCTTAGTCAGCACCCTACTCACGAGTGAGCCCAAGAAGCCATGACCGAACTCGACTCGCTGCTCAAGGCCCACCGGACCGACGCCGCCCGCCTCCCCGCGGCGGCGCTCAGTCGCTTCACCCGCGAGGAGATCGTCGCCGCGATCAAGCGCTGGCAGGAGCTCTACGGCGAGCCGCCCAAGGTCCTGGACTGGGACCCCTCGTGGGCCCGGCGCCGCGGCGAGGCGTGGCGCGCCGAACGCTTCGAACGCGGTCAATGGCCAACCGCCGCCATCGTCCGGCGCCAGTTCGGGAACATGAGCAAGGCCCTCTTCGCCGCCGGCGCCCGGCCCCGCCGCGGCCCGACCCGCGGCCGCGCCCACACCCTCACCGACGAGGAGATCCTGGCCGCGATCCGCGAATGGACCCGCCTGTACGGGGAACCGCCCGCGATGTCCGACTGGTCGCCTGCCCGCGCCCGCTCGACCGCGCAGGAATGGCGGATCGAGCGCTACTACGCCGGCAACTGGCCCAGCGGCAACACGGTCGCCCGCCGCTTCGGCAACTTCACCGAAGCCGCCCGCCGCGCCGGCATCGAGCCCCGCCCCCGCGGCCGGCACACCAACGGCCGCCCGACGCTCGCCGCCGACGCCCGCGAAGTCATCCAGCTGCACCTGAACACCCACGACCGCAGCTGCGGGCCCGCCGTGCTGGCCACCCGCATCCGCAGCGTCGCCGAAGCGCGCCAGGCCAGCGACCCCGAAGCCCTGCGCAGCGCGTTGATCGACGTCGCCGCGGCCGCGCTCTCGTGGGCGGACGTCGTGGGCACCGCGACCGGCCCGTCGCTCAGGAACGCCGCGTAAGGCGCCCGGCGTCGAAGCCGAGGGCGCGCACCCACGAACCGCCGCGCAACGCCGCCGGCAAGGTGCTCAAGCCGCAACTGCGCGAGCGTTTCGGCGCGGCGTCCTAGGTCTCGGCGCCTTCGACCGCCAGCCGGGGCAGCACGCGGTCCAGCACGCGCGGGAGCCACCAGTTGCGGTTGCCGATGATGTGCATCGTCGCGGGCACGAGCACCGTGCGCAGGATGAACGCGTCGAGGGCGACGGCGCTCGCGAGACCGATGCCGAACTCCGCGATCACCCGCTGCCCGGCGAGCAGGAACGAGCCGAAGACGAGGATCATGATCGTCGCCGCGGCGGTGATCACCCGGCCGGTCGCGGCCTGCCCGATGCGCACCGAATGGGCGTTGTCCCCGGTGCGCATCCACTCCTCGTGCATGCGGCTGACCAGGAAGACCTGGTAGTCCATCGAGAGCCCGAACAGGATCGCCAGCATCATCACCGGCAGGAACGCCTCGACCGGTCCGGTGCCGACGCCCAGCGGCCCCGCGAGGAAGCCGTCCTGGAAGACCAGGGTGACGACGCCGAACGCCGCGCCGGCCGCCAGCAGGTTCATCACCGCCGCGGTCAGCGGGATCAGCACGCTGCGGAACGCGATCATCAGCAGCACGCAGCCCAGGAACACGATCACGGAGATGAACAGCGGCAGCTTGCCGGTCAGCACGCCCGCGAAGTCGTCGAAGATCGCCGTGATGCCGCCGACGTAGACCGGTAGGCCCGCCGAGGCCTTCGGGATCACGTCGTTGCGGAGCGTGTCGATCAGCTTGCTGGTCGCCTCGTCCTGCGGCGCGGTCGAGGGGCGTGCCTCGATCAGCGCGATCTTGCCGTTGGGCGATTGGACCGGTGGGCTGACGGCCGCCAGGCCGTCCGTCGTGCCCAGGGCGTCGGCGAGCTTCTGCACCTTCGGCAGGTCGTCCTTGCCGTTCGGGGTCGAGGCGACGATCTGGAACGTGCCGTTGAAGCCCGGCCCGAAGCCCTTGGCCAGCAGGTCGTAGGCCTTGCGCGTCGTCGTGGACGCGGGGTCCTGGCCGGCGTCGGAGGAGCCGAGCCGCAGCGACAGGGCGGGGATGGCGAGCGCGAGCATGACGAGCAGCGCGGCGAGCGCGAGCGGCCAGCGATGGGTCTGCACGGTCATCGCCCAGCGCGGCCAGAAGCCGTCGAGCTTGGGGTCGCGCGGGCCCTCGGCCTCCAGCCGCCGGCGCTCCTTGCGCGAGAGCACCCGCATGCCGAACATCCCCAGCAGCGCCGGGATCAACGTCACCGCCGCCGTCATCGTGATCAGCACGACGATCGCCGAGGCGACCGCGACGCCGTTGAGGAAGCTGATGCCGAGCACGAACAGCCCGAGCAACGCGACGATCACCGTCGCGCCCGCGAACAGCACCGCCCGTCCGGAGGTGTTCAGCGCGCGGATGCACGCCGTCTCGGGATCACGACCCGCCTTGATCGCGTTGCGGTGGCGGGTGACGACGAACAGCGAGTAGTCGATCCCGACGCCGAGGCCGATCAGCGTGGCGAGCGTCGGAGCGAACGTCGCGATGTTGAACACGTGCGCGAGCAGGCCGTTGAGGCTCAGCCCGCAGCCGAGCGCGAGGACCGCCGTGAACAGCGGCAGCAGCGTCGCCCACAGCGAGCCGAAGGCGATCGCCAGGACGACGGCGGCGGCGATGAAGCCGATGAACTCGCTCGGCCCGCCGCCCGGCTGCTGCGTCGCCTGCTGGATGCCGCTGCCGCCGAGCTCGACCTGCAGGCCGTCCCCGCCCGCGTCCTCGGCGGTCGCGATCAGCTTGTCGTAGGCGGACTTCGGCACGTCGGCGATCGGCTGCTCGCCGTCCATGTGCACGTTGGCGAACGCGACCGTCTTGTCCTTGGCGATCTGGCGCGCGGCCGCGCCCTCCGCGAACGGGCTGTCGACCCGCTCGACGTGCGGGCCCTCGGCGATCGTGGCGAGCGTCTGCTCGATCCGCTTCTGGATCGCCGGATCGGTCACGTCGTCGGCGGCGAACACCACCTGGTTGGTGTCCGTGGACTCGGTGTTGAAGTTGTCGGTGAGCAGGTTCAGCGCCGTCGTGGACTCCGTGCCCGGCAGCGAGAACGAGTCGGTGTAGCCCGAGCCCGCGCTGGCACTGAGCCCGCCGAGCGCGAACAGCGCCACGACCCAGATGGCCAGCACGACGAATTTGTTCCGGAAGCACCAGCGTGCAAGCGCCCTCATGGCGTCAGCCTTGCAGGTCGAGCCATCGGGCGACCGCCCGGGCCTCCAGGGTCAGACGGCGGACGAGAGCGCCGCGAAGACCACGCCTGGGTTCAGGCGACCGGCGGGATCGATCGCGTCTTTGATCGTCCGCAGCAGCTCGAGCTCGGTGTCTGACCGTACGAGCCCGAGATGCTTGGCCTTGCTGATGCCCACGCCGTGCTCGGCGCTGACGGTTCCGCCGAGGCCGGCCGCGAGGTGCAGGACCCGTTCCTCAACCGCGTCGGAGGCGTCCCGCGCTCCGACGACGTTGACGTGCACGTTCCCGTCGCCGAGGTGGCCCCACAGCACCGTGGTGGCTTCCGGGGCGACCTCGGTCACGACGCCGGCGACCTCATCGACGAACCGCGGGACCGCCGCGAGCGGCACCGCGACGTCGACCTTCACCGGAACGCCGGCGCGCACCAGCGCCTCGGGCAGCGCCTCGCGCAGGGCCCAGAGCGCACGACGCCCGGCCGTGTCGTCGGCCGCGGCCTGATCGAGGATGAGGTGGTCCACCGCCTCTGCGGCCTCGGCCAGCTCGGCCGTCGGATCGGCGGTCGAGGCGCACTCGACGACCAGGTAGCACGCGGCGCGCTGCTGAATCGGCAGACGCACGTCGTCGAGCACGCGCTCCACCAGCGTGACGCCTTCATCGAAGAAGATGTCCGCGGCCTCGAGCGACGGGGCCAGGCGCCGCAGCGCCTTGAGCACCTCCATCGCATCGCTCACGCTCGCGACCGCGAACAGGGCCGCGATCCGTTCCGCACGGCGCGGCACCAACCGCACAAGGACGGAGGTGATGATGCCGAGCGTGCCCTCGCTTCCCACCATCAACGACGGCCACGAGTAGCCGGCGTTGTCCTTGAGCAGGCCACCAAGACGCTCGACCACCCGCCCATCGGGCAACACGACCGACAGACCGGCGACCCGCTCGCGCATCGTCCCGTGCGCCAGCGCCATCGCCCCGCCGGCGTCCGTGGCCACCAGACCGCCGATCGTGGCGCCATCGCGCGCCCCGAGGTCCAGCGGCAGCTCCCAGCCCGCCTCGGCCGCGGCGGCCTGAGCCGTGGCCAGCGTCACGCCGGCGCCGACCAGCAGATGCCCGGTGAGCGAATCGACCGTCCCGAGTTGCGTCAGACGCGCTGTGCTGATCAGCACTTCGCCGCCGCGCGGCACGCCGCCTCCGACCAGGCCGGTGTTGCCGCCCTGGGGCACGACCGCCGCGCCGTGCTCGGCGCAGATCCGCATCACCTCGGCCAGCTCGGCGGCGTCGGCGGGGCGGACGACCGCCTGGCACTCGCCGCCGTAGCGGCCGGTGAAATCCTGTTCGTACGGCGCACGCAGTTCGGGATCGACGAGCACGTGCCCCTCGCCCACCACGCGCGCCAGTTCAAGCGTCAGGCCGCTCATTCGTAGCCACGCTAGCGTAATCGCTCATAGATCCTTCGTTAAAGCCCTAGACATCCCGCAAAGACGACTGTTAGCGTTCGTCTTGCCGTCCAACTTCCAGGCGTTGGCGGCGACTGGTTCGCACGAACACAGGCGGGAGGAGAGGGTAATGCACGGAACCCGTTCCACGGGAGCAACGCTCGCGCGAGGTGCGCTGGCGATGGTGCTGGCGGGCGCCGCGATCTGTCCTGCGGTCGCGTCAGCGCAGTCCGGACCGGACTTTCCGCTCTACGGCAAGGACAAGTTCGTCGGCAACGCGAACGACTTCACGACCACGGCGTTCCCGCGCTACTTCAACCAGTTGATCCCGGAGAACGCGGGCAAGTGGGGCAGCGCGGCGGGGGCGACGCGGACCGCGGCGATGCGCTGGGGACAGCTTGACCAGGCCTCCGACTTCGCCAAGCTGAACCACGTCCAGTTCAACTTCCACATCCTGCTGTGGGGCAACCAGCAGCCGACGTGGATGGTCAACCTGCCACCCGACGAGCAGCTGGCGGAGATCAAGAAGTGGTTCGCGGCCGTGGCGGCGCGCTATCCGAACATCGACGTGCTGCAGGTCGTCAACGAAGGCACCTGGGATCCGCCGGACGGCTCGACGCCCAAGAACGCGGGCGCGAACTTCTCCAGCAGCGGCAACTACGTGCAGGCACTCGGTGGCTACAACGGCACCGACGGCACCGGCTATGACTGGATCCTCAACGGCTTCCGGCTCGCGCGCCAGTACTTCCCCAACACCAAGCTGATGCTCAACGACGTCGCCATCACCGGCATGACCGCGGCGACCGACGAGTACCTGAAGATCATCAACCTCCTCAAGCGCGAGAACCTGATCGACCGGATCGGCCTGCAGGCGCACGCGTTCGAGTTCATTCCCGGCGTCACCAACGCGCCCTCCATCCCCGGCCACCCCTACGTGCCCGAGGACGACATGCGCGTGCACAAGGCCAACCTCGATCGCCTCGCCGCCACCGGCATCCCGATCGACATCACCGAGCTCGACCTCGATGGGCTCCCGGTCGACGGCGTGGCGGGCGACGAGATGCAGCTGCGCTACTACCGCAACGTCATCCCGACCTTCTGGGAGCACCCCGCCGTCGGCGGCATCACGCTCTGGGGCTGGCGGGCGCCCAACCACTGGCGCAACGCCCAGAACGCCCCGATCGCGCTCTCCAACGGCACCCTCAAGCCCGCCGGCGCGTGGTTCTTCAACTACGTCAACGGGATCGCGCCGGTGATCCGGCCCGACCAGAGCTTCACCGTCGCCGACGGCAACGAGAACCGCGTCGGCACGGTGGTCGCCGACGACTGGGCCTCGCAGATGAACCGCACCAACCTGCGGACCTTCAAGTGGCGCGTCACGGGCGGCAGCGGCGCGGACGTCTTCGACTTCGTGCCGAGCACGGGTGAGCTGCTCGTGGCCAACCCGCAACGGCTCGACGAGAACACCACCTACTCCCTGAAGGTCCGCGTGAGCGACGGCTTCCACGAGAGCGCCGAGACCGACGTGACCGTCGTCACCGGCGAGCTCGCCAACGTCGTCGACGGCGACGTGGGCGCGACCGTGCCCGCCACGCTCGCCTTGACGCTCGGATCCGGCGCCGGCTTCGGAGCGTTCACGCCGGGCCTGGGCAAGGACTACGACGCCTCCACCTCGGCCAACGTCATCAGCACGGCGGGTGACGCGACGCTCAGCGTGACCGACCCGATCGCCGCGTCCGCGGGCCGCCTGGTCAACGGCGGGTTCTCACTCGCCCAGCCGGTGCAGGCCGCGGTGTCGGGTGCGTTCGCGCCGGTCGGCGCCGCACCGCTGACCCTGCACACCTACGGCGGACCGACGAGCAACGACCCGCTGACGATCCGCTTCAAGCAGGCCATCGGCGCGTCGGAGCCACTGCGCACCGGCGCCTACGGCAAGACCTTCACCTTCACCCTCTCGACCACGGCACCGTGACGATCGCCGGTGGGCGTGCAGGCCACACGCACCGTCCACCGGCCCGCCACCTTGCAGCGGGGAGGCTCGAGCGAGAGGATGTGAGCCGATCCGCTCAAGGCGGGCGACGATTATGCCTTCAGACTCCGGCGATTCCCCCCTGCACGCGGCCACGCGACTGGCCTCGCGTGCGACCCACATCGCGCTCTGGCCGGTCACGGAGACCGTCGCGGTCACCGTGCGCCTGGAGCGCCGCGCACGATCGACGGCCGGCGACCTCGCCGGCCGTGCCGCACTGGCGACCCTGGACGCGGTGCTCGTGTCTCCGTACACGACGGTGGCGGTCGATCGCCTGCTGCAGAGCCCGCTCGCCGAGCACGCCATCGCCCAGGCGGTGAGCGGACCGCTGGTCGAGGCCACGGCGCGCGACCTCGCCGGCCACGCCGTGGTCGAGCGCGTCGCCGAGGAGATGTTGCGCGCGGGCGTGGCTGACCGCCTGGCGGACCGCATTCTCGTCGGCGGGAGCATCGAGCAGGTCGCGGCACGCGTGCTCGAGGGTCCCGAGCTGGGGCACATCGCGGCTCGGCTGCTCGACAGCCCGCGCGTCGAGCAACTGATCGGCGACGCCCTTGAAAGCCCGGGGGTCGAGCGGCTCGTGATGCAGATCGTCGACAGCCCGGGGGTCGAGCGCACCATCGGCAAGGTCATCGAGAGCCGCCTGGTCGACCAGGTGGTGGCCAAGCTGCTCGAGAGCGAGGAGCTCTGGCTGCTGGTCGACGAGATCGCGCAGAGCCCCGCGGTGACCGAGGCGATCACCCAGCAGAGCCTCGGGTTCGCCGACGAGGTCGCCAACGAGGTCAATCAGCGCACGCGGCGTGCCGACGCGATCACCGAGCGCGTCGCGCGGCGGCTGCTGCGACGCCGCGCGCGCATCGAGCCACCGCCGCCCGTGGTGGGCGCGCCATGACCGCCGAAACTCCGCACGGCGACTTCCTCCCGCCCTTGCCCGCCGTGCCGGCGCCCAGCCGCCCCGTCGACGAGGACGACGCCGCGCACGAGCTCGCCGCGGCGCGGGCGCAGGCCGCCGCCGCCACACGCGTGCACATCCGGACCGACACCGATGACCGCACGGCGGCGGACTACACGGGCCTGGTGACGCGCGCGATCGCGTTCGCCATCGACGCCCTGATCATCGACCTCGCCGCGATCACCGTCGTCGCCATCGTCGCCCTCGCCCTCAGCCTCTTCGAGGTCCCATCGGTGGTCGCCGCGGCATTGGCCGCGATCGGCGCCGTCGTGTTCCTCGTGTGGACCGCCGCCTATTTCGTGACGTTCTGGTCGACCACCGGCCAGACCCCGGGCGCACGCGTGATGCGCTTCCGCGTGCTCGCCCCGGACGGACAGCACGGGCACATCGGCCCCAAGCGTGCGCTCGTGCGCCTGATCGGCATGGTCCTCGCCGCGATCCCGTTGCTGGCCGGCTACTTCATGGTGCTCTTCGACGACCGCCGCCGCGGGCTCCACGACCGCCTGGCGCGCACGGTCGTCGTCGACGCACCGGACACCGAGACGCCCGTGAACCGCAGGCGCGCCCGGCGTCAGGCAGCGGCGATCCGGCGATAGCGCAGCCATCCCAGGCCGGCTTCGGTCGACCCGACCGGGCTGTATTCGCAGCCCAGGAAGCCGTCGTAGCCTGCGTTGCGCAGGGCAAGCTCCACCTGGTCGAAATCGATCGTTGCCGCCGCCGCGATGGCGCGAGCCGCGTCGTCGGGGGTGGCGAGGAAGTAGTCCGGCACCGCGGCCTGGCTCATCGCTTCGACGATGACCGTGATGCCTCGCGTTCGTGCCTGTGCAGCCGTGAAGGCGAGGTTCTCGACGTAGCAGTCCCAGTGATGCTGGGCCGCCGGCAGGATCCCCGCCATGGCGTGCACCATCGTTGCCCCGACCGTGCGCCAGGCTCGCGCTCGCCGAACCGATCGCGCCGTGGGCGGTGACCCTCGCCACCCGGCCGAACGCCACCGATCGGCCGGCGGTCGCGGGCCTGATCGAAGAGCTGCGCTCCCACACCCGCCGGCACCATCGTGAGCGCCTGCGGGCACAGGTGTCGATCAGCCCGCCATCTACGCGCGACGGACGAAGTAGAGGATCAGAACGATCAGCAGGATGATGACCAGAATCCCGATGATGCCGTAACCGGTTCCTGCAATTGCTAGGGGCACATTGTCTCCTAAGAGTTGACGGCCGGACATTACCCCCGAGTCGCTGGGTTTCATGCCTCAGATGTCCCGCGAACGTGACGAGCGGCCGCCGTGGACAGATGTCGTCCCCGGTGCTGACAGCGCGTCAAGTACCGTGTGAGCGCCGCCGGCGGATGAGCGCCTGGCGGTGCGATCAAGGAGGAGGGTCCAGGTGCTCCCACGGCGCGCCATCGTGGCGGCAGCGGCAACGCTGGCCACAGCTGTTCCCGTCGCCTCGGCCTCGGCCGACACGACGCTCAACATCGTCCCGCACGGCAACGTCGCCCCCGGCGTCCCGTGGGCCACGGCGCCCGGCATTTTGCCCGCGGACACACAGGCGAAGATGTACGACCGGATCACGCCGCTGTTTCGCAACATCACCCCCGACGTGCTCATGCCGAGCACCGACGGGACCGGGTACTACAAGTCGGCCGCGCTCCTGCCCGAGAACGATCCGTCGTTCGTACTCAGCGAGACGGTCAATGGGACGTCGCCGAGCGCGGGTGCCGTCAGCGCGCGGATCAAGCGCGATAGCTACGGCGTCCCCCACATCTACAGCGACACCGACGCGGGCGCGATCTTCGGCGCCGGCTACGCGGTGGCGACCGACCAGGCGCTGCTGCTCAGCCAGGCGCGCAACAACGGGGTCGCCGGCCTGATCGACATGCCGGGCGTCCCGGCGATCAACCTGGTGCTCGGGCTCTTCGACTACCGGCCCAGCGCACAGGTCGTCAAGGAGGTCACCGCGCTGCAAACCAAGTCGATCGAGGCGGAGGGCGCGCGGGGCAAGCAGCTGCTCAACGACATCGACACCTATGCGGCGGGCATGAACGCGCGGCTGCAGGCGAGTGGGTCGACGGCTCCCAAGGTCACCCGCTCGGACATCTACGCGCTCAACGCGATCAAGGCGCAGTTCCTCGGCGAGGGCGGCGGCGAGGAGGTCGACAACGCCCAGTTCCTCGACGCGCTGCGCGGCAAGCTCGGCGCCAAGCGGGGCGACAAGGCGTTCGAGGACCTGCGCGCGCGCAACGATCCCGAGGCCACGTACACGACGGCCAAGGCGGCGCCGAACCAGACCGACGTCTCGGTGTCCAAGCCGTCGGGCATGGTCCGCCTCAAGAACGGCTCGTTCAAGAACGCCTTCGTCAAGCTCCCCGGGGCCAAGGCGTCGGCGGCGAGCGTCGCCAGCACCGGCAAGCGCCAGCTGGCGTCGAACATCCTGATCGTCTCGGGGTCGAAGTCGGCCACGGGCAAGCCGCTGTTCGTCGGCGGCCCGCAGATCGGCTTCAACTATCCCGGCCTGACGATGGAGATGCAGCTGACGTCGCCGTCGATCAACGTCGAGGGCGTCACCAGCGCGCCGTTCCCCGGCTACATGCTCATCGGCCACGGCACCGACTACGCGTGGTCGCTGACCTCGGCGGGCGCCGACATCATCGACACCTACGCCGAGAAGCTGTGCGGCTCCTCGAAGACCAAGTACGTCTGGAAGGGCAAGTGCCGCAAGATGGAGAAGGTCGACGCCGGCACGATCATCGGCGCCGGCAAGCGGGTGAAGGCGTCCTTCTGGCGCACGGTGCACGGCCCGGTCATCGGCTACGCGACCGACCGCGACAGCGGCAAGAAGGTCGCGCTGTCGCGCAAGCGCTCCTCCTACGGCCGCGAGACCGTCGACCAGCTGTTCAACCAGCAGATGACCTACTCGCGCGTCCACAGCGCCAAGGACTTCGTCGCGGCCGCGGCCAAGTCGCCGCAGACGTTCAACTCGTTCTACGCGAGCGCGACCGAGACCGCGTTCTTCACGTCCGGTGCGCTGCCGGTGCGTCCGAAGGGCGTCAACGGCGACCTGCCCGTCGAGGGCACCGGCAAGCACGAGTGGAAGGGCGAGCTGGCCGCGAGCAAGCACCCGCAGGTCGTCAACCCGTCCTCGGGCTACATCGTCAACTGGAACAACAAGCCGGCGAAGAACTCCCCGGCCGGTGACGATCGCTTCGGCAGCGAGGGCGGCATCCAGCGCGTGGACATGCTCAACGGCGAGCTCGCGCGCTATCCCAAGGCCACGCTGGCCAACGTGCTCGCCGCGGCCAACGCGGGCGCGACCGAGGACGTCCGGATCACGCGGCTGTGGCCGACGCTGAAGGCCGTGCTGGACAAGGGCACCTCGCCGTCACCGACGGCCACGCAGCTCGTCGCGGCGCTCGACGCATGGTCGGCCGCGGGCGGCTCGCGCGTGGACGCCAACCTCGACGGCAAGATCGACAACCCCGGCGCGGTCATCCTCGACACGGCGTGGAAGGGCATCACCGACGCGGGCCTGTGCGATCGGCTCGGGACCGCCCTGTGCAAGGGCCTCGAGGGCCGGATCAGCCGCTTCGACCTCCCGCCCAGCGGCCAGTACGGCGGCTGGCACCAGTACATGGACAAGGACCTGCGGACCCTGCTCAAGCGCAAGGTCAGCGGCAAGTACAACCTGACCTACTGCGGCAACGGGTCGCTCTCGCGCTGCTCGAAGGAGCTGTGGGCGGCGATCGCCGCGGCCGGCAAGTCACTGACCGCCCGCCAGGGCGCCAACCCGGCCACGTGGACCGAGCCGGTGACGACGATCTCGTTCTCGCCGTTGCCCCTGACCACGATGCAGTACACGAACAAGCCCTCGGGCATCCATCAGGTGATGGCCTTCGGGCAGTAGCTCCCGGTTGTGCGCGGCGGCCGCGACGGCCGCCGCGCATTCGCCGCGACACGCGTGCGCGACCGACCGGTCCGGACAGCTCGATCAATCACCGGAACCAGGAGATGCGACGCGTTCGGACCGCCGAGGCGGATGGTTGCGCCCGTGGCCGGCCGGGGGTCGTGGGTGTGGTCCACCGGCGCGAGGGCCCGGTCGTCGACGACGAGATCGAGACGCAGGCGCTCGCCCAGTGCGAGGCTGATGCTGGTTCTCGAGCAGGGTCGGCTCGCCCGGCGTGAGGGCGATTCGACGACGGTGCCGGTGCAGTGGCCGCTGCGGCAGAGAGCGGTCGGGGTCGAGCTCGCGATGGGACGCGCGGAGCCAGCCGCCCACGCCACTCGAAGTCGCGGCCGAGCCGCCGCGCCGCGCCAGCCCTCGACGTTGCCGCGCAGGTGCAGGTGCAGCGCACCCCAGTTGTCCGCCGAGAGCAGCGGGACGCCGACGCGCGAGACGTCCGCGGTGCGCGCCTCGTGGAAGGCGTCGAGCAGCGGGTGGGCCGGGATCCCCTCGCGCCAGTCGGCGCCGTCCGTGCCGTGGCGCTGCGGTTCGATCTGCAGCTTCCGCCAGAACTCGATGAAGCCGTTCGTGTACAGCCCACCCTGGTGCGCGCGCTTAGCCGTCCAGCGCCCGGAGCGACTTGCCGGTCCCGCGCGTGTCGGCGCGCAGCAGTGCGTAGCCCTTCGGCACCCACCAGTCCGGGTCCGGCGTCTCCCAGACCATGTGCTCTCCGTGCCGGACCAAGTCGCAGAGCGCAACGCGATCGGGCCAATGCACGTCCTTGCCGTAGGGGCTCATCGACGCGATCACCGGCACCGGCTCACCGCCGTCCGGTCGGAAGATGTCGACCACGATCGGTGAGCCATCGCGCGTCGGCACCTCGACGTCATGTTCGATGCGCATGCGACGCTCCTCTCCCTCAGCGATGGCCCGTGCTCCAGCGCGCCATGCGGACCGTTCGAATCCACACGACTGATCCCCTGGGATCAGCTCGTCGACGAGCTCATCGGGTGTGCCTCGAACACAATGGCTTCCGGACGCGCGAGCAGGCGCTCGGAGGTGTCGGCGAACAGCGCCACCTCGTCAGGACTGAGCCCCTCCCCCGAACTCACGGGCGTGCGCGGAGTGCAGCCGGGCGGTCAGGCCGTACAGCCCGGCGACCGGCGTCACGCCCGACGGGGCGTCCAGCCGTCGATCTCCGCGCCGTTGATATGGCGGCCGCGCTGGCGGTAGAGGTCGAGCACGTCGCTCACAAGCCCTCCCCGCGCCGGTGATGTCCGCCGCGCAGCGCCGCCTCGACCTGGCCCGTCAGGCCAGTGTCCAGGCGGCAGCGCAAGCGAACTTGCTATTCCCTCTGCCTTCGGAACAAGCAACCGGTCGGTCGCGGCCGGTGCACCAACGATCTTCCGGCCGAGCATGAGCGACGTCTCGAGCGAAACCAGCCAGCCGCGAAAGACGCGCTCACGCGGTGATCACGCCACGCGGTTCACCACGAGATCGAGCGGAGACCCGCGAGTGCAGCTGTGGGCGCCGCGGGCCGCCCCGACTTTCGGGGCGGCCCGGGACCTGACTCAGGGCGTGGTCGTCGACAGCGTGAACGTCAGCGTCTTGCCGTAGGCGCCCGTACGCAGCGCCTGGCCGGCGCCGATCTCCTGATGGAAGCCGATCGACACCGAGTCGTTGCTCACCGGCCCCCCGTAGCTCAACAGCGCCAGCGGGCTGCCCGCCGTCGAACTCAGCGGCGCAAACGCGTTTGCGTTGGCCCGCACCTGCAACTGCTCGCCGAGCGCGAAGGACCCGTTCACGAGCCGCCCGGTCGCGGTCTGGCTCGGATCGGTGACCGACAGCATCGCGTCGCCCGCCGTCGAGGTCACCGTCGCCGTCGTGGTCGCCTCATAAGGGCGACTGACCCCCGGCGCGAAGGCCCCAAAGGACGCGGGCGCCCCCAGCGTCAGCGCCAGGGTCGCGGGCACGGAGCCGCCCACGGTGCCGTCCTGCGACGCGCCGACCAGGAAGCTCCGCGACACGTCGGGCGCGCGGAAGTAGCTCGCATCGCCGGGCTGCGAGGCGGTGATCTTGCAAGTGCCTGCACCGGTGAGCGTGACGATGTCGTCGGAGACGGTGCAGGAGCCCAAGGCGCTGTAGTGCACGGGCAGGCCCGAGCTCGCAGTCGCACTCACCTTGAAGGGCGGACCGCCGGGCTTGTCCGCCAGCGGGTCAAAGGTGATTGTCTGACCGCGCTTGATGTAATGGAAGGTCACCTCAATCCTTCCGGCTGTCGCACCCGGGTAGACCCGGACTTCAACGGTGCCCCATTGAGTCGAACCGTTGCCAAACTGCGTCAGGTTGAGTGCAGTGAGCGTAGGCGTGGTGGTGTCTGTCCCAATGAGTTGCTCTGCCGTCAGTGTTTGCGGACCCCAGATTCCAACTCCGTACGTGTGATTCAAAGTGTAAGAACCAGGCGCGATGCCGTCAAAGACATACACCTCGTCCTTACCGTAGGTTTCGTACGTCATCTGCCTTGTCGTACTTTGCGCGCCGCCTGTTGGCCGCTTGATCAAATCGAGCTCAGCGCCCCTGCCGCGCGTTTCGAACGGGTTCTCGATGTATCGAGGTGTGCCGCTGGAGAACGCCTCTACTTCAAAGTAGTACTCCGGATCGACGTTCAGGCTGTTGATGTTCAGGGCGTTCTTCCCGTACACCATGTCGCTCTGGTACAGCTTGTTTCGCTCAATGCCGTAGCGAATCACGTAGCCATCGGCGCCATCCACCGGTTGCCACAGCAGATCGGCCTGGCGGCGGTCCACTTCGTTGCGAACAGCCATGAAGCGGCCCGGTTGCACCTTTGTGAACTTTGATGTATCCGGATTGCCGAAGACACGGAACTCCTTTACGGAGAACCTTCCGTTGTCGGGGGTGAAGACATTGGTCATCCTCACATACCGACCGGTTACGGCCGTGGGGAGTTCGATGTAATCAGACAGCAAGTTCTGGGGGTTATTGCTCTTGTCAATAACTTGGGTCCAGTTCTGGTTATCATCGGATACGTCGACAGTATATGAGTGATAGCGGGTGAGTGCCCCGCCTCCGCCGGCACCAGCCCTGTCGAATTGAATCTGGATACCGCGAATATCGCTCTTCTTGCCGAGGTCGACGGTCATGTATTCGCCCGGGTTACCCGTTCGAGCGCTCCAGAATGTCTTCCCGTTCTGATCCACCGCGAATTGCGGCCAGTAATTGCCCGTCTGGGCACCGGGGGGCTGCGTGGAAGATGTTTCGACCTTCTTGCTCCAGGACAAAAGCGTCCATCCCGTGAAGTTATCCGTGATGGGATCCTGCTTGACGCCGGGCAGATACTGCGGGTAGTCGCCGTATGCGACATTTCCGTGCATCACACCCTGCTTGTCCACATCCGTGGGGAAGAGGGACATGAGCGTGCTGCCGTTGCCGCCATTCGCGGTGTACGCCACCATGGCGATGGTCCAGAGCTTACCCTGCTTGTCCTGGAAGAAGCTGCCGTGGCCTGCGCCCGGCGCTGAGCCCGACACCATCCGGGTCAGCGGGTTGTGCTCATCATAGACGTACGGACCCATCGGATCGTCTGCGACGTACACACCCTGCGCGTAAGAGGCAAATTCGAGACCGATGGATGAGTACAACACATAGTACTTACCGTTGTACTTGAGCGGATGGGGGCCTTCAGTCCATCCATATTCCTCAGGACGGTATTGCCTGTCGGTGAAAAATGGGAAGATCAGGTCGGACGAATACCTGGTTTCCCAGCCATGGTTATGGGGGTCGCCCCAATTGACAACCTGTGGAGCACTGATTTCCTTAAAGGTGTGCTTGTCCAACTCGACGACTCGAATGCCCAGAACCTGCGACCATCCGTAGTACATGAACAGCCGGCCGGTGTCTTGATCGTAAAGCATGCTGGCGTCGCCATAGTTATTGCTGGAGAATGTACCGGCGTCGTACCAGATTCCCGATTTCGGATCGTCAGTCGTCATCACTCGGTTATTTGTATTGCCGGCGTAGTTGTACAGCTTGCCGTCAATTTCCGTCATGCCAACGATCCCGCCCAAGAGGTTGGGCGCATCGACATAGTTCCAGTTCGCGAAGTCAGATGACCACCAATAGCCACGCCTCCCACGCGTGAATAGGTAGTAGTCACCACCGATTATTTTGATAACGGGCTCGCCGGCTGTCAGAATTCTCTCCGAACCCTGAGTAAGCGAAATGGGGTTGGTGTACGTGGTTGGGTTCTGTATGACCGACTTTCCCGATGGCACCACCGGCAGGTCCGATGCGGAAGTCGCGCTTGCTGCGGACTGGTTGCCGCTGGTCGCTTTGCCCGCGCCGCTCGCTCCTCGCTGAGCCTGGGCTCCGTAGACAGAGCTCGCGAGGACAAGCGACCCCACGAACGCCAACAGAACGGCCGCCAACTTCTTCATCAGACTCCCCCTCTGGACCCAGCGGACTGTGACGTTGCGCACATTACGGCCGGACATTGTCCCCGTCAAGGACGAACTCGCGAGATTTTGGCTCTGAGTTTGTCCCGTAACGGACGAACCGGGGTCCATTAGGATGCTCCGTGACCATGGGACGTCGTGATTCGCTGCGAAGTCGCAACGGGCAAGCCGTTGTCGATGCGGTGAAGTCGAGACCACGGTGCAGCCGAGCGGACGTCGCTCGGGTGACCGGCCTGTCCACCTCGGCCGTCTCGACGCTCGTGGCCGACCTGATCGAGGCCGGAGTGCTGGTCGAGCTCGGCACCAAGGCGTCGGGCGCGGGCGGCCGGCCGGCAGTGGCCCTCGGTTTGGCACCCCGAGCAGGATCGCTGGTCGGGATCCATGTTGGCCACGCCGACCTGCGGGTGGTGCTCACGTCCCTGGACGGGACCGTGCTGAAGCAGCAGCGCCACTTCCTCGACGTCGACCACGAACCGGCAGCGTCACTGGATCAGCTGGCTCGAAGCACGGCCGATCTGCTCGCGACGGGGGACGTCGACCGAGCTCGAGTGCTCGCGGTAGGCGTGGCCGTCTCCGCACCGGTGGTCGACTCGCGTATGCTGGCGTCGCCGCCGATGCTGCTGGACTGGGGCGGCGTCGACATCGCCGGCGTCCTGGGTGAGCGGACCGGGCTCCCGGTCCACATCGGCAACGACGCGACGCTCGGGGCGCTCGCCGAGTGGCGCCTCGGCGCCGGAACCGCCGTCGACGACCTCGTGTACGTGATGTTGGGTGAGGGCGTCGGTTGCGGTCTGGTCCTCGGCGGTCGCCTGCACACGGGTGCGTCGGGGACCGCCGGGGAGCTCGGCCACCTCCCTGTTGTCAGCGACGGCAAGATCTGTCGGTGCGGGTCTCGCGGCTGCCTCGAGACGGTCGTGAGCAAGCGTGCTCTGGTCTCGGCCCTCGCGCACACGATGGGCCTCGAGGCAACGGTCGGCACCCTGCTCGACCTGGCGGACGTCGGCGATCGGGGGGCGCTGCGCCTGCTCACCGACGCCGGCGACGTACTCGGCAAGGCCCTGGCAGGGGTGTGCACCATTGCCGACCCGAGCCTGGTCGTGATCGGTGGTGACCTGACCGCCCGACCGGAGTCCAGCGAAACCCTGCTCGTGGCCGCGCGTCAGGCCCTCGGTCAGGCCCTACCTCCGGTGGCCAACCACGACGTCCAGATCGTTCGTGCCGAGCTGGGCCCTCGCGCCGAGGCGCTCGGAGCAGCACTGCTCGCAGCCTCGAGGTCCGGCATCCGGCTGTCCGAGGTCGCGGAACCCGGCTGAACGCGGCAGCGACTCCGCAGGGTCCGTCATCAGCAGACAGCTCTCGCGCACCTAGCGCTTCCCGCGACCGAACATGCGGCCCAACCGCTCGGACATCGACCTCGCCGGCTTGATGCCGACCAAGGTCGAGCCAGCCGGCAGTGGGAGATCCTCCGCCTGCTCCGTGGAGAGTGTCGTGCGGACGTGACTGGTGCAGATCGAGCCGATCTGATCCGCGTCGACGAACCGCGTGCCGCTCGCCGCCTGCACGACGGTGCCGTCGAACACGGAGACGCTTCTCGTCGACCAGCACGGCCTGGACCACGGCGAACTGGTGCCCGTCGATCGTCTGCACCGGAGCGCCCGGTCGGAGGGCGGTGTAGGCGATCGGGTGATCAGACGCGTCCGGCATGCCGCATGGGTACGACGGCGGCCGATGACGACGACCGAGACTGCGGGGACCTGTCCGCCCACGTGAAGGCGGGTTCTCAGGGCGGTGGCGAGTTGAGACCACTTCGATACTCGATCAATGTCACGCTCGACGGCTGCTGCCATCACGAGGCAGGGCTCCCGCCGGACGAGGAGTCGATGCGCTACTGGACCGCTGAGATGCAGCAAGCCGATGCCCCGCTCTTCGGCCGGGTTGACCTACGCCGAGATCATCGACCGGGCGAAGAGTACGTCGTCGTCGGACACGCTGAGCGGGGTCGACTGGAATGCCGAGCTGGTGCGCGGCGACCTGGGCAGTAGCCGGGCGAGGACCTGTCGGTGGGCGGAGTGACGCTCCCCTGGCGCTGGCGGACCTGGGACTGATCGACGAGTACGAGTTCCTGGTGCAGCCGGTCCTCGCCGGACGCGGGGCGACCTGCAGCCACGCGAACGCCGCCGCGTCCTCGATCTCCTCGGGCTCGGCCTTCACGCGCGCCGAGAGCATGTTCACGAGCTGGTGATTGAACTCGAGGTAGAGCTCGGGCTCGTCTCCGCGGAACCGTATCGGGGGCTCATCGGCCTCCGATTCGGACGAGGTCCCGGCGGTAGCGTCCTGGGAAACGGACCCCAAACGGACCCCGTGGCGGCGGACCGGCTGGTCCGCTTTAACGCGAGAAGCCCCATTTGCAGGGGCTTCTGAGGGGTGAGCGACGGGACTCGAACCCGCGGCCGCCGGGACCACAACCCGGAGCTCTACCAACTGAGCTACGCCCACCGAGCGACGCGGAGTTTAGCGGCGCGTCAGGGGGTTGTCGGGTGGGTAGTGTCGGGCGGCATCGTGGTGGCGCTGACTTTTGATGATGGGCCTGATGTTCGGGGCACTCCGGACGTGCTTGACGCGCTCGGTGCGTGCGGCGTGAAGGCGACGTTTTTCGTCCTTGGTGGGCGGGTGGAGGAGAGCCCGGCGTTGCTCGCGCGGACCGTCGAGGAGGGGCATGCGGTCGAGGTGCATGGGTACGAGCATCTTCGGCATCCGCAGTGCGACCGATCCGCCGTCGAGGACGATGTCGACCGGGTGCTGCAGGTGCTCAGCGAGCACGGGGTGACGCCAGGCTGGTGGCGGATTCCGTGGGGGCATCTGGCCGAGTTCACGTGGGAGATCGCCGAGGAACGCGGCTTGACGATCGTTGGCTGGAGTGCGGACACGCATGACTGGCGCGGCGAGACCGCCAACGAGATGCTTGAGGCACTCCGGCCGCTGCACCGCGGGGATATCGTCCTCGCGCATGACGGTGTCGGGTCGGGGGCCCGCAGGAAGACGGCGAGAGCGACGGCCGAACTGGTCGGGCCGCTGGTCGAGAAGATTCGCGGGCGCGGATTGACGCCGACGCCGCTGGCGAGAAGCTGGCCCGTTCCGGTGCCCATCGGGAATCCCGAGTTCCACCCTGGGGTAGTGCAGGCCGCGTGACCGCCATTGCCGTCCGGGATGTGATCGACGAGATCGCCGCGCACGCGGCGAACCTTGACCGGCGCCCGCGGTTCCCGCGGGAAGCGTTCGAGGCGCTGAGACAGGCGGACGCGTTGACGCCGCCGGAGACGCGCGAAGCGGAGTGGGCGCTGGTGCGCCAAGTCGCGAAGGCCGACGGCTCGGTGGGGCGCATCTTCGAGGGCCACCTGAACGCGGTGGAGCGACTGAGGCTCGACGGGATCGACCCCGAGGACCACCTGCTCGGCGTGTGGGGTGCCGATCCGGCCCCGAACGAGGGCGAGCCGGCGTCCATCGAGGACGGCCGCCTGTACGGGACGAAGACGTTCTGCTCCGGCGCCGGCGGGCTCACCCGCGCCCTGGTGATCGCCAAGGGCACGCTCGTGTACGTCGACCTGCAGGAGAACGTCGAGATCGACAAGGCCTGGTACCGCGCGATGGGGATGCGGGCCAGCGAGAGCCACCGGGTCCACTTCCACGGCGCCAGGATCGAAGCCACGCTGACCCCGCTGAGCACCCAGCCCTACCTCGCGTTCGACGCGATCCGCACCGCCGCCGCCTGGGCCGGGATCATCGACGCGGGTGTCGAGGCGGCGCTGCAAAGCCTCAAGACGGACGACGAGCTGAGGGCGCTGGCGGCCGGCCGGATAACAACCGCCCAGGCGACGATCGACCGCTGGTTCGAACATGCACCGCTCACCGATGACCCTCCGACGACGAGCATCCAGCTCCGACAGGCGGTCGCCGACGCCGGCCGGACGATCTTCGACGAAGCGAGCAGGGCGACCGGTTCGCGCCCCTTCGCGACCGGCACGAACCTCGACCGCGCCCGCCGCGACTTCGAGTTGTTCGTGCTTCAGCACCGGCTCGATCCGTTCGTGGCTCGCCTCGGAAAGCAACGAATCGCCGCCGCGAACGGGTGAAGGCGACGCGCGTGTGCTCCACTCCAAGCATGCGAACACGCCGAGCAGGCCCGCAGCGCGAGCAAAGTTACCGTTGTGGGTAGGGCCCATGAGGTGCGCGACCGAGTATCAGCGGCGTTCTTCGACGAGCTCTATGCCCGTGACCCGGACCCGTGGTCGTTCAAGACCAGCGAGTACGAGCGGGCGAAGTACGACGAGACGATCGCGGCGCTGGAGGGCCGGCACTTCGCCACGGGCCTTGAGTTGGGCTGCTCGATCGGCGAGCTGACCCACTGGCTCGCCCCCCACGTGGACGACCTGCTGGGCGTCGACGTGTCCGAGTTCGCGCTCGAGGAGGCACGCCGCCGCAACCCGGACGTCCGGTTCGAGAAGCGGGAGATCCCGGAGGAGTACCCACCGGGTCGCTTCGACCTGACGGTGTGCTCGGAGGTCCTGTACTACCTCGACATTCCCGCGTTCGAGGCCACGCTGGAGAAGCTCAGCGGCACGTTGCTCTCCGTCCACTGGCGCCCGCCCACGCAGAACTATCCGTTCGGCGGCGACGACGTGCGCGACCTGCTCACCGAGCGGTTCGGCGCGCCCGACTACTCGCGTGAGACGGACAAGTACGTGCTCGACCGTTGGGATCGATGCGACTCCTGATCGTCGGGGGAGGACCGGCCGCCCTCTCCACCGCGCGCGCGTACCGCGACGCGGGCGGGAACGGCGACGTGACGATCCTCACCCCGGAGCTCGCGCTCCCGTATCAGCGCCCGCCGCTGAGCAAGGAGTTCCTCCGGGGTGAGCTGCAGGACCATGAGCTGCCGATCGAGGACGAGGCGTGGTACGAGAACCACGGCGTGGACGTCCGCATCGGCGCCGAGGCGATGACCCTGGACCCCGGCGCCCGCACCGTCCTGCTCGGCAGCGGCCAGTCGTTGGGCTATGACGCGTGTGTGCTCGCGACGGGCGCCGAGCCGGCCGTCCTGCCCGTTCCCGGCGCGACCGAGGAATGGGTCCTGCTGCTGCGCAGCCTCGCCACCGCGCGGGTGCTGCACGACCGGGCGGGACAGGCGAAGACGGCGATCGTCGTCGGCACCGGGTTCATCGGCTGTGAGGCCGCGGCGTCGCTGGCGATGCGCGGCGTCAAGGTGACCCTGATCTCCGACGAGGCCACGCCGCAGCAGGCGCGTCTCGGCGAGGAGGCCGGCAAGCGCATCCAGCGCTGGCTCGAGCATGACCACGAGATCGAGCTGATCCTCGGCACGGGCGTCGAGGCCTTCGGGGAAGGCACCGTGCGCGTCGACGGCGATGAACACCGGGCGGACCTGATCCTGATGGCCGCCGGCGTCACGCCGCGCGCGGGCCTGGCCGCCGACGCGCACCTGACCACACAGGACGGCCGCGTCAAGGTCGACGAGCACATGCGCACCAGCGCCGAGGACGTCTACGCCGTCGGCGACGTCGCGTTCGCGTTCAACCCCACGGCGGGCCGGCACCTGGCGGTCGAACATTGGGGCGAGGCGCTGAACATGGGCGAGGTCGCCGGCCGGACGATCGCCGGCGCGGACGCGCAGTGGGACGTCGCGCCCGGCTTCTGGTCGACGATCGGCACGCACACGCTCAAGTACGCCGCGTGGGGCGACGGATTCGACGAGACGCGGGTGGTCGAGCGCGGCGACGACGCGTGGGCGATCTACTACGGCCGCGAGGGCACTACCGTGGGCGTCCTCACCCACGAGTGCGACGACGACTACGAGACCGGCCGCGAGCTGGTGGAGAGCCGAGCGCCGCTGCCGTGATCCGCGCCGTCGTCGTCGTTCCCGCGCACAACGAGGAAGAGCTCATCGGCGACTGCGTGCGGGCGCTCGAGGCCCAGCGGGGCATCGCGCGCGACGAGTACGAGATCGTGGTCGTGCTCGACCGCTGCACGGACGCGACGGCCGATCGCGCGCAGGCGGCGGGCGAGGTGCGGCTGATCCGCGCGCGCGGGGCGGGAGTCGGCCACGCGCGCCGGACCGGGATGGACCTGGCGGCCACGCTGCTGGAACCGTTCGGCCTGATCGCCACCACCGACGCCGACTCGACCGTCGACCCCGACTGGCTCAGGACCCAGCTCGAACGCGGTCGACGAGGGCGCGCAGGCGATCGGCGGGAAGGTCGACATCGGCGACGGCCACGACCTGCCGGCGAAGGCGCTCAGCCGACGCGCGGCAGACACGCCCCGGCGGCGCGCGGCGGTCAGCGGCCACGGCGCGCGCGAGCACCATCAGTTCTCCGGCGCGTCGATCGGCGTGACCGCAGCGACCTACTCGCGGGTGCGGCTGGAGCCCAGGACCGCGCTGGAGGACGAGGGCTTCGAGCGCGCGCTGCGCCACCACGGCGTCCCGATCGAACGTCTCGCCAACGTCAAGGTCCTCACGTCCGGCCGCCGGATCGGCCGCGCGCCGAAGGGCCTCGCGGTCGACCTGCGCCGCAACGCCTGGCTCGCCGAGCGCAGCTACCACGGCAACGCCTTCCCCCTGCAGCGACTGCTCGAAGCCAAGACGCGGACGATCAGCGTCATCCTTCCCGCGAAGAACGTCGGCGCCACCCTCCCGCGCGTCCTCCAGGCGATCGACGCGCTGCACCCGCTGGTCGACGAGACCCTCGTCGTGCACGCTCGCGGCGAGACCGTCGACGCACCGAACGCGATCGAGCAGCCCAACGCGGGCAAGGGCGACGCCATGCGCCACGGCCTCGAGCACACCACCGGCGAGCTCGTCGCCTTCCTGGACACCGACACCGAGGACTTCACGCCCGCCTTCGTGACCGGCCTGCTCGGCCCCCTGCTCACCGAGGAGGTCAACTTCGTCAAGGGCCACTTCCGGCGCCCGCTGAGGATCGGCGAGACGACCCACCCCGACCAGGGCGGCCGCGTCACCGAACTGCTCGCGCGGCCCTACCTGAACCTGCACTTCCCGCAGCTCGCCGGCTTCCGCCAGCCGCTCGCGGGTGAGATCGCCGCGACCAGAGCCCTGCTCGAACAGATCCCCTTCCCCGCGGGTTACGGGATCGAGATCGCGATGTTGATCGACGTGCTGCGCGCGATCGGCCTGGAGCGCATGGCCCAGGTCGACCTCGGCACCCGCCAGAACCGCCACCAGTCGCTCTCCGAACTGTCGAAGATGGCGCTGGAGGTGCTGGCCGCGGCCGAGCGGCGCACCCACGGCGCGCCGACCATCGGCTCGCTGCTGATTCCCACCGACACCGACTTCGAGACGAAGGCGCCCCTCACCGAGGAGCGCCCCCCGCTCAAGCGGTGATGACGTCCTGCGCGGTGGCCTCGGCCTTCGCCATGCCCCGCTCGATCGCGTGGATCAGGTAGGGCCGGAGGTCGGACGCGGCGACGATCGACGAGACGCTGCCGACCTCCACCGCCCGCTGGATCGAGTGGATCGAGTCGAACTTGGCGGCCAGCTCGCCCATCTTCTCCGAGCGCACGGTCTCCATCAGCGACGCGAGCTCGGCGCGCAGGCGCCGGGTCTCCGCCGCGTCCTCGCAGAGTTCGATCCGCTCCTCCAACGCGACGACGCGAGCGTCCGAACGCGTCGCGGCCGTCACGTCGCGCGTGAACACGACGCCGGCCGCCGCCGAACCGCCGATGACCGACGCGCGCGCGCCCTCGACGGCGATCGCCTCGAAGCCCTCGTTCAACCGCTGCGAGAAGACCACGAACGCGCCGCCGTGATAGCGCGAGATCACGCAGAACACGATCGGGCCGCGGAAGTTGACGATCGCGCGGCCGATCTCGGCGCCGTACTCGAGCTGCCACTGGCGCATCGACTCCGGTGAGCCGTCGAAGCCCGCGAGGTTCGCCAGCACGACCAGCGGGCGCCGCCCGCCGTTGGCGTTGATCGCTCGCGCGACCTTCTTGGAGGACTTCGGGAACAGCGTGCCGGACGTCCACTGCGACGGGCCGTCCGCGGGGGTGGGCCCGAAGCGGTCGAGCGGGTGCGATTCGATGCCGATCACGGTCGTCGGCCAGCCGCCCAGGTGGGCGTCCCACACGACGGCGGCCTCGGCGTCGCGCATGCGCTCCCAGCGCTCCAGCGGGCGGTGGTCGGCGTCGGTCACCGCGCGCATCACCGAGCGGATGTCGAAGGCCTGCTTGCGGCCCGGGTTGGTCTCGTCGGAGAAGATCGCGCCGACGGTCTTCAGTTCGGAGCCGGGTGCGCTGTGGGTCGAATCCCGGACGTCGCGCTCGAGCGCGTCGAGCGTCGCGGCGCGGCGCGGGAAGCGCTCGCCCGGCGCGACGTACGCGTGGTCGTAGTACCGCAGCAGCACGCCGCACGCGCCCGCGAGGTCCGGCGCCCAGTACTGCGCCTGGCCGTTGGGGCCCATGATGCGGTCGTGGCCGCCGATGCCGAAGTTGTCCTCGGCCGACACGCCGCCGGCGAAGTCCAGCGCCTGCTTGCCGGTCAGCACCATCGCGCTCTCCGGCGTCATCACGAGGATGCCGCGGGTGTGCATGAGCATCGTCGCCTCGGCGTTCCAGTACGGCTGGGCGCCGACGTTGATGCCGGTCACGACGACGTTGATCTCGCCGCCGTTCTGCGTGAACTCGATGATCCGGCGCAGCGCCGCGGCCACCCAGTCCATGTTCTCGGTGCCGGAGTCCATCGAGATGCGCGCGCCGGAGGACAGCGCGAACCACTCGACGGGGACGCCGAGCTCCTCGGCCATGTCGAGCGCGGCGATGATCCGCCGGCACTCCGGCTCGGCCACGGAGCCCAGCGACTTGGTCGGGTCGCCGAGCAGCACCAGGCGCTGCATGCCCTCGGGATGGCGATCGGTGAACGACCGCGCGATGCCGACGACGATGCCGGCCTCGTTCATCGCGGGTGAGCGGTCGACCGGGACGAGCTGACCGTCGGCGTCGAGGTCATGCTCGATGAACTCGCCCTTCGGGATCCGGCGGGCGCGGTCCTCGCGCTCGGGGGCGAGCACCTTGACCAGCTCGGCGGGATGCACGGAGCCGCGCCGGCGAGCCTGCACGATCCGCCGGGCGCCTTCGTCCAGCGGCTGCAACGGACGCGTGGAGGGCTCGTCGAGCTCGACGATCACACCGCGGCCGGCGGGCGCGAACAACCGCAGCTCGCGCTCGCGCAGCTCGCCGCCCCGGCGGTCGCGCATCTGGCCCTTGATGATCACGGTCTCGATCCCGAGGCCCTCGGTCTCGCGGGCGTAGCGGTCGATCAGCGCGCCCGCCTCCTCCGGCGCGAGGTCGACGGCCGGCCACACGTTCAGCCGGACGCGGTTCCACAGCAGGCGCTCGCGCGGCGAGCGGCGCGACTGGAAGCGCCGCAGCGCGCCGAGCGCCTCGGCCAGCATGTGCTCGAGCTCGGGCAGCGAGACGACGCGGCCCTGCTCGTCGCGCACGACGCTGAGCTCGCGCACCTCGGCCAGAGCGAACAGCCGCTCGTCCTTGGGGTTCGAGCGCCCGACGCCGCGGAACAGGTACACGTCGGCGGGCGACGGGATCCGCTCCAGCGAGAACTCCGACATGCGCCACAGGTTCAGTCGCTCGGCGAGCTCGGGGTGCACGAACTGCAGCTCGCGGTCGATCGCCCAGCCGCCGTCGATCGAGCGCCGCAGCGTGATCGCGTTGGCGCCGGAGACGCCGCGCTCCGGGGCGGGCACGTCGAGCACGACGCGCTGGACGAGCATCGGGATGTCCGCCCGCTCCAGCGCGAGCCGGAGGTCGTTGGCCAGCGCCTCGCCGGCGGTGGCGTCGGCGTAGAGGTCCAGGTTGACGATCTCGTCCTGGGGATAGTCGCCGGCGCGGCGGGCGATCGCGCCCGCGACGTCATCGAGATCCTGCGTGTCGACGAACGCCGCGGCGAGGTGCCGGCGCTGTCCGTTCTTGACGTAGCTGGTGGTGATGTAGGCGGTGCCGTCCCTGGTCAGGCCGTCCCAGAACTGCGTCAGCTCGCGCTGGCGGTACCAGCGCCGGGTCATGATCTCCAGCAGCACCGGGTGCTCGCGGGCGGTCGTCGCCTGCATCCGCTTGATGATCTGCGGGGCGAGCAGCTGCGGTGCGTCGACGATGGCCGTGACGTGGTGCTCGCGGTCCTCGCGCGCCGGGTCCTCGAGCAGCGCGGCGAGGTGGCATTCGAGCTCGGCGTACGCCTGGGCCTGGCGCTCGAGGATCACCGGCTGGTCGAAGTAGCGGGTGCGCAACTGGCGAGCGAGGTCGGCGATCACGGGATCGCGCCGCTCGGTGGCCAGCTCGAGCCGGTCGAGCACGCCGCGGAAGTCGTTGTCGACGTTGCCGACGTACTCGTCGGCACGCTCCAGGCGCTTCTCGAGGATCGCCATCACGGCGGCGCGGGCGAGGTCCACGCGACCCTGGGAGACGAACAGGCGGTAGCACGCGTCCTCGAGCGCGGGGGTGCGCTCCAGGCTCTCGACACCGTAGTGGCCGAGCGCGCGGGCCAGCAGGGTCTCGAAGCGCTCCGGGAGCCGCTCGGCCTTCGCGTCCAGCGAGCGCAGGAAGGCGTGCATGTATTCCTGCGGGGAGTGGAAGAGCTCGCGGTCGGGATCGTCGTGGCGGGCGCGCGTCAGGGCGCGCACGTCGGTGAAGACGTCCAGCAGCTCGTGCTCGGCGTCGGTGACGTCGGCGTCGCACTCGCGCAGGCAGGCGAGCGCGCGGCGGACCTCGTCGCCGGAGACGTCGTAGCCGAGCAGCGCCCAGCGCAGGCGGTCGATGGCCTGGACAGGGTCGCTGACCGTTTCCTCGGACGCGAACGTGACGCGCTCGGCGGAGGACTCGGCGGCCTCGACCTCGATCGCCTCCAGCTGCAGCAGCGGCGTGTGCGCGGGGACCTGCACGTTGGTCCCGGTGAGCACGCGGCGGACGCGGCCGGCGAACGGCGCCGTCAGCGACGTCTCCATCTTCATCGACTCGACGACGGCCACGACGTCGCCCTCGGCCACCTCGTCGCCCTCGCGGACGGGGATGCCGACGACCACCGACGGACCGCCGGAGCGGACGAAGCCGCCGTCGTCGCGGGAGATGCGATGCGGGACGCCGTGGACCTCGACCAGCAGGTCGGCGCCCTGGCGGGAGATCATCGTGCGGTGGGTCTGGCCGGCGATCGTGATGCGGCGCTCGTGACCGCTGAGGCGCTCGACGACGGCCTCGACGACGGCGCCGTCGACCTCGGTGCGATAGCGGTTCGGGGCGAGCTGGGCGACGACGATGCGGTAGGCCTGGCCGCGGTTGCGGACCTCGACCACGCGGCTGACCTGCGCGGCGGCCTCGGGGCGGCCGCGGCGGGCGTAGGCGTAGAAGCTGGCGCGCTCGGTGGCCGTCTCGTCGTCGGCGAGCTCGATCGCGGCCTGCAGGATCGCGGCGTCGGCGCCGTGGTCGGCCTCCATCTCGCCGGACACGCCGAGGCGGTCCAGCCACGCGATGTCGACCTCGCCCGCGGTGAACTCCGGGCGCTCGAGGATCGCGAGCAGGAAGGCGCGGTTGGTCGTGCCGTCCTCGATGATGACGGTCGATTCGCGCAGGGCGCGTCGCAGTCGCGCGATCGCCTCGCCGCGCGTGCGGCCGTAGGCGATGACCTTCGCGACCATCGAGTCGAAGTCGGGCGGGATGACGTCGCCGGCGGCGATGCCGCGGTCGACGCGCACGCCGGGGCCGGACGCGAGGTCGAGCACCTGCACGCGACCCGGCGTGGGCGCGAAGCCCATCGCGGGATCCTCGGCGTTCAGGCGCGCCTCGATCGCATGGCCGACGGGCTCGGGCGGCTCGCCCTCGAGCCTGCCGCCGGCGGCGACGTGCAGCTGCAGCTTGACCAGATCGAGCCCGGTGACGGCCTCCGTGACGGGATGCTCGACCTGCAGGCGCGCGTTGACCTCCATGAAGGAGAAGCGCTTCTCGGACGGGCTCGTAGAGGAACTCGACCGTGCCCGCGTTGCGGTAGCCGGACTGCAGCGCCAGCCTGCGGCTCGCCTCCTTGACCTCTTCCTCCTGCTCCGCGGTGAGCAGGACGGAGGAGGACTCCTCGATGACCTTCTGGTGGCGACGCTGGCAGGAGCAGTCGCGCACGCCCGCGGCCCACGCCTGGCCCTGGCCGTCGGCGATCAGCTGCACCTCGATGTGGTGCGCGTTGCCGACCATCGCCTCCATGAAGACGGTGCCGTCGCCGAACGCGTTCTGCGCCTCGGTGCGCGACGTGTTCAGCGCGGGCTCCAGCTCCGCCGGCTCGAGGACCTTGCGGATGCCGCGCCCGCCGCCGCCCGCCGCCGCCTTGATCATCAGCGGGTAACCGATGCGCTCGGCGTGCTCGCGTGCCTCTTCGATCGTCTCGACCGGCCCGTTGGACCACGCCGCGACCGGGACGCCGGCCTGCTCGGCCATCAGCTTGGACTGGATCTTGTCGCCGAGCTTGCGCATGACGTCGCCGCTCGGGCCGACGAAGACGAGGCCCATCTCCTCGATCATGTCCGCGAAGGCCGGGTGCTCGGAGACGAACCCCCAGCCCGGCCAGACCGCGTCGGCACGGGTCGCGATCAACGCCCGCTTGACGTTCTCGTAATCGAGATACGCGCTCACCCCGTTCGCGCCGAGGCTGTAGGCCTCGTCGGCGTGACGAACGAACATGGCCGAGCGTTCAGGCTCGGTGTAGAGCGCGATGATCTTGATCGGATCGTCCTCGCGCTCGGCGTTGAGCTCGCGGACGGCATGGATGAGACGCATCGCGGGCTCGCCGCGATTGACGATGGCGAGTCGGCGAAACGTGCGCTGAGTCACGGAAGGCACGCTTCGCACCCTAGGCCCTCGACGTGCAATGGTCCCAGGATGGAGTTCCTGCAACCCCCCGGGTGGAGGGAGGCACTGCACATCCGAGCGGAGCATCCGGACGCCCTGCCCATCTGGGGCGGCACCGATGTGATGGTGGAGATGAACTTCGCCCGAAGGCGCCCTGAAGCGCTTCTGGATCTCACACGGGTGCGTGAGCTTTCCCGCTGGGAGACAGAGGATTCGTGGGTGCGCATCGGCGCGGGGGTGTCGTACACGCGGGTGATCGCCGAGCTCGGCTCCGTGCTGCCGGGCCTGGCGATGGCGTCGCGCACGGTCGGCTCACCGCAGATCCGCAACCGGGGCACGATCGGGGGGAACCTCGGCTCGTCGTCGCCCGCGGGTGACGCGCTGCCGCCGTTGTTCGCCTCCGGCGCCGTCGTGGAGGTCGAGTCGGTGCGCGGTGTGCGGCGCGTGGCGGTCGAGGACTTCGTGGTCGGGCCGAAGCAGAACGCGCTGGCCGATGACGAGCTGATCGCGGCGGTGTGGATGCCCGTGCGCGAGGGCGCCGCGCAGCAGTTCGCGAAGGTGGGTACGCGCAACGCGATGGTGATCGCGGTGTGCTCGTTCGCTCTGGACGTCTCCGAGGGCCGCGTCGGCACGTGCATCGGGTCCGCGGGGCCGACGCCGCTGCGCGCGCGTGCGGCCGAGGAGTTCGCCGTGGGCTTGTCCGCGTATTCGGAGGAGGCGGGTATGGAGTTCGGACGCCTGGTCGCGGAGGCCGCGTCGCCGATCGACGACGTGCGCGGAAGCGCCGCGTACCGGCGGCACGCGTTGAGCGTGTTGGCCCGGCGAACATTGAAGTGGGCAGCTGGTGCGCCCGATGACGGACTGAGCTGCACGGTCAACGGCGAGCCGCGCGAGATCGACGGGCTCTGGGAGGGCGAGTCGCTGTTGTGGGTCCTGCGCGAGCGCATGCAGCTGCCGGGGTCCAAGAACGCGTGCGAGCAGGGCGAGTGCGGGTCGTGCTCGGTCTACCTCGACGGCGTGCTCGTGTGCTCGTGCCTGGTCGCCGCCGGGCAGGCCGAAGGAAGCTCGGTGGTGACGGTCGAGGGGATCGAGTTCGGCGCGGTGCAGGAGGCGTTCCTGGAGGCGGGCGCCGTGCAGTGCGGGTTCTGCACGCCGGGCCTGATCGTCGCCACGCACGACCTGCTGGCCCGCAACCCGTCGCCGACCGACGAGGAGATCCGCGAGGCGCTGGCCGGGAACCTGTGCCGCTGCACGGGCTATGAGAAGATCCTCGACGCGGTCAGGCTGGCCGCGCGATGAGCGCGAACCTAAAGGGGCCTGGCCCCTTTATGTTGGAGGGCTGCGCCGTGGCGACCGTGGCGGGTGCGGTCCATCGCGACGGGCACGTCGTCATCGAGGGCAACCGGATCACGGCGGTCGGGCCCGGTCCGGCGCGCGGTGGCGGCGAGCGAGTGGATGCGAGCGGCATGCTCGCGACGCCGGGGCTGATCAACTGCCATCACCACCTCTACCAGCACGCGACGCGCGGGCTCGCGCAGCAGGCGACGCTGTTCGAGTGGCTCGTCGCGCTGTATCCGATCTGGGCGCGGGTCGATGAGCGGGTCGAGCGTGCGGCGGCGCGAGCGGGCCTCGCGGCGCTGCTGAAGTCCGGCTGCACGACCGCCTCCGATCACCACTACGTGTTCCCCGGCGGCGATCTGCTCGGGGCCGAGGTGGAGGCCGCGCGCGAATTGGGCATCCGCTTTCACCCGTGTCGCGGGGCGATGGATCTCGGGCAGTCATCCGGCGGGTTGCCGCCGGATTCGCGTGGTCGAGGACCGCGACGCGATCTTCGCCGCCTACGAGGACGCGCTGACGCGCTTTCACGATCCGTCGCCGGGTTCGATGTGCCGGATCGCGTTGGCGCCGTGCTCGCCGTTCAGCGTGACCCGCGAGCTGATGGCCGAGACCGCCGTCTTCGCGCGGGAACGCGGCGTGCGGTTGCACACGCATATGGCCGAGACGGTCGAGGAGGAGGCGTTCTGCCAGGAGCTCTTCGGGGTGCGGCCGGTCGAGTATCTCGCAGGAGCTCGGGTGGCTCGGGGACGACGTGTGGCTCGCGCACTGCGTGCACCTGAGCGACCACGAGGTGTCGTTGTTCGGTTCCACCGGGACCGGCGTCGCGCACTGCCCGTCCTCGAACGCGCGGCTGGGCGCCGGGATCGCGCCGGTCGTGCCGTTGGTGCGAGCGGGTGCGCCGGTGGGTCTCGGCGTGGATGGCGCGGCGTCGAACGAGGCGGGTGAGCTCGGGGGCGAGTTGCGTCAGGCGCTACTGGTGGCACGGCTGCGCGGCGGCCCGGCGGCGATGACCTGCGCGGAATCGCTCGAGCTCGGCACGCTGCACGGCGCGCGCTGCCTCGGCCGCGACGACGAGCTCGGGACGCTGGAGGCCGGCAAGCTCGCCGACATCGTGCTGTGGCGGCTCGACGATCTCGACCATGCCGGCATCGAGGACCCCGTGGCCGCGCTGGTGCTGGGCGCGCGGCCGCTGGCGTCGACGGTGATCGTCAACGGGCGCGTCGTCGTCGAGGACGGCGAGCTGCGCACCGGCGACGAGGAAGCGATCGCCCGCGAGCTGAGCGAGGTGGCACTGCGATGAGCACCATCACCGAGGTCCGCGATGGCGTCGGCGTGTCGGTCCGGCGCCCGGACGGCATCCCGAAGGTCAAGGGCGAGTTCGCCTACTCGTCGGACATGTGGGCCGAGGACATGCTGTGGGGCGCGACGCTGCGCTCGCCGCATCCGCGCGCGCGCGTCGTCGAGATCGATCTCTCGGGCGCGTTGGCGATCCCGGGTGTCCATGCCGTCTTGACCCACGAGGACGTTCCCGGGCGCAAGACGTACGGGCTCGAGCACCACGACCAGCCCGTGCTGGCGTTCTCGGAGGTGCGCTACCAGGGCGAGCCGGTGGCGATCGTCGCCGCCGACCATCCCGAGACGGCGCGCCGCGCGGCCGACCGCATCGACGTCACCTACGAGGAGCTCGAGCCGCTCGTCGATCCCGAGTTCGCGCTGTCGCCCGACTCGCCGCCGCTGCATCCCGGCGGGAACCTGCTGCGTCACGTCCACATCGCGCACGGTCCCGAGCCCGCAGACGCGGACGTGGTCGTCAGCGGCGAGTACGAGGTCGGGATGCAGGACCAGGCGTTCCTGGGGCCGGAGTCCGGGCTCGCGATCCCCGCCGAGGACGGCGGCGTCGACCTGTTCATCGCCACGCAATGGCTGCACGTCGACCGCGACCAGGTGGCCGCGGCCCTGGACCTGCCGGTCGAGAAGGTGCGCTTCACGCTGGCCGGCGTGGGCGGCGCGTTCGGTGGGCGCGAGGACGTCTCGATGCAGATCCACGCCTGCATGCTCGCGCTGCACACCGGCCGGCCGGTGAAGATGGTCTACGGGCGCGAGGAGTCGTTCTTCGGGCACGTCCACCGGCACCCGGCGCGCATGCGCTACGAGCACGGGGCGTTCAACGACGGGCGCCTGGCGTTCATCCGCTGCCGGATCCTGCTGGACGGCGGCGCGTACGCGTCCTCGTCGGGCGCGGTCGTCTCCAACGCGGCGTCGTTCGCTCTGGGTCCCTACGCCGTGCCGAGCGCGCGGATCGACTCCTACGTCGTCTACACCGACAACCCGCCGTGCGGGGCGATGCGCGGGTTCGGCGCCGTCCAGACGTGCTTCGCGCACGAGGCGCAGATGGACAAGCTGGCCGCCGCGCTGGCACTGGATCCGGTCGAGCTGCGCCGGCGCAACGCGATGACCACCGGCACCTCGATGCCCACCGGCGCGCCCATCAACTGCCCCGCTCCGGTCGACGAACTGCTTCGCCTGGTGTCCGAACGGCCGTTGCCGGAGGGTGGCGGCGGTCTCCCCGGCGGGATCGCCAACGTCACGCGGGGCGAGGGCGTCGTGCGCGGCGTGGGCTACGCCGTGGGGTTCAAGAATGTGGGCTTTTCCGAGGGTTTCGACGACTACTCGACCGCCCGCGTGCGACTCACGGAGGTCAGAGGTGAACCTCTAGTTGAGGTTCATACCGCGGCCGCGGAGGTGGGTCAGGGGCTCGTCACGGTGATGGGGCAGATCGCGCGGACCGAGTTGGGCGTCGAGAATGTGCTCGTGCTGCCCGCGGACACCCAGGTCGGCTCCGCCGGCTCCTCGAGCGCCTCGCGGCAGACCCACATGACCGGCGGCGCCGTCCAGGCGGCGTGCCGTGCGGTGCGCGAGGAGTGGGAGCGCGCCGGGGCGATCGGCGACGGCATCGAGGCGGTGCGCGAATACCACCACCGCCCGACCGAGCCGCTCGACGCACAGCGGCCAGGGCGACGCCCACGTCACCTTCGCCTTCGCCGCGCACCGCGCCGTGGTGGACGTCGACACCGAACTGGGGCTCGTCCGCGTGGTCGAGATCGCCACGGCCCAGGACGTCGGCAAGGCCATGAACCCGCTCGCCGTCGAGGGCCAGATCGAAGGCGGCATCGCCCAGGGCCTCGGGCTGGCGCTGATGGAGGAGATCCAGGTCGTCGACGGCCTCGTCCGCAATGCCTCGTTCACCGACTACCTGATCCCCACGGTCCTGGATATGCCTCCCATCGAACTCGACGTCCTCGAGCTCGGCGACCCCGACTCCCCCTACGGGCTGCGCGGGATCGGCGAGCCGCCGACGATCTCCTCCACCCCCGCCGTCGTCGCCGCGCTGCGGGCCGCGACCGGTCGCGAACTGCGTCGCGTCCCGGTGAAGCCCGACGACATGGTCGGCCTGTGACTCGCGCCGAGCTGATCGCCGTCGCGCGCGGCGAGGCGGAGCCCGATCTGGTCATCTCCGGCGCGCGGGTCTTCTCCGCGTTCACCCGCGAATGGCTCGACGGCGACGTCGCGGTGTACGACGGGCGGATCGCCGGCGTCGGCGCCTACGAAGGGCCGCGAGTCGAGGTCTCCGGCTACCTCGTGCCCGGGTTCATCGACGCCCACGTGCACCTCGAGTCGGCGAAGCTGACGCCGGTCCAGTTCGCGCGGGCGGTCGTGCCGCGGGGGACGACGGCGGTCGTCTGCGACCCGCACGAGATCGCCAACGTCGCGGGCGTGGAGGGGGTCGAGTGGCTGCTGGGCGCGACCGAGGGGCTGCCGTTGGACGTGTTCGTGATGGCGCCGTCGTGCGTTCCCGCCTCGGACTTCGAGTCGCCGGCGGGGCCGTTCGGGCCGGAGGAGATGCGCGCCGTGCTGCAGCATCCGCGGGCGCTGGGCGTCGCGGAGATGATGAACTTCCCGGGCGTCATCGCGGGCGATCCGGAGGTGCTGGCGCGGATGGTCGCCTCGCACGTCGACGGGCACTCGCCGGGGGTGCGCGGGCGCGCGCTGAACGCCTATGCGGCGGCGGGGATCTCGACCGACCATGAGGCGTTCACGGCCGCCGAGGCGCTGGAGAAGCGCCGGGCCGGCATGTGGGTGCTCATCCGCGAGGCGTCCAACGCGCGCAATCTGCGCGATCTCCTGGCGATGGTGCGTTCCTACGGGCCGGACTACTGCGCGTTCTGCACCGACGATCGCGAGCCCGACTTCCTCTACCGCGAGGGGCACATCGACCAGATGTGCCGGATCGCGGTGGCCGAGGGGGTGGCCGCCGAGGACGTCCTGGTGATGGCCTCGCTGCACGGCGCGCGGGCGCACGGGCTGCTCGATCGCGGCGCGATCGCTCCCGGGTACGTCGCCGATCTCGTGCTGCTGGACTCGCTGGAGTCCTTCGCCGTCTCGCGGGTGTTCAAGGACGGGCGCGAGCCGGTCTACCCCGCCGCGGCGCAGATCGCGCTGACCGACACGATGCACTCGGTCCCGGTCTCCTTCGACGTCGCCGCGGACTGGGTGCGGGTGATCGAGGTCCAGGCGGGCCAGCTGATCACCGGCTCGGGCGTCGGCCGCGTGGGCGACGACGACCTCGCCAAGATCGCGGTGATCGAGCGCCACCACGCGACCGGCCGCGCCGGGCTCGGGTTCGTCCGCGGGTTCGGGCTGCACGCCGGCGCGTTCGCCTCGACCGTCGCGCACGACGCGCACAACCTCGTGGTCGTCGGCGTCGACGACGCGGACATGGCGTTGTGCGCGGCCCGGGCGCAGGAGCTCGGCGGCGGGCTGGTCGTGGCGCGCGAGGGCGTCGTCCGGGGCGAGCTGGCGCTGCCGATCGCGGGGCTGCTGTCCGACGCGCCGGTCGAGGAGGTCGCGGAAGGGCTCGAGGGCCTGCAGGAGCTGCTGCGCGAGCAAGGCGTCGAGATCGGCGCGCCGTTCATGACGCTGTCCTTCCTCGCGCTCAGCGTGATCCCGTCGTTGAAGCTCACCGACCAAGGCCTGGTGGATGTGGACAGGTTCGAGCTCGTGCCGCTCGCGTTGACCGAACGCGAGGCGTTCGTGGCGCGCTTCGGCGCCCTCTACGAGCACTCGCCGTGGGTGGCCGAGCGCGCCTGGCGCTCCGGGTTGGACGGGGTCGAGGAGATCGATGCCGCCTTGCGGGGCGCGATGTACGCGGCGTCCGAGGACGAGCAGCTCGCGCTGATCCGCGCGCATCCGGACCTCGGCGAGAAGGTCGGCGTGCTCACCGAGCACTCGCAGGCCGAGCAGTCCGGGCTCGGGCTGGACCGGCTCGACGGAGCCGGCTACGCGCGCTTCATGGCCACCAACACGGCCTACCGCGAGAAGTTCGGCATCCCGTTCGTGGTCTGCGTGCGTGAGCACGGCTCGGCCGAGTCGATCCTCGCCAACGCCGACGCGCGGCTGGCCAACGGGCGCGAACAGGAAATCGAGACCGCGCTGGGCGAGATCGCGAAGATCGCCCGGCTCCGACTGGAGGACGCGCTGTGAGCCTGTCGACCCATGTGCTGGACACGGTGGCCGGACGGCCCGCGGCGGGCGTCGCGATCGAGCTCCGCGACGCTGACGGGGCGGTGTTGGCCACGGTTACAACCGACGCCGACGGGCGCGTGTCCCTGGGTGACGTGGAGGCCGGCGAGTACGAGCTGATCTTCGCCATCGGCGACCACTTCGGCGACGCGCGAGTTCCTCGACCGAATCCCGATCCGGTTTCGGATTGCTGACGCAGCGTCGAAATACCACGTGCCACTGCTCGTATCGCCCTGGGCGTACAGCACCTATAGGGGGTCCTGAGCAGGGCTTTTGCCCATTCGGGCAAAACGTCGGCGCACAAGGCTGCGCGTGCGGTCATAGACCCGCGCGCGGGGGGTTTGGGAGAGTCGCTCGGTGCCGCTGACCGTCGCCCCTCCCCCCCGGAAAGGCGAAGCGGCACAGGGTCCCTGGTACGCCGACCCGCCGTCGATCGGCGCGACTGACCACGCGCCGGTGCCTTCCGACGAGCCGGCCACCGAACCCGCTCACCCCCAGCCGGTCGCCGCCGCCCGCACGGCGGCGACCGGCGACTTCTCCGAGCCGTCGGTGGCGCGCACCGCCGCGACCGCCGCGTTCTTCGCCACGGTCGCCCCGCTGCTGGCCGCGATCGCCGTCGCGTTCGTGGCCGCGATCCGCCTCGCCCTCTCCGGTCACGAACGCCTGACCTTCGGCGGCGTTCCGTCGGTCCTGCTCGCCCTCGGCTTCGGCATCACCACCGCGGCGGCGCTGGTCGCCGCGACCCGAGCCTGGACCGCCCCCCGCCCCGGCACGCTGATCCTCACCGTCGCGGTCTCCATCGCCTGGCCGTTGTCGGGCATCGCCGTCCCGGCCGCCGTGCTCGCCACCGCCGTCATCGCCCTGGCGCTGTTCTACGACGCCCGCGTGCCGGGCGGCGCCCGCATCGTCGGCGTCGCCGCTCCGGCCGTCCTGCTGCTGTGGGGCATGGTCATGACCGTCATGGGCGTCGCGACCGCCGGCACGCACACCACCCCTCCACCGCCCCGCGAGGCCGCGGCCGCGAGCACCGCCGTCCCCGCCGAGGACGCCGCCGCACGCGCCGCCGCCGACGACCGCGCCGCCCGCGAGGCCGCCGCAGCCGCCGAGACGGCCGCGAGCGACAGGGCCGCGGGGTCGCTGAAGACGCCGCCGGAGGGAGAGCGGCCGGGTGACGCGGGCGGCAAGAGCGGCGCGGCGGGCGAGGACGCGCGCGGGCGCCGACGCCGGGAGCGGCACGAGCGCGAGCGGCGCGGCGGGCGACGACGCAGCCGGCGGCTCGAGCGGCGAGGCGACGAGCGGCGCGGGCGGGTCGAGCGGCGAAGCGACGAGCGGCGGCTCTGCGGGCGGCGGCGGCACGAGCGCGAGCGGCGCGGCGGGCGACGACGCAGCCGGCGACTCGAGCGGCGAGGCGACGAGCGGCGCGGCCGGCGGCACGAGCGGCGGCCCTGCGGCCGGCGGCGGCGCGACGCACTCGCCCGCCCCCAGCGCCGGGCCGTCGCAGACGCCCGCGAGCTTTGTCCGCGCCTACTACCGGCACCTCGACGAGGGCGACTTCGACTCCGCGTGGGCCGTGCTCTCGCCCGGCGTGCGCGCCGTCCTCGGGCCGTACGCCCGCTGGAAGGGCGGCTACGCGGCCACGCGCAGCAACCGGCCGGTGCAGATCGCGACGACCGGCGGGGCGACGACGACCGTGACCCATGTGCTGGTGGCGCGCGACGAGGGCTGTGCGCAGCGGCGCTTCCGGGTCACGTGGCAGATGCGGGCGAATGCGCGGACGTGGACCGTCACAGGTCTGAGGGCGGTCGCCCTCGATCCGCGTCGGTGTTGATGGCATCGACACTCGCGGCGGTGGAGGTCGTCATACTGACCGCCGCCGAGCGCGGTCGGGGCGTGCGCCTGGCGTGGCCCCGGGCACGCGGGACCGTCCCTGGACGGTGTTCCCCCCAGCGCTGTCCGGGGCCACGCGAGGCGCACGCCTCCCTGTAACGGTCAAGGCCCCCGAATACTGTCGGTCACCCCGGCAGCTCGCCTGATCTGGACGCTCAGCGTCTTTATGTGAAGGCGTCCAGAAGGCTGGGTACCCGAACTTCACGGCCGAGGGACCAAGGGCTCGGCCGTAGCCCGTTGGGAGCCGGGCTGAGGGTGTTTCAGCGTCGCTGTTCAGGGGTCGGCGCATCGAACGGCCGGGAGGCTCATGTTTGCGTCCGCTCACTTCGTGCGGTCGGCGCTCTGCGCTGCCGCGATGTCCATCGCCGCCCTCGCACTGCTGGCGAGCCCCGCACGGGCGCTGCGCCCGCAGGCCTGCCCGGGCTCCGCGGACGTTCCGAGCGGGCAGGCGGGTGTCGCCGTCGCCACCGACGCGGTGACCTGCCTGGTCAACGCCGAGCGCGCGAGCCGCGGCCTGGCGCCGCTCGGGCGCGACGTCGACCTCGCCCAGGCGGCCCGCAGGCACGCCGCCGACATGGCCGAGCACGACTTCTTCGCCCACACCAACCCCGCCGGCGCCTCACTCGGGGACCGCGTGCGCGCGGCCGGGTACGGCGATCCGGGCGACGGCTGGAAGGTCGGCGAGGACATCGGCTGGGGCAGTGGGCGGAAGGGCACGCCGGCGTGGGTCGTCCAGGCGTGGCTCAGCAGCCCGCCGCACCGGCGCATCCTGCTCTCGGAGACCTACGTCGAACTCGGCGTGGGCGTCGTCGCCGACACGCCGAAGCCCACGCAGCTCCCGGGCGCCACCTACGTGATGGACCTCGGCGTCATCAGGTCCTGAGGTGAGTGGTCACTTGTGAACCGCATCGGTTCACAACTGACCAGGGACGGCCGCACCGCTCACCCGCTCCATACTCACCGGATGACCGCATATGGCGTGACGTCGATGGTCGCCCCGCTTCAGCGGGTGCTCGTTCGCAAGCCCGCGACCTCCGGAGACTGGGACGACGCCGGCTGGCGCACCCCGGACCCGGCGGCGCTGGAACGCCAGCACGCGCGGTTCGTCGAGCTGCTCGACGGCCTCGGCGTCCAGATCGAGCTCGCCGACGCGCTCGACGGCCAGGTCGACTCGGTCTACATGCACGACCCGCTGATCATGTCCGGCACCGGCGGCATCCCGCTCAACATGGCCAAGCCCGCGCGCATGAAGGAGCCGGGCCACGCCAGGCAGGAGTTCGAACGCCTCGGCATCCCCGTGCTCGGGGTCCTCGAAGGCGACGCCTACGCCGACGGCGGCGACCGCTTCTGGCTCGACGACACGACCGCGGCGATCGGCCTCGGCTACCGCACCAACCGCAAGGGCGCGCAGGCGCTGCAGGCGCTGCTGAACCCTGAGGGGGTCCACGTCGAGGCCTACGACATGCCGCACGACCAGGGCCCGGCCCACGTCCTGCACCTGCAGTCGTTCCTGTCGGCGGCGACGGACGACCTGTTCGTCGTCTTCGAGCCGCTCGCGCCCGTCCGGCTGCTCCAGGACATCAAGCAGCGCGGGATCGACTGGATCGCGATCGACGAGGACAGCTACCACGCGATGGGCTGCAACATCCTCGCCGTCCGCCCCGGCGTCGTCGTCATGGTCGACGGCGTGCCCAAGGTCAGACAAGCCCTGGAGCAGCGCGGCGTCGAGGTCCACGTCTACGACGGATCGGACCTGAGCTTGAAGGGAGACGGCGGGCCGACGTGCCTCACCGCCCCCCTTCTGAGAGCTACTTCCTGACCGGGAGCGGCAGACGGCGGCCCGACACGGAATGCGTCGGCGCCGGCTCGTCGGCGAACTTCACGTCACCGATCACCGGCTCCTCGATCTCGCAGGTCGGCTGCAGCCACGCACGGTCGGCGTTCTTGGCCTTGAAGACGTCGCCCGCGCGGCGGCCTGAGTCCTCGCCCTCCGGCGCGTACTGGAGGTGCGGGATGTGCTTGGAGCAGTGGATGTAGGCCTCGTCGATCGAGACGACGACCCAGCGCTCGGGCGTCTTCTTGTTGTCCTCGCTGGTGGCCACCGCGGTCGCGAACGGGAGCCGGTCGAACAGGCCACCGAAGGCCTCGATCGCCGCGTTCTCGACGATCGTCGCCTGACCGTTGACGTGCAGGCCGACGGCGGTCTCGAAGAAGTCCACGAAGAGCAGGCCGACATAGCCGTTCTCCGCGATGTTCCCCATCGAGGCCATCACGCCGTTGCCCTTGTACTCGGGCCACATGACGGTCCGCTCGTCGATCACGCGCACAAAACCCGCAGGGCCGGCGCGGAAGGAGCTGTCGCACTCGCCATGAGCGTCGGAGGTGGCGATGAACGCCATCTGCATCCGCTCGATGAACTCGCGCATCAGCGGGGTCAGGTGATCGAGCACCTGATTGTCGTAGAAGGCGTTGGCACGCTTGACCGTGCCGAGCTTCTGCTGCAGGACGTGCTCGCCCTGCGATCCGGGACGACCACCGGTGCTCACCGCTGGACCTCCAGAGCAGCGAACTCGGTGGTGACCGGGCGCGGCGCGCCGTGGAAGTAGCCCTGGGAGTAGTCGACGCCCTTCTCGCGCAGCATGGCGACCGTCTCGGGCGCCTCCACGAACTCGGCGATCGTCTTCATGCCCATGCCGCGGGCGATGTCCACCATCGACTTCACGACCAGCTGATCGGTGACCGAGGAGGTCAGCGAGCGGATGAAGTCGCCGTCGATCTTGAGGTAGTCCAGCGGCAGGTACTTCAGGTAGTAGAAGCTCGAGAAGCCGGCGCCGAAGTCGTCGAGCGCGAAGCGGCAGCCGAGGCGGGTGAGGCGCTCGGCGAAGGCGCGCGCCTGCTCCATGTTGGCGATCGCGGCGGTCTCGGTGATCTCGAAGACGAGGCGGCTGGGATCGATGCCGGTGAGGGCGATCTCCCGCTCGACCAGCTCCGGGATCGCGAGGTCGCCCATCGACTTGCCCGAGACGTTGACCTCGAGGCGGACGTCGTGCTCGGCGAGCAGGTGGATGGCCTTCTTGGCCACCCACTGATCGATCTCCTGGATCAGCCCGAAGCGCTCCGCGGTGTCGATGAAGGCGGCGGGCATGACGATCTCGCCGTCGTCGCCGATCATGCGCAGCAGCAGCTCGTACTGGGTCACCGTGTCCGAAGCGAGCTCCAGGATCGGCTGGCAGTACAGGACGAAGCGGTCCTCGTCGAGCGCGCGGCGGATCTGGTCGGCCCAGTTCAGGCGGACCTGCATGCCACTGACGTACTCGCCGCCGTCGTTGGTGGCGACGTGGTAGCGGTTGCCACCGGCTTCCTTGGCGGCGTACATCGCGAGGTCGGCGCTGACCATCAGGTCCTCGACGGCCGGCTCCTCGTCGCCGAAGCAGACGATGCCGATGGAGGTCGTCATCGAGATCGCCTTGCCCTCGAGCGGCAGGCGCCGCTCGCGGATCGTCTCGAGCATGCCCTCGGCGATGCGCTCCGCGGTGTCGCGGTCGGCGTCGCGCAGGAGCACGGCGAACTCGTCGCCGCCGAGGCGGGCCACGACGTCGGTCTTGCGCACGCTGTCGTGCAGCGCGCGGCCGACCGCGCGGATGACCTCATCGCCGGCCTTGTGGCCGCGGGTGTCGTTGACGTACTTGAAGCGGTCCAGGTCGAGCAGGTAGAGCGAGCCCTGGCCGCCGTAGCGAGCGGCGTAGGAGACGAACTCGGCCAGCTCCTGGTCGAAGCGGCGACGGTTGAACAGCTCGGTCAGCGCGTCGTGGTCGGCGAGGTGCTGGAGCTGGTTCTCGAAGCGCTTGCGCTCGGTGATGTCGCGGATGATCGCGGTCAGCACGGTGCCGTCGTCGGTCTGCAGCGGGGAGACCGTGACGTCGACCGGGAACTCGGTGCCGTCCTTGCGCTGGCCCCACAGCTCGAGGCCCATGGCGAGGGAGACCTGGGCGTCACGCGCGGGCGACTGCAGCACGGCGCGGAAGCGCTCGGCGACCAGCGTGCGGGTGCGCTCGGCGAAGAGCTCCTCGACCGGGCGGCCCAGGATCTGCTCGCGGTCGTAGCCGAAGAGCTTGTCCGTGCGGGCGTTGGCGATCGCGATCGTGCCGTCCGGCGAGACCTCGACGATCGGGTCCGGCGCGGTCTCGAGGATCGCGCGCGAGCTTCTCCTCGGCCTTCTTGCGCTCGGAGATGTCGCGGATGATGCCGCTGAAGAAGCGCTTGCCGCCGTTCTCCCACAGGGCGAGCGAGAGCTCGAGCGGGAACTCGCGGCCGTCCTTGCGCTGTCCGACGACCTCGACGGTCTGACCGATCAGACGCGAAGCGGCCATGCCGCCCTCGGCGACGCGCTTGATGCCGGCGTCGTGCATCGGGCGGAAGCGCTCGGGCATGAGGATCGAGAGCGCGTTGCCGCGCAACGTCGTCCTCGGAGTGGCCGAACATCAGCTCGGCGCCGCGGTTCCAGGAGATGATGTTGCCGTCCTGATCGGCGGCCACGATCGCGTCGGTGGCCGACTCGGCGACCGAGCGGAAGCGCGACTCGGACTCCTTGAGCGCCTCGGCGAGCTGCGAGGCGGCGATCACGCGGCCGAGCTGGCGGCCGATGTGCGCGGTGACCTCGAGCAGGCGATCGTCCGGGGTGACGGCGTTCATCGAGAAGCACTCGACGACCGCGAAGGTGCCGTCGCCGATCGGGATCGGGAAGCAGAAGGCGCCCTTGAGGCCGACTTCCTCGGCCACGGAGGCGCGCGGGAAGTTGGGGTCGCAGGTGACGTCGACGACCCACAGCGGGCGTCCGGTCGCGGCGACGCGGCCCGGGAGGCCGATCCCGTTGGCGAGCTCGGTGCACTCGGTCAGCGTCTTGAAGGCTTGGAACTTCGTCGGGTGGCCGAGGTGCCAGATGTCCGACGGCTTGAGCGGGTCGTGCGCCGACTTGCCGCACATGTAGACGTGGCCGACGGGCCAGCCGGTCCAGCGGCAGACGTGCTCGACGCAGGCGAGCAGCGTCTCCTCGACGTGGTCGACCTTGGCGGTCGCGGCGGCGACGGCCTCGATCAGGGCGACGAAGGCGGAGTCGGTGGCGAACTGGGCGCTCGGCGCCGGCGGTGCGTTGACGATCGTGGGGGTGCGACGCGTATGCGCGCGGGCCGCTACAGAGGCCGCCGTTGCGGCCGCGGCGCCGCCGCCTACCAGGGCTGCGATCTGGGCGAGGGTCGGCTTCTTGGAGGGTCCGGGCATTGTGCCCCGGTCATCGGACGCATGTCGGACGAACTTGAGCCGCCGGCTCCGGCGGCGTGTCAGGAATCCGTCGCGGCGCGGAAATCGCGGAACGCGGCGAGCAGGGCGTTGCGGTCCGGGTGCGCATCGAGGCGCGCGGCGGCGGCGAGTCGCGTGGTGGTCCGCACCTGCTCGATGTACTCGGCGCAGGGACCGCACACCTCCAGGTGTTCCTGCAGGCGCTGGACGTCTTGCGGAGAGAGCTTGCCGTCGAGATAGTCGGTGACGATCTCCACGACCTCCTGGCAGCTGATCGAGCCGGGCATCGTCATGCGAGGTAGGCCTCCAACTCCGCGCGGACCTTCGAGCGCGCCCGGTGCAGCAGCACGCGCTGGTTGCCGTCGCTGAGGTCGAGCGCCTGGCTGACCTCCGCGGGCTCCCAGCCCTCGACGTCGCGCAGGACGATGACCTCCTGCTGACGCGGCGGGAGCTTGGCGATCGCCTCGCGCACCTTCTCCAGCGTCTCGGCGGCGAGCAGGCGCTCTTCGGGCCACGCGACCGGCGGGGCCGACCAGCCGCCCGGGTAGAGCGGGTGCTCGGCGTTGAAGAAGCGGTCGGGATCGACGGCCGGCTCGCCGGTCTCCAGCGAGGACAGCGGGACGGTGCGGCGTTCTCGCTCCCCGCGGGTACGCGCGCGGTTGGCGACGATCCGCAGGAGCCAGGTCTTCAGGCTCGAGCGGCCCTCGAAGCGCTCCAGGCCGGTGACGACGCCGAGCCAGGCCTCCTGCACGACCTCCTCCGCGACCGCGCGGCTGGGCGTGTGGGCGAGCGCGATGCGCAGCATCACGGGACCGTAGCGATCGACGAGCTCCATGAACGCCGCCTCGTCGCCGTTGCGCAGACGAGCCAGAAGCTCCGCGTCGGCGTCGATGACCATGTCGCTCATGGGGCGACTGTAACGCTCGAGGATGGGGCGTGACTAGGCACTCCGAAACAGCCCTTTTCTCCCCAGGAGGCTCCCATGAAGGTGACGTTCCTCGCCGCGCTTGCGGTCGGCTTTGCCCTGCTGTTCGGCGGTACCGCGATGGCCAACGGCGTCGTCTACACCGAGTCCAACTCGCCCACCGGGAACGCCGTCTGGCGTCTCGATCGCGCAGATGACGGTTCGCTTACGCCGGTCGCGTCCTATCGCACCGGCGGGTCGGGGACCGGCGCCGGCCTCGGCTCCCAGGGCGCCGTGGCGCTCAGCGACGACGGGCGCGTCGTCGTCGCCGTCGACGCCGGCACCAACGAGATCACCGCGTTCCGGGTCGGCCGCCGCGGCCACCTGACGGTCGTCGACCGCGAGCCGTCCGGCGGTGTGATGCCGGTCAGCGTGGATCTCGCCGACGGCTGCGTTGTACGTCCTCAACGCCGCCGGCGCGACGCCGAACGTCACCGCCTTCGACGTCGACGGCTCCGGCAAGCTGCGTCCTCGCGGCACGACCGCGCTGCCCGCCGGCTCCTCCGGCGCCGCGCAGGTCTCGGTCTCCCCCGACGGGCGCGAGCTCGTGGTCACCGAGCGCGTCGCCGGCCGCATCGACACGTTCCCGCTGAAGTTCGGCCGCCTCGGCGCGCCCGTCGTGACGCCCTCCAGCGGGCCGGTGCCGTTCGGGTTCGCGTTCTCGCCGCGCGGCGACCTGATCGTCTCCGAGGCCGGCAACTCGACCGTCTCGTCCTACCGCAACGGCCGCCTGAGCACGGCCTCGCTGGCCGTCGGCCAGGGCGCGGCGTGCTGGGTCGCCGTCACCCCGGACGGCAAGTTCGCCTACACGGGCAACGCCACCGGCTCGATCAGCGGCTTCGCCGTCGCGCGTGACGGCTCCCTGCGCGCGCTGACCGCCGACGGGCGCACCGCGCTCGCCCCGCGCCCGAACGACCTCGCGATCGCCGGCGGTTTCCTCTACGCCGTCAATTCGTTCACGGCCGAGGTCACCGCGTACCGGATCGGCGTCGACGGCTCGCTCACGCAGATGCCGGGCGCGGCCAACCTCGGCACGCCGCTCGCCGGGCTCGCCGCTCGCTAGGCCCACCGTGCTCGCGGGCGCGGCCGCCGCGCCCGCGAGTTCTGGCCCCCTGGCCATGACGCGCCCGGGCGAGCAGCAACGGCGGGGCCCGAGGCCGAGCCAAAGCGGCTTGCGGCGTCTAGCCTTCAAGGCGTGACCGTGGCCGTGTCCATCCTGCTCGCCGTCGTCGTGGGCGGCGTCTTCTTCATGCTGATCGAGCGCTGGCAGCGCCCCGCGGAGGCCTCGACGGCCGCCAAGCCGCAGCGCGAGGTGTGGACGCCCGACACGCCGATGGCGACGACGGCGTCGCTGTTCGTGCCGCGGTCGAGCCAGCCGCTCCCGCCGGGCCGCTCCGCCGAGTCCACCCTGCCGCTGCCGGGCAACCAGATCCCGCCCGACAGGGATCGCACCGAGCCGCTCCCGCCGCGGCCCGGGCGCACGCTGTGGGAGGACCCGCCGCGTGACGACGACGATGACCGTCGTCCACCGGGCCTCTGGTCCGGCTGGGCGGACCGCTAGACCGTCGAAGTCATCGCCAGCCCTGCGGGCGGCGAGCGCGCCGACCGAGCGAAGTCGGGCTCGCCCACCCCATTTCCGGCGCCGCCGCTCGGCCCTCGTGACGGTCGCTCCGAATGTGTCCAGGAAACTTTGTGATCCGGACACACTGATCCGGGAGCGCCGTTGACGGACAGTTCCTCGCATGAACGAGGACGTCCTGATCAAGCCGCTTCCCGCGCCTCCCGCGCCCCGCGACGGCCGTCAAGCTGGCCGCCGGGCTTGCCCGTCATCCACGGGCGACGACGGGCCGCGCGACGACGCTGACCACCGATCTGGCCAAGGTCGCCGCCGGCCGCAGCGACCTCGCGCCCGCCAGGCGCGACCGCCGCTTCGCCGACACGGGCTACGCCAACAACCCGCTGCTGCGCCGCCTGCTGCAGGCGTATCTGGCGACCAACCACGCGGTCGACGGGCTGATCGACGACGCGCAGCTCGACTGGCGCGCCGAGCGCCAGGCACGGTTCGCCGCCTCCAACCTGCTCGACGCGCTCGCGCCCAGCAACTTCCCGCTCACCAACCCGGGGGTGCTGAAGGCGACGATCGACGAGGGCGGCGCGAACCTCGTCCGCGGCGCCCGGCGCTTCGCCGAGGACTTCCCGGGGCTGCCGAGCACGGTCGACACGAGCCAGTTCGCCGTCGGCGAGAACCTCGCGCTGACCCCGGGCACGGTGATCGCGCGGACCGACGTCTACGAGCTGATCGAGTACGCGCCCCAGACCGAGACGGTGCGCGAGACGCCGCTGCTGTTCGTCCCGCCGACGATCAACAAGTTCTACGTGCTCGACCTCGCGCCGGGGCGCAGCCTCGTCGAGTACCTCGTGCGGCGCGGCCAGCGCGTGTTCATGGTCAGCTGGCGCAACCCCGGCGACGAGCACGGCCACTTCGACTTCGACACCTACGCGGCCGCGATCCTCCAGGCGCGCGCCACGGTCGCCAAGCGCACGCGCCGGCGCGAGGTGCACATCAACGCCGCCTGCTCGGGCGGCATCCTCAGCGCCGCCGCGCTCGGGGCGAAGGGCACCACCGGCGTCGCCAGCCTCACGCTGATGGTCTGCGCCCTCGACAACGAGCAGGCCGGCACCGCCTCCGCGCTCGCGAGCCGGGAGCTGGCCACGGTCGCGATCGCCGAGTCCGCGCGCAAGGGCTACCTCGACGGCCGCCAACTCGCCGGCGTCTTCACCTGGCTGCGCCCCAACGACCTCGTGTGGAACTACGTGGTCAACAACTACCTGCTGGGCAGGCGGCCGCCCGCGTTCGACGTCCTGTTCTGGAATCAGGACACGGTGCGCCTGGCCGCCGGCCTGCACCGCGACTTCGTGCGCCTGGCGCTCGACAACGCGCTGGTGCGCCCGAACGCCGTCAGCGTGCTCGGCGCGCCCGTCGACCTGGGGAGCATCGCGGTCGACAGCTACGTCGTGGCGGCCGCGAACGACCACATCGTCCCGTGGGAGAACGCCGCCAGGAGCGTCGAGCTGCTCGGCGGCGACACGCGCTTCGTCCTCTCCAGCAGCGGCCACATCCAGGCGCTGGTGAACCCGCCGTCCACCAGCCGCTCCAGCTACCGGATCGAGAACACCCAGCACGACGGGAGCTGGTGGGAGGACTACGACGCCTGGCTCGCCGCGCGCTCCGGCGCGACCCGCCCCGCCCCCACGCCCAAGCCCGGCGCGAAGGCGCCCGGCACCTACGTCCACGCCAACTGAGGCAACCACCATGGCCACCGCCCTCGCCACCGACTACCTCCAGGTCCGCGACCAGTTCACCGACGACGAGTGGGAGCGCTTTATCGCCACCCGCCGCTTCGTCGACGAGGAGGTCCTCCCGGTCATCAACGACTACTGGGAGGCCGCCGAGCTGCCCTGGCCGCTGATGCGCCGCCTCGCCGAGCTCGGGCTCTTCGAACCGATGAGCCCGCTCGCCGAGGGCCTCGTGCATATGGAGCTGCACCGCGGCGACGGCAGCCTCGGAACCTTCTACGGCGTCCAGAAGGGGCTGGCGATGATGTCGATCGAGCTGCTCGGCTCCGAGGAGCAGAAGCAGCGCTGGCTCCCCCGCCTGGCGCGGCTGGACGCGATCGGCGCGTTCGCGCTGACCGAGCCCGAGCACGGCTCGGACTCGGTGGCGCTGGAGACGACCGCGACGAAAACCGGACGCGGCTGGCTGCTCAACGGCGCCAAGCGCTGGATCGGCAACGGCTCGATCGCCGACGTCACCGTCGTCTGGGCGCGCGACACGGCCGACGGGCGCGTCAAGGGCTTTCTGGTCGACACCACCGACCCCGGCTACCAGGCGACGACGATGACCGGCAAGGGCGCCGCCCGCGCGATCTGGCAGGCCGACATCGTGCTCGACGGCGTGCGCGCCGAGCACCTGCCCAAGAGCGGGTCCTTCAAGGACGCCACCCGCGTGCTCGTGACCACCCGCAGCACCTGCGCCTGGGCGGCGCTCGGCCACGCCGTCGCCGGCTACGACGCCGCGCTCACCTACACCGGCGGGCGGCACCAGTTCGGCCGGCCGCTGACCAGCTTCCAGCTCGTCCAGGACCGCCTGGTGAAGATGCTCGCCGACGTGACGGGCATGCAGCTCTACTGCATGCAGCTCGCGCGGCTGGAGGCCGGCGGCCAGGTCACGGACACGATCGCCGGCCTGGCGAAGCTCAACAACACCCGCACCGCGCGCCGCGTGATCGCCGAGGCGCGCGACCTGCTCGGCGGCAACGGCGTGCTCCTCGAGCACCACGTGATCCGCCACATGACCGACATCGAGGTCATCCACACCTACGAAGGCACCGAGACCATGCAGGCGCTGATCGTCGGCCGGGACATCACCGGCATCGGCGCGTTCAAGTAAGGAACCGAAATGAACCTCTCCGAACTGCTCACCCGCTCCGACGCCATCGCGATCCGCCACGACGATCGCACGCTCACCTACAACGAGCTCGACGATGCCGCCGCGCGAGCCGCGGCCTACCTGAAGGCGCAAGGCGTCGAGCCCGGCGACCGCGTCGGGCTCAAGGCGGCCAACGTCCCCGAGTTCGCCGTCGCCTACTACGGCGCGCTGCGCGCCGGCGCCGTCGTCGTGCCGATGAACCCGCTGCTCAAGGACCGCGAGGTCGAGCACTACGTGACCGACTCCGGCGCGAAGCTCATCCTCACCCCCGAGACCGACTACACCGGCCACGCCCCCGACCACACGATCGCCGACCGCGATCCGCAGGACACCGCCGTCCTGCTCTACACCAGCGGCACCACCGGCCTGCCCAAGGGCGCCCAGCTCACCCACGCCAACCTGATCCGCAACGTCGCCACGGCGGTCGAGCTCTTCGACCTGGACGCCGGGACGATCCAGCTCGGCGCCCTGCCGCTGTTCCACGCCTTCGGGCAGACGTGCTCGCTGAACGCCACGATCGCCGTCGGTGGCACGCTCACGCTCCTGCCGCGCTTCGATCCCGCCCGCGCGCTGGAGATCATCGCCCGCGACCAGGTGACCGTCTTCGCCGGCGTCCCCACAATGTACGTGGCCATGCTCGACACGCCCGGGACCGCCCCCTCGCTCGAGGTCTGCGTCTCCGGCGGCGCGGCGATGCCGGTCGAGGTCATGCGCGGCTTCGAGGCCCGTTACGACTGCGCCGTGCTCGAGGGCTACGGGCTCTCGGAGACCTCCCCGATCGCGAGCTTCAACCGCCGCGACCGGCCGCGCAAGCCCGGCTCGATCGGCCTCCCGGTCGACGGCGTGGAGATGAAGCTGACCGACGAGGGCGAGATCGCCATCCGTGGCCACAACGTGATGAAGGGCTACTTCGGGACCGGCGCCGGCGTCGACCAGGACGGCTGGTTTCACACCGGCGACATCGGCCGCGTCGACGAGGACGGCTACTTCTTCATCGTCGACCGCAAGAAGGACGTGGTCATCCGCGGCGGCTTCAACGTCTACCCGCGGGAGATCGAGGAGGTCCTCTACGAGCACCCCGCGGTCCGCGAGGCGGCGGTGATCGGGATTCCCGACGACCGCCTGGGCGAGGAGGTCGGGGCGGCGATCGCGCTGCGAGCCGACGCCACCCCGGAAGCGATCCGGGCCTTTGTCAAGGACCGGGTCGCCGCGTACAAGTACCCTCGCATCGTGTGGATCGTGGACGAACTTCCCAAGGGCCCGACGGGCAAGGTGCTCAAGCGCGAGATCTCACCACCGGTGATCGTGTGAAGGTGCTGATGCTCGCTCCGCCAGGCGGCGGCAAGGGCACGCAGGGCATTCGCGTGGCCGAGGAGCTCGGCGTCGAGCACATCTCCTCCGGGGAGCTGCTGCGCGCCGCCGTGGCGCAGGACACGCCGCTGGGGCGCGAGGTGGCCGAGCACATGGCCGCCGGCCGGCTCGCCCCGGACGCGCTCGTCACCCAGGCGGTCAAGCCGGTGCTCGACCAGCGCGACGGCTACGTGCTCGACGGTTTCCCCCGCACGCTGGCGCAGACCGAGGGCGTCGACTTCGATCTCGTGATCTACCTCGACGTGCCCGACGCGGTGATCACGCGGCGCCTGCTCGCCCGCGGCCGCGAGGATGACCGCCAAGAGGTCATCGTCGAGCGCCTACGGCAGTATGAAGAGGACACTGAGCCGCTCGTCAGCCACTACCGCGATCGCGGCGTGCTCGTGCGCGTGGACGGCGACCGTCCCGCGGACGAGATCACCGACGAGCTCTTTCAGCAGCTCAAGAAGTCCTGAATCTCAGCGGCGGCCGAGTCCGGCTCGTCGAGCAGGAACAGGTGCCCGCCGCCGCGGACGACGTGCAGGCGCGCGTCGGGGATGCGCCGCGCGAGCAGTCGCGCGTTGGTGAGCGGGATCACGGGATCGTCGTCGCCGCTGACGACCAGCGTCGGCGTGCGCAGGCGGTGCAGCCACGGAAGGCTGCTCCAGCCCGCGACCGTGTAGAGCTGCAGCGCGTAGCCGAGCGGGCTGGGCGCGTGGGCGAGCCGCGCACCCGCCTGCTCGCGCAGCGCCGACGGGTCGCGCCGCGTCCGTCCGCCGGCGATGTGCGGCACCGTCCAGCGCAGCAGGGTCGGGTGGTAGTAGCGGGCGGGGCTCGCGAGCAGCAGCCCCGCGACGGGCTTCGGCGGGACCGACCCGAGCCCGGGCGCGGTGGCGCACAGCACCAGCCGGCGGACGCGCTCGGGCGCGCGGTGCGCGAGCTCCTGCACCAGCCCGCCGCCGAACGAGTAGCCCAGCGCGTCCACGCGGTCGTAGCCGAGCGTGTCCAGCATCCGCGTGACGAGCTTCGCGAGCCCGCGCATCCGCAACGGCGCGCCGCGCGCGGAGCGGCCCGTCCCGGGCGCGTCGAAGGCGATCACCGGGCGGTCGACGCGCGCCAGGAACGGCTCCCACATGTCGATGTGCGCGCCGATCCCGGTGGCCAGCAACAGCGGCGTGCCGTCGCCCGGGCGCTCAGCGACGTTCAGCGACACCCCGTCGACGTCGACCAGACGCGCCTTCATCGCCGCGCCAGGCGGATCGCGATCACCAGGTCCACGACGTCGGCGAGCCGGCGCATGTCGCGCCCGGTGCGCTCCTCGATCTTCCCCAGCCGGTAGTGCGCGGTGTTGAAGTGCACGAACAGCCGCTCGGCCGCCTCCTTGGCGTTGAGATCGGCCGCCGCGTAGGCCTCGAGCGTGTCGCACAGCGCGCCGCCCTTGGCGATGTCCTCGGCGACGAAGCGCTCGACCGCCGGGTCGACCATCCGCCGCGCCGTGTCGTCCTCGCGCAGGGTCATGTACTCGAAGACGCTCATGTCCGGGAGCGAGACGACCCCGCCCGTCGCGGCGACCCGCCGAAGCGCGAGCGAGGCCTCGTCGTAGGCGCACGGCAGCCCGCTCAATGCGTCCTGCACGGTGCCGACGCCGACCGCGAGCCCGTCGGACACCGGCGTCAACGCGTCACGTACGGCCACGTGCTCGTCGCGGCCGACGGCGCGCACGATCACGATCTCGCCGCCGCGGACGACCACCAGCGGCGAAAGCGCGGTGCCCAGCGGCGCGGCCAGGGCACTCGCCCGGGCCCGCAGGGCCAGCTCGTCGTCGACCGGCTCGACCGGCAGCGCGACGACGATCAGGCAGCGCGCCTTCAGGCCCGCGGCACGTGCCGCCGCGAGCCGCGCCGCGCTGCCCGGCTCGCGCCCGGCCAGCAGGTCGTCGAGCAGGTCGCGGCGCACCCGGTCGCCCTCCGCGAGCAGGAGCTGCTGGGCCTCGACGTAGGCCTCGCCGGCGGTCGTCGCCGCAAGGTCGATGTAGTCCATCACCGGCCGCGCGGCCTCGAGTGTCGCCCGGCCGGACAACGCGTGCTCCTCGACGATCTCCATCAGCACCCGCCAGACCACCGCGTGGTAGGTCCGGAAGGCCTGCAGGAACTCGGGCAGCGGGAGCCCGCTGCGCGCGCGGCGCGCGGCGTGCACGGCGACGAACTCGAGATCGCCCGGCGCGGGCGGGCGCCGCAGCGCGGCCACGATCCCGGCCTGGTGGCGCTCGACGTGGGCGCGTACGTCGCGCATCCCCGCCTCGTCCATGGCGCCGTAGGCCGCGATCTTCTCGCGGATCGCGGCCACGCCGGCGTCCACGATCTCGGTGCCGCGGGCGTCCAGCGCCGCGGCGATCTGCTCGAGATCGGTGGCGACGGTCACGCGACCGCGGCGAGGGCCGGGCGGCGCCCGACGACGCGAGCGGCGCAGCGCAGCGACTCGACCATGTGGTCGACCAGCGGGTTGTCCTCGCCGACGCGCACGGCGGCGATCACCGTGCGCGCGGGCGCGCGGCCGCGCAGCGGCAGGACGACGACGTCGCTGCGGGAGCTGACGAGCGCCATCGTCGGGATCAGCGCCACGCCGATCCCCGAGGCGGCCATGCCCTGCAGCGCCTGGTAGTCGTCGGAGGCGAAGGCGACCTGCGGGTCATAGCCCGCGTCGCGGAAGGCGTTGAGGACGACGTTGGAGTCCGCGCAGGTGCCCGCGACCTCGGTGATCAGCCACGGCTCGTCGCGCAGCTCCTCGAGCGTGACCGAGGCCTTGGTGGCCAGCGGGTGGTCGGCGGCGACCGCGACGCGCATCTCGTCGTCGGCGATCGGGATGTACTCGATGCCCGGCCGCGGCGTCGAGGGCGACAGCGGCGACTGCACGATCGTCGCCACGTCGATCCTGCCCGCCAGCAGTGCGTCCAGCGCCGGGTCCTCCTCGAGCACCTGCAACGCCAGCTCGGCGTCCGGCCGGCGTGCGCGCAGCTCGCGCGTGGCGGCGGGCAGCAGCCCCGCGGCGGCGGACGGGAACGCGCCCACGCGCACCTGCGCCCGGCCGACGCCGGCGGCGTCGCGCACGGCCTCCTCGGCGCGCCGCGCGGCGTCCAGCAGCGCGGACGCGTGGCGCACGAGCACCTCGCCCGCGGGCGTGAGGGCGACGCCGCGCGCGCTGCGCTCGAGCACGCGCACGCCGAGGGCGCTCTCGAGCCGGCTGATGTGCTGCGAGACCGCCGGCTGGGTGAAGTCGAGGGCGACCGCCGCGTCGCTGAACGAGCCGCGCACCGCGACCTCGCGGAAGGTGGTGAGGAGCTTGAGGTCGAGCATCACGGTCCATTATGCCAGAGCCGTCAAATCATCATTGGACATGATTGATGGGGCTCGGCACCATGCGGTCCATGAACAACCTCACCATCCGCTTCGCCACCGCCGCCGACGATCTCGAGCGCCTCGCCCAGCTCGATTCGAGCGTCGTGCCCGCCGCCCCGCAGCTCGTTGCTGAGGCCGACGGCCGTGTCATCGCCGCGCTCTCCGCGCACGACGGCAGCGTGATCGCCGATCCGTTCACCCGCTCCGCCGAGGCGGTCGGCCTGCTGCGCCGCCGGGCGTCGCAGATGCAGGCGAAGCCCCGTCACCGCCGTCCCGTCCTGCGGCTCGCGCATTGAGCGTGCGCCGGATCCGCCGTCGCGCCTTCCCCCGGTCGGGGCGGCGCGACGACGAACCTCACGTGGGCATGGTCAGGATCAGCGCAAGCAGCGCGGCACCGGCCATCGCGACCGTGTGCTGGAGGTGTCCGAGAGGCGGGAGCATGGGTCACATGATCGCGCCGGCCAGGCCGTCTCACCGTGCGGGGAACAGGCGGATCGCCCGGCGCGAACCCCACGCCGAGCGGTAGGGGAAACCGCCCAAGGTTCCGCCAAGGCGCTCAAGGGATCATGCGCGGATGACCGCGATCCTGCCCACGCAACAGCTGCTCGGCTCGGAGGTCGAGGTGGCGTGCGCGGACGGGACCCATCGGCGCTACGTCAACCTCGACTACGCGGCCTCGACCCCCGTGATGGCCGCCGTCTGGGACGCCGTCGAGGCCTTCGTCCCGTTCTATTCGAGCGTCCACCGCGGCACCGGCGCGAAGTCGCGCATCTCCACCGAGGCCTACGAGCACGCGCGCGAGGCCGTGTGCCGCTTCGTCGGCGCGCCCGGCGCCACCGCCGTGCTGGTGCGCAACACGACCGAGGCCATCAACGTCCTCGCCCACTCACTGCCGCCGGGCGCGCGGGTGCTCTCGACGCCGGTCGAGCACCACGCCAACATGCTCCCCTGGCGCGAGCACGACCTGCAGCTCATCCCCTTCCCGGCCACGCCCGCGCAGCTGCTCGAGGACACCGAGCGCGCGCTCGCCACCGGCCGCTTCGACCTGCTCGCGGTCACCGGCGCCTCCAACGTGACGGGCGAGGTGTGGCCGCTGTCGGCGCTCGCCGATCTCGCCCACGCCCACGGCGCCCAGCTCTTCGTCGATGCCGCGCAGCTCGCGCCGCACCGCGCGATCGACATGGAGCTGATCGGGATCGACCATCTCGCGCTCTCCGGCCACAAGCTCTACGCGCCGTTCGGCACCGGGGCGCTGGTCTCGCGCACCCCGATCGTCGGCGACCCGCTGATCCGCGGCGGCGGCGCGATCAAGCTCGTCACCGAGGACGACGTGATCTGGGCCGACGCGCCTGAGCGCTACGAGGCGGGCTCACCCAACGTGATCGGCGCGGTCGCGCTGGCCGCGGCCTGCGAGGCGCTGGACATGGAGCTCGCGGAGGCCAAGGAGTGGGCGCTGGCCGCCCGCCTGCACGCCGGCCTGGCGGCGATCGACGGGCTCGAGACGCTCGCGCTGTGGCCCGGCTACCCGGACCGCGTGGGCGTCGCCACCTTCACCCTGAAGGGCTGGCGCGACGCCGACCTCGCGCAGACGCTGAGCGACGAGTTCGCGATCGGCGTGCGCCACGGCTGCTTCTGCGCGCACCCCCTGCTCACGCGCCTGCTCGGCGTCTCGGACGCCGAGGCCAAGCGACTGCACCGCGAGCTGAAGGCCGGCCGCGAGCCCGAGCTGCCCGGAGCGGTCCGGGCGAGCATCGGGCTCGGGACGACGCTTCAGGACGTGGACGAGCTCGTCGCCGCGCTGAGGGCCTGCCAGACGCGCTGAGGCGTGGCCGGCATGTCGATGTTCTTGACGCCGTAGGGCGAGAGCGCGTCGACGACCGCGTTCCAGACCGCCGGCGTGGCGCCGATCGCGCCCGCCTCGCCGATGCCCTTCGCGCCGAGCGGATTGCGCGGCGTCGGGGTCTGCGTGCGCTCGGTCTCGAACATCGGCAGGTCACCTGCCGAGGGGATCGCGTAGGAGGCGAGGTTGCCGGTCACGTTGTTGCCGTCCTCGTCGAAGGCGATCTCCTCGAACAGCGCCTGGGCGACGCCCTGGGCGATGCCGCCGTGGACCTGGCCCTCGACCAGCATCGGGTTCGCGATCCGGCCCGCGTCGTCGACCGTGATGTGGCGGATCAGGTGCGCGAGGCCGGTCTCGGTGTCGACCTCGACGACCGCCAGGTGGGTGCCGAAGGGGTAGGTCGCGTCCGGCGTGGCGAAGTCGTTCTCGCCGGACAGGCCGCCCTCCCAGCCCTCCGGCGTCCGCGCCGGGTCGGCGGCGGCCTTGGCCAGCTCCGCCCACGGGATCGCCGACGCCGGCGAGCCCGCCACGCCCAGGCCCTCGCCGTGGACGACCTCGATGTCACCCGCGTCGGCCTCGAGCAGGTGCGCGGCGAGCCGCTGGGCCTTCTCGAGCACCTCCTCGGTGGCGGTCTGGACGGCGGTGCCGCCGATCTGCAGCGAGCGCGAGCCCGGCCGTGCCCATGCCGCGCGCGACCTTGGCGGTGTCGGACTGGATCACGCGGACGTCGGAGAGCGGCACGCCGAGCGTGCCGGAGACCAGCTGCGCGTAGGCCGTCTCGTGGCCCTGGCCGTGCGAGGACGTGCCCGCGGTGACGGTGATCGTGCCGTCCTCCTCGACCGTGCAGGTGCCGAGCTCGGAGCCGAAGCCGGTCCACTCCACGTAGGAGCACAGGCCGAGCCCGAGCTGCTTGACGTCGCCGCTCTCGCGCCGCTTGGCCTGCTCGGCGCGCAGGTCCTCGTAGCCGGCGTTGGTCAGGCACATGTCCAGCGCCGCGTGGTACTCGCCGGAGTCGTAGTTGGCGCCCGTGACCGTCTGGTGCGGGAAGTCGGTGATGAAGTTCTTGCGCCGCACCTCGGCCGGGTCCATCCCGAGCTCGTGGGCGAACATGTCGATCGCGCGCTCCACCAGCGCCGTCGCCTCCGGGCGCCCGGCGCCGCGGTAGGCGCCGATCGGCGTCGTGTTGGTGACCACGCAGTCGAAGTGGAAGTCGACCTTCGGGATGTCGTAGACGCCGGAGGACATCAGGCCGGTGAGCATCGGCATCAGCGCCGCGTCGGCGGGATAGGCGCCGCAGTCGGCGATCACGCGGACCTTCAGGCCGGTGACCTTGCCGTCGCGGGTGCCGCCGATCTCGACGTCCTGCACCTGCGCGCGGCCGTGCTGCATCTCCAGCATCGTCTCCGAGCGCGTCTCGATGTAGCGCACCGGCCTGCCGAGCTCGCGGGCCAGGGCGACGACGACGATCTGCTCCGGGTAGCAGGCGATGCGCGCGCCGAAGCCGCCGCCGGTCGCGGTCGAGATGACCCGCAGCTGCTCCTTCTCGATCCCGGTCGCGGCACACACCGCGGCCTGGTAGGCGTGCGGGCCCTGGCTCGGCGCCCACAGGATGAAGCCGCCGGTGTCCGGGTCCGGCGCGGCCATCGCGGCGCCCGGCTCCATCGGCACCGCGGCGACGCGCTGGTTGACGAAGCGCGCGCCGACGCGCACCTCGGCGTCCTCCAGCGCCTCCTTGCCGGGAGGGCCGGCGGCGGCCAGGTTGCCGCCCTCGAAGAGCTTGGGCGCGTCGTCGTCGAGCGCCTTGGTCATGTCGACCAGCACGGGGAGATCCTCGTAGTCGATGTAGACGATCTGCGCGGCGTCGACCGCGTGGGCGCGGGTGTCGGCGACGACGACCGCGACCGGCTCGCCGATGAAGCGCACGACGTCGGTGGCCAGCACCGGGCGGCGCATCTCCTCCGGCGTGTCCACCGGCGGGCCCGCGGTCGGGAACGGCTTCAGATCCAGGTCCGCGGCGGTGTAGACGCCGACGACGCCGGGCGCGGCCAGCGCCTCGGACTTGTCGATCGCGCCGAGCTTGGCGTGCGCGAAGCCGGAGCGCACGAACACCGCGTACAGGGCGTCCGCGTTGCGCAGATCGTCCGTGTACGGCCGTGTCCCGCGCAGGAAGGGCGGGTCCTCGACCCGCTTGACGCTCGCTCCGTGACCCTCGGACCCATTCACGCCTGGCATCTCACTCCCTTATTCCCGTTGCGGCGCAGACATTAGTGACGCGACGCCCGCCACGTCTCGGCACGCAGCGCGTAGCGCTCGTGATCGCGCCAGCGGCCACCGATCTTCAGGTAGCGCGGGGACATCCCCTCAAGCTCGAACCCGAGCCGCTGGACGAGCGCGATCGACGGCGTGTTGGTGGGCTGGATGTTCGCCTCGACGCGGTGGAGCTTCTCGACGGCGAACGCCTCGCGCAGCACGAGCGTCAGCGCCTCGGTCATGTAGCCCTGGCCCGCGTAGCCGGCGTAGCCGCAGTAGCCGAGGTAGGCGTTGCGGAAGTTCCCGCGGATGATCTCGGACAGGTTGATCCAGCCGACGAGCCCGCCGTCGTCGCGGTGGCGGGCGAAAAAGCCGAGCTTGCGCTCGCCCAGGCTGCGCAGGTAGGTGCGGTAGTCCTTCGCCGTCATCGGGTTGTACGCGAACGGACGGTGGTAGGCCTGGGAGGCGCGGTTCGCGGTGAGGAACTCGTCCTCGTCGGCCAACGTCGGCGTCGCCAGCACCACGCGCGTCATCGCTGGATAGTCTCGCGCGATGCGCTCCTTTCGTGTCGACACGGACCGCCTCGGCATGCAGGTCTACGAGTCGGGGCCCGAGGACGGCATCCCTGTCGTCCTGATCCACGGCAACCTCTCGACCGGTCGGTTCTACGAGCACCTCTTCGACGTCGCGCCGGAGCGCTACCGCCTGATCGCGCCCGACATGCGCTCCTTCGGCGACTCCGAGCCCGCGCCGATCGACGCCACGCGCGGGCTGCGCGACTGGGCCGATGACACGTTCGCGCTGCTGCGCGCTTTGGACGTCTCCGCTGCCGCCCCACCTCGTCGGCTGGTCGACCGGCGGCGCGGCGATCGCCGAGTTCGCGCTGGAGCATCCGGTCGCGTCGCTGACGTTCATCGACCCGGTCTCGCCCTACGGCTTCGGCGCGGTCAAGCGCGACGGCACGCCGCACTACCCCGACTACGCGGGCTCGGGCGGCGGGACCGGCAACCCGGAGTTCACCGCGCGCCTGGCGGCGGGCGACACGTCCTCGGAGGGCGACACCGCGCCGCGCAACGTGCTCAATTCCTCCTACTGGCGTCCCGATCACCGCGAGTCGGCCGACCGCGAGGACATGCTCGTCGCCGAGATCCTGAAGTCGGTCACGGGCGACGACGGCTACCCGGGCGACACGACGACCTCCGAGCACTGGCCCGGCGTCGCGCCCGGCACGCGCGGGCTGCTCAACGCCCTGTCGCCCAAGTACTGCAACTGGTCGTCGATCGTCGAGCTCGATCCCAAGCCACCGATCCTGTGGACGCACGGGACGAACGACATCGTGATCGCCGACGGCTCGCCGTGGGAGATGGGGACGCTCGGGTCGCTGGGCGTCGTGCCGGGCTGGCCGGGCGAGGCGATCTTCCCGCCGCAGCCGATGGTCACCCAGCTGCGCGACGTGTTCACCGCCTACGAGGAGCGCGGCGGGCGGGTGCGGATGTCGATGTACGAGGGCTCGGGCCACTTCCCGGCGCTGGACGCGCGCGAGCGCTGGGAGGCGGAGTTCTTCGGGTTCCTGGAGGCCGCATGACTCGCGCCGCGCGCTCGCGGGCTTGGGCGAGAACGCGCCCGGCGGCTCGCTCGCGCGCCGGTACGAGAGGCGGTGCGTGGTGATCCCGGGGCTGTTCGTCGCCGAGCACGAGTTCTCGGTACCGCTGCATGCCGGCAGCGACGAGACGATCACCGTCTTCGCCCGCGAGGTGGCCGACCCGGAGGGGCGCGACAAGCCGCTGCTGGTCTACCTGCAGGGCGGGCCGGGGCACGAGTCGCCGCGGCCGACCGGCAACCCCCGCGGCCCGGGCTGGCTGGACCGGGCGCTGCGGGACTTCCGCGTGCTGCTGCTCGACCAGCGCGGCACCGGGCGCTCGACGCCCGTCACCGGGCGGGAGTCCTCCGAGTACCTGACCCACTTCCGGGCGGACGAGATCGTCCGCGACTGCGAGGCGATTCGCGCCGCTCTGGGCTCTGCTCCGTGGAGCGTGCTCGGCCAGAGCTACGGCGGGCTCTGCATCCTCACGTACCTGTCCCTGGCGCCGGAGGGGTTGAAGGAGGCGCTGATCACGGGCGGCGTGCCCGGGATCGGCGTCCCGATCGATCACGTCTACGCCGCGACCTTCGAGCGCATGCTCGAGCGCAACCGGCGCTACTACGCGCGCTATCCGGAGGACCGCTCGCGGATGCTGGCGCTCGACGAGGCGCTGAAGGGCGACGTCCGGCTCCCGAACGGCGACCGGCTGACGATCCGCCGCCTCAAGTCGCTGGGCAGCCTGCTGGGCATGAGCGACGGCTACGAGCGCCTGCACTACCTGCTGGAGCTGCCGCTCGACTCGCCCGCGTTCTTGGCCGACGTGACCGACGACCTCGAGATCGCCCGCAACCCGATCTACGCGCTGCTGCACGAGGCCTGCTGGGCCGACGGCGAGGTCACCAACTGGTCGGCGCAGCGGATGCTCCCGGAGGAGTTCGCCGACGATCCGGCGCTCTTCACGGGCGAGCACATCTTCCCGTGGATGTTCTCCGAGTGGGGCGCGCTGGCCGGCGCCCGCGACACGGCGCAGGCGCTCGCCCAGCACCAGTGGCCGCGGCTGTACTCGCCCGAGGTGCTCGCGGCCAACGAGGTCCCGACGGCGGCGACGATCTACACCGAGGACCTCTACGTGGAGCGCGAGTTCGCCGAGCGGACGGCGGCGCTGATGCCCAACTTCCATCCGTGGGTCACCAGCGAGTACGACCACAACGGCCTGCGCGTGGACGGCGAGCGCATCCTCGGGCGGCTGATCGATCTTGTCCGCGGCCGCATCTGACCTGCGCGACACGCTCGCGGAGCTCGAGGTCGAGCACGCGACGCTGCTGAGCGAGCTGCGCGCGTTCGAGTCCGACTACCTGCGCGAGGTCGGCGTCGTCGACATGCAGGTGCAGCAGGTCGAGGCCAGGATCCTGACGATCGTCTGGGAGCGCTCGGGGGCCGACATCGACCAGATGGCGGCCGAGGCCGCGGCCAAGCGCCTGCACGAGACGACGAGCGCGATCCAGGCGGTCCCACCGCCGCCCGGCCCGCCACCGACCGAAGACCTCAAGACGTTGTTCCGCGACGCGGCCAAGCGGATGCATCCGGACCTGGTGCAGGGCGCCGCGGGCCGCGCGCACGCGGAGGCGTTCATGAAGCGCCTCAACGATGCGTACCGCGACGGAGACGCGGAGGCGATCGGCAACCTCGTACGCCAGTGGGAGACCTCCCCGTTCGCCTCTGGGCTGCCATCCGCGGGCGCCTCTTCGGCGTTGGCGGCGGCCGTCGCCAACGCCCGGCAGCGGATCGACGAGGTCCGCCAGACGGATCTCGCGCGGCTGATGGAACAAGCGTTCATGGCCGCGATGGCCGGTCGCGACCTGCTCGCCGAGCTGCGCGCGGACGCCGAGCAGGAGCTCGCCGCCGTCCAAGCGCGCCTCGCGGTGTTGGGCGACGCGAGCACGAGCCGCTAGGCGAGCACTCGCAGCCACGCGAGCCGTCGGCCTGGACGGCTGATCGATCAAGGCCCTGGTTTCTCGTCCGATCACACGGGTCGGTGGGAAAGAACGCGATCAGCCCGAAGCGGACCTGGATGGCCTGGCTGCTGCTGGCCGTCTTCGTCGCGCTCGCGGGCACGACCGCCCTGCTGTGGCGCGCACAGGTCAAGCGCCAGAACGAGCAGGCCTTCGCCGCGCAGGCCGCGTCGATCGGCGCCTCCGTCACCACGGCGGTTCAGCGGATGGACGACCTCACGCTCGCCGCGCGGACGATGCTCGGCTCGCGCCCGGACACGACCGAGGCCGAGTTCGGCAACTGGTACCGCTCGATCGGCGTCAACCAGCGCTTCAGCGGCGTCGCCGGCTTCGGGTACGTCGAGATCGTCCGCGAGGCCCAGCGCGACACCTACCCGCCCGGCCAGCGGCCGTTCTACTGCCTCTCCAAGCTCGGGATCGCCGGCCCCGGGATGGCCGACACGCTGTCCGAGCTCGCCTCACCCGGGCTCGATCTGTGCCAGATCACCAACCTGCTCGGCGACACCCGCGACTCCGGCAAGTTCTCGGCGATCGTCGTCACCTCCAGCCAGGGCCACGAGATGTTCGAGGTCGTCGCGCCGGTCTACCGCGGCGGCGGCGTCCCCGCCGGCGCCGAGGCGCGCCGCAAGCTCGCCACCGGCTGGATCATCGGCCTCTTCGACGCCGAGCCGATCCTGCGCGCGGCCGCCGGCCGCCAGACCGGCGTCGCCGTCTCGCTCCAGCGCGACCACGTGTCCGCGCCGGAGTACCGCATCCCGACCGGCGCCGGCGCCTCGTTCCGGACGCTCACCGAGACGATGCAGACGCCCTCGATCGCGCGCTACGGCTCGGTCCGGGCGCGCGATCAGATCCGCAAGCGGATGTCGGTCGAGGCCGACGGTCGCTGGAACGTCACCGTCACCGGCTCCCAACCGCAGGGCCTGTCGGATCCGGAGGTGCAGGCCTCGCTCGTCCTGATCGTCTGGCTCGTGGTCGGCGTGCTCGCCTTCCTGCTCGTGCAGGTGCTGGCCCGCGGCCGCGCCCGGGCGCTGCGGATGGTCGAGGAGAAGACCGGCCAGTTGCGCCACCAGGCGCTGCACGACGCGCTGACGAACCTGCCCAACCGCGCGCTGATCATGGACCGCGCCGAGCAGATGCTCGTGCACGCCCGCCGCGACGGCACCGAGGTCTCGGCGATGTTCATCGATCTCGACGGCTTCAAGGGCGTCAACGACACCTTCGGCCATCCCGTCGGCGACGAGCTCCTGCGCGTCGTCGCCGCGCGGATCTCCGACGTCCTGCGCGACACCGACACGATCGGCCGCCTCGGCGGCGACGAGTTCGTCGTGCTCGTCGAGGGCGGCCCGGAGAAGATCGCCAAGCGCATCCTCGCCGTGCTGCAGGAGCCGTTCGAGCTCGGCACCGGCTCACCGATCACGATCACGACGTCGATCGGCATCGCCACCGGCGACCGCGAGGCGGCCAAGGACCTGCTGCGCGACGCCGACATCGCGCTGTACGAGGCCAAGGGCGCCGGACGCAACCGCTACGCCGAGTTCCGCCACGAGATGCACATCGCGGCGCACGATCGGCTCGAGCTGGAGTCCGACCTGCGCGGCGCGATCCTCCGCGAGGAGCTGTTCCTCGTCTACCAGCCGCTCTTGAACCTCGAGACCGGCGAGGTGTCCGCGGTCGAGGCGCTGCTGCGCTGGCAGCACGCCACCCGCGGGCTCGTCCCGCCGACCGAGTTCATCAAGCTGGCCGAGGACAGCGGGACGATCGTCAGCATCGGCGCGTGGGTGCTGGAGACCGCCTGCGAGCAGGCCGCCCAGTGGAACGCCGGCGGCCACCGGATCGGCGTCTCGGTCAACGTCAGCGCCCGCCAGCTCGACGACCCGAGCCTCTCGCGCGTCGTCCACCACGCCCTCACCCGCTCGGGCCTGGACCCCGACCTGCTCGTGCTCGAGATCACCGAGACCGCCCTCATGCGCGACGCCGAGGCCGCCGCCGACGTCCTGCGCGAGCTCACGGCCTTCGGCGTCCACGTGGCCATCGACGACTTCGGCACCGGCTACTCCTCGCTCGCCTACCTGCAGCAACTCCCGGTCGACGGCCTCAAGATCGACCGCACCTTCATCGCCGCCTCCGCCCGCTCCCGCGACGACGACCCGCTGATCTCCACCCTCGTCCAGCTCGGCCGCTCGCTCGAGCTCGCCACCGTCGCCGAGGGCATCGAAGACGAAGCCCAGCTCGCACGACTGCGCGAGCTGGGCTGCAACTTCGGCCAGGGCTACCTCTTCGCACCCCCACTCGAGGCCACCGCGCTGGAGCGCTTCCTCGAGACCCACACCCCAGCCTTCGCCTAAACCCCACCTAAACGGGACAGTCCCCTTTCAGTCAACTTCGGTTGCTCCAAGCTAAAGGGAAGTGAAAGGGGACAGTCCCCTTTCAGTCAACGGTGGTTGCTAGTCCGTCCAGTCGAGCGTGCGCTGGACGGCCTTCTTCCAGCGGGCGTACTCCTTCTCGCGGTCGGCCTCGTCCATCTGGGGCTCCCAGCGCTTGTCCTCGGCCCAGCGTTCGCGGAGCTCGTCCTGGTCGGACCAGAAGCCGGTGGCCAGGCCGGCGGCGTAGGCGGCGCCGAGGGCGGTGGTCTCGGTGATCTTGGGGCGGATGACGGGGACGCCGAGGACGTCGGCCTGGAACTGCATGAGCAGGTTGTTGGCCGTCATGCCGCCGTCCACGCGCAGGTCGCTGAAGGGCACGTCGGCGACGTCGTTGGCCGCGTCGACGACCTCGCGGGACTGCCAGGCGGCCGCCTCCAGCGCCGCGCGGGCGATGTGGCCGCGGTTGGCGTAGGCGGTGAGGCCGACGATGACCCCGCGGGCGTCGTCGCGCCAGTACGGCGCGAACAGGCCGCTGAACGCCGGCACGAAGAAGACGCCGCCGTTGTCGTCGACGGTCTTGGCCAGCTCCTCGACCTCGGGCGCGGAGTCGATGATCTTCAGGCGGTCGCGCAGCCACTGGATCAGCGCGCCGGTGACCGCGATCGAGCCCTCCAGCACGTAGGTCGGCTTGCCGTCGCCGAGCCGGTAGCCGACGGTGGTCAGCAGCTTCTCGGTGTGGACGAGCTCCTCGCCGGTGTTGACCAGCAGGAAGGACCCCGTGCCGTAGGTGTTCTTGGCGTCGCCGGCGTCGAAGCACGTCTGCCCGAACAGCGCGGCCTGCTGGTCGCCGAGGATGCCGGCGATGGGCGTGCCGCCGATCGCGGTGCCGCTCACCTCCCCGTAGACCTCCGAGGAGGACTTGATCTCCGGCAGCATCGACCGCGGGATGCCCATCAGCTCCAGCGCCTCGTCGTGCCAGTCGAGCGTCTCGAGGTTCATCAACAGCGTCCGCGACGCGTTGGTGACGTCGGTGATGTGCTCCGCGCCGCCCGTCAGATTCCAAACCACCCACGAGTCCATCGTCCCGAACGCGAGCTCGCCGTTCTCGGCCTTCTCGCGCGCCCCGTCAACGTTGTCGAGGATCCACTTGATCTTCGGCCCGCTGAAGTAGGTCGACAACGGCAACCCGGTGACCTTGCGCAGCACGTCGGCGTCGCCCAGCTCACGCACGATCTGGTCGGTGCGCGTGTCCTGCCAGACGATCGCGTTGTAGACCGGATCGCCCGTCTCGCGATCCCAGACGACGGTCGTCTCACGCTGGTTGGTGATGCCGACCGCCGCGATGTCGCCCGCCTCCAGCTTGGAGTTGGCCAGCGCGCCGCCGATCACCTCGCGGGTGCGCGTCCAGACCGCCTTGGCGTCGTGCTCGACCCACCCCGCCTTCGGGGTGATCTGCTCGTGCTCACGCTGGTCGACGGTGACGATGTTGCCGTCCTTGTCGAAGACGATGAAGCGCGTGCTCGTCGTCCCCTGGTCGATTGCGCCGATGTAGTCCGCCATGTTCGTCTCCCCCTATTCGAGCGCGTCCGCGCCCTTTTCGGTCACGACCGGATCGGGCGTGGCGCCGCGCGCGAGAAGCACGCTGCGGATCAACCCGTCATAGATCGCCGCCCCGATCCCCGCGCCGACGAACGGCCCGATGATCGGTATCCAGAAATACGTGTTGATGTTCCCGTAGTTGCCCGGCATCGCGATGTCCTTCCAGCCGGCCATCCAGGCGAACATGCGTGGCCCGAAGTCGCGCGCCGGGTTGATCGCGTAGCCCGCGTTGGCGCCGAAGGAGATGCCGATCGCGACCACGATGAAGCCGACGATCAGCGGCGCGAGGTTCCCGTGCACCGGCGTGTTGTACTCGTCGGTGACGGCGAAGATGAACAACACCAGCGCCGCCGTGCCGATCACCTGATCGAAGAACGGCCCGGTCCAGTTGTCGAAATATGGCGCCGGGAAGGTGGCGAAGATGCTGAAGGTGGGAATGCTGTCTTCAGTACCCCGAACGATCTTGTTCGCCGACTCGAAGGAGCCGATCGCATAGCGGTAATTGAAATACACGAGCGCCGCCCCGACGAACGCGCCGAGGCACTGCGCGACGATGTAGCCCGGGACCTTCGCCCACCCGAACCCGCGCCGCCACGCCATTGCGATCGTGACGGCGGGATTGAGGTGCGCGCCGCTCACGCCACCCGCGACGTAGACGGCGAAACAGACCGCGAAACCCCAGCCCCACGCGATCAGCAGCCAGTCGCCGCTGGCCGCGAAGATCTCCTTGCCGCGACCGGATTGATTGAGTGCCGCGACGGTCATCGCCACCACGCCGTCGCCGAACAGGATGAGAACCATCGTGCCGAGGAACTCGGCGACGTGCTCTCCGAAGGTGGACTGCTGCCAACGCCAGCGGCGCATGGCTCTCCTCTCGATAGCCTGGACCGCTTCTTGCCCGAAGGAGCCCAGTCGTGAACGATCACAGTCGCCTCGGCCCGCAGGAACGCCAGGCCGCAATGGCGAGAGCACGTGACGAGGTCTTCGATGTCGTCGTGATCGGCGGCGGCGCGACCGGAGCCGGTTCGGCTCTGGACGCCGCCTCCCGGGGCCTCTCGGTCGCTCTGGTGGAGGCGCGTGACTTCGCCGCCGGCACCTCCTCGCGGTCGTCGAAGCTGATCCACGGCGGCCTGCGCTATCTCGAGCAGAAGAACTTCGCGTTGGTGCGTGAAGCGCTGCAGGAGCGATCGCTGCTGCTGAACGTGCTCGCGCCGCACCTGGTGACGCCGGTCCCGTTCCTGCTGCCGCTGACCGAGCACTGGCAGCGCGCCTACATCGGCGCCGGGCTCGCGCTCTACGACACGCTCGGCGGCCACCAGGGCCTCCCGCGCCACCGGCACTTCACCAAGCGTGGCGCGCTGAAGATCGCCCCGGGGCTCAAGCGCGACTCGCTGGTGGGCGCGATCCAGTACTACGACGCGAAGGTCGACGACGCCCGCCACACGATGACCGTCGCCCGCACGGCGGCGTCGCTGGGCGCGGCGATGATGACCAACGCGCGGGTCGTCGGCTTCCTGCGCGAGGGCGAGCGGGTGACCGGCGTGCGTGTCCACGACGCGCTGGAGGACAAGGTGCTGGCGGTCAACGCGCGAGCGGTGGTCAACGCCACCGGCGTGTGGACCGACGACGTCCAGCACCTCGTCGGCGAGCGCGGCAAGTTCCAGGTGCGCGCGTCCAAGGGCGTCCACCTCGTCGTCCCGCGCGACCGCATCCAGCTCGACACCGGGCTGATCCTGCGCACCGAGACCAGCGTGCTGTTCGTGATCCCGTGGGGCCGGCACTGGATCGTCGGCACCACCGACACCGACTGGGAGCTCGACAAGGCCCACCCGGCCGCGTCCGCGCGCGACATCGACTACGTGCTCGAGCACGTCAACGCCGTGCTCGCTCAACCGCTGACGCGCGAGGACGTCGAAGGCGTCTACGCCGGGCTGCGACCGCTGCTGACCGGCGAGTCCGAGTCGACGTCGAAGCTCTCCCGCGAGCACACCGTCGCCGTGCCCAGCCCGGGCCTGGTCGCGGTCGCCGGCGGCAAGTACACGACGTACCGGATCATGGGCCGCGACGCGATCGACGCCGTGGCCCGCGGGCTGGACCGGGCGGTCCCGCCGTCCGCGACCCACGTCACCCCGCTGGCCGGTGCGACCGGCTTCCAGGCGCTGTGGAACCGGCGCGGGCGCATCGCCGCGGCGTCCGGGCTGCATGTCGCGCGCATCGAGCATCTGCTGCGCCGCTACGGCACGCTCACCGAGGAGCTGCTGGGCATGGTCGCCGAGGACCCGTCGCTGGGCGAGCCGCTGAAGGGCGCCGACGACTACCTCGCGGTCGAGATCCGCTACGCCGCCACCCACGAGGCCGCGCTGCACCTCGACGACGTGCTCACCCGCCGCACCCGGATCTCGATCGAGACCTGGGACCGCGGCCTGGAGGCGTCCGAGCCGGCCGCGCGGCTGATCGCCGAGCCGCTCGGCTGGGACGAGGAGACGATCGCCCGCGAGATCGAGCTCTACCGCGAGCGTGTCGACGCCGAGCGCCGCTCGCAGGAGCAGCCCGACGACGACGCCGCCGACACCGAGCGCCTGAGCGTTCCCGACGTTCTCAGCCCGAGAGCTGGTTGACCTTCGGCAGGGTCCCTGACAGCGGGTCGTCGGTGACGGGCACGAAGACGAAGCCGTCGAACTGGGCGAAGTACATGTCCTGCGGTGAGACGCCCTCGTGATAGCCGGCGTTGTAGGCGCGCTGGTCGCCGTTGGCGCCCACGATCCGGGTCCCGTCGTTGAGCGTCTGGACGAGCGGCGCGCCGAGAGCTCCCGCGTCCTTCGCGGCCTCCGCGACGAGGTTGATGGCGTCGAACGGGTACATCTGCCAATCCGGCGGCTGGATGACGTCGCGGCCGTCCTGCTGGACGCCCACCTTGTCCGCGCCCTGGGACTTCTCGTAGCGGGCGCGGAAGGCGTTGAACGGCTTCGGCCCCACCTCGGCGGTGATCCGCGAGGAGACGAACCGTAGGCGCTTGAGGTAGTCGGGGTGGGCGACGAGCCGCTGGCGGATCAGTGGGTCCTCGCCCGTCTGGCCGGAGATGACGCTCACGTCCCAGCCGGCCTTGGCGACCGCCTCGAGCGTGGCCGCGACGTCGGCGGCGCTCGCCCACACGACCACCTGGTCGGCGCCCGAGCGGCGCGCCTGCAGGATCTGCGGCGCGAGGTCCTGGGCGCGGCGCGGAATGACCTGATCGGAGACGACCTGCACCTCGTCGATCGCGAACGCCGCCGTGAGCGCCTGGCGGCCCTGCTCGCCGTAGCCGGAATCGTCGCTGAGCATCGCCACCTTGGGCCCGCGGTTGGCGATGTAGTCGGCCAGCCGCCGCGTCATGATCGCGTCGGCCGGAGCGAGGCGGAAGACGGACGGGTGACGTTGCGGATCGATCAGCTTCGCGCCGCCCTCGAAGACGACGAAGGCGGGAAGGTGGGCGCGGTCGGTGAGGTCCCCGATCGCGGTCGCGCCAGTGCCGTCGGTGAGCAGCATCGCGGCCTTGCGATCGACCGCCTCGCGGGCGTTGGCCAGCGCGGTCGCGGGGCTTGACGCGTTGTCGAGCACGACCAGCTCGGCCGGCCGGCGCTGACCGTCGGCGAGCGTGAAGCCACCGCCCGCGTTGAGCTCGTCGACCGCGAGCCTGGCGCCCTTCTCGATCGACGACGCGATCCACGGTTCCGTGGAGACAGGTGCGCTTACCACGATCTGTACGGCGTTCTTGTCGCCGCCGCAGCCGCCGAGTGTCAGGGCGATGACGACGGTCAGGAGTGTCAAACGGAGCATCGGTCGCCATCATGGCGGGAAACCGGGTCTCTGGAGGGGGTCACCGCATGACTGTTCGTCCGGCCACATTGGCCGCGTTGCTCTGTTCTGTGCTCACGCTCGTCGCCGCGGGCTGCGGCGGGGACGACGAGACGACCGCGAGCTCGGGCGCCGAAGCCACGACCGCGCCCACCACGGCGCCCACCGCCGCTCCCACCGAGGACGCCGATGCCGGCGAAGAGGGTGAGCAGGGCGACGACGGCGACGAAGGCGAGGAGGGCGAGACGGAGGAGGAGCGCGAGAAGGAGGAGGAGGCCGCGAAGGAGTCCGGCTCCAAGGAGTGCACCGAGATCGGCGACATCGACGGCGAGCCCAAGGACCAACTGCCTGAGGACGTGGTGGTGCTCCAGGGCGCGCACGTCTACGAGTCCGAGGGCCCGTTCGGCAAGACCGAGCGTTTCTTCGCCGCCGTCGACGGCGAGGCCGCGGACCTGGCCGCACGGCGCGACGAGGCCGCCCGCGCCCTCGAAGGCGTCGGCTTCAAGACGCTCTCCACCGACCAGGAGGAGAACACGGAGGCCGAGGCGCACATGCAGGGCGACAAGCACACCGTCGACATCCAGGTGATCGCCCTCTGCTCCGGGAAGCTGCGCATCCGCTACACGGTCTCGTGAGGTGAGCGGCCCGGTCACGATCCAAGCCCTCGTGACCGGGCTGGCCACCGGCGCCGCCTACGGCCTGATCGCGCTCGGCTTCTCGCTGGTGTGGCGGCTGACCAGCACGCTCGCCTTCGCCCACGGCAACATCGTCACCGGCGCGGTCTTCGTGGGCGTGCTGGCGGTGGTCGGGACGACACCGACGGCACTGCCGCTGGGCGTGGGCTCGACGCTGGCCCTGACGGTCGCGACCCTCGCGGCGGGCGCGGCGCTCTCCACCGGGGTGTACGCGGTCGCGGTGCGGCCCTTCCGGACCGACGTGCTCGGGTGGGTGGCGGGCGGGCTCGCGGCGGGGCTGCTGATCCGCGAGTCGCTCGGGCTCTCGTTCGCCCGGCAGGCGTACGCGCTGCCGGATCCGCTGGGGTCGGCGGGGACGATCGCGCTCGGCGGGGGCGTGACCGTGCCGGTGCGAGCGATCGAGGTGCTGCTGATCGGGCTCGCGTGCGGGGTGCTGGTGGAGCGGGTGCTCGCGGTGACCGGCGCGGGAGCGGTGATGCGGGCGGTCGCCGACGACGCGGGCGCGGCGGCGCTGCTCGGCGTGCCGACCGAGCGGGTGGTGCTGATCGCGTTCGCGTTGGCGGGTGCGCTGGCCGGGCTCGCGGGGCTGTTGATCGCACCGCAGGCGCCGATCGGGCTCGAGGACGGCGTGCTGCTCGGCCTCAAAGGCATGGCCGCGGCGCTCCTGTTCAGGCTCGGGTCGCTGAAGCTGGCGATCGCCGGCGGGCTCGTGATCGGGGCGGCCGAAGGCCTGATCCTGGCGCAGCCGTCGCTCGGGGCGCGCTGGGCCGACGTGGCGATCCTGGCCGCGCTGGCCGTGCTCGCGGCCGTGCGCCGATGACGCGGGCCGGCGGCGCGCAGACCGGGTGGCGCGCGTGACCGACGCGGCGCGCGACCTCTACCTCTTCATCGCCGTGCTCGGGCTGCTGCCCGCGGTCGCGAGCGCCGGACTGCCGGTCCTGGCGCAGAGCGCGTTCGCGGCAGTCGGTGGGATCGGGGCGCTCAAGCTCGAGCGGGCGGGCCTGCCGATCGGTGGCGCGGTACTGCTGGCGACCGCGCTCGGGGCGGTCGCGGGCGCGGCGACCGGCCTGCTCGTCGCGCGTGCCGAGCCCGCGTTCCTCGCGCTGTCGACGTGGGCGCTGGCCTGGCTCGCCTACGAGACGCTGCTCGGCTTCCCCTCGCTCTCGGGCGGCACCGAGGGCCTGACGCGGCCGGCGTTCGATCGGGTCCAGACGCCGTTCGGCGTCGCCATCGACCTCACGCCCCGCGTGCACGTGATCGTCGCGCTGGTGCTCTCCGCGCTCACCTACGTCGCCGTCGCCAGGCTGCGCGCCGGGCCGGTCGGCAACGACGCGCTCGCGCTGCGCGACGACGCGGAGCTCGCGCGAGCGCTGCGCGTCCCGATCCCCCGGCTGAAGGCCACGCTGCTGGCCGTCTCCGGGGCCACGGCGGCCGCGGCGGGTGCGGGCATCGCCGTCCTGCTCGGCGTTGCCGCCCCCGCCGACACCGCGCCGTTGCTCGCACTGCAGTTGCTCGCCGCGGCGGTCGCCGGCGGCCGCCATCCACTGATCGGCCTGGTCGTGATCGTCGCGCTGCAGCGCACGCCCGACCTGATCACGCCCTTCGTGCTGCTCGCCGCGGTCGCGCTGCGTCCCACGCCGAAGCCGCGCATCGACGCGATCCACGCGGAGGGGCCCCCGCTCGAGCCGGCGCGCGGGCACCTCAAGGCACAAGACCTGCACGTCACGCTCGGCGGCCGCGAGATCCTCAAGGGACTGAGCTTCGAGGTCGCGCCCGGCGAGATCCACGCGCTGGTCGGCCCGAACGGCAGCGGGAAGACGACGGCACTGAACGCGCTGCGGATCCCGCACACCTTCCAGCGCGCCGCGCCGCTGCCGTCGCTCACCCCCTATCGCCAGATCCTCGTCGCGATGCGCGCGACCGACCACGACCCGCGCGCCTTCACCTACCTCGATCTCGTGCAGCTGCCGCCGTACAAGACCGCGTTGACCGCGGGCGAGCAGCGGCTGCTCGCCGTCGCCCGCGTCGCCGCCACCGGCGCGCCCGCCCTGGCGTTCGACGAGCCCGCGGTCGGGATGACCGATACGGAGCGCGTGCGGCTCCAGCACGCCCTCGAGCAACTCGCGCAGGCCGGGCGGGCGGTCCTGATCGTCGAGCACGACCGGCGCTTCGTCGACACCCTCTCCGACGGGATCACGGAGCTCGCGTGATCGAGATCGCGCCCGGGACGATCGTCGCCGTCGTCGGCCACGACGGCGCGCCGGCGCGCGTGGCGCGGCGCTTCATCGGCCGCGGCTACGTCGCACCCGGGCGGCGCGTCTTCGCGAGCCTCACCGTCGAGGAGAACCTGGCCGTCGGCGCCTACCGGCGCCGCAAGGACTTCACCCACGTCTACGAGCGCTTCCCGCGCCTGAACGAGCGGCGAACGCAGCGCGCGGGAACCCTCTCCGGCGGCGAGCAGCAGCTGCTGGTGATCGCCCGCGCGCTGATGGCCGCGCCCGAGCTGCTCGTGCTCGAGGACCCGTCGGCCGGCCTCGCCCCCGACGCCATCAACATGGTCGCGCGCGCCATCGCCGGCCTCACCGTGCTGATTGCCGACGAGCACCTCGCACTGGCCGAGCGGGCCGCCGCCCGGATCGTGCTCGTGGAGGACGATCGGATCGTCTTCGACCTCCCCAAGGACGAGGCGCTCAGCGCACTCGAAGCTCAGTTTCCCCGATGGTGAGGACGTCGCCGCGCTTGACTCGCGCGCGGTCGACGAACGAGCCGTTGAGCAGCGTGCCGTTGCAGGAGCCGAGGTCGCGGATGAGGCAGATCCCGGCCCGCACGGCGATCTCGGCGTGGCGTCGGGAGACCGCATCGTCGCCGCCGAGCAGGACGTCGCAGTCGAGGTCGCGTCCCAGCACCCAGCGCCCGCGGTCGCCCAACGGCCATTCCTCGCGCCCGCACACCAGCGAGCGAACCGGCGCGGCGCGGGTGAACCAGCGCCGCGGCAGATCCCAGATCGCGTCGTCGACCCGGCCGGCGAGTGCGAGCGCGGTCCGGACCTCGAGCGTGTCCGTGCTCACGACGCCCGCGCCGTAGGCGTCGCGCAGTCGGCGCAAGGCTCGCTGGCTCGGGTCCACCCGCGCATGATCTCACTCCACGACGCCGACGAGGCCGCTCTCGTCGCCGGCATGGCGCTCGGCCTGCGACCCCTCGACGGCGAAGCCCTCGCGGACCCAGTACTCGAAGCCGCCGAGCATCTCCTTGACGTCGCGGCCGTCGGCGAGCAGCCGCGCGCACGCCTTCGTGGCGGCGTTGCACCCGGGGCCCCAGCAATAGACGACCAGCGGCCCGTCCGGGAGCGCGTCGCGCTTGAGGCTGATCGCGCCCGGGAGGTGCGCGTTGTCGTAGGCGCGCTCGCTGCGCGCGTCGACGAGCGTGAAGTCGCGCGGGCCGTGGGCGACGTCGGCGCAGTCGGTCTCGTGGGCGAGGCGGGCTTCGAAGTAGTTCATGCGCACAAGCTTTCCGACGTGACAAAGCCAGCGCCAGTGGCCAGAATGACGACATGCATCAAGATCACGCCATCGTCGCGCTCGTCCCCGAGCGGGTGCCGGCGTTCGAGCTGGGCATCGTCGTCGAGGTCTTCGGCCTCGAGCGACCGGAGCTCGACGTCCCGTGGTGGTACTCGCTGAAGATCTGCGCGGAGCGTCCCGGCGCGCACGACTCGACCACGGGCGGCTTCGGCTTCCACATCGAGCACGGGCTCGAAGCGCTCGAGGCGGCGGACACGATCATCGTGCCCGGCTGGAACGGCACGGCGGACATCGCGCTGCCGGCGGGCAAGCGCTACGTCTCGATCTGCAGCGGCGCCTTCCTGCTGGCACGGGCGGGCCTGCTCGACGGGCGCGAGGCCGCCACCCACTGGCGCTACGCGGAGCGGCTCGCGCGAGAGCACCCACGAGTGCGGGTCAACAGCGACGTCCTCTACGTCGACGACGGCGACGTCCTGACGAGCGCCGGCAGCGCGGCCGGCATCGACCTCTGCCTGCACCTCGTGCGCAGCGACCACGGCAGCGCGGTCGCGAACCGGGTGGCGCGAAGGCTGGTGATCCCGCCGCACCGCGACGGCGGTCAGGCGCAGCTGATCGAGCTGCCCGTGCCGAGCGCCGGCGACGATCCGATCGCGAACGTCATGGAGTGGGCGCTGCAGCGGCTGCACGAGCCGCTCTCGCTCGACGTTCTCGCGGCGAGGTCCTACATGAGCGTGCGCACCTTCACCCGGCGCTTCCAGAAGGCGGCGGGCATCTCACCCGGCCGCTGGCTGATCGAGCAGCGGGTCCGCGCGGCGCTGCCCCTGCTGGAGTCACACGAGCCGGTGGAGACCGTCGCCGCGCGCGTGGGGTTCGGGAGCGCAGCGACGTTCCGGCATCACTTCCACGCGATCATGCGCACGACGCCGACCGCGTACCGGCGCGCGTTCTACGCGGCCTCGGCGTAGTCGGCCAGGCGCGTGCGGCCGCGGTGCAGGCGGCTCATGACGGTGCCGATCGGGATCTGCAGGACCTCGGCGGCCTCGCCGTAGCCCAGGCCCACGACGTCGACGGCGGCGACCACCTCGCGCTGCGCGGTCGGCAGCTGGTGGATCTGCGCGAGCACCTCGCGGCGGTGGAGGATCTCGACCGGCTCGCCCGCGGCGGGCGCGACGAGGCGGGAATCCTCGGGCTCGAGCGCCGTCAGCACCGGCCGGCGGTCGCGGGTGCGAAGCGTGGAGACGTGGGTGTTGCGCAGCGCCCGGTGCAGGTACGGGCCGGCGCCGGCGGGGCCGAGCCGACGCGGCCGGGCGAGCACACGCACGAGCGTGTCCTGGACCAGATCCTCGGCGTCGTGATGCGAGCGCGTCATGCCGCGGGCGGCGCGGCGCAGGGAGTCGATGTGGATCGGGAGGGTCTCGGGATCGAGCTCGTGGGGCATGCGACGAGACTCCCGCTTCGCCGCCGATCCCCATATGGGGGAACTCCCTCTGAGCGACCCTGAACCTCAGCGCTCGGGGTCAACGCCTCATTTGAGGGTGCCTCCCGGTCGCGACCGCTCTCGGCATGAGCGCCGGGGCGATCCACCGCGCGGCCTGAGGGTCCTTTAAACGCAAAACGCCCGCGGCACCGAAGTGCCGCGGGCGCCCGCTAAGAAACGGCTTTAGACCGTCGTGACGTTGACGGCGTTGGGGCCCTTCGGGCCGTTCTCGGCCTCGAAGCTGACCTTGGCGCCCTCAGCGAGGGTGCGGAAGCCGTTGCTGTTGATGCCCGTGTGGTGGACGAAGAGGTCCTTGCCCCCGTCGTCCGGCGTGATAAAGCCGAAGCCCTTCTCGTCGCTGAACCACTTCACGGTTCCAGTTGCCATGTGTTTTCGTGTCCTCCACGAGGTATGTGTGCTGCGAACGCGGAGGAGCTGTGGAGCAACTTGCGGGCGCTGGCACTACCGTGGCCGGAAATCGGTTTTCCGGCCCTTACACCGCGCAGTCTACCCAGATCTCGCGTCGGAATGAAACTAAGGCGTGAACGGTGCGGCAAACCGCACCCACACTGGACGGGTTCCTCCGCTGCGCAGAGGGCTCGCCGGCGGGAACATCGACGCCAATGGCTTCTCTGATCTCTTCCCGCCCCGAGCCGTCCACCTACGGGGTGACGCTCACGTTCGAGACCCTCACGGATGAGGCTTCGCTGCGGCTGCGGCCCGACGAGGACACGCTCCTGCGCGTCATCGACGGTGTGATCTGCCTGCGCTTCGACGGCGACGAGCGGCTGCTCGGCCCGGCCGGTGAGGCGCTCGTGCCCGCCGGCTTCCATCACACGATGTGCGCGATCAGCGGCGAGGCGCGGATCGTGATGGGCTACCGCCGCGTGAACGCGTAGACGAGCTCGGACCAGCCGCTCACCATCTGCGCGAGCGTGTAGCCCAGCCCGGCGCGCAGGCGCACGTGGTGCGCGGGTGCGAGCGTGGCCAGCAGCGCTTCGGCGGTGAAGCGCGCGTCGAGATCGGGCGCGGCCTCGGCCAGCAGGATCGAGAGGTGGGTGGCGAAGAACGAATGCGGCCCCTCGCCCGCCCGGCCGCCGGGTGCGGCGGCGAGCATCAGCGCCGAGTGACGTTCGAGCAACTCGATGTAGCCGGCGCCGAAGGCCAGCAGGCGCTCTGAGGCGGGCACGCCCGGCCCGAGCGGCGGCGGCCCCGCGATCAGCGCGTTCTGAAAATCGCGCGTCTGCTCGTCCAGCAGCGCGAACGCGAGCCCCGCGCGGTCGCCGAAGCGCCGGTACAGCGTCCCCGTCCCCACGCACGCGGCACGGGCGACGTCCTCCATCGAGACGGCCTCGATCCCGTTGTCCGCGACGAGCTCGCCGGCCGCGACCAGGATCCGCTGCCGGTTTCGGGCAGCGTCGGCGCGCTCGCGCGGCGGCTCGTCGTATTGCGGAAGCTCGATCATGCCTCGACGGGTGCAGTGACCTCCCGCACGAGATCGGCGAGAAGCTCCTTCAGGCGTTGCGTCAGATCAGGATCGAGCAACGCGCCGTCATCCGCAAACGCGGAGTCCGCCATCCCGACCGGCAACTCGGACTCGATCACGTGCGCGCCCGAGGCCTTCATCGTCTTGCGCACCTCGGCCTGCGCCCAGACGGCGCCGAAGAGCCCGGTGCTGGCGCCGATCACGGCGGTCGGCTTGCGCAGCAGCACGTTGTCGGGGAAGGGCCGCGACGCCCAGTCGATGGCGTTCTTCAGCGCTCCCGGCAGTGAGGCGTTGTACTCCGGCGTGGCGATCAGGATCGCGTCCGCGCGCTCGATCTCGGCGAAGAACGCCTGGACGACGTCCGGTGGCGTCAGCTCGAGGTCCTCGTCGAACGCGGGAAGACCCGCGAGCCCGTCCCACTCCACCAGCTCGACCCCGGGCGCGAGCAACGTGCCCGCCGCCCGGAGCAGCTTGCGGTTGTGGGACCCTCGGCGGAGGCTGCCGGCGATGCCGAGGATCCGCATCGGCTAGGCCTGCTGGACGAGCGCCAGGTCGACCGTCAGCGTGACGTCGTTGCCGAGCGCGTTGCCACCGGTCGGGAGCGGCATGTTCCAGTTGAGGCCGAACGCGGTGCGGTCGACGACGGCCTCGAGCTGCAGGTGGGCGCGCGTGTTGCCGAAGGCGTCGGCGCTCGGGGCCTGCCAGGTGCCCGTGGCGGTGACGGGCTGCGTCTCGCCGCGGATCGTCAGCTCGCCGGCGACGGTCGCGGTGCCGTCCTCGTTGAGCTGGACGTCGGAGGAGGTGAACTTGACCTCCGGGAACTTGTCGGCGGCGAAGAAGTCATCGCTGAGGACGTGCGCGCGGAACTGCTCGGGCGTGCGGATCGAGATCGACTCGACCTTGGCGACGCCCTCGAGGGTGCCGTCGACGAGCGTCGCGCCGACCTCCTCGAGCGTGCCGCGGAAGATCGAGACGTTCTGGTACTTGACGGCAAAACCGAAGCTGGAATGAACCGGGTCAGCGTTGAACGTGCCGGCGAGCGCGGTGGTGGTGCTCATGGGGAAGCCTCCTGTTGTTTCTTCGGACCCATAAGCGGAATGGATTCCGCTTACGCCCCGAACTGTAGCGGAAGCGATTCGCCGTGCAACTAAAGATCAGCGAAAGCCGATCAGGTTTCCGCCTCCGGGCTCAGTCCGCACAGGTCGCTTCGCCTGGCAAGACCGCGCTCAAGTGGCCAGCAACTCGGCCAGGCCCGTGATCTCGACGGCCTGGCGGACCGGCCCGTCGCCGGCCACGATCTCCAGCGTCACGTTGCGCGCCCGCAGCGTCGAGCGCAGTTCCAGCAGCCCGCCGAGCCCGGTGCTGTCGATGAACTCGACCCCCGAGAGGTCGAGGCGCAGCCGGTCGCAGTTCTCGGCGGCCTCGGTGACGGCGACGCGCAGGTCGCCGACGTTCGAGAGGTCGATCTCGCCCGAAGCGGTCACGATGGCGGTGCTTCCGTCCCGCGTGGCGCGGATGGTGAGGTCGTCGTCCATTGGTGCCGGGTGACGTACCCGCAGTTGGAGCGAACCCAACGTCGTGACTATCGTTCCAAGCGCGTGGGACACCACCATGACCTTTCCGAGACGCAGGTCCGCGTGCGGGCGCTCGAGAGCCTGCTCGTGGCCAAGGGCTACGTCGACCCCGCGGCCGTGGACGCGATCGTCGAGACCTACGAGCACGACGTCGGCCCGCATCTTGGCGCGAAGGTCGTCGCGCGGGCCTGGGCCGATCCGGCGTTCGCCGAGCGGCTGCGCGCCGATGCGACCAGCGCCGTCGCCGAGCTCGGCATCGGCGGCCGCGCGGGTGAGCATCTCGTGGCGGTGTTCAACACGCCCGAGGAGCACAACCTCGTCGTCTGCACGCTCTGTTCCTGCTACCCGTGGACCGTCCTCGGGCTGCCGCCGGTCTGGTACAAGAGCGCGCCCTATCGCTCGCGGGCAGTGGCCGATCCGCGCGGGGTGCTGGCGGACTTCGGGGTGACGCTGGCCGACGATGTTCGTGTTCGCGTCTGGGACTCGACGTCGGAGGTCCGCTACCTGGTCGTGCCGATGCCGCCTTCGGGCGAGTTCTCCGAAGCGGAGCTCGCCGGGATGGTCACGCGTGACGCGATGATCGGCGTCGGCGTGCTGTGAACGGCGCCCACGACATGGGCGGCGCGCACGGCTTCGGGCCGGTGGTGGCCGAGGCCGGCGAGCCGGTCTTCCACGCCGACTGGGAGCGGCGGGTGCTCGGGCTGGTCGTCGCACTCGGCGCGTGCGGCAGGTGGAACATCGACATGTCGCGGTTCGCGCGCGAGAACCGGCCGCCCGCCGAGTACCTCTCGCTGTCCTACTACGAGATCTGGCTGGCGGGTCTGGAGCGGCTGCTGGACGACAGCGGACTGCTCGACGAGGACCAGGCCGACGTCCGCGTGCTCTCGGCCGCCGACGCACGGGCGGCGCTCGCCCGCGGCTTTCCCTCCGATCGCCCGGAGCCGCGGCCGCCGCGGTTCGCCGTCGGCGACCTCGTGCGGACGCTGAACATCCACCCGCGCGGCCACACCCGCCTCCCCCGCTATGCGCGCGGGCATGTCGGCGAGATCGAGCGCATCCACGGCTGCCACGTGTTCCCGGACCATGACGCCTACGGCGACGAGGACCCGCAGTGGCTCTACACCGTGCGCTTCACCGGGACGGAGCTGTGGGGATCGGATGCCGATCCACTGAGCGCCGTGTCCTTCGACGCGTTCGAGCCCTACCTTGAACCCGTCTGAGGCGCAGGCCTACGCGCTCGTCGAGGCGCTCCGCCTCGGCGGGACCGACGATCCGATCGGCAAGCTCGAGCGCTTCCTTGCGGACGAAGGCCTGGCGGACGAGCTCGCCCGGCATCGCCGCGCGTGGCACAACGCCGACGCACGCACCCCGCACGGCACGCCGATCGAGCTCAGCCGGGAGGACTTTCCAGCAGCGCCGGCGGCAGCACCGAGTCCGCCGAGTCCGTGATCTCGATCTGCGCGAGGCGCCCGTAGAAGTCGAAGTGCAGGACGATCGAGCCGAGCGCGGCGGGGCCGTCGAGATCGGCGACCTCGACCGACTCGCGGATCTCGCCCTCGCTGCCGAGGTCGATGACGGCGCGACCGTCGTCTTGAACGTTGAGCCGGATCATGTGACGCTGAACCCTCCGTCGACGTTGACGATCGTACCCGTGACCCAGGCGCTCCGTGGCGACGCCAGCCAGGCGATCGCGTTGGCCACATCCTCGGGCTCCCCCAGGCACTTGGTGGGATAGGCGCGCGCCATCTCGTCCTGGCGGTCCTCGAAGTCCGGGCGGTCGGTGTGTGCGAGCGGGGTCTTGACCACGGCGGGGTTGACGAGGTTGGCGCGGATGCCGTCCGGCCCGTACTCGACCGCGAGCGCCTTCGTGAGGCTGACCATGCCGCCCTTGGCCGCCGCGTAGGGGCCGATGCCCGGGACGAGCTTGTGGGCGAGCGTCGAGCCGACGTTGACGATCGAGCGGTCGCCCTGCGCCCGCAGCAGGTGCGGGAGCGCGGCGTGCAGGACCCGGAAGTGCGCGGTCAGGTTGACGTCGAGCTGCTGCTCCCAGCGCTCGAGCGGGATCTCGTGCAGGCGCACGTTGCGCCGGATCGAGCCGGCGTTGTTGACCACGACGTGCAGGGCGCCGAGCGCGTCGACGGCCTCCTCGACGACGCGTTTCGCGTCGGTGGTGATGTCACCGGCGACGACGACGGCGTTCTCGAGCGCCGATGCGACCTCCGCCAGCGGCTCCTGGCGGCGGCCGACCAGCGCGACCGTGTAGCCCTCGGCCGCGAGCGCGTGGGCCGTGGCCGCGCCGATTCCCGTTCCCGCTCCGGTGATGAGTGCAGTGCGCGTCACCGCGCGCAGACTACGCGCGGATGTCGAGCAGCGACTGCTGCGTCTCGGCGGCGACGCGGAGCACGGTCGCGTTGGCCGTGTAGGCCGCGGGCGCGAGCATCGTCGCGTCCACCAGGTCCGAGGTCATGTCGGTGGGCGACTCCGACAGCGAACCGGTCGCGACCCCTTCGGCGGCGGAGTCGAAGCGCTGGGACGCGGTGGCCATGCCCCACGCCGCGGAGGAGAACGCGGGAATGTTCATCACGGGCTCTATCGGCGCTCCGGGTGATGCCCCGCGCGGGCCTGGACGCTTCTCGTAGCGGCTTGGGTCCGCGCTCACCGTCACGCGCCCCGGCGAGGGCTAGATCGAGCGGGCGCTGGAGCGCGCCTCGAGCCCCCAGCTGACGATCCGCTCGGGGTGGATCCGGATCAGCGGGGTCGGCATCGCGATCGCCTCGCCGCGGCCGCGGATCTCGATGCCGCGAGGGCGCCACGGGTCGGTGGACGCCAGGTCGTCGATCACGATCGCCGCCCGTCCGCTGCGGGCCACGTCGCGGAACTTCTTCGTGTGCTCGAGGTCGCTGCCGCCGACGTCGATCGTCTCGCGCACCGCGTTGTAGATCCACGCGACGGGGACCACGTGCGGCGTGCCGTCCGCGCCGACGGTCGCGATCCGCCCGAGCTGCCGCCCACCGGCGAGGTAGAGGATCTCGGCCTCCCGGAAGACGTTCACCGGGGCGTACTTCAGCACGTCCGCGGCCGCTTCACCGCGGGCGGGACGCACAGGCGCGCGCCGGCGACGAACCGCGGAACCCCGGTGACGTGGCCCGGCGCCGAGGTCCTGACCTCGATCGAGCAGCGCCGTCCGGTGATACGCGGGCCGCGTCGGTGCCTGCCGCCGTGCCCCTGAGCATCAGGCCGGCGAAGCCGCCGGCGCTCGGAGAGCGCCGGCCTCGCGGATCAGTGAGCGGTCGCGGGCTCCGCCGCGGGGGCGTGAGCGCCCGCGAGCTTGATCGATGGCACGAGCGACCCGACGACGACCGCACCGGCGGTGAACACGGCCGCGGCGACCCAGAAGGCGACCGTGTAGCCGTGCACAGTGGCGGCCTGGATCACCTCGGGCGTCGATGGGCGCCCGCTCGCGTAGGAGGTCACGGCGCTCGCGAAGATCGAGCTCAGCAGCGCGGTGCCGACCGAGCCGCCGACCTGCTGCATCGTGTTGACCATCGCCGAGGCCACGCCCGTGTCGGCGCGGTCGACCCCGAAGGTGGCGGTCTGGAAGGCCGGCGGGAAGATGTTGCCCATGCCGACACCCATCAGGATCAGTGCCGGCAGCACGCCGAAGACGTAGCTGGAGCCGGCGTCCAACTGCGTGAGGTAGAGCATCGCCGCCGCGCCGAGCAGCATGCCGACGACCATGTGCGGGCGCGGCCCGTTCTTGGCCAGCAGCCGCTGGCTGACGATGTTGGCGGTGGTGATGATCGCGGCCGACAGCGGGAGGAACCCGAGGCCGGTCTGGATCGGTGTGAAGCCGAGCGTGCGCTGCAGGAAGTACGTGAGGAACAGGAACAGGGCGAACATCGAGATGCCGGCCATGCCGATCGCGGCGTAGGCGCCGCCACGGGTGCGGTCGGCGACGATGCGCAGCGGCAGCAGCGGGTGCTCCACGCGGCGCTCGACCGCGACGAAGGCGCTGAGCAGCACGACGGCCGCGGTCAGCATCACGATCGTCACCGGGTGGCCCCACGAGTGGGTCTCGGAGTTCGAGAAGCCGTAGACGAGCGCGAACAGGCCGCTCGTCGCCAGCAGCACGCCGGGGACGTCGATCCGCGGACGCTGCGGGTGCGCCTGGTTGATCAGCAACCGGAAGGCGAACACGGCGGCCGGCAGGGCGATCAGGAGGTTGACGTACAGGCACCAGCGCCACGACAGCGTCTCGGTGAGGATGCCGCCGAGCAGCAGGCCGATGGCGGCGCCGGTGCCGGCGATCGAGCCGAAGATGCCGAACGCCTTGCCGCGCTCGCGCGGATCGGTGAACGTGGTCGTCAGCAGCGCGAGCGCCGACGGGGCGAGCATCGCGCCGAAGGCGCCCTGCAGGGCGCGAGCGGCCACGAGCACGCCGAAGGACCCGGCCGCGCCGCCGATGGCCGACGCGACGGAGAACCCGAGCAGGCCGCCGATGAAGGTCCACTTGCGGCCGAAGAGGTCGCCGACGCGGCCGCCGAGCAGCAGCAGCGAGCCGAACGTGAGCGCGTAGGCGGTGATGATCCACTGGCGCGAGTCGTCGCTGAAGCCGAGGTCCTGCTGCGCACTGGGCAGCGCGATGTTCACGATGGTCGCGTCGAGGATGACCATCAGCTGCGCGACGCCGATGACCGCGAGGACCAGCCAGCGGCGGGAGTGATTTGGATCGGTGTGAGGAGTCATCTTTTGGGGAGGAGAAGTGGAAGGGACTATTCCGGTTATCGACCAGAGTAGCGGAACCGGAAGACATGTTTCCGTTTCTTGTATCCTGAGTGACCCGATGACCGCCGTCCGTCCCCTGCGCGCCGACGCCGAGCGCAACCGCCTCCGCATCGTCGAGGCGGCGAAGACCCTGTTCGCCGAGCGCGGCGTCGACGTCGCGGTCGAGGACATCGCGGCTGAGGCGGGCGTCGGGATCGGGACCTTCTACCGGCGCTTCCCGGACCGCGAGTCGCTGGTCGACGCGGTCTTCGAGAGCAAGCTCGAGCGCGTCATCCAGGCCGCGCGCGACGCCGCGGCGATCGAGGATCCGTGGGAGGCGTTCAGGACCTACGTCCTGACCGTCGCCCGCATGCACGCGCGCGACCGCGGCCTCAAGGACGTCCTGCTCTGCAGCCACCGCGGCCACGAGCGCCTCGCCGGCTTCCGCCGGCTCATCCGGCCCCTGGCCGTGGAGCTCCTCGAGCGCGCGCAGGCCTCCGGCGCCCTGCGCGAGGACGTCAGCTCCTTCGACGTCCCGATGATCCACCAGGCGGTCAGCGCCATCGCCGAGATGACGCGGGACGTCTCGCCCGAGTACTTCGAGCGCACGCTGACCCTGTTCATCGACGGACTCGCGCGCGAGCGCACCGGCACGACGCCGATGCCGGCACCGCCGCTCGAGGACGACGAGTTCACCGCGATCATGAGCCGCCGTCGCTAGAGCCACGGCGTGATCGCTCGCACCGGGCGATCTCGTGCTCAGTCGGCCGCTGAACGCCGCCCGCGCGCACCGCGGCGGGGCCGTTCGCGATCACGCGAGACGTGCGCCGTCCAGACCTGCCCGTCCCAGTAGCGGTTGCGGGCAGGCTGGTGCGGATCGGGGTACCAACCGGGCTCTTGGCCCGGGGGCGCCGGCAGCGGCTCTGGCTCCGCCGGCCGTGGGGTGGGTTCCGGCTCAGGGTCGGCCGTGAGCTCCGGTTCAGGGTCGGGCAGCGCAGGGACTTCCGGCGCGGCGGCGGAAGCCCGCGATCGCCCGGCCAGCCGGATCGCGCGCAGCAGCAGGGCGCGGAGGGCGAGCCCGAGCGCGCCGACCAAGCCGCCCAGGCCGAACCCGGCCACCGCCAGCGACACCGCGACCACCGGCTCGTCGGGGTCGATTTGCCGCCCGGCCCACGCGCCCGCGGCGGCACCACAGGCGGCGAGCACCAGGACGATGACGAACCAGCGACCCCGTCCCGCGCTGCTCATCCCGCCGCTCACGACCGCACGAGCATACGCATCGCGGCGGCGCACCGGCGCCCACCGATCGTCCGATCAGCGGCGCGCGCCCAGCCGGGCGGACACGCGGATCGTGCGCCCGGCGCCGGCCGCGGAGACGCCGTCGATCGTGGGCACGAAGACCCGGTAGCGCGACGTCCGGTGCATCCGGATGCGGCGGCTGAAGACCGAATACGACGTTGCCTCGCCGGCCGTGACGCCGCGCGCGATCGTGGCCCATCGGCCGTTCGTGCGGCGCTGGATCGCGAAGGGCGTGCCCGCGCGTGCGCGCTCCACCCAGCCCGTGAAGCGGACGACGCGCTCGCGCCCGACGCGTGTGCTGCTCACGCGCGTCCTGACGCGCACCGCGACCGGGAGGGTGACGCTCGGATCGACCGGGGCGACGGGCGGACCCGGCGTCTCCGCGGTCGGAGCGTCGACGGGCGGGAGCGGCGGAGAGGCCGCCGCGAGGACGGGGGCCGTGGCGGCGCTGGCGGCGTCGGTGGAGCCGGCGCCGTTCGTCGCCCTCGCGACGCAGCGCAGCAGGTTGCCGGCGTCCGCGGCGACCGGCGTGTAGGTCAGTGCATTCGCGCCGGCGACGTCGGTCCAGGCTCCGCCGGGCGGCACGCTGGACTGCCAGCGATGTCCGACGGCGGGGGCGACGCCCGTCCAGACGACACCGGCGTCCGAGCAGCGCAGCGCCGGGTCCTGGCCGACCCGGGCCGGCCCGTTCTCGATCGTCGGTGCGGCACCGGCGTTCGCGGGCGGCGGCTGGGGCGCGGCCGTGTAGGCGTTGCCGCCGTTGTCGGTCGCGACGCAGAAGGTCGTCTCGGGGCACGAGATCGCGTTCAACGGGGGTGTCCCGGTGGTGCCGGTGATCAGGGCAGGCGCGGTCCACGTGGCTCCGCCGTCGGTGCTCTGGATCTGATACCCGCCGGCGTCCACCGCGGCGCAGAAGGTCGTGGCGGCCGGCGAGCCCGGGACGCAGGCGACCGACGTGAGCCGGCGACCCGGGTCGGCGTTGACGGCGGTCCAGTCCGCCCCGCCGAGCACCCCGCCGCGGAAGAAGAACGCCTGGCCCGCACTGTCGACGGCGACGCAGGCGGTCGAGGACGTGCAGGACACGGACGTCAGCCCGGACGCCCCGGCGATGACTCCGTCCGGCCGGTTCCCCGGAAGGAACGTCACGCCGCCGTTGCTCGACACGAACGCGGCGTCGCTGGAATCGACCACGACGCAGAAGCCGGTGGTCGCGTCGGCTCCCGGTGCGCAGGACACCGCGTTGATCTGCCCCGGGTAGTTGACCCCCGAGTTGTTCTGGATCTCCCAGGTGACGCCCCCGTCGAGGGTTCGCGGGGTCGTCGTGTAGCCCGACCCGGAGAAGCAGAACGAGGCGGACGTGCAGGACACCGCGTTGATGGCGGTGGCCGAGCCGCCGGAGGGCGCGACCCGCGCACCCCAGGACCCGTTGGTGTAGCTCATGGCGCGCCACCCCGAATCCACGACGGCGCAGAACGCCGGCGTGGCACAGGACACCGCGCGCGGCGCGGCCATGTTGGTCCCGGTCACCGGCCAGGTCGCGCCGGCGGGATCGGAGGTGAGCAGGCGCCCGCCGTCGTCGACGGCCGCGCAGAAGGTCGTGGTCGGGCACGAGAGGCCGGTGATCGCTCCCAGCGTGTCCACGCGAACCGGCGCCGACCATTCAAGCGGCGCCGCAGACGCGACCGACGCACCTCCCAGAGCAGCGATGACCGCCAGCGTCGCGGTTGCGACCATGGCGCAGGACCTGCTCCCAGGAAGGGACATATCGGGTCTCCAAGACCGTGAGGACGGCACCGCCGGCGCCGCGTGGGCGACGCACTCGGGTCATCGGTCCGTTCGACCGCGGACTTGAGCCTCGTGCGCGCCTCATGACGTCCTGATGTGGTGGACGCCGCGCTTGACCGTCAGATACGCGTGGTAGGAGCCGAAGCGTGCCGACTGGCGCAGGTGCCTGGCCTCCGTCCTGGTCAGCCTGAAGCGCACGGCGGCGCGTGCGCCGGGCGCGGCCTTCAGGGCGGCCGTCGCCAGCACGTCACCCGAGGCCAGGTTCAGCGTGCCGCGGCAGCCGTTGCGACAGCGGACGGCGACCGTGATGGTGCGGTTGCGCGCCAGGCGCAGCGTGCCCGTGATCACCTCGACCGGACACCCGTCGACCGCGGCGGACCGGGTGAGCGCGACGGCGCGGACCCGCACCGCACCGGTGCACGACGCGCCCGCGACGGTCAATGTCGAGTTCGCGAGCGAGAGCGCCCGCTTGGCCCCGAGCCCCGGGACCACGATCCTCGACGTGCCCTGCGCCGACGTCATCGACAGATCGCCGGAGAACACCCGGTCCCCCGCGAACAAGGCCGGCTCCGCCCACGCCGGGTGCAGGACCACCGGCGGCGCCGTGCCGCCGGTCCGGTAGAGGGCTGTGCCGAGGATGATCGACCCGTCGGCCTGCAGCCACAGCCCGCCCGATCCCGCCGGCGCCGGCACGGTGTAGGCGCCGCCGCCGATCAGGTCGAGCACGCGGACGCCGTCCGCGTGCGCGTAGCTCAACCAGCTCCCCGCGCCACGCAGCGGCAGCCTCCCCTCGGCGTCGAACGTCCCGTCGACGCCACGGATACCGGGATGGCAGGCGTCGGCGAAGAACGGGCGGCCGGCCGCCAGCGCGACCTGCGCCGCGGGCGCGGCGACGTCGTCGGCCGAGCACGTCGCGACGACCGTCGGCGCGCCCTCGAGCGTGCCCGTGATCACCTGCTGCTCCTGGGACAGATCGGTCTCGCAGACGCCGCAGTTCTCGCCGCTGGTGTCGACGCCGGTCACGGCGCTGAAGGCCACGACGTAGGTCGTGCCGTCAAACGCCACCGATGGGCTCCCGCCGGGCGTCCGTACCGTCCCGAGCGCCCGCACCGCGCCGCCCGCCGTTGGCCGCGTGCGCAGGGTGACCGTGCCGTGGACGGACGGGCTCGCCCAGAACAACTGGCCGGCGGCCTCGCTGACCGTCGCGAGGTCGGCGCTCGGCAGCGCCGGCGCACCTGGGGCGAGCATGGCGGCCGCGGCGGCCACGGTGCTGAGGATGAGCTGCATCGCCGGCGACTATCCCGCGATCGCGGCGCCGGCACATCGGGGTGCCCCCTGAACCCGCACCCTGAATGGGCTCCCGCACGCCTCCGGCTGGATGCGAACCGACGAGCCGCGGGCTCGCGCCCGCGCGTCCATGATCAGGTCGTCCGGACGCCAGGATGGTCAGGCCGCCTGCCGGTCGCGAAAGCGTGGCGCGCAGCCGCTCCGCGTCGGCCCGAGGCGAGGGTCTGGCCATGTACTGTCGGCGCCGTGTTCCCCGAACCGCCGGCGTTCTCCGTGCGAACCGTCGACGCGGACGAGGTTTGCACCGTCGAGCTGGCGGGCGAGATCGATCTTGCGGCTTCGACGAGCGTCAACCTCGCATTCGAAGTCATCCTCGACCGCGGCCGGCTCCCGGCGGTCGTCCACGTCGACCTGCTCGGCGTGACCTTCATGGACTCGCTGGGCATCAGCATCCTGCTCTCCGCCCGTCGCCGGGCGACGACGGCGGGGTGCCGCTTCGCCGTGACCTCGTCATCGCCGGTGATCGTGAGGCTGCTGGAGGTCACCGGTCTCACCGCGCTGCTCACCGGCGAAGGCGACGTCCCCTGATCGACGGGCACACGCGCCGGAACTTCATCCGTTGGAGGTGATGCCTTCTCGCGGCTCAGCTTCGAGACTCTGGTCATGTGGCTCGCGACGATCCATGCCGACGCGGGGTCGTTCATGGCGATCGCCGCGACCGGCGCGGTCGCAGGGACCTTCGCCGCGCTGCTGACCGGGCGCGGGCTCTTGATTCCCACGGTCGTCGCCGAGTTGCTGCTGGGCGTGATCATCGGACCCCAGGTCCTCGGACTCGACGTGACCGAGACGATGTTGTTCTTCGCCGACCTCGGGCTCGGCATGCTGTTCTTCTTCGCCGGCTACGAGATCGACCTGCACCGCATCAGCGGGTTGCCGTTGCGTCTGGGCATCGCGGGCTGGATCGCCTCGCTCGTGCTCGCCTACGCGATCGGCGGCGTGCTGGCCGCGGCGGGGATCGTCCTCTCGCTGCTCTACACCGGTTCGGCGCTGGCGACGACGGCGATCGGGACGCTGATCCCGGTGCTCTCGGACAACGGCGAGATGAAGACGCGGTTCGGGACCTATCTGCTCGCGGCCGGCGCGGTGGGCGAGTTCGGGCCGATCCTGCTGCTCACGCTCGTGCTCTCCACCGCGGGCACCGTGCACGAGGCGGCCATCCTGGTCAGCTTCGTCCTGCTCGCGGTGGCGGTCGCGGTCGTGGCGGTCCGCTCGTCGTCGCGCACGCTCCCGCTGATCGTGCAGACGATCGAGAAGAGCTCTCAGCTGGCGGTGCGCTGGATCGTGGTGCTGGTCTTCGCGCTCGCGCTGCTCGCCTCCGAGCTCGGGCTCGACCTGCTCCTCGGCGGGTTCGCGGCCGGCCTGATCACGCGCCAGGTGCTCAAGAAGACCGAGGTCCCCGGATTCGACTCCAAGCTGACCGCCGTCGCCTTCGGCGTCTTCATCCCCTTCTTCTTCGTCGTCAGCGGCATGCAACTCGACATCGATGCGCTGTTCGGCTCGATCGGCGGCGTGCTCAAGATGCTGCTGTTCTTCGGGCTGTTCCTCGTCGTCCGCGGAGGCCCCGCGCTGCTGATCTACCGCGACCTGTTCAACCGCCGTGACCGCTTCGCCATGGCGTTCTTCACCTCCACGCAACTGCCGCTGGTGCTCGCGATCACCACGATCGCGCAACGGACCGGCCACATGCACTCGACGACCGCGGCCTCGCTGGTCGGCGCGGCGGTGCTCTCGACGCTGATCTTCCCGCTCCTGGGACTCAAACTGCGCCACCCGCTCGTCGTCCGAGAATCCGCGCAGGAGCCGGTCGCGGTCGGCTGAGGGAGGCGGCTAGCGCGCCCGGGAGGTGCGGCAGCGCCCCCGCGCCACACGGTTTCGCGTACGGGCATGCTGCCCACGCGCAGCGGCGATTCTGATCCGGGTGGGCGGCCGCGGACCCGGTCCGGCGAGGCGGGCGCGACCAGCTAGGGTGGGTCCTGGTGTGCCGGGAAGCCTGGTCGGCGTGGCCTGCCCATGTCCGAAATCTCTGACTTCGCCCACCTCTTGCTGCCGGTCGCCGCCGGACTCGCGCTCGTGATCCTGTCCACGCGCGTGAGCGCGCGGCTGCCGATCCCGGTGCCGGGGATCTTCCTGCTCGCGTTCGCCTTGTGGCCGGCCACGATCGGCGTGCTCACCGTGGAGCGCGTCGCGGTGGTGGCGCTGATCGCGATCCTGCTCAACGGCGGGATGGATATCGGCTGGACGCGGATGCGGACGTCGCTGAAGCCCGTCGTGTCACTCGGCGTGCTCGGGACGTTCCTGACCGCGGCGCTGGTGGCCGCGGCCGCCCACCTGGTGCTCGGGTTCTCGTGGACGCTCTCGGGGCTGATCGGGGCGGCGCTGGCACCGACGGATCCCGCGGTGATGTTCAGCGTGCTCGGCGGGACCGAGATCAAGGGCCGCGCGGGCACGATCCTGGAGGGCGAGGCGGGCGTCAACGACCCGGCCGGGATCGCGCTCATGCTCGGCATGATCGAGCTCGCGACCGAGGACGGCGCGACACTGCTGGACGTCCTGATGGAATTCAGCGTCGAGATGGCGGTGGGACTCGCGGCGGGGTTCGTCGGGGCGCGGGCGCTGATCCCGCTGGTGGCGCGCGTACGCCTGGGCAGTGACGAGCTGCGCCCGATCCTGCTGCTCGCGCTCGCGGGCGCGCTGTACGCGCTCACGTCGCAACTGCACGGCTCGGGCTTTCTCGCCGTGTTCGTCGCCGGCCTGTTGATCGGCGACGCCGACCTGCCCGAAAAGGACGAGCTCGAGGAATTCCATCACTCGCTGGCGGCCGTGGCCGAGATCGTGGTCTTCGTCGCCCTCGGCCTGACGATCAGCCTCACCGAGCTGCCCTCCGGCGCCTGGCGCGACGGCGCGCTGCTCACCGTCGCCCTGGTGTTCGTGATCCGCCCGCTGGTCACCGCGATCACGCTCGCGGGCGCAAGCCTCGACCGCGGTGAACGCATCTTCATCGCCTGGAGCGGGCTCAAGGGCGCCGTGCCGATCCTGCTGGCCGCGTTCGCCGTGCTCGAGGGCGTGGACGGCGCGCAGACCGTCTACGGGATCGTGTTCGTCGCCGTGCTGCTGTCGGTGTTCGGCCAAGGCAGCCTCGTCCCCGCGATCGCCAGACGCGTGCTGCGCTGATGCCGCTGTTGTGGAAGGTGTTCGCCGGCAACGCGATCGTGTTGCTGGCCGCGACGCTGACGCTCGTGCTGACGCCCGCGACGATCAGCTTCCCGGTCGCGCTGGAGGAGCTGCTCGTCCTCGCCGGCGGGCTGACGTTGATGCTCATGCTCAATGTCGTGTGGCTCCGGCGGGCGTTCCGGCCGCTGCGGGCGCTGGCTGCGTTCGCGCGTTCGGTCGACCCGCTCGCTCCGGGCGAGCGCGCGCGAGTGCCCGACGGGGACCCCGAGGTGCGCGACGTCGCCCGGGCGGTCGACGAGATGCTCGCCCGTCTGGAGGCCGAGCGGCGCGAGAGCGCACGCCAGGCCTTGGCGGCCCAGGAGCGCGAACGCGTGCGGATCGCGCGTGAGCTCCACGACGAGGTTGGTCAGGCGCTGACCGCGGTGCTGCTGATGGTCGACGGGGAGGCCCGCGAGACCGTGCGCGCGGCACTCGAGGACGTGCGCGCGATCGCTCGCCGGCTGCGGCCGGAGGCGCTCGACGATCTCGGCCTGGCGAGCGCCCTGGCGGCGCTCACGGTCTCGGTCGGACGCAACAGCGGGGTCCGGATCGAGCGCTCGCTGGCGACCGTGCCGGCACTCTCGCCCGAGCAGGAGCTCGCGCTCTATCGCGTCGCGCAGGAGGCGCTCACGAACGTCGTGCGCCACGCGCAGGCGCGCTCGGCGCTCGTCCGCCTGGCGCGCGAGCACGAGGGCACCGTGCTCGAGGTCAGCGACGACGGGCGCGGGTTCGACCCAGCGATCCAGATCGGTGCGGGCGTGCGAGGCATGCGCGAGCGGGCATTGCTGATCGGCGCGCGGCTGACGATCAGCGGCCGCGACGGGACGACGGTGCGCCTGGTGATCGCCGCGTGAGACCGGCCCGCGTACTGATCGCCGATGACCACGCGATGGTCCGCAACGGGCTGCGGATGATCGTGGACGCCCAGCCCGACCTCGAAGTCGTCGCCGAGGCCGGCGACGGAGCGCAGGCGCTCGAGATCGCGTCCCGGCAGGCCCTCGAGCTCGCGATCCTCGACGTCTCGATGCCCGTGTTGACGGGCCTGCAGGCCGCCCGCCGGATCACGCAGGAGCACCCACAGCTGCGGGTGCTGATGCTCTCGATGCACGACAACGAGCAGTACCTGTTCGAGGCGCTGCGAGCGGGAGCCTCCGGCTACGTGCTCAAGACCGCGGCCGACCGCGACCTGATCGAGGCCTGCCGCGCCGTCCTGCGCGGGCAGCCGTTCCTGTACCCGTCCGGGATCGCCGTCCTGATCCGCGACTACCTGGACCGGGCGAGCGACGGCGACGAGCTCCCCACCGACCCGCTCTCCCCGCGCGAGCTCGAGGTGGTCAAGCTCGTCGCCGAAGCGCACACCTCCGAGCAGATCGCCCGCGTGCTCGGCGTCTCGCGCAAGACCGTCGAGCGCCACCGCGAGAACGTCCTGGCCAAGCTCGGCATGCGCGACCGCGTCGAGCTCACGCGCTACGCGATCCGCCGCGGCCTGATCGAGCCCTGATAGGGAGCGTTCCCCCCGGCCATTGGGCCGCCCGGCCCATGGTCAACGCCGGCCGCACGCGCGACCGTCTGAAGCGTGCCCCGTGTGCTCATGACGTGGAACCGACCGCACCACCTCTCCGATGCCGAGGCGGCGGCATGGACGCAGACCGAGGTCGAGCGCCTCGCCGTCCTCCCCGGGGTCGACGCGATCGTCCTCACCCGCGTCACGCCGACGCGACCCTACGCCCGTCTCGCTGACTGGGTGTGCGAGCTGCACGTGCGCACGGACCCCGACGCGTGCGTCGCACACCCGCTGTGCAAGGAATGGCTGCTCGACCTTCGCCTGCTGGGGATGCGCCCCGCGGTGGCGATCCTGCACGAGCCGTGAAGCGGCGCCTCAGTGGGTGGCGGCGAGCTGCCCCGAGAGGTTCTGGTGCAGGTCGCGGCTCTCGCGGTTGAGACCGGTGATCTCGACCTGGGTGCCATGGCGGGCGTAGTGCGTCTCGATCGCGTCCAGGGCGGCGACGGCGGAGGCGTCCCAGACATGGGCCCGGGAGAGGTCGATGATCACGCGCGGCGGGTCGCCGGCGAAGTCGAAGGCGTCGATGAACTCCTGGTCGGAGGCGAAGAACAGCTCGCCGGTGACCGAGTACATCGCGGTGGTCTGGTCGGGGTCGGCGACGCGTTCGACCTCGACCAGGTGCGCGACGCGACGGGCGAAGACGGCCATCGCCGTCAAGACGCCCAGGCCGACGCCGATCGCCAGGTTGTGGGTGGCGACGGTCCCGGCGACCGTGACGGTCATGATCGCGGTCTCGCCCGCGGGCATCCGCCGCAGGGTCGCCGGAGCGATGCTGTGCCAGTCGAAGGTCGCGACGGAGACGAAGATCATCACCGCGACCAGCGCCGCCATCGGGATGACGGCGACGACGTTCCCCAGGCCGACGCACAGGACGAGCAGGAACGCGCCGGCGCTGAACGTCGACAGCCGCGTGCGGGCGCCCGAGGCCTTGACGTTGATCATCGTCTGGCCGATCATCGCGCAGCCGGCCATGCCGCCGAAGCAGCCGGTGACGATGTTGGCGATGCCCTGGCCGCGGGTCTCGCGTTCCTTGTCGGAGCGCGTCTCGGTGATGTCGTCGACGAGCTTGGCCGTCATCAGCGATTCGAGCAGGCCGACGAACGCCAGCGTGATCGAGTACGGCGCGATGATCGTCAGCGTCTCCAGCGTGAACGGAACGCCGGGCAGGCCGAGCACCGGCAGCGCGTCGGGCAGCTTGCCCTCGTCGCCGACGGTCGGCAGGTCGATGGCGCCGAGCACGGTGGCGATGGTCAACACGACGATGGCCACCAGCGGCGCGGGCACGGCGCCGGTCACCCGCGGAAGGCCGAAGATGATCACCAGGCCGGCGGCCACGAACGCGTAGCCCAGCGGGCCGCCGTCGGTCAGATGCGGCAGCTGCGCGAGGAGGATCAGGATCGCCAGGGCGTTGACGAACCCGGTCATCACCGAGCGCGGGACGAAGCGCATGAGCTTGGACACCCCGAGCAGGCCGAGCACGATCTGCAACCCTCCGGCCAGGATCGTGGCCGCGAGCAGATACTCGACGCCGTGCGCCTTGACCAGGCCGACGACCACGAGTGCCATCGCGCCGGTCGCGGCGGAGATCATCGCCGGGCGGCCGCCCGCGAAGGCGATCGTGACCGCCATCGTGAAGGACGCGAACAGTCCCACGCGCGGGTCCACGCCGGCGATGATCGAGAACGAGATCGCCTCCGGAATGAGCGCGAGCGCGACGACCAGCCCGGCGAGCAGCTCCACGCGCAGCGTGCGCGCGGACGGCAGGCGGGAGTACGAGAGCGACAGGGGAATGACGGGTTCCTTCGGGTAGACGTGGACCGGCCCGGGCCGGCGTGGGAACGACCGCCACCAGTGACCTCACGCCGCTGCTCTCCTATCGGCGCGGCGGCAACTCTACATGAACGTAAGGGTTGAGTTGGACGTGCGAGCGTGCGTCAGCGCACACAGCCCGCGCCCGCGGCCTAGGCTTGCGGGCAGCGATGAACAGCCCTGAGACCCAGCGCGGCGGCCTGCTGCAGATCGGCGAGGTCGCCGAGCGCGTCGGGTTGTCCCTGCGCACGGTGCGCTACTACGAGGAGCAGGGCCTGCTCGAGCCCGAGAGCCGCTCCCCGGGCGGCTTCCGTCTCTACAGCACCGACCAGGTGGACCGCCTCGCGCTGATCAAGCAGATGAAACCGCTCGGCTTCACCGTGCAGGAGATGCGCGAGCTCCTCGACGCTCGCGACATCCTGCGCCTGCCCGCCGGACCGGCGCAGGCCAGGCGCGCCGCGGCCACCCTGTCGGAGTACGCCGACACCGCGGACGCGCGCTGCGCCAAGCTCAGCGAGCAACTCGACCAGGCCAAGGGCCTCGCGGGCCAACTCCGCAGCGAAGCCCGCGCCGACGAGCGCGCGGGCGCCTGACGCCGAACGACGCTCAGACCGACAGGGCCACGATCAGCACCACCGCCACGACGAAGGTGAGGATCCCCACGGCCATGCCCAGGCGCTCGGCGCTCTGAGCCGAACCGGGCACCTCCGTCCGCGCGAGCACGCGAATGACGTCGCGCGCGGTGATGACCCCTGAGCAGACCGGACCGTCGAGGACGGCGACGGCCGGCGTGCGGTGGTGCGCGAGTGCCGCCACGACGTCCGACAGCGTGCTCTCGCACCCGACCGCCGGCGCGGGGTCGAGGTGCTCCGCGACCGTTTCCGCGTCGCTCACCGGTAGCGACCGCAACCATTCGGGCTCGCCGAAGAGCCCGGCGAAGTTTCCCTGCTCATCGACCACGGGCACCGCCGGGACGCCGGCGCCGGCCATCACGCGGCGCCCCTCCGCCACGGTGCTGGTGACGGCGAGCGTCGGCGTCAGGCGCAGGAGCCGCTCGATGCGCTGGTCGCCGCTGCGGCGCGTCTCGGACGCGCGGAGCACGCGGGTGACGATCGCGGGCGGGCTCACGTGTACCTGACCAGGACGTAGAGCGTGGCGAGCAGGAGCGTTCCGGCGGTGATCACCAGTCCGTAGCGCAGGAACGCGAGAAAGCCGATCGGGTGACCGGCACGCGCGGCCATGCCGGAGGCGGCCACGTTGCAGGCGGCGGCCACGATCGTGGCGTTGCCGCCGAAGCAGGCGCCCAGCGCCAGCGCCCACCAGTAGGCGTCGTCGGCCGCGAGTGAGTCGACGACCGGGATCATCGCCGCGGTGAAGGGGATGTTGTCCACGATCCCGGAGCCGATGGCGGAGACCCAGAGAATGCCCACCAGCTCGGCCGTGCGATCGCCGCCGGTGATCGAGGCGATGCCGTCGGCGACCTCGGTCAGGGCGCCTGTCTCCTCCAGCGCGCCGACCATCACGAACAGCCCGACCAGGAAGAAGAGGGTCAGCCACTCGATCGAGGCGATCGAGTCGTGCAGCGACTGCTTGGACACGAGCAGGACCACGGCGGCGCCGGCGAGCGCGATCGTGGCGGGCTCGAGATGCAGCGGTTTATGGACGAAGAAGACGAGGATCGTGACCAGCAGGACCGGCAGGGTCCGCCGCGCCTCGGCGGGGTCTTCGATCGACTTGCGCGCGTCCATCGCGGCCACGCGGTCGCGCGCCGCCGGCTCGATCTTCAACTGCCCCCGGAACACCAGATACAGCGCGGGGATGACGAGGGCGAGCGCGACGATCACGATCGGCGCGAGGTTCGCGATGAAGGCGGAGAACGAGAGGCCGGTGTGACCGGCGATCAGGATGTTCGGCGGGTCCCCGATCAGCGTCGCCGTGCCACCGATGTTGGAGGCGACGATCTCGATGATGATCAGCGGTACCGGGTTGACCTCCAGCGCCGCCGCCAGCAGGAACGTGATCGGGACGATCAGCAGGATCGTCGTGACGTTGTCCAGGAAGGCCGAGAGCACGGCCGTGGTCAGCGACAGGGCGACGACCAGGCGCAGCGACTCGCCGCGCGAGAGCTGGCCCGCGCGGATCGCGAGCCAGGTGTATACGCCCGTCGTCTCGGTGACGCGGACGAGGATCATCATCCCGACGAGCAGGCCGATCGTGTTGAAGTCGACGGCCTCGATCGCCTGCCGCTGCTCGAGCGTGCCGGCGAGCACGACGAGCGTGGCGCCGAGCAGCGCGATCTTGGTCCGGTCGACCTTCTCGGACGCGATCAGACCGAGTGCGAGCACGAAGACCCCGACGGCGAAGGCCATCGTCAGCGCTCCCGGCGTACGGGTGAAGGGCAGGCGCAGGGCATGCGATCAGCCTGCGAGACGCCGGGTTCGCCTTCCATGGGGCGTTGCCCCCACCGAGGTGGGGGAACGCTCCCCAGGCGGCGCTATTTCGGGGTCTGCTGGTGAAAGGCCAGCTTCCAGCCGTCCGGCCGGCGCACGTAAAGGCTGCTCATCAGCGCGCGGTAGACCTGGCCGTCACGCTCGGCGGCCACGCCGTAGGTGACCAGTCCGGTCTCCGGCGCCGGGCGCGTCGCCCGCAGGTCGTCGAGGGTGTAGCCCGACCATGGCTGTCCCGACATCGATTCGACGATCGCGGCTCGGTCGTCGAGGACCATGCCACCCGGCAACAGCATCAGCACGGTGTCGTCCAGGACGCGCTCGTAGAACGCCCGCGCCGCTTCGCCGGTGGAGGACAGGGCCTCCCATCCCTGCCGTTCGAGCGTGATCAGTTCGTCGTCGTGCGCCATCGGGCCTCCAGGGGTCACAGACCGAGTGGGTGCCGGGCGGTGTAGCCCGCCGCGGACCGCCTCTGCGTGCGCCAGCGCGGGCCGGACTCACCGCGTCCGGAGGTATCGAAGCGTAGGCCCGCGATCACGGCGTAGGCGTGTGACCCGTGCGCGTAGACCGTGATCCAGGCGCCCGGTCCCGCCTCGCCGTAGGACATCAGGTCCGAGGAGGGCAGGGGCGCGTCCAGCAGGCCTGCGCCGATCAGCGCGTAGGAGACGGCGCCGGAACAGTCATAGCCCGAGTCCTCGACGTGCGCGTGCCCGCCGCCGTAGCGGTACGGGCGGGTGGTGATCCGGTTGGCGGCGGCGATCGCCGCCTGTACCTGCGCCGGCGCCCCGGCCGGCGCGATCGCGGTGCGACCGTCGGCCGCCAGCGTCGCCGTCGGGGTCACCGCCAGCGGCACGGCCGGGGCCGGCCGCTCGATCCGGCGCCGCAGCCCACGGGCCTGCCGGCGTGAGACCACGCCGTCGACACGCTGGCCCTGCGCGCGCTCGTAGGCGCGCACGCTGCGCCGCGTGCCGGCCCCGAACCGGCCGTCGACGGCCGTCGCCACGCCGAGGCGCGTGAGCCAGGCCTGGAGCACGCGCACGTCGTGGCCGTGGGCTCCCGGCCGCAGGGCACGGTCACCGAACGCGGCGTGCGCCTCCGCGGTCATGGTCATGGTGCCGGCCAGCGCGGCCGCGCACACGATCCTGCGATACATGTCGTCCTCCCCATCGGGTCTTTCCACGTGCCTCCGGGGTGAGCTGACGGACTCGCGCTGGAAAGTGCTGCGCTACGCCGGCACGCGCCGGCGATTCGCCCCAAGAACCTGGTTCCCCCGGCCGCCCGGGCCGTGGCCCGGGCGGTTCGGCGATACCGGTGGCAACCCGGCCCCTGCCGGGGAGTTGCGGATCAGAGCCGGTAGGCGCGGGTCGGCGGACCGGTGAAGTCGTTCCAGCGCACGCGGTAGGAGCGACCCGAGCGGGCGGACGTGTTCGTCGACCAGTAGCCGCGGGAGTCGGTGTGGTCGCGCTTGAGCGTCCGCCACTTCGACGAGCCGCGATTGCGGTACTCGATCCGCACGGTCGTCCGCGCCGCCGGCGGGCCGCACCAGGCCCCACAGCCGCGTCGATCGCCCGCGCTCGGCGACCAGCGCCAGGCGGAATCCGTCGTAGGCGAGCTTGGCCTCGCCGCCGGAATGGCGCAGGCCGGACTCGAAGCCGCCGTAGCGCTGCGTCGAACTGCCGGCACGCGGCAGGTCGTCGCGCATCAGGTACTGCGAGAACGCCCGCACGCGGGGGTTGCGGTAGGCGATCAGCTCGCTGATCGAGCGGTACTCGGCCTGGCGCTGCTCGCTGACGCCGCTGATCGGGTCCGGCTCGCTCTGGACGCCGAACTCGGTCAGGTACAGATCGACCCGCTTGCGCACCGCATGCGCCCGGCGCGCGCGATCGAGCGCCCGCGTCAGCCGCGAGAGCGACCCGATCGTCACGTCATCGCGGCGCTGGCGAGACGAACCACGGGCCCTTCGAGGTCGTGTACGGGTGATGGGCCCAGCCGTCGACGTCGAGCGAGTCCGCAGCCGCTTGCGGCGGTGATAGGAGGACGTCAGGCACAGCGACCCGCGCACGAACGCGAGCGGCGCGACCACGTGGCTGTTGCCGCGCGGCGCGGTCTCTCCCATCAGCACGCGATCACGCTCGTTGCCCGAGCGCTCGAGTCCGCTCCAGCGCGGCCCGGTAGAGCTGGCGGTAGAGCTTGGGCGAGTACGCGTGGCCGTGCACGTACTGGGGCGCGAGGAAGTCGGGGTGGTTGGGCTCGTTCCAGACCGACCAGTAGTCGACCTGATCGCCATAGCGGCGCCCGACGGCGGTCACGAACCGGCGGAAGCGGGTGGGGCTCGGGCGCGTCACGCGATCCTGGCGCGATCGCGTCGCCCAGCGCGGGCCGGGCCCGGTGACGGTCACCAGCAGGCGGAGCCCGCGGGACTCGGCGTCGGCGAACAGCCGGTCGTAGATCGACCAGTCATAGCCAGCGGGATCGGTCTCGTCGAAGGCCGGGACCGACGCCGAGTCCACGGCGGGAGCGACGTCCTGCCAGTACAGGCCGACGCGTAACCAGTGCACGCCGAGCGCGTCGATCTCATCGAGCGCATGGGCTCGCACGGCCGGATCGGCGCTGCGCACCTCGCGGGTGGCTTGGAAGATCGTGAACTGCGACTGCTTGGCGGCCGCGGCGGACGGGAGGGCCAGGGCCGTGAGCGACCACGGCTGCCAGGGCGCAGAGGAGTAAGCGCACGCTGGGTTCCTTTCGTCGTTGTCGTACGCTCATTGACGCAGCCGCGCGCCCGCCGTTGCGGCGCCGGGTTCGTCTTCGAACCGGCCACGGGTCATGGGGTGCGATCCGGGCAGGCCGAGGGCAATGTCCAGAACACAACGACTCACTCACCAGCCTTGCCGTCCTTCTCGCCGGCGGCGACGCTGATCGCCGCCCCGGCGGCGCTCGCCGCCCCGATCGACGGCGGCAAGCGCAACCCGAGCAACAACGCCTCCTCCGGATACATCGACCGAGACCCAGATCATCGGCGAGATCGCCCAGAACGCCGGCGGCCATGCCGCGGGCACCGGCGGGTTCGTGACCCGCCAATCCAACAAGTCAGACAGCGGCGGCGGCGCGATCTACGGCTGCCGCGCCAAGGCCGGCACCGAGGCCTGCATCGCCGCCAACAACCTCAACACGGGCGACGCGTTCCGCTTCCAGGTCACGCCCACGGCGGCCACGGTCGGCCAGCTGCGCTTCGGCCTGGACATCAACAAGACCTTCGACAAGCCGCCGTTCGTCGACCAACGGCACCGCGCGTGGTCAAGAACCTCAACGCCGACCGCGTCGACGGCAAGTCCGCCGAGGACTTCGTCGAGAAGGGCAGCCTGATGTTCGCCGCGATCGCGCGCCAACGGGGCACGTCGGCAACAACCGCGGCATCGCCGCCAACACGCCGAACGTCGCCGTCGACGACGTCAGGCGGCAACCAGGCCTTCACCGTGCCCTTCGCCGGCGACGTGAGCAAGTGCGTGGCCACCGCGACGCTGGCCGCGGCCGGCACCGGCGACAGCCGCTCGTGCCCGTGCTGACCGTGGCCAACAGCCCCAGCAACCCGGCCGCGTTCATCGTCACCGAGGTCAACGCCGGCGACACCGCCTACCGCGTTCTCGATCCAGGTGACGTGCTGATCGCGTTCGCGCGCTGACGTATCCGCGGCGCGATCGCTCGCGCGGCGGTCACACTTCGTTCATCGGAGCCCACGTGGATACTGCTGCGCTGCGCGGGCTCCTGCCGGCTCGCCTCGCGCGCCCCGCCGAGGCCGATGACCAGGGCGCCTGGCTGCTGCTCTTCGGCGGCGGGCGCCTGGTCGCGACGTTCATCGCGCTGGCCCTGGTGGCGTGGGCGGGCTTCGACGAGCTCGACGTGCTGCTGTTGATCTACGGACCGCTCAGCACGCTCGTGCTGGTCGCGCTGCCGGCGGTCCGCCGCTCGCCCGTGGCGTGGATCGTCGACTTCGTCGTGACCCTCGCCTTCATCCTCATCTCGAGCGACTGGCGCAGCCCGTTCTATCTGCTCTGGCTGGCCAGCCTGGCGTTGCCCGCCACGTCGCTGCCGCTGCGGCGGGCGGTGTGGCTCGCGGCGCGGCGCGTCGCTGATCTATCTGTCGTGGCGATCGTCGGCGGCCCGTCCCCGGACGGCTGCAGCTGGTGTCCACCGAGACGCTCGCCATCCACGTCTCGCTGCCGTTCCTGCTGGTCGTGGCGCTCGCCTACGCGGCGGAGGCCCTGCGCAGGCTGGCCGATGAGCGCACCGCGCACGAACGCCTGGCGATCGAGGCCGAGCGCAAGCGCATCGCGTTCGAGCTCCACGATTCCGCCAAGCAGCGCCTGCACGCCGCGCATCTGCTCGTCACCTCGCTGCTGGGACGCGTCCCCGAGCCACTGGAGCAGACCGTGGCACGGGCGGCCGTCGAGCTCGAGTCGGCCGCGTCGGACATGGACACGAGCCTGGCCGAGCTGCGCTCTCCGCTGGAGGGCCGCCGGCTCGACGAGGCGCTGCGCGCCCGGGTGGACGAGCTCGCTCGCGACGGTGGCCCCCGGATCGACGTGCACGGTGAAGCGCCCGACCTGTCGGCGCTCGTCGGCGCTCACGCCTATCGAATCGCGAGCGAGGCGCTGACCAACGCGCTCCGTCACGCTGATGCCACCGGCATCGACATCACCTTCAGCCGTCCGCCCGGACTGCTTCGCGTCTCCGTGCGCGATGACGGACGCGGGCTGCCCGAGCAGGGGCGAGCCGGGTCGCACCGGCCTGTTGGCGATGGAGAACCGGGCGGCCACGATCGGCGCCCGCCTCACCGTCACCTCGGACAATGCGACAGGTACGCTGATCGAACTGGACATCCCGTTTACCCGCCCCGGAGGAACACCATGATCCGCATCGTCGTCGTCGATGATCACCCCGCACTGCGCGCAGGGCTGCAGACCGTCCTGGAGAGCGAGCCGGGCATCGTCTACGCCGGCGAGAGCAACGGCGACGAGGAGAGCCTGTGGCCGCTGCTCCGGCGCGTCGAGCCCGATCTCATGCTGCTCGACTATCACCTGCCCAAGGGCGACGGGCTCCAGCTCTGCTACCGCATCAAGCAGCACATCCCGTCGCCGAAGGTCGTCATCTTCTCCGCCTACGCAAGCCCCGAGCTGATGCTGCCCGCGACGCTCGCCCGCGCCGACGGCCTGATGAACAAGGGTGTCGCCGCACGCGAGCTCTTCGAGAACCTCCGGCGCATCAACAAGGGCGAACGCCTGATCGGCGAGCCGTCGGCCGCCGTGCTGCGCGAGACCCTCGCCCGCATTCCCGAAGAGGACCGCGCCCTGACGGGGATGCTGCTCGACGGCGCCAGCGAAGCCGAGGTCGCGCGCACCTGCGGGCTCGCGGTCAAGGACGTCCGCCACGTCGTGCATCGCACGCTCAGCACACTGCGCCACAGCGCGCCGGTCTCGGGCTAGCGTGGCTGCGTGAGCGCGCTCGGGACGTCATCGTTCACCGCCCGGACCGTTCGACGTCGGACGAGCTAGGGCTGCACGAGCCCGCGGCGGACGGCGTAGAGCGTCAACGCGACCCGGTCGCGCAGGTCGAGCTTCTCGAGGACGTTGTGCCGGTGGCGTTCGACCGTGTTGACGCTGATCGACAGGATGTCGGCGATCTCGCGGCTCGTGTGGCCTTCGGCGATCAGCTTGACGACCTCGCTCTCGCGCGGGCTCAGATCCTCGCCCGGCGCGAGCTCGCCGCGGGTGACCCGGCCCAGGTAGTCGCGCACCAGCGCGCCGACGGCCTTCGGGTAGAGGAACGGCTCGCCGCGCATCGCGGTGCGGCAGGCGTTGACGAGATCGGACTCCGCGGAGGACTTCAGGACATAGCCGGCGGCGCCGACGCGCAGCGCCTCGAACAGGAACTCCTCGTTGTCGTGCATGGAGAGCATGAGCACGCGCATCTCCGGCTTGTACTCGAGGATCCGCCGCGCCGCCTGCAGGCCCGTGAGCTTCGGCATGGAGATGTCGAGGATCGCCAGGTCGACCGGGTGGCGCTGCGCGCAGGCCACCGCGTCAGCGCCGTCCTCGGCCTCGGCGACGACCTCGATGTCGACCTCGTCGTCGAGGATCCGGCGCAGGCCGGCGCGAACCAGCGTGTGATCGTCGGCGATGAGGATGCGGATGGCCATCAGCTGGGCAGGGGAACGAGGAGGCGGACGGTGGTGCCACGGCTCCGGCCGGGAAGGACTTCGAGTCGCGCACCGATCAACAGGGCACGTTCGCGCATGCCCCGGATGCCCCCGGACGAATCCTCGGCGGCGTGACTGCGGACGCCCACGCCCTCGTCGCGGACGACGAGCTCCACCTCGGGGCCGCTGACACCGAGGGTGAGCTCGGCCTCCTCGGTCCCGGCGTGGCGGACGACGTTGGTCAGCGCCTCCTGCGCCACGCGGTAGATCACGAGCTCCGCATCGGCGCTGAGGACGGGCATCTCAGGGTCCAGCGTGCGGCGCACGACGACGCCCGTGCCGTCCTCGATGCGGTCGCAGAGGTTGCGCAGCGCAGGGACGAGACCGAGTTCGTCCAGCACCTCCGGACGCAGCCGGCGCGCCAGCCCGCGCACCCCCTCGAGGGTCTCCTTGGTCGCCGAGAGCGTCAACGTGAAGTCGTCGTGCAGCTCGGGCGGCGCCGACTTGGACAACCGATCGATCTGCAGCAGCAGGGCGGTCAGCCGCTGCCCGATCTCGTCGTGCAGCTCCGCCGCGACGCGCCGGCGCTCGGTCTCCTCGGCCACCAGCGCGCGATAGCCGCTCTCCCGCCGTTCGGTCTCGAGACGGTCGAGCATGCGGTTGAACGCCTCCGTGAGGCGCGTGACCTCCGACGCCGGCCCGACCGCGGGCAGACGGCGACCCGGATCCAGCGGGTCGATCGCGTTCATCAGGCTCGCCACGCGAGCCAGCGGAGCGAACGCCCGTCGCATCAGCACCAGGTTGACCGTCAACAGGACGGCCAGGCCGCCGGCGAGGGCGACCACGCGGCCGTTCGCGGGCTGGATCATCAGCACGATGCCGGCACCCAGCAGCACGGCCGCGTTGGGCACGAACAGGCGCCAGAACAGGGGGATGTACGTCGCGGCGGGGCGGCCGGAGCGCGTGATGGTGAGGGCCACGGCACCCATGACGCTAGCGGGCCATGGTGGTCGCGGGACGCGTCGTTGGTGGGTGGGAGCCATCGATGCGAGCGTTCTCGCGGCCAACACTGATGGCATGGCCTCTCTGCTGTCTCCCGCCCCGACGCGCACAGCGGAGACGCTCGTGCTCGAACATCGCCGGCTGGCTCGCCACCTCGCTCAACGCTACGTCCGCACCGCCGACCAGCGCGAAGACCTCGAGCAGGTGGCCTATCTCGGCCTGGTCAAGGCCGCGCGCCGCTTCGACCCCGATCGTGGCGTCGCGTTCACGACGTTCGCCGTGCCGACGGTCCTCGGGGAGCTGCGGCGGTTCTGCCGGGACACACGCTGGGCCGTCCACGTCCCCCGCCAGACCCAGGAGCGCGTTCAGGAGCTGCGGCGGTTCGAAGACGGACTTCATCTGGCTCGAGGTCGCTCGCCGAGCACGGCCGAAGCGGCCGAGGCACTCGGCTGGACCCCCGAGGAGGTCATCGAGGCCCGCGTCGCGGCGGGATGCCTCACGCAGCAGTCGCTCGACGCGCCGATCCGCTCGACCGACGGCGGACTGCGGGAGGCGATCGAGTGCGTCGGTGCCGACGACGACGGCTTCATCGCCGTCGAGCAGCGCGACGAGCTCCAGCAGGCGCTGTCGCGGCTGTCCGCGAACGAGCGGCGCGCACTGCAGTTGCGAGGCGAGAACGGATGCTCGACACCGGAGATCGCCCGCCAGATGGGCCTGTCGACCCCGCAGGCCGCGCGCCTGGTCAGACACGCCATCCGCCGCCTGCGCGATGCGCTCGCCGAGGTCGATCCTCCTCGCGAGGAGCCGTTCGTTCGCCTCGCCGAGGCGGATCCGGAACTGTTCGCCGGCGTCGGCCAGGCCGCCGTCGCGCCCCGTGTGCGCGTGCCCGCCGGCGACTGGGGCGGTCCCCAGCGCACGCGTGAGGGCCTCGGGCTGCTGGTGCTGACGGGGACGCTCCTGCGCAGCGTGACGGTGGACGGCCGGCCGCGCGCCGAGTTGATCGGTCCCGGAGACGTCATCCGCCGCGCCGAGGGCGAGGGGGATGTCGGCTGGCGCGCCGTCGAGCCCGTCGAGTTCGCGGCGTTGAGCAATGCGCTGTGCCGCTGGCCCTCCGTCGTCGAAGCGCTGCTGCAGCGCGCGTCCGACCGCTCCCACGCGCTCGCGGTCCAGCTGGCGATCACCGACCTGCGTCGCGCCGAGGACCGGCTGCTGAGCCTGTTCCGGGTCCTCGCGGATCGCTGGGGAACGCAGGTCGAAGGCGGGACCAAGGTCACCGTCGCCCTGACCCACGACATGATCGCCATGCTCGTCGGTGTGCATCGGCCGACGGTCACCACGACCCTGCGGCGGCTGGAAGCCGAGGGGCGCCTGCACCGGGACGGACATGACCACTGGCTGCTCCTGGAGCACGAGCCGGTGGCGCTCGCCGCCTGAGCGGCCGGTCAGCCGCCGAACCGGCGAGGCGACAGCGCGACGATGAGCGGCCATCCTCTAAGGGCTGGTTCGAGCCGCGGCGGCATGGTCGTCTGCCTCCAGCAGGATGGTGGGCAGCCACTATGGCGACGGCACGCCGACGCGGCCATGCTGTCCGGGTGGCCGCATTCCACACACCGGTGCGCACCTCGCGCGCCCATCGCTTTCTCACCGCGGAGCCCGTGGCGGTACGCGTCGCGGACGAAGATCCGGCCCTTCTCGGCGCGCTCGAGCCCGACCTGACCCAGGCCGCGCGACACCACCTGGTGGCGCGGACGAACCGTCGCGACCCCGGTCGCTGGGAGCCCTTGGGCGCGGACGTCCCTCGGACCTTCGACGGCTGGCTGGGAATGCTCGATCCTCGACGGGCTCGTCGTCCGCCAGGTCACCGTGGGCGACCTTCGCTGCTGCGAGTTGCTCGGACCGGGCGACGTCCTGCGGCCGTGGGATGAGGACGACCGCGGGGCCACGCTCGACTCGGCCGCCGAATGGCGGGTGCTCGAGCCGATGCGGCTCGCCCTGCTCGACGCGAGCTTCGCGCGCCGGGCCAGCCGCTGGCCCACCGTCACCGCTGAGCTGATGCAGCGCACGCTGCGCCGCAGCCGCTCGCTCAGCATCCTGCTGGCCCTGACCCAGGCACGGCGGGCGGACGAGCGCCTGCGCACCCTGTTCTGGCATCTCGCCGACCGCTGGGGCCGCGTCACGCCCGAGGGCATCGTCCTGCCGTTGAACCTCACGCACAGCGTGATCGCACAGCTCACGGGCCTGCGTCGCCCGAGCGTCTCGATCAGCCTGGGCGAGCTCGAACGGGCGGGCGAGATCGTCCGGCTGTCCAAGAGCCTGTGGCTGATCTCCCGGGAGCTCGGCACCGAACGCGCCGCCTGACGGGTTCGCCTGCCAACCGAGCAACGGCAGAGCCCACCCCGACGGGGCAGGCCCGGTCCATGCGCACTCGACTTCCCGTCGTCCTCGCCGCGTGTGCCGCGCTGGCCGCCTGCGGTGGCGACAAGAGCACCGACAGCGCCGCCGCGCCGCGCGCGACGACGACCCCGACCGACAGCCGCCCGGACGCGACGGCCCGCATGCTCGCGGGCGGGGTCACGACGTTGACGCTCGACCCGGCGGCCAGGACGATCCTCAGCTATGTGGGCGTGCAGCTGACCGGCGTCGACGGCGCCGCCGGCCGCGACGGCACCCTGCGGTTCCCCGTCTCCGGCGGGCGATTGAGCCTGGCGCCCCTGCGCGGTGACGTCGAACACGCCGGGGCGCTGCGCATCAGCCTCAAGGGACGCCACGTCGATGCGACGAACCTGCGCCTGGATCCGGCGAAGGATGTCGTGACGGGCGTGATCGAGGGCCGGCGCGTTCCGCTCCTGCGGGTCGACGTCGGCGAGCCCACCACGCTCGCGAAGCCGGAGCGGCCGTTCGCCCTGCAGGGAGACGCCGCGGTGATCGGGGATCGGGTCCTGAGCGCCCTGGGGAGCGAATCGGGCATGGATGTGCTCCGCGGCGGACTGCCGCTGGGCACCTTGCGGACGTCGCTGTACTGACTCGACCAAGACGCGGCGCGGTGAGGACCGCGCCGAAGTTCATCGCCGGTCAGGCGGGCGCGCCCACCTGCGGCGCGCCGCGGGTCAATGGACGAACTCGCCGGGATTGCGCCGACGGGCGAAGATCCGCCGCACGACCGCCGCGCGGTCGCGTCGGCACGCCGTCGCGACGGCGTCCACCGCGGCCCCGTGGCGGCCATCGCGCACGTAGCGGTGGCGGTCGCCGGTCGTCACCACGATCCCGAGGTCGCGCAGCCGCCGCAGCTCTCCGTCAGCCCAACCGTCGGGGCAACGCAGCCGCGCGCACAGCTCGCTCGAGCTCCAGTCACGGTCGCGCTGCTCGTGCAGCAGCAGGAGCAGGTCCAGCGCCCCCACCGAATCGATGTGGCGTGCGATGAACTGCGCGACCGGTCGGGTGAGCTCGGCGTCACGGTGCAAGGGCGACGCCTTCCCTACCACGCAAGCGCGCAATCTTGCGCGAGCGGTTCGAGGACGAACCGAGATCACTGCCTCTCGAGCACCTCGAGCGCCGCGGGCACGAACTCCTCGTCGACGAGGATGTCGTACTGCTGGGGCTCGACCTCATCCGTCCTGGAGACGCCCGTTCGCCGGCGCGCCACCGTCGTGGCGATGAAGAACCCGATCGTGACCCCCACCACCGCCGACAGGAGGGTCTGCGTCAGCCAATCCGTACCCGTGCTCGTCAGTCCGAGCGCCCACAGGACCAGGCCGACGACCGCCCCGACCGCGGCGGCCAGCCAGCACGCGACCTTGTACAACGCGCCGACGGGCAGATCTTCGCGCCGTTCCAGAGCGCGCCCGACCACGGTCACCCGGTGATCCGGGATGCGCCCGGACGCCCTGAGACGGTCGTAGCCACGCTCGGCGTCACCGTAGTGCCGGAAGCAGCGGACGAGGACGCGCGGGCGGAGTTGCGGGCGGATGCCCGCCGAAGCGGGCGGTTGCAGTGTGGAAGCCATGGGTCGGGTGTGCCCCGACGCATTAGCGCAACCTGAGGCTGACCTTTGTACGGCCTAAGCGGTTCGCCGGCGAACCGGCGCCCGGCGCTGTCCGTGCCGTGCGGGTACTGCCGCCCGGTCATCTCAGGAGGCGTCGAATGCTCAGTACGTGGTCTGCCAGATCGTTCACCGTTGCGCTTGCGCTCGTAGTGATCGCACCCTCACCCGCCCGCGGGGACATCGTTGAGTATCCCGAGAACCCCTCGGCGACGCCCCTGGCGAAGGCCATGGCGGGCGACCCGTCGATCGTCCGTCGCGCCGTGTTCTCGGCCCTGCCGCCGAGCGCCAAGCCCGCCGCCGTCTCGACCACGAAGCTGGCGGGGTTCCCGCGCAGCGGCGACAGCTTCGCGATCCTCAGCACGGGCAACGCGCGCCTCGCCGACGACCCCAACGACGCGCCCGATTCGGGCTCGGAGTCACGCGGCCCGTCGATCCGCGGCGCACGCGACGTCGTGATCATGCGCGTCGACCTGCGGATCCCGAAGAACGCCAACTGCCTGTCGTTGAACTTCCGGTTCCTGTCGGAGGAATACCCCGAGTTCGTCAACGATCTCTACAACGACGCCTTCATCGCCGAGCTCGACAACTCGACCTGGACGGCCTCCACGAAGGACGACCCCAAGATCAGCGCGCCACGCAACTTCGCCGTCGATCGCCTCGGCAATCCGATCCGGATCAACAAGGCGGGCATCGCGACGATGCGACGCCGGTACGCCCGCGGGACCACCTACGACGGCGCCACCCGGCTGCTGCGCGCCTCCACGAAGATCACCCCCGGCCGGCACCGGCTGTATCTGTCGATGTTCGACCAGGGCGACCGGATCTATGACTCCGCCGTCTTCCTGGACAACCTGCGGGCGAACCGGCGTACGCCGTGCCGCTCCGGGCTCGCGGTCGAACGGCACTGAGCGGTTCGCCGGCGAACACGGCACGCTTGGCGTGCCGTGGCGCCGGGCACCCCACCAGTGACGGCTTTGCCCCCCGGCAACGCGCCGCGGGCTGGCGATCCGCCCGACCTCGCATCGGGCCCGGCCATCGCGCCGGGCCCACTTTTCTCCCCTCTGGATCGAGCACGGTGCCGCGGCGCGGCTCATGCCGGCACCACCAGCACCGGGACGCGCTCGTCGCGCACCGAGGCCGCCGACACGCTGGCGTGCAGGAGGTGCTCGAGCCAGGACGCGTGGGTCCGCGCCACCACGATCAGCTCGGCGTCGTACTCCGTGGCGACATCGTGCAGGACGCGGGCGACATCACCCGGGCCGGCGCCATGCCGGACGACCGCCGACGCGCTGAAGCCCACCTCCCGCGCCCGGTTCGCACCTTCCTCGGCGAGCGTCGTCGCGGAGGCTTCGAGCTGGGTCTCCCAGCGCGGGAGCAGCGGTGGCGGAGCGGCGACCGGAGCCGGCGCGAGGCCGATCCCCGAGTCGTGCCAGACGTTGACCACGAGTGCGCAGTTCGTGGACAGCGAGCGGCGTGCGAAGTCGATCGCGGCGCGGGCCTCGTCCGAGCCGTCGTAGCCGATGACGATGCGCCGGAGCACGATCAGATCTGCGCCGGGGTGTCCGGCCGTTCGAGAAGACGCATCCAAACCTCGGTGGTCTCGTTTGCCTTGTCCCCGGTAGTCCTGCCCGCGGCGCGGCGAACCCGACGACCGCTGGTCCGCCGGCGTACGAGGCTATGAACCCGAGGGGTCTGGGCCGCTGCCCAGGAAGCGCCCGCGGAAGAGCCGCACCGCATCCACGCCCGACTCGGAGAAGCGCGGGCAGCCGAGCAGCCGGCGGTAGGCGGTGACGGCCACCTCGAACGGCATCTCGGTGGCGTTGGGCACGACGATCGTGCCCTTGGGAACCGCGGCCTGGAGTTGGTCGAGTTGCTTTCTGACCTCGTCCCGCAGCCCGACACGGAACTGGATGACGACGATCCCCTTGCGTTGCGCCGCGACGAGCGACGCGGTGGCGAGCGGCTTGTCGTAGACACCGGCGGCCGCCGGGCGGACGCCCCCCGCGCCGTCCACGGGCGGATTGAGTTGCTGGCCGGGCCGCGCCGTCACGAACTGGCAGCGTCCGTGAACCGCGGCCTGCTCGAGCTCGGTCGACTCGACGGGAGGCAGGGTGACATCCTCGTTGCCGCCGAAGAGGGCGAACACCAGGCCGACGGCCAGCCCCGCCGCCACCAGCCAGGCAAGCGCGTAGGCGATGACGGCCCGACGAGACGCGGGCGCGTTGCGCCCGCGTCCGAAGGGAGAGAGCCTACGCATCCCGATCACCGTACTCGCGTCCACATCCGGCACTTATGCCCGCTACGTTGACGCCTGAGCGGCGCGTCGCGGTAATCGGCCCCGCTTTGCGTTCGAGGGCGAACCGTCCGCGGTGATGCAGTTCTGCGTCGTCGTTACGGTGCCGGCGATGACGGGGAGGGCGAAGGTCGACGGCGCAGCGCTTCGCAGGTGGCTGCTGCACGCGCCGACGGCGATCTACGCCGCGCACGCCGGGCGCCTGCTCGGACACCGTTTCCTGCGCCTCACCCACCAGGGCCGCAGGACGGGATGCCGGCACGACACCGTGCTCGAGGTGCTGTGGTGGGACCCCCACGCCCGCGAGGCGGTGGTGATGTCCGGCTGGGGCCGACAGGCGAATTGGTATCGCAACGTCCTCGCGACCGGCGCCGCCGAGATCACGATCGCCGGCGAGCGCTGGCCCGCCCGCGCGCGGGCGCTTGGCCCGGCGGAGGCCGCCGGCGTGATCGTCGACTACGAGCGGCGCAACCGCCTCGCCCTTCCGGTCGTCCGGCGCCTGCTCTCGCGGCTCGCGGGGTTCCACTACGACGGTTCCGAGGCGGCACGGCGCACGCTCGCGCACCGGTTGCCGCTGATCGCGTTCACGCCCGACCGCTGAGGCGGAATCCGGAGCGTTCGCCGGCTGACCGGCGCGGGCGACCACCGGCGGTGTGCGGGGTTGGTGTCGATGAACATCAACGGAAGGGACCTCCGATGCGCAACGACGTGGAAGCCCAGCTGATCAACGGACTCGATCACGCACACGTGATGGAGGTGCAGTGCCTGCGCCTGCTGCGAACCGCCACCCACGTCGCGGGCGACGAGGACGTCGAAGCGCTCTACTGGGCGCATCTGCTGCAGAGCGTAGAGCACGAGCGGCGCATCGCGCAGCGGCTCGCCGCCCACGGCGAGCAATTGCGGCCGGCGCCGATCGTGCCCGAGCCGGACCTGATCGCGACCCAGACCGAGACGCCGATCACGCTGGCGGCGACCGCCTACGCCTTCGAGCACCACGAGATCGCGGTCTACCAGCTGCTGCGCGAGCTCGCGCGGCGAGCGGACGACGAGCAGACCGCGACCGTCGCCGAGGAGCTGCTCGAGGAGGAGCAGGCCGCCGCGGAGCTGGTCGCGTCGACGTTCGACCGCGCGATCGGCACGGCCCTCGGCGAGCCCGCGACGAGCGCGCTGCGCGCCCCCCAGGCGTTCGTCGCGGCGATGCTCGGCGTCTCCTCCTGATCGCGGTCAGCTCGGCCCCTCGTCCGCGCGAGGACGCCGGCGGCCTCGGCGACCAGCGGCGTCGTCGGCGAACGACAACCGCTTCGGGAGTGCTCTCGGCGGCCGCGGGACACGAGCGGGGAGCGAGGCCCGCCTCCAGCGCAGGGGGGTGCGGCACCTCAGCGGCCATAGTGGCCGCTCAGGTGCCGGACCCGCCCTCGCGAGTCGGCGGACGGCGAGGTGCTAGCGGTGCTTGCGGGCGACGTAGCGGCCGCCCGCGCGCAACACGATCGTGCGGTGGCGCCGGACGTCGCGCACGGACACCACTCCGCGCACGACGCGGGTGGTGGTCGAGCGGCAGCTGTCGACGACGACCCACTTGGTGCCCCGGACGGTCGCGGCGCTGTACTTCCCCTCCGTCCGGAACGAGCCCTTGCCGCTGCCCCACAGCCGCCGCTTGCGCGGCCGGCGCTTCTTCTTCTTCGGCTTGTGCGAACTCGCGCTCGCGCTCGCGCTCGCCGACGCGCACCGCGGGGCCGGCCCCCGCAGCGTGAGGACGATCACCCGGCCCGCCTGGCGGACCCGGAAGACGCCGCCGTAGAACGACGCCGCCTGCACCTTCCCGCCGCGGGTGGCGATGGCGTAGAGGCGCACGCGGCCCTTGCGGGCGTCGATGCTCGCCCCCAAGGGGATCGCGTCGATCGTGCGCAGGTCGACGTAGCGCCGGCTCCCGGGCAGCTTGACGCGGATCGCTCCACTCGTCGGCTTGACGACGACGCGGGAGCGATACCGCGGGGTCGGGGTCGCGGTGGGCGCCGGGGCGGGCGTCTGCGCCGGCAGGGCGGGCGCGGGTGCCGGCACCGGGGGTGGCGGCGGCGCCGCCACCGTGAACGTGCGCGTGGTCTCGGCGCTCGCCCCGGCCGGGCGCACGCGGAACACGTAGGTCCCGGGCGTCAGCCCGCCGTAGGCCTTGGGAGAGACGCACGCCTCCCAGGGCCCCGCGGCGCCGGCGCGATCGAGGCGGCACTCGAACGCGGTGCCAGAGTCCTCGGCCGAGAAGCTGAAGCTCGCGGCGCCGGCGGCGTCCAGGCCTCCGCCGAGGGCGGGCGCGCTCAGCTCGTAGGCGCCGGCGTCGCACGCGTCGCCCTGGGGGCGCGTGGCCTCGCGCTGGTCGCTGCCGCGGCAGTCCCCGCCGGCGTCGATCGCGGGGCTCGCGGCCGGCACCGTCAGCAACGGGGTCTCGCCGAGGCCCGAGACCAGCGCGTCGCTCAACCCGGGGTCGGCCGGGGCGCCGGCGAAGCACTCGTCGCTGTCGGCGAGGTTGCCGCCGGCGTCGACCGGGCGCGCCCCGGGATCGCAGTTGGAGACCCGGTCGCCCGCGGCCGTCAGGAGGGCTGCCGCGTTCGCCGCGATCAGCGAGCCGCGTACGGTCACGTCGGCGTCGGAGAGGCCCAGGCCGCCCGTGCCCCCGCCCGTCGCCCGGTTGCGCGCGAGGGTCACGCGCGCGATGGTGCCGGTCGCGCCCACCATCGCGATCCCACCGCCGTCGCCGGCGGCGTTGAACGCGACGGTCGAGTCGCTGAGCGAGAGCTCTCCCTCGCTCGTCTCGATCCCGCCGCCGAGCCCGGCGCCGTCGCAGCCGCCGGCGAGGTTGCCGTCGATCAGGCTGTGGTCGATGCTCAGGCGGCCGAAGTTGGCGATCCCACCTCCGTTGGCCGCGACCCCGTCGCGAACCGCGACATGGTGCAGGTAGAGGGTCCCGGAGTTCTGGAGGTTGCCGCCCGAGCCGCACCCGCGGATCCCGTCGCGGATCGTCAGATGCGCGATCTCCACGGGTGCCTCGGCGTCGACGGTGAACACCGGGAGGCTCTGCCCGCCCCCGCCCAGGATCTGCGTGAGGCCGGCCCCGTCGCCGGTGATCGTCACGCCCGTGTTGACGGCGAGCTCGCCCTGGGTGAGCTGGTACTGACCCGCCGGAACCCGGATGACGTCTCCGTCCTGCGAGCTGGAGAGCGCGCCGCGGAGGGTGCAGCCCCGTTCGGCGTCGCATGCGCCGCCGTCCTCGGTGGTGGTCACGGTGATGGTGCCGGCCGTCGCGGTCGCCGGCGCCACCAGCGCCAGGACGAGCGGGAGGGCGAGCCGGGCTGATCGGCGTCCGTGCATCGGGGCGCCCATGACGCTCCCGCGGGCGCGGCGTCAGCGCCATCGGCTCGGTTCGCCCTCGAACGCGACGCCGACGCCCGGCGTTCGCCCGCTGACCCGGTTCCCCGGTGGAATCGCCGCCGGGGTACGTCACGCCGCGTGCGCCGCGCCCTCGTCCTGGTCGTCCCGCTGCTGGGTGTGGCCGTGCTGGGCACGATCGTCGCGATCGCCGGCGGCCGCGACGAGCCGACGCTGTTCGAGCGCGTCGCCGCGCATCCGGAGCGCTTTCGCGATCGCAGCGTGCGGGTGACGGGCCGGATCGTGGCGCGCCCGAGCATGCCGCCGCTCAACCACGCGTTCGTCCTGGAGGGTGCCGGCGGCCGGCGGCTGCTCGTGCTGTCCGAGCCCTCCGTGGACCCGGCCGCGATCCTGATCGGCGCTCGCGTCGCCGTGCGCGGCGCCGCCGTGGCGCTGAGGCCGTCGTCCGACGAGCTCGCCGGCGACCTGGCCGACCTGGCAGGGCGCTTCGATGCGGTAGCGATCCTCAAGGCGCGCACGTTGGCGCCGCGCCCCGGCTGACCGCCGATGGCGGCCACAGCCTGCCGCAATGGCGGACGGCCACCATGGCGCATCGTCCCGTCGCCGCGGAGGATTGCGATCGGGGAGAGCGTCCAGGCGCGTGCTGCGTCCGCTGCTGCGGGCCGGCGCGCGCCCGGTCGCGTCACGCGTCGAACACCCGCGATGGCTTGCCGGCCTCCGGTGGGCATGACCACGGCGTGGATCCCTTCATGCCGGTGCGATGACACCGTTCGAGACGGTGCCGCTACTGCTGGCGGCGGTCGTGGCGTTCGCGGCCGTCAGCCGCGGACTCGGTGTCGCCGACCCCGTCGTGCTCGTGCTCGGGGGCCTGGTCCTCGGCTTCGTGCCCGGCGCGCCCAGCCCCGACCTCGACCCGGACGTCGTCTTCTTCGTCTTCCTGCCGCCGCTGCTGTACTCGGCGGCCTTTCTGGCCACCGGGCCGGACCTGCGCGAGCATGCCATCAGCCTCGGCGCGCTCGCCATCGGCCTCGTGCTGGCGACCGCCTGCGCCGTCGCGGTGGTCGCCCACGCGGTCGCCGGGCTGCCGTGGGCGGTGGCGTTCGTGCTCGGGGCCGTGCTCGGGCCCACGGACCCCGTGTCGGCGACCGCGGTGGTCCAGCGCCTCGGGGCGCCGCGCCGGATCGAGACGCTGCTGGAAGGCGAGGCGCTGATCAACGACGGCACCGGCCTGACCGCGTACACCGTCGCCGTCGGCGTCGTCGGCGCCGGTACATTCTCGCTGCTCTCCAGCGCCGGGACGTTCGTCCTGGTGGCGGCGGGCGGGGTGGCGATCGGTGCCGTGATCGCCTGGGCGGCGAGCCTCGCGCGCCAGCGGGCCACGGACGCCAACCTGGACATCGCGCTCGCCCTGCTGACGGCCTATGCGGCCTACATCGTCGCCGACCGCGCGGGCACGTCGGGTGTCCTCGCCGCCGTCGCCGCCGGGCTCGTCGCCCAGCGTCGCAGCGAGGCGCGCAGCGCTCCCGCGGCGCGCCTGCAGTCGCAGGGCTTCTGGGAGCTGGTGACCTTCCTGCTCAACGGGTTGCTGTTCCTGCTCGTCGGACTCCAGTTCAGCGCCGTCGTGGACGGGATCGAGAACCTCGACGGGGTGACACTGCTCGGCGCCGCGCTCGCGGTCGCGGCCACGGTGATCGTCCTGCGGATGCTCTGGATGCTCCTCGCCACGCCGTTCGTCGCCCGCGCGGCGGCGGGCGAGCCGCTCGACCGCCAGACGCTGCGCCGTGAGCAGTTCGTGCTCGGATGGAGCGGGATGCGCGGGGCGCTGTCGCTGGCCGCGGCGCTCGCGATCCCGCTCGAGACCGGTGGCGATGCCTTTCCCGCGCGCTCGCTGGTCATCTTCCTCACCTTCACGACGATCCTGATCACGCTCGTCCCGCCGGCGCTCACGCTGCCCGCGCTGCTGCGCCGGCTGGGGCTCGTCCAGGGCGACGCGCGCCGGCGCGAGAGCGACGAGGCCCGCCGGCGCCTGGCCCACGCGGCGCTCGAACGCCTCGAAGGGCTCGCCGGCGACGACCAGCTCTCCGAGGGCGCGGTCGACCGGCTCCGCGCGCGCCACGAGGTCCGGCTGCAGCGCCTCGAATCCGCGCTCGACGACGAGCAGAGCGACCGCCACGGCGATGAGCTCCGCGCGCGCCGTGAGGTCCTCGAAGCTCAGCGGCGGGAGCTGCACGAGCTGCGCCGGCAGGGGCTGCCCGCCGACACCGCTCGCGAGCTCCAGCGCGAGCTCGACCTCGAGGACTCGCGCCTCGGTTAGGGGCCGGACCGCGGGCGCGAGCGGGTCACGGCAGCCATGCCGCGGGCGCCTGCGGCGCTCATCGCTCGGCCCCCGTGATCGCCGCCACCACCTCCTCGCGCGACGTCTCGGCCACGTCGAAGGTCGCTTCCAGACGCCCCATGCGCAGCACCGCGATGCGGTCGGCGATCTCGAAGACGTCGGCCAGGTTGTGGCTGATGACGACCACGCCCAGGCCCCGCTCGCGCAGTCGTCGCACCAGCGCGAGGACCTCGCTGGTCTGCTCGACGCCGAGCGCCGCGGTCGGCTCGTCGAGGATCACGATGCGCGGGTCGCCCAGCAGTGAGCGGGCGATCGCCACCGATTGACGCTGCCCGCCCGACAGCGAGCCGACCTCGGTGTGCACGCTCTTGAGCGTCTTGACGCGCAGCGAATCGAGCAGCTCGCGCGCACGGCGCTCCATCGTCGCGCCGTCGAGCACCCGCGCCGGCCGGCCCGGTCCGCCCGCGATCACCTCCCGGCCGAGGAACAGGTTGGCGGTGACGTCGAGGTTGTCGCACAGCGCCAGGTCCTGGTAGACGGTCGTGATGCCGAGCGCGGCGGCGTCCTGCGGGCGGCGCAGCGCCACCGGCTTGCCGGCGAACAGCACGCGCCCCTCGTCGGCCGGCTGGATGCCGGCGATCACCTTCACCAGCGTCGACTTGCCCGCTCCGTTGTCACCCACGAGCGCGACGATCTCGGCCTCGCGGACCTCGAAGTCGACGCCGTCGAGTGCCTCGACGTTGCCGAAGCGCTTGGTCGTGCCCTCCAACCGCAGCAGGGCGCTCATCGCAGCCCGCAGTCGGCGACCACCGCGTGCGCGGTCACGGCGCGCTCACGGTCCGAGCAGGACTCCTCGACGCGTCGCTCGAAGGTCGGCCGGTCCTGCGTGTGAACGTCATCGAATCCTCCTGGGGCGGATCGTCGGTGACCGACTCCCTGCCCGCGGAGGGCCGCGGCGGCCCGCGGCATGTCGGCCGGCGAACGCCATGTGCGATTGATGGCTGGGCGACGGCCGATTGGTCGCTGACCACCATGGCGGCGGGGCGCCGCTGACGCCAGGCTGTCGGAACCGGCGAGATCCGACGATCTACGCGCCGTCGGTTGGACTGACCCCCCATAGACCGGCGTCTCGAATCGTCCCGACCCGCTCGTCGGCACAGACCCGCCCCCGCCGGCCGTCCCTCATGGCCGGCGGGCTTGCATCGCCCGCCGGCCGTCCCTCACGGCCGGCGGGTCTGCACCTCCGCCCGCCGGCCGTCCCTCACGGCCGGCGGGTCTGCACCACCGCCCGCCCGGCCGTCCCTCACGGCCGGCGGGCCTGCACCACCGCCCGCCGGGCCCTCCCTCACGGCCGCCGGGCCTGCACGGTTGCTTGCGAAAGCACCGCTCGTGCCCGCACGGAACGGCTCACTCGTCAGTGGACGAACACGTCGCGCGCATGCGCCTGCGGTGCACGGGCAGAGCGCGAGCATGGATCTTGCCGCCCACCGTTCGCTCGCGCGTCAGCGACAGGCCCCCGCGCCGTCGCGCGTCGCGGCGCGCACGCGACGCCGTCGCCGGCGCACACGGCGAGTCGCGCGCGCCGCTCTCGTGCTCGTCCTCGAACTCGCCGTGGCCTACGCCATCGTCGCGGCGGTTCGCGTCTCGCCGTCCGAGCCCGCCGCGGCTGCGCCGCCGCTGCCCGGACCCGACGACGTGGTGGCCGCGCCCGAGCGGTTCCGGGGGCACGAGGTGACCATCCAAGGGCGGATCGTGGACCGGGCGACGCGCGCGCCCGACGGCGATCGCACGCCGTTCGTCCTCGGCGATCGCATGGGTGGCCGGCTGCTGGTCGTCCGCAGCGCCGACACGCACGGAATGGCGTTCAAGGTCGGCACGATGGTGCAGGTCAGCGGGACGGTCGTCGTCCCGCCCGACAGCCGCAAGCTGCGCCGGCGGCCCGCGAGCCGCACCGCCATCGCCAAGCGCATGCGGGCCCCGGCCCTGATCAAGGCGACGCGCGTATCCGCGATGAACGCGGGGTGACCGAGGCACCCGCTCGTCGTTCGCCGGCTGTCGGCATCACCGGTGAGCGAGGTGGACGGCGGGCTCGCCGTACTCCCGGCGGCCCTCGAGCCGCGGGCGGACCTACCGGAGTCAGGCGCCCTGTCGATCCTGGCCAATGGTCCGGATTCGTGGGCCGGCCGTAAGCGCGGCGTGCTGGTCACCGCCGGAGCCTCGCCGAAACGCTGCGACCGCAGCTCGTGCGTCGCAACGGCCGATCGCGTTCGCAGACGGACGCGCCGAGGAGTCAACACCGCTGAGGCGGGCATTGCAGAGCGCATGTCCCCTGTTGCCCAGCCTCACTCGAACGGCGCCGCCCACAAGGACCGCGAAGCGGCCAAGCACGCGGTATCGGCGCTGATCTGAGTGGGCGGCTGGCTGAGGTCCAGGCGGGCCGACCTCGCGCACAGCCTCGGACTCGTGCCCGCGGTGATGGTCGTGGTGTTCGCGGCCTTGGGCATCGGGCTCGTCGAGCTCGACGGCGCGATCGACCTCGACGGGGCGGCCTTCGTCTTCGCCGGGGACGGCGACGCCGCACGCACGGTCCTGTCCGTGATCGCCGGCTCGTTGATCACCGTCGCCGGACTGACGTTCTCGATCACGATGGTCGCGCTGCAGCTGACGTCCAGCCAGTTCAGCCCGCGCGTGCTGCGCACGTTCTTCGCCGACCGGATCACCCAGGTGACGATCGGGACCTACGTCGGCACCTTCACGTACGCGCTGCTGGTCCTGCGCTCGGTCGGGACCTTCGGCGACGCCGGCTTCGTTCCCCGCCTGAGCGTCACCTTCGCCACGCTGCTGGGCATCGCGGCCGTGGTCCTGCTGATCGTCTTCCTCCAGCACGTGTCGCAGATGATCCAGGTTTCGCACATCATGGGCGCGGTCGCCAACGACACGCTGGAGCGCCTCGACGCGCTCTATCCCGAGCGTTTCGGCGAGCCGGCACCGGACCATGACGACCAGCTGAGCGACGAGTCGCCGGGCCGGGTGCGCCCGAGGCGGCCCGGCTATGTCCAGCGTGTCGCGCTCGAGAGCCTCGTCCAGCAGCTCGCGGGCGAGGCGGACCGGATCGTCGTACGCGTCTGCCCCGGCGACTTCGCCGGCCTGGAAACCACACTCGCCGAGGTCTGGCCGGCCGAGGCCGCCGACCGCTGCTGCCGCGAGATCCGCGACGCGATCCCCGTCCGCCGCGAGCGCGACCTCGCCGAGGACGTCGACTTCGGGCTGCGCCAGCTCGCCGACACCGCGATGAAGGCGCTCTCCCCGGGCATCAACGATCCGGCGACGGCGGTGACGTGCATTCGCTATCTGGGAACGATCCTTGCCCAGCTGGCCGCACGGGCGCTGCCCGCCGCCACGCGCCGCTTCCCTGAGCAGCACCTGACCGTGGTCGTCCGCCGCCGTGGATTCGAGGAATACCTCGACGTGATCTCACAGGTCAGCCGCTACGCCGGCGGTGACGGCTGGGTCGTCGGCGAACTGCTCGACGCGCTGGCCACGGTGACCACGACGGCCGCGAACTCCGGCGCCGCGCCGCGGACCCAGGCGGTTCTCGGTGTCGCGCGGACGGTGGCGGCCCAGGGAGCGCGCGAGGCCGGCAACGCCGACGACCGCGCCGCGATCGGACGGGCCCTGGAGGCGGTCGCCCACGCGGCGCAGTCGCGCTGACTCAGCCGCCCAGACCGGATACCTGGTCGCGGAGCTGATCGATCTGATCGCTGGCCTGCTCGAGCTGGCGCTTCGTGTCCCCGCCCGCCAGCTTCTCGGCCTGGGTCGAGGCCTCGGACAGCTTGTCGCCGGCCGTGCCCAACTCGCGATCGAGCACACGCTGGACGTCATCGACGGACTTGACCTCGCGCAGGTCGGCGGCGGCACGGGCAAGTCGCTCGTTGGCGGCCTGGAGCGCGCCGGAGAGCTCAGGCTGCTGCTTGTCCAGTGAGCCCTGAGCCTGCTCGGACAGCGTGTTCGCCTGCTTCTCGGCGTTCTGCAGGCGCTGGTCGACATCCGCGTTGGGGTTGTCCGCGAGCTCGCGGGCGGCCGCGGCGATCTCGTCCGCGAGCTTCTGCGTGGCGGCCGCCACGCCTTCGGCGCCTGCCTGTTCGGCGGTCGGTTGCGCCGGTGGCGGGGTCTGCTGCGCCGTGTCCGACGCATCATCACCTCCGCAGCCGGCGGCGGCGATCGCCGCGATGGCGATCGTGGTGGCGAGTAAACGTCTCATCCCCGCGGCCTGCCCCGGATCCGGCAGATCGGCCGGGACGTGGTCGGCCTGCGAACGCCGGTCACCGGCCGGGGCCGGCACACCATGGTTCGCCAACGAACCGGACAGCGGTCCTCCTTCGCCTGGCCGTGTTCGAATTCGCATGGTCCTGGACGCGTTCGCCAGACGCACGCTGGCTTACGTCGGCATGCTCGCGACGCCGCTCGTGACCGGCACGGTGCTGGGCGAGGCGGCGATCTTGCTGATCGGCTGACGAGGCTCACGAACGGTTCTCCGCCGCCGGCGCATCGCCGCGCGCGGGCGTTCGACGCGCCCGCTGTTCGGGGACGTACAGGCCGGCGCCGGGAAGCGCGCCGTTCGGGCAGTGTCGGGCTCAACCGACCACGCAGGAGGTTGCCCGATGCCGACCGTCGCCAGCCATCAGAGCGTCCGCCTCGCTCGCGGGAGACACGGCGACCCCGACACCGGCGTCTGTGTCATGGAGCTCGCCTCGATGCTCGCCGGGGAGCGCTTCAGCGACCATCCGCAGTGCGTCTGCCGCGTGATCGCATCGGTGCTGCGCAGCTGCAACGACCGCTTCAACGCCACGGATCGCCAGCGTCTGTATCCCTGCGCCGCGGATGCGGTCGGCACGCGCGCCGAGGGCAGCGTCGAGCGACGCCGGCTCGAGGCCTGCGCCGCGGCGGTCAAGCCCCACGCATGGATGCGCCGGTGGCGGCGCACCCCGGAGCTGCGCCCGCCCGCGGGCACCTCCGACCTCGAGATCGAGCGGTTCACCGACCGCGTTGTCCGCGTCGTGCATACACGCTCGGCACGACCTGTCGATGAGCTGCTCGCCCTCGTCGACGAGTTGCTCGCGATTGGCCGGCCCGGGTCCGGCGCACCGGAGATCGGCGCGGGCGCGCCGCTCGTCACGCTCGTGCCAGAGGCCGTGCGACGTTGACGCAGACCGGCTCGACGACCTGGATCGTCATCGCCTGGATCGCGCTGGCGAGCGCATTCGTGAGCGCGGCCGCGATCCTGTGGGACATCTTCGTCGGCGGGCACCGCCAGAAGATGGCCGTGATGCACTGGGTGTGGCCGATCACGGCCCTCTACTGGGGTCCCGTCGCCGTCTGGGGCTACTTCGTGCGCGACCGTCGCGACGACGATGCCTCCTGGTGGTCGACGGCCAAGGCGGTCAGCCATTGCGGCGCGGGCTGCACGCTCGGCGACATCATCGGCGAGTGGCTCGTCTACGTGACCGCCTTCACGATCCCCGTCTTCGCGTCGGCGTCGGCCAACTCGCTGATGGCGATGTTCGCCGCCGATTTCGTCCTGGCGTGGACGCTGGGCATCGTCTTCCAGTACTTCTCGATCGTCCCGATGCGCGACGACGCCGGGCGCTGGGAGGGCATCTGGGCCGCGATCAAGGCCGACACGCTCTCGATCGTGTCCTTTCAGGTCGGGCTGTTCGGCTTCATGGCCCTCTATCACCTGGTCCTCTGGGACCCGCCGCTGAGCGTTGCCAGCCCCGTCTACTGGCTGATGATGCAACTCGGCATGATCGTCGGCTTCTTCACGGCGTGGCCCGTCAACGTCTGGCTGGTCAGGCACGGGCTCAAGGAGCGGATGTGACGTCCAGCAGCCGCAGCACCTGCATCCCCGCGGCCTCCACGTCGAGCTGCTCGTCGACGACGGCGTGCAGGAACAGTCCGTCCAGCGCGGCCGCCAGTGCCGCCGCCGTGGGCTCGGGGTTCCCCACGCCGTCGCGCTCGAGCTTGCCCGCCAGCTCCTCCCGGAAGTCGCGCAGCATCGTGGCCAGCGCGACGCGCACCCCCTCGTCGCGCCCGCCCTGAAGCATCGTCTCGAACATCAGCGCCGTGAGCGCGGGCTCGTGGCGCAGCTGCGCGAAGACGCCGAGCGAGCGCTCCAGCGCCGCGCGCGCCGTCGGGGCCTCGCGCAGCGCCGCGACGACCGGATCGAGCATCTCGCCGGTGCAGGCCAGCGCGGCCTCGCGGACGAGCTCGTCCTTGGAGCGCCAGTGGTAGGTCACCACCGCCTGCGTCACCCCCGCCCTCCGCGCGATGTCCCGCGTGCTGAAGCCGGACCATCCGTTCTCGCCGACCAACGCCGCCGTGGCCCTGATGATCCGCTCGCGCGTGACCACGCCGCGATCGCGATTCTGTGTCATTCGCCTGACCTGTTCATTTGACCAATTCGAATGATAGATTGTCGGCCGGATGGAAGCCGTGATCGAAGCCCGCGACCTGCAGAAGGCCTTCGGCCGGCGCCCTGTCCTGCGCGGCGTCGACCTCGAGGTCCCGGCGGGCGCGCTGGTCGCGGTGATCGGCGAGAACGGCGCCGGCAAGTCGACGCTCCTGCGGCTGCTGGCGGGGACGCTCGCCGCGGACGCGGGGACCATCACCGTCCGTGGCCGGCTGGGCTACTGCCCCCAGGAGCCCGTGCTCAACGACGTGCTCACCGTCGAGCAGCATCTGCGCTACTTCGCCGCGGCGTACGGGCTCGCCGACCTCGGCCGGGCGGACGAGCTACTCGGGGTGCTCGCCTTCGAGGGCTACCGCCGCCGGCGCGTCGAGGAGCTCTCCGGCGGCACCCGGCAGAAGCTGAACCTCACGCTGGCGCTGGTGCATGACCCGGACGTGCTGCTGCTCGACGAGCCCTACCAGGGCTTCGACTGGGAGACCTACCTGCGCTTCTGGGAGCTCGTCGAGGCGCTGCGCGCCCGCGGCCGCTCGGTGGTCGTCATCACCCACCTCGTGTTCGAGGAAGAGCGCTTCGACCGCCTCTACCGCCTGCGTGACGGCCGGGCGCAGGTCCACGCCCATGTCTGAGCCCGCGCAGTTTCCAACGGCCTTCGGGTTCGCGCTGCGCAACCAGGCGCGCAACCGGCTCGCCTGGATCCTGCTCGCGGCGTTCGTCCCCGCCTGGTACGGCCTGATGGCCGCGCTGATGGGCCACGACACGCTGACCTTCCGCCTCTACGCGACGGGAACCATGCTGCGCGTCGACGCCCGTCCGCTCGGCCTTATCAGCGGGGGCCTGAACTGCCTCACGCTGATCGTCGGCTTCGCCGTCTTCGCCGCCATCCGCCGGGCGCTGCCGCTGGACCGGCGGCTGGTCTTCGCCGGCTACCGGCAATCACGGCTGGTCGGGGCGAAGGCGCTGGCGATGGTCGTCGTCGCCACCGCGATCGCGGTGTACACCGCGATCGTGCTGCTCGTCTTCTGGCGCCCGTCGCCGGCGGGTTGGCTGGCGCTGCTCGCCGGCTTCGCCGTGATGGCGATCGAGTACGGCGCGCTCGGGCTGCTGCTCGGTGTGCTGGTGCGCGGCGATCTCGAGGGCTTCTTCCTGATCATCATGGGCGGGCTGACCGACACGTTCCTGCAGAACCCGGTCGGCAACCCGGTGGCCAACAAGCCCTTGCTGGCCTATTTCCCCTCCTTCGGCCCGATGCAGTTCGCGTCCGGCGGCGCGTTCGCCGATCGCTGGTTGTTCGCCGATCTGGCGCTCGGCCTCGCCTGGGCGGTCGCGTTCGCGCTGTTGGCCCTGGCCGTATTCACCGTCCGCACCGGCGTGCGCCACCATCCCGCGGCGTCACCGGTGTGACGGTTCACGCGTCGCCGCGACGCGTCGCGGCGACGACGCCGGCGCTCGCGCCGGCCATGGCCAGCAGGCCTGCCGCGGCCAGCGCGGCGGCGCGCCTGCGCCGCAGAGCGCGCGGAGCGGGCGGCTTGCCGTCGACGTGGTCCTCGGGCTTCCCGCTCGTGTCGCCGCGCTCGCGCGCCAGCTTGATCAGCTGCGCGACATGCAGCGCGCGCCGGCCCGTGCCGGATTGCTCGATCTGCGTCTTGCACGAGAAGCCGTTGGCCACGACGACGGTCTCGCCCGCGGCCGAGCGGACCGCCGGCAGCAGCGACTCCTCGCCGCAGGCGATCGAGATCTCGTGCTTGCCGGCCTCGAAGCCCCATGAGCCGGCGAGGCCGCAGCAGCCGCCGCTGGCCTGGTGTACGTCGATCCCCATGCGCCGCAGCAGCCGCTCCTCTGCTTGCATGCCGCCGGTCGCCTTGTGGTGGCAGTGGCCCCACAGCAGCGCCTGGCGCGCGATGAGCGGCACCTCGAGCTCGTGCTGCTCGAAGAACTCGCTCCAGTGATACGCGAGCCGCGCGAGCCGCGCGGCGTCGTCGTCGTGCGGGAGCATCCCGGCCAGCTCGTCCTTGAAGACCGCCAGGCAGCTCGGTTCCATCCCGACGATCGGGGTCCCCGCCCGGATGTCGTCGCGCAGCGTCTCGAGCACGTGGCGCAGGTAGCGCTCGGCGATGTCCAGAAAGCCGTAGTCGTAGAGCGGGCGCCCGCAGCAGATGTGCCCCTCGGGCATCACGACGTGCCAGCCCGCCGCCTCCAGCGCCTCGACGCAGGCGACGCCGACGTCGGTGTGGAAGTGGTTGTTGAACGTGTCCGGGAACAGGATCACCCGCGGGCCGTCCGGGGTTGACCGTGCCGCGGCGCTTGAACCACTGCTGCAGCGTGACCGGGGCGAACTCGGGGATCTCGCGCCTGCGGTCCATGCCCGCCAGCCGCTTGGCGATCGCCGCCAGGGGCGGCGTGCGCGTGACGAAGTTGACGACCTCCGGGGCCAGCGACGCGATCCGCGCCGCCTGGTCGATGAACCCGAAGGCGTACGCGTGGCGCGGCCGCCAGCGCCGCACGCTCTTGTAGTGGTGGTGGAGGAACTCGGCCTTGTAGGTCGGCATGTCGACGTGCACCGGGCAGTCGTTCGTGCAGCCCTTGCACGACAGGCACAGGTCGAGCGCCTCGTAGACCTCGCGGCTCTGCCAGCCGTCGGTGATGACCTCGCCGCGCAGCATCTCGAACAGCAGCCGCGCGCGCCCGCGCGTGCTGTGCTTCTCCTCGCGGGTGACCATGTAGCTCGGGCACATCACGCCCTCGGCGTCGGGCACGCGGCACTCGCCCACGCCGACGCAGCGCAGCGTCGCGTGCGCGAAGTCGCCGCCGTCGTCCTTGTAGGCGAACTTCACGCGCGGCCGCGGCGGGTTGTAGTCGGTGCCGAGCTTGAGGTTGACGTCGAGCGGATACGGGTCGATGACCTTGCCCGGGTTCATCTTGCCGTCGGGGTCCCAGATGCGCTTGAACTCGCCGAACGCGCGCACGAGCTCGGGCCCGTACTGCTTCTCGAGGTACTGCGCGCGCTGCTGGCCGTCACCGTGCTCGCCCGAGAGCGAGCCGCCGTAGGCGATGCAGAGGTCGCGGCCTCGTCCATGAAGCGGCGGTAGCGCTCGATGCCGTCGGCGTGGCGCAGGTCGAAGGAGATGCGCGAGTGCACGCAGCCCTGGCCGAAGTGCCCGTAGGTCGCGCCTTCGAGCCCGTACCGGTCATAGAGCGCGCGCAGGTCGCGCAGGTAGGGGCCGATCTTGTCCGGCGGCACCGCGGAGTCCTCCCAGCCCGGCCAGTGGTCCTTGCCGCCGGGCGGGAACGCGGTCGCTCCCAGGCCGCCCTCGCGGATCTTCCAGATCGCGCCGCTGTTGCCGCCCTCCTGCTTGCTGGGGACGATCGAGATCCGGTCGCGGGCGTAGCCGCGGTCGTTCGTGAGCCAGTCGACGAACGGATCGACCTGCTGCCTCGCACTCCTCGATCGTGTCCGCGCCGAACTGGACGAGCAGCCAGGCCTCGCCGTGATCGGCCGCCGGCAGCTCCTTGATCGCCTGCTCGTTCATGTGCAGCCCCTCCTGGTCCCAGATCAGCCGCTTGTCGATGCCCTCCAGGCCGATCGGCCTGAAGCGCTCGATGATGTCGCGGACGTCGTCGCCGGCGCTGGGCAGCTCGTCGTACTCGACGACCACGAGCGTGCGCATGTACATGCCCGGCATGAGCATGAGCTCGACCTCGGTGGCGGTCACGCACGTGCTCTCGGTGCCCACCAGCGCCCGGGCGACGTTGAAGCCGCGCTCGGGCAGCAGCTCGTCGAGGTTGAAGCCCGACACGCGCCGCGGCAAGCTCGGAGACCGGCTTCATCCGCTCGCGGATCACGTCCGCGTAGCGATCGCGCAGGTCGCGCAACTGCGCGTAGATCTCGCCCTTGCGCCCGCCCGCGGCGATGATCGCGTCGAGCTGATCCTCCTCGCCGACGCCGACGCGGAAGCGCTCGCCGTCGTAGGTGACGACCTCCAGCTCGCGCACGCAGTCCGACATCCGCGGACCGGGGCCGTAGAGCTGCGCCTGCACGGAGTGGATGCCGCACGAGTTGTTGCCGACGTTGCCGCCGATCGTGCAGCGCGAGTGCGATGACGGGTCCGGGCCGAAGATCAGCCCCGCCTGCTCGCCGGTCTTGACGTTGACCTGCTCGTTGATCGCGCCGGGCTGGCAGCGAACCGTCCGTCGCTCCTGGTCGACGTCGCCGATCCAGGTCATGTACTTGGAGGTGTCGATCACCACCGCGCGGTTGACGGTCTCACCCGAGAGGCTCGTGCCGCCGCCGCGGTTGACGATCGGGGCGCCGAACTCCGCGCACGCGCGGTGCGTCGCGACGATGTCCTCCACGGTCCTGGGCACGACCACGCCGTAGCGGCACCTGGCGGAAGTTCGACGAGTCGTTGGCGTACATCGCGCGCGAGCCGGCGTCGAAGCGGACCTCGCCCCGCACCGACTTCTCCAGGCGGCGCTTGAGATGGCCGACATCCACAGTCATGCGCTCGGGCTACCCACCGCCCCGGGAGCGTCGATGAGAACGGTACGTCGGCGAACGTTCGCCGCAAGCACCGGCAGGCGAGCCGGGTAGCGCCGGGCCACGGGCGAGAAGGTCGAGGTCATCCAGACCCGGCACGAGGAGCTGGCCGCGTTCATGGCCTGCGCGCACGCGAAGCTCACCGGCGAGGTGGGCGTCGACGTCCTGCAGGTCGATGTGACCTGCTGCGGCGGCTGGCCGGCGTCCTGCACGCCGACGGGCCGGCGAAGTCAGGCTGCCTGCCGATCTCCGCCCACTGCGCGCCGGGGTCAGCGCTCACGCCTTCGCCGCGTACCGGATCTGACCCGCGCACCGTGCGCGGGTCAGCGTCCACCGGTACGCGGGCTGCCGTCGCGCGGTCAGCGCACCTCAGCGTCCGCCATCGCGGGCCGGCGCTGGAAGCGGCCCTGGCCGGCGGGTAGGCGGCGACGCGTCCGCACCGCGAAGATGAGCAGAGCGGCGGCGAGCTGGGAGGCGGCCATCAGCAGGAACGCCGCGCCACGTGCGTCGGCGTTGGTCAGCCAGCCCACGAAGTAGGCGCCGGCGAAGCCGCCGAGCCCGCCGAAGGCGTTGACCAGGCCGGTGGCCGCTCCCGCCACGCGGTCGGGCACGGCGTCGCGCACGAACGCGAAGTAGGGCCCGTACGGGGCGTACATCCCGGCCGCGGCGATGACCAGCGCGGCGAACGACCACCAGAAGTGCTGGCCGCCGAACAGGTAGGACGCGTAGAACGCGACCGCTCCGAGCAGCAGCGGCGGCCACAGGAACCGGCGTCGCCGGCCGGAGCGGTCCGAGCCCCACGAGTCGGCGAGCATGGCCGCCGCGGCGAACGCGTAGGGGATCGCCGAGAGCAGGCCCGTCGCGGCGATCCCGTAGCCCGAGCCGGCCTTGACGATCGTCGGCAGCCAGAACACGAAGCCGTAGACGCCCACGCTCCACAGGAAGTACTGCAGCGAGAGCAGCACGACGTTGCGCTCGCGCAACGCCAGCGCGTAGTCGCGCGCGGTCGGCGCCGCATCGGCGTTGTCGTCGCGCTCGGCCGCCAGGTCCCGCTCCGTCTCATGTCGCTCCGCCTCGGAGAGCCAGTCCGCGTCGCGCGGGTGGTCGGCGACAAGCGCCCGGAAGGCGAAGGCCCATGCGATCGCCGGGAGCCCCTCGACGATGAACATCCAACGCCACCCCACGGCCGCCACCAGCCACCCCGAAACCGCTGACATCCACAGCAGGGTGATCGGGTTGCCGAGGATCAGGAACGTGTTCGCCCGGCCCCGTTCGGCGCGCGTGAACCAGTGCGCGAGGAACACGAGGCTCGCGGGGATCACGGCGGCCTCGACGACGCCGAGCAGGAACCGGTCGACCATCAGCGCCCACACCCACGGGACGACGCCCTGCGCGGAGGCCAGGATCCCCCAGGCGATCAGCGACCAGAACATCAGCCGCCGGACGCTGCGGTGCTCGGCGTAGTGCCCGGCCGGCACCTGGAAGAAGAAGTAGCCGAGGAAGAAGAGCGCGCCGAGCAGCGACGAGGCCCCGGCGCCGAGGCCGAGATCCTCCTTCAGGCCCCCCGCCGCGCCGATCGAGTAGTTCGACCGGTCCAGATAGGCGAACGTGTACGTGATGAATGCGACCGGGACCAGTCGGCCCCAGCGCGTCGAGAGCATTCCCGGCATCCGCGCCTCCCAGCGTCTGACTGTGCATGGTCGGGTTACCCGGCCCGGTGAGGGGTCGATGAAGCCGGTTCGCGGGACAACCGGCGTGCGGGAGAAAGGGCGCCCGACGGGTACCGGGACGGCCATGAGCGTTGCCGATGGACAACACCCGGACCCCGCCGAGTCCTACACCGTGGCTCGCCAGCGGGCGCTGCGCCGCACCCTGGAGGCGTATGGCGTCCTGACCCGCGAGCATCTGCGCGAAGCCGCGCACGCGCGCTGCTGGAGCGTGCCGTTCGAGACCGCGCTGCAACGTGCGGTGCGCTCCGGACGCGTGCGCCAGCTCTCGAGCGACCTGTTCGAGCCGGGGCCGAAGCGCTGAGTCGCCGGTTCTTGCACTGACCCCCGCCCGCGCGGACGCCGGGCGGGCGGGCAGTCAGGGTGCATGTCCGTACAAGGGTCTGTGAAGGACACACCCACCAGCGAGCAGGTCGTGGTCGAAGACCAGGGCCTGCGTCGCGATGTCGGCCGAATCGGGTTGCTCTTCGCGGGCGTCGGCTCGATCATCGGCTCGGGCTGGCTCTTCGGCGCGCTCACCGCGTCGCAGATCGCCGGTCCCGCAGCGATCATCTCCTGGCTGCTCGGCGGCTTCATGGTGATGCTCATCGGGCTCTGTTACGCGGAGCTCGGCGCCATGCTGCCCGTCTCGGGCGGCGTCGTGCGCTACCCGCACTACTCGTTCGGTTCCCTGACGAGTTACACGAGCGGCTGGATCACCTGGATCGCCGCGGTCACCACCGCTCCGATCGAGGTCCTGGCCACGCTCACCTACGCGACCAACTACGTCCCGTGGCTGACGGAGGAGCAGGCCGGCGTGCCGGTCCTGACCGTGCCCGGCTACGCCGTCGCCGTGGTGCTGATGTTCGTCTTCTGTTTGATCAACGTGGTCGGCGTCCGGGCCTTCGCCCGCTTCAACACCGTCCTGGTGTGGTGGAAGCTCGCGATCATCTCACTCGTCGTGATCGCGTTCCTGCTCGCGGCCATGCACCCGGGCAACCTGACCGACTTCGGGGGCTTCGCGCCCAACGGCACCGGCTCGATCTTCTCCGCGGTCGCCACCGCGGGCATCGTCTTCTCCTACCTCGGCTTCCGCCAGGGCATCGAGCTCGCGGGCGAGAGCTCCAACCCCCGCCGCAACGTGCCGATCGCCGTCATCGGCTCGATCGTGGTCACGATCATCCTCTACACGCTGCTGCAGATCGCGTTCATCGGCGCGCTGCCGACCGACACGCTGCAGGGCGGCTGGTCGGGACTCTCCTTCGCCGACGACTTCGGCCCGCTCGCCGGCCTCGCCTCGCTGCTCGGGCTCTCATGGCTGGCGATCGCGCTCTACGCCGACGCGATCGTCTCCCCGGCCGACACCGGGCTCATCTACACGGCCACGACCTCGCGGATCGCGTACGCGATGGGCCGCAACCGCAACGCCCCGCAGGGGCTGTCGCGGCTCAACAAGCGCGGCGTGCCGTGGATCGCGGTGCTGGTCACGTTCGTCGTCGGGCTGGTGGTGTTCATGCCGTTCCCGAGCTGGCAGAAGCTCGTCGGCTTCATCACCTCCGCGACCGTGCTCTCGTTCAGCTCCGGGCCGCTCGTGCTCGGTGCGCTGCGCCGCCAGCTGCCCGCCCAGGAGCGGCCGTTCAGGCTGCCGGGCGGCGACGTCATCCCGCTGCTGGCGTTCATCGCCTCCAACCTGATCGTGTTCTGGGCGGGCTGGGAGACCAACTTTAAGCTGGCGATCTGCATCGCCGCCGGGTACATCCTGCTCGCGGGCTACCACCGCTTCGGTCGCGATCCGGCGGCGCTCGAGTGGCGCGCCGGGAGCTGGATCGCCCCCTGGCTGATCGGCCTCATGGTCATCAGCCTGCTCGGCGACTTCGGCGACGGCCTCGGGGTGCTCACCCTCGGCTGGGGCGCGCTGGCCGTCGCCGCCCTGAGCTGCGCGATCTACGTCATGGCCATGCGAGTGCGACTCCCGGCCGACCGGGTCATCGCGGCCATCACGCACACGCCGGATGCCAAGCCGTCGGCCGACGCGGACGGCCCGGCCCGGCGCTTCGCGCGCGAGCCGGACGAGTAGGTGCGTGCGACCGGGCTCGCCGCGACCGCGTTGGCGAGCCCGTCGACCCCGGCCGTCAGCGCGTGGCGGCGGCCCCCGCGGCCAGCAGCGCGCCCGCGGTGGCGCCGAGCAGGCTCCGGCGGTGCTTGGTCGCCCACAGCTGCACGCTGTGCGCGTGCGCGCGGTCGTCGTAGGGGCCGTGGGCGCCGGGATCGCCCGGAGGCGGCTCGAACAGGTTGTCCGGGCGGTCCGCCGGCTTGTCGGCGTCGCTGAGCTGGCCGCTGACCGCGGTGCGGGCCAGATAACGCTCGACGAGCCAGGGGGCGACCTTGTTGCCCCAGATCGTGTAGACGGTCGGGATGCCGACGTAGACCTCGCGGCGGCGGTGGAACGCCGCCCAGTGGATCGCGTCGGCCGCGACCTCGGGCTGGTAGAAGGGCGCGACGGGCTGTGAGCGCTTGCCGAACTTGTCGCGGCAGTGCTCGAACTGCGGCGTGTTGACGCCCGGCAGGTGCACGCTGGTCACGTGGATGCGCGACTGCTTGTGACGCAGCTCGGTCCGGACCGACTCGACGACGCCGCGGAGCGCGTGCTTGGCTCCGCAGTAGGGAGCCTGGAGCGGGATGCCCCGATAGGCCATCGCGGAGCCGACCTGGACGATCGTGCCCCGGTCACGCGGCCCCATCCGCTTGAGCGCCGCGCGCATCCCCCATACGCCGCCGTGGTAGGTGACGTCGGTCGCGCGCCTGAACTCGTCCGGCTCGATGTCCTCGAAGAAGGCGAACACGGTGGTCATGGCCGCGTTGATCCAGATGTCGATCGGGCCGAAGGCCTCTTCGGTGGCCTGGGCGGCGGCGTCCACGGACGCGGCGTCGGCGACGTCGGTGGGCAGGACGAGCGCCTCGGCGCCCGCGGCGCGCACCTCCTGCGCGGCGGCTTCGAGCCCGTCGCGGTCACGCGCGACGAGGGCCAGGCGCGTCTCGGGAACGGCGAAGCGGCGCGCGGTCGCCCGGCCGATGCCACTCGACGCCCCAGTGATCACGATGGTAGGCATACGCGGCCGCTACCCGGTGACCTGAAGCCGTGGGCGAAGGTCGGTTCGCCGGCCGACCAGGCGCGGCCACGGCTCATCTCGGGCGGGTAGACCCCGTTGGTGCCCGTCCAATCACCCGCCGCGCGGGTCCCCGAACGAGCCGGCGGATACGCGCCGATCCGCGATTACGCGGTCATCGGCAACAAGCGCACCGCCGCGCTCGTCGCCCTGGACGGCACGATCGATTGGCTGTGCCTGCCGACGCTCGGCGCTCCCAGCGTGTTCGGCGCCCTGCTCGACCGGCGGCGCGGCGGGCGCTTCGCCCTCGCCCCCGCCGTCGACTTCGAGGTCTTGCGCCGGTACGTGCCCGACACCAACGTGCTCGAGACGACGTTCTCGACGGCGGCCGGCACGGTCCGGGTCACGGATGCGCTCAGCCGCCCGATCGCCCGCCCGCTGCTGTGGAACCAGGTGATCCGCCGGATCGACGGCGTTTCCGGCGAGGTTCCCCTGCGCTGGTCGGTCGAGCCGCGCTTCGATTACGGGACGGCCACCGGCCGGCCCGATCGCCGCCAGGGCGTGCCGCTGCTGGTCCACGGGCGCAACGTGATCGCCGTGCAGTCCTGCGGCGCGGGCGATGCGGTCCAGGACGGTCACGACATCCACGGCGAATTCACCGCTCGCGCGGGCGACGTGGCCGTGCTCGCGCTCGGCGGCTTCTGCGACGAGCCGCTCGCCCTGTCGCGCGCTGAGCACCTGCTCGCCAGCCTCGATTCCTCGTGCGAGCGCTGGCGGCGCTGGATGACCGGCATCGAGTACGACGGCCCGTGGGCCGAGGCGGTGCGGCGGAGCGCGCTGGCGCTCGACCTGCTCGCCGACGACGAGAGCGGCGCGATCGCCGCGGCGGTGACGATGGGGCTGCCCGAGCGCATCGGCGGTCCCCGCAACTACGACTACCGCTACGCGTGGCTGCGCGACGCCAACCTCACGCTGGAGGCGATGCTCGCCGTCGGCGCGCGCGACCAGGTGCACGTGTCGCTCGGCTGGCTGCTGCGCACGATCCGCCGCACGCACCCACGGCTGCGCCCGATGTACCAGCTCGACGGCGAGCCGAAGCTGCCCGACGAGGCGCTCGCGCTCGAGGGCTACCGAGGCTCCCGACCCGTGCTGCTCGGCAACGGCGCGCAGGACCAGCTGCAGCTCGGCAACTTCGGCGACGTGTTCGACATGACCTATCAGTACGTGCGCGACGGTCACGCGCTCGCGCCCGAGGAGGGCCGACGGCTGGCCGAGATCGCCGACTTCCTCTGCCGCACCTGGCTGCATCCGGAGGCGAGCATCTGGGAGCTTCCCGACCAACGCGCCTACACGCAGGGCAAGCTCGCCTGCTGGATCGCGCTCGACCGTGCGCTGGCCCTCGCCGACCGGGGCGAGCTCCCCGCCGAGGGCGCCGCAGGGTGGCGGCGTGAGCGCGACCGGATCGGCCGCTTCGTCGATGAGCACTGCTGGTCGCACGCCCGGCAGGCCTACGCGCGGTCGGCGGGCAGCGACGAGCTCGATGCCGCCGTGCTGCTCGCGGGCCGCGTCTCGTGGCTGCGCGAGCAGCCTGAGCGGTTCGGCGCGACCATCGACGTGATCCGGCGCGAGCTCGGCGCCGGCGGCCCGCTGCTGTACCGCTACAGCGGCATGGAGCGCCACGAGGGCGCGTTCCTGGCGTGCTCGTTCTGGCTCGCCGACGCGCTCGCCCGGGCCGGCCGCGTCGACGAGGCGGCCGAGACGATGGACCAGCTGGTCGCCATGGGCAACGACGTCGGCCTGTTCTCCGAGGAGATCGATCCGGCCACGGGCGAGTTCCTCGGCAACCTGCCGCAGGCGCTCACCCACCTCGCCCTCGTCAACGCCGCGTACGCGATCGAGCACGCGGCCCGGTGAAGCACGAGCGCCCCGGCGGCGACGCCCCACCGATCCCTGCGCGCGCGAGCGGTTGTTCGCCTGACACGTCACGCGTGACGGACGCTCGTGCGGGGCACCGCCTAGCACGATGAACGAGCGCTACGCCGCCGGCCTGAGCGCCACCCTGCAGGGCGCAAGCGTCCCCTACGGCTACACGCTCACGGTGTGGTGCTCGAGCCAGGTCCTGAGCGACTTCCGCGGCAGCCCCCGCTTCTGGCTGATCGGCATGTTCGTCGCCGGTGCCGCGGCCGCCTTCGTGACCCTGCGCTGGCTCGCGCGCGAGTCACGTCCCGGTGTCACGCCGGGAACGGGCAGCCAGCGCCCGCACCTGATCGCCGGGGTGGCGTTGCAGCTGGCCGCGATCGGCTCGGCCCTCGGCGCGGTGGCGCTGCTCGCCCAGATCCCCTCGGCCCTCGATTGGCCCGCCGGCGGCTTTGCGGCGACAGCGCTGTACATGACCGGCACGGCCGCGGGAGTCACCCTGCGCGGCGGGTAAGCCGGGCCTGGCGTGGTTCGTCGTCGAACCGGCGAGTCGCGCGCCCGCGCCATGCTGCGACACAATCCCGGGGCACCGCGAGCGTCCGCTTTCGCGAGCGGACATCGGTTGACACCGCCGCGGGCTCGGGCGAGCGGAGGCATTTCCATCCATGTCTCTGCTCGCCCGGGGCAGCGTCTACTTGATCATCACGAGCGCGCCCACGGGCACCCGCTCGTACAGCGCCTTCACGGCGGGCACCGACATCCGGATGCACCCGTGCGAGGCGGCCGTGCCGAGCGACCAGGTGGCATCCGTGCCGTGGATGCCGACGCCGTTGACGATGCCCAGCCAGCGTGCCTTGAGTGGGTTCTCGGCGCTGCCACCGGCCACGACCTCGTTGCGATAGGCGCCCGCCCACGGCTTGTCCGGCGCGCTCCAGGCGGGGTCGACGGCCTTGTTGGCGATCTCGTAGCGCCCGGTCGGCGTCAGGTGCCCGGGCATGCCGATGGCGACGGGGTAGCTCGCCACCGGCTCGAGGTCCTTGAAGAGCCGCAGCCGGAATCCACGGCGATGGATCGTCACGACGACCGGGTGCTCGCGCGCGACGTCTTCGCGGGTGACGTCCGGCTCCAGATGTCGCAGCGCGACGCGGATGATCCGCGGCCCGCCCGGGTCGGTGAGCGCGGCCGCGATCTGCTCGCGGGCCTTGTCGCGGTCCAGGCGCAGACCGTCGCGAGCCGGGGTCACCTTGAGCTTGGTCACCGTGTAGCGGAGCTGTGCATCGCGCGGGTCACGCGTCCCCGCTCGTTCGAGGCGATCCAGGAAGGCGTCCACGTCGGCGGAGACGACCGGCGGCACATCCCCACCGGAAGCCAACGCGCGTTCGGCCGAGGCGCGCGCGTCGAGGGCCACCCCGCCGCCCTTGGGCGTCAGATGCAGATGGTGGCTGCCGACGCGAACCTCGAGCGTGGACCCCAGCCGCGCGCCGAACGCCGCGTCGATCTGCGCGGCCGCCTGCTCGACGGTCAGCCCGCCGACCGGCAGGCCGCCGACGCGTGCGCCGGGCGGAAGGGTCTGGGCCTGTGCCGGGTGAGCGGAGATCAGCACGAGCGTGAGTGCAATCAGTGCGATTCGAGCCATATGACTTCGCCTGCCCGTCCTGCGCCCTCCGTGCCCCAAGGGCGTTGTTGCACTGACCGTGCACGCGATCGTGCGCTCAGGGGCCGCCGCGGCGTGTCCGCCGGTGTGTCAGCGCACCTAACGAAACACGTCGTGTTCGCCGACTGACCGGCTCGCGCGCATCTCGTGACCCCGCGGTCAGTGTCGGGACCATGCCCAGCAACCATCGCTTGAGCGCCGGCGCAGTCGGCGCGTTCGCCGCCGCCGGCACGTTCGTGTTCGGCTTCGCCCTCTTCGCCACGGTCCTGGCCGACTATGCGACCGGCGATCTCGCCCCGTCGGAGTCGGCGGCGTTCGTCGCCGACCATCAGATGGCGCTCTACGCGTGGCACCTCGTGATCCTCGTCGTCTTCGGCATCGTCCTGGTGCCGCTGGTGCTCGCCCTGCACGAGCGGCTGTCGCCCGGCGCTCCGGCGCTCATCCGCGTCGCCACGGTGTTCGGCCTCATCTGGGTGGGCCTGGTCCTCGCCGCGGGCATGATCGCGATGATCGGCGTCGGCACGGTCGCCGACCTTCACGACGCCGATCCCGCCTCGGCGGCGCCGGTCTGGTCGACCCTGGACTCCGTGCAGAACGGGCTCGGGGGCGGCAACGAGATCGTCGGCGGGCTGTGGGTGCTGCTGGTCAGCGTGGCCGCGCTCAGGTCGCGGATCTTTCCCAGGGCGCTGAACGGGCTCGGCGTGCTCGCCGGTGTCGCGGGCATCGTCACCACCGTCCCGGCGCTCGAGGCCCTGGGCGCCGTCTTCGGCCTCGGGCTGATCGTGTGGTTCGTGTGGCTCGGGTTCGTCCTGATGAGCGAGGCCGGCACGCGCGACGCCGCGCCCGCGCGCAACCAGCAGCGGCCGGCCCTCGTCTAGGAGTCACTTGACCGAGCCGGCCAGCAGGCCTTGGACGAAGTAGCGCTGGAAGGCGAGGAACACCGCCAGCGGGATCGCCAGCGAGACGAACGACGCGGGCGCGATCAGCTCGATGTTGGAGCCGAACTGGCGCAGCTGCGAGAAGATCGCGACCGTGATCGGCTGCACGTTGCGGCCGAAGGTCAGCGCGACGATCAGGTCGTTCCACGTCCACAGGAACTGGAAGATCGCCAGCGAGGCGATCGCCGGCAGGCCGAGCGGCAGCATCAGCTTCAAGAAGATCCGCAACTCCGACGCGCCGTCGATGCGCGCCGACTCGAGCATGTCCTTCGGGATCCCGACGAAGAAGTTGCGCAGCAGGAAGATCGCGAACGGCAGCCCGAAGGCGACGTGGAAGAGGATCAGCCCGAGCACCGTGTCGAACAGGCCGGTCGTGTTGTAGAGCGAGAAGATCGGGATCAGCGCGACCTGCAGCGGCACGACGAGCAGCCCGATGACGACGATGAACAGCCAGTCGCGGCCCGGGAACTCCAGCCACGCGAACGCGTAGCCGGCGAGCGCCGCGACGACGACCAGCAGCACCGTGTTGCCGACCGCGATCTGCGACGGTCGTCAGCAGCGCGTCCGTGATCGCGCCGTTGTCGAACAGCGCCCGGTAGTTGTCCAGCGTGGCCATGCTCGGCTGCTGGACAGACCTTCCACCAGCCGCCGTCGGAGATGCTGCCCGGCCGGCAGCAGCGAGGTGATCAGCAGCGCCGAACGTCGGCACGAGCCACAGCAGGCCGATCGCGGCCAGCAGCAGGTGCACCGGGCCCGCGCGACCGCGCACGAGCCGGCGCGCGCCGACGCGAGCGCGTGCGCCGCTGGACGGCGGCGGGTCCGCGCATGGGCGTGGACGGCGGTCGGCATCAGACCTCCCTCCTGAAGCGCCGGACGTTGAGCGCCAGCGACCGGGATCACGAGCAGGAACAGGAAGACGGCGATCGCCGAGCCGAGCCCGAAGTCGTTGACGCCGCCGAACGAGGTGCGCCACATCGCCAGCGCGATCACGTTGGCGTCGTCCTGCGAGGAGCCGGGCGCGACCGACAGGATGATGTCGAACACCTTCAGGACGTTGATCAGCATCGTGATGAACACGACCGAGAGCACGGGCGCGAGCATCGGCACGGTCACGCGCCGGAAGACCTGCCACTCGTCGCGCCGTCGGTGCGCGCGGCCTCGAGCACCTCGCGCGAGATCGCCGACAGCCCGGCCGCGATCACCACCATCGCGAAGCCGGCCCAGACCCAGATGTAGGCGATCATGATCGCCGGGCGTGATCAGCTTCGGCCCGAGCCAGTGCGACGCCGTTGAACGGGCGCGGCGAACGTCTCCGGCGAGATCGCGGCGCGGTAGGCGCCGCCGTCGAGCCCGTCGAAGCGGAAGCCGCCGTCGTCGTCGCTCGGCGTCGTGGCCCGCACGACCTGTGTGCCGTCGCGTCGCGCAGCTGGACGGTCACGCCGGGCAGCCCGATGCTCGCCCGTCTCGACGACGCCCGGCTTGCCGCCGCCGGGCTTGAAGTCGCGCCAGACGACGCCGGTGATCGCGCCCGCCGCGGGCTGCGGCGCGGCCGCCGGCCGCGCGTCGCCGGGCAGGCACCGGCGGCGGGATCGCCGGTCAGGCCGAGCGCGCGGTGCTCGCCCGGGCTGCACGCGGCGTCGAGCACGAAGCCGCGCTGTCGGGTCGCCGCTGAGCCCGGCGTCGAGGCCTGCGCGCCGGTCAGCACGCCCGACGGCGTGAACGCGTCGTGCACGACCTCGATCGCGGCGTTCACGGTGCCCTGAGCTCGGGTCGCTGCTTGTCCATCAGGTGCCAGATCACGCCGGCGGCGAACAGCGAGATCGCCATCGGCATGAAGACGGCGATCTTGAACGCGACCGCCCAGCGGACGCGCTCGGTCAGCACCGCGAAGATCAGGCCGATCGCGGTGACCAGCGCCGGGCACGACCGCCGAGCCAGAGCGCGTTGTTCTCGATCGCCGTCAGCGAGCGTGTCGTGGTGAAGACGCGTGGTAGTTGTCGAGCCAGACGAAGCTCTGCCCGTCGCGGTCGAAGAAGCTGCGGATGAGCGTGCGGATCGTCGGATAGACGAGCCAGACGCCAGGAAGAACGCGCGCCGGCGCGAGGAAGACCGCCGGTGACCGGCGCTGCCGCCGCCGCCGGGCCCCGGAGCGGCGCCGGCCGGGTCCATCAGCGGTGGCGGCTGCGTCGCCACGGTCTACTGGTACGCCTTCGCACGCCGCCTCGAGCTTCTGGCGGTGCCGTCGACGTTGGTCGGCGTTGCCAGGAAGTCCTGCAGGATCTTCCACTCGCCCTGGCCCGCGGTGCCGCCGAACGCGGCCGGCGCGAGGTCGGACATGTCGAAGCGGAACGTCTCGCGCCTCGGCGATCGCGCGTCGCGGTGGTGCGCGTGATGTCGTCCGGGTAGACGCTCGGCGGCACGTTCTTGTTCGCCGACGAGAAGCCGCCGCGCTTCGCCCAGATCTCCGCCGCCTCGGGCGTCGCGAGGTAGCTGACGAGCGCCTGCGCGGCCGGCGTGTCTTGAACATCATGATCGAGTCGCCGCCGCCGACGACACGCGCCGTCGCAGCCGCCGATCGCCGGGAACGGGAACACGTCGTAGCCGGTCTTCGGCTTCAGCTTCGTCTTGCACGGCGACGACGCCCGGCACGAAGTCGCCCTCGATCACCATCGCGGCCTTCGGCGGGTCCTGAAGACCTTCGAGACCGAGGTCGGGAAGTCGGTCTGCAGCGCGCCCGAGGTACCGCCGGCGATGTTGCTCGTGTCGCCGAGCACCTGCGCCATCGTCGTCAGCGCGTCCTTGACCGACTGGTCGGTCCACTTGAGCTCGTGCGTGGAGAGCTGGTCGTACTTGTCCGGGCCGGCCTGGCGCAGGTAGATGTTCTCGAACAGGTCGGTGAGCGTCCAGCCGTCGGCGCCGCCGATCGAGTACGCGGGCATGCCCGATGCCTTCAGGGTCTTCGGCGTCCTTCAGGAACGTCGTCCCAGGTCGCCGGCGGCGTCACGCCCGCGTTCTTGAACGCGCTCGATGTTGAACCAGACGGTCGACTTGTTCGCGCGCCTTGAAGACGAAGCTGTAGAGCTTGACCGCCGATCGTGCCGAGCTTCAGGAAGTCCGGCGGGTAGTTCGCCTTCAGCGTCGCTCTGCGCGAAGTCGAGCGGCTTCAGCGCGCCCTTCTTCTGGAACTGCTGCACGAGGCCGGGCTGCGCGATCGACGCGAGGTCAGGCGGGTTGCCGCCCGCGACGGCGGTGCCGAGCACCGTTGGCACGTTGTCGCCCGCCGGGGTCGTACTTCACGGTGACGTTCGGGTACTTCGCGTGGAATCCATCGAGCACTGCCTGGAAGGATTTCTGCTCGTCCGCCGTCCAGACGCCGACGATCGAGAGCTTGCCGGAGACGTTCTGTCGCAGCCGTCGTCGTCGACGAGGTCGACGAACCGCTGTTGTCGCTGGAGCCGCAGCCGGCAAGGGCGACGAGCGCAATCGCGCCCGCGAGCAGGCCATGGCGCGAGGTGCAATCGGGGTGCGGGTCACGTGACCGCTCCTTTCGAGGTCTGGTCGTAGATGCCCAGACCTGTCTCGGGGTCGAAGAAATGCAGGGAGCGCGTGTCGACGGCGGCCTCGACCGGCTCGTCGTCGCTGACGTGGAGCGCGCGGAGAAGCGGCCGACGACCGTCCGCCTGGAGCCACCGATGCCCGGCGCCTGGTCCCGACGTCCTCGTGCCAGCTCGCTGGGTCTCGTCGGTGACCGCCGGGCGGGCGTCGACGGCGAGGTGCACGACGATCTCCGAGCCGAGCGCCTCACGCAGCCGCACGTTGCCGCGGAGCCGGCGGCCGTCCGCACCGTCGTCGGCGAACGCGGCGTCCTCGAGGTCCTCAGGGCGGATCCCGACGACGACCGGACGCTCCGCGTAGTCGGCGCAGCGCGGGCGCCGCGCCGAGCAGCTCAGCGTCGAGCGTGAGCCGCTGGCTGCCGAGTGTCGGCGACGAGCCCGCCGTCGTTGCGCTGCCAGCTCGCCTCGAGCAGGTTCATCGACGGGCTGCCGATGAAGCCGCCGACGAAGAGGTTGACCGGGCGGTCGTAGAGCTCCTGCGGCGCGGCGACCTGCTGCAGCTCGCCCTTGCGCATGACCGCCACGCGGTCGCCCATCGTCATCGCCTCGACCTGGTCGTGCGTGACGTAGATCGTCGTCGCGCCGAGGTCGTGCTGGAGGCGCGCGATCTCGGCGCGCATCTGCACGCGCAGCTTCGCGTCGAGGTTCGAGAGCGGCTCGTCCATCAGGAACGCCTGCGGGCTGGCGGACGATCGCGCGGCCCATGGCGACGCGCTGGCGCTGGCCGCCCGAGAGCGCGCGCGGCTTGCGGTCCAGGCAGCTCCTCGAGGTCGAGCGTGCGCGCCGCGTCGTGACGCGGCGGTCGATCTCGTCCTTGGGCACCTTCTTGAGGCGCAGGCCGAAGGCGATGTTGTCGTAGACGCTCAGGTGCGGATAGAGCGCGTAGCTCTGGAAGACCATGGCGATGTCGCGGTCGCGCGAGGGCACGTGGTTGACGACGCGCTCGCCGATGCGGACCTCGCCGTCCCGTGATCTCCTCCAGGCCCGCGAGCATCCGCAGCGCCGTCGTCTTGCCGCAGCCCGACGGGCCGACGAGGACCATGAACTCGCCGTCCTCGATGCTCAGCTGTAGGTCCTCGACCGCCTGCGTCCCGCCGTCGTAGGTCTTGCTCACATGCTCGAAGGTCACGTCTGCCACGGCCTCGGCGCTGCCCGGCCGGCGGACGTTCGGGCACGAGCGGTCAGTCCTCGAACCGGCGCCGGGAACCGGTGGTGGCACCACCGAGCGCCAATGGTGGCCAGCGGTCATGGCGCTCGACCGGCGGCCCCGCCAGGCTGTCGTCAGCGGGCAACACCCCACCGGCCACGGGCCGGGTCCCGCGAAGCGCCCGGGGACGATCCGACTCGGATCATCGCCTCCGCATCCCCCCGGGCCGCAGCACCGCGGCGTCCCGCCGGCCCCCTCCGGCCGGCCGGGAGCGCCGCGGATCGTGCTCGCTCAGCTCCGGCGGCGCCGGCTCGCGCGCGCGGCCAACAGCCCCAGGCCCACCACCACGGCGGCGACCACGCGCCCGCGGCGCGCCCGGTGCTCGGGCGGCGCGACCGTCGGCGCCGCGGCCACGGTGGCCACCGGCGCCGCGGGAGCGGGTTGCGGTTCGCTCACGCCGGGATCCGGTCCGGGCACGCGCGCGCGCAGGGGCGTATCCAGACGCCGGCTGGGCCAGCTCGAGCGCTCGCCGACGAGCGACATGACCGCCGGGGTGAGGACGGTGCGCACGATGAACGCGTCGATCAGCAGACCCGTGGCCAGGACGAACGCGAGCTGGTGGAAGGCTTCGATCGGCACGAGCGCCAGCGCGGCGAACGAGGCCGAGAGGACGAGCCCGGCCGCCGAGATCGCGTGCGACGCACCGCTACCGGCGGCGACGATCGCCTGGCGCAGCGGCAATCGCTCCGCCTCGTCCCAGATCCGGCCGACCAGGAAGATGTTGTAGTCCGAGCCCAGCGCGATCAGCAGCACCCCCGCCGCGAGCGGGACGAAATACGTGATCTCAGGGTGCCCGAGCACGCCCTGGAAGAACGCGACGGCCAGGCCCAGTGCCGCCAGCGGCCCGAGCGCGGCGAGCAGGACGAGGTAGGCCGGGGCCACGAGCGCACGGAGGAACACGGCCAGCACCAGCGCCACGGCCAGCAGCGCGAGCGGCCCGACCTTCCAGAGATCCCCGCCGGCGGTGTCGATCAGCTCGCCCGTGATGGCGGTGTCGCCGGCGTAGATCGCCCGCGCGCCCGGAAGCCCGACAGCCTCCAGGAGGTCCTGCGTGCGCGCGTCCAGGTTGCGCAGCAGCCGGACCGCGGTCGCGCTGAGCGGGTCGTTCTCGGTGATGATCACGAAACGCACGGCGTTGCCGCCACGCGAGGTCACGATGCCGTAGCCCTGCTCGGCATCCGAGGAGGCGGGACCGATCACGCCCGCGACGCCCGGCTGATCCTCGAGCACCTGCTGAAACGCGGCGAGCTTCTCCCGTTGGCGCACGATGCCGGTTCCGCTGACCACGAGCGTCGCCGGCGAGACGGCGCCGGGCGCGAACCCCAGCGAGAGCTGCTCGTAGGCCTCGCGGGGCTCGCTGCCCGTCGGAAGGCCACGGATCAGCGGATTGCCGATGTGCATCCACAGCAGCCCGCTGGACATCGCGCCGAGGATCAGCAGCGACACGAGCACGGTGCGTCCCGGGGTCCGCACGGCGCGTTCGATCAGGCGGTCGAGCAGCCCCGTCGAGACCGCGCGGGGGGCGCGCGTGCGCGCCGGTGAGGGCCACAGCAGCGCCCGCCCGGTGAGCGCCATCAGCGCCGGCATGAACGTGACCGTCACCACGAGCCCGACCATCACCGCCAGCGCCATCCCGGGACCGAAGGCGCGCAGGAACCCGAGGTCGGCCACGGCGAGCGCCATCGCCCCCGCGGCCACGGCCACGCCGCAGGCCAGGATCAGCGGCGTCAGCTCCTGCGCGGTCGCGCGGGCAGCCTCCCGCGGTTGCACGCCGCGCCGCAGCCGGGCTCGGAACCGCGACATGTAGAACAGGCCGTAATCGGTGACGACGCCGAACAGCAGGGCCACCATGATCGGCTCGACCTCCGGCGCGACGGAGATCCCGAGCCGTTGGCCGACCAGCGCGACGAGCCGCACCGACACGAGATAGGCGATGGCGACGGTCAGCAGGGTGATGACGGGCGCCAGCGGCGAGCGCAGATACACCGCCACCGCGAACACGATGATCGCCACGGTGACGAGCTCGATCAGCGGCAGCCGCTCCTCGATCAGATCGGCCTGCTCCGCGCGGGCCGGGATCGCGCCGGTGATGCCGACGAACTCCGACGCCGGCGGGTCGAGCCCACGGATATAGGCCTCGGCGCCCCGGACCCGGAGCGCCTGGCTGAACTTGGTGACGTAGAGCAGATAGCTGAGCGTGGTGGTGTCGCGCTCGCGGGCGAAGGACAGTCCGGCGATGGCGTTGGTGATCCCGTAGGCGCCTTCGGCGTGGACGTGCGGGATCTCATTGCGGTTGACGGCGAGGATCGCCCGGGCCGTCGCCGCCACGCGCGCGGCCGGCAGCCCGTCGGCCTCGCGCTCGACGACCACCGTCCGGCTCGCGAACGGGAACGCGAAGCGCTCCGCGGACAGTTTCTCGGCCTGGATCGCGCGCGAGTTCGCGGGGATCAGCTGGCCCAGGGCGCCGGACTGCGCGTCCTTGAGGTTGGGCACGGTGAACACCATCAGCCCCGCCAGGGCGATCCACCCCACGACCACGAACCACCGGGCCGCGACCACGGTGGAGGCGAACGCCTCGCTCACCCGCGGAGTATGCCTGACAGAAAGTCGATCACGCTGCGCCCGGTGCTGCTCTGCAGGGCGTTCAGCAGGGTCGAGATCGGGACGGCGCCGACGGCCCGGTCCAGGAGCGAGGCCTCCACGGGGGAGATCGAGCCGCGTCGCCGCTCATCGGCGATCGCCCGCCGCGCCCCCTTGCGCACGGCGTCCTCGACCGCGGCGTCGCTGATGCCGTGGCTCGCGACGAACTCGCGCCGCGCGTCCTCGGTCGCGACCGCGAGCGCCAACTCCTCGCGGGTCACCCGCAGCCGGCACGCCGCGCCGTCGAGCGCCGACAGGGCGATCCGCTCGAACAGTCCGCCGCTGCGGGCGCGCAGCTCCTCGGCCGACTTCGGCTTGCACGGGTCGGCGACCTCGCGCGGCTGGTAGTCGGCACCGCCGAACGCCAGGTAGGCGCCGAGGACACCGGCCGAGCCGGCGACGGCCACGCCCACGGCCACGCTCGCCCGGCGGCGCCCTGCCCGCGCCGGGCCACCGGCGAGGATCGCGGGCAGCGCCAGCAGGGCGAGCGCGCCGGCGAGCAGGAAGACGCCACTGAACGCGTGCGTCGCCGCCTTGTCGAGCTCACCGGTCAACTGCTGCTCGAGCTCGGCGAAGGCCGTCCGCGACTCCGGCGGCGGCGTGACCGTCGCGAACGCCGGCCCGAGATCCGGGATCCGGCCGTCGGCCCGGTCGATCCGGTCCGCGATCGCCTCTCCGAGCGCGATCTTGGTCTTCGGCGGCAGCGGCGCCTCCAGGACCAGCGCCGTTCCGGAGCGCTCGGCCGCGGCCTGCTGGTCGGGCAGCTCGGCGCTGAAGACGGGGGTCAGGATGACCAGCCCGAGCACGATGCCGATGTGGCGCGCGGCGATCGTCCCGGCGGCGCGGTGCCCGGACGGGTCCTCGCCCGGCGAGCGCGCGCCCGGTCAGCCCCGGCAGGGTGAGCGCGATCCCGGCGCCGATCAGCGCCTGCGGAGCGAGGGTCCAGTACGGCTCCGCGCCCGGCAACAGGCCCAGGGCGGCGAGCCCGCCGGCGAGCGCGAGCGCCCCGGCGGCGATGCCTGCCGTGGTGTGCTCGACGCCGCGCGTCAGCCGGGTGGCGAGCACGGTGGAGACCGGGATCGCCGTGACGATCAACGCCGTCTCCAGCGGTGAGCGCGCCCAGCCTTCGGTCAAGAGGATCACCAACAGGAACAGCGCGCCCGTCAACGCCGCCGAGAGGAGCACCAGCGCGAGCTCGGGCGCCCACCGCAGCCGCGGCGCGTGCCCGGGCTCGGGCTCGGCCCGCGGCGGTCGCGCGGCGGCGGCCACGGCCAGGACGACCGGCACCTGCACGACGAAGATCGCCTGCCAGCTCACCAGCTGCGTCAGCAGGCCACCCGCCGCGGGGCCGACGGCCAGCCCGATCAGCCCCGCGACGCCCCACACCGGCGCCGCCGCGCGATGGGTCCCGCGGCTGCGGGCGAGCAGCTCGATCGCGCCCGCGACGACCGCGGCGCCCCCGATTCCCTGCACGCAGCGGCCCACGATCAACACGCCGACCGACGGCGCCAGCGCGCACGAGAGCGAGGCGGCCGCGAAGACGAGCAGCCCGCCGCCCCAGACCGTCGCCGCGCGCGCGGCGCTGTGTCCCGCCGCCAGCCGCGCCGCGGGCAGCACCGCGAGCGCGAGCGCGAGATTGAACGCGGTCAACACCCACGACACGCCCACCACGGTCGTCTCGAAGCGCCGCAGGATCTCGGGCAGGGCGAGCGTCACGACCGACGAGTCGGCGAGCACCAACCCGACCGTGCCGGCCCACACGAGCTCTCGCCCGCGACCCACGCTCGAGCCACGGGAGGTCGCGGGCCGGGGCGTCGACGTCGCCGAGATCACGCCGCGCGCCCGCCGCGGCGCGATTGCACCCACATCGGCGGGAGCGGAGCGGAAGCGATCGTCCGGCGAACCATACGGCTCACCGTACCCCGGCCACCGAGCAAATGCCCGCCCGGGTTCGCCATCGAACCGCGGCGACCGTCGGTCGTCCGGCATCCCGGCGGCGACGGGTCGCGTGCCGGCCGGCGCTCAGCGCAGCGCGCGCAGGTCGTGCCTGAGGTCGGCCGGGTCGATCGGGGCGCCTCCCGGGTACATCGCGCGCAGCCGTCCGCGCGCGTCGACCAGCCAGACCGCCGCGGTGTGCGCGCTCAGGTCGCTTCGGCCGGACCCCGCGGCGGCGAAGTACGCCTGCCAGACCGGCGCCAGGGCCGCGCGATCGCCGATCGCGTAGTGGAAGCTGGGCGGCAGCCCGTGGGTTCGCGCGAAGGCGCGCACGGCACGCGGGGTGTCGCCCCGGGGGTCGACGCTGACCGCCACCGCCGCCGCGTCCGTCCCCCTCAGGGCGTCGCGCAGATCGTCGGCGATGGCCGGGCAGACATCAGGGCATGCCGTGTACAGGAACGTCACCGCGTACGGCCGCCCGCGCAGCGAGCGCGTGTCGATGGTGCCGCCGCGACCGTCGCGCAGTCGGAATGCCGGTGCGGCCTGGCCGTCGAGTCCGCCGGGCAGCGCTCCAGCGCGAAGCCCGGGAGCGCGCGCCGGGGCGGCGCCGCGGCGCGCGCCCAGCAGGATGCCGATGATCAGCCCGCCTGACAGCAGCGCGATCGCGATCAACGCGAACGGCACCCACGCGGACGCATCCCGTGTACGGCGAGCGGAGGTCATGTCGGCCGGGCCGACCATAGCGGCGCCTGCGGGCACCGGACGGTGGCTCGTCAGCGCACGCACCGCGTTCATGTTCGGCGTGGCGGAGTGTGGGATGAGCGCGACCGCCGATCGTGGTAAGTCACCGAACCTCGACGGCGCCGAACGAGGCTGATCGCCGGAGGCAGCGCGTACGATCGCGGCCATGACCGGCTGGGGCCAGGCGGGTCTGTCGACCACGCTGCTCATCGCCTACGCGGTCCCCTACGCGCTCCGGGCCAGGACACTCCGGCGGCGTGGGCGCCCCGTGCCGGCTGTGGCGGCTGGCGTGCTTCGGGCTCGCGCTCGTGCTGCTCGTGCTCGCGGTCAGCCCGCCTGTCGATCGCGCGGCGGACGAGCGCCTGAGCGCGCACATGGTGGAGCACGTGCTGATCGGTGACCTGGCGCCGCTGCTGGTCGTGCTCGGCGTGACCGGCCCGCTGCTCGCTCCCCTGTTGCGCCTGCCCGCGGCCGGGCGGCTGCGCCGGCTCAACCATCCCGTGGCGGCGCTGGCGCTGTGGGCGGCGAGCCTGTACCTCTGGCACCTGCGAGCCGCCTACGAGGCGGCCGTGCGCGATGACGTGATCCACGTGCTCGAGCACGCGTGCTTCTTCGCGTTCGGGGTGAACCTGTGGCTGGCGCTGCTCGGCCCGCTGCCCAAGCCCGCGTGGTTCGGCACCGGCGCGCGACTGGGCTACGTCGTGGCCGTCAACCTCGTGGGAGCGGGATTGGCCTACACCCTGGCGTGGGCGGATCGCCCGCTGTACCCGATCTACGGCATGCGGGAGCAGGGCGCCGCCGGTGGCGTGATGCTGCTCGAGCAGAGCGTGGTCATCGTCGGGCTGCTCGGCTGGTTGCTGTGGCGCGCGCTCCGTGACGCCGAGCGCCGGCAGGTCCTGGCGGAGCGCGCCGCGGCGGCCGGCATCGCGGTCGACCGGCGCCGGATCGCGCGCGCGGTCGCCGCCGACGGCGGCGAAGAGCTCGAAGGCCGGCTCATGAGCGGCGCCGTCTCCCGGTTCGAGAGGTGACCATGCGTGACGGACGGCCGCGCCGCGCTGGGAAGGACGCCCGCGTGCGATCACGGCTCGTGGCGGTCGGAGTCTGCGCCGCGTTCGCCGCGGGATGCGGTGGCGACCAGTCGGCGCTGGATCCGCAGGGCCCGGCCGCGCGCGACATCGCCACGTTGTGGTGGTGGATGCTGGTCATCGCCTGCGTGGTCTTCAGCGGCGCCGTCGGGATGCTCGGTCTGGCCTGGGTCCGGCGGCGGCGCAAGGGCATGCCGCTGATCGGCCGCGGCTCCGGTCGCAACCTCGCGCTGGTGGTCGTCTTCGGGATCGTGATCCCGGTCACGGTCAACGTCGGGCTGTTCTTCGTCGCCAACTTCGTGGTCCTCGACCGCACGGACGCGCAGGGGCAAGGCCGCGCGCCGATGCGCATCGAGGTGATCGGCCGCCAGTGGTTCTGGGAGGTCCGCTACCCCGGGACCGGCGCGGTGACGGCGAACGAGATCCATATCCCGGCCCGCACGCGGGTGACGGTCGTGGCCGTCACGGGGGACGTGATCCATTCCTTCTGGGTCCCGCAGCTCAATCGCAAGATCGACATGATCCCGGGGCGCCGGAACGTCGTCGAGCTCTACGCGGACAAGCCCGGCCGCTACCGCGGGCAGTGTGCGGAGTTCTGCGGGGTCCAGCACGCGCACATGGCGATGTACCTCTACGCGGACGAGCCGCGGCGCTTTGCGGCCTGGCTGCGTGCCGAGACCGCACCCGCGCGCCGCAGCCCCGCGGGTGAGCGCGCGTTCAGCACCAACGGCTGCGCCGCCTGCCACACCATCCGCGGCACCCAGGCGCGCGGCGACGTCGGGCCCGACCTCACCCACGTCGGCTCGCGAACCACCCTGGCGGCTCTGACGATCCCCAACGACGAGGCGGCGCTCGCCGATTGGCTGCACGACCCGCAGCACGTCAAGCCGGGCAACCGGATGCCTGACCTCGGGCTCGGCGACGGTGACGTGCACACGCTCGTCGACTACCTGGAGAGCCTGAAATAGCCGTTCTCGGAACACCCGCCGGCCGTCGGGCCGCCGAGCGCCTGGAGCGCGTGTGGACCGAGCGCCAGGGCGCGCTCGGCTGGATCACGACGACCGATCACAAGCGCATCGGGCTGCTGTACCTGTTCGCGGCGCTCGTCTTCTTCCTCGCCGGCGGTGTCGAGGCGCTGCTGATCCGCACGCAGTTGATCCGGCCGGAGAACGGGCTCGTCGGTCCCCAGACCTACGACGCGCTGTTCACGTTGCACGGCGTGACGATGATCTTCCTGTTCGTCATCCCGATCTCCACGGGCGCGTTCGGCAACTACCTGCTGCCGCTGATGATCGGCGCGCGCGACATGGCCTTCCCGCGCATGAACGCGCTCTCGTTCTGGCTGTTCGCCGCGTCGGGCGTGTTCATCTACTCCTCGCTGCTGAGCGGCAACGCCCCCGACGCCGGCTGGTTCAACTACGTGCCGCTGGCCAACGCGCAGTTCAGCCCCGGTGCGGGCATCGACTTCTACTGCCTCGGCCTGATCCTCAACGGCACGTCCTCGCTGGCGACGGCGATCAACTTCATCGTCACCATCTTCAAGGGCCGCGCGCCGGGCATGTCGATCAACCGCATGCCGTTGTTCTGCTTCGCGTTTCTGGCGGTGTCCTTCGCGCTGGTCTTCGCGCTGCCGCCGCTGACCGTCGCGCTGGTCTTCCTCGAGCTCGACCGACAGACCGGAACGCACTTCTATGACGTCGCCTTCGGCGGCGACCCGGTGCTCTGGCAACACCTGTTCTGGATCTTCGGCCACCCCGAGGTCTACATCATCATCCTGCCCGCCTTCGGGATCGCCACCTCGATCATCCCGACGTTCGCCAACCGCCGGATGGTCGCCTTCCCGCTCGTGGCCGTGGCGGAGCTGCTGGTCGCCTTCATCGGCTTCGGGGTCTGGGCGCACCACATGTTCGCGGTGGGGATGGCGACCGTCACCGCCGTCTACTTCGCCGCGGCCAGCATGATCATCGTCATCCCGAGCGCGATCCAGCTGTTCGCCTGGCTGACCACCCTGGTGACCGGCACGCCCGACTTCCGGACGCCGCTGCTGTGGATCGTCGGCTTCATCGTGTTCTTCATCGTCGGCGGACTCTCGGGCGTGATGTTCGCCGCGATCCCGTTCGATCAGCAGGTCCACGACACGTACTTCGTCGTCGCCCACTTCCACTTCGTGATCTTCGGCGCCGCGGTGTTCCCGCTGCTCGGCGGGCTGCACTACTGGTTCCCGAAGGTCACGGGACGGATGTATCACGAGGGCGCGGGCAAGGCGTCCTTCTGGCTGGCCTTCACCGGCACCGCCCTGACGTTCATGCCCCAGCACGTGCTCGGCCTGCTCGGCATGCCTCGCCGCCAGTACACCTACCCGGGAACGCTCGACTGGGCGACCCTGAACCTGCTGTCCACGCTCGGCTCCTACGTGCTGGCCGCGGGGTTGGTGCTCGTCGCCGCCAACCTCGCGCTCAGCCGCTTTCGCGGCCCGGCGGCCGGTGACGACCCGTTCGACGGCGCGACGCTCGAGTGGGCCACGACCTCTCCCCCGCCCGCGTACAACTTCGTCGTCATCCCGGCGATCTCGAGCCCGTACCCGATGTGGGACGAGCGCGACCGCAAGGCCGACGAGCTGCGCGTCGCCCGCAACGAGCTCGTGCTCGCCGACGGGCACCAGACGCCGGCGAGCACCGTCGTCGACGGGCGGCTCGACCAGGTGCTCGACATGCCGTCGGACTCGCCGTGGCCGGTGCTGCTGGCGGGTGCCGCCGGGCTCGTGTGCGTGTTCCTGCTCACAGGTCACTGGACGACCGCGCTCGTGTTCGCGGGCACCGGAGCCGCGGTGCTGGCCGCCTGGCACCGGCGCGAGGGGGATGCCGAGGACGACGGCAGCGCGCTCCCCAATGGCTGGTGGGGCATGGCGATCGGGCTGGCCTCCGAGGCGGCGCTGCTCGGCGCCATCATCGGCGCCTACTCCTACCTGCGCTTCACGTCGCCGGACTGGCCGCAGGGCGACATCGAGCCGCCGACGGTCGTGCTCCCGATCGCGCTCGCGGCGGTGCTGGTGGCGAGCGCGCTGCCGTTCGCGGCCGCGTCCGCCGCCGCCCGCCGGGGCGCGTGGCGCACGGCGTGGTGGCTGATCGCGCTGGCCACGCTGATTCAGGCAGGCTACCTGTCGGTTCAGATCGTCGAGTTCCTGTCCGACCTCGACACGTTCGCGCCGGACACCAACGCCTACGGGTCGGTCTACTTCACGATGCTCGCCGCCCATCACCTGCACGTGGTCGTCGGCCTGCTGCTCGACGTCTGGCTGCTCGTCCGGCTGCGCGGCGGGCTGACGCACTACCGCGTCGTCGCCGTGCGAGCGATCGCGCTGTATTGGTACGTGATCGCCGCGCTGGGGGTGGCGGTCGTGGCGGCACAGGTGTCGGCGGCATGAACGCCTCGCGGCTCGCCTGGCTCGGCTGTGCCGGCCCACCGCTGCTGTGGGCCACGCAGCACATCGCCGGCTACCTCGTGGCGCTCGCCGACTGTCCCGACAACACGGCCGGCCCCGGCTGGAGCGTGCCCGTGAACACGGTGACGCTCATCCTCGGCGCCACCACCGCGGTGCTCACGCTGCTGTGCGGCGCGGGCGCGGTCGCCGCCTGGCGCGCGACGCGCGACGCGGACGACGACGCCAAGCCGCCCGCGGGCCGGATCCACTTCCTGTCGGTGATCGGCATGACGATCACGCCGCTGTTCTTCGCCATCATCGTGATGAGCTCCGCCGGCGCGATCGCCTTCCAGGAGTGCGTGCAGTCGTGAGATCGCTCGCCATCGGCCTGGCGGTCCTCGCGCTGCTGACCCCGCCCGAGGGCCCGCCGATCGTGCCGACGCTCCACGAGGCGGACAAGTCACAGCTGCAACTGGGCGAGGAGCTCTTCGCCGCCAACTGCGTGCGCTGCCACGGCATCGCCGGCCGCGGGCGGCTCACGGGAGCAACCAACCTGCTTGCGCCGCCCTTGCAGGGCGTCGGCAGGCGCGCCGCGGACTTCTACCTGCGCACGGGCTCCATGCCGCTGGCCGACTCCCGCGACCAGCCGATGCGCTCGCGCCCGCGCTTCCAGGAGCCCGAGCTGCAGGCGCTCATCGCGTACGTCGGCTCGCTCGGCCGCGGGCCGGACGTGCCGGTGCCGCGCTACCAGCGAGCGAGCGTCGCCGAGGGTCGCGAGCTGTTCACCGAGCACTGCGCCGGCTGCCATCAAGTCGTCGCCGAGGGCGGCATCATGACCGGCGCGAAGGCGCCGCCACTGACCGACGCGACCCCGGTGCAGGTCGCGGAGGCCGTCCGGATCGGGCCGTACGCGATGCCGCCGTTCACCGAGAAGGCGATCAGCGACGACGAGCTCGACGCCATCGTGGCCTACGTCGAGTACACCAAGCACCCGCGCGACGCGGGCGGCTGGGGCATCAACCACCTCGGGCCGTTCCCGGAGGGCATGGTCACCTGGCTGATCGCCGCCGTCGTGCTGGTCGTGACGTGCATCCTGATCGCAAGGCGGAGGTCGGAGGCGTGAACCGGATCCTGCGGTGGCTGCTGGGACTGTTCGTCGCCGCTCGCGCCATGCGCGGCGACGACACGCCGGTGCCACCGCGCCGCGAACGCATCGTCGCCCGCGCCCCGGGCGACCGGCGCGCCGAGCTCGCCGTCTGCGCGCTGCTGCTGGCCTCCGCGGCGGCCGCGGTCGTGTTCATCGTCGCCTACGGCGTCGGCTGGTCCACCCAGGTGCTCGGCGGCACGCTGGCGGCGGCGCTCGCCCTGCTGGGCGCGGCGCTGATCGTGGCCGCACATCGGCTGATCGCCACGGAGGACCTGCTCGAGCACTATCCGCCCGACGGCGATCCGGAGGCCCAGCGCGACGTCGCCCAGATCGTCCGCGAGAGCGGCGACGGACTGACCCGCAAGCGCCTGCTCGCCGGCGCGGCCACGGTCGCCGGCGGGGCGATCGGCGCGGCGCTGGTGACCCCCGCCCTCGGCCTCGGCCCCGTGTTCGACACCTCGCGGCTCAACGGCTCGCCATGGCGCGCGGGCCGCCGCCTGGTCGATGAGCACGACCGCGTGCTCTCGGCCGACGACATCGACTTCGGCCCGTTCTACACCGCGTTCCCGGAGGGCGCCGAGAAGAAGCCGATCGCCTCGCCGGTCATCCTCGTGCGGCTCCCCGAATCCGCGCTGCGGCTGCCCGCGCAGCGCCGCGGCTGGGCACCTGAGGGCATCGTCGCCTACTCGAAGATCTGCACCCACGCGGGCTGCGCGGTCGCGCTGTATCGCAACCCGAAGTTCGAACCGACCCAGCCACGACCCGCGCTCGTGTGCCCGTGCCACTACTCGACCTTCGACCCGGCCGACGGCGGCACGGTCCTCTTCGGGCCCGCCGGCCGGCCGCTGCCGCAACTGCCCCTGGCCATCGACGCCCAGCGCAACCTCCGTGCCGCGGGCGACTACTCCAGCCCGGCCGGTCCCTCGTGGTGGGGCGTGCGCAACCGATGAGGCTCGAGGACCCGGTCGCCTTCATCGACCAGCGCTCAGGCGCCGCGCCGTTCATGCGCAAGGCGATGCGCTACGCGTTCCCCGATCACTGGTCCTTCCTGCTGGGCGAGGTCGCGCTGTACGCGTTCCTCGTGCTGATCGGGACCGGCACGTTCCTGGCGCTGTTCTTCGAGCCCAGCCTGGCCGAGACCACCTACAACGGCTCCTACGCCCCGCTGCAGGGCGCCGCGATGAGCCACGCCTATCGATCCACCGTCGAGCTGTCCTTCGACGTCAAGGCCGGGCTGCTGATGCGCCAGACCCACCACTGGGCGGCCGACGTGTTCGTGGCCGCGATCGTCATCCACCTGCTGCGCGTCTTCTTCACCGGCGCCTACCGCCGCCCGCGTGAGCTCACCTACGTGATCGGGCTGCTCATGCTCTTCCTGGGCCTGCTGGAGGGCTACCTCGGCTACTCGATGGTCGACGATCTGCTGTCGGGCATGGGGCTCGCCATCGGCTACGGCGTAGCCCTGTCCACGCCGTTGATCGGCGGCAACCTCGCCCTGCTGCTCTGGGGCGATCCCTACCCCGGCACCGCGGCGTTCGAGTCGCGCATGTTCATCGCCCACGTCTTCTTGATGCCGGCGATCCTGGCGACGCTGATGGGCGCGCATCTGGCGCTCGTCGCCGCGCGCCACCACACGCAGTTCGGGCGCAAGCTGGGCCAGACCGAGCGGACGCTCATCGGCGTGCCGACCTTCCCGGGTCAGGCGCCGCGGTCGCTCGGTCTGCTGGCGATCGTCGCCGCCGTGCTCTTCGCCCTCGGCGGCCTGGTGCAGATCAACCCGATCTGGCTCTGGGGACCCTACGAGACCTGGCTGGGCACCAACGGCGCGCAGCCCGACTGGTACCTCGGCTGGTTGATCGGCGGGCTCCGGCTCGTCCCGGGCTTCGACGTCACGATCGGCGACGCCACCGTCATTCCCAACCCCTTCTGGGGCGGCGTGCTGTTTCCCGTCGTGGTCCTCGCCGCGCTGATGGCCTGGCCGTGGCTGGAGCGACGGCTGACCGGCGACCGGGCGGCGCACAACCTGCTCGATCGGCCCCGCGACGCGCCCCTGCGCACCGCGCTCGGCCTCGCCTTCCTGGCCTGGGTGTTCCTCACCTTCTTCGCCGGGTCCTCGGACCGGTTGTTCGTCTTTCTCGGGCTGTCCTACGAAGCGCAGATCTGGTTCTGGCGCTTCGGGGTCTGGGTCTTCCCGGTCGTGATCGGCATCGTCGCCCACCGAAGCTGCCGCGCGCTGCAGCAGTTCGAGCGCGTCGAGGCGATCCGTGAGGACGCCGAGCGCGAAGACGCCGCGGCGATCGCCGACTGACGTGCCCATCGACCGCGGTCGCGGAGCCCGCGGGAGCGGCTCCTGTGGCAGGGCGCGGCCGAGGCCCGCACGCGGCCCTCAGGGCGACGGTCGTCCCGTCGGCCGCAGCCGGTAGCCGATGCCGCGTACGGTCTCCAGGGCGCTCGCATGGGCGCCGAGCTTGCGGCGCACGCCCTTGATCGCCGCGTCGAGCGGGTTCCCGTCGCCGTCCCAGCCCGCGCCGCAGACCTCATCGGCGAGCGCCGCGCGCCGGACGACGTTGCCGTTGTGCTGATACAGCATCCAGAGGACGCCGAACTCGGCCGGCGTCAGCTCGACCGGCCGGCCGTCGAGCACGAGGCGTCGCCGGTCGGGATCGAGTCTCGGAGCGCTGCCGGCGAGGACGTCCCGCGCAGCGAGGCGGGTCAGCCAGCCGTCGACCGAGCCCGGCCCGAAGTCATTGCACAGGCAGCGGTAGGGCACACCGTCCAGGCGCGGTTCGGCGTCAAGCGGCGAGAAGCCGAGCGGTTCGGCGCTCGCGGCCAGCGCGGGATCGTGCGCGCACGTGTACACGCGCCGAAGCGCCGGCCGCAGCGCCAGGTAGCTGCGCATGAGGTCCTGGAACAGCGAGATCACGTCGGGCGTCGGGCGCTCACCTCCGCGCGCGCCGCACATGAAGCGCACGAACAGGGCACGCTCGTCGCGCGCGAGCGGGTGCGCACGGAGATCGGCGCGCCAGACGGCCGCCACGGGGTCGCGATCAAAGAGCGGCGCGGGCAGGTCCGTGCGCTCGCAGACAGCGGAGAAGCCGGCCACGTCGCCCATGGCGTCGCGCGCGACCGAGAACGCGTCGGGGACGAGCTCCCACCAGGTGCGCAGCAGCGCCGCACCCGCGGGCGGCTCGTGACGTTCGGCGATCGCCGCGATCATCGGCCCGTCGTCCGCCACCGCCGGCTCGACGCTGTACAGCGGGGCGCCGACCGGGAAGAACGCGTCGCGCACCGCCGCGCCGTCGAGCAGGTAGAGCATCTCCGCCGCGGAGGGCCACGGATCGTTCTCGGCGGTGGCGAGCTCGGTGCGCAGCTGCCGCCAGGCGGCGGCGCGCAGCCGGCGGTGGCGCGGGCGGTCGGTCGCCGCGAGCTCGGCGGCCACGGCCTCGCGCAGGACGTCATGCACGACGAGCCCGTCGCCCGCGGCACTGACGAACGGCAGGACGCGCAGGCGTTCGAGCGCGTCCTCGTCATCCAGCATCGCCGCCATCAACCGATCGGTCACCCGCCGCACCACGCATGCGGCGTCCAGGGCCGCGCGCGTGGACTCCGGGAGCGCGCGCAGATAGCTGCGCGCAAGCTCGTCCAGCGCGGGCACGGCGGGCGCGTCGCCGGTCGCGGCCGCAAGCCGCAGCGACAGCGGGTGGCCGCGGAGAACCCGGTTCAGCGGCGCGACGCGGTCCGGCGGAACCCCCAGGCGGGCCAGCAGCGCCGCCGCCTCCCGGGCAGGCAGGCTGTCGAGTTCGCGTACCGCCAGCGACGGGCCGAACGCCCGGACCCAGGCGGCTCCCGGGGCGTCGCGGCCGAACACCGCGACCCGCGCATGCGCGGGCAGGGCAGGGACCAAGACGCGGCGCAACCAGTCGTCGAGCAGCAGCAGTCGCTCGTAGCCGTCGATCGCGATCACGACGCGCTCCTCATGCTCACACAGCCGATCGAGCGCGTCCGCGAGCGAGTGCGCATCCGCGTCGAGCGCGCGCAGGAAGCCCGCCTCGGTCGGCTCGAACGCCTCCCCGTGGACCGTGATGACCCGCGCGTCGGCCTCGGCGGCGAAGACCGCGAGCAGCGACGACTTCCCGATGCCGGCCGGGCCGTGGACGAACGCCACGACCGGCCCGTCATCGGCGACCAGGCGCAACAGGAACGCGCGCTCGGCGTCGCGGCCGACGAACGTCGCGGCCCGTTCACCGATCACCGCTCCCGAGGCTCTCGTCACGTGGGTCACGACGCTACGCGCTCGCCCGGCCGCTGTGGCACGCAGCGTTCGTCGTCGAACCGGTTAGTGCAACTCGATCGGCGGCGCCGGCTCGAAGTCCAGGTCGCGCGCGCGGTGGATCTCGGTCGGACAGTCGTGATCAGGCAGACAACCCTCGGCCGTCGGATGCTTCGGGATCGCGTAGTACGCGCCGCCGGCGTCCCACGCGAAGCCCGACGCGGCGGCCGGGATCGAGGTGGGAACGCGCTCGTCGCGGTCCGTGGTGCGGTTGTAGCGATGCAGCACGCTCACGTCGGCATCGCCCGAGCGCACGAACAGCCAGTAGATCGAGCTGCCGTAGGCGGTCGGGTTCACCGCCTCCAGGAAGTCGGCCGCGGCGCCGCCGCCGGGCACGCGCGTGAGGCGTGCGGCCTCGCCCCGCGGAGCGCGGGCCATCCACGGCTCGCGGCTGAACTCGCGCACATCCGCGAACGGCACGCGCGTGCCGCGGAGGTCGACCGTGTACGCACGCTGGTGCGCCAGCCGCTTCGAGCGGCGGTCCGGATGAGCGAGCGAGCGCTCATAGAGCACACCCTCAGGGACCTCGCCCTCTCTGCGATAGACGCGACCGAACACGAGACGGTCGCGCCACAGCGCGCCGGACATCTCGTCATTGCCGCTGTTGGCGGCGTCAAGCGCACGCTCCTCGCGCGTCTGGAAGTCGTAGAGGTAGAGGTCGCAGCCGGTCTTGTCGCCTGTGCAGCGGCGATACACGGCGACCTGGTGGTCGTCCGCGTCGCGCCCGATGTCGGCCTTGAACGGATCCGCAGCGCCCGCGATCGGGAGCGGCCCCGAGCCGAGCTCCGTCAGCCGATAGCGCGATCCGTCCCAGGCGCTGTAGAGCACCAGTCCCCCGCCGGCAGCCAGCGGCGTTGGCCTCGCTGTCGTGAGCAGGACACGATCGCTGTCGGCGGAGGCAGCCGGCGCCGCGACTGCCAGGGCAAGCGCGGCGCCCAGTAGAAGTCGTAGAAACAGCATCTCGGACCGACTAACACGCCGCATCGGCGAGTCCAGCCCGTCCGTTCGTGGGCTTACTGGCTCACAAGGCGCGCGCCGCCTCGAGCGCCAGCTCGAGGTCGAACGCTCCCAGCCAGCGGCCGCGCTCGCGGCCCTGACGATCCAGCAACACCGCGCCGGGTTGGGCGGGAATGCGGTACGCGGCCCACACGCGCATCGGCTCGTCGAAGAGCATCAACGGCGTCCGCAACCCATGCCGATCAGCGAACGCCGGGCCGTTTTCAGCGTCGTCACGGCCGCCGATCGCCACCACCGACAGCTCGCCGCGTGCCGAGCGGGCGAGCTCCTCGATCGCGGGCGCTTCGCTGTTGCAGATCGAGCACCAGGGTGCCCAGAACCACAGCAGCGTCGGCGTCTCGGCCGCCGACAGGCTCGCCAGGGCGAACTCACCGCTGCCGTCCAGCCGCGCCACGTTGAGCACCGGGACGCTCGGACCCGCCTCGGCGCCCGAGCGGCTCGGGTCGCCGTCACCAGCGGTGAGCACCAGCGCCAGAGCCACACCCGCAACCACGATCAGCGCCGCCACGAGTCGCTTCATCGTGGCCACGGTACCGGCCCGCGGCGTCGACATCGGCGGGGGCGCGCACCGTTCACGCGACTGTAAGAACCGTCGGAGGTTCGCCGGTCGACCGCGGGCGGCCGGCCGCGCGAACCGTCCGGCGTCCCGGGCTCGGACTCGCCGCAACCCTGCGGACCCGGCCCTGCGTCGAGCTCGCCGGGCAATTGCCGCACGGCACCGTTCGACGTATCGTCGTGGCCGGTGCCCGTCGATGTCGAAACGCGAATCGAGATCGCGCGCCCGCGGGCCGAGGTCGCCGCGTACGCGAGCGACGTCGGGAACGCGACCGAGTGGTACCAGAACATCAAGGCCGTCGAATGGAAGACACCTCCGCCCCTCGCTGTCGGCTCGCAGGTCGCGTTCGTCGCGCAGTTCCTCGGCCGTCGCCTCGCCTACACGTACGAGATCCGCGAGCTCACGCCGGGCGAGCGGCTGGTGATGAGCACCGCCCAAGGCCCGTTCCCGATGGAGACCACCTACACCTGGTCCGACGCGGGCGACGCCGCCACGCTGATGACGCTGCGCAACCGCGGTGAACCCGAAGGCTTCAGGCGCATCGCCGGACCCGTGATGGCGCGCGCGATGCGCCGGGCCAACGACAAGGACCTGACACGTCTCAAGCAGATCCTCGAAGGACGCGAGCGCGCTTGATCGCGACTGGGGATCGCTCCGTCCGCCCGCGCCCCGGCACGAGGGCGCAAGCTCAGGGGCGGCGGTGGCCGTTGGGGCCGATCACCCACCAGTCGCCGCCGTTGAGCGACACGTTGTGGCAGCGCACCTCGCCTGCGCCTTCGTGCGCGTAGTAGTACAGCGGGCGGCCGCGGTAGGTGACCTGGCGGCGACCGTCAGGGCGGCGCATCACCCCGAGCAAGGACCCGCGCACACCACGTCCGGCCACGGGAGTACCGCTGGTGTAGACCGGCGGCCACGCCGCGGCGCACTCGCCCGAGCAGCGCGAGCGATTCTTGGTATCGAGCTCGAAGACGTAGATCGCCTGGCGATGCGGGCCCCAGAGCATCGTCCCGAAGCGCGACGACCCGGCGGTGATCTTCGTAGGGGCGGCGGATGCCGTGGCGCCGCCGCCGAGGGTCAAGGCGGCGACGACGACGACGGCTGCGAGGGTGGATCTCACGTCTATGAGGTTGTCATGAAGGTCTTACGCCGGCATTACGGGCGGACACGATCGCGCGCGTGCCCGTGCACCGCGGGTGCTTCTCGCGCCGATCCGCGGCGCGGCGCTCGCCGACATCGCCCGCCGTGCTGGTTGCGCGTTCGCGGCGCCGCTTCTGTTTTGATGCGAGCGTGTCGGGCGGATTGACCGGAGTGCGTGCATCGACGCCGAAGGGCTTGATACGACGTCGGGCTCGCGCGAGCCCGCAAGCTGCGGCGAGTGCCGCAGCGTCCGCTGTCCTTGGCAGGACCGTTGCGGGGTAGCCCTGAGGCGTCATGCCCGCGGAACCTGCATTCGATCGTGAGTTTCGAGCCGAACCGGCGTCGGTTTCCGCGATCCGGCAGGCCGTCGTCGGGCTCGCTCGCCGCGGCGGCGCCGCAACTGAACGCTGCGCCGAGATCGGGATCGCAGTCTCGGAGGCGGCCGCCAACGCGGTCGTGCACGCCTACATCGAGACCGCGGAGCCCGGCACGATCCACGCGACGGCGGCCGTGCTCGACGGCGAGTTGCGGGTCACGATCGCCGATCGCGGCCGCGGCATGCTGCCCCGCCCCGACAGCCCCGGGCTGGGGCTCGGGCTGCCGCTGATCAGCGACCTGGCCACCAGCTTCGAGATCGCCGACGGCGACGGCCACCGCGGCACCGTGCTGCGCATGACCTTCGCGCTCTGACGGCCGCTGTGCCGATCAGGCGCGGGGATCGACGGCCTCGGCCGTCGATCCGGCATGCTGGCGCTTCTCGACCACGACGTAGCGCTCGTGGCGTTCCACGACGTCCTCGATCTCGGCCAACTCGTGCCCGTCGAGCATGAAGAACCGCCGGCCGTCGCTGCGGACCGCCTCGTATTCGGCCCGGCTGAGCAGCACGATCGCGTTGCAGCCCAGCCGCGCGCACTCACAGCGAAAGCCGACCTGCCGGCCGGGCAGATCGTCGGCATGCCCGCGCTCGATCCCTTCGTTGAGCGTGCGGTAACTCGCCTCGTTGTAGGCCAGCCGTTCCTGCACCTCAGGCGGCTCAGACATGCCACCAGCATACGATCCAGGCGTCGAGCCGGGCCTCCCCCGATGCCACCGCGCCGGATCTCGGAGGTGACGGTCCTGACTGAACGCTCAGTCGTTGAAGTTCCTCAACTCCGAGTTTCGGCGGAGGCTCTCGCTTCGCTGACGTTCCAGGGCAACCCAGAACGGATCGTCGTCAGCGCGAATCGAGCCGTCAAGCCAGTTTGAGACCACGACGCCGATCAAGTCCGCGGGCGCCTCGTAGGTCGGCGGCTGATCCTCGGTCGCCGGGGCGATGACGTTCTCCTCGCCCCAGATCGGCACTTCCGCGCCGTACTCGCCTCCCGCGTGTGAGCGATAGCCAAGGATGAGCTTCGAGTGCGGCCGGCGACCCGCCAAACTCACTTTCAGCAGCACGCCGCTGTGTCCGTGGGCCTCACCTGCCTCCTGCTCGATCCATTCAGAGAGCAGTTGGCAGAGCGTCCGCTCATAGGCGATCGCTTGGTCGTCGCTGACGTCGATCGGCGGGCCGTCATGGATTGGAAACGGGTAACCCTCGTCTGGCACCGCACGCATTATCCGCGCTGCGGCCGGCAGCTTCGCCGGGGCGAGCTGGAGTCGGCGGCCCGGCGCGCGGGCCGTGGTCGCTCCCGAGCGATGGCGCGCGCCACTGAAACGACGAGGCATTCGACCGACGATGCCCGTGACACGTCACGTCGCCTGCGCCAACCGGCGCGCGAGCGCGCGCCCCTGTGCCGCGGGTCCGGACGGGCCCAGGTGTGCGGCGTTGGTGTACATCCCGTCGATGATCAGCGCGAGGGCGTCGGCGAGCTGTCGGCCGGCCCGGCCGGGGCGGAGTTGGCGGCACAGTGCGCGCAGGCGGACGAGGAGGGCCTCGCGGTACGCGCGGGCCTCCAGGCGCGCCGGGTGCCCGGGGTCGGCGAACTCGATGCTGGCGTTGTTGAACGCGCAGCCGCGGAATCCCTCGCGACGCACGTCGGCCTCGATCGCGGCGAACAGCGCGTCCAGAGCACGCTCGGGTTTGGCGGCGTGGCGTTCGATGTCTGCGTCGATGAGCGCGAGGATGCGCTGCGCCTGGCGGTGCAGATAGGCCGCGATGAGCGCGTCCTTGGTCGGATAGAGCCGGTAGACAGTGGCCTTGCCCAACCCGGTGGCGCGGATCAGCTCGTCCATGCCGACCTCGTGGACCCCGCGGGCGTAGAAGAGCTCGGCCGCCGCGTCGAGGATCCGTTGTTGGCGCTCATGCGCTGGCAGGTTCGGCATATGCTCCAGAGTGTGACGGATCGGTCCGTCACAACAACGCGGAGGTTGACAGATGGACGCCCAGGTCGCACTCATCACCGGCGCGGGCGGCGGAATCGGCGCCGAAGTCGCCCGCCAGCTCGCCGCCCGCGGATTCAGCGTCCTGCTCAGCGGCCGCGACCCGCAGCGCGCGCAGGCCGCGGCCGAGGCGATCGGCGCCGGCGCGCGAGCGCTGCCGGTCGGCCTCGACGTCGCCGACGCGGCCAGCGTCACCCGCGCGGTCGACGCGCTCACCGCAGACCCGGGCCGCCTCGACGTGCTGATCAACAACGCCGCCGCCTACGTCGACTGGACCGAGATCGCCTCCCAGGCCGACCTCACGGCCGCACGCGAGGTCATGGAGGTCAACCTGTTCGGCGCCTGGCGACTGACCAACGCGCTGCTGCCGCTGCTGCTGGCCAGTGCCGCTCCTCGCGTGGTCCACCTCTCCAGCGGAGCGGGCTCGCACACCGACTCCCAGTTCGGCCTCGCCCGGCGCGGCGGCAGCGCCGCCAGCTACGGCATCAGCAAAGCCGCGCTGAACGCGCTGACCGCCACCCAAGCGGCCGAGCTCGCCGACACACCCGTGCTCGTCAACGCCGTCTGCCCCGGGCTCACCGCCACCTACCCCGGAGCCGAAGCGATGGGCGCACGTCCCGTCACCGACGGCGCCGCCGGCGTCGTGTGGGCCGCGACCCTGCCCGACGACGGCCCCCGCGGCGGACTGTTCCGCGACGGCCGGCCGCTGGGCTGGTGAGGGCCAGTCGCGTGGCGCCGCTCTCGTCGAATTGCGTCCTCCATGGCGGGTTGCCCGCGGCACGATCGACCTACAGGTCGGTCACGGCGGAACGTTTCTCACGATATTTGATGAAGTTCGTTCCGCACCCGCCGCGGATGGCGGTCGAGATACGCTCGCATCGGCTGAGCACCCTGGGCCAGCAACGAGGGGCGATCGGGCAACGGTGCACCAGGGCTTCCCGCGGCTCGCGCCCCTCCCAAGCCTTGCCGGGAGGCGCCGACCAGTTGGGCTCGCGCAGTCGCGTTCATGCCCCTCGCCTCGTCGACGTCGACCAGATCGAGATGTCCTCGGCAGGACCGTCGGGGACGGTCGCGAGTCCCCGCGACCCTGAGTGCGATGCCGGCGGCGCTGCTTGCGCGCACCTCTGATGTTGCGCCCGCGGGTGGGTTTCGGCGTGGTGCGCCGGCGCGACACCGGCAGGAGTGCCGGGTTCTGCAGGTGCTCAGTTGCGCGCCCAGATCGTCCAGGTCAGCGCCGTCGCGAACACCAGCCAGATCGCGTAGGGGACGAGCAGCAGCGAGGCGAGCCTCGATACCGGCCACGCGCGGACGACGAGCGCGACTGTCGTGCCCTCCAGCATCAGGATCTCCACGCCGGCCGCCAAGGGGCTACGGCCGCGGAAGAAGATGAGTGTCCAGGCGAGGTTGAGCGCAAGATTCGTCCCGAACAGCACGAACAGTGGCCGCTGCGCATCGTCGCCGCCGGTGCGGCGGATCACGAGCATCGAAGCCGCGATGAGCGCGTAGACGACCGTCCACACCGGCCCGAAGACCGGCCCTGGAGGCTGCCATGAGGGCTTGTCGAGCCGGCGGTACCAGCGGCTGCTGAGCGCTGGAGTCGTCGCGCGGGCGCCGAGGCCGGCCGTCGCCGTCACGGCACCCAGGATCAGCGCCGCGTCGCGGGTGGTGATCTCGCGCGTCATCCGATGAAATGAAACCGGACCAGGAGGATCCGTGTCGGCCCGCAGCCCCGAAGCGCGACGCGCGCTGACGTAGAACCTGTGGTCGTGCGATTCCGACCTCGATGCCACGAGTCCGTCGTCACCCAGAACGTCGCGGGTAACGCGATGTGCCGAACGGGTAGACCTCTCGTGATGAACTCCTCCGCGTCGCAGCGCACCTGGTATCGGTTTGCCGCCGCCGCCTTCGCGGTGGCCGCCATCGGCTTCATCATCTCCGGCAACTTTGCGATGTTCAGCGTCATGGTCGCACTGGCCGTGACGTTTTTCGCCATCTCCACGAACGGCAAGACCGGGCGCGGAGACCGCGCCTGACCGCGGCACGTCAGACTCGGCCGCCGAGCTTCTGAGAGGATTCGCGCCGTGTCTCGTCCTCTCGCAGGCGGCGGTCCGTGAGTGCGCAGACGAATGCGGCGCCAGGTCGTACCGACGCGCCGATCCTGCTGCTGACCAAACTTCATCCGCCTCTCGTGCCCGCGCAGACGATCGCGCGCGAGCGGCTGTTCGCGCGGATGCGGGAGGGGCGGGGGCGGCGGTTGAGCCTCGTGGCCTGCCCGGCTGGGTTCGGGAAGTCGACGTTGCTGGCGGCCTGGCGGCAGGCCGAGGCGAGTGAGCGGCCGGTCGCGTGGGTGACGCTCGACGAGGGCGACGACGACGTGGTCGTGCTGTGGTCGCACGTGATCGAGGCGCTCGGACGGGCGTGCCCGGGGCTTGATCACCGGACGCTGGCGGCCATGGTGTCGTCCGCGCCGCTGCTCGAGGTGGTGCTGCCGAGGCTCGTCAACGAACTCGTGGACCAGGGTGATGCGGCGCTCGTGCTTGACGATTTCCACCGGCTGTCGAGCGCCTCGGCGCGCGAGAGCATCGCGTGGTTCGTCGACCGGCTGCCGGCCTGCTTTCAACTCGTCCTTTCCAGCCGCATGGATCCAGCGCTGCCGTTGGGCACGCTGCGCGCGCACGGGCAGTTGCTCGAACTGCGCGCCGACGAGCTGCGCTTCGCGGAGGACGAGGCCGCAGAGTTCCTCAACGCACGGCTCGGCCTGGAGCTCACGCCCGCCGACGTCTCACTGCTGGTCGCGCGCACCGAAGGCTGGCCCGCAGGGCTCTATCTGGCGGCGTTGTCGCTCTCGGGCAAGGCGGACAAGCACGCGCGGGTGCAGGCGTTCGACGGCACCAGCCGGCACATCGTCGACTTCCTGGCGGGCGAGGTGCTCGCGGGCTACGCGCCTGAGTTGCGGCGCTTCATGGTGCGGACCTCGATCCTCGAGCGCCTGTGTCCCGAGCTCTGCGATGCGCTGTTGGAAGACGACACGGCGCGTGAGGCCCTCCAGACGCTCGCCCATTCGAACCTCTTCCTGGTCCCCCTCGATGACCGCGGCGAATGGTTTCGCTTCCACCATCTGTTTGCGCAGATCCTGCGGCTCGAGCTCGAGCGCCGCGAGCCCGAGCGGGTGCTGGAACTGCACCGCCGCGCATACGCCTGGCATCGCCGCCACGGCACGACCGATGAGGCGATCCATCACGCGCTCGCCGCGCGTGAGTTCGCCGCGGCCGGAGCGTTGATCGCCGAGACGTGGGTCCTCTACGCCAACAGCGGCCGCACCGTTTCGGTGCTGGAATGGCTGACGCGCTTCCCGCAGGAGGTGATCGCCACCGACCGGCGGCTGCTCGCGGTCAAGGCGTGGGTGGTCGCGCTGCGCGGGCGCGCCGAGGAGATGCATCGGGTGGTCGCGCAGGTGCGCGCGCTCGGCGGCCTCGACGACGGTCCGTTGCCCGACGGGTTGGCCTCGATCGAGTCGAGCCTATCGGTGCTGAGCGCGACCTTCGCCTGGGGCGACGTCGGGGCGGTGCTCGAGCACGGCACGCGCTCGGCGACGCTCGAGGGCCCGCACTCGCCGTGGTATCCCGTCCTGACCTGGGCGCTCGGGTGGGCGCACTACTGCAACGACGAGCTCGAGGCGGCCGAACGGCGCCTGAGGGAAACGGTCGCGCTAGGGCCGCGCGCGGAGCAGTGGATCGTCGTGGTCGCGTCGATCGCCGATCTGTCGCTGATCGCGGGCATCCGCGGGCGACGCGCCGAGCAGCGGCGGCTGGCGGAGGAGGCGATCAGGCTCGCGTCCGAGCGCGGGCTGCTCGATTCGGTCGAGGTCGGCGAGATCCACACCGCCCACGGGGTCTCGCTGGCGGCGCGCGGGGACCTGCGGGCCGCGCTTCCCGAGCTGGAGCGGGGCGTGATGCTGCGCCGCCTGTGGGGACAGCAACTCGACCTCGTCGACGGCCTGATCGCCCACGCCGCGGTGCTGGCGGCGACGGGCGAACGCGAACGGGCGCTGGCGGCCTTCGAGGAGGCCGACACGATCCTGGCCGGCTGCCCCGACCCCGGCGTGCTCCCGGCCCGTCTGGCCGAGACCCGGCGGACCGCCGTGGGGCGATCGGTGGCGCCGGGTGCGCAGCTCAGTGCGAGTGAGCTGAAGGTGCTGCGGCTGCTCGCCGGCGGGCGCTCGGAGCGCGAGATCGCGCAGGAGCTCTTCCTTTCGTTCAACACCGTGCACAGCCACGTGAAGGCGATCTACCGCAAGCTCGGCGTCTCCTCGCGCGCCGACGCGCTCGCGCAGGCGCGCGGGCAGCTTCACCTAGGTGAACCCGGCCAGAGGTGATGACAGCTCACCTCGTCGGCCGTAAGCCTGCGGGGCATGGACGGGCACGGCTACGAGCTCGTGATCCGCGGTGAGGTCGGCGACCGCTTCGCACTGCTCTTCGAGGGCATGCGCCTGCGGCGTCATCACGGCACCACGGTGATCACGGGGGTCGTGCGCGACCAGGCTCAGCTGCACGGACTGATCGAGCGCGTCCAGGAGCTGGGACTGGAGCTGGTGTCGGTCAATCCACTCGAGGAGCCGAGGAGGACGTGATGGGACTGGTCAGGACCCGCGACGGCGCGGAGATCTTCTACAAGGACTGGGGCGATGGCCCGCCGGTCGTGCTCAGCCACGGCTGGCCGTTGAACGCGGACAGCTGGGAGGCGCAGATGCTGTTCCTGGCCGAGCGCGGCTTCCGCTGCATCGCGCACGATCGCCGTGGCCACGGCCGCTCGACGCAGACCTGGGACGGCAACGAGATGGACACCTACGCTGACGACCTGGCGACGGTCGTCGAGGCGCTCGACCTGCGCGGCGTGACGTTGATCGGCTTTTCGACCGGCGGCGGCGAGGTCGCTCGCTACGTCGGGCGGCACGGCACCGAGCGCGTGCGCGCGGTGGTGCTCGTCTCCGCGGTCCCGCCGTTCATGCTGCGCACGGACGACAATCCGGGCGGAGTGCCGCTCGAGGTCTTCGACGAGATCCGCGCGGGCTCGATCGCCGATCGCTCCCAGCTCTACCGCGACCTCGCCGACGGCCCATTCTTCGGGCACAATCGGCCGGGCGCGGACGTCTCGCAGGGCACGCGCGACGCGTTCTGGCGTCAGGGCCTGCAGGCCGGCCATCGCAACGCGCTGGAATGCATCGCGGCGTTCTCCGCGACCGACTTCCGCGGCGACCTCGCCCGCTTTGACGTCCCGACGCTCGTCATCCATGGCGACGACGATCAGGTGGTGCCCTTCTCCGTGGGCGGGCAGGCGTCGGCCGCGCTGATCGAGGGCGCGCGCTTGAAGGTCTATCCCGGCGCGCCGCACGGCATCACCGACACCCACAAGGCCCAGCTCGGGGCCGACCTGCTCGAGTTCCTCACCGTCGTCAACGACCGGGTGGCCGACCATGCCGCAGCCTGACACCATCGTCCTCGTCCATGGCTTCTGGGTGACGCCGCGCAGCTGGGAGCAATGGATCGAGCGCTACGAGGCCAAGGGTTTCCACGTCGTGGCGCCCGCCTACCCGGGCTTCGAGGTCGAGGTCGAGACGCTCAACGCCGACCCCGCGCCGATCGAGCGCCTGACCGTCCCGCAGATCATCGAGCATCTCGAGACGGTGGTCGGCGCGCTCGCCTCGCCGCCGATCATCATCGGCCACTCGGCGGGCGGCGTGTTCACGCAGGTCCTGCTCGATCACGGCTTCGGTGCCGCGGGCGTCGCCGTCAACTCCGCGCCGACCGAGGGCGTCAAGCGCGTGCCGCTCTCCCAGGTCAAGGCCACCTTTCCCGTGCTCAAGAACCCCGCCAACCGCCACCGGGCGGTCGGCTTCACGTTCGAGCAGTGGGAGTACGCGTTCACCAACGGCCTGGGCGAGGACGAATCGCGCCGGCTCTACGAGCGCTACCACATCCCGGCGTCGGGCTCGATCTTCTGGGGCAGCGCGCTGGCCAACGTCCATCCGGGCAAGGACGACACCTGGGTCGACTACAGCAACGACGAGCGCGCGCCGCTGCTGTTCATCTCCGGCAGCGAGGACCATCTGATGCCGCCCAGCATCCAGCGCTCCAACGCCCGCCACTACAGGTCATCGACGATCACCGAGGTCAAGGAGTTCGACGGCCCGCACCTGTTGCCCGCCGCGCCGGGCTGGGAGCAGGTCGCCGACTACGCACTGGATTGGGCGCTCGAGCACGCCGGGCGGCCGACCCCGGCGTGAACGGCGTCCGGCTCACCCATATCGGCGGGCCGACCGTCCTACTCGAGATCGGCGGCTGGCGCCTGCTCAGCGATCCGACGTTCGACGCCCCGGGCCGGCGCTACCGCTTCGGCTGGGGCACGGGATCGCGCAAGCTCAGCGGGCCGGCGATCGCCGCCACCGACCTCGGCCGCATCGACGCCGTGCTGCTCACCCACGACCACCACGACGACAACCTCGACGCGGCCGGCCGCGCGCTGCTTCCCACAGCCGCCGGCGCGGTCGTGACCACGGTGGCGGGCGCGCGGCGGCTCGGCGCGGGCGCACGCGGCCTGGCCGCCTGGGAGTCGACGCGCCTGCGCGACCCGCAGCGACTCGAGTTGGAGATCACGGCGACGCCCTGCCGCCACGGCCCGCCGCACTCGCGGGCGATCGTCGGCGACGTCATCGGCTTCGCGCTGCGCTGGGACGGCCAGGAGCACGGCGCGCTCTGGATCTCGGGCGACACCGTGCTCTACGACGGCGTGCGCCAGGTGACCGAGCGGCTGGCGGTCGACACCGCGCTGGTACACGTCGGCGGCGTCCGCTTTCCCGTCACGGGCCCGCTGCGCTACACGATGACGGCGCGCGACGCGATCGAACTGGCCCTCGCGCTGCGGCCGCGCACGCTGATCCCCATCCATTACGAGGGCTGGTCCCACTTCAAGCAGGGCCGCGCCGCGGCCGAGCGCGAGTTCACGCGCGCGCCCGCCGCGTTCCGGCGCAGCGTGCGCTGGCTCGAGCTCGGTGAGCCCGTCGACCTCTCCCCCACCACCTAGGAGACCCCATGCTTCGCCTTCTCGCCCGCCGGTTCATGCCGGCGTTGATCGTCGCTGCCGCCTTGAGCGCATTCCCCTCGCCCGCCGGCGCACAGCCCAAGCCGACCGTCGTGCTCGTCCACGGCGCCTTCGCCGACGCCTCCGGCTGGTCGGACGTCACCACCCGGCTGCACAAGCGCGGCTACGACGTGCTCGCGCCCGCCAACCCGCTACGCGGCGTCAGCAGCGACGCGGCCTACATCAGAAACCTGCTGGCCCAGATTCAGGGGCCGATCGTCCTCGTGGGTCACTCCTACGGCGGCTTCGTGATCACCAACGCCGCCACGGGCAACCCGAACGTGAAGGCACTGGTCTACATCGCCGCCTTCGCCCCTGACGCGGGCGACACCGTGCAGTCGCTCTCGGGCCACGCGCCAGGCAGCCTGCTGTCGCCGGATGCCCTGACGATCCGCACCTACCCCACGCCCGACGGACAGCTCGCCCCGGAGGGCACGATCAAGGCCAACGTGTTCCGGGCCATCTTCGCCGCCGACCTTCCGAAGACCCAGACCGACGTGATGGCCGCCGCCCAGCGCCCCGCCGCCCTCGCGACGCTCGGCGAGCCGTCCGGCCCGCCCGCGTGGAAGACGATCAAGGCGTGGTCGCTCGTCGCCGGCGCCGACAAGACGATCGGAACGGCCAACGTGCGCTTCATGTCCCGCCGTATGCAGGCCAAGACGGTCGAGATCAAGGGCGCTTCGCACGTGGTGATGATGTCCCACCCGCGCGAGACCGCGAACCTGATCGTGGCCGCCGCGACCGGCCGCCGCTGACCGGTACCGAAACGCCGAAGACGACCCCCACGAGAGCGGGCTGCCTCTGGGGCGATCGGGACTGGAAGCGTCGGAGCGCGTCGGGTCTATCGGCCCGTGTAACGATCGGTAGCTCTCGTGCAAAGTGGGTGCCGGATGCTCGATCTGCGCGCCCTGTATTCCGAACAGCGCGACGACCTGCTGTCGTACCTCGCGCGGCGTACGGCGGACCCGGAGGTCGCGCTGGATCTGCTTGCCGAGACGTTCGCCCAGGCGGTCGCCTCCCAGCGGAGCTTCCGTGACGACGGCGATCCCGTCGGCTGGTTGTACGGGATCGCGAAGAAGCAGCTCGCGCTGTTCTACCGGCGCGGCCACTGCGAGCAGCGAGCTCTCAAGCGGCTCGGCATCGAGCGCGAGCAGCCGAGTCCGGAGGTGCTGGCCGAGATCGTCCGGCGGGCCGGGTTGCGGCAGCTGCGGGCCGAGCTCGGCGCGGCGATGGCCGTGTTGACGCCGAGCACGCGCGATGCGGTGCGCCTGCGCGTGGTGGATGAGCTGTCCTACACCGACCTGGCTCACCGGCTCGGGATCAGCGAAGGCGCCGCACGTGTGCGCGTGTCGCGGGGATTGGCGGCGCTCGCGGGCGCCCTGGACACGGGGAGCCTCACATGAGCCAACTGGACCGCTACCTCGACGACTTGGGCGATCAGCTCGAGCGCGCCCGGCCTCCCCGCAGCCGGCGCCCACTGCTGGCGATCCCGGCCTTGGCCGTCGCGGTTCTCGCCGTGACGCTCGTCTTCGCGCCCGGCGGCCAGCGCCACCCCGTCGACGCGATCGCCGCCGCGCGGGCAGCGCTTGAGACCAACGGCCAGATCCTGCACATGCGGGTGCGCATCCAGCTCGACCCGAGCGTGAACATCGCCCCGGGCGCGAAGATCGGGCGATACGACGAGCAGTGGTCCCAGAGTGACCCGAAACGCTGGCGCTTTCGCGCCACCCGCACCGATGGCTCCTGGTCGGAGTTCGCCTACGGCGATGGGACCTCGAGCGACTATGACTCCGACACCAACCGCCTGCGCGAGGTCACCGGCTACCAGGACAATGATCCCCAGGCCCGCCCACTCGGCCTCTTCGGCGTGAGCGGCGGCAGCGATCCCGACGCCGACCTCAAGGCGATGCTCGCTGACGGCAAACTCAAGGACGCCGGGCTCGTCCGGGTCGGCGGGCGCAGTGTGCGGCGCCTCCAGGGCGGTGACCGCCTCCGCGACTGGATCTACGACGTCGACCCGAACACCTTCGCGCCCGTGGGAGGCTCGATGACGCTCCACCGACCAGACGGCGCCACGGAAGGCACGACCCGCTTTTCCGTGGACATCTACGAGCGGATTCCACTCGGCGCCGATGTCTTCAAGATCCGGACCAAGGCACGACCCAACGTCAGCACGCTCACCAAGCAGCAACTCCTCGACGAGTACAAACAGTGGCGCCGACGGGTCAAGACGTGGGGACGCTGCGTCCAGCGCAACCACGGCATCCACACAGGCTGCGGGCCCTCGCCCTACCTCACAACCCCAGGCCGGACGGGGTGATCGAAGGCTCGCCTGCGCGAGAGCTGGTTCAGTGCCCGGCTGGATCGTTGCCGCGCTCGTGGGGAAACTGCGACCGGGCCGGGTACGAGCACGTCGGGATCGTGTCCGGGCCGGACATCGAAGCCTGATCGGCGTAGCGCGCGAAGACGTTCAACCGATGCCAGTTGATCGGTGTGCGAGGCGGCAGCCAACGGCAAGCGGCGATCCTCGAGCGTGGCCTCGAAGTACGCCACGTCGCCGCCCAGGACGAGCGAGTCGCCGATCCGCAGCGACTGGTGTCCGGGTGTGTGTCCCGGCGTGAGCAGCAGCTCGATCGAGCCGTCGCCGAGCAGGTCATGGTCGCCGTCGACGAGCACGACCCGGTCGGCGATGGCGAGGTAGTCGGCCGAGAGATAGCCGCACGCCGCGATCACCGCGGGGTCATGCGCACCCTCCCACTCGCGTCGCTGCATCACGATCGGGATCGAGGCCGGCAGCAGAGGCAGCGCGCTGGCGTGGTCGAAGTGCAGATGGGTGAGAACGACGCTCGTGATGGTCGAGAGGTCGACCTGATCGGCGATGCTGGCCTCTTGCTCGAACCCGAACCGGGCGAGCGCGCCGGGCGTCCGGTAGTGGCGCGCCGGATCGCTGATGAGCCCCGGATGCAATCCGGTGTCGACGAGGATCCGCGCGTCGCCCGTCTCGATGACATACGCCGGGACCGGGAGGCGGATCTGGCGATCCATCGGTTCGCCGCGGCGCCACCTGCCCGCGGAACCGATGATCCATCCGACGTTGAGCATCTCGACCTTGATGCGCCGCACGCTAGCGATCTTCGGTCCTACTCCCGCGGGACGTCGCCGCCCGCGTGCACCACGAGTTCGCGATCAGCGGGTCGGTGCCCGCGCGGAACGGCTTGCGCGCGGCGGGCCGGCCGCCCACCGCGGCACGCTCACTGGACGTTCCCGAGCCGCCTCCGGACGCCGGGTACGCGGTTGAGCTCGACCGAGGTCCCGCGCGGGACGGCGCCATCGAGCACGTCCAGCAGCGCGGCGTCGGCACTGCCGTCCGAGCGTCCCTCGACCACGACGATGAGCTCGTCGCCCTCGTAGTGGACGTTGACGACGTTCTCGCCGTTGCCCGCGGCCCACCGTGCGGCGGCGTCCTTGCTCGCGGAGAGCTGCGTCTGCAGCTGCACGGCGCGGGTCGTCGCGACGGCGAGCGCGGCCGTGACGAGCACGCCGGCGACGGCGACCACGGAGTAGATCGGGCGCAGGTCCATCCGCGGGGTGCCGGTCTGCGCCGGCAGGAGCCCGATCAGCGAGAACAGGATCCCGCCCACGACGATGATCGCGAGCACGTTGGTGGTGAAGAGCAGCAGCGCTCCGAGCGCGCCGTCCCAGTCGCCGGCGGCGGCGGTGATGCCGACGACGGCCAGCGGGGGGACGAGCGAGATCGCGATCGCGACGCCGGGCAGGATGTCGGCGATGTCGCGCCGCGCGATCGCGAGCGAGCCCGCCAGGCCGGTGGCCGCGGCGGCGACGAGGTCGATCAGCGTGGGCGACACGCGGCCGGTGATCTGCCCGTTGGTGTCGGCGGGCTTGAGCTCGGGCAGGATCATGCCCGCCAGCGCGCCGATGCCGATCACGACCACCACGGCCAGCAGGAGGATCGACGCGGAGGCCGCCAGCGCGCGGAGCTCGCCGCCGGCGAGGGCGACGGCGATGCCCTGGATCGGGATCGCGAGCGGCGCGACGATCATCGCCCCGATCACCGTCGCGGTGGAATCGCCGATCACGCCCGCCGACGCGATCACGGCGGAGATGATGAGCAGCAACCAGAACCGGCTCTGCTTGGCGGCGGTATCGCCGGTCGTGAGATAGACAGCGTCGCGAACCTCGTCGGCGCTTCGCAGCTGCCCGCCGATCCGCGTCAAGAATCCGGATTGCGCCTGGGTGTCCACGGCGGCATCGTCTCTGCTGCGGGGTCGCGCCGGCCTCGCCCGTTGGGGGTGATTCTGTCCGGCTCGGCGTCTGCGATCGTCTCGCGCTCGTCCCGGCGCGTCGCGACCGCGAGGCGCCACAGCACCCGCCGGTGCATCACCGCCTGAACGAACGATGGTTGACCTCCCGGCGAGGCGCTGGTTGGATGCGCTGATGCGCCTGCCGGTCGCGGTCCTCGCCGCTGTGCTGCTCACCCCTGCCGCCGCTTCGGCGAAGGTCGAGGACACGTTCTACAACTCGATCATCCCGCAGCGGGTGGACCACCTGATCGGCTTCACGCCGACCACGTTCGCGATCCACCCCAGCGACCGGCGCGTCGAGCCGATCAAGGTCCGGGTGGGCGGCAAGACGTATCGGTTCATCTTCGGCAACGCCGCCGCGGTGGTCGGCCCGTCGGCCGACATCTACCTGCGCAACATGCGCAAGGAGCGCAAGTTCCCGCACCCGCAAGGCGTCTTCCTCGACCGCAAGCTCAAGGCCTCCGAGCGCAGGGACTTCAAGGTGATCGCCGACCTCGGCCGCGACGCCGACGTGCTCGTGGTCGCCCGCGACCATCCGGCGTGCGAGGCGGGCGTGTCGCGCACGGCGGCGCGCGGGATCGCCGCGGGGAAGCTCCGGAGCTGGTCGTCGGCCGGGGTGCCCGCTCCCGCGAGCGGCGACGCCATCGCCCTGCGGCGCGCCGGCGGCAGCACAGACGCGGCCGAGCCCCGCTTCGGCGCGAGCTACAAGCCGCCGAAGGGCGCGCAGGTCGCGCGCGACGGGGGCGTGTCAGAGGCCGCGTCCGGGGACCTGTCGATCGCGGCCGTGACGAGCTGGTCGCGCGCCCGCGCCTACGCGGCCGTCACGTGCGTCGTCCCGGTCGACGGGTCCGCGCCCGACGACGCGAGCGTGCGCAGCCTCTCGCACCCGGACGCCTACCCGATCTCCTTCGTGACCTGGAAGCGCTACCCCGGCCGCAACGGGCGAACGGTGCGCGCCATCACCGCCGCGTTTCGCGTGTACCTGACCGGACCCAGCGCCACCGAGCAGTTCCGCACCCGCGGCATGCTGCTGGTCAAGGACGACTGGGGGCGCTAGCGCGCCGGCGGGCGAGCTCGCGCCGGCCCAGCGGCGGGACGCCGGCGGCAACCAACGTGAGCGCGAACCGCGTGCCGGGTCAAGCTCCGCAGTTGATCGGACAGGCGGCCTGACGACCGTCGTCCGCGGCGGTCGCGTCGACCCCGAGCGCGAGAAGCCGCTCGCGCCACTTGATCACCGTCGGGCGCGCGACACCAGCGATGTCCCCTTCGGCGCAGGGCGACGGCGACGAGTTTCAGCCGGCCCCTACGCCCAGCTTGGGCTGCAGGCGCGGCGGCGGGGAGTCGTGCAGCAGCCGTGGGACGCTGACCAGCGTGTAGTGGCGCTGGCGTAGGCCGAGCACGATGCGCGGGAGCGCCTCGATCGTCTGCGTGCGGTCGCCGCCCGCGTCGTGCATGAGAATGATCGCTCCGGGCTTGACGTCGCTGAGGACGCGGTTGACGATCGCGTCGACGCCGGGCCGCTCGTAGTCCTTGCTGTCGACGCTCCAGAGCACCATCGTCATGCCGCGCTCGTGCAGCAGGTCGAGCGTGGTGTGGTCGTAGGCGCCGTACGGCGGGCGAAACAGCGTCGGCGCCGGGTTTCCGGCCGCGGTCAGGATCGCCGTGTCCTGGTCGATCTGCGCGGCTTGGTCGGCGCGGCTGAGGCGGTCCATCCGCTTGTGATCGAGTGTGTGCACGCCGACCGTCACCAGCCGCTCGCGGCGTGTGATCTGCTCCGCTTCGGTGAAGTAGTGCTCCGTGCCACCCACCTGGAAGAACGTCGCGGGTACGCGCATGCGCTTGAGGGTCCGGACGACGTCAGCCGTGTACGGGCCCGGCCCGTCGTCGAAGGTCAGCGCCACCTGGCGCTTGCGCTTGCCGGCGATCGCGACGTAGGGCAGCGACGCGGCGTTGCGCTTCGCGCTCGGAAAGACCGGATCGTGCTTGGCGAAGACGGTCACCGGCGGGCCGTCGCCGTCCGGCGTGCCGCCGCTTCCGCTCGTGATCGCGACCACCCCGAGCGTGAAGCTGATCGCGAGCGCAGCGACCCACGTGATCCTGCGGCGCGCACGCGCCCGCTTGCGGCGGTGGCGCCGGGCCACCAGGCTCTCCTTCGAGTACGGCTTCATGCAAACGTCCCCATCAGCCTGACGCCTCAAGGCCAGCCGGTCACCTGGTGAACGGCATCTGTCATTGCTGGCGTCTCCCGCGACGGCGACCATGGAATGCGCACTGACCACAGGAGCGCGGCGATGGCCCGCGCCCTCGCCGCAACGCCCCGCCGAGCGCCTTCCAGGCGCCGCTTCGAAGTGGTCGCGATCGCCGTAACTGGCGGCTATGTGCAGTTCATGCAGGGTATCCGCCGAACGGTGGTCCTCGACGTTGCGCGCTCAGCGTGAATCTCTCCGCTCGTACCGGCGGGGCGGAGCGATGAGCCTTCCGTGGCGTTGGTTCGGAACAGACGCTGAAGAACCGGACTGGATCGGCGAAGTCCGGCGGGCGCTGACGCCGATCAGCGACGCTCTGCCCGAGATCGACAACCAGCAGGCGCGCTGGCCGACCCCAGACTGGGAGGGCCGGCCGGATCCGCGCGCCAGCGACCGGCACTGGCTGCTCGAGCAGCCGGAACTGCAAGTCGCGCGCAGCGGGCTTGAGCGACTCGGATTCGACGTGGTCGGCGAACCGCTTCCCGTACGCGGACGCGACCGGATCGTGCGAGCGGCGCCGAGCCGCCTGGCCGGGCGGCCCTGGCGCCCGACGGCGCTGCCAAGCCGAACGCCACACGTCAAGCCACCGTTCCCGCTGACGCTCTTCGACGCCTACTCGCCGCTCAGCGGTGCCGCGTTGCGCATCGAGTGGGAACGCGATCCATGGCCGTACTTCGCGCAGCGCGAGCTCTCGATGCTCCAGGCGGACGTTCGCTACCTCGTACTCGGGCGCCGCTGGAAGACCCGGCGTGGCGTCCAGACCTACACGCGGTCCGAGCAGGTTCTCGAGAGCATCTTCGGCGACTCGAAAGCCCGAGCAGACCTCGCCTCCAAGCTCCCCCTCCGCGGCGTTCTGCTCACAGCCCTCTAACGCAACCGCGACAAACGACACCTCGTCGGTCCGTCCCCGTCGGCCAGCGGCACGCCCGCCGCTGACCTGGGCTCAACATCCTCGCGCGCCGCCGGTAGATTTCCCTCGTGCTGATCAGGAACCTCCGGCCGGGCGTGAGGAAGGTCATGCGCGACGGCGAGCAGGCGAGCGGGGTCGTGCTGGACATCAGGGACTGGCCGGCCGGGACGATCGGAGTGTCACGGTGGACGCTGACGATCCGGGCGCAACTCCCAGGGGGCGAGCAGCACACGATCAAGCGCTACTGCGACAGCCACGAGCTCCGGGGCGCCGAACCGTCCAAGGGCGACCTGCTCCCGCTGCGCTTCGACCCGAACGACCACACCAGGATCGAGATCGACTACGAGACGTTCCGGCAGCACCTCGAGCGAGGGCGCTGAGGACCTGCTCGACGGGCACGGAGACGGTCCTGCGGATCTCGACCCCCCGTTCCTCGCGGCCGCTCCCCGAAGCGCTGCGTCATCGCGCCGCCCAAGCGCCCGCCGTCGCGCCAGTCCTACGGCATCCCGCGCCTACACTCGCGCTGTCGCCGCTGCTGCGACAGCGCCGCGGGTGGCGGGCGCAGCCGGGGGTCTGATGCTGTACCCCCGCATACCGGGGGTAGAGCATGGAACCCCCTGCGGCACCGGTCATGGAACTTCGTCACGGACGGTCTGACGAGGTTCGTCGCCCCGCACTTCGGCACGACGGACACGTTGCTATCGACGCGAGCTCGGGCCCGCCGCCCTGAAGCCCGTCGCGGCGAATTTGGACAGCAAACCTGTCTAGAGCACCGACCTGCCGAACGCTCTGACACTCCCCGTCTTCCTCGACGATCGCCCTTCCGGACAGCTCCCGCAGCTGCTGCGGCTCCCACCCTCGGGTGGCGGCCCACCAAAGATCGAGCAGCCGGAGTCCCCGAACACCACAACCACTCACCCCAGGCCTTGACTAGAGCTCACATTCAGATAAGCAGCAGTATCAGTCGAGGTCGAACGCGGCGCGGATTGCCTCGCTGAGCGCGGACTCCTGGTGATCGAGCAGAACCCCGATCTGGGCTCCGAGAACATCCTTCGGAATGGTCGTGATGTTGTCGCAACTGGCGACGGACGGACCAGCCAGCCCGTTCTCAACTGTGAGTGGGACCTCGGTGGAAAGACCACGGCTGCTTGCGGTGATCGGGGCCACGGTGACCGTGTTGAGGTGGGGGCGCACTACTTCGCGGGTGAGCACGAGCACCGGACGCGACTTGTCAAGCCGCGCGATGTGGATCGGCCGCATCAGCTGGTCGTATCAACGTGCCGGAGCGCGTAACCGGCCAAGGCGTCGAGCTCATGGTCCGGGCCGGCTTGAGCGAGCGATTCCGCGTCTCGTAGGGCGGTCAAGCGCCGACGCTCGCGCTCCAGTGCACGAGCAACCACGGCCGCGCGGCTCGGCTCGGAGCCGGACGCGACGATCGTGTCCACAAACGCCACGAGTTCGTCGGGCAGGCGTACCGCGATCTGCTTGCTCATACCAAGACGGTACCAAATTGGGATGCGTGCTGGCCCCCGACTGAACTTCGGGCCAAGTAACACAGTCGCAGGGGCAGCATGTGCGCCCGCTCTTCGCGCAATGCCGAAGCGGCTAGGAGGTCACGACCGGGCACCGCACTCCTGGTGCGCGCGCGATGCGACGATCGAGCGTAACGAGCGAGACGTCGATCATCTCGGCCAGGGCGACGTAGCTCGCGTCGTAGCTGGAGAGGTTGTGGCGCAGTTCCCATGCCCGCGGCTGGAGCAGCTCGTAGGGCCAGTACTCGATCGCCAGCTCGAGGAGATCGTCGTGGGCTTGTGATGCCTGGTCTGCGGTGACCGTCCCGGCCAACTCGGATCGGCGGATGATGTTGGCTGCCTCGAACGCAAGTAACGCCGGAGCGGCGAGTGACACGCCCGTCAGCGCGTGTGTGACCCAGCGACCGTCGGGGCCGCTGTCGAGCAGCAGCGCGACCAGCGCCGACGCGTCGCAGACGACGCGCGCAGTCACCGGCGGTCGGCGTCACGGGCGTCGAGGATCGCCGCGGCGTCGAGTCGACTCCCGGTCGTCTCCACGCGCCGCCGAGCACGCGCGATCACATCCTCCACTTGCTCCCGCGCTGCCGCTTCGACCAACATCGCGCGCACGTACTCCTGAAGCGAACGCCCAGAGCGGGCCGCCCGGGCAGCCAGTTCGTCGCGGACCTCGTCCGGCACATCGCGCACGGTGATTGCCACGCCCATGCATGCATTATAGCTGCAGTGCAGCGCAAGTGCAGCGCCATCGCTACTGCCGACCATCACGGGACGACCGATGGGGATGGTGTGACCCATGACCGGTCGTCTTCGCACAACGCAGCAGCTCACGCCGGCGCCAGCGCGACATGGGCGCGAGTCGTCTGAGGCTCTGGTTGCATCAGGACCTATGAACGTCGAGAACCGCACGACCAGAGAATTGCTGGAGCTTTACGTCGAGGTGATGGAGGAACTACGAAGCCGAAGGGTCGTGCGCTCCGCCAACCAGCCTGTCGGCGATGTGGCCGAACTGTTAGTCGCCCAGCACTTCGACGTTCCGCTGGCGTCGCGGTCGACGCGCGGCTACGACTTGCGGGCGAAGCCCAGTGAAGCCTTTCCGGAGGGGGAGCGAATCGAGGTGAAGGCCCGACGAGTGTCGGCCGGCATTCGGGCGTCCCACTATTCGTTTCTCCGAGGTCTTGACGCCGACCCGGCCCCCTTCGATGCGCTGGTCGCAGTTCACTTCAACGACCGCTTCGAGGTCATCGGTGCATGGGAGATCCCGATCGAAGTTGTCAAAGAGCGGGTGGGAGCGCTGAATACGCGGACCGGAGGGCAGCGGCTTAGACTCGTGCGGGAGGACGATCTGGCCGATGAGCGGATTCGCCCGCTGTGTCTGCCATCGATCGACGACATTGATCCGGCTGAGATGCTTTAGCCCGAAGCGCCATGGCCGCCGTTGACTTGGTCGCTCATCGCGCGAAGCGACGCTCGACGTCGGCGGTCGCGGAGTGCTCCAGATGCGGGCGGCGGGGAAGTCTCCCGGGATGGCTTAGCTTAGACTCGCGTCGGCTCGGACTCACCGGAGACAGGCCCGCGAGCCCTTCCGACGACGACGGCGGGAACGAGGACCTCCTCCGGTCACAGGGGTGCCAACCGTAACCGCCGACCGCGACGAGAGAAATCCGTCGCAGCGGAACGGTCGTGAGCACCGGTCGCGGCAGCCGCCGTCCGCAGCCCCCGCCTCCGCACCGCCCTCGCGGGTCAGCCCCGGCCGAACCAGCGTCGCTTGCGCGGCCGTTCGCCGAGCCCGATCCGATGCTGGACGTCTTCCGCGGCTGCAGCCACGACGGCACGGTCCACCGTCGCCGAGCCATCGCCGCTCAGCACCGCCCCGCGCGTCAGGACCTCGTGTGCCGCGTCGTCGAAGAGCAGACCGACGTTCTCGCCCTCCCCAGCAGAGTCGGCGACCTTGCGGAACTTCTCAACACCCTTGACCACGAGAGGCGTCCCGCCGGCGAGGACGGTGTCACCCACGCGGACCACACCCGACGCGACACGGCCGGTGGCGACCACACCCCGGTTCTTGATCCGGAAGATGTCCTCGACAGTCAGTTGGAACATGCAGCGGGCATGATCGCACTCGCAGCGCGACGGGCGAACCGGTGCACCAGCGACGGAAGCTTCGGCTCCGATCAGCCTCGGCGGAGTCGCCCCGCTGGCTGCCTGACTTCTGTCGGCCTGCTCCTTCTCGTGCGTGCGAAGCAGCAGTGAACCAGCTGGGCGCCCGCACTGCTCGTCGTCGCGCAGAGGGGCAGTGATGCGCGGGCGTGCGGATCGTTACTGGCCGCTTGATCGGCTCCCCTTCCAGGGGTCGATCACGTTGATCCCGGTGCGATCGAAGTCCTTGACGTTGCGGGTGGCGAGGCTGGCGCCGTGGACGCGGCAGATGGCCGCGATCTGCGCGTCGAAACCGTCGATTGGCGCTCCGGCTTGGTCGCGGCCGCTCACGATCGCGCCGTAGATGCCGGCCGCGGCGGCATCGAATGCCAGAACGTGGTCGGAGAAGGTTGAGAACAGTTGCTGCGCCGTGGCGGCCAATAGCGTCTTGCGTGCGCCGTCAGGGAGTCGCTCGATCCCGTAGCCGATCTCGGCCACAGTGACAGCAGTGGTGTAGAGCTCGTCGCTGGTCTCGCCGCGCACCCATTGCTCAACCACCGGTGACGGCCTCGGGCGCATCAGCTCCGACACCACGTTGGTGTCGAGAACCATCATTGGGCGAAGTCAGGTGCTCGCGCCGCTGTTGTTCGCTGTGGAAGTTCGAGCTCGACCCCGCCCAGTTCACCGAACCGATCGAGGATCGAGGAGAACAAACTCTCCGATTGCGCCGGCTCGCGGACCGCCTCGGCGAGGATCGCGCGGATCTCGGCCTCCATCGAGCGTCCGTTGCGAGCCGCTCGTACGCGCAGCCGCTCCTTCACATCGTCATCGAGATCTCGAATACTGAGCGCGGCCATCCGTCGTTCCGTAGCGTGGACTGCTAGCAATGCTAGCGCGCCGGGTCCCCTCGCACGAATCCGCTCGCCAAAGCGGCAGTGACGCCGTTCGGCGAATTGGCCGCTGGTACTCGTCCAAAGCGAGAGTCTCGAGTTTCCACAATTCCGGCACTCTGCTCGGCGCAGCCGCGCTGCTCCCATCACCTAGCGCATTCCCTTGTGCTCGGGGTATCGAGAGTGTCAAGGCCGCTCGAGAATTGACCTCGTGTGGGTGTGGGAGGCGCGCTGATCGGCGCGGGCGCGCGGACCGTGCAATTGACCGGCCGCGGCCGTTTGGCGCTCTGCAGCCGGGGGTCGACCGGGCAGTGGCCGACGAGGTAGAGGGTCCCGCCGGGCGCCCGTGAGCCAGGGCCGTCGCGGAGATGCGACCGCGGTGACCTGCCAGCCGCGGGCGCTCAGCCCAAGCGCCTCGGGGCCGTGGCCAAAGTGCGCATCCGGGGCACATATCACCGGCCTGCGCGGTCAGCCCGCGTTCTGTCGGCGCCGCCCTGCAGCAGCTGGGAGGACGCCGATTCGGCGCCCTCCCAGCCTGCCGTCAGGATCCGATGCGCAGTGTGTGGACGGGCGACGGCGCCGAAACATTGCCTGCGAAGTCGCGGACAACCGCTGTGTAGGCATGGGTGCCACTCGAAACGCCGCTGAACAGGCGTGACCAGTTGCCGCCAGCCGCGGCGACAGTGCCGCGAGAGGCACCGTCCTCGATGACCTCCACCGTCGAGCCTGACTCGGCGCTGCCCGTCAGCGTGAACGTGCTCGCCGTCGTGCTGTTGGCGGCGGGCGCCAAGAGCACGGGCGGGGCGGGCGCCTTCGTGTCCACCTGGACCACGCGCATAGCGGACGCGGGTGACGTCCCGCCGAGATTTCGAGCGCGTGCCGTGAACAGGTACGCCCCGTCAGCGACGGTGACCTGGTGCGACCACGTACCCATGACGGTCGCGATCGTGGTTCCAAACGACGTCGCCCCATCGAACAGCTCGACAATCGCGCCGGCTTGCGCGGAGCCCGAGACGGCGAACGTCGAGCTTCGAGTCCAGCTGTAGTTACCGGGTGCGGTGATCGACGGTGCCGGCGGTGCCCAGACGGGCGTCGGTGTCGCGGTGGGCGTCGGGGTGGCGGTGGGCGTCGGGGTGGGTGTCGGGGTGGCGGTGGGCGTCGGGGTGGGTGTCGGGGTGGCGGTGGGCGTCGGGGTGGGTGTCGCGGTGGGCGTCGGCGTGGCGGTGGGCGTCGGGGTGGGTGTCGCGGTGGGCGTCGGCGTGGCGGTGGGCGTCGGGGTGGGTGTCGCGGTGGGCGTCGGCGTGGCGGTGGGCGTCGGGGTGGGTGTCGCGGTGGGCGTCGGCGTGGCGGTGGGCGTCGGGGTGGGTGTCGCGGTGGGCGTCGGCGTGGCGGTGGGCGTCGGGGTGGGCGTCGGCGTGGGCGTCGATGTACCGCTGTCGTTCGTGTTCACCGTTACTGCCTGGGCGGGCGTCCACGCAGACGCGCCCGTACGGTTGCTTGCGCGTGCGCTGAGCGCGTGCGTCCCTTCGGTGAGCGTGTCCACCACGATCGACCATCTCCCGTCCGCGGACGTGCGCGTCCGGAACGGGGACCACAACCGTGGCACTCCGCCGAACACGTCTCGAATCTCGATCAGCGCGCCCGACTCGCTCGTACCGGACATCGTGACGTTGCCGATCGGCAGGCTGGCCGGCGCGCTGAAGGCCGGCGGGTCCGGCACCGGCCGCGGCGGCGTGGTCACGGTGAAGGTCGCGGACGCGGGCGCGGGATCCTGGTTGCCGGCCGCATCGACGGCGCGGACTTCGAACGAGTAGCTGCCGGACTCGAGGTTCCCGTAGGTGCGCGGTGACGTGCACGGCTCCGGCCCTCCCATCGGGTCGCCGTCAAGGTTGAGCGTGCACCGGAAGCCCGCACCGGGCTCATCGGCGCTGAAGCTGAAGCTCGCGGTGCCCGAGGAGATCGACTTCGACGTCAGCGTCGTGTCCGGCGTACGCCAATCGGCAACCGCGGCCGGGTTCGCGACGAGCGTTGTCGTCCACGTGGCGAGCGAGTCCGGCGCCACGCCGATGTTGGTCTTCGGGACGCCGAGGTGCACACCGAGTCGCGCGAGGATCGGATTGGCGAAGTTGTTCGACCCCGTGCTCGCCTCGTGGACGCCGCGCCGGCTTCCGGCCGGGAAGAGCAGGACGCTGCTGCTGCTGTTGGTCGGCGTCTCGTAGAAGCCGCCGTCGATGCTGTAGAGCGCGTACGGCAGCACGAGCCCGCCGGGGGGCGCGGGCTGGTTGATCGTCGCGATCGCCGTCACTGTCTGATACGCGCGCACCTCGCTCGGGCCTGTAAACGACGTGACGAGGTAGCCGCCGGTGTCTGTCCGGGGCAGCACGCGCGCCTCGGCGCTCGCCGCACCGTTCACGCCAGGGATCGCAGCCTGCAGGGTGTATGACATGGTGGGTCCCAGAGACGTCGGCAACAGCAGTTCCCGAGTGACGCTGCGCTCGCCAGGCGGGACTGTGACCTCCTCGCGGCGGGCCGGAAAGCCGCTTGGGCCGAACGTCCGCACGTTCAGCGGCGTGCCGCTCGGCGACGCAGGCGCCGAGAGCGTCGCGGTGAAGAGCACCGGCTGACCCGACGCCACGGTCGCGGGCGTCACGCTGACCGACGTGACCTTGGGCGCGGCGGCCGGCGCGGCGCCCGCGGTGTCGGCACAGACAAGCAGCACCAAAGCGGACGCGGCAAGCACAGTCAGGCGCACTGCAGACCTCCAACGGTTCGTGAGCGGGGCGTGAGCGTAGACTCACGGGACCGGCGAATCCCGCATTGGACCGCGGTTTAAGGCAACCGTAAGCTCGAGTCGAGTTTGAGAAGACGGACGCGAACGTAGACCGCGTCCGGCGGTCGGAGCAGACAGGTTTGTCCATACTTCCGAAGGGCTCTTCGGGTCATGTCTGTAGAAGCGGTGTGAGGCGGAGTTCGCTCAAGTCCGCGGTCGGAGACGGCATCGGACGCCGTAGGCTCCGAGACTCGTCGGTTGACCGCCAAGTCAATTCGGCGAAGGGGCACCACGATGGCCGATGATGGTGGTCGGCGCATTCCTCGGCGTTTGATCCGTCGAGCTCACCCAGCAGGTTCAGTTGTGCTTCTTCTCGACGAGACCGCTGAAAAAGTCTGGGGCCGATTTCGCGCTGGCGTTTCGCGGCTGCAGATTTCCCTCGACGTCCCCGCCGAGGCCGTCAGACGGGCCGTGTGGACGTCGGAATTCGCGTCGATCGAATCGCCGCCTACGGAATCGACTTTTTCAGCGGTCTCCGACGATCTCGAGACTTTGGGCGCTGCTGCTTTCCATGCGCTGCGAGAGCGATGCGTGCCGCGGAGAAAGTAACGAGTTGTGGAAGAGGAGCACTTTTGAGCGGCGGCGGCAGTCGCTGAATCATGTGCAGAACAAGTTCGCCTTGACGATCGGATGACACTCTGGCGAGGCATCTGGTTGGCGACGCGGCAGCACCATGTTTTCGGCTGGCGTCGGCGGGGTCGCGCTGCGGAGCACCTAGTCGCCGTGGGCGGCGCTGCGCGCGCTGGCGAGCAGGTCCGCGACGCGCCGCAGCTGGTCCAGCAGCGCCGCGCGGTTGGGCGGTGCAGGCACGCGGCGGATCTCCAGGCGCCGCTCGTCCCAGGCGTCTCCTCGGCAAGCGCGTTGACGTTCAGCGCTTGGTACTTGCGCGACTCCTTCGGGTTCTGCGAGCCCAGCTTCGTCGAAGACGTGCTTGAAGAGGTGCTCGACGAGCTCGGTCAGCGTCCATGGCCTGTTCGAGCTGCGCGCCTTCTCGAATTGCTGCATCGCCGCCTCGAAGGCGGCGTTCGTCTTGAGCTCGCTCGGGAACGGCGAGTTGTGCGCGTCGGGATCGCGGTCCGCCCACCACCGGTAGTCGGCGTAGTACTGCTTCATGAACTCCGCGAGCACGACGCCGGCGCGCTGGGCGCCAAGGTCGTCGTTGTCGCCGTAGCCGCCGAACGCCGACTTCTCGTCCATGTTGATGTGGCCGCCGCCGATGGTCGCGTGTGCGCGCAGCTGGATCGCCTTCGCGACGGAGTAGACGTACTCGTCGATCAGGTCGCCGACCGAGCCGGCGAACAGGTCCGAGGCGTTCGCCTTCGTCGTGATGATCTCGACGCACTGCTGATCGGCGTCACGCGGTAGCTCCAATCGACGCCGTGCGTGGCCTCCGAGAACTCGTACGTCAGGTAGAGCATGTTGTCGAAGCGCTGCTCCTTGGTCGGCTCGACGCCGCGCTGGGTCATCGCCCCCTTCCAGGCGAGCGCGACCTCGTTGTAGGGCCCGCGATTTCGCGTGATCTCATCCCTGTTCGTCACGTCCTTGATGCTCTCGAGCGCGACATTGACGAACGTGAGCTCGCTGCCGAACTCCGTGCTCGCGATGCTCTTGGGCGCCGCCAGGCTCGGGTCAACGGCGATCTCGATCTTATGGATCTGCTCGTTGAGGACCGCTATGTCGGCGGTCGTGAGCGGCTTCGCGAAATCGATTCCGAGGAAACCCCAGCCGCCTGTGAGCTCCTTGATCTGGTACACGCGCTTGGCACGCGGCGGCTCGTTCTGGCGCGGCTGCCCGGTAGCCCAGGTGTCGACGGTGTTCCGGACAAAGGGAGTGCCGAAGATGCGCTCCAGCTCGGGTGCGACGAGGGCCTGCATCCATTTCTTGCGGTCAAGTTCCTTCGTCGCGCCGTCGGTGTTCGTGACGTCGGCGGCGGCGCCGAACTGAATCGCGCGTTGGAGTCGCTGACCACTGGCGCGACTTGTCAGCATTCTGGCAATCGCCGCGTTGCCGGCGAGCTGCTGCAGCCGCAGGACGTCGGTCGCACGGTCGAGTCGCATCGCCGGCTCTGCGGCCTGCTGGCGCGCCGCCGCGTGCCTGGCCAGCGACGATCCTGCCGATTCCAGCTGCTCGACCCGCTGCACGCCGACCGCCTTCCATGGATTGCGAAGCGGCGCGACTCTACGCCGCTCGCGCGCAGTCCGCCAATGGGCTCGGCAACGGTCGGCCCGGCCGACGAGCGTCGATCATGCTCTCGCGCTGAGCCATCCGCAAGCTGCGGCGGCGGTCCGCTGGCGTGGTGCCGCGAAGCAACGCTCGTCACAATCTCGTAACGTCGCCGGTGGTACGGGCTGTCACCGCAAACGCGGGAAAGCAGAAGCTCCCATTTTCTCGGACGCGCGTTCGCCGCGAGTCCGGGTTTCCGGATGGGTTCAGCTCTGGGAAGGCTCGTCCGCGCTGGGTCGGCGACGGTTGTGGCGGCCCAGCTGCCCAGCAGGTTGGAGCGCCTGCTCGGAGCGCGAGCCGGGTTCGGCGGCGTAGGTGAAGAGTAGCCCGTGGTCGGCGGCGATGTCCATGCGGTTGAAGCTGAGGCTGAGGTCGCCAACGACTGGGTGGTGGAGGTGCTTGACGGCGGTGGGGTGAACGCACGTTGTGGGCTGCCCAGTGCGTGCGGAACAGGTCGCTCCGGGTGGAGCTCGCCGACGAGGTCTGAAAGTCTCGTCGTCAGGGTCCGCCCGGCGGCCGCGCGCAGGATCTCGGCCGTCTCGCGGGCCGCGCTTCCCAGTCGGGGTAGAAGCGTCTGCGCGCGGGGGTCGAGGAAGATGAAGCGGGCGAGTTCGACGGGCCGGGTCGGTGCCGCGACAGCTCGGAGAACAGCGCGCGTGCCGAGCGGGGTTGGTGGCGAGGATGTCGAGACGATCGTTGCCCACATAGGTGGGGGCGCCGGTGATCGGCGTCGAGCGTCCACTGAATATCCGGCCGGATCCGCGGCTTGGCGCCGACGGCGCCGCGGGCGCGCCGCGGGTCGGTTGCGGCGCGCGGGCGAGGTCAAAGAGGTGCGCGCGCTCGGCGTCGTCGAGCTGCAGCGCCCCGGCCAGCGCCTCCAGCACGCCCTCGGAGACGCCGCTCAGGTCGCCGCGTTCGAGTCGCGTGTAGTACGCGGCGCTGACGCCGGCCAGGAGGGCGACCTCTTCGCGGCGCAGCCCCGGAACCCGGCGGGCCACCGTAGGTCGGCAGGCCCGCCTGCTCGGGCGTGATCCGCGCGCGGCGCGAGGTGAGGAACTCGCTGATCTCTTCTTGGTGTCCACGCGAGCCGTAAACCAGGCCCCGCAGGGAGACCCTGCCAGTACCTCCCTCCACAGGGACTCTCACTCCCGCATATCCGCGCATTGGCTGAAAGCCATGAGCGGCCCGCTCGCGACCTCGAGCGAAGGACGCCACCATGAAGACCGCACAGCTCGGCTCGCTCTGAGGTCTCCCGCATCGGCCTCGGCGCGATGACCATGGCCGGCACCTACACCACCGAGGGTGCCCTCGACGACGACGAGTCCGATCCGCACCATCCACCGCGCCCTCGACCTCGGCGTCACCCACATCGACACCGCGGAGATCTACGGTCCGTTCCACAGCGAGGAGATCGTCGGCCAGGCGCTCAAGGGCCGCCGCGACCAGGTCGTCATCGCCACGAAGTTCGGGCTCGTCTCCCACGCACGGCGGCGGCCCCGGCGTGCATCGACAGCAGCGCCGCCAACATCAGAGCCGCCGTCGAGGGGTCACTGAGACGGCTGGGCACCGACCACATCGACCTGTACTACCAGCACCGCGTCGACCCGAACACCCCGATCGAGGAGACCGCGGGAGCGGTCGCCGAGCTGGTCGCCGAGGGCAAGGTCCTGCACTTCGGCCTGTCCGAGGCCTCGCCCGGACACCATCCGCCGCGCCCACGCCGTGCACCCGGTCGCCGCTCTGCAGACCGAGTACTCGCTGTGGACCCGCGACGTCGAGGCCGAGATCCTGCCGCTGCTGCGCGAGCTCGGCATCGGATTCGTGCCCTACTCGCCCGCTCGGCCACGGCCTGCTCACCGGACAGATCCGCACCGTCGACGACTTCGCCGACGACGACTGGCGCAAGACCAACCCCCGCTTCACCGGCGAGAACTTCGAGCGCAACCTCGCCATCGTCGACGAGGTCCGGGCGATCGGCGCCGAGATCGGCGCCACCCCCGCCCAGACCGCGCTCGCCTGGATCCTCGACCCGGGGCGACGACATCGCGCCCATCCCCGGCACCCGCCGGGTCGCCCGCGTCGAGGAGAACACCGCCGCCGACGCCGTCGAGCTCACCGCCGACCAGCTCGACCGGCTCGACAGCCTCAGCCGGCGGCCGGCGAACGCCACGACGAAGCCAACATGGCCTCCATCGACCGCTAGCGCTGCCCCCTTGGACGACAAGCGCTCTCGCCGTGCGCTTCAGGCGAATCGTCGAGTTCGTGAAGTAACGGACTCCTTCGTCGAAAGCATCGCTCCGTCGAAAGGATCCTCGTCAAGACGGGTCTCTGCTGGGGAGCGGCTTCGGCTCTGTGCACGCTTTTCGAGTTCGGGATGACCGGGTCTCGAGCAACCCGGCGCTTAGGGCGAGACCCCCCGGGTCGTGCCTGTCGTCGCCTTTCGTGGGCGCCTTCTTCGCGACCGCCGCACCTTCGGAAGTATTGATGGGGCCGCTTCGTGAGTAGGTGTGGTCGCCGGTGCCTGCGCGTCCCCGCCCGGCGACCTCGAGGGCAAGTCATCGCCGCCGGACTGGCGGCGCGGACCTCAGGACGATTTCGTGACCATTCAGCGATGCGGACGTCCGCGGACTGAACGAACAGGGTGCACGGTGCGATCACGGTTGCCGATACGTTCGACGTATGCGACTCTGGTACCGGACGATGCCGCCGTCCGCTCGCTGCTTCTACGCTGGCGCTGACCGCCTGCGCGAGCGTTGAAACCAACGATCCAAGCGAGCCCTCAGCGAGCGCGGAGTCCCAGTCGGACGCTAAGGAGAACAAGAAGGGCAGCGACAAGTCCGCTGAGAAGAAGCAGCCCGCAAAATGACTTCGGCGCAGAAGAACGACTGGAGTCGGCGGCAGAATTGCATCGACTTGTCAGGGTTCTCCAAGAAAGGCCTCATCAAACAGCTTTCCTCCAAAGCCGGCGACGGGTACTCCAAGAAGGACGCGAAGTTCGCCGCGAACAACGTGGGAGCGGGATCTGGCAAGGCGGAGGCGGTCGAGCTCGGCGGAGAACTACCTCGAATTGTCGGGGTTCTCCAAGAAGGGCCTTATCAAGCAGCTTTCCTCGGCGGCCTGGTGACGGATATACCCGCGCGCAGGCCAACTACGCGGTCGGCAAGGCGGACGCGGACTGGAAGGCGGAGGCCGTGGAGTCAGCGCAGAATGACCTCGACATCGGCGGGTTCTCCGAACAAGCGCTCGTCGAGCAACTGTCCTCCTCTGCTGGTGATGGTATACACCCGCGAGCAGGCCCACTTACGCGGTCGGCAAGGCTCGTTACTGACCCGCGAGCGAACCGATAGCTGGCGCGGACTTGGGACCGACCAGACAAGCGCGCAGGCCGGCTCCATCACTGGAGGCATGCTGAGCTGCGGCTGCGCGATGAAGGTGGCTGGCGGCACACTCGCGCGTTGGTCGATCTCGCGACTCGTCGTGGCAGGCACGATCAGTGCTCGTTCTCGACGTGGTCAAAAGTACGTTTCTGTGGAAGAGCAGCAGCGGCCGTGCTGGAGTCGAAGGCCGCTGCCAGGAGGTTCGGTTCAGCGAGCGAACGGGAGTGCGAGGCCGGCGCTGGCGGGGATCATGGCGGTCGGCGGGCGTGGACGGTCTCGATGATCTCGGCGGGGTCGATGCCTTGCAGGTAGATCCTGCGCCACGAGGCGCCATGCGAAGGGAGATGACGGACGAGAACATCTCATCCGTGCCGGTTGGAATGCCGGCCCCGGGCTGATGCAGCGGCCCGGTGAAGCTGGGGGACCTCCTGGGCGCGGGATCGCGCGCTGCGGGTGAAGCGTCCCTGACGATGTGACGGCCGGGCGGTACTGCCAGACGCCCGCGTGCGTGCTAGCGAGACCGAAAGGTAGAGCGAGAGCGAACTGGTGGTCAGAAGCCCCTCGATTTCAAAAGCGACCCGAAACCTGGCGGACATGGGTCGCCCACAGCCACGACGCCGCCCTGGTTTACGGCGGCTCGCTCCACGCCCGGCTCATTTACCCGGGCGTGGTGGCCGGCGAGAGACTGCGAGTGCTCGCCGGAAGTGCTGTAGGGGTACAGCCAGCTGCCGACCCGGTCAAACGGATCATGGTGAACGTGGGAAGCGCCCCGCGCGCGCCGGGTTGCTGGTGGCGGCCCGGCAAGGCCCGATGCCGGCTGATGCGTGCTGGGCGTGGCGGAGTCCGCGTAGTAGTCCGAGGGCGGGAAAGCCGTCCGCATGGCGAAGGCGGACAGCAGGACCGCAGCGTGAAACGCCGTTCGGGAGGTCGGGCGTGAAGACGCTCGCGCCGCTTGACCCCGCCTTGGCGGGCGAGCGGGTACTGGGATGGCAGACCAAGCTGCACCGATGGGCAGGCCAGGATGAGTTGGCGCGTTTCGGCGACCTGTTCAACTTGGTCTGTGACCCCGCGACGTTGCTGGTCGCGTGGGAGCGGGTGAAACGCAACCGGGGGTCGCGGACCGCCGGTGTCGATGGTCAGACCCGCGCGCGGGTCGAGCAGATCGGCGTGGAGGGTGTCCTCGCAGGGCTCCGTCAGGAGCTCAAGAACGGCACCTACCGTCCGCTGCCGGCGCGTGAGCGGTTGATCCCTAAGCGCTCGGGGAAGCTCAGAAGCCTGGGCATCTCGACGGTGCGCGACCGGATCGTGCAGACGGCGGCCAAGCTCGTGCTCGAGCCGATCTTCGAGGCGGACTTCTGCCCGACCTCGTACGGATTCCGGCCCGGACGCAGGGCGCAGGACGCCATCGAAGAAGTGCGGTTCTTCATCAACGCCCCACGTTCGTATGAGTGGGTGATCGAGGGAGACGTCGAGGACTGTTTCGGATCGATCCATCACGGTCTGGTGATGGAGCAGGTGCGCCGCCGGGTGACCGACAAGCGCGTCCTGGCAGCTGATCCGGCGCTTCCTCGCCGCAGGGATCATGCGCGAGCATGGCTCCCTGGCCGCCACGCCATCGGGCACGCCACAGGGGTCGGCACTGTCGCCCCTGCTGGCCAACATTGCCCTCTCGGTACTCGACCGCCACTTCGAGGCCGCGTGGACAGCGCGGCGCTGCCCACCAGCGTGCGCGTGACCGGGCCACAGGGCCGGCCCAGCTACCGAATGATCCGCTACGCGGATGACTTCGTGGTGCTGGTCCGCGGCACCCAAGCCCAGGCCCACGCGATCAAAGAGCAGACGGCCGAGTTCATGCGCGAGCACATGCGGTTGACGCTCTCGCCCGAGAAGACATGCGTCACCCACGTCGACGACGGCTTTGACCTGCTCGGGTTCCGCGTCAAGCGGCGCCCTGGCCGGGAACCGAAGCGCGTCGCCTACACGTTCCCCAGCCAGCGAGCGCTGCGCGCGGTCATGCACCGCATCAAGACGCTGACGAACCGCAGCACGGTGAACCTCTCGCTCGATCGAGCTGATCCATGCGCTCAACCCCATCCTGCGCGGATGGGCCAACTACTATCGCCACGCCGCGAGCAGCCGATGCTTCGCGTATCTCAGCCACTACCTGTGGTGGCGCGTGATCCGCTGGCTGCGCAAGAAGTACCCGCGGCTGACCTGGAAACAGATCAGGCGACGGTGCTGGGGGCACCACTGGACCAGCCGCGAAGGCACGAGGCTCGCCTGGCCCGACGAGGTCCCGGTGACCCGATACCGCTATCGCGGCCACCACGATCCCCTCGCCGTGGACGGACACCGGAACAGGACGAGCCACCACTCGACCGGACAACCGCCGCTGCATGACCCAGCGTCACGATCGGCCATCGCACGTCCTGTGGAGAGCCGGATGCGCGGGAACGCGCACGTCCGGTTCGGAGGGCGGGACGGGGAAACGGACCGGCGGTAACGCCGACACCGCGCCCCGTCCCGACCCAGCGAGGTAATCCCGAGATTGCTGTGGCCGAGCTGGCGCTGGATGACGATGAGCGGGACGCCTTCGCGGGCGAGTTCGATCGCGTGCGCGTGGCGCAGCTGGTGCGGGGCGAAGCGGCGGCGCACGCCGGCTGGCGGCGGCGCGTCGCAGCGCGGCGCGTGCGGCGGTGGATGACCACGCGCGTCCGCGGGTGCGTCCGTTGATGACGCAGAACAGGGGTCCGACGGGCATCGTCGCGCGCGCGGTGAGCCAGGGTTGGAGTTGGTCAAAGGCCCAGTCGTCCATGCCGACTTCGCGGCGGCGTCCGCCTTTGCCGCAGCGCACCAGGACCGAGCCGCGGCGCGCGTCGAGGTCGAGCTCGCTGAGATCCAGCGCTTCTTGGATGCGCAGGCCGGCGCGCCAGAACACGACGATCAGCCCGCGCGCCCGCTCGCCGTGCAGACCATCGCCGGCACAGCGCATGACGGCGATGATCTCCTCGGTGCGAGGCGGGTCGGCCGGGTAGCGACGGCCCTTGTTACGCGACGGGCGACCGGTGAGATAGCCGGGCACCGCGGCCGGCGAACGTGGACGACCCAACGAATCCAACGGGCGTAGATCAGACATGGCGTCCCCCTCGGGACGACGCGGACAAGACACGCGAGCTCTACCACCGAAACGGACTGCCGCCGAGCCAGCGCGGCGTGAGCGCGAAATCGGCTTGCGCGGGCTTCACACGCGAGCGGTCGCAGGTTCGAAACCCGCTGCCGCCCATCACCCCTTTGGGGGCCGTTTCCGGTCTCCCCCGGGCCACTTCCACGCCACGGCCACCGCGTTGGCCTCTATGCGGCACGACGGGCGTCACTCCACGTGACGGACGGCTTGCCGTCCATGTCGTCGATTACACCGCGAGTCTTGTGTCACAAACTCGCTCCACGGCCTGTTGCTGCGATAGCTCGGCCAGAGGGAGCGGACGGATGTGTGAGCGGCGGAGGGCTCGGTGGCCCGTATGGTTGTCGCGTCACGAAGACACGAGCAAGGACACGTTATGTCGTACGCGCTGGGCTGTCGGATCCGGCAAACGGTCCTGGTTATGGGAGCAACGCTCATCACGTCTCTGGGGGCAAGCACCACGGGTGTCTGGGCTGCGACGCCCGACTTCGATGGCGATGGGGTCACCGCTCCAGCGGACTGCGCGCCGCTGGATCCCCGCCGTGTATCCGGGCGCCACCGATACCCCGGACATGGCGTTCGAGGACACGAACTGTGACGGCGTCGACGGCGACCTGGCCAAGGCGGTCTTCGTCGCGCCGACCGGCTCAGACAGCAATTCCGGCACGTTGGCCAGCCCGAAGAAGACCATCAACGCGGCGATCATTGTCGCGACCGCCGCATCCAAGGACGTCTACGTCGGCGGCGGTACTTACCCGGAGAGCTTGGGCCTCGTCTCCGGCGTCTCGATCTACGGCGGCTACGTGGCGGCACCGGGGCGCGCGTCGCTGACGCGCCGACGATCGTCCGTGGCGCCCCTGCAGCCTTGGCTAGCGGGGCCCAGCGCGTGACGCTGCAACTGCTGACCCTCGAAGGGCAACCTGATGCCGACGGCAACGCCTACGGGCTGCGAGCGATCTCGGCCAACAGCACTCGGTCGCGGCTGCTTCTTGACCATGTCACAGCGCGTGGGCTTGCTGCCGCCGCCGGCAGCGGCGGCACCGGCGGCTCGCAGGGCGCCAGCGGCTACTTGGGGTTCGGGGCCAACGGGTACGGCTGCAACGGCGGCGGCGGCGGAACCGGGGGACCGGGAGGAAACGGCGGCGGTGGCGGCAACTCCGGCAACGGCAGCGGCTACCTCGGCGGGCCGGGCACGGCCGGCACAAGCGTGGGCGGGGCAACCGGCGGCGTGCGGGGACGCGACACGACGTATGGCAACGGCGGCGCCGGCGGCACGGGAGACTCAGGCGGCACCGGAGCCAACAACCCTGCACACCCCGCCTATGACCTGGCGACGTGGGTGCGCCCGGTCGGGGCGCTCGGGGCCAACGGCGGCACGGGCGCCGGAGGTGGCGGCGGCATCGGCGGGTTCGGCGCGTCCTCCGGGTTCTACGACTTCTGTGGCGGTGCCGGTGGCGGCGGCGGAGTCGGTGGCGGCGGCGGGACCGCCGGCGGTGGCGGGCAGGCCGGCGGCGGGTCCTTCGGCGCCTACCTGTTCGACTCCTCGGTGGTGGCCTCTGCCTCACAATTCGTCGCCGGCACCGGCGGCGCGGGGGCAACGGCGGCGCCGGCGGCAACGGCGGCAGCGGCGGCAGCGGCGGCGTCGGGAACTACGGGTCCTATGTGTTCAGCGACTTCTGGCCTACGGCGCACTCCGGTGACGGCGGCTTCGGTGGGAACGGCGGTTACGGCGGCAAGGGTGGGGGCGGTGGAGCGGGCGCCGGCGGGCCGGCGGTCGGACTGCTGCAGGCGAGCGGCGGCTCGGGTTACGCGGCCCAAAAGGGCACGATCGAGACGGCAGGCAACGCCGGCACGGGCGGCAAGCAGGGCAACAGCGGCCTCGTGGCCGCAAGTGGCCAGTCCGCGGGCATCCTGCGCTCGGCCATGGCGCCGAGCACGTCGAAGGCGGACTTCGACGCGGATGGCTTCGCTGATCCCGTCGACGCCTGCCCGGGGGTGGCCGCGCCCAGCAGCGCAGATGGTTGCCTCAAGCGCCCGGCGAAGCTGACTGATCGCGACGGCGACGGCGTGCCCGACACGGTTGACGCGTGCCCCGACGTCGTCGCCGGAGCGACGGACCTCGACCTGGACGGCTGCTCCGACCCCTCGCCACACGTCGATGACAGCGTCGCCGGTGGCGCAGGCGAACGCGGGAAAGCGCGGCGGGTCTTCCGCCCGCCGGCACCGGCCAGGGTGGTTCTGCGGCGCTGTTGCGCGTCACGTTCAGTCTGCCGTTCAAGGTCGCCAAATCCACGACCACCTACACCGTGCTGTCGTCGCTCAGGGTCAACGGCCTTCCTAGCGGTTCGACGCTGACGGCCACCTGCACAGCACCCCACCGCAAGCGCTGTCCCGGCGCCTACGAGATTCGTCAAGCGCAATGTCTCGGGCGCGGTGAGCCTCAAGGCGTGGGCCAAGCGCAAGCTACCTGCCGGCGCCCGGATCACCGTCAGCGTCGTCAAGGCAGGAAAGGTCGTCGGCGCGCGCAAGACGCTGACCGTCAAAAAGCGGGCTCGCCCGTCGGTCGCCTCTGCTTGCCTGGCGCCGGGCGGCGCAAGCTGATCGGCTGCTGAAGGATCGCCTCGCGTGGAGCGGCAGCGCCGAGGGTAATCCGCGGCGGTGACGCGGCGCTTCACGCTCCCGACGGAGCGCCGCGCTGTCCGTCGCGCGGATAGTGTCCGTGCGTGCGACTGAACCTATCGCGTCGCGACCTCGGACCTATCACGATTGCGGGGCTGCTTGTCGCCCAGGCGGTGCTGTGGAGTGCCGCGCGCCCGGCGGGACTGTCGACCGGCGGCTACCTGGGGCAGCTTTTCGGCGCGGAGTCGATCCTGCTGCTGTCGATCGCGCTCGTCCTGATCAGCACGCTCACCCGGATCGAGCACTGGTTCGATGGGATCGACCGAGCCGCGATCTGGCACCGCCGGGTGGCGATTACCGGGCTGGTCCTGCTGCTGCCGCACATGCTGCTGTCGTCCAATCCCGACAGCTCGACGGTCGGCAATGCGTTCGCGGTGATCGGTGCGAGTGGGCTCGCGGCGCTCGCGGTGTGGGCGATCCTCCCGCGCTGGCAATCGATCGCACCCACGCCGGTGCGGGGGATCGTGGCCGGGCTGCGCGACACGCGCGCCGTGCGCGAGGTCAGCCGGCTCCTGGGCGGCTACGAGCGATGGCGGACGGTGCATCGCACGACGGGGTTGTTCGTCGCCGTGGGCTTCCTCCACGGCCTGCTCGACGAGACGGCCTTCACCGGCTCAGCAGCGCTGCGCTGGAGCTATGTCGCGGTCGGCGCGATCGGGCTGACGTTCTACGTCTACCGCGAGCTGCTCGCGCGCTACTTCGTCGCGCATCACGACTATCAGGTGCACGCTGTCCGAACGATCGCCGAGGGCCTGGTCGAGATCGCGCTGCGCCCGCTCGGCACCGGCATCAAGTTCGTGGCAGGACAGTTCGCGATGGTCTACATCGAGGCCAAGGACGGGTGGCATCGCCACCCGTTCACCATCTCCAGCGCCCCGAGCGAGCGGATCGTCCGGATCACCGTCAAGGCGCTCGGTGACTACACATCACGCCTGCACGAGATCGTTGAACCGGGGATGCCCGCGGTCATCGGCGCCCCGCACGGACGCTTCGACCGCCGTCGCGGATACCGACCGCCAGGTCTGGATCGCCGGCGGCGTCGGCGTCACCCCCTTCCTCAGCTGGATGCGCTCACTCGACGGCGATCTGGCCCAGCACGTGGACTTCTTCTACACCGCCGTCGGCGAGGCCCCGTTCTCGCAAGAGATCCGCGAGATCGCCGCCCGGCACCCATCGCTGCACGCCCATCTGATCGACACCGCCGTAGACGGGCGACTGAGCACCGAGAAGATCCTTGCCGCGGCCGGCGACGTCGGCGGACTGTCGGTGTTCATGTGCGGCCCGGAGGGCATGCTGCGCGCGTTCCAGACAGGCCTGGAGGCAGCCGGCGTCCCCTCACGACGGATCCATCGCGAGTACTTCGACTGGCGGTGACGCCGCGCCGTGGGCGGTTGCGAAAGGTTCAGGCGAAGAACAGTTCCTCGAGCGTGTGGCGCATGACCGCCGGGTCGGCGTCGACGCCGGTCCAGTGGCTGATGCTGATCACGCCCTGGTTGACCAGCATCCCCAGGCCGTCGAGCACGGTGCAGCCGCGCGCCTCGGCGTCCCGGATGAGACGCGTGCGCGGCGGGTTGGGGATGACGTCGGCGACGACCATGCCCGGGCCGCAGGCTGTCCGAGATCGAGGTCCAGCCGTCGCGTCGACGTCGGGAAACAGCCCGATCGAGGTGGCGTTGACGACGATGTCGGTGCCCTCCGGCACGCGATAGGTGCCGTCCCAGGCGACGAGCTCGGCGCGTGCGCGCGTGCGCTCGTTGAGCAGCTCGACGAGTTCGGCGCCGCGTGCGGGGTCGCGGTTGACGACCGTGATCCGCGCCGCGCCGGCGAGCGCGAGATTCGACCGCGATCGCCCGCGCGGCACCGCCGGCGCCGAGCAGGACCACGACGTTGCCGGCCGGATCGATCGACCGTGCGCAGCGACGTGAGAAGCCCTGGCCGTCGGTGTTCTCGCCGATCAGGCGGCCGTCGCGATCCACGACGCAGTTGACGGCGCCGATGATCGCCGCCGACTGCGCCAAGCCCGTCGAGATGCTCGATGACCGCGACCTTGTGCGGGATCGAGCAGTTGAAGCCCGACCCAGCCCATCGCCCGCGCGCCGCGCACGGCGTCGCCGAGGCTTGCGGCGCGACGTCGCAGTTGAGGTAGCGGGCGTCGAGGCCGTGGTGACGGTAGGCGGCCTCGACCATCGCGACCGTCGGGTTCTCGTCCGCCGGGCGTGGCGAAGGACCCGGTGAGCAAGCTGAGAAAGTGCATCGAGTCTACGAATGCGCCTGACAGCTGGAGGACGTCAGAAAACGATGTCTGACTTTCGCGGCGACGTCGTCGTCATCGGCTCGGGCATGGGCGGAGGAACGACGCCCTGGCGCTGGCCCGCCGGGGTGTGGACGTCCTCGTGCTCGAGCGTGGGGAGCGGATCCCCCGCGAGGCGGAGAACTGGTCGCCCAGGCGGTGTTCGTCGAAGCGCCGCTACAAGCCGGCCGAGCGATGGCTCGACGGCGGCGGGCGTGAGTTCGCGCCCGGGCGTGCACTACGTGGTCGGAGGCAACACCAAGGTCTACGGCGCGAGCCTGCCGCGTTTCCGGGAGCACGACTTCGGGGCGGTGGAGCACCGCGAGGGCACGTCGCCCTGCGTGGCCGTTCACGCTACGCCGACCTCGAGCCGTACTACGCCGAGGCGGAGCGCATCTACCGCGTGCACGGCACGACCGGAGAGGACCCCAGCGAGCCCTGGCGGAGCGCCCCGTTCCCCTATCCGGCTCTCGCGCATGAGCCCTATGTCGCCGACCTCGCGGATCGGCTTGCGCGCCGCAGGGCGTGCACCCCAGCGCGGGCGCGATGGGCATCGACCTGCGCGAGGGCGGGGCCTGCATCCGCTGCGCGACCTGCGACGGCTTCCCTGCCAGGTCGGTGCCAAGAGCGACGCCGAGACGTGCGCGCTGGACCCGGCCATCGCGACCGGGACACGTACGCCTGATGACCGGCGCACGGGTCGGCGGATCGTGACCGACGCCAGCGGCCGGCGCGTCGAGCACCTCATCGTGGAGGCCCGCGGGCCGAGGCACCATCGGCGGGGGCCGGTTCGTGCTGGCCGCCGGCGCCGTCAACTCCGCGGCCTGCTGCTCATGTCGGCGTGCGAGCCATCCGCACGGGCTGGCGAATGCATCGGGCCAGGTCGGGCCGCAACTTCATGATGCACAACAACGCGCATATCGTGCGGTCGACCTGAACCGCCGCAACGACGTCGTCTTCCAGAAGACCTTGTTGGTGAACGACTGGTACGCCGACGGCGGCGATGGCTACCCGCTCGGCTCGATGCAGCTGATCGGCAAGGTGCAGGGCGTCGATGATGAAGAGCGGGCGCACCGGGCGTCCCGCGACGCGTGCTGGATGCAGGTCGCCGCTCGCAGCGTGGAGTGGCTGGTCATGGCCGAAGACCTGCCGGACGCCGGACAACCGCGTCACGCGTGGACGGGCCGGGCCGTATCACCACCGCGCGCACGGCGCGCGGCACCCGCACGATCGACGAGCTGCTACCGACGGGCCAAGCGGCTACTGCGCTCCGCCGGCTACGACGCGATCTTCACCCAGCACTTCGGCATCAGCATGAACAGCCACCAGTGCGGCACGGTCGTGTGCTGGGGAAGACCCGGCCACGAGCGTGCTCGACCCGTGGTGCAAGGCGCACGAAGTGGACAACCTGTGGGTCGTGGACGGCGGCTTCTTCCCGTCGTCGGCGGCGATGAACCCGGCCCTTACGATCGCCGCGCAGGCGCTGCGTGTGGTCGCGGAGTCGGACCTAGCGCGCTAGCGTCAGCGAAGGACCTGGCGTCCCTCCGACGGCTGGACCAGCACCCAGCCCTACGCCGGACATGGCGAGCTGGACGCTCTCGCCCGAGCCCATGCCGATCAGCGACTTGGCCTGCATGTCGGTCTTGAGGTTGGTCGACGACACCGCCCGACCAGGCGATCGCAGCCTGCGGGTCGACGAACATGGGTGCCTCCGCGACATCGAGCCGCAGCGGTTCGCCGTCGGACATCAGCGCGACCAGGCCCGTGCCGCGCAGCTCGACGTTGAAGAGCCCGCCCGCGAGCACGCCCGTCGTGCCGCCCTTCACGCGCGTCACGTCCCAGTCGATGCCCGCCTCGAAGGCGAGGATGTTGCGGCCGCTGACGGTCAGCGAATCGTCGCGCAACGAAAGGACGTGGACGAGCATCGCGTGGTGGGCGAGGAACAGCTCGCCCGAGCCTGTGGCCTGCATCAGCCGCAGCGACTCGCCGGTGGCGGCCTTCTTGAGCAGCCGGCTGAGCCCGCCGCCCTTGTGCTCGAAGTGCACGTCGCCCTGGTAGGCGACCATCGCGCCGTTGCGCGCCATCACCGTGGTCTCGGAGAGCTCGACCTTCAGCAGTCGAGGGTTCTGGAGCGTGAACGGCTCTCCGGTCTCGACTTCGGAGAAGCGATCCAGCGGGGAGCCCATGTCCGACATGTTTCGGCAACACCTCCGTAGGGGTTCTCATCGAGGGTACATGTGGGTTGCCCGGACGCCTCGGTCCGCATTCTGTCGCCGACTGCGGCACCTTTCGCTCGTTGCTTGACGGAACGACCTACAGTCAGTAGGTTGCTCACGCGAACAGGGAATCGCGGGCGTCACTCGCCCGAAGGGGAGGAAGAGCATGCAGTTGCGACTTGTCAGGCCCTTGGCCTGCGTGTTGTCGTGCGGCGCGTTCGTCGCGCTGTCCGCCGGCACATCACACGCAGCGGTCTCGCCATCGGCGAAGCTGCGGTCCGTCACCTCGTCACCGAGTACGTCGGTAGCGCCGGGAGCGAAGCTGACGGTGTCCGGGCGGATCACGAACCGCACGCGCAAGAGCGCGAAGGCGCGCGTCACGGTGACGCTGCGCACGAGCAAGAGCGGGGGCCGTGCGATCAAGCTCGGCGCCCGGCGCTCGGGCCGGATCAAGACCCGGCCGCACCGCGAACTACAAACTGTCGGTCAAGCTGCCGGCCTCGCCCGCCGGCGGTTCGTACTACCTGCGCGCCTGCGCACAGATCTCGACGGCCGCCGCCGATTGCCGCTACGCGACGCGCAAGCTCACGGTCGCCAAGCCGGCGACGCCGCAGCCGAAGCCGCAAGCCACCCCGCAGCCGGAGACGAAACCGTCACCGCTGCCCCAGCCCGACGCCGGCACCGGCCCGACGTTCGACGTGCTCGCCTTCACGGGCACCGCCACGCCGGCGTCATACGCCTCGGGCCTTGCGGCGCTCAAGGACATCGCCGCCACCGGCGGCTTCACGGTCACGCAGAGTTCCGATGCCTCGCTGTTCACGCCTGAGCGCTTGAAGGACTTCCGCGTCGTCGTCCTGCTCGGCGACGTCGGGTCACCGCTGGACGCCGCCCAGGAAGCCGCCTTCCAGGCCTACTTCAAAGACGGCGGCGGGCTGCTCGCGCTCGGGTCGGCGATCGAGTCCGAGCCGCAGTGGAGCTACCTGACCGACCTGCTCGGCACGCGCGCGAACGGACCGGCCGTGACGGCGTTCAACGCGACGATCAAGGTCGCCGACCGCGGGCACGAGGCGAGCAAGTCGCTGCCCGAGTACTGGACGCACGGCGACCGCTATTACAACTTCAAGGACAACGTCCGCGGGCGTCTCGCACGTGCTCGCCACGGTGGACGAGAACACATACACCGGCGGGACGATGAAGGCCCTCGCGGACCACCCGGTGGCCTGGTGCAAGGACTACCAGGGCGGCCGCTCGTTCTACTCCAACGTGCGGTGCCAGCGGTGACTTCACCGGCGCCGATGTGCGCAGGCACGTGGCGGGCGCGCTGCAGTGGACTGCGGGCGAGGCCGACCCGGTCTACAGCGACTGCGGCGCGACCGTGCTGGCCAACTACCAGCAGACGAAGATCTCGGTCAACCCGAACCTCAACGAGCCGATCGGCTTCGACGTGCTGCCGGACGGGCGCGTGCTCCAGACCGCCCGCGCCGGCCAGTTGCGCCTGCACGACCCCAGGGACGGCAGCTCGAGGGTCATCGCGAACCTCCCGGTCTACACCAACAGCGAGGACGGGCTCTACGGACCGGCGATCGATAACGACTTCGCCAGCAACAAGTGGGTCTACCTCTACTACGCGCCGCAGACGGTCGTCAACGTCAAGCAGTCCGACGGCACGACCAAGACGATCACGACGCCGCCGAACGCGGCGGCGCCGACCGTCGCCCCGTCGCTGTCGGCCTGGGACCCCTACGTCGGCTACTTCCAGCTCTCGCGCTTCAAGTTCGTCGACGGCGCGAACCCGACGCTCGATCTCGCGAGCGAGCAGAAGATCATGCGCGTCAACAACAACCGCGGCGCGTGCTGCCACGTCGCCGGCGACATCGACTTCGACAAGCACAACAACCTGTGGCTGGTCACGGGTGACGACACGCCGTCGGGCGGTGGCAACTCGGGCGGCTTCTCGCCGCACAACGACATGAAGACCGACGAGACGCAGACCGTGCGCGTCAACAACGCGACGGCCGGCTCGTTCACGCTCACCTACGACGGCCAGACCTCCGCGCCGATCGCCTACAACGCGACGCGGCCGCGGTCACCAGTCGGCGCTCGAGGCGCTCTCCAACCTCGAGCCGGGCGACGTGATCGTCACCGGCGGCCCGGTCAACACGGCGAGCGCGACCGTGCAGTTCGACGGCCGCCTCGCGCAGAAGAACGTCGCGCCGCTGACCTCCAACGCCGCCGGGCTGACCGGCACCTCCCCCACCGTCGCGATCGCGACGACGCAGGAGGGCGACTGGTTCCAGGCGCCGTTCGTGGACGCCCGCCGCAGCGCCGGCAACACGAACGACCTGCGCGGCAAGGTGCTGCGCATCCACGTCAACGCCGACGGCTCGTACACGACCCCGGCGGGGAACCTGTTCCCGGAGTCCGACGGACACCAGCGACACGATCGCGTCCGGAGATCTACGCGATGGGCTTCCGCAACCCATTCCGGATCCAGGTCGACGACAACGACGTCGCCTACGTCACCGACTACTCGCCCGACTCCAACGTGCCGGAGAACTTCCGCGGGCCGGCCGGTACCGGCCGCGTCGAGGTCGTGCGCAAGGCGTCCAACTACGGCTGGCCGCTGTGTTACGGCCCGAAGCTCCCGTACTACCGCTGGAACTTCAACACGTCGACGCCGCTGGACCCGACGCCTGAGGCGTACGAGTGCGGCAACCCCGATCGCGGTCCGCAGAACCGCTCGCGCTGGAACACCGGCGCGAGCGTCGACCCGGCGAGCGAGCCCGGCCGGATCAACGTGCCGCCGATCGCCCAGCCGGACCTCTGGTACTCCTACCGCGACAACGCCAGCCCGCCGCTCGGCACGCCGTGCCTGGCCTCCTACGACGGCTCCGGCGGCAGCTGCCCGCAGCTGTTCCCCGAGCTCTTCACGACCGGCGTCGCCCCGCACGGCGCGGCCCCGTATCGCTACGACGCGAGGAACCCGAGCACGACGAAGTTCCCGCCGTACTACGACGGCGCCTTCGTCCTCGGCGAGTTCAACGTCGACACGCTGCGCGAGGTCCGCGTCGACGCCAACAACAAGATCTTCAAGATCAACCGGTTCCTCGACTGCGGCGCGGCGCTGAGCTCGACGTCGGCGTTCCCGTTCGAGTGCGACAACCCGATGGACATGCAGTTCGGCACGGACGGCAGCTTCTACCTGCTGACCTATGGCGACGGGTTCTTCCAGGCCAACGCCGACGCCGGCCTGTACCGCTGGGAGTACGTCAAGGGTCAGCGCGCGCCGCAGGCGACGATGAACGCCACGCCGACCAACGGCATCGCGCCGCTCAGCGTGCAGTTCTCCAGCGACGGCTCGCGCGACCCGGACCCGGGCGACTCGATCCGCTTCGCGTGGGACTTCGACGGCAACGGCACGGTCGACTCGACCGATCCCAACCCGTCGTACGTGTACACGACCAACGGCATCTTACGTGCCCAAGCTGACGGTCACCGATTCGGCCGGCAAGACGGACACCAAGACGCTGACGATCACCGTCGGCAACACGCGCGCCGACGATCCACATCGACACGCCCCTGGACGGTGACTTCTTCGACTGGGGCGACAAGATCCCGTTCGCCGTCACCGCCGCCGATCCCGAGGACGGCCCGATCGACTGCTCGCGGATCACCGTGACGTTCGTGCTCGTGCACGACACGCACGGCCATGCCGAGGAGGCCAAGACGGGCTGCAGCGGAACGCTGCAGACGAACGCCGAGGACGCGTCGCACGGCGGCTACATCGCCGGCGGCATCAGCGCGAGCTACACCGACAAGGGCGCGAACGGGCAGCCCGCCCTGTCGGCGACCGACCAGCACGTGGTACAGATCCGCCGCCAGCAGGTCGAGTACGCACAGGACCAGGAGGGCACGACGACCGGCGCCTCGGGAGAGGCCGACCCGGGAGGCGGTCAGGTGCGCAACAGCCTCGACCCAGGCGACTGGATCGCCCTGAACCGGCTCGTGAACCTCACGAACATGGACCAGCAGATCACGCTGCGGTTCTCCGGTCCGGGCAGCTTCCCGCCGTTCATCCCGGTCACCCCGGCCGGCACGGAACTGGCCGACGTCGAAGTCCGTGACGGCAGCCCGACAGGCCCGCTGCTGACCACCGTCCGGCTCAAGGCCACGGGCGACACGAGCGTCTACGAGAACTTCAGCGCCCCGCTGAGCTTCTCGGGCTCGAAGCGGCTGTACCTCGTGATCAAGCAGCTCCCCGAAGGCCCGGTGATCCCGTTCATCGGCTACGGAAACCTCAACTGGGTCTCGTTCTCCGGGACCGGGATCGGGGTCAAGCCCTGATGTCTCTCACCACAGCAAGGAGTGCGGCAGTGAACGTTCGCAAGACCCTCGTGGCGACCGCGGTCGCCGGGATGGCCGCCGCGGTCATCGCGGCCCCGCCGGCGTCGGCGCAGACCGCGCCGTCGTCGTGCCCCGGCGTCGTGGGCACGATCCCCAAGGACAAGATCAGCTTCCAGCTGTTCAACTTCCTCGTCCCGGTGTTTGGCGCGTTCCCGGTCGGCGGCGGCCAGTACTTCCCGCCGGGCGGTACGCCCAACACGCCCGAGCAGATGCAGGTGGCGCTGAAGGACACCCTGGCGCGCATGTCGGCCGAGGGCTTTCAGTCCTTCGAGAACTTCGCCGGCACGTTCGGCTGGAGCGATGCCGAGTACCGCCAGATCTTCGAGAGCTACGGCATGCACGCGGTCGCCGACCATGGCACCGTCGACACGGCGTCATGGGACGCGCGCCTGGAGCAGGCCCAGCGCCTGGGCTTGAAGTACGTGGGCTCCGGCGGCTGGCCGACGGGCACCGACATGGACACCGTCGAGGGCGCCGTCAACATGGGCCAGGTCCTCAACCAGCTCGGCACCAAGGCGCGGGCGAAGGGCCTCTGGGTCTACGGCCACAACCACGACGCCGAGTTCCGCACCAAGCTCATGTACGACACCGACGGTGACGGTGTGAAGGAGTCGGTGCCGGCGATCGAGGTCGTCATGCTCAACACCGACCCGTCGCTCGTGACCTTCGAGATCGATGTCCACTGGGCGCTGCACGGCCTCGGCTACGACAAGCAGTCGGAGTTCGTCTCGTGGCTGCGCAAGTACAGCAAGCGCATCGGGATGCTCCACGTGAAGGGTTCCAACCCGACGACCGGCGCGATCACGGATGCCGGCGGCCCGGACGACTACACCGACTGGAAGTCGATCTTCACCGCCGCGGCGGACGTCGACTACTACCACTGGGAGTACGACCTGGCGCCGGACCCGTTCGCGTCGGCGAAGATCGCGTTCAAGCTGCTCGACTGCGTGACGTTCGGCAAGGTCCGCGACGAGTCGGGCAGCGTCGGCGGAACGGTGCCGGCGACGCTGGCGCTGACGATGGGCACGCCGGCCGGCTTCGGCGCCTTCACGCCGGGTGCCGCGAAGGATTACACGGCGTCGACCACGGCCACGGTGATCTCGACGGCCGGTGACGCGACGCTGAGCGTCGCCGATCCGAGCCCGACGGCACCAGGCCACCTGGTCAACGGCACGTTCTCATTGCCGCAGGCGCTGCAGGCGGGTACCGGTCGGCACGTTCGCGCCGGTGTCCGGCACACCGGCCGCGCTGAAGACGTGGTCAGCCCCGACCTCCAACGAGGCGGTGGCGGTCGGCTTCAAGCAATCGATCGGCGTCAACGACGCCCTGCGCACGGGCAGCTACAGCAAGACGCTGACCTTCACGCTGTCGACGACGACGCCGTGATCGACGAGCTCGCCGGTCGCCGCCGTCTCGGTGGCCGGCGAGCCTCGTAGGCTTGGTCCCTATGGCAGCCACGCGGCCACGCGCGATCACCCCCGAAGGCCGCGAGCAGCGCGAGCGCATCCTGCGCGCCGCGATCGAGCTCTTCACCGCCCACGGGTTCCGCGGCGCCTCACTGGACCGCGTCGCCGATGCCGTCGGGATCAGCCGCCAGGGCGTCCTGCACTACTTCCCGTCGAAGGCGCACCTCCTGCTCGGCGTGCTCGAGCTGCGCGACGAGGAGACGACCGCACAGGGAGCGGCACGCGCGCGTAAGGGCGACACGTTCGCCGAGAACCTCCTCGCCCTGGTCGCGCACAATCAGAGTGAGCCAGACCTGACGCGGTTGTGCACGGTGCTCGCCGGCGAGAGCGCGGCGCCGGAGCACCCCGGCCACGCGCGCTTCCAGGCGCGCTACCGCCTCGTCCGCGAGATGATGGCCGGCGGCATCAAAGAGGCGCGTCGGCGAGACCGGCGAGCCTGAACCTGGCATCGACGACGCGACCCTCGCCACGCTGCTGATCGCCGTCATGGACGGTCTGCAGCTGCAGTTCCTACTCGACCCGGAGTCCGTCGACATGGTCGCGCCGTTCGCGGCGCTCCTGCGGCTCGCGGGCTTCTCACCCGAAGAAGACGCCTAGAGGAACATCGCGCCCCGCGGCGGCCACGGTGTGGCCGCCGCGGGTTCGACGGTCAGCTCACGGAGTCGTGGTCGACAGCGTGAACGTCAGCGTCTTGCTGTAGGTGCCGGTGCGCAGCGGGTCGGTGGCTGCGATCGACTGCTTGAACGCGATCGTGACCGCCTCGTTGGAGGTCGGAGCGGACCACGGCCTTCAGCATGGTCGGGCTCGCCGAGCCGCCGACCGGTGCGAACGCGCCGCCGCCGTTGGCCTGCAGCGTCTGCGGCAGCGCGTAGGTGCCGTTGACGAGCTTGCCGGTGTTGGTGGCGCTCGGGTCGGCGACCGTGAGGGTCGCGTCGCCGGCGGTCGAGATCACGGTGGCCGTGGTCGAGCCGTTGTAGTCCTTGGCCAGGCCAGGGATGAACGCGCCGAATGTTGCCGGCGAGCCCATGGTCAGCGCGAGCGTCGCCGGCACGCTGCCGCCGACGGTGCCCGTCACCGGGTCCGACTGCAGCGACGGAGCGGGCGGCGCGGTCTCGTTGCCGCTCATCCAGTTCACGAGCTCGACACCCTTGGACTGGATGTCCATCAGCGCGGCCCCACCGTCGTTGCAGCCGCAGTTGACCGGCCGCTTGGCCTGGGTCACGAACTGCCGCGCGAACACCGCCGCGGCCGCGTCGTCACCGGCGCGATGCGCGGCGTCGGCGGCGGCCAGCGGAGCGCTGAGCGCCGTGTTGCCGGCGGCGTTGACGCTACCGTCGGCGACCGCCGCGGTGAGCAGGTCCTTGACCTCGTTGAACGTGACGCAGTTCGCATATTCCTGGCCGCCGGTCCACTTGATCGCGTGGAGCAGCATCTGCACGTGCCAGGTGTCGGTCGTGTACTGCCAGTTGTGCCCGAGCGTGCTCGTGAACGAGCGGCCGCCGTCGAAATTGCGGCACCAGACCATCGGGTGGGTATCGCTGTTCATCAGCGGCCCGGGCGAGTAGCCGAGCTGGCCGACGAGCGAGTCCTCGTTCTCGTACACCAGCGGGTGCGCGATGCCGATCTCGGTGGGGTTGCGGTTCGTGTTGTAGAGCTCCTCCACGCTGAACCAGCGGGCGGGCATCGCGGCGGTGGTCGTATGCGCGCTGTCCGCCGTGACGAACTCGACATGCCCGCCTGATTCGGTCTCGATCAGGATGCCGCCCTGATTGCTGCCGTGGTTGGTGAAGCCGGCACCGATCAGGTCCTGGAACCAGGGCACGTTCTGCATCGAGTCGACCGCGCCGTGGAGGGCCACGATGCCGCCACCGCCGCGGATGTACGCCTGGAGGTTCGCGAACTCCGCGCCGTTGAGCGTCGCCGTGCCGTTGAGGCCCACCGTCGAGTCGAAGACGATGGTCTTGTACTGCTTGAGGGTGTTCAGATCCAGGAACGGGCTGGTCGTCATCGAGACGCCGGCCGGGGCCTGACGACCCGGGCTGCCGTTGATGTTCGGGTCCCAGATGTCGACGTCGAAGCCGTTCTCGGCGCCGAGCTTCTGGACCAGGTACTCGAAGTCGACGATCGTCTGGTGGCGGAAGCCCCCGGCACGGCCGTTGACGAGCACCTTGTACGTCGCGCCGGGGACCGGGGCGGGCACCGTCGGGTTGTAGTACTGGCGGATCGCGGAATCGCCCGGGTCAGCCGCGCCGACGGTCACGCCGGTGCCCGCCGTGTCGACCGGCGTGCCCTGCAGCTGGGCGATCAGTGCCGAGCCGGAGCTGACGAGCGCGGGCTCGCCCGCGGCCGCCGTCTTGAACTGCTCGAGTGCCGCGATGGCACCCGCGGTGTCGCTGGCGTCGGCCTTGGCCTTGGCATCAGCGAGAATCGTCTTGAGCTCAGTCGCCTTGGCGGCCGTGATGACCGGCTGCGGGTCGGCGACCGTCACGCCAGTCGCGTGAGCCTTGGTCAGCGGCGCGCTGAGAATCACGTTCGCCAGCGTCGTCGCGGTGCCGCTCGCATGGCTCTTGGCCAGCGGAGCGCTCAGCACCACATTCGGCGCCGGCGCCGCCGGAATCGGGGAGATGTGCCGCAGGACGGTCACGACCTCCTGGTTGGCACCGGTGTCGAGCACGATGGGCTGACCGATGATCGGCCCGTTGCTCGTCGGCGCCTGCGAACCCGTGACGCCGTTCTGCGTGTAGCTGGCGAGGCGGACCTCGGTCGCGCCCGCGGCTGCCGCGGCGCTCAGCGTGGTGTTCACGGTCGGGGGCGGGCTCGGGACCTTGGACAGCGTCACCGTCTCGGCGTTGGCACCGGAATCGACGACGATCTCCTGACCGGCGCGGAACCCGAACGGGGTCGCCAGCCGCAGGCCCGTCGCGCCGATCGCGGTCGCGCCGTTGAGCGTGGTCCGCAGCGCGTTGTCGGCGTCCATGTCGATCACGGTCGCGAGGTCGGCGAACGAGGTCGTGACCACGAACGTGTTCGTGTACTTCAGCGCGCTGCCCGCGGTGTCCTGAACGGCCACCGTCGTGGTGTGCTTGCCGACCGTGAGCCGGTTCAGCGGCAGCGTCTTCGGGATCACCGTCACGCCATCGATCGTCATCTTGCGCGGCGCGGCACCGCCCGCGCCGTTGGTCACCGTGTCGGTCGCGTCACGCAGGCGCGGATCGGTCCGCAGCGGCGTCAGCGACTGCGACTGCAGGATCTTGCCATCGATCACCTGCGGCACGTACACCTGCACGCCGGAAAGATGGTTCTTCGTCAACGCACTCGTGAGTGTCACGTTCGCCGCCGGGGCCGCAGGGGCGGGGCTGATGACGGTCGCGATCTTCACGAACTCCGCGTTGGGACCCTGATCGAGCTGCAGCGTGTCACCCGCAGCGCGGTTGGTCAGGCTCGCGAGCCGGACCTCGGTCGCACCGACGGCCGCCGCCGCCTGCGTCGTCGTCGCCGACGTGCCCCACGTCGCCACCGCACCCTTGGTGTCGATCAACAGCGCGATCGTGGCGTAGGTCGCCGTGCCGACCACCGTCGCGTTGGCCGCATGCGCGTTCGCCAGCGGCGCCGTCAACGTCACATTGTCGGCCGGGGAAGCCGGCGCCGGCGTCACGATCGACGCGATCGTCGCCGTCTCCTGACCCGCACCCGTATCGATCAGCAGCGTGTCCCCCGGGCTGCGGTTGGCCGTGCTCGTCAGCCGCACCCCCGTAGCCCCGACCGCCGACGCCTGATTCAACGTCGTGTTCGCGGTCGCCCCACGCGAGAAGTTCCCGGAACTGTCCACCGCCCGATAGCGCACTGTCGTATTGCCCTCCTGCGAGAGCGGCACGCTGGCCGACGCCGACGGACCAGCCGTGGCCGCCACATCGACATACGTCACGCCACCATCCAGCGAATACTGGAACTTCGCCACCGCCACATCGTCCGTGGCCGACAGATTCAGCGTCTGCGGCGCCGTGATGCGCCAGTTGTTGTTGCCGTTCGGCGGCGCGGCGAACGCGCCGGTCGCGACAGGCGCCACTGTGTCAGCCGCCATTGCAGGCGAGGCCAGCGCCAATACCGACACAGCCGCTGTGCCCATGGCAAGCAGCGTCCGTGGCCTAGGCCGACGGACCGAATCCCTCACTGACATGTGCTCTCCTCGCGACCCTGCGAATGGACCCCGTCCGCACCCTCTCAAGGCACCGACGCCGTTAGCGACCCTAACTTTGGCGAGTTCCGCCTGTCAAGAGCGAACTTAGGTTTGTTGCGTGCGTAGCGAAATATCCTCGCCCTTGGTCGAGGGGCCGATTTTCGCCGTGCGCGTGATTTGCGGTTCGGGAGCGACAAATTCGGGAATGGAACGGCGCGCCAGACGTCCTGACGTACATGACGCGCACGGACGCCTGTAGTGTCGGACCATGATGGGCTCCGCGGATCGGGAGCAGCTGGGGCCGTCCGAGCGGCAGGCTCGCGAGCCTGAGCCGGCTGAGTCGGAGATCCCGTTCGCCGAGCCGGCGATCCTCGCCCTGCAGCGGGCCGCCGGCAACCAGGCCGTCGCGCGGTTCCTCCAGCGTCAGCCGAACCTCACCGTCACCGACCGCCAGGGCGAAGCGTCCGAGCGGGTCCTGACCTGGTTCGTCACGCTCGCGCGCGAGATCCGCCAGACCGAGCCGGGGACGCCGCCGCAGTCGGTGCCCGAGCTCGTCTACATGGCCTCCGAGCTCGACATCGAGCAGGGCAAGGTCCGCGACCGGATGAAGCCGTCGGTGGTCGAGGAGCTGATCCGCCGCAGCGCCCGCGAGCAGGGCGTGGAACTGCTCGAGCATCGCGCGCTCGCCGACGTCCGCGGCGTGGGAGCGGAGGCGACCGCGATCCTCGGCAACCTCGGCCGGATTCCGACCGAGCTGACCTTCGGCGGCTCGAACGAGAACATCACGATCTCGCTCGGCGGCAAGGTCATCGCGAACGTCGGGGCGCTCAAGCTCGAGGGCGAGACGCTGCCGGAGGGCGGCGCGAAGGGCGGCGCCAAGATCAAGGGCAACGCCGGCGAGGTCGAGATCCACGGCAGCCCGGACGGCGCCGGGGCGTCGTTCAAGCGCGGGCAGACCAAGGTCGGCGTCGACCTCGGCAAGGGCCTCAAGGCCGAGGTCAAGGCCGGCGACCTCGTCACCGTCAAGGGCAGCGTCGTCCCCGAGGGCGACGGCAAGATGAGCTGGTCGGCGCAGATCACGATCGGCACGCTCGGAGGCAACGTCATCGCCGCCGAGGACATCGCCAAGGTCATGGGCGCCGCGCAGGACACCTTCGCGGGCAGCGGCGCGGCGATCCTCGACAACCTCGGCGCCGAGAGCGTCAACCAACACGGTCCGCTGCTCAAGAAGGCCGTGACCGACGTCGCCGACAAGGCGCGCAAGAGCGCCGCGCAGGGCAAACCCGGATGGTCGGTCGGCGCGACGGTGAAGGGTGACAAGACCGGCGGCTACAACGGCTCGGTCACGCTCACCTGGGTCTTCTAGCTAAACGACGTTGGTCCGGAGCCAGGCGTTGCGGAACGCGCCTCGCGGGTCAAGGCGCTCGCGCAGCGCGACGAAGTCCGGCAGCCGCTCGTAGCGCGCCGCGATCGCCGCAGGGTCGGCGACGAACAGCTTGGCCCAGTGCGGCCGTGGAGCGAAGGGCGCCAGTGCGGTCTCGACGTGTTCGAGCGCCGCCATCACGGCCTCGGGCTCGCGCCGCCACGTGAAGTGCAGCGCGACCGTGTCCTGCTCGTACTGCGGGCTCAGCCAGAGCCGATCCGAGGCGATCGTGCGGATCTCGGTCACCTGGAGCAGCGGGCGGACGTGGTCGCCGATGCGACGGATGGCCTCGATCGCGGCGATGGCGTGCTCGCGTGCGACGAAGTACTCGCTCTGGAGCTCCTCGCCGCTGCTGGGCGTGAAGCCCATCCGGAAGTGCGGCAGGCGATCGGACCACAGACCGGGGCGGCCGAGCTGCGGCGTGACGTGGGTAGCGTCGTGGCCGAGGATCGGGTGGCGATCGACGGTCGCGGGGCGCGCGCCGAAGAGCGTCTCTCGGGCCGCGTCGGTCGTCCGCGTCTTGATCCACACCTGATCGACGGCCGGCCCCCAGCGCGTGAACAGGCTGACGCTGTAGCCACTCGCGGTGATCTCGTCGAAGTGCTCGAACAGCTCGTCCCACGGGAGCGCCTCGAACGTGCGCTGACCCACGCGATAGGCGGGCTCGACGTCGAGCGTCAGGCGGGTGATCGCGCCGACCGCGCCGAGGCTGACGACGAGCCCGTCGAAGTCCTTGTCCCCGCGCGCGGCGGTGATCACGTTCCCGTCCGAGGTCACGAGCTCGAGGCCCGCGACCGAGGTGGCGAGGTTCCCGCTGGCGTCGCCTGATCCGTGGGTGGCGGTCGTGACGGCGCCGGCGACGGAGATGTGCGGGAGCGAGGCCAGGTTCGCGAGCGCCAAGCCCTCCGCGTTGAGCGCGGCGGCGAGGATCCCGTACGTCGAGCCCGCGCTGAACGACACCGTCGCGGCGTCGCGGTCGATGACGACGTCGGCCGGAAGGCCTTCGAGCGACACGAGCTCGTCGGAGTCGGCGATCGCATTGAACGCATGCCGCGAGCCGAGAACGTGGACCTTCGGGGCGGCGGCCACGATCTCCCGGACCGCGCCGAGCGAGCGCGGCCGGTCGATCCGCGCGGCGCGATAGCGAAGGTTGCCCGCCCAGTTTCGCTCGATCGCAGCGTCCGACATGGTCACATCTTGGCCCTTCCCCGCTGCCGCCGCCGGCGGAGGAACGTGTAAAAGGACATAGTGGGGGCTGCGGCGCACGCCGAACTCTGGGGTATGGAAAGCCCGACGCTCTGCGAATCGATCCGTGACTCATCCCTCTGGCACGCCAGTTCGCGCCAGCCGGAGCACGTCTGGGGTGGCGGCTGGCGCTTCAATTCCTCCGCCGTGGCCAAGCACAGCGATGCGGGCGACGAGCTCGATGCGGCGCTCACTGCGCTGCTCGGAGCCCCGGAGGCCGTGCGTTCCCAGCGCTGGCCGCGCCGCGCGCCGCGCGCCCGGCGCTATTAGGGTTCAGGAATGATCGAGCGAATGACGAATATGCCCACGGGCACGGTCGGCTTTCGGGTCACCGGCGAAGTCGAGCGCGAGGACTACGAGGACGTCCTGGTGCCGGAGCTGCAGCGGGTGCTCGACGCCGGCGGCACACTGCGGACGCTGTACGTGATCGACGACCTCGAGGAGATGGAGCCCGGTGCGCTGTGGGCTGACGCGAAGCTCGGATTCGACCTCGGCATCCGCCACCACCACGCGTGGGAGCGATCCGCGATCGTCACCGACATCGAGTGGATGGCCCACGCGATGCACCTGTTCGCGTGGATGATCCCGGGCGAGGCCCGCGTCTTCGACCTGGACGAGATCGCGCAGGCCAAGGACTGGGTCGCCACCGGCATGCAGTAGCGAGCGCGCTACTTGCCTCGGCGTGACATCCGGACCACGATGCCGACGAAGGGCAGCAGGATGATCACGCCGAGGATGGCGCCGATGATGCCGCCGAGGTCGAAGACGTCGGTGTCGCCGATCCCGATCCAGACGGTGAAGATCAGGTAGCCGAGCATCGCGCCGGCGAGGCCGAGGATCAGTGAGAAGGCCCAGGACTTGGGCCCGCGCAGGCCGCTCCACATGTCCGGCACCAGCATCCGCCCGATGATCCCGGCGATGAGGCCGAGGAGAAGTGCTCCGATCATGGTGCCTCCAGCAGTTGAACCGGAGGGACTCCATCAGATTCCGGGCGCTGGCGCCGTCCGCCGTAGAGTCCGGGGACGATGCCGCGCGCCTTCGCCCAGGTCGATGTCTTCACCTCCACGCCGTACTCCGGCAACCCGGTGGCGGTCGTGCTCGACGGCGCGGGCCTGGACACCGAGGCGATGCAGCGCTTCGCGCACTGGACGAACCTGTCGGAGACGACGTTCGTCCTGCCGCCGTCGAGCCCGACGCGGACTACCGGGTGCGCATCTTCACCCCGTCCACGGAGCTGCCGTTCGCCGGGCACCCGACGCTCGGCACCTGCCATGCGTGGCTCGAGCGCGGCGGTGTGCCGCAGACGCGGCGACGTGATCGTGCAGGAGTGCGGCGCCGGGCTCGTCCCGATCCGACGCAGGCGGGCGGGCTCGCCTTCGCCGCCCCGCCGCTGATGCGTTCCGGCCCGGTCGAGGAGACGCTGATCGAGAGTGGCGGCGGTGCTGCGGATCGACCGCGCGGCGATCCTCGACGCGCCGTGGGTCGACAACGGCCCCGGCTGGATCGCGGTGCTGCTCGTCGACGCGGAGGCGGTGCTGGCGCTGCGCCCCGGGGTTCGGCGATCTCGACATCGGCGTGGTCGGGCCCGTATCCGGCGGGCTCGCCCGCGGCCTTCGAGCTGCGCGCGTTCTTCCCGAAGGACGGCTCGACGGTCGAGGATCCGGTGACCGGGAGCCTCAACGCCTCGGTCGCGCAATGGCTGCTCGGCACCGGCCGTGCGCCCGCGCCCTATGTCGCGCGGCAGGGCACCGCGCTCGGGCGCGCCGGGCGCGTGCACGTCAGCCGCGACGCGGACGGCACGATCTGGGTCGGCGGCGGCACCGTCACGTGCGTCGCCGGCGCGGTCGTGATCACTGCAGGATCAGGAACGTGAGCCGTGCGTAGCGGCGTAGGCGAGGCGCGCGTTTGAGCGAGCGCGCACGTCGCAGCCTTCACGCGCGCGGCGAGGCCTCGCCGGCCGCGGACCGTGAGCACGAGGTTGAGCGGCATCAGCGGGACCGTCATCAGCTCGCGCTCGAAGTGGCGGAAGCCCGGGAAGACGGCCGCGCAGGTCGCCCAGTCGTCGGCGGTGAACGGGTGCTCGTCCTCCGTGCGGGCCATCGGCGTCAGCGCGCGGCCGAGCCGCAGCAGCGGATTGTGCGCCAGCGGCTCGACGAACACCGCGCGGCCACCGGGGGCGAGGATCCGGCGCAGCTCTGTGAGCGCGGGCTCGAGTCGAGGTGGTGCAGGATGCTGTTGCCGCGGATCAGGTCGAAGGCGCCGTCTTCGAAGCCGGTGTGGTGGGCGTCGGCGACGACGAAGCGCGTGCGGTCGGCAACTCGGGCCGCTTCGGCGGCGCGTTTGCGCGTGGGCGATCTCGGCATCGGAGATGTCGAAGCCCGTGACATGCGCGGCGCCGCGCTGGATCGAGCCGCATCGCGTCGTCGCCGCGGCCGCAGCCGTAGTCGAGCACCGTGCGTCCGGCGGGGTCGTAGGTGGTCTCGAGCTCGCCGTAGCTGGAGAAGCCGCCGATGCTGCGGCCGATCAGGTTGCGCACGGTCTCGTACGCGCTGCCGCGGGAATTCCAGAAGCTGCGCTCACGCTCGACGGCCCCGGTCATGGGCGGCCACCATACTGTCGTCGGTGCCCCGCGTGACCGTCTGCATACCGACCTACAACCGCACGCAGTGGTTGGCGCAGACGATCGAGAGCGCGCTCGGGCAGACGTTCGACGACCTCGTGGTCGAGATTCACGACGACGCGACGCCCGGCGACGCGGTGGTCGAAGTCGTCGCCGGCTTCGACGATCCGCGGTTGCGCCTGATCCGTCACGAGCGGAACGCGGGCATCGTCGGCAACTTCACGCGCTCGCTCCTGGGCGCCGAGACCGAGTACGTCATCCAGCTCGGCGACGACGACGTGGCCTCGCCGCGAGCTGGTCGAGATGACGGTGGCCGCGTTCGACGCCTTCCCGAGCGCGGGCATGGCGCATTCCCGCTTCGCACTGATCGACGCGGCCGGCGCGGTCGCTGATGGCCGAGCAGGACTGGCTCGGGACGCCGTCGCCGGCGCTCGAGCCGGGGACCGAGTTCGTCGAGAAGTCGATGGTCTACGGCTGCCGCGTCTGCAGCTCGACCGCGTTGATCCGCCGCTCCGCCGTGCCCGCGGGTGCCTTCCGCGAGGAGGACGCGCCGCCGTTCGACTTCGCGTTCTGGATGCGGATGGCCGAGTCGTGGGACATCGCGTTCGTCGATGCCGCGCTCTGCCGGTACCGGATCCACGGGCAGAGCTTCACGTCGGGGCTCTCCGACGTGACCGGGACCGGCTACCTGCAGGTCGAGCAATCGCTGCGCGAGGTGCACGCCGTCAAGCGCCGGCACGCCGCGACGTCGCGGACGGCGCGCGGCGGGCTTCGCTCGAGCGGGTCGCCGACCGCGCGCTGGGGCAGGACATCATCTCCCGCGTGCGCGAGCGGACGCTGCCCGGACCGGCCGTTCGTGGCGACGTTCCGCGGGGTCGGGAGCGCGGCGCGGCGCGAGCCGGCGTTTTGCGCGAGCCGCACGCATGGAAGCTGCTGGCGGGGAGCGTGGTCGGTCCGTGTACGGTCGCGCGGCTAAAGGTCGTGCGTAGGACGGAGAAGGCCTCGGCGTAGGTGACGCCGATCTCCGCGCCGCGGATCGTGGCCAGGGCCTTGACGGACTCCAGCGAGCGGATGTGCGGGCTCGGCGCAGCATCGTGCGGTAGCGGCGCACGGCTCGAGCTTGGTCTCGATGTGCTCGGTGATGTCGTGAAGGCGCCGAAGCGCGGGAGCGGCTCCGCGGCCCACTGCAACTTCGTCATCTCGTAGCCGAGGACGTTCGCGTCAGCCAGTTGCCGAACTGCTGCGCGATCGGGCGCGCCGCAGCGTGGGCGGCGTAGAAGACGGCCTGGTGGTCCTGGTCGTAGTCGGGCAGCGCGGGCAACAGCAGCAGCTCGGCTCGTGCTCGATCATGATCTTCTCGAAGCGGTCGACCAGTCCGCGCGGAAGCGTGTCGAGTCTCGATCAGGTCCTGCTCGCCGTAGGCGATCTCGTAGGTCGTGTTCTCGCCGAACAGCGCGAGCACGTCCTCGATCTCGTTGACGCGCTGCGCGTAGGTGGTCTCGCCGTCGACGCCGTAGTGGTGGAAGCCATCGACCGCGAGGTAGACGACGTGAATCCGCGAGCCGGCCGGCGGCAGCGGGCCATAAGCCCGGAGCAGCCCATCGCCTCGTCGTCCGCGTGCGGAGCGAGGACGACCGCGGATTCCGGAGGCTAGACGTGAGCACCCGATCGAGCGGTACGGCGCTGGCTTCGCGCG